>NZ_NEHW01000001.1 GCF_002112505.1 Pseudomonas sp. R28(2017)
AGGGCCTTGGCCACGGCCAGGGAATTCAGCTCGTCAGCGGCTTCGACCAGGATGGCGCGATCGGCACCCAGAGCCAGGGCGGTACGCAGCTGCTCCTGGGCAGTGGTCGGGCCGACGGAGACGACAACGATCTCGGTGGCAACGCCCTTTTCCTTCAGGCGTACGGCTTCTTCCACGGCGATTTCGCAGAAGGGGTTCATGGACATCTTGACGTTAGCAAGGTCGACGCCGGAGTTGTCCGCCTTGACGCGAACCTTGACGTTGTAGTCGACCACTCGTTTGACAGCTACAAGAACCTTCATGGATTCCTCGTTACTCTCCGGTGAATAGATAGTCGCCAGGGGCAGAGCCCGGCGATGCGCGTGGGTACAAGGGCACCTCTAAAAACGTACCGGGAGGGGCAAACTTCATGGTGACCGAACAGTCTTGTCGCGACTGTTGCGGCAAATACCCACGGGTCATTTTCTGTCGTGGCGTGTAAACTCCACTACAAATCGGTATTCATACCGACAACCCTGCTCCACACCTGGTCTTTAGAGGTGTACCTGCGCCCGGCTGCAAGCCTACGGCGAACGTAAAACCGCTCGTATCTTGACCGTAACACCCAATCCGGTCAATACGGCAAATCGGTCACCTTCCAGCCGCGTTCCTGTGATTTTACTGGGCTCCGGCAAATTCAAACAAACGTTTGTATTGGACCCGCCAAGTGGTGTAGATATAATGCGCGCCAAGACAAAACGGTGTAGTCCGTCCATTGCGTAGCTACAGTTTCGCGCCAGTGAAGCGCCGCTGCACGCAAGCACCCATAAGACAAAGCAACAGCACGAGCCTTGATGAGTAGGAGAGAACCTGTGGAACGCGAATACATGGAATTCGACGTGGTCATCGTCGGCGCAGGCCCTGCGGGCCTGTCCGCCGCCTGCCGCCTGAAGCAGAAGGCCGCCGAAGCCGGTAGCGAGATCAGCGTCTGCGTGGTGGAGAAAGGCTCCGAAGTGGGTGCTCATATTCTTTCCGGCGCGGTGTTCGAACCCCGCGCCCTGAACGAGCTGTTCCCTGACTGGAAGGAACTCGGCGCACCACTCAACACCGAAGTGAAGCGCGACGATATCTATGTGCTCAAGGACGCTGGCAGCTCGACCAAGGTGCCAGACCTGTTCGTGCCCAAGACCATGCACAACCAGGGCAACTACATCATCTCCCTGGGCAACCTGTGCCGCTGGCTGGCCCAGCAGGCCGAGAACCTGGGCGTGGAAATCTACCCGGGCTTCGCCGCCCAGGAAGCGCTGTTCGACGACAACGGCGTGGTCCGCGGCATCGTCACCGGCGACCTGGGTGTCGACCGCGAAGGTAACCCGAAGGACGGCCTGTACACCCCGGGCATGGAGCTGCGTGCCAAGTACACCCTGTTCGCCGAAGGCTGCCGCGGCCACATCGGCAAGCAGCTGATCAAGCGCTTCAATCTGGACAGCGAGTCCGACGTCCAGCATTACGGCATCGGCCTGAAGGAAATCTGGGAAATCGACCCGGCCAAGCACGAGCAGGGCCTGGTGGTGCATACCGCCGGCTGGCCGCTGGACGTGGTCAGCGCCGACAACACTGGCGGCTCGTTCCTCTACCACCTGGAAAACAACCAGGTCGTGGTGGGCCTGATCGTCGACCTGTCCTACGCCAACCCGTACCTGTCGCCGTTCGACGAGTTCCAGCGCCTCAAGCACCACCCGGTGATGGCGCAATACCTCGAAGGCGGCAAGCGCATCAGCTATGGCGCCCGCGCCATCTGCAAAGGCGGCCTGAACTCGCTGCCGAAGATGGTTTTCAACGGCGGCGCCCTGATCGGCTGCGACCTGGGCACCCTGAACTTCTCCAAGATCAAGGGCAGCCACACTGCGATGAAGTCCGGCATGCTCGCGGCCGACGCCGTGGCCGACGCACTGATCGCTGGCAGCGAGGGCGGCGATGCCCTGAACACGTACGTCGAGGCCTTCAAGGGCAGCTGGCTGCATGAAGAGCTGTTCGCCAGCCGCAACTTCGGCCCGGCGCTGCACAAGTTCGGCCCGCTGCTCGGTGGCGCGTTCAACTACGTTGACCAGAACTGGTTCGGCGGCAAGCTGCCGTTCACCTTGCACGACACCAAGCCGGACTACGCCTGCCTCAAGCTGGCCGCCGAGTCGAAGAAGATCGACTACCCGAAACCGGACGGCAAGCTCAGCTTCGACAAGCTCAGCTCGGTATTCCTCTCCAGCACCAACCATGAAGAGGAACAACCCTGCCACCTGAAACTGACCGACCCGAAAGTACCGATCGCCAGCAACCTGCCGCTGTATGACGAACCGGCCCAGCGCTACTGCCCGGCCGGCGTGTACGAAGTGGTCAACCAGGAAGATGGCAGCAAGCGCTTCCAGATCAACGCGCAGAACTGCGTGCACTGCAAGACCTGCGACATCAAGGACCCGGCCCAGAACATCACCTGGGTCACCCCTGAAGGCGCTGGCGGGCCGAACTACCCGAACATGTAACGTGCCACGCCATTCGCGTCAGGAAAGGCCCCCAGAGCGCAAGCTTGGGGGTTTTTTCATTATTGCCAGGTTGCCCGTGCAGGGCGCTGTCACTGCCTCGGCAACCCGTCGGTCAAGCCTCCTGCCGGGAGTGGACTTGCGTGCTGGAGGTATCGAACCCCAACTGCCCCAACCGCTCAAGCACATGCACGAGGCAAGCGCCACCATCCGGTTTATAGTGCCCTGATGCATCGTTGATCATGCCGAGCAGGTCATGCACCGCCGAACCCTTGATGCTCGCCTCACCGGCGCAGACCACCGGTTTACCCGCACCCAACTGGCTGTGACGCACGTATTGATCACGAGAGGCGGCCTTGTCCCAATGCTTGACGATGATGCTGCCCCGGGGGGTGTAAACCCAGGTATACGCATCGTTGTCTGTATTGGCCTTCAAATAGACAGGGCTTTTACTTTTCAGGTCATAAGCGAGGACCCTGCCCTGGGTAACACCGATCAGTTGGCACACGCCTTCGAGAGTCGACGGTTCGTAGGAGCGCCAGGATAGCCAATCCGCCAACATCGGCTGCCACTGTATCGGGTAGGTGTAGCCCGCGTAATCCAGCGGCGTGTCGCCATGTTCGTGTCGCCAATCCAGCCAGTTCACCCTACCGCTCCAATTTGCGCCATCGGCAGGCAGCAACCATGCGCTGTCAGACCCTAAAATCCGGTTACTCATCTCATCATTGATCACCAGGTCCAACGAACTCATGCGCCAGGCCGGGCCGTAGCCATCCGAGCTCACCTGATAGAGTTCGACGCTGTCCAGGTCGTCCGCAAACAGCGACTGACCCGGGAACAGGCGAGTGAGGTCGGCAGCGGCACGCAACAAACTGCCCCGCTCAAAATCTTCAGCGAGAAATTGACGCCCCACGCCTCGATTGATCGAGAAATACACCTTGTCCGAGGTCCCAGCCCGAAGTTCATCGGCAACCTGTACCCTGATCTCCAACTTCTTGACCAGCAGGTTGGCTGCCTTGCTCCGATCCACCGGACCAAGCCACTTTACCTGCCACTGCATGCCCGGCGCTTCCTTGTCCTGAGCCTGCAGCCAGACCTCACCCGTTGCCGGGTCGGCAACCAGGCCTCGCGAATCGTCGCCATACCTCAGCTCACCTTTGGGCGAAAGGTGCCACTTGCCGGTGTCACGCGCTGCTGGCAATGGCCGAAGCCCCAGGCCCAGCACTTGACGCGAGGCAACATGAGTCAGACGCCCATCCTTGAACAACCATTGCGCCACCAAGGCATCGGGCCTTGCGGCAACATAGACCCCACCCTCATCCGCAGCCAGCAGATCACGGCCATTGCTCAGGTAGAATGGAATGTTTGCGGGCAGCCCCTCGCGTTCAGACTCCCGTCCTTTGCCACCCTGCAGCGCATCAAGTTGCAGGTGGGTGATTTCGACCGTGCGCCCATGTGAATCGTAAAGGTCCAGCGCAACACCTTTGGGGGATTCCTTGATATCAAGAATATGCCGGAAGTCCGTCAAGCAATGCCCGCCAGTGACATGCTCTCCATCGCCATAAACCACCAACCAGGCATGCTGATGATGAACCCGGTCATCGAACACAAAGGCCTTGCTTTTTCCCCAGCAGATCACCGGGGTTTGCACACGCCCATGTTCTTGCTCTCTGGGCACCCCAGAGAACAGCATGCCCTGGGGTATCTGGGGCAGATCCTCACGCCCCAGCCACTTCACGGTGAATCCATACATGATGCTTGCCTTCCCGCTCGATTAAACCTGGCAAGCTACCTGCGCCGGTGGCGCCTGACTGTCGGCATAGTCCAATGCTGCTGTATGCGCCGGAGCCGCTCACCGTCGGATCAGGAGGCAGCACACTGAGCAATGAAGGACCGGTCACGGCGCCCGAAATACCAAGCCGTCAGCAGCCCGACGCTGCCCATGACCAGACAAAAGCCGACACACACCCACGGGCTCCACGGCATCAGCGCGATCAGCGCCAGCGGCGTGGTGCTGGCCCACAAGGCGTAAGCCACGTTGTACGTGAAGGAAATCCCCGAAACGCGGATCTCGGCCGGGAACAGTCCGACCATCACCGACGGCACCACCCCAACCACGCCACAGGCCAACCCCGCCAGCGCATAGGCCAGCCAGGTCATGCCCCACTGCCCTACCAGGCTGGCATACAGCGCACCAATCCCCAGCGGCAGCAGCAGGCTGTAGATCATCAGTGCGCGCCAGGCACCCAGGCGGTCGACCAGCAACCCGGCCAGCACACAGCCGATATTGAGGAAGACGATGCCCACGCTGCTCAGGGCGAAAGTATGCCCCGCCGTCATGCCAAAGCGCTGCTGCATCACCGTCGGGGTAATCACCACCAGCACCACCACCGCGGAAGTCAGCACGCAGGTCAGCAGTGCCGCCGGGATCAACGCCGAACGGTGCTCGCCCAGCACCCGCCGCAGCGGAAACCGGACCGGCTGCTCCTGACGTTCGCGCAAGGCCAGGAACACCGGGGTTTCGCTGAGCCAGCGGCGCAGCCACACACCGATCACGCCAAACACCCCACCGAGCAGGAACGGGTAACGCCAGGCGTAATCGAGAATCTCCTGCGGCGTGAACACCTGCGCCAGCAGTGTCGCCGTCAGTGCGCCCAGCAGGTAGCCGAAGGTCAGCCCCGCCTGCAGGAAACCCAGGGCATAGCCACGACGCCCGTTTGGCGCGTGCTCGGCGACGAAGGTCCACGCGCTCGGCACCTCGCCCCCCACCGCGGCACCCTGCAGGATGCGCAGCGCCAGCAGGATCAGCGGTGCCGCATAGCCAATGTCGGCGTAAGTCGGCATCACCCCGATCAGCAGGCACGGCATGGCCATCATCAGGATGCTCAGGCTGAACACCCGCTTGCGCCCGAGGTGGTCGGCAAAGTGCGCCATCAGGATGCCGCCCAGCGGCCGCGCCAGGTATCCGGTGACGAAGATGCCGAAGCTCTGCAGCAGGCGCAGCCACTCGGGCATTTCCGGCGGGAAGAACAGCTGGCTGAGGGTCAGGGCAAAGAACACGAAGATGATGAAATCGTAGATTTCCAACGCGCCGCCCAGTGCCGCCAGGCCCAGGGTCCGGTGGTCGCCGCGGCTGAACCGGGGCGGGCGAGCGGTATCGATGGCAGTCATGGCAGGGGTCCGCAGATCGGCAAAGGGCAAGAGGATAGCAAATGCCCGCCGCCTTGCCCCAGCAACGCCACTAGCGGCTGAAGACGGTGTGGCCGAAGTTCCTGGGCTTGCGTGCATGCACCGCGCCACTCGCAAGCCCGGAAGGCAGGGCAATCTTGCCGACCAGCACGGGGCTGTCGATGATCGCCATGAAGGATTGCAGCGCGTCGTTGTCCGGCACCTGTGGCAGGCTCACGCTGACGGCCTGGCGCTCGGTCTGCGGCACGACAGGCACTTTCAGGTGTTGCGAATGGTAAAGCAGGGCGTGCTGGATCTGCGTACTGACCCGGCAGAAACGTGCCAGGTCGACACCGGCATGGCTGGCCAGCTCGATGTTGCCCAACAGCAGGTTGAACGGTTGCAAGGCGCACTGCACCAGGCGCTGCAACTCGTCGAAGGACTCGACCGGGGCAATCCGGTAATAGCCAAGGCCATTGAGCAGTTTTTCCAGCTGCAGGCGCTGGTGCGGGTGCTCGTCGGCAATCAGGATGCGCAGGGTCTTGTTTGTCATTGTCGGACCTGGGCCGTCAGGTGAATTAGGGACAGCTCCCTGACCAAACTGCGCCAGAAACAGGCAACCACCAGGGCTGTGCCTGGAGGGGTCAATCTAGATAGTTGTCGGGAAACAGGGAGAAATCAAGTGGCCATCACACAGAATTTTCACCTGCCCTTCACCCCACATTCAGCCCTCCCACTGCCGCATGCGCACACGGCAATGCTTCATGGCATTGACGATGTGCTTTTCCACCAGGCTGCGGGAGATCCCCAGGCGCTCTGCAATCTGCTGGTGTGACAGGCCATCGAGCTTGCGCAACAAGAAGCAGTCCCGGCACACCTTGGTCAGTTCATCCAGGGCCTTTTGCATCATGGCCAGGCGCTGGTCGAGTTGCAGGTCCTGCTGCAATTCTGTGCTGAAAAAACGCCCATCGGCATCCAGCGCATCCAGCGATTCGGCCTGGCGCACCTGATGGCGCCGGTGCCGGTCGATCACCAGGTTCAGTGCCGTACGGTAGAGAAACGCTCGCGGGTGTTCGATCTGCCCGCTTTCGGTGCGCTCCAGCACCCGCAGGTAGGCATCGTGGGCAACATCCTCCGCAGCCTGGCGATTGCCCAGGCGCGCACTAAGGAAGCTCACCAGTTCGCGATAGTAATGTTCCACAACAGCACCTGAATTCGTCCTTGCAACCCACGTGCGGGACTGAGTGATACCGGGCTGTGATAGTACAAATTATAACTATTCTCAGCAACACGCCTTCCGCCCTCTCTCCAAGGCTAAATCCGCCTGGCCAGCCTTCGTTTATCTGGGACTTCGATGCGCACCACGATTGGCAGCGCGTGACCACTACCCAGGCTGGAAGTCCGCATGAGCCGTTTATCCTCCACCCGCCGCCCGCTCACCCTCGCCGGCGTGGGCCTGCTGAGCCTGGGCTGCCTGCTGGCCTGGCAAGCCCCGCCCTTCGGCGCGCAACCGCTCGGTACCGTCACGGTCACACGGGCAGACATCGAAAGCAGCGTGACGGCCCTGGGTACCTTGCAGCCCCGGCGTTACGTGGACGTGGGCGCCCAGGCCTCGGGGCAGATCCGTACCTTGCACGTGGAGGCGGGCGACCCGGTGCGCAAGGGGCAACTGCTGGTCGAGATCGACCCCTCCACCCAGCAGGCGCGGCTGGATGCCGGGCGCTTCTCGATCGACAATCTCAAGGCCCAGCTCGCCGAGCAGCGTGCGCAGTTCGAGCTGGCCAGCCAGCAACTCAAGCGCCAGCGTGAGCTTGCCGCTGCCGGCGCCACCCGCGATGAAGACGTACAAGCCGCTGCCGCCCAGCTGAAGGTCACCCAGGCGCGTATCGACATGTTCCAGGCCCAGATCCGCCAGGCCCAGGCCAGCCTGCGCAGGGACGAGGCGGAACTGGGCTACACGCGCATCTATGCGCCAATGGACGGCACCGTGGTGGCCGTGGACGCCCGCGAAGGCCAGACCCTCAACGCCCAGCAACGCACGCCGCTGATCCTGCGCATCGCCAAGCTGTCGCCCATGACCGTGTGGGCCCAGGTGTCCGAAGCCGACATCGGCAAGGTCAAGCCGGGCATGACGGCCTACTTCACCACCCTGGCCGGCGGCAAGCGCCGCTGGAGCAGCACCGTGCGGCAGATTCTGCCGATCCCGCCCAAGCCGCTCGAGCAGGCCAGCCAGGGCGGCGGCAGCCCGGCCAGTGCCGGCAGCACTGGCAACCAGGTGGTGCAGTACACCGTGCTGCTGGACGTCGACAACCCCGATGGTGCCCTGATGGCCGACATGACCACCCAGGTGTTCTTCGTCGCCGGCCAGGCCAGCCAGGTGCTGACCGTGCCGCTTGCCGCACTGGACGATAACGCCGGCCAGTACAGGGCGCGGGTGCTCGACCCTCACGGCAAGGTGGTGCAGCGCCAGGTGCGCACTGGCCTGAGCGACCGCCTGCGCGTGCAGGTGCTGGACGGGCTCAGCGAAGGCGAACAGTTGCTGATGGGCGCCCCCAGCGCCAGTGGAGGCTGAATGAGCGCGCCGCTGATCGAGCTGGTCGATATCCGCAAATCCTACGGCGGCCAGGGCAGCCCCAAGGTCGATGTACTGCGCGGCATCAGCCTGAGCATCCACCCCGGGGAGTTTGTCGCCATCGTCGGCGCCTCCGGCTCGGGCAAGTCGACCTTGATGAACATCCTCGGCTGCCTCGACCGCCCGACGTCGGGCAGCTACCGCTTCGCCGGCAAGAACGTCGCCGAGTTGGGCAACGACGAACTGGCCTGGCTGCGCCGCGAGGCCTTTGGCTTCGTGTTCCAGGGCTACCACCTGATCCCTTCCGGCTCGGCCCAGGAAAACGTCGAAATGCCGGCCATTTATGCCGGCGCTCCCGCCAGCGAGCGGCATGCCCGTGCCGCCGCCCTGCTCGCCCGCCTGGGCCTGGCCAGTCGCAGCGCAAACCGCCCTCACCAGCTCTCGGGTGGCCAGCAGCAGCGGGTGTCGATCGCCCGGGCGCTGATGAACGGTGGCCATATCATCCTCGCCGACGAACCCACCGGTGCGCTCGACAGCCACAGCGGCACCGAAGTCATGGCGCTGCTCGATGAACTGGCCAGCCAGGGCCATGTGATCATCCTGATCACCCACGACCACAAGGTGGCGGCGCGGGCGCAGCGGGTGATCGAAATCCGCGACGGCCAGATGATCAGCGACACCGCCAACGGGCAAGCACTGATTGCTGCACCCCAGGGGCTGCAGGCCGATGACCTGCGCCAGCGCCTGGACCGCGGCGCGACCCTGCGCGG
Source organism: Pseudomonas sp. R28(2017) (assembly GCF_002112505.1). Classification (GTDB taxonomy): domain Bacteria; phylum Pseudomonadota; class Gammaproteobacteria; order Pseudomonadales; family Pseudomonadaceae; genus Aquipseudomonas. The sequence continues at coordinate 9,024 of NZ_NEHW01000001.1, forward strand.
CGCCTGGAAAGGCGAGCTGCTCGAAGCCCTGCAGGCCGCCTGGCGGGTGATGTGGGTGAACCGCTTTCGCACCGCCCTGACCCTGCTCGGCATCATCATCGGTGTCGCCTCGGTGGTGGTCATGCTGGCGGTAGGCGAAGGCAGCAAACGCCAGGTGATGGCGCAAATGGCCGCCTTCGGTTCGAACATCCTCTACCTCAACGGCAAGCCCGCCACACTGGGCGAGCCTGCCGGCACCATTACCCTCGATGACGTCGCCGCCATCGGCCAACTGCCGCAGGTCAGGCAGATCATGCCGGTGCTGGGCGAAAAGGTGATGGTGCGCCACGGCAACAACAGCCAGCGTTTCTATGTGGGCGGCAACAACAACCAGTTCCCGCTGATCTTCAACTGGCCGGCCGTCGAAGGCGCGTTCTTCACCGACGCCGACGAAGCCAGTGGCGCAGCGGTGGCGGTGATCGGCCAGAAGGTCCGGGAGAAGATGCTCGAGCCTGACCGCGACCCGCTCGGCCAGTACCTGCTGATCGGCAATGTGCCCTTCCAGGTCATCGGCATACTCGCCGGCAAAGGCGCGAGTTCCGGCGACCAGGATGCCGACGGGCGCATCGTCGTGCCCTACACGGCAGCGGCGATCCGCCTGTTCGGCCAGCGCGACCCCGATTACATCACCGTCGCTGCCGTCGACGCCGCGCGCGTCGATGAAACCGAAGCCGCCGTCGAGCGCCTGCTGCGCCAGCGCCACCAGGGCCGTCACGATTTCGAACTGACCAACTCGGCCGCGCTGATCCAGGCCGAGGCCCGCACCCAGAACAGCCTGTCGATGATGCTCGGGGCAATCGCCGCGATCTCGCTGCTGGTCGGTGGCATCGGGGTGATGAACATCATGCTCATGACGGTGCGCGAGCGTACCCGTGAAATCGGCATCCGCATGGCCACCGGCGCTCGCCAGCACGACATCCTGCGCCAGTTCCTCAGCGAAGCGGTGATGCTGTCGATGGTCGGCGGCATGGCCGGCATCGGCCTGGCGCTGCTGATCGGCGGCGCATTGATGCTGGGCAAGGTTGCCGTGGCCTTCACCCTGCCCGCCATGCTCGGTGCGTTCTCCTGCGCCGTACTCACCGGCGTCGTGTTCGGCTTCATGCCGGCCCGCAAAGCCGCCCGACTCGACCCGGTCAAAGCCCTCACCAGCGAATAGCCCATGACCCTGCCAAGCCGCATCAGCCTGTTGTCCCTGTGCCTGGGCCTCGCCGCCTGTAGCCTGCCGCCCGCGCCAGCCAGCGGCATTGCTGCCCCCCCGGCCTGGCAAGGCGCAACCGCCCAGGCCTCTGCCAGCCTGCCATCGGCCCAGTGGTGGCGCACCTTCGACAGCGCCGAACTGGACCGCCTGGTCGCCCGCGCCCGGCACAACGCCCACGACCTTGCCGCCGCCACCGCGCGTGTGCGCCAGGCCCAGGCCCGGGCGGTGATTGCCGGGGCGCCGCTGCTGCCGGAGCTCAGGTTCGAGCTCGACGGCAGCCGCCAGCGCCTGCTGCATGGCGAGGGCTATGACCAGCTCGATGTCAGCAAGTACGAACCGACCAGTACCTCATTCGGCATGCAGCTGGTCGCCAGCTACGAGATCGACTTCTGGGGTGGCCTGCGCGCTGCACGTTCAAGCGCCCTGCACAGCCTCGACGCCAGCCGCTTCGACCGCCAGACGGTCGAGTTGACGCTGGTCAGCAGCGTGGCCAGCAGCTACCTGCAGGGCCTGGCCCTGGAAGAGCAACTGCGCATTGCCCGCCTCAACCTGCGTAACGCCCGTGATGTTCTGGCGCTGGTCGAGACACGCCAGCGCGCCGGCTCTGCGACACGCCTGGAACTGGCCCAGCAGCGCAGCCTGGTGGCTGCACAGGAGCGGCAAGTGCCGCTGCTCGAGCAGCAGCGGCAGGACAACCGCATTACCCTGGCCACTCTGCTGGGCGACCCGGTCCAGGCCCTGCCCACCACGCGCGAGGCGCTGCAAGCCGTGAACTGGCCGCACATTGGCAGCGGCGTACCCAGCGAACTGCTGACCCGCCGCCCGGACATCGCCGCCGCCGAAGCACGCCTGGCCGCCGCCAACGCCAATGTTCAGGTGGCCAGGGCCGCCCTGCTGCCAAAAGTGACCTTGGGCGCCAACCTCGGCACCGGTGCGAGCACCCTGGCCGAGGTCTTCGACAGCGCTTATTACACCCTGACCGCTGGCCTGATCGCGCCCATCTTCAACAATGGCCGGCTGCGAGCGGCACAGCAGTTGGCCCAAGCCGAGCAGGACGAGTTGCTGGAAAGCTACCGCAGCAGCATCCTGGCCGGTTTCGCCGATGTCGAGAAGGCCCTCAATGCGATCCGCGGCGTTGAACAGCAACGCCAGTGGCAGGACCAGGAGGTCGAACAGGCGCGCCTGGCCTTCGACCTGGCCCAGCGGCGCTACGCGGCCGGGGCCGAAACCCTGCTGAGCGTGCTGGAAACCCAGCGCACGCTCTATATCGCCCAGGACCTGCAGGCACAGTTGCGCCTGGCGCGCCTGCAGGGCAGCGTAGCGCTTTACAAGGCGTTGGGCGGTGGCTGGCAGGTCGCGAACGCAGGCAACGGTTAATTCGCCGCACGCGCAACTCGTTCATAGGGAAAGCCGCTTGCAAGAGGATTTCCCCATGACCCGCTCCGCCAGCATGCTCCAGGCCTGGCAACAAGGCCTGCGCCGCCTGGTCCAGGGCCAAGCGCCAGGTGCCCGGGCCTACCGCGCGTTCGACCTGGTACTGGCCCGGCGCATCCGCCTCAGTCCTTCGTTCGCCCGCCTGGTGTTCACCGGCCCGGATGTCGGACTCATGCACACCCTGGCGCCCGATCAGCGTGTAAAGCTGCTGTTCCCCGCACCCGATGGTTCATTGCCGACCCTGCCCCACGACGTGCACTGGAAGGCCGCCCACAGCGCACTGCCCGCCGAACAGCGCCCACCCATGCGCACCTACACCATCCGTGCCTTGCGCCCGGATGCCCTGGAAGTCGACGTGGACTTTGTGTTGCATGGGGTCAATGGGCCAGCCTCGACCTGGGCGACCCATGCCCAGGAAGGCGATCGGCTGCTGATGGTGGCGCCGAACCTGGCCCACACCGGTGACCCCGGCGGCTATGAGTGGAAGCCACCGCAAGGTACCCGCCATGTGCTGCTGGTCGGCGACGAAACGGCGCTGCCGGCCATCGCCGGTATTCTCGAAGCGTTGGCAGAGCAACAGCCCGAACTGGCCGTGGAAGCCTTCATCGAAGTCCCCCAGGAGGCGGATTGCCTGCCGCTGCGCCACAGCGCCAACACCCGCCTGCACTGGCTGCCCCGCGAACTGCTGCGCTGCGACCATGGCCAGGCCATGCAGCATGCGGTGCGCGAACTGGCCAGCCTGCCGCTGGAAAGCGCGTTCTATGCCTGGGTGGCCGGGGAGTCGGCGACGGTGCTGGATATTCGCCGGTACCTGACCAGACAACGCGGGCTGCAGCGCGACCGCCTGATGACGATGGGGTATTGGCGCCTGGGTGAAGCCTGCGACTGAACAGGCCGAACGAAAGGGCCGCAACGCGGCCCTTCCAGACTCAAACGGCTGCGGCCACAGCCTCGGCAAAGCGCTGCGCGACTTCGTCGATCTGCTGTGCGCTGATGATCAGCGGCGGCAGGAAGCGCACCACGGCGCCATGGCGCCCGCCCAGTTCGAGGATCAGGCCACGCTTGAGGCATTCGCGCTGGACCTTGGGGGCCAGCAGCCGATTGGCAGGCGGGTGGCCCAACGCATCGCGCTGCCCCTGCGGATCGACCAGTTCCACACCGAGCATCAAGCCACGGCCACGGACATCGCCCAGTTGCGGATAGTCCCGTTGCAGCCGCTGCAGATGATCACGCAGGCGCAGGCCCATGGCTTCTGCGTGTTCGGCCAGGCGATGGTCGACCAGGTAATTGATCACCGCCGAACCAGCAGCCATGGCCATCTGATTGCCGCGGAAGGTGCCGGCATGGGCGCCTGGCTTCCAGGTGTCCAGCCAGTCGCGGTACACCACCACCGCCAGCGGCAGGCTGCCACCTATGGCCTTGGATAGCGTGACCACATCCGGCACGATGCCGGCGTGCTCGAAGGCGAACATCTGCCCGGTCCGGGCGAAGCCACTCTGGATCTCGTCGACGATCAGCGCCACGCCAGCCTGCTCGGTGATACGCCGCACGCCCTTGAGCCATTCGATATCGGCCGGGATCACCCCACCCTCACCCTGCACCACCTCGAGGATCACCGCCGCCGGCAGCGGCACACCGCTTTCCGGGTCCAGCAGCAGGTTTTCCAGATAATGCAGGTTGGCCTTGACCCCGGCTTCACCGCCCAGGCCGAACGGGCAACGGTAGTCGTAAGGGTATGGCATGAACTGCACGCCATTGCTCAGCAGCGCCCCTAGCGGCTGCTTGGGCCCGTGGCTGCCCATCAGGCTCAGCGCGCCTTGGCTCATGCCGTGGTACGCGCCGTGGAAGGCCAGCACGGTGCTGCGCCCGGTGGCGCCGCGCACCAGCTTGAGCGCCGCTTCCACCGCGTCGGTGCCGGTCGGCCCGCAGAACTGCACCTTGGCCTCGCGACGCAGGGCTTCGGGCAGGATGCCGAACAGGTCCTGGACGAAGCGGTCCTTGACCGGTGTGGTCAGGTCCAGGGTGTGCAGCGGCAGTTCGTCGGCCAGCACGCGCTGGATCGCCTCGATCACCACCGGGTGGTTGTGCCCCAGGGCCAGTGTCCCTGCGCCGGCCAGGCAATCGATGAACTGGCGGCCTTCGATGTCCTCGACATGGATACCGCGGGCACGCTTGAGCGCCAGCGGAATGCGCCGGGGGTAGCTGCGGGCGTTGGATTCCTGTTGCTGCTGACGCTGCAGCAAGGGCGAGTCCGTGAATTCGTACAACGGTTGCGGCGCGCTGGCCGGCGGCACCTGGGCAAGGCTGGTAGCGGTGGACATGGGTGAATCCTCGCAAGCAAGCGAATGGGCAGTTATCGCTTGGAAAACGCATGAGTGCGGGGAGGATTTAGCGGTTGCTGCGGGATTTTGCTCTGCCTGTACCGGCCCCTTCGCGGGCAAGCCCGCTCCCACAGGGATTGCACAATCTTCGAGGCTGTGGCGATCCTGTGGGAGCGGGCTTGCCCGCGAAAGGGCCGGTACAGGCAGTAACTATCAGCTGGCCGAACGCGCCGGCACCTGCAGCACCACCCGCAGCCCATCACTGCGGCTATCAAACCTGAGGCTGCCGGCACAGCGCTGCACGATTGCCTGAACGATCGCCAACCCCAACCCACACCCACCACTCTGGCCATTGCGCCAGAAGCGCTCGGTCAGGTGTTGCAGGTCGGCTTCGGCAATGCCCGGCCCATGGTCACGAACCATGAACCCCACCTGCCCGTCGGCCATCTGCACTTCCAGCTCCACCTCGGTATCCCCGCCATGGCGCAGGGCGTTGTCCAGCAGGTTGCGCAAGGCCGCCACCGCCAGCGGCGCAGGCATGCCCAGGTAGATCTGCGTCGCCGCCTCCGGCAGGTGCAGGACAATGCGCCGGTTGTCACCGCCGCCAGCATCCTGCACCGCCTGGCGGGCGACCTGCTCGGCGCTGCACTGCACGCCGTCCTCGAACGACAGGCTGCCCTCGACCCGCGCCAGCATCAGCAGCTGCTCCAGGGTTCGGTGCATGCGGTCGGCGCCTTGCTCGGCATGCTCCAGCGCCTGCTCGCGCACCGCGCCGTCGGTCATGCGCGCCACCTGCAGGTGGGTCTTGATCGCTGTCAGCGGGCTGCGCAGTTCGTGGGCGGCATCATCGGTAAGCCGCCGTTCGCGTTCGATGGTCTGGGCAATGCGCAGGAACAGCTGGTTCTGGGTATCGAGCAAAGGTTGCAGCTCGCTGGGCAAGCCGGCCACCTGCAATGGCTCGACACTGTCGGCACGCCGTCGGCGCAGGGCATCGCGCATGCGATTGAGTGGCTCCAGGCCTTTGCCCAGGCCGATCCACAGCAGCCCGAGGCTGCCGAGCAAGGCCATCAGCACCGGTGCCGAGGCGGCCAGCAGGATCGACTGGTTCAACGCCTCGCGCTCCATGTGCCGGTCGGCGGTGGTGATGCGCACGTCACCGTGGTTGTAGGTGAAGGTGCGCCACAACGCGCCGTCGATGGTCTGGTCGCGGAAGCCGCTGCGCTGGTCGTCCATGGCGCCGTCATGCTTGTGGTTGCTGGCAAGGATCTCGCCGCGCAGGGAACTCACCTGGCAGGCCATGCCATCGGGCACGCTCAACTGGTCGGCGGAAAAATGCGCATCCTCGCCCTTGGCCGCCAGCGGTTGCGGCAACTGATCGATCAGCCCGGCGACCATGCGTGCCGACGCCACCAGGCGCTGGTCGAGGGAGAACATCATCTGCTGGCGCAGGTCGCGCAGCATCCACGCCGCCGCCAGTGCCCAGATGATGATGAAGGCGCTGCCGAGGATCAGGCTCAGGCGTACCCGCAGGCTCATGAGGCAGCCTCTTGCGGCGCCTGCGCAGGCCCCAGGCGATAACCCAGGCCACGCACGGTCTCGACGATGCTGTTGCCGAGCTTGCGCCGCAGGTGGTGGATATGCACGTTCAGCGCGTTGCTTTCGACCTCATCGCTGAAGCCGTACACGCAGTCCTTGAGCTGTTCGCTGGACAGCACCCGGCCGGGGTTCTGCAGCAATGCCTGGAGCAGTGCCTGCTCGCGCCTCGACAGGTCCACAGGCTGGCCGGCCAGGGTCGCTTCGCAGCTGCTCGGGTCGTAGCGCAGCGGGCCATGCTCGATCACGTTGACCGCCCGCCCCGCTACCCGGCGCAACAGGGTATGCAGGCGCGCAGCCAGTTCGCGCAGGTCGAAGGGTTTGAGCAGGTAGTCGTCGGCGCCCGCCTGCAGGCCATCGACCCGGTCGGTGACCGCATCGCGTGCGGTAAGTACCAGCACCGGCAGGTCCACACCCTGCTGGCGCAGGCGGCGCAGCAGTTTGAGGCCATCTTCGTCGGGCAGGCCGAGGTCGAGGATCATCACGTCGAACTGTGCCGCCTGCAGCAGGGCCCGGGCACTGGCGGCATTGGCCACGCGGTCGACAGTCAGGCCCTGGGCGGTGAGGCCGGCGCAGATGCCGCTGGCGATCAGGTCGTCGTCCTCGCAGAGCAGAACGTGCATGGTGGGGCTCCCGGAGTGGTGTGACTGGCATTGCACTATGGGGGGATTAAGGGGGGATTATGGACCTTTTTGTGGGGGTGATGGGGTTCGCCGAGAGCCTTGCAGCGCCCTTGAGATCGAGCGCCGCCCGCGCGGCGCATCGCGAGCTGCGCTCGCTCCTACGTTTGTTTCGGGCCAGTAACGCCTGTGCCAGGCGCGCGCGACCGCCTTGTTGGCACGACGCGATATAGCGCCATGCGCCAAGGCGTTCGCGCGCAAATCCCCCAGGAATCATTGGCCCGAAACAAACGTAGGAGCGAGCGTAGCTCGCGATGCGCCGCGCGGGCGGCGCTCGATCTCAAGGGCGCCAAATCCCTCCTGCCGTACCCCTCGCAGCAACACCCCAATCCCGAACATCCCCCCATCCGCAACGAATCGACTTTTCCTACAGCTGACTCAGGAATGTCCTACCCCCACTCCATGTTGTGATTCCCCCTGCACAAACCTGGCAGGGAGACGCCTCATGCTGCTCTGGCACATCGTGCCCACCTGGCACGATATCGAGTCACGCATCACCGATGAAATGGGCTATCAGGGAGGCGCCCATTTCCGTACCTACCTCAACGAAGAGGTGCCATCACTGGCCCTCCAGCTGCGCCGTGTCGACAGCGTGCGGCGCGCGTTCTACAAGGCCGAATGGGTAGCGGGCGAACTGCTGCGCCAGCGCTTCGCCGACCTCGACATCAAAAGCATCCTCAACGACCTGCTCGGCGTCGCCGAGCAGATGGCGATGATCGTCGCCGGCAGCGCCCTCACTGGCGGCCTGCTCGGTGCCGGCATCGGTGCCTTCGCCGGCGGCGTCGGCGCATTTCCCGGTGGCGTTGCAGGCACCGCCATCGGCTTCAAGGTCAGCGGCTGGATCCTCGGCGTGCTGGGCATCGCCTCCCTCGCCGAGTTCTTCGTCGACGGCTTGCCGCGCATCGGCGAGTGCTACCTGGACGGCATCGGCATCGCCTGGGAAGGCCCACGCGGTGAACAAGGGTTGAGCGCGTTCAGCCAGGACAACCCGTTTGCCATCAATCAGGCCGCGCATTTCATTGCCACCGGGCATGTGGAAGTCGTGATGCTGCTGTTGGGCGCCATGGTGTCCTACCTCACCCGTGGGGGTGGCAATGCCGGTGTGCTGGCTCAGGAAATGGCCGCCAGCAAGAAAGGCGCACGGATTGGGCAGTGGATGCTCAAGCATGAGGATGCCCTGAAGAAACGGCCGGACCTGCAGGTGCCGGAGCGGCGTAAGGGCGCGGTGAGTGAGCCGCAGCCTGCGCAGCCGAATCGGCCAGCGGGGAAAGACAAGGAGCCGGCAAAGAACAAGCCGGGTACCATGACGCTGTATAACGTCGACTGCTTTAAGGCGGATAAGCTGCCAAACTCTAAAATTGGAGAATTTGACCGGCAACTGGGCGGCCAAGAGAAAGGCATGAATAACTTAACTGTTCAGGAGTTCCTGCAAAACATTGCCGACCCTATCCTTCGAAACCCGAACAATGCCAAGCGAGCAAGGAGAGATCAGGAGGATGCCTTCATCAACCGTTTCTTAGAAGAGCTCCTTCAAGATCATGACTTCCTTGAAGCAGAAGAACTTGCCACAAAAAAGGCAAAAAGGGAGATGTCAACGATAGCAGCGCTTCACAACCCTGATTTGTTCGCTGGTGGCAAGGATATCATTGGAGGTTTCGGTGACCGGCAGGTCAACTCAACGATTGGCCCACAGTGGAGAACAAAGATCCAAAGCCTTGCAGCTGCAGCTGAAGCAGTGCCCATATCAATGCGAAATAAGACTTTTCTAAATGTAAAGCTGCACAGATGCTGAGCATCGGGAGTATAAATGGATAGATTATTCGCTAGATTAGTAGAGAAAATCGGCCTACCAACCTGCCGACAAATCGTGCCGAATACCGTTATTGAGAAATACAAAGGAAAACTACCTCATCAGCTTCTAGAACACTGGAGCCAATATGGATGGAGTGGATTCGGCAAAGGTATCTTTTGGTTGGTGAACCCCGCAGAGTACGAGTGCGTAGTCGACACCTGGCTAAACGGCACTGAGCACTCGAAGCGCGACAAATATCACCTCATGGCACGCAGTGCGTTCGGAGACATGTATTTCTGGGGCGAGAATACAGGCGCCTCACTTAAAATAACCAGCATCCTGTCAAGTTATGTAACCCGAACATCAATTTATACCGGTGTAGACCTAGACAAAGGGTTCCCCGCTTTTCTTCTATCAATCAGCTTTGATTCCAACAACTACGGAGATATGTTCGACCCCGCTTATGAGAAGCTAGGCGCGCTTACCGCGGATGAAATGTACGGCTTCACCCCCGCCATCATGTTGGGCGGATCAGGGTCGTTCAACCACCTTGGAAAGGTAAAATCAGTGGAACATCTAAGTTTTCTGGCACAACTTTCAGATCTTCGCCCCTATGTGTCGACAGGGGACTTTCCACTCGGGCATTAGCCATTACCGACATATACCGGAGGTCATTACATGGATGAAGCATTTTCTGTTTTTATTGAAGATGTCGGTGAGCCTACGCACAGGCAGGAGGTACCCGCTTCAACTATAGAGCGCTATAAGGGGAAGCTACCGGATAAACTTCTGCAGTATTGGATGGAGCATGGATGGTGCGGGTACGGCGATGGAATGTTTTGGATCGTAAATCCTCAAGAGTACGAGGGCGTGGTCGCCTCTATGCTCGATAGTGCAAATCTGGAAACATACGACAGGTTTCATCTCATCGCCCGTGGAGCCTTTGGTGACCTTTATCTCTTTGGTGAGAAAACCGGATTTTCACTGAAAATTGCACCACATATAGGTCGATATATTGGCAGAAAAAGCGAAGTAACGGCATCCGACATGGACAGACTCGTGCAGAACTTCTTCGCCTGTAGAGATCTAGATTCAAATGATTTTGACGGCATGTTTGAACCCGCTAAAAAAAACCTCGGCACACTTGGCCCGGACGAGATGTACGGATTTGTTCCAGCCTTGGTATTTGGCGGCTCCATTCGGCTCGATAATATTCAAAGGCTGAAAGCCATTGAGCACTTGGTACTGCTGTCTCAGCTTTGCACAATCGAGCCCTATAGCTTTTCTGATTTTTGAAGCCCTTACCCAACAGTAATAAAAGGATCTAAAAAATGAACGTACTCTTCTCCATCTTCCTCGAAACCTTCAGCGACCCCATCGGCCACCAGCCCGTCCCGACTGCTTCTCTGGACCACTACCAAGGCAAACTCCCAAACCAACTCCTGACCTATTGGAAAGACCACGGCTGGTGCGGCTACGGCGGTGGCCTGTTCTGGATGGTCAACCCGCAGGAATACGAAGATGTCGTGGCTTACTGGCTCGCCGGCACTCACTTCGAAACCCAGGACACCTACCACCTCATCGCGCGCAGCGCTTTCGGCGAGCTGTATCTCTGGGGCGAAGAAACCGGCTCAGTCCTGACCATCACTGCCTACGCATCCCAATACATCGATGGCGCTTGCAGCTCGACCGACGAAGAGCGTGACGCGAAGATCCAAGGGCTGCTCATGTGGGTCATGACTGAAGGGATCGACCTGGACCTGTTCGAATCGGCCAGGGAAACACTGGGGACGTTGGCGCCAGACGAGATGTATGGCTTCGTACCGGCATTGATGCTGGGCGGGCCTGCAAGCCTGGCCAATCTCCAGCGGCTCAAGGCCGACGTGCACCTGATTCTGCTTTCCCAGCTGAGCGATCTGGAACCTTATGCATTCGATGATGAAGAAGATGAATAAGGCCGACGCTCATTGGCGCAGTGCATCGGGCGTATCGACATCGCGCAGCACACCGGCATCCTCGACTGCCAGCCTGACGCAACTGCCCGGATGGGCCCTGACCACCGAACGCGCCCCTTCATCGCCCGTCAGCCGCGCTAGCGCTGGCCAGAAATCACGCCCGAACACTACCGGATGGCCCTGCTGCCCGGAATGACAAGGCATGACTATCGTTGACCCACTGGCCTCGCGTGCAAGCAAACCAAGGGTCCCGAGTTCCACCCAGGGCATGTCCCCCAGCAGAATCGCCACCGCCTGCGCCTTGCTATCGACCAGCGAAGCAGCGCCCGCCGCCAGGCTATGGCCCAAACCCTGCGTGTAATCCGCGCTGGCGATGACCCGGCATGCCGATGGCAACCCCAGTTCCTCGCCCCGCTCGCCGTCACGCAACACCACCCGCACGTCATCGAACACCGCGCAGGCACGTTCGACACTGTGCGCCAGCAAGCTGCGACCATCGGCCATCAGCGCCCGCCGCTTGTCAGCGCCGAAACGCACGCTGCTGCCTGCCGCCAATACCAGCGCCACCACACTCACAGCGCTGCCCGCCCGATTCCGTTGCGCAAGCGCAGGATATCGGCAAGCACTGCCAGGGCAATCTCGGCCGGGGTCTTGCTGCCCAGGTTGAGGCCGATCGGCGCGTGGATGCGCGCCAGCTCGTCGTAGCCCAGGCCGCCGATGCGGTGCAAGCGTTCGCGACGCTTGTCGGAGGTGGCCTTCGAGCCCATCACGCCGATGTAGAACGCTTCGGTACGTACCGCTTCAAGCATGGCCAGGTCATCGATTTTCGGATCATGGGTCAATGCAACCACTGCTGTGTCGGCATGGCAACCGCCATTGGCGATGAACTCCGACGGCAGCTCACGGCGCACTTCGATGCCGTCCAGCACCACGCCCTCGAGCACCTCGTCACGCGGGTCGCAGAGAATGACTTCAAAGCCCATCCCTTTACCGAACTCGGCACAGAAGTGCGCGACGCTGGAGTAACCGGCGAGCAACAGGCGCTGGGCAGCACCGACACGCAAGCGCACGCAGCCGCTTGCACGCTCCACGCGCGGGCCCTGGGCGTGGTCGTCGCTGAGCCGGCGATCGCCTTGCGGCACAGTCACTTCGCGCAGCAGCCGGCGCTGGCCGCGCAGTGCGCCTTCCAGCTCACGCAGGTGGGCCTGCACTGCGCAGTCGGCCGGCAGGTTTTCCACCAGCACCTCGAGCACACCGCCGCAGGGCAGACGAATGCTCGAACGCGTATCGCTGCCATCACCGTAACGCACGATGGCGATCGGCTCGGGGAATTCACCCCGTGCCACACGTTCGAGGAAGTCATCTTCGACGCAGCCGCCCGACAGCGACCCCAGCCACTGGCCGCTGGCGTTGACCGCCAGCAGCGAGCCCGGCGCACGAGGCGCCGAGCCGTAGGTGGCGAGCACCGTGCACAACCACACCCGCTGGCCGCTGCACGACCACTGCAAGGCCTGGCTGATTACCTGAAGATCGAGATGCTGCACGGTTTATTCCGCCTTCAGCTCGGCGAGCTGCTGTACGGTCAGGTCGCCGGGCAGTCCACCCCAGGCCTGGCGCAGGTAGTTGACCATGTCGGTCACTTGCTGGTCGTCGAGCTTGTCGGCGAAGCCCGGCATCGGCTGCATGCGCTCGAAGCCGGTGAACTGCTGTTCACGGATGCCGTCGAGAATCGCCTTGGCCAGGTTGCGTGAGTCATCCTGGCGCAACACGGTATTGCCCTGCATGGCCACGGCAATGTGCGGCTTGCCCTCACCGTCCACACCGTGGCAGCCGGCGCAGACGTTCAGGTACTGCTGGCGGCCACGCTTGGCGCTCTCGGTAAGCTGCTCCAGGGGCACCGCCTCGATCACCTTGGCCTTTGGCGGCTGGTCACCCAGCAGGTACGTGGCCATGGCTGCCAGGTCAGCGTCTTCAAGATGCTGGGTGCTGTGGTGCACCACCGGGAACATCTCGTTGAACATGCTGCCCTGGGCGCTGATGCCGTGCTTGAGGAAGGTGGTCAGGTCAGGCTGGGTCCAGCCACGGTCGGCCAGGTCCTGGGCCAGCAGGCTCGGCGCCAGGTAGCCGGCCAGCAGGCCACCGGTCAGGCGCTTGTCCTGTTGCAGTGCACCGATCGGGTTGCGCGGCGTATGGCACTCGCCACAGTGGCCCATGACCTCGACCATGTATTGCCCACGCTGCCAGGCCGGGCTCTTGCCTTCGGTTGGCTGCAACTGCACGCTCTTGCCGTACAGCATGTTCCAGCCAGTCAGGCCCAGGCGCACGTTGAACGGGAAACTCAGTTTGGTTTCCGGCGCCGGGCGGTTGATCGGCGCGATGGTCATCAGGTAGGCCAGGATCGCGTCCGAGTCTTCCCGCTTGATCAGGTGGTACGAGGTGTAGGGCATGGCCGGATAGAGATTGGCGCCATCCTTGCGCTTGCCCTCGGTCACGGCAGCGAAGAACTCGTCGGCCGTGTAGCTGCCAATGCCGTACTGTTTGTCCGGGGTGATGTTGCTGCCGTAGATGGTGCCGAACGGCGAATGGATCGGCAGGCCACCGGCGAACGGCGCGCCGCCTTCGGCCGTGTGGCAGGCCATGCAGTCGGCCGCACGGGCCAGGTATTCACCCCGCTTGACCTGCGCCTCGTCGGCCGCCAGTGCCTGCGATACGACGGTAAGGCCCAGGGCCAGCGCGAGTGTGCTGCGAACGAACCCCATGCTCAACCCTCCTTGACCAGGCCGAGGTCATTGAGCACCGTGCGGGTGGCGTCGTAGTAACGCACGTACCCGGTGCAGCGGCAGATGTGGTGGCCGAGGCTGGCCTCGATGCGGTCTTCCACTTCGCTCTTCTTCAACGGCTGGCGCTGGGCGGTTTCCACCAGCACCGTGGCGGCGTTGACGAAGCCCGGCGCGCAATAGCTGCACTGGAAGGCGAACAGGTCGACGAACTTCTGCTGGATCGGGTTCAGCGTCAGGTTGCCAGCCTCGTCCTGTTTGGCATGGCCCTCGATGGTACGGACCTTCTTGCCCTCGAAGTAATGCGCGCCGGTGATGCAGGTGCGCACTTCCTCGCTGGTGCCATCGGGGTTGTCGACGATCACCACGCAGGCGTGGCAGATGCCCTGGCCGCAGCCCAGGCGGGAACCGGTGAGGTTCTGGTGTTCGTGCAGGTAGTCGATCATCGCCAGGTCATCAGGGACCTCGACCGGGCCGACCGGTTGACCGTTGAGGGTCAGTTGCAGTGGACGGTTAGCCATTGAGGGCCTCCTTGATACGGGCTGGAGTGATGGGGAGATCGCGCACGCGCTTGCCAATGGCATGTGCCACGGCGTTGCCGATTGCACCGACGACTGGGATCATCACCACTTCGGCGATGCCCTTGGACGGGTCGGTCGGTGACAGCGGTGGGAGGATTTCGCTGGTCTGCTTCCACACCGCCACATCGCGCGCATGGGGCAGGCGGTAGCGGTTGAAGTTCCAGTCGCCCTCCCCGGGCCCACCCTCGTGCAACGGCATTTCTTCGGTCAGCGCATGGCCGATGCCCATGGCGATACCGCCTTCGAGCTGGCCCTTGACCAGTTCCGGCACCAGCACGCGACCACACTCGACCCAGCTGTGATGGTTGAGCACCTGCACTTCATGTGTGCCCTTGTTGACCTTGACCTCGACAATGGTCGCCACCGGGCTGTAGTAGGTGACCATGGCGTTGTTCAGCTGGGTATCCGGGTACGCGGCGTTCTGCCGGTCGAGCAGGTGGTAGCCATGGCTGCTCATCTGCGCTTTCTTGGCATTCACCGCGCCGTCGCCGTACTTCACCGCCACGGCATCGAGCGGGAAGCGTTCGCGCACGCCGTCGATGACGAAGTCGGCCTCGGCCCAGCTCCAGCGGTTGAAGCCGTGCACGCTGACACCGGTGACCAGGCCCATCTCGTGAGCCTTCTGCGCCAGCTGGGCGAACGGGATCGGCGCCAGGCCGTTGCCGGTCAGCTCGCCGTTGACCCACACCGCGTTTTCACGGCGCACCACCAGCGGGTTGGCCTGGCCGCCATGCGGGCCTTGGCTCCAGAGGGCCATGGCCGCTGGCCACAGGCCGTGGTTGAACAGCACGCGAGCCGCTTCACGGGTAGCGTGGCTGAAGTAGAACGCCGAGTTGGTCGCCGACGACGGCGAAGCCAGCTTGCCGACCCAGCGCGGGTTGCGCAGCGCGGCGTCCTGTTCAGGCTGGCTGATCAGGTATGGGTTGCCGCTGGTGGTCAGCTGCAACTCCGGCCATTCGGTGACCGCCGTCTTCACCTCGTCGGCCGAGCGGCCGAGGAAGTCGCTGACCACCAGCGCCTGGGACGTCGACATGCCAGTGCCCAGCTCGGTGCCGATGTGGCGCAGGCTGATGCGGCCATCGGCGCTGAACTCGATGCTGGCCATCGGCGCCTCGGAGCCGGTGCCGAAGTCCTTCTGGCAGATGGCGAAGCCGACGCCGTACCAGTGGTCAGGGTCCTTGGCGTCCATCTGTTGCTTGCGTGCGTCGCGGTTGCGCCACCACTCATGCACGGCCGCCTTGTCGAGGATCTCGTAAAGGCGCAGGGCACCGGCCGGGACCGCACCCTGGGTGTTCTTCATGCCCGACTTCAGGGCGTTGGCGCGGCGCAGGTCGATGGCGTCGACGCCCAGGCGACCGGCAATTTCATCCACCATCATCTCGGTGGCTGCCATGGTCTGCAGGGTGCCATAACCGCGCATGGAACCCGCCTCGACACCGCGGGAGAAGTAGGCGGTCACCGACAGGTCGTTCTGCGGCATGTAGTAGATCGACTGCGCCGCGGTGGCACCCACTGCGGCCACCGACGGGCTGTAGTTGATGCGCCCGCCACCGTCGCAGCTCATGTCGGCGCGGAAGATCTTGAAGCGGTTGTCTTTCTTGTCCACGGCCAGCTGGTAGCGGATGTCGAAGGCATGACGCTTGATACCGCTCTGGAACTGCTCGTAGCGGTCGTTGGCCAGGCGCACCGGCACACCCTCGCCATACAGCGCGGCCACGGCGGCGTAGAAGACGAAGATGTTGTTGTCTTTGGAACCGTAACCCACGGTGTAGCCCGGGTGCATGTTCAGCGTGTTCAGGGCGAAGCGCGACGGCTTGATCATGTGCACGCATTCCTGGGCCGCTTCGAACGGGCACTGGGTCGCGACCACGAAGTGCAGCGTGCCGGTCGCCGGGTCGTACCAGCCGTTGCCGTTGTCCGGTTCCAGCGCGGCGGGCTCGATCGACGGCGTCTTGTAGCGCTCGTCGAACACCAGCCAGTCCTCGGGCGGGTTGTCCAGTTGCTCGCCCATGCGCTTGGCGTAGAACAGGCCCTGCTCGGTCAGGTCGCCGTGCTGGTTGGGCTGCTTCGACCACACCGGTTTGCGGTTGAGGATGGTGGGGAACAGCATGGAGTTCTTCAGGCTGGAGAACTCATCGTCGTCGAACGGCGTGGCGCCGCCCACACGCACGAAGCGGAAGCTGCCATAGGGGTCGCGCTGGTACAGCGGGGCCTGGGCGCCGTAGGTGATCGCCTTGTCGTTGAACTGCAGCTTGCGCTTGGCCTGGCGGAAGCGCTCGAAGTCGTGCCAGATCAGGATCGCCACCGGGTGGCCGATGAACATCGGCACCTGGCCGGGCGGCAGCAGCGGGTCGGGCGAATGGGCCTCGGGCCAGGCGATGCCGTCCTTGGCCAGGTCGGCGGCGGTGACGATACGGTCCGGCTGCAAGTCGGCGCCAAGCAGGCTGAGGTCATGGCCGGTGTAGATGCGGTCGACCTTGGTCGCCTTGAGCAGCAACGCGTGGCCTTGCTGGGCCGGCCAGCCCGGCATGTCCTTGGCGCGGATGTCGCGGGCGAAGACCTTGTTGCCACAGACCTTGGACAGTGCGTCGTTGCGAAAACGCGCCTTGCCGTCATGGTTCATCCACTTTTGCGGCGAGGTGGTGACGCGCTCTTCCATCAGGGCGGCAAATGCCTGGCTGCCAAGGGGCGCCATGGTCACGCCGACACCAGCGATCAGGCCGCCTTGCAAGAAGGCGCGCCGGGAAATATCACGGTTGGACATGCTTGATCCTCTGGGCAGAAGAGTATCTGCCCATCTTTTTCTGATTCTTGTGCGGGGGACTCGGAAGGGTGAGAACCTTGTCGCGCGAGTCAGGAAAAACTGACTTCTGCGTCAACTTTACAACAAGAATATGGGCATAAGCAAAGTCAAGCCGACAATATGTCGCGGTGTTTCGAAGGCCGACACGCGGCAGCGCAGCAACAGCGTTGGCAGGAACGGTTAACCTTGGGTTAATCAACCCCAGCCAGCATGGCCACCATTCCGTACTGCCAAGGCGAAGACATGCGCATCCTTCTGCTCTTCCTGACGTTCCTCCTGGCCGGCCCGTTGCAGGCCAACCCGTTCGACGTCAAACCCGACTTCCTGCCGGTCAACCAGGCGTTCGTGCTGACCCACGACCGCCAGGCCGACGGCCAGATGCGCCTGTACTTCCAGATCAAGCAGGGTTACTACCTGTACCAGAAGCGCCTGAAATTCGACGGTTTGCCCGCCGACCTACAGCCGCAACTGCCGCCAGCACTGAACCACCACGACGAGTTCTTCGGTGACAGCGCGGTGTACCGCGACCAACTGGAACTGCTGATCCCGGCCAATGCCCAGGGCCAGTTGCGCCTGGGCTGGCAGGGCTGCGCCGACGCGGGCCTGTGCTACCCGCCGCAAACCACCGCCATCGACCTGGGCGGCAGTGTGACGCCGGTTGCCGAACAAGCCAGCGACCAGGCCCTGGCCAGCGGCCTGCAGAGCGCCAGCCTGGCCTGGAGCCTGCTGGCATTCTTCGGCCTCGGCCTGCTGTTGGCGTTCACCCCTTGCTCGCTGCCGATGCTGCCGATCCTTGCCGGCCTGGTCCTTGGCAACGGTGCCAGCGCCCGGCGTGGCTGGCTGCTGGCCGGGGTCTATGTGCTGAGCATGGCGCTGGTGTACGCGGCCTTGGGCGTGGTCGCGGCACTGCTGGGGGCCAGCCTGCAGGCGTGGCTGCAGCAACCCTGGCTGCTGGGCAGCCTGGCCGGCCTGTTCATCCTCCTCGCCCTGCCGATGTTCGGCGCTTTCGAGCTGCAACTGCCGGCCGCCCTGCGCGATCGCCTGGACCGCGCCGGCCAAGGCACCCGCGGCGGCAACCTGTACGGCGCAGCGTTGCTCGGCGCACTGTCCGGCCTGCTGCTCGGCCCGTGCATGACAGCACCACTGGCGGGGGCCCTGCTGTACATCGCGCAGAGTGGCGATGTGCTGCAAGGCGCACTGGTGCTGTTCAGCCTCGGCCTGGGCATGGGCGTGCCGCTGCTGTTGCTGGTGACCCTGGGCAACCGCTACCTGCCGCGCCCGGGCGCCTGGATGAACCGGGTCAAGGGCGTTTTTGGGTTCGTGTTCCTGGCCATGGCCCTGTACACCGTGCGCAGCCTGCTTGCCGCGCCCGTGGTACTGGCCCTGAGCGGTGCCTGGCTGATTGCCCTGGGCTGGGCCATGTGGCCGGCCCTGCAGCGCTTGCCGGCGCTGCGTGCGCTACCGCTGCTGGGCGCGTTGTGGGGCGGCTTGCTGCTGGTCGGCGCTGCTGCGGGGGGCGACGACCTGTGGCAACCGTTGCGGCCGTTCGCCGGCGGCAGCGCAGCCGCCACCGTGCAAAAGGCCGACGAGCACTTCGTCACGGTCAGCAGCCCTGAAGCCCTGCAGCGCGAGCTGGACGCCGCCAAGGCCCGCGGCCAGTGGGTGATGGTCGACTACTACGCCGACTGGTGCGTGTCGTGCAAGGTCATGGAAAAGCAGGTGTTCTCCCGCCCCGACATCCAATCGAGCCTGGCCGGCGTGCACCTGCTGCGCCTGGACGTGACCGCCGACTCCGCCGCCAGCCGCGCCCTGCTGCAGCGCTACCAGGTACCCGGCCCGCCCAGCATCATCTGGCTCGGCCCGGAAGGCGACGAACGCCGCGCCCGGCGCATCACCGGTGAGGTGGATGCCGCCGCATTCCTGCAACACTGGACCCAGACCCGGAGCCAAGGCTGATGCTGACGGTAACCCTCGGGCCGCTGACCATGGCCCTCAACCACCTGCTGATGCTCGCCGCCCTCGGCGTGGCCTGCCTGGTTGGCTGGTGGGTCGCCCGGCGTGGCGGCGAAAGCCCTGAATCGGCGCTGTTCAACCTGTTCCTGATCGGCCTGCTGTGCGCCCGCCTGGGTTTCGTGCTGGCCTACTGGCCGATGTACCGCGACGACCTGCTGCAGGTCATCGACATCCGTGACGGCGGCTTCCTGCTCTGGTCGGGCCTGGTCGGCATCGTCCTCGCCACCCTGTGGCAGGGCTGGCGTCAGCCTGGCTTGCGTCGCCCGCTGGGCTGGGCACTGTTCAGCGGTGCGCTGTTCTGGGGCCTGACCAGCCTGGGCAGCCACCTGTACAGCAAGGGCACCGCACTGCCCGAGCTGAGCCTGCGCAACGCCGCCGGCCAGTCCGTGGCGTTGCACGGCTACCGTGGCAAACCGCTGGTAATCAACATCTGGGCCACGTGGTGCCCGCCATGCCGTCGGGAAATGCCAGTGCTGCAACAGGCCCAGGGCGAGTACCCCCACGTGACCTTCATCTTCGTCAACCAGGGGGAGACGCCGGAAAACGTCACCACCTTCCTCGCCACCACCGGGCTGAGCCTGACCCATGTGCTGTTCGACGGTACCGGCGTGCTGGCCCAACGGGTCGGCTCGATGGCCCTGCCCACCACCCTGTTCTACGACGCCGACGGCCGCCTGATCGGCAGCCACCTCGGCGAGCTGTCGCGGGCCAGCCTGCGCCATGCCCTGGAACCTTTCGAGCGGGCCAAGGCGCCCGCCCCCGCCGCACAAGGAAACTGACATGCGATTGACTGCCCTGCTGCCCCTCTCCCTGGCCCTGCTGGCCGCCCCGCTGGCGCAGGCCGAAGACCTGCCCAAGGCGATCCAGCAACTGCAAGCCAAGGGCGCCGAGATCAAGGGCAGCTTCGATGCGCCCAACGGCCTGCGCGGCTATGCCGCCGAGTACCAGAACAACGCCCTGGCCCTGTACCTGACCCCGGACGGCAAGCACGTGCTGGTCGGCAGCCTGTTCGACGAACAGGGCAAGGACCTCAGCGCCGAGCCGCTGCAGAAGCTGGTGTACGCGCCGATGAGCAAGGCAATCTGGGCGAAGATGGAGAAAACCGCCTGGATCGCCGATGGCAAGGACAGTGCGCCGCGCAAGGTGTACCTGTTCAGCGACCCCAACTGCCCGTACTGCAACATGTTCTGGGAACAGGCGCGGCCTTGGGTGGAGTCGGGCAAGGTGCAGTTGCGCCATATCATGGTCGGCATCATCCGCGAGGACAGCCCGGGCAAGTCGGCTGCACTGTTGGCAGCCAAGGACCCGGCCAAGGCGTTGCATGAGCATGAGAAAGCGGGCAAGGCGAGCAGCCTGAAGCCGCTGGACAAGGTGCCGGATGCCGTGCAGCAGAAGCTGGCGGCGAACATGGCACTGATGGAGGAAATGGGGCTGCAGGCGACCCCGGCGATCTTCTATCAGGATGAGCAGGGTAACCTGCAGAGCCAGCAAGGGGCGCCGCGACCAGAGCTGCTTGGCAAGATCCTCGGCAAGCGCTGATACCTCGGTTGCCAGTTCCGGCCTCTTCGCGGGCAAGCCCGCTCCCACAGGGACCTCGCTGGTTCAAGCCTTGCGGAGTACCTGTGGGAGCAACTGTCTTGCTCAATTTCTAGAGTCTGGCGCGATTCCTGTGGGAGCGGGCTTGCCCGCGAATGGGGCGCAAAGCGCCCCCCTACGGTCTAAAGCCCTTCGAGCTCAGCCATCAGGTCACTGAGCCGATCCGCCTTGCCCTCATCCGGCGCACTGCCCTGCAACCCACGCACATACTCGGCCAACTCCTCCACCGTGCTGCACTCGAACATCGCCCGCAACGGCACGTTCAATTGCAGCTGCTTCTGCACCCGCGAAGCAATCTGCGTGGCCAGCAGCGAATGCCTGCCCAGCTCGAAGAAGTTGTCATGCACCCCGACCCGTTCGGCCTTGAGCACATCGCCCCAGATACCCGCCAGCACCGCTTCCAGCTCATCCCGCGGCGCCAGGTAGGCCTGGCTGTGCTGCCCACCGATCTCGATGGCCGGCAGCGCCTTGCGGTCAAGCTTGCCATTGGTGTCGTGCGAAATCAGGCCGATGCTATCTAGTGAAAAAAAGCCGTTCCATCCACTCCTAACAAACTGCAATCGTCCATGAGAGCGAGACCAAATATCTTGAAACAATCTGGCGAAAAGATTATTGGCTAAACATCGCGCCGCCCCCTCTGACACCCAAAAATTGAGAGACATGAAGAAAAAGAATCCTCTGACATCACAAAGAAAACTTTCTTACGCGAGACAAGTATCAAACCTACAAAAATTAAGTCCGCCGCATAAGTAGCCAGAAACAACTTCCCCAAGTAGAAACTTTCCATAGGAAAGCTCCTACACCCACCTCTTCAAACCAAAGATAATTATTACGCCTGCACACCCATGCAAGCCTCGCCGCCGCATTGACAATGAAAAGTCAAACTTCTAAACCTTTAGATGCCCGCACACATCGGGCGACAACAAAAACAGTTAAGGAGACACTATGGAAACTCAATACGGCATCAACATCCTTGAACTGTCCTCCGACAGTAATTGCGATATGGACTCGGAGTTTTTCGGGGGTTCTGGCGGCGCCGGTGGTTGCGGTGGTAGTGGAGGCTGCGGCGGCGGAGGCGGGTGCAGCGGTGGCAGTGGCGGTTCCGGTGGTAGTGGGGGAAACGCTATTGACATCGAAGGCAACACGAACTGATAACCCCATAACTTACTAAGGAGCGAGCGTTCCCAGCAAAACGCTAGGAACGCCCGCATAACGCAAAAGGCAATCCAATGAACGTATTCAGAATCTACAATTACGAGATATTAAATTTCGACCTAGACCCCATGATTTTTTCGAGCACAGGATTCACAAAGATCAAAGAACCCAAAATAATCAGGGCTTTGCAGAAAATGGAGAGCACCCAATCCAAATACATTAAACGCCAGGATCTTGAAGAAATTTTTGAAACTGAGAAGCTTGAACCCATAAGCACGTTAAATTTCCTAAAAACGTTATCAATTCTGGGAGAGAAAGCAGAGCCGCCACACTTTCAGAATGTAATAATTTATCACGACCTAGACGCGCCCCTACCACTAATACAGTTTTACGAGAAAAAACACAGCAACACAATAACAATTAAAAAAATCGAGCACTTTGAAGCACCTAACATCTGCACACCAACGTTATTCGTTTTTGCCTGCCTTAAACTTCGCCCCGACTCAATCAGAAGCATCTACACAAGTCTAACGAA
Source organism: Pseudomonas sp. R28(2017) (assembly GCF_002112505.1). Taxonomy (GTDB): domain Bacteria; phylum Pseudomonadota; class Gammaproteobacteria; order Pseudomonadales; family Pseudomonadaceae; genus Aquipseudomonas. The sequence continues at coordinate 31,496 of NZ_NEHW01000001.1, forward strand.
AGAGAACCCGGAGCACGGCATCAGCATCGGATTTACAAGCAATCGTTACTTCCATCTCACAGAAGTGCATGTGCCATCAATAGGAAACCCATGTGCCTTTTGCACTCTCGATCGAATTACATATTATGAATCCAAACGCCTAAGCCAACACCCATGGAGCAAAGTATGGGCCTTTTGCTGCAACAACAACTATGACCTACCTAAAGCAGCAATTGACGACTTCCAGGCTTCATTGATTCTGGGAACCATCATTTCCTTCACAAACAAGCTTACGCAAGCACCAAAGTCCAAGTACACGCAAGACCAGACACTTCTATCCAGAACCATCGACCTGGAGACAGGTGCTACCACCGAAGAAGTAAGCGTCCACTGGCCATTCTGCCAATGCCTAGGTAAATAAGAATGAGTATTAGTCACGACCAGTATTCAAGATTCACCGACTCCAGAGTTCTCGACGAAACATTGGCATTTCATGCCAAAGGAAATTATACGCTCCACGAAGCAACCCGACATCTAAGCACTCTCCATCACATACCCGCTAAAGACCTCCGCAAGCTTACTGGCAAAGAGCTGAAACTCAACACCCTCACAAACGAGGCCGAAGCCCGCGAGTTTCAGTTATCAGCGCTTCCCTTGGATCATCCCCTCATAAGAAACGAGTCGTGCGATCACTTCCGTGAGCGCCACCTGCACTTTGATACCGTTCGCAATCTAATTGCTCCCCTTTTGAAAAAAATCGGATCAAACCACAAGCGCGGCTACCCGAGCGCTGGAGCAATTTTTCCAATTGAAATATTTTGCATCAATCTAAATAATAGAATTGAACAGTGGCCAACTGACTGCATGGCCCTGCATCTGCTCCCAGCATCCCAAACATTTGAAATACACAGCACAAACATCAATATAAAACAGCTCACTCAAGCTATTACTCCACAAAACCCAGAAATCGGCGCACCTGCCCTAGCACTTATCTATGTGATTTATCTGCCTAAAGCATTGTTCAAATATCGATATCGAGGTTACCGCCACGCATTAATGGAGGCGGGCTCGCTGTACATGCTCACAGACCTACGCTGCAAAGAATTAAATTTGGATAGCAGACCTTGGTCCGCCTTCACAGACCATCAAATAACAAAACTCTTGAACCTCAATCCAACCCTATTCCTGCCGACATGCATCCAATTGATAGGTTAAATCAATGAATATATTCAATGAGGTTCATCATCCTTCGTCTCCTGATTTCGAACTGCTTCGCCCAAGCGCGGTAACACACCTACCCCACAGCGTAGAGTGCGGCAGTCGCTGGCAAACCTACGGATCCAGTAGCGGTTGGTCTGCGAAGATAACGGTCTGCGCCAGAGGTGAGCATTTCGAGCGGAAGCATTTTTACTTGGACATCCCGGTCGACGACACCGAGAAGCTTGCCGATGGACTGAGCAACCAAGAACTTGACGAGTTCACGGAGGCATTCCTGCAGACATCCACATACGGCTCAGATACAGAACTTCAATCACACGTCTTCGATCGCACCACCGTGCACAGAGTAATCGATTTTACCTCCTGCAAAGTCCCAACGGCCTGTCTTTCGATAACAGAATGTAGAAACAATATTGACAACAAATATTACCCAATGCGGGACACCTGCGGATGCAGCGCGCATGAGAACATTGAAAGTGCCATATTTGGCGCTGCCAAAGAAAGTCTCGAACGGCAATTCTTGCTACGATTCTGGCTCACCCTTAAATTTAAAAAACGTCTTGACCATCACGAAGCCTGTGCTCTCCTAGAGTTACGACCCAGTTCAACCCTCTTTCGTGAGCTATCAAAGTCTGGGGATATTCTCGTTCTAGACCTCACTGACGGGCGTTTTCCAGGCGCCTGCATTCTTCTCTGCTATGGCAACATGCGTGCCGAAGCCAAGGTCCAATATTGCGCAGGCATGTCATATTCAGACACTGCAAGCAACGCGCTTGAAAAAGCTGTCCTTGAACTCTGGCAAACGTTCCGTTACATGCAGTCCATTGACAACTTAGCCAGTGAGCCTAAAGACCCCTACCTTAGACATTTCCTTGCTTGCAACAACTACAAAACTTACATAGAAATGTCTACAGCCACCCCTTACGATGACTGTGAAGCGCTTACTACCAAGCACCCACCATTAGATTGCCAAACACTTCTGAGCACACTCAGATGCTTAGAGCTGAACGGTTACATCTACCTATCCAGACTGACATCCAATCATCCAACAATATACTTTTGCAAATATTTCTCACCAAACCTGTTCCTCCACATGAACAATGCGAATCATTTCAACCTGAAGAACAGGTACTCCGCCGATTTCCTCAATCAGGTTATCGCACGCCAATCATCTCGAATGGTACCCTTTCCATGACCAGCCACTTAACACCCATTATCATCAATACAAAAAAAGTACTCCACATCACGCGAATCTTAACCCTAGAGCACCTGAGAGAACCCACAGCCCTTATATGGTCAGCCATCGCTCCCTGCCTACTATTCTTGTTGACACAAGGTCATGCAGAAGCAGAGTCCGCCCGTAATGAAGCTTACATTCTCTCCGCATCGTGGTTTTTCTCGTACATCTCTGCAAGCATTGCTTTTTTTGGATTCAGTTTTTACCTGATCGGAAGACGTGAGAGCGGTTTCACCAGGTCCTTCATCTACCAGCCCGACGCTATTAGGCGCTTTCTGGCAGCTCACTTCCTCAGTTATTCCACGGTAAGCGTGCTCTACGCGGCACTCTTTTACCTTCTCACCAAACCGCTGTATGGCGATTACAGAATTGCGGAACTGCTATACGTGACCGCATGTTTTTACACCAGCTTCTTGACATTCAGCTGCATCGGACTTGTCATAGCCGCGCTACCCATTAAATTCAATACAGCCAGCACCTTATTTTCACTATTATCATTTCTCATGTTACTCTCTGGATACTTAGGATCCGCTCAGTCTCGCGCCGCGCCTCAGAGCCTACTCTCTTTAAACCCACTGCAATTGAGCAGCAAAATTTTCAACCATGAAATCCCCCTGCTGACTTCCTTCTGCATCGCGCTCGCGGCGCTGCTCACCGGACTTTACCTCACTGGGCGACACTTCAGGATCCAACCTGTCTGGAGCAGATACTAAATGAATCTACTCAGCTTAATAGACCTGTGCTTCAGCTATGAAGACATGCCGCTAATGAAAGAAGTAGCACTCAACCTAGAACCAGGGGAATTGATAGGCATTTTAGGGAACAACGGCACCGGCAAAACAACATTATTTGATCTTATCTGCAATATAAAAAAACCTTCAAGCGGACACATTTTCAACTCAGCAAAGAGACAAATTTATCTTACCCAAATCCTTACACCTCCACCCTTGCTACGCATGAGCGAAACAGGTGATCTCATCAGGCACCTGAACTCATCCATTGTCCCTACCCAAAGCGAAATGCTGGCCCGCTTAGCAAGATGGTCACCGTCACTTTACAAACGGTACAGCTTAATCTCCCAGAAAAAAGTCGCCCGCTGCAGCTACGGCGAGATCCGCAGCTACTTCACGCTTACGCTTTTACTGCTAGAGAGCGATTTGATCATCCTCGACGAACCGACTGCAGGCGTGGATGCAGAATTCCGGCATTTCATATGGCTAGCCATTAACAGTGCGCGCCAAGAAGGTGCGAGCGTGCTGGTATCCTCCCATTACACCGAAGAGATCGCGGCAAATTGTGACCGCTTCTACATGCTTGCAAACCAGCGGCTTGAGGCGTTTGATAGCGGCGGAGAATTTATGTCGCGTTACAACGCTTCATCACTCGATGAGGCATTCATCAAAGCGTCCTCTCATGAGGATTGACAGGGTAACCTGCAGAGCCAGCAAGGGGCACCGCGACCAGAGCTGCTTGGCAAGATCCTCGGCAAGCGCTGATACCTCGGTTGCCAGTTCCGGCCTCTTCGCGGGCAAGCCCGCTCCCACAGGGACCTCGCTGGATCAAGCCTTGCGGAGTACCTGTGGGAGCAACTGTCTTGCTCAATTTCTAGAATCTGGCGCGACTCCTGTGGTAGCGGGCTTGCCCGCGAATGGGGCGCAAAGCGCCCCCCTACGGTCTAAAGCCCTTCGAGCTCAGCCATCAGGTCACTGAGCCGATCCGCCTTGCCCTCATCCAGCGCACTGCCCTGCAACCCACGCACATACTCGGCCAACTCTTCCACCGTGCTGCACTCGAACATCGCACGCAACGGCACGTTCAATTGCAGCTGCTTCTGCACCCGCGAAGCGATCTGCGTGGCCAGCAGCGAATGCCCGCCCAGCTCGAAGAAGTTGTCATGCACCCCGACCCGTTCGGCCTTGAGCACATCGCCCCAGATACCGGCCAGCACCGCTTCCAGCTCATCCCGCGGTGCCAGGTAGGCCTGGTTGTGCTGCCCACCGATCTCGATGGCCGGCAACGCCTTGCGGTCGAGCTTGCCGTTGGCGTTGTGCGGCAGGCTGGCGAACCAGCCCCAGTGCAGCGGCACCATGTACTCCGGAAGCTCCGCACGCAGGCGCTGCTTGACCTGCTCCAGCAACGCGGCATCGGCAACCACACCCTGGTGTGCCACCAGGTAACCAACCAGGTGCTTGCCATTGGCGCTCTCCTGCACGCCCACCGCCGCATCGCGAAGCTCGGCCTGCTCGTGCAGGCGCGCCTCGATCTCGCCCAGTTCGATACGGTAGCCGCGGATCTTCACCTGGTGGTCGATGCGCCCTACATACTCGAGCACCCCGTCCGGGCGCTGGCGCGCCAGGTCACCCGTACGGTACAGGCGCTCGCCCGGCGCCCCGTGCGGGTGCGGGATGAAGGCCAGTGCCGTGCGCACCGGGTCGCCGACATAGCCGCGACCGACGCCGGTACCGGCCACACACAGCTCACCCACCGCACCCAGCGGGACCAGGGCCTGATCTTCGCCATACAGATACAGCCGGTTGTTGTCGGTCGGCGTGCCGATCGGCAGGTAACTGCCGCGGGTCGAGGCCATGTCGACGCGGAAGAAGGCCACATCATCCGAGCACTCTGCCGGCCCGTAGGCATTGACCAGGCCAACCTGCGGATAACGCTGCAGCCATTGCGCAGCAAGCTCCGGCGGCATCGCCTCGCCGGTCGGCAACATCCAGCGCAGGCCATCGAGCGCCTGATGATCGTTGGCCAGCATGCCCTGGATCAACGACGGCACGCTTTCCAGCACACTGATACCAGTGGCTTGCACATGCGCCAGCAAACCTTGTGGGTCATGGGCGATGGCGTTCGGCACGATCTCCACCCTGGCGCCGAACAACGGCGCGGCGAGGAACTGCCAGACCGAAATGTCGAAGCTCTGCGAGGCGGTCTGGGCGATCACGTCGCGCTCGCTCAAGGCCAGGTACGGCACCTTGCTCAGCTGGTTGTTGAGCATCCCGCGCTGCTCGACCATCACGCCCTTGGGCAACCCGGTGGAGCCGGAGGTGTAGATCACGTAAGCCAGGTTGTCCGGCCCGCTGTGGATGCCTGGGTTGTGGCTGGCGATGCTGCTGCCCTGCACCTCCTCCCACACCAGCAACTGTGGCCGCGCCACACCGGCCAGCTCATCCAGCAGCTGGCGCGCCTGCCCGGCACAAGCCGCGCTGCACACCAGCACCGGCGTGCGGCTCAGTTCGACGATACGCTGCAGCCGTGCCGACGGCAGGCCCGGGTCCAGCGGCAGGTAGCCGGCGCCAGCCTTGAAGCTGCCGACGATCATGCCCAGCAGCGGCAAGCCCCGCTCGGCCAGCAAGGCAACCGGTTGGTCGATGGCCACGCCTGCACCGACCAGGGCATGGCCCAGGCGGTTGGCCGCCAGGTTCAGCCCGGCATAGTCATACGACGCTTCGAGGCAGCGGGCGACTGTTCGCTCAGGGTGGGCAGCCACCTGCGCTTCGAACAGTGCCACGTAGCTCTGCTCCAGCGGGTAGGCATGCTCGGTGCGGTTGCAGTCGTCGAGCAGGAAGCGCTGTTCGTCCGCGCCCAGCAACGGCAAGGCACTCACCTCCCCTTCAAAGCCTTGCACCAGCGCCAGCAGCAGGCGCTTGAACTCAGCCAGCAAGCGTTCGACGGTCGGGTAGTCGAAGTAGCGCTGGTCGAATGACAGGTGCAGGCCCAGGTCATCGCCCGGGTAGCACACCGCCGTCAGCGGGAAGTTGGTGTGGGTGCGGCCTGAGTCGGAGCTGGCATTGAGGTGCTGGGCGTGGTCGAGCACTGCGGTTTCCACCGGTGCGTTCTCGAACACGAACAGGCTGTTGAACAGCGGTTGGCCCTTGTGCAGTTCGCTGCACTCCTGGATCGCCACCAGCGGCAGGTACTCGTACTCGCGCAGCTCCATGTTGCGTTCCAGCAAGCCCTGCAGCCACTGGCGCACGCTACGGCGCTGGCCCGGCTCGGGCAGCTGCACGCGCAGGGCGATACTGTTGATGAACAGGCCGACCGTGCGCTGCATCTGCGGCAGGCTCACCGGGCGCCCGGCCACGGTCACGCCGAAGGCCACGTCGCGATCGCCGCTGTAGCGCGCCAGCACCAGCGCCCAGGCCGCCTGGGCGAAGGTGTTGATGGTCAGCTGGTGGGCCTGGGCCAGTTCGCGCAGGCGCACGCCGTCGCTCACCTCCAGGCGCGTGTAGCAGTCGCCCACCACCATGCCGTCACCGGCGTGATCGTTGCGCAACGGGCGGTCGCTGGGCAGCGCCGTGGCGCGTTCGAAACCGGCCAGGTTGGCCTGCCACCAGCGGCGCGCTTCGCCCATGTCCTGGCGCTGCAGCCAGCCGATGTAGTCGCGGTAGCGCGGCGGCACCGGCAACTGGGCCTGACGGCCTTCGCCGAGCGCCTGGTAGATCTCGAAGAAGTCGTTCATCAGCAACGAACGGCACCAGGCATCGATGAGAATGTGGTGGTTGCTCATCATGAACCAGTAGCGCTGGTCATCGACCCGCACCAGGCGCAGGTGGAACGGTGCCTCCTGCAGCAGGGCAAAGCCCGTTTCCCGCTCCGCTTTGTGCAGGGCCTGCAGGCGCGCCTCCTGGGCGGCTTCATCAAGGCCGCGCCAGTCCTGATAATCCACCGGCGTACGGCCCGGCTTGTGGATGATCTGCAGCATGGTCTCGCCAGCGTTCCAGCTGAACGAGGCGCGCAGGGCCTCGTGACGCGCCACCACGGCCTGCCAGGCCTGGGCGAAGCGCTCGGGGTCGAGCGCGCTGTTGATGCGGTAGCGGTCCTGCATGTAGTAAAGGCCGGTACCCGGCTCCAGCAGGGTGTGCAACAGCATGCCCTCCTGCATCGGCGTCAGCGGGTAGACGTCTTCGATCCGGGCAGCGGGGACCGGCAGTGCATCGATCTGCGCCTGGGTCAGGTACGCCAGCGGGAAGTCCGATGGCGTGAAGCTGCCATTGCCATCGGCCAGGCAGTGGCTGACCAGGGCCAGCAGTTCCTGGCGGTAGGCCTCGGCCAATTGCGCGATGGTCCGCGGCTCATAACGCTCGCGGCTGTAGGTCCAACGCAGTTGCAGTGCGCCCCCGTAGACCTGGCCGTCGACGCTGAGCCAGTTCGGCAACGGCGCATCCAGGTCGTGAGCCAGGCCTGCCGGCGCATCCAGCGGCAGGAACAAGGCGGCCTCGTCGAACTGCTGGTCGAACTGCCCCAGGTAGTTGAAGGTGATGCGCGCCTGCGGCAGTGCCGCCATGCGTTCGCGGCTGGCAGCATCGCCCAGGTAGCGCAGAACACCGTAGCCCAGCCCCTTGTGCGGCACCTGACGCAGTTGCTCCTTGATGCGCTTGATCGATGTTCCGCGCGCGGCATCGTCATCGCCGACCTGCGGGTTCAGGCGCAGCGGGTAGGCGTTGGTGAACCAGCCGACGCTGCGGGTCAGGTCCATGTCCTCGAACAGGCCGTCGCGGCCGTGGCCTTCGAGCTGCACCAGCACTTCCTGATCACCACTCCAGCGGCACAGGGTGCGGGCCAGCGCGGTCAGCAGCAGGTCGTTGACCTGGGTGTGGTAGGCCGCCGGTGCCTCTTGCAGCAACTGCCGGGTCTGCGCCACGTCCAGGCTGATGGCCAAGGTGTCGGCATGCCGATGCAGGTTGCCACCCTGCGGATGATCGCACGGCAGTTCATGGCGCACGCTGCCGAGCTGGCCTTGCCACCAGCCCAGTTCGTCACGCAGTGAATCGCTGCCGGCGTAGCTGGCCAGGCGCGCGGCCCAGTCGGCCATGGCGTGGGTCTTGGCCGCCAGTGGCTGGCCGCGATACAGCGCCTGCAGGTCTTCGAGCAGCACGCGCCAGGACACGCCATCGACCACCAGGTGGTGGATCGCCAGCAACAGGCGCTGGGCGCCCTTCCCGTCACTGACCAGCAAGGCACGCAGCAGCGGGCCTCGCTCCAGGTCGAGGCTGCGTTGTACGTCGGTATACAGCGCCTGGCAGTCGGCGAAGTCGGCGACCGTGGCCGTCCACAGCAACTGCTCGGCAGACGGCGCGGCGAATGCGGCGCGGCCTTGGGTGAAGCGCAGGCGCAAGCTGTCGTGGTGCGCCACCAGCCCGGCCAGGGCCTGCTCCAGGGTGGCACGGTCCAGTGGCTGGCGTGCCTCCAGCAACACCGCCTGGTTCCAGTGCTGCGGCTGGGCCACGTCACTGTCGAAGAACCAGTGCTGAATCGGCGTGAGGCCGCTGTACCCCTCGCGTGGGCCCTGCTCGATGCTGCTCGGCGCCGCGCTGCGGCTGACCACGGCGGCCAGGGTCTGGATGGTCTGGTGCTGGAACAGGTCACGCGGGGTGAACTGCAGGCCCAGCTGGCGCGCACGGCTGACCACCTGAATCGACAGGATCGAATCGCCACCCAGCTCGAAGAAGTTGTCCTGCACACCCACGCGGGAAGTGTTGAGCACTTCGCGCCAGACCTGCGCCAGTTGCTCCTCCAGCTCATTGGCCGGCGCCTGGTAGTGCTGACGCGCCTGTTCCAGGTCCGGTGCTGGCAGTGCGCGGCGGTCGAGCTTGCCGTTGCCCATCAACGGCAGGCGTTCGAGCAGCACCAGGTGCGCAGGCACCATGTAGTCCGGCAGGTGCTGACGGGCATCGGCCTTGACCGCCTCACGCAGCCTGGACTGAGCCTCGCTGTCGGCAGTGGCCTGCTGGCAGACAAGGTAACCGACCAGCTGCTTGCCACCGGGCAGGTCGAGCGCAAGGACCACGGCCTCATCGACATCGGCATGTTCCTGCAGACGGCTTTCGATTTCACCCAGCTCGATGCGGAAGCCGCGGATCTTCACCTGCTGGTCGGCACGGCCGACGTATTCCACCAGGCCATCGGCACGCAGGCGTACCAGGTCGCCGGTGCGGTACAGGCGCCCACCGTCGCGGCTGAACGGGTCGGCGACAAAACGCTCGGCGCTGAGGCCCGGGCGGTCGTGGTAACCCTGGGCCAGGCCGGCGCCGCCGACGTAGAGCTCACCGATCCCGCCTTGCGGCAGCAGGGCCAGGTCCTCGTCGAGGATGTAGGCGGTGCGGGCACCGATCACCCGGCCGATCGGCACGCTACCAGCGTCGGCGGGCATCACCTCCGGCGCCAGGCAGGCCAGCGGCATGACCACGGTTTCGGTGGGGCCGTAGGCGTTGAAGAACTGCTGCGGGACGAAGGCCTGGCGGATGCGCTGCAGGTGCTCGCCGGTGAGCGCTTCGCCACCGGTGATCACCAGCCGCACCGGCAGTTGCTCGCCCCGCCCGGCCAGGTACTGGGCCAGCTGGCTGCCATAGCTGGGGGTGAAGCCGAGCACGCTCACCTGCTGCTCACGCACCAGCTGGCAAATGTCATCGGCGCCCCATTGGCCCTGGGCGCGCAGCACCACACGGGCGCCGCACAGCAACGGCACCAGCAACCGTTCACTGGCCGCGTCGAAGTTGATCGAATAGAAGTGCAGCTCGCAGTCATCGCTGCGCATGCCGAAGGCGTCGATCACGGCCTGGCAGTGCATGCTGATTTCACCGTGGCTGACCACCACGCCCTTGGGCTTGCCGGTGGAGCCGGAGGTGTAGATCAGGTAGGCCTGATGCTGCGGCAGGTTGAGGTTGTCCAGCGGCGCATTGCTGTGGGCCGACAGGCTCGCGGCATCGTCTTCCAGGCTCCAGCGGGCCACGCCATCAGGCAATTCGCCAAGGGTTTCGAGCAGGGCGCGCTGGCTCAGCAGCAGGCCGATGCGGCTGTCCTCGATCATGTAGCGCAGGCGGTCGAGCGGGTACTCCGGGTCGAGCGGCACATAAGCACCACCGGCCTTGAGAATGGCCAGCAAGCCGACCACCATCTCCAGCGAACGCTCCAGCGCCAGGCCCACCCGCACCTGCGGGCCGACCCCGCGTTCACGCAGGGCGCGGGCCAGGCGGTTGGCCTGCTGGTCGAGCTCGGCGTAGGTCATGTGCTGGCCGGCGAAGGTCAGCGCCCCCGCGTTCGGTGTGCGTGCAGCCTGGGCAGCGAACAGACCATGCAGGGTCTGGTCGAGGGCGAAGTCCTGTTCGCCCTGCAACTGGCCGATCAGCACCTGCTGCTCGGCATCGGCCAGCATCGGCAACTCGCACAGGCGCTGTTGCGGGTTATCGAGCAGGCCGACCAGCAACTGCTGCCAGTGCTCGGCCATGCGCGCGATGCGCGGCGCATCGAACAGGTCGCGGCTGTAGGTCAGGCAGCAGCCCAGGCGGCCGTCGAGGTCGGTGACCTCCAGGTACAGGTCGAACTTGGTGGCGCTGGCGTCGTTGACCAGGTAATCCACCTGCATGCCAGCGAGCGTGCGGCTCTGCTGGAAGGCCCAGCGCTGCACGTTGCACATCACCTGGAACAGCGGGTTGTAGGCGCTGCTGCGCGGCGGTTGCAGGGCCTCGACCAGCTGGTCGAACGGCAAGTCCTGGTGCGACTGGCCCTCAATGGCGGCCTGGCGCACCTGGTCGAGCAAGGCGGCGACGGTCATTTGCCCGTCCAGCTGGCAACGCAGCACCTGGGTGTTGAGGAAGGCGCCGATCAGGCCTTCGCTTTCCGGGCGGATACGGTTGGCCACTGGCGCGCCAATGCGCAGGTCGCGCTGGCCGCTGTAGCGGTGCAGCAACGCGGCCAGCGTGGCGGTCATGGTCATGAACAGGGTCAGCCCGCGTTGATGGTTGAAGGCGTGCACGCGGGCGACCAGCGCCGGGTCGAGGTCGAAGCGGTGCAGCTCGCCGCGGTGGCTCTGCACGGCCGGGCGCGGGCGGTCGGCGGGCAGCGCCAGCACGGGGTGCTCATCGCCCAGGCGGTCTTTCCAGTAGGCCAGCTGGCGTGCGCCCTCGCCGCTTTCCAGCCATTGCCGCTGCCACACGCTGTAGTCCAGGTATTGCACCGGCAGCGGTGCCAGTGGCGATTCTCGATCATCGACGAAGGCTTCGTAGAGCTCGCCCAACTCGCGAGCGAAAATGTCCATGGCCCAGCCTTCGGTGACGATGTGGTGCAGGGTCAGCACGAAGTAGTGTTCACGGTCTTCGGTCTTGGCCAGGCAGGCGCGCAGCAGCGGGCCGCGTTCCAGGTCGAACGGCTGGTGGGCCTGGTCGTCAGCCAGTTGCTGCAGGCGCTGCTGACGGGTATCGGCCGGTAGCGCGATGAAGTCCTGCCAGTCCAGTTGCAGCCCGCTGTCGTCGGCAACGCACTGGTACGGCACACCCTCGATGCTGGGGAAGGTGGTCCGCAGGGTTTCGTGGCGCACGATCAGCGCCTGCAGGGCGCGTTCGAAGGCATCCACATGCAGGGCGCCACGTAAACGCGCCATGCCGCCCACGTTGTAGGCGGGGCTGTCCGGCTCCATCTGCCAGAGGAACCACATGCGCTGCTGGGAGTACGACAGCGGCACGGCCTGGCGCCGGTCGACCAGGGCGATCTGGCCTTGCCGGTTGCACTCACCGGCAGCGCGGATGCGGGCGATCTCTGCACAGAACGCCGCCAGCTCGCTGGCTTCGAACAGCGCCTTGAGCGGCAGCTCGACATCGCACGCCTGGCGGGTGCGCGAGACAATCTGGGTGGCCAGCAACGAGTGGCCGCCGAGGGCGAAGAAGTCGTCGTGCAGGCCCACCTGTGGCAGGTTCAGCACCTCGCGCCAGATGGCCGCAACCTGCTGCTGCAGCGCGGTCTGTGGCTCGACATGGGCACGCTGTTGCCAGACCGGTGCGGGCAGCGCCTTGCGGTCGATCTTGCCGCTCGGGCCCAGCGGCATCTGCGCCAGGCCGATCAACTGGGACGGCACCATGTACGCCGGCAGTTGCTCGGCCAAGGCGGCCAGCAAGGCATCGGACTGTGCACTGCCGCTGCTGCCGCTATAGTAGCCGACCAGTTGCGCGCCGACCGCGTCCTGGTGGACCAGCACCACGGCCTGTTCGACACCCGGCTGGGCCAGCAGGCAGGCCTGCACTTCTTCGGGCTCGACGCGGAAGCCGCGCACCTTCACCTGCTGATCGAGGCGCCCGAGGTACTCCAGGGCGGTGTTCTGCACCTGCCAGCGGGCGCGGTCACCGCTGCGGTACAGGCGCGCGCCGTTGCCGTCGGCCTGGGGCACGAAGCGCTCGGCAGTCAGGCCCGGGCGGCCCAGGTAACCACGGGCCAGGCCGGCACCGCCCAGGTACAGCTCGCCCGGCACGCCAGGCGCAGCCAGTTCAAGCTCATCGTCCAGTACCCGGCACAGCACGTTGCCCAATGGTCGACCGATCGGCGAGCGCTCGCCATCGGCTGCCTGGCAATGCCAGTGGGTGACATTGATGGCAGTTTCGGTCGGCCCGTAGCGGTTGTGCAACTGCACCTGCGGCAGCAGTTGCAGCACACGGTCACGCAGGTGCGAAGGGAGCGCCTCGCCACCTGAGAACAGCCGGCGCAAGCTGCTGCAGCCAGCGGCCAGCGGCTCCTGCACGAACACCTGCAGCAGCGGCGGCACGAAGTGCAGGGTGGTCACGCCATGCGCCTGCACCAGCGCGGCGATACGCTGCGGGTCGCGGTGCTCGCCGGGCCCGGCCAGCACCAGCTTGCAACCGGTGATCAGCGGCCAGAAGCACTCCCACACCGAGACGTCGAAGCTGATCGGCGCTTTTTGCATCAGCACGTCGCTTTCATCCAGCGTATAAGTGGATTGCATCCACTGCAGGCGCTCGGCCAGCGCGGCATGGGTGTTGCCCACGCCTTTCGGCCGGCCGGTGGAGCCGGAGGTGTAGATCACATAGGCCAGGTTGTCGCCGTGCAGGTGCAGGCCCGGCGCCTGGCTTGGCCAGCTGTCCAAGTGCAGCTGATCGAGGGCGATGGCGCTGACGCCGTCAACCTGCGGCAGCGTGCCAAGCAGGCTGCTGTGGCTGAGCAACAGGCTGGCCTGGCAGTCGCCAAGCATGTAGGCCAGGCGCTCGGCCGGGTAGTCGACATCCAGCGGCACATAGGCGCCACCTGCCTTGAGGATGGCCAGCAGGCCGACCAGCAGCTGCGGCGAACGCTCGAGGGCGATGGCCACGCAGGTGTCGGGGCCGACGCCTTTGTCGCGCAGGTAGTGCGCCAGGCGGTTGGCCTGCTGATGCAGCTCGGCGTAGCTGAGGCTGCCGCCCTCCCACACCAGGGCAGTGCGCTCCGGGGTCAGCCGGGCCTGTTCGTTGAGCTGCTCGACCAGCAGCTGCTGCGGAGCAGGCGCAGGTGCATCACCCCATGCCAGCAGTTGCTGGCGACCCTGCTCATCCAGCAGCTGGATGTCGCCCAACGGCAGTTGCGGCTGCGCGCAGACTTGCTCGAGCAGCGCCAGCAGGTGCTGGGCCAGGCGCTTGACGGTGCTGGCCTCGAACAGCTCGGCGGCGTAGTCGAAGGCCAGGCTCAGGCGGCCCTGGTGGTCCTCCTCGCTGTGCAGCTGCAGGTCGAACTTGGCTTCGCGGCTGTGCCACGGCAGCTCTTCGGCGAGCAGGCCCGGCAGGCGGCGCAACGCTGAAAGATCACGCTGCTGGTGGTTGAACATGACCTGGAACAACCCCTGCTCGCGGGCTTCGGGCAGGGCTTCGAGCAGTTGCTCGAACGGCAGGTCCTGGTTGGCCTGGGCGTCGAGGGTCGCCCCGCGCACCTGGGCCAGCAACTGCGTGAACGGCAGGCGGCCGTCCAGGTGCGCACGCAGCACCTGGGTGTTGATGAAGAAGCCGACCATGCCCTGGGTTTCCTGGCGCGGGCGGTTGGCGTTGGGCACGCCGACGCGGATGTCGGCCTGGCCGGTGTAACGGTGCAACAGGCCTTGCCAGGCCGCCAGCAGGACCATGAACAGGCTGGCCTGCTGTTCGCCGGCCAGGCCCTTGAGGGCATCGCCCAGCCTGGCCGGCACTTTCACGCTCAGGCGTGCGGCACGGTTCTGATGGAGACTTGAGCGCGGCTGGTCCGGGTACAGGTCGAGCACGGGCGAAGTGTCGCCCAACGCGGCCTTCCAGTACGCCAGCTGGCGCGCACTCTCGCCCTCGGCCAGCCATTGGCGCTGCCAGGTGCCGTAATCGGCATAACCCAGTGTCAGCGGCGCCAGCCTGGCGTCCAGGCCCTGGCAACGGGCGGCATACAGTTTGGCGAATTCGTCGAGGAGGATGTTCAGCGACCAGCCATCGGCGACGATGTGATGCAAGGTCACCCACAGTTGATGGTCTTCATCATCCAGGCGCACCAGGGTCACGCGCAGCAGCGGGCCCTGAGTCAGGTCGAACGGTTGCCGGGCCTCGTCCTCGCGGCGCTGGCGCACGTGTTCAGGCGCCAGCCCTTCGAAGTCCAGGCGCTGAAGGCTGAACGGCTGCTCCGGCAACACATGCTGCAAGGCCTGCCCGTCTACTTCACTGAATACCGTGCGCAGCGATTCGTGGCGCGCCACCAACGCTTGAAATGCGCCTTCGAGCGCGGCTTCGTCCAGCTCGCCGCGCAGGTGCAGGCCTGCGGGAATGTTGTAGGCGGCAGACTGTGGCTGCAACTGCCAGGTCAGCCACAGGCGGTTCTGAGCCAGCGACTGCGGCAAGGCCTGGCCACGGTTCAGGGCCGTGATAGCGGTGGTTGCAGCGGCGCCTTCAGCCAGGATGGCCGCCACGCCAGCGCTGTATTCGGCCAGTGTCGGTGCCTCGAACAGGGTTCGAAGGCTCAGCGGGATAGCCAGCTCATCTGCCAGACGGGCTGTGACCTGGGTGGCCGCGATGGAGTTGCCGCCCAGCAGCAGGAAGTGATCGTCAGCGGCAACCGCCTCGACCTTGAGGACCTCGCGCCAGATGCCGGCGATGCATGCCTGCAGATCATCAGCCATTGCCGTCTCTGCAACCTGCCCGGCAGCCACGGGGAAGCGCGCATAGCAATCCAGGCTGCCGTCGTGCAGGCGCAGGCGGCAGGCCGAACGCTGCAGCTTGCCGCTGGAGGTCTTCGGCAATGCGCCCGGGTTGAGCAGCAGGACCACGGCTGGCGCCTGGCGGCAGGCATCGGCGATCACCTGGCGCAGGGTCTTGATCAGGTCCTCGGGTTTGACCGCCTTCTGCACGTTGCGGCTGATTTCCACCGCCACGCCGATGCCCTCCTCGCCCTGGTCGTCGACCGCGAACACGGCCACCCGGCCCTTGCGCAGCACGTCGACCTCACGTTCCAGGGTCTTTTCCAGGTCTTGCGGGTAAAGGTTCTGGCCGCGGACGATCAGCATGTCCTTCAGGCGCCCGGTGACGAACACCTCGCCATCACGCATGAAACCGAGGTCGCCGGTACGCAGCCAGGTCTGGCCATCCTGTTCGACGAAGGTGCGCGCCGTGGCCTCTGGGTTGCGCCAGTAACCCCGGGCGATGCTCGGGCCGCCGGCCCAGATCTCGCCGACCAGGTTGTCGCCCAGCACCGTCAGTTGCTGTGGCTCGACGATGCGCACCGCATGACCGGGCTGCGGGTAGCCACAGCTCATCAGCACACTGCCCTTGCCGGCTTCGGCTCGGTTGACGGCGAACGCCTCGGCGTCCAGCTCCAGCGCGCCGATGCCCTGGCCACGGCGGCTGCCACTGACGAACAAGGTGGCTTCGGCCAGGCCATAGCTGGCAAAGAAGCTGCCCGGCTGGAAGCCGCAGGCCGCGAACGTGTCGGCGAAGGTGGCGAGGCTGTCCTGGCGGATCGGCTCGGAGCCGGAATAGGCCACACGCCAGCGGCTCAGGTCGAGGCCGGCCAGGGCCGCCTCGCTGACCCGCTCGCTGCACAGCCGGTAGGCGAAGTCTGGCCCGCCGCTGATGGTGCCGCCGTACTCGCTGATCGCCTGCAACCAGCGCAGCGGCCGGGCGAGGAAGTAACCCGGCGACATCAGCACGCAGGGTACGCCGCTGAAGATCGGCTGCAGCAGCCCACCGATCAGGCCCATGTCGTGGTACAGCGGCAACCAGCTGACGATCACGTCGTCGGGGTTGAGGTCGATGCCGAAGCCCGAGCGGATCAACTGCTCGTTGGCCACCAGGTTGCCATGGCTGACCTGCACGCCCTTGGGCAACGCGGTGGAGCCGGAGGTGTATTGCAGGAAGGCAATGTCGTCCACCTGCAGCGCAGGCTCGCGCCAGCTGGCTGCCAATGCCGGATCGAGCGCATCCACCGCCAGCAGTTCGGGAGCATTGTCGCCGCTCAAGGCTTCAAGGCCCTGCAGGCTGTCGTGCAGCGCCGCGACGGTCAACAGCAGGCGCGGCTCGGCGTCGTCGATGATCGACAGCAGGCGCTCCTGGTGATGCCGACGCGACGACTCCGGTGGATAGGCCGGCACGGCAATGACGCCGGCGTACAGGCAACCGAAGAACGCCGCCACGTAGTCCGGGCCGCTGGGGAACAGCAGCACGGCCCGCTCGCCAAACCCGGCACGGGCCTGCAACGCCGCAGCGATGGTGCGCGCTCGCGCATCCAGGTCGCGGTAGCTGAGCACGGCCTGCTCGCCGGGGGCATCGGCCAGAAAGCGCAGGGCGATGCGGTCCGGGGTCAGCGCGGCGCGTTGCGCCAGGGCCTGGACCAGCGAGAGCGGGAGTTCGAAGGCGTCCGTCATGGGGGGTTCCTGCCAGTGTCTGGTTGAGTCGGGCTGGCTGCCTCGCACACGGTGGGCGGGCGGCTGCAGCGGCCGGATGTACACAGGGGAACGGATGGGCGCGGCAGGAAATTAGCGGCGCGAAGGGGCGCGGATGGCGGCGGAAGGTGAACTGCGTCACGCTCATCGGCTTAGAACCGAAACTAATAGAAACTCATTAACTTTCGTATTTGACAATCATTATCATTCTGAATAGTTTGTCGCACGTCGTAGGAAGCTTCCCCTTATGGGGTGCTCCCTTTCCCCTTCGAGACAAGGTGATTTCCATGGCGGAACAACTATCCACAAGTAAGTGCGATTCACCATTACTCCAGGCGTTCGTCGACAACCGCAGCATCCTGGTCAAGATCGCGGCGCGCATCACTGGCTGCCGCTCGCGCGCCGAGGATGTGGTGCAGGACGCTTTCTTCCGGCTCAGCGCCGCCCCGCAGATCACCTCGTCGTTCAAGGCGCAGCTCAGCTACCTGTTCCAGATCGTGCGCAACCTGGCCATCGACCATTACCGCAAGCAGGCGATGGAGCTGAAGTACTCCGGCAGCGAAGAGGAAGGCCTGAACGTGGTCATCCCGAACGCTTCGCCCGAGGCCACGCACATCAACCTGGCGGCACTCGAGCATATCGCCGAGGCGCTCAACGAACTGCCCCAGCGCACCCGCTATGCCTTCGAGATGTACCGCTTGCATGGCGTGCCGCAGAAGGACATCGCCAAGGAACTAGGGGTGTCGCCGACCCTGGTCAACTTCATGATTCGCGATGCTTTGGTGCATTGCCGCAAGACTGCCAACCGGCAAGCCTGAAACATCGGTGCTGGCTGCTTCGCGGGTGAACCCGCTCCCACAAAGACAGCACAGGATCTGAAGCCTGCGCGGTCCTTTGTGGGAGCGGCGGTTCGGCGCCCCGACTTGCCCGCGAAGCAGGCGACGCGGTTTCAGACCAGCTTGCAGCGGTCGAAGAACCGCTCCCGCCCCAGAATCATCAGCGCCGCGCGCTTGTGCGGGAAATCGAACTCCTTGTCGCAATGGAAGCACTGGTCGTGCATGTAGCCGATCATCTTGCCGTTGTCGGCGCGCGGCTCAGCCACCACCCGCTGGGTGCGCGGGTCGTCCAGGAACAGGTAGTGCACCAGTGCCAACAGCCAGCTGGCGACCTTGTGCGGGCCACGGTGCGCCTCTTCCCCCACCAACATATGGATGCCACGGTCGTAGTCGTCGGCCGGGTAGAACGGCGCGATGCGGTCCTCTTTGGCCCAGTAGGCTTCGAAGTAGGCAAACGGCTGGTCATCGAAGCAGCCGATCAGGGTCAGGGCATGGGGGTCGGCTTCAAGCTTGGCCAGGTACTCGCGGTGCTGCGCCAGCGTGCCCGCCTCCTGCCAGAATTTCTCTACCCGCGGGTTGTTCTGCCAGCGGTTGAAACGCTCGAGGTCCTGGTCGATTTCCAGGGTCCGCAGCGAAACCCAGGCGCCCAGGCGCGTATCGAAGCGGCGATACACCTCGCCACGGGGCTTGGGTGCCCGGCGCGGGTGGCGCTTGCCGTTGCTGAATTGCATCTGCTGCGGGTAGGCAGCGCAGGCCGAGGCGCCCAGCCATGGCTGCGGCAACTGCCAGAACAACGTACGTTCGCACAGGTACACACCGTCGGCTTCGCTGGCCAGCAACAAACCACTGGCCAATGCCTCGGGCACGCTTGCCGACAGATGCACAGCCAGGCGCTGACGTGCCGGGTCACGCGACAGCAGCCAGTAGCAGGCAGCCCACAACGCCTGCTGCGGGCGCTGCGAACACAGGCTCTGCACATGGGCTTGCAGCGTATCGCCCGGCACCAGGCGTACCTGGATCAGTGGGCGGCCTTCAAGGGTCAGGCTCAACCAGCCGTCGCCCTCCTCGGCATTGAGGCTGCGCCAGCGGGGGAGAGACAGGGGCTGCGAAGCGGCATCGGATGGCATGGTCTGGGCTCACGGCAAAAGGAAAGAAAGGCTCACTGCTGATGACGTGCCCGTGCCAGGGGAATTTAGTCGTGCGGCGCGGCGACGGTGATCTGGTAGGGCTGGAAGATACGCGCCAGTTCACCCGTGTTGCGCAGGTTACCCATCAGCTCGGCGAACTTGCGATCACTGATCGGTGAACCGGGGCGGAGCAAGGCATAGTGGTGATAGACCTGGTCGATGCGCTGCGAGGCGATCAGCTGGCTGAAGCTCTCGGGGTTGCGGGCGAGGAAGTCGCTCAGGTACGAGCGCGTCACCAGGGCAATGTCGGAGCGGCCGGCCTGCACCATCAGCAGGTTGCTGTCGTGGGAGTAGGTCAGTGTCGCGTTGTAGGCCTTGCGCAGGTAGTTGGGGTCGGGGTTGAAGTTGGCAAAGGCGTAGTGATAACCGTTGAACAAGGCCAGGCGCTTGCCACCCAGGCTATCGAAGTAATGCGGGTCACGGCCATCGGCCTTCCTGGCGACGAACACCTCGGCATCCTCCAGGCCCATGTCCACCGTCTGGTGGGGGATCTGCTGCCAACCCCACTCGGGGTTCTCGAAGATCGCCATGTCGGTGCGACCTTGCTGGAAATCACCAAAGCGCCGCTGGATGGACGTGGGCACCAGGACGAAACGGTAATCCTGCTGCAGGCGGTTCAAGGCCTCGACCAGCTGTGGCAGCAAACCGGTGTCGGCGCCCTGCTCCGGGCGCACGGTGTAAGGCGGGAAATGCGCGGCGCCGATCTTCACGTCGATGGCCTCGGCGGCCCACGCTGGCACCGCCAGCCAGGCTGCCGCCAGCATCAACAGGGTGGAAATTACCTTCAGGCCGGGCGCTGGAGTCAAAACGGACGCTCATCACGGTTCATACCTGGATGCGCCTAAGCTAGGCGTTTTCCCGGCATGGCACAACTGCTGGTTATGCCAAAGTGAGGGCATTTTGCCAGGGGATGCCGTGTGGCCAGACATTGGCTACGCTGCTTTGGCATAGATGGCGAGGGAGCCTGGTATGGGCCACTGGTTGGTGATCGACCTGGAAGCCACCACCGATGACGGTGGCTGGCCGGTCACGGAGATGGAAATCATTGAAATCGGCGCCAGCCTGGTGACCCGCGAAGGCCGTGAAGTGGACCACTTCCAGCGTTTCGTGCGGCCCCGGCGGCGGCCACAGCTGACACCGTTCTGCCGCGAGCTGACGCACATCAGCCAGGCCAACGTCGACAGTGCTGCGGCGTTCCCGGAGGTTTGGGCGCGCTTCGAGCGCTGGCTGGAGCACCATCGCGGGCAGCTGCAGGCCTGGGTCAGCTGGGGTGACTACGACCGCCAGCAGCTGCTGCAGGAGTGGCGCCAGCATGCGGTCGACAGCCTGCTGCGCGAGCTGCCGCACATCAACCTCAAGCAGCGTTTCGCCAAGGCCCGCCACCTGCAGCGCCCGGCCGGGCTCAATGGTGCGCTGCAACTGGCCGGCATGCACTTCTGCGGGCAGCAGCACCGGGCCTTGGAAGATGCACGCAACACCGCACGCCTGCTGCCATTGAGCCTGCCTGCGAACGGTACTTGAAAGCAGATGACGGGGCGAATGGGCTTGGGCATACTGGCCAGCCCTTTTTTCACCCCCATTCTTTCAGGAGTCGCCCATGTTCCAGGTCAACGAGTACTTCAACGGCACCGTCAAGTCGATCGCATTCGCGGGCGAAGAAGGCCCTGCCACTGTGGGCGTGATGGCCCCGGGCGAATACGAGTTCGGCACCGCCAAGCGCGAGATCATGCACGTGGTGTCCGGCGCCCTGACCGTGAAGCTGCCAGGTAGCGACAACTGGGAAACCTTCAACGCTGGCGACAAGTTCAACGTACCGGCCGACAGCAAGTTCCAGCTGCAGGTGAAGGTGGATACCGCCTACCTGTGCGAGTACCGCGACTAAGCGCCAGCCTGTACCGGCCCTTTCGCGGGCTAGCCCGCTCCCACAGGTTAAGCACCACACTCGAGGGCAGTGGTGAACCTGTGGGAGCGGGTTTACCCGCGAAAAATCCAGCACTAAACCTTCAGGAAATTCGCCACCTTTTCAGCCGCAGCCTGCAAGTGCTGCTCATGGCTGAATCCCGAAGCCTTCAGCGGCTTAAGGTCATGATCCCCCGCCACCAGCCAGCTCACCTCGATCGACGGTGACAGCGCATACCCTTGCACTGCCTCGCGATTGCCCAGCGCATCGCGCTCCCCCTGCACGATCAACGTACGCGTATTCAGCCCTGCCAGGTGCTCGACCCTGGGCTTCTCGGGCTTGCCCACCGCATAGAAGGGATACCCCAGGCACACCAGCGCATCCGCGCCCAATTCATCGGCCAACAGGCTGGCCATGCGCCCGCCCATCGACTTGCCGCCAATGCCCAGCCTGCCCGTGACCAAAGGTCGCACCTGCCGGTACACCTCGCGCCAGCATTCGAGCAGCACCTTCTGCGGATTGGGCGGCCGCTTGCCGCCGCCATGACGCCGCTCGGCCATGTAGGGGAACTCGAAACGAACCACCCCGACCCCAAGCGCCGCCAGCCTTCGCGCCATTTCGTTCATGAAGTCGCTGTCCATCGGCGCGCCCGCGCCGTGAGCCAGGATCAGGCACGCGGACGCACCGCCCTCGCCCCCGTTTCGCGGAGGATCGCAGCGCAAGCCTGGGACATTTCCGACTTGCGCCCATTGATCCCCGTCAATACCGGCACTTTGCCCATTACTCATGCTTGCCTCGCTGTAAAGCCTGCCAAAATAACCGTGGATGGGAACCCATACATGAACACAACCAGCAGTACCGCCTATAACTACAAGGTGGTCCGCCAATTCGCCATCATGACGGTGGTGTGGGGAATCGTCGGGATGGGGCTCGGCGTCTTCATCGCCGCCCAGCTCGCCTGGCCTTCCCTCAACTTCGACCTCCCCTGGACCAGCTTCGGCCGCCTGCGACCCCTGCATACCAATGCGGTGATCTTTGCCTTCGGCGGCTGCGCGCTGTTCGCCACCTCCTATTATTCGGTGCAACGCACCTGCCAGACCACCCTGTTCGCACCGGGCCTGGCCGCGTTCACCTTCTGGGGCTGGCAATTGGTGATCCTGCTGGCGGCCATCACCCTGCCGCTGGGCTACACCAGCTCCAAGGAATACGCCGAGCTGGAATGGCCGATCGACATCCTCATCACCATCGTCTGGGTGTGCTACGCCATCGTGTTCTTCGGCACGCTGATGAAGCGCAACACCAAGCATATCTACGTGGGCAACTGGTTCTTCGGCGCCTTCATCCTCACCGTGGCGCTGCTGCACATCGTCAACAACCTGGAGCTGCCGGTCAGCCTGACCAAGTCGTACTCGGTTTACGCTGGCGCCACCGACGCCATGGTGCAGTGGTGGTACGGGCACAACGCGGTGGGCTTCTTCCTCACCGCCGGCTTCCTCGGGATGATGTACTACTACGTGCCCAAGCAGGCCGAACGCCCGGTGTATTCCTATCGCCTGTCGATCGTCCACTTCTGGGCGCTGATCACCCTGTACATCTGGGCCGGCCCGCACCACCTGCACTACACCGCCCTGCCGGACTGGGCGCAGTCGCTGGGCATGGTGATGTCGCTGATCCTGCTGGCACCAAGCTGGGGCGGCATGATCAACGGCATGATGACCCTCTCGGGGGCCTGGCACAAACTGCGCAGCGACCCGATCCTGCGCTTTTTGGTGGTGTCGCTGGCGTTCTACGGCATGTCCACCTTCGAAGGCCCGATGATGGCCATCAAGACGGTCAACGCCCTGTCCCACTACACCGACTGGACCATCGGCCACGTGCACGCCGGCGCCCTCGGCTGGGTGGCGATGATTTCGATCGGCGCGCTGTACCACACCATCCCGAAAGTGTTCGGCAAGCAGCAGATGCACAGCCTGGGCCTGATCAACGCGCACTTCTGGCTGGCGACCATCGGCACCGTGCTGTACATCGCCTCGATGTGGGTCAACGGCATCGCCCAGGGCCTGATGTGGCGCGCGGTCAACAGCGACGGCACGCTGACCTACTCGTTCGTGGAAACCCTGGTGGCCAGCCACCCAGGCTTCATCGTGCGCTTCGTCGGTGGCGCGATCTTCCTCAGCGGCATGTTCCTGATGGCCTGGAACACCTGGCGCACCGTGCGTTCGCCGGCGCTCGACGCTGCCCCTGCGACCGCCCAGCTGGCTTGAGGAGACCTGCCTGATGAAACATGAAGTCATCGAGAAAAACGTCGGCCTGCTGGCCCTGCTGATGGTGTTTGCCGTGAGCATCGGCGGCCTGACCCAGATCGTTCCGCTGTTCTTCCAGGACGTCACCAACAAGCCGGTCGAAGGCATGAAGCCTTACACCGCGCTGCAACTGGAAGGCCGCGACATCTACATCCGCGAAGGTTGCGTCGGTTGCCACTCGCAGATGATCCGCCCGTTCCGCGCCGAAACCGAGCGCTACGGCCACTACTCGGTCGCCGGCGAAAGCGTCTGGGACCACCCCTTCCTGTGGGGCTCCAAGCGCACCGGCCCGGACCTGGCCCGGGTCGGCGGCCGCTACTCGGACGACTGGCACCGCGCGCACCTGTACAACCCGCGCAACGTGGTACCGGAGTCGAAGATGCCGTCGTACCCGTGGCTGGTCGCCGAAAAGGTCGACAACAGCCACACCGACACCAAGATGCGCACCCTGCGCACCCTCGGCGTGCCGTATACCGACGAGGACATCGCCGGGGCCCGTGACGCGGTCAAGGGCAAGACCGAGATGGACGCCCTGGTCGCCTACCTGCAGGTGCTCGGCACCGCCATCAAGAACAAGAGGTAAGTGCCATGGAAATGGACATCGGCATGATCCGCGGCCTGGGCACCCTGGTGGTGATGATCGCCTTCATCGGCCTGTCGCTGTGGGTGTTCAACCGTCGCCGCGACCATGATTTCGCCGAAGCGCGCCTGCTGCCCTTCGTCGACGACCGCCTGCCCCCCGCCGGGCAGGAACCTGCTGCCATGACTGCGGCTGTGAGGAGCAAAGCGCAATGACCACCTTCTGGAGTACCTACATCAGCGTACTGACCCTCGGCAGCCTGATCGGCCTGGCCTGGCTGTTGCTGTCCACCCGCAAGGGCCAGAGCAACAGCACCACCGACCAGACCATGGGGCACAGCTTCGATGGCATCGAGGAGTACGACAACCCGCTGCCCAAGTGGTGGTTCTGGCTGTTCGTCGGCACCCTGGTGTTCGGTGCCGGCTACCTGGTGCTGTACCCGGGCCTGGGCAACTGGAAAGGCATCCTGCCCGGCTACGAGAATGGCTGGACCGGCGCCAACGAGTGGCAGAAGGAAATGGAAAAGGCCGACGCCAGGTTCGGCCCGATCTTTGCCAAGTACGCCGCCATGCCGCTGGAGGATGTGGCCAAGGACCCGCAAGCGCTGAAAATGGGCAGCCGCCTGTTCGCCTCCAACTGCTCGGTGTGCCACGGCTCGGATGCCAAGGGCGCCTACGGCTTCCCCAACCTCACCGACCAGGACTGGCGCTGGGGCGGCGAACCGGAAACCATCAAGGCCTCGATCATGAACGGCCGCCACGGCGTGATGCCAGCGTGGGCCGAGGTGATCGGGGAACAGGGCGTGGCGGATGTCGCCGCCTTCGTGCTGACCAACCTCGATGGCCGCAGCCTGCCGGAAGGGGTCAAGGCCGACCCGCTCAAGGGCAAGGAACTCTTCGCCAGCAACTGCGTGGCCTGCCACGGGCCTGAAGGCAAAGGCACCCCTGCCATGGGCGCGCCGAACCTGACCCATCCGCAGGCGTTCATCTATGGTTCGAGCTCTGCCCAGTTGCAGCAGACCATTCGCTATGGCCGCCAAGGGCAGATGCCAGCCCAGGCGGACATCCAGGGCAATGACAAGGTGCATCTG
Source organism: Pseudomonas sp. R28(2017) (assembly GCF_002112505.1). Lineage (GTDB taxonomy): Bacteria > Pseudomonadota > Gammaproteobacteria > Pseudomonadales > Pseudomonadaceae > Aquipseudomonas. The sequence continues at coordinate 56,470 of NZ_NEHW01000001.1, forward strand.
CTGGCAGCCTATGTGTACAGCCTGTCGCAGAATGGCGCCTCAGAGAACCTGACCGCCCAGTAATACCCCCGGGGCCGCATTGCGGCCCCTCTCCCCGCTCTACCCCCGCCCTTGCACCCCCTCCGAACAGAACTAAGCTTGTTGCCACAGTGGGCTTCGCTCCCAAAGGACCGAAGCAGACGCGGCGTACAGCCTGATGCCGCCCGGAAAAAAAGCTTGACCGATCGATCAGAAAAATATGAAAAACGGTACACATTACAAATATTTATTTGTGTACAATCGTCCCGACCCTCTCGCCGCGGGACACCGGCGAAAGGGCCCGGACACGGGTCGGCGCAAGGATCCTTGCGTTGCCATAACCCCAGTGGTTATCGATACTGGCGCCGATTTTTCGACCAACAAGAACACCAAAACCGTGGAACCTTAGAATGAGCACAGCAATCAGTCCGACTGCTTATAACTATAAGGTCGTCCGCCAGTTCGCCATCATGACGGTGGTCTGGGGGATCCTTGGCATGGGCCTGGGCGTCTTCATCGCCTCGCAGCTGGTGTGGCCGCAACTGAACCTGGACCTGCCCTGGACCAGCTTCGGCCGCCTGCGCCCGCTGCACACCAACCTGGTCATCTTCGCCTTCGGTGGCTGTGCGCTGTTCGGCACCAGTTACTACGTGGTGCAGCGCACCTGCCAGACCCGGCTGATCTCCGACAGCATGGCCGCCTTCACCTTCTGGGGCTGGCAGGCGGTGATCGTCGGCGCGCTGATCACCCTGCCGATGGGCTTCACCACCACCAAGGAATACGCCGAGCTCGAGTGGCCGCTGGCGATCCTGCTGGCCATCGTCTGGGTCACCTACGGGCTGGTGTTCTTCGGCACCATCGTCAAGCGCAAGACCAAGCACATCTATGTCGGCAACTGGTTCTACGGTGCCTTCATCGTGGTCACCGCGATGCTGCACATCGTCAACCACATCTCGCTGCCGGTCAGCCTGTTCAAGTCGTACTCGGCCTACGCCGGCGCCACCGACGCGATGATCCAGTGGTGGTACGGCCACAACGCGGTGGGTTTCTTCCTCACCACCGGCTTCCTGGGGATGATGTACTACTTCGTGCCCAAGCAGGCTGAACGGCCGATCTACTCCTATCGCCTGTCGATCGTCCACTTCTGGGCGCTGATCACCCTGTACATCTGGGCCGGCCCGCACCACCTGCACTACACCGCACTGCCGGACTGGGCGCAGTCGCTGGGCATGGTGATGTCGATCATCCTCCTGGCACCGAGCTGGGGCGGCATGATCAACGGCATGATGACCCTCTCGGGGGCCTGGCACAAACTGCGCACCGACCCGATCCTGCGCTTTTTGGTGGTATCGCTGGCGTTCTACGGCATGTCCACCTTCGAAGGCCCGATGATGGCCATCAAGACCGTGAACTCGCTGTCGCACTACACCGACTGGACCATCGGCCACGTGCACGCCGGTGCCCTCGGCTGGGTGGCGATGATCTCCATCGGCGCGGTGTACCACATGATCCCGAAACTCTACGGCCGCGAGCAGATGCACAGCGTCGGCCTGATCAACGCGCACTTCTGGCTGGCGACCATCGGCACCGTGCTGTACATCGCCTCGATGTGGGTCAACGGCATCACCCAGGGCCTGATGTGGCGCGCCATCAACGATGACGGCACGCTCACCTACTCCTTCGTCGAAGCCCTGCAGGCCAGCCACCCGGGCTACATCGTCCGCGCCCTGGGCGGTGCGTTCTTCGCCACCGGCATGCTGCTGATGGCCTACAACGTGTTCCGTACCGTACGTGCCGCCAACCCGGCACAGGCCGAGGAAGCCGCCAAGATCGTCGTCGTGGGAGCGCACTGATGAAGCATGAAGCCGTCGAGAAGAACATAGGCCTGCTGGCCTTCTTCATGGTCATCGCCGTGAGCGTCGGTGGCCTGACCCAGATCGTCCCGCTGTTTTTCCAGGACGTCACCAACAAGCCGGTCGAAGGCATGAAGCCGCGCACCGCGCTGGAAGTCGAAGGCCGCGACATCTACATCCGTGAAGGCTGCGTGGGCTGCCACTCGCAGATGATCCGCCCGTTCCGCGCCGAAACCGAGCGCTACGGCCACTACTCGGTCGCCGGCGAAAGCGTCTGGGACCACCCGTTCCTGTGGGGCTCCAAGCGCACCGGCCCGGACCTGGCCCGCGTCGGTGGCCGCTACTCCGATGACTGGCACCGCGCGCACCTGTACAACCCGCGCAACGTGGTGCCGGAGTCGAAGATGCCGGCCTACCCGTGGCTGGTCGAGAACAAGCTCGACGGCAAGGACACCGCGAAGAAGCTGGAAGTGCTGCGCACCCTCGGCACGCCGTACAGCGACGCCGACATCGCCGGTGCCCGCGACGCGGTCAAGGGCAAGACCGAAATGGACGCACTGGTCGCGTACCTGCAAGGTCTTGGCACCATCATCAAAAGCAAACGGTGACGCTGATGGACATCGGGATGATTCGCGGCCTGGGCACCGTCGTGGTGATGGTGGCCTTCGTGGGCCTGGCGCTGTGGGTGTTCAGCCCGCGACGCAAGAAGGACTTCGACGAAGCGACCCAACTGCCCTTTGCGGATGATCCCGGGGCCAGCAAGCACGTCGAGCAAGCAAAAGCTTCTGGGAGCAAACAACAATGACAACCTTCTGGAGTCTGTACGTTACCGTCCTGACCCTGGGCACCATCTTCTCGCTGACCTGGCTGCTGCTGTCGACCCGCAAGGGCCAGCGCGAAGAGGTCACCGACGAAACCGTCGGGCATGCCTTCGATGGCATCGAGGAATACGACAACCCCCTGCCGAAATGGTGGTTCTGGCTGTTCGTCGGCACCATCATCTTCGCCCTCGGCTACCTGGTGCTGTACCCGGGCCTGGGCAACTGGAAAGGCATTCTGCCGGGCTATTCCTACCTGGATAACGACAAGCAGACCGAGTTCTCCAACGGCCAGCCGGGCTGGACTGGCGTGCACGAGTGGGAAAAGGAAATGGCCAAGGCCAACGCACGCTTCGGGCCGATCTTCGCCAAGTTCGCGGCGATGCCGATCGAAGAGGTCGCCAAGGACCCGCAGGCACTGAAGATGGGCGCACGCCTGTTCGCCTCGAACTGCTCGGTGTGCCACGGTTCCGACGCCAAGGGCGCCTACGGCTTCCCCAACCTGACCGACCAGGACTGGCGCTGGGGCGGCGAGCCGGAAACCATCAAGACCACCATCATGGGCGGCCGCCACGGCGTGATGCCAGCCTGGGGTGAAGTGCTCGGCGAACAGGGCGTGGCCGATGTCGCCGCGTTCGTCACCAGCAAGCTCGATGGCCGCACACTGCCCGAAGGCGCCAAGGCCGATGCCGAGAACGGCCAGAAGCTGTTCGCCGCCAACTGCGTGGCCTGCCACGGGCCCGAGGGCAAGGGCACCCCAGCCATGGGTGCGCCAAACCTGACCCACCCGCAGGCGTTCATCTACGGTTCGAGCTTTGCCCAGTTGCAGCAGACCATTCGCTATGGCCGCCAGGGGCAGATGCCAGCGCAAGAACAGCTGCAGGGTAATGACAAGGTGCACTTGCTGGCGGCTTATGTGTACAGCCTGTCGCACCAGCCGGAGGCGGCCCAGCAGGCCGAGTAAGGCAGGCCAGGCCTCTTCGCGGGCTTGCCCGCTCCCACAGGGACCGCACACAGCTGGAGGCCTGTGCTGTACCTGTGGGAGCGGGCAAGCCCGCGAAGAGGCCGGCAAAAGCAGCACAAGCTGACCTGGATCAATTGACACCCGCCATAACACGATTCATACCACGAACCCAACGCGACTAAAGGTCGCAGCGCGATCCCATACCGCCACCAGCGGCGTATCATGGATCGCAGAGCGCTAGCAGAATGCGCGAGACTGCGGCCGGCATGCACTGGCCGCGGCGTTTCTCCACTGCCGTGGGACTTGATGATGAGCAAGCAAATTCCGGTACATGACGTCACCCCGCCTGCCAACAAAGGGAAGGATTCCGTCGACCTCTACGCCTCTCGCGAAAAAATCTACACCCGCGCCTTCACCGGCATCTTCCGCCGCTTGCGGATGGTCGGCGGGGCGGTGCTGTTCCTGCTCTACTTCGGTACCGTGTGGCTGAACTGGGGCGGCCATCAGGCCGTCTGGTGGAACCTGCCAGAGCGCAAGTTCTACATCTTCGGCGCCACCATCTGGCCCCAGGACTTCATCCTGCTGTCGGGCATTCTCATCGTCGCCGCCTTCGGCCTGTTCTTCATCACCGTGTTCGCCGGCCGCGTGTGGTGCGGCTACACCTGCCCGCAAAGCGTGTGGACATGGATCTTCATGTGGTGCGAAAAAGTCACCGAGGGGGACCGCAACCAGCGCATGAAGCTCGACCGCTCGCCCATGAGCGGCAACAAGTTCCTGCGCAAGTTCGCCAAGCACAGCCTGTGGCTGCTGATCGGCTTCGTCACCGGCATGACCTTCGTCGGCTACTTCTCGCCGATCCGCGAACTGCTCACTGAATTCTTCACAGGCCAAGCCGATGGCTGGGCCTATTTCTGGGTCGGTTTCTTCACCCTGGCCACCTACGGCAACGCCGGCTGGCTGCGCGAGCAGGTGTGCGTGTACATGTGCCCCTATGCGCGCTTCCAGAGCGTGATGTTCGACAAGGACACCCTGATCGTTTCCTACGACCCGCGCCGTGGCGAAACCCGTGGCCCGCGCAAGAAGGACATCGACTACAAGGCCAAGGGCCTGGGCGACTGCATCGACTGCACCATGTGCGTGCAGGTGTGCCCCACCGGCATCGACATCCGCGACGGCCTGCAGATCGAGTGCATCGGCTGCGCGGCGTGCATCGATGCCTGCGACAGCATCATGGACAAGATGAACTACCCCAAAGGGCTGATCAGCTACACCACCGAGCACAACCTCTCGGGGCAGAAGACCCACATGCTGCGCCCGCGCCTGATCGGCTATGCCGTGGTGCTGCTGGTGATGATCATCGCCCTGGGCACGGCATTCGCCACCCGCTCGCTGGTGGGCTTCGACGTCAGCAAGGACCGCGTGCTGTACCGCGAGAACGCCCAGGGCCGGATCGAGAACGTGTACAGCCTCAAGGTCATGAACAAGGACCAGCGAGACCACGTCTACGTGCTGGACGCCGCCGGCCTGCCCGACCTGCGCCTGGAAGGCCAGCGCGAAATCCGCGTGGCCGCCGGCGATATCGTCAGCCTGCCGGTGCAGTTGTCGATCGCCCCCGAGAAGCTGCCCTCGACCACCAACGAAATCACCTTCATCCTCAACAGCGCCGACGACAGCGCTGCCAAGGTCGAAGCCAAGAGCCGCTTCATCGGCCCACAGATCCGCTGACAGAGAGAACACCGACAATGCCTGCCGCCACCGCCGCCAGCCCCTGGTACAAGCACCTCTGGCCCTGGATCATCATCGGCATCCTGACCACCTCGGTGTGCCTGAGCCTGACCATGGTCAGCATTGCCGTGCACAACCCGGACAATCTGGTCAACGACAACTACTACGAAGCCGGCAAAGGCATCAACCGCTCGCTGGACCGTGAGCTGCTGGCCCAGACCCTCAACCTCAAGGCCAGCGTGCACCTGGACGAGCTGACCGGCGAGGTGGACGTGCGCCTGAGCGGCAACAGCGACCCACAGACCCTGGAGCTGAACCTGATCTCGCCAACCCAGCCGGACAAGGACCGCAAGGTGCTGCTCAGCCGGGTCGAGGCCGGGCGCTATGTCGGGCAAGTGGACGACAAGGTCGATGGCCGTCGCTTCGTTGAACTGCTGGGCAGCCAGGATGAGCACGTGTGGCGGTTGTTCGAGGAAGAGAAGGTCGAGCATGGCGTGACCTTGCAGCTGGGCGATGAAGCGCTGCAAGGTGCCGAACACCAACAGTAACCCGACATCATTCTCTGTGGGAGCGGGCTTGCCCGCGAATGCGTCAGACCTGAAAACATCATTGCCTGAACCATCGCATTCGCGGGCAAGCCCGCTCCCACAGGGATATTCATCTGCCCCACCAGCCGTGCTTGCCTTATGACTGAACCCACTCCCTGCTACCACTGCGCCCTGCCCGTCCCCAGCGGCAGCCGCTTCACCGCCGTGGTCCTCGGCGAACCGCGGCAGTTCTGCTGCCCGGGTTGCCAGGCGGTGGCCGAGTCCATCGTCGCCGGTGGCCTGGAGCACTACTACCAGCACCGCAGCGACAGCAGCGCCAACCCCGAAGCACTGCCCAGGCAGTTGCAGGACGAGCTGGCCCTGTACGACCGCAGCGATGTACAGCAGAACTTCGTCCGCCATGCCGGCGAGCTCGCCGAAACCACCCTGCTGGTCGAGGGCATCAGCTGCGCCGCCTGCGGCTGGTTGATCGAAAAGCACCTGCGCAATCTGCCCGGCGTCGCCGAAGCCCGCCTGAACCTGTCCAACCACCGCCTCCTGCTCAGCTGGGACGACCACCAGCTTGCGCTGTCCCGGCTGCTCGCCGAGCTGCGCCAGATCGGCTATGCCGCACACCCGTACCAGCCCGACCAGGCCGCCGAGCAGCTCGCCAGGGAGAACCGCAGCGCCCTGCGCCGCCTGGGCGTGGCCGGGCTGCTGTGGTTCCAGGCGATGATGGCGACCATGGCCACCTGGCCGGAATTCAACATCGACCTGTCACCGGAGCTGCACACCATCCTGCGCTGGGTGGCGCTGTTCCTGACCATACCCATCGTGTTCTACAGCTGCGCCCCGTTCTTCAAGGGCGCCGCACGCGACCTGCGCACCCGCCACCTGACCATGGACGTGTCGGTGTCGCTGGCCATCGGCCTGGCCTTCGGCGCCGGTATCTGGACCGCCGTGACGGGCAGCGGCGAGCTGTACTTCGATACCGTCGGCATGTTCGCCCTGTTCCTGCTCACTGGCCGCTACCTCGAGCGCCGCGCCCGTGAGCGCACCGCCGCAGCCACCGCGCAGCTGGTCAACCTGCTGCCAGCCTCATGCCTGCGCCTGGACGGCTACGGGCGGGCCGAACGCATCCTGCTCGGCGAACTGCAGCGCGGTGACACCGTGCAGGTGCTGCCCGGCGCAGTGATCCCGGCCGACGGGCGCATCGTCGAAGGCCGCTCCAGCATCGACGAATCGCTGCTGACCGGCGAGTACCTGCCACAGCCACGGCAGGCCGGTGAGCGTGTCACCGGCGGCACGCTGAACGTCGAGAGCACGCTGAACGTGGAAGTCGAAGCCCTCGGCCATGACTCGCGCCTGTCGGCCATCGTCCGCCTGCTGGAACGCGCGCAGACCGAAAAACCGCGGCTGGCGGAGATCGCCGACCGCGCCTCGCAGTACTTCCTGCTGTTCTCGCTGCTGGCCGCCGTGGCCATCGGCCTGTGGTGGTGGCACCTGGACCCGGTGCGGGCTTTCTGGATCGTCCTGGCCATGCTGGTGGCGACCTGCCCGTGCGCCCTGTCCCTGGCGACCCCGACCGCCCTCACCGCCGCCACGGGCACCCTGCACAAGCTCGGCCTGCTGGTGACCCGCGGCCATGTGCTGGAAGGCCTGAACCAGATCGACACGGTAATTTTCGACAAGACCGGCACCCTCACCGAAGGCCGCCTGACCCTGCGCAGCATCCGCCCGCTGGCGGCGCTGCCTGCCGACCGCTGCCTGGCCCTCGCCGCCGCCCTCGAGAACCGCTCCGAACACCCGATCGCCCGTGCCTTTGGCCGCACCGCAAGCCCCGCTGACGACGTCCAGACAATCCCGGGGCTCGGGCTCGAAGGCAAGGTCGACGGCCAGCCACTGCGCATCGGCCAGGCCACGTTCGTCTGTGCCCTGAGCGGCGCCGAAATCCCCGCCGTGCCGGAGCCTCGCGGCCAGTGGCTGCTGCTGGGCGACCGCCAGGGCCCGCTGGCCTGGTTCGGCCTCGACGATCGCCTGCGCGAGGATGCCCCGGCCCTGCTCGCCGCTTGCCAGGCACGTGGCTGGCGCACCTTGTTGCTGTCTGGCGACAGCTCGCCGATGGTCGCCGAAGTGGCCGCGCAACTGGGCATCGACCAGGCCATCGGCGGCCTGCGCCCGGACGACAAGCTGGACCGGCTCAAGGTGCTGCAGGCCTCCGGGCACAAGGTCCTGATGCTTGGCGACGGGGTCAACGACGTGCCGGTGCTGGCCGCCGCCGACATCAGCATCGCCATGGGCAGCGCCACCGACCTGGCTAAGACCTGCGCCGACGCGGTGCTGCTGTCCAACCGCCTGCAGGCGCTGGTACAGGCTTTCGACCTGGCCCGCCGCACCCGCCGCAACATCCTCGAGAACCTGCTCTGGGCGACCCTGTATAATGGCCTCATGTTGCCGTTTGCCGCGCTTGGCTGGATCACCCCGGTGTGGGCGGCGATCGGCATGTCGGTCAGTTCGCTGATCGTGGTGCTCAATGCGCTGCGCCTGACCCGCCTACCGGCGGCAGCGGGCTTGCCCGCGAACGACACAGCCGCTTACGGAAGGAAGTCGCCATGCCCGCGCTCTATGTGATGATCCCGGCCGCCCTGCTGCTGGTTGGCGTGGCCGTCTACATCTTCTTCTGGGCGGTGGACAGCGGCCAGTACGACGACCTCGAAAGCCCGGCCCACAGCATCCTGTTCGATGACCAGGATCCGCGCCACCAGGCCGCCGTCAAACCTGAAGAGACCCCAGCGCCAGACGACAAGGAAACGCCACCCCGTGCCTGACCTGCTTCCCCTGCTCGGCTCGGCACTGGTCCTCGGCCTGCTCGGCGGCGGCCATTGCCTGGGCATGTGCGGCGGCCTGATGGGCGCGCTGACCCTGGCCATCCCCGCGGAACAACGCAGCCGGCGCCTGCGCCTGCTGCTGGCCTACAACCTGGGGCGCATCCTCAGCTATGCCTGCGCCGGCCTGCTGCTGGGCCTGGCCGGCTGGGCGCTGGCCAGCAGCCCGGCGGCCATGGCCTTGCGCGTGGTGGCCGCGTTGCTGCTGATTGCCATGGGCCTGTACCTGGCCGGCTGGTGGAGCGGACTGACCCGCATCGAAGCACTGGGCCGCGGGCTGTGGCGGCATATCCAGCCCGTGGCCTCGCGCCTGATGCCGGTGTCCAGCATGCCCCGCGCCCTGCTGCTGGGGGCGCTGTGGGGCTGGTTGCCGTGCGGCCTGGTGTACAGCACCTTGCTGTGGGCCGCCAGCCAGGGCAACGCCGGCTACAGCGCAACGTTGATGCTGGCGTTCGGGCTGGGTACCTGGCCGATACTGCTGGCCACGGGGCTGGCGGCGGAGCGGGTAAACGCCTTGTTGAGGCGGCGCAGTGTGCGCATGGCCGGTGGTGTACTGGTGATCCTGTTTGGTATCTGGACCTTGCCTGGCCCTCACCAGCACTGGCTCATGGGCCATTGATGGGGCCGCGTTGCGGCCTGTGACGACCCTGTGGGAGCGGGCTTGCCCGCGAATGGGCTGCAAAGCAGCCCCTGCCTGCCTTGATACAAATCAACACAGTTTCCTACAGACGACCATAGACTCCGGACACTGCTGCATTATCCGGGGACCGCCCACATGCTCGACGACCTACGTTGGGATGCCGACCTGATCCGCCGCTACGATCTCGCCGGCCCGCGCTACACCTCCTACCCGACCGCCGTGCAACTGCACAGCGAGGTAGGCTCGTTCGACCTGCTCCACGCACTGCGCGAGAGCCGCCGGGCCGTGCGCCCGCTGTCGCTGTACGTGCACGTGCCGTTTTGCGCCAACATCTGCTACTACTGCGCCTGCAACAAGGTCATCACCAAGGACCGCGGCCGCGCCGCGCCTTACCTGCAGCGCCTGGAGCAGGAGGTTCAGCTGATCGCCTGCCACCTGGACCCTAAACAGCGTGTTGAGCAACTGCATTTCGGCGGCGGTACGCCGACTTTCCTCAGCCACGTGGAACTGCGCCAGCTGATGGCCACCCTGCGCCAGCACTTCAACCTGCTGGAGGACGACTCCGGTGACTACGGCATCGAGATCGACCCGCGCGAAGCCGACTGGTCGACCATGGGCCTGCTCCGCGAACTGGGCTTCAACCGCGTCAGCCTCGGCGTGCAGGACCTCGACCCGGCCGTGCAGCGTGCAGTCAACCGCCTGCAGAGCCTGGAGCAGACGCGCACCTTGATCGAGGCAGCACGCACCCTGCAATTTCGCTCGGTCAACCTCGACCTGATCTACGGCCTGCCCAGACAGACCGTGGAAGGCTTCGCCCGCACTGTCGACGAAGTGATCCGCCTGCAACCCGACCGCCTCTCGGTGTTCAACTACGCCCACCTGCCCGAGCGCTTCATGCCGCAGCGGCGCATCGACAGCAACGAGCTGCCGGCCCCGGCGGTAAAGCTGGAGATGTTGCATAACACCATCGAGCAACTGACCGCCGCCGGCTACCGCTACATCGGCATGGACCATTTCGCCCTGCCCGACGACGAGCTGGCGATCGCCCAGGAGGAAGGCACCCTGCAGCGCAACTTCCAGGGCTACACCACCCACGGCCATTGCGACCTGATCGGCCTGGGGGTATCGGCGATCAGCCAGATCGGCGACCTGTACTGCCAGAACAGCAGCGACCTCAATACCTACCAGGACACCTTGTCCAACGCCCAGCTGGCAACCCAGCGCGGGCTGGTCTGCAACCAGGACGACCGCCTGCGCCGGGCAGTGATCCAGCAACTGATCTGCCATTTCGAACTGGACTTCGAGCCGATCGAGGAGGCCTTTACCATCGATTTCCGTGGGTATTTCAACGATCTCTGGCCAGAATTGCAGCGCATGCAGCGCGACGGCCTGATCAGCCTCGACCACAAGGGCATCCGCATCCTGCCGGCAGGGCGCTTGCTGGCGCGTTCGGTGTGCATGGTGTTCGACGCCTACCTGGCGATGCACAACCGCCAGCGTTTCTCCCGGGTGATCTGAACGGCGAGTCGATCAACCGCATGGACAACCCTGCCTGCCAGGCACACTATGGGCACACAAGGACTCCCGGCACTGACCCTGCCGGGGTTACGCCAGTTCGCACCATCCTAGCGGACACTGGCCTACACCCGCTGTCGTGAGTTACCCTTACGACTTATGTGTGCTTTCCCACAAGGATCGATTCAAATGTCCGAGCCAGTCAAACTGCGCGCTCACAACCAGGCCCATTGCAAGGACTGCAGCCTGGCCCCCCTGTGCCTGCCTCTTTCGCTCAACCTGGAAGACATGGATGCACTGGATGAAATCGTCAAGCGCGGGCGCCCGCTGAAGAAAGGCGAGTTCCTGTTCCGCCAGGGCGACAATTTTGGCTCGGTTTACGCCGTACGTTCCGGCGCCCTCAAGACCTTCAGCCTGAGCGACAGCGGCGAAGAACAGATCACCGGCTTCCACCTGCCCAGCGAGCTGGTCGGCCTGTCCGGCATGGACACCGAGGCCTACCCGGTGTCGGCCCAGGCCCAGGAAACCACCTCGGTCTGTGAAATCCCCTTCGAGCGCCTCGATGAGCTCTCGGTACAGCTGCCACAGCTGCGTCGCCAGCTGATGCGGGTGATGAGCCGGGAAATCCGCGACGACCAGCAGATGATGCTGCTGCTGTCGAAGAAGACCGCCGACGAACGCATCGCCACCTTCCTGGTCAACCTGTCCGCGCGCTTTCGCGCCCGCGGCTACTCGGCCAACCAGTTCCGCCTGAGCATGTCGCGCAACGAGATCGGCAACTACCTGGGGCTGGCGGTGGAGACCGTGTCGCGGGTGTTCACCCGCTTCCAGCAAAACGGCCTGATCCGCGCCGAAGGCAAGGAAGTGCATATCCTCGACCCGATCCAGCTGTGCGCGCTGGCCGGCGGTGCAATCGAGGCCTGAGGCCAGCGTTTAGCGGGTATACTTGGGCATTCGTTTTCCCAGGATACCCGCAACAATGCACAGCGACGCCTTCGACCTCAAAGCCCTGATCCGCCCGGTAGTGGACTTCCCCAAGCCCGGCGTGATCTTCCGCGACATCACCCCGCTGTTCCAGTCGCCGCGCGGGCTGCGCTATGTGGCCGACCAGTTCATCGAGCGCTACGTCGAGGCTGAGTTCAGCCACATCGGCGCCATGGACGCGCGTGGTTTCCTGATCGGCTCGATCATCGCCCACCAGCTGAACAAGCCGCTGATCCTGTTCCGCAAACAAGGCAAGCTGCCGGCTGACGTATTGAGCGAGGGTTACCAGACCGAATACGGCGAGGCCTTCCTGGAAGTGCATGCCGACAGCCTGTGCGAAGGCGATTCGGTGCTGATCTTCGATGACCTGATTGCCACCGGTGGCACCCTGCTGGCCGCAGCCAACCTGGTGCGTCGCACCGGGGCACAGGTGTTCGAAGCGGCGGCGATCATCGACCTGCCCGAGCTGGATGGCTCGCGCCGGCTGCAGGCGGCCGGGGTGCCGACCTTCTGCCTGACCGAGTTTTCCCTGAGCGAATACTGATTGCTGCCGGGGGCGCTTTGCGCCCCATTCGCGGGCACGCCCGCTCCCACAGGATTACCGCAGGCCTGAGGGCAACACTGTACCTGTGGGAGCGGGCGTGCCCGCGAATGGGCTGCGACGCAGCCCCGCGAAATTACAGAGAGATTGGCTTGCGCCCGGCAAAAGCATGAGCCAAAGTGCCGCCATCGACCAGCTCCAGCTCCCCACCCAGCGGCACGCCATGGGCGATCCGCGACGCCACCACGCCTTTTTCGGCCAGCAACTGGGCGATGTAATGCGCCGTGGCCTCCCCTTCCACGGTCGGGTTGGTCGCCAGTATCACTTCGGTGATACTGCCCTGCTCCTCGATCCGCGCCATCAGCTGCGGCACGCCGATCGCCTCAGGCCCCAGGCCATCGAGCGGCGACAAGTGCCCCTTGAGCACGAAGTAGCGCCCGCGGTAGCCGGTCTGCTCCACCGCATACACGTCCATCGGCCCTTCCACCACGCACAGCTGCGTGTCGTCACGACGCGGGTCGCTGCACTGCGGGCACAGCTCCTGCTCGGTCAGGGTACGGCACTGGCGGCAATGGCCAACGCCCTCCATGGCCTGGCTCAGGGCCTGAGCCAGGCGGGTGCCGCCGCTGCGGTCACGCTCCAGCAGTTGCAGGGCCATGCGCTGGGCGGTTTTCTGGCCGACGCCGGGCAAGATGCGCAAGGCATCGATCAATTGGCGGATCAGGGGGCTGAAGCTCATGTATACAGGCCTGCAAATTCAGGAAACACAATGAACAAGGGAGCAACGACCGCATGGCCGTTACTCCCCATTTTGAAGCGAAGACCGATCAGAACGGCATCTTGAAGCCTGGTGGCAGCTGCATGCCAGCGGTCATGCCGCCCATTTTTTCCTGGCTGTTCTGCTCGATCTTGCGCACGGCGTCGTTCAGCGCAGCGGCGATCAGGTCTTCCAGCACTTCCTTGTCGTCCTCATCGGTCGACATCAGGCTCTGGTCGATGCTGACACGCTTGACGTCGTGACGACCGGTCATCACCACGCTCACCAGGCCGCCACCGGACTGGCCGGTGACTTCGGCGTTGGCCAGCTCTTCCTGCATCTTCTGCATCTTTTCCTGCATCTGCTGGGCCTGCTTCATCAGGCCGGCCATGCCACCTTTCATCATGGGGGTATACCTCGATTGGGTCATGTGATGCGGCCCTGCACGGGGCCGGCCGCATGGTTATCGGTTATTGGCCCTGGCTGACCAGAGCGTCTACAGGCTCAATAGTATCCTGTCGCACCTTGGCACCGAACTGCTTGATCATCTGCTGGATGAGCGGATCCTGCTCGATGGCGGTCACGGCATCCTGCTGACGCTCGGCACGTTTGCGCGCAGCGGCCTGCGCCGGGGTTTCCTGCTCCGGCAGGACCAGCTCGATGCGCAGGTTCAGCGTGCGCCCCAGGTGCTGATTGAGGGCCTCGTTCAGCCGGCGTTGCTGGGTGGTGTTGAACAGCGCGCCCTGGCCCGGGTCCAGGTGCAGCAGCCAGTCGTCACCATCAGCCGCGATCAGCGTACAGTTTGCTGCGATGTTGCCTGTCATCCCAGTTACAGGCAACTGTGGGAATAATTCCAGCCATTGCAGAGCCAGCCCTGTCGCAGGCTTGGCAGCCGGCAACGGCTGGGGCGCGGCGACCGGCTTTTCTTCCTGGACGTGCTCTGCGAGCTCGTCGAGATAGCTGAAGCCTACCGGGTCGCTTTCACCACCGTAATAGTCTTCATCCATGGGCGGCTCGTCGTCGCGGTCCATGCCCGCGGCAGCGTAGGCGGACGGGTCGAAGGGCGGCTCGTCGTAGGCTGGCGGGGCTTTCTGCGAAACGGCAACCGGGGCTGGAGCCAGCACAGGCTCGGGCTCGGGCTCGGACGCAGGCGCCGCAGCGCGCTCCTCCCAGGGCAGGTCGATGACCTCTTCCACCACCGCCGGCTCAGGCGCGACGACTTCGGGCGCAGGTTCAGGTTCAGGTTCTGGCTGCGGTGCCGGGGCCGCCTCCACAACCGCTTCGACCTCGGCCTGCGGGGCAGGCACCAGCGCCTCAGGCTGCGCCACCGCAACGACAGGCGCCTCGACCACAACGGCTGGCGCTGCCACCGGGGTTGCCGGATCAGCTGTGGCCTGGCTGATCCCCACTGGCTTTAGCACCGGCTTCGGCGCATCGTCGGTATCTGCCGGGCGGAACGCCAGCATCCGCAACAGGACCATTTCGAACCCGCCCCGCGGGTCCGGCGCCAACGGCAGGTCGCGACGGCCGATCAGGCCCATCTGGTAATAGAACTGCACGTCTTCGGCCGGCAATGCCGAGGCCAGCGCCAGCACCCGGTCGCGATCGCCCTGGCCGTTGTCCACCGCCTCGGGCAGCGCCTGGGCGATGGCCACGCGGTGCAGCACATTGAGCATTTCGGCCAGCACACCGCTCCAGTCCGGCCCCTGCTCGGCCAGGTTGCGCACGGCTTCGAGCAGCGCCCGCGCATCCCCTTCGAGCAGCGCCTGCAGCACGCCATAAACCTGGCCGTGATCGAGGCTGCCGAGCATGGCCCGCACATCGGCTGCCAATACCTTGCCCTCGCCAAAGGCGATGGCCTGGTCGGTGAGGCTCATGGCGTCACGCATCGAACCATCGGCAGCACGGCCGAGCAGCCACAGGGCATCCGCCTCGAACGGCACGTTTTCGGCCTGCAGCACATGGCTCAGGTGCTCGACTACCCGCTCCGGGCTCATGTTCTTCAGCGAGAACTGCAGGCAGCGCGAGAGGATGGTGGCCGGCAGCTTCTGCGGGTCGGTGGTGGCAAGGATGAACTTGACGTAGGGCGGCGGCTCTTCCAGCGTCTTGAGCAAGGCGTTGAACGAGTGGGTGGAGAGCATGTGCACTTCGTCGATCAGGTAGACCTTGAAGCGCCCACGGCTCGGCGCGTACTGCACGTTGTCGAGCAGTTCGCGGGTGTCCTCGACCTTGGTGCGGCTGGCGGCGTCGATCTCGATCAGGTCGACGAAACGGCCTTCGTCGATCTCCCGGCACACCGAGCAGGTACCACAGGGCGTGGAGGTAATGCCGGTTTCGCAGTTGAGGCATTTGGCGATGATTCGCGCAATGGTAGTCTTGCCCACACCCCGGGTACCTGTGAACAGGTAGGCGTGGTGCAGGCGCTGGTTGTCCAAGGCATTGATCAAGGCCTTGAGCACATGGGTCTGGCCGACCATTTCGCGGAACGAGCGCGGACGCCATTTACGTGCAAGAACCTGATAACTCATCGAAAAACCATCGCAGCCTGATCGAGCGGAAGATCGCTAATGCTAGCGGAGCGGGGGCAAAATTGCACCCTGCACGCTTCGTCTAAGCTAAGCAACTGGCGCGCTGTTCAAGGAGGATGTGCATTGCGAAGACTGTTGGCCCTGCTATTGCTCTGGACCACCCACAGCCTGGCGGAGCAACCGGTGCTGCGTTTTTCCGTTGCCGAGAGCTGGAGCATGCCGCTGGTGCGGCTCGAAGGCGACCAGCCGGTGGAGGGCCTGGTATTCGACCTTATCGAGGAACTGGCGCGAGAAGCCGGCGTGCGCCCGGAATACCACGTGATGGCCCGCCTGCGCCTGCAACAGGCAATGGACGCTGGCGATATCGATGTGCGCTGCTATGTGAGCAGCCAGTGGTTCAATGATCGGCCGGGGAATTTCGTCTGGAGCATTCCACTGATTCAGCAGCGCGACGTGCTGGTCGGGCGCCCTGGCGACAGCGCCCCTACCCGGCCCGAGCAGCTGCCACCCCAGGCGATCGGCACGGTGCTGGGGTATGCCTACGGTACGCTTGAGCCGTTGTTTGCCCAAGGTCGCTTGCTGCGGGAGGACAGCCGCAGCCAGGAATTGGCGCTGCAGAAGCTGCAGATCGGGCGCTACCAGCACGCAGTGAGCAATGAGCTGTCGCTGCAGTGGTTCAATCAAGGATTGCCAGCCGGGCAACGGCTGCAAGTGCAGGCAGTGCTGGAGGAACAGGCGCTGGGGTGCATGGTGAGGAATGATCCGGCGATACCGACCCAAGGGGTTTTGCGCGCCCTGGTGCGGATGAAGCAGTCAGGGGAGATTGAGCGGATAGTGCGGCGGTATGGGGCGACGGGGTATTCGGGAGAGGTATTAGGGGTTCGGCCTTGAGGCGGGGCTAGAAAGGGCTGACTGGGGAATGCGAGAAGGCCGCAAGCTGTTGTTGTGGCAAGCACTTGGCGGCCCTCACACAATCACTTCTGCTCCATAGCCGCCACCAGCGCATCCGCCTGCCCACAGGCAATCTGCATCGCCCGCAGGCCATGCTGAAGCAATTGCCTCGTCTCTTCATCTTCGATCCGCTCCAGCGCCCGTCGACTATCGCTGTAGGCGAACATCAGATAATGGGAGACGTTCATCAGCACGTAATCCATAGGGACGATGCCCTCGCTGATGGCGCGAGACAGGACCTTGCCTGGCTGCGGATCGAGGTTGAAGGGTGGATCTGGAACAATCTTTTTCATAGGTCACCGTACCGAGTTGATGCCCCCTTTTCGCTTCCACGCGAAAGGGTGACAGTTGTACGCGGGGTGGAAGACCAGGGTACGGCGAGCCCGGCAGGCTTGAGAGCCTCCCGCGCACAACTGTCATAACGACATCCGCCACACCGCTGGGCTTCCACACCCGATCGCTGAACCGACAGCGACCACAAAAGGCTAAAGGGCGGGCTTCCCAGGGACAATCAGACGGGTGGCGACAGGTTGCGTAGGATAATTCTTCGACAAATAAATGCGCGTAGGAGATTTCTCTTCTTATTGAAGGAGTATTCCAGGCGCACGCCACAGCCCTTGAAATACCGGAAATTTAAAGCCACCGAGACGACAACATCCGAAGCGAACCCTTTCCCCAACAGGAACAGAACAATATTTGCTGCACAGGCGTGCTCGCTATCGCACAAGGAAAATCAGGAGCGAGTCTCCCTGGCAAGCGCTGCTGCCTCTCGACCTCGCGGCAGGCCCCGCAGCCAGTGGCCGCAGAAGAAAATCATGATGCCGGTCAAAATCAGGCAGATGGCCAGCCATTGCCCGGTGCTCATCCGCTCGTCAAAGAAAAGCCAGGAAGTGGCAAGGCCCGATACCGGTATCAGCAACGACAAGGGCGCGACGTGGGTCGCCGGGTATTTCTTCATCAGGTTGTTCCACACGCGATAACCCAGAATGGTCGTGACCAGGCTCTGGAACAGCACGGAAAACACGGTTTGCCACGCCAGGCCACCGGCAAGGGTCTCGAATGCCGCCCATCCTTGCGAGGCAAGCGTGAGGATCACAATGACCGGCAGCGAGTACAAACTGGACCAGACGATGAAGGCCGTCATCTGGCCAGGGCGCTTGAGCTTGATCAACAGGTTGCACAACGCCCAGGCGAGCGCGGCAAGCAGCACCAGCAGCAGACCGCCCACCGTTGACGACTGGCTGCTCGCCAACAGCATCACGCCCAGCCCGCATGCCGCGAAAACCATGCCCCAGGCATGAGCCGCAGTGATACGTTCGCGCAGAAAGACGGCACTCAGCAGGATGGTGAAAAATGCACTGAACTGCAGGAACACCGAGGACATGCCCGGGCTCAAGCCTTGGTGCATGGCAAGATTGACCACCCACCAGATACCCACGGCGAACAGCACGCCATAGACCGCCATGGCAGCCACTGAAACACCTGCCGGACGCCTGATGAAAAACACCAGCGGCACCGCACAGAAGGTGAAGCGTAACAACGTCAACAAATAGGGATCAAGCTCGCGCAAGCCCAGCTCGATGACACCGTAGTTGCCCCCCCACAGGACCGTCACCAGAAGGCCAACGGTCAAATCGCGCCTGCTCATTTTCATGCCTGCTCTCCAAGATCAGCAGGCACCACTCTATTTTTGTCAGAGCCAGGTAGATGTAGGCGCGCTCGTCGCTGCCTGTGAGAAAAGCTTCTCGGCCTGAACACAAGCGCTCATGCCGCATCGCATCCTTCAATGCGTGGGATTTTCACGGGTGATGAGTTTGGGACAGACAAGACGCGGGATTTTCATACCCCGGAAATGGAGGCGGCCCCACCAGCCACACCCCGGCACTCGATGTTCCCGCTATGGCTGCTCCCTTCCGGGCCTGACCAGGTTAACGGGTAATCAATGCGGGGGGACCGATGGGGCCACCACTACGCGGCTCGCCAAGCAGCGAGCCGCGCCATTGTACCGGTCTGGGGCGAAGATACAACCTCTGTGCAAGAAAAAGTCATCATTTCTCAATGACTTGTCCGGGGTCAGGCTGATCGGGCCCTGGCACAGGGCTCATGTAGGATCAGACAGTGAGGCCATGCCCTGCCAGGAAGGTGACGAAGGCTTCCTCATCCAGCACCTTCACACCAAGCTCACTGGCCTTGGCCAGCTTCGAGCCGGCGCCAGGGCCAGCCACCACACAGTGGGTCTTGCCAGAGACCGAACCGGCCACCTTGGCGCCCAGCCCTTCCAGCTTCTCCTTGGCGATGTCACGGCTGAAGCGCTCCAGGGACCCTGTCAGCACCCAGGTCTGGCCGGCGAGTGGCAGGCCTTCAGCGACCTTCTTCTCGCTGCTCCAGTGCATGCCGAAGGCCAACAGCTGCGCCTCGATAGCACGGGCCAGCTGTTGGTTGGCCTCATCCTTGAAGAACTCACGCACGGCTTCGGCCTGTTTTGCCGCCAGCGCCTGGCGCAGGTCGATGCCGTCAGCGGCAATGATCTTGTCCAGGCTGTCGAGCTTGGCCACCAGCTTCTCGGCACCGGTCGGGCCGACCGAGGGGATATCCAGCTTGGCGATCATGCCGGCAAGGGTCGTGCTGGCGGCGAACTCTGCCGCCAGTTCACCTTCATCCTGCAACTGCATGCCACTGGCCAGCAACTGCTCGATGACCTTGCGGTTGTGCTCGTCCTCGAAGAAGTTGTGGATCTCGTAGGCGACTTCCAGGCCGATGTCCGGCAGGTAGGTCAGCACCTGCGGCAGCGCCTGCTGCACACGGGCCAGGCTGCCCAGCGAGCGGGCCAGGACCTTGGCGGTCTCCTCGCCGACATCCGGAATGCCCAAGGCATAGATGAAGCGCGCCAGGCTCGGGCGCTTGCTGGCCTCGATGGCGTCCAGCAGCTTCTTGCTGGAGACCTCGGCAAAGCCCTCCAGACCGACGATCTGATCGAACTCCAGCTTGTACAAGTCTGCCGGCGAGCTGATCAGCCCTTCATCCACCAGCTGCTCGACGCTCTTCTCGCCCAGGCCATCGATGTCCATGGCGCGGCGCGAAACATAGTGAATGATCGCCTGCTTGAGCTGGGCAGCGCAGGCCAGGCGGCCGACGCAGCGGTACACCGCACCTTCGCTGGTGGTTTCCTTGCCTTTGCTGCGTTTGACCAACTGGGTACGCTCGACCTGCGAGCCACAGACCGGGCATGCGCTCGGCACCTGCACCGGGCGGGCATCTTCGGGGCGGCGCTCGAGCACCACCTGCATGACCTGTGGGATCACGTCACCGGCACGGCGGATGATCACCGTGTCACCGATACGCAGCCCCAGCCGGGCGATTTCGTCCATGTTGTGCAGGGTGGCATTGGACACCGTCACGCCGGCCACCTTGACCGGCTTCAGGCGCGCCACGGGCGTGACCGCACCGGTACGGCCGACCTGAAATTCCACGTCCAGCACTTCGGTGAGCTCTTCCATGGCCGGGAACTTGTGGGCAATGGCCCAGCGTGGCTCACGTGCGCGGAAACCCAGCTCACGCTGGGCAGCCAGGCTGTTGACCTTGAACACCACGCCATCGATCTCGTACGGCAGGCTGTTGCGCCGCTCGCCAATATCGCGGTAGTAGGCCAGGCACTCTTCGATACCGGCCGCATGCTTGAGCTCGCGGCTGATCGGCAGGCCCCACTGCTTGAGCTGCTCGAGGATGCCGATATGGCTTTCACCGATGCTTTCGGAGACCTGCCCAACGCCGTAGCAGCAGAATTCCAGCGGGCGGCTGGCGGTGATCTTCGAATCCAGCTGGCGCAGGCTGCCGGCAGCGGCGTTGCGCGGGTTGGCGAAGGTCTTGCCACCGGCCTCGGCCTGGGCGGCGTTGAGGCGGTCGAAACCGGCCTTGCTCATGTACACCTCGCCCCGTACCTCAAGCACTGCTGGCCAGCCTTCGCCCTGCAGCTTCAGCGGGATGTTGCGCACGGTACGCACGTTGGCGCTGATGTCTTCGCCGGTGGTGCCGTCGCCACGGGTGGCGCCCTGCACCAACTGGCCGTCACGGTAGAGCAAGCTCACCGCCAGGCCATCGAGCTTCGGCTCGCAGCTGAAGTCCACCTCCCCGGGCTGATCGAGGCCATCGACCACGCGGCGGCCGAACTCGCGCAGGTCGGCCTCCTCGAAGGCGTTGCCCAGGCTGAGCATCGGCACTTCATGACGCACCTGACTGAAGGCGGCCAAGGCCGCGCCGCCGACACGCTGGGTGGGCGAATCGGGGGTGACCAGGTGCGGGTGCTCGGCTTCAAGTGCCTTGAGCTCATTGAACAGGCGGTCGTATTCAGCATCAGGCACGCTCGGCTCGTCGAGCACGTAGTAGCGGTAGTTGTGCTGGTCGAGCTCGGCGCGCAGTTCGTGGATTCGGGTTTCGGCAGTCATGGTTCAGGGTCTCTTGCAAAGCAAAAAGAGCAGCCTGGAGGGGTGCATGGGGCTAAAGAGTCTGACTACCTGTACCGGCCCTTTCGCGGGCAAGCCCGCTCCCACAGGTACACCACTGCCCTTGAGGCTTGTGGCGTACCTGTGGGAGCGGGCTTGCCCGCGAAAGGGCCGGCACAGACGACAACGAGTCTTGAACCGGCCAGCATGCCCACAGGCTGCTCTTTCGTCTGGATCTATCAGCGTTTCTGGGTCAGCGCACGGCGCTCGAACTCGACGATACGCTGGCGGTAGTGCTCGATGGTCTGGGCGGTCAGCACGCTGCGCTGGTCGTCCTTCAGTTCGCCATTGAGCTCGTGGGCCAGCTTGCGCGCCGCCGCCACCATCACGTCGAAGGCCTGCTTCGGATGACGCGGGCCTGGCAGGCCGAGGAAGAAGCTCACGGCACGGGTGCTGAAGTGGTCGATGTCGTCCAGGTCGAAGATGCCCGGCTTGACCGCGTTGGCCATGGAGAACAGCACTTCACCGTGACCGGCCATGCTTTCGTGGCGATGGAAGATATCCATTTCGCCGAAACGCAGGCCGCTTTCAAGGATGTTCTGCAGCAGGGCCGGCCCTTTGAAGCCGCCCTCGTCGCGGGAAATGACGCTGATCACCAGTACTTCTTCGACTGGTGGCAGCTCCTTGGCTGCGTTGCCGCTGGCAGCAAAGCCGTTGTTACGGGTGTTGTCGGCGGCGAAATCTTCGTCGGCATCGGCGAACAGGTCGGGCTCGCGCGGTTCGGCAGCCAGGTTCAGGTCGCCCTGCTGCTGCGCTTCGGCCGCACGTTTACCGCGCTTGCTGGCCTTGGCCGGCTTCGCTTCACGCTCACGTTCGCGCTCACGCGCTGGCGCACTGACCGACGGCAGGTCGGTTTCGTCCAGTTCAGGCTCCTTCTGGGTTTCCAGCACCCGCGACGGGCCGAGCACTTCAGCGCTGCCCTCCTCGTCCGGCAGGTTGGAGTAACTGCGATCCAGACGGAATTTCAGCTTGCCTTTTCCGCCGCGCATGCGGCGCCAGCCGTCGAAAAGAATACCGGCGATGACTATGACGCCGATGACGATCAGCCACTCGCGCAGACCGATTTCCATGTAATCCCGTGCCTCTATAAAAATATGCTTGAAAACAAAGGGTTCAAAGCCCTTTAACACGTGGCGCCAACTCTATGTTCTGACAGGCGTTTTACCCACGCAAAAAACGAGTGACATTAAGCTAGCACGACCAAAGACAACTTTACACCGTCTGTCGCACATGACGGGGGCATTTGCCTACGGTTTTCGCCCTATCTTCGCTCATCAGGCGTCCACCATGGCCAGGGCCTCCTCCACATCGACTGCAACCAGACGTGAACAACCGGGCTCGTGCATGGTCACCCCCATCAATTGATCCGCCATCTCCATGGCAATCTTGTTATGGGTGATGTAGATGAACTGCACGCTTTCACTCATTTCCTTGACCAGCCGGGCGTACCGCCCGACGTTGGCATCGTCCAGCGGCGCATCGACCTCGTCGAGCATGCAGAACGGTGCGGGGTTCAACTTGAAGATGGCAAACACCAGCGCCAAAGCGGTCAGTGCCTTCTCGCCGCCGGACAGCAGGTGGATGGTGCTGTTCTTCTTGCCCGGCGGACGCGCCATGATCGTCACCCCTGTATCGAGTAGATCTTCGCCCGTCAGTTCCAGATAAGCGCTGCCACCCCCGAAAACTTTTGGGAAAAGTGCCTGTAATCCGGCATTTATCTGATCAAAGGTATCCTTGAAGCGGTTGCGGGTTTCCTTGTCGATCTTGCGGATGACGTTTTCCAGGGTCTCCAGGGCCTCGACCAGGTCGGCGTCCTGGGCATCCAGATAGCGCTTGCGCTCGGACTGCTGCTCGTATTCTTCGATCGCCGCCAGGTTGATCGCACCCAGGCGCTGGATGCGGCCTTCGATCTGCTCCAGCTCCTGCTCGGTACCCTGCTCGCTGGCGTCGGCTTCGACGGTGGCGAGCACGCCCTGCAAATCGTAGCCGTCGGCCAGCAATTGTTCCTGCAAGGTCTTGCGGCGGATGTCCAGGCCCTGGTTTTCCAGGCGCATCTGCTCCAGCTGGCCGCGCAGCAACTGGGCTTGCTGCTCGGCCTGGGTGCGGCGTTTTTCGGCATCGCGCAGTGCACGGTCGGCTTCGTCCATGTGCAGCCGCGCCAGGCGCATTTCCTCGTCGACGCTCATGCGCCGCTCCAGCAGCTCTTCGAGCTTAAGGCGCAGCTCTTCAAGCGGCGCCTCCCCCTCTTCCAGGTTCAGGCTCAGCTGCTCCTGGCGCTCGCTCAGGCGTGCGGCCTGCTGCTCCAGGCGTTCCAGGGCCTGGCGGGTGGAGTCGTGCTGAGCGCGCAGCGAACCCAGGCGCACGGCCAACTGGTGGGCGTGGTCCTTGTGCTGGCGGGCTTCCTGGCGGATGCGATCGAGGCCTTCGCGCAAGGTGTCGCGGCGCGCCATCAGCTGTTCGCGCTGCTCGGTGTCCTGAGCCATCAGGTCCAGCGCATCCTGCAGCACCAGGCGCGCCTCGCCCAATTGCTCCTGCTCCAGGGCGCGCTGCTCCTGAAGCTCGGCCAGCTCTTCCTGCAGGCGGCGGCGACGCAGCTCCACCTGCTCGGCACGGGCTCGCCCGGCCGAGAGGCTGGCCTTCAGCTCACCATGCTGGCGGCTTTCTTCCTGGGTGCGGCGGCGCAGTTGCTCCCGCTGCTCTTCCAGCTCAAGCTGCTGCTCACGGATTACCTGAAGCTGCTGCTCCAGCTGCTCCAGCGCGGCCTCAAGTTCCAGCTGCTCCTGCCCCAGGCGGTCGATTTCCTGGCCACGGGCCAGCACTCCACCCTGGGCCTCGCCACCCCGGCTGACGCGCAGGAAATGGCGGCCAACCCAGTATCCATCACGGCTTACCAGGCTCTGCCCTTCGCCCAGCGTTGCGCGCCGAGCCAGGGCCTCGGAGAGGTCTTCCACCGGCTGCACCCGGCCCAGCCACGGGGCCAGGTCGATACGCCCTTCGACCTTGTCGAGCAGGCTGCCGGGCTGACGCTGGCTGCCCGCCACCGACAGCAACAGGCGCAGTTCGCCCTGCTCCAGGCCGTTGAAATCCAGCCCGGCAAAATCGTCCAGCAACACGGCCTGCAAGTCGGCACCCAGCACGGTTTCCACCGCCAGCTCCCAACCCGGCTCTACGCGCAGGCCTTCGGCCAGCCGCGGACGCTGCTCCAGGCCTTGTTCGCGCAGCCAGTCGGCGGCGCCTGCACCCGGCTCCAGCGCAGCCTGCTGCAACGCCTCCAGCGAGGCCAGGCGGCCGCCGAGGCGCTGCAGGTCGCCCTGCTGCTGTTGCTGGGCCTGCGTTGCTTGCTGCAGTTGCTCGCGCACGCTCTCCAGGCGCTCGACCACCTGCTCTTCCGACAACTGCAATTCTTCGAGCAGCATCTCGCTGCCGGCCAGTTGCTCGGAGAGCTCGAGCAGGGAAGCGTCCTGTGGATCCACACCCAACTGCTCACCTTCCTCGACCAGCTTGCGTTGGCGCTCGGCCAGGCGTTCCAGGCTGGCTTCCAGCTGCTGCAGGCGCGCCTGCTGCACTTCGGCCTGGCGCCGCGGCTCGGCAGAGCGGGTGTTGAAGCCGTCCCATTGCTCCTGCCAGCCGTGCATGCCCATTTCGGCCTCTTCGAGGGTGGCGGCAGCCTCCTCGGCTGCGGCCAGGGTCATTTCCTGCTCTGGCTCGAGCATGGCCAGCTCTTCACCCAGGGTGGCCAGCAGGGTGCGGTCATGGCCCAGGTGCGATTCGGTTTCCTGGCGGGTGCGCTCGGCTTCCTTGAAGTCATCCTGCAACTGGCGCAGGCGCTGCTGGCCGTGCTGGATGCTCTGTTCCACCCGGGCGATATCACCGGCCACCGAATAGAAGCGACCCTGGACCTGATTGAAACGCTCGGACAACTCATGGTGGCCGTCACGCAGGCGTTCAATGCTGGCGTCGGCATTGCGCTGCTCGGCGACCAGCGCCTCGTGGGCGACATCCTGATCACCGATCACCGCCTCGCGCTGGCGCACGCGCTCGTCCAGGTCGCGCCAGCGCAGGGCCGACAAACGTGCCTTGAGCTGGCGTTCCTGGGCCTTGTATTCGCGGTATTTCTCGGCAGCCTGGGCCTGGCGGTGCAGCCGCTCGAGTTGGCGCTCCAGTTCTTCGCGCAGGTCGGTCAGCCGCGCCAGGTTCTCCTGGGTGCGGCGGATGCGGCTTTCGGTTTCGCGGCGGCGCTCCTTGTACTTGGAGATGCCGGCCGCCTCTTCGATGAAGTTGCGCAGCTCTTCGGGCTTGGCCTCGATCAGCTTGGAGATCATGCCCTGCTCGATGATCGAGTAGCTGCGCGGGCCCAGGCCGGTGCCGAGGAAGATGTCGGTAATGTCCCGGCGGCGGCACTTGGTGCCGTTCAGGTAGTAGCTGTTCTGCCCGTCGCGGGTGACCTTGCGGCGGATGGAAATCTCGGCGTAGGCGGCATACTCGCCGAGCAAGGTGGTTTCGCTGTTGTCGAACACCAGCTCGATGCTCGCCTGGCTCACCGGCTTGCGGCTGGTGGAGCCGTTGAAGATGACATCGGTCATCGACTCGCCGCGCAGGTTTTTCGCTGAACTTTCGCCCATCACCCAGCGCACCGCATCGATGATGTTGGACTTGCCGCAGCCGTTGGGGCCGACCACGGCCGCCATGTTGCTGGGGAAGTTGACCGTGGTCGGGTCGACGAACGACTTGAACCCGGCCAGGCGAATGCACTTCAGGCGCATCGGTCAGCCCCGGGCCAGCGCCGCCAGCACCAGTTCGCAGCTGCGCTGGCCATAGGCGGTGAGCACCTCGCGAATGCGCGGCAGGTCACGGGCAACCACGGCTTCGAGCAGGCGGGCGAACAGGTCGAGGTAGTCGTCCATGTTGGCCTGGCGCTGGTCCAGGGCCAGGTAGTAGGCACGGCTCATGGCCGGCTGCAGGTTTTCCACGGTTTCCTGCAGGTAAGGGTTGTCGGCGAAGCGATAGGCGGCGCGCATCACCGCGAAACTCTCGGCGACGAACACCTTGATGTCCTGCTGCTCACGGGCCTGGCGCAGGCGCTGCTGGATGTCCAGAAACGGGCGCAGGTCGCCCTCGGTGCGCCATTTCTGCGCCACCGCATTGCCCAGCAGGATGTAGAACTCGCTCATCAGGGTGCACAGGCTGCGCACGCTGCGCTCGTCCAGTTCGGTGACATGGGCGCCACGTCGCGGCAGGATCGCTACCAGATGGCGACGTTCGAGGATCAACAACGCTTCGCGCACCGAGCCGCGGCTGACACTGAGGGCCTGGGTGACCTTCTGCTCCTGGATCCGCTCACCGGGCGCAAGTTCGCCGCGAATGATGCGTTCGGCCAGGTAGTCGGCAATCTGCTCGGAGAGGCTGTCCGGCGCCTTGAACGTCATGGTTTTCCTTCAAAATCATTGAACTGGGCACAAGGGAGCGATTGTAGCGCACTTGCCCGGCGCTCGCGCAGAGGGGCGCGGCGCTTTATTTGGCCTGCCAGCAAGCCTGCCAGGCGGCGCGATCTATGCTTGTGATATGGGTACTGCGTTCGGCTGGGCGCCGACACGGGCAATTTCCTGACCTTTGAGTCAGAAAATTATTGACCGCTGCGACAGGTCTGCTTATTGTCCGCCCAACAACAATAAAACCATTGCGAGGCCATCCCCGTGATCCAGTTTCTCGTCAACCAGGCGCTGCGTAGTGAGCATGCCCTGGACCCGAACATGACGGTGCTGCAGTACCTGCGCGAGCACCTGGGCAAACCCGGCACCAAGGAAGGCTGCGCCAGTGGCGACTGCGGCGCCTGCACCGTGGTCGTAGGCGAGCTTGTCCAGAACGAACACGGCGAGGACAGCCTGCGCTACCGCAGCCTGAACTCGTGCCTGACCTTCGTCTCCTCCCTGCACGGCAAGCAACTGATCAGCGTCGAAGGCCTCAAGCACAACGGGCAGCTGCACAGCGTGCAACAGGCCATGGCCGACTGCCATGGTTCGCAATGCGGCTTCTGCACCCCCGGCTTCGTCATGTCGCTGTTCGCCCTGCAGAAGAACAGCCAGGGTGCCGACCTGCATAAGGCCCAGGAAGCCCTGGCCGGCAACCTGTGCCGTTGCACCGGTTACCGCCCGATCCTCGACGCCGCCGAGCAGAGCTGCCGCCAGCCTTGCCGCGACCAGTTCGACGCCCAGCAGGCGCAGACCATCGCCCGCCTCAAGGCCATCGCCCCCACCCAGACCGGCGAACTCAACAGCGGCGACAAGCGCTGCCTGGTGCCACTGACCGTGGCCGACCTGGCCGACCTGTACAGCTCGCACCCTGAAGCCCGCCTGCTGGCCGGTGGTACCGACCTGGCCCTGGAGGTCACGCAGTTCCACAAGACCTTGCCGGTGATGATCTACGTCGGCCACGTTGCCGAACTCAAGCGCATCGACAAGACCGCCAGCCACCTGGAAATCGGCGCCGCCACCCCGCTCACCGACTGCTACGGCGCGCTCAACGAGGAGTACCCGGACTTCGGCGACCTGCTGCACCGCTTCGCCTCGCTGCAGATCCGCAACCAGGGCACCCTCGGCGGCAACATCGGCAACGCCTCGCCGATCGGTGACTCGCCACCCCTGCTGATCGCCCTGGATGCCCAGGTGGTGCTGCGCCAGGGCGAGCGCCAGCGGGTGATGCCGCTGGAAGACTACTTCATCGACTACCGCATCACCGCCCGCCAGGACAGCGAGTTCATCGAGAAGATCATCGTGCCACGCGCCAGCAACGACTGGGCCTTCCGCGCCTATAAAGTGTCCAAGCGCCTGGACGACGATATCTCTGCCGTGTGCGCGGCCTTCAACCTGAGCATCGAAGACGGTGTGGTCAGCGGCGTGCGGATCGCCTTCGGCGGCATGGCGGCCATCCCCAAACGCGCCCGCGCCTGCGAAGCGGCCTTGCGCGGCAAGCCGTGGAACCAGGCCAGCATCGAGCGTGCCTGCCAGGCCCTGGCCGAAGACTTCACCCCGCTCAGCGACTTCCGCGCCAGCAAGGAGTACCGCCTGCTGACCGCGCAGAACCTGCTGCGCAAGTACTTCATCGAACAGCAAACGCCCTACATCGAGACCCGGGTGACCGACTATGTCTAACCATCACGTAGCCAAGAGCCAGGCCGAGATGGCCGAACTGTTCAGCCAGGACCTGACCACCGGGGTCGGCCGCAGCGTCAAGCACGACAGCGCCGACAAGCATGTGTCGGGCGAAGCGCTGTACATCGACGATCGCCTGGAATTCCCCAACCAGCTGCACGTCTATGCGCGCACCGCAGACCGCGCCCATGCGCGCATCCTGCGCATCGATACCACGCCGTGCTACGCCTTCGAGGGCGTGCGCATCGCCATCACCCACGAAGACATCCCGGGCCTGAAGGACATCGGCCCGGTGGTCGCCGGCGACCCGCTGCTGGCCATCGACAAGGTCGAGTTCTTCGGCCAGCCGGTGCTCGCCGTGGCGGCCCGCGACCTGGATACCGCACGCCGTGCAGCCATGGCCGCCATCGTCGAGTACGAAGACCTGGAGCCGGTGCTGGACGTGGTCGATGCGCTGCGCAAGAAGCACTTCGTGCTCGACAGCCACACCCACCAGCGCGGCGATTCGGCCGCCGCCCTGGCCAGCGCCCCGCACCGCCTGCAAGGTACCCTGCACATCGGCGGCCAGGAGCACTTCTACCTGGAAACCCAGATTTCCTCGGTGATGCCCACCGAGGACGGCGGCATGATCGTCTACTGCTCCACCCAGAACCCCACCGAAGTGCAGAAGCTGGTTGCCGAAGTGCTCGATGTGCCGATGAACAAGGTGGTACTGGACATGCGCCGCATGGGCGGCGGCTTCGGCGGCAAGGAAACCCAGGCGGCAAGCCCGGCCTGCCTGTGCGCGGTGGTAGCGCGCCTGACCGGCCAGCCGACCAAGATGCGCCTGCCACGGGTCGAAGACATGACCATGACCGGCAAGCGCCACCCGTTCTACGTGGAGTACGACGTCGGCTTCGATGACGACGGCCGCCTGCACGGCATCAACCTCGACCTGGCCGGCAACTGCGGCTACTCGCCCGACCTGTCCGGCTCGATCGTCGACCGCGCCATGTTCCACTCCGACAATGCCTATTACCTGGGCGATGCCACCGTGCACGGCCACCGCTGCAAGACCAACACCGCCTCCAACACCGCCTACCGCGGCTTCGGTGGCCCGCAGGGGATGGTCGCCATCGAACAGGTGATGGACCACATCGCCCGCCATCTGGGCCGCGACCCGCTGGCCGTGCGCAAGGCCAACTATTACGGCAAGACCGAACGCAACGTCACCCACTACTACCAGACCGTCGAGCACAACATGCTCGAGGAAATGACCGCCGAGCTCGAAGCCAGCAGCGACTACGCCGAGCGCCGCGAGTCGATCCGCCGCTTCAACGCCAACAGCCCGGTGCTGAAGAAGGGCCTGGCACTGACGCCGGTCAAGTTCGGCATTTCGTTCACCGCCACCTTCCTCAACCAGGCCGGTGCGCTGATCCACATCTACACCGACGGCAGTATCCACCTGAACCACGGCGGCACCGAGATGGGCCAGGGCCTGAACACCAAGGTGGCACAGGTGGTGGCGCAGGTCTTCCAGGTCGATTTCAGCCGCATCCAGATCACCGCCACCAATACCGACAAGGTGCCCAACACCTCGCCGACTGCGGCATCCAGCGGTGCCGACCTGAACGGCAAGGCTGCCCAGAATGCCGCCGAAATCCTCAAGAAGCGCCTCACCGAGTTTGCCGCGCGGCACTACCAGGTGACCGAAGAAGACGTCGAGTTCCGCAACGGCCATGTGCGCGTACGCGACCAGATCGTCAGCTTCGAGCAGCTGGTGCAGCAGGCCTACTTCGCCCAGGTATCGCTGTCGACCACCGGTTTCTACCGCACGCCGAAGATCTACTACGACCGCTGCCAGGCGCGCGGCCGGCCGTTCTATTACTTCGCCTTCGGCGCTGCCTGCGTGGAAGTGATCGTCGACACCCTGACCGGCGAGTACAAGATGCTGCGCGCCGACATCCTGCATGACGTGGGTGACTCGCTGAACCCGGCCATCGACATCGGCCAGGTCGAAGGCGGTTTCATCCAGGGCATGGGCTGGCTGACCACCGAAGAGCTGGTGTGGAACGCCAAGGGCAAGCTGATGACCAACGGCCCGGCCAGCTACAAGATCCCGGCGGTGGCCGACATGCCGCTGGACATGCGGGTAAAGCTGGTGGAGAACCGCAAGAACCCGGAAGACACCGTGTTCCATTCCAAGGCCGTGGGCGAGCCGCCGTTCATGCTCGGCATCGCCGCCTGGTGTGCGCTCAAGGACGCCGTGGCCAGCATCGCCGACTACCGCGTGCAGCCGAACATAGACGCGCCGGCGACACCGGAGCGGGTGTTGTGGGGTTGCGAGCAGATGCGCAAGGCGGTGGCTGCAGCACAGCCTGCCGAGCCAGAACTGGAACCCGTCACCCACTGACAGCGAGGAACCCTGTGGGAGCGGGCTTGCCCGCGAAGAAGGCGACACCGTGAATGGCACCGGCTCTGCCGGTGTTCGCGGGCAAGCCCGCTCCTACAGAGTCTGCGGCGCGACATAGAGAGGTTGCATCATGCACCAATGGATCAACGCCCTCGCCGACCACCAGTCCCGTGGCGAAGCCTGCGTGCTGGTGACCATCATCGAGGAACGCGGCTCGACCCCGCGCAACGCCGGCTCGAAGATGGTCGTCAGTGCCACCGGCCTGTTCGACACCATCGGCGGCGGCCATCTGGAGTACAAGGCCCTGCACATCGCCCGGCAGATGCTCGAGGAGCACCGCAGCACCCCGCACCTGGAGCGCTTCAGCCTCGGTGCCAGCCTCGGCCAGTGCTGCGGCGGCGCCACCGTGCTGCTGTTCGAGCCGATGGCTGCGGTGCAGGCGCAGATCGCCGTGTTCGGCGCGGGCCATGTCGGCCGTGCTCTGGTACCCTTGCTCGCCGCGCTGCCCTGCCGGGTGCGCTGGATCGACTCGCGTGAACAGGAATTCCCCGAATTCATCCCCAACGGGGTGAGCAAGATCGTCAGTGAGGAACCGGTCGACGAAGTCGCAGACCTGCCGCCAGGCAGCTACTGCATCGTCATGACCCACAACCACCAGCTCGACCTGGAACTGACCGCCGCCATTCTCAAGCGCAACGATTTCACCTGGTTCGGCCTGATCGGTTCGAAGACCAAACGGGTCAAGTTCGAGCACCGCCTGCGCGAGCGCGGCTACGACGATGCCCTGCTGGCACGCATGCGCTGCCCGATGGGCCTGCCCGAGGTCAAGGGCAAGCTGCCGATCGAGATTGCCGTGTCCATCGCCGGCGAAATCATTGCCACCTACAACGCCTGCTTCGGCCAGCACGACGCTGCCGCCAACGCCGGCCCCATTGCCCAGTTGCTGCCGCCCTCCCGGCGCAGCCAAGCCATTTGACGAGTGTGTTATGACCGTTACCCGCAAAGCCTACCGTGCCGCCATCCTGCACAGCATCGCCGACCCGGCCGAGGTAGGCCTGGACGCTTCCCATGAGTACTTCGAAGACGGCCTGCTGGTGATCGACGAGGGCCGCATCAGTGCCGTCGGCCCGGCCAGCGAACTGCTGCCGACCCTGGCCGCCGACATCGACGTGGTGCACTACCAGGACGCGCTGATCACCCCGGGCTTCATCGACACCCACATCCACTTCCCGCAGACCGGCATGATCGGCTCCTACGGCGAGCAGTTGCTGGATTGGCTGAACACCTACACCTTCCCCTGCGAGAAGCAGTTTGCCGACAAGGATCACGCCGACAAGGTGGCGAAGATCTTCCTCAAGGAACTGCTGCGCAACGGCACCACCACAGCCCTGGTGTTCGGCAGCGTGCACCCGCAGTCGGTCAATGCCCTGTTCGAAGAAGCCGAGCGCCTGGACCTGCGGATGATTGCCGGCAAGGTGATGATGGACCGCAATGCCCCGGACTACCTGACCGACACCGCCGAGTCCGGCTACACCGAGAGCAAGCAGCTGATCGAGCGCTGGCACGGCAAGGGCCGCCTGCACTACGCGGTGACCCCTCGCTTCGCCCCGACCAGCACGCCGGAACAACTGACCCTGGCCGGTCAGCTGCTGAAGGAATACCCAGGGCTGTACATGCACACCCACCTGTCCGAGAACCTCAAGGAAATCGACTGGGTGAAGGCGCTGTTCCCCGAGCAGAAAGGTTATCTGGACGTCTACGACCACTTCGAGCTGCTCAGCGAGCGCTCGGTGTTCGCCCACGGCGTGCACCTGTGCGACGACGAATGCCAGCGCCTGGCCGAAACCGGCTCGGCCGTGGCGTTCTGCCCGACCTCCAACCTGTTCCTCGGCAGCGGCCTGTTCAACTTGCCACAAGCGGAGAAGTTCAAGGTCAACGTGGGCCTGGGTACCGACGTCGGCGCTGGCACCAGCTTCTCGCTGCTCAATACCCTGAACGAGGCGTACAAGGTGATGCAGCTACAGGGCGCACGCCTGCACCCTTACAAATCGCTGTATCTGGCCACCCTCGGCGGCGCTCGCGCATTGCGCCTGGACGACCGCATCGGCAGCCTGCGCCCAGGCAACGATGCCGATTTCGTGGTGCTCGACTACAAGGCCACGCCGCTGCTGGACTACCGCATTCAGCAGTCCAGCAGCATCGAAGAAACCCTGTTCGTGCTCACCACCTTGGGTGACGACCGCACCGTGCGTGAAACCTACGCCGCCGGGCGTTGCGTGCACCAACGCTAAGGCGCTTTCGCCAGCCCCCGGTACAGCGCGCCGCCGATCGCAGCCCCGATCAGCGGCGCCAGCCAGAACAGCCATAGCTGCTGCAGGGCCCAGCCACCGACGAACAGGGCCGGCCCCGTGCTGCGCGCGGGGTTGACCGAGGTATTGGTTACCGGGATCGAGATCAGGTGGATCAGCGTCAGGGCCAGGCCAATGGCAATCGGCGCAAAGCCTGCCGGGGCACGGGCATCGGTGGCGCCCATGATCACCACCAGGAACATCGCCGTCATCACCACTTCACTGACGAAGCCCGCCCCCAGCGAATAGCCGCCGGGCGAGTGATCGGCGTAGCCGTTCGAAGCCAGGCCCGCTGACAACTCGAAACCTGCCTTGCCGCTGGCGATGAAGTAGATCACGGCAGCAGCCAGGATCGCGCCGATGACTTGGGCGATGACGTAGGGCAGCAGCTCCTTGGCCGGGAAGCGCCCACCTACCACCAGCCCGAACGACACGGCGGGGTTGAGATGGCAACCGGAGATATGACCGATGGCGAAAGCCATGGTCAGCACGGTGAGGCCGAAGGCGAAAGCGACACCTAGCACGCCTATGCCGACGGGAGAACTGGCTGCAAGCACGGCACTGCCACAACCACCAAGAACCAACCAGAAGGTGCCGATCAGCTCGGCCCCCATCCGTGTACCCAGAGACATGGTCATCGACCTTTCCTCAAGTAGTGGAACGCAATGGATGCGCAAGCCCAACTGCTTGATGAAGGTTTGCTCACAAGAATTTAGCAGACGTTTGGCTGTTGGCCAGTAACAGAACAGGGCCGCTTCGCGCCCCATCGCCGGCGATGGGGCGCGAAGCGGCCCTTCAATCACCCAGGCAAACGATCAACCCTTGACGGACGCCTTGGGCTTTTTCAGCAAGTGCGAGAACACGGCGTGCAGGTCGTCCGAGGCACTTTCGTCGTCCAGGTTCAGCTTGCTGTCGATATGGTCCATGTGATGCATCATCAGGCTCACGGCCTGCTCAGCATCGCGCGCCTCGATGGCATCGATCAGTTGCATGTGCTCGTCATAGGAGCAATGCGAACGAGTGCCGCTTTCGTACTGGGCGATGATCAGCGACGTCTGCGACACCAGGCTGCGCTGGAAGCTGACCAGCGGTGCATTGCCTGCGGCTTCGGCCAGCTTGAGGTGGAATTCGCCAGAAAGACGGATACCGGCGCCGCGGTCGCCACGGGAGAAGCTGTCGCGCTCCTCGCGCACCATCTGGCGCAGTTCGTTGAGCTGCTCCAGGGTGGCATGCTGCACGGCCAGCTCGGTGATGGCACGTTCGACCATGCGCCGCGAGAAGAACACCTGGCGCGCTTCTTCCACCGTCGGGCTGGCCACCACCGCACCACGATTGGGCCGCAGCAGCACCACGCTTTCATGGGCCAGGCGCGACAGGGCGCGGCGGATGATGGTGCGGCTGACGCCAAAGATCTCGCCCAGCGCTTCCTCGCTCAACTTGGTGCCCGGCGCCAATCGCTGCTCGAGGATGGCCTCGAAGATATGCGCGTAGACGATGTCGTCCTGGGTACCACTGCGGCCGGCCTTGCCAGTGCGCGCAGGTTTTTTCAGAGGTTGCAGCTGTTCGTTCATGGGCTCTCGAGGCACGAAGAGAAAGTATGGCGCCATTGTACACAGGCTGAGGCGATTCCGCAGGGTGCGTTTTACCTATATAGCCGTTATACGACGCATTGCGCACACAAAACATAAAACATTATTTGCATTCTTTGTACACAAAAGCATAATCCACCGAGCAACTTCTTGACCCGTGAGTCAACAAACGCGTCAGACGTCTGCCTTCCCTCGTGGAGCCACCAAGTGCATTGCTCAGGATTCTGGCTCCAACAACAACAAGAAAGACTTGAGGAGTACTCGCTGTGGAAAGCCGCAAATCCGAAGCCCCTACGCTGGATCTCGCGCCACCGCTCGAAACGAGTTGGCTGGAGCGGATTTTCAAACTCAAGCAACACGGCAGCACCGTCAAAACCGAACTGATCGCCGGGGTGACCACCTTCATCACCATGGCGTACATCATCTTCGTCAACCCCAACATCATGGCCGACGCCGGCATCGACCATGGTGCCGCCTTCGTCGCCACCTGCATCGCCGCCGCGCTGGGCTGCCTGCTGATGGGCCTGTACGCCAACTGGCCGGTGGGCCTGGCGCCGGGCATGGGGCTGAATGCCTTCTTTACCTACACCGTGGTCGGCACCATGGGCTACAACTGGGAAACCGCGCTGGGGGCCGTGTTCGTCTCCGGCGTACTGTTCATGTTCCTGACCCTGTCACGCGTGCGCGAGTGGTTGCTCAACAGCATCCCGGTGAGCCTGCGCCATGCCATGGGGGCCGGCGTCGGATTGTTTCTCGGGCTGATCGGCCTGAAGACCGCCGGCATCATCGTCGACAGCCCGGCCACCCTGATCAAGCTGGGTTCGCTGCATGAGCCAGGGCCACTGCTGGCGGCACTGTGCTTCCTGCTGATCGCCATCCTCAGCTACAAACGCGTGTTCGGTGCGATCCTGATCAGCATCATCGGCGTCACCCTCGCCGGCTGGGGCCTGGGCCTGGTCAAGTTCGGCGGGGTCATGTCGATGCCGCCGAGCCTGGCACCCACCTGGATGGCCATGGACGTGGCGGGCGTGTTCAACGTCAGCATGATCAGCGTGGTGCTGGCGTTCCTGTTCGTGCACATGTTCGACACCGCGGGCACTCTGATGGGCGTGGCCCAGCGGGCCAACCTGGTGGCGCCGGACGGGCGTATCGAAAACCTGTCGCGGGCATTGAAGGCCGACAGTGCGTCGAGCGTGTTTGGCGCCGTGGTCGGCGTGCCACCGGTTACCAGCTACGTGGAAAGTGCCGCCGGTGTCGCCGCGGGTGGTCGTACTGGCCTCACAGCCGTGGTAGTGGGCATTCTGTTCGTCGCCGCGATGTTCTTCGCGCCATTGGCCGGGATGATCCCGGCTTACGCAACCGCCGGCGCGCTCATCTACGTGGCGATGTTGATGATGGGCAGCATGGCGCACATTCATTGGGACGAAGCCACCGACAGCATTCCGGCGATCGTCACGGTGATCATGATGCCACTGACCTTCTCGGTCGCCGACGGTATTGCCCTGGGTTTCATCAGCTATGTGGCGTTGAAGGCGGGTACCGGCAAGTACAAGGAAATCTCCGCCAGCCTGTGGGTGCTGTGCGCGATCTTCATTGCCAAGTTCGTGTTCCTCTGACCCACACTGCACCCACCAAGGGCGCCTCGGCGCCCTTTCTTTATTGCTACAGCCTGTACCGGCCTCTTCGCGGGCGTGCCCGCTCCCACAGGATCACCACAGCCTTCAAAGTCGGTGCCGTACCTGTGGGAGCGGGCAAGCCCGCGAAGAGGCTGGTGCAGGCGATACAAAAACTGCAGACGAAAAAAAGCCCGCCAGTGTGAGAGCGGGCCAAAGGACCTACGAAGATTCTTCTAGCGACCAACTAGCTTCCGCGGTAGGTCGAATAGCTGTACGGCGAGATCAGCAGCGGCACGTGGTAGTGCTCCTGCTTTTCATCGATGCCGAAACGCAACACGACAACATCAAGAAATGCCGGCTCCGGCAGCTGCACGCCGCGGGCACGGTAATAGGCGCCAGCGCTGAACTGCAGCTGGTAGACACCGGTACGGTAGTCGTCGCCCTGCAGCAGCGGCGCGTCTACGCGGCCATCGCTGTTGGTCAGGGCAGTGTTCACCAGCTCCAGCTGCTGGCCTTCGACGCGGTACAGCTCGACCTTGATCGAGCTGCCTGGGCAGCCATGCGCGGCATCCAGTACGTGTGTGGTCAAACGTCCCATCTGCTTGTCGCCTCTTGTTCAATCTATGGGCAAAAAATACACAGCCAATGCCCCGGCATAGGGCCTGCGATGTGCGGGAATGACGCCATTAAGACATTTCACCACCAGATTGTACACAATTTTTTAATCCCTTCCGTCGCAGCCCCGGCAAACCGGCCACCAGTCGCAAATACAGGCCCCGTGCAGAGCCCAACATCATTAATTGACCAAACAGGCAGGTTTCTTGCAACGCATTCTCATGCGACAAAAGGGAAGAAATGCGGAAAAACAGGCTTACAAAAGATTTCAGAAGTTGTATACAATCAGCCCATCCGGTGGTGCGACATCCCGACGCGGCCCGCCCACCCCGCACCAACACACAAGAAGGAAGACTGCAGTGAGCGCTGACTACCCTCGCGACCTGATCGGTTACGGCAACAACCCTCCTCACCCGCAATGGCCGGGCAACGCTCGCATCGCGCTGTCTTTCGTCCTCAACTACGAGGAAGGCGGCGAACGGAACATCCTGCACGGTGACAAAGAGTCCGAAGCCTTCCTGTCCGAGATGGTCGCTGCCCAGCCGCTGCAGGGCCAGCGCAACATGAGCATGGAATCGCTGTACGAGTACGGCAGCCGCGCCGGCGTCTGGCGCCTGCTCAAGCTGTTCAAGGACAGCGGCATCCCGCTGACCATCTTCGCCGTGGCCATGGCCGCCCAGCGCCACCCCGACGTGATCCGCGCCATGGCCGAAGCCGGCCACGAGATCTGCAGCCACGGCTACCGCTGGATCGATTACCAGAACATGGACGAGGCCCAGGAGCGCGAGCACATGCTCGAAGCCATCCGCATCCTCACCGAACTCACCGGCGAGCGCCCGCTGGGCTGGTACACCGGCCGCACCGGCCCGAACACCCGCCGCCTGGTGATGGAGGAAGGTGGCTTCCTCTATGACAGCGACACCTACGACGACGACCTGCCCTACTGGGAACCGAACAACCCGACCGGCAAGCCGCACCTGGTGATCCCGTACACCCTGGACACCAACGACATGCGCTTCACCCAGGTGCAGGGCTTCAACTGCGGCGAGCAGTTCTTCCAGTACCTCAAAGACGCGTTCGACGTGCTGTACGCCGAAGGCGCCGAAGCGCCCAAGATGCTGTCCATCGGCCTGCACTGCCGCCTGGTCGGCCGCCCGGCGCGCCTGGCCGCGCTCAAGCGCTTCGTCGATTACGCCAAGAGCCACGAGCAGGTCTGGTTCGCCCGTCGCGTGGACATCGCCCGCCACTGGCACGCCACCCACCCGTACAAGAAAGAGAACGCCTGATGACCGCCTTCAACACCCTCAAGCCCTCCACCCTGGACCGTGACGCCTTCGTCAAGGTGTTCGCCGACATCTACGAGCACTCGCCGTGGGTTGCCGAAAAAGCCTACGACCTGGGCCAGCTGGGTGAACTGGACGAGATCGAGGCGCTGCACCAGCGCATGAGCGACATCCTGCTCAGCGCCAACCACGCCGACCAACTGGCGCTGATCAACGCTCACCCGGACCTCGCCGGCAAGGCCGCGATCCAGGGCGAGCTAACCGAATCGAGCACCAACGAGCAGGCCGGCGCCGGCATCCACCAGTGCACCGCCGAAGAGTTCGCCCGTTTCACCGAGCTGAACGATGCCTACAAGGCCAAGTTCCAGTTCCCGTTCAT
Organism: Pseudomonas sp. R28(2017); assembly: GCF_002112505.1. GTDB lineage: Bacteria > Pseudomonadota > Gammaproteobacteria > Pseudomonadales > Pseudomonadaceae > Aquipseudomonas. The sequence continues at coordinate 95,045 of NZ_NEHW01000001.1, forward strand.
CATGGCGGTAAAAGGTAGCAACCGGCACCAGATCCTCGCCTCCTTCGAAAAACGCATCCACAACGATGCCGATGCCGAATTCAAGGAAGCCCTGGCGCAGATCAACCTGATCGCCCTGTTCCGCCTGCTGCAGCTGTAAGCAACAGCCGAAACTCATTCAGAAAAACGAACAATAGAAGAGATAACCGCATGCGCACCCTGATGATCGAGCCCCTGACCAAAGAAGCCTTCGCCGAATTCGGAGACGTGATCGAAACCGATGGCAGCGACCACTTCATGATCAACAACGGCTCGACCATGCGCTTTCACAAGCTCGCCACGGTCGAGACCGCCGAGCCTGAAGACAAGGCGATCATCAGCATCTTCCGCGCCGACGCGCAGGACATGCCGCTGACCGTGCGCATGCTGGAACGCCATCCGCTGGGCAGCCAGGCTTTCATCCCGCTGCTCGGCAACCCCTTTCTGATCGTGGTCGCGCCGGTTGGCGATGCACCTGTATCAGGCTTGGTCCGAGCCTTCCGCAGTAATGGCAGGCAGGGCGTCAATTACCATCGCGGCGTCTGGCACCACCCGGTGCTGACGATCGAAAAGCGGGATGATTTCCTGGTGGTTGATCGCAGTGGTTCTGGCAACAACTGCGATGAGCATTACTTCACCGAGGAACAGATGCTGATCCTCAATCCCCACCAATAAGAAAAGGTCGGTCATCGTTCACGGTGATCGGCAGAGGTACATACTGTGGAAGCACACCTTCACGAATGGCTGAACCTGAGCATTCGCTGGGTTCACATGATCACCGGTGTCGCCTGGATCGGTGCATCGTTCTACTTCGTCTGGCTGGAGAACCACCTGAACCGAAGCAACCCGCGCGATGGGTTGTCGGGTGATCTCTGGGCGATTCACGGCGGTGGTATCTACCACCTGGAGAAATACAAGCTCGCACCCCCGAAAATGCCCGAGAACCTGCACTGGTTCAAATGGGAAGCCTACTTCACCTGGATGTCCGGTATCGCCCTGCTGTGCGTGGTGTTCTACTGGAACCCGAGCCTGTACCTGCTGGCACCCGGCAGCACCCTGAGTGGTGCCGAAGGCGTGGCCATCGGCATCGGTTCGCTGGTCGCCGGCTGGTTCATCTACGACTTCCTGTGCGACTCGCCGCTGGGCAAGCACCCTGCCCTGCTCGGTGCCGTGCTGTTCGTCCTGATCATCGCTGCCTGCTTCGGCTTCAGCCTGGTGTTCAGCGGCCGTGGTGCGTACCTGCACACCGGCGCGATCATCGGCACCATCATGGTCGGTAACGTGTTCCGCATCATCATGCCGGCCCAGCGCCAGCTGGTGGCCGCGATCGAGAACAACCAGACGCCGGACCCGGTACTGCCGGCCAAAGGCCTGCTGCGCTCGCGTCACAACAACTACTTCACCCTGCCGGTGCTGTTCATCATGATCAGCAACCACTTCCCGAGCACCTACGGTAGCCAGTACAACTGGCTGATCCTGGCCGGTATCGCAGTAGCCGCGGTTCTGATCCGCCACTACTTCAACACCCGCCACGACAGCAACAAGTACGCCTGGACCCTGCCGGTCGGCGCCCTGGCGATGATCTGCCTGGCCTATGTCACCGGTCCCAAGCCGATGGCGGTAAGCCCTGAGCAGGCGGCAGCGAAGGTCGAGTACCAGCCACTGCCAGCCACCGCCGTCGGTGGCAAGACCGCCGCCGAGCTGCGCGCCGAGGAAGCCACCAAGGCCGCCGAAGCCCCAGCCGCGCCAGCCGAGGCCCCGGCCCAGGCGACCGCACAGGCTGCAGGTGGTGACTTCGACAAGATCCACAAAGTCATCCAGGAACGCTGCAGCGTGTGCCACTCGTCGAAGCCGACCAGCCCGCTGTTCAGCGCCGCACCTGCCGGCGTGATGTTCGACACCCCGCAGCAGATCCAGGCCCAGGCCGCGCGCATCCAGGCGCAAGCGGTCGCCAGCCAGATCATGCCGCTGGGCAACATCACCCAGATGACCGCCGAAGAGCGCAAGCTCGTCGGTGACTGGATCGCCAAAGGCGCTCAAGTCAACTGATCCACCCTCTCCTGCCAGGGCGTCCGCGCGCCCTGGCGGGGGCGGCCTTGCGCCGCGAAGAGGCCGGTACCCCCGGCCTCGCCCTTATAGATTCATGCAACAAGCAAGCATCGAGCGTTCGACTGCGTGCGGGAACCCCAGGCTGCCTTCAGCGGGCCTGCCGCGTGCGACTGGCGCTTGGATCCGAGAATAAAAACAAAACTCGAGGTGCTGCATGTCCGAGTCACGCAAGGCGTACATCCCAGTTGCGCCGCCGCGACAGCCTCTGCCCCTGTTCCAACTGATCCTGGTTGGCCTGCAACATGTGCTGCTGATGTACGGGGGTGCGATCGCCGTCCCTCTGATCATCGGCCAGGCCGCCGGTCTGTCCCGTGAAGAAGTCGCTTTCCTGATCAACGCCGACCTGCTGGTCGCCGGCGTCGCCACCATCATCCAGTCGTTCGGTATCGGCCCGGTCGGGATCCGCATGCCAGTGATGATGGGTGCCAGCTTCGCTGCCGTCGGCAGCATGGTGGCCATGGCCGGCATGCCGGGCGTAGGCCTGCAGGGGATCTTCGGCGCGACCATCGCTGCCGGGTTCTTCGGCATGCTGATCGCGCCGTTCATGTCCAAGGTCGTACGGTTCTTCCCGCCGCTGGTCACCGGTACGGTGATCACCTCGATTGGCCTGTCGCTGTTCCCGGTGGCCGTCAACTGGGCCGGTGGCGGCCAGGACGCAGAAAGCTTCGGTTCGCCGATCTACCTGCTGGTGGCCGGTCTGGTGCTGGCGGTCATCCTGCTGATCAACCGCTTCATGCGCGGCTTCTGGGTCAACGTTTCGGTCCTGGTGGGCATGGGCCTGGGCTACATCCTGGCCGGTTCCATCGGCATGGTCGACCTGTCTGGCCTGAGCGACACGCCGTGGCTGCAAGTGGTCACCCCACTGCACTTCGGCATGCCGACCTTCAGCCTGGCACCGATCCTGTCGATGTGCCTGGTGGTGGTGATCATCTTCGTCGAGTCCACGGGCATGTTCCTCGCCCTGGGCAAGGTGACTGATCGCGAGGTAACCCCCGGGATGCTGCGTCGCGGCCTGTTGTGCGATGCCGGTGCGTCGTTCATCGCCGGTTTCTTCAATACCTTCACCCACTCCTCGTTCGCCCAGAACATCGGCCTGGTGCAGATGACTGGCGTACGTTGCCGTTACGTCACGGTAATGGCGGGTGCACTGCTGATCGTCCTCAGCCTGCTGCCCAAGGCGGCCTTCCTGATCGCCTCGATCCCGCCCGCGGTACTGGGCGGCGCGTCCATCGCCATGTTCGGCATGGTCACCGCCACCGGGATCAAGATCCTCCAGGAAGCCGACATCGGCGACCGCCGCAACCAGCTGCTGGTGGCGGTGAGCGTCGGCTTTGGCCTGATCCCTGTGGTCAAGCCGGAGTTCTTCGCGCAGATGCCGCAGTGGATGGAACCCATCACCCACAGCGGTATCGCCATGGCCACGGTCAGTGCCCTGGTGCTCAACGTGCTGTTCAACATCCTTGGTGGTGCCGAGCGCGCCGTGCATAACGACGCCTGCCACCAGCATTGAGCCCTGGGCGGGGCGGCGCAGTTGGCCGCCCCTGCTCACTTTCCGCAGTAACCGCTTCACCGTCGGCCCGCCGGAATGGGCCGTTCGGGGCGCCTGCGCGCCGAAAAAACCGCCAACAAAAACAATAAGTCCGGGAATCACAACATGAAGCGCATCACCTCGTCCCTGCTGCTGGGCAGCAGCCTGCTGGCCACCCTCCCCGTCCATGCAGGCGAATGGCTGCTGTGGCATGGCGAAAGCCTGACCTACTTGTACGGCAAGGACTTCAAGGTCAACCCCGACATCCAGCAGACCATCACGTTCGAGCACGCCAACAAATGGAAGTACGGCGACACCTTCCTGTTCGTCGACAAGATCTTCTACAACGGCAAGCCCGACCCCGGCAAAGGCGTGACCACCTATTACGGTGAATTCAGCCCACGCCTGTCGTTCGGCAAGATCTTCGACCAGAAGCTCGCCTTCGGCCCGGTCAAGGACGTGCTCCTGGCCATGACCTACGAACGTGGCGAAGGCGACAACGAGGCCTACCTGATCGGCCCCGGCTTCGACCTGGACATCCCCGGCTTCAACTACTTCACCCTCAACTTCTACGTGCGCAACACCGAAGGCAGCCGCCCCGGTGACAATGTCTGGCAGATCACCCCCGGCTGGTCCTACACCATCCCGGTCGGCAAATCCGACATTCTGATCGACGGTTACATGGACTGGGTCCCGGACAACGACCAGAACAGCCGGGGCACCTACCATGCCAACCTGCACTTCAACCCGCAGGTCAAGTACGACCTGGGCAAGGCCCTCAACCTCGGTGCCAAGCAGCTCTACGTCGGCTTCGAGTACAGCTACTGGAAGGACAAGTACGGCATCGACAGCCGCGGCAACCTGGAGAGCAACCAGAGTGTCGCCAGCGCGCTGATCAAGGTACATTTCTGAAAACCTGATCGAACGCCCAGGTTTGAATCACTGTGCTCCAGGACGGAGCACTTGAGGCGCGGCGCGCAAGCCAGTAATCTGCGCGCCCCCTCGATCAGGGCAGGATGGATTCTGCCTGCGTTTACTGACCGCTCAGTCAATGAATTCGGGCGGTTGGCCAACGTGTTGCCAGCCTGAAACACCCATTTTCATCCGTTCAGAACGAGTCGAGCAGGAAGGTAGCAGCTAACCCCGAAAAGTTGGCGCAGCTCTTGCCAAACAACTGTGGCCAATCGAAAAAAGCTGACTCAAAAGACAAAAAAGCGCCTGTACGAGCGCTGACAACAGATCAATCAAGGGAGCGACACTCGCAATGCGTACCATCAATAGCCTGATTCTCGCGGGCGGCCTGCTGGCCTGCGGCACCACCTTCGCCGGCGACCTGCTGCAGTGGCAGAACAACAGCCTGACCTACCTGTGGGGCAAGAACTTCAAGGTCAACCCGGCGATCCAGCAGACGGTCACCTTCGAGCACGCCGATGGCTGGAAGTACGGCGACAACTTCCTCTTCGTCGACAAGATCTTCTACCAGGGCCAGAAAGACGCCGGCAACGGCCCGAACACCTACTACGGCGAGATCAGCCCGCGCCTGTCGTTCAACAAGATCTTCGACCAGAAAGTCGAGTTCGGCCCGGTCAAGGACGTGCTGCTGGCCATGACCTACGAGTTTGGCGAGGGTGACACCGAGTCGTACCTGATCGGCCCAGGCTTCGACCTGAACATCCCAGGCTTCGACTACTTCCAGTTGAACTTCTATAACCGCACCACCGATGGCAGCCGCGCCGGCGACAACGTCTGGCAGATCACCCCGGTATGGTCCTACACCATTCCTGTCGGCGACTCCGACGTGCTGATCGATGGTTTCATGGACTGGGTAGTCGACAACGACGAGAACCGTCACGGCACCTACCACGCCAACCTGCACTTCAACCCACAGATCAAGTACGACCTCGGCAAGGCGTTGCACCTGGGCGAGAAGCAGCTGTATGTGGGTGTCGAGTACGACTACTGGAAGAACAAGTACGGCATCAAGGACAGCGATGCCTTCACCACCGACCAGAACACCATGAGTTTCCTGGTGAAAGTGCACTTCTGATCGGCTGAAACGTGACAGCGCCGTTATCTGACGGCGCCGTCACTTTTTTAGTTTGTAAGCTTAAGATTACAGCCCTTTCAGACTTTTCTTACTTAAAAATAAAGCTGCCTTAAAAGTCAAAAACATCCCCGCCGGCACCAACATGCCAAACACCAGCAATATGAACTCTACTTCGTAATGCGGGATGACCCGGAAGATATCCAGCACCAGCACTCCCCCATTGATTGCCAGTGCCAGGCCGAACATCGCACAGCACTTGTAAAGGGCCTGCGCGTCGGCGCCGCGCAGCAGGAAGCCAAAGCCCAACGCCCCCCAGGCCAGCGCCGTGAGCAAGTAGAGAGCGAGGTGGTAAGCGTCGTAAGTCAGTACACCGAACATGGGGGATGCTCCTCCCGATCAAGTCTGAGTTGGCAAGCCATGACTATAAATACACTTGCCGCACGCATCGCAAATTTTTGACATTTTTTTGCAATTTTTCGAATAGACTAGTTGACCTCGCACAACCCAAGAAACATAACAGGCCAACTTGATGCGTACTCCACTCGCCGCGCCATGGCGCTATCTGCTGCTACTTTGCTCAACCTGGTTCGGCATCTTCCTGCTGACACGTTTCATATTGCTGGTGACTCACCTCTATGAGGTCAGTGGCAACTACTTCTCGATCTTCTTCGACGGGGCCATCTACGACCTCAGCTTCCTCATCTACACAGCCCTGCCATTGGGTGTGTACCTGGTGCTGTGCCCGAACAGCTTGTGGCGCTCGCGTGCCCACCACTGGCTGCTTGGCGGCCTGCTCGTGGTCAGCCTGTTCGTGATGCTGTTCGTCGCCGTGGCCGAGTGGCTGTTCTGGGACGAATTCGGCGTACGCTTCAACTTTATCGCTGTCGACTACCTGGTCTATTCCAAGGAAGTGCTGGATAACATCCGCGAGTCCTACCCGCTGCCGGCGCTGCTCAGCGGCATCGCGGTGGCCGCGGTGCTGCTCGCACTGGTGCTGCGCAAGCCACTGGGCAAGGCCCTCACCGGCCCCGCCAGCACCCTGCGCCAGCGCCTGGCGGGGCTGGCCGTGCTGGCGGTGCTGGTCGGCCTGAACATCGTGGTGATCGACCAGCAGTTCCCGCGCGGCCAGGGCGGCAATGCCTACCAGCGCGAGCTGGCCAGCAACGGCCCTTACCAGTTCTTCGCCGCCTTCCGCAACAACGAGCTGGACTACACCCAGTTCTACGCCAGCCTCGGCGCCGGCGAAGTCGGCGCGCAGATGCACCAGGAACTGGCCGAACCCAATGCCCGCTTCCAGGGCCAGGAACCTCAGGACATCCGCCGCCACATCAGTGCCAACGGTGAACAGCGCACCCCGAACATCATCCTGGTGACCATCGAAAGCTTCAGCGCCAAGTACATGGGCAGCAATGGCGATCCGCGCAACCTGACGCCCAACCTCGACGCCCTGCGCCGCGAGAGCCTGTACTTCAACAACTTCTACGCCACCGGCACCCGTACCGACCGCGGCCTGGAAGCCATCACCCTGTCGATCCCGCCGACCCCGGGCCGCTCCATCGTCAAGCGCATCGGCCGCGAAAGCGGTTACGCCAGCCTAGGCCAGCAACTGGCCGCCAAAGGTTACGACGCCGTGTTCGTCTACGGCGGGCGCGGTTACTTCGACAACATGAACGCTTTCTTCAGCGGCAACGGCTACCGTATCGTCGACCAGAGCAGCGTCGCCGAAAGCGAAATCAGCTTCAAGAACGCCTGGGGCATGGCCGACGAGGACCTGTACCGGCAGGCCCTGAAGCTGGCCGATGCCGATCACGCCCAGCAGAAGCCGTTCTTCCTGCAACTGATGACCACCTCGAACCACCGCCCCTACACCTACCCGGACGGCCGCATCGACATCCCGTCAGGCGATGGCCGCGAAGGCGCGGTGAAGTACACCGACCATGCCATTGCCCAGTTCCTCAATGACGCCAGGGGCAAGCCGTGGTTCGACAACACCCTGTTCGTCTTTGTCGCTGACCACACGGCCGGAAGCGCCGGGGTCGAAGACCTGCCGGTGAACAACTACCAGATCCCGCTGTGGATCTACGCACCGAAAATGATCGAGCCTCGCGAAGACGCCAAGCTGGCCAGCCAGATCGACCTGGCACCGACCCTGCTGGGCCTGCTCAACTTCGACTACACCTCGACCTTCTTCGGCCGCGACCTGCTCAAGGAGGACGAGCTGCCGCCACGGGTGCTGATCGGCAACTACCAGCACCTGGGGCTGTTCGACGGCAACAACCTGGCCATTCTCAGCCCGCGCGGCGGCATGCGTGTGCATGAGGACGCGCTAGGCAAGAGCCACGAGACCACGGTCGCCAGTGACAACCCGCTGATCCGCCGGGCGATTGCCTACTACCAGAGCGCCGCCTACGGCTTCAGCCAGGGCCTGCTGGCCTGGAAGCCGGAGCAGCAGAGCGTCACGAGCGAAAACTGATCGCGATGGATGCACCGGCTGTGCCGGTGTTCGCGGGCAAGCCCCACAGGCTCAGCGCCGGAGTCAGGGCATACGCGTTTCCTGTGGGAGCGGGCGTGCCCGCGAACCGGGGCTGAGCCCCGGCCATAAAACCTCAGCTGGCCGGGCGCACCCTGCGCCACAGTTTCCCCGCAGCAGCCACCACCGCCAGCACCACGGCCCCGGCCAGCACACCGGCCACGCCATTGAGCAGGCCGCTGGTCAGCGCCCCTCCACGCCCTTCGCTGAACGCTTCGACCGCGTGATGTAAAGGTGCCACGCCGTGTACCAGAATCCCGCCGCCGACCAGGAACATCGCGGCGGTACCGATCACCGACAGGCTCTTCATCATGTAGGGTGCGGCGCGCAGGATGCCGTTACCGACCGCACGGGCCAGGCTTGAAGACTTCTGGGTCAGCCACAGCCCCAGGTCGTCGAGCTTGACGATACCGCCCACCAGCCCATACACGCCGATGGTCATGACCACCGCAATGCCCGACAGCACGACGATCTGCTGGGTCAACGGCGAGTCGGCGACGATGCCCAAGGTAATGGCGATGATTTCCGCAGAAAGGATGAAGTCGGTACGCACCGCGCCCTTGATCTTGGCTTTCTCGAACGCCACCAGGTCGACAGTGGCATCGGCCACGGCCTGCTTGCGCGCCTCGTGCTGCACGTCGTCCTCTTCCTTGCTGTGCAAAAACTTGTGCGCCAGCTTCTCGAAGCCTTCGAAGCACAGGTAGGCGCCGCCGAGCATCAGCAGCGGCGTCACCGCCCAGGGGATGAACGCGCTGATCAATAGCGCCGCGGGCACCAGGATCGCCTTGTTCAGCAGCGACCCCTTGGCCACCGCCCACACCACCGGGATCTCGCGTTCGGCGCGCACGCCGGTGACCTGCTGGGCATTGAGCGCCAGGTCGTCGCCCAGCACGCCTGCGGTCTTCTTTGCCGCGACCTTGGTCATCACCGAAACATCGTCGAGCACCGTGGCGATGTCGTCGATCAATACCAGCAGACTGCTTGCGGCCATGGATAACGCTTCCTTACGGTTCAAAAACCGCAGCATACCCCGCGCCGTTCAAGGTGCCCAGCCACCGCCCTGGCACTGCCGGCCCTGGGCATCACGCAGGCACTGCTCGCGTACTCGCTTGCTGTTGCGTGCTGGAGGCCCGGGTATCGAAGGTCTGCTGACTGACCGAACCGGCCTTGATCAGTTTGCGAAAGCGCGCCCGGTCGCGGCCAGCCGCAAACGAACTACAGATCAAAAGGAACGGGACCACACCTCAGGAGAGTTGCGCCTAATCACGCCTTCGGCCGGCAAACCTAGAATCACTCGCGCAACCCGCTGCCCTCACCTTAGACAAACGGAGCAATCCAGTGAACATAAGCATCATCGGCTGCGGCCATGGCGGCCAGGCGCTGGCCGCGCACCTCACCTTGCTCGGCCACTCGATCACACTCTATGCAGATGAACAACATCCCGGCGACCTGCATGGCATCCATGCCAACACGATCACGCTCACGGGCAAGGTCAAGGCAACAACCACGCTCACCGCCCTGACCACCGATATCGAACTGGCCGTGCGAAGCGCAGACATCATCTATCTGTCCCTGCCAACCCACGCGCACTTGCCGCAGTTTCGCAAGATGTTGCCATTTCTGGTCGACAACCAGATCGTCGTCTCGCTAGCCGGCAACTTCAGCGCACTTTACTTGTACAGGGAACTCAGGCAACACCCGCACCCACCGTCCATTCATATAGCAGATACCGCTTCACTGCCGTACGCCTGCCGGGCGCATCGCCCCGGCCATGTGGAGATCATCGAAATCAAGCAGTCGATGCAACTGGCAGCAATGCCCGGCCACAGCACGCCCTTCATCATGGCCAGGCTGGCGGCTAGTTTCCCGTGCAAGCTGAGCGCCAGCACATCAGTCCTGGAACTTGGCCTCAATATCACCAGCGCCATCAGCCACCCCGCCATCATGATCACCAACGCCGGCCGCATTGGTGAAGGCCAGGCGTCATTCTACTTTTACAAGGAAGGCATCAGCACCAGTACCGCAAACCTCATCCAGGCACTGGATAACGACCGGATCAGCATTGGCCAGCGCTTCGGCCTGCAACTACCCACTTACCTGGAAAACATGAACAGTTTCTATGGGTATGACTTCACCAGTATCCATGACTTCTTCACCCAGTCCACGGTCCACAATGCCCTGAAACTTTGCCCGCCGTCGATCAACACCCGTTATCTCACCCAGGACATTCCGTATGTGATGCTACCCTGGTACAGCCTTGGCCAGCATGCCCGGTATCAGTCCGACGTCATGAAAGCCTTCATCGACCTGGCATCGATGCTGACCGGCAGCCGTTTCTTTTCCAACGGGCGAAATCTTGCCGAGGATTTTCTTGAGGGCATGAGCGTCAGCGAAATTCACCATATGTTGATGCATGGCAACTGACACGGTGACTTCCATGACTTCAGTTCCCGCCAAGCATCCTTCGCAACCCGCCCAAGACAGGCCAAAAGCCATTCTGTACATGGTGATGGCCTATGTCAGCATCGTGATGATGAGCAGCTTGGTCAAACTGGCCTCCGACCAGGGCATTGCGCCCGACGAAACGCTGTTCTTCCGTTTTTTCATCGGCTTGATGCTCACAGCCCCCCTGATTCTCAGGGGGCCGAAATTCAACTGGCGGATCCATGATCGCAGCGCCAGTCTTCTGCGGAACGGTGCCGGCCTGGCGAGCATGCTGTTCATGTTCTACAGCCTCAAATACCTGCCGCTGTCGAGCGCCATCCTGCTCGCCAACACATCGGCTCTTTTTGCCCCGCTGTTCGTGCTCATCCTCTACCGGCAGAAAACCTCATGGGTGACGCTGCTCTGCACCGCAGGTGGCTTCTTGGGAGTCTGCATCGTGCTGCTGGATGCCAATACCCGTCAGCTGCCGTTACCCTACCTGCTCACCGGTTTACTGGGCGCATCCCTCGCCGCCCTCGCCTACCTGGGCGTAAAGTCACTGACCCGCAGGCATTCCGCGCTGAACGTGATTTTCTACTTCTACCTGAGCGGAACACTCGTTCTGCCACTGACCTACAGCGCCGACTGGGCCGTGCCGTCAGCCTACGAGGCCATGCTCCTGCTTGGCGTTGGCGTGTTCGGCCTGGGCTTCCAGTTTTTTCTCACCAAAGCCCTGGCGTTGGCGGAAATCAGCGAAATTACGCCCTTCATCTTCATCAATGTCATTCTTTCAGCGTTGGCTGACTGGCTGCTGTGGAGCACGATACCCAACACAGGGTTCTGGCTAGGCACAGTGGTGATCCTATTCAGCCTTCACTGCATCACCGCCTTCAACAAGCGGCCCAACACCACCACCCGGCCACCACCATGAACAGTGCCAATCCGACGACGGGTGCTCTGTCCTACGGTTCTTTGCTAACATTCCCGCTTGCAGCGTCAAAGGACCGTTCCAACCATGAGCACCATCCGCGAGCGCAACAAGGAACTGATCCTGCGCGCAGCCAGTGAAGAATTCGCCGACAAGGGCTTCGCCGCCACCAAGACCAGCGACATCGCCGCCAAGGCCGGTCTGCCCAAGCCGAACGTGTATTACTACTTCAAATCCAAGGACAACCTCTACCGCGAGGTCCTGGAGAGTATCATCGCGCCGATCATGCAGGCCTCGACGCCGTTCAATGCCGACGGTGACCCGAAAGAAGTGTTGAGTGCCTACATCCGCTCGAAGATCCGCATCTCGCGTGACCTGCCGCATGCCTCGAAGGTGTTCGCCAGCGAAATCATGCACGGCGCACCGCACCTGTCGCCGAGCCAGGTGGATCAGCTGAACGAGCAGGCCCGGCACAACATCGAGTGCATCCAGCGCTGGATCGACCGCGGGCAGATCGCCCATGTCGATGCCCACCACCTGATGTTCAGCATCTGGGCTGCGACCCAGACCTATGCCGACTTCGACTGGCAGATTTCGGCAGTGACCGGCAAGGCCAAGCTGGCCGACAGCGATTACGACGCTGCGGCCGACACCATCATCCGCATGGTGCTCAAGGGTTGTGAGCCGGAGGTGGCTTGAGGGCCATTCGCGGGCAAGCCCGCTCCCACAGGACTCACACAGCTTTCGGACCTGTGGTTATCCTGTGGGAGCGGGCTTGCCCGCGAATAGGCCAGAACAGTCAGTAGCGATTTAAGCTGCTACACCCGCATCCGCCTTCAACCCCACCTCTTCGATCGCACTGATCGCGCACTGCTCGTCGATATCCGACGTATCGCCGCTGATCCCCACCGCTCCCAGCACCTTGCCGTCCTGATCACGAATCAGCACGCCGCCCGGCGCCGGCACCACCGGCCGCTCGCCCAACCCGTTCAAGGCGGCGAAAAACGCCGGCCGCTGCTGCGCATCCAGGGCCAGCAGGCGCGAGCCCTTGCCCAGGGCGATCGCACCCCAGGCCTTGCCGGTGGCCACTTCCGGGCGGATCAGGCTGGCGCCGTCTTCGCGCTGCAAGGCCAACAGGTGCCCACCGGCATCGAGCACGGCCACGGTCAGTGGCGCTGCGTTGATCTTGCGGCCCGCCGCCAGCGCGGCGTTCACCAGGCTGACAGCGACTTTCAGGTTCAAAGCGTTCATGGAAAGGTCCTCTTCTTGTTGTGAGAAGCCCTGAGGGCAGGTGAAAAACCGATAAGCCAATAGAACACAACTGAATCTATTTTTGTATACAATAAATTGAAACGATCGTATGCGAGATCGCAAACCGCCGTTTTCACGGGCGCTCGAACGAAAGCGACCTTGTCCGACGAAAACCCGTTGACCTGAGCGGCCAGCCGTGAATACACTCTGGCACAAAGCAAGTTGTATACAATTACAAAATCGATGAGGCACAAACCATGAGCAAAATGAGAGCAATCGATGCAGCCGTTCTGGTCATGCGCCGTGAAGGTGTAGATACCGCGTTCGGCATCCCGGGGGCTGCCATCAACCCGTTGTACTCGGCCCTGAAGAAAGTCGGTGGCATCGATCACGTCCTCGCTCGCCACGTCGAAGGCGCCTCGCACATGGCCGAGGGCTACACCCGTGCCAACCCAGGCAACATCGGCGTGTGCATCGGCACCTCCGGCCCAGCCGGCACCGACATGGTCACCGGCCTGTACAGCGCCTCGGCCGACTCCATCCCGATCCTGTGCATCACCGGCCAGGCACCCCGTGCCCGCCTGCACAAGGAAGACTTCCAGGCTGTCGACATCACCAACATCGTCAAGCCGGTCACCAAGTGGGCCACCACCGTTCTGGAACCAGGCCAGGTACCTTACGCCTTCCAGAAGGCCTTCTATGAAATGCGCACCGGCCGCCCAGGCCCTGTGCTGATCGACCTGCCGTTCGACGTGCAGATGGCCGAAATCGAATTCGACATCGACGCCTACGAGCCGCTGCCGGTGCACAAGCCGTCCGCTACCCGCGTACAGGCCGAAAAAGCCCTGGCCCTGCTCAATGACGCCGAACGCCCACTGCTGGTAGCCGGTGGCGGCATCATCAACGCCGACGCCAGCGACAAGCTGGTCGAGTTCGCCGAACTGACCGGCGTACCGGTGATCCCGACCCTGATGGGTTGGGGCACCATCCCGGACGACCACGCGCAGATGGTCGGCATGGTCGGCCTGCAGACCTCGCACCGCTACGGCAACGCCACCCTGCTCAAATCCGACCTGGTGTTCGGTATCGGTAACCGCTGGGCCAACCGCCACACCGGTTCCGTCGACGTCTACACCGAAGGCCGCAAGTTCGTGCACGTGGACATCGAGCCGACCCAGATCGGCCGCGTGTTCACCCCGGACCTGGGTATCGTGTCCGACGCCGGCAAGGCACTGGACGTGTTCCTCGAAGTGGCCCGCGAGTGGAAAGCCGCCGGCAAGCTGAAGTGCCGCAAGGCCTGGCTGCAAGACTGCCAGGAGCGCAAGGCCACCCTGCAGCGCAAGACCCACTTCGACAACGTGCCGGTCAAGCCGCAGCGCGTGTACGAAGAGATGAACCAGGTATTCGGCAAGGACACCTGCTACGTCAGCACCATCGGCCTGTCGCAGATTGCTGGCGCGCAGTTCCTGCACGTGTACAAACCACGCCACTGGATCAACTGCGGCCAGGCCGGCCCGCTGGGCTGGACCATCCCTGCTGCGCTGGGTGTGGTCAAGGCCGACCCGAAACGCAAGGTCGTCGCGCTGTCGGGTGACTACGACTTCCAGTTCATGATCGAAGAGCTGGCCGTAGGCGCGCAGTTCAACCTGCCCTACGTGCACGTGCTGGTGAACAACGCCTACCTGGGCCTGATCCGTCAGGCACAGCGTGGCTTCGACATGGATTACTGTGTACAACTGGCGTTCGAGAACATCAACTCGACCGACGCTGCCACCTACGGTGTCGACCACGTCGCCGTGGTCGAAGGCCTGGGCTGCAAGGCCATCCGTGTGTTCGAGCCGGCAGAGATCGCCCCTGCCCTGCTCAAGGCACAGAAGATGGCCGAAGAGTTCCGCGTGCCGGTCGTGGTCGAAGTGATCCTCGAGCGTGTGACCAACATTTCCATGGGCACCGAGATCAACGCGGTCAACGAGTTCGAAGACCTGGCCTTGGTCGGCAACGACGCGCCAACCGCCATCTCGCTGCTGGACTGATCGCCTGACGCCCCCGCGCCCGCCCCAACCTGAGGGCGCCGGGGGCCTTCATCGCAAGGAGACAACTCATGCCTCGCTTCGCTGCCAACCTGTCCATGCTGTTCACCGAACAGGACTTCCTGGCCCGCTTCAAGGCTGCCGCCGACGCTGGTTTCAGCGGCGTCGAATACCTCTTCCCGTATGACTTCAGCGCTGCCGAAATCAAGCAGCAGCTGGACGCCAACGGCCTGACCCAGGTGCTGTTCAACCTGCCGGCGGGCGATTGGTCGAAAGGTGAGCGCGGCATCACCTGCCACCCTGACCGTGTCGAGGAATTCCGCGCCGGTGTCGACAAGGCCATCGAATACGCCAAGGTGCTGGGCAACACCCAGGTCAACGCCCTGGCCGGCATTCGCCCACAAGGCCCGGACTGCGCCACCGTACGCAAGACCTTCGTGGAAAACCTGCGCTACGCCGCCGACAAGCTGAAAGCCGCCGGGATCCGCCTGGTCATGGAAATGATCAACACCCGCGACATCCCAGGCTTCTACCTGAACACCACCAAGCAGGCCCTGGAAATCCAGGCCGAAGTCGGCAGCGACAACCTGTTCCTGCAGTACGACATCTACCACATGCAGATCATGGAAGGTGACCTGGCTCGCACCATGGAAGCCAACCTGAAACTGATCAACCACATCCAGTTGGCCGACAACCCAGGCCGCAACGAACCCGGCACCGGCGAGATCAACTACCGCTTCCTGTTCGAGCACCTGGACCGCATCGGCTACCAGGGCTGGGTGGGCGCGGAGTACAAGCCGCTGACCACCACCGAAGCAGGCCTGGGCTGGCTGAAAACCCATAACGCAATCTAAGAAAACACTCGCAACCCCTGTGGGAGCGGGCATGCCCGCGAACACCGGCATAGCCGGTGCCATCCACCGAGTCGCCTGTTTCGCGGGCACGCCCGCTCCCACAGGGGCCGAGGTTTGCTTAAGACATTACAAATACAAAGAGGCACATTGTCATGGCTAAAATCGGATTCCTCGGCACTGGCATCATGGGCAAGCCCATGGCGCAGAACCTGCAGAAAGCAGGCCACAGCATCTTCGTTTCCACCCACCACGACGCCGCCCCGGCTGACCTGATCGCTGCTGGCGCAGTGGCCCTGGCCAACCCGAAGGAAGTGGCCCAGGAAGCCGAGTTCATCATCGTCATGGTCCCGGACACCCCACAGGTAGAAAGCGTCCTGTTCGGTGAGAACGGCGTCGCCGAAGGCGTGGGCCCGAACAAGGTGGTGATCGACATGAGCTCGATCTCCCCTACCGCCACCAAAGCCTTCGCAGAGAAGATCAAGGCCACCGGCGCCGCCTACCTGGACGCCCCGGTGTCCGGCGGTGAAGTCGGCGCCAAGGCCGCGACCCTGAGCATCATGGTCGGTGGCTGCCCGAAAGCCTTCGAACGCACCCTGCCGTTGTTCGAAGCCATGGGCAAGAACATCACCCGCGTCGGTGGCAACGGTGACGGCCAGACCGCCAAGGTCGCCAACCAGATCATCGTCGCCCTGAACATCCAGGCCGTTGCCGAAGCCCTGCTGTTCGCTGCCAAGAACGGCGCCGACCCGGCCAAGGTACGTGAGGCGCTGATGGGCGGCTTCGCTTCGTCGAAGATTCTCGAAGTGCACGCCGAGCGCATGATCAAAGGCACCTTCGACCCAGGCTTCCGCATCAACCTGCACCAGAAGGACCTCAACCTGGCCCTGCAAGGCGCCAAGGAACTGGGCATCAACCTGCCCAACACCTCCAATGCCCAGCAAGTGTTCAACACCTGCCAGGCCCTGGGCGGCGGCAACTGGGACCACTCGGCGCTGATCAAAGGCCTGGAGCACATGGCCAACTTCTCGATCCGCGACGACAAGTAAGCCTGTACTGGCCCTTGGCGGATAAATCCGCTCCTACACGTTACCCCTTGTAGGAGCGGATTCATCCGCGATGAGGCCAACCCCGCTGAACCTGCGACCACAGGTTCAACGGTGAACCCGAGCAACACCCGCCCCTGGTTCGGCCTGCACGGAGGCAGTTCCAGGGGCGTTTTTGATTCTGCAGAACAACAATAAATGGGAGCCTGCCATGTCGGTCGATCCGCAAAAACTTCTCCGCGACCTGTTCGACACAGCCATCGCCGCCGCCCACCCGCGCCAAGTCCTCGAACCCTACCTGCCCGCCGACCGTAGCGGCCGGGTCATCGTCATCGGCGCCGGCAAGGCCGCAGCCGCCATGGCCGAAGTGGTCGAAAAGAGCTGGCAGGGCGAAGTCAGCGGCCTGGTCGTGACCCGCTACGGTCACGGCGCCAACTGCCAGAAGATCGAGGTGGTCGAAGCCGCTCACCCGGTCCCCGACGCCGCCGGCCTGGCCGTGGCCAAGCGCGTGCTGGACCTGGTCAGCAACCTCAATGAAGAAGACCGCGTCATCTTCCTGCTGTCTGGCGGTGGGTCCGCCCTGCTGGCACTGCCAGCCGAAGGCCTGACCCTGGCGGACAAGCAACAGATCAACAAGGCGCTGCTCAAATCCGGCGCCACCATCGGCGAGATGAACTGCGTGCGCAAGCACCTCTCGGCGATCAAGGGCG
The DNA here is from genome assembly GCF_002112505.1 of Pseudomonas sp. R28(2017). GTDB lineage: Bacteria > Pseudomonadota > Gammaproteobacteria > Pseudomonadales > Pseudomonadaceae > Aquipseudomonas. Next base: position 112,517 of record NZ_NEHW01000001.1, read on the forward strand.
GCCGCCTGGCCAAGGCCTGCTGGCCAGCCACCGTCTACACCTATGCCATTTCCGACGTGCCTGGCGACCTGGCCACGGTCATCGCCTCCGGCCCGACCGTGGCCGACCCGAGCACCTCGGCCGATGCCCTGGCGATCCTCAAGCGCTACAACATCGAAGCGCCGCAAGCCGTCATCGACTGGCTCAACAACCCCGCCTCGGAAACCGTCAAGGCCGATGACCCGGCCCTGGCCCGCAGCCACTTCCAGCTGATCGCCAAGCCCCAGCAATCGCTCGAAGCCGCCGCAGTCAAAGCCCGCCAGGCCGGCTTCAGCCCGCTGATCCTCGGTGACCTGGAAGGTGAATCGCGCGAAGTGGCCAAGGTGCACGCCGGCATCGCCCGGCAGATCGTGCTGCACGGCCAGCCGCTGAAGGCACCCTGCGTGATCCTCTCCGGCGGTGAAACCACCGTCACCGTGCGCGGCAATGGCCGTGGCGGGCGCAACGCCGAGTTCCTGCTCAGCCTCACCGAAAGCCTCAAGGGCCTGCCGGGCGTTTATGCCCTGGCCGGTGACACAGACGGCATCGACGGCTCGGAAGAGAACGCCGGCGCCTTCATGACCCCGGGCAGCTACGCCCGCGCCCAAGCCCTGGGCCTGTCGGCCAGCGACGAACTGGACAACAACAACGGCTATGGCTACTTCGCCGCGCTCGACGCGCTGATCGTCACCGAACCGACCCGCACCAACGTCAACGACTTCCGCGCCATCCTGATCCTCGAGACTGCCCAATCATGACGCCTGATAAAAAAGTAAAGATCCTCGCCACCCTCGGCCCTGCGATCAAAGGCATCGACGACATCCGCCAACTGGTCGAAGCGGGGGTGAACATCTTCCGCCTCAACTTCAGCCACGGCGAACACGCCGACCACGCCCTGCGCTACCAGTGGATCCGTGAGGTCGAGCAGCAGCTCAACTACCCGCTGGGCATCCTCATGGACCTGCAAGGGCCAAAGCTGCGCGTCGGCCGCTTCGCTGAAGGCAAGGTCCAGCTGCAACGCGGCCAAGCCCTGCGCCTGGACCTGGACAATACCCCGGGCGACAACCGCCGGGTCAACCTGCCGCACCCGGAGATCATCGCCGCGCTGGAACCCGGCATGGACCTGCTGCTCGACGACGGCAAGCTGCGCCTGCGGGTAACCGCCAAGCACAGTGACGCCATCGACACCGAAGTGCTCAACGGTGGCGAGCTGTCCGACCGCAAGGGCGTCAATGTGCCGCAAGCGGTGCTCGACCTCTCCCCGCTCACCGAGAAAGACCGCCGCGACCTGGCCTTCGGCCTGGAGCTGGGCGTGGACTGGGTAGCCCTGTCGTTCGTGCAGCGCCCGGAAGACATCGTCGAGGCGCGCCAGCTGATCGGCGACCGCGCCTACCTGATGGCCAAGATCGAGAAGCCATCGGCCGTCGAACAACTGCAAGCCATCGCGGAACTGGCCGATGCGATCATGGTGGCCCGTGGCGACCTGGGTGTGGAAGTGCCGGCCGAAAGCGTGCCGCAGATCCAGAAGCGCATCATCGGCACCTGCCGCCAGCTGGGCAAACCGGTGGTGGTGGCCACGCAGATGCTCGAATCGATGCGCTTCTCGCCGGCACCGACCCGCGCCGAAGTCACCGATGTGGCCAACGCCGTGGCCGAAGGCGCCGATGCGGTGATGCTGTCGGCGGAAACCGCCTCCGGTGACTACCCGCTGGAAGCGGTGCAAATGATGAGCAAGATCATCCGCCAGGTGGAGAATGGCCCGGACTACCAGGCCCAGCTCGACGTCGGCCGGCCGAAGGCCGAGGCCACCGTGTCGGATGCCATCAGCTGCGCGATCCGCCGTATCAGCGGCATCCTGCCGGTGGCGGTGCTGGTCAACTACAGCGAGTCGGGCGCCTCGACCCTGCGTGCCGCCCGCGAGCGGCCGCGTGCGCCGATCCTCAACCTGACGCCGAACCTGGCCACCGCCCGTCGCCTGAGCGTGGCCTGGGGTGTGCACTCGGTGGTCAACGACCGCCTGCGCCAGGTCGACGAGGTGGTGTCCACCGCCCTGGAGATTGCCCAGGCGCAAGGCATGGCCAGCCGTGGCGACACGCTGCTGATCACCGCCGGTGTGCCTTTCGGCAAGCCGGGCTCGACTAATACCTTGCGGATCGAGACCCTGGTCTAAGGATCTCCATCTCTCTTGTGGGAGCGGGCTTGCCCGCGAATGCGTCAGCTCAGTCAACGCCGTTGTATCTGCTGACCTCTTCGCGGGCAAGCCCGCTCCCACAGAGATGGTGCCGCGCCCCGTAACGGCGGAAAACCGAGGCCCAAAGAGGCCCACCGCTCTTCCATCAACCTTGCTGACTGCCCCGATGTACACCAAAAATTTCGTCAACCCGTGCCCCGACTGGGCCACGGCGCTGCTCAACGGCTTCAGCCAGGTGCTGCTGCTGCGCAACCCCCTGTGCGGCCTGTGCTGCCTGCTGGCCATCCTGCTGACCGCCCCGAACCTGGTCGGCGGTGCCCTGCTCGGCGCCCTCGCCGGCCTGCTCACCGCCCAGCGCCGCGGCTACGACCGCGCAGACCGCCAGGCCGGGCTGTACTGCTACAACGGCGTGCTGATCGGCATCCTGATCAGCGCCGTGCTGCCCTGGTCGGCGATCATGCCACCGCTGATCATCGCGGCCGGCGGCCTGTCGAGCATCATCACCCACCAATGGCGCAAGCGCGGCGGCAAGCTGCTGGTTGCCTATACCGCACCGTTCGTGCTGCTCGGCTGGGTTGCCTTGCTGTTCGCCAGCCCCGCGCCGAGCGGCTTCGTCGAGGCAGAACCGGCGTATGCCCTGGCGCGTGGCGTGGGGCAGATCTTCCTGCTCGACCAGCCGCTGGCCGGGTTGCTGATCATCGTCGGGATGTTCATTGCCAACCCCTATGCGGCGATGTGGGCCGTGCTTGGCTCGGCCATTGGCGGTGGCGTGGCACTGCTCGCCGACCAGGCGCAAGCTGCATGGCTGGGCTTGTTCGGCTTCAATGCCGCGCTGGCGGCGCTTGCCTTCAGCCGCCAGGGTGAGAAGCCTTGGGTGACCTTGCTGGCGATTGCCCTGGCTATGCTGCTGCAACCGTTGTTCAAGTTACTGCCGGTAGCCGGCCTGACCGCTCCCTTCGTCGCCGCCTGTTGGCTGATGCACGTCGGCAACTACATTTTCACAATCAATCAAAAGCGTGGCACCACCCATTTGCACCTGTAAAAGCGCTTTCCTCAACGCTGACCCCGAACAGCACGGGTAGAAACACTGCCACTTCCGGGCTAACACTTTACCGCTCTGGGTTGAGGTTGCGTGCAGCCCACTGTGCCTGGTTTCTGATGTTCAAACCATTGTCAGATAACGTGAAGTAATACAATGAATCACCATAGCCAGCCACCTGAATGCTGCTGCCTGTGGAGAGAAGCTCATCCACGCCTGCAATTAGAAAGTCCTTAGGCAATTTTGCATGCTCGATGAAGTTAGTACTCAAGGGGATCTTATTGGAGATCGAACGCTGGACGATTTCGAGCGGGACGCCTTCAAGAACCAAACTGGCAGCGGGCCTGTCGATTTTATGTCTACTCATGAGAACCTCTACAGTAATGCTGGGCGTCGCTGAGTAAATATTCTCAGGTGCTCGCCGACCGCTCTCGATACGGGCACTGATCAAAGGTGGGGGTGCCGGACTGGATGTGTTTCGGCGCATTCGGCCAATCAGTCGTCCCGAATGCCCTGATGGATCGACTTTGTTCACAGGATCACCATTGCAGTATGCGTATGCATTCAGCCCCCCACTGTCGAACGGACTAAGAAAATCCTGGCTTAGGAAGCGCATTAGCGAAGGGCTGTACAGGCGATATCCATTGCCAAGCATGTACCCACCTGCCAAAGGCTCGAACCATTGACCAGTGAACCTTATAGCGCTTTCATTATTACTGGCCGCAACATACCCACAAGGCGTATAGGCATGGGCACACCTGCCCTTGTTTTTCATATAGCCTCCTCGACAATGACTGCATGATCATCGATCAATTACGGCCAGAAGAAAACTGTCACTTTTGCCAGGTCATTTTTCCCTTGTGCCGTACCTACCCTCCCTCTAGTCTGACCCCCCTTAGCACTTAGAAAATTACTCTCGATGCCTGTCCCATCCAATCTGCGCGAGCGCCTCTACATCATGGTCTTCCAGACCGACACCATAGCCGGCCGGCGCTTCGACAAGATTCTCCTGCTGATCATCCTGGCCAGCCTGGTCACGGTGATCCTCGACAGCATCGACGATGTACACCAGGGCTACGCCGGCCTGCTGGCTGCCATCGAGTGGGGCTTCACCGCGATCTTCCTGGCCGAATACCTGACCCGTCTGTACTGCTCGCCCAAGCCGCTGCGCTATGCCTTCAGCTTCTACGGCCTGGTCGACCTGCTGGCGATCGTGCCCGGCATCATCGCCCTGTACTACAGCGATGCCCAATACCTGCTGATCATCCGGGTGATCCGGATGTTGCGGATCTTCCGCGTACTCAAGCTCAGCCCCTACCTCAAGCAGGCCCATTACCTGATGGAGGCGCTGCGCGGCAGCAAGCAGAAGATCATCGTGTTCCTGGTCACCGTCTCGACCCTGGTCACCGTGTTCGGCACCTTGATGTACGTGATCGAAGGGCCGGAGCATGGGTTTACCAGTATCCCCAAAGGGATCTACTGGGCGATCGTCACGCTGACCACTGTGGGCTTCGGCGACATCGTGCCGAAGACGCCGCTGGGACAGGTGCTATCGTCGCTGGTGATGATTACCGGTTATTCGATCATTGCAGTGCCGACCGGCATTTTCACTGCCGAATTGGCCAACGCCATGCGAGGAGAACAGCTGCAGCACGCTTGCCCCAGTTGCAGTAAGAAAACCCACGAGCAAGGGGCGGCTTTCTGTTCAAGATGTGGCAGTGCGCTCTTCAATAAAAGAAACTGACTGACGAGGCGGCTGACCTAGGCGAATTCTCGCAAGGCTTTGATCAAGGATCCGCTGCTGCGTATCTATGAAGATGTCCCTTGCATCTGGGCCAAGGTGCTGCATCATCAGGTCCCCCAACTCACCCATGGTTTCTGCAGCCACGTACTCAAGAAAGACTGACTGAATTTGCTCTGAGCGGAGCGCTTTATCAACGTCAGCAATCTGATTTCTCAGGCCTTCAGGATCCACATTGAGCACTCGATAAGACTTGATTTCCGGTTGACTTTTTTGCTCACCATAGCTGAGCACACTGACCTCTGAGCGTAACGTCCGCCCCGTACGTTTAATAAGCCCGACAGCTTTGAGCCCCCCTGTCACAGAGAATTTATGTCCGGAGGGGTCAATACGATTGACTGGATCTCCGGCACAGTAGGTATAGGTATTCAATCCGCCCTCTCCAAAAGGACTGTAAGAATCCACAGAGAGAAATCTACGAAGGATCGGGCTGTACAATCTGTAACCGTTACCGAGCAAGTAACCGTGACTGACGGACTCCCAGCACTCGCCGTTGAAGCCCGTCAAAACGCCTTTCTCCGGCGCCCTGTAGCCATATGCGCAGTAGGCACGTATCCGTTTCTCGCTGTTGGCTTGAGCCATCAGCAAGGCTGAAGATATCGTCCTACGTTCCACCATCGCCCCACTCCCTCTTGAAGGTCTTCCTTCACTTCACTACGGTTACGGCAGCTAATCAACTGGCAGAACTGCCAGGCGTCATAGCGCTATGCGCATAAGCAAAGAGCCATTTGATCTTTAAATGCAAAAGTACCAAACGCTATAGTCGCAAGCATTCTGCCCACTCCCTTCGATAACAAGGACGCAACGTGAAAAAGCTCTTCACCGCCTCGCTGCTCGCCGCCGGCCTGGCCCTCGGCAACCTCGCCCAGGCTGCCCCGACCCTGCTGAACGTTTCCTACGACGTGATGCGCGACTTCTACAAGGACTACAACCCGGCCTTCCAGAAGCACTGGGAAGCCGAGCACAACGAGAAGGTCAATGTGCAGATGTCCTTCGGCGGCTCGAGCAAGCAGGCGCGTGCGGTGATCGATGGCCTGCCGGCCGATGTCATCACCATGAACATGGCCACCGACATCAATGCCCTGGCCGACAACGGCAAGCTGGTACCGGACAACTGGGTGACCCGCCTGCCGAACAACAGCGCGCCGTTCACCTCGGCCACCGTGTTCATCGTGCGCAAGGGCAACCCCAAGGCGCTGAAAGACTGGCCCGACCTGCTCAAGGACGGCGTGCAGGTGATCGTGCCCAACCCCAAGACTTCGGGTAACGGCCGCTACACCTACCTGTCGGCCTGGGGCTATGTGCTCAAGCAGGGTGGCGATGAAACCAAGGCCCGCGAATTCGTCGGCAAGCTGTTCAAGCAGGCGCCGGTGCTCGATACAGGCGGCCGCGCCGCCACCACCACTTTCATGACCAACCAGATCGGCGACGTGCTGGTGACCTTCGAGAACGAAGCCGAGATGATCGCCCGCGAGTTCGGCCGCGACCAGTTCGAAGTGGTCTACCCGAGCGTGTCGGCCGAGGCTGAGCCGCCGGTGAGCGTGGTCGATAAGGTGGTGAACAAGAAAGGCACCCAGGCCGTGGCCGAGGAATACCTGAAGTACCTGTGGTCGCCAGCGGCACAGGAAATCGCTGCGCAGAACTACCTGCGTCCGCGTGATGCGACGGTGCTGGCCAAGTACACCGACCGCTTCCCGAAAGTCGACTTCCTGTCGGTGGAGAAGACCTTTGGTGACTGGCGTACTGTGCAGAAGACCCACTTCAACGATGGTGGTGTGTTCGACCAGATCTATACCAACCAGCAGTAATTGATGTAAGCAGGACCGGCCTCTCGCGGATAAATCCGCTCCTACAGGAGCGGCTTCAGCCGCGAAGGGCCAGTACTGACGACGCACTGGTTCGAACTTTCCCACCGCGATCACAATCAGTTCCTTGAGTAACCCTGCCCCGCTCACCCCGGCCCAAGGAGTACTCCAGTGCTGCGCTACCTCTCCACCCTGCTGCTCGGCTGCCTGCTGAGCACCCACCTGCTGGCGGCAGACCCAGCCCCCGCCGAAGCACAACCTGCCGAACCGGAACCGGTACTGCAAGGCGGCCTGCTCGGCGCCCTGGCCGACGGCCTGGACAGCGCCGCCCAGCAACTCGACCTCGACGCACACCTGGTCGATGCCTGGCGCCTGCGCACCGACCGCGCCGCCCAGGAAGTGGAACGCCTGGTCGACCGCCACTCGGCCAACGATTCGCTGCAACTGGCCAGCAACTTCATCCTGCTGACGCTGACCTGGGCCGCCAGCTTCGCCCTGCTCACACGCTTCGGCCGCTGGCTCGCCAAACGCCTGGCCAGCACCCCATGGTTAAGCGCACGCATGCGCGCCAGCAGCCTGCTCGGCTACCTGCTGCCATACACACTGCCGGCCCTCGCCAGCCTGCCACTGACGCTGTACGTCAGCCGCTTCCTCGACCCGTCGATCGCCCGCGCCTTGGGCCTGAGCCTGGCCTACGCGACCAGCAGCGGCCTGTTCTCGACCTCGATCATCCTCTGCCTGATCACCCTGTTCGATGCCGGCCACAAGCGCGCGGCGGTGGCGGCGATCAAGCGCCTGGCGCCGCGGCCGCTGTTCCTGATCGGTTTTCTCGCCGCCTGGAGCGATGCCCTGACCAGCCCGCAGATCGCCCGGCAGCTGGGCGGCAACATCACCGCCAGTGTCGCCGTGATCACTGGCCTGACCGCCACCTTCATCTTTGCCAGCCTGGTCATCCGCCTGCGCCGCCCGGTCGCCCACCTGATTCGCAACCGTGACTACAAGGACCGCGTGCAGCACCGTGCCGTGCAGGAGACTCTGCGCATCTTCTCGACAGTGTGGTACCTGCCCATCCTGCTGATGATCCTGGTCTCGGCAATCCATTTGCTCGGCGCTGGCGAAGAAAGCCAGAAGGCCCTGCAGAAAGCCCTGCTGACCACGGTACTGCTGGTGGCCACGGTGTTCCTCAGCACCCTGCTGCAACATGTGCTGGCACCCCACGAAGCCGATGCGGCGCAGCGCGTGCGCCCCTACAAGGAACTGCTGCGCAGCCTGGCCCATGCGCTGCTGCGCATTGCCATGGCGGTGGCCTTCATCGAACTGCTGGGGCGCATCTGGGGCTTCTCGGTGATCGACTTCGCCCTGAGCAACAGCCTGGGCCAGGCGATCAGCAATTCGCTGTCGAGCATCGGCCTGATCCTGCTGGTCACCTGGCTGCTCTGGGTGGTGCTCGATACCGCCATCCAGGAGGCGCTCAAGCCCGCCGTCGGGCGCCGTGCCTCGCGCCAGCCGAGCACCCGGGTGCGGACCATCCTGCCGATGTTGCGCAATGCGGTGAAAGTCATCCTGATCGTCATCTGCACCATCACCACCATGGCCAACCTGGGCATCAATGTCGCGCCGCTGCTGGCCGGTGCCGGGGTGATTGGCCTGGCCATCGGCTTCGGCTCGCAGCAACTGGTGCAGGACGTGATCACCGGGCTGTTCATCCTGATCGAGGACACCATCTCGATCGGCGACTGGGTGGTGCTCGACTCCGGCCATGCCGGCACTGTCGAAAGCCTGACCATCCGCACCCTGCGCCTGCGCGATGGCAAGGGCTTCGTGCACTCGGTGCCGTTCGGCCAGATCAAGGCGGTCACCAACCAGTCGCGGCAGTTCGCCTATGCGTTCTTTTCCGTGCAGTTCACCTATGACAGTGACGTCGACGAGTCGCTGGGGCTGATCCATGAGGTGGGGCATTCGATCAGCCAAGACCCGCTGCTGCGCATCAACCTGCAGGGCCCGCTGCAGGTGTTCGGGGTCGACCGGATGGACTTGAACGGATTTGTGCTGACGGCGCAGTTCCGCACTATCTCCGGCGGGCAGTACGCGGTGAGCCGGGCGTTCAACGAGCGGCTGAAGAAACGCGTGGACCAGACCGAGAATGTGAGCTTTGCCCAGGTTTATCCCATGCCACTGCGCGGGATTTCAGCCTGATGTCGCCTGTACCGGCCTCTTCGCGGGCACGCCCGCTCCCACAAGGACAGCGCAATTTTCTGTGGGAGCGGGCTTGCCCGCGAAGAGGCCGGCACAGGCAACATCACACTTGGCGGAATACCAGAGCCTTCAAGCCCCCCGCCGGGTCTACATCGGGAAACTCCGGCGGGTTCTCCAGCCGCTCGACAAATGCCAGCCCAGGCGCCTGCTCGGCCATCCCTTCGATCAGAAACTCCGGCCCGATCCCCGGGTCGTTGACACAGGCCAGCACCGTCCCGCCCTCACTGAGCAATTCCGGCAGGCGCCGCAGGATCTTGGCGTAATCCTGGGTCAGCACGAAGCTGCCGCGCTGGAAGGTCGGCGGGTCGATGATGATCAGGTCGTACGGCCCGTACTTGCGCACCTTGCCCCACGACTTGAACAGCTCATGCCCCAGGTAGGCGACCCGCGACGCATCGTGACCGTTCAGGCGATGGTTGTCGCGCCCGCGCGACAGCGCCGACTTGGCCATGTCCAGGTTCACCACCTGCTCGGCGCCGCCGGCAATCGCCGCCACCGAGAAGCCGCAGGTGTAGGCAAACAGGTTGAGCACCCGCTTGCCCGCCGCCTGTTCACGCACCCAGCGCCGGCCGTAGCGCATGTCGAGGAACAGGCCGTTGTTCTGCCGCACCCCCAGGTCGAGCAGGTAGGTCAGGCCGTCCTCGACCACCTCGCGCTGCTGGCAGGGTTCGCCCAACAGCCACTGGCCCGGGCTGTCGGGCAGGTAACGGTGCTGGATGAGGATCGCCTGGCCGGCCCATTGCGGGCGCTCGGCCAGGTTGCGCAGCATGGCTTCCAGTTCGGCCAGCTGGCCCTCGGCCGGTTCGCGGAACAGCGCCACCGACAGCACACCCTGCAGCCAGTCCACCGTGACCTGCTCCAGGCCTTCCCAGCAACGGCCGCGGCCGTGGAACAGGCGGCGGGTTTCGGCGGGGGCAGGGTCAAGGGCAGCGAGCAAGTGCTGTTCGAGGGTGTGGATCGGCGAAGTCATGGCGGGTCGCAAGCAAATGAAAAGGCCGCCATTCTACCCCTTGGCCGGCACTTGTGCAGAACGGAACCACCAGCCCTGCTGCATACCCGCTGCCGCCAGCAGAATCAACGCCACCCCCAGCCACTGCAACGGTGCCAGGCGGTGCCCGAAGGCCACCCAGTCGACCAGGATCGCGGCAATCGGGTAGATAAACGACAGCGCACCGGTCAACGCCGTGGGCAGGCGCTGGATGGCGCTGTACAGCAGCACATACATCAACCCGGTGTGGACCATGCCCAGGGTCACCAGGCTGGCCAAGGCCGCCGGCTCGCCCGGCAACCCGCCGAGTTTCACCCACGGCGCCAGCAGCAGCACCCCGGTGGCGACCTGGATCAGCGCGATCAGGTGAGGTGGTGTGCCTTTCAGGCGCTTGATGATCAATGCGGCAATCGCATAGAGCAACGCCGCACCCAGCGCCAGGGCGATGCCCTGCAGGTAGTTGTCACCACTGGCCTGCCCCGCGCCGTGTGCGCTGACGATCGCCAGCATGCCCAGGAACGCCACGCTCAGCCAGGTGACCTTGGCGGCGGTGATCTTCTCGCCCAGGAACAGCGCTGCCAACCCCACCAGCATGAACGGCTGGACGTTGTACACCGCCGTGCCGATGGCGATCGACGCCCTCGAGTAGGAGGCGAACAGCAACACCCAGTTGCCGACGATGGCCACCCCGCTGGCGATGGCCAGCAGGAATGCCGTGCGGGTTATCACGCCAGGCTTGAGGAAGCCGAACGTCGCGCAGATCACCAGCAAGGTGCCGGTACCGAACACGCAGCGCCAGAACACTACCTCCAGCACGGGTTGCCCCGACACCAGCACGAACCAGCCGATGGTCCCGGAAATCAGCATGGCGGCAACCATTTCCAGCGAGCCACGGCGCAATGAACTGTCCATCTCACACCTCCCTTGGATGATGGCCCTAGTATGCGGAGGGTCGGGGTGCACCTTCCAGCGGATAACCAAGGCATATCAGCCAGTTCACCTTTACTATCAAGGCATTTCCCCTGGATTGCCTGATGAGGTGCACATGACCGACGCCATCGACCAACTGTTGATCAACGCCTTGATGGAAGACTCACGCCGCTCGCTCAAGGCACTGGCGCAGATCAGCGGGCTTTCTGCCCCCAGCGTCAGCGAGCGCCTGCGCCGCCTGGAAGAACGCGGCGTGCTGCGCGGCTACACGGTGGATATCGACCCGCGCAGCTTCGGCTACCAGCTGCAGGCGATCGTGCGCATTCGCCCGTTGCCGGGGCAGTTGCAGGAAGTGGAGCGGCAGATCATTGCCATCCCGGAGTTCACCGAGTGTGACAAGGTGACCGGCGAGGACTGCTTCATCGCCCGGCTGCATGTGCGCTCGATGGAGCAGCTTGACACCCTGCTCGACCGGATCAATGTGCTGGCCGAAACCAACACCGCGATCATCAAGAAGAGCCCAGTGAGGCGGCGATTGCCGCCAATGGATTGAGTCTCTTCTACGTAATCACACAGCACCCTGTGGGAGCGGGCTTGCCCGCGAAGAGGCCGGCCATGGAAAAAACTGACTAATTTTTGTACACAAAAATGTAACCATAAGTGCCATTTTTGTGTGCACTTATCTCGTTAACGCCCCAATACGTTACACATTGCGGTCAACTAATTCTGACCAAACGATCAACTAAGTTGCCAGGTTAAAAATTAAACCTGTTCATTTGGTCAACTTATATCTCCTTCAATTCATCAACTTAATTATCAACGGCTTAAATTCAAAATAATGGCCATCTGAAAATCCTTTTCTCCTGGCATGGAACTCGCTTTTGTGTGTTCGTGTTTTGTATACAAATTCAACAAAACATAAATACACAAGAACTCGCGACGCCGGCCCAACCCCGGCCGCCGCGCCCAGAACCCAGTGATGCCAAGCTGCACCGACGAGATGGCGAGCCCGTGCGCATGCCCGCTCATCGCAGTCCACGTGCATCAGGAGCCTGCCGGAATGAGTACCAGCCTCGACCTTGCCCCTGAACTAACCGTCGCCAGCACCAGCCCATCTTCCACCCTCGCAGGCGATATGCCGCCTCTCGGCCTTAGCCCACGCTTGCATAACCGCGACCTCGCGCCCACCCGTATCGAAGGCCGCCGCTGGGGCCGCTACAGCATCTTTGCGCTGTGGACCAACGATGTGCACAACATCGCCAACTACTCTTTCGCCATGGGCTTGTTCGCCCTTGGCCTGGGCGGTTGGCAGATCTTGCTGTCGCTGGCGATCGGCGCGGCACTGGTGTACTTCTTCATGAACCTCTCCGGCTACATGGGGCAGAAGACCGGGGTACCCTTCCCGGTCATCAGCCGCATTGCCTTCGGCATCCACGGTGCACAGATCCCGGCGCTGATCCGCGCGGTGATCGCCATCGCCTGGTTCGGCATCCAGACCTACCTGGCCTCGGTGGTGCTGCGCGTGCTGCTCACTGCCGTGTGGCCGCAAGTCGCCGCCTATGACCACGACAGCATCCTTGGCCTGTCGAGCCTGGGTTGGGTGTGCTTCGTGGCGATCTGGCTGGTGCAGCTGGTGATCCTGGCCTACGGCATGGAGATGGTACGCCGCTACGAGGCCTTCGCCGGCCCGGTGATCCTGCTGACGGTGGCCAGCCTGGCGGTGTTCATGTACTTCCAGGCCGGTGCGCGCATTGCCTGGTCGGTGGCCGAGCCGCTGACGGGCTACGAGATGTGGCGCAACATCTTCGCCGGTGGTGCCCTGTGGCTGGCCATCTACGGCACCCTGGTGCTGAACTTCTGCGACTTCGCCCGCTCCTCGCCGTGCCGCAAGACCATCCGCGTCGGCAACTTCTGGGGCCTGCCGGTGAACATCCTGGTGTTCGCGATGATCACCGTGGTGCTGTGCGGCGCGCAGTTCCAGATCAATGGCCAGATCATCGACAGCCCGACCCAGATCGTCGCCAGCATCCCCAGCACAGCGTTCCTGGTGCTCGGCTGCCTGGCCTTCCTGATCGTCACCGTGGCGGTGAACATCATGGCCAACTTCGTGGCCCCGGCCTTCGTGCTCAGCAACCTGGCGCCACGCCACCTCAACTTCCGCCGCGCGGGGTTGATCAGCGCCACCCTGGCGGTGCTGATCCTGCCCTGGAACCTCTACAACAGCCCACTGGTGATCGTGTACTTCCTGTCCGGCCTGGGCGCCCTGCTCGGCCCGCTGTACGGCGTGATCATGGCCGACTACTGGTTGCTGCGCAAAGGCCGCATCAACGTGCCGGAGCTGTACACCGAGCACCCCACGGGCGCCTACCACTACAGTAAAGGCATCAACCTGCGCGCCGTGGCCGCCTTCGTGCCGGCGGCACTGCTGGCCATCATCCTGGCCCTGGTGCCGAACTTCCATGGCATCGCGCCGTTTTCCTGGCTGATCGGCGCCGGCATCGCCGCCGCGGTGTACCTGCTGATCGCCCCGCGCAACCGCCAATACCACGATGTCAGCGGCGAGTGCATCGCCGTCGCCCACAGCAACCATTGATCAAGGAGGACTGCCCATGCGTATTCTGATCGCCAACGTCAACACCACCGAAGCCATCACCGAAGCCATTGCCGAGCAGGCGCGCAGCGTCGCCGCGCCCGGCACGCAAATCATCGGCCTGACCCCGTGGTTCGGCGCCGAGTCGGTGGAGGGCAATTTCGAGAGCTATCTGGCTGCCATCGCCGTGATGGACCGGGTGCTGGCCTACGACGGCCCCTACGATGCCGTGATCCAGGCCGGCTACGGCGAGCATGGCCGCGAAGGCCTGCAGGAGTTACTGAACGTGCCGGTGGTGGACATCACCGATGCCGCCGCCAGCACGGCGATGTACCTGGGCCACGCCTACTCGGTGGTGACCACCCTCGACCGCACCGTGCCGCTGATCGAAGACCGCCTGAGGTTGTCCGGGCTGTATGACCGTTGCGCCTCGGTGCGGGCCAGTGGCCTGGCGGTGCTGGAGCTGGAAGAAGACCCGTTACGCGCCGTTGAGGCCATCGTCGAGCAGGCCGAGCGTGCCGTGCGTGACGACAAGGCCGAAGTGATCTGCCTGGGCTGTGGCGGCATGGCCGGGCTGGATGAGCAGATCCGCCAGCGTACCGGCGTGCCGGTGGTCGATGGCGTGAGCGCGGCGGTGACCATCGCCGAGTCGCTGGTGCGGATGGGGCTCAGCACCTCCAAGGTGCGCACCTATGCCACACCGCGGGCGAAGAAGGTGGTGGGCTGGCCGATGAAGTTCGGGCGCTGATACTGCTTCGCCTGTTCCGGCCTCTTCGCGGGCATGCCCGCTCCCACAGGTATCACACTGGGCTTGAGAGCTATTCGGTACCTGTGGGAGCGGGCGTGCCCGCGAAGAGGCCGGAACATTCAACACAGCATCCGAGCCAGCCGCTCGCCGCTGCCACAAGCCAAGGTAAACCCCAAGGCCCCATGCCCCAGATTGAGCCACAGGTTGCGATAGGCTGAAGCCCCCACGATGGGCACCCCGGTCGGCGTCGCCGGCCGCATCCCCGCCCACTCCACCGCCGCTGCGTAATCCGCAGCCTGCGGCAGGGTCTCAAGTGCCTGCAGCCGCATGCTCTCGAGCCTGCGCGCATCCACCGCGTCGTCGTAGCCAACGATATCCACCATCGCCGCCACCCGCAGCTGCTGGTCAAGCCGTGCGTACACGATCTTGCGTTCGTAATCGGTGATGCTGACCTCCGGCGCCCGATGCGCCATGGCGATCGGTGCCGTCAGGCTGTACCCCTTCAGCGGGTAGACCGGCAGCCGCAGCCCCGGCAGTGCCAGCCCGGCACTTCGATGGCCGGCGCACAGCACCAGGCGCTCGACGTCCAGTTGCTCACGCCCCAGTTGCAGCGCCACCACCTGATCATCACGGGAAATCAGCCGCGTGACCGGGGTGCCCAGCAAGAACCGGCATTGCCCGGAGGCGCGCAAGCGCTCTGCCAGCCGCTCGCAAAACCGATGGCAATCGGCGACTTCTTCTTCCGGCGTCAGCACTGCACCGATAAAAGGCACATCCGCCAGTGCCGGTTCCAGCGATCTGACTTCGCTTGCACCGAGCACCCGTTGATTTTCCGGATCAAGCAAATGCTCACGGCCATGGGCGAACGCCCGCTCACTGCGAAATGCAACCAGCTTGCCGTTCTGCCGCCAGGCAAAATCGCTCAGGCCATCGTCCTCACGCCAGCGTTTCAGGGTCGCCTGGCTGTGCAAGGCCAACGCCAGCAACTGTACGGCGTTACGCCGATTGACGCTGCTGCGGCACGCCAGCACGAACGCCAGCAACCAGCGCCATTGCGCAGGGTCCAGGCGCAAGCGCAGGCGCAGTGGCGAGTCGCCGCGCAATAGCCAGCCGAGCGCCTGCCACGGCACACCGGCATCGGCCAGCGGCGCTACGTATCGATAGGAAAGCTGCCCGCCATTGGCGAAGCTGGTCGCCGAGGCCAACTGGTCTCGCGCCTCGACCAGCACCACCGACTGGCCTTCGCGCACCAGCGCATAGGCCGTCGCCAGGCCGACTACGCCACCACCAATAACTGTCACCTGCTGCGTCATTGCTCATCCCTGTCTGGCATCCCTGCCAAGACAGTAACAGCGGATCAGGTGGGGCAGCTATGGGCGCCGCCGTTGAGGCCCTGGCGAACATTGCGGCTGAGCAGGCTGGCCTTACCGTCATGCCAGGTCAGCGTGAGGACGTAGAGCGTATCGAAATCGTCGCCGTTCCAGTCTTCGGTGATCACCCGCTTGTCGCCCAACGCCTTGCCGGCCACGGCGTTGATCAGTTCGGGCAGGTAACCATGGCCCCAGGCGGTATAGACCGTGGCATTGCGGTATTTCTCGCTGACCAGCTCATCGGCGAGTTCGTCAGTGTCGTTGGCCGCGAAGTCGATGTTGACTGGCAAACCCAGGCGAATGGCGCTGGGAGTGATGGTCATCAGCGGGCGGATGTAGCTGTAGCTCTGGTCCTGGCTGCCTTCCTCGACGTGCCGCGAAGGGTTGGCCGCGAATACGTAATCCGCCTTGCCGAACCGCTCCGGCAACAAGGTGGCCAGGTCCAGTGCGCGGTTGAGCCCCTGGCAGTTCAGCTGCCCCAGGCCTTCACCGGGCTTTTCGGCATGGCGCAGAAACACCAGCGTCTGGGTACCGTCGACCGGTTGAGCGCGGCTTTCGACCACTTCCAGTGCCAGCGGCACAGCCGCAGCGACGAGGGCCAGGCTGAGCACCAGGTGGCGGCGACGTCGAATGAAAGAGGGCAACTTCATGTGGGCGGGCTCTTGTGGCAAAAAGTATCTGGATACTCGCCACATTGCCCTGCGGCCTGTGCCGAAGGGCATCCGTGTTGGTGATTGCCATCCTTGGCAACGAGCAGGACTCAGAGTGCCCTCGACCCGTTTGGTTCCTCCCTGAGTGTGGATGCCGTTCCCTAGGCAAGGATTACGTTAGTGCAGGTGTGTTGCCGAATTGTGTCGAGGCACAGGCGTAATACGCATGGCCTGCAATCAGGGGAGGCCCACCGCATCTATCGAGTGAGAATCGGTGATGCGCACATCGAAGACCTGCTCGATCACCTGTTTAGGCCCCTGGTTCAGACTCCAGGTAAAGAACACGAGAAATCCGAGCAAGAAAACGAAAAGAACCGAGCCGACGAGACTCTGAGCGACGCCCAGCCAAAATCCAGGCTTGGCATTTCTGATTTCGTTGCTGGCCTTTTCGGAATAATAGCGATCGAGTTCAGCAGCCTGGGTGGCAATCGATGCGTCCAGAAAACCCTGAAGGAGCTGGCTCGCCTGATTGCGATAGCTCTCCAACTGTGTAGGGCTATTACTGACATCGTGAAACGGAGCCAGGTCCGTGTCCTTTGGCTCTGTGTCATGCTTGACTTTGAACGACTGGATGAACTCGATTTTCTGTCGCTTGTACAGCGAGTAGGCAATGATCCCCAGGGTATCCTGGTCATTCTCCACGAGGACCGATCGGCCATGAGGCTGTTACTCCCTGCGTAGACGCATGTACGCACTTTCGAACGCGGCATTCAGCTCCGAACGGGTTTTCCGGCTACTGGTCACGACGCCTGCAAGTTCCCGTGGCAAAGAAATTTCCATTCGGCCACCCGATGCCACCAGCAGGGCGTTCGCCTCGCGGATAACCTTGGAGGAAAAATGCGATTTCATGGGCATGCCACCCTCTTGACTCGTTGAGAGCTGCAAGGGTAACCGTCTGCCGAAAACACCACAATCAGATACAAGCCAATGGATCGTGTAGTCCTTTTCTACGCACTGTAGGACGTGGACTACTCACTCATCCCGCGTCAGCACTTCCAGCAGTTCGATCTCGAAGGTGAGGTCCGAATTGGGCGGAATCGCCCCCACGCTACGTTCGCCATACCCCAGGTGCGCCGGCACCTGCAGCTTGCGTTTGCCGCCCACGCGCATGCCCATCAGCCCCTGGTCCCAACAATTTCATATGTAACCCTTAGATTCTGTTACCATCCCGCACACAGATCCAGAGGGCCAGCAAATGAAACAAGCCATATCATACGTCCGCTTCTCCAGCCACCGACAGCAAGGCGGCACCAGTGTAGAACGCCAGGAGAAGATGATCGCTGAGTGGCTGACTTCGCATACTGAATACATGCTGAGCGCTCTCACCTTCCGAGATTTAGGTAAAAGTGGTTTCCACGAAGAACACCTAGAGAATGGTGGCGGCTTCGGAGAGCTGCTATTCGCAATCGAGCAAGGGGCAATCAAGGCTGGGGATGTGGTTCTGGTCGAGGCATTAGACCGTGCTGGGCGCCTACAACCACTCGACATGATTACCAAAGTGATCGCCCCGATCCTGAATGCTGGCGTGGCGATCATCACGCTCGACGACAACACCGAGTATACGAAACAGTCGGTCGGCGGTCCCCAACTCTTCTTGTTAGCGGCCAAGATCCAGGCTGCACACCAATACTCAGAGACGCTTTCGAGACGTGTGACTGCCTCTTATGACAAGCGGCGGAAACAGGCACTGGAAGGCGTCACCCCGAAACGCATGACCCCGGTATGGCTCAACAGTGACGGCTCTGTACGTGAGGATGTAGCGCCCTGGATCAAAGAAGCATTCGAGCTGTATGTCTCGGGAATGGGCAAATCCACCATCGCCAAGAGGATGCGTGAATCTGGTGTTGAGCGGCTTGCCAAGTGCAGCGGCCCTTCTGTGGAAGGCTGGCTGAGAAACGAAGCAGCCATAGGGCGTTGGAATGGCAACAACGTTTACCCCGCCATCATCGAACCAGCTCTGTTCTACAAGGCACAAATCCATGCAGAGAAGGTGAAGACGCAACGCCCGGTGAAGACCGCTAAACACTTCCTTGTAGGATTGGTGAAATGCGGGTCGTGCGGCAAGAACTACATCATCCAGAACAAGGACGGAAAGCCCCACTCCATGCGTTGCCGCATCCGTCAGAACCTCAAGGGCTGCGATAACTCGCACATCGTGCCTAAGCCAGTGATCGAGGCCATCTACCGCTGGACCTCTACCCAAGCTGCTTGGGATGCACTCACCCAGCAGCAGATGAGCGTCAACGCTAAAGAGATCGTCACTAAAGAAGCTGAGCTTCTCGATCTCAATAAAAAAGTGGATGAGGTTGCAGACGTAGTCGTCAAGCTGGGAGGGTTACCGGAGCTTGTGACACGACTTGAAGCGATGAAGGCTAGCCGCGAGGCGCTCGAAAGCGAGCTGACGATTCTCCGTAAAACGGAGGATTCAACCTTCACTATGCACTGGAGCCAAGCCGCGAAAATAGAGGACTTCAAGAGAGATGATCCCCAGCGCCTTGCTGCAATGCTGCGTAGTGTTGGGTATGAGATCGTCGTGAACGACGATGGCCGCATAACCACGTCAGGCTCAGAAAGCGCCATCTACCGATACGGCGGCGTTGATCGTAAGAGTGGCATGTACAAGGTCATGCGAGGAGACAAGATGCAGCTAGTGCACAAGCTCTCTTACAACGTGTTCTCGGATGAGCATGATGAATGGTATGGGGGCGACGATAGCCCTGCTGAATCGGTGTGGCTGGAAGAGGACTACAAGGCTCTTCAGGACCAACACAAGTAACCCTGAAGGGGGCCAATCTTGTGATAAGGGGTGCCCCCGAAAAATTCTGCCTCGGAGCAACGACGTAGAGAAAAATAGTGCAAACCGCTGGGCACTAGGGCTACAGCGAATACCCACTATTCACTCACAAAGTACGCACAAGTTATCCACAGGCGATCGCCTTGCAAAGGCCCTAAGACCGCATTATCGTGTGACCCAGAAACGCAAAACCCCCAGATCATGGGGGTTGTAGAGGTAAGCTAGCGAGCTGAGCACGGTCTGTCGCCAAACTTCACGTGCCCTGCTCGCCCTCCCCGATACGCGCATTTCTAGAACGCATGAATCTGGGCAGGTGGTCATTAAGCCAATAGCGTGACCGTCACGTCAATACACATTCTGTGTACTCGTCGTCACGCCCAGAGGATTGCACCTACTGCAATTCCTACAGAGAGCAATGACTACCATGCGTAGACGCCATCCTCGCCGCTCGTCGGCACCTCGCAATAAAACCGTGTACGTTCACGCCTATCCACGCTTCCGCTTAGGCCGCTGGGAACATGTCTGCCAGCACTACCGGAGTGCTCCGCATCAACTCACCTTCGAGTTCTAAGCCAACAGGCCACACCTCTCTGGGTGTGGCCACCCCACTGACATTGACTACCACGAGGTATCCCATGGCAGAGAAAGTGACTTGTGATGTGTGCGGCTCAATCTACAGCTTCCAAGCGATCAAGATCCCGGTGAGAGACAAGGACAGCATCGAATGCTTCGTCTGCGACAACCGCCTAAAGAGCTGGAACGGTGCGAAGATGTGGTCGGCTGAACTCCTGGAACGACACGAGAACCATAAGCCCAATCCGGCTGAATAGAGGATAGCCCTGTGATCGGCTACGGCAACGTGAGCCGTAGCCACCCTCACCGTTTACGCACACCGACGAAGCGAGCTGAAATGAATCGAGCAGGCGAACGCGTGGAGCTGCTGGTCAGCCTCCACAAGAATGAAGCAAGCAAGCTAGACCACTTCATCCTCGGTGCCACACTAGCTATCTGCGCTTACCTAGCCCAAACAAACCCCTACGCTCAACTGGGAGTCAACAAAGAGACCTTCCTACTCTGCACACTGCTTGTGTTCGCAACCAGTGCACTCTGCGGATTTAAGCGGCTAGAGGCTGTCGTGGATTCAATACGTCTGAATGCCATTGCTCTACAACAGGAAAATGACGCATTGCGAGCCTACATGCTCGAACGGGTCAGAGAGAGTAAAAGGGCCTCAACGTACTACCTCGCCCGCAACTATCTCCTGGCTGCCGGCACCATCTGCTACCTCGCTACAAAGGTTTGGGCGACCTACCAGAACGACGGATGGATACCAGTTAATTAACCAAGGAAGACAATCTCAATGCTCCGTACGTCCGCCTTGTTAGCGCTTCTCGCCTCTTCATCAACACTCGCCGCCTACTACACTGAAGCACCTGACCCGGCCTACGAGAAAGCGAGCATTGCCCTCTTCTGCATGAACCACTTCTACAACCGCACGAAGGGGCATCTTGGACTTCAAGCCGGAATGGCGGCACAACAAGACCTCGCCAAGCAACTGACTTCACTTCCTGACGGCGAGAAGCTTGCAGATAACCTCAGGCTAGCCCTGGACTCGATGACAAAGGACGAAGGCAATAAGGCAGTCTCGCCCTTTTGTTGGCAATACATCCCATCAGATCACGGCCTGACGTCGGACCAGATCGAACACTTCCTGAAACACAGCTCCCTAGACTGAGATACCCGCCCCGCCGCCGGAAATGGGTTGCTTGGGGTGGGGGCCAATCTGTTTGCCAGCCCGGAAAATAACCCTGAGCTATCTGCACTAGAATCAGACAGTTCTACCCGAGCGAGTGGGTTAGCAATTCAAGCCACTGATACCTAAGGGCGATGTTGACGATGTACACGACCTACATAACCTACAAAGGCATCGTCTACACCGCTACCTACTCCGTTGGTGACGGCATGGTGAAGGTGCGGACAGCGCTCTACGGAGAAGCTTCGACCCAAATCAGCAACACACCGGTAGAGTGGTTAGCCCGCAACCTTCTGCAATCACTGATTACTGATGCAGATAGTAAAGGTCGACTCTGAAACCAGCCTGCCGCCAAAAGTGCTTAGCGGCCCCCTCACCCGGTCAGTGGGAACGCCAGGAATCTAAAAATAAGTTGAGAGACCGTCCAGGCACGACGAAGCCCGCACAGAGGCGGGCTGTAGGCACTGATAAATCGCTTACGACTTCATCTCACGTTTGATCCTGTAGACAGTGGCCACACCGCACTCAGCGAGCTTAGCTACATCATCAGCTGACATGGTTGGGTGCTTAGCCATGATTGCAGTCACCTTCTCCCACATTGCAGTGTTCTTGCCCTTACCCGCAGGCTTCCACTCAGGATCAGCTGCACGCTTGTTCTCCAAGCCCTGCTTGATCCGTTCAACACGCTTCTCCTGATCGAGCCTTGCCATTGTCGCCATCAGATCTAGAAGCATGTTGTTAATCACTTCCATGATCTGGCCGGTGATCCCTCTGTCTTCAACCATCATATGACTGGTGGGCAGGTCAGCAATGACCAGACGTAGCCCCTTGCCCTTGATCGTGGCCTTGAGCGTTTCCCAATCAGTCTGCGACAGCCTGCTGAGGCGATCCACCGACTCAACCAGCAGCACCTCACCCTTCTCAGCAGTATCGAGCAGACGCATCAGTTCAGGGCGGTTGAGCTTGGTGCCGCTGATGTTCTCGCTGTAGGTGGCAACAACTGACAATCCCTTCTCAGCAGCGAACGCTTCAAGCAGCGACTTGGCACGCAGAGCGTCCTGATCCTTAGTGGATGCACGGAGATACAGATGAGCTTTGGGGCTGTGGGCGTTCATGGCTAACTATCCTTTGTAGTCTGCTTCTATAGACTAATGATAAATCGATCACTTAGCTATCCGCAATAGATATTTGATAGTTAACAGATGTCACCTCTCGCACTACTAAAGGAGTCTACTTCTCTGATAGCGATCATTCATCAGATCGAAGCGCCTCGATGCCTTTGGCGATTCCCTCAGCGTTTGCATCGAGGGTGGCCAGTGCACTCAACACGTTCTCATGCACGTTTGTTGACCCCCTCTGCTTGATCCACAAGCTCACCTCTTCCACCGCTGCACGTAAGGCAGTTTGGTTGAGGTGCAACAGCTCCAGGGCATCCGCCGTGATCTGGTCTTTCATCAGCTCTCCTAAGCGATTTCGATGGGTCGGATCGTCGCAGATGTTAGGACACGGTGCCAACCAATGACGAGGGTGGGCGAATCGATGCTGTCCGGCAGAAACCGAGCAATTCGACGTGGATTCTGAAATCTGCGTGCGAAAACTCAAATCTAAATGAGAATAACGCATCGGACTTAGCCGCCCAACCCTACAGCCCACGCAGAATGCTGACTACAGACGGGTTACACCTTAAATCTACCAACAGCAACTGAATGTACACGTAGGATAAACCAGGGTTAATCGAGGTATTATCATGGTTTTGACGAAGGAACGCACAATGACCATCACCCTGCTTGAAATCGGTAAAAACCCAGACGAGCCATTCCACGTTACGATGATGCTGCCGCTACCAGCAGAAACCCCATTCGGAAACTTCCAGCTTAAATGGATGGATATGTTTTCACGACTGAATGAGGTGAATCGTCAGATCATCACCAGTTATAACAACTGGCAAGCGGCAGTCACAGGCAGCATTGAGGACAGCATGGAAGGCGTTTTCAACACACACCGTTTCTCAACAGAGTATGCCGTCTCAGGCATGCGTAGAGTTGCGGATGAATTCGTAGCACTTATCTGGTGTTTACAGAAACTCGAAGAGACAGGAGATTACCCCAAGCGAATCGAAATAGATATGCTGGGACTTGTCCTCAAACATTCTTACGATGGCCCAAAAGACATATTCAAGAGAAACATAGAACTAATCAAACTACTCAACGATCTTTCCAATACATTCAAACACTCATTCATTCAATCCGATATTGCACGAATCGGTAAAGAAGAGCCACTAATCCTAGCATTGAATCTCGAACGGGCAGATCTAAAAAACACCCCCAAGCCCTACGTTGTGCGGATGTCAGAATTTGTTGCCCAATACAATAAATTCTTCCATGATTGCCATGAATGGCTTCACCAGTGGTGCCGAGTCAAGAAAGAGCAATAGACAATTGCTGCCCAATTAGCTTGTAACGCTTTTCAGGGTAGCAATGCGGCTGGAGGCCACGTATTCAAAGGGCTGTAGCGATTCAACACTCTGCGGCACCCCTATCAGAGATAGTTGCAGTAGGCGTGTTCGTTTCTTCCAAGCATGAGAAAGCCCCGCCATCACTGGCGGGGCTGATGTTAGTAGGGTGCAGCCAAGGTGTAGGCAGTACCTGACTCTGAAGCAATCGCATGGAATGGGATCTTAAGCGGTGCATATGCAAGCACCCGCTCTAGACCATCATCATCGCACTCAGCCTCTACAGCAGGAGTGTTACGACTAATCATATCGTCAAGGATGCCCGACACTACATCAAACTCTTTGCCATGCAACAAATCGAACAGAGCTTGCTCTTCTTCAGACTGAACACTCCACTTAGCTCGCAGCGGCATTAGAGCATCAACCTCCTGCATCCGCTCGACTATCACGGACAGATCAGGACGGTATTGCACGAAGCGTTCAAGCTCGTGGCGCAGCACATCGAATGACTGGAACACGTAGCGCTTCACAGCGAATGATCCAGGCAGGAGATGCTGTAGTTCATTCTTCAGATCGGACAATGCCTTTGTACTCATCCCGTCCAATGCGTCAATGTGTTTACGGTGCTCAGGATTGAATGGGTCGAGATGATCGTTTAGCCAATCCATATGTTTGAACCGCTGTGATGGCTGTAGCTTGGCGATACGTACAAACTCTTCAACCACCTGCTCACCAATGTAGGAGATCACCCGATCAAGCACTGACCCTTCTGCCTCAGACGCTTTAACGGCGTAGGCAGATGCAATGCCTGTTCGGCTGATCTTCTTGCCGTATCCGAAGTGAGATGTACCGTGCGCCTTGTTCATGCTCTTAGGGGCTAAACACAGATTCTCAGCATGGAGCAAACCACCATTCTCAACAGGGGCGATATGGGAAATCTCAAAGTCACGCACTGACCCGTACTGGTTCGCACGAAACGCGTACTTCCATACATTGTATAGATGAGTCAGCGTTGCCGCTGTGTGTCCAGTGAGGATCTCCAACGTGCCAGCACGCTTACACTCTCTGGCGAGGTAAAAGAAGAATGGAGTACGCCGAGCCTTATCCAGACGATCAACGCGAGGGCGTTTCTTGTTCTGCACCCTGGTGGCACAGGTAGAGTTGCAGTACAGCTTCTTGGCATTGGATGTGCTGAATGGTTTCTTGCAGTCAGGGTTCTTACAGCGGCGTGTCTTGCGTACTGCCTTAGTCTTTGTTGCTTGTGTTGCTTTGGTCATTAATAGCTCCTGTCAGGATGGCTGTGGATTGGGTTTCACCTTGATTGGCGTTGTATTCGATACGGCACTGACTGGAGCAGAACGGGTTGGCTCGCTTCTTGTAAGTGACATGACCGCAATTGCGGCAGGTGCAGAGTTTCATAAGCATCTCCTGTTTAGTGCAGTGCTCTCGCACTGAAGTTGTAACGCTAAAAATGGCTGCATCCCTTACGGGACGCGGCTTAGACGGCAATTGCACCACTATCAGAGATAGTTGCAGGATCATTGCATTCGATTGCGATCCATTGCCTTGCTGATGTACCCCTTCATTGCCTCTCGCTCATGTGAGAACTGCACTTGTACATCATTGCGATGTTCCAGAACGAGATGAGCCGCAGCCAATCTGGCATCATTCTCAGCAGCAGATGCAAACCAGAGTGCAGAACAAATCGAGATAGTGCAGGCGATAGCAATCGCCTTGATATCTTTAATCATGGTTATCCTTATTAATGGAAAGGCCAGCATTACACTGGCCGAATTTAGTGAGCTTCGCTTAGATCTGCATTCGTTTGTTGGAATGCCTTACCTAGCTTCTGATCCACTTCCTTACCTACGATGCGGGCAAGCTGATCTGGATCACTAGACGAAGCGTTTACAGTTACATTGAGGACTGGCGAGTTCGTGACATTGTTTGTGGTGGAGTTGTTAACGTTGTTCACCACAGGCTCACGCTCTCTCGTACCCTCATCACCCTTCGCCACAGCTGTTGCATACGGTGTGCGATTTGCAGACTCCACCCCTGCCCTCACAAGCCCCTGGAGCATTGGCGAGGTCATAAGCTCTTCTAGTCGCTTCGATAGTTGGCTTGTGTCGAGCTTCGATGTGTCGAGTGCAGGCGGCACCGGATT
This sequence comes from Pseudomonas sp. R28(2017), assembly GCF_002112505.1. Taxonomy (GTDB): domain Bacteria; phylum Pseudomonadota; class Gammaproteobacteria; order Pseudomonadales; family Pseudomonadaceae; genus Aquipseudomonas. The sequence goes on from NZ_NEHW01000001.1 coordinate 138,126, forward strand.
CACCGGAGAGTCAGCTGGCACCTTGAGCTTGTTTGCTTCGCCCTGCTTGTAATCAGGGACACCCAAGAACCAGTTCCAGAATTTGCCGACTGGCCCGCCCTGATGCTGTGTGCTGCCTTCTACACCGGAGTAATCATGGCTACCCACCATGCCCAAATTCACAGGCAGATCAGCCGTAGTCATACGGTCTTGCGCCTGCTGTTGATCGCTCTTCTTGGAACCATCGAGATTATTGCCAGCGGCAAAGTTCAGCATGCTGGTTGCCAGTTTGGTCAGCCCGATATCGAACTGTGTGAGCGTGATCTGTAATGGCTGCAACGCCTGATTCAGTTGCCGCTCCGCCTCAATCCGCTCGTGGATAACGTCTTTCAATTCCTGGCTGGAGTTGAGCCTGTTGGCACTCATATATTGCTGGTTGGTAGCTCTGATCTGGTCGGCATCAATCGACTTCATCTGCTTCGCCAATACGTCTTGGTTAGCAGTGAGGTAATTCGCCATACCCTGATCGAAGTCCTTGGCGAGGATGTTGCCTTTGGTGACTTGAGCCTTAAACCATGCGGCCTGCTCTTCAGGCTTACCCTTGAACTTCAACCGCTCTGCCGCTGCTGCACGAATTGAGCTTGCCACTGGCCCGCCGATAGCATCGAACAGATCGTTTACATCAGATCCCTCAGGCTTGCCCTTCGATCTGATCTGCCCAAGCTGGTAGGCAGCACGTTTGGCCTGTTCCTTGTCCAGGGCAGCAGCACGGAACACTGCACTCTGGTCTTCATACACCTTAATAGCCTGATCGAGCGTCTTACCAATGGCAATCTGACCTTGTACGAAATTGGCGAACACCTTGGCGTTTTCAACCGATAGCTCCTGCCCGTACTTGTTGGACAGGTCTACGAAAGCATCACGTGCACGCTTCTGGTTAGCTGGATTCTTACCGCCTGCTGTCTCTAAACTCGTGTTGAACTGCTCTGCTGTATTCGCCCCTTCCTGCCGTTGCTTCACACGCTCGTTGAAATAGCTGGCTGCTTGAGTCAGGGCATACAAAGCTGCACCAGCAGCACCCAAGGCAATGGAGAACGAACTGAGATCCATACCCGATCCACTGGCACGGCTAGCACGAGTGGCTTCCCAATGCTGCTGCCGTTGCTGTGCCCATGCGAATCGCTCTGTACGCTGCTGGTGAGCCTCTTCCTGGCGACGCTCACGACTCTTGGAAGCCTGCTGCTGTTCAGTGAATCGCTGTGCTTGCCTGATTCCACGCTCACGAGCTTCGATTAGTGCAAGCTCAACCCGCTTGGTGACGGACAGCGACTGTAGGTGCTTCTGCTGCATGATCTGAGTACGGGCTTGCTGCTGGGCTAAGATCGACTCCAGACGTGTTTGCTGGGTCTTGGCAGCAGCCACAGAGGCGTTGTTCTTGATCTCTTGCCCTTGCACCCTCAATCGCTCCATGTTGGCTTTATGGGCCTTCGCCGCCGTCACTGCCTCCTGTTGCTTCTGCCTGATGAGAGCCGTGGCAATCGCTACCTCCTGTTTGGAACCTGCAAATTGAAGTTTCTGCTGTGCCAGCTCAGCGGCGAATGTCGCACGCTTCGCCTTCTGCACAGCCACTTCCAGCCTTAGCTCACGATTCAGGTGATGATTAACCTTGGCATCAGTTCTCGCTGTAGTCGCCTTGGGAGTTAACCCCATCTTCTTGGCAAGCTGGTCTGCCTGCTTTGACATGTCTTTCATTCGCTGCTCAACCTGATTCAAGTGCGAGTTGAACCGTTGCAGCCCCGACACATCCACCTTGAAATCAAGCAGACCCGTGAGCTTGGCAATCACTTCCTGATTCATCTACTACCTCCGTAACTACGTCCACTAATCTTTGAGTAGCCACGAAGTGCTACCCCTACTCTCTTCTCAAACAACCCACGGTTTGGCCCTAAATACAATTGACTCTCTGCGAAGCTGCCTGCATTCAAGAAACTTTGCAGAAGAGCACTGAATACTGGAGCACCGCCCACCATCAGCAGCAGCCCATCATTTACTCGCACCCAAACAAGCTTGTAATCTGTGCCCCCAGTGAATGCACGGCACTTGTGGCGGTATGACTTACACAGCAGCCTGATATCAATAGCATCAGCCTTGAGGATAAAAGCAGCATAATAACTGCCCTCCCCCATCAAACGGCTAATGTTTTCATTTAAGTAAGTCATGCATCTTTACCCCCAATGCCTGCTCCATCTGCAAGAGCACCATACCGGCAACGATGTTGTCCGCCCAAGCGTGCCTATCCGCTGGATTCAAACCAGCAGCCTCAAGGTAAGACTTCCGTACTTGCAATGCGAACTCTTCCATACTCACTGGAGAAGCTTGCACTTGAGTCACTTGCACTGGAACATCACTTACTAAATGCGGAGCGTATTTGGCCTTGAGAATCTCATATGTACGATCCATCATTTACCTCCCATCAACTCAGCACGTACTTCAGCCATCAATTCAGCCTCTTCAGCCTCTTGGGCTGCCTTAGCTGCTTCTTCTCGTTTACGACGTTCGGTTGCAACACGCTGTTCGAATGTACGCTGGATAATGGCTTCGTTCTCAGCAACTACAGCAGCATGTAGCTTCGCCTCAGCCTGCTTATGCACCTCTTTCAATTCTTCCGCACGCACTGCCTCTGGCTTCAGCAGATACACTGCAAACTGCATAGGAAGATTGGCCGGCGTAAAAGCCTGCGTCATCACATCGCTCTTACTCCACCCTTGCGAAGCTTTCTCCAAAACAAGATCAATCAAACCATCTGCTGTTGTGGCAATGAATTCCTCAATAGCTCCGGCAGCGTAAAAGCGCGGATATACACCATTAACCGGCATGACAGATATATCGTCTACATAACCAGTCAATCGCCCCATATAGAGACGCTCAGCCTCGGCCTTGCACGCCTCGATATCTTTCCTTGTTACCTTCTTCATAAGTTGTTGCATATTTATATTCCTCTGTAGTTGTTATGCTGCCCGATTACGGGCGTAGTGGTGCCGCAGACTGAAAGTAGCCCGAGACTTGTTGAAATTGGCTTATTGAGCCCGCGTAATTCGCGGCCTCCAGGGGTGCTACTTTGGGGGTGCCGTAGGTAGCATTAAGGATGGGATTCTGTAGCTCTACAGCCCAGTAAATCCGCATCAGCGATCTGCTAGCATTTCCAAGAATGCAGGACTAATAGCTGCAAGCTCACCTGCACCTACAAGCGTACCGTTACGATTCTTGTCTGCTAGTCGGTAATACTTGGTTAAGATGGCGTCTGACACAGGGATGAAACGGTGTGTAACGGAGTTGGTTGGCTTGGTGCTGGAAGCGATTACGCTGATGATGAGCGAAGCGCTCTCGTTGATAACAATGTAGTTCGACATAGATAGTTCCTTAGCATGTGGTATTTCTCTCCTTTATGGCTTATGTGATGTGTATTGGTTAACGACTAGGGTTAGGCCAGAATCTCTTTACCGCGAATAACGGCACGTTCAATTCTTCACTCACTTCAAGTGGCGTCATGCAGTGACAATGTTTGGCGATGAACGCTCTAAGCCTCTCGATTGTGTCCTGCTGCTTCTGATTTTCTTTCATTGTTGTTTCCTCTGTGGGCGTGACATTAACCACCTCAAGCTCTGCAAGCTGGCGCTTCTTGTTGCGGTGGTATTCTTTGTTACATGTAGGCGAGCAATACAACGCTCGCTGCGTCTTGCTGGGGAATGGTGTCTCGCAGTGTTTGCACAGACGTAGCACTACGGCCATACGATCTCCTATGGTTGTGAGTTTAAGTATTGGGTTGGGGTGGGGTGGAACGGAACGACAGCCAAGAAAAAAGGCACAAGATTGAGGTCTCGTGCCTTCGGGCACCACTTACGGAGGATGTCTGTTCAAATCGCGTGATAGGTGTCTTTCAGGAGATGTGGCCTGATATGCCGAGACGGGGCGACAGGAGCGCAACCTAAAACGCTCTACCGTGTTGCGAGCCGATCAACCCGGTGGTGATCCATATGGAAACAGTGGCTCTGTCGTGACAGGAGAAAGATGTTCTCTGATCTACATGAGTAGTCTAACACACATCCCAGAATTGTCAATCACATATGCAGTAATAATGCAAATATATTTTAGCTATCGAAGATACTCCATTAATTCCGAATATGGGTTACTTAGAAAACACTTGCTCCCAGCCTTTGATGACACGGCCAGTGCCAATCACGCACTGGAAGGGTTTGCCGCGTGACCACGACGAGTCGAACTCGCTGCCGTCGGCCAGCCAGCCGGTGTATTGGGTGGTGATCAGGGCGCCTTTGACGGCGGCCTTGCCGTCGCCTTCGACGAGGTCAGTGATCTGCAGTTCGCTGCTCATGGGCATGCTCCAACGCTGTAATTCAAGGCCGCCCTTGTCTCAGGAATGCACCGGTTTGGCAAGTTCGCGTGGTGTTCCATGCTGGCGCATCGACCACAGCACCCCACCGATCACCAGCAGGATCGCCGCCGCTTCCAGCAGACTCGGCGCGGCCTGCCGCCAGAAGAAGGCATACAACAGCGCGAACAGGGTCTCGAACACGATCAGCTGACCGCTCAGGGTCAATGGCAGGCGTTTGGACGCAGCGTTCCACAGTGCCGTGGCCAACCACGAACCCAGCACTGCGCAGCCCAGGCAAGCGGCCCAGAACAACCACCAACGCGCCATCGGTGCCTCGACCTGCAGCTGCTGCGGCTGCCACAGCGCCAGGGCGGCAACCATCACCAGGCTGCTCAGGCCGGTCAGCACGCCGATCAGCACCGACCACTGGTGGCTGTCGAAATGCCCGCTCTGCTTGAGGTAACGGCTGTTCTGCACCGCATACCAGGTCCAGCAGGCCAGCGCGGCCAGGGCATAGAACAGCCCCATGAGCTTGTCGCCGATATCCCCCGGGGCAAAAGCGAAGGTCTGCAGGTTGATGCACAGCATCCCGGCCAGGATCAGCGCCAGCGGGCCGATCAGCCGCCGGATCGGCACCGCGCCGCTGTCGTTGCGGCCGTACAGGGTGATGGTCAGCGGCAGTACGCCGACGATCAGCGAGGCAGGTGCCACGCCCAGGCGCTGGATCGCCGCCACCAGGCAGATGAAGTACAGCAGGTTGCCGACCACCGCCAGGCGCAGCAGCATCCAGCCGTCCGCCAGGGTCAGCTGGCGCAGCTGCCGGGCCATCGGCACAGCCAGCAGCAGCGAGATCATGCCGACCAGCGCATAGCGCACGCTGCTCAGCAGCATCGGGTTGAATTCGGGCAACAGCGCCGGAACCATCAGTACCATGCCCCACAATGCACCGGCCCCACCGGCATACATCACACCGCGCTTCACGCATTCCGCTCCTGTTCTTGGATGCGCGCAGGCTACCGCCGTGCGCGGCTGGCGGCAAAGGATCTTTGCGTCTGGGGCGATTGCCGTGGGGAACGGCTCAGCTGAATTGCTCGAACGCCTGCTCGCCGGTCAGTTCCTGGGTCTGGTTGGCAAAGCAGTACCAGGCGGGTTTCTGCTCGACGAAGATCTGCAGGTCGAAGTCCCAGGCCTCGTCGCCGTCCAGCAGGCCCACGGGGACCGCATAGTGGTCCTTGTCCTTGAGCCGGTAGTAAAGGTGGGTGCCACAACGGCTGCAAAACCCACGCTGGGCCCACTCGGACGAGTCGTAGACCTCCGGCGCCCGCCCCTCGAAGAGCGGCGCTTGGCTGCAGTCCACGACCAGCAGCGGGCCGCCAGTCCATTTGCGGCACATGCTGCAGTGGCAGGCACTGATGCGGGTATTGTCGACAGTGGCACGCAGGCGGGTTTCACCGCAGAGGCAGCTACCGCTTTTTTCCAGGCTCATGATGGGGCTCCTTGCAGGTTGGGCCAGCAAGTATAGATCGGGCCCCACACCACAGAGCCCGCAGCACCATCCGTCCGATCAGATGAACACGCTACCGCGCAGGTACAGCGCCGCACGCCCGCTGATGATCACCCGGCCATTGCCAGGCACTTCACAGTGCAACTGGCCCTTGCGCGCCCCGCCCTGCTCGCAGCTCAGCGACGACTTGCCCAGCCGCTCGGCCCACACCGGCGCCAGCGAGGTATGCGCAGAGCCGGTAACCGGGTCTTCGTTGACGCCGACCCGCGGGCCAAACCAACGGGTGACGAAGTCGAAGCCACGGCCAGCGGCAGTGACCGCGATGCCCCGCACGTCGAATGCCGACAAGGCCACGAAATCGGGCTTGAGCGGGTCGAGCAGCACTGCATCATCGACCACCACCACGTAGTCGTCGGAGCGGTAGACCGCCGTGGCCGCGCTCAGGCCGAGCGCCTCCAGCAACCCGGCCGGCACGTCCACGGCTTGCGGCTGCTTGGCCGGAAAGTCCATGGCCAGCAGGCCGTCCGCGCCACGGCTGACCCGCAACTCGCCACTGCGGGTATTGAAGCGCAGCACTTCGGCTTGCTCGCCCAGCTGTTCGAACAGCACGTACGCCGATGCCAGGGTGGCATGGCCGCACAGGTCGACTTCGACGGTGGGGGTAAACCAGCGCAGGTCGAAGCTTTCGCCGTTGCGCACGAAGTAGGCGGTTTCCGACAGGTTGTTCTCTTCGGCGATCCGTTGCAGCACATCGTCCGGCAGCCAGCTTTGCAGCGGGATCACCGCCGCCGGGTTGCCACCAAAGGGTTCGGCGGAAAAGGCATCGACCTGGAAGATTTCGAGTTGCATCAAACGCTCCTTGTGATCCGGGCAATGCCGGGGGTACTGAAAGGGTTACGCACGGACCGGCGTGAGCACCGGTTCGCCGGCAAAGAAGGCCTGCAGGTTGCGCAGCACCAGGGTCACGGTATCCCGTGCGGCCTCGGGCGACTGGCCGGCCACATGAGGCGTGAGCACCGTATTGGCGAGGGCCTTGAGGGCATCTGGCACGGCGGGTTCGTCATCGAACACATCGAGCGCGGCGCCGGCCAGCCGGCCTTGTTCAAGGGCTGATACCAGGGCCTGGGTGTCGACCACGCTGGCCCGGGCGATATTCACCAGGTACCCCTCCGCGCCCAGCACCTCGAGCACCTGGGCATCGACCAGATGGCGGGTATTGGCGCCACCGGGGGTGGCAACGACCAGGATGTCGACGGCATCGGCCAGGTGCAACGGGCTGTCGTACCAGGTGTACGGCACGTCCGTTCGCGGGGTGCGGCTGTGGTAGCTGATGTTCATGTCGAAGCCCAGGCTGGCGCGTTTGGCGATGGCCTGGCCGACCGCGCCGAGGCCCAGCAGGCCCAGGCGCTTGCCACTGACCGAGGGGCTGATCACCCGGTTCCACTCGCCACGGCGCGTGCTGGCATCGGCACGGGGAATGTCGCGCAGCAGCGCCAGCAGCATGGCCAGGGTGTGGTCGGCAACCGCCGCGGCATTGGCGCCAGCGCCGTTGGTGACGGTGATGCCACGGGCGGCGGCAGCGGCCAGGTCGACCTGCTCGTAGCCGGCACCGATCACGCAGATGATCTGCAGTTTGGGTAAGGCGGAGATTTCAGCGGCGGTCAGGCCCAGCGGGCCACGGGTCAGCACGGCGTCGATCTCGCCGGCATGGCGCTGGATGGCCTCGGCGCGCAATTGCGGGGATGGAGCACGAATCAGGCGGTAGCCGGCCTGTTCGAGTAATGGCAGATAATCGTCGACGGTTTCTACCAGTACCAGGACTGTCTTGCTCATGCCACCTCCGAGTCAATTCGAAGGGGCATTATGCGGAGTCACCAGTCAGTACAGTCAATCGAAAAATAAGGGAGAAACTGTACTGTATGGGTTATCAGGTAAGTGTAGGAGCGGCCTCGTGTCGCGAAAAGGCTGCAAAGCAGCCCCAGCAATTGCTGCACTGTCGCTGAAATCCTGGGGCCGCTTCGCGGCCCTCTCGCGACATAAGGCCGCTCCTACAATTACTGCCCGTAGGCGCGCCCCAGCCCTCCAGGCACACCGCTGCTGTCGGTCTCCTGCCACGGCCCATCCGGGTTCAGCGACCAGCTCCAGCCATTCTCATAGCGGTAGTAGGTACGCTGCCGGTAAAAGACATTGGTCTTGTTCTCCAGCACATACACCCCAAGCTTCGGATCCCAGTGGCTGGCGCCACCCGGTGGTGGTGCGAAGCTGGCGGAGGTGCGCGGCATCGGCTTGGGAATCGCCGAAGGCTTGCTCGGCTGCGTCGATGGCTGGCCGCCCGGCAACGGCTTCACCGCAGGCCCCTGGTGTGGTGGCACGGTCTCGACCGGCGGCGACGGCTGCTCATACGGCTGATGCGAGGTACACGCAGACAAACCCAGGGCCAGGGTAATCAGGGTCAGGCGGACGGCGCTATGCATGGCGTTGCTCTCTTACTGGTCTGGGCTGTCGATGGTCAGGTGCTGGGTAGCCTGGGTGGTATTGGCCAGGGGCGCGCCCTGACCGATCCATTCACCGCGAGTCGGCTGGCCGGCGCGCGATACGCGTGCAACCAGTTGGACTTCGGCGAACCGGGACAGTTTCATCTGCGGCAGCATAGCGTCAGCGTCGGACAATTCCACTTCCAGCGGCAACTGCGCCACGGTCACCCGCTTGGCCGCCAGCGGCATGGGCGGGCCGTTGCTGGCACGGGCGAAGATGAACACGGTGTCGTCAGGCTTGACCTTGTCCTTGAGCGCCGCTGCCAGCTCCACCCGCACCTTCAGCCGGGCTGCCGCCGTGGTCTGCGGTTGGGCGCCGGTGCTGCCCAGGCGCTCCGCCGCACGGTCGATGCCGCCTTGCAATGCCGCCCGCGAGGCATCGCCTTCGGGCAGTTGCGCCAGCAGGCGGTTCCAGTAGTCGATGGCTTCCTGGTAGCGCTCGCCCTCGAAGGCGGCGATGCCTCGCAGGCCAAGGCTGGTGACCTCGTTCGGGTCGGCCTTGAGTGCCTCGTCCGTCAGTGCCTGCACCTGCGCGCTCCACTGCTTGTCCGCCGCGAAGTACAGCGCCTGGGCCCACTGGCCAAGCAGCTCGGGCTGGCGACCGGCCAGTGCCACGGCGCGCTCGTAGGCACGCGCGGCATCGGCCGGACGTTGCTGGGCCATGTAGGCCCGGCCCAGGAAGTACAGGCCTTCGGCCGAGTCCGGCTGGGCCTCTACGGCGCGCTCGAGGCGCGTGGTCATTTCGTCCATGGTCTTCGGCGCGGCGGCGAACTCCTGGGTCAGCTCGACCTTGTCCGCCGCACCGAAGTGCAGGTACAGCCCCAGTGCCAGTGCCGGCACCAGCACGGCTGCCAGCAATGGCAGGGCCTTGCCCAGGTGGCCCTGGCGCGCAGGTTCGGCACCTTCGGTGTCGGCCAACAATTCGCGGGCGGCTTCGTCACGGCCCTTGGCCAATTGCGCTTCGTCGAGCACGCCTGCCGCCTGTTGGGCGGCGAGTTCGGCAACGCGCTCCTGGTACAGGGCGACGTTCAGGGCGGTGCGGTCTTCTTCCTGCTGCTGGCGACGGCCACGCAGGATCGGGATCAGCAGAAAGCCGAGGGCGGCGAGCAGCAACAGGCCCGCGCTAAGCCAGAATTCAGTCATGGGTCTGTTCTTTTTCCAGCAGTTTGGCGAGACGCTCGCGTTCTTCGACGGACAGTTGCGGTGCAGCCTGGGCCGCCGGGCCACGGCGACGGCGGACGATCACCGCCAGCACCACGAAGCCACCGGCAAGCAGGATGCCAGGGCCGAACCACAGCAACCAGGTGCGGCCACTGAGCGCCGGCTTGTAGCGCACGAAGTCGCCATAGCGGTCGACCATGAAGTCGACGATCTGCTGGTTGCTCTTGCCTTCGCCAAGCATGCGGAAGATCTCGCGGCGCAGGTCGGCGGCGATCGGTGCGTTGGAATCGGCGATGTCCTGGTTCTGGCACTTGGGGCAGCGCAGTTCCTTGGTCAGCTGCTGGTAACGCTCGCGCTCGGCGTCGTCGCGGAACTGGTAGGTATCGATGGCCGCCTTGGCCACACCGGCCAGGCTCATGCCCAGCACGGCAGCTGCCAGCCAGCGCTTCATGGCTTGGCCTCGTCGACCAGGCCCTGGTACAGCGGCGCCAGTTGCTCGCGCCACACCGTGGCATCGACGATGCCGACGTGCTTGTAGCGGATGATGCCCTTGGCGTCGATGAGGAAGGTTTCCGGCGCGCCATACACGCCCAGGTCCAGCCCCAGGCTGCCCTGCTCGTCACGGATATCCAGCTGGTACGGGTTGTGGAACTCGGCCAGCCACTTCTGCGCGGCAGCGTTGTCGTCCTTGTAGTTGATGCCGTGGATCACCACGCCCTGCTGGGCCAACTGGTTCAGGTACGGGTGCTCGACCTTGCACGAAGGGCACCAGGTGGCCCACACGTTGACCAGTGCCGGCCGCCCCTGCAGGTCGGCCTGGGTCAGGTTGCGGTCACCCTGGGTCGAGGCCAGGGCGAACGTCGGGAACGGCTTGCCGATCATCGCCGACGGCAGCTCGTCGGGCTTGAGAAACAGCCCCTTGTAGAGGAAAACCGCCATCAGCAGAAACACCGCCAGTGGCACGACCATGATCCAACGCTTCATGCAGCAGCTCCAGACACGCCCAGGGCCTCACGCACCCGGGTCTTGACCTTGACGCGATAGCGCCGGTCGAAGGCCGCCAGCAACCCACCCAGGCCGGTCAGCAGACCGCCCAGCCAGATCCAGCGGACATAAGGCTTGATATGCACGCGCACTGCCCAGGCGCCGTTCTCCAGCGGCTCGCCCAGGGCAACGTACAGGTCACGGGTGAAACCGGCGTCGATGCCGGCTTCGGTCATCATCGACTGCTGCACGGTGTACAGGCGCTTTTCCGGGTGCAGGGTGGTCACTTCACGGCCGTCGCGGGTGACCACGATAGTGCCCTTGTCGGAAATGAAGTTCGGCCCTTCGAAGTGCTTGGCGCCCTCGAACAGGAAGTGGTAACCGCCCAGCTCGACGCTTTCGCCCGGCGCCATGCGCAGGTCGCGCTCGGCGCTGTTGTTGCTCGACAGCACCACGCCCAGGGCACACACCGCCAGGCCCAGATGCGCCAGTTGCATGCCCCAGTAGCTGCGGGTCAAGCCACGCACGCCCCTGGCCAGGCCTTTGTGGCGGGTCTTGTCGACGATGTCTCGCAGGCCACCGAGCACCACCCAGGCCGCCAGGGCGAAGGCGCTCAGCACCGGCCAGTCGAAGTCGTCGACCATGAAGCCGGCTACCGGCGCCAGCACCGCACTGCCGATCAGTACCGGGGTCATCATGCTGACCAGCCACTTGGCCGGGGTGTCTTTCCAGCGCACCACCACACCCAGGCTCAGCACCCCCATCAGCAGCGCCATCAACGGCAGGAACAGGGCGTCGAAGTAAGGCGGGCCAACCGACAGCTTGGCCCCGGTCAGGGCATCGAGCACCAGCGGGTAGAGCGTGCCGAGCAGGATCATCGAGGCCGCCACCACCAGCACCAGGTTGTTGGCCAGCAGCAGGGTTTCACGCGACCACAGGGCAAAGCCGACCTGGCTCTTGACCACTGGGGCGCGCAGGGCAAACAGGGTCAGCGAGCCGCCGACCACGAACAACAGGAAGATCAGGATGAACACGCCGCGCGCCGGGTCGGCCGCGAACGCGTGCACCGAGGTCAGCACGCCCGAGCGGACCAGGAAGGTGCCCAGCAGGCTCAGCGAGAACGCCGCGATCGCCAGCAGTACGGTCCAGCTCTTGAACACACCGCGTTTCTCCGTCACCGCCAGCGAGTGGATCAGCGCCGTGCCCACCAGCCAGGGCATGAACGAGGCGTTTTCCACCGGGTCCCAGAACCACCAGCCACCCCAGCCCAGTTCGTAGTAGGCCCACCACGAGCCGAGGGTGATGCCGACGCCGAGGAAGGCCCAGGCGACGATGGTCCAGGGCCGCGACCAACGCGCCCAGGCTGCGTCCAGGCGCCCGCCGAGCAGTGCGGCGATGGCGAAGGCGAAAGCCACCGAGAAGCCCACATAGCCCATGTACAGCATCGGCGGGTGGACGATCAGGCCAAAGTCCTGCAACAGCGGGTTGAGGTCACGGCCGTCGGTCGGCACCTGCGGCAACAGGCGCTGGAACGGGTTGGAGGTGATGATCAGGAAGCTCAGGAAGCCAACGCTGATCATGCCCATCACCGCCAGCACACGGGCCAGCATCACCTGCGGCAGCTGCCGCGAGAAGATCGACACGGCGAAGGTCCAGCCACCGAGGATCAGCGCCCAGAGCAGCAGCGAGCCTTCGTGGGCGCCCCAGACCGCACTGAACTTGTAGTACCACGGCAAGGCGCTGTTGGAGTTGCTGGCCACGTAGGCGACCGAGAAGTTGTCGGTCATGAACGCGTGGGTCAGGCAGGCAAAGGCGAAGACCAGGAAGGTGAACTGGCCCCAGGCGGCCGGGCGCGCCAGGCTCATCCACAGGCTGTCACCGCGCCAGGCACCGAGCAGCGGAACCGTGGCCTGCACGGCGGCGAAGCAGATCGCCAGGATCATCGCCAGCTGGCCGAGTTCGGGGATCACCAGCGCCGCGTTCATGGCTTGGCCTCCGCGCCGCTGGCCGCCTGGCCGCTTTCCTTCAGGGCCTTGGTGACCTCAGGTGGCATGTACTTCTCGTCGTGCTTGGCCAGCACCTCATCGGCCACCACCACGCCATCGCCGTTGAGCTTGCCGAGGGCAACGATGCCCTGCCCTTCGCGGAACAGGTCCGGCAGGATGCCGCGGTAGGTGATCGGCACGGACTTGTTGAAGTCGGTGACCACGAAGCGCACGTCGAGCGAATCGGAGGACCGCTGCACCGAGCCCTTTTCGACCATGCCGCCGGCACGGATGCGCGTGTCCAGCGGCGCCTCGCCGTTGGCGATCTGGGTCGGGGTGTAGAACAGGTTGATGTTCTGCTGCAGGGCGCTCAAGGCAAAGCCGACGGCAACCGCAACCCCGGCCAGCAGGCCGAGGATCAGGAACAGGCGTTTCTTGCGCTGCGGATTCACTGGTTGTTCTCCCGGCGCAAACGGCGCGCCTCATCTTGCAGGTAGCGACGGCGGGCCAGCACTGGTGCGGCGACATTCAGCGCCAGCACCGCCAGGCAGATGCCATAGGCCGACCAGACATACAGGGCGTGATGGCCCATGGCGAGAAAATCGCCGAAGGAAGCGAAACTCATCGTGCAGCCCTCCGCCCCAGGCTGTTCAACACTTCATCCTTGACCCAACTGGCGCGTGCCTCGCGCTTGAGCACCTCAAGGCGCATGCGCAGCAGCAGCACGGCACCGAAGAAGCAGTAGAAGCCCAACGCCGTGCACAGCAGCGGCAGCCACATTTCGGCCGGCATCGCCGGTTTTTCGGTGAGGGTGAAAGTGGCGCCCTGGTGCAAGGTGTTCCACCATTCTACCGAGTACTTGATGATCGGGATGTTGATCACGCCGACGATGGCCAGCACTGCGCAGGCCTTGGCCGCGCTGTCACGGTTGCTGATGGCCTGGCCCAGGGCAATGATGCCGAAGTACAGGAACAGCAGGATCAGCATCGACGTCAGCCGTGCGTCCCAGACCCACCAGCTGCCCCAGGTCGGCTTGCCCCAGATGGCCCCGGTGACCAGTGCCACGGCAGTCATCCAGGCGCCGATCGGCGCTGCGCATTGCAGGGCGACATCGGCCAGTTTCATCTTCCACACCAGCCCCACCGCGCCGGCCACGGCCAGCAGCACGTAGCAGGACTGCGCCAGCATCGCCGCCGGCACGTGGATATAGATGATGCGGAAGCTGTTGCCCTGCTGATAGTCCTCGGGGGCGAACGCCAGGCCCCAGACCACGCCGGTGACCAGCAGCAGTACGGCAGAGATGGCCAGCCATGGCAGCATGCGGCCGCTGATGGCATAGAACCATTTCGGCGAACCCAGTTTGTGGAACCACGTCCAGCTCATTTTCATCAGGTACATCCGGTATTAGCCGGGCTTGAGAGCCCGGGACTCGTTATTCGCCGACGCTGATCTTCAGGCCGGCCGCTATCGCAAAGGGTGCCAGGGTGACCGCCAGGGCCGTCAGGCTGGCGAGCCAGAGCAGATGGCCGGTGGCGGGCATATTCTGCAACGCCGCCTGCAACGCACCACTGCCCAGGATCAATACAGGGATATACAACGGCAGAATCAGCAACGCCAGTAACAAACCACCGCGCTTGAGGCCGACCGTCAGCGCAGCACCGACCGCCCCCAGCAAGCTCAATATCGGCGTGCCCAGCAGCAGCGAACCGAGCAGCACCGGCAGGCAGTGGCTCGGCAACCCCAGCATCAGCGCCAGCAATGGCGCCAACAATACCAGCGCCAGCCCGGAAAAGATCCAGTGCGCCAGCACCTTGGCCAGCACCAGCATGGCCAGCGGGTGCGGTGACAGCACCCACTGCTCCAGCGAGCCGTCCTCGAAATCGCTGCGGAACAGCCCATCCAGTGACAACAGCACGGCAAGCAAGGCCGCGACCCAGACCAGCCCAGGCGACAAGGTTTGCAACAATTGGCTTTCCGGGCCAACCGCCAGCGGGAACAGCGCCACGACGATGGCGAAGAACACCAGCGGGTTGGCCAGCTCGGCTGGGCGACGGAACAACAGGCGCGCTTCGCGGCGCAGCAACAGGATGAATACGCTCATGCCGCCCATTGCCCCAGGTTCAGTTCGCGGTACCCGGACGGCTTGCGTTCGAGGCTGTGGTGCGTGGTCAGCACCACCGTGCCGCCCTGTTCGCAGTGGGCGGCCAGGTGCGCTTCGAGCTGGGCCACCCCCTGCTTGTCGAGGGCAGTGAAGGGTTCGTCGAGGATCCACAGCGGCGGGCTTGCCAGGTGCAGCCGGGCCAGGGCCACCCGGCGCTGCTGGCCGGCGGACAGCGTATGACAAGGGATGTCTTCGAAACCGCGCAGGCCGACCGCCGCCAGCGCCGCCCAGATCGCTTCGGCGCTAGCCGGCTGGTGCAGGGCGCAGAGCCAGGTGAGGTTCTCCTCGGCGGTGAGCAGGTCCTTGATGCCAGCGGCGTGGCCGATCCATAGCAGGATGCTGGCCAAGGCATGGCGCTGCTCGTTCAGCGGCTGGCCAGCCAGCAGGATCTGCCCGGCAGTCGGCTGCATCAGCCCGGCCAACAGGCGCAGCAGGCTGGTCTTGCCGCTGCCGTTGGGGCCACTGATCTGCAGCATGTCGCCGGGGCGCAGCTCGAAATCGAGGTGCTCGAACAACAGGCGCCAGTCGCGCTCGCAGGCCAGGCCCACGGCTTGGAGGTGAAGGGTCACGGATTCGCCTTATCTATATGCTTCTCAAGTCGCCCACCTGGCTGCCGTTATACTGGCAGTGACAGGCGGCAGGCATTATTACATGTGCTGCCACGCTGCCAAGAGGGCGGGCTCCACAGGTTGTATACAATCATGACTGAAATCAATAGTCTCGGTGCACAAACCGCGATCAATCCGCAGGCGATCAAGGCCCAGCTGACCGGTGAGCTGCTCAACCTGACCCAGGCCCAACCCGGCCTGCTCAAGCCAGGTGAAACCGCCCAGGCCGAAGTGCTGACGCTGCGCCAGAGCGGCAGTACCTTCCAGTTGGTGCTGCAGGTGATCCAGGCCAATGGCAGCCAGACCCAGGTCCAGGCCAGTGCCAACCAGCCGATTCCACCGGGCAGCCAGCTCACCGTCAGCCAGCCTGAGAGCAACCGCCTGGCCGTGATGCTGCAACAGGCCAGCGCCAGCAACGTCGCCACCCTCACCCAGCTCGACACCAGCAAGGTGCCGGTCGGTACCCTGCTGCAGGGCAAGGTGCTGACCAATCAGGCGCTGCCCCAGGCGGCAGGCGCAGCGGCCAGCTTCCGCTCGTTGGTCAGCCTGCTCAATACCGCCCAGGCCGGCGCCACGCTGACCATCGACAGCCCGCGCCCGCTGCCGATCGGCAGCCTGCTCAGCGCCCTGGTGCAAGGCGACCAGTCGCTGCGCTTCGTGCCCCTGAGCGGTCGCCAGGAACAGCTGAACATCGCCCAGCAATTGCTCACCCAGCAAGGCCGCCAGGCCTCCCTGCCCGGCCTGCTCAGCGCCCTGCAGCAAATTGCCAGCAGCCCTGCCAGCGAGGGCGAGTTGCGCAGTATCGCCAGCACGCTGCTGGCCAGCCTGCCAGACGCCCGCCAGCTGAGCGACGGCAAGGCCGTGGCCCAGGCGCTGAACAACAGCGGTGCCTTTCTCGAAGCGAAGCTGCTGGGCGGGCTGGGTGCCAACGTGGCCACCGACCTCAAGGCACAGCTGGTCAGGCTGGTGGCCCAGGCCACACTCAGTGCTCCGGCCAGCCCGGTGATCGCTTCCACCAGCCTGGCCCAGGCATTGCCAGCCCTGGCGCGCGGCGCGCTGGGCATGCTCGACCGGGTCACCCCCCGATCGCCGCCAGGCGCATTTCCGCTGCCCTCGCGGTTGTTGCAGGCGATGGAAAACGAAGGTGACCTGCAGCAGTTGCTGCGCCTGGCCGCCGCCGCCATCTCGCGCCTGCAGAGTCATGCCCTGAGCAGCCTGCAGCAGTCCGGCACGCTGGACAACGGCAACCTGCAGACCACCTGGCAGGCCGAGATCCCGGTGCGCCACGGCCAGGAATTCATCCCCCTGCAAGTGAAGCTGCAGCGCGAGGAAACCCCGGAACAGCAGGCCGAGCGCCAGCACGAGCAGCAAGACCCGCAGCAAGCGCTGTGGCGCATCGAGCTGGCCTTCGACCTCGCCCCGCTGGGCCCGCTGCAGGTTCAGGCGCAACTGGTCCAGGGCCGCTTGTCCGGCCAGTTGTGGGCCGAACATGAACCGACCGCGCGGCTGATCGACAGCCAGCTCGGCGAACTGCGCGAACGCCTGCTGGCCCGTGGCCTGGAGGTCGGCGACCTGGAATGCCACCCCGGCATCCCGCCACAGGGCCCGCGCACGCGGGTGGAACAACGCTGGGTGGATGAAACCGCATGACCGACAAGCAACCCCGCCAGGCGATCGCGCTCAACTACGACGGCCAGCAAGCCCCGACCTTGACCGCCAAAGGTGATGACGAACTGGCCGAGGCGATTCTGGCCCTGGCCCGTGAACATGAGGTGCCGATCTACGAGAACGCCGAACTGGTACGCCTGCTGGCACGCCTGGAGCTGGGCGAGCAGATCCCGCCGGCGCTGTACCTGACAATTGCCGAAATCATTGCCTTTGCCTGGCAGTTGCGGGGCAAGGTGCCCGTCGGCTTCAACGACGAACCCGCTGCACCGCGGGATATCACGCCACAGCCGCCGTTGTTGCCTCAGCCTGGGCAGCGCTAATTATCTACCGCCACTGTCAGCACTGACCGTTCAGCCTTGCCGCTTCCTCACAGCAAGGTGAACCCCATGTCCACGCGCCACATCAATGCTGCAGGCATACAGTACGTCCGCACCCACCTCAGCCACGTCCCCCGCCCCGACCACGCGGCGAGCCAGGCTATCCGGCAATGGCTCCTGCAACAGGGCCATGATGTCGACCCGCAGCAGATCGACGTCGTCACGCTGCATTACCGCCCCGAGAGCTCCGGCGGCAATCTGCTGGTGGTCACGCAAAGCATGAGCCTGCCCCAGGCGGTACTGAGCAACTGGCAGGGGGAATCCGCCAACGACCTGCTCGGCGACCTATTTAACGCCCCTTGGGCCGGGCACCTGCCCGAAGGCCCGCTGCGGCTGGTCGAAACCCTGCCGGCACCGCCCTTCAACCCCTATGGCGCCCCCTACGCGGTGTTCAACGGGCTGTTCCGCCGGACCACGCCGCAACGCTATGACGCCTCCACCCACCTGCCGGTAGCAGCCGAAGCCTTCCAGCGCTTCATCCACGACCTGGACTTCCACACCCCCTTCAAAGCCCAACTGGATCGCTACTGGAACCAGCACCTGCAGGGCCATTGCCTGGCCAGCAGGCTCAACTTCATCGCGGCCTGCAACAAGCAGGTCAGCGAAGGCAGCCTCAGCGAGCCCGCCAGGAAGCTGGCGTGGCAAGCCGCCGGGCTGATGCCCGGTGCCGACAAGCTGCGGCTCAGCACGCTGAACATCTATGGCTATGCGGCGACCGACCTGCTGTACCTGAACGACCCCAGCAGCGACCTGACCTTGCTGTACCTGCCTGGCAACAGTTCACCCCTGCTGGAGTTCGCCAGCGAAATGCTGCTCAAGGACTGGATTGGCCTGCAGTGCAAGGACCCGGCCAGGCGCCAGGCCCTGAAATTGCACTTTCGCCTCGCCGACCGCCCGCAAGGCCTCGACTTCAGTGGCCTGGATACCGCGCTCGAGGGCCTGGCCGATTACCCGAACAGCCACCGCTTGCCACCCGAACATGGCTATTTCAACGACGACGGCACCTGGCCGCCACGCACCTTTGTCAATTACCGCCCTGGCAAATACAACCCTCGAATCGACGGTGACCTGTTCCAGGCACTGGCCGAACGACAGCGCCAGCGCAGCTACGACGATGCCGACTTCCTGATCACCCGCGACAGCCAGGTCAGCAAGGCTCGCTGGCTGGGCTACCTGAGCACGACGCTGAACCTGCTGGCGCCGCTGTGCCTGGTGGTGCCGGGCCTGGCCCCCCTGCTGGCGGCGGGCGGTATCGTGCAACTGGGGCTGGGGCTGGACCAGGTGATCAATGGCAGGTCGCTGGCGCAGCAGCAGGCGGGGGTCGGCAACATTACCTGGGGCCTGTTCAACGCGGCGCCGCTGGCCCTCACTGGCGTCACCAGGGCCAAGGCACTGTTCGCGTTCAAACGCGATGGCTTCGTCCTGCCGAAACGGCTCAACGAGCAGATCGGCTACCCCTTGAGCCCGGTCACGGCACCCCGGTTTCCGGAACCCGAAGGTGTCAGCTACTTTCACTTCCCCGAGCCCGTCGAACCGCTACCGGAATGCGACCAGGCCGTCGCCGCCGGGGTGATCCGCACACCGCGCTACGACGGTGACCTGGACAACCTCGATGCGAGTATCGGTGGCTACAACGTGCGCATGGTCTACGACGTCCAGCGGGATGTGTTCATCAGCGAAGACGACCTCAACGAGGTCGAGCCGCTCGGCTACCTGGCAACACCCGCCAGCAAGGACCTGATCCCCGCCCCCGCCTCCCGCACCGTCACCCCGGCCATGCGCACGCGCAGCCTGCGCGCGCTGGGCGTCGACCTGCCGCTGCCGGTGAATATCCCGACCCAAGCCCCCAGCAGTTTCCCGATACCCAGAAAGATCTCCTGCCTTTGGGTAGGTGACAAGGTCATCAGCAGTGAACTGCTGACCAACCTGGGCAGCAATGCGGCCCGGCTCAAGGACAGCGAATATGCCATGCGCCTGTTCCTCTCCAAGGCCGACCCGCACGTCTACGCCGAGAACCTGCGCCTGCTGGCCGAACATGCCGCGGGGCTGCAGGTGCTGCCGCTGGAGGAGCAAGCGTTTTTCCGGGCCTTTCGCCAGAGCAGGTACTACGCACAGTACGACGCCGCCCTGGAGGGCAACGGCGGCATCGCCACCAACTACGCCTCGGCATCGGATGTGCTGCGTTATCCAATGCTGCACCACGAGGGCGGCTTGTACATGGATGTCGACGACACGCTGCTAGCCGATGGCGAAACCATCGACCAGGTCGAGCTGCGCACCCCAGCCGATGGCCTGCTGCTGGCGCCGCCGATGTCCAATGAAAAGCTGGCAATGAACTGTCTGTACAACACCAGCATGATCGGCAGCCACGCCGGCAACCCCACGCTGGAAGCGATTGCCGACGAAATGTTGGCGCGTTACCAGACCAACCGGGACTTCTATGACAGCAAGCCCAGCCTGGCCGAGGACCCGGCGAACTTCTACCGCTACGCCGGGCGCCTGAGCCAGCTCACCGGCCCAGCCCTGCTCAGCGACGTGGTCGACCGCCAGCTGCCGGCACTGGGCACCTTGCGCCAGATCGTCAACCTCTACGCCATGCCGCGGATCAACGCCTATCAGTTCGTCGACCTGCCCCGCGCCCAGGAGGCCATGCACACGCTATTGCCCTTCAACCGCTTCGCCAAGGTCGGCGGCTATCACTCCTGGAGCAGCACCTGAGCCTGCTGCCGGGCGGGGCCAGTGCAATTGGCGGCGTTACCCGCCGCGGTGCAGCTTGCTCATCAGCTCCGCCTCGGCCTGGGTCAGGCCGCAGGTTTCGGTGAGTTCCGATACGCTGGCGCCCATGCCCACCAGCTTGGCGGCCTGGGTGAAGGTGACGCTGTTGGGGTCGCGCTGTTCCAGCTGCTGGAGCCTCTCCGGCAGCGGCGCGACGGTGGCGCGCAGCTCATGCAGGGCCTCACCCATGCGCACGGTACCGTTCTGGTAGTCGTCCAGGCGCTTGGCCAGGTCCTTGATGCGCTGGTCGCGCAGGGCATCGCCCACGGCCTGCTGCGCCGCCAGTTCGCGCTGGCGCTTGCTGTAGTTGAGGAAGAACCACAGGCTCACGGCCCACAGCAGCGCCAGGAAGATTACCGCCACCTCGAAGATCAACTCAGATGTTCTCCAGCTCGGACCACTCTTCCTCGGTCATCATCTTGTCCAGCTCGACCAGGATCAGCAGTTCACCGTTCTTGTTGCACACGCCCTGGATGAACTTGGCCGACTCTTCGTTACCCACGTTCGGCGCCGTTTCGATTTCCGACTGACGCAGGTACACCACCTCGGCAACGCTGTCGACCAGGATGCCGACCACTTGCTTGTCGGCCTCGATGATGACGATACGGGTGTTGTCGGTCACGTCCGACGGCATCAGGCCGAAGCGCTGGCGGGTGTCGATCACCGTCACCACGTTGCCGCGCAGGTTGATGATGCCCAGCACGTAGCTCGGCGCACCCGGCACCGGTGCGATCTCGGTGTAGCGCAGCACTTCCTGCACTTGCATGACGTTGATGCCGTAGGACTCGTTGTCCAGACGGAAGGTTACCCACTGCAGGATCGGATCTTCAGAACCTTGCGCAGACGACTTTTTCATTCCCCTAGCCCTCTAAATCCGCCGTTGGCGGTTGTGTTCGGTGTCATTTCTGTTTGGCATGCAACTGCTTGACCGCGCCGCTGGCGATCAGCTCGGCCAGTGCGGCGACGTCGAGCAGTGCACACATGTGTTCGATAACCGTGCCGGCCAACCATGGGCGCTGGCCACGCTGGCTGCGCCACTTGATCTCGGCAGGGTCCAGGCGCAGCGAGCGGCTGACCTGGTGTACCGCCAGGCCCCACTCGTAGCCCTGCACGGAAATCACGTAATTCAGGCCCTGGCGGAAATCATCGCGGTAGCGGTCGGGCATCACCCAGCGCGCCGTGTCCAGCACCTTCAGGTTGCCCGCCTGGCAGGTCAGGATGCCAAGGAACCAGTCCGGCTGGCCGAACAGCGGCGTCAGTTCCTGGCCTTCCAGGCTGTAGATCGAGCCCAGGCACACCAGCGGCACGGCCAGGGTCAGCCCGGCAACGTCGAACAGCAGGCACTCGAACGGCTCGGCCGCCCAGGCCGGGCGGCCATCGACACTGGCCGGCGGGACCGGTGCGTCAGCCATGCCTGCTGCTGGCAAGTGCACTTCCACCAAGGGTGCGACCGGCTCCGGTGCTGGCACTTCGGTCAATACCGGGATGCTGGCCTCAGCCACCACCTCAGCCTCGACCACCGCGACTACCGGCGGCTCGACCGGCAGCACGGCGGGCAGCACCTTTACCTGCGGTTCGGCAAAAGGCCTGGCCGCAGGTGCTGGCTGGCCAGCGTCTCGCGCCTGCTCTTCGCGCACGGCAGCAGCGAATTCATCACTGGTTGCGGGCGCTTCACTGGGCGTTGGCAGGTCAAGGATGTCCTCGGCCTCGGTGGCCTCCTGCAGCAACCCATCGAGGTATGACTGCAGGGCCAGTTGCGGCTTGGTGCCGACAGGCCGGTTCATCGGGTCACCTGCGCAGCAGGCTTGTAGGTGAGCATGTGCTTGAGCAGTGCCCGGTAGGCGATCACGCCGCGGCTCTTGCCGTCGAACTGCGACGGCGTGACGCCATTGCGGCTGGCATCGCGCAGGCGCGTGTCGACCGGGATGTAACCCTGCCACACCTGGTGTTCATAGGTATCGCGCAGCACCTTGAGGGTGCCCAGCGAAGCCTGGGTACGGCGGTCGAACAGGGTCGGCACGATCTGGTAAGGCAACGCCTGCTTGCGCGAGCGGTTGACCATGGTCAAGGTGCCGATCATCCGTTCCAGGCCCTTCACCGCCAGAAATTCGGTCTGCACCGGAATCACCAGCTGCTGGCTGGCCGCCAAGGCATTGACCATCAGCACGCCCAGCAACGGCGGGCTGTCGATCAACGCGAAATCAAAATCCTGCCACAACTGCGCCAGACTCTTGGCGATCACCAGGCCCAGGCCACTCTGCCCTGGCGACTGGCGCTCCAGTACCGCCAATGCCGTGCTCGACGGCAGCAACGAGATACGCTCATCGCTGGTCGGCAGCAGCAATTGCCCCGGCAGGCCCTCGGGCACGCTGCCCTTGTGCAGGAACAGGTCGTAGCAGCTGTGCTCCAGGGCATCCGGGTTGTGCCCGAAATAGCTGGTCATCGAGCCATGCGGGTCGAGGTCGACGACGACCACGCGCTTGCCCGCCTCGGCCAGCAGGCCGGCCAGGGCAATGGTGGTGGTGGTCTTACCGACACCACCTTTTTGATTGGCTACTGCCCAGACTCTCATAGGACAACTCTTGTTTCATGGGTGTCGCCGGCTCCCACAGGGCATGCGGTGACGGAGAATTGACGGCTCACTTCGCCGTCGTCGCGGCTGGGGCTGGTGGTGCAGTTTGTGTGCCAGCACGACGCAGCGCTGCATCTGCGGTGGCATTGGCACTGCCCGAGCCGGTCAGGCTGCGGCGCACTTCGAGGTTGCGGGAAATCACCAGCACCACCCGGCGATTGCGCGCACGCCCTTCGGCGGTGTCGTTGCTGGCCACCGGCTGGTACTCACCGTAACCCACCGAGGCCATGCGCGCCGGGTTGACCCCTTCCATTGCCAGCAGGCGCACGATGCTCGCCGCCCGCGCTGCCGACAGTTCCCAGTTGGTCGGGTACTGCGCCGTGCGGATCGGCAGGTTGTCGGTGAACCCCTCGACGTGCACCGGGTTGGCGAACGGTTTGAGGATGCTGCCGACTTTCTCGATGATGGCGAACGCCTTGTCACTGGGCATGGCATCGCCACTGCCGAACAGCAAGGAAGAGTTGAGCTCGATCTCCACCCACAGCTCGTTGCCGCGCACGGTCATCTGGTCGGACTTGATCAGGTCGCCGAAGGCATCACGCACGTCGTCGCTGATGGTCTTCAGCGGGTCGACATTGGTCTGCGCCAGGCCCGCATCGGTCTGCTCGCTGTCCTTGATCAAAGGTTCTGCCGGCTTCACGCTGAGCGGCTGCTCATCACCGATCGGGATCGGTTTCATGCTCCGCTCGGGGTCGTTGAACACTCCGAGCAGCGCCTGCGAGATGACCTTGTACTTGCCCTCGTTGATCGAGGAGATCGAATACATGACCACGAAGAAAGCGAACAGCAAGGTGATGAAGTCGGCGTACGACACCAGCCAGCGTTCGTGGTTCTCGTGCTCCTCGGTATGACGGCGACGGCGCATGGCTTACTCCATGAAGCCTTGCAGCTTCAGCTCGATCGAGCGCGGGTTCTCGCCCTCGGCAATCGACAGCAGGCCTTCGAGCAGCATCTCGCGGTAGCGCGACTGGCGCATGACGATGGCCTTGAGCTTGTTGGCGATCGGCAGCAGGATCAGGTTGGCACTGGCCACGCCGTAGATGGTGGCGACGAAGGCCACGGCGATGCCGTTGCCCAGTTGCGACGGGTCGGCCAGGTTGCCCATGACATGGATCAGGCCCATGACCGCGCCGATGATACCGATGGTCGGGGCATAGCCGCCCATGCTCTCGAACACCTTGGCGGCCTGGATATCACGGCTTTCCTGGGTCAGGAAGTCGACTTCGAGGATGCCGCGGATCGATTCCGGCTCGGCGCCATCGACCAGCAGCTGCAGGCCCTTGCGGGCGTACGGGTCGGGTTCGGCATCGGCCACGCCTTCGAGGCCGAGCAGGCCTTCCTTGCGCGCCACCAGGCTCCAGTTGACCACCCGGTCGATACCGCCGGCCAGGTCGACCCGCGGCGGGAAGAAGATCCAGCGCAGAATCTGCAGCGCGCGCTTGAACGACGACAGCGGCGACTGCAGCAATGCCGCCGCCAGGGTGCCACCGAGCACGATCAGGCCGGCCGGGCCATTGAGCAAGGCACCGACGTGGCCACCTTCGAGAAAGTTGCCGCCAACGATGGCGACGAACGCCAGGATCAGGCCAATCAGGCTGAGCACATCCATCAGACGCAAGCCTCGACCAGGTGTTTGCCAATTTCATCCAGGCTGTACACCGCGTCGGCCAGGTTGGCTTTGACGATGGCCATGGGCATGCCGTAGATCACACAGCTGGCCTCATCCTGGGCCCACACGGTACTGCCGCCCTGCTTGAGCAGGCGTGCGCCTTCGCGGCCGTCGGCGCCCATGCCGGTGAGCACCACCGACAGCACCTTGTCGCCGTAGGACTTGGCCGCCGACCCAAAGGTGATGTCCACGCACGGCTTGTAGTTCAGGCGCTCGTCGCCCGGCAGGATCTTCACCGTGCCACGGCCGTCGATCATCATCTGCTTGCCGCCAGGGGCCAGCAGCGCCAGGCCCGGGCGCAGCATGTCGCCGTCCTCGGCTTCCTTGACGCTGATCTTGCACAGCTTGTCGAGGCGCTCGGCAAAGGCCTTGGTGAAGGCTGCGGGCATGTGCTGGATCAGCACGATCGGCGCCGGGAAGTTCGCCGGCAACTGGGTCAGCACGCGCTGCAGGGCCACCGGGCCACCGGTGGAGGTGCCGATCGCCACCAATTTGTAAGGCTTGCGCTTGGGTGCCGGGGAATGCGTTGCGGCCGGCGCCGGTGCCGGTGCACGAACAGGCGCGGCAGCACGTATCGGCGCGGCGCTGGCCAGGCTGCTGGCGGGCGCATGGCTGCTGGCCGGCGTAGGTGCGGTAACCGGCGCGGGGCTGGCGTAGCTGCCAAAACGGCGGTTGCTGCGCGAGATGGTATGGACCTTTTCGCACAGCAGCTGCTTGACCTTCTCCGGGTTGCGCGAGATGTCTTCGAAGTTCTTCGGCAGGTAATCCACCGCACCGGCATCCAGCGCGTCGAGGGTGACACGGGCACCTTCGTGGGTCAGCGAGGAGAACATCAACACCGGCGTCGGGCAGCGCTGCATGATGTGCCGCACTGCGGTGATGCCATCCATCATGGGCATTTCGTAGTCCATGGTGATGACGTCGGGTTTGAGCGCCAGCGCCTGGTCGATCGCTTCCCTGCCGTTGGTCGCGGTGCCGACCACCTGGATGGTCGGGTCCGCCGAAAGGATTTCCGAAACGCGGCGGCGGAAGAAACCGGAATCATCCACCACCAGGACCTTGACTGCCATAAACACTCCATTAGGCGGCGCAACCGGCCAGGGTGCGCCGCCGAAAATCAGATACGCCGTGCCGCGTAACGCTTGAGCATGCTCGGCACGTCGAGAATCAGCGCGATGCGGCCGTCACCGGTGATGGTGGCGCCGGACATGCCCGGGGTACCTTGCAGCATCTTGCCCAGCGGCTTGATCACCACCTCTTCCTGGCCCACCAGCTGGTCGACCACGAAGCCGATACGCTGGGTACCGACCGACAGGATCACCACATGGCCCTCGCGCTGCTCCTCGTGCACCTGGCCCTGAACCAGCCAGCGCTTGAGGTAGAACAGCGGCAGCGCCTTGTCGCGCACGATCACCACTTCCTGGCCGTCGACCACGTTGGTGCGCGACAGGTCGAGGTGGAAGATCTCGTTGACGTTGACCAGCGGGAAGGCGAACGCCTGGTTGCCCAGCATCACCATCAGGGTCGGCATGATCGCCAGGGTCAGCGGCACCTTGATGACGATCTTCGAACCCTGGCCCTTGGCCGAGAAGATGTTGATCGAGCCGTTGAGCTGGGAAATCTTGGTTTTCACCACGTCCATGCCGACGCCGCGGCCGGACACGTCGGAAATCTCGGTCTTGGTCGAGAAGCCCGGGGCGAAGATCAGGTTGTAGCAGTCCGATTCGCTCAGGCGATCGGCGGCGTCCTTGTCCATCAGGCCCTTTTCCACGGCCTTGGCGCGCAGAATGTTCGGGTCCATGCCCTTGCCGTCGTCGGAGATCGACAGCAGGATGTGGTCACCTTCCTGCTCGGCCGACAGCACCACGCGGCCGGTTCGGGCCTTGCCGGACGCTTCACGCTCGTCGGGCATCTCGACACCGTGGTCGACGGCGTTGCGCACCAGGTGCACCAGCGGGTCGGCCAGGGCTTCGACGAGGTTCTTGTCGAGGTCGGTTTCTTCGCCGACCAGCTCCAGGTTGATCTCTTTCTTCAGCTGCCGAGCCAGGTCGCGGACCAGGCGCGGGAAGCGCCCGAAGACCTTCTTGATCGGCTGCATGCGGGTCTTCATCACCGCGGTCTGCAGGTCGGCGGTGACCACGTCGAGGTTGGACACGGCCTTGGACATGGCCTCGTCGCCGCTGTTCAGGCCCAGGCGTACCAGGCGGTTACGCACCAGCACCAGTTCGCCGACCATGTTCATGATCTCGTCCAGGCGCGCGGTGTCGACGCGCACGGTGGTTTCCGCTTCGCTGGCAGGCTTTTCCGCCGCAGCGGCCGGGGTGCGCGCTGGCGCGGCAGGCTTGGCTGCAGTGACGTTGCCAGGTGCAGCAGCGGCCGGGGCAGCAGCAGGCCTGGCGAGCGGTTGGCTTTCAGCCTTCTGCGCAACCGGCGCAGCCACGGCAGCAGGCGCCTGGGCAGTAGCGGCCTCACCGGTGAACTTGCCCTTGCCGTGCAACTGGTCGAGCAGCGCTTCGAACTCGTGCTCGGTGATCTCGTCGCTGCTGGCAGGCGCGGCAACGCTTTGCACGGCAGCGGCGGCAACGGGCAAGGCATCGGCCTGGAAGGTGCCCTTGCCGTGCAACTGGTCCAGCAACGACTCGAACTCTTCGTCGGTGATCTCGTCGCTCATCGGCGCACTGGCATCGACCACCGCTTCGGCGGCAGCCACTTCGGGCGAGAACTGGCCCTTGCCATGCAACTGGTCGAGCAGCGATTCGAACTCGGCGTCGGTGATGTCGTCACCCGAGCCGCTCAGGGTCTCGCCCTGCATCTGCGCGTCAAAGGCGGCCGCTTCGGCCTTGACCGCGTCGAGCGAGTCGAGCAGCTGCTCGAACTCGGTGTCGGTGATGTCCGCTTCTGCCGCCACCGGCTGCGGCGCAGCTTCGACCACCACCGCCGGGGCGTCGGCGCTGGCAGGTTCCGCCAGCCGCGACAGGGCCGCCAGCAGCTCCGGGGTGGCCGGGGTCACTTCACTGCGCTCACGCACCTGGCCGAACATGCTGTTGACCGTGTCCAGTGCTTCGAGCACCACGTCCATCAGTTCCGCGTCGACCCGGCGCTCACCTTTGCGCAGGATGTCGAACACGTTCTCGGCGATATGGCAGCACTCCACCAGCTCGTTCAGCTGAAGGAAGCCGGCGCCCCCTTTTACAGTGTGGAAACCGCGAAAGATCGCATTGAGCAGGTCGGCATCGTCGGGCCGGCTTTCCAGCTCGACCAGTTGCTCGGACAGTTGCTCAAGAATTTCGCCGGCTTCTACCAGGAAATCCTGAAGGATTTCTTCATCGGCGCCGAAGCTCATTAAACGTGCTCCTTAAAAACCCAGGCTGGACAGCAGATCGTCGACGTCGTCCTGACCGGACACAACGTCTTCACGCTTATCGGCATGAATCTGCGGACCTTCACCCCGAGTCGGATGTTTTTCTTGATCTTTTTCAGCGCGCAGCTGCTGGTGGTCATGTTCGATGCCGGCAAAGCGGTCGACCTGACTGGCCATCAGCACGAGCTTGAGCAGATTGCTTTCCACTTCGGTCACCAGCGCGGTCACGCGCTTGATCACCTGGCCGGTCAGGTCCTGATAGTCCTGGGCCAGCAGAATGTCGTTGAGGTGGCCGGCAACCTTGCGGTTCCCCTCGGCGCTGTGCGTCAGGAAACTGTCGACGCGCTTGACCAGCTCGCGAAACTCCGGCGCTGCGACTTCGCGGCGCATGAAGCGCTGCCAGTCGACGCTCAGGCCTTGCGCCTCGTTTGCCAGGTCGTTGAGCACCGGGGTGCTCTCCTCCACCAGGTCCATGGTGCGGTTGGCGGCACCCTCGGTGAGCTTGACCACGTAGGACAGGCGCTCGGTGGCATCGGTGATCTGCGAAACTTCCTCGGCCTGCGGCATGCGCGGGTCGATCTGGAAGCTGACGATCGCGCTGTGCAGTTCACGGGTGAGCTTGCCGACCTCCTGGTACAGGCCGCGGTCGCGGGTCTGGTTGAGCTGATGGATCAGCTGCACCGCCTCGCCGAAACGCCCCCGCTCCAGGCTCTCGACCAGCTCCTGGGCATGTTTCTTCAGGGTCGACTCGAACTCCCCCAAAGACGTCTGTGTTGATTCCATGGCGCCCCCTGACGTGACTCAGCCGTTGACGCGTTCGAAGATCTTCTCGATCTTTTCTTTGAGCACCTGGGCGGTGAACGGCTTGACCACGTAGCCGTTGACCCCGGCCTGGGCCGCTTCGATGATCTGGTCGCGCTTGGCTTCGGCGGTCACCATCAGCACCGGCATGGTTTTCAGGCGATCGTGGGCACGCACCTTGCGCAGCAGGTCGATACCGGACATGCCAGGCATGTTCCAGTCGGTCACCAGGAAGTCGTAATGGCCGCTTTCGAGCATCGGCAGCGCGGTGGTGCCGTCATCGGCTTCATCGGTGTTGGTGAAGCCCAGGTCACGCAACAGGTTCTTGATGATCCGCCGCATCGTCGAAAAGTCGTCAACGATGAGGATTTTCATGTCTTTGTTCAAGTAGACCTCCAAGCAGTCTCAAACGCGCTCGGCTGCGAGCACGCGTATTCATTCAATTCGGTGCAACAGGGAAAACACGTGGAAAACGACTGCAACGACCCTCGGGCTCAACGGGCCCGCCATTCCCCCAGGCGGCTGCGCAGGCGCGCGGCACACTGGCTGTGCAACTGGCTGACACGCGATTCGCTGACCCCCAGTACCTCACCGATTTCCTTGAGGTTCAGCTCTTCGTCGTAGTACAGCGCCAACACCAGCCGCTCACGCTCCGGCAGGTTGGCGATCGCATCGGTCAGGGCAGCCTGGAAGCGCTCGTCCTCCAGATCGCGCGACGGCTCGATCTGGCCACTGGCGCCGTCCTCGTGCAGCCCTTCGTGCTCGCCGTCCTGCAACAGGTCGTCGAAACTGAACAGGCGGCTCCCCAAGGTATCGTTCAAGATCCCGTAGTAATCATCGAGACTCAACTGGAGTTCGGCAGCAACTTCATGATCTTTAGCGTCGCGGCCGGTTCTTGCTTCCACGGCGCGCATCGCGTCACTGACCATGCGCGTATTGCGGTGCACCGAACGCGGTGCCCAATCGCCCTTGCGGACCTCGTCGAGCATCGCCCCGCGGATGCGGATGCCGGCGTAGGTTTCAAAGCTGGCGCCCTTGCTGGCGTCGTACTTGTTGGCCACTTCCAGCAGCCCGATCATGCCGGCCTGGATCAGGTCCTCGACCTGGACGTTGGCGGGCAGGCGTGCCAGCAGGTGGTAGGCGATGCGCTTGACCAGCGGCGCGTAGCGTTCCACCAGCTCGAACTGGGCGTCCTTCGACGCCTTGCTGTACATCTTGAAGCCGCTCGCGTTCATAGCACGGGCCCTGCGCTGGTGGGTTGCACCAGGCGCTCGACGAAGAACTCAAGATGGCCGCGCGGGTTGGCAGGCAGCGGCCAGCTGTCGACCTTCTGCGCAATGGCCTTGAAGGCCAGGGCGCACTTGGAGCGCGGGAAGGCCTCATACACCGCGCGCTGCTTCTGCACGGCCTTGCGCACGCTCTCGTCGTAGGGCACGGCGCCGACATATTGCAGGGCCACGTCAAGGAAGCGGTCGGTGACCTTGGTCAGCTTGGCGAACAGGTTGCGCCCTTCCTGCGGGCTCTGGGCCATGTTGGCCAGCACGCGGAAACGGTTCATGCCGTAGTCGCGGTTGAGCAGCTTGATCAGCGCGTAGGCGTCGGTGATCGAGGTCGGCTCGTCGCACACCACCAGCAGCACTTCCTGGGCCGCGCGCACGAAGCTGACTACCGAGTCACCAATACCCGCAGCGGTGTCGATGACCAGCACGTCAAGGTTGTCGCCGATCTCACTGAAGGCCTGGATCAGCCCGGCATGCTGGGCCGGGGCCAGGTGCACCATGCTCTGGGTACCAGAGGCAGCCGGCACGATGCGCACACCGCCCGGGCCCTGCAACAGCACATCGCGCAGCTCGCAGCGGCCCTCGATGACATCGGCCAGGGTGCGTTTCGGGGTAAGGCCCAGCAACACGTCGACATTGGCCAGGCCAAGGTCGGCGTCCAGCAACATCACCCGGCGGCCGAGTTCGGCCAGCGCCAGGGACAGGTTCACTGAAACGTTAGTCTTGCCGACGCCACCTTTGCCACCGGTGACGGCGATCACCTGTACGGGATGCATGCTACCCATGTTCGTTGTTTACCTTGTCTCGCTTGGACCCAAGCCACACGCGGGGCGACACTGCCAGCCCCGGAATGTAGGTACTTTGCATACGCTTCATCCTCAACCTGCGCGCCGCGGGTTGTGGTAGAGATCAGCGAACATGTCGGCCATCGCCTCCTCGCTGGGCTCGTCCTGCAACTGCACGTTCACCGCACGGGTCACCAGCTGGTGCGGGCGCGGCAGGTGCAGGTCGTCAGGAATGCGCGGGCCATCGGTGAGGTAGGCCACGGGCAGTTCATGACTGATGGCCAGGCTCAGCACGTCGCCGAGGCTCGCCGTTTCATCGAGTTTGGTCAGGATGCAGCCGGCCAGGCCGCAGCGCT
This sequence comes from Pseudomonas sp. R28(2017), assembly GCF_002112505.1. Classification (GTDB taxonomy): domain Bacteria; phylum Pseudomonadota; class Gammaproteobacteria; order Pseudomonadales; family Pseudomonadaceae; genus Aquipseudomonas. The sequence continues at coordinate 169,136 of NZ_NEHW01000001.1, forward strand.
TGTAGCTGTGGTAGGCGGCGGTCAGCACCTGCTTCTGGCTGGTGGTGGCCAGCACCAGGTAGTTCTTCGCGGCAATGCCACGCCCGGCCAGGGTTTCCAGTTGCATGCGCAGGGCCGGGTCGCTGGCCTGCAGGCCGGCGGTATCGATCAGCACCACGCGCTTGCGCAGCAACGGCTCCAGCGCCGCAGCCAGCGACTGCCCCGGGTCGACATAGGTCACAGGCACGTTGAGGATGCGACCCAACGTCTTGAGCTGCTCCTGGGCGCCGATGCGGAAGCTGTCCATGCTCACCAGGGCCAGGTTCTGCGGGCCGTACTTGAGCACATAGCGCGCCGCCAGCTTGGCCAGGGTGGTGGTCTTGCCCATGCCGGCCGGGCCGACCATGGCGATCACGCCACCCTCTTCGATCGGTTCGACCTGCGGCACTTCGATCATCCGCGCCAGGTGCGCCAGCAGCATCCGCCAGGCCTGGCGCGGCTCCTCGATCTCGCAGGTGAGGTCGAGCAGCTCGCGGGCGATCGGGCCGGACAGGCCGATGCGCTGCAGGCGGCGCCAAAGGTTGGCCTGGGCCGGCTTGCTGCCCTGCAGCTGGTTCCAGGCCAGCGAGCCGAGCTGCACTTCGAGCAGTTCACGCAGGCCCGACAGCTCCGAACGCATGGCGTCGAACAGGCGCGGGTCAACAGCCGGTTGCGCCGGCGCGGGCGCAGGGGCCGGCACATCGACGTGCGGTTCGATCAGCGGCTCGGCCGCTGTCAGCGACTGGCCGGCGAACAATTGGCGGTTGCCTTCGCTGGCCTCGGCGCGGTTGTCCAGCTCGGCCTGGGCCGTGGCGATGCGCGACTGGGTCTTGCGCAGCTCTTCTTCCAGCTCGGCATTGGGCACGCGCGGGGCCAACGCGGACAGCTTGTAGTCCAGCGCGGCGGTCAGTTCGACACCACCGGCAATGCGGCGGTTGCCGATGATGGCGGCATCGGAGCCCAGCTCATCACGGACCAGCTTCATGGCCTGACGCATATCGGCGGCGAAAAAACGCTTGACTTGCATAACCCACTACCTCAGCCGTTGGGGCCCACTGTGGCAACGATGGTGACTTGCTTGTTATCCGGTATTTCCTGATACGCCAGAACATGCAAATTCGGTACAGCCAGGCGGCCGAAGCGCGACAGCATGGCACGGATCGGGCCAGCTACCAGGAGAATGGCCGGCTGGCCTTGCATTTCCTGGCGCTGGCAGGCGTCGATCAACGAACGCTGCAGCTTTTCGGCCATGCTCGGCTCAAGAAGAACACCGTCTTCCTGACCTTGCCCGGCCCTTTGCAAACTATTGAGCAAGATCTGTTCCAACCTTGGCTCAAGCGTGATCACAGGCAGCTCGGACTCAACGCCGACAATGCTTTGGACGATGGCACGACACAATCCGACGCGCACCGCCGCCACCAGCGCGGCGGTATCTTGACTCTTGCTGGCGTTGTTGGCGATGGCCTCGGCAATGCTGCGAATGTCACGCACCGGCACTTGCTCGGACAACAACGCTTGCAGGACCTTGAGCAGCCCCGACAAGGAAATGACACCGGGCACCAGCTCTTCTGCAAGTTTAGGCGAAGCCTTGGACAATACCTGCAACAGCTGCTGAACCTCTTCATGGCCGATCAGCTCATGGCAGTGCTTCTGCAGGATCTGGTTGAGGTGGGTGGCAACCACGGTACTGGCGTCGACCACGGTGTAACCCAGCGACTGCGCCTGGGCGCGCTGGCCCACGTCGACCCACACCGCCTCCAGGCCGAACGCCGGGTCGCGCGCGGCGATGCCGTTGAGGGCGCCGAACACCTGGCCGGGGTTGATCGCAAGCTCGCGGTCCGGGTAGATCTCGGCCTCGGCGAGGATCACCCCCATCAGGGTCAGGCGATAGGCACTGGGCTGCAGGTCGAGGTTGTCACGGATGTGCACGGTCGGCATGAGGAAGCCCAGGTCCTGGGACAGCTTCTTGCGCACCCCCTTGATCCGCGCCAGCAGCTGGCCACCCTGGTTGCGGTCGACCAGCGGAATCAGCCGGTAACCGACTTCCAGGCCGATCATGTCGATCGGCGTGACGTCGTCCCAGCCCAGCTCCTTGGTCTCCAGTGCGCGCTGCGGCGACGGCAGCAGGTCCTGCTGGCGCTGCGCCTCCTTCTGCGCTTCGAGCTTGGCCTTCTGCTGCTTCTTCCACACCAGGTAGGCACCGCCCCCGGCCAGCAGGCCGAGGCTGAGGAAGGCGATGTGCGGCATGCCCGGGACCAGGCCCATGATGATCATCAGCGCCGCAGACACCCCCAGCGCCTTGGGCGAGTCGAACATCTGGCGGTTGATCAGCTTGCCCATGTCCTCGGAGCCCGAGGCACGGGTGACCATGATCGCGGCAGCGGTGGACAGCAGCAGCGATGGCAATTGCGCCACCAAACCGTCACCGATGGTCAGCAAGGCGTAGACCTTGCCCGCATCGCTGAACGACATGTTGTGTTGCAGCATACCGATCAGCATGCCGCCGATCAGGTTGATGAACAGGATCAGCAGGCCGGCGATGGCGTCACCGCGGACGAACTTGCTGGCACCGTCCATCGAACCGTAGAACTCGGCCTCCTGGGCCACCTCGGCACGGCGTGACTTGGCCTGGGCCTGGTCGATCAGGCCGGCGTTGAGGTCGGCATCGATGGCCATCTGCTTGCCGGGCATGGCGTCGAGGGTGAAGCGCGCGCTCACCTCGGAAATACGCCCGGCACCTTTGGTCACCACCACGAAGTTGATGATCATGAGGATGGCGAATACCACCGCACCGACCACGTAGTTGCCGCCGATCACCACCTCGCCGAAGGCCTGGATCACCTTACCGGCAGCGCCGTGGCCTTCCTGGCCGTGGAGCATGACCACGCGGGTGGACGCCACGTTCAGCGCCAGGCGCAGCAAGGTCGCCACCAGCAGGATGGTGGGGAACGCGGCGAAGTCCAGCGGGCGCAGGGCGTACACGCAGACCAGCAGGACCACGATCGACAGGGCGATGTTGAAGGTGAAGAACACGTCCAGCAGGAACGGCGGTATCGGCAACATCATCATTGCCAACATCACCAGCAGCAGCAACGGCACACCCAGGTTGCCCCGGCCGAGCCCGGCCAGGTTGTTGCGGGCGTTGCTGATTAACTGAGTGCGATCCACCGCGAGTCCTCTTGATGCAAAACTTTGACGCCCAAGGGGCGCTTGGGCGTGGCTCTGCAAGAAGCCTTCCAACTTTGCTCGGCTATGGATTTATGTTGCCCGTGCCGGCCTCTTCGCGGGCATGCCCGCTCCCACAGAGATGCCACAAGGCCTGAGTGCACGCTGTACCTGTGGGAGCGGGCGAGCCCGCGAAGAGGCCGGCACAGGCTGGAATCAGTTGTCGCGGCGTAGATCAGACGGAATCGGCAGGTCTTCCTTGAGCGGCTCTGGCCGCTTGCCCTTGCCGGAGCGGTACTGGCGAATCTGGAACACGTAGGCCAGCACCTGTGCCACTGCCAGATACAGCCCCGCGGGAATTTCCCCTTCGACCTCGGTGGAGTAGTAGATCGCCCGCGCCAGCGCCGGCGACTCGAGGATCTGCACCTTGTGCTCCACGCCGATCTCGCGAATCTTCAAGGCGATGAAGTCGGTACCCTTGGCCACCAGCAGCGGCGCCACGCCCCCCTTCTCCGGGTCGTACTGCAGGGCCACGGCATAGTGGGTCGGGTTGGTGATGATCACATCGGCCTCGGGCACGGCAGCCATCATGCGCCGCTGCGACACCTCGCGCTGCAGCTGCCGGATGCGCTGCTTGACCTCAGGCTTGCCTTCGCTGTCCTTGTACTCGTCCTTGATCTCCTGCTTGGTCATCTTCAGCTTCTTGTGGGTCTGCCACAGCTGGAACGGCACGTCCGCCGCGGCAATCAGCAGCAGCCCGGCCGCCATCCACAGGGCGCTCCAGCCAACCACCTGGACACTGTGGATGATCGCCTGCTCCAGAGGCTCGTTGGCAATCGCCAGCAGCGCCTGGCGATCATTGCCCAACACCACCAGGGCAACGATCAGGATCACGAAAAACTTGGCCATCGCCTTCAGCAACTCAGTCAGCGAGTTCAGCGAAAACATCCGCTTGATCCCCGACAGCGGGTTCATCCGGCTGAACTTGGGCTGCAAGAGGCTGGCAGAAAAGACGAACCCGCCAAGGACAATGGGCGACACGAACGCAATCAGGAACAGCAGCAGCAGAATCGGCTGCACCGCCCAGATGGCCATCTTGCCCGAGGCCAGCAGAAACAGCCCCATGGAACGCTCGTCGGTGATCACCTCGCGCGTCAGCGAGAAGTTCAGCTGCATCAACGCCATCAGTGTTTGAGCCAAGTTGCCGCCAAATGCCAGCAAGGCACCTGCGCCGGCAAGGGTCGACGCCACCGTGTTCAGTTCCTTGGAACGGGCAATCTCACCTTTTTCGCGCGCATCGCGCTTGCGCTTGTCGGTGGGTTCTTCCGTCTTGTCCTGACCGCTCTCGCTTTCAGCCATGCTCAGCGCGCCCTTGCCAGCTCACGAAGCCACTGCAACGCCTCACTGGCCAACGTCTGGTAGTGAGAAAGGATATCGGCCAGGCCGATCCAGAAGATGGCCATGCCCAACACCAGGGTCAGCGGGAAGCCGATGGAGAAGATATTCAACTGGGGCGCTGCGCGGGTCATCACGCCAAAGGCGATGTTCACCACCAACAGGGCGGCGATGGCCGGCAGGATCAGCAACAGGCCGGCGCCGAACACCCAGCTCAGGCGACCGGCCATCTCCCAGAAGTGGTTGACTATCAGGGCGTTGCCCACCGGCAAGGTGGTGAAGCTTTCGGTCAACACCTCGAAGACCACCAGGTGGCCGTTCATCAGCAAGAACAGCACACTCACCAGCATGGTCATGAACTGGCTGACCACTGCCACGTTGACCCCGTTGGCCGGGTCGACCATCGAGGCGAAGGCCATGCCCATCTGCACGGCGACGATCTGCCCGGCGATGACGAACGCCTGGAACAGCATCTGCAGCGAGAAGCCGAACAACGCGCCGACGATGACCTGCTCACCACACAACAGCAGGCCGCGCAGGCTCAGCGGGTCGAATTGCGGCAGCGGCGGCAGTGCCGGCACGATCACCACGGTGATCGCCACGGCAACGTACAGACGGATACGCGCAGGCAGCATGCGCGTGCCGAAGATAGGCATGGTCATCAACACCGCCGTTACCCGGAACAGCGGCAGGATGAAGGTGGCGACCCAGGTGCCGATCTGCGCGTCGGTCAGCTCCAGCATGGCAGGCTCAACCGATCAGCTGCGGGATGCTGGTGTACAGGCCGGTGATGTACTCCATGAACTTCTGCACCAGCCAGGGCCCGGCCACGATCAGCGTGACCAGCATCACCAGCAGACGCGGGAGAAAGCTCAAGGTCTGTTCGTTGATCTGGGTGGCGGCCTGGAACATCGCCACCACCAGGCCGACCAGCAGGCTCGGCACCACCAGGATGGCCACCATCAAGGTCGTCAGCCACAGCGCGTCACGGAACAGGTCGACAGCTACTTCAGGTGTCATGCGAGGGCTCTCCTTGCAGCGTCAGACGCCGCCGAAACTGCCGGCCAGGGTACCCATGATCAGCGCCCAGCCATCGACCAGGACAAACAGCATGATCTTGAACGGCAGCGAGATGATCAACGGCGACAGCATCATCATACCCATGGCCATCAGCACACTGGCCACCACCATGTCGATGATCAGGAACGGGATGAAGATCATGAAGCCGATCTGGAACGCGGTTTTCAGCTCCGAGGTGACGAACGCCGGCACCAGGATCGTCAGCGGCACCTGATCGGGGCCGGCGATGTCGGTGCGCTTGGACAGGCGCATGAACAGGTCGAGGTCACTCTGCCGGGTCTGTGCCAGCATGAAGTCCTTGAGCGGCCCCTGGGCCTTTTCGATGGCCTGCTGGGCCGTCATCTTCTCGCTCAGATAGGGCTGCAAGGCATCCTGGTTCACCCGGTCGAACACCGGCGCCATGATGAACATCGTCAGGAACAGCGCCATGCCGGTCAGCACCTGGTTCGACGGCGTCTGCTGCAGGCCCAGGGCCTGGCGCAGGATCGAGAACACGATGATGATCCGGGTGAAGCTGGTCATCAGGATGACGAACGCTGGAATGAAGCTCAGCGCCGTCATGATCAGCAGGATCTGCAGGCTGACCGAATACTCCTGCTGCCCGTCCGCGGTGTTGGTCAGGGTAATGGCCGGAATCGACAACGGGTCGGCGGCCAGGGCCAGCGGCGCAGCCAGCAGCAGGGCGAGTGGCAACACGGTGCTCAACGCGTTTTTCAACAGCAGGCGCAAGGCGCGGCTCATCACTTCTTGTCCTTCTGATCCTTGCCCATCAGCTCCATCAGGCGCTGGGCAAACTCCGGCGTCGCCTGGCGGGCGCTGGCGGGTACTTCGACAGGTTCGGCCAGCACGTGCAAAGCCTCGATGCTGCCTGGGGTGTGGCCGATGAGGATCTGCGCCTTGCCAACCTGCACCAGCAACAGCCGGTCACGCGGGCCGATGGCGCGGCTGCCGACGATCTCGATCACCTGCCCGCCCTTGGGCGTGGCGCCCTGCATGCGGCGCAGTACCCAGGCGAGGAAGAAGATCAGCCCCACCACCAGCAACAGGCCGAACACCATCTGCGCCAGCTGCCCGCCAAGGCTGCCGGGCGCAGCGGCCGGCGCCGCAACCGGGCTGGCGGCAGGCGTGGCAGCGGCGATGGCCACTTCACTGGCCAGCAGCGCGGCCAAGGCCATCACGGCCCGCATCGTGCCCTTCACTCAGCGCAGCTTCTTGATGCGTTCGCTGGGGCTGATCACGTCGGTCAGGCGGATGCCGAACTTCTCGTTGACCACGACCACTTCGCCATGGGCGATCAGCGTGCCGTTGACCAGCACATCGAGCGGCTCACCGGCCAGGCGGTCGAGCTCGATCACCGAGCCCTGGTTGAGTTGCAGCAGGTTGCGAATATTGATTTCGGTGCTGCCCACTTCCATGGAGATGTTCACCGGAATGTCCAGGATCACATCCAGGTTCGGCCCTTCCAGGCTGACGTTCTCGTTCGGCCGCGGGGAGCTGGCGAACTCTTCCATCGGCAGGCGGCCGGCACCAGGCTTGCCGCTGTCACCGGCGAGCAACGCGTCGATGTCGGACTGGCCGGCATCACCGGTTTCTTCCAGAGCCGCAGCCCACTCATCGGCCAGGGCCTGGCCTTCCGCGGAAGTGATCTCGTTTTCGTTAGCCATGATGTCCTCGACAGGCATTCAATTCGTGAAGAGCGACCGGCACGCCGTCAGCGGCGTTCGATCGGGTCAATGATCTGCAGGGCCAGGTTGCCCTTGTGCGAGCCCAGGCGCGCCTTGAACGACGGCACGCCATTGGCGCGCAGTACCAGGTGCTCGGGCAGCTCCACCGGGATCACGTCGCCGGCCTGCATGTGCAGGATGTCGCGCAGTTTCAACTGGCGGCGGGCAACCGTGGCGGTCAGCGGCACGGAAACGTCCAGCACGTCCTCGCGCAGGGCCTTGACCCAACGCTCGTCCTGGTCATCGAGGTCGGACTGGAAGCCGGCATCGAGCATCTCCCGCACCGGCTCGATCATCGAATACGGCATGGTTACATGCAGGTCGCCACCGCCGCCGTCCAGTTCGATATGGAAGGTCGACACCACCACCGCCTCGCTCGGGCCGACGATGTTGGCCATCGCCGGGTTGACCTCAGAGTTCATGTACTCGAAGTTGACCGGCATGATCGCCTGCCACGCTTCCTTGAGGTCGACGAAGCACTGGTCCAATACCATGCGCACCACGCGCAGCTCGGTGGGGGTGAATTCACGGCCCTCGATCTTGGCGTGACGGCCGTCACCGCCAAAGAAGTTGTCCACCAGCTTGAACACCAGCTTGGCGTCGAGAATGAACAGCGCGGTGCCACGCAGCGGCTTGATCTTGACCAGGTTGAGGCTGGTCGGCACGTACAGCGAATGCACGTACTCGCCGAACTTCATCACCTGCACGCCGCCCACCGCCACATCGGCCGAACGCCGCAGGAGGTTGAACATGCTGATGCGGGTGTAACGGGCAAACCGCTCGTTGATCATTTCCAGGGTCGGCATGCGACCGCGCACGATCCGATCCTGGCTGGTCAGGTCGTAGCTTTTGATGCTGCCCGGCTCGGCAACGCTCTCGGTCTGTACCAGCCCATCGTCGACGCCATGCAACAGGGCATCGATCTCATCCTGGGACAGCAGGTCCTGTACGGCCATTGCGGACTCCTACTGCAATACGAAATTGGTGAACAGCAGCTGGTCGACCACCGGCTTGCCGACTTCCTTCTGCGCCACTTCCTGAACCACCGCGGTGGCTTTCTGACGCAGCATTTCCTGGCCCACCGAACTGGCCGCCAGGGTGTCGAAGCCCTGCCCGGAGAACATCATCACCAGGTTGTTGCGGATCACCGGCATGTGCACCGCCAGTGCGTCCAGGTCAGCCTGGCTACGGCCTTGCATGGTGATGCTCAGCTGCATGTAGCGCTGGCGGCCGTTCTGGTTGAAGTTGACCACGAAGGCGGGGGCCAGCGGCACGTAAATCGCGGGCGCCTTGACGTTGGTAGCGGCCGCTTCCGGGGCGGGCGCCGATTCACTCTTGTGCATGATGAACCAGGTGGCACCGACCGACAGGCCGACCGCCAGCAACAGGGCCAGCACCAGCAGCAGGATCAGCTTGAGTTTGCCTTTTGCGGCGGGGTCTTTCACTGCGTCGCTCTTCGCCATGCCAATAATCCGTCGTCCATCGGGGTTTCAAAGGAGGATGACGTGGCTTGAGCAAGTGTTATGCCAGATTTGTCAGGATGTGTTTTTCCTGTACCGGCCTCTTCGCGGGCTCGCCCGCTCCCACAGGCCCTACGCCGCCTTCACGGCTTGTGAAATACCTGTGGGAGCGGGCGAGCCCGCGAAGAGGCCGGTACAGCCAACGGAAAAATCAGGCGTAGTAATCGACAGCGCTGTCACCAATGACCACTTGCTGCTCGACAGCCCGGGAGCCTTCACCCAGCCCACCCTGCTCGCCCTCACCACCCTGGCCCCTGCGCGCAGCCACCCCGGACAGCTGCGAGCCGTCCTGCTGTGCCTGCTGCTGTTGCTGGCGCGACTGGTCGGCGACATTGACGTCCGGCTGCGCCAGCCCCTGCTGGGCAAACAGCTCGCGCAGGCGGTACACCTGGCTGTCCAGCGCATCACGCACGCCCGCGTGGCCGCTGACGAAGGTGATCTGTGTGGACTGGTCGGTCGCGACATTGACGCGGATATCGAGGCGCCCGAGCTCAGCCGGCTCCAGCTGGATATCCGCCGACTTGAGGTTCTGGCTGGACAGGTACATGACCCGGTTGACCAGGCCTTCGGCCCACGCGCCCTGGTTCATCTGCAAGGGCTGATGCAAAGGGTTGGCGTTGACCGGCAGCGCATTGGCAGTCTTGGCGGTCGCCGCCTGGGTCAGGCTGGCCAGGCGATTGGCGAAGTCATCGACACGGGTATCGCTGGTGGCGCTCTTGGTGTCCTTGAGCCCGTCTTCGAGCAAGGCACCGAAGGCCTTGTCGCCGGTCTCGGACTTGCCTGCCTCGCCTTCGACCTTGTCGATCAGGGTCGCCAACGGATTGACGGCCGCTTGCCCATCATCGGATTGAGCCTTGGCTGGGTCAGTTGCGTGGGCCGATGTCGTCCCTTTGGCCTGGGCACTCTGCTCCAGGGCCAGGCGCAAGGTCGGCAGGTTGGCCAAGGGGTCGGCATCCGGGTCGAAAGCCTCTGCTTCGGCGTCTGCCGGCAACGGCTCGGCCACCTCGGCCACCGGCGCTTGCTGGATAGCGGCCTGCAAGACCGGCGCCACGGCCTCGGCCTGGGCCTGCAACAACTGCGCGCCGGGCTGAGCATCGGTGACCTGGCCTGCCACCAGGCTGGCATCGAGCGAACCCGAGTCGCTGGCGGCTGCCGCATCGGCGGCAGGCGGCGGCACATCGGCTGCTGGCAATTTGTTGCCGTCATCGGCAACCGCCGGTTTGTCGGCGGCCTGCTTCTTGCCGCCCTGGGCCACATCGGGCTTGTCCTTCGGGCCGGGCTGAGCAGCCTTGTCATTGCGCGCGGGCGCCTTGTCGCGCCCCTGCCCGGCCATCACCTGATCGAAGCCGCCGCCCAGCCCGCCTGCCGCCTGCAGCGGCTTGTCCACCCGCGAGGAACCCGCACTCGACGGCTTGCTCAGGGTGTTGGCTTGCAACAAAGGGTTGGGTGCGACAGGCATTGAACGGTCTCCGCGCCAGAAACTGGAATATCATCTGGCCACAGAGAGGCAAAAGTCGCGCCAACTTGCGATCAGTTAGCCGAAACGCGCTCACGCTCGCCGCGATAGAAGCACTGCACTTCCAGGTATTCCTGGTCGATCCGGTTGATCAGGTCTTCGATGCCATACAACGGCCGCACCTTCACCCGCTCTTCCAGTTGCTGGCACAACCGGGCAAGGCCAACAGCGCCCATGTTGCTGCTGCTGCCCTTGAAGCTGTGCGCGGTCAAGCCGAGTTCGTCGGCGCTCTTGGCCTCGTGCAGCTGGCTCAAGCGCCGCTCGGAGTCTTCCAGAAAGGTCTCCAGCAGCTGCAGGTAGCCATCTTCCATGACCTCCTGCAAGTCGCTGAGTACCTTGTGGTCAATATGCATGTCAGTCACTTGCTCACTCCTTGATCAAGCCGGATTATGCCTGAGCCGCCCCGCGGCCCTCCAGACGCATCACCAATCGAACTGAACGCGGGCACAGCGGCCGCCTTCGCTCCACTCGGCGCGGCTGCCAAGCCGCTGCACCAGGTGCAGCCCGCGCCCACTCAAGTCCTGTTCCAGGGACGGGCGCGACAACACGCTGCGCACATCGAACCCCGCGCCGCTGTCGCGGACTTCGATGGTAAGACGCCCACCCACCCCAGAGGGTTCCACCTTCAGGTCGATGCGCACGAAACCTTCGGCCAACGCCGCCAGACGCCGGGCCCGTTCCTGATAGTAGTCGGCAAAACCCTGCACATCACGCTTGAGCTGTGAATCCAGGCCCAGCACACCATGCTCCAGGGCATTGGAATACAGCTCACTGAGCACACTGTGCAAGGCGCCGGTGCGAGGCCGCAGGCCATGGATTTCCTGCAACAACTGCACCAGGTAGGGCACGGGATTGAAACGCTTGAGGCTTTCGCCACGCAATTCGAACCCCAGCGACCAGTCCAGCGGGCTGGAGCGCCCGCTGTCGGAATACAGAGTGGGCGCAGGCACCCGGTCCTCGTCGCTGAACATGCGAATGTCGCACAGGCTGATGTCATCCCGCGGGCGCCCACCAAAACGCTCCAGGGCCTGCATCACCTCGTCGAACAGCTGCGCCGGGTCGCGATTGGCGGCCAGCACCTCGCACAAGCGCTCGACACCGAACAGGCGCTCCTGCTCGTCGGCGGTATCGACCACGCCATCGGACAGCAGCAACAGCCGCTCCCCCGCCGCCAGCGGCAACACTTCGGTGCTGTCGTCGAAGCGCTCCGGCGCCAGGATGCCCAGTGGCAGGTGCCGCGAACCCAGGCAGCCGAGCACTGCGCCGTCGGCTGAAAGCCGGTAGCCATCCGGCATGCCGCCATTCCACACTTCCACCGCACCGCGCTGCACGCTGATCTTGAGCAGCAGCGCGCAGCAGAACATGTCCACCGGCAGGATGCGCTTGAGCTTGGCATTCATCTCGCGCAGCATCTGTGCCAAGCCGTAGCCCTTGGCAGTCATGCCGTAGAACACTTCCGCCAGCGGCATCGCACCGACTGCGGCGGGCAAACCATGGCCAGTGAAGTCGCCGAGCAGCACGTGCATGTCACCCGCCGGGGTGAAGGCAGCCAGCAGCAGGTCACCATTGAACAGGGCATAAGGCGACTGCAGGTAACGTATGTTCGGCGCCGTGATGCAGCCGGAGTGGGCCACCTTGTCGAACACCGCCTTGGCCACGCGCTGCTCGTTGAGCAGGTGGTGATGGTGGCGGGTGATCTGGTCACGCTGCTCGAGCACGGTCGCCTGCAAGCGACGCAGCCGGTCCATGGCGCGGATCTTGGCACCGAGGATCACCGCACTGTAGGGCTTGGCCATGAAGTCGTCGCCGCCAGCCTCCAGGCAACGCACCAAGGCATCCTCCTCGTTCAGCGAGGTCAGGAAGATGATCGGCACCAGCGCCTCGCCGGCCAGCACCTTGATCTGCCGCGCAGCCTCGAAACCGTCCATGACCGGCATCAAGGCGTCGAGCAACACCAGTTGCGGGCGCTTCTCGGCAAACAGCGCGACGGCCTGTTCGCCATTTTCCGCGGTGAATACGTGGTGACCCTGGCGACGGACGATCTGCGCCAGCAGCAGGCGGTCGACCGCCCCGTCCTCAGCCACCAGTACGGTCAACGCCTGTTCGGCCGGCATCTGGGCACTCAACTGATATCGAACAGTTTTTCGAAATTGGAAATGGCCAGGATCTTGCGCACGTCGGAGCTGGCATGCACCACGCGCACGTCCGATTCGTCACCGCCGGCGTGGTCACGCAGCAACAGCAGCATGCCCAGCGCGGAGCTGTCCAGGTAGGTGGCGTCCTTCAGGTCGACCACCACCGAGTCGGGCCTGTTCGGCTGGCGTTCGTAGGCATCACGAAATTCCTGATGCTTGCCAAAGTCGAAGCGCCCCTTGACCTTGATCGTGAGCTTTTTCCCGTCCTGCGAAAAATCCGTCTCGACTGCCATGCTAGCGATTCCTTCGATGATGGCGAATGCAACTGTTCAAGGTTTAGCAGCCCGTGGCTGGACTATCAAGGTAACCTGTACCGGCCTCTTCGCGGGCACGCCCGCTCCCACAGGTATCATGTCGCCCTCAGGCCTTGGTGTGATCCTTGTGGGAGCGGGCTTGCCCGCCAAGAAGCCGGTGCAGGTTACAGATGACCTTGCCTGGGCAAGCGCTGCGACAGCTCGTCAAGCAAGCGCTGCTCGCGCTTGTCTTCGGCCCGCCGCGCCTCCTCCATGTAGCGCTGCACCAGCTTGCGCAGCCCTTCTACCCGAGCATAGGCCTGCTGCCAGGTGCCACGGGCATTCTTCAGGTTGTTCTCATGCCAGGCCAGGCTCTGGCGCTGCTGGGTCATGGCCGTTTCCAGCTGGGCCAGGAAGCGCTGGTAGTTGAGCAGCCAGCTGCCATTCACGCCCTGCCCGCCGCGGTTGATCCACTGGGCCTGGTACCCCTCGCGGAACGACTCAAGCTCGGCCAGCTTGGCCTGGGCCTGAACCACCTGCTGCTGGAAGTGCCCCACGCGCTGGGCGGCCTTGCGCTCGGCCTCTTCGGCCATGTCGACCACAGGGGCCAGGCGGGCAGCGCGACCGGGCAGGCTCATGATCTATCAACCTTTCGCCGGAGGCGTGAAGATCGCCCCCAGCTCGTCGCGGCTCTGGCCCATGCCGACGTTCTCGTCCAGCCCCTGGCGCAGGAAGTCCACCAGCCGCGGCTGCAAGGCAATCGCCAGGTCGGTTTCCGGGTCGCCACCGGCCACATAGGCGCCCACGCTGATCAGGTCGCGGCTCTGCGACAGCCGTGACCACAGTTGCTTGAATTTCTGCGCCTGGCGCAAGTGGTCGGCATCCACCACCTGCGGCATGACCCGGCTGATCGAGGCTTCGATGTCGATGGCCGGGTAATGGCCTTCCTCGGCCAGGCGCCGGGACAGCACGAAGTGACCGTCGAGCACACCCCGCGCCGAGTCGGCGATCGGATCCTGCTGGTCGTCACCCTCGGACAGCACGGTGTAGAAGGCGGTGATCGAGCCGCCACCGGGCTCGCCGTTGCCGGCGCGCTCCACCAGCTTGGGCAGCTTGGCGAACACCGACGGCGGGTAACCGCGGGTGGCCGGCGGCTCGCCGATGGCCAGGGCGATTTCGCGCTGGGCCTGGGCGAAACGGGTCAGCGAGTCCATCAGCAGCAGGACGTTCTTGCCCTTGTCGCGGAAGTACTCGGCAATGCGCGTGCAGTACATCGCCGCGCGCAAGCGCATCAGCGGCGCATCGTCAGCAGGCGATGCCACGACCACCGAGCGCTTGAGCCCCTCCTCGCCGAGGATGTGCTCGATGAACTCCTTGACCTCGCGGCCCCGCTCGCCGATCAGACCGACCACGATGATGTCCGCTTCGGTGAAGCGGGTCATCATGCCCAACAGCACCGATTTACCGACGCCGGTGCCGGCGAACAGGCCCAGGCGCTGACCACGGCCGACAGTGAGCAGGCCGTTGATACTGCGAATGCCCACGTCCAGTGGCTTGCTGATGGGGTCACGGTTGAGCGGGTTGATGATCGGCCCGTCCATCGGCACCCAGTCTTCTGCGCGCATGCCGCCCTTGCCGTCGAGGGCGCGCCCGGCGCCGTCGAGCACCCGGCCCAGCATGCTCATGCCCATGGGCAGGCGACCACTGTCGTCCAACGGCACCACGCGCGCCCCCGGCGCGATGCCGGCGATGCTGCCCACCGGCATCAGGAACACCTTGTTGCCGGCAAAGCCCATCACCTCGGCCTCGACCTGCACCGGGTGGTAGCTGTCGTCGTTGATCACCAGGCAGCGCCCGCCGACCGCGGCGCGCAGGCCTTCGGCTTCGAGGGTGAGGCCGACCATGCGCAGCAGGCGGCCTTCGACCACCGGTTGCACCGGCAACGCGATCGCCTCGGCGTAGCCGCCCAGGCGCTTGCCGAAGCTGGTGCGGTCAAGGCGCATCGCTGGCGTCCAGTTCCACCGACATGTCCGCAGCCGCCGGGTGCAGGGCCTGGTCATGCAGCTGGTCGAACAATTGCGCCACGGCTTTCTCGATGCGGGTTTCCATGGTCGCGTCGATGCGGCTGTGGAGGGTCTCGATCCGGCAGCCACCTGGCAGCAGGGCTTCGTCTTCAAGCAGTTTCCAGCTCTCCTCGTGGCGTTCGCGCAGGGCCTTGGCCAGCTCGAAATCCTGCGGGTTGAGGTGGATGCGGATGTTGTCGGCGCCCATCGGCAGCAGCTTCAGCGCCTCACGCAATACCTGGGTGATCTGGCTGGAATCGCTGCGCAGTTCGCGGCCGATGACCTGGCGCGCCATGTGCGCAACCAGATGCACCACACTGCGTTCGATCTGCGTGTCCTGTTCGGCGATCGGCTCGAGCAGGTGGCCCATCAGCTGCTCCAGGCTGGCCAGCTTGATGGCCAGTGCCTCCTCGGCCTCCTGGCGCACCTTCAGTTGGGTACTGTGGAAGCCCTCGCGCTCGCCAGTGGCGAAGCCTTCGTTGTAGGCCTCCTGGCGGATCGCCTCGAGCTCTTCGAGGGTCAACGGCTGGACTTCCTCCAGCGGCACTTCCTCGACTTCTTCCTCGACGACTTCCGGTTCCGGCTCGGGCTCCGGCGCGGGCTCCGGGTCGAAGCTGGGCAGCGCCCAGACATCGACGCCCTCGAGGTCGCGGGCGCGGATCAGGTCACTGGGGTGGGATTCTTTGGTGGGCATGTTCTCAGCTACTCAACAACGACCGATGCAGTCCCTGTGGGAGCGGGCTTGCCCGCGAAGCAGGCACCGCGGTGAATGGCACCGGCTTCGCCGGTGTTCGCGGGCAAGCCCGCTCCCACAAAGGGTTCGTGTCGCCTGTGGATCAGATCATTTCCTCGGCACCCTTGCCGCCGAGCACGATCTCGCCGGCCTCGGCCATGCGCCGGGCAATGGTGAGGATTTCCTTCTGCGCCGTTTCCACGTCGCTGACGCGCACCGGGCCCTTGGCTTCGAGATCGTCGCGCAGCAGCTCCGAGGCACGCTTGGACATGTTCTTGAAGATCTTGTCCTTGACCCGCTCGTCGGCACCCTTGAGCGACACCACCAGCACGTCGGACGACACTTCGCGCAGCAGCGCCTGGATACCGCGATCGTCGACGTCGGCCAGGTTGTTGAAGACGAACATCAGGTCTTCGATCTGCTCCGACAGGTCGCTGTCGATCTCGCGGATCGCATCCATCAGCGCACCTTCCACCGAGCTGTCGAGGAAGTTCATGATGTCGGCGGCGCGCTTGATGCCGCCCAGGGTGGTGCGCGCAGCATTGGAGTTGCCCGAGAACTGCTTCTCGAGAATCTGGTTCAGCTCCTTGAGCGCCGCCGGTTGCACCGTGTTGAGCGACGACACGCGCAGGACGATGTCCAGGCGCACCTTGTGGTCGAAGTTGCTCAGTACCTCACCGGCCTGGTCGGGGTCGAGGTAGGCCACCACGATGGCCTGGATCTGCGGGTGTTCGTAGCGGATCACATCGGCCACGGCGCGCGGTTCCATCCACTTGAGGCTGTCCAGGCCGCTGGTGTTGCCGCCCAGCAGGATGCGGTCGACCAGGCCGTTGGCCTTGTCCTCGCCCAGGGCCTGGTTGAGCATCTTGCGGATGTAGGCGTCAGAGCCCACGCCCAGGCTGGTCTGGTCGCCGACGATCTCGACGAACTCGCTCATCACCTGCTCGACCTGCTCGCGGTGCACGGTGCCCATCTGCGCCATCGCCACACCGACCCGCTGCACTTCTTTCGGGCCCATGTGCCGCAGCACTTGTGCAGCATCGGTCTCACCGAGCGACAGCAGCAGGATCGCGGCCTTGTCGACTCGGCTCAGCTTGGCGGTAATGGCTCGATTGTCACTCATCGGCGTTGATCCACTCTTTGACGACCTGGGCTACGCGGCCCGGGTCTTCGGCCACCAGGCCTTTGATTGCGTTGAGCTGTGCTTCGTAACCCTCGGTAGGGCTCGGCAACAGAATGCTTGACGGGCCACCGAGGCTGACACGGTCGTTGGCCAGCTCGCCATCCAGACCGATCATCCCGCCCAGTTCCATGTCGCTGTCCGCAGCAGCCTGCTTGCCGCCACCGGTAATATTGTTGAGCACCGGACGCAGCACGCCGAACACCAGCACCAGGATGAACAGCACGCCCAGCACCTGCTTGACGATGTCCCAGAACCACGGCTGCTGGTAGAACGCAATATCGGCGATCTCTTCACCACGGTCGGCGGCGAACGGCACGTTGATCACCGTCACGCTGTCGCCACGGCTGGCATCGAAGCCCACTGCGTCCTGCACCAGGCGCGTGAAGCGGGCCAGGTCTTCAGCCCCCCAGGGGGCACGGCTGGTTTCGCCATTGGCGTCGACCTTGACCTGGTCGTCGACCACCACCGCCACCGACAGGCGGGTCAGGCGACCCTGCTGCTGGCGGGTGTGGCTGATCGAACGGTCCAGCTCGAAGTTCTTGGTGGTCTGCTCACGCTTGTCCGATGGGTACGGCGCGAGCATTGGCTGGCCGGTGGCCGGGTCCATGATCTGCTGGCCGTTGGCATCTACCAGTGGCTGGCCAGGCTGGATTGCAGCGGCCGCCCCGGCAGCACCACCGGTTGTCTGCGGCGCCGACGCCGGGCCAGGTGGCTGGTTGCTCAGCGCCCCCGGAACGCCCTGCGGGCCCTGGCTGCTGGCACGTTGTTCGTTGACCGCCTGCTCGCTGCGCAGCGCCGGCTGGTCCGGGTTGAACTGCTCGGAGGTCGACTCGACCGCACTGAAGTCCAGGTCGGCGGACACTTCTGCCTTGTAGCGGTCATTGCCCAGCACCGGCTGCAGGATGTTGTGCACACGCTGGGTGAGCATGCCTTCCATGCGGCGACTGTAGTCGAACTGCTTGCCGGCCATGGTCAGCGCGGTGTCCTGCAACTGCTCGGAGAGCAGGTTGCCCTTCTGGTCGACCACGGTGACTTGCGACTTGTCCAGCTCGGGCACACTGGTAGCGACCAGGTTGACGATGGCCATCACCTGGCCGGCTTCCAGCGAACGGCCCGGGTACAGCTCGACCAGCACCGAGGCGCTTGGCTTGCGCTCGTCACGCACGAATACCGAGCTTTTCGGGATCGCCAGGTGCACCCGGGCGGCCTTGACGTTGTTCAGGCTGGACACGGTACGCGCCAGTTCGCCTTCCAGGCTGCGGCGATAGCGGGTCGCTTCCATGAACTGGCTGGTGCCCAACCCCTGCTCTTTGTCGAGCAGCTCGAAGCCGACATTGCCATCGCTTGGCGCCACGCCGGCAGCCGCCAGTTTAAGGCGCGCACGGGAGAGGTCGTCGGCCTTGACCAGCAGCGCCCCGGAGTTGGGCTCGACATGGTAGGGAATGTCTGCGGAGGCCAGGGTATCCATGACCTGCTTGGTGTCCATGCCGGCCAGGCTGCCGTACAGCGGCCGGTAATCGGGCTGCTGCGACCACAGCACCACGGCGAAGCCGATCGCCACGCTCGCCGCCAACCCGACCAGCAGGCCGACCTGACGCAGCATGGGCATCTGCGAGATGTTTTCCAGGAACGCCATGTTCAACAGCGGTGGCTTGGAACCTGGCGCACCGCTCTTGGCGGGGGCGTTATCGACGACTGCATCAGCCATGACTTACTTCCGTCCTCAAACCGGCATCTGCATGATGTCCTGGTACGCCTGGACCAGCTTGTTGCGTACCTGGGTCAACGCCTGCATGGACACGCTGGCTTTCTGCGAGGCGATCATCACGTCCGTCAGGTCGACGCCGCTCTTGCCGATCTCGAAGGCATTGGCCAACTGGGTCGACGCCTGCTGGGTCTCGCTGACCTTGCCGATGGCCTGGCCGAGCATGTCGGCAAAGGTGCTTTGGCCAGGCGCCAGCTCGGGGGCGGCAGTGGCTTTGGGCAACGACATGGCATCGGCCTGCATGGCCCGCATGTCCAACATCAGACGATTGAATTCAACACCTTGGCTCATGACCTTCTCTCTCCGGCGGCCGCATTTTTTTGACACTCATGCGGCGGATAGCCCTGAACTAGCAACACATGTGCCAGCCCGCACGGCAAACCTGTAAATGAGTGCTTCAGCCGAACAGGCTGGCTTCCACGTCGAGCCCGGCATCACGCATCTGCGCCAGCTTGTAGCGCAAGGTACGCGGGCTGATGCCCAGCTTTTCGGCAGCTTCCTTGCGCCGCCCACGTTCGGCGCGCAGGGTGTCGATGATCATCTGGAATTCATGGCGTCGCATATCGTCGCCCAGGCCACCCGAGTCGACCGTAACCTCTTCAGGCGATGGCGATACCGTAGCCACCACCCCGGCCGACAATGGAATGGCACCGGCCAGACAAAAATCCGCCGCCTCGATCACCCCACCCTGTTGCAGGATCAACGCCCGCTGCAGGGCGTTGTCCAGCTCGCGCACATTGCCCGGCCAGGCATGCGCCTGCAGGCAGGCGCGCGCCTCGGCAGACAGCCGCACCGGCGCATGTTTCATCTTCGCCACGTGGCGGGCCAGCAGGCGCTCGGCCAGCGGCAGGATATCGCCACTGCGCTCGCGCAGCGGCTGCCAGGCCAACGGGAAGACCGAAAGGCGGTAGAACAGGTCTTCGCGAAAGCGCCCCGCCGCCACTTCACCCGCCATGTCACGGTTGCTGGTGGCCAGCACCCGGATGTCGAGGGCGATCGGCTTGCGCCCACCGACCCGCTCCACCTCGCGCTCCTGCAACACGCGCAACAACTTGGCTTGCAGGCCAAGGGGCATCTCGGAAATCTCGTCGAGCAGCAAGGTGCCACCCTCGGCCTGTTCGAACTTGCCGGCCTGGGCGGCGATGGCGCCGGTGAAGGCCCCCTTCTCGTGGCCGAACAGCGTGGCCTCGAGCATATTGTCCGGGATCGCCGCACAGTTGATCGCGACGAACGGCTGCGCCGCCCGCGGCGACTGCTGGTGGATATAGCGCGCCAGCACTTCCTTGCCTGTACCCGACTCGCCACAGATGAGCACGGTCGAATCGCTGCGCGCCACCCGCGCAGCCAGCTCCAGCAACTGTCGACTGGCCGCCTCGCACGCCACCGGCCCCTCATGCTCGGTCGCCGCCAGGCGCCCGGCAGCATGGCGCTCGACCAGGCTCAGCAAGGCCTTGGGCTCGAACGGCTTGACCAGGTAATCCGCCGCCCCTTGGCGCATGGCCTCCACGGCACGCTCGACGGCCGCATGGGCGGTCATCAGCAACACCGGCAACTGGGGCTGGTGACGTCGCAGCTGAGCCAGCAACTGATGCCCGTCCATGCCTGGCATGTTCACATCGCTGACCACCAGGCTGTAAGCCTCGCCCTCCACCGCCTGCAGCGCCTCCTCGGCGCTGCCGACCGCATCAAAGGCGAAGCCACCGATCTCCAGGGTATCGCCCAGCGCCTGGCGCAACACGCGGTCATCCTCGACCAGCAGCACCTTGATTGCCATCACACGACCTCCGCTGCCTGCCCGTCGATCAACGGCAGCTCAACCTTTACACAGGTGCCACGCCCGACCTTCGAGCGCAGCTGCAGCGTGCCCTGGTGGGCACGCACCACAGCCTTGACCACCGCCAGCCCGAGCCCGGTACCGGTGGCCTTGGTGGTCAGGAACGGCTCACCCAGGCGCCCCAGCAGCTCGGCATCGATGCCACTGCCGGCATCGCTGATGTTCAGGTGCAGGGTGCGCTCGCGGCGGAACAGGTGCACCTTGAGCCGGGCCGGGTTGTCACTGGCCTGCAAGGCGTTTTCGATCAGGTTCAGCAAGGCACCGACCAGGGTGTCACGGTTGCACAGCAACTCGCCCAGATGGCTGTCGCACTGCCAACGCACGGCGTGCCCTTGCACATGGGGCTGAGCCGCTTGCTGCAGGGCCTGGAACAGGGCCTTGGGGGCCAGCCGATCACCCAGTGGCAGCTCGCCACGGGCAAACACCAGCATGTCGCGCACCTGGTGCTCCAACTCATGCAGGCGCTCCTTGAGGCTGCCGGCGAAGCGCTGGCGGGTTTCTGGCGCGAGCTCACGCTCGCCATCGGCCAGGTGGCTGGCATAGAGCATGGCCGCCGACAACGGCGTACGGATCTGGTGCGCCAGCGAAGCCACCATGCGCCCCAGCGAAGACAGTCGCTCATGCCGGGCCAGCTGGTCTTGCAGGCGGCGGGTTTCAGTCAGGTCGTTGAGCAACACCAGCTGGCCGGGCTCGGCATCCAGCGAGCGGGTGGCGATGGACAGGCGCCGGCCGTCGCGCAGCGAGACCTCATGGCCGTCGTCCTTGCGCGGGGCGAAGCTGCGCGCGATCACCTGGCGCCACAGCTGGCCGACCACAGGCTCGCCGAGCATTGCGCAGGCTGCCGGATTGGCCTCACGCACCAGGCCCTGGTCATCGATCACGATCACCCCGCCCGGCAGCAGGTCGAGCAGGTTTTGCAGGCGGTTGGCCAGGCGTTCCTTTTCATTCAGCTCGGCCATGCGCTGCGCGCCGACCACCGCCAGCTCGCCCTTGAGCTCGCTGACGCGGGCTTCGAGCATGCTGTAAGACTGGTTGAGCTGGCTGGAAACCTGATTGAACAGGGCGAACGCCTGCTCCAGCCCCTGTCGACTCTCCTGTTCGACCGGGGTACGCCCCTGCAGATCAGGGGCTCGGGAAAAGTGGGCGGCCTGGGGCATCGTGCTCTCTCGCGTGGCTGACCGTCATAAAAACGGTGTGGTGCCAGCGGTGTAGCAATAGGCGTGCCGGGGTTCGGGATTTGTGTTTACAGGGCCGGCCTCTTCGCGGGCTCGCCCGCTCCCACAGGGACTCCACAATGTTCGCCTTTGTGGTGATCCTGTGGGAGCGGGCTTGCCCGCGAAGAGGCCGGCACAGGCGGAATCAGTCTTCTGCCTGGTCGTCACCGCCCTGGCGGCTCATGCCGTACTTGCGCATCTTCTCGACCAGGGTGGTGCGGCGAATGCGCAAACGTTCAGCCGCGCGCGCAACGATACCGTTGGCATCGTCCAGCGCCTGCTGGATCAGCCCCTGCTCGAGGCTACCGAGGTAGTCCTTCAGGTCCAGGCCTTCCGGCGGCAGCATCGCATGGTTGCTGAAGTTCGGCGTATGGCCGTTGATCGCCACCCGCTCTTCGAGGTCGCTGCGCAGGCTGTCGACCAGCTGCTCGTCCTCGTCATCGATATAGCGGAACTTCTTCGGCAGCTCCGACACCCCGATCACCCCATACGGGTGCATGATCGCCATGCGCTCGACCAGGTTCGCCAGCTCGCGGACGTTGCCCGGCCAGCCGTGGCGGCAGAGCGACATGATCGCGGCCGAGTTGAAGCGGATCGAACCGCGCTTCTCGTGCTCCATGCGCGAGATCAGCTCGTTCATCAGCAGCGGGATGTCTTCCACGCGCTCGCGCAATGGCGCCATCTCGATCGGGAACACATTCAGGCGGTAGTACAGGTCTTCGCGGAACGTCCCATCCTCGATCATGGTTTCGAGGTTCTTGTGGGTCGCGGCGATGATGCGTACGTCGATGCTCTGGGTCTTGTTGCTGCCCACGCGCTCGAACGTGCGCTCCTGCAGCACACGCAGCAGCTTGACCTGCATCGGCAGCGGCATGTCACCGATTTCGTCGAGGAACAGGGTACCGCCGTTGGCCAGCTCGAAGCGCCCGGCGCGGCTGGTGATGGCACCGGTGAAGGCACCCTTCTCGTGGCCGAACAGCTCGCTCTCGAGCAACTCGGCCGGGATCGCCCCGCAGTTGACCGGCACGAACGGCGCTTCGCGGCGCTTGGAATGGTAGTGCAGGTTGCGCGCCACCACTTCCTTGCCGGTGCCGGACTCGCCAAGGATCAGCACGCTGGCGTCGGTATCGGCCACCTGCTGCATCATCTGCCGCACATGCTGGATGGCACGGCTGGTGCCGACCAGGCTGCGGAACAGGTTCGGCTCGCGCTGACGACCGCGCTCGCGGGCCTGGTCGTACATCTCGCGGTAGACCTGGGCACGGTGCAGCGAATCGAGCAGCTGGCTGTAGCTCGGCGGCATCTCGAGGTTGGACAGCACCCGACGGCGCAGCTCTTCCGGGAAGTCCGCAGAAGAAATTTCACCAATCAGCAGAACCGGAAGGAACTCATCCCACCCGGCCACTGTCTTAAGCAACCCAAGCACACTGCCCGGGGCATTGACGGTACCGATCAGCACGCAGAGCACTTCGCGACTCGAAGACAGGCCCCCTACGACCTGCTGCCAGTCCTGGCTGGAGCATGGGAGGTTTTCTTCGCCGAGAAAGTTCAGGACCACCGCGAGATCGCGGCGGCGGGCGCTGTCGTCATCGATCAGGAGAATCTTGGTTTCACGCCACATGCAATAGCAACTTCCCTAGTCATATCGGCGCCCTTCTCAGGGCATGCTCGACATCTCCGACTGAATGGTCAGTGTTCGGACGTCTGAAATTCGAAAACAGCCACTAGTAAAGTCAAAAAAGCGCGTACAGTCAAATTAATGGCGCACGGCTTTTTGCGAATCTGTGGTCAGCTGAACAGATGGTATACCTTGGCGGCATTTTTCGCCTGACGGATTTGTGACATCTCGTCGACTATTGATTGACGCTCGCCACTTGCAACGTCGATCAGTTGCCGGTAAACCCCCAACAGCTGCTCCAGGCTACCCCGCACTTCGGTTTCGTTCTCTCGCGCTTCGGCCAGCACATCCTCGACGCACAGGCGACACTCCAGGTCGAGCTCACCCACAGCATCCCAGTCACGATTGGCCAGCGCCGCGAGCAGTGCGTCACGGGTCTGTTCGATACGGGCGATCACCTCGCTCATTTCATCCTCCTTGTTCAGGAAGCCGACGACGGGTCGCCGATTGCATCCCAACCTTCTTTCACGGTGATCAGCAAGCGCGCCACTTCATCGATGATGGCCGGGTCGCTCTTGACGTTGGCCTCGATCAGGCGTCGGCTCATGTAGGTATACAGGCTGTCCAGCTCGGCCAGGCTGTCAGCATGGTTTTCCAGATCCAGGCCCTCGCGCAGGCCACCGATGATATCGATGGCCTTGCCGATCAGGATGCCTTTCTGGGCGATGTCGTTGCGCGCCATGGCCCCTTTGGCCTGGGCCATGCGGTCAAGCCCGCCTTGCATGAGCATCTGCACCAGGCGGTGCGGGCTGGCTTCGGACGTTTGAGCCACACCGTTGACTTTCTGGTACTGCCGAAGGGCCAACATCGGGTTCATGGATCTACCTCGTTGCTGCGAAAAAGGTTGCTTGTACCCTGTGTATCGCCGGGACGTCAAAAAACTTTAGAAGAAAAGCCAAAAGCCCGGGAGCATCCAGAGGACGCCGCCGGGCTTTTGGCAGGGTCAGGCGATCAGGACTTCTTGGCCTGGGCGTTGATGGCCTCGAAAATCGACGTGATCTGGTCGGCCTGGGCCTTCATCTTGCCCAAGGCCGCGTCGAGGGCCACGTACTGCTTGGTCAGCGACTCGGTGAGCGACTCGGTGCGACGGTCCAGCGCCTCTTGCTGGGCCGCCAGCTGCGAAGCCGCCTTGTCCAGGTTCGACTTGCGGGTCGCGAGGCTGCCATCGGACTTGTTGTAAGGGTCGATGGCCTTGTTCATGCGCTCGAAGATGCCGTCGGTGCCGGTGAACAGGGTCTGCACTTCCGGGCCGAGCTTCTTGTCGTTCATCGCCGCGGTGAACTTGGTGCTGTTGAACTCGAGCGTGCCGTCCTTCTGGGTATTGATCCCCAACTGGCTCAGGGTGGTCAGGCTGTCACCCGCGCCGACCTCGCTCAGCACCTTGCGCACATCACCCAGCAGCGAGCGCGTGGTGGGGTCGTTGGTCAGCGGGCCCAGCACCAGCTTGTCATCGGCGTCGCGACTGGTCGAGGTCAGCGAGGTGATCGCCTTCTGCAGGGTGTTGTAGGCGTCAACGAAGCTCTGCACCGACTTCTTCAGGCCATCGTTGTCGGCCGCCACGGTCACCGCGGTAGGCGTACCGGTGGTCGCCCCACTGGCCTTGGCACTGACGCCGGTCAGCTCGAGGGTCATGCCACTGATGGCGCTGTCGACGGTATTGGAGGCACTATTGACCTTCAGGCCGTCGATGGTCAGCTCGGCATCCTGAGCCTTGGCACTGATGAAGCCCGCTCCAGTACCGGACATCTGCGTGGTGCCATCGATGGTGAGCTCGGGGATACCCCCCAGGGAAATGTCAGAACCCGCACCGGTGGTGGTGGAACTGAGCACGAGACGGGAGCCACCTTCCTCGTTGACGATGTTGGCGGTGATACCGTTGGCGCTCATTTCCTTGTTGATCTGGTCGCGCACGCTCTGCAGCGTTGCACCACTGGCCACATCAACGTTGTAGGTCTTGCCGCCCTGACTGATGGTCAGCTGGCCTGCGCTGATCGCACTGGTAGAGCCACCGGCGAACTGCTGACTGGCCACCTTGGAGCTGGTGGCCAGCTTGTCGACGACGATGTCATAGCTACCGGCCACTGCCGTGTTGCTGGACTTGATCTTGACCACCGACTCGTTGGCCGAGGTCGCTGCATAGGCGTTGAACGACGGCGCATCCTTGTCATTGAGACCCTTCATGGCGTCCTGGAAGGCCGTAAGGGCACTGCGCAGCGAGCCGATACCCGAAATCATCGCGCTGTTGTTGCTGGTCTGCCGGGTGATCTGCGACTGCTTTGCGGATGTATCGGCCTTGACCAACGCACTCACGATCTCGGTGATATTGAGACCGGAACCCAGGCCAGTACTGGAGGTAATCGGGCTTGCCATGCTGTTGTCCCTCTCGTCAACGCGTCAACCCCACTCCTGCAGGGCCGACATGCATCACTTCGTTAGCGTTCGCCGCCCGTCATACCTTGGCGTCGAACAGAACACTGTTGGCATCGCTGAGGCTGTGGGCGATACGCAAGGCCTCTTCGGAGGGCAACTGGCGAATCACCTCACCGCTGTCGGTAGCGATGACTTTGACAACTATCTTGCCGGATTCTTCATCCGTGGAAAATTCCAGATTGCGCTGAGACGCCTTCAGGAACTTTTCGATTTCCGAGACGGCATTCTTGACCTTGTCGGCATCCTGCACCGCCGGCACGTCTTTCTTGTCGTCGTCGGGCTTGGCTGAATCGGACGACCGGGCAACCGGCTTCTCGACAACCTGCTCGGCCGAACGTGCAGCCGGATAAGACAGGTTCAGCTTGACGCTCATGTCCATGTCCACCACCTCGCAATGAAAAGGCGGGGAAGCGCCGCAAGAGCACTCCCCCGCCAGCAACTAGGCAGATTAGCCCAGCAGCTTCAGTACTGCCGACGGCAGCTGGTTGGCCTGGGCCAGAACCGAGGTGGAAGCTTGCTGCAGGGTCTGCTGCTTGGTCAGCTGGGCAGTTTCAGCAGCGAAGTCGGTGTCCTGTACGCGGCCACGGGCAGCTTCGGCGTTTTCGTTGATGTTCTGCAGGTTGTTGATGGTGCTGGTCAGACGGTTCTGAGCGGCACCCAGGTCAGCACGGTTGCTGTTGATGGTCTGCAGAGCGGCGTCGATGGCCGAAACAGCGGCGCTGAAGTTGGCTTCGGCGGTGGTGGTGTCCGAACCCTGAATGTTGATGGCGCTGGTAACGCCCAGGTCGGAAGCGGTGAACTTGGCGCTCAGGTCGATGGTGATCTGGTTGGCAGAACCGGTGTTGGAGCCGACCTGGAAGGTCATGACCGAAGCCGAGCCGTCCAGCAGGTTCTTGCCGTTCAGCTGGGTGCTGTTGGCGATACGGGTCAGTTCCGAAGCCATCGACTGGAATTCTTTGTCCAGAGCGACGCGGTCGTTGGTGCTGTTCGAGTCGTTTCGCGACTGAACGGCCAGTTCACGCATACGCTGCAGGATGTTGGTCTGTTCCTGCATCGCGCCTTCAGCGGTCTGGGCGATGGAGATACCGTCGTTGGCGTTCTTGATAGCCATGGTCTGACCACGGATCTGCGAGGTCATGCGGGTAGCGATCTGCAGGCCGGCGGCGTCGTCTTTGGCGCTGTTGATTTTCAGGCCGGAGGACAGACGGGTCATCGAGGTGCTCAGTGCCTCGGAAGCACGGTTCAGGTTCTTCTGAACGCCCAGGGAGGTAGTGTTGGTGTTAACGGTCAAAGCCATGACGAATTCCTCGTTGGATTGGGTACTACGGCTTCCGGCCTTGGCAATTCGCCGGGTGTGGCACAGAGAACCTTCGTAATGGTTATCGTCGTCAGGGCGGGTTGCTTTAGGGCAATTTTCAAAAAAATTACTGGCATCCTGCCAGCCCAATGAAATCAAGGAGTTGACGCCAGATTACAGGCGCCCAGATCCGGCAGCCTGAAAATAAGACGCCGCCCGAAGGCGGCGGCGTCTATCACGGCGATGAACGATCAGTCACGGCGCTCGATGATGGCCGAGCCCCAGGACAGGCCCACACCAAAACCACTGAGGGCAACGCGCTTGTGCTGCGACCCCAGCACGTGCTTCTCGAGCAGCAGCGGAATGCTCGACGACACGGTATTGCCAGTCTCGACCATGTCCTTGACGAACTTGTGCTTGTGCTCGCCGTCGAGGAAGCGCGCGGACACGGCATCGACGATCGCCGCGCTGCCCTGGTGCAGGCAATAGAGGTCGACGTCGTCGGCTGTGAGCGCGCTGGCATCGAGCAGCTGCTGCAGATGCGCAGGCACCTTGACCAGTGCGAAGTTGTAGACCTGGCGGCCATTCATGAAGAACTTGCCATCGGTGGTCCGCAGGTGTTCGGCACCGGCACCATCACTGCCGAACAGCGACTCGCCCAGCTGCCAGGCCGCACCCTCGCCCATCCAGGTGGCTGTGGCGGCATCGCCGAACAGCATGGTGGTGTTGCGATCTTCCGGGTCGACGATCTTCGAATACGGGTCTGCCGTGATCAGCAGGCCATTCTTCAGCCCGGCCGCTTCCATGAAGCCTTTCATGGCATACAAGCCATAGACGTAGCCGGAGCAGCCGAGCGAAATATCGAACGCTGCGACCTGGGTGGTCAGGCCTAGCTTGTGCTGAACGATAGCAGCAGTATGCGGCAGACCTTCGGCGTCGCCGTTCTGAGTCACGACGATCACGGCATCGATGGATGCAGGGTCAAGACCCGGATTGGCAGCAAACAGGTTTTTCGCTGCTTCCACGCAAAGATCAGATGTTTCCTGGGTGACTTCCTTGCGCGGTAGAAAGGTCGAACCGATCTTGCCGAAGATGAAATCCTGATCTTTGCCGAATTTTGCGCCCTGAGCGTAATTGTCGACGCCTTCGACAGGTACGTAACTGGCGATGCTTTTGATGCCAATCATTGTGGCTTCCCGATAGATATGGCGAAAATTCGCGGGCTTTCGCGCCAAGGTCAGGTGTCTCGCGCAACGAGACGACGTGACTGCCCGCAGACTCGATAGCTTAGAGATGCACGTTTCGACTGCCAAGTCACGGTTATGTATACGATCAGCCAATGATTAGGCAAGATCAATGGCTTTACGCGCAACATGATCGCGCGACGGCGGCCAGGCAGCTGTTGCGCGGCTGCCTGGCCGTGCGTCAGCAACTCAGGCCAGCCAGGCCTGGCGCCAGATCTCCAGGCGTTCACCCTCAAGCAGCCAGTTTGAGCGAACCGCATTCTGCAGCGCATCACCCAGCGCAGCGGACGCGCTGCGGTCTTCGAGATGCAGACGAATGGCCCGCAGCCAGTCCGCCGTCTCATTTTCCACTTTCGACAACGGCAAGGTGCTGGCACCAACGAAACCGGCCACCCGGCTACAGATGACCGGATGGGCGCAAGCGGCGTGCTGCAGCACGCGTAGATCGCCCGAGCAGGCATTGCCCAGCGTATCGGCCATGGGCACCAACGCCAGATCCAGGTTGAGTGCAACAAGCGCATTGCCCAGGCGCTCGTCCGGCACCATCGGATGGTGCTCCCGGACGAACGGGCGCAACGCCTGCGGGCAGTCGCCCAAGACCACCCAGTCGACCTCCTCGGCCATCGCCGGGATCACTTCGGCCAGCAGGGTGGCATCCTTGTTTGCAATCCAACCCAGCCGTGGCCTGTCCGCCACACCACGCAGCCCTTGCAACTGGCCCCATGACGCTGGCAAGGCGCTTTCGATCAAGCGGACGTCATCATGCTGCCCCTGCAGCAATTCTGCCAAGGCCGGGGTAGCGACGATCACCCTGTCTGCATGCATCAGGCCGTAACTCAAGCGCTGTAGCAATTCATCGGCACCCAGGCCCGCGGCGAGCCCCATCTCCGGGATATAACCGTCGAGGTCGTATACCTTGAACGCTTGGGAGAATGCACGCAGCCGGCGCAAAGTCAGCAAACCTGCATCAGCCAGCGGACGCTGCAGGACGACTGTAGAGGGCGCGTAACGCTCGATGTCCACCAGAGTCAATACCCCCGTGGTTACCGACCCGTCAACAGCACCAGCATTGCGCAACGCCATGAGCGGCTGGATCACGCGCATCTGACCGGCCGATTGCTGGTCGGCCGCGAAGGCCAGCACCGTCGGGACGATACCTTGCAAAGGCCGCCAGCACAGCCCGTTGTCCTGCCGCACATGGCTATGATTAGCGAGTAGCGACAAGTTGGCATTGTAGGCCGGATCACTGACCAATTGCGGCAACCAGCGAGCGTAAAGTGCCTCTTCCTGTTCGGTGCTGACCGCTGCAGCAGCGTTCGCTTGCAGCAATACCGTGGCGCGTGGAGTCCAGACATTCAGGTAGCCGGCCTGCTGAAGGCGCAAGCACAGATCGACTTCAATCCAGGGTTCCAGCAGCGCATCGACGGTGAAACCACCCAGTTCGAGGAAGGTTGCGCGCCGAATCATCAGGCAGCGATCGCCAACCGCCACACCGTTGCGCTCGGACACCAAAGCCGCCAGATCACCCTCAACGCCCAGATGCTGCCCCGCATAGGCCGGACCGGCACTGCCGCCCAGACCGAGCACCAGACCAGCCTGTTGAATCACCCCGTCGACGCTCGACAGCATGCAACCCACAGCCCCCACTTCAGGCCGCTGTGCATGGTTGAGCAAGGTCTGTAGCCAATCCCCGCTACTGACCATGGTGGCAGCATCCAGCCAGACCAGGAATTCGCCCTGGGCTTCCTGCGAAGCAGCGTTACACATGGCAGCACGTGCCTGCCCCGCCATGAAACGCAGTACCTGGACCCGCCCTTGCCCCACCTGGCACAACATCTCCAGCCACTGCAGCAGCAGCGGGTCGTCATTGCCCGGCTCGATCAGCAGCACCTCATACGCCACTGCCTCGGTGTTGCCCAGCAGTTGCTCGACGCAGCGCTGCAAGCGCGGCAAGTCGCCATCGACATAGACAAGCACACTTACCGACGCGGGCTGCGGATGCCCATAGTCGATTCGATAACGATTTGGCGCCTGCTCCGTCGACCGCACCAGCGCCTGGGAGTAACCACGCTCCAGCAGGTGCGCCTGAATGACTGCGCGCTCGTCGTCGCAGGCCATGAGGCTCGGCGGATTGGCAATCAACAGCGGCTCATTGATATGGCCCACTACCTCGAAACCGTGGTCGGTTACCAGACGCAACTGGTACGCCAGCTCAAACGCCCGCCCAGCTGCAGGTTCAAACCCGCCCTGTTGGAGCACGGCGCGAATGCCATACAACCAGTGCCGCGAGAGTGCAGCCGGGTACGCCAACAACAAGTCCAGATTGAAATCGGGTCGCAGACGGCTTTCGACGCCGCCATCTGCACCGCGAACGGCCTCATCGGCGAACACCGCCAAACACGTGACAGGAGCCTGTGCCAGGTCAAGGGCCGCTACCAGCAAGCCGCTGGCGGTGAATTCCGCCCCCGCGTCGACCACCATGCACCAATCGCAGGGGCTGCTCTCGAGCACACCATTGATCGCTGCCAGCGGCGCCTGGGCGTCAGCGTGCTGCCACTGTACATTGGGCCGGCGCGGCTCCGTGGCACCCAGGACGCATACCTGGATACGCTGGTAGAGCACGTCATCCAAGCTGCCCAGCGTACGCGCCAAGGCACCCGGGTCGCCATGATCAAGCACCAGCACGGCGATCGACGGGGCTCCGGGAGCAGTCAGACGCTCCTGCATCAGCTGCAATTGCTTCGGTAGCGGGTAACGCTGGCGCAGCCAGCCAAGCACGCCGGCGCGATTGCCAGCCGACTCACGACGGGATGCGAGCTGAGTCTTGGCAATGAACACCTCGAGGTGTTGCCAGAAAGGTGCAGTTCTCTCTACATAACGCTGCAACCCCCCCTGAACGCCAGCACTGGCACGCGCGAATGCGTCCGGCTGATCGAGCATCGCAAAGCCTTGGCTACCCATGAAGCTGGCATCAAGAAATGCCTGGTCGATCCCGTGCCCCGGAATGAAAATCACAGGGCAGCCGCACAGGACGGCAATCACGCAGGTCATCGACCACTCATGGGTATAGAGCACTTCGGCCTTGCGCAGCAGCACCGCCAGCTCGGGTAAAGACAGGGCGTTGCTCATGCTGAGCAGCCGGATGTCATCAGGCAACTGCGAGTAGTCTATCCGCTCAAGCGGGTGGCGGTTCTGGTAAAGGTACTTACCCTCACGGGCGCTACCCGGTGCCGGAGCACTGAACAGCTCGACATCGATGGTCGGCAGGCACAGCAAGTCGCCATCCGGGTAGCCATGCCGCGCAGCAATCAGCGCGCCAGAATAGAACAACAGGTCGCTGCCCGCAGCCTGCATGCTCTTGCCGGTCAGGAACCCCTCAAAATTCAACAGGAACCGCGCCACCACATCACAGCCAAGCGGGTTGCCAACAACCACTTCGGGGTAGACAGCGACCGGCACCTTGCCTTCATCCCGATGCCGCTTCTGGGTCAGTGGATCCAGCAGAGGTGTCTTGAGGTTAGGGTTGACCACCTGCCCACTGCAAATGTAAGCCTCGCGCCCGTTGAGATTGAGCACATGGCAAAGGTAATGCAGCGACGCGACGCCCGAGGACGTTTCCCGGTAGTCCGGCGCCAGAATGTAATACGGGTGCTCCGGCTTGGCATACATCAGCCGCAGGCGCATCAGTGCCTGGTCGAGCGAATGGGCGTCAACCCCGGCAGAAATGGGCATCGCTTAAAAACTCCAGATTCAGAAAATACGGGGGCAAGCCGGCTTCATACAGCGCGCAGCTCGACAAAGAACTGAGCGATCGCTGCACATACCTGGGCAACCTGGCGAGCGGTCATATCCGAGTAGAGTGGCAAGCGCACCAGACGCTGGGATACATCACAGGTCACCGACATTTCACCGACGCTGCGTGAATAGCGCAGGCCGGCGGGCGAATCATGCAGGGGTACATAGTGGAACACTGCATGGATATCGCGCTCACGCAGGAACCGGATCAGCTCGCTGCGCTCGTTGTTGTTGCGCATCAGCAAGTAGAAGATGTGTGCATTGGCTGGTCGCCCACCTGGCGTTCGTGGCAACTGGAAACACCCATCGGCCTCCAACGCCTGCAGCTGGTTGTAGTACGCCTCGTACAACCCACGGCGATGGGCGTTGATGCTTTCGCCCTGCTCTAGCTGGGCAAAGAGGAAAGCGGCCGTCAGCTCGCTGGGCAGGAATGAGGAGCCAACGTCGACCCAGGTGTACTTGCTCACTTCGCCCCGGGCGAACGCTTTGCGGTTGGTCCCCTTCTGCCAGATGATTTCGGCGCGCTCGATCAGTTTCGGATCGTTGATCAGCAACGCCCCTCCCTCACCACTGATGACATTCTTGGTCTCATGGAAACTCAGGCAACCAAGATGACCGATCGTGCCCAGGGCCCTGGTCTTTTCCCGGGCGAGAATTGCCTGGGCAGCGTCCTCGATAAGCATCAGTCCATGACGGTTGCAGATTCGCAGCAGCGCGTCCATGTCGCAGGGCTGACCTGCATAATGTACGGCCACGACCGCCTTGGTTCGATCGGTGATAGCGGCCTCGACCAAACGCTCGTCAAGGTTCAAGCTGTCTGGGCGAATATCCACGAACACCGGCACCGCACCACGCAGCACAAAAGCATTGGCAGTGGAGACAAATGTAAACGACGGCATGATGACTTCATCACCTGGCCCGACATCGGCCAGAATCGCAGCCATCTCCAACGCCGCCGTGCAAGAATGGGCCAGCAGCGCTTTCGGGCATCCAAGATTGTCTTCCAACCATTGCTGGCACAACTGGGTGAACTGCCCATCGCCAGCAATGCCGCCGTTCATCACCGCCTGGGCGATGTAGAACAACTCTTTGCCAACAACAAATGGTTTGTTGAACGGAATGACCTGTCTGCTCACGTTCTTTATTCTCCAGCACGTGTCTCAGATGAAATCGCTCAGCGGCAAATAGCCACCGATCAGAGCATCGAGGAACTCGACCTGTACTGCCTGTTCCAGGCCGTTACGGGCAAAGAAATCCCAAGCGCGCTGGTAGTAATGCCGCTCAAGCGCAAGGTCGGCATCGGTATGCCCCGCGTCATAGCCATGCTGGGAGAGCGCCGAGCATTTGACTGCTGCGTATTTGCGGCAGCATTCCTCGATCGACTGATCCAGCATCGCCCGCCGCTGCGGCCGGGTATGTTCGAAATATGCGCGGGCCTGGGGCGACAGTCGCTGATCCAGCAGCAGCGGCGCCAGGTTGTCAGCCAGCCATGGCGCAAAATGGTAGCCATCGCGCCGAGTCCCGGTAGCGATGAACGTATTGTCGTTGAGCTGACCAATGACGGGATAACCATCGAGGCTCACCGGACGATAGCCAAAGTTGTAGCGCACGAAGCCGCTGGCGCGGTGCATCTGGTTGACCTGGTTGATGGCACCGTTGATCAGCGCCGCCACCGACTCCGCGCGGGGCACCTGTTCGTCAACGGTGGTAATCAGGTTGGTCGCGCCCACCACGAACAAATCGTCCCGGTAAGGTGCATGATAGATACCGCAGGCACCGCCACGATTCGGTGTGCGAAGCACATAACGGCCGTGAATCTGCGGGTTTTTCAAGACGACGGTAGCGCCGACGCCATTGATCACGCGAATGCAGTCGTCTTGCGCCCACAGGCGGGTCGCCAAGCTGCCATTGGCCAGCACCACACGCTCCGCAGACAGCACACGCCCATCAGCCAGGCGCGCCCCACAGGTCCGGTCGCCGACCTTGTCGAGGGACTCGACCACACCGTCAACAAAGTGCACGCCGCGCCTGGCCAGTGTCTGCTGCAGGGCCTGGACTACCCCATCCGGGTTGACCACCCCTTCGCGAGGCAGGAACAAGGCGTTGCGGCTGCGGTAGGCCGAAGCCGGCGAGTAGGCCGGCTCGACGGTCGGCTCGACCCGCTCGTAAGGCTCGGCAAACTCCTCGAGGTAGTCGACGATCGCATCGAATGCCTGGTCTTCGAACCTGTTGGACGCGTTATTGTTGACCAGCACGGTACCCAGCCGGTAGTGCTCGGCGGGTATCTCGAACTCTTCGACGAATGCCCCCCACAGCCGCGCGGAGGCCTGGCTCAGTTCGAACTTGAGGCGGTCACGCGACGTGTCCAGCGCCCCCGGCTCCAGTTCGGCGAATGAGTTGAGCATGGCCGCAGCGGCCATCGAGGCGCTGTAAGGCCGTGACACGGGGCCTACGACGGTAATGCGTTCGGCCGGCACCGCACGGGAAAGCCCAGCAGCGATAGAAAGGCCGACCATGCCGTTGCCAATGATCAGAAACATCGCACCTCTCCCTTACAGCAACTTGATGACGCACAAGGACGGATAGGTCTGCGAGCGCTTGATCTCGTGGCGCA
This sequence comes from Pseudomonas sp. R28(2017), assembly GCF_002112505.1. Taxonomy (GTDB): domain Bacteria; phylum Pseudomonadota; class Gammaproteobacteria; order Pseudomonadales; family Pseudomonadaceae; genus Aquipseudomonas. The sequence continues at coordinate 203,832 of NZ_NEHW01000001.1, forward strand.
CCTTGCCCAGCACTTCAGCTACGTAGGCGTACCCCTCGCCCGGCAGGAAGTCACGCTGCAACTGGAAGAACGCAAGCTGCGACCCGGGCACACAACGCGGCAGGATCTGTTCCAGGGCGAAGCGAGTCGGCCCCTCCAGGTTCATGTCAAAAAACGCCAGCGCCACCAGTAGATTGCGGTTTTCCTCGATGAAACGCGGCAAGGTGTCCTTGATATCGCCTTCGACCACCTGGTGGCCGCTGGAAACCTGTGGGAGTGCATTGATGCTCTCATGCACCGCCAGCAAATGACGCAGGTAATCGGCATAGCCGCTGCCAGTGTCGTAACAGCCGTCCTGGAAGTGCTCGTTGGCTACCTTGTTGTCGCAGGCGTGGGACTTGTAGCCGGCAAATGTATCGAACGCCGCTACCCTGCGCTGCTTGTTGAAGGGTTCGAAAATAGCCCGCAGGTTCTCGCAGAGCACCGCGTTCTGGCCGCGCCAGGTGCCGAAGTCGAGCACCGAGCCGGGAAGCGAGACAATTTCGCGGTACAGGTCGGAAATCGCCAGCATCCGCGCCAGGGAAGCAGAACGGATGAACAAACCAAGGTTGCGCTCTTTTTCGGCATCATCGAGCGGGGCGTTGGCAAAGGACTGCCAGAGTTGCTCGCGTGCCTCAAGCTGGCTGTCGCTGGATTGGGTAACGGAAGTGGAGCCTTTCTTGAGCATTGGATATCTCCAGGAAACAGGGAAGTCGAACGGCAAGTCACGCGGCCTTGCGCACGAGCAAGGTGAATTCATACAGGCCATAGTCGTGCAAGAGTGCCACCTGCCTGGAGTAGGTTCTTTTGCACAGATCAAAGTAGAAGCACGGGTCGCCGTAATAGAGGTAGTCACGCATGTATGGCGCGTCGGAGTAACTGGTGAGGCAATTGAATGCGAAGCCTTTGAGCGAACTGGCATCCATGTCGCGAAGGACCCCGGCGATGTAGTTTTCCCAGGCATCACGCGGAGTCTGTTGCGACACGTTGAAAATGCCGCTGGCCACCGTGTAATCCGCCTTTCGGCTGGGCCGATCAGCGACCTCGAAGCGGCTCAGTGGATCCGCACCGTGCTTGGCGCGGGCCGAGGCGATCATTTCGGGGGACAGGTCGTAGCCGTGATAATCCACCACGGCGCCACGCTCACGCAGCCAGTCGAGCAATGCGCCGTAGCCGCACCCCACGTCGACGAGACTGAAGCCCTGCTGCCATTCCTCGTGGGGTACCAGCTTGAGCAGCTGTTCGAAACGCAGATTCTGAGAAGCGCTACCGTTCCAGTCCACGCCTTCCGGCGTGGCACCATGCTCGCGGATACGCGAGGAATAGTACTGCTCCACCTTGCGCAGTATGGTCGTGCTCATGATCGCCGCTCCAGAAAGGCTGGCGCGTCGGCGCCGGTATTGAACAACAGGTCGATGACACTCAACGCGTGCTGAAACTCGCCATGCAGTTGCGAGTACTCGGGGTAACCGTCATAACTCATGTACGACAGCCCGATCCCGGCAGCGGCGAATGCCGCCTCGTCCAGATAACAGCTGGCGGCCGGCCCCGACAGGTAATGCGTGCCACCCACTGCCTGACATAATTGGATCAAGCGCTCGTTCTTGCCGGTTGCCTGCCCCAGTTCTTCGGCGCGATAAAGCGGCGTGTGGATATTCAACAATGGGCACAGGCCAGCGATGAACAAATGGTTGATACGGGATAGTTGAGTGAGCTCGGCGGCTTGCTCGAAGAGTGCCCTGATCGGCCCTTCCATCTGCATGAAGCAAGCGGCGCGGCGATAGCTCATTTCAATGGTCTTCCAGTGCGCAGCCGCCCAGCCAGGCTCGCTGACCACCACTTCATTGATCAACTGCTCGTAACGCCCCTTGTTTTTCACTGGAATGCTCAGCCAGTGCTCGCCCTGAGCCGTCTTGATCCTGTTGCGATTGCGCCAGTCCCGGCGCGTGTACTGCACATCGTCGAACAGAATGAAAGCATCGACGCTGCGTATCAGGTCGAAATACCCTTTCCAGGGAATGTAATTGGACTGCAGCACAGCCACTTTCTTTTGCATCCACGACCTCGCCCGCAGCGAATGAAACCAAGCGCCAAGCCTGTCAATTAATTGCCGCCAGGCGAAAAAAAGCCGGGCATTCACCCGGCTTTTGCAAATCCCGCGCCAGTTACTTGAAGGGCATGACCCACGCGGCTTCGGTGCGTTGCAGCTCGCCGTCGAGGGCTACCTCACGGGTGAAAGCACCAGGCCACTTGGCCTGTAGTGCCTGAGCCGCAGCAAGGCCGAGATCAACCGCATCATTGATCGCCAGCTGCGCCTGCGGTGCCGTCACGACCAGACAGCCAGCAGCAGCGACAGCCAGACACAAGTCGATATCGGCTGCCTTCAGGCCCTGCAAACCGCCACAGTGCTGGAACACACTTGCGCGCACCATCAGGCAATCGCCCGACACGGCAGGGCAGCCGCGCACAACGCCAGACCAGCCGTCCTGACTGTCAGACAAGCCAGCCCAGGGCGCATGCACACGCGGCCCGGCGAGCAGATCGTAACCGGCATGGGCGATACGGCCATCGGCGTCGACCAGGCGCGCACCCACAACCCCAACCTCAGGGCGCTGTGCCTGATTGAGCAGCGTCTCCATCCAGGCTGGGGTAACCACCTGGCAGCGCTCACTCAGCAACACCAGATATTCACCCTGCGAGTGACGGGCTGCCAGGTTACACAGGTTTTCCGACGCCTCGGCGGTCACCAGACGCACTCGGCCAGCGAACGGCTGAAGCGCGTCGCAAAGCAGGTCATGGTCATCCGGACCACAGGCAAGCACCACCTCGTAGCGGGGGTAGCGGGTACGCTGGAACAGACTGACAAGGCTACGTTCGAGTGCGGTACGATCACCCTCATAGGCCATCAGCACACTCACCAGCGGCGTCGCGCTGTGTCGAAAATCGATGGCCAACCCGGTAGTACCTTGATCGCGCACCTCCCCCCGGTAGCCCAGTCGCTTCAGGTGGCGGTCGAGCACTTCCTGCGCTTCGCAAGTCATCGATTCCGGTGCCTGCCGGCCGATCAACAGGTATTCATCCATGTGAGCCATACAGCCGACACCGCGTTCTTCGACCAGGCGCAGCAACAAGTCGTATTCAAGTGCATGGCTGAGTCGGCTGTCGAAACAGCCGACATCGATCACCGCCTGTCGGCGCAATAGCCAATGTTGCGACATCAGGCCCGGCTGGCTGCGCAATACATCAAGGTCGCTGCCGGGGCGCAAGACGTTCAACAGGCGCCCGTCGGCGTCGCGTTGTACTTCATCGGCACAGATCGCATCGCAGGCCGGTGACTCGCTCAGTTCCAGCTGCAAGCGCAGCATGCCACCGCTGGCAAGCAGATCGCCCGCCTGCAGCAGTATCAGCCACTCACTGGGTACTTGGCGCACAGCCTGGTTCAGGTGGGATACCCAGTTGCCTGGCTCTACCTGGATGAAATGCAAGGTATCCCGAGCAGTCGTGATGGCTGGCGGTTTGCCAGCCTTGAGCACCACCAGCTTGAAATTGCGCAAGCCGGTAGCCAGCAGGCTGTCGAACGTCGCCTGCAGCGCAAAGTCATCGTCATCAAGGTCCACGACCACGAAAGCGATCTGTGGGCCAGGACGCCTGGCCAGCTGCGCAAGCACGCGCTCACGCACCGTAGCGGTGGGAGTTGCCGCCGCCAATGCCTGCAGAAGCCGGCCCGAACCGGTGGTCGCCAGCCATCCCGGTATATCTTGATGGGGAAGGCCATCGAGGCGCTCCAGCCAGGCACCCAACTCGCGGACCTTCTCGGCCTGTTCCTCACCCTTGAGGGTCGCCATCAGGCGCTGGCAGACATCCCGATTGAACAAGCCCTGTGCAAGCGCCTGCCAGTAACGTTGCTGCAGGCTCTCGGTCGTATCGTTCGGGTGCACTTCGAGCAACTCACGCTGACGCACCCAGGTACCTTCCAGCGCGCGGCGGTGCTCACGCCCGGTCGGCCAACCATGGCAAAGAAATTCGAGCTGGGCCAGGCGCTGAAAGAGCCCCTTCTGGTAGTAAGGCATCTCCACGTACTGCCGCGGTTCGAACTGGCGCTCCGGGTCGGCGATCACGCTGGTCCAGCGCGAGGTGAGCAATAGCGGCGGCTGGCCTGCGTCATAACTGCCCCGCACCAGACGGTTGAGCACCATGAAGCCCGACTCGCCAGAACATGCACCCGCTCGCTCCGCGTCCCAGGTACGCAGCAGACGCACGGTTCGCACCAACTGCTCTTCGCGCGCGACAGCCGACAGACCGGGTGTCGCCAGCTCACAGACCACATCGGTCTGGTCCATGTGGATGATTTGACCTTCGATCAGCAACGCCAGGGACAGCGCCACGCACCAACTGGAAAAATCGAGGTCTTCGGGCAGGCTGGCCAGCACCGAACGCAGCCTTTCGACCCTGACCACGGCGCGCCAGGCCGGCTGGTTAGCCAACGCGTGCGCCCGCACGCGCGCCAAGGCCCCCTCCCCGTCCATGGCCGGATAGGCGTGACCTATCTTGTAGTAGGCGACCTCGCTGTTGGCGGGCACATACCCCAGGGCATAGCCCTGGGCCCCCAGCGCCAGTGGATTGGCGCTCAGGCAACTGGCAGCGCTGTCCAGCGCCGGCGCCTGAACAAAGTCTGCATCCAGCGTCAGATTGACCAGAGGGGTGGTCACCTGCAGCAGCGCCTCCTCCAGGCGCGCACGGCACAAGGCTGCTGGGCTGACGGCCTCAAGCGCTTCCAGTGCCAGGCAGGCAATGCCAGCTTGACGGTAGTAGTGCAGCGCCCGTTGCCGATGAACAGCTTGATCGTGACCAAGCAGCACTACCGTGACGTCACTGCGCAATCCGTTTGCGATATCGACCATAAAGCACCTTCGAAGAGAGAGTTGGGCGCCCGCTCGCAACGAACGCAAAATGAAAAATCAATCTGCCAGCCAGGCGTTCGACCATTGCTGCAAATGCTGCGGCATCAACACATAGTCACGCAGCACCGCCTCGCGCAGGGCATCCCCCTGCCGGTAGCTGGCCTCAGGGTCGGCCAGGTGCATGCGGATCGCATCCAGCCATTGTTCAGTGGTGTTGTCGCGCACACGGGTACACGGCAGGTAGCCACCATAGGCCTTGGTGTCGGTGCAGATCACCGGGAAACCACAGGCGCCATACTCGAGCAACCGCAGGTTGCTCTTGCAGTCGTTGAACAGGTTCTGCTCAAGCGGCGCCAAGGCGAGGTCGAGGTTGAGACTGGCCAGCTTCTGCGGGTACAACGCCAGTGGCACTCCGGCATGGAATTCCTTGATGTAGGGACGCAACACCTCCGGGCACATACCAAAAAACACCCAGTCGACCTCATTCGCCAACGTCTTGATGACCTCCAGCAGCAGTTCAAGGTCGCCGCGGTGACTGGTACCACCGGCCCAACCAACGCGAGGCCTCACGCTGCTTTGCCGCTCGCTGCTCAAGCCAGACCACAGAGGGGCCGCGAGCATGTTCGGCACTACCCGGATGTCGTGGTGCATCGTCGACAGCGCATCGGCCAATGGCTGGGTCGAGACCACCAGGCGATCACACAGTGCGATGCCACGGGTGACCCGATCGCGCATGTCCGCCGGAATGTTTCGAGCATGGGCATTCTTCTTCGGCACATCGATGATGTAATCGTCGATCTCGAAGATGCGCCGGGCATTGGACAGGCGTTTGAAACGCGTGATTTCTTCGATGGAGCTCGATGTATAGCGGCACTGCAGAATCAGCACATCGGGCTTTTCCCGCTCGACCTCGATCATGTCTGGAGTGGTGAAATCCAGACGACCCTGAATCCAGCCAGCACGCTCAAGTTCCGTGAAAGGTTGGGCCACCCGGTAATGACCTACAGCCGAGGTATTGATCGGCAGTGCCAGCACCGACGGCAGCACCCGGCTGATGAAGGGGTCCCAGCCGCGGCGCTGACCGGCATCCAGGTTGAAACTGGCCATTTTCAGGCTGAGGTTGCGGTTGTACGCTGGATCGCGAGCAACCTTGGCCAGCCAAGACTGGTGGAATTTGTCACGGTCAGCGATCTTGCGCTCGCTGTCGAGACGAATCTCTCGCGCAACCGGGAAGCGCGCCAGGACCGCATAAGGCGTCCATACCGCCAAGTAACCCTGCTCGCGAAGGCGCAGACACAGGTCAGCGTCGTGCAGGCTGCCATGCAGCGCTTGCACGTCGAAGCCATTCAGCGATTCGAACAGCTCACGACGTATCAGCAGGCACTCCATGCTCAGTGCGCTCCAGTTCTGCACGGCGCTCAAGCGGTGCATGTAGCCACCACTGTCCGCGGGCATACCCACGAACGGGCTGCTGACACCGCCATGCAAGCCCAGCACCAACCCAGCGCTGTAAACCTGCCCGGTGCCGGTGCAAAGCTTGGGCGCGACCACTCCGACTTCCGGGCGTCGGGCCTGCGCCAGCATTTCTCCCAGCCAGCCGCGCTCGAAAGCCACGCAGGCGCAGTCGAGCATCAGCAGATAGTCACCGCGGGCGGCCCCACTGGCCTGGTTCAATTGGGCGGGAGCGCTGCAGGCGTCTACCTGGACCACGCGCAATTGATCGCTGCCCAGGCCTTGCATCGCATCCAGCCACTGGCGTATTTCAACTGGCGTTTCGGATGAGGCGATCAGCAGCACCTCGAAATCTTCGCATTCGGTGTACTCGAACAGTGACTCGACACAGCGCCTCGCTGCGGGCAGGTCTTCCCCCAGGGTGACCAATATGGAGACGCTCGCCTGGCCCGGATGCTGATAGGCCACTCGGCAAAGTGCAATACCTTCAGCCGCAGCGACCGAAGCCTGGACACCCAGGCGCTGCAGATGAGCGCGAACCACCCGCGGGGCCTGTTCGACGCAGCCGGAGTCGGTCAACCAGTTGGCATAATCCCATTGGCAGTGCACCAGCAGTTCGTCGATGTGCTCGACAACCTGCAACCCCCGCTGCTCGGCCAGGCGCCAGAGCAGATCATGCGGTGCCAGGCAGCCAAAATCGGCATCGAAGCCGCCAGCTTCCATCAGTGCCTTGCGCTCGAACGCCAGCACGCGGCCGACGTAGGGCTGGCTGCGCATCAGGTCGAGATTGAAATCCGGTTTGAAGATTGGCGTGGTGGGGCGCAGCGTGTCATGGCTGCCTTCGTCCACATAGATGCACGCCCGCTCACGAAGGGCCATGCGTTCACCCATGATCGCCAAGGCGTGCGGCACCAGCCGGTCTCCCGCGCGCAACAGTAGAACCCAGTCGACCTGGTCGCCTCGGACCAGTCGCGCTTGCAACTGAGTCAGGCCATCGCCCTGCACCGGGAGGTATTCGACCCCATCGGCAGGAGGCTGCTCGAGCCCCTCGCTGGCCAGCACCCAGACTGCGGACGGCGCAAAGGACTGCAATGCCAGGCTATCGAGGGTGGCGCGCAGTGCCTGCTCCTCGCCGGCACCGGCACTGATCACCGGCACGATGCGCGGCTGCCAGCCCCACTGCTCGATACGCTTGGGCAAGGCCTTCTGCTGGGCTTCGGACAAAGTGCGGCATTCCAGCCAATCGGCGTAGACCTCCTCGAACGACAGGCAATGGGTGCCAACCTGCTGCACCTGACGAGCCTGCTGCGCGCTATACAGCCGGTTGAGCTCGTACTCTTCCCACCGCGCCCCCGCCTCGCCCTGGTAACGCTCCAACGGCAGGTACCGCACCCAGCCACTCGCTGGCGCGGGCTCGCTGGTCCGTGCGGCCAACATCGCCTTGATCCAGTCAGTCTCGATGGGGAACGCCATGGTCATCCGCGCATGGTGGCTCAGCCGCGCGGGATGCAAGCGCTCCATACTGAGAAAACGCGACAGGTGCCCAAGGTTGCCTCGGCGCATGAGGCAGATGTACAGCGCCATGTCCAGGCGCGCGACAAAGCCGCTGCCGTCCTGCACCAGCGCTGGCAGAAACTCGGCGACCCACTCACTGCGTAGCAAGGCATGACTCAACCCGCCAAACAGGTTGGGGGCATTGGTTTCCAGCGCTTCAAGCAGGTCGCTACCCTTGACCACCGCGTCTTCCGGACACATCACCGCATTGAGCATGCGTGGCGGCAGCAAGGCATCGTCGGCCGCGCACAGCATGCGCTGGCAGATGGTCATGCTGACATCGGCATGCTGCATGACTGCGGCCTGCAGACCGACGCACTCGGGGAACAGTCGGTCGTCGTCACAGAGGAACTTGATCAACGTGCCCCGGGCCTGCTCGAGGCACACCAGCAGGTTGCGCGCAAAGCCCAGCGTCCGGGGGTTGCGCACATAGCGCACCGGCTTGCCGGTCTCGCTCGTCACCGCCTCGACGATCGCCTGGATTTCAGGGCCACGGCTGTCGTCGCAGACCAGCACTTCCAACGCTGGGTAATCCTGGTCGAGTGCACTGAGCAGGGTGGCGCGGAAGAACTCGGGGTTGAAGGCGGGAATGGCGATGCTGACGAGGGTCTGTTGGTTCACGGTAAAGACCTTGAAGAAGCTTCGTGGCCAGCACCGGACGGGCTGGCACACGGGGTGACGCCGGGAGGAGATATCAGATGTAGTTGACCAGCGACAGGCCGGCGACCTTGGCATAGGCCTGCAGCGAGGCTTGCAGCATGTTGGTCTGCATCTGCAGGCGCAACATCACCTCGGCCGGGTCGCTTTCGCGGATCGAACTCTGGGTCTTGGTATTCTCGGTGCTCAGCGCTTCGTTGGTTTCGGCCTGTACGTCCAGCGCCTGGCCGCGGCCACCGATGGCGCTGATCGACGACGACACCTGGTCGGTGGCACTGGCGATGTTGCCAATCGCCGAGTCCAGCGAGGCCAGGAAGTTCTGCCGAGCCACCGGGTCACCATCGACCGGGGTGCTCAACGCAGTGCGCAGCTTGCTGATGGTGTCGAGCACGTTCTGGGTCTGGTGGGTATCGACCTTGACCGCGAACGAATCGCCGCTGCTCGGTGCACCCGAAAGTTCGAAGCTGACACCGGCTGCCGTCGCCGTGGTTCCGTTCGGCCCACCCAGCGCACCCGAAGCCACCGGGCGGCTGTCAGCGGTCACAGGCGAGGCATAGAGTTCAAAGGTATTGGTACCGGTGAACTTTAGCACGGCACCACCGGACGGGAACGCCGCCTGGTAGGCCGCCTGGTCGGTGATGGTCGCGCCGGTAATCTGCTCGGAAGAGGCATTGCCCGGGCTGCGGGTGCCAGAAACATCATCGGGCTTGGAGCTCAGCGAGAACGTGTGGCCGGCAATGACCGCATCTTCGTTGCCCTTGTCGCCAGCCTGGAAGCTGACATCCAGACGCAGGTCGACGCCACGGAAGCTGATCGTGGCGTTTTCGGCGTTCGGGTCGAACTTGCCGCCCTGGCTGGCGTCGAGGGTCACGTCGTTGTTGTTGGCGTCGGTGATCTTGTACTCGGTGCTGCTGATGAACTCGATCTTGTACGGCTCGCCACTGCGGAAACGGTCGTTGTAGGTCGCGCTGCCGGAGACCTGGCCATTGGACAGGCTGACACGGCCATCGTCGGTGGCCGGCGCGGTCAGCGTGGTCTGGCTGCGGCTGGTATTGAGCGCTTGCTCGAAGGCGTCGTAGCCGGTTTCGTTGGCCGCCAGGCTGAGCATGTCACCCACCTGCAGGTTCAACTTGCTCTGGTCGCCCTGGTAGCTGTAGGTGCCGTCGGCATTGCGCACGAAGGGCTGGGTATCGCCCTTGGAGCCCGAGAAGATGTACTTGCCGTTCTCGTCCTTGCTGTTCATCAGGGTGAACAGCTGGTCTTCGAGCGAAGCGAGTTCGTCGGCATTGGCCTTGCGATCGGCGTCGGTGAACGAGCCGTTGCCCGAGCTCACGGCCAGTTCGTTGACCCGCTGCAAAATGGTCCCAATCGAGTTCAGCGTGCTTTCGGCAGTCCCCAGCGCATTGCGCACACTGGTGATGTTGCCGCTGTACTGCTTGAGCATGTTCTGCTGCTGCTCCAGCTGCAGCAACCGCGCAGCCCCGACCGGGTCGTCCTTGGCCGAACGCACGCGGATGCCATCGCTGGCCTCCTGCTGGCTCTTCACCGTCTTGGCGAAGTTGCTCTGGTAGTTGGCCTGGTTGGTGTTGTAGAACTGCGAAGTGGAGATGCGTACGCTCACGATCCAAGCTCCTTAAAGACTGTTGATCAGGGTGGCGAAGGTTTCCTGGGCCGCCTTGATGATCTGCGACGACGCGGTGTAGTACTGCTGGAACTTGATCAGGTTGCCGGTCTCTTCGTCGATCGAGACACCCGACACGCCATTGCGCGCATCCAGCGCGGAGGTGTGCAGGGCCGTGGTGGCGTCGCTGTCCATCTGCGCCTGGCCGGCCTTGCCGCCGACGTTGGACACCAGCTTGGCGTAGGCGTCGGTGAAGCTGATGCCCTTGCCGTCAGCGCCCACCTCGACGGTGGACTTGGTCTGCAGGTCGATCACCGACTGGCCGTTGCGGTTGTCCGCCGAGCCTGCACCGGTCAGTGCCACGGTGTAGCTGTCACCGTTCTTCGGCGCACCGGAAACACTCATCTCGAAGGTGAAACTGCTGCCCAGCGAGTTGCCGTTGCCGTCGACCATCGGCACCGACAGCTGCAGCTTGTTCTCCTGCCCCGGGATCACGGTGCCGCTGCCGATATTGTTGCCCTTGGCGTCATACATCGTGTACGCCTGCGGCGAGGTGGTGTCATCGCCGAAGACCAGCTTGACCGGTGTCGAATACTTCAGGCCGGTCTGCAGTTGCGAACGCTGCGTGGCGTCGTAGATATCCAGCTCGGAGGTCAGGGTCGGCTGGGTGATCACACCGGTACCCTTGTTGCCGGCACCACTGGTCGCGGTCAGCGGCGATGCCAGCGCCAGGCGCTTGGGGTCGGTCAGCACGGTGTCGATGCCCGCCGCGGCATTGCGCGTGGGGGTGATCTTGAAGCTGTCGCCAGCGCTCAGGCCACCGCCATTGAGCGACAGGGTGAAACCGTCGATGACCGGTGGCGGGTTGTCGCTGAGGTCGAAGCTGCCCATGTCGGTGCCGTCAGGCAGCTTGCGCACGTTGTAGCCGGTGGCGCTGGTGAAGGTCACCTGGTAATCGCTGGTGCTCAGCTTGCCGGTGTCCTTGATGGTCACATCGAGGTTGCCGGAGCCGGCACTGTTGCCCGACTTGGCCACGCTGCGCTGGCTGATGGCTGCGGCGCTGTTGATGTCGGCGAACAGCGTGGCACCGAACTCGCCATTCTTGTCGATGCCCTGCGCCAGCTGGCTGTTGATGGCATCGGCCACCACCAGGGCCACGCGGCCGAGTTCGTTGATCGCGGGGTCGAGGGTTTCCTTGCGGTAGCGGATCAGCCCGCCCAGCTCACCACCGGTGGTGCTGTTGGTGATGTCCATCTTGGTCGAGCCGCGATTGAGGATCAGGCTCATGCGGGTCGGGTCGGTGGCGCTCGGCTCGACGCCGATGGTCTGGGTAGTGTTGCCCAGCACCAGGGCCTGGCCGTTCTTCAGGTAGATGTCGTAGTTGCCGTTCTTCTGCTCCACCACGTCGGCACCGATCAGCGCCGACAGCTCGCGCACGGCGCCATCGCGCTGGTCGAGCAGGTCGTTGGGCTGGCCGTTGACTGCGGTCATCTTGGAGATCTGGCCGTTGAGGTCGGCAATCGACTTGGTCAGGGCGTTGACCTTGTCGGCGATCGACGCCATGTTGGCGTTGATGTCGCTGTTCTGCTGGTTGAACTGCGCCGACAGGGTGTTGAAACGCTTGGCCAGGGACTGGGCGCTGGTCAACAACAGCTGGCGCGAGGCGTCCTCGGTCGGCTTGGCGGCAGCATCCTGCATGGCGCTGAAGAAGCTCTGCAGCGCAGCGGTGATGCCGGTGTCGCTGCTCGACAGGGCGGTGTCCAGCGGGGTGATCTGATTCAGGTACGAGGTGGCATCGCTGCTCAGCGAGGTGGTGGTACGCAGCTGGTTCTCGAGGAACGCGTTGTACACCCGACGCACGTCGGCCAGGGTGGTGCCGGAGCCGATGAACACCTGGCCGACCTGCTGGCCGCCCTTGGTCTTCTGCACGTTCTGCTGGCGCGAGTAGCTCTCGACATCGGCGTTGGCGATGTTGTTACCGAGGGTGTACATCCCCGACTGCGCGGCGCCAAGCCCCGACATACCAATGTTGATCAGACTCGCCATGGTTCCATGCCCTTAAAGTTTCGTTGTGGTACCGAGCGCTGCGTATTGCTCGTACGACTTCATCTGTCTTGCGATCTGCGAGATCTTGCTGGCGTAGTTCGGGTCGGTGGCGTACCCGGCCTTTTGCAGTTCCCGCACGAATTGTTCTGGGTTATCGGCCGACTTCACCGCATCTTGATAGCGCGAATTGTTCTGCAACAGGCTCACCAGGTCGTGGAAACTGTCCTGGTACGAATCGTAGGAGCGGAACGCCGCTGTCTCCTTGACGAACTGGCCGTCGCGGAACTCGCTGGTGATCGCCCGCGCCGAATCGCCTTCCCAATTACCGCTGGCCTTGATGCCGAACAGGTTGTGGCTGCTGCTGCCGTCACTGTTGCGCATGACCGACTTGCCCCAGCCGGTTTCCAGGGCAGCCTGGGCCACCAGGTAGCGTGGGTCGATGCCGATGCGCCTGGCGGCCTGCTCTGCCATCGGCAGCATGGTGGCGACGAACTCGTCGCCGTCGGCAAAGGCCTTCTTCGGCGCCAGCGGTGGCTGCGCCACGGCGCGACCGGTGATGCGCAGGCCGTTGTCCGGGATGGCGATGGCCTTGGCCACTTGCTGCCCGTCACGGGCCGGCACGGCGGCACTGTTGGTGGTTGCAGCCGGGCTGGTGGCCGACGGCACGATACCGGCCAGCAGGCGGTCGGTGAGCTTGCCCGGCAACGCCAGGCGCCGCGAATTGAGCGCGGCGACGTCGTTGCGCGTGGCCGTGGACGAGGTGGCCTGCACCGGCTCGGCCACCTTGTTGCCCCACAGCGTCGGCGCGCTGCCTTCGATGCGCGGGAACGGGCTGGTGTTGACCGGGGTGGCCTTGTTCTTCGACAGCTGGCGCACCAGCACGTCCTGCAGGCCGATACCACCACCTTCGCGGGACATGCTCACGGCCAGCTGCTGGTCGTACATGTCACGGTACTGCTTGACCGTCTCGCTGTTCATCGGGTTGTCGTCGGCCAGCACGTCGCTGGCCTTGCGCGAGGCCTTGAGCATCTCGCTGATGAACAGCGACTCGAACTCCTGGGCCACCTTGCGCACGTTGGCGTCGCTGTCGCGGTCACCGTGCTTGAGCGAACTCAGGCGATTGAGGTCGGTGTAGGCACCGCTGTCGGCGTGGCTGGAGACCAGGCTTTTCGAATTCATCCGTGGCGTCCTCAGATCACGATCAGGTCGGCCTGCAAGGCGCCGGCCTGTTTCAGTGCTTCGAGAATGGCCATCAGGTCGCCCGGTGCCGCGCCGACCTGGTTCACCGCGCGGACGATCTCATCCAGCGTGGTCCCCGGGCCAAACTTGAACATCGGCTTGGCTTCCTGTTCGGCATTGACCCGCGAACGCGGAACCACCGCGGTCTGGCCATTGGAGAACGGCCCCGGCTGGCTGACGATCGGGTCTTCGGTAATGGTCACGGTGAGGCTGCCGTGGGTCACTGCAGCCGGTGAAACCTTGACGTTCTGGCCGATGACGATGGTACCGGTGCGCGAGTTGATGATGACCTTGGCCACGGCCTGGCCCGGGTCGATCTCGAGGTTCTCGAGGATCGACAGGTAGTCGACGCGCTGGCTCGGGTCCATCGGCGCGGTGACCCGCACCGAGCCACCGTCCACGGCCTGGGCCACACCTGGGCCGAGCAGGTCGTTGACCTTGTCGACGATGCGCTTGGCGGTGGTGAAGTCCGGGCGGTTGAGGTTAAGGGTCAGGCTGTTGCCCTGGTTGAAACCACTCGGCACGGCGCGCTCGACCGAAGCGCCGCCGGGAATACGGCCGGCCGACGGAACGTTGACGGTGATTTTCGAGCCGTCACGGCCTTCGGCATCGAAGCCACCGACCACCAGGTTGCCTTGGGCGATGGCGTAGACGTTGCCGTCGATCCCCTTGAGCGGGGTCATCAGCAGGCTGCCGCCGCGCAGGCTCTTGGAGTTGCCGATCGACGAAACGGTGATGTCCACCACCTGGCCCGGCTTGGCGAACGCCGGCAGGTCGGCATGCACCGACACTGCAGCGACGTTCTTCAGCTGCACGTTGCCGGAGCCGGCCGGCACCTTGATGCCGAACTGCGACAGCATGTTGTTGAAGGTCTGCAGGGTGAACGGGGTCTGGGTGGTCTGGTCACCCGTGCCGTTGAGCCCCACCACCAGGCCATAGCCGATCAACTGGTTGGAACGCACGCCGGAGATGCTGGCAATGTCCTTGAGGCGCTCGGCGTGGACGCCGAACGCGCAGGACAGGAGCAGGGTCGCGGCTATCAGCTGCCTAAGGTTGAACATGTTCATCCGTACTCAGAAGGGCCAAAGCGGGCTCAGGAAGAAGCGGTCGAACCAGCCGGGCTGACTGGCATCGGCGAACGAACCGGTGCCCGAATAGGTGATGCGCGCGTCGGCCACGCGAGTGGACGGCACGGTGTTGTCGGTGGCGATGTCGTCGGCGCGGATCAGGCCGGCGATGCGCACCAGTTCTTCACCGGTGTTCAGGGTCATCCACTTTTCGCCGCGCACGGCGATGATGCCGTTGGGCAGCACTTCGGCCACGGTGACCGTGATCGAACCGGTCAGGGTGTTGCCCTGGGTGGCCTTGCTGTCGCCCTTGGTGGTGCGATCGCCGCTGTAGCCCGCCTCCAGCGACAGGTCGCCGCTGCCGAACGGGTTGTTGGTGTTCGGGTTGGAGCCGAACAGCGAGGTCAGGCCGATATCCGCCTTGCTGTTCTTCTGGATCTGCGACCCTGCGTTCTTGCTCGCCGAGGTGCGCTCGTTGAGGGTGATGGTGATGATGTCACCCACGCGGAACGCCTTGCGGTCGGTGTACAGGCCCTGCTCGAAACCGGCCTGGTAGATCGAACCGTTGTTGGCTGCCGCCGGCAGCGGGGTGCGCGGCAGAACCGGCGCGTAATACGGGTCGTTCGGCTTCGGCGTCGGCGCGACGCAACCTGCCAGCACAACCGCCCCCCCCAGGGCGAACACAGACAACAGACGCTTCATGACACTTACCTCACGGTGTAACGGGAGTAGAACCTGCACTAGGGTTTAGAGCTGTTGAGTCACGAACGACAGCATCTGGTCGGCGGTGGAGATGACCTTGGAGTTCATCTCGTAGGCACGCTGGGTGGTGATCATGTTCACCAGCTCTTCCACGGTGCTGACGTTGGAGTTTTCCAGGGTCTGCTGCAGGGTGGTGCCGAAGCCGTTCAGGCCCGGGGTACCGACCTGTGGCGCGCCACTGGCGGCGGTCTCCAGGAACAGGTTGTCACCGATCGCCTGCAGGCCAGCCGGGTTGATGAAGTCGGCGGTCTGCAGGTTGCCGATGACCTGTGCCGCCGGGTTGCCGGCGGTGGTGATCGACACGGTACCGTCCTGACCGACGGTGAAGGTCTGGGCGTCGTTCGGCACCACGATCGCCGGCTCCAGGGCAAAGCCCTGGGCGGTGACGATCTGGCCATCGGAGTTCAGGTGGAAGGTACCGTCACGGGTATACGAGACGGTGCCGTCCGGCTGCAGCACCTGGAAGAAGCCACGGCCGTTGACCGCCATGTCCAGCGGGTTTTCGGTGGTCTGCAGGCTGCCGGTCTGGAAGTTCTTCTGGGTGCCGACGATGCGCACACCGGTACCGACCTGCAGGCCCGAAGGCAGCTCGCTGTCCTGGGTCGACTGCGCGCCTGGCTGACGCTTGATCTGGTACAGCAGGTCGGCGAACTCGGCGCGGTCACGCTTGAAGCCGGTGGTCGAGACGTTGGCCAGGTTGTTGGAAATGACGGTCAGGTTGGTGTCCTGGGCGGACAGGCCGGTTTTAGCGACCCAAAGAGCCGGAAGCATCAGTATTCTCCTCGTGCGCCTGTTTTACGGCACCCGTTCAAAGTTGGTTAGCCGATTTGCAAAACACGCGCCATGGCTTCATCGCCTTCCTTGGCCGCGTTCATCATTTTCACGTGCAGCTCGAACTGGCGGGACAGCGCCAGCACCGAAGTCATTTCTTCCACGGCGTTGACGTTGCTGCCTTCGAGGAAGCCCGACACCACCCGCACATTGACGTCGGCGGCAGCCGGTTGGCCGTTCTGGGTGTGGATCAGCCCGTCCAGGCCCTTGGTCATGCTCTTGATGTCCGGGTTGACCAGCTTGATGCGGTCGACCTCGGCCATCACCCGCGGGTCTTCGCCCATCGAGCGGATGCTGATGGTGCCGTCGGCACCGACTTCGACTTTCTGCTCTGGCGGAATGGCGATCGGGCCACCGTTGCCGATCACCGGCATGCCATTGCCGGCACGCAGCACGCCGAGGGCGTCGATGTTCAGGCTGCCGGTGCGCACATAGGCTTCGCTGCCATCCGGCGCCTGCACGGCGATGAAGCCCTGCCCCGACACGGCCACGTCCAGGTCACGCCCAGTCTCGACCATCGGCCCTTCGCTGAAGTCGGTGGCCGGGCGTTCGGTCATGGCAAACGCCCGCGACGGAAAGCTGTCACCGAACACCGGCATCGAGCGTGCCTGCTCCAGGTCACGCTGGAAGCCATTGGTGGAAACGTTCGCCAGGTTGTTGGCGTGGGCCTTCTGCGCCAGCGCGTTCTGGCTGGCGCCGGTCATGGCCACGTAAAGCATCTTGTCCACAGTCATCCTCCGCTGCACTGACGATCGTTTGCCGTTCGCCGTGGCTGTGCAGGCTCTAAAGCAAGTTCCGAACCAACTTTTCAAATTCATGAAAAAGCCCGTGAATACGGGCTTTTTCGGGGTTTTGCCATTGAGGTGCCGCCGGTTATCCGGCGCAGGATTGCCGATAGCGGCAATCCTGCACCGACGCCTTCGCGGGCATGCCCGCTCCCACTGGGATCGCGCAAAACCTGTGGGAGCGGGCGCGCCCGCGAAGAGGCCAGCACAGGTCAATCAAGGCTCGCGGCAACCGCCATTGCTGAATGGACCTGCGAATTTCTTCCAGCCATCGCCCGGCGGCCATTGCGAGCACACCAGCCGGCCATCCACCTGGCTCTCCCAGCGCCACCAGGGCGCGGTGCCGGCCTGGGCCTGATACAGGCAAAAAGCGGCGATCAATGTGATGACCAGCCTTTTCATGATCCCTCCTGCAAATACGACTGACCCCTTCACGAGAAAGGGGTCAGCCCACACACGCTCAGCCAGCGACCATCAGGTCATCTGGATGATGGTCTGCATGATGGTGCTTTCGGTGGAGATGGTCTTGGCGTTCGCCTGATAGTTGCTCTGCGCCTTGATCAGCTCGACCAGCTCCTGGGTCAGGTTGACGTTGGAGTTTTCCAGCGAGTTGGACTCGACGCTGCCCAGGGTGCCGGTCTTCGGCGCATCGATGCCCGGGATGCCCGAGGAGTAGGTCTCGGTCCAACGGGTGCCGCCGATCTGCTGCAAGCCCTGGTCGTTGGCAAAGCTGGCCAGTGCCACCTGGCCGATGGCGCGCGACTGCTGGTTGCTGAAGCTGGCGAACATCACACCCGTGGAGTCGATGCTCAGGCTCGACAGGATGCCGGTGGCATAACCATCCTGGGACTGCGACATGCGCGCGGTCTCGGTGTTGTACGAGGTGGTGCTGTTCATCGACAGGCGCAGGCCGTCGGTGTTTTCGGTGGAGCCGTTGGCGATCCAGTTGCCACTGGCATCCTGGGTGGCCGGGATCCAGCCTTTGAGCGTAAAGGTGTTGTTGGTCACGCTCCATTCGGCACCGGCCGGCACCCCGGTGGTGTCAGTGGCCATCGATGCGACGCTGCCATCGCTGTTGAAGCCGATGGTGCCGGTCAGCGGGGCAGCACTGGTCGGATCCATCGGATTGCGGCCGTCGACCAGGGTGTACATGGTCCACTGGTTCGTATCGGTCTTGCGATAGAACTGCTCCATGGTGTGCTCGTTGCCCTGGCTGTCGTAGATCTTGGTCGAGAACGACTTCGTGTACGACGTTTCGTCAGTCGGGTCGAAGACGATGTCACCGGCAACTGGCGGCGTCGATGGCAACGGGATCGACTTGGCCGAGGAGTTCAGGTTGATGCCCTGGTCGATCAGGCTGGTGGCCTTGGGCTGCAGCGCCGAGGTGTCGATCTGCAGGTCGGTCAGCACGCCCTTCTTGATATTGCCGTTGGCATCAGCGGCATAGCCCTGCAGGCGCAGGCCATCGGAGGTGACGACGTAGTTGTCCTTGCTGGTCTGGAAGGCACCGGCACGGGTGTAGACCATCGAGCCGTTGTCGGACAGCACGAAGTAACCCTGCCCCTGGATCCCCATGTCCAGCACGTTGCCGGTATTGTTCACGTCACCCTGGGTGAACTGCTGGGAAACTGCGGCCAGGCGCACACCGTTGCCGACCTGGTTCTTGCCCACGCCCAGGCGGTTGGCACCGGCGTAGACGTCGGCGAACTCGGCACGCGAGGACTTGAAACCGGTGGTGTTGACGTTGGCGATGTTGTTGCCGGTAACGTCCAGCTGCTTGTTGGCTGCGTACAGACCGCTAAGGCCGATATTGAAAGACATGCTGTTGCTCCTTGTGCCGTTCTGGCCTTAGATACCGATGGTTTGTACGTCGGACAGGGAAACCTTGCCGACCCCGGCGAGGTTGAGCACCATCTCGCCCGTGGTGTTGAAGCTGACGCTGGTGACCTTGGCCGGCAGCAGGGTGTTCATCTGCACCGCCTTGCCGTCCACGGTGGTGGTGGCAGTGAAGGTGTAGGTGCCCGGGTCGACCTTCTCGCCACTGGCGTTGGTGCCGTCCCAGATGAAGTCGGCATAGCCGGCTTTCTGCTCACCCACCTCAATGGTCTTGACGGTGTTGCCGTCCTTGTCCTTGACGGTGATCTTCGCCCCATCGATGGCCTGCGGCACGACGAACTGGGCATTGAAGCTGTTGGCGGTGTCGACCACGGCCTTGTCGTTCTGCACGATCACCGAGCGACCGACCAGCGACGAGGCCTGCAGCGCCTGGGACGAAGCCATGGCACTGGTGATGTTGGTGACCGACTCGTTCAGCGAGGTAATGCCTTCGAGGCTGCTGAACTGGGCCAACTGGGCCACGAACTCGCCGTTGTCCTGCGGGTCGAGCGGGTTCTGGTGCTGCATCTGGGTAACCAGCAGCTGCAGGAACGCATCTTTGCCCAGCGAGCTGTTGCCGGTCTGGGACGCGGTGTCGGTGGTGGTCTTCTTGGTGGTACCGGTGCTGACACCGGACGCCGCGAGGACGTCGTTGAGGTTTACACCGCTGGTGGTATCGATGGCCATGGTCCGGCTTCCTTATCACTGACCCAGGGTCAGTACTTTCTGCATCATGTTCTTGGCGGTGTTCATCAGCTCGGCGTTGGTCTGGAACGCCCGGCTGGCGGAGATCATGTCAGCCATCTCCTCGACCACATTGACATTCGGGTAGTAGACGTAGCCGTCCTTGTTCGCCGCCGGGTGATTCGGCTCGTAGCGTGCTTCCAGGTTGCTCTGGTCTTCGACGATGCCCTTGACCTGCACGCCCTGCCCTGCCTCGCCCTGGTCCTCGAACAGCGACTGGCTGACGCCGCTCTGCGCGTTCTGGAAGGTGGTGGCGAAGACCGGGTGGCGCGCGCGGTAGGTCTGGTCGATGCTCGACGACACGGTCTCGGCGTTGGCGATGTTCGAGGCAACGGTGTTGAGGCGGGTGTTCTGCGCGCTCATGCCGCTGCCGGCAATGTTGAAGACACTGGAAAGGGACATGAATTACTCTCCGCGCAGGGCTGAAACCAGCCCTTTGAATTTACTGTTGAGCAAGGTGAAGCTGGCCTGGAAGCCGATGGCGTTTTCCGTGTAGTTCGATTGCTCGATCTGGGCGTCCACGGTGTTCTGGTCGATCGACGGCTGGGTCGGCACGCGGTACTGCATGGTGTCGTCAGCCATCGCCAGGCCTTCGGCCTCGATGTGGCGGCTGTTGGTGCGGTCCATGGCGAAGCGGCCGCTTTGCTGCTTCTGGCTCTCGGCGGCGAGCACCGAAGAGAAGTCCATGTCACGCGCCTTGTAGTTGGGCGTGTCGGCGTTGGCAATGTTGTTGGCCAGCACTTCGGCGCGCTGGGCGCGGAAGCCCAATGCCTTTTCGTGAATGCCAAGCGCCTTGTCGAAACTGATGCTCATGTCGGGGAAACCTTCGAAGGTTGGCCGGAATTTCGTTGAGCAAGGTATAGCAAGGGCTGTGCCACATTCTTCAAAGCCCGGAAATACTGGGCTGTGGCGGATTCAGGTAATGGCGCGATGCCAGAAAAGCGGCAAAGTGCTTCCGCCTGGCGAAGGGAAAGCGGCAATTGCCGGGTGGCAAAAGCGGCAAATCAAAAAATTGACGTCAGATGTTGGGGCGGGTGTATCGCGCTGGATGTGTGCCGCTCAAGATCGCCAAATCCCTCCAGCCGTACCCCTCGCAGCCCCCCCCCAATCCCGAACGTCCCCCACCAGCAACGAATCGACTTTTCCTACAACTGACTCAGGAACGTCCTACCCCCACCCCATGATGTGATTCCCCTGCACAAAACTGGCAGGGAGACGCCTCATGCTGCTCTGGCACATCGTGCCCACCTGGCACGATATCGAGTCACGCATCACCGATGAAATGGGCTATCAGGGAGGCGCTCATTTCCGTACCTACCTCAACCAAGAGGTGCCATCACTGGCCCTCCAGCTGCGCCGTGTCGACAGCGTGCGGCGCGCTTTCTACAAGGCCGAATGGGTAGCGGGCGAACTGCTGCGCCAGCGCTTCGCCGACCTCGACATCAAAACCATCCTCAACGACCTGCTCGGCGTCGCCGAACAGATGGCGATGATCGTCGCCGGCACTGCCCTCACCGGCGGCCTGCTCGGTGCCGGCATCGGTGCCTTCGCCGGCGGCGTCGGTGCATTTCCCGGCGGCGTTGCAGGCACCGCCATCGGCTTCAAGGTCAGCGGCTGGATCCTCGGCGTGCTGGGCATCGCCTCCCTCGCCGAGTTCTTCGTCGACGGCTTGCCGCGCATCGGCGAGTACTACCTGGACGGCATCGGTATCGCCTGGGAAGGCCCACGCGGTGAACAGGGGCTGAACGCGTTCAGCCAGGACAACCCGTTTGCCATCAATCAGGCCGCGCATTTCATTGCCACCGGGCATGTGGAAGTGGTGATGCTGCTGTTGGGCGCCATGGTGTCCTACCTCACCCGCGGGGGTGGCAATGCGGGTGTGTTGGCTCAGGAAATGGCCGCCAGCAAGAAGGGCGCGAGGATTGGGCAATGGATGCTCAAGCATGAGGAGGCCCTGAAGAAACGGCCGGACCTGCAGGTGCCGGAGCGGCGCAAGGTAGCTATGGCCGGCCAGGAACCTGAGGTACCGTTCACCCACAAAAATGACAACGGGCCGACGAAAAGCCGACCGGGCTTCATGGCATTGCATCACGTCGAATGCTTTAAAACTGGCAAATTGCCAGAGTATAAGACAGGGGAATTCAAACGACAGTTGAATGGCCAAGAAGATGGGCTCAACTGGATGACGGTTGAGGAGTTTTTGGAGAGCGTTACGTCCCCAAACAAACGAAATCCCGGAATTGCCCAAAAAGCGAGGGTAAATTATGAGGACGACATCCGAATCAGTATTGCACAAGAGCTTCGAAAAACACTCGACCCATTAGACGCTGAATTGGTCGCAATCGAAAAAGCCAAAAACCGGATGTCTGTGCTAGCTGCGCTGCACAACCCTGACCTCATAGCAGGCGGCAAGGATAAAATTTCCGATTTCGGCGACCGCCAAGTGAACTCTGTAATAGGACCACAATGGAAGACGAAACTACCAAACCTCAAAAGGGCAGCCGAGATGGTTCCAGCAGAACTTCGAAGCACAACACGCATGAACACAAAACTGCACAAGTGCTAAGAGGGCACCCATGATGGATAAAGTTTTTGCCAGGTTCATCGAAATTTTTGGACCCGCCATCGACCGCAGAGAGGTGCCTCCGTCAAGCCTCGAACGCTACAAAGACAAGCTACCCCCTAAGCTTCTGGAGTACTGGGCCGAGCATGGCTGGGGAGGATACGGGGAAGGCATTATCTGGTTAGTCAACCCTCAGGATTACGAAGCTGTCGTGGCGTCGTGGATAGAAAACACACCACTCCACTCGCAAGATTCTTATCACCTCATCGCCAGAAGCGCATTTGGTGACCTCTACCTGTGGGGCGAGAAAACCGGAGCATCACTAACAATATCAAGCGTTAGCTCTCAGTATGTATTCCATAAAACCAGTTTTAAAAAGGCGGAACTGGATGCGGAGCTTCAGGGTTTTATCCTTTCAAGACGAGTGGAGTCGAACGACTTTAACGATCTGTTCAAGCCCGCCCTAGAAAAACTGGGCAGCCTCAAGCATGACGAAATGTATGGGTTTTTCCCAGCACTCATGCTGGGCGGCTCTGACTCTCTCAAATTCTTGAAAAAAATCAGTGCAGTTGAACATTTGATTTTCCTTGCTCAACTCACTGACCTAGAGCCATATTTTTTTTCGGAAGTACCGACTTGAGCATATTGTTCAGCAAATCGAGAGCCGCCTTACGGCGGCTCGTTTGACGGGCGCTACAGAGCCACCGACATGCACCCCAGGCGCTCCGTTCTCACTTCGCCTGGTAGATGATCCCCGGGCTGCACTGGACCATCTGGTAATGGTCCGGCAACCCGTTCAGCGCCTCCGAGGCACCCAGGAACAGGTAGCCCCCGGGCTTCAGGGTGCTGTGAATACGCATCAGGATGTCCTTCTTCACCTGCGCCGAGAAGTAGATCAGCACATTGCGGCAGAACACGATATCGAACTTGCCCAGGCTCGCGTAGCTATCGAGCAGGTTGAACGAGCGGAACTCGACGCGGCTGCGGATAGCCGGCTTGACCGCCCAGCGCCCCGGCCCCTTGGTGTCGAAGTAGCGCTGCAGGCGCTCCTGGGACAGGCCACGGGCAATCGCCAGGCTGTCGTACTCACCGGTCTTGCAGTTGGTCAGCATCGAACCGGACAGGTCAGTGGCAACAATCTGCGCCCCCATCTTCAACTGGCCCAGGTTGCTGCGCTCGAATTCGTCGATGGCCATCGAGATCGAGTACGGCTCCTGCCCCGACGAACAGGCTGCCGACCACATGCGCAGGCGCTGGCCGGGGTTGTTCCTGATGAACTCGGGGATGACCTTGTTCTTCAGCACTTCGAACGGGTAGGTATCGCGAAACCACAGGGTCTCGTTGGTGGTCATGGCATCCACCACCTGCTCGCGCAGGCCGCCTCGCGGCTGGGTCTGGATGCGTTGCACCAGTTCGCCCAGGCTCTTGATGCCCTGCTGCTCCATCAGCTTGTTGAGACGGCTGGAAACCAGGTACTGCTTATTCTCGCCCAGCAGGATGCCACAGGCTTTTTCCAGGAAGACCCTGAACTGTTCGAACTCTAAATTACCCGTAGACACTACTGCCGCCTCTTTTCAATCACTGGTGCCGGGAGCATGCCCCCGGCTGCTTCAATGCGCTGCCTTGATCCGGTCGACCACGCGCTGGGCCAGGTCGTCCGGCTTGAACTTGGCCAGGAAATCATCGGCCCCGACCTTCTTGACCATCGCCTGGTTGAATACCCCGGACAACGAAGTATGCAGGCAGATGTGCAATTTTTGCATACGCGGGTCGCTGCGGATCTCTGCGGTAAGCGTATAGCCGTCCATTTCCGGCATTTCAATGTCGGAGATCATCATCAGGAACTCTTCTTCCGGCTTCTTGCCCTCGTCCACCAGCTTGCGCAGGTAGTCCAGGGCCTGACGGCCATCGTTGAGCGCCACCACCTCCACACCCACCGTCTGCAGGCAGCGGCTGACCTGCTTGCGCGCCACCGACGAATCGTCGACGGTCAGCACCCGCAGGAGCGTCGCCTTGTCCTGCACCTCGGCATCGACCACGCCGGCAGACACCGACTCGGACGACGGCGCCACTTCGGCCAGCACCTTCTCCACGTCGATGATCTCGACCATGCGGTTGTCGACCCGGGTGACCGCGGTCAGGTAATGGTCGCGGCCCGTGCCCTTGGGTGGCGGATGAATCTCTTCCCAGTTCATGTTGACGATGCGTTCGACCGAATGCACCAGGAAGCCCTGGGTCTTGGTGTTGTACTCGGTGATGATCACGAAACTGTTGCGCGTTTCTTCCTGCAACCCTGGCAGGCCGGTCGCCATCGACAGGTCGAGGATCGGGATGGTCGCCCCGCGAATGTTGGCCACGCCGCGCACCACCGGGTGCGACTTGGGCAGCACGGTCAGCTCCGGGCACTGCAGCACCTCGCGGACCTTGAACACGTTGATGCCGTAAAGCTGCGCCCCGTTGAGACGGAACAGCAGCAACTCCAGGCGATTCTGCCCGACCAGCTGCGTGCGCTGGTTGACTGAATCCATTACCCCCGCCATGCCTGACTCCTTATGCTTTCTGCCTTTTTTGGTGCTACGTGACCACCAAGTCGGCACGGGCTTTGCTTTTTTGAGCGCCATGTACACGAAAACGACAAATTTCCGACGACTGACGCACCTGCTGAGCGGCTCGCTCGCCGTGCTGTGCCTGCTGGCACCCGGCGTTCGCACGCTGGCGGACGCGGTTACCTTGCCTGAACAGCTTATCGGTGTCACCCAAGGGTTTCTTGAATTCAGCGTCGAGGACTACCTGGCCACCACCCAGACCCCGGGGCGCTACGAAATCCAGGTCAACCCACTCGACCCGCGCCTGCGCATGCCGCTGTGCAGCCAACAGCTGGACGCCTCGCTGGAAAGCCCCGCGCAACCGCTGGGCCGGGTGACCGTGCGGGTGCGCTGCGACGGCAGCGCGCCGTGGACCATTTTCGTGCCGGCCACGGTAAGGCTGTTCCGCGACGTGGTGGTGGTGACCCGCCCGCTCAAGCGTGACAACGTGGTCGGCGAAGGCGACGTGGCCCTGCGCGAGCGCGATGTCGGCACGCTGCCCCAAGGCTTTCTCACCGAGCTCGACCAGGCGGTGGGCATGAAGATGCTGCGCCCGACGGTGCTCGACCAGGTCCTCACACCGCAACACCTGGAGCAAGCCGAGGTGGTGCGCAAGGGCGACCATGTGGTGATCACCGCGCGCAGTGGCCCCTTGAGCGTGCGCATGCCTGGCGAAGCCTTGGCCAAGGGCGGCCAGGGCGAACAGATCCGGGTGCGCAACCTCAATTCGCAGCGGGTGGTGAAGGCCCGGGTCACCGGCCCGGGCCAGGTCGAGGTCGCCATGTAGATTGCGCTGGCGGTGTGCAACTGCTTTTTCTAAACTGTGCGGAAACGGGTTGGCGAGCTTGCTGACAGGCGGCGATGCATTTGTGCCTAAAGTTTCTTTCGGGTTGGCCGAAAACAAGGCAAGCGTCCAAATACCCAGAGGTTTCTGATCATGGTCATCGACTTCAGTCGTTTGAATAACTCTCCGTCCATCACGGGCGGCGTTCGTGGCAATGCCACGTCCGGCAACGCCGAGAAAACCGGCGAAACCCAAGAAGCGCCAAAAAGCGCCAGCGCCAGCGGAGAAGCGGTACACCTCAGCCAAGAGGCCCAGCAGTTGCAACAGGTCAGCGACAAGCTGCGCGACCAGCCCGTCGTCAACAGTGCCCGCGTGGCGCAGTTGAAGCAGGCGATCGCAGACGGCAGCTACCAGGTCGATGCCGGCCGGGTCGCCAGCAAACTGCTCGATTTCGAAGCCCAGCGCTGACCGTTCGGCGCGCTGACTTCACGGACGCTATGTAAAGCCAAGAGTTAGCCATGCACGACATCACTTTGCTGCAACTGATCGAAGACGACATCGCTCCGACCCAGGAACTGCTCGACCTCCTGCAGCAGGAGTCGGTGGCTCTGCACGGGCGCGACATGGCGCCGCTGGAGGGCATCCTGGCCCGCAAGCAGTCGCTGATCGTCCTGCTCGAGCAGCAAGGCATGCGCCGCAACAACCTGCTCACCAGCCTCGGCCTCAGCGCCAACCGCGCCGGCGTGCAGGCATTGGCGGCACAATCGGACAACGGCGAGCTGATCATGCAGCAGCTCGATGTGCTGACCCAGTTGATGGACGCCTGCCAGAAGGTCAACGAGACCAATGGCCGGATCATCCAGGTGCAGCAACACGTCACGGCCAACCAGATCAGAATCCTCCAGGGCGGCGAAGCGCCGTCGCTCTACGACAGCCGTGGCGCCACTTCACCACTTGCCAAGCCCCGGGCGCTCAGCCAAGTGTGATTACTTCTATCAAGGCACGGAACATACTGGCAAAATGCCGTTACTTGCGTGTGTCGTTTTTGCCTGGAGATTGAAAACCCGTGTTCAATGAAACCGATGCCCCGCAACCGCCAAAGGTGCTGAACACGCCCTTGGAGATCGCGGCCAACCTGCGCCAGCTGCAAGATAGCCATGATCCGCTGATCATCACCTTCCATGAGCGCAGCCAGCGGTTCCAGAGCTACGTGGTACACGTGGACCGTGACAGCAATAGCCTGGCGCTGGACGAGATGATCCCGCGCGACGGCGAAAAATTCATCGAGAACGGCGAACCGTTCCGTGTCGAAGGCTTCCACGACGGCGTGCGCATCGCCTGGGAATGCAATCACGAGCTGAAGATCAGCGAAGTCGACGGCCACCGCTGCTACCGTGGCGCGATGCCGGAAGAGATGACCTACCACCAGCGCCGCAACGCCTTCCGCGCCGCGCTGAAGCTTTCGCAACTGGTCGACATCATGCTTGACGGCAGCTTCCTCAAGGGTAACGGTGCCTTGCGCGGCAAGCTGCTGGACATTTCTGCCACCGGCTGCAAGCTGCGCTTCGAGGGTAATGTCGAGGACCGCCTGCAACTGGGCCAGGTGTACGAGCGCTTCAAGGCCAGCAACCCACTGGGCCTGGTCGACACCATGGTCGAGCTGCGCCACCTGCACTTCGAAGAGCGGATCAACACCACCTTCGCCGGCGTGCGCTTCCATAACCTCAATGGCCAGGCGCAGCGCAAGGTCGAGAGTTTTGTCTACCAGCTGCAGCGCGAGGCGCGGCGGTTCGACAAGGACGATTATTGATCCCGGCGCGGATGGGCGTCTTTTCAACGCCCACCCCCTCAACCGCTTTTCCTTCACCCTAAAAGTCTTCCTGCTGCTTTCAGCCCTCCCCCTCGCCGACCCTGCTTGCTCGCACCCACCTCCGGGTGCATTGTGAGTAGGAGGTTTTATGTACCCCGGCAACTTTACGGCTCAAATGGAAATGGTACTGGGGCCGTCATACAGGCAATACCCAGATGTTGGAATAGTTGACTCGCTGAATCCGCGCCTGGACGGCTGGCTATGTACTGACACGCATGAGCACTACAGACCCATGAGGTTCTTGTTTACCTACCTCGGAGAAGATGAGAGCGGTATCAACTACCGCATCACTGCCGCAGTGGGATGGGAATATGCCGGCGCAATGCTCCGGGAAAGCATGAATGGGTGGATAGGGATGCAAGGGTTCGCGATCGGCAGGCTTGTGGATTATGTAGCCACTGCCAGGCCGTTTGGCTCGGACCCTATTTGGCGAATAAAAAAGCTGACCGACTGGGACGGTGATTTCAACACTTTGAACACTGTTGAATTTCAGCTGCTGAACAGCGACGGCCATGCGATGTCAGTCAGGGCATACACGCACAGCGCCAAATTCAGAAAAGGAACGCCCGGTAGATCCCACAGCTTCATCTACTTCTATGCGGAGGATGAAGACAGGTATGAACCGGCTCGGTTCAGGCTAGTGCACAGCAAGCGAGCCTGAGCAGCGACCTGCTTCGCAGCACCCTGCCGTTGTGCTGCGAAGTCCATACACACCAAGCGCATGGGGTGTCTGCATTACCTTCTGCCCCGCCTGCCCATCCACAGTGTCAAGTCCCTTTCCCCACACTGGCCAAGCTTCCTGCTGCCCCAAGCACAACCCTGCTCCTATCGTGCCTGCTCGCACTCACTACCGGGTGCCCTTTGAGCAGGAGGTTTCATGAGTTCTACCAACTTCACGGCGATACTGGGTTCAGATAAAGGAACGATAGGCGTGGTTGACTCCACCGTGAACCCGCGACTGGATGGCTGGCTATGCCCTTATAATCATGACAAGTTCACATCCATCAGGTTTAAGTTCACCTTGCAAGGTGAACATAACGGGGACAGGTCCTACCACATCAGTGCAGCAGAGGGTTGGGCCTATGCCGGCGCATTGGTCCAGACAAGCCTTAGCGGGTGGGTGGGGCTCTACGGGATAGGCGTGGTCGGCAGGCTTGTGGATTATGTGTTGGCGGCCAACTCTCGTGGCCCGGATCCACGCTGGCGAATTCGAACACTGACCGAATGGGACGGTGATTTGAAGACCTTGGAAAATGTTGAGTTCCATTTGCTGGACCGACATGGCCAGGCAATGTCGATAGAATCTTACAGGCACGAATCTATCTCACCCTCCGGCGAAATCGGCAAACGAGCGACGGTAAGTATTTCATACGCCGACTATGTGAGCGTGAACAAAGAAGCCCAGTCCAAGAAGATACGTTTCAAACTGCGCGACATCCGCAGCGCCTGACAGCCAGATAGATGGCAGACGACCAACCTTGTCAAATCCAGCTCAAGCCATTGGCAACCTGTCGCAGACTTCACCCCGAAAACGCCACCCACACGTGGCGTTCTTGATCGACCGACAGCGTTGAAACACTTCCAGCTGATGGCGCCACAGGCGATTGCCTAGCGTTGCAGGCCCCCACTTCCAGGTGCATCGGTGCACAGGAGGCTTGATGATTCACGCTAATTTCACCGCAGAACTTCACTGCCGCCATGGCCAGATCGGCGATGGCTGGCTGGGCCTGTACGGCACCCATGTGGCGGGGCGCATCATCGACGCGTTCAACCCGGCCAATCTGTTACGCAATCGCATGCAGGAGACCTTGAAGGGGACATTCTGAAGTTCACCTTGCGCAACGTGACACTGGCCTGAGCCAACCTGCGCCAACTGGCTGCTCGGGGATGAGCCCCGCCCAGCCAGCACACCGAGCCTCAACCTGACTTGCCCACCTCGGCCTCTGTCTCGGCGGCCACCTTTGCCCCCTTTTGCTCCTCGGCCTCGGTATCTTCCGCCGCAACCGGTGCCTGCATCACCTCCTGCACGGTCTGCTCATCCACCCGAGGGTCGAGCGCCGCCGACAGGGGTGAACCCGCCGCTGGCATGGCCACGTGGCCCAGCGGCGCATCCTGCACCTGATGCAGGCCGGTAACCGCCTTGGGCCGAATGCGCCACACCAGCACCAGGGCGAAGAATGCGAAGAAGGCATAGAGCATCTGCGGCCCCAGCACCTTCATCAGCACCCCTGCCGCCAACGGCCCGATACACGCACCCACGCCGTAGGTGACCAACAGCATGGCGGTCAACGACACCCGCCGCTCGCTTTCCACGTGGTCGTTGGAGAACGCCACGGCCAACGGGTAGAGGCAGAACTGCAACAACGAAATGACGAAACCGATGCCGAACAGCACCTCCAACGGCACACTCGGCAGAAACGCCAGTGGCGCCGAGGCCAGCGCCAGGCCCACCGCCACACTGCGGATCAACACCGCCCGGTCATAGCGGTCGGACAACCAGCCCAACGGCCACTGCACCAGCAGCCCGGCAAAGATGCAGCACCCCATGAACAGACCGATCTGTTCGGTCGACATCCCCTGACTGGAGGCATACAGCGGCGCCAGGCCGTAGAACGAACCGACGATCAGCCCCGAACCGAGCACCGTGCTGAGCGACTGCGGCACCCGCTTGATGAAGAACTTCGGCTCCATCGGTGCCGGGCGCAACGGCGCCGGGTGGATGCGCCGGGTCATCGCCACCGGCACCAGGCACAGCGCGAAGCACATGGCGACCAGCATCAGCAGTTCCGGGCCGAGTTGCGGGTGCACCACCAGGATCAGCTGGCCGAGCACCAGGCCAAGGTAGGAAGCGATCATGTAGCCGCTGAACACCGCGCCACGGTGCTTGGCGTCGGCCTGCTCGTTGAGCCAGCTCTCGATCACCATGTACTGGCACATCATCCCCAGGCCGACGATCATCCGCAGCCCGACCCACACCGGCAACCAGCTGGTCAGCCCATGCCCCAGCACCGCTGCGCCGACGATACCGGCGCAGGTGGCATAGGCGCGGATGTGCCCGACCCGGCCGATCAGCCGATGGCCGACCTTGCCGCCCACGGCCAGGCCGAAGTAGTTGGCCGCCATCAGCGCACCCACCCACAGGCTGTCGACATGATCGGCCGCCAGGCGCAGCGCCAGGTAAGTACTGAGCAGGCCCGAGCCGATCAACATCATCAAGGCGGCGAAATACAACGACTGAAAGGGCTTCCAGATGTTTCGCATACGTCCCGTCGAACTCCCTGGTCAGGTGGCGTTGGCTTGCTGGCAAGCATAAAAGCAAAATGGCCACGGCGCAGTCCCCTGCCCAACAAATAGCCAGCCAGGGGCGCGTCCAGTGCCGGTCGTGTCGCGATCAGGCCTGTGCCGCCAGCACGCGTCGCTCCCACGGGGTGATCTCGTTGAAGAAATCCGTCAGTTCCAGGGTCTTGCTGGCGATGTAGCCTTCGATGAACTCGCTGCCGAACAGTTCCCGCGACAGGGCACTGCGCTTGAGGCGATCAAGGGCGGCATGCAAGGTACACGGCAGGCTCAGGTGTTCCGGCACCTCGAACTCGCCCTGGATCGCCGGGGTCGGCTGCAGGCGCTGCGCGATGCCGTGCAGGCCGGCGGCCAGGCTGGCGGCGATGGCCAGGTAAGGGTTGGCATCGGCGCCGGGCAGGCGGTTTTCCACCCGCCGGGCCACCGGGGCACTGGCCGGAATGCGCAAGCCGGCAGCGCGGTTGTCCTCGGACCAGCAGGCGTTGTTCGGCGAGGCATACGGATGGCACAGCCGCTGGTAGGAGTTGACGTTGGGCGCGAACAGCGCGGTGAAGTCGGCCATGCACGCCTGCTGGCCACCAATGAAATGGTAGAAAGTCTCGGTCGGCTGGCCCTTCGCGTCGCTGAACACGTTGCGCCCGCTGGCGATCTCCACCAGGCTCTGGTGAATGTGCATCGAGCTGCCCGGGGTATGCGCCAACGGCTTGGCCATGCACACCACGCTCAGGCCGTGCTTGAGCGCCACCTCCTTGAGCAGGTGCTTGAACAGGAAGGTCTGGTCGGCCAGCAGCAACGGGTCGCCATGCAACAGATTGATCTCGAACTGGCTCACGCCCATTTCGTGCATGAAGGTGTCACGGGGCAGGCCCAGGGCCGCCATGCACTGGTACACCTCCTGGAAGAACGGGCGCAGGCCGTTGTTGGAGCTGACGCTGAAGGCCGAATGGCCAAGCTCGCGGCGGCCATCCTTGCCAACCGGTGGCAGAAAGGGTTGCTGCGGATCGGTGTTGGGGGCGAAGACGAAGAACTCCAGCTCGGTCGCCACCACCGGCGCCAGGCCCAGGGCGGCGTAACGGGCGATCACTGTCTTGAGCTGCCCCCGCGTCGACAGCCCCGAAGGCCGGCCATCGAGTTCGTTGGCGTCACAGATGGCCAGCGCCAAACCCTCCTCGCTCCACGGCAGGCGGTGGATCTGCGCGGGTTCCGCGACCAGCGCCAGGTCGCCGTCATCGCTGCCGTAGAAGCGCGCCGGCGGGTAGCCACCCATGATGCATTGCAGCAGCACACCCCGGGCCATCTGCAGGCGGCGGCCTTCGAGGAAGCCTTCGGCGGTCATCACCTTGCCGCGGGGGACGCCGTTGAGGTCGGGGGTGACGCATTCGATCTGGTCGATGCCCTGCAGGAGCTCGGCGGGCGAGCGATGGGCGGCGGTGGTCATGACGCTTGTCCTTGTTGTTATAGGCTGACCACAACATAGGCTTGGGGTGTTTAAAATATCAAGCACCTGCATTCAGGACCGCGTCGCCTGCTTCGCGGGCAAGCCCGCTCGCACAGGAACACCACCGGCCTGAAAGCTGTGCAGTACTTGTGGGAGCGGGCTTGCCCGCGAAGAGGCCGGTGCAGGCAACCACTATTCCCGCAAAGTCATGCCATTCGAAGGCAACGGCAAAGCGGTCTTGTACCTCACCTGCTTGAGGGCAAAGCTCGAACGGATGTTGGCCACCCCCGGCAACCGTGTCAGGTAATCGAGAAAGCGCTCCAGCGCCTGGATGCTCGGCAACAGCACCCGCAGCAGGTAGTCAGGGTCACCGGTCATCAGGTAGCACTCCATCACCTCGGGCCGTTCGGCGATCTCTTCCTCGAAGCGGTGCAGCGCCTGCTCGACCTGCTTCTCCAGGCTGACATGGATGAACACATTCACATCCAGCCCCAGCACCTGCGGTGACAACAGGGTCACCTGCTGGCGGATCACCCCCAACTCCTCCATCGCCTTGACCCGGTTGAAACACGGCGTCGGCGACAGGTTCACCGAACGCGCAAGTTCGGCGTTGGTGATGCGAGCGTTGTCCTGAAGGCTGTTGAGAATGCCGATATCGGTACGATCGAGCTTGCGCATGAGACAAATTCACCGGTTTTTTGTGTTTATCCGGAATGTTTATCTCCCCTGCCAGGCAAAGGCAATCAACTTGAGAGAAAAATTCTTCTGCCCTGCCACTAAGATGTAAATGACGCTGACCTACCAGTCACAAGCCGGTACTCAGCGGCGGCCGCTTCAGAGCTCACAAAAACAACATCCGAGCGAGCGTAAAAAGCATGAACGAGTACGCCCCCCTGCGTTTGCATGTGCCCGAGCCCACCGGCCGGCCAGGCTGCCAGACCGATTTCTCCTACCTGCGCCTGAACGACGCAGGTAAAGTCCGTAAACCCCCGATCGATGTCGATGCTGCCGACACCGCCGACCTGTCCTACAGCCTGGTCCGCGTGCTCGACGATCAAGGCAATGCCCAAGGCCCATGGGCTGAAGACATCGACCCGCAGATTCTGCGCCAAGGCATGCGCGCGATGCTCAAGACGCGCATCTTCGACAGCCGCATGGTGGTTGCCCAGCGCCAGAAGAAGATGTCCTTCTACATGCAGAGCCTGGGCGAGGAAGCCATCGGCAGCGCCCAGGCGCTGGCGCTGAACCGCACCGACATGTGCTTCCCCACCTACCGCCAGCAGAGCATCCTGATGGCCCGCGACGTGTCGCTGGTGGAGATGATCTGCCAGCTGCTGTCCAACGAGCGCGACCCGCTCAAGGGCCGCCAGCTGCCGATCATGTATTCGGTGCGCGAAGCCGGTTTCTTCACCATCAGCGGCAACCTGGCGACCCAGTTCGTGCAGGCGGTCGGCTGGGCCATGGCCTCGGCGATCAAGGGCGATACCAAGATCGCCTCGGCCTGGATCGGCGACGGCGCCACCGCCGAGTCGGACTTCCACACTGCCCTCACCTTCGCCCACGTCTACCGTGCCCCGGTGATCCTCAACGTGGTCAACAACCAGTGGGCGATTTCCACCTTCCAGGCCATCGCCGGCGGCGAGCAAACCACCTTTGCCGGCCGTGGCGTAGGTTGCGGCATCGCCTCGCTGCGGGTCGACGGCAACGACTTCGTCGCCGTGTACGCCGCCTCGCGCTGGGCCGCCGAACGTGCCCGCCGCGGCCTGGGCCCCTCGCTGATCGAGTGGGTCACCTACCGCGCCGGCCCGCACTCGACCTCGGACGACCCGTCCAAGTACCGCCCGGCCGATGACTGGAGCCACTTCCCGCTGGGCGACCCGATCGCCCGCCTGAAGCAGCACCTGATCAAGATCGGCCACTGGTCCGAAGAAGAACACCAGGCCACCACCGCCGAGTTCGAAGCCGCGGTCATCGCCGCGCAGAAGGAAGCGGAGCAGTACGGCACCCTGGCCAACGGCCACATCCCGAGCGCGGCCTCGATGTTCGAGGACGTGTACAAGGAAATGCCTGACCACCTGCGCCGTCAGCGCCAGGAACTGGGGGTCTGAGATGAACGATCACAACAACAGCATCAACCCGGAAACCGCCATGGCCACCAGCACACTGACCATGATCCAGGCCCTGCGCTCGGCCATGGATGTCATGCTCGAGCGCGACGACAATGTGGTGATCTACGGCCAGGACGTCGGTTACTTCGGCGGCGTGTTCCGTTGCACCGAAGGCCTGCAGACCAAATACGGCAAGTCGCGGGTGTTCGACGCCCCGATCTCCGAAAGCGGCATCGTCGGCACTGCCGTGGGCATGGGCGCCTATGGCCTGCGCCCGGTGGTGGAGATCCAGTTCGCCGACTACTTCTACCCGGCCTCCGACCAGATCGTCTCGGAAATGGCCCGCCTGCGCTACCGCTCAGCCGGCGAGTTCATCGCCCCGCTGACCCTGCGCATGCCTTGCGGCGGCGGCATCTATGGCGGCCAGACCCACAGCCAGAGCCCGGAAGCGATGTTCACCCAGGTCTGCGGCCTGCGCACGGTCATGCCGTCCAACCCGTATGACGCCAAGGGCCTGCTGATCGCCTCGATCGAGTGCGACGACCCGGTGATCTTCCTCGAGCCCAAACGCCTGTACAACGGCCCGTTCGACGGCCACCACGACCGCCCTGTCACGCCTTGGTCGAAACACCCGCAAAGCGCCGTGCCGGACGGCTACTACACCGTGCCGCTGGACAAGGCAGCGATCACCCGCCCTGGCAACGATGTCACCGTGCTGACTTACGGCACCACGGTCTACGTGGCCCAGGTGGCTGCCGAGGAGACCGGCGTCGACGCCGAAGTCATCGACCTGCGCAGCCTCTGGCCGCTGGACCTGGAGACCATCGTCGCCTCGGTGAAGAAGACCGGCCGCTGCGTGGTCGTGCATGAAGCCACCCGCACCTGTGGCTTCGGCGCCGAACTGGTGTCGCTGGTGCAGGAGCACTGCTTCCATCATCTCGAAGCGCCGATCGAGCGCGTCACCGGCTGGGACACCCCCTACCCCCACGCACAGGAATGGGCTTATTTCCCAGGCCCTTCGCGGGTAGGCGCGGCATTGAAACGGGTCATGGAGGTCTGAATGGGCACGCACGTCATCAAGATGCCGGACATTGGCGAAGGCATCGCGCAGGTCGAGTTGGTGGAATGGTTCGTCAAGGTCGGCGACGTGATCGCCGAGGACCAGGTGGTGGCCGATGTCATGACCGACAAGGCCACCGTGGAAATCCCTTCGCCGGTCAGCGGCAAGGTGCTGGCCCTGGGTGGCCAGCCAGGTGAAGTGATGGCGGTCGGCAGCGAGCTGATCCGTATCGAAGTGGAAGGCAGCGGCAACCATGTGGATGTGCCGCAGGCCAAACCGGTGGAAGCGCACAGCGCGCCTGTTGCACCCAAGCCCGAAGCGCCAGCGCCAGTGCCACAGCCGGCGGCCTACCAGGCCCCCGAGCAGCACGCTGAAGCCCCGATCGTGCCACGCCAGCCGGGCGACAAGCCGCTGGCCTCGCCGGCGGTGCGCAAGCGCGCCCTGGATGCCGGCATCGAGCTGCGCTACGTGCATGGCAGCGGCCCGGCCGGGCGCATCCTGCATGAAGACCTCGACGCCTTCATGAGCAAGCCGCACAGCCCTGCCGGCCAGGCGCCGAGTGGCTATGCCAAGCGCACCGACAGTGAGCAGGTGCAGGTGATCGGCCTGCGCCGCAAGATCGCCCAGCGCATGCAGGACGCCAAGCGCCGTGTCGCGCACTTCAGCTACGTGGAAGAAATCGACGTCACCGCCGTGGAGGCCCTGCGCCAGCAGCTCAATGCCAAGCACGGTAACACGCGTGGCAAGCTGACCCTGCTGCCGTTCCTGGTCCGCGCCCTGGTGGTGGCCTTGCGCGACTTCCCGCAGATCAACGCCACCTATGACGACGAGGCCCAGGTCATCACCCGCCACGGCGCGGTGCACGTGGGCATCGCCACCCAGGGTGACAACGGCCTGATGGTGCCGGTGCTGCGCCATGCCGAGGCCGCCAGCCTGTGGGCCAATGCCGGCGAGATCGCGCGCCTGGCCAACGCCGCACGCAACAACAAGGCCAGCCGTGAAGAACTGAGCGGCTCGACCATCACCCTGACCAGCCTCGGCGCACTCGGTGGCATCGTCAGTACACCGGTGGTCAACACCCCGGAAGTGGCGATCGTCGGCGTCAACCGTATCGTCGAGCGCCCGGTGGTGATCGACGGCCAGATCGTGGTGCGCAAGATGATGAACCTGTCCAGCTCGTTCGATCACCGGGTGGTCGATGGCATGGATGCCGCGCAGTTCATCCAGGCCGTGCGTGGCCTGCTCGAACAACCTGCCTGTCTGTTCCTGGAGTGAGCATGACCCAGATCCTCGACACCACCCTGCTGATCATCGGCGGCGGCCCCGGCGGCTACGTGGCCGCCATCCGCGCCGGGCAACTGGGCATCCCCACCGTGCTGGTCGAAGGCCAGGCCCTGGGCGGCACCTGCCTGAACATCGGCTGCATCCCCTCCAAGGCGCTGATCCATGTGGCCGAGCAATTCCACCAGACTGCGCGCTTTGCCGGGCAGTCGCCCCTGGGCATCAGCGTCGATACCCCGCGCCTGGACATCGGCCAGAGCGTGGCCTGGAAGGACGGCATCGTCGACCGCCTGACCACTGGCGTGGCCGCCTTGCT
Organism: Pseudomonas sp. R28(2017); assembly: GCF_002112505.1. Lineage (GTDB taxonomy): Bacteria > Pseudomonadota > Gammaproteobacteria > Pseudomonadales > Pseudomonadaceae > Aquipseudomonas. Next base: position 240,686 of record NZ_NEHW01000001.1, read on the forward strand.
GAAAAAGCATGGGGTCAAGGTGATTCACGGTTGGGCGAAGATCCTCGACGGTAAGCAGGTCGAGGTCGACGGCCAGCGCATCCAGTGCGAGCACCTGCTGCTGGCCACCGGCTCCAATAGCGTCGAACTGCCGATGCTGCCGCTCGGCGGGCCGATCATTTCCTCCACCGAAGCCCTGGCGCCCAAGGCCCTGCCCAAGCACCTGGTGGTGGTGGGCGGCGGTTACATCGGCCTGGAACTGGGTATCGCCTACCGCAAGCTGGGCGCGCAGGTCAGCGTGGTGGAAGCGCGCGAGCGCATTCTGCCGACCTATGACAGCGAACTGACCGCGCCCGTGGCTGAATCGCTGAAGAAGCTGGGCATCGCCGTGCATCTGGGCCATAGCGTCGAAGGCTACGAGCACGGCTGCCTGCTGGCCAGCGATGGCCAGGGCGGGCAACTGCGCCTGGAGGCTGACCGTGTGCTGGTGGCCGTGGGCCGTCGACCACGGACCCAGGGTTTCAACCTGGAATGCCTGGACCTGAAGATGAACGGCGCCGCCATCGCCATCGACGAGCGCTGCCAGACCAGCATGCGCAACGTCTGGGCCATTGGTGACGTGGCAGGCGAACCGATGCTCGCCCATCGCGCCATGGCGCAAGGCGAGATGGTGGCCGAAATCATTGCCGGCAAGAGCCGGCGTTTCGAGCCTGCGGCCATTGCTGCGGTGTGCTTCACCGACCCGGAAGTCGTGGTCGCCGGCAAGACCCCGGAGCAAGCCAGCCAGCAAGGGCTGGACTGCATCGTCGCGCAGTTCCCGTTCGCCGCCAACGGCCGGGCCATGAGCCTGGAATCGAAAAGCGGTTTCGTGCGCGTGGTGGCGCGGCGCGACAACCACCTGATCGTGGGCTGGCAGGCGGTGGGCGTGGCGGTATCGGAACTGTCCACGGCGTTTGCCCAGTCGCTGGAGATGGGCGCACGGCTGGAGGATGTGGCCGGGACCATCCATGCTCACCCGACGCTGGGTGAAGCGGTGCAGGAAGCGGCATTGCGCGCGCTGGGCCACGCACTGCATATCTGACACTGAAGCGGCCAAGGCCGATTTGGCCCGCTGCGCCCCTGGCGCCGCGGGTCTTTTTTCATCCGCTACCGGCTCACTCGCGAATCGTGTTCTTGCCTGCATCCTTGGCCCGGTACAAGGCCTTGTCCGCCCGGGCCAGCAGATCTTCCCGGCTTTCGCCATCCTGCCATTGCACCACGCCATAGCTCATGGTCAGCCGGCATTCCCCCACCGGCTCGAGCTGCTCCATCACCCGCCGCAACTGCCCCGCCAGGTCAAGCGCCTCGCCCAGCGTGGTCTGCGGCAGCACCATGACGAATTCGTCGCCGCCCCAGCGCGCCAGCAGGTCGAGTTCGCGCAGGCTGGCTCGCAGGTTGTCCGCTACCTGGACCAACGCCTCGTCCCCCCGGGCATGGCCATGGCGGTCGTTGATCGGCTTGAAATCATCCAGGTCCATGGCTATCAGCGCCAACGGCTGGCGGAAGCGCTTGGCCCGTTCGCACTCCTGCTGCAAGGTCTTTTCCAGCCGGTAGCGATTGGCAATCCGCGTCAGCGCATCGCGCTCGGCCAGGAGGCGGTTTTCGTCGAGCTGACGCTGCAGTTGCTGGTTGACCCAGGACAGCTCACGGGTGCGCTCGGCCACTTGCGTCTCCAGCGTATGGTTCTTCTGCTCCAGCTGCGCCACCAGGCGCTTGCCCGCATCGATATTGCGGTGCGCGCCGAGCATGCGGGCTACCGAACCATCCTCGTTGCGCTCGATGATATGGCCACTGTCCTCGATCCACAGGTAGCTTCCATCGTGGCAGCGGCAGCGGTACTCGATCAGATAGCGCTCGTTGCGCTGGTTGATATAAGCCTCGAAATGCGCCATCACCCGTGGATAGTCCTCGGGATGGATCACGCTTTCCCAGGTGAGCACGGTGTTGGCCTTGGAGTGGCTTGGGTAGCCGAGCATGGCATACCAGCCGGGGTTGCGGTAAACGTAGCCGGTATTGGCATTCCAGTCCCAGATACCATCGCTGATCAACTCGAACAGCGTGGCCAGCTGCTGTTCACTGAAGCCGGCAGGTGCCGGCATTGCTTCCTGACTCATGGACGCTCTCCCTGGTGTCCAGCAACTGCGCCCCGATCAGGTGCTGCCGACAGTGCTTGTGTGTGCCGCAGGCGGCAACGTGCTTCCTCTGACAGGCAAGCATATGCCTGGTGGCCGGCCACCGGAATAGCCTGAACGTCCTATTTTCGCGGCCTGCACGGCTGGCATGGGTTTTGCCCCACTCCCCAGGCTTTGCAACGTCCAAGGAGGAGAACATGGCAATCACCCTCAATGGCCTGGGTTGGCAGGCCACCGTGCACCAGCAGCAGCGCATCAACCATGACCAGGCGCAATCCGAGCTGGTGCCGTTCCGTGCGCCGCTGGCCACCAGCAATGCGTCCGCACAGCAAAACAGCCAGGGCAGCACTTCGCAGCAGAATGCCGACGATGCCCGCGAAGAAGCCTTCGCCAAGCTCAAGGTGATGCTGCAGAACCCTGACCTCGCCGCTCGCCAGCAGGCCGGCGCCAGCACCCAGGAAAGCGGTGATGCCGTGCAGGCCTTCCACGACTACATGGCCAAGTCGCCGGAAGAGAAGATCAAGGAAAAGATCCTCCAGGAACTGGGCCTGACCGAGGACGAATACAACGCCTTGCCACCTGAGCAGCAGGCCAAGGTCGATGAGCAGATCGCCCAGCGAATGAAGGAAGACGTCGAGATCAAGACCCAGGCCAAGCTGGCCGGGCAGACAACGCAAGCCGAGTTGGTTTGAAACCTGGGTGAATCGCGCGACAGGGTTTCAGGCCTGGTATCTTCAGGCCTGAAATATCATCAATATGTGTTGTTACCAAGCCATGCGGGTTTTACCTTGAGCGGGCCTGACCAATTTCCAAGGAACCCACATGCCTTGCAAAAGCGCAATGCACGCATTCACCGAGGGAGTGCGCGCCGTTCTGCCACTGATGACCGGGATGGTGCCTTTCGGCCTGATCACCGGGGTGACGGCCATCGGCATGGGCATGTCGCCGCTCGACGCGATGGGCATGACCTTGCTGTTCTATTCCGGTTCCGCGCAGATGGTGGTGCTGCAGCTGCTGCAGAGCGGCGCGCTGCCGCTGACCATGGTGGTCACCGCCCTGGTGATCAACCTGCGCTTCCTGATGTACAGCGCCGCCCTGGCCCCGCACCTGAGCGACCTGCCACGGCGCAAGACCTGGCCGTTGTCATACCTGCTCTCCGACCAGTCGTTCGCCCTGTGCAGCCTTAAGTTCGGTGCCGACGGCCTCGGCCGGTTTGCCTTCCCCTACTACCTGGGGACTGCCTTGCCGATGTGGTTCGGCTGGAACCTGGCGGTGCTGGCCGGCGTGTACCTGGGTAGCGGCATCCCGGAATCCTGGTCGCTGGGCTTTGCCATTCCACTGTCGTTCCTGGCGCTGCTGGTGCCGGGCATCCGTAACCCGGCCATGCTGGGCGCAGCGGTGGCTGGCGGCGCGCTGGCCGTACTGGCACACGACCTGCCCTACAACCTCGGCTTGCTGGTCGCCTCGCTAGGCGGTGTGGTCAGCGGGCTGACCCTCGAACAGCTGCGCAAGGGCGCACGCGTGGCAGCGGAGGCGCCATGACCGACATCAACCCCTGGATCACCTTTGCCCTGATTGGTCTGGGCACCTTTGCGATACGGCTGTCGTTCATCGAGTTCTACGGTGCCTTGCGCATTCCGCCGATGCTGCGCCGCGCGCTGGTTTATGTGCCGGCCAGTGTATTGGCCGCGCTGGTGCTGCCGGCCGTGGTGTTCGAGGCCGGCCAGCCCGGTATCGACTGGGGCAACCCGCAGATACCGGCAGCGATCGTGGCCGGGCTGGTGGCCTGGCGCACACGCAGCACATTGCTGACCCTGGCGGTGGGCATGGGGATGTTGTGGGGATTGCGGTATTGGGGTTTGTGACCGGCTGCCCCTGGCATCCTGGCCTTCAGGGGTCAGCCAGCATCCGTTCAATCGGCCACCAGGCTGAACCTGTTCCGCCCACCCCGCTTGGCCTCGTACATCGCCTTGTCTGCCAACGCCAACGCCTCCTCGGCACTCTGCGGATCATGCCCGGACAGGTTCAGGTAGACCCCGATACTGGCACCGACGACCACATCAACACCCTCCACCTCGACCGGCGCCGACAGCACATCGCACAGCTTGCGCGCGATGTCCCGGGCTGACGCCTGGTTGGCCACGGCCTGGGCGATGACCACGAACTCGTCACCCGCCAGCCTGGCCACCGTGTCATCCGTTCGCATGATCGCCAGCATGCGCCCGGCAGCAGCCTGCAACACGGCATCACCCGCTTCGTGCCCATACTGGTCGTTGACCTGCTTGAAGCCATCCAGGTCGATGAAGAACAAGGCAAAGGCGGCCCGCTGCTGCAGGGCGTAATCAAGCTCCTTGTGCAAGGCCACCCGGTTGGGCAACCCGGTCAGCGGGTCAAGCGTGGCCTGGTCCAGCAGGGTCTTTTCCTTGCGCTTGCGCTCGGTCACGTCCAGCGACATGACGAAAAAGCCCTCCACCTTGCCGTTGCGGATATCGGGCACATAGGACGCGTGCCAGATCCGCGAATCGTCAGGGCTGTAGCGCACGTTGTCGGCCTCGACCCGCTCCCCGGCCAGGGCCTTGTGGAAGTAGGGCAAGAGCTGCTGGTACACCTGCGGCGGCAGCACATCCGCTACCTTGCGGCCTTTGAGCTCAGTGGGCTCGACGCCGAAGATCTGGCGGTACACGGCATTGTTGAAGCGGTATTCGAGATCGGTGCCGATGTGCGCGATCAGCACCGGGATATTGTCGGCGATGGCTTGCAGGGTTTCCTGGCTGCGGGCCAGTTCTTCGGTGCGCTGCGCCACTTGCTGCTCAAGGGTCGCCTGGTAGCGCTGCAGTTGCTGCTGGCGGCGCTTGCGCTCGCTGATGTCACGCACGAACACCACCATTTGCTCGATGACCCCGCGCGCGTTGCGCAGCGCCGACACACTCAGCTCGCTCCACAGTGCGGCGTTGTCACCGGTCCTCAGCCGCACCTCGACGAGCAGCGAGTCCTGCTCGCCGGCCACCATGCGCTGCCAAGGCTCGTCCAGCCTGGCCAGGTCTTGCGGGTCGATCAGCGCACGCAGCTGGGTCAGCACCAGCAGTTCCTTGGCCTGGCCCAGCAGCTGGCAGAACTCACGGTTGGGTTCGAGGATGCGCCCGTCCAGGCCAACCAGCGCCTTGCTCGTCGGGCTGTTGTCGAACACCCGTTGAAAGCGCGCCTCGGAGGACACCAGGGCGCTCTGCTCCGCCTGCTGCACCGCGCTGCCCGAGTCGATGGCCAGGCTACGGTGCAGCATCTCGCGCTCGACGATCCGCGCCAGGTCGCGCAGGTGCGCCAGCTCGGTTTCCGACACTTGGCGCGGCCGGGTGTCGAGCACGCACAAGGTGCCCACGGTCAGTTCGCCGGCAAAGCGCAGCGGCACCCCGGCGTAGAAACGGATGCGCGGTCCGCCGGTCACCAGCGGGTTGTCCTCGAAACGCGGATCGGCGCTGGCATCCGGGATCACCAGGATGTCTTCGGCATGCAGGGCATGGGCACAGAACGCCACATCGCGCGTGGTTTCGGCAACCTCCACGCCCTGGCGCGACTTGAACCACTGGCGGTTCATGTCCACCAGCGACACCAGGGCCATGGGCACATCGAGCAGCACACTGGCCAAGCGGGTAATGCGGTCGAAGGTTTCCTCGGCCGGGGTATCGAGGATGTTCAGGCTCTCGAGAAAACACAGGCGGGCAGCCTCGTTGAGAGGCGACGGGGCAATTTGCATGACGACACGCTCAACAAAATCCTGACCCGCAAACGATAGCGCTGCAACGCTCAAGCGCAAGCCTTTCATTACTTCTATCAAAACGCTCAAGCCGTATAATCGCGTTCTTTTGTAAGCCTAAGACGTATTTTCATGAAGAAACTGCTTTGCGCCGTCGCACTCGCCTTCGCCGCCATCCCCGCCGCCTTTGCCACCCCCCCCGCTACCTTCACCGAAGCCAAGGTGGTCGCCAAACAGAAGATCTACCTCGACCAGGGCAGCAGCGCCATGGGCGAGTTGTACTGTGGCTGCAAGTGGACCTGGGTCGGCAAGTCCGGCGGCCGCGTCGACCTGAAGTCCTGTGGTTATGAAACCCGCAAGCTGCAGACTCGCGCCGAGCGTACCGAGTGGGAGCACATCGTCCCGGCCTGGACCTTCGGCCACCAGCGCCAGTGCTGGCAGAACGGCGGGCGCGAGCAGTGCGTCGACAGCGACCCGACCTTCCGCGCCATGGAAGCCGACCTGTTCAACCTCTACCCGTCCGTGGGCGAAGTGAACGGTGACCGCAGCAACTTCAATTACGGCATGGTGTCCGGCGTGGCGCCGCAGTACGGCCAGTGCACCACCAAGATCGATTTCCAGCAGAAAACCGCCGAGCCGCGCGACGAGGTGAAGGGGCTGGTGGCACGCACCACGTTCTACATGTTCGATCGCTACAAGCTGAGCATGTCGCGCCAGCAGCAACAGGTGTTGATGGCCTGGGACAAGCAGCACCCGGTGACAGCCTGGGAGAAGCAGCGTGATCAGCGAATTGCCGCGATCATGGGGCACAACAACCCGTTCGTGACCGGCGAGCGCAAGTGGGCGCTGGGGTATACGCCCCAGGGCGCGGCTGTGGTGCCGGCTACGGCGGTGAAAGAGGCGGCCAAGCCGACACTGGCCAGTGCGGTGGCGGGTGGCGCGGTTGTGGGCAACCGCAATAGCCATGTGTATCACCTGGCCAGTGGTTGCCCGGGGTACAGCCAGGTTTCGCAGAAGAACCAGGTGGCGTTTGGCACGGAGGCCGAGGCGCAGGCGGCGGGGTATCGCAAGGCGGGGAATTGCAAGTAACGGCGTAAGGTGTGTGGGGGTCAACAGGTGGTCGCCTCGATACCTTCTGCGGTTTTGAGATCAAGCGCCGACTCGTTCGCCTCGACATCTTCTGCGGTTTTGAGATCAAGCGCCGCGCGGGCGGCGCTCGATCTCACAGGCACTGAACCTGTCATGGCGGGCACCTGCAAGCCTTTACACAAACCTCCCGCCAAGAAACTGCTCACATCACGCCCCCTCGGGCAACTTCATATGCCGCGCATACCAAGGCCTGCGCGGCGTGCGCCGCAGCAGGTCATCAACCTCCCGCTCGCCACTGAAGGCAATGCGCAACGCCAGCTTCATCGCCTCCACTTCCATCTCCCCAGCCCCGCCCCCGGCATCGGAAATCCCCCCACAACCATGGGTCATCGGCCCGAGCCAAGGGTCGCCAACCTGCACCCAGCGCCCCGGCGCAAACCACGACACACCATTGACCTCGCGACGTTGCACCTCACCCGGATGGGCCCGCTCATGGGCCCGGTACCAGTCCTCGATACGGTCGTCGATCCAGCCATGGAAGCGCCAGAACACCGGGTTGACGTGGGACGAGAACGGGTCGCCGAGGAAGTCGTTTTCCTCACGGAACCAGCGCGCCGCATAGTCCGTCTGGTTGCGATCGCCCATCACCGGCGCGCCGTTGGACGGGTCGCGGGTGACGGTGGCCCAGCGCATGTGCAGCCAGTCGTGGATGTTCAGTTCCACCTCCGACCCGAACTGCCCCAGGGTCAGGCGGCTGAGGTAGTCCGGGTCCTGGTATTGCGATTCCCAGACCTGGAAATTGCTGAAGAACGTCTCGGCCGCCTTGATGCCATGCAGCCACTGGCTCAGTTCCTGGTCATTGGCCGCGATCCAGGCCGGTGGCACCGAGTTGCCGTCATGGTTTTCCTGATAGCGGATAAACCCTGGCCGGTCGTACTCGAGCTGCGGTGACGGCAGCGGCAGTTGCGCCCAGTTCGGCAGGTCAGGCTGCAACCTGCGGGCGTGCGCCAGCATGTGCCGGTGCATGAAGAAGAAGTCTTCGCCTGAGCCATTGAGGTGCTTGCGCCGCCCGCGTGCGCCGCGTTCAGCGTCACGCGGGCCAGGCTGCCAGCCAGCACCGCGCAAGGCATCGCGCTTGTCGTCGGCCAGGCGGTGCCATTTGTCCCGGGTGGCATGCCACACCTGGTGGAACAGGCGGTGCTCGGGCGAGTTCAGCCAGGCCATCAGCGCCGGTGCAAGGGGCGTGACCTGGCGGGCCTCAGGGAAGGCACGCTTGGTAGCAACGAAGTGGTTGTCCGGTTCGGTCATCAACAATGGCCGGTCGATGCGGCGGATGCGCCCGGTCAGGGTGCCAGCGCCAGCGTTGCCCCAGGATGCCCAGACTTCATCGAGGGTCGCCTCCAGTTCATGGCTGGGCGCTGACGACCCATCCGGCACCAGGCGCCAACGGACCTTGCCAGCATCGGCGGCGACCAGCTCGCCGAGCACCCGGTAACGGGGCTGCTCAGTGCCGCGCAGGCGTTCAGCCACGTCGATGAAGCCACGCAGCGAGCGACCGGTCGGGCCGACATCCAGCAGCATCTGCACGCCCTGCAGCGGCAGGCCGTCCAGGCCGGCCTCGGTACCACTGAAACGTACATCCCAGATGCCGCGCAGTTTGTCGGCGAGGTGCACGCCAGTATCGGTGGCGGCCTCTACCGTGGCTTCGCCGGGCGTCTCCACCTCGTCTTTCTTGAGCTTCTCATCATGGTCGCGCGGCTGGCGCGCATACCACGCTGCCGAACCCGCCGCCCCGGCTACCGCCAGCCCCACCATGAACCCACGCCTGGAAAACCTCATCGCCACATCCGTATCCGTGTCAGCCACGCCTATCGAGCTAGAACGAGACGCCGCGCGGCAAATTTACCGGCAGCACGCCGCTAAATTTCCCGCTGCCGCTCTCGTCCCTCCGTGACAGGCAAGCCCCGTGATCGCGGCTGCCGCAATCGCATCGACCCTGCAACCAACGGGATGGCAATGAACACGACACGCTTGCGCAAGGCCCCCTACCTCGCTGCCCTGGCGCTGATCCTCGCGCTTGCGGGCGCCGCAGCCTGGTACTTCTTCATCCACCTGCCGGCCGGTTACCCGCGTGAGGTGATCAAACATGCCGAAGAACTTCAGGAACGCATCATCTCCTTCGACAGCCATATCACCGTGCCGCTGAACTTCGGCACCGAAGGCAAGGAGGCCGACAAGGATGGCAGCGGCCAGTTCGACCTGGTCAAGGCCGGGCGCGGGCGCCTCTCCGGCGCGGCATTGACGATCTTCGGCTGGCCGGAAATCTGGAACGGCGCCAACGCGCCCCATCGCCCGACCGCCGCGTTCGTCGATGAAGCGCGCCAACAGCAGGAGATGCGCTACAAGATCCTCACCGGCATGGTCCGCGACTACCCCAACCAGGTCGCCATCGCCTACACCCCCGCCGACTTCCGACGCCTGCACGGCGAAGGCAAGTTCGCGATCTTTCTCAGCATGCTCAACGCCTACCCGCTGGGCCACGACCTCGATGCCCTGGACACCTGGGCCGCACGCGGCATGCGCATGTTCGGCTTCAGCTACGTGGGCAACAACGCCTGGGCCGACTCTTCGCGCCCGCTGCCGTTCCTCAACGACACCCCCGACGCCCTCGGCGGCCTGTCACCACTGGGTGAACAGGCCGTGGGCCGGCTCAACGACCTGGGCGTGATCATCGATGTCTCGCAGATGTCCACCCTGGCCCTGGAAGATGTCGCCCGCCTGAGCCGCGCGCCGATGGTCGCCTCCCACTCGGCCCCGCGTGCGCTGGTGGACATCCCGCGCAACCTCAGCGACCACGAACTGCAAGCGATCAAGCACAGCGGCGGCGTGGTGCAGGTGGTGGGCTTCCCGGCCTACCTCAAACCCCTGAGCCAGGGCACCCTGGACAAGCTCAACGCCCTGCGCAAGCGTTTCGACCTGCAGCCACTGAACGGCCTGGCCAACGCCCTGATGCCGGGTGACGCAATCATCTCGATCTGGCCCGAGCAGAAGTTCGGCGAGTACGCCAGCGCGCTGTACGCCATCCTCGACGAAGAGCCCCGCGCCACGGTCAAGGACATGGTCGACGCCATCGACTACACCGTGCGCAAGATCGGCATCGACCATGTCGGCATCGCCTCCGACTTCAACGATGGCGGCGGCGTCACCGGCTGGATGAACGTCGGCGAGTCGCGCAATGTCACTGCCGAACTGATCCAGCGCGGTTACTCCGACGCCGACATCGCCAAGCTGTGGGGTGGCAACTTCCTGCGCGTATGGGAACAGGTGCAACGCCTGGCCAAGCCTGGTGCCGACACGCAAGCGGAGCGCGGCTGATGAACGACCGTCGCAGCTTTCTCAAACAGGCTGGTCTGCTCGCCGCCGCCCTGCCCTTGACTGGCAGTTTTACTACGCACGCACTGGCCGCCCCCCTTGTGGCAAAACCCGGCCAGGACAAATGGCAAGCCCTGCGCCAGCAGTTCGACCTGGACCCGGCCTACCTGCACTTCTGCAATTTCCTGCTTGCCTCCCACCCCCGCGTGGTCAGCGAGGCCATCGCCCGCTTCCGCGCGCGGCTGGACCAGAACCCGGGCGAAATGGTCGACTGGGACCGCGAGGAGCTCTGGGGCTATGAGAATGAGGTGCGCGCCTGGGCCGGCCGCTATTTCGGCGTGCAACCAGGCCAGGTGGCCCTGACCGGCAGCACCACCGAAGGCTTGTCGATGATCTACGGCGGCCTGCAGGTGGCGCCGGGCAAGGAGATCCTGGTCAGCGCCCACGAGCACTATTCCACCAACACCCGCCTGGCCTACCGCGAACGGCTGATGGGCACCCAGGTGCGCCGGGTGGCGCTGTTCAAGGACCCTCAGCTGGCCTCGGTGGACGAAATGCTTGGCAATATCCGCCAGGCCATCCGCCCGGAAACCCGTGTGCTCGGCATGACCTGGGTGCAGTCCGGCAGCGGCGTCAAGCTGCCGATCCGCGAAGTCGGCGAACTGGTGAAAACGCTAAACCAAAACCGTGACGAGCAGGACCGGATCATCTACGTGGTCGACGGCGTGCACGGCTTCGGCATCGAGGACGTGACCTTCGCCGACTTCAACTGCGACTACTTCATCGCCGGCACCCACAAGTGGCTGTTCGGCCCACGCGGCACCGGCGTGATCATCGCCCGCGAAGCCAAGCCCCAGCCGTACCTGGTGCCCAGCCTGCCGACCTTCACCAAGGGCGAGAACTTCGGCACCTTGATGACCCCTGGCGGCTACCACGCTTTCGACCACCGCCTGGCCCTGGGCAAGGCATTCGAACTGCACCTGCAGCTGGGCAAGGCCGATGTCCAGGCCCGCGTGCACCAGCTCAACGACTACCTCAAGCAGCGCCTCGCCGAGCACCGCAAGGTGCAGCTGGTGACGCCACGCAGCCGCCAGCTTTCCGCAGGCTTCACCTTCTTCCGCGTCGAGGGCCGCGATTGCGACGCCGTTGCCCGCCACCTGATGGCCAACAAGGTGATCAGCGACGCCGTCGACCGTGACGTCGGCCCGGTGGTGCGCCTGGCCCCGAGCCTGCTCAACGACGAAGCCGAGATCGACCGGGTGATGGCCATCCTCGCCCCGCAACTCGCCTGACCTTTCGCCTTTCAAGAGAACCGCCATGCACATGTTCAAGCCCCTGGCCCTGGTGGCCGCCCTGCTCGCCGGCGCCCCGGCCTTTGCCAGCGACGCGCACGCACCCGGCAAGACCTTCAAGGACTGCAAGGATTGCCCCGAAATGGTCGTGCTGCCCGCCGGCAGTTTCACCATGGGCGTGCCTGACGACGAAGTCGGCCGCCAGCCGGACGAAGGCCCGATGCACACCGTCACCTTTGCCAAGCCCTTTGCCATCAGCCAGTTCCAGGCACAGGCCAAACAGCTGCAGGCCTGGCAGCGCGATGCCAAGGTCACCCTCCCCGACGGTGACGACCGCCCGGGCCGCCGCTGCACCAACGGCAAACCCAGCTACCCGCAAGGCCCGGACCAACCGGCGGTGTGCATCAGCTACGACGAGGTGAAGGCCTACGTCGCCTGGCTGTCGAAGAAGACCGGCAAGCATTACCGCATGCTCAGCGAAGCCGAGCGTGAATACGGTGCTCGCGCAGGCTCCAGCGGCCCGTTCCCGTTCCCCTTCGATGAAGGCAAGGAATACAGCATCGCCCAGCACGCCAACACCTACGGCGCGGCCGATGGCTACAACTACACCTCGCCTGCCGGCAGCTTCCCGGCCAACGCCTTCGGCCTCTACGACATGCACGGCAACGTCTACGAATGGGTCGCCGACTGCCGGCACGACAGCTACGTCGGCGCACCTGCCGATGGCAGTGCGTGGATGGAAGCAAACTGCGAGTACAACCACATCCGCGGCAACGACTACAGCGAAGCCCCGGTGTTCTCCCGCTCCGGCAACCGCAACTACCGCGAACCCTACGTGCGTGGCGACTGGCTGGGCTTCCGGGTAGCCCGCGAGCTCTGAGCGACACCCCTCTGCGCGGTACCGCACGCGGTACCGACTTGCCCGGGCGCACGGCCCGGGCCAGCTAAATCACAGCCCCCCTCACACGTCTTTTCACTGGGCAACCAGCCCACACGGCGCTCGCACGCGCAGCGCCGAAACCGCATCCGCGTACCCACCAGGAATTCACCATGAACCGATCGACCCCTGGCGCTCTCCGCGAACTCCTCGGCCTGCTCAAGCCTTACCGACTGATCGTCGCCCTGGCCGTCGTGCTGGGGATCGTCGGCGGCCTGTGCATCACCTTGCTGCTCGCCAACATCAACAACCTGCTGCATGCCCCCGGTGCCATCACCTGGGGCGTGGTGCTGGCGTTCGGCGGTATCTGCCTGCTCGCCCTGTGCGCCTCCATCGCCTCGGATATCGGCACCAACTATGTCGGCCAGCATGTGATCGCCCGGCTGCGCCGCGACCTCGGCGAGAAGGTGCTCAGCGCGCCCATCGAGCAGATCGAACGCTACCGCAGCCACCGCCTGATCCCGGTGCTGACCCATGACGTCGACACCATCAGCGACTTCGCCTTCGCCTTTGCCCCGCTGGCCATTTCGCTGTCGGTGACGCTGGGCTGCCTCGGCTACCTGGCCCAGTTGTCCTGGCCGATGTTCCTGATCACCGCCTGCGCCATCCTGATCGGCACGGCGGTGCAGTACATCGCGCGGGTGCGCGGTATCCGTGGCTTCCATGCGGCCCGCGAGGCGGAAGACGAAATGCAGCGGCACTACAGTGGTGTCGCGTCCGGGGCCAAGGAGTTGCGCATCAGCCGCCCGCGCCGCCAGCGCATGTTCGACGAGCGCATCAGCCGCACCGCCAACTTCATCCGCGATACCCACATCCGCTCGATCAACATCTTCGTGGTTGCCAAGAGCCTGGGCTCGATGCTGTTCTTCGTGGTCATCGGGCTGGTGCTGGCACTGCAACAGGCCCAACTGATCACCGACCCCAAGGTCACCAGCGGTTTCGTGCTGGTGTTGCTGTTCATGAAGGGGCCGCTGGAGCACCTGGTTTCGACCCTGCCCATCGTCAGCCGCGCGCAAATCGCCTTCCGCCGCATTGCCGAGCTGTCGACCCAGTTCTCGTCGCCCGAACCGCACCTGCTGCTCGACGCCCCTGAAGTCCCCGACCGGCAGATTCGCAGCCTCGAACTGCGCAATGTGCGCTTCGCCTTCCCGCCGGTGGACGGTGCCGCGCCTTTTGCCCTGGGGCCGATCAACCTGCGCGTCGAACAGGGCGACATCCTGTTCATCGTCGGCGAGAACGGTTGCGGCAAGACCACCCTGATCAAGCTGCTGCTGGGCCTGTACGCCCCCCATGAAGGCCAGATCGTGCTGGACGGCCAGGCCGTCACCGCCAGCAACCGCGACGACTACCGCCAGCTGTTCACCACGGTGTTCGCCGACTACTACCTGTTCGATGACCTGCTGCAGGGCGGCCAGGCTTTGCCCGACGACGCCGGCAAGTACCTGCAACGCCTGGAGATCGCCCACAAGGTGCAGATCCGCGATGGCGCCTTCACCACCACCGACCTGTCCACCGGCCAGCGCAAGCGCCTGGCGCTGGTCAACGCCTGGCTGGAGAAGCGCCCGGTGCTGGTGTTCGACGAATGGGCCGCCGACCAGGACCCGACCTTCCGGCGCATTTTCTACACCGAACTGCTGCCGGAGCTGAAGCGCCTGGGCAAGACCATCATCGTCATCAGCCACGACGACCGCTACTTCGACGTAGCCGATCACCTGCTGCGACTGCGCGACGGCAAGCGGGTGGAGGAAGAAATCACAACATTTTCACATTGATTTTTCCGGTTCTGGGGCGCCGGTACGTTACATAAATGCAAATAACTCTCATAAGTAATCTATCTGCTAACACTGAGTATCCGCATGACCATTACCACGGTTTCGCCGCTCGCCCGGGCGGTTCGCAGGAAAACACTGGCCATTCTTCCACCGTCGCTGCTGGCCTGTGCACTGGCAACGTCCATGGCAGCGCAAGCCGAGCCGGTCGCGCTGGATATCCCTTCGCAGGGGCTGGTAGGGGCGCTCAATACCCTGGCCAAGCAGGCCAATCTGCAGTTGCTGTATAGCCCGGACGCCGTGCACAACACCCCGGCGCCAGCGGTCAAGGGCAACATGGAGCCTGAACAGGCCCTGCGCCTGCTGCTGCGCGACAGCGGCCTGACCTACCAGCTCGACGGCCACACCATCACCCTGAGCGGGCCTGCCGATGCGTCCGCCTTGAACCTGGCCCCGGTGAACATTTCCGGGCGCCAGTTCGATGCCACCACCGAGGACTCGGGGAGCTACACGTCCAACGCGGTGACCATCGGCAAAGGCACCCATCGCCTCAAGGACATCCCGCAGTCGGTCAGCGTGGTCACTCGCAAGGCGATGGACGACCAGCGCCTCGACACCCTCGACCAGGTGCTGGAAAAAACCACCGGCATCACCACCTACCAGAGCCCGTCCGGCGGCAAGTACATCTACTCGCGCGGCTTCGAAGTCGAGACCATCCAGTACGACGGCGTGCCGCTGGACCGCCGCTACTACGGCATCGGCAGCAGCTTCACCTCCGACACCCTGTTGTACGACCGCGTCGAGATCCTGCGCGGCGCCAACGGCCTGCTGCAAGGCAGCGGCAACCCGGGTGCGGCGATCAACCTGGTGCGCAAGCGCCCCAAGGCCGAGCCGTCCCTGTCTATCACCGCCAGCGCCGGCTCCTGGGACACCTATCGCCAGACCATCGACGCCAGCGGCCCGCTGACCGCCGATGGCCGCCTGCGCGGGCGCCTGGTCGCCGGCCATGAGGACCGCGACTACTTCTACGACACGGCAGAAAGCCGCAAGAACGTGCTGTACGGGATTCTCGAGTACGACCTCAGCGACTCGACCACGGTCGCCGCCGGCGCCAGCGTCGAAGACTTGCACTCGACGCCCTACTTCGGCGGCCTGCCGCGCAACAAGGACGGCAGCGCGGTGAACGTCGGCCGCTCGACCTTCACCGGTGCCGACTGGAACAAGTGGAACAACAAGCAGACCACCTACTTCGCCGATATCACCCACGACTTCAACGAAGACTGGCGCCTGAAAGCCTCCGGCAGCTACATCCGCGAGACCAACGACATTTTCTACAGCTTCGGCCGTGGCGCCGTCGACCCGGCCACCGGTAACGGCATGCAGTCGCGTGCCTACCTGTACGACTTCGAGAACATCAACCAGGGCGCCGACATCAACCTCACCGGCAAATGGCGCGCCTTCGGCCTGGAGCACGAGGTGGTGGTGGGTGCCAACGCCAGCGACCTGCGCACCGACGACCTGCAAGGCGGCCTGCTCAACCTCGGCCCAATGAACATCTACGACCCGGTCTCGCCTCGCGAACCCACCCTGGATGAAATGCTCGGCACCACCTACGCCGGTGTTTCCAAGGCCAAGATTCGCCAGAATGGCGTGTACGGCGTGATGCGCTACAAGTTGATCGACCCGCTGACCCTGGTGCTCGGCGCACGGGTCAGCAACTACAAGTACGACTATGAACTGACGCGCTTCACCACGGCATCGCCGGACCCGTCACATGCCAAGGAAACCGGCGAAGTCACCCCGTACGGCGGCCTGATCTATGCGCTGAACGATCAATGGTCGGCCTACGTCAGCTACGCCGACATCTTCAAGCCGCAGACCGAACTGACCGAAGACCTCGCCCCACTCAAGCCGATCGAGGGTTCCAACTATGAGATCGGCCTGAAGGGCGAACTGCTCGATGGCCGCGTCAACACCAGCTTCGCGGTGTTCCGCGTCGACCAGAAGAACCGCGCCCAGTACGACTACAACTCGGTGTGCGGGCAGGACGGTGAAACCAACTGCTACGTGGCAGGCGGCAAGGTACGCGCCGAAGGCTTCGATGCGGAAATCAGCGGCGAAGTGCTGGCCGGCCTGCAGCTGTTCGCCGGCTACACCTACACCTCGACCAAGTTTCTCAACGACCCGGGTGATGGCAGCACGGCGTCCGGCGCGACCTTCAACAGCTACACGCCACGCCACCTGCTGCGCTTCTGGGGTGATTACAACCTGCCTGGCGAGCTGAACCAGTGGACTGTCGGTGCCGGTGCCAGCATCCAGAGCAAGAACCACAACACCAACCAGGGCGGCACCAACGGCATCGACAAGATCGAGCAGGCCGGCTACGCCATCTGGAATGCCCGCGTGGCGTACCAGATCAACCAGAACTTCAGCGTTGCTCTCAACGGCAATAACCTGTTCGACAAGAAGTACTACTCCTCGATCGGCTGGCTGAACGCGAGCAACGTGTATGGCGAACCACGCAACTACACCGTGACGCTCAGAGCTGACTTCTGAAGCTGATTGAGAAAGCCCGCTTCGGCGGGCTTTTTTGCGAGCGATGGAAATGTGGTTGGGTTGCGAGGTGTTCGCCTTGAGGGCTTCGGCGCCTGGCCTAAAGGGGTCAAGCCTCGAATGCGGCCTCATCGCGCTCAACACCAACCCCCAGCAATTGCCCGGCCACCGCATCGATCAACTGCTCATCCTGCGGTAGATCGAAATGCCCACGGTTGACGTTGAAATGCCGCAGTGCCGTGCTGTAGTGACCATCGAGGCGCGACTGCGCCGCTGCCTCGCGCCCTGCCGCCCACCAGCAGGTCGGCTTCACCCGAGTGCCTGGCAAAACCTTCATGGCCATCGCGACCCGATCCAGCTGCAGCGTGGTACGCACGATGGCCACCCGCTCGCCAATGGCAAGGTTGGCCAGCATTGGCGCCGACAGGTTGCCCAGTACGGCCGTCATTGGCTCACCGAACAGCAGTTGCTCATCCTTTTCAGGCCCCTGCCACCCACTGCACAGCGTGCGGCTGGCACCCTCTTCAGCGCCCAGCGCCAGCAGCAGGCTCAGCAAACGCTCATCCCAGGGCTGCTGCTGGTCGGTCTGCGGCAGATAGCTGTCCAGCAGCCCGACGAAGGCCACCACCTGCCCCTGCGCCTCCAGCTCGCGTGCCACCTGCAACGCCAAGGCGCCACCCAGCGACCAGCCGAGCAGGCAGTACGGCCCCTGCGGCTGCACGGCGCGGATGTAATCGCAGTAGTCGACCGCCATGGACTCGACATCCGTGTCGACCCAGGCTGCGTTGAACAGCATCCGGCACTGGATGCCGTGCACTGCCCACTGCGGCTGCAGCCGCCTGGCCAACGGCAGGTAATCGAACACCGAGCCATGCACGCCGTGCAGGCAGAACAGCGGTGTGGCGCCTGGCGCCGGGGTATTGAGCAAGAGCATCGGGGTCTGGCTGGCAGTGCCTTGCAGGCGCCCGACCAACTCGCCGATACGTGGCGTGGTCATCAGCTCGCGCAGGCTCAGGGTGAACCCGTCCAGTGCAGCCACCCGCACCCGGCGCACCAGCTCCATGGCCAGCAGCGAATTGCCGCCCAGCTCGAAGAAACTGTCATCCAGACCGACCTCTTCCACATCCAGCAACTCGCCCCAGAGCTTCGCCAGGCTGATTTCCAGCGGCGTGACCGGCGCCCGGTAATGCTCGGAGCGGTCCAGCACGGGGGCTGGCAAGGCATGGCGGTCAAGCTTGCCGTTGGGGTTCAAGGGCATGGCCGGCAGCACCAGCAGGTGCGCGGGCACCATGTACTCCGGCAAGGCCTGGCGCAGGCGGGCGAGCACCTGGCCACGCAACGCGGCCTCCCACTGCAACCCCGACGCCAGCACCAGGTAGGCCACCAGGCGCGATCCGCGCCCTTCGCCCGCCACGGCGACCACCGCTTCACGCACTTCATCCATGCCCATCAGGCACGATTCCACCTCACCCAGTTCGATGCGGAAACCGCGCACCTTGACCTGATGATCCACCCGGCCCAGGTACTCGACCACGCCATCATGACGCAGGCGCACCAGGTCGCCGGTACGGTAAAGGCGGCCGCCTGGCGGGCCGAACGGGTCGGCGACGAAACGCTCGGCAGTCAGGCCTGGGCGCTGGTGATAACCACGTGCCAGCCCTTCACCGCCGATGTAGAGTTCGCCGGGCACGCCCGCGGGCAACAGCTGCAGGTCGCTGCCCAGCACATAGGCCGAACGCGCACCGACGGGCGTGCCCACCGGCATGTACTGCGCCTCGAAACCACTGCCCAGGTAGACCGCCCACAGCAACGGCGTGATCACGGTCTCGGTCGGGCCATAGCCATTGATGATGCGTGGTGTGCGCAGCACCTGCTGGATCTGCTCGAAGGTGGCCCGGCTGGTGCCTTCACCGCCCACGGTGTAGGAGCGGATGGGCAGATCTGCCCCCGCCTCGCCCAGATGCTCGGCCAGCTGCTGCAGGTAGCTCGGGGTGAAGCAGGTGATGGTGATGCCATGCTCGGCAATCTCGCGCGCGCTGCGCTCGACATCCCAGGCATCGTTGTCGCGCAGCATCAGCAGTGAACCGGAAACCAGCGGTACCAGCCAACGCTCGTGGGCGCCGTCGAAGTTGATCGAGGCGAACTGCAGCTCGCGGTCCTCGGGGGTCATGCCATAACGCTCGGCGATGGCCAGGCAGTGCATGGCCAGTGGGCCGTGGGTGACCGCCACGCCCTTCGGCCGGCCAGTGGAGCCGGAGGTGTAGATCAGATAGGCCAGGTTGCCCGCCGCCACCGGGTAATGGGCATCGTGTGCCGGGTAGCCTTGCAGTTCGGCGCCATCGGCGCTGACCGGCAATACCGCGACAGCGGCAGGTAGCGGCAGCTTGGCCAGCAGATGGGGCTGGGCCAGCACCAGGGCCACGCCGCTGTCCTCGATCATGTAGCTCAACCGCTCACGCGGGTGGGTCGGGTCCAGTGGCACGTAGGCGCCGCCGGCCTTGAGCACGGCCAGCAACGACACCAGCATCTCGACCGAGCGCTCAAGCGCGATACCGACACGCACTTCAGGCCCGACACCGGCCTCATGCAGGCGAGCAGCCAGCCGGTTGGCCCACTGGTTGAGTTGCTGGTAATCGAGCTGCCGGCCCGCCACGACCAGGGCCGGGGCGTGGGGACGCAGCTGAGCCTGTTGCTGTATCAGGCCATGCACGGTGCGCACTTCAGCTGCCTGGCCCAGGCCAGGGTTCAAGTCCACTAGCTGCCAGTTACGCTCGTCAGCGCTCAGCATGCACAACTCGGCGATCGGTTTGCCAGGCGCTGCGCTCATGCGCCACAACAGGTTCTGCCAATGCGCGAACATCTGCTCGGCAGTAGCGCTGTCGAACAGGTCGGTGGCATAACTCAAGCTGGCACTGAGCTGACCGCCATGTTGCTGCGTGTCCAGCGCCAGGTCGAACTTGGCGCGCGAGGTCGGCGCGGGCAGCAGTGTCATCGACAGGCCGGCAAGCGCCGAGGCCCCCAGCCCATCATCCATCACCTGGTGGTTGAACATGACCTGGAACAGCGGGTTGTGGCTGAGGTCGCGATGCGCCACCAGGCGATCGACCAGCGCTTCGAAAGGCAGGTCCTGGTTGGCCTGGGCGGCGAGCAGGGTGGTGCGTGTGGCATGCAGCAGTTGCGCCGTGCTCAGGCCATCTTCCAGCCGACCGCGCAACACCAGGGTGTTGACGAAGAAGCCCGTCAGCGGCTCCACTTCCGGCCGGTTGCGCCCCGCCGACGGCATGCCCACGCAAACATCGTTCTGCCCGCTGTAACGGCGCAGCAGCAGCTGGAACGACGCCAGCAGCACCATCGGCAAGGTGCAGCCATGGGCCTGTGCCAGGGCGACCAGGCGCTGGTGCAACAGCGCGTCCAGCGTGCCGCTTACTGCCTGGCCACGATGGCTGGGTACCGCAGGGCGTGGCCTGTCGGTGGGCAGTTCGAGCACCGCCGGGGCATTGCTCAACTGCTCCGTCCAATAGGCTAGCTGCCGCGGCCCCTCGCCCGCCTCCAGCAGCTGGCGCTGCCAGGCGGCGAAGTCGGCGTACTGGATGGCCAGCGCCGGAAGGTTGGCCTCGCGGCCTTCGCAGGCGGCCTGATAAAGGTGGATCAGTTCGCCGATCATGACCTGCATCGACCAGCCATCGGAAACGATGTGGTGCTGGGTCATCACCAGCACCTGGTCCGTCGCGCTGATTTCCAGCAGCACCACCCGCAGCAACGGGCCACGCTGCAAGTCGAAGGGCCGCACCACTTCGCGGCTCACCGCCTCGGCGATGGCCTGGTCATCCGCGCCTGGCAAGGCCACGTGCTCGATTGCCACCGGGCCGGCAGCGTGGATGCGCTGCAGGGGCTCACCTTCGGCGGCCTCGAAGGTGGTGCGCAGCGGCGCGTGCCGCGCCACCAGCGCATCGAAACTCTTCTGCAGCGCGGCAAGCTGCAGTGTGCCTTCAAGGCGCAGCGCGGCCGGCATGTTGTAGGCGGCACTCTGTGGGTCCAGCTGCCAGAGGAACCACTGGCGCTGCTGGGCATGGGAGAGGCGCGGCACCTCGCCTTCCGCCAGCGCCACGATGGGCAGGCGGCCAGGATCGATGCCTTTTTCCAGCAGGCGCTTGAACAGGGCCACGCGCTTGTCGTGGCCCAGCCCGCTGATCCGCTGGACCAGCTCATTGCCCTGTTGGGTCCCTTGCTTAAGCATCAGATGCCTCCAGTTCGTCGAGGGCGTCGAAAATCGCGTCGTAGTCTTCCTGCGCCGGGCTTGCGCGGCCTGAAATCAGGGCGGCCAGGGCACCGAGGTGGTCGGCGAGGTAGGCGTCCTGGACCGGCAATTCGATAGCAAACTCGGTCTTGATCCGGGAAACCAGGCGCACCAGCAGCAACGAATGCCCGCCCAGTTCGAAGAAGTTGTCGCTGAGGCCGACGTGCTCGACCTGGAGCACCTCTTGCCAGATGGCGGCCAGGCGTTGTTCCAGTTCGCTCTGCGGTGCCAGGTACTCGCGCCTCGACTGGCCCAGCTGCGGCTTGGGCAGTGCCTTGCGGTCGAGCTTGCCGTTGGGCGACAGTGGCATGCGCTCGAGCAGCACCCATTGGCTCGGCACCATGTAGTCCGGCAGCACGCCCGCCAGGTGCGCCTTGATCGCCGCCAGGTTGCCCGCTTGCTCGGCGACCAGGTACGCCACCAGTTGCCCCTCGGCAGCCACCACTACCGCCTCCCGCACAGCGTCCTGCTCCTGCAGGCGCGCTTCGATCTCGCCCAGCTCGATCCGCAGGCCGCGGATCTTCACCTGGTGGTCGATGCGCCCGGCGTACTCGATCACCCCGTCCTCGCGCTGGCGCGCCAGGTCGCCGGTGCGGTACAGCCGCTGGCCGGCGCCGAACGGGCTGGTGACGAAACGCTCGGCGGTCAGCGACGGGCGACGGTGGTAACCGCGCGCCAGGCCAATGCCGCCCAGGTACAGCTCGCCGGTCACGCCGGGGCTGACCGGGTTCAGTTCGCCGTCCAGCACGTAGGTCTGCAGGTTGGCGATCGGCTGGCCGATCGGCACGGCGTCCTTGCCTTCCTCGACGCAGGTCCAGTGGGTGACGTCGATGGCCGCTTCGGTCGGGCCGTACAGGTTGTACAGGCCGCTTTGCGGCAGCAGCGCCAGGGTCTGGCGTTGCAGCTCCACCGGCAGCGCTTCGCCGGAGCAGATGATCCGTTGCAGCGAGGTGCAGCGTGCGGCGTTTTCGTCACCGACGAAGGCCTGCAGCATCGACGGCACGAAGTGCAGCGTGCTGATCTGCTCGCGGGTGATCAGCTCGGCCAGGCGCGCCGGGTCGCGGTGGTCGCCGGGCAGCGCCATGACCAGGCGCGCACCTTCCATCAGCGGCCAGAAGAACTCCCATACCGACACGTCGAAGCTGAACGGCGTCTTCTGCAGCACGCTGTCGCCGGCAGTCAGGCAGTAGGCTTCCTGCATCCAGGCCAGGCGGTTGTGCAAGGCGACATGGCGGTTGCCGGCGCCTTTCGGCTTGCCGGTGGAGCCGGAGGTGTAGATGACGTAGGCGAGGTTTTCCGGGTGCAGCCGCACGTCCGGGTTGTGTGCGTCCAGCGCGCTCCAGGCCTCGGCCCGGTCCAGGTCGAGCACAGGCAGCCCTGCGGGAATCGGCAGGCCGTCGCGCAAGTGCGACTGGGTCAGCAGCAAGGCGATGGCGCTGTCCTCGAACATGTAGGCCAGGCGCTCCTGCGGGTATTCAGGGTCCAGCGGCACATAGGCGCCACCGGCCTTGAGGATCGCCAGCAGGCCGACGACCATTTCCACCGAACGCTCGGCAGCGATGCCGACCAGCACGTCCGGGCCCACACCCATGCCACGCAGGTGCTGAGCCAGGCGATTGGCCTCGGTATTGAGTTCGGCGTAGCTCAGCGTGCGTTCGGCGAAGGTCAGTGCCGGCGCTTGCGGCTGACGGGCGACTTGCTGTTCGAACAGCTGATGCACATACGGCGTACCCGGGTAGTCGCGGGCCGTGACATTCCAGCCTTCCACGATCCGCTCATGTGCCGCCGCATCAACCAGCCCGAAGCTGCCCAGCAAGGCGTGTGGTGCGCCGGCAAAGCCTTGCAGCAGATGGCGCAGTTCGGCCGCAATCTGCTGCACCTGCTGCTGACCGAAGACCTGGCGCTGGTAGGCGAAGGTCAGTTGCATCTGTTCGCGCGCCTCGGCAATCAGGGTCAACGGGTAGCCGCTGTATTCCTGATAATCCAGGCCGGACACGCGAAACCCGGCACTGCTGTCCGACAGGCTCTGGGCCAGCGGATAGTTCTCGAACACCAGCAGGCTGTCGAACAGCGCTTCACCGTTGCGCCCGGCCGCGGCCTGGATGGCATACAGCGGCAGGTATTCATACTCGCGCAGGCGCAGGTTGAGCGCCTGCACCTCACGCACCCAGTCGGCGACGGCCATCTGCCCTTGCGGCTCGGCGGCCACCGGCAGGGTATTGATGAACAGGCCCAGTTGCTGCTCGATACCTGGCAACTCCGCCGGGCGCCCGGACACGGTGGCACCGAAGCAGGGCCGACGCTGACCGGTACGGCGCTGCAACAGCAGCGCCCAGGCGGCCTGCAGCACGCTGTTGAGGGTGACTTGCTGGGTCTGCGCAAAGTGCTTCAGGGCCTGGCTCAGGGTATCGCCCAGCTCCAGCACCACCGCACCCTGCCCGGACACCGTGGCATCGCGGGCAGCACCGAGCAGCGATGGGCCGTCCAGGTCGAGCAGTTGGGCGTTCCAGAACGCCTCGGCGCCCGCACGATCCTGCTGCCGTAGCCAGCTGAGGTAATCGCTGCGGCTGGCCTGCGCCAGCGCGGCAGGCTGCCCCGAATAGGCCTGCATCACGGCGGCGAACAGCAACGAATTGCTCCAGCCGTCCATGAGGATGTGGTGGCTGGTGTAGATCAGGTGATGGCGCTGCGGCCCGGTGCGCACCAGGACCAGGCGCAGCAGTGGCGCCTGGCCAAGGTCGAAGGCGCGTGCCTGCTCGGCCTGCGCCAGCGCTTCGAGGCGGGCGTCGATATCGGCTTCGCCGGCCCAGTCGAAGCGTTCGACCGGCAGCTGGACATGGCGCAACACCACCTGGCGCGGCGCTTCCAGGCCCTGCTCCCAGACAAACCCGGCGCGCAACGCTTCATGCTGGTCCAGCGCCAGCTGCCAGGCCTGGATAAAGCGGTCTGGGTCGAGGTCGTCGAGGTCCAGGCGCAGGCGGTTGACGTAGCTGCTGGCCTGGCCGTCGTACAGGCTGTGGAACAGCATGCCTTCCTGCATCGGTGCCAGCGGGTAGAGGTTCTCGACCTGGCGCAGGTCGACCGGCAGCGCATCCAGCTGTGCCTGGGTCAGGCCCGCCAGCGGGAAGTCAGCCGGGGTGGCGCCGCCGGCCTGGCTGTCGAGGCAGTGTTCGACCAGTGCGCCCAGTTCGCTGGCGTAGTCGTCGGCCAGGCGGGCGATCTCCGGCTCGTCGAACATCGCCTGGCTGAAGGTAAAGCCCAGCTCCAGTTCACCGCCCAGCACCTGGCCGTTGACGCTCAGCCAGTTGCCCAGTGGCGCATCGGCCGCCTGGGTGGCGCCAACGCTTTCCATGGCGGGTGCGAACAGCCGGTCTTCGCCGAAGCCCTGGTCGAACTGGCCGAGGTAGTTGAACGTCACCCGCGCTGGCGGCAAGGCTTGCAACGCCGCCTGCTGCGCCGGGCTGCCGAGGTAGCGCAGCACACCATGGCCGATGCCGCGCCCGGGCACGCCACGCAACTGCTCCTTGATGGCCTTGAGCGAGCCCGCCAAGTCGTCGGTCGGCGTCAGCGCCACCGGGAACAGGCTGGTGAACCAACCCAAGGTGCGGCTCAGGTCCACGCCGTCGAACAGATCCTCACGGCCATGGCCTTCCAGTTGCACCAGCGCACTGCCCTGCCCGGTCCAACGGCACAGCACACGTGCCAGGGCCGTGAGCAGCAGGTCATTGACCTGCGTGCGATAGGCGGCCGGCGCCTGCTGCAACAGGCTCTGCGTGGTGTCGGCAGGCAGCCGGCAACGCACGGTGCGAGCGTGGCGCACTTGCAGCCCGGCGTCGCGGCGTGCTGCCGGCAGGTCGCCGGTGTGGCCGGCGAGGGTCGCTTGCCAGTAAGCCAGTTCTGCATCACGGGCAGGCTCTCGGGCCCAGCCCACCAGGCGCTCGGCCCAGGCCTTGAATGCCGTGCCCTTCTCCGCCAGCGCTGGCGTGCTCCCTGCCAGCAGGGCGACGCAGGCCTGCTCCAGGTCCTCCAGCAGCACCCGCCAGGACACACCGTCGACTACCAGGTGGTGAATCACCAGCAGCAGGCGCTGCCCACCTTCGGCCAGGTCGCACAGCACGGCGCGCAGCAGCGGCCCTTGCGCGAGATCGAGGCTGGCTTGCGCCGCTTCGGCGATGGCCTGCAGTTGCGCGGCATCGGCCACCTGGCGATGCCACAGCAGTCCACCCGGCACACCAGCACGGTGCTCGGCACGCCAGCTGCCGTCCACCCTCTCGAAGGCCAGGCGCAGCGCATCGTGCTGGTTGACCAGCAACGCCAGGGCCTGCTCGACGATGCTCGCCGTCAATGCCTGGCGCGGTTGCAGCATGACCGCCTGGTTGTAATGCCCAGGCTGGTTCAGGGCCATTTCGAAGAAGCGCGCCTGCACCGGCAGCAGCGGCATGCTGCCGCTGACCTGCGCAACAGCTGCGGGCTTGGCCACCACGCTGGTCACCTTGGCAACCTGGGCCAGCTGGGCGATGGTCTGCTTTTCGAACAACTGGCGCGGGCTCAGCTTGATGCCCTGGCGCTTGGCCCGGGCGATGATCTGCAGGCTGAGGATGGAGTCGCCGCCCAGCTCGAAGAAGTTGTCTTCGACGCCGATGTCTTCACGCTTGAGCACCGCCTGCCAGATGCCCAGCAACTGCTCCTCCAGCGCTGTGCTGGCGGCGACATGGCGCTTGAGTTGTACCTGCGGCGGCGGCAATGCGCGGCGGTCCAGCTTGCCGTTGGCGGTCAGCGGCAGGCGCTCCAGCAACAGCAGATGGGCCGGTATCAGGTAGTCCGGCAGCAGTGCCTGCAGCTGCTCGCGCAGGGCCTCGACGCTCAGCGCGGGGTTGCCTGGCACGCACCAGCCGACCAGTTGCAACTGCGCCGCATCATCCCCTTGCGGCACCGCCAGCACCACCGCGTCATGCACCCCGGCAAGGCCACGCAGCACGCGGCCGACCTCTCCCGGTTCGACACGATAACCGCGGATCTTCACCTGATCATCGGCACGCCCGATGAAGTGCAGCAAACCTGCGTGGTCGCGATGCACGCGGTCACCGCTGCGGTACAGGCGCGTGCCCGGCGCACCGAACGGGTCGGGCACGAAACGTTCGGCGGTCAGCGCCGCCTGGCCAAGGTAGCCTTGCGCCAGGCTGTCGCCGCCAATGTACAGTTCGCCCGCGACCCGCGCTGGCAACAGGTTAAGCACGTCGTCCAGCACCCGCACGCTGGCGCCCGGCAACGCCGCGCCCAAGGGTATCGCCTGCGGCGCTTCACCTTGCAGTTCGTGGGTCAGCACGCCAACCGTGGTTTCGCTGGGGCCATAGTGGTTGATGAAGCGGCAGCCCGGCTTGAGCTCGCGTACTTTCTGGTACAGCGCGGGCGAGCATGCTTCACCGCCAACGATCAAGGCATGCTCGGGCAGCACGTCTGCCGCGTTGGCCGCCTGCAGCAGGCCGTTGAGGTGGCTGGGGACGATCTTCAGCACGCCGATACGCTGCTCGGCCATGTAGGCGGCGAAGGCATCGGGATCGAAGCCCAGCGCCTCCGGCAGCACGTGCAGGGTGCGCCCCGAGCACAGGGCGCCGAACAGTACCGTGTGGCCAAGGTCGGCGGCGATGGTGGAGACCAGCGCCATGCTCGCGTCCGCCGCCAGGTCCAGACGTTGCAGCAGGCCGTCGACATAAATGGCCAGCGCGCCATGGCTGACCACCACCCCTTTCGGTTGGCCGGTGGAGCCGGAAGTGTGGATCACGTACGCCGGTGCCCCCGCCAGTAGCCCGACCTGTGGCGCACTCCCCGGCTGAGAGGCACAGCGCGCCGGTGCGTAGGGCTGTACCTGGCAACCTGAAGCGGCCAATGCCTGCTGGCGAGTCTCGCCGGCTGCGCACAACAGCACCGTCGCGCCGCTGCGCTGCAGCATGCCTTGCAGGCGCTCGGTCGGCGCCTTGCTGTCCAGCGGCAGGTAGACGCCGCCCGCCTTGAGAATACCCAACAGGCACACCAGCCAGTCCAGCGAGCGCTCCATCAGCACCGCGACCGGCGCACCCGCGTTGACGCCCAGCTCGCGCAGGTGATGGGCCAGGCGATTGGCCTGGCTGTCCAGTTCGGCATGGCTGAGGCGTTGCCCTGCACAGGCTGCCGCAATGCCATCGGGCTGGCGGCGCACCTGCTCGTCCCAGCGCTGCAGGACCAGGGCCGGTTGCGCACGGTGGCTGACAACCTCTGCGGCAGGCGCCTTGACCAGGGTATGCAGTGGCGCATCAGGCTCGGCCAGCAGCGTCTCGAACAGCTCACGCAACGCACCGATGAAGCCTTCGATGGTGGCACGCTGGTAGAGGTCGCTGGCGTAGGTCATTTCGCCGTGCACCAGGCTGCCATCGTCGGTGATGTCCAGGGCCAGGTCGAAGTGGGTGCCTTCCTTGCGCAGCGGATACTCGCTGACGGCCAGCCCCGGCAGTTGCAGCGCGGTCTGCTTCTGCACGCCGACGTTCTGGTTGAACTTGGCCTGGAACAACGGGTTGTGGCCGAGGCTGCGCTCCGGCGCCAGCACTTCCACCAGTTGCTCGAACGGCAGCTCCTGATTGGCCTGGGCGGCAAAGGTCGCCTCGCGCACCCGCACCAGCAGTTCACCCAGCGACAGGCGCTCGTCGACCACGCAACGCAGCACCTGGGTGTTGACGAAGAAGCCGATCAGGCCTTCCACCTCTTCGCGGCCGCGGTTGGCGTTGGGCACACCGATGCGGATGTCGCGCTGGCCGGAATGGCGGGAGAGGAACAGCGCGTAGCCAGTCAGCATCAGCATGAACAGGGTCACGCCCTGGGCCCGGGCGGTATCACGCAGGCGCTGTGACAGCGGCCCGCCGAAGTCGAACTTCAGGGTCTCGCCCTGCAGGCTCTGCACAGGCGGGCGCGGGAAATCGGCCGCCACTTCGAGCAGGTGATGGTCTTCACCCAGCTGCTCGCGCCAGTGCTGCAACTGCCGCTCACCCTCACCGGCTTCCAGCCAGCGGCGCTGCCACACGGCGTAGTCGGCATACTGCAGCGGCAGCGGCGGCAGGCTCTGGGCACCGCCCTGGTAGCACTGCACGAACTCGCGGACCATCACGTCCATCGACCAGCCATCGGAGACGATGTGATGCATGCACACCACCAGCACATGTTGACCCTGGCCCAGGCGGAACAGGCTGGCGCGCAGCAGCGGGCCATTGAGCAGGTCGAACGGGCGGGCGACTTCGGCTTCCACCCGGCGCGCCAGCTCGGCCTCGTCGGCCATGCCAAGGTCGACATGCCGCAGGGCCAGGGGCTCGGCCGCCAGCACCCGTTGCAGCGGCTGTTCGCCGTCGACCTGGAACACGGTACGCAGCGCTTCATGGCGCTCGATCAAGGCGTCGAAGGCGCCCTGCAAACGGCCTTCGTCCAGGTCGCCGTGCAGGCGCAGGCCGGCGGCCATGTTGTAGGCCGCGCTCTGTGGGTCGAGCTGCCAGAGGAACAGCAGGCGTTGCTGGGCGTAGGACAGCGGTATCGCCTCCAGGCCATGGCGGCTGACCGGGATCGGCAGCAGGCCGAAATCCTTGCCATCCTGGCGCAGCTTGGCGAGGAACTGACGGCGTTGTTCGAGCGGCAACCCGATGAACTTCTCGGCGATACGCAGCGTAGTGTTGCGGGTCATGCTCAAACCTCCTCCAGTGAATTCATGAACGCTTCCATGTCGGCCCAGTCTTCGTCGGCAGCGCCGCCCAGGGCCTCCAGCTCTTGCGCCAGGGCGGCCAGGTGCGGGCGCTCGAACAGGCTGCGCATGGGCAGCGCGACGCCCAGTTCGGACTTGATCCGGGCAATGACCTGGGCCGCCAGCAGCGAGTGCCCACCGAGGTCGAAGAAGCTGTCGTCGAGGCCGACACGGGGCACCTGCAAGACTTCCATCCAGATCGCCGCCAGGCGTTGTTCCTGCTCGCTGACCGGTGCGCGGAAGCTGGCCTGCAACTGGCTCGGGTCGGGCGCGGGCAAGGCCTTGCGGTCAAGCTTGCCGCTGGGGGTCAGCGGCAGCTTTGCCAACAGCACCAGGTGCGCAGGGACCATGTAGTCCGGCAGCGTCGCGCGCAGGCCCTCGCGGATCGCCTGGCGCTGCGCTTCTGTACTGGCGCCATCGGCTTCGGTGACCACATAGGCCACCAGCTGCCGCCCACCGGCCATGTCCACGGCCAGCACCGCGGCCTCGCGTACGCCAGGGCATTGCTGCAGGCGCATCTCGATTTCGCCAAGCTCGATACGAAAGCCCCGCACCTTCACCTGATGATCGACCCGGCCGATGTACTCGATGGCGCCATTGGCGTCGAAACGGGCACGGTCACCGGTGCGGTACAGGCGCTCGCCGGGGACTTCGGGGTCGGGCAGGAAACGTTCGGCGCTGAGCGCGGGCTGGCCGTGGTAACCACGCGCCAGGCCTGGCCCACCGATGTACAGCTCGCCGATGGCGCCCGCCGGCACAGGCTGCAGTTCGCCGTCGAGAATGCACAAGCGCCGGCCGGCGAGGCCCTGGCCGATGGGGATGCCACGCCAGGACACATCCTGCGAAGTC
Source organism: Pseudomonas sp. R28(2017) (assembly GCF_002112505.1). Lineage (GTDB taxonomy): Bacteria > Pseudomonadota > Gammaproteobacteria > Pseudomonadales > Pseudomonadaceae > Aquipseudomonas. The sequence goes on from NZ_NEHW01000001.1 coordinate 270,501, forward strand.
AGGCCCGTGCAGTCATGGATGCTGGACACCACCGTGGCTTCGGTCGGGCCATAGGTGTTGAGCAGGCGCACGCCGCCCAGGCCGGCGCGGCGCCACAGGTCGAGGCCGTCGACCGCCATGGCTTCGCCGCCGACATGCACCTGGCGCAGTGCGGCATACGCCTGCGGGGTAGCACGGGCGTAGTCCTGCACCAGCATGTGCCAGTAGGCGGCTGGCAGGTCGGCGACGGTAATGCCGTGCTGCTGCAGTGCCTGCAGGAAGCTGGCGCTGTCCCACAGGCGGCTGTCGCGCAGCACCACGCGGGCACCGACGCACAATGGTGGGTAGAACTGCTCGACGAAACCATCGAAGCTGCAGGTGGCGAACTGCAGCACCCGATCATCCACGCTCAGGCGCGAATAGTCGGTTGCCAGTTCGCAGAACTCGGCCAGCGCACCGTGGCTGATGGCCACGCCCTTGGGGCGGCCGGTGGAGCCGGAGGTGTAGATCACGTAGGCCAGGTTGCCGGGCTGCAGTGAAACCTGCGGTGCATGCTCAGGTTGCGCGTCTTGAGCCTGGTCCAGGCACAGGACCTCGATACCTTCAGCTACTGGCAGTTGGCTCAGCAGGCCCGACTGGGTCAGCAGCAGGCGCAGGCCGCTGTCGGCGAAAACCTGGGCGATACGCTCGCTGGGCGCTTGCGGGTCCAGCGGCACATACGCGCCGCCGGCCTTGAGCACCGCCAGCAGGGCAACACCCATGTCCAGCGAACGCTCCAGCGCCACACCCACCAGCACCTCGGGGCCGACACCCGACTGCACCAGACGCTGGGCCAGGCGGTTGCTGCAGCCTTCCAGCTCGGCGTAACTCAGGCTGGCGCCCTGCCCTTCGCCGGCCAGCACCAGCGCGACCGCCTCGGGCGTGCGCACGGCCTGTGCCTGGAAGCGCTGATGGGCCAAAGCCGAGGCCTGCGGTGCGGGTGCACGCAGTGCCCAATGCTGCAACTGGCGAGACGCGGCAGCATCGAGCAATTGCAGCTCACCGATGCGACGTTGCGGGTCGGCGAGCACGCTGCGCAGCAGGTTGCGCCAATGCCCGGCCATGCGCTCGACGGTGGTGGCGTCGAACAGATCGGTGGCGTAGGTGAAGGCGGCCAGCAAGCGTTCGCCTTCCTCGCGGGTCTCCAGCATCAGGTCGCTGGCGGCGGCATGGCTGCGGGCGCCGGCCACGCTCTGTTCGGCGTCCAGATGCGCCAACTGCAGGCCACACGCCAGGCGCATGCCCTGGATGTCGGTGACCAGCGGCTGATGGTTGTACATGACCTGGAACAGCGCGTTGTGGCTCTGGCTACGGCTGGGCTGCAACGCCTCCAGCAACGCATCGAACGGCAGCTCCTGATGGGCTTGCGCGCCCAGGGCGGTCTGGCGCAGCGCTTGCAACAGCTGCGCGAACGTCTGGCGGCCATCCAGCTGGCTGCGCAGCACCTGGGTATTGACGAAGAAGCCGATCAGCCCCTCGACCTCGCCGCGGTTGCGGTTGGCGATCAGGCCACCGACGCGGATGTCGCCCTGCCCGCTGTAGCGGTACAGCAGGGTTTTGAAAGCTGCCAGCAGCACCACGAACAAGGTCACGCCCTGGCGCTGGGCCAACGCCTTCAGGCCGTTGCGCAGTTCGACGTCAATGGCGAACTCCAGGCGCGCGCCGGCGTGGCTCGGCTGTGCCGGGCGTGGCCGGTCGGTGGGCAATTCCAGCGGCTCATGCTCCTCGCCCAGCTGGGCCCGCCAGTAGTCGAGCTGCCGCGCCTGCTCGCCGGCTTCCATCCAGCTGCGCTGCCACAGGGCGTAGTCGCGGTAGTGCACGGCCAGTGGCGGCAACGGGGCCTGGTTTCCAGTGCTGCGGGCGTCCAGGCAGCGCATGAACTCTTCGATGAGGATGTTCATCGACCAGCCGTCGGCGATGATGTGGTGCATGGTCAGCAGCAGCACATGCTCATCCGCCGCCAGTTGCAGCAGCGCCACCCGCAGCAGCGGGCCGTGCTGCAGGTCGAACGGCTGGCCGGCCTCGCGGGCGACTTCTTCACGGGTGCGCCGCAGGCGCTGATCTGCATCCAGGCCGGACAGGTCGACATGGCGAACCTGCACCTGCGCGCCGTCACCGACACGCTGCAGCGCCTGCCCGTCGACTTCTTCAAAGGTGGTACGCAAGCACTCGTGGCGTTGCACCAGGTCGGCGAAGGCCAGGTCCAGCGCCTGGTGATTCAGGCTGCCAAGCAGGCGCACGGCCCCCGGCAGGTTGTAGGCGGCGCTGCCCGGCTCCAGCTGCCAGAGGAACCACATGCGCTGCTGGGCATAGGAGAGCTGGTCGCGGCCAGCGACGCCACTGCAGTCGGGGATCGGGTAGCTGGCGAAGTCGACCTGTTCGTCGCGCAGGGCGGCGAAGAAGACACGGCGTTTTTCCAGCGGCAGTTCAATGAAGCGGCGCGCCAGCTTCAGGGATTGATCGAGGGTGCTCATAGGTCGTCCGAACCGGTGATGGGAGCCGCCCTGGGCTCCGCGATACCTGTTGAACGAATGGTTCCGGCTTGCATTTAGGCGCAGTTTGCAAAACCTGTCGCGCCCATTTCGCGGCAGCACGCCGGTGCGCCCGAAGGCGTGCCGGCGGTCGCTGCGGTACTTCGCGGCTCAGCCCGCGCCATGCCCCTCGGCCATCGCCACGATGACCTTGCGCTTGCCGGTGAAGGTGCTGCGGGCGTGGGCGGCGAGCATGTTGTCGAGCATCAGCACATCGCCTTCCTGCCACGGGAAGGCGATGGTGCACTCATCCAGCACGCCACGCACCTCATCGAGGATCGAGTCTTCGATGGGCGAACCGTCACCGTAGTAGACGTTACGTGGCAGGTCTTGCTCATCGACGATTTCCAGCAGGCTCTCGCGCACTTCGGGCGGCAGGTTGGAAACATGGAACAGGTGCGCCTGGTTGAACCACACATCCTCACCGGTACGTGGGTGGCGGGCCACGGCCTGGCAGATCTGGCGGGTGCGCAGTTCGCCGTCATCCTTCCACTCGCAGCTGATCGCATGGCGCTGACAGTAGGCTTCCACCACGGCCGGGTCGTCACTGTTGAACACCTGCTCCCAGGGCACATCCAGGCCATTGCCGAAGTTGCGCACGTACATCAGCCCATGGCGGTTGAAGCGTTCATGAATACGCGGGGCGATGCGGCGGAACACCTCGCGACTGTCGGCGATTGGCGTTTCCCCTCCGCTTTCGGCGGCGATCATGCTGTAGAACCAGATCTTCATCGGCCATTCACGGGTATAGGCCTGCTCGTTGTGCAGCGGGATCTTCTGGTGTGGGGGATACTCGGTGGAGGTGTACACGCCCTGGGTGACATTGCTGCGCGGGGTCGAGCCGAATTCGTAATTGAGCAGCGGGTGGCCGAAGCCGCCGGCGAAGCTGCGGAAGGCCTCGGCGCCACCCACCTCGAAACCGCGAAAAAGGATGCCACCGGCGTCGAGCAAGTGGCGGTCGACCAACTCGCGGATCGGCTCCAGGGCTTCGTTGAGGTCCAGGCCGGCATGGGGTGCCTCGACCAGCAGGGGCAGGCGGCACTGGCCGGGCAGCAGTGGCCGGGCGAGCAGTTGCAGTGTGGCGCTCATGGCTGCCCCCTTACGGTGGCAGGCCGCAACGGATTGAACAGCAATGGATTGGCATCAGGCAGCGGCTGGCTGGCCTTGAAGCAGGTGGCGGCATGCATCCTTCGACCCTCGATTAAATGACGGCAAGCTCAGGTTCCGGCGCGCGCAGCGCACGTCGGCCTTGTGCAGAGGAAACGAGGGGCAGAGGGAGGGATTTAGCGTGGATGGCGTCCCCGGCAGGAATCGAACCTGCACCAGAGTCTTAGGAGGACCCCGTTCTATCCATTAAACTACAGGGACTTGAACCCGCCGGCGATTTTGCTGAGCTGAATGCAGCAAGAGCGGGACGGCGAGCATGTTAACCAGCGCGCCACCGTTTGTCATGCCCGAATCAGGCTTTTTGCACGTAGGGGTTTTCTGGTGGCCTATCCGGCAATCAACTTTTCCTGACGCAGCAGGGCGAGCAAGGCCGCCACCGCCGTTGACAATTCACCTGAGTTGTCGAGGAGGTGTACCGACGCCGCGGCTTCGCGCTGAAACCGTGCATTTCGCGCCAGGCGCTGGTCGACCTGCTCCGGGGTTTCCCGCCCGCGGGCGAGCAAGCGCTCACGCAGCACCTCGGGCTGCACTTCGAGGCACACCGCCAACAGATCCGGGTAGCGTTCCCGCGCGGCGGGCAGGTAGGCCCGCGAACCGTTGACCAGTACCGAGCGCCCTTGCGCCAGCCACTGATCCACCAGGACCGGAATGCCGTATTCCAGGCCATTGGCCTGCCAGTGCATGGCGAATGCGCCCTCCTCGCGCAATTGTGCGAAGCGTTCGGCGCTCACGCCCTGCGCCGCTTCACCCTTGGCCTCAGCGGAGCGCGTGATGACCCGACGGGCAATTTCCACCCCCGCGGCAGACAATTGCGCACGAGAAGCATTGATCAGGGAATCTTTTCCCGATCCTGAGGGTCCTACCAGAAATATCAGGCGGCCTGAGGCTCCATCTCGGGCGCTTGCGTCATGTTGCATAGCCACTATGCTCTATGGAAGAAAACCCGCGCATTCTAGGTGTTTTCTGTGTCCTTTGCTGCGTTTTACATGTTTTTGACGGCATAAGGCTGACGGTGCGGCGAGCGGGATAATGCAAAACTTTTCAAACCAGTGCTCATTTCTGATAATTGGTACTGGCAAAAAGCCTTTATCCAGCTCACTATTTGTCACAGAATTGACGCCAAGGAAACGGCGACGATGAGGCAAGATGACCTTCCAAATTTTCATGACGGTTGAACATTTTGTCGTCGCCACGGTCGTACTACCACTCCGTGCGGCCAATTTGAGAACCGCTTCCCCTGAACCAGTAAATCCGGTCAATTTATATGCGCCCAATGAAACAGGCTATTTATTCGAGCCGCACCGCTGACAAGTTCGTCGTCCGCCTGCCAGACGGGATGCGTGAGCGCATTGCCGAGGTAGCGCGCAACCATCACCGCAGCATGAACTCCGAGATCATCGCGCGCCTGGAGCAGAGCCTTATCCAGGAAGGCGCGCTGGGCGACGAGCTGAGCATGCGCCTGGACAGCCCGGAGCTGTCGCTGCACGAGCGCGAGCTCCTGCAACGTTTCCGCCAGCTGTCCCACCGCCAGCAGAATGCGCTGGTGGCCCTCATCGCTCACGATGTGGAAATGGCCGCCGACGCCTCCTGAGGCCGGCAGCAAGCAGACACGAAAAAGCCAGCGTAAGCTGGCTTTTTTCGTTGTGGCTTAACCGTAGGGACGCCCCGGCAAGACCGCTCCTACAAGAGGAACAGCGTTGCCAGGCCCAGGAAGATGAAGAAGCCGCCGCTGTCGGTCACGGCGGTGATCATCACGCTTGAGCCCATGGCCGGGTCGCGCCCCAGGCGCGTCAGGGTCATGGGGATCAGCACGCCCATGAAGGCCGCCAGCAACAGGTTCAGCGTCATCGCTGCGGTCATCACCACGCCCAGTGACCAGCTGCCATACAGCCAGAACGCCACCGCACCGATCACCCCACCCCAGACCAGGCCATTGAGCAGCCCTACCGCCAGCTCCTTGCGCATCAACCGGCTGGTGTTGCCTGGCGACACCTGGTCCAGCGCCATGGCGCGGACGATCATGGTGATGGTCTGGTTACCCGAGTTGCCACCGATACCGGCAACGATGGGCATCAGCGCAGCCAGCGCCACCAGTTTCTCGATCGAGCCTTCGAACAGGCCGATCACCCGCGAGGCGACGAAGGCAGTAATCAGGTTGATCGCCAGCCACGCCCAGCGGTTGCGCAGCGAACGCCAGACCGAGGCGAAGATGTCTTCCTCCTCACGCAGACCGGCCATGTTGAGGACTTCGCTTTCGCTCTCCTCACGGATCAGGTCGACCATCTCGTCGATGGTCAAACGGCCGATCAGGCGATCGCTCTTGTCCACCACCGGCGCCGACACCAGGTCATAACGCTCGAAGGCCTGAGCCGCGTCGTAGGCATCTTCCTCAGGGTGGAAAGACACGGGGTCGGTTGCCATGACCTCCGCCACTTTCTTCTCTGGGTCGTTGACCAACAGGCGCTTGATTGGCAGCACACCCTTGAGGATGCCTTCGTAGTCGACCACGAACAGTTTGTCGGTGTGGTTGGGCAGCTCTTTGAGACGGCGCAGGTAGCGCAGGACCACTTCCAGGCTGACGTCTTCGCGGATGGTAACCATCTCGAAGTCCATCAGCGCACCGACCTGCTCCTCGTCGTAGCTCAACGCCGAACGCACGCGCTCGCGCTGCTGGGCATCGAGGCTTTCCATCAGCTCGTGAACCACGTCACGCGGCAGCTCTGGCGCCAGGTCAGCCAGTTCGTCGGCGTCCATTTCCTTGGCCGCCGCCAGGATCTCGTGATCGTCCATGTCGGCGATCAGCGATTGACGAACAGAGTCGGAAACTTCGAGGAGGATGTCGCCGTCGCGATCCGAGCGCACCAGCTGCCAGACCGTCAGGCGGTCTTGCAGAGGCAGTGCTTCAAGGATATAGGCGACGTCGGCAGGGTGCAGGTCGTCCAGCTTGCGCTGCAGGTCGACGAGGTTCTGGCGGTGGACAAGGTTTTCCACCAGGTCATTGTGCTGACCTTCCTGACGGTGGGTCAGGTCTTCTACCACACGCTGGCGCTGCAGCAGTTCGACCACCTGGGCCAGACGATCCTGCAGGCTTTCTTGAGCTTTTTTTACTTCTACTTCAGTCATAGGCGAACTCCACTCCCAGCAGCGGAGCACGCCGGGAGAATCAATCAGTCAGATCTAGCTGTATGAATCTTGTTAAGGAGTAACTACTGGGTAAGTCCATGGTGGTTTTCCACAAGCCCCGGCGGGGCTGACGGGCGCAATCATACACTGCCTAAGCGGTCAGATCGCTTAAAATTTTGGCCAGAACAATCGTTTGCGTGATAAAGCTGGGACAACGCTCGAAGCCATCAGTGCGACGGCAGGCGCGCAAAAAAAAACACATCCGCCGCGCAAAAGTCTGTTGGGCCGGTTTCTGTGCAGTCTAGTCAGGCATCACTGACAAAGCAGTGAAACAGAAAACAAAAAGCCCGCTCAATTGAGCGGGCTTCTTGATTGTATGGCGGACTCAGCAGGATTCGAACCTGCGACCGCTCGGTTCGTAGCCGAGTACTCTATCCAGCTGAGCTATGAGTCCGTGGTGGTAGTTTTAGACCAGATTACCACTGGTGGGTGAAGCGACCTTGCAAGCAGAGCCACTTCGAAAGTGGCGGACTCAGCAGGATTCGAACCTGCGACCGCTCGGTTCGTAGCCGAGTACTCTATCCAGCTGAGCTATGAGTCCGTGGTTGGCAGTTTTAAACCAGATACCGCTGGTGGGTGAAGCGCCTTCGCAAGCAAAGCCACTTCAAAAGTGGCGGACTCAGCAGGATTCGAACCTGCGACCGCTCGGTTCGTAGCCGAGTACTCTATCCAGCTGAGCTATGAGTCCGCGATTGGTAGTTTTAGACCAGATTACCACTGGTGGTTTGAAGCAGCCTTGCAAGCAAAGCCACTTCAAAAGTGGCGGACTCAGCAGGATTCGAACCTGCGACCGCTCGGTTCGTAGCCGAGTACTCTATCCAGCTGAGCTATGAGTCCGCGATTGGTAGTTTTAGACCAGATTACCACTGGTGGTTTGAAGCAGCCTTGCAAGCAAAGCCACTTCAAAAGTGGCGGACTCAGCAGGATTCGAACCTGCGACCGCTCGGTTCGTAGCCGAGTACTCTATCCAGCTGAGCTATGAGTCCGTGTCTTGCCGCGCATGATAGTTCGCTGAAACATTTTTGCAAGAACTTTTTCGTTTAACTTCAACGACTTAGCGTTCTTACAGTTTACAGCGCCCTACGCAAATAATGGCGGTGAAGGGGGGATTCGAACCCCCGATACCCTTATGAGGTATACTCCCTTAGCAGGGGAGCGCCTTCGGCCACTCGGCCACCTCACCGCAACACGAGGCGAATATTAAACAGGCTCTTCCTCGTTTGCAACCCTTTTTTTGAAAAAAACTTCAAAAAAATTAAAGGCTTGGCTCCTCGTCCTTCTCTTTCTTGATCCGCAGGTAGATTTCTTCGCGGTGAACGGCCACTTCTTTCGGGGCGCTGACGCCAATACGCACCTGGTTGCCTTTCACGCCGAGCACCGTCACGGTGATCTCGCCGTCTCCAATGATCAGGCTCTCGGCGCACCGACGAGTCAGAATCAACATAGCTTTCTCCTTACGCAAAACATTCAGGGATTACAGTCTTGGGATGTCAGGCCCGGCCGTGGACGACGACACAGGGCCTGGATGATCGCCCCGCCGACAGGACAGGGCCTGCGTGGCGACCAGAAACGCGAAGGGCGCGGCTTAGCCGCGCCCTCCGGGCAACGCGTTACTCGCCCTGTCGGGCCGGAGCGTCGAGTTCGAACGCGGTGTGCAGCGCGCGCACGGCCAGCTCCAGGTACTTCTCTTCGATAACCACCGAGACCTTGATTTCCGAGGTGGAGATCATCTGGATGTTGATGCTCTCCTTGGCCAGGGCTTCGAACATGCGGCTGGCAACGCCCGCGTGGGAGCGCATGCCAACGCCGACGATCGACACCTTGGCGATCTTGGTGTCGCCGATCACTTCACGGGCACCGATTTCACGTGCGGTGTTTTCCAGCACGCTGTGGGCCTTCTCGTACTCGTTGCGGTGCACGGTGAAGGTGAAGTCGGTGGTGTTATCGTGGGAAACGTTCTGTACGATCATGTCCACTTCGATGTTCGAAGCGCTGATCGGGCCGAGGATCTTGAAGGCAACGCCCGGGGTGTCCGGCACGCCGCGAATGGTCAGCTTGGCCTCATCACGGTTGAAGGCGATACCGGAAATGATCGGCTGTTCCATGGATTCCTCTTCATCAATGGTAATGAGGGTACCTGGACCCTCCTTGAAGCTGTGCAGCACGCGCAGCGGAACGTTGTACTTGCCGGCGAACTCCACCGAGCGGATCTGCAGCACCTTGGAGCCGAGGCTGGCCATTTCCAGCATCTCTTCGAAGGTGATCTTCTCCAGGCGGCGGGCCTGCGGCACGACGCGCGGGTCAGTGGTGTAGACGCCATCGACGTCGGTGTAGATCTGGCACTCGTCTGCCTTCAGCGCAGCCGCCAGGGCCACGCCGGTGGTGTCGGAGCCACCACGGCCGAGGGTGGTAATGCTGCCGTGCTCGTCGACACCCTGGAAACCGGCCACCACGACCACGCGGCCTTCCTTGAGGTCGGCACGGATCTTCTGGTCGTCGATCTGCAGGATGCGCGCTTTATTGTGCGCGCTGTCGGTGAGGATGCGCACCTGGTTGCCGGTGTAGGACACCGCTGGCACACCACGCTTGATCAAGGCCATGGTCAGCAGGGCAATGGTGACCTGCTCACCGGTCGATACGATCACGTCCAGTTCACGTGGAACCGGCTGATCGGTGATCTGCTTGGCCAGATCGATCAGGCGATTGGTTTCACCGCTCATGGCCGACAGCACAACCACCAGGTCGTCGCCCGCTTCACGGTGTTTCTTGACCTTTTCGGCTACCTGCTCGATCCGCTCGATGGAACCGACAGAGGTGCCGCCAAATTTCTGTACGATCAACGCCATTTCAATGGTGCCTCAGCCCATACCGGGCCTCAAAAAAACCATCCAACATGAAGAGGCGGATGACTAGACCACCCGCCCCTTCATCTCAAAGTCCCTGCTCTGCGAACGGCACGGCCAGCGCCAGGGCCTGGTCCAGTGCAGCGACGTCGACGCCACCACCCTGGGCCATGTCCGGACGGCCACCGCCCTTGCCACCCACTGCCGCAGCGGCTTGTTTCATCAGGTCACCAGCCTTGAGTTGGCTGGAGAGGTCCTTGGTCACGCCGGCCACCAGCACGACCTTGCCCTCATGCTCGCTGCCCAGCAGGATCACTGCGTGGCCGAGCTTGTTCTTCAGCTGATCGACCAGGGCCAGCAATGCCTTGCCATCCTGCCCATCCAGGCGGGCGGCAAGCACCTTGGCACCCTTGACCTCAACGGCCGCATTGGAGAGATCGTCCCCCGCGGCGCTGGCGGCCTTGGCCTGCAGCTGCTCGAGCTGCTTTTCCAGCTGGCGGTTGCGCTCGAGCACAGCCGACAGCTTGTCGATCAGGTTGTCACGGTTGCCCTTGACCAGCTGCGCGGCTTCCTTGACCTGCTCTTCGGCAGCGTTCAGGTAGGCCAGTGCAGCGGCACCGGTAACCGCTTCGATACGGCGCACGCCCGAGGCCACGCCGCCTTCGCTGATGATCTTGAACAGGCTGATATCGCCGGTGCGCTTGGCGTGGATACCGCCGCACAGCTCGACGGAGAAATCGCCGCCCATGCTCAGGACGCGCACGGTATCGCCGTACTTCTCGCCGAACAGGGCCATGGCACCCTTGGCCTTGGCGGTTTCGATATCGGTCAGCTCGGTTTCAACCGGGGTGTTCTTGCGCACTTCACGGTTGACGATGTCTTCCAGGGCCTTGATCTGCGCAGGCGTTACCGCTTCGAAGTGGCTGAAGTCGAAACGCAGGCGCTGGCTGTCGACCAGCGAGCCCTTCTGCTGCACGTGCTCGCCCAGCACCTGGCGCAGCGCTTCGTGCAGCAGGTGGGTGGCCGAGTGGTTCAGCGAGGTGGCGTGCTGCACGTCGGCATCGACCTTGGCCTCGACTGGCGATCCGATGACCAGCGCACCGCTGGCGACCACGCCGTGGTGCAGGAAGGCACCGCCCGTCTTGGTGGTGTCGCGCACGTCAAAGCGCGCTGCGCCGGCTTGCAGGAAGCCGCTGTCACCGACCTGGCCACCGGATTCGGCGTAGAACGGCGTGCGGTCGAGGACCACGACGCCCTGCTCGCCTTCACCCAGCTGGTCGACCGACTGGCCATCCTTGTACAGGGCGATGATCTTGCCCTGGCCTTCGGTGGCGTCATAACCGAGGAATTCGGTGGCGCTGTCGACCTTGACCAGGCTGTTGTAGTCCAGGCCGAAGCTGCTGGCGGAACGGGCACGCTCGCGCTGGGCCTCCATTTCACGCTCGAAGCCGGCTTCGTCGATGGTCAGCTCGCGCTCGCGGGCGATGTCGGCGGTCAGGTCCATCGGGAAGCCGTAGGTGTCATACAGCTTGAACACCACGTCGCCCGGGACCACGTCGCCCTCGAGTTGGGCCAGGTCCTGCTCGAGGATGCGCAGGCCCTGCTCCAGGGTCTTGGCGAACTGCTCTTCTTCAGCCTTGAGCACGCGCTCGATGTGCGCCTGCTGATTCTTCAGCTCAGGGAAGGCTTCGCCCATCTCGGCGGCCAAAGCGCCGACGATCTGGTAGAAGAAGCTGCCCTTGGCGCCCAGCTTGTTGCCGTGGCGGCAAGCGCGACGGATGATGCGGCGCAGCACGTAGCCACGGCCTTCGTTGGACGGCAGCACGCCGTCGGCAATCAGGAAGCCGCAGGAACGGATGTGGTCGGCAACCACTTTCAGCGAAGCCTGGCCGTCGTTGCTGCAACCGATGGCCTTGGCCGCGGCAGACAGCAGGTTCTGGAACAGGTCGATCTCGTAGTTCGAGTGCACGTGCTGCATGACCGCACTGATGCGCTCCAGGCCCATGCCGGTGTCAACCGACGGCGCTGGCAGCGGGTGCAGCACGCCGTCGGCGGTGCGGTTGAACTGCATGAAGACGTTGTTCCAGATCTCGATGTAGCGATCGCCGTCTTCTTCCGGCGAGCCGGGTGGGCCGCCCCAGATGTCGGCGCCGTGGTCGTAGAAGATCTCGGTGCATGGGCCGCACGGGCCGGTGTCGCCCATGGTCCAGAAGTTGTCGGAGGCGTACGGGGCGCCCTTGTTGTCGCCGATGCGCACCATGCGCTCGGCCGGCACGCCGACTTCCTTGGTCCAGATGTCGTAGGCTTCGTCGTCAGAGGCGTAGACGGTGACCCAGAGCTTTTCCTTGGGCAGGTTCAGCCACTTGTCGGAGGTCAGGAAGGTCCAGGCGAAGGTGATCGCGTCGCGCTTGAAGTAGTCACCGAAGCTGAAGTTGCCCAGCATTTCGAAGAAGGTGTGGTGACGCGCGGTGTAGCCGACGTTTTCCAGGTCGTTGTGCTTGCCACCGGCACGCACGCACTTCTGGCTGCTGACGGCACGGGTGTAGGCACGCTTCTCGGCACCGAGGAAGCAGTCCTTGAACTGGTTCATGCCAGCGTTGGTGAACAGCAGGGTCGGGTCGTTGTTCGGGATCAGCGAACTGGAGGCGACTCGGGTATGGCCCTGCTCTTCGAAGAAGCGGAGGAAGGCTTCACGGATTTCTGCGCTTTTCATAGGTTCTTCCACGGAAACGGCGGCCCTTGGGGGCAAACACGTCGACGAAACGACGGCAAAGGGCCGCATTATATCGGTCCTGCAAGCAAGGTGCAGTGTGTTTATGCGATAGAAAGCGTCGATTGGACGGCTTTTGAAGCGCTTGCAGACAAAATGACATGACCGGATGCTAAATGCAGCCTTTCGCCACTGGCAAGCCAATTACCGCCCAAGGGAAGGGAAAATGGAACAGGCGGTGAATTAAAAGGTTTTCATGAGCGCTCGCAGCCGGAACCGAGTCGCCCGCTCCCACAGGTACTGCACTGGCGTCGAACCTTGTGCGGTCCCTGTGGGAGCGGGCGTGCCCGCGAAGAAGACAACGCCGGCCTCAGCCCAGGCGCTGCCCCGAATCAGGCACGATCAGGATGCCGGCGCGCAGGCCATTCTTGACCCTGGGATTGGGGAAAATGATCCGCGCCCCCTCCTCCTCGACCACCCAGCGCATTTCCGCCAGGTCCTCGGCCAGCAGGTAACCCTTGCTCAGCTCGGAAAAGTTCTCGATGTCCGCCGGCAAGTGCAAGTGGAAGCTGTCACTGTGCTTGATGATCTCGCGGGCGACACTGAACAGCTTCAGACCGTCCAGCGAACCGTCGATCTCGGGCTCGGTATCCTCGATGATACGAATCAACCGCTCTTCGAGCTTGTCCAGGTTGACCTGCTCGTTCTGCCCGAACGGCCGTGCCTTGCCGAGCTCCAGTGTAAAGGCCTCGGCCTCCAGCTGTTCGTAGGTGAAGGCGCTGAAGGTGATCGACGACTTGCTCTGCAACAGCACCGCCTCCATGCCGGCTGCCGCCAGGCGGGCCAGCTCGCGCCGGGAATGCTTGCGCCCCTCTTTGTAAGGGTACAGGGCAAACTGCTCGATCTTCGAACCGCGAATGGCGGTATGCAGGTCGTAATGCAGGCGGGTGCGCTCAGGTTTGCTGAAGAACACCCGGGCAAACTGCTCCAGCTCAGCCGCACGCAATGCCTCGAAACCGCTGGAGAGCTCGTGGCGACCGTTGAACAGCCGGTTGATATCCTGCTCGACGAAACGCTCGCCCTTGCGGATGGCGACCGGGTTGCCGAACAGGAACAGAATCCGCGCGCGCGGCTTGATCTTGCCGTTGGCCACGCCATGCAGCAGCCTTTCGAGCAGCTCGATCGGTGCTGTCTCGTTGCCGTGGATACCGGCCGAAAGCAGCAGGTCCAGCCCACAATCCTCGCTTTCGGGCGGACGCACTTCCAGTGCGCCCTCCCCCAGCCAGCGCAACCGCACGCCCTTGGGTGTCACTTGAGTCTTCTCAGCCGGCTCGTGATCGGTCAGGGTCAGCTCGAGCAATTTGCCAAGGGCGAGCATAGGCGCTTCCTTAGTGGTGGTGGCCGCAGTCGGGGCCATGGACGTGATCGTCATCTTCGCCGACCTCTGCCGGCTCCATTTCCAGCTGCAGGCTGACCAGGTTGGTGGCCATCGGGCGCAGCAGCAGGTTGGCGTATTCGACATCGCCTTCCTCGACATCCACGCCGATCAGCAGCTGGCCACGGCCATCCTGCTGAACCCAAACTTCCTTGCCTTGCCAGACAATGGCAAAACGCGTGCAGGAGGTTTCCAGCTGGGTGCCGTCTACATCTTCGAGGATCAGGCGCAGGGCGTCGGTCATGGGTAATTCTCTCTTCAAGGTTGGCGTTGGAACGGGTACACCGAGCCCAACTTCAGGATCTGGGTCAACTCATCCAGCGCGGTACGGCATTCCAGCAGCAGCTGCGGGTCGGCAAGGTCGGCTTCGCCAAGGCGATCGCGGTAGTGCTTGTCGACCCACTGCACCAGGGTGTCGTACAGCGGGGCGGTCATGATAACGCCTGGATTGACCGCCGCCAGTTCCGATTCCTTCAATGCCACGCGCAAACGCAGGCAAGCCGGGCCACCGCCGTTCTGCATGCTCTGCTTGAGGTCGAACACCTTGACCTCCTTCACCGCGCCGCCCTGGGCGGTCAACTGGCCGAGGTAGGCCCAGACCCGCTCGTTGTTGCGGCACTCTTCCGGCACCACCAGCAGCATCGAGCCATCGTCACGGCTGAGCAGCTGGCTGTTGAACAGGTAGGACCGCACTGCATCCTCTACCGTTACCGCCGCGCGAGGCACACGGATGGCCTGGAAGTTGCCACCCTTGCTGGCCAGTTTAGCCTGCAGCTGGCCAAGCACCGCGTCGGTCTCCAGGAAAGCGTCCTCGTGGTAGAACAGCACTTCGCCGTTACCGACCGAAATCACATCGTTGTGGAACACGCCCTGGTCGATCACCGCCGGGTTCTGTTGAGCGTAGACCACACCGTCGTCGCTCAGGCCGTGCAGCCTGGCCACGGCCTGCGAGGCCTCCAGGGTCTGGCGCGCCGGGTATTTCTGCGGTGCGGGGTAGCGGCTGTCGAAGGCGCTGCGGCCATAGACGAAAAACTCGACCCCGGCCTCGCCGTATTCGCGACAGAAGCGCGTGTGGTTGGCCGCGCCCTCGTCGCCGAACTGTGCCACGGCAGGCAGTGCTTGGTGGTGGGCAAAGTGTTTCTCGTTGTTGAACATCGCCGCCAGCACGCGGCTGGTGGTCGGGTGCTCGATGCTGCGGTGGTACTTGCAATTGAGGTTTGCGGCCGTGAAGTGCACGCGGCCATCAGCGGTGTCGGCACTCGGGCTGACGGTGGCGGCGTTGGCCACCCACATGCTCGAGGCCGAGCAGCTGGCGACCAGCAAGGGCATGGCCTCCTTGGCGGCACGCTGGATCACCTCGGCATCGCTGCCGCTGAAGCCCAGGCGACGCAAGGCGGCCACGTCCGGGCGCTCCTGCGGCGCCAGCACGCCCTGCTTGAAGCCCAGGTCGGCCAGCGCTTTCATCTTGGCCAGGCCCTGGCGCGCCGCTTCCCGCGGGTTGGACCCTTGCTGGCTGTTGCTCTGCGAAGCCACGTTACCGTAGGACAGGCCGCCGTAGTTGTGGGTAGGCCCCACCAGGCCATCAAAATTCACTTCATAGGATTTCATCGGCTAGGCTCCGTGACCTGTTGTTATAGGGTGACGCCCGGCGTCAGGGTCGCCGGCAAGGCAAGGCTGGCGGTCTCCAGCGAAGCCACGGGGTACGCGCAGTAATCGGCTGCGTAATACGCACTGGCGCGGTGGTTGCCACTGGCGCCCACGCCCCCGAACGGCGCGCTGCTGGCGGCGCCGGTCAACTGCTTGTTCCAGTTGACGATGCCGGCGCGGCTGCGCAGCCAGAAGTACTGGTAACGCGCACGGGAATCGGACAACAGGCCGGCGGCCAGGCCGTACTGGGTGTTGTTGGCCTCGTCGATGGCGGCATCGAAATCGGCGTAGCGGATTACCTGCAGCAGCGGGCCGAAGAACTCTTCGTCCGGGCGCTCGGCCACCGCCGTGACATCGAGAATGCCGGGCGTGAGCAGCGCGGCGCCGGCCTGGGGCTGGGTCATGGCCAGCAGCTTCACGGCGCCCTTGGCCAGCAGTTCGGCCTGGGCCGCGATCAGGGCCTGCGCGGCCTGCAGCGAGATCACCGAGCCCATGAACGGCGCCGGCTGCTGGTCGAAGGCACCGACGGTAATGCTTTGGCAGACCTCGACCAGCCGTGCGACCAGCGCATCGCCCCAGGCGCCCTGCGGCACCAGCAGACGGCGGGCACAGGTGCAGCGCTGGCCGGCAGAGATAAACGCCGACTGGATGATGGTGTACACCGCGGCATCCAGGTCCTTGACCTCATCCACCACCAGCGGGTTGTTACCGCCCATTTCCAGGGCGAGGATCTTGTCCGGGCGGCCGGCGAACTGCTGGTGCAGCAGGTTGCCAGTGCGGCTGGAGCCGGTAAAGAACAGGCCGTCGATACCTGGGTTGGCAGCCAGCGCCACGCCGGTTTCACGGGCGCCCTGCACCAGATTGAGCACACCGGCCGGCAGGCCGGCGGCGACCCAGCAGTTGACCGTCAGCTCCGCGACCTTGGGAGTAAGCTCGCTGGGCTTGAACACCACGCAGTTGCCCGCCAGCAGCGCCGGTACGATATGGCCATTGGGCAAATGGCCGGGGAAGTTGTAAGGGCCGAACACCGCCACCACGCCATGGGGCTTGTGCCGCAGCACGGCCGTGGCATCGGCCAGCGGGCCGCTCTTCTCGCCGGTACGTTCGCGGTAGCTCTGCACCGAGATCGCCACCTTGTTGACCATGCTGGTCACTTCCGTGGCCGATTCCCACAGCGGTTTGCCGGTTTCCTCACCGATGCAGTGGGCCAGCGCCTCGGCATGCTGCTTCAGCTGTTCGGCGAACTTCTCCAGCACATCGATACGCGCGTCCAGGCTCAGCTGTGCCCAGGCCGGGAATGCCTGGCGGGCAGCCTTGACGGCTGCGTCCACCTGGCCGGCATCGGCGCCCTGCCCTTGCCAGACGACCGCCTGAGTCACCGGGTTGAGCGATTGCAGGGCCTCGCCCTGGCCAGCCAGCCAGTTGCCTGCGATGTAATGCGTGGTCATTTACTGGGCCTCCCGGCTTGCCGACAGTGGCACGGCACGTACGTTGTCGCCAGCGCCCATGCGCAGGCGCTTGGCGGTCAGCGGGTCGACCACCAGGGTGCCTGCTGCCAGGCGTGCGGGCGCTGCCGTGATGCGGCAGTCGTCGCGCTTGCGGTTGTGAATGATGTACGGGGTCGCGTCATCGCCCGGCGTACCCACGGCCAGCACCAGGGTCTCGCTCTCGCGCACGGCGCGGATCTTCGAGGTCTCGCACTCGATGGCCGGCCCGGCGTCGAAGATGTCGACGTAGCCCTGATAGCTGAAGCCTTCCTGCTTGAGCATCGCCAGCGCCGGCTCCGTGTCGGTGTGCACGCGGCCGATGACACTGCGCGCGGCTTCGGAAAGGAAGCAGGTGTACAGCGGGAACTTGGGCATCAGCTCGGCAATGAATGACTTGTTGCCCACGCCGGTGAGGTAGTCGGCCTGACTGAACTCCATCTTGAAGAAGTGCCGACCCAGGCTTTCCCAGAACGGCGAGCGGCCTTGCTCGTCGGACATGCCGCGCATTTCGGCGATGATCTTGTTGCCGAACAGTTCAGGGAACTCGGCAATGAACAGCATGCGCGCACGCGACAGCAGGCGGCCGTTGAGCCCGGAGCGGTAATCGCTGCGCAGGAACAGCGAGCACAGCTCGGAGTTGCCGGTCAGGTCGTTGGCCAGGAACAGCGTGGGGATTTCGCGGTAGATCTTCAGTTCCTGGGAGGCGCTGACCGTCAGGCCGACCCGGTAGTTGTACCAGGGTTCACGCAGGCCCACGGCACCGGCGATGGCGCTGATGCCGACCACCAGGCCTTCATCGTTCTCCAGCACGAACAGGTAGTCGGTGTCGCCACGCTCGGCTTCGCCACGGAAGCTCTTTTCGGCCCAGCCGACACGATGGGCAAGGCGCTCCTCGTTGGCCGGCAGGGTAGTGAGCCCGGTGGTGCCGGTGCTGCGTGCCAACTCGATCAGCGCGGGTAAATCGCTGCTGCGTACGGGACGAACGATCATGCTATCTCCTTGTGCGGCGGCCAGTGCCTGCCGCGAAACTCACTGTTGCAGCCCGGCCTTGGCTCAGGCCGCGACCAACCGCACGCTGGCGCCTTCACCGACGCCCAGGGCGTCGGCCGCTTCACTGCTCAAGCTGACCGGCTTGCCTGGCACCCAGTCCAGGTCCAGCAGCACTGCGCGGTAATCCTGCAACTGGCCATTGCACACCAGGTAGGGGCGCCCACCCTTGACCGGGGCATCGTCCACCTTCACGGGCACCACGCGGCTCTGCGCGATCGAGCGAATGCCCGAGGCACGCGCATGCAGGGTCGGCCCGCCGTCGAAGATGTCGATGTAGTGCTCGGTCTCGAAGCCTTCGCGCATGAGGATGTCGAAGGTAATTTGCGCCCGCGGGTGCACCTGGCCCATGGCCTCCTGGGCCTCATCAGGCAGCAGCGGCACGTAGATGGGGTAATGGGGCATCAGCTCGGCCAGGAAGGTACGGCTTTTCAGGCCGCACAGGCGCTCGGCGTCGGCGTAGTTGAGGTCGAAGAAATTGCGGCCGATCGAATCCCAGAACGGCGATTCGCCCTGCTCGTCGCTGTAGCCGACGATTTCGGTGACCACCGAATCGGCGAAGCGCTCCGGGTGCGAGGCCATGAACAGCAGACGGCCACGGGAGTTGAGCTCCGCCCAGCCACTGTTCACCAGTTCGGGCAGCACATAGAAGCTGGTCAGCAGGCTGTTGCCGGTCAAGTCGTGGCACAGCGACAGGACATGGATCTTGTTGTGGATCTTCAGCTCGCGCGAGGCGTGCACGAAGGTCTCGTTGCGGAAGCTGTAGAACGGCTCGGAGTAGCCGGCCGAGGCGACGATGGCCGAGCAGCCGGCGAGCTTGCCGGTGTCGCTGTCTTCGAGCACGAAGAAGTAGCTCTCTTCGCCGTTGAAACTGACTTCAGCGGCGAAGGAGGTTTCCGAGGCGGCAATCTTGTCGCCCAGGCGGGCGGCATCGTCCGGCAGCGAGGTGACACCAACGGGGCTGTCGGCAGCCATGCGCTGCACTTCGTTCAGATCAGCCATTTGCGCGGGGCGCATCACCAGCATGGTGTCACTCCTTTGGAAAACGGGCCGTTCACGACGGCACGGAAAAACGGCGGGTGCCTCAGCACCCGCACTGGAATTCGGAGTTCACCGGCGCGGCGCCTTGAAAAGCCCGGGCCGGTGAACGGACCGCAGGCGGATCAGCCCTTGGTCAGTTGCGCCACAGCGCGCTCGAAGCGGTCCAGGCCTTCGTCGATGTCGGCATCTTCGACCACCAGGCTTGGGGCGAAGCGGACCACATCCGGGCCGGCCTGCAGCACCATCACGCCTTGTTTTTCAGCCGCGTTGAGCACGTCCTTGGCCTTGCCCTGCCAGGCTTCGGTCAGCACGCAGCCGATCAGCAGGCCGACGCCGCGCACCTGGCTGAACAGGCCGTACTGCTGGCCGATCTTTTCCAGGCGGGACTTGAAGCGCTCGTGCTTGGCCTTGATGCCAGCGAGGGTCTCTGGGGTGTTGACCACGTCCAGCACGGCGCAGGCGACGGCGCAGCCCAGTGGGTTGCCGCCGTAGGTGGTGCCGTGGGTGCCGACGGCCAGGTGCTTGGCGATGTCGGTGGTGGTCAGCATGGCGCCGATCGGGAAGCCGCCGCCCAGGCTTTTGGCGCTGGTCAGGATGTCCGGGGTCACACCGTAGTGCTGGTACGCATACAGCGAGCCGGTGCGGCCGACGCCGGTCTGCACTTCGTCGAAGATCAGCAGGGCGTTGTGCTCGTCGCACAGCTTGCGCGCGCCTTCCAGGTAAGCCTTGTCGGCCGGCACCACACCGCTCTCGCCCTGGATCGGTTCGATCACCACGGCGCAGGTCTTATCGGAAATCTGTGCCTTCAGCGCTTCCAGGTCGTTGTAAGGCACGTGGCTGATGCCGGTGATCTTCGGGCCGAAGCCGTCGGAGTACTTCGGCTGGCCACCGACGCTGACGGTGAACAGGGTGCGACCGTGGAAGCTGTTCACGGTGGCGATGATCTCGTGCTTCTCAGGGCCGAAGCGGTCGTGGGCGACGCGACGGGCCAGCTTGAAGGCGGCCTCGTTGGACTCGGCGCCGGAGTTGCAGAAGAACGCACGGTCGGCAAAGGTGGCGTCGACCAGCTTGTGCGCCAGGCGCAGGGCCGGTTCGTTGGTGAAGACGTTGGAGACGTGCCAGAGGGTGTTGGCCTGTTCGGTCAGGGCCTTGACCAGTGCCGGGTGGCAGTGGCCCAGGGCGTTCACCGCGATGCCGCCGGCAAAGTCGATGAGTTCGCGGCCCGACTGGTCCCTGACACGGGAACCCTCGCCTCGCACAGGAATGAAGGCCGCCGGAGAATAGTTGGGGACCATGACCTGGTCGAAATCGGCACGTTGCACCGGGGCTTGCTCAACGGACATCTGAGTCTCCTGAAGAGGAACGCTGGCCTGGAAGTGGCGAGCGATGGGGGGATTGTAAGGACTGATCCGCGCCTGTCCTTGCGGCCAAGCGACAACTTGTTACAGCGCAAAACCCAGTTTTACCCAGGCTTTCGGCAATGCGACAAACACTGTCGCAATCGCGCAGTGTACGGGAGAGAGGGGGCTGGGTGAACGGGTGTGCACATTAACAACAGTGGCTGCCTGTACCGGCCTCTTCGCGGGCGCGCCCGCTCCCACAGGCTTCGTGCAGGGCTTGAAGCTTATGCTGTCCTGTGGGAGCGGGCATGCCCGCGAAAGGGCCGGAACAGGAGATAGAAGAATCAGCCCTTTTCGGCAGGCGCCGAGCTCAGCTCGAAGGGGCTGCTGCTGCGCCGCTGGTTGCGGTCTTCCCGCGGCGTGGCGCCGAAGAAGTTGCGATAGGCACTGGAAAAATGCGGCCCCGAGGAAAAGCCACAGGACAGCCCGATCTGGATGATCGACTTGCTGGTCTGCATCAGCATCTGCCGCGCTTTGTTCAATCGCAGCTCCAGGTAATACTGGCTCGGCACGCGGTTCAGGTACTGCTTGAAGATCCGCTCCAGCTGCCGGCGCGACACGCACACATGCTGGGCAATTTCATCAGTGGTCAGCGGCTCTTCGATGTTGGCTTCCATCAACAGCACCGCCTGGGTCAGCTTCGGATGGCTCGAGCCAAGGCGGTTCTGCAGCGGAATGCGCTGGCGCTCGCCACCTTCGCGAATGCGCTCGACCACCAGCTCCTCGGACACCGCCCCGGCAAGCTCGGCCCCGTGATCGCGGGCCAGCACCGCCAGCAGCAGGTCGGTCACGGCCATGCCACCACAGGCGGTCAGGCGATCACGGTCCCAGTCGAACAAGTGGCTGGTGGCAATCACCTTGGGAAAGCGCTCGGCAAAGTCGTCCTGCCAGCGCCAGTGCACCGCCGCACGGTAGCCATCGAGCAGACCGAGCATGGCCAGTGGGTATACCCCGGCGGACAGGCCACCGATCATGCAGCCACTGCGCGCCAGTTGCTTGAGCGCCGCCGACAGCGCCGAGCCCACCGCCTGGGGCAGATCGTCGGCCAACAGAAACAGCTTGTGGCAGCCTTCCAGTCGCCCATTCCACGGCTCGCCCGGCAAGCGCCAGGCGCCCTCCTCGGCGGGCTCCGCCTGGAGGAAGACGATCTCGTAGACCACCTCCGGATGCACCCGCTGGGCCACCTGCAACACTTCCTCCGCCAGCGCCAGGGTCAAAGGCTTGGTGCTAGGCCAGATGAGAAAACCGATTCGCTGGGTGGTCATAGGGTGCGGTCCGAAACCTTGGGATCGTTCGAGTCTGTGGCGCCAGGGCAGGCTGCGCTCGCTGCGCAGCATGCCCTATTCTGGTGCAAAGATGCAGCCTTTTACTTCAAGCTGCCGGAGAGGAACTGCTTGAGCCGCTCCGATTGCGGGTTGGCCAGCACTTCACGCGGGCAACCGGTTTCTTCGACCAGGCCTTTGTGCAGGAACACCAGCTGGTTCGACACTTCACGGGCAAAGCCCATCTCGTGGGTCACCACCACCATGGTGCGGCCTTCCTGGGCCAGGGCCTGCATCACCTTGAGCACATCGCCCACCAGCTCGGGGTCGAGCGCCGAGGTCGGCTCGTCGAACAGCATGACCTCTGGCTCCATGGCCAGGGCCCGGGCAATCGCCACACGCTGCTGCTCACCACCGGACATATGGCCGGGGAAGGCGTCCTTGCGGTGTGCCACACCCACCTTGGCCAGGTAGTGCTCGGCCTTCTCCAGGGCTTCCTTCTTGCTCACCCCGAGCACGTGCACCGGGGCTTCGATGATGTTCTCCAGCGCGGTCATGTGCGACCACAGGTTGAAATGCTGAAACACCATCGACAGGCGCGAGCGCATGCGCTGCAGCTGACGTGGGTCGGAGGCCTTGAGCGCGCCGTCCTTGCCGGGCACCAGCTTGAGCTCCTCATTGTTGAGCAGGATCTTGCCCGCATGGGGCTGCTCGAGCAGGTTGATGCAGCGCAGGAAGGTCGACTTGCCCGAACCGCTGGAGCCGATGATGCTGATCACGTCGCCTGCCTTGGCCGCCAGGGACACGCCCTTGAGCACTTCATGGCTGCCATAGCGCTTGTGCAGGTCTTGGACTTCGAGTTTGTACATGCTGTCGGTTCTCACAGAGCGTTCAGTGCTTGCGCGGCGCCAGGTAGCCGAGCCAGCGGCGTTCGGCCATCTTGAACAGGCGCACGAGGATGAAGGTCAGGCACAGGTAGAACACGCCCGCCGTGATGTAGGCCTCGAAAGGCAGGTAGTACTGGGCATTGACCGTGCGTGCCGCACCGGTGATGTCGATCAGGGTGACGATCGACGCCAGGCTGGTGGTCTGCAGCATCATGATCACTTCGTTGCTGTACTGCGGCAGCGCGCGGCGCAGGGCCGACGGCAGCAGGATGCGGCGGTACATCTTCATGCGCGACATGCCCATGGCCTTGGCCGCCTCGATCTCGCCATGGGGCGTGGCCTTGAGGCTGCCGGCGATGATTTCCGCGGTGTAGGCGCTGGTGTTGATGGCGAAGGCCAGGCAGGCGCAGAAGGTCGCGCTGGAAAGCCACGGCCAGAAGATGCTCTCGCGCACCGCCTCGAACTGGGCCAGGCCGTAGTAGATCAGGAACAGCTGCACCAGCATCGGCGTGCCACGGATGACGTAGGTGTACAACCAGGCGCTCATGTTCACCAGCGGCTGCTTGGACACCCGCATCAAGCCCAGCGGAATGGCCGCCAGCAGGCCGAACAGCAGCGACAGCGCCAGCAGCTTGAGGGTGGTCAGCAGGCCGCCGAGGTACAGCGGCATGGCTTCCCAGACCACGTTGTAGTCGAAAATCATAGTTCAGCCACCTTGACGCCTACCGAGTAGCGGCGCTCCAGATACTTCAGCGCCAGCAGCGAAATACTGGTGATCACCAGGTACAGCGCGGCCACGGCCAGGAAGAAGGTGAAAGGTTCGCGGGTGGCGTCGGCCGCCTGCTTGGCCTTGAACATCATGTCCTGCAGGCCGACCACCGAAATCAGCGCCGTGGCCTTGGTCAGCACCAGCCAGTTGTTGGTGAAGCCCGGGATGGCCAGGCGGATCATCTGCGGCACCTGGATGCGGAAGAACACCTGGCGCGCGCTCATGCCATAGGCCACGCCGGCTTCGGCCTGGCCCTTGGGGATACCGAGGAACGCACCACGGAAGGTTTCCGACAGGTACGCACCGAAAATGAAGCCCAGCGTGCCGATACCGGCGATCAGCGGGTTCAGGTCGATGTAGTCGTCATAGCCGAGCAGCGGCGCCACCCGGTTGATGATGTCCTGGCCGCCGTAGAAGATCAGCAGGATCAGGACCAGGTCGGGGATGCCACGGATCACCGTGGAATACAGATCCCCCAGCCAGGCCAGCCAGCGCACCGGCGACAAACGCAGCGCCACGCCGATCAGGCCGAGGACGATGGCCAGGGCCATCGACGACAGGGCGAGCTGCAGCGTCAGCCACGCCCCGTCGAGGATGACTGCCCCATAGCCTTTCAACATGATTGGGATTCCTCAGGGCTTGGGAATGAAAAATGGTGCAAACCTCAGAGCCTCTGCTGTTTGCACCATTGCACAGGTGAAACCCGACGTCTTAGTTCGAGTCTGGACCGTAGATGTCGAAGTTGAAGTACTTCTTCTCGATTTCTTTGTACTTGCCGTTGGCGCGGATGGCGTCGATGGCCTTGTTGATGCGCTCGCGGTTGGCGTCGTCGCCCTTGCGCACGGCGATGCCGACGCCGTCACCGAAGTACTTCACGTCGGTGAACGACGGGCCAACGAAGGCAAAGCCTTTGCCGGCGTCGGTTTTCAGGAAGCCGTCTTCGAGCAGGGTGGCGTCGGCCACGGTGCCGTCCAGGCGGCCAGCGGCAACGTCGAGGTAGATCTCGTTCTGGGTGCCGTACGGGACGACGGTCGCGCCCTTCGGAGCCAGCACTTCCTTGGCGAAGCGGTCGTGGATCGAACCGCGCTGCACGCCGATCTTCTTGCCCTTGAGCTCGTCAAGGCCTTCGCTGACGGTGGTGCCTTCCTTCATCACCAGGCGCGCCGGGGTCAGGTAGTAGCGCTTGGTGAAGTCGACCGACTTCTTGCGGTCTTCGGTGATCGACATGGACGACAGGATGGCGTCGATCTTGCGCACTTTCAGTGCCGGAATCAGGCCGTCGAACTCTTGCTCGACCCAGGTGCACTTGGCCTTCATCTCTTCACACAGGGCGTTGCCGATGTCGTAGTCGAAACCGGCGATGCTGCCGTCCGGCTGCTTGAAGGCGAACGGTGGGTAAGCGGCTTCGATGCCGATCTTCAACGGTTTTTCATCGGCCTGCGATACCAGGGAAAACACGGAAAGCGCCAGGGCGCCAAGCAGTGCGAGCTTCTTCATCAGGTAACTCCATCGGTACGGGGCAATACGAGGCAGGGGGTAACAGCTGCCCGATATGCGAATGGGTACAACGCGAGCCGCGCAGGTTTCGACCAAGGTCGCAGACCACGAGCGAGTGAGTGGCATTTTAACGACAGCCCGGTAGTCGATATTTCTTCAAAGCGACAACTACTTACAGAAGCGCTTGAAATCGCGGCGGGCGATGTTGACAGCTTTTGCAAATCATGCAATAGCTCGAGAGAAATAACCTGTAAGCCAAGCAATTACCGGGCCTATTATTGGCAAACCCTTGCAATACGGCAAGTGCAGCGTTCCACCTGATTGAAAATGGCCACGAACGCGCACCAAAACGGATCGGACTTGTTTCCCTGCGCCCCGATCCTGTGCGAAATCGGTGACAGAAGAGTTACCGATGATTGTCGAGTAACAGCATAAGGCCTCACATTCCTTTTGGCCCATTCGCGGGCAAGCCCGCTCCCACAGGTATAGCGCGATCATGAAGACTGCGCCGTACCTGTGGGAGCGGGCTTGCCCGCGAATGGGCTGCAAGGCAGCCCTGGTGCTATCAGGCGGTAGCCAGGCTCATCGCCTTGTGGGTGTCGATCAGGTGCTGCACCACGCCTGGGTCGGCCAGGGTCGAGATGTCACCCAGGGCATCGTATTCGGCCGTGGCGATCTTGCGCAGGATACGCCGCATGATCTTGCCCGAGCGGGTTTTCGGCAGCCCGGGCGCCCACTGGATCACGTCCGGCGACGCGATCGGGCCGATCTCCTTGCGCACCCAGTTCTTCAGCTCCAGGCGCAGTTGCTCGCTCGGCTCGATGCCGGCATTGAGGGTGACATACACATAGATGCCCTGGCCCTTGATGTCGTGCGGCACGCCGACCACCGCGGCCTCGGCGACCTTGGCGTGGGCAACCATGGCGCTCTCGATCTCGGCGGTACCCATGCGGTGGCCGGACACGTTGAGCACGTCGTCCACGCGGCCGGTGATCCAGTAGTAGCCATCCTCGTCGCGACGCGCGCCGTCACCGGTGAAGTACATGCCACGGAAGGTCTTGAAGTAGGTGTCGACGAAGCGGTCGTGGTCGCCGTACAGCGAACGCGACTGGCCCGGCCAGGAGTCGAGGATCACCAGGTTGCCTTCGGCAGCGCCCTCGATCAGGTTGCCCAGGTTGTCCACCAGCGCCGGCACCACGCCGAAGAACGGCCGGGTCGCCGAGCCTGGCTTCAGTGCAGTGGCGCCCGGCAGCGGGCTGATCAGCACGCCACCGGTCTCGGTCTGCCACCAGGTGTCGACGATCGGGCAACGCTCCTTGCCCACGGTCTTGTAGTACCAGTTCCAGGCCTCGGGGTTGATCGGCTCGCCGACCGAGCCCAGCAGGCGCAGGCTGGAGCCGTCGGCGCCGGCAACGGCAGCCTGCCCTTCGGCCATCATGGCGCGGATGGCGGTCGGGGCGGTGTAGAGGATGTTGACCTTGTGCTTGTCGACGATCTTCGACACGCGGGTGATGTCCGGGTAGTTCGGCACACCCTCGAACAGCAGCGTGGTGGCGCCGTTGGCCAGCGGGCCGTAGACGATGTAGCTGTGGCCGGTGACCCAGCCGACGTCGGCGGTGCACCAGTAGACTTCGCCCGGGCGGTAGTCGAACACGCGCTCATGGGTCAGCGCGGCATACACCAGGTAACCCCCGGTGGTGTGCAGCACGCCCTTCGGCTTGCCGGTGGAGCCGGAGGTATAAAGGATGAACAGCGGCTCTTCGGCGCCCATTTCCTTCGGCGCGCAGTGGCTGGAGGCGACTTTCATCAGGTCTTCGAACCAGATGTCGCGGTGCTGGTGCCAGGCGATTTCGCCACCGGTGCGCTTGCACACGATGATCTTCTGCACGCTGTTGGTTTCAGGGTTGGTCAGCGCCAGGTCGACGTTGGCCTTGAGCGGCGTGCGACGGCCACCACGCAGACCTTCGTCAGCGGTGATCACCACCTTGGACTTGCAGTCGATGATGCGCCCGGCCAGGGCCTCCGGCGAGAAACCGCCGAACACCACCGAGTGGATGGCACCAATACGGGCGCACGCCAGCATGGCCACCACGGCCTCGGGGATCATCGGCATGTAGATGGTCACCACATCGCCACGGTGCACGTCCTGGCCACGCAGGGCGTTGGCGAACTTGCAGACCTGCTCGTGCAGCTCGCGGTAGGTGATGTTGCGGTGCTCGGAAGGGTCGTCGCCCTCCCAGATGATTGCCAGCTGGTCGCCGCGTTCTTCGAGGTGGCGGTCCAGGCAGTTGGAGGATACGTTCAGAGTGCCATCGGCAAACCACTTGATATCGACATGGTGGTCGTCGAACGAGGTCTGCTTGACCTTGGTGAAGGGCTTGATCCAGTCCAGACGCTGGGCCTGCTCGCGCCAGAAGCCGTCCGGGTTGATCACCGATTGCTGGTACATGGCCTTGTAGGTGGCCTCGTCGGTCAGGGTAGTGGCCGCAACCTCGGGACGAACGGGATACAGTGGAGCCGCACTCATCTGTGTTACCTCGGTGTAATAGTTGTTTTTGTATGGAATCGTTTGTAACTGTACCAGAGCGGGAAAAACCATACGACGATGGTAGTAGCGCGCCTTGCAAATCTTCATGTGAACGGCGCGGAAGGCTCTAGCCCGCAGCCGCCGGCCCGGCAAGGGAAAAATGCGATCAACCCTGACGGGGGATTGTTACAGATTCTGGAAAAAGGCAAAAAAACTTTATCAAAACGCCATCTGTTTCCCTTAGTTGCCCAGGCATAAGATTCACCTCGCCAGCAACGGCAAGGCGATTAACTACTGGAAACAGCCCCCACGAAGGCAATCAGTTAATCCCTCTCTCATTCCGATAGTTGAACTTTGGCAGTACTCGCGGCGCCACAAGCGCCGCGTGCCCCCTCACGACCTTAGACAGGTAAAATGAAAATGAAAGCTTTACTGGTATTGGTACTTGGCGGTCTTTGCGGCGCGGCGATGGCCGGCGAAGCAAACAATGTCGAGCAGATTCCGGTTGAACAGTACAGTTACTCGCAGCACCTGGACATTGCCCGCGTCATCTCCATGAGCGAAGTGCCCAACGTCTGCGAAGTCGTGCCCGCCCGCATGACCTACGAGGACTCCAAGGGCCAGAAGCACATTCTCGAATACCGCGTGATGGGGAACGGCTGCTCGAACGGCTAAGCCTTGAGATGAGGGCCCCTGCGGGGCCCTTCGCGGGCTCGCCCGCTCCCACAGGTATTGCACAAGCTGAACAGACACTTGATGATTCGATTTAATCTGCGGACTTGCCCAATGAGTAATCCCTTAACTTATTGGCAATCGTAGTATGCGAAACTCCCAACCTTTTCCCTAAAGCCCGACTACTTGGAAACTCGCCCATCAGACTTTCCAACACGGCCTTTTCAAATCGTCCGACAATCTGCGAAAGATCCCCGTCCAGCGAAAACTCACCCAACGGTTGCCGCACGCCATAGTCCGGCAGGCGAATATGTTCGCTTTTCACCACCCCGCCTTCGCATAACGAAACCGCCTGGAACAACACGTTCTCCAACTGCCGCACATTACCCGGCCAGTGATACTGGCTGAGCTTGTCCATGGCCGCCGGTGCCAGGCGTGGCATGGCGCAGCCAATCTGCCGGCTGGCCTGATCAAGGAAGTGCTGCACCAGGCCCTCCAGCCCGTCCATGCATTCGCGCAGCGGCGGAATGTGCAGCGACAGCACGTTGAGCCGGTGATACAGGTCCTGGCGGAACTCGCCTCGGGCGCACAGCTCCGACAGGTCGACCTGGGTGGCGCAGATCACCCGCACATCCAGGTACACCTCTTCATCGCTACCGACACGGCGGAAGCAACCGTCCTGCAAGAAGCGCAGCAGCTTCACCTGCAGACGCGGGCTCATCTCCCCTACCCCGTCCAGGAACAACGTACCGCCAGCGGTCAATTCCAGCAGCCCCAGCTTGCCCTCGGCACGCGCACCCTCGAATGCCCCCGGGCCATAACCGAACAACTCGGTTTCGGCCATCGACTCCGGCAGGCCGGCACAGTTGAGGGCCATCAACGGCGCCTGGCCGCGCGGGCTGGCCAGGTGGCAGGCGCGGGCCAGCAACTCCTTGCCGGTGCCGGTCTCACCTTCGATCAGCAAGGGCGCATCCAGCGGCGCCATGCGCCGCGCTTCACGTACCACCGCCGCCATCACCCGCGAACTCTGGAAGATGCTGTCGAAACCGCGCAGCTCCTGCTTGCGCACGTTGTAGATGCGCTCACCGATGCGGTCGGCGCGGTGCAGGGTCAGCACGGCACCGGCCAGGGCCTCGCTGTCATCGTGCTCGGACTGCAGCGGCGCGATATCGGCCAGGAACACGTCCCCCTTGACCTTGATGCGCAGGCCATTGATGCGCGACTTGTTGGCGCGCACCAGCTCGGGCAGGTCGAAATCCTCGACATAGCGCGCCAGCGGCATGCCCGGCACCTCGTCGACGCGCACACCGAGCAACTGCGCCGCGGTGCGGTTGGCGGCGACGATGCTGCCGCCCATGTCGATCGACAGTACCGGGAAATCCAGCGCGCCAAGCAGCGCGTTGAGCTCCATATGGCGGCGCTCGCTGGGCATCAGGCCGACGCGCTTGACCCCGAATACGCCGGCAATCGATTCGAACTTGGGCCGCAATGCCTGGAACTGCAGGTTGATCAGGTTCGGGCAGTGCAGGTAGATGGCGTTGCCATGGTCCCCTCCCACCTCGCCACGCAGGACGTTGATGCCGTATTCCACCAGCAGGTTGAGGATGTCGCGAAGGATGCCGATGCGGTTCTGGCAATGCACTTTGATACGCATGGATGTTCTCTAAGCGGCGAAGTTTTTCAACCTCACCCGGAAAAGTCGTAAAGATAAGCTGACAAAAACCCGGTAAACGACAGCTTGATCAGCCGGATTTTCCGGCATGCCGGCCATTTTGTAAAATTATCGTTACGCAAGACGGATCAAAGGGCACCTGCGCCCAGGGCCTGCCCCCGTGCAAATCATCCGGTGAAGGGATATTCCTAAGTCATGTCGTGGACATAACAAGAAAAGCCCTCACCAGGAGAGCCACATGAAACAGACGCAATACGTGGCACGCGAGCCCGATGCGCACGGTTTTATCGATTACCCGCAGCAAGAGCATGCGGTATGGAACACCCTGATCACCCGCCAGCTGAAAGTCATCGAAGGCCGCGCGTGCCAGGAATACCTGGACGGCATCGACCAGCTCAAGCTGCCCCATGACCGCATTCCGCAGCTGGGCGAGATCAACAAGGTGCTGGGCGCCACCACTGGCTGGCAGGTTGCCCGGGTACCGGCGCTGATCCCCTTCCAGACCTTCTTCGAGCTGCTGGCCAGCAAGCGCTTCCCGGTCGCCACCTTCATCCGCACCCCGGAAGAGCTGGACTACCTGCAGGAACCGGACATCTTCCACGAGATCTTCGGCCACTGCCCGCTGCTGACCAACCCGTTCTTCGCCGAATTCACCCACACCTACGGCAAGCTCGGCCTGGCCGCAACCAAGGAACAACGCGTGTACCTGGCGCGCCTGTACTGGATGACCATCGAATTCGGCCTGATGGAGACCGCCCAGGGCCGCAAGATCTATGGCGGCGGCATCCTCTCCTCGCCGAAAGAGACCGTCTACAGTCTGTCAGGTGAACCTGAGCATCAGCTTTTCGACCCGATCGAGTGCATGCGCACGCCGTACCGTATCGACATCCTGCAGCCGCTGTACTTCGTGCTGCCGAACATGAAGCGCCTGTTCGACCTGGCCCACGAAGACATCATGGCCATGGTCCAGCAAGCCATGCAGCTGGGGCTGCACGCACCGAAATTTCCACCCAAGGTCGCAGCCTGAGCACCTTGCCGATAACAACTCGAAGCGGAAAACACACCATGAATGCCTTGAACCAAGCCCATTGCGAAGCCTGCCGCGCTGACGCACCCAAGGTCACCGACGAGGAACTGGCGGTACTGATCCGCGAGATCCCGGACTGGAACATCGAAGTCCGCGACGGCCACATGGAACTGGAGCGTGTGTTCCTGTTCAAGAACTTCAAGCAGGCCCTGGCCTTCACCAACGCCGTGGGCGAGATCGCCGAAGCCGAAGGCCACCACCCTGGCCTGCTGACCGAATGGGGCAAGGTCACCGTGACCTGGTGGAGCCATTCCATCAAGGGCCTGCACCGCAATGACTTCATCATGTGCGCGCGCACCGACAAGGTCGCCGAGACGGCTGAAGGCCGTAAGTAAGCACCACCAACAGGGCCTCAGGGCCCTGTTTTTTTGCCCGCTTTCTGTGCGAAATCTGTCCGGTATCCGCCCGCAAAACCGACAAGCGACCGGGAAAAGTTACAAACTGTCATCCAGACTTGTGTATCCTGCCCCAGCTTTACGAAGCTTCGAACGCGCCTGGCGCAGACTTTTCACTCACACTTGCGAGGAACGACGAGATGCATGAAATCCCGAATCTTCCCTTCCCAAGCCTGAACCCAGAAGAGCCAACCGTTACCGTCCACGCCGAACCGACGCCTGCCGTCGATCAGGATGGTGACGATCAATCCAGCGCTGACCAGGAATAAACCGCGCATCCCTGCGACTGTGTGAAAACGGCTGACCTGCGGGCAACCCCCGTCATCACGTTTTCACACCGTCACGAACCTCTGCCACGAAGACCCTCATGCCTGACTCACCGCGCCCTCTTGCGGTCACCCTGCAAGTCGTTTCCATCGTCCTTTTCACCTTCATCGGCTACCTGAACATCGGCATCCCCCTCGCCGTGTTGCCTGGCTACGTGCATAACGACCTCGGCTTCAGCGCCGTGATCGCTGGCCTGGTGATCAGCGTGCAGTACCTCGCCACCCTGCTCAGCCGCCCTACCGCCAGCCGTATCATCGACAACCTCGGCAGCAAGAAGGCAGTCATGTACGGCCTGGCCGGCTGCGGCCTGAGCGGCGTGTTCATGCTGGCCTGCGCCTTCCTCACCGACCTGCCCTGGGCCAGCCTGGGCTGCTTGCTGGTCGGCCGCCTGGTGCTCGGTAGCGCGGAAAGCCTGGTGGGTTCTGGCTCGATCGGCTGGGGCATCGGCCGAGTCGGTGCCGAGCACACGGCCAAGGTCATTTCCTGGAACGGCATCGCCAGCTATGGCGCGCTGGCCATCGGTGCGCCATTGGGCGTGTTGATGGTCAAGGGCCTGGGACTGTGGAGCATGGGCGTGAGCATCATCCTGCTGTGCGCGCTGGGCCTGCTGCTGGCCTGGCCGAAACGCGCAGCGCCTGTGGTCAGCGGCAAGCGCCTGCCGTTCATGCAGGTGCTGGGCAAGGTGTTCCCGCATGGCTCGGGGCTGGCCCTGGGCTCGATCGGCTTTGGCACCATCGCCACCTTCATCACCCTGTACTACGCCAGCCGCGGCTGGGCCAATGCAGCACTGACCCTGAGCCTGTTCGGCGCCAGCTTCATCTGCGCGCGGCTGCTGTTCGGCAACCTGATCAACCGGATTGGTGGGTTCAGGGTGGCAATCGTTTGCCTGTCGGTGGAAACCCTGGGGCTGCTCATGCTGTGGCTGGCGCCGAATGCCGAGATGGCGTTGGCGGGAGCGGCGCTGAGTGGTTTCGGCTTCTCGCTGGTGTTCCCGGCGCTGGGCGTGGAAGCGGTGAACCAGGTGTCGGCAGCCAACCGCGGGGCGGCGGTGGGGGCGTATTCGCTGTTCATCGACTTGTCGCTGGGGATTACCGGGCCGCTGGTGGGTGCGGTGGCATCGGGGTTCGGGTTTGCTTCGATGTTTCTGTTTGCGGCGGCGGCGGCGTGTTGTGGGCTGGTGTTGAGCCTGTATCTGTACAAGCAGGCCCGCAGCCTGCGCAAAAGTCCTGAATAACGGGTCGCCTGCACCGGCCTCTTCGCGGGCAAGCCCGCTCCCACAGGTTGAGCACTGACCTCAGGCCCAGTGGTCCCCCTGTGGGAGCGGGCTTGCCCGCGAATGGGCTGCGAAGCAGCCCACAGGGCCTTGCGGGTCAGCGCTTGGCGTACTGCAACACAACTTCCAGAGGGTGGCGCATCTGCCGCTCGGTCATGCGCTTGACCTGGCTGCGGCACGAGTAGCCGGTCGCCAGTGCCTCACCTTGCTTGTCCAGCTTGGTCGCCCACGACTGCTCGAAGATGGTCCGCGAAGTCTCCTGGTTGCGCGCCTCGTGCCCGTAGGTACCGGACATGCCGCAGCAGCCGGTCGCCTCGGTCACCAGTTTCAGCCCCAGGCGGGCAAACACCTGCTCCCACTGCCTGGTGCTGGCTGGCACGTTGGTCTTCTCGGTGCAGTGCGCCATCAGGCGGAAGTTGCCCGGCGCAGCAGGCGCCTGCTCCGGCAGCACATCCATCAGCCACTCCTGTGGCAGCAGGACGTTCGGGCATGCATCCAGGCCCGGCACCTTCTGGTACTCCTGGCGATAGACCAGGGTCATCGCCGGGTCCAGGCCCACCAGCGGCACGCCGCAGTCAGCCAGGGCCTTGAGCTGGGTCGCATTGCGGATCGCCGCCTTGGCGAAGGCACCGAGGAAGCCCTGCACGTGCAGCGGCTTGCCGTTGGCGCTATACGGCGCCAGGAACACCCGGTGGCCGAGGCGATGGGCCAGTTCGATGAACGCAGCCAGCAGCGGCGTTTCGAAATAGCGGGTGAAGGCATCCTGCACCAGTACGATGCTGCGCTCGCGCTGGGCTGGAGTCAGCTCGCGCAGGGCCGGTACGCTGGCCACGCCGACGCGGCAACGGGTCAGGGTCGACTGGAAGTTGAAGCGGCTGATCAGCGGGCTGTCGACCATGCCGACCTTGTCCGCCAGCAGCTTGCTGACCCACTTAGAGCCCATCACCGCGTTGTACAGGCCAGGTGCATGGGCCAGGTACGGGATGGTGAATTCCAGCGAGCCGATCAGGTAGTCACGCAGCGGGCGTTGGTAGCGGCCGTGGTACAGCTCGAGGAAGCGCGAGCGGAAGTCCGGCACGTTGACCTTGATCGGGCACTGCCCTGCGCACGACTTGCATGCCAGGCAGCCGGCCATCGCGTCGTACACCTCGTGGGAGAAGTCTTCCTGGCCCTGGTTGCGTGCACGGTTGTTGCGCAGCCGCGCCGGCAGGCCCTTGAGCCACGACACCTTGTTGCGCGCCGCCGCCAGCACATCGATGTTGGCCTCGCCCTGCAGGCGCAGCCATTCGCGCATCAGCGAGGCACGGCCCTTGGGCGAATGCTGGCGCTCGCGGGTGGCCTTCCACGACGGGCACATGGCGTCGTTGGGGTCGTAGTTGTAGCAGGCGCCGTTGCCGTTGCAGTGCACGGCGCTGGGGAAGTCCTGCCACACGCGCTCGTCGATGGTGCGGTCGAGGTCGCCGCGCAGGGTCACGCCATCCACCGGGGTCAGGCCTTCGGCGCTGTCCGGTGGGGTGCAGATCTTGCCCGGGTTGAGCTGGTTGTGCGGGTCGAAGGCGCCTTTCAGGCGCTGCAGCGCCGGGTACAGCGCACCGAAGTACTCCGGCACGTATTCCGAACGCAGGCCCTTGCCGTGCTCGCCCCACAGCAGGCCGCCGTAGCGCTTGGTCAGCGCGGCG
The DNA here is from genome assembly GCF_002112505.1 of Pseudomonas sp. R28(2017). GTDB lineage: Bacteria > Pseudomonadota > Gammaproteobacteria > Pseudomonadales > Pseudomonadaceae > Aquipseudomonas. Next base: position 305,057 of record NZ_NEHW01000001.1, read on the forward strand.
ACGGCGTCGGAAATCGGCTTGACCAGCGCGGCCTGGGCCGGGTCTTTCATGTCCAGCGCCGGGCGCACGTGCAGCACGCCGGCATCGACGTGGCCGAACATGCCGTAGGCCAGGCCGTAGCCGTCGAGCAGCGCGCGGAAGTCGGCGATGTAGTCGGCCAGTTGCTCCGGTGGCACGGCCGTGTCCTCGACGAACGGCTGCGGGCGCACCTCGCCCTCGACGTTGCCAAGCAGGCCCACTGAGCGCTTGCGCATGGTGTAGACGCGGGTCACTGCCTCGGCGCCCTCGGCCAGGGTGTGGCCCAGGCGCTCGACGCTGGTGTCACTTTGCAGGTGGTCGATGAATGCCTGGACCCGGGCGTTGACCTCGGCCGGCTCGTCGCCGCAGAACTCCACCAGGTTGATGCCCAGGGTCGGGCGCTCGGGGTCGGCCGGGAAGTACTCGGCAACGCTGTGCCAGACGATGTCCTTCATCGCTAGCATCAGCACCTTGGAGTCGACCGTCTCGATCGACAGCGGCTTGAGCGCCATCAGTGCGTTGGCGTCGCGCAGGGCGTCCATGAAGCTGCTGTAACGCACGTTGACCAGCACGGCGTATTTCGGGATCGGCAGCACATTGAGCTTGGCTTCGACCACATAGCCCAGCGACCCCTCGGCGCCGCACAGCACGCTGTTGAGGTTGAAGCGGCCCTGCTCGTCGCGCAGGTGCGCCAGGTCGTAGCCGGTCAGGCAGCGGTTGAGCTTGGGGAAGGTGGTCTCGATCAGCTCGGCCTGGGTTTCCTGGATCTCCCGGGCCATGCGGTACACCTCGCCAACCCGGCCAGGTGCGGCGCAGGCCTGTTCCAGCGCGGCGTCGTCGATCGGCAGGCTGTGCAAGCGCTCGCCGCCAAGCAGCACACTGTGCAACTCGAGCACGTGGTCGCGGGTCTTGCCGTAGGTGCAGCTGCCCTGGCCGCTGGCGTCGGTGTTGATCATGCCGCCGACGGTGGCGCGGTTGGAGGTGGACAGCTCAGGGGCGAAGAACAGCCCGTGGGGCTTGAGCGCGGCGTTGAGCTGGTCCTTGACGGTACCGGCCTGGACCCGCACCCAGCGCTCCTCGACATTGATTTCGAGGATCTGGTTCATGTGCCGCGACAGGTCGACGACGATGCCGTCGGTCAACGACTGGCCATTGGTGCCGGTGCCGCCACCACGCGGGGTCAGCTTGACCGCCTTGAAGCGTGGCTCGCCCATCAGCGTGGCGACCCGCGCCACGTCGTCGGCGTCCAGCGGGAATACTGCCGCCTGGGGCAGGCGCTGGTAGATCGAGTTGTCGGTGGCCAGCACCGTACGGGTGCCGTAGTCGGCGCTGATCTGGCCACGGAAGCCGCTGTTGCGCAGGGCTTCGAGGAATTCGGGGTAGTTGGCGCTCGGCGCAAGGGTCGACAGCTGGGCGATCATCGAAGGATGGCCTCTTGATATGGGCTAATTCACGGGAATCCTGTCGTTCCGGCATGCATGGTTTGATGCAGGGATGACGTATAGGCCAATGTTCCTGTAGTTTCGCTTCAGGGGCAAACGGATAATCCTGCCGCTATCAATGACTTTTATGAATGAATTACCGCCACCTGACACCGTCCATGTCGCTGCTGCTGGCTTTCGAGGCCGCCGCCCGGCATGAAAGCTACACCCGCGCCGCTGCCGAACTGTCGCTGACCCAGAGCGCGGTCAGCCGTCAGGTACAGGCGCTGGAGCAGCAACTGGGCCTGACCCTGTTCCGCCGCGAAGGCCGCCAGGTCCAACTGACCGACGTCGGCCGGCTGTACCAGCGCGAGCTGAGCGAAGCATTGGGGCGCATCCGCAGCGCCACTCTGCAGGCGCTGGCCTACCAGTCCGGCGTCGGCACCCTGCGCCTGGCGACCCTGCCCACCTTCGGCTCGAAGTGGCTGCTGCCGCGCCTGCATGCGTTCTACAGCGCCCACCCGGGCATGCTGGTGCACATTCATTCACGCATCGAAGCGATCAATTTCGACACCAGCGAGATCGACGCCGCCATCGGCGTCGCCAGCCATGACCTGCCAGGCTTGATCTGCCACCGGCTGCATGCCGAGGAACTGGTGGTGATCCTGCCGCCCGAGGCGGGTGGCGATGGCCTGGGCTGGGGCCCTTCGCGGGTCAGTGAAGAGGTCCTGTTGAACGTGGCCAACAACCCGCATGCCTGGGGCGAGTGGTTTTCCCACCACGGCCTGCCGCACCGGGCGATGCGCCTGGGGCCTAGCTTCGAACTGACCTCACACCTGATTCAGGCAGTGCGGGCCGGGATCGGCATCGGCCTGGTACCGAGGATTCTGGTGGAGGAAGAGCTGGCCAAGGGTGAGCTGTTCAGCCCCGGGGCGCCGTTTGCCAGCCAGCGCAGTTATTACCTGATCTATCCGCCGCGCAACGAGGCCTTGCCTTCCCTCAGGGCATTTCGCAGCTGGTTGCTGGAACAGATCTGACGCCTGTTCGGGCCTGTTCGCGGGCTTGCCCGCTCCCACAGGGATATCGCCGGACCTGAGGTCAGCGCTGTACCTGTGGGAGCGGGCAAGCCCGCGAACAGGCCCGAACAGACAACAAAAAACCCGATGCCAGTCACCTGACATCGGGTTTCTTCAATCAACCAGAGGCTTACTTGGCCACAGTACCGGCAGTGCCATTGGCCAGTGGCCGGCGCTTGCCCTTGAGCAGGTAGGCGATCAGCATCGCTGCCAGCCATACCGGGATCGCATACACCGAGACCTGGATGCCCGGAATCATCAGCATGATGCCGAGGATCAGCACCACGAAGGCCAGCACCAGGTAGTTGCCGTAGGGGTACCACAGCGCCTTGAACAGTGGCTTCTGGCCAACGCGGTCAAGGTGCTGGCGGAACTTCAGGTGCGAGTAGCTGATCATCGCCCAGTTGATCACCAGGGTCGCGACCACCAGCGACATCAACAGCTCCAGCGCATTCTGCGGCATCAGGTAGTTGAGCAGCACGGCAATCAGGGTCACCGCCGCCGACACCAGGATCGAGCGCACCGGCACGCCACGCTTGTCGACCTTGGCCAGCGAAGCCGGGGCATCACCCTGCTCGGCCATGCCCAACAGCATGCGCGCATTGCAGTAGGTGCCGCTGTTGTACACCGACAGCGCTGCGGTCAGGACCACGAAGTTCAGCAGGTTGGCCGCCACGTCGCTGCCCAGCAGCGAGAACACCTGGACGAACGGGCTGCTGCCGTAGCTGCCGCCGGAGGCGTCGATGCTGGCGACCAGGTTGTCCCATGGGGTCAGCGACAACAGCACGACCAAGGCACCGACATAGAAGATCAGGATGCGGTAGATGACCTGGTTGATCGCCTTCGGGATCACGGTCTTCGGCTTGTCGGCCTCGGCGGCGGTGAAGCCGAGCATTTCCAGGCCACCGAACGAGAACATGATGAACGCCAGGGCCATCACCAGGCCGCTGACCCCATGCGGGAAGAAGCCGCCGTGGCTCCACAGGTTGCTCACCGAAGCGTCCGGGCCGCCGTTGCCGCTGGTCAGCAGGTAGGCGCCCAGGCCGATCATGCTGACGATGGCCACGACCTTGATGATGGCGAACCAGAATTCGGCCTCACCGAAGAACTTCACGTTCATCAGGTTGATGGCGTTGATCAGCACGAAGAACGCTGCCGCCGTGACCCAGGTCGGGATCTCCGGCCACCAGTAGTGCACGTACTTGCCCACCGCCGACAGTTCCGACATGCCCACCAGAATGTACAGCACCCAGCAGTTCCAGCCCGACAGGAAGCCGGCGAAGCCGCCCCAGTAGGTGTGTGCAAAGTGGCTGAACGAGCCGGCCACCGGCTCTTCGACGATCATCTCGCCGAGCTGGCGCATGATCATGAAGGCGATGAAGCCGCAGATGGCGTAACCGAGGATCATCGACGGGCCGGCGGATTTCATCACGCCTGCCGAGCCAAGGAACAAACCGGTACCAATCGCGCCGCCGAGGGCGATCAACTGGATGTGGCGGTTCTTCAGGCCCCGCTTGAGCTCGCCTGAATGCATGTTTTGTTCACTCATGAACGAAGTCACCTGCATTGTTTTTATCTGTGACGGAATCGGACCCACCGCGCTCGTGGCGCAGCGGAATGGGCAAGGTGGTTACCTTGGGTTTCCTGCCAACGGATACCGCCAAGGCGGATCAGCCAGGTGTGGGCAGGAGTGCGCGGTACGCAAGAGGGTCACAGGTAAAACGCGGCGCACTGTATACCCCTGCAAACGCGCAGGCGTCAACGCGTTGCATCGTTTCCTCGGGAAAAAACGCAGCGATCCTGTGGTAGGCGCCTGAAAAGGCGAAGTGATCGGCGTACATGGCGCCTCCATTTGTTGTTTTGTCAGCCCGGCTCTGTGGACGGGCTCTTGCACACGGCAATGAGCGCTATATCACCGTGGTACGGGGGTTTGAGCAAGACAGGGCAGGATGGAGGCAGGAGCTTTGCGGCGGGTGGTGCGGCAAGTTCTGTTTACACGAACAGGGAAATTCCGAAATGTGGGCTGAAATCGAGTGGTTATGTACAACTTTCTTTACAGGGTGGTTTGAAAACTTGCCAGTCGTCCGAAAAATTCTTTTTGTTCAATATCTTGGGGCCGCTGTGCAGCCCCAAAATCTCACAGGCATAAAAAACCAGCCCGAAGGCTGGTTTCTCATTGCTGCACAAAGCAATCAACCACGCGGCTTGCCGCGACCACGGCCGGCCGGCTTGTCACCGTCAGGCTTGCCAGGGCGCTTGCGCATTTCGCTCGGGCGCTCGGCCACGGCGCTGCCACGGCTGCCCTTGCGCGGCGCTTCGTCGCGCGACTGTCGCGCCGGGCGTTCACCCGAGGTATCTCGCGGCTGGCGTGCCGGGCGCTCAGCGGCAGCAGTGCCGCCTTCATGGGCCGGGCGCAGGCTGCGCACGCGCTCATTGCGCCCCATTGGCCGGCTCGACTTGCGCTGCAGGCGCTCCATCTTGTCCTTGGCCTTGAGGTTCATGGCCGGCAGCGCCACCGGCTGCAGGCCCACTTCAGCGGCAAGAATGTCGATTTCGCCTTGGGTCATTTCACGCCAGCGGCCCATCGGCAGGTCGGAGTTGAGGAACACCGGGCCGAAGCGCACGCGCTTCAGGCGGCTGACCACCATGCCCTGGGACTCCCACAGGCGGCGTACTTCACGGTTGCGACCTTCCATCACCACGCAGTGGTACCAGTGGTTGAAACCTTCGCCACCTGGCGCCTTCTGGATGTCGGTGAACTTGGCCGGGCCGTCTTCGAGCATCACGCCCGCCTTCAGGCGGTCGATCATCTCGTCATCGACCTCACCCCGTACACGCACGGCGTATTCGCGGTCCATCTCGTAGGACGGGTGCATCAGGCGGTTGGCCAGCTCACCGTCGGTGGTGAACAGCAGCAGGCCGGTGGTGTTGATGTCCAGGCGGCCGATGTTGATCCAGCGGCCCTCTTTCGGGCGCGGCAGGCGGTCGAACACGGTCGGGCGGCCTTCCGGGTCGTCACGGGTGCAGATCTCGCCATCGGGCTTGTTGTACATGATCACCCGGCGCGTGGCCTCGGCGGCCTCTTCGCGCTTGATCAGCTTGCCGTCGACGGTGATGGCGTCGTGCAGGTCGACGCGCAGGCCGAGGGTGGCCTCGACGCCGTTGACCTTGATGCGGCCCTGGCTGATCCAGGCTTCGACGTCACGGCGCGAACCGACGCCGATGCGCGCCAGCACTTTCTGCAGCTTTTCGCCGGCTGGCGGGGTGATTTCGGTATTTTGCAGGTCTTGCTCACTCATCTGGGCACCTCCCGGTGTAGGAATGAAAACAGGGCTCTGGCGACGAACGCGCCAAAAGGCCGCGCATCATACGCGGTTCGCTGGGGGAACGCACTGGAGGGTAGAGGGTTTTGTGAGCTTGTGAAGGGAATTCTGCCTAATGGTGCTGTGCAGGCAGTACCGGCCTCTTCGCGGGCAAGCCCGCTCCCACAGGTACTGCAGCGCACTCAAAAATGTGGCCTTTCTGTGGGAAAGCTTCAGGACGCAGGCTTGCCCTCTTCCTCCACCGAGGCCTCGGGCTGTTCTTCACGCAGGTCATCGAAGTCGGTCTTCAGCCCTTCCTCCATGGCATCGAGCTCCACCAGCAGGCTGCGGAAGCTGGTCTCTTCCTTCGGCTCACCCGCTGCTTCCTCTTCGCCCAGGCTGGCATCGGCCAAGGCCTGTATGTGCGCCGGCACCGGCGCTTCGTCCGGGTCGAGCAGCGGCTCCGGCTCCATCTCGCGCAGCTCGGCCAGCGCTGGCAGCTCGTCCAGGCTCTTGAGGTTGAAGTGATCGAGAAACGCCTTGGTGGTAGCGAACATCGCCGGGCGCCCGGGCACCTCGCGGTGGCCGACCACGCGAATCCACTCGCGCTCCATCAGCGTCTTGATGATGTTGCTGTTGACCGCCACACCCCGTACATCCTCGATCTCGCCGCGGGTGATGGGTTGGCGGTAGGCGATCAACGCCATGGTTTCGAGCAGCGCCCGGGAATACCGCTGTGGGCGCTCCTCCCACAGCCGGCCGACCCAGGGCGCGAAGTCTTCGCGGATCTGCAGGCGGTAACCGGTGGCCACCTCCTTGAGCTCGAAAGCCCGCCCGGCGCAAGACTTGCCGAGCACTTCCAGGGCCTTCTTGAACACCTTCGGTTCGGGGCGCTCGGCTTCTTCGAACAGCTCGTAGAGGCGTTCGAGGGACTGCGGCTTGCCCGAAGCGAGCAGGAAGGCTTCGATCAGCGACGCCAGGTCGCGGGGTTCATTCAGGTTCATCAGGTTCTTCGACAGACTCGGGGCGCAGCCGCACATGGATCGGCGCGAAAGGCTCATTCTGCACCAGTTCGACCAGCGATTCCTTCACCAGCTCGAGGATCGCCATGAACGTCACCACCACGCCAAGCTTGCCTTCCTCGGGCGTGAACAGCTCGACAAACGGCACGAAAGCGCCGCCCTTGAGGCGCTCCAGCACGTCGCTCATGCGCTCGCGGGTGGACAGCGTCTCGCGGGTGATCTGGTGGCTTTCAAACAGGTCGTTGCGGCGCATGACCTCGGCCATGGACACCAGCAGCTCTTCCAGGCTGACCTGCGGCAGCAGCTTGCGCACCTTGGCCTGCGGCGCTTCCAGGCGCGGCACGACGATCTCGCGGCCTACCCGCGGCAGCTCATCGATGCCCTCGGCGGCGGCCTTGAAGCGTTCATACTCCTGCAGGCGGCGGATCAGCTCGGCGCGTGGGTCGCCCTCCTCTTCCTCGACCTCGGCCGAGCGCGGCAGCAGCATGCGCGACTTGATCTCGGCGAGCATGGCTGCCATCACCAGGTACTCGGCAGCCAGCTCCAGGCGCACGCTCTTCATCAGCTCGACGTACCCCATGTACTGGCGGGTGATCTCCGCCACGGGGATGTCGAGGATGTCGATGTTCTGCTTGCGGATCAGGTACAGCAGCAGGTCCAGCGGGCCCTCGAAGGCTTCGAGGATGACTTCCAAAGCGTCCGGCGGGATGTACAGGTCCAGCGGCATTTCGGTCAGCGCTTCGCCGTAGACAAGCGCCAATTGCAACTGCTGGGGCGGCGTCTCAGCTTCTTCGGCCGGCGCCTCGGGTGCTTCCACCTGGCTCACGCGTTGACCATGAACGGCGTGGGGTCGCCGCAGCCTTCGCGGATCAGTTCAGGCTCGTCGCCGGACAGGTCGATGATGGTCGAGGCCTTGAGGTCGCCGAAGCCGCCGTCGATCACCAGGTCGACATGGTGCTCCAGGCGCTCGCGGATCTCGTAGGGGTCGGTCATCGGTTCGGTGTCGCCCGGCAGGATCAGGCTGACGCTCATCAACGGCTCGCCCAACTCGGCCAGCAGCGCCAGGGTGATGGCGTGGTCCGGCACGCGCAGGCCGATGGTACGGCGCTTTTCATGCAGCAGCAGGCGCGGCACTTCGCGGGTACCGTTGAGGATGAAGGTGTACGGCCCCGGCACATGGGCCTTGAGCAGGCGGAAAATGCCGGTGTCGACCTTGGCGTACAGCCCCAGCTGCGACATGTCGCAACACATCAGGGTGAAGTTGTGGGTCTTGTCCAGGCCGCGCAGGCGGCGCACCCGTTCGATCGCCGCCTTGTCGCCGATCTGGCAACCCAGGGCATAGGCCGAGTCGGTCGGGTAGACCACCACGCCCCCCTTGCGGATGATCTCCACCGCCTGGCGGATCAGGCGCGGCTGCGGGTTCTCCGGATGAATCTGGAAAAATTGGCTCACGAAGTCATCCTGTTCATAGCGCCATAGGCTGTTCATGGCTGAATCGACGCCACAGAGGTGGCAAGTCCTCGGGCAATGGCCGGTAGGCACCGATCTCGCCCCAGGTGCCGGGGCCGTGGAAATCGCTGCCAGCGCTTGCCAGCAGGCCGAACTCACGGGTAAGGATGGACATCGTGCCCACCTGCTCGGCCGGCATCATCCCGTTGACCACTTCAAGCGCCTGCCCGCCAGCCTGAATATAGTCGGCAATCAGCCGCCTGCGCTTGCTGCGGGTCAGATCGTAGTGCATCGGGTGCGCAAGGCTCACCCAAGCGTTGGACTGGCGCAGGGTCGCGACAGTTTCCTCGAGCGTTGGCCAGTGTTGCTTGACGTCGCCCAGCTTGCCGGCCCCCAGCCACTTGCGGAAGGCCTCGCCGCGGTCCTTGGCATGGCCAGCGCGCACCATGAATTCGGCAAAATGCGGCCGCGCCGGGGCGTTGCCGCTGTCGCCCAGCTCCTGCTGGACGGCCCGTGCACCCTCGAGGGCACCGGGCATGCCCTTGGCCGCCAACCGTCTGTCGATTTCTTCGGCCCGCAACCAGCGGCCACGGTGCAGGGCCTCGATGGCCTGGAGCAAGGGTGGTGCGTCGAGCGGGAAGTTGTAGCCCAGCACGTGGATGGTCGCGCCACCCCAGGTGCACGACAGCTCTACCCCGCTGACCCAGCGCATGCCGTGCGCCTGGCAGGCCTGGCGCGCCTCGGGCAGGCCTTCGAGGGTATCGTGGTCGGTCAGTGCCAGCGTTTGCACCCCGTGCTCATGGGCCCGGGCGACCAGGTCCGTGGGCGACAGGGCGCCGTCGGAGGCCGTGCTGTGACAGTGCAGATCAACATTCATGGAGGAGCGCTTTCGCTGGAATCGATGTTTGTTATTATGCCGTCACATCCCGATTCTGGCTGCCATTGTGAAACAATTCATCGATTTCATCCCGCTGCTGCTGTTCTTCATCGTCTACAAGCTCGACCCGCGCCCGATGGAAGTCGCCGGCCACAGCTTCGAATTCGGCGGCATCTACAGCGCCACGGCAATGCTGATCATCAGCTCGCTGGTGGTGTATGGCGCGCTGTTCCTGCGCCAGCGCAAGCTGGAAAAGGGCCAGTGGCTGACCCTGATCGCCTGCCTGGTGTTCGGCGGCCTGACCCTGACCTTCCACAGCGAAACCTTCCTCAAGTGGAAGGCGCCGGTGGTCAACTGGCTGTTCGCCCTGGGCTTCGCCGGCAGCCACTTCATCGGCGACCGGGTGCTGATCAAGCGCATCATGGGCCACGCGCTGACCCTGCCCGATGCCATCTGGTCGCGCCTGAACGTGGCCTGGATCGCCTTCTTCGTGTTCTGCGGCGCCGCCAACCTGTTCGTTGCCTTCACCTTCCAGAACTTCTGGGTCGACTTCAAGGTGTTCGGCAGTTTGGGCATGACCGTGATCTTCCTGGTGGCGCAGGGCGTGTACCTGTCGCGTCACCTGCACGACGACCCTTCCACCTCCAAACCCAAGGATTGACATGCTCTACGCCATCATCGCCAGCGACGTCGCGAACTCCCTGGAAAAACGCCTGGCCGCACGCCCGGCGCACATCGAGCGCCTGCAGCAGCTCAAGGCCGAAGGCCGCGTGGTGCTGGCCGGCCCGCACCCGGCCATCGACAGCAACGACCCGGGTGAAGCCGGCTTCAGCGGCAGCCTGATCGTCGCCGAGTTCGACTCCCTGGCCGCCGCCCAGGCCTGGGCCGACGCCGACCCGTACATCGCCGCGGGCGTGTACGACAAGGTCATCGTCAAGCCGTTCAAGCAAGTCCTGCCTTGACCTGATACCGCGTCGCCGATCAAGCCGGCGACGCGGCCTCCCCCGCTCAAATTGCACGTACGTCTTCAGTCTGCGGTATCTTTGCCACTGGCGGACACAGAAGACGCCGTCAATGGTTGAATTGAGTGAGTCATGAGCGAGCTGTTACTGATTGATGATGACCAGGAACTCTGCGAGCTGCTCGGCAGCTGGCTGACCCAGGAAGGGTTTGCGGTACGCGCCTGCCACGACGGCCAGAGCGCGCGCCAGGCCTTGGCCGAGCATGCCCCGGCGGCCGTGGTGCTGGATGTGATGCTGCCCGACGGCAGCGGCCTGGAGCTGCTCAAGCAACTGCGCAGCGAACATGCCGAGCTGCCGGTGCTGATGCTGTCGGCCCGTGGCGAGCCGCTGGACCGTATCCTCGGCCTGGAACTGGGCGCCGACGATTACCTGGCCAAGCCCTGCGACCCCCGTGAGCTCACCGCCCGCCTGCGCGCCGTGCTGCGCCGCAGCCACCCCACCGCCACCACCACCCAGCTGGAAATCGGTGACCTGGCGTTCAGCCCGGTGCGAGGCGTGGTCAGCATCGATGGCCGCGACATGAGCCTGACCCTGTCCGAAAGCCGCATCCTCGAGGCGCTGCTGCGCCAGCCGGGCGAGCCGCTGGACAAGCAGGAACTGGCGCAGATCGCCCTGGGGCGCAAGTTGACCCTGTATGACCGCAGCCTCGACATGCACGTCAGCAACCTGCGCAAGAAAGTCGGCCCGCATGCCGATGGCCGGCCGCGGATCGTCGCACTGCGCAGCCGTGGTTACTACTACAGCCTGTAAACCGGCATGGGGCCGGCTGTGCCCCATCTTTACCCTGCCTTTACGCTGCGCTGACTGCGCTTGACCTTGATCTCCCTAGACTGAGCTCATCCGGTAAACACCGGCCCATGAGAGGAGAGACACCATGCGCAAGACCCTTATCGCCCTGATGTTCGCCGCCGCCCTGCCAACCGTGGCCATGGCCATGCCTGAGGGCGGCCAGCGTCACGAAGGCCCGCATCATCGCGGTGACGCGCCTTTCGCCCAACTGGACCTGAGCCGCGACCAGCGCCAGCAGATCGGCAAGCTGATGGGCGAGCAGATGCAGAATCGCCGTGAGATCACCGAGCGCTACCTGAACAAGCTGCCGGCCGCCGACCAGAAGGCCATGAAAGACGAACTCAAGGCCAGCCACGACAAGACCGACAGCCAGGTCCGCGCGTTGCTCAAGCCTGACCAGCAGAAGAAGTTCGACGAACTGCAGAAGGAACGCGAAGCTCGCAAGGCCGAATGGCAAGAGTTCCAGACCTGGAAAGCTGAAAAAGCTGCCAAGGCCCAGTAAGCTGTCCTGACAATGCCCGGCCCGCCCTCAAGCGGGCCGGGCTTTTCCCGTTTACAGGAGGTGCTCTTGCGTTCTCTGTTCTGGCGCATCCTGGCCAGCTTCTGGCTGGCCATCACCCTGGTCGCGGGCCTGTCGATCCTGCTGGGCCACATGCTCAACCAGGATGCCTGGATCCTCAGCCGCCACCCGGGCCTGAAAACCATGGCCAGCCATTGGACCCAGCATTATGAGAAGGAAGGCCTGGAGTCTGCCCAGGCCTTCCTGGAGCGGCGCAAGCAGCGCTACAAGATCGATGTGCAGGTGCTCGACGACAGCGGCGATGCCGTGGTGCCCGGCACCTTCCCGCGCCGCGCAGCAGCATTCGAGGCACGCCAGCACAATGACGAGCGCCGCCTGCCGTGGCGCCGCCTGACCGAGGAATACACCAGCCCCGACAGCGGCGAGACCTACCTGCTGATCTACCGCATCCCGCACCCGGAACTGGACGCCTGGCACCGCGAGAGCCTGCTGTGGCCGCTGAGTGCCCTGGGCATCGCCTTGGTGGTGCTGACCTTGTTCAGCCTGCTGGTGACCCTGTCCATCACCCGCCCACTCAGCCGCCTGCGCGGCGCCGTGCACGACCTTGGCCAGGCCACCTACCAACAGAACAGCCTGGCGCGCCTGGCCGCCCGGCGTGACGAGTTCGGAGTACTGGCCAAGGACTTCAACAAGATGGGCGCGCGCCTGCAGAGCCTGATCGGCAGCCAGCGCCAGCTGCTGCGCGACGTGTCCCACGAGCTGCGTTCACCGCTGGCCCGCCTGCGCATTGCCCTGGCCCTGGCCGAGCGCGCCGAAACCGAACAGCGCCAGGCCCTGTGGCCGCGCCTGACCCGCGAATGCGACCGGCTGGAAGACCTGATCAGCGAAATCCTGACGTTGGCCAGGGTCGATGCCGAGCAGGCCCATGCCGAACCTGTCGACCTCAACGCGCTGCTGGGCAGCGTGCGCAAGGACGCTCAGCTCAGCGCGCCGGAGCAGGACGTGAAGCTGGAGGCCCAGCCGGGGCTGACCCTGCAAGGCTGGCCGACGCTGATCGAGCGGGCCGTGGACAACCTGGTGCGCAATGCCCTGCGCTTCAACCCGCAGGGGCAGCCAATCGAGATCAGCGCACGGCGCGAGCAGGAGAAGATCGTGCTGAGCGTGCGCGACCATGGGCCGGGGGCGGCGCCGGAGCACCTGGCGCAGTTGGGCGAACCGTTCTTCCGGGCGCCGGGGCAGGAAGCGGCTGGGCATGGGCTGGGGCTGGCGATTGCGCGCAAGGCGGCGGAGCGGCATGGCGGCAGCCTGGTGCTGGAGAATCACCCGCAGGGTGGATTCGTGGCTCGCTTGGAGTTGCCGCTGGCGGTTGTGACTGGAAGTTGAAGTGATAGTGGGGCTACCGGCCCTTTCGCGGGTAAACCCGCTCCCACAGGGATCGCCTCAGGCCTGAAGCCCGCGCTGTACCTGTGGGAGCGGGCTTGCCCGCGAAGAATCCAGCGCGTTATTCGCCCCAGACGCTGACGTACTCGGCAGTCTCCAGAATCGGCGCCGTGCGCGGCTCGGCCATTGGCGTGCCGACATACAGGTAGCCGATCAGCTCTTCATTCTCGGCCAGTCCCAGCCCCTTGTGCACATGGGCATCAAAGGCCATGTCGCCGGTGCGCCACACCGCGCCGATCCCCTGGGCATGCGCCGCGATCAGGATGCCATGGGCCGCGCAACCCGCCGCCAGGCGCTGCTCGGACTTGGGCACCTTGAAGTGGTCCTGCAGCTTGGCGATCACCACGATCAGCAACGGCGCACGCAATGGCATCGCCCGTGCCTTGTCCAACGCAGCCTGGCTGGCGTCGCCCTTGTGCTGCAGCGCTTCGGCGAACAGTTCACCGAGCTTGTCGCGGCCCTGACCCTCGATGGTCAGGAAGCGCCACGGCCGCAGCTGGCCGTGGTCCGGAGCACGCAAGGCGGCCTGGAACAGCGCCTCGCGCTGGGCCTCGTTGGGCGCAGGGTCGGTCAGGCGTGGCACGGAAACACGGTTGAGCAATGCGTCGAGAGCCTCCATCGGCTACCCTCCTGGCAGGTAAATGTGCGGCCATTCTAGCGTTTACATCACCAGACCCATAGGTAGAATGGCGCCCTTCCGTTTCGAGTCAGAGCAGATCACATGGCGTTGCCGACCTTAAGGATCATTGGTTTCATCATCGGCATCTTCCTGATTACCCTCGCCGTCGGCATGGCCGTGCCCATGGCGACCCTGGTGGTGTTCGAACGTACCGGCGACATGCCCGCGTTCCTCTGGTCGAGCCTGATCACCTTCATCGCCGGCCTGGCCATGGTCCTGCAGGGCCGCCCCGAGCACGTCCACCTGCGCCCGCGGGACATGTACCTGCTGACCGTCAGCAGCTGGGTGGTGGTGTGCGTCTTCGCTGCCCTGCCCTTCCTGCTGACCCAGCACATCAGCTACACCGACGCCTTCTTCGAAAGCATGTCCGGCATCACCGCCACCGGCGCCACGGTGCTCAGCGGACTGGATACCATGTCACCGGGCATCCTGATGTGGCGCTCGATGCTGCACTGGCTCGGCGGCATCGGCTTCATCGCCATGGCGGTGGCGATCCTGCCGCTGCTGCGCATCGGTGGCATGCGCCTGTTCCAGACCGAATCGTCGGACCGCTCGGAAAAGGTCATGCCGCGCTCGCACATGGTCGCCAAATCGATCGTTGGCGTGTACGTCGGCTTCTCGATCTTTGGCGCGCTGGCCTTCTGGTGGGCCGGCATGAGCCCGTTCGATGCCATCAACCACGCCATGTCGGCCATCTCCACCGGCGGGTTCTCCACCTCTGACCAGTCGCTGGCCAAATGGGACATCCCTGCCGTGCACTGGGTCGCGGTGGTGGTGATGATCCTCGGCAGCCTGCCCTTCACGCTGTACGTGGCGACCCTGCGCGGCAACCGCAAGGCGCTGATCCGCGACCAGCAGGTGCAAGGTTTGCTGGGCATGCTGGTGGTGACCTGGATCGTGCTCGGCACCTGGTACTGGTACACCACCAACCTGCACTGGCTCGATGCCTTGCGCCACGTGGCCCTGAACGTGACCTCGGTGGTCACCACCACCGGCTTCGCCCTGGGTGACTACAGCCTGTGGGGCAACTTCTCGCTGATGCTGTTCTTCTACCTGGGCTTCGTCGGGGGGTGTTCCGGCTCCACGGCCGGCGGCATCAAGATCTTCCGCTTCCAGGTGGCCTACATCCTGCTCAAGGCCAGCCTCAACCAGCTGATTCACCCACGCGCGGTGATCAAGCAGAAGTACAACGGCCACCGGCTGGACGAAGAGATCGTACGCTCCATCCTGACTTTCTCGTTTTTCTTCGCCATCACCATCTGCGTGATGGCCCTGCTGCTGTCGCTGTTGGGCGTGGACTGGATGACCGCACTGACCGGCGCCGCCGGGACGGTATCGGGCGTCGGCCCTGGCCTGGGCGAAGTGGTCGGCCCGTCGGGCAACTACTCGACGCTGCCGGATGCCGCCAAGTGGATCCTCGCCACCGGCATGCTGCTGGGCCGCCTGGAGATCATCACGGTGCTGGTGTTGTGTATGCCGGCGTTCTGGCGCCACTGACCTGGGCAGGCTCCGCACCCAACCGGGCGCGGTATTCGCTGGGGGTCACATCGAACCAGCGGCGAAACGCCCGGTAGAAGTTGCTCGGGTCGGCAAAGCCCAGCAGATAGGCGGTTTCCAGCAGGGTCATGCCCGGCTGGGCCAGGTACTGTTCGGCCAGCTCCCGGCGGGTGTCGTCGAGCAAGGTCTGGAAGCTGGTGCCCTCTTCCTGCAGGCGGCGCTGCAAAGTGCGCTGGGACAGGTGCAGGGCCTGGGCCAGGGTTTCGCGCTTGGGTTCGCCTTGCGGCAGGATGCGGCACAGCACCTGGCGCACCCGGTGCGTCACCCGGCTCTCCGAAAAACGCGCGAGGTATTCACCGGCAAAGCGGTCATGCAGGATGGCCATGGCTTCGTTGGCGGTGGGCAATGGCGCTTCCATGTCGGCCCGCTCGAACACCAGGGCATCGTGCGGCGCACCGAACACCAGCGGGGAATGAAACGCCACCTTGTACGGCTCGATGTCCTTCGGCTGCGGCCCTTGCACCAGCACCCGCCGCGGCTGCACCGGCCGGCCACTGAGCCACTTGCACAGCGCCAGCGCACAGGCCAGCGACGCTTCGGCACTGTGCCGGGTGGGCGGCAGGTGATCGCCATGCACGGTCAGAATCAGTGAATAGCCTTCGGGGCCGAGAATGAAGCTCAGGTCGGAGCTTTCGGCAATGATCCGCTGGTAGCGCACCAGCCGTTCGAAACCTTCAGCCAGGGTGCGACTGGACATCAGCGCGTAGCCCACCACGTGGAAAGAAGCCGGGCGCACCACCCGCGCCATGTTCAGGCCAATGGCTTCGTTGCCCGAAAGCTCGACCGCCAGCTGCCACAGGCGGGTCATGGCGTCCTGCGGAAAACGTGCATCCGGGTCGTCGAGTGCAGCGAAATCCAGCCCCAGTTGCTTGAACATGGCCGGGCAGTCGAGCCCTTCCAGCTCCAGCGCCTTGACAATCCCTGATGCCCAGCTGGCTGACGTGGTTCTTTCACTCATGGCAGGCTTCTTATGCTGACCGCTTCATGCGGTTAACCCCAAGGATACTCATTTGGCGCCTATTGTCACTGGCCGGCCCCGCCAATCACTCTAGACTCGATTCAGGCTCCACGCCGTGTATCCTGTCAAAAAGTGATAATCCCGGAGTACTGCCCATGACCAGCACCACGCAGTTTCGCAGTTTCGCCGAGTTCTATCCGTATTACCTGGGGGAGCACAGCAACCCCACCTGCCGGCGCCTGCACTTTGTCGGCACCAGCCTGGTGATCGCCTTGCTGGCCTACACCATCGGCAGCGGGAAGTGGTTGCTGTTGCTGGCGGTGCCGCTTTGCGGATACGGCTTCGCCTGGGTGGGGCACTTCTTCTATGAGCGGAACAGACCAGCGACGTTCAAGCACCCCTGGTACAGCCTGGTGGGTGACTTCGCCATGTTCCGCGACATCCTGCTTGGGCGGATCAGCCTCTAGGCCGGCTCACGCAGGGCCGCTGCAGCCTCGGCCTGGCGCGCCTGCGCATCGGCCAGCCGGTACAACTCGATGCTGCCGTCCCAATGCTCGATCAGCGCCGTGCACGACTCCACCCAATCGCCGCAATTGAGGTAATCCACCTCGCCGACCTTGCGTATTTCGGCGTGGTGGATATGCCCGCACACCACCCCGTGAAAACCGCGGCGGGTGCACTCATGGGCAATCGCATCCTCGAAGTCGCTGATGAAATTCACCGCCCCCTTGACCTTGTGCTTGAGGTACGCCGACAGCGACCAGTAGCCGTACCCGTAGCGCGCACGCCAGTGGTTGAGCCAGCGGTTGAGCACCAGGGTGAACTCGTAGGCACGGTCGCCCAGGAACGCCAGCCAGCGGTGATAGCGGGTGATCACGTCGAACTGGTCACCATGGATCACCAGCAGCCGGCGACCATCGGCGGTCAGGTGCTCGGCCTCGTCCACCAGCTGGATGTTGCCCAGCATCAGCTTCGAGTAACGGCGCAGGAACTCGTCATGATTGCCGGTGACGTAGATCACCTCGGTACCGCGCTTGCTCATGGTCAGCAGGCGTCGGATCACGTTGGTGTGGGCTTGCGGCCAGTAGATGCCGCCGCGCAGCTTCCAGCCGTCGATGACGTCGCCGACCAGGTAGATGCGGTCGGCCTGGTAGCCCTTGAGGAACTGCGACAGGTGTTCGGCCTGGCAGTCACGCGTGCCCAGGTGCACATCGGATATCCACAGGGTGCGCACGCGCTGCTTGCGTGACGGGCGAGAAAGTTCGGCATGGGTCATGGGCAGGCTCCGGCGCTGTTTGCTGGAGACTGGCAGGCCCAGGTGACAGGTTGGTGGCAGGGATGTGACGAGTGATGGCGTGCCAGGAATGCGGCACAATGGCTGGCAGCCCCACGAGGACGCCCCATGGCCGGCCCGATACTTTCCTTGCGCCACTACCGCGATGAGCTGATCGCCCACAGCCACGAACACCCGCAATTGGTGTTCGGCCTGCACGGGCGCCTGGACTTCGAGGTGCAGGGCCACGGCGCCAAGGTCGCCCGCCAGGGCCTGGTGGTGGTGCCCGCTGGCGCTCACCACACCTGCGGCAGCGCTATCGGCAGCGATTGCCTGGTGCTGGACGTGCCCGGCGAGCACTGGTTGCACGAACAACTGGGGGCGCATGCCGATGCCAGCCGACGCCTGCTCGACCAGCCTGGCGCACTGGGGCTGGATGAGCGCCAGCAGCAACTAGTGGACTGGCTGGCGGCAAGCCCCATGGACGACCCATTGATCGCCCGGCAAGGCGCGGTGCTGTTGCTGGCCAGCCTCAACCCCAGCGCCTCGGCCATCGTCAAGCCCAGCCAGCGCCTGCCCTATGCCGCTTTCGACGCACATATCGAGCAGCATGCAGCGCACCCGTTGCAGGTGGCCGACCTGGCGCGCATCGCAGGCCTGTCCAGTGCCCGGCTGCATGCGCGGTTTACCACCGAGTGCGGCATGACGCCGATGGACTACATCCGCCAGCGACGCCTGCTCAAGGCACGGCGGCTGGTCACGCAGACCTTGCTGCCGATGGGCGAGATTGCGGCGCAGGTGGGCTACAGCTCGCAGAGTGCGTTTTCGGCGGCGATGCTGCGCGCGTTTGGTTGCTCGCCGCTGGCCATGCGGCGAGAGCCTGGCGACAACTGACGGCAGGATGGCGACAGAACCTGTTGCCCTGAGGATTTACACTTTGCTGCACCGGCCCTTTCGCGGGCAAGCCCGCTCCCACAGGAATATCACCACCCTCCAGAGCAACACTTTTCCTGTGGGAGCGGGCTTGCCCGCGAAAGGGCCGGTACAGCCAGTAAAGATCTTGAGCAAGGACCCAACATGAACCACCGCACTGCCCTCGGCGCCCTGCACATCGGCGCGCTGTTCTTCGGCCTGACCGGCGTCTTCGGCAAGCTGGCCGCCAGCGCCAGCCCGGCGATCATCGTCTTCGGCCGCGCCGCCTTTGCCGTGCTGGCCCTGGCGCTGTTCGCCAGCCTCACAGGCCCCGGCTGGCGACGCCTGAGTGGCCAGGACATACGCCGCCTGCTGCTCGGCGGCGTGTTGCTGGCCGGCCACTGGGTCAGCTTCTTCATTGCCGTGAAAGTCGGTGGCGTGGCCATTGCCACCCTGGGCTTTGCCAGCTTCCCGGCCTTCACCGTGATCCTCGAAGGCCTGCTGTTCCGCGAGCGCATCCGGCGCAACGAAGGCGTGCTGGTGGCGCTGGTCAGCATCGGCCTGATCCTGGTCACCCCGGCATTCGACCTGGCCAGCCAGGCCACCGGCGGCCTGCTCTGGGCCTTGCTCTCCGGCTTGTTGTTCTCACTGCTGTCGCTGACCAACCGGGCCGGCTCCGGGCGCTTGCCGGCCGTACAGGCGGCACTGTGGCAGAACCTGGTGGTCGGCTTGTGCCTGCTGCCCTTTGCCGGCCCGGGCCTGAGCCAGGTGGCCCGCACGGACTGGCTGTGGATCGCCCTGCTCGGGGTTTTCTGCACCGGCGTCGCCCACAGCCTGTTCGTGGCCAGCCTGTCGGTGATCAAGGCGCGCACCGCCGCCGTGGTGTTCGCCATGGAACCGGTCTATGGCATCGCCGTGGCCTGGGCGGTGTTCGCCGAAACGCCCACCCTGCGCATGCTGCTGGGCGGTGTGCTGATCATCTTCGCCATCGTGCTGTCCAGCCGCCTGGCCGCCGAGCAACCTCCCCGGCACAAGGCCGTGGCCGAAGGCGCCTGATCAGCGATCGTTGTGGCCCAGGTCGCGCTGCGGGTCGATCTGGTCGCGCACGCGCTGCTTGAGCACCTTGGCCTCGGGGAAGCCACCGTCGGCCTTGCGCTCCCAGATCTGCACGCCATTGCAGGTGATGCGGAAGATCCCGCCGGTGCCCGGCTCCAGCGCCACCCGGCCGAGGTCATCAGTGAAGGTGCTGAGCAGTTCCTGGGCCAGCCAGGCGGCACGCAGCAGCCATTGGCACTGCGTGCAATATGTGATGACGATTTCCGGCTTGTTGTCGGCCATGCTGAGGCATCTCCAGGTAAGGGGCCGCTTATACTAGCGGTCTTTAGCCTTCGGTTTGAGACTCACGATGCGCCGCCTGCTGTTCTGCCTTTTGCTGACGCTCACCACTCTCACCACGTACGCCGCCGAGCCTGCCCGCCCCAAGGTCGGCCTGGTGCTGTCTGGCGGTGCCGCCCGTGGCCTGGCCCATATCGGCGTGCTCAAGGCCCTGGAGGAACAGGGCGTGCACATCGACGCCATCGCCGGCACCAGCATGGGTGCGGTGGTGGGCGGGCTGTATGCCTCCGGCTACAGCGTCGAAGAACTGGAGAAACTCGCCACCACGCTGGACTGGCAGCAGGCGCTGTCCGATGCGCCGCCACGCAAGGATGTGCCGTTCCGGCGCAAACAGGATGACCGCGACTTCCTGGTCAAACAGAAGCTGAGCTTTCGCGACGACGGCAGCCTCGGCCTGCCCCTGGGTGTGATCCAGGGCCAGAACCTGGCGCTGCTGCTGGAAAGCAAGCTGGCCCACACCGCCGACACCCGTGACTTCGACAAGCTGCCGATCCCCTTTCGCGCCGTGGCCACCGACATCGCCAGCGGCGAGAAGGTGGTGTTCAGCCGTGGCCACCTGCCGCAGGTGATTCGCGCGAGCATGTCGATCCCGGCCGTGTTCGCCCCGGTCGAACTGGACGGCCGCCTGCTGGTGGATGGCGGCATGGTCGACAACATCCCGCTCGACGTGGCCCGGGAAATGGGCGTCGACCTGGCCATCGTCGTCGACATCGGTACCCCGCTGCGCGACCGCAAGCAACTGGCCACGGTGGTCGATGTGCTCAACCAGTCGATCACCCTGATGACCCGGCGCAATTCCGAGGAGCAGCTGGCCAGCCTGCACCGCGACGACATCCTGATTCAGCCGCAACTGGCTGCGTTCGGCGTCACCGACTTCGGCCGTGCCCAGGACATGATCGACGCCGGCTACCGCGCCACCCGCCTGCTCGACACGCGCCTGGCCGTACTCCGCCAACCAGAGCACGACGCCAGCCTGGCCGTGGCCCGCTCGCCAGGCCAGCGCACACCGGTGATCACCGCGATCAGGATCGAGAACGACTCCAAGGTCAGCGACGACGTGATCCGCTACTACATCCGCCAGCCGATTGGCGAGCCGCTGGCGCTCGACCGCCTGCAGACCGACATGGGCACCCTGTATGGCCTGGACTACTTCGACCGGGTGCAATACCGCGTGGTGCACAAGGGCAATGACAACACCCTGGTGATCAATGCCCGCGGCAAGCGCGGCGGCACCGATTACCTGCGCCTGGGCCTGAACCTGTCGGACGACCTGCGTGGCGACAGCGCCTTCAACCTCGGCGCCAGCTACCGCATGAACGGCATCAACCGGCTGGGCGCGGAATGGCTGACCCGCGCCCAGCTCGGCGACCAGCAGGAACTCTACAGCGAGTTCTATCAGCCGCTCGACGTAGGTTCGCGCTATTTCGTCGCGCCGTACCTTGACCTTGGCTCACAGAACATCGAAGCGACCCTGGACAACGACCCGATCGCCGAGTACCGGCTGGAGCGTTATGGCTTTGGCCTCAACGTCGGCCGGCAGATCGGCACGTCCGGCGAAGTACGCCTGGGCGTGGGCAAGGCCTGGGGCGAGGCCGAAGTGCGTATTGGCGATCAGGACCTGCCCTCGGTCAGCTTCAACGAAGGTTTCTACGAGCTGAAGTATTCGTTCGACACCCTCGACAATGTGTACTTCCCGCACCGTGGCGAGGACATCGGCCTGACCTTGCGCAAGTACGACAAGTCGCTGGATTCGGATGACGAGTACCGGCAGTGGCTGCTGAACCTGGACAAGGCCTTCAGCGTCGGGGCCAACACCTTTGTACTCGGTGGGCGCTACGGGCGCACGCTGGACGCTACCGAGGTAGTGACCTCGAGTTTCGTGATGGGGGGTGCGCGGGAACTGTCGGGGTTCCGCCAGGACTCGGTGTCAGGGCAGAACGTCAGCCTGCTGCGGATGGTGTACTACCGGCGCCTGACGCCACGGGCCTATCTGCCGCTGGACTTCCCGCTGTATGTCGGCGGGTCGCTGGAGCGTGGGCGGGCCTGGAACAACGACAACGCGTTCGACAGTGGCTACATCAATGCGGCGAGCATCTTCCTCGGGCTGGAGACGCCGTTGGGGCCGTTGAACCTGAGTTATGGGGCCAACACTGCCAATGAGCAGGCGGTGTACCTGAACCTGGGGCATACCTTCTAGATTGCCGGGGCCGCTTTGCGGCCCCAGAGCCTTCAGGACTTCTCGAGGTTGGCGAGGATCTTGGCATGCACCCGCATGCACACTTCCAGATCCGCCTCGTCCACGCCCGTGAACAGCTCCAGGCGCAGGGCGTTGGCAATGGTCTCGATCTGCTCGATCAGCGGCTTGGCCGGTGGGCACAGCAGGATCTTTTTCGCCCGCCGGTCCTCCAGCACCGCCTGGCGACGCACCAGGCCTTGGCTTTCCAGGCTGTCGAGCAGCCGCGCCAGGGTCGGGCCCTCAACGCCCACGCTTTGCGCCAGCTCACGCTGGGTGGGCGCCTCATCGAAGCGGGCCAGGTGCAACAACACCAGCCAGCGCGCCTGGGACAGGTTGAGCCCGGCCAGGCGGCGATCCAGCTCGGCACGCCAGCCGCGGGACATCTGCGCCAGCTGCATGCCGAAGCGGTGTTGGTTGTCGGTCAGGGGCATAAGCAACTCATAGACTAGAACTAATTATTAGTCAGCTAACCATGCTCCGGGGCATCAAGCAAGGCTGCCCACCCCGGAAATGTCCGATAATCGTCAAAAAGGATGATAAGCATCAGCAGTTGACGGAAATGCCGCCCATCAGAGTTCGAACTCCGCCGCCAGTGCCGCACGCACGCAGTACAACACGCCTTCTGGCACCCGGGCGCCGAACAAGGGCGCAATCGCCGATACCGGCGGCAGTTCACCCTCGCCATCGAGGAAGGCGTCCTGCACTTCCATCATCAGGTCTTCCGGCAGGTCCAGCGCCTGCTCCAGGCTCAGTTCCTGGCGGCCAAGGGCCTCGGCCAGCAGGCTGTAGACGTTCTTCTCGCTGCAGTTGAGCTGCCCGGCGATCTGCGCTGGCGTCATGCCGGCGCGGGCCAGGCTGACCAGCTCGTGGCGCAGGTCGAGCACCACCTTTGGCGCCTCTTCGGTGCCACCGGCGCCATTGAGCACTTCGAGGAAGGCCTGGCCATAGCGCTCCAGCTTGCGCGCCCCCACGCCACTGACCTGGGCCATGTCGCTGAGGCTGGTCGGCTGGCTGCGGAGCATTTCCAGCAGGGTGGAATCGGGGAAGATGACATAGGGCGGCACGCTGTGCTCTTCGGCCAGCTTGCGCCGCAGGGTGCGCAGCGCCTCCCACAGTTCGCGCTCCTCGGCGCGCACCAGCTGGCTGGCCGGGCTGCCACCGCCGGAAGAAGCCTTGGCCACCGTCTGTGGCTTGAGGTCACGGCGCAGTTGCAGGTTCACCTCGCCCCGCAGCAATGGCCGGCAGCTGTCGGACAGGCGCAGGCCGCCATAGCCTTCCAGGTCGATGTCGACCAGGCCGCGTGCCACCAGCTGGCGGAACAGCGAACGCCATTCGGCCTCGGCCACGCCCTTGCCGACGCCGAATACCGAAAGCTTCTCGTGGCCAAAGTTGCGCACCTTCTCGGTGTCCTTGCCCAGCAGCACGTCGACCAGGTGGCCGACGCCGTAGCGCTGGCCGGTGCGGAACACGGCCGACAACGCCTGACGGGCAGGCTCGGTGGCGTCCCAGGTCTGGATCTGATCGATGCAGTTGTCGCAGTGGCCGCAGGGTTGGTCGAGGGTTTCGTCGAAATAGGCCAGCAGCGACTGGCGGCGGCAGCGGGTTTCTTCGCACAGGGCCAGCATGGCGTCGAGCTTGTGCTGTTCGATGCGTTTGTGGCGCTCGTCACCTTCGGAGTTCTGCAGCATCTGCTTGAGCATCACCATGTCCTGCAGGCCGTAGGCCATCCAGGCATCCGACGGCAGGCCGTCACGGCCGGCGCGGCCGGTTTCCTGGTAATAGGCCTCGAGCGACTTGGGCAGGTCGAGGTGGGCGACGAAGCGCACGTTGGGCTTGTCGATGCCCATGCCGAAGGCAATGGTGGCGACCATGATCAGCCCTTCCTCGTTGAGGAAGCGGTGCTGGTTGGCGGCACGCGTCTCGGCGGCAAGGCCGGCGTGGTACGGCAAGGCCGGGAAGCCTTGCTCGCAAAGGAACGCGGCGGTTTCGTCGACCTTCTTGCGCGACAGGCAGTAGACGATGCCGGCATTGCCACGGCGCTCGCCGAGGAAGGCCATCAGTTGCTTGCGCGGCGCCTCCTTGGGCACGATGCGATAGAAGATGTTCGGCCGGTCGAAACTCGACAGGAAGCGCTCGGCGCCCTGCAGGTGCAGGCGCTGGACGATCTCCTCGCGGGTTCGCATGTCGGCGGTGGCGGTCAGGGCGATACGCGGCACGTGCGGGAACAGCTCGGCCAGCTGCCCCAGCTGCAGGTATTCCGGGCGGAAGTCATGGCCCCATTGCGACACGCAGTGGGCTTCGTCGATGGCGAACAGGGAGATGTCAAGGTCGCGCAGGAAGTCCAGCATGCGCGGCTGCACCAGGCGCTCCGGCGCCAGATAGAGCATTTTCACCTCGCCCCGGCGCAGGCGCCCGGCCAGGTCACGCTGCTGCTCGGGGCTCAGCGTGGAGTTCAGCGCCGCCGCGGCGACGCCCAGTTCGTCGAGGGTGGCGACCTGGTCGTCCATCAGCGCGATCAGCGGCGACACCACCACCGTCAGGCCCGGGCGCAACAGGCCGGGCACCTGGAAGCACAGGGACTTGCCGCCACCGGTTGGCATCAGCACCAGGGCATCGCCGCCATTGGCCACGCATTCGATGATCGCTGCCTGGCGCCCGCGGAAACTGTCGTAACCGAAGATATCCTTGAGAACGCGCTGAGCCTGTTCGAGCATGTGCAACTCCACAAATCGCCGTACCATCCTGGACACAGGCTGGACGAAAAACCCGCTCCGCACACGCCAAAAGCGTAAGCGGCTTTTGCCAGCTGGCCGGGAAAACCCGCCCCTGGATGAAAAATGGCGGAGTATACCGTAGTGACGGCTCGCACAGGATGCCCGGTGACAGACGTTCCCTTTGCCCCGCTGCCGCCGCAAGGTGCTAGAATTCACTATCGTTTATTCCCCCAAGGTAGCCCTGTAATGTCCTTCGCCGAGCAACTGACCCGCCTGCAAGCCTTCCTCGACGCCGACGAGCTGCACGAAGAAGCGCTGGACTACGTCGCCGCACACGGCTACCTGACCGCGCTGTCGATCTGCTCCGAGGACGTCCCCGAGCGTGAATGGATCGACGCGCTGTTCGCCGAAGAGCCCCATTACGCCAGCGATGCCCAGCGCACCGAGATCGAAGCGACGCTGGTGGCCCTCAAAGGCCACATCGCCCGCCAACTGGCCAGCGACGAAGAATTCGACCTGCCATGCGAGCTGGACCTGACCGACGAGCCGGATGATTCCGACCTGCGCGGCTGGTGCATCGGTTTCATGGAGGGCGTGTTCCTGCGGGAAGAGGCCTGGTTCGAGAACGCCGAGGAAGAAGTCAGCGAGATGCTGCTGCCGATCATGGTCGGTTCCGGCCTGTTCGACGAGCAGCCTGAGTTCGCCGACATCGCCAGCAACGCCAACCTGCAGGACGACATGATCGTGCAGATCCCGGAAGCGCTGAGCGCGCTGTTCCTGCTGCTGCACGCTCCCGACGAGAAGCCGGCGCTGCTCAAGCCACGCCACCACTGAGTCGGCCGTGCGCTACCTGCTGCTGGCCGTCGGCTGGCTCAGTGTTGCGCTGGGGGTGCTGGGGATCTTCCTGCCGGTGTTGCCCACCACCCCGTTCCTGCTACTGGCGGCGGCCTGCTTCGCCCGCAGCTCACCGCGCTTTCACGATTGGCTGGTCAACCACCCCAAGCTTGGGCCGTGGATCCGTGACTACCTGAGTGGCGAGGGCATTCCGCTCAAGGGCAAGGTCTACGCCATCGGCCTGATGTGGGCAAGCATCGGTCTGTCCTGCTACCTGGTGCCGCTGTTCTGGGCCAGGGCCTTCATGCTCACCAGTGCAGTGCTGGTCAGCCTGTACATCCTCAAACAGAAGACCCTGCGCCGGCCCGGTTGAACGCTGCTTACTCCTGTTCCGGCCTCTTCGCGGGCTTGCCCGCTCCCACAAGTACTCCACAGTCTTCAAATCTGTGGAGGACCTGTGGGAGCAGGCAAATCAGACCGTATCCACCTTCAACGAATGGTCATTGATCATCCCGTTGATGATGGTCGCGGTGTCCTGCCCTGCCGAAATCACCCCGCCCGCCCCCGCCGTCACCCCGTAATGGTGAGCCAGGTCAACCCCGGCCAGGTCGATGGTCTGGGTCGGCGCCGCCCCCGCCACGCTGCTGACCTCGATGGTCGAGACCACATTGGTGCCGCTGCCGCTGATCTTGAAGTGCAGGTAGTCATCCAGTGAAGCCGACGTGGCATTCTCGCCCTGCAG
Organism: Pseudomonas sp. R28(2017); assembly: GCF_002112505.1. Classification (GTDB taxonomy): domain Bacteria; phylum Pseudomonadota; class Gammaproteobacteria; order Pseudomonadales; family Pseudomonadaceae; genus Aquipseudomonas. The sequence goes on from NZ_NEHW01000001.1 coordinate 331,293, forward strand.
CAGCTGCGACAGGTCCAGGTGGTCACTGCCCGGGGTGAAGTCGGTCACCGTGTCATGGCCAGTGTCACCCTTCTGCCAGACGAAGGTATCGTTGCCATTGCCGCCGGTCATGGTGTCGTTGCCCGGCCCGCCGATGAGGATGTCGTTGCCATCGCCGCCCTTGAGTACGTCGTTGCCCAGGCCGCCATTGAGCAGGTTGTCGCCTGCATCACCGATCAGGGTGTCGTTGTAATCGGAGCCGATCAGGTTCTCGATGCCGGTCAAGGTATCGATGCCGGCGGCACCGGTATCCTGCGGGCCAATATGGCTGAGGTCGACCGTCACCCCTCCGGGGGCAGTGGCATAGCTGGCGGTGTCGTTGCCCGCCCCGCCATCGAGCAGATCGTTGCCAAGGCCGCCAATCAGCAGGTCATTGCCATTGCCGCCGTGCAGGGTGTCATTGCCCGCACCACCTACCAGCACATCATGGCCGTCACCCCCATTGAGAAGGGTGTCGACATTGCTTGCCATCAGTACATCATTGCCTGGCGTACCGTTCAGGGTGGTGCCGGCGTGGTAAGTGATATCCACCGCGCCAGCCGCACTGCCGCCATGGCCATCGGTGACCGTGTAGCTGGCCTGATGCACCTCGTTCACGGCATTGCTGTAGTCGACCACCAGGCTCAGCTTGTAGTTTTCGGCGGCCTTGCTCTGGTCCAGCGGGTTGGCCTGGTTGACCACATGGATGCTGTACACCCCGTCATGGCTGGCGGTGAAGCTGCCGCCATCGGCAATGGGCTGGTAGCCGCCGCTGGCATCCTTCCACTCCAGGCTCAGGTTGCCGTCAGGGCGGTCATGGTCCAGCTGCAGGGTCTCGCCCTTGCGCAGGCTAACGGTGATCACGTCCTCGCCATTGGCATTGCTGCTGTTGATGCTGCCGAGGTAGCCGAGCACCACCAGCGCTGCGGTCATGCTGCCGGCGGCCGTGGTGAAGGCGCTGCGGTCCAGGGCCTTGAACTGGTTGTCGAGCGTATTGCCATGGCCATCGAACGTGATGTTCGGCACGCTATTGCCGAGGGTGAAGCCGGCCCCCTTGTCGGCAAAGTTGGTGTTGACGGTGATCGGCGCCGCACTCAAATGGTCGTTGTCGGCATCACTGTCATTGGCCAGCAGCACTTCGGACGGCAAGGTGATACTGGCGCCGGTAATGTTGGTGATGACATGGTCGGCCACCGCCACCGGTGCATGGTTGCCATTGATCATTATCAGCAGGTCGGCACTGCTGGTATCGCCGTCATTGTCGCTGACCATGAAGCCGAAACGCTCGGGCGGGCTACTGGTATTGCCGCTGGGTGGCGTGTAGGTGAACTCGCCGCTGTCCATGTTGACCAGCAGGCTGCCGCCCAGGCTGGTCTTGATGGTGAGCGTGTTGCCCGTGGTGTCGAAGCTGGCGTTGTCGGCGCCACCGCTGGCCAGGTATCCACCCTGCCCTGCATTGGCTTTCGGGTCGTAGGTGTAGGTGGTGCCATCCACCAGCAGTGCCTTGATGAAGCCGCCATCGGCACCGAAGGTGCCATCGCTGAGGAGGCTGCCGGTGACAGGCGAACCCTGCACGGTACCCGACAGCACGCCATAAAGTTGGTTGAAGTCGTTGACGATCACCGCGTTGGTGTCGGTATGGCTGCTGCCGTCATACGCCAACGGGTTCAGATTGCCCGCGTTGATATCCTTGCCCAGCCCGATGGCGTAAGACTTGATGCCATTGCTGTCGAGGAACGTCTCCCAGCTGGTTTCGCGGGAAGCGGTCATGGCATGCCCGGAGCTGGGCTCGCCATCGGAGAAGAAGTAACTGACGTTCTGCGCAGCGGCCAGCTTGCCATCCTGGGCAAAGGCCGTCTGGGCAGCGCTGGCCGCGCTGTCGTAGTGGGTCGAGCCTCCGGCGTGCAGGCCGTTGACGATCGACTTGGCGACGTCGATGCTGACCCACTGCGCCGACTGGATCTGCGCACCACCGCTGAAGGTGACGATCTGCACCTTGATGTCACCCATGCCGTCGTACTTGTCGAGCAGCGCAGCGATGGCCTGCTTGGCGGCATCCAGCCGGGTCAGTCCGGGTATGCCGGAAGCTGAATCCATGCTGCCGGACACATCGATCACCAGCAGGATGTTGGAATCCAGCTGGCCCGGGGTGATGCTGCGCTCGGCGCAGACCGCGTTGGGCACATCGTCGACAATGGTGATGGCGATGTTGCTGGTGACGCTGTGGCCCAGCGAGTCGGTGGCCTTGTAGGTGAAGTATTCGACCGTCGAGTCGGCACCTGGGGTATTGGCCGGCGAGGTCAGCGTATAGGTGTAGCTGCCGTCTGGGTTGACGCTGATCTGCCCGTACTGGCCTACAGCTTTGCCCACCAGGCTGTAGGTCAATGCCCCTACGCCACCGGAAACCGACCCGACCAGTGAGCCGGACGCCGTTTCGCCAGTCGAGGTCGGATCGCTGCCGGTGGTGCTACCCGCAGCCAGGTCGTTGCCATCCTTGTGCAGGTCGAGGGCTTTCTCGTAAACCGTGATGTCACGGTCTCCGCAGGCCACGAGCGTGGCGTCGTGCACGTTGATGGTCAGGGTCGTGGTGCTTTCGTCACCGTCAGCATCGCGAATGGTGTAGACGAAGGTATCGACCGCATCCCGCGGCGACGCCACGTCCGGGTTGGAGTGGTAGACCGCATTGCCCTTTTCATCGATGGTCAGGTAACCGTACTGGCCATTGACCTGGGTGTTCAACTGGCCGATGGCCGAGGTACTGGTGTCGTTACCGGCGCGAATGCCAACCACATAGTTGCCATCGCTGCGTACGTCGGCACCCACCACGTCGTTGTACATCACATTGCCGCGCACCTCGTCGCCCTTGTACACGCTGACAAAATCGCAGTGGGCCTGGGGCACGTCGTCGACGATGGAGATGACGATGGTGCTGGTGGCCGAATGGCCGTAGGCGTCTTGTACCTGATAGGTAAAGGACTCCGTCACGGTGTTGGCACCATCATTGGCATGCGTCGGGGAGTTGGCCGGTGACGTCAGGGTATAGGTGTAGCTGCCGTCGGCGTTGAGCTGAATCTGGCCGTACTGGCCGACAGCATTACTGACCAGGCTGTACGACAAGGCGCCTATGCCACCACTGGCCAAGCCGACCAGGCTGCCAGAGGCGGTTTCGAGAGGCGAAGTCGGGTCGCTGCCGGTGACCGTACCTGCGGCGAGGTCGCTGCCGTCCTTGCTCAGGTCCAGGGCGTTTTCGAAGACCGTGACGCCGCCGTCCATGCACACTTCGATGCGCGGGTCATGCACGTTGATGGTGATCGTCGTGGTGCTTTCGTCGCCATCGGCATCGCGGATGGTGTAGACGAAGGTATCGACGGCATCCCGGGCAGACACTACATCAGGGTTGGAGTGGTAGACCGCATTGCCCTTCTCGTCGAGGGTCAGGTAGCCGTACTGGCCATTGACCTGGGTATTCAGCTGGCCGATGGCCGAGGTGGAAGTGTCGCTGCCGGCGCGCACGCCGACCACGTAGTTGCCATCGCTGCGCACATCGGCACCGACCACGTCGTTGTACATCACATTGCCGCGGACCTCGTCGCCCTTGTACACACTGGTGTAATCACTGTGGGCTTGCGGCACGTCGTCGACGATGGTGATGACGATGGTGCTGGTGGTCGAATTGCCGACCGAATCCTTCACCTGGTAGGTGAAGGATTCGGTGACGGTGTTGGGACCGTCATTGGCGTGGGTCGGCGAGTTGGCAGGTGACGTCAGGGTGTAGGTGTAGGTGCCGTCAGCGTTCAGGTGGAGTTGGCCGTACTGGCCGGTGGCATCGCTTACCAGGCTGTAGGTCAATGCACCGACGCCGCCGCTGGCAGAGCCGACCAGCGTGCCTGTGGCGGTTTCGCGGGTTGAGTCCGGGTCGCTGCCGGCAACGCTGCCAGCAGCCAGGTCGTTGCCGTCCTTGTGCAGGTCCAGGGCATTTTCGTACACCGTGACATCGCGGTCCTCGCAGGCCATCAGCGAGTTGTGGACGTTGATGGTGATCGTAGTGGTGCTTTCGTCGCCATCAGCATCGCGGATGGTGTAGACGAAGGTGTCGACGGCATCTCGCGGCGATACCACGTCCGGGTTGGAGTGGTAGACCGCGTTGCCCTTCTCGTCGATGGTCAGGTAGCCGTACTGGCCATTGACCTGGGTATTCAGCTGGCCGATGGCCGAGGTGGAAGTGTCGCTGCCGGCGCGCACGCCGACCACGTAATTGCCGTCGGTGCGCACGTCAGCACCGACCACGTCGTTGTACAGCACGTTGCCGCGGACCTCGTCGCCCTTGTACACACTGGTGTAATCGCTATGGGCTTGCGGCACGTCGTCGACGATGGTGATGACGATGGTGCTGGTGGTCGAATTGCCGACCGAATCCTTCACCTGGTAGGTGAAGGTTTCAGTGACCGTGTTGGGGCCGTCATCGGCGTGGGTCGGCGAGTTGGCCGGTGACGTCAGGGTGTAGGTGTAGGTGCCGTCGGCGTTGAGGTGGAGTTGACCAAACTGGCCGGTGGCATCGCTTACCAGGCTGTAGGTCAATGCACCGACGCCGCCGCTGGCAGAGCCCGCCAGGCTGCCGGATGCGGTTTCACGCGTCGAGTCAGGGTCGCTGCCGGTAACGCTGCCTGGGGCCAGGTCGTTGCCATCCTGATGAACATCCAGCGCGCTTTCATGGACCGTGACCCCACCCACGGGGCCAGCGACGAGCGAGCAGTCCTGCACATTGATCGTGATGGTGGTGGTGCTCTCATCGCCGTCAGTGTCGCGAATGGTGTAGACGAACACATCACTGGCACCTGGCGGCAGCACCGCATTCGGGTTGGCGTGGTAGACAGCGTTACCTGCCGCATCGATGGTCAAGGTGCCGTACTGGCCGGCGATTGCGGTGTTGAGATTGCCGATGGCGGATGTCGAGGTGTCGGAACCGGCACGTGCACCGACCACGACATTGCTCGTTCCCGACTGGTCTGCGCCCAGTTGGTCATTCCAGAGAACATTGCCCGTGGCAGTCCCGCCTTCCACAACGCTGGTGGTATCTGCCCCTGCCTGCGGTACATCATCGACAATGTTCACATCCAGGCTGCCGGTGGCAATGCTGCCATCAACGTCCTTGGCGACCACGTCGAAATGCTCGCTGATGCTGTTGGTGCCCGAACCGTCTGGGTGGTTCCCGTTATCGGTAAGGGTGTAGCTGTAGCTCACCACCCCGGTGCTCGGGTTGTAGCCGGTGATGGTCAGGGTGTTGCCTTCCGGGGTGATCACCGATTGCGGGAAGCCGGCAGCCACGCCGCCCGTGACCACGGCGACGCCGCCCACGGTCAGGGTCTGCAGGCCATCCGGTGCGGTAACCTTGAAGGTACCTTGCTGGGTCTGTGCATTCGCGTCAGGCGAGGTGCCGTCGCTCAGGTGCTTCTCATAGACGGTCAGCTCGCCGTTCTGCACGTCCAGCCCATCGAGTGTGACCGGGTCGTTGAGGTTGCTGATGTTCAGCGTCAGGGTCGCCGTGCTGGTGTCGCCATCAGCGTCCTTGATTGTGTAGGTGAAATTCTCCACGCCATTGCCACCACCGCCCAGGTTCTTGAAGTCCGGGGCGTTGGGGTTGAGCGTGTAGGTGTAGGAACCGTCCGCCGCCAGGACCAGTGTGCCGTAGCTGCCGGTGTAAGTACCGGCGATCACCGGGCCGCCTGCCACGCGGTCGGCGCCCTGGATATCGTTGGTCAGCACGTTCCCGGTCAGTTCGACATGCTGCTCGGTTGCCGTGACCGCGTTGCTGTCATCCACTGCTTTCGGCACATCGTCGACGATGTTTACGTCCAGGCTGCCGGTGGCGGTGCTGCCATCAACGTCCTTGGCGACCACGTCGAAATGCTCGCTGATGCTGTTGGTGCCCGAACCGTCTGGGTGGTTCCCGTTATCGGTCAGGGTGTAGCTGTAGCTCACCACCCCGGTGCTCGGGTTGTAGCCGGTGATGGTCAGGGTGTTGCCTTCCGGGGTGATCACCGATTGCGGGAAGCCGGCAGCCACGCCGCCCGTGACCACGGCGATGCCGCCCACGGTCAGGGTCTGCAGGCCATCCGGTGCGGTGACCTTGAAGGTGCCTTGCTGGGTCTGTGCATTCGCGTCTGGCGAGGTGCCGTCGCTCAGGTGCTTCTCATAGACGGTCAGCTCGCCGTTCTGCACGTCCAGCCCATCGAGGGTGACCGGGTCGTTGAGGTTGCTGATGTTCAGCGTCAGGGTCGCCGTGCTGGTATCGCCGTCGGCGTCCTTGATTGTGTAGGTGAAATGCTCCACGCCATTGCCGCCACCGCCCAGGTTCTTGAAGTCCGGGGCGTCAGGGTTGAGCGTGTAGGTGTAGGAACCGTCTGCTGCCAGGACCAGTGTGCCGTAGCTGCCGGTGTAAGTGCCGGCGATCACCGGGCCGCCTGCCACGCGGTCGGCGCCCTGGATATCATTGGTCAGCACGTTCCCAGTCAGTTCGACATGCTGCTCGGTTGCCGTGACCACGTTGCTGTCGTCCACCGCTTTCGGCACGTCATCGACAATGTTCACATCCAGGCTGCCGGTGGCGGTGCTGCCGTCGACGTCCTTGGCAACCACATCGAAATGCTCGCTGATGCTGTTGGTGCCCGAACCGTCTGGGTGGTTCCCGTTATCGGTCAGGGTGTAGCTGTAGCTCACCACCCCGGTGCTCGGGTTGTAGCCGGTGATGGTCAGGGTGTTGCCTTCCGGGGTGATCACCGATTGCGGGAAGCCGGCAGCCACGCCGCCCGTGACCACGGCGATGCCGCCCACGGTCAGGGTCTGCAGGCCATCCGGCGCCGTGACTTTGAAGGTGCCTTGCTGGGTCAGTGCATTCGCGTCAGGCGAGGTGCCGTCGCTCAGGTGCTTCTCGTAGACGGTCAGCTCGCCGTTCTGCACGTTCAGCCCATCGAGGGTGACCGGGTCGTTGAGGTTGCTGATGTTCAGCGTCAGGGTCGCCGTGCTGGTATCGCCATCAGCGTCCTTGATTGTGTAGGTGAAATTCTCCACGCCATTGCCGCCACCGCCCAGGTTCTTGAAGTCCGGGGCGTCAGGGTTGAGCGTGTAGGTGTAGGAACCGTCTGCTGCCAGGACCAGTGTGCCGTAGCTGCCGGTGTAAGTGCCGGCGATCACCGGGCCGCCTGCCACGCGGTCGGCGCCCTGGATATCATTGGTCAGCACGTTCCCGGTCAGTTCGACATGCTGCTCGGTTGCCGTGACCACGTTGCCATCATCGAAAGCCTTTGGCGCATCATCATGGATGATCACATCCAGCGAACCCTGGGCGACATCGCCGTCACTGTCACTGACCAGTACCTGCAAGTGCTCGGTCAGCGACTTGGCCCCGTCGTTCTCGATATGTTGCCCGGAGGCAGTGAGCGTGTAGCTGTAACTTACCTCGCCAGTGCTCGGGTTGTAGCCGGTAATCGTCAGGCTGTTACCCAGGCCGGTGGTAATCGACTGGCCAACGCCGGTCACCACACCACCCGTCACCACGTTGATGCCACCGACACTGAGGTTGAACACGCCATCCTGAGCTACCACAGTGAAGCTGCCGCGCTGGGTCAGCGCCGCCGTATCACTGGCAGAACCCATGGGCAGATTCGCCTCGTTCAGGCTCAGTTCACCCGGGGCGAGATCCAGGCCTAGCAAAGTGACCGGATGATTTTCGTCTACCGTCGGGATGGCCGGTTCCGTAGGTCCCGTGCCGCCATTGCCGCTGTCACCACCAACAGGCCGACCGTTGAGCGCACTGCCATTGCTGGGGTCCAGGCCGCCCACTTCGCGGTTGGCCAGCTCTGGAATACCGTTGAAGCCCGCCGTCGGAAAGCCCACCCGGGGATCGACGCGGGCACCGACTTCACTCAGCATGACGAAACTGTGGCCGCCCCCCAGCTCCCCTGTCGCACTCGAGTTGTGTGACCCGGCAGCGGTTGCCTCAGCGCTTTGGGTGGGGTCGTCGCCAGCGGCGATGGCCTGCTGGATACGCTCCACATCACTCAGTTGCGCGTCGCTCGGCGCAGCGTCGTGGCCTTGAGGCGCCCGGTTGGCGAGCAGGTCCGACGTCATCTCCAGGCTGCTGTCGCGGCCCAGGGTCAATTCGGTACCGTTCTGCAGCCGCACTGCCACGGCCCCCGCAGCACCGGTCTCCAGTTGCTCGCCAGCGAACAGGCGGTCGCCTTCGATCAAGGGGCGCCGGCTACCATCGCTGGCAACCGCGAAGACCTGACCAATCACTTTGCTGACCACACCGACTAACTTAGCCATGAGCGAACGCCTCCCCTTACTGATCGGCTACATCAGCCAATGACATAGGGCAGGCAGGCGTGGGCATCGAGTCCGAAAAATCTCAACGGTGAGAATCGTTCTCTCAGGCACTACTTTGGCGATAGGAATAATGTAAATTGGCCATCACTTGATGCCAATTTTTTGTCGCCAAATACCACATCCACCCATCCGTTTCGCGTCCTTAGCTGAAAATAATCTGGAACTTGCTGAAGTGCTCGTACACCGGGCCTTTCAACGGCGCGCGAATTCACTTGCATGAAACAATGTCTTGCTTTCGTTAGACCGCATAAGTTTTTTTTCGCATAGGTGTTATGAAAAAAAATTCTTAGCTCGCGCGTTAAATGTTCTTAGCTCTGTTGTTACAAACATGAAACGGTTTGAACTATAAATTTCGTCATTTTTTTGGCGAAAAGCAGGATTTTTTTGTGACCAGGGAGAAGTAACCCCATGCGCGTTTTAACCCCCCTCGCCAGTGCAATGCTGGTGGCCATGGCATGCACCAACGTCGAGGCGATGTCCCTCAATGAAGCAATCCAGAGTGCCGTGGATTACCACCCGCAGATCAGCTCCAACCGCAACAGCAAGCTTTCGGCCGATGAGGACGTCAAATTCGCCCGGGGTGGCTACTATCCAACCGTGGATCTGGTGGCCGGCTATGGGCGCCAGCGCTCGGACAACCTCAACACCCGTGGCCTGAACCCGGACGGCACGAGCGACCACCGAAAGGAAACCCTCAACTACACACAGTCCGAACTGCGCCTGCGGCAGATGATCTTCGACGGCTTCAACACCGCCAATGAAGTCGGCCGCACCGAAGCGGTGGCAACCTCCCGCGCCTACTACACCCAGGCCATCGCCCAGGACGTGGCCCTGCGTACCGTCGAGGTGTATCTGGAGGTGCTCAAGCGCCGTGAACTGGTGACCCTGGCCAAGAACAACCTGCAGGCGCACCTGCGCGTCAATGACCAGATCGGCCTGCGCAGCGAGCGCGGCGTCGGCAGCACTGCCGACCTCGACCAGTCCCGCGCCCGTCGTGCCCTGGCGGAAAACAACCTGGACACCGCCGAAGTCGACCTGGCCGATGCCGAGGCCAATTTCTACAGTGTGGTGGGCCGCGTGCCTGACGAACTGGAGGGGCCGCAGTCGATCAAGGTGGAAGTACCCGGCACGCTCGATGAAGCGCGCGAAGGCATGCGCCAGAACAACCCCTACCTGAAGTCGGCCCAGGCCGACGTCAACGCCGCCGAACAGCAGTACGAGGTGGCCAAGTCGCCGTTCTATCCGCGCCTGGATGCCGTACTGGCGACTGGTGCCAACAACAACATTGGCGGCGAGAAAGGCCACAGCAACAACGACTGGCAGGCCGGCGTCGAACTCAATTACAACCTGTTCCGCGGCGGCAGCGACAAGGCCCGCCTGCAGTCCGACGCGCACAAGATCAACCAGGCCCTGGACATCCGCAACAATGCGCTGCGCGAGCTGACCGAGAACCTCAGCCTGTCCTGGAATGCCATGAACAACGCCCGCAAGCAGACCCCGACCGCGCGTGAGTACGCCGAAACCACCCAGCGCGTACGGGCCGCCTACCAGGACCAGTTCGGCCTCGGCCAGCGTACCCTGCTCGACGTGCTCGACAGCGAAAACGAGCTGTACAACGCCAACCGCCGCTACACCGAAGTGCGTTACACCGAAGAGTTTTCGATGTACCGGGTGCTGGCAACCATGGGCGAGCTGCTGAGCAAGCAACGCATTTCGCTACCCCCGGAGGCCATCGCCAACAACGAGGTCAGGACCGAGGCCAGATTGCCCGACATGCGCTGAGCGCCGCGCGCACTGGCACGGATCGCCTGCACAGCAACCCATCCACCCTGGCGGGAGTAGGCCATCGTGACCAGTATGCAAAGCGCGCAACCGCGCCCGGATGTGGATGACCCACTGCTCGATGGCCTGCTGATCCTGTGCCGGCTGCACGGCCGCCCGGCCAGCCGCGCCAGCCTGTGCAGCGGCTTGCCGTTGGCCCAGCAACGTCTGGGCGCCGATCTGCTGCCGCGGGCCGCAGCGCGGGCCGGCCTGCAAGGACGGGTGCTGGAGCGGGCGCTGGATGACATCTCGGCGCTCAACCTGCCCGTGCTGCTGCTGTTCGGCAATGGCCGCAGTGCGGTGTTGCAACGCTGGGGCGATGACGGCCGTGCGCTGATCCTGCCCTGCGAAGCCGAAGGCGGCGAGCAATGGGTCGAGCGTGAAGCGCTGCAGCAGGCCTACAGCGGCCAGGCCCTGTTCGCCCGCCCGCGGCATACCCTGGAAGACGTGCGCTCACCGCTGCTGCCGCGGGTCAATGCCTGGTTCCGCGACACCCTGCGCCATTCCCGCTGGCTGTATGGCGACGCCCTGCTGGCCAGCCTGCTGATCAACCTGCTTGGCCTGATGGTGCCGCTGTTCGTCATGCAGACCTACGACCGCGTGGTGCCCAACCAGGCGCTGTCGACCTTGTGGGTACTGGTCGCCGGCCTGTTCATCGGCACCGCCTTCGAGCTGGTGCTGCGCATGGTCCGCGCCCATCTGCTGGACCAGGCCGGCAAGAAGACCGACCTGATCCTCTCCGCCACCCTGTTCGAACGCATCACCGGCATGGCCATGAAGGCCAAGCCCGCCACCATCGGTGGTTTCGCCCAGAGCATCCATGACTTTCAGGGGCTGCGTGAGTTCCTCACTGCAGTCACCCTGACCAGCATCATCGACCTGCCCTTCGTGGCCCTGATGCTGCTGGTGATCGGCCTGCTCGGTGGCTGGCTGGTGCTGATCCCGCTGATCGCCTTCCCGCTGGCGGTGGGCTTTGCCCTGATCATCCAGGCCCGCCTGCGCGACACCGTGCAGAAAAGCCTGAGCCTCGGTGCCGTGCGCCAGGCCCTGCTGATCGAAACCCTGGGCGGCCTGGAAACCCTCAAGGCCTGCGGCGCCGAAAGCGAACGCCAGTACCAGTGGGAGCACACCAACGCCGCCATCGCCCGCCTCGACGCCCACGCCCGCAACCTGTCGTCGCTGGCCAGTAACGGCACGCTGTTCATCCAGCAGTTCTGCGGCATGGCCACCATCGTTGCCGGGGTGTACAGCATCATCGCCGGCAACCTCAGCGTCGGCGCCCTGGTCGCCAGCTACATGCTCGGCAGCCGGGTGCTGGCCCCGCTCGGCCAGATCGCCGGGTTGATCACCCGCTACCAGCAGGCGCAGCTGACCATGCGCAGTACCGACGCCCTGATGGCCCTGCCCCAGGAGCGCCAGCCCGACCAGCAGGCACTGGAGCACACCACGCTCAAGGGGGCCCTGGCGCTGAGCCATGTGACCTTCCGTTACCCTGGGCAAGTCAGCCCGGCACTGCATGATGTGCAACTGGCCGTCACCCCCGGCGAGCGCATCGGCATCATCGGCCGCAGCGGCTCTGGCAAGAGCACGTTGGGGCGCCTGTTGATGGGCTTTCATCACCCCGACGAAGGCCAGGTCCTGCTGGACAACCTCGACCTGCGCCAGCTGGACATCGCCGACCTGCGCGGCCAGGTCGGCTACGTCGCCCACGACCTGCCACTGCTGGCCGGCAGCCTGCGCGACAACCTGACCCTGGGCGCACGCCACATCAGCGATGCGCGCATGCTCGAAGTGGCCGAGCTGACCGGCGTCAGCGAACTGGCCCGGCAGCACCCGAACGGTTTCGACCGCCCGGTGGGCGAGCGTGGCCAGTTGCTCTCCGGTGGCCAGCGCCAGGCCGTGCTGCTGGCCCGTGCCCTGCTGCTGGAGCCACCGATCCTGATCCTCGACGAACCCACCAGCCACATGGACAACAGCAGCGAAGAACAACTGCGCCAGCGCCTGCTGGGCTGGGTGCCGGGCAAGACCGTGCTGCTGGTCACCCACCGCACCTCGATGCTCAGCCTGGTGGACCGGCTGGTGGTGCTGGACAACGGCAAGATCGTCGCCGACGGGCCGAAGGATGCGGTGGTCGACGCCCTGCGCAAGGGCCGTATCGGCTCGGCCCTTTGACCCGACATACTCAACCCTGTGGGAGCGGGCGTGCCCGCGAAGCAGACACCGCGGTGTGTGGCACCGGCTTTGCCGGTGTTCGCGGGCAAGCCCGCTCCCACAGGGACCGCGCCTTGCCACTGAGACAAGTGAGGTAGGCATGTCCTTGAGCCACAACATCCGCAGCAGCCAGGGCACCGACAAACGGGCCGAACGCGATTACATGCCGGAACTGGCCGGCGCCACCCTGCAGGACTCGCCCCGTCTGTCGCGCCTGACCGTATGGCTGGCCGCCGCGCTGCTGCTGGTGGCACTGGTGTGGGCCAGCCTGGCGGTGCTCGACGAAGTGACGGTCGGCGAAGGCAAGGCGATCCCCTCGAGCAAGGTGCAGGTGGTGCAGAACCTCGAAGGCGGTATCGTCACCGAGATCTTCGTGCGCGAAGGCCAGATGGTCGACAAAGGCGCCACCCTGCTGCGCCTGGACGACACCCGGTTCAAGTCCAACAAGGGTGAAAGCGAGGCTGACCGTTATGCCCTGACCGCCCAGGTCGAGCGCCTGTCGGCGGAAGCCGAAGGGCGCCCGTTCGTGCTCTCGGACGAAGTGCGCGCCAAGGCGCCCCAGGTCGCCGAAGACGAGATCGCCCTGTACGGCTCGCGCCAACGGCGCCTGGCCAGCGAAAAGCAGACCCTCAACGAACAGCTGCGGCAGAAGAACCAGGAACTGGCCGAGTTCCGCTCCAAGGTCGATCAGTACCGCTCGGCCGTGGCACTGCTGCAGCAGGAGACGGACATGTCGGCGCCGCTGGTGAGCAAAGGCGCCATTTCCCCGGTGGAGATCCTGCGCCTCAAGCAACGCACCGTGGAAGCCCGCGGCCAGCTCAATGCCACCAGCCTGGCCATCCCCCGCGCCGAGGCGGCGATTGCCGAGATCAAGAGCAAGATCGAAGAGTCTGATGCAGGCTTCCGCTCGGACGCGGCCAAGGAGCTCAATGACAAGCGCACCGAGCTGTCCAAGATCACCGCCACCAGCATCGCCATCGACGACCGGGTCAACCGCACCACGGTAGTGTCGCCCGTGCGCGGCATCGTCAAGCTGCTGAAGGTCAACACCATCGGCGGCGTGGTGCAGCCGGGCAGCGACCTCGTGGAGATCGTGCCGATCGAGGACAACCTCCTGATCGAGGCCAAGGTGCGCCCGCAGGACGTTGCCTTCCTGCACCCGGGGCAACCGGCGATGGTCAAGTTCAGTGCCTATGACTACACCATCTACGGCGGGCTCAAGGCCAAGCTGGAGCTGATCAGCGCCGACACCGTGACCGATGACAAGGGCAATGCGTTCTACCTGATCCAGGTACGGACCGAGAAGAACCATCTGGGTGGGGACAACAAGCCATTGTTGATCATCCCCGGGATGGTTGCCACGGTGGATATCATCACTGGGCAGAAGAGCGTGCTGGACTATCTGCTCAAGCCGGTGCTCAAGGCTCGGACCGAGGCGCTGCGCGAGCGGTGACTGGTTTGGATTGGTGAGGGCGGGCAGGTGCATGCCGTCGTTGAACATAGCGGTTTGATTGGGGCTGCTTTGCAGCCCTTCGCGGTATCACCCGCTCCCACAGGAACCGCGTATTTTCTGAGTTCAACGCCGTACATGTGGGAGCGGGCAAGCCCGCGAAGGGCCGCAAAGCGGCCCCAACTTGCTTAACTGACCGGGGCGGCGTGGAGCTTCAGCAACCGTGATTTCGCTTGAATACATCAACACCCATCGCCTTGATCTGCCCCTCGATCAACGCTTCGAAGGGCCGCAGCAGTTGATCGAAACCTGCTGGCTGTTCCAACACATTCAACGCCTGCACCACCGCCTCGATGGTCGACACCGCCCCCGGCTCCGGTGCCTTGCGCACGCGGTAGCGAGACGGCGTCACCTGCGCCAGGGTGACCCTGGGCAGCGCGTCGAGCAGCGGGTTCATGTACAGCAGCTTGCGTGCCTTGCGCCAGGTCCCGTCAGGGACGATCAACATGTATGGCCTGTCGTCCGTTTCGCCGTAGGCTGACAGCGCCTGGGCCTGCTCGCCCGGGAACAACAGCACGGGCCGATAGCCCGGGGTGGCCAACAGCTCGGCAAGGTCAGCGAACACTTCCCCAACCCGCAGCTCTGCATTGACCAGGCCCAAGGCGGCCAGGCGGGCGGTGTTCAGCGCGTGGGCGGTTTCACTGGGGTGCTGCAGCAGGACCACGCGGGTGCGGCTGTCGAGGCTGGGGATCAGTGGGCAAAGGCAATGGTCGAGCGGGCGCTGGCAGCGTTCGCAGCGGGGTCTGGGCATGGGGGTCTCCGTTGGCGGAGGGATTTTGCCACAGGCTGGAAAATTGGGCCCGCTTTGCGGGCCATCGCCGGCAAGCGCGGCTCCTACAGTGTGGGAGCCGCGCTTGCCGGCGATGGGCTGCAAAGCAGCCCCAAGGGCCTCAGCGGTTAAACCGCTCCGCCAGGCTATGCAGGTACTCGGCCATGCGTTCCAGGTCCTGGCTGATCTCGGCCCCCTGCTTGGCCTGCCCCGCCGACTGGTCGCACAGCTGGGCAATGCGCACGATCTGCTGGTTGATGTCCTCGGCCACATGGCTCTGCTGCTCCGACGCCGTGGCCATCTGCTGGCTCATGCCGGTGATACGGCTGACCGCCTGAGCGATCCCGGCCAGCGCCGTCTGCACCGCCTCGACGCTGTGCACGCTGTCTCGCGAGATCTGCTCGCCGCGGCTGGCAGTGCTCACCGCCCGCTCGGCCCCGGCACGCAGCGAGGCGATGATCTGGTGGATCTCGTCAGTGGAAGCACGCGTGCGCCGGGCCAGCGACCGTACCTCGTCGGCGACTACGGCAAAGCCCCTGCCCTGCTCACCCGCCCGGGCCGCCTCGATCGCGGCATTGAGCGCCAGCAGGTTGGTCTGCTCGGCAATCGAGGTGATCGTGTCGACCACGCTGCCGATCGACTGGGTCTGCTCGGCCAGCGCATTGACCGCCTGGCCGATGTCGCTGACCGCCTCGCTCATGCTGCCCATGGCCTTCAGGCTTTGCTGCGCCAGCTCGCTGCCGTGCTGGGCCAGTTGGTCGGCATCGCCCGCTGCATGGGCGGTACTCTGCACATTGTGGGTGACCTCCTGGATGGTCGCCGCCATCTGTGCGATGGCCGTGGCCGACTGGTCGGTCTCGCTGCGCTGGCGGTCGAGCATCTGCGCCTGGGCATCGGACAGGTCGGCCGACTGCGCAGCGCGTGACTTCACGCCGACGCCGGCATCCACCAGGCGGGTCAGCGCGGTTTGCAGGCGCGCCTCTTCGCTGATGATCGCCAGGTCGAGCTGGCCCTGCAGGCCGGGGTTGTCACTGTAGGTCAGGGCCACCAACGGACTGGTGAACGCCTTGGGGTGCTCCGCAAGCGTGCGGCGGATCGCCTGGTTCTGTTGCTGTGCGATCAGGTACCAGGCCACCAGCAAGCTGCCCGTCAATACACCCAGCGCCAGGTAAGGTGGCAGCCAGAAGTAGCTGGCAGCCGCCAGCAGCCCCGCGCCAATCAGGGGCCAGCCGTGGCCCAGCGCGCGGCCGACGCGGGCGGCCCAGGGCACCGGGGCCTTGCCCGCCCGCAGCCGTGCGTAAAGCGCTTCGGCACGGCGTATCTGCTCGCGGGTCGGCACCGAACGCACCGACTCGTAGCCACTGATGCGGCCGTTTTCGTAGATTGCCGTGACGTAGGCGCTGACCCAGTAATAGTCGCCATTCTTGGCGCGGTTCTTGACCACGCCCATCCAGGGTTTGCCTTGCTTGAGGGTCTCCCACATGTGCCCGAATACCGCCGGCGGCATGTCAGGGTGGCGCACCAGGTTGTGCGGCTGGCCGACCAGCTCGTCGTAGGTGAAGCCGCTGATCGCCACGAAGGCATCGTTGCAGTAGGTGATGCGGCTGTTGAGGTCCGTGGTGGAAATCAGGCGCTGATCGCCGGAAAAGGTTCTTTCGTGCTCAGTGACGGGCAAATTCATGCGCATCTTGGGGCGGTCCCTGCTCGTATAGATGAAGGGCATCGAAGCAATTAGAGGTTTAGCAGAACGCCATCACCCGAGCGGTCAGGGTTATGCAGGAAACGGACTACTTTCCGACGGGCTGCATGCATCACCCCACGTAAAGCTGGCTCTTGAGCAGGTCGCGGAAGGTCTGAATCAGCGGCTCACGGCTGCGGCCACGGCGAATGATCAGTGAAAATGGCGCCTGATAGCCGAAAGTGGCCGGCGATAGCACACGCAGGTCGCCTTTGTCGGCCCACGCCTGGGCATAGTGCTCAGGCAGGTAGCCAATGTAGGCGCCGGAGAGGATCAGGATCAGCTGCGCCTCCATGCTCTCGACCGTCGCCGCGCTGTGCTTGAAGCCATGCCGGGCAAGCTCGGCCTGGCTCCAGTAGCCGCGCCCGACCATACGCTGCTGGGTCACCACCTGCTCCGGGATGCGCCTTTCGGCAAACAGCGGATGGCGGCTGCTGCAATACAGCCAGTGCTGCTCGCGGTACAGCGGTTGATAAAGCAGGCCGCTCATGCGCGAGGAGAACGCGCCAATGGCCAGGTCCAGGCGATTGTCCTGCACCCCCAGCTGCAGTTCGTACGGGCTGGATACCGACAGGTGCAGGTGCACGGCGGGGTGCTCCTGGCTGTAGGCGCCGATCACCTCGGCCAGTGGCAGCGCGCGGTCGCCCACGGTGGAGTCGATCACGCCGAGGTTGAGCGTGCCGCGCAGCTCGCCCTTGAGCGCTGCGGCGTATTGCTCGAAACCATCCAGCTCGGCCAGCAGGCGCAGCGTCTCCTGGTGGAACAGTTCACCCTTGCTGGTCAGGCTGAAACCGCCACGGCCCCGGTGGCACAAGACGATACCCAAGGCGCCTTCGAGCTGGCTCATGTAGGTACTGATGGCCGAGGTCGACAGGTTGAGCTCGCGCTGGGCATTGGCGAACCCCTGGTGGCGCACCACGCTGACGAAGATGCGCAGCAGTTTCAGATCGGGCAAGGTCGAGGCCATGGTGCAACGGTTCCGCAGGGTATTTTCCGCGCAGTCTACCCGCTTCGGCGGCCTTTAGTTCAGAAAATCCTGAAGTAAGTATTTGCCGGTAGCGATTTTTCCCACGCACTACCTTCAGCAGACTTGGCCGAAATGTCCCTGCCCGCCGGCATGACCACAGTTGAAAGGCGCGCGGCGGCACAGGTTCGAACAACCAGAACAATCGACCGACTGATGAGGCCCACCGTGGACAAGATTCTCCACCAACCACTGGGCGGCAACGAAATGCCGCGTTTCGGCGGCATCGCCACCATGCTCCGTCTCCCCCACCTGCAAACCGCCGAAGGCCTGGACGCCGCGTTCATTGGCGTGCCCCTGGACATCGGCACCTCGCTGCGCTCCGGCACCCGTTTCGGCCCGCGCCAGATCCGCGCCGAATCGGTGATGATCCGCCCGTACAACATGGCCACCGGTGCCGCCCCGTTCGACTCGCTGTCGGTTGCAGACATCGGTGACGTGGCCATCAACACCTTCAACCTGCTCGATGCCGTGCGCATCATCGAAGAAGCCTACGACGAGATCGTCGAGCACAATGTCATCCCGCTGACCCTCGGTGGCGACCACACCATCACCCTGCCGATCCTGCGCGCCCTGCACAAGAAGCACGGCAAGATCGGCCTGGTGCACATCGACGCCCACGCCGACGTCAACGACCACATGTTCGGCGAGAAGATCGCCCACGGCACCACCTTCCGCCGCGCCGTGGAAGAGGGCCTGCTCGATTGCGACCGCGTGGTGCAGATCGGCCTGCGCGCCCAGGGCTATACCGCCGACGACTTCAACTGGAGCCGCCGCCAGGGCTTTCGTGTGGTGCAGGCCGAAGAATGCTGGCACAAGTCGCTGGAACCGTTGATGGCCGAAGTGCGCGAAAAGGTCGGCGGTGGCCCGGTATACCTGTCGTTCGACATCGACGGCATCGACCCGGCCTGGGCGCCAGGCACCGGCACCCCGGAAATCGGCGGCTTGACCACCATCCAGGCGATGGAGATCATTCGCGGCTGCCACGGCCTGGACCTGATCGGCTGTGACCTGGTCGAAGTCTCCCCGCCTTACGACACCACCGGCAACACCTCGCTGCTTGGCGCCAACCTGCTGTTCGAGATGCTCTGCGTGCTGCCGGGCGTCGTGCGTCGCTGATACCGCTGCACCCCGGCAGGAGCCATGAGGGAGGGCCATAGAGGCCCGCCAACACAAGACAAGACCGCCGGGCGCCGTGAACACGCCTTGCGGTCGATCTCGCCATAATAAAGATAATCGGGAGACCCCCAATGGCCTTGGACATCATTGTTGTAATGATCTATACCGCCGGCATGCTCGGGCTGGGCTGGTATGGCATGCGGCGCGCAAAAACCCACGAAGACTACCTCGTGGCCGGGCGCAACCTCGGCCCGACCCTGTACATGGGCACCATGGCCACCACCGTGCTCGGCGGCGCATCCACCGTTGGCACCGTGCGCCTGGGCTACGTCCATGGCATTTCCGGCTTCTGGCTGTGTGCCGCCCTGGGCCTGGGCATCATCGCCCTCAACCTGTTCCTCGCCAAACCGTTGCTGCGCCTGAAGATCTTCACCGTCACCCAGGTGCTGGAGCGCCGTTACAACCCGATGGCCCGCCAGGCCAGTGCGGCGATCATGCTGGCCTATGCGCTGATGATCGGCGTGACCTCGACCCTGGCCATGGCAACCGTGCTGCAAGTACTGCTCGACCTGCCCTTCTGGGCGTCGCTGCTGCTCGGCGGCGGCGTGGTGGTGGTCTATTCGACCATCGGTGGCATGTGGTCGCTGACCCTCACCGACATCGTCCAGTTCGTGATCAAGACCGTTGGCCTGATGTTCATCCTGCTGCCGATCTGCCTGTACAAGGCCGGTGGCTGGGATAGCCTGGTGGCCAAACTGCCGGCGGCCAGCTTCAGCTGGACCACCATCGGCTGGGACACCATCATCACCTACTTCCTGATCTACTTCTTCGGCATCCTGATCGGCCAGGACATCTGGCAGCGGGTCTTCACTGCCCGTGACGAGAAGGTCTGCCAACGCGCCGGCACCACCGCAGGTGTGTACTGCGTGCTGTACGGCTTGGCGTGCGCCCTGATCGGCATGTCCGCCCATGTGCTGATGCCCGACCTGGCCAACCCGAACAATGCGTTTGCCGAGATGATCAAAGGCCAGTTGCCCGATGGCATTCGCGGCCTGCTGATGGCCGCGGCCCTGGCCGCCATGATGTCCACCGCCAGTGCCGGCCTGCTGGCAGCCTCGACCACCCTGACCGAAGACCTGCTGCCCAAGCTGCGTGGCGGCAAGCAGTCGAGCCTGGGCGTCAGCCGCCTGTTCACCCTGATCACCGGCCTGGTGGTGTTGGCCATCGCCCTGGCAGTGAACGATGTGATCAGCGCCCTGACCCTGGCCTACAACCTGCTGGTCGGCGGCATGCTGATCCCGCTGATCGGTGCGATCTTCTGGAAGCGTGCGACCACTGCCGGCGCCATCGCCAGCATGTCGCTGGGCTTTGCCACCGCACTGTTCTTCATGTTCAAGGACGGGCTGGATGCCAACACGCCGATCTACTACAGCCTGGCGGTTGGCCTGGTGAGCTTCGTGCTGGTGAGCGTGCTGTCGCGAAAGCCGGTGGGTGAAGTGAAGCTGGCCTGATCGATCGCATCAGGTTCTTCGCGGGCAAGCCCGCTCCCACAGGATCGCAACGGGCCTTGAAGCCATGCGGTCCCTGTGGGAGCGGGCTTGCCCGCGAAGAGGCCCGCACAGGCGAGGCAAATCTTGCAGAAACAAAAAGGCCGCAGCATCTATGCAGATGCTGCGGCCTTTTGCATTTCAGCGACGACGCGGCTGGCGCTTGCGCTGCTCTTCATCAGTCGGGATCGGCACCGGCTGCAAGGGTGGTGGAATCAGCCCCAAAGCGACGGCCAGGTCGTGGAGCCAGTTGAACATTTGGTTTTTCATAATGCCCCCTTGACGGGTCAGCCTCACGGCAATTCAATCCTGCGATGTTTCATACAGATCATAGTCCGATGTCCTGCACTACGCATGCTCTTGTTCCTACAGATATGGGCTAGTTTGACGCGGATCAAGCGGAAACGGCGCATTCCGACGACTGGTTAATCGTTTCGCTTTGTTGCAAATCGATCCAGGCCTGCAAATTTGCCCCGCGCATTCCCTGGCGCCACATCAGCCAGGTTTCCGCGTGGTCGAATGGCGGCTGCAGGCGATGGGCGCGTACCCGGTCGCGCCCGGGCAGGCTGTCGAGCATGGATTGCGCCATCAAGGCCACCCCCGCACCGGCGATCACGCAGGCCAGCATGCTCTGGTACGACTCGATCTCCATCACGCGCCCCATCGGCGTGTGGTCATGGGCATACCAGGCCTCCAGGCGCATCCGGTAGGAGCAGCCCTGGCGGAAGGTGAACACCGCCTTGCCCGCCACGTCCCTGGCACTGCGCACCGCCGGGTGCTCGGGGCTGGTGATCAGCACCAGCACTTCATCGCACAGCGGCACACCATCCAGCCCGGCCAGGCTCGGCGGGCCGTCCACCAGCGCCGCATCCAGGCGATGGCTGAGCAGGCCTTCAAGCAGATCGCCGCTGGGCGCCGCCTGCACCTGCAGGTTCACCGCCGGGTATTGCTGGTGGTAGCGCGCCAACAGCGCTGGCAAGTGGATGGCGGCGGTGCTGTACATGGTACCGAGCACGAAATCACCGGCCGGCTGACCGCCCTGCACCGCCGCCACGGCTTCGTCGCGTAGCGCCGACAGGCGGTTGGCGTAGTCCAGCAGTACCTTGCCGGCGGGCGACAGCTGCAGGCGCTGGCGTTCACGCAGGAACAGCTCCACCCCCAGCTGCTCCTCGAGCTGGCGCAGGCGCGTCGACAGGTTCGACGGCACCCGATGCAGGCGCTCGGCGGCGCGGGTGACTGAACCTTCCTCGGCCACGGCCTGGAAGATGCGCATTTGGCTGAACTCCATGACATTCTCCAAAACAGAACAACTTGATCATCATTATTCAATTTTAATGAAAGTCAATCCGCCCTAACCTGCCATCCATCGCATTGATTCGCGCAGGAGAGTCCTCATGTCGCCGTTCGTACAACTGCTGGCCAGCGCCGTGGCGCTGATGATGGCCATGGGCATCGGCCGCTTCGCCCTCACCCCGCAACTGCCGCAACTGATCGCCGAAGGCCAGTTCGACCTGACTGCCGCCGGGCTGGTCGCGGCCGCCAACTACCTGGGTTACTTCCTCGGTGCCGTGGACGCCATGTACGCCCGCCGGCCTAACCAGGTAAAACTGCGCCTGCACGGTGGCCTGTGGCTGTGCGTGCTGCTGACGCTGGCCTCCTGGGCTGCGGACGGCTTCTGGAGCCACCTGCTGCTGCGCTTCGGTACCGGCGTGGCCAGTGCCTGGGTGCTGGTGATGATCACCAGCCTCAGCCAGCAGGTGGCCAATGCCCATAGCCGTCAGCGCCTCGGGGCACTGGTGTTCGCCGGGCCTGGATTGGGCATTGCGCTGACCGGGTTGCTGGCATTGGTTGCACACCTGCTGGGGCTGGGTTCGGCGGCATTGTGGCTGGTCTATGCCGTTGCGGCGCTGGTCATGCTGCTGGCCGTAAGCCCCTGGCTGCCTCGCGCCCTGCAACCTGCCGTGCTGCCCGCCACCTCGCAGCCTGGCCCGACCCGCAGCGTCGGCATCGGCCGCCTGGGCCTGGTCTACGCCTTGTACGGCGTGGGTTACATCCTGCCGGCGACCTTCCTGTCGCAGATGGCCAACCAACAGTTTGGCGGCAACTGGATGGCCGACCTGTTCTGGCCAGCGTTTGGCCTGGCGGCAGCGCTGGGTGTGGTGCTGGTGAGCCTGCGCCGGGCCGGCCGCACTTCGGCCTGGCTGACGGTCACCCTGTGGTTGCAAGGGTTAGGGGTACTGGCCTGCCTGATGGGCGGTGGCGTTGGCCTGGCGCTGGGCGTGGTGCTGTGCGGCGGGCCCTTCCTGGCGTGCATGCAACTGGTGATGCAGCGCTCGCGGGAACTGGCACCGCATGCCACGCAGCGCAATGCCGGGCTGCTGACCGCGTGCTTTGCCCTCGGGCAGTTGAGCGGGCCGCTGCTGGCGGCGCTGAGCAACCATTACAGCGGGAGCCTGCAGCCGGCGCTGGTGCTGGCTGCGGCGGGATTTGGAGTGGCAGGCGTGCTGATTCTGACCAGCGTACGAAGCCGTCAGGGTTGCCAGGCGGCAACCCGAACAGCCTGAAATTTAGAGGTTTTCAGTACCGGCCCTTTCGCGGGCAAGCCCGCTCCCACAGGGTCACCACAGTTCCAAGGTCTGTGCTGATCCTGTGGGAACGGGCTTGCCCGCGAAAGGGCCGGTACTGGCAAACTTCAACCGACAAACTTGCGCAATTGCTGCTTCACCCATGGCTCGGCACTCACCAGGATCACGCCCAGCAGCACCATCACCGCCCCAACCACGAAATTCAGGCTCAACGGCTCACCCAACAGCACAACGCCAAAGGTCACCCCGAACAATGGCGTGATGAACGAAAACACCGCCAGGTTGGAAGCCAGGTACTTGCGCAGCAGCCAGAACCAGGTCAGGTAGCTGATGAACGACACCACGATCCCCTGGAACAGTACGCTGCTCACCGCCAGCGGCGTCAATGTCACATCGCCAATCTGCCCGCTGACCAGAGCGATCAGCAGCAAACCGGCAAAACCTACCGCCAACTGATAGAACAAGGTCAGGGTCGCCGGTGCCTCCGAAAGGCGCGAGCCACGTACCACCACCGTGGTCGCACCCCAGGCCAGCCCGGCAAGCACGCCAAAGGCATCGCCCAGCAGCATGCGCCCATCCAGCTCGGCGAACGACAGCCCCCCCGCAAATGCCATCGCAATCCCGGCAAAGGCCAGCAAGATACCCAGCCACTGCAACAAGCGCAGCCGCTCGCTGGGCAACATGAAGTGCAGCCCCAGCGCCGTGAACACTGGCGCGGTATAGAGGAACACCGACATGTGCGCCGCCGAGGTCAGCTTCAACCCCTCGGCGATGAACAGAAACTCCAGCCCGAACAGGCCACCGGCCACGAGCCCAGCTCGCCAGGTGTTGCCCACCTGCTCCCAGCCACCGCGCCAGCAGATCATCAACCCTACCAGCAGCGCGGCAACGCAGTTACGCAAGGCTGCCTGCATCACCGGCGCGATATCCACTGCCGCCGTCTTGATCAGCACCTGCTGGCAGCCCCAGATCAGGCACAGGCCCAGCATCACCTGGAAGGCAAAGGCATCGGGGTTCTTGCGGGCCGCGCTCATGGGCGGGCCTTTTGGGTGATCGAGGGCATCGGCAACGGCTCGGCAGTATTCAAGGAGTACCGATTATCGGGTCTCCCGGCCTGCCCTTGCCAGCCTCAAAACGACCTCAAGCGATCTGTGCCTTGGCCGAGACCTGTTCGAAGGTGGTCTCGTCCAGCCCGTCCTCCTGTTCATCCAGCACCTGGCGCGGGTGCTCGAAGCCCGGAATGCTGCTGTCTATCAGGCTAAGCAAGCGCGAGCCGCGCTCGGTGAGCACGAAATTCTCGCCATTACCGCCATCTTCCTGCGGCCGGCTCTCGATGAAACCGCGCTCGAACAGCAGCTTTTCATATTCACAGGCACGGGTCTTGAGGTGGTCCAGGTCACCCACTTGCTGGCCTTTGGCAGCCAGTGCCGCAGCATGCTGCTCGGCATAGGGGCGTGGCGTGAAGCTGTGACCGGCGCCGTTCTGCACTTCGTGCAGCAAACGCTCGATCAGGTCCCAGTCGTAGGTGCTGCTCATGGAGATGGCCTCCTGCTGTGGACGAAGGGGGTACACAAGTTGGGACCTATCGGCAGGCAGGAGTGTTCCAAAAGTTATCTAGTCACGAACCTTGCCGATTTGGGCTGCGACAGAATCCGGAACTGGAAAGGCATGACGCAAGGTCGCTCACATCAGGTAACAGGAGGCAAAAGGTAGAAACTATTTGCTGTATCCCACGAATGTATTTTATAAACTACATTCGCCCGATGAAAAAATTCGAATCCAGCAGTTTCAGAAAATGGGTGGTCGGGCTTCGAGATGCCAATGCGAGGGTCAGGATCATCTCTCGCATCAACCGGCTTGTGGAAGGCATGCCAGGCGACGTCTCACCCGTTGGCCAAGGTATCAGTGAACTGAGGATTCACTATGGTCCGGGTTACCGGGTGTACTTTCACCAATCGGGCGATACGTGGGTGATTCTGCTTTGTGGTGGTGACAAGAGTAGCCAACCAAGAGACATCAGGGCTGCCCACCAGATTCTGCGTTCGTGGAGGATGCAAAATGACTGAGAAATTCTTCGAGTTCGATCCAGCGGATTACCTCACCACACCTGAGGCAATAGCGCATTTCATGACAGATGCGCTGGAGACGGGCGATGCTGGCTACGTTGCGAAAGCCGTCGGCGTCGTGGCACGGGCCAAGGGAATGAGTGAGTTGGCAAAAGAGACTGGCCTTTCACGTGAACAGCTTTATCGCTCGTTCAGCGAGCATGGCAACCCAACTCTCAAATCCTTTCTGGCAGTAATGAAGGCACTGGGCATAGATATGGCGGCCAAACCTCACCTTGCCCATTGAGCATCAGCTATTTTTCACCAGGTAATTGATAAACAACCGAAACAACTCCGCATTCCCGGCAATCCCCAACCGCTGCCAGATATTGTGCCTGTGCACCTTCACCGTCCCCTCCGAGATCCCCAGTTCGCGGGAGATCGACTGGCTGCTGTGCCCCTGCAGGATCAGCTTGGCCACATGCCGCTGGGTTTCGGTCAGCTGGCCCTGGAGGATGTCAACGAAGGCATCTTCCAGCTGGCTGTCCGATTCCTGCGGGTCGGCCAGGTCGTCGGCATGGGCCAGGCGCAGGTGCTGGCTGAAAATGGCATCGATCACCGGCGTCAGTGCCGCCAGCCGCTGTGCTTCTTCAACCTCGAACGCGCCTTTGTCCAGGCCGCGCATCAGCGAATAAACCAGCGCAGTACGTTGCCGCACCGGGACGATAAAGCCGATTTCCTCGATCAGGCTGCCGTGGTGCGAAGACACGCAGGGGTGGATGTCGTGGGAGATGGAAAAGCCCGAAGCGAAAAAACTGTCCGGGGCCAGTTCGCTCATGCGCCACAGGCCGGATGGGTGGTGGTTGGTGCAGGCGACATAGAACGGGTCAAGCAGGTAACCACCGCGCAGGTAGGCCTTGAGCGTACGCTCGGCCACGCGCTGGTTGTAGCCGTCATGAACCAGCAGCGCTGGCTGGTTGAAACGAAACAGGTAGGCGCAGCTCATGTCGAAATCGACCACGCCCTTGAGCGCGGCGTCGAGGGCCGGGCCCAGGGTGTCGCTGCCGATGCTGCGGATGACCGCGCCCAGGCGGTCGGCGTTGTCGCTGTTCATGGCGATGGCCTGTGCGGTGTGGAAAGAAAACGCGAATGCCGCCCGGCTGTAAAAGCCCGAGCGGCATTGAACGATGACGGGCCCTGTCAGTGCAACGCTGCGCTGGCAGGCAGCAGTTCGCGCTCCTCTTCCTGGCGGCCCAGCTCCAGCGCCTTGGGCACCGCCAGCCAGTAGGCCAGCGCCATGCCCAACAGGCCACCGGCGAGCTTGCCGACGATCAGCGGCCCGATCAGCGTCGGCTGGAAGTTGGCCGAGTAGGCCAGATGGTCACCGAAGGTAAAGGCCGCGCACACGGCGAAGGCGATCACCAGCACCTTGTCCTTCGGCGGCATGTCGGCCACCAGGCGAAACATCGCCAGGATATTGGCCGAAGCGGCGAGGATGCCGGCGGCGCCCACCGGCGACAGGCCCAGCTTCGAGGCCACCTTCTCGATCGGCCGCGACAGGAAACGCTTGATCAGGTAGACCATCGGGAATGCACCGCAGAGCATGATGCCCACATAACCGGCAATCTCCAGGGCACGGAACTGGTCGGCCTTGTCGGCGATGATCGGCGCAAAGCCCCAACCGCCGAACAGCGAAGTGAACGCACCGGTGAAGTACTCGACGATCGAGGCCACCAGCACCAGGGTCACGGCTGCGTACATCAACTGCCCCAGCTTGAGGAACAGGCTGACCATCAGGTTGGGGAAGTAGCGCAGTGCCGCCGCCAGCGCCACGCAGAACAGGATCAGCGGCGACAGGTTGCGCAGCAGGGTCGGCAAGGTGAAGTGCAGCGCCTGGGTCGCGGCGCCTGCCGTGGCGATGTCCGGGCGCACACCCAGGCCCATGGCCTGCATGCCCATGGCGATGAACACGATGCTGATCGGGATGCTCAGCAGCCCGGCCATGATCCCTAAGGCCATGTACTTGTGGTCGGCCTTGTTGAGCATGGCCAGGCCCACCGGGATGACGAAGATCACCGTCGAACCGCACTGGAACCCGGTGATCAGGCCAAGGATCCAGCCTTCCGGGCTGTTCGACAGCGCCTGGGCCAGTTGGTAGCCACCCAGGTCCGAAGCGATGAAGATCGGCCCGGCGATACCCGCATCGGCACCCATGGCTAGGAACAGCGGGCCGATGACCTGGCTGATGAAGCTGGAGATGAATGGGATAGCGGCCATGATCCCTGCCACTGGGATGAAGATCGGACCGATGCTGTGCAAGCCGGCGGTGAATTCTTTGGCCAGCTCGGATTCTGCATTGACGATCGATGCGATTGCGCCGATCACGGCGCACACCATGATCACGTAGATGACGTAAGTGCCTATGTTTTCCATCTGCTGCCTCTGTCTTGTTGGAATTGGCTTGGGGGCAGAATTGAAGGGTGCTGCTTATCGTTGTTGTTGAGGGCCGACAGCGGGCTGCCGGCCAGGTATCACATGGCGGTGTAGGCGTTATCGACGAACAGGTGCGAGCCACTGACGAAGCTCGACTCGTCGCTGGCCAGGAACAGCGCGGCATTGGCCACCTCGGCCGGGTCGCACAGGCGCCCCTGCATGGTCTTGATCGCCTCGTCGGAAGCATCCACGCCATAACCGCGCAGCAGGTCGAGCTCGCGACGCCCATGGGCGGTGCCGATGAAGCCTGGGCAAATGGCGTTGCTGCGGATGTTCTGGTCGCGGTATTCCACGGCCAGGGCGCGGGCGAACATGTGGCAGGCGCCCTTGGTGGTGCAATACAGCACCTCCATCGGCGTGCCGACCACGGCGGAAATCGACGACGTGCAGATCACACTGCCACCGCCTGCGGCGAGCATGCCCGGCAGTACCGCCTTGGTGACCAGGAACATGCTCTTGACGTTGACGTTCATCAGCCGGTCCCAGTCGGCTTCGCTGGTTTCCAGGAACGGGCCGGCGGCGATGATGCCGGCGTGGTTCATCAGCACGGTGATCGGCCCGAAATGCGCCTGGCCCTGGGCCACGGCACGGTGCACCTGATCGGCCTGGGACACATCGGCGGCGACGAACAGCGCCTGGCCGCCACCCTCATTGATGCGCGCAGCCACGGCCTCGCCCTGGCTGGTCGGCAAGTCGAGGATCACCACCTTGGCGCCCTCGGCGGCGAACAGCTCCGATGCCGCCAGGCCACAACCGCCCGCGCCGCCGGTAATCAGTGCCACCTTGCCCTTCAATCGATCCATGGGTGTGTTCCTCGGTTGTCGTGTTTGTGGGTTCAAACTAGAGCCGAGGGGGATCGCGGTAAATATACCCAGGGGTATAGCCACCGGTCGTTGCCGCTGAACTTACCGCTTGCCAGGCGCCTCCACCGGGCATCACCACCGCCGGAGGTAGAAAGGATGAAACCGCTGCTGCGCATCGCCTGTGCCACCGCCCTGTGCTGCGCCCTGCCCGCCTGGGCCTGCACGCCGGAAGAAGCGACACAGAAACGTGAGGAGCTGGCCGGGCTGGTCAGTCAGCTGACCGAGCAGAACCCGCAGAAGGCCAAGGAGATCAATGATGAGCTCCAGGGGATGGAGCTGGGGACGGCGAGCAAGGACTTGCCCGACAAGTGTCAGTTGATCGACAAGCGGATCAAGGAATTGAAACAAGCGGAGAAAAAAGCTGAATAGGTGTTGGCTTCTTCGCGGGCAAGCCCGCTCCCACAAATTCATCACAGACTCGAATCCTGTGCTGTCCCTGTGGGAGCGGCCTTGCCCGCGAAAAGACCAACCGCGCTGCTGAACGTTACTCAGCCGCCGGCTTGCGCTTCTTCAGCGGTGCCAGGCCGTCGGAACTGGCCAGCGGCGCATTAGGACGTGGCTTGCCGGTCGGCTTGCGCTTGGCAGCGGCCTTCTTCTCGCCAGTCTTCTTGTCGACCTTCTTCTTCTTGGCACCCACCGCCTTGCCCGAGGCCTTGACCTTCTTCGGCCCGCTGTAGGTGCCCTTCACTTCCTTGATCACCCGGCGCTCGAACTGCTGCTTGAGGTAGCGCTCGATGCTGGACATCAGATTCCAGTCATTGTGGGTGATCAGCGAGATCGCCAGGCCTTCACCACCGGCACGGCCGGTGCGGCCCACACGGTGCACGTACTCGTCGCCGCTGCGTGGCATGTCGAAGTTGATCACCAGGTCCAGGCCGTCGATGTCCAGGCCGCGGGCCGCCACGTCGGTGGCCACCAGCACCTTGGAGCTGCCCTGCTTGAAGCGCTCGATGGCCAGCTTGCGGTCCTTCTGGTCCTTCTCGCCATGCAGCACGAAGGCCTTCACGTCCTTGGCCACCAGGTGGCCGTAGATGCGGTCGGCCAGGGCGCGGGTGTTGGTGAAGATGATCGCCTTGTCGAAGGTCTCGTTAGCCAGCAGCCACTGCACGATCTGCTCTTTGTGCTGGTCGTGGTCGGCGGTGATGATCTGCTGGCGGGTGCCTTCGGCCAACTGCGAGACACTGTTGAGCATCAGGTGCTCAGGGTCTTTCAGGACCTTGCCGATGATGTCGCGCAGGGCCGCGCCGCCGGTGGTGGCGGAGAACAGCAGGGTCTGCTCGCGGTTCTCGCACTCCTTGCACAGGCGCTCCATGTCTTCGGCGAAGCCCATGTCGAGCATGCGGTCGGCTTCGTCGAGGATCATCACCTGCACGTGGGACAGGTCGAGGTTGCCGGCGTTGAGATGCTCGAGCAGGCGGCCCGGGGTGCCGATCAGCACGTCCGGCACCTTGCGCAGCATGGCGGCCTGTTCCTTGAAGTCTTCACCGCCGGTGACCAGGCCCGCCTTGATGTAGGTGAACTGCGAGAACAGCTGCACTTGCTTGAGGGTCTGCTGGGCCAGCTCGCGGGTCGGCAGCAGGATCAACGAGCGGATCTCTACCCGCCCGCCTTTCAGGTCGACCAGGCGGTTGAGCAGCGGCAGGACGAACGCCGCGGTCTTGCCGCTGCCCGTCTGCGCGGTCACGCGCAGGTCACGCCCTTGCAGGGCCAGGGGGATGGCCGCGGCCTGCACCGGGGTTGGCTCGACAAATTTAAGCTCGGCCACGGCTTTAAGCAGGCGTTCGTGCAGGGCGAATTGGGAGAACACGGAGGTAACCTCAGGCAAGTGCGGGAAATTCAGTTGCATAGGGTAACGTTTTCTGCCGCCTTAGCCGAATTTCTTTTAGCAACTTTCTCGCCATCCGCGCTCTAATGGCGCTTCGTTTCGCTGCAATAGACCGGTTTACAAGCTTATGGACATCCAACGCATCTGGCGTGACAGCCTCGACCTGTGGGGCACCCTCGACCAACATCCACTGCTCCACGCCGCCATCGGCCTGGCGGTGCTGCTGCTGATTTCCCTGGTCCTCGGCCGCCTGGCGCGCTTTCTGGTGCTGCACAGCGCGCGCCTGCTGGCCCGGCAGGCGGCGCTGAAGTGGCTCGACGACCTGCGCCATAACAAGGTGTTCCACCGCCTGGCCCAGACCATCCCGTCGCTGGTGATCCAGTTCGGCCTGAAGCTGGTGCCGGAACTGTCCGACACCGCCCAGCATTTCCTCGGCAATGTCGCCCTGGCCTTCACCCTGCTGTTCATGACCATGGCCCTGTCGTGCCTGCTCGATGCCCTGCTGGACATCTACGCCCGCACCGAACACGCCCGCACCCGCTCGATCAAGGGCTACGTGCAGCTGGCCAAGATGATGCTGTGGATCTTCGCCTCGATCGTCATCGTCGCCACCCTGATCGACCGTTCGCCGCTGTTGCTGTTGTCGGGCCTGGGTGCGATGTCGGCGGTGCTGCTGTTGGTGTACAAGGACACGCTGCTGTCGTTCGTCGCCAGTGTGCAGCTGACCAGCAACGACATGCTGCACGTGGGAGACTGGATCGAAATGCCGCAGGTCGGCGCCGATGGCGATGTGGTGGACATCACCCTGCACACGGTCAAAGTCCAGAATTTCGATAAAACCATTGTTTCGATCCCCACCTGGCGCCTGATGAGCGAATCGTTCCGCAACTACCGCGGCATGCAGCAATCGGGCGGGCGGCGGATCAAGCGCAGCCTGTTCATCGACGCGGCCGGCGTGCGCTTTCTCACCCCCGACGAGGAACAGCGCCTGAGCCAGGTGAGCCTGCTGGGCGACTACCTGGCCGGCAAGCGCCAGGAACTGCTGGCCTGGAACGAGGCGCTGGGGCCGGTGCCCGAACTGTCGGCGAACCGCCGCAAGCTGACCAATATAGGCACCTTCCGGGCGTTTGCC
Organism: Pseudomonas sp. R28(2017); assembly: GCF_002112505.1. Classification (GTDB taxonomy): domain Bacteria; phylum Pseudomonadota; class Gammaproteobacteria; order Pseudomonadales; family Pseudomonadaceae; genus Aquipseudomonas. The sequence continues at coordinate 362,378 of NZ_NEHW01000001.1, forward strand.
CTGGCCTACCTGAAGAACCACCCCAACGTGCACCCGAACATGACCTGCATGGTGCGACAGATGCAGACCACCGCCGAAGGCGTGCCGCTGGAGATCTACTGCTTTACCACCACCACGGCGTGGGCGGAGTACGAGCGGATTCAGGGGGATATCTTCGATTACCTGCTGGCGGTGTTGCCGGAGTTTGGGCTGAGTCTGTATCAGCAGCCGAGTGGCAATGACATGCGGGTGGGGTTGGCTGGGCGCACTTCAGAGGCTGTGCCGCGGCGGCTGGAAGAGATGAGTGAGATCTGAGATTGCCGGGGCCGCTTTGCGGCCCATCGCAGGCAAGCCAGCTCCCATAGGTATTTCGCAAGTCTTGAGAACTGTGCAAAACCTGTGGGAGCGGGCTTGCCCGCGAAGAGGCCGGCAGCTACCTCTCATAACCCAGCAGGTATAGCAGCCCGTTCAGGCCACCAGGGTAGCCGCGATCGACAATTTCAATGGGTTTTCATCATGCCCAATTCAGCATCATCGAGCAGTGCCTTGGCCAAGGCGCAAAGGTAATGCGAGGCCCAGAGAAGCTGAGGTTTGTCCTCCATCAGGCCGTCGATGGACAGGTCGCGGGCATAGCCCATTAGCTCTGAGGCTTGTTCACGGGCGCTCTGACAAGGAATACCGGGCTTGATCCTGAAGAGTGGGTGTGTCTGGGAGGCTTGAGATTGCCGGGGCTGCGTTGCAGCCCCTTCCCACTCAAGGTCGAGTCGTATTACTGGTTGCCAAAAGCGGTTTGCTTTCGCGAGCGTTAACCATGCAGTACAACGCGCCGGCCAGGATCAAGCCCATCGCCCAGCTGATGTCCGCCCCCAGCCACTCGGCCACGAAGCCCGTGTAGAACGACAGCTTCATGAACGGAATGGTCCCGATGATCGCTACGGCATACACCGCCAGGCTTCGACGATTAAAGCAGCCGTAACGCCCCTTGGCGTCATACAGTGCCCCCACGTCATACTGGCCTCGGCACACCCAGTAGTAATCCACCAGGTTGATCGCGCTCCATGGAATCAACAGGTACAGCTGGCCGATCAGGATGTCGGCAAAGAACGTATCGAAATTGTACTGGGTCGCGATGGCGATCAGCGTTGCTGCAGCGGTCAGCCCAGCCATCACCAGGGCCTTGGCAGTTGCGGTCACGTGCCTGATGGTCTTGAAGGCGCCGAAGATCGTGACCGACGACATGTAGGCGCTATACAGGCACAACACGTTGTACTGGATCACCCCCAGCGCAATCACAGCCAGTGCCAACGCCGCCCAGGGGCCAAACAAGCCGGCAATGGCGGTCGCAGGGTCATGCCCCAGTGCCGAGGGTAATTGCACGGCCACCAGCGCGCCCAATGCCATCATGGCGAAGGAACCCAGCGCACAACCGCAATAGGTGGCCCAGAAGGTGGCGCGAGGGTTGACGTTGGCCGGGAGGTACCGCGAATAATCGGCCACATAGGGGCCATACCCCAGCGTCCACGAGGCGGCCTGGGCAACGATCAGGTTGAAGGCGGTGAATGAAAAGCCCGTGCTTACTGCCGCTGTGCCTGTCAGGTCGCCGGGGTGCAGCAGGATCAGCACCAGGGCGCCGGCAAAGACCAAGGTCGACAGCAGGCTCATCCACGCCCCCAGGCGGTGGATCAGTTCGTAGCCAACAAAGCCGATGATGAAGGTCAGCACGCCGACCACCACGATGGCCTGGCCATCACTCATGGGCACCAGCGCCTGCACGGCATTGCGCATCAGCACACCGCTGGCGGCAAGGAACAGTACAGCGGCCGTGACCATCACCAGCAAAGGCAGCGCCGCACCATGGACACCGAACTGGGCACGGCTCTGGATCATCTGTGGCACGCCCAGGTGCGGCCCTTGGGCGGAGTGCGCAGCCATGAACACGGTGCCGATCAGGTTACCGACCAACAAGCCCAGCAAGGTCCAGCCGAAACTCAGCCCCGACGCAGCGCCCAGGGTGCCGACCATCAGTGCGGTTATCTGGAAGTTGGAGCTGAACCAGATGGTGAACAATCGTTTAGGCGTGCCATAACGCTCAGCGTGTGGGACGAATTCGATACTTCGCGTTTCTAGCTTCACGCCGGTCTCCGATTTCATTTTCACGATTATCGGGTAGGCATGGGCCGGGTTTGGGTTCATTAACGAACGCGCCATAGCTAGCTGCGTCATGCCTTGCTTGATAACGTCAGGCTGCCCAGGCGGCCCATCCACACCGACGCCAGGATCACCGCCCCGCCGATGAGGCCGGCAGCTACCCCGCATACCCCAGCAGGTATAGCAGCCCGGTCAGGGTCATCAACGAGGCCACGGTCGACAACAAAATCGTCCGTGAGATCAGCCCTGCCTCGCGGTTGTAGTACTCCGCCAGCATGAACGGCCCGGTGCCGGTCGGCAGCGCTGCCAGCAACACCGCCGAGGCCGCCCACATGGGCGGCAGGCTGAATACCTTGAACGCCAGCACCCAGGTCAGCGCCGGTTGCCCGACCAGCTTCAGCGCCACCAGCGGCCAAGGGCTGGCTTGCGAACCGGTGCGCTTCTCGGCCAGGAACGCCCCAAGCGAGATCAGCGCGCACGGCGTGGTCGCCAGCGCGAGCATGTCGAGAAAATGCATCACCGGCTCGGCCAGCCCCAACCCGCCCATGGCCCAGGCGGCCCCTGCCACCGGCGCAATCACCAGCGGGTTCTTCGCCAGCGCCTTGCTCACCAGCAGGATGGCCCGGCCGATCTGCCGCTCTTCCTGCAGGCCGATCTCGATCAGCGTCAGGGAAATCGCGAACACCAGGCAGACCACGATCAACGACGAGATCAGCGCTGGCTGCAGGCCTGGCTGGCCGAACAACAGCAGGCACAGAGGAATGCCGATGTAACCGGTGTTGGCATAACCGGCGCTGAGCCCGTCGATGCTCGCCGCCACCAGGCCGTGGCCGCTGTACAGGCGCCAGGCCAGGGTCACGACGAACATCGCCAGCGCCCCGGCACCGAAAGCGACAATGAACCCCGGGTGCCAGATCTCGCTCCAGGTCGACGTGGCGGTGACCTTGAACAGCAGCGCCGGCAGGCACAGCCAGACCACCATCTTGTTGATCTCGGCGGCGGCCTTGTCACCGAGCTTGTTGGTCTTGCGGCACAGGAAGCCAACCAGGATCAGAGCGAAGATTGGCGCGACGATGACGAAAATGGTGTGCATCTCAGGCCTTGCCCGCCACGACGGCCTGCCCGCGTTTGCCCAGACGGCTCAGCCACACAGAGGCCAGGATGATCGCGCCACCGAGCAACAGCCGCCCCAGTGGCTCGTCGCGGTTCCAGATCAGCAGGTTCAGCAACAGCCCCACGGGCACATGCAGGTTGTTCATCACCGCCAGCGTGGCGCCAGAGACCAGGCACGCGCCCTTGTTCCACCAGTACAGGCCCAGGGCCGTCGGGCACAGGCCGAGGAACAGCAGCACCAGCCATTGCACGTCGGTGCTCGGCAGGTGCTGGGCGTTGCCGAACAGCAGGAACGCCGGCAGCACCACGATCAACGCACCCAGGTAGAAGTAGCCGAAACGTTTGTAATGCGGCAAGTCGCTGGGATGGCGGGCGACCAGGTGACGGTACAGCACCTGGCCGGCGGCGTAGGTGAAGTTCGCCAGCTGCAGCAACAGGAAGCCGATGAAGAAGTCACCGCTGATGCTGTCGAAACGGATCACGCCCGCCCCCGCCACCGCCACCAGGGCCGCGAGCAGCGCCCAGGGGTTGAAGCGCCGGTTCAGGGCGTCCTCGATCAAGGTCACATGCAACGGCGTGAGGATGGTGAACAGCAGCACTTCCGGCACGGTCAGCACACGGAAACTCAGGTACAGGCAGACGTAGGTGATGCCGTATTGCAACGCGCCGATCAGCAGCATCGAGCGCAGGAAGCGTGGCTCGACCTGGCGCCAGCGGGTCAGCGGCAGGAACACCAGGCCCGCCAGCACCACGCGCGCGAGCACGGCGAAATAGCTGTCGACGTGCCCGGCCAGGTACTCGCCGATCAGGCTGAAGGAAAACGCCTGGATCAGCGCGACAATTATCAGGTAGCCCATGGTTGCCTCTCGTAAATCAAGGGCGCGACCTTAGCGGGTTGCGGCCTTGGAGTTCAACCATGAGGAATGTGGGGGCTGCGCCGGCCCTTTCGCGGGCAAGCCCGCTCCCACAGGGATATCACCGGATTCAGATCTTGCGCTGTACCTGTGGGAGCGGGCTTGCCCGCGAAAGGGCCGGTACAGGCAACCACAAAATCCCGGGAATAAAAAAGCCCGGCCATCAGGCCGGGCAGGTACACCCAAAGGAGCAGAAACAGGTGTCAGGGATGGGAATTCGTTGAACCTCAGGCCACTGCGGCCAGCTTGGCCTTGGCCTGGTTCAGGCCTTTTTCGTGGAACTCGCCGCTCATGTTCAGGCCTTCTGCATGGATGAAGTCGACATCGTGGATACCGATGAAGGCCATCACCTGGCGCAGGTACGGTTCCTGATGGTCGCTGGTGGCGCCGGCATGGATGCCGCCGCGGGCGGTCAGGACGATGGCGCGCTTGCCGGTGAGCAGGCCTTGCGGGCCGGTCGGGGTGTACTTGAAGGTGATGCCGGCGCGCAGCACGTGGTCCAGCCAGGCCTTGAGGGTGCTGGGGATGGTGAAGTTGTACATCGGCGCGGCCATCACCAGCACGTCGGCTGCCAGCACTTCATCGGTCAGCTCGTTGGAGCGGGCCAGGGCCTCCAGTTCAGCGGCGCTGCGCTGTTCTTCAGGCTTCATCCAGCCACCGAGCAGGTTGGCATCCAGGTGCGGCACCGGGTTCACCGCCAGGTCACGTACGGTGATCGCGTCGGCCGGGTGCGCCGCCTGCCACTGCTGGATGAAATCACGGGTCAGCTGACGGGAAACGGAATCCTGCTGGCGGGCGCTGCTTTCGATGATCAGTACGCGGGACATGGGGTGCCTCCATCGGCAAAAAAGGGTTGCGATTCGATGGAGGTGAGATTAAGGCTTGACCTATCGATAAAAAAGCGTAAAAAGTGGGTTCAATCTATCGATTAATCCGTTTCATTGCGCTTTGCAGTCCAGCGCGATGCGCAGCTTGATGATCTGCCGATTGAAATTGGCCGTCACATCGACGCTTTTACCGGCCGGCACGTTGACCCGGCGCACCCGCGGCGCCTCGGGCCCGTTGCGGAAAGTCACCTTGCAGGCCGCCGGCACTTGCCCATAGTTGTTCAGGGTAATGGAACCGATGTCGTAGGCGGTGTCGTAGGTGGTGTAGTCCAGCTTGACCCCGGCCAGGTCCTTCTCCACGTCGATGGGGTAAGCCATGGCCCCAAGGGGCAGGCACATCAGTATTGCCGCACAACATTTCTTCATGGGGCGCTCTCCTTGAAAGAGCGCAGCTTAGGACAACAGGAGCCAAACATGAAAGCGCCGCGCGTGACCCTGGATCAGTGGCGGACCCTGCAGGCAGTGGTCGACCATGGCGGGTTTGCCCAGGCCGCCGAAGCCCTGCACCGTTCGCAGTCTTCGGTCAGCTACACCGTGGCGCGCATGCAGGAGCAACTGGGTGTGCCGCTGTTGCGCATCGATGGCCGCAAGGCCGTGCTGACCGAGGCCGGCAACGTGTTGCTGCGCCGCTCGCGGCACCTGGTCAAGCAAGCCAGCCAGCTGGAAGACCTGGCGCATCACATGGAGCAAGGCTGGGAGGCCGAGGTGCGCCTGGTGGTCGATGCGGCCTACCCCAGCGCCCGCCTGGTGCGTGCCCTGGCCGCGTTCATGCCGCAAAGCCGCGGTTGCCGGGTGCGCCTGCGTGAAGAGGTGCTGTCCGGCGTCGAGGAAGTGATGCACGAAGGTATCGCCGACCTGGCCATCAGCAGCTACAGCATCGGTGGTTACCTGGGCACCGAACTGAGCTCGGTGGAGTTCGTCGCGGTCGCACACCCAGAGCACAGCCTGCACCGGCTGGGCCGGGAAATCACCTTCCAGGACCTGGAAAGCCAGTTGCAGGTGGTGATCCGCGACTCTGGCCGCGCCCAGCCGCGCGATGTCGGCTGGCTCGGCGCCGAGCAGCGCTGGACGGTCGGCAGCCTGGGCACCGCCACCACCTTTGTCGGCAGCGGCCTGGGCTTTGCCTGGTTGCCACGGCACATGATCGAACGCGAGCTGCACGACGGCGTGCTGAAGCCGTTGCCACTCGATCAGGGTGGCAGCCGCCACCCACTGTTCTACCTTTATTCGAGCAAAGAGAAGACCTTGGGCCCGGCCACGCAGATTCTCATCGACCTGCTGCGCAATTTCGACACTGCGCCACTGGACGTGCCCTTCGCAGCCCCCCCACAAGCTTGAGAGGACCGCGCCCATGGCCTATTTCGAACATGAAGGATGCTCGCTGCATTATCAGGAACATGGCCAGGGCGAGCCCCTGGTGCTGCTGCACGGCCTGGGCTCCAGCAGCCAGGACTGGGAGCTGCAGGTACCCGAACTGAGCCGCCACTACCGGGTGATCCTCATGGACATCCGCGGCCACGGGCGCTCCGACAAGCCCCGCGACGGTTACCAGATCGCCACCTTCAGCGAAGACCTGCTGGCCCTGCTCGAACACCTGCAGACTGGCCCGGTGCACTTCGTCGGCCTGTCCATGGGCGGCATGGTCGGGTTCCAGTTCGCGGTCGATCACCCGCAATGGCTGCGCAGCCTGTGCATCGTCAACAGCGCCCCCGAGGTCAAGCGCCGCACCCGCAGCGACTGGTTGTGGTGGCTCAAGCGCTGGGGCCTGGCGCGCATCCTCAGCGTCGAGACGGTCGGCCAGGGCCTGGCCGCACGGCTGTTCCCCAAACCGGGGCAAGCCGAACTGCGCAAGAAGATGGCCGAACGCTGGGCACGCAATGACAAACGTGCCTACCTCAAGAGCTTCGATGCCATCGTCGACTGGGGCGTGCAGGAACGCATCGGGCAGATTCGCTGTCCCACGCTGGTGATTGCCGCCGACCACGATTACACCCCGATACACCTGAAGGAGCGTTACGTCGCCCTGATGCCCCACGCCAGGCTGGTGGTCATCGACGATTCCCGGCACGCTACCCCCCTCGATCAACCCGAGGTCTTCAACCAGACCCTGCTGCAGTTCCTCGCAGCCGCTTCCACCTCTCAAGGATCATTGAGCCCATGCTGAAAAAACTCCTGCTCACCGCCTGCTCGGTCGCCTTCGCCACCAGCGTCATGGCCTCCGACAAGACCCCGCACGTACTGCTGGACACCAGCTTCGGCCAGGTCGAAATCGAGCTCAACGCCGAGAAGGCACCGATCAGTACCAAGAACTTCCTGCAGTACGTCGACAGCGGCTTCTACAACAACACCATCTTCCACCGGGTGATCCCGGGCTTCATGGTCCAGGGCGGCGGCTTCACCGAGCAGATGGTGCAGAAAGACACCCAGGCCCCGATCAAAAACGAGGCCAGCAACGGCCTGCAGAACACCCGTGGCACCCTGTCGATGGCGCGCACCTCCAACCCGAACTCGGCCACCAGCCAGTTCTTCATCAACGTCGCCGACAACGACTTCCTCAACCCGGGCCGCGACGCCGGTTACGCCGTGTTCGGCAAAGTGACCAAGGGCATGGAAGTGGTCGACCAGATCGTCAATTCGCCTACCACCGTGAAGAAGGGCATGCGCGACGTGCCGACCGACCCGGTGTTCATCAAGTCCGCCAAACGCATCGACTGACTGCTGGTTTCACAGGGACGTGAAACCTTCCGGGGTCGGGTAGCACAGGAGTCTTGTCACCCATGCTGTACCGCCGTTTCGAGCAACTGATCGACATCTTCCGCGACGCGCCCAGCGAGTCGCCGCCCGGCCAGGTCTGGCCGTTCTACCTGTACTACCTGCGCCAGGTCTGGCCAAGCTTTCTCGCCCTACTGGTGGTCGGCCTGTTCGCCTCGCTGATCGAGGTGGCGATGTTCAGCTACCTGAGCCGCATCATCGACCTGGCCCAGGGCACGCCCAATGCCAATTTCTTCAGCGAGCACAGCGGCGAGCTCATCTGGATGCTGGTGGTGATCCTGCTGCTGCGGCCGGTGTTCTTCGGCCTGCACGACCTGCTGGTGCACCAGACCATCAACCCCGGCATGACCAGCCTGATCCGCTGGCAGAACCACACCTATGTGCTCAAGCAGAGCCTGAACTTCTTCCAGAGCGACTTCGCCGGGCGCATCGCCCAGCGCATCATGCAGACCGGCAACTCGCTGCGCGACTCCGCGGTGCAGGCGGTGGATGCGCTGTGGCATGTGCTGATCTACGCCGTCACCTCGCTGGTGCTGTTCGCCGAGGCCGACTGGCGCCTGATGCTGCCGCTGCTGCTGTGGATCATCGGTTACATCGCCGCGCTGTACTACTTCGTGCCGCGGGTGAAGGAGCGTTCGGTGATTTCCTCCGACGCCCGTTCCAAGCTGATGGGGCGGATCGTCGATGGCTACACCAACATCGCCACCCTCAAGCTGTTCGCCCACACCGACTACGAGCAGCAGTACGCCCGCGAAGCGATCCGTGAGCAGACCGAGAAAACCCAGCTGGCGGCACGCGTGGTCACCAGCATGGACGTGGTCATCACCACCCTCAACGGTCTGCTGGTGGTCACCACCACCGGTTTGGCGCTGTGGCTGTGGAGCCAGTCGCTGATCACTGTCGGTGCCATTGCCCTGGCCACCGGGCTGGTGATTCGCATCGTCAACATGTCGGGCTGGATCATGTGGGTGGTCAACGGCATCTTCGAGAACATCGGCATGGTCCAGGACGGCCTGCAGACCATTGCCCAACCGGTCACCGTCACCGACAAGCCCCAGGCGCCGCCCCTGAAGGTCAGCCGCGGCGCCGTGCGCTTCGACGATGTGGACTTCCACTATGGCAAGGCCGCCAACGTGATCGAAGGGCTCAACCTGGACATCCGTCCGGGCGAGAAGATCGGCCTGATCGGCCCGTCCGGCGCCGGCAAGTCGACCCTGGTCAACCTGCTGTTGCGCCTGTACGACGTGCAGGGCGGGCGCATCCTGATCGACGGCCAGGACATCGCCGAGGTCAGCCAGGCCAGCCTGCGCGCACAGATCGGCATGATCACCCAGGACACCTCACTGCTGCACCGCTCGATCCGCGACAACCTGCTGTACGGCCGCCCCGGCGCCAGTGACGCGGCACTGCACGAGGCCGTGCGCCGGGCACGGGCCGACGAGTTCATCCCGCAGTTGTCGGATGCCCAGGGCCGCACCGGCTTCGATGCCCATGTCGGCGAGCGTGGCGTGAAACTGTCGGGCGGCCAGCGCCAGCGCATCGCGATTGCCCGGGTGCTGCTGAAGAATGCACCGATCCTGATCATGGACGAAGCCACTTCAGCGCTGGACTCGGAGGTCGAGGCGGCGATTCAGGAAAGCCTGGAGACGCTGATGCAGGGCAAGACCGTGATCGCCATCGCCCACCGGCTGTCGACCATCGCCCGGATGGACCGTTTGGTGGTGCTGGACAAAGGGCGGATCGTCGAAAGTGGCAGCCACAGCGAGCTGCTGGAGCAGCAAGGGCTGTATGCCCGTTTGTGGCATCACCAGACCGGGGGCTTTGTCGGGGTCGACTGAATCCTGTACCGGCCTCTTCGCGGGCACGCCCGCTCCCACAGGGACCGCACAAGTCTCAGGGGCGACGGTGATCCTGTGGGGCTTGCCCGCGAGGAGGCCGGTACAGGCAGCAAACACCTCAATCCTTGCGGTAAGGCAACATCCCCTTGGCCTCTTCGGCATACCCCATCACCCCTGCCCGCTCCTGCTGCAGAAAATCCTCCACCGCCCGCCGCAACCCCGGGTGCAGCAGGTAGTGCCAAGACCGCGTCAACACCGGCTCGAACCCGCGAATCAGCTTGTGCTCGCCCTGCGCCCCGGCATCGAAACGCTGCAGCCCTTCGGCAATGGCAAAGTCCATGCCCTGGTAGAAGCAGGTCTCGAAATGCAGCCGGTCGAACTCATCGAGGCAACCCCAATAGCGACCAAACAGGCTGTCGCCGCCGACCAGGCTCAAGGCCATCGCCACATCACGCCCGCCCTGACGCGCCATCACCACCCGCACCGCCTCGGGCATGCGCTCGGCCAGCAGGCTGAAGAACTCGCGGGTCAGATAAGGCGCGCGCCTGCGCACCGCATAGGTGTTGGCGTAACAGAGGAAAACGAAATCCCACTGCGCCTCATCCAGCTCGTCACCGCGATACCAGCGAAAGTCGATGCCCTGCCCCGCCACCTGCTCACGTTCCTTGCGCATCTGCTTGCGTTTGCGTGAGCTGAGGCTGTCGAGAAAGTCCTGGAAGTCACGGTAGCCCTGATTGCGCCAATGGAACTGGCAGCCCAGGCGCTCCATCCAGCCCGGCAGGCTGGCCATCTGCGCATCCAGCTGCGCGTCGGTGAAGTTGATGTGCGCCCCGGACAACCCGCCCTTGCCCAGGTACTCCGGCAGCGCCTGCAGCACCAGCAGCGCATCGGCCGGATCGTCCGCCAGCAGGCGCGGCCCGCTGACCGGGCTGAACGGCACGGCACCGAGCAACTTGGGGTAATAGGCGATGCCGGCACGCTCGCAGGCATCGGCCCAACCGTGGTCGAACACGTACTCGCCATACGAATGCCATTTGCGATAAGCCGGCAGCAACGCACGTACCTGCCCGTCGCGCTCCAGCACCAAGTGTTCGGCGGCCCAGCCAGTGTTGCGGGCGACGCTGGCGCTGTCTTCCATGGCACTGAGAAAGGCATGGCGCAGAAACGGTTGGCCAGGCGGGACCAAGGCATCCCAGGTCGCCGCAGGCAGGTCACGAAGATGGGCAAGGCTGTAGAGACTGGTCACGTTTTCGACTCGCTGTGCAAGGCCATCAGTATCGGCGAACAGAGGCCCGTCGCTCAAATGAGGATCGGCCCGTTTCGTCTTTCCTTCTCGATTACTTAACCGCAGTGCCACTAATTAGACATTATTCTGTCATTGGCCCCCGCAATACTTGCGCCTGTTTTCCGGAACCCCAGAACCTGTCTAGTCAGGCCCTTTCCGAAGACATGCCAACATGGGGGTGGGCGCTGAGCCTCCCCAAATCTTTTTAGTAGGGAGAACCTTATGCGTCTTGTTTCTACACTTACCGGAGTGAGCCTCACCGGCATGATGCTGGCTCTGAGTACTCCGGCCAGTGCTGCTGTCGACGCCAAGCTGCTCGAAATGCTCCGCGCCAACGGCTCGATCAACCAGGCGCAGTACAACGAACTGCAGGGCGACCTGGCAAAAGAAACCAAGGAAAAGGCCGACCAGAAAGCTCAGTCCGAACGTATGAGCTCTTTCGAACAAAAAGTGGCATGGGCCGCCAAGACCCAGATCAAGGGTGATGTGCGCCTGCGTTACGAAGACGTCAACGTCGACAACCCGATCGCCCGCAGTGGCAACCAGGACCGCGAGCGCGTACGTGCCCGCGTCGGCTTCTACAGCGAGATCAACCCGCAGGTCGACGCCGGCGTGCGTGTGGCCACCGGCAGCAGCGCCGATGCCCGCTCGACCAACCAGAGCCTGGACAACTACTTCGAGAAGAAATCGCTGTGGGTCGACCTGGCCTACCTCGACTGGCACCCGACCGCCGTCCCTAACCTGCACCTGATCGGCGGCAAGATGATGCAGCCTTGGGTGAGCATGGGCGACATCATCTGGGACAGCGACATCAACCCGGAAGGCGTGGCTGTCACCTACAAGACCAACGCCGGCCCGGCCGAAGTGTTCGGCAGCATCGGCCACTACAACCTGAAGGACAACGTCGACGGCGACGGCGTGCAGTTCAAGCACGACGCACAGCTGTACGCTGCCCAGCTGGGTACCAAGTTCAATGCGGCTGACACCGTCAAGGTCACCGTCGGTGCCAGCCTCTATGGCTACGACAACGACAAGGCCTCGGCGGCGCTGCGTTCGCTGGGCAACACCACCGACGAGTTCAACCTGGTTGAAGGTTTCGGCCAGCTCGACTTCACCGGTTTCGCCATCCCGCTGTCGGCTTACGGCCAGTACGTCAAGAACACCGAGAGCACCGATGGCAAGGACACTGCCTGGCTGGCGGGCCTGAAGTCGAAGATCGGTGCCTGGAGCCTGGACTACAACTACCGCGACGTACAGCGTAACGGCGTGGTCAGCCTGTTCACCGACTCCGACTTCGGTAACGGCTTCACCGGTTCCCGCGGTCACAAGTTCAAGGTCGGTTACGAAATCGACAAGAACTTCGCCCTCGGCGCGGCCTACATGATGGCCAAGACCGACTACTCCAACCTGCCGAACAGCGATGCTGACGTCGATACCCTGCAGGTGGACCTGGAAGCCAAGTTCTAAGCTGCAAACTCCTCTGCTTCACGCTGAGGCGGGAAATGCCGACCCCATCCGGCATTTCCCGCCTTTTTTTGCCTGTCAGAAATGCAACGGCCTCTTCGCGGGCAAGCCCGCTCCCACAGGTACTACACAGGCTTCAAGGGCTGTGAGGTATCTGTGGGAGCGGGCTTGCCCGCGAAGAGGCCGGTACAGTCTCTACAAAACTCAGCGCTTGCGCAGAATCACGCTACCAATCGAATAACCCGCACCAAACGAGCTCAGCACGCCAAGCGACCCTTTGGCCAGGTCATCCTGGTACAGGTGGAAGGCAATCACCGAACCCGCCGAACTGGTGTTGGCGTAGCGGTCGAGAATCACCGGTGCCTCGTCCTCGCTCACCTCACGCCCCAGCAACTTCTTGACGATCAGGTGGTTCATGCTCAGGTTGGCCTGGTGCAGCCAGAAGCGCTTGACGTCGGAAGGCTGCATGCCGTTCTCGCCCAGGTGCTTGCCGATCAGCTCGGCGACCATCGGGCAGACTTCGCGGAACACCTTGCGACCTTCCTGCACGAACAGTTTGTCCGGCGCGCCGACGCCCTCTTCCGCCGCCCGGTTGAGGAAGCCGAAGTTGTTGCGGATGTTGTTGGAGAAGGCGGTCTGCAGCTTGGTGCCGACGATGTCGAACTGGTGCGCCGAAGTGGCCTTGTCGGCACGCTCGACCAGCACCGCCGTGGCGGCGTCACCAAAGATGAAGTGGCTGTCGCGGTCGCGGAAGTTCAGGTGACCGGTGCAGATTTCCGGGCTGACCACCAGCAGCGCCCGGGCCTGGCCCAGTTGCACGCTGTTGGCAGCAGTCTGGATGCCGAAGGTGGCCGACGAACAGGCCACGTTCATGTCGAAGGCGAAGCCGTCGATGCCCAGCGCCTGCTGCACTTCGATGGCGATGGCCGGGTATGGGCGCTGCAGGTTGGAGCAGGCGACGATCACCCCGTCGACATCCGCCGCAGTACGGCCTGCGCGTTCCAGCGCCTGACGTGCAGCAGCCACGCCCATTTCGCAGAGGATCGACTGCTCGTCGTTGGAACGCTCAGGCAAGCGCGGCTTCATGCGTTGCGGGTCGAGGATGCCGGCCTTGTCCATGACGAAACGGCTCTTGATCCCCGAGGCCTTTTCGATGAAGGCGGCATCGGACACCGGGGCTGCTTCGACTTCGCCACGCTCGATGGCGGCGGCGTTGTCCTGGTTGTACTGCTGCGACCAGGCATTGAAGGAGGCCACCAGTTCTTCGTTGGAAATGCTCTGGGCCGGGGTATACAGGCCGGTGCCGCTGATCACGACGTTATGCACGATCGATCCTCTGCTCAAAGGCCATCGCCGTGGGGCGCTGGCTGGGAATATGGCAACTTAATGGCACTTTCGTGCCAATTAAAAGACGTACGCTGACACTGTGGGAGCGGGCTTGCCCGCGAAGGGCCGCAAAGCGGCCCCAAATTCACTGAAGTGTGCCACAAATCAAGGAACTTAGCCTTCCACCTGGCTCCACTGCTTGCTCAATCGCTTGTCGGAAATCGGCACTTTTGTACCCAGCTGCTGGGCAAACAGCGACACCCGATACTCCTCCAGCAACCAGCGATACAAGGTCAGCGCTTCATCACGCTTGCCTTCCTGGGCATGCTTGTCGGCCCGCGCCTTGTACTGCGCCCACAGGTTGCCCAGCTCGCCGCTCCAGACCCGGTCCTTCTGCACCTGGCCACCCAGCTTCTCGAGGCGCAACTCCACCGCCTTGAGGTAGCGCGGCAACTCCTTGAACCAGGCTGCCGGGGTCTCGCGCACGAAGCCCGGATAAACCAGGTTGGCCAACTGTTGCTTGATGTCGTTCAGTGCCACGGCCTGGCTAAGGTCGATCTTGCCCTTGAAGCGCTTCTGCAGGCCATGCCACAGCTTGAGCACTTCCAGCGTCTGCCGGGCCAGGCGTTCGGCGTGCTCGGCCCAGCTGCCACGCTTGCGCTCGGCCAGCCCGGCCAGGGCGGCGCCGTCACGCGGCAACGTCGCTTCACCGTCCAGGATGCAACTGTCGAGGCTCGCCAGCAGAATGTCCTCGACCAGCGCCTCGACCCGGCCCAGTTCGCGGTACAGCAGGCCCAGCTCGGTCAGCCCCGGCAGCTTGCCACGCAGGAACTTGGCAGGCTCCGCCAACTGCTGCAGCAGCAGGCGCTGCAGGGCGCGACGGTGCTGGAACTCGGCTTCGGCCTGGGTCGAGAAACGCCCTTCGCGCACAGAGCCGTTTTCTTCCACCAGCGCCGGGTACACGGTCATCGACAGGCCGGCGATCTTCTGCTGGGCGGTCTGCTTGACCTCGCTGAAGGCCTTGGCCTGCACCGGTTGCTCGCTCTTCTCGGTACGCGGCACGGCCAAAGCGGCCTGACTGGCAGCGGCGAAGCGGGCGGTGAGTTCAGCCAGGTCACGGCCTTCACCAAGGAACTTGCCCTGGCCATCGACCACTTCGATGTTCATGCGCAGGTGGCCTTCGACCAGGTTCACCGACTCGGCCCAGGCCTCATCGGAAACCCGTGCGCCGGTCATGCGCAGCAGTTCCTGGCCCAGCGCCTGGGGCAGCGCGCCCTGGCCGAAGGCCATGCGCGCCAGCGAGGCCTTGACGAAGTCCGGCACCGGCACGAAGTTCTTGCGCAGCGCCTTGGGCAGGTTGCGCACCAGCGCCACGCACTTGGCTTCCAGCAGGCCCGGCACCAACCACTCCAGGCGCTCGCCCGGCAGGCTCGGCAGCAGCGGTGCCGGCACCCGCACGGTCACACCGTCACGCGGATGGCCCGGTTCGAAGTGGTAGGTCAGCGGCAGGCGCAGCTCACCGACCTGCAGGCTGTCCGGGTACTGCGCCGCGGTGACTTCGCTGGCCTCGCGGGCCAGCACGTCTTCCTCGCGCATGATCAGCAGGTTCGGGTCCTTCTGGCTGGTCATGCGGTACCAGGCATCGAAGGTCGCGGTCTGGTGAATTTCCGCCGGCAAGCGTGCTTCGTAGAAGGCGTACAGGGTTTCTTCATCGGCGAGGATGTCGCGCCGGCGGGCCTTGGCCTCCAGCTCGTCGAGCTCTTCGAGCAGGCGCTTGTTCGCGGCCAGGCACTTGGCCCGCGACTGGATTTCACCGCCAACCAGGCCTTCGCGAATGAAGATTTCCCGCGATGTGACCGGGTCGATCGGGCCATAGTGCACTGGGCGGCGGCCGACCAGGATCAGGCCATACAAGGTGATCTGCTCATAGGCCACCACTTGCCCGCGCTTCTTTTCCCAGTGCGGTTCGAAGTGGTTCTTCTTGATCAGGTGGGTCGCCAGCGGCTCGATCCAGTCAGGCTCGATCTTGGCGACCATGCGCGCATACAGCTTGGTGGTTTCCACCAGCTCGGCGGCCATCACCCACTGCGGGCGCTTGCGGCCGATGCCGGAAGAAGGGTGCACCCAGAAGCGCCGCTGGCGGGCACCCTGGTAATCGCCTTCTTCGGTCTTTTGGCCGATCTGGCTGAGCAGGCCGCTGAGAATCGCCTTGTGCACTTTCTGGTAGTCGGACGGCTCTTTGTTGATCGCCAACTGCAGCTCGCGGCAGATCAGCGACAACTGGCGATGGGCATCGCGCCACTCGCGCAGGCGCAGGTAGTTCAAGAAGTTCTTGCGGCACCAGTTGCGCAGCGGGCTGGCGGTCAGCGCCTGGCGCTGCTCTTCAAAACCCCGCCACAAGTTGACCAGCGCGGCGAAGTCGGTATCGGCGTCCTTCCACTGCGCATGGGCCTGGTCGGCGGCCTGCTGGCGCTCCGGCGGGCGCTCGCGTGGGTCCTGCACCGACAGCGCGCTGGTGACGATCAGCACTTCCTGCAGGCTGCCCTGGCGCGCACCTTCGAGCAGCATGCGGCCCAACCGTGGGTCGATCGGCAGGCGCGCCAGCTGGCGGCCGATCGGCGTCAGCTGGTTCTCGCGGTTGACCGCCGACAGTTCCTGCAGCAGGTTGAAACCGTCGCTGATGGCCTTGCCATCCGGCGGCTCGATGAACGGGAAGGCGTCGATCGCACCCAGGCGCAGGTGCAGCATCTGCAGGATCACCGCCGCCAGGTTGGTGCGCAGGATCTCGGGGTCGGTGAAGGCCGGCCGGCCGTTGAAATCCTCTTCGCTGTACAGCCGAATGCAGATGCCCGGCTCGACCCGGCCGCAACGGCCTTTGCGCTGGTTGGCACTGGCCTGCGAAACCGCCTCGATCGGCAGGCGCTGGACCTTGGCGCGGTAGCTGTAGCGGCTGATGCGCGCGGTGCCGGTGTCGATCACGTAACGGATGCCGGGCACGGTCAGCGAGGTTTCCGCAACGTTGGTGGCCAGCACCACCCGGCGCCCGGCGTGCGACTGGAAAATGCGCTGCTGCTCGGCCGGCGACAGGCGCGCGTACAACGGCAGGATCTCGGTATGGCGCAACTGCGCCTTGCGCAGGATTTCTGCGGCATCGCGGATTTCCCGCTCGCCCGGTAGGAACACCAGCACGTCGCCGGGGCCTTTGCCCACGCTGCGTTCGTGCTGGGCAATCTCGTCGAGGGTGGCGAGTATCGCCTGGTCGACGGTGAGGTCGTCCTCGACCTGGTTGCCCTCCTCGTCCTGTTCGCTGGTCAGCGGGCGGTACCAGGTTTCCACCGGGAAGGTACGGCCGGACACCTCGATGATCGGGGCATTGTCGAAGTGCCTGGAAAAACGCTCCAGGTCGATGGTTGCCGAGGTGATGATCAGCTTCAGGTCTGGCCGGCGGTGCAGCAGGGTCTTCAGGTAGCCGAGCAGGAAGTCGATGTTGAGGCTGCGCTCGTGGGCTTCGTCGACGATGATCGTGTCGTAGCGTTCGAGAAAACGGTCGTGCTGGGTTTCGGCCAGGAGGATACCGTCGGTCATCAGCTTGACCAAGGTGTTGGCATCGCTCTGGTCTTCGAAACGCACCTGGTAGCCGACCAGACCGCCCAACGGCGTGCCGAGCTCTTCGGCAACCCGGGCGGCGACACTGCGCGCGGCGATCCGCCGCGGCTGGGTATGGGCGATCAGGCCATGGCTGCCGCGGCCCAGTTCCAGGCAGATCTTCGGTAACTGGGTGGTCTTGCCCGAACCGGTTTCGCCGGCGATCACCAGCACCTGGTGTTCTGCCAGGGCCTTCTTGATCTCGTCACGCTTGGCAGCGATCGGCAGGCTGTCGTCGTAGCGGATCGGCGGCACGCTGTTCTGGCGTGCGGTGACCTGGGCGCAGGATGCCTGGACCTTTTCAACCCACTGCGCCAGCTTCGCCTCGTCGGGGCGCTTGCGCAGTTCATGCAGCTGCCGGCGCAGGCGATGGCGCTCGGCAATCATGGCGTGGTCGAGGTTTTGCAGCAGTTTGTCGATGGCTTGGTCAGTCATGGGGCTTTTTAGTGATGCAGGTGGGCCTGCTTTTTCATGATCGGCATTCGAAGGATGCGCGATTGTCGCAGATTTGCCGGTTCTCTGCTGCCTGTGCCGGCCCTTTCGCGGGCAAGCCCGCTCCCACAGGTACCCCACAAAGCTCAAGCTTGATGCAATGCTGTGGGAGCGGGCGTGCCCGCGAAAGGGCCGGCACAGGCAACAGGAATGTTTAGTCTGGCCCGATGTGAAGGTTGCCATTCACTGCTTTAATCAACCTTACGCCGCATGTGAGTATCAAAGGCATGACTCCCGTCCAGACCATCGCCCCACCGTCGTCCCGCCCTTCGCCAGCGAAGGCCCGGTCCCGCGCCGGTGAAAATCCGCTGGTCCATGTCATCCTCGCTTTCTGGGCGCTGTGGCACTGCCGTCACGCCCGCCCACCGGATTTCTCGCTCACGCCGTTGTGACCCAACTCGGCCGCAGCCCGGCCGTTTGACTCAAGTGGATCGCGCCTGCGCGCCGGTCCCGTGCGCCTGTGAGCGAATCCATCATGCACTTTGCACCCGTAGAGCACGCCAGCCGTTTCCTGGCAGAAAACCCCGATATCGAACTGTTCGAGCTGTTCATCCTTGACGCCAACGGCGTGCCACGTGGCAAGTTGCTGCACCGCGAAGAACTGCTGGCGGTGTACCAGAGCGGCCGCCCGCTGCCCAGCACCATCCTCGGCCTGACCCTCAATGGCGACGACGTGGAAAACTCCGGCCTGGTCTGGGACGTGGGTGACATCGACTGCCGCGCCTACCCCCTGGAAGGCAGCCTGGTGCGCCTGCCCTGGCGCCGGGTGCCGACTGCGGCGGTGCAGGTCAGCATGCACCCCAGCGAAGGCCTGCCGGCCAGTGTCGCCGACCCGCGCCATGTACTGCTGCGCACCATCGAGGCGCTCAAGGCTGACGGTTACCACCCGGTGATGGCCTGCGAGCTGGAGTTCTACCTGCTCGACCAGAAGCGCGATGCCCAGGGCCGCCCGCAACCGGCGCTGGACAACGACGGCGGGCGCCCGCGCAGCACTCAGGTCTATGGCCTGCGCGAGCTGGAACAGATCGAGCCGTTCCTCGCCGACCTCTACGCCGCCTGCAAGGCCCAAGGCATCCCAGCCCGCACGGCGATCTCCGAGTATGCCCCCGGCCAGGTGGAAATCACCCTGGAACATGGCGATGCGCTGGAGGCGATGGACCAGGCCGTGCGCTACAAGCGCCTGGTCAAGGGCGTGGCCCATGCCCATGGCATGCAGGCCTGCTTCATGGCCAAGCCGTTCGCGCAACTGGCCGGCACCGGCATGCACATGCACCTGAGCCTGGCCGACAGCGCCGGCAACAACCTGTTCGCCAGCACCGATCCGGCCGGCACCCCGCTGCTGCGCCAGGCGGTGGCCGGCATGCTCCGCCACCTGCATGAATCGCTGCTGCTGTTCTGCCCCAACGCCAACTCGTTCCGCCGCTTCCAGGCCAACAGCTATGCGCCATTGGCGCCGACCTGGGGTGTCGACAACCGCACCGTCAGCCTGCGCGTGCCCGGCGGCCCGGCCAACAGCCGGCATGTCGAACACCGCATCTGCGGCGCCGACGCCAACCCGTACCTGGCCGCCGCCGCCATCCTGGCCGCCAGCCATCGCGGCATCCGCGAGCAGCTCGACCCCGGTGCGCCGGTGGAAGGCAACGGCTATGCCCAGGCCACCGAACACCTGCCCACCGACTGGCTGACCGCACTCGACGCACTGGAGCGCTCGCACTGGGCGCGCGAAGCGCTCGGCGAGGCGTTTCTCGGCATCTACCTCAAGGTCAAGCGCGCCGAGTACCGCCAGTTCATGGCCGAAGTCAGCGAGCAGGACTGGCGCTGGTACCTGCACCAGGCCTGAGCCTTACCCCATTCAGAACAAGGAACACCCATGAACGCAGCATTGAACAATGGCCCGGCCCAGCGCGCGCCGTCCTATTACAGCGCCTCGCTTAACGACCACACCGAGTACCCGCAGCTCAAGGGCACGGTGCAGGTAGACGTGGCCATCATCGGTGGCGGCTTCACCGGCGTGGCCACCGCCGTGGAACTGGCCGAGCGCGGCCTGAAGGTGGCGATCGTCGAGACCAACCGCATTGGCTGGGGAGCGAGCGGGCGCAACGGCGGCCAGGTCACCGGCAGCCTGTCGGGTGACGAGGCCATGCGCACGCAGATGCGCAACCACCTGGGCGCCGAGGTCGATGATTTCATCTGGCACCTGCGCTGGCGCGGGCACCAGGTCATCGAGCAGCGGGTCGAGCGCTATGGCATCGACTGCGACCTCAAGCGCGGCCATCTGCATGCCGCGATGAAGCCCTCGCACATGGAAGAGCTGCGCAGCTTCCAGGCCGAGGCCGAACGCCGCGGCATGGGCGACCAGGTGCAACTGCTCGACCGCAACGGCGTCGCCGGGCACCTGCAGAGCCCGCTGTACCTGGGCGCCCTGAAGAACCTGCGCAACCTGCACCTGCACCCGCTCAACCTGTGCCTGGGCGAAGCCCGCGCCGCCCACAGCCTGGGTGCGCTGATCTTCGAGAACTCCGAAGTGCTGGACATCGTCCACGGCCCGCGCCCGGCGGTCGTCACTGCCCATGGCCGGGTCGAAGCGCGCCAGGTGATGCTCGCCGGCGACGTCTACCACAAGCTTGAGAAACGCCAGCTCAAGGGCAAGATCTTCCCGGCCATGGGCGGCATCGTCACCACCGCCCCGCTGGGCGAACTGGCGCAGCAGATCAACCCACAGGACCTGGCGGTATACGACTGCCGCTTCGTGCTCGACTACTACCGCCTGACCGCTGACAAGCGCTTGCTGTTCGGCGGCGGCGCCAACTACTCGGGCAAGGATTCGCGTGATATCGAAGGCGAGCTGCGCCCCTGCATCGAGCGTACCTTCCCGGCGCTCAAGGGCGTGCCGATCGAGTTCCAGTGGAGCTGCGCGATGGGCATCGTGGTCAACCGCATTCCGCAACTGGGCAAGCTGTCGGACAACGTCTGGTACTGCCAGGGCTATTCCGGGCACGGCATCGCCACCAGCCACATCATGGGCGAGATCATGGCTGAGGCGCTGACGGGAACGCTGGAGAAGTTCGACACCTTCGCGCAGTGCAAGCACGTGCGGGTGCCGATGGGGGACTTGCTGGGCAACCCGCTGCTGGCGGCGGGGATGTGGTACTACCAGATGCTGGAAAAACTGCGCTGACTCCACGGGCCCATTCGCGGGCAAGCCCGCTCCCACAGGGACAGCACAACATTTAAGTAATGTGCCGTACCTGTGGGAGCGGGCTTGCCCGCGAAAAGGCCAGTGAGGTCGATCAGGCGATCTTCTTCAAGCCCTGCTTCTTCAGCTCTTCATCGCGCAGTTCACGGCGCAGGATCTTGCCGACGTTGGTGGTCGGCAGCGCATCGCGGAACTCGATGTAACGCGGCACCTTGTAGCCGGTGACGTTGGCACGCATGTGCTCCATCACCTGCTCCTTGGTCACGGTCATGCCCGGCTTGACCACGATGAACACCTTGATCACTTCACCCGACTTCTCGTCCGGCACACCGATGGCTGCGCACTGCAGCACGCCCGGCAAGGCGGCGAGCACGTCTTCGAGCTCGTTGGGGTACACGTTGAAGCCCGAGACCAGGATCATGTCCTTCTTGCGGTCGACGATGCGCATGTAGCCATCTGGCTGGATCAGCGCGATGTCGCCGGTCTTCAGCCAGCCCTCGCTGTCGAGGATCTCGCGGGTGGCGTCTTCACGCTGCCAGTAGCCCTTCATCACCTGCGGGCCCTTGACGCACAGCTCGCCGGTTTCGCCCAGCGCCAGCTCGTTGCCGGCATCGTCGATGACCTTGCACAGCGTCGATGGCACCGGGATGCCGATGGTACCCACCTGGTTGGCCTCGGCCGGGTTCACCGCCGCCACCGGGCTGGTCTCGGTCATGCCGTAGCCTTCGCAGATGGCGCAGCCGGTGACGCTCTTCCAGCGCTCGGCCACGCTTAACTGCAGGGCCATGCCGCCGGACAGGGTGATCTTCAGCGCCGAGAAGTCCAGGGCGCGGAAGGCCTCGTTGTTGCACAGCGCAACGAACAGCGTGTTGAGGCCGACGAAGCCGCTGAACTTCCACTTGCCCAGCTCCTTGACCATTGCCGGCAGGTCGCGTGGGTTGCTGATCAGCACGTTGTGGTTGCCGATCAGCATCATCGCCATGCAATGGAAGGTAAAGGCATAGATGTGGTACAGCGGCAGCGGGGTGATGAGGATCTCGCAGCCTTCCTGCAGGTTCGAGCCCATCAGCGCCCGGCACTGCAGCATGTTGGCCACCAGGTTGCGGTGGGTCAGCATCGCGCCCTTGGCCACGCCGGTGGTACCGCCGGTATACTGCAGCACGGCCACGTCGTTGGCTTGCGGGTTGGCTTCGGTGACCGGCTGGCCCTTGCCCAGCGCCAGGGTGTCATTGAAGCGCACGGCACGCGGCAGGTTGTAGGCCGGCACCATCTTCTTCACGTACTTGATCACGCTGTTGATGAGCAGGCGCTTGAGCGGTGGCAACAGGTCGGCCACTTCGGTAACGATGACGTGCTTGACCTGGGTCTTGGGCACCACCTTCTCGGCCAGGTGCGCCATGTTGGCCAGGCACACCAAGGCCTTGGCCCCGGAATCGTTGAACTGGTGTTCCATTTCCCGCACGGTATACAGTGGGTTGGTGTTGACCACGATCAGGCCGGCGCGCATTGCACCGAATACCGCTACCGGGTATTGCAGGACATTGGGCAGCTGGACGGCAATGCGGTCACCCGGCTTGAGGTCGGTATGCTGCTGCAGCCAGGCCGCGAAAGCGCCTGACAGCGCATAGAGCTCGCCGTAGGTGATAGTCTTGCCCAGGTTGCTAAAGGCCGGTTTATTGGCAAAGCGTTGGCAGGATTGCTTGAGTACCGCCTGGATATTGGGGAATTCGTCAGGATTGATTTCCGCCGTAATCCCGGCTGGGTATTTATCCTTCCAAAAATTTTCGATCATGGAAGCCCACTCCTTCAGCAACAGCGAAGTTCGATTCACGCGTCGATGCGTTTATTATTGATATGTGATGAGGGTTCGTTGCAAACCTGATCATCTGAAAGCGGCCCGAGAGTAACAGCTTTAAATGGGGTCGCCTAGGGGCCAAGAACGGCCTCTCAGTCACAAAAATGACTCAATGAACGATACAGGTCATTTTTAGAGTAATTGCCCAAAATGTCGCAAATCGGGCTGTAAGCTGCCGGCTAGAGCACCTTAGAAGCATTCGCGGGCAAGTCGGGGCGCCGAACCGACTTGCCCGCGAAGAAGCACATTCGGTATCAGGCTATGTCACGCAATTCGCGCCTCAGGATCTTGCCCACCGGTGTCATCGGCAGCGACTCGCGCACCACGATGTGCTTGGGTACCTTGTAGCCGGTGAAGTTGGCCTTGCAGTAGGCCTTCAGGTCTTCGACGCTCACCCCGCCCTCACGCGCCACCACGAACAGCTTCACCGCCTCCCCCGAGCGCTCGTCCGGCACGCCGATGGCCGCGCAATTGGCCACCTGCGGATGGCCCATCACCACATCCTCGATCTCGTTGGGGTACACATTGAAGCCGGAGACGATGATCATGTCCTTCTTGCGGTCGACGATGCGGGTAAAACCGTCCGGGTCGATCACCGCGATATCGCCGGTCTTGAACCAGCCCTCGGCATCCAGCGCCTGCGCCGTGGCCTCTGGTTGCTGCCAGTAGCCCTTCATCACCTGCGGGCCCTTGATGCACAACTCGCCGCGCTCACCCAGCGGCTGTTCGTTGCCGTCATCGTCGATGACCTTGAATAACGTGCCGGCCACCGGCATACCCACCGTACCCAGCCGTGCGAGATGGCCGTAGGGGTTGGTACTGGCTACCGGCGAGGTCTCGGTCAGGCCATACCCCTCGACGATGCGGCAACCGGTGAGTTCCTCCCATCGCTCGGCAGTGGCCTTGACCAGCGCGGTGCCGCCGGAGTTGGTGACTTTCAGTGCAGAGAAGTCCAGCTGGCGGAAGCCGGGGTGGTCCATCAGTGCGACGAACAACGTGTTCAACCCCAGCAGCATGGAAAAACGCCACTTGCCCAGTTCCTTGATGAAGCCAGGGATATCGCGAGGGTTGGTGATCAGCACGTTGTGGTTGCCGGTGACCATCATGCACATGCAGTTCGCGGTAAAGGCGTAGATGTGATACAGCGGCAGCGGCGCGATCATTACCTCCTGGCCTTCCTTGATCAGCGGCTGCCCGTCCGAGCCTCGCTGGGAGAGACAGGCCAGCACCTGCAGCATGTTGGCCACCAGGTTGCCGTGCGTGAGCATGGCCCCCTTGGCCAGGCCCGTGGTGCCGCCGGTGTACTGCAGCACGGCGATGTCGTCGAGGGCGAGTGGCACCGGCTTGTGCGTCAGGCTGCGGCCTTCGCGCAGAACCTGCTTGAACGGGATGGCCTGGGGCAGGTGATAGGCCGGGACCATTTTCTTCAGTTTGTCGACCACGGTGTTGACCAGCCAGCCCTTGGCCGCGGGCAGCAGGTCGCCCATCTTCGCCTCGATCAGGTACTCGATACCGGTATCGGGCAGCACCTCCTGGACGCGCTTGCCGAACATGTTCAAGTACACCAGGGCACGGGCGCCGGCGTCCTTGAACTGGTGACGCATCTCGCGCTCGGTATACAGCGGGTTGGTGTTGACCACGATCAGCCCGGCGCGCAGGGCGCCGAACACGGCAATCGGGTACTGCAGGACGTTGGGCATCTGCACCGCGATGCGGTCGCCTGGCTTGAGGTCGGTGTGCTGCTGCAGCCAGGCGGCGAAGGCGGCCGAGTGGCGCTCCAGCTCGGCGTAGCTCAGGGTCACGCCGAGGTTGCTGAACGCCGGGCGTTCGGCGAAGCGCTTGCAGGAGCGTTCGAACACCTCGACGACCGAAGCGTACGCGTGGATGTCGATGGTGGAAGGCACGCCCTCGGGGCGTTTGTCATTCCAGAAGTCGGCTTGCATTTATTATTGTTCCTCTGCCTGAGCTCGCGCGGATTCCTTGCCCTGTTTGCCTGCTGGCAAAAAGGCGTTGATCCGACGTTAGCAGGTAAGGCCGAGGTGGCATATACGCCAAGTGCCGCCATTAACATTGTGAATCTTATTTGTGCCCTTCCTGCAATCCGGCCGGTTGTGCATACACTGTGCGGGTACCCTTCGCGCAAAGGATTCGCCATGCCCCATGACGCCTTCTGGCTGCCTGCCAGCGAGCATTGCCGGCTGTACGTGCACCAATGGCTGCCGGCGACACCGGTCAAGGCCGTGGTGCTGCTGGCGCATGGCATGGCCGAGCATGCCGGGCGCTACCAGCGCCTCGGCCAGGCCCTCAGCGATGCCGGCTACGCCCTGCTGGCACCGGACCTGCGCGGCCACGGGCGCACCGCCGAGCAAGGCAGCCTCGGCCTGTTCGCCCGGCAACATGGCTGGAATGCCGTGGTCAACGACCTTGGCCTGCTGGCCCAGCACATCGGCCAGCAGTTCCCCTGCACCCCGCTGTTCCTGTTCGGCCACAGCATGGGCAGCTATATTGCCCAGGCCTACCTCATCCACCACAGCGCCAGCCTGCAGGGGGCGATTCTCAGTGGTTCCAACTTCCAGCCCGCTGCGCTGTACCGGGCGGCCCGCCTGATTGCGCGCCTGGAAGCCTGGCGCCAGGGGCCACTGGGCAAGAGCGCACTGATCGAGTGGCTGTCGTTCGGCTCGTTCAACCAGGCCTTCAAGCCCAACCGCAGTGCTTTCGACTGGCTCAGCCGTGACCCGGAGGAAGTGGACAAGTACGTCAACGATCCGCTGTGCGGCTTTCGCTGCAGCAACCAGCTGTGGCTCGACCTGCTGCAGGGGCTGGCGCAGATCAGCCAGGCGCGCAACCTCGCGCAGATCGACCCGAACCTGCCCATGCTGGTGATTGGCGGCGAATGTGATCCGGTGAGTGCCGGCAAGCGTCTCACCCATCTGGCCGACGCCCTGCGCGCGACCGGCAATCGACATGTACAGCTGCGCGTCTATCCTGAGGCGCGGCATGAAGTGCTAAACGAAATCAATCGGGACGAGGTCACCGCCGATATCCTCGCATGGCTTGAGCAGGCACTGGCCCTTGGCCGCCCTGCTCGCAGTGAATGATATCGGCCTCGTCCGCCTATCAAGGAAACGCCAATGACCCAGGTCACCAACACGCCTTACGAAGCTTTGGAAGTCGGCCAGAAAGCCAGTTACGAAAAGTCTGTCGAAGAACGCGACATCCAGCTGTTCGCCGCGATGTCCGGTGACCACAACCCCGTGCACCTGGATGCCGAATTCGCCGCCAAGAGCATGTTCAAGGAGCGCATCGCCCACGGCATGTTCAGCGGTGCGCTGATCAGCGCCGCTGTGGCCTGCACCCTGCCTGGCCCGGGCACCATCTACCTGGGCCAGAAGATGAGTTTCCAGAAGCCGGTGAAGATCGGCGACACCCTGACCGTGCGCCTGGAAATCCTCGAGAAGCTGCCCAAGTTCAAGGTGCGTATCGCGACCAATGTGTACAACCAGAACGATGAACTGGTGGTCGAGGGTGAGGCCGAGATCCTTGCGCCGCGCAAACAGCAGACCGTCGAGCTGGTATCGCCGCCGAACTTTGTCGCCAGCTGATAAAAGTGCTGGATTCTTCGCGGGCAAGCCCGCTCCCACAGAATTCGCGCAGTTCCTGAATACTGTGCTGTACCTGTGGGAGCGGGCTCGCCCGCGAATGGGCCGGCAAAACCACTACATCAGTTCGCGCAAACGCCTTTCGATATGCCGTCGCTCCGGCGCCTGCCGGGTCAGCTCGAGCGCCTGCTGCCAGGCAACCCGCGCTTCATCCACATTCCCCAACTCTTGATGCAACTGGGCCCGCGCCGCATGCGCCAGGTGATAATCGCGCAACTCCCCGCTCGCCAGTATCGCCTCCACCGCCACCAACCCGGCCTGCGCCCCGTCACGCTTGGCCAGCGCCACCGCCCGGTTGAGCGCCACAACGGCTGACGGCCAGTGACGTTGCAGCACATCGTATAGCCCGACGATTTCCGCCCAGTCGGTCTCTTCAGCCGTCACTGCCTCGGCATGCACGGCCGCGATCGCCGCCTGCACGGTGTAGGCACCAAAGACGCGGCTGGCCAGGGCCACACGCACCAGTTCGCAACCTTCGACAATCTGCTCGCGGTCCCAAAGGCTGCGGTCCTGCTGGTCAAGCAGCACCAGGTTGCCCTCGGCATCGCTGCGCGCGCGCTGGCGCGATGCCTGCAACAACATCAGCGCCAGCAAACCCACCGCCTCGGCGTCCGGCAACAGTTGAACCAGCAGGCGCCCGAGACGGATCGCCTCGTCGCTCAGCTCCTGCTGCAGCAACGCCTCGCCCGAGGACGCCGAATAACCTTCGTTGAACACCAGGTAGATCACCCGCAGCACGCTCTCCAGGCGCTCGGGCAGCTCATGCAGCTCCGGGACCTGATAAGGAATGCCGGCATCACGAATCTTGGCCTTGGCGCGGACAATACGCTGGGCGATGGTCGCCGGGCTTTGCAGAAACGCCCGGGCGATCTGCTCGGTGGTCAGGTCGCAGACTTCGCGCAGGGTCAGCGGCACCTGGGCATCGGCGGCCAGGGCCGGGTGGCAACAGGTGAAGATCAGCCGCAGGCGGTCGTCGGCGAGCAGTTCCTCTTCACTGGGGTCCTGCCCCTGGCCTTCGATCAGCATGATCAGGTCAGCCTGGGAGCGATCGAAGCGGGCACGCCGGCGCAAGGCATCAATGGCCTTGAAACGCCCGGTCGAGACCAGCCAGGCCCGTGGGTTGTCGGGGATGCCATCGCGCTGCCAGCGCTCGACGGCAATGAAGAAGGCATCGTGCAGGGCCTCCTCGGCCAGGTCGAAATCCCCCAACAGCCGGATCAGCGTCGCCAGGATGCGCCGCGAATCACGCCGGTATACCGCTTCGACTTCGGCACGTACCTGCGCCAGTTCCGCCATCAGTCAGGCATCCGCTGGGTCACGACCTCCACCAGGCGGTCCAGACTTTCTCCCCAGCCCTGATGGAAGCCCATTTCTTCATGGGCGCGGCTATCGGCAGCGCTCCAGTGCCAGGCACGGGCGGTATAGCGGGTCTTGCCGTTTTCTTCGTCAAAGCTGATCACCGCTGTCATGAAGGCTTTGCCCGACGGCACCCAACCCGGCCCGAAGGCATCGGTGAACACCAGCCGGCGTGGCGCGGCAATTTCCAGGAACACGCCCTGGGTCGGGTACTCGGAACCATCCGGGGCACGCATGAGCGTACGGAACAGCCCCCCGACCCACAGTTGCATCTCGCACTCCGGGGTGGTCATGCCGTGCGGCCCCCACCACTGCATCAGCCATTCAGGCTCGGTCCAGGCTCGGAACACCTTGGCAGGCGGGGCATCGATCAAGCGGCTGATGGACAGCTCGTGCTGCGCAGGCGCGGGTTGGGCAAGGGTCATTCTTGTTGTTCTCCGTTGCTGTCAGGGTTGCAGTTCGCGCACCGGCCGCACTTCCACGCTGCCGACCCGCGCCGCCGGAATGCCCTTGGCGATGTTCAGCGCCTCGTTGAGGTCACGGGCATCGACCAGGTAAAAGCCGGCGAGCTGCTCTTTGGTTTCGGCAAACGGGCCATCGGTGATGCTCATTCGCCCGGCGCGCACGCGCACGGTGGTGGCGGTCTGCACGGTTTTCAGCGCCTCGGCCGCGATGATCCGCCCGGCGCTCTGCAGCGATTCGGCGTAGGCCAGGCATTCGGCGTCTTCCGGGCTGTCGGGCAGGCTGTGCAGCAGCCCTTCGTCACAATAGACCAGGCACAGGTATTTCATGGTCGTCTCCAGGCGTTGGCAACGTGCATTTGGCGATAGCCGATCAAGGCTTGAGATCGAACAGTGCTTTCTGGGTTTGCATGTCGAACGGTGCCGACCAGTGTTCGTGAATCACCTGCCACTGGCCGCCAGACTTGCGGTAACCGACGGTGGCACGCATGAAGCCGCACTGGCTCTCGTCATCCCCGGGGCCGCAGCGGTTCAGCCAGTGAGCCAGGCCCAGCTCGCCCTCGGCATGCACGGTCAGTTGGGCGAGTTCGAAGACCATGGGCCCGGGGCACAGGTTCATGCACATTTCCCAGTGCGCCTGGTAGGCGGCTTTGCCCTTGAATTGCAGCGACTGGATGGCATCGAAGGCGACGATGTCGTCGGCGTAGGGCGCGGTGATGGCGGGGATATCACGGTCGCGAACGGCCTGCATCCAGCGGTCGATAAGCTGACGGATTTCGTTTTCGGCTGCCGTGTTCATCGGGGGTTCCTCCGATCGTTCATGAGCGTTTCGGTACAGGGTTGTCTTGTACCTTCAGCTCATGGTCGAACGGTGGTCGCAGAGATCGACAGGCTGCTGGAATTATTTGCGCAACAGGGGAACCCAGATCTCCATGACCGCACGGGCATCGGCAGGATCGAACCCGGCCGGGTAGCGTCGAACCCGCCCTGTGCGTCGGGGTTGTAGCAGACCCCATAGCTGTCGTGATCGAGCTGCCCCGGCACATGCCCAAGATGCGGCGCGAAGCGCTGCCAGAGCAATGGCAAGCCGCTCAGGTCGCTCATGCTGAAACGCTCGGCAAAACCAGCCAGGTTGAGCGTGCGACCGTCTTCATATCGTGCCGGGGAAATCGCTTGTAACGTCATGACCCTTGCCTCAGGTGAGCGGTGGACTAGCGAGAATGAATTCACAGTAGCCCGAGATGATCACGTTCGCTCAAGCCAGCGCCGCCTGCTCGAATACCTCATCTGCCCACTGGTTAAGGCTTTTGCCAGCCGCGCGGGCGGCAACGCTGGCAGCTGCATGTACCTCTGGACGGATGCGCAGCATGACCTTGCCCGACGCGGGTTTCTCCGGGGTAATGCCCTGCTCCGCGCAGTCGGCCAGGTAATCTTCCAGCGCCTCGCGGAAGGCTTCATGTAGCTCGGGCACAGAGCTTGCGTGGAAACTGATGATGTCGCGCATGCCCAGCACACGGCCAACAAAAACGTCGTCACGCTCATCGTATTCGATACGGGCGGCATAGCCCTTGTAGCGCATGCAACTCATAGGCTGACTCCTGCCCGCAACAAGAATTCGCGGGCTTCTTCAAGCTGATACCGTCTGGCCTCCTTGCCAGGATGGGGGCGATGACACCTCCAGCTCTGGCCGCCAAGCATCAGCTTGACCCTGGAGCCTTGCCGCTCCAGCACTTGCCCGCCGAGGTGAAGCACCAGGGCTTCGACCTCGGAAAACGCCAACGAGGCCGTAGTGGGCGTCCTGAAGATAGCGTCGTAGATTTTCGGTATCGAGTGTTCATCGGAAAATGCTATCAAAATAAGATAGCACTTTTTCCCCGATATTCATTCAGGATTTTTCAATACCAGCCAGCACCTGCGCATAACGCTCGCGATCCACATTGGCCCCGCTGAGCACCACCGCCACGCGCTTGCCTGCCTGTCGCTCACGCTCCTGCAGCAATGCCGCCAGTGCTGCAGCACCGGCACCTTCGGCCGTGTTATGGGTGGTTTCGTGATAGATACGCATGGCCTCTGCCACTTCACTGTCGCTGACCCGCACGATCCGCGCCGCGTGCTCGCGAACAAGGGCGAAGGCATCCGGGTGCGGTACCCGGCAGGCCATGCCATCGGCAAAGGTATCGGCGGTGGCCGTGGTGACGATGCGGCCCATCTCGAAACTCTGCGCGTAGGCATCGGCCGCACTGGAGACCACGCCGACGATCTCGGTCTCAAGCCCCAACAGGTTGCGTGCCTGGATCAGCCCACAGATGCCCGAGCCCATGCCGATCGGCACGTACACGCAGTCCAGCTCGCCCACGGCCTCGAACAGCTCCAGGGCATAGGTGGCCACCCCGCGCACCAGCTCAGGGTGGAACGACGGCACCATGTCATAGCCCAGCTCGTCCGCCAGGCGCGCCGCCTCTTCGCGGGCCACGTCGAAATCGACACCGTGCTCCACCAGTTCGGCGCCAAGCGCGCGCATGGCCGCGTTCTTCTCTTTCGAGTTGCCTTCGGGCACCACGATCACCAGCGGCACACCGGCCTGGCTCGCGGCCAGCGCCATGCTCTGGCCGTGGTTGCCACGGGTGGCGGTGACCAGGCCACGCGGGGGCTTGCCAGCGGCCAACAGTGAACGCACATAGACCAACCCGCCGCGCACCTTGAAGGCGCCGGTGGGCGCGTGGTTTTCGTGCTTGACCCACAGTTTGCAGCCCACCCGCTCGGCCAGAAGCGGCCAGGCGCGCTGTGGCGTCGGCGGAACGTGCTGGTGAACGAAATCGGCGGCTTCGCGCAGGGCGGCAAGGTCGAACATGGCGATCATCACTCTTCGGTAGGTGGTTGATCCGATCCTAAGCGCCGGGCATTGTATGGGTACATCCTTATATTGCATGGGTAGCAATTTCGTGTGGATCCCACAGCTGGCCGACGATGACCAACCCCGCTATCTCGCCTTGGTCGATGCGATTGCCAACGCCATCGAAAGCGGCGCCCTCAAGGTGGGTGACCGCCTGCCGCCGCAACGGCGGCTGGCCTGGAAACTGGGCCTCAACCCTAGCACTACCCAGCAGGCCTACCGCGAAGCTGCCGCTCGCCACCTGGTGGCTGGCGAAGTGGGTCGCGGCACTTACGTGCTGGCGGGCAGCAAGGAAGCGACCTTGTTCCGCCTCAAGCATCACGACGGGCAACGCTCGCTGATCGACCTGTCGACCAACGTTCCAGTGGCCGATCCGCACAATCAGGATTTGCACGACAGCCTGCGCAGCCTGCTGCAACGCCCCGCCAGCGACTTGCTCGATCATTACCTGGGGCCCGAGCAGTTGCTGCTGGGGCGGATTCGCGGCGCCCAGTGGATGGCCAACCGCGGCCTGGCGCTTTCAGCAGACGAACTGTTGCTATGTGGCGCAGCCCAGCAAGCGCTGGCACTGGTGCTGCAGTCGTTCTGCCAGGCGGGTGAGCCGGTCATGCTCGAGGCCCTGACCGCACCGGGTATCAAGGCGGCCTGCCGGCAACTGCGCCTGCCCGTGCATGGCGTGGCCCTGGACAACCAAGGCCTGCGGCCCGATGACCTGGACCGTGTGGCGCGCGCCAGCGGTGCCCGCGTGCTGGTGACCACACCCACCCTGCACAACCCCACAGGCGCCTGCATGGACGAGGCTCGCCGCGCGGCCATTGCAGGGGTAGTCAAACGCCTGGGGCTGTTGGTAATCGAGGATGACGTGTATGGCGCATTCAGCGACCAACCGCCGCTCTACCCACTACTGGGCGATCAGGGGGTCTACATCAACAGCCTGTCCAAGACGGTGGCTGCCGGTTTGCGCTTGGGATGGATTGCGGCCAGCCCGCAGCTGTTGGCAAAGGTTGACCCACATGCCCAGGCCAGCCACTGGCCGGTGTCGCCATTGAACCTGGCTATCGCCTGCCAATGGATCGAAGACGGCACGGCTGCGCGGCGGCTGGCCTGGCAGAAAACGGAAATTACCGAGCGATGGCGCCTGGCACGCAGGCTGCTGGGTGAGGGACTGCACAATACTGGCCAGCCTTCGCCCCACGCCTGGCTGGGCACGCCCCAGGGAGCCGAGGTGGTGGTAAGGCAATGCCGCGAGCACGGTGTGGAAGTCGTCCCGGCCAGTGTGTTTGCCATTGGCGCGACCGAGGTGCAGGCCGTGCGCATCAGCCTGTCGGCAGCCGGTAGCCGGGCTGAACTGAAACAAGGCCTGGAGGTAGTGCGGCAGGTACTGGCGGGGCTATGAACCGGACGGACGAAAGCAGCTTCTTCGCGACTGCTCAACGCGAAGAGGCGGCTGACGTTGAGCTATCAACCCTGCTGGCAACCTTCACCCATCGCCCGGTACTGAATGGTATGCACCTGGCCATGATGGTCTTCATAGGTCATGGTCGCAGGCACCACTTCACAGACATTGGGGATGGTCGACAGATTGATCACCCGTTTGATGTCGAGGTTCATGGAATAGTCGTACTGCTGGGCCACAGGCTCGCTGGAGACCGGCTTGGCCTCATCGGCGAGGGCGAACGAGGACATACCGACCAGTGCAAGAATCAGTAATGGTTTCATGGAGTTTGGCCTTTAAAGCAATCCAGCTGATCGTGTGACTTCTGATGCCGTCAATGGCGCGGAGAAGTTGTCATCAACTGCGAAGATGACACGAAGTACCGATCCCGCTTCGTCTACTGCCAGGGGGAATGATTGAAATTCTACTCCTGACCGGGAATAGTTGAACCCTGAACTCGGACATTCACCCTTGCAGGATTTGCAACAATCTGCGACAAAACGAAACGGCTCGATGGCCTGGAATCACCGAGCTAGAGCCAACTGTTCCAGGTATCCCCATGACTGCCCTGCATTGCACCCTGCTCACCGGCCCCGAGCGCCGATTGCTCGAACACTTCTACAAACAGCAGGGTTCGCGCATGCGCGCAGCCAATGATGGTGAATCGTGGGTGGCGCGCAGCGACGGGATCGTTGCCGGCCTTTGCCTGAGTAACGTCGCCGATGGCCACTGGCTCACCGGCCTGCTGGTCGCCCCGCAACAACGCGGGCGTGGCGTGGCAGCGCAATTGGTCGAGGCGGCCCTGGCCGAACGCAGTGGCCCGACCTGGCTGTTCTGCCACCCAGACCTCACGGCCTTCTACCAGCGCCTGGGCTTCAGCACCTCTGCGCAGCTGCCCGAAGCCCTGGCCTCGCGCCTGCAACGCTACCAGCGCAGCAAAACCCTGCTGGCCATGGTGCGCGCTCAGTCGTCGCGGTCATCCAGCCCCGGGAACAGCACATCGGTGTAGCCGAACCGGGCAAAGTCCTGGATGCGCGAGGGGTACAGGCGGCCGATCAGGTGGTCGCACTCGTGCTGCACCACCCGCGCATGGAAGCCATCGGCGAAGCGGTTGATCGGATTGCCCTGCGGGTCGATGCCTTGGTAGCTGATGTGCTTGAAGCGCGGCACCACCCCACGCAGGCCGGGCACCGACAGGCAACCTTCCCAGCCGTCCTCGATTTCGGTGGTCACCGGCGTGATCACCGGGTTGAGCAGGATGGTCTGCGGCACCGCCTCGGCATCCGGGTAACGCTCGCTGCGCTCGAAACCAAAGATCACCAGTTGCAGGTCGATGCCGATCTGCGGCGCAGCCAGCCCCACACCGCCGACGTGGCGCATGGTTTCGAACATGTCGTCGATCAACTGCTGCAGTTCGCTGCTGCCGATCAGATGCTCAGGCACGGGTGGGGCGATGCGCAGCAGGCGCTCGTCGCCCATCTTGAGAATGTCACGGATCATCGCGGGTTCGGCTCGGTCGGTTCAGGCTCGACCGGGTGTTCATGGCCGAGCACGGTGATGGTTTCCTGGGGTTTGACGCCCTTGAAATCCTTCTCGCCCGGGTCCTTGCCCTCGCTCGACATGTGCTCGATCACCGCGTTCATTTCCGCCCCCAGCAACAGCACGGCGGCAGAGATGTAGAAGTACAGCAACAGCACGATGATCGCACCGATGCTGCCATACATGGCGTTGTAGTCGGCAAAGGTCTTGACGTAGTAGGCAAAGCCCAGGGAGGCGATGATCCATACTACTACCGCCAGCACCGAACCGGGGGTGATGAAGCGAAACTTCTGCTTCACGTCCGGCATCACGTAATAGATGAGCGCTACCGCCACCATCAGCAGGATGACAATGGCCGGCCAACGCAAGATCGTCCACACCGTGACGATGAATTCCTGCATGCCCACCTGCGCCGCGATCCACTCCATCACCTGCGGCCCCAGCACCATCAGTGCCGCCGCCACCAGCAACATGCCGGCGATACCCACGGTATAGAAGATCGACAGCGGGATGCGCTTCCACACCGGGCGCCCTTCGGGTACGTCATAGGCGGCATTCATGGCGCTCATCATCAGTCGCACGCCGGCCGAGGCGGTCCACAGTGCGATGACGATACCCACCGACAGCAGCCCGCCCTTGGACTGTTGCAATTGGTCGATCACCGGGTTCACCTGCTCCAGCGCCTGGGGCGGGAGCACCAGTTCGGACTGCAAGCGCAACCAGGAAAAGAAGTCCGGCAGGTGCAGGAAGCCAATCAGGGCGATCAGGAACAGGATGAAGGGGAACAGCGAGAACAGCATCTGGTAGGCCAGTGCAGATGCATAGGTCGACATCTCGTCGTCGAGGAATTCCTTGACGGTGCGTACCAGCACGCGGTGCAGGGGCAGGCCGCGCAGGTCGGGGAAAATCATAGCGTCTCCTTTCGCCGCTTGATTCTTGAGTACAACGGGTAAGTCTAATAGACCACGCCGGTGATGTACTGCTCCCAGCCATGCAAGAAGAAAATGCCTACACCTGTTTCTGCCTCGCACAGAGGCAGAAACAGGCCATCTGCGATCAAGGCTTCTTCACTGCATCCTTCACGTTACCCTTGATCTGCTGCCCTTCGCCTTTCAGTTCCTGGGCCTTGCCCTCTGCCCGCAGCTTGTCGTTGTCAGTCACCTTGCCGATGCCCTGCTTGACGTTGCCGATCGCTTCGTTGGCCAGGCCTTTCGCTTTGTCTTTGGTGCCGCTCATGGCAAATCTCCTGCAAATGGAGACACGGGGACCGTGTCGACAGACGGTGGACCAGACGCTGTTCGCAGGAGTTTCAATCAATTTTCCAGGTTCAAGCCGAGCGGTGATTCTACGGGCGAATACCGCACCAAATCGGCCCCACCGCGCTGCCCAAGGCCGGCCTGCTCCCCTAGAATCGCCGGCAAACGGCAACCCGAAGCAGGTTGCCAATGTACAAGAACAACAGTTTCCGGATACCCGCACCCATGCGTCTGATGCCCCTGTTCGCGGCCATGCTGCCGTTGTTGCCCTTGCCTGCCCTGGCTGCCGCACCGGCCAGCGAAACCCTCAAGGTCGAGCGTTATACCGACGATGGCCAACCCGGCACCCTGCGCTGGGCCATTGAAACCAGCAACCAGAACCCCGGCCACTATCGCATCGAGATCGCTGCGGTGGGACAGCCGCCCTACGTGATCCGCCCGACCCGCGCGCTGCCGGAGATCAAAGGCCCGGTGCAGATCACCGGCCTGCCCTGGGCCCGCGACGGCCAGTACATCGCCATCGACGGCTCGGGTTACATCAAGGACCAGGGCGTGCGCACCTGCCCCGGCGCCCTGCCCGGCCAGTTCGGCACCAATGTGCGCACCACCACCAACCCCGGGCTGGTGCTGCGTGATACCCAGGGCGTGCACCTGAGTGGCCTGGAGGTGCGCAACTTCTGCATCGGCATATTGGTCAACCGCGCCAGTGGCAATGTCATCGAAGACAACCGCATCGTCGCCAACAAAGGCGGCGCCGGCATCATGCTCACCGGCGACGACGGCGCCGGCAACCCGACCGCCACCACCACGGTCAACAACAAGGTGCTGCGCAACCAGCTGATCGACAACGGCGATGGCCTTGAACTGACCCGCGGCGCGGCTTTCAACCTGGTGGCCGACAACCTGTTCCGCTCCACCCCGGCCAACCCCGAACCGTCCCAGGGCATCGAAATTCTGCTGGGCAACGACAACAGCGTGGTGCGCAACCGCTTCGAGAACTACTCCGACGGCCTGCAGATCAACTGGGGCAAGCGCAACTACCTCGGCGCCAACACCTTCAGCGGTAACTCGATCGGCGTCAGCGTCACCGGCGAAGGCAACATTCTCGACGGCAACCTGATCCACGGCAACCGTATCGGCGTGGCCCTGCGCCCGGAGCCGGATATCACCGCCACGCGCCTGAGCGGCAACCGCATCTGGGGCAACAGCCAGGACATCCGCCGTTGTGAAGCCGGTGGTTCATGCGTGCCGAATCAGCGGACCGGCGCCATCGTCTTTGGCGTGCCGGCCCAGGCCCATGCGCTGTATGTGGGTTCGCGCGGGGTCGGTGCGGATTTGCCGAAGCAGGATCAGGCGATCATCTGCGATGCCAAGGGCGAGCCCAAACCGTGCCAGCCGTTACCCAACCACAACCAGCAGCCGCCGCGGCTAATCGCGCTGGACGGCAATGTGCTGCGTGGCGAGGTGCAGGGGCCGGTGTCTAGCCTGCTGCGCATCGAGGTGTTCGGCAATGCCCAGGCAAATGGGGCCGAGGCGGAGCAGTATCTGGGAGAGTTGTTGGTCAATAGCGATGCGCAAGGGAAGGCAAGCTTTGCTCAGGTGCTGGAGAACATCGGCCAGTTCAAGAGTTTCACTGCGACGGTGACCACTGCGGATGGGGCCACTTCCGAGTTGAGCCTGCCGGTCACCCGCTAGGGCGGATGGCCTCTTCGCGGGCAAGCCCGCTCCCACAGGGATATCACATAGCCCGAGGGCAATGACATTCCTGTGGGAGCGGGTTCACCGCGAAGAGGCCGGCAAACCTTGCTAGGCCCGGTGCCACCCCTCACAATGCAGCCCTAATCAAGCGTCAACCCGCAGGAACCTGCATGAAACTCGACAAACCCGCTGCCATCGCCCGCCGCAACCAGGCCCTGGCCAACCCGGTGCTGACCAGCGCCAACACCCTGTTCGCCATCCTCGACCGCAAGCGCAACCTGTGGTGGTTCGAGGTGCCGGTGGCACTGCTGCGCAAGGGCCAGCCCGACTGGGTCAACCTGCTGCTGCACACCCCGGAAAGCGACGAACTGCAGCACCTGAAGGTGCCGGTCAACTTCCTCCGTGCTCACCAGGAGCAGATGGAAGTGCGCAACCCCGGCAAGCGCCGCTCGACCATCAGCCTGGCCCTGAGCGCCGACCGCGACTCGCTGCTGCGCGACACCCGCCCGGGTGGCGAGCAGCTGGACTTCCGGACCTTCGTGCAGGCCTGATCAGGCCTTTTCGATGCGATCGTCATGGATGACGATGCGGCCCTGCTTGAACAACCCGCCAATGGCCTTCTTGAAGTTGCCCTTGCTGACGTTGAACATCTGGCTGATCACTTCCGGGGCGCTCTTGTCGCTCACCGCCAGCACACCGCCATCGGCCTCCAGGCGCGCCATGATGCGCGCCTGCAGGTCATCGCCCAGCGCTGCGCCAACCGGCTGCAGGCTTAGGGCGATCTTGCCGTCATGGCGCACTTCCTTGATGAAGCCGTCCACATGCATGCCCGAACGCAGGAACTTGAACACCTCGTTCTTGTGGATCAGGCCCCAGTGGCGGTTGTTGATGATGGCCTTGAAGCCCATCGGCGTCTCACCGGCCACCAGCAGCTGGACGGGCTGGCCAACCGGGTAGTCGGCCGGGGTGCGGTCGAGGTAGCGGTCCAGGCGCGAGGTAGCGGTGATGCGCCGGGTACGCTTGTCGAGGTAGGCATGCACCACGCAGTAGTCGCCGATCTTCAGCTGGCGGGATTCTTCCGAATACGGCATCAGCAGGTCCTTGGACAGGCCCCAGTCGAGGAAGATGCCGGCACCGTTGATGTCCTTGACCTTGAGGCTGGCGAACTCGCCGACCTGCACCTTGGGCTTCTCGGTGGTGGCAATCAGCTGGTCTTCGCTGTCCAGGTAGATGAACACGTTCAGCCAGTCGTCGACCTCGGTTTCGGCGTCTTTCGGGATGTAGCGCCCGGGCAGCAGGATTTCGCCATCGGCGCCGCCGTCAAGGTACAGGCCGAATTCCACGTGTTTCACGATTTGCAAACTGTTGTAACGCCCAAGCAGAGCCATTTCCGATGTTCCTCAAGACAAGGCGGCTATTCTACACCTGAAGCCGTAAAAGGGATCAGCACATGCATGTACGCCTGTCCAAAGCCCTGATCATCGCCATTGCCTGCGCCCTGGCCCTGGCCGCCTGCAGCCGCATCGACCTGGCCTACCGCAACCTCGACCGCCTGGTACCCTGGTCGCTGGGCGACTACCTGGCGATGAACCGTGAACAGAAGAACCTGCTCGACGAACGGTTGAAAGAGCACCTGGCCTGGCACTGCAAGACCCAGCTGCCCGGCTACCTCGACTGGCTCGACCGGGTGCGCGACATGGTCGCCGAAGACCAGGTGACCGACCAGGCCCTGCAGCAACGCACCGTCGAAGCACGCCAGGCGATTGGCCGGGTGGCAGAAGCGATCACGCCCTCGGCCACCGAGCTGCTGCGCGGCATGAGCGATCAGCAGGTGGCGGAAATGCGCGATGCCTTTCGCGACGATATCAACGAACGGCAAAAGGAGTATGTCGACACACCCTTGGCCAAACAGATCGCTCGACGCACCGAGCGCATGGAAAAACGCCTGAACAACTGGTTCGGCGAACTCAATGCCGCCCAGCGCCAGCGCGTACACGCCTGGTCGCAGGCGCTGGGTGACCAGAACCGCCAGTGGATCGCCAACCGCCAGCACTGGCAACAGCAGCTGATGCTGGCCATGAACCAGCGCAACGACGCCAGCTTCGAGCCGCGCCTGGCAACGCTTCTGCAACGCAAGGAAAGCCTGTGGACGCCGAAGTACCGCGCTGCCTATCAGAATTCCGAGCAGCAGGCGCGCAGCCTGTTGATCGACCTCGTGCACCTCAGTACACCGGTGCAACGCCAGTTCCTGCAAGAGCGGCTGGCCAAGGTGCGCACCGACTTCAGTGAACTGAAGTGCCTGAAGAGCTGAATGTGATAAGCAGGCCCGGCCTCTTCGCGGGCACGCCCGCGATGAGGCCAGGCCTGGCGAACCAGAATCACCGTGCCTTGCGCCGATACGGGAACACGTCGATCACCTTGCCTTCGCGAATCGCCGCCTGCAGCCCCTTCCAGTAATCCGCGTCATACAACTCCCCATGCAAGCGGCTGAATAGCCGGCGCTGGCCGATATCGGCAAACAGGAATGGCGGGAATTCCTCGGGGAACACATCGTGCGGCCCGATCGAATACCACGGCTCGCCGGACATCTCATCCTCTGGGTAACGCGGCGGCGGGATGTGCCGGAAGTTCACCTCGGTCAGGAAGCTGATCTCGTCATAGTCGTAGAACACCACCCGCCCATGCCGGGTGACGCCGAAGTTCTTCAGCAACATGTCACCGGGGAAGATGTTCGCCGCCGCCAGTTGCTTGATGGCCAGCCCGTAGTCCTCCAGTGCTTCGAGCACCTGCCCTTCGCTGGCGTGCTCCAGGTACAGGTTGAGCGGGGTCATGCGCCGCTCGGTCCAGCAGTGGCGGACCAGCACCGTGTCGCCCTCCAGCGCCACGGTCGAGGGTGCCACCTCCAGCAACTCGGCCAGGCACTCGGGCTCGAACTTGCCGCGCGGGAAGCGGAAATCGGCAAACTCCTGGGTATCGGCCATGCGCCCGACCCGGTCGACACTTTTCACCAGCCGGTATTTGTCGATCACGGTGGCGCGGTCGACGGTCTTGGACGGCGAGAAGCGGTCCTTGATGATCTTGAACACCGTGTTGAAGCCCGGCAGGGTGAACACGCTCATGACCATGCCGCGCACCCCGGGGGCCATGACGAAGCGGTCGTCGCTGCTGGCCAGGTGGTTTATCAGCGCGCGGTAGAACTCCGATTTGCCCTGCTTGTAGAAGCCGATCGAAGTGTACAGCTCGGCAATGTGCTTGCCCGGCAGGATGCGCTTGAGAAAGTTGACGAACTCCCCTGGCACCGGCACATCCGCCATGAAGTACGAACGCGTGAACGAGAAGATGATCGACACCTCGGCCTCGTCGGTGATCAAGGCATCGGCCTCGATGCCATGGCCTTCACGGTGCAGCAGCGCAATCACCAACGGCCACTGCTCGTCGCTGTTGTACAGGCGGCCGACCAGGTAGGCACCCTTGTTGCGATACAGCACCGGCACGAACAGCTCCACGGCCAGGGCCGGGTCCTTGCACACCCAGTCCGGCAGGCATTCGCGCAGTTGCTCCTCCAGCCGCGTGATGTCGCCTTCCAGGTCGCCATATGGCGCATCGAACGGGTAATCGGTGAAGATCGCCCGCAGCAGGCTTTTCAGGCCGGAACCGAGC
This sequence comes from Pseudomonas sp. R28(2017), assembly GCF_002112505.1. Lineage (GTDB taxonomy): Bacteria > Pseudomonadota > Gammaproteobacteria > Pseudomonadales > Pseudomonadaceae > Aquipseudomonas. The sequence goes on from NZ_NEHW01000001.1 coordinate 403,249, forward strand.
CTGTAGGTGCGGGTCTGCGCAGCGCGCTCGTGGGCGCGGATCGAAGGCCGGGTGGTATGGATGAACATGCAGCCGTCGCTGATCTGGTCGTGGCTGAACAGGCTGCAGAACAATGAGTTGTACCAGGTCTCCGCCAGCTCATCGTCCAGCCGAGGGTCGATCAGGCGGATGTAGGCGTTTTTCACCAGCGGCCACTGTTCCACATCCAGCAGCACGTCGGCGTCGAAGCCATCACGCAGCCAGCCGTTGACCTCGCCGACCTTCTGTTCATACAGGTTGATACGCACGGCAGATGCCCGCTGAATCTCTTGCCAGCGCGCCTGCTCGAAGCGCTCACGAGCGCCCAGGGTGATGCGGCGAAAATGTTCGCGATAGTCGTCAAAACCGTGGAGGATCATCCGGGCGATCTCGCTGGCAGGCCAATGCTGGGTCATGCGGTGAACCTCACGCCAGGTGAGATAAAGAGCTTAGCCTGTACTGGCCCGCGAAGAGGCCGGTACAGGTTTACACCGCAAGAAAGCACAAGAATCGCCCACGCCAGTCACGTACACTCGCGCCCTGCCCTGTACCCGGAGACCGTCGTGAGCCCCATCGCCCTAGCCCGCCTGCTGACCCTTGCCGCTGTCTGGGGGGCGAGTTTCCTGTTCATGCGCATCATCGCCCCGGAGCTGGGCACGATCCCCACCGCGTTCTTGCGTGTCTCCATCGCCTGCCTGGGCCTGATCGCCATTCTCGCCGCCACCCGGGTACGCTGGAACTTCGACGGCAAGCTCGGCGCCTGCCTGGTGCTGGGCATGATCAACTCTGGCATTCCGGCCACCTTCTATTCGGTGGCCGCGCAAGTGCTGCCCGCTGGCTACTCGGCCATTTTCAACGCCACCACACCGCTGATGGGCGTACTGATCGGCGCGCTGTTCTTCCGCGAAGCCATGACCCTGCCCAAGCTCGGCGGCATCTTCCTTGGCCTGTTCGGTGTCGGCATCCTCAGCGGCGCCGGCCCGGTAGCGCTGGACATGGCCCTGGTGCAAGGCGCCCTGTCCTGCCTGGCGGCCACCACCTGCTATGGCTTCGCCGGTTTCCTGGCGCGGCGCTGGATCAGCGGCCTGGACAGCCGCCTGTCAGCCCTGGGCAGCATGCTCGGCGCCACCTTGCTGATGAGCCCGCTGTTCGCCTGGAGCGCCCTGACCCAGCCACCGGCCAGCTGGGGCGGCTGGCAGGTATGGCTGTCGCTGCTGGGCCTGGGCCTGCTGTGCACCGCTTTCGCCTACATCCTGTACTTCCGCCTGCTGGCCGAGATCGGCCCGGTCAGGGCCAGCACCGTGACCTTCCTGATACCGGCGTTCGGTGTACTGTGGGGCGCTTGGCTGCTGGACGAGCCACTGTCGATGGCGCACCTGTATGGTGGCCTGCTGATTGGCCTGGCGCTGTGGCTGGTGCTGCGCCCTGCCCGGAACTGACCCGTCCGCCAACTGCAACACACCTCTCTGTGGGAGCAACTGTCTTGTGCTGCTTGTGCCGGCCTCTTCGCGGGTGAACCCGCTCCCACAGGTTCAATACTTACCTCAAGGCATGCGCAATCCCTGTGGGAGCGGCTTTAGCCGCGAACACCGGCAAAGCCGGTGCCAGCCACCGCGCTGGATTCTTCGCGGGTGAACCCGCTCCCACAAGGTTCATCGACCAACCCGCCGTGCGGTTTCACCTGTGAAACCGCTACCCCGCCCGCGTTACCCGAAACTGCCCTGTTGCCTCGCACGGCCCACTTGCCTGCGCCGAGAATGGGCATTTCCGTGCCATATAAAAAACTATGTTTCACATATGAAACATGACGATTCTGTGCACAAATGAGTAACCAATTAATAAATAAGCATTTTTTATTTAAATGAAGGAAATATTTTAACTGGCACTGTTCATGCACTAAACGGCGTATCACCTATAAAACAGACCAGCGAGTTGATCCCATGGCTGTGAAAGAGATGTACGCAATCGCCCCTCAGTGGAAAACGCCCAGCCCTTGCGATGCACAGGCGCCAACCGAAATCGAATTTCGCAACGTCGGCAAGGCCTTTGCGGCCAAAGGCCAGAGCCAGGCGCCGTTTGCCATCCGCGGTGTGAACTTCCAGATTCGCCGTGGCGAAGTGGTGTCGATCATCGGCCCTTCCGGCTGCGGCAAGAGCACCATTCTCAACATGGGCTCGGGCCTTTATCGCCCCAGCGAGGGCGAGGTGCTGGTCGGTGGCGAGCGGGTCGTCGGCCCGGTACCCAAGGTCGCTTTCATGCTGCAGAAGGACTTGCTGATGCCTTGGCGCAGCATCCGCCGCAACGTCGAACTGGGCCTGGAAATCCAGGGCAGGGCGGCCAGTGATCGCAAGGTCATCGCCCAAGACCTGCTCAACCGCTGCCACCTGCAAGGCTTCGCCGACCATTACCCGTTCCAGCTTTCCGGCGGCATGCGCCAGCGCGCCGCCTTGGCCCGCACCCTGGCCATCGACCCGCAGGTGCTGTTCCTCGACGAGCCGTTCTCGGCCCTCGATGCGCAGACCAAGATGATCCTCCAGCAGGACCTGGCGCGCATGCTGTTCGAAGAAAAGAAGACTGCGCTGTTCATCACCCACGACCTGGTCGAAGCCATCGCCCTGTCCGACCGCCTGCTGGTCATGAGTGCCCGCCCCGGCACGATCATCGAGGAAATCGAGATCGACCTGCCCCACCGCGACAACCCCCTCGAGCGCCGCAAGCTGCCGGAAATCGGCCCGCTGGCCGGGCGCCTGATGGACCTGTTGCACGTCGGCGCCGACCACGAACTGCATTGATCGGCGTTCACTACCTTCCGGGAGTCAGCATGTTCAATACACCTTTCAAACGCCTCGCCCTCGCCGCCCTGGGCCTGGCCTTCGCCCTGCAGGCCCAGGCCGAACCGGCCAAGGTCACCTACCTGCTGCCGGCCCCTCCCAGCCTGCCAGCCTTCGCGCCGTGGATCATCGCCAAGGAAAAGGGCTACTACCAGGCCCAGGGCCTGGACCTGACCTTCATCGCCGCCAAGGGTGGCGTCGACGTGGCCAAGCAGATCGGTGCCGGCAACGCGTTGGTCGGCGGCGCCATCGGCGACACGCCGATCATCGTGCGCCCCAACGGTATTCCGGTACGCACCGTGGCCGTGCTCGGCGGTGGCGGGGTGACCATGATCGCCACCAACGCCAGCGCCAACATCCACGACATCAAGGCCCTCAAGGGCAAGACGCTGACCGTGATGTCGTACTCCGACACCACCTACTACGCCCTGCTCGCCTCGCTGCGCAAGGCCGGGTTGAGCAAGGACGATGTCGACATCCAGGCCGCCGGCCCGTCCGGTGTGTGGCAGCTGTTTTCGGCCAACAAGGCCGAAGCCATGGCCGGGGTGCCGGACTGGGTGGTCAACGCCGAGGATGCCGGGCTCAAGTACCAGCTGATCCCCCGCGAGCAGGTATTCGAAAGCATGGCGCAGGCGATCCTGGCCTCGGACGATGCCATCGAGCACCACCCGCAAGTGGTGCGTGGCGTAGTCCAGGCGACCCTGCGCGGCCTCAAGGACATCGTTGACGACCCCAAGGCTGCCGCCGCCACGTTCGCCCGCGCGGTACCGGCCTATGCCGGCAAGGAAGCCTCGCTGGAAAAGACCCTGCGCCTGTACGTGGAATATGTCTACGCCGGCCAGCCGGTCCCCGGACGCATCGACCCGGCGCGCCTGGACGCGGTGCGCAGGTTCTACGTCAGCGAAGGCATCGTGCCCCGCGAGTCGCCGCTCGAAGAGCTCTACAGCAACCAGTTCATCGACACCCAGACCGCGGCCAAGTAAAGCCCCGGCAACCAAGGTAAGCGCCTGATGAAAAACCTCAACACCTCCGTGCTCGGCAGCCTTGCCCTGCTCCTGATGTTCCTGTTGCTCTGGCAATGGGCCCCGCGCCTGCTCGGCATGCCCGAGTTCGTCATGCCGCCGCTCAGCCGTGTGGTCGAAGAAAGCGCGCTGATGTGGCATGGCAGCAGCCTGCTCGAACACACCCTGATCACCGCCTTCGAGATCATCGTCGGCTTCGCCCTCGGCGCCCTGCTCGGCGTATCGATCGGCGTCGCCCTGGGCCTGTCGCCGTCGGCCGAGGCCATGCTCTCGCCGTACATCCTGGCCCTGCAGATCGCGCCCAAGGTGGCTTTCGCCCCGCTGTTCGTGATGTGGCTGGGCTACACCATCTACCCGAAGATCCTCATCGCCATCCTCATCGTGTTTTTCCCGGTGATGATCAACGTGCTCTCGGCCATTCGCACTGTCGACCCGGACATGATCAACCTGGTGCGCACCATGAACGCCAGCCGCTGGCAGATCTTCCGCCTGGTGGAGTTCCCCTCGGCCATGGCCGCACTGTTCTCCGGCCTGCGCATCGCCTCGACCCTGGCGGTGATCGGGGTCACTGTCGGCGAACTGGTCGGCGGTAACCAGGGCCTGGGCTTCCTGCTGGTGGACGCCGAAGGCCAAGGCAATACCGCCGGCGTGTTCGTGGCCATCGTCATGCTCACCCTGATCGGCGTGCTGGCCTATGGCGCCGTGGTCTGGGCCGAAAAGCGCGTGCTGCATTACCTCCCCAAAGCCATGCTGAGTACTTCGTGATGCCTTACAACAACTTGCTCGAAGGGCGCCGCGTGCTGGTCACCGGTGGTGCCCGCGGCCTGGGTTATGCCTTTGCCCAGGCCGTCGCCCAGGCCGGTGCCCGGGTGGTGATCGCCGACATCCTCGCCGGCCGCGTGCAGCAGGCTGCCTGCGAGCTGAGTGCCCAGGGCCTGGACGTCAGCGGCGTCAGCCTGGACCTGGCCGACCCGGCGTCCATCGACAACTGCATCGAACGCACCGTCAAGCGCCTGGGTGGGCTGGACGGGCTGGTCAACAACGCCTCCATCACCAACTCCGGCGGCAAGCGCTGCGAAGAGCTGGACATCGAGACCTGGGACCAGGTGATGCAGGTCAACGTGCGCGGCACCTGGCTGATGACCCGCGCCGCCCTGCCGGCACTGCGCGAAAGCGGCCATGGGGCGATCGTCAACCTGGCCTCGGACACCCCGCTATGGGGCGCGCCCAACCTGCTGGCCTATGTCGCCAGCAAGGGCGCGATCATCGCGATGACCCGCAGCCTGGCCCGCGAACTGGGCGGCGACAACATCACCGTCAATGCCATCGCCCCCGGGCTGGTGCAGGTCGAAGCCACCGCCTACGTGCCCGAGGCCCGCCACCGCCTGTACATCGACCAACGGGCCATCCAGCGCCCGCAATTGCCCGACGACGTCAGCGGGGCCGTGCTGTTCGCCCTGTCCGACCTGTCGCGCTTCATCACTGGACAAACCCTGCCGGTCAACGGCGGGTTCGTCATGCCCTGAGCAAAGGAGACCGCCATGACCGATCTTTCCGTTGAGCAACAAACGCCGAAAACCTGGGAGCAACCGGCAGGTTCCGACCTGGCCGAATGGATGCAGACGCGCATCGCCCGCTATGAAACCCGCCGCTACGACTGGGACGCGCTCAAGTTCCAGGCTGACTACGATCCCAAGTTCCGCCGCGCCCAGATGCGCTACGTGGGCACCGGTGGCACCGGCGTCGGCAGCGACATGAACACCATTCCCTCGGAACACTTCACCTTTTCCACCATGGTCATCCCTGCCGGCCATGAAGGCCCGCCGCACTTGCACACCGATGTCGAAGAGGTGTTCTTCGTACTGCGCGGCAAGCTCAAGGTGGTGATCGAGAAGGACGGTGAGCGCTTCGAGACCATCCTCACCGACCGCGACCTGATTTCCGTCCCGCCGGGGGTGTACCGCGAAGAGATCAACATCGGCGACGAAGACGCGCTGATGTGCGTGATGCTCGGTGCCAAGAAGCCGGTTACCCCCACCTACCCGCCAGCCCACCCGCTGGCCTCGATCAAGCGCGGGTAAGCCGATGCCAGCGCTCACCGACACCTACGTCGGCCACCTCCAGCGGCAGTTCGGCGAACGCCTGCTGCCACTGGGTGATGGCCGGCAGGCGATCCGCGAAGCCGGTCAGGGCCAGGCCATCGTGCTGCTGCATGGCATCGGCTCGGGCGCGGCAAGCTGGCTTCAGGTTGCCCAGGGCCTGCATCAGCGCGCCCGGGTGATCGCCTGGGATGCGCCGGGTTATGGCCACTCCGCGCCGTTGCCGATGGCGAGCCCGCGAGCCACTGACTATGCCGCCCGCCTGGTCAGCCTGCTGGATGCGCTGGAAGTCGAGCGCTGCGTGCTGGTCGGCCATTCGCTGGGGGCACTGACCGCCTCGGCCTTTGCCAAGCACCACCCGGCGCGGGTCAGTCAACTGGTGCTGCTGAGCCCGGCACGCGGTTACGGTGCGCGGCCCGACCAGGGCCGAGCCGTGCGTGACAAGCGCCTGCACGACCTGGCCACGCTAGGGATCGAGCGCCTCGCCGAAATGCGCAGCGCCAACCTGGTGTCCGCCAACGCCAGCGACCAGGCCCTGGCCTGGGTGCGCTGGAACATGGCGCGGCTCAACCCGCCGGGCTATCGACAGGCCATCGAGCTGCTGTGTGGCGACGACCTGCTGCATTACTGCGGGCTGCAGGTGCCTTGCCAGGTGCATTGCGGCAGCGCCGACAGCATCACCACGGCCGACGACTGCCGGGCGCTGGCCCAGGCCTTCGCTGCGCCCTTCCAGCTGATCCACGGTGCCGGCCATGCCTGCGCCATCGAACAACCCGAAACGGTGACCGGGCGCCTGGCCCGGGCACTGGACACCTCTTTCACAGGTAGCGTGCAATGAACGATACGGATGCCATGAAGGACAATCAGGACCGCTACACCGTGCCAGGTCTTGAGCGCGGCCTGTTGCTGCTGTGCGAATTCAGCCGGCAGAACCGCACCCTGACCGCCCCCGAGCTGGCCCGCCGCCTGGCGCTGCCGCGCTCGACCATCTTCCGCCTGCTGAGCACCCTGGAAGCCATGGGCTTCGTCACCCGCAGCGGCAATGAATACCGCCTGGGCATGTCGGTGCTGCGCCTGGGCTTCGAGTACCTGGCCTCGCTGGAGCTGACCGAACTGGGCCAGCCGATCCTGGCGCGGCTGTGCGATCACCTCAACTATCCCAGCAACCTGGTGGTGCGCGACGGCCGCTCGATCGTGTATGTGGCCAAGGTCTCGCCGCCGTCGGTGTTCTCCAGCGCGGTGACCGTCGGCACCCGCCTGCCGGCCCACGCCACGGTGCTGGGGCGCGTGCTGCTGGCCGACCTCAGCCTGGCCGAGCTGCGCGAGCTGTACCCCGAGGAGCACCTGGAGCGGCACTCGCCGAGCACGCCGAAAACCGTGCTGGAGCTGTTCGACCTGGTTCAGGCCGACCGCCTGCGCGGCTATGTCCACGGCGAAGGCTTCTTCGAATCGACCATCTCCACCTTGGCCGCGCCAGTGCGCGATGCCAGTGGCCGGGTCAGTGCCGCGCTGGGCCTGACCATCCCCACCGCGCAGGTCGGCCACATCAATTTCGACAGCCTGCTGGGCCAGGTGCGCGGCAGCGCCGATGAGCTGTCCCGCTTGCTGAACTACCGGCCCGGCGCGGGTCAAGTCACCGCGCTGATGAGGGATTGAGCATGAACCTCTACCAATTACACGACAGCACCGCCATCGTCACCGGAGGCTCTTCCGGCATTGGCCTGGCCTGCGTCGAACTGCTGCTCGAAGCCGGCGCCCGCGTGGCCTTCTGCGGCCGCGATGCCGACCGCCTGCGCAGCGCCGAAGCCAGCCTGCGGCAGCGCTTCCCCGAAGCGCGCCTGCTGGCCCAGGTGTGCGATGTACTCGACGCCGACGCCGTGCAGGCCTTCGCCGCCGCCAGCCTGGCCGCGCTGGGGCCGGCGCGGGTGCTGATCAACAACGCCGGACAAGGCCGCGTATCGACCTTCGCCGACACCAGTGACGCGGCCTGGAGCGAAGAGCTGCAGCTGAAGTTCTTCTCGGTGATCCACCCGGTGCGCGCCTTCAAACCCCAGCTGCAAGGCCAGACCGGCGCGTCGATCGTCTGCGTCAACTCGCTGCTGGCCAGCCAGCCCGAGCCGCACATGGTGGCCACCTCGGCGGCCCGCGCCGGGCTGAAGAACCTGGTGCGTTCGATGGCCTTCGAGTTCGCCGAACAGGGTATCCGGGTCAACGGCATCCTCATTGGCCTGGTCGAGTCCGGGCAATGGCGCCGGCGTTTCGAGGCCCGCGAAGAGCGCGCCCTGGACTGGTCGCAATGGACCGCCCAGCTGGCACGTCGCAAGCAGATCCCGATGGGCCGCCTGGGCCTGCCCAAGGAAGCCGCCCAGGCCATCCTGTTCCTCGCCTCAACGCTGTCGTCCTACACCACTGGCAGTCATATCGATGTTTCTGGAGGCTTGTCCCGCCATGCGTAACGAAAACACCGTCACCGTCGGTGCCGTGATCACCGCGTTCCTCGAACAGTGCGAGGTCAAGGCCGCGTTCGGCGTGATCTCGATCCATAACATGCCGATCCTCGACGCCTTCGCCGTGCGCGGCAACATCCGCTTCGTCATGGCCCGCGGCGAAGCCGGTGCCACCAACATGGCCGATGCCTATGCCCGCAGCGTCGACGGCCTGGGCGTGTGCCTGACCTCCACCGGCACCGCTGCCGGCAACGCCGCCGGGGCCATGGTCGAGGCGCTCACCGCCGGGACCCCGCTGCTGCACATCACCGGGCAGATCGAAACACCCTACCTGGACCAGGAACTGGCCTACATCCACGAGGCCCGCGACCAGCTGACCATGCTCAAGGCGGTGTCCAAGGCGGCGTTCCGCGTGCGTAGCGTTGAGACTGCGCTGAGCACCCTGAAGCTGGCCGTGCAGACCGCCCTCACCGCGCCCACCGGCCCGGTCAGCGTAGAGATCCCGATCGATATCCAGTCGGCGCTGACCACCATGCCCGGTGATCTGTCGCCGCTGCCGATTCCGGTCGCCGCACCATCGCCCGAAGCGCTGGACCTGGTCGCCGAGCGCCTGGCCAGCGCCACCCGCCCGCTGCTCTGGCTCGGCGGCGGTGCCCGGCATGCCGGTGCACAGGTCAAGCGCCTGCTGGACATGGGCGTCGGCGTGATCACCTCGACCCAGGGCCGGGGCGTGGTCAACGAAGACGACGAGCGCTGCCTGGGTGCCTTCTCGCAGAACAACCTGGTCGAAGGCTTCATGCAGACCTGCGACGCGCTGGTGGTGGCCGGCTCGCGGCTGCGCAGCAACGAGACGTTCAAATACGCCCTGAAGCTGCCACGCACCACCCTGCGTATCGACGCCAACCCGGCCATCGAAGGCCGCAGCTACCCCAGCGACCTGTTCATCTGCGGTGACGCCGCCCTGGCCCTGGAAGGCCTGGCCGACCGCCTGCAGGGCCGCTTGAACATCGATCCGGCATTCATGACCGAGCTCAAGTCCGTGCGCGCCGAATCGCGCAAACAGCTGGTGGCCGACCTCGGCCCGTACTCGGCAATGGTCGAACAGTTGCAGGCGCAGACCGGCCGCAACTTCACCTGGGTCCGCGATGTGACACTGTCCAACAGCATCTGGGGCAACCGCCTGCTCAACCTGTACCACCCGCAAGCCGGTGTACATGCCCTCGGTGGCGGCATCGGCCAAGGCCTGGCCATGGGTATCGGCGCCGCCATCGCCGCTGCCGAGACTGCGCCAGGGCGCAAGGTGTTCGCCCTGGCCGGTGACGGCGGTTTCATCCTCAACCTGGGCGAACTGGCGACCCTGGTGCAGGAAAAGGCCAACGTGGTGATCCTGCTGATGAACGACCAGCGCTACGGCGTGATCCGCAACATTCAGGACGTCATCTACGGTGCCCGCCATGCCTACGTCGAACTGCACACCCCGGACTACGCGAAGCTCGCCGACGCCTTGGGCCTGAAGCATGGCCTGGTGCGCGACCTCAACGACTTCGGCGCGGTGCTCGAAGGCGCCCTGGGCAGCGACGGGCCGTTCCTGCTGGAAGTCGACATGCTCAGTGTCGGCCCGTTCGCCACGCGTTTCGCCGGCCCGCCCAACAGCGAAACCCGCTCGCAGAAAGCCACCGCCGCCTGAGGACCTGCCCATGCTGCATATCACCATGATCGGCTGCGGCGCCATCGGCGTGGCCGTGCTGGAACTGCTGGAGCACGACCACCAGTTGCAGGTCGATACGGTCATCGCCTCGCCGGGCTCCGAAGCGCTGGTCAGCCAGCGCCTGGCCCGCCTGCGCCGGCCGCCGCAGGTGCTGAGCGCATTGCCGGTCGACGCCCGCCCCGACCTGCTGCTGGAGTGCGCCGGCCACCGCGCCATCGAGGAGCATGTGCTGCCGGCGCTCGAACGCGGCATCCCGTGCCTGGTGGTGTCGGTAGGTGCGTTGTCCGAACCGGGGCTGGTCGAGCGCCTGGAAGCGGCGGCAGCACGCGGCGATACCCGCATCGAGTTGCTGCCCGGCGCCATCGGCGGCATCGATGCGCTGTCGGCCGCCAAGGTCGGCGGCCTCGACACCGTGGAATACACCGGGCGCAAGCCGGCCCAGGCGTGGAAAGGCACGCCGGCCGAACAGGTCTGCGCCCTCGACAGCCTGCGCGAGGCCACGGTGATCTTCCAGGGCAGTGCCCGCGAAGCCGCCCGCCTGTACCCGAAGAATGCCAACGTCGCCGCCACCCTGTCGCTGGCCGGGCTCGGCCTGGATCGCACCTGGGTGACGCTGGTCGCCGACCCGCACGGCGAAGAGAACGTGCACCAGGTCAAGGCCCGCGGCACCTTCGGTGGCTTCGAAATGAGCCTGCATGGCAAGCCGTTGCAGGCCAACCCGAAAACTTCGGCGCTGACCGTCTATAGCGTGGTCCGCGCCCTGGGCAACCATGCCCATGCCATTTCCATCTAGGGGAACGCCATGACTCTGGAACAGACCTTACCCCTTTGCATCGCCGGTACCTGGCGCCTGGGCGGCGGCGCCCGTTATGCCACCTGCTACCCCGCCACAGGCGAACCGGTGGCCTGGCTCAACGCCGCCAGCCTGGACGACGTCGAGGCCGCCGTGCAAGGCGCACACCAGGCCTTCCTGCACAGTGGCTGGGCGCAGCGCAAACCCCATGAACGCGCCGCCGTGCTGCAGCGCATCGCCGGGCTGATCCGTGAGCGCGCCGAGGAGCTCGCGCAGCTGCAACGCCAGGACAACGGCAAGCCGATCAACGAGACCCGCGCCCTGGTGGCCAGCGCCGCCGGTACCTTCCAGTTCTTCGCCGCTGCCTGCGAAACCCTGGAGGAAACCATCACCCCGTCACGTGGCGACTTCGTCAGCATGAGCGTGTACGAGCCGATGGGCGTGGTCGCGGCGATCACACCGTGGAACTCGCCGATCGCCAGCGAGGCGCAGAAAGTCGCCCCGGCCCTGGCAGCCGGCAATGCCGTGGTGATCAAGCCGGCGGAAATTACCCCACTGATGGCCCTGCAGCTGGCACGCATCTGCGATGACGCCGGCTTGCCCAAGGGGCTGATCAGCGTGTTGCCGGGCAAGGGCTCGCTGCTCGGTGATGCACTGACCCGCCACCCGCTGGTCAAGCGGGTGTCGTTCACCGGCGGCACCCGCACCGGCAAGCACATCGCCCACATCGCCGCCGACAAGATGATGCCGGTGTCGCTGGAGCTGGGCGGCAAGTCACCGACCATCGTGCTCGACGACGCCGACCTCGATCACGCCGTGGCCGGGGTGCTGTACGGCATCTTCAGCTCCTCGGGCGAAGCCTGCATCGCCGGTTCCCGGCTGTTCGTCGCCCGCGCCCTGTATGAGCCGTTCATGGCGCGCCTGAGCGCTGGCGCTGCGCAACTGCGCCTGGGCGACCCGGCCGACGAACGCACCCAGATGGGCCCGCTGATCAGTGCCGCGCACCGCGAGTCGGTGGAGCGCTACGTGGCCCTGGGCCTGGCCGAAGGCGGCCGCCTGCGCCTGGGTGGCCAGCGCCCGAGCGGCGGCTTGTACGATCAGGGCTTTTTCTACCCGCCGACCATCCTCGAAGGGCTGGGTAACCAGCAGCAGGTGTGCCAGGAGGAGATCTTCGGCCCGGTTCTGGTAGCCATGCCCTTTGACGACGAAGCCGAACTGGTCGAGCAAGCCAATGACAGCCTGTATGCCCTCGCCGCCGGCATCTGGAGCCGCGACTACAAGCGCGCCTGGGCACTGGGCCGCAAGCTGCAGGCCGGCACGGTGTGGGTCAACACCTACAAGCAGTTCTCCATCTCGACCCCGTTCGGTGGCTGGCGCGACAGCGGCCTGGGCCGCGAAAAGGGCCGCCTGGGCATTCTGCAGTACATGGAACAGAAGAGCCTCTACTGGGGCATGAACGAACAGCCGCTGGCCTGGGCCGGCGTGGAGGCAGGGCAATGAGCGTACTGGGCATCGATGAAGTCACCTACGGCGTGGAGGACCTGGCCACCAGCGCTCGGTTCTTCAGCGACTGGGGCCTGAACCAGGTCAGCACCGGCGACGATGAAATCGTCTTCGAAACCCTCAATGGCTGCCGCGTGGTCCTGGCCGCCATCGACAAGCCCGGCCTGCCGCCGGCCATCGAACCCGGCTCGACCGTGCGCGAAGTGGTGTGGGGCGTGGAAAGCCAGGCCGACCTTGCGCTGTACAGCCAGCGCATCGCCAACGACCCGGGCTTCGTCGAAGGCAATGGCCGTATCGGTTGCACCGACCCCAACGGCCTGGCGATCCGCCTGCAGGTCACCCGCAAGCGCCCGCTGGAACTCGAGTGCAGCGGCCACAACACCTGGCAGACCAAGGGCCGGATCAACAAGCCGGCGCCGGTGTACGAACGCGCCACGCCCATCGAAGTCGGCCACGTGGTGTTCTTCGTCACCGACGTCAACGCCTGCGAGGCCTTCTACCACGAGCGTTTCGGCTTCCAGGCCTCGGACCGCTACCCGAATCGCGGCGCCTTCCTGCGCACCGCCGAGGAAGGCGGCCACCACGACCTGTTCATGCTGCAACTGCCGGCCCCGCGCGCCGGGCTCAACCACGTGGCGTTCACCGTACGCGACCTGCACGAAGTGTTCGGTGGCGGCATGCACATCTCACGCTGTGGCTGGGCCACCGAAATCGGCCCGGGCCGTCACCCGGTGTCGTCGGCATTTTTCTGGTACTTCAAGAACCCGGCCGGTGCGCTGGTGGAGTACTACGCCGACGAAGACCAACTGACCGGCGATTGGCAACCGCGCGAGTTCGAACCTGGGCCGACGGTATTCGCCGAATGGGCGATCGCCGGCGGCATCGACGGCAACACCCGGCGCCAGCAGCACGCTGAAGCGCCACAAGGCAAATTCCTCACCGACAAACCCAAGAACAACTGAGGGCCATCCCATGAGCAGCACCGAGGTCTACCTGCAGCCCCACCAGGCGCGCAAACGCCCAAACACCCCGTTCGAAGACCTGCTGGGCGACTCGATCGAGCGCGCCTACGGCAATGGCGTGAGTGAGCTGGGCGAACTGCTCGCCCACTTGAACCTGGCCGGCCCGCCCTGCCCGCTGACCCGCGGCGAATGGACCGAAGACGCATTCAAAACCCTGATGGCACGGCTGGGCGACTGACCCGCTGGAGGTAGAACAAGATGAACATGCACGTAACCGTCGACCCTGTTGAACAGCATCTGGCCAACGGCCTGAAAGACCTCTGGTTCCCTGTGCTACCGTCGGAACTGCTCGGCGAGCGGCCGCTGTCGATCCGCCGGCTGGGCTACAAGATCGCCCTGTGGCGCGACAACGATGGCAGTGTCCACGCCCTCGAAGACCACTGCCCTCACCGCGGCGCGCCGCTGTCCCAGGGGCCGGTATTGGGTGACCGCCTGCAGTGCCCGTACCACGGCGTCGAAGTGCGCTGCGATGGCACCGTCACCAAGGTGCCCGGCAGCCCGGGCTGCAAGCTTGAAGGCAGCCGTCCGACGCGGATGTTCCATACCCGCGAAGCGGCCGGGGCGATCTTCGTGTTCAATGCCACCGACCCACACCTGGATTCCCCGCCCGAACTGGTGCTCCCTGAGCAGTTGACGTCGCCTCAGTGGAGCAGCTTCCTCTGCTACACCGAGTGGAAAGGCGACTACCGCTATGTGCTCGACAACGTCATGGACCCGATGCACGGCACCTACCTGCACAAGATGTCGCACTCGATGAGCGAAGGCGAAGCCACCGCCAAATTCGTCACCCGCGACACCGAACAGGGCTTCTTCTTCGAGAAGGAAGGCCAGCGCGGGGTCAACTTCGACTGGACCGAGTTCCTCGACAACGGCTGCCACTGGCTGCGCCTGGAAATCCCTTACCCGAAAACCGGCGGCCCAGGCGGCAACTTCACCATCATCGGCAGCTACACCCCGAGCAGCCGCGCCCTGGCGGCGGTGTTCCACTGGCGTGCCCGACCGCTGACCGGCTGGCAGCGCGACACCTGGCGCTTCCTCTACAAGAACCGCCTGGAGGCACGCCACTGGGCAGTGCTGGAGCAGGACCGGGTGCTGCTGGAGTTCATGGAGCCGGACGCCAACCAGCGCGAGAGCCTGTATCAACATGATCTGGGGGTGGTGCGCCTGCGCCGCTACCTGAAAGGCAAGGCCAAGGAACAGCTGGCCCTGATCGAAGCCAAACAACTGCCGTGAGGTGAGCGATGTCCAACGCATCCACAGTCAGCGCGCGGGTGCACACCCTGCGCCATGAAGCCGACGGCATCATCAGTGTCGAGCTTCGCCCCTGGGGCGATACCGTGTTCGCCCCGTTCGAGGCCGGCGCGCACATCGACCTGCACCTGCCCAACGGCCTGGTGCGCAGCTATTCGCTGCTCAATTCACCGAGCGAAATGGGGCGCTACGTGGTCGGCATCCTGCGCGACCGCAGCAGCCGCGGCGGCTCGCGCTATGTGCATGAGCAACTGCGGGTTGGCACGCAACTGACCATTTCGCAGCCGCGCAACAACTTCGCCCTCGATACCCGCGCCAGCCACAGCGCGCTGGTGGCCGGCGGTATCGGCATTACGCCGATCTACTGCATGTTCCGCCAGTTGCTGGCACTGGGGCGCCCGGCCGAGCTGATCTACTGCGCCCGCTCGCGGCGCGAGGCGGCGTTGCTGGAGCCGCTGGCGGAACTGGGGGCGAAGGTGGTGTACCACTTCAACGACGAGAAGGGCTCGCTGCCGGACCTGGCGCATTACCTGGCAGGCCGCAGCAGCGACACGCACTTCTACTGCTGCGGGCCGACACCGATGCTCGAGGCGTTCGAGGCGGTGTGCCAGCAGCTGGGGTACGAGCATGCGCATATCGAGCGTTTTACCGCAGTGGAAGTGGCGGCGGCCGACGATGCCCTGGACAGCTACAGCGTCGAATTGAGCAAGAGCGGCAAGACGCTCACTGTCGAGCCTGGGCTGAACCTGCTGGACGTGCTGCTCGAAGCCGGTTGCGCTATCGATTACAGCTGCCGCGAGGGCGTGTGCGGCTCGTGCGAGACACGGGTGCTGGAAGGCGATATCGACCACCGCGACGGCGTGCTGACCAAGGCCGAGCGGGCGGCCAATGGTTCGATGATGGTGTGTGTTTCGGGCTGCAAGAGCCGACGCCTGGTGCTCGACCTCTGATCTGCCTGTAAGGGCCCTTTCGCGGGTGAACCCGCTCCCACAGGTACTGCGCAGTACTCAGAATCTGTGATGCTCCTGTGGGAGCGGGTTTACCCGCGAATAGGCCGGCACAGACACAGCAAAAACCAGAAGAATAAAACCACCCTCAGTTTTCGCGTTTAGCCAGCTACCCCTCGGAGAACACCCCATCAAGGCGGTGAGGGCCCGCTGCTGCCTGCGAAAACTGCCCAACCTTGCAGGGCACAGCATGAACAGATACCTGATCACACTCGGTCTGCTCGTCACCACTGGCTCCACCTTCGCCTCAGAACCCGGCCCGGCGGCCCCCGACCAGCCACCCAGCACACCCAAGCCCGTCCCGCACATCGCCTGGCGCAGCGATGACGGCCAGAGCAGCCTGGACATCGGCGGCGCCCTGCGGGTCAATTACCGCGACGAGCACTGGGACACCACCGAAAACAACGGCCGCTTGCTCTTCGACACCTTCCGCCTCGACGTCCAGGCCCGCCACCGCCAACTGTTCGCCGACGCAGGCTACTGGTTCCAGGACGACGGCAAGCGCGCCATCGACCGCGGTTTCGTCGGCTACCGCATCGATGCGCAGTCCAACCTGCAATTGGGGGCCCCGCTCAAGCCGTTCGGCCTGGAGCCCTACCCGCAATTCGGCTGGAGCTACCACATCCCGTTCTTCATGGGTTATGGCGTCAGCGCCGGCACGGGCCTCAAGTACAGCTACAAGGACCGCGACTGGGACCTGCAGCTGGGCTACTTCCCGCGCATGCTGCCCACGGGCATCCGCTATTCGCCGGAAGTCGGCCGCTTCAGCGACCTGGACGACAACGCCGTGGCCGTCACCCAGTCGCGCCAGGACAACGAAAAACGCAACCAGGTCAACGCCCGGGTCGCCCGCACCTTCACCGGCGAAGGCTGGAAGACCGAACTCGGTGCCTCCCTGGCCGGCGCCGAGCTGTACAACGCCACCACCCACGACAACGGCGACTACTGGGCGGCGGGTGTGCATGCCTTGGTCAACCGGGGCAACTGGACCATCACCGGCCAGGCCATCCGCTATGAATACGACCCACGCAACCCGGCCGGCGTCAGCAACGACACCGTGTTGATGGGCGGCAACGGCCTGACCCCGGCCTACCTGATCGCCTCCAGGGCGACCATCGCCGCGCTCAACGTCGGTTATGACATTTACACACCGGGTCTGGGGCAGCTGAAAAAGGTCAAGCTGTATACCGACTACAGCCGGATGATGAAGGACAAGCGCGACTGGGACGACTCGCAGATGTTCACGGTGGGCATGCAGTTCCTGGCGATGCCGATCATGGCCTGGGTCGACCTGAGCTGGGCGCGCAACGCCAACCCGTTCGGTGGGGCGGAGAATGGCACCGGGTGGACCAGCACCAGCTCGGTGGGCAGCAATGACTGGTATTACCGGACCAACATCAACATCGGCTACTACTTCTGAGGTGGGTGTTGGCTGTACCGGCGGGAAGGCCGGTACAGACAAACCGGCACGAAGGGCATTACCATGGCCGGCCTTTCGCAGCTGAACCCCGAACATGCCCTCCGACTACAAGATCGTGCTCTGGCGCCTGGAGCAGGACGCCAACGGCTACCCGCCAGCCTCGGTCGAAGGCCTCTGGGCGAAGCGCACCGCCAGCGGCTACCAGGTCGACAGCACGCCTTTCTATGCCTACGGCATCGCCCCCGGTGACCTCATCAGCACCACCCAGGACGGCGAGCAGGTCTGGTTCCAGGGCTTGCAACAGAGCGGCGGCGCCTCGGTGTTGCGTATTCGGGTAAAGCACGCCACCGAGGTCGAACCCGTGCGTGCCGCGCTCGAGGATTTCGGCTGCCCATGCCACGCCGAGCCAGCCGTACGGTTGCTGGCCGTCGAAGTCCCGCCATCACGGCCCCTCGACACCCTGCTCTACTACCTGCTGACCCAACGCGAAGCCGGCATCCTGGACTTCGAGGAAGGCGTGTTGCGCCACGCCATCCCCGAAGAGTTCCGCTAGGCCTTACGCCTCGGCCAGCCGTGCGGCCGGCTTGCGGAACACGAACAGCAGGCCGACCACGATCAGCCCCATGCCCAGCAGGCTCAACGGCGCCAGGCGGTTGCCGAAGATCAGCAAGTCCATCACCGCGGTCACTGCCGGCACCAGGTAGAACAGGCTGGTAACGTTGACCAGGTTGCCCTTGGCGATCAGCCGGTACAGCAGCAACGTGGCCAGCAACGACACCACCAATCCCATCCACAGCAGCGCGCCGACAAAGCCGCCCGTCCATTCCACCTGCAACGGTTGCAGCGGCGCGAACACCGCGCACATGGCGAAGCCGGCGATGTACTGCAACGGCAGCGTGCCCATGGGGTTGTCAGTGATGCGCTTCTGCAGGATCGAACCGAAGGTCATGCTGGCCAGCGCCAGCAGGGCGAACAGCATGCCGAGCAACGATACCCCGCCGAGGTTGATGCCCTGGTAAACCACCATCACCAACCCAGCAAGCCCCAGGCCCAGGCCGAACAAGCGGCTCCAGGAGCGCTGGCGCTCCATCAGCACCACGGTGAGGATCGGTTGCACGCCCATGACCGTGGCCATCACGCCGGGGGTGACATGGGTGTTGAGCGCCATCAGGTAGAAGATCTGGTAGGCGCCGAGCAGTACACAGCCGGTGCCCAGGGCGCGCAGGGTCGCCCCCCTGCTGCGCGGCCAGCGCAGGCCGAGCAACGGCCCGATCAGCAGCAGGCCGCTCAGGGCCAGCGCCGAACGCAGCAGCAGGAAGGCGAAGGGGCTGGCATGGGCCAGGCCGAGTTTGGAAACAATGGCGCCGCTGCTCCAGAGCAGGACGAACAGGCTGGTGGTGGCCGCCGAGGCCACGGATGCTTTGTTGAAGACAGACATGTATTGCCACCTGATATGAGGCGAATAAGCCAGACGGCGGGCGTGAACTTCAGCGAGGGAAGGTGCCGGCCGTGTTCAGTAGGTTGCGGGTGCGAAGGGATGCGGCCAGAAGCCGATCAGCCCAGCACGACCACGCAAGGAGGCGGAGCTACGCCGCCTACGACGCCACTGACAGGTGGTGGTGGGTAGTGACTGATCATGGCCGGCTGCTGGCTGCCACGCACGACCATGCCCGCGACTGGCGCGATGGCAAAGCTTGTGGTGGAGGGGATGGCTGGCATGATCGGGGTCTTCAGGGAAGAGAAGTGTTCTGGAATATAGCGGTGAATTCAGGCTTGGGCAATAGCCTGGTCCGGCCTCTTCGCGGGTAAACCCGCTCCCACAGGAATCGCGCAGTACTTGAAGCCTGTGCACTACCTGTGGGAGCGGGTTTACCCGCGAAGAGGCCGGAACAGCAATCAGAACAACCAGCGGTACAGCACGTAAGCCACCACCACCGCCAGCACCGGTCGCAGGATGCGGTAGGCCTTGGGGTTGGCACGCTTGAACTGCTTCACGCGGGTGCTGATCTTGTTGCTGAAACGCTTGCTCCAGGCATAGGCCTGGTTGATCCCGCCCACACGCTCGTCATCGGTGTTCTGCGGCGCGGTGGCGCGGCCGAGGAACGCACTGACCTTGCGGTTGATGCGGGTCATCAGCGGGCTGCTCAGCGGGCGCTCGATGTCACAGAACAGGATCACCCGGGTCACGTCGGTTTCGTTCTTCACCCAGTGCACGTAAGTCTCGTCGAACATCACGTCCTCGCCATCGCGCCAGGCGTATTCCTCACCATCGACGTAGATGCGGCAGGCGTCGGAGTTTGGGGTCGACAGGCCCAGGTGGTAGCGCAGCGAGCCGGCAAACGGGTCGCGGTGCGGGTTCAGGTGGCTGCCACCGGGCAGCAGGGCGAACATCGCACCCTTGACGTTGGGAATGCTGCTGACCAGCTCGACGGTTTTCGGGCACAGGGCTTCGGCAGACGGCAGCGGTTTGTCGTACCACTTCAGGTAAAAGCGCTTCCAGCCTTTCTTGAAGAACGAGCCGAAGCCGGCGTCGTTGTCCTTTTCGGCGGCACGGATGTACCCCTCGTCGAACAGGCGCATGGCCTCCTCGCGGATCACCTGCCAGTTGTCCTTGAGCACGTCCAGCTCGGGGAAGCGCTGGCGGTCCAGGTAAGGCCTGGACGGCACGCCGGAGAACAGGTACATCAGGCTGTTATAAGGGGCAAACAGCGCCGAATGGTTGACGAACTGGCGCAGTACCGGCAGGCGCGCCTTGCCGCGCAGGTGCACGTAGAGCACGCTGCCGAAGAACACCAGCAGCACACCTGCCTTGGCGAGGAAGGAAAAGGTCATGCATCACTCCTTGGATAGGACGCAGGCCAGCGCTGCCTGCTCCCAGAAAAATCATCCGGCCATCATAAACCCATCCCGCCCCGGTAAAAACAACCTGGGCGGGATCTCACTCATGAAGATTTTGCAATAAACCAGGCCGCCGAATGTTGCGCCGGATCAGCGGCAAGGCTGATTACTGCTGGTTTTCCTGCTCGCTGAACAGGTCACTGAACAGCATGCTGGACAGGTAACGCTCGCCCGAGTCGGGCAGGATTACGACGATGGTCTTACCTTGCATTTCCGGCTTCTCGGCCAGGCGCACCGCGGCGGCCATGGCCGCGCCACAGGAAATGCCGCAGAGGATGCCTTCTTCCTGCATCAGGCGAATGGCCATGGCCTTGGACTCTTCGTCGGTCACGGTCTCGACCTGGTCGACGATCGACAGGTCGAGGTTTTTCGGTACGAAACCGGCGCCAATACCCTGGATCTTGTGCGGGCTGGGCTTGAGTTCTTCGCCGGCCAGGGTCTGGCTGATCAGCGGCGAAGCCACCGGCTCGACCGCCACCGACAGGATCGACTTGCCCTGGGTGTGCTTGATGTAGCGCGACACGCCGGTAATGGTGCCGCCGGTGCCAACGCCGGCAACCAGCACGTCGACCGCGCCGTCGGTGTCGTTCCAGATCTCCGGCCCGGTGGTCTTTTCGTGGATCGCCGGGTTGGCCGGGTTCTCGAACTGCCCCGGCAGGAAGTACTGGGCAGGGTCGGAGGCGACGATTTCGTTGGCTTTCTCGATGGCGCCCTTCATGCCCTTGGCCGGCTCAGTCAGCACTAGTTCTGCCCCCAGCGCCTTGAGCACCTTGCGTCGCTCGAGGCTCATCGACGCCGGCATGGTCAGGATCAGCTTGTAGCCACGGCCGGCGGCGACGAACGCCAGGCCGATACCGGTGTTGCCCGACGTCGGCTCGACGATGGTCATGCCCGGCTTGAGCTTGCCGTTGCTCTCGGCGTCCCAGACCATGTTCGCGCCGATCCGGCACTTGACCGAGTAGCCCGGGTTGCGCCCTTCGATCTTGGCCAGGATGGTCACCCCACGCGGGGCAATGCGGTTGATCTGCACCAGCGGCGTGTTGCCGATGGAGTGGGCGTTGTCTGCAAAGATACGGCTCATGGCAGGGTCCTTGAACATGAGAAGAAGCAGGGAAAGACTTAAAGGGTAAGCCTGCCCCGGTGGCCAGTAAAGCCTGTTCGAACTCCCAGGCTTTGCCTGCGGTCAACCGTGCAACCCGCCGCGGAGAGCCCCGTAATGAAAGCTCGCTATCGCTGGCCGCTGATTGGCCTGGCCAGCCTGATCGTGCTGCTGGTGGCCTTGCAGCTGGCCCTGCCCTACCTGGTACGCGATTACCTGAACGACAAGCTTGCCCACATGGGCGAGTACCGCGGCCAAGTGGCCGACGTCGATTTGGCCTGGTGGCGCGGCGCCTACCAGATCAATGGCCTGAAGATCGTCAAGACCACCGGCAAGTTGCCGGTGCCGCTGCTGGACGCGCCGTTGATCGACCTGTCGGTGAGCTGGCATGCACTGATCTACGACAAGGCCGTGGTGGCCAAGGTGACCTTCAGGCGCCCCGAGCTCAACTTCGTCGACGGTGGCAGCAAGCAGGCCTCGCAGACCGGTCGGGGCACCGACTGGCGGCAGCAGCTGGAGAAACTGCTGCCGATCACCCTCAACGAAGTGCAGATCGAAAATGGCACGCTGACCTTTCGCAACTTCACCTCCAAGCCACCGGTCGACCTCAAGGCCACGCAACTCGAAGCCAACATCCGCAACCTGACCAACGTGCGCGACGAAAAGGGCCGGCGCGATGCCAGCTTCGACGCCAGCGCCCTGCTGCTGGGCGATGCCAAGGTCGAGAGCCGCGCCACCTTCGACCCGTTCAGTGATTTCGACGATTTCGAGTTCCGCCTGCGCGCCACCGGCATCGAACTGCGCAAGCTCAACGATTTTTCCAGCGCCTACGGCAAGTTCGACTTCAATGCCGGGCACGGCGACCTGGTCATCGAGGCCCAGGCCGAAGACGGCCGGCTGCATGGCTACATCAAGCCGTTACTGCGCGATGTCGACGTGTTCGACTGGCAGCAGGACGTGGAGAACAAGAACAAGAACCTCTTCCGCTCGATCTGGGAAGCACTGGTGGGGGCCAGCGAGACAGTGCTGAAGAACCAGCCGAAAAACCAGTTCGCCACCCGCGTGGAGCTCAGCGGTAGCGTGCATCAACAGAACATCAGCGCCTTCGAAGCGTTTCTGCAGATTCTGCGCAACGGCTTCATCCAGGCATTCAATGCACGCTACGAGCAGCCACCACCCAAGTCCGACTGAGCAGGCGTGACGAGCCATTCAGGGACTGAATACCCGGTCTGCGTTTCCAGCTGCTGAGGCCCGCGTTATAGTCGGTGGCAAATCACAAACATGTGTTGTCTGTACTGGCCTCTTCGCGGGCAAGCCCGCTCCCACAGCATCACCACAGGCTTGAATTCTGTGGAGCGGGCTTGCCCGCGAAGAGGCCGGCACCGGCACCCCGCAGAGGAATAAACCATGAAGTTCGAAGGCACCCGCGACTACGTCGCCACAGACGACCTGAAACTGGCGGTCAACGCGGCCATCACCCTCGAACGCCCCCTGTTGGTCAAGGGCGAGCCCGGCACCGGCAAGACCATGCTCGCCGAGCAGCTCGCCGCCTCGTTCGGCGCACGCCTGATCACCTGGCACATCAAGTCCACCACCAAGGCCCACCAGGGCCTGTACGAGTACGACGCGGTCAGCCGCCTGCGCGACTCGCAGCTGGGTGTGGACAAGGTCCACGACGTGCGCAACTACCTGAAGAAAGGCAAGCTGTGGGAGGCCTTCGAGGCCGACGAGCGGGTGATCCTGCTGATCGACGAGATCGACAAGGCCGACATCGAGTTCCCCAACGACCTGCTGCAGGAACTCGACAAGATGGAGTTCTACGTCTACGAAATCGACGAGACCATCAAGGCCAGGCAGCGCCCGATCATCATCATTACCTCCAACAACGAAAAAGAGCTGCCCGACGCCTTCCTGCGCCGCTGCTTCTTCCACTACATCGCCTTCCCCGACCGCGCCACCCTGCAGCAGATCGTCGACGTGCACTACCCGAACATCAGCCAGTCGCTGGTCAGCGAGGCACTGGATGTGTTCTTCGACGTGCGCAAGGTGCCGGGCCTGAAGAAAAAGCCCTCCACTTCCGAACTGGTCGACTGGCTCAAGCTGCTGATGGCCGACAACATCGGCGAAGCCGTGCTGCGCGAACGCGACCCGACCAAGGCCATCCCGCCGCTGGCAGGTGCCCTGGTGAAGAACGAGCAGGACGTGACGCTGCTCGAGCGCCTGGCTTTCATGAGCCGGCGCGGCAACCGCTGACAGGAGCCGGGCCATGCTGCTCAACCTGTTCAATGAAATGCGCGCGGCCAAGGTGCCGGTATCGGTGCGCGAATTGCTCGACCTGCACCACGCCTTGCAGAAAGGCGTGGTGTTCGCCGACATGGACGCGTTCTACTACCTGGCCCGCGCCATCCTGGTGAAGGACGAGCGCCACTTCGACAAGTTCGACCGCGCCTTCGCCGCCTACTTCAAGGGCCTGGAAAACCTCGACCAGCACATCGAGGCGCTGATCCCCGATGAATGGCTGCGCAAGGAGTTCGAGCGCTCGCTCACCGACGAGGAACGCGCACAGATCCAGTCGCTGGGCGGCCTGGACAAGCTCATCGAGGAATTCAAGAAGCGCCTCGAAGAACAGAAGGAGCGCCACGCCGGCGGCAACAAGTGGATCGGCACCGGCGGCACCAGCCCGTTCGGCTCGGGCGGTTTCAACCCCGAAGGCATCCGCGTCGGCGAGGCCGGCAAGCGCCAGGGCAAGGCGGTCAAGGTCTGGGACCAGCGCGAGTACAAAAACCTCGACGACCAGGTCGAACTGGGCACGCGCAACATCAAACTGGCCCTGCGCCGCCTGCGCAAGTTCGCCCGCGAAGGCGCCGCTGAAGAGCTGGACATCGACGGTACCATCGACCACACCGCACGTGACGCCGGGCTGCTGAACATCCAGATGCGCCCGGAGCGGCGCAACACGGTGAAACTGCTGTTGCTGTTCGACATCGGCGGCTCGATGGACGCCCACGTCAAAGTCTGCGAAGAGCTGTTCTCGGCCTGCAAGACCGAGTTCAAGCACCTGGAGTACTACTACTTCCACAACTGCGTTTATGAGTCGGTGTGGAAGAACAACCTGCGCCGTACGTCAGAACGCTTCTCCACCTTCGACCTGCTGCACAAGTACGGCGATGATTACAAGGTGGTGTTTGTCGGCGATGCGGCCATGGCGCCCTACGAGATCACCCAACCGGGTGGCAGCGTGGAGCACTGGAACGAAGAAGCCGGGTATGTGTGGATTCAGCGCTTCATGGAGAAATTCAAGAAAGTCATCTGGATCAACCCTTATCCGAAGCAGGCCTGGGATTACACGGCATCGACGCATCTGGTGCGGGATCTGATCGAGGACAAGATGTATCCGCTGACCTTGCAGGGGTTGGAGGAAGGCATGCGTTACCTGTCCAAGTGATTTTGCCGGTACCGGCCTCTTCGCGGGCTCGCCCGCTCCCACAGGTCCCCCGCAGGCCCAAAGGTTTGCGCGATACCTGTGGGAGCGGGCGAGCCCGCGAAAGAGCCAGCGGCCTTACAACCAACGGTCCAGGTAACGCTGCTGCTCCCGCCAGGCCTCGTCCTGCACCACCGCCCGGAACCGCACCACCGCCCCTGGCATGCACTGCGACAGCTGCGCCAACGCCAACGGCGTCAACGCCCCCAAGCGTGGATAACCGCCGATGGTCTGCCGATCGTTGAGCAGCACGATCGGCTGCCCGTCAGGTGGCACCTGAACCGCCCCCAGCGGAATCCCTTCGGAAATCATTGGTGTCCCCTGGTAGACCAACTCAGGCCCCAACAGGCGGATACCCATTCGGTCAGCGCGGCTGTCCAGCGTCCAGTCACGGTTGAACGCCTCGAACAGGCTGGTCCCGCTGAAGTCACCGATCTGCGCGCCCATCACCAGGTCGAGCACAGGTTTTTGAGCATAGCCCGGACGCAAGGTCGCTGGCACCTCGCGCAGGGCCGGTGAATCGCCAACAAACGTCAGGCTCTGGCCTTTCTCAAGTGCCTTGCCTCGCCCATCGATACCACCCAACTCCTCACGCACGACCGTGGCGCAGCTGCCCAGCACACCCTCACCGAGAAACCCGCCCGGCGCTGCCAGATACGCCCGCACCCCTTGCTTTGGCTGCTTCAGGGTCAAACGCTGCCCTTTGACCAGCTTGAAGCTGCGCCATGGCAGCAGTGGCAGATCATCCACCCGCGCCTCCAGGTCTGCCCCGGCCAGCGCCAGCACGCAATCCTGCTCCGCCACCAGGGTAAAACCACCCAGCGCCACCTCGACCACGGGCGCTCCCAGCGGGTTACCCAACAGCCAGTTGGCCCAATGCATCGCCACCCAATCCAGCGCGCCACCCTGGGTCACACCCAGGTGGCGCACGCCAAAACGCCCGGCGTCCTGCAACTGGCACAAGGCGGTGCTGGCCTCGATCTTCAACTGCTTCATGCCTGCACCTCCACATCACCGCCCAAGGCCACGAATTCGGCCCGCGACACCGCCACGAAGCGCACCCGGTCGCCCGGCTGCAGCAGGCTGTAGCCCTCACGTTCGCGGTCGAACAGGCGCACCGGCGTGCGCCCGATCAGGTTCCAGCCACCTGGCGACACCGCCGGGTAAGCCGCCGTCTGGCGTTCGGCGATGCCGACACTGCCGGCCGCCACGCGCTTGCGCGGGGTGCTCAGGCGCGGGCTGGCCAGGCGCTCGTCGACCAGCCCCATGAAGCCGAAGCCAGGGGCGAAGCCAAGCGCGAACACCGGGTAGTCGCGTTCGCTGTGCAGGCGGATCACCTCGGCTTCGCTGAGCCCGCTGCGTGCCGCCAGCACGGGCAGTTCCGGGCCGACGCTGGCGTCGTACCACACCGGGATTTCATGGCGCCGCCCAGCGCTGCCGATATCTGGCTGCAAGCCGTCCAGCGCCTGGCCGACAAGCGCCCTCGCCTCGCCTGGCGGCAGGTCAGATTGCAGCATCAACGTGGTGTAGGACGGCACCAGATCCACCAGGTGCACGCCGAACGCCGCGCTCAGGCGTTGGCTGGCGGCCAGTATCCACGGCATGTTGGCCTCGTCGATACGGTCGAACAGGCGCACCATCAGGCTGTCGATGGCCACGGCTTCGATACGCAGCTTCATCGCGCCTCCAGCGCATCAAGGGCCTGGCGGATCTGCCGCACGGCCGCCACCGAACTGTCGTTGTCGCCATGCACGCAGACAGTGCTGGCTGCCAGCTTCAGCGCGCTGCCATCATCCGCCACCAGTGTTTCGCCACGGGCCAGGCGCAGGGCCTGCTCGACCACCCGCGCCGGGTCATGGTGCACCGCGCCCGGCAGGCGCCGCGAGACCAGGTGGCCGCTGGCGGTGTAGGCGCGGTCGGCGAAGGCTTCGAACCACAGCGGCACGCCGATTTCATCGCCCAGGGCCTGGGCCGCACTATTGTCGGCAGTGGCCATGAGCATCAGCGGCAGGCCGCTACCATAGGCCGCCACGGCTTCCAGCACGGTGCGCAGCTTGAGCGGGTCGGCCATCATGTCGTTGTACAACGCGCCGTGTGGCTTCACATAGGCCACGCGGCCGCCGAGCACCTTGCAGATGCCGTCCAGGGCGCCGATCTGGTAATGCAGCAGGTCGCGGATTTCTTCAGGGCTGCAGGCCATGGAGCGGCGGCCGAAGCCAACCAGGTCCGGATAGGCCGGATGGGCGCCGATGGTCACGCCGTGTTCCAGCGCCATGGCCACGGTGCGGCGCATGATGCTCGGGTCACCGGCGTGGTAGCCGCAGGCGATGTTGGCGCAGTCGATATAGGGCATCACCTCGGCATCCAGGCCCATGCGCCAGCTGCCGTAACTCTCGCCCATGTCGCAATTGAGTAGCAGGGGTTTCACCTGACGTGCTCCCGTGTCGATGTTCATAGGCCTACCTTAGCGCGCCTGAAGTTGTTTGCCGCGTGTTTCCGGCAGGCTCAGCGCCGCCACGATCACCACGCCATACGACACCGCCGAGAACACGCCGATGCCCAGGCCCAGGGGAATCTTCTCGCCGAGCAGGCCGATCAGCAGCGGGAACAGGGCGGCGATGACCTTGCCGATGTTGTAGCAGAAGCCCTGCCCCGAGCCACGTACCCGGGTCGGGAACAGTTCGGTGAGGAACGCGCCCATGCCGCTGAAGATGCCCGAGGCGAAGAAGCCCAGCGGGAATCCGAGCCACAACATCACGCCATCGCTGACCGGCATCTGCGTGTACAACAGCACGATGATGAACGAGCCCACAGCGAACAGGATGAAGTTCTTCTTGCGCCCCAGCAGGTCGGACAGGTACGCGCTGACCACATACCCGATGTACGAACCGACGATCACCATCGCCAGGTAGCCGCCGGTACCGAGCACGCTCAGGCCGCGCTCGTTCTTGAGGAACGTCGGCAGCCACGAAGTGATGGCGTAGTAGCCACCCAACGCACCGGTGGTCAGCAACGAGGCGCGCACGGTGGTCCAGAGCATGCCGGGGGCGAAAATCTCGTAGAAATGCGACGGCGCTTCGGCGCTTTCCCCGGCTTTGGCCTGGCGATACACCTCCGGGTCCTTGACCAGCCGGCGGACGAAGATCACGAAGATCGCCGGCACCAGGCCCAGCAGGAACAGCGCGCGCCAAGCTTGCTCCGGCGGCAACCAGGAGAACAGCAGCGCATACAGGATCGCCGTCAGGCCCCAACCAATGGCCCAGCCCGACTGCACCATGCCCACGGCCTTGCCGCGGTCCTGGGCACGGATGACCTCACCGATCAGCACCGCGCCGGCGGTCCATTCACCGCCGAAACCGAAGCCCATGAGGGTGCGGGCGATCAGCAGTTGTTCATAGTTCTGGGCAAAGCCGCAGAGGAAGGTGAAGAAGGCGAACCACAGTACCGTCAGCTGCAGGGTGCGCACGCGGCCAATGCGGTCGGAGAGGATGCCGGCGACCCAGCCACCGACGGCCGAGGCGATCAGCGTGCTGGTGTGGATCAGCCCGGCTTCGGCGGTGCTGATGCCCCACAGCATGATCAGTGTCGGGATGACGAAGCTGAGCATCTGCGTGTCCATGCCGTCCAGGCCATAGCCGATCTTGCAGCTCCAGAACGTGCGGCGTTGCTGTTGGTCGATGTCGCGGTACCAGGCGAACGGCCCGGTCGAAGGAGGGGATTGCACCTGCTGCTGCACGCCGCTTGGGTTCATGCTTGCCTCGGCTTGTTGGTATTGTTTTATGGGCGACGTCGGGCGTCGCGGCCTGAGTGCCATGTTCAGAGCCCGTGCCGCCTGAGTCCAACGAGAAAAACCGCCGGTCTGGAACAAGAAAAACTGATCATGAACCTTCGCTTCCTCGAAACCTTCGTCTGGGTCGCCCGGCTCAAGAGCTTCCGCCTTACTGCCGAGAAGCTGTTCACCACCCAGGCCTCGGTGTCCAGCCGCATCGCCGCGCTGGAGGCCGACCTCGGGGTGAAGCTGCTGCTGCGCGACTCCCGCGGTGTCAGCCTGACGCCGGAGGGCGGCAAAGTGCTGGAGTACGCCGAACGCATGCTCGAAACGGCCAAGGCTATGAAGCAGTCGCTGGACAGCGACCGGGCCAAGGTCGGGCGTATTCGCGTCGGGGTGATGGATACGGTGATCCACACCTGGATGAGCGCGCTGGTGGCAGAGTTGACCGAGCGCTACCCGCAGGTGGAGATCGAACTGGTCGCCGACACCGCGCTGAACCTGCGCGAGCAGCTGCAGAAGGGCTTTCTGGACGTGATCCTGCAGACCGACCTGCTGCGTGAGCAATCGATCCGCAGCCAGGACCTGGCGCGCTACCCGATGGGTTGGGTGGTGGCGGCCGGTTCCGTGTACCACCGCGACTTCGCTTCGTTGGCCGAGCTGGGCCGCGAGCGGATTGTCACCTTCTCGAAGAACTCGCGGCCGCACCAGGAGGTACTCAGCCTGTTGCAGGGTGCCGGGGCCGAGGCGCCGCGGTTGAACTGCGTGAACTCGGTGGCGGCGATTACCCGGTTGCTGCGTGATGGTTTCGGGATTGGCGCCTTGCCACCGGCATTGGTGGAGACGGAGTTGAGCCGCGGGGAGCTGGTGTTGCTGAAAGGTTTGCAGCCGCCTCCAAGCCTGGAGCTGGTGGTGGCCTGGCAGACCGGGGTGGCGTTGGTGGACGAGGTGGTCGGCGTGTGCCGGCAAGTGCTGGAGCGGTATGCACGGGATGTGGGTGGCCAACGGATAGTGCTGGTCTGACAGTTCTGCTCTGCCTGTACCGGCCTCTTCGCGGGCAAGCCCGCTCCCACAGGATACTGCACACGCCCTCAAAGGCAGTGATATCCCTGTGGCAGCGGGCTTGCCCGCGAAAGGGCCGGCACAGACACCAGAGAAATCAGCGCCAGCTTTCTTTCACCGCCCCACGCCGCCGCCCGCCAAGGATCACCCAGCCGATCCCCAGCAACAGGCTCTCGACCACGAACGCCAGCACGAACCCGGCCCCGACGCCCCAGCCGATCGCCTCAGGCACCAGCAGGATCTGGTAGCTGTAGCCCTTGAGCGTCTCTTCGCGCAGCTGCGGGTCCGGCTGCACCAGCACATGCCAGGTGCGGCTCACCCACGACCCTTGCAGCGCCTGCCATTCGTCTTCCAGCAGCTGATTGCGAATCAGCAGGCTCTCGATGCTGTTGGCATCGCTGAGGAATACCGGGTCGTCACTGGTCCGGTAATGCCGCACCAGGGCTTGCAGATCGCCGTTGAAAAAGCGCTCGGCGGTCTGTTTGAAGCCATCCAGCGCCTGGCGCGATTCGAACAGGTGCGCCTCGGCCCGCTGGCTGTAGTCCTTGACCAGCCCGGGCACCTGGATACCGGCCAACAGGCCGAAGGTGAACAGCAGCAACCGCAGGTAACTTCTGAACATGCAGCGTCCTTAGCTCTGGCCTTGCGAAACGCACTCGCCGTGCCGCCACAGGCCCCATTGGCCGGGCTCGTAGCGCCGCCAGGTCTCGTTCTCGGTCAGGGCCTCGGTGGCGATGACCGTGACCACGTCATTGGGTGTGGTTTCGGTATGAAAATCGACGATCAGGTCGACATCCTTCAAGCGGGCAGCACCAAACGGCGCTCGCCGGGTAATGTGTACCAGCTTGGTGGAGCAGAAGCAGAACAGCCAGTCGCCGTCGCTGAGCAGGCAGTTGAACACGCCCTTGCCGCGATACCCGGCACAGGCTTCGACCAGCACCGGCAGCAGCTGTTCCACCTCGACCGGCTCGGGGAATGCCGCGCGGATACGGTTGAGCAAGTCGCAGAAGGCGGCCTCGCTGTCGGTATCGCCCACCGGGCGATAGAAGGTCGCTTCGCCCTTGAACTCGCCAAGCTGGCCGTTGTGCGCAAAGCACCAGTTGCGCCCCCACATTTCGCGGACGAACGGGTGCGTATTGGACAGGCACACGCGGCCGACGTTGGCCTGGCGGATATGGCCGATCACCACTTCGCTCTTGATCGGGTAGCGCTGTACCAGGTTGGCGACCTCCGACTCACTGCTCGCGGCCGGGTCCTGGAACAGGCGCAGGCCGCGCCCTTCGTAGAAACCGATGCCCCAGCCGTCGCGGTGCGGGCCGGTACGCCCGCCACGCTGCATCAGGCCGGTAAAGCTGAAGACGATGTCGGTGGGGACGTTGGCACTCATGCCCAGCAGTTCGCACATGGTGATGCCTCCGCTTACAGCCGTGGCTCGACCCGGCCACGGCCGCCGCCCGGTGCGGCAGGTGGCGGGTCGTTGCGGTAACGGTCATGGCGCTCGGCAGCCATGGGCGCACCCGCCGTGACGGCATTGTCCTCGACGGCACGGCGCTCGGCGGCGGCTTCAGCCTGCGCCCGGCGCTCGCGGGCGCGCTTTTCCAGCGGCCAGCGGATCAGCACGAAGACGATGTACACGCCGAAGGCGATCATGCCGTACATGGCGAAATCGGATATCGCCCGCCAGGCGTTGTTGCCGACCTTGAAGGCCAGGTCCAGGGCGGTGATGGCGATCGCCGGGGCGAAGCTGTCCTTGACCGGGTCGACGATGGTCGGCGTCAGCAGCAGCACCGCCAGGATCACCCGCAGGGGTTCACGCAGCCAGCGCCACATCCAGCCGGTGAGTTTGAAGCCCACCAGCAGGCAGCCCAGCGCGGCGACAGCGTAGAGGCCCCAGGCGAAGGTGTAGTCGTTCTCGATCATGGTGTTCGTGCAAGCCAGGCAAAGAGATGCCTATGATAAACACTTTTCAGGGCGCAGACAGCGTCTCCCTGTCCCGGTCAAGAGATCCCCGATGCCAACCAAGCCCCAGCCCCCCATTGCCCGCCAGGACCAGGCCGCCGATCCCTATGCCTGGCTGCAACAGCGCGATACCCAGGAAGTGCTCGATTACCTGCAGGCGGAAAACGCCTATCAGGAGGCCTGCCTGGCCGACCAGGCGCCGCTGCGCGAGCAGTTGTTCGAAGAGATCAAGGGCCGCATCCTCGAAACCGACCTGTCGCTGCCCTCTCCCTGGGGTCCATACCTCTATTACACCCGCACCACCGCAGGCGACGAGTACCCGCGCCACTACCGCTGCCCACGCCCGGCGGACGACTCCAACACGGTGGATGAAAGCCAGGAGCAACTGCTGCTCGACCCCAACGCCCTGGCCAACGGCGGCTTCCTGTCGCTGGGCGCGTTCAGTGTCAGCCCTGACCACCGCCTGCTGGCCTACAGCCTCGACACCAGCGGCGACGAAATCTACACCCTGTATGTCAAGGACCTGACCAGCGGCAACCTGACCGCCCTGCCCTTCGACGATTGCGACGGCAGCATGACCTGGGCCAACGACAGCCAGACGCTGTTCTTCGCCGAGCTGGACGACACCCATCGCCCCTGGCGCCTGCGCCGTCACACCCTGGGCGAGGCGGACGCGAGCACGGTGTTCGAAGAGGCTGACGGCCGTTTCTTCCTGCACTGCTACCGCACCAGCTCCGAGCGCCAGCTGGTGCTGCTGCTCAACAGCAAGACCACCAGCGAGGCCTGGGTGCTCGACGCCGAAACGCCCCAGGCGGCGTTCAGCTGCCTGGCGCCACGGGTCGAAGGCCATGAGTACTTCCCCGATCATGGCCAGCTCGACGGCCAGTGGCGCTGGTTCATCCGCACTAACCAGGACGGCATCAACTTCGCCCTCTGCCACGCCCCGGCCACCCCGGTCCCCAGCCGCGACCAGTGGCAGGTGCTGGTGGCGCACCGCGACGACATCATGCTCGAAGGCCTGAGCCTGAATGCCGATGCGCTGACCCTGAGCCTGCGTGAAGGCGGCCTGCCGATCATCGAAGTGCGCCCGCAGGGGCTGGCCCCCTACCGGGTCGAATTGCCCGACGCAGCCTACAGCCTGTATGTGCAGGACAGCCTGGAGTTCGCCAGCCGCCGCGTGCGCCTGCGCTATGAAGCGCTCAACCGCCCGGCCCAGGTGCGCCAGCTGGAACTGGCCACAGGTGCTCAGGAAGTCCTCAAGCAGACCCCGGTGCTCGGCCAGTTCGACGCCGACGACTACGTCAGCCAGCGCCTGTGGGCCACTGCGCCGGATGGCACCCAGGTACCGATCAGCCTGGTGCGCCGCCGCGAAGACCTGGACAAGACCGTGCCGCTCTATCTGTATGGCTACGGTGCCTACGGCGAAAGCCTCGACCCATGGTTTTCTCACGCCCGCCTGAGCCTGCTGCAACGCGGCGTGGCCTTCGCCATCGCCCACGTGCGCGGTGGCGGCGAACTGGGTGAAGCCTGGTACCGCGCCGGCAAGCAGGAACACAAGCACAACACCTTCAGCGACTTCATCGCCTGTGCCGAACACCTGATCGCCGAGGGCGTGACCGCGCCAGAGCGCCTGGCCATCAGCGGCGGCAGCGCCGGTGGCCTGCTGATGGGCGCGGTGCTCAACCTGCGCCCTGAGCTGTTCCGCTGCGCCATTGCCGAGGTACCGTTCGTCGACGTGCTCAATACCATGCTCGACCCCGAGCTGCCGTTGACCGTCACCGAGTACGACGAATGGGGCAACCCCGAAGAGCCCGAGGTGTATGAGCGCATCAAGGCCTATGCGCCTTACGAGAACGTCAGCGCCCAGGCTTACCCGGCCATGCTGGTGGTGGCCGGCTACAACGACAGCCGCGTGCAGTACTGGGAGGCGGCCAAATGGGTGGCGCGCCTGCGCACGCGCAAGACCGACGACAACCTGCTACTGCTCAAGACCGAGATGGGGGCCGGGCATGGCGGGATGAGCGGGCGATACCAAGGGCTGCGCGATGTGGCGCTGGAATATGCGTTCGTGTTTGGCGAGTTGGGTATCGCTTGAGAATGCCGGGGGCGCATAGCGCCCCAAAATTCCACAGTCAATCATCCTGCACAGGCGTTTTAGGAGGCTCCTGGCGCAAACCAGGCAACTCCTGGTCCTTGGGCGGCCCTGGCACCGGCATCGGTGGCAGCAGCGGCGCACCCGGCGTGCTGTCGTAGGCCTTGGGCGGCGCGCTCGGGGTAATCTGCGGGTAAGGCGTGGGCGTCGGCGTGCCGGGTGCACCGGGTACCGGGGTGTTCAGCCGGGGTGGCGTGCCCGCCGCTTCGGCCAGGGGCATGGCGGCGACAAGCAGCGCGGCGAGGATCGCGTGGTACATCAGCAACCTCCTGTCGGGAACCTTTCTACAGGCTACGCCGATATTCGAGTTTTCGCCTGTCCGCCTGCCCCGCAAGCGCGCTAGACTCAATGGCATAACCGTCATCTGCCTGATCAGAACAAAGGAAACACCATGAGTTCGGCTTCCACCTCCGCCGCCACCGCCCGCCTCGATCGCATCCTCGCCGACGCCAAGCGCGACAAGGAGATGGGCTACCGCGACAAGGCCCTGAAAATGTACCCGCACGTGTGCGGCCGCTGCGCCCGCGAGTTCTCCGGCAAGCGCCTGAGCGAGCTGACCGTGCACCACCGTGACCACAACCACGACAACAACCCGCAGGACGGCTCCAACTGGGAGCTGCTGTGCCTGTACTGCCACGACAACGAACACTCGCGCTACACCGACCAGCAGTACTTCAGCGAAGGCTCGACCAGCACTCCGAGCATCGCCAAGGCCACCCACAACCCGTTCGCCGGGCTGGCGGGCATGCTGAAAAAGGACTGACCGTCAGCACAATCCCCCTCGTCGCCGGCAAGCCCGTATAATCGCGCTCTTTTTTCGCGAAGGGCCCCGGCACGTGGCAAACAAACGGTACAGCTGCATCGGCCTGTTCAACCCCAAGTCTGCGGAGAACGTAGGTTCAGTGATGCGCGCAGCGGGTTGCTACGGCGTCAACTCGGTGTTCTACACCGGCAAGCGTTATGAACGCGCACGTGACTTCGTCACCGATACCAAGCGGGTGCACTACGACATCCCGCTGATCGGCATCGACGACCTGCAACGCATCATTCCCCTGGGTTGCACGCCAGTGGCGGTAGAGCTGGTCGACGGTGCGCGGCCGCTGCCTGAATACACCCACCCGGACCGGGCGATCTATATCTTCGGGCCTGAAGATGGCTCGTTGAGCGAGGACGTGCGTGGCTGGTGCGAGGAGACCATCTACATCCCCACCGAGGGCTGCATGAACCTGGCGGCGACGGTCAATGTGGTGCTGTACGACCGCATGGCCAAAGGGCTGAATACCCGTTCGGGGCCCAAATTCAAATAAAAAAACCGCCCTTGCAGCAAAACTGCAAGGGCGGCCAGGTGCTGAGCTCCGTCAGAACAGCACCGGTCTTGCTCTGATCACGAAGCGTTGATCCAGATGGTCTTCAGCTCCGTGTACTGGTCATGGGCCCAGATGGACTTGTCGCGCCCACCAAAACCAGACTCCTTGTAGCCACCGAACGGCGTGGTCACATCGCCCTCGCCGAAGCAGTTGACCGTTACCACGCCCGCGCGGATTTCACGCGACAGGCGCAGCGCATTGCGCAGGCTGCCGGTGTAGGCCGATGCGGCCAGGCCGTAAACGGTGTCGTTGGCCAGCTCGATCGCCTCGTCGATGGTCTCGAAGCTGGTCACGCTCAGCACCGGGCCAAAGATTTCCTCGACGAACAGCTTGTTGTCGCGCCCAACGTTATCGACGATGGTCGGCTGCACGAACACACCTTCCTCGGTCTCGCCCCCTTGAACGATGCTGAGTTTTTGCTCGGCAGCGTATTCCAGGTACGACTTGACCTTCTCGAAATGCGACTTGCTGACCATGGCGCCCAGGCGGTTGTCCGGGTCGAGCGGATCGCCCAGCTTCCAGTCCTTCAGGTGCTTGGCGATCAGGCCTAGCAGTTCGTCCTTCACGTCCTTGTGAACGATCAGGCGCGAGGACGCCGAGCAGTTCTCACCCATGTTCCAGAACGCGCCGGCGGTGACGAACTGGGCCACTTCGTCCAGGTCTTCGCAGTCGTTCATGACCACGGCCGGGTTCTTGCCCCCCAGTTCCAGGACGATGCGCTTGAGGTTGGACTCGGCAGCGTATTTCAGGAACAGGCGGCCGGTGTCGGTGGAACCGGTGAAGCTGACCATCGGGATGTCCATGTGGCGGCCGATGGCCTCGCCCACTTCACGGCCACCGCCAGGCACCAGGTTGAACACGCCTGCAGGAATGCCCGCCTCGTGGGCCAGTTCGGCCACGCGCAGGGCGCTGAGGGTGGTTTCCTTGGCCGGCTTGACCACGATCGAGCAACCGGCGGCCAGCGACGGGGCGATCTTCCAGGCCAGCATCAGCAACGGGAAGTTCCACGGCAGCACCAGGCCGACCACGCCGATGGCTTCGCGCACCACCATGGTCACGGCAGCATTGCCGGTCGGGGCGGTGGCGTCGTAGATCTTGTCGATCAGCTCGGCATGCCAGCGGATGGTGTGGATGGTCTCCGGCACGTCGACGGTCTGGCACTCGCTGACCGGCTTGCCGCTGTCCAGCGCTTCCAGCACCGCCAGCTCATGGGCGTTGTCTTCCAGCAGCTGGGCGAACTTCTGCAGCACGTGCTTGCGGTCGTTCGGCTGCATCTTCGACCAGGTGCCTTCCTCGAACACGCGCTTGGCAGCGGCCACGGCGACGTTGACGTCGTTGACGTCGCAGGCGGCGACCTCGGCCAGCTGCTTGCCGGTGGCCGGGTTGGTGGTGACGAAGGTGCGGCCCGAGATGGCATCGCGGAATTCGCCGTCGATGAACGCCTGGGTGCGCAATTGCAGGTCGGCGGCGATGGCCGCGTATTGTGCCTTGCTCAGCAATTCAGCCATTTTTCCAGCCTCCTTATTTGATCTGGGCGATGGTGGCCTTCAGTTCAGTGACCACGCGCTGCAGTTCCTGCTTCTCGGCGGCGTCGAGGTCGTACAGCGGCTTGCGCACGCCACCGGTGCTCAGACCGTTGAGGGCACAGCCGTACTTGATCGACTGGACGAACTTGCCACCTTCGAGGAAGTCCATCAGCGGCATCATGGCGGCCATGATCTTGCGGCCCTTGTCGAAGTTCTTCTCGATCACGCAGGCTTCGTACAGGGCCACGTGCTCACGCGGGATGAAGTTGGAGCCGGCGCAGACCCAGCTCTTGGCGCCCCAGGCGAAGAATTCCAGGGCCTGGTCGTCCCAGCCGCACGACAGCTGGATGTTCGGGCGCTGGATGGTCAGGCGGTGCAGCTGAGCCATGTCACCGGAGCTTTCCTTGATGGCGACGATGTTCTTCACATCGGCAACCGCATCGAAGAATTCTTCACCCATGCTCACACTCATGCGGCCTGGATAGTTGTAGAGCATGATCGGCAGGCCGGCGGCAGCGTCCACCGCTTTGACGTGCAGGGCGATTTCCTGCTGGGTTGGCAGCGCGTACGGCGGGGTGCCGACCAGCAGCGCGTCGGCCTTGATTTCCTTGGCGTGCTGGGCGAAGGCCACGGCGTCTTCGGTGCGGATGCCGCCGGTACCGACGATCAGTGGCAGGCGGCCGTTGAGCACGTCCTTGGCCTGGGCGGCCAGTTCGATGCGCTCCTGGGTGGTGTGGGCGTAGTACTCGCCGGTGGAGCCGCCGATGATGACGCCGTGGATCTTCGACTCGACCAGGTATTCGAGCACTTCGGCGAACGCCGCCTTGTCGATCGAGCCGTCCGCAGCCAGCGGAGTGATTGCCGGGGTGTAGATGCCTTCGAATTTCACGGTAGGTTCTCCAGTGCGTTGATCAGTGTTGTAAAGGCCACGGTGGATCGACGCCGTGGCAGGTTGTCAGTCGAATCAGCCCAGCGAAGCGGCCTGTTGCAGGTTCAGCGAGCGGGTTTCCGGGGCCAGGGCAACCGAGAAGGCCAGGCCGACGAATGTCACGGCGGCAGCGGCGTACATGGTCGGGCCAATGCCATAGTTATCCAGGGCGACAGGCACCAGCCAGGTACCGACGGCGGCGCCGATCCGCGACATCGAGGTGCCTACGCCCACGGCGCCAGCGCGGATTTCGGTGGGGAACAGTTCGTTCGGGTAGACCAGCTGCAGCACCTGGGCACCGCCAATGAACAAGGCATAGGCACCGAACAGGACGAGGATGAGCATCTCGTTGCCATGGCTGAAGGCGCCCAGGCCGAGCAGTGCCAGCCCCGACCAGAAGAAGCTGTGCAGCAGCGTGGTGCGCCGGCCGAGGGTGTTCAGCAGGCGGGTACCGATGATGCAACCGACCACGAACAGGGAGGTGATGGCCACCGAGCCGATCGCCGCCCAGTCCCCTTTCAGGTTCAGCGCACCCAACACCTTCGGCGCGAAAGCGTAGACGGCGAACACCGGGATCACCGAGCAGGTCCAGAACATGGTGACGAACAACATGCGTTTGCCGTAGCCGGAATGCAGCAGGCTGAGGAACGACAACTGGCGAGTCTTGGGTTCCTCGGGCAGGTTCTTCAGGCTGAAGCCGTTGCCGTAGACGTGCTGGATCACTTGTTCGGCCTCGGCCGAACGCCCCTTGCTGATCAGCCAGCGCGGCGATTCCGGGGTGCCCAGGCGGATGGCGAACAGCAGCGCGCCAATCACGGCGGCACTGGCCAGCACCAGGCGCCAGGCATCGTCGCCGCCGTGACGCAGGATCGCTTCACCGACCATGTAGGCCGTGGCGGCACCGGCGAACCACAACACGGTCAGGGTGGCCAGGCGTGGGCCGCGGTTCTTCTTGGGCAGGAACTCGACCAGCAGCGAAGTCGCCACCGGATACTCGATACCCACTGCGA
Organism: Pseudomonas sp. R28(2017); assembly: GCF_002112505.1. Classification (GTDB taxonomy): domain Bacteria; phylum Pseudomonadota; class Gammaproteobacteria; order Pseudomonadales; family Pseudomonadaceae; genus Aquipseudomonas. Next base: position 441,621 of record NZ_NEHW01000001.1, read on the forward strand.
TGCCGATGACGAAGCGCAACAGGAACAGGGCCAGCGCCGACTCCACCCAGAACTGCGCGAGCGAAGCCAGCATGAACAGGGTCGGGCCGACGAAGAACACCCGTTTGCGGCCCAGGCGGTCAGTCAGCCAGCCGCCGAAGAAACCACCGAAGAAGATGCCGATCAGCGCCGAGGCGGCGATCATGCCCTGCCAGAAGCTGGTGAGGCTGAGCCCGGCAGACATCTGCACCATGGCCACACCGATGATGCTCAGCACATAGCCATCGACGAACGAACCGCCACCGGAACGCAAGGTCAGCAACTGGTGAAACTTGTTGATCGGTACATCTTCAATCGAAATATTCGGACTTGTCATTATTGTTCCTACCACTTCATCTGCATGCACATATTCAAGGCGAGCGCGCCCGCGACACTGAAAACACACTTCAGCCCCGGGTGATCGGACTGCCCGTCTCGATCATCAAATTCGGGCAAAGCGCGCCCGTGCCGGCTAAATACGACCGGCGTTAAAAGTTCTTTGGCCTAACTCAGGTGACGGTCAGCTTTCCTTGCCTGCGCGGAACTGCCCCCACATCAGGTTAGCGTTCAAGCCCAGCGAAACCAGGGGCTGCGGCGGGTTCGCACAAGGCCCGGGGGCATTGAGCAGAAACTCGATGAGTTCGTTCTTGTCGCCCGCCAGCCAGTCGGCCAGCAACTTGCCGGTGACCGTGCCACGGGTAACGCCCAGGCCATTGCAGCACAAGGCGCCCACCACGTTCGGCGCCAACTTGCCAAAGAAGCCCATGTGGTTGCGCGACAACGCCAGTGCACCGCCCCAGGTGTATTCGAAGTTCACACCGGGCAACATCGGGAAGCGCCGGGCAAAGGATTCGCGGTGGCGCTCGACGAAGCGCTCCAGGTACTTGCGGTTGCTGCGCCCGTCCGGGTTGTAGCTGAAGCTGTTGCGGATCAGCAGGCGATTGTCGACGGTACGGCGCATGGTGGTGCCGAACGGGTCGGCCGGGATCACGCCCCAGTAGGGCTTGCCACCCAGGCGCGCCTGCTCGTCCTCGGTCAGCGGGCGGGTGATGCTGCCGTAGGTGAACACCGGCAGCATGCGGCCCTTGAGGAAGCCGAAGCTCATGCCGAAGGCATTGGTGGTGAGCACCAGCTTGTCGGCCGTGATCGAGCCGTTGGCGTGGCGCAGCACGACCTTGTCGCCGTACTCGACGTCGGTGATCGGTGTGTGTTCGTAGAGGGAAACGTTACTCGGCAAGCTGTCGGCCAGGCCTTTCACCAGCGCCGAAGGCTGCAGCAGCGCCGTGCCGGGGGTGAACAGGCCCTTGCGGTAGAAGTGCGTGCCGATGTGTTCGGGCAGGTCGCGCCCTTCGATCACTTCATACGGCTGGCCGAGCTTGTCCAGGCCACGGCGATAGGCATCCAGCACGGCGATGCCACGGTCCTCGATGGCGGCCTGGTACTTGCCGCAATGGCGGAACTGGCACTCGATGTCGTAGCGCTCGATCAGTTCCTTGAGGTACGCCTGGCCACCCAGGTTGAGCTTGAGCACGGTCTTGGCGATGTCGATGTCGCCAATGTAGTCCTCGGCGCCAATGTCGTGCGGCAGGTCGATGGCGAAACCGGCGTTGCGCCCGGAGGTGCCGAAACCGACCTCCTGGGCCTCGACCAGCACGATCTCGTCGTCGGGGAAGTTCGTTGCCAGCTGGCGTGCGGCCGCCAGCCCGGTGAAACCGGCACCGACCACCACCCAGCGCGCCTGGCTGTGGCCACTGTGGGCCGGCCTCGGCGTGCGAGGTTTGCTCAGGTGATACCAACCACAGGTGGCATCATCGGCAGGTAACGAACTTATTCTTGTCATCTCACTAACCTGGTTCTCGTTTTCGACGGGTGGTCAGCGCCGGTGGCGACGACCGGGTAACTCATATCTGAATCGGTACATCCAGCCCTTGCGGTGCGGCGTATTCGGCCATGCGCCGACGGGACAGCTCGAAGTGCTCACGCACCAACTGGCCGGCAGCCTGTGGGTCACGGCGTTCGATGGCTTCGATCATCTGATCGTGCTGCTCGCAGGCGACTTCGAGGTCACGCTGCATGTCGTCGGTGGTCGGGTGGCGGTAGAAGATCTTGCCCAGGCGGGTATGGTCGATCAGCAGGCGGCGCAGGCTCGGCAACAGGTAGTCGTTGTGCGCCATCTTGCCGATCTCCAGGTGGAAGGCGTCGTTGTAGAGCACGCGGTTTTCCACGTCGCGCTCTTCGATGGCCTGGCGGAACTGGGCCTGGATGCCCTTGAGCGTTTCGATTTCCGCTGCCGAGGCGTTGGTCGCGGCCAGCTGGGTGGTGGCGACGTAGACCAGCGGCGCGGCGACGAAGAAGCTGTGCAGCGACTCGTGGTTCATCGCGGCGACACGTGGCGCGCGGTTGGCCTCCAGCTCGATGTAGCCTTCCGCGGCAATCTGGCGCAGCAGCTCACGCACCGGGGGGCGCGACAGGCCGAACTCGTCGCACAGGGCCAGTTCGTCCACCACCGCGCCCGGGGCCAGTTCCATGCTGAGGATCCGGCGGCGCAGCGCTTCGGCAAGGACGGCTTTGCGGTCCTGCGGCACCTCTGCAGCGAGTGGTTGGACGGTGGCTTTCATGGCGGCCTTCTTTGTTGTCATAGCGCTATGTCTACTATTTGTATAACGACTATAGGGCACTGTTAGACAATGTGTCTACAGCATTTTCGATGAACGGCGAAATCTCTCGAGGCCTTTGTTTTAAAGGGTTTGAGGGAGTCACAGGGGGGTGATTAAACACCCTCGAGGCTGCATTGCCAAACCGGACAGGTAATTATCCAGACCCGACAGATACACAAGATGCAGTGGCCACGACTTGCCCGCGAAGCGGCTGGCACAAACAACAAAGCCATCTGCAGGCAGATGGCTTTGTTTGATTTCCCCGTCATCAGACCGCGGCTAACGCCTCGCGCCGCTCATGCCGGCGGCTGGTAATCACCCCCAGCACCAGGATCACCAGCGCCAAGGCCAGGGTCAGCGACACTTCCATCCGGTGCTGCGGCATCACGAACATGGTGCCCAACGCGAACACGATGAACCCGATCACCGCATAGGTCAGCCATGGATACAGCCACATCTTGAAGGCGATCTCGACCTGCTGGCGTTGGAGGATGGCGCGCATGCGCAGCTGCGAGAACGCGATGGCCAGGTACACCAGCAGGGCGATCGAGCCGGAGCTGGCCAGCAGGAAGGCGAACACCTCGGCGGGGGCGAAGTAGTTGACGATGGTCGCCAGCATGCCGATCAGCGTGCTGCCGATCACCGCCGCACGGGGTACGCCAACCTTGGAGGTGCGCTGAATGAAGCCAGGGGCGTCTCCACGTTTGCTCAGCGAATAGAGCATGCGCGAGGAAATGTAGATCGACGAGTTCAGGCAGCTGGCCACCGCCACCAGCACCACCATGTCCACCAGCAGTTTGGCATACGGGATGTGCATGATTTCCAGCACACGCTGATAGGAACCCTGCACCGGCAGCAGCGGGTCGTTCCAGGGCACCACCGAAATGATCACGAAGATCGACAGCAAGTAGAACACGCTGATGCGCCAGATCACCGAGCGGGTGGCCCTGGCGATGTTGCGCGCCGGGTCCTTGGACTCCGAGGCGGCGATGGTCACCGCTTCGGTGCCCAGGTAGCTGAACATGGTGGTGAGCAACGCACCGATGATTGCCGTCCAGCCGTTGGGCATGAACCCGCCCTGCGCGTCCAGCAGGCGCGGCAGGCCACTGACTTCGCGGCCCGGCAACACGCCGGCCAGCGCTGCGGCACCGAGGGCGATGAAGGCGACGATGGCGATGACCTTGAGCATGGCGAACCAGAACTCGAATTCGCCGTACTTGGCCACGCTGAAGAGGTTGGTGGCGGTCAGCAGCACGGTCATGCTCAGGGCGAAGAACCAGGCATCGATGTGTGGGAACCAGTTGTTGAGCACCACGCCGGCGGCGATGGCTTCGATGGGGATGACCAGTACCCAGAACCACCAGTACAGCCAACCGATGGTAAACCCGGCCCAGCGCCCGATGGCGCGGTCGGCATAGGTGGAGAAGGAGCCCGTGTCGGGGCTGGCGACCGCCATTTCCCCGAGCATGCGCATCACCAGCACGACCAGCGCACCGGCCAACGCATAGGCGATGATGGCTGAAGGCCCGGCGGCGGCGATGGCGTGCCCGGAGCCGATGAACAGCCCGGCGCCGATCACCCCGGCGATCGAAAGCATGGTCACGTGGCGTTGCTTGAAGCCTTGCGCCAGCTGATTGCCGGCGCCACTCGCGCTTGTCATTGTCATCCTGAACCCTGCTGTTGTTCTTTTGTGGAGGGGACGTGAAGCTCCTGGGTCGAAACCCAGCGTGGATGAGCTTCGCGCGGGAACAGTTAATCGTGCGGCAGCCCGCTTCAGTTGCCCGTATCCGCCAGACAGTTGACCAGACCGGACATCGACGCGGGCGCAATGCCCGGTGCAGAGCCTTCGCGACCGCCCGGCACAGCGAATGAACGCCGGCCGCCATGGACGGGTCAGCTGCTTACATTCCACAAGGAGGGCTCACCATGCTCGATATCCATTCCGCCCCGGGCTCGCGGGCGCACAATGTCCACGGCCTGGAACGCGCCGGCTCACTGGCCGGCGGCGCGCTGATGTTCAGCAAGGGGCTGCGCCACGGTGGCCTGATCGGGCTGTTGCAGATGGTCGTGGGTGGCCTGGCGGTGGCCCGCGGGGTCAGCGGGCATTGCTCGACCAAGGCCTGGTGGTCGAAGCATCGGCAGGAGTATCACCGCTTGCGTTCGGATATACAGCGCAGTGCGGCGGAGCTTGAGGTACTCAGGGCCAGTGCCGAGGCAGCTACCCGCGGGGTGACGGTGACCGGGAAGGATCCGTTGACCGGCAATTGAATCTGCTTTGCCTGTACTGGCCTCTTCGCGGGCAAGCCCGCTCCCACAGGGCCACCGTAGCCCTTGTGGGAGCGGGCTTGCCCGCGAAGAGGCCGGTGCAGGTTAGCGCAGGGCCTTGCTCTGCAGCACGTCGGAGCGGCGCCCCAGCACGTTCTCGCTGATCTGCACGAACTCTTCGGTGCTGACGCTGGGCAGGCGCATCAGCGCCCGGGTCACGTCGTCCAGCGAGCGCTTGGCCTGGGTATGGATACGGATCTCCTTGTCCAGCGCCTGCAACAACATCACCCCGCGGGCCACCTGCGCCGGGCTGGCGTGCTCGGCGCGCAGCTGGGTGACCTTGCCGCCCAGCTTCTGCAGGCGCGCCTGCCACACCTCGTACCGGTCGTCGCTGATGCCCCCGGCACGGCGCAACAGCTCTGTGGCGTAGTACTCGGTCAGGCCCTGCCCCAGCCAGTCGCTGTTGTCGCGAACACGAACCTGCGCAAACAGCTGCACCAGCTCGCGCAACAGCGGGCTGCTGCCATTCTCGCTGACCATCGGCCGGCTGCTGTGCAGGTAGATCGAAGCGTCGGCCGTCATCGCCCCGCGCCACATGCCATCACGGGCGCCCACCAGCAGCAGCTTGGCCGGGTTGCGCGGGAACACTGCCTGCAACTGCGGCCAGATGAAGGTCAGCAGGGTCAGGCTGTCCATCCGCCGCATGCCCTGCCCCACTGGCGCGGCCACGGTAACGTCGGTCTCGCCGAGGCGGGCACGGCGGCTGCCAAGATCGCCGGCAAGCATCCAGCCGGTCGGGCGGTCGAACAGGCGAGACACGTTGTCGATACGGAACTTGTCCTTGCCGATGCGCGGCCAGGCCGTTTCGATGCTCTTCCAGCCTTCGGGCAAGTCGACCGTCAAACGCGCCACCAGCTCGGTACCGTCCTGCTGGTCGAGACGTGCCGGCGGCACCAGCTGATCACCCAGGAACAGCGCCCAATGCGGGGTGATGCGCGTGGAGTAGGCGCCGCTGCGCAGTTTCTGGTCCAGCTTTACCCGGTAGCTGAGGCTGGTCTTGCCCGCCGCCGGCTGCCACACGCCGCGTTCGCCCTGTTGCTGCCACTGGCCATCGGCCTGGAAGCCACTGTAGGCGCCGGCCTTGCCCAGGTCGAAATCCAGGCTGCGCACGGCACTGCCTTCAGCCAGGGTCAGGCGGACTTCGGCCTGGCCGTTGGCAGGCAGCAGGCGCACCTGGTAATCGAGGTCGACTTTTTTCGCCCAGGCCGGCGAAGCGGCCACAAGGCCGAGGAGCAACAACCACTGGCAACGCATACCGAAACTCCTTGTTCCTCAGAGGCGACGGGGGCGCCGTTCAGCTGGCGCGGAAAATCAGGTGGTCTTCCCAGTCGTCTTCGTCCACATCATGTTCACTGAGCATACGCCCCGCCTGCGAAATGCGCTGTTCATGCACCTGTTTGCGGTCACCACAGACCAGGTGGTGCCACTCGGGCAGGTCCTTGCCCTCGCTGACCAGGCGGTAACCACAGGTGCTCGGCAGCCATTTGAACTGGTCGGCCTTGCCCGGAGTGAGCTGGATGCAGTCCGGCACATGGGCGAAGCGGTTGGGGTAGTCGCTGCACTGGCAGGTATCGCGGTCGAGCAGCTTGCAGGCGATGCGTGTGTAATAGACGCTGTTGTCGTCTTCGTCCTCGAGCTTTTGCAGGCAGCACAGGCCGCAGCCGTCACACAGCGACTCCCATTCTTGCGGGCTGAGTTGTTCGAGGGTCTTGCGCCGCCAGAACGGCGCGCTGTCAGCGATCATCACACGGGTTTCCTGCAGTCATCTTCAGGCCGCGGCGCGCGGCGGCGCCAGTCTAGAGCCTGGCCTTCGGCAACGCCAGACCGCTTGTCAGTGCCAGGCGGACGCAGTAGCGTGCGTGTTTTGCCATCCACTTGCAGGAGCCGCCATGAGCGCCACCCCCCGCATTGCCGATTACGCCATCAACGAGCAGTTCATCAACCGCTGGTCGCCGCGCGCCTTCACCGCCGAACCGATCAGCGAAGAAACCCTGCTGAGCTTCCTCGAAGCGGCACGCTGGGCGCCGTCGGCCTTCAACTCGCAGCCTTGGCGCTTCCTTTATGCACGCCGCGACACGCCGAGCTGGGAGCGTTACCTCAGCCTGCTGGTGCCTTTCAACCGCAGCTGGGCGCAGCAGGCGTCGGCGCTGGTGCTGATCATTTCCAAGACCACCTTCGCCGCGCCGGGCGCCAGCGAAGAAAAGCCCGCGCTGTGGCACACCTTCGATACCGGTTCCGCCTGGGGCCACCTGGCGCTGCAGGCCAGCATCAGCGGCTGGCATACCCACGGCATGGCCGGGTTCGACCAGGCCCTGGCACGCCAGGAGCTGAAGATTCCAGAGGGGTATGAGCTGCATGCCATGGTGGCGATCGGCAAGCTGGGCGACAAGGCCAGCCTGGACGAGGCGCTGCAGGCCCGTGAAGTGCCAAGCCCGCGCCGGCCGCTGAGCGAGCTGGCGGCTGAGGGTGATTTCAGCCTGTAAGTAATTTGCTGGTTTCTTCGCGGGCACGCCCGCTCCCACAGGGAAAGCGCGATCCTTGTGGGAGCGGGCGTGCCCGCGAAGAGGCCGGTTCAGGCTAACGAAGTCAGTAGCCCCGGGCGAAGTCGACTTCGCCGCGCAACCCCTGCCCCTCTGCATACGCCCGCATATTTTCGGCAAACAACCGCACCATCGCCGCCGGCGAGGTCGGCGCCGAGCTGTGCCCGGTCAGCAGCAATCCCCAGGCGGTCCAGAACGGATGCCGTTGCGGCAGCGGCTCCTGCCGGCACACGTCGATCACCGCCCCGGCCAGATGCCCCTCCTTCAACGCTTCGACCAGGTCGGCATCGACCACCGCCGCGCCGCGCCCGGCATTGATGAACAACGCCGTGGGCTGGAAGCAGCGCAGCAGCGCCGCGTCATACAGGTCATGGGTTGCCGGCGTGTCCGGCAGCAGGTTGAGCACGTAATCCACCTGCCCGACCAGGCGCGGCAAATCCGCCAGCCCTGCCACCTCGACGAACGGCGCCTGCTCACGGGCACTGCTGGCGATGCCGTAAAGGCTCACGCCAAACGGCACGAGGAACTCGGCCACGCGCTGGCCGATATCGCCGGTGCCGACGATCAGCACCTTGCGCCCTTCCAGGGTACGCCCCGGGCGGTCATCCCAGCGGCGCTCGACCTGGCTGACCAGGCGCGAAAGCACTTCGCGCTCGTGGCCTAGCATGTAGGTCAGCATGTACTCGGCCATCACCTGGCCGAAGATGCCCACGGCGCGGGTCAGGCGGTAGTCACGCGGCAAGCCCTCGGCCAGCAATGGCGTGATACCGGCCCAGGTCGATTGCATCCACTGCGGCTTGTGGCCCTGGCGCAACAGGCTCGCCAACAGGTCCGGCTGGCCCAGCCAGACCGGGCACTGCGGTGCCTGGCGGGCCAGTTCGGCGGAGTCGCCGCTGGTCAGTATTTGCAGATGCGGTGCTGCTTCACGCAATAGCTCGGCGTATCGAGCATGATCATGCTCTGCGATCAGTACACGCATGATCAGACCGGGTCGTTACGGCGCAGCAGCTCTTCGGGCAAGTGCTCGATGTACTCGTCCTCGGCCGGTGGCATCTGCAAGTGATAACCCTGGCTATCGAGGTTTTCCAGGACCTTGGCGATGTCCTCGCGGGCCAGTTGGCGCTCCGGGGTCAACACCAGGTCGAAGGCATGCTTCGGGGTACCGAAGAACGGCAGCAGGCCTTCGGGCACGCGCTCCAGGCCATCGGCCTTGAGCACGTAGAGGTACATCTCGTTCTTGCGTGGGCTCTTGTAGATCGAGCAGATACGTTTCATTGCTTGTCTCCGGCGCCTGCGAGGTCGTCCAGCAGGGCCTGGCCCATCCGCTCACGGCGCCAGCCGCGCAGCGAATCGGGCAGTTGGTAGGGGCCGTTGGGGTAGCCGCTCTTGAGCAGGGCTTCCAGGGCTTTCTTGCGCAGCATCAGCTCGGGGGCGATGCCCAGGCGCTCGCCTTCGGCCTGGCCGATGGCGCGCAGGCGCTTGAGGATACCGGCGGCTTCGATCGGCAGCGGCTCAGGCAGCGGCTGTGGCCAGTGCTCGGACGGCTGGCTGCCGGCGCGCTTGATCAGCTCGAGCAGGAAGGCGCCGTCCTGGCGGATGGTGCGCGGGTGCATTTCTTCGATCTTGGCCAGGGCCGACAGGTTGTCAGGCTGGCTCTTGGCCATGGGCCACAGCGAGTGTTCCTTGAGGATGCGGTTGCGCGGCACATCACGGCTGCGCGCTTCACGCTCGCGCCAGGCGCACAGTTCGCGCAGCACCGCCAGCTGCTGGCGGCCAAGCTTCCAGGCGAGCTTGACGTCGCGGTACAAGGTCTCGGGTTCGACTTCGCGGCGCAGTGCGGCCACCAGCTCGGCACCGTCGTCCAGCACCCAGGCGTATTTGTCGCCGGCCAGGCGTGGCTGCAGGGCGGCGAACAGTTCGGCCAGGTGCACGGCATCTTCGGCGGCGTAGCTGACCTGGGTTTCCGACAGCGGGCGCTGCAGCCAGTCGGAGCGGGTTTCACCCTTGGGCAGCTCGATGCCCAGCACTTCCTGCACCAGCCGTGAATAACCCATGGAGAAGCCCAGGTTCAGGTAGCCGGCGGCCAGCTGGGTGTCGAACAACGGTTGCGGCAGCTTGCCGGTCAGGCGCAGCAGCACTTCGAGGTCTTCGCTGCAGGCATGCAGCACCTTGACCACACGGCTGTCGTCGAGCAGTTCGCCCAGCGGCTGCCAGTTGCCGATCAGCAGCGGGTCGATGAGGAAAGCCCGCTGCCCGTCACCGACCTGGACCAGGCCGGCTTTCGGGTAGAAGGTGTCGACCCGCATGAATTCGGTGTCGAGCGCCACGAAGGGCAGTTCACGCCACTTGCGGCAGTGTTCGGCCAGGGTCTGGTCGTCACGGATCCAGTGAATTTCGATGGCCACAAGGCTCTCCCACAAACATTGGCGCGCAGTATATACGGCGCGGGCCCTGCTGGTGAAACCTGCGCCATCCCTGGATTAGATGAACGGCCTCAGCGCTGGGCGGCCAACCACGGCCGGCAGCTGGCAAACATGTCCAGCGACTGCTGGTAGACCTCGGTGTGCACCTGCAGCAGGCCCAGCATCGAGTGGAACAGGTTGTCCTGCGACAGTGGTGCATCGCCGAGCTTGGCAAGGCAATCGGTGTCGAGGCCGAAATCTTCCTTGTAGCTGTCGGAGAACCAGGTCAGCAATGGCACATGCTTCTGTTGTTCCGGGGCGATGGCATACGGGGTGCCGTGCAGGAACAGGTTGTACTCGCCCAGCGACTCGCCATGGTCGGACAGGTAGATCATCGCCGTGTCGACTTTGTCCTGCTTGCTGCGCAGGGTATCGATCAGCGAGGACAACACCTTGTCAGTGTAGGCCAGGGTGTTGTCGTAGCCGTTGATGATTTCCTGTTCGCTGCACTGGTTCAGCGCGTTGCTCTGGCACACCGGGGTGAAGCGCTCGCCGCCTTTGGGGTAGCGCTTGAAGTACTCGGGGCCGTGGCTGCCCATCTGGTGCAGCACCAGCACGGTGTCCTTGTCGAGGTTGTCGATCAGCTCGCCCAGGCCTTGCAGCAGGATTTCGTCATGGCATTCGCCGCTGGCGCACAGCTGCGGGTCCTTGAGGTTGCTGACGTCGATGAACTGCACGCGGTCGCAGGTGCCTTTGCAGCCGGACTGGTTGTCACGCCACTGCACGGCCAGGCCGGCACGCTGGAGGATGTCCAGCAGCCCTTCGCGGTTCTTCGCCACGCGAGCGTCGTATTCCTTGCGTTTCATGCCAGAGAACATGCACGGCACCGAAACGGCGGTTTCAGTACCGCAGGAATGCACATCGGTGAAACTCAGCAGGCCCTGCTGCCTGGCAAGGTTCGGGGTGGTATCGCGGTCATAGCCCAGCACGCCGAAGTGATCGGCCCGGGCACTTTCGCCCACCACCAGCACGGTGAGCGATTTACGCTCGTGCTTCTGCCAGGCCGCATCGCGCTTGGCATCTTCGCCATAATGCTGGAACGGGCGCGCTGCGGTACCGACGCGCTCGTTGACATAACTGATAGTCGCGCCGACGACATTGCTCGGGGTGAGCATCAGGCGCAGTTCGTGGTGGTTGCGAAACAGCGACGACAACCCTTGATAGTTGACCAGGGCCACCGACCCCAGCGCCACCACGCAGGCGCCGCTCACCACCAGTTTGCCCAGCAGTTCGCGGTGCCACGGGCGGTAGGCGATCGGCGCTTTCCATAGCAGCACCGACGGCAATACGCCAAGCAACAGAATATAGGCTGCAAACTTGAACGACATCAGATCGCGCACTTCCGCAACATTGGTCTCGGCCATGTTGCGGAACATGCCGGCATCAATAAGCACGCCGTACTGGTTCATGAAGTAAGCGGCACTCGCGCCACTCACGAACAACACGATCAATAGTGGCTTCAATACATAGCGGAAGGCGACCAACGTCAACACCAGGTTGAACGCGAACAACATCAGCACGGCGAACGCAAGACTCAGCCAAAGCCCCGACACCCCGGCGGGCACCACCTCTTGCAGGTGCTGCCAGAGGAACATGTTGAGACCAACCAGCAGGTAAACGCTGGCCATCAGCGTGACCCATTCAGTCCGCAGGGATTTGAAGTTGAGCATCGGCATTCGCAATCAAGAGTAATTATCAACCCCCAGGCCTGATGGCACCGTGGGAAAGTCGCGGAACTCTAGAAAGCGCACCATCAATTTTTCGTGAAAAAGACGGTAACAAATTCGTAAGCCGATGCATTTTTCTACATTAAATTAACTTCATTCAGCATGCGTTCAGCCGGGCAGGCGCAGTTTGGCATAGGGTTCGCGATCGATGTCGAGCACCTCGACGCACAGCTGGACGTCCACGCCGGCCTGCGCCGGGATGGCTTCGCGCAGCACCTCGAGCAAGCTGCCGGACAACTGCTGCTTCACCTCTGGCGAGCGGCCACTGAGTATCGCCAGGCGCACATGGGCGAAGGCCCGCTCACCTGGCGCAGTACCCACCCGGTACTGTTTGAAGGCCTGGGCCCGGCTCTTGATGTCGGCCTCGTCGGCGAACTGGCCACTGCCGACCAGGGTGTGGTTCAGGCGCAGCAGCAGCACATCGACATTCAGATCGCGCAGGTTGTCGCTGTATTCCAGGTTCAGGTGAGGCATGGCGCAGGTTCCAGGCACGGGGAAGGATGCGACAGCCTACCCCAGTCCCCCACCTGCGCAAAGGCGGCTATCCTCAAAGGTCAGGACCTTACCGACAACCCTGACAGAGGTGAAGAAATGCCAGTTCCGCATGATCTGCTCGCTGACCTGCACGTTACCGCTGACGCATTCCAGGCACTCATAGACAAGGACCAGACGCTTCATTCGCTGCACAAGGAATACAACGCCAAGGACAAAGAGGTGTTGGCTGCCGAGGGCAATGGCACCAACGACGAGGCGGTCAACCGCCTGCGCAAGGAAAGGCTACTGATCAAGGACAAGATCGAACGGATAATCCATCCGCCGAAGGCCTGACAATCCTTTATTGAATTCACCGTCCCTATCGCGAGCTGCGCTCGCTCCTACAGGATTACACATGCCCCGTAGGAGCGAGCGCAGCTCGCGATAGGGCCAGCAGCCCTTACACTGCAGCCGAAGCCTTCAACGCGCAATCCAGGTCGTCGATCAGGTCGCGGTAATCCTCGATCCCCACCGACAACCGCAGCAGGTTCTCGCTGATCCCCATCTCGCCCTTTTGCGCCGGGCTCAACGAGTTGTGCGACATGCTCCAGGAGTGGTTGATCATGCTCTCCACCCCACCCAGCGAGTCGGCGAGCACAAAGATCTGCAATGCCTCGACCAGGCGGTTGAGCGCAGCCCGGTCGGCACCCTTGACCTTCATCGCCACCACGGCCCCGCCTGCCCGCATCTGGCGCTTGCACAGTGCATGTTGCGGATGGCTTTCCAGGCCCGGGTAATACACCTGCTCGACCTGCGGGTGGCCTTCGAGGAAGCGCGCCACCTGCAGCGCGTTGGCGCACTGGCGCTCCATGCGCACATCCAGGGTCTTCAGCCCACGCAGGGCCAGGTAGCAGTCGAACGGCCCCTGGATCGCCCCGACTGCCATGCTGATCTTGCGCAGCCGCGCCAGCAGGCCGTCGTTGGCGGCGACCACCACACCCCCGGTAAGGTCGGAATGGCCGCCGATGTACTTGCTTGCCGAATGCATCACCAGGTCCACGCCGAGGGTGATCGGCCGCTGGTTCCACGGCGAGCAGAAGGTGTTGTCGATACAGGTGAGGATGCCGCGGGCACGGGCCAGGTCGCAGACCGCCTTGATGTCCACCAGGTGCAGCAGCGGGTTGGTCGGTGATTCGATCCAGATCAGTTGGGTCCCTGGCTTGATCGCAGCCGCCACCGCCGCGATGTCATTCAGGTCGACATAGGTGGTGGTGAGCCCCGAGGTGCGCCCGCGGTAGTCTTCGAGGATACGGAAGGTACCGCCGTAAACACCATTCATCACCACCACGTGGGCGTCCTTGGGCAGCAGCTCCAGCACTGTGGCGGTGGCATTCACCCCCGAAGCACAGGCCACCGCACCAACCCCCTCCTCCAGCGCGGCAACACAGCTTTCGTAGGCATGCCGGGTCGGGTTTCCGACGCGGCTGTAGGCATACTCAGGGTTATCGTCGAGGCTGCGCTTGATGTACGAACTGGCGGTGTAGATGGGCGGGAAGATGGCGTTATCGGCAACGCTGAACTGCTCGCCAGCGTGGATGGTACGGGTGGCGAAATTACGCGGCTTGTCGGACATGGTCGGGCCCATTGGCAGGATTCAAGCCTGCAACTATGGCAACAACCTGGCGCGGCGGCAATGGCAGGCCAGTGCAGGATATTTTCCTAGGCCTGGGGTAATCTGAAGAAAATTTTTCTCGACGGTTTGACCTTGCCATGGACAGTTTCGACCAACACATCCTCACCCTGCTGCAGCGCGACGCCTCGATCTCGCTCAAGGACCTGGCCGAAGCGGTCAACCTGTCGACCACGCCGTGCTGGAAGCGGGTCAAGCGCCTGGAAGAAGACGGCTACATCCTCGGCCGTGTCGCCCTGCTCGACCCCGAACGCCTGGGGCTGGGGCTGACCGTGTTCGTCCAGCTCAAGACCCAGCGCCACGACAGCGCCTGGCTGGAGCAGTTCGCGGCCACGGTCAAGGGGTTCGAAGAGGTGATGGAGTTCTACCGGATGTCCGGGGACTGGGACTACATGCTGCGGGTGGTGGTAGGCGATATCGCAGCCTATGACCGGTTCTACAAGAAGCTGATCAACAGCACCGAGGGGCTGTCGAACATCACCTCCAGTTTTGCCATGGAGCAGATGAAATACACCACTGCTCTGCCGGTGCACCGATCCTGAATCGGTGCTGGATTCTTCGCGGGCACGCCCGCTCCCCACAGGGACGCCAATGATTTCAAGAACTGTGGGAAACCTGTGGGAGCGGGCGTGCCCGCGAAGAGGCCGGCCCAGGCAGCCTATCAATCCGAAGCGAGCACCGCCTCGATCCGGTTCCCGGCCTTGGCTTTCTCTAGCTTGATCGCAATGAACTTGGAGGTCGGTGTATAAGTCCCCTCACCATAACTCTCCAGCGGCACCAGCGGGTTGGTCTCGGGGTAATACGCCGCCGCCTGGCCATCCGGAATGTCGTAAGGCACCAGGCGGAAGCCCGACACCCGCCGCTCCACGCCATCCTCCCACAGCGACACCAGGTCCACGTGCTCGCCCGGCTCGAAGCCCAGGCGGCGGATGTCCGCCTCGCTGACGAACACCACCTCGCGCAGGCCGAATACCCCGCGATAACGGTCATCGAGCCCGTACAGCGTGGTGTTGTACTGGTCGTGCGAACGCATGGTCTGCAGGATCAGGTCCGGCTTGTCACCCCGCGCCAGCACCTTGGCGTTGATCAGTTCCTCAGGCAGGGCATGGGGCATGAAACGCGCCTTGCCGGTGGCTGTGCGGAAGTTGCGATCGGCCGCGTTGTTGCCCAGGTGGAAGCCGCCCGGGTGCTGCAAGCGTTCGTTGAAATTGGAAAAACCCGGGATAACGTCGGCGATCATGCTGCGAATACGGTTGTAGTCGGCGACTGCATACTCCCAGTCGATCGGCTGGTTGCCCAAGGTGGCCTTGGCCATGCCGGCGATGATCCACGGCTCCGAGCGCATGTGTGGCGACCGCGGGCGCAGCTGGCCGTTGGAAATGTGCACCATGCTGAAGGTGTCTTCCACAGTCACGCCTTGCGGCCCCTCGGCCTGCAGGTCGATTTCGGTACGGCCCAGGCACGGCAGAATCAGGGCATCGCGGCCGGTGACCAAGTGCGAGCGGTTGAGCTTGGTGGAAATCTGCACGGTCAGCGCGCACTTGCGCAGCGCCGCGTGGGTGCGCGGGGTGTCCGGCGTGGCTTGGGCGAAGTTGCCGCCCAGGCCGATGAACACCTTGGCCTGCCCCTCTTCCATCGCCTTGATCGCCAGCACCGCGTTGTGCCCGTGGGCGCGCGGCACGCGGAACTTGAAGCGTTTCTCGATGGCATCGAGCAGGGCCGCCTTGGGCTTCTCGTCAATGCCCATGGTGCGGTCACCCTGCACGTTACTGTGGCCGCGCACCGGCGACAGCCCGGCACCAGGCTTGCCGACGTTGCCGCGCAGCAACTGCAGGTTGACGATCTCCTGCACGGTCGGCACCGAATGGCGATGCTGGGTGACACCCATGGCCCAGCACATGATCACCCGTTCGGCCTTGCGGTACATGCGCGCGGCCAGTTCGATCTCGGCCAGGGTCAAGCCCGACTGCTTGACGATGTGCTCCCAAGAGGTGGCATCCACCGCTGCCAGATAGTCATCGAGGCCGCTGGTGTGCTCGGCGATGAAGGCATGGTCGAACACCGCTGGCTCGCCCTTGGCCTGGGCCTCGCGCTCCCACTGCAAGAGGAATTTGGCGATACCGCGCATGGCCGCCATGTCGCCGCCCAGGGCCGGGCGGAAGTAGGCGTTGGTGGTCGGTTCGGAGCCGTTGCTGAGCATCTCGAACGGATGCTGCGGGTGCTGGAAGCGTTCCAGGCCGCGCTCCTTGAGCGGGTTGAAGCACACCACCTGGGCGCCACGCTTGACCGCCTCGCGCAGCGGCTCGAGCATGCGCGGGTGGTTGGTACCGGGGTTCTGGCCGATGACGAAGATCGCGTCGGCCAGCTCCAGGTCGTGGAACACCACGGTGCCCTTGCCCACCCCGAGGGTTTCCGACATGCCGGCGCCGCTGGCTTCGTGGCACATGTTCGAGCAGTCGGGGAAGTTGTTGGTGCCGTAGGCGCGGACGAACAGCTGGTAGAGGAACGCCGCCTCGTTGCTGGCCCGGCCAGAGGTATAGAACTCGGCCTGATCAGGCGAATCGAGCGCGCGCAGGTGCTGGGCGACCAGCTCGAACGCCTCTTGCCAGGTGGTTTCGACATAGTGGTCGGTGGCCGCGTCGTAGCGCATCGGGTGGGTCAGGCGGCCTTGGTATTCGAGCCAGTAGTCAGTCTGGTCGAGCAACGCACTGACGCTGTACCTGGCGAAGAACGCCGGGTCCACCGAGCGGCCGGTGGCTTCCCAGTTCACCGCCTTGGCGCCGTTCTCGCAGAACTTGACCATGTCGCTTTCCGGCGACTCGCCCCAGGCGCAGCCCGGGCAGTCGAAACCACCGTTCTGGTTGGTCTTGAGCATGGCCCGCAGGTTCTTGAAGGCGTTGTCACTGCCCAGCCAGCTCTTGGTCACGCTTTTCAGCGCGCCCCAGCCGGCGGCGGGGCCCTTGTAGTCCCTGATGTGTTGGTCCTGGCTCATGCGGTCAATCCTCACGCTTCGATGCTTTTTTTCAGCCTATGGACCCCGTGATAGTGCCGTCCAATCGAAATGTCTTACCCCTTGATAGGCCATTTCGATCATGGTCTCGGACCGCGTCGCGGCTTTCGCGGGCAAGCCCGCTCCCACAGGCACACCACTGCCCTCGGCCCCTGTGATTTCCCTGTGGGAGCGGGCTTGCCCGCGAAGGCCGTGACGCGATCCAACCCTTGAAATACGCAGCCTGCAGCCGTGATAGAGGGCATTGATGAATCGGTCGGGGAAAGCAATTTGACGGGGCTGGCCACAGGCTATAGCTTGGTTCCTGTAGCCCCCATTTCCTTTCGAGCGCCAACGTGGAACAGAACAGCCGGGCCCTGATCGACGGCTTCAACCGGAAAATCGACTACCTGCGGATGTCGGTCACAGACCGCTGCGACTTCCGTTGCGTGTACTGCATGGCCGAAGACATGCAGTTCCTGCCGCGCCAGCAGATCCTCAGCCTCGAAGAACTGTTCCAGGTGGCCGAGCGCTTCGTCGCGCTCGGCACCCGCAAGATCCGCCTGACCGGCGGAGAGCCGCTGGTGCGCCAGGGCATCGTCGACCTGTGCGGGCGCATCGCCGCCCTGCCCGGCCTGCGCGAACTGTGCATGACCAGCAATGGCTCGCAGCTCGGGCGCCTGGCCCAGCCGCTGTTCGACGCCGGCGTCACGCGCCTGAACATCAGCCTCGACAGCCTCGATGCCGAGCGCTTCAAGCAGCTCACCCGCACCGGTGACCTCAACCAGGTGATCGCTGGCATCGACGCCGCACGCCAGGCCGGCTTCCAGCGCACCAAGCTCAACTGCGTGGTGCTCAAGGGCCGCAATGACCACGAACTGGTCGACCTGGTGCGTTTCGCCATCGACCGTGAGCTGGACATCACCTTCATCGAGGAAATGCCCCTGGGGGTGATCAGCGAGCATGCGCGCGGCGAGTCGTTCTGCTCCAGCGATGAAGTGCGTGAGCGCCTGGCCGAGCACTTCACCCTGATCGAGTCGACCGAGTCGTCCCAGGGCCCGGCGCGCTACTGGCGCCTGGCCGAAGCCGCCCACACCCGCGTCGGCTTCATCTCACCGCACAGCCACAATTTCTGCGCCACCTGCAACCGCGTGCGTCTGACGGTCGAAGGCCGCCTGCTGCTGTGCCTGGGCAACGAACATTCGATGGACCTCAAGCAGGTGCTGCGCGCCCACCCCGGCGATGCCGCACGGCTGGAGAAGGCCATCCGCGACTCGCTGCACCTCAAGCCCTACCGCCATCACTTCGAAGTCGGCGGCGAGGTGCAGATCCTGCGCTTCATGAACATGACCGGCGGCTGAGCGGCCGCCTCTGGATTTCCATGATCGTCCACCCTCGCCCCGATGTGCTGCGCGTGCTGTTCACCCTCAAGGGTTCGATCGTCAAGCGCATTGCCCTGCGCTGCCTGATGGTCACCTTGCTGGCCGCGCTGATCGTGCTGGTCGAGCGGCATTTCCCGGCGTTCTTCTATCCGGTCAGCGCCACGCCGTTCACCTTGCTTGGCCTGTCGCTGTCGATCTTCATGAGCTTTCGCAACAACGCCTGCTACGACCGTTGGTGGGAGGGGCGCAAGGCCTGGGGCAAGCTGATCATCGAGACCCGCTCGTTCGTGCGCGAAAGCGTGGTGATCGCCGACGACACGCTGCGCGCCGAGCTGCTACGCAGCCTGTGCGGTTTTGCCCATGGGCTGAATGCGCGGTTGCGCAACGAAAGCGAAGTGAACGCCACGCGTCCATGGCTGAACGAGGCTACCCCGGTGGCCGCGCACAACGTCTGTGACGGTATCCTGCGCGATATCGGTGCCCGTTGTTCACGGCTGGCGGAACAAGGGCAGATCAGCGAGTGGCGCTACACCCTCCTGGAACAGCGCCTGGCCGGGTTGACCGAGGTGCAGGCCACCTGCGAGCGGATCAAGGGCTCGCCGCTACCCTTCCCCTATACCCTGCTGCTGCACCGCACCATCTACATCTTCTGCCTGCTGCTGCCGTTCGCCTTGGCCGAGCCGCTGGGCTGGCTGGCACCGCTGTTCACCACCATCGTCGGTTACACCTTCTTCGGCCTGGACGCGATCGGCAACGAGCTGGAAGACCCGTTCGGGCGGGATGAGAACGACCTGCCGATGGATGCCATGGTCAGGACCGTGGAGCGGGATGTGTTGGGGGCTTTGGGCGTAGAGCCGCTGCCGCCGGTGTTGCTGCCGGTAGACTATGTGTTGAGCTGATGGCCTCTTCGCGGGCACGCCCGCTCCCACAGGTTGAGGCGTGCCCCCTGTGGGAGCGGGCATGCCCGCGAAAGGGCCGGGGCAGGCTAGCCGCGGCTTTCGCAGGCTTCGATGGGCTTCAGATGCTTCACAAAATTACAGGGCCGATGCCGCGCATCCAGCTGTTCCACCAAGATGCCTTCCCAGGCAGTACGGCAAGCGCCGGTCGAGCCGGGCAGGCAGCACACCAGGGTGCCGTTGGAAATCCCCGCCAGTGCCCTGCTCTGCACCGTCGAGCTGCCGATATCGAGAATGGACAAGGCGCGGAACAGTTCGCCAAAGCCGTCGACGCTCCGCTCCAGCAGGCACTGCACTGCCTCCGGCGTGCTGTCGCGCCCGGTAAAGCCTGTGCCGCCGGTGATCAGCACCACCTGCACGGCGTCATCGGCGATCCAGGTCGCCACCTGGGCACGGATCTTGTACAGGTCGTCCTTGAGCAGCGCCCGCGCCACCAGGCGGTGGCCAACCTCCACCGAGCGGCTGGCCAGCAGCTCGCCGGAGGTGTCGTTGTCGTAGGTACGGGTGTCGCTGACGGTCAGCACGGCGATGTTCAGCGGTACGAAAACCGCATCGGGTTGGACGCGCACGATGAAGCTCCTTGAATGGCATTGTCGTCACGCTAGAGGCAAGCCCGGCCAGCGTCCAATCGAAATGGCGAACCGGCCGATCAATGACATCTATCGCAGACGTGGGTTAAGGTCTGCACAACCAGACGCCAGGCATTTCCATGGACATCAAGCAGCTCAAGTTCCTCATCGCCCTCGACCAGACCCGCCACTTCGGCCAGGCCGCGGCGCTGTGCCATATCACCCAGCCGACCCTGTCCATGCGCCTGCGCAACCTGGAGGACGAACTGGACCTGGTGCTGGTCAAGCGCGGCCAGCGCTTCGAGGGTTTCACCGAAGCTGGCGAACGGATCCTGGCCTGGGCCCGCACCCTGCTCGCCGCCCATGACGGCCTGCAAGCCGAGGCCGCCAGTTGCCGTGGCCAGGTGGTCGGCAGCCTGCGCCTGGGCACCGTGCCACTGGCCAGCTTCAACCCCATGCACCTGCTGCTGCCGCTGCGCGAGAAATACCCCGAGCTGCAGTTTCAGCTCAGCTCGCACAGCACAGAGCAGATCATGGATGGCCTGAGCCGCAACCAGCTCGACCTGGGTATCTGCTACCTCGACCAGGTCAACGCCAACTTCTTCGAGGTGATCGAGCTGGGCACCACCACCATGGGCCTGCTGTTCGACACCCAGCACTTCCAGTTCGACGCCGACAGCCTGCGCTGGGACGAGCTCGGCGATATTCCCTTGGGCCTGCTGAGCAAAGGCATGCACTACCGCCAGTCACTGGACCTGAGCTTGCGTAGCCGTGGCCTTGAACCCAATGCCGTGCTGGAAAGCGACTCGACCTTCCAGCTGGTGCAGGCCATCAACACCGGCGTGTGCTGCGCGATCATGCCGCTGGGCTGCGGCCTGGAAGACCTCAGCGAACACATGCGCATCATCCCCATCGCCGACGCCAGCATCCACAGCCCGGTCGGCCTGCTGCTGCGCCGCAGCGAGCCACGCTCGGCGATTGCCGAGCAGTGCTTCGACGAAGCGAAGCTGCTTTTTCAACCCACCTGATCCGCCGTTGCCTGGCGATATTGCCGAGGCGTGAAACCGGTCAGCTGCTTGAACTGGCGGCTGAACGCGCTGTGGTCGGTGTAGCCGCAGCGCAGCGCCACTTCGGTGATCGGCAAATCAGAATGCAGCAGCCGGTGGGCGTGCTCCAGGCGAGCCTTGTGGATCATCTGCCGCGGTGTGAGGTGGAATACCCGCTTGCAGTAGCGCTCCAGCTGCGCCACGGAAATCCCGGCGATGCGGGTCAACGCCTGCATGCTGATCGGCTGATGGAAATGCCGGCGGATGTGTTCGTCCACGGCCGCCAGGCGCTGGTAGGCGGGGTGGGTGTCCGCGGCTGACTGCAGGTCGACGGAAATGCCCACCAGGCCGATGATCTCGCCTGCAGGGTTGCGCAGCGGGCGCTTGTGGGTCAGGCACCAGCCCGGTTCGCGGCTGCCGTACAGGTGCAGTTCGAGCTGGTCTTCCAGCACCAGGCCATCTTTGAGCACACGTCGATCCTGCTCGGTGTAGCCGGGGCCCAGTTGCGCCGGGAACACTTCGGCGCTGGTCTTGCCCAGCAGCGGCTGCAGACGCTTGAGGCCACAGCGCTGGACCAGGGTGGTGTTGGCCAGGACATAGCGGGCGGCCGGGTCCTTGATGAAGATCGCGGCGTTGGGGATGGCGTCGAGGATCGGCAGCAGCAACGAGACACCGGCCAGCAGGGCCTCCAGGGTGGCCGGGCGGTGCTGGTCCAGAGATTGGTACAGGGTTGCCATGGGGGTATCGGTCATTGGGGCAATCTCTATTGGCTGCACTGGCCTCTTCGCGGGCAAGCCCGCTCCCACAGGGCCCCCACTGATTTCAAACCCTGTGCTGTACCTGTGGGAGCGGGCTTGCCCGCGAAGAGGCCAGCAGCACTAACACATCTCTACAGCCCTTATGCGGTATGCCTTACAGCCTATCTACCCGCCTCATGAAAGCGCCAGTATTTTCTGCAACTGTGCCAATTTCGTCATCGCTCCTGCAGAAAACCATCAAGAACCCCTGCCCCTTTCGGGTCCACTCTATGCCCCACGCAAGCCGCCCAACACCTACAAGAGCGCGGCCGTAACAAGCCGCAATACGTGACATCAGACCTGCCTATCCAAAACCTACAAAAAGGCGCACCCATGTCAGGCAAATTCAAGAAACAGCTGTCATTGCTCGACCTCACCTTCATCGGCCTCGGGGCCATCTTCGGCTCCGGCTGGCTGTTCGCCGCCAGCCACGTCTCGGCCATCGCCGGCCCGGCCGGTATCCTCTCTTGGTTCCTCGGCGGTTTCGCCGTGCTGCTGCTGGGCATCGTCTACTGCGAACTCGGCGCCGCCCTGCCGCGTGCCGGTGGCGTGGTGCGCTACCCGGTGTACTCGCACGGCCCGCTGCTCGGCTACCTGATGGGCTTCATCACTCTGATCGCCTTCTCCAGCCTGATCGCCATCGAAGTGGTCGCCTCGCGCCAGTACGCCGCAGCCTGGTTCCCCGGGCTGACCAAGGTCGGCTCCAGCGACCCGACCGTGCTCGGCTGGCTGGTGCAGTTCGCCTTGCTGGGGCTGTTCTTCTTCCTCAACTACCGCAGCGTGAAGACCTTCGCCAAGGCCAACAACCTGGTCAGCGTGTTCAAGTTCATCGTGCCGCTGCTGGTGATCGGCGTGCTGTTCAGCTTCTTCAAGCCGGAGAACTTCGAGGTCCAGGGCTTCGCCCCGTTCGGCCTGTCCGGCGTGGAAATGGCAGTGTCCGCCGGTGGCATCATCTTCGCCTACCTGGGCCTGACGCCGATCATTTCGGTGGCCAGCGAGGTGAAGAACCCGCAGCGCACCATCCCGATCGCGCTGATCCTCTCGGTGCTGCTGTCCACCGCGATCTACGCCCTGTTGCAACTGGCCTTCCTTGGCAGCGTGCCGACCGAGATGCTCGCCAACGGCTGGGCCGCGGTGACCAAGGAACTGGCCCTGCCCTACCGTGACATCGCCCTGGCCCTGGGGGTCGGCTGGCTGGCCTACCTGGTGGTGGCCGACGCGGTGATCTCGCCCAGCGGCTGCGGCAACATCTACATGAACGCCACCCCGCGCGTGGTCTATGGCTGGGCGCAGACCGGCACCTTCTTCAAGTACTTCACCCGCATCGACGCCGAGTCCGGCATCCCGCGCCCGGCGCTGTGGCTGACCTTCGGCCTGTCGGTGTTCTGGACCCTGCCGTTCCCTTCCTGGGAAGCGCTGATCAACGTGGTGTCCGCCGCCCTGGTACTGAGCTACGCCGTGGCCCCGGTCACCGTCGCCGCCCTGCGCCGCAATGCGCCGGACATGCCGCGCCCGTTCCGGGTCAAGGGCATGGGCGTGCTCGGCCCGCTGTCGTTCATCATCGCCGCGCTGATCGTCTACTGGTCGGGCTGGAACACCGTGTCCTGGCTGCTGGCCCTGCAGATCGTGATGTTCGTGCTGTACCTGCTGTGCGGCCGCTTCGTCCCGACCCAGCACCTGTCGCTGGCCCAGCAAGTACGTTCCTCGGCCTGGCTGATCGGCTTCTACGCCGTGACCATCCTGTTGTCCTGGCTGGGCAGCTTCGGCGGCCTGGGCGTGCTCGGCCACCCGTTCGACACCCTGGCCGTGGCCGCCTGCGCCCTGGGCATCTACTACTGGGGCGCGGCCACCGGCGTACCGGCTCACCTGGTGCGCCTGGAAGGGGACGATGAAAGCGAAGCCAGCGCCGAAACCTATACCGGCCGCCCCGCCGCCGTCGCCTCCTGACCCTTCAAGCAATGGACACGCCCATGAAACAGATTCACGTCATCGACTCCCACACCGGCGGCGAACCGACCCGCCTGGTGATGAACGGTTTCCCGCACCTGCAGGGGCGCAGCATGGCCGAGCAGCGTGACGAACTGCGCGAGCTGCACGACCAGTGGCGCCGTGCCTGCCTGCTGGAGCCACGCGGCAACGATGTGCTGGTCGGCGCGCTGTACTGCCCGCCGGTCTCGGCCGACGCCACCTGCGGGGTGATCTTCTTCAACAACGCCGGCTACCTGAACATGTGCGGCCACGGCACCATCGGCCTGGTCGCCTCGCTGCAGCACCTGGGCCTGATCGGGCCCGGCGTGCACAAGATCGACACGCCGGTCGGCCAGGTCAGCGCCACCCTGCACGAAGACGGCGCCATCACCGTCGGCAACGTGCCGTCCTACCGTTACCGCCAGCAGGTGGCGGTCGACGTACCGGGCCACGGCGTGGTGCACGGCGACATCGCCTGGGGTGGCAACTGGTTCTTCCTGGTCGCCGAACACGGCCAGCGCGTCGAACTGGACAACCGCGAAGCCCTCACCGAGTACACCTGGGCCATGCTCAAGGCCCTCGAAGCCCAAGGCATCACCGGCGAAAACGGCGCGCCAATCGACCATGTCGAGTTGTTCGCCGACGACGCCCATGCCGACAGCCGCAACTTCGTCATGTGCCCCGGCAAAGCCTACGACCGCTCGCCCTGTGGCACCGGCACCAGCGCCAAACTGGCCTGCCTGGCCGCCGATGGCAAGCTCGAAGAAGGCCAGACCTGGGTCCAGGCCAGCATCACCGGCAGCCAGTTCCATGGCCGCTACGAACGCGACGGCGAACGCATTCGCCCGTTCATCACCGGCCGCGCCTACATGACCGCCGACAGCACCCTGCTGATCGACGAGCAGGATCCATTCGCCTGGGGCATCTGAACCCGGCCCTTTAAACCAGTGAATATCGCCAGGAGTGACAACAATGACCGACAACATCTTCACCGGCACCATGCCCGCCCTCATGACCCCCTGCACCGCCGAGCGCAAGCCGGACTTCGACGCCCTGGTGCGCAAGGGCCGCGAGCTGATCGAGGCCGGCATGAGCGCGGTGGTCTACTGCGGCTCGATGGGTGACTGGCCACTGCTGACCGAAGCCGAGCGCCAGGAAGGCGTGGCCCGCCTGGTGGCCGCCGGGATCCCGACCATTGTCGGCACGGGTGCGGTGAACACCCGTGAAGCCGTGGCCCATGCTGCCCACGCGGCCAAGGTTGGCGCCGCCGGCCTGATGGTCATCCCCCGCGTGCTCAGCCGCGGCGCTTCGCTGATCGCCCAGAAACACCACTTCTCGGCGATTCTCGCCGCCGCGCCCAAGCTGCCGGCGGTGATCTACAACAGCCCCTACTACGGCTTCGCCACCCGCGCCGACCTGTTCTTTGAACTGCGCCGCGAGTTCCCCAACCTGATCGGCTTCAAGGAGTTCGGCGGTGGCGCCGACCTGCGCTACGCCGCCGAACACATCACCTCGAAGGATGACGACGTGACCCTGATGGTCGGCGTCGACACCCAGGTGGTGCATGGTTTCGTCAACTGCGCCGCCACCGGTGCCATCACCGGTATCGGCAATGCCCTGCCGCGTGAAGTGCTGCAACTGGTGAGCCTGAGCAAGCAGGCCGCCAAGGGCGACGCCAAGGCCCGCCGCCTGGCGCGTGAGCTGGAGGCTGCATTGGCGGTGCTGTCGTCGTTCGATGAAGGCTGCGACCTGGTGCTCTACTACAAGCACCTGATGGTGCTCAACGGCGACACCGAGTACAGCCTGCACTTCAACGAAACCGACGTGCTGACCGACGCCCAGCGCAACTACGCCGAGCAGCAGTACGCGTTGTTCCGCAAGTGGTACGCCAGCTGGTCGGCCGAGCAGAACCTGGCCTAAGCAACCACTGCGTTCTCTGTGGGAGCAGGCGACTCGCTGCCTGGCACCGGCTTCGCCGGTGTTCGCGGGCGCGCCCGCTCCCACAGGGACCGCCTTAGCCTCACATCCAATTCAAAGGACGCTCCATGACCCTGACAGGCAACCTGCTGATCGGCCAGACCGCCGTGCCCGGCAGCCGCGACGCGATCCGCGCCATCGACCCGGCCACCAACCAGGCCCTCGAACCCGCCTACGCCGGCGGCACCGGCGAACACGTGGCCCAGGCCTGCGCACTGGCCTGGGCAGCGTTCGACAGCTTCCGCGAAACCTCGCTGGAACAGCGAGCCCATTTTCTTGAAACCATCGCCAGTGAGATCGAAGCCCTTGGCGATGCGCTGGTCGACCGCGCCGTCGCCGAAAGCGGCCTGCCCAAGGCGCGTATCCAGGGCGAGCGTGGCCGCACCTGCACGCAACTGCGCACCTTCGCCCGCGTGGTCCGCAGCGGCGAATGGCTGGATGTGCGGGTCGACAACGCCCTGCCCGCGCGCCAGCCGCTGCCACGCGCCGACCTGCGCCAACGCCAGGTGGCCCTGGGCCCGGTGGCGGTGTTCGGCGCCAGCAACTTCCCCCTGGCGTTCTCGGTAGCCGGCGGCGACACCGCCTCGGCGCTGGCCGCCGGTTGCCCGGTGGTGGTCAAGGCCCATGCCGCACACCCCGGCACCAGCGAACTGGTCGGCCAGGCCGTGGCCCGCGCCGTCAAACACTGCGGCCTGCCCGAGGGCGTGTTCTCGCTGCTGTACGGCGCCGGCCGTGAAGTCGGCATTGCCCTGGTCAGCGACCCGCGCATCAAGGCAGTCGGTTTCACTGGCTCGCGCAGTGGGGGCCTTGCCCTGTGCCAGGCAGCCCAGGCGCGCCCGGAACCGATACCGGTCTACGCCGAGATGAGTTCGATCAACCCGGTGTTCCTCTTTGACGCAGCCTTGGAGGCCCGCGGCGAAGCGTTGGCGCAAGGCTTCGTTGCCTCGCTGACCCAAGGTGCCGGGCAGTTCTGCACCAACCCCGGCCTGGTGATCGCCCGCCAGGGGCCGGCGCTGCAGCGCTTCATCGACGCGGCCAGCGAGCACGTGCGCCAGGCCGCCGCGCAGACCATGCTCACCCCTGGCATTTTCAGCGCCTATGCCGCTGGCATCGGCGCCCTGGCCAGCAACGCCAACGCCACCGTTGCCGCCAGCGGGCAGGCACAACAAGGGCCGAACCAGTGCCAGGCGCAGCTGTTCGTGACCCAGGCCGAAGCGTTTCTCAGCGACCCGGCGTTGCAGGCCGAAGTATTCGGCGCGGCTTCACTGGTGGTGGCCTGCGCCAGCGACGCACAGGTCCGCCAGGTGGCCGAGCACCTCGAAGGCCAGCTGACCGCCACGCTGCAGCTGGATGATGCCGATATCGACAGCGCCCGCGCCCTGCTGCCGACCCTGGAACGCAAGGCCGGGCGCATTCTGGTCAACGGCTGGCCGACCGGTGTCGAGGTGTGCGATGCGATGGTCCACGGCGGGCCGTTCCCGGCCACCTCCGACGCCCGCACCACTTCGGTCGGCACGGCGGCGATCCTGCGCTTCCTGCGCCCGGTGTGCTACCAGGACTTCCCCGATGCCCTGTTGCCACTGGCGCTCCAGCACGGCAACCCGTTGCAGCTGCGGCGTTTGCTCGACGGTAGACGGGAAGATTGAGCATGGTCGACACCCCTGAAACCGATATCGCCGTGGTGGGCGCCGGCATCGTCGGCGTGGCCTGCGCCCTGCAACTGGCCCGCCAGGGGCGGCGGGTGCTGCTGCTCGACCACCAGTCCCCCGGCCACGGTGCCTCCTATGGCAATGCCGGGCACCTGGCCACCGAGCAGGTGTTCCCGATCGCCGACCTGTCGATCCTCAAGCGCCTGCCGCGCATGCTGCTCGACCCGATGGGCCCGCTGCGCCTGGACTGGAAGTACCTGCCCAAGGCCATGCCGTGGTTCACCCGGCTACTGCTCAACCTGCGCCCGGCGCCGTTCCAGCGCAGTGTGGCCGGTATCCGCGCGCTGAATGAAGGCAGCCTGGGGGCCTGGCGGCGCTTGCTCGGCTCGATCGGGCGCAACGAGCTGTTCAGGGAAGATGGCTCGCTGCTGGTGTTCGAACGGCCCGAGTCGCGCCAGGCGCTGCAAGCCTTGCAGGCGCGCATGCAGCAGCAGAATGTGGCGGTGGATTTCTGGTCGGCCGAAAGCGTGCGCGAGGCAGCACCGCAACTCAACCCTGCGCTGCTGGGTGGCTTGTTCTTCCCGCATACCGGGCACTTCATCGACCCGTACCGGGTGGTGTGTGCACTGTTCGAGGCTGCCAGGGCCAGCGGTGTGCGTTTCGTCCAGGCGCGGGTTGCGGGTGGGCAACTGCACGGCAACGGGGTCAGCCTGGCCAGTGACCAGGGCACGTTCAAGGCGCGCCAGGTACTGCTCAGTTGCGGTGCACATTCGGCACAGTTGACGGCGGCGCTGACCGGCAAGACTGTGCCGCTGGACACCGAGCGCGGTTACCACCTGATGCTGCCGCAGGAGCAGCAGCGGCTGCCATTCGCAGTCACCTCGCTAGAGCGCAAGTTCATCATGACGCCCATGGCGGACGGGCTGCGCCTGGCCGGCACGGTAGAGTTCGCAGGGCTCGATGCGCCGCCGAGCATGCAGCGGGCATGGCAGTTGCACCGGTTGAGCAAAGGGTTGTTCCAGCAGGAACTGAGTGTTGAAGGGGCTACACCCTGGATGGGCTTCAGGCCATCGTTGCCGGACTCGTTGCCGGTGATCGATCGGGTGTGCGATGGGCGCGTGCTGCTTGCGTTTGGGCATCAGCACCTGGGGCTGACCCAGGCGGCGGTGACGGCGGAATGGGTGGGGCGGATGGCGGAGCAGTCAGCGGGGCCGGAGACAGCGGCTTACCGGTTGGATCGGTTCTAGCCTGTACCGGCCTCTTCGCGGGCACGCCCGCTCCCACAGGGATAGCACAAGACCTGAGGGCAGTGTGGGAGCGGGCTTGCCCGCGAAGGGCTGCAAAGCAGCCCCCGGTTCACTCAGCGATAACGCTCGAGCCAGTGTGCATAAGGTGCCGGCAAGGTCCAGGAGGCCTTCTCCACACCCAGTTCCTTGGCCGCGAAGTACGCCCAATGCGGGTCGGCCAGGTGCGCACGCCCTACCG
Source organism: Pseudomonas sp. R28(2017) (assembly GCF_002112505.1). Taxonomy (GTDB): domain Bacteria; phylum Pseudomonadota; class Gammaproteobacteria; order Pseudomonadales; family Pseudomonadaceae; genus Aquipseudomonas. The sequence goes on from NZ_NEHW01000001.1 coordinate 470,332, forward strand.
ATACCAGGTCCAACTGATTGGCCTGCAAGGCCGCCTCGGCCAGCTGCGGCGTACCGAAGCCCCACGCCGACGTCACCGGCAGGCCCGCCTCACGACGCACGCGCTCGGCAACCGGCCCCATGAACGCCGGGCCCCATGGGATGTTGGTTTCAGGAATGGTGAAGCCAACGCTGACGCTCAGCAGGTCCAGGCCACCCGCCTTGAACATGCGTGCCAACTCGATCGACTCATCCAGGGTCTGCTCGTCACGACCGTCATACTCCAGCACACCGAAGCGCGCGGTCAGCGGCAGGTTTTCCGGCCACACCTCGCGCACCGCCGCCAGGGTTTCCAGCAGGAAGCGGCTGCGGTTCTCGAAGCTGCCACCGTACGCATCGGTGCGTTTGTTGGAGTGCTCGGAGAAGAAGCTCTGGCCCAGGTAGCCATGGGCGAAGTGCAGTTCGATCCACTCGAAACCGGCATCGCGCGCACGGCGGGCGGCGTCGACGAAATCCTGTTTGACCCGGGCGATGTCGTCAAGGCTCATCTCGCGCGGAGCCTTCGGCAGGTGCGCGCCAAAGGCGACGGCCGATGGGGCGATGATGTCCCAACCACGGGCATCGTCGGCCGCGATATGGTCATCACCTTCCCACGGGCGATTGGCGCTGGCCTTGCGCCCGGCGTGGGCGATCTGGATGCCCGGCACCGAGCCTGCTGCCTTGATCGCCTGCACCACCGGCACGAAGGCCTGGGCATGGGCGTCGCTCCAGATCCCGGCGCAGCCGGGGGTGATACGCCCTTCCGGCGCCACGGCGGTGGCCTCGACCACCAGCAGGCCGGCGCCGCCCCGGGCCAGGCCAGCGTAATGCACCTGGTGCCAGTCGTTGATCAGGCCGTCCTCGGCCATGTACTGGCACATCGGTGGAATGGCGATGCGGTTGCGCAAGGTGACATCTTTGAGGGAGTAGGGTTGGAACAGGGCAGGCATGGGCAAGCTCCGGGAGTCATCTGAATACGATAGTTCGATCATAATCGAACTATGGCAATTAATGAAACCCCCGTTATCATGTGGGCCATGCGAGCCTACCAACACCCCAACCCTGAAGACCTGATTCTCGAGCGTGTGCTCTACGCACTGAGCGACCCGGTGCGCCTGGGCATCGTCCGCCACCTGGCGGGCGTGGCCGAGGCCAGCTGTGGCGAGCTCGATGGCGGGCGGCCGAAGTCGAGCATGTCGCACCATTTTCGCGTGTTGCGCGATGCGGGGTTGGTGCATACCCGCAATGTCGGGACCACCCACATGAATTCGCTGCGCAGCGAAATGTTGGCCGAGCGGTTTCCCGGGTTACTGGACTGCATACTGCGGCAGAACTGATTTCAGCCCGTGCCGGCCTCTTCGCGGGCTCGCCCGCTCCCACAGGTACGGTGCGGCCCTCTGGCTTTGCACTTTCTTTGTGGGAGCGGGCTTGCCCGCGAAGAGGCCGGTGCAGGCAACATCATGCCTTGCGCAGGGCAAAGCGGCACACCTGCCCGCCTCTCAACATGCATTCCTCATGGCTGACCTCGGCGCCACCGAGCGTGCCGATCAAGGCCAGATCCAGCTCGCACACCACCGGATGGGCCTTGGCCAGGTGATGGAACACGCAATTGTGCGCCACGATCTGCGGCTCGCCTGAAGAACGGAAAAACACCTCGGCTTCATACCCCGCCGCATTCATGTGTTCGACGATCCGCCCTTCGTCCACCACCTCAGGCTCCATGTCCGCCGCCAGCTTGCGCCCGAGCTGACGCATCAGCGCCAGCAAGGCGTCCTGCCCCATCAAGCCAGCCACTTCGCCAATCAGCAGGTTGGCCAGCAACGGATACTGCCGCGGGAACAGCTCGCGGCCATGCTCGCTCAGCTGGTGCAATTGCTCCGGCCGGCGCCCGGTGGGCCGAGTCGCGCCACGCTTGACCAGGCCGTCGCGTTCCAGGGCGGCCAGGTGCTGGCGCACCGCCGTGCGGGTAACGGCCAGGGCCTGCGCCAGCTCGTCGATGCTCATGCCGGCTGGCTGATGCAGCAACGCGTGGAGCAGGTCCTGTTGCGTACGCCCCAGGCCTTCGAGCATCAGAACTTGTCCGGGAACTGCTTGACCAGCGCCGCCGTGAGGGCGTCGGACAAGGTCAGGATATGCTCGCGCATCATCGCCCAGGTTCGCGCCTCGCCCGCATAGTCCCCGGCGGCCAGCTGATCGATCTGCGCCACATGGTGGCCACCGTGGGCGCTGAGCAAGGTCAGCAGGGTCTGCTCCGGCAGGTTGGGGTTGGCGTTGGCCAGGAACGCGGCAATGGCCTTGGCGTTGCTGCCCAGGTCGTTGACGGCAGCCTGTTGGCCCTTCTTGTCCTTGGCCACGGTGGCATCGCTGTAATGCTTGATCGCGCCCCAGTGGCCAGCCAGCAGCTTGAGCAACTGATCGGCAGCGGTCTGACCGTACAGCGGGGCGATGCTGTTGGCGATCCGGGTGGCGTCGGCCACCACTTCGTTGGCGGCGACTTCGGCCTGCCTGGCATTGCCAGCCTGGTTGGCGACGGCATAGTTGCGGACCCAGAAGATGTGCTCGACCCACAGGTCGCGCAGGGCCATGCGCGTGGTCATTGCCCCGGACTGAGCGGGTTTGGCGGCGGGGGTTGCAGGGGAAGAGGAGTAGCTTTGGCTCCATGCCGGCTGCGCGCACAGGGCGAGCAGCAGTAAGGCGGCAATCTTGATGTTCATGACGGCACCCTCCTGGAGGGGATCGACTGACAAGATTAATTTAAGCATCAAAATATGTTTTTATTGGGCCGACGACGACATTCCGATCAGTGGTTTATCCGCTGAAAAGAGGAAGCCACAGGTTCTCCCGTGGCTTCTGCGTGCTGCACTGCAAGCTCAGGCGCTGATGGCGTCAAAGCTGCGTATGGGTGTGGGAACCGCGCCAAACAGGGGGAACTCTTCTTCGATGATCCACGGCTCTTTCATGATCAGGTACACATCGAGAAAGTCCGAGAAGCCAGGCCAGATGGACAGGTCGTTGGCCTCGGCCACCGCACGCGACAGCACGCCCACGCCGCCAAAGCTCTTGATCATGGAAACACTGACGATCTCACTGCCGGAGTGGAACACGGTTGCAGCCTCCAGCATGCCGGGCCGGCGCTCGGCAAAGCGGGAAAAGATCGAGGAATAGGGGCACTCGGGCAATGGCTTGATCACCGCACAGGGCGCCGAACGGTCATGGCTGGATGACGAGGCGACGACTTCGATGCGCAAACCCTTGAGCGGCACCGAATGATAGTTCTCGGGGACGCTGTCACCCAGCACCACCACCATGTCCGCTTCGTCCTTGGCCAGCTTGGTCAGGTTGTCGGGCGATTCCGAGCAACTGAAGATAGGGCTGTAGCCTGACAGCTTGCTGACCACGCCGGCCATGATCTGCTGATTGATCTCCATCGACAGCGTGCTGTTCAAGGCAACGCGCAACGGCAGGCGCTGGTTGCGGCTCTGGCGCAACTGGTTGATCTTCAGCTGCATGCGTTCGGAGGAACGTACGATTTCCAGGACATGCGGCAGGATGCCCACGCCCTCCTGGGTCAGCGAGACCCCTTTGTTGGTCCGGTCGAACAACTTGAAGCCGCAATGATCTTCGAGCTTTTTCAACTGAGCGGCCAAGGCCTGTACCGTGACGTGCACCTGTTCGGCCGCATCGGTGATCGACCCCGTTCGGGCAACGTTCACGATGTTTTTGAGCACCTTGATGTCCATTCAATCTCCCTCCCCATTTTCCGCCGACGCAGACCGCCTACGAAAGCCACGAGGATAACGCACAACGGCCGGCACTGTCTGCCCGCTAACGGTGCACGCCGACCGGGTACAAGCAACGGTTGAGGCACGTCAAAAAAAAGTGAAGTTTCTGCGCCTGATTCAACTGTTAGATTTTTGCCAGTTTTCTATAAGAAGAGATGGCCATGCTGACACTGAACAGAAACATCGACACTGCCCTGCGACAAAACAAGACGGTCAATGTCATGGGCAGCGACTACGCGTTGAGCGGCGGCTTCAAAGAGTTTGTCGAGTTTTCCAAAAGTTGGGAAACCATGGGTGTAGACCGTTATTACGGGCAAGCCGACAAGGGCACTCGCTACCGCCGCTACAGTGACTTCGACTTCAACCCGGTCACCGGCGAACTGTGCCAACTCAATCACCGTGCCTATGAACAATCCGAGGCACACAACACCTATGTCGGCGGCATGGCGCGTCATTTCGATGATATTTCCGCCGACGTCTTCAACTCACCGATCCTGCGTTCGCTGATTCGCCTGGACTTCGACGTATACAAGGCCGTGTTGCCAAAAGAGCTGCACACAGTCAACTGGCAATGCCAGGTGCACCAGATCCGTATCGAAATCAAGCCAGGGGCGCAGATCGAGATCACGCCCGAAGGTATTCACTGCGACGGCTACCCGTTCAGCGGCGTGCACTTCTGGGGCCGCCACAACGTTGAGGGTGCCACCAGCAACATCTACGACAAACAGTCGAATGTGATCGATTCCGGTACTTACCTGAATATTCTCGACACCACCTACTTCCTCGATCGCGAACTGCAGCACTACGTCACGCCGGCGACCAACCCGAGCGACTCCGAAATGGGCTACCGGCAGATCATCGCCATTTCCTTCTCTCGACCGGGCAGCGAGCATGACATTATCGACTAGTTACATCGGCACGGCGCCGAAGCCGTTCACGGCCGAACGCATCAATGGCCTGAGCATCAAGAAAGCCACCCCCTTCCATGCCCGCAAGATCGTCGATTTCTTCCGTTGCTTCGAAGAAACCTCGTTCTGTGACTGGCAAGACGAAGGGCTGCTCAAAGGTTTGCTCGGCACCGAGCATACCTATTGCTACGTGGCCGAGAACCAGACCGGCAGCATCGTCGGCGCGGTCGCGGGCGGCTTGATGGGCACCCGGGGCACCATCAACCACATGGCGGTGGCGCCGGACTATCGCCAGAGCCGGATCGGCACCTCACTGGCCAATTCGATCCTCAGCGATTTCCGCCAGCACGGCATTCGCCGGGTGTTTCTGTTCGTCGAAGAGGGCAACGCCAACGCCCTGAGCTTCTGGCAGAAACAAGGCTTCCTGCAGACCCGTGGTGAAATCACCTGCGAGGTCGACCTGTGACCTCGTCGGTGTTGCTGACCACCTCGCGCAAGGAGAGCCTGGTCGACGCCCTGCCGATCGTCACCGGCTACTTCGTCGTCAGCTTCGTGTTCGGTGTCATGTGCATCAACGCCGGCCTGCCCTTGTGGCTGCCGGCTGCCATGTGCCTGTTCGTCTACGCCGGGGCAGCGCAGTTCGCCGCCCTGGCACTGATGACCACCAGCGCGCCGCTGCTCACCATTGCCCTGTCGACCTTGCTGATCAATTCGCGGCACATGCTGATGGCGATGTACATGTCCAAACGCAGCGCACAACTGCCGATCAGCAAGCCGCAGAAGCTGCTGTACGCGTTCGGCCTGACCGATGAGTCCTTTGCCTTCCACAGCCAACGCCTGGAAAACGGCAGGCCGACTTCGCCTGGTTATCTGCTGCAGTTCAATACCTATTGCCATGCCAGCTGGATCGCCGGTGCTGTGTTTGGCGCGGTGGCTTCGGATGCCTTGAACCGGTTTTCCCAGTTCAAGCTGGACTATGCGCTGACGGCCATGATGATCTTCGTGCTGATATCGCTGTGCAGCACCTTCACCAAGGCCGTCATCGCCCTGGTGGTGATCGTTACCACCTGCCTGCTGAACATGTTTGCGCCCTCGCCCTTGAACGTATTCATCGCAACCGCCGTAGGCTGTGGAGCAGGGCTATGCCTGAAAAGAACTACCTGATCGCGGCAGTGATGCTGATGGCTGCCATCACCTACCTGACCCGTGCCACACCGTTTCTGCTGAAGATGGAGAAGTCCCCCAAGCTGTTCAATGACGTCATTGAATACCTGCCGGTGGCGATCATCGCCAGCATCACCGTACCCGCCCTGCTGGTGGCCAAGGATGGCTCGCTGCTGGGCCTGAATGCCGACTTGCTGGCAGCCATTCCGGTGGTCATCGTCGCTTACTGGTCGAGGAGCCTGATCTACAGCGTGTGTGCCGGCGTCGCCGGGCACGTGGCGATCACGCTGCTGGCTTGAGGCCTGGATCTGAAAAGGAAACCGCTATGAGCCTTGCACGCCGGAAAGTCACCCTGACCAACCTGAGTGAATTTTCCCGCCTGATGCCCAAGGTTCCTCGTGACCGGGTGATCGACGAAATGGCTGACCTGTCGCTGGAATGCTCGCTGGCCTATGCCTTGGGCAAGACGTTCCTGCGCGATGGCTGGATCGCCGAGTACCGCCACCTGCAGGCGGCTGCGCACTTGACCCCGGGCAGCGACCTGCTGCTGTTCGCCACCTCGGGAAGCCTGACGCTGGAAATGGCCGACGGCTCGCAACTGCACGTCATGCACGGTGATCAGGTGGTGCTCAGGGCGGCCACCGAAGCGAAAGTGTTCCCCGTCAGTGACGAGGGTGACGTGAGTTTCCTGGCATTGGCTGTAGACCTCAACCTCACTGAGGTACTGCAGGAGCTTGCCATCGACAGCGACCTGCCGAAACAGCCATGAAAAAAGCCACGGGGGTCACCCGTGGCTTTCTCGAACCCACATCGCCCGATCAGAGCGCCATGTCGTTCTCTGGCTTGCTTTCAACCGGCTTGCTCGGCGCAACGGTGGTACCGACGCTGTCGTCGATCACCGGTGGCTTCTCCAGCTGCAGCACCTCGGCGGTATAGTTCCACTCTTTCTGGGTGGCCGCTGCGGAGTCGTTCAGCTTGGTACCGTAGCTCGGTACGATTTCCTTGATCTTGGCCTGCCATTCAGGGGTGGCGACCTTTTCCTTGAACACGGTTTCCAGCACGTTCAGCATGATCGGTGCAGCGGTCGAGGCACCTGGCGAGGCGCCCAGCAGGCCGGCGATGGTGCGGTCCTGGGACGCCACCACTTCGGTGCCCAGCTTCAGCACGCCGCCCTTCTCTTCGTCACGCTTGATGATCTGCACGCGCTGACCGGCCTGCCACAGTTTCCAGTCTTCCTTCTTGGCGTTCGGGAAGTAGGTGCGCAGGGCTTCGAAGCGGTCGTCATCCGACAGCATCAGCTGGCCGGCGAGGTACTCGACCAGCGGGTACTGGTCGATACCGACCTTGGTCATCGGCCACACGTTGTGGGTGGTGGTGCTGCTCAGCAGGTCCAGGTACGAACCGTTCTTCAGGAACTTGGTCGAGAAGGTGGCGAACGGGCCAAACAGGATCACGCGCTTGCCGTCCAGCACGCGGGTGTCCAGGTGCGGTACCGACATGGGTGGCGCACCGGTCGAGGCGATGCCGTAGGCCTTGGCCATGTGCTGCATGGCCACGGTCGGGTTCTCGGTCACCAGGAACGAACCGCCCACCGGGAAGCCTGCGTATTCCTTGGCTTCAGGAATGCCCGACTTCTGCAGCAGCTTCAGCGCGCCGCCGCCGGCACCGATGAACAGGAACTTGGCGTCGGTGGCCGATTCGGTACCGTCCTTGAGGTTCTTGTACTCGACGTGCCAGGAGCCGTCTTCGTTGCGGGTGATGTCCTGCACTTCGCTGGACAGCTTCAGGTCGAAGCCTTTCTGGGTCTGCAGGTGGCCAACGAACTGGCGGGTGATTTCGCCGAAGTTGACGTCGGTGCCGATGGGCGTCCAGGTGACCGCCAGCTTCTGGTTCGGGTCACGGCCTTCCATCATCAGCGGGACCCATTTGGCGATCTGCGCGTGGTCCTCGGAGTACTGCATCGGGCGGAACAGCGGGCTGGCCTGCAGCGCGTCGTAACGCTTCTTGAGGAACTTGATGTTGTCATCGCCCCAGACGAAGCTCATGTGCGGGGTGGTGTTGATGAACGAGTGCGGGTTCTTCAGCACGCCCTGGCGAACCTGCCACGACCAGAACTGGCGGGAGATCTGGAAGGCTTCGTTGATTTCGATGGCCTTGGAGATGTTGACGTTGCCGTCTTTGTCTTCCGGGGTGTAGTTCAGCTCGGCCAGCGCGGAGTGGCCGGTACCGGCGTTGTTCCAGCCGTTGGAGCTTTCTTCGGCGACGCCGTCCAGGCGCTCGACCATCTCCATCGACCAGCTTGGCTCCAGCTCGTGCAGCCACACGGCCAGGGTGGAGCTCATGATGCCGCCGCCGACCAGCAGCACATCGACTTTCTTGGTTTCTGCGGCGTGCGCTTGCATGAAGCTCGCAGCGACAGCCAGACCCAGCAAGGTCTTGCCAGCTTTCTTGAACATTGATCAATTCCAGTCAGTAGAACGGAGGGTGGGCCTGTGGCTGGCCCAGAGTGTTCCTTGTTCTTCAGCGCAGGCTTGTTGTTGATGATTGTTCAGCAGCCAGAGAACCAGAAAACGACTCAGGCTTTTGTCGAATTGACCGACCAGGCTGAATCGTTTCGCTGATTGTAACCGAAATGCCAGCACAAACAAATTGCACGGCAATAGGCAAGGCGGCAGGTTGTCTCATGCTGGCCAAGCGCTTGTCGAAGCCATTGCAGTATCGTTCAAGCAGCCCTAGTATTGCGAGCATTTCTCATTCGCACCCAATGCGCGCTTGCGCCGGATGCCGCCGTGGTTTCGATTCCTGAGCTGAACAGTTCGATCCATACCCTGTACCAGAGCCATTCGCGCTGGCTGCTGGGCTTTCTCTACCGGCGCCTGGGCAACCGGCCGGATGCCGCCGACCTGGTGCAGGACACCTTCGTGCGCATTCTGCATCGTCCGCGCCCGCTCGAAGGCCAGTCGGCGGAACGCTCGTACCTGGCGACCATCGCCCGCGGCCTGTGCATCGACCATTGGCGGCGACAGAAGCTGGAGCACGCCTGGCTTGCACAGCTGGCCTTGCAGCCCCCTGCACTGCAGCCCTCGCCTGAACAGCGCGCGCTGATCGTCGAGACCCTGCATGAAGTCGACGCGATGCTGCAGCGTTTGCCGGGCAAGGTCCGCCAGGCATTCCTGCTGGCGCAGATCGACGGCCTGGCCTACCGCGATATCGCCGCCCACATCGGCGTCAGCGAACGCATGATCAAGAAGTACCTGGCCCAGGCGTTGCTGCACTGCGCCATCCTCGAAGCCGAACTCGACGGCCTGCTGGTGGAATGACGCCATGACCCAAACGGCACACAAACTCAGCCACGCCAGCCTGCAACAAGCTGCGCACTGGTATGTGCAGTTGCAGGACGAAAACGTCGGCCCACAGCTGCAACGGCAATGGCAGGCCTGGCTCGAGCAGCACAGCGACCACCAGGCGGCCTGGCACTACGTGCAGAGGGTTGGCCAGCGATTTGCGCCCCTGCAGCAAGAAGGCAGCGGGGCCGGCCGGGTACTGCGTGAGCATGATCCACGCCGCATCACCCGCCGCACGGGGCTCAAGTCGTTGGTGGTGCTGGGCGCCGGCTCGCTGCTGGGCTGGAGTGCCTGGCGCGGGGCGCCGCTGCAAGGCTGGGGCGCCGACTTGACCACGGGCATCGGCGAAACCCGCGAGACACGCCTGGCCGACGGCAGCCAGCTGTGGATCGGGGCGCAGAGCGCGGTAGACCTGGACTTCACCCTGCAGGCCCGGGTGCTGCACCTGCGCTTTGGCCAAATCCTGGTGGAAACCGCCCACGATGCCCGCCGCCCGTTCTACGTCGATACCAACCAGGGGCGCATGCAGGCTTTGGGTACCCGTTTCGCGGTCTGCCAGCAGGATGAGCTCACGCGCCTGGACGTCTACGCCGGCGCCGTCGAGGTATGCACCGCAGGCAGTGCCGAGCGCCGTATCGTCCAGGCCGGCCAGCAGGTGCAGTTCAGCGCCCAGGCCATCGGCGACCCACGGCTAGCGCAAAGTGCCGGCGAGTCGTGGATCCATCGGCGCCTGAACGCCGAGGACATGCCGCTGGCGCAATTGCTGCAGACGCTGGGGCGTTATCGCCACGGTCATCTGGGCTGGCACCCGGCGGTCGCGCAGTTGTCGGTAATGGGCACCTTCCCGCTTGACGACAGCGACCGCGCACTGGCGCTGCTGCAGGCGGCATTGCCGGTGCGTGTGCAGCAGCTCACTTCCTGGTGGGTGAGTGTGGAGCCCGCCTGACTGGCCGGGCTTTGCTTGAAAGCGCAAGGTTTGCGCGATCCATGTGGGAGCGGGCTAGCCCGCGAACACCGGCATAGCCGGTGCCATGCACCGTGTTGGATTCTTCGCGGGCAAGCCCGCTCCCACAGAAATCTCAATACAGCCAAAAATTTCTCCAGCCCGGTTCCCTTTTCCTCGTTTCGTTCGGTTTACCCCGCGTACGACACCTCACAACCTACCGTATCGATTCCAGGGACCAGCATGCCGAAGCCCCTCCACCCCGCATTCCGCCTGGCGCTAGCCGCACCGCTTTCGCTCTGCACAGTCGCACCACTGATGCTGCCTGCCACACTGGCGCATGCCGAACAGGCCGCCAGTGCCGAGATGAATTTCGACATCGCCCCGGGCTCGCTCGCAGGCGCGCTCAACCAGTTCAGTAGCCAGGCCGGCATCTACCTGGCCGGCAGCAATGCATTGGCTGCCGGCAAGACCAGCCAGGGCCTGCAAGGCCGCTACAGTGTCACCCAGGGGTTGGCCCGCCTGCTACAGGGCAGCGGGCTGCAAGCCGTACCACAGGGCAACGCCGGCTATGTGCTGCAACCGGCCGTCGACGGTAGTGCGCTGCAACTCGATGCCACCACCGTCAATGCCGCCGCCCTGCTCGCCAGCAACGGCCAGAGCGACAGCGGCTACCGCGCCGTGGCCAGCGCCACCGCCAGCAAGACCAGCAGCGCACTGGCCGACACCCCGCGTTCGGTGTCGGTGGTGACCCGCCAGCGCATGGATGACCAGCAGTCGCAGACCCTTACCGAAGTGCTCGGCTACGTGCCGGGGATCTTCTCGCCGCCCTTCGCCGGGGGTGACGGGCAAGCCGGCGACCTGTTCTTCATCCGCGGTTTCAACGCCACCGACTATGGATATGGCCTGCTGCGCGACGGCCTGCGCGTGCAGGGCAACCGTTACGACACCAGCAGCGAACCTTACGGCCTGGAGCGGGTGGAAGTGTTCCGTGGCCCGACCTCGATCCTGTATGGCGAAAACGCCCCGGGTGGCGTGGTCAACCTGGTCAGCAAAAAACCGACTGACGACGCCCGTGGCGAAGTGCAACTGAGCTACGGCTCGTACAACCGCCGTCAGCTCGGGGTCGATGTCTCCGGCCCGTTGACTGACGAAGGCAACATCCTCGGCCGCCTGGTAATGATGGGCCGCAAGTCCGATACCCAGATCGACCACCAGCCCGACGACCGGATGTACATCGCGCCGTCGCTGACCCTGAACTTCGACGAGTTCAACAGCCTGACCGTATTGGCCACCTACCAGCGCGACCGTACCCTGATGGAACTCGGTTATCCCGCCGCCGGCACCCTGCTGCACAACCCCAACGGCAAGATCGACAAGGACCAGCTGTCCGGCAACCCGGACTGGGACAACTTCGAGCGCGAAACCTGGAGCCTGGGCTACGCGTTCAGCCACCGCTTCAACGACACCTGGCAGTTCCGCCAGAACTCGCGCTATCTGCAGTCACGCATCGACCGCCAGGAAATGTGGCCCGGCAACCTGAACAACGGCGGCTTCGGCACCACCCTGAGCAACCAGGCCTATGACCGCTACAACAAGTCCATCGCCTACTCGCTGGACAACCAGTTCGAAGGCCACTTCATCGACGGTGCTTTCGAACACACGGTGCTGGTGGGCGCGAGCCTGGACCGCACGTCGTTCAACCAGGACTGGGACGCCGGCAACGGCGGCACCATCAACGTGTTCAACCCGGTGTGGAACGGCAAGCCGAGCACCCCGCTCCATGTGCAGAACGCCCTGCTGGAACAGACCATGTATGGCCTGTACAGCCAGCTGCAGACCAAGGTCGACCACTGGGTGCTGCTGCTTGGCGGGCGCCTGGATCGGGTCAACAGCCAGTTCCGCAACAAGGCCGGCACCCTCAACGCCGAAGCCGACATGGACAGCTGGGACAGCGACTTCACCTGGCAGACCGGCGTGATGTACCAGTTCGACAACGGCCTGTCGCCGTACTTCAGCTACTCCACGGCCTTCGCCCCGACCCAGCAGACCGAGAGCAAGAGCGGCCCGCTGGACCCGACCACCAGCGAGCAGTACGAGGTGGGCATCAAGTACGAACCCAAGGGCTGGAACACCGCCTTCACCGCCTCGGTGTACGACCTGCGCAAGAAGGACGACGTGCTGTATGACGCAGCCGTAGGTGACTACCGCCAGATCGGCGCCAGCCGCGCCAAGGGCGTGGAGCTGGAGCTCAACAGCGACCTGAGCGAGAACCTCAACCTGACTGCCGCCTACACCTACACCGACTCGCGCATCACCAAGGATGTGGCCGGGTCATTGTATGAAGACCACCAGATGACCGGCGTGCCGCGCAACCAGGCGTCGGTGTGGAGCACCTACCGCTTTCGTGACGGGTTGCTGAAGGGGCTGCAGATCGGTGGCGGTGTGCGCCACTTCGACAGTACCTTCGCGTACACGCCGACCAGCCTGTACGGCAAACTCGACACCGGTGATGTGACACTGGTGGATGCCAAGGTCGGCTATCAGATCGACGACAACTGGTCGGTCGAGGTCAATGCCCGCAACCTGTTCGACAAGGAATACGTGGCGGGTTGCAACAACGCCGGGCGTTGCTATTGGGGTGAGGAGCGTACTTTGCTGGGCACGGTTTCGCTGCGCTGGTAGCGGTCTCCTGTGCCGGCCTCTTCGCGGGCTCGCCCGCTCCCACATAGATCACAACTGGCCTGAGGCCAGCGCTGTACCTGTGGGAGCGGGCGAGCCCGCGAAGAGGCCGGCACAGGCAACCACAACTGCCATTCAAGAACCCGATCACCCGATCGGAATTATTCGCCTTACAGCCCCACCCCGCCCCTTTATCCTGCGGCCCAGACCCCGCTCAAACACCACAACAAAGGGCCGCCCCGCATGTCATTCAAACGCACCATCCATGCCGTCGACACCCACGCCGGCACGCCCATGCGCGTGATCACCGGCGGCATCCCGAACATCCCCGGCGACAGCGTGCACGCCAAAATGAAGTGGCTCGAAGCCAACGACGACCCGCTGCGCAAGCTGATGCTGCGCGAGCCCCGCGGCTACCCGGCGCACTGCTGCAACCTCATCGTCCCGCCCAGCCACCCCGAAGCCGACGCCGGCTACATCATCATGGAACAGATCGAGTATCCGGTGATGTCAGGCGGCAACACCATCTCGGTGGTCACCGTGCTGCTGGAAATGGGCATGCTGCCGATGCGTGAGCCGCTCACCGAACTGGTGCTCGAGGCACCGGCCGGGCTGATCCGCATCAAGGCGCAATGCGAAGGTGGCAAGGTCAAGGCGGTCACCTTCCAGAACGTGCCGGCGTTCGCGGCGCATATCGACGCCGAAATCGACGTGCCGCACCTGGGCAAGGTACGCGTGGACGTGGGCTGGGGCGGGATGTTCTACGTGATCGCCGATGTGCGGCAGTTCAAGGGGCTTGAGCTGATTCCCGAACATGGCGGCGAGATCGCCCGGGTGTCATCGATGATTCGCCAGGCCGCCATCGAACAGCTGCCGGTCGCCCACCCCGACTACCCCGGCATCGGCATCACGATCTCCCAGCTTTCCGGGCCCAGCGAAGACCCCAATGCCGACTGGAAGAATGCCGTGACCATGGCCAGCGGCGCGTTCTCCTGGGACGACCCGGCCACCTGGACCGGCGCGCTGGACCGTTGCCCGTGCGGCACCGGCACCTCGGCAAAGATGGCCACGCTACACGCCAAGGGCGAACTGCCGCTGCACCGCGACTTCCGCCACCAAGGCCTGCTGGGCAATGTCTACACCGGCCGCCTGATCGACGAAACCACGATTGGCGGCAAGCAGGCCGTGGTGCCGACCATCACGGGCAAGAGCTGGATCTACGGCCTGAACACCTTCGTCCTCGACCACGACGACCCGTTCCCGGAAGGTTTCACCATTGGCGACATCTGGGCCTGAGTGCCGCTAGTATCGGCGAGTCGGGCCAGCCGGCTCGCCTTTTGCGAAGGTCGCATCACATGAACATCGAGCACCTGCGGGCCTTCATCGAAGTGGCCGCCAGCGGCAGCTTCCACAAGGCCGCCGAACGCCTGCACATCACCCAGTCTTCGGTCAGTGCACGGATCAAGGCACTCGAGGATCGCCTCAACCGCCCGCTGTTCAGCCGCAGCCGGCACGGCGTCACGCTGACCTCCGGCGGCAATCTGTTCTACCGCCATGCAGTTTCGGTGATCAGCGCCTGGGAGCGCGCCCAACATGACGTGGCCTTGCCTACCGATGTGCGCAGCTCGGTCAGCCTGGGGCTGCCGATGAACCACTGGGGCAACATCACGGCCGACTGGGTGGCATGGATGGAACGGCACCAGCCACGGGTCGCCACGCAGGTGCAATCGGATTACTCGATCCTGCTGATGAACGAGCTGCGCGAAGGTTTGCTGGACCTTGCGATCCTCTACGAACCGCACCACTGGCCAGACGTGGCCCTTGAACCGTTCCTCGAAGAACCGCTACAGCTGGTGTCGACGCAGGCCGACACGGTGTTCGAGGGCCATGGCGAGGGCTACGTGTACATCAGCTGGGGCCGCTCGTTCACCGACCAGCACAATGCGGCCTTCCCCGGCGCCAGGCGTCATCGACTGTCAATCACCCAGGAAACCATTGCCCTGGACTACATCCTCAAGCACGGCGGCTCGGCGTATTTCTCGCAATTCATGGTCAAGGGCCTGCTTGCCGAGGGACGCCTGCATGCCGTGGCCGCCGCGCCCGAGCTCAGTGTGCGTACTTACCTGGCGTTTTCCACCTTGCGAGAACGGTCGCCGGAGACGCTGAAGGCGGTCGAGGGCCTGCAATCGATCCCCTTCTACACCCAGGGCAAGCGTTTCAGCTAACAAAAACCCCCGGCCATTTGCATGACCGGGGGCTTCGGATCAGGCCGCTAGCGGCGAGATCTGGGGATCACCAGGCTTACTGCTGCTGCGGCAGCTTATCGATCGGGCCGCAGCCACCGATGACCTTGGAGATGGAAACCGAAGGGTGGAACAGGTAGTCGTACGAGCAGTTTTTCTGCGCGTTATAGACTTGGCCAGTGCAGCCCGACAGCAGGGCAACGCCGGAAACTACAGCAACGGCGACAGTGGCCTTGAACAGCTTTTTCATACTAAGTCCTTTAAATGCTTCATCTTCGGCCATCTTTCTGATGGCGGCGGGATGATACAGAACCCAGGCATTGGATCCAAGTCGCAAAAAACCACCGACAAAATGGTCCGGGCGGCACTTGGCAAATGCCCCGCGCTGAGAGGTTCACGTTTTCAGCAACCGGGTGTCCCGCCGTTGTGAGGTGATGGGCTGCCCTGCAGCCCCGATGTTTTTTTACGGGTAATGCAAAGCGCGTTAGGCTACGAGCCTGCCTTAGCACTGCCCAACAGGAGTTCCCCATGCTCGGCGTCACCGACTACGGCGCGTTCGTCATCGCCTTCATCATCGTCCTGGCCATCCCCGGCCCTGGCAATTTTGCCCTGATCACCGCCACTGGCAAGGGCGGCATCAAGGCCGGCATGGCGGCAACCTGTGGGGTGATCCTGGGTGACCAGGTGCTGTTGTGGCTGGCCGTGGCCGGCGTCGCGACCCTGCTGGCCGCCTACCCCGCCGCCTTCCACGTGGTGCAGTGGGCCGGCGCCGCCTACCTGGCCTACCTGGGCCTGCGCATGCTGCTGAGCAAACCCGGCGGCGCCCCCCGCGCCAACCGCATGGACAACGGCCATTACCTGCGCCAGACCATGATGATCACCCTGCTCAACCCCAAGGCGATCATGTTCTACATGGCGTTCTTCCCGCTGTTCGTCGACCCGGTCAAGCACCAGGGGCTGGTGACCTTCGGTTTCCTTGCCGCGACGGTGGCGCTGGTGACCTTCCTGTATGGGTTGATTGCCGTGGTGCTGACGCATCTGCTGGCTGAGCGCATGCGGGCCAATCCGCGTATCGCCAATATGTTCGAGCGGTTGGCCGGGGCTTGTCTGGTCGGGTTCGGCATCAAGCTGGCGGCGATGCGCTGAGACCAGTAGCAATCAGCCCCTGGGAACTGATGTTCCCAGGGGCTTTTTTATTGCGTGAAGGCTCTGATCCGGGGCTGGAACACATATTTTCTTACATCTTCGCTTCAGATTTTTCCCATGCCTTGTAGGGCGCTTCTGAATCATACTCGTGGGCCTGCCAAACCATTGCGAGTGCTTGGGAGTGGGCCTAATCTCGGGGCCGTCGTTGCCAATGCAGCGACCGGCTTTGACAGGCCGCCCTATTCAAGTTTCCGATGCAGCGCTTCATGGCAGCTGTGCATGGGGCACATTCGTGTGCGCCGGGTTCTTGGGTAACCGGTCTGTCAATCCATGTACAACTGCCTCCATTCGTTTGACAGCGTTGCCGGGCGGCTCCACTTACCCAGGAGCTTTCATGCGCAAAATAGTCCCCGATCCACCCCAAGCCTCTGTTGCTTTGCAAGACACTCTGGTCCAGACGTCTGAATACGTAATCTGTGCCTTGTCCGTCGCCCGCCAATCAGTGCAGCTCAACCCCACCTCCCCGAACTCGATCGTCATGCAGGCGGTGATCCACGAAGTGGAAGCTGCCTACGCCCTGGTGGAGTCGGCATTGGTGCAATTGCAGATGCAGGCTCATCTACCGGCCGAGCTACGAACGCTGCACTAAGGCTCAAGTGATGTGCCGCCCTCTTCGCGGGCACGCCCGCTCCCACAGGATTGGCGCTGCCTTCAGCTATGGCGCTGTACCTGTGGGAGCGGGCGCGCCCGCGAAGAGGCCAGTACAGGCAATAGAAAATCAGGGAGAAAACAATGACCACAGACAACACCCACCGCCCCACCACAGTCGGCAAAACCCGCTTCTACCAAGGCGAAAACAAAACCCAGCCCCTGTTCTGCATCGAGCCCGGTATCCCCTGCCAAGCCGCCCGCGAGCAAGCCTCTGAACTCATGAGCTACGCCCACGACCTGGCCTTGACCGGTTTGCATCCGCGCAGAAGGCGGGAATTATGGCGACACCGAACCTGTTGGCGAAGGTGTCAGCGAAATGCGTGTGTTTGTAGGTCCTGGCTACCGCATTTATTTCGTGCGGGCTGGCACAAACCGCTATGTGATCCTCTACGGTAGTGGCAAGACTGATCAAGCTAGAGGCATCAAGCGGGCGAAAGAAATTCTGTACGCGCTTCGAGGTAAGAAATCATGAGCGAAAAATTCGATCCCGAAGATATGCCCATCCTGGATCTGGATCTGAGTAATACCAAACGCTTCGAGGCATCCCGTTTCCTTGACAGCCCAGAAACCATCGCTGCGTTTTTGGCAGAAGCAATGAAAGCCAATGATGCGCAGATTCTGATGCACGCCTTGGGAGAGGTTGCAAAAGCCAGAGGCGTGAACCAGTTTGCCCAGGATGCAGGGGTGAACCGCGAGTCACTTTACAAAACGCTCAAAGGAGGCGACAAGACGCGCTTCGCCACCGTCCAGAAGCTGATGCTCGCTTTGGGTGTGGAGCTAACCGTAAAGCCGCTCGAGAAAATGCCTGCCACTTGAAAAATGGGCCTGGCCATCCGGATTGGCAGCACCAGAGCATTGTCCTCCCCGTCTGAATACATCAGAGAATCGCCACAACAGGCCACGCGCACCCAACTCTGGTGTTGCGCCCCCCCAAAACCGGGTTGCCCTTTTCACAAACAATTCAGATCCACATAACGTTTTTACAATTAGAAACAGTTTTTCGAGGCTCTGCACGCCAATTCAGCTATGGCACAACCCGTGCTTGGACCACTACGGCTCAAGGAACGAACTCTTGCGTGCATGTCCGGAACCGGCCAGAACATCGCCGCTCGAGATCGTCGGAAGTGCCGTAACCCGGTATTTCAGGTCGAGCTGTCTATTCGATATCCGTATCGCTCCGTAGTTGTTGCACAAGCCGTGCAACACGAGCCTGAACGTCGGTAGGTCGAATGCTTGCAAAGAGGCTGGCAGCATTTCGGAGACCATTATGAGCACATCTGCAGGAGTCAGAGCTTCAGCCGTAGCGCCCACCCAAACGCGGCTCAGCACGCGCTTCGCTCGCCCGGCACTGCTTGCCGGGGCTGTAGTCGCTGCTATGGCATTGAGTATTGCCGGGCCTGGCGATGCCTGGGCCAAGGGCGGTACTGACAAGCCGGTGAAGGGCACTCCATCACCCTTCACTACGCCCACGTTACCTGACCCGATCTTTGTCGACCCCTTGGCCATTCACGGCTTCGACATCACAGGTTTCATTCAGGACATGACGGTCGACAGCAGCAACAGCAACTGCCCGAATACCAGTAGCCCGGACCGTTTGGGCGGTACGGTTGTAGTCAACGGCACAACCATTATCGTGCCCTGCAATTCGGTCATCCAGATGCCCGCCAATACGCTCAACTGGGCGGACTTCGTACACGGTGGCCCGCTGGGCCTTAAACAACTGCCGGCCACTTACCCTTCATTTGAAATACATGTTGTGGGCAACACCGTGGCAGGCAAACAAATTGCCGGGTTGATCTTTGTCTCCCAGCAATCGGCCCAGGTCGGCAGTGGTTATATCAGCAGGATTGACCAGACCACCGGGAACATAGAAGTGACGAGTACCAACTCGCCGCAACCGACCGTCTTGCAGATCAACGATCCCAATGGGCGTTTTGGCCGGGCCCAGAGCCCCGACCCACGCTTCTCGGTGGATGACGCCAACCCGACCATTCACTCGGCGACCGGTTACCCGATGTGCGTGCCGCGTACCGGTGATGATCCGCTGTGCCCACAGAAAAACCGGCCGAAAGTGGTCACCCCGACCACCACCAACAACTGCCGCAACTTTGCCCAGGCCGGTGTGGCGCTGCCTGCGTCGGGTGAATTGACACCGCCGAAGGCAGGCCAGTTGTATTGCAGCCAGTTCGTCATGAAGCGCTTCAGTGACCCAACCCGCACGGCAACCGACCCCGACCCGACGCAACAGGTACCGTTCGAAGTCGGCGACTTCATCACCTACTCCGGCACGCTGTTCAAATCGACCACCGCCGGTGTGCCGGACTTCATTTCCGCCCACACCATCGAGGCCAACCTCGGCATCTACACCCAGCCGGGCAGCCAGCCCAGCTACCTGGCCATTGGCGAGTTCGGCGTCGGCACGGCTGACCCGGCCTTGGTCGCGGTCAACGGTGCAGCCCAGGAAACCCAGGACCGCATCTTCCTCGAAGCCGAGACGACCGACGTCAAGACCCCGGTGGACATCTACCTGATCGATGTCGACCCTACCACCGGGGTACAACGCAACCGCTGGATCACGCCGTTTGAAATGACCGGTGAGTGTGACCCTTCCACCGTGCTGGCGGCTACCTGCGCTGGCGCTTCTGGCGGGATCACCACGCAAAACGTTGGCGCCCAGCCACAACGCGCGCGGCTGCGTGCGTCCAAGGCACCGACCGGGCTGCTCAGCCAGCCAAGCCGCACCTTGCGGGTGGTCGCTCGTTCACTCTGCGTGCCCACCAATACCCTCCCGCAACCTGGCGTGGACAGCTGCCTGCAAAACGCCAGCCGCCTGACCGTGGCCAACGGGCTGACGGCCGGGCAGTACGTGGCACCGGTGTTCGAGTTCATCTTCCCGGAAAACGTCAAGCCAGGGGACGAGATCGTGCCCAATGACTTCTGGCACCTGGCGTTCCTGCGCAATGGCGAAGGCAGCAGCACCCCCACCGGGGTCGGCGCGCTGGAGCCAACGCCTTGGTGAGTTGAAACGAGCGCTAGACTGTAAAAACGAAAAAGCCCCGCAGACGTTAATCTGCGGGGCTTCATCTTGTATGGCGGAGAGATAGGGATTTGAACCCTAGGTACTGTTGCCAGTACAACGGATTTCGAATCCGTCCCGTTCGACCACTCCGGCATCTCTCCAATGCCGCGCATCATACCAGCGATTTCTTGAAACGCAAACTTTTTTTCAAAAAAAATCGCGTGGTATCAGGCGCTTGCGTGAACGCGCAGCTTACAGCGGCACGCCCAGGCGTTTGGCAACTTCTTCGTAGGCTTCGATCACGTCGCCCAGACCCTGGCGGAAGCGGTCCTTGTCCATCTTCTTGCGGGTTTCTTTGTCCCACAGGCGGCAGCCGTCCGGGCTGAACTCGTCACCCAGGACGATCTGGCCGTGGAATACACCGAACTCCAGCTTGAAGTCGACCAGCAGCAGGCCGGCGTCATCGAACAGCTTGCTCAGCACTTCGTTGACTTTCAGCGACAGCTTCTTCATCTCGACCAGCTGCTCGGCGGTACCCCAGCCGAAGGCGACAACGTGGGATTCGTTGATGAACGGGTCACCCTTCTCGTCGTTCTTCAGGAACAGCTCGAAGGTGGACGGCTCCAGCTTGATGCCCTCCTCCACGCCCAGGCGCTTGACCAGGCTGCCGGCGGCGTAGTTGCGCACCACGCACTCGACCGGGATCATGTCCAGCTTCTTCACCAGGCACTCGTTGTCGCCCAGCAGCTTGTCGAACTGGGTCGGCACGCCGGCTTCTTCGAGCTTCTGCATGATGAAGGCGTTGAACTTGTTGTTCACCATGCCTTTGCGGTCGAGCTGTTCGATGCGCTTGCCGTCGAACGCCGAAGTGTCGTTACGGAACAGCAGGATCAAGCGGTCGGCGTCGTCGGTCTTGTAAACCGATTTGGCCTTGCCGCGGTAGAGTTCGTCGCGTTTTTCCATGATTGGGCTCCGCTTGCTGAGGTGTTGGGCTAGGCGATTTCGCGCCAGTCGAGCCCGTGTTCCTGATTCGCCACCTGGAGCCAGTCCGGGTCGCACCCGAGGGTATCGACGAAGCACTGGCGGGCCAAGTGTGGCAGGTTGTTCTTGCTGCTGAGGTGGGCCAGCACCAGGTGCTGCAGGTTGTTCCAGCCCAACTCTTGCACCAGGCGCGCGGCCTGGTGGTTGTTCAAATGTCCTTGCATGCCACCCACCCGCTGCTTCAGGAAGGCCGGGTAGTGACCGCGCGCGAGCAGGTCGCGGCAGTGGTTGGCTTCGATCAGCAGGGCGTCCAGGCCTTGGTAGCGCTCGAGCAGCAGCGCATCGTACGACCCCAGGTCGGTGAGCATGCCGAAACGCCGCTGCCCATCGCTGATCACATACTGCAGCGGCTCGTAGGCGTCATGCTCGACCCGCGCCGCGCTCACTTCCAGGGCGCCGATCTGCAGCCGCTGGCCACAAGCGAGAAAACCGGTCACCTCCACCGGCTTGCGCATGCCGCGCAATGTGCCCTGGCTGAGGTAGACCGGTACATTGTAGCGCCGCGACAGCAACCCCACCCCATGCACGTGGTCGGCATGTTCGTGGGTCACCAGCACGGCGCTCAGTTGTGCCGCCGAGACCCCGAGCAGCGCCAGGCGCCGCTCGGTTTCACGCAGGGAAAAACCGCAATCGACCAGGATGAACGTGTCACCACTGGCGATCAGCGTGCCATTTCCCTGGCTGCCGCTTCCGAGTACCGCGAAGCGCACTTAGCCCAGGTGGTCCTGAATGGCGCTCAGCACGCGACGGGCGACATCGGCCGGGGCCACGGTGTTGATGTTCTTCTCGACGGTGACCTGCACGCTCTCGCCGACCTTGCTCAGGCGCACCTGATAACGCTCGGCACGGGCTTCACGCTCTTCCTTGGTCGGTGCGCTGCCGAACATGCGGCTGAAGAAGCCAGGCTCGTTCTGCTTGTCTTCGGGCTTTTCCGACAGGTTGATGTAGTACAGGCCCAGGCTGCGGTTGATGTCCTCGACGCGCCACTCGCCGCCCTGCTCCAGGGCACGACCCACGCCGGACCAGGCACGGTCCAGGTCCGAACCGAGGAACAGCACCGGGTTGCCGCTGCCGTCTTCGCTCAGGCTGACACGGCTTGGGGCGTCGAAGTCACGCGCGGCCAGCAACGATACCGAACCGCCCTTCTCGGCGCTGCGGCTCATGCTGGCCAGCATTTCGTCGACCAGCAGCGCGTCGGCGCCGGTGTTGGCCGACGTGGACGGGAACGCGGTGTCGGCAGTGCTGCCGGCCGGGCGCTCGACGCTGACGATGTACACCTCGGAGGTGTTGCGCTGCACACCGGGCTCGATGCGCACACGCACGCGCACTTCGCTATCGCCGCTGCTGGCAGTGCTCGACAGGCGCTGGCCGAGCGATGCCGACAGTTCGTCGAAACGCTGCCAGGTGGTGCTGAATTCACCGGTCTGCGGGCGTTCTTCAGCAATGCGGAAGCCATTGTCCTCGAAGAACTGGTGCGCCACCGGCCACACTTCGGCTGGCGAATGCTGAGCCAGTACCCAACGGCTGCTGCCGCTGCGCTGCAAGGTGTAATCGCTGGCTTCGGCGCCGGCGGTCAGGGGTTGCGGACGCGGCACTTCGAACTCGCCAGTGGCACGATCGTCGGCGACGTTGCGCGGGATCGGCAGCAACGGGTCAAGGCGCTTGACGTTGCCGGCGTCCGGCGGCAGCTGCATCGGCGCAGTCGGGTGCGCCTGCAGGTAATCGCTGCCGCGGTCGCGGAAATAGCCATCCTCGCCCCACAGCCAGCCACACCCACTGGTGCTGGAAATGATCAGGGCGAGCGCGGAAAGACCAGCCAGTCGCTTCATGCGGTGTACTTCCTCTTAAACCAGTACGCCGGACTGGCGCAAGGCAGTACGGACTTTTTCGTGGCAACCTTCGCTCAGCCAGGTCAGTGGCAGGCGAATGCCTTTGTGCATCAGGCCCATTTCCACCAGCGCCCACTTCACAGGGATCGGGTTGGCTTCGCAGAACAGGTCTTTGTGCAGCGGCATGAGTTTTTCGTTGATTGCGCGGGCCTTCTCGGCATTGCCCTCAAGGGCGGCCTCGCACAGGTCGGCCATTTCGCGCGGGGCGACGTTGGCGGTGACCGAGATGTTGCCCTTGCCACCCATCAGGATCAGCTCGACGGCGGTCGGGTCGTCGCCGGACAGGACGATGAAGTCCTTGTCGACGCCTTCAAGGATGGCCTTGGCGCGGACCAGGTCGCCGGTGGCTTCCTTGATACCGATGATGTTCTTGACCTTCGACAGGCGGATCACGGTCTCGGCCTGCATGTCGCAGGACGTGCGGCCGGGTACGTTGTAGAGGATCTGCGGGATGTCGACGGCTTCGGCGATGTGCTTGAAGTGCTGGTACAGGCCTTCCTGGGTCGGCTTGTTGTAGTACGGCACTACCAGCAGGCAAGCGTCGGCGCCAGCATTCTTGGCGTTCTGGGTCAGGTGCACGGCTTCGGTGGTGGAGTTCGCACCGGTGCCGGCGATCACCGGGATCGGCTTGTTGCTGCGCTTGACGCGCTCGACCACGTGTTTGATGACCAGGATGTGCTCTTCGACATCCAGCGTGGCCGACTCACCGGTGGTGCCGACTGCGACGATCGCGTGGGTGCCGTTTTCCAGGTGGAAGTCTACAAGTTTGTCGAGGCTGACCCAGTCCAGACGCCCTTGTGCATCCATGGGTGTGACCAACGCCACCATACTGCCCGCAATCATGTAACTGCTCCTGCCGGAAAAAGAGAGCGGTAATGGTACTGGGGGCATCGGCCTTGCACAAGCGAAGCAGGCGGGCGGAGCATTCCCCTCGGCGCCTTATTTCGCTACCCTTGACCCTTTGATCGGTGCAGCGCGGCCCGCCGGGCCGTCGACCTTGCTCCCCGGCCAGCGTCCACGTCCTCGCATGCGAGCCCCGGGCCCTGCCGACAGGAGGCTTTCGCCCGTCCTGCACCGACCGCTCATCGCTTTAGGAATGCTGCATGTCCACCCCCACCGTCCGCGAACAATTCCTCGTCATCAGCGCCCTGGGCCCCAACCCCATGGAGCTGGCCAACGTCCTCAGCCGCGCCGCCTTCGAAAACCGCTGCGCGGTGGTCACCTCGCGCCTGAGCCGCCACGGCGAGACCAGCGCCCTGGTGCTGCAGGTAGGCGGCAGCTGGGATGCCCTGGCGCGCCTCGAAGCCATGCTGCCGGGCCTGGGCAAAAAGCACGGCCTGACCCTCGACGTGGTGCGCAGCGCCGACCAGGAAGTGCGCCCCCAGGCCCTGCCCTACGTGGCCTACGTCAGCGCCGCCTACCGCCCGGACATCATCAACGAGCTGTGCCAGTTCTTCCTCGACCACCGCGTCGAGCTCGAAGCCATGACCTGCGACACCTACCTGGCGCCGCAAACCGGCAGCAGCATGCTCAACGCCCAGTTCACCGTGATCCTGCCGGCCGGCACGCAGATCAGCTGGCTGCGCGACCAGTTCCTGGACTTCGCCGACGCCCTGAACCTCGATGCGCTGATCGAGCCGTGGCGCCCACAAAACCCGATGTAAGGAAACTGACCATGCCTGTAGCACTCGACCAACCCGTCGCCGACTTCCAGGCCCAGGCCACCGGCGGCCAGACCGTCAGCCTGGCCGAGCTCAAGGGCCAGCAGGTGGTGGTGTACTTCTACCCGAAGGACAGCACCCCGGGCTGCACCACCGAAGGCCAGGGTTTCCGCGACCAGCATGACGCCTTTGCCGCCGCCAACACCGTGGTGTTCGGTGTGTCGCGTGATGGCATCAAGTCGCACGAGAACTTCAAGGCCAAGCAGGCCTTCCCGTTCGAGCTGATCAGCGACAAGGACGAGGCCCTGTGCCAGCTGTTCGACGTGATCAAGCTGAAGAAGCTGTATGGCAAGGAATACATGGGCGTCGACCGCAGCACCTTCCTGATCGACAAGGACGGTGTGCTGCGCCAGGAATGGCGTGGGGTGAAGGTGCCGGGGCATGTGGATGCCGTACTGGCGGCAGCCCAGGCCCTGAACAAGGCTTGAGATTGATTGGGGCTGCCTTGCAGCCCTTCGCGGGCAAGCCCGCTCCCACAGGATATTGCACAACACCTGTGGGAGCGGGCTTGCCCGCGAAGGGCCGCTAAGCGGCCCCAACTACATCAAAGCATCGGTGAAACGCTTGGTTCTTGCCGAGGCCAGGCATCCAGCACGGCCTTGATCAAGGTCGCCAGCGGGATCGCGAAGAAGATCCCCCAGAAGCCCCACAACCCGCCAAACAGCAACACCGCGCAGATGATCGCCACCGGGTGCAGGCTCACCGCCTCGGAGAACAGCAGTGGCACCAGCACATTGCCATCCAGCGCCTGGATGATCGCGTACACCGTCATCAGGAAGATGAACTGGTCGCCCCAGCCCCACTGGAACAGCGCGATCAGCGTCACCGGCACGGTTACCACCACAGCGCCCACGTAGGGCACCACCACCGACAACCCCACCAGCAGAGCCAGCAGCGCGGCGTAATTGAGCCCCAGGCTGATGAAGGCGATATAGGTGGCGATTCCGCAGATCAGGATCTCGATGCCCTTGCCACGAATGTAATTGGCGATCTGCCGGTTCATCTCGCTGCCCACCCGGTTAAGCAACGTGCGCTGACGCGGCAGGTAGCCACTGACCCAGCGACCGATCAGCTCGCGATCCTTGAGGAAGAAGAACACCAGGATCGGCACCAGCACCAGGTAGATCATCGCGTTGACCAGCAGCGGCAGGCTGGACAGCGAGAAGGTCAGCGCCCATTGGCCGAACTTGCCGATTTCACCCCGTACCGACTCGATCGCATGCAGCACCTGCTCGTCCGACACCAGGTGCGGATAACGCTCGGGCAGCAGCAACAACAGCGACTGCCATTTGCCAAGCATGCCCGGCAGTTCGTTGAACAAGGTGATCAGCTGATGCCAGAGCAGTGGCACCAGCACCAGCATGAACACCGCCAGTGCCCCCATGAACAGGGCGAATACCAGCATCACTGCCAGCCGGGTCGGCACCCGCACGCGCTCCAGGGCGTTGACCAGGCCCTGCATCAGGAACGCCAGGACCATGCCCGCCAGCACCGGCGCGAGCATGCCACCAAGGGTGAGTACCGCGGTAAAAGCCAGGAACAGCAGGACCGCCAGCACCACGGCTTCCTCATCGGAAAAGTAGCGCTCTATCCAGTCGCGAAGCACTTTGAACATTGACGATCCTTGGGTTGGCTCAGGCCTTGCGCAGCCAGTAGGTGTAGGTACCGGCCTCGGCCGTTTCGTGCAGCAGGGTATGACCGGCAAGCTGGGCAAAAGTGCGGAAGTCGCGCTGCGAACCGGCGTCGGTGGCGATCACCTTCAGTACCGCTCCGCTGGCCAGGCGGTTGAGTTCCATCTTTGCCTTCAACAGCGGCAGCGGGCAATTCAGCCCGCTGGCGTCGAGCTCGGCGTCGCAGGTCAGGGTGTCACTCATCGGGCGCGTCTCCAGGGGCGGGGCGGACAGTCGTGGGAAAAGCTCGGTAGCATACCGCCACTGGTCGGCTCCGCGCGACCCGGCTACAGTAAGGCTTTTTGATCGACGCGAGCTTCTGCATGAATCTACTGCGCCCCACCCTGCTGGCGCTGGCCTGCCTGATGGCCCTTCCCGGCCATGCCGACGACCTGCCGTCACTGGGCGACGCCAGCTCCGCGATCGTCTCGCCCAAACAGGAGCACGACCTCGGCCGCGCCTGGCTGAGCCTGCTGCGCGGCCAGGTCAACCAGCTCAACGACCCGCAGCTCAAGGACTACGTCGAAACCACCGTCTACCGCCTGGCCGAAACCAGCCAGCTGCAGGACCGGCGCCTGGAGTTCATCCTCATCGACAGCCGTGAGCTCAACGCCTTTGCCGCGCCTGGCGGCATTGTCGGGGTCAACGGCGGCCTGTTCCTCAACGCGCAGACCGAAGGCGAATACGCCTCGGTACTGGCGCACGAACTGGCGCACTTGTCGCAACGCCACTTCGCCCGTGGCGTCGAAGCCCAGCAGCGCATGCAGCTGCCGATGATGGCTGCACTGCTGGCCGGTATCGTGCTGGCAGCAGGGGGCGCGGGTGATGCCGGCATTGGCATGATCGCCGGCACCCAGGCCGCGGCGATCCAGGAGCAACGGCGCTTCTCGCGGCAGAACGAGCAAGAGGCCGACCGCGTCGGTATCCAGAACCTGGAAAAAGCCGGCTACGATCCGCGCAACATGCCGACCATGTTCGAACGCCTGGCGCGCCAGTACCGCTACGACGCCAAGCCGCCAGAATTCCTGCTGACCCACCCGGTGACCGAATCGCGTATCGCCGACACCCGCAACCGTGCCGAGCAGGCGCCCAAGGGCGGCGTCGAAGACAGCCAGCGCTACCAACTGATCCGCGCCCGCGTGGCACTCACCTACGAGGGCACCCCGGGCCTGGCGGCCAAGCGCTTCCGCGCCCAGCTCGACGAAGACCCGAAACTGGACGCTGCGCGCTACGGCCTGGCCCTGGCGCAGATCAAGGGCGGCCAGCTCAATGAAGCGCGGGAAAACCTCAAGCCGCTGCTGGCCAAGGCGCCCAACGACATCACCTACAACCTCGCGCAGATCGACCTGGACATCACCAACAACCGCCTGGCCGATGCGCAGCAGCGCGCCGAGCGCATGCAGGGGTTGTACCCGGGCAACTATCCGCTGAAACAGGTGCGTGCCGACCTGTTGGTGAAGCAGAACAAGCCGGCCGAGGCCGAGAAGGTGCTGGACGACCTGCTCAAGAGCCGGCCGGATGACCCGGACGTGTGGTACGACATGGCCGAGGTGCGCGGGTTGTCGGGCAATACCATCGGCCTGCACCGGGCGCGCGCGGAATACTTCACGCTGGTGGGGGATTTCGACCAGGCGATCCAGCAGCTGGATTACGCCAAGCGTCGGGCGGGCAGCAACTTCCCGCTGGCCTCGCAGATCGACCAGCGCCAGCGCGAGATCATGGAACAGAAGCGCATGGTTCAGGAAATGATGGGGCGCTGATGGCCTATTCGCGGGCAAGCCAGCTCCCACAGGTACAGCGTTGTCCTTGAGGATTACGCTGTACCCGTGGGAGCGGGCTTGCCCGCGAAGCAGGCGACGCGGTCTGGCGTCAGGCGTTACCGGAGAGCTTCAGGCGAGCCGCCTGGGTAAAGTCCAGCATGCGGTTCAGCGGCTTGATCGCCTTGGGCACCAGCGCCGGGTCTACGAAGATTTCATCCCCGCCATTACGCAGGCAGTGCAGCACCCGCTCCAGGGTATTCATCGCCATCCACGGGCAGTGCGCGCAGCTGCGGCACGCCGCGCCGTTGCCGGCAGTCGGTGCTTCGACGAATTCCTTGTCAGGGCACAGCTGCTGCATCTTGTAGAAGATGCCGCGGTCGGTGGCGACGATGAAGGTCTTGTTCGGCAGGGTCTGCGCCGCCTTGATCAGCTGGCTGGTGGAGCCCACCGCGTCGGCCAGCTCGATCACGGCTTCCGGCGACTCCGGGTGCACCAGGATCGCAGCATCGGGATACAGCGCCTTCATGTCAGCCAGCTGGCGCGACTTGAACTCTTCGTGGACGATGCAGGCACCGTCCCACAGCAGCATGTCGGCACCGGTCTGCTTCTGGATGTAGCGCCCCAGGTGCTGGTCCGGCCCCCAGATGATGGTCTCGCCGTTGTCCATCAGGCTTTCGACGATTTCCAGCGCGCAGCTCGACGTCACCACCCAGTCGGCCCGCGCCTTCACCGCGGCGGAGGTGTTGGCATAGACCACCACGGTGCGCTCCGGGTGCTGGTCGCAGAAGGCCGAGAACTCTTCGACCGGGCAGCCCAGGTCGAGCGAGCAGGTAGCCTCCAGGGTCGGCATCAGCACGCGCTTTTCGGGAGTGAGGATCTTGGCGGTTTCGCCCATGAAACGCACACCGGCGACGATCACCGTCTCGGCTGGGTGGTTCTTGCCGAAGCGGGCCATTTCCAGCGAGTCGGACACGCAACCGCCGGTCTCTTCGGCCAGCGCCTGGATGACCGGGTCGCAGTAGTAGTGAGCCACCAGCACGGCATTCTGCGCTTTCAGCTCGGCAGCGATGGCCGCACGGTATTCGGCCTCCTGCTCGGCGGTCAGCGGGTTGGGCTGCTTGGCGTCAAGGTGGGCCTGAACCAACAGGCGTTCGGAAATCTGGGTCATGATCGCTGGACCTGCAGGCGCGCGTGCGCGTCAAATCGAGTGTATCACCCGGCCCTGGCAGATCGGCTAAGGATGCCGGACGGCAGGCACGCCGCCACGGCCCTCTGCGGGCGCGGATTATTATCGGACGCCGAAGGCTACAGACAATCAAGGGAATTCTAAAGTGGTTTTTGTACAGCCTGCACTGGCCTGTTCGCGGGCAAACTCGCTAACAGGCCAGTGCCCCTCGCCAGGTCAGCCTTCCTGCGGCTGCATCGCGGCAAAATGCGCCGCCAGCAGCATGGCAAACTCTTCGACGGTCATCTTCTTGCCATTGAAGTCAACCATGCCATCGGCATAGTGCAGGCTCGATACCACATCGTTGCCCTGCACGGTGGCCATGCCGCTCTGCAGCGCCATCATGCCGACCATTTCCCCGGCCTGGCTCGATTGCGCGGCAATCGCCTGGGCATCGGTCTGCCCATCCAGCAGCGCCTGCAAGGTCGCCAGGTCCCCGATCATCGGCTTGGACAACGACAGCTTGCTTTTCACCTCGGTGATCAACTGCTTGCTCAGCTGGTCAGGCGGCAGGTCGAACGAAGCCGGGCTGGCGAAATCCATCGACAGGTCGAAGCGGCTCTCGCCATTGGCTGTGCGCAACGCCAGGTTCTCGATCGCCAGCTTGGGCTTGGAGGCCAGCAACTGTTGCAGGTCACCATGGAACCGGGCTTTTTCCGCCTCATCCATCTGGATTTCCGGCACCGGCTGGCCGGCAGCCTGGGCAGCCTCGAACTCCGGCAAGTGGGCCTGGTACCACTTCGACAGTGACTGCAAGGCCGGGGCATTGAGCGACTTGACGCTCACCCCCATCTGCGCATTACCGACTGCGCGGCCGTCCCAGGTGATGTCCGCCACCCGGTAATCCACACGGCCACCCACGGTGTCTGGGCCATCCAGGGTCTGCAGGGCGTTCTGCTCCAGGCCCTTGAGCAGCAGCACCTGCTGCTTGTCACCCAGGGTGGCCTTGGCCTCGGCCAGCAGCAGGTCGACATTGCCGACATACACTGCGTCATGCTTGCTGGCCGCCAGGTTGCCGCCGACCTTCAGGCCCGAGAGTTCGAAGGTGGCCGGCGGATGGTCCTCGCCGACCAGCTTGATCTCCAAGCGGTCTGCGCTGCCATGGAACTTCGACGCCTTGCCTTCCTGATCGCCGCTGACCTCCAATGACATGCCCGAGAACTCCAGGCTGCTGCCGTCGGCCTCGGTGCGCTTGAGCGGCGCCACGGTGACGGTGCTGTCGACGTTGCCCGAGAAGCCCAGGCTGGTGTGCGCGCTGATCGGCGAATGCTCGCCTGCCGCAGCGAACCACGGCGCAGTGATGTCATCCTTCTGCAGGGTGCTGCTGCTCGTCGCCAGCACCGGCACCAGCTTCAACGCCTTGACCCGCGACCAGGGGAACGGGCCGTGCTCGATCTGGTCGGTCATGCCCAGGTCGAAACTGACCACTTCGCCATGGCCAAGATTGATGTCCTTGGCTTTGAGCCGGTACTGCGCAGTACTGCTGAAGAAATGCTGATCGAGCGAGACCAGCTCGACGGTCATGCTGCCGCCATAGTTGGTCAGGGCCTTCTTGAGCTGTGCGTTGCTGCGACTGACAGCGTTGTCCAGCTCCCCAGGCAGTTGCTTGCCGGTGTACCAGGCGCCAGCGGTGGTCACGACGGCGATGGCGATGGCCAGGCCGGAAAGGATGCCTACTGATTTCTTCATGAATAGTACCGATCGATGTCCATATGGGCAGTTTCGCAGCCAGTCGGCTGCAAGGGGTGCAAAAGGATATCATCGCCGCGAAAGCCAGGTGACCGCGTCAAGGCAGAAAGGTTGGATTTGGGAAATGTCCGACAATCGTGCAATCGTTAATTTTTACGAACATTCAAGTCGATCGAAACCGCAAAAAAACGCGCAAAAACCGAACATTCAGCCTGTTTAACCGATAAATATTTCAATTTCGCAACATCTTGTCATGTTTAACTTGACGCCTCCCTACCAATCGTTTTTTATTTTCACCACCTCGCCCAGCGCCCGATCCACGAAGAAGAAAAAGTCGCGCCGTCATGATGCTCGGATGCCCCTGCCCGCACGCTTCAACCTCCTCGCCACGGCACTGCAAGCCTGACGTCGGCGCCTAGCCCGCGCCTATCTCTGCTCCAAACAAAAAAGGTGAACAACATGGAGCCACACCAGCATGCAGCATGACCACAACGCCACCGGCAACGGCCAATTCCGTAAATCCCTGCGCCTCTGGCACGTAGTCATCATCGGTCTGGCGTACCTCACGCCAATGACCGTGTTCGACACGTTCGGCATCGTGTCCGGCGTGACCTCCGGCCACGTGCCCAGCGCCTACCTGCTGGCCCTGGCCGGCGTTCTGTTCACCGCTGTGAGCTACGGCACGCTGGTACGCCGCTTCCCACAGTCCGGTTCTGCGTACACCTACACCCAACGCGCCATCAACCCACACGTGGGCTTCCTGGTCGGCTGGTCTTCGCTGCTTGATTACCTCTTGCTGCCCATGGTCAACGCCTTGCTGGCCAAGCTCTACCTCTCGGCCATGTTCCCCGAGGTGCCGGCGTGGATGTGGGTGGCTGGCTTCGTTACCCTGATCAGCCTGATCAACATGCGCAGCATCAATTTGGTGGCGCATTTCAACCTGCTGTTCGTGGTTGTGCAGCTGATGATCATGTCGGTGTTCATCTACCTCTGCATCCGCGGCCTGGACCAGGGCGAGGGACTGGGTACCTCCTGGAGCCTGACCCCGTTCGCCGACTCGCAGACGCAGCTCAGCGCCCTGGCTGCCGGCGCAACCATCCTGTGCTTCTCGTTCCTGGGCTTCGACGCAGTGACCTGCCTGTCCGAAGAAACCAAGGACCCAGGCAAGATCATCCCGCGGGCGATCTTCCTCACCGCCCTGATCGGCGGCGTGGTGTTCATCGGCGTGTCGTATTTCATGCAGGCCTACTTCCCGACCAACGCACGCTTCCACGACCCGGAAGCGGCACTGCCGGAAATCGCCCTGTATGTCGGCGGCAAGCTGTTCCAGTCGATCTTCATCGCCTGCACCGTGATCAACACCATCGCCTCGGGCCTGGCTTCGCAGACCAGCGTTTCGCGCCTGCTGTACGTCATGGGCCGCGACAATGTGATCCCGAGCAGCGTGTTCGCCCGCCTGCATTCGCGCTACAAGACCCCGATCGTGAACATTGCCGTGGTCGGCGTGATCGCCCTTTCGGCCATCTTCTTCGACCTGGTCACCGCCACTTCGATCATCAACTTCGGCGCGCTGGTAGCATTCAGCTTCGTCAACCTGTCGGTGATCAGCCACTGCTACCTGCGCGAGGGCAATCGCCAGGGGTTGGCCAACAAGGTGAAGTACCTGGCCCTGCCGACCATCGGCTTCTGCATCATCGCCAAGCTCTGGCTTGACCTCAACGAGCATTCGCTGATCTTTGGCGGCCTGTGGGCACTGGCGGGGCTGCTGCACCTGGCCTGGCTGACCAAGGCCTTCCGGGTCTCGCCACCGAACTACGTCGCTGATTGACTCCAGCCACCGACAACGCCCGCGCCTGAACGCGGGCGTTGTTGTTGAACGATAAGGAAAGTCCTCATGCCGCTGCGTCGCCTCTCCATCCAGTGGAAGATCACCCTGCTCACCGGCCTGTGCCTGCTGGCCATCGTCGCCCTGCTGGTCGCCAGCTCACTGACCCAGTCGCGGCGGAGCGCGGCGCTGGTCAACCAGGCCAGCACCGAAATGCTCGAACACAGTGCGCGCCTGCGCCTGCAGGCCCACGCCGAAACCCAGGCGCTGCGCATCCAGCGCTACTTCATGGACGCCTACCAGTACGGCAACGGCTTCGCCCGCCTGGTCCAGGTGCTCAAGGCCAAGGGCGGCAGCGACCTGCGCGCCGAACTGACCCGCCAGGCCCACGCCAGCCTGGCCGGCAACCCGGACGTGATCGGCTTGTACCTGGTGTTCCAGCCCAATGCGCTGGACCACCAGGACAATCAGTTCATCGGCCAGGAGACCAGTGGCAGCAACGAAAGCGGACGTTTCTCGCTGTACTGGTCGCAACCCCGCCCAGGCACCCTGGAGCTGGAAGCGATGCCCGAGTCGATGCTGGGTGACAACAGCCCCGGCACCAATGGCCAGGCCAGGAACCGCTGGCTGACCTGCCCGCAGGAAACCGCCAGGGCCTGCATGCTCGAGCCTTACCTGGACGAGGTCAATGGCCACCAGGTGCTGATGACCAGCATCGCCCTGCCCTTGCTGGAAAACGGCAAGGTCGTCGGCGTGGTCGGCCTGGACATCGGCCTGGACAACCTCCAGCAACTGAGCCTGGATGGCCAACAGGAGCTGTTCGACGGCCAAGGCCAGGTCAGCATTGTCAGTGCAGCCGGCCTGCTCGCCGGGCACAGTCGTGACGCCAGCAAGCTGGGCCAGCCGCTAGACAAGGCGGTAGACCAGGGCATGCTGCGCGTAACACACCCATTTGCGCCCATTCCTGATGCCACCGCCTGGCAGGTGCAACTGGAACTGCCGGAAGCCGTGCTGCAAGCGCCAGCCCTGGCCCTCAACCAGCGCCTGGATACCCATAACCAGAGCGCCAACCTGACCAGTCTGCTGATCGGCCTGGGCGCCGCGATCATCGGCCTGTTGCTGGTCTGGCTGACCGCCCGAGGCGTTACCCGGCCAATCCTCGCCGTGGCTGCCCGCCTGGAAGACATCGCCAGCGGCGAAGGCGACCTGACCCGTCGCCTGGACTACGCCCGCCAGGACGAACTGGGCCAGCTGACAGGCTGGTTCAACCGTTTCCTCGACAAGCTGCAACCAGTGATCGCCCAGGTCAAAGGCTCGCTGCTCGAAGCCCGCGGCACCGCCGACCAGTCCGCCGCCATCGCCAGCCAGACCAGCAATGGCATGCAGCAGCAGCAACGGGAAATCGAACAGGTCGCCACCGCCGCCAACGAAATGAGCGCCACCGCCCAGGACGTCGCCCACAACGCCGCGCAGGCGGCCCAGGCCGCACGCGGCGCCGATCAGGCCAGCCGTGAGGGCCTGCAGCTGATCGCCAGCACCCGCCAGACCATCGACCAGCTGGCAACCGGCATGGACGCGGCCATGGACGAGGCCCGTGCGCTGGAGCAGCGCAGCGAGCAGATCGGCTCGGTGCTCGAGGTGATCCGCGCGATTGCCGAGCAGACCAACCTGCTGGCACTCAATGCCGCCATCGAAGCCGCACGCGCGGGCGAGGCCGGGCGTGGTTTTGCCGTGGTCGCCGACGAAGTGCGCAGCCTGGCCCAACGCACCCAGGTGTCGGTGGAAGAGATCCGCCAGGTGATCGAAGGGCTGCAGCAAGGCACCCAGGACGTGGTCGGTGCCATGCATGAAGGCCAGCGCCAGGCCCAGGCCAGCGCCACGCGCATGGAACAGGCATTGCCGGCACTGGAGCGCATCGGCGAGGCCGTGGCGGTGATCAGCGACATGAACCTGCAGATTGCCTCGGCGGCAGAGGAACAGAGTGCGGTGGCCGAGGAAGTGAACCGCAACGTCGCCGGGATTCGCGACGTGACCGAGTCGCTGTCGGGCCAGGCCGATGAATCGGCGCGGATCAGCCAGGCCCTCAACCGGCTGGCCAACCAGCAACAGGCATTGATGGAACAGTTTCGCGTCTAGCCTGTAAGGGCCTCTTCGCGGGCAAGCCCGCTCCCACAGGTACCGTGCAGCACTTGAGGCTTGTGATATCCCTGTGGGAGCGGGCTTGCCCGCGAAGAGGCCGGCA
Organism: Pseudomonas sp. R28(2017); assembly: GCF_002112505.1. Lineage (GTDB taxonomy): Bacteria > Pseudomonadota > Gammaproteobacteria > Pseudomonadales > Pseudomonadaceae > Aquipseudomonas. The sequence goes on from NZ_NEHW01000001.1 coordinate 505,353, forward strand.
CAGGCCCCAAAAAGCAAAATCGTCACACTGAGTTCAAGTTATGCAAACCACACCCCGATCTTCTTTCTTCGATATCACCAGCGAACAGGGCCTGTTACGCACCTCGATCGCCGTCACCCTGTTCATCGCCACCATCGGCATCGGCTTCGGCCTGGCCTCCGGCTCGTTCTCGATCGTCTTCGACGGCGTCTATTCCCTGGTCGACGCCAGCATGAGCGGCCTGTCGCTGGTGGTGGTGAAACTCATCACCTCGCACGCCACCAGCCTGCAACTCTCGCGCAAGCTGCGTGAGCGCTTCACCATGGGCTTCTGGCACCTGGAGCCGATGGTGCTGGCACTCAATGGCATCCTGCTCAGCGGCGTCGCCATCTACGCGCTGATCAACGCCGTCAGCAGCCTGCTGCAAGGCGGCCGGCACCTGGAGTTCGGCATCGCCATGGTCTACGCGCTGCTGACCGTGATCGCCTGCGCGACCATCGCCGTGGTCGAGAACCGCGCCAACCGCAAACTGAAGTCGGACTTCGTGCGCATGGACGTGAAAGGCTGGGTGATGTCGGCCAGTATCACCGCCGCCCTGTTGATCGCCTTCTGCTTCGGCTATGCGGTGCAGGGCACGCAATGGGAGTGGGTATCGCCGTACATCGACCCGGCGGTGCTGGCATTGGTGTGCCTGGTGATCATTCCACTACCGTTGTCAGTAGTGCGCCAGGCGCTGTCGGAGATCTTCCTGGTGACACCGGGCGACCTGAAGCTGCACGTTGACGAAGTGGCGCGTGCATTCGTGGCGCGCCACGGCCTGCAGTCGTACAGGGCCTATGTGGCCAAGGTCGGGCGCTCGCGGGAGATCGAGCTGTATTTCATCGTGCCAAGGACCATGGCTGCGAAAACCATCGATGAATGGGATGCGTGGCGCAACGAGATCGGTGATGCGGTAGGCGGCGAAGGGCCAGATCGCTGGATCACCGTGGTGTTTACCGGGGATCCAGAGTGGGCTGAATAACCAGGAGGGGCGCCCTGCCCCCCCCCTTTACCGGCCAGCCATGAACGAAAAAGCCCGCGACCATTTCTGGTAGCGGGCTTTGTCTTGTTGCATATGGTGGGTCGTGTAGGATTCGAACCTACGACCAATTGGTTAAAAGCCAACTGCTCTACCAACTGAGCTAACGACCCGTTGGATGGCGCGTATAATACTGATTTCTAACGGGAAATCAATACCTGAGCCTACCTTTTGTCAAAAGTAGCGCGTCGGGTCTGCTACACCCGCTGCCTTGAAGCCGTCAGCACGCAGGCGGCAACTGTCGCATTTGCCACACGCCTGGCCTTCATCGTTGGCCTGATAGCAGGAAACCGTCAGGCTGTAGTCCACGCCACGGGCGATACCCGCCTGCACGATCTGCGCCTTGCTCATGTTCTGCAGCGGCGCCTGGATGCGGAAGCCCTGCCCTTCGACGCCAGCCTTGGTCGCCAGGTTGGCCATGCGCTCGAACGCCTCGACGAACTCCGGACGGCAATCCGGATAACCGGAATAGTCCACGGCATTGACGCCGATGAAGATGTCACGGGCTTCCAGCACTTCCGCCCAACCCAGCGCCAGCGAGAGGAACACGGTGTTGCGGGCCGGCACGTAGGTCACCGGAATGCCCTCGCCCGGGGTCTCCGGCACATCGATGCTGCTGTCGGTCAGGGCCGAGCCGCCTATGCCATCGAGGTTGAGGCCAATGACCTTGTGCTCGACCACGCCCAGGTCGCGGGCGACGCGGGCAGCAGCATTCAGCTCGGCGCGATGGCGCTGGCCGTAGTCGAAGCTCATGGTGTAGCAGCTGTAGCCTTCGGCCTTGGCCATGGCCACGACCGTGGCCGAATCGAGGCCGCCAGACAGCAGGATTACCGCGCGTTTCTCAGTCATCTCGTTCACTCCTCAATCAACGTCCGGGTTCGTCGTTCCACAGCAGCTTGTGCAGCTGCAGCTGGAAGCGCACGGGCAGGTTGTCGGCGACGATCCAGTCGGCCAGGTCGGTGGCGCTCACCTGATGATGGCTGGGCGAGAACAGCACTTCGCCAGCGCGTTCGGCCAGGTTGTACTGGATCAGCTTGGACACCGCCCAGTCATAGTCCTCACGGGAACAGATGACGAACTTGACCTGGTCGTTGCGGGTCAGCTGCTCGATGTTCTCGTAGCGGTTGCGGTGCGACTCTTCCGACCCAGGGGTCTTGAGGTCGACCACACGGCTGACGCGCAGATCGGTGCCCGAAATGTCGAGCGCGCCGCTGGTTTCCAGCGAGACGTCGTAGCCGGCATCGCACAGGCGCTGCAGCAGCGGCAAGGCGTTCGGCTGGGCCAACGGCTCGCCGCCGGTGACGCAGACGTAGCGCGGCTTGAAGCCGGCCACCTGCTCGAGGATCGAATCGAGGGTGCGAATGGTGCCGCCGGTGAAGGCGTAGGCACTGTCGCAGTACTGGCAGCGCAGGGGGCAACCGGTCAGGCGCACGAATACCGTGGGCAGCCCAGCCGTTCGCGTTTCACCCTGCAAAGAGTAAAAGACTTCGGTGATGCGTAATGTGTCTTGCATGCTCGCCACGGGCGTGACAGCTAAACAGGCTGTCCGCCTCCGTCAGGCACTGTCGCGGACTCGACATGGCGTTATCCGCTACAGCGTGTTTATAAAAAAAGGGCTGTGATTCTAACGAAAAAACCCGCGACAGGCGCGGGTTTCTTGCAAAGGTGCAGCTCAGAGCTTCTGCAGGTCGCGTTGCGCCAGTTGCGCGGCGGACGTGCCGGGGTACTGGGTGATGACCTGTTGCAGGATGCCCTTGACCTTGTCGGTGTGGCCCATGCGGCGCTCGACGTCAGCCAGCTTGTACAGCGAATCTGGCACCTTGCTGTGCTTGGGGTACTTCTGGCTGACCTGGGCGAACGCCTGGCTGGCGGCTGGCAGGTCGCCCTTGGCCAGGTTCACCTCACCCAGCCAGTACTGGGCGTTGCCGGCGTACTGGCTGTTCGGGTACTTGCGCAGGAAGGCGTTGAACGCCTGGCTGGCCTTGTCGAAGTCCTTCTGCTTGATCTGGTCGAAAGCCGCGTCGTAATAGAGCTTTTCTTTCGCCGGATCACCGGGCTCGCTGCTGGCGGCCGGTGGTTGTGCAGCAGCGCCAGCGGCGCCTGCTGCTGCACCGGCGGCGGCATCGGATGCACCACCGGTGGAGGAATTGTCGGGGGTCGCGGCAGGCGCGCCACCACTGTTGATGCGACGATCAAGATCCTGGTAACGCTCCAGGTTTTCCTGCTTCATGCGCGACACATCGTTTTGCAACTCTTCGATGATGCCTTGCTGACGGGAAAGTTGATCCTGCATCTGTTGCAGCTGCATGAACAGCTGGCCCTGTGCCGAGGCAGGGGTCGAAGCCCCTGCGCCGGCATAGGCGCCGCTCGTGCCATAACCGGAAGGTGGGTAAGCACCCCCGTTGTCATCAACTACAGGAACCGCAGCCCACGCCGAAAGCGGAAGGCTGAGTGCGAGGACGGTTACAGCACGACGGCACATACGCATAAGAACTTACTTACGCAGTTCTACGCGACGGTTCTGAGCCCAGGACTGCTCGTCGTTGCCGGTGGCAACTGGACGCTCTTCGCCGTAGGAGACCAGTTCCAGCTGAGCAGGGGAAACGCCCTGCAGAACCAGGTAGCGCTGAACGGCTTTCGCACGACGCTCACCCAGAGCCATGTTGTACTCGCGGGTGCCGCGCTCGTCGGTGTTGCCTTCCAGGACAACGCGGTTGCCGTTGGCTTTCAGGTCCTTGGCGTGAACGTCCAGAGCGCGCATGGCTTCTGGCTTCAGGTCCGAGCTGTCGTATTCGAAGTAGAAGGTGGTGATTGCGCGCAGGGCAGCTTCTTCGCTCAGGGAGCCGTCAACTGCGCCAGTGTTGGCACCGTAGCCAGCGTTCGGATCAACAGCGCCTTCACCAGCGTTGTCACCGCCTTTCGAGGAGCAACCTACAGCTACGGCCATGGCCAGAGCCAGCGCAGCAAATTTACCAAACTTCAGCATTTCCATCGTGAAACTCCTAATGAAACCCCAGTGTGTTAAGCAAAAACGTATTACGCCGCAATCAGTTCAGGTAAGGGGACCAGGACGGTTCTCTGACTTCGCCTTGAGCGGTAGGAAGTGGGAGCCTCACACGGCCGTTAAGCGACACGAGCATCAAGACTCCCCGGCCCTGCTGGCGGGTGGCGTAGATTAGCATGGTGCCGTTAGGCGCGACAGTGGGCGACTCATCAAGACTCGTTTCCGAGAGAATCTTTACACTTCCGCGCTGCAAGTCCTGTGCCGCCACTTTGAAGTTGGTGAAACCCTGTTGGCGATGGATCATCACCAGGGTCTTTTCGTCCGCCGACAGTTTCGGGTTGGCGTTGTAGTTACCCACGAACGTCACACGCTCGGCACCACCACCGCTGACCGACTGCTTGTAGATCTGTGGCTTGCCGCCACGGTCGGAGGTGAAGTACAGGGTGTTGCCATCCTTGCCCCAGAACGGTTCGGTGTTGATGCCCGGGCCGGCGGTAACGCGGCTGATCTGGCGCGAGGCCACGTTCATCACGTAGATGTCCGGATTGCCGTCCTTGGACAGCACGAACGCCAGGCGCGAACCATCGGGCGACCAGGCGGGTGCGCCGTTCAGGCCTTCGAAGTTGGTCACCTGCTCGCGGCGGCCGGTATCGATGTTCTGCACGAAGATGCGCGGGCGCTTCTGCTCGAACGAAACATAGGCGATACGCTTGCCATCCGGCGCGAAGCGTGGCGACAGGATCGGTTCACGCGACTGCAGCAGTGTCACTGCACGGGCACCGTCGTAGTCCGAACGCTGCAGGGTGTAGCGGGTGTTGTTGGTGGAGAAGCGCTCGGCCGTCACGTACAGCATGCGGGTCGAGAATGCACCCTTGATACCGGTGAGTTTCTCGAACGACTGGTCGGCAATGTAGTGCGCCATGTCACGCAGCTGGTCGGTACTGCCCGCCACGCTGCCGGTCAGCACTTGCTGCTCGGTGGCAACGTTGAACAGCGCGTACTGCACCTGCAGGCGACCGCCCGACGGCACGATGCTGCCAACCATCACGTACTGGGCACCCAGCGCTTTCCAGTCACGGAAGATGACTTCGCTGGCCTGGGTTGGCTGGCTGATCATGTTCTGACGCGGAATCGGCGAATAGTAGCCCGAGTTGCGCAGGTCGTTACCAATGATGTCGGCCATGTCTTCCGGCAGCACGCTGCCACCCTGCAGACCGAACGGCACTACCGCGATGGGCGTGGCCCGATCGCTGCCGCTGGTGACCAGGATGTTCTTTTCCTCTGCCATGGCCATGCCAGCCACGCAGCAGAGCATGACCAGCATTCCTCGAAGGAGTTTAATCACAACGCTAGATCCTCAGGTGTAAATGTCATCTTGAACGAACGATAACGGTTGAAATCGCTCGGCTTCATACCCTGCATCTCGGTCAAACGACCAATGTTCTTCACTGCAGCCACCGCCGAACTGTCGAACGGACCGTCGCCACTGGACTTGATCACGCTGACACCGGTGACGGTACCGTCCGGCAACATGTTGACCTGCAGGGTCACCGTCATGCCCTTACGCGCGGAAGGCGGACGCGCCCAACCCTCGGCCGCGCGCATGCGGATCAGGTCGTCGAAGTCGCCGGCCACCTGGTCACCCTGCTCGTCAGCCAGGGCCTGCTGCCGCTCGGTGGTGTCGGACAACAGCTCGGCCAGGGCCTGGGCTTTCTTGTCTTCCGCCGACTTGCGGGCCGCTTCCTGTGCTTTCTTCTTCTGAGCATCTGCAGCGGCCTTTTTCTTGGCCTCTTCAGCTGCCTTCTTCTTCGCTTCCTCGGCCGCCGCTTTCTTCTTGGCGTCCTCGGCTGCTTTCTTCTTCGCGTCCTCGGCGGCCTGCTTCTTGGCCTCCTCGGCTGCCTTTTTCTTGGCTTCTTCCTCGGCCTGCTTCTTCGCCTCTTCCTCGGCCTTTTTCTTGGCGATGTCGGCCTGCTGCTTCTCGGCGGCTTTCTTCGCCTCTTCGGCTTTCTTGGACTCGGCGGCTTTCTTGGCTTCGGCAGCCTTCGCAGCTTCCTCGGCCTTCTTCGCCTCGGCGGCTTCGCGGGCTTCTTCAGCCTTTTGAGCGGCGTCGGCTTTCTTTTGTTCCGCGGCCTTGATGGCCTCCTGCTCGACCTTCTTCTGCTCCAGCTGCTCGACTTCGGTCTGGCGCGAGGCGGTTTTCTTCGCTTCCCCGGCAATCTTCTGATTGGTCTGGGTGGTCGCCTGGCTCTTCGACTTGAGCTGATACAGGGTAGCCTGAACGATCGGCTTGGAAGGCGGCAGTTCAGGCGTCATGGCAAAGCTGACGAACAGCAAGGCGAACACCAGCACATGCAGGCCGATGGCCCAGACACTGGGCCAGAAGTAGCTTTCCGAGGCGGATGGCTCTCGCTGTTGCATCAGGGCGCCTCGGTAATCAGGCCAACGTTACCGACACCGGCCTTCTGCAACCCGCCCATGGCGCCCATGACGGCACCGTAGTCGACAGCCTTGTCGCCACGAATGAAGACCTGGGTCTGCTTGCCCTGGTCGCGACCGGCGGCAATGATCTTGGTCACTGCGCTGGTCATGTCCGGCAAGGTCATGGCCTTGTCCATCTGCTTGTCGGTGTCGACTTCGCTGCCGAGGTTCCAGTAGTAGGTCTTGTCGGTCTTGATGGAGATGGTGAGGATCTGGACGTTGTTGTCCTGCGGCAAGGCTTCGCTGGAAACCTTGGGCAGGTCGACCTTCACGCCCTGGTTGAGCATGGGCGCCGTCACCATGAAGATGACCAGCAGCACCAGCATCACGTCGATGTAGGGCACCACGTTCATCTCGGCGACGGGCTTGCGTTTGTGGCGAACTCGGGCCATGGGCTTCTACCTGATTACTCTTCGCTGGTGTGCACTTTGCGGTGCAGGATCGCCTGGAACTCGTCGGCGAAGGTGTAGTAACGGCCAATCAGCACTTCGCTGCGCGCCGCGAAACGGTTGTAGGCGATGACCGCCGGGATCGCCGCGAACAGGCCGATGGCAGTGGCGACCAGCGCTTCGGCGATACCCGGGGCCACGGTGGCCAGGGTGGCTTGCTGGGCACTGGCCAGGCCGCGGAACGAGTTCATGATGCCCCAGACGGTACCGAACAGGCCGATGTACGGGCTGGTCGAGCCGACGGTGGCGAGGAACGGCAGGCTCTGCTCGAGCTTTTCTTCTTCACGCGAGATGGCCACGCGCATGGCACGCGCCACGCCTTCCATGACCGCGTCCGGGTCTACACCCTGCTGCTGGCGCAGGCGCGAGAACTCCTTGAAGCCGGCGCGGAAGACCTGCTCCACACCGGAATCCGGGTCCGGGTTGCTGCCTGCCTGACGATACAGCTTGGACAGGTCGATACCCGACCAGAAGCGCTCCTCGAAGGCATCCAGCGCACGACGACCGGCGCGCAGCATGGTGCTGCGCTGGAAGATCATGATCCATGAGGTGACCGAGGCGGCCACCAGGGTCAGCATTACCAGCTGTACCACCACGCTGGCATTGCTGACCAGACTCCACATGGAGGTATGGTCGACGACGTTAGCTTCCACGCTTATTCTCCTGCGTTCGATTGATTACCCGAGCCGTCCGCCACAAAGGCGTCGCGCAGCTGGGGGGGTATGGCTCGGGGTTTGAAAGTGTCGGCGCGCACGGCGGCCACCAGGAACTGCCCTTCGCAGAGCAGCGTTTCATCCTTTTCCCGCCAGACCTGCTGCACGAAGCGCAGGCTGGCGCGATTGAGTTCAAGTACTTGCGCGGTGACCCTCAGCTGGTCGTCCAGGCGTGCCGGCGCGTGATAGCGGGCTTCGCTGGAATGAACCACGAACAGCAGGTTGTCCTCGGCCAGCTGCGCCTGGGAAAACCCCAGATGCCGCAGGCGCTCGGTGCGCGCGCGCTCCATGAATTTCAGGTAATTGACGTAATACACCACGCCACCGGCATCGGTATCCTCGTAATAGACACGACAACGGTGTGCGAACGGTTCCAGGCCATTTTGCGCGCGCATACTCTAGTGCTTACTCCTCAGCTTGCCAATCCGCTGCGGCAACTGTTTTTTCTTCATTAATGTCGAATTGCCAGCGCACCATCGGCATGCCAGCGGTAGGACCACGAAAAGCCGGTTTTGATCTGTCATTCATCGCCTGGCTCGGAAAATTCACCCGCACCGCCCAGGCTGCCGGGCACATTCAAGCCAAAGTGCAGGTAGGCGTGCCGGGTAACCACGCGACCGCGCGGCGTGCGCATGATGTAGCCCTGCTGGATGAGGTAGGGCTCGAGCACATCCTCGATGGTGTGGCGCTCCTCGCTGATGGCCGCAGCCAGGTTGTCCACGCCCACCGGGCCACCGTCGAACTTCTCGATCATGGTCAGCAGCAGGCGGCGGTCGGAATGGTCGAAACCGCGCTCGTCGACGTCCAGCAGGTTAAGAGCCATGTCGGCCACCGCCTTGGTGATCTGGCCCTTGCCGCGCACCTCGGCGTAGTCGCGCACGCGGCGCAGCAGGCGGTTGGCGATACGGGGCGTGCCGCGGGCGCGTCGGGCGATCTCGTAGGCGCCGTGGTCCTCGATGGCCAGCCCAAGAATGTTGGCCGAACGGCTGACGATAGTGGCAAGGTCCTTGTCGCTGTAGAACTCCAGGCGCTGGACAATACCAAAACGGTCACGCAACGGGTTGGTGAGCATGCCCGCGCGGGTGGTGGCGCCTACCAGGGTGAACGGCGGCAGGTCGAGCTTGATCGACCGGGCCGCAGGGCCTTCGCCGATCATGATGTCGAGCTGGAAGTCCTCCATCGCCGGGTACAGCACCTCCTCGACCACCGGTGACAAGCGGTGAATTTCATCGATGAACAGCACGTCGTGCGGTTCGAGGTTGGTCAGCATCGCCGCCAGGTCGCCCGGCCGCTCGAGGATCGGCCCCGAAGTGCTCTTCACCGATACACCCATTTCCTGGGCGATGATATTGGCCAGGGTGGTCTTGCCCAGCCCGGGCGGGCCGAAGATCAGCGTGTGGTCGAGCGACTCGCCGCGCCCACGGGCCGCCTGGATGAACAGCGCCATCTGCTCGCGCACCACCGGCTGGCCGATGTACTCGTCCAGGCGCAACGGGCGGATCGCACGGTCCTGGACTTCTTCACGGTCGCGGCCATTGGCGGCGATCAGGCGGTCGGCTTCGATCACTTGGTAATCATCCCTTTAAGGCTGCGACGAATGAGCTCTTCGCTGCTCAGGCCGGCCTTGTCCTTGATCGCGGCGATTGCCTTGCTCGCTTCCTGCGGCTTGTAGCCCAGGGACACCAGGGCGCTGACCGCATCGGCTTCGGCGGAAGACTCGCTGGCCACCGGCAGCGGGCCATCGGAGACCAGGGTGAACATGGCCGGGGAGGTTTCCCAGGCCTTGAAGCGGTCCTTCAGCTCGACCAGCAGGCGCTCGGCGGTCTTCTTGCCGACACCGGGCACGCGCACCAGGACCGAGGCGTCCTGGGCCTGCACGCAGCGCACCAGTTCGTCCACTTCCAGGCCGGACATCAGCGCCAGGGCCAGCTTCGGGCCTACGCCATTCAGGCGGATCAGCTCGCGGAACAGCTCGCGCTCGCGCTTCTCGGCAAAGCCATAAAGCAGGTGGGCATCTTCGCGCACGACCAGGTGGGTATGCACGGTCACTGGCTCGCCGACCTTGGGCAGGCGATACAGGGTGGTCATCGGCACTTCCAGCTCATAGCCCACGCCGTTGACGTCGATAATCAGGTGCGGCGGCTGTTTCTCCGCCAGGGTGCCGCGCAAACGTCCAATCACGTTCCGATCCTTCCTCTCGGGGAGCCGGTCGAAGACCGCTCAACCCTATCAGCAAATGCACCGGGTGAACGTTTCACCCGAACAAAATGTGTATCAGCGCATGAAGCGCTTACAGACGCAAGCGCCCGCCGCGCCGCCGCGCCGTGGCCAGGCCGTGCGGCACCAGGCTGGAGCGGGTGTGGGCATGGCACAGGGCGATGGCCAGGGCGTCGGAGGCGTCGATCTGCGGCTTCTGGGTCAGCTTGAGCAGGTGCATGACCATCAGCATCACCTGCTCCTTGTTGGCCCCGCCGCTGCCGGCGACTGCCTGCTTGACCTGGCTGGCGCTGTATTCGGCGATTTCCAGGCCGGCTTCAGCGGCAGCCACGATGGCTGCGCCGCGAGCTTGGCCGAGCTTGAGCGCGGAGTCGGCGTTGCGCGCCATGAACACGCGCTCGATGCCCATGGTCACCGGGCCGTGCTGGGCGATGATCTCACTGACACCGCGAAAAACGATCTGCAACCGCTCTGGCAACTCGCCGCTGCCAGTGCGGATGCAGCCCGACGCCACGTACTCGCAACCTCGGGTGGTCTGGCGGACCACACCGTAGCCGGTGATGCGCGAGCCGGGGTCGATACCAAGAATCAGAGTCATAGCGCCTGCGTGTTCAAAATGTACCGGCCTATTCGCGGGCAAGCCCGCTCCCACAGGGATCGCACCACACTTGAACCCGGTGCAATATCTGTAGGAGCGGGCTTGCCCGCGAATAAGCCCTGTAAGCCAAGCGCAAAATCTTAGCCGAGTTTTTCCATGATCTCGTCGGAGATCTGCGCATTGGAGTAGACGTTCTGCACGTCATCCAGGTCTTCGAGCATATCGATCAGCTTGAGCACCTTTTCGGCGCCCTCCTGATCCAGCTCGGCGCTGGTGGTCGGCTGCATGACGATTTCTGCGTCGGCGGCCTTGAAGCCTGCTTCTTCCAGCGCGTTGCGCACGGCATAGAAGCTGTTGAACGAGGTGAAGACCTCGAACGAACCATCGTCGTTGGCCACCACGTCGTCGGCATCGGCCTCCATCGCGGCTTCCATCAGGGCGTCTTCGTCGATGCCCGGGGCGAAGCTGATCTGCCCCTTGCGCTCGAACAGGTAGGCCACCGAGCCGTCGGTGCCAAGGTTGCCGCCACACTTGGTGAAGGCATGGCGCACGGCGGCAGCGGTGCGGTTGCGGTTGTCGGTCATGGCCTCGACCATGATCGCCACGCCACCCGGGCCATAGCCTTCGTAGCTGAGCTCTTCGACGTTGTCGCTTTCGTTGGTGCCGGCACCACGGGCCACGGCGCGATCGATGATGTCACGGCTCATGTTGGCGCCCAGGGCCTTGTCCAACGCGAGGCGCAGACGCGGGTTGGAGCCTGGGTCGGCACCCCCTTGCTTGGCAGCGACGGTCAGCTCACGGATCCACTTGGTGAAGATCTTGCCTCTCTTGGCATCCTGGCGCTCTTTGCGGTGCTTGATGTTCGCCCACTTGGAATGACCAGCCATAACGACTCCGAATCCTTGAAACAGAAACAGGTTCCGCCCCGAAGGGCGGAACGTGGGAATACTGCGCCGAAGCGCCGGGGCGCACCCGCCGGGATGCGCCCGGGGCCGATTACTCGACCTTGGTCTGCTCGCGCAGACGGATGTGCAGCTCGCGCAGGGCCTTGGCGTCGACCATGCCAGGGGCCTGGGTCATCACGCACGCGGCGCTCTGGGTTTTCGGGAAGGCGATCACTTCACGGATCGACTGCGCACCGGTCATCAGCATGACCAGACGGTCCAGGCCGAAGGCCAGGCCACCGTGAGGCGGTGCACCGAACTTCAGGGCGTCGAGCAGGAAGCCGAACTTCTCTTCCTGTTCCGCCGCTTCGATGCCCAGGAGGCGGAATACCGCTTGCTGCATCTCCTTGCGGTGGATACGGATCGAACCGCCACCCAGCTCGGTGCCGTTCAGCACCATGTCGTAGGCACGGGACAGGGCCGTGGCCGGGTTGGCCTCGAGCTCTTCCGGGGTGCACTTCGGCGCGGTGAACGGGTGGTGCAGCGCAGTGAAGCTGCCGTCTTCGTTCTCTTCGAACATCGGGAAGTCGACCACCCACATCGGCGCCCACTCGCAGGTCAGCAGCTCGAAATCGTGGCCCAGGCGGATACGCAGCGCGCCCAGGGCTTCGCTGACGACCTTGAACTTGTCGGCACCGAAGAACACGATGTCACCGTCGACCGCACCAACGCGGTCGAGGATGGTGTTGAGGTTGGCCTCAGGGATGTTCTTGACGATCGGCGACTGCAGGCCTTCGACGCCCTTGGCGCGCTCGTTGACCTTGATGTAGGCCAGGCCCTTGGCACCGTAGATGCCGACGAACTTGGTGTACTCGTCGATCTTGCTGCGCGGCATGCTGGCGCCGCCCGGCAGGCGCAGGGCGGTGACGCGGCACTTCGGATCGTTGGCCGGGCCGGCGAATACCTTGAAGTCGACATCTTTCAGCTGGTCGGCAACGTCGACCAGCTCCAGCGGGATACGCAGGTCAGGCTTGTCGGAACCGTAGCGGCGCATGGCCTCTTCGAAGGTCATGTGCGGGAATTCGCCGAATTCCAGATCCAGCACTTCCTTGAACAGCTTGCGGATCATGCTCTCGGTGAGGCCCATGATCTCGGCTTCGTCGAGGAAGCTGGTCTCGATGTCGATCTGGGTGAATTCCGGCTGGCGGTCGGCACGCAGGTCTTCGTCGCGGAAGCACTTGGCGATCTGGTAGTAGCGGTCGAAACCGGCAACCATCAGCAGCTGCTTGAACAGCTGAGGCGACTGCGGCAAGGCGAAGAAGCTGCCTGCGTGGGTACGGCTCGGCACCAGGTAGTCACGCGCGCCTTCCGGTGTGGCACGGGTGAGGATCGGGGTTTCGACGTCGAGGAAGCCGTTTTCGTCGAGGAAACGACGGATGCTGCTGGTGATGCGCGAACGCAGGCGCAGCTTGTCGGCCATTTCCGGGCGACGCAGGTCGATGAAGCGGTAGCGCAGGCGGGTTTCTTCGCCGACGTCGGAGTATTCGTTCAGCGGGAACGGCGGGGTTTCCGCTTCGTTGAGCACGTTCAGCTGGTAGCCGAGGATCTCGATGGCACCGGACGCCATGTTGGCGTTCACCGCGCCGTCCGGGCGCTTGCGCACCTTGCCGGTGATCTGTACGACGTACTCGCTGCGCACGCGGTCAGCGGCGGCGAAGGTTTCGGCGCGATCCGGGTCGAACACGACCTGGGCCATGCCTTCGCGGTCACGGATGTCGAGGAAGATCACCCCGCCGTGGTCGCGGCGACGATGGACCCAGCCGCAAAGGGTGACTTCCTGGCCGTCCAGGCTCTCGTTCAGTTGGCCGCAATAATGGCTGCGCATCATGATGGTGGTTTCGCTTCTCGTGATTCGTGTGTTCGTTGGAGGCCTTGGCCGCCCAGAGGGCTAATACTGCAAGACCCGGCTACTGCAATTCAACTCAGTCGGCCTTGTCGCCGCCGGCCAGGTTCTTTTTCGCCCCGGTCTTGAAGTCGGTTTCGTACCAGCCGTTGCCACTCAGGCGGAAACCGGGGACCGACAGCAGTTTCTTCAATGCCGGCGCCTGACAGGCCGGGCAGTCGGTCAGCGGCGCGGCGCTGATCTTCTGCAGCGCCTCCATCCGGTGATCGCAGGAAGCACATTGATAGTCATAAAGGGGCATGAACGTCTCTCGTCAACCACAACGCTGGCTGCCGGGGCAGCAAAAAGCGGGATTATATATGGTTAACCGGCACTGCGCAGCCCGCCGGGCGATCAGCGTGCACTCGGCGGATCGCGCAACCAGGCGACACAGATCACCCGGATCAGCCCGCTGAAGTTGCGCACCCCGCCCTGGCGCAGGTGCACTTCGCGATCGACATAAGACAGCACGGCGCTGACCGAGCACTGGTTCGCTGCGGCAATCTGCTCGAGGATACCCCAATACACCGCCTCCAGGCGCAGACAGGTGGAAAAACCATTCAACCGCACCGAGCGCGATACGGGCTGAGTCTGCAACATGTCGAAATCGGCCTTGAACGGGTCTATGCACTGCTTGCCAGGCCAGTGCCCCACCCTCACCGCACGCTTGATTGCTTGCATCGCGCCACTTCCTCAGTTCAATCAACTGGGGCTCAATGAAGCGCGGAGCGAGGCGCCCAAAGCAGCGGCAAAACCTTCCCGCACAAACAAAACGGCCCGGCTGGAATGGATTCAGCCGGGCCTTCGGACAACGCCTACGCGTTTGGCCGATCAATTACCGTCGAGCAATACCCGTAACATCCAGGCGGTCTTTTCATGCACCTGCATGCGCTGGGTCAGCAGATCGGCGGTCGGTTCATCGCTGACTTTGTCCACCGCCGGGAAAATGCTGCGGGCCGTGCGCACCACCGCCTCTTGCCCCTGCACCAGCTGGCGGATCATCTCCTCTGCCGGCGGGACACCCTCTTCTTCCTTGATCGAGGAGTGTCGCGCATAGAAGGCATACGAGCCCGGTGCCGGAAAGCCCAGTGCGCGTATCCGCTCGGCGATCGAGTCGACCGCCAGCGCCAGTTCGTTGTACTGCTCCTCGAACATCAGGTGCAGGGTGCGGAACGACGGACCGGTGACGTTCCAGTGGAAGTTGTGGGTTTTCAGATACAGCACGTAGGTATCCGACAACAGGCGGGAAAGCCCTTCGACGATGGACTTGCGATCTTCTTCACTGATACCGATATCGATTGCCATGAAGTTCCCCTTTCCATAAGGCTTGATGATCAAGCGGGCCCGACACACTGTATCAATACTTGGCGCAACGCGCCCATGACACAGCGCAAGCCATCGGCGCCTGCCGCCTGCGGTTTGAGAAGCCCCCGCCTTTGCTGTTAAATAGGCACGGTGCCACCCGTGCGGACTGTCATTGCCGGGTGCATAGGCTGGCCTCCACGTGTTCGCGCTTTACACCTCATGCGCACCGTGCTGCCAGCTCTTCCTGTGATCGGCCTTATCAACTGTGAGCCAACCCATGTTCAAGATCGTCCACCTGGTGACGGGCGTCGCGGCTTTGCTGCTATCGCTCATGCCCAGCCTCAAACCCGATGCAACACCCTTCCTGCAGCAACCCGACGCGGTCTACCTGGCCCTGCTCGGCCTGCTCAACCTGCTGCTGGCCCCGGTCGTGCCACTGTATTACCGCGGTACGCGGCAACAGCTGCAATACCTGGCCTGCGCCCTGCTGGTGGTGGCGGTGGTCCTGCAGACCCTGACCCTGCTGGCACGCCCGGAAATGGGCAACCTGGCGGCGCTGGTCTGTGCCGCGCTGGCCGTGGCCCTGCACCTGGTGGCCGGCTTCGCCCGCAGCGGCAAGAAGGCACGCGCCAGCCAAGGTGCACCACTGGAAGCGGGCAAGCGTGATACCGGCACCGTGAAATGGTTCAACACCTCGAAGGGCTTCGGTTTCATTTCCCGCGATTCGGGCGACGACATCTTCGTCCACTTCCGCGCCATCCGCGGCGAGGGCCACCGCATCCTGGTCGAAGGCCAGCGCGTCGAGTTCTCGGTGATGCACCGCGACAAAGGCCTGCAGGCCGAAGACGTGGTCGCGGTGAACCGCCGCTGACCCTGCACCGCCCTGGGGCAAGCCCAGGGCGGCCACTTGTCAATAATGAGGTGGCGGCGCCTCTTCCCCTTCACTGCCGTACTGCCCGACCATTTCTTCATGGCGCTTGATCAGCTCGGCCATCTGCAGTTGCAGGCGTTCGATGACCCGCCCCTGCTCGACCACCACATCATTCAGCGCCTGGATCGTGTCGTCCTGGAACGCCTGACGGGTTTCCAGCTCGATGATGCGCGACTCCGGCGACATGTCAGGCCTCCTGGTAATCGTGGGTCAGCAGCGCACGCAGACGCTGACGAATGGCATCCACCTGCCCCGGTGCGTAGCCGACAGCCGGCACCTTGCCCCAGACGGGCGCCGGCCAGGCGGGATCACCCTGGTGGCGTACGATCACATGCATGTGCATCTGACTGACCACGTTGCCCAGCGTGGCAACGTTCATTTTGTCAGCCGCGAACTCGCGCTTGAGCACTTCGGCCAGATAGGTGGTTTCCTTCCACAACTGCGCCTGGTCTTCCTGGTTCAAGTCGAACAACTCGCTTACGCCTGCCCGCTTGGGCACCAGGATGAACCACGGGTAGTTGGCGTCCTTGCTGAGCAGCAGACGGCACAGCGGAAAGTCACCCAGCACCAGGGAGTCCTGCTGCAAACGCGAATCCATATCAAACACGATCAATCTCCAACAATAATTTCATGCGCCAAGGATACTCTGCTTCGCCCGCGCCAGCATGCGCCAGAAGCGCGGCTGCACGCTTTAAGCTCATGAATCTTCATCACTTGCACAACAGCGGTAACACAGCGCTACTTTTCGCACCAAAATGAGGCCTCAAAAGTGTGCGCCACTACGCTTCTACCCACACCAATGACTCAGGATCAACAGTTGCCGGTAACACATTGACTTTTATGGCAGCTTTTTCTTTTAGCCGCCCCCTTCAACGCGGTACACCATCAGACAACTCCCGCCCCGTATTTTCGGCACTTTCCGACCTTCGGCAGCAGGCTTTGTGAAAATTTCATGAACCGTTGTTAATTTTGAGCATGCTTGTTGCATTCCTTTCACGCCAAGTCGGCACGACACCTGCATTGACCGGGTGACGCGACAAATAACAACAGCGACATGGGATGCACCAGGGAGTTTCCCCAGCCGGAATCTGTAGTTACAGAATCATTACGGCAATGGAACAGCGCTGGTGTTGTACGAACCGGTTAACCGGGGCGTGATTTGCGACATGGAAATACCTGAAAGCGACATGGCCATAAAGTTCCCGAAAGGATGATTTTTGCCATATCGCCAAGAACAGTCAGCGTGCTATACATTTCCGCCGACATAACAAGAAAGAGCTGCCCCATATAACTAAAAGACTTGGGCGCAGCGGTACTCTTCCTAAAAACCAAAGGAGCAAATCACGATGCGCGTGATGAAGTGGAGCATGATCGCCCTGGCCGTTGCGGCAGGGACCTCGCAGATGGCAGTGGCTTCGTCCCAGGACGAGTCCAAGGGTTTCCTCGAAGACAGCAAGCTGAACGTCAAGACTCGCATGCTGTACTTCAGCCGCGACTTCCGTAACAACGAGCCAGGCACCCAGAGCCGCGTTGAAGAAACCGGCCTCGGCTTCCTCGGCACCTACGAGTCGGGCTTCACCCAGGGCGTGATCGGCGTCGGCGTCGATGCCATCGGCATGCTCGGCGTGAAACTGGACAGCGGCAAGGGCCGCCACAGCACCGGCCAGTTCCCGACTGACGCCGACGGCCGTGCGCAGGACGAGTTCTCCGAAGGCGGTGCAGCGGTCAAACTGCGCTTCTCCGATACAGTACTGAAAGTCGGTGACCAGTTCACCGCCCTGCCAGTGTTCGCGACCGATGACAGCCGCCTGCTGCCAGAAGTGGCTCAAGGCGCCCTGATCACCAGCAACGAAATCAAGGGCCTGACCCTGAACGCCGGTCACTTCACCGCGCTGAACGCACAGTCCCAGACCTTCCACGACAGCCTGCACCTCAAACAGGCCGACGTTATCGGTGGCACTTACGCCTTCACCGACAACCTGTCCACCTCGCTGTACTACTCCAAGGTCGAAGACTTCTGGCGCAAGTACTACGCCAACGTGAACTGGGCGCTGCCGCTGTCCGACAAGCAAGGCCTGGTGTTCGACTTCAACATCTATGACACCAAGAGCGATGGCTCGGCCGAGTACCTCGCCTTCGATGGCGACAAGCTGGACAACCGCGCATACAGCCTGTCCGGTGCGTACAACGTCGGCGCTCACACCTTCACCCTGGCCTACCAGAAAGTCTCCGGCGACGGCGATTATGGCTATGGCGTAGACGGTGGCGGCACCATCTTCCTGGCCAACTCCGTTGCCCGTTCCGACTTCAACGCCGAAGACGAGAAATCCTGGCAGGCCCGCTACGACCTGAACTTCGCCGAATACGGCATCCCGGGCCTGACCTTCATGACCCGTTATGTACGCGGTAGCGGCGCGAATGTCGCGAGCACCGGCAACGGCAAGGAATGGGAACGCGACGTAGACGTCAAGTACGTCCTGCAGGAAGGCCCGGCCAAGGACCTGAGCTTCCGCGTTCGTCAGGCTACCTACCGCTCCAGCGATGGCGTCTACTACGGTTCGAGCTCGATCGACGAACTGCGCCTGATCGTCGAGTACCCGCTGAGCATCCTGTAAGCCTGGCTTGCAGTGCCCCGCACCTGAAAAAGCCCGGCACACTTGCCGGGCTTTTTCTTGGCTGACAACGGCCACGCCCTGGGGCATTCTGTACGCCTTCGTTTCGCCCCCGTACAATGCGGGGCTATTTCAACGTCTTAGGCAATCGACACGGCTAACCATGCGCACCAGTCAATATTTGCTCGCCACCCAGAAAGAAACCCCTGCCGACGCAGTGGTCATCAGCCACCAGCTCATGCTGCGTGCCGGCATGATCCGCAAACTGGCTTCCGGCCTGTACACCTGGCTGCCGATGGGCCTGCGGGTGATGCGCAAGGTCGAAAACGTTGTGCGCGAGGAAATGAACGCCGCCGGCGCCCTGGAAGTGCTGATGCCAAGCATCCAGCCTGCCGAGCTGTGGCAGGAGTCCGGCCGCTGGGAACAGTACGGCCCTGAGCTGCTGCGCCTGAAAGACCGCCACCAGCGTGACTTCTGCGTCGGCCCGACCCACGAAGAAGTGATCACCGACCTGGCCCGCAACGAGCTGTCCAGCTATAAACAGCTGCCGCTCAACATGTACCAGATCCAGACCAAATTCCGTGACGAGATTCGCCCACGCTTCGGCCTGATGCGCGGCCGCGAATTCATCATGAAGGACGCCTACTCCTTCCATGCCGACCAGGCTTCCCTGCAGGAAACCTACGACCGCATGCACCAGGCGTACACCAACGTCTTCACCCGCCTGGGCCTGGACTTCCGCCCAGTGCAGGCGGACACCGGTTCCATCGGTGGCAGCTACTCCCACGAATTCCACGTCCTGGCCGAGTCCGGCGAAGACGACGTGATCTTCAGCGACAGCTCCGACTACGCCGCCAACATCGAGAAGGCCGAAGCCATCCCGCGTGAAACCGTGCGCCCTGCGCCTGCCGAGGAGCTGCGCCTGGTCGACACCCCGGATGCCAAGACCATCGCCCAACTGGTGGAAAACCACGGCCTGGCGATCGAAAAGACCGTCAAGACCCTGATCGTGCGCGGCGCCGAAGAGGGCAAACTGGTCGCCCTGATCGTCCGTGGCGACCACGAGCTCAACGAAATCAAGGCCGCCAAGCTGGAACAGGTTGCCGACCCGCTGGTCATGGCCACCGACGCCGAACTGCGCGAGGCCATTGGCGCCGGTGCCGGCTCGCTCGGCCCGCTGAACCTGCCACTGGAAATCGTGATCGACCGTTCGGTCGCCCTGATGAGCGACTTCGGCATCGGTGCCAACATCGACGACAAGCACTACTTCGGCGTGAACTGGGAGCGTGACCTGCCCGTTCCTCAGGTTGCCGACCTGCGCAATGTCGTCGAAGGCGACCCAAGCCCGGACGGCCAGGGCACCCTGGTGATCAAGCGTGGCATCGAAGTCGGCCATATCTTCCAGCTCGGCACCAAGTACAGCGAGGCACTCAAGTGCCAGGTCCTGGGTGAGAACGGCAAGCCGGTCATCCTGTCCATGGGCTGCTACGGCATTGGTGTGTCGCGCGTGGTCGCCGCCGCCATCGAGCAGAGCTACGACGACAAAGGCATCATCTGGAACGACGCCCTGGCACCGTTCCAGATTGCCCTGGTACCGCTGCGTTACGAAACCGACGTGGTCCGCGAGGCAACCGACAAGCTGTACGCCGAGCTGACCGCCGCCGGCTTCGAGGTACTGCTGGACGACCGCGACAAGAAGACCAGCCCCGGCATCAAGTTCGCCGACATGGAGCTGATCGGCATTCCACACCGTATCGTCGTCAGCGACCGCGGCCTGGCCGACGGCAACCTGGAGTACAAGCACCGCACCGAGCAGGATGCCCAACAGCTGCCGCTCAATGAAGTGCTGTCCTTCCTGCAGGCCCGCGTTCGCCGCTGATAATCAATGCACGAGTGATCATGTCCAAGCGAAGTACCATTACCCTGGGGGGCGCCGCACTGTGCGGCGCCCTGCTCGCCAGCGGTTGCGCCAACCAGATGTCCCAGCGCAGCGATCATGAGGAGCGCGTCGAGCGCAAGCTGCTCGAACACACCCTGCAGATCGATGTCGGCGAGCCGAAGGTGATGGAGCTTCCGCAACGGCGTGTGCGCATCCACGAGCAAAAGCGTTTCGAGGTTACCGAATACGAGGTCACCCGCCGCTATGACCGCTACACCCCTTACCAACCGTGGCGGGAGATCTACGAGATCCCGCTGGGCGCGGTAGCCGTGGTGGCCGGCATTGGCGCCAACGTGGTCAACGTGTTCGCCCTCGGCAACCTGCCGCAGAGCATGACCCACGACTGGCTCAGCTATGGCGTGGATGGCCTCAACCCGTTCATGAACACGCCGTCCAATGGCCGCGCCCAGCAGAACCTGGCGGGCATCAGCGAAGTGCAGAAGGACAAGCGCGAAGAATTCACCAGCGTGCCCTGGAGCGAGCGGCTGGTCGAAGTCAAGGCTGGCAAGATGACCCACGAGCTGACCACCGACAGGAACGGCGTGTTGCGCCTGAACCTGCTGGACAGCCCGTTCTCGGAACAGCACCTGAACCACGTCGGTACCCTGCACATGCAGGTGGTCGACGAGGACAACGCCGTGCGTGGCGATGCCAGCCTGCTGGTCAGCGCCACCTTGCGCAACAAACTGCGTGAGGCCCATGAGCTGATCTTCGATGACCTCGAAGATGACGATGTCGGCCAGTGGGTGCACCGGGTCAAGCGCCTGTCCGAGCTGGGCCTGGAAGAGGAAGCCAGCGAGATGGAGCAGAGCCTGATCGAGCTGACACGCAACGATCCGGAGCTGCAACAGGAATTCCTGTCGGCACTGACCAAGGCCACTGGCCGATTGGTCGCTGACCCTGGCGTGCAATAACTATAAAGAGGGGGCCGTCATGCGGCCCCTTTTCAATTGCCGGGGAACAGCTCCAGCTGCTCATGGGCCCCGCGCAGATCGCGCAGCCTCACCCCCACCCCCAGCAAGCGCACCGGCTTGCCACCCCGGGCAAACGCCTGGCGCAGCAACTGACGGTAGCTTTCCAGGTCCCTGCCCGCCCCCGCCTGCTCCATGGTCGTCTGGCTGAAGTCATGGAACTTGACCTTGACGAACGGT
Source organism: Pseudomonas sp. R28(2017) (assembly GCF_002112505.1). GTDB lineage: Bacteria > Pseudomonadota > Gammaproteobacteria > Pseudomonadales > Pseudomonadaceae > Aquipseudomonas. The sequence continues at coordinate 526,633 of NZ_NEHW01000001.1, forward strand.
TTGTCCGGGCGGTAACTGCTGTCCATCCGGGCAATCCGCTCATTGAGGCTTTCGAGCAGTTCAGGCAAACGTTCGAGGCAACTGGCCAGGTCTGGCAGGTCGTTGTCATAGGTGTTTTCAACGCTGACCGACTGCCGGCGGCTATCATTGTGAACCGCTCGCTCATCGATCCCCCGCGCCAACCCCCACAGCCGCTCGCCAAAACTGCCGAATTCGCGCGCCAGCGCCAGCCGCGACCACTCTCGCAAGTCGAGACAGGTATCGATGCCCAGGCGGTTCAACTTGTCCGCAGTGACCTTGCCCACACCGTGCAGCTTGGCCACCGGCAAGGCCGCAACGAAGGCCTCGACCTGCTCCGGGGTAATCACGAATATGCCATTGGGTTTACGCCAGTCGCTGGCGATCTTGGCCAGGAACTTGTTCGGCGCAACCCCCGCAGAGACCGTGATATGAAGCGTGCGGGCAACCCGCCGGCGAATGTCCTCGGCGATGCGAGTAGCGCTTCCGGCGTACCACTGGCTTTCACTGACATCCAGATACGCTTCATCCAGTGACAATGGCTCGATCAACTCGGTGTAGTCACGAAAAATCGCATGAATCTCACGTGAAGCCTCCCGATAGGCCTCGAAGCGCGGCTTGACGATCTCCAGGTCGGGGCAAAGCTTGAGGGCATGCCGGGACGACATGGCTGAACGCACGCCATAGGCACGCGCCTCATAATTGCAGGTGGCGATCACCCCGCGACGATCCGGGGAACCGCCCACCGCCATGGGGCGACCGGCCAGACGCGGGTCGTCACGCATCTCGATTGCGGCGTAAAAGCAATCGCAGTCGATATGGATGATCTTGCGCACGGACATTGATGACGGCCACCACTGTAAATTCATACAGATAGTAGCGCATGCTACCGGCTCTGAGACAGCCTGCTTCGATCATCGGCTTGCAAGCCCCGTGGCGCCTGAGCCGCAGCCCAGGCTTAGACGCTAAGGGATTGAACGAAAAAGGGTTTTTCACGATACCGCTTGACACGGGCAAGAAAACCCGTAGAATTCGATCTCACAGGCGCGGGATGGAGCAGCCTGGTAGCTCGTCGGGCTCATAACCCGAAGGTCGTCGGTTCAAATCCGGCTCCCGCAACCAGATTCGAGAAAAGGCCACTGTTAACGCAGTGGCCTTTTTCTTTTGCCCCGGTTTTTAGTCGGCATAAGAAAAATCAAGCGAAATCAACAAGTAGCGCTTGACACTCACAGCTTACGCTGTAGAATTCGATCCCACAGGCGCGGGATGGAGCAGCCTGGTAGCTCGTCGGGCTCATAACCCGAAGGTCGTCGGTTCAAATCCGGCTCCCGCAACCAGATTCGAGAAAAGGCCACTGTTAACGCAGTGGCCTTTTTCTTTTGCCCCGGTTTTTAGTCGGCATAAGAAAAATCAAGCGAAATCAACAAGTAGCGCTTGACACTCACAGCTTACGCTGTAGAATTCGATCCCACAGGCGCGGGATGGAGCAGCCTGGTAGCTCGTCGGGCTCATAACCCGAAGGTCGTCGGTTCAAATCCGGCTCCCGCAACCATATTCGTCAGAACAAACCCCGCCTGTGTAACAGCAGCGCGGGGTTTGTTGCATTTCGTCGCCTGAAAAATCCCTCTGCTTCAGCCAAACCTGCTCATTTGAGGTCTCGGCTGGAGCATGAACTATCTTTAACGCTGCCGGACGACTGAAAGTAACGTTGCCCGGAGTAATATCTGGATACGTTTACCAAAGGGACTTTCACTTGGCCGCAGCTCTTCCCCTCCTCGCGCAACCGGCACGAGGCAATTCATGACATCGCACACCCCTGAACCCCAGGTGCCACTCGCCTCGGCACTGCCGACTGCTGCCCAGCGCCTGCCTTGGCTGGAGCGGATGAGCCGCTACCGTCAGCCGATTGGCCTGGCCGTGACCTTGCTGCTGTTCGCCATGGCGCTGATCGCCTGTCGGCACCTGTTGAGCGAACTGGACATCTACGCCCTGCACGATGCCATGCTCGACGTACCGGCGCAGGCACTGATCGGTGCCTTGCTGGCGACAGTGGCAGGGTTCGTGATCCTGCTGGGCTACGAGTGGTCGGCCAGCCGTTACGCTGCCGTCAAGCTGCCCCCACGGACCTTGGTCATGGGCGGCTTCAGCGCCTTTGCCATTGGCAACGCGATCGGCCTCTCGATGCTCTCGGGTGGCTCGGTGCGCTACCGCCTGTATGCACGCCAAGGCCTGGGGGCCGCCGAAGTCGCGCGCATGACCGTGTTTGCCAGCCTGTCGCTGGGTTGCGCGCTGCCACCGCTGGCGGCACTGGCCACCTTGAGCAACCTGCCGGCAGCGGCAGCAGCCCTGCGCTTGCCTGCGCCGGTGCTGGCCGTTATCGCCATTGCCGTGCTGGCGATTACCGCCGCGCTGGTGATCGGGCTGTATCGCCGTCGCCTGCCGGAACAACCGCTGGCCGACAATCTGTTGGTGCAGCTGGGCCGTCGCACCCTGCGCCTGCCCGGTGGCCGCCTGGCAGCCCTGCAATTGCTGATCACTGCACTGGACGTGGCTGCGGCTGCCACCGTGCTCTACCTGCTGTTGCCGGAGGCCCCGCCCTTCGGCGCCTTTGTGCTGGTCTACCTGCTGGCCCTGGCCGCTGGCGTGCTCAGCCATGTGCCGGGTGGCGTCGGGGTGTTCGAAGCGATCCTGCTGGCGGCCTTTGCCGACCAGCTCGGCGCTGCGCCACTGGCCGCCGCCCTGTTGCTGTACCGGCTGATCTACGTGGTGCTGCCACTGCTGCTGGCCTGCGTTCTGTTGCTGGCCAACGAAGCACGCCGCCTGCTGTTCGCCCAGCAAGCCATCAAGGCAGCGTCGGGCCTGGGCGCGCCGATCCTGGCGATTCTGGTGTTCCTCTCGGGTGTGGTGCTGCTGTTCTCCGGCGCTACGCCTGAAATCGACACGCGCCTGGAACACATGGGCTTCCTCGTACCCCACCGGCTGATCGATGCCTCGCACTTCGGCGCCAGCCTGATTGGCGTGCTCTGCCTGCTGTTGGCACAGGGCCTGCGCCGGCGCCTGTCGGCGGCCTGGCTACTGACCACTGTGTTGCTGCTGGTCGGCGCGCTGCTGTCGATTCTCAAAGGCTTCGACTGGGAAGAAGCCAGCCTGCTGACCCTGACCGCCGCGCTGCTGGCCATCTTCCGCCGCTCGTTCTACCGGCCGAGCCGGCTGCTCGAGCTGCCGTTCTCGCCGGTGTACCTGGTGGCCAGCGCCTGCGTGGTCGGCGCTTCGGTGTGGCTGCTGCTGTTCGCCTACCAGGATGTGCCCTATACCCACAAGCTGTGGTGGCAGTTCACCCTCGACGCCGATGCCCCGCGCGGCCTGCGCGCAGCATTGGGCAGCGCGGTGCTGCTGGTGATCGTCGCCCTGACCTGGCTGCTGCGCACCGCCCGCCCGGTCATTCACCTGCCCGACGACACCGAGCTGCAGCGCGCCAACCGTATCCTGCTGAGCTCCGACCAGCCCGACGGTGGCCTGGCACTGACCGGCGACAAGGCGTTGCTGTTCCACCCCAACGACAATGCCTTCCTCATGTATGCCCGCCGCGGCCGCAGCCTGGTGGCCCTGTACGACCCGATCGGCCCGGCCCAGGAGCGCGCCGAGATGATCTGGCAGTTCCGCGACCTGTGCGACCTGCACCACGCCCGCCCGGTGTTCTACCAGGTGCGCGCGGAGAACCTGCCGTTCTACATGGATATCGGCCTGACTGCCCTGAAGCTGGGCGAAGAAGCGCGGGTCGACCTGCGCCGTTTCGACCTCGAAGCCAAGGGCAAGGAAATGAAGGACCTGCGCTACACCTGGAACCGCGGCGGCCGGGATGGCCTGAGCCTGGAGATCCACGAACCTGGCCAGGCCCCGCTGGCCGAGCTCAAGGAAATCTCCGACGCCTGGCTCGGCGGCAAGAACGTGCGGGAGAAGGGCTTCTCGCTGGGGCGCTTCAGCCCCGAGTACCTGCAGCACTTCCGTATCGCCCTGATTCGTTTCCAGGGCCGGCCGGTGGCCTTCGCCAACCTGCTGGAAACCCACAGCAACGAACTGGCCAGCCTCGACCTGATGCGCGCTCACCCCGAGGCGCCGAAGCTGACCATGGAATTCATGATGATCGGCTTGATCCTGCATTACAAAAGCCATGACTACGGCCGCTTCAGCCTGGGCATGGTCCCGCTTTCCGGCCTGCAGCCACGGCGCGGCGCACCCTTGACCCAGCGCCTGGGTTCGATGGTGTTCCGCCGTGGCGAGCAGCTCTACAACTTCCAGGGCCTGCGGCGCTTCAAGGACAAGTTCCAGCCGGACTGGGAACCTCGTTACATGGCCGTGCCGGCCGGGCTCGACCCGCTGGTGGCACTGGCCGATACTGCCGCCCTGATTGCTGGCGGCCTGACTGGATTGGTGAAACGTTGATGATCCGACGCTATTGGCTGTACGTACTGATTCCCCTGTTGCTGGCCGCCCTGGCCGGCGCTGCGGGCTTTTGGCTGTGGACCCGCCCTGCCCCCGAGGCACGGCTGGAACAACTGACCCTCAATGACACCAGCGTCGTCCGCGTCACCCCGGGCGTGCATGCCAAGGCGCGCGTCGCCATCGGCGTGCCTCAGGACCAGGCCCTGACCGACAAGCAGCTGCTGGACCTGAGCCAGGCCGCCGAGGCACAACTGGTCCAGGTGATTCTGCCGCCGAACGACTGCGCCAAGCAGCAACAGGCCCTGGATCAGGCGCTGACCCAGCTGTCCGGCAAACCGACCCTGGTCGCCGGCATCGGCCCAGGTGCAGCCCAGGCGTGGCGCTGGCTGGCCACCCAGACTGACGACAAGGCACGGGCCATCTCGGTCGACTTCACCCTGGAGCAGCCAGGCTGCAAGGTCGAACTGCCGAAATCGGCCGCCCACGGCCACTGGAACGTCGCCTGGAACGACAACCCGGACGACGCCAGTGCCGCCTTCGTGCGCGACCAGGCCAACGCCGAGACCAGCATCAGCGACTATGACATCCACCTGCCCCAGGTGCTCAAGGCCCAACTGACCCAGGCCCTGGTCGGTCGCGACGGCAACGCCCTGGCCATCCCGGTGGTGGAAGTGCCGGCCGGACAGACCACAGACACCGTCACCCTGTTCCTGTCCGGTGATGGTGGCTGGCGCGACCTGGACCGCGACGTGGCCGGTGAAATGGCCAAGCTCGGCTACCCGGTGGTTGGTATCGACACCCTGCGCTACTACTGGCAGCACAAGACTCCGGAGCAAAGTGCTGCCGACCTGTCGGAGCTGATGCAGCACTACCGCCAGAAGTGGGGCACCAAGCGTTTCGTGCTGACCGGTTACTCGTTCGGCGCCGACGTGCTGCCGGCCATCTACAACCGCCTGCCGGCCGAAGACCAGCAGCGTATCGATGCGGTCGTGCTGCTGGCCTTCGCCCGCAGCGGCAGCTTCGAGATCGAAGTCGAAGGCTGGCTGGGCAAGGAAGGCCAGGAAGCGCCTACCGGGCCGGAAATGGCCAGGCTGCCGGCATCCAAGGTGGTCTGCGTGTACGGTGTGGAAGAAACCGACGAGAGCGGTTGCACCGACAAGACGGCGGTGGGTGAGCGCATGAAGCTGCCTGGTGGTCACCACTTCGACGAGAACTATCCGGCGCTGGCCAAGCGCCTGATCGACGAGATCGAAACCCGCCAGGGCAAGTCCAGCGTCGCTGCACAGAACTGAAAATGACCGGGGCCGCTTTGCGGCCCCGGCAACTCAAATTTCGACCTGGGTCCCCAGCTCGATCACCCGGTTCAACGGCAGGTTGAAGAAACGCAGGTTCCCGTTGGCATTCTTTAGCAGGAACGCGAACAGGTTACCCCGCCAGCGCGACATCCCCTCCAGACGTGATGCAATCACCGTTTCCCGGCTGAGGAAGTAGGTGGTACGCATCGGGCTGAAATCCAGTTCGTCCAGGTGGCACAGCTTCAAGGCTGCCGGCACGTCCGGTTCGTCCATGAAGCCAAAGTGCAGCAGCACCCGGAAGAAGCCATCGCCATAGGCCTCGACCTCGAATCGCTCTTGTTCAGGCACCCGTGGGCGGTCTTCACTGACCACCGTCAGCAGCACCACCTGGCTGTGCAGCACCTGGTTGTGCAGCATGTTGTGCAGCAGCGCATGGGGCACCGCATCTGCCCGCGCCGTCAAGAACACCGCCGTGCCTTCGACCCGATGCGGTGGCTGCACGCGGATGCTGCTGATGAACACCGGCAGCGGCAGCCCGCCTTCATCGATACGCTCCACCAGGATCTGCTTGCCGCGCTTCCAGGTGCTCATCAGCAGGTACAGCACGCCGCCTGCCAGCACCGGGAAGGCACCGCCCTGGACGATCTTCGGCACGTTGGCGGCGAAGAACAGCCCATCGACGAAGAGGAAGCCAACCAGGATAGGTACCGCCAGCACCGGTGGCCATTTCCACAGCAGCAGCATCACCGCCGACACCAGGATGGTGGTCATCAGCATGGTCCCGGTCACCGCCACGCCGTAAGCCGCCGCCAGGGCGCCAGAGGATTCGAAGCCGATCACCAGCAACACCACGCCGACCATCAAGGTCCAGTTCACCGCACCGATGTAGATCTGCCCCTGCTCGTCGCTGGAGGTGTGCTGGATCTGCATGCGCGGGATATAGCCCAGCTGGATGGCCTGGCGGGTCAGGGAGAAGGCCCCGGAGATCACCGCCTGCGAGGCGATCACCGTGGCCATGGTCGCCAGCCCGACCATGGGCAGCAAGGCCCAGCCTGGCGCCAGCAGGTAGAACGGGTTACGGGCGGCTTCGGGGTTCTGCAGCAATATCGCACCCTGGCCGAAGTAATTGAGCACCAGTGCCGGCAGCACCAGGGCGAACCAGGCACGGGCGATCGGTTTGCGCCCGAAATGCCCCATGTCGGCATACAGCGCCTCGGCACCGGTCAACGCCAGTACCACGGCGCCGAGAATCGCCACGCCCATGCCGGGGTGGACGATGAAGAAGTTCACCGCCCAGCCCGGGTTGAACGCCTTGAGCACTTCCGGGCTCTGGGAAATGCCATGGGCGCCCAACGCGGCAAGCGCGAGGAACCAGACCACCATGATCGGGCCGAACAGCTTGCCGATCTTGTCGGTGCCGTGCTTCTGCACCAGGAACAAGGCCACCAGCACCACCAGTGAAATGGGCACCACCCAGTGGTCGATACCGTCGAAGGCCAGGCCCATGCCCTCCACGGCGGACAGCACCGACACCGCCGGGGTGATCATGCTGTCACCATAGAACAGCGAGGCGCCGATCAGGCCGCAGACCACCATCAGCGTGCGCAGGCGCGGATAGGCCGCCGTGGCCCGTCGCGCCAGTGCGGTCAATGCCATGGTGCCGCCCTCGCCCTGGTTGTCGGCGCGCAGGATGAACATCACATACTTGAACGACACCACCCACAGCAGCGACCAGAGGATCAGCGAGAGGATCCCCAGCACGCCATCATGGTTGACCGGCACCCCGTAACCGCCGGTAAAGACTTCTTTCAGGGTATACAAGGGGCTGGTACCGATATCGCCATAGACCACCCCGACCGCTGCCACGAGCAGGCCCAGCGACCGTGTCGCGCCCTGCTTCCCCGCGTGCCCGCCTTCGGCGTGACTGCTTGCCTGAACCATCGAACACTCCCGCAGATGGCCTTGAAGGCCGGTAGAATTCACTCCTGCGCCTGGGGCACGAGTGGCCCCGGCGCAATGGCGCGAAGCATAGCGCAGCGTTCGTCGCTTTTCTGCTGGTCAAGCGACCTTGCGCTCGCTAGAATTGCGCACTTTTTGATCAGAGGCGCCGCAAGCGCCCGTCAAGATCGCCCCCGGCTGCGCCAGGGCGAACTGCATTCAATACCGAGGTTAGTCATGTCCACCACTCCCGCCACCCCCAAGGTTGGTTTCGTCAGCCTGGGTTGCCCCAAGGCCCTGGTCGATTCCGAGCGCATCCTGACCCAGCTGCGCATGGAAGGCTATGAAGTCGTGCCCACCTACGAGGATGCCGATGTGGTGGTGGTCAACACCTGCGGCTTCATCGACAGCGCCAAGGCCGAGTCGCTGGAAGTGATCGGTGAAGCGATCAAGGAAAACGGCAAGGTCATCGTCACCGGCTGCATGGGTGTCGAAGAAGGCACCATCCGTGACGTGCACCCGAGCGTGCTGTCGGTGACCGGCCCGCAGCAGTACGAGCAGGTGGTCAACGCCGTGCACGAAGTGGTGCCGCCACGCCAGGACCACAACCCACTGATCGACCTGGTGCCGCCGCAGGGTGTCAAGCTGACCCCGCGCCACTACGCCTACCTGAAGATTTCCGAAGGCTGCAACCACAGCTGCAGCTTCTGCATCATCCCGTCGATGCGCGGCAAGCTGGTCAGCCGCCCGGTCGGCGAAGTGCTGAGCGAAGCCGAGCGCCTGGTCAAGGCCGGCGTCAAGGAGATCCTGGTGATCTCCCAGGACACCAGCGCCTATGGCGTCGACGTCAAGTACAAGACCGACTTCTGGAACGGCCGCCCGGTCAAGACCCGCATGCTCGAGCTGTGTGAAGCGCTGAGCAGCCTGGGTGCCTGGGTGCGCCTGCACTACGTCTACCCGTACCCGAACGTCGACGACGTGATCCCGCTGATGGCCGCCGGCAAGATCCTGCCGTACCTGGACATCCCGTTCCAGCACGCCAGCCCCAAGGTGCTCAAGTCGATGAAGCGCCCGGCCTTCGAAGACCGCACCCTGGCACGCATCAAGAACTGGCGCGAGCAATGCCCTGAGCTGGTGATCCGCTCGACCTTCATCGTCGGCTTCCCTGGCGAGACCGAGGAAGACTTCCAGTACCTGCTGGACTGGCTCACCGAAGCCCAGCTCGATCGCGTCGGTTGCTTCCAGTACTCGCCGGTCGAAGGCGCCCCGGCCAATGACCTGGGCCTGGACGAAGTGCCGGATGACGTCAAGCAGGACCGTTGGGACCGCTTCATGGCGCACCAGCAGGCCATCAGCGCCGCCCGCCTGCAGCTGCGCATCGGCAAGGAAATCGAAGTACTGATCGACGAAGTCGAGGAGCAGGGCTCGGTTGGCCGCAGCTTCTTCGATGCTCCGGAAATCGACGGCAGCGTGTTCATCGACGGTAACCACGGCTTCAAGCCAGGCGACAAAGTGCGTTGCCGCGTGGTGGATGCCGACGAATACGACATGTGGGCCGAGCCTGTTTAAAACAGCCGGTACATGAAAAAGCCCCTGCCGGGTATTCCCAATGAGGAAATAACCGGCAGGGGCTTTTTTGTCAGAAGGTGTGAAAGACCATCAATCCTGCTTCCCCATCGGGGCTGGCATCGGAAAAGCCCTTGACCGCATACAGTTGGACTTTCCATTCCCGGTTGAGCTTGTGGGTCAGGAACAGGGTCAGTTCCTGGATCTGCGACCCCGTCGAGACGACTTTTTGCCGCCAGTCGTAGGAGGCGCCCGCCGAGGTACCTTGCGCCACCGGAATGGCAAAGCCCAGGCTGGTAAAGATCGGGTCCCTGAAATCGCTGTCGGGCGGGTCGCCGAACTTCTTCCAGCCCAAGGTTGCGAAGCCGGTCACCGGGCCGAATGCCCTGGCGATATCAACCTGGCCGGTATAATCGTACTCACCCGTGCCCAGGCACTGCTTTTCATCGGCAGTGGGAAATTTGACCTTGCCGATGAGGTCCAGCATCAGGCCACCGTCACTGCCATCGAGCAGTGCATAAGCGGCGCTCGCAACCGTATCGCCCAGCCCGCTCTCCACCGCATGGCAGCCGCCGGGCAAGGGGTCACCGTTCGGGCCTACTTCAGGGTTGGTGATGCGTAGCCAGGGCACGGTGACTTTGTAAGTCATGGGGCCGGTTTCATACTTGCCGACCACGGGCACGTACCAGATCTCCGAAGTGGTCCCCGTGCCATAGTCGCCACTCGAATAGTCCATGCCAATGGAGGCGCTGAAGGTATCGGCCAGGGCCGACGAACTGGCGCAGGACAACAAACAGGCGAAAAGAGGGAGCGTGGGTCGCATCTGCACCTCAATATTCCGTCGGGAAGTGTGATCGGACTTACCCAGCCTAGTTGCCTAATGCCCGGAACGCTCTGGATGCTCGACTTTTTCGGCCTTCTCTACCGTTTCAGGTCGTTCGACCTTTTCGACTTTTTCTACCGTTTCAGGTTTTTCAACCCTTTCGACCTTTTCCACTTTCTCGACTTTTTCAGGTCTTTCGACCTTCTCTACTTTTTCCACCTTCTCGACTTTCTCAGGCCTTTCGACCTTTTCCACCTTCTCGACCTTCTCAGGCCTTTCGACTTTCTCGACCTTCTCAGGCTTTTCGACTTTCTCCACCTTCTCGACTTTCTCTACTTTTTCGACCTTTTCTACTTTCTCTACTTTGTCGAGCTCTACTTTTTCAACCTCTTCGACCTTTTCTATCCGATCGGAGCTGCCACTGTTGCTGGTCTCGCGCTGCTCCACGCTGTCGACATGCCCCGACTTTCCAGACCTGTCTTCATTTTCAACGCTGGCATGGTCACCGGATCCGCTACCCGAACTCCGCCCACTGTGATCATCGCTGCCTTCGCTGCGTGTGCCGGAGGCGCCACGCTCACCCTGGCCGCTGTTGTTGGAGCTTCCCGAGCTGCCGGTACCGTGCTCGCCATTACGCCCTGAATGCCCTCTGTCCGAGTTGTCGACGCGGTCGTCGTGGAACTCGACGCGGGATGCGCGCAGTTCGTGCGTGGCACTGAATACCCCGCTGACCCGCACCCGTTGGTCGAGCGCAATGCCCGCAGGCTGCTTGCCGACGATCACGGTCTCCTGCCCCAGCGTCACATTGATGCCAGCCACCACCAGCTGACGCGCCTGGGTCCGCTGTACCAGCCCCTCGATCACCGCTGTCTGCACGCGGCCAGCAAAAGGCAGGCTCGGGTCTGGCCGGGTTTGCGCCACTTCCAGCTGGCGCCCGGTCCATTGACCACGCACCAGCACTTCCCGCGCCGGTGCCACGCGCGTCCCCAGCTGCAGCCCCTGGAGGCTGCCGGGGCGGTCAACCGCACCGATGGCGCTGGCTTCTCTGAGCCCGGGCGCCCGCTCGATTCGGCTAGCCACCACTTCCCCGGCAGCATCGCGCAGGCCGCTGACCCTGACCGGCTCGCCCGGCCTCAGCCCTTCGGCCACGCGTGCCCCGGCGGCAAGGCGCACGGGTTGGCCCATGACCCGCAGTGGCCCCGAAGCAGTGGGCAGGGCCGTCAGCGGCCCTTCGTAGACGTTGAGGATCGCGATGCGCCCGGCTTGCAGGCCACGCTGTGTGCCATAGGCCTCCACCGCGACCACCTGGCCAATCGCCAGATGAGCGCTGCTGGCAGGGGCGCCGTTCTCGCTCACAGGCACATCCTTGCCGTAATGCACCTCCTGACCATTGACGCAGATCGAAGCGAACCCGGTGATGGTGCCGACGATTCCCGTGCCACCGGTCCCCCCTGGACGCTGGATCGGGGCGCCGCTACCGCCCACACCGCCGTGGCCGCGATCGATGAAGGTGCCGTCGACACCTTCCGCCACCGCACCGGTACCGCCAGTACCGCCCGGGCGCTGCTGGGTCGGCGCCCCCGTGCCACCCACACCGCCATTCTCGCTGCGCACGCCGGTGCCACCAACACCGCCGGTTCTGGCGCCGGTACCACCGACACCTCCCGGGAACTGCATGCCCGCTGCACCGGCCATGCCCACTTCATCACGGCTGACACAAACCGGTGCCGCAGCCACCTCGCCAGGCGCCACCAGGTTCAGCCCCAAACCCAGGACGAGTGCGACGGTATTGAGGCAGCGCGCGAGAGGCGTCATGGCTCGGCTGTCTTCGACGAATCGGGATCAGTGGCTTCAGTGTAGAAATAAAGCCCGACTGTAATCCGCTGGCGATGCTCATGGCCTGGCACGTCGGTATTTTCCAGCTCAGCGGCCAGGCGGCTGAAAGCCAGCAAGGTTTGCATGCCATCCTTGGCGACCGCTTCGCGCAGCGTGTCGACGCTGGCCGGGGTCAGCGCATCGTAGTGCACGCTGCGCTCAAAGAACGGCAGGCCTTCGCCGCTGAGGTTGTGCACCGCTGCGCAAGCGTGATCATGGAGGTTATGGCCAAAATACGCGGCTTTCTCTTCGAAGCCCTTCTGTGGCACGAATGCCTGGGCCTCGAGGTGCACGCAATCCTGATCATCGAGGCGGACGATGCCCAGGCGCAGCCACTCATCCAGCACCACCCGCCCGCGGATGTCGGTGCTGACCGTCGCCACCAGGGCATCGAACGAGCCATCGCCGCCAACGCTGGCCAGCCGTGGCAGCGCCAACGCCTGCCCGGCCGCGGAGCAGAATGGCGGGCTACTGGTCCATACATTCACCAGTTGTGCACCCAGGGTGATGTTTTCAGGCAACGCAGCGATAGACGTGTCATCTTCACTTCGCAGGCGGCGCACATCCTTGCGATGCACGCCTGTCAGCAGGCTGATGCGGCTGTCGGTCGGCACCTTGTCGTCAAGGCGAAACTCGCGATGGGCCACATCGACGAACACGTCCTTGAGCACGTCGGTGAACATCGTGTAGGTCACCCCTTTGCGCAGCATCAGGCGCACCAGAGGGCGCATGACCCTGCGCAGTGCACTCAACATGGACGGGGGGATGGAGGGCGATTGCATGGAGCGCATTCCTTGACAGTTGAAACCAGTATACGACGCGGGAAAACATCCCACACGAACTGTAACCACTTCCCACCGAGAATGAGAAAGAGCTGTCAGCGCTCACTGCAAACGCGTGATAGGGCTGCACTGCCCTGGACTGCTCATACAAAACCCGTCCCCTGGGCCTTGTATGGGCTGTTCACTGCCAATCAGCTCCTGCTGTTGTCATCCCCGACTTCGCCGGCGGCATGAGCACCGCGGTCATCACCCTGTTCGCGACCCACATGGTTGCCATTATCGTCGCCAGGTTCACCACCAACGTGATTGCCATGATCGTCGCCAGGTTCACCGCCAACATGATTGCCATGATCGTCACCGGGCTCACCGCCAACATGATTGCCATGATCGTCACCGGGTTCACCGCCAACGTGATTGCCATGATCGTCACCGGGCTCACCGCCAACGTGATTGCCATGATCATCACCCGCTTCAGCATGGTTGCTGCTGCGACCGGAGTTTGAATTGCCAGCGTGGCCCTGGCCTGCTTCACCATGGCCGCTGCCACTGCTGCCGGCGTGACCGCCACTACCACTGCCACCGTGGCCGCCACCGCTGCCGCTGCCACCACCGCTGCCGCCGCCGTGACCACCGCCGCCACCACTGCCGCCGCCGCCACCGTGACCACCGCCGCCACCACCACTTCCGCCGCCGCCACCGTGACCGCCACCGCCACCGCCACCGCCACCGCCATCCTTGGCATAGGCGCTGGAGCCATGAGAGATCGAGTCAGGAACCAATACGATGGCCGTAGACAGCACGCCTGCAACGGCAGCTGCCAACAAAGCCTTTTTGAACAGCATGTGGATTTGCATTTTCCGTCTCCAGGTCTTCGCCACGAGAACGCCAAATCAAGCCGGGAATCTGTTGTCAGTTTTACTTTTTCTTTATGTGGGAATTTTTCCCACGCCTAATTAATAGACCTCTGCGGACCAGGCTTCAAGCAACGCACGCAAAAGCCGACCAGTGGTTGGCCTGCTATGTTTTCTCTATTGTTCTGGAGGAACACCGGCATGCACTCGGCCCTGACCCTGCACACCCCGCGCTACAGCGAATACGGCGAACTGGTGCAGCTTTGGGAAGACTCGGTGCGCGCAACCCATGACTTCCTGCCCGAGGCCTATATCCTGCTGTTGCGCGAGCAGGTGCTGCGACGCTACCTCGATGCAGTGATGCTGATCTGTTGCAGGGATCGCCAACGTATCTGCGGCTTCGCCGGTGTCGCCAACGGCTATGTGCACATGTTGTTCGTCGCACCGGGCTACCGTGGCAAGGGGGTTGGCAAGCGCCTGCTGCGTTATGCGATCGACGAATTGAATGCCGAACGCCTGGACGTCAACGAACAGAACCCGCAAGCCCTGGGCTTCTACTTGCACGAGGGCTTCGAAGTGGTCGGCCGCTCGGAAACCGACGGCTTGGGGCAGCCGTATCCGCTGCTGCACATGCGGCTCATTCCTACAGCGTCCTAGGGCGGCGTCTGAATATGCCGTGGTCTGCGTCCAAAATGGCGCATCTGGCACAGATTCCCATCATCAACCGCGTACAGGCAGGTACAATGCAAGTCTTTCCCTGCCTTGCGAATTGCCCCATGTCCGAACCCGTCCGCCTCTCCAAACGCCTCATCGAGCAGCTTGGTTGCTCCCGCCGCGAGGCCGAGCTGTACATCGAAGGAGGCTGGGTCACGGTCGATGGCATGGTGGTCGAGCAACCCCAGTTCAAGGTCGGCGAGCAGCGCGTCGAGCTGCTGCCGGGCGCACGCGCCGAGGCATTGGACCCGGTCACCCTGCTGATGCATCAAGCGGCCGGTGTCGACAGCGAAACCGCCCGCGCCAGTATCAACATGGGCAACCTCAGCGAGGCCCACCGCGAAGGCGTACGGCCGTTGCACGGGCATTTTGCCCGGCTGTCCTGCCTGGCGCCGCTGGAACGCGGCGCCAGCGGCCTGCAGGTGTTCACCCAGGATTGGCGGGTTACCCGCAAGATCGACGCCGACCTGCGCCGCATGGAGCAGGAATACATCATTGAAGTGCGCGGCGAAACCACGCCTCAGGCTCTGGAGCGCCTGGCGCGCGGTGCCACGCGCAATGACCGGGAGCTGCCCAAGGCCAAGGCCAGCTGGCAGAACGAGACCCACCTGCGCCTGGTGGTGAAAAACCCGCAGCCCGGGCAGATCGCCGAGCTGTGCGCCTACCTGCGCCTGGAGGTGCTGGGCATGCGCCGCATTCGCCTGGGGGGTGTATCGATGGGCAAGCTGCCCGTGGGGCAGTGGCGCTACCTGGCAGCCACCGAACGTTTCTAAGCAATGCGCCACGCCCTCGGCGTGGCTACTGAACAGGATTTTGCAGCAATGAACCACAACGATGTCCTGCGCAGCCTGCGCTACATGCTCAAGGTGAACGACGCCAAGATGGCCGAAATCATCGCGCTGTCCGGCCTCGAAGTTAACCCGATCGTGCTCGCCACCTACTTGAAGAAAGAAGACGAAGCCGGCTTCGTGCGCTGCCCGGAGCGGGTCATGGCGCACTTCCTGGACGGCCTGGTGATCCACCGCCGGGGCAAGGACGACAGCCGCCCACCGCAGCCGGTGGAGTTGCCGGTGACCAACAACACCATCCTGAAAAAGCTGCGGGTAGCCTTCGAGCTCAAGGAGGAAGACCTGCACGCCATCCTCAAGGCGGTCAATTTCCCGGTGTCCAAGCCTGAACTCAGCGCGCTGTTCCGCAAGGTCGGGCATGACAACTACCGCCCGTGCGGCGACCAGCTGCTGCGCAATTTCCTCAAGGGCCTGACCCTGCGCGTGCGCGGCTGAGTGGCCATGCAGCATACCGTTACACCGGTCGGCATCGTCCGCTCCTGCTTCAAGGAGAAGTTCGCCATCCCGCGCCAGCCGCAGCTGGCACCCGCCGCCCGCGGGGTACTGGAGTTGCTGCCGCCATTCGATCAGGGTGATGCGGTGGCCGGGCTGGAGCAGGTCAGCCATGTCTGGCTGCTGTTCCTGTTCCACCAGGCACTGGAAGACAAGCCACGCCTGAAAGTGCGCCCGCCGCGCCTGGGTGGCAACAAGAGCATGGGCGTGTTCGCCACCCGCGCCACCCACCGCCCCAACGGCATCGGCCAGTCGGTGGTGCGCCTGGAAGGGGTGGAGCCGGGGCGCCTGCTGCTGTCCGGGATCGACCTGCTGGACGGTACGCCGGTCCTGGATATCAAGCCGTATGTGCCCTATGCCGACAGTGTCGCCGGGGCGAGCAACCTGATGGCCAGTGATGCGCCGGTCGCGATTGCCGTTGGCTGGAGCGACACTGCCCTGCCCCAGGCCCATGGGCATGGGCAGCGTCTTGGCGAGCCGTTGGTGGAGCTGATCGAGCAGTGCCTGGCACAGGACCCGCGCCCGGCCTATCAGGTGCCACCGCCAGAGCGTGTGTACGGGGTGAAATTCTGGGATGTGCAGGTCCGCTGGCATTACCCGCAACCGGATCGGATCCAGGTGCTGGAAGTCGTTCGGGAAGGCTGAACATCACTACACCCTGCAGGCATAAAAAAACGCAGACCCAGGTCTGCGTTTTTTCGTTGCCGCGTGCGTCTTACTTCTCGACGAAGGCACGCTCGATCAGGTAGTCACCTGGCTCGCGCATACGTGGCGAGACCTTCAGGCCGAAGCTGTCGAGCACTTCGCTGGTCTCGTCGAGCATGCTCGGGCTGCCGCAGATCATTGCGCGGTCGTCCTCTGGGTTGATCGGCGGCAGGCCAATATCGCTGAACAGCTTGCCGCTGCGCATCAGGTCGGTCAGGCGGCCCTGGTTTTCGAACGGCTCGCGGGTCACGGTCGGGTAGTAGATCAGCTTGTCACGGACCGACTCGCCGAAGAATTCGTTCTGCGGCAGGTGCTCGGTGATGAACTCTTTGTAGGCCACCTCGTTGACGTAACGCACACCGTGAACCAGGATCACTTTTTCAAAGCGCTCGTAGGTTTCCGGGTCCTGGATGACGCTCATGAACGGCGCCAGGCCGGTGCCGGTGCTCAGCAGGTACAGGTGCTTGCCCGGTTTCAGGTCGTCGAGGACCAGGGTACCGGTTGGCTTCTTGCTAATGATGATCTCGTCGCCTTCCTTCAGGTGCTGCAGCTGCGAGGTCAGCGGGCCGTCCGGGACCTTGATGCTGAAGAACTCCAGGTGCTCTTCCCAGTTCGGCGAAGCGATGGAATAGGCGCGCATGAGCGGACGGCCGTTCTCCTGTTGCAGGCCGATCATCACGAACTGACCGTTCTCGAAGCGCAGGCCCGGGTCGCGGGTGCACTTGAAGCTGAACAGGGTGTCGTTCCAGTGGTGCACACTGAGGACACGTTCGTGGTTCATGTTGCTCATCTAAGGGGCTCCTGAAGAAAAACGCAGCGCGCAAGACGCGCAGTTGCGCGATAGTTTAGGGGCAGCCACAATATCTGTTAACTGAATTATCAAGATATGTGTTATCGGTTATATAGATATGCGATTTACACTTCGTCAGCTGCAGGTATTCGTCGCCGTGGCCCAGCACCAGAGTGTGTCGCGGGCGGCCAGCGTGCTCGCGCTTTCACAATCGGCGGCAAGCACTTCCATCACCGAACTTGAACGGCAATCGAGCTGCCAGCTGTTCGACCGCGCCGGCAAGCGCCTGGCCCTCAATGCCTTGGGCCACCAGTTGCTGCCCCAGGCCGTCGCCCTGCTCGACCAGGCCAAGGAAATCGAAGACCTGCTCAACGGCAAGTCCGGTTTCGGCTCACTGGCGGTCGGCGCCACGCTGACCATCGGCAACTACCTGGCCACCCTGCTGATCGGCAGCTTCATGCAGGTACACCCGGAGAGCCAGGTGAAACTGCATGTGCAGAACACTGCCCATATCGTGCACCAGGTAGCGCAATACGAAATTGATCTAGGTCTGATCGAAGGTGACTGCAACCACCCGGACCTCGAGGTGCAGCCGTGGGTCGAGGACGAGCTGGTGGTGTTCTGCGCACCTCGGCACCCGCTGGCCAAGGCCGGCCGCGCCGATGTCGAAGCCCTGTCACAGGAAGCCTGGATTTTGCGCGAGCAAGGTTCCGGCACACGCCTGACCTTTGACCAGGCCATGCGCCATCACCGCACCAGCCTGAATATCCGCCTGGAGCTGGAACACACCGAGGCGATCAAGCGTGCCGTGGAATCGGGCCTGGGTATCGGCTGCATTTCCCGCCTGGCCCTGCGCGATGCCTTCCGCCGCGGCAGCCTGGTACCGGTGGAGACGCCGGAGCTGGACCTGATGCGCCAATTCTATTTCATCTGGCACAAACGCAAGTACCAGACCTCGGCGATGCGCGAGTTTCTGGAGTTGTGCCGCAACTTCACTGCGGGCTTTACCCGCAGTGACGAGATCGTCTTGCCGCCGATCGCTTAAAGCAGAATCACACCCCACACCAGCGCGACCATGGTCAGCGCAACCAGCTGCGCGGCGCTGCCCATGTCCTTGGCGTTCTTCGACAGCGGGTGGCGCTCCAGCGAGATACGATCGATGGCTGCTTCCACTGCCGAGTTGAACAGCTCGACGATCAGGCCGAGCAAGCAGACGGCGATCATGATTGCCCGCTCCGCACGGCTGACCGGCAGCCAGAAGGCGATCGGGATCAGCAACACGTTGAGCAGCACCAGCTGGCGGAAGGCGGCCTCGCCCTTGAAGGCGGCGCGCAGGCCGTCCAGCGAGTAGCCAGCGGCGTTGAAGATGCGTTTCAGGCCGGTCTGGCCTTTGAATGGCGATGGTGTCATGTGAGTCACTTCACAACAGAAAGGCCAGCAGACTAGTGCGGCACGGGTCAAAAAAGCGTGAATCCAGACGTCGTCAGCTACTGGTAACCGATTCAAGTTGTTGCAGCAACAGCGCGGCCTGGGTGCGGGTGCGCACGCCCAGCTTGCGGAAGATAGCCGTTACATGGGCCTTGATGGTCGCTTCCGACACACTCAGTTCATAGGCGATCTGCTTGTTCAGCAAACCTTCACAGACCATGGTCAGCACACGGAACTGCTGTGGGGTGAGGCTGGCCAGCCCTTCGCTGGCGGCCTTGGCTTCGGCCGAGACATCGACCTTCTCGAAGGCTTGAGGTGGCCACCAGACGTCGCCATCGAGCACTTTTCTCACGGCATCCTGAATGACTTCAAGGCCGCTGGACTTCGGAATGAAGCCGCTGGCACCGAACTCGCGGGACTTGACCACCACAGCGGCCTCTTCCTGCGCCGAGACCATTACCACTGGAATCTGCGGGTACTGGCCGCGGAGCAGGACCAGCCCGGAAAAGCCATAGGCCCCTGGCATGTTCAGGTCCAGCAGGACCAGGTCCCAGTCGGCTTTTTCGCTCAGGCGGGTTTCCAGTTCGGCGATGCTCGCCACTTCAACCAGGCGCACATCGGCGCCCAGGCCGAGGGTAACGGCCTGGCGCAGGGCGCTACGAAACAGCGGGTGGTCATCGGCTATCAGGATTTCGTATGTGGCCATCGATCTATGGATCCTGTTCTGTGCCAGGCGCATGCGGGGTGGTGAAGCGCCTGGCGGGGAATCGGCGCCAAGGATGCCGAGCACGGCCGCAGGTGGTCAAGCCAACTACCCTGCCGTCTCGCCCACCCTGGCTGCCAGCCCCGTCATTATGAACCAAAGTGAGGCTTATGCCCCTTGGACTATAGGAAGGTATGCAAACGCTGGTGGGTGTCATCCTGATCATCCAGCGGCAGGCGACGCTTGCCGCTGAGGTAATGCAGGCTGAACACGTCCAGGTAGGCATCCAGCGCCTGGGACGCCTGACTGTCACCCGCCAGGTCCAGGCACATGGCAGCCACTTCGGCAGTGCAGAAATGGTCGTCGCGCTTGGACCGGCGCAAGCGATAGCGCGACATCTGCTCGGCCTGCAGGCTCAATACCGGGAAGCGATCAAGGTACGGGCTCTTGCGGAACATCTTGCGGGCCTCGGTCCAGGTGGCATCGAGCAGGATGAACAACGGGCGCTTGCCAGGTTCGCGCACGACCTCGCTGACCACCCGCTCCTGGGCGACGAATTCACCGGGGAAGACGATGTAGGGCTGCCACTGCGGGTCGTCGAGCAGCGCCAGCAGGCGCTCGTCCACCGAGGTTCGCAACCAGCCGAAGGCGCAGGTGTCTTCGATCAGGTCGGCGATCAGCCAGCCAGTGTTGGTCGGTTTCAGTGGCTCGGTGTCATGCATGATCAGGCACACGCCGGAGTCGGCCTGCACCTTGGGCTTCCACGCACACAGGCAGTGGGTGGCGATCACCCGGCAATCGGGGCAACGCTCGGCGCGTGAACCACGGGCAATGAAGGGTTTGTTGCTACGCGCCAGGCGTTCGGCACGCAGGCGTGCTACCGCGTGGCTCATGCTGGCAAGCCTGTGGACAGGTTGTGACTGGACACTGCAGGGACTCGGAAGAAACAAAGCGCCAGTCTACCAGAGCAGGCGCCATTTGGCCGTGCAGCGGCACCACCCGGTCCCTTATAATCGGCGCCATTGGCCACCGTGAATTTGCCTGCGATGCAGCGGGTTTCATGGAACGCCCGCCGCCGGCGCATGTCAAAGCGCCAGTTACTGAACCAGGAGAGATTCATGCTGCGTCTTATCGTCCCGACCCTGAGCCTGTTGCTCACCCTGCCACTGGCAGCCCAGGCGGCCTCCAAGCAGGAGTTCGAGCTCAACAAGCTGCTGCAGAAGGTCGCCACGGAAAGCAGTGTCGGCACCCCACGCGCCATCAACGAAGACATTCTCGACCAGGGCTATACCGTTGAAGGCAAGGCGCTGGTCAACCACCTCAGCGTACGCGCCGAGCATGCCGCACGCATGCAGCAGAACCCCGCCCAAGTCCGCAGCCAGCTGGGTGACAGCGTGTGCCGCAACAGCGGTTTTCGCAACCTGATGTCGAAAGGTGCGGTTATGGTCTATCGCTTCAGCGTGTACAAGACCAACCAGCCGGTCATGGACCAGGCCTTCGATGCTGCCAGCTGCACCGCTGGCAACAAGAAGAAGTGACTAGATAACCCGCTCTCCCTCCGCGCGCTGCGGTTCTTCGTCGGCGCGCATCTCCGCCAGCAGCGCCTGCAGGTAGCGTGACTGGCACTCGAGTGCTGCCAGCCTGCGACGGCACTCCGCCTCCAGGCTCACGTGGTGATCCTGGGCTGCATTTTCCAGCAGTTGATAGAGCTGCCGGTCTACTTCGATGACCAAGCGATGCATACGCCACCTCCTGCATCGACACGTTTCGCTTCTCCAGTTAACCAAACCCTCGCCGGGGCTGTTCGCAGGCCGACGAGTGGCCACGGTGATCACGCCTGCACGATCAGACGCAACGGTCTAGATTGATAGCGAAGACCCGAAAAACGACACGCTGGACTGACACCCCTGCACCACGGCCTTGAAGGCCTACTGCAATGCTCGGGATGCACACTCGAGTCACGGCAGCCAGCGACACACGTAGTGTCGCGGCCGAGCCACACCATCGGCCCGGTCAGAGGTTTTGCTGCAGAAGGAGACGTTGAATGCCTTACCAATCGAATGAACACCTGTTCAATCACTTCAAGGACCACGGCATCGACCTGAGCAAGATCGACCAGCAACTGCAACTGGTTGCGCCGGACAGCCCCAACCTGCCGCTGTACCGCGACATGATGCTCACGGTCTTGCGCATGGCCCATGACGACAGCGACCGCTGGAGCGCCAAGATCACCTTGCAGGCCTTGCGCGAACTGGACCACTCGTTCCGCATGCTCCAGCGCTACCGGGGGCGACGCAAAGTCACCGTGTTCGGCTCGGCACGCACCCCCGTGGAACACCCGATGTACGCCCTGGCTCGCGAACTGGGGGCGACCCTCGCCCGCTCCGAACTGATGGTCATTACCGGGGCCGGCGGCGGCATCATGGCGGCGGCCCATGAAGGCGCCGGCAGCGACCATAGCCTGGGCTTCAACATCACCCTGCCCTTCGAGCAGCATGCCAATGCCACGGTGGATGGCACCGACAAGCTGCTGCCCTTCCACTTCTTCTTCATTCGCAAGCTGTTCTTCGTCAAGGAAGCCGATGCGCTGGTGCTCTGCCCCGGCGGCTTCGGCACCCTGGACGAGGCGCTTGAAGTGCTGACGCTGATCCAGACCGGTAAGAGTCCACTGGTGCCGGTGGTTCTGCTGGACTCACCGGGTGGCACGTTCTGGCGTGACTGCCTGGCGTTCATCAGCCGCCAACTCGAAGAAAACCGCTACATCCTGCCCAGTGACCTGAAGTTGCTGCGGCTGGTGTACAGCGCCGATGAGGCCGTGGAGGAAATCAACCAGTTCTACAGCAATTACCACTCCAGCCGCTGGCTGAAGAACCAGTTCGTGATCCGCATGCACCATCGGCTCAGCGAAGCGGCACTACATGACATACAGGAAGGGTTTGCCGACTTGCGCCTGAGTGGCCGGTATCACCAACACGCCGACAGCGGTGCCGAACACGAGGTGGGCAACTTCAGCCACCTGACGCGGCTGACGTTTGCCTTCAATGGCCGTGACCAGGGGCGCCTGCGGGAACTGGTCGATTTCATCAACTTGCCGGAAAACTGGGCCAAGCCGGAGCCTATGCATACCACCCAGCGGGCGCGGGAGGCGCTGAAGGTCAGCTGAATGGCAAATTTCGCAGTAACGCAAATGGCCTCATCGCTGGCGTGCCGGCGATGAGGCCATTTGACTAGTAATCATCCAGATCCCGGCCACTGAGCAACCGGCCGATCATGTCCATGGGGAAACCGCGGTAGGCAAGGAACCGTGTCTGCTGGGCTCGACTACGTGGATCCTGGGGGCGTTGCCCAGCGAATTTACGCTGCCAGGTATCCCGTAGCAGTGCCGCCCAATCCACTTCGCTTTCACGCAGGGCCTGCTCGATGTCACTTCGGTTCAACCCGCGCTGGCCAAGTTCCTCGCGAATACGCGCAGGACCATAGCCGGCACCGGAACGGTATCGAATGAAACTCTCGAGATAACGGGCTTCGCTAAGCAGCCCTTCTTCGGCGAGCCGATCGAGCGCAGGCTCGATCAGTTCATCCGGGGCTCCGCGCTGACGCAACTTGCGCGTCAGCTCGACGCGACCATGCTCGCGGCGCGCGAGCAGGTCCATGGCTGTCCGCCTGACGGCGACGGGGGTGTCGAGTACGGCGGACATACCAGCTGCTATCAATAACCGGCGTCGGCGTCAGCCATGTCGTCGGCATCGGCTTCGGCGGCAGCAGCCTTGCCAGCTTCGGCAACGGCGCCGGCCTTGAGCAGCTTCTCGCGAATCTGCTTCTCGATCTCGGCACCAATGGCTGGGTTCTCTGCCAGGTACTTGGCCGCGTTTGCCTTGCCCTGGCCGATCTTGTTGCCTTGGTAGGCGTACCAGGCACCGGACTTTTCCACCAGGCCTTGGGAAACGCCCAGGTCGATGATTTCGCCGTTGCGGTAGATACCCTTACCGTAAAGGATCTGGAACTCGGCCTGACGGAACGGAGGCGAGACCTTGTTCTTGACGATCTTGACGCGAGTTTCGCTGCCGACCACTTCGTCACCTTCCTTGACCGCGCCGGTACGGCGAATGTCCAGGCGCACCGAGGCGTAGAACTTCAGGGCGTTACCACCGGTGGTGGTTTCCGGGCTGCCGAACATCACGCCGATCTTCATACGGATCTGGTTGATGAAGATGACCAGGCAGTTGGCGTTCTTGATGTTACCGGTGATTTTGCGCAGCGCCTGGGACATCAGACGGGCCTGCAGGCCGACGTGCATGTCGCCCATCTCGCCTTCGATCTCGGCCTTCGGCACCAGTGCGGCCACGGAGTCGACGATGATCACGTCAACGGCGTTGGAGCGCACCAGCATATCGGTGATTTCCAGGGCCTGTTCGCCGGTGTCCGGCTGCGAGACCAGCAGGTCGTCGACGTTGACGCCCAGCTTGCCGGCATATTCAGGGTCGAGGGCGTGTTCGGCGTCGACGAAGGCGCAGGTTGCGCCGTTTTTTTGGGCTTCAGCGATGACCGACAGGGTCAGCGTGGTTTTACCCGAGGATTCCGGGCCGTAGATTTCGACGATACGGCCTTTTGGCAGACCGCCGATGCCGAGCGCGATGTCCAGGCCCAGGGAACCGGTGGAAATGGCCGGGATGCCTTGGCGCTCGTGGTCACCCATGCGCATGACCGCGCCTTTGCCGAATTGGCGTTCGATTTGACCCAGGGCCGCAGCCAAGGCGCGCTTCTTGTTGTCGTCCATTGAAATCCTCACGTGTTCGACTTGGCCCTGACGGCCGGAATACCTGTATAAGTAGCCAGTATTATTCCACAGGCAAGCGCCCGAGCAAACCCCTGTCGTCGATTTACTCGGCACCAAGCTGTAACAAGCCGTCTAACGCGGCGATCACCGTCTGTCGGCGCACCGCTTCGCGGTCACCGTCGAAGTGCCGGCGCTCACTGCTGACGTGGCTGCCATCGGCCCAGGCCAGCCACACGGTCCCCACCGGTTTGGCCGGCGAACCGCCATCAGGCCCGGCCACGCCACTGACGGCCACGGCAAAACGTGCGCCGCTGGCGGCCTGGGCTCCACGGACCATGGCTTCGACCACCGCCTGGCTGACCGCGCCAACCTCGGCGAACAGCGCCTCGGGCACCTTCAGCTGGCGGGTTTTCTGGGCATTTGAATAGGTCACGTAACCGGCCTCGAACCAGGCCGAGCTGCCGGGCACCCGGGTGATGGCTTCGGCGATGCCTCCACCGGTGCAGGATTCGGCGGTGGTCACTTGGGCGTTGAAGCGGCGCAGGTGTTCGCCAAGGCGGGTAGCGAGAACGGTGATTGGGTCCATGGCGGGCTCCTTGAAGATTGCGCACTACCCTACCACCCTGATGCCGCCAGGCAAGGGATCAAGGCCGCAACGCGCGCACATAATCCTGGCACGCCCGCAACGCGATCAGCCCGCGGTCCCCTTCGTCGGTAATGGCGATAATTCGTCGAGCATGCGCCGGCTCAAGTCCGGCGCGTACGGTTGCATGATCCACGCCGCCGGTAGCGGCGGTGGCTGGCACCGCGCTGCAGACGGCGTCGCGCTCGACCAGGAC
Source organism: Pseudomonas sp. R28(2017) (assembly GCF_002112505.1). Lineage (GTDB taxonomy): Bacteria > Pseudomonadota > Gammaproteobacteria > Pseudomonadales > Pseudomonadaceae > Aquipseudomonas. The sequence goes on from NZ_NEHW01000001.1 coordinate 551,520, forward strand.
CGACAGGCGCAGATCGGCAGTAGCAAGACGATCACGCAGGCGAGCCTGAGATTGCTGTGCATCGGCAAGTTCCTTGAAATGACGGGTTTCACTTTCTTCCAGGCGTCGCTCGAGCGCCTGGCGCTGCCCCCGCTCGGCGAGCAGCCGGGCTGCCTCGGTATCGGCCTGGGCTTGCGCCTGCTGCGCCAGCTGCCGTTCGTAGCGCCAGCCCTGTACCTGCCAGGCCAGCGCTACGGACACCATCAACAACAAAGCGCCAAGGCCACGTTGCAGTCGGCTCAACACAACACCTCACGCGCCCGCGCCCAAAGTTTGAGACGGTCCTCCAGGCCATTGAGCCCACCATTGACGTGGCGCGTGATGCGGTTGAACTCGCCGCGGTCCGCCAGGGCATTGAGCCCGCGCGAATGCCAGAACCATGCGGCCGACTCACAGGCCCAGCGCGGCTGTTCGAGCAGCTGCGGTTGCGCCAGCAGGCGCTCGTCGCCGAACAGAGCCCGGCTGCAGGCCTGGTAGTTGTTGCGCCCGGTCACCTGGATCAGGCCGCGCCCGCAGTACAACTGGCCATCGCCATCGGCCTGCGGTGTATTGCCCAGGCGCACGGCCAGGCTGCCGGTGTCGTAGCGTGCCAGGTAGCGGTCACTGCCCAGTTCCTTCACGTAGCGGAACTGGCCGGACTCATGGCCGACCTGGGCGATGAACGCTGCCACACGCCTGGGGTTGTCGATTTCCCAGCGTGGCAGGGTGACGTTCAGTGCCGAAAGAAAAACGCCCGCAACGGGGCGGGCGTTCGGCAGAATCTGCAGCAATTGCGTTTCAGTGAGCATGTCTGACACTCCTTTCACTATCGTCCTTCAGGCCTTGGTCGCGGACTGGCGACGGGGCGCCGCCCCCTTGGCCTGTACCTTGCCCGCCTTGCCGCCATTACCCTGCACCGTGGTGCGCCAGCCCGAGCTAGTGAACACCTGTTCCACCGAATCGATCTGGTATTGCCCGTCGAGGCCATCGACAAAGCCCTGCAGGTCGATGCTGCGCTCGGCGAACAGGTCGGTACGCCCCGGCAGGTCCAGGCGCACCTGGGCGGTGTCGCGGTTGAAGCTGGCCAGGCGCGCCCTGGCCGCTTGTTCGGCCGCCGCGCGGTTAGGGTAAAGGTGACGGTCGGTATGCACCGGCCGCTGGCCTTCAACGGCCTCTTCGTTGACCAGCTCGATGGTCTTCGACTCACCACTGGCGGTGTCCTGATAACGGGTGCGCACGGCCTTGCGCGCCGCTTTGTCGTCCAGGCGAAAATGCCACTGGCTGACCTCGGTGCGGGCAATGCCGACCACACCCAGGGGTTTGCCACTGGCGCTTTGCCCGGCCTGGCGCGGCAGCACCAGCAGCTGGCCATCGGCGAGCTTGGCGGTGCAGTCGTACTGGCGGGCCAGGCGCGTGATGAAATTGAAATCCGACTCGTTGTACTGATCGACCCGCTGCACCTGAATGAGTACCGGGCAGACCACCTGCCAACCATTACGCGCGCCGATTTCCGCGACGATGCGCTGCAACGGCACGGCCTCCCAACTGCCACTGCGAATGGTCCTGCCACTGCCACGCAAGTCACTGGCCTTGCCGCGGATCACCAAGGTATCGGGCGGACCGGACAGTTCGACCTCATCGACGGTGTAACGCCCCAGCCGGGTCAGCGGCTGGCCGGCGTAACCCAGCTGCACGTCGATCAGCGCACCGCGCGCCGGCAACGCCACAGCGCCGTCGCGGGCGTCGATGCGCAGCTCGAAGTCATCGGCTTCCATGCCCGGTTTGTCAGTGGTACGCAGCAGCAACAGGCGGTCATTGATCAGCGCAGTGATGTCCTTGCCATCGGCCTGGATGCGAAATACCGGTTGCATGGCATCAGTCCCACAGCTGCACGGCGTTGGCCGCCGCCAGCGCCAGCGTCGGCAGGCGGATGGTCACACCACCGCGAAACGGCTGGGCCTCCTCGGCCAGCCCCTGGTTGGCTTGCAACACAGCCTCGACGCTGCCGTCGAGGTGCCCGTAATAGTGGTGGCAGAGAGTATCGAGCACATCCCCCTCAGACGTTTTGCAGGTCTTGTCCATAGCTGACGAACTCCAGTGAGAAACCTTGTTTGCGAGGAATGCCGCCAGCCAGCAAGGCGCCCTGCTCCTCCTCGATGCTGGTCAGGCACCAGGTGCCCAGCACCTCGCCATAACCGGTGGTGAGTGACAGCGGCAGCAGTTGACGGCCGACGCCACGCAAGGCCTGCAGCTGGCCCAACCCACCCTTGAAGCCTGGGAAGATTGCGCCACGGATGTTGATGGTGTCTTCGCCCAGGCTGACGGCCTGCTGCGCATTTTCGCGGTTCAGGCGTTCTTGCCCGGCCCAGCGGAAACGCGTTTGCCGGCGCAACTGGTCGAAGGCGGCGGTGTCGAGGTTGAAGTAGTACGGCGCAGCGTTGGCCTTGAGTGGCTGCAGTACCAGCAGGTGCGGGAACGGCTTGATCGCCTCTGCCGCCGGGGTAACCTGCGGTGCGAAACCGAAGGTCGAAAGCACACCGTTGGCGACCGAGCGCACATCCCCGATCACCCGGCGAATGGCCGCTGCGGCCTTGCCCAGGTGTTCGGCGAAGGCATCGACACGGTCACGCACCTTGCGCACCACATCGAGGGCCTGGTCGTACTTGGCGATCACCTTGTCGACACGCTGCTTGGCCGAGTCGATGGCGCGCATCGTGCGTTGCAGGCGCCTGCCGATCTCCGGGCCGATCCAGGGTAGGGCTTCAAGTTCGCTGGCCGCCTCCTTGGCATGGCCAACCGCCTGGTTCATCGGGTCGAGCATGGCGTCGGCACGCCGACGCCCCTCCTCGCCCGCCTTGACCAGTGCATGCAGGCCACCTTGCAACTGTTCCAGGTAAGTCATGCTGACTCCTTATGGCAGGGGTTGATCGACCATCTGCACCGAACGCGCCTGACGCATCAGATCATCGAATACACGGCGGGCGATGGCCTCCAGTTGCTGCAGGGTGGTTGGGTCGTCAAGGCTGTTGTTGAAGGTCACCGGCATGTTGGCGGTGAACGTGAATTGCTGGTTGATAGTGGGCGACGCAGCAGCCTGCGACTGTTGTGCCGAGGTCGCAGGTGGCAGTGCGGGAGCACCAGCACCCTCGGCAGGACGGGCTGCCTGGACGGGCGGGCTGTCAGTGGCCGGGCTTGCCCCAGCCGTGTCGCTCCCCATGACTGAGGCCAGGGTCTTGCCAAGCCAGCCACCGGCGATATCACCTGCCTCGCCGCCGTATACGCCACCGCCAAAGCCGCCCAGCACGCCACCGATCGCAGCACCAACCGCCGTCCCTATACCGGGCACCACCATCGTGCCGAGCAAGGCCCCGAAGCTCGCTCCGGCGCCCCAGCCAGCCGAAGACCCGACCAAGGTGCCACCCAGCCCGCCGACAGCCTTGCCATACCCTTCCAGCTTCTCTGCGGGCGTGCCACCGCTCTGGTAGGTGTCGACAAGTTGCAAAGAAGTGTCCAGCACCGCGGCCACCGGGGCACCTTTGAAAAGTTTCCCAACCGACGTCAGCTGTTTGCCTGTGGCGATCAACGATAAGTCAGGTACCCTCCAGGATTCGGATTGGCCATCCGCCACTGCAGATGCCGCACTGTCTTGCGACCGGGGCTCGTCATCCCCTGCGATCCAGTTGAAGAGCTCGCCACCGGCTCTGTCCCCCACTGCCTCGCCGATCACGCCGCCCGTTTTGGCCCAACGCTCTTGTTTGGCCTCGTCCTGCTTTTTCTCCTCTTCCTGTTGCGCCGCCTGCTCCTTGGCGGCCTCTCGCTGTGCCTTGGCGTGGGCTTTTCGTTGACCTTTCTTTGTGCGCTTGCGTTTGCCCGCACTCGTACCTGTAACTGTCCCGATAACGTTGCCGATCGCTTTACCTTTGCCTTTGAAAAGCACGGCCCCCATCGAGCCCAGCACACGGCCGCCGAGGTCGCCCAATGCAGCGCCGGTACCGCGCGCCATATCTTCGCCGTCCTCGGCAGTGATGACGGCCTTGGCGACCTTGCCCAAGGTCTCGGCACGGTTCTCTCGCCACGCTTTCAGCCCACGCTCGCGGATCGCTCGCTTCTTTTCCGGTGACTGTTTGCGGTAGGCGAGAATGGAAACAGTCCCCAGGCCAAGGGCCCCAATACCTGCTGCGCCAATCGCGAGGGCTTTGGCCGAGGCAAGCGAGCTGCTACCGGCATCCGCCCTGGGTACCCTCGAGGGCGCTTGCACCTTGCCCGATGCAACACTCTGCCCTTGTACGACAGCGTGCCATTGCTGGAAGACATTGACCGTCGTCTGGCCTGCCAGTGGCCTTAGCCGCGCCAACCCTTTGATGACCTGATCCAGCATCAGGTAGTGCTGACGCAAACGCTCGACGGCCTCGACCTCATCCCCCAACCGGGCGACCTGATCTTCGTGTTGCTGCTCCTGGTCCAGTGCCAACTGGCGTTCGACCTGACGTACCTTGCCGAGCTCCAACCCCAGGCGAATCACCTCGCCGATGAGCCGGCCTAGCCGGGTGCCATCGGCCTGCCTGCGCAGGCGTTCGACGTCCCGGCGCAGCAGTTCGATGGCCTGCCCCAAAGGGTTGGTGACGGTGACGCCGAGCCCGAGGGTGAACACCTGTGTGTTCGCCATAGGTTCCTCCTTGTCACGGCGCGAGCCACCAGACCATGTCGCCGTACGACATGGTCATGATTTCGCTCGCGGAAAAGTTCAGCTCCCTGGCCAGCCGCCTTGCGGCGGCCTTCTGCCGGGCCGGGTCAAAGTTCGTCGTCCTGCACCAGGCGAAAATAACCGCTTTGCAGGCGGGCATAGTCCTTCAGGGCAAGGCCTTCGAGGTCCCTGATGCCGACTTCGGCCAGCGACGCGAACAGGTTCAGCTCGCGCTGCTCGTCATCCGCCGCGCCACCAGCCTGGGCATTGCGGATATCGCGCACGGTCGGTGCCCGCAGCGACAGGCTGTCGACCTGCACGCCATTGGCTTCGCTGGGGCGTGACAGGCGCACGGTGACGCGGTCGGCACTGAGGGTCAGCCATTGCGGCTGCTTTTTCGCTTGAGCCATGGTCGTCTCCTTACAGGCCGAGCGCAGCGCGCTGGGCGGCCAACTGGTCGACTCCATCAATCACGCGCTTCATGCCCAGCGCGTCGATCTCGTAGATCAGGCGGCCGTCGACTTCAAGCTTGTAATAGGTCAGGCCGACGCTGTGCTTGATCTCGGCCTTGTCGCCGGACTTCCAGTCGCCCATGTCGATTTCCTTCAGGGTGCCCCGCAGGGTCACCACCACCGGATTGATCTTGCCCTTGAGGCCCTTGAAGGCGCCGCGGAAGGTGCCGTTGAAACCACTGCCATCGGCCAGGCCGAAGAATTTCAGCGCCTCACGGCGTACGCCCGTGGTGGTGAAGGCCGCTTCCTGCTTCTCCATGCCCAGGTCCATCTCGACCGGCATGTCCATGCCGCCGGGGCGGTGTTCTTCCATCTTCAGGGTGAGTTTGGGCAGGGTCAGGCTGGGTACATCGCCCTGGAAGCTGACGCCGTCGACGAACAGGTTCAGGTTGGCCAGGGTTTCGGGGATCATTGCCATGTAGATGCGCTCCTTAAGCGGCGGAATCGAGAACTTCGGTCAGCCACTGGTTAGTGACTTCAACGCGGAAATTGGGGTTTTCGGCAGGCGGCACGTCGGTGAAGCGGATGTTCCAGTACACCTTGCCCTGCTCCAGCTGGCTGGCCGTGTTCAGCTCCGGGTCGGCGAAGACTTCGAAGTTGATGATCGCGCCCTGGTTCTTCAGGTCGCGCATGAAGGCCTGCAGGCCTTCGGTGACGTCCTTGACGTAGGTGGCGGTGATGGCGCGGTCGACCGCCCACTTGTGGCCATAGAGAATCGCGTCCATGACGATGTCCATGGTCCGCACGCGGGTGACGAACGCCCATTTCGGGTCGCTGGACAGGGTGCGGTTGCCCCACAGGCGGAAGCCGTCATCGCGGATGATGGTGGCGATGTTGGCGTTGTTCAGCAGGTTGGCACGGCAGCTGTCGTCGCCATCGAGGAACTCCACCGGGCGGCTGGTACCGGTGATGCCGACGAATTCCTTGTTCGACGGCGAGGCCCAGAAGCCGTATTCGCTGTCGGTCCAGGCAAACAGGCCGGCGACCCAGGCCGAGCCTGGCGCATCGACGGTGGCTTGCGCGCCGTTGTCCCAGTACTGCACGCCCGGGTCGACCAGGAAGGCGCGCTTGGCGCCGAAGTGCCCGGCATAGTCGATGGCCGCTTCATCGGTGGTGTTGGGGCCGTCGATGATGGCGATGCCGCGCAGCTTGTCGGCCAGGGCTACCAATGCGGTACCGACCGCCTGGGTGGCGCTGTGGCGTGGCGCGGCCAGCAGGCGTGGCTGGGCGTTGAAGCGGCTCTTGCCGTCGAGCAGCGCCTGCAGGCCGGTACGTTTGCCGTCGGCCTGCACGCTGCCGATGATCGCTGCGGTCTGCTCTGCGGCATCGTCCAGCTTGGCCACTCCACAGGCGACGATGACTGCCTTGGCGCGGCTGTAGATGGCCCGGCAGGCCTTGGTGATGGCGGCGTTTTCGCCGAAGGCGGCGACGGCTTCACGCTCGCTGGTGATCAGCACCAGGTCGTTGGCCTTGGCTGTAGCGCCAGCGCCTTCGGTGAAGGTGTCGACCAGGCCGATGATCGAGGAAGAAGGCAGCGCGATGCTGCGGGCGCCGGTGTCGACGTTGGTTACGGTGACGCCGTGGAAGAATCCACTCATGTAGGTTTACTCCAGATATGAAAAGGCCCCGCGGTGCGGGGCCATGTGGTACAGCGGAAAAAGAAAACGCCCCGTCAGTGCGGGGCGTCTCAGGGTTGCTCAGCGAGCCAGGCCGGGGCTACGGGTCGCTGCCCTTCAATGGGGAAGCCGGGGGACTGGGGCCAGTCGCGCAGTTTCTGGATATACAGCATCAGCTCCACAAATCGCTCCTGGGTCAAGGTGGTAGGCCGGGACAGCTCTTGCTCGTCACGGTGCCGGTCACGCACGGCGCAGGCCTTTAACAACATGTCATCACGCCAAGCACGCTCGACCGCGCATTGCTGTTCGAAACCCAAGCCAGGCGCATCAGCAACCACCGGACGGCCCTTGTGATCAGGAACGATGACGCGCCCTTGACTAGGAGCTTCCATCAGCCGGCCATATTCATCGGCACTGACCTCGCAAACATCGGGCGGCATATCAGCCCCGTGAGTCGCCCGCTCGTAAAAACCACGGGTTGTCGCTGAATAAAAATACATGGTTTCTCCTTATTTCCCCCAAGCCTTCCAATACACGTTCTGCGAACCACCTTCTCCGGGCAATGCACACTCGATACGAATAACCGAGTTGGTAATAGGCGCCCCCCCGAGCCGGCCCGCTTTACCGCCAAGGCCGATGGAATACTGGCAAACCACGCCATAACATTGCGTGGAGAAAGTAGTCGGCAATGTGATATCCAGGGTTCCGTTAGCAGGCACTTGCGCCGTCCCCCATTGCTCGATGTATCCGGTAGGTAGTTTTTGATGACCACCCGCCGTCAAGGCACTGGCAAAGCCAGAACTGGAATTAAGCAAGGCGCTGCCGCCGATCAGCATCCAGCCGCTGGAAGTCGCCATAACCTCCAGCGCATCGCCTATGCCAATAGGCACCGAGGCGGTCAGACCTGGGCCGCTCACCGTGATAACACCGGTACCGTAGTTCACGAACCGAACCGAGGCACCGACGGCGAATGCTGCTGTCGCGGGCAGAGTGATTGCGTAGCCCGAACCACTGAGACTCAACAACTTACCGGCATCTGCTGGAACCACCGTATAGGCCGCATTTATGCCTCGCTGGCCGCTGAAGCTACCCAGCGCCCGCTGAACAAACTCTGTGGTTGCCAGTGCACCGCGGGCATCGAACTGCGGCTGGGTAGTCCAGTTCGCGCCACGCATCACGTAGGAGTATTTGAGCAGTACTGACCCGCCGATCAGGTACCACAAGTTGGTGCCATTGCGGATGAACTCAGCGGTGTCACCCTGAGCCAGAGCGATATTGCCCGGCGCACTGATCGCGCCAATCGAGTCACCGCTTGCCGCAGTCACAGTGAGCGTGCCCTGGGAGCAAAGGACCGTCACGGTTACGCCCGGCGTGATGTCTCCGCCTGTGGGAAGTGTTGCGACCAGCGGATTAGTCGGATGTCCGAAAGCGACCAACTTGCCGCAATCTGCCGGGGTCAGGGTCGTCGATACGGGGTAGTTCACGTAACCGCCGTACTCCACCCCCATCCGCTTGAGAAACTCGGCGTTGACCACCTTCTGCGTCGCGTCGAACTGCGGCGGCGTAGGCGCCGTCGGCGTGCCTGTGAAGGCCGGCGACAGAAGACGGGCGAAACCGTCGGTAATGTCACTGAAGGTCAGCGCCGTGGTGCCCAATACAATCGGGGCATCGGTAATCAACTGCCAGATCGTATCGGCTTGGATCGCGCCCTGCTCAACCACCACCACCAACCCTGGCGTTACCTCGGCGCTGGTGTCCGCATCGGAAGTACGCGACCAGGCACCAGCTGCCACGACATACAAACCGTTTTCCTTACCTTCGGTTTGGTTCTTGACCAGGACCCGATCCCCGGCCGCAAGCACAACACCGTCGACCGTCCGCAGCCCCGACAGGGTGATATTGGCCGTGGTCGCCGCGCGCACCGATTGCTTGTTGTCCAGCTTGCTGATTTCCTCGACCAGCCGGCTGTCGACGTACTCACGCGTGGCCAGCACCACCGACGGGTCAATTTTCAACTGTACGTTGCTGGCATTGCTGACCACCAGGTTCATCCGCACCACCTGGGTTCGTCCAGACCCTTGGCTGAGCAACGGTTTGTAGGTCGGCGCACAGTTGGCCACGGCCACCATTTCGCCATCGGCATCGTAAAGCGCGATCTCGCGGATCCACTTGCCGCCGACATCCGCCGGAATGACCTGCTCGGCAATGATGATCGCACTGTTCTTGTCATCCACCTTCAGCTGGTTCAAGGGTGCGCGGCGCCATTCGTTGATCAGGCTGGTCTGGGTGGCATTGGGGGTGGGGTCGGTGCCGTTGGCGTCGCCGACACCCATCTGGGTGATTTTCCAGGCAATGCCCAAAGCATCGGCATTGGCCTGTTTCGCCGCGCCCACATTGGTGAGGATGGCGTAGAACTGAGAAGTCTGGTCAACCATGTGCAATGTCCAAGGTATCGATTGTATGTTCGCGGCCGCCCCGGCCCACGACGCCCATGACCTCGATGTCACGTGGCGTCAGCGGGTAGATGTCCAGTTCGTCGCCGTCCTGGATCGCGCAGCCGACATGAAGGGCCCCACGGCTTTCGAGGCTGATGACCAGGCCGGTCAGGTGGCGGCTGACCGGGCGGGCGTCGTCGATCAGCGATGACAGTTCCTGATAGGTGCTTTCGCTGATGCCCGCATCGGAAACACCGATCTTCAGTGCGAAGGTGCCCGCTGGCGCGGGCGGCGTGGCTTGCCACCACTCCTGCACCTCGATCAGGTAGCCGAACGGCTCGACCACGCGGCGCAGCGCGCCGAGGGTGCCTTTGTGGGCGTGGACGAAGAACGCTGAACGGATCACCGAACGCTTGATCTCGTCGCTCCAGCTATCCTCCCAACGGTCCACCGACCAGGCCCAGGCCAGGTGATAAAGCAGCTGCGCGGGGCAGTTGTCGGGGCTGTAGAGCAGGCGCAGGCTGACCTTCAGGTCCTCATCGGCCGCCGCCTCGATGGCCCGCTCCAGCGCCGTGCGATTGAGCGGCAACAGGCTCTGCATGTCAGCCACCCCGCTTCAAGGTGACGCCGCTGCACCAGGCTGCCTGGGCCTTGCTCGGGCGAATGTCGGCCCAGCCATTGAGCTCGACCCGACTGACGCCGTCGATGTGCAACTGCGCATCGATGCCCGAACGGGCCACCTCCACGCCCAGCCGCCGTCGCGGGTTGATCCAGGCCTCAAGGCGACGCTGGCACTCGGCGAGGATCGCTTCGTACTCAGGGCCGCTGTCGGCCAGATAAAGCACGGCATCGATGCGATAGGGCAAGATCTCGGCACTGCGCACGTTGACCCGGTCGGCGACCGGGCGTATGTCGTCATCGTTGAGATATGACGCCACCTGCGCCAACAGCTCGGCACTGGCCTCGCCGTTGCCTTCCAGGCCCAGCACGGTCACATCCACCACTGCCGGAGAAGGGCTTTCGGCGGTGGCGTCAGCCACCTGCCCCGAAGCATTGCGGGCATGCAGGATGTAACTGTTGCGTGGGCCTGCGGTGGTCAGGCCTTCATAGACCAGTTGCACCCGCTCACGCAGCGCATCGTCCGACTCCAGCAAGGCTTCGACGGGCGGCACGCTGGCCAGGTCCTCGGCCTGGATCACCAGGCGTTGCAGGCTGACGTTGGCCGCCAGCTGGTCCAGGTCAGTGCCCTGGGCGTAAGCCAGCAGCAGCGCCTTGGCGGCATCGTTGATGCGCGCCCGGTTGAGCAACTTGCGGTAGGCGCCGACCTCGAGCAGCTTGGTGACCGGGTCACTCTCCAGGTTGGCGGTCCAGGCGTCGCCCAGGTATTCGCGGAAGGTCTGCAGATCGGCCTGATAGAGGGCTTCGTAGTCGAGGTCTTCCAACAGCTGCGGGGCAGACAGCTTCGACAGGTCGACCTGGCTCATACGCTCACCTCCAGCAACGCTTCGTCGCCCAGATAGCGGCCACTCAACGCCAGGCTGACCTGGCCGTCGAGCACCGCAACGACCTTGACCCGCTGCAACTGCAGGCGTGGCTCCCAACGCCCCAGTGCGCGGGCCACTTCGGCTTGCACGGCACTTTTCCAGCCCTCGTTGACCGGCAGGTCGACGAAGCGCCGCAACTGGCTGCCGTACTCCGGGCGCATGCGACGGCTGCCCAGCGGCGTGGTGAGGATGTCTTCGATGGACTGGCGCACATGATCGATGCCGGCCAGTGGCTGGCCGCTGCGGCGGTCCATGCCGATCATGGTGCACCGCCCTGTTCATGGCTATGCATGGCACTCTCCTGATATGAAAAAGCCCGCATGGGCGGGCTTGAGTCAGTGTTTGTGATTGGCCGTGTTGCCGGCGGTATCGATGATCCGCCCACCGCCATTGATATCGCCGCTGACCTGCAGCGCGCCGTCGACGGTGACAGTGCCGGTGAGGTTGATCGCTGCCGCCTGAAGGCTGATCGCGCCGTCGTTGACCTGCACGCTGCTGGCGCCGACCTGGAGGGTCGCGCTGCCGCCAGGCAACTGGATGTCGTAGTGGCTGGCCTGCCAGTCGTAGCTGAGCGAACCACCATCGGCGAAACGCCAGACCTCGGCATGCGCGCGGTTGTCCGGCGCACTGCCGGCATTGCCATAAAGGCCGGGCAGGAACGTGCCTTGGGCCGGCTCACCGCTGGGGCTGAGCAAAACACCCTGCTCGCCCAGGCTCGGCGCCCGCCAGTGCCGGGCCTGGCCGGCGGCCTGGGCGTGCCAGCGCAGCCAGGTGCTGGTCCAGCCACTGCCGTCGGACACCCGCACCCGGGCGGCAGCAAGGTCCACCGCGACCACCCGGCAAGGAATCACCATGCACGCCAGCATGCGGTCATGCATGGCGCTGACGTAGCTCATGACAGGTCCTCCGGCGCGATGTAATGCGCCTCGTTGCCCAGGCCGATCTCGGGCGCAAAGCCCAGCACCAGGCTGCCGGGTGGCTGGTCCGGCCAGTTCCAGCGTGCCTCGCCAAGCAGCACCGGCTGGTCCCAGCGCACGGTCCAGGCGCTGCCCTCGAACTGCGCCTGCACGTTGCGGCTGGCTTCGACGAAGTCCAGCGCCCAATGCTGCTGGCGCAGCAGATCCATCAGCTGTGCGGCCAGCAGGCTGCCCTGCAGCCGCGCTTCGGGGTTGGCGCTATCGGCGGTGATATCCGCCTCGAAGGTGGCAATCAGCACCGAGCGGCCATCGCGCGGTGCTGCATCCGCCGTCATTTGCACGATGCCGTGGCGCAGTGCCGGTCGCTCCGGGGCATTGCCTACAGCGGTATAGGCATCGACCGAGGCCAACTCCGGCATCGCCTCACGAATGGTTGCAGTCACTGCAGCGTGCAAAGTGGCCAATTCACTCATGCATATTCTCCTTATCGCTCGTCGGCTTGCGTGTTGTCGCGCAAGCCCAGGCGTCGGATCGCCCAGCGTTCATAAAGACGCATGGCCACATCGGCGCCGCCGACCGCAGTCATGCAGCCAAATGCACTGGCCGCCCAGATCGACAAGCCGCCGGCATACAGCAGCATCACCGTCGACACGCCGCAGACCATGCAGGCCCCGGAGCGCAGCGCCAGCCGGCGCAGCAGCGACCAGCCGGTGGCACCGGCCTTGTCGGCCCGCCACATTTCGCCGCTCAAGCCGCCCAGCAATGCCAGGACGATTACCAGCCAGAGCGGCATCTCCAGTAACGCCTGTTGCTCGTTCGTCACTGTCCTGTCTCCTGTGTAATGCCTGATGGCGGGGGCCAACAGGCGGGTTGTGGGTACTCTGCGTATTTCAAAAGCCTCGGCATTCCAAAAAGCCCGGCTCGCCGGGCTTTTCAGTAATGCGTTGTCGAACCGCCGGCCACGACTGGTGACGCCGCGCAGTTCCGCTTCAAATTGGTGACTCCGACCGCGGCCGCCTGCCCGCCGGATAACTGTTCGTGGTGCTTTACGCTGCACACCCGGGCCAGTTGCCAACCCTCTGGACAGTTGAGGCCTGTCCATCGCTGCCTGTGTAACAACCGGTTTCCGTCCGGCTTGAGATACAGGCTATGCATTCATGCATATGCAGTCAATGCATTTCTTCACATTTCTATGCGTCAATTTTTGCTGATATGCATGCAGGCCATGCACGGCCTGGCTTGTAGGGATTTTCTGCAGGCGAAAAAAAACCCGCCGAAGCGGGTTTTCTGGAATCGAGGGCCGTCAGCGCGCGTACATGCCCCACCAGAACACATGCCCGAGCAGGCTGATCTGCTCGTCCTGCATCTGCTGGAAGCTGTAGTCCTCGTCGGGGTGTTCATCGCGGTTGAAACTGCGCAGGCGAATACCGGTAGGCAGGCGATAGACCTGCTTCACCCGCAGCTGGCCGTTATGGTTGATGGCGTAGAGGTCACCATCGATGATGTCGCCGATCGAGCATTTGCCGGTGTTCACGCCCACCGTCGCACCATCGCGCAACACCGGCAGCATGCTGTTGCCACGCACGGTCACACACTTGGCCTGGTCGAACTGCACGCCATTGTGCCGCAAGCTGCGCTTGCCGAAACGCAGCCGCGCACGCTCGCTTTCCTCGATGACGAATCTTCCTGATCCTGCTGCCAATTCGACCTCACGAAGGAAAGGTACCGACACCTCGTCATCCTCGACAGGGGTTTCATCGTCCCACAGGCTGATGTCGCTGAGGTCCGCGTGGCCGTGGGCCGGCAGCGCCGCTTCGCGCGACTCGCCCAGCTCGGCGCGACCGCGCAATTGCTCGGTGCTCACGCCGAAGTAGTCGGCGATTTTCGACACGTGTTTGTCAGAAGGGTCGACGATCTTGCCGCCGAGAATCCGCGACAAGGTGGATTGAGGGACGCCCGTGCGCCGGTACAGCTCCGTCGGGGACAGGCCGTGGCGGTCGAGCAGTTCTCTGAGTACGGTGGCTACGTTGCGTTTTTGCATAGCGTGCATAATGCAGCCATGCGCCGGCAAATGCAATGCACCTGGCTGCGCGCGCATGCCCCATGGCCCGCGCCTGCATCTGCTTGAAAAAGCCTGTACCATTGCCGGTTTCACAATCGCCAACCAGATCACCCGCTGTAAGGCCCTGAATGTCTGATCTTTCCGCACACACACCAATGATGCAGCAGTACTGGAAGCTGAAAAACCAGCACCCGGACCAGCTGATGTTCTACCGCATGGGCGACTTCTACGAGATCTTCTACGAAGATGCGAAGAAGGCCGCAAAACTGCTGGACATCACCCTGACCGCGCGCGGTCAGTCGGCCGGCCAGTCGATCCCCATGTGCGGCATTCCGTTCCATTCGCTGGAGGGCTACCTGGCCAAGCTGGTCAAGCTTGGCGAGTCGGTGGTGATCTGCGAGCAGATCGGCGACCCGGCCACCAGCAAGGGCCCGGTGGAACGCCAGGTGGTGCGCATCATCACCCCCGGCACGGTCAGTGACGAGGCGCTGCTCGACGAACGCCGCGACAACCTGATCGCCGCGCTGCTCGGTGACGAACGCCTGTTCGGCCTGGCGGTGCTGGACATCACCAGTGGCAACTTCAGCGTGCAGGAGATCAAGGGCTGGGAAAACCTGCTGGCCGAGCTCGAACGCCTGAACCCGGTTGAGCTGCTGATCCCCGATGACTGGCCGCGCGACCTGCCCGCGGAAAAGCGCCCGGGCGCCCGTCGCCGGGCACCGTGGGACTTCGACCGCGATTCGGCGCGCAAGGCCCTGTGCCAGCAGTTCGCGACCAAGGACCTGAAAGGCTTTGGCTGTGACAAGCTGACCCTGGCCATCGGCGCCGCCGGCTGCCTGCTGACCTACGCCAAGGAAACCCAGCGTACGGCCCTGCCGCACCTGCGCAGCCTGCGCCACGAGCGCCTGGACGACACGGTCATTCTGGACGGCGCCAGCCGCCGCAACCTGGAACTGGACGTCAACCTGGCCGGCGGGCGCGACAATACCCTGCAATCGGTGATCGACCGCTGCCAGACCGCCATGGCCAGCCGCCTGCTGACCCGCTGGCTGAACCGCCCGCTGCGCGACCTCAAGGTGCTGCAGGCGCGCCAGGACTCGATCCGCTGCCTGCTGGACGGCTACCGCTTCGAAAAGCTGCAGCCGCAGCTCAAGGAAATCGGCGATATCGAGCGCATCCTCGCCCGTATCGGCCTGCGCAATGCCCGCCCGCGTGACTTGGCGCGCCTGCGTGATGCCCTCGGCGCCCTGCCCGAGCTGCAGAACGCCATGAGCGAACTGGAAGCTGCGCACCTGGCGCGCCTGGCTGCCATCACCGGGACCTACCCGGAGCTGGCCAGCCTGCTGGAGCGTGCAATCATCGACAACCCGCCAGCGGTGATCCGCGATGGCGGTGTGCTCAAGGCCGGCTACGACAGCGAGCTGGACGAGCTGCTGGCAATCAGCGAGAACGCCGGCCAGTTCCTCATCGACCTCGAAACCCGCGAGAAGGCCCGCACCGGCCTTGCCAACCTCAAGGTCGGCTACAACCGTGTGCACGGCTACTTCATCGAGCTGCCGACCAAGCAGGCCGAGCAGGCACCGGGCGACTACATCCGCCGCCAGACCCTCAAGGGCGCCGAGCGTTTCATCACGCCCGAGCTCAAGGCCTTCGAGGACAAGGCGCTGTCGGCCAAGAGCCGCGCCCTGGCGCGCGAGAAGATGCTCTACGACGCGTTGCTGGAAACCCTGATCAGCCACCTGGCTCCGCTGCAGGACAGCGCCGCCGCCCTGGCCGAGATCGACGTGCTGAGCAACCTGGCCGAGCGTGCACTGAACCTCGACCTGAACTGCCCGCGCTTCACCGACGAGCCGTGCCTGCGCATCGAGCAGGGCCGCCACCCGGTGGTCGAGCAGGTGCTGACCACGCCGTTCGTGGCCAACGACCTCGGCCTGGACGACAGTACGCGCATGCTGATCATCACCGGCCCGAACATGGGCGGTAAGTCCACCTACATGCGCCAGACCGCCCTGATCGTGCTGATGGCGCACATCGGCAGCTTCGTGCCGGCAGCCAGCTGCGAGCTGTCGCTGGTCGACCGCATCTTCACCCGTATCGGCTCCAGCGACGACCTGGCCGGTGGGCGTTCGACCTTCATGGTCGAGATGAGCGAAACCGCCAATATCCTGCACAACGCCACCGACCGCAGCCTGGTGCTGATGGACGAAGTCGGCCGCGGCACCAGCACCTTCGACGGCCTGTCGCTGGCCTGGGCCGCAGCCGAGCGCCTGGCCCAGCTGCGTGCCTACACCCTGTTCGCCACCCACTACTTCGAGCTGACCGTGCTGCCGGAGAGTGAACCACTGGTGGCCAACGTGCACCTGAACGCCACCGAGCACAACGAACGTATCGTCTTCCTGCACCACGTGCTGCCTGGGCCGGCCAGCCAGAGCTACGGCCTGGCCGTGGCACAGCTGGCGGGCGTGCCGGCGCCAGTGATTCTGCGCGCACGCGAGCACCTGGGCCGGCTGGAAACCACCAGCCTGCCCCATGAAGCACCGGTCACGAAAAAAGCCAAGGACGAGCCGCACGTCCCGCACCAGAGCGACCTGTTCGCCAGCCTGCCACACCCGGCCATCGAGAAGCTGGGCAAGCTGGACCTGGATGACATGACCCCGCGTCAAGCTATCGAAATGCTATATCAACTAAAGAACCTGTTATAACGGCGCCCACTACAAGCTGGTAGAATCCGCCGCGGTTTGCTGGTGCTGCAGGTTATTAGCCTGGCCTGCAGCCACATGCCCGTAAACCGCGCGGCCCTGAGAGGAAGGGCCGCCGCCGTCGCCTGAGGAGAGAACTAGAAATGACCTTCGTCGTCACCGACAACTGCATCAAATGCAAATACACCGACTGCGTGGAAGTCTGTCCGGTGGACTGCTTCTACGAAGGCCCGAACTTCCTGGTGATTCACCCGGACGAGTGCATCGACTGTGCACTGTGCGAGCCAGAGTGCCCGGCCCAGGCGATTTTCTCGGAAGACGAGATCCCTGCTGGCATGGAGAACTTCATCGAGCTCAACGCCGAGCTGGCGGAAATCTGGCCAAACATCACCGAGCGTAAGGACGCCCTGCCCGACGCTGAAGAGTGGGACGGCAAGACCGGCAAGATCGCCGACCTGGAGCGCTAAGCGCCCGGACACGAAAAAGGCCCGCAACGGGCCTTTTTTCACTTTCGGCAGGCAAAAAAAAGGGGCGGTTTGACCCGCCCACATTTTTTCCGTAGTCCCTGCTTGTCCCAAACATCGTCCTGATGAAATCGCTTCTTGCGATGTCCTTGGCCTTCTCCCTGAAAGCCTGTGCATGTCCGTGTGCACAGTTCGAATACTAGCGAGTTCCCTGAGCCAGGCAACTGGGAGATCTCTCAGGATGTTGCTGGGGACACATTTCCACACAGCCTAAAATCCCTTAAATTTCATATATTTACGAATAAACCAGATCTGAAAACGACTTTGATTTACTGCTAGTTACACAGATGGCTTACATAAAGAGTAAGCAAAGGCTTACACGCCATGCATCAGCGGTAGCGCCGTACACATTGCTCGGTCCCAGATTGATGCCGTCTCTACCGGCCTCTTCGCGGGCAAGCCCGCTCCCACAGAGAGGGCGCAGACCTCAGGCCTGTGATGATCATGTGGGAGCGGCGGTTCGGCGCCCCGACTTGCCCGCGAAGAGGCCGGTACAGAATTAGCGAAGTCCCAAAAACAAAACGCCCCGAGGTCATCGGGGCGCTTTGGATACGGTAAAGCCTGGCTTACTGGAACAGTGACTCGCTGGACAGCCCGTTCTTCTCGAGGATCTCGCGCAGGCGCTTGAGCCCCTCCACCTGGATCTGCCGCACGCGTTCGCGGGTCAGGCCGATCTCCAGGCCAACATCTTCCAGGGTGCTGCTTTCGTGCCCACGCAGGCCGAAGCGGCGTACCACCACCTCACGCTGCTTGTCGGTCAGCTCACCCAGCCACTGATCGATGCTCTGCGACAGGTCATCGTCCTGCAGCAGTTCGCATGGATCGGTCGGGCGATCGTCGGTCAGGGTGTCGAGCAGGGTCTTGTCCGAGTCCGGGCCGAGCGAGACGTCCACCGAAGACACGCGCTCGTTCAAGCCCAGCATGCGCTTGACCTCGGCGACCGGTTTTTCCAGCAGCGTGGCGATTTCTTCCGGCGACGGCTCGTGGTCCAGCTTCTGGGTCAGTTCCCGCGCGGCGCGCAGGTAGACGTTGAGTTCCTTGACCACGTGGATAGGCAGGCGAATGGTGCGGGTCTGGTTCATGATCGCCCGCTCGATGGTCTGGCGAATCCACCAGGTCGCGTAGGTCGAGAAGCGGAAACCGCGCTCCGGGTCGAACTTTTCCACCGCGCGGATCAACCCCAGGTTGCCCTCCTCGATCAGGTCGAGCAGCGACAGGCCACGGTTGACGTAACGACGGGCGATTTTCACAACCAGGCGCAGGTTGCTTTCGATCATGCGTTTGCGGCCGGCAGGGTCACCCTTTTGCGACAGGCGCGCAAAGTGAACTTCCTCTTCCGGCGAAAGCAGAGGCGAGAATCCGATCTCGTTGAGATACAGCTGGGTGGCATCGAGCGCCCGGCTGTAATCGATGTACTTGTGCTGCTTGAGCGAAGAGCCTGATTTGGCCCTGGTCCGAACCGAAGGTACAGCAGGTTCGTCTGACACCACATCCGTTTCCAAAACGATGCCCGTCTCCATGAGGAGGACGTCATCGTCGATGTCAAACTCCGGCGCTTCTTTACTGAGAGCCATTGTTATAGTCCTTTGCTGAGTTCGAACTCAGACTCATGCGGCGCCTGTCTCCCTGGCAACGCAGGAGCCTGTCCCCTCTACATCACAGGAACAGGCCGGGTACAACGATCAACGACGTGGCAGGAACTGGAGCGGATCGACGGGTTTGCCCTGGCGGCGAATCTCGAAATGCAGCTTCACCCGATCAGTGCCCGTGGACCCCATTTCAGCAATCGACTGCCCTGCCTTGACCTGCTGCCCCTCCCGAACCAACAGCCTGCGGTTGTGACCGTAGGCACTGACGTAGGTATCGCTGTGCTTGATGATGATCAGTTCGCCGTAGCCCCTCAAGCCACTCCCGGCGTAGACCACTGCACCATCAGACGCAGCAAAAACAGGCTGTCCCAAATCACCGGCGATATCAATGCCTTTATTCAAACTACCGTTTGAAGCAAATTTACCAATCAGCACGCCGTTGGCTGGCCACGTCCAGCTGCCCACCGCCCGCTCTGCGGCGGGCACCGTGGTAACCACCGGGGCAGGCGTGGCGGGCGTTGTTGGCGTCGATTTTCCGCCGTTTGCAGGGGGCGTGATAGGCGATCCAGCAGGGCGACGAATGACCGTTGTCTTGCTGGAAGAGGACGGGCTGGAGACCACGGTGGTGCTGCTGGTGGACCCGCTGTTGAAGCGAATCGCCTGGCCCGGGCGGATGGTGTACGGGGCGGCAATGCCGTTGCGCGCGGCCAGTTCCTTGTAGTCCCAACCGTAGCGGAATGCGATGGAGAACAGCGTATCGCCAGGCTTGACGATGTACTGCCCGGAGGTCACTGCAGGTCGCTTGGGTGCAGCCGTGTTGCGGTCGACCACGCGCGCACCGCTGGAGCCTGTGCTGGAGCAACCTGACAGCAGGGTGCCCATGGCCAGTGCAATCACCAGAAGCTTGAAACCCGACCGATCCTTGCGCTGCCGAATGACTGTGTGCCCCACCCGCGCTCCCCTCATGGTGCCGAAAATCGATAATACGATATGAAATGCAATATTGTTACAATTATAACCAAGCCAGGTGGCATTGGCAGGGCCCAGGCCCCGCCAGATAGACAGGGCCATGCCGCAAGAATTCGTTGCTGCTGCAAATATTCCTGGCGGCTCAGGCCAGCGGACCGTTGAGCAACGGCACAAAACGCACTGCCCCCAGTACGCGACGGGAGAAGCCGTGCTCTTCGCGCACGATCAGCATCAGCTGTTGCACCTCGCCGGCCGGGCCGACCGGAATTACCATCCGCCCTCCAGGCGCCAGCTGGTCAAGCAGCGCCTGCGGCACTTCAGGTGCCACCGCCGTGACGATTATGCCGTTGTACGGCGCCAGCGCCTGCCAGCCATCACAGCCGTCACCCCAGCGGAACACCACATTGCGCAGGTTGAGCTCGACCAGGCGTTCCTTGGCCCGGTCCTGCAGCACCTTGATCCGCTCCACCGAGAACACCCGCTCGACCAGCTGGGCCAGGATGGCAGTCTGGTAGCCGGAACCGGTGCCGATCTCCAGCACCTTGTCCAGCGGCCCCGCCTCCAGCAGCAGCTCGCTCATGTGCGCCACCATGAACGGCTGGGAGATGGTCTGGTTGTGCCCGATCGGCAGCGCCGTGTCTTCGTAAGCGCGGTGCGCCAGTGCCTCGTCGACGAACAGGTGGCGCGGGGTACGGCGAATCACGTCCAGCACCTTGGCGTTCGACACGCCTTCCTCGTAGAGGCGCTGGATCAGCCGCTCGCGGGTCCGCTGCGAGGTCATGCCGATACCGCCACGGCGCTGCAGATCGTCCTGTTCACGCATCAGAGCAGGCCCTCCAGCCAGCCGTCGAGCTGTTCGAAGGCATCGTTGAACGTACGGTCCAGCTGCAACGGGGTGATCGACACGTAGCCTTGCATGACGGCATGGAAATCGGTGCCCGGCCCGCCATCCTCGGCATCACCGGCCACGGCGATCCAGTAGCCTTCCTTGCCCCGCGGGTTGACCACCTTGGTCGGCGCCGCCGCCCGCGCCCGGTGACCGAGGCGGGTAAGCTGGATGCCACGGATGTGCTCCAGCGGCAGATTGGGGATATTGACGTTGAGCACGGTCCGCGGTGGCAGTTGCAGGCGCGGCAGCGCCTCCACCAGCCGGCGCGCGATGTGGGCGGCGGTGGGCAGGTTGTCGGGCAGCCGCGACAGCAGCGAGAACGCCAGCGAGGTGCCGCCCAGGAAGCGGCCCTCCAGCGCGGCGGCGACCGTGCCGGAATAGATCACGTCATCACCCAGGTTGGCCCCCAGGTTGATGCCTGAGACGACCAGGTCCACCGGCTCCGGCAACAGGCCGTTGAGCCCCAGGTGCACGCAATCGGTAGGCGTGCCATTGAGGCTGATGAAGCCGTTGGCCAGGGTCTGCGGGTGCAGCGGCCGGTCCAGCGTCAGCGAACTGCCGGCGCCGCTCTTGTCTTGGTCCGGGGCGATCACCACGCACTCGGCATAATCCGCCAGCGCACCGTGTAGCGCGGCGAGGCCCGGTGCCGTAACACCGTCGTCATTCGAAATCAGAATACGCATGGGCTGTCCGTCTGCCCTGCCGGCACCAGATCGACGAGTTCGCGCACCACCACGGTGGCGAAGCATCCGGCCGGAAGGACGAATTCCAGTTGCAGGATATCAGGCTCGGGATAATGCCACGTAAGGCCGCCAATAGGGAGCCGCAGGATGCGCCGTTCGTGACTCATGCCCGCATACGCAAGCCATTGGCAAAGTGCCAGGTGGCGCTCGCCGATCGCCGTCTCCAGCGCGCAGGTCGCGCCAGCTGCGGGCGAAGGGCCTTCACCCCACATCGGGCCGGTGGGATGCAGGTCAAGAATTCCCAGGCGCGGATCAGAACATTCCTGCTCGCCCGCTGGAAAGAAACTACGGCTATCGGTGAACGCCAGCAGGTCCCCGACCTGAGCGCGCTGCCAGCTGCCATCGGCGACACGCGCCGCCAGCACCTGGTTGAACACATAGCTGCGCGCCGCCGAGAGCAGGCGCGAACGCACATTGCGCTGTTCCGGCAGGGCCTTGCGCGCGGCCCAGTCCTGAGCGTCGTGAACGTTGCCACCCGCGTGGCCGAAACGCTGGCTGCCGAAGTAGTTCGGCACGCCCTGCTGCTTGAGTTGCTCCAGGCGTGCATCGAGGGCCTGGCGGTCAGCCGCCAGGGCAGTCAGGCGCAGGGTGAAGCCGTTCGCCGAATGGGCGCCGCGCTGCAGCTTGCGCTGGTGGCGCACCTGCTTCAGCACACGCAGCGTGTCGTCTTCGGCACGCGACAGGTCAGGGTCGGCCTTGCCTGGCAGGTGCAGGCTGAACCACTGGCGGGTCAGGGCCTGGCGGTCCTTGAGGCCGGCATAACTGATGGCGCGCACCGGCACACCGGCGGCACGGGCCAGACGGCGGGCGGCTTCTTCGGTGTTCAGGTCACGCTTCTCGACCCACAGCCACAGGTGCTCGCCCTGGCCGGACAACGGAATGTCCAGCACCTCGTCGACCTGGAAGTCTTCAGCCACGGCCTTGAGCACTGCGCTGCCCAACGATTCACCCGACGCGCGCGGGCCCAGCAGGTCCAGTTCGGTCATGCTGGCAGCAGCAGGGCAACCGCATGCACGGCGATGCCCTCCTCGCGGCCGGTGAAGCCGAGCTTTTCGGTGGTGGTGGCCTTGACGTTGACCTGGTCGAGTTGGACCTGCAGGTCTTCGGCAATCAGCTGGCGCATGGTTTCGATATGCGGGGCCATTTTCGGCGCCTGGGCAACGATGGTGGCGTCGACATTGCCGACCTGCCAGCCCTTGGCCTTGACGATAGCGACCACGTGACGCAGCAGCACGCGGCTGTCGGCGCCCTTGAACTGCGGGTCGGTGTCGGGGAAATGCTTGCCGATGTCCCCCAGCGCCGCAGCGCCGAGCAAGGCATCGCTCAGGGCGTGCAGCAGCACGTCACCGTCGGAATGGGCCAGGAGGCCGTATTTGTGGGGGATACGCACCCCACCCAGGGTAATGAAATCACCGTCGCAGAAACGGTGCACATCGTAGCCGTGGCCAATACGCATAGAAAAACGCCCTGATTGAGTCAGGGCGTGATTCTACCTGCTTTGCAGGTGGTTGGGCGGCTTTTGGACCAGGCTGTTACACCCGCCCCAGCGCCATCGCATGGTGGCGCAGGTGCTCATCGATGAAGCTGGCGATGAAGTAATAGCTGTGGTCATAGCCGGGCTGCAGGCGCAGGGTCAGTTCATGCCCGCCTTTGCGTGCGGCCTGCTCCAGCGCTTGCGGCTTGAGCTGCTTCTCGAGGAAGTCATCACGATCACCCTGGTCCACCAGCAGCGGCGGGCACGCGCCGGCAGGCGTTTCCGCCAGCAGCACACTGGCATCCCACTCACGCCAGCGCGCACGGTCTTCACCCAGGTAGCGGCTGAAGGCCTTCTCGCCCCACGGGCAATCCATCGGGTTGCTGATCGGCGAAAACGACGACACCGAGCGGTAGCGCCCCGGGTTGCGCAAGGCGCACACCAGCGCACCGTGGCCGCCCATGGAGTGGCCGCTGATGCTGCGCTGGTCGGACGCCGGGAAGTGCGCCTCGATCAGTGCCGGCAGCTCCTGCACCACATAGTCGTGCATGCGGTAGTGCTGCGCCCAGGGTTGCTGGGTGGCGTTGAGGTAGAACCCGGCGCCAAGGCCGAAGTCCCAGGCGCCGTCAGGGTCGCCCGGCACCTGCTCGCCACGCGGGCTGGTGTCTGGGGCGACGATGATCAGCCCGAGCTCGGCGGCCAGGCGCTGGGCACCCGCCTTCTGCATGAAGTTCTCGTCGGTGCAGGTGAGGCCGCTGAGCCAGTACAGCACCGGCAGCTTCTCACCCTGCTCGGCCTGCGGTGGCAGGTAGACAGCGAACACCATGTCGCAGCCCAGCACCTTGGAGTGATGCCGGTAACGCTTGTGCCAGCCGCCGAAGCTCTTCTGGCAGGAGATGTTATCCAGGCTCATGGCTGACCTCAGAAGTGGATCACGCTGCGAATGCTCTTGCCTTCGTGCATCAGGTCGAAGGCCTTGTTGATGTCCTCCAGGCCCATGGTGTGGGTGATGAAGGTATCCAGCGGGATCTCGCCCTTCTCGGCCATGTCCACGTAGCTTGGCAGCTCGCTGCGGCCACGCACGCCGCCGAATGCCGAACCGCGCCAGACGCGGCCGGTTACCAGCTGGAACGGACGGGTGGCGATTTCCTGGCCGGCACCGGCAACACCGATGATCACCGACTCGCCCCAGCCCTTGTGGCAGCATTCCAGGGCCGCGCGCATCAGTTGCACGTTGCCGATGCATTCAAAGGAGAAGTCCACGCCACCGTCGGTGAGGTCGACGATCACTTCCTGGATCGGGCGGTCGTAGTCTTTCGGGTTGATGCAGTCGGTGGCACCCAGCTGGCGGGCGATCTCGAACTTGGCCGGGTTGATGTCGATGGCGATGATGCGCGCGGCCTTGGCCTTGACCGCACCGATCACGGCCGACAGGCCGATGCCGCCGAGGCCGAAGATGGCCACGGTGTCACCCGGCTTGACCTTGGCGGTGTTGAGCACCGCACCGATACCGGTGGTGACGCCGCAACCGAGCAGGCAGACCTTCTCCAGCGGTGCTTCTTTCTGGATCTTGGCCACGGAGATTTCCGGCAGCACGGTGTACTCGGAGAAGGTCGAGGTGCCCATGTAGTGGAACAGCTGCTGGCCCTTGTACGAGAAGCGGGTGGTGCCGTCCGGCATCAGGCCCTTGCCTTGGGTGGCGCGGATGGCCTGGCACAGGTTGGTCTTGCCCGAGAGGCAGAACTTGCACTTGCCGCATTCAGGGGTGTACAGCGGGATCACGTGGTCACCCACCGCCACCGAGGTCACGCCCTCGCCCACGGCTTCGACGATCGCACCGCCTTCATGGCCGAGGATCGACGGGAAGATGCCTTCCGGGTCGGCGCCGGACAAGGTGTAGGCGTCGGTATGGCAGACACCACTGGCGACCACGCGCAGCAACACCTCGCCGGCCTTGGGCATGGCCACGTCGACTTCGACGATTTCCAGGGGTTTCTTGGCCTCGAAGGCAACGGCAGCACGGGACTTGATCATCACAGGGTCTCCAGACAGAGGATCGATTCAGTCCAGCAGTGTAATCCACGCGCTTTTGATGAATAATCCGGCCAAAGCCAAAACATTATTGCCACACAGGGATAATCCATGAGCAGCCGCTGGGAAGGCATCGACGAATTCGTCGCCGTGGCCGAGTCTGGCCAGTTCACGGCGGCAGCCGAGCGCCTGGGCGTATCGTCGTCGCACATCAGTCGGCAGATCGCCCGCCTGGAAGAGCGCCTGCAGACTCGCTTGCTGTACCGCAGCACCCGCCGGGTGACCTTGAGTGAAGCCGGGCAGACCTTCCTGCAGCATTGTCAGCGCCTGCAGGACGGCCGCGAGGAAGCCCTGCGCGCCATGGGTGACCTGGCCAGCGAGCCCAAGGGCCTGCTGCGCATGACCTGTGCGGTGGCCTACGGTGAGCGCTTCATCGTGCCGCTGGTGACGCGCTTCATGGCGCTGTATCCGCAATTGCGGGTCGAGGTGGAACTGAGCAACCGTACCCTCGACCTCCTGCACGAAGGCATGGACCTGGCGATCCGCCTGGGCCGGCTGGCCGACTCGCGGCTGGTGGCCACGCGGCTTGCGCCACGGCGCATGTACCTGTGTGCTTCACCTGCTTACCTTGAGCGCTACGGGCGGCCCCACAGCCTGTCGGAACTGGCCCGGCACAATTGCCTGATCGGCAGCTCGGACCTGTGGGCGTTGCAGCAGGAAGGCCGCGAGATCAGCCAGCGGGTGCAGGGTAACTGGCGCTGCAACAGCGGCCAGGCGGTGCTGGATGCGGCGTTGCTGGGGATGGGGTTGTGCCAGTTGCCGGACTATTACGTGCTCGAACACTTGAACAGTGGCGCGCTGGTGTCATTGCTGGAGGGGCATCAGCCGCCGAATACGGCGGTGTGGGCGTTGTATCCGCAGCAGCGGCATTTGTCACCGAAGGTAAGGCGGCTGGTGGATTATCTGAAAGAAGGGTTGGCGGGGTTGCCGGAGTACAGGCAAAGTTGATGTGCAGGCTCTACGAAGATCAGCGCCTGCCCGCCCAACGCTGGCGCAGCCATTCCAGATCTTCCGGCCGGGTGACTTTAATGTTGTCACTGCGCCCTTCGACCAGCCGCGGCGCCTGCCCCGACCATTCGATGGCCGACGCCTCGTCGGTCACCAGCACATCGGAAACCAGACTCTCGGCCAAGGCCCGATGCAGCGCGCCCAGGCGGAACATCTGCGGCGTATAGGCCTGCCAGATGGTACTGCGGTCCACTGTCGCGGCGACCCGGCCATTGGCATCGGCGCGCTTGAGGGTATCGCGCGCCGGCACTGCCAGCAGCCCGCCTACCGGGTCATCGGCCAGTTCCGACAGCAGCTTGTCCAGGTCACTGCGCGCCAGGTTCGGCCGCGCCGCATCGTGCACCAGTACCCAGTCGTTGTCCGACGCCCCCTGGGCATGCAACAGCAGCAAGGCATTGAGCACCGAGTCGGCACGCTCGTCACCGCCAGGCGCACGCTGGATGCGCGGATCGCTGGCGCAACGCAGGCCAGGCCAGTAAGGGTCATCTTCGGCAATGCTGACCACCACGCCCTTGAGCGAGGGGTGGCCAAGGAAACAGTCGAGGCTGTGCTCGAGGATGGTCTGCCCGGCCAGCTCCAGATATTGCTTGGGGCGGTCGGCAGCCATGCGGGCACCAACGCCCGCAGCAGGAATCACGGCCCAGAAGGCCGGTAGTGGTTCAATCATTTTTGCGGCAGCTGGAAGAGGGTTTCGCCCTCTTTGACCATTCCCAGTTCATGACGAGCCCGTTCTTCGACGGTCTCCATACCCTTCTTCAACTCCAGCACCTCGGCATCGAGCACGCGGTTACGCTCCAGCAGCCGTTCGTTCTCGGCGTGCTGTTCGTCGATCTGCTGCTTGAGCTCGGCCACTTGCGCCAGGCTGCCGTTACCCACCCAAAGGCGGTACTGCAGGCCACCGAGCAGCAGGAGCAGGACAAGGAACAACCAATAGGGACTGCGCATCAAGGTATCCAGGTTAAAGACCGCCGCACACGGGCGTCATATAGCACGAAGCCTGGCCGAGGCCAGGCTTCGTTGACAGAAACCCGCATGAAGCGTCGGAAATTTCAGTATGAAACTTCCGACAGCCTCGGCTGCTGTCTTTTTACCATCTCTTGCTTAGCCGCGAAACTCGGCACGACCACGGTATACCGCTTTGGCGCCCAGTTGCTCTTCGATGCGCAGCAGCTGGTTGTACTTCGAGACGCGGTCGGAGCGGCACAGCGAGCCAGTCTTGATCTGGCCAGCAGCGGTACCCACGGCCAGGTCGGCAATGGTCGAATCTTCGGTTTCACCGGAACGGTGCGAGATCACCGCGGTGTAGCCGGCAGCCTTGGCCATCTGGATGGCTTCCAGGGTTTCGGTCAGCGAGCCGATCTGGTTGAACTTGATCAGGATCGAGTTACCGATGCCCTTCTCGATGCCTTCCTTGAGGATCTTGGTGTTGGTCACGAACAGGTCGTCGCCGACCAGCTGTACCTTGGCACCGATCTTGTCGGTCAGGATCTTCCAGCCAGCCCAGTCGGACTCGTCCAGGCCGTCTTCGATCGAGATGATCGGGAAGCGCTCGGTCAGGCCTTTCAGGTACTCGGCGAACCCTTCGGCGTCGAACGACTTGCCTTCACCGGACAGGTTGTACTTGCCGTCTTCGTAGAATTCGGAAGCCGCGCAGTCCAGGGCCAGGGTCACGTCGGTGCCCAGCTTGTAGCCGGCTTTCTCGACCGCTTCGGCGATGGCAGCCAGGGCGTCTTCGTTGGAAGCCAGGTTCGGGGCGAAACCACCCTCGTCACCCACGGCAGTGTTCAGGCCACGGGCCTTCAGCACGGCTTTGAGGTGGTGGAAGATCTCGGTGCCCATGCGCAGGCCGTCGGAGAAGGTCTTGGCGCCAACCGGCTGAACCATGAACTCCTGGATGTCGACGTTGTTGTCGGCGTGCTCGCCACCGTTGATGATGTTCATCATCGGAACCGGCATCGAGTACTGGCCCGGGGTGCCGTTCAGGTTGGCGATGTGCGCGTACAGCGGCAGGTCCTGGTCCTGTGCAGCGGCCTTGGCGGCAGCCAGGGACACAGCCAGGATGGCGTTGGCGCCCAGCTTGGCCTTGTTCTCGGTACCGTCCAGTTCGATCATGGCGCGGTCCAGGGCCTTCTGGTCGGCAGGGTCCTTGCCCAGCAGCAGGTCACGGATCGGGCCGTTGATGTTGGCGACGGCCTTCAGCACGCCCTTGCCCAGGTAACGGCTCTTGTCGCCATCACGCAGCTCCAGCGCTTCGCGCGAGCCGGTGGAAGCACCGGACGGCGCGCAAGCGCTGCCGATGATACCGTTGTCGAGCAGTACATCGGCTTCCACGGTGGGGTTGCCACGCGAATCGAGAACTTCACGACCTTTGATGTCGACGATTTTTGCCATTGTTGTAAGCACTCCAGAATTGACGAAAACAACGCAACTTTAGGGAATTCTTGCCTTGCACCAGGCGGGGACGCAGCAGGCAGGCCTGGCAGAAGCAACCCCTGACCGAGCGGTCAGGGGTAGATCGGGGCGTACTTTACCCGAGAAATGAGCCTTGCGCGGCTTTAACCGTCGGAAAACTCATCAAAGACCTGAAAAAATCAGGCCTTGTTCTTCTGGGCCAGGGCCGCCTTGACGAAGCCGCTGAACAGCGGGTGACCGTCACGCGGGGTGGAGGTGAACTCCGGGTGGAACTGGCAGGCCACGAACCATGGGTGGTCCTTGGACTCGACGACTTCGACCAGCGCGCCGTCCTCGGAACGACCGGAAACCACCAGGCCAGCGTCAACCAGCTGCGGCAGCAGGTTGTTGTTGACCTCGTAACGGTGACGGTGACGCTCGGTGATCACGTCCTTGCCGTAGCAGTCATGCACCTTGGAACCGGCGGCCAGTTGGCAGTCCTGCGCGCCCAGGCGCATGGTGCCGCCCAGGTCGGACGCTTCGGTACGGGTCTCGACGGCACCGGTGGCATCGGCCCACTCGGTGATCAGGCCGACTACCGGGTGGCCGCTGTTGCGGTCGAACTCGGTGGAGTTGGCGTCTTTCCAGCCCATCACGTTACGGGCGAACTCGATCACGGCCACCTGCATGCCCAGGCAGATGCCCAGGTACGGAACCTTGTTCTCACGGGCGTACTGCACCGCAGTGATCTTGCCTTCCACGCCGCGCAGGCCGAAACCGCCCGGCACCAGAATGGCATCGGCGCCTTCGAGCAGGCTGGTGCCCTGGTTCTCGATGTCTTCGGAGTCGATGTAGCGCAGGTTGACCTTGGTACGGTTGGTGATGCCGGCGTGGCTCATCGCTTCGATCAGCGACTTGTACGCGTCCAGCAGCTCCATGTACTTGCCGACCATGGCGATGGTCACTTCCTGCTCAGGGTTGAGCTTGGCATCGACCACCTTGTCCCACTCGGACAGGTCAGCGCTGTTGCACTGCAGGCCGAAGCGCTCGACGACGAAGTCGTCCAGGCCCTGGGCATGCAGCACGCCTGGGATCTTGTAGATGGTGTCGACGTCTTCCAGCGAAATCACCGCACGCTCTTCGACGTTGGTGAACAGCGCGATCTTGCGGCGCGACGAGGCGTCGACCGGGTGGTCGGAACGGCAGATCAGCACGTCAGGCTGCAGGCCGATGGAGCGCAGCTCCTTGACCGAGTGCTGGGTCGGCTTGGTCTTGGTCTCGCCAGCGGTGGCGATGTACGGAACCAGGGTCAGGTGCATCAGCATGGCGCGCTTGGAGCCCACTTCGACACGCAGCTGGCGAATCGCCTCGAGGAACGGCTGCGACTCGATGTCACCCACGGTACCGCCGATTTCCACCAGGGCCACGTCGGCATCGCCAGCGCCCTTGATGATGCGGCGCTTGATCTCGTCGGTGATGTGCGGGATGACCTGGATGGTCGCGCCCAGGTAGTCACCACGGCGTTCCTTGCGCAGCACGTGCTCGTAGATACGGCCGGTGGTGAAGTTGTTGTTCTGGGTCATGGTGGTGCGGATGAACCGCTCGTAGTGGCCCAGGTCGAGGTCGGTTTCGGCGCCATCGTGGGTGACGAACACTTCACCATGCTGGAACGGGCTCATGGTGCCCGGATCGACGTTGATGTACGGATCCAGCTTGAGCATGGTGACCTTCAGGCCCCGCGCTTCCAGGATGGCCGCCAGGGAAGCCGAGGCAATGCCTTTCCCCAATGAAGAAACAACACCGCCCGTGACGAATATGTAGCGCGTCATGAAAAACCCTAGAAGTCTGCGTTAAGGCGGCCAGCGCCGCCGGAGAAAGCGAAGGAAGGCCGAAGCCCCCGATCACCTGCGTCAATCACAGTGCATCTCGAAAAACTGCCGCGTCTGTACAGACCAGGGGTATCCCGGCATGGAGCTCGCTCGTCATTTCCAGAATCAGCCCAGCAAAAAACTGCTTGGTAATCGGCAACTGCTGTGTTTCCGGGGAAGCCACAGAAGTTGTATCAAGAAGGGAGGGTAGTCTACCGGAATGTACCCTTCAGCTCAAACCTTGCGCGTTCGTCGGCGGCTGCCAGTGAAGCTGGCAATCGGCCTGCGCCAACGAAGGCAGACTGGCCACCGCCAGCAGGCGCTCGCCGCAATAAAGCAGTGGCAGGCGCGGGCGCACGAAGTGCGGGACCTGCAGCTCGTTGAGCAGGCGCTTGAGGTCGCGTCGGCCACGGCCGGGAAGGTCCAGCACCTCGCCGCCCTGGCGATAGGCGATGCGCAGTTCGCCCAGCGGCGTGGCGCCTTCAAGGCGCACACTGCCATTGCCCGGCAGTGCCAGGGGCGCCCCAGGGTCGGCCCAGACACACTCACCCGTAGGGTGCTGCAGCCAATCACCACTCAACCACCAGATGCGGCCCTGACTGCGCAGCAACCGACCATCGGCAAGCTGCCAGATCGGCTGAGCATCATCGGCGGCATCGCGCAGGTCCGCCCAGCCTGCCCAATGGCGGGTATCGGGCAAGCGGGTTCGCCGGCTCAGCCAATACTGCAGGGCATTGCGCTGCCGTGCAGGTGACAAGCGGTTGAGCGTCCCCAGATCGAGCGACTGCAAGGCCGCCCAGGCGGTTGCTGCGCCCTCCCCGGCCTTGGCCAGATCGCCCTGCGCCAGTTCGTCGAGCAGGCCCAGCGCCTCCCCCAGGTGCTCTGCACAACGGGCGAAGTTCTGGCTGGCCTGGGGCCAACGCTGCTGCAGAGGCGGAAACACCTCTGCGCG
Organism: Pseudomonas sp. R28(2017); assembly: GCF_002112505.1. Lineage (GTDB taxonomy): Bacteria > Pseudomonadota > Gammaproteobacteria > Pseudomonadales > Pseudomonadaceae > Aquipseudomonas. The sequence goes on from NZ_NEHW01000001.1 coordinate 582,505, forward strand.
CAGGTAGTTGCGGTCGAAGCCGGTATCAACGTTCGTCGGGTCTTCGATCCACGCCAGCTCCTTGGCCTGGGCGTGGTCATGCAACTGCTGACGCGAGGTGGCCAGCAACGGCCGGACCAGGCTGCCCTGCCCCAACGGTCGCTGCGCAGGCATTGCCGTCAGGCCACGCAGGCCGGCACCACGCAGCAGGCGCAAGAGCAAGGTTTCGGCCTGGTCGTCGCGGTGCTGGGCGGTGAACAGAATGTCGCCGGGGCCGAGGATCTGCCTGAAGGCGGCATAGCGGGCGTCGCGAGCAGCCTGCTCGAGGCTGGCGCCTGGGGCGACCTGGACGTGGATGACCTGGAGTTCGATGCCGAGATGGTCGCAGACGGCTTGGCAGTGAGCGGGCCAGGCGTCGGCAGCAGGTTGCAGGCCGTGATGGATGTGCAGGGCGCGCAACGGCGGGGTTGCAGGGTCGCGGGCATGGTCGGCCAGCAGATGCAAAAGGACGGTGGAGTCCAGGCCGCCGGAGAAGGCGATGTACCAGGTGGGGGCGTTCAGCCAGGGGGTGAGATCAATCATCAGGACCTCGCACAGTTCGATACCGCATTCGCGGGCAAGCCCGCTCCCACAAGATCTGCGCTGCACCTGAGGCTTGCGCTGTACCTGTGGGAGCGGGCTTGCCCGCGAATGGGCCGCAAAGCGGCCCCGGCGATCTATCAGAGGCCGTAGCTCATCAGGCGGTCGTAACGACGGGCCAGCAGCGCGTCGTTGTCGAGCTTGCCGAGCATGTCCAGCTGCTGTACCAGGTCTGCACGAATGCTCTCGGACATTTTCGCCGGGTCACGGTGGGCGCCGCCCAGCGGCTCCTGGATGACCTTGTCGACGATGTTCAGGCTCTTCAGGCGCTCGGCGGTGATGCCCATGGCTTCAGCAGCGTCGGCAGCCTTGTCGGCGGTCTTCCACAGGATCGAGGCGCAGCCTTCCGGCGAGATCACCGAGTAGGTGGAGTACTGCAGCATGTTCAGCTGGTCGCACACGCCGATGGCCAGCGCACCGCCGGAACCACCCTCACCGATCACGGTGGCGATGATCGGGGTCTTCAGGCGTGCCATGACGCGCAGGTTCCAGGCGATGGCCTCGCTCTGGTTGCGCTCTTCGGCGTCGATGCCCGGGTAGGCGCCCGGGGTGTCGATGAAGGTCAGGATCGGCATCTTGAAGCGCTCGGCCATTTCCATCAGGCGGCAGGCCTTGCGGTAGCCTTCAGGGCGCGGCATGCCGAAGTTGCGGCGCACCTTCTCACGCACTTCACGGCCCTTCTGGTGGCCGATGACCATCACTGGCTTGCCGTCCAGGCGTGCGGTACCACCGACGATGGCAGCGTCGTCGGAGAAGTGGCGGTCGCCGTGCAGTTCTTCGAACTCGGTGAAGATGTGCTCCAGGTAGTCCAGGGTGTATGGACGACGTGGGTGTCGGGCCAGGCGGGCAATCTGCCAGCTGGTCAGGTTGCCGAAGATGCTTTCGGTGAGGGTGTTGCTCTTGTCTTGCAGACGGGCAATTTCATCGCTGATGTTCAGCGAGTTGTCGTTGCCCACCAGGCGCAGGCCTTCGATCTTGGCTTGCAGGTCGGCAATCGGCTGTTCGAAATCGAGAAAATTCGGGTTCATAGTCATCCGTCTTGGGTCTACGGCCAGGCGGCCGGCCGGTTGATCCGTTTGGCGCCCTACCTTAAGGGATCAGGCGCATATAGGTCGAGATTAAATTTCGTCGATTCAACGATATTGCAGGAAGACGTTCTCACGCCCGAACTGGTCACGCAGTGCCTGAATCAGGCCGTCGGCCGGGTCGATCGACCATTGCTCGCCGAACTGCAGCATGGCCTTGGCGTCGCTGCCGGTGTACTCCAGGGTGATCGGGCAGGCACCCCGGTGGCGGGTGATCAATTCGCCCAGCCACTTCAGGCGATCCCCTTTGAGCGCCTCGTGTGCCACCTTCAGGCGCAGGCTTTCGGCCAGCTTGGTGCGCGCGTCCTCCATGGTCATCACTTGCTTCACCCGCAGGCGCAGGCCACCGGAGAAGTCATCGTTGCTGACTTCGCCTTCGACCACCACCATGGCGTCGGTCTGCAGCAAGGACTGTGCCGCCATGAAGGCATCGGCGAACAGCGACGCTTCGATACGCCCGGAGCGGTCATCCAGGGTGACGAAGCCCATCTTGTCGCCCTTCTTGTTCTTCATCACCCGCAGGGCAATGATCATCCCGGCGATGGTCTGGGTCTCGCGCGACGGCTTGAGGTCGATGATGCGCTGGCGGGCGAAACGGCGGATCTCGGTCTCGTATTCATCGATCGGGTGACCGGTGAGGTACAGGCCCAGGGTGTCCTTCTCGCCCTTGAGGCGTTCCTTGAGGGTCAGTTCGCGCACCTTGCGGTGGTTGGCGTAGACGTCGACATCCGGCGCGTCGAACATGCCGCCGAACAGGTCGACATGGCCACTGTCAGCGGTATGCGCCGCCTGCTCGGCAGCCTTGATGGCCTCGCCCAGTGCCGACAGCAAGGTGGCACGGTTGAGGTCGATGCTGGCGTGGTAAGCCTTGATCTCGTCATGGAAGTGCGGGCCCAGGCGGTCCAGCGCGCCGCTGCGGATCAAGGCATCGAGGGTACGCTTGTTGACCCGCTTGAGGTCGATGCGCTCGCAGAAGTCGAACAGGTCCTTGAACGGGCCACCCTGGGCACGCGCTTCGACGATGGCCTCCACCGGGCCTTCGCCGACACCCTTGATCGCACCCAGGCCGTAGACGATGCGGCCGTCGTTGTTGACGGTGAACTTGAAGTCGGAGAAGTTCACGTCCGGCGCATCCAGGCGCAGCTTCATGCTGCGCACTTCCTCGACCAGTACCACCACCTTGTCGGTGTTGTGCATGTCCGCCGACAGTACCGCAGCCATGAATGGCGCCGGGTGGTGGGTCTTCAGCCAGGCTGTCTGGTACGACACCAGGCCGTAGGCAGCGGAGTGGGACTTGTTGAAGCCGTAACCGGCAAATTTTTCTACCAGGTCGAAGATGTTACCGGCCAGATCCGCATCGATGTTGTTGGCGACGCAACCTTCGATGAAACCGCCACGCTGCTTGGCCATCTCCTCGGGCTTTTTCTTACCCATGGCTCGACGCAGCATGTCGGCGCCGCCGAGGGTATAGCCCGCCATCACCTGGGCGATCTGCATCACCTGTTCCTGATACAGGATGATGCCGTAGGTGGGTGCCAATACCGGCTTGAGGCCTTCGTACTGGTAGTCGGAATGCGGGTAGGCCAGTTCGGCGCGGCCGTGCTTGCGGTTGATGAAGTCGTCCACCATGCCCGACTGCAGCGGGCCCGGGCGGAACAGTGCCACCAGTGCGATGAGGTCTTCCAGGCAGTCGGGCTTGAGCTTCTTGATCAGCTCCTTCATGCCGCGGGATTCGAGCTGGAACACCGCCGTGGTTTCGGCCTTCTGCAACAGCTCGTAGGTCTTGCGGTCGTCCAGCGGGATGAAGTCGATGTTGACGTCGGGCAGGTTCTGCTTGGCCTGCTCGCGGTTGATGATCTCCATCGCCCACTTGATGATGGTCAGGGTACGCAGGCCGAGGAAGTCGAACTTCACAAGGCCCGCGGCCTCGACGTCATCCTTGTCGAACTGGGTCACCAGGCCGCCGCCCTCTTCGTCACAGGCGATCGGCGAAAAATCGGTGAGCTTGGTCGGGGCGATCACCACGCCACCGGCGTGCTTGCCGGTGCCCCGGGTGACACCTTCGAGCTTGAGCGCCATGTCCCAGATCTCGCGGGCATCCTCGTCGCCCTTGAGGAAGTCGCGCAGGATCTCTTCCTGCTCGTAGGCTTTCTCCAGGGTCATGCCCACTTCGAACGGGATCATCTTCGACAGGCGGTCGGCCAGCCCGTAGGACTTGCCCTGCACCCGCGCCACGTCGCGCACCACCGCCTTGGCGGCCATGGTGCCGAAGGTGATGATCTGGCTCACGGCGTTGCGGCCGTAGGCTTCGGCCACGTAGTCGATCACCCGGTCACGGCCGTCCATGCAGAAGTCGACGTCGAAGTCGGGCATGGAAATACGCTCAGGGTTGAGGAAACGCTCGAACAGCAGGTCGTAGGCCAGCGGGTCGAGGTCGGTGATCTTCAGCACGTAGGCCACCAGCGAACCGGCACCCGAACCCCGGCCCGGGCCAACCGGCACGTCGTTGTTCTTGGCCCACTTGATGAAGTCCATCACGATCAGGAAGTAACCGGGGAAGCCCATCTGGATGATGATGTCCAGCTCGAACTTCAGGCGGTCCAGGTAGACCTGGCGCTTTTCTTCGTAGTTGGGCGTGGTGTCCTTCGGCCAGAGGACCGCCAGGCGCTCTTCCAGGCCTTCGTGGGACACGTGGCGCAGGTAGTCGTCGATGCCCATGCCGTTGGGCGTCGGGAAGTCGGGCAGGAAGTACTTGCCCAGCTGCACCTGGATGTTGCAGCGCTTGGCGATCTCTACGGTGTTGGCAATGGCGTCGGGCAGATCGCTGAACAGCTCGGCCATTTCCTCGGCCGACTTCAGGTACTGCTGGTCGCTGTAGCCGCGCGGGCGGCGCGGATCGTCCAGGGTCCAGCCTTCGCCGATGCAAACGCGGGTTTCGTGGGCATCGAAGTCCGACTGCTTGATGAAGCGCACGTCGTTGGTGGCCACCAGCGGTGCACCGAACTGGTCTGCCAGGGCCACGGCGGCGTGCACGTATTCCTCGTCACCGGCGCGGTTGGTGCGCTGCACTTCGACGTAGAAGCGCTCCGGGAACATGCCCATCCAGTCGCGCAGCAGGTGCTCAGCTTCTTCCTGCCGACCATTCATCAGCGCCATGCCGATATCGCCTTCCTTGCCGGCAGACAGCGCAATCAGCCCTTCGCTGGCGGGGGCGATCCACTCGCGCTGGAGGATCACCAGGCCATTGCGCTGGCCGTCGGTCCAGCCACGGGAGATCAGCTCGGTGAGGTTGCGATAGCCCTTGGGGTCCATGGCCAGGAAGCAGATGCGCGACAGCGGTGCTTCCGGGTCGGCACCGGCCAGCCACAGGTCGGCACCGCAGATCGGCTTGATCCCCGCGCCCATGGCGGTCTTGTAGAACTTGACCAGCGAGCACATGTTGCTCTGGTCGGTGATCGCCACCGCCGGCATGTTCATTCCCGCCAGCGCCTTGGCCAGCGGCTTGATCCGCACCAGGCCGTCTACCAGCGAGAATTCGGAGTGGACGCGCAGGTGAACGAAGGGAACCGACATGGAAAGTCCTGTAGCAGTGCTGAACGACAAGGGCGGGATTGTAGCGTAATTGAGCGGGGGATTTGGGGCTGCTTCGCAGCCCTTCGCGGGCGAGCCCGCTCCCACGGGTTCAGCACAAGATCTGAATCCTGTGGGGGGCCCAGTGGGAGCGGGCTTGCCCGCGAAGGGCCGCAAAGCGGCCCCATCCGTCAGATCAGGGAATCGGTAACGCCCATATGGGCTTCCCAGGCCGCCCGCACCGGGGCGAAGGAGCGCCGATGAATGGGCGTAGGCCCAAGACGCGCCAAGGCTTCAAGGTGTACCGGCGTAGGGTAGCCCTTGTGCCCACCGATGCCGTACCCCGGATAGATCAGCTCGAACGCGCTCATCTCCCGATCGCGGGTTACCTTGGCCAGGATCGATGCTGCGGCAATCGCCGGCACCTGGCTATCGCCCTTGACCACCGGAGCTGCCGGCACCGCCAGTTTCGGGCAACGGTTACCGTCGATCAGTGCCAGCTTCGGGGTTACATGCAGCCCTTCCACCGCTCGCTGCATGGCCAGCATGGTGGCCTGCAGGATGTTCAGCCGGTCGATTTCCTCGACTTCGGCGCGGGCGATGCAAAAGCTCAGGGCTTTTTCGCAGATCTCGTCGAACAGCGCTTCGCGCTTGGCTTCGGTGAGCTTCTTCGAATCGTTCAGGCCGAGAATCGGCCGCGCCGGGTCGAGGATCACCGCCGCCGTGACCACCGCACCGCACAGCGGGCCGCGGCCGACTTCGTCAACGCCGGCGACCAGGTCTTCGACCAGGTTGAAGTCCAGTCCAATCTGCATGTCAGCGGTCCTTGAGCAAGGCCAGCACCGCGTCGGCCGCCTGGTTGGAGGCGTCGCGGCGCAAGGTGCGGTGAATCTGGTCGAAGTACTCGGTCTGCTGGCGGCCATCGTTCACCAGCGGTGCCAAGGTCTGTGCCAGGGCTTCACTGGTGGCAGCATCCTGCAGCAACTCCGGCACCACCTCACGCTGAGCCAACAGATTGGGCAATGACACGTATGGGCTCTTCACGAGGCGCTTGAGAATCCAGTAGGTCAATGTTGCCAGGCGATAAGCCACAACCATGGGACGCTTGTACAGCAGCGCCTCCAGCGTGGCGGTCCCGGAAGCGATCAGCACCGCATCACACGCTGCCAGCGCCTGGTGTGACTGCCCATCGAGCAGGGTCAGCGGCAGGTCGCGGCCGACCAGCATCTGTTCGATCTGGGCACGACGCGCAGCGTTGGCACACGGCAGCACGAAACGCACACCCGGCACCAACTCGCGCAGACGCTGGGCAGCATCGAGAAACAGAGCCCCCAGGCGCCCAACTTCACCTCCACGGCTGCCTGGCATCAAGGCAACCAGCGGCCCCTCGCCCAGCCCCAGCGCTTGACGCGCCGCCTGGCGGTCGGCGGACAACGGAATGGTATTGGCCAGCGGGTGGCCCACGAAGCGCACGGGCACGCCCTGCTCTTCGTAAAAACGCGCCTCGAAAGGCAATAGCGTCAGCATCAGATCGCAGCCCTCGCGAATCTTCAGCACGCGCTTCTGCCGCCACGCCCACACGGAAGGGCTGACGTAGTGCACGGTTTTTATCCCGGCCTGGCGCAGTTTCAGCTCGATATTGAGGGTGAAATCAGGTGCATCAATGCCGATGAACACGTCCGGCTTTTCGTCGATCAGCGTCTGGATCAGCAACTTGCGCCGCTTCAGCAGCTCACGCAGACGCCCCAACACCTCGACCAGACCGAAGACCGCGAGACGCTCCATGGGGAAGTACGACTGCAGGCCTTCAGCCTCCATCAACGGGCCGCCGACACCGATGAAACGCACATCAGGATGGCGCGCCTTGAGGGCGCGCATCAGACCGGAACCGAGAATATCGCCGCTGGCCTCACCCGCGACCAGGGCTACGCAAAGCTGCGCCATGTCAGCGGGTGATGCCGCGGGCGGAGTTCACGATCGACTGGCGGAACAGTTCGACCTGCTCGTGCTTGGCAGCCAGCTCGTCCAGTTCCTTGATCGCCTCTTCCACGGTCAGGCCCTGGCGATAGACGATCTTGTAGGAACGGCGCAGCGCGTGGATGACCTCGTCGCTGAAGCCACGGCGGCGCATGCCTTCGAAGTTCATGCTGCGCGCTTCGGCAGGGCTGCCGAATACCGTGACGAAAGCCGGCACGTCCTTGCCGATCGCCGTGCCCATGCCAGAGAACGCATGGGCACCGATGTGGCAGTACTGGTGCACCAGGGTGAAACCGGACAGGATCGCCCAGTCGCCCACGTGCACATGCCCGGCCAGCGCGGTGTTGTTGACCAGGATGCAATGGTTGCCGATGACGCTGTCGTGGCCGATGTGGGCATAGGCCATGATCAGGTTGTGATCACCCAGGGTGGTTTCCGCGCGGTCCTGGACCGTGCCACGGTGAATGGTCACACCTTCGCGGATCACGTTGTGGTCGCCGATCACCAGGCGCGTCGGCTCACCCTTGTACTTGAGGTCAGGGGTGTCTTCACCGATCGAGGAAAACTGGTAGATGCGGTTGTGCTTGCCAATCCGGGTCGGCCCCTTGAGCACCACATGCGGGCCAATGACGGTGCCCTCGCCGATTTCGACATCCGGGCCGACGATCGACCACGGGCCAACCTCGACGCCATCGGCCAGCTTGGCCGACGGATCGATGATCGCCCGCGGATCAATCGAACTCATAGGGAGCGTTCCGCGCAGGTGATTTCAGCCGAGCAGACCGGCTTGCCGTCAACCAGGGCACGGCACTCGAACTTCCAGATCATGCTCTTGCGGCTGAGAAACTTGGCTTCCAGCACCAGCTGGTCACCTGGCAGTACCGGCTGGCGGAAACGCAGCTTGTCGGAACCGACGAAGTAGTACAGGGTGCCATCGGCCGGCTTGGCATCGAGCATCTTGAAACCAAGGATGCCGGCCGCCTGGGCCATGGCTTCGATGATCAGGACGCCCGGCATGATCGGGTGCGCCGGGAAATGGCCATTGAAAAACGGCTCGTTGATGCTGACATTCTTGTAGGCACGAATGCTCTGGGCCTCGAAGTCCAGATCCGTCACGCGATCTACCAGCAGGAACGGGTAGCGGTGAGGCAGGTATTCGCGAATCTCGTTGATGTCCATCATTTCGGGGGGAAGCCTGTAATAAGAATAGGGAGCGCAGGTGCTGACCACACGCTCCTTTTGCAATCCAAAGAGGAGCCAGCTAGCGACTGTTCACTCTTGCTCAGGAAATGGTATCAGCCTTCTGATGTCGGCTGGCCACCTGAGGTCACGGTATCGACACGTTTTTCCAGCTGCTGGAGCCGCTTGGCCATGTCATCGAGCTGGCGGATACGCGCCGCGCTCTTGCGCCAGTCAGCCAGGGGCTGCATGGCCGTGCCGGATGAATAGGAGCCGGGTTCGGTGATCGAACGGGTCACCATGGTCATCCCGGAGACGAATACGTTATCGCAGATATCGATATGCCCCACCAGGCCGACGCCACCCGCCAGCATGCAATGCTTGCCGATGCGCGCACTGCCGGAGATCCCGACACAGGCGGCCATGGCCGTGTGGTCACCGATCTGCACGTTGTGGGCGATCTGAATCTGGTTGTCGAGCTTGACCCCATCACCGATCCGGGTATCGGACAGCGCGCCACGGTCAACGGCGGTGTTGACGCCGATTTCCACGTCATCGCCAAGGGTGACGCCGCCAATCTGGGCGATCTTGCGCCAGATGCCCTTCTCGTTGGCGAAGCCGAAGCCCTCGCCACCGATCACGGCACCCGACTGGATGACCACTCGCTTGCCGATGGTCACGTCGTGATACAGCGTGACGCGCGGTGCCAGCCAGCCACCTTCACCGACCACGCAACGGGCACCGATGAAGCAATGCGCACCGATGCTGACGTTGGCGCCGATGCGCGCACCGCTTTCGATGACCGCGAACGGCCCGATACTGGCGCTGGCATCCACCTGTGCATCCTCCGCCACCACGGCGCTGGGATGAATACCCGCCACAGCCTTGGGTTTGGGGTCGAACAGGTGGGAAATGCGTGCATACGCCAGGTACGGGTCGGCCACGATCAGGGCATTGCCGGCAAAGCTTTCGGCGTCCGCGGCCTTGAGCAGCACCGCGGCAGCCTGGCAGTTGTCCAGGTATTTGCGGTATTGCGGGTTGGCGAGGAAGCTCAATTGACCGGGGCCGGCCTCCTGCAAGGTAGCCAGCCCGGTAATCTGCAGCGCCTCAGGGCCTTTGAGTGTGGCCCCGAGGGCCTCGGCCAGCTGGCCGAGCGTCATGGTCACGGTCATATCAACGCGCTTGGTTCATGCGCTCGATGACTTGGCGGGTGATGTCGTACTGAGGTTTGACATCGATGACCGCGCCGCGCTCGAGAACCAGGTCGTAGCCGCCCTTCTTGATCACTTCCTCGACAGCGCCGTCCAGCTTCGGCTTCAGCTGCTTGAGCATGTCGCGGTCAGCCACGGCCTTGGCCTCGTTCAGTTCCTTGGACTGGAACTGGAAGTCACGGGCTTTCTGCTTGAATTCGAGCTCCAGGCGCTCACGCTCCTGCTGCTGCATCTTGTCGCCGCCCTTGATCAGGCGGTCCTGGATGCCCTTGGCGCTGCTTTCCAGGCTTTTCAGCTTGGTCAGTTGCGGGCCGAATTTCTTCTCGGCATCGACCGCGTACTTCTTGGCGGCATCGGATTCGAGCAGGGCCATCTGATAGTTCAGCACGGCGACCTTCATTTCGGCGAAAGCCGGGGTGGCGACCAGCGCCGCGGCCACTACGGCCAGTTGAGCCAATTTACGCACGATGCACTCCTGGAAAAACCGTTGTCGTTAAGCAAGGGCCGACCTTAGAAGGTCTGGCCCAGAGAGAATTGGAACACCTGGGTATCGGCATCGTCCGGCTTCTTCACCGGCATTGCCAGGCTGAAGCTCAACGGGCCCAGAGCAGTAATCCAGGTCACACCCAGGCCGACCGAACTGGCCATGCCCGAGAAACCGACCTTTTCGCAATCCGGCTTGCTGCCGCAGTTGGTGTCGAACACGTTACCCACATCCCAGAACACGGAGGTGCGCAGGGAACGCTGGTCCTTGACGAACGGCAGCGGGAACAGCAACTCGACACCACCTTGCACCAGCACGTTACCACCGAACGGCAGCGGATCCTGGTCCGGGTCGGCAATGGTGCCCGGGTTCTTGCCGGTACTCGGCGTGCTGCGCGGGCCCAGGCTGCTGTCCTTGAAGCCGCGAACGGAGTTGAAGCCACCCGCGTAGTAGTTCTCGTAGAACGGCAGGCCCGACGTGCCACCGAAACCATCACCATAGCCCAGTTCGGTGTGCAGGCGCAGGGTGTAGTCGTTGGTGATCGGCTTGAACAACTGGCCGCGGTAGTCGAGCTTGTAGAACGACAGGTCGCTGCCCGGGATGGTGCTTTCGAGCGTCAGGCTCTGGGAGTGACCACGGGTGGCCAGTACGCCTTTGTTCAGGGTCGACTCGGACCAGCCGATCGAGGCCTTGAAGTTGGTGAAGCTGTCGCCTTCCTCCTTGAGGAAGTCGAAGATCTCGTCAACGGTATATTTACCGGTCTTGATCTTGTCTTGCTGCACGCTCAGGCCATAGGTCAGGCGCGAGGTTTCGCTGATCGGGTAGCCGAGGCTGACACCGGCACCCAGGCTGTCTACGGCGTAGCTGGCCACGTCGACGTCAAGGTCGCTGTAGTCGGTGCTGCGGTAGAAGGCGTTGTAGCCCAGGCTCACGCCGTCGGCAGTGAAGTAGGGATCAACGAAGCCAAAGTTGTAGCGGGTCTGGTATTCCGAACGGGTCAGGCCGATGGACACCTTGTTGCCGGTACCGAGGAAGTTGCTCTGGCTGATCGAACCGCCGAGGATCAGGCCGGCGCTCTGGGCGAAGCCGACGCTGGCGGTGATCGAGCCGGAGGCCTGCTCTTCGACG
>NZ_NEHW01000010.1 GCF_002112505.1 Pseudomonas sp. R28(2017)
GGAGTCCACCAGGCGGCGATCGTCGGCCTGGTCGCCGACGTTGAGCGGCAAGGCGCCGAACACGCTGCCAGCGGATACCCGCTGCAGGCCGTTGACGCGAATATCGGAGATAGTGAAGGACTCGGCGTGAACTTCAGCGATCATCAGTGCGGACATGACCGCAGTTAGCAGCAGACGTTTCATGAAGTCCTTTTATTCCAACTGGCAATAAACAACCCGCCGCATGGAGGCGGCAGGTTCGCAATTGAGCGAAGCTTTTAAAGTCGACCCAGATCGTTGATCAGGGCGAGCAACATCACCCCTACGACCAAACTGATACCGATCTGGACCCCCCAACCTTGCACCCGTTCCGACAGCGGACGACCGCGCGCCCACTCGACCAGGTAAAACAGCAAATGCCCCCCATCCAGTACTGGAATGGGCAGCAGGTTAAGAACCCCCAGGCTAATGCTCAGGTAGGCCAGGAAATTCAGGAAATCCCCCACGCCGGACTGGGCTGAAGCGCCCGCCACTTTAGCAATGGTTATCGGTCCGCTCAAGTTTTTTACCGAGAGCTCCCCGAACAGCATTTTCTTCAGCGACTCGAGGGTCAGAACACTCATGTTCCAGGTCCGCGAGAGGCCCTCCCCCACGGCCTCCAGCGGGCCATAGCTGACTTCGCGAAGCATGCTGGCCGGCCATTCGCCGCCCTTGACACCGGCCCCGAGATAGCCGCCGGCCGCCTTGCCTTCACCTTTGCGAGCCAGCGTGACCGGCACATCCAGGGCCGCACCATCGCGCTCGACACGCAGCACCACCTGGGCATCCGGGCGGGCGCGAACGCTGTCCACCACCTGCTGCCAATCACTCAGCGCAGCACCGTCGAGCGCAAGCAACCTGTCGCCAGTCTTCAGACCAGCGGCAGCGGCCGGGCCTCTCGGATCGATCTCGGCCAGTACCGGCGACACCGCCGGCCGCCACGGGCGCAGGCCAAGCGACTGGATAGGGTCCGGCTCGTCAGCCCCCTTAAGCCAATGGTCCAGTTTCACCTGCAGCTGGCGCTCGGCACTGGCACCCTCGTCGCGCACACCTACCTGCAGTGTGCCGCTCTCGCCCAGACGCCGAACCAGTTGCAGATTGACCGCCGACCAACCGCTGGTCGCCTTGCCATCAATAGATACAATTTCCTGACCAGCGGCGAGGCCGGCCGACGCGGCCAGGCTCCCGGATTCGACCGCGCCGATGACCGGGCGGACCTGCTGGGTGCCGAGCATGGCCAACAGCCAGAAGAAGACGATGGCCAGGAGGAAGTTGGCAATCGGGCCTGCCGCCACGATCGCGATGCGCTGACGCACCGACTTGCGATTGAAAGACTGATGGGCGAGCGCCGCAGGCACATCGCCTTCACGCTCGTCCAGCATCTTGACGTAGCCGCCCAGCGGGATCGCCGCCACCACGAACTCGGTGCCCTGGCGGTCGTGCCAGCGCAGCAGCGGCGTGCCGAAGCCGACGGAGAAGCGCAGCACCTTGACCCCGCAACGGCGGGCGACCCAGAAGTGGCCGAATTCGTGGAACGTGACCAATACACCCAGGGCCACCAGGGTGCCGACAATCATGTAGAGCGCAGTCATATCAATCTCCGAATGACGTTCAGCAGAACCCTGGCAGAACGACCAGCCTCAACGGCCGTGACGCCTCAGCCACTCGCGAGCCAGCTCGCGGGCGCGCTGGTCGGCCGCGAACACGGCCTCCAGCGACAGCAGCGGCACCACAGGTTCCTGATCCAGCACCTGTTCGATCATACCCGCGATCTCCGGGAAGCGGATACGCCGCTGGAGAAATGCCTCGACCGCGACCTCGTTGGCCGCGTTAAGCACCGCAGGTGCACTGTTCCCGGCCTCGGCCGCCTGGCGCGCAAGGCGCAGGCAGGGGAAGCGTTGTTCGTCCGGCGCCTGGAAGTCCAGACGGGCGATGGCGAACAAGTCCAGCGGGGCAACCCCCGAATCGATACGCTCTGGCCAGGCCAGGGCGTTGGCGATCGGGGTGCGCATGTCCGGATTGCCCAACTGGGCCAGCACCGAACCATCGACGTAATCGACCAGCGAGTGGATCACGCTTTGCGGATGCACCACCACTTCGACCTTGGCCGGCGCCGCATCGAACAGCCAGCAGGCTTCGATCAGCTCCAGGCCCTTGTTCATCATGCTGGCCGAGTCCACCGAAATCTTCCGGCCCATGGACCAGTTGGGGTGGGCGCAGGCCTGCTCCGGCGTGACGTCGACCAGGGCCGCCTGGGGCGTCTCGCGGAACGGCCCACCCGAGGCAGTCAGCAGGATGCGGCGCACGCCAACCTGGCTCAGGCCACGGGCATAATCGCCGGGCAGGCACTGGAAGATCGCATTGTGCTCGCTGTCGATCGGCAACAGCACCGCCCCACTGCGACGCACGGCGTCCATGAACAACGCGCCGGACATCACCAGCGCTTCCTTGTTGGCCAGCAATACCTTCTTGCCTGCCTCGACCGCTGCCAGGGTCGGGCGCAAGCCGGCAGCACCGACAATGGCCGCCATCACCGCATCCACTTCAGGGGCCGCTGCGACCTCACAGAGGCCCGCCTCCCCTTCCAGCACCTGCGTGGCACAGCCGGCACCTATCAGGCCATCACGCAGGCGCGCAGCGGCCTCGCCATTGGGCACCACGGCATACACCGGACGGTGCTTGACGCACAGGGCCAACAGCTCGTCGATGCGCGAATAGCCGCTCAGCGCGAAGACCTGGTAACGCTCGGGGTGCCGTGCAATCACGTCGAGGGTGCTGAGGCCGATCGAGCCGGTAGCACCCAGGACGGTAATACGCTGCACGCTGCTCACATCACACCCCATTCGGCGGCCCACAGCAGCACGGCAAAGATCGGGATCGCTGCCGTCAGGCTGTCGATGCGATCGAGCACACCACCATGGCCTGGCAGCAGGTTGCTGCTGTCCTTGATGCCGGCACGGCGCTTGAACATGCTCTCGGTCAGATCGCCGATCACCGACGACATAACCACCAGCGCAGCACCCAGCAGCCCCAGCAGAAGCTGGCCGAAGCCCCAGTCACGGCTGATGCCGACCACCAGGGTGATCACCAGGCTGACCGCCAGGCCGCCATAGACGCCTTCCCAGCTCTTGCCCGGGCTCACCTGCGGCGCAAGCTTGCGCCTGCCGAAGGCACGGCCGGAGAAATAGGCACCGATATCGGCCGCCCAGACCAGCACCATGACCGACAGGATCAGCCAGTTACCCAACTGCCAGTGCTTGAGCAGGATCAGCCCTTGCCAGGCCGGCAACAGGATCAGCAGGCCGATCAGCAGCTTGCAGGCCGCACTGGCCCACAGCTCGCTGCTGCGCGGATAGGTCAACACCAGCCAGGTGGCCAGCCCCCACCAGATGACAGAAGCGCCGAGCACCCAGGGTGCCAGATCCGGCATGAGGTGGAGCAGCATCAGCGCTCCGGCGACCACGGCGGCATAGGCGATGCGCAGCGGCTGGGCCACAAGCCCGGCCAGGCGCGCCCACTCCCAGGCACCGAGGGTCACCACGAAGCCGATGAACAGGGCGAAGTCCCCACCGTTGAGCAGGAAGAAACCGCCCAGCGCGACCGGCAACAGGATCAGCGCAGTAATGATGCGTTGTTTAAGCATTAAGCACGAGCTCCAGCCTCGACCTGCTCGCTGGTCTTACCGAAGCGGCGCTGGCGCGAAGCGAAATCGGCCAGGGCTTTGCGCATGGCCTCGTGTTTGAAATCCGGCCAGTAGAGGTCGGAGAAGTACAGCTCGGCGTAGGCCAGCTGCCACAGCAGGAAGTTGCTGATACGGTGCTCGCCACCGGTGCGGATGCACAGGTCGGGCAAGGGCAGCTCGCCTGTGGCCAGGCAGGTCTGCAGCAGGCCCGGGGTGATGTCGTCCGGGCGCAGATGGCCGGCCTGAACCTCACGCGCCAGGCGCTGGGCGGCCTGGGCGATATCCCACTGACCGCCGTAGTTGGCGGCGATCTGCAGGATGAAGCGGTTGCTGCCCGCGGTCAGCGCCTCGGCTTCGCGCATGGCAGCCTGCAGTTCGGGGTGGAAACGCGAACGGTCGCCGATGATGCGCAGGCTGATGTTGTTCTCGTTGAGGCGCCGGGCCTCACGGCGCAAGGCCGAGAAGAACAGCTCCATCAACGCCCCGACCTCGTCGGCCGGGCGCTGCCAGTTCTCACTGGAGAACGCGAACAGGGTCAGCACCTCGACCCCGGATTCGGCACACACCTCGATGACCGCGCGCACCGCATCGACGCCGGCCTTGTGCCCGGCGACGCCGGGCAAAAGGCGCTTCTTCGCCCAGCGGTTGTTGCCATCCATGATGATCGCGACATGACGCGGCACCGACGATGGTGCCGCCAACTTGGACTTTTCCATTAAAAAACCTCGGCCTTAAACGGCCATCAGGTCCTTTTCCTTGGCTTTGTAAGCAGCATCGACTTCAGCAATGAACTTGTCGGTCAGCTTCTGGATTTCATCAGCGGCGCGACGTTCTTCGTCTTCGCTGATTTCCTTGTCCTTGGTCAGCTTCTTCAGGTCACCCAGGGCATCACGACGCACGTTGCGCACGGCCACCTTGGCGTCTTCGGCAACGCCGCTGGCCTGCTTGGTGTAGCCCTTGCGGGTCTCTTCGGTCAGGGCCGGCATCGGGACGCGGATGGTGGTACCGGCGCTGGACGGGTTCAGGCCCAGGTCGGAGGTCAGGATGGCCTTCTCGATGGCCGCGCTGAGGTTCTTGTCGTGCGCGACGATCTTCAGGGTGCGGGCGTCTTCGACGGTGATCGCAGCTACCTGGTTCAGCGGCATCTCGCTGCCCCAGGCCGTGACCTTGACACTGTCCAGGATGCTTGGGTGGGCGCGACCGGTACGGATCGCCGCCAGGTTGCGTGCCAGGGCTTCGATGGACTTGCCCATGCGCTCCTGCGCGTCTTTCTTGATGTCGTTGATCATGCTTGGCCTTCCTCGATCAGAGTACCTTCAGCGCCACCCACCACGATGTTCAGCAGGGCGCCAGGCTTGTTCATGTTGAATACCCGCAATGGCATCTTGTGGTCACGGCACAGGCAAATTGCGGTCAGGTCCATCACACCCAACTTGCGATCCAAGACCTCGTCATAGGTCAGGTGATCGAACTTCTCGGCATGCGGATCCTTGAATGGGTCGGCAGTGTACACGCCATCGACCTTGGTCGCCTTCAGCACCACGTCGGCATCGATTTCGATGGCGCGCAGGCAGGCTGCAGAGTCGGTGGTGAAGAACGGGTTGCCGGTACCGGCAGAGAAAATTACCACATCCCCGGAGTTGAGGTGGCGAATAGCTTTGCGACGATCGTAATGATCGGTGACGCCAACCATGGAAATGGCCGACATGACCAGGGCCGGGATGTTCGAACGCTCCAGCGCATCGCGCATGGCCAGGCCGTTCATCACGGTAGCCAGCATGCCCATGTGGTCGCCGGTGACGCGGTCCATGCCGGCTGCGCTGAGCGCTGCGCCGCGGAACAGGTTGCCACCACCGATCACCAGGCCGACCTGAACGCCGATCCCTACCAGCTGGCCGACTTCAAGGGCCATGCGATCCAGCACCTTCGGATCGATCCCGAAGTCTTCCGAGCCCATCAGGGCCTCGCCGCTAAGTTTGAGCAAAATGCGTTTATAGCGAGGTTGGCGACCACTCACCTGCTGAGCCATTGCGAGTCTCTCCTGCGGCGTACTTTTAGAAAATTCGTGCGAGCCGTTTTCGGCTTGCTAACTGTAGCGTGGCACCGTTTTGGTGCCAGCAGCATCGGGCCTTATAAACCCTTTGCCGTTTTGACAAAGAGGCTGCGCGCGTGAGCGGGCAGCCTCTTTGGGGCGACAGACGGGGCTGTCTTACTGCTTGGCAGCGGCTACCTGAGCGGCAACTTCAGCAGCGAAGTCGTCGACCGGCTTCTCGATGCCTTCGCCAACCTTGAAGTAGGTGAAGGAAACGATTTCAGCGCCGGCTTTCTTGGCCAGCTCGCCAACTTTGACTTCTGGGTTCATGACGAAGGCTTGCTCTTTCAGCGAGGCTTCGGCCTTGAACTTGGCGATACGACCGTTGACCATGTTCTCAACGATGTTTTCCGGCTTGCCGGCGATCTTGTCAGCGTTCAGCTGCAGGAAGACGCCCTTCTCGCGCTCGATGGCCTCGGCGGAGATTTCCGACGAATCCAGGAACTCTGGGTTCGAGGCTGCAACGTGCATGGCGATGTTCTTGGCCAGCTCGATGTCGCCGCCCTTCAGGACAACGGCAGCGCCGATCTTGTTGCCGTGCAGGTAGGCGCCAACGACGTCACCTTCAACGCGCACCAGGCGACGGATGTTGACGTTCTCGCCGCACTTGGCAACCAGGGCTTCACGAGCAGCTTCACGCGAGGCGATCAGCGGGGCAGCGTCGGTCAGCTTCTGAGCGAAGGCTTCTTCCAGGCTTTCGGCCACGAAGTTCTTGAAGTCGTCTTGCAGGGCCAGGAAGTCGGTCTGCGAGTTCACTTCCAGCAGAACGGCGGCTTTGCCGTCGGTCTTGACGGCGATAGCGCCTTCAGCAGCCACGTTGCCAGCCTTCTTGGCGGCCTTGATGGCGCCCGAGGCACGCATGTCGTCAATGGCTTTCTCGATGTCGCCGCCGGCCTTTTCCAGGGCCTTTTTGCAATCCATCATGCCTTCGCCGGTACGCTCGCGCAGTTCTTTGACCAGCGCCGCAGTAATTGCTGCCATTTCAAAATCCTCTTGGAAAGTTTTTCAACCATTCCACCCGCTCGTCACGGGCGTTAAATTCTGCAAATCGCTGCCTTTATATCAGCTCGCCCATCATGCGGGGCCGTTGCTGACAGCAGGATTTCAAGGTGGCAAAAAGGGGGCAGAGCCCCCTTTTCGCGTGCCAAGTAGACGCTAGCGCCTATTACTCAGCAGCAGGTGCAGCCGCTTCTTCAGCGTAGACTTCAGTGCCGCCGGCAACGTTGTTGCGGCCGCGGATGACGGCGTCAGCCATCGAAGTCATGTACAGCTCGATAGCGCGGATGGCGTCATCGTTACCTGGGATAACGAAGTCAACGCCTTCTGGGCTGCTGTTGGTATCGACAACGCCGATAACCGGGATGCCCAGCTTGTTGGCTTCGGTGATAGCAATGCGCTCGTGGTCAACGTCGATCACGAACAGGGCATCAGGCAGGCCGCCCATGTCCTTGATACCACCCAGGCTGCGGTCCAGCTTTTCCAGATCGCGCGAACGCATCAGGGCTTCTTTCTTGGTCAGCTTGGCGAAGGTGCCATCTTCGGCCTGGGTTTCCAGGTCGCGCAGACGCTTGATCGAAGCACGGATGGTCTTGTAGTTGGTCAGCATGCCGCCCAACCAACGGTGGTCAACGTATGGCGAACCTGCGCGAGCAGCTTGCTCGGCAACGATCTTGCCGGCGGAACGCTTGGTGCCGACGAACAGGATCTTGTTCTTGCCCTGGGCCAGGCGCTCTACGAACGACAGAGCGTCGTTGAACATCGGCAGGGTTTTTTCCAGGTTGATGATGTGGATCTTGTTACGCGCGCCGAAAATGTACTTGCCCATTTTCGGGTTCCAGTAACGGGTCTGGTGGCCGAAGTGCACACCGGCCTTCAGCATATCGCGCATGTTGACTTGGGACATGATAGTTCCTTGATAAGTCGGGTTGGGCCTCCACGTATCCCAATGACCAACCCACGAATCATGCGATCCGGGGCACCCAGGTCATCGTGTCGACACGTGTGTGGGTTTGGAGCTGACGGGGTCGTCCCCGAAAGCGGCGCATTTTATACCACAGACCGCGAGCGAACGGAACCCGGATCAGGTCGCGTCCGTCAGCAGTTTTTGCAGCACCCTGGCAAACAGGCCAGAATGCCTCCTATAGACCGCAGCATGGCCGCCTTTATCCCGACAGAATGCCGCCCTGCTCTGCTAGAATCCGGCCTTTCCCGTTTGTTCGCGCCGCCTGCGGCGCCGTAGAGAGCCTGTAATGACCGTCACCATCAAGACTGCAGAAGACATCGAGAAGATGCGCATCGCCGGCCGCCTGGCCGCCGAGGTGCTGGAAATGATCGAGGAACACGTCAAGCCCGGCGTCACCACCGAAGAGCTCGACCGCCTGTGCCACGACTACATCGTCAACGTCCAGCAGGCCATCCCGGCGCCCCTCAACTACAAGGGCTACCCGAAGTCGATCTGCACCTCGATCAACCATGTGGTCTGCCACGGCATCCCCAACGACAAGCCGCTCAAGGACGGTGACACGCTCAACATCGATGTCACCGTGATCAAGGACGGCTACCACGGCGACACCAGCCGCATGTTCCACGTCGGCACCGTGCCGGTCTGGGCCGAACGCCTGTCCAAGGTCACCCAGGAATGCATGTACAAGGCCATCGAGCTGGTCAAGCCGGGCTGCCGCCTGGGCGACATCGGTGAAGTGATCCAGAAGCACGCCGAGAAGAACGGCTTCTCCGTGGTGCGCGAGTTCTGTGGCCATGGCATCGGCAAGGTGTTCCATGAAGAGCCGCAGATCCTCCACTACGGCCGCGCCGGCACCGGCATGGAGCTCAAGGAAGGCATGACCTTCACCATCGAGCCGATGATCAACCAGGGCAAGGCCGACACCAAGGTGCTGGGCGACGGCTGGACCGCCATCACCAAGGACCGCAAGCTCTCGGCCCAGTGGGAGCACACCCTGGTGGTGACCGCTACCGGCTACGAGATCTTCACCCTGCGCAAGGACGACACCATCCCGCGCACCTCGGCCTGATTGCACCCAAGGCAACCCCTAGACAGGAACGCGACGCGATGCCCCAGGTGGATCCCGAGCTGTTCGACCGCGGCCAGTTCCAGGCGGAACTGGCCCTCAAGGCGAGCCCCATCGCCGCCTTCAAGAAAGCCATCCGCCAGGCCGGCGAGGTGCTCGACAAGCGTTTTCGCGCAGGCTGCGAAATCCGCCCGCTGATCGAAGCCCGTGCCTGGCTCGTCGACAATATCCTGCAACAGGCCTGGAACCAGTTCGACTGGGGCGACCCGAGCGGTATCGCCCTGGTGGCGGTTGGCGGCTATGGCCGCGGTGAACTGCACCCGCACTCGGACATCGACCTGCTGATCCTGCTCGGCGCCGCCGAGCATGAGCAGTACCGCGAGGCCATCGAGCGCTTCCTCACCCTGCTCTGGGACATCGGCCTGGAGGTCGGCCAGAGCGTGCGCACCGTCGGCGAATGCGCCGAGCAGGCTCGTGCCGACCTGACGGTGATCACCAACCTGATGGAAAGCCGCACCATCGCCGGCCCCGAAGACCTGCGCCAGCGCATGCTCGAGGTGACCAGCACCACCTACATGTGGCCGAGCAAGGAGTTCTTCCTGGCCAAGCGCGCCGAACTCAAGGCCCGCCACCACAAGTACAACGACACCGAGTACAACCTCGAGCCCAACGTCAAAGGCTCGCCCGGCGGCCTGCGCGATATCCAGACCGTGCTCTGGGTGGCCCGTCGCCAGTACGGCACGCTGAACCTGCACGCCCTGGCCGGCGAAGGCTTCCTGCTGGAAAGCGAGAACGAACTGCTGGCCTCGTCCCAGGACTTCCTGTGGAAAGTGCGCTATGCCCTGCACATGCTCGCCGGCCGTGCCGAGGACCGCCTGCTGTTCGACCACCAGCGCAGCATCGCCGCGCTGCTCGGCTACAGCGACGACAACCCCAAGCGCGCCATCGAACAGTTCATGCAGCAGTACTACCGGGTGGTGATGAGCATCAGCCAGTTGTGCGACCTGATCATCCAGCACTTCGAAGAAGTCATCCTCGCCGATGACGACAGCGGCACCACCCAGCCGCTGAACGCGCGCTTCCGCCTGCACGACGGTTATATCGAAGCGGTCAGGCCGAACGTGTTCAAGCGCACCCCGTTCGCCATGCTGGAGATCTTCGTGCTGATGGCCCAGCACCCGGAGATCAAGGGCGTGCGCGCCGACACCGTGCGCCTGCTGCGCGAGCACCGGCACCTGATCGACGACACCTTCCGCAACGACATCCGCAACACCAGCCTGTTCATCGAGCTGTTCAAGTGCGAGATCGGCATCCACCGCAACCTGCGGCGGATGAACCGCTACGGCATCCTCGGCCGCTACCTGCCGGAGTTCGGCCTGATCGTCGGGCAGATGCAGCACGACCTGTTCCACATCTACACGGTCGATGCGCACACCCTCAACCTCATCAAGCACCTGCGCAAGCTGCAGTACACGCCGGTGTCCGAGAAATTCCCGCTGGCCAGCAAGCTCATGGGCCGCCTGCCCAAGCCCGAACTGATCTACCTGGCCGGCCTGTACCACGACATCGGCAAGGGCCGCCAGGGCGACCACTCGGAGATCGGTGCGGTGGATGCGCAGAAGTTCTGCGAGCGCCACCAGCTGCCGGCCTGGGACAGCCGGTTGATCGTCTGGCTGGTGCAGAACCACCTGGTGATGTCGACCACCGCCCAGCGCAAGGACCTGTCCGACCCGCAGGTGATCAACGATTTCGCCCTGCATGTGGGCGACGAAACGCGCCTGGACTACCTCTATGTGCTGACCGTGGCCGACATCAACGCCACCAACCCCAGCCTGTGGAACTCCTGGCGCGCCAGCCTGCTGCGGCAGCTGTACACCGAGACCAAGCGTGCCCTGCGCCGCGGCCTGGAAAACCCGCTGGATCGCGAGGAGCAGATCCGCCAGACCCAGTCGGCCGCGCTGGACATCCTCGTGCGCGAGGGCACCGACCCGGATGATGTCGAGCAGCTGTGGTCGCAGCTGGGCGATGACTACTTCCTCAAGCACACCGCCGCCGACGTGGCCTGGCACAGCGATGCCATCCTCCAGCAACCGGCCGATGGCGGGCCGCTGGTGCTGATCAAGGAAACCACCCAGCGCGAATTCGAGGGCGGCACGCAGATCTTCATCTACGCGCCCGACCAGCACGACTTCTTCGCCGTGACCGTGGCGGCCATGTCGCAGCTGAACCTGAACATCCATGATGCGCGGATCATCACCTCGAGCAGCCAGTTCACCCTCGACACCTACATCGTGCTCGACAACGACGGTGGCTCGATCGGCGACAACCCGCAGCGGGTCAAGCAGATCCGCGACGGCCTGACCGAAGCGCTGCGCAACCCGGAAGACTACCCGACCATCATCCAGCGCCGAGTGCCGCGCCAGCTCAAGCACTTCAACTTCCCGCCGCAGGTGACCATCCTCAACGATGCCCAGCGCCCGGTGACCATCCTCGAGATCACCGCACCGGACCGCCCTGGCCTGCTGGCGCGGATCGGGCGGATCTTCCTGGAGTTCGACCTGTCGCTGCAGAACGCCAAGATCGCCACCCTCGGCGAGCGGGTGGAGGACGTGTTCTTCATCACCGATGCCGACAACCAGCCGCTGTCCGACCCGCAGCTGTGCAGCCGCCTGCAGGAAGCCATCGTGCAGCAGCTGCAGGCCGGCCAGGCCAGCGATGCCAGCCCGACCCGCGTGACTTTTTAACGATTAGACGATTGACGAGACCTTGCGCCGATGAACCATGCCTTGACCCAGCTTCAGCCCTACCCGTTCGAGAAACTGCGCGCCCTGCTGGGCACCGTGAAGCCGGCGGCGGACAAACGCGCCATCGCCCTGTCGATCGGTGAGCCGAAGCACGAATCGCCGGCATTCGTCGCCCAGGCCATGGCTGACAACCTCGACAAGCTGGCGGTGTACCCGAGCACCCTCGGCCTGCCGGCCCTGCGCCAGGCCATCGGCCAGTGGTGCGAGCGCCGTTTCGGCGTGCCAGCCGGCTGGCTGGATGCCGACCACCATATCCTGCCGGTCAATGGCACCCGCGAAGCCCTGTTCGCCTTCACCCAGGCCGTGGTCAACCGTGCCGATGACGGCCTGGTAGTCAGCCCCAACCCGTTCTACCAGATCTACGAGGGCGCAGCGCTGCTGGCCGGTGCTACCCCGCACTACCTGCCCTGCCTGGAAGACAACGGCTTCAACCCGGACTTCGACGCCGTGCCGGCCGAGGTCTGGAAGCGCTGCCAGATCCTCTTCCTGTGCTCGCCGGGCAACCCCACCGGCGCGCTGGTGCCGATGGACACCCTGAAGAAGCTGATCGCCCTGGCCGACGAGCACGACTTCGTGATCGCCGCCGACGAGTGCTACAGCGAGCTGTACTTCGACGAAGACGCGCCGCCACCGGGCCTGCTGAGCGCCTGCGCCGAGCTCGGCCGCAGTGACTTCAAGCGCTGCGTGGTGTTCCACAGCCTGTCCAAGCGCTCCAACCTGCCGGGCCTGCGTTCGGGCTTCGTCGCCGGTGATGCGTCGATCATCAAGCCGTTCCTGCTGTACCGCACCTACCATGGCTGTGCCATGCCGGTGCAGACCCAGCTGGCCAGCATCGCTGCCTGGCAGGACGAGGCCCATGTGCGCGAGAACCGCGACCAGTACCGTGCCAAGTACGATGCCGTGCTCGATATCCTGCAGCCCGTGCTCGACGTGCAGCGCCCGGATGGCAGCTTCTACCTGTGGGCCAAGGTGCCGGGCGATGACGCCGCGTTCACCCGCGACCTGTTCGAGGCCCAGCATGTGACCGTGGTGCCGGGGTCGTACCTGTCGCGTGACGTCGACGGTGTGAACCCGGGGGCTGGCCGGGTGCGCATGGCGCTGGTTGCGCCGCTGGCCGAGTGCATCGAGGCGGCCGAGCGGATTCGCGCTTTCCTGCAGAATCGCTGACTGACAGGGGCGCTTTGCGCCCCGACTTGCCCGCGAATGGCCTCAAGCAGATCTACCTGACCTGGCCCAGGTTCGCTTCACTCATATCCAGCTCACCTAGCACCTGCCTGACCACCTCATCCCCAACCAGATGCTGGCGATGCAGGTTATACAGCTCCAGCCGCTGCGCCCGCAGCGCGCGTAAGCGCAAGCGTCGCTCCAGCAAGTCCATCTGTTCGGCCAGCGCCCGTGCCTCGGCCGTATCGTTGTAGCTGTCCAGTTCATCCCGATACTCGGCCATCAACCGCGCCTTCAGCTCCGTGGCCAAGGTCGCCTGGGCCGCGTCCTGAGGCGCGCTTGCGTCGATCACTTCTTCAGCCTCAAGCGCATGGATCGCCGCCTCGGCCGTACGTCGCCAGGCTTCCTGCACTTCCTGATGCAACCGTTCGTCCGGGCTTCTGGTGACTCCGCGCAGCAGCAGCGGCAGGGCAAGACATGCACTGATCAACGACAACAGGATCACCCCGGCAGCGATGAAGATCAGCAAGTCACGCTCAGGGAACGCCTGGCCGGCCCCCATCAGCAACGGTACCGACATCACACCTGCCAGGGTCACCGCCCCACGCACGCCACCCAAGGTCAGCAGCCAGCAGGAGCGTGCAGTGGGCATCAACACCAGCGCCGGCTTGCCACGCCAGCGGCGCACCACGCCGATCGAGCGCCAGATACTCTGCACCCAGACAAAACGCAGCAGAATCAGCGCGGCGAAGATCGCCAGCACGTCCAGGCAACGCCAGGCCAGGGTCGGCCAGACGGTGGCCTCGTGGCTGACCACGGCCTTGATGATGTCCGGCAGCTGCAGGCCCAACAGCAGGAAGATCAGGCCATTGAAGGCGAACTCCAGCAGCGACCAGACGCTGCGGTTGAGCAGCCGCGTGCTGGTCTGGCGCGGCAACAGGTCGAGCCAGCTCTGCATCATGCCGGCGGCCACTGCCGAGAGAATGCCCGACACGCCCAGGCGTTCAGCCAGGACATAGGCGGCAAATGGCAACAGCAGCATGAACACCACATGGGTGGCCGGGTCATCCCAGCCACGGGCGATCATCCAGGCACGCAGGCGGCCGATCAGCCAGCTCAGGGCCACGCCCACCGCCAGGCCGCCGAGGGCGACCAGGACGAAACTGAAGCTGGCATCGGCCAGCGAGAATGCCCCGGTGATGGCGGCGGCCAGGGCGAATTTGAAGGTCACCAGGCCCGAAGCATCGTTCATCAACGCCTCACCTTGCAGCATGTGCATCAGCGGGGTCGGCAGGCGATCCTGGGTGATGGCCGACACCGCCACGGCGTCGGTGGGCGACAGCACGGCGGCCAGGGCGAAGGCCACCGGCAGCGGAATGCTCGGCAACAGCCAGTGGATGAAGTACCCGGCGCCGACCACGGTGAACAGCACCAGCCCCACGGCCAGCGCCACCACGGGCCCACGGATGCGCCACAGTTCGCGCTTGGGAATGCGCCAGCCGTCGGCGAACAGCAGGGGTGGCAGGAACAGGAACAGGAACAATTCGGGGTCCAGTGCCACATGCAGGCCCAGGGTCGGCCACGCCAGCAGCGCGCCGGCGGCGATCTGCACCAGCGGCAGCGGCAACGGGATCACCCGCCCGACCAGTTTCGACACGCTTACCAGCGTCAGCAGGATGAGGACGGTGTAGGCGGACTGCATCCGTGAAAGCTTCCTTTGTGAACCAAAAACGACAGCGGGGGCGAGAGATCGCCATTGAAACAACATGTTAGCGGGGTAAAGTGAAACGAGGCCGCTGCACGATAGTCGCAGGTGGTGGATGAATATGTAACACGATGATACCCAGCCATCGTTACCGATGCTTACCCGCCTGGTACGGGCTTGAAATGCTGCTGGCAGATCGTATAATCAACCTTAACGAATAACGTTAAGCATTCAGGTCGATGATTCGAAGCTTCAGCTGTGCTGATACGGAAGCACTCTTCACAACCGGAAAAACACGACGATGGTCGGATATCAAGTCTGTCGTGGAGCGCAAGCTGGCCATTCTGGAAGCCGCAACAGAACTTCGGGACCTGCGCTCGCCACCTGGCAATCGCCTTGAGGCATTGAGCGGAAACCGCGCGGGCCAGCACAGCATTCGTATCAACGATCAATGGCGCCTGTGCTTCATCTGGACCGAAAACGGCCCGGCCAACGTTGAAATTGTCGATTACCATTGAGGTGCATCATGCTCAAGAACGGTATGCGTCCAGTACATCCAGGTGAAATCCTGCGCGAGGACTTCCAGAAAGAAATGGGCTTCAGTGCCGCTGCACTGGCCAGGGCGCTCGGCGTCGCCACGCCAACCGTCAACAATATCCTGCGCGAGCGGGGTGGTGTGTCCGCCGACATGGCACTGCGCCTGTCCATCTGCCTGGACACCACCCCCGAGTTCTGGCTCAACCTGCAGAGCGCCTTCGATCTGCGCACGGCCGAACAACAACATGGCGATGAGATCATCGGATCAGTACAGCGCCTGGTCGCCGCCTGATCAGCAATCAGGGGCGCCACGGGCGTGGCGCCGCGAGAATGCTTCCCGCATAATCCCGCGACTGAAATCGGAAATGGAGAGATTGGGGCAGCCTGTGGCCTCAATGCACACAATGACCTACACGCTCTACGGCATCAAAGCCTGCGACACCATGAAGAAGGCGCGCACCTGGCTCGAAGACAAAGCCATCGCCTACGAATTCCACGACTACAAGACCCAAGGCATCGACCGTGACAGCCTGAACCGCTGGTGCGACGAGCACGGCTGGGAAGTCATCCTCAACCGTGCCGGCACCACCTTCCGCAAGCTCGATGACGCCAGCAAGGCCGACCTCGACCAGGCCAAGGCCGTCGAACTGATGCATGCCCAGCCGTCGATGATCAAGCGCCCGGTGCTCGACCTTGGCGAGCGCACGCTGGTCGGCTTCAAGCCCGACCTGTACGCCGCCGCGCTGGCCTGAGCCCCTACCCTATTTCGCACGAGGTAATCACATGTCCAATACCCTGTTCAGCCTGGCCTTCGGCGTCGGCTCCCAGAACCGCCAGGGCACCTGGCTGGAAGTGTTCTACGCACAGCCCCTGCTCAACCCGAGCGCCGAGCTGGTTGCCGCAGTAGCGCCAATCCTCGGCTACGAAGGTGGCAACCAGGCCATCGCCTTCAGCAACGCCCAGGCCGCCCAGCTGGCCGAAGCCGTCAAAGGCGTCGACGCCGCCCAGGCAGCCCTGCTGACCCGCCTGGCCGAAAGCCACAAGCCGCTGGTCGCCACCCTGCTGGCCGAAGACGCCGCACTGGCTTCGACCCCGGAGGCCTACCTCAAGCTGCACCTGCTGTCGCACCGCCTGGTCAAGCCGCACGGCCTGAGCCTGGCCGGCATCTTCCCGCTGCTGCCGAACGTGGCCTGGACCAACCAGGGTGCCGTCGACCTGAGCGAACTGGCCGAGCTGCAACTGGAAGCACGCCTGAAGGGCGAGCTGCTGGAAGTGTTCTCGGTAGACAAGTTCCCGAAGATGACCGACTACGTGGTCCCCGCCGGCGTGCGCATCGCCGACACCGCCCGTGTGCGCCTGGGCGCCTACATCGGCGAAGGCACCACCATCATGCACGAAGGCTTCGTCAACTTTAACGCCGGCACCGAAGGCCCGGGCATGATCGAAGGCCGCGTTTCCGCAGGCGTATTCGTCGGCAAGGGCTCGGACCTGGGCGGCGGCTGCTCGACCATGGGCACCCTGTCCGGTGGCGGCAACATCGTCATCAAGGTCGGCGAAGGCTGCCTGATCGGCGCCAACGCCGGTATCGGCATTCCGCTGGGCGACCGCAACACCGTAGAAGCCGGCCTGTACATCACCGCTGGCACCAAGGTGAACCTGCTCGACGAGAACAACGAGCTGGTGAAAGTGGTCAAGGCACGCGACCTGGCCGGCCAGACCGACCTGCTGTTCCGCCGCAACTCGCTGAACGGCGCCGTGGAGTGCAAGACCCACAAGTCGGCCATCGAGCTGAACGAGGCGCTGCACGCCCACAACTGAAAACCTTCCAGCGTTTGAAGTGCTAAGATCGGGTCTGGCGCGCACGCGCCAGACCCGATTTTCATTCCAGGCCCCGCGAACATGTTCCAGCCCTCTCCCTGGCGCGCCGATTTCCCTGCCATCGCCGCCCTGCAACGGCAGCACCAGGCCTACCTGGACAGCGCCGCCACCACCCAGAAGCCCCAGGCGTTGCTTGATGCCCTGAGCCATTACTACGGCCACGGCGCCGCCAACGTGCACCGCGCCCAGCACCTGCCCGGCGCGCTGGCCACCCAGGCTTTCGAGGCCAGCCGCGACAAGGTGGCCGCCTGGCTCAATGCCGCGGACTCACGTCAGATCGTCTTCACCCATGGCGCCACCTCGGCGCTGAACCTGCTGGCCTATGGCCTGGAACACCGGTTCGAAGCGGGCGACGAGATTGCCATCAGCGCGCTGGAACACCACGCCAACCTGCTGCCCTGGCAACAACTGGCCCGGCGTCGCAACCTGCGCCTGGTGGTGCTGCCGCTGGACGCGCATGGCCGTATCGACCTGGACCAGGCGCTGCAATTGATCGGCCCGCGTACCCGCGTGCTCGCCGTCAGCCAGCTGTCCAACGTGCTCGGTACCTGGCAACCCCTGCCTGCGTTGCTGGCCCACGCCCGCGCACAAGGCGCGCTGACCGTGGTCGATGGTGCCCAGGGCGTGGTGCATGGCCGCCATGATGTGCAGCAACTGGGTTGCGACTTCTATGTATTCTCATGCCATAAGCTGTATGGGCCGGAAGGTGTCGGCGTGCTGTACGGCCGTGGCCAGGCCCTGGAACTGCTGCGCCACTGGCAGTTCGGCGGTGAAATGGTGCAACTGGCCGACTACCAGAGCGCCAGCTTCCGTCCCGCACCGCTGGGCTTCGAAGCCGGCACCCCACCGATCGCCGGAGTGATCGGGCTGGGCGCGACGCTGGACTACCTGGCCAGCCTCGATGGCCGTGCTGTCGAGGCCCACGAAACCAGCCTGCACCAGCACCTGTTGCGCGGCCTGGCCGACCGCGAGGGTGTGCGCGTCCTTGGCACACCACAGGCGGCCCTGGCCAGCTTCGTCATCGAAGGCGTACACAACGCCGACATCGCCCATATGCTGACCGAGCAAGGCATTGCCGTACGCGCAGGGCATCACTGCGCCATGCCGCTGCTCAAGGGAATGGGGCTGGAGGGGGCGATCCGGGTGTCGCTGGGGCTGTACAACGACAGTGACGACCTGCAACGGTTCTTCGAGGCGCTGGACCAGGGCCTGGAGCTGTTGCGGTGAGTTTGCCGGTACAGGCCCAGGAGGCATTGGCCAGTTTCGAACAGGCCCGTGGCTGGGAACAGCGGGCGCGCCTGCTGATGCAATGGGGTGATCGGCTGGCGCCGCTGAGCGAGGCGGAGAAGGTCGAGGCTAATCGCGTGCATGGCTGCGAAAGCCTGGTGTGGCTGGTCGCCGAACAGGTCGAGGGGCAGTGGCGATTCAAGGCGGCCAGTGATGCGCGGTTGTTGCGCGGGTTGCTGGCCCTGTTGCTGGTGCGTGTACAAGGGCTGGCCAGTGCGGAACTGGCCGAGCTGGATCTGCCTGAGTGGTTTACTCGGCTAGGTCTGGAGCGGCAATTGTCGCCATCGCGCAGCAATGGGCTGCATGCGGTATTGCTACGGATGGCGGAGCTGGCGGCCACCTGCTGAATCGGCGGTGCCTGCTTCGCGGGCAAGCCCGCTCCCACAGACATAGCGCCAGCCGTCAGGACAACGCGTTACCTGTGGGAGCGGGCTTGCCCGCGAAGAACCCAACACGACTATTCGGGTTTTACCCGTTCCGAGGGCCGTCGCGCCCCGGCCACCAGCTTCTCGATCGCCTTGCTCGCCGCCACCATGCCGAAGGTCGCGGTCACCATCATCACCGCACCAAAGCCCCCCGCGCAGTCCAGGCGCACGCCTTCACCGACAAAGCTCTTCTGCAGGCAGACACTGCCGTCGCCCTTCGGATAACGCAGCTGCTCGCTGGAAAACACACAGGGCACGCCATAGTTGCGGCTGGTATTGCGCGAGAAGTTGTAGTCCCGGCGCAGGGTCGAGCGCACCCGCGAAGCCAGCGGGTCGTTGAAGGTCTTGTTGAGGTCGCCAACCTGGATCTGTGTCGGGTCGATCTGCCCGCCGGCACCACCGGTGGTGACGATGGCAATCTTGCGGCGCCGGCACCAGGCGATCAGCGCGGCCTTGGCCATCACGCTGTCGATGCAGTCGATCACTGCATCCATCGCTTCGGTGATGTATTCGGCCATGGTCTCACGGGTGACGAAATCCGCCACCGCGTGCACCGTGATCGCCGGATTGATCGCCCGCAGGCGCTCGGCCATCACCTCGACCTTGGGCCGCCCCACCTGGCCTTCCAGGGCGTGAGCCTGGCGGTTGGTGTTGCTGACACAGACATCGTCCAGGTCGAACAGGGTGATTTCACCCACGCCACTGCGCGCCAGCGCTTCGGCCGCCCACGAGCCGACCCCGCCGATGCCGACGACCGCCACGTGGGCGTTGTTCAGACGCTGCAGGCCCTCGTCGCCGTACAACCGGGCAACCCCGGCAAAGCGTGGATCTTCTGTGCTCATGTCACTACCCCGAAACTCATACCCAAAAATCGGCGCGCATTATAGGCCAGCGGCCGCTTTGACCTCCATTGTTAGGAAACACCCGGGCATTGCTGCTTTAATATCCCACCACTTAGACAGAAGCGGACCACAATGTCATCACGCAAATTCGGCCTCAACCTCGTGGTGGTCCTGGCCATCGCCGCGCTGTTCACCGGGTTCTGGGCACTGATCAACCGCCCGGTCTCCGCGCCTGCCTGGCCGGAACAGATCTCCGGCTTCTCGTACTCGCCGTTCCGCCTGGGGGAGAGCCCGCAAAAAGGCCAATACCCCAGCGAAGAAGAGATGCGCCAGGACCTGGAGCAGATGAACACGCTCACCGACAACATTCGTATCTACACCGTCGAGGGCACTCAGGCCGAAGTCCCGCGGTTGGCCGAAGAATTCGGCCTGCGGGTGACCTTGGGCATCTGGATCAGCAAAGACCTGGAGCGCAACGAACGCGAGATCGAAAAAGGCATCGAGCTGGCCAACCACTCGCGCAGCGTGGTGCGGGTGGTGGTCGGCAACGAAGCGCTGTTCCGCGAAGAAATCACCCCCGAAGAGCTGATCAAGTACCTCGACCGCGTACGCGCCGCCGTCAAGGTGCCGGTCACCACCAGCGAACAGTGGCACATCTGGAAGGAACACCCGGAACTGGCCAAGCACGTTGACCTGATCGCCGCGCACATCCTGCCGTACTGGGAATTCGTGCCGATGAAAGACTCGGTGCAGTTCGTCCTCGACCGCGCCCGCGAGCTGCGCCACCAGTTCTCGCACAAGCCGCTGCTGCTGTCGGAAGTCGGCTGGCCGAGCAACGGCCGCATGCGCGGCGGTGCCGACGCCACCCAGGCCGACCAGGCCATCTACCTGCGCACGCTGGTCAACACCCTCAACCGCCGTGGCTACAACTACTTCGTCATCGAGGCCTATGACCAGCCCTGGAAGGCCACTGACGAAGGCTCGGTGGGCGCCTACTGGGGCGTGTACAACGCCGAGCGCCAGCAGAAGTTCAATTTCGAGGGGCCGGTGGTGGCGATCCCGCAGTGGCGGGCCCTGGCGGTCGCCTCGGTGGTGCTGGCCATGATCGCCCTGGCCGTGCTGCTGATCGATGGTTCGGCCCTGCGCCAGCGTGGCCGCACCTTCCTCACGTTCATCACCTTCCTGTGCGGGTCGGTGCTGGTGTGGATCGCCTATGACTACAGCCAGCAATACAGCACCTGGTTCAGCCTCACCGTCGGCGTGCTGCTGGCGCTCGGCGCACTGGGCGTGTTCATCGTGCTGATGACCGAGGCCCACGAACTGGCCGAAGCGGTATGGACCCTCAAGCGCCGGCGCGAATTCCTGCCGGTGCAGGGCGACAGTGCCTACCGGCCCAAGGTGTCGGTGCATGTGCCGTGCTACAACGAACCCCCGGAAATGGTCAAACAGACCCTCGACGCCCTCGCCGCGCTGGACTACCCGGACTATGAAGTGCTGGTGATCGACAACAACACCAAGGACCCTGCCGTGTGGGAGCCGCTCAAGGCCCACTGCGAAAAGCTCGGCGAGCGCTTCAAGTTCTTCCACGTTGCGCCCCTGGCCGGCTTCAAGGGCGGCGCACTGAACTACCTGATCCCGCACACCGCCAAGGACGCCGAAGTGATCGCGGTGATCGACTCGGACTACTGCGTCGACCGCAACTGGCTCAAGCACATGGTGCCGCACTTCGCCGACCCGAAGATCGCCGTGGTGCAGTCGCCACAGGACTACCGCGACCAGAACGAGAGCGCCTTCAAGAAACTCTGCTATAGCGAATACAAGGGTTTCTTCCATATCGGCATGGTCACCCGCAACGACCGTGACGCGATCATCCAGCACGGCACCATGACCATGACCCGGCGCAGCGTGCTGCAGGAACTGGGTTGGGCCGAGTGGTGCATCTGCGAAGACGCCGAACTGGGCCTGCGGGTGTTCGAGAAAGGCCTGTCGGCCGCCTACGCCCACAACAGCTATGGCAAGGGCCTGATGCCCGATACCTTCATCGACTTCAAGAAACAGCGCTTCCGCTGGGCCTATGGCGCCATCCAGATCATCAAGCACCACGCCAGCGCCCTGCTGCGCGGCAAGGGCAGCGAGCTGACCCGGGGCCAGCGCTATCACTTCCTGGCGGGCTGGCTGCCGTGGATCGCCGATGGCATGAACATCTTCTTCACCGTCGGCGCGCTGCTGTGGTCGGCCGCGATGATCATCGTGCCGCACCGGGTCGACCCGCCGCTGATGATCTTCGCCATCCCGCCGCTGGCGCTGTTCTTCTTCAAGGTCGGCAAGATCATCTTCCTCTACCGCCGCGCAGTAGGGGTGAACCTCAAGGATGCCTTTGCCGCGGCACTGGCGGGGCTGGCGTTGTCGCACACCATCGCCAAGGCGGTGCTGTACGGGTTCTTCACCAGCAGCATGCCGTTTTTCCGCACACCGAAGAATGCCGACAGCCATGGCTTGCTGGTGGCGATTTCCGAAGCGCGGGAAGAGCTGTTCATCATGTTGATGTTGTGGGGCGCGGCGTTGGGCATCTTCCTGGTGCAGGGGCTGCCGAGCTCGGACATGCGCTTCTGGGTGGCGATGTTGCTGGTGCAGTCGTTGCCCTATGTGGCGGCGTTGGTGATGGCGTTCCTGTCGTCGCTGCCCAAGCCCGCAGAAAAGGCTGCCGAACCGCAACAGGCTTGAGATTTTTGGGGGCGCTTTGCGCCCCAATGGTCCATCGGTTTGATATAAGATAACGCCCCTCAGATTTCCCGCCTTGCCCCCGGAGTTCCCCATGACGGCCCCTGCCGAGCTCTCGCCTACCCTTCAACTGGCCTGCGACCTGATCCGCCGCCCCTCGGTCACCCCCGTCGATGCCGACTGCCAGGCGCAGATGATGAACCGCCTGGGCGCCGTGGGCTTCCAGCTGGAGCCGATGCGCATTGAAGACGTCGACAACTTCTGGGCCACCCACGGTACCCAGGACGGTCCGGTACTGTGCTTCGCCGGCCACACCGACGTGGTCCCCACCGGCCCGGTGCAGCAGTGGCAGCACGAGCCGTTCGAAGCGCTGATCGATGCCGACGGCATGCTCTGCGGCCGCGGCGCCGCCGACATGAAAGGCAGCCTGGCCTCGATGGTGATCGCCAGTGAGCGTTTCGTGCAGGATTACCCGGGCCACCGCGGCAAGGTCGCCTTCCTGATCACCAGCGACGAGGAAGGCCCGGCCCACCACGGCACCAAGGCTGTGGTCGAGCGCCTGAAAGCGCGCAACGAGCGCCTGGACTGGTGCATCGTCGGCGAGCCATCGAGCACCACCCTGCTCGGTGACGTGGTCAAGAACGGCCGCCGCGGCTCGCTCGGCGCCAAGCTGACCGTACGCGGCAAGCAAGGCCACGTGGCCTACCCGCACCTGGCGCGCAACCCGATCCACCTGGCCGCCCCGGCCCTGGCCGAGCTGGCTGCCGAGCACTGGGACGAAGGCAATGCGTTCTTCCCGCCGACCAGCTTCCAGATCTCCAACCTCAACGCCGGCACCGGCGCCACCAACGTGGTCCCGGGCGAGCTGACCGCGCTGTTCAACTTCCGCTTCTCCACCGAGTCGACCGTCGAAGGCCTGCAGGCGCGGGTATCGGCGATCCTCGACAAGCATGAGCTGGACTGGTCGGTGGACTGGGCGCTGTCGGGCCTGCCGTTCCTCACCGAGCCGGGCGAACTGCTCGATGCCGTGGCAGCCAGCATCAAGGGCGTCACCGGCCGCGACACCCAGCCGTCGACCAGCGGCGGCACCTCCGATGGCCGCTTCATCGCCACCATGGGCACCCAGGTGGTCGAGCTCGGCCCGGTCAACGCCACCATCCACCAGGTCGACGAGCGGATCCTGGCCAGCGACCTCGACTTGCTGACCGAGATCTACTACCAGACCCTGGTCCGGTTGCTCGCCTGATGCTCGCCTGCCCCCTCTGCCAGGCTGCCCTGTCGCGGCTCGACAACGGTGTGGTGTGCCCGGCCGGCCACCGCTTCGACCGCGCCCGCCAGGGTTACCTGAACCTGCTGCCGGTGCAGCACAAGAACAGCCGTGACCCGGGCGACAACCAGGCCATGGTCGAAGCCCGCCGCGATTTCCTCGACGCCGGCCACTATGCCCCGGTGGCCCGCCGCCTGGCGGAACTGGCCGTCGAGCGCCAGCCCGGCGCCTGGCTGGATATCGGCTGCGGTGAGGGTTACTACACCGCACAGATCGCCCAGGCCCTGCCGGCTGCCGATGGCTATGCCCTGGACATCTCCCGAGAGGCGGTCAAGCGCGCCTGCCGCCGAGCGCCCGAGGTGACCTGGATGGTCGCCAGCATGGCCCGCGTGCCGCTGGCCGATGCCAGCTGCCAATTCATCGCCAGCGTGTTCAGCCCGCTCGACTGGGACGAAGCCAGGCGCCTGCTGAGCCCCGGCGGTGGCCTGATGCGCGTGGGCCCGACCAGCGGCCACCTGATGGAGCTGCGCGAAGTGCTCTACGATGAAGTGCGCCCCTACGCCGACGACAAGCACCTGGCCCTGGTGCCAGAGGGCATGGTCCACGCCCACAGCGAAACCCTCGAGTTTCGCCTGAGCCTGGCCGCACCCAAGGCCCGTGCCGACCTGCTGGCGATGACCCCGCACGGCTGGCGCGCCAGTGCCGAGAAGCGCGCCCGGGTGATCGACCAGCCCGAGCCCTTCGAGGTGACGGTTTCCATGCGTTATGACTATTTCGTGCGCCAGCACTGAGCACACCCGGAGCCCTTATGCGCCAACCCGATATCGAGATCTACCTGAAGGACGCCGACGTCGACCACAAGCAGATTGCCGAGTGGCTCAGCCAGGCGATCGGCCCGTGCAGCGAATGGAAGCAGAAAGGCCAGACCTTCAAATGCCAGGCCGGTAACATTCCGGTCACCTGGTTACCCAAAGCTGTAGGGAAATGGAACAGCCTGTACCTGGAAAGCGACCAGACTCCGTGGGCCGATGACGTCGCCTGCGCCCGCGCTGCGTTCGCCGCACTGAACGTCGAAGTGCGTTGTGCGCCGGGTGGCTGGGTCGAGGAAGACGGAGAAGAAGATGCTGATCGCTGGATCCGCATCAGCGCCGACGGTGAAGAGGAAATCACCTGGCGCACCAGCTGAAACCGGTTGCTTCAGGCTGCAAGTTACACGGTCAACTTGCAGCTTGAGGCTTACCACCAGAGGCTCAGAGCCCGACTACGTCCTCGGCTTGCAGGCCTTTCTGGCCCTGCACGCAGGCGTACTCCACCCGCTGCCCTTCGACCAGGGTACGATGCCCCTCACCGCGGATCGCCCGATAGTGGACGAACACATCCGCACCACCTTCGCGCTGAATGAAGCCATAACCTTTGGCATCGTTGAACCACTTAACATTCCCAGTCTCACGAGACGACATCTGAACTACTCCGGATTTTTATTGTGAAGATCGCCTTGTAGACACAGGGTGTCCTCCCTATGTCGACGCCGCTTGCCGAAATATCCTGCAAGTGGCAGGCCGAGTATATGACACAGAACAAAAAAATTTCATGACCGTCGCGCTATTTACCGAATTTTGCTGAACTTGCGCCGATACGGCAGACTAAATAGCTGTCCATTCTCAGAAATTCATACCCAGGGCACTCACCCCATGACCCGTTCCCCCCTGCGCCGCCTGATCTTCGGCGCCCTGCGTCGCCTGATGTACCTGTGGGTGCGCTCCGAGACCATCAACCAGTCGTCCCTGACCCTCCAGCTCGACCGCAGCCGCCCGGTGTTCTACGCCCTGCCCTCGCCGTCGCTCACCGACCTGGCAGTGCTTGACCGTGAATGCACCAAAGCGGGGCTGCCGCGCCCGGTGCTGCCGGTCGTGGTCGGCCCGTTGCACGAACCTGCCGCGTTCTTCTACCTGACGCCAGACCCTGACTGGCTCGGCCGCCACGACAAGCGCGGCGCGCCACCGACCCTGGAGCGCCTGGTCGCCGCCATCAGCCAGCACGCCGAGGAAGACGCGCAGATCATTCCGGTCAGCGTGTTCTGGGGGCAGACCCCGGCCAGTGAAAACAGCCCGTGGAAGTTGTTGTTCGCCGACAGCTGGGCCGTGACCGGGCGCCTGCGCCGGCTGCTGACCGTGCTGATCCTGGGGCGCAAGACCCGCGTGCAGTTCTCCGCGCCGATCCACCTGCGCGAACTGGTGCAACACAACAAAGGCCACGAGCGCACCGTGCGCATGGCCCAGCGCCTGATGCGCGTGCATTTCCGCAACCTCAAGACTGCCGTGATCGGCCCGGACCTCTCGCACCGGCGCAACCTGGTCAAGGGCCTGGTGCATGCCCCGCTTGTCCGCCAGGCCATTGCCGACGAAGCCCAGCGCGAGAACATGCCGGTGGCCAAGGCCGAAGCCCAGGCGTTGCGCTACGGCAACGAAATCGCTTCGGACTACACCTACACCGCGATCCGTTTCCTGGAAGTGGTGCTGAGCTGGTTCTGGAACAAGATCTACGACGGCATCAAGGTCAATCACATCGAGCAGGTGCAGGGCATCGCCCCGGGCCACGAAGTGATCTACGTACCCTGCCACCGCAGCCACATCGACTACCTGCTGCTGTCCTATTTGCTGTTCCGCAACGGCCTGACGCCGCCGCACATCGCCGCCGGCATCAACCTCAACATGCCGGTGATCGGCGGCCTGCTGCGCCGTGGCGGCGCCTTCTTCATGCGCCGCACGTTCAAGGGCAACCCGCTGTACACCGCCGTCTTCAACGAATACCTGCACACCTTGTTCACCAAGGGCTTCCCGGTCGAGTACTTCGTCGAAGGCGGCCGTTCGCGCACGGGGCGCATGCTGCAGCCACGCACCGGGATGCTGGCGATCACCCTGCGCAGCTTCCTGCGCTCGTCGCGCACGCCGATCGTGTTCGTGCCGGTGTACATCGGCTACGAGCGGGTGCTCGAGGGCCGTACCTACCTGGGCGAACTGCGTGGCGCGAGCAAGAAGAAGGAGTCGATCTTCGACATCTTCAAGGTCTTCGGCGCACTGAAGCAGCGCTTCGGCCAGGTCTACGTCAACTTCGGCGAGCCGATCCGCCTGGCCAGCTTCCTCGACGAGCAGCAACCCGGCTGGCGCGAGCAGGAACTGGGCCCGCAATTCCGCCCGGCCTGGCTGAACGCAGCCACCACCCGCCTGGGTGAAACCGTGGCCCGTCACCTCAACGAAGCGGCGGCGGTCAACCCGGTCAACCTGGTGGCCCTGGCACTGCTCTCCACCAGCCGCCTGGCGCTGGACGAGCGCGCCCTGACCCGTGTGCTGGACCTGTACCTGGCGTTACTGCGCCAGGTGCCTTATTCCGAGCACACCACCTTGCCCGAAGGTGACGGCCAGGCACTGATCGAGCACGTTCGCGGCATGGACCTGCTGGCCGAGCAGAAGGACGCCCTTGGCCGCATCCTCTACCTGGATGAAGCCAACGCGGTTCTGATGACCTACTACCGCAACAACGTCCTGCACATCTTCGCCCTGCCGGCGCTGCTGGCCAGCTTCTTCCTCAGCAGTTCGCGCATGAGCCGCGAATTGCTCGGCCAGTACGTACATGCGCTGTACCCGTACCTGCAGGCCGAGCTGTTCCTGCGCTGGACGCCTGCGCAACTGGACGAGGTGATCGACCAGTGGCTGGCAGCGCTGGTCGAACAGGGCCTGCTGCGCCACGAGAACGGCCTGTACATGCGCCCGGCGCCGAGCTCGCGCCCGTTCGTGCTGCTGACCTTGCTCGCCCGCACCATCACCCAGACCTTGCAGCGCTTCTACATGGCCACCTCGTTGCTGCTCAACAGCGGTCAGCACACCCTGAACGCCGAAGAACTGGAGGACCTGTGCGTGATGATGGCCCAGCGCCTGTCGATCCTGCATGGCCTGAACGCGCCGGAATTCTTCGACAAGACCTTGTTCCGCCACTTCATTCAGACCCTGGTCGAACAGGGTGTGCTACGCCCGGATGGCAACGGCAAGCTGGGTTACCACGACAAGCTCGGCGAACTGGCCGAAGGCGTGGCCAAGCGCGTGCTGTCTGCCGAGCTGCGCCTGTCGATCCGCCAGGTGGCGCTGCACCGTGAAGACTCGCTGGCCACCGCCGCGATCTGAGCCCCCATCTGCCAGGAAAATCCGCTAAAGTCCCTGGGGTTGGCCACAAGCCAGCGCCAAGGACACCGGAGATTCCATGAAAAAACTCTTTATGCTGTGTTGCGCATCCCTGCTTGCAGCCTGTTCCAGCCAAACCCCGCCCCACCAGGCCAGCCTGGATGTCGAAGTCTTCTACCTGCAGCGCATCGCCCTGCCACCGGCCGCCACCTTGAGCGTCGAGTTGCAGGATGTCTCGCTGATGGACGCCCCCGCCGTGACCCTGGCCCGCCAGGCCGGCCCGGTCAAAGGCAACGTACCGCTGCCGTTCCACCTCACTTATGACCCGCCCCAGGTCAAGCCCGGCCACCGCTATGCGGTGAGCGCGCGGATCGAACTGGACGGCAAGCTGCTGTTCATCAACACCGAACACCACGGTGTCGCACTCGACGGCAGCGACCAGCAGCCGGTACGGGTCAAAGTCGACCCGGTACGCTGAACCGGCCCCACTTCATCGATAAGGAAACACCCATGATTCGCGCCTCCCTGCGCTTCACTACCCTGTGCGCCGGCCTGCTGCTGTCGGCCAGTGCCCTGGCCCTGTCGCTTGGCGACCTGAGCCAGTCCGACGCCACTGGTGGCCTGAAGGACGCCCTCACCCAAGGCGCGCAGATTGCCGTCAAGCAATTGAGCACCCCTGGCGGTTTCAGCAACAACCCCGATGTGCGCATCGAACTGCCGGGCAACCTCGGCAAAGCCGCCAAGGCCATGAAGATGTTCGGCAAGGGTGACCAGGTCGACGCCCTGGAAACCAGCATGAACAAGGCCGCCGAGGCCGCCGTGCCGCAGGCCCAGGCGATCCTGGTGGACGCCGTGAAGAAGATGACCGTGACCGATGCCAAGGGCATCCTCAGCGGTGGCCAGGACTCGGCCACCCAGTACCTGAACAAAAGCAGCCGCGAGCAGATCCGCGCCAAGTTCCTGCCGATCGTCAAGCAGGCCACCGACAAGGTCGGCGTAGCCCAGCAGTACAACGCGTTTGCCGGCCAGGCCAAGGGCCTGGGGCTGATCAAGGATGACGCCAACATCGAGAACTACGTGACCGAGAAGGCGCTGGACGGGTTGTTCGAGATGATTGCCAAGCAGGAAGAGAGCATTCGCCAGAACCCGGCACAGGCCGCTACCAGCCTGGCCAAGAAAGTCTTCGGCGCGCTCTGAAGATTATTCTGCAGCCATTCGCGGGCAAGCCCGCTGCCACAGGGGATCAACTCAGGCCCTGTGGGAGCGGGCTTGCCCGCGAATGGAGGGCAAAGCCCTCCCCCGCGATCGTCAGCCTTTCCTCACCCTGAACCATGCCGCATACAAGGCCGGCAAGAACAACAGGGTCAACGCCGTGGCCACGATCAACCCGCCCATGATCGCCACCGCCATCGGCCCGTAGAACACACTCCGGGACAACGGAATCATCGCCAGCACCGCCGCCAGCGCGGTCAGCACGATCGGCCGGAAGCGCCGCACCGTGGCCTCGATGATCGCCTGCCAGCGGTCCAGCCCCGAGGCGATATCCTGCTCGATCTGGTCCACCAGGATCACCGAGTTGCGCATGATCATCCCCGCCAGGGCGATGGTGCCGAGCATGGCGACGAAGCCGAACGGCTGGCGGAACACCAGCAGGAACAAGGTCACGCCAATCAGCCCCAAAGGCGCGGTGAGGAACACCATCACCGTGCGCGAAAAGCTGCGCAGCTGGATCATCAGCAGGCTCAGCACCACCACGATGAACAGCGGCATGCCGGCGTTCACCGACTTCTGCCCGCGCTCCGAGTCCTCCACCGTGCCACCTACTTCCAGCAGGTAGCCATCCGGCAGTTTGGCCTTGATGTCCTGCAGCGTCGGCAAAATCTGCTTCACCAAGGTCGCCGGTTGCTCCTTGTCATAGATGTCGGCACGCACGGTCACCGTCGGCAGGCGATTGCGGTGCCAGATGATGCCTTCCTCGAAGCCATATTCCAGGGTTGCCACCTGCGACAGCGCCACACTCTGGCCGTTGCTGGTAGGTAGCGCCAGGCTGCCGAGGTTGGCCAGCTCGCCACGCTCCTGCTGGGTGCCACGCAGGAGGATCTCGATCAGTTCGTTGTCCTCGCGGTACTGGCTGACCGTGGTACCGGTCAGCGAGCTCTGCAGGAAGCTCGACAGCTGCGCGGTGCTCACGCCCAAGGCTCGCGCGCGGTCCTGATCGATCTCCAGGAACACCGCCTTGCTCGGCTCTTCCCAATCCAGGTGCACGTTGACCACATGCGGGTTCTCACGCACCTTGTCCGCCACTTCGCGGGCCAGGGCACGGGCCTTCTCGATATGCTCGCCGGTGACCCGGAACTGCACCGGGTAGCCCACGGGCGGGCCGTTTTCCAGGCGTGTGACGCGGGCGCGCAGGTCGGGGAACTGCTGGTCGACGGTGTCGATCAGCCAGCTGCGCAGGCGCTCGCGGTCCTCCATCGACTTGGCCAGCACCACGAACTGGGCAAAGCTGGCGGCCGGCAGTTGCTGGTCCAGCGGCAGGTAGAAGCGTGGCGAGCCGGTGCCCACATAGGCCACGTAGTTGTCGATGCCGTCCTGCTGCTTGAGCAACGCTTCCAGTTGCTTGACCCGCTCTGCGGTGTTGGCCAGCGAGGCGCCTTCGGCAAGTTTCAGGTCGACCATCAGCTCCGGGCGCCCCGAGGCCGGGAAGAACTGCTGGGGCACGAAGCGGAACAGCAGGATGCTGCCGACAAAGGCGGCAATGGTCAGCAGGATCACCGTCTTGCGCCGCCGCACGCACCACTCCACCACGCGCCGCACGCGCTGGTAGAACGGCGTGCCGTAAGGGTCTGGCGCCTGCCCGTCCTTGCCATGGCGGGCGGCATGCAGCCTGGCCAGGTCCGGCAGCAGCCGTTCGCCCAGGTAAGGCACGAAGACCACCGCCGCGACCCATGAGGTCAGCAAGGCGATGGTCACCACCTGGAAGATCGAGCGGGTGTACTCGCCGGTGCTCGATGCCGCCGTGGCAATCGGCAGGAAGCCCGCCGCCGTGATCAGCGTACCGGTGAGCATCGGGAAAGCGGTGCTGGTCCAGGCGTAACTGGCCGCCTTGAGGCGGTCGAAGCCCTGCTCCATCTTGATCGCCATCATCTCCACGGCAATGATCGCGTCGTCCACCAACAGGCCCAGCGCCAGCACCAGCGCCCCCAGCGAGATCTTGTGCAGGCCGATGCCGAAGTAGTGCATGGCGGCGAAGGTCATGGCCAGTACCAGGGGAATGGCCAGGGCCACCACCAGGCCGGTGCGCAGGCCGAGGGAGAAGAAACTCACCAGCAGCACGATCACCAGCGCCTCAACCAGCACCTGGACGAATTCGCCGACACCGGCCTTGACCGCGGCGGGCTGGTCAGACACCTTGCGCAGCTCCATGCCCGCCGGCAGGTTGCGCGCCAGGCGCTCGAACTCGCCCTCCAGCGCCTTGCCCAGCACCAGAATGTCGCCGCCATCCTTCATCGACACCGCCAGGCCGATGGCGTCCTCGCCCATGAAGCGCATACGTGGCGCGGGCGGGTCGTTGAAGCCACGGTGCACGTCGGCCACATCGCCGATGCGGAACGTACGATCGCCCACGCGGATGGGGAACTGACGGATCTGGTCAACGCTGTCGAAGCGCCCGCTCACCCGCAGTTGCAGGCGTTCACTGGGGGTTTCGAAGAAGCCGGCGGTACTGACCGCGTTCTGCTCGCGCAGCGCCTGCTGCACCGCCTCCAGTGGCACACCGAGGGTGGCGAGCTTGAGGTTGGACAGCTCGATCCAGATCTTCTCGTCCTGCAGGCCGATCAGTTCGACCTTGCCCACGTCCTTGACCCGCTGCAGCTGGATCTGGATACGGTCGGCGTAGTCCTTGAGCACCGCGTAATCGAAGCCGGCGCCGGTCAGCGCATAGATATTGCCGAAGGTGGTGCCGAATTCGTCGTTGAAGAACGGCCCCTGGATCTCCGGCGGCAAGGTATGCCGAATGTCCGCGACCTTCTTGCGGATCTGGTACCACAGCTCGGGGATGTCCTTGGAGTGCAGCGAATCACGGGCCATGAAGGTGACTTGCGATTCACCCGGGCGCGAGAACGAGACGATCTTCTCGTACTCGCCGGTTTCCATCAGCTTCTTCTCGATGCGTTCGGTGACCTGGCGCGAGACTTCCTCGGCCGTGGCCCCCGG
The DNA here is from genome assembly GCF_002112505.1 of Pseudomonas sp. R28(2017). Taxonomy (GTDB): domain Bacteria; phylum Pseudomonadota; class Gammaproteobacteria; order Pseudomonadales; family Pseudomonadaceae; genus Aquipseudomonas. Next base: position 31,842 of record NZ_NEHW01000010.1, read on the forward strand.
CCACAAGGTACGGATGACCATGGCCTTGAAGGTGAACGGAGGGTCTTCACTCTGCCCCAGCTTGGTGTAGGACATGGCGCCAATGGCAGCCAGCAGAATCATCAGGAACAGCACGATCTGGCGGTTACGCAACGCCCACGCGGAAAGGTTGAAACCCATCGGGACTTACTCCTTGGCCGTCAGGTTCACCACGCGGTTGGTGCGGTCCACCGGCCGCACCGCCTGCCCCTCGCGCAGCACATGGCCACCCGCAGCGACCACCCAGTCGCCCGGCGCAAGGCCTTCGAGCACCGGCACGGTTTCACTGCCATACGGGCCCAGGCGCACCACGGCGCGCTCCAGGCGGCTGTCCTTGTTGACCCGCCAGACATAGGCCTGGCCGTTTTCCGCCGTGACGGCCGACAATGGCACCGCCAGCGGAATCACCCCACCATGGGCGATGAACACGCGCGCGCTCTGGCCGAGTTCGGCGGGCACCTTGGCCGAGGTGAAGGCAATCCGTGCGGCGAAGGTGCGTGAACGCGGGTCGGCTGCAGGTGACAGCTCGCGAATACGCCCCTGGAAGCGCTGGTTGGGGTGCGACCACAATTCGATGCTGACATCCTGGCCCACGGCAAAGCGGGCGAACTGCTGTTCAGGCAGACCGATGGCCACTTCACGCTCACCGTCGGCGGCAAGGGTGAACACGGTCTGCCCGGCCGCGACCACCTGGCCGACTTCCACCTGACGCTTGGCGATGACGCCCGCCTGCGGCGCACGCAACACGGCGTAATCCGCCTGGTTGCCAGCCACGTCGAATTCGGCCTTGGCCTGCTTCACGCGGGCAAGGCCTGCACGGTAGAGATTTTCCGCGTTGTCGTACTGGGAGTGGCTGACCATCTGCCGATCCAGCAGTTTCTGGTAGCGGTCACGCTCGGTGCGCACCAGCGACAGGTTGGCCTCGGCTGCCGCCAGTTGGGCGCGGTTGGCCTCCAGCTGCAGGTGCACGTCCTGCGGGTCGAGCTCGGCCAGCGGCTGCTCGGCCTTGACCCGCTGCCCCTCCTCGACCAGGCGCTTGCTGACCTTGCCGCCGATGCGGAAAGCCAGCTCCGGCTCGAAGCGCGCGCGCACTTCGCCAGGGTAACTGTCGGCAGCGGCTTCGGCCGGCTGCGGCTGGATCACCAGGGCCGGGCGCGGTGCGGCAGGCGCGGCGGCTTCCTGGCCGCAGGCTGCCAGCAACAGGGCGGCAGCGGCGGGCAGGGCGAGGGACAAGGCATGGCGCAACATGATGAATCCTTTCGCGAAGTGCACATCGAATATTTATACTGGCGAGTATATTAAGTCAGGGAACCGAGGCCGGGAAGCCAGCGTCGGAAAGAAAATCAACATTAACGAAGGTCGTGACCTGCAGCCGGGAGCCGTTCGAGCCGGTAAGATGGGCGCCCCTTCATCCAGATGCGGATTCCAATGTCCAACGACGCACCCAACGGCCCGGGCCGGCCCAAGGACCTGGCCAAGCGCGAGGCCATCCTCGAAGCCGCCAAGGCCCTGTTCCTCAGCCTTGGCTATGCCAACACCAGCATGGATGCGGTCGCTGCGGCGGCAGGTGTTTCAAAGCTCACGGTCTACAGCCACTTCACCGACAAGCAGACGCTGTTCGGCTCGGCGGTCATGGCGACCTGCCAGAACCAGTTGCCCGACCTGATGTTCGAGTACCCCGAGGGGGCGCCAGTGGAAGATGTGCTGCTGAATATCGGCCGCAGCTTCCAGGCGCTGATCAGCAGCGACGAGGCAGTCAAGCTCAGCCGCCTGATCATGGCGCTGGGCAGCCAGGATCCAGGGTTTGGCGAGTACTTCTATGAAGCTGGGCCGAAGCGCGTGCTGGCGGGGATGGAAGCGCTGTTGCGCGGGATCGACGAGCGTGGATTGCTGCGCATCGACAACCCCCTGCACGCGGCGGAACATTTTTTCTGCCTGGTCAAGGGCGCGCCGGATTACCGCTTGCTGCTGGGCTGTGCCGGGCCGCTCGAAGGGGAAGAAGCCGAGGCGCATGTGCGCGAAGTGGTCGGGTTGTTCATTCGGGCTTTCAAGGCCTGAGTCAGCCTGTGATGGCCTCTCGCGGCTAAAGCCGCTCCTACAGGTACGCCGCGATCCCTGTAGGAGCGGCTTTAGCCGCGAAGAGGCCGGTGCAGCTGGTCAGGCCTTCAAGGCTTTCTTCGGGTAGATGTCATACCGGCTCGACTTGCCTTCCATGCTATGGCTCGGCTTCGGCCCTTCAATGATCGGCGCCTTGCGCGGCCGCTTCACCACCACCCGGTGACTGGCCAATGCCAGCGCTGCCTCCAGCAATGCAGGCGCATCCAGGTCATCGCCCACCAGCGGCCGAAACACGCGCATTTCCTTTTTAACCAACGCGCTCTTGTCACGGTGCGGAAACATCGGGTCGAGGTAGATCACCTGCGGCGCCTCGCCTTCCCAACTGCGCATACGCTCAATGGCATTGCCGGTCAGCAGGCGCATGCGCCCGACAATCGGCACCACCTCTTCATCGAGGCGGGCTCGTGCCAGACCATCTTCCAACAACGCGGCAATCAACGGCTGACGTTCGATCAACGTCATCTGGCAGCCCAGGCTGGCCAGCACGAACGCATCCTTGCCCAGCCCCGCCGTGGCATCCAGCACCTGCGGTCGCACACCCTGGGCAATACCCACGGCCTTGGCAATCATTTGCCCGTTGCCACCGCCAAACTGGCGCCGGTGCGCGGCCTGGCCGTCCACGAAGTCCACCCGCACTGGCCCCGGTGCCTGCGGACCCAACTGCTGGATCTGCAAGCCGTCGGCGCCCACCTGCACGGCAAACCCGGCTGCGTCGTCCTGCAGCGGCAGCGCCAGGCGCTCGGCCCATGCGGCAGCTTGCGCCTCGAATTCAGCCGACAGCGCCTCGACCCGGATACCTGTGCCCTGCTCTTCCATCATTCACACCTAAAAATTGAACCATGCCCCTCATGTATCGGCCGCCACGGCCGATACAGGCAATATCCCGCTATTCTGCCAGAGCACAGCGCGCACGACTGCCATGACAGATACTCTTCCCATCGGTTTGACCTACTTGTCGCCTGTCGGCAACTACGGTCGGCAGAATACCCAGGCACTCGGGGGCGTCAGCCACCTGTGGCAGGATTTCTTTGCCCGCGCGATGGCCGAACAGCAAGCGGAGGAACCCGACAGCGTCAGCCAGGCCATGGTCCAGTATGACCAGGCCAGCGGCGAGCCGATCGGCGGGGCCAAGGCCCTGGCGATGATCGAAACCCAGCGCGCCTGCCCGGTGCAGGACACCATCGTCGCACCCCCCGAGCCCTTGTTCCTGCCCAAGGCCGAGCTCGAGGCCAACCTGCTGGAGCCGGCGCCGGAGCCGTTCAGCGTCGCCGAAATGATCCAGCAGCAGCGCCAGCTCGATATCAGCAACACCTGGCTGCGCCCGGTCGTGATGAGCCAGGGCCACCCGCTCCCCGAGCCAGGCCCGGGCCCCTCCCCCCGCCCGCTGCACCTGCCGATCGCCGAATTCGAGATGAACCTGCTCGACCCCGCGCCAACGCCGTACGACGAGGCGACCAAGGCCAAGCAGCAGAACGACCTGGAATTCGACATGCACTGGGCCCGCCCGGTGGTGCTGAACAACGTTCGCGCGCACGCCTGAGATCAGCGGCAGACCTGCCAACGCCCCATGTCCAGGTGAAAGTGATTGTGGTGGGCGGCGTTGTAGTCCGGCCCCAGCACTGTACTGAAACTGTCGCAGGCCGCTTGCCGAACCTGCCTCAGAAATTCGCCCTTCTGCCCACCCGCCTGCCAGTCCCGCGCCAGCACGATGCGCTGACCGTCCTGCAGGCGAAAGCCGCTGATATCCAGCGCATTGGCCGTAGCGTGCTGGCTCAGACGCCCTTGCTTGCGGTTGTACACATTGCGGCAGGCAAAGCTGCCCAGGTGATCCACCTGCGCAACAGGCTGGCCGAATACCCGCTGCGCAGCCGCTTGCAGCCCATGCTGCTCGAACAGCGCATACGCCACTGCCAATGGGCAACTGGCAAGGAAGCTGCTGTTCAGCCGGGCTTGCCCCTGCTCGATGCGCCATACGTTCTGCAGCGGGCAGCTGGCCGATGCCGGGCTGTCGGCTTGCGCCCGGTAACGCAGGCCGGAAGTCTCCAGCGTCTGGCGGCACAAGCCGGGGTCGTTGCGCAGCCGCGACAGCTTGTAGGTTGTCAGCCAGTTGGCCGGCTGGCGCACATCCAGCGTCGCCCAGGGGTTCCAGGCGTCGGGCAGGCGCCAGCCGAACTGCCAGGCCAGCCCCGCCGTCAGCAACAGCAGGCCGCACAACAGCATCAGCGCGCGCATGGCGCCTCAGCGGCGGAACAGGTCGTTGAGCTGGGCGAACGGCAATGCCTGCTCGCCATAGCTGAACGTACCTTGATCACGAATTTCCAGAGCCGCACGCTGCAATGCCCCCAGCGCAGCACGTGCCAGTGAAGAACCAACGCTGATGCGGCGCACGCCCAGGTCCTGCAGCTGGTTGACGCTTAATGGCACACCGGCCAGACCCATCAGCACGTTGACCGGCTTCGGCGCCACGGCCTGCACCACCGCACGTACCTCATCGACACTGCGCAGCCCCGGCGCATAGAGCACATCGGCCCCCGCCTCGGCGAAGGCCTGCAGACGCAGGATGGTGTCGTCCAGGTCCATGCGCCCGTGCAGCAGGTTTTCCGCACGGGCACACAAGGTGAACGGGAATGGCAGGCTGCGAGCGGCCTGCACCGCGGCACGGACCCGCGCCACGGCCAGGTCGAAGTCATAGATCGGCGCCTCGACGCGGCCGCTGGCGTCTTCGATCGAACCGCCGACCAGCCCCGTTTCAGCGGCACGCAGGATGGCCTGTGCGCAGTCTTCCGGCAGGTCGCCGAAACCGTTTTCCAGGTCGGCGGCCACTGGCAAGGGCGTGGCATCGACGATCACCCCGGCATTGTCCAGGGTTTCATCCAGGCTCAGGGCGCCTTCGGCATCCGGCCGCCCAAGGCTGAAGGCCAGGCCCGCGCTGGTGGTGGCCAACGCTTCGAAGCCGAGGCTGGCCAGCAGCTTGGCGGAACCGGCATCCCAGGGGTTGGGGATGACGAACGCGCCGTCACGCTCGTGCAGTGCCTTGAAGGCTTCGGCTCGCAGGGTCTGTACATCCATGGTCACAATCTCCGGGGTCAGGGAATGGTCAGAGTAGCCCCAGTTGTTCGACCTCGGGGGCACGCGGCAATTCAGGCAAAGGTGCCAAGCCGGGCAGGCGGGCCATCAGCCGCTGGTGGAAGCGCTGAGCCAGCGCGGCGGCCTGGCGGTTGTCGGACGTGTGCAGGAACACATAGGGGCTGCGCCCTTCCTCGATCCACGCGGCGACCTTGTCGACCCAGGGGGTAAGGAAGGTTTCGTTGGCCGCAAGCTGCGGATGGCCGATGAAGCGCACCTGCGGGTACTGGCTGAAGGCAGCGGGGCGCGGGGGCACCTTGGGCTTTTTCGACTGCGCGTGCAGCACGGCGGGGTCACGAGAGGTGCAACTGAACAGGGCGCGGGGGTCGAGGCAGATGCGCTCCACACCGCGCTCGTGCAGCAGGCGGTTGAGCAGCCGCTCTTCCTCGCCCTTGGCGAAGAACGCCGGGTTGCGCACCTCCACGGCCACCGGCACGCCGATTTCGTCGAGGAAGTGGCACAGCTCGCCGAGCCGTGCCGGGCCGAACTGGGCTGACAGCTGCAGCCAGTAAGGCGATACACGCTGGCCCAGTGGCGCCATCAGGCGGGTGAAATCAAAGGCAGGCTCAAGCTGATCACGCAGGTCTCCCTCATGGCTGATGTCCCCGGGAAACTTGGCCGTGAAACGAAAGTGCGGGGGCATGATCTGCGCCCAGCGCGCGATGGTGCCGGGTGCGGGGCGCGCATAGAACGTGGTATTGCCCTCGACGGCGTTGAACACCTGGCTGTAGTAGCCAAGCATCTCACCGGTGCTGGCGTCGGCGGGATACAGGTAGTCGCGCCAAGCGTTTTCGCTCCAGGACGGACAACCCACAAAATAAGGCAGGGGTGAAGGATTCATCCTTCAAATGTACAGGTCGAGCCCCAGTACTTCCATGTCCCAATCGGTAAAGCCGGCCGTGCTGAGGTAGCTGGCCAATGCCGTGGCGGTGCGCCGGTCTCGGGCGCGAGGGAACACCATGTCCTGCTGGCGGGCCGGCAAGCCTGCCGGACGACGACGGGCAGCCGTTTCCTGGGTGACTTCGCTCTCTTCGATCAGCTCGGCATCGTCGACGCTCTCGTCGCGCACCGCTGCCTTGCGCGGCGTGCGCTTGATCGGGTAGGACTGCGATGAGAAACCGTCGATACGCATGACGTGAGCACTCAGGACCAATGATGGCAATTTAGCAGCATCAGGGATCCGTCGCTAATGCTCGAGTGATAACTGGACCACAGTTTGCGCCGAAGGTTTTATCGTCAACCGCGATAACCGACGAACAGCACTCAGCGCGCCTTGGGCGTGGCTACATTATCGCGCAAGTAAACCGGTTGCGCCTGTTCGGCGACAATGGCCTCGCCACGTGCCCAGGCAAAGCTGGCCAGGCTGAGGATGTCCAGCGCATTGGGCAGTGCCGCAGGGTTGCTGGCGCTGGCCTGCACGGCCAGGCGCTCGGCATAGCCCCAGCCGGTGCCGGCGCCGAACCAGTCACCGCTGCTGCCTTCAGGCAGGGCCACGCGCTCCGGCGGCAGCACTGCCTCCAGCCCCTGCAGGCGCATCTCGCCGGCTTCGGCCTGGTAGCAAGCCCAGTACACTTCATCCATGCGCGCATCGATGGCGGCTGCCACCTGTTGCACACCGTGCTCACGCAGCGCGCCCTGGGCCAGTGCGGCCAGGTTGGACACCGGCAGCACCGGGCGCTCCAGCGCAAACGCCAGGCCCTGCACCACGCCGATGGCGATGCGCACACCGGTGAATGCGCCCGGGCCGCGGCCGAAGGCGATGGCATCCAGTGCATTCAGCGCCACGCCGGATTCCGCCAGCAGCTGCTTGATCATCGGCAGCAGCTTCTGCGCATGCATGCGCGGGATCACCTCGTAATGGCTGGTTACCTTGCCGTCATGCAGCAGCGCGACGGAACAGGCTTCGGTGGCGGTATCCAGGGCCAGCAGGGTGGTCATCGAACGGGTATCCAGGTACTAGGGAAAAGAGCGGCAGTATAAACGACAACGGCCCGCAAGCGGGCCGTCGTGACGTGTGGCGTTGAATCAGCTCAGCGCTGCCAGCACCTTGGCGGTGATCGACTCGACCGAGCCGACGCCTTCGATGTGGCTGTACTTCGGCTTGCCGGCATTGGCAGCCGACAGCTTCTGGTAGAAGTCCACCAGCGGCTTGGTCTGGCTGTGGTAGACCGACAGGCGGTGACGCACGGTTTCTTCCTTGTCGTCGTCGCGCTGGATCAGGTCTTCGCCGGTGACGTCGTCCTTGCCTTCCACTTTCGGCGGGTTGTACTGAATGTGGTAGGTGCGGCCCGAAGCCAGGTGCACACGGCGGCCCGCCATACGGCCGACGATTTCTTCGTCGTCGACGGCGATTTCAACCACGGCGTCGATGTCCACGCCTGCAGCAACCATGGCTTCAGCCTGCGGAATGGTGCGCGGGAAGCCGTCGAACAGGCAGCCATTGGCGCAATCCGGCTGGGCGATGCGCTCCTTGACCAGGCTGATGATCAGCTCGTCGGAAACCAGCTGGCCGGCATCCATGACTTTCTTCAGTTCCAGGCCCAGTGGGGTACCGGCCTTGACGGCGGCACGCAGCATGTCACCGGTGGAGATCTGTGGAATACCGAACTTCTCGGTGATGAACTTTGCCTGAGTACCTTTACCGGCCCCGGGAGCTCCCAGCAGAATTACGCGCATCTCGTGCTCCTCAAATTTTTTTATGAAATTCAATGGATTCGGCAATCGAGGCCAAGTCCGGAAAATCGGGTATGACCATAAATCGGTCAGAAGGCTGCTCAAGATACACAGCGCCCGGCAGCCAGACAAGCGTCCCAAAGTTGCAGCAATGCGCCATTTGGGCGCTTAGCCACAGGTGGTTGCGCCCAGCGCAACCACCCCATGTGCCCACTTCTGGCCCATTATCTGCTTCAGTGCACCGGCATCGCCAACGGGCCTCAACCGGTGTTGCGCAAGCCTGCGGCAATACCCGCCACGGTCACCAGCAAGGCCTGCTCCAACGGGCTGTCCAGAGCGGCTTCGCGGCGGCGCGAACGGGCCAGCAACTCGGCCTGCAGGCGGTGCAGCGGGTCCAGATAGGTATTGCGCAGGCTGATGAATTCCAGGGTCTCGGGGCTGTGCGCCAGTAGCACCGGCTGCCCGGTCAGGCCCAGTACCACCTGGCACGACTGCGACAATAGGTCGCGCAGGTGCGCACCTAAAGGAAGCAAGCCCGGTTGCACCAGACGTTCGTCGTAGGCCTTGGCAATTTCCGCGTCGGCCTTGGCCAGGACCATTTCCAGCATGTCGATGCGGGTACGGAAGAACGGCCACTGCTCGCGCATCTGCGCCAGCAGCTCGCCCTGGCCCCGCGCCAGGGCATTGCTCAGGGCCGTTTCCCAACCCAGCCAGGCCGGCAGCATCAGGCGCGTCTGGGTCCAGCCGAAGATCCACGGGATCGCCCGTAAGCTTTCGATGCCACCGGCACGGCGCTTGGCCGGGCGGCTGCCCAACGGCAGGCGGCCCAGTTCCTGCTCGGGCGTGGACTGGCGGAAGTATTCGACGAAGTCCGGGTTTTCCCGCACCACGCCACGGTAGGCCTTGAGGCCATCGGCCGCCAGCTGGTCCATCAGCGCGCGCCAGGCCGGTTCTGGCGGTGGCGGCGGCAGCAAGGTGGCTTCGAGCACGGCGGCCAGGTACAGGTTGAGGTTCTGTTCGGCGATGCCCGGCAAGCCGAACTTGAAGCGGATCATCTCGCCCTGCTCGGTGGTGCGGAACCGCCCTGCCACCGAACCTGGCGGCTGCGACAGGATCGCCGCATGGGCCGGGCCGCCGCCACGGCCGACGGTACCCCCGCGGCCATGGAACAGCAGCAGCTCCACCTGATGCTCGCGGCAGATGCGCACCAGGTTTTCCTGGGCGCGGTACTGGGCCCAGGCCGCCGCCGTGGTGCCAGCGTCCTTGGCCGAGTCGGAGTAGCCGATCATCACCTCCTGCGGCCCCCGCAGGCTGGCGCGATAGCCCGGCAGGCCAAGCAGGCGCTGCATCACCGGCCCGGCGTTATCCAGGTCGGCCAGGGTTTCGAACAGTGGCACCACGCGCATCGGCCGGGTCAGGCCGGCTTCCTTGAGCAGCAGTTGCACGGCCAGCACATCGGAGGCGGCGCCCGCCATCGAGATCACATACGAGCCCAGCGAGGCGCCCGGTGCAGCGGCGATCTCACGGCAGGTGGCCAGCACCTCTGCAGTCTCCGCCTGCGGTTTGAAATGCGCCGGCAACAAGGGCCGGCGGTTCTTCAACTCGGCCTGGAGGAATTCGATACGCCGTTCTTCGTCCCAGTCGGCATAGCTGCCCAAGCCCAGGTAATCGGTGATTTCGGCCAGTGCATCGCAGTGCCGGGCCGCATCCTGGCGCACGTCCAGGCGGCCGAGGAACAGGCCGAAGGTCACCGCCCGGCGCAGGCTGTCGAGCAGCGGGCCATCGGCGATCACGCCCATGCCGCACTCATGCAGCGACTGATAGCACAGCTCCAGCGGGGCGATCAGGTCGCGGTTGTCCACCAGCACTTCGGCGCTGGCCGGCTGGCTGCTGGTCAACGCCACCTGGGCCCAGGTGCGGGTGGCACGCAGGCGGTCGCGCAGCTGCTTGAGCAGCGCCCGGTACGGCTCGGCACTGTCCCCCACCCGCTCACGCAATGCCTGGCTGGCCTGCTGCATGGACAGCTCCGCCGCCAACGCATCGACATCACGCAGGAACAGGTCGGCCGCCATCCAGCGGGCCAGCAGCAGCACTTCACGGGTCACGGCGGCCGTGACATTAGGGTTGCCGTCACGGTCACCGCCCATCCACGAGGCGAAGCGGATGGGCGCCGCTTCCAGCGGCAGGCGCAGGCCGGTGGCTTCGAACAATGCCTTGTCGACCTTGCGCAAGTGGTTGGGGATGGCATGCCACAGCGAGTGCTCGATCACCGCGAAGCCCCATTTGGCCTCGTCCACCGGGGTTGGCCGGGTGCGGCGGATTTCCTCTGTGTGCCACGCCTCGGCGATCAGCCGGCGCAGGCGTTCGCGCACCTGCTGGCGCTCGGCGGCGGTCAGGTCGCGATGGTCCTGCACCGCCAGCTGGCCGGCGATGGCGTCGTATTTCTGGATCAATGTGCGCCGCGCCACTTCGGTGGGGTGTGCCGTCAGCACCAGCTGGATATCCAGCTTGGCCAGCTGCCGCGCCAGCGCGTCGTCCTTGTGCCCGGCCTGCTTCAACCGCGCCAGCAGTTCGGGCAACACCCGCGCTTCGAACGGCTCTGGCTGGCCAGCATCGCGCCGGCGGATCAGCTGGTACTGCTCGGCCATGTTGGCCAGGTTGAGGAACTGGTTGAAGGCCCGCGCCACCGGCAGCAGGTCTTCTTCGGCAAGGTCCGCCAAGGTCGAGCTCAACTGCTCGCCAGCGCCACGGCGATCGGCCTTGGCACTGTGGCGGATGTCTTCGATCTTCTGCAGGAATGCATCACCGTGCTGCTGGCGAATGGTCTCGCCCAGCAACTCCCCCAATACATGGACATCTTCACGCAAGCGCACATCGATATCAGTCATTGGCCCTCTCTTCGGCGCGGCTCGCCCGCACCCTGCCCAGGAAACAGCACTGGCCCAAGAGTGCCCACTGCCGAGGCGCAATGGCAAGCCGCGATCGCACAAAGCAAACTAAAATCAAGGCACAGCAGTCCGAAGCAATGCAGCCTTTCTGGCGTTGACAGAGGTCATCATGAAAATCCGCGAACTCGCCCAGCACTGGGAACAGAATGCCGCCGGCACCCTGAGCCCCACCGGCCACGCCTTGCACCTGGACCTGGAGTCCGAGGCACGCCTGGCCGCCCTGATCGACATGTACCCCAAGCGCACGGCCGAGGAACTGCTCGGCGAACTGGTCGCCGCCGCGCTGGAAGAACTGGAAGCCAGCTTCCCCTATGTGCAGGGCCGAAAGGTCATTGCCACCGACGAGGAAGGTGACCCGTTGTATGAAGACATCGGCCCCACTCCCCGCTTTCTGGCTTTGTCACGGCGGCATCTGCACGACCTCAGCAACACCGGCGACGACAGCGGAAACTAAGCTTCATCCTGAAATTCCGGGCCTGCAACGGGCCCGGAAACCACTCCAGATACAGAAAGTTCCCGGCAAAACCTGCTGACCGATTAGTCAGAAATAGATAGGTAGCCCAGGCAACTTTTTCTGAACCTTTCAAAAAACGCTCAAGTCCCAGCCAATAGCCATCACGCTAAAACCCTGCACACCTGCCGTGGTGCATCGTTCGGCGCAAGCGCAGGCAATGCCAGGGATTGAGCGATGGACTGCTACGGACATCGTCGTTATCAGGAGTGATCCAATGGAGCTGACCACCATGAAGACCCGCACTGCAAAACCCCTATCCACCCACGTGCGCGGGCTCAAGCTGGCCGCGCTGGCCCTCGGCAGTAGCCTGGTCCTGGCCGGCTGTGCGGGCAACCCGCCCACCGAGCAGTACGCCGTTACCCAGTCCGCCGTGAACTCCGCTGTCAGCGCGGGCGGCACCGAGTTCGCCGCCGTGGAAATGAAAGCGGCCCAGGACAAGTTCAAGCAGGCTGAAATTGCCATGCACGACAAGAAGTATGACGAAGCCAAGCTGCTGGCCGAGCAGGCCGAATGGGATGCCCGCGTCGCCGAACGCAAGGCCCAGGCAGCCAAGGCCCAGAAGGCCGTGCAGGATGCCCGCCAGGGCGTTCAGGACGTACGTCAGGAAGGCATGCGCAGCGCTGAATGAGCGCCGCCACGCCAACCCGAGCCTTCGCAACCGATCAAAGGATGAACACTATGCGCAACTACGTCATGATTCCCGCCCTGCTGGCCCTGAGCGTCGGCCTCGCTGCCTGCTCCCACGACCCGAACCCGAACCTGGAGTCGGCCCGCACCAATTTCTCGGCGCTGCAGAGCGACCCGCAGTCGAGCAAGGTTGCCGCGCTCGAGACCAAGGATGCCCAGGACTGGCTGAACAAGTCCGACAAGGCCTTCATGGAGCGTGAAGACAGCAAGAAAGTCGACCAGCTCGCCTACCTGACCAACCAGCGCATCGAAGTGGCCAAGCAGACCATCGCCCTGCGCACTGCCGAGAACGAGCTGAAGAATGCCTCGGCCCAGCGGGCCCAGGCCAAGCTCGATGCCCGCGACGCGCAGATCGCCAAGTTGCAGGACAGCCTCAACGCCAAGCAGACCGACCGCGGCACCTTGGTGACCTTCGGTGACGTGCTGTTCGACTTCAACAAGGCCAACCTCAAGAGCAACGCCTACCCGAACATCACCAAGCTGGCCCAGTTCCTTCAGGAAAACCCGGAGCGCAAGGTGATCGTCGAGGGCTACACCGACAGCGTCGGTTCGGCCAACTACAACCAGGGCCTGTCCGAACGCCGCGCCGCCAGCGTGCGCATGGCGCTGGTGCGTGCAGGCGTGGACCCGGCGCGCATCGTCGCCCAGGGCTATGGCAAGGAATACCCGGTGGCAGACAACGCCAGCAACTCGGGCCGCGCGCAGAACCGTCGGGTGGAGGTGACCATCTCCAACGACAACCAGCCGGTGGCACCGCGTTCGGTGAGCCAGGTCAGCCAGTAAGACCGGTTGGCTAAAACGACAAGCCCCGCGATCGATGCGGGGCTTTTCTTTGCCTGTACCGGCCCTTTCGCGGGCAAGCCCGCTCCCACAGGTATATCGCAAGCCTGAGGGCAGCGCCGTACCTGTGGGAGCGGGCTTGCCCGCGAACAGGCCGGTACAGGCACCTACAAGGTTCGGGTCACTGCACCTGCTGCGGGGTCTCCTCGCCCATGCAGCGCACCGCGCGCTTGCGGCTGTCCACCAGCACGCCGGTCAGGCCCTTCTGCTCGGTATCGAACAGCACCAGCACGCCATCCACGCACTGGGCCACCTGTGGCGCCGGGTCCAGCGAGACCTTGTAGTCTTCGCCGGGGATGGTCTTGAGCATGGTGAAGTCCTGCAGCAGCAGCGCATCCTCAGGTTTGGCGAAATGCAGGTAGCCGTAGTACCAGAGGGCCCCCACCGTCACGATGATGCTGCCGACGCCGGTCAGGATCAGCGGGATGGCGTTGCGTTCTTCACTCATTGCTCGTTCTTCTCGTCAGGGTAGTTGGGCACTTCGGCAAGCCGCCGCAGGCCGTTGAAATGGCTGGGGTCATCAAGGAAGCGCAGCATCACCTGGCGCCACACCGGGTCGGCGAAGGTCTGCACGTGGCCACCTCGGGTCAGCTGCAGTACTCGTGGCGCCGGTGCCTGCTGGTACAGGCGGATGCCACTGTCCATCGGCACCAGGGCGTCGTCGATACTGTGGAAGAACAGCTTCGGCGGGCTGCTCAGTTGCCCAATCGAGCGAATCGCACTGTCGCCGTCCGGTACCAGCCAGGACAGCGGCACCTGCAGCGGCCAGGTCATCCACGAGGTGCTCAAGGCATAACGGCCGACCCCACGGTAACTGGCCGGCACGCCGTCGAACACCAGGGCACTGAACCGCTGGCGCTGCTCAGGGTGCTGCGCCAGGTAGTGGATCGCCATCGCCCCACCGAGGCTCTGCCCGAGCAGCACCAGGGGCTTGCCCTTGACCTCGGGGGCCTGGCCCAGCCACGCCATCGCCGCATCGATGTCCTGGTAGACCTCAGGCAAGCTCGGCGTGCCCTCGGACAGGCCATAGCCGCGGTAATCGACCATCAGCACCTGGTAGCCCTGCTCCGGCAACCAGTAACTGCCGCCCAGGTGGCCCGGCAGGTTGCCGCCATTGCCGTGCAGGTGCAGCACCGTGCCCTTGACCGCCACCCCCGCCTTGGCCGGCAGCCACCAACCATGCAGGCGCAGGCCATCGGCGGTGGTAAGGCTGATGTCGCGGTATTCCAGCTTGGCCCGCTCCGGGGTGAACGGCTGGCCGGGTTCGGGGTAGAACAACAGGCTGCTGCAACCGCCCAGCCCCAGCAACAGCAGGCCCAGGGCGAGCAGGCGGCAACGCTCAGAGAATGTTCGCGTAGTCGGCTTCAATGCGATCCAGGCTCAGGTGGTTGAGGAAGTTGGAGAAGCACATCCAGGCCGACAGTGCATTGAGGTCGCGGAACTGCTCCGGCAGGTACTTGGGTGGCTCCACCAGCCCCTCCTCGACCAGTTGGCGCAGGGTGCGCATGTCTTCCAGGGTGGTCTTGCCGCAGAACAACAGCGGAATCTGTTCGAGCTTGCCCTTCTTCACGGCCAACTGAATGTAGTTGTAAACCATGATGAAGCCCTTGAGGTAGGACAAGTCCTTGGTGAATGGCAGGCCATTGGGCACCGAGCCGCGGAACACCCGGCTGGCGTTGCTGTAGCTCTGCGCCATCTCGAAGCCCTGCTCGCGGAAGAAGTCGAACACCTGCAGGAAATCGGCGCCCTCCTCGACCATGTGGATGGCACGGGTACGGTTGGTCAGCTTGCGCAGCCGGCTGGGGTAGGAGGCGAAGGCGATCACCTCCATGAGGATCGCCAGGCCTTCCTGGGTCACCGTCGACGAGGGCGGGCCCTTGGCCAGGAAGGTGCAGATCGGCTGGTTCAGGCCGTTGAGGGTGGTGCCCACGTGCACCAGCCCTTCATGTACCTCCAGCGCGCGTACGTCGCGGTTGTTGAACATGGCATCGGCGCGCACCTTGATGTAGTCGGCACCGGCTGCGGCATCGGCGACGATACCGTCCGACTCGAACACCCGGATGGTTTCCTCGGCCTCGCCGAACACCTTGTTCAGGCGACGCTGGAGGATGTCCACGGCCTCCTTGGCGGTCAGGTTCTTCGGCTCGTCCTTGAGGTCGCCACGGCCGTCGATGTTGTTCAGGTAGTCCGAGAGCATCAGCCCCAGGTCGGCCAGGGTCGGGTCCCCGGCGTGGAAGGCGTCGGAGGCCGCGCCGTACAGCTCCTGGGAGATCAACCCGAAGTCTTCGGTACCGCGGGCCTCGAGCATGCGCACGACCATGCGGTACTCGCGGCACATGCGTTTCATGATCTGCCCGACCGGGTTGAACTGGCCGAGCTGGCGAATGATGTCACGCTCGATGGCCTGGAACTCGGCCTTCACCGCGCTGGAGTCGAACGAAAGCGGGCGGGCCAGGTAATACGCGCGGTCAACGGCGGGCGGCTCCTTGCCCTTGGCCTTGAGGAAGCCCTGGCGAATGTTGTCGTCCCATTTCACCGCGTCCAGGACCCGGATCGGGGTCTGCGCCGCGACGATGCGGTCGGACAGGGCGCGGATGGTTTGCTGGTATTCGTCCACCGGGGACTCCTTTCTAGAACAAGATACCTGTGCCGGCCCCTTCGCGGGCACGCCCGCTCCCACAGGTATTGCACCAAGCTTGAAACCAGCGTGGTCCCTGTGGGAGCGGGCATGCCCGCGAACATACCGGCACAGGTGATTTACTTGCCGGAGCGCTGGAAGCGCGCCACTTCGACGAACAGGTCGGAGTTGGCCGGGTCATCCAGATAGGCCAGCACCCGCGTCGATGGGCTGTCGATCAGCACACCTTCGCCGTTCTCTTCCGGCACCTGGGTCGTGCGCCCGGTCAGTTCCTTGTGCTCGACCGCCTGCTGCACCTGTTCGATGTCGAGGTTGTAGACCACCAGTTCCTTGCCATCGATGATGTCGAAACCGCCGATCAGGAAGTTGCCGCCCAGGCGCTTGGGCACGCCAGCCGACAGGTACCAGCGGTTGCCATGGCGCGAGACGGTGAAGGTGTATTCCTCGGGCGCCTTGCCCTTGGCCGTGGCCACAGCCTTGTAGGCATCGCCGCCGCTGCGGCTGATGGTCAGCTTCAGCGGCTCGCCCCAGGCGTCCTTGCTGCTCCACTTGCCGAGCAAGGCCTTGGGCGCCGCCTGGTTGCTCGGCAGCGGCTCATGAAAGGTCACCAGACAACCGCCCAGCAGCAGGAATGACAACGTCAACAACACCACACGCCAGGCTTTCATCAGGTTCTCCTTGAAAGTTCGGTCTCAGCTCAAGCCGATGCCAGCACCAGGTGCAGGTAACGGGTAAGCATAGCGAGCATCTGCCCATCGGCTTGCGCATCGGCATCCTTGAGCAGGCCCTGATATTCCATCTGCTCGATAATCGCCGTCAACATTTGGGCGTCCTGTTCCGGTTGCTGCGAGCCAACCACCTGCAGCAGCTGGCGGGCGCCGTGCAGCAGAATCTGCTCGTGGGCGCACACCAGTTCGGCCAGGCGCGGGCACAGCAGCGCCTCCTGGCGGAAGGCCTGTTCGGCCATCATGAAATCGCGGCGGTTGAGCAACTGGCGCTGGACGTAGTCGACGGTCATGCGGGCGATTTCGTCGGCCAGCCGTGCCCGCGACTGCACGCTGCCATCACCCTGGGCGAGCAGCTGGCGCAGGACCACCTCGGTGTTGGCCCAAAGCTTGGCCATGTAGTCGGCGCTGCGCTCGACGTACTGGGCGAAGGTATCGGTGAGCAGGTCCTCGATGTCCTTGAAGTAGTAGGTGGTGGCCGACAGCGGCACACCCGCCTCGGCGGCCACGGCGCGGTGGCGCACGCCACGCACGCCATCGCGCACGACGATGCGCATGGCAGCGTCGAGGATCAGCTGGCGGCGCTGTTCGCTGCCTTGACGGGCGGTCTTGCGACCCTGGTACTGCACGCTTTCGGCGACGGCGGTGGCGATGCCGGCGGCGCCTTGTTGGGCCATTGCGGGTGTCACAGTGGTTACCTCATGGACAGTGGTCGACCTGTACCGCCGCGAAGAGGCCGGTACAGCCAATACAAGTGTACAGGCAAGAAAAAGCCGCCCCGAAAGGCGGCTTGTTCAGATCAGTCAGGCCTGTGGGCGCATGTGCGGGAACAGGATCACGTCACGGATCGACGGCGAGTTGGTCAGCAGCATCACCAGGCGGTCGATGCCGATACCTTCACCGGCGGTCGGCGGCATGCCGTACTCCAGCGCCCGCACGAAGTCGGCGTCGTAGTGCATGGCTTCGTCGTCACCCGCGTCCTTCTCGGCCACCTGGGCCAGGAAGCGCTCGGCCTGGTCTTCGGCATCGTTGAGCTCGGAGTAGGCGTTGGCGATCTCGCGGCCACCGATGAACAGCTCGAAGCGGTCGGTCACGGCCGGGTTGTCGTCGTTGCGACGGGCCAGCGGCGAGACTTCGAACGGGTACTCGGTGATGAAGTGCGGCTGCTCCAGCTTGTGCTCGACCAGCTCTTCGAAAATCATCACCTGCAGCTTGCCCAGGCCTTCGTGGCCCAGCACCTTGGCGCCGGCTTTCTTGGCAATGGCACGGGCCTTGTCGACGTCCTGCAGGTCGGCGGCAGTCAGCTCAGGGTTGTACTTGAGGATCGAGTCGAACACCGACAGGCGCACAAACGGCTCGCCGAAGTGGAACACCTTGTCGCCGTATGGCACGTCGGTGGTGCCCAGCACCAGCTGCGCCAGCTCGCGGAACAGTTCCTCGGTGAGGTCCATGTTGTCGCGGTAGTCGGCGTAGGCCTGGTAGAACTCGAGCATGGTGAATTCTGGGTTGTGACGAGTCGAAACGCCTTCGTTACGGAAGTTGCGGTTGATCTCGAACACTTTTTCAAAACCACCGACCACCAGGCGCTTGAGGTACAGCTCCGGCGCGATACGCAGGAACATGGCCATGTCCAGGGCATTGTGGTGGGTTTCGAACGGCTTGGCCGCGGCGCCGCCCGGGATGGTCTGCAGCATCGGCGTCTCGACTTCGAGGAAGTCGCGCTCGATGAGGAACTTGCGGATGTGCGAGATCACCTGCGAACGCACACGGAAGGTGTGGCGGGTTTCTTCGTTGACCATCAGGTCGACGTAGCGCTGGCGGTAGCGCTGCTCGGTGTCGGTCAGGCCGTGGTGCTTGTCTGGCAGCGGGCGCAGCGACTTGGTCAGCAGGCGCACGTTGGTCATCTCGACGTACAGGTCGCCCTTGCCGGAGCGGGCCAGGGTGCCTTCGGCGCTGATGATGTCGCCCAGGTCCCAGGTCTTGACCGCAGCCAGGGTCTCTTCCGGCAGGGTCTTGCGGTTGACGTAGACCTGGATACGGCCAGTCATGTCCTGGATGACCATGAACGAGCCACGGTTGAGCATGATGCGGCCGGCAACCTTGACCGGGATCGCGGCTGCTTCCAGCTCTTCCTTGGTCTTGTCCGCGTACTGTTTCTGCAGGTCGTTGCAGTAGCTGTCGCGACGGAAGTCGTTGGGGAAGGCATTGCCCTTGGCACGCTCGGCGGCAAGTTTTTCCTTGCGCAGGGCGATCAGGGCGTTTTCTTCCTGTTGCAGGTCTTGCGATTCGGTCTTGAGGTCGCTCATGTCGTCATTCTTTCCATCAGGTATTCGTTGCCCTTTTCGGGCAGGGCACGCGCCACCGGCAGCTGGCCAGGTAGCGCGGCAGTGGTGTACGGCTTACAGGCCCTGCTTGAGGCTCGCTTCCAGGTACTGGTCGAGGTCGCCGTCCAGGACCTTCTGGCAGTCGCTGCGCTCGACGCCGGTGCGCAGGTCCTTGATGCGCGAGTCATCCAGCACGTAGGAACGGATCTGGTGGCCCCAGCCGATGTCCGACTTGCTGTCTTCCAGTGCCTGCGAGGCGGCGTTGCGCTTCTGCATTTCCAGCTCGTACAACTTGGCCCGCAGCATTTTCATGGCGGTGTCCTTGTTGGCGTGCTGGGAACGTTCGTTCTGGCAGGCCACCACGGTGTTGGTCGGCACGTGGGTGATACGCACCGCCGAGTCGGTGGTGTTGACGTGCTGACCACCGGCACCAGAGGAGCGGTAGGTGTCGATGCGCAGGTCGGACGGGTTGATCTCGATCTCGACCTTGTCGTCGATCTCGGGGGACACGAACACCGCCGAGAACGAGGTGTGGCGACGCGCGCCGGAGTCGAACGGGCTTTTGCGCACCAGGCGGTGCACGCCGATCTCGGTGCGCAGCCAGCCGAAGGCGTACTCGCCCTTGATGTGCACGGTGGCGCCCTTGATGCCGGCGACTTCACCTTCGGACAGTTCGATGATGGTGGCGTCGAAACCACGCTTGTCGGCCCAACGCAGGTACATGCGCAGCAGGATGTTGGCCCAGTCCTGCGCCTCGGTGCCGCCGGAGCCGGCCTGGATGTCCAGGTAGGCGTTGTTCATGTCCATCTCGCCGCTGAACATGCGACGGAACTCAAGCTGGGCCAGGGATTCTTCCAGGGCCTGCAGCTCGGTCTCGACGTCGCTGACGGCGCCTTCATCACCTTCCTCGACAGCCATGTCGAGCAGGTCCTTGCAGTCGGCCAGGCCGTTGGCCATCTTGTCCAGGGTCTCGACGACCTGGGCCAGCATGGCACGCTCGCGGCCCAGGGCCTGGGCGTACTCGGGCTTGTTCCAGACGGCAGCGTCTTCCAGCTCGCGGTTGACTTCGATCAGGCGGTCATGCTTGTGATCGTAGTCAAAGATACCCCCGAATGGACAGGGAACGCTCGGTGAGGTCCTTGATGGTGTTCAGAATCGGTTGGATTTCCATGGGCGGGCTGCTCTCGTGCGAATTCGGTGAAAAGCCCGCGAGTATAACCGATCCAGGGAACTGCGGCAGCCCGTTGGGCAGCCGCATCAGCCTCAGGCGATGCCGACCTGGTTGCGCCCGTTGTTCTTGGCCAGGTACAGGCCCTTGTCCGCCGCCGAAATCAGCTGCCGGCAATGGCTGCCGATGGCTGGGGTCTGGGTCGCCAGGCCGATGCTCACGGTCAGCAGTGAATCCGCGGTCGGCGCGCTGTGCGCAATGTTCAGGCCGAGCACAGTCTGGCGCAGCTTTTCGGCGACCAGGCGCGCGCCGCCGGGCGAGGTATTGGGCAACACCAGGGCGAACTCCTCGCCACCGTAGCGCGCCGGCAGGTCGGTCGGCCGCGAGCAGGAGCCGCGAATGGCCTCGGCCACCTGGCGCAGGGCCTCGTCGCCGGCGAGGTGGCCAAAGCTGTCGTTGAACACCTTGAAGTAATCGACATCGATCATCAGCAGCGACAATTGCTGCTGCTCACGCATGGCCCGGCGCCATTCCAGCTCCAGGTACTCGTCGAAGTGACGGCGGTTGGACAGCCCGGTGAGGCCGTCGGAATTCATCAGCCGCTGCAGCATCAGGTTGGTGTCGAGCAGCTGCTGCTGGCTCACGCGCAGGGCGCGGTAGGCCTCGTCGCGCTGCAGCAGGGTCAGGTAGGAACGCGAATGGTAGCGGATGCGCGCCACCAGCTCGATGGTGTCGGGCAGCTTGACCAGGTAATCGTTGGCCCCGGCGGCGAAGGCCGCGCTCTTGACCAGCGGGTCTTCCTTGGTCGACAGGACGATGATCGGGATGTCCTGGGTGGCCGGGTTGTTGCGGTACTCGCGCACCAGGGTCAGGCCGTCCAGGCCGGGCATGATCAGGTCCT
This sequence comes from Pseudomonas sp. R28(2017), assembly GCF_002112505.1. GTDB lineage: Bacteria > Pseudomonadota > Gammaproteobacteria > Pseudomonadales > Pseudomonadaceae > Aquipseudomonas. The sequence continues at coordinate 52,522 of NZ_NEHW01000010.1, forward strand.
GAAGGATCACCGTGGGCTTGATGCGCATGGCCTGGGCCACGGCCTGGTGCGGGTCGGCGCAGAAGTGGAAGTCGATGTTCTCTTCGTGGGCCAGGCCACGCCGCACCGCTTCGCCGATCATCGCCTGGTCGTCGACCAGCAGGACCATGGCCGAATTCTCGTTGGGCGTCGCGAAGCCTTCGATCGGTAGATCAGTCATTCGAATTCACCTGACCACGGCCGCCGATGCGGCGCGATTCAATACGTGTCGTCATTTTGCAAAGAGTTCCATCAAGCGCCCGGCAATTCGCTCAAGCGGGCGGATTTCTACCGCTGCATCGATAGCCGCAGCGGCCTTGGGCATGCCGTAGACCGCGCTGCTGGACTGGTCCTGGGCAATCGTCATAAAGCCCTGCTGGCGCATCAGCTTAAGGCCCTGGGCGCCATCACGCCCCATGCCGGTGAGCAGCACGCCCACCGCATCGCCGCTCCAGTAGCGCGCCACACTCTCGAAGAACACGTCGATCGAGGGCCGGTAGATTTCGTTGACGGGTTCGGCAGTGTAGGCCAACTGCCCGCCCTGTAGCAGGCGGATGTGGTGATTGGTGCCGGCCAGCAGCACCTGCCCGGGTTGTGGCGGCTCGCCTTCGCGGGCCAGGCGCACCGGCAAGCCACAGGCGCTGGCGAGCCACTCGGCCATGCCGGCAGCAAACACCTGGTCAACATGCTGGACCAGCACGATCGACGCCGGAAAACCACGTGGCAGGCCTTTGAGCAGCACCTCGAGCGCGGCAGGGCCGCCCGCGGACGAGCCGATGGCCACCAGGCCGCTGCGCTGGGAGGCCTCGCGCAGGGGGGCGGCGACCGACTTGCTCGCGCCGGGCCGCTGCTGGCCGATCAGCCAACCGATATTGAGGATCTTGCGCAGCAGCGGCGCCGCTGCCTCACGGGCGTCACCGGCGCCCAACGCGGGGGTGTCGACCACATCCAGGGCGCCATGGCCCATGGCCTCGAACACCCGGTGCACGTTCTGTTTGCGGTCGACGGTGACGATCACGATGGCACAGGGCGTTTCGGCCATGATCCGCCGGGTCGCCTCGACGCCGTCCATCACCGGCATGATCAGGTCCATGAGGATCAGGTCGGGGGTGTCCTCGGCGCACTTGCGCACGGCTTCGGCACCATCGCCGGCCACCCAGACCACCTGGTGCGCCGGCTCGAAGGCCAGGGCCCGGCGCAAGGCTTCTACTGCCATGGGCATATCGTTGACGATGGCGACCTTCATCCCTGAGCACCTCCGATCAGTTCCACCACGGCATCCAGCAACGCATCGTCGTGGAAGCTGGCCTTTGCCAAATAGTAGTCGGCGCCAGCGTCCAGGCCACGTCGACGATCTTCTTCACGGTCCTTGTAGGACACCACCATCACCGGCAACGATTGCAACCGTTGGTCGCGGCGCACCAGGGTGACCAGTTCGATGCCGTCCATGCGCGGCATGTCGATGTCGGTGATCAACAGGTCGAAGTCCTCGCCGCGCAGGGCGTTCCAGCCGTCCATGCCGTCCACCGCCACCGCGACGTCGTAGCCACGGTTGCTCAGCAGCTTGCGCTGCAGTTCGCGCACGGTGAGCGAGTCGTCGACCACCAGGACGCGCTTGCGGCTGACGCCCCGCGCGCCCTGCGCGCCGCGCTCGATACGTTCCAGGCGGCCTGTGCTGAGCAGTTTCTCGACCGAGCGCAACAAGTCTTCGACATCGATGATCAGCACCACCGAGCCATCGTCCAGCAACGCCCCGGCAGAAATGTCCTGAACCTTGCCCAGGCGCGGGTCGAGCGGCATCACCACCAACACCCGCTCGCCGATCAGGCGCTCCACGGCCACCCCGTACAGTTGCTCGCGCTCACGGATCACCACCACCCGCAGGCTGCTGGCCTGGCCCTGCCCTGCCGGCCGGTTGAGCAACTGGCTGGCCGCCACCAGGCCGATATGCCGGCCTTCGTGCCAGAAGTGCTGGCGCCCCTCGATCTGCACGATCTCATCGGCTGCCACTTCGAGGGTGCGCTCGATATGCGCCAGCGGGAACGCATACGCCTCATCGCCCACCTCCACCACCAGGCTGCGTACCACCGACAGGGTCAGGGGTACTTCCAGGTGGAAGCGGCAGCCCTGGCCAGCCACCTGGGTCAGCTCGATCGAACCACGCAGGTCACGCACCATGTGTTGCACGGCATCCAGGCCGACACCGCGCCCAGACACTTCGGTGACCTTGTCGCGCAGGCTGAAGCCCGGCAGGAACAGGAAGGTCAGCAGTTCGGCCTCGCTCATCTGCGCCACGGTGTCGGCTGGCGACAGGCCGCGCTCGACGATGTTGCGTTTCAGGCGCTCAAGGTCGATGCCAGCGCCATCATCGCTCAGCTCAAGGATCAGCAGCCCGGCCTGGTGCGAGGCGCGCAGGCGGATCGTGCCTTCTGCGGGCTTGCCCGCCAGCAGGCGCCGCTCGGGCAGTTCGATGCCATGGTCGACCGCATTGCGCAGCAAGTGGGTCAACGGCGCTTCGAGCTTTTCCAGCACGTCGCGATCGACCTGGGTCTTTTCGCCATCGATCTGCAGTTGCACCTGCTTGCCAAGCGAACGGCCCAGGTCGCGGACCATGCGGCTCTGGCCAGTGAGCACGTCGGCAAACGGGCGCATGCGGCAGGCCAATGCCGTGTCGTACAGCAACTGGGCACGCTGGCTGGCCTGCCAGCCGAACTCGTCGAGGTCGGCGGCCTGCTGCTGCAGGATCTGCTGGGTCTCCAGCAGCAGGCGCTGGGTCTGGGCCAGGGCGTCGAGCACTTCGGGGCTCTGGCCGCTGTCTTCAAGCTGCGTTTTCAGGCCGTCGAGGGCCCGCATGCCTTGGCCATGCATGCGTTTGAGGCGCTGCAAGGTGGCCAGGTAGGGCTTCAGGCGCTGGGTCTCGACCAACGACTTGCTCGACAGGTCGAGCAGGCTGTTCAGGCGGTCGGCGGTCACCCGCAACACCCGCTCACCGCCCTCGACCGCGCGTTTGCCGGCCTTGCGCGGTGCGGCGGGTTCCACCTCGGCCTCGACGGCCGGCGCCACTGGTTCGGGCTGGGCTGGCGCAACCACGGGCAACGGTGGTTCAAGCGCAACTGTAGTGGGGGCTGGCACCGCACCGGGGTCGAGCAAGCTGGCCATCTGCAACAGGAACGCCGGGACCAACGCTTCGCCATTCGGGTCACCAGGCGTGGCGATATGCAGTAGCAGGTCGGTGCCGCGCAGCAGCGCATCGATGTGTTCGGCGCGCAACAGCAGCCGGCCTTCCTGGGCCGCCACCAGGCAATCTTCCATGACATGGGCGACGCTGACCCCGGCATCGATGCCGACGATGCGCGCCGCCCCTTTCAACGAATGCGCTGCACGCATGCAGGCTTCCAGCTGGTCGGCCTGGGCCGGGTTGCGCTCCAGTGCCATCAGCCCGGTGCTGAGCACCTGGGTCTGCGCCTCGGCCTCCAGGCTGAACAGTTCGAGCAGCGATGCGTCGCGCATTTGCTCTGGGGTCATGACAGGCTCCGCTGCACGGCAGACAGTAATTGTTGATCGTCCAGCACCCGCACGCTGCGCCCGCGCCACTGCAATACCGCGGCGGTGAACGGCGCGGCATCTTCGCCAGCGTCCAGCTGCGTGGCATCGAGCCGGTGAATGCCGTCGATCTCGTCTACAGCCATGACCACCGGCCCACCCGTCGCCGCCAGTATCAGCATGCGCGGCATCACCCTGCCGCTGCGCGCAGGTTCCGACAAGCGTTCCACGCCCAGCAGGTCGCCCAGTGACAGGCACGGCACCAGTGCACCGCGCACGTTGGCGACCCCTTGCAGCACCCGGGAGCGCTGATGCGGCAACGAGTGCACCGGCTGCAGGGGGGCGATCTCGGCCAGGCAGGCAGTGGCCAGGGCCAGCCACTCCTCGCCCAGGCGGAACAGCAGCAGCGAGCGCCCGGCGCTGATTTCGGCCGGTGCCTCTGCGTGCGCCAGGTCGGCTTCGATCAGCGCATAGCGGTCGAGCAGGCGCGTGGCCGCCGCCGCGTAGACTTCGCAGTTGCGGCAATGGATATGCCGCTCCAGCAACGGGCATTGCTTGTTGCCATGTACGCCGATGCGGTTCCAGCAGTCGTCGATGCGCGCATCGTCCTGGGCCAGCAGTTCCAGCGCGTGTTCGGCTTTCATCGTTCAGACTCCCGACCAACCCGTGCCGCGCGCTCCTGCAGTCGGCGGGCACCCGCTTCATCGCCCTGGGCCGCCAGCAGCGTGGCCAGGTGCAGCAAGGCTTCAGGGTGCTGAGGCTCCAGGTACAGCGCCTTGCGGTAATGGGTCAGCGCCTGCTGTGCATCGCCTTCGGTATCGCTCAGCAGCCCCAGCCAGTAGTAGACCTGGGCCTGGGGTGCAAACTCGCGCAGATAGCGCTGGCAACTGGCGCGGGCCTGGGCGCTGTCGCCGGCATTGGCCTGGCGCGCGATGCTGGCCAGCAACTCGCTTTCGCTCTGGCACGGTGGCGCTGCCAAAGGCGCAGGCGTAACCGCGCGCAGCGGCCGCGCAGGCGGTGCAGGCACAGGTTTCGGTCGATTCGGAACAACGGGTGGCGTCACTCGGCTCGGCGGCAAAACCGCTACTGCGGGCGCATCCGCCGGTTGCCGCACGTAGGCAAACGACTGGGCGATCCCCAACGGCCGCATCCCCAACCGCGCCAGCAGGCTGCCCTCGGCAGGGCCGATGAACAGCACGCCCTGCGGCTGCGCCAGGCGCTTGAGCACTTCGAACACGCGCTGCTGGGTCGGCACATCGAAATAGATCAGCAGGTTGCGACAGAACACGAAATCGTACTGGCCATTGCGGCTGGCGAGCGCCGGATCGAGCACGTTGCCCACCTCAAGGTTCACCTGTTGACGCACCCGTTGATCCAGCTGGTGGCCGTCATCGCACTCACGGAAATGGCGCTCGCGAAACGACAGTTCGCTGCCGCGGAACGAGTTGCGGCCATAGAAGCCCTGTATGCCTTTGGCGACAGAACTTGGGCTGATATCGATCCCGTCGATGCAAAAATCGAGCGGACTGATACCGGCGTCGAGCAAGGCCATGGCGAGCGAGTACGGCTCCTCGCCGGTGGAACACGGCAGGCTGAGCAGGCGCAACGGCCGCTCACCGGCCAGTTCGGCCAGGCGCTTCTGGGCCAGGCCGACCAATGCGGTGAACGATTCCGGGTAGCGGAAGAACCAGGTTTCCGGGACGATCACGGCCTCGATCAGGGCCAGTTGCTCGTCCGGCGATTGCTGCAGGCGAACCCAGTAATCATCCAGATCGGTGGCATCCAGTGCGACGCAGCGCTGGCGCAGGGCCCGCTCGACCATCGGCACGCCCACAGACTCGACATCCAGGCCAATACGCTCCTGCAGGTAGCGGAAGAAACGTTGCTCGCTCATGGCACCCCCTGCCCTGTCGCGTTGGGGAACAACAGCTCGCGCACGCTATCGGTCAGCAGGTCGTCCACCTCGATCCGTTGCAGCAGGCCCTGGGCGTCCTGGCGAACCGGGCCCAGGTAGGGTGCTTCGCCGTTGTCCAGGCCATAGGGCTGGAACTCCTGCGCCATGCAGCGCAGGGTTTCGGTGGCTTGCTCGAGGATCAGGCCCAGCACCTGTTCGTGCCGGTAGCGCACCAGCACCAGGCGCGTGCTGGCGCGTTCGGCTGCCGGCTGGGCGAAACTCAGCGCACTCAGGTCGACCACCGGCACCAGCACACCACGATGCGCAAGGATACCGGCCACCCAGGCCGGTGCCTGGGCAATCGGCTTGAGCGGGCGACGCGGCAGCACCTCGATCACTTCGCGCACGTCCAGGGCAAAGCGCTGCTGGTTGAGGCGAAACTGCAGGTACAGCGTGCCCTTGGCGCTGGCCGCCGCTGCCGGGTTGGAATGCAGGTCGGTCATGGTGATCAGACTTTGAAGCGCGATACACCACCGCGCAGGCCGGCGGCCACCTGGCTCAACTCGTCGATGGCGAAGCTGGCCTGGCGCAGCGACTCCACCGTCTGGGTGCTGGCATCGCTGAGCTGGGCCAGGGCCTGGTTGATCTGCTCGGCACCGGTGGCCTGGGCCTGCATGCCCTCGTTGACCATCAGCACACGCGGCGCCAGGGCCTGGACCTGGTGAATGATCTGGCTCAGTTGCTCGCCCACCTGCTGCACCTCGAACATGCCGCGGCGCACTTCTTCGGAGAACTTGTCCATGCCCATCACCCCGGCCGACACGGCCGACTGGATCTCGCGCACCATCTGCTCGATGTCGTAGGTGGCCACGGCCGTCTGGTCGGCCAGGCGCCGCACCTCGGTGGCGACCACGGCAAAACCGCGGCCATATTCACCGGCCTTTTCCGCCTCGATGGCGGCATTGAGCGAAAGCAGGTTGGTCTGGTCGGCCACCTTGACGATGGTCACCACCATCTGCGTGATGTTGCTGGCCTTTTCGTTGAGGATCCCCAGCTTGGCGTTGACCAGGTCGGCGGCGCCCATCACCTGGTGCATGGTCTCTTCCATGCGCGCCAGGCCCTGCTGGCCGGAACCTGCCAGGCTGGAGGCCTGGTCGGCGGCGGAGGTGACTTCGGTCATGGTGCGCACCAGGTCGCGCGAGGTGGCGGCGATTTCACGCGAGGTGGCGCCGATCTCGGTGGTGGTGGCGGCCGTTTCGGTGGCGGTGGCCTGCTGTTGCTTGGAGGTGGCGGCAATCTCGGTGACCGACGTGGTCACCTGCACCGACGAGCGCTGGGCCTGGGCCACGAGGTTGGCCAGTGCTTCGGCCATTTCGTTGAAACCGCTTTCGATGGCGCCGAACTCGTCCTTGCGGTCCAGGCTCAGGCGCATGCTGAGGTCGCCCGAGCGCAACTTGTCGAGAGCGTGCACCACGCGTTGAACCGGCGCGGTGATGGCGCGCATCAGCAACAGGCCGCAGATACCGGCGGCAATGATCGCCAGCAGCAGCGAGACCATCATGCTGCCCTTGGCGGTGCTCACGGCACTGACAATTTCGTGGGTGGCGGCGTCCGCTGACTGGCGGTTGTGCTCGATCACCGTGTTCAGGTGCTTGCGCCCCTCCACCCAGGCCGGGGTCAGCACCTCGCCGATCAGCCGCTCGGCTTCGGCGTAGTTGTGCTGGCGGTAGGCCTCGAGCACCTGGCCGACTACCTTCAGGTAGTTTTCCTCGAGCTTGATGAACGTGTCGAAACGTTCCTGGTCGTCGGTGTCCTGGATGGTGCCCTGGTAACTCGCCATGTACTGCTTGAGGCGATCATCGAAGCTCTTGAACAGCTCCATGTCGGCCTGGGTGATGTCGCGGCGGTTGGACAGGCCCACCAGCTGCTGGCTGGTGACGTAGCTGTCGACCCAGGCACTGCGGATCATCGAGCTGTAGTAGACACCTGGAATGCTGTCTGTACCCACCGCTTCCTCGGCACTTTCGATCGTCACCAGCCGCGAGTAGGCGGCTACGATCATCAGCAGCATGATGGCGATGATCACGGCGAAACTTGCCAGGATCCGTTGGCGCAAGGTCCAGTTCTTCACATTCAGCCCTCAGGAATTCACAACGAGCGGGAAAAATCGCCGAAGTATAGCCCAGGCTTCCTACGCTTTTGCGGCTGAAATACGAGGTATTCAGGCCTCTATCCCGGTCGGACAGGCCATTTGCCCGTTCATTGGGCTGCGCCAGGCCGTACCTGGCGCTCCAGCTCCTGGCGCAGGGCCGGGTCGAGGCGCAGCTGACGGGCCAGTTCGTCGAGGTAGGCGCGCTCCATGAAGTTTTCCTGATCGACCATCATCAGGCTGGCCAGGTACATCTCGGCAGCCATCTCCGGCGTTTGCGCGGCGCGGGCGACTTCGGCCGGGTCCAACGGTTTGTTCAGCTCATCGTGCAGCCAGTGCTGCAGCTCGCGGTCGCTGTCCAGGCGGGTGAATTCGCCTTCGATCAGGGCCCGCTCGCGCTCGTCGATATGCCCATCGGACTTGGCCGCTGCCACCAATGCCCGCAGCACCGCCTGGCTGTGCTGCTCGGCCTGGGCCGGCGGCAGGCGGTCAAGGGTCTGCGGCTCGGCGCCCTGCCCTGTGCCCTGGCGCGCCTGCCAGTTGCCATAGGCCTTGTAGGCCAGCACGCCGAGCGCGGCCAGGCCACCGTAAGTGAGCACCTTGCCGCCATACTTGCGGGCTTTTTTGCTGCCTAGCAGCAGGCCCAGTGCGCCCGCCCCCAAGGCGCCTCCACCCGCCCCGGAGAGCAGGCTGCCAAGGCCACCGCTGCCAGCCGATGGCTTGCCCGCCCCGGACGGCTTGTTGAGCAGTTCCTGGCCGGATTTGAGCAACTGGTCGAGCAGGCCCCGGGTGTTCATGCGCATGTCTCCACGGTACGGAAAGGAGCGCCCAGAGTAAGGCTTGCCACCCTGCACGCCACCCAAGGATTTGCTTCCGGATGTTGCATTAGCTGGCAAAAAGCCAACTAGACTCGTCATCGCCAACAACTCGCACAGGCGACTACGCTTATAACCATTGCTTCACTGCTTTCTTGACGACTGCCCCGACCAAGATCTCCAAGAAGAGGGAACACCATGTCAGTGCACAAGACCGCATTGCTCGGCGCCGTGACCGGCGCGCTGCTGGCCAGCGCCGGCCTGCAGGCTGCCGAGCTGCCCAAGGCCCTGGGCGCCGGCGAAGGCCGGCTGGATATCGTCGCCTGGCCCGGCTATATCGAGCGCGGTGAAAGCGACAAGGCCTATGACTGGGTCACCGGCTTCGAAAAGGAAACCGGCTGCAAGGTCAGCGTCAAGACCGCTGCCACCTCCGATGAAATGGTCAGCCTGATGACCAAGGGCGGCTACGATCTGGTCACCGCGTCCGGCGACGCCTCGCTGCGCCTGATCGTCGGCAAGCGCGTACAGCCCATCAACACGGCGCTGATCCCCAACTGGAAGCACATCGACCCACGCCTGCAGAACGGTGGCTGGTACGTAGTCGACAAACAGGTGTACGGCACGCCGTACCAGTGGGGCCCGAACGTGCTGCTCTACAACACCACCACCTTCAAACAGGCACCGACCAGCTGGAGCGTGGTGTTCGAGCCCCAGGACCTGCCCGATGGCAAGCCGAACAAGGGCCGCGTGCAGGCGTATGACGGGCCGATCTACATCGCCGACGCGGCGCTGTACCTGAAGTCGGCCAAACCCGAGCTGGGGATCAAGGACCCGTACGAGCTCAATGAAGCCCAGTACAAGGCCGTGCTCGAACTGCTGCGCCAGCAGCAACCGCTGATCCACCGTTACTGGCACGACGCCACGGTACAGATGAGCGACGTGAAGAACGAAGGCGTGGTCGCCTCCAGTTCGTGGGGCTACATGGTCAACGGCCTGAAGGCCGAGAACCAGCCGGTGGCCTCGACCATTCCGAAGGAAGGCGCCACCGGCTGGGCCGACACCACCATGCTGCACAGCGAGGCCAAGCACCCCAATTGCGCCTACAAGTGGATGGACTGGTCGTTGCAACCTAAGGTGCAGGGCGATGTGGCAGCCTGGTTCGGCTCGCTGCCGGCAGTGCCGGCAGCCTGCACCGGAAGTGAGCTGCTGGGGGCTGAAGGGTGCAAGACCAACGGCTTCGACAACTTCGACAAGATCGCCTTCTGGAAAACCCCACAGGCCCAGGGCGGCAAATTCGTGCCCTATAGCCGCTGGACCCAGGATTACATTGCGATCATGGGCGGGCGCTGAGGCCGGTTGAAGCCTGCACCGGCCTCTTCGCGCCCCGACTTGCCCGCGAAGAGGCCGGCGCAGAAGAAAGACAGTTGTCAGGAGCCCACGCATGCCCCTAGCCGTCCAGTTCACCCAGGTTTCCCGCACTTTCGGCGAGGTCAAGGCCGTCGACCAGGTCAGCATCGACATCGAAGACGGCGAATTCTTCTCCATGCTCGGCCCCTCCGGCTCGGGCAAGACCACCTGCCTGCGCCTGATCGCCGGCTTCGAGCAACCCAACAGCGGCTCGATCCGCATCCATGGCGTCGAGGCTGCCGGCGTGCCGCCCTACCAGCGCGACGTCAACACCGTGTTCCAGGATTACGCCCTGTTCCCGCACATGAACGTGCGCGACAACATCGCCTATGGCCTCAAGGTCAAGGGCGTGGCCAAGGCCGAACGCCAGGCGCGCGCTGAAGAAGCGCTGGCCATGGTCGCCCTGGCCGGCTACGGCGAACGCAAACCGGCGCAACTCTCCGGCGGCCAGCGCCAACGCGTGGCCCTGGCCCGCGCCCTGGTCAACCGGCCACGGGTGCTGCTGCTCGACGAGCCACTGGGCGCACTCGACCTGAAGCTGCGCGAACAGATGCAGGGCGAATTGAAGAAGCTGCAGCGCCAGCTGGGCATAACCTTCATCTTCGTCACCCACGACCAGACCGAAGCGCTGTCGATGTCGGACCGGGTAGCGGTGTTCAACCGTGGCCGCATCGAGCAGGTCGACACGCCACGCAACCTGTACATGAAACCCGCGACCACCTTCGTCGCCGAGTTCGTCGGCACCTCCAACGTCATCCGTGGCGACCTCGCCGAACAGCTCAGCGGCAGCCGCTCGCCGTTTTCCATTCGCCCCGAGCATATCCGCCTGGTGGATCAGCCTGGCCAGGCGCAAGACATTCAGCTTGGCGGCCTGCTGCGCGACGTGCAGTATCAGGGCAGCGCCACCCGCTACGAAGTACAGCTGAACAGCGGCCAACTTCTGGCCGTGAGCCACGCCAACGACCGCTGGCAGGAGCAGCCACGGCCCTGGCAGGCCGGCCAGCAGGTGCAGGTGCGCTGGCCACGCGAAGCGATGACCGCACTGCAGGAAACCGTGCTGGCAGAGGCCCGCTGACATGCGCCGCCTATCCGACCTGCTGTACCGGCGCCCCAACCTGTACCTGGCACTGCTGCTGATCCCCCCGCTGACCTGGTTCGGCGCCATCTATCTGGGCTCGCTGCTCAGCTTGCTGTGGCAGGGCTTCTACACCTTCGACGACTTCACCATGGCGGTCACCCCGGAGCTGACCCTGGGCAACTTCGCCGCGCTGTTCAACCCGTCCAACTTCGACATCATCCTGCGCACCCTGGCCATGGCCGTGGCGGTATCGCTGGCCAGTGCGGTGCTGGCCTTCCCGATCGCCTACTACATGGCGCGCTACACCAGCGGCAAGACCAAGGCGTTCTTCTACATTGCGGTGATGATGCCGATGTGGGCCAGCTACATCGTCAAGACCTATGCCTGGACCCTGCTGCTGGCCAAGGGCGGCGTGGCCCAGTGGTTCGTCCAGCAGTTGCACCTGGACGCCTTGCTGCAGGCCGTGCTGGCGGTGCCTGGCGTTGGCGGCAGCACCTTGTCGACCTCGCACCTGGGGCGCTTCATGGTGTTCGTGTACATCTGGCTGCCGTTCATGATCCTGCCGATCCAGGCCTCGCTGGAGCGCCTGCCGCCGTCGTTGCTGCAGGCCTCGGCAGACCTGGGGGCCCGGCCTGGGCAAACGTTCCTGCAGGTGATTTTGCCGCTGTCGATCCCCGGCATTGCCGCCGGCTCGATCTTCACCTTCTCGCTGACCCTGGGCGACTTCATCGTGCCGCAGCTGGTCGGCCCACCGGGCTACTTCATCGGCAGCATGGTCTATGCCCAGCAAGGGGCGATCGGCAACATGCCGATGGCGGCGGCGTTCACGCTGGTGCCGATCGTGCTGATTGCGGTGTACCTGTCCATCGTCAAGCGCCTGGGGGCCTTCGATGCACTCTGAAAAAGCGTCGGTCGGCCTGCGCCTGGCGGCCTGGGGCGGGTTGCTGTTCCTGCACTTCCCGATCCTGATCATCTTCCTGTACGCGTTCAACACCGAAGACGCGGCGTTCAGCTTCCCGCCCAAGGGCTTTACCCTCAACTGGTTCGCCGTGGCCTTCGCCCGCCCCGACGTGCTCGAAGCCATCAAGCTGTCGCTGCAGGTGGCCTGCCTGGCCACGCTGATCGCCCTGGTGCTCGGCACACTGGCTTCGGCAGCGCTTTACCGGCGCAGCTTCTTCGGCAAGGAGAGCATCTCGCTGATGCTGATCCTGCCGATCGCCCTGCCCGGCATCATCACCGGCATCGCCCTGCTCTCGGCATTCAAGCGCCTGGACATAGAGCCCGGCGTGTTCACCATCGTGATCGGCCACGCCACGTTCTGCGTGGTGATCGTCTACAACAACGTGATCGCCCGCCTGCGGCGCACCTCGCAGAGCCTGATCGAGGCGTCGATGGACCTCGGCGCCGACGGCTGGCAGACCTTCCGCTACATCATCCTGCCCAACCTCGGCTCGGCCCTGCTCGCCGGCGGCATGCTGGCGTTCGCCCTGTCGTTCGACGAGATCATCGTCACCACCTTCACCGCCGGCCACGAACGTACCTTGCCGATCTGGCTGCTCAACCAGCTCAGCCGCCCGCGCGACGTGCCGGTGACCAACGTGGTCGCCATGCTGGTGATGCTGGTGACCATGCTGCCGATTCTCGGCGCCTATTACCTGACCCGTGGCGGCGAAAGCGTTGCGGGCAGTGGCAAATGACCCATGAGGAGTCCCCATGCAAAGCAAAATGCTGATCAACGGCAAGCTGGTCGCAGGCGATGGCCCGGCCTGGACCGTGCTCAACCCGGCCGAGGGCAGCGCCCTGGCGCAGATCAACGAAGCCACCGAGGCCCAGGTGGATACCGCCGTGCGCGCCGCCGACCAGGCCTTCGACAGCTGGTCGCAGACCAGCCCCAAGGAACGCTCGCTGACGCTGCTGGCGCTGGCCGACACCATCGAAGCCCATGGCGATGAACTGGCCCGGCTGGAGTCGCAGAATTGCGGCAAGCCGTTTGCCGCCGCCCTGAACGATGAAATCCCGGCCATCGCCGACGTGTTCCGTTACTTTGCCGGCGCCGCCCGCTGCCTCGGTGGCTCGGCGGCGGGTGAATACCTGCCGGGCCATACCTCGATGATCCGCCGCGACCCGCTGGGCGTGGTGGCCTCGATCGCGCCGTGGAACTACCCGCTGATGATGCTGGCGTGGAAGATCGCCCCGGCCCTGGCAGCCGGCAACACCGTGGTCATCAAGCCTTCCGAACTGACCCCGCTGACCGCCCTGCGCCTGGGCGAGCTGGCCAAGGACCTGTTGCCGCCCGGCGTGCTCAACATCCTGTTCGGCCGCGGGCAGACGGTCGGCAACCCACTGGTCACCCACCCCAAGGTGCGCATGGTGTCGCTGACCGGCTCCATCCCGACCGGGGCCCATATCATTGGCGCCACCGCCAACAGCGTGAAGCGCATGCACATGGAACTCGGCGGCAAGGCGCCGGTACTGGTGTTCGACGACGCCGATATCGACGCGGCCATCGACGGCATCCGCACGTTTGGCTTCTACAACGCGGGCCAGGACTGCACCGCGGCCTGTCGCCTGTATGTGCAGGCGGGTATCTATGACCGCTTCGTCGAACGCCTGGGCAAGGCTGTTTCCAGCCTCAAGGCCGGCCTGCAGGATGCCGAGGACACCGAACTCGGCCCGCTGATCAGCGCCCAGCACCGCGACAAGGTGGCCGGCCTGGTCCAGCGCGCCATCGCCCAGCCGCATATCCGCCTGGTGACGGGCGGCAAGGCGATTGCGGGGGATGGCTTCTTCTTCGAGCCGACCGTGCTGGCCGACGCCTTGCAGGATGACGAGATCGTGCGCAACGAGGTGTTTGGCCCGGTGGTGTCGGTGACCCGCTTCAGCACCGAGGAACAGGCGCTGGAATGGGCCAACGATTCCGAATACGGCCTGGCATCATCGGTGTGGACCCGCGACACCGGCCGTGCCCACCGCCTGGCGGCGCGCCTGCAGTATGGCTGCACCTGGGTCAACACCCACTTCATGCTGGTCAGCGAAATGCCCCATGGTGGGCAGAAGCATTCGGGGTATGGCAAGGACATGTCGATGTATGGGCTGGAGGATTACACCTGCGTGCGGCATGTGATGATCAAGCATTAAGGTGGGGGTATCCCTCAAGGTGTTTGGCCCTTCGAGATCAAGCGCCGCCTGCGCGGCGCTCGATTCAAGTCCTATAGTTCCCCCTCACCACCAGCACAATGCCTGGTTGAAGAGACCATTCCCACAGGCAAAGCCCTGACCATCCTACATACTAACCCTCCACTGGTATCATATTCTGATACCATGAATAATCATCAAAGATCGACCCTTGAAGTCATATTCAAAAAACCGGTTCCAAAGTCGCTGGAGTGGGCGCGGTTGGAGTCATTTCTGATATCAATAGGAGCCACGACGGTCGAAGGCCGTGGATCGCGAGTGCGTTTCGAGCTCAACGGAGCAATTGCCACCTTCCATCGGCCACACCCTGACAAGGATGCCAAATCCTATCAGGTCCGCAGCGCACGCCAGTTCCTGGAGCAGGCAGGAGTAACACCATGAATGTAATGACCTACCGCGGCTATGCCGCGCGCATCGAATACAGTGACGAAGACCAATTACTGATCGGCCATGTTGCAGGCATACGCGACGTGATCGGCTTTCATGGCGAATCGATCAGTGAACTACGGCGAGCATTTGAAGAGGCTGTCGATGACTACATCGAGACTTGCGAGAAGCTCGGGCGGGAGCCACAGAAGGCTTATTCCGGCAAGCTGAGCCTGCGACTAGAGCCTACTCTTCACGCCAGTGTGGCTGCAAAAGCCGAACTGGCGGAAAAGAGTATCAACCAATGGGTAAGTGACATCCTCAGCCAAGCTGCATTCAGCTGAAACGAGCCATCAATCCCGCAAATCCGACTCGTGAATAGGATTGGCCCGGCTGGTCGCCCTTTGGTATTGCGCCGGCCATGTGGCTTTGTTGCCACCCAAGTCATCATCAGCATGCAGCGGCCAGTACGGATCGCGCAGCAGCTCCCGCGCCAGGAAGATCACATCGGCCTGCCCGGTGCGCAGGATATGCTCGGCCTGGGCCGGTTCGGTGATCATGCCGACGGTGCCCGTGGCAATCTCTGCTTCCTTGCGCACGCGTTCTGCAAAGCGGGTCTGGTAGCCCGGACCCGTTGGGATTTCGGCGTTGACCGAGGTGCCACCGGAGGACACGTCGATCAGGTCGACACCCAGCACTCGCAGGCGGCGGGCCAGTTCTACGGTTTCATCCGGGTTCCAGCCATCCTCGACCCAATCGGTTGCCGATACGCGCACGAACAGCGGCAGTTCTGCAGGCCAGACTTTACGTACGGCCTCGACCACCTGCAGGGTCAGGCGAATGCGGTTCTCGAAGCAGCTACCGTAGTCGTCACGGCGCTGGTTACTCAGTGGTGAGAGAAACTGGTGCAGGAGATACCCATGGGCCGCGTGGATTTCGACGACCTTGAAGCCCGCTTTCAGCGCCCGCTCGGTCGAGGCGACGAAGGCATCGATCACGCCCTGAATCTCGTCCTTGCTCAACTCGCGCGGTGGCGTGTGCTGCGGGTCGAAGGCGATCTTCGACGGGCCCACCGGCTGCCAGCCACCGTCCTCGAGCTTCACACTGCCCTGCTTGCCCAGCCAGGGCCGATAGGTGCTGGCCTTGCGCCCGGCGTGGGCCAGCTGGATGCCCGGTACGGCGCCCTGGGCGGTAATGAAGCGGGTAATGCGCTGCAATGGCGCAATCTGGTCGTCGTTCCACAGGCCGAGGTCTTCGGCGGTGATGCGACCATCGGCGGTCACTGCGACGGCTTCGCTGATGACCAAGCCGGCGCCACCCACGGCGCGGCTGCCCAAGTGAACGAGATGCCAGTCGTTGGCCAGGCCATCGATGGCGGAATACTGGCACATCGGCGAGACCGCGATGCGGTTGGGCAGCGTCAGCTGACGCAGGGTGTAAGGCTCGAGCAGCAGGCTCATGAGGGCACCTCCCAAGGACTCCAATGGTGATCCGGCCCGGACACTCAAGTGCACATCCCTGGCCCGGTGCCGGTCATTAATCAGACTAGACCAGATTGGTGGGGGGGAAGGTTCAGTGGGATTGCTGACTGGTCCGACGCACGTATCAGACGCTTCCTACACATATGAACTGGCGGTGCCTAGCTAAGGAAAATATCCTACAAGCCCTGTCGACTCGCGTCTGATTGTCCCTGGAAACACCGCCCTTTAGGCTTTTTCGGGTCGCTGAAAGCATCAGCGATGCGGGTGTGGAAACCCGGACAATCTTCAAGTGCCTGTCGTAATGGCAGCTGTACGCGGGAGGCCGTATGGCCTACCGGGGTTCCTTGAAGACCGGTTTTCCACCCCGCGTACAGTTGCCGCCCTTCGTGTGGAAACGGCGGTGGCAACTCCTTTAATCTTCAAGGAATTGCTATGAAAAAGATCGTCCCCGACCCACCCCATCATTTCGACCTTCCCTCCGACAAAACCCTCACCAACGCCGTCACCGAGGGCATCGTGCCCATCGACCACGTGGTGATGAACGTCACCCACTACCTGATGCTTGCCTACAACCATTGCCACCGTACCCTCGATGCCATCGAAGATGACAGCACCCGGGAATCGCTGGTGAACGGACTGCGTGCCATGCAGATTGCCTGGGGCCAGGCGGATGCACTGTCACTGGCCCTGGAGAGGACTACCAGCCTGCATTGAGGTTGGGTTGGCTGGCCTCTTCGCGGGTAAACCCGCTCCCACAGCTCAGGCGCAAGCCTTGAAGCCTTGTGATGACCCTGTGGGAGCGGGCATGCCCGCGAAGAGGCCGGAACAGGCAATCGAAACATATCAGGAGGGCATTCGATGACCAACGACGACACCCAATGCACTGTCGGCAAAACTACCTTCTTCCAAGGCGAACACCAGACCCATCCCCTGTTCCGCATCGAGCCAGGCATTCCCTGCCGGGATGCCCGCGAGCAGGCTTCAGAGTTAATGGGGTATGTGCGGGAACTGACCATCATCGGACTGATGGATGAGAAACCAATGATGATCTGGGCATCCCACTACCTCAGTGCCATGGCCAAGGCACTCATGGATGATGCCGAATTAGGCATGACAGGCTGACCATTGGCTTCCGGCTTGGTAACGCGTCAGGGCGGCCAGGTGTTCGCCGGTAGGTTTGCAGCGCCTATGACATCGAGCGCCGCGCGGGCGGCGCTCGATGTCCGCAACCCTCAAAACCCAAGGCAGGCACCGGCAGGGCCCTCAGCGCGGCTCCATATGCGCAATCATCAACTGCACGCTCTCATTCCCGCGAAACTCGTTCACATCCAGCTTGTACGCCAGCTCCACCCACCGCACCGTTGGGTTCGGCCACACATCACGGTCGATGCCAAAGGCAATACCATCCAGCCGTACCGAGCCGCACTCGCTCTTGAGCACCACCTTCAAGTGCCGCTCGCCGACCACACGCTGCTCCACCAACTGGAACACCCCATGGAACAGCGGCTCGGGAAAGTGCTGCCCCCAAGGCCCGGCGTTGCGCAGGGCCTTGGCCAGGTCGAGGTGGAACTCCTCCACGGCCAGGCTGCCGTCCGACAGCAGACGACCGGTCAGGTCCTCCTCACGCAACTGGCGCCGGACTTCTTCATCGAACGCTTCGGCAAACGCCGGGAAGTTGCTTTCGGGCAGGGACAGCCCCGCCGCCATGGCATGCCCGCCGAACTTGCTGATCAGCTGCGGCTGGCGCGCTGCCACGGCGTCCAGCGCGTCGCGGATATGGAAGCCCGGCACCGAACGGGCCGAACCCTTGAGCATGCCGTCGCCCGCATCGGCGAAGGCGATGGTCGGCCGGTGGTAGCGCTCCTTCAGGCGCGAGGCGAGGATCCCGATCACACCCTGATGCCAATCGGCATCGAACAGGCACAGGCCATAAGGCATGGACTCGACCGGCAGGTCCTTGAGCTGGGCCAGCGCCTCGCGCTGCATGCCCTGCTCGATCGACTTGCGGTCCTGGTTCAGGTCATCCAGCTGCTGGGCCATGTCCTGGGCCAGGGCTTGGTCTTCACACAGCAGGCATTCGATGCCCAGGCTCATGTCATCCAGGCGCCCGGCGGCATTGAGCCGTGGGCCGAGGATGAAGCCGAGGTCGGTAGAGGTGATGCGGCGATGGTCGCGCCGCGCCACTTCGAGGATGGCCTTCAGGCCAGGCCGTGCGCGGCCGGCGCGGATGCGCTCGAGGCCCTGGTGCACGAGGATGCGGTTGTTGGCATCCAGCGGCACCACGTCGGCGACGCTGCCCAGGGCGACCAGGTCGAGCAGCTCGCCAATGTTCGGCTGCGGCTGCGTCTCGTAACGCCCCAGGCTGCGCAGGCGGGCGCGCAGGGCCATGAGCACGTAGAAGATCACCCCGACGCCGGCCAGCGACTTGCTCGGGAAGTCGCAGCCAGGCTGGTTCGGATTGACGATGGCGTCGGCATCCGGCAACTGCGGGCCCGGCAGGTGGTGGTCGGTGACCAGTACCTTGAGCCCCGCCGCCTTGGCGGCCGCCACACCTTCGACGCTGGAGATACCGTTATCGACGGTAACCAGCAGGTCCGGCTGGCGCTCGAGCGCCACCTGGACGATCTCCGGGGTCAGCCCGTAGCCGTATTCGAAGCGGTTGGGCACCAGGTAGTCGACGTGGGCCGCGCCCAGCAGACGCAGGCCGAGCATGCCGACGGTGCTGGCGGTAGCGCCGTCGGCGTCGAAGTCGCCAACGATCAGGATACGCTGGCGCCGATCGAGGGCTTCGACCAGCAGGTCCACCGCCGCCTCGATGCCCTTGAGCTGCTGATACGGCAGCAGCCGCGCCAGGCTCTTGTCCAGTTCGGCCTCGGACTGCACGCCGCGGGCGGCGTACAGGCGTGTCAGCAAGGGTGGCAGGTTACCCAGGAATGGCAGGGTCGATGGCAGCGGGCGGGGTTCGATACGCATGGGATCTTCGGCAGTCAGGTGTCAGTCGGTTCAGCCACGCTCACCGAGCAGCCATTGCAGTTGCACTTCGTGCTGGCCACGGTCATCGGTGACGAACACGGTGCCTTCGCTGATCATCACATCCCACTTGATGGTGCGCGGCATGTCGGTGGCCAGGACTTCCAGCACCTCCTGCGGCACGGCGGCAATGCTCAGGTTCTTCAGGCCCTTGACCGCCCCCACCACCTTGCCTTCCCACACCCGCAGGCTGCCGTAGGCCAGCAGGCTGGTGCGCTCGGTGCGGCGCGAGCACCAGGTCAGGCGATCGGCATCCGGCTGGCCGACTTCGATCCAGTGCAGGATGCGGTCGTCCAGGCTCTTTTCCCACAGCGCCGCCTCATCCACATCGGACAGGCCACGGCCGAACGACAGGTTCTCGTTGTACCACAGGGCGTAGGCCAGCAGGCGCACGGCCATGCGTTCTTCGGTTTCCGAAGGGTGGCGGGCGATGGTCTGGCGGACGTTTTCATACACGCCGCGGTCGAGGTCGGTCAGGTTCAGTTCGAATTTGTAGGTGGTGGACGGCTGGGCCATGGTCGAATGGGCTTCGTGCGTAGAGAAAAGTCACCTAGTCTAACCGATCCTGCCTGCGCTTGCGCCGGAGCAGTATCGGCCGCTTCGGACCTATGCTAAAACCACGGCTCTGACCAGTTGCCACGGATGCCTCATGTCTACGCCCAGCAAACCCCTCGCCGGCCTGAAAGTCATCGAACTCGGCACCCTCATCGCCGGGCCGTTCGCCTCGCGGATCTGCGCCGAATTCGGTGCGGACGTGATCAAGGTCGAGTCCCCGGACGGCGGCGACCCGCTGCGCAAATGGCGCAAGCTGTACGAGGGCACATCCCTGTGGTGGTTCGTGCAGGCGCGCAACAAGCAGTCGCTGACGCTCAACCTCAAGCACCCCGAAGGCCGTGAAGTGCTCAAGCGCCTGCTCGGCGAGGCCGACATCCTGATCGAGAACTTCCGCCCCGGCGTGCTGGAAAAGCTCGGCCTGGGCTGGGACGTGCTGCACGCCCTCAACCCGCGCCTGGTGATGGTGCGCCTGTCCGGCTTTGGCCAGACCGGGCCAATGAAGGACCAGCCAGGCTTCGGCGCAGTCGGTGAATCGATGGGCGGCCTGCGTTACATCACTGGTTTCGACGACCGCCCACCCGTGCGCACCGGGATTTCCATCGGTGATTCGATTGCGGCGCTGTGGGGCGTGATCGGCGCGCTGATGGCACTGCGTCATCGCGAAGTCAACGGCGGCCAGGGCCAGGTGGTGGACGTGGCGCTGTACGAGGCGATCTTCGCCATGATGGAAAGCATGGTCCCGGAGTTCGACGTGTTCGGTTTCATCCGCGAGCGTACTGGCAACATCATGCCGGGCATCACACCCTCCTCCATTCACACCAGCGCCGACGGCAAGCACGTGCAGATCGGCGCCAACGGTGACGCCATCTTCAAACGCTTCATGCAGGCCATCGGCCGTACCGACCTGGCCGACGACCCGAGCCTGGCCAGCAACGACGGCCGCGACGCCCGGCGCGACGAGCTGTACGGGGTGATCGACCGCTGGGCCAACAGCCTGCCGCTGGACCAACTGATGCAGGTGCTCACCGACGCCGAAGTGCCGGCCAGCCGCATCTACTCGGCCGAGGACATGTTCAGCGACCCGCAGTACCTGGCCCGTGAGATGTTCCTGCAGGCGCGCCTGCCGGACGGCAAGCCGTTCAAGATGCCAGGCATCGTGCCCAAGCTCTCGGACACCCCGGGTTCCGCCGAATGGGTTGGCCCGACGCTGGGTGAACATACCGACAGCGTGTTGGCCTCCCTGGGCTATGACCAGGCGGCGATTGCCAGCCTGCGTCAGGCGGGCACGGTCTGAGGTTGCGGCGGGTGCGTTCGCTGGCGCTGTGCTGCGCGCTGCTGCTCGCCCTGCTGGTGGCGCCGGCGCAAGCCAAGGAACGCCTGCTGTGGCTGGTGCGCGACCTGCCGCCTTTCACCGTCTACGAAGGCACGGACAAAGGCCAGGGGGTTATCGACCAGATGCTGCCGCTGCTGATCGCGCAGATGCCCGAGTACGACCACAGCATCGTCCGGGTCAACCGTGCGCGCGGGATCCAGATGCTGCAGGACCCGACCAGCTTCACCTGCGACCCGACACTGCTGTGGACTGCGGATCGTGCGAAGTTCGTGCACTTCTCGCAACCCACGCTCGGCGTGCTGAGCAGCGGCGTGGTGGTGCGCAAGAGCGGGCAGGCGCTGCTGGCACCGTTCCTCGACGGCCAGCAGGTCGACCTTAAAAGCTTGCTCGGCAATACCCGGCTGAAGCTGGGCATCGTCGCCGAGCGCAGTTACAGCAGCCAGGTCGACGAGATCCTGCGCCAGCTGCCCGACACCGCGTTCAGCCGCCATTACGGCAACGATGCCACCGCCAACCTGTTACAGATGCAACAGCTCGGGCGCCTGCAACTGGTGCTGGGCTACTGGCCAGAGGTGCGCTACCTGATTCAGCAACATGGCGGCGCGCCGGCGGACTATGAGTTCCACCCGATCCAGGGCGTGAACCGCTACCAGTTCCTGCACGTAGGTTGCTCGGACACACCACTGGGTCGCGCAGCCATTAGCCACATCGACCAGCTGTTACCGGCCCTGCGCCAGAACACGTTGCCCGCGCTGTATGCACGCTGGCTTGACCCCGAGCTGCGCGCAACCTACCTGGAAGAGAGCCGGCACTTCTTCGAAGACCGCTGAGCTGAGTCAGAAGAAAGCGGGCAAAAAGAAACCCCGGACGCAGGGGAAGACGCCCGGGGCCAATCGAAAGTCCTCATGGACTTCCCACGGCAACCTGCCAGTACCGGAGCTGTGCACTGGCTGGCTGCCCTTGGTAGTTCTGATAGGCCAGTCAGGCAAAGGTTCCCTGAGGCTGCTGGCGCTGTTGCAATGCCGCAATCACACAGGGCTGCAAGCGCCCCTCGACAATCTGCAGGTCACGGTGCAAGCCGTCCACCAGGTCGATCAGCAGGCTTTGCTCCTGCAACTGGCGCTGGCTGACCGTCCGTCGCAGGGCCGTGCCACCGAGGCTGTCGTACACGGTCAATTGGCGGTTGCCGCTGGTATCCGTGGCGCCCAGCTTGGCCTGGTAAGGGGTAAGGGCGTCGTTGAGCAGTCTGCAGATTCTTTCCATCCGGATCACTCGCTTGTAATGGGACATGAAGGAACTGACCAGCAAACGCAGCGGAAAGTTCGTTACGCCACGGCTGTGCTAGTGAGCATGCGTGGGTGACGTGACAGTTTGAATACGTTGCAGGGCGTGTTGCCAGCGCCCGACAGGCAGGGGCCAAGGGAGGTCGGCAAGGACCCACAGGCCTTGGCGCCGGGCTTCTTGGGCGAGGTTCGGGCTGCCTGCGCTGGCATGGCCGACGAACAGCACGGCACGGGTGCAGCAGGCCCGTTCGAGCAGGGCCAAGCCATCGCTCACGGCATGGTCGAGGATCAGCAGGTCAGCGCGCGGCTGGCGGGCCAGGCAGGTGTCGAGGTCGGCCAGGTCGTGGGTGACGCGCACGTTGAACAGCCCCTGGGCATTGCAGGCCTGGTGCAGGACGATCTGGTGGGATGGGCGTGCCGGGTGGATTAACACGTAGGGTTGTCGCATGTGCCGCTCCTTGGGGGAAGGACCGGTCACTCTAGGCAAGGCTTCCACAGCCTTACATAGGACAATTCCGCGAAATGTATAGGAAACTTCTGAAATTCGGGGCTGCGTTAGCAGCCCCAGATGCCATCGCGATTACAAAGGCTTGCCGCGATTACCATGCTGGCTGACAAAGGCTTGAACAGCCTTCAGGTCATTGGCCAGCACGGTGCAACGCTCTTCACGGCTGAACAGGTCGCTCAGGTGCGCCGGCAATTCCAGCGCCTTGCCGACACCGGCCTTCTCCACCGCCTCGGGGAACTTGACCGGGTGCGCGGTACCCAGCACCACCATCGGCGTGTCCAGGCTGCGGCGGCACTCGCGGGCGGCCTTGACGCCGATCGCGGTGTGCGGGTCGAGCACTTCACCGGTGGCGGCGAACACCTCGGCGATGGTCTCGCAGGTCTGCTCGTCGCTGACTGCCAGCGAATCGAACAGCTTGCGCGCCTCGGTCCAGCGGTCCTGTTCGACGCTGAAGCCGCCACCTTGCTTGAAGGTCGCCATCAGCTCGGCCAGTGCGGCGCCATTGCGGCCGTGCAGGTCGAACAGCAGGCGCTCGAAGTTGGACGACACCATGATGTCCATCGATGGCGACAAGGTCGCGTGCAGGGTTTCCTTGACGTACTGGTTGCCGCTCATGAAGCGGTGCAGGATGTCGTTGCGGTTGGTGGCGACGATCAGCTGGCTGACTGGCAGGCCCATGTTGCGCGCCAGGTAACCGGCGAAAATGTCGCCGAAGTTGCCGGTCGGTACCGAGAACGCCACCGAACGGGCCGGGCCGCCCAGCTGCAGGGCCGCGTGGAAGTAGTAGACGATCTGGGCCATGATCCGCGCCCAGTTGATCGAGTTGACCGCGACCAGGCGGGTGCCCTTGAGGAACGACTGGTCGGCGAAACTGGCCTTGACCATTTCCTGGCAGTCGTCGAAGTTGCCTTCGATGGCGATGTTGTGGACGTTGTCGCCGAACAGGGTGGTCATCTGCCGGCGCTGCACTTCCGACACACGCTGGTGCGGGTGCAGGATGAAGATGTCGACGTTCTCGCAGCTGCGGCAGCCTTCGATGGCGGCAGAACCGGTGTCACCGCTGGTGGCGCCGATGATCACCACACGCTCGTTGCGCTTGGCCAGCACGTGGTCGAGCAGGCGGCCGAGCAGCTGCAGGGCGAAGTCCTTGAACGCCAGGGTCGGGCCGTGGAACAGCTCCAGCACCCACTCGTTGCTGTTCAGCTGGCGCAGCGGGGCGACCGCAGCGTGGGCGAACTCGCCGTAGGTTTCTTCGAGGATCTTCTTGAAGTCGGCATCGGCGATGCTGCCTTCGACGAACGGGCGCATCACCCGGAAGGCCAGCTCGTGGTACGGCAGGCCGGCCCAGGAAGCAATCTCTTCCTGGGTGAAGCGTGGCAGGTTCTCAGGGACGTACAGGCCGCCGTCGCTGGCCAGGCCAGCCAGCAGCACGTCTTCGAAATTCAGGGCCGGAGCCTGGCCGCGGGTACTGATATAGCGCATGGGTGCAAACCTTCGATGCGAGGGCCGCGCGAGCGGCCCGATTGGCAAATTAATTCAGCTGTTCGACGCGGATGCGCACGACCTTGCCGACCACGTCCTGCAGGGCTTCCAGGGCGACGATGGCGTCGTTGATGCGCTGCTCGACCACGCCGTGGGTCAGCAGGATCATCGGCACCAGGCCGTCCTGCTCCTCGGCTTCCTTCTGCATGATCGACTCGATGTTGATGCCGCGCTCCGACAGGATGCTCGCTACCTGGGCCAGCACGCCTGGGTGGTCCTTGGCCTGGATGCGCAGGTAGTAGGCGCTTTCGCAGGCTTCGATCGGCAGGATCGGGTGGGCCGACAGCGAGTCGGGCTGGAAGGCCAGGTGCGGCACGCGGTTTTCCGGGTCGGAGGTCATGGCACGGACCACGTCGACCAGGTCACCGACCACCGACGACGCGGTCGGCTCCATGCCGGCGCCGGCACCGTAGTACAGGGTGGAACCGGCGGCGTCGCCGTTGACCATGACCGCGTTCATCACGCCGTTGACGTTGGCGATCAGGCGGTCGGCCGGGATCAGCGTCGGGTGCACGCGCAGCTCGATGCCTTCGGCGGTGCGACGGGCCACGCCCAGGTGCTTGATGCGGTAGCCCAGCGCTTCGGCGTAGTTCACGTCAGCGGTGGTCAGCTGGGTGATGCCTTCGGTGTAGGCCTTGTCGAACTGCAGCGGAATACCAAAGGCGATGGACGCCAGGATGGTCAGCTTGTGCGCGGCATCGATACCTTCGACGTCGAAGGTCGGGTCGGCTTCGGCATAACCCAGCGCCTGGGCTTCGGCCAGCACGTCGGGGAAGGCGCGGCCTTTCTCGCGCATTTCGGTGAGGATGAAGTTGCCAGTGCCGTTGATGATGCCGGCCAGCCAGTTGATGCGGTTGGCCGACAGGCCTTCGCGGATGGCCTTGATCACCGGGATGCCGCCCGCCACCGCCGCTTCGAAGGCGACGATGACGCCCTTCTCGCGGGCCTTGGCGAAGATCTCGTTACCGTGCACGGCGATCAGTGCCTTGTTGGCGGTGACCACGTGCTTGCCGTTTTCGATTGCCTTGAGCACCAGATCGCGGGCGACGGTGTAGCCACCGATCAGCTCGATGACAATGTCGATTTCCGGGTTGCTCGCGACTTCGAACACATCAGCGGTAATGGGGGTACCGGTAATCTGGCAGTTCGGGTTCTGCGAGCGCATGGCAATCTGTGCCACTTCAATACCGCGCCCGGCACGGCGGGCAATCTCCTCGGCGTTGCGCTGAAGTACATTGAAGGTTCCGCCACCGACGGTCCCCAACCCACAGATGCCTACTTTGACCGGTTTCACTGTGAACTCCCCATTGAACGGCCGGCGCCTTCACCGACCGTGAAACATGCCGTCACCCCATGACGACGGCGTATTGAATGAATTACTTGGCGGCCTGCTGCTCGCCCGCCAGGGCCAGTTTGGCCACTTGTGGTGCGGGCTGGTAACCCGGAATCACCTGGCCGTTCTCAAGCACGATGGCCGGCGTACCGTTGACGCCGATCTGCTGGCCCAGCTGGAACTGCTTGCTGACCGGGTTGGCGCACTTGGCGGCCTTGATTTCCTTGCCCTCGACCATCTTGTCCATCGCCGCGCGGCGGTCGCTGGAGCACCAGACCGCCTGCAACTGCTCGTCACCCGGCGAGCCAAGGCCCTGGCGCGGGAAGGCGACATAGCGCACTTCGATACCGCGGCGGTTGAGCTCGGGCACTTCGGCGTGCAGCTTGTGGCAGTACGGGCAGGTGGTGTCGGTGAACACGGTGATATGCGACTTGGTCTCGCCCTTGGCAGGATAAACCACGGTCTCGGCCGCTGGAATGCCGTTGATGAGCTTGGCAACGCCCTGACGCTCGGTCTTCTCGGTCAGGTTGACCGGTTTGCCATCCTGCAGCTGGTACAGGTAACCCTGCATGACGTACTGGCCATCAGCGCTGGCATACAGCACTCGGCCGCCCTGCAGCTTGACTTCATAGAGGCCGTTGAGCGGGCTGCTGCCGACGCTTTCCACCGGCACTTCGAGTTCGAGGTTCTGCAACGACTTGCGGATGGCCTGCTCGGCGCTGGCATTGCTGTCAGCCGCGGCAACGGCAAAGGTACTGGCCAGCGCCAACACGGCGGCGGCGAAAATCTGGGTCACGCGCATGGGGAACTCCTGGAGGCGGACAGGGGCCGGAGGGCGTCACCTGCGGAAAAAACGCGGCGACCGTGCGGCCCTTGATGCAAACCGCCCAAGCCTACCACATCACGCTGCTGGTGAAGGGGCCTGCAAGGACCGGTCGGCGGAACATGAAAAACATTCATCCACGCGGATGGTGCTGGGCGTGCAGCTGCTGCAGGCGCGCCTTGGCCACGTGGGTGTAGATCTGCGTGGTCGACAGGTCGCTGTGGCCCAGCAGCATCTGCACCACGCGCAGGTCGGCGCCGTGGTTGAGCAGGTGCGTGGCGAAGGCGTGGCGCAGGGTATGCGGCGACAGCGGCTTGTCGATACAGGCCACCCGCGCCTGGTGCTTGATGCGGTGCCAGAAGGTCTGGCGGGTCATCTGCTCGCCGCGCTGGCTGGGGAACAGCACATCGCTGGGGCGGCCGTTGAGCAGTTCGGCGCGGCCGTCACGCAAGTAGCGCTCCAGCCATACCACTGCCTCCTCGCCCATCGGCACCAGGCGCTCCTTGCTGCCCTTGCCCATCACCCGCAGCACGCCCTGGCGCAGGTTGACCTGGTCGAGGGTCAGGCTGACCAGTTCGGTGACGCGCAGGCCGCAGGCGTAGAGGACTTCGAGCATGGCCCGGTCGCGCTGGCCGATGGCTTCGCCCAGGTCCGGGGCCTGCAGCAGGGCTTCGACGTCGGCTTCCGACAGGGACTTGGGCAAGGGCCGACCGAGCTGCGGCATGTCGACCTGCAGGGTGGGGTCGACGGCGACCAGTTTTTCCCGCAGCAGGTAGCGGAAAAAACCACGCAGGCCTGAGAGAAAGCGCGCGGTTGAGCGCGGCTTGTAACCCTGGTCGAGGCGCCAGGCCAGGTGGTCGAGGATCAGTTCGCGGCCGGCATCGGGCAAGGCCACCGAACGTTCCTGGAGCCAGCCATTGAACAAGGCCAGGTCGCTGCGATAGGAGACGCGGGTATTGTCGGACAGGCCCTTTTCAAGCCACAGGGCGTCGAGGAACTGGTCGATCAGAGGGTGGTCTAGGGCGGGCATTCGGGGCTGCTGGGTGCTGGAAGTGGGCCTAGTGTTTCACAGCTGCTGGCAGGTTGTCTGTACTGGTCCTTTCGCGGGCAAGCCCGCTCCCACACGTGCGCCACAGGATTCAGAGGCTGCGCAGTACCTGTGGGAGCGGGCTTGCCCGCGAAGAGGCCAGCGCAGGAAAACTCAGGCCTAAGGCAGCACCGGCACCGGGCGCTTGTCCTCGTCGATGGCGACAAAGCTGAACACCCCGTGGATCGCCCGCTCGCGCCCATCCAGGTACATGTTCTCGACGAACACATCCACCTGTACCTGCAAGCTGGTGTTGCCCACCTTGACCACCGAGCCCACCAGCTCAACGATCGAGCCCGCCGGGATCGGGTGCTTGAAATCGATGCGGTCGGTGGACACGGTCACCAGCGGCAGCCGGCAGAAGCGTGTGGCTGCAATGAACGACACTTCATCCATCCAGGCCAGCGCGGTGCCGCCGAACAGGGTGTTGTGGTGGTTGGTGGTGTTGGGGAACACGGCTTTGGTCACGCGGGTCACCGACAGCTCGGTGCGGCGCTGGATTTCCTGGTCTCTGCTGGTCATATCCGTCACTTTTCACAGGTTTCAGAATGCAAAAAAGCAGCCCGAAGGCTGCTTTTTTCTCGCAAGGGGCCTTAGGCCACCAGGCAAACTGCACTCAGGACAGTTTTTCCTTGATGCGAGCGGCTTTGCCGGACAGGTCGCGCAGGTAGTACAGCTTGGCTTTACGCACGTCACCACGACGTTTCACGGCCAGGCTGTCGATCTGCGGGCTGTAGGTCTGGAAGGTACGCTCAACGCCTACGCCGCTGGAGATCTTGCGCACGGTGAAGGCGCTGTTCAGACCGCGGTTACGCTTGGCGATGACAACGCCTTCGAAAGCCTGCAGACGGGAACGATCACCTTCCTTCACTTTAACCTGGACGACGATGGTGTCGCCTGGTGCGAAGGTCGGGATTTCCTTGCTCATCTGCTCGGCTTCGAGCTGCTGGATGATCTTGTTGGTCATGCTGTGCTCCTAAGATGGATACTTGATCCACCATCGATACGTTTAACTATCGTCCCGCTCGCGGAGATATTCCTCGAGCAGCTTCTTCTCTTCTCCAGAAAGCGAGCGACTTTCCAGAAGATCGGCGCGTCGTTCGAAGGTCCTACCAAGGGACTGCTTCATCCGCCAACGCCGGATATGTGCATGGTTGCCACTTAGCAACACGTCGGGAACACGCTGATCCGCATACACCTCAGGCCGGGTGTAGTGCGGGCAATCCAGCAGACCATCGGTGAAGGAGTCTTCCTCCGCCGAGTCCACATGCCCTAAAGCTCCGGGCAGCAGCCGTGTAACCGCATCGATCAGTACCATGGCCGGCAGCTCGCCACCGGAAAGCACATAGTCGCCAATCGACCACTCTTCATCGACATGAGCCTCGATAAAACGCTCGTCGATGCCTTCATAACGACCGGCGATCAGGATCAACGATTCCTGTTCGGCCAGGCCTTTGACCGCCTGCTGAGTCAGCTTGCGGCCTTGTGGCGAGAGGTAGATCACCTTCGCCGCTGCTCCGGTCGCTTGCCTGGCGCTAACCAGGGCGTCTTCCAGAGGCTTGATTTTCATCACCATGCCCGGACCACCGCCAAACGGCCGATCATCCACGGTATGGTGGCGATCTGTGGTGTAGTCCCGCGGGTTCCAGCACGTCACCTGAAGCAACCCCTGTTTCACCGCGCGGCTGGTAATGCCGTACTCCGTGATGGCCGAGAACATCTCGGGGAACAACGTGATGACGTCTACGCGAAGGTTACCCATCGTTTAGAAGTCCGCGTCCCACTCAACCCGCATCACGCCTGCTTCCAGGTCGATATCGAGCACACATTGCGCCGTATAGGGCAACAGACGCTCGCGATCATCCAGGCTGCCTGCGCAGGGTTTGACCACCATTACATCGTTCGCACCGGTCTCCAACAGGTGATCGACCTTGCCGAACAGGTGTTCGTCCTGGTTGATGACCTTCAGGCCCACCAACTGGTACCAGTAGTACTCGTCGGCAGCCAGGTTGGGCAAAAGGCTCCGCGCAATGCAGATTTCGTAACCGCTCAGAAGACGGGCTTCATCGCGATCATCGAGGCCTTTCAACTTCACGACCAGGCCCTTTTGGGAGCCACGACCGCTGACCAGCTCTACCTGCTTTACCTTGCCTTCGTGCCGAAGCGTCCAGCGCGGATAATCCAACAGGTTTTCAATCGGATCGGTAAAGGAATACACCTTCACCTCGCCGCGAACGCCGTGAACCGAAAAAATCTTGCCAACGACGATGAGGTCGTCAGCCTTTTCTGGCGTCGCGTTCATACTACTTAGGCAGCAGCCTTGGCAGCGTCCTTCAGCAGCTGAGCAACGCGCTCAGACGGCTGTGCACCCTGGCTCAGCCAGTAGTTGACGCGCTCTTGGTTGACCGACAGCTTGACTTCAGCGCCAGCGGCGATCGGGTTGAAGAAACCTACGCGCTCAACGAAACGGCCGTCACGGGCGTTACGCGAGTTGGTCACGGTCAGGTGGTAGAATGGGCGCTTTTTCGAGCCGCCACGGGCCAGACGAATGGTTACCATGTGAACATTGTTCCTATAGTCGGTGCTGCAAATCTGAATGCCAAATAGGCACACGGGTGCCCAAAAGGCCGCATATTCTCAGGGAATACACGGACATTTGCAAATGCCTTTTTCGGCAGAGTTCTGCCCTACCGTCCAGATTTGCCGGTTAAGCCACGGAATCCGCGGCCGTTGCCCCGCCGAAGCGGGAGTTCCGGGCGCCCGCCCGTTTGAAAGCAGGCGCCCAAAATAGGGGTTACAGCTTCGGCATGCCGCCGCCCGGCAGCATCCCGCCCAGGCCGCGCATCATCTTGGCCATGCCGCCCTTGGCGGAGAACTTCTTCATCATCTTCTGCATCTGCTTGTGCTGCTTGATCAGCCGGCCGATGTCCTGCACCTGGGTGCCGGAACCGAGGGCGATGCGGCGCTTGCGCGAACCGCTGATCAGGTCGGGGTCGCGACGCTCGGCCGGGGTCATCGAGTTGATGATCGCTTCCATCTGCTTGAACTGCTTCTCGGCCGCGCCCTGGGCATTGCCCATCTGCGACAGGTTGACCCCACCGATGCTCGGCAGCTTGTCCATCAGGCCGCCCAGGCCGCCCATGTTCTTCATCTGTTGCAGCTGGTCGCGGAAGTCTTCGAGGTCGAAGCCCTTGCCCTTCTTCAGCTTCTTGGCCAGCTTGTCGGCCTTGGCCTTGTCGATGGTCTGCTCGGCCTGCTCGATCAGGCTGAGCACGTCGCCCATGCCGAGGATGCGCGAGGCGACACGGTCGGGGTGGAACGGTTCGAGGGCTTCGGTCTTCTCGCCCATACCGATGAACTTGATCGGCTTGCCAGTGATGGCACGCACCGACAGCGCGGCACCGCCACGCGCGTCACCGTCGACCTTGGTCAGCACCACGCCGGTCAGCGGCAGGGCTTCACCAAAGGCCTTGGCGGTGTTGGCAGCATCCTGGCCGGTCATGGCGTCGACCACGAACAGGGTCTCGATCGGCTTGACCGCGGCGTGCAGCGCCTTGATCTCGGCCATCATGTCGGCATCGATGTGCAGGCGGCCGGCGGTGTCGACGATGACCACGTCGATGAACTTGAGCTTGGCTTCGCGGATCGCCGCTTCGGCGATGGCCACCGGCTTCTGGCTGATGTCGGACGGGAAGAAGGTCACGCCGATGTCGTTGGCCAGGGTTTCCAGCTGCTTGATCGCCGCCGGGCGGTAGACGTCGGCGGAAACCACCATCACGCTCTTCTTCTTGCGCTCCTTGAGGAAGCGCGCCAGCTTGCCGGCGGTGGTGGTCTTGCCCGCACCCTGCAAGCCTGCCATCAGCACCACGGCCGGCGGTGCGGCGTTCAGCGCGAGGTCTTCGTTGGCCGCGCCCATCAGGCTTTCCAGCTCGGCCTGGACGATCTTCACGAACGCCTGGCCCGGGGTCAGGCTGCGCGACACCTCGGTGCCGACCGCACGTTCCTTGACGCTGTTGACAAAATCCTTGACCACCGGCAGGGCAACGTCGGCTTCGAGCAGGGCCATGCGCACTTCGCGCAACGTGTCCTTGATGTTGTCTTCAGTCAGCTTGGCCTTGCCGGTGACATGGCGCAGCGTCTGTGACAGGCGGTCGGTCAGGTTTTCGAACATGGTGATCCTTTCAGGCCCAGTAAAAGCCGAGGTTTGTCAGGCGCCCGAGGGGGAAATGCACACCCGCCAGGCACAGCAAGGCGGCGATTATAACGAAGTGCGACGGCGGCGCACACCTCACTGCCGATCGGTCTGGATGGCCGGTGGCGTTCTATGCCAAACTCCGTCTCTTTCAGGGCTCTGCAACCAGGACTTATGGTTTCCTCACCCAGCCTCATCCCCAACCTGATCGCCGCCGCCTTATATATAGCTGCGGCCATCTACCAGGGCGCCTTCCTGGCCCAGGGCCGCAAGGCCGACAAACGCCTGCTTGGCCTGCTCGGTACCCTCGCCGTGGTCGCCCAGGGTGGCGCACTGTTCTTCCAGCTGATCACCCCGCTGGGGCTGAGCCTGGACTTCTTCAGCGCCGCCAGCCTGATCGCCGTGGCAGTCATCGCCCTGACACTGGTGGCCTGCCTGCGCATCCCGGTGGAGAACCTGCTGGTACTGCTGTTCCCGCTCGGCGCCGTCACCGCCCTGCTGGCGCAGTTCGCCCCACCCGGCACGGTGCCGCTGATCGACGAAGAACCGGGCATCCTCGCGCACATCCTGCTGTCGATCCTGGCCTATGGCCTGTTCACCATCGCGGTGTTCCAGTCGCTGCTGTTGCTGCTGCAGGACCACCAGCTGAAGAACAAGCACCCGTCCGGGCTGATCCGCAACTTCCCGCCACTGCAGACCATGGAAAGCCTGCTGTTCGGCTTCCTCTGGGCCGGCTGGTGCCTGCTCTCGCTGTCACTGATTTCCGGCTGGCTGTTCCTCGAGAACCTGTTCGCCCAGCATCTGGTGCACAAGACCTCACTGGCCTGCATCGCCTGGATCGTGTTCAGCGTGCTGCTGTGGGGCCGCACCCGCCTGGGCTGGCGCGGGCACAAGGCGATCCGCTGGACCCTGGCCGGTTTCTGCCTGCTGATGCTGGCCTATTTCGGCAGCAAGCTGGTTCGCGAATTCATCCTGCATATCTGACGGCCGCCCATGGACACCCTGCCGTACGCACCGCTACTCGGCATTCTGGCACTGGCGCTACTGTGGTCGGCGTTGTTCACCGCCGTGGACGCCGCCCGCCTGCAACTCAACGGCTCGCTGCGCAATGGCGACGACGGCCAGCCACTGCTGCCGGCCCAGGCCCTGGTGCTGTGCGCCAGCCTGGGCAAGCTGCTGGTGCTGGGCCTGGCTTGCCTGATCGGCCAACGCCAGAACGGCGAGCACGGCTTCTGGCTGGCTGGCCTGGCCGCCGTGGCAGCCCTGCTGGTGTTTGCCGAGTTCCTGCCGCGGCGCCTGGCCCGGCGCAACCCACAAGCCTTCATCAGCCTTGGCCTGAGCCTGCGGCCATTCCCTCTGGCCCTGCTGCAACCCTTGGCCTGCCTGTTCGACGGCATCGCCAAGCTGATGCTGCGGCCGTTCCGCGTGCAGCCCACGGCGGTGGCCCTGCACCCACAGGAAGATGACGACTTCGACGAAGACGACGAGCACGAGGCGCCGCGCCACGGCCTGCTGGACGGCCTGCAGTCGCTGGACAAGATCACCGTCAATGACATCCTGGTGCCGCGCAACGAAGTCGATGGCATCAACCTCGACGACCCCATCGAGCACATCATCGAGCAGCTGATCGTCAGCCGGCACACGCGCCTGCCGGTGTACCACAACGACATCAACCAGGTCGAAGCGATCCTCAACACCAAGCTCATCAGCCACCTGCTGCCCAAGGCCGAGCTGACCCTGGAGCAACTACTGGGCGCCTGCTACGAACCCTACTTCGTGCCGGAAAGCACACCGCTGCAGATGCAGCTGCTGAACTTTCACAAGCAACAGCGGCGCCTGGGCGTGGTGGTGGACGAATACGGCGAGGTGCTGGGCATCGTCACCCTGGAGGACATCCTCGAGGAGATCGTCGGCGAATTCGAGGATGAACAGAGCCTCGACAACCCGCACGTGCACCCGCAGCCCGATGGCACCTTCGTCATCGAAGGCACCGCATCGCTGCGCGAAATCAACCGCACCCTGGGCTGGCACCTGCCGTGCGACGGCGGCCCGAAAACCCTCAACGGGCTGGTCACCGAAGCCCTCGAAAGCATCCCGGAAAGCGCCGTTTGCCTGAAGATCGGCCGCTATCGCCTGGAAATCCTCGAAACAGAGGACAATTGCGCCAGCAAGGTACTGGTGTGGACCGTGACCCGATAGCTATACTCGGGTCACGCTTACCCAGCCCCGCCGTTCCGCCTGCTACCCGCACCCGGCGCCCCACGGCCAGTCCGCTCCACTGACACGCCCCGCGGTCCTGCTTCAATACCCCGAACAGTGCCCGCCTCGCCCCTACCCTCCTCGGGCCAACCGTCAGTCGCGCGAACACAAGAACAATACGCTCCGGCGTCCGCCAAGCTGTGCCTGCAACCCATGCATACAGCGCAGACAAAGCCCATGGAGCGGACCAGACTGTTAGGGACCTACTTAATGACCACCAGCACCTACGCCCAAGCGCCTGCCGCGCCGGTCAACTCGCCCGCGCGGGTAGCCACTGCCAGCTTCATCGGCACCGCCATCGAGTTCTACGATTTCTACGTCTATGCCACCGCTGCCGCGCTGGTGATCGGCCCGGTGTTCTTCCCGTCCGGGTCGGGCACTGCGCAGATGCTTGCGGCGTTCATCACCTTCGGTATCGCCTTCCTCGCCCGCCCGCTGGGCTCGGCACTGTTCGGCCATTTCGGTGACCGCATCGGGCGCAAGTCGACACTGGTGGCTTCGCTGCTGCTGATGGGCTTGTCGACCACGCTGATCGGCGTGCTGCCAGGCTATGACAGCATCGGCGTCTGGGCACCGATCCTGCTCTGCCTGCTGCGCTTCGGCCAAGGCCTGGGCCTGGGCGGCGAATGGGGTGGCGCAGCACTGCTGGCCACCGAGAACGCGCCAGAAGGCAAACGCGCCTGGTTCGGCATGTTCCCGCAGCTTGGCCCTTCGATCGGCTTCCTGGCTGCCAACGGCCTGTTCCTGACCTTGGCCATGCTGCTCAGTGATGAACAGTTCCGCGATTGGGGCTGGCGCATCCCGTTCCTGCTCAGCGCCGCATTGGTGCTGGTGGGGCTGTATGTGCGCCTGAAGCTTGAAGAAAGCCCGGTGTTCGCCAAAGCCGTCGCCCGCCACGAGCGGGTGAAGCTGCCAGTGGTCGACCTGTTCGCCAGGTACTGGCTGCCGACCCTGCTGGGCGCAGCCGCCATGGTGGTGTGCTACGCGCTGTTCTATATCTCGACGGTGTTCTCGCTGAGCTACGGCGTGACCACCCTGGGCTACAGCCGCGAGACCTTCCTCGGCCTGCTGTGCTTCGCCGTGGTGTTCATGGCCCTGGCCACGCCGCTGTCGGCCTGGCTCAGCGACCGTTACGGGCGCAAACCGGTACTGATTGTCGGCGGCCTGCTGGCAGTGGCGTCGGGCTTCACCATGGAGCCGCTGCTGACCTCGGGGTCGACCACTGGCGTGGCACTGTTCCTGGCCATCGAGCTGTTCCTGATGGGGGTGACCTTTGCACCGATGGGGGCACTGCTGCCTGAATTGTTCCCGACCCATGTGCGTTACACCGGCGCTTCGGCGGCGTACAACCTGGGCGGCATTGTCGGTGCCTCGGCGGCGCCGTTCTTTGCCCAGAAGCTGGTGAGCATGGGCGGCTTGAGCTGGGTGGGGGGCTATGTGTCGGCGGCGGCGGTGATCAGCCTGATTGCGGTGCTGTGCCTGAAAGAGACCCGCAATACCGAGCTGTGAGATTGGGGCCGCTTTGCGGCCCTTCGCGGGCAAGCCCGCTCCTACAGGGAACATGCCGATCTCTGTGGGAGCGGGCTTGCCCGCGAAGGGCTGCAAAGCAGCCCCTGCTGGCTCAGAACTCGACCTTGACCGCCTGCGCAGCACGGGTCGCCTTGGCCCGCGCCGCTTCGACCGACTCATCACGCGCCAGGCACACACCCATGCGGCGGGTGCCGTTGATTTCCGGCTTGCCGAACAGGCGGATGGCCGTGTCCGGCTCGCTCAGGGCAGCGCCCAGGTTGGCGAAGCTGGTCTGCTGCGACTGGCCTTCCGGCAGGATCACCGCCGAAGCCGACGGCCCGAACTGGCGCACCACCGGAATCGGCAGGCCGAGAATGGCGCGGGCATGCAGGGCGAACTGCGACAGGTCCTGGGAAATCAGGGTCACCAGGCCCGTGTCGTGCGGGCGCGGCGAGACTTCGCTGAACCACACCTGGTCGCCCTTGACGAACAGCTCCACACCGAACAGGCCACGACCACCCAGTGCATCGGTGACCGCCTTGGCCACGCGCTGCGACTCGGCCAGGGCTTTCGCGCTCATGGCCTGTGGCTGCCAGGATTCCTGGTAGTCGCCCTTCTCCTGACGGTGGCCGACCGGCTCGAGGAAGGTGGTGCCGCCCACATGGCGCACGGTCAGCAAGGTGATTTCGTATTCGAAGTCGATGAAGCCCTCGATGATCACCCGGCCCTTGCCGGCGCGGCCGCCTTCCTGGGCGTAGTCCCACGACTTCTGCAGGTCGGCATCGCTGCGCAGCAGGCTCTGGCCCTTGCCCGAGGAGCTCATCACCGGCTTGACCACGCACGGGTAGCCGACATCGGCCACGGCCTTGGCGTAGTCCTCGTAGGTGTCGGCAAAGTGGTACGGCGAGGTCGGCAGGTCCAGCTCTTCGGCGGCCAGGCGGCGGATGCCTTCGCGGTTCATGGTCAGCTGGGTGGCGCGGGCGGTTGGCACGACAGTGAAGCCTTCATTCTCCAGCTCGACCAGCGTGGCGGTGGCGATGGCTTCGATTTCCGGAACGATGTAGTGCGGCTTTTCCGCTTCGATGATCGCCCGCAGGGCAACGCCATCGAGCATGTTGACCACGTGGCTGCGGTGCGCCACCTGCATGGCCGGGGCATTGGCGTAACGGTCGACGGCGATCACCTCGACGCCCAGGCGCTGCAGCTCGATCACCACTTCCTTGCCCAGCTCGCCACAGCCGCAGAGCAGTACACGGGTCGCGGTAGGCGACAATGGGGTTCCGATACGGGTCATTTCAGGTCCTCGAAGGCGTCCGGGGCCGCGCCAGGCTTGGCACGGCCCGCTGAAAAAGGACCGGTATTCTACACCATCAACCCGCCACAGCGGCCCGCCGCGCACGAAATGCCATGGCCAGCCAGACGGCCGTGACCCCGGCGAATTTCGAGGCCATGGCGGTGCCGATCACCGCCGGCGTCAGGGCGCCGATCATGCCGAAGAAGATGAAGGTATCCACCGGAATGCTCAGCGCCGAGCTCAGCCACAGGCGGTCACGCAGTGGCCGCCGGGTGATGCTGAACACCAGCCAGTCGATCAGTTCGGAGACGAAGAACGCGGTGGCGCTGGCCAGGGCGATGGCCGGCTCCGAGGTGGCATACGACAGTACCAGCGCCAGCAGCATGGCGATCAGCGCGCCGTGGCCGTAGCGGGTCTGCACCATGTCGCGCAGGATGAACACCAGGCCGCCCCAGCAGGACCAGATGATGTCCAGGTGCGGGGCGCTGGAGAAGGCGTAGTTGATCAGCACTACGCTACTGATATAGGCAATGAGATAGAACATGGCGAGTGATCTGTGGGCAAGCCGCACAGATTACTTGATTTTGCGGTCAGTGCCCAATAATCAGGCCGGCCGCCACTGCACGCTCATGACAAAGCTTCAGCACCGCCCGGCGTTCACTGTTGTCCATCCGCCCCCAGCGGCCGATCTCGGCCACGGTGCGCTGGCAGCCGGTACAGATATCCTGCTCGTCCAGCGCGCAAATGCTCACGCAAGGCGACGCCACCGGCCGCTCTGCTGCAACTTCACTCATCGTCGACCACCAGTTCCCGCGCATAACGCTCGGCATTGTGTACATAGTGTGCGGCGCTGGCTTCGAGCATGCGCATCTGCTGTTCGGTCAGCTCGCGCACCACCTTGCCCGGCGAGCCCATCACCAACGAACCGTCGGGGATTTCCTTGCCTTCGGGGATCAGCGCGTTGGCGCCGATGATGCAGTGCTTGCCGATGCGCGCACCGTTGAGGATGACCGCGTTGATGCCGATCAGGCTGTAGTCGCCGACCGTGCAGCCATGCAGCATGGCGTTGTGGCCAATGGTCACGCCCTTGCCCAGGGTCAGCGGCGAGCCCATGTCGGTGTGCATCACGGTACCGTCCTGGACATTGCTGTCCTCACCGATGTCGATCAGTTCGTTGTCACCCCTCAGCACGGCACCGAACCACACGCTGGCGCGGGCCTGCAGGCGCACCTTGCCGATCAGGGTGGCGGTGGGTGCGGCCCAGCTGGTGGGGTGGCATTCGACCCGATGGTCGCCCAGGCGGTATTTCATGTTCGCTCCTCAGAGGTTCACGCAGACGGCGGGGTGTGCCCCGCTCAGATTTCGATGTAGCGCTCGGGGGGTTGGTGCAGGCTGATACCGGCGTCATACAGCAGGTTGACCAGTTCGACGATCATGATCGCCGACAGCCCCCAGATCTTGTACTCGCCATAGCGATAGCTGGGCACGTACCAGCTGCGGCCCTGGTAATCGATACGGTGGGTGTGGTCACGCGGGTCCTGACGGAAGAACTCCAGCGGCACGCTGAAGACTGCCGCGATTTCGGCATCGTTGGCGCGGTATTCGACGAAATCCGGGATCAAGCCGACGAACGGGGTCACTTTCAGGCCGTGCAGGGAGATCAGCGGGCTGAGCGGGCCGATCACCTCCACCAGGCCGGGGGGCAGGCCGATTTCTTCCTCGGCCTCACGCAGCGCGGTGAACACCAGGTCCGGGTCTTCCGGATCGCGGCGCCCACCGGGAAAGGCCACTTCGCCGCCATGGGTCGAAAGCCCCTTGGCACGCAGCGTCAAAACCAGCTCGGGCGCTTCGCTGCGGGTGATGGGCAAAAGTACCGCCGCCTCGGGGAACCGTCGGTCGGTTTCCAGTGAAGCGGGTTGGTGGTTGCTCATACGGCGAAGTAGCTCGTCCAGCATTGCGCACTCTCGTTTCCAAGGCCTGCCTTGCATGATGCACCAAAGCCGCGAAGCACCCAAGCCCCGCACGCTTGCGGTGGCCCCGCCTGGCGCGCCAAGATAACCCGGTCAATAAGGAAGAACAGCATGAAATTCTGCAGCGCGTGCGGCCAGCCGGTCATTCAGCGGATCCCCGAGGGCGACAGCCGCCTGCGGTTCGTCTGCGAGCATTGCCAGACCATCCACTACCAGAACCCCAACATCGTCGCCGGGGTGCTGCCCACCTGGGGCAGCCAGGTATTATTGTGCCGCCGAGCCATCGAGCCGCGCCGCGGCTTCTGGACGCTACCGGGCGGTTTCATGGAAAACGGCGAGACCCTCGACCAGGCCGCCCGTCGCGAAACCGTCGAGGAAGCCTCTGCCCGGGTCGGCGACATGGCCCTGTACCAACTGTTCGACCTGCCGCACATCAACCAGGTGCATGTGTTCTTCCGCGCCGAGCTGGCCGACCTGGACTTCGCCGTCGGTGTCGAAAGCCTGGAGGTGCGGTTGTTCGAGGAACACGAAATACCGTGGGGCGAGCTGGCTTTCCGCACCGTCACTCGCACACTAGAATGCTATTATCGCGACCGCATCAGGCAGCACTACCCGATAGGCCATGAATACCTGCCGCCGATGACTGTTTCGCCCACCACTTAAGCTCGCAGGTACTGCTTCATGCGTTGGTTGTTCGCCCTTTTCTGCCTTTGCGTTACCACGGTGTCCCAGGCGGCCTTCACCGAAGTCATCATTCGCAAGCCGCAACCGCCCGCGCCGGTACAGTCGCAGTCCCAGGCGGCCATGCAGCCGCTGATCGACAAGGTGCTGGTGATCAAGTCCGAGCGGCGCCTGCAGCTGATCAGCCGCGGCGAGCCGCTGAAGACCTACCGCATCTCCCTGGGCAAACAGCCCAAGGGCGCCAAGGAACGCGAAGGCGACAAGAAAACCCCGGAAGGCCTGTACTGGCTGGACTGGCGCAAGGAAAGCGACCGCTTCAACCTGGCCATGCACATCACCTACCCGAACATCAGCGACGCCGCCCGCGCCACCCGCGAAGGCTGGAGTGCCGGCAGCATGATCATGATCCATGGCACGCCGATCAACGATGACTACCCCGAGTGGTACTTCCACACCCTCGACTGGACCGATGGCTGCATCGCCATGCGTAACCGCGACATGCAGGAAGTGTGGGAGCTGGTCCGCGATGGCACGCTGATCGAGATTCGCCCCTGATAGTCCTACAAGCAGACTGAGCCTGTAGGACCTTTCATACTCCAAATGCACACCTCCCCTACGCCCTGCGAAGGCCGGGGACTGCATCCAACCGATGGCATGAATTTTTAGCATCCACGCAAACGAGTACGTAATCCGTACGCCACTTGCGGGGATGTTCCATGCCATGCCGATTCCGCCACATCGCCAGCAGCCTGCTTGCCGGGTGCCTGGCGGGCCTGTTGGCCACGTCCACGGCCTTGGCTGACGACCCCGCCAGCCTGCAACTGCGCGACCAGCAGCAGTCACTGCGGGACTTCGAACAGCAACAGCGGCTCAAGCGCTGGCAGCAGCCTCCTTTGCCCGAGAACGCCGAGCAACCTGCCAGCCACAGGTTCGACAGCCAGTGCTGGGCCGTGACCGGCCTGCGCATCACAGGCAACCGCCAACTTTCGGATCAGGCGCTAGAGCCCCTGCTGCGCGACCGGATGCCGCCCTGCATGGGCGTCGATGACATCAATGGCCTGCTCAAGCGCATCACCCAGCGCTATGTCAGCGCTGGCTTTCCAACCAGCCGCCCTTACCTGCGCCAGCAGCCTCAGGACGGTGCGCCACTGGACATCGTCATCGTCGAAGGCTTCGTCGAAACCATCGAGCTCGCCGGCCCGGCGCTGCCTCTGTCGCTGAGCGGCGCCTTCCCTGGCGTACTGGGCCAGCCCCTGTACCTGCCCGACCTCGAGCAAGGGCTCGACCAACTCAACCGCCTGCGTGCCTACGACCTGGGCATGGACCTGCTGCCGGGGGACATGCAAGGCGGTACCCGGGTGCTTTTACAGCCCCGCAAGCTCGGCTCGCGCGGGCACCTGGACGCGCGTATGGACAACCGCGGCAGCGAGCTGACTGGCCGCCACCGCCTGAACCTGAGCCTTGGCCTGGACAGCCCGCTGGGCCTGAATGACGACCTGCGCGTCTCGCTGCTCTCCAGCGTTTTCCACGCCCCCGGCCAGACCCAAGGCATCACGCTGTACTACAGCGTGCCTTACGGCCCCTGGACCTTTGCCCTCAACGCCAGCCAGCTGGCCTACGACGCGCCCCTGCCGCACAGCCGACACACCAGCGACGGCAGCAGCAGCTACCAGGGCCTGAGCATCGAGCGGGTACTGTGGCGCAACCAGCAAGGCATGCTCAGCGCCAGCGCAAGGCTGGACCGCAAGCAACTGATCAACCGCAGCGCCGGCGCCATTGTCACCCAGCAGAGCCCAACGCTCACCAGTGTCGAGGCGGGTATCAACCTGCTGTGGCTCGAAGGCGGCTTATGGAACGGGTATGTGGGCGTTGCCCAAGGCCTGGACTGGTTCGCTGCCGATGCATCGCCGC
The DNA here is from genome assembly GCF_002112505.1 of Pseudomonas sp. R28(2017). Lineage (GTDB taxonomy): Bacteria > Pseudomonadota > Gammaproteobacteria > Pseudomonadales > Pseudomonadaceae > Aquipseudomonas. Next base: position 93,778 of record NZ_NEHW01000010.1, read on the forward strand.
TGGGCGTGGAACGCCTGCGCCCGGACTTTCGCAAGTACCGCGCCAGCCTCCTGCACCTGCGCCAGGGGCCGGCAAACGCGCCTTGGCGCTGGCAAAGCGAACTGGCCCTGCAGTACAGCGACGACGCGCTGCCGGCCATCGAACAGTTGCTGGTCAGTGACGATTCGACCGTACGGGGTTTTCGCCTGCGCACCTACTCCGGGGCCAGTGGCGCGGCCTGGCGCAATACCTTCAGCCAACCGCTGCCGGCGAACTGGGCCCAGCCCCTGCAGATACGCCCTTACCTCGGCCTTGATGTGGGCTGGGCCCGGCCAGCCACTGGCAAGCCCTCGCAGCGCCTGGCAGGCGCAGCCGCCGGCATCGAACTGAGCCTGGCGGACACCCGTCTGCGCCTCGATTACCAGCACGCCCTTTACACCAGCGACCTGCCCCGCGCCCTGCTGGAGCCTGGCTTCTGGGTACTGGAGTGCACCCTGAGCATCTGATTCACCCACAACAAAGAGAACGAGAACATGCAGACACTCTCGCCGTTACCCTGTACCCGCCCGGATTCCTTGCGCTGGGCCATCTTCCTTGCCCTGCTCGGCCCCACCAGCGCTTTCGCGCAGGGTGGGCTGGAGGCCGCCAGCGGCCCGGCAGGCACGCCCATCATCAACAACGCGCATGGCGTACCGGTGATCGACATCGTCCCACCCAACGCCAGTGGCCTGTCGCATAACCAGTTTCTCGACTACAACGTCGCCCGCCCTGGTGTGGTATTGAACAACGCCGTGCAGGACGGCCAGTCGCAACTGGCCGGAGCCCTGGCCGCCAACCCGCAGTTCCAGGGCCAGGCAGCGTCGACCATTCTCAACGAGGTGGTCAGCCGCAATGCCTCGCTGATCGAAGGCCCGCAGGAAATCTTCGGCCGCCCCGCCGACTACATCCTGGCCAACCCCAACGGCATCACCCTCAATGGCGGCAGTTTCATCAACACCACCCGCGCCGGTTTCGTGGTCGGCACGCCCGAATTGCAGGATGAACAATTGCGAAATTTCAACACGCTGAACGCCAACGGCACCTTGCAGGTGCTCCAGGGCGGCCAGAGCAATGCCGAGGGCGCGCTTGATCTGATCGCGCCCAAGGTGGACCAGCAAGGCTTGCTCATGGCCAAGGGTGACCTCAACGTGACCGTCGGCCGCAATCGCATCGCTCATGCCGATGGCCAGATCCTCGAGCACCTGCCGGCGACCCCGTCGAGCATCGATGCCAACCTGTTCGGCGCCATGCGCGCCGGGCGCATTCGCGTGGTCAGTACGGCCGAAGGTGCGGGCGTGCGCATGGGGTCGAACGTAAAGGCCGACAACGGCATCGCCATTCACTCGGCGGGCTCATTGGTGGTCAGTGGCGACGCCGACAACCCCGCCGAACTGCACAGTGAACACGGCGACCTGCTGCTCACTGCGGCCGATGACCTGACAGTGAGCGCCACCGACGGCAAAGCCGAGCGCATCGAGGTCAGGGCCGGCAAGAAACTCACCCTGGACGCCAAGGCCCGCGAAAACATCAGCCACGACCGCGAAAGCTGGAACAACAAGTTCCTGTTCATCACCCGTGAAACGTACAGCCGCGACAGCAGCACCACCGAGCGCCAGCAACGGGGTGTGCAGTTGCAGGGCAGCGACAGCATCACGTTGCAATCCGGCGCCGACATGCGCCTGGTCGCAGCCGAGGTGAACGCAGGCACTGACATGACCCTCGACAGCGGCGCCAACCTGGACATCACCGCCGGCATCGATAGCCAGCAACTCAAAGCGCAGGTGCGCCACCGCAAGGACCTCTGGCGCGGCGACCGCGATACCGACACCTACACAGAAACCGCACGCCCCAGCACACTGAGCGCCCAACGCATGACGGTCAACGCCAAAGACGCACTCAAGGTCGAGGGCAGCACCCTGCATAGCCGCGGCGACATGGACATCAACGCCACACAGGTCGAGGTCGGCACAACCGCGCTGCAACAACGCAGCAACGACGGCAACTACCGAGGCGACCTGGTATCCGGGACTTTCTTCGGCGGCCGCAAGGGCAACGACACCGAGGGCCAGAGCGTTGCCGGCAGCAGCGCCACCGCTGATGGCGAGCTGAATATCCGCGCCGACCAGGTCAGCATCAAGGGCAGCACCGTGCACGGTAACAAAGACGCCGTGCTGTACAGCGAAAAAGGCGCGCTGGCGATCGAAGCGGACCATGGCAGTACCCGCATCACCGAGCGCCAGAGCGACAGCAAGCTGTTCGGCTTGATCGGCAGCGACCACGAGAACACCACGCGGCAACAGCAGGTGCTGGTCAGCGATGTCAGTTCGTCCAGCAACCTGCGCCTGGCCAGTGCCGAAGAGCTACGCATCCAGGGCGCCAAGGTCGAGGCCGGCGCGCACCTGCAGGTCGAGGCCAAGGGCGACGTGCTGATCGGCAGCGCGCAAGCCGTCAACGAAAGCGAAACCCGCCATCAGCAACGTGGCTTGACTGCCAGTGCACGGCAAACCCAGGACGCCGAAGACGGCAAGCCGGAGTCGCGCCAGTATGCGGCGGGCGTGGCCTACGAGGTGGTCACCGGCAGTGAAAAGGTGCGCAACACCACCCAGGTCGCCAGCGAGCTGAAGGGGGCAACGGTTGGCCTGAGCAGCGAGGAGCACCTGCAAGTCAACGGTTCCAAGGTCCAGGCTAGTGCGGGCGACCTCGATGTGAAGGCCAGGCAAGTGACACTGGGCGCCACCCGCAATGAGCTTGAAGTCACCACGGGTGAAAGCCATGGCGGTGGCGGCTTGACCGTCACCGGCGGCATCGACCGCCTGGGCAGCCTGTTCGAAGGCCATCACGACAGCACCGTGGTGACCGAGCGCGACAGCAAGGCCCAACGCAGCGAACTGCAGGCCAGTGGCAACCTGAAGCTCGATGCTGACGCACTGGTGACCGAAGCCGCACGCGTCACTGCCGGCGATACCCTAAAGGTCACCGCCAAGCGCATCGACAACCGTGCCGTTCTGGATACCCATGAACGGGAAGAACGCCGCAACGCGTGGTCCGGCAGCCTCGGCGCCAGTGTCGAGTACCGCGACCTGACCCGGCCGATCGAACGGCTGGTGCTGGGCGAAGAAGCCGCGCGCTTCCAGCAGGCATCGCCCGAGGACGCCATGGCGGCACCCAGCGTCGGTGCCGACATGACCGTGGAGCAGCTCAAGCGCCTGGAAAACCAGCGCCGTGGTATCGCCCAGGTGAGCGAGCTGACGGGCGCGAAGGTCGAGGTCAAGGCCGACAAGATCGACGACCAGGGTACCGCCTGGCGGGCCAACGCCGGCCAACTGCAGATCGAGGCGCAAGCGCACATCATGCGCGCCGCCGAGAACACCGAGCAGGGTAGCGTGCAGCGCCTGGCCTATGGCGGTGACCTGCGCGTCGACACCAGTTCCGGGAGTGACGTGAACGTGCGCGCCGCCGGCAAGGGTGGGTCGCTGGGCAAGCAAACCTCGGCCAGCACCGCAGTGCCCGGCAGCCTGTATGGACAGCAGGGCATCCAGGTCCAGCTGGGCAGCGATGGCCAGTATGAAGGTACCCGCATGGATGGCGGCGATGGCGACGTGGCCATCCACAGTGCCGGCACGCTGTCACTGCCCCAGGCCAACGACCGCGCCGAGCAGTTGACCCGCGAACTTGACGGCAACGCCTGGGCCAAGGTCGGCAACCGCCCTGGCAGCACAGGCATCGACGGCCGTGGCTATCTCGACCACGCACAGCAGCAGGCCTTGCACACCAAGGCCCAGGTGGCACAGATCGACGCCAAGGGTGAAGTACGCCTGAGCAGCGTGGGTGATCTGCTGCTGGAGGGCACCCGCATCGGCAGTCGCGAAGCCCAGGTGGGCGATATTCGCCTGCACAGCGACGGCCGCCTGCAGGTCAAGGCAGGCAACGACACCCAGCAAGCCAGCGGCGGCAAACTCGGCGGAGGGTTGGAGCTGGCAGCCAAGATGGGTGAGACCAAAGGCGGCGGCATCGGCGGCCACTTCACCCATGGCAAGCAGGATGAAGATGCCCGTCAAGCCGTCGATGCCCGGTTCGCCAGTGCCGACAAGCTGACCCTCACCAGCGCTGCTCGCGAAGACATTGCCCTGCACCTGGAGGGCCTGCAGGCATCCGCCGAGCAGATCGAACTCAACGCATCCAATGGCGGCATGCTGATCGAGGCCTCATCCAACCAGGAACAGCGCAACAACCTCGACATCACCGCCGGTGCCGGTTTCAACCTGGCCGCCGGCGCCACCGACACCCGCGGCTTGCATGGCCGCGCCAAGGTCGAGCTGGACAAGCGCGACAACCAGACCTGGAACGCCAGCAACCTGCGTGCAGAGCACATCGACCTGCAAAGCCGCGGTGATACCCGCATCGAAGGTGCCAGCCTGGAAGCCGGGCGCATTACCGGTATGGTCGACGGCGACCTGCGCATCGCCAGCCGCAAGGACAACGTCGACACCCTGACGGTGAAGGGTGATGCACGGCTGAGCCAGGAGAAGAACCCGCAGGGCTACGTGAACGCCGCCACCTCGCTGGCCGGGCCGCTGGGTGGCAAGGTCCAGGAAAAAGCCGGCTCGGCCCTGAGCAAGGCCGACCCAGGTTTCTCGCCGACCTTCAGCCTCGAGGTGTCGCATGTACAGCGCGACAGCGTGGGCCAGCAGGCGGTGCTCAAGGGCAGTGACGGTGTGGCGCTGAAGGTGGGGGGTGAGGCACAGCTGGTTGGCGCCCGCCTGCAGTCGGCGAAGGGCGAGGTCGCGCTCAATGCCAGCTCGGTGAGCCGGGAAACCCTGAGTGGCAATGATTACCGTCGGGATGTTTCGGTGGATGCGTCCAATTCGCCGGTGGACCTGGGTACGGCGATTGCCGAAATGGCCAAGGGCAAAGGCGCGGCGGATGGCGAGAATGCGCTGGACCTGGGGTTGTTGAGGACCAGTGGGCACAATCGGAATGAGCAGTGGGTTTCCAGTGTGCAGGGTAAGGCGGAATAAGGGGGTTGGCGCAGAAGTGACGCATGGCAGACGAATCCAACGTCATCACCACCATTGGCGCGGAAACCTTCCTCGACGTCGGGAATCCACCGATCAACCTGCTACGCGTGCAACCCGGTGTCCCGATCGAGGACGCGTACGAGCAAGTCTCGATTCTGCTGAGCTACATCAAGCACCTGGTGCGCGAAGGCGACATGGAAGATGACCATAAGCTGCTGGGAGCAGCGGATTACCTGATCGCCCTGGCCAAGGCGCTGATGAATGAAATCGAGCTGACCAAGAACAGGCTGCGTTGACCTCCAGCCCCTGTTGCCGGATGACCGGTCATAGGGGCTGTACTGAAAAGCTAGAAAAAATCGACCTCGTCTTCATCCACGAGCGATGAAATGAATGCTTCGAACGAAACCGACAGAGATTTTTGCGCATTGACGTGATTGAGGCACATTGCGATATCGGGTTGAAAGACATCGACCGCAAAGTAGATAACCCTTCCCGAGTGCTTATCGAGGCAGATGAAATTGTTTGCCACGCAATTGGCAAAGGGCACCAGATGCGGGGGGATTACATCCCTCTGAACCATCCGCTGGTAGCAACCTCCGATGTACCGGGTTTCGCTACTGTCGGTCGCTCCCACAGACGCGATGCTCTTGAACCGGCGGATGATGATGGGTTCGTAATTCTCATCCTCAGCCCAGGCAGCCAGGTTTGGGGAGCCGCCATTGAAGTTGAGATAGAGCGCCTTGAAGTCGCCCGGAAACTGATACCCGACAGCAGTCTCAAGCGCAGAGAAATCTGATTCAGTGATAGGCGCGTCTGATTTCAAAAGCCTGTACAAACTTACCCCCTACTAACAGTCGAAAAAAGAGGTGCGCCACTGCCGCACCTCAACAATCAGAGAGCGCACATCAAAATTAAAGCTTTATCCTAGAACTCTAGGAAAGCATCATTCTCAAAATAATACTTGAACGCCTCAAAATGGTCTTCAACTGTAGCCTTTGGCAATTGCTGATTCGTATACTCAATCACATCCTGTATCATAGGGGTGTCCAACGTTTCAATCCATCCTTCACTCGCCACCTGAGGAGGAAGATAATCAGTTGAATCTGGAGGAAAGTCACGACTATCGAGTGAGAATGCCCCCCTTGTATCCAAGGTCCAATTTGAATTTGGAAGATAGAACCAAGAATCTGGCATCTTGTCCAGACCCTCTAAAACCTCTCGTATACTATATGTTTTCATAATCACCTTAACATGACGTACTTTGCAACTTTTTTAAATCCACCCTTCTGGTTCGGGTGTAAGCTATTCTGCACTGGCCCTTTCGCCTGATGCTGCGCCCTTGGGATAAGGTTCCGTGGTTGGCGAAACCAGGGCACATTCGATCAGATGCTCAAACGCTTGCACCTGAGATTTAATGAGCAAGGCTTGATCGATTTGCAAACCTGGATGATCGACTCAACTGCTGTACGCGCAACCCGAGCCTCTTCTGGTGCCGGGAAAAAAGGGGGCCTGACGAGCCTGCCGATCACGCTCTAGGTCGCAGTCGGGGTGGCCTGACAACCAAAATCCACATGCTCTGCGATGCCAACGGGACACCGTTGCGCTTCCTTCTCTCTGGCGGTCAAGCCAGTGACATCAGCTACGCACAACCACTGTTGGACGAAGTCAGCATGCCATCAAGCCAACGTGGCCGCCCACGTAAACGCTGCAAGTGGTTGCTTGCCGACAAGGGCTATGACGCCGAAGCGCTGCGCCGCTACTGCGACCAATATCGAGTGCAGCCCGTCATTCCGATGCGCTCGATGAAGCGCAAGCCCAAGCCTGGCTTACCCAGACTGTTTGATCGGCCCAAATATCGACAGCGCAACATCATCGAACGCATGTTTGGCTGGCTGAAAGAGAACCGCCGGATAGTGACACGCTTCGACAAGCTCGCGAGAAGCTATGCCGCCACGGTCTCGCTAGCTTGTTCCATGCGGTGTTTGCGACATCTCTTTTCGTACAGAGCCTAGGTGCAGCGGATTACCTGATCGCCCTGGCCAAGGCACTGATGAATGAAATCGAGCTGACCAAGAACAGGCTGCGTTGAACTCCAGCCCCGATTGCCGACTGACTGGCGATAGGGGCTGAACTGAACAGCTAGAAGAAAACTCAGCGCAACCCGAAATAGAACTCGAGAAAATCGTTGAAACTCTTCCATTGAGGGTGCAAACCTCCCGCCTTGAAGGCTTCTAAATCAGCGCCAAGAGAAATCTCCACTACCTCTCCCGTTTTGAGATTATAAAAATATCCACCCTCACCCTCGAAACTATCCAACGGTATATATTCAACGCTCAACCCAAGAGTACGATGAGTGCGCTGCAAGGCGAGATCAAACTTGGTATTCTTAGAAAACCAACCCAACTGATAAAGCTCGTGCCCACTCGATGAAAAGGTTGGACCATCTTCTGCATGCAAATAAAATTCGGCACAATCCGAACTTAAGTCAACGCCCAGCTTAACCAACTCACTTTCGTATTCAGGACTGGCGTCATCATACCACCAGCCTTTCTGACGACAAAAATCTTTAACTTTATCAGACAACATAGCTATCACCTGCAACCTAACTTACTTGAACGAATATCTTTTTTCAGCCTGCGCTCTCGACTTCCAATAGGTTTCTCTATCCAGTTTAAACACATCGCGATCAACTGGATTATGTGGATGCTGCCCTGGCAAATGAGGGTGAAGCGCGCTTGTCCGACCATACGCCTGATGCGTATCCACTGACAATTCAAAAAACGATCCAAGAGCATTCTGCTTGGAGTGATGCAGATTGAGTTGAGAATAGCTACCATTTTCAGCACGAAAGGATTTTTACCTTCAGAGGCCAAGTCGAGATTCGTTTTCACCCCGTCACGCGTATTAATAGGCAAGTCCCAATCAATTTTCTGCTGAAAAACAGTATGAGTACTGCCTGAAGGAGCCGTAAACGTGGAGCTAGTGAAAGCAGGTAGTGACCGCTCTCGGTGCACGCCAGGTACACCTGTTCGTGGGGTTGTCGATGCGCTCGGCAGTGTAATCCGTAGAAAATATTGTCCCCACCAACACCCCCAGCAGAGCCAACAAAATATTGGCTCTTAAAAACAGATCCTATACAATCAAAACCTAAAAACCACTTCCTTATGAGCACCCACACAAGAAACAAGAGCTTCTTAACAAGGTAGAACTAGCTATAAGCACTAATATGACTGAGTGACTCGCCCCACAAGAACCAGCGAATTATAAATAGTAATAAACAGTGGCGGTCAATCAGATTAATCCGCCACCCATACAACTTGTTAAAGAGCGCCTACCCCTTCAGCACTGCACGAGCGCCACCCAACTCACATACACTTCCTCCAGGAGAAACTCAACCATAGAAATAGTCAACGAACCGATCTGTATTCTCACCGCCTAGAACTGGACCGATCTCATCTTGAAGTCTAGTCAGAAATGCATCACTAACACCATCATCATCAGAAAGATCAAATATATTGAACTCCCCATAAACGACATCTATCATCTTAGACAGCGCGAGTATGAAATCAGCTAACGAATCAGCGACCTGAAATGGCGCTACAACGTCGTAGCTCGCGTACACCGGCGTTTGATCGACATCCGTAACAGCAATGATAGGTTTACCCCCACCATTATCATCCATAATGACCAAGTCTTGGACTGGCCATTCATCACTCAGTACTGCTCCACTTGCGGCATTGATCCAGCGATAACCAAACTGCCCCTTCTGCAACGACGCAATATCAAACAACTTTAGAGGTGTAAGCCCTGTTTCAATTTTCACCCCAACAGGTTCGTATTCATTGAAGAGAAAATCAACCTCGGCGGACCTGGGCAATTCTGTCGGCCAGCGGACCGCTACATCTTTAGACGCAACAAATCGCCCAGTAATCTGATATTTATCATGCACTAAGCGTAATGCTTTCAGTGCTTTTTCAATATCACTCATGTCATCCTCCAATATTTATCCGCAAGAACTTTTCCCTGCGCTTTTGACCCGATCAATTAAGCGTCCCTTTCCAGCGTTTTTGTAATTTCCTCTATGCCCTTGATCGGCATTGAGGTGCTCATCGATACCGCTTGGGTGATTTGCATTTTGTAAAAATACTATATTTCTCGGGTCACCCTTCCAAGCCGCACCTAATTTACCGTTACCCTCAACACTGTTTATATGGTGCCCCGTATAGCCAGCCTCAGACATTACGGAAGATAACTTCGCATTATTTCGAACACTCATTATCGTCTCCCTTTCTGCTGCAGTCCAATTTCTCGAACCACCACCGCTTTCAACGAGTATTCGTTCCTGCCCCCATGCCCGACTGATTGCGGTGCTACGTGCACCAGGCGCGGGAGCAATTGAGCCTCTTGGCTTGTATCGCACCAAATCTTCCGGGCTAAGGCCGAAAGGGTCTACCCAATTTATAGAATTTAAAGCATATTGGTATAAATTATTTCCACCCTGCAGTCCAATTGGGTCCTGCGTGACAAACCTGCCAAGGTCTGGGCAATAAAAACGGAAAGTGTTGTAGTGTAGTCCTGTTTCACCATCAAAGTACTGACCTTGGAATCGCAAGTTTTGTTCGACTTCACTAGCGGCGAGCTGCTCTATTGCCCCCCACGAACGATACGTCGCCTGCCAAACGATCTTGCCATCGCTATCCGTCAACTCCAGTGGCGTACCTAGCTGATCCGTATGGAAGTAGTAGAGTTTCTGTTCTTCACCTTCTGCCTGATCAACCCGCGCCAGCGGCGCATAGCTACCCGGTTCATACAGGTACAAGATGCTCTGCCCTGGAGTATCTTCCTGCAGCATCCTCAAACCTTGCCACAGGAAGCGCTTCTGCTCGACCTGACCATTGATCACAGCCTGTTTAGCCACCCGCCGCCCAAGGCTGTCGTACCGGTACTGCCCCGTACTCTCCAGCCTGCCATTGACGTACGTTTCCGCCCGCACCAGCCGGTTCTCGCAGTCATAGGCAAAGTGTTGCAGTTTGCTGTGCCCCGAACACTTCTCGACCAGATTGCCCCAGGGGTCATAGCGGTACTCCTGATCTCGCCAATGGGTGATCCGGTTGTCCTTGAACTTGGCAAACTGTCGGGCATTGAAGTCCAGGCGATTCGCGGCTGCGTCGTAGCGAAACTCTTCGCTGCCCACCAGCGAGCCGGTATCGCGGCTGCGCAACTGCCCATTGGCTTCATACTCGTACTTGACCTCGCCACGCAGCTTGTCGAGCGTGCGTACCAGCTCACCCGCCGGGTCGTACTGGTAACGGCGGTGAATCGGGTTGTAGGCATGCTCCACCAACAACGAGGTATTGATGCCGGTGTTGTGAATCTGCGAGAGCTTGTCGGCGGGCAGCATCGAGGCGTACTGCCAGGCCTTGCGCCCCATGGCGTCGTAACCAAAGCAACTGGTGAGCTTGCCTTGGGTGCGGTAGACCTCGCGGTGCAGGTCGTCGCGCTCCATGTCGCTGATCACCTGGCCATCCAGATTCAACTGGTGCAGGTGCCCGCTGCCGTAATACAGGTGATTGACCTTGCGGCCATCCGGCAGCGTCAGCGTGGTCAGATTGCTGAGCGGATCGTACTCGTAGCCCAGCGTGCCATCGGGCGTGATTTCTTGCGTCAGCCGGCCCAGCACATCGTAGGTGTATTCCAGCTTTTCTTCGGTCACCCCGAGTTGCTTGGCGAGGCCACTCGGTTGCCGCTCGATGCTCAGCAGGCGATCGCCTTCGTCATACGCGAAAGTCTGGCGCGCATCGCGGTTGATCTTGGCAACCAGTCGGCCAATGGCATCACGCTCGAACAGCGTATGCCGCTCCGGCCGCTCGGCATTTTCGCCATACCCAATCTCATCCAGCCGGGTGAGATGGCCACCGGCGTTGTAGCCGAATCGCCGGGTCAGGTTATCCACCCGCACTTCTTCGCTCAGCCGGTCCGAAGCGTCATAGGCGAAGCGGTAGTTGCCGCCGTTTTCGTTGACCAGTTCAGTCAGGCGCAGGGCCTTGTCGTACTGGTAAAGGATCATCCCCCCTTTTGGGTCCCGGCGATTGCTCGGCAAACCACGGGAGGTGCGCAGCAATCGGGTGGTATGCCCCTTGCCATCGGTGTAATCAAGCACCTGGCCAAGGGTGTTGTAGGTGAAGGTTTCCGTGCTGCCATCCGGATGGTTGATGCGCAGCACTTCACCATCCGGCTTACGCTCCAGTGAGGTGGTCTGGTTCAGCGCATCGGTCACCGCCACCAGGTGCTGACGTTCGTCATAGCGGTAGTAGGTGCTCTTGCCCGAGCAGTCCTGATAACGCTCGACCTGGGCCAGGGCGTTCCACCACAGGTACTTGGACTTGTAGGTCGAATCGATGATGGTGTGCGGCAGGCCATCGTCGCTGTTGAGGTACTCGGTCATCTGGCCTAGGGCATCGAATTCGGCGAGCAGGCTGCCCTTGTCGTCGTAGCGCGCGCGCCAGATGCTGCCATCCGGGTAGCTGACCTTGGTCACCAAGGTTGTCAGGTGGTGATGCTCGTACTGAATCTTGCGCCCCAGCGGGTCGGTTTCTTCGAGCAGACGGCTGAACTCGTCGTACTTGAAAACGAGGCGGTTACTGTCCGGCAAGTCGAGGCCGACCATGTTGCCGTTTTCGTCCAGCTCGATGGCATAGCGTTCGCCACCGTAGTCCCGACTGGCGATGACGCGGTGGTCGGCGTTGTACTGCACTTCCAGTTCGCGACCGAGCACGTCGGTGGCCCAGCTGGTGCGGGCGTCGAGGTCGTAGCGGAAATGGTAGTGCTCGCCATCGCTGGTCCAGTGCTCGACCACGCGTGGTTGGCCGCCCTGGGTTTCCCAGCGGTATTCGCACATCAGGCCCAAGGCATTGGTGTGCTTGGTCATGACGCCATCGGCATACGTGAAGCTGCGCACGGTGTCGCCATTGCGGTTGATCACCGCGCTCAGCTGGCCGTGTTCGTCGTAGCGGTACTGGGTGAGGGTTTCGACGGCCTGGTTGTCGACCACGCGCCTGATGTCGGTCAGGCGGCCCAGCGGGTTGTCGTAGTGCAGGTGCACGCGGGTGCCGCCAGTAGCGCTGATGTCGGTCAGGGTGCCGTCGGGCGTGCGAGTGAAGTGCAGGAAATGCCCGAAGACGTTTTCGATGCGCTGCAGCGGCACTTCGGTGTTCGTGTCGGGCACTTCGCCGAAATAGAAGAACAGGTTGTCGAGGGTTTGCAGCAGGTAGTGACCACCGTCGGTGCAGACCAGATACACCTGCTCGTGCGGATTGTAGATGCGCTCGCCCGGCTGCAAGGTGACGAAAGGGATCTTACGGCCTTGGTTATCGCTCAGGTAGATGAAGCTGCCGGAGCGGCGCAGGCTCTGTTCCCATGGCAGCACCCAGCCACGGCCTAATACGCTGTCGACCGTCAGGTCGCTGGCATAGAATCGCGACCACTCGATCGGCATCAGGCCGGGCAAGCTGAAGTCGACTTCATCAGGGATCAGCTTGCGGCCAGTGGTGAGATCCACCGGGTTGCCCGCCAAGCCGCCCAACACCCTGCGGGCCACCGGTTCGACCAGATAGCGGGAGACCACTTCGCCAGCGACGAAGCCGGCCGTGAACCTCATTGCACAAGGGAGGGCGGCCTTCATGCCGGCCTGGGTTCCCATCTTGAGCACACCGGCAACGCCAGCGGCTGCGCCTGCAATCGCCATCAGCACATCCACGGTGGTGCGCAGCCATTGCGGGATCTCGTCGTCCACCGGCAGGTAACGGTAAGTGCCACCGCCAATGAAGACGTTGTTCGAACCACCGGAGAGGGTCGCGCCGCAGGTCAGCTTGTCGCCCTTGCGGGCAGCGGCCACGCCGTTGATGAAAACGTTGGTCGAGCCTTCGGCGATCTGCACTGGCCCCGGGTGTTTGTCGCAGGCACCGATGCTTTTTTCGACCCGGGCAGCCTTGCGGCTGTTGATGAAGACGTTGGGTGAGGCAGTCATGATCGTCCCTGAGGGGGACTGGAACAGACTGCCTAACGCCTCGCCGGCAGCGGTCAGCAAGCTGCCCCCGACACCCGCCGCGAGGCCGGCCAGCAAGCCAACACCGAACCCGCAGGTGAATGTGGCAATGGCCACTGTCGCCACCAGCGCGATGCCCAAGGCAGCGCCCAGCAGGAAACCGCCCAATGCGCCTGTATGTGAAATTTCGTCGCCGAACCTGGCTGCTTCGAACATGAGGGTTACTCCTGTTCGCCAGAGACGGGATAGCCTGCGACCGGGTCGCGTCGATCCATGTACATCAGCATCTCCATGAAATGCACGGTGAATATCTCAATCCAATTGCCGTGTGATCATCCGTGAAAGGCGCTGAGTAAATAGACTCGATCGTGACACTGTCAACCAGCCGCAAGCCTTGTGCAGCGAGGGTTACAGGCCATTAATCGCAATATCAAAAAGCCACACACCAGAGAGATAAAGGACTGTCGAAACAGACCTTGGCATTTCCTTCGAGCTGACTCCTTGTGAATTTCAGAAACGTCTGTAGGAAGAATCGCTACCACTGAACCTTTTTTTGCCCAGACAACGCCTGTGGGCCCAGCCACTGTATACCCCGCAATACGGCAGTCAGTCCGGCGTCCGGCTGCAAATCGAGCAAAATTGTCGCTTGGTGCGCCAGCAGGTCGGCCTCCAACTTCAACTCATGCTGCCCCTGCTGCACAAACTGCCCGCGCAAGCGCCAGCCAGCACGGCAATCCATCTCTACCCAGCCCTGCCCCAACCCTAGCGACCACGGTTCACTCAAGGCCAGATCCGTCACGCTCACCCGCCCCTCGCTGCTTTGACACTGGCGCCCCGAACCCTGCATGCGCAGCCCCCCTTGCCACTGCCCCGCCAGGCGGTAGTCCGTCGGTGCCGTCGCCTGAGGCGCCAAAGCCGCAGCGTCCAACCGCCAGCGCCATGGCCAGCCTTCGGTGCGCAGCTGCCAGGCCTGGCCCTGGAAGCCGAGCTCAGCGTTGGCCTGCATACGCCATGGCTGCAACGTCCAGCGCAGCGGCCCGACCGGTCCCAGTTGCTGTGCCTGGCCTTGCCAGACGCTGCCGCTGACATCACGTGCCGACAGGCCAATGCCGCGCACCACCCAGGCAGCCGGTAACTCGACCAGCAGGGTCAGCGTGAATACCAACCCACACCACAGCAGCCCGCGACGGCTCATGGCTGCACCACCAACTCAAAGCGCAACCCCTTGGCATCCTGCTCCAGCCCCCATTGCAACGGCTGCGCCCCTTCCGCACGCAGGCTCTGCAACCAGTTCTGCAACGCGCGCTCATCCGCTACCTGCCCCCGCAGCTGCCAGCTATTGCCTTGCACCTCGACATCGGCCAGTTCGATTTGCCGCGCCTGAACAGACTGGCGCAGGCGTTCCAGGCTCACGCCCGGGCCGCCTTGCAAGCTTGCGGCCTGCACGGCCAGTTCACGCCACTGGCTGAGCTCACGCCATTGCGCCAGGCCTTCGCGCGCGGCCAGGAAGGCCAGCAGCAAGCCAATCAGCCCCCATGCATACCACAGCCGGTGACGCTGCATCCATTCCCGGCTCATGATGCCGCTCCCAGGTCGAACACCACCTGCCCGTCCTGTACCTTTACGACTGCACCGACTGCACTGGCCATCTCGGCCCACGGCGGCGCGGCGCCATCGCCGTCCAGGCGCAGGTGCCAGCGCTGGCCATCGAAACGCACCGCTTGCAGGCGCCAGGCTGGGTGCTCATGCAGCCAGGCTTGCAGACGTGCCTGCAGGTCTTCGAGCTGACGCTCGCGCAATTGCTGTTGCAGTTCGCTTTCCCGCAGACGCTTGAGTGCCTGCGCCGCGTGCCGCGGGCTGGCCTGTTCGCCGGTCACCGCCAGCACCTGCGAACGCCAGGTCTCTACCTGGCGCCATTGCTGGGTCAGCCACAGGCCAGACCATGCCATGGCCAGTACCAGGCAGGCGAACATCAGGCGTTGCTGCTGCCGCGACACGCCGGGCAGTGAGCGTGCCTGACGCGGTCGGTCAAGCAGGCTGGGCAGGTTGTCGAGCGGCGCCAGCGAGGTTGGCCAGGTGGCGGTCACTGCGTGCGTGCGCAGGCCCGACCACGGTTGCGGCGGTAACTCACCCAACGCAGCAGGCCAGGCCAGCCAATGTTCGAGGCCGTCCTCGCCCCGCCCTTTGCACAGCGACACATCCGGCGTGCGCTGCCATTGCCAGGCATTGCCCGGTTCGGGGGATGGCAACAACTGGAACTCAGCCCAGCAGCACTCGACCTGCAGCCCCCATTCGGCACACTGCTCGCGCCACGGCGCCAGCAACTGCCGCGCCACCGCCATCAGTCGCAATTGCCCGGCCTGACGTGACAGGCAGGCACACAGCACCTCGTCGAGGTGCTGCAGCAGGCGGTCTTCCAGCAACAGCGGCCACTCGTCACGTTTGAGGCCGGGAGGCGCGGCGAGCTGAAACTGGCTGCAGCAGTCGCCGGGGACAATCAATGCGACCCGTGCCTGCAGGTTCGCCGGTGGCTCGCCCTGCCCTTGGCGCTGGGCGCCACCCGCCTCGACCAGCAGCCAGTCCCAGACTTCGCCCGGGCGCAGCAGCAACCACGGTCGCGCTGACGCAGTCCGGCGCCATTCAAACTTCATGAGCGCCCCCAAGGGAGAACGAAGGTGCAAACATACGGTGCTCCATCACGCTGCATTTCCAGGCGCACACCACGGCCGGGGTGCGCGGGTTGGTCGGAGGGCCAGGGCAACCAGCGCCCGGCCTGGTGGTAAAGCACATTGATCGCGCTGACCCGCGGCAGTTGCTCACGCAGCACCCAGCGCGGCTCGCTGGCGGCGTACAGGTCCGCCGAGCTTTCCAGCAGCAGGCGTTGGCCAGGCACGTCGAAGCGCAGGCGCTGGCGTTGCAGGCGCGAACCGCCCTCGGCCTCGGGCACGGCGGCAGCGGCCACCCACAGCAATTGCTGGCGGTCGGGTTGCCAGTCGAGCCAGCGGCTGGTCAGGGGCAGGCGCTGTTCGTACACGCGGCGCAGCACCGGGCTGTCGAAGCGCCGCTCCAAGGCCAGGCAGAACTCCAGCACGCGGGTTTCCTGGGTGTTCACCTGCAGCCGCTCACGCACCTTGAGCCAGCCATTGACCAGCGCCGCCAGCATCACCCCGAGCAGCGCGGTCAGGGCCATGGCCACCATCAGTTCGATCAGGGTCAAACCTGCCTGGCGCCGCTTCATGGCTGCTCCAGAAATACGGTGTATTGCCCAAGTGGCAGGCGCTGGTCGCGGTCGGCATACAACTGCAGTTCGCCTCGGCGCAGGTCGCATACACCAGTGCGGCGCAGCTGCAGCTGCCAATGGCAGGCCTGACCGCCTTGGCTGAGCACACCCTCCACCTGATTGCTGGACGGCCAGTATTGCTCGACGGTGAAGCGCGCTTGCAGCTCCCGCGCGCACAGCACGCCCAGGCGGTGCTGCTGCACGTTGGCCTGTACCGCCAGGCGCTGGCGCAGTACCTGGCTGGTGATGACCGCCAGCACCGCGGCAATCGCCAGGGCCACGGTCACTTCCAGCAAGGTGAACCCGCGCTGCTTGCGCTTCATGGCGTCATCGCCACACGCAACTGGCCATCTCGGCTCCACTCCCAACGCTGACTACCGTGCGCCCAGCGCCATTGCACCGAGCCCGGTTGGGCCCAGCCCTGCGGGGTGAACAGCACGCGAGGCTGCGCGCTGGCCGGCCAATCCGGGCGCAGGCCCTTGGGCCAGTGAGCCGGGGCGCCGGCCTCGACCACCCAGCCGTCACCTTCGCGGCGCACGAATTCCGGCCGCTGGCCGGTCCAGCGCAGCCCACGCAATTGCCCGGCATGCCGGGCCAGTGCAGCCTGGGTGCGGGTTTGCGTGGCCAGCTGCTGCAGTGCCTGGTCGACGCTGGCCTTGCCGCTGTCGAGCCAGGCCACCGCCATGCCGGTCATGAGCCCGGCGATGGCCAGTACCACCAGCAGTTCGAGCAGGCTGAAGCCGCGCTGACCCTGCATCGGTCACAAGGCCCAGTTGCCCAGGTCGGCGTCCTGGCCTTCGCCACCGGGCATGCCGTCGGCCCCCAGCGAATACACATCGACCCGCCCATGCTCACCGGGCATGCGGTACTGGTACGGGGTGCCCCATGGGTCTTCCGGCAGGCGGCGCACATAGCCGTCGCTGCGCCAGCTGCGTGGCAGCGGTTCCTGGGTCGGCTTTTTCACCAGCGCGGCCAGGCCCTGTTCGTTGCTGGGGAAACGCAGGTTGTCCAGGCGGTACATGTCCAGCGCCTGCTCCAGGGTCGCCAGGTCGGCCATGACCTTCTGCTTCATGGCCTTGTCCTGGTTGCCCAGCACGCTGGGGGCGACCACGGCGATGAGCAAGCCGATGATGAAGATCACCACCATGATTTCCATCAGGGTGAAGCCGCGCTGGCGGTTGCGTCGATGCTGCATGGAAGTGCTCCTTGATTTCACAGTTGCAGGCCCTGGTTGAGTTGCATGATCGGTAACAGCACCGCCAGCACGATGAACAGCACCACGGCGCCCATCAGCAGAATCATCAGGGGTTCGAAAAGCGCCATGGCGGTGTCCACCTGGCGGGCGAAGCCGCGCTCCTGGTCGTCGGCCACGCGCTCGAGCATGTCGGCCAGGGTGCCGCTGGCCTCGCCGCTGCCGACCATGTTCACCAGCAGCGGCGGGAACTGCTGGCTGGCATCCAGGGCGCGGTGCAGGCTGGTGCCGCCCTGCACCTGCTGGCGCACTTGCTCCATGGCCAGGCGGATGCGCCGGTTGGCAACGGTCTCGGTGGCCACCTGCAGGGCTTCGAGCAGGGCCACGCCGCTGCTGCAAAGGATGGCCAGGCTGCGCGCCAGGCGGGCGCTTTCCAGCACCTGCAGCAGCGCGCCGATGCGGGGCAGGCGCATCAGCAGTTCATCGCGGCGCAGGCACCAGTGCGGCTTGCGCAGCAGCCAACTGCCCAGCACGGCAGATGCCAGCGTAAGCCCCAGCAACCACGGGCCGGCCTGTACCAGGCCCTGGCTCAGGCCGATCAGCAGGGATGTAATCAGCGGCAGGCTCTGCCCGGCGTGGGCAAACTGTTCGGTGAGCTTGGGCACGACGAAGGTCATCAGGCCGACCACCACCGCCAGCGACACGCCCATCAGCACGCAGGGGTAGATCAGCGCGGTGCGCGCCTTGTGCTGCTGGCGCTGCACCTGCTCCAGGTGATCGGCCAGGCGGGTCAGCACCTGGGCCAGGCGCCCGGAGCGCTCGCCAGCTTCGACCAGTGCGCAGTACAAACCGGTGAACGGCGCCCCTTGGCGGGCGAGGCTGCGGGCCAGCCCGAGGCCTTCGGCGAGCGAGCCGCGCAGGGCCACCAGCACCCCATGCAGGGCAGGCTCGCGCAGTTGCCGTTCGAGCGTGGCCAGGGCATCGACCAGCGGAATGCCCGCGCCGGTGAGGGTTGCCAGCTGGCGGGTCAGCTCGCACAACTGGGCCCGGCTCAGGCGCTGGCGGCGCGGTTGGCCGCTACCGCCCTCATGGCGTTGCAGTTGGCGCGGGAACAGCCCCTGCTCGCGCAGCAACTGGCGTGCATGGCGTTCGCTGTCGGCCTGCAGGCTGGCCTTGTGGGTCTTGCCGGCGAGGTCGACGGCCTGGTAGCGGAAGGTCGGCATCGCTCAGCCCTGCACCGCGCGCAGCACTTCGGCCAGGCTGGTTTCGCCACGGGCCAGGCAGGCGCTGGCCATCGCCACCAGGCTCTGCCGGCGCTCGGCCAGGTAACCCTGCATGGCCAGTTCGCTGGCGCCGTCGTACAGCAGGCCGACCAGGCCGGCGTCCAGTTCGATGAATTCGTAGAGCCCCAGGCGGCCGACATATCCGCTGCCCTGGCACTGCTCGCAACCGACCGCGTGGTAGCTGCCATGCAGCGCTGCCAGCTCCGGCCAAAGGGCGCGCTCGGCTGGCTGCAAGGGCTGCGCGACGGCGCATTGGCACAACCGCCTGACCAGGCGCTGGGCCAGCACACCGCGCAGGCATGAAGCGATCAGAAACGGTTCGATGCCCATGTCGCGCAAGCGCGTGACCGCGCCCACCGCACTGTTGGTGTGCAGCGTCGACAGCACCAGGTGGCCGGTGAGGCTGGCCTGCACGGCGATCTGCGCAGTCTCGCGGTCGCGGATTTCACCGAGCATGATCACGTCCGGGTCCTGGCGCAAAATGGCCCGCAAGCCGCTGGCGAAGGTCAGCCCGGCACGTGGGTTGATGGCGGTCTGGCCGATGCCGGCGATGGCGTATTCGACCGGGTCTTCGACGGTGAGGATGTTGCGGCTGCCGTCGTTGAGGCTGTTGAGGCTGGCATACAGCGTGGTGGTCTTGCCCGAACCAGTCGGGCCGGTGGACAGGACGATACCGTTGGGCCGCGCCAGGCAAGTGCGCAGGCCCTGCAGTACGGCGGCGGGCATGCCCAGGTTGCCTAGCGCCAGCAGGCTGGCCTGCTTGTCGAGCACCCGCATGACCACGCGTTCGCCGTGGATGCCGGGCAGCGTCGACACCCGCACGTCCACTTCGCGGCCGGCCGCGCGCAAGGTGATGCGGCCATCCTGAGGCTGGCGCTTTTCGGCGATGTCCAGCCGAGCCATGACCTTGATCCGCGACACCAGCATCGCCGACAGTGCCCGCGGCGGGCGCAACACCTCGCGCAGGTGGCCGTCGACGCGCAGGCGCACCACCAGGCTCTGCTCGAAGGTTTCGATGTGGATGTCCGAGGCACGTAGCCGCAGGGCTTGGCCGAACAGGCCGTTGATCAAGCGGATCACCGGGGCTTCGTCGTCGCTTTCGAGCAGGTCCTCGATGCGCGGCATTTCGCTCATCAGGCTGTCGAGGTCGACCTGCTCGCCGATGCCTTCGATCAGCGCTTCGGTCGTGCCCTGGCCCGCTTCATAAAGCTGGCCAAGGCACTCGTCGAACGCTGCAGGATCAAGGTATTCCAGCGCCAGGGGCCGGCCATGCACGCGCAGCAGTTCCTGCAGCTGGTCGCTGTCGGCGTCGCGACGCAACCACAGGCACCAGCCTTCCTCGGCCGGGGCCATGGCCAGCCCGGCCTGACGGGCCAGGCGATACGGCAGCATCACCAGTTACCGCCTTCGAGACGCGCACGGCTGGCGGGGAACACCTGCAGCAACGGAGTGCTCTCGGCCAGGTCGGGCAACTGCAGCGGCGTGGTCTGCTGCAGGGTGCGGTACTTGCCTTCGCTGAGGCCCGCCAGGCTTGGGCCATCGCGCAGGATACGCGGGCGGATGAACACCATCAGGTTCTGCTTGGTGTTCTTGCTCGCATCGGAACGGAACAACCGGCCCAGGCCGGGAATGTCACCGAGAAACGGCACCCGCTGGTCGCTGGTGCTGAGCTCGTCGCTGATCAGGCCGCCGAGGATGACCAGGCCATTGTCTTCGACCATGACCTTGGTCTTGATCTCGCGCTTGTTGGTGATCACGTCGCTGGCGGCGCTGGAGTCGGCGATCGACGACACTTCCTGGACGATGTCCAGGCGCACGCTGTTGTCGATGTTGATCTGCGGCTTGATGCGCAACTTCACGCCGACTTCCTTGCGCTCGATGGTCTGGTAGGGGTTGGCGTTGTTCTGGGTCACCGAGCCGGTCACGAAAGGCACCTCCTGGCCGACCAGGATCGACGCCTCGGCGTTGTCCAAGGTCAGCAGGGTCGGCGTCGACAGCAGGTTGAAGCCGCTCTTGCCCTTGAGGGCGTTGATCAGCATGGCGAAGTTGAAACCGCCGCCGATATGGCCAAGCCCGGCGGTGACCCCGGTGGTGGACGACAGCAGGTCGCCCAGCGCCTCGTTGTCACCACTGGCGGCAGCACCCGCGATATTGGCGATGTTCACCCCGTTGCTGCCGAAATTGACGATGCCGGCACCGAACTTCTCGTCGGCGAACAACCACTGCACGCCCAGCTCCTGGGCTCGCGTGTCGGACACCTCGGCGATGATCGCCTCGACCACCACCTGGGCACGGCGGATATCCAGCTGTTCGACGATCGAGCGGTAGGCCGCCAGTTCACTGTCGGGGCCGACCATGACCACGGCGTTGGTGCCCTCTTCGTACTCCAGGCGGATGCCGGAGTCGCTGGCGGCAGCCGTCACCGGGCGCTCCTTGCCTTCCCCTTCGCCAGCCGCTTCGCCGGGCACCGCGCCTTCCTGGCTGAGGCCGCGCAGTACCTTGACCACTTCGGCGGCATTGGCATGGCGCAGGTACATCACCTGGGTGTTGCTGTTGTGCTGGTTGTCGCTGGGGCGGTCGAGCTGGCCGAGCAACGCTCTCACCCGGTCGGTGCTGCCACGCACCAGCAAGGCGTTGCTGCGCGGGTCGGCGACCACCTGGGTGCTGTCGGCGCCCTGCTCGCGGGCCAGCAGGCGGGTGAGCAACTGGGCGGTGTCGGCAGCGCTGGCATGGCGCAGCGGCATGACCTGCAGCGGCTCGTCACTGACCTGGTCGAGCTGGCGCAGCAGGCTGTCGATACGTTGCAGGTTGCTGCGCCAATCGGTGACCACCAGCAGGTTGGCCGCAGGGTACGGCGTGATCACGCCGACGCGCGGATCGATCAGCGGCTTGAGGATGCCGAGCATCTGCTCGCTGGCGGCATTGCGCACATTGAACACCCGGGTGGCCACACTGTCGCTGCCCTCGCCTTGCTTGCCAGCAGGCTCGACCGGCACCGGCTCCAGGCGCGCGGCCTGGTCGGGGACGATCTTCACGCTGCCGTTGGGCAGGTCGACAGCGGCGTAGCCCTGCGCGCGCAACTGGGCGAGGAAGATGTCGTAGATGGCATCGGCATCGTGGCGGTCGACGGTGCGCACGGTGACCTTGCCCTTGACCCGCGGGTCGACGATGAAGGTGGTGCCGGTGATGCGCGAGACGCTGTCGATGAACTCGCCCAGCTCGGTGTCGACGAAGTTCACCTCGTACAGCGGCGTGCCATTGTCGTCGAAGGCTTCCGGCTCTTCAGCCCAGGCGAGTGACAGGCCCAGGCTCAGGGCCGCAGCCACGCAGTATCTGGCAAACATCATTCATCCTTGGCGCTTGAAGCCGGTCACGGCGGGGCGTGGCGGCCAGGGCAGGCGTTCGCGCCGCCCCTGGTTGTCGAAAATCAGGCCATCGGCGTCGATGTCCTGCAATACGATGCCGGGCGCCAGGCGCTGGCCACGGCCGAGGGTGCGAACCTGCTGGCCGTAGCGCAGCACCACCACACTGGCCGACAACGGCTGGGCCTTGAGGCCGCCGAGGTACTGCAACGGCAGGCGGGTGATGGCGATCGCGCCGTCATCCACAGCAGGTTGCCAGTGACCGATCAGCAGGCCTGGCAGCGGGCTGGCGGCAACCTGCGCCGGGCTGGCCGGCTGCGGCTGGCGCCCCAGTTGCAGCACGCACTGGGCGGCCAGCCAGCCGGCCAGGGTCAGCAGGCCGCCGGTCATCAACCGTGTCGCCAGGCTCACGAAACAACCTGCCGTGGATGCCAGCCTGGGTGGCCTTGCACGTAGCGCACCTCGGGCAATTGCAGAGGCGCCAGCTGCCAGCCGGCCTTCTGCCGCGCCAGCCAGGCCTCGACCCGTTGCCACAGGGGCTCGCCCGCCCGGGTTTCGAATTGCAGGCCAAAGGTGCGGCACAGGCCCTGCCCCGCTTCGACGCCCGTGACGCGCTTGCCTTGCGGGCTGTAGCTGACACGCCAAGGCTGGCCCTGCCAGCGCGGCAGGTCCTGGCTGTTGTCGAGCAACAGTGGGTCACCGAACAGTTGCTCGGCGGCGTTCTCCAGCACTTGCTCGACTTGCCGGGCCGGGGCCTCGACCACCGGCGCCGGGTAGCCACCGGTGAGGCTGATCAGGTGCTCGCGGGTAATCGCTTCGCCCGCCGCCAGCGGATAGTCATAGCGCAGCCCCGGCAGCAGCACCGGCATGTTGCTGTCATCGGCCAAGGCCTGGTGCAGCAGGCGGTCCCAACTGCCGCCACGGGTGTCCCGGCGCCACAAGGCCTGGGGCGCGTGCGCCAGTGGCTGGTCGAGCCACGCCGCGTGGCCGGCCCGTTGCTGGCGCAGTTCACCCTGCAACTGGCTGGCGCGCATCTGCGCAGCAGGCGACAGGTAGCGTTCAAAGGCCGGGAAGAACTGCCCGTCGAACTGCCATTGCCCGGCAACCTGCTGGCAACGCAAACGGAATGCCCCGCTGCCGCGGCAACCAGCAAACAGCACCGGCACCCGACGGCCGCTGGCTTGGGTGGCCTGTACCGGCGCCGGCCACAAATCCTGGCCACGGGCGCAGAGCACTACATCGATTTCTGTCAATCGCTCGGCCAGCCACAGGCCCGGCCCGGTGCCGACATCGGCCATCGCCACGACCAGGTCGGCCTCGCGGCGCGCCTGCTCGAAATTCGGCTGCAGCGACTGGTACCACTGTTTAAGGGAGGCTTTCTGGTCCTGGGCATAGGGGTCGGTGACACCGACCACGGCGATGCGCACGCCGCCGCGCTCGAAAACATGCAGGGGCTCAAGGTTCAGCGACTTGCGCTGAGCGTCCGCAAGCCCTGCACCGAGGGTAAGCGTGGAAGCCTGGCGGTAGAGCGCCGCGCTGCGCTGGGGCCAGAGCACGCGTTCATCACTGCTGACCCGCACTTCACTGCCCAGCAGCTGGCTGCCCTGCACGCCGCTTTCGCCCTGGGTGAGGTAGGCCAGGCCACTGCCGTTCCAGCCCTGGCCGTTCTCCAGGGTGAGGCTGTTACCCGCCCCGGCTTCGCTGCGCAGTTGCTCCAGCAGCGCCCCGAGCACTGCATAGCCGCCCAGCGTGACGCCCGCCACCTGGCTGGCATCGAGCAACGGTGCCAGCTGCGGGTGTGCCAGGCTGGCACTGGCACCGGTCATCCATGGTGCCCGGCCCAGGTGGCTGACCGGGCCCAGGCGCGTGGCCGGCACGACCGGCAAACCGGGCTGGCGCGCATCGAGGGTGTCGGCCACGTACAGCAGATCCACACGTGCGCTGCCGCCATGCTGGCCTGGCAACGCAGAGCAGGCGCCGAGCAACGGTGCCAGCGCACCGACACCCATCCAGCTGATCAATTCGCGCCTGCTCACACTGCTTGCCATCGGGCCCGCCATCCTTATCCGAGTTCTCGTTGGGCCCCGGATGTTGCGGCGTAGGCATGACAGTTTAATGTCAGAAATCCGACAAGCATTCCAAATCGATCTTTCTGTGTTTGTAATAAGAACTTACAGTTTTAAAAACCCGTTAATATTTCTGCCAATGAATCATCACAGTAGCGCCCTAAAGTCGCGGTTTCCTCCAACTCAGCCACTATAAGGACACCCTGATGAGTCGAGATACCGGCGATAACCTGGACCGCAACCAGAGCGGCAACCTGCCGATGGCCAGCGTCATGGACGCTTACCTGAGCCGTCGCAGCGTGATGCGCGGCAGCCTGGGCGCCGCCATCGCCATGATTGCCGGTACCGGCCTGACCGGCTGCTTCGACAGTAGTGGCGGTTCAGATGACGATCCGGTCACCCCCCCTCCCGTGACCGAGCCTGAAGAGCCGAAACTGGCCCTGGGCTTCCAGTCCATCCCGGGCTCGCGCACCGACGCCTGTGTGGTCGCCGCTGGCTACAGCGCCTATGTGCTGGCCCCTTGGGGCACCCCGCTGAACAGCAACGCCAACCCGTGGAAACCGGACGGCAGCAACACCTCCACCGACCAGGCCAATGCCATGGGCATGCACCATGACGGCATGCACTTCTTCCCGATCAACGGCAGCTCCGAAGACGGCCTGCTGGCGATCAACTTCGAGTACATCGACACCGCTGCCCTGCACCCCAACGGCCCGACCACCGACGCCAGCGGCAAGCGCCCGGCCGAAGAGGTACGCAAGGAAATCAACGCCCACGGCGCGGGCGTGGTGCGCCTGCAGAAGCTCAACGGCCGCTGGCAGGTGGTCGACAACGACCCGCTCAACCGCCGCTTCACCACCGCTTCGCGCATGGAAATCACCGGGCCGCTGCGCGGCACCGACCACGTCAAGACCAAGTATTCGGTCGACGGCACCCACTGCCGTGGCACCAACAACAACTGCGGCAATGGCTATACCCCGTGGGGCACCTACCTGACCTGCGAAGAGAACTGGCCGGGCATCTTCGTCAACAAGGGCACCCGCCCCGAAGACCAGCGCCGCATCGGCGTGGGCACTTCCAGTGGCCAGTACAAGTGGGAAAGCGCGGCCGGCGACAGCAGCGAAGTGGCCGATGAGTTCGCCCGTTTCGATGTGACCGTCAAAGGTGCCAGCGCCACCGACGACTACCGCAACGAAGCCAGCACCTATGGCTACATCGTCGAGATCGACCCGTACAACAGCAGCACCCTGGCCACCAAGCGCACGGCCCTGGGCCGCTTCCGCCACGAAGGCTGCGCCCCAGGCTTGCCAGTCGCCGGCAAGCCGCTGGTGTGGTACATGGGTGACGACTCGAACAACGAGTACCTGTACAAGTGGGTGTCCACCGCCGTGTGGGATGCCGCCGACGCCACCCCGGCCGACCGCCTGGCCACCGGGGCCAAGTACCTGGACCAGGGCAAGCTCTACGTGGCCCGTTTCAATGCCGACGGCACCGGCGTGTGGCTGCTGCTGGACGTGGCCACCGCCACCACTGGCGGCAGCACCCTGGGTGCGCTGTACGGTGACCTGCCAGGCATCATCCTCAACACCCGTGGTGCTGGCGATGCCGTAGGCGCTACGCCGATGGACCGCCCGGAATGGACTACGGTCAACCCGCTCAATGGCGATGTGTACCTGACCCTGACCAACAACAGCGCGCGTACTCCGGACAAGGTCGATGCGGCCAACCCGCGCGGCCCGAACCGCCACGGCCACATCATCCGCTGGCACGACAGCGACGACCAGCTGAGCTTCACCTGGGACATCTTCGTGTTCGGCGCCAACGCCGCCGGTACGGCCGACATCAACCGCTCGGGCCTGACCGAACTCAACCAGTTCGCCAGCCCTGACGGCATGAGCTTCGATAGCCGTGGCGTGCTGTGGTTCGAGACCGACAACGGCGAAACCACGCTCACCGACTACACCAACGACCAATTGCTGGCGGTGATCCCCACCGACCTGGTCGATGCCAGTGGCAAGCAGGTGCCGATCAATGCCCAGAACCAGACGGCCCTGCGCCGCTTCTTCGTCGGGCCGAACGGTTGCGAGGTGACGGGCATCAGCTTCACACCAGACAACAAGACCTTGTTCATCAACATCCAGCACCCGGATAACTGGCCGTATACCGACAAGGCGACCGATGCGACCCCGGCAGGGGCCAAGGTCAGGCCGCGGGCTACGACGGTGGTGATCCAGCGCGATGATGGTGGCGAGATCGGTACAGCTTGATTCAGCGACGCTACAGGCAGCTTCGTGCTGACTGTAGCGTCATCATCGCAGGTGTCGAGTTCCGAAAGTCTCGCTAACAGGTATACGACCCTTCCAAAGAATCACTCGCATGGCGCCAGGCGAATACGACCAGACAGCCCCCCTGCACAACGTGCTCTTTTCTTGCTTAAGGTCCAGGAGCAAACGCTTGGGTCAACTGGCACAATTGACAGTTGATTTGTGAACGCAAAGGGAGAAAACATGGAAAAAATCCTGGCCCAGAGCACAAGCCTCATGCACATATCGGCGAGATCTTTGAAAGCCAATCAACGGAACACCATGATGAGTATTAATGAAAGTGGCTCCCCACGAAAATACTCACCATATGGCTTCATTCGGACTGACTTAGCGACGCCCCTGTTGGCTTTCGCCGGGCAAAGGCTGGAGGTTATTACGGGGAGCTATCTACTAGGCAACGGATACCGTAACTATCATCCGGGACTCATGCGATTTACTCAGCCGGATGCATTTTCCCCGTTTGGTAAAGGCGGGCTGAATGGCTACGGCTACTGCCTGGGCGACCCGGTCAATAGAGTCGACCTGAATGGACGCTGGCCATCCGTGCCCACCTGGATGAAAAAGCCGTTCAACTGGTTGTCAGAGAGGTTATTCAACAGCCCGCATCAACCCGACGTCGCCCTCGCAAGAAATTCGGACAACGATGTGCCCCCCTATCGTCAGTTGGCAACGACAGACAGCTCCAGCCAAAGCTTCAACTCAGGAAACCCGCACAGGGTTGCTACCAGCCTGAACTACCAGCAGATGCGGCCGTCACAACCAAGCCGCTTGCGCCCTCTGACTACCCGTGAAAAAGCACAAATTGCAGTGGCAGCCCCTGTGTACGCAGCTTTCAGCTTATGGCTTACGTATGAGGTAGCTACCGGTATCATGTACCCAACCAATATCCATGTCAGCCATATAAGCACCAGAAACGTCGTGGGTATGTTGGCTGGAATCCTCACGCAAACCATTACGCTGGTTCCGATGGTTTACGCCGCAGCTAAATTGCTTCGTCGAGGCCCAGAAAATAATGGCGCATCACGCGTTTAGAGTTTTGGCTCACGACTGCGAATTCTCACCTGCTGCGCCGGCACCCGTGCATGCCATTGCACCACCCCGAGCGCTTCCACCTGGAACTCGCTGCGCATCACCCTGCCCTGCTCCTCGAACGACAGCTGCAGCAGGTAATGCCCACTGTTGAGCAACAACCCCTCGCTCAGCCGCTCGAAGGTCTCGTCATCCACCGCCCCGAGTGCCTGGCGCAACGCCGAGGCATCTTCATACCCCGACGCTGGCCGGCCACTGACAATGCGGCTGAGCAATGAACGCGGGTAACGCCCCTCATACAACGCATCGAGCAACGGCAGGTGCTCAAGGCCCAGGGCATTGGCATTCAAGCGCCAGCCTGTGGTCTGCGGCAAGGCGCACAGCATCGGGTAACGGCGTTGGCGTGTAGCGTCTGGTTCGAGCAGCAGGTTCAGCTCGCTGGTATCAAGCATCGGCTGGTTGGCCGCCAGACGCGGGGGCTGCTGGCGCAGGTACTGGGCACTTTCGGCGCCTTGCAGGCGCGCGTCGCTGTCACTGTCGAGCCAGTCGGCCAGCGCATCGACCAGGCGCTCGGCGGCCATGTCGTCGCCCAACAGGTACTTGAGTTGGCGCTCGGCCCGCTCGCCGTCGGCCCCCAGCAGCGCATTCACGTTGAAGCAGCTGTGCTGGTCGCGCACCCGCAGTTGCGCCTGCCCGGCACCAAAATCGTATTTCAACGGTTGCCCGCGCACGGCCTGCCAGAACAGTGGGCTGAGCCGCCAGGCAGGGTCTCGCAGGGCTTGGTCGGCATAAGCCAGGCCAGCCTGTTCCATGGCGCGTACCTGCACCCGTTGGCGCAACAGCTGCACCTCGTCCACCTGACGGCGGCCATCCTCCACCAGCCAGGCCATGCCTGCAGCGAGCATTGCCAGCACCACCATCACCATCAGCAGTGCCGCACCCTGCTGTCGCTTGCCGTACATGCGCGCGCATCCTTTTCATCGATGAGTGCGCCAGTCAACACGCGGGTTGTTGCAGCCAGGTTGCAATGGCCTTGCAGTCATGTTCGCGTCATCTGCAAGCGGCAGGATTGGCCTTCAATTTCATGGCCTTACAGGAGTGGTCGAAATGGGTGGCATCGGAATCTGGCAATTGGTGATCGTACTGCTGATCGTGTTTCTGCTGTTTGGCACCAAGCGCCTCAAGGGCCTGGGCAGCGATGTCGGCGAAGCGATCCAGGGCTTTCGCAAATCCATGGGCGGCGAGCATGACGTCAACGCACCCAGCGCTGCTCACGTGCAGCAACAGCCGCCGGTAACCGCCCAGGCTGCACAGCAGCCGCAAGCGGATCGCCAAGCCTGATGTTCGAGATAGGCTTCAGCGAACTCTTGCTGGTCGGCATCGTCGCACTGCTGGTGCTTGGCCCGGAACGCCTGCCGGTCGCGGCGCGCACCTTGGGCCGCGGCCTGGGGCAGGCGCGCCGGGCGATGAACGGGTTACGCGCACAGATGGAGCGCGAAATCGACATGCCCAACCTGGACAGCGCGCCCTTGCGGCGCCTCGAGCAGGATATCCGCCAGGGCATCAGCCTCAAGGCGGAACCGGCCAATGACAGCGTAGCCACAACCGTCGCCCGGGAGAGCACGCCATGAGCATTGCCCTGGACCCGGCGGCACGCATGCCTTTGACCGAACACCTGCGCGACCTGCGCAAGCGCCTGGTACGCTGCCTGTTGCTCTTGGCGCTGGTATTCGCCGGGCTGTTTCCCTTTGCCCAGCAGCTTTACACGCTGATCTCGGAACCCCTGCGCCGCTTCCTGCCGGAAGGCGCCAGCATGATCGCGACCAGTGTCACCTCGCCGTTCCTCACGCCGTTCAAGCTGACGGCGATGTGCGCGCTGTTCGTTGCCATGCCGCTGTTGCTGCACCAGGCCTGGGGCTTTCTGGCTCCGGGCTTGTACCGCCGCGAGCGGCGCATCGCCCTGCCGTTGCTGGTGTCGAGCATCGTGCTGTTCTATGCCGGCATGGCCTTCGCGTTCTACCTGGTGTTCCCGATGATGTTCGGCTTCTTTGCCAGCGTGACACCGGACGGTGTGGCAATGATGACCGATATCAGCCAGTACCTGGACTTCATCATGGCGCTGTTCCTGGCGTTCGGCCTGGCGTTCGAGATCCCGGTGGCGACGTTCATCGTTGTCTGGGTGGGGTTGGCCGATGTCGCCACGTTGCGGCGCAGCAGGCCCTACGTGATCGTCGGGTGCTTTGTGGTGGGGATGATCCTGACGCCGCCGGACGTGTTTTCGCAGACCATGCTGGCGGTGCCGATGTGGCTGCTGTTCGAAATCGGCCTGGTGGCCTGCGCAGCCCTGCCTGGCCATGCGCCGCGAGGCTGACATGCTTCGGTCAGCCCCCTGCAGCGGGACATGTTGCCCGCTCCCCAGAGTGATTGGGAATTCTCATGCTGGCTTTTTCTCCCCAGCATGAGTTCCCGCCATGACCGCTTTACCCGACTGCCTGACGACTACTTTCGCCCTTGACCAACTGACTGAAAGCGCCGCCTCACTTTCGCCACAAGCCTTCCACTCGCTGCTTGCTCCTGTGTTCGGCGACGACCTGCCTGAAGCGTGCTATCAGTGCTTGCACGACGCACTTCGTGAAGGCACGTTGGCCAACCCGGTTCACCAGATCGGTACACAAGCCCATGGCAGGGCAAGCTACGACAATGCCACCCGCATCATCCACCTGCATCCCGACGTGATCGAGGCTGCACGCCAGCAGCCGGGCGGCGCCTGCGAACTGGCGACCATCCTGCTACACGAGTTCGGTCACCACCTGGACTGCCTCCTGCGCCAGGAATACGCACCTCGCCTGACCACAGGCAGAACCCAGGTTGCCCAAGACGCCTGGCTCGAAGAGGGTGCCCGATTTGCTTATCTGTTCTGTGAAATCGAACCACGCAAGCCTGGCAAGCTGACAGTCGCTCACCTACACAGCGGTGATGCAGATATCCACCTTCAGGTCGATCGGCAGGCGCTGCGTCACTACATCCGCCTGAGCCAGGGCCAGGAAGCGCAGCACAGCGAAAGCCGCTATGCGAGCCATGAGGGCTTTTCGGCTGGGCAAGGCAATGAGGCGCGTGAATCCGAGTCTTGGGGCCACGGCTCGATCGAGGAAGATTTGAAGTATGCCGGCTTTGACGAAAAGCAGCGCAAGGCGATCTATTTTGGCAACTGGTTGCGCGATTACTCACAGTTGCTCGACCCCAAGCTGGTGCGGGCCGCCGATGCTCCCAAGGACTTCCCGGCCAAGCTTTCAAGAGAAGTGCTTACCCAGCTCGTCGATCTTTTGGCACTGAGAGCCTTCCCCAGCCTGCAAAGCACGCCGCAAGAGCGCAGCCACTATGTTGTCACTCCGCAGATGCTGGGGGTCTATCGCCCCAGCGAACACATAGACAACCCCTTCAATCCGAGGCCTCCCAGCGTCGATCCACGCACCATCGACGAAGCCTTCGAGGCGCCCATCGCCGAGGATGACGCCCTGCTCCAGGTCGACCCTGACACCTCCATGAAGCGCTACATCTTCACTTCGGTCGACTACATGAGCAACTGCCTGCGTGACGCCATGGCAGCGGGGCCAACGCCGAAAGGCATGCGCCAGTTCGGCGCGGCCTTGCACGTGCTCGAGGACTACTTCGCCCACTCCAACTATGCAGAGCTGAGCCTGCGCAAGCAGAAACACGACCGTGTATTGCCATGGACCGCAAAGGTCGATTGCAGGCACGAGTGGCCAGTGGTCACCGGCATGTTCGCCGGTTCCGATGTGATCGCCAGCCTGGCCGAGCCAATGGCGAACCTGTTGTTCAAGCCCTCCGGCAGTTTCGAGAACATTACCCCGGGCCAACGCGCGAACTCGGAACTTGCATTGTTGATTCTGCTGCAAGACCACCCTGACCCGAAATGGCAGCAGTATCTGCAGACCTCCCTCGAGGTGCGCGACACACTGGCGGACCTCCCAGGGTTCAACGGCATGCGGCTGGTCTCCTGGATCATCAGCTCGCCGATAAGGGGCGCCCAGGATCTGCTCAAGCTGGGCTACCAAACCCTGCTCAACCTGATCGGCAATAGCGTTGACGATCTACAGACGCTGCGCCTGGGCAATCCTGAGCTGATCGGTTCGACCAACCCGACCCATTCACAACTCGCCAAAGATCATGACGTCCATCCTCTGCATACCTTGGCCGCACTCATGGCGCGCGTTGCGGTACGCGAGGTGGGCAAAGCCATGTACCACCACTGGGAGGGAAAGCGCCTGCTCGATCCGGTGAAAATCGCGCGCAGCTACTTTACCCACCCCTTTGACAGCGAGTGGCAGGATGAACTGGTCAGCCATTGGGCATCCGAGCACCCAGAGAAGATCGAGCAGGCTGGCAATGATTCGATCTTCGCCACATTGCACGGTCATGCCAACCACGAGGTCGACACAAGCGTGTGGGACCGCGTGCGTGGGCTGTTCGGATAGGCCTGAAACACAAAAGCCCCGGCAGGAAACTGCCGGGGCTTCTGGTATTGAACCAGTGACACTTCAATGCGTTCAGAAGTCAGCCAATGGCCATACTTCGTATGCCGGTGTCTCGTAGGGATGGCTCCGTTTGAGCGCAGCGACGACCTGAACGATCAGGTCGTCGGCCACCACCAGCTCCACCTTCCACTCCTCCACCACCTCGACCTGGCCGGTTTGCCCGAGGAACGGCTGGCTGCCGTCCAACGGGCGGAACTGGCCCTGGCCCAAGGTCTGCCAGGCGCAGTGATCGTAGTCGCCGATACGCCCGCCACCGGCGGCGAACACGGCGGCCTTGACCCCTTCAACATGGCTGGCCGGGACGAAGAAGGCGAGCTTGTACACGCCTTAGTTCACCCACACGCGGGCGTTGCGGAACATACGCATCAGCGCGGCGTCTTCCTGCCACTCATCCGGGCGCCAGGAGTTCTGCACGGCGCGGAACATACGCTCCGGGTGCGGCATCATGATGGTCACGCGGCCGTCACGGCTGGTCAGGCCGGTGATACCGCGCGGCGAGCCGTTCGGGTTGGCCGGGTAGGCTTCGGTGACCTTGCCGTGGTTGTCGACATAGCGCAGGGCCACGCAACCGGACAGGTCGGCTGCCAACAGTGCCTCTTCGCTGGCGAACTCGGCATGGCCTTCGCCGTGGGCGATGGCGATCGGCATGCGCGAACCGGCCATGCCCTGCAGGAAGATCGAGTTGGACTTCTGCACCTCGACCATGGCCACGCGCGCCTCGAACTGCTCCGAACGGTTGCGCACGAAGTGCGGCCAGTGCTCGGTGCCCGGGATCAGCTCGTGCAGGTTGGACATCATCTGGCAACCGTTGCACACGCCCAGGGCGAAGCTGTCGGTACGCTCGAAGAAGGCCTGGAAGGCATCGCGGGCGCGGCTGTTGAACAGCGCCGACTTGGCCCAGCCTTCACCGGCACCCAGCACGTCACCGTACGAGAAGCCACCGCAGGCGACCAGGCCCTTGAAGGCTTCGAAGTCCACGCGGCCTGCGAGGATATCGCTCATGTGCACGTCGATGGCGGCAAAGCCTGCGCGGTCGAAGGCGGCAGCCATCTCGACCTGGCCGTTGACGCCCTGCTCGCGCAGGATCGCCACTTGCGGGCGCACGCCCTTCTTGATGTACGGCGCGGCGATGTCGTCGTTGACGTCATAGCCCAGCTTGACCGACAGGCCCGGGTTTTCTTCCTCGAGCAGCAGGTCGAATTCCTGGTCGGCGCAGTCGGCGTTGTCGCGCAGGCGCTGGATCTGGTAGCTGGTTTCGGCCCACTGGCGCTGCAGCATGCGGCGGTCGTCGTCGAACAGCACTTCGCCATTGAGGCTGATGGACACTTCACCGTTGTTGACCGGCTTGCCGATCACCGCGACGCACTCCTCGCCCAGGCCGGCAGCGCTGAACTGTGCCAGCACGTCCGGGGTGGCATCCTGGCGAACCTGGATAACCGCGCCCAGCTCTTCGTTGAAGAGGATGGCGGCCACGTCGGCCTTGCTGTCGGTCAGCGGGTCGAGGTGCAGGTCGAGGCCGCAGTGGCCGGCGAAGGCCATTTCCAGCACGGTGGTCAGCAGGCCGCCGTCGGAACGGTCGTGGTAGGCCAGCAAGTGGCCGTCGGCGTTCAGGCCCTGGATCACGGCGAAGAACGCCTTGAGGTCTTCGGCGTCGTCGACGTCTGGTGCCTGGGCAGCGATCTTGCCGTAGGTCTGGGCCAGGATCGAGGCGCCCATGCGGTTCTTGCCGCGGCCCAGGTCGATCAGGATCAGGTCGGTCTCGCCCTTGTCCATACGCAGTTGCGGGGTCAGGGTCTGGCGGATGTCGGTGACCGGGGCGAAGCCGGTGATGATCAGCGACATCGGCGATGTGACGCTCTTCTCGACGCCCTCTTCGCTCCACTTGGTCTTCATCGACATCGAGTCTTTGCCGACCGGAATGGTGATGCCCAGCTCCGGGCACAGTTCCATGCCGACAGCCTTGACGGTGTCGTACAGACGCGCGTCTTCACCCGGGTGGCCGGCGGCGGACATCCAGTTGGCCGACAGTTTGATGTCGGACAGTTTCTCGATGCGGGCAGCGGCCAGGTTGGTCAGGGTCTCGCCGATTGCCATGCGGCCGGACGCCGGGGCATCCAGCAGGGCCAGCGGGGTACGCTCGCCCATGGCCATGGCTTCACCGGTGTAGACGTCGAAGCTGGTGGCGGTGACGGCACAGTCGGCCACCGGCACCTGCCACGGGCCGACCATCTGGTCGCGGGCAACCAGGCCGGTGATGGTGCGGTCGCCGATGGTGATCAGGAAGCTCTTGCTGGCCACGGCCGGGTGGTTCAGCACGCGCTGCACAGCCTGGTCCAGGTCCAGTTTGCTCGGGTCGAAGTCATCGCCCAGCTCGGCCTCGCGGGTGACCGAACGGTGCATGCGCGGCGGCTTGCCCAGCAGCACGTCGAGCGGCATGTCCACCGGGGTGTTGCCGAAGTGGCTGTCGCTGACGGTCAGGTGCGGCTCTTCAGTCGCCTCACCAACCACGGCGAACGGGCAACGCTCGCGTTCGCAGATGGCCTGGAAACGCTCGAAATCGACGGCGCTGACGGCCAGCACGTAACGCTCTTGCGATTCGTTGCTCCAGATTTCGTGCGGGGCCATGCCCGGCTCGTCGTTGGGCACGTTGCGCAGTTCGAAGCGGCCACCACGGCCACCGTCGTTGACCAGCTCCGGGAAGGCGTTGGAGATACCACCGGCGCCCACGTCGTGGATGAAGGCGATCGGGTTCTTGTCGCCCAGCTGCCAGCAGCGGTCGATGACCTCCTGGCAACGGCGCTCCATTTCCGGGTTTTCGCGCTGTACCGAGGCAAAGTCCAGGTCAGCCGAGCTGGCACCGGTGGCCACCGACGAGGCGGCGCCGCCGCCCAGGCCGATCAGCATGGCCGGGCCGCCGAGCACGATCAGCTTGGCGCCGACGGTGATCTCGCCCTTCTGCACGTGGTCTTCACGGATGTTGCCCATGCCGCCGGCGAGCATGATCGGCTTGTGGTAGCCGCGCACTTCTTCGCCATGCGGGGTGTCGATGGCCTGTTCGAAGGTACGGAAGTAGCCGGTCAGGGCCGGGCGACCGAATTCGTTGTTGAACGCGGCGCCGCCCAGTGGGCCTTCGATCATGATGTCGAGGGCGTCGACGATGCGCTCCGGCTTGCCGTAGGCCTGCTCCCACGGCTGTTCGAAGCCCGGGATGCGCAGGTTGGACACGGTGAAACCGGTCAGGCCGGCTTTGGGCTTGGCGCCACGGCCGGTCGCGCCTTCGTCGCGGATTTCGCCGCCGGAGCCGGTGGAGGCGCCGGAGAACGGGGCGATGGCGGTCGGGTGGTTGTGCGTCTCGACCTTCATCAGGATGTGCACCGGCTCCTGCACCGCACCGTACTGGCGGGTTTCAGGGTTCGGGAAGAAACGGCCGGCGACGCTGCCGACGATCACCGAGGCGTTGTCCTTGTAAGCCGACAGCACGCCTTCGTTGTGCATCTGGTAGGTGTTCTTGATCATGCCGAACAGGCTCTTTTCCTGAGCCTGGCCGTCGATGTCCCAACTGGCGTTGAAGATCTTGTGGCGGCAGTGCTCGGAGTTGGCCTGGGCGAACATCATCAGTTCGATGTCGTTCGGGTTGCGCGCAAGGCCCTGGAAGGCGTTGACCAGGTAGTCGATCTCGTCTTCGGCCAGGGCCAGGCCCAGGTCGATGTTGGCCTGGGCCAGGGCGGCGCGGCCACCGCCAAGGATGTCGACCGAGGTCATCGGCTTGGGCTGGGCGTGGCTGAACAGGTCGGCTGCCTGCTCCAGCTTGGCCAGCACGCGCTGGGTCATGCGGTCGTGCAGTTCGGCGGCGATCAGCTCGGCGTCGGCGTCGCTCAGGTTGCCGGCCACGTAGTAGGCGATGCCGCGCTCCAGGCGCTGAATCGACTGCAGGCCGCAGTTGTGGGCGATGTCGCTGGCCTTGCTGGCCCATGGCGAGATGGTGCCCAGGCGCGGCACGACCAGGAACAGGCGGCCGGTCGGCTCCTGTACCGGCACGCTCGGGCCGTATTTGAGCAGACGGCCCAGCACCTGCTGCTGGTCGGCGGTCAGCTCGCCGTCAACGTCGGCGAAGTGGGCAAATTCGGCATACAAACCAGTAACAGCGGGGACTTTCTGGCTCAGTTGCTCGAGTAATTTACCGTGGCGAAAGGCAGAAAGGGCAGGAGCGCCGCGCAGGA
The DNA here is from genome assembly GCF_002112505.1 of Pseudomonas sp. R28(2017). Taxonomy (GTDB): domain Bacteria; phylum Pseudomonadota; class Gammaproteobacteria; order Pseudomonadales; family Pseudomonadaceae; genus Aquipseudomonas. The sequence goes on from NZ_NEHW01000010.1 coordinate 130,170, forward strand.
TCAACATCGTCGGGACAGCCTCAGGAAGGGGTGTGCTTAGAGGCCGTGCATTCTAGCCTAATTCGACGGCTTTCGGCACCCGCTCTAAGCCATGGCTGCCGGGCGGCGGAACCGGACTTCGGGGTCAGAAAAAACAGCGAATCTGCCCGCCTTTCCCTGCCTGCACCGCGCCATATAGAAAAAATCGCTACCAGACAAGCTAACCGTTGTCGAGATATGGCTGGGGCGGTCCTTTGCGTATACTGCAACCTATGTTCGCCCACACTGCTTTGCGCCAACGTTGCGCCAGATGGCTAATCGCAACCGGACTCTTTCTGCTGCTCGGTGCCTGCGTTGAAAAACCCAGCACCCTCGAGCGCGTGAAGGAGGACGGCGTGCTGCGCGTCATCACCCGCAACAGCCCGGCCACCTACTTCCAGGACCGCAACGGCGAAACCGGCTTCGAATATGAGCTGGTCCAGCATTTCGCCGACGATCTTGGCGTGAAGCTGCAGATCGAGACCGCCGACAACCTCGACGAACTGTACGACGCCCTTGGCAAGCCCTCAGGCCCGGTGCTGGCGGCGGCCGGCCTGGTCAGCACTGACCGGCGCAAGGCCCAGGTCAAGTACTCGCACCCTTATCTGGAAGTAACCCCGCAGGTCATCTATCGCAACGGCCGCCCTCGCCCCACCGATGCCAAGGGCCTGGTCGGCAAGAAGATCATGGTGCTCAAGGGCAGCAGCCACGCCGACCAGCTGGCCGAACTGAAAAAACAGTACCCAGGCCTGGAATACGAAGAATCCGACGCGGTCGAAGTGGTCGACCTGCTGCGCATGGTCGACGAAGGGCAGATCGACCTGACCCTGGTCGACTCCAATGAACTGGCCATGAACCAGGTCTACTTCCCCAACGTGCGGGTCGCCTTCGACCTCGGCGACACCCGTGACCAGCGCTGGGCGGTGGCGGCCGGTGACGACAACAGCCTGCTCAACGAAATCAACGAATTCCTCGACAAGGCGCAGAAGAACGGCACCCTGCAGCGCCTGAAAGACCGTTACTACGGCCATGTCGACGTACTCGGCTACGTCGGCGCCTACACCTTTGCCCAGCACCTGCAGCAGCGCCTGCCCAAGTACGAGAAACACTTCAAGAGCTACGCCAAGGTCGAACAGGTGGACTGGCGCCTGCTGGCGGCGATCGGCTACCAGGAATCGATGTGGCAGCCGGAAGTCACCTCCAAGACCGGCGTGCGCGGCCTGATGATGCTGACCCAGCGCACTGCCCAGGCCATGGGCGTGTCCAACCGGCTGGACCCGAAGCAGAGCATCCAGGGCGGTGCCAAGTACTTCATGAAGATCAAGGAAGAGCTCGACGACAGCATCCAGGAGCCGGACCGCACCTGGTTCGCCCTGGCCGCCTACAACGTCGGCAGCGGCCACCTGGAAGACGCCCGCACCCTGGCCAAGCGCGAAAAGCTCAACCCGAACAAGTGGCTGGACGTGAAGAAGATGCTGCCACGGCTGGCCCAGAAGCAGTGGTACCGGCAGACCAAGTACGGCTATGCCCGTGGCGGCGAGCCGGTGCACTTCGTGGCCAACATTCGCCGTTACTACGACATCCTCACCTGGGTGACCCAGCCACAGCTTGAAGGCCAGGTAGCCGAGGGCAACCTGCATGTGCCTGGGGTGAACAAGGACAAGCCGGCGGATCAGTCGCCGCCGATGTAATCCTGTAGCGGCCTCTTCGCGGGCAAGCCCGCTCCCACAGGGCCCGTACAAGTTTTGACAGCGGTGCTATCTCTGTGGGAGCGGGCTTGCCCGCGAAGAGGCCGTTACAGGTTAATTCTTGGCCCTACGGGCCTTGAAGAAGTCACTCAGGATCTGCCCGCACTCCTCCGCCAGCACTCCGCCCTCCACCATCACCCGATGGTTGAGAAAGCCCTGCCCAAAGAACTGCCCCTGACTCTGCACGACACCCGCCTTGGGCTCCAGTGCGCCGAACACCACCCGCGCTACCCGCGAATGCACGATCAGCCCCGCACACATGCTGCAGGGCTCCAGGGTCACATACAGCGTGCTACCCGGCAGTCGGTAGTTGCTGGCAGCCTTGGCCGCCGCGCGAATGGCGACCATTTCGGCATGGGCGCTGGGGTCGCTGTCGATGATCGGCCGGTTGAAGCCCTGGCCGATGACCTGGCCATGCTGCACCAGCACCGCGCCCACCGGCACCTCGCCCATGGCCGCACCTTCGGCTGCCAGGCCCAGGGCCAGGCGCATGAATTCCTGATCGCGGCTGCGATCGATGATCTGCGGGCGCATCAGACCACCGCGATCGCGGCCATCAGGCCGGTTTCCATGTGGTCGATGACGTGGCAGTGGAACATCCAGGTGCCGGGGTTATCCGCCACCAGCGCGACCTGGGCGCGCTCGTTCTTGCCCAGCAGGTAGGTGTCGGTGAAGTAAGGCTCCGGGATTTGCCGGCGATTGGAGCCGATCACCTTGAAGCTCATGCCATGCAGGTGGATCGGGTGCTGGTACTGGGTCATGTTCTTCAGCTCGAAGATATAGCTCTTGCCCTTCTTCAGCGTGGCGATCGGCCGGTCGGCGCAGGTCTTGTCGGTGATGTCCCAGGCCTGGCCGTTGATCTGCCACATGCTCGACGGCTTGTCCGGGTCGCTGGTGACCGAGACGCTCGCCGCCCATTCGAAATTGAAGTTGAGCTTCTCGGCATTCTCCAGGTCCGGCTCGGCAATCGGATTCGGCGGCAGGGCCTTGGGCCACTCGCCCGATGCTTCGCTGCTGGCCACCGAGCGCAAGGTGCCCAGGCGCACGAAACCGTCGCGCAGGGAGATTTCCTCGCCTGCCTCTGGGATGCGGATGGCAAGGCAGATGCGCATGCCTGGGCCAAGCCAGTAGTCGTCATCCAGAGGCCGTGGCGTCACCGGGTTGCCGTCGAGGGCATAGATTTTAGCCTCGCAGTTGCCTTTGAGGTTGAGGCGGTAGGTCCAGGTGTTATCCAGGTTGAGCACCCGCACGCGCACCACCTGCCCGGCCGGCAGCTCGGTGACCGAATCGGCCTGGCCATTGATGGTGATCAGCCGCCCGGCAGTGCCGTTGCGCGCGGCCTCGCGGGGGATGCTGAAGGGCAGCCAGGCGCCCTGCTCGTCGACGTGCCAGTTCTTCAGGCTCAGGGTGCGTTCGTGGGCGAAACCGGTTGGCTCGCGCTCCTCGACAATCAGCGGGCCGACCAGGCCACGCCCCAGTTCCTCGGAGCTGCTGACATGGGGGTGGTACCAGTAGCTGCCGGCATCCGGCACGCGGAACTGGTAGTCGAAGTACTCGCCCGGCTTGACCGGCAGTTGCGAAACGTAAGGCACGCCGTCCATTTCCAGCGGCAGGCGAATGCCATGCCAGTGGATGGTGGTTTCCACCGGCAGGTGGTTGATGAAGCGTACCCGCAGCCAGGTGCCCTGGCGCACGCGTAACTCGGTGCCCGGCGCCGACGGGCCGAAGGCCCAGGCCTCGGTCTTGAAGCCCGGCACAAGCTCGACGTCCAGGGGGGCAGCGATCAGCTCGTAGTCATGCCCGGCGTTGTCGTCCTCGACCTTGCCCAGCCAGTAACGTGCTGCGCCACCGGCGCCCAGGCCAACCACAACCAGGCCGGTCAGGCCCTTGAGCATTTGTCGACGGGTGAAGGACATCGGTGCGGGTACCTCGTGTTCTGCGCAATCAAGCTGCCAGCATGGCTGGCGATGAAGGGCGAATACGATACACCTGCAAATGGGAAATATTAAGTGAAGTCTTGTTTTACCCGTGTGCGCTCGCTACTACCCGCGAATAACCACGGTACAGGAGACAGAAACAACAAGGGCGCCTTGCGGCGCCCTTGTGGCTCAACTCATTCCCACTCGATGGTGGCTGGCGGCTTGCTCGACACGTCGTAGGTGACGCGGGAGATACCGTCGATTTCGTTGATGATACGGCCGCTGACGGTTTCCAGCAGCTCGTACGGCAGGTGTGCCCAACGCGCGGTCATGAAGTCCACGGTCTCGACGGCACGCAGGGCCACGACCCAGGCGTAGCGACGGCCGTCGCCGACGACGCCGACCGACTTGACCGGCTGGAACACCACGAATGCCTGGCTGGTCTTGTGGTACCAGTCAGCCTTGCGCAACTCTTCGATGAAGATGTGGTCGGCACGACGCAGGATGTCGGCGTATTCCTTCTTCACTTCACCGAGGATGCGCACGCCCAGGCCCGGGCCCGGGAACGGGTGGCGGTAGACCATGTCGTACGGCAGGCCCAGCTCCAGGCCGATCTTGCGCACTTCGTCCTTGAACAGTTCACGCAGCGGCTCGACCAGCTTGAGGTTCATTTCCTCCGGCAGGCCGCCGACGTTGTGGTGCGACTTGATCACGTGGGCCTTGCCGCTCTTGGCGCCGGCCGACTCGATCACGTCCGGGTAGATGGTGCCCTGGGCGAGGAACTGGATGTTCTCCAGCTTGCTGGCTTCGGCGTCGAACACGTCGATGAAGGTGCGGCCGATGATCTTGCGCTTCTTCTCCGGGTCGGCTTCGCCTTCCAGGTTGTCGAGGAACTGCTTTTCAGCGTCGGCGCGGATCACCTTGACGCCCATGTTCTCCTTGAACATGGCCATCACCTGGTCGCCTTCGTGCAGGCGCAGCAGGCCGTTGTCGACGAACACGCAGGTCAGCTGGTCGCCGATGGCGCGGTGCAGCAGTGCGGCAACCACGGAGCTGTCGACGCCGCCGGACAGGCCCAGCAGGACGTTGGCCGAACCGACTTGCTCACGCACCTGGGCGATGGCGTCTTCGACGATGTTGGACGGGGTCCACAGGGCTTCACAGCCGCAGATGTCCTGCACGAAGCGGGACAGGATGCGACCGCCCTGCTTGGTGTGGGTCACTTCCGGGTGGAACTGCACGCCATAGTAGCCGCGCGAATCGTCGAACATGCCAGCGATCGGGCAGCTCGGGGTGCTGGCCAGCACGTGGAAGTTGCCCGGCATCTGGGTGACCTTGTCGCCGTGGCTCATCCACACGTCCAGGCCCAGTACGCCGTCGTCGTCGACGTGGTCTTCGATGCCATCGAGCAGGCGGCTCTTGCCGACCACGTCGACACGGGCGTAACCGAACTCACGCAGGTCGGAACCTTCGACCTTGCCGCCCATCTGCTCGGCCATGGTCTGCATGCCGTAGCAGATGCCCAGCAGCGGTACGTTCAGGTCGAACACGGCCTGCGGTGCGCGTGGGCTGTTGGCTTCGTGGACCGACTCGGGGCCGCCGGCGAGGATGATGCCGCGCGGGTTGAATTCGCGGATCGCTTCATCGTCCATGTCGAACGGGTGCAGCTCGCAGTACACGCCGATTTCGCGCACGCGGCGGGCGATCAGCTGGGTGTACTGAGAACCGAAATCGAGGATCAGGATACGGTGAGCGTGAATGTCGAGGGCCATGACTCAATCTCGTCAGTGGAAATCGGAAACGACGCGGGGCTGTCGTGACAGCCCCGCTTTCATGTTGTAGCTGGAAGCCTCAGCCTACGCGGTAGTTAGGGGCTTCTTTGGTGATCTGCACGTCATGCACGTGGGACTCGGCCATGCCGGCACCGGTGATGCGCACGAATTCCGGCTTGGTGCGCATCTCTTCGATGGTTGCGCTGCCGGTGTAGCCCATGGACGAACGCAGGCCGCCCATCAGCTGGTGGATGATCGCGGCCAGGGCGCCCTTGTAAGGAACGCGGCCTTCGATGCCTTCCGGTACCAGCTTCTCGGCGCCGGCCGAGGAGTCCTGGAAGTAACGGTCGGACGAGCCTTGCGCCTGTGCCATGGCACCCAGCGAGCCCATGCCGCGGTAGGCCTTGTAGGAACGGCCCTGGAACAGCTCGACTTCGCCCGGCGCTTCTTCGGTACCGGCGAACATCGAACCCATCATCACGCAGGACGCACCGGCAACGATGGCCTTGGACAGGTCACCGGAGAAGCGGATACCGCCGTCGGCGATCAGCGGCACGCCAGTGCCTTCCAGTGCAGCGGCGACGTTGGCGATGGCGCTGATCTGCGGCACGCCGACACCGGCAACGATGCGGGTGGTGCAGATCGAGCCTGGGCCGATACCGACCTTGACGGCGTCGGCGCCGGCTTCAGCCAGGGCCTTGGCGGCAGCGCCGGTGGCGATGTTGCCGCCGATCACCTGCACTTGCGGGTAGGTTTCCTTGACCCAGCGAACGCGGTCGATAACGCCTTTGGAGTGACCGTGGGCGGTGTCGACGACAACCACGTCAACGCCGGCGGCGACCAGGGCGGCAACGCGCTCTCCGGTGTCCTTGCCGGTGCCGACCGCAGCGCCGACGCGCAGGCGACCCTGGTCGTCCTTGCTGGCCAGCGGGTAGGCCTTGGCCTTTTCGATGTCCTTGACGGTCATCATGCCCTTGAGGTTGAACTTGTCGTCAACGATCAGGACCTTTTCCAGGCGGTGCTTGTGCAGCAGCTCGCGTACTTCGTTCTTGTCGGCGCCTTCACGGACGGTGACCAGACGCTCTTTCGGCGTCATCACGTCGCGGACCTTGGCGTCCAGACGGTTTTCGAAGCGCACGTCACGGGAAGTGACGATGCCGACCAGGTCGCCGTTCGCCAGCACTGGAACGCCGGAGATGTTGTTCAGGCGGGTCAGCTCGAACAGGTCGCGCACGGTGGCGTCGGCGTCGATGGTGATCGGGTCCTTGACCACGCCAGCCTCGAACTTCTTGACCTTGCGCACTTCGCCGGCCTGCTGTTCGATGGTCATGTTCTTGTGGATGATGCCGATACCGCCTTCCTGGGCCATGGCAATGGCCAGGCGCGCTTCGGTGACGGTATCCATGGCAGCGGAAACCAGCGGAATGTTCAGCTCGATGCCACGAGTCAAACGGGTCTTGAGACTGACTTCATTGGGCAGTACCTCGGAGTAGCCAGGTACAAGGAGGATATCGTCGAAGGTCAGGGCTTCTTGGCTGATACGCAGCATCGCGGGGGCTCCCGGGCGGGAAAAATGGAAGCGCGCCATTATACTCATGCACGGCGCGCCGCTCAATGCAAAATAAGGGCCTTCGGTCAGCGTGATGGCAGTTTTACCTGCACCACCGCCACTGGCTGGTCGAGCCAGTCGGCAAAGCTGTCGAGAAAGGCCTGGGTAAACCCGGCCTCGCCCCAGTTGTTGAAGATGAACCCGAGGTTGGAAAAGGCACATGGCTGCAGGTAAATGAAGCCATTGATGTCGTCTTCATGGCCGCACAGTGGGCAGGTGAAGTTGTCGCTCACCGCCGGCATCCACTCTTCCAGGCTCTCGAACAGCGGTTCGCCGACCTCGCGCCGGCACTCCGGGCAGCCGGCTTCCTCGAGAAAACCGTCGGTCGGCGTGTAGATGCAGCGCTTGAGCATCACTTCCAGGCCGTTGACCTGCTCACCAAAGGGCAGCTTTTCCGGATGCAGGGCGACCTTGCGCGCGCCCTCGGCCAAGGCATGGCCCATGCGGTTGCCGGTGCGCCCGCAGGTGGTGAGTTGTTCCTCGATGATCTTCTCGCGTACCAGCCATCGCAGGATGGCCCGCGAACGGGCTTCATGCGAGGGCACGGTGGACAGCTTGGGGACGATGATGCTCTGGGTGTTCATGAACGAAGCGGGCCTGCGGACTGCGGTAATCCTGTAATTCTACAGCTCAGCTGCCCAGGTAGCGACCGATCAGCGCCAGGCCACTGGCCAGCACCAGCCAGGTGACCAGGCGCACGAAGGCTTCGCGCGACAACTTCAGGGTCAGCCGGCGGCCAACCCAGAGGCCAATGAACATCACCGGCAGCAGGCAGGCGGCGAGCAGCAACAAGCGGGTATCGGCGTATACACCGGCAAGCAGGAACAGCGACAGGCGCACGAGGGTGCTGCAACTGATCAGGGCGCTCTGGGTCGCGCGAACCTGCTCCTTCACGTTGAGGCGTGCGCCGAGGTAGATCGCATAAAGGAAACCGCCACTGCCGAACAAGGCCCCGAACAGCCCGCCAATCGTGCCCATCGGCACCGCCCAGAGGCCCGATAACCTGGCCGGCCGCACCTTCACCGCCAGGCCGTAGATCGCGTAGGCCGTGACGAACAGGCCCATCAGCAGCAACAGCAGGTCGGACTTCAGGTGCAGCAGGAACACCACGCCCAGGGTGCAGCCCACCGCCATGCACGGCAACAGGCGCAGCAGCTCGCCGCGCACCACGTCGCGGCGCGACGGCAACAGGTTGCCGAAGGCGGCGACGAAGTCCAGCAGCACCAGCAGCGGGATGATCCGCGACAGGGGCATGAAATGGATCAGTACCGGGCCGGCCACCAGCGCGGTGCCGAAGCCGGCGATGCCGAAGACGATGTAGGCAGCGGCGATGGCGAGGAGGATGGGGAGCCAGTCAAGGCCGGAAAACGACAGCTGGGCGAGCATGGCAGCAGTTCCTGGGAAGACAGGCAAAGGTTAGCCAGCCACAAGCCATGCCGACTAATATGCCTTTAGCGCCCTACCCATCTCGAAAAGGCATGACATGACGTCGATCCGCCAGTTGCGTTACTTCGTGGAAATCGCCGAATGCGGCAGCTTCAGCGCTGCCGCCGAGCGGCTGTATATCGCCCAGTCGGCGCTGAGCCGCCAGATCAAGGACTTGGAGCAGCAACTGGGCACACCACTGTTCGAACGCACTGCACGCCTGCCGCGCCTGACGCTGGCCGGCCAGGCTTTCCTGGAGCGAGCGCGGCGCTTGCTGGCCGACCTGGCACAGGCAGAGCGGGTGACCCGCGACATTGGCGAAGGGCGGCAAGGCAGCCTGCGCCTGAACCACTCCAGCACGGTACCGCTGACCGGCCCGCTGCTGGCTCGCCTGGGCGGCTATCTGCAGGCCAACCTGGGGATTGCACTGGAGATTGCTCAGCAGTCGTCGGAGGCGCAGCTGGAGGATATCGCCGCCGGGCGGCTGGATATCGGCCTGTTGCGTTTGCCGGTGCTGCGCCAGCATGAAGGCGTGGTGCTGCATGAGCTGTTCAGCGAACCGTTGTTGTTGGCAGTCGCCGCTGGGCATCCGCTGGCCGATGCTGCGCAGGTGCGGCTGGAGCAACTGCGGGAACAGCGTTTTGTTTCCATCCCGCACCGCGACCGTGGTGGGTTGAGTTACCTGTCAGCTTCGCTGTGCATGGAGGCCGGTTTTTTCCCTCGGGCAGCGCAGGTGCTGTCGCGCAAGACCACGCAGTTGCAGCTGATCCAGGCCGGGTTCGGGATAGCGCTGCTGCCAGCGTGCATGCGTGAAATCGCCCCGAGGGCCATCAGCTTCGTGGCACTGGAGGGGGCATGCGAGAGTACCGTGGCGCTGGCCTGCCGGCGCGATGCGGGACCGATGGTGCAGCAGTTCGTGGCGGCAATGCAGGGTTGATTGTGCCGGCCGCGATATGCCAGAGGACATGGGCAAGACAGACAACCGGGGCCGATGTCCTTTATGATGCCCGCCATGATCAGAGACCCTTTCGAACGACTCGGCCTGGACCGCGAGGTCCTCACCGTCAGCCAGCTCAACGGCCGCGCCCGGGTGCTGCTGGAAGACGTGTTCCGCAGCGTCTGGGTGGAAGGCGAGATTTCCAACCTCGCCCGCCCGGCCTCCGGCCACATGTACTTCACCCTCAAGGACAGCGGCGCCCAGGTGCGCTGTGCGCTGTTCCGGCAGAACGCCACCCGCGTGCGCCAGGCCCTGCGCGACGGCCTGGCGGTGCGCGTGCGCGGCAAGGTGTCGCTGTTCGAAGGGCGTGGCGACTATCAGCTGATTCTCGACACGGTCGAACCGGCCGGCGATGGCGCCCTGCGCCTGGCCTTCGAGGCCCTGAAGGAAAAGCTCGGTGCCGAAGGACTGTTCAGCGCCGAGCGCAAGAAGCCGCTGCCGGCCCATCCGCAACGCATCGGCATCATCACCTCGCCCACCGGCGCGGTGATCCGCGACATCATCAGCGTGTTCGGCCGCCGCGCGCCGCAGGTCGAGCTGAACCTGATTCCCACCGCCGTGCAGGGCCGCGAGGCGATCAACCAGATCGTCCGCGCCCTGCAACAGGCTGACCGGCTGGGCTTCGACGCGCTGATCCTGGCCCGGGGTGGCGGCTCGCTGGAAGACCTCTGGTGCTTCAACGAAGAAGCCGTGGCGCGTGCCGTGGCCGCCTGCGTGACGCCGATCGTCAGCGCCGTGGGCCACGAGACCGATGTGTCGATCAGCGACTTCGTCGCCGACGTACGCGCGCCTACACCCTCGGCTGCCGCCGAACTGCTGGCCCCCGACAACAGCGGCCTGCAGCAGCGCCTCGACGGCCTGCAGCGGCGCCTGCTGCTGCGCATGCAGAACCGCCTGACCCACGACCGCCTGCGCCTGGAGTCACTGACCCGCCGCCTGCGCCACCCCGGCGAGCGCCTGCGCCAGCAGGCACAACGCCTGGACGACCTGGACATGCGCCTGCGCCGGGCGTTCATGCTCAACCTCAACCAGCGCCGCGAGCGCCTGGCACGCCTCGATACCCGCCTGGCCGCGCAGCACCCGGGGCGCACCCTGAAACTGCTGGGGCAGCGCCTGGACAGCCTCGCCGAGCGCCTGCCACGGGCCATGCGCGAGGTGCTCAAGGACCGCCGCCAGCGCTTCCAGGCACAACTGCAGACGCTGCACGTGGTCAGCCCCCTGGCGACCCTGGCGCGGGGCTACAGCATCCTCCTCGACGAGCATGGCCAGGCCATCCGCAGTGCCGAGCAGACCCGCAATGGCCAGCGCCTGACCGCCCGCCTGAACCAGGGCGAGCTGCAGGTACGCGTCGAAGACAATCACCTGACCCCGGTCACCCTCTCTTTACTGGACTGACACATGCCCCGCCTGTTCGCGCCCCTGCTCGCCCTTTCCCTCCTGCTGCTGGCCGCAGGCGCCCAGGCCAGCTACATCACCCGCACCCTGAACAAGCCCGTGCCGGGTGGCGTGGCGGTGGTCGACCTCGGCCCGGCGGCCACCGCGCCAAGCGCGCGCTTCGAAGGCAAGCCGGTGCTGGTGGTCAAGGAACAGGACAACTGGCTGGCCATCGTCGGCATCCCGCTGACCCAGAAGCCCGGCACCGCCGTACTGACCCAGGGCGGCCGCAGCCTGCCCTTCAGCGTCGGCAGCAAGAAGTACCCCGAACAGCACATCACCTTGAAGAACACCCGCCAGGTCAACCCCAACCCGGACGACCTCAAGCGCATCGACCGCGAACTGGCCGAGCAGATCAAGGCATATCGCAGTTTCAGCCCGGTGCTGCCGAGCAACCTGATCCTCGACAAACCCGTCAGCGGGCCGCTGTCGAGCAAGTTCGGCGTGCGTCGCTTCTTCAATGGCGAGGAGCGCAACCCGCATGCAGGGCTGGACTTCGCCGTACCGGCCGGCACCCCGATCAAGACGCCGGCCAACGGCAAGGTGATCCTGGTGGGTGATTACTTCTTCAACGGCCGCACGGCGTTCGTCGACCATGGGCAGGGCTTCATCAGCATGTTCTGCCACATGTCGAAGATCGACGTGCAGGTGGGCCAGCAACTGCGCCGGGGCGATGTGGTCGGGCGCGTGGGCTCGACCGGTCGGGCCACCGGGCCGCACATGCACTGGAACGTCAGCCTGAACGATGCACGGGTCGACCCGGCGATCTTCATCGGCGCGTTCCAGCCCTGATATCGGCGCCGCCTGCTTCGTGGGCAAGCCCGCACCCACAGGGGCCGCGATACCCTGTGGAAGCGGGCTTGCCCGCGAAGAGGCCAGCACAGCCAACACATCTTTCAGTGTGTTGCGCCATCGAAAAGTACTGCGCAAAAAATACAAAGCAAAAAAATCATCTCAGCGATAAATTCTCGTCATCGAGCTTTTTTTAAGCATTCCTCTCAATTTTTTCCGAACACTTGCCATCCCTCACCCCACTGGTTAGGGTTGAGGGCATGAAAACCTTCAGCACCCTCATCCTGCTCCGACAACATCGCAGCCTCTGCCTGGTCAGCGCCCGACTACCAGGTTGAATCGCGTCGCCTCGCCTCTTCATCTCGTTATCGCTCGGCAGGCCCGATCTCGGCCGCACACAAAAGGATTGCTTCCATGACCATGCTCAAAGACCCATCGAAGAAATACCGCGCTTTCCCGACCATCGACCTGCCTGACCGTACCTGGCCGTCGAAGACCATCACCGAGGCGCCGATCTGGTGCAGCTCCGACCTGCGTGATGGCAACCAGTCGCTGATCGAGCCGATGGATTCGGAGAAGAAGCTGCGTTTCTGGAAGACCCTGGTGCAGGTTGGCGTGAAGGAAATCGAAGCATCGTTCCCCTCGGCCTCGCAGACCGATTTCGACTTCGTGCGCACCCTGATCGAAGACGGCCACATCCCGGACGACACCACCATCCAGGTGCTCACCCAGGCCCGCGAAGACCTGATCGCCCGTACCTTCGAGTCGCTGCGCGGCGCCAAGAAGGCCATCGTCCACCTGTACAATGCCACCAGCCCGTCGTTCCGCCGCATCGTCTTCAACCAGGACAAGCAAGGCGTGAAGGACATCGCGGTGAACGCGGCCAAGCTGTTCGTCAAATATGCCGCCCAGCAGCCGGAAACCCAGTGGACCTTCCAGTACTCGCCAGAAACCTTCAGCGCCACCGAAATGGAGTTTGCCAAGGAAGTCTGTGACGCGGTCATCGAAGTGTGGAACCCGACCCCCGAGCACAAGATCATCCTCAACCTGCCGGCCACCGTGGAAGTGTCCACGCCGAACATCTACGCCGACCAGATCGAGTGGTTCTGCCGCAACGTCAGCCGTCGCGACAGCGTGATCATCAGCCTGCACTGCCACAACGACCGTGGCACCGGCATCGCCGCCACCGAGCTGGGCCTGATGGCCGGCGCCGACCGTGCCGAAGGCTGCCTGTTCGGCAACGGCGAGCGCACCGGCAACGTCGACCTGGTGACCTTGGCCCTGAACCTCTACACCCAGGGCATCGACCCGCTGCTGGACTTCTCCGACATCGATGGCGTGCGCAAGGTGGTCGAAGAGTGCAATCAGCTGCCGGTTCACCCACGTCACCCGTACGTCGGCGACCTGGTTCACACCGCCTTCTCCGGCTCGCACCAGGATGCCATCCGCAAAGGCTTCGCCAAGCAGCAGGAAGGCGAGCTGTGGGAAGTGCCGTACCTGCCGATCGACCCGGCCGACATCGGCCGCAGCTACGAGGCGGTGATCCGCGTCAACAGCCAGTCGGGCAAAGGCGGCATCACCTACCTGCTCGAGCAGGAATACGGCATCAGCCTGCCACGCCGCATGCAGATCGAGTTCAGCCAGGTGGTGCAGGGTGAAACCGACCGCCTGGGCCTGGAAATGACCGCCCAGCAGATCTACAGCCTGCTGCACAAGGAATACCTCCAGGCCAACGCCCCGTACGCGCTGGTCAGCCACCGCCTGCAGGAAGAAAACGGCCACAGCGCCGTGGAAGTGGAAGTCGCCGGCGAAGGCGAAACCACCCTGCACTGGCGCGGCAAGGGCAACGGCGCCCTGGAAGCCCTGGTCGCCGGCCTGCCGGTATCGGTCGAGATCATGGACTACAACGAGCACGCCATCGGTGCCGGCACCAACGCCAAGGCCGCGGCCTACATCGAACTGCGCGTGGCCGGCGGTCGCCCGGTGCACGGTGTGGGCATCGACGAAAACATCACCACGGCCAGCTTCAAGGCACTGTTCAGCGCGCTGAACCGCTCACTGAGCCAGCAGGAAGCCAAGGCGGCTTAAGCATCACCGCGATGAATGAAAAGCCCGCATCACATGATGCGGGCTTTTTTGTTGCCTGTACCGGCCTCTTCGCGGGCAAGCCCGCTCCCACAGGTACCTCACAAGGCTTGGCATTTGTGGTGAACCTGTGGGAGCGGGCTTGCCCGCGAAGAGGCAGCTAAGGGCATCTCAAAATCTGCGAACAAAAAAAAGGGCGCCGACCAAGCGCCCCATAAGCCGTAAAGCACACAACAGATTCAGTTGGCGTCGAGCAACGCCATCGCCTCGGCGCTGCACGCCTCGATCCGCGCCCAGTCACCATTCTTGATCCAGCTGCTGTCGAGCATCCAGGTGCCGCCCACGCACATCACGTTGGGCAACGCCATGTAATTGCGCACGTTGGCCGGGTTCACGCCGCCCGTCGGGCAGAAGCGGATATCGCCGAACGGGCCCGCGAATGCCTTGATCGCTGCCACGCCGCCGCTGATTTCCGCGGGGAACAGCTTGAAACGACGGTAGCCCAGGGCATAACCCATCATGATCTCGGACGGCGTGCTGATGCCGGGCAGCAGCGGGATTTCGCTGTCCACACCCGCTTCGAGGATGTCCTGGGTGATGCCGGGGGTGACGACAAACTGTGCACCAGCCGCTTCGACCGCCGCGAACATGCTGCGATCGAGCACGGTACCGGCGCCCACGCACAACGCCGGGCGTTGCTCACGCAGCACCTGAATGGCCTTCAGGCCATGCTGCGAGCGCAGGGTCACTTCCAGGGTGCGGATACCGCCAGCCGCCAGGGCGTCAGCCAATGGCAGGATGTCTTCCTCGCGGGCGATGGTGATTACCGGCAGGATGCGCGCCTGTTCGCAGATGGCATCGATCCGCGCGGCTTTATCCGCCATCGAAAGCTTGGGCTGTGGGCGTTCAAGGGTGGTCATGACAGTGGATCCTTGGCTCATGGGCACCAGTAGATGTCCAGGGGGTCGTGAAGAAAGGCGCGAATCGGCATTTCGGAAAAGTCGTTGCCCGCCAGCGCGGCGCGCAGGGTAGCGAGTTTGCCCGGGCCTTGCACGGCCAGCGCGATGAATGCCGCGCTGGCCAGCAGGCGGCGAGTCATGGACAGGCGCTGGTGCGGCACGCTCGGGGCCAGCATCGGCAGGCAACGGCGCGTGCTGCTCGGGTCCAGGCCTTCGGCGAGCTTGGGGCTATGGGGGAACAGCGAGGCGGTATGGCCATCGTCACCCATGCCCAGCACCAGTACGTCGATGGGCGGCAGCTCTGCCAACGCCTGATCGGCACTGACTGCCGCTGCATCAAGGTTTTCGGCCTGCTGATAGAGCCCGACGAAACGCGCCTTGGCGGCAGCGCCCTTGAGCAGGTGGCGGGCCAGCAAGCCAGCGTTGCTGTCGGCGTGTTCCACGGGCACCCAGCGCTCGTCGGCCAGGCTGACCGTGACCTTGGCCCAGTCCAGCTGCTCGCCGGCCAGTTGCTCGAGGAACGGCACCGGGCTGCGGCCACCAGACAGCACCACGCAGGCCTGCCCCTTGGCAGCAATGGCTGCACGCAAGCGCTCGGCCACGTCATGGGCCAGGGTTGCGGCCAGTGCCTTGGCATCCGCCAGGTCGTGCACCCGCACGGCCGCTGGCAGTTTCAATTCAGATATCGCCATACCACGCCCTCCCATCGCGCGTGATCAATGCAATCGAGCTCATCGGCCCCCAGGAACCTGCCGCGTAAGGCTTGGGCGCATCGCCCGCGTTACGCCAGCCGGCGATCAACTGGTCACACCACTTCCAGGCGTACTCGATCTCGTCCTTGCGCACGAACAGGTTCTGGTTGCCGCGCATCACTTCGAGCAGCAAGCGCTCGTAGGCATCCGGAATCCGCGCACTGCGCCAGGTGTCGGAAAAATTCAGCTGCAGCGGGCCACTGCGCAGTTGCATGCCCTTGTCCAGGCCCTGCTCCTTGGTCATCACCCGCAAGGATATGCCTTCGTCCGGTTGCAGGCGGATGATCAGCTTGTTACCGATCTGCAAACGCTGTTCCGGGGCGAAGATGTAGTGCGGCGTCTCCTTGAAGTGGATGACGATCTGCGACAGCTTCTGCGGCATGCGTTTACCGGTACGCAGGTAGAACGGCACGCCCGACCAGCGCCAGTTGCGAATGTCGGCGCGCAGGGCGACGAAGGTTTCGGTGTCGCTCTGGGCGTTGGAATTGTCTTCTTCCAGGTAGCCAGGCACCGGCTTGCCGTCGCTGTAGCCGGCGATGTACTGGCCACGCACCACACGGGTGCTCAAGCCTTCGCCGGTGATCGGTGCCAGTGCCTTGAGCACCTTGACCTTCTCGTCACGGATGCTGTCGGCCGACAGCTCGCTGGGTGGGTCCATGGCGATCAGGCAAAGCAGCTGCAGCAGGTGGTTCTGGATCATGTCGCGCAGCTGGCCGGCCTTGTCGAAGTAGCCCCAGCGGCCCTCGATGCCGACCTTCTCGGCCACGGTGATCTCCACGTGGGAGATGGAATTCTGGTTCCACTGGGTTTCGAACAGGCTGTTGGCAAAACGCAGGGCGATCAGGTTCTGCACCGTCTCCTTGCCCAGGTAGTGGTCGATGCGATAGACCCGGCTCTCCGGGAAGAAGCGCGCCACGGCATCGTTGACCCGCCGCGACGACTCCAGGTCATGGCCGATGGGTTTTTCCAGCACCACCCGGGTGCGCGCGGCCAGGCCAGCCTTGTCGAGGTTTTCGCAGATGGCGCCGTAGACCGCGGCCGCCGTGGCAAAGTAGGCGATCAGCGGCTGCTCGCCGGTCAGTTGTTCGGCCAGGGCCTGGTAGCCTTCGGGCTGCAGAAAGTCCAGGTGCTGGTAGTGCAGGCGGCCGAGGAAACGCCCCAGCGCGGCGGGCTCGATGTCAGCCTCAGCCACATGCCGGCGCAGGTGCGCCTCGATGGTGTTCAGGTGATCCACGGCGCTGCCGGCCTCGCGGGCCAGCGCCAGCAGGCGGGTGTCCGCGTGCAGGAGGTTGGCACGGTCGAGCTGGTAGAGCGCAGGAAACAGCTTGCGCAATGCCAGGTCGCCTAGGGCGCCAAACAGGGCAAAGGTGCAAGGTTCGACACTGATCGCAGCCATGATGTTGGTTCTTTCCTAAAGTTGGTCTAGGAATACCGCTTTCACACACGGTTTTCAAGGGATAATGTAGTAAAAACCACAACATTACACACAAGCGTTACAGACAAGTGGTACGCCAATCGCACCGACAGTACGATAGACGACCGTGCAAAAAGCCTGCTGCTCCCACAGCCGGCTGTCTTCCCGACCCAAGGACATACCATGGACCGCGTGCGAAACCTCCTGGAACAGATCCAGGGACGCCTCGACGAGCTGAACAAGGCCGAACGCAAAGTCGCCGAAGTCATCCTGCTCAACCCGCAACAAGCCACCCGCTTCAGCATTGCGGCGTTGGCCCAGGCGGCCAAGGTCAGCGAACCGACCGTCAACCGCTTCTGCCGTTCGTTCGGCGTCAGCGGCTACCCGGAGCTCAAGCTGCAACTGGCGCAGAGCCTGGCCAGTGGCGCCGCTTACGTCAGCCGTGCGGTGGAAGCCGACGACGACCCGGCAGCCTACACCCAGAAAATCTTCGGCAGCGCCATCGCCTCGCTCGACAGCGCCTGCCAGCAGCTCGACCCGCAACAGGTCAGCCGCGCCGTGGACATGATGATCCAGGCCCGGCAGATCCACTTCTTCGGCCTCGGCGCCTCGGCCCCGGTGGCCCTTGATGCCCAGCACAAGTTCTTCCGCTTCAACCTCGCGGTATCGGCCCATGCCGACGTGCTGATGCAGCGCATGCTGGCCTCGGTGGCCCACACCGGCGACCTGTTCGTGATCATTTCCTACACCGGGCGCACCCGCGAACTGGTCGAGGTGGCACGCCTGGCCCGGGAAAACGGTGCCTCGGTGCTCGGCCTGACCGCTGCCGGTTCGCCGCTGGCTCAAGCCTGCAGCCTGAGCCTGCACATCCCGCTGCCGGAAGACACCGACATCTACATGCCGATGACTTCGCGGATCATCCAGCTGACCGTACTCGACGTGCTGGCCACCGGCATGACCCTGCGCCGTGGCGTGGACTTCCAGCCGCACCTGCGCAAGATCAAGGAAAGCCTCAACGCCAGCCGCTACCCGATCGAGGACGACGAACTCAACTGAGCCGGTGCGCCTGCAGCCGCAGGTGCGCACGCTGCCCCGGCGCCAGGCTCAGGCCTTCGCCACTGCCACTGGCCGCCTCGACACAGACGAAGCCCTGGCACTCACGGCCGCTGACACCCATCAGCGGCCGATTGCCTGGGTGCCAGACCACCGTGTCGTCGCTGTCGCCGGTGTCGATGCACAGTTCCCGTTCCCAGGCCGGGTCCTGCAACTGCACCCGAGGCGTGCCCGGGTAGACCTTCTGGCAGCCACCCTTGAGCTTGAGCGCGCCGTCTTCACGGCAGGCCTGGCGGCTCAGGCGGTCATAGCCTTCGATATCCTCGAGCCCGGACAGCGCTATCTCGGACACGTCACTGATACGCCAGTAAGCCAGCAGCGCATGGCTCAGCTGGCAAGGTTCGCTGTCCTGGTGCTCGGTGCTCAGGCTCAATTCCATGCGGCTGCCAAGCCTGGCGTGCAGGTCTACCTGCCAGTCGCACAGGTCCAGCCGCCATTTCAGGCTTACGCCCTCCTCGTCTTCGCGGCTGTCCACCAGCTTCCAGTCCAGCAAGCGCGCCCAGCCATGGGCAGGCCACAGGTCTTCACTGGGATGGCGGCCATACCAGGGCCAGCACACCGGCACACCACCCCGAATGGCGCCCACTTGCGGCCATTGCTCGGCGCACCACAGCCAGGGCCGCTCCCCGGCCGGCTGGAAGTGCAGCAGTTGCGCACCCTGGCGGCTGAACACCGCCTGGCAACGGGGATGGTCGATGATCAGCACATCGCGCTGCTGGTAACGCTCCCACTCGAATGTCGGCCGGGGCCGCTGCGAGGAAAAGAAGCGATGTAGCGGATGTTCGGGCATGGTTCCAAGCTCTTGTTGTTTGAGATAGCGCTGTCTCGGCCCATCCCCGACAACCACTGCAAGCCAGTGGGTGCCGGGAGCCGAATTTGGATTGGCGTAAATTTACAACAAGTTCGCTTAGAAAGACGACTGAATCTTCAAACCTGCGACCAGCGCGTTGTCCACTTCGTCGACACCACCCGGGCTCTTGATGTACTGCAGGTTGGGCCGCACGGTCAGCCAGTTGGTGACGTGGAAGCCGTAGTAGAGCTCGGCGTTGTACTCGGTGCGCTGCAGCGGTACGAAGGCCGGGTTGTCGTAGTCGTCGATACCGCTTTGGGCATTGAGCAGTTCGGCGCGTTTCTTCACGTCGTCATTCACATGGATGCGGGCAACGCCAAAGCCGATATCGTCCTTGGGCCGGGCATCGAAGGCGCCTTTGTAGACCAGGCCGACCTGCTGGTAGTTGTCGACCACGTTGGTGGCCTTGTCGTGCACGGTGAAGTTGGCGAACAGGCTCAAGCCGCGATTGATGTCGCCGCCATGGGCGGTAACCTGTTGCTGCGCCACCACCCACCAGCCGTGCTTGCTCGAGTGTGACTTGAAGGCCTCGCCGGTGACCGCCTGCGGGTTGCCGTTGACATCCTCGAACACGTCGTCGGCCTTGGCCGTGCTGTAGTAGTAACCCAGGCGGTATTCACCCGGCAGGTCATTGACCTTGGGCGACCAGACCATCTCCACCGGCAGGATCGCGCCCTTGGTGCCGCTGCCGCTGAGCTTGAAGCCGTTGCCGGTCTCCAGGTTCGACGGGTTCTGCTCGAAGGCACCGACCTGGACGAAGAATTCCGGGGTGATGTTGTACTTGACCCGCAGTGCCCACTGGCTGACCGGCCAGTTGTACCAGATGCCACCGACCCAGTTGCCCACCTGCGAGCCGCAGAAGGCCAGGTTCTGGAAGTCGCAGGGGAAGCTGTTGAAATCCTCGCCTTCACCGAAGCGGCCGACTTTCACGTCCAGCGCGCCGTCGAAGTACTTCTGCTTGACCCACATCTGCGTCAGGCGCCAGGTCTGGCCACGGCCCCACACTTCCTGCACCGAACTGAACTGCCCGGCGCGCGGGTCGCTGATGCGGTCGTTGGACAGGTTGCGGCCACTGCGCTCGGTAATCGCCAGCTTGAATTCGGCATCGTGCCAACCGAGGATCTTCTGCAAGTCCAGGTGCGCGCCGAGGGCGAACTGGTCACTGTAGCGTGCGGTCTTGTCGTCGTTGTAGCCGCCATGCAGGTTGCCGGCCACCTCGCCGACGTAGTCGAGGGTGAAGTCGTAGCCTTTGTCCAGCAGCTCGGTGCGGGTGCCGCCCCAGTCGCCGGTCATCCATTTCGACTCGCTGGAAAATGCCTCGGCAGCCTGCACACCGCTGCTGCCAACCACGGCGAGCAGGGCCAGTGAACCCAAGGTCCTGATGCGATTGCGCTGTTCCATCCCTTTGCGTCCTCTTTTTTCTTATTGATGGTGTAGACGAATCAGCGGCCCTTGAAGTGAGCCACGTTGTCCTTTACCGCGGTATTGCTGCTGGCCAGGTGCAACCGTTCGCCGCTGTCGGCGTCGAACAGCAGCACCCGCGCCGGGTCGAACTGCAGGTTCAGGCTGTCGCCCACCCGGCAGGCGATGTCCGGCGCCAGGCGACAGCAGACCTTGGTCTGGTTGAGGGTGATGAACACCAGCAGGTCCGGCCCGGTGGGCTCGGTCACCTGCACGTCGGCGCGAATACCCGGCAGGCCATTGCCCTCACCTGCGCCCAGGGCGATCTGCTCGGGGCGGATGCCGAGGATGATCTGGCGGCCGTCGAGCTCATCGCTGGCCGGCCCCAACGGCAGTTCGCAGCGCGCCTGGCCACTGTCGAGCAGCGCCAGCAGGCGCCCGTCCTGCTTGGCCAGGCGCACCGGAATGAAATTCATCGGCGGCGAACCGATGAAGCTGGCGACGAACTGGTTGGCCGGGTCGTTGTAGATCTGCTGCGGCGTGCCGAACTGCTGGATGATGCCGTCCTTCATCACCGCCACCTTGTCGCCCAGGGTCATGGCCTCGATCTGGTCGTGGGTGACATACACCGTGGTGGTCTTCAGGCGCTGGTGCATCAGTTTCATTTCGGTGCGCATCTCGACCCGCAGCTTGGCGTCGAGGTTGGACAGCGGCTCGTCGAACAGGTAGATCTTCGGCCGCCGCGCCAGTGCCCGGCCCATGGCCACACGCTGTTGCTGGCCACCGGACAGCTGCGCCGGCTTGCGTGCGAGCAGGTGCTCGATCTGCAGCAGCTTGGCCACCCGCGCCACCTCTTCATCGATGGCCGCCTGCGGCATCTTGCGGATCTTCAGGCCGAACTCGATGTTCTCGCGCACGCTCATGGTCGGGTACAGCGCATAGGACTGGAACACCATGGCGATGTCGCGATCCTTGGGGCTCATGCCGCTGACGTCCTGGTCGTCGATGAGGATTGCGCCGCCGGTGATGTTCTCAAGGCCGGCGATGCAGTTCATCAGGGTCGACTTGCCGCAGCCCGAGGGGCCGACCAGGATCAGGAACTCGCCATCCTTGATCGACAGCTGGATGTCCTTGAGGGTGTCCGGCAGGCCGCTGCCGTAGGTCTTGTTCACATTGCGAAGTTCAAGCGTTGCCATGACTTACCCCTTGACCGCGCCGGCCGTGAGCCCGCGGACGAAATATTTGCCTGCCACCACGTAGACCAGCAGGGTTGGCAGGCCGGCGATCATCGCCGCTGCCATGTCGACGTTGTATTCCTTGGCCCCGGTGCTGGTGTTGACCAGGTTGTTCAGGGCCACGGTGATCGGTTGCGAATCGCCGCTGGAGAACACCACGCCGAACAGGAAGTCGTTCCAGATCTGGGTGAACTGCCAGATCAGGCAGACCATGATGATCGGTGTCGACATCGGCAGGATGATGCGGCGGAAGATGGTGAAGAAGCCGGCGCCATCCAGACGCGCGGCCTTGACCAGGGCATCGGGAATGCTCACGTAGAAGTTGCGGAAGAACAGCGTGGTGAAGGCCAGGCCGTAGACCACGTGCACCAGCACCAGGCCGCTGGTGGTGCTGGCCAGGCCCAGCTTGCCGAGGGTGAACGAGGCCGGCAGCAGTACGGTCTGGAACGGCAGGAAGCAGCCGAACAACAACAGGCCGAAGAACAGCTGCGAACCGCGAAAGCGCCACATCGACAGCACATAACCGTTCAGCGCACCGATGGCGGTGGAGATCAGCACCGCAGGCACGGTGATCAGGATGGAGTTCCAGAAGTAGCCGCTGACCGTGCCCCAGGCCTTGACCCAGCCAATGCCGGTAACCACGGTGGGCCAGCTCAGCAGGTTGCCGGTGCTGATGTCTTGCGGGGACTTGAAGCTGGTCAGCAGCATCACCACCAGCGGCACCAGGTACAGCAGCACCGCGAGCAGCAGCACGGCATGGATGGCGACGCGGCTGAGGCTCAGTGCCGGTCTGTCAGCTGGACTATGCATGGCGCTTGCTCCGCAGTTCCGAGTACAGGTACGGCACGAGGATCGCCAGGATCGCCCCGAGCATGAGGATGGCACTGGCCGAGCCCATGCCCATCTGGCCGCGGCTGAAGGTGAAGGAGTACATGAACATCGCCGGCAGGTCGGAGGAGTAGCCCGGGCCACCGGCCGTCATCGCCGCCACCAGGTCGAAGCTCTTGATCGCAATGTGCGCCAGGATCATCAGCGAGCTGAAGAACACCGGCCGCAGGCTGGGCAGCACCACGGTCCAGTAGATGCGCGGCAGGCTGGCACCGTCGATCTGCGCGGCGCGGATGATCGACTGGTCGACACCACGCAGGCCGGCGAGGAACATCGCCATGATGAAGCCCGAGGCCTGCCACACGGCGGCGATCACCAGGCAGTACACCACCCGGTCAGGGTCGATCAGCCAGTCCAGGCGAAAGCCCTCCCACCCCCAGTCGCGCAGCAGCTTGTCCAGGCCCATGCCGGGGTTGAGCAGCCATTTCCAGGCGGTGCCGGTGACGATCATCGACAGCGCCATGGGGTACAGGTAAATGGTGCGGATGAAGCCTTCGCGGCGGATGCGCTGGTCCAGCAGCACCGCCAGCAGCACGCCGATGGCCAGGCTGATGGCGATGAACAGGCCGCCGAACAGCATCAGGTTCTTGCTCGCCACCCACCAGCGGTCGTTGTCGAACAGCCGGGCGTATTGCGCCAGGCCTGCCCACTTGTAGGTCGGCAGGAAGGTCGAGGTGGTGAAGGACAGGACGAAGGTCCACAGGATGTAGCCGTAGAAGCCCACCAGGACGATGAACATGCTTGGCGCCAGCACCAGCTTCGGTAGCCAGCGCTGCAGCGCGTCCAGGGGGGAGGCCCGCAGTTGGGCGGTTGCTGTTGTCATGTTGTGGATCTCGAGGTACAGGCGGTGCTTTGCACCGCTTCGCGGGCACGCCCGCTCCCACAGGGGGCCTGCTCACCACAGGTGCCGGGCAGGACGCCGAACCTGTGGGAGCGGGCTTGCCCGCGAATGGTCTTACTTGGCAGCCTTGATCGCCGCCGCCAGCTTCTTCGCCGCATCGGCCGGGTCGGCCTTGGGGTCATTGATGTAGTTGGTCACCACATCGAAGAAGGCGCCCTGCACGGCCAGCGTGGTGGCCATGTTGTGCGCCATGCTCGGCTGCAGGCCGCCGCTCTTGGCGTCGGCGAGGAAGTCCTTGGCGGAGGTCTGGGCGCAAGCGTCGAAACCATGCTTGCCCATGTCGGCGAGCATGTCGTTGCGCACCGGGATCGAGCCCTTGTTGATGCTGAAGGTCTTCTGGAAATCCACGCCCATGACGTTGCGGGCGATGTCCTGCTGCCCGGCAGCAGTGCCCTTGTCGCTCTGCTTGAACACCACCAGCGAGTCGATGTTGTAGAGGAACGCCTTTTCAGTGCCGGGGAACGGTACGCACTGGTAATCCTTGCCGGCGGTTTTCTTGGCCAGGGTCCACTCGCTCTTAGCCCAGTCACCCATGATCTGCATGCCGGCCTTGCCGTTGATGACCTTGGCCGCCTCCAGGTTCCAGTCCTGGCCCTTGCCGTCCGGGTCCATGTAGGTGGCGACCTTCTTCAGCTCGGTGAGCGCCTTGACCATCTCGGGGCCGGTCAGCGCCGACTCGTCCAGGTCGACCATGGCCTTCTTGTAGCCCTCAGCCCCCATCACGGCCAGCACCACGCTTTCGAACACGGTGCTGTCCTGCCAGGGCTGGCCGCCGTGGGCGAGCGGGATGAAACCGGCGGCCTTGAGCTTGTCGGCGGCGGCATAGAATTCGTCGAGGGTGGTGGGCGTCTTGTCGATGCCGGCCTTCTTGAAGACCTCCGGATTGATCCACAGCCAGTTGATGCGGTGGATGTTGACCGGTACGGCGACATAGTTATCGTCGTACTTAACGGTGTCGGCGACCTTCTTGTCGAGCAGCGAGTCCCACTTTTCTTCCTTGGCGACTTCCTTGAGCACGTCCTCGTCGAGCAGGCCGGTGGCGGCCCAGTCCTGGATGTCCGGCCCCTTGATCTGCGCGACGCCTGGCGGATTGCCCGCCACTGCGCGGCTCTTGAGCACGGTCATGGCAGTGGCACCACCGCCACCTGCAACCGCGCCGTCCTTCCAGGTAAAGCCATCCTGCTCGACCTTGGCCTTGAGCACATCCACAGCAGCTTTTTCACCACCGGAGGTCCACCAGTGCACCACTTCGACGCTGCCTTTGGATTCGGCGGCGGTGGCACTGAGTGGCAGGAGCGAGGCAAGGGAGATCGCGGCGGCGAGGCGGAGAGTCGAATTCATCGGAGTACCTTTTCTTGTTGTTATGCCGGGCAAGTCGGTCGCTTGCATGGCATGGAGTCTAATCAGCGTGCCCGCCTCGCCAGGTAACGAAGCGATGCGCGAATGTCATCGTTTGGTTACATAACGCGAAAGTGCCGTCGCCAGGCTGGGTGCCAAAGGCAAACCCGGCAGCAGTACCGCTTGGTAAGCGTGATACAGGTCTGGCTTGCCCGGCCAGATGGTGCCGGCGGGGCGATTGTTCGCATCGAGTTCGTGGTGCCAGCTGCCGCCAGCACGGTCGATGAAGTGGTTGTCGATGAACCCCCAGAAGCAGTGATACCACTGCTCGTAACGGCCTTCACCGGTCCTGCGCAACAGCGCGGCAGCCGCAGCGCACGCCTCGGCATGCACCCAGTGCAAGCGCTGCCTGACGACCGGGCGGTTGTCCCAGTCCAGGGTGTAGACGAAGCCAGGCTCGCCATCGGCGTTCCAGGCGTGACGGCAGGCGCCGTCGAACAGGCCACCGGCGCAGTCCAGCAGCCAATCGGGCACGGGCTGCCCAGCCAGGCTCAGGCTGGCCTCCAGGTGCAGCAGCAGGCGCGCCCATTCCAGCGCATGCCCGGGCGTCGTGCCGTAAGGGCGGAAGTGATCGGCCGGATGCTCCAGGTTGTAGTGCAGCAATGGCTGCCAGAACGCGTCGAAATGCTCGATGACCCGGTAGCCATTGGCGGCAGCATGGGTGTGGATGATGCGCTCGACAATGCGCAACGCCCGTTGCAGCCACAACGTATTGCCGGTGGCATCGGCCAGGGCCAGGAAAGCCTCCGTTGCATGCATGTTGCTGTTGGCGCCGCGGTAGGCCTCCGGCAACTGCCAGGCACGCGAGAAGGTTTCACGCAAGGCGCCCTCTTTCTCGCACCAGAAATGCGCTTCGATCACCCGCACAGCGTCCGCCAGCAACTGCATAGCACCCGGCACGCCAGCCACCTTGGCGGAACTGGCAGCCAGCGCGACAAAGGCATGCAGGTAGGCGCCCTTGCCACTATCGTAGAGGCCTTCAGGGTGCGCGAACCAGCCATCGAAAGCGGCATCGTGCAGCACCCCGCCCAGGGCCGTGACACCATGCTCGGCGAAGGCCAGGCAGCCCGGCACGCCCTGGATGTGGGCAAGGGCGAAGCAATGGGTCATGCGCGCGGTGTTCATGGTTTCGGCGGCGGCATCGGGTGCCAGACGACCCGTGGCATCAAGGTTGCCAAAACCTTCCGGCAACTTCGCTGCCTTGGCGAAGGCCAGCAGGCGCTGCCCTTCAGCCATGAGCCAGGCAGCATGCACTGGCGAATCCAGCCAGCTGCCGAAAGGGAGATCGTTGTGCGTCATGGGGCCAGCTCGCTCCTTGCCAGTCGTCTGCGAAGTCTAGCCAGCCGTCCTGGCTGGGATGTCACGAAGGACTGCTGATGTGTCACCAGCCCGTGACACAACTCAATCCATGCCCCTGGGCAGGTAAAGCGTCACCCGCAAGCCCCCTTCGCGCAGGTTGAGCAGGCTCACCTCGCCGCCATGGCTATGGGCGATGTTGCGCGCGATACCCAGGCCCAGCCCATAGCCCTGCTGCTTGCCGGCCAGGCGAAAATGCGGCTCGAACACCTGCTCCATCTGCTGCTGCGGCACGCCGGGGCCCTGGTCATCCACCTGCAGGACGAAGCCTTCGGCACTGTCGATGATCCGCAGGTGCGCCCGCTCGCCATACTTGATGGCATTGTCGATCAGGTTGCCAATACAGCGGCGCAGCGCCAGCGGTTTGCCCGGGTACGGCGACAGCGCTCGCCCTTCGACGGTGATACGGCCATCGCCCAGGTACGGCTCGGCGAGAATCTCCAGCACCTGGTTGAGGTCGACCGGCTCGATGTTCTCGTGGATGTCGGTGTCCTTGACGCACTGCAGTGCCCCTTTGACCAGCAACTCCAGTTCGTCGAGGTCCTGACTGAACTTGGCCTGCAGGCGCTCGTCCTCGAGCAGTTCCACGCGCAGGCGCAAACGCGTGATCGGTGTGCGCAGGTCGTGGGAAATGGCGCTGAACAACTGGGAACGCTCGGTCAGGTAACGGCTGATGCGCTCGCGCATGCTGTTGAACGCGCGCCCCACTTCCACCACCTCACTGCCGCCGCCCTCGGCCACCGGCGCCACATCCGCACCCAATGACAGCTCACGCGCGGCGCGTGCCAGGCGCTTGAGCGGCCAGCTCTGCCAGTGCACCAGCAAACCGATGAACAGCAGCAGCAAGGCGGTGGTGAGAACGATGAAACCAATCTGCTGACGCGGCAGGCGTTCGGTTTCAAGGCTAGTGTAAGGCTCGGGCAGCAACGAGGCGATGTACAGCCATTCGCCCTGGTCGAGGCGGATCTGGGTCACCAGCACGGGCGGGTTGAGCGGCTCCAAGGTCAGCGAGTAGTGCGCCCAGGAGCGCGGCAGTTCATCGAGTTTCAGGCCACTGTTGAAGATGCGCAGGTCATCGGGGGCGACGAATTCGACAGAGATTTCCATCTGCTCGCCGAGGCGTTCGTGCAGCACGTGCTGGAACACGTCGATCACCGCCTGCTTGCGGGGCGTGATGGGCAACACCGGCATGTCCAGCGGTTTGTCGTTGAGCGACACGAAGAAGCGCGTGCCCCCCATGCTGCGCAACTGGTCGAGCACCATCGGCCGATAAGCCACCGGCAGCGAACGGAAGTAGCTGACACTGGCACTCATGGAATGGGCCAGGCTCCCGGCACTGGCACGCAGGCCCTGCAGTTGGCTGGCGCGCAACTGGGCGACCCAGATCAGGCTCGACAGGCCCTGGGCCAGCAGCACCACGAGCAGGGTCAGCAGCAGCATGCGCCCCAGCAGCGAGCGCGGCAGCAGGCGCCAGCGCCGCTCAGGAAGCGCAGCAGACATGGGCAGCCAGCAGGTAACCACTGCCACGCACGGTGCGGATCAGCCGCGGCGGCTTGTCGGTGTCGCGCAGGCGCTGGCGCAGGCGGCTGACCGCCATGTCGACGATGCGGTCCAGCGGCATCGGCTCGCGGCCACGGGTGGCGTTGCCGATGGTGTCGCGGTCGAGGATCTGTTGCGGGTGATCGAGAAACAGCTTGAGCAGGGCGAAGTCGGCGCCGGACAGAATCACCTCTTCGCCATCACGGTGGAACAATCGGTGGCTGACGGTATCCAGGCGCCAGTCGTCGAAGGCCAGCACGGCACTGGCGGGCACAGCCTGGCCGAACTCGCTGCGGCGCAACAGGGCCTTGATGCGCGCCTGCAGCTCACGCGGGCTGAACGGCTTGCCCAGGTAATCATCGGCCCCCAGTTCCAGGCCGATGACGCGGTCGGCCTCGTCGGAGCTGGCGGTCAGCATGATGATCGGTACCCGTGACTGGCGCGGGTGCTGGCGCACCCAGCGGCACAGGCTGAAGCCGTCTTCGTCGGGCAGCATGACGTCGAGGATCACCAGGTCGCAGGGGGTGTTTTCCAAGGCGCGGCGAAAACCCTGACCATCGGCTTCGGCGTGGACCTGGAAGCCGGCGCGGCTCAGGTAGGTTTGCAGCAGTTCACGAATTTCCTGATCGTCGTCGACCATCAGGATCGATTTTCCGGCAGTGCTCAAGGTATCCCGCCCTCTTGTTTGTCACAGGTCTTGATCGCCTGCTCTCGGGTATTGCATTCAGGGGCCGCAGAGCGGCCCCCGTCAGTGATCCAATGATTGCTGTAATGCCACTCCGGCCCCCAGCAGTCCAGAGAATTCCGCCGTCACCAGCCATACTGGCAAACCTGCGAAATAACCACTCATGCACCCCTTGTCGGCAAAGCTGGCGGCAAACCCGCTGCGCAGGAACAGCTCGGCAAACCGCGGGATCACGCCGCCGACAATGTACACCCCGCCGCGTGCACCGAGGGTCAGCACATTGTTACCGGCCACGCGCCCGAGGAAGCGGCAGAACTGCTCGATCACCGCCAGTGCCCGTGGCTCGCCGCCCAGCGCCGCATCAGTGACCTGCGCCGGGGATGTGTGTCGGGGCGTGTCGCCGTCCAGCGCGCAGATGGCCTGATACAAGCGCACCAGGCCCCCACCGCTGAGCACGGTCTCGGCGCTGACGTGGCCGATCTGGCGGTGCATCTGCTGATGGATCGCCGCCTCGCGGGCGTTGCCCACCGGCAGGTCGACGTGCCCGCCTTCACCCGGCAGTGCCTGCCAGTGCTGCTCGCCCAGGCGCAACAGGCTGCCGACGCCCAGGCCGGTGCCCGGGCCGATCACCAGCGCTGGCCGCGTCGGGTCCGCCTGGCCGGGGCAGACCTCACGGAACTCCCCCGGTTGCAGGCGGGTCATGCCCAGGGCCTGGGCAGAAAAATCGTTGATCAACAGCAGCCGCTCGACCTGCAAGGTCTGGCAAAACGCCCTGTGGCTCAGTCGCCAGTGATTGTTGGTGAAGCGGAACTCATCGCCATCCACCGGCCCGGCCACCGCCAGGCACACCGCTGCAAGGCCGCCACGGGCGATACCGTGGCCCTGCAGGTAAGCCTCGATGGCCTGTTCCGGGCTGGTGTAGTCCGCCGTGGCGAAGACCTTCACCTGGCACAGCTGGTTGTCACGCCACAACGCAAAACGGGCATTGGTGCCACCGATGTCGCCAACCAGCAGGTCCTTCATTTGAGGTTCTCCAGGGCCGAGGTGAAGGCGCTGGCGCCCTGCTCTGCCGGGCTGAACGCCATGCGCATGAAGCCGAACAGCTCACGGCCGCAGCCCAGGTCGTTGCCCTGGGGCGCGGGCGGCAGCTCACGGCTGGCCAGCTCTTCTGCCGACACCATGACCCGCAGCGTGCCTGCGACGCCATCGACCCGCACGATATCACCATCGCGCACGCGTGCCAGCGGGCCACCATCGAACGCTTCGGGGCAGACGTGGATGGCCGCCGGGATCTTGCCCGAGGCGCCCGACATGCGCCCGTCGGTCACCAGCGCGACCTTGTAGCCGCGGTCCTGCAGCACGCCGAGGAACGGCGTCAGCTTGTGCAGCTCGGGCATGCCGTTGCAGCGCGGACCCTGGAAGCGCACCACGGCGACGAAATCGCACTCCAGCTCACCGGCCTTGAAGGCATCGGCCAGCGACTGCTGGTCATGGAACACCCGTGCCGGCGCCTCGACCACCTGATGTTCAGGCGCTACTGCAGAAACCTTCATCACGCCACGGCCCAGGTTGCCCTCCATCACCCGCAGGCCGCCTTCGGCCGAGAATGGCCGCGCCACCGGGCGCAGGATGCTCTCGTCCAGGCTCTGCAGTGGCCCTTCGCGCCACACCAGCTTGCCGTTGTCGAGGAACGGCTCCTGGGTGTAGCGGCGCAGGCCATGGCCAGCCACGGTGTTGACGTCTTCATGCAAAAGGCCGGCATCGAGCAGTTCACGGATCAGGAAGGCCATGCCGCCAGCGGCCTGGAAGTGGTTGATGTCGGCCTTGCCGTTCGGGTAGACGTGGGACAGGGTCGGCACCACTTCGGACAGGTCGGCCATGTCCTGCCAGGTCAGCTGGATGCCGGCCGCCTGGGCGATCGCCGGGATGTGCAACGTGTGGTTGGTCGAGCCGCCGGTGGCGTGCAACGCCACGATGGCGTTGACCAGCGCCTTCTCGTCGACGATCTCGCCCAGTGGCATGAAGTTGCCGCTGGCCTTGGTCATGCGCGTGACCTGCTGCGCCGCCTCGGCGGTAAGGGCATCGCGCAGCGGGGTGTACGGGTTGACGAACGAGGCGCCTGGCAGGTGCAGGCCCATGACTTCCATCACCAGCTGGTTGGTGTTGGCGGTGCCGTAGAAGGTACAGGTGCCAGGGCTGTGATAGGACTTCATTTCCGATTCCAGCAGCTCCTCGCGGCTGGCCTTGCCTTCGGCATAGCGCTGGCGCACGTCGGCCTTCTGCTTGTTGGAGATACCGGAAACCATCGGCCCGCCCGGAACGAAGAGGGTCGGCAGGTGGCCGAAGCGCAGCGCCCCCATCATCAGGCCGGGGACGATCTTGTCGCAGATGCCGAGCATCAATGCTGCGTCGAACATGTTGTGCGACAGCGCTACCGCCGTGGACATGGCGATCACTTCACGGCTGGCGATAGCCAGCTCCATGCCCGGCTCGCCTTGCGTCACGCCGTCGCACATGGCCGGCACGCCACCGGCGAACTGGCCGACCGAGCCGACCTCGCGCAGGGCCTGCTTGATCTGGTCAGGGAAATGCAGATACGGCTGGTGCGCCGAGAGCATGTCGTTGTAGGCCGAGACGATGGCGACGTTGGCCGCGTTCATCAAGCGCAGGGTCTGCTTGTCCTCGGCGCCGCACCCGGCCACGCCGTGGGCGAAGTTGGCGCATTGCAGGCTGGCACGCATGGGCCCGTCACTGGCCGCGCCACGAATCAGCTGCAGGTAGCGTTCGCGGGTGGCACGGCTACGTTCGATCAGCCGCTGGGTGACCTCAAGGATGCGCGGATGCATGTACTGGACTCCAGGCTAATTGTAAGGGCGGTTTACCGGGCATTTCCCCTCCAAACGATTGCGGCCTAGGCTCAAGGTAGAGGGGCTCGCGATATCGGGGGAGGCACTGCGCCCAACCACTCGTTGTATGTTTAAACAAAATACTGCCACTAAAAAGGCTTGTTTTCTATCAGCAGGTGAATAATCTTGTAATTCCAACAACAAAACCGTTTCAGTGAAGCTCCTTTTTGCCACAGGTTTCACTCGGACCGCCAGAGGTACTGCCATGACCCTACGTATCGCCATCAATGGATTCGGCCGCATCGGGCGCAATGTCCTGCGCGCACTGTATACCCAAGGCTACCGCCAGGACCTGCAGGTCGTCGCCATCAACGACCTGGGCGACAGCGCGATGAACGCCCACCTGCTCAAATATGACAGCGTGCATGGCACATTCGATGCCGAGGTCGAGGCCGACCATGAAAGCCTGACGGTCAATGGTGACCGGATCGCGGTCAGTGCCATCCGCAACCCGGCCGAACTGCCCTGGAAGGCCGAAGCGATCGACGTGGTGTTCGAGTGCACCGGGCTGTTCACCGACCGCGCCAAGGCCGCCGCACACCTGGCCGCGGGCGCCGGCAAGGTGATCGTCTCGGCGCCGGGCAAGGGCGTCGATGCCACCGTGGTGTACGGGGTCAACCACGATATCCTGCGGGCTTCGCACCAGGTCATCTCCAACGCCTCGTGCACCACCAACTGCCTGGCGCCGATCGCCCAGGTGCTGCACCGCGAGTTCGGCATCGAACAGGGGCTGATGACCACCATTCACGCCTACACCAACGACCAGGTGCTGACCGACGTCTACCACAGCGACCCGTACCGTGCCCGCTCGGCTACCCAGTCGATGATCCCGAGCAAGACCGGTGCCGCCGAGGCAGTGGGCCTGGTGCTGCCGGAGCTGGCCGGCAAGCTCACCGGCATGGCCGTGCGGGTGCCGGTGATCAACGTGTCGCTGGTCGACCTGACTGTCAACCTCAAGCGCGAGGCCACTGCCGAGCAGGTCAACCAGCTGTTCCTCGAAGCCAGCCGGCACTCCAAGGTGCTCGGTTACAACGCCCTGCCGCTGGTGTCGTGCGACTTCAACCACAACCCGCTGTCGTCGATCTTCGATGCCAACCACACCCGCGCCAATGGGCGGATGCTCAAGGTGCTGGCCTGGTATGACAACGAGTGGGGGTTCTCCAACCGCATGCTGGACAACTGCTTGGCGTTGGCCAGCGCGCGCTGAAGCAGAACTGACCGTGTCATTTGTAGGAGCGGCCTCGTGTCGCGAAAGGGCCGCAGAGCGGCCCCGGGATTTAAGCGCTGACGCGGATGTACCTGGGGCTGCTCTGCTGCCCTTTCGCGACACAAGGCCGCTCCTACACGGGACCGCGCAAGGTTGAAGAACTCACAATCTTTACCTTTTCCTAACAATTCCAAGCTTGACCTGGCTACAAGATGATAAGCATTATCATTCACCTTTCGTCGGCCAGGTCCCCCCGTGAGTCAGTCCCGGTTCAACTCCGTCTTCCTCGTCCAGCGCCTTTCCCTGCTGCGCACCCTGCAGCGCATGGTGGGCAACCCCAGCACGGCCGAGGACCTGTTGCAGGAAACCTACCTGCGGGTATCCCGCGCCTTGGGTGAACGGCCCATCGAACACCTCGAACCGTTCGTGTTCCAGACCGCCCGCAACCTCGCCCTGGACCACCTGCGTACACGGCGGGTGCAGTCGCGCATGCTGGTCGACGATGTGCCCGACGAGGTGCTGCACAATGTCGCGTCCCCGCTCGGCAGCAGCGAGGACGCCGCCCACGCCGAACAGCTGCTCAAGCACCTGAGTGTCAGTCTCAACCAGCTGACCGAACGCCAGCAGCGCATCTTCATCCTCAGCCGCCTGCACGGTGCCAGCTACCTGGAAATTGCCGAGCAGCTGCAGGTCTCGGCCAGTACGGTGCAGAAGGAACTGAAACTGATCATGGCAATCTGCATGGGTGTGGCCGACCGCCTCAAGTAAGCCGACTGCCGGGACGCAGAATGCGGCGCAGCCCTTGCCATGCTTCGCCCCAGCCTTGATCATTCGCAAAAATACCTGCAAGGACCCACCGTGACCGACAGCCCCGTCACTCGCCCGCCAGCCAACGGGCCCGACGCCCGCGCCCGCGCGCTTGACGAGGCGCTGGACTGGCTCGTGCGCCTGCAGTGTGCCAGCGAGGCCGACACCCTGGCCTTCGAGCAATGGCTCAGCGCAGCGCCTGAGAACGCCGAAGCCTATGTCGAGGCCGAAGCCCTGTGGAACGGTACTCCGCTGCGCCAGGCCGCCATGCACCTGCACCAGCATCAGCGCCGCACGCTGCGCGGGCGCCTGCGTGCACACTGGAAGCCACTGGCGACGGCTGCCGTGCTGCTGGTCGGTCTGTTCACGTTCGGCAACCTGCCGGTGCGCTTGCAGGCGGACCACCTGACCGTGGTCGGCGAACGCCAGCGCCTGGAGCTGGATGACGGCGCCAAGGTCCTGCTCAACACCAACTCCGCTTTCGCCAGCGACCTGCAGGGCGGGCGCCAGGTCGCGCGCCTGCTGCAAGGCGAGGCGTATTTCCAGGTGCCCGGTGGCGCCCAGTTGCCGCTGGAGGTGCAGGCCGGGCCGGTGCGCGCGCAGGTGCGCGACACCGATTTTGCCGTGCGCTACCTCGACGGCGAGGCACAGGTTCGCGTGCAACGCGGCGACGTCGACCTGCAGGCCGCCAGCAACCAGCGCATCCGCCTCAGTGCCGGGGACAGCATCAGTGTCGGCCCCCAGGGCTTCGGCCAGCGCCAGCGCCCCGACATGCACAAGGACCTGGCCTGGGTCGACGGCCGCCTGGTGTTCGAGAACTGCCCGTTGAGCCAGGTACTGGCCGAAGTGCGGCGCTATTACCCTGGCTGGATCATCAACCGCAACGACCAGCTCGACGACATGGCAGTGACCGGCAACTACCGCCTCGATCAGCCATTGGAAACCCTGCGCGCCCTGGCCCACATCACCTCGGCGCAACTGCACGAATTCCCCGCCGTGGTCATCATCAACTGACCGACAAGTTTTTTTACGCGATCGCGCAACCCCGCCCGTCTCGTTATAGCCAATGCAACTGATTCTTGTTTCAAAACAAGAACGGTCATCACCTATAACAGTCCGCGCGTCTGGGAGCGCTTTCGATGTCCACAGGTCCAACTCGCCCGTCCACCCTTCCCCGCCGTACCGGCCAGCTGTCCCTGCTGACGCTGGCCCTGTTCGCCAGCGGTGCCTGCAGCCTCCCGGCGCTGGCCGCCGAACCGGCCCAGGCCAGCAGCCCGCGCATGGGCGACTACCGTTTCAGCATTGCCCAGCAGCCTCTGGTCGAAGCGATCAACGCCTTCAGCAAGGTCACCGGCTGGCAGGTCGGCTTCAGCGCCGAACTGGCCGACGGCGTGGCCTCGCCGGGTGTGCAGGGTTCGCTGCCGCCGGAAGCCGCGCTCAAGCGCCTGCTTCAGGGCACGGGCCTCGACTTCCGCAAGATCAGCAACGGCAACGTAGTGCTCGAACGCCACTCGGCGGGCAACGTCATTGCCCTGCAGCAGGTGACCGTCAGTGCCACCCGCAGCGCCCAGGACGTGAGCCAGGTGCCGAGCACCGTGACCGTGCAGACCCGCGAGCAACTGGACCGGCAGAACGTCAACAACATCCAGGAACTGGTCCGGTATGAACCCGGCGTGTCGGTGGGGGGCACCGGCCAGCGCAGCGGCCTGAACGGCTACAACATCCGCGGCATCGATGGCGAGCGCATCCTTACCCAGGTCGATGGCGTGTCGATCCCCGACAGCTTCTTCTATGGCCCCTACGCCCAGACCCAGCGCAACTACGTCGACCCCGAGATCGTCAAGCGCGTGGAAATCCTCCGCGGCCCGGCATCGGTGCTGTACGGCAGCAACGCCATCGGCGGCGCGGTGAGCTACTTCACCCTCGACCCGGACGACATCATCAAGCCCGGCAAGGACGTCGGTGCACGCCTGAAGACCGGCTACAGCTCGGCCGACGACAGCTGGCTGACCTCCGCTACCGTGGCTGGCCGCACCGGCGATTTCGACGGCCTGCTGCACCTGAGCCAGCGCAATGGCCACGAGACCGAGTCCTACGGCAGCCATGGCGGCACAGGCCTGGCGCGCACCGAGGCCAACCCGGAAGACGTGCGCACCACCAACGTGCTGGCCAAGCTGGGCTGGAACTACGCCGACGATGCCCGTCTGGGCCTCACCTACGAGCGCTACAAGGATGACCGCGACCAGGACATCCTCAGCGCCGTCGGTGGCCCGTTCACCAACGGCACCGGCCTGGGCATGTACCGCAGCCGCACCGGCAACGACACCGTGACCCGCGAGCGCTTCGGCATCAACCATGAGTTCGGCCTGGATTCGCTGGTTGCCGACCACGTCAAGTGGAGCCTGAACTATCAGGTCGCCAAGACCGACCAGAGCACCGAGGAAATCTACTTCCCGTTCAGCCGCACCGTGCTGCGCACCCGCGACACCACCTACAAGGACCGCCAGTGGGTATTCGACGCCCAGCTGGACAAGGCCTTCAGCATCGGCGCCACCGATCACCTGCTGACCTACGGCACCACGCTCAAGCACGAGAAGGTCACCGGCTCGCGCAGCGGCACCGGCACCTGCCTGGCGGTGGGTGGTACCTGCCGCACCATCGGCCAGGTCAGCACCAGCGACGCCCAGGCTCTGGTCAGCGACTTCCCCGACCCGACCGTGAACACCTACAGCCTGTTCGTGCAGGATGAAATCCGCTGGAACGACTGGACCTTCATGCCCGGCGCACGCTACGACTACACGCGCATGGAGCCGAAGTTCACCGAGGAGTTCCTGCGGGGCATCCAGGGCTCGGGTACCGCCCCGAGCAGCCTCGACGACTCGGACAAGAAGTGGCACCGCGTCTCGCCCAAGTTCGGCCTGACCTACGCCTTCAACGACAACTACACCTGGTACGGCCAGTACGCCGAAGGCTTCCGCACCCCGACCGCCAAGTCGATGTACGGGCGCTTTGATAACCCGACCCTGGGTTACAGCGTGCAGGGCAACCCCGGGTTGGAGCCGGAAAAGAGCAAGAGCTACGAAACCGGCCTGCGCGGCAACTTCGACGCTGGCAACTTCGACGTGGCGGTGTTCTACAACAAGTACCGCGACTTCATCGACGAAGACGCCGTGCAGTCGGCCAACCTGGAAACCACCTTCCAGGCCAACAACATCAAGCACGCCACCATCAAGGGCGCCGAAATCAAGGGCCGCCTGAACCTCGACCACTTCGGTGCACCGCAGGGCCTGTACACCCAGGGTTCGATTGCCTACGCCCATGGCCGCAACGATGACAACGGCCAGCCTTTGAACAGCGTCAACCCGCTGACCGGCGTGTTCGGTTTGGGTTACGAGCAGCCTAACTATGGCGGCCTGCTGAGCTGGACCCTGGTCAAGCGCAAGACCCGCGTCGACGACACCACGTTCTTCGCGCCGGACGGCCAGAGCTCGCAGTTCCGCACCCCGGGCTACGGCGTGCTTGACCTGAGCGGCTTCTACAAAGTGACCGACGACGTCACCGTCAATGCCGGGCTGTACAACCTGACCGACAAGAAGTACTGGCAGTGGGATTCGGTGCGCGGCTACGACGGCCAGGGTGAAGCAGGTGTGACCCAGCCGGCCAACCTCGACCGCCTGACCATGCCTGGGCGCAACTTCGCCATCAATGTGGTGTGGGATATCTGACACTGGCGTTTAGCCTGTTCCGGCCCTTTCGCGGGCAAGCCCGCTCCCACAGGTACTGCACAGGTGCTGAAACCTGTGGCATTCCTGTGGGAGCGGGCTTGCCCGCGAAGGGGCCGGAACAGACATTACAAAAAACCA
This sequence comes from Pseudomonas sp. R28(2017), assembly GCF_002112505.1. Taxonomy (GTDB): domain Bacteria; phylum Pseudomonadota; class Gammaproteobacteria; order Pseudomonadales; family Pseudomonadaceae; genus Aquipseudomonas. The sequence goes on from NZ_NEHW01000010.1 coordinate 167,243, forward strand.
CTTTTTTTACTGTACCCGCCCCGCTGTTTCGTCTTGTCACTAGACGCCCTCATTTACCAAGGACACCCCCATGACCGACCGCCCAGCCTTGCGCTCGCAACGCCTGAACCAGGCCACCCAAGCTCCGCACAGCGAGCTCGACGCCCTGGTCAAGTCCCACGCGCCGTTCGACAGCCGCGAAAGCTTTGCCCGTTTCGTCGTCGCCCAGTACCTGTTCCAGGCCGAACTGCAAGCGCTGTACAACGACCCGCAACTGATCGCCATCGTCCCCGACCTGGCCGAGCGCTGCCGCGCCGAACAGGCCCGCCTGGACCTCGCCGACCTCGGCACCGAAGTGCCGGCTGCCGTGCCTGGCGCGCTGCTGAACCCGAGCCTGGGTGAGGCAATGGGCTGGATCTTCGTGTCAGAAGGCTCCAAACTTGGCGCTGCGTTCCTGATCAAGCGTGCCGCGGCCCTGGAACTGTCCGACAGTTTCGGTGCCCGCCACCTCGGCGAGCCGGCCGGTGGCCGTGCCGAAGGCTGGAAGCAGTTCACCCGGATCCTCGATGGCCTGGCGCTGTCGCCCGAGGAAGACGCCGCCGCCGAGCGTGCTGCGGTTGCCGCCTTCGAGCGCTTCACCGAACTGCTCAAGCATGCCTATGCCGCGGATGCCGCGCTGGCCTGAATACGCACCAACCGGCCACCTTTCCGGTGGCCGGACGTTATTTGCAGTGAGACCATGACCCGACCTGCCCGCTCGAAACTGTCCCGCCTGCTGTATGGCATCCTGGCTTACGTGAGCCTGGGGATAGGCCTGGTCGCCATCGTCATCCCCGGCCTGCCGACCACCGAGTTCATCCTGCTGGCCGCCTGGGCCGCCACGCGCAGTTCGCCGCGCCTGTCCGCCTGGCTGGAAAACCATCGCCTGTTCGGGCCGATCCTGTACAACTGGCGCAACGGCAAGGTGATCCAGCGCCGTGCCAAGGTCAGCGCCACCCTCAGCATGCTGCTGTGCGCCACCCTGATGCTGGTTTTCCTCGAACACCACTGGCCGGTGTTTCTGGCGATTGCCGGCATGACCCTGGGCAACCTGTGGATCTGGTCACGCCCGGAACAGCCCTGCCCCGCCGTGTCACAAGCTCAGCAGCCCTGAATACAGCAGGTAGGCCGCCAATGCCGCCCCCGCCAGTACTGCCGCGAAAATCAGCTTCTCCCAGGTGGTGAACAGGGTCTGCCCTTGTTCGTGCTTGGCCCGGGCAAACAGGATGACCCCTGGGGCGTACAGCAGTGCCGACAGCAGCAGGTACTTGAGGCCGCCCGCGTACAACAGCCATACCGCATACAGCAGCGCCACCGCTGCCACCATCAGGTCCTTGCGCCGCAGCCCCGCCTGCCCGTGGTAACTTTCCCCGCGCCAGGCCAGCAGCACCGCATAGGCCGCCGACCACAGGTACGGCACCAGAATCATCGACGAGGCGAGATAGATCAGGCTGGTATAGGTGCCTGCTGAAACCAGCGTGATCAGCAAAAAGCCCTGGATCATGCAATTGGTCAGCCACAGGGCATTGGCCGGCACATGGTTGGCGTTTTCCTTGGCCAGGAAGCGCGGCATGGTCTTGTCACGCGCCGTGGCGTAAAGAATTTCCGCGCACAGCAGTGCCCACGACAGCAAGGCACCGAGCAGCGACACGGCCAGGCCAATGCTGATCAGCAATGCCCCCCAGGGGCCGACGATATGTTCCAGCACCGAGGCCAGCGACGGATTCTGCAACCCGGCCAGTTCCGGCTGGGTCATCACCCCCAGCGACAGCACATTGACCAGCACCAGCAGTGCCAGCACCCCGAGAAAGCCGATCACCGTGGCCTTGCCGACATCGGAACGGCGCTGCGCCCGCCCGGAATACACGCTGGCGCCCTCGATACCGATGAACACGAACACCGTGACCAGCATCATGTTGCGCACCTGGTCCAGCACATTGCCGAACTGCGGGTTGCTCAGGCCCCAGATGTCGCGGGTGAAGATGTCGGCGCGGAAGGCAAAGGCGGCGATGACGACGAAGATCAACAGCGGCACCACCTTGGCCACGGTGGTCACCTGGTTGATGAACGCCGCCTCCTTGATGCCACGCAGCACCAGGAAGTGCACCGCCCACAGCAGCAGCGAGGCGCAACCGATGGCAATCGGCGTGTTGCCTTCGCCAAACACCGGAAAGTAGAAGCCCAGGGTGCTGAACAACAGCACGAAATAACCGACGTTGCCCAGCCAGGCACTGATCCAGTAGCCCCAGGCGGAGGAGAACCCCATGTACTCGCCGAAACCGGCCTTGGCGTAGGCGTAGACCCCCGAATCCAGCTCGGGCTTGCGGTTGGCCAGGGTCTGGAACACGAAGGCCAGGGCCAGCATGCCCACTGCCGTGATTGCCCAACCGATCAGCACGGCACCGACGTCGGCACGTGCGGCCATGTTCTGCGGCAGCGAGAAGATCCCGCCACCAATCATCGAACCGACCACCAGTGCGATCAGTGCACCCAGACGCAGCTTTTGTCCCGGTTCGCTCATGGGGCTCCCTTTTTTCCGTGCTGTCATGCGTTTGAAACAGCCATGGGGGCCATATAAATGCTGTTACTTATATGGCCAAAACCATTAAACCTATAGCATTAATAACCACAATGTCTATCGGCGCACCTCTGTAAAAACTAGCAGCTGCGAAGCAACTAGAAAAGAAACTGATAAAACTCGAAATTCTTGTGAAAAATTTGCGAAAGCGGCAAAAACGGCTAGCTTCAGACATCGCAGGTCAAACAGAGCGTTTGCTCTAGAAGGACATGGAGATGCCAGCGCACAGGGCCTGCAGCTGAGCAGTCGGCACTCTCCAGGAGTCGCGCGTAGGAAATTTCCTACCTTCGCGTTGCCATGAACTGATCCAAGTCAGCTCATGGTCCAGGCGTCGGATTTATTCTGTCGTCAACTTTCTCCTGGCAGGAGTTGTTAAATGTCTGATTCTTCCGGAAAACTAAAGCTCGGCGCGTTAGTTGCACTTGTAGTGGGTTCGATGATTGGCGGCGGGATCTTCTCGCTGCCGCAAAACATGGCTGCCAGTGCAGGCGTTGGCGCGGTACTGATTGGCTGGGCGATCACGGCGGTCGGCATGCTGACCCTGGCCTTCGTGTTCCAGACCCTGGCCAACCGCAAGCCTGATCTGGATGGCGGTGTGTACGCTTACGCCAAGGCCGGCTTCGGCGACTACATGGGCTTCTCGTCGGCCTGGGGCTACTGGATCAGCGCCTGGCTGGGCAACGTCGGCTACTTCGTGCTGCTGTTCAGCACCCTCGGCTACTTCTTCCCGATCTTCGGTGAGGGCAACACCCCGGCGGCGATCATCGGTGCCTCGATATTGCTCTGGGCCGTGCACTTCCTGGTGCTGCGCGGCATCAAGGAAGCAGCGTTCATCAACCTGGTCACCACCGTGGCCAAGGTCGTGCCGCTGGTGCTGTTCGCGCTGATCTGCCTGTTCGCCTTCAGGCTCGATATCTTCACCGCCGACATCTGGGCGGTGGGCACCCCAGACCTGGGCAGCGTGATGAACCAGGTGCGCAACATGATGCTGGTCACCGTGTGGGTGTTCATCGGCATCGAAGGCGCGAGCATCTTCTCGTCGCGGGCGGAAAAACGCTCCGACGTGGGCAAGGCCACGGTCATCGGCTTCATCACCGTGCTGCTGTTCCTGGTACTGGTCAACGTGCTGTCGCTGGGCATCATGACCCAACCGGAACTGGCCAAGCTGCAGAACCCGTCGATGGCTGCCGTGCTCGAGCACGTGGTCGGCCACTGGGGCGCGGTGCTGATCAGCGTCGGCCTGATCATCTCGCTGCTCGGTGCCCTGCTGTCGTGGGTGCTGCTGTGCGCCGAGATCATGTTCGCCGCCGCCAAGGACCACACCATGCCGGAGTTCCTGCGCCGCGAGAACGCCAACCAGGTGCCGGCCAACGCCCTGTGGCTGACCAACGCCATGGTGCAGATCTTCCTGGTCATCACCCTGTTCTCCAGCAGTACCTACCTGTCGCTGATCTACCTCGCCACCTCGATGATCCTGGTGCCCTACCTGTGGTCGGCGGGCTATGCGTTCCTGCTGGCTCTGCGCAGCGAAACCTACGAACAGGCCCTGGCCGAGCGGCAGAAGGACCTGATCATCGGTGCCATCGCGCTGATATACGCCATCTGGCTGCTGTATGCCGGCGGCGTGAAATACCTGCTGCTCTCGGCCCTGCTCTATGCCCCTGGCGCGATCCTGTTCGCCAAGGCCAAGCGCGAGGTGGGCCAACCCATCTTCACCAACGTGGAAAAACTGATCTTCGCAGCCGTGGTCATCGGCGCCCTGGTGGCAGCCTTCGGCCTGTATGACGGCTTCCTGACCCTTTGACCCACGTCTTCGTTCAATTGGAGGAATGAAACCATGTCCGCTGAAAAACAGAAGTACGGTGTCCACTCAGAAGCCGGCAAGCTGCGCAAGGTAATGGTTTGCGCACCGGGCCTGGCGCACAAGCGGCTGACGCCAAGCAACTGTGACGAGCTGCTGTTCGACGACGTGATCTGGGTCGACCAGGCCAAGCGTGACCATTTCGACTTCGTCACCAAGATGCGCGAGCGCGGCGTCGATGTGCTGGAAATGCACAACCTGCTGACCGACATCGTCCAGCAACCCGAAGCCCTGAAGTGGATTCTCGACCGCAAGATCACCGATGACACCGTCGGTGTGGGCCTGAAGAACGAAGTGCGCAGCTGGCTCGAAGGCCTCGACCCGCGTCACCTGGCCGAATTCCTGATCGGCGGCGTGGCTGGCCAGGACCTGCCACAGAGCGAAGGCGCCGACGTGGTCAAGATGTACAACGACTACCTGGGCCACTCCAGCTTCATCCTGCCACCACTGCCCAACACCCAGTTCACCCGCGACACCACCTGCTGGATCTATGGCGGCGTGACGCTGAACCCGATGTACTGGCCGGCGCGTCGCCAGGAAACCCTGCTGACCACCGCCATCTACAAGTTCCACAAGGAGTTCACCAACGCCGACTTCCAGGTCTGGTACGGCGACCCGGACAAGGACCACGGCCAGTCCACCCTCGAAGGCGGTGACGTGATGCCGATCGGCAACGGCATCGTGCTGATCGGCATGGGCGAGCGCACCTCGCGCCAGGCCATCGGCCAGCTGGCGCGCAACCTGTTCGCCAAGGGCGCGGTCAAGGAAGTGATCGTCGCCGGGCTGCCGAAGTCCCGCGCCGCCATGCACCTGGACACCGTGTTCAGCTTCTGCGACCGCGACCTGGTCACGGTCTTCCCGGAAGTGGTCAACGAGATCGTACCGTTCATCATCCGCCCGGACGAGAAAAAGCCCTACGGCATGGACGTGCGCCGCATCAACAAGTCGTTCATCGAGGTGGTCGGCGAGCAACTGGGCGTCAAGCTGCGCGTGGTCGAGACCGGCGGCAACAGCTTCGCCGCCGAACGCGAACAGTGGGATGACGGCAACAACGTGGTGGCCATCGAGCCCGGCGTGGTCATCGGCTACGACCGCAACACCTACACCAACACCCTGCTGCGCAAGGCCGGCATCGAGGTCATCACCATCAGCGCCGGCGAGCTGGGCCGGGGCCGGGGCGGTGGCCACTGCATGACCTGCCCGATCGTGCGCGACCCAATCGACTACTAACGCCCATACACCCGGCCGCGCCCACGAAGCAGCGGCCGGGCCCCTCACCGAATTCAAGGAGTTACAGTCATGGCGTTCAACATTCACAACCGCAACCTGCTCAGCCTCGAACACCACACCACCCGTGAGCTGAAATACCTGCTGGACCTGTCCCGCGACCTCAAGCGCGCCAAGTACACCGGCACCGAGCAGCAGCACCTGAAGGGCAACAACATCGCCCTGATCTTCGAGAAGACCTCGACCCGTACCCGCTGCGCCTTCGAAGTCGCCGCCTATGACCAGGGCGCCAACGTCACCTACATCGACCCCAACTCGTCGCAGATCGGCCACAAGGAAAGCATGAAGGACACCGCCCGCGTGCTCGGGCGCATGTACGACGCCATCGAGTACCGCGGCTTCAAGCAGGAAATCGTCGAGGAGTTGGCCAAGTTCGCCGGCGTACCCGTGTTCAACGGCCTGACCGATGAATACCACCCGACCCAGATGATCGCCGACGTGCTGACCATGCGCGAACACAGCGACAAGCCACTGCACGACATCAGCTACGCCTACCTGGGCGACGCCCGCAACAACATGGGCAATTCGCTGCTGCTGATCGGCGCCAAGCTCGGCATGGACGTGCGCATCGCCGCGCCCAAGGCGCTGTGGCCACATGACGACCTGGTCGAGCGGTGCCACAAGTACGCCGAAGAAAGCGGTGCGCGCATCACCCTGACCGAGGACCCTAAGGCGGCGGTCAAGGGCGTCGACTTCATCCACACCGACGTCTGGGTGTCGATGGGCGAGCCGATCGAAGCCTGGGGCGAGCGCATCAAGCAGCTCAAGCCCTACCAGGTGAACAAGGAGCTGATGAAAGCCAGCGGCAACCCACGGACCAAGTTCATGCACTGCCTGCCAGCGTTCCACAACTCCGAGACCAAGGTCGGCAAGCAGATTGCCGAACAGTACCCGGACCTGGCCAACGGCATCGAAGTGACCGATGACGTGTTCGAGTCGCCGGCGTGCATCGCCTTCGAGCAGGCGGAAAACCGCATGCATACCATCAAGGCGATCCTGGTTTCGACCCTGGCTGACCTGTAAGCCGGCCGCGCCGCCCTGCCCATGGGGCGGCGCCCTTCCCTCTTCGTTAAAGGACATTCCCCATGCGTATCGTTGTTGCATTGGGCGGCAACGCCCTGCTGCGCCGTGGCGAACCCATGACCGCTGACAACCAGCGCGCCAATATCCGCACGGCCACCGAACAGATCGCCAAGATTCACCCCGGCAACGAACTGGTCATCGCCCACGGCAACGGCCCGCAAGTGGGCCTGCTGGCCCTGCAAGGGCTGTCGTACAAACCCGACGAGGCCTACCCGCTGGACGTGCTCGGCGCCGAGACCGAAGGCATGATCGGCTACATGATCGAACAGGAACTGGGCAACCTGCTGGCGTTCGAAGTACCTTTCGCCACCCTGCTGACCCAGGTGGAAGTGGACGCCAACGACCCGGCCTTCAAGGACCCGAGCAAGTTCATCGGCCCGGTCTACAGCAAGGAAGAGGCCGAGCGCCTGGCCAAGGAGAAAGGCTGGGTGGTCAAGGCCGACGGCGACAAATACCGCCGCGTGGTCGCCAGCCCGAAACCCAAGCGCATCTTCGAAATCCGCCCGATCAAGTGGCTGCTGGAGAAGAGCAGCATCGTGATCTGCGCCGGTGGTGGCGGCATCCCCACCATGTACGACGAGAACAAGAAGCTCAAGGGCATCGAGGCGGTGATCGACAAGGACCTGTGCTCGGCGCTGCTGGCCGAACAGCTGGAAGCCGACCTTCTGGTAATCGCCACCGACGTCGATGGCGCCTACATTGACTGGGGCAAGCCGACGCAGAAAGCCATTGCCCAGGCCCACCCCGACGAACTCGAACGCCTCGGCTTCGCGGCCGGCTCCATGGGGCCAAAGGTGCAGGCAGCCTGCGACTTTGCCCGCCACACTGGCAAAGTGGCGGTGATCAGCTCGCTGGAGAACATCGAGGGCATCGTCAAAGGCACCGCCGGCACCCGCGTGAGCACCGAAAAGCCAGGTATCAGCTACCGTTGATTGCAGTGGGCGGGCTGACGGGGCCCGCCATTTTCACCTTCCGGAGGAGTTTGCCATGGCCCAGTTTCAACCCGGCCACGTCCATATCGAGCGCACTGCGCTGACCAAGAACGACCATAGCTACGACCTCAACATCGAGTACGAGGCGGCGACAGACCCCAAGGAAGGCCGCGGTATCCAGTTCCGCATGCACGGGATCATCGAGGGCAAGACGGTGGATGAACCGTTCTTCCTGGCCAAGGACCAGGTACTGCCCAGCTTCCTCATGATTGCCTCGCGCAAGGCCCAGTCCTACCTGGCACCCCACCAGAAGTTCGAGAGCCTGGGCTCGCCGCACAAGCTGTACGACGCCATGTTCGAAGACATTCGCCAGAAGCTGGATGTGAAATCGGGCGATCCGATCAAGCCTGAACACCTCGAATAACTCCATTCGCAGGCAAGCTCCCACAGGTTGATCACTGCCCTTGAGGGCATGTGTAGTCCCTGTGGGAGATCACCCAGCCCTTCCGGGCTGCGCTGTCGCGCAGCAAACATGAGATGTACGGCTTCAGTTCTGCTGCAGCGCTGACATTTTGAAAAAGAAAAGGCGGCTGGCCCGGTAGGGCCAGCCGCCTTTTGCTTTGTTAGGGTTCGTGTGCGCGGGACAGAGATCGTAGCCAGCACTGGTGTGTGTCCGCACACCCGCGTGGGAGAGTGATCCGCACGGTATCGGCGTGAAGTCCCTGTAGGCATCAGCTGAATCAGCTGTGACCACGTATGAGAGAGTGAACCCTTTCGCCACCGTGTGCCCCGCGCGCCCCTTATCCTGCGAGGATTCATCATGGCGCGCAAGCCTTCCAAGCAACGCTTTACCGTCGTTCATCCCGATTGCGCGGCGATCGACGTCGGTGGTCGAGAGCATTTCGTGGCGGTCGATCCACGGCACGAAAACCCCGTCCAGTCGTTCACGTCCTTTACTGACGACCTGTTCAAGATGGCTGATTGGCTTGAAAGCTTGGGGATCAAGGTCGTTGCCATGGAGTCCACAGGCGTTTATTGGATTCCCATTTACGAGATCCTCAGCGAGCGCGGTTTTGAGGTTTACCTCGTCAATGCCAGAGCAACTCGGCAAATCACGGGCCGCAAATCAGATGTGCTGGATTGTCAGTGGATTTGGCAACTGATGACGCATGGACTGCTGAGAGGCGCATTCCGCCCCGATGATCTGACTTGCTGCGTCCGCTCATTGGTCAGGCAGCGGGCTTCCAAAGTCAAAGACCAGGCACAGACCCTGAACCGGATGCAAAAGGCCATGAGCCAAATGAACATCCAGTTGGCCAATGTCATCAGTGATATTTCCGGCGTAACCGGCATGAAAATTTTACGAGCCATCTGCGCAGGTGAACGGGACCCTGCGCAACTGGCTGAACTGACCGACCGCCGCATCAAAGCAGGCAAAGAGGCTGTCGCTCGGAGTCTTCATGGCAATTGGCGGCGCGAGCATTTGCATGCGCTAACTCAAGAATTGGCTGCCTACGATTTCCTGGAGCAGCAAATTACTGATTGCGACGACGCCATAAAAACTGCGTTAGAACAGCTGCCGGTGCTGCAAAACGAGCCAGAGCCATCCAACAAGCCTTTGCGTAGCCCACACCGAAGCGGCGCCCAACAGACTGAGTTGCATCAGGCATTGTGGAAAGTTCTTGGCGTGGACCTGACCGCAATCCCGACCATCGGGGTGGATACCGCATTAGTGCTGGCAGGCGAGATCGGTACAGATCTATCACGCTTCCCGTCCTCACAGCACTTCTGCTCTTGGTTAGGACTGGCTCCTCCTACTCGGATTTCCGGCGGTCATCGACTGGCAGGCGGCGGGCCAAAAATAATCAATCGAGCAGCTCAAGCACTCAAGCAGGCCGCGTCCAATGCCCGTAACGACAAGGGTTTCATTGGTGCACCGCACCGAGCCAGGCTAACTCGAATGGATACCAGCTGCGCCATCAAAGCCACTGCTCATCAATTGGCACGACTGGTGTACAACCTGCTAACCAAGAAACAGGCTTATGTCGAAAAAGGTCTTGAGGAATTCGAAGCCAGGAGCCAAGACCGGCAGGTCCGGGCTTTGCTTCGCAAAGCCCGGAAACTAGGGTATCAGCTGGTGGCTGCCTGAGTGCTTAGAAAACAGTGGGTTGCATTTTGTTTGATGAGAGCGGGCTTGCCCGCGAAGAAGCCACCGCCGATGTTGGGCCTGGCATCCGACTCAAGGCATACTGGCGAACCCCGTCGCCTACTGTTCGAACCCCCATGCGCATCCATGTCAGCTTCATCGACCGCGTCGGCATCACCCAGGAAGTCCTCGCCCTGCTCGGTGCCCGCAACCTCAACCTGGACGCCGTGGAAATGGTCCCGCCGAACGTCTACATCGACGCCCCGACGCTCAGCCCGGCAGTGCTCGAAGAACTCCATGACGCCCTGTTCGAAGTGCGCGGCGTGCAATCGGTGGACGTGGTCGACATCCTCCCCGGCCAGCGCCGCCACCTGCAGCTCGACGCCCTGCTCGCGGCCATGAGCGACCCGGTGCTGGCGGTCGACAGCGCAGGCAAGGTGCTGCTGGCCAACCCGGCGCTGATCGCCCTGTGCGGCCGCGAATCCGCCGGGCGCTCGGTGGGCGAACTGTTCGACGATGCCGACCTGCTGCAGGCCCTGCTGGACAACAACTTTCACCTGCCGATGCGCGAGATGCAGCTCAACGGCCAGAGCCTGCTGCTGGACGCCTCGCCGATCACCAACGCCGGCGGCCTGCTGACACTGTATGCGCCGAACCGCATGGGCGAGCGCCTGTCAGCGCTGCACCACGACCACGCCGAAGGCTTCGATGCGCTGCTCGGCGAATCACCGGCGATCCGCACCCTCAAGGCCCGCGCCCTGCGCGTGGCGGCCCTCGATGCGCCGCTGCTGGTGCACGGCGAAACCGGTACCGGCAAGGAACTGGTGGCCCGCGCCTGCCATGCCATCAGCAGCCGTCAGGCAGCGCCGTTCCTCGCCCTGAACTGCGCCGCACTGCCAGAAAGCCTGGCCGAGAGTGAGCTGTTCGGCTACGCCCCCGGCGCCTTCACCGGCGCCCAGCGCGGCGGCAAGCCCGGGCTGATGGAGCTGGCCAACCAGGGCACGGTGTTTCTCGACGAGATCGGCGAGATGTCGCCATACCTGCAGGCCAAGCTGTTGCGCTTCCTCAGCGATGGCAGCTTCCGCCGCGTAGGTGGCGACCGCGAGGTGAAGGTGGATGTGCGCATCATCAGCGCCACCCACCGCGACCTGGAGCGCATGGTCGCCGAAGGTACCTTCCGTGAAGACCTGTTCTACCGGCTGAATGTGCTCAATCTGCAGGTACCGCCGCTGCGCGACCGTGGCCAGGACATCCTCATGCTGGCGCACTACTTCATGCAGCAGGCCTGCACCCAGATCCAGCGGCCACCCTGCCGCCTCACTCCGGCCACCCATTCGGCGTTGCTGGCCAACCCCTGGCCAGGTAACGTGCGCCAGCTGCAGAACGTGATCTTCCGCGCAGCAGCGATCTGCGAGGGCAACCTGGTGGATATCGGTGATCTGGATATCGCCGGCACCTCGGTAGCGCGTGGCCAGGATGGCGACGTGGCGAGCCTGGAACAGGCGGTGGGGGATTTCGAGCGCGAGCTGCTGCAGCGGCTGTATGCCAGTTACCCCTCGACCCGGCAGTTGGCGGGGCGGCTGCAGACCTCGCATACGGCGATCGCGCAGCGCTTGCGCAAGTACGGCATAGCAACCAAAAACTAACACTGGAACGAATTCATTACGCCGTAATGAATTCGAAACAGACCCATTCTGGCGCGCCTGCGCAAGGGTTTGATCCATCAAACCTTTTCCCCTCTCGCTCAACTGTAATGATTTCATTCCAGAAATGAGCAACCCTGAATGCGTTAATTATTCAACTTATTGATTTATAACGATTTTTTACTAGTGGCCGTATTTTTGCTTAGGGAATCCCAACCCAAGAGCGCGGAGCCACCGCGCCCAACGCCCTGCTTTCCGAGGATTCCCCATGAGCGAGTTGCGTTTCACTGAAGATCACGAATGGCTGCGCGTCGAAGCCGACGGTAGCGTCACCGTGGGCATCACCGCCTACGCCCAGAACGCCCTTGGCGATGTGGTCTATGTGCAACTGCCTGAGCTGCAGCCGTACGACAAAGGCGCCGAAGCCTCCACCGTGGAGTCGGTGAAAGCTGCCAGCGGCGTGTACATGCCGCTGACCGGTGAAGTGGTCGCCGTCAACGATGGCCTCAATGACAGCCCCGAGCTGGTCAACGAAGACCCGCTGGGTGAAGGCTGGTTCTTCCGCTTCATCCCTGCCGACATGAGCGAAGTCACCGCCCTGCTCGACCAGGACGCCTACGACCGCCTGATCAAAGCCAACGACGACGCCTGAGGAATCCGACCATGACCACCCATCTCGGCACCGCCAACGAATTCATCGCCCGTCACATCGGCCCGCGCGCCGCTGACGAGCAGGCCATGCTCGCCACCCTGGGCTTCGAGTCGCTGGAAGCCATGAGCGCCGCAGTCATTCCTGACAGCATCAAGGGCACCAGCGTGCTTGGTTCGGAAGACGGCCAGAGCGAGGCCGATGCCCTCGCTGCGCTGAAAGCCATCGCCGGCAAGAACGAACTGTTCAAGAGCTTCATCGGCCAGGGCTACTACAACACCCACACCCCAGCGCCGATCCTGCGCAACCTGCTGGAAAACCCGGCCTGGTACACCGCCTACACCCCGTACCAGCCAGAAATTTCCCAGGGCCGCCTGGAAGCGCTGCTGAACTTCCAGACCCTGATCAGCGACCTCACCGGCCTGCCGATCGCCAACGCATCCTTGCTCGACGAAGCCACCGCCGCTGCCGAAGCCATGACCTTCTGCAAGCGCCTGTCGAAGAACAAGGCCAGCCATGCCTTCTTCGCCTCCGTGCACTGCCACCCGCAGACCCTCGACGTGCTGCGCACCCGTGCCGAGCCGCTGGGCATCGAAATCGTGGTCGGCGACGAGCGTGAACTGGGCGATGTCAGTGCCTTCTTCGGCGCCCTGCTGCAATACCCGGCCAGCAACGGCGAAGTGTTCGACTACCGCGACGTCGTTGCGCGTTTCCACGCTGCCAACGCCCTGGTCGCCGTTGCCGCCGACCTGCTGGCCCTGACCCTGCTGACCCCACCAGGCGAATTCGACGCCGACGTGGCCATCGGCAGCGCCCAGCGCTTCGGCGTGCCACTGGGCTTCGGTGGCCCGCACGCGGCCTACTTCGCCACCCGTGATGCCTTCAAGCGCGACATGCCGGGCCGCCTGGTCGGCGTGTCGATCGACCGCTTCGGCAAGACCGCCCTGCGCCTGGCCATGCAGACCCGCGAACAGCACATCCGCCGCGAGAAGGCCACCAGCAACATCTGCACCGCCCAGGTGCTGCTGGCCAACATCGCCAGCATGTTCGCCGTGTACCACGGCCCGGCCGGCCTCAAGCGCATTGCCGAACGCACCCACGCGCTGACCGCGATCCTGGCTGCCGGCCTGAAAACCCTGGGCCTGGAAGTGGTTGGCGAAACGGCCTTCGACACCCTGACCCTGGCCACCGGCAACGCCACCGCCAGCCTGCACGACAAGGCCCGCGCACAGCGCATCAACCTGCGCCAGATCGACGCCGCTCACCTGGGCCTGTCGCTCGACGAAACCAGCACCCAGGCCGACGTCGAAGCCCTCTGGAAACTGTTCGGCGCCGAAAAGCCGCAACCTGACTTCGCCGCCCTGGCCGCCAGCACCGGCTCGCGCCTGCCGGCCGCCCTGCTGCGCCAGTCGGCCATCCTCGAGCACCCAGTGTTCAACCGCTATCACAGCGAAACCGAGCTGATGCGCTACCTGCGCCGCCTGGCCGACAAGGACCTGGCGCTGGACCGCAGCATGATCCCGCTGGGCTCGTGCACCATGAAGCTCAACGCTGCCAGCGAAATGATCCCGGTGACCTGGGCCGAGTTCGGCAACCTGCACCCGTTCGCCCCGGCCGAGCAGAGCCAGGGCTACCTGCAGATGACCACCGAGCTGGAGGCCATGCTCTGCGCCGCCACCGGCTACGACGCCGTGTCGCTGCAACCCAACGCCGGCTCCCAGGGCGAGTACGCCGGCCTGCTGGCCATCCGTGCCTACCACCGCAGCCGTGGCGAAGGCCACCGCGACATCTGCCTGATCCCGTCTTCGGCCCACGGCACCAACCCGGCGACCGCACACATGGCCGGCATGCGCGTGGTGGTCACGGCCTGTGACGCCCGCGGCAACGTCGATGTCGAGGACCTGCGCGCCAAGGCCATCGAGCACCGCGAGCGCCTGGCCGCGATCATGATCACCTACCCGTCGACCCACGGCGTGTTCGAGGAAGCGATCGGCGAGATCTGCGCGATCATCCACGACAACGGTGGCCAGGTGTACATCGACGGCGCCAACATGAATGCCATGGTCGGCCTCTGCGCCCCGGGCAAGTTCGGTGGCGACGTGTCGCACCTGAACCTGCACAAGACCTTCTGCATCCCGCACGGCGGTGGCGGCCCGGGCGTCGGCCCGATCGGCGTGAAGTCGCACCTGGCGCCGTTCCTGCCAGGCCACGCGGCACTTGCCAACACCGAGGGCGCGGTGTGCGCCGCGCCGTTCGGCAGCGCCAGCATCCTGCCGATCACCTGGATGTACATCCGCATGATGGGCGGTGCCGGCCTCAAGCGTGCTTCGCAGATGGCCATCCTCAACGCCAACTACATCGCTCGCCGCCTGGAAGAGCACTATCCTGTTCTGTACACCGGCGGCAATGGCCTGGTCGCCCACGAATGCATCCTCGACCTGCGCCCGCTCAAGGACACCAGCGGCATCAGCGTCGACGACGTGGCCAAGCGCCTGATCGACTTCGGTTTCCATGCGCCGACCATGTCGTTCCCGGTGGCCGGCACGCTGATGATCGAACCGACCGAAAGCGAGTCCAAGGAAGAACTGGATCGCTTCTGCGACGCGATGATCCAGATCCGCGAAGAAATTCGCGCGGTGGAAACCGGCAGCCTGGACAAGGACGACAACCCGCTGAAGAACGCCCCGCACACCGCGGCCGAGCTGGTTGGCGAATGGGCCCATGGCTACAGCCGCGAACAGGCGGTGTACCCGCTGCCGAGCCTGGTGGAAGGCAAGTACTGGTCGCCGGTCGGCCGGGTCGACAACGTGTTCGGCGACCGCAACCTGGTCTGCGCCTGCCCGTCGATCGAGAGCTATCAGGACGCCTGATATCGCTCGGCCCCGCTACCTGACTTGAGGTGTGGGCCTTTGTGGGAGCGGGCGTGCCCGCGAATGCGATGGTGGCTTCAGCGCCGCATTCGCGGGCACGCCCGCTCCCACAGGGTTCACCGTCCGCCCAACGCATCTGGCAGGAGGTTCCCATGTCTTTGAGCGTCTTCGACCTGTTCAAGATCGGCATCGGCCCCTCCAGCTCCCACACGGTCGGCCCGATGCGCGCCGCCGCGCGCTTTGCCGAAGGGCTGCGCCGCGATGGCCTGCTGGCCAGCACCGTTTGCGTCAAGGCCGAGCTGTATGGCTCGCTGGGCGCCACCGGCAAGGGCCACGGCAGTGACAAGGCGGTATTGCTCGGCCTGGAAGGCGAGCACCCTGATACCGTCGACACCGAAACCATCCCCGCCCGCCTGCAGGCCATCCGCACCAGCGGCCAGCTCAGCCTGCTCGGTGAGCAGGCCATCGCCTTCGTTGAGAAGCAGCACCTGGCGATGATCCGCAAGCCCCTGGCCTATCACCCCAACGGCATGATCTTTCGGGCGTTCGATGCAGCCGGATTGCAAATCCGCAGCAGGGAGTACTACTCCGTGGGTGGCGGTTTCGTGGTGGACGAGGACGCTGCCGGCCAGGACCGCATCGTCGAGGACAGCACCGTACTGGCCTACCCGTTCAAGACCGCCAAGGAACTGCTCGGCCACTGCACCGCACAGCAAATGTCGATCAGCCAGGTGATGCTGGCCAACGAGGCTGCCTGGCGCCCCGAGCGCGAAACCCGCAGCGGGCTGCTGCACATCTGGCAAGTGATGCAGGACTGCGTCGAAGCCGGTTACCGGCACGAAGGCATCCTGCCCGGCGGGCTCAAGGTCAAGCGCCGCGCCCCGGCGCTGTACCGCCAGCTAAGCCGCCATCCGGAGGCCAGCTTGCGCGATGCACTCTCGGTGCTGGACTGGGTCAACCTCTACGCCCTGGCAGTGAACGAGGAAAACGCCTACGGCGGGCGCGTGGTCACTGCGCCCACCAACGGCGCGGCGGGCATCGTCCCGGCGGTGTTGCACTACTACATGCGCTTCGTCCCGGGTGCCAACGAGGACGGGGTGGTGCGCTTCCTGCTCACCGCTGCGGCCATCGGCATCCTGTATAAGGAGAACGCCTCGATTTCCGGGGCCGAGGTCGGCTGCCAGGGCGAGGTCGGCGTGGCCTGTTCGATGGCTGCGGGGGCCCTGTGCGAAGTGATGGGCGGCACCCCGCAGCAAGTGGAGAACGCCGCTGAAATCGGCATGGAACACAACCTCGGCCTGACCTGCGACCCGATTGGCGGCCTGGTCCAGGTGCCCTGCATCGAGCGCAACGCCATGGGCTCGGTGAAAGCCATCAACGCCGTGCGCATGGCCCTGCGCGGTGACGGGCAGCACTACGTGTCGCTCGACAAGGTGATCCGCACCATGCGCCAGACCGGCGCCGACATGAAAAGCAAATACAAGGAGACCGCCCGCGGCGGTCTGGCCGTCAACATCATCGAATGTTGACCCAATAAAAAAACTAAGGAGTCATCGATGTCCGAAACACTGCAAAAGACCCCGCTGCACGCCCTGCACCTGGAGCTGGGCGCGCGCATGGTGCCGTTCGCCGGCTTCGACATGCCGGTGCAGTACCCGCTGGGCGTGCTCAAGGAGCACCTGCACACCCGTGAACAGGCCGGCCTGTTCGATGTCTCGCACATGGGCCAGATCGTCCTGCGTGGCGCCGATGCCGCCAAGGCGCTGGAGTCGCTGGTGCCGGTGGACATCATCGACCTGCCGGTGGGGATGCAGCGCTATGCCATGTTCACCAACGAGCAAGGCGGCATCCTCGACGACCTGATGGTCGCCAACCTCGGTGACGACACCCTGTTCCTGGTGGTCAACGCGGCGTGCAAGGACCAGGACCTGGCCCACCTGCAACAACGGATCGGCAACCGTTGCGAAGTGCAGCCATTGTTCGCCGAGCGTGCCCTGCTCGCCCTGCAAGGCCCCGCTGCGGTCAAGGTGCTGGAACGCCTGGCGCCGGAAGTGGCAGGCATGACCTTCATGCAGTTCCGCCCGGTGAAACTGCTCGGTGAAGACTGCTTCGTCAGCCGCTCGGGCTACACCGGCGAAGACGGCTACGAGATCTCGGTGCCGGTTGGCGCTGCCGAAGCCCTGGCGCGCCGCCTGCTGGCGGAACCTGAAGTGCAGCCTATCGGGCTGGGCGCCCGCGACTCGCTGCGCCTGGAAGCCGGCTTGTGCCTGTACGGCCACGACATGGACACCACCACTACGCCGGTCGAGGCCAGCCTGCTCTGGGCAGTGTCCAAGGTCCGTCGCGCCGACGGTGCCCGTGCCGGTGGCTTCCCCGGCGCCGAGGCGGTGTTCGCTCAGCAGCAACAAGGTGTAGCGCGCAAACGGGTGGGCCTGTTGCCGCAAGAACGGACGCCCGTGCGTGAAGGTGCGGATATTGTCGATGCGTTCGATAAAACAGTAGGCAAAGTCTGCAGTGGCGGTTTCGGCCCGACACTCGGTGCCCCGGTTGCGATGGGCTATGTCGATATCGAACACAGTGCACTCGACACCGCATTGTTTGCCGTGGTTCGTGGCAAGAAGGTTGCCTTGAAAGTCAGCAAAATGCCTTTCGTTGCACAGCGTTACTACCGGGGTTGAAGGTACGGCCTGAGGTGTGCGGGCAGGTGTGACATATTCGATTTCGAACCTGCCCAATAACTTTTGAACATGGCGCCAGGCCAGGCGCCATGCCGTTTCCGACAAAATTGTCGGTTATCGGAAAAACGCCGATTTTCCATACGACCAAGGGCTTGTTTTTTTCTTGGGAGTTGGCGTAGAGTCACTGCACTGTGTTTGCATGGGTCGCAACAGTTCGTGACCTGGGCCAGTAGCCGAGATTTGCTACAACCCGTTCGACGTCTCTTACTTTCCTGCAACCCAGCCCAGTAATCTTTCACTCATATATAACGTGAAAGAAACTGTCATCAAAATTTAAGCTTCATAGGAAATAAGACAATGGCTGAGCGTCAGAACGGTACCGTCAAGTGGTTCAATGACGAAAAAGGTTACGGTTTCATCACCCCAGAAAGCGGTCCGGATCTGTTCGTGCACTTCCGTGCCATCGAAGGTAACGGCTTCAAGAGCCTGAAAGAAGGCCAGAAGGTCACCTTCGAAGCAGTCCAAGGCCAGAAAGGCATGCAGGCTGACAAAGTCCAGCCTGTCTGAGCACAAGCCCGACTCCCAAAAAGCCCCTGCCATGTGCAGGGGCTTTTTTTTGCCCGTAGAATAGCGGCTTCGCCATTTGGAGCTGTACTGCATGTCCAAGCCTCTGCTCTCCCCCCAGGGTGATTTCCCACCGGTCGGCCTGGGCCGACGCCTGGCGGCGATGTTCTACGACTTCCTGCTGTGCACGGCACTGCTGATCGTCACCGCCGGGGCCTACAAGATGATCCAGATGGCGATCATCGGCGAAGCCCGCATGCGTGAACTGACCGAAGCCGGCGCGCTGGATGGCGACCCGCTGCTCTCGACCATTCTGCTGTTCGCCCTGTTCGGCTTCTTTGCCAAATTCTGGACCCATGGCGGGCAGACGCTGGGCATGCAGGTGTGGGGCGTTCGCGTGCAGAACGCCGATGGCAGCGCGATCAGCCTGTGGCAGGCACTGTTGCGCTTCGTGGTGTCGATTGCCTCCTGGCTGTGCCTGGGGCTCGGGTTCTTCTGGTCGCTGATCGACAAGCGTAAGCGTGGCTGGCATGACATCTATTCGGAAACCCAGCTGGTGCGGGTGCCGAAGCAGAAAAAGTAGGCACAAAAAAGCCGACCCCAGGGTCGGCTTTTTCAGCTAGTTCAGGCCATCAACCAGCCCGGCGCAACAACCACAGGCCGGCCACCGCGCAGATGCCGGCCGGAATCACCACCGCCAGCAGCGGCGGGAAACCGAACACCTGGCTCGACGGGCCCAGCAGGTCCTGGCCGATGCGGAACACGAAGCCCACCAGCACGCCGGTGAACACGCGCTGGCCGAGGGTGACCGAACGCAGCGGGCCGAAGATGAAGGAAATCGCCATCAGCACCAGCGCTGCAGTCACCATCGGCTGCAGCACCTTGGTCCAGAATGCCAGCCAGTAGCGGGCATTGTTCAGGCCCTGGTCGGAAAGATAGTGGATGTAGTCCCACAGCCCGGTGATCGACAACGACTCAGGGGCCATGATCACGGTATTGAGCAGTTGCGGTGTCAGCGAAACGTCCCAGAGCTCCGTAGGCGCCTTCACCACTTCGGTACGGTCACCGTGGAAGTAGGTGGTGCTGATATCACTGAGCGTCCAGTGGTCGTTGGTGTACTGGGCACGACGGGCAAAGCTCGAGGTCTGGATCTTGCGCTCGTCGTCGAAGCGGTAGCGGGTCACGCCCAGCAGCAAGCCATTGGGCTGCACGGAGTTGATGTGCACGAACTCCTCGCCCTGGCGGTGCCACATGCCGTGCCGGGAGCTTTGTGCTTCGCCCCCGCCCTGGGCCAGGGAACGGTCTGCCTGGGCCTTGTTCTCGGTCACCGGGGCGACGTACTCACCGATCAGCAGGCCGACCAGCATCAGCACCAGCATCGGCTTCATCACCGCCCAGACGATGCGGCCGATGGAGACACCGGCGGCGCGCATGATGGTCAGCTCACTGTTGCTGGCCAGGCTGCCAAGGCCGATCAGGCAGCCGATCAGGGCCGCCATCGGCAGCATTTCGTACAGCCGCCGCGGGGCGGTCAGCAGGACGAAATTGCCGGCATCCAGCAAGGTGTAGGTGTCGCTCAGTTCACCCATCTCGTCGATGAAGGCGAACAGCGAGGCCAGGCCGAGGATGATCCCCAGCACGGCCAGAATGGCCAGCAGCACGCTCTGGCCGATATAACGGTCGAGTTTAGCCACGGGCCACCTCCGCACGACGAGCCGCCATTTTCAGGCGCAGCGGTTCCCAGTACATCAGGGCCAGGCCGATCAGCAGGAACAGGCCATGCACCCACCAGATGCCAAGGCCAATCGGCAATTTGCCCTTCTCCAGGGCGCCGCGTACGGAAATCAGCATTGTCAGGTAAGCCATGTACAGAAGAATCGCCGGCAGCAGCTTGAGGAAGCGGCCCTGGCGCGGGTTGACCCTGGCCAGCGGCACCGCCATCAGGGTCACGATGAACACCAGGATCGGCAGCGACAGGCGCCATTGCAGCTCGGCACGCTCGCGCAGGTCGGTCTTGCCGAACAGCTCGAGGGTCGGGATCGCTTCGCGATCGGTCACTTCCTCGGCAACTTCCGGCTTGGGCAGCAAGACGCCATAGGTGTCGTACTTGATGGCACGGTAGTCGGCCTGGCCCGGGTTACCGTCGTAGCGGTAGCCGTTTTCCAGCACCAGGTAGCGATTGCCATCGGCCTGTATTTCCTGATGGCCTTTTTCGGCGACCAGCACCGACGGTGCACGGTCCTTGGTCTTGTCCTGGTTGAAGCGCTTCTCGGAAATGAACACCCCGGCCAGCTTGACGCGGTCGTCCGACAGCTGCTCGGTGTAGGTGACCCGCGAACCGTCGCGCAGGGTCTGGAAGCGGCCCGGCACCAGGGTGTCGAACTCGGTCATGGCATCCTGCTGGGCGATGATCTTCTGCACCTGGGCAACGCCCAGTGGTGACAGGCTCAGGCTCAGCCAGGCGACCAGCACGGCGACCAGCGCCGCCGGCGCCATGGTCAGGCCCAGCAGACGCTGCTGGCTCATGCCGGTCGCCGAAAGGACGGTCATCTCGCTTTCCAGGTACAGCCGGCCGTAGGCCAGGAGAATGCCGAGGAACAGGCCCAGCGGCAGAATCAGCTGCAGGAAGCCTGGCATGCGGAAGCCCATGATCAGGAACAGCACGCCCGGGTCGAGAATACCCTGGGCCGCCTGGGCCAGGTACTTGATGAAGCGCCCGCTCATGATGATCACCAGCAGCACGGCGCTGACGGCGCTCAAGGTCACCAGGACCTCGCGGGACAGATAACGAAAGACGATCAAACCAGACACTCCTGGGTTGTCAGGGGCGGACTGCCAAACATTGGCCTGTGACAGCCAGGACCAAAGCCGGTTCGCCTAGGGCGAACCTCCATGTAAAGTGCGCGCATTATCCTGTGATTGGCCGCGCCTGTCACTTGGCTGCGCATGAAGGCCAACATCGGGGTTGTCAGCACGCTGGCGGGAGGCTCAAACTGGCAGCTTTTCCACTGGTGCGCGACAACGCGGCCAGGCCCGTCCAGAGCGCGAAAACGCATAGCGCCAACTGCATAGATCATTCGGGGACCCTGACATGGAACTGGTTGTAAAAAGCGTAGCTGCTGCATCCGTAAAAACCGCCACCCTGGTCGTACCGGTCGGTGAAGGGCGCAAGCTCGGTACCGTTGCCAAGGCCGTCGACCAAGCCACCGAAGGCGCCATCAGCGCGGTGCTCAAGCGTGGCGACCTGGCCGGCAAGCCTGGCCAGACCCTGTTGCTGCAGAACCTGCCGGGCCTGAAGGCCGAGCGCGTGCTGCTGGTCGGCAGCGGCAAGGACGAAGCCCTTGGTGACCGTGCCTGGCGCAAACTGGTCGCCAGCGTGGCCGGCGTGCTCAAGGGCCTGAACGGCGGCGATGCGGTGCTGGCGCTGGACGACATCGCCGTCAGCAACCGCGACGCTCATTACGGCAAGTACCGCCTGCTGGCCGAGACCCTGCTCGACAGCGAATACGTGTTCGACCGTTTCAAGAGCCAGAAGGCCGAACCGCGCGCCCTGAAGAAAGTCACCCTGCTGGCCGACAAGGCCGGCCTGGCCGAGGTCGAGCGCGCCGTCAAGCACGCCAGCGCCATCGCCACCGGCATGGCCTTCACCCGCGACCTGGGCAACCTGCCGCCCAACCTGTGCCACCCGAGCTACCTGGCCGAGCAGGCCAAGGACCTGGGCAAGGCTCACAAGGGCCTGAAGGTCGAAGTGCTGGACGAGAAGAAGATCAAGGACCTGGGCATGGGCGCGTTCTATGCCGTTGGCCAGGGCAGCGACCAGCCGCCACGCCTGATCGTGCTCAACTACCAGGGCGGCAAGAAGGCCGACAAGCCGTTCGTGCTGGTGGGCAAGGGCATCACCTTCGATACCGGCGGCATCAGCCTCAAGCCTGGCGCCGGCATGGATGAAATGAAGTTCGACATGTGCGGCGCCGCCAGCGTGTTCGGCACCCTGCGTGCGGTCCTCGAGCTGCAGTTGCCGATCAACCTGGTGTGCCTGCTGGCCTGCGCCGAGAACATGCCAAGCGGCGGCGCCACCCGCCCAGGCGACATCGTCACCACCATGAGTGGCCAGACCGTCGAAATCCTCAACACCGACGCCGAAGGCCGCCTGGTGCTGTGCGACACCCTGACCTACGCCGAGCGCTTCAAGCCGCAGGCGGTGATCGACATCGCCACCCTGACCGGTGCCTGCATCGTCGCCCTGGGCAGCCACACTTCCGGCCTGATGGGCAACAACGACGAGCTGGTCGGCCAGCTGCTCGACGCCGGCAAGCGTGCCGACGACCGTGCCTGGCAGCTGCCGCTGTTCGACGAGTACCAGGAGCAACTGGACAGCCCGTTCGCCGACATGGGCAACATCGGCGGGCCGAAAGCCGGCACCATCACCGCTGGCTGCTTCCTGTCGCGCTTCGCCAAGGCTTACAACTGGGCGCACATGGACATCGCCGGCACGGCCTGGATCAGCGGCGGCAAGGACAAGGGCGCCACCGGGCGCCCGGTCCCGCTGCTGACCCAGTACCTGCTCGACCGCGCTGGCGCCTGATGCCGTGAAGCTGGCGGCGCCCCCGGCGCCGTCGGCTGGCAGAGCCCACCATGAGCAAAGTCGATTTCTATATCCTGCCCACCGACTCGCTGTCAGCGCGGCTGGATTTCGCCTGCAAGCTGTGCGAGAAAGCCTGGCGCCTCGGCCACCGGGTCTACCTGCACTGCCAGAACGCCGAACAGCGCAACGAGCTGGATCAACGCCTGTGGCGCTTCAAGGGCGAAGCCTTCGTGCCCCACGACCTGGCTGAAGAACACGCGCACGCTTCGGTTGCCCTGGGCCTGGCGGACACTGCCGGCGAACACCGGGACCTGCTGATCAACCTGGGCGCCGATGTGCCGGGCTTCGTCGGCCAGTTCGAGCGGGTGGCCGAGATCGTTGTCGAGGAGCCCGGCATTCGCCAATTGGCCCGCGAGCGGTTCCGTTTCTACCGCGAACAGGGCTATGCTCTGCAAGACCACCGCTTACAGCGACTTTAACGACGATGGACAAGCCTTCCGCCCTACCCGATTCCGCCCATCTGCTGGACGATCTGGAATCGATTCGCCAGTTGCTCGGCGATGCCGACCTGCAGCCGCCGCTGCTGACCGAAACGGTCGAGCAGATTCCGCTGTTGCTTGATGTGCCCGCAGGCAATGCGGCGCCTGAAGCCGAGCCTGTAGCAGCTGAACCCGAAGATGATCCGCAAACCCGCCGCCAGGACACCCTGCTGCACCTGGAGAGCGAGTTGCGCGCCGCCGCACAGATGATCATGCAAGACGTGATCAACGACTTCACCCCGCATATCGAGAACGAGATCAAGCGCCGCCTGGATGCGCGGATCGAACGATTGATCAAGCGCTCCGAGTAAAACTCAAGATCTTTGCTGCCTGCTTCGCGGGCAAGCCCGCTCCCACAGGATCACCACAATTCTGAAGACTGTGCTGCACCTGTGGGAGCGGGCTTGCCCGCGAAGCAGTCGCCACTGTTCCGACAGTTGTCAGCAGTTTGTCGCCTGCGGCCCCCAGCTTGGTTATACTTCCCGGCTTTCCCGAATAAATGCACAGGGTCCCGCCGCGCATGGATAAGACCTACCAGCCGCACGCCATCGAAACTTCCTGGTACAACACCTGGGAGTCCGAAAACTATTTCGCTCCACAAGGTGCAGGCGAGTCCTACACCATCATGATCCCGCCACCGAACGTGACGGGCAGCCTGCACATGGGCCACGGTTTCAACAACGCGATCATGGACGCCCTGATCCGTTTCCGCCGCATGCAAGGCCGCGACACCCTGTGGCAGCCCGGTACCGACCACGCCGGTATCGCCACGCAGATGCTGGTCGAGCGCCAGCTCGAGGCCAAGGGCCAGAACCGTCACGACCTGGGCCGTGAGAAGTTCCTGGAGAAGGTCTGGGAATGGAAGGATCAATCGGGCGGCAACATCAGCCGCCAGATCCGCCGCCTGGGCTCGTCGGTAGACTGGAGCCGCGAGCGCTTCACCATGGATGACGGCCTGTCCGAGGCGGTCAAGGAAGCCTTCGTGCGCCTGCACGAGGATGGCCTGATCTACCGCGGCAAACGCCTGGTCAACTGGGACACCAAGCTGCACACGGCCATTTCCGACCTCGAAGTGGAAAACCACGACGAGAAGGGCCACCTGTGGAACCTGCGCTACCCGCTGGCCGACGGCGCCAAGACCGCCGAGGGCAAGGACTACCTGGTCGTCGCCACCACCCGTCCGGAAACCCTGCTGGGTGACGCCGCGGTCGCCGTCAACCCGACCGACGAGCGCTATCAGGCACTGATCGGCAAGTTCGTCGAGCTGCCGCTGGTCGGCCGCCGCATCCCGATCATCGCCGACGACTACTGCGACCCGGAATTCGGCACCGGCTGCGTGAAGATCACCCCGGCCCACGACTTCAACGACTACGAAGTCGGAAAGCGCCACAACCTGCCGCTGCTGAACATCTTCGACAAGAACGCCCTGGTGCTGCCCGCCGCCCAGGCCTTCAACCTCGACGGCAGCCTCAACGAGCTGGTCGATACCAGCCTGCCTGCCCAGTACGCCGGCCTCGACCGCTTCGTCGCCCGCAAGCAGATCGTCGCCGACCTGGACGCCCAGGGCCTGCTGGTGAGCATCGACGACCACGCCCTGAAAGTGCCGAAAGGCGACCGTTCGGGCACCGTCATCGAGCCGTGGCTGACCGACCAGTGGTACGTCTCCACCAAGCCGCTGGCAGAACCTGCCATCGAAGCCGTGGAAGATGGCCGCATCCAGTTCGTGCCCAAGCAGTACGAGAACATGTATTTCTCGTGGATGCGCGACATCCAGGACTGGTGCATCAGCCGCCAGCTGTGGTGGGGCCACCGCATCCCGGCCTGGTACGACGAGGCCGGCCAGGTCTATGTCGGCCGCAATGAAGAAGAAGTCCGCGCCAAGCACAACCTCGGCAGCGAAGTGAACCTGCGCCAGGACGACGATGTGCTCGACACCTGGTTCAGCTCGGGCCTGTGGACCTTCTCCACCCTGGGCTGGCCGGAGCAGACCGAGTTCCTCAAGAAGTTCCACTCCACCGACGTGCTGGTGACCGGCTTCGACATCATCTTCTTCTGGGTTGCGCGCATGATCATGCTGACCATGCACCTGATCAAGAACGAGGACGGCACCCCGCAGGTACCGTTCAAGACCGTGTACGTGCACGGCCTGGTGCGTGACGGCCAGGGCCAGAAGATGTCCAAGTCCAAGGGCAACGTGCTCGACCCGCTGGACATCGTCGACGGCATCACCCTCGACGCCCTGCTGGAAAAACGCACCAGCGGCATGATGCAGCCCAAGCTTGCCGAGAAGATCGCCAAGCAGACCAAGGCCGAGTTCCCTGAAGGCATCGCCAGCTACGGCACCGACGCCCTGCGCTTCACCTTCTGCTCGCTGGCCTCCACCGGCCGCGACATCAAGTTCGACATGGGCCGCGTCGAAGGCTACCGCAACTTCTGCAACAAGATCTGG
This sequence comes from Pseudomonas sp. R28(2017), assembly GCF_002112505.1. GTDB lineage: Bacteria > Pseudomonadota > Gammaproteobacteria > Pseudomonadales > Pseudomonadaceae > Aquipseudomonas. The sequence continues at coordinate 193,125 of NZ_NEHW01000010.1, forward strand.
AACGCCGCCCGCTACGTGCTCGACAAAGGCGAAGACTGCGGCCAGAACGGCGAAGCCTACGAGCTGTCGCTGGCCGACCGCTGGATCATCTCGCAGCTGCAGCGCACCGAAGCCGAAGTGACCCGCCAGCTCGAGCAGTTCCGCTTCGACCTGGCCAGCCAGGCGCTGTACGAGTTCATCTGGAACCAGTACTGCGACTGGTACCTGGAGCTGTCCAAGCCCGTACTGTGGGACGAGAACGCCCCGGTCGAGCGCGCTCGCGGCACCCGTCGCACCCTGGTGCGCGTGCTGGAAGTGGCGCTGCGCCTGGCGCACCCGTTCATGCCGTTCATCACCGAAGAAATCTGGCAGCGCATCGCGCCGCTGGCCGGCATCCAAGGCAAGACCATCATGCTGCAGCCATGGCCAGTGGCCGTGGAGGCCCGCATCGATGCCGCCGCCGAAGGTGATATCGAGTGGCTCAAGGAGCTGATGGTCGGCCTGCGCAACATCCGCGCCGAGATGAACATCGGCCCGGGCAAGCCGCTGCCGCTGTTCCTGAAGAACGCCAACGCCGACGACCAGCGTCGCCTGCAGGAAAACGAAGCCCTGCTGAAGAAGCTGGCCAAGGTCGAATCGTTCACCGTACTCGGCGACGCCGACGAAGCACCGCTGTCGGCAACCGCTCTGGTTGGCGACCTGCAGGTGCTGGTGCCGATGGCCGGCCTGATCGACAAGGACGCCGAACTGGCTCGCCTGAACAAGGAAATCCAGCGCTTGCAGGGTGAAGTCCAGCGCGTGGGCGGCAAGCTGTCCAACGCGGCCTTCGTCGACAAGGCACCGCCCGCGGTGATCGAGAAGGAGCGCGCCAAGCTGGCCGAGTCCGAGCAGGCCCTGGCCAACTTCACCGAGCAGCATGCGCGGATTGCAGCGCTGTAACCTGACATTGCTGATCTGACCGGCGAGGGCTTCGCCCTCGTTCGCGGCCAAGGCCGCTCCCACAGGAATGATGCTGCCTTCAAGGAGCACCACTATCCTGTGGGAGCGGCCTTGGCCGCGAATGGGCTGCACAGCGGCCCTCTGGCCAGCGCACGCAACACCGGACCCGAGCATGACCCAGAACAAACCCACCCTGCACCCGCGCAACCGCCACCAGGGCCGCTACGACTTCCCCAGCCTGATCAAGGCCCACCCTGACCTGGCCCGCTTCACCATCACCAACCCCCACGGCAAACCCAGCATCGACTTCGCCAACCCCGAAGCTGTGCGGGTGTTCAACCGTGCCCTGCTCAAGGCGCAGTACGGCATCCAGCACTGGGATATCCCGGCCGATTACCTGTGCCCGCCGATTCCCGGCCGCGCCGACTACCTCCACGTGGCTGCCGACCTGCTGGCCGAGGACAATGCCGGCGAGGTACCCAGGGGCGCCCCGGTTCGCGCACTGGACATCGGAGTTGGCGCCAACTGCATCTACCCGCTGCTCGGCCATAGCGATTACCGCTGGCGCTTCCTCGGCTCGGACATCGACCCGGTTGCCCTGGCCTCGGCCAAGGCCATCGTCCAAGCCAACGGTTTGAGCAAGGGCATCAGCCTGCGCCAGCAAGCCAACCCCAAGCACATCCTCAGCGGCCTGCTGCAAGCGGACGAGCGCTTCGACCTGACCCTGTGCAACCCGCCCTTCCATGCCTCGCGCGAGGAAGCCACCCGTGGCAGCCAGCGCAAGTGGAAGAACCTCGGCAAGCAGGACCCCAAGCGCAAACTACCGGTGCTCAATTTCGGCGGGCAGAACAACGAACTGTGGTGCGAGGGCGGCGAGATCCGCTTCGTCACCCAGCTGGTCGGCGAAAGCGTGCAATACGCCCAGCAGGTGCTGTGGTTCACCAGCCTGGTGTCCAAGGCCAGCAACCTGCCGGGCATCGAGGCGGCGCTGAAGAAGGCCGGCGCCAAGGCCGTGCGCATCACCGAGATGGGCCAGGGCCAGAAGCAGAGCCGCATGGTCGCCTGGAGCTTCCAGGACGCCACCGCTCGCCAGGCCTGGCACGCCCTGGGTAAATCGCAGGCATGAAAAAACCGCGCCCGGGCAAGCCGGGCGCGGTTTCGTCAATGCGTCAACCGATTACTTGTTGACTGCGTCGGTCAGGCCTTTGGCCGGTACGAACTTGACGACTTTCTTGGCAGCGATTTCGATGGCAGCGCCAGTCGAAGGGTTGCGGCCGGTACGGGCAGGACGCTCGGAGACTTTCAGCTTGCCGATGCCTGGCAGGGTGATTTCAGCGCCGTTTTCCAGTTGGTCGGCAACGATCTGGCCCAGTTGCTCCAGCGCATTGCGAGCGGTGGTTTTTGGCGCGTCGATGGCTTCAGCGATATCGGCAATCAGTTGGTCTTTGGTCAATGCCATGGTGGTGTTCCTTCCCTATCTAATTCAGTGGTTATGCAGCGTTCTACGACGTTATCGGGCCAGCCCCTGCGTTCTGGAGGGCCGCGCCAATCGCGCATGTAGATGCGTAAATCGGCGTTTGGTTCGACACGGCATGAGCACACTGCCAGCAATGCGCCACACAGGGGGGCGCAAGACGGCGCAAAGCTACCACAGGAAGGGATAAATATCCGCTACCCGCTTCGATTTAGTGCAGGTTTTTCGGGGGTTTTAGCCGAAAACCCACAAATTTGAACAAAAAACGAACAACCGGCATTTCTGCCAACATCCGGCCACTGCAGCGCCTGTCGTCTGGGTTAAACTGGACGACTTTTGCAGCGCGGCTTGTGGCCGCCCCGGACTCACCGAGAATTCCATGCCAATCCGTCATTGCATCGTTCACCTGATCGACAAGAAGCCCGATGGCAGCCCCGCCGTGCTCCATGCACGGGATACCGAACTGGGCGCATCGGACGCCATCGAAAACCTCCTGGCCGACCTCAACGACAGCTACAACGCCAAGCAAGGCAAGGCCTGGGGCTTCTTCCACGGCGAGTCCGGCGCCTACCCGCTGAGTGGCTGGCTGAAGCAGTACCTGGAAGACGAGAAAGACTTCGCCGCGTTCAGCCGGGTGGCGGTCGAGCACCTGCAAAAGCTGATGGAAGAGTCCAACCTCTCCACCGGCGGCCACATCCTGTTCGCCCACTACCAGCAAGGCATGACCGACTACCTGGCCATCGCCCTGCTGCACCACAGCGAAGGCGTGGCCGTGAATGCCGAGCTGGACGTGACACCGTCGCGCCACCTGGACCTCGGCCAGCTGCACCTGGCGGCGCGCATCAACCTGTCGGAGTGGAAGAACAACCAGAACTCCAAGCAGTACATCTCGTTCATCAAGGGCAAGAACGGCAAGAAGGTGTCGGACTACTTCCGCGACTTCATCGGCTGCCAGGAAGGCGTCGACGGCCCCGGCGAGACGCGCACCCTGCTCAAGGCCTTCAGCGACTTCGTCGAAAGCGAGGACCTGCCGGAAGAAGCCGCCCGCGAAAAGACCCAGACCCTGGTCGAGTACGCCACCACCCAGACCAAGCTGGGTGAGCCGGTGACCCTGGAAGAACTGTCGAGCCTGATCGACGAAGACCGCCCAAAGGCGTTCTACGACCACATCCGCAACAAGGACTACGGCCTGTCGCCGGAAATCCCTGCGGACAAACGCACCCTCAACCAGTTCCGCCGTTTCACCGGGCGCGCCGAAGGCCTGTCGATCAGCTTCGAGGCGCACCTGCTGGGTGACAAGGTGGAATATGACGAGGCCGCCGGGACCCTGATCATCAAAGGCCTGCCGACCACGCTGGTGGATCAGCTCAAGCGCCGCAAGGACTGATCAGACGGCCACATAGGAGGCGACCAGCGCCTCCTTGGCTGACTTGCGCAACTTCTTCACCAGGCGCTCCTGGCGCAGCGCCTCGCCCTTGTCCGGCCATTGTTCGACGTAGACCAGCGCCTGTGCCGGGCTGGTCTTGAAATAGCGGGCGCCCTGGCCCTTCTGGTGGGCCGCGAAACGCCGCTGCGGGTCATCGCTGATGCCGCAGTACAGCGAGCCATTGGCAGCCCGCACCAGGTACACGTACCACGGCTTGCATAGCGGGGTTTCGGTGACTTCGTTGACGATGCTCATGGCCGACAGCTTAACCGCTCAGCTCGCCTGCTGGAACGCTCGCAGGCCTTTGAAGGCCTGCTGGCGCACCTTGTTCTGCAGCAGGGGTGACCAACCCAGCAATACCCCTGGCACCCCCAGCGCCTGACGCGACCAGCGCCACAGGTCGAACGTGTCGTCATGCTGGCAGATCAACCCGTCGCGAATGACGAAGCGTGCCTGGATATCGTTGACCACGGTGCGGCCGGTCTGGCTGAACAGGTAGGTTGCAACCCAGTGCGCGCAGCCGCTGCGCGGGTCGGCACGGACCTGGTCGAACGTCAGCGAAAAGTCCTTGGCGCGGGTGGTGAGCATGCGCCACATGTCACCGACGTCGCGGCCACGCAGGGTGCCGAACACCGGATCGCTGAAGACAATGTCGTCGCTGTAGCAGGCCACCATGGCCTCGGCATCCAGGCGCTGGAAGGCCTGGTAGAAGCGGGTGATCAGGTCACGGTTGGCGTCGCTCATGGGGGGCTGGTCCGTCCTGGGAATGGGAAGCTGCACGATAATCTGCCCCGCCTGCATTACGCCAGTACCGGCCTCGATGTCAGAGTTTTTCGCTGCTCGCCTGCACATGCAAAGCCCGCCCGGCGCCAAGCCCGAACACGATCGCCCCGACACCCAGCACAGCGAAAATCCAGCCCACCGCCGCCCAGCCCCCGGTCAGGTCATGCACCAGGCCGACCGCAAACGGGCCCATGGACGCCAGGGTATAACCCACCCCTTGCGCCATGCTCGACAGGTTCGCCGCCACATGGGCATCCTTCGAGCGCAGCACGATCAACGTAAGGGCCAAGGCGAAAGTACCGCCCTGCCCCAGCCCCAGCAGCACCGCCCAGCCCCACAGCCCGTCGACAGGTGCATACAGGCAACCGAACAGCCCCGCCAAGGTCACCAGCATGACGATCACGATGGCCAGGCGCTGGTCCTTGCCCCGGGTCGCCAGCCAGGGTGCGCCCAGCGAGCTGACCAGCTGCACGATCACCGAGCCGGACAGCACCAGGCCGGCCTCGGTCGGGCTCAGGCCACGGCCGATGAGGATCGACGGCAACCAGCCAAAGACGATGTACGCCAGCGACGATTGCAAGCCCATGTACAGCGTTACCTGCCACGCCAGCGGGTCTCGCCACAGCCCGCGCACCCGGTAGGCCGCCTTGTGCAGGCCGTGGCCCTGACGCGCTTGCGGCAACCAGACGAGCATGGCCAATAGCGCCGGTATCATCCAGAAGCCCAGGCCAAGGGCCCAGTTGTCATCGAAATGCTGGGTCATTGGCACCGTGGCCCCGGCGGCCATGGCCGCCCCCAGGCACAGCGCCATGGTGTAGACGCCGGTCAAGGTGCCCGCGTGCCGTGGGAAGTCGCGCTTGACGATACCCGGCAACAACACCCCGATGATGCCGATGCTGGCCCCGGCCATCACGCTGCCGATGAACACCCCGGCAGCCCCCAGGGCGCTGCGCACCACGATACCCAGCGCCAGGGTGAGCAGGATACCCAGGATCACCCGTTCGCTGCCGAAGCGGCGCGCCAGGACCGGCGCCAGCGGTGCGAACAGCCCCAGGCAGAGCACCGGCAAGGTGGTCAGCAAACCGGCCTCGGAGGCATTCAGGCCGAGCCCCGCCGCAACCTGGCCAAGCACGGGCGCCATGCTCGACAACGCCGGGCGCAGGTTCAGTGCCACCAGCACCAGGCCCAGCAACAACAGCCAGGGCCGCTGCAGGGCCGGCGTATGTTGTTGCACCTGGGCATCGTCGGCCTCGGCGTCGATCAGCAGTTCTTCCAGTTCTCTTTCGCGGGCAGGCGCGTCTCGGGTCATTGGTTCAGCCATGGCCTTCTCGTCTTCAGGATTCGATGAGGGTCCGGCTCAGGGCTTTGGCCCGCTCCGGATCGCGTTGTTCGATGGCGTCGAGGATCTGCCCGTGCAGGTCGAAGGTCGCCTGGCTGCGTGGCACGGTCGCCATGTTGTGTTGCAGCGCAGCGGCCACCACCCCGGAAAAGTAGCGGTACAGCTCGCTCAGTGCCGGGTTGTGCGCGGCATCGATCAGGCGCTGGTGAAACACCAGGTCGCAACTGACGTAGGTATCGACATCACCGTGAAAATGCTCGGCACTGCCCGCCAGTGCAGCGCGCAAGGCTTGCAGGTCCTCGTCGGTACGGCGCAACGCGGCGAGGCCGATCGCCTCGGTTTCAAGGATATGCCGTGTCTCGCGTGCCTGCTCCAGGGTGCAGCGCGACAAGGCCTGCACGGCTTGCAGCGGGTCCTGGCAGGTGCGCAGGTAGCTGCCGTCCCCCTGGCGGATCTCCACCAGGCCACTGAATGCCAGCACACGCATGGCTTCGCGCACGGTATTGCGACTGATGCCCAACTCCAGCGCCAGCACCGGCTCGGTCGGCAGACGCTGCCCGACTTGCCAGTCGCCTTGGAGAATACGCTCACGCATGCGCTCTACGGCGAGTTCGACCAGCGATCGCCTGGTCAATTCACTGCTCATTTCACTCAACCAATCATCCGATGAATTGACGAAGCTTAACGGAACACCTTCCAGACATCAATTCAACTGGCATTTCTACCAGTTGTCAGCGCAATGCCGTGTTGTAACGCTTGGCGCGACTCCATCAAGGCGCCATACATGTCCATTTCCAAAGCATTGCGGTGGGTTGCGCTGCTTGCAGCTGCCCTGCTGCTCGGCCTGTTCTTCAAAGGCTGCGAGCCCAGACAATCCCCCATACACCCCAAGACACTTCTCATCGGCATGGACGGCGTGCAGTTGCAGCACTACGAACAACTGGGCGGGGATACCCACCTGCAGCGGCGCCTGTTCTCTGGCAAAGCCTATGCCGGTGGCGTCAATGGCCGTGCAAGCGAACAGCCGACCATCAGTGGCCCAGGCTGGATGACCTTGCTTACCGGCGTATGGGCGAACAAGCACGGCGTCATTTCAAACGCCGAGTCCCTGCGGATCGACCCCGAATTCCCCAGCCTGTTCAAACGGCTGCGTGAGGCCTTGCCGAGCGCTTACCTCTCCAGCGTCGTCAACTGGTCGCCGATCAATACCGCCTTCCTGCTGGAGGATGCGCAAGGCAACAATGTGCGCGAAAGCGGCCTGGACGATGAGCGGGTCACCGACCGAACCCTGGAAATCCTCGAAAACACACCTGCCGACTTCACCTTCATCCAGCTCGACGAACCCGATGAAGCCGGCCACGCCAGTGGCTTCGGCCCGGCCTACCAGTTTGCCCTGCGCGAAGCTGACGACAGGCTGGGGCGCCTGTTGGACAAGGTCGAGGAGCGTGCCTACAAGAACCCGCAGGAGGACTGGCTGGTGATCGTATGCACCGACCACGGTCGTGATTTCTGGGGCTCAGGCCACGGTGGCGTGACCGAGCAGGAGAAGACGGTCTTCATTGCCAGCAACAAGCCGCTGAACGAAGAGTTGAACCAGCCCAGCATTCCAGAAGACAACCCAGGGCCCAACAATTTGTATGGCTACGCGGCGCAGACCTCGGTGGCCCCGACCGTGCTCAGGCACATGGGGCTCGACCTGAAGCCGGAATGGAGGCTCGATGGCACGCCACTGCTGGGCGCTACGGGCGTACGCAAGGCACGGGCCATTGAAGCCGACGCCAAGTTGCTGTGGAACAGCGACTCGTCAGGCACGGTGATCATTCACAAGAACGGCCAGGTCGTCACGAACGTGCAGGCCTACCTGCAGCAATGGACCGACCCGCAAGGCATGCGCCAGGCCAACGACTACGTGCTTGAGCTGGATGACACACCGGTAGCGGTGCGCACCCGGCCAGCGAGCAAGCCATTCATCCTCGAGGAAATCAGCTACTGATGCGCACGCATCGCCTGCAGGAGCGAGATCAACCCGCCCCTGCGGCAAGCCAGGTTCAGTTCAGCGCGTCGATCAACGCCTGGTTCATCTGCGGCGTGCCAATGGTGATACGCAGGAACTGGGCAATCCGCTCCTGCTTGAAGTGACGTACGATCACCCCTTGCTCACGCAAGCGCGCCGCCAGTTGCGCGGCATCCTGCTGCGGGTGGCGGGCAAAGATGAAGTTGGCCGCCGATGGCAGCACTTCAAAGCCCTTTGCAACCAGCTGCTCGACCAGCGCTTCACGGCTGTCGATCACCTTGCGGCAAGTCTGCTCGAAATAGGCCTGGTCTTCGAACGCCGCCGCGGCACCGACGATGGCCATGCGGTCCAGTGGGTAGGAGTTGAAGCTGTTCTTGATCCGCTCCAGCGCCTCGATCAGGTCTGGGTGGCCGACCGCCAAGCCGACCCGCAGGCCCGCCAGCGAGCGCGATTTCGACAGGGTCTGGGTCACCAGCAGGTTGTCATAACGATCCACCAGGCTGATGGCCGTCTCACCACCGAAATCGATGTAGGCCTCATCCACCACCACGACCGAATCACGGTTGGCCTGCAACAACTGCTCGATCGCTTGCAGCGGCAGCAGGCAGCCGGTTGGCGCGTTGGGGTTGGGGAAGATGATCCCGGCGTTGGCCTTGGCGTAGTCGGCGATGCGGATCTGGAACTGCTCATCCAGCGCCACTTGCTCGAATGGGATGCCGTACAAGCCGCAGTACACCGGATAGAAGCTGTAGCTGACATCCGGGAACAGCAGCGGGCCGCGATCGTGCTGGAACAAGCCATGGAAGATGTGCGCCAGCACCTCGTCCGAGCCGTTGCCGACGAATACCTGGGCGGGGGTGACACCGTAGTACTCGGCCACGGCCTGCTTGAGCCGGTCGCTGTTCGGGTCCGGGTACAGGCGCAGGTTGTCGTTCAGCTCAGCGCGCATGGCTTCCAGTGCCTTGGGCGACGGGCCATACGGGTTCTCGTTGGTGTTCAGCTTCACCAGGCGGGCCATTTTCGGCTGCTCGCCCGGCACGTACGGCACCAGCGCCTTGACGAAGGGGCTCCAGAATCGACTCATGTTCAGTTCCCCTTGTCTTGGGTCAGGATACGGTATTCAGCACTGCGGGCGTGGGCGGTCAGCGACTCGCCACGGGCCAGGACCGAAGCAGTGTGGCCAAGCTCGGATGCGCCCTGCTCGGAGCAGAAGATGATCGACGAGCGCTTCTGGAAGTCATACACACCCAGCGGCGACGAGAAACGTGCGGTGCCGGAGGTCGGCAACACGTGGTTGGGGCCGGCGCAGTAGTCGCCCAGCGCTTCGCTGGTGTGGCGGCCCATGAAGATCGCGCCGGCGTGGCGGATCTGCGGCAGCCAGGCTTGCGGGTCGGCGACCGACAGCTCGAGGTGCTCAGGGGCGATGCGGTTGGCCACTTCGATGGCCTGCTGCATGTCGCGCACCTGGATCAGCGCACCACGGCCGTTGATCGACTTCTCGATGATCTCGGCACGCTCCATGGTCGGCAACAGCTTGTCGATGCTGGCGGCCACGCGGTCGAGGAAGGCGGCATCCGGGCTGACCAGGATGGCCTGGGCGTCTTCGTCGTGTTCGGCCTGGGAGAACAGGTCCATGGCGATCCAGTCCGGGTCGGTCTGGCCATCGCACACCACGAGGATTTCCGAAGGGCCGGCGATCATGTCGATACCGACCTGGCCGAACACATGGCGCTTGGCGGTAGCCACGTAGATGTTGCCCGGGCCGACGATCTTGTCCACCTGCGGCACGCTTTCGGTGCCATAGGCCAGGGCGGCAACGGCCTGGGCACCACCGACGGTGAACACCCGGTCGACACCGGCGATGCAGGCAGCGGCCAGCACCAGTTCATTGACCTCGCCACGCGGGGTCGGCACCACCATCACCACCTCGGTGACGCCGGCGACCTTGGCCGGAATGGCGTTCATCAGCACCGACGACGGGTACGACGCCTTGCCGCCCGGCACGTACAGGCCGGCACGGTCCAGCGGGGTGACCTTCTGGCCGAGCACGGTGCCGTCGGCTTCGGTGTACTGCCAGGAGTCCTGCTTCTGCCGCTCGTGGTACAGGCGCACACGGTTGGCGGCTTTCTCCAGGGCTTCACGCTGGGCGTCGGTGATGCGGGTCAGGGCCAGTTCCAGGCGCTCGCGGCCGAGGATCAGGTCATCGATGCTTTTGGCGTCAACACCGTCGAAACGCTGGGTGAATTCCACCAGCGCGGCGTCACCGCGCTCGCGCACGGCCTTGATGATGTCGAGCACGCGCTGGTTGACCGCGTCATCGGACACACTTTCCCAGCTCAGCAGATGATCCAGATGTCGGGCGAAATCCGGATCAGCAGCGTTGAGACGGGCAATTGCAGTGGACACGGTCATGGCGAGGGCCTCGATTATTAGCGAATGCTCAGGCGCCCTAGGCTACCAGTCCATCCGCGCGGGCACCCGAGAAAAGTGGCTATGACGCGGATAGACGGGCGCGACAGCAAAGGTCGCGCGCAGAAGTCAACCGCGGTGTCGCGACTCGACTGCTTGGCGCAGCGTGTCGATCAGGCTCTGGATGCGGGCGTGCTGCATCTTCATGGACGCCTTGTTGACCACCAGGCGCGAGCTGATCGTGGCGATCAGTTCCTGGGGTTCCAGGCCGTTGGCACGCAGGGTGTTACCGGTGTCGACCACGTCGATGATCTTGTCGGCGAGGTTGATCAGCGGGGCCAGCTCCATCGAGCCGTACAGCTTGATGATGTCGACCTGGCGGCCCTGCTCGGCGTAGTAACGCTTGGCCACGTTGACGAACTTGGTGGCGACGCGCAGGCGGCCCTTGGGCTCGGGTGCACCGACCGCACCGGCGGTCATCAGCTTGCACTTGGCAATCTGCAGGTCCAGCGGCTCATACAGGCCCTGGCCGCCGTACTCCATCAGCACGTCCTTGCCCGCCACGCCGAGGTCGGCAGCACCATGCTCGACATAGGTCGGCACGTCGGTGGCACGCACGATCAGCAGGCGCACGTCGTCCTGCGTGGTAGGGATGATCAGCTTGCGGCTCTTGTCCGGGTTCTCGGTCGGCACGATACCGGCCTCGGCCAGCAATGGCAGGGTATCGTCGAGAATACGGCCTTTGGAAAGCGCGATGGTCAACATTGGAACGTCGGTCCTTAAGCGGCTACTGCCGGCCGGGCTGCTACAGCCCGACCGCATTCAATTCTTGCGATGACTCTGTAGGAGCGGGCTTGCCCGCGAACACCGGCAGAGCCGGTGCCATGCATCGCGGCGGCCTCTTCGCGAGCACGCTCGCTCCCACAACTAGCCCGGTACGCGGCGGATTTTCGCGCCGAGCATCTGCAGTTTTTCCTCGATGCACTCGTAACCACGGTCGATGTGGTAGATGCGGTCGATCAGGGTATCGCCTTCGGCAACCAGTGCCGACAGCACCAGGCTGGCGGAGGCACGCAGGTCGGTGGCCATTACCGGAGCCCCTTTGAGGGCCGGTACGCCAGTGACGATCGCGGTGTTGCCTTCGACCTGGATCTGCGCGCCCATGCGGTGCATTTCGTACACGTGCATGAACCGGTTCTCGAAGATCGTCTCGATGACCGCGCCAGTGCCTTCGGCAATGGCGTTCAGCGAGATGAACTGCGCCTGCATGTCGGTCGGGAACGCCGGGTACGGGGCGGTGCGCAGGTTGACGGCTTTCGGCCGCTTGCCGTGCATGTCCAGCTCGATCCAGTCCTCACCCGTGGTGAGGTCGGCACCCGCTTCCTTGAGTTTTTCCAGTACCGCTTCGAGGATGGTCGGGTCGGTGTCCTTGACCTTGACGCGGCCACCGGTCACGGCAGCGGCGACCAGGTAGGTGCCGGTCTCGATACGGTCAGGCATGACGCGGTAGTGGGCCGAGTGCAGGCGCTCGACGCCATCGATGGTGATGGTGTCGGTACCGGCGCCCTGGACCTTGCCACCCATGGCGTTGATGAAGTTGGCCAGGTCGACCACTTCAGGCTCGCGCGCGGCGTTCTGCAGCACGCTGCGGCCTTTGGCCAGGGCTGCGGCCATCATGATGTTCTCGGTACCGGTCACGCTGACGGTGTCGAAGAAGAAGTGCGCGCCGCGCAGGCCGCCTTCAGGGGCTTTGGCCTTGATGTAGCCGCCTTCGACTTCGATCTTCGCACCCATGGCCTCAAGGCCGCGGATGTGCAGATCGACCGGGCGCGAACCGATGGCGCAGCCACCTGGCAGTGCCACTTCGGCTTCACCGAAGCGCGCGACCATGGGGCCGAGCACCAGGATCGAGGCGCGCATGGTCTTGACCAGCTCGTAAGGGGCTACCAGGGTCTTGATGGTGCGCGGGTCGATTTCCACCGCCAGCTTTTCGTCGATCACAGGCTCGATGCCCATGCGCCCGAACAGCTCGATCATGGTGGTGATGTCGTGCAGGTGCGGCAGGTTGCCCACGGTGACCGGGCCATCGGCCAGCAGGGTCGCCGCCAGGATCGGCAGGGCCGCGTTTTTCGCGCCGGAAATGCGGATCTCGCCGTCAAGACGAGCGCCGCCAGTAATAATCAGTTTGTCCATTGGTGTCTCGCCGCCAAGTTGGCTCAGGTGCGCTCAGCCCAGGCTGCGCTGCTGAAAAATTTCATGGTTACCGCATGGATGCTGCCATTGGCAATCCACGGATTCAGGTGAGCATAGATCGCCTGCTGACGTTTGACCGGGCTCAGGCCAGCCAACTCGTCGCTGATCACGTTCAACTGGAAGTTGCAGCCTTCGCCTTCAACTTCGACCCGGGATCCCGGCAATTTCTCTTCAAGGAAGCTCTTAACTTCTACGGCCTGCATGCTCAACCTCAATCGGCGCCCGATGCGCACGGGTCGGCCATCATACAAAAAAGCCCCTCGCCTGCGAAGCCCAACGAAGGGGCGCGCGACCGAGGGGCCTCCGATCACTGCCAAGCCATCAGCTTGCCAGCACCTCATCGAGGTCATAGACCCCGGCGATTTCCCGCATGTCGTCGGGCATGCCGCGCACTTCGAAGGCCTTGCCGGCTGCCTGGGCGTCACGGATGAACGCCAGCAGCAGCGACAGGCCGACACTGGTGGAGCGCGCCACGGCCGAACAGTCCAGCACCAGGCGCGCTTCACGGCAGGCGCCGATCAGCGCCTTGCCCTGCGTGCGCAGGGCCGGCCCGCTGCGGTAATCCAGTTCACCGGCCAGGCACAGCACGCCCGGCTCGGCCATGGTTACAGCGGCCTCGCTCATTTGACGGTCTTCTCAGGCGAGTTGTCGGCAGCTTCCTTGGCCTTGGCCACTTCGCCGGCCCAGCCGTCGATGGTCTTGTCCAGGTCGTTGCCGTTGCGCTGCATGGCGTCGGCGAACTGGTCGCGGAACAGCTTGCCGATGTTGATGCCGTTGACGATGACGTTGCGCACCTTCCACTCACCACCGAGGTTTTCCAGGGTGTACTGGACCGGATAGACCGCACCGTTGTTGCCGGTAACCTTCATGCCGACACTGGCGCGCTTGCCGTCATCAGCCTTGGCCGGGTCGACGGTGATGCCCTGGTTGTTGTACTCCAGCAGCGCATTGCCATAAAACTGAAACAGGCTGCGCTTGAAGTTGTCCTGGAAGCGCTGAATCTGCGCAGGGGTGGCCTTGCGCGAGTACTTGACGGTCATGATGCTTTTCGAGATGCCTTCAGCATCCACTACCGGACCGAGAATGCGGTTGAGCGAATCGTAGAAGGCATTCGGGTTGGTCTTGTACTGCTCCTTGTTGGCCTTGAGGTCGCCGAGCAGTTCGGTGGTGGTGCTCTGCACCACGTCGTGCGGCGACTGCGCGGCCAGCGCCATCAGGGGGAAGGCCGCCAGCAGCACCAGCAGGCCACGTCGCAGGATCGAAATCATGGAAACTCCTTAATTAGCCGGTTGCGCTTCTTTTGGTTCCTTGCCAACAGAGTTGAGCAGGAACTTGCCAATCAGATCTTCCAGTACCAGCGCCGACTGCGTGTCGTGGATGGTCGAGCCATCCTTGAGCACGTCTTCTTCACCGCCCACGCTGATACCGATGTACTTCTCACCAAGCAAGCCGGCGGTCAGGATCGAAGCAGTGGAGTCGGTCGGCAGGTTGTTGACCGCCTTGTCCAGTTGCAGCGTCACCCGACCGGTGTAGGAATCACGGTCCAGATCGATGGCGGTGACCTTGCCGATCGTCACACCGGCCATGGTCACTTTAGCTCTGACCGTCAAACCGGCGATATTGTCGAAGTACGCATAAACTTTATAGGTATCGCTGCTCGGGCTGGCCGACAGCCCGCTGACACGCAGGGCCAGCAGCAGCAGCGCCAGGATCCCGGCCAGGAGGAACAGGCCGACACCGATTTCCAGGGTGCGGTTTTGCATCAGAAATCTCCAAACATCAAGGCGGTCAGAATAAAGTCCAGACCCAGTACTGCCAACGAGGCATAGACCACGGTCTTGGTGGTGGCACGGCTGATCCCCTCTGAGGTGGGTTCGCAGTCGTACCCCTGGAATACGGCAATCCAGGTCGTGACGAAGGCGAATACCAGGCTCTTGATCAGCCCGTTGAGCACGTCGTCGGTAAAGGAAACGCTGTTCTGCATGTTGCCCCAGAACGAGCCTTCGTAAACGCCCAGCCAGTCGACTGCGACCCACGAACCACCCCAGATGCCGACCACGCTGAAGATCAGCGCCAGCAGCGGCAGCGAGATGAAACCGGCCCACAGGCGTGGCGCGACGATGTACTTGAGCGGGTCGACGCCGATCATTTCCAGGCTCGACAGCTGCTCGGTGGATTTCATGTTGCCGATTTCGGCGGTCAGCGCAGAGCCGGCGCGGCCGGCGAACAGCAGCGCGGTGACCACCGGGCCGAGCTCACGCAGCAAGGTCAGGGCGACCATCTGCCCGACCGCCTGCTCGGAGCCGTACTTGGTCAGGATGCTGTAGCCCTGCAGGGCCAGCACCATGCCGATGAACACCCCGGAAACGACGATGATCGCCAGCGACAGCACGCCCACCGAGTACAGCTGCTTGGTCAGCAACTGGAAGCCGCCGCCGATGCCGCCACGCCCGATCAGTGCATGGAACAGGAACAGGCACGAACGCCCGAGCACCGCCAGCACGTCGATCGCCGAGCGCCCGAGCAGGCGGATACGTTCGAGTAAGGATTTTCTGCGCATCACCGCGCCCCCAGCAGATCGGCGCGGTAGTCAGGCGCGGGAAAGTGGAATGGCACCGGGCCGTCCGGGTCGCCTTTCATGAACTGGCGAATGCGCGGATTGTCCGAGCCCATCAACTCGTCGGGTGTGCCCTGGCCCAGCACCTGGCCATCACCGACCACATAGATGTAGTCGGCGATACTGGCGGTTTCGGCCAAGTCGTGGGAGACCACGATGCTGGTGATGCCCAGGGCATCGTTGAGCAGACGGATCAGCCGCACGAGCACGCCCATGGCAATCGGGTCCTGGCCGACGAACGGTTCGTCGTACATCAGGATCTGTGGGTCCAGGGCAATGGCCCGGGCCAGCGCCACGCGGCGCTTCATGCCGCCGGACAGTTCGTCCGGCATCAGGTCGATGGCACCGCGCAGGCCGACAGCCTGCAGTTTCATCAACACGATGTCGCGGATCATCTCGTCCGAAAGCTGGGTATGCACGCGCAATGGAAACGCGACGTTCTCGAACACGTCGAGATCGGTAAACAGCGCGCCGCTCTGGAACAGCACGCCCATCTGCTTGCGTGCGTCGAACAGGTCGCTGCGCGAAAGGCTCGGCAGGTTCTGCCCCGCCACCCACACTTCGCCGCTCGACGGCCGTAGCTGCGCGCCCATCAGGCGTAGCAGCGTGGTCTTGCCGCAACCCGACGGCCCCATGATCCCGGTGACCTTGCCGCGCGGGATACGGATGTCGACATTGCTGAAAATGCTGCGCGAACCGCGCTTGAAGGTGACTCCCTTCAACTCGACCGCGTAGGCGCTATCCACACTCATCTAGACTCCTTGCTAGTGCAGCCTCGCACTAATGGACGCTGGCCTTCATCGTGAAGGCACACGCACCTTTGGCAGGCCGAATAGCGGCGAACTATAGCACCGCTGACCACCTGCCCCCAAGGGCATGGAACAGGTCGTTCAGGCCAACGACAGGCTTTGATGACACTTGCGAGGGCAATCGAAAGGGTGAGGCTTTCTTGTATTGCGGCTATAATCGCCGCCTTTTAATCAGGCATTGCTTTTCGACATGAGCCAATCCAGCGAGCTGATCCACTCCGCCCAGCGCACCCTGCGCCTGGAACTCGAGGCCGTAGAAGGCCTGGTGGCCCGCATCGACGCCAATTTCGTCAAGGCCTGCGAGCTGATCCTGGCGAGCAAGGGTCGGGTCGTGGTGGTCGGCATGGGCAAATCGGGGCATATCGGCAACAAGATCGCCGCCACCCTGGCCAGCACCGGCACGCCAGCGTTCTTCGTGCATCCGGCCGAAGCCAGCCATGGCGACATGGGCATGATCACCCGCGACGACGTCATACTGGCCCTGTCCAATTCTGGCAGCACCGCCGAGATCGTTACCCTGCTGCCGCTGATCAAGCGCCTGGGGATCCAGATGATCAGCCTGACCGGCAACCCGGACTCCCCCCTGGCCCAGGCCGCCGAGGTCAACCTCGACGCCAGCGTCACCCAGGAAGCCTGCCCGCTGAACCTGGCCCCGACCTCTTCCACCACCGCGGCCCTGGTGCTGGGTGACGCGCTGGCCATCGCCCTGCTCGAGGCCCGCGGCTTCACCGCCGAGGACTTCGCCTTCTCGCACCCTGGCGGCGCCTTGGGCCGCCGCCTGCTGCTCAAGGTCGAGAACGTCATGCACGCCGGTGACGAATTGCCCCAGGTACATCGCGGCACGCTGCTCAAGGATGCGCTCCTTGAAATGTCCCGCAAAGGCCTGGGCATGACCGTGATCGTCGGCGCCGATGGCAAGCTGGCCGGGATCTTCACCG
Organism: Pseudomonas sp. R28(2017); assembly: GCF_002112505.1. Lineage (GTDB taxonomy): Bacteria > Pseudomonadota > Gammaproteobacteria > Pseudomonadales > Pseudomonadaceae > Aquipseudomonas. The sequence continues at coordinate 210,105 of NZ_NEHW01000010.1, forward strand.
ACGGCGACCTGCGCCGCAGCCTGGACCGCAACATCGACGTGCACACCACACTGATCGATCAGGTGATGACCGTGCATGGCAAGACGGCACGCGCCGAGATGCTCGCCGCCGAGGCCCTGAAGATAATGGAAGACCACAAGATCAGCGCCCTCGTGGTCGTGGACAAGGACGACCGCCCGACCGGCGCCCTGAACATGCACGACCTGCTGCGCGCCGGCGTGATGTAAAGGAGAACGAAGCGATGACCCACGATCTGATGCAACGCGCCAAGGCGATCAAGCTCGCCGTTTTCGACGTCGACGGCGTGCTCACCGATGGCCGCCTCTACTTCCTCGAAGATGGCAGCGAGTTCAAGACCTTCAACACCCTCGATGGCCAGGGCATCAAGATGCTCATGGCCTCGGGCGTAACCACGGCAATCATCAGCGGGCGCAAGACGCCAGTGGTAGAGCGCCGGGCGAAAAACCTCGGCATCCCTCACCTCTACCAGGGCCGCGAAGACAAATTGGTCGTGCTCGACGGCCTGCTCGCCGAACTGGGCCTAAGCTATGAACAGGTCGCCTATCTGGGCGACGACCTGCCCGACCTGCCGGTGATCCGCCGGGTGGGCCTGGGTATCGCCGTAGCCAACGCTGCACCGTTCGTTCGCCAGCACGCCCACGGGGTAACCCAGGCACGCGGTGGCGAAGGTGCTGCGCGCGAGTTCTGCGAACTGATCATGCAGGCCCAGGGCACCCTGGACGCTGCCAACGCCAACTACCTTTAAGGCTGCCCATGTTCAGCAAGAAAGCCCGCAATATTGCACTGTTCGCAGTGGTTGCCGCCCTGCTGGCGGCAATCGGCTACTGGAATGTCAGCCCCGAGAGCTTCCTCGAAAAGCCGGTTGCCCAGGTTGACGAAAGCGCCATCGACTATTACGCGATCAATGCGCACAGCGTGCAGTTCATGCCCGACGGCAAGCTGCAATACGAAATGACCGCCGACAAGGTAGAGCACCTGAGGGCCAGCGAAGTCACCCTGCTGACCACGCCCGACCTGCACTTGTACCGCGGCACCGAGTACCCTTGGCATGTGCAAAGCGTACGTGCCGAGGTCAACCCGGATGGCACCGAGGTCGAACTGATCGACAAGGTCCGCGTGCAACGCACCGACGAAAGGCAGCGTGAACTCGTCGTTACCAGCTCCCGCATGACCGTATTCCCGCAGAAGCAATATGCGCAGACCGAGCAAGCCGTTAGAATCGACGGCGCCGGTGGCACAACTACGGGCAATGGAATGAAAGCGTATTTGAAAGAAGGCAAGATGGACTTGCTCTCTAACGTAAGAGGACAGTATGAGGCTCGTTAAAACCCTCCCCCTTTTGCTCAGCCTGAGCGCAGCACTGGGAAGCGCGAGCGCCTTCGCCCTGCCGACCGACCGTGACCAGCCTATTCGCATCCAGGCCGACAACGCGCACCTGGACGACAAGCAGGGCGTGGCCACCTACACCGGCGATGTGATCATCACCCAGGGCTCGATGATGATCAAAGGCAACACCGTGACCATGACCCGTGCCGCCAATGGCGATATCGACGTGGTGACCTCGGTGGGCAACCTGGCCTACTTCGAGCAGCAGCAGAGCACGGCCAAGCCTGACAAGATGAAAGGCTGGGCGGTGACCATCCAGTACCAGGCGCAGAAGGACACGGTGATCCTCACCGACCGCGCCAAGGTCGAGAACGAAGGCAACACCACCGAAGGCGAGAAGATCGTCTACAACACCAAGACCCAGGTTGCGACCGCCGGTCGCGGTGGCAACGTGACTCAACCACGTCAGCGCATCGACATGGTGATCCAGCCGAAGAAGAAGGCCGAGTAAATGGCAACCCTCAAAGCCCAGCACCTGGCCAAGAGCTACAAGGGGCGGCAAGTCGTGCGTGATGTCAGCCTGTCGATCGACAGCGGGCAGATCGTCGGCCTGCTCGGCCCCAACGGCGCCGGCAAGACCACCTGCTTCTACATGATCGTCGGCCTGGTCCAGGCCGACCAGGGGCGCGTGCTGATCGACAACCTCGATGTCAGCCACCAGCCCATGCACGGCCGCGCCCGCGCCGGTATTGGCTACCTGCCGCAGGAAGCCTCGATCTTCCGCAAGCTGTCGGTAGCCGACAACATCATGGCCATTCTCGAGACCCGCAAGGACATCGACCGCGAAGGCCGGCGCAAGGAGCTGGAAAGCCTGCTGCAGGAGTTCCACATCAGCCACATCCGCGACAACCTCGGCATGAGCCTTTCCGGTGGTGAACGCCGCCGGGTCGAAATCGCCCGCGCCCTGGCCACCGCACCGAAGTTCATCCTGCTGGACGAACCTTTTGCCGGTGTCGACCCGATCTCCGTGGGCGACATCAAGCAGATCATCCACCACCTCAAGGCCAAGGGCATCGGTGTACTGATCACCGACCACAACGTCCGTGAAACCCTGGATATCTGCGAAACCGCCTATATCGTCAACGACGGCCGACTGATCGCCGAAGGTGACGCCGAGACCATCCTGGCCAACGACCTGGTCAAGGAGGTCTACCTGGGCCACGAGTTCCGGCTCTGACCCCTGGGACCTGCCCGGAGCGCTGGCAATAACGCCCTGTAGGGGCTTAAGTTGTTACAGTGCTCTAGGCAAACGCTACAATTTAAGGCATAAAACTTGCTTGAATTTGGCGCTCCGGCGCCCTCGTGTAGTGGATGGCGCATGCGCGCCGGCGAACAAGGTATTAAGCCCCAGCCATGAAACCATCGCTCGTCCTAAAAATGGGCCAGCAACTGACGATGACCCCGCAGTTGCAACAGGCCATCCGCCTACTTCAGCTCTCCACCCTGGACCTCCAGCAGGAAATCCAGGAAGCGCTGGAGTCCAATCCGATGCTCGAACGTCAGGAAGACGGCGACGACTTCGACAACAGCGACCCGATGGCGGACAACGCCGAGAACAAGCCGGCCGCCGAAGTTCAGGACAACAGCTTCCAGGAAAGCACCAGCAGTGCCGAAACCCTGGAAGACGGTGAGTGGAACGAGCGAATCCCCAACGAGCTGCCGGTCGACACGGCCTGGGAAGACATCTACCAGACCAGCGCCAGCAGCCTGCCGAGCAACGATGACGACGAGTGGGACTTCACCACCCGCACATCGGCCGGCGAAAGCCTGCAAAGCCACCTGCTGTGGCAGCTTAACCTGGCACCGATGTCCGATACCGACCGCCTGATCGCCGTCACCCTGATCGACAGCATCAACGGCCAGGGCTACCTGGAAGACACCCTCGAAGAAATCTGCGCAGGCTTCGACCCGGAGCTGGACATCGAACTGGACGAGGTCGAAGCGGTACTGCACCGCATCCAGCAGTTCGAGCCGGCAGGCGTCGGCGCCCGCACCCTGGGCGAATGCCTGCTGCTGCAATTGCGCCAGCTGCCCGCCAGCACGCCGTGGATGGGCGAAGCCCAGCGCCTGGTCACCGACTTCATCGACCTGCTCGGCAGCCGCGACTACAGCCAGCTGATGCGCCGCATGAAGCTCAAGGAAGACGAACTGCGCCAGGTGATCGAACTGGTACAGAGCCTCAACCCGCGGCCCGGCTCGCAGATCGAGTCGAGCGAACCGGAATACGTGGTGCCTGACGTGATCGTGCGCAAGGACAGCGACCGCTGGCTGGTCGAACTGAACCAGGAAGCGATCCCGCGCCTGCGGGTCAACCCGCAGTACGCAGGCTTTGTCCGCCGCGCCGACACCAGCGCCGACAACACCTTCATGCGCAACCAGTTGCAAGAGGCGCGCTGGTTCATCAAGAGCCTGCAAAGCCGCAACGAAACGCTGATGAAGGTCGCCACGCAGATCGTCGAGCACCAGCGCGGCTTCCTCGACCACGGCGACGAAGCGATGAAGCCACTGGTCCTGCATGACATCGCCGAAGCGGTAGGCATGCATGAGTCGACCATTTCGCGGGTGACCACGCAGAAATACATGCACACCCCGCGCGGTATCTACGAACTGAAATACTTTTTCTCCAGCCACGTCAGCACCGCCGAAGGCGGTGAATGCTCGTCTACGGCGATCCGCGCGATCATCAAGAAACTGGTTGCAGCGGAAAATCAGAAAAAGCCATTGAGTGACAGCAAGATCGCTGGTTTACTGGAGGCACAAGGCATCCAGGTAGCCCGTCGCACCGTCGCCAAGTACCGCGAGTCCCTCGGCATCGCACCGTCGAGCGAGCGCAAGCGACTGATGTAGCCCCCGGATGTGCCACAGCGTTTGCGGGGCAGGTGCAATACCTGCCTCTTTATGCACGGGCAACAAAGGAGAAGCTGTATGCAAGTCAATATCAGTGGACAGCATGTAGAAGTCACCCAGCCACTGCGCGATTATGTGCTTGAAAAGCTCGCTCGCGTGGAAAGTCACTTCGACAAGATCACCAACGTGCAGGTCATCATGAAAGTCGAGAAGCTGCAGCAGAAGGTCGAGGCGACCTTGCAGATTCCTGGCGGTGAAGTGGTTGCCAACGCGGAACACGAAGACATGTATGCAGCGATCGACGCCTTGGCCGACAAGCTCGACCGCCAACTGAAAAAACACAAGGAAAAACAGCAAAGCCTGCTGCAAGGTGCAGCCGCCCGCTGATCCCTCTCATCCATGATCCGACTTGAAACCATCCTGACCCCCGGCCGTTCCCTGGTGAACGTGCCGGGCGGCAGCAAGAAGCGCGCCCTGGAAAAGGTCGCCAACCTGATTGCCGAGCAAGTACCCGAGCTTGCGATGCAAGACGTCTTCGAAAAGCTCATCGCCCGAGAAAAACTGGGCTCGACCGGCTTTGGCAATGGCATTGCCATTCCCCACTGCCGGCTCGAAGGCTGCGCCTCTCCGGTCAGTGCCTTGTTGCACCTGGATGCGCCGATCGACTACGACGCCATCGATGGCGCCCCGGTGGATCTGCTGTTCGTCCTGCTGGTACCCGAGGCGGCCACCGATGCCCACCTTGAACTGCTGCGCCAGATCGCCAGCATGCTCGATCGCAAGGAGGTCCGCGATCGCCTGCGTGCCGCCGGTAGCAGCGAGGCCCTGTACCAGGTTGTCCTGGACGCACAGAACGAGCACTGAACATGCGCCTGATCATCGTCAGCGGCCGGTCCGGCTCCGGCAAGAGCACCGCCCTCGATGTGCTGGAAGACAACGGTTTCTACTGCATCGACAACCTGCCCGCCGGGCTGCTGCCGCAGCTGGCGGAAAACGCATTGATCAATACCGAACTGCTGCAACCCAAGGTGGCGGTATCGATCGATGCGCGCAACCTGCCCAGCCACCTGTCGCGCTTCCCCGAGCTGTTGGCAGAGGCCCGGGGGCGCCACATCCAGTGTGATGTGCTGTTTCTCGATGCCGACGAAGACACCCTGCTCAAGCGCTTCTCGGAAACCCGCCGGCGTCACCCGCTGACCAACGCCGACCGCTCGCTGGCCGAAGCGATCCGCGTTGAAAGCGAACTGCTGGGGCCGATTGCCGACCTTGCCGACCTGAAGATCGACACCACCAGCCTCAACCTCTACCAGCTGCGCGATTCGATCAAGCTGCGCCTGCTCAACCAGCCCGAGCCTGGCACTGCCTTCCTGGTCGAGTCGTTCGGCTTCAAGCGCGGGATGCCGGTCGATGCCGACCTGGTGTTCGACGTACGCTGCCTGCCCAACCCGTACTGGAAACCGGAACTGCGCGAACATTCCGGCCTGGAACAACCGGTCATCGATTACCTGGCCGCACAGCCGGACGTCGAAGAAATGTTCAACGACATCTCCAGTTACCTGCTCAAATGGCTGCCACGCTTTGCTGCCAGCAACCGCGCCTATGTCACCATCGCCATTGGTTGCACGGGAGGCCACCACCGCTCGGTCTACATCACCGAACGCCTCGGCCAACTGCTGCAGCAATCCCTGAAAAACGTCCAGGTCCGCCACCGCGACCTCTAGCCCACAGGATCCACCGCACGATGCCCGCCCGCGAAATCACCATCATCAACAAGCTGGGCCTGCACGCCCGGGCGGCAGCCAAGTTCGTCGGCGTGGCCGGCAAATTCCCGTGCCAGGTCCGCGTCGGCCGCGCGCCCGACAAGCTGGTGGACGGCAAGAGCATCATGGCAGTGATGATGCTGGCCGCGGGCAAAGGCACCCAGGTGCACCTGCACACCGAAGGGGAGCAGGATGACGAGGCGCTGGAAGCGCTGGTGGCGCTGATCAACAACTTCTTCGACGAAGGCGAGTAAGCCCCTACCTGCAACATCTCCTGCCAATTGTCCGGGTGCATTCCTGCGTGGCTGCCTTTATACCTATATAGGTATAGATTTGGACCAGGCTATGGATGCATTCAAACGAATCAAGACGCTGTACTGGGTAGGCAGCAGCAAAAAGGACCTTCAAGCCCTACCTGAGGATGTTCAGGACATCTTCGGTTTTGCACTGCACCAGGCGCAGGAAGGTGGCAAGCATCTGCAGGTGAAATGCCTGAAAGGGTTCGCCGGAGCGGGCGTGCTGGAGGTCGTGGAGGACTACAACCGAAGCACTTATCGTGCGGTGTACCGTGACATTTGCATCTGCGGTCTACGTGCTGGTCGCGACGTACAAATCGTGGTGAAAGCAGCCCCTCGCTCTCGCCGGGAAGGCCGGGTAGAAGTCATCTTCGCCTGAGTTCAAAGCCCGTCCGCCCGCACTCACGACATCGCCGTATCCATCACCATCATCAGGCAAAAACCGATGCAAAGCCCCAGGCTGGCCAAGCGGTGATTGCCGTTGCTGCGCGACTCGGGAATGATCTCCTGGGTCACCACCAGCAACATCGCCCCAGCCGCACAGGCCAGGCCCACCGGCAACAGCAACTCCGCCATGTTCACCAGCCAGGCGCAGACCACTGCAGCCAGTGGCTCGACCAGACCAGAAGCGGCACCGATCAGAAACGCCTTGAACCGGGGCATTCCCGCCCCTGCCAGCACCAGGGCGATCACCAGCCCTTCGGGTACATCCTGCAAGGCAATGCCCATCGCCAGGCTATCGGCGTCGGCCATGCCGCCACCGGCAGACACACCAATGGCCATGCCCTCCGGGATGTTATGGGCGATGATGGCGATCACGAACAGCCAGATCCGCGCAGCGATCACTGGCTGGTTCTCGGTACCCACCAGCGCTTCTGGCGAAGCCCCGGAGACCTTGAGATCGACCAGAAACAGGCACAAGGCACCGAGCATCAGGCCGAAGCTGATCAGGCCACCGGCGCCCCAAGGACTGAAACCGATGGCCTGGGCAGCATCCAGCCCGGGGATGATCAGCGAAAACGCCGTGGCCGCCAGCATCACCCCTGCCCCGAAGCCCAGCAAGGTATCGGCCAGAGCCACCGGCATGTTGCGAATCACCAGCACCGGTACCGCGCCCAACGCCGTACCCAGCGCGCACAGTGCCCCGCCCTCCAGGGCACGCAACATGCGCGGTTCCAGGTCCAGCCAGGCGATGCCGCGGGCCAGCAGCAATGCAGTGCCGGCCAGCAACAGCAAGGTGCCCAGCGCCAACCGGAACAGGCGCACACTACTGACAGACATCACCTCAGCGCGCATACCGGGTCGGCTCACTTGAAGGCTTCGTGATAGCGGCGATCCACTTCCGCCCAGTCGATCACGTTGTAGAACGCGCCAATGTATTCAGGGCGACGGTTCTGGTACTTCAGGTAATAGGCGTGCTCCCACACGTCCAGGCCAAGGATCGGCGTATTGCCGTGCATCAGCGGGCTGTCCTGGTTGCCACTGCTTTCCACTACCAGCGTGTTCTGCGGTGTAACGCTGAGCCACGCCCAGCCGCTGCCGAAACGGGTCAATGCCGCCTTGGTGAATGCCTCCTTGAATGCCTCGAAGCCACCCAGCTCGGCGTCAATGGCCTTGGCCAGCTGGCCTTGTGGCTGACCACCACCCTTGGGCGACATGACCAACCAGAACAAGCTGTGGTTGGCGTGGCCACCGCCGTGATTGGTGACTGCACCGCGCAGGTTCTCGGGCAGCTGCCTGACCGCAGCGACCAGTTTCTCGACCGGCCATTCGGCCCACTCGGTGCCCTCGATGGCCGCGTTCAGGCCATTGACGTAGGTCTGGTGGTGCTTGGTGTGGTGAATTTCCATGGTTTGCGCATCGATGTGCGGTTCCAGCGCATCGTAGGCGTAAGTCAGTGCAGGCAAGGTATGCGGCATATCAATGGATTCCGTAGGCATGGGTTCTGGGCGCCGCGTCCGGCTGGGCAGCGAGTTCGCTGGCCTGGCCGTCATGGCGATTGAGCAGGCGCTCGGTACGCGGGTACTGGCCGTACTCGGCGATGAAACTCAGCAGTTCGGTGTAGGTCCGTGCGCTGTGGCGCAGCGCTGCATCACGCAGCGCCTGCGGCAAGCGCGCCTCCTGGCTGGCCTGGAGCAATCGCTGATGGGCGGCGCACAGGTAGTCGGCGCTCTCGTGCGGCTGGTTCAGGCGCAGGTGCAGGTCGGCCAGGTTGTGGTGGGCGATGACCAGCGCGGCCACCGCTTCGTCGACGTCATGCCAGCGCTCGAACAGCACCTGGGCCAGGGCCAGTGCTTGCAGATAGTGTTCCCGGGCATCGACCAGCTCGCCCTGTTCGAACAGGCGGTTGGCGGCCTCGGTGGTGCGTCTCCAATGCTGCATGACGTTAGTCCTCTGGGCGCTACGGCGGGTCAGATGCCGCCAGCGGTGAGTTTTTCCGGATCCAGCAGTGCCTCCAGCTGGTCGCGCGACAGGTCGGTGTGCTCCAGTGCGACATCGATGATCGGACGGCCCTCTTTGTAGGCTGTCTTGGCAATTTCGGCGGCCTTGAGGTAGCCGATGATCGGGTTAAGCGCGGTGACCAGGATCGGGTTGCGCGCCAAGGCTTCCTTGAGCTTGCCCTCGTTGACCTTGAAGCTGGCAATGGCCTTGTCGGCCAGCAGGCGGCTGGCATTGGCCATCAGCTCGATGCTCTCCAGCAGGTTGCGGGCGATCACCGGGAGCATCACGTTCAGCTCGAAGTTGCCCGACTGGCCAGCAACAGCGATGGTGGCGTCGTTGCCGATCACCTGGGCGGCCACCATGGCGGTGGCCTCCGGGATCACCGGGTTGACCTTGCCCGGCATGATCGACGAGCCAGGCTGCAGGCCCTGCAGCTCGATTTCACCCAGGCCGGCCAAGGGGCCGGAGTTCATCCAGCGCAGGTCGTTGGCAATCTTCATCAGCGCCACGGCGGTGGTCTTGAGCTGGCCAGACAGCGCAACGGCGGTATCCTGGGAGCCAATCAGCGCGAACAGGTTTTTGCCAGGGGTAAACTCGACGTGGGTGAGAGCGCTCAACTGGCGCGCGAAGCCGGCAGCGAACTGAGGGTGGGCGTTGATCCCGGTGCCCACGGCCGTGCCGCCCTGGGCCAGCGCCTGCAGGCTCGGCAAGGTCGCCTGGATATGGGCCTTGGCAGCGTTGACTTGCGCGGCCCAGCCGTCGAGCACCTGGCTCATGCGCACCGGCATGGCATCCATCAGGTGGGTGCGACCGGTTTTCACATACGGATGCACTTGCGCTGACTTGGCCTCGATCACCTGTACCAGATGGCTCAGGGCCGGCAACAGTTGCTCATGCAGGGCCAGGGCGGCACTGACGTGGATGGTGGTGGGAATGATGTCGTTGCTGCTCTGGCCGCAGTTGACATGGTCATTGGCATTGACCGGCTCGCCGAGGATGCGGCTGGCCAGGGTGGCGATCACCTCGTTGGCATTCATGTTCGAACTGGTGCCGGAACCGGTCTGGAACACGTCCACCGGGAAGTGCTGGATGAAGTCTTCGGCCAACAGCTGCTCGACCGCCTTGGCGATGGCCTGGCCCTGCCCTGCCGACAATTGCTCCAGCTCGATGTTGGCCTTGGCCGCAGCGGCCTTGGCCAGCAACAGGGCACGGATGAACTGGGCCGGCATGCGTTGGCCGCTGATCGGGAAGTTGTCGACCGCGCGCTGGGTCTGGGCGCCATACAGGGCCTTGGCCGGCACCTGCAGCTCGCCCATGCTGTCACGCTCGATACGGGTATCACTCATCTTCAAATCCTTGCATCAGTTCATCGGGAGAAATCGACGGCAACAGCCGGCAGTTGGCCAGCTGCAGCGCATAGGGCTGCCAGCGCTGGTTCTGCTCGCGGCGATCGAGGTTGCGCAAGTCGAGCAGGGGGCGCCAGGCCTGGTCCAGGCACAGACAGCGCCAGTGCCACGGCAACATGCGGTCGCAGGCGGTATCCAGCAGCAGGCGGAAGGAGGTCAGTGCCACGGTCCATGGCGAGGTTTCGGTGCAGCACACCAGGTAACGGCCTTCGGCCAGGTAGTGCTCGATCAGGCGCGGCTCGTCGGGTTCGAGGGCGCAACGGATGCGCCGGCTGAGCCAGCGCCAGTTTTCCAGGTAGGGCAGTTCGCGGAGGACGGGTTTCATGAACATCATCGCCGAGTTACTGGATAATGATATTCATTATTAAGTGATAACCAGAATCACTTCAAGTGGATCGTGATGAAAGAAAAACCCGGCGCGATGGCCGGGTTTCATGGTCACTGGGTATTTCTGGAAGCGATCAGCTGCCGGCAACCGTCATCCGTTCGATCAGCACCGACCCGGTGTGGATGTTGCTGCGGGTTTCAAGATCACTGCCAATCGCGACAATCTGCTGGAACATGTCCTTCATGTTGCCGGCAATGGTCACTTCCTGCACGGCATGCTGGATTTCGCCGTTCTCGACCCAGAAGCCCGCCGCGCCGCGCGAATAATCGCCGGTGACCATGTTCAGGCCATGGCCCATCAGTTCGGTCACCAGCAGGCCGCGCCCCATGCGCCGGATCAGCGCCGCCTGGTCTTCGACACCATGGGTGACGTACAAGTTGTGCACGCCCCCGGCGTTGGCAGTGCTCGGCAGGCCCAGCTTGCGCCCGGAGTAGGTACCCAGCAGGTAGGACACCAGCTCGCCTTTGTCGACGAACGGCTTGGCGTAGGTCGCCAGGCCGTCGCCGTCGAATGCGGCGCTGCCCAGCGCACGCGGAATGTGTGGGCGCTCGTCGAGGGTGAGCCAGGACGGGAACAGGCGCTGGCCGATGGCGCCGTCGAGGAACGACGACTTGCGGTACAGGTTGCCCCCCGAGATGGCCGACAGGAAGCTGCCGAACAGGCCGCCCGCCAGCTCGGCGGAGAACAGCACCGGCACTTCGCAGGTCGGTACCGGCCGTGCGCCCAAGCGGCTGGCGGCACGCTGGGCAGCGCGCACGCCAATGCTGCGCGGGTCGGCCAGCAGGTTGCCCTGGCGGTTCACGTCATACCAGTAGTCGCGCTGCATCTGGCCTTCGCCTTCGGCGATCATTACGCAGCTCAGGCTGTGCCGGGTCGAAGCGTAGCCACCGATGAAGCCGTGGCTGTTGCCGTAAACGCGGCAACCTTGGTGAGTATTCAGGGTGGTGCCATCAGCATTGAGGATGCGCTTGTCGGCGTCGAATGCCGCCGCCTCGCAGGTCAGCGCCATCTCGATGGCTTTCTCCGGCTCGATGTCCCAGTCGTGATACAGGTCGAGGTCGGGAATCTCGCGGGCCATCAGCGCGGCGTCAGCCAGGCCCGAGCATTCGTCCTCGGACGTGTGCCTGGCAATCGCCAAGGCGGCGGCCACGGTTTCGCGGATAGCCTCCGGGCCACTGGCCGAGGTGCTGGCCGAGCCTTTGCGCTGGCCGACATAGAGGGTGATGCCAAAGCCTTGGTCGCGGTTGAACTCGACCGTCTCGACCTCGCGCTGACGCACCGTGGTGGACAAGCCCTGCTCCAGCGATACCGCCACTTCGCAGGCACTGGCGCCTTGCTTGCGTGCTTCTGCAATGATCGCTTCGACCTGCTCCTGCAACGCTGGCAGGTCCTTGGGGCCTACGCTCTGGACTGCACTCATGGTTTTCTCCACTCAAATTCTGCGTTCGGCAAAGGTCATTCTACGACCGGGCCGGACAAGCGGCCCCCGACTGGTTATCATGGCGGCGATTTCTAGCGGACTGCCACCATGGTTGATTCATACGACGACGCCTTCGACGGCGAAAAAAGCAAAACCCAGATCAAGCGCGAGCTGCATGCGTTGGTCGAACTCGGCGAACGCCTGACCACGCTCAAGGCCGACACCCTGGCACGCCTGCCATTGACCGACGAACTGCGCAAGGCCCTGGCCGACGCCAGCAAGCACACCGCTCATGGTGCCCGCAAACGCCACATGTCGTTCGTCGGCAAGCTGATGCGCGTGCAAGACCTGGACGCCATCCATGCCCTGCTCGAACAGATGGACAGCTCGACCCGCCAGTACAACGAGCGCTTCCACAGCCTTGAACGCTGGCGCGACCGGCTGATCGACGGTAACGACGACGACCTCGAGCGCTTCGTCAACGAATACCCCGAGACCGATCGCCAGCAACTGCGCTCGCTGATCCGTCATGCCCAGCACGAAAAGGCGCGGAACAAACCGCCCGCCGCTGCGCGCAAGGTGTTCAAGTACATCCGCGACCTCGACGAGCTGCAGCGCGGCCTGCGCTGACTCCCGCCGCCTGGGGCTGCCTTGCAGCCCCCGGACATATCTCAAGCGCCAGTACCGCCCACGGTAATCGCATCCAGCTTCAAGGTCGGCTGACCGACGCCTACCGGCACCGATTGCCCATCCTTGCCACACGTTCCCACACCACTGTCCAGCGCCAGGTCATTACCGACCATCGACACCCGGCTCATGGCCTCAGGCCCGTTGCCGATCAGGGTCGCGCCTTTGACCGGAGCGGTGATCTTGCCGTCTTCGATCAGGTAGGCTTCGCTGGTCGAGAACACGAACTTGCCACTGGTGATATCGACCTGCCCACCGCCGAGGTTGGCGCAGTAGATGCCCTTTTTCACCGAGGCGATGATTTCCTCGGGGTCGCTTTTGCCGGCCAGCATGTAGGTGTTGGTCATGCGCGGCATCGGCAGGTGCGCGTAAGACTCGCGACGGCCATTGCCGGTTACCGCCATGCCCATCAGGCGCGCATTGAGCTTGTCCTGCATGTAGCCCTTGAGGACGCCGTTCTCGATCAGCGTGGTGCATTCGGTGGGCGTGCCTTCGTCATCGACGCTCAACGAACCGCGGCGACCTTCGAGGGTGCCGTCGTCGACAATGGTGCACAGGCTCGAAGCGACCTTCTCGCCGATCCGGCCACTGAATGCCGAGCTGCCCTTGCGGTTGAAGTCGCCTTCCAGGCCATGGCCGACCGCTTCGTGCAGCAGCACGCCTGACCAGCCAGAACCCAGAACCACCGGCAACGTACCGGCCGGAGCCGGGATGGCCTCGAGGTTGACCAGCGCCTGGCGCAGCGCTTCGCGGGCATAGCCCATGACGCGCTCTTCAGTGAAGAAGCGGTAGTCGGTACGCCCGCCACCGCCCTGCCCGCCGCGCTCGCGACGGCCATTCTGCTCGACGATGACGCTGACGTTGAAACGCACCAGCGGGCGCACATCGGCGGCCAGGCTACCGTCGGCGGCGGCAATCAGGATGCGCTCCCAGACCCCGGCCATGCTCACGCTGACCTGCTGGATGCGCGGGTCGAGGGCACGGGTGGCGGCATCGACACGCTTGAGCAGTTCGACCTTCTCGGCACGGCTGAGCACGTCCAGCGGGTTGTCCGGCGCATACAGCGCCGTCACGTCCTGGCTGCGGAAGGCCTGCACCGTGCCGTTCTGGCCGGCGCGGGAAATCGAGCGGGCAGCACGGGCTGCCGAGGTCAGCGCCTCTAGGTTGATCGCATTGCTGTAGGCAAAACCGGTCTTCTCGCCGGACTGGGCACGCACACCCACACCCTGGTCAAGGTTGAAGCTGCCTTCTTTGACGATGCCGTCCTCCAGCGCCCAGGTTTCCGAAATCTGGCCCTGGAAATACAGGTCGGCGGCATCGATGCCCGGGCCGGCCAGCTCGCCCAGCACGCTCTGCAGGCTGTCGAGGCTGAGTCCGCCCGGGGCCAGGAGCTGCTCGCTGACGGTGGATAACATCTGGCTCATAGTCACTCCGAGGTGTGCGCAGGCCGCAAGGCGTCCTGCGAGAAAAAGCGCCGGTGCGTGGTGACCGGCATGCGCGCCCGGATGGACGCCTGTTCATCAGTGTCGCGCTCGGCGAGCAGAACCGCTTCGCCTTGCGCCTGTTCGGCAACGATCCGCCCCCAGGGGTCGACGATCGCCGCATGCCCGTGGGTTTCCCGCGGGCCTGGATGGGTACCGCCCTGGGCCGCCGCCAGCACATAGCACTGGGTCTCGATGGCCCGGGCGCGGATCAGCACTTCCCAATGCGCTGCACCTGTGACCGCAGTAAAGGCAGCCGGTGCCGTGATCAGTTCCGCGCCAGCACCACGCAAGGCGCTGTACAACTCGGGGAAGCGCAGGTCGTAGCATACGCTGAGCCCCAGGCGCCCTACCGGCGTATCGGCCACCACCACCTGGGCACCATGGGCATAGTCATCGGACTCGCGGTAGCGGCCATGGTTGTCGGCCACATCCACGTCGAACAGGTGCAGCTTGTCGTAGCGCGCCACCACTTCGCCGTGTTCGTCGACGAGCAGCGAACAGGCATGGGCCTTGGCTTCAGGCTGACCTTGCGGTGGCAGCGGCAAGGTACCGGCAACAATCCATAATCTGAGGTCGCGTGCGGTACGTTTCAACCATGGCAGGATCGGGCCTTCGCCCATGGCTTCGGCGCGGCCGATGGCGGCGGCATCCTTGCGCCCCATTGCCGCGAAGTTTTCCGGCAGCACCGCCAGCCGCGCACCGCCCAAAGCCGCCTGTTCGAGCAGGGCGCCCGCACGCTGCAGGTTGGCCAGCACATCATCCTGGCTGACCATCTGGATCACCGCTGCCTTCATGGGCACTCCCGAAGTTATTTGTCGAACGGTTTCACAAAGGTGATTTTAGGCTCTTTCACCGGGCCTTCGACGCGATAGTGCACGCTGGCGAAACGCGACACCCGGTCGCCGATCAACCGATCGACCAGGAACAGCGCACCACCGACCGCTGGCGCACCGACGATCAGTGCGGCCAGCGGCAGGTTGTTGGTCACCGGCAGGGTCACCTGAAGGTTGGCAGCGACCCGGTCGCGTACCAGGTCCAGGGTGCCATCGAGTTCGAAGTTGCTCGACGGCCCGGTCACGCTGATCGGCTCGCGGGTCACGTAGACACCGTTGCTGGCCACCAGCAGGCCCTTGACCCGGTCGTAGGCCAGGCCCTTGTCGAACAGGTCGGAGAAGTCCAGGCGCAAGCGCCGGCCAATCGAGTTGAAGTTGAGCAGGCCGAACACACGCAGGGCCTGGGCGCCACCTTCCACCTCGACGAACTGGCCGCTGCGCAAGGCTGCATCCATGCTGCCAGAGAAGCGCTTGAGGCCGACCCAGGCAGGCGAACCGGGCCAACGGCCGTCCACATCCAGACGGAAATCGCGACTGGTCACGGTCGGGGCGAAGCCCCAGGCCTTGAGCACATCAGCGAGGTTCTTGCCATCGAGGCGGCCTTTGTACCAGCTGCTGGTCGCCCCCGTTTCGCCTTCCCAGCCACCACTGCCGTCGACATGCAGGCCTTTGAAATCGAGGTCGATGTCCTGCGCCGCCACACCCCGTGCGGTCGGGCGCAGCTTCAGCGCGGCGTTGCCGAACAGGTCGTCGCCGCGGTACAGCTTGTCGATGCTCAAGTCCAGGGCCGGCACCTTGCGCGGGTCGAACGAGGCCAGCGGGTCCGGGCCCTCTTCCGATTGTGTTTCAGCCGGGTCGGCAGGCGGCAGGCGCAGGGTCTGCAGGCGCACAGTCATCGGCGTAGCCTTGGCATCTGGCACGCGCGCGTTGCCGATGACCTCCTTGCTGTCCAGGCGCAGGTCCCAGGCCGGGCCGCCGCGGGCCAACCGGACCACCGCCTGGTTCAGGCTCATGCCGAAGGCTTTCAGCTGGCCGATGCTCAGGTCGACACTCTGCAGGTTCTGCCGGGCATTGCCACCGGGATCGTCACCGGCAAAGCGTGCGGCCTGTTCCTGCCAGGGCGCCAGGTCCAGGCTTTCCAGCCGGCCTTTCACCCGCAGCCCCTGGCCCGCCGGCAGCTGCGCCTGCCCGGCGCCGAGCAGCAATTCGCCGCGGCCCTGGCCCAGCTTGTCGGCCGGTGCGGCATAGGCGAAACGGGCCAGGTCGGCGTAAGCCGCATCGAAACGCCGTTCTTGCCCCTGCAGGTTCATGCTGAAACGGCTGTCGCGGGTTTCCGCCGCCGCCTTGCCGAACGGTGCGGGCAGGTCGATGGCCAGGCCCTTGAGCGAAGAGCTGACATTCAAGCTGTTATCGCGGCTGCCCAGATTGAGCTGCAACTGATACGGGATATCGCCCGAGGCGGGCAAGGTCTGCTTGAACTGCAGCCAGTCGGTCAGGGATTTCAGTGAAGCCTGGCCGCTGGCATTGATGCGGGTCTGCATCTGCCCGGGCTGGCCCTCGGCGCTGATCTGCGCAGTGGCCGGTTTACCGAACACCTGCAAGCTGATGTTCTTGCCGCTCAGGCCCTTGTCGAAATCGAAGCTGAAGTCACCTTTGAGGCGCGTCAGGTCCAGGCTGGGCGGGGCGACTTTCAGGTGTGCATCGGCAGTGGCGAAGTCCACCAGCACTTTGGGCCGCTCGCCGTGGGCCAGGGGCACGTCGAGTTTGACCTTGCCCTTGAGCGGGCCCTCGCCTTCCCAACCGGCGAAGATCTCGCCTGTGCCGATAGGGGCTTCCTTGAGAATCTTCAAGCCATCGCCGAGGCTGCCGTCGAAATCGCCGTCGAGGTACAGGTGACTGTGCTGGCCGCTGTCGACATGGGGAATATTCACGCTGACGTCGCTGACCTGGGTGTCGAGCAACAAGCCTTTGCTGGCCTTGATGCGCACGCCGCTGTCCTCGATCAGCACATCGCCGTCCACCTGCTGCACCTGCGGCCAGCCAGGCTGGAAGTCCAGTGCAGCGTCGTGGACCTTGAAAAACAGGCTGATGCTGCGTGCTTCCGGCGAAGCACCGTGGTTCAAGGAGCCCTGGTACTGGAAGTAGCCCTGATCGACATTGCCCTTGACGATGGCGCTGCGCAGCCATTCGTCGAGGGCCGGGCTCAGCACTTCGGGCAGGTACTTGGCGGTGTAGCGGCCATCGCCTTCGGTCAGGCCGACCCGCAGGTCCATGTAGCTTTCGGTGCCTTCGTCGAACAGCAGGCGTATCAGGAAGTCGCCGGCAATCTTGCCTTCCTCGCCCAGCACCTTGAGGTAGGGCGCGACGAGGGTGAACCCGTGCTTGTCGAGTGCCCAGGTCAGGCGCGCATTGGCCTTCTGGTATTGCCAGGGTTTGGCGAAGATCGGATACAGATGCAGCATGAACGCGTCAGTATCCAGGCGCAGCTCGCCGTGCCCGAGGTCGCCGCTGATGCTGCCACTGACATTACCCGCCGCCGGTGCGCCATGGTAGGCATCGAAACCGACCCGCTCCAGGTTGGCGGCAAACTGCAGGCGCTGGTCGCCCTCGGCTTTCGGCCGCGCCTCCAGGCGAACGTTACGCAGGGCACCGGTCACCTTCAGCCCATCGACCACGGCCATGAGCTTGTCCGGCAAAGGCGCCAAACCATCGATCAATGGGGTCAACGGGGTGAGGTCAAGGCGGTCGGCCTGCACGTGCCAGGTTTCGCCCGCCGGGTCATCAGCGAGCCGCTGGTTCACTTGCAGGTGCGATTCCCAGCGGGTCTTGCCGATGCTTGCGGCGAGCGAGTCCACCACCACGTCGAAGCCCTGATCGCGGCGCTGGAACCAGGCGGCCAGGGCGAGGTTGTCCAGGGCCACGGCCTTGCGCTCGGCGTAGGCACCGCGCAGTTGCGGGGCATTGAGGCGAACTACCGCCTGCTGCAACTGGCCCTTGCTCCAGTCGACCCAGAACTCGCCACCGGCCTTCAGCGCCTCGGCCCGCCACTGGCCCAGCAAACGCGGCGGCAACCACCGCGCCCAGTCGCTTTGCGGCAGGCTCAGGTAGGCCTCGACCTCACCCTCGCGCCAGGCCTTGGCGGTTGCCCGGCTGCGCAGGTTGACCGCCAGCGGCTGGCCGTCGGGCAAGGTCGCCCGCAGGTCCAGGGCCTGGCGTGATGCGCCGGCCTGCAGACCGACACTGACATACGTGAGGGTCAGCGGGTCACGCTGCCAGGGCTGCAGGGTAACCTGGCTGTCGAACACATCGATGCGGCCCAGTTGGCGCAGACGCTGCAGCACTTCGGTGGGGTCCAGCGCCGCGTCGTCCTTTTTCGGCAGCCCTTCGAGGGCCCAGCCCCCCTGCTCGTCCTCCCGCAGAATCAGTTGCAGGCCTGCAAGTTCGATATGCGCCAGGCGCACTTCGCGGGACGTCAGGCTGGCCCACAGGTCGGGCACCACCTTCACGTCATCCAGACGCAATGCCGATGCGCCCTCGCCCAGTTGCAGGTCACGCACGCGCAGCACCGGCGCCAGGCCGCTCCAATGCCCTTCCAGCGCCCCCACATGCACGGGCAGGCCCAGCGCCTGCTCGGCCTTGCTTTCGACGTCGGCACGGTATTCGGCCACCAACGGCACCAGCTCGCGACCGAGGCTGACATACAAGGCCACCAGCACCGCGAGCAGCGCGCAGATGCCCAGCCCCCAGCGGGTCAAGGCGACAAGAACGCGGTTCAGACGTCCCATGGCCATGGCCCTCCAGGTCGTTTATCCATGATGGCCCGACGTGCCGATTTTGCCAGCCAGTGCCATACGGGGCGGGTATCAGAATGCCTCAGAGCAGCACCACATCATATTGTTCCTGCGAATACATCGACTCGACCTGGAAGCGAATGGTTCGGCCAATGAAGGTCTCCAGTTCGGCAACGTTGCCAGACTCCTCGTCCAGCAGGCGATCGACCACTTTCTGGTTGGCCAGCACGCGATAACCTTCAGCCTGGTAGGCACGGGCTTCGCGGAGGATTTCGCGGAAGATCTCGTAACAGATGGTCTCGGGGGTTTTCAGTTTGCCGCGGCCCTGGCAGGCGATGCAGGGTTCACACAGCACCTGCTCGAGGCTTTCGCGGGTGCGTTTGCGGGTCATCTGCACCAGGCCCAGCTCGGTGATGCCGATGATGTTGGTCTTGGCGTGATCGCGCTCCAGCTGTTTTTCCAGGGTACGCAACACCTGGCGCTGGTGCTCTTCGTCTTCCATGTCGATGAAGTCGATGATGATGATCCCGCCGATGTTGCGCAGGCGCAGTTGCCGGGCGATGGCCGTGGCGGCTTCGAGGTTGGTCTTGAAGATGGTTTCTTCAAGGTTGCGGTGGCCGACGAACGCCCCCGTGTTGACGTCGATGGTGGTCATCGCCTCGGCCGGGTCGACCACCAGGTAGCCACCGGACTTGAGCGGCACCTTGCGCTCCAGGGCGCGCTGGATTTCGTCCTCGACCCCATACAGGTCGAAGATCGGCCGCTCGCCCGGGTAATGCTCAAGGCGATCGGCGATTTCCGGCATCAGTTCGGCGACGAACTGCGTGGTTTTCTGGAAGGTTTCCCGCGAATCGATGCGGATCTTCTCGATCTTCGGGTTGACCAGGTCGCGCAGCGTGCGCAGGGCCAGGCCGAGGTCCTCGTAGATGACCGTCGGCGCGCCGCAGGTCTTGATCTGGCTGCCAATCTGCTCCCACAGCCGACGCAGGTAGCGGATGTCCTGGAGGATTTCCTCGGCCCGCGCGCCCTCGGCGGCGGTGCGCAGAATGAAGCCACCGGCGTCCTTGATGTTCTCGCTGTCCATGCAGTCGCTGACCACCTGCTTGAGGCGCTCGCGTTCGGCTTCGTCTTCGATCTTCAGGGAAATGCCGACATGGCTGCTGCGAGGCATGTACACCAGGTAGCGCGAGGGGATCGACAACTGCGTGGTCAGGCGTGCGCCTTTGGTACCGATCGGGTCCTTGGTCACCTGCACCACCAGGGCCTGGCCCTCGTGCACCAGTGCAGTGATGTTCTCCACCGCCGAGCCTTCGCGCTGGGAGATTTCCGACGCATGGATGAACGCGGCGCGCTCCAGGCCGATGTCGACGAACGCCGCCTGCATGCCCGGCAGCACCCGCACCACCTTGCCCTTGTAGATATTGCCAACGATGCCGCGACGCTGGGTGCGCTCGACGTGCACTTCCTGCAGCCCCCCGTTTTCCACCACCGCCACACGCGATTCCATCGGGGTGATGTTGATCAGGATCTCTTCACTCATGGCAGGCTCTCGTCAAAGGTCTTCGGTAATGATGGATCGCGCGTGCTGGGCTGGCTACCGCTGGTTTGTTACCTCAGGCAAAAGCGCCGGTACCTGCCAGCAGGCGATACCGAAGCGGGCGAGCAGGTCGGCCGTTTCGCACAACGGCAGGCCTACCACCGCCGAATAACTGCCCTCGAGCCCGGTGACGAACACCGCGCCCAGGCCCTGGATGGCGTAGCCGCCGGCCTTGTCCGCCGGTTCGCCACTGGCCCAATAGCGCTCGGCTTCTGCGCTATCGACAGGGCGAAAACGCACCGTGCTGCTGACGCACAGGCTCTCGCAGCGCTGGCCATCGCTCAACGCCATGGCCGTCAGCACCTGGTGCTCGCGGCCAGCGAGGTCGGCCAGCATCGTCAGGGCATGCTCACGGTTTTCCGGCTTGCCGAGAATACGCCCGTCGAGCACCACTGCCGTGTCGGCGCCAAGCGCCACGGCAGGGCCTTGGAGCTTGGCCAGGCCGGCTTCGGCCTTGGCCCGGGCCAGGCGCTCGACATAGGCCTCGGCGCTTTCACCCGGCAGCGGGGTTTCATCGATGGGAGCACTGATGACGGTGAACGGCACGCCGATCTGGCCGAGCAATTCACGCCGGCGCGGCGAGCCAGAGGCGAGGTAGAGGGGTTTCATTCAGACATCTCCCTGTCAGTGGTGGCAGCGCCGTCAGTTGATATGCAAACGTCGGCGCAGGTCGCGCAGGGCAAAGCTGATCCATGGCCAGAGCAAGGCACTGATCACGGCGGACCAAACCAGCGCCAGGGTGGGCAGGCGGTTACCGGTGAGCGCGCTGAGCCACAGCTGGATCAGCTGGGCGATACCGAAGATCACCAGGATCACCAGGCTCTGCTGCCACAGCGGGAACATGCGCAAGCGCTGCTGCAGCGACAGCACGAGGAACGTGATCAGGGTGAGGATGAACGCGTTCTGCCCCAGCAAGGTGCCATACAGCACGTCCTCGGCCAGGCCCAGGACGAAGGCGGTGGTCATGCCCACCTTGTTCGGCACGTTCAAGGTCCAGAACGACACCAGCATTGCCAGCCACATCGGCCGGAACACTTCGAGGAACTGCGGCATGGGCGAAACGCTGAGCAGCAGGCCGATGGCGAACGTCAGCCAGATGACCCAGCCGTAGTTACGGCGCGACTTGGCCATCATTGCCTCCGTGGATGGGCGGGTGCCGCAGGTGCCGCGGCGGGGCTGGCGGGCGCTGCGGCCGGGGCTGCAGGTGGCTGACCCGCTGCTGCCGGAGCAGCCGGAGCCGCTGGCTGCGCCGGGGCTGCTGCCGGGTGCTCGGGGTTGACGGCCGGTTGGCCGGTACCTTTGCGATCGGCTTCTTCCTGGGCGATGGCGGCGTCGGTGGCGCGCTGCTCGGGGGTACGGCGGTCACTGAACACCAGCAGCATGTAGCGGCTGCGGTTGAGCGCGGCGGTCGGGATGGCGCGGACGATGGCGAACGGTTGGCCTGAATCGTGGATCACTTCGTTGACCGTGGCCACCGGGTAGCCGGCCGGGAAGCGCTGGCCCATGCCGGAACTCACCAACAGGTCGCCTTCCTTGATGTCGGCGGTATCGGCGACATGGCGCAACTCGAGGCGTTCCGGGTTGCCGGTACCGCTGGCGATGGCGCGCAGGCCGTTGCGGTTGACCTGCACCGGAATGCTGTGGGTGGTGTCGGTCAGCAACAGCACCCGCGAGGTATACGGCATCAGCTCGACCACCTGGCCCATCAGGCCACGGGCATCGAGCACCGGCTGGCCAAGGAAAACGCCGTCGCGCTCACCCTTGTTGATAAGGATGCGGTGGGTGAACGGGTTGGGGTCGACACCGATCAGCTCGGCCACCTCGACCTTCTCGTTGACCAGCGCCGAAGAGTTGAGCAACTCGCGCAAGCGTACGTTCTGCTCGGTCAGGGCCGCCAGCTTCTGCAGGCGCCCCTGCAGCAGCAGGGCTTCGGTCTTGAGTTTTTCGTTTTCGGCGATCAGCTCGGTGCGGCTGCCGAACTGGCCTGCCACGCCTTGCCACATGCGCTGCGGCAGGTCGGTGATCCAGTACGATTCCATGAGCACCAGGCCCATCTGGCTGCGCACCGGCTTGAGCACGTCGAAACGCGCGTCGACAACCATCAACGCGACCGACAGCACCACCAGTACCAGCAGGCGAACGCCCAGCGAAGGGCCCTTGGAGAAAAGCGGTTTAATGGGCCGTTCCTCGTGGACGACTCAGGAGGTCATTGGACATGGGACAACGCACCAGCCTGGTTGCGGGTTGACGGAAACGACGCCCGGATGGACGCCAGCCCAGCGCATACAGGTAGCACTGCGCGTGCTACCTGTAAACCGGGCGCTCGAAAGCAGCAAGGATCACTCGCTGGAGAGCAGGTCCATCGCGTGCTTGTCCATCATCTCCAGGGCGCGACCGCCGCCACGGGCGACGCAGGTCAGCGGGTCTTCGGCGACGATCACCGGCAGGCCGGTTTCCTGGGCCAGCAGCTTGTCGAGGTCACGCAGCAGCGCACCACCACCGGTCAGCACCAGGCCGCGCTCGGCGATGTCGGAGGCCAGCTCCGGCGGCGACTGCTCCAGGGCGCTCTTGACCGCCTGGACGATGGTCGCCAGGGATTCCTGCAGGGCTTCGAGGACTTCGTTGGAGTTCAGGGTGAAGGCGCGTGGTACGCCCTCGGCCAGGTTACGGCCGCGCACGTCGACTTCACGCACTTCGCCGCCCGGGTAGGCGGTGCCGATTTCCTGCTTGATGCGCTCGGCGGTGGATTCGCCGATCAGGCTGCCGTAGTTGCGGCGCACGTAGGTGACGATGGCTTCGTCGAAGCGGTCGCCGCCAACGCGCACGGACTCGGCGTAGACCACGCCGTTCAGCGAGATCAGGGCGATCTCGGTGGTACCGCCACCGATGTCGACGACCATCGAGCCACGGGCTTCTTCGACCGGCAGGCCGGCACCGATGGCAGCGGCCATGGGTTCTTCGATCAGGAACACTTCACGGGCACCGGCACCCAGGGCCGACTCGCGAATGGCGCGGCGCTCTACCTGGGTCGACTTGCACGGCACGCAGATCAGCACGCGAGGGCTGGGCTGCAGGAAGCTGTTCTCGTGAACCTTGTTGATGAAGTACTGCAACATTTTTTCACAAACGCTGAAGTCGGCGATGACGCCGTCCTTCATCGGACGAATGGCAGCAATGTTACCTGGCGTGCGGCCCAGCATGCGCTTGGCTTCGGTACCGACGGCGACGACGCTTTTCTGGTTGCCGTGGGTACGGATGGCAACAACCGAGGGCTCATTCAGGACGATACCGCGCTCACGCACGTAAATAAGGGTGTTGGCAGTCCCCAGGTCGATGGAAAGATCGCTGGAAAACATGCCACGCAGTTTCTTGAACATGGGAAAGTGACCCTGGGGAAAGCGTGGGTAAAAAAGTGCGGCAAACTCTAACAATGGCAGGGATTTTGGGCAAGGAGCCAATATGTTAAATTGGCTGTTTTTCCGAGCACGCCAGCACATGATCGCGGCCGATAGACCGCCAAAATGCTGACATGTTCCTCACCGCGGACCCTATTCCGTTCTTTGTTTCCCCTGGAGATCACCATGGCGCTTGAACGCAGCGACGTGGAAAAGATCGCCCATCTGGCCCGCCTGGGCCTGAATGACGGCGAACTGCCACGCATTACTGACGCCCTGAACAGCATTCTCGGCCTGGTCGACCAGATGCAAGCGGTCGATACCAACGGCATCGAGCCCCTGGCCCACCCCCTGGAGGCCAGCCAGCGCCTGCGTCCCGACCAGGTCACCGAAAGCAACCAGCGCGACGCCTACCAGGCCATCGCACCCTCGACCGAAAGCGGTCTGTACCTGGTTCCCAAAGTCATCGAGTAAGGGATAGAGCCTGCCATGCATGAATTGACCCTGGCCGAGATCGCCCGCGGACTCGCCGACAAGTCGTTTTCCTCCGAAGAGCTGACCGGCGCCCTGCTGGCGCGCGTCAAGCAGATCGACCCGCAGATCAACAGCTTCATCAGCGTCACCGAAGAACTGGCCCTGGGCCAGGCACGCGCCGCCGACGCCCGTCGCGCCGCTGGCGAGACCGGTGCGCTGCTGGGTGCGCCGATCGCCCACAAGGACCTGTTCTGCACCCTCGGCGTACGCACCAGCTGCGGCTCGAAGATGCTCGACAACTTCAAGGCGCCGTACGACGCCACCGTGGTCGCCAAGCTGGCCGAAGCCGGCATGGTCACCCTGGGCAAGACCAACATGGACGAGTTCGCCATGGGTTCGGCCAACGAATCCAGCCACTATGGCGCGGTGAAGAACCCGTGGAACCTCGAGCACGTGCCAGGCGGCTCGTCCGGCGGTTCGGCCGCAGCCGTGGCCGCGCGCCTGCTGCCGGCCACCACCGGCACCGACACCGGTGGCTCGATCCGCCAGCCGGCGGCACTGACCAACCTCACCGGCCTCAAGCCGACGTACGGTCGCGTGTCGCGCTGGGGCATGATCGCCTACGCCTCCAGCCTCGACCAGGGTGGCCCGCTGGCGCGCACCGCCGAAGACTGCGCCCTGCTGCTGCAAGGCATGGCCGGCTTCGACACCAAGGACTCCACCAGCATCGACGAGCCGGTCCCGGACTACAGCGCCGGCCTCAATGGCTCGCTGCAGGGCCTGCGCATCGGCCTGCCGAAGGAATACTTCGGCGCCGGCCTCGACCCGCGCATTGCCGAACTGGTGCAGGCCAGCGTCAAGGAGCTGGAAAAGCTCGGCGCGGTGGTCAAGGAAATCAGCCTGCCGAACATGCAGCACGCCATTCCGGCGTACTACGTGATCGCCCCGGCCGAGGCCTCCTCCAACCTGTCGCGCTTCGACGGCGTGCGTTTCGGCTACCGCTGTGAAGCGCCCAAAGACCTCACCGACCTGTACAAGCGTTCACGCGGCGAAGGCTTCGGTGCCGAAGTGCAGCGCCGCATCATGGTCGGCACCTACGCCCTGTCGGCCGGCTACTATGACGCCTACTACGTCAAGGCGCAGCAGATCCGCCGCCTGATCAAGAACGACTTCATGGCTGCCTTCAACGATGTCGACCTGATCCTCGGCCCGACCACGCCGAACCCGGCCTGGAAGCTTGGCGCCAAGAGCAGCGACCCGGTCGCCGCCTATCTGGAAGACGTCTACACCATCACCGCCAACCTGGCAGGCCTGCCAGGCCTGTCGATGCCAGCCGGCTTCGTCGATGGCCTGCCGGTCGGCGTGCAGCTGCTGGCCCCGTACTTCCAGGAAGGCCGCCTGCTCAACGTCGCGCACCGTTACCAGCAAGTCACCGACTGGCACACCCGCGCCCCTAACGGCTTCTGAGGAATTCACACATGCAATGGGAAGTTGTGATCGGGCTGGAGATTCATACCCAGCTGGCCACCCAGTCGAAGATCTTCTCCGGCAGCGCCACCACCTTCGGCTCCGAGCCGAACACCCAGGCCAGCCTGGTTGACCTGGGCATGCCCGGCGTACTGCCGGTGCTGAACCAGGAAGCCGTGCGCATGGCCTGCATGTTCGGCCTGGCGATCGATGCCGAGATCGGCAAGCGCAACGTGTTCGCGCGCAAGAACTATTTCTACCCCGACCTGCCCAAGGGCTACCAGATCAGCCAGATGGACCTGCCGATCGTCGGCAAGGGCCACCTGGACATCGCCCTGGAAGACGGCACCATCAAGCGCATCGGGGTTACCCGCGCGCACCTGGAAGAAGACGCCGGCAAGAGCCTGCACGAAGACTTCAGCGGCTCCACCGGCATCGACCTGAACCGTGCTGGCACGCCGCTGCTGGAAATCGTCTCCGAGCCGGACATGCGCAGCGCCAAGGAAGCGGTGGCCTACGTCAAGGCCATCCACGCCCTGGTGCGCTACCTGGGCATCTGCGACGGCAACATGGCCGAAGGCTCGCTGCGCTGTGACTGCAACGTATCGATCCGGCCGAGAGGCCAGGCCGAGTTCGGCACCCGCTGCGAGATCAAGAACGTCAACTCGTTCCGCTTCATCGAGCGCGCGATCAACAGCGAGATCCAGCGCCAGATCGACCTGATCGAGGACGGTGGCAAGGTGGTGCAGGAAACTCGCCTGTACGACCCGAACAAGGACGAGACCCGCTCCATGCGCAGCAAGGAGGAAGCCAACGACTACCGTTACTTCCCCGACCCGGACCTGCTGCCGGTGGTGATCGAGGACAGCTTCCTCGAAACCGTCCGCGCCGGCCTGCCAGAGCTGCCGCCGCAAAAGGTCGAGCGCTTCCAGAGCCAGTACGGCCTGTCGGCCTACGACGCCAACGTGCTGGCTTCCAGCCGCGAACAGGCGGACTACTTCGAAGAAGTGGTGAAGATCGGTGGCGACGCCAAACTGGCCGCCAACTGGGTCATGGTCGAACTGGGCAGCCTGCTGAACAAGCTGGGCATCGAGATCGACCAGGCACCGGTCAGCGCCGCGCACCTGGGCGGCATGTTGCTGCGCATTCGCGACAACACCATCAGCGGCAAGATCGCCAAGACCGTGTTCGAGGCCATGGCCGCCGGTGAAGGCGATGCCGACAGCATCATCTCCAGCCGCGGCCTCAAGCAGGTTACCGACACCGGTGCGATCGACAAGATGCTCGACGAAATGCTCGCGGCCAATGCCGAACAGGTCGAACAGTACCGCGTCGCCGACGAAGCCAAGCGCGGCAAGATGTTCGGCTTCTTCGTCGGCCAGGCGATGAAGGCGTCCAAAGGCAAGGCCAACCCGGGGCAGGTGAACCAATTGCTCAAGGCCAAGCTCGAAGGGTGATTGTTTTTTCCCTGTAGCCTTGCGAGGGCTTCGCCCTCGTTCGCGGGCAAGCCCGCTCCCACAGGTATGTCGCTGTGCCTGTGGGAGCGGGCTTGCCCGCGAAAGGGCCATATCGGAGCATCCGAATTGCTAAAACGATCCCTCACCACCCTCGCCTTCTTCTCTGTCCTGGCCGGTTGCGCCAGCCATGACATCGACCCTCGCGGTTACAACGAAACCGGCACCGCGTCCTATTACGGCTCGCGCCACCACGGCAAACGCACAGCCAGTGGCGAACCGTTCAACCAGCACGGCCTCACCGCCGCCCACCGCAGCCTGCCCTTCGGCAGCCGGGTGCTGGTCACCAACCTGGCCAACGACCGCAGCGTGGTGGTCCGCATCAACGACCGCGGCCCGCATACCCGCGGCCGGCTGATCGACCTGTCACGCGCCGCAGCAGAAAAAATCGGCATGCTCCGTAGCGGAACGGCGCGCGTCCGGGTACAAGGTCTGAGCGACTGACCTGACACCCACCTGACTGGAGCCCGACCATTTTCGACCTGGCCACCCTCCCCACCTTCAGCCTGCTGCAAATGGGCATTGCCCTGCTGCTGCTGATCGCCGGAGCCGAACTGCTGGTGCGCGCAGCGCTGCGCCTGGCCGGGCGATTGCGCGTGCGGCCATTGATCATCGGCCTGAGCCTGGTGGCCTTCGGCAGCACCGCGCCGCAACTGACCGTGAGCCTGCAGGCCGCCTACCAGGGTGCGCCCGACGTGGCCGTGGGCAGCGTGATCGGTAGCAACATCTTCAACGTGCTGGTCATCCTCGGCCTGGCGGCACTGATCATCCCGTTACGGGTATCACGTCAACTGGTGCGCCTGGATATCCCACTGATGATTGCCGCCAGCGGCCTGGTCTATGCGCTCTGTGCCAACGGCCATCTGGGCCGGTTCGAAGGCTTGTTGTTGCTGTTCGCCCTGGCCGGCTACCTGGCCATGCTGTGGCACCAGTCGCGCAACTATGCCCGCACCTACCCTGCACCAGATGCCGGGGCGGCCAGCGCCGGGCGCTTCTGGTCCGGGACGCTGCTGCAGGTGCTGTTCGGCCTTGGCCTGCTGAGCCTGGCCGGCCACCTGCTGCTGGAAGCTGCCATTGAGGTGGCTACCGATCTGGGCCTGTCCGAACGTGTCATCGGCCTGACCGTGGTCGCGGTGTGCACATCGCTGCCCGAGCTTGCCGCCGCGCTGATCGCCGCCATTCGGGGCGAGCGGGAGATTGCGGTCGGCACGGTGATCGGCAGCAACCTGTTCAACCTGCTGGCAGTGCTCGGCCTGACCGCACTGACCACCCCCGAGCCACTGACCATCTCACCCAATGCACTGGCCTTCGACCTGCCGGTGATGCTGGGTGTCGCCGCCTTGAGCTTGCCGGTGTTCTATTCCGGTTATCGCATCACCCGCGCCGAGGGGCTGGTGTTCCTCTGCCTGTACCTGGTCTACGGCCTGCATGTGGCGGCCTTTACCATGGGCATGCCGCTGGCCGGGCGCCTGGAGCGGCTGATGCTGTTCTATGTGCTGCCAGGGCTGGGGGCGGTGCTGTTGTTTACCACCCTGCGGGCCTGGCGCAAGCAGCATTGAGAAATTCAGAAGCAGGTCCGCCCTCTTCGCGGGCAAGCCCGCTCCCACAAGATTTGCACAACACTCACTGACAGCGCAGTACCTGTGGGAGCGGGCTTGCCCGCGAAGGGGCCAAACCTGCCATGCCTATCTGGCCTGGCGAGATTTCTTCAGTTTGAAGGCCCCCCACAGCACCGCAATCCACCCTGGGATCAGCAGCACCGAGATGCGAATCGGCGGGGTCAGGTACATCACCACCAGGATCAGCACGATGAACGCCAGGCACAGGTAGTTGGTCAGCGGGTGCCCCCAGCTCTGGTAGAACGGGGTAATGCCCGCTGCCAGCTTGGCCTTGCGGAATTTCAGGTGGGTAATGCTGATGCTGGCCCAGTTGATCACCAACGCCGATACCGCCAGCGCCATCAGCAGTCCGAAGGCCTCACCGGGCATCAGGTAGTTGATCAGCACGCACATGCCGGTCGCAAAGGCCGAAACCCCCAACGCCGTCAGTGGCACGCCGCTACGGCTGACCTTGAGCAGCTGACGCGGCGCATCGCCCTGGCTGGCAAGGCCGAACAGCATGCGGCTGTTGGCGTACACGCAGCTGTTGTACACCGACAGCGCCGCGGTCAGCACCACGATGTTAAGGATGGTCGCCACCAGGTCGCTGTCCAGTTCGTGGAAGATCATCACGAATGGGCTGCCGCCCTGCACCACTTTCTGCCAGGGGTACAGCGACAGCAGCACGGCCAGGGCACCGATGTAGAAGATCAGGATGCGGTAGACCACCTGGTTGGTCGCCTTGGGGATGCTCTGGCGAGGGTTGTCGGCCTCGGCAGCCGTGATGCCGACCAGCTCCAGGCCACCGAACGAGAACATGATCACCGCCAGCGCCATCACCAGCCCGGTCACGCCATTGGGGAAGAACCCGCCGTATTGCCACAGGTTGGCCACGCTGGCATCCGGGCCGCCGTGGCCGCTGGCCAGCAGCCAGGCACCGAAGCCGATCATGCTGACGATGGCCACCACCTTGACCAGGGCGAACCAGAACTCCATCTCGCCATAGACCCGCACCTGGGTCAGGTTGATCAGGTTGATCACCACGAAGAAGATCGCCGCCGTGGCCCAGGTCGGGAATTCCGGCCACCAGTACTGCACATAGATGCCCACGGCCGTGAGTTCGGCCATGCCGACCAGCACGTACACCACCCAGTAGTTCCAACCGGACACGAACCCGGCGAACTCGCTCCAGTACTGGTGGGCGAAGTGGCTGAAGCTGCCGGCGACCGGCTCCTCGACCACCATCTCACCCAATTGGCGCATGATGAAGAAGGCCATCAGGCCGGCGATGGCGTAGCCCAGCAAAACGGAGGGGCCGGCCAGCTGGATGGTCTGGGCGATGCCCAGGAACAGCCCGGTGCCAACGGCACCACCCAGCGCAATCAGCTGGATATGGCGATTCTTCAGCCCGCGCTTCAACTGCACGGGCGTGCTCTGGTCTTGCATGAAGTGTCCTTTGGCTCAGTGAGGCAGTGTTGTTGCTGTTGTTTTGCAGTCAAGGATCTAGATCCATCCGCCCCACTGCAATATGAAAATACCAATATTGGTGGTGATCGCCGCCATTAGCGTGGTGATCACGATGATCGACGCCGCCAGTTCATGGTTGCCGTTGGCGGCGCGAGCCATGACGTAGCTGGCCGCCGCCGTCGGGCTGCCGATGTACAGGAACAGGATACCCAACTCGGCACCACGAAAACCGCACAACCAGGCACCCAAGGTGCCGATCAGCGGCAGCCAGACCATCTTCACCAGGCTGGCATCGATGGCCAGCTTGCCGCTGTCGCGCAGCGCCGCCAGCGAAAGCGTGCCGCCAATGCAGATCAACGCCAGCGGCAGGGTCATCTGCGCCAGGTAGTCGCCCGAGGTCAGCAGCCAGTTGGGCAACGGCACCTGCCCGTAGGCCATCGGCGTGGCCACCAGCACGCTGAGGATCAGCGGGTTGCTGAAGATGCTCTTGCAGATGCTCCACGGGTCGGACTTGAGGTCCGGGCTGTACACCGCCAGCACTACAGCCGACAGCGAGTTGTACATGAGGATCACCAGGCCGGCGAGCACCGCACCCAGGGAGATGCCGTAGTCGCCATAAAGGCTGGCGGCCAGGGCCAGGCCGATCACACCGTTGTTGCCGCGGAACGCACCCTGGGTGTAGATGCCGCGGTCGGCCAGCGGGCTGCGCCAGATGGCCATGCCCCAGGACACGGCGAAGCCGACCAGGGTGGCAGCGACGAAGTAGAGGATGACCTTGGGTTTGACCGCCGCTGCCAGGTCGGCGTGATAGATGCCGAGGAACAGCAGTGCCGGCATGCACACGTTGAACACCAGCTGCGAGGCGACGCGGTTGAAATTGTCGTCGATCAGGTGGATACGTTTGAGCAGCACGCCCATGAACAGCATGGCGAAGACGGGCGCCGTGATGTTCAGCGTCTGGATGAGAAGGGCGAGCATGCGCAAGCGGTCCTGATGGGGGTTGCCGTTAGGCGGCTAATGATACGCCAACGCGTCAGGAAATGCGGGGATCGAGCAGGACTTTAAACACGTTTCTGTCTGTACCGGCCCTTTCGCGGGCAAGCCCGCTCCCACAGGCTCTGCACTGCCCTCGGGGCTGTTGAGATTCCTGTGGGAGCGGGCTTGCCCGCGAAGAGGCAGACACCCATTCAGCGGCGAACGGGGCGCTTCTGCAATTTGCGCTGCAAGGTCCGGCGGTGCATGCCCAGCGCCCGCGCGGTGGCGGAGATGTTGCCCTCGTGCTCGTTCAGCACGCGCTGGATGTGCTCCCACTGCAGGCGGTCCACCGACATCGGGTTTTCCGGCACCAGCGAGTCCAGGTCGGCATGCTCCGAGAGCAGCGCTGCCAGCACGTCGTCGGCGTCGGCCGGCTTGCACAGGTAGTTGCAGGCACCGCGCTTGACCGCCTCCACGGCGGTGGCGATGCTCGAGTAACCGGTCAGGATCACCACGCGCATCTCCGGGTCCAGCTCCAGCAGCTTGGGCAACAGCACCAGGCCCGAGTCCCCTTCCATCTTCAGGTCCAGCGTGGCGTAGTCCGGCAGGTCCTGCTGGGCCAGGATCAGGCCCTCCTCGGCGGAACCGGCCGTGCTCACGCGGAAACCGCGGCGGCTCATGGCGCGGGCCATGACCCGGGTGAAGGTGGCGTCATCGTCCACCAGCAGCAGGTGCGGCAGCTCTTCGCCTTCGACCTGGTTTTCTTCGCTCATCATTCATCTCCTCGCTTGCCATGGGGCAGGCGCAATTCGGTCAGGGTGCCACCCTGTTCATGACTATAGAGTTTCACCGAACCGCCCGCACGGGTCACGCTGGCTTTGCTCAAGAACAGGCCCAGGCCGAAACCTTTGCCTTTGGTCGTAATGAAAGGTTTGCCGATCGCTTCGGCGATGGCCGGCGGCACGCCGGGGCCATGGTCGCGGATGCTGATCAGGATGTCCTGGGCGTCCCAGTCAAGGGTCACCTGCAGGTCATCGGGGCAGGCATCGGCGGCATTGTTCAGCAGGTTCAGCAGCGCCTGGGTCAGGTCCGGTGGCGGCGTCAGGCGCGGCACCTGGCCGTCGCGCAGGCGCTGGAAGCGGTAGCTGGCCTCCGGGCGCATCAGGTGCCAGCGGTTCAGCGCCTCGTCGAGCCAGGCGGTGACATCCTGTTCGACCACCGCCAGGCGGCGGTTGGCTTCGGCGGCGCGCACCAGCTGCTGCAGGGTTTCCTTGCACAGCTTGACCTGGTCCTGAAGGATCTGCAGGTCTTCCTGCAGCAGCGGGTCGGTGTGATCCTGGCGCATTTCGTTGAGCAGCACGCTCATGGTCGCCAAGGGTGTGCCCAGCTCGTGGGCGGCGCCGGCAGCCTGGGTGGCCACGGCCAGCAGCTGCTCGTCACGCAGGCTTTCTTCGCGGCGCTCGGAACGCAGTTGCTCCTGGCGGCGCAGTTCTTCAGCCATGCGCGCGGCGAAGAAGGTGATCACGGCGGCGGCCAGGGCAATACTCAGCCACATGCCGTAGACCTGCATCTTGTCCCGCGCCATCGGCAGCCCCTCGAGCGGGTAGAACTGCACCAGCAGCAGGCTGTAGGCGGTCAGGGCGATGCCCGAGAGGATCAGCGAATACAGCCACGGCAAGGTCACCGCGGCAATTGCCAGCGGCACCAGGTAGTAGGACACGAACGGGTTGGTCGAACCGCCGGAGTAATACAGCAAGGCGCTGTGAATCAGCAGGTCGCAGGCCAGTTGCAAGGCATATTCAGTTTCGGTGACCGGCAGCGACAGGCGCAGGCGCAAGGCAGTGAAGGCGCAGAGGATCGACGACAGCGCCAGGGTGGCGGCCAGCGACAGCCACGGTAGCGGCAGCAGGTCGGTCCAGTAGGCGACGCCCACGGAGCCTGCCTGGGCGGCCAGGACCAGAACGCGAATGACAGTCAGGCGCCAGAGGTTCTGGCGTGTTGCGGATAACGGTTGTGCGGCGGCGAGCATGCGCTCTCCCGATGAGTGCTCAATCGGCTGGAGTATACCGAAGCCGGGCGCCCCGCTGCAGCGATGCGGCAAAGCGCCACACTTTGTCACAAGTTCATAGTGGCACTTTTGAACCCACTACACTGCTCCGGGTCTGATGGGCCATGCGTGGAATGGATGGCCAGACCCCACGCCCACTATTGCCAAGGAGTAACACATGCACATCCCACGTCGCGGCGCGGCCCTGATCCTGTCCTGCGGCCTGCTCGCCAGCCTGCCGGCACTGGCGGCCGACGAGCCGCGCTACAACCAGGTATCGCTGCGCGCCGAAGTCAGCAAGGAAGTGGCACGCGACCTGATGGTCGTGACCCTCTATAGCGAAGCGCAGAATACCGACCCGGGCAAGCTCGCCAAGCAGATCACCGAAACCATGAACAAGGCCGTGCAGCAGGCACGCCAGGTCAAGGACGTGAAGATCAGCCAGGGCAGCCGCAACAGCTACCCGGTTTACGACAGCAAGGGCCAGAAGATCACCGGCTGGCGCGAACGCGCCGAGCTGCGCCTGGAAGGTGCCGACTTCCCGGCCCTGTCCCAGCTCACCGCTGACCTGCTGCAGGACCTGAAGATGGGCGGCATGGACTTCTCCATCGCCCCGGCCACACGCAAGGCCAGCGAGGATGAACTGCTCAAGGATGCGGTGAATGCGTTCAAGGCCCGTGCGCAGCTGGCCACCGAGGCGCTGGGGGGCAAGGGCTATAAAGTGGTCAGCCTGAACCTGAACAGTTCCGGGTATCCGCGCCCTTACCTGCGCAGCGCACCGATGGCGATGAAGGCCATGGCGGCCGACGAGGCGGCGCCGGCGCCGGATATCGAGGCCGGTACCAGTGAAGTCAGCATGAATGCCGATGGCCTGATCGAAGTGCAGATGCCTTAAGCCGATACGCAGTACCTGTGGGAGCGGGCTTGCCCGCGAAAAAGGCGACACGGTGCCTGGCACCGGCTTTGCCGGTGTTCGCGGGCAAGCCCGCTCCCACAGGAACCACGGGTTGAATTTCCGAAACAGAGAAATTTCCTACGCACCATATAGGTGCTTCCTACACACTCCCCCGCCCTGAAATATCCCGCAAAAAGCCATCATTTCGCCTGCGCAAACGTTCAACTTCGCTGAAAGTTATACGAATGCGACATCCATGTACGCTCGTACTACTTTTCTGACGCCAACTATCCTTCTCCCTGTTGCATTGGGAATACCCCCTGCATAAGTATCCGCAGGTCGGCTCACGAGGCCACCTCAAATCAAAAATGACAACAATGAGGCCACCATGCTCAAACACGCAGTCATTCCGTTCCTGCTAGGTGCAGGCTTGCTCGCCGGCGCTCCGCTGGCCCATGCCGCGTCCAACCTGGTGTTCTGCTCCGAGGGCAGCCCGGCCGGCTTCGACCCGGGGCAATACACCACCGGAACCGACTTCGACGCCTCGGCAGAGACCGTGTTCAACCGCCTGACCCAGTTCGAACGCGGCGGCACCGCGGTCATTCCAGGCCTTGCGACCCAGTGGGACGTGGCCGACGATGGCAAGACCTACACCTTCCACCTGCGCGAAGGGGTCAAGTTCCACACCACCGACTACTTCAAGCCGACCCGCGCATTCAACGCCGACGACGTGCTGTTCACCTTCAACCGCATGCTCGACAAGAACCACCCCTTCCGTAAGGCCTACCCCACCGAATTCCCGTACTTCACCGACATGGGCATGGACAAGAACATCGCCAAGGTGGAGAAAGTCGACGATCACACGGTGAAGTTCACCCTCAATGAAGTGGACGCCGCGTTCATCCAGAACCTGGCCATGAGCTTCGCCTCCATCCAGTCCGCCGAATACGCCGACCAGTTGCTCAAGGACGGCAAGGCCGCCGACATCAACCAGAAGCCGATCGGCACCGGGCCGTTCGTATTCAGCAAGTACCAGAAAGACGCGCAGATCCGCTTCAAGGGCAACAAGGACTACTGGAAGCCCGAGGACGTGAAGATCGACAACCTGATCTTCGCCATCACCACCGACGCGTCGGTGCGCATGCAGAAGCTGAAGAAGAACGAGTGCCAGGTCACCCTGTTCCCGCGCCCGGCCGACATCGAGCCGCTGAAGGCCGACAAGAACCTGCAGATGCCACAGCAGGCCGGCTTCAACCTCGGCTACATCGCCTACAACGTGATGGACAAGATCAAGGGCAGCAACGAGCCCAACCCGATGGCCAAGCTTGAAGTGCGCCAGGCACTGGACATGGCCGTCGACAAGAAGAAGATCATCGAATCGGTCTACCAGGGCGCCGGCCAGCTCGCCGTCAACGGCATGCCGCCGACCCAGTGGTCCTACGACACCAGCATCAAGGATGCGCCCTACGACCCGGAAAAGGCCAAGGAACTGCTCAAGAAGGCCGGCGTCAAGGAAGGCACCGAGATCACCCTGTGGGCCATGCCCGTGCAGCGCCCGTACAACCCCAACGCCAAGCTGATGGCCGAGATGCTGCAATCGGACTGGGCGAAGATCGGCATCAAGGCCAAGATCGTCAGCTACGAATGGGGCGAGTACATCAAGCGTTCAAAAGGCGGCGAACAGGGCGCCATGCTGATCGGCTGGAGCGGCGACAACGGTGACCCGGACAACTGGCTCGGCACCCTGTACGGTTGCGATGCCATCGACGGCAACAACTTCTCCAAGTGGTGCTACAAGCCCTACGACGACTTGATCAAACAGGCCAAGGCCACCTCCGACCAGGCCAAGCGCACCGAGCTGTACCAGAAGGCTCAGCACATCCTCAAGGAACAGGTGCCGATCACCCCGATCGCCCACTCCACGGTCTACCAGCCGATGAGCGCAAAGGTGAAGGACTTCAAGATCAGCCCATTCGCGTTGAACGCCTTCTACGGCGTCAGCGTGGACAAATAACCGCAAGCTGATCTCAACCACTCCGTCATAGACACCCACCCCGACGCTACCCGCGCCGGGGTTGGGGCCCTGTTGCCGTCATTCGTACCCTGAGGCGGCGTAAACAGCTGGAAAAGGAACCGCCATGCGCCACGCCACCCACCTTTCGACCCTGCTCGCCCTCGGCCTGTTGAGCCAGGCCCCTGCCCTTCAGGCCAAGAACCTGGTGTTCTGCTCCGAAGGCAGCCCGGCCGGCTTCGACACCGCCCAGTACACCAGCGCCACCGACAACGACGCCGCCGAGCCGATCTACAACCGCCTGGTGGAGTTCGAACGCGGCGGTACCGCCGTGCACCCGGCGCTGGCGACGAAGTGGGAAGTCTCCGACGATGGCCTGCGTTACACCTTCCACCTGCGCGAGGGCGTTAAGTTCCACGCCAACAAGGCCTTCACGCCAAGCCGTGACTTCAACGCCGACGACGTGCTGTTCACCTTCAACCGCATGCTCGACAAGGACCAGCCCTTCCGCAAGGCCTACCCCACCGAATTCCCCTACTTCGTCAGCATGGGCCTGGACAAGAACATCGCCCGGGTCGAGAAGACCGGCCCGATGACCGTGGTGTTCAGCCTGAACAAGGTCGATGCCGCGTTCATCCAGAACCTGGCGATGAGCTTCGCCTCGATACTCTCTGCAGAATACGCCGAGCATCTGCTGGCCAGCGGGCGCCCCAGCGACATCAACCAGCAACCGATCGGCACCGGCCCGTTCGTGTTCCAGCGTTACCAGAAGGACGCGCAGATCCGCTTCAAGGGCAACAAGGATTACTGGGCGCCAGATGAAGTGAAGATCGACAACCTGGTGTTCTCGATCAACACCGACCCGTCGGTACGCATCCAGAAGCTGCGCCGCAATGAATGCCAGGTCACCCTGCACCCGCGCCCGGCCGACCTGCCGGCGCTCAAGGCCGACGGCAAGCTGCAGGTCATGCAGCAGCCGGGCTTCAACCTCGGCTACATCGCCTACAACACCCAGCACCCGCCGTTCGACCGCCTGGAAGTGCGCCAGGCCATGGACATGGCGGTGAACAAGCAGGCCATTCTCCAGGCGGTGTATCAGGACTCCGGCCAGCTGGCGGTCAATGCCATGCCACCGACCCAGTGGTCCTATGACAACAGCCTCAAGGACGCGCCTTTCGACCCGGAAAAGGCCAAGCAGCTGCTGCAGCAAGCCGGGGTCAAGCCGGGCACCGAGATCACCCTGTGGGCCATGCCCGTGCAGCGCCCGTACAACCCCAACGCCAAGCTGATGGCCGAGATGCTCCAGGCCGACTGGAACAAGCTCGGCTTCAAGGTGCGCATCGTCAGCTACGAATGGGGCGAATACCTCAAGCGCATGAAGAGCGGCGAGCACGACATCGCCCTGATCGGCTGGACCGGCGACAACGGTGACCCGGACAACTGGCTCGGCACCCTCTACAACTGCGACGCCATCGGCAGCAACAACTACTCGCTGTGGTGCGACCCGCAGTACGACAGCCTGGTCAAGCAGGCCAAGCAGGTGACCGACCGTGAGCAGCGCACGGCGCTTTACCAGCAGGCCCAGCAGCGCCTCAAGCAGCAGGTGCCGATCACCCCGGTGGCGCATTCCACCGTCAACCAGCCGCTGAGCATCAAGGTGGCCGATTTCAAGGTCAGCCCGTTCGGGCGCAATGATTTTTCCGGTGTGAGTGTTGACTGACCTTTAGCCCTCACTGGCCTCTTCGCGGGCAAGCCCGCTCCCACAGGATCTTCACAGGCTCGGAGACTGCGCCGTACCTGTGGGAGCGGGCGCGCCCGCGAAAGAGCCGGCACAGGCAATACCACTCCCCCGACTTGGCCCGGCGACCCCGGGCAACCCTGGCAACACCGCAGCAAGCAACCCGGCCCACAAGGCCAGGTGATAACTAAAAGAACAGAAAGGGAGCTTTAACCTTGAGACTATTCACCTTGACCGCTTTGGCCTTATCCATCGGCACCTTTTCCGCCGTGACCGAGGCCGACACCCAGAGCCAGGACTACGTCCCGTTCAGCCTGAAATCCAGCAGCGAACAGGATGAGGCCAAGGGCTTCATCGACGGCCAGAGCCTGTCCGGCAGCACCCGCAACTGGTACGCCCGCGAACGCGCCACGCGCGCGCCATTGTGGAAGTACTACAAGAGCGACGGCACCCGCCACGACACCCACAGCCGCGACAACTGGGTGCAGGGCACCATCCTCAACTACAGCTCGGGCTTCACCCAGGGCACCGTCGGCTTCGCCATCGAGGCCGCCGGCTACAATGCCATTGCCCTGGAACAGGGCCGCGCGGCGATCGCCGGGCCGAACAACCGCACCCTGACCCACAGCGACGGCGATCCGGTCGGCCAGTGGAGCAAGATGGGCCTGGCCAACGTCAAGGCACGCGTCTCCAACACCACCCTTACGGTTGGCCGCCAGTCGGTGGACACGCCGATGATCGCCTACATCGGCAACCGGGCACTGCCGTCGAGCTTCCAGGGCGCGTTCCTGCACAGCGCCGAGTTCGACAACCTGTCGATCGACCTGGGCACCTTCGACCGCGTATCGCCACGCACCGAACAAAGCCTGAGCAAGTTCCGCAGCGAATACGGCGCCACGGGCGTGGAGACCGACCGCGCCAGCACCGCCGGGGTCAACTACCAGCCATTCAAGAGCCTGACCACCAGCCTGTACGCCACCAAGGTCGACGACTTCTGGAACCAGTACTACTTCGGCGCCAACCACGTGCTCGGCGACAACGCCGTGCTCGCCCTGACCACCGGCCTGAACTACTACAAGACCGTGGACGAAGGCAGCAAGAAGATGGGTGAGATCGACAACGACACCTACAGCCTGTCGCTCGGCCTGACCCACCAGGCGCACACCCTCACGGCGTCCTGGCAGCAGGTCAACGGCAACGAGTACTTCGACTACCTGCACGAAACCAACGGCATCTACCTGGCCAACTCGCTGCTGTCGGACTTCAACGGCCCCAACGAGAAATCCCTGCAGATTTCCTACGTGCTGAACATGGCGCCGTACGGCGTGCCAGGCCTCAAGTTCAACCTGTACAACGCCCGCGGCTGGGGCATCGACGGCACCCACTACCGTGGCACCGCCTATGACGTGAACGGCCTGGACGGCGAAACCCACTACGAGTGGGGCATCGGCACCAGCTACGCGGTGCAGGGCGGGCCGTTCAAGGACACCAGCATCCGCGCCACCTACACCGCGCACCGCGCCAGCAAGGCCCAGGCCGATGGCAGCCTGGACGAGTTCCGCGTGGTCACCACCATTCCATTCAACATTCTCTGACCGATGGCGCCATGGCCCGCTTCAACCCGGGCCGTGGCGGCTACGCTGGAATCAATGCAAGCAGGGAGTTTCCATGACATCGCTACCGCTCCGCGCTGCCCTGGCAGCGGTCATCCTGGGCGCCGCCGGCAACCTTGCGGCCAAGCCGCTGGTGGTGTGCACCGAAGCCAGCCCGGAAGGCTTCGACATCGTCCAGTACACCACTGCGGTCACCGCCGATGCTTCGGCCGAGACGGTGTTCAACCGCCTGGTCGACTTCAAGCCCGGCACCACCGACATCCAGCCGGCCCTGGCCGAACGCTGGGATATTTCGCCCGACGGCCTGACCTACACCTTCCACCTGCGCCAAGGGGTGAAGTTCCACACCACCGACTATTTCACGCCAACCCGCGCGTTCAACGCCGATGACGTGCTGTGGAGCCTGAACCGCCAGCTCGACCCGAACCACCCGTGGCACACCAAGACCAGCGTCGGCTACCCGTACTTCGAAAGCATGGCCTTCAAGGACCTGCTGAAATCGGTGAGCAAGACCGACGACCACACCGTGGTGATCACCCTCACCCGCCCGGAAGCGCCATTCCTGCGCGACATGGCCATGGCCTTCACCTCGATCTACTCCGCCGAATATGGCGACCAGCTGCTCAAGGCGGGCAAGACCGGCGAGCTCAACAGCAAGCCGATCGGCACCGGCCCGTTCATCTTCCAGCGCTACAACAAGGACGCCCAGGTTCGCTACAAGCCCAACCCGGACTACTTCCGTGGCAAGCCACCGGCCGACGCGCTGATCTTCGCCATCGCCACCGACAGCAACGTGCGCCTGCAGAAGCTGCGTGCCAACGAGTGCCAGGTGGCGCTGTACCCCAAGCCCGATGACGTACCGTTGATCAAGCAAGACCCGGCACTCAAGGTCGACGAAATCGAAGCCTTGGTCACCGGTTACATCTCCATGAACACCGAGCACAAATACCTGAGCGACGTTCGCGTGCGCAAAGCCATCAACATGGCCTTCGACCGCCAGACCCACGTCGACCAGCTGTTCGGCAAGGGCAACGCACTGGTCGGCGTGAACCCCTACCCACCCACCATGATCGGCTACAACACCGAGAACAGGAACCCGCCCCGCGACCTGGCCAAGGCCCGCGAGCTGCTCAAGGAGGCCGGCGTGCCGGAAGGTACGGTGATCACCCTGTTCACCCGCAACGGCGGCGGCCCGACCAACCCCAACCCGCGCCTGTCCGCCGAGATGCTGCAGGCTGACCTCAAGCAGATCGGCCTGAAGCTGGACATCCGCGTAATGGAGTGGGCCGAAATGCTGCGCCGCGCCAAGAAGGGCGAGGCGGACCTTGTGTCCACCGGCTGGGCCGGCGACAACGGTGACCCGGACAACTTCCTCAGCCCGCTGCTCAGTTGCGACGCCGCCAAAAGCGGCGAGAACTATGCGCGCTGGTGCAATGCCAAATTCCAGGAACTGATCACCCGCGCCCGCGAAGTGATCGACAACGACGAACGCGCCAGGCTCTATGCCGAGGCTTTGAAGGTGTACGATGACGATCAACCCTGGATCAGCATGGCCCATCCGAAGATGTTCACCGCCATGCGCGACAACGTGGAGGGCTACGTGATCAACCCTCTGACCAACAACAACTTCGCCACCACCAAGGTGAAGTAGAACAACAACGATCGCCGGGATCCCGCACGGGCACCGGCGACACTGCCTGACCGGCTGATGAGGTAACCCCGACAATGTTGAGTTTTATAGCCCGGCGCCTGGGCCTGCTGATACCGACCTTCTTCGGTATCACCTTGCTGACCTTCGCGCTCATACGCCTGATCCCCGGCGACCCGGTGGAAGTGATGATGGGCGAGCGCAGGGTCGACCCCGAGATGCACGCCCAGGCCATGGAGCGCCTGGGCCTGAACAAGCCGCTGCCGGTCCAGTACCTGGACTACGTCGGCAAGCTGGCCCACGGAGACCTCGGTGAATCGCTGCGCACCCGCGAGAGCGTGTGGACCGAGTTCCTCACCCTGTTCCCCGCCACCCTGGAGCTGGCCCTCGCCGCCTTGCTGTTCGCCGGCATAGTCGGCCTGCTGGCCGGGGTGATCGCCGCACTCAAGCGGGGGTCGTTGTTCGACCACGGGGTGATGGGCATCTCCCTGGCCGGCTATTCCATGCCGATCTTCTGGTGGGGCCTGATCCTGATCATGTTCTTCTCGGTGAGCCTGGGCTGGACCCCGGTATCCGGGCGCATCGACCTGCTCTACGACATCGAGCCGAAAACCGGCTTCATGCTCATCGACACCCTGCTCAGCGACGAGGAAGGCGCATTCAAGGACGCGGTGATGCACCTGATCCTGCCGGCCATCGTGCTCGGCACCATCCCGCTGGCGGTGATCGCCCGCATGACCCGGTCGTCGATGCTCGAAGTGCTGCGCGAGGACTACATCCGCACCGCCCGCGCCAAGGGCCTGTCGCCGGCCCGGGTGGTCTTCGTGCACGGCCTGCGCAACGCGCTGATCCCGGTGCTGACGGTGTTCGGCCTGCAGGTCGGCACGCTGCTGGCCGGTGCCGTACTGACCGAAACCATCTTCTCCTGGCCGGGCATCGGCAAATGGCTGATCGAAGCCATCGGCGCCCGTGACTACCCCGTGGTCCAGAACGGCATCCTGTTGATCGCCTGCCTGGTGATCCTGGTCAACTTCGTCGTGGATATCCTCTACGGCCTGGCCAACCCACGCATCCGTCATCAGCGCTGAGGCCTTCGCCATGACTAGCCCGATTCCGAAATCCGTCACACCGGCCAGCCCGGTGGACCAGAGCCTGCTCTACCCTTCGCCGTACAAAGAATTCTGGCACGCCTTCTCGCGCAACAAGGGCGCGGTAATGGGCCTGGCCTTCATGTGCCTGGTGGTGTTCTGCGCGCTGTTCGCGCCGTGGGTCGCCCCCCATGACCCGAGCGAGCAGTACCGCGACTTCCTGCTGACCCCGCCGGTGTGGCTCGACGGCGGCAGCTGGCAGTTCATCCTCGGCACCGACGAGCTTGGCCGCGACTTGCTGTCGCGGCTGATCCAGGGCGCGCGGCTGTCGCTGCTGATCGGCCTGTCGTCGGTGGTGATGTCGTTGATCCCCGGCATCCTGCTGGGCCTGCTGGCCGGCTTCTTCCCGCAGGTGCTCGGCCCATCGATCATGCGCCTGATGGACGTGATGCTGGCCCTGCCCTCGCTGCTGCTGGCCGTGGCCATCGTCGCCATCCTTGGCCCAGGCCTGATCAACACGGTGATCGCCATCGCCATCGTTTCATTGCCGTCGTACGTGCGCCTGACCCGCGCAGCAGTGATGGGCGAGCTGAACCGCGACTACGTCACCGCCGCACGCCTGGCCGGTGCCGGGCTGCCACGGCTGATGTTCGTCACCGTGCTGCCCAACTGCATGGCGCCGCTGATCGTGCAGGCAACCTTGAGTTTCTCCTCGGCGATCCTCGACGCCGCCGCGCTGGGCTTCCTCGGCCTCGGTGTGCAACCGCCCACCCCCGAGTGGGGCACCATGCTGGCCTCGGCCCGTGACTACATCGAGCGCGCCTGGTGGGTGGTGAGCCTGCCCGGCCTGACCATTCTGCTCAGTGTGCTGGCAATCAACCTGATGGGCGACGGCCTGCGCGATGCGCTGGACCCGAAACTCAAGAACGCCGCCTGAGGAGAACGCCATGTCACTGTTGCAGATCAACAACCTGAATGTGCGCTTCGGCGACGCCAATGCCGTCCCCGTGGTAGACGGCCTGGACCTGGCGGTGGAGGCCGGCGAGATCCTGGCCATCGTCGGCGAATCCGGCTCGGGCAAATCCGTCACCATGATGGCCTTGATGGGCCTGATCGACGCCCCCGGGCGCATCACCGCCGATGCGCTCACCTTCGACGGCACCGACATGCTCAAGCTCAGCGGCCGCCAGCGGCGCAAGGTGGTGGGCAAGGACATCGCCATGGTCTTCCAGGACCCGATGACCGCGCTCAACCCCAGCTACACCGTGGGCTACCAGATCGAAGAAGTGCTGCGCCAGCACCTGGGCCTGAAGGGCAAGGCCGCGCGCCAGCGTGCCCTGGAGCTGTTGAAGAAAGTCGAAATCCCGGCTGCGCAAAGCCGCCTGGACGCCTACCCGCACCAGCTTTCCGGCGGCATGAGCCAGCGCGTGGCGATTGCCATGGCCATCGCTGGCGAACCCAAGCTGCTGATCGCCGACGAACCGACCACCGCGCTGGACGTGACCATCCAGGCACAGATCATGGAGCTGCTGGTCAACCTGCAGAAAGAGCGCAACATGGCGCTCATCCTGATCACCCACGACCTGGCCGTGGTCGCCGAAACGGCCAAGCGCGTGTGCGTGATGTACGCCGGCCAGGCCGTGGAAGTCGGCCAGGTGCCGGAGCTGTTCGACGTGCCCGCCCACCCCTACAGCGAAGCGCTGCTGGCGGCGATCCCCGAGCATAGTGTCGGCGCCGAGCGCCTGGCCACCCTGCCCGGCATCGTCCCCGGCCGCTATGACCGCCCGGCTGGCTGCCTGCTGTCGCCGCGCTGCCCGTACGTGCAGGACAACTGCCGGCACCAGCGCCCGCCCCTCGACCCGCAGGCACACAGCCTGGTGCGTTGTTTCTACCCGCTGAACCAGGAGGTGGCGTGATGGCCGTCGTTCTCACTGCCCGGGAGCTGACCCGGCATTACGAAGTCTCCCGCGGGCTGTTCAAGGGCCACGCCCTGGTGCGCGCGCTCAATGGCGTGTCGTTCGAACTGGAGGCCGGCAAGACCCTGGCCGTGGTCGGTGAGTCCGGCTGTGGCAAGTCGACCCTGGCCCGCGCCTTGACGCTGATCGAAGAACCGTCTTCCGGCTCGCTGCAGATCGCCGGCACCGAGGTCAAGGGCGCCAGCAAGGCCGAGCGCAAGCAACTGCGCCGCGACGTGCAGATGGTGTTCCAAAGCCCCTACGCCTCGCTCAACCCACGGCAGAAGATCGGTGATCAGCTGGCAGAACCGCTGCTGATCAACACCTCGCTGAGCAAGGCCGAGCGGCGCGAGAAAGTGCAGAAGATGATGGAACAGGTCGGCTTGCGCCCCGAGCATTACCAGCGCTACCCGCACATGTTCTCCGGCGGCCAACGGCAGCGCATCGCCCTGGCCCGTGCAATGATGCTGCAACCGAAGGTGCTGGTGGCAGATGAGCCGACCTCGGCGCTGGACGTATCGATCCAGGCCCAGGTGCTGAACCTGTTCATGGACTTGCAGAAGGAGTTCAACACCGCCTATGTGTTCATCTCGCACAACCTGGCGGTGGTGCGGCATGTGGCCGATCAGGTGCTGGTGATGTACCTGGGGCGGCCGGCGGAGATGGGGCCGAAGGAGGATATCTACGAGAAGCCGCTGCATCCGTATACCCAGGCACTGCT
This sequence comes from Pseudomonas sp. R28(2017), assembly GCF_002112505.1. Taxonomy (GTDB): domain Bacteria; phylum Pseudomonadota; class Gammaproteobacteria; order Pseudomonadales; family Pseudomonadaceae; genus Aquipseudomonas. The sequence continues at coordinate 255,069 of NZ_NEHW01000010.1, forward strand.
GTCGGCAACACCGGCCATTCACCCCGATCCGTTGAAACCGAAGATCCGCATTGCCGGGGAGCTGCCCAACCCGCTCAATCCGCCGGAGGGGTGTGCGTTCCACAAACGCTGCCCGTATGCGACCGAGCGGTGTGCCAAGGAAGTGCCGGCGCTGCGGCAGGTGAGTACCCGACAGGTGGCCTGCCATTATGCCGAGCAGTTCCTCTAGATCGGTGTGAGCTTCTTCGCGGGCAAGCCCGCTCCCACATGTAGATGGAGATTCTGCCTTGTGGGAGCGGGCTTGCCCGCGAAGGGCCGCAATGCGGCCCCGGGATATCAATGCATGAAGAACCAGATCAGGATGATCACAGGAATCGGCACCCCAATCATCCACAGCAGTATCGAGCGCATGGCCTTTCTCCTTGTTCGGTGGTGATAAGAAAGGTGCAGTCCCCATGCCAGCTGTATCAAAAAATTACGCTTTTAAGAATCAACGCTTTACCACTCAAGCCGCTTGACCAAACCGTGCAATATGCAGGATCCGCCCCCTTGCACCTGGGTGTTCTGCAATGCACTATCAGGCCATGACCGCCCCCGCCC
>NZ_NEHW01000011.1 GCF_002112505.1 Pseudomonas sp. R28(2017)
TTTCACCCGATGTAGATCTGGAAGTGCTTTCACAACAGTTGTTGAAGGAATTAGAAAAATCACTCGCTCATCTTCAATGGCTCGAGCCGCTTTCAGCTGTCGAGGTGGCAGGTGTGGAGGCTAGACGAGCCGAGTTGCGCTGGCGTCAACAAGGTCAGCCCGTGCACCAGATTCAGCTGATTTTTCTGCACCGGGACGAACATGGATGCCCGCTCCTGATCCAGCTCACGGCAACCAGCAACAATCCCAAAGGCATGACCGCTATCGAGCGCAGTGCTTTCGAAGAGATGACCGGCAGCCTGGAGCTACGCACAACGGAAGTTGATAAGGCAGCCGCCGTATGACCGGCGCCGCCGCGCGACAAGATGATCCAATAGAACACTCCAGTGCATTGAGCGGCTTGTTGGGCGGCCTTGCTCTGGGTGCCGGAGCGGTGCTGGTCGGAATTGCAGTGGTCGGAACCGGTGGGCTGGGTGGTTTGGCGATTGCGGCCATGATCGGCGCTGGCGCCGCAACAGGCGCTGGGATTGGTCAGTTGCTGGGAAGTCTTTCGCATGCTCAACGCGAGACCGGGTGGATTACCTCAGGCTCCGACAACGTGCATATCAATGGCAGGCCCGCTGCCAGAGCGCATGTCGATAAAGCGCTGTGCTCCGATCATCCCGGCGTGCCGCAAACCCTGGCTCAAGGCAGTCGCACGGTTTACATCAACGGACAACCTGCTGCACGGGTTGGGGACAGTACGGTCTGTGACGGGAGAATTAGTGCAGGGTCATCGAATGTGTTTATCGGCGGTGATACCGAGACCACGGATGAGATCGCTCCAGAAGTACCCGGATGGCTTGAGGCGGCGGTATTTGGAGTGGGGGTTGCCAGTGCGGTGGCGTTGGTGGGGCCGGCAATGACGCTCTGGGGGATGTTTGGGGGGGTGGTTGGCGGTACTGCAGGCTATCGCTTTGGCGGAGGTCGTTACGGTGAAGGGTCAGATGAACAGAAGTTGATCGCCTTTGGCAGCGCTGTCGTCGTGGGCGGGCTGACAGCGAGGTATGGAGTTCAACCAAATGGTGGGCTTGGATCGAACTTAGGAAATTTGAGAGTCACCCATAGACACTCAAAAGGCCTAAGCGCTTCAAGCGAAGATTTTCAGCCGCGAGCAACTTTTGGCAAGGCTTCTTCTGATGATTACAGGGCTACATTTTTCAGTGCGTATCCTGAGCAGCGAGGAAAAGTTGTCGTTCATCATGCCGTTGAGCAACAGGTTCAAAATCGTTATCCAGGGTTGGTGAGAAATGATGAGATTCATTCGCTCGAAAACTTAAGAGGTATTCCTAAGGAACATAATTCAAGATTGCACTTGAGTGGAATTCGAAAAGAATGGAATAAATTCTATCGGGAATTCCCCAGCCCAACCAAGCAGCAGTTGCTTGACAAGGCGACCGAGATTGATGGTATGTTTGGGGCTGAGTTCAAGCCCCCAATCAGATGAGGTTAGCGTTATGTACTATTATATTGAGCCAGAGGTGGCTGGCGGGCTGGGTGATGGGACAGTTCTGGATGGCTCAGCGTACCCCCCAGTTGTTCACTTTTTAGAGTATGAATTTGATGACTGGCTTGGCGATCAACTTCTTGAATCTTTTCCGTGCTTTATTGTTACTGAGGTGGTTGCTTCCACAATAAAAGAAGCTGGCCTTTCGGGGTGTAGTTTCAGTCCAGTTGATATTAAAAAGTCCGAAACATTTGAAGAGTTAAGTCCAGATGTAGTGCTTCCGGTGTTTGTTTGGTTGAAAGTCAGCGGCGTAGCGGGCGTGTCGGATTTCGGTTTAGCTCAGGATCATCGCCTGGTTATTTCGGAGGAAGCAAATAGACTGCTCAAGAGGTTTGGCTTGGAGAATGCGGACGTTCAGGAGTTTAGCTAGAGGCGTTGGCTTTTTGTTGAGGGGTTGTGATTGCTAGAGTACGGTTTACTAACCATGAACTCTCCAATATCTTGAGCCGACTGCAGTTGTTCGCTAGATACTGCACCTCCTTGCCCAGCACGCTCTGCGCGCTCAACGATAACCTTGCTCAACCAGCCATCGCCGCAGCATCATCTGATGCTCCACCGGCTTCCCATCCAATACGGCATCGAGCGCTCCACCTGCAAGCAATCTGAGCACCACCGGCGCCAACTCGATCCCCTGCAAATGCCACACACCCAACGGCTGATCCGCCGTCACCACCACCTCGGCCTCGTCCACCAACCCCTCACGCAACACCGGCCGCCGCGCCACCCGCACCGCCGTCCAGTCCGCCGCCAGATGCAACGGCTGCGCATCCGGCCAAACCCGACGGCGTTCCCAGAATGGCTGCCCTGCGCGTTCAAGCTCCTGCCCGTAGAAGTCCCGCCCGATACGGGCAAAGCGCAAAAACAGCTGTTCGATCCGCTGCTGATGGAACTGCCTGGCCAGTGCCGCACGCTCAGGCCGGCGCAGCAAGGTGTTGATCACCACCGGTGCCTGCAACGCCGAGGACAGCGACTGGAAAATCCCGTTCCCCGACAATGGGTCAACCGCCATCGCCGCATCGCCCACCCGCAGCCAGTCATCCCCGACACAGTCGCCCGCGAGGATTGCCGTGCTGCTGCGGGCATGCACCTGCGCAGGTTCCAGCGCACGCGCATCGAACAACTCGGCCACCAGCGCCGACGCACGTCGGCGCGCGGCGCAGTATTCAGGCAACGCGGCCTTGCCCGGCAGACCCTCGGCGTCCAGCGTGACCTGCCAGTAGCAACGGCCATCGGCAAGCCTGGCCATCCACGCCCAGCCATCGTCCAGGCTTTCCACTGCCGATGCCGGCTCGCCAGGTGCCGACTGCCAGAGGTTGAGCAGGCTGAGCGTTTCCGGGCCACGCAAGCGGTCTGCCGCCAACGGCGCCTGACGGCCGCGCGCTTCGACCAGGAAGTCGCCCTGCAGCAGCTGCCCGTCATCCAGCCGTACCTGGTAGCCCTCGGCACGGGAAACTTCGCGCACACGCCCTTCCACCAGCGTCACCCCTGCCCGCGTCAGGTCATCGCGCAAGGCGCGGTCGAAACGCTGGCGATCAAGCAGAAACTCCTGATTCAGTTGCAGGTGCTGGCCATTCCAGCGCACCTGGCGCGTCGCTGGCACCGCCGCCTCGGCCAGGGCGCCACCCAGGCCGGCATGGCGCAGCCCTTCCAGCACCCGTTGCGAAACCCCTTCCACAGCGGCAAACCTTCGCCAATCGGAGACGACGGTGACCGGGTAACCCAGCCGGCACAGGCCCAGCGCAGTGGCGGCACCCGCAGGCCCGGCGCCCAGTACCAGAATGCGAGGTTCAGGCATCTGCCGCACCTCGGCGCTCCGGGCCGCTGAACGCAGCGTTGGCCTGCAGCCAGGCATACACCTGTTGCCGGTCAAGGCCGGGCTGCTGTTGCAACAGTGTCGCAATGCGCCCGCTCACCGCCGCACAGCCAAGGCTCGCACCGGCCCGGCCGCGCTCGCCCACATGGCCCCCGAAATCAGCCTGGGCACTGCCGAGCCACGACCACTGCCCTGGCGCGCAGCGGGCATCGCCGGTGATGCGGATGACCCCCGGATACGCAGCCGGGTACACGGCACTGCCCTGCGCCGGGCTAGACGCGCACAGCAGCACCCCGGCCTGCTGCACTTCGGCACAGGCCTGGCGCAACACGGCCCGGTCCTGCTGCAAGCCAAGGCTGAGATTGATCATCGCGACCCCCTGTTCGGCCAGCCAGAACAACCCGGCGGCGACCTGCAAGGCACTGGTGCTGCCCTGCTCGGTGAATACCTGGGCCAGCAACAGCGGCAGCTCGCCGGCCTCGGCTTGCAGGCTGGCCAACACGGCGCTGCCATGGCCAAGCCGGTCAGGTTGCAGCTCACCCTCGCACAGCACCCCCTCGTCGAGCCAGAAGCGCCGCGCCGCGACCAATGCCTGCGATGGCGCACAACCACTGTCGATCACACCCACCTTGAATTCAGCGGCCATGCTTGATCGCCTCCTCGGGCAACACCCGCAGTTGCCCACCTTGCAGATGCAGGTGCAGGTCGGCATCGGCCAGGGTCGATGCGCGGTGGCTGATCAAGATGCGCGTGCGCCCGGCAAACAGTGCGTCGATGGCAGCAATCACTTCGCGTTCGGTGGCTTCGTCCACCGCCGAGGTGGCCTCGTCGAGCACCAGGATGGAAGGCGCCTGCAGCACCGCCCGGGCAATGGCGATGCGCTGCTTCTGGCCACCGGAAAGCTGCTGGCCGCGCTCGCCGAGCAGCCCGTCCAGGCCCATCGGCAGGCTCTCGACCAGGCTGTCGAGATGAGCCAGCTGCACCACCCGTTCCAGCGCCTCACGGCTGGCCTGTGGTGCACCATAGGCAAGGTTTTGCGCCAGGGTGCCGCGGAACAACACGATGTCCTGGCTGACCACCGCGATGCGCTGGCGCACAGCGGCCAGGTCAAGCTCGCGCAGGTCGGCGCCGTCGAGCAGGATGCGCCCGGCATCCGGGTCGTAGAAGCGCTGCAGCAGGTCGATCAGGGTCGATTTGCCGACGCCGGAGGCGCCGCTGATGGCGACCTTCAGGCCACCGGCGATGCAGGCATCGACCTGCGCCAGCACCGCGCCCTGGCGCCCGTCATGGGCAAAGCTCACGCCTTCCAGGCGCAGCTCGCCTGGCCCTTGCGGCATGGGCCTGGGCGATTCGGCCTCGCGCACGGCCACGGCTTCCTGCTTGAGCTCCATCACCCGGCCCAGGCTCACCGCCATGCGCTGCACCGCCACGTACAGGCCCAACAGGCTCTGCACCGGGCCGACCGCCATGCCCATGTAGGTGGAAAACGCGATCAGCGCGCCGAGCTGCCAGGTGCCCTGGATCACCCACCAGCCGCCGACCAGAAACGCGCAGGCGCGGCACCAGGAGGTCAAGGTGCCGGGGATCGCCTGGGTGAAAAACTCGGTCACCTGCACCTTGAGCAGCTGGCGCATGTAGCCCTGCCCCAGTTGGTCCAGGCGCCCGGCCTCGCGGTTCTGCTGGCCTGCGGCCTGGATGAACTTCATGGCCGGCAGTGTCTCGACCAGGAACGACGACACGTCGGCCGAGCGCTCGCGCAGGTTGCGCACCTCGCGCTCGACCTTGCGCCGCATCCAGCGCAGCCACAGCACTTCGATCGGGATCAACAGGGCCAGCAGCAACGACAGTTGCCAGGACAGCATCAGCATCAGCGCCACCGCGCCGACCAGGCCAATCACCGCCGACACCGCCGAAAACAGCGAATCCACGGCAAAACGCTGAATCTCGGCGACATCGCCGTCGAGCCGCGAAAGGATGTCACCGGTACGCCGACGCCCGTAGAAGGTCGGCGACAGCTGCTGCAAGTGGCGGTACAGGTCATCGCGCAGGGCAAACAGAATGCGCCCCGACAGGCGCGTGTGCAGGTAGCGGTTGACGCCCGCCAGCACCGTGCCCAGCAAGCCGGCGCCGATCATGATCGCCGCCATGTGCCAGAGGGTCTGGTAATCCTTGGCCAGCAGGCCTTCGTCGATCAGTGTCTTGACCAGCCAGGGCTGCACCAGGGCCAGCAGCGAGGCGCCGAAGGACAAGCCCAGCAGCACGCCGATGGCCCGTCGATGAGGGCGGACGAAACCATACAGCCAGGCCAGGGCCTGGCGCATGAGCAGAGGGTTGCCGGATTCCACCAGCCTGGCGAACAGGTTGCCCATGTCAGCCGCGCAACTGCTTGAGCTTGCGGTACAGCGTTGCCCGGCTGATACCCAGCGCTTCAGCGGCAGCCGAGACATTGCCCTGGTGGCGCGCCAGGGCGCCACGAATCAATTCCAGTTCGTTGTCCTTGAGGCTGCCCGATGGCGTCGTGCCGCTGGCCAGTTCGTCCAGCAGGCAATCGGTCAGGTGGTCGAGGGTCAGCAACTGCTCACCGTCCTCGCGCATGGCCAGGGCGGTGCGCACGACCATTTCCAGCTGGCGGATGTTGCCCGGCCAGTCGAAGCCTTCGAGCAGCGCCGCCAGGGCCGGGTCGAGGCTCACGCCCTTGGCGCCGGACTTGTCCAGCAAGCCCTCGATGATGCTCGCCAGGTCATCGCGCTCACGCAGCGCCGGCAGGCGCAGGGACACGCCGTTGACCCGGTAATACAGGTCTTCGCGAAATTGCTGCTCGTGCACCAGGCGCTTGAGGTCGCGGTGGGTGGCGCAGATCAGCGCCACGTCGATGTCCTGCTCCTCGCCCGCGCCCAGCGGCGCCACCCGGCGCTCCTGCAGCACGCGCAACAGCCGAGCCTGCAAGGCCAGCGGCATGTCGCCGATCTCGTCGAGGAACAGCGTGCCACCGTGGGCCTGCATCAACCGCCCGACCATGCCGCCACGGCGCGAGCCGGTGAAAGCGCCCTCACGGTAGCCGAACAGTTCGGATTCGATCAGCCCCTCGGGAATCGCCGCGCAGTTCACCGCAACGAACGGCTTGTCGGCACGCGGGCTGGCCTGGTGCAGGGCACGGGCCACCACTTCCTTGCCGGTACCGGTCTCGCCCAGCAGCAACACCGGCAGACCATTGCCCAGGCCTTGACGGGCCATGCGCAGGTTGCGCGCCAGCCGTGGGTCACCGCCGGCCAGGGCATCCAGCGCGAGGGATTGGTTGGCCGCTGCCGGTTTGGCCTGTGCCGCGCTGCCATTGAGCGGGCTGTGCCGCGGCAGCTGCAGCGCACGGAAAAAGAATTCGCCTTTAGCCGTTTGCACGGTGCTCACCCCGCCCTGCCACAGGCGCGCGATGAAGGCCGGTGAACGCTCGCCCAGCAGGTCGCTGCTGCGCCGCCCGATCAGGCCCTGACGCGGCACCTGGAGCAATTGGCAGGCGTTGTCGTTGGCGGCCAGCACCTCGCCGTCCAGGCTCAGCGCCAGCAGGCCGTGCCAGGCACTGTTGAGGTATTGCGGGCGGCTGTGGAAAGCCAGCACCAGTTGCTCGGGGTGGCACAGGCCGAACAGGCGGCTCTCGATATTGCCAGCCGCCAGCATCAGCAGGCTCAGGCTGTCCTGCGGCTGGGCCATGACCCCTTCGCGGGTGACGTCGAGCACGCCGATCACCTCTCCACGCGGGTCACGCAGCGGTACCGAAGTGCAGGAGAACGGGCTGAGCCGGTCCAGATAATGCTCGCCACAGTTGATCAGCGTCGGCCGGCCTTCGACCACGGCGGTGCCGATGGCGTTGGTGCCGCGTAGCGATTCGCTCCAGCAGCTGCCGGGATGCAGGTCGCGCAGGCCTTCGCGCTCCAGCACGTGTTTCTGCCCTTCGATGGCCAGCACATTGGCCTGGGCATCGCCGAGGATGATGATGCCGGCCTTGCCCTGGCGCGCGACCAGGTAGTCCAGCTCGGGGGTGACCGCGTCCACCAGCAGCCGGTTGCGTTCCAGCAACGTGCGCAGGTCATGGCCCTGCTCCAGGCCCAGCCCGACCTGCTCGCCTTGCAGGCAATCCAGGCCATGGCCGAGGCTGCGGCGCCAGGAGGCGTCGATTTCGTCGCGCAGCATGCCCAGCGGCAGTTCGCCTTCGCTGGCCAGGCGCATGCGCGCCTGGCGGGATTCATGCAGTGGGTCTTGGGCGTTTGTTATGGGAAATTGTCGCGCCATTGTCTACTCCAGCTGTGCCCTCGCAAGGCAGGGCAACGGGCATCAGGACTTGCAGCAGTGTGCTTGAGCCTGACGTTTGCGTAAAGCCGGCAATCGCCAACCCAGTTCCCCCAATGCTGGGGGACACCGCCCACCGCACACGCCACAGCAAAATCCCGCAACCAAGAGCGCAGCCCTTGCCCCGCAAGGCCTCCAGCCTAATGTGAAAAAATTGGCACGGCTGTTGCCCTAGTCCTCCCAGACGCCCCAAGTCCATGGGCCCGTTAGCAGGAGGAACCGACTCATGCTCCGACCGATACCCAACACGCTGGCAGTGGCGATCGTCGCCGGCCTGTTCCAGCTCCCGGCGCAGGCAGCGCTGTATGCCGTCGACACCGGGCCCTATACACCTGAAAACGGCCACTACGCCGCCTGGTACCAGGACACCCATGGCCGCACCCTCGACCTGTGCCTGTCCAAGGCCGTGAGTTCACGCGTCGCCGGCGCCCCCGGCGCACCGTCGTACATGTGCACCCTGTTGCCTGCGCCAGGCATCTTCGACGACACCCAACCGTTGGCCTTCCCGACCAACTGGCCAGATGAATCGTTCTGGTTCACCGCCGATGCGGCCATCACCGATGCCGCCCGCGGGGTCACGCTGACCTACGGCACCGCCATCGAGGCGGCGTTCGGTGGCGGCGATCCGGCCGAAAACGACCAGATCAGTTTTGCCCGCGTGCGGATCCGGGTCGACGTCCCCGTGGCCGGCACCTACGTGGTCACCCACCCCTACGGCGTCGAGGTGTTCGATGTACCCGCCGCCGGGCGCCGCGCGATCAACATGACCCGCGACATCGGCATCGGCTCCGCCGGTACCTTTACCGGCGCACTGAAGGGCGATGTCGGGCCGTTCCTGCGCAGCGTCAACGGCCCTTACACCGAAGGCAGCGAGAGATTCATCGGCGACCCCAACCTCAACGAGCGTGTCACCGGCAGCCCGTTCAACACTAACTTCGTGCGCATCGAAGGCCCTAACGGCATCGACCTGCGGACCGACCTGTTCGCCATTTCCGGCAAGCTCTCCGACGTGGTCCGGCCCACCCCGTTGATCCCGCTGCGCAGCACCTACTCGCGGCACACCGAAAACGGCGACCTGCGCGCCCAGCAGGACGTGTTCGTGCTGGCCCCACCACCGCCCGGCAGCGCCACCCTGACCAGCCAGACCCCTAACCTGCCGCTGACCGAAGCCAACGGCACCGGCACCTGGTATGCCCAGTCGGCGCTCAACCCGGCGCTGCCGACCAGCATGCTGATCAGTGCCGACAACAGTGTGGCCATCCCCTCCAGCAGCGTGACCACCGCCAGCTTGCCGCTCACCGACCTGGTCACCATCACCCGGGCCGAATACAGCCTGGCCAACGCCACCCTCACCGTGATCGCCACCAGCAGCGACGAAACCAGCCCGCCTGCGATGACGGCCCACACCGGCAACGGCACCTTCGTCGGCAACTTCACTGGCGACGGCGCACAGAAAAGCCTGGTAGCCACCCTGTCGCCCATCCCGCCGGCCAAGGTACAGGTCACCAGCGCCAATGGCGGCAGCGACACCGAAGACGTGGTGCTGGTGCCATGAACAGACAAAGGCTTGGCCTTCAAGGAGGCAGCATGAACACTTGGCAACGCCGTGCGCTGTTGGCCGCCGGTTTCTCCCTCACGCTCTCCAGCGCCGCCTGGGCCGCGCTGTCCGAGGTCGACCCTGGCCCTTATACCTTTGCCACCGGCGGCTACCCACTGTGGTACAAGGACGCCGACGGCCTTTCGCTGGAACTGTGCCGCTCACGCGCCGTCAGCACGCTGGTGGCTGGCGCCCCCGGTGCACCGGCCTACATGTGCACCCTGCTGCCAGAGCCGGGCATCTACGACGATACCCTGCCCCTGGTGTTCCCCGACAACTGGCCACCGGAGATGTTCTGGTTCCTGGCCGAAGCCACCATCCCGGCGGTGGGCAACAGCGGCTATGAACTCGACGCCTATGTCGCCGGCCTGGAAGCGGCATTCGCTGCCGAAAACCCGGTCGACGGCGACCAGCAAAGCTTTGCCCGCATCCGTATCCGCGTCTCGGTCCCCCGCGCCGGTACCTACACCATCACCCACCCCTACGGCGTCGAGACGGTCAACGTCACCACCCCCGGGCGGCGGGCGATCAACATCACCCGCGACATCGGCATCGGTGCCCCCGGCAACTTCACCGGCGCACTGAACGGTGCCCTGGGCCCATTCATCCAGGGCGTGGGAGCGCCCTATACCGCCGTCAACCCCGACACCGGCACCACCGACACCTTCATCGGCGACCCCAACCGGCCCGAAGCGATCAAGGGTAGCCCGTTCGGCACCAACTTCATTCGCATCGACGGCCCGCCCGGGCGCATCGAGACCAACCTGTTCACGGTGTCTGGCAAGGTGCTCGACCAGCGTCCGCAGTTGCCAGCGTCGCTGGAACGGGCCACCTACTCGCGCAATGGCAACGGCACCCGGGTGGAAGTGTTCGCCAAGGCCCCGACAGGCGCCAGCGTCTGCTTCCGTAACGGCCTGGCCCTGGTCGGCACGCCGCCAGCGCCTTGCCAGTTCAGCATGCTCACGGACAACAGCGGGCTGTTCTTCAGCCAGCAGCTGAGCCAGGTGGCGCCACCGCCGGTGGTGGTGGTGACCGCCAGCAGCAGCGACATCAACACCCAGCCGACCGCCATTTCGAGCAAGCTGTCCGATGTGGTCAAGGTCAGCACCGCACGCTACGAATGGACCAGCAAACGGCTGACCATCGAAGCGCGCTCCAGCGATGAGGTGGTGATCCCGGACATGGTCGCCCAGGGCTACGGTCGGCTGTCCAAGTCCGGCACCCTGCAGACCCTCACCATCAACGACGTTACCCAGCCACCGGCCACCGTCACGGTCAAGTCGAGCCACGGCGGTGTGGATGTGGAGCCGGTGGTCGTCGTCGGCACCGCGCCGGTCGAGGCCGCCAACCAGCCACCGCTGGCCCAGGCCGATGTCGGCAGCACCAGCGTCGGCGTGCCGTTGACGATGAACCTGCTGCTCAACGACAGCGACCCGGACGGCAACGTCCCACTGAGCATCACCGACGTGACCCAGCCGGCTACCGGCCAGGGCAGCGTGGTGCTCAACGGCAGCACGGCGGTGACCTACACCCCGCCGGCCGGCGCCACCCAACCGGTGGTGGCCACCTTCACCTACCGGGCGATGGACGCCAAGGGCCTGAAGTCGCAACCGGCCACGGTGACCGTAAACGTCGCGCCCAACCAGGCCCCGACCGCCAACCCGGAAACCGTGACCACCCTGGCCGCGCCGCTGACCATCAACGTGCTGGCCAACGACACCGACCCAGAAGGCAACGTGCCGCTGACCGTCACCAACCTTACCCAGCCTGCAGCCGGCCGCGGCACCGTGAGCAGCGATGGCACCACGGTCAGCTACACCCCGCCGGCCACGGTGACGACGGCCTTCACCACCACCTTCACCTACCAGGCGCGTGACTCCCTGGGTGCGGTATCCGCCCCGGCCACCGTCACGGTCAACGTGCAGCCACGGCCTGCGGCCGGCGAGACCTTCACGGTCACCGCCGCCACTGTCCTGGCCCGCTCGAACAACCGTTACAACTGGGATGTCAGCGGTACCTCGTCGGTGACCACCGGCAACACCGTCACCGTGCGGGTCACCACCACCACTGGCGTGCAGACCCTCGGCACCACCACGGTACCGGTGACCGGCCGCTGGCGCCTGACAGTGAGCAACAGCACCACGATCGTCCCGACGGCCGCACCGACCGCCACCGTGACCAGCAGCCAAGGCAGTACCCGTACCGTCAACGTGACTGTGCAGTAAGGCCGGGAGAACGCCATGAAGCGCCTGTATCCACTGCTGCTGAGCCTGGCCCTGGCGGGCCAGGCCGGGGCCGATGACCTGATGGACAACGCCGACCTTGCACCCGGCAGCGACCTCGGTGAACCGGTGATCATCCGCCTGCTGCCGGCCGGTGCCGGTCAGGCGGCGGTGATCGAGCAGCAAGGCAACGGCAACCGCGCCGCCCTCGACCAGAACGGCCAGGCCCTGCTGGGCCGCATCGTCCAGGCCGGGGGCGCGCAGGAGGCGTACATCCTGCAGGAAGGTAGTGACCTGATGGCCAGCATCAGCCAACAGGGATATGGCAACAGCGCTGCGATCCGCCAGAGCGGCACCAGCAACAGCGCCAGCATCGAGCAGATCGGCAACAACAACAGCGCCAGTATCGAGCAGGCCGGCACAGGCCTGAGCAGTTCAGTGACCCAAGCCGGCAATGGCCAGCGTGTTCAGATCACCCAATACCGATAGACCTGGAGGCACCACCATGTTCAAGCTCGCTCCCCTAAGCGCCGCTATCGTCCTGGCCCTGGCCGGCCAGGTCATGGCTGACGACAGCACCTCGAACCAGTCGCAGAACGGTAACCAGAACATCGCCGAGGTGCAGCAGACGGTTGCGCCGTTCGCCGCGGCCACCCAGACCCAGACCGGCAAGGGCCACAACCACCTGGCGGTGCAGGAAAACAGCACCAGCACCATCAACCAGACCGCCAGTGGTTCGTACAACGCCGCTTACGGCGAGCAGCTGTTCGAAAATGGCAGCCAGATCACCCAGCAGGCCGCCGGCTCCTACAACGACGCCTTCGCCAGCCAGTCGGTGGGCGAGAACAACCAGTCGCTGCAGAACCAGCAAGGCAGCGAGAACCGTTCGACCGTGTGGCAGGACACCCAGGTCAACAGCCAGGCCACCACCACCCAGAGCGGCCAGCGCAACGAAGCCTTCGTCGAGCAGCTGTTCGGCGGCAGCAACAACCGCGCCAACATCACCCAGGATGGCCAGGACAACTACGCCGCCTCCGAACACATCCTGCACAACGACGGCTACGTGCAGATCTACCAGCAAGGCAAGCAGAACTTCGCCTACGGTGACCAGCGCGACGGCAACGGCGGCACGATCACCATCGACCAGTACGGCACCGGCCACTCGGTGGAAGTCTGGCAGGACACCCAGACCGGCGCCCGCGCCACGGTCAACCAGACCGGCCAGACCAACGAAGGCTACATCGACCAGAGCTTCGGCAAGGACAACGTCGCCAACCTGTATCAGACAGGCCAGTCCAACGCCAGCTGGTCGGATCAGTTCGAGACCAACAACTCGAACACCACCGTCTCGCAAAGTGGCAAGAACAACAGCAACTTCAGCTACCAGACCGGTGACAACCAGAGCCTGACCATCTACAGCAAGGGCACGGGCAACAAGGTCCTGGCCAGCAACTGGAAAGGCGACAAGATGGGTGGCCAGTTCGGCAAGAACCAGACCGCCAACATCAACCAGGACGGGACCAACAACAGCGCCAACCTGACCCAGAACGGCGAGTACCAGCTGGCCACGCTGAAACAGAAAGGCACTGGCAACACCATGGAGACCAAGCAGGCCGACAGCTACAACGAGCTGTACTTCGAGCAGAACGGGAGCGACAACAGCCTCATCGCCGACCAGCGCGGCACCGACAACTACGCCTACGGCTCGTCCACCGGCAGTGGCAACACCATCAACCTGGACCAGTCCGGCTACGCCAACCAGAGCTACACCACGCAGCTGTACGGCAGTGGCAACAGCGCAACCATCAAGCAGGCTGACAGCGCCAACGTCGCCTACGTGACCCAGGGCGGCACCAACAACGCAGCCATCGTGAACCAGAGCGGCGCCTACCAGAGCGCCACCATCAGCCAGATGGGCAACGGCAACACGGCCACCGCTACCCAACGTTAATCGGCTCCCCCCTTGAACCGCGGCGTCTCCTCTCCCTGGCGTCGCGGTTCCTTTTTCTGTGATGTAGATACTGTACCTAATCATAGAGATCAAAGCCTTGATCTCTCAAATTGCCCCCTTTTTTATGTTGAGGCTTGGTCCCACCAGGGACAACCCATGTTCCAGTCCGACCTCGGTCTGTTCAGCCCCCCAAGCCGCAACTTCTACCGACTCGGTCTTGTGGAAACTGATCGCCAAACCACGCACTGCGTCATTTTATGCGCACCTACTCTGCGCGTAGTTCATTCGCCAGCCTCGCCACTCGATTTATATTATTATGGAGCGCAGCCATAGCCGTACGCTCATTCTTATATTGATTAGATTTTTTATACTGGCTCAAGCCCTCCCACTTTGAAAGGTTGCCGCCGCCAGTTTTGATTTTATACTCAATCGCGCTTGTCAGCACAGTAGGGGGCACACCTCTTTGCGAATTGCCTGCCTTAGCGTTATAAGTATCAACCATATCACTTGCCAGTTGATTATAATCTGAATAGTCAGAATTCATTTTCACCCAAAAATCACTACTCGTAGATCGCGGATCAGACGTCCTATATATTTTATTCACCCGACCAACATGTGTTCTCTTAGCAGAACTAGTAGAGCCAGTAAAGCCAGCAGAACCAGTAGAACTAGCAGAGGTAGCAGAGGTAGCAGAACGTAAGCTATAATCGATCGGGTGCTCTTGGAGCGGTAGCTTTCTTTTCAAATCTGCGCGACGCCCGCTTGCAAGCACTTTTTCTCGCACAATTGTAGACCACCGAGCCATTGCGCTTGGATCCGAATAATTGACTGGATCAGCTTCGCAATAAGCATAAGCGTTCAGTCCGCCCTCGTAGAATGGGCTCAATCCGTCTTCAGAGCAAAATCTCATTAACACTGGGCTATATATCCGCCGTCCCACCCCGAGAAAATCACAACCTGTCATGGTATCCCTTCGCTCGCCGTTGAACCCAACCAAGCTTCCTCTAAACGCCCAATAAAAGCCGTAAGGCGTATAGCTCCGAATTTTGAACATGGTCTTTCCCTCACACTTATACCTAATTACACTTGAACAAAAACCAGTAAATCACAACTATCATTTTTATCAGGTACAAAAAGCTATCCATCAGTTATAGTTACTAGCTATCTGTGCTAGGCCAGGCACGCCGGATGAATCGCTAGATTATGAGCTTGTTATGTTCGATGTGAGGACCATGATCCTTCGGGCAGCCAGTTGTTTCGATTTCACTGGGCTTGCCTGCGGTGTTCCTGTTTGGCGGGTTGCAGCGCTCGGACCGGACCCAGCAGATTCCATTGAGTCATGGCGATGTGCTGGTGTGGGGAGGTGAAGACCGGTTGCGCTTTCATGGGGTATTGCCCAATGTCAACACCCCACTGGATCCAGAAGCTCCGCGAACTCAAAACCCAGGTAAGCCCAGCCTACCGAAGGGATTTGTGGATGCTCATGAAGCAGGCCAAGTATGGAAATTATGATCCTGCAAAGGACGATGGCATCGACTTTTCCCAATATCCTGCAGACGATGCTGACATCAAGAGAGACGGCTGGAGCAAACACAAAGGCATGTGCTGCGACAGCGCCGAGACAGAATACGTGGCACTGGCCAACAAGTTCTGAGTGAGTACAAGAACGTTGCATGTGCGGGCCGCTTCAGTGGCTCGCACGTTTTTAACTCACAGTCCTTACCAGCAAGTCACTATCGACACCCTTCAGCGAGGGCTGCGCTCTCGATCGCCTGCAAGCGCGACTCCTACAATGACCGTGTACGCCTTACAATGCCGACATCCCTACATCGCGCCATGGCCCCATGATCCAGTCCGACCTCGACCTGTTCGGCCCCCAGCCGCAGCGCCTGGCCAGCCACACTGTGTTGCTGCCCGGCTTCGCCCTGGCCGTCATCGAGCCAATGCTCGACGCGCTGCGCCCGGTGCTGCGTGCCGCGCCGTTCCGGCACATGCAGACACCGGGCGGCCTGAACATGGCAGTGGCGTTGACCAATTGCGGGTCGCTGGGTTGGGTCAGTGATGCCAAGGGCTATCGCTACAGCCCCAACGACCCGGTCAGCGGCCAACCCTGGCCCGCCCTGCCCCAGGTCCTGCTCGAGCTGGCCGGCCGTGCAGCGGCGACGGCCGGTTTCGAGGGTTTCGTGCCCGATGCCTGCCTGGTCAACCACTACCTGCCCGGCACCCGCCTGAGCCTGCACCAGGACCGCGACGAGCAGGACTTCAGCCAGCCTATCGTGTCGATTTCACTGGGGTTGCCGGCGGCGTTTCTGCTGGGTGGGTTGCAGCGGTCGGACCGGACTCAGCGGGTTCCGTTGAGCCATGGGGATGTGCTGGTGTGGGGGGGTGAAGACCGGCTGCGCTTTCATGGGGTGTTGCCGGTCAAGCCGGGTGTGCATCCACGAATGGGCGAGCGGCGGATCAACCTGACCTTGCGCAAGGCGGGGTGATTCAAGGGTTCGACGATGGATTTGCAGAGCCCGTAAGATCGAGCGCCGCCCGCGCGGCGCATCGCGAGCTGCGCTCGCTCCTACGTTTGTTTCGGGCCAATCATTCCTGTGGGATTTGCGCGCGGACGCCTTGGCGCATGTCGCGATATCGCGTCGTACCGACAAAACGGTCGCGCGCGCCTCTCACAGGCGATACTGGCCCGAAACAAACGTAGGAGCGAGCGCAGCTCGCGATGCGCCGCGCGGGCGGCGCTCGATGTCACAGGCACCAAAAACCTCAAGCCAACCACCAAAGCCCATCACTGCGCCTGATTCTGGCTCAGGAACTTATCCACCTCAGCCTTACCCTCTCCCGGATCCCCCGCCACCTGCCACAAGCGCCGTTCGATCCCTTGGGCCAGCAGATGCCCCACCGCCGCCTCGATCGCCGACAGCACACACAACTGCGCCGGTTCGTTGGTGGTGTAGCCCACCTCGGCCTCAAGCAGCTTCTTGAACTCGATGAACTTGAACACCCCGGCATTGCGCCCGACCGAGTAGATGGTCTTGCTGGTCATCACGTTGGCCAGCACCTGCCCGGTGCGCACGTCCACCGCGCGCAGGTTGACCGTGACCTGGTCGACCCGGTACTCGCGGGAGATGTCGATGCCCAGGTACCGGGCGCCCTCGCCGCCGCTGCGCACGTTGGTGTCGTAGGCGATGATGCCCCCTTCGAGCATCAGGTTGGCGGCCTGCAGCGGGGGCAGTTCGCTCATGATGTTCTCGGGCACGTCGGGCTTTTTCTGCGAAGCACGGATGATCTTGCGTTCGGTCAGCAGGTTCTGCAGGCCCTCGCGCTCCAGTACCACGAACCAGCCACTGGCATTCAGGGCATCCATCAGCATGCTCGCCGCGCCTTGGGTGACGCTGGTGGAGAACGAGCTGGCCGGGGTCGGCTTGTACTGCCCGGTCTGGTCGCGGAAGCCATACACCACGGCCATCAAGCGGCCTTTGGGGCGCGGCATGTTGATCAGGTCGTAGTAGGTCGAGGCGCGTGGCGTCAGGGTCGGGGTTTCCGACTCCTGTTCGGCCGGCATCGGCTCGCGCAGGCCGCAGCCCTGCAGGCCGGCAAGCGTGGCGACAATCAGTAAGGTGCTCAGCAGACGTTTCATGGTGCTCTCTCCCCAGCTAAACGGCCAGTCCCTCTCAGGGGTTCAGGCCACTGACCTCAATGAGCGACGTTTCTCCTGTGGCGCGGTCGGTGACCTTGATGCTCAACGCACCGGAGTCATCGATGACATCGATCAGGAAGGCATCGGTGGCCATGCTGCCGGTCTTGCCGTTGCTGATGTTGTCCATCAGCTGCGACAGCATCCGCGACTCCAGCTGGTTGCTGAAGCGCTCCAGGGCCGAGGTGCCGGTGATCGACGCGGTGCGGTCCTTGAGGTCCGGGTCGTCGTAGTCGTTCTGCGCCTGGGCGTTGTTCAGCAACCAGGTGCCGTTCAACGGGTTGCCGCCGAACGCCGGGTTGACCGGGGTGTACACCAGTTCGGTGGCCTGGACGGCGCAGGCACCGAGCAGCAGGCCAGCCGCCAGGCAACGGGGTATGCACGTATTCATAGCTCATCCCTCTCCAGATCAGTGGTGTCTTGCAGCAGGCGTTGCAGCTTGCGCTGAATGACTTCCTGCTTGACCAGGTCGGCGGCCATCACGGCCTCTTCTTTTAATTGGGTGACGTTCGGTGGCAGAAAGCGCCGGTACAGCACGTCGCGGTCGAACTCCACGGTCACCAGGCTGCCCCAGCGGGCATCCGGGCGCTCGCGCACCACCAGGTTGAAATCCAGGCGGCTGGTGGCGCGCAGGCGGTCGGCGAAGTAGTAGTAAAAGTCGTGGCCGATGTGCGAGATGGTGTTGTCGACGATGAAGCCCTTCATCTCGTCCTCGGCGTCGGCCATGGCCGCGCCCGGCAGCCCGGCTGCCAGCAGCAGGCACAGGTACAGGGCGTGCAGGCGTTTCATGGCGTGTCTCCCGGGCCGGCATGGGTACGGGCATCGCTGGCGCTTTCGTTGAAGGCCTGCTCGGCGACGAACTGCCAGTCGCTGTAATGTTCCAGGCCCTCGAAACCGGAAAACTGCGTGTCGAAGCCACTGCGCTTGAACGGGGTGGCGTCGGAGCGGCTGTGCACGCCAGTAATACGGCCATCGATTGCGCGCAGCAGGCCCCAGTCGTCACTGTTGGTGATCGGGTCCGGGTACAGCCGGCGGATGTGCCGCTTGGCCTGCGGGAAGCGGTTGTCCTCGAGCAGGTCGGCCAGCTCCTTGGGGTACTGGGCCAGGCCCGGCGAGGCGCGATAGTAGCTGCGCAGGGCCTGGGCATACTGGCCACCGACCCACAGCAGCTCGCGCTCGTGCTCGCGCTGGGCGACGCTCGACCACACCGTGCCCGTGGCAGCCAGGGCCATGCTGCTGATCGCGATCAGCAGCAGCACGCCCAGGTAGGTGAAGCCGGCGCTGGCCTTACCATTCGGCGAAGAGGCTGCCATCACGCGCCCTCCCTGTGGCCCCGCTCTTGATATCGGCAACGCCGCCGGCCACGCCTTCGGGCGGTGGCACCAGCTGCCAGGCATCGCTGCGCTCGGTGATCGGGTCGACCGGGGTGTTGCGCAGGTAGCGTTGTTCCACCAGTTGTTCCAGCGAGTCCGGGTAGTGGCCGGTGTCGCCGTAGTAATGGTCCAGGGCTTCGCGCAGCACCGCCAGGCTCTGGCGCAGGGTGGCCTCGCGGGAGCTGTCCAGGCTGTTGAAGTAGCGCGGCATGGCGATGGTCATCAGGGTGGCGATGATCGCCATCACCACCAGCAGTTCGATCAGGGTGAAGCCTCGGCTGCGTTTCATGGCCATCACCATTGCCCATAGGGGATGTTGTTGAGGCCCTTGCCACGGGCCTTGGAATACACGTCGAAGACGTCTTCGCCTTCACGTGGGTTGTCCGGGCTGCTGGCGTACGCGCGCAGGCCCCAACCGCCGCCATCCTGGTTCTTGGCCGTCACCAGCGGGTCGTGCGGAATGCGCCGCAGGAAGTAGAACTTGGCGCCCTTGGCACTGCGCACATCGCGCACGCCATCGACCAGCACCTGCAGGTTCGGTGGGTAGCCGCTGGCATCCAGGCGCTTTTCGATGAAACCGGCGTCGAAGGCGCGCTTGTAGGCGTCGATGGCGTCGCGGATCTGGTACAGCGCCTCGCGCAGCTGCTGCTCCTTGCCACGGCGCACCACCGTTTCGGTCAGCGGTGCGGCCATGGTCGCGAGCATCCCGAGCAGGGCCAGGGTCAGCACCACTTCGATCAGGCTGAAACCCTGCTGGCGGCGTTTCATGGCCGCGGGCTCACGGAGACGGTGGCGGGAGCGGTGGCCACCTGGCTCTGGATCACCGGCGCACTGTCCTGGCTGTCGCTCGGCACATCACCCGGCACGTCACGCGGTGGCAGCGGCATGGCCTGGCGCACCTGCATGCTCGACTCGGTGCCGGTGCCGAATTCCATGTCCGACGGGCTCTGGTACGGCAGGTTGCGCACGATCCGCGGGGTGATCGCCAGCACCAGCTCGGACTTGCTCATGTCGTCCTTGTTGCTGCCGAACAACCGCCCCAGGCCAGGGATGTCGCCAAGGCCAGGGATCTTGTTGCCGCTGGCGTTGTGGTCGTTGCGCACCAGGCCGGCCAGCACCTGAGTTTCGCCGTCGTGCAGGCGCAGGCTGGTCTGCGCGTTGCGGGTGTCGACCTGCACCGGGATGGTGCCCTGGCGGGTGGCCTCCAGCGGGGTGGCGTTACTCACTTCCAGGGCAATCTTGATCGCCACTTCGTTGTTCAGGTGCACGGTGGGCTGCACCTCAAGTTTAAGACCAACGTCCAGGTAGGTGACGCTTTCGGTGATCACCGGCCCCTGGGTGGATGGCACCGAGGTGGCACTGATGATCGGTACCCGCTGGCCGATGTGGATGCGCGCCTGCTCACGGTTGCTGACGCGGATCACCGGGCTGGCCAGGGTGTTGACGTCCTTGTCCTGGGCATTGATCTTGGCCTGCGGCGCCGGCGAGATGCTGATGCGGCTGGAGTTGATGCCGCGCAGCTGGTCGAGCACGCTGACCGGGTTGCCGTCGTCGGTCAGCACGCCGAAGGTGTTCGGCCATTGCAGGCCGAGGTCGAGGATGCGCGAGGTGGCGACTTCCATCACCTCCACTTCCAGCACCACTTCCGGGTTGGACTGGTCCTGCGACTGCAGCAGCTTCTCGGCCATGCGCACGGCGTCGGGGGTGTCGCGCATGGTCAGGGTGTTGAGGCGCTCGTCGACGAACACGTCACGGGTCTTGAGCATGGTCTTGACCATGTTCAGCGCGGTGTTGGCGTCGATGCTGGTCAGGTAGAAGGTGCGCATGACCAGTTCCTGGTAGTCCTTGGTCTTCTGCGGCGAGTCGGGGTAGATCAGCAAGGTGTTGTCGTTGACGATCTTCTGGCGCAGCTGGTTCTGCTCCAGCAGCAGTGCCACGGCATCCTCGATGCGCACGTCGCGCACGAAGATGGTGGCTTTCATGTCCGGGCGCAGGTCCTTGTCGAAGATGAAGTTGATGCCGGCGACCTGCGACAGCACCTCGAAGATGGTCTTCAGGCCCGCGTCGCGGAACTCCAGGGTCACCGGGCGCTCCAGCTTGCTGCGCAGTTGCGGGAACGGCTGCGCGGTGCGCGCCTGGACGTTCTCGATGTCGGTGCGCAGGGCGATGCCTTTCTGGTTCTGCGGGTCCAGGCGCAGCACTTCGCGCATGTAGCGCTCGGCGCCGAACAGGTCGCCCTGGCGCAGCGCGGCCTGGCCCAGCGCCACGCGCTCGTCGAGGGTGCGGATCAGTTCCAGCTGGCGGATGCCTTCCTGGGCGCGGCGGTTGGTCGGTTCGATGGTCAGCACCCGGCCATAGCCCATGCGGGCACTGGTGAAGTCGTGGCGAATGCGGTCGGCATCGGCCTGGGTGATCAGCGCTTCCACCGCCGCCTGGCGCCCGTGGGCCAGGGCGATGTTCAGTTCGGTGTCGCGCGGGTTATCGCGCAGGGCCTCTTCCAGGCGGGCGATGCCGGCCTCGTACTGGCCCTCCTTCATCAGCTCGGCGCTGTCCTGGCGCACCCCGCTGGAGCCGCAGCCGGCAATGGCCACGCACAGCGCCAGAAGCATGAACGGAGCAGGCTTGCACATCTTCGACGACTTCATGGTGCGCTCCCTACAGACAAGGTCTGTGACTGATGCAAAGGCAGATAAACCAGGTCCAGCTCATTGGCCGAGACTCTGTCGAGGCGGTAGGTACTGTCGATCACGTCGCCCTTGCGCACGACGTAGAGTTTTTCCCCGCTCTGCAGGAAGATCTGCAGGTCGTCGCGGTCGCCCATGCGGCCGACGAACTGGAACGGCAGCGCCGGGGCGGTGGGGGCCGCGGCGACGACGGGCGCGGCGGCTATGGGTTGTTCGGTGACGGTGGCCAGGGTTTGTGGCTTGGTCCATTGCTGGGCTGGGAACAGGTCTTTGGAGGCCTGCTCCGGCCTCTTCGCGGGCTCGCCCGCTCCCACAAGTTCTGTAGGCGACGCCGACCCTGTGGGAGCGGGCTTGCCCGCGAAAGGCACGACGCTGTCTTCCTGGTTGAACCAGTGCCCCGGCGCCCAAGCCAGCGCTGCCGACACACCCAGGAACCCGACCCACATCACTGCGCGTTGTGTGTTCATCACGACCTCGACAGGTAGAGGGTCAGGCGTACCCGGCCGTTGAGTTCGGTATCGCCGATGGTCTTGCGTTGCAGTTCGAGGTCTTCCAGCACCAGGGTTGGCAGCTGGCCGATCAGGCCACGCAGGAAGCCGCGGATCTGTGGGTAGCTGCCGCGCACGGGCAGGATGATCTGGTAGCGCGACAGCTGGGTCTTCGGATCAACACCCAGGGCGTATTCGCCGCGGGCCAGGCTGATGTGCTCGGCGCTGGCCAGGTGATACAGCCGCTCGATCAGCTCGCTGGCTTCCGGCTGCCCCGGCAGTTGCTGGCGCAGGCTGTCCAGCGCCTGCTGCTCGGGTTTGACGGCAATCTTCAGCTCGCCGCGCTTGACCCGCTCGACCTGCGCGCTGGCATCCGCTTCGCTGGCGCGCAATTCGCGCACGGCCTGCCATTCGGGGACTACGCCAACCAGGGCGACACCGACGGCGAACACGGCGACGGCGGCGGCGCCCAGGCCGACCGGGCCGATGCGGTGCAGTTGCTCCTGAATGATGAGACTAGGGACGCGCATGGCCGGTCTCCCAGGTGGCGGTGAGGTTGAAGCGCACCGGGTGCTCGGGCTGCCCGGCCACCACTTCGTGGTTGAGCAGCGAGACATCGCTGAGCTCGTCGCTTTGCTCCAGGCGCTGGTGGTACTGCAGCATCGCTTCCAGGTTGCGTGCCTCGGCGGTGATGCGCACCTGGCCCTTGCGCGCATCCGGGGTCAGGGTCAGCAGCGCGACGTCTTCCTGTGGCTGTGCTTCGAGCATGGCGAACAGCTGTTGCCAGGGCCGTTGCAGCTGCTGCGAGACGCTGCGCATCTGTGCCAGGCGTTCTGCCTGCTCGCGGCTGGCGGCGCTGTTTTGCGGGGCGACCGGGGCCGGGCGGCGGCCCAGTTGCAGTTCCAGGCCGTGCACGCGGGCTTCCAGATCTGCTTGCTCGACCTGCAGCTGCTGTTGCACCAGCACCAATGCGGCGACTGCGGCGGCGCCCAGGGCCAGCAGCGACCAGGCCAACGGGCCACTGCGACGGGGTTGGAATTCCAGGTCGAGGCGGCGCATGTCAGGCCACCGCCCGCCACATGGCGCACAGTGGGTCGTTGTCGGCGGCCGGCTGGCACAGCTGCACCGCCGCCAGCTGCGGCACGTCACCCCGCCCCGGGGCATGCAGGTAGACCCGTGGCAGATGCTCGCCGTACAGCTCGCAGGTGCGTTCGATCAGCGCCTGCAGGGCCTGATCGCTGTCGGCGCAGCCCTGGGCCAGCACCTGTTGCCAGGCACCGCCGGCCGCCAGCAGCAGCACGCTGCGGCGAGGTTCGGCGAGCACGAACAGGAAGTCGCCCTGCTCCAGTTGCGCCGAGCAGCGGTTGTAGGCGGCCATCAGGTAAGGCTGCACCGAGCGCAGGCTCAGGCGGCTTTCCCGGCCCAGGGTCTGCAGGCCTTGCAGCAGGGCGTGGGGCAGCGCCGTGGCGATGCGTGCGGCGCCGGCAGGTTCGGGCGAGAGGACGATGCGCCAGTCGTCCAGCGACTGGCCGTAGAGGTTCTCGAAGCAGGCCCGGGCGTAGGCATCCAGCTCACGTGGGTGGCCGATGGCATCGCTCCACGGTACCAGGCAGAAGCGGCTGTAGCGGGCCGACAGCAGCACGCGCAGCTGGGCGCCTTTGACGGCGTGCTCGGCCAGCAGTGTACTCAAGGCTTGCAAGGCAGCTTCCCAGGCCGGTTGTGCGGCATCGCAGGTAAATTCGCGGCTGCCCAGCCACTGGTGTTGATGACCGTGCAGGCGACCCAGGCCGACACCTTCAGCGCCGAGGACGGCACAGAAACGCTCAGATGAATGTGACACGGTTGATCTCCTCGAGTGTGGTACGGCCGTCACGGACCAGGTCCAGGGCCGAGGCACGCAGCAGGCGCAGGCCACGCTGGCAGGCCAGCTGCTTGATCTGCGACAGAGGGCGGCGTTCGACGATCATCTGCCGCAGGTCGTCGTCCAGGTGCAGCAGCTCGGCAATCGCGCTGCGGCCGCGGTAGCCGCTGCCCCGGCACTGGCCGCAGCCCTGGGCGCGGACGAATTTCCAGCCGCTGACCGCTTCGCGGGTCAGGCCCGAGGCGGTGAGGGTTTCGTCATCGGCCTCGCACGGCGTGCAGCAGTGCGGGCAGGCCAGGCGGATCAGGCGCTGGGCCAGCACGGCGTTGAGCGCGGAAACGAAGCTGTAGGGGTCGACCTGCATCTGGCTGAAGCGGCCGATCACATCGAAGACGTTGTTGGCGTGGATGGTGGTGAACACCAGGTGGCCGGTGAGCGCCGACTGCACGGCGATCTGTGCGGTGTCCGGGTCGCGGATCTCGCCGACCAGGATCTTGTCCGGGTCGTGGCGCAGGATCGAGCGCAGGCCGCGGGCGAAGGTCAGGCCCTTCTTCTCGTTGACCGGGATCTGCAGCACGCCGGGCAGCTGGTATTCGACCGGGTCTTCGATGGTGATGATCTTGTCCACGCCGTGGTTGATCTCGCTGATCATGGCGTACAGGGTGGTGGTCTTGCCGCTGCCGGTGGGGCCGGTGACCAGGATCATGCCGTAGGGTTCGCTGGCCAGCCGGCGCAGCGCGCGCAGGGTTTCGTCGGCAAAGCCCAGGGCCTGCAGCTGCACGCCGCTGACCCGGTCGGACAGGTCCTGCTTGTCGAGCACCCGCAGCACCGCGTCCTCACCGAAGATGCTCGGCATGATCGACACCCGGAAGTCGATCTGGCGCTCGCCGATGGCGACCTTGAAGCGGCCATCCTGGGGCACGCGCTTTTCGCCGATGTCCAGCTCGGCCATGACCTTGATGCGCGAGATCACCTGGTCGGCGAAGGCGCTGCCGCTGGCCTTGCCGGCGCCATTGAGCACGCCGTCGATACGGTACTTGATGGTCAGGCCCTGGCCGGTCATGCCCAGGTGAATGTCGCTGGCGTGCTGCTTGAGGGCGTCGTACAGGGTCGAGTTGACCAGCTTGACCACCTTGCTCTGGTCTTCGCTGATGCTGGTCAGCGACAGCCGTTGCAGCGGGTCGACCTCGCCGCCGGCCTCGGCATCATGGTCGAGGGCGTCGACGGCGTGGAAGCTTTCTTCGTGGCGGGCCAGGAAGGTGGCCAGGTCGGCGGCATGGGCCAGGTACAGCGGCGCGCCTTGCAGGTTGTCGTCGATCCAGGCCAGGCGGGCGTGGTCGAAGGGGTCGGCGAACACACCGATCAACGCGCCGTCCTGCTCGATCAGCACGAATTCGCGCTTCAGGCACTGGGCCAGGCTGACCTTGTCGAAACGTGCGGTACTGGCCAGCAGCGCCTGGGCATCCAGCACCGGGTAATGCAGGGTCAGGCCCAGGCGGTGAATGAAGCCATCGGGGGTGTCGTTGGCCAGGCGTTCCAGGCAATTGAGCAGGCGCTCGTCGCCGGCTTGCAGGCGGGCCTGGGCCAGGAGGTCGCGGGGGTAGGCGCTGTGCTTGCCTGCACGTGTATCGAGTATGTCTGACATGGCCTGCGACTCCGCTCAGGGGCGCGTCGCAGGCTGGCTTGGCCAGGGCAGCGGGCGCCGCTATTCCCCGGTGAGCAGTTGTTCGTCGTCAGGGCCTGGGGGCTTGGCGCCATTACGGCGGCGATCGGCCAACACCCAGCTGCCATCGTACAACTGCAAGGGGAACGATTCGTTCCTGTTCTGGCGTCGTTCGATAAACCCTTCGGCTGGATCGTCAGTGGCCCTGCGCCGGCGCTCGATGCCCATCAGGTCGAAGATCGCGCGGGCCAGTTCCGCCAACGGGAACGGCTTGAACAGGACATGACTGACGCCAAGTTCGGCGGCCCGCTCACGGACTTCGGCAGTCGGGTGGGCGGTGATCAGCACGAAATGGCACTGCCTGTTCTTGCGCACGGTCTCCAGGACCTGAAACCCCTCCATGTCGGGCAAGCGGTAATCCAGCACAATCACTTTCGGTGCCAGGCGTTGAGCCTGCTCGATACCACTGGCACCGTCGTGGGCGACGTGAACTTCCAGGCCTTGTGCCTGCAGGTACGCTTGCAGGTTTTGCGCAAGGGTCTGTTCGTCATCGACAACCAATACTCTGTTCACCAAGGTCGACTCCCAAATACTGCCCGGTTACCCGGTGTGCGAAGTGCGGCCTCGATAAGGCTTGAGCAGGCTTCGTGCCAGGCGTGAATAGTCATGTCGCACCACTGTAAGTCATTGATCTTGCTAAGCCGTGCCCAGCCCCGCAAGGCACGCACAGGCTCTGTTCCCCACATCCGGGGAAGGTGATGGCACTTTGCCAAACCGTTATTCCCCAGCATTGGGGAAATCCATTCGAGGGCTTCAGTCAGCGACCTCCACTGTAGCGGATTCGCGCAAACGTTGGCGCACGGATTGGCGCGCCTGCGCCTGCAACTGGCCGATGAGCGCAGCCCTGGCCAGCTCCAGGCCCGGTTCGGGTATGACCGACGTACTATCACTTTGGTTCTGCGCTCCTTGCAGGGTCTGCCGGTTGGCCTGGAAGAACGCCTCGACTTCGGCCTGGCTGGGCTCGTCTACCGCGCTGAGCCGGGCGTACACCTGCTGCGCGGCCATTTCGTGGCGCATGTAGTCAGCGTACTCCGCCCGATCGAAACCTGCATCAGCCAGGCGCCTTTCGAACAGCGCCGGGCTGCCGAAGGCGGCCTCGACCTCACCGACCTGCGCTGATACCTGCTCATCACTGATGTGAATACCTTGGCGCTGGGATTCCTGCCAGAGCAATTCCTTGTCGATCAGCTCGTCCAGTGCCTGGCCGCGCAGGCGCTTGTACAGCGTCGGGTTGCGGATGCTGGCCACTGCCCTGCCCTGGGCTTGCAGGTATTCGCTGAAATAGCGCTCCAGGCGCATCAGGTCGATGGTCACGCCGTTGACCCGCGCGGCCGGCACGTCGGCCCAGCCCGCCTTGGCAACCAGCAGCAAAAGGCACAGCAACAGGGTACGCATGGCCACCTCCACTCACGGGTTGTCCGGCACCGGCCGGTACGGGGCAACGGCGGTAAAACGAGGCCCGGGCAGCGCCACCGCAACCACGTGGGCACCGGCCATGCCCTGGCGCTTGCCGGGGCCGAAGCCCAGCGCCGGGGTCAGGCCGGTGTCGACGTCGTGCAGACCCTCCAGGGCGGCCACCAGCTGTTCGCGACTGGCATCGCGGCCAATCTGTTTCAGGGCTTCGGACAACAGCCTCAGCGCGCACAAGGTATTGACCTGCAGCGACGCCTGGCGTGGGTCGAGGCCCTGGCGCTGTTGCAGGCCGGCCAGGGTCGCCATGCCCTGCTCGGTCCAGTCGCCCGGCACGAACGGATAGGCCAGGAACACCCGTTGCGACCAGTGCGCCGGCAAGCTGGCCACGGCCGCTGCTACTTGGCTGGAAGCGGCGAACAGGTATGGCTCACGCCCTTCGGCCTGCAGCGCCTGGGCAAGCGCGGCAAAGGCCTGAGCGCGGCCGACGAAGACGATGCCCGGCCCGGCGACGGCCTGGCCGTCAAAGGCCTGGATCGCGGGCGGTGCCCAGCCTTGCTCAAGCAAACGTTCGCGCACCTGCTCGGCCAATGCGGCCTGCTCGTTGCCGGCATACACCACGCGCAAGCCATCGGGCGCCAGGCCCAACGTGCGCCTGGCGTGGGCGGCCAGGCTCAGCAATTGGCTAGCAATACCCGGCATGGGGTCGAAAATCTGTGAATTGCCACCGCTGCGCGGCGTGCTGCCGATCAACGGCACACCCCGTTGTTCGAGCAGGGTCGGTAGTTGCTGATCGAGCATCGGCGCCAGTGGGCTGATCAAGGTGAACACCTGGTCCTGGTCGAGCAGGCGCTGCAAGGCGTGCTCGGCACTGGCCTGGTCGGTGCCGGTATCGGCCACCACCAGTTCCAGGCGCCGGCCATGAATGCCGCCCTGCTGGTTGATCTGCGCCAGGCCATCCTCCAGCACGGCACGCACCACATGCCCGGCCTCCGCCAGCGGGCCATTGGCCGGCAGCAAGGTGCCCAGGCGCAGCACGCCGTCTTCAACGCCGGGGTCGCGTTCCTCGCCCAGGCGTTTGAGATAGGCCGTGAGGTTGCGCTGGTCGGCCAGGGTCAGTTCGAAGCGTGGCATGGCCGGGTCCAGTCGATTACCCGCCGGATCGACGCCGTGCTGGATGGCGCGGGCCAGGGTGCCGTCGCGGTAGGCGGGGTAGTTGCGGCCGTTGGTTTGCCGTTCACCCTGGCCCAGTGCCAACCGCTGCCAGTCGAGGCTGGGCGGCCGTACCCCGCCTTCGGCGCGCCCTTTACCGTCATTGCCATGGCAACTGGCGCAGGGCAGCACACTGGCCGGGACGCTCATGCCGCTGGCACCGACGCGGGCCATCAGCTGTGCATCACTGCTCGATACCCCGTGCCGGTACAGGCGCTTGCCGGCTTGTTCATTTGGCGTTAGGTCGAGTGCCAGCGCCTGGGCGCTGAGGGCCAGGCTCAACAGCACTGCCCAGGTTTTCATGGTTCAGCGCCCGGCCAAAGGCTGCGCCAGCAGCTGCATGCGCTGGGCGATGGCAGCGGGCGGTGCGTCCGGGCGGATCTTGCTCCAGCGCTTGCCGGCCACGTCACCGGCAATCAGCTGGGTCGAGTGCTGCTCGGGGCTGGGCAGGAACTGGCCGATGCGCCCCAGCACCAGGTCGACATCGGCCTTGTCGCCGGTGAGGAACAGCCAGTTGGCGCTGTCCACGCCTTGCTTCTCGGCAAACGCCTTGAGCGCTGCCGGGGTGTCGTTGAGCGGGTCGCTGCTGATCGACACGAAGGTCACCTGGCTGGCCAGTTCCGGCCCCATCGCGTCGCGCACATCGCGCAGCTTGCGGGTGATCAGCGGGCAGGCGTCGGTGCAGTGGGTGAAGATCACGTTGAGCATCACCACCTTGTCCTTGAGCACGTCGCTGTAGAAGCGCAGCGCGCGGCCGTTCTGGTCCTTGAGCACGGTGTCGGTGAACCAGGTCTGCGCATCGCGGGTACCCCCGCCGCTGGTCATCGTCGGCGGCGCCGGTTGCGGGCTGGGCCCCTCCGGCGCATGGCCCTCGTGGGCGAAAGCGACCGAGCTGAGAATCCATAGCACGGCCACCAGGGCCAGCCAGTCGGTACTGCGCATCGTGGTGTGGCGGGCTGCGCTGCTCATGGCTGCACCTCGTTGTGTTCGGCGATGGCGGTGCTCTTGGCGTGCACGCGGCGGGCACTTAGGCGGTTGATTTCTGCGACCAGCACGGCCGGGTCGGTGAAGCCGTAGTAGCGGGTCCAGTGGCCGGTGCGGCCGTCACCGACCAGGATCAGCGGCGGATGCTGGCTGAGGTCGGCACTGAAGCTGCCCAGGCCCTTGAGGGTTTCGGTAATGGCGTACTGCGAGCCGGTGAGCCAGCTCCAGCCTGGGCCATGCTGGAAGGCCTTGGCGTAGCTCTGCAGGCGCTTGGCGTCGTCGCGCTGAGGGTCGACACTGATCGACACCAGCTGGATTTCTTCGCCCACGCGCCCACCCAGCTGTTGCTGGACCTTGCCCATGATCGACGACACCACGGGGCACACCGTGGTGCAGCTGGTGTAGATGAAGCCCATCACCACCAGCCGCTCGCCCACCAGGTCCTGCTCCAGGCGCACCGGCATGCCGTCCTGGTTGAGCAGCGGGACGTCGGCAAACCGCACGCTGGCCTTTTCCTGGTGCGCCGCCGGCGGTTGCCCGGCGGGGCCGTCGTGGTCATGGCCGGCATGCGCCAGGGCCAGGTTGCTGGGCACTGCCAGGTTCAGGGCAAGGCTCAAGGCCAGGCTCAGGGCAAGCAGCTGGAAAGAATGCTTGGCGTTCATCGCACATGCCTCACGTCGGTCTGGGAAGCGGTAGCCGCAGCGGCGGGCAGCACGCGCAGGCTGGTGTAGTTGTCTTCGGCGAACTTGCGCCCGAGCGACGGTGACTGCACATGCAGGTACCAGGCACCGGCTTCGGGCAAGGTCAGCGCCGCCTGGTACACGCCCTCACCCACCTCTTCGAGCGGCTGGTTGCGCGGCAGCGACGAGGGCGCCAGGAAGTAGCGCAGGGTCAGGTCGTCCAGGCCCACCCGTGGTCGACCGTCGTCGCCGACGATGCGCACCTTGGCGGTGAACACCGTTTGCTGTGGCATGGGCTGGTCGAGGCCGATGAACTCGGCATGCGCCCCGCGGCGCTGGCTCGCATCCGGCGCGGCGGCCACATCGGTGCTGAAGCAGTGGATGATCTGCGGCTGGTTGAGCAGGAAGGCCACATCGAACCTGCCCGCCGCCGGCATTTTCACCGTCGAGCCATACACGCCCGGTGCCAGTTCGCGCAGGCTGCGGTCGATGACCAGGGTCGCGCGGGCCTGGTGGCCACGGTTGTTGTAGCCGGACATCGGGGCGTTCATGCCTTCGGCGTAGAAGTAGGTGGTGTTGTCCACCGGGTTGACCACGAACACCGAATTGTCGTCCCGCGACACCGACAGCCCTTGGGCCAGTGGCAGGTCACCGGCCTTGCGCGGCGCCGCGGGGCCGGCCTCGAAGCCCTGGACGATCGGCTGGCGCCCTTCGCCCAGGCTGCTCAGGTTGATCATGCTGACCTTGGGCGAGGCCAGGCCGCGTATGTAGGCATAGCCTTTGGTGAAGGTCAGCTGGTAGGGCTCGGCCGCCACCGGAATGCGGTGGATCAGCGTGTCGGTACTGGCATCGATCACCAGGGCCTGGTTGTCCACGGTGTTGAGCACGATGCCATAGCGGCCATCGCGGCTGAAGCGCATCGGCCCGAGGCCCTGCTCGGCCTTGACGATGTGGCGCAGCTGATGGCTGCGGGCATCGATCACCCGCACCGTGCCCTCTTCACCGTCGGCCACGTAGACGGCCTGGGACAGTGCCGAGTACGCCACCGACAGCGGATGCGGGCCGACTTCCAGGGTTTTCACCAGGCGCATCTCGGGGATGTCGATGATGCTCAGCGTGCCGCCGTCGCGGTTGCTGACAAAGGCGTAGCGCGAGTCGGCACTGAAGGCGATTTCGTGGTGCCCGGAGCCGGTGGCGAACGACTTCAGGGTGCTGCGCGCGGGGACGTCGATCACCGTCACCCCGCCTTTGGCTGGGTCGCTACTGTTGTTGCCCACCCACAGCCGGTGCTGGTCCGGCTGCAAGGCCACGCGGACCGGGGATTCGCCGGCGTCCAGGGTGGCCACGCGGGTGAAGGTCTCGGTATCGATCACCGCCACCTGGCCACGCTCCGGGATCGACACGAATACCTGTTTGTCATCCCCGGTGGCCGCCCAGTCCATGGGGCGGCCTGGCAGGTCGATGCGCGCCAGGGTGCTGGTGATGCCACCCACCGACACGGTCGGGTCGATCACGGTGAGGCTGGCATCCTTGTTCAGCACCAGCAGGAAGTAGCTGTTCAGGTCCAGCAGCGGGCGTGCACCGATGCTGCTCTTGAGGAACAGCGCAACGCGGGCCTTGCAGCTCTGGTCACGGTTGCCGCCTTCGAGCGGCGCCGACTGCGCCGGGTCGATCCAGGCCCCGGGCGCCATGCCCGACAACGGCTGGCCGCTGGCCTGGTCGGTGACCTTGAAGCGCACGTTGGCGAAGGCGCCCTCGCGCAGCTCGCCGCCGGCCAGGGGCCGCGCCTCGAACTCCACGGTCACGCCGTCGCGGCTGAGCCGGTGCAGGGCCTGCGGGTCGGCAGGCTCCTGCAGCAGTTCACGCGCATCGCACCAGAGGTTCTCGTAGACCACGCCCAGGCCGATCAACGCTGCGCCCAGCACCACGCCCAGTACCGCGGGCCGAGTCTTCTTCTTGTTGTACATGCTCGCGCTCCCCTTCCCTTACTGGCCCGCGGCGGTTGCCGGCGGCAGGTCGTTGGTCACCCGCAGGATGCCCCACAGCCCCGAGAGGTTGCCGTAGGCGGCATAGTCGCGGAACAGGTAGTCACCCGGCACTGCGTTGGCGCCACCGGCACTGGGCAGCATGAAGCTGAAGTGCGCGGCTGGCAGCACGCTCTCCTGGGCGCCGATGTACATGGCCATCGGGTTGAGGCCGAAGCGCACCGAGCCGATACCTGGCAGGTTCATCGGGTAGCCGTCGAGGTCGTTCTTCTCGGCCTGGTAGTTGTGCAGCGGCCAAACATGCCCGTCCAGCTGGTAGACCATGCCGCGGCTGCCACCACTGGGCATGACGATGTGGTTGCGCACGGGCTGGCCCGGCTTGGCGTACAGCACCGGGGTCAGCGGGTCGCCGCCGACCAGGGCGTTGGCGTAGGCCATATGGGCGTTGGGCACATCGCCGAAGCCCAGGCCGTTGGCACGGCCGAACGGCGAGTCCGGGGCCATGCCGAAGCGCAGCCACAGCGGTTCGGTGCGGTAGTTGACGGCCATGTTGCCGTTGTCCTGCGGGTCGCCCGCCGCGCCGTTGCCTTCGGTATTGATGCCTTCCACCGGGCGGCCATCGGCCCAGCGCATGTTCAGCGCACGCTGCCAGACCGTGACGAAGTCGCGGTAGTCCGCCTGGCCGGTGACCTTCACCGTGGCCTGGGCACGGCTGGCGGTGTCCTCGGTCCAAGTGGCGGTCTGCGGCAGGACGCTCATGGCACCGACCAGGCCTTTCTGCGGTTGCTTGATGAAGTCCGACGGGGTCAGGTTGAGGCCACCGAACTCGATCGCCGTGGTGTTGATGTTGTCCACCGTGCGGCCCAGTTGCAGCACCGGCTTGCCTTCACGCTCCAGGTGGCCGGCGTAGTACTGGTACACCTTGCTCGGGTAGGCGCCACTGTTGCCGGCCCGGGGCGGCACGGTCTGCACCGGGTTGAGGCCGACGTTGGCACCATCGGACTTGGTGATGTCGTAGGCCAGCAGCTGGGCGTGCAGGCCGACGTGGCTGGACGGGCGCATCAGGTTGTTGGCAAAGGCGGTGGCGCCTTCGCTGTCGAAGCGGTCACGCTTGACCACGTTGTGCATCACCGCCGTGCTGGGCAGGTCCGGCATCACTTCGGGCAGGCGGTTCTCCAGGGTGATGCTGATGCAGTCACCGGCGTTGGCACGCAGGATCAGCGGCTCGACAGGCACACCCGCCTTCAGCTTGCCGGTGGTGGCGTCGAGGTCGGCCTTGCGTACGTACAGGATCGCGGTCGGGTCATGCAGCGGCGCACTGTGGCCACCGATGCTGAACGGCTCGCCGTCCTCCGGGTCGACGCCGCTCACCAGCGGGATGCTGGTCTTGCGGTTGTTGAATACCAGGGTACCGCCATTGGCCTTGAGCGGGCCGCCGACATGCTGGCCAATCCCGGCGGGGTCGTTGATGGCGACGCCGTTGCGGTTTTCCAGGATGTCGTTGGCCAGCGCGGCGACGATCTCGTAGCTGCGCTTGACCGTGGTACGGGTGCCGATGCCGTTGGGGTTGGCCGTGGTTTTCGGGCAGATGCCGTCGAAGTTCACGGTGTTGCGCATGGCCACCGGCTGCGGGTTGTTGGGCAGCGGGAACAGGTCGGCACGCTGCGCGGTGTAGTTGCGCATGATGCCCCAGATGCCGTTCCAGTAGCCTTCCAGCGCCGCGTCCAGCGAATACAGGTAGTCACCGTTGGTGGCGGCGGAACTGGAGATCATCGACACCGGCGCCATGAAGCCCAGCTGCTCGGAGATACCGATCATCTGCGACGACTTCCAGCCCGAGTTGGAGCTGTTGCCGAAGCCCGAACCGTTCTGCAGCCATTTCACGCCGTGCAGGGTGACGTTGTGCTCCTCTTCATGGCCACCGGCGTGCATGCGCAGGCGCACGTTGTCGCCGCTGTAGGTGCGCAGCATCGGCGTGAACGGGTCGCCCGGTTCGCTGCCGGCCTTGTTGATGTGCGGCGGGAAGCGCGTGGTGCCGCCGGTGGGGCCGACCGCCGAGGTGATCGCCGAGGGCGCCATGTTCATCGCCGGGATGGCGCGGTCGGTGCGGGTCTGCAGGGCGTAGCTAAGGTCGCCACCCAGCCCGTCGGCCTGCATGCCGCGCTTGCCGTCCGGGCCGACCTTGTTCGGGTCGAACACGCGCAGGGCCAGCGGTTCGTTGCGGTAGTTGACCACGAACATGCCGGGGTCATCGACCGAGATGGCCTGCGGGCAGGGCCGGCTCGGGCAACCTGGGTTGATGCCGCCACGCTCCTCGACGATGGCTTCGAGCAGGTTCGACGCCTTGCCGCGCACCGGCGGGTTGATGGCGTAGCGGAAGCTGTCGGCGGTGGCCGGGAACGACTGGGCATTGGGGATGCCATCCGGGCCTGCACCGACATACACGCCCGCTTCATAGGCATGCTGGAAGTCGCTGTACTCGAGGAAGAACTCGCGGTAGCTGTCGTTCTTGCCGTCGCCGTCGTGGTCGCCGGTCTGGATCACCGCCTGCCATGAGGTCGGGCCGCCGTCCTGGCGGGTGGCCGGGTTGTACAGCTTCTCGCCGGTTTCGGCGTGGTACCAGGTGGAACCGGCCGGCTCGGCCAGCACGGTGGCGTACAGCCCGAGTTGCTGGTGGGTCGATGGGCCGAGGTGGTCATGGGTGAAGATAGTGCCCAGGCCACGGTCGACGTTGAACACGTTGACCAGCGGGTCGGCGAACCAGCGCTGCATGGCCGTGCGCGCCCCCAGCCAGTCGGCCCGGCCGAAGCGGCCGAAGTACGGGTGCTGCTTGGCTTTCGGGCAGGCAGCGGTGCCATCGCGGGTGTCGCCCTCGCTGCAGTTGTTGAAGGCCCGGATGGCATGCACGCGCTCGACCACGCTGCCGGGCGAGAGGATGCCGTCTTCGTAGTTCCAGCCATTGGCCGAGCCGTCGGCGGCGGTCAGGTCCCACTTGGGCAGGTGGATGTGCTGGCCGATCACGTCGGTCGGGGTGCGCACCTGGTAGTCGTCCATTTCATAGAACGACGGGATCAGGTTGGTGTGCTGGTACATGGTGCAGTCGAAGGTGTTCATGCGCATCACCAGCGGCTCTGGCGGGCGCTGCTTGGTGATCACCGGCCAGGCGTCTTCCCACAGGGCGATGATGCGTGCCTGCGGGAAGTGGTAGCCGACCTTGTTGTACACCGCATCGAACTGGATGTTGGCGCCCTTGTAGATGCGCGGGCGGTCGGCGGTGAAGCTGGACGCGCCACGGAAGTTGATGCCGGTCAGGCTTTCGCCGCTGAAGAACTCGCCAACCCCCGAAGACTGGGTCAGGCGCTTGCCACGGTCATCCATGCACGGCTCGTAGAACGGTGCGCCTGCGGTCGGCAGCGCGCCGTTGGTGCGGAAGGCCTTGGGCACCGGCTGGCTGCCGGGGATCAGGGCGTAGCTGGGGTGTTCGGCCATGGCATGGAACTGCATGGCGGCCTGCTCGACGTCGGTGCCCTCTTCCGGCAGGTAGATCGGCTTGGCCCGGTGCACCACCTTGGAGAAGTCCAGCTTGGTGGTGGTGGTCACCGCTTCACCGCCCGCCGAGACACCGTCCAGCGCGTGGCGCCCGAGGCCGCCGTCCCAGCCATCGACCTGGTTGGGGTCGAGGTTTGCCCACAGGGCCTTGCCGCTGTCCTTGAGCTGCCGGGCCAGGGCCGGGTCGAGCATGTCCAGTGGCGGGGTTGGCGGGCGGTTGCCGACGCTGCTTTCCATGCCGCCGATCCAGAACGGGTAGCCTGGGTTCTTCAGGGTGCCGTCGGCATTGCGGTTGGCCTCGCTGCGGTCGACCAGGGCCAGCGAGCCGATCGCCTTGGCTACGCCAGGCTGCTGGGCGTGGTCGCCATCGTCGTCCTCTTCAGGGTGCTCATCGTCGTTGGCGGCCACCTGCCCGGCAGAGAGCTTGGGCACCACCACGACCTTGCCAGGCATCGGCGCCATGGCCTTGCCTGGCAGCGGCACGATGGCCGGGATCGGTGTGCCGGCAACGATCTCGCCGTCCGGCAGTGCCCGTGCCCCCACGGCGGGCTTGCCGCTGCGCAGTGCGAACGGAACGCTGTGGAAGCCATTCTCGCCCTGCCCGCTGACTTCCAGGCGGGTGCCTTCCTCGAACACGTCGTGCACCCGCCACATGGCCCACATGCCTTGGGCGAAGTGCGGGTAGAAATGGCAGTGATAGATGGCGTCGCCGGCCACCCGGTTACGGTTGCCCGAGCCACCGTTGGCAATCTCGTAGGTGTAGCCGACACCCGCACCGATGCCCTGGGCATCGATGTAGTCGGAGTTGTCGTCATTGGGGTTGAACAGCCACTGGTGCCCGTGCAGGTGGAAGATGTGCTGCTCGTGGCCGTTGTGGGTGTTGCGGAACTTGGTGAAGTCACCGATGTAGCTGTGGTGCACGTTGGCAGGTTCCGCCGGGTACAGGGCCATGCTGGCCTTGACCCCGGTGGCGCTGGCCGGCGGCACTTCGCCGGGGCGGATATGTTCGAGGCCGACGTTGGCCGGCACATCGACCAGGGTGCCGACATCGCCCACGGTGTGCGCACTGAGGAAGAACTCTTCGTAGGCACACGACAGGCAGTCATGCATCGGCCCTACGCCCAGGCGGTTGGCGACCACCTCGGCGCCCATGCCGCCGGAGCCGTAGTTGATCATGAACGAGTCGCGTGCCGGTTCCAGCACATGCCCCATGACCGGGTCGGCCCAGTAGCCGGGGAAGGCCTGGGTGCCAGCCACTTCGTCGGCGAACTGCGAGGCGAAGTCGCGAAACGCCTCGAGCCGGTTGGGCAGTGCCGGGTTGCGCTTGCCGATGCTTTCCAGCGGATAGGTGGTCTTGGGGAAGCTGCCATCAGGGTTGGGGCCCATGACGATGGCATCGGTTTCGCTGTTGAGGATCTCGTTGCCGTCGATCATCGCGATGATCGGCTTGCCGGCCTTGCCCTCGGTCACCCACGGCTCGCGCTGCGGGAAGCGGGCCTCGTAGTCGATCACCGGCTGGCCGGTGGCGGTACGCCCGGTGGTGGCCAGGCGCATTTCTTCTTCGGTCAGCGTGTTGCGGTAGGTGCGCCCACCTTTGGGTACCACCACCACCTGGCCGAACAGGCCGTTGGCGACGTTACCGGCAGTCCCCTCGCCGCCGAAGGTGGCGGCCTTGCTGGTGGCAGCAAACGCCCCTTCGCGCTCGGCATACAGGGTGTAGCTGCGAGTGCTGCCCGGGCTGACCAGGAAGTTACCGTTGCGGCCGGTGTTGGCGGAGATGTCGGCGATGCTGTTGACCGCCTGCAGGCCGTTGACCTGGAAGCCGACCATGCGCTCGGCCACCTGCTCATCGGCGACGAAACCTTCGCCGGCTTCGTTCTCGACCTCGGTCTCCGGCCCCTCTTCGCCCTCGGGCGCCTCGGCTTCGATGCCGTGCTTGTTGGGGTTGGCCCGGTAGTCGAGCAGGTTGGTGAGGTTGACCGTGAGGCAGTCACCGGCGGCCACGCGCAGCACGATCGGCCGCGGGCGCTTGTCGGGGCGCAAGGTGACCTTGCCCGGCACGGCGGCGCCACCCTTGCTCAGCGGGACCTGGCGATCATCCACCACGTCCTCGCGCAGGGCGAAGATCATGCCGTTGGCGTTCTGCGCGCCAAGGCGGTTGAACATCAGTGGCTGGTCCAGGGCCACCACATTGGCCACCAGGGTGCGCTGGCACTGCACGGCAGCCTCGCTGGTCGCTTCCCAGCCAAACAAGGCCAGGACAAGTGATGTCAGGACGGGGCCTTTGTACGGGGTCGACATGCTGCACCTCCGGGACACAGGGACTCTGCGAGGAAGTGAGCAAGGTGTGTGCCATAAGAAAATGGCGTTTGATTTCAGTTAGTTGGAAGTGGAAGCGGAACAGATTGGGGAGGATTCCCCATGGAAATTCCCCGAATCGGGGGATGATATGCATTGTCGTTTCGGGGGGTGGGGGCGTGGCTGTGCGGGGCAGCCTTACATCCAGTTACTTTCATGGGAGGCTTGAACGTTTACGAGTTGAAAATTCCTACAGCCTTATAGGAAGAGCGACGGTCCTACCAGAATTGATTCCCCGTTAGTGTTCAGGCTCAGCGTAATCACAACTGACCGATGAGCCACTCGTTGGCCTGCGCCACCGTAAGCAGGCCGGCAATCGAGGAACCAGATGCCCACACACTCTAACGCTAACGATGAACACGCGGGAACGGCAAATACAACTTGTCGCATGAACGAGCAGAATGCTCAAAGCATGCTCGAACCAACTGCATGGGCTGCCCGCCTTTCCAGCGACAGCCGCCAGACGCCCCCTTCAGAACCTGAAGTTTACGCGGCGGACCCGGACTTTCAACTGCGCGGTGGCTACGACAACCTGATGCTGGACGCCGCCGCACCGCTGTTCGGCCTGGTCATGCGCCTGCGCACGCTGGATGAACTTCCGAACATCAAGGATGTGCACCAGAAAGTGCGCAACCAGATCGAGAACATTCGCCAGGAGATGCGCCAGAACAACTATGAGCCGGCGCAATTGCAGGCCTACTCCTATGCCCTGTGCCTGTTCATCGACGAAGCCGTGATGGAACGCCCGTGGGGCAAGAACAGTTGCTGGAGCCAAACATCGCTGCTGAGCATCTTCCATGACGAGACCCAGGGCGGTGAAAAGGTCTTCACCGTGCTCTCGCGGCTCATACAGGAGCCCAAGCGCTATCAGGACGCCCTGGAGTTCATGTATTTCGCGCTGTGCCTGGGCCTGAAGGGCAAGTACGCCGTTGCCCCGAAAGGCGAAGAAACACTGAACGCCCTGATCCACCAGCTGCACGGGATTATCCGCGAACTGCGCGGCCCCGTCCCGACAGAAATCAGCGACCCCTACACCAACGTGGCGCCCCGCGACTTCCGCTTGAAACGGCAGTGGCCCTGGTGGAGCCCGCTGGTGCTGTCTGCCATTGCCATGGCCATTGCCTACGGGATCTACAGCTACCGACTTCATCTCATTACCACCGAGGTGCTGGAGTCGTTGGAGCGCATTTTACAGCAGTAGCCGAATGCCACGCATTTCAGGGAGATCCACATGTCCAGCCAAACCGACCTGCGCTTCAGCTTTCAGCCGCTGCTGACCCAAATGGAATTCGAGGTCGTGTCGTTCAAGCTCGACGAGGCGATCAGCACGCCGTTCCAGTTGCAGCTGGAACTGATCAGCTTCGAGGATGATGCCGACTTTGCCCAGTTGCTCGACAAACCTGCACTGTTCACCCTCTGGCGTGGTGAACGCCCGCTGCGCTACGTGCACGGCCTGATCAGCAGCTTCAGCCAGGGTGAAACCGGCTTCTGTCGTACCCGTTACCACGCCTTGGTCGAGCCACAACTGGCACGCGCCAATCTGCGCTCGAACTGGCGCATCTTCCAGCAGAAAACCGCCGCGCAGATCATCGAACTGATGCTCAAGCGCCAGCGCATCCTGCACTTCGAGCTGCATGCCAGCTGCAATCATCAGGTGCGCGAATTCTGCGTGCAGGCCGGCGAGACCGACCTCGACTTCATCGCCCGGCTGGCGGCTGAGGAAGGCTTCGTCTACCGCTTCGCGCACAGCGCCAAACAGCACAAGCTGATCATCAGCGATCGCGTGCAGGCCTTGGGGCTGATCAGTCATGGCGTCATCAAGACCGAGGATGACGATGACGGCCTGTTCGATGATCAAGAGCAGATGGGCCCCTATCATGTGCTGTACCGCACCAACAGCGGCGGTGTGCAGGCGCTACCCTGCCTGCGTCGGTTGCGCTATAGCGAGCAGGTACGTACCGCCAGGCAAGTGCAGCGCGACTACACCTTCACCAACCCGGCCTATCACCAGCAGCACCGTGCAGAGGCCAGCGGCGTAGTTCACCAAGCGACGGATTACGAGCGTTTCGACTACCCCGGCCGCTACAAGCGCGATGCGGTAGGCAAGCCCTTTACCCAGACCCGCCTCGACGCCCGGCGTCACGATGCCTGCATCGCTGAAGTGGAAGGCGACGATGTGCGCCTGCAACCGGGGCTGAGCTTCACCCTCACCGAACATCCGCGTGAAGACCTGAACGTGCATTGGCGGGTGATCCATGTCGTCCATGAGGGCAGCCAGTTCACCAGCTTGCAGGAAGAAGCCGCCGGTGCCGAACGCGGCACGCACTACCAGCAGAACGCGACACTCGTGCCTGGCCGGACCGAGTGGCGCCCTGCCCCGCTGGACAAGCCCCGTGTCGATGGCCCGCACATGGCCACCGTGGTCGGGCCACCCGGTGAGGAGATCTACTGCGACCCGTGGGGCCGGGTCAAGGTCAGTTTCCCTTGGGACCGAGAGAGCCAGAACAACGAGTTCAGCTCCTGCTGGGTGCGCGTTTCGCAAGGCTGGGCCGGCGGCAGCTGGGGTTCGATGGCCATCCCGCGGGTCGGCCAGGACGTGATCATCCACTACGTCAACGGCGACCCCGATCAGCCGATGATCACCGGGCGTACGTACTGCGGTAACCAGCTGCCGCCGTACGACCTGCCGGAACACAAGACGCGCATGACCATCAAGAGCCAGACCCACAAGGGTGATGGTTTCAACGAACTGCGCTTCGAGGATGAACTGGGCAAGCAGGAAGTGTTCATCCATGCCGAGCGGGACCAGAACAATGTGGTCAAGCACGATGAAACCACCCGCGTCGGGCGCAACCGGGTCGAGCAGGTGGGCAATGACGAGCAGCTGACGGTCGGCAACGATCTTCAACAACAAACGGGCCGCGACCGGACTGATCGGGTCGGGCGTACCTGCCAGGTAGACATAGGTCAGGACCTCATCGAGCAAGTCGGAAATGACCATCGTGAGGCCACGGGGGCCAATCACCATGTCAGTGTCGGTGGCCAGAGCGAGCTGCACATCAAAGGCCGGCAGCACATCAGCATCGGCGGGGGTGTGAACTTGCAAACCACGGTCTATCAACTGCAGGCCAGCGAGCGCATCGAGTTCAGAAGCCCTGGCGGCAGCATCGTGCTGGACCAGCAAGGCATCACCCTGAACGGCCTGACACTCACATTGCTCGGCCCGACCCAGGCAGCCGTCGAGGGATCGGGAAACACCCTGGACCTGGATCTGCTCGCCAATGCCAGCGACCGGTGCGAGGAGACCGGCCGATGAGCAGTGAAGCCTTGATCAAGCTCATCAACCAACACCACCGCCCCGGGCAATACCGTTATGTGCTGCTGGACCCGCTGGCAGTTTCAGAAGGCAGCGAACAGTCATTACTTGCAAGCCTGAAATTAGCATTGGGCGACAAAGCGATGACACGCGTGGTTCGGCCCGACCTGCCTCGTGCACCCGGGTTGCATCCCGTGCTCGTTTGTCTTGGCTCGCCCGGAAGCTCGCCTGACATTTCACTGCTGGAGGCGACAGCACAGGCTGCCGAACGCGACATGCATCGGCGCAAGCGCCATGTCTGCGGTTGGCTGCTCAGCGAAGCGCCGCCCACCGCCGTCGCAGCTCACCTGACTGCCCTGTGCCGTTTGCCCGATGCATCCGGGACGACCACGTTTCACCCTGTTTACGAACCGCTGCGCCTGGAACTGCTGGCCGCGTTGTTCGAGCGTGCGGAACAGGGGCCTTGGTGGCCGATCGAGCGCTGGGTGTTCTTGACCAGTGGCGGCAGCCTGGCGAGCCTGAAAGGTCAGCCACATGCCCGGAGCGGTTTACCTGCGGGTGCCCTCGGTGTTCAACAGGACATCGCACTGATCGAGGCCGTGCTGGCGATTTGGAAGGCATCAACGCTGTTTGCCAACAACACAATCAAAGTCCCAGCGTTCCCTCCATTCGCTGCCGTGCGCGCCTTCAATCACATCAATGACGCACGCGGGCTCGGTCTGAGCGCTGAGCAAGACATCCGGGCACTGGCCTTGCACTGGCTTTGCCTACACCCACAGCTGCACACCCTCACAGCCGTGCGCGACATGATCAGCGCCTCCATACATCAGCAATACCCACTGAGTGCCCAGATGGCGCGTTACTCCGATTCGAACTGGCGGCGCCTGCTTGCCACGCTCCCCAATCTCGAGGCCTACCCATGAGCTTCAGTCAGAACATTGCCAACCTGATCACCGAAACAGACTTCCTGCTTACTCCCTGCAAAGCCTGCCAGCGCCAGGGCCTGCCCATCCTCCCCCTGCGCCGCGCCGTGGTCCCCGATACCCGCCCCGGCAGCGACCCCGCCACGCAAACGCGGATAGGCCTGCGCACCTTGCGCAGCGGTTATCTCTATGTGCTGCTCGACCAACGCATCTGGCACGCCTACGAAGTCACCGCGCAAGGCCATCTGCGCCGCTTCTTACCCTACGAGCCAAACCCAGGGCCGCCACCGTCGCTGCCCGAGCACTGCGTGCATGAAAACCACGACATCCCATCGTCCTTCCTCAACGTCGACACCGACACCTACGGCTCGGCCTGGCTGGCCTTTTCCAGCGATCCCTGGCCAGTCAGCGTGCTAGATGCCTACAAGAGCGGCCAAGCGCCTGCGCAGCGCTTCGAAGGCCTGGACCTGATCCAGGCGCGCAAGCACCCTGAGCTGCTGGGCCTGGCCATGACCCCGGACAACCTCCAGGTCGATCGCCAGGTATTCGAGTATGCCCAGCAACTGAACGGGCCGTTCGACAGTGCCCATGGCTTTCACAGCCGTTTCCTGCGCAAGACTGCCCTGCGCGGTTTCCTGGTCAACGCCATGGCCCGCCACCAGCTGGAAAACGGCGTGCTGGCGGTGGTGCTCGACGACACTGTCGGCCTGATCCAGGAGTACAACCACCAACGCCTGAACTGGGTGGTCAAGCGCCAGGCCTGGCGTGAGGACCCGCTGCGCGCCTATCAGCTGCAGACGTCGCAGATCCTGCAGATCATTCGCGCTACCCAGCGTGAGTGGGCGGCGCAAGAAGTAGCGACGTTCGAACCACAGACAGGCGACGGGCCGCCGGTGTTTACCGATCCCAAGGTAGAGCGCCAGCGCGAGGTTAAACGGCGCCAGCAAGAGAGTGATGAAAAGCTAGAGGAGCGCTATGACGAGCCCCGGCGTGCAGCGTTCCAGGCCGAATACCAGCAGGAAGAAGCCCGGTTCCAGGCTTTCATTGACCGGCATGCTGGCACCTACGCGAAACTCTGCGAGAGCGCGGCCTTTGCGCTGATCGAGCGACACGACTACGATGGCCGGGACCGGGAATCGGGTATTGCTTACAGCAAAACCATCGCTGCTTGCCTGGCCGGTGGCATCACCGAAGCGCCGTCCACCAATCCTGAGCTAGCCCCAGGTACCAGTGGAGCGCTGTGGCTGAAGTGGCTGCAAGACCCGAACAGCCCACCCTACCGCGCTTTGATGCTGCGCGATGCCCCCCTGATGGCAGCGCTGCTGCCGAGCTTCTCGCCGAGCGAGCCGACCAACTGGAACGACAGTGAGAAGCTTTATAGCGCCCTGAGCAAGTTCATCACCAGCGAAGACGCCGGCCTGAAGATGCGAGACTCGCTCAAACAGGCCATCACCGAATTGCAGGGCGCGGTCAATGCCGCCAGTCTGCGCCTGCAGACGCGGCTCGACCCTGGTATCCAGCAGGCCGTGCGGCACCTGAACAGTGCCAGCCAACGGATTTACAACGGTGTGCATCTGATCGAACTGCAGGTGCAGATGAAGCTGGGCGAGTACTACGCCTTGCAGAGCGCGCACCTGCGTGAACTGCAGAACAGCGCCAGCGAGAAACTGGCCAAGGCGCGGGCAGAGATGATGCCGGACCTCGAAGACGTGAAGGCCGGTATTTTCAGGCAAGCAAGCAAGGTAAAACCGATCAT
This sequence comes from Pseudomonas sp. R28(2017), assembly GCF_002112505.1. Classification (GTDB taxonomy): domain Bacteria; phylum Pseudomonadota; class Gammaproteobacteria; order Pseudomonadales; family Pseudomonadaceae; genus Aquipseudomonas. The sequence continues at coordinate 43,470 of NZ_NEHW01000011.1, forward strand.
CCAGACCGGATTGCTGAGCCTTGCCGTGCTCGACCCGAAAATCGCACATCAGGTGATCCCGGTCAGCGTTTGGGTCGAGGGCACGGCGCACGACCTGCATGAGCGGTTATCCAAGGAGGTGAAGTTGAACGTCAATCAGTTAAACGACACCGCGAAGATGGCGCTGGTGGAAATCAAGGTGGCAGGGGGGACGCTGGAACTGGAAGCGCGCAAGACCCTGAATGGCATGAAGATCAGTGCGGGCCAGGCTTCACAGTTGGTGCGTGACAGCTTCATCGGATTACGAGGTGTGGGAAAAGGCTGGGAGTTATTGCTCTCGCTGGGCGGGCTTTATCTGCTGGGTGACAGCTTAAGTAAGAACTTGAAGAAGGCTGAAGAGGTTATTGGCCCTAAATCAAATGAGGCGATGATGACACTGTATGGGTCGGGTCTTGGCATTGTCGGTAGCAGCGTAGAGTTAATCGGTTTTTTGACGCCGCGAAGGGCAACCACAAAGATAGAACACTCCATGGGTCGTGCCGTCGCCAAGTATGGTTCCACCCTGAATGCGGCATCGGGAATTTTCGAGGCTATTCAAGCGTGCATCGCTTCGAGGCGTGCGGGCGAAGCCGGGGATACAACTGCAAAAAGATTCTATCGTGCTGCAACTGTGTCCGCCTCTGCCGGCACCGTTCTGGCTATTCTAGCCGTATCCACTTCATTGGCAGCCGGGGCTTTAGGGGTCTCGATCATTTTCACTTTTGTCGCATACAGCTTCATGAAAGCAGGCGGCCAGCAGGAGTCAACAGCATTAGAGCGATGGGCCCGTCGCTGCTACTTCGGAATAGCAAATGAAAATCCCCGCACACATTGGGATTCACCAATCTATGCGGATATCGCACTCGCTGAGTTGAATACAGCAACACTAGGCGTATCCGGCGATTTAAAATTCGAGGTCATGTTCACCAATCAACCAGTGAATTCAAAAATAGGCATCCCTATCGACCTTAAAGTGCATCGACGTCTAAAATTTAACGTCTTACTCCCTCGCTTCTTAGAGTCAATCTCAAGCTACCAATGGAAACTCTTAATCCATCGACATGGTGACATGAATAATCTTAATACAGCTGCAGGCGAAGCCATATTATCTAAGGAGCATTACCCCCCGAACGTAGCAAGCAAAGCCACAGAACAAAAATTTACACCCACCTCAAAAGTTCCAAGCAACATCGACTACCAAATGGATACTCTAAAACTTAGTGAATCTCTACAAGAATCAAACTCGGCTAACGACAACAGGCATGCCACCAAAACATTCACTGGCGAATTAGAACTCACACCCGACACCGTACTGCACAACATAACATCAGCCTCACTCATCATAATGTACTGGCCTGATCGCAACATACCAGAAGCCTATGCAAAACTCGTAAGCAATGAGAGCAACCAGTGAACAATATAAAGCGTGAATTTGGCTGGCAGTATGATCTGCCCGCACCCAATAAAAGTTGCAACGTCGCTCCAGCCGCAGCAAGAATTTACCCACCACCTAATCACGCTGATAATTATTACCTAGAAATACCGAGGACACCTCTCAGGCCTCGTGGGCTTCTGCTATTTCTAGGATCCAGCATACTTTTTATCACTGCCACCGGAATCCCGTTTATAGCCTACGACGACCCCACGTGGTTTTTCGCGCCCGACATCAGAATAGTCGCATTTCTGGCTTTAGTACTTGGCGCGGTATTCGTGGGAATACCAGTAATCCGCCTAGACCTTGAAATGCCACGCCACGAACCTATTCGCTTCAATAGACTCCGCCGAAAAGTTTATTTCTATCAATATAGATTCGAACAAGCTTATCCTTTCGGCCGAAAAAACTGGGGTGTCAGACCCATCAGCTACAACTGGGACGACCTCACAGCAGAGGCTTATCGCACCTATGTACCGCTGGGCTACGGCGGGCTAAAAGAAAGAATAATGTTATCAGTCAAGAAACCCGAGACCAACGAAATCATAGATCGCCTTTTTCTATGTGATGATATACATCAAGGTACACTTTACTGGGAAATTGCCAGGGCTTTTATGGAAAACGGCCCTGAAGTACTTCCCAACTTCGTTCACCCCCCCAGAGACTGGGATGAATTCCCAAATCCCGACCCCTGGGAAAATGCTTTTCATCGCAACCCATTCGACCGCCTCGCCCCCAAAGTCCACTGGCCCGCTGATATGGACCTGGAATCCCGCACCGCCCCCAATCCAGGAGACCAGAAATGAAACCCGTAATACTCGTAGGCCACCGCCATGACTGCCCGATCCACGGCCCGGGCGTGGTTGAGACAGGCAGCACTCACTACACCTTCAATGGCAAAGCTGTGGCCAGAGTCGGCGACCGCACCAGCTGCGGAGCGGTGATCGAAACCGGCGCAACAGGTTTTCAAATTGAAGGTAAAGCCGTAGCACGTGAAGGTGACAGAACCGACCACGGCGGCGTACTGAGCCAAGGTGACAAGAACTGGCAACTGGATTGACCGTCCTCGAACCGGGGCCGCCAGGCGGCCCTTCGTCGGCACACCCCAAAAACCCTATGAAAACCCATGAAACAAATTGAACATCCGGCGCCGGTAAGCTTCCAAAAGATGATACGTGCCATCCTTTTGCCAGGAGCCTGCCACCTATGCCCATCCCGCCTTCCCCGCGCTGCCAACGCCCAGGAGCCCGGTTGCCATGAAGATGCCCGGCCGCGCGCCCAACTCCAGCCTGCAACTCGACTATGTCCGCGACACCCTGTTCGGCCCGGTGGCCCTGAGCGTGGAGTGCCAATGCCAGCTTGCCCCCCTCAACCTGCAGGGCCGCCCTGCCCTGCGCCTGCACATCTGCCCGCCGCTGCCAGACAAGGTCGAGCGCGCCCACAGCGTGGCATTCATCTGGGACGGGCGTAGTTATCACGGGGTGGTCCGCGACCAGGGCAAATGCGGCGATGGCGGCTTGAACCTGCTATTGGAGCTGCAATAAGCCGATCAACGGCGGCGCACTGGGCTGAACCTGCCGCAAACGGCAGATCTCCATACCTACAAGGCCCTGCCTTCTGGAGAACGCCATGAACAGCCCGTTGCTCAAGCTCTTCACCCACCCCTCCGACGCCTGGATCGACATCCGCCGCGCCGAGGAGGAACACCCGCAACAATACCTGCCGCGCCTGCTGGCGCTGGCACTGATACCTGCCCTGTGCCTGTTCGTCGGCACCACCACTTTCGGCTGGAGCCTGGCCGCGCAGGACCGGGTGCAACTGAGCATGGCCAGTGCCGCGCAACTGGCGGGGCTGCTGTATGCCACCACGGTGGTCGGTGTAATGCTGATGGGGGTGATGATCCGCTGGATGTCGCGCGGCTTCGATGCGCAACCGACACTCAATCAATGCATCGGCTTCGCCGCCTATTGCGCCACGCCGTGGTTCTTCGCGGGAGTGGTTGGCCTGCTGCCGATCCGCTGGCTGGCCCTGCTGGCGCTGGTTGCCGCTTCAGCCTACGCCACGGTATTGCTGTACGGCGGCCTGCAGACGTTCCTGCGCCTGCGCAAGGAGCAGGCCATGCTGTTTGCCAGCTGCGTCTGGGGCGTGGGCCTGCTGTTGCTGGTGACCATCCTGGTGTCGATGATCCTGTTCTGGACCAATGGCCTGATGCCGGAATACGTGCGCCCGGCCAGCCTCGGCTGACCGGGGTGCACTTCGGGTGCTCAGGCGATGGCCCTGAGTGCCGCCGGCTGGCTATCTCGCAGGGTGTGCAGCTGGCCGACCAGGTTTACCAGGTCGCGACAACTGTTCAAGCTCTGCAGCGGGACCCCGGAGAGGGTCACGCCCTCCTCCAGGCTTTCTCCTTGACCCAGGCGGATGGTCAAGGTGGTGCCGTCCGGGCAGCTGACTTCGCAGCGGTCGGGCAGGCAGGCCTGCTCGATGATCTGCCGCATTTCCAGCATCGAAACTCCTATCAACGACATGGTACGACCCTCTCTGTACTGGATGGCCTGTTGTGTGAGTACGCCTTTGGCGGGCAGGGTGCTAATTGATATTGCGCATGCCCAAGCGGCCGTCCATGCGCCGAGGCAATGATCGTGCGGAGAATCCTTTAGCACCTTAGTGGAAGAACGATGATCGACCTCGCCCGTTCGATCGAATACTGGCACGACGCGACAGGCGGTCGCTGGCTGCGCCTGTCAGTCAGCCAGTGACGCCCACAGATGCTGCGCGGCATAAGCGCGCCAGGGGCGCCAGGCCAACGCGCGTTCGGCCAGTTGAGCGTCTGGCCCCTCCAACCGGCGCAAGGCTTTGACCAATGCCACATCCCCCAATGGCAACGCATCACCGACGCCCGCCTGGCGCAGCGCCAGATAGTGGGCACTCCAGGGGCCGATCCCCTTCAAGCGGCAAAGGTTGGCCAGCAGCGGCTCCAGCGCCTGCCCCTTGCGCAACAGTGCTGGCTGCGCCAGTAGCGCTCGCGCCAGCGTACCCAGGGTGGCAGCGCGTGCGCGGGGCATGCCGAGGTTTTCCAGTTCGGCGTTGGCGAGCACGCTCGGGGTCGGGAACACATGGGTCAGGCCAGCGGCCGGCAGGCGCAACGGCTGGCCATGGCGCGCCACCAGGCGCCCGGCAAGGGTCATGGCGCCCGCCACGCTGATCTGCTGACCGAGTACGGTGCGCATGGCTTGCTCGCAGGCGTCCCAGCCCTGCGGGACGCGCAGGCCTGGCCGGGCGGCGAGCAGCCTGGCCATCAACGGGTCGCGGGACAGCTCGGCGGCGATGCTTTTGGGGTCGGCGTCGAGGTCGAAGAAGCGGCGGATGCGGGCGATCAGTGAAGGGACGGCTGAGGCAGGCACACCGCTTAGCTGGATATACAGGCGATTGCCGCTGGCAGGCCTGGCTTCGAGTACAGCGTGTTGGCCTGCCACAGGGAAACTGCGGCGATAGATGCCATTGCTGAAGGTTTCGATGCCGGGGATGCAGCGGGCGGCCAGAAAGGCTTGAGTAGAAGGCCAATGGTAGGGCGTGGGGTAGCGCAGCCACAACGTGTGCTGGCCGTAGCCGTTGAGTGAGCGGTGAACTGCGTGCAGTCGGGACAGAAGCATCGCTGCATCATGCCAAGATTTGCAGGGTTTGTACCGGCCTCTTCGCGGGCACGCCCGCTCCCACAGAGAACCCACAATGCTCGAACCTGTGGTTATCCTGTGGGAGCGGGCGTGCCCGCGAAGAGGCCGGTACAGGCAGTCAATGATCCAAGCCAGCACCCTCGTCCGCCATCTGCCCAAAGCGCCCGGCGTGGAAGTCATCGAACGACTCGGCAATCTCTGCCTGGCTGTTCATCACGAAGGGGCCATAGCCAACGATCGGCTCATCGATCGGTTCGCCACTGAGCAACAACAGGCAGGCGCCTTCGAGCCCCTCGATGGCCACATGCTCGCCACCGCGCTCCAGCAGCACCAGGCTGGCCGGGCCTGCCTCACGCTCGCCGTTGACCCGCACGCTACCCCGCAGCACCACCAACGCAGCATTACGACCTTCGGCGACCGGCAGTTGCAGGCTGGCACCGGCAGTGAGCTGCATGTCCCACACATCCATCGGGGTGAAGGTCCGCGCCGGGCCCGAATGGCCTTGATAAGCACCGGCGATCACCCGCAAGCTGCCGCTGTCACCTTCCAGTTGCACCACGGGGATGTCCGCCGACAACAGCGTCTGGTAACCCGCCGCCGCGCGCTTGTCACGTGCTGGCAGGTTGACCCACAGCTGCACCATTTCCAGCGTGCCGCCGCTGCGGGCGAACGCCGGGGAATGGAACTCTTCGTGGATGATGCCGTTGGCGGCCGTCATCCACTGCACGTCACCTGGGCCGATCAGGCCGCCGGCCCCGGTCGAGTCGCGGTGTTCCAGCTCGCCCTGATAGACGATGGTCACGGTCTCGAACCCGCGGTGCGGGTGCTGGCCGACACCGCGACGGTCACCGGTCGAAGTGAAGTCGTAGGGGCCGGCGTAGTCCAGCAACAGGAACGGGCTGATCTTGCTCGCCAGATTGTCGTAGGTGAACAGGCTACGCACGGGGAAGCCATCGCCAACCCAATGGGCGTGAGGGCTGCGGTGGATACCCAGGATCTTTTTCATGAGAAGGCTCCTCTCTAAGCTGGGTTAACCTTACCAATGACACCAATCAGCCGGTAGTGAGCTGAAATGGCATTGATCGTTCCACCCATGGAACAGCCGGTCACGCTTGCAGGTATTCGAGCACTTTTTGCGCGGCCATCGCCGGGTCTTCCTGCATGAAACAATGCCCGCCGGGGACCTGAAGGGCGTTTACCTCAGCGTTGAAGCTGGCCAGGCGCTGCACCGAGTGCGGCACGAAGGGATAGGTCTGTTCACCATAAAGCACCAGGGTTGGCGCCTGGATGGCAGCCAGCTGCGCCCACATGCGCGACGGGAACGAGCTGAAGATCTCCACTTCGCGGCTGGGCCGGCACTTGAGCACCACGCCTTCGCCGCAGTCACCGATCGCGTGCTCGACATACGCCTGCAGTGCGGCTTCGCTCCAGCCTTTGAAGATGCCACGCCCCTGCAGCGCCGCCCGCGCCGACTCACGGTCGGGCCAATGGCTGCGCCGGCTGGCAGCCTTGCGCGCCAGGGCATGCCGGCGGTGCAGGCCGACCAGCGCAGCAGCGCCCATCACACCGATCATGCGCCGGCTGAACAGTACCGGGTCAAGCAATACGGCACGGGCAAACAAGCCCGGCTGGCTGGCCAGCATCAACCCGGTCAGCACGCCACCGAAGCTATGCCCCACGGCGTACCGGGGCACGTCGCCATATTCCCCACGGCCGGCATCGAAGGCTTCCACTGCCAACGCAGCGCTGCGGTTCCAACCGCGAAAATCACCGCCATGGTCGCTGTCACCATGGCCCTGGACATCGCTCAGCCATAAATCGAAATGTTCACTGAGGCTCATCAGCAGCGGCTGGTAGGCCAGGCAGCAAAAGCCGTTGCCGTGCAGAAAGTGCAGCAGCGGCTTGCCGCTGGCCGGCGAACGCCAGCCACGCAAGGTGAAACCTTCGGCGGCGTCAAATGACCAGGGGATCAGCTGCATCGGCTTACTGTACTCGACGGTTCATGAAAACGCCGATTCTACAAACAGCAGCGGGTAAAGTGAAATCACCAGCAACAAGGCCATCAGGACATTGAACAGCATCAGCCAGCGCGGGTTTTGCAGCAGGTTGCGCAGGGCGCTGCCGAACATTACCCATACGCCGACGCTGGGCAGGTTGACCAAGGCGAACAGTGCGGCAATCACCACCACATTGGTCACATAGCCCTGGGCCGGCGTGTAGGTGGTGATCGCCCCCACCGCCATCACCCAGGCCTTGGGGTTGACCCACTGGAATGCCGCCGCGCCCCAGAACCCCAGCGGCTTGCGCGCGCCTGGCGCGTCCGTGCCGAGCGGGCCGGAAGTGGCGATCTTCCAGGCCAGGTACAGCAGGTAGGCCGCGCCGGTATAGCGCAACACGCTGTACAGCACCGGCCAGGCCTTGAACACTTCGCCCAGGCCCAACCCCACCGCCAGCACCATGACCATGAAGCCGACGCTGATACCCATGGCATGCGGGATCGAACGGCGCACACCGAAGTTCACGCCCGAGGCCAGCAGCATGGTGTTGTTGGGCCCCGGGGTGATCGAGGAAACGAAGGCAAACAGCACGAAGGCGGTCAGCAGGTCGGCAGAGGCAAGCATGGCAGGCATTCCAGAATTGTTGCAGGTGCTGTCACACTAACGGAGTCGCCCTGCCCTGCGACCGGTACAGTTAAGTTAAATTATGCAGATACACATCACTGTACCGCTCAATATGAACCAAGGAAGCCCGTGCATGAGCCTGACCATCCGCCCCGCCGTTCGCACCGATGCTGCGCAGATTCTCGCCTACATCACCGAGCTGGCCGAGTACGAGCGCGCCCGTCACGAAGTGGTCGCCACCCTCGCCGATATCGAGAAAAGCCTGTTCGATGAATCCAGCACCGTGCACAGCCTGATCTGCGAGCGCGAAGGCAAGGCCATCGGCTTTGCCGTTTACTTCTACAGCTATTCGACCTGGCAGGGCCGCAACGGCATCTATCTGGAGGACCTGTACATCACCCCCGAGCAGCGCGGCGGCGGCGCAGGTCGGGATGTGCTGCGGCACATTGCGCGCGAAGCCGTGGCCAAAGGTTGCGGGCGGTTCGAGTGGAGCGTGCTGGACTGGAACGAGCCTGCGATCGGTTTCTACAAGTCACTGGGTGCCGAGCCACAGGATGAGTGGGTGCGCTACCGGCTGGATGGCGACAAGCTGCTGGCGTTTGCCCAGGGCTGACCCTCAAACCGTGCCGGCGCTGCTGTGCACCCGGTGCATCACCATGCCGACCAACACCACATTGGTCAGCGCCAACAGGCACAGGGTCAACAACACCCCCATCGAGCCAAAGTGCTCGAACAGCAAGCCCCCCACCACGGGTGTGAGTGCCTGTCCGATCAGCGACGGGCGCGACATGCGGCCCATCAGCAACACATACTGCGCTGGCGGCATCATCGCCAGCGGCAGCAGCCCACGTACGATCGCGCGCAGGCCGTTACCGCAGCCGAACACCAGCAAGCCCACCGCGGTGGCGGCCGGTACGAAGGTCACCATCAGCAACCCCACCAGCACCAGGCTCACCCAGGCCAGCGCGGTCCAGATCGGGTGGCGCTTGCCCGCCAGAATCTGCAGCACCCGCGAGGCCACCTGGCTGGGCCCGAGCATCGCCGCCAGGCCGATGGCCACCGGCAGCGAATGCCCCAGGCCCTGCAGCACGGCCACCAGTTGTACGGCGATGGCGGTCATGATGATCGCGCCGATGGCGAACATGCTGGTCAGCAGCCAGTAGAGGTGGCGGTCGACACCGGGCGCTTCGCCTTTTGCCTGAGCCTTGGCCGGCACCTCGACCCGACCGCCCGCAGGCAGCACCCGCCAGTACAGCGGTGCGACCACCACGATCAGTACCAGCGCATAGCACACGCACGTCGCCCGCCAGCCGAAGTGTTCGATGGCCAGGGCCACGGTCGGCCAGGACAGGGTCGAGGCGAAGCCGGCAATCAGGGTGATGCCGGTGATGGCTTTGCCCGCGCCTTCCCCGTACAGCCCGCCTAAGGTGGAGAAAAGCGCTTCATACAAGCCCATGGCCATGCCGATGCCGATCAACGCCCAGGCCAGCAGGAACAGGCCAAGGTTGTGGCTGGCGGCCATGATCAGCAGCCCCACCGCCACCACCGCACCGCTGGCGGCCATTTGTGGGCGGCCACCGTAGCGGGCGACCAGGCGGCTGGACAAAGGGGCAAGCAGCGCCGAGACCATCAGGCTCAGGGACAGCGCGCCGTAGACCCACTGGCTGGGCCAGCCGGTGTCGCGGTTGATCGGGTCGGTCATCACCGCCATGAGGAAGAACGAGCCGCCCCAGACCAGGATTTGCAGCACGCCGAGGAGGACGATGCCGAGGGGGCCGGGGAGGCGGTGGTAGCTGTGCAAGGCGGGGCCTATTTCAGTCGCGGGGCTGGGATGGCTGTGCCGGCCTCTTCGCGGGCAAGCCCGCTCCCACAGATATTGCACAGGCCTCGAGAGCTGTACGGTCCTTGTGGGAGCGGGCTTGCCCGCGAAGAGGCCGGCACAGTCTTAGAGAGCTTACCTGCTGGCCCCGTCACATGCCCGCCGTCGATGATTGATCCCGACATATCATTGCGCGTGATAATAACCTTCGCTGCGTTCGATTCGTGCGTCACGCGCAAGGCACTCACACTCCGCCCACTACTAATACATTGGCGGAGTTCTCCATGGATCACTCACTCAAACCCTTGCGCTTTCCCCTCGCTGCCCTGGCAGTGGTGGTGCTCAGCGCTTGTGGCCGCACCCCCGACGCCGTGCAGGCTCCCGCCGCGCCCAAAGTCAGCGTCGCCAAGGTCATCGAGCAGCCCATCAACGAATGGGACGAGTTCACTGGCCGCCTGGAAGCGCCGGAAACCGTCGAAGTGCGCCCACGGGTCTCGGGCCAGATCGACCTGGTCGGCTTCACCGAAGGTGCCCAGGTGAAGAAAGGCGACCTGCTGTTCCAGATCGACCCGCGCCCCTTCCAGGCTGAAGTGCGCCGCCTCGAAGCCCAGCTGCAGCAGGCCAAGGCCACCGCCATCCGCAGTGCCAACGAAGCCCGCCGCGGCGAGCGCCTGCGCGACAGCAACGCCATTTCCGCCGAGCTTGCCGAATCGCGCAGCAGCGCCGCCGCCGAAGCCCGCGCAGGGGTCGATGCGATCCAGGCCCAGCTCGACCTGGCCCGCCTGAACCTCAGCTTCACCCGCGTCACCGCGCCGATCAGCGGCCGCGTCAGCCGCGCCGAATTCACCGCCGGCAACATCGTCACCGCCGATGTCACGCCGCTGACCAGCGTGGTGTCCACCGACAAGGTGTACGCCTACTTCGACGCCGACGAGCGCGTGTACCTCAAGTACACCCAGCTGGCGCGCGAGGGCCAGCGTGGCCAGAGCACCCCGGTGTACCTGGGCCTGACCAACGAAACCGGCAACCCGCACCTGGGCCAGATGAACTTCGTCGACAACCAGGTCAACCCGCGCACCGGCACCATCCGCGGCCGCGCCGTGTTCGACAACCGCGACGGCCAGTTCACCCCAGGCCTGTATGCCCGCCTGAAGCTGGTCGGCAGTGCCCAGTACGACGCCGTGCTGATCAACGACGAAGCGGTCGGCACCGACCTTGGCAAGAAGTTCGTGCTGGTCATGGACAAGGACAACAAGGCCGCCTACCGCGCCGTGGAACTGGGGCCCAAGCTTGAAGGCCTGCGCATCGTGCGCAGTGGCCTGGCCAAGGACGACCGCATCGTGGTCAAGGGCCTGCAGCGCGTGCGCCCTGGCTCGCCGGTGACCCCGGAAGAAACGCCGATGGCCAGTGAACAGACCCTCGCCGCCCTCGCCCAGCAGCGCCAGGCCCTCGAGGCCAGCAACCCGGCGCAGAAGGTAGCCGGCTCCACCGAAAAAGTCGCCAGCGCCCAGGCGCCACGCGGTTAAGGGACCCCACCGATGAACTTCTCGAAATTCTTCATTACCCGGCCGATCTTCGCCGCGGTGCTGTCGCTGGTGCTGCTGATCGCGGGCTCGATCTCGCTGTTCCAGTTGCCGATCAGCGAGTACCCCGAAGTGGTGCCACCCACCGTGGTGGTGCGCGCCAACTTCCCCGGCGCCAACCCCAAGGTGATCGGCGAGACCGTCGCCGCGCCACTGGAGCAGGCCATCACCGGTGTCGAGAACATGCTGTACATGTCCTCGCAGTCCACCGCCGACGGCAAGCTGACCCTGACCATCACCTTCGCCCTGGGCACCGACCTCGACAACGCCCAGGTGCAGGTGCAGAACCGCGTCACCCGGACCCAGCCCAAGCTGCCGGAGGAAGTGACGCGGATCGGCATCACCGTCGACAAGGCGTCGCCCGACCTGACCATGGTCGTGCACCTGACCTCGCCGGACAACCGCTATGACATGCTCTACCTGTCCAACTACGCCATCCTCAACATCAAGGACGAACTGGCGCGCCTGGGCGGCGTCGGTGACGTGCAGCTGTTCGGCATGGGCGACTACTCGCTGCGCGTGTGGCTCGACCCGAACAAGACCGCTTCGCGCAACCTGACCGCCAGCGACGTGGTGGCGGCCATCCGTGAGCAGAACCGCCAGGTCGCCGCCGGCCAGCTGGGCGCCCCGCCCGCCCCCGGCTCGACCAGCTTCCAGCTGTCGATCAACACCCAGGGCCGCCTGGTCAATGAAGAAGAGTTCGAAAACATCATCATCCGTGCCGGTGCCGATGGCGAAATCACCCGCCTGAAGGACATCGCCCGGGTCGAGCTCGGTTCCAGCCAGTACGCCCTGCGCTCGCTGCTGAACAACCAGCCGGCGGTGGCCATCCCGATCTTCCAGCGCCCAGGCTCCAACGCCATCGAGATCTCCGACGAGGTACGGGCGAAGATGGCCGAGCTGAAGAAGGACTTCCCGGAAGGCATGGACTACAGCATCGTCTATGACCCGACCATCTTCGTACGCGGCTCCATCGAAGCAGTGGTACACACCCTGTTCGAAGCCCTGGTGCTGGTCGTGCTGGTGGTGATCCTGTTCCTGCAGACCTGGCGTGCCTCGATCATCCCGCTGCTGGCCGTGCCGGTATCGCTGATCGGTACCTTTGCCGTGATGCACCTGTTTGGCTTCTCGCTCAACGCCCTTTCGCTATTCGGGTTGGTGCTGGCCATCGGTATCGTGGTGGACGACGCCATCGTCGTGGTGGAGAACGTTGAGCGCAATATCGGGCTGGGCCTTAAACCGCTGGAAGCCACGCAAAAGGCCATGGGCGAGGTGACCGGCCCGATCATCGCCACGGCCCTGGTACTGTGCGCGGTGTTCGTACCTGCTGCGTTCATTTCCGGCCTCACCGGGCAGTTCTACAAGCAGTTCGCGCTGACCATCGCCATTTCCACCGTGATCTCGGCGTTCAACTCGCTGACCCTGTCGCCGGCCCTGGCTGCCGTGCTGCTGAAGGACCACCATGCGCCCAAGGACCGTTTCTCGCGGTTCCTCGACAAGCTACTCGGCAGCTGGCTGTTCGCGCCGTTCAACCGCTTCTTCGACCGTGCCAGCCACCGCTACGTCGGCGGCGTGCGCCGGGTCATCCGATCCAGCGGCATCGCCCTGTTCGTCTATGCCGGCCTGATGGGCCTGACCTACCTGGGCTTCTCGTCCACACCGACCGGTTTCGTGCCGGCGCAGGACAAGCAGTACCTGGTGGCCTTCGCTCAATTGCCCGACGCAGCCAGCCTTGACCGCACCGAGGCGGTGATCAAGCGCATGAGCGAAATCGCCCTGAAGCAACCCGGGGTTGCCGACTCGGTGGCCTTCCCGGGCCTGTCGATCAACGGTTTCACCAACAGCCCCAACAGCGGCATCGTGTTCACCCCGCTCAAGCCGTTCGACGAGCGCAAGGACCCGAGCCAGTCGGCGGCGGCCATTGCGGCTGCACTGAATGCCCAGTTCGCCGACATCCAGGATGCCTACATCGCGATCTTCCCGCCGCCGCCGGTACAGGGCCTGGGCACCATCGGTGGTTTCCGCCTGCAGATCGAAGACCGTGGCAACCTGGGCTACGAAGCGCTGTACAAGGAAACCCAGAACATCATCGCCAAGAGCCACAACGTGCCGGAACTGGCGGGCCTGTTCACCAGCTACCAGGTCAACGTGCCCCAGGTCGATGCCGCCATCGACCGGGAAAAGGCCAAGACCCACGGCGTGGCGATCACTGACATCTTCGACACCCTGCAGGTCTACCTGGGCTCGCTGTACACCAACGACTTCAACCGCTTTGGCCGCACTTACCAGGTCAACGTCCAGGCCGAACAACAGTTCCGCCTCGATGCCGAGCAGATCGGCCAGTTGAAGGTGCGCAACAACCTCGGCGAGATGATCCCGCTGGCGACCTTCCTCAAGGTCAGCGACACCTCCGGGCCAGACCGCGTCATGCACTACAACGGCTTCATCACCGCAGAAATCAACGGCGCAGCAGCCCCCGGCTACAGCTCCGGCCAGGCTGAAGCTGCGATCGAGAAGCTGCTGAAGGAGGAATTGCCCAACGGCATGACCTTCGAGTGGACCGACCTTACGTACCAGCAGATCCTCTCGGGCAACACCGCGCTTCTGGTCTTCCCGCTGTGCGTGCTGCTGGCCTTCCTGGTGCTGGCCGCCCAGTACGAGAGCTGGAGCCTGCCGCTGGCGGTGATCCTGATCGTGCCGATGACCCTGCTGTCGGCCATCACCGGGGTGATCGTCTCCGGCGGTGACAACAACATCTTCACCCAGATCGGCCTGATCGTACTGGTGGGCCTGGCATGCAAGAACGCGATCCTGATCGTCGAGTTCGCCAAGGATGAACAGGCCAAGGGCCTCGACCCGCTGGCTGCGGTGCTGGAAGCCTGCCGCCTGCGCCTGCGGCCGATCCTGATGACCTCGATCGCCTTCATCATGGGCGTGGTACCGCTGGTGTTCAGCTCCGGTGCCGGCTCGGAAATGCGCCATGCCATGGGTGTGGCGGTGTTCTCGGGGATGATCGGCGTGACCGTGTTCGGCCTGTTCCTGACCCCGGTGTTCTTCTTCCTGATCCGCCGTTTCGTCGAGCGCCGCCAGGCCCGCAAGGCCGAGCACGCGCACGTGCTGGAGAACCACGCATGAACCTGCTCAAACCGCTGACCCCGAGCCTGTTGGCGCTGGCCCTGGCGGCCTGCGCGGTCGGCCCGGACTACAAGACCCCGGCCACCGAACCCGCGCATTTCGACAGCGCTGATGTAAAGGCCAAGGCCTTTGACCGTAGCCGCTTCGAAAGCGTGTGGTGGAAGCAGTTCGACGACCCGGTGCTGAACCAGCTGGTGCAGGCATCGCTGGACGGCAACCGCGACCTGCGCGTGGCCTTCGCCCGGCTCAAGTCGGCACGGGCGATCCGTGATGACGCTGCCAACGACCAGTTCCCGGTGGTCACCAGCCGCGCCAGCAGCGAGATCGGCAAGGGGCAGATTCCCGGCCAGACCACGCAGCGGGTCAACCAGGAACGTTACGACCTGGGCCTGGACATGGCCTGGGAGCTTGACCTGTTCGGCCGCATCCAGCGCCAGATCGAGGCCAGCGAGGCCCAGGAAGCAGCCGCCCAAGCCGACCTGCAACAGCTGCAGGTCAGCCTGATCGCCGAACTGGTCGACGCTTATGGCCAGCTGCGCGGGGCGCAACTGCGCGAGAACATCGCCGTGGCCAACCTCAAGACCCAGCAGGAGTCACGCACGATCACCGTGACCCTGCGCGACGCCGGGGTTGGCAACGAACTCGACGTGGTACGCGCCGATGCCCGCCTGGCGGGTGTCGAAGCCACCGTACCGCAACTGCAGGCCGAACAGGCCCGGGCCCGGCACCGCATCGCCACCCTGCTCGGCCAGCGCCCGGACGCGCTGAGTGTCGACCTGTCGCCCAAGGCCCTGCCGGCCATCGCCAAGGCTTTGCCGGTGGGTGACCCGGGCGAGCTGCTGCGCCGCCGCCCGGATATCCGCAGCGCCGAACGCCAGCTGGCGGCGGCCACCGCCAACGTCGGGGTGGCCACCGCCGACCTGTTCCCGCGGGTGAGCCTCAGCGGCTTCCTCGGCTTTACCGCCGCCCGTGGCTCGCAGATCGGCTCCTCTGCGGCCAATGCCTGGGCGCTGGGCCCAAGCATCACCTGGGCCGCCTTCGACCTGGGCAGCGTGCGGGCCCGCCTGCGCGGTGCCAAGGCTGACGCCGAAGGCGCCCTGGCCAACTATGAGCAGCAGGTGCTGCTGGCCCTGGAAGAGTCGGCCAACGCCTTCAGCGACTACGACAAGACCCAGCAGCGGCTGTTGTCACTGATGCGCCAAAGCGATGCCAGCCGCAAGGCGGCTGACCTGGCCTCGGTGCGTTACCGCGAGGGCACGGTGGACTACCTGGTGCTGCTCGATGCCGAACGCGAGCGCCTGAGCGCCGAAGACGCCCAGGCCCAAGGTGAGGTCGAGCTGTATCGCGGCATCGTCTCGATCTACAAGGCCCTCGGCGGCGGCTGGCAACCGGAGACCGTCGCCAGCGCACGCTGACCCGCCCCGTTTCAACGACTCCTTTGGTTGGTTCCTCCCCCAACCGTTTGCCCCGCTGGCCCTGGCCTGCGGGGCTTTTTTATTGCCCCTTGGCGCCCCTGCAGCTTGCAGCCCAGGGCATTCTGCCCCAAGCTCTGCCTTCCCACCGCCTTGGATCGCTGCACCCGATGCCCAGACGCCACAGCTACCTGATCGCCGTACTGCTGCTGATTCTGGTGTCGATCGCCATCGTTTTCCTGCGCCGCGACGACAAGCCCGCACCACCGGTGCTGCCGCCACACAGCTACGGCAAGGCACTGCGCCAGGCACATGACGGCCTGCCCGGTGCCGCCCGGGTGCTGTACCAACAACTGCAGCGCGATGACCTGACGCCGATCCGCCGCGCCGCACTCTATGCCGAGCTGCCCAACTACCCCTCGCCGCAGGCGCTGAAACTGGCCCGCCTGGACCTGGAAAACGACGACCCGCTGGTGCGCCGCGCAGCCATTGCCAGCATCCGCAAGCTGCTGCCGCCTTCTCAGCGCAGCCTGGTGTTGGGGCCCCTGCTGGATGATGACGAACAAAGCGTGCGCTTCGCCGCCGTGGATGCCTTGCTCGGCCTCGACCCGGATGCCATCGGCCTGTATTTCGGCCCGTTGCAGACCGCGCTGGAGCAATACCAGCAGGCACTGGAAAAACAACCTGACGACGCCGAGGCCCAGGTGCACCTGGCGCGCCTGTACCTGCACGAAAACGATTACGACCAGGCCGCCGCAGCCCTGCAACGCAGCCTCGCGGTGGCCCCGGATGGCCTCGACGCCCTGGCCACCCAGGTGCGCCTGCTGGAGCGCCAGGGCCATCACGATCAATCCCGCCAGGTGCTGGCCAAGGCCCTGGCACTGCGCCCGGACTCGGCGTTCCTGCAGTACGAGCTGGGGCTGTGGCTGATCCGCCATGACCAGCGCGAATATGCCCTGCTCGCCTTGTCGCGCGCGGTGGAGCTGGAGCCGGAAAATGCCGATTACCGCTACACCCTGGCGGTGACCTTGCACGAGCTGGATCAGTCCGATGCCGCGCAAAAGCAACTGGAAACACTGCTCAGCCGCCAGCCAGCCAACCGTCGGGCGCGGGTGCTGCTGATCCAGTACTGGAAAGAAACCGGCCAACTGCAGAATGTGCAGGTCCTGCTGGCTGAGCTGGAGCGGCAGAACCCGGACGACCCCTTCCTGCAACAGGGGCTGTAGATTGCGTTGAACCCCGGGCCAGTGCCCGTGGTCCAGTGGTTATCGGACCCTCTCAGGTGGCAAGGACGCAGTCCGACCTTGCCGACCGTTTCAGGAGAATCACATTGGCCAGTTCGTTGTCGATGGACGAACGTGCTGTGATCCTGGCTCCGGATCAGCTTGCCAACAATACGTCGAAGTTGTTGGCGGCTGCCGGTGTCGACTGCCTGCGCGCGCAGGATGTTGCCAAGCTGGAAGCCTGCCTGATCGAAGGCGCAGGGCTGGCGATCATCGCCGAACAGGCCCTCAACGGCGAGGCGGCCATCCTCTTGCAGGACTACATCGACCAACAACCCCCGTGGTCGGACCTGCCCATCGTGCTGTTGACGCCTACACCAGCGGCCACCCCCTCTGCCGCCAACCTTGGCCTGGGCAACCTGACCCTGCTCGGCGTGCCTTTTGACGATGGGCGCTTGCTGCACCTGGCCCAGGCCGCGTTGCGCAACCGGCGCCGCCAGTACCTGGCACGCGATCAGATGCTCGACCTGCAACAGCGCCTGGATGCGCGTAGCGAGGAACAGCGTGTCATCGACCAGGCCGTGCAGCAGACCCGTAAAATGGAGGCGATTGGCCAACTGGCCGGCGGGGTGGCGCATGACTTCAACAACCTGCTGACCAGCATCGGTGGCAGTTTCGAGCTGATCGACCGGCGCCTGAAGCATGGCCGCACCGATGGCGTCGAAGGGATCCTGCGCATGGGCCAGCAAGCCGTGTCACGTGCCGCGGTGCTTACCCACCGTCTGCTGGCGTTTTCGTCCAGGCAATCGCTGCACAGCCAGCGCATCGACCTGCTTGAGCTGCTGCAACCGCAGCGCCTCGAAGCCATCCTTGACCAAGGCGTAAGCCTGCAACTGGACCTGCCCGCAAACCTCTGGGCCGTGCAGGCGGACGACGAGCAATTGCGAGAGGCGGTGAACAACCTGCTGGTCAATGCCTGCGAAGCCATGCCCAACGGGGGGGTGTTGCGCATCGAAGCCAGTAACCAGCAGGTGGACGCGCAGCGGCTCACCAGCGGCGGGCTGGATACAGGTGCCTACGCCCGCCTGAGCATCATCGATGACGGCCAGGGCATGTCACAGAGCACCCTGGAGCACGCATTCGAGCCCTTCTTCAGTACCAAACCGGTGGGCCAGGGGATTGGCCTGGGCCTTTCGATGGTCTACGGCTTCAGCAAGCAGTCCCATGGCCATGTGGCCTTGTTCAGCGAGATCGGCCACGGCACACGGGTCGACCTTTACCTGCCTCGCCACCTTGATCCGCAGCCATCCCAGGCCCCCGAACCGCGCCCTGCACCTGCCGGTAAAAGCCGTCATGTGCTGGTGGTCGAGGATGATCCCCATGTCCGCGAACTGCTTTGCCAGTCGTTGCGGGACGAGGGTTATCCCTGCCGCAGTGCCAGCAACGCCAACGAAGCCTTGCAACTGCTGCGTTCAGCGCAGGCGATCGACCTGCTGCTCAGCGATGTCGGCCTGCCGGGCATGAATGGCCGGCAGCTGGCCGAGATCGCCCGCACGCTTCGCCCGCAGCTTCCGGTGCTGTTCATCACCGGATACGCCGAGACGGCCATGACGCGCGAAGGGTTTCTCGCGCCAGGCATGCAACTGATCTGCAAGCCGTTCGAGCTCAAGCAGCTGCAGGCACAGGTAGCCAGCATGCTGGGTGAGCCCTGAGCCCGTTCAGTCGCTCAACATCAGCAGGGCCTGGTTCATCAGGCTGGCCAAGGCGAAAGGCTTGAGCATCAGCGCCGTACCTGGCGCCTCGGACAGTTGCGGCTCCAGCGGTTGATCGTTGAAGCCGGTAATGAGCAGAATCTTCTGGTCCGGCTCGACCATGCGCATCGCCCTGGCGACCTGTCGCCCACTGAATCCACCGGGCAGGCCGATGTCGGTGATCACCAGGTCGAAGGGGCCGTGGTGGCGGAAGCGATCGAGCGCCGAGTTCGCATCCCTCACATCGCACACGTCGAAACCACGCTCCTGAAGGTATTCCTTCATCACCGAACGCAGGTTGTCCTCGTCATCCACCAGCAACACGCGTTGGCCACTGGCCCGTGTTACGGCGGGTACCGGTTGCGGGGGCTCCTGCGCGATGTGTTCGAAGCAACGCGGGAACAACATACAGACCTTGAGGCCGTGATCAGGCGCTGATTCGAGCCAGACGTGGCCACCCGACTGGCCGACGAAGCCATAGACCATCGGCAGCCCCAACCCGGCGCCATGGCCCATGGGCTTGGTGGTGAAGAAGGGTTCGAACGCACGAGCCAGGTCCGTTTCCGGCATGCCGTGACCGTCGTCCGTGACATACACGGCGACGTAGTCACCCGGGGGCAAGCCGTGCTCATCGGGGAACGGGGCCTCAAGGCGCTTGTTGATCGTGCGCAGTGTCACCACGCCGCGCCCAAGGCAAGCCTCACGTGCGTTGGCGAACAGGTTCACCAGGGCATTCTCGAGTTGCGCACTGTCCAGGCAGAGGGTCCAGGGTTCTACATCCAGCCCCCAGTCCACCCGCATTTCAGCCCCCAGCACCTGGCGCAACAAAGGCTCCATGGCGCTCAGCTGGCGATTGATGTCCAGTGGCCGGGGTGACAGCGGCTGATGGCGGGAGAATGCCAGCAGACGGTGCGTGAGCGTCATGGCGCGTCGCACCGAGTCACTGGCCAGCGTCACATAACGGTCGAGGTGCTCCAGGCGCCCTTGGTCCATGCGCCGCTGCAAGAGCTCCAGGCTGCCGCCGATGCCCGACAGCAGGTTGTTCATCTCGTGGGCCATGCCACCTGCAAGGTGGCTGACGGCGTCCAGGCGCTGGGTTGCCTGTAACAGGGTGTCGGAATGGCGCAAGGCATCTTCATGGTCTTGGGAAATATCACGCCCGACGGCAGTCAACAGCGTGCCGTCGAAACTGGCCGTCCAGCGGAACAAGCGGTAGTGCCCGTCCTTGTGGCGCAAGCGCGTCTCGAACTGCTCGCCCCCCCGACCGTGAAGGAACTCCATCACTGCCACCTCCACCTCGGCCCTGTCGGCAGGATGGACCAGCTCCGGGAGCGGTTTACCGCACACCTCGACTTCAGCCCAGCCCAGCGCGCGCTGCCAGCTTGGGTTGGCCGCTTGCAGCCGCATGTCGCGGGTAATGACGATCATGGCATCGCGGGACAGCTGCCAGATGTGATCGCGGTCGGCCATCACACGCTCGATCTGGCGCTCGAACGCCAACGCCTGCTCGCGCCATGTGTCATGCGAATCGATGCTGGCGCTGGTATCGATCACCGTATGCAGAAACCCCGCCACCTCATGTTGCTCATCGCGCAACGGTGTGTAACTGAACGCGTAGCAGGCTTGCCTGCCCGTTCGCTTGCACGGTAGCCACAGCGGCTGATCTTCGACAAAGTTCGAGGCACCTTCGAGCGCCTCCGCAAGCTATGCTCAATAGGTTTTCCCCGCGCCAAGGAACGCATCGCCCTTCAACGACAGACCAGGGAGCGTGGTGATGAGCAAGAAGATTCTGGTTGTACTGACCAACACGGCCAAGTACCCGACCCTGAAGCGGGCCACAGGTCTGTGGCTGGGTGAAGCGGTGCATTTTGTCGACGTCGTGCAGCAAGCCGGGTACCCCGTCGACTACGTGAGCCCTGAGGGCGGCTATGTGCCAATCGACCCGCACAGCCTGCAATTGGCCCCGGAGCTGGACTGGCAATGGTACGACGACAAATCATTCATGAACCGTCTGGGCGCATCGTTCAGCCCGGGCAAGGTCAGGGCAGATGACTACTGCGCCATCTACTACGCGGGTGGCCACGGGGTGATGTACGACTTCCCGGACAACCAGCCGTTACAGGAACTGGCACGCAGGATCTACGAAAGCAATGGCATCGTTGCCGCCGTCTGTCATGGCGTGGTCGGCCTGTTGAATATCAAGCTCAGCGACAACAGCCTGTTGCTCAAGGACCGGAAAGTCACCGGTTTTTCCAACACCGAAGAAAAACTGGCAGAGCTGGACAAGGTGGTGCCCTTTCTCACCGAAAACGAACTGGGTGCGCGGGGTGGCATCTACAGCAAGGACGAGGACCCATGGAAACCGTTCGTGGTGCAGGACGGCCGGCTGATCACCGGGCAGAACCCCGCCTCCACGGCCCTGCTGGCCGAAACGGTCGTTGCTGCATTGAAGCAGTAATGAGTCCTACAGCTTGGCGGCGTAGATCGCAAAACACGCAAGCTTTTTGGATTACAGCTGGCGCTGTGATTGGCTCATAGGCTCTCCACTGGGCTGTCCATCTCGGGCAGTTCGGGAAATGGGGGCTGGACACTCATGTCAAGAATCAAGACTGCAGGGCAAAGCCTGGTAGAACTGTTGCTGACATTGGCAATCAGTTTGCTGCCAGTCGGATCCGGGCTGATGATCATGTTCTATCAGCATGACAAGAAACTAGAAGAAACCGCGCGAATCTCTGTCAGCGAGGCCATCTATTCGGTGGACCTCGCACTGGATCGAATACACGCGTCGGCGGCGGCCGCAATGAAGTTGGCAGGGGCTGCCTGCGAGAGCGCCCAGGCGCAATTGCATGATCAGATTGCAAATGCGCCGCACCTGCGCTCGCTGGCGTTGACCGTTGACGGCCGCACCTATTGCAACACCTTGAAAACGCCGTACCCAGCGGACAGCATATTCCCGGATGCAACGTCGCAATTCCGCCTGGCGCTGGACCCGCCTGCAACACCCAATTCAGTGCTGCTCGCCTACCAACTTCGCGAAGATAATCTGGGGGTTATAGCCACGACCTACGGGATGCTGCTGCGCAAAGAGCTGCGTGCGTTTCAGACCGGGCTGACGTTGTTGCTCGAATTCGGAGACTTATACATCTGGACCGACGGCGACAGTCGCGATCCGGTGCGCCCCTCACAAGCCGAATTCTTCCAGGAAGGTGTTTCGAAGAAATACGGTTATACCGTCAAGGCAGGCTATGCCCAGGGCTATTCGGCACGCGAGACGCGCCTGATGATGAAACAACTGTTCCCTTCCCTGGGGCTGGTCGGGATCATCACCGGCGCGATCACCTACTGGGGCATGTTCAGGCAACGTAGCCAGCGTACGCGTAGCGCCGCCAGCCAAGACTGACAGCGCCACGTTTCACTCACTCATTCGGCATTGAGCACGCCACGACGCACCTGATCACGCTCGATGGACTCGAACAGCGCCTTGAAGTTGCCTTCACCGAAGCCGTCATCACCTTTGCGCTGGATGAACTCGAAGAATACCGGGCCGAGCAGCGTTTCCGAGAAAATCTGCAGCAGCAGACGCTTGTCGCCCGGCTCGGAAGCGCCGTCCAGCAGGATACCGCGAGCCTGCAGCTGGTCGACCGGCTCGCCATGCCCTGGCAGGCGTTCTTCGAGCATTTCGTAATAGGTTTGCGGCGGCGCGGTCATGAAGCGCATGCCCAGGCCTTTCAGTGCATCCCAGGTCTTGAGCAGGTCATCGGTGAGGAAGGCCACATGCTGAATGCCTTCGCCGTTGAACTGCATCAGGAACTCTTCGATCTGCCCGGCGCCCTTGGACGACTCTTCATTGAGCGGAATGCGGATCATGCCGTCAGGCGCGGTCATGGCCTTGGAGGTCAGGCCGGTGTACTCGCCCTTGATGTCGAAATAGCGAATCTCGCGGAAGTTGAACAGCTTCTCGTAGAAACCGGCCCAGTAAGCCATGCGCCCGCGATAGACGTTGTGGGTCAGGTGATCGATGATCTTCAGCCCTGCCCCTTGCGGATTGCGGTCGACGCCTTCGATGAAATTGAAGTCGATATCATAGATCGAACTGCCTTCATCGAAACGGTCGATCAGGTAGAGCGGTGCCCCACCGATGCCTTTGATGGCCGGCAGGCGCAACTCCATCGGGCCGGTTTCGATCTCGACCGGCTGAGCCCCCAGTTCCAGGGCGCGGGCGTAGGCTTCATGGGCGTTGCGCACGCGGAACGCCATGCCGCACACCGACGGCCCATGCTCGGCAGCAAAGTACGAGGCGATGCTCTTGGGTTCGTTGTTGAGGATCAGGTTGATGCCACCCTGGCGATACAGGTGCACGTCCTTGGAGCGGTGCGTGGCTACCTTGGTGAAACCAAGGATCTGGAATACCGGTTCCAGGACGCCCGGCGTCGGCGAAGCCAGTTCGATGAATTCAAAGCCCATCAGACCCATCGGATTATCAAAGATATCAGCCATGTTCGTACCCTCATCTGCAGCGAAAATTAGTGAATGCGTAGGATGTGGAACGGCAATGGCGGAGAGCACGGGATACCGCGCACGCTGCGGGCGAGGAAGTCACCTATGATCAGCTTGAACCCATGGTATGTCATATGGACCCATTCTCGGCGGGGGTGATTCCTTCAAAAGCGAAGGACTTTATTGTTGTATTCGTAAATCGATTCTACATTGCGTAAATTGCTTTGTCGCGCATTAGTTCGCCACCGCTGCCGACATACGGCTATCCTCAGCACGTCAGTCATCAGGAAGATCACCCCGGCATGCCTCTCACGGTCAAACGTCCCGCTCGCTGGAGCTGGCGCACGCTGCTGCCCTGGATCGTCGGCGTGGTGCCGCTCGCCTGCGGGCTGGCGGTCATGAACTGGCAGATCGAGCGTGAACTGCGCGCCACCAGCCAGGCGACAGCGCGCCAGGTGGTCGAGCATGTCGATCATATTCTAGACAACCTCGCCAATGCCGCGCAGGCGCTGTTGCCGCTGGCGGGCCGCCCCTGCGCGGACGCTGAGCTGGCCTTGCGTAGCCAGGTCACGCGCAATGCCTTCGTGCGTTCGACCAACCTGTTCCAGCACCATAACCTGTACTGCAGCTCGCTGTTCGGCGACTTCGACGAGCCCGTCGAGGCCAATGACTACACCGATGGCCGGCTATGGCTGATGAATGGCAACTCGGTAACGCCCGGCCATGCCTTGCTGGTGTACCGGGCCAGCGCTGGCGATCACGGTGCGATCACGACCGTGGATGGCGATCACCTGCTCACCGCGTTGCGCCTGATAGGCCCGGAGGAAGCCTTGCAGATCCGCGTTGGCAAGGCCTGGATGGGCAAGGACGGCGTGGTGCATGACGGTACTCCACCGGTTGCCGCCGTCGCCGATGTGACGTTAGGCTCAACCCGTTACCCGTTCAGCGTGCACGGTGGCTACGAAGCAAGCAAGCAAGGCGAGCTGCTGCGCAGCCACTACCCGGCCCTGCTCAGCCTGCTGCTGGTGCTCGGCGTGGTGGCTGGCAGTGCCTGCCGCTGGCAGATTCGCCGGGCCAGTTCACCCCGCGCCGAACTGCATCGGGCCCTGGAGGCGGACGAGTTTCTGCCGTATTTCCAGCCGGTGGTGCGCAAGGGTGACTACCGCTGGGCCGGGGCCGAAGTGCTGATGCGCTGGAACCACCCCCGTGAAGGCCTGGTACGCCCGGACCTGTTCATCCCCTACGCCGAACACAGCGGCCAGATCGTCGCCATGACCCGGGCCCTGATGCTGCACACCGCGCAGAGCCTTGCGCCCTATGCCGCGCTGCTGGAAGACGGCTTCCACATCGGCATCAACATTACCGCCGACCATTGCCGCGACCTGAGCCTGCTCGACGACTGCCATACCTTCCTCCAGCATTTCCCCCCTGGGCGGGTAAGGCTGACCCTGGAGCTGACCGAACGCAAGCTGATCGAAGCCACACCGGTAGCCCTGGAGCTATTCGCCAAGCTGCATGACATGGGGGTGATGATTGCCCTGGATGACTTCGGCACCGGTCAGTCGAGCCTCAACTACCTGCGCCAGTTCAAGGTCGACTACCTGAAGATCGACCAGAGCTTCGTGGCCATGATCGGTGGCGACGCGTTGTCGCAGCACATTCTCGACAGCATCATCGAGCTGTCCGGCAAACTGGGCCTGGGCATTGTTGCCGAAGGGGTGGAAACCGACGTCCAGCGAGACTACCTGGCGCGCTTCGGGGTGGACTTCCAGCAGGGCTACCTGTTCGCCCGGCCAATGCCAGCGGACGAGTTCCTCAGTGCACTCGCCGCACGCCCGGGTGCTGCGCGGTTGCCGCAGGGCGCGCCCCCTGAGATCATGCGCGGCTGATCCACCCGCTCACTCCCCTATCCGAGGCATTCGTGTCAAAAGGCATTATTTCGTCGGTCATGGCGTCCTGTCTGTTCGCCGTGATGTATTTCTATACTTCCCTGCTTTCGCCGCTCGATGGCGAAGAGATCTTTGGCTGGCGCACGCTGCTGACGCTGCCCTGCCTCACGCTGTTCATGCTGGTCAGCAAAGACTGGAAGCGCGTCGGCGAATTGCTCGCCCGCGTGCGCCAGACGCCGATTTTGCTGCTGGGCATGGTCGGTACTTCGTGGCTGATGGGTGTGCAGCTGTGGCTGTTCCTCTGGGCGCCGCTGCATGGGCGCAGCCTGGAAGTGTCGATGGGCTACTTCCTGCTGCCGCTGGCGATGGTACTGACCGGGCGGCTGGTCTACGGCGAGCGCCTGTCACGCCTGCAGAAAGTGGCGGTCAGCTGCGCCGCACTGGGCGTCGGGCACGAGCTGTACCAGCATGGCAGCTTCGCCTGGGAGACCTTGCTGGTGATGATCGGCTACCCGATCTACTTCGTCTTGCGCCGACGCTGCCGCACCGACCACCTGGGTGGCCTGTGGTGCGACATGTGCCTGTTGCTGCCATGGGCTGTGTACTTCGTCACCCAGGGGCCGTTGTCGACGGCCGACCTGCACCAGCACCCAGGCCTCTACGGGCTGATCCCGCTGCTCGGAGCGATCAGCGCCTGTGCACTGATCGCCTACGTGCTGGCCAGCCGCCTGTTGCCGTTCAGCCTGTTCGGGCTGCTCAGCTACGTCGAGCCGGTGCTGCTGGTGGGTGTTGCCCTGCTGCTGGGCGAAACCATCGGCCCGGATCAGTGGCTGACCTACCTGCCGATCTGGGCCGCCGTGCTGGTGCTGGTGCTCGAAGGCTTCAAGCACCTGCTGCGTCAGCGTCGGCGTTCGGTGTAAGGCGCACCTGGCGCACCCGGCGCTCCTCCACCGCCACCACGGTCATGCTCCAGCCGTTCCAGGCCAGCTGATCACCCACCACCGGCAGGCGGTCCAGCAAGCTCATCACCAGGCCCGCCAGGGTCTGGTAGTCCTCGGTGGCGCGGGCGCTGAAACCGGTACGTGCCTGGACCTGGCTCAGGTTCAGGGCGCCACTGACGACAAAGCCGCCCCCCTCCTCGACGATCGCCGGCCCCTCTACCTCACTGGCATCCGGCAACTCGCCAGCGATCGACTCAAGGATATCGGTCATGGTCAGCAGGCCGGTGAAATCACCGAACTCGTTGATCACGAACGCAATGTGCGTCGACTGGCTACGCATCTGTTCCAGGGCGTTGAGGATGCTGAAGCTCTCCAGCAGGTTCAACGGCGCCCGAGCCATGCGCTCGAGGTCCGGCTGGCTGCCGGACAGCCACTCCTTGAGCAGCTCCTTCTTGTGCACGAAGCCCAGCGGTTCCTCGATATGGCCATCGCGAATCAGTGGCAGGCGCGAGTACGGCGAGTTGGCCAGTGCCTCGGTGATGGCCTGCGCCGGCTGCGCCAGGTCGATCACGTCGACCTCGGCCCGCGCGGTCATCACCGTGCGGATCGGCCGCTCGGCCAGGTTCAGCACGCCGCTGATCATCACCCGCTCACGGCGGTCGAACAGCACCTGCTCTTCGCCCCCTTCGACCAGGTCGGCAATTTCATCGCCCACTTCATCAGCCTCGACCCGGCGGCCACCCAGCAGGCGCAGCACGGCATGCGCGGTACGCTCACGCAGTGGCCGGTGCTGCTGCAGGCTGCGCTTGCGGCGGGCACGGGCCAGCTGGTTGAACAGCTCGATGAGGATCGAGAAGCCGATGGCCGCGTACAGGTAGCCTTTCGGAATATGGAAGCCCAGGCCTTCGGCGGTCAGGCTGAAACCGATCATCATCAGGAAGCCCAGGCACAGCATGATTACCGTCGGGTGGGCGTTGACGAAGCGGGTCAGCGGCTTGCTGGCGACAATCATGATGCCGATCGAGAAGATCACCGCGATCATCATCACCGACAATTCTTCGACCATGCCGACGGCCGTGATCACCGCGTCCAGCGAGAACACCGCATCGAGCACGACGATCTGCGCCACGATCGGCCAGAACGCGGCATGGCGTACTGCACCACTGGCTTGCGTGACGTGCCCTTCCAGGCGTTCGTGCAATTCCATGGTGGCCTTGAACAGCAGGAACACACCACCGAACAGCATGATCAGGTCACGGCCAGAGAAGCTCTTGCCGAACACCTCGAACAGCGGCGCGGTAAGGGTGACCATCCACGAGATACTGGCCAGCAGGCCCAGGCGCATGATCAGCGCCAGGCTCAGGCCGATGACCCGCGCACGGTCGCGCTGATGCGGCGGCAGCTTGTCGGCCAGGATGGCGATGAACACCAGGTTGTCGATACCCAGCACCAGCTCGAGGACGATAAGCGTCAACAGGCCCAGCCAGGCCGTAGGGTCGGCTAGCCATTCCATTAGCGGGTACTCACGAAGGAAGCGTCACGAGGACGGCGGGAGGATGGCCGGGAGGGCCGGGGACTGGGGGGCTCCGCGAAGGTGCTCATATAGACCTTGATCGAAAATAGGGAAGAAGATCCTACAAGCACAGCAGGTTTTTCTGATAGTGCGAAACTATTACAAAAGCTGTAACAGCATCGCAGGGGATTATTCTTCAATACCCGCGCCGTTTGAGGCCGCAGGATGGCGGCCTCGTCCAACACACGGAGTTTCGGAAAATGAGCCTGTCCCTTTCCATGGCCGCTTTCGCCCTTGCCGCATCGATCTCTCCCGGGCCAGTCAATGTCGTCGCCCTTGGCAGCGGTGCCCGTCATGGCTTGCGGGCGAGCCTGTGGCATGTCACGGGTGCGACGCTGGGCTTCTGCCTGCTGCTGGTGCTGGTTGGCCTGGGTGTGCACGAACTGCTGTTGCAATGGCCGCTGCTGGGCGTGGCACTGCACTGGGGTGGCGTGGCGTTTCTGCTGTACCTGGCGTGGAAACTGGCCAGCGATGATGGCCAGCTGGGCGGGACCGGCCAGCAGCAGGCACCTTCGGCCTGGCATGGCGCGGCCATGCAATGGCTGAACCCCAAGGCCTGGCTGGCGGCGGTAGCGGGCGTGGGTGCCTATACCGGGGGCGAACAGCAACTGTTGTGGTTGTTCACCTGGATCTACGGGCCGATCTGTTTCGTTTCGGTGGCCTGCTGGGCCTGGGCCGGGAGTGTGGTCCGGCAGTATCTGCACGAGCCACGGTATCTCCAGTGGCTGAATCGGGGGCTGGCAGTGCTGCTGGTGGGCAGTGCGGCCTATCTGCTCATCTGATGCCGCCCGCGCGGTAATGCCCGGGTGTCGCCGCCAGGTGCTGCTTGAAGGCGCGCTGCAGATGCGCCTGGTCGCAAAACCCTGCCTCCAGTGCCACCTCGGCGATCGCCCGGCCACGGCGCAGTTGTGCACGCGCCTGTTGCACCCGCTGGTCGAGCAGGTAGCCATGGGGCGTCAGGCCGAAGCGCTGGCGGAACGCACGAATCAGGTAGGACCGGGACAGGCCGCACGCCGCACAGATATCTGCAAGGCTCAACGGGTCGCTGCGGTGCGCACGAATGAACGCCGCCGCCGCATCCAGGGGTGGATGCTCACTTCGCACCTCGTGCACACGGGTGCGCAGATAGCCCGGGAGGTCTGTGAAAAAAGCCAGCAGCCGTGCTTCTCGATCGCTCAGTTCAGCATCGAACAGGTCGGCAAACAGTTGCAGCAGCCGGCTGTACAACCCGGCACAGGTGCTGAAGGTCTGCGCTGGCAGGGCGAAGCCCCGAGCCTGCAACCACGGCATGTCGACGAACAGCATCAGGTACGACCACGGCTGCCCGGCGATCGGGTTGCACGTGTGCACCACACCTGGGTTCATCAGCACCGTGGTACCGGCCATCACCTCGCGCTGGCTGGCACCGCTCAGGTAGGTACTGCGCCCCCCGGTGATCACCCCGATGGAAAAGCTCTCATGGGAATGGGCGGCGTAGCAGACCTTGCGCCCGTCCCCCACGCGCCGGGCTTCGACGAAGGGCAATGCCGGATCCCGCCAGAACCGCGACACCTCGATCATCGCCCTGCCCTCATTCGCCGTCGTGGTGCACCACCACCAGCAGCTGCGCCGGCTGCTCGCCGACCGAGCGCAGGCGGTGTGGTGTCTGGGCGTTGAAGTGCAGCGCATCACCCTGCGCCAGCAACACCCGCTCGTTCATGAAGTCGACCTCCACCTGGCCGGCGTGGACGAACAGAAACTCCTCACCTTCATGCTCCTTGAAGGTCGGGTCGCTGAATTCGGTCGGCGGCTGGATCAGGAACGGCATCAGGCTGCGCTGCCCGACCTGGTTGGTCAACGCCGCATAGCCCGGCCCGTGGCCATCGCCCACCAGCGCCTGGCGCTCGCCCTGGCGCACCAGGCTGTAGCGGCCCTGCCCGGCCTGCTCCTCGGCGAACAGCTCCTCGACGTTGACGTTCAGCGCCCGCGCCAGCTTCAGCGCAGCAGCGATCGACGGCGTGTTCAGGCCGCGCTCCACCTTGGACAGGTAGCTCTTGGTCATGCCGGATTTATCGGCCAGCGCCTCCAGCGTGACACCCAGTTTCTTTCTCAACAGTTTCAATCGGTTAGACATGCGACGCGCTTTTTCCCGGTTCCACAGGCTTGCTTATGACACTTTGTGTCATATAGGATTATTTGTGTCATGCGCTAACCCGTTGCTCAACCGACCAAAGCTTCGCAGCGGGCCAGCGCCGACATCGCTCATCACGCCACAGAGGAATCCCCAATGGCCAAGACCCTGACACACAGCAAGGACCAACTGGTCCAGCAGGCGCTGACGCAGATGCAAGGCTCGCTTGCCGATAATACGTGGACTGTACGGGAAAAGCTGGCCCTGACCTGCCGAATTCTGTTCGATCACGGCCACGACTCCGGTCTGGCCGGGCAGATCAGCGCCCGCGGCCCGCAACCCGGCACCTTCTACACCCAGCAGCTGGGGCTGGGTTTCGACGAAATCAGCGCCAGCAACCTGCTGCTGGTGAATGAGGACCTTGAAGTGCTCGAAGGCCAGGGCATGCCCAACCCGGCCAATCGCTTCCACAGCTGGGTATACCGCGCCCGTGCAGATGTGAACTGCATCATCCACACCCACCCGACCCACGTAGCCGCCCTGTCGATGCTGGAAGTCCCACTGCAGGTTTCGCACATGGACCTGTGCCCGCTCTACGACGATTGCGCATTCCTCGAAGCCTGGCCGGGCGTGCCGGTGGGCAATGAGGAAGGCGAGATCATCAGCGCCGCGCTGGCTGACAAGCGCGCCATCCTGCTTTCGCACCATGGCCAGCTGTCCACCGGCACCAGCATCGAGCAGGCCTGCGTGTACGCCCAGCTGATCGAGCGCGCCGCGCGCCTGCAGTTGCTGGCGATGGCGGCCGGCACCATCAAGCCCATCGACCCGGCACTGGGCCGCGAAGCCCACGACTGGATCGACCGGCCCAAGCGCCATGCCGCCGCCTTCAACTACTTTGCCCGGCAGAGCCTGCGTGCGCACGCCGACTGCCTGAACTGATCCCAGAACGCCTTGCTTGCGGAGCCCAAAACATGACCAGCGAATTCCACGGCATCATCGGCTACACCATCACCCCCTTCAGCGCCGGTGGCGAACAACTCGACCTGCCCGCACTGGGGCAGTCCATCGAACGCCTGATCGACGGCGGCGTGCAGGCCATCGCCCCGTTGGGCAGCACCGGCGAAGGGGCCTACCTCAGCGACAGCGAATGGCAGCAGGTGGCCGAGTACAGCCTCGCCCAGATTGGAAAACGTGTGCCCAGCATCGTCAGCGTCTCCGACCTGACCACGGCCGGCGCCGTGCGCCGCGCCCGCTTTGCCCAGGCCCATGGCGCCGACGCGGTGATGGTATTGCCAACCGCCTACTGGAAGCTCAGCGAAGCCGAGATCCTCCAGCACTACCGCGCCATCGGCGACGCCATCGATATCCCGATCATGCTCTACAACAACCCTGCCACCAGCGGCACCGACATGCCGGTGGAGCTGATCCTGCGCATCGTCCGCGAAGTGGCCAATGTGACCATGGTCAAGGAAAGCACGGGCGACATCCAGCGCATGCACAAGCTGCAACTGCTTGGCGAGGGCCAGGTACCGTTCTACAACGGTTGCAACCCGCTGGCGCTGGAAGCGTTCGTGGCCGGGGCCAAGGGCTGGTGCACGGCGGCACCGAACCTGATTCCGGCGTTGAACCAGGCGCTGTACCAGGCGGTACTCGAGGGAGACCTGACGCAGGCCAGGGCGCTGTTCTACCGGCAACTGCCGTTGCTCGACTTCATTCTGAAAGGCGGGCTGCCCGCGACCATCAAAGCGGGCTTGGGGCTGACCGGCTTGCCGGTGGGTGAGCCACGGCGACCGGTGTTCGGGCTGGATGAGCCAGGGCGCGCGACCTTGGCGGCATTGTTGCAAGGACTCGGCATCAAAGACTGACGTGTTTCTCCTGTGGGAGCGGGCTAGCCCGCGAACACCGGCGAAGCCGGTGCCAGGCACTGCAGCGCCTGCTTCGCGGGTCAAGCCCGCTCCCACAAAAGTCAGTCGTCTCAGCCTTTACCTCATGGCATCACCGGCGGCACATACTGCAACGTGGTACCCAGCGCCCACAGCAACACCAGCACCAGCGGCACATGCACCAGCAACTGCACGAACGAGAAGCCGATCAGGTCACGCGCCTTCAATCCCAGCACGCCCAGCAGCGGCAGCATGTAGAACGGGTTGATCAGGTTCGGCAGCGCCTCGGCGGCGTTGTAGATCTGCACCGCCCAGCCCAGGTGGTACTGCAGGTCGTTCGCCACCAGCATCACGTACGGTGCTTCGATGATCCACTTACCACCGCCGGACGGGATGAAGAAGCCCAGCACGGCGGAGTACACGCCCATCAGCAGCGCATAGGTGTCATGGGTGGCGATCTGGGTGAAGAACAGCGAAATGTGGTGGGCCAGGGTCTGTTCATCCACCCCTTTGACCTGGGTGAGGATCGCGGCGATCGAGCCATACAGCGGGAACTGGATCAGCACCCCGGTGGTGGTCGGCACGGCACGCGCCACGGCATCGAGGAAGCTGCGCGGGCGCCAGTGCAGCAAGGCACCGAGCATGATGAACAGCAGGTTGTAGGTGTTCAGCCCTGAAATGGCGGTGATCGCCGGCTTGGTGGCGAACTCCTGGTACAGCCAGCCGCCGGCCAGGGCCACCAGCATCAGGATCAGGATCGGGCTGTGCTCCAGCCACTCGCCTGGGCGGGTGCGCTTGGGGGCTGGCGGCGCGGTGAAGCTGGGGTCGACGCCGCAATCTTCGGCGCTGCGCGCACTGGTCGGGCCAGGTGCCGTGGCATAGGCGATCACCAGCGAGACGATCACCAGGGCCGCCAGCATCACCCCGGACTGCCAGAGGAAAATGGTATCGGTAAACGGGATCACGCCGGTGATCGACAGGATAGAAGGCGGCAGGCTGGCCGGGTTGGCCTGCAACTGCGCGGCCGAGGACGACAGGCCCAGCGCCCAGACGGCCCCCAGGCCCAGGTACGCAGCGGCACCGGCGGCGCGGTAATCCATCTTCAGTTCAGTGCGGCGGGCCAGGGCACGGACCAGCAGGCCGCCAAACACCAGCGACAGGCCCCAGTTGAGCAGCGAGGCCAGCATCGAGATCAGCGCGACCCAGCACACCGCCGAGCGGCCATTGCTGGGGATGCGCGCCAGGCGGTCGATCAGGCGGGCGGCGGGTGGCGAGCTGGCCACCACATAGCCGCCGATGACCACGAAGGCCATCTGCATGGTGAACGGGATCAGGCTCCAGAAGCCATCGCCAAAGGCCTTGGCCGTGTCGGTCGGCTTGGCACCCATGGCCAGGGCGCCGATGCACACCAGCAGCACGGCCAGGGCAGCGAATACCCAGGAGTCGGGGAACCAGCGCTCGGCCCAGTTGGAACAGCGCAGGGCAAAGCGGGCGGAGCGGCTGTCTTGGATTTCAGCGGCCACGGTTACTTCCTTTTATTGGTTTTATCGGATTTTTCTGCAGAAGCGCAAAAACCCTGTGGGAGCGGGCTTGCCCGCGAATGCGGCGGTGAATGTACCGACGCATTCGCGGGCAAGCCCGCTCCCACAGGTATAACGTGTACCTTCTATGTCAGAAGGTCATTTCCTTCACATCGTCCGGCACGATCAGCTTGCCGGCGGTTTTCTCGATGATTTCTTCAACGCTCACCCCCGGCGCAGTCTCGCGCAGGATGAAGGCGCCGTCTTCGATCTCCAGGTAGGCCAGGTCGGTCAGCACCTTGCGGATGCAGCCGGCACCGGTCAGCGGCAGGCTGCAGCGCGGCAGCAGCTTGGACTCGCCATCCTTGGAGGCGTGGGTCATGGTGACGATGATGTTCTCGGCACCGGCCACCAGGTCCATGGCGCCGCCCATGCCCTTGACCAGCTTGCCGGGGATCATCCACGAGGCGATGTTGCCTTCCACGTCCACTTCGAAAGCGCCCAGCACGGTGAGGTCGACGTGACCGCCACGGATCATGGCGAACGATTGCGCCGAGTCGAAGATCGACGCGCCACGGCGGGCGGTGACGGTCTGTTTGCCGGCGTTGATCATGTCGGCATCGAGGGTGCTTTCGGTAGGGAATTCGCCCATGCCGAGCAGGCCGTTCTCGGACTGCAGCATCACGTCCATGTCGGCCGGCACATAGTTGGCCACCAGGGTGGGGATGCCGATGCCGAGGTTGACGTAGTAGCCGTCCTTCAGTTCACGGGCGACGCGTTGCGCCATCTGTTCGCGGGTCAGTGCCATGGTCAGGATCTCTTTGTTGTTCTGATGGACGGCGCTCAGGCCTTGACGGTGCGCTTTTCGATGCGTTTTTCGAAGGTGCCGACGATCACCCGATCGACGAAGATGCCCGGGGTGTGGATTTCGCTGGGCAGCAGCACGCCAGGCTCGACGATCTCTTCCACTTCGACCACGGTGATCTTGCCGGCAGTGGCCGCCAGCGGGTTGAAGTTCTGTGCGGTGTTGCGGTACACCACGTTGCCGTAGTGGTCGGCCTTCCAGCCCTTGACGATGGCGAAGTCGCCGGTGATGGACTCTTCGAGGATGTACTTGCGGCCCTTGAACTCGCGCACTTCCTTGCCGTCGGCAACCGGGGTGCCGTAGCCGGTGGCGGTGTAGAAGGCCGGGATGCCGGCGCCGCCGGCACGCATCTTCTCGGCCAGGGTGCCTTGCGGGGTCAGCTCGACCTCCAGCTCGCCGCTGAGCAGCTGGCGCTCGAATTCGGCGTTTTCGCCGACGTAGGAGGCGATCATCTTGCGGATCTGCCGGTCTTCCAGCAGCACGCCCAGGCCAAAGCCGTCGACACCGCAGTTGTTGGAGACCACGGTCAGGCCCTTGACACCACGGCGCTTGATTTCGGCGATGAGGTTTTCGGGGATGCCGCACAGGCCGAAGCCGCCGGCCAGTACCGTCATGTTGTCGGTCAGGCCTGCCAGGGCCTCTTCATAGGTTGCTACGCGCTTGTCCAGTCCGGCCATGCTGATCCGCCTTTTGTAGTTGTTGAACCGACGAGGCTGTCGGTGAGCGTGTGCAGCCATCTTCACCGCTGGCGACTGATTTGTTAATTTTGTTTTCATCATCGATTGATAACTTTTCCAAAACAGCGACCGAGGCTGTCATGAACGTCAAGCAACTGCGCGCCTTCGTCACTGTCGCCAAGTACCAGAGCTTCGCCCAGGCCGGCGAACACCTGCATGTGTCACAACCGGCCCTGAGCCTGACCATCAAGGCCCTGGAGGACAACCTCGGCGGCGCCCTGCTCACCCGCACCACCCGCAGCGTCAGCCTGACCGCCGAGGGCGAGGTGCTGCTGCCGCTGGCCCGGCGCCTGCTGGCCGACTGGGATGACACCGAAGAGATGCTGCGCCAGCGCTTCACCCTGCAGCTTGGCCGTGTCTCGGTGGCGGCCATGCCGGCCTTTGCCGGCAACCTGTTGCCGCATTCGCTCAAGGTGTTCCGCCAGCGGTACCCCAAGGTCAACGTCACGGTGCATGACGTGATCAACGAACAAGTACTGGAACTGGTGCGCCATCGCCGCGTCGAACTGGGCATCGGCTTCGAGCCGGAAAACACCGAAGGCCTGAACTTCCACCCGCTGTACATGGACCGTTTCGTCGCCGTGGTGCCGGCCGACTCACCGCTGGCCACGCAAACCCAGGCGACCTGGGCGCAACTGCTGGCGGAGGACTTCATCGCCTTGCAACGCCCGTCGGCGGTGCGCCTGCTGCTCGAGCAGTACGTCGCGGCACGCCACGGCAAGCTGGCGGTGGCGTTCGAAAGCCACCAGCTGTCGACCATCGGCCGCATGGTCGCCAGCGGCCTGGGCGTCAGCGCGGTACCGGCGCTGTGTATCAACCAGATGCAAGAGCTCGGCGCGCGGTGCGTGACACTGGTCGAGCCCGCCGTGGAACGGCGCATCGGCGTGATCGCGCTGGCCGATCACAAGCTTTCCACCGCAGCCCAGGCGCTGCTCGAGGTACTGCTTTCCCATACCCAGACTCCGGAGGTGACATGCGTTACGTGAAACTGGCAGGTTGCAGGGTGCCGGCCATTGGCCAGGGCACCTGGTACATGGGCGAAGACCCGGCCCGCAAGGCCGCCGAAGTGAGCGCCCTGCAACAAGGCATCGAACAAGGCCTGACCCTGATCGACAGCGCCGAAATGTATGCCGAGGGCGGCGCCGAGCAAGTGGTCGGCCAGGCTATTGCCGGGCGCCGCGACCAGGTGTTCCTGGTCAGCAAGGTCTACCCGCACAACGCCAGCCGACGTGGCGTGCCTGACGCCTGCGAACGCAGCCTGAAGCGCCTGGGTACCGATATGATCGACCTGTACCTGCTGCACTGGCGGGGCCAGTATCCGCTTGAGGAAACGGTCGAGGCATTCGAGCGCTTGCGCGAGCAGGGCAAGATCCGCCATTGGGGCGTGTCCAATTTCGATGTGGATGACCTGCGCGAGCTGCACAACCCGGAATGCGCCACCAATCAGGTGCTGTACAACCCGGCGCAGCGCGGCATCGAGTTCGACCTGTTGCCGTGGAGCCGCCAGCGCGGTTTGCCGACCATGGCCTACTGCCCGCTGGCCCAGGCCGGGAAGCTGTTGCAGCACCCGGTGCTGAGCGAGATCGGCGAACGCCATGGGGCGACGCCGGCGCAGGTCAGCCTGGCGTGGGTGACCCGGGAGAGTGATGTGATTGCCATCCCCAAGGCGGTGTCAGCGGAGCATGTGCGGTTGAATGCGGCTGCCGGGGCATTGACCTTGACCAGTGAAGACCTGCGCGCGATCGACCGGGCGTTTCCTGCGCCGACGCGCAAGCAGCATCTGGCGATGGTCTGACAGACCGAGTTGACCCCTTCGCGGGCAAGCCCGCTCCCACAGGAATTCAATAACCTTCAGGTTCAGTGATCTCTTGTGGGAGCGGGCTTGCCCGCGAAGGGGTCATCAATGTCAGTGAAAATCCCGGCTTTTCACATCCAGCCCCTGCAGCAAGGGGCTGATGTCTTCCAGCCGCCGCGCAATCAGGTGCCGAACCCCGTTCTCCTGCTCCAGCCGCCCGCTCACCTTGAGCAGCTGCGAGCCCACCAGCGCCCGCCGCTGGCGCTCGGCCAGGTCACGCCAGACCACCACATTGACCATGCCATGCTCATCCTCAAGGGTGACGAAGGTTACCCCGCTGGCGGTCTGCGGCCGCTGCCGCCCCACCACCAGCCCGGCCACGGCAATCGCATCGCCATGCTCGACCCCCGCCAGCTCAGCGGAACTGCGACAGCCCAGTGCCCGCAACCGTGAGCGCAAGAGCCTCAGCGGATGCGGGCCCAGGGTAGTGCCCAAGGTGTGGTAATCGGCAACCAGGTCCTCGCCAACCGTTGGCGCGGGCAACGCGACTTTCGCCTCCGGCAATGCCTGCACCTCGGCGAACAGCGGCAACTGCGGCTGCACCGCTGCCACCTGCCAGCGCGCCTGGTGCCGGTCACGCGCCAGCGCTCGCAGCGCGCCCGCATCGGCCAGCCGGGCGCGGGCTCGGCTGTCGAGGCCGGCACGCAAGCACAGGTCTTCAACATCCCGCCAGGGGCGCTGTGCCCTCGCCTGCTCCAGCCGGCGGGCATCCGCCTCGCTGAAGCCACGGACCTGGCGCAAGCCAAGGCGCAGGGCCAGGTTGCCTTGAGGGTCCGGCTCCAAGGTGCAGTCCCATTCGCTATGGAACACATCCACAGGGCGGACCTCGATCCCTTGCCGGCGCGCCTCCTGCAACAACTGGTCCGGGCTATAGAAACCCATCGGCCAACTGTTGATCAGCGCACAGGTGAAGATCGCCGGCTCATGGCACTTGAGCCAGCTGCTGGCGTAACACAGCAAGGCGAAACTGGCTGCGTGGGACTCGGGGAAGCCGTAACTGCCAAAGCCTTTGATCTGCTCGAAGATGCGCTCGGCGAACGCCAGGTCGTAACCGTTGCGCAGCATGCCCTCGACCAGTCGCTGGCGATGCGGCTCCAGCCCGCCGTGGCGCTTCCAGGCCGCCATGCTGCGGCGCAGCTGGTCGGCTTCGCCGGGGCTGTAGTCGGCGGCGACCATGGCCAGTTCCATCACCTGCTCCTGGAACAGCGGCACGCCCAGCGTGCGTTCAAAGACTTCCTTGAGTTTTTCCGAAGGGTAAGTGACCGGTTCCTGCTTGAGGCGCCGGCGCAGGTAGGGGTGAACCATGTCGCCCTGGATCGGCCCGGGGCGCACGATGGCGACCTCGATCACCAGGTCATAGAAGGTATTGGGCTTGAGCCGCGGCAGCATGGCCATCTGTGCCCGCGATTCGATCTGGAACACGCCCATGGTCTCGGCGCGGCTGATCATCGCGTAGGTGGCAGGGTCTTCGCCGGGGATGGTCGCCAGGGTCAGCTGCCGACCGCGATGCCGCTGCAGCAGGTCGAAACAGCGGCGCAAGGCGCTGAGCATGCCCAGGGCCAGCACATCGACCTTGAGCAGGCCGACCATGTCCAGGTCGTCCTTGTCCCATTGGATCACCGTGCGCTCGGCCATGGCGGCGTTTTCCACGGGCACCAGCTGGTCCAGCGGTTGTTCGGAAATGACGAAGCCACCCGGGTGCTGGGACAGGTGACGGGGGAAGCCGATCAGTTCGCCGGCCAGCACCAGGATGCGCCGCAGCGATGGGCTGCCCGGTTCGAAGCCGGCCTCTGCCAGCCGTTGATCGTCCGGGATACGGTCGCTCCAGCGGCCGCAGCACTTGGCCAGGGCATCCACCTGGTCGGCCGGCAGGCCCAGCACCCTGGCCACATCGCGAACAGCGCCGGCCGCGTGATAGGTGTTGACCACGGCGGTCAGCGCGGCGCGGTGCCGGCCATAACGGCGGAACACGTACTGGATCACCTCTTCGCGCCGGTCATGCTCGAAGTCCACGTCGATATCAGGCGGCTCGTTACGCTCGCGGGACAGGAAGCGCTCGAACAGCAGGCGATGCTCCATCGGGTCGAGCTCGGTGATGCCCAGCACGAAACACACCACCGAATTGGCGGCCGAGCCACGCCCCTGGCAGAGAATGTGCTGGCTGCGGGCAAACGCGACGATGTCATGCACGGTCAGGAAATAGCGCTCGTAACCCAGCTCCTCGATCAGCGCCAGCTCCTTGTCCAGCACTGCGCGCACCTTGTGGCTCGGCCCTGCCGGCCAACGCAGGGGCAAGCCACGCTGGCACAATTCGCGCAGCCAGCTGGCGGGCGTGTAACCCTCGGGCACCAGTTCGCGCGGGTACTCGTAGCGCAGTTCGCCCAGGTCGAAGCGGCAACGCTCGGCGATGACCAGGCTCTCGGCCAGCAGGTCTGCCGGGTACAGATCGGCCAGTTGCTCCAGCGTTCGCAGGTGGCGCTCGCCATTGGCGAACAGGTGGCGCCCTGCCTCGGCCACGTTGCAGTGCTGGCGGATCGCGGTCATGCAGTCCTGAAGCGCCCGCCGTCCGCGCACGTGCATGTGCACGTCACCGCAGGCCACCGCGCGCAGGCCCAGCTGAGCTGCCAGTTCGCGCAGGCGGGCCAGGCGCCGGTCATCCTCGCTGCCGCGGTGCAGGTGTACGCCCAGCCACAAGCGTTCGGCGAACACGCCGCGCAACCAGCGGCCAGTCGCCAGGTCATCGGGATCATCGGCAATCCACAACGCCAGCAACCCCTCATGGTGCTGCTGCAGATCGTCGGCGAACAACTGGTAGTCACCCTTTTCGGCCCGCCGCCGGGCACGGGTGATCAGGGCGCAGAGGTTCTGGTAACCCGTGAGGTCCTGCACCAGCAATACCAGTTTGGGGCCATCCTGCAGGCGCACTTCGCTGCCGACGATCAGGCGCAACTGCTGTTCTTTGGCTGCCTGCCAGGCGCGCACGATACCGGCCAGGGTGCACTCGTCGGTAATCGCCAGGGCCTGGTAGCCCTGCTCGCGGGCGCGGCGGAACAGCTCTTCGGCGCTCGATGCACCGCGCTGAAAGCTGAAATTGGACAGGCAATGCAGTTCGGCGTAGCCCGGCGTGCTCATGCGAACCAGCCCTGCAGCCACAGCGGGCCAGGTTGAGCCAGGTCTTGATAGGCCCAGCCACGCAGGCCATCGCGGGTTTCGATGCGGTAGTAGTCACGGCGCACGTCGCCACCGTCCCACCAGCCCGACTCGATGCGCTCGGCCTGGCCCAGCAGCGTGTGGCCAGCCGCGTCCAAGGCCTGTGGCGTGGGCAGCAGCCAGCCAGGGCGGCTACCGGGCAAGGCCGGCAGGCTGCCCTGGGCGCCCTGCTGCGCTGGCTGCCAGGCGCATTCGGGGCGATGGTCGGCTTCGGCGCGCAGCCCTTTGACGGCTTCATCACCCAGGCGTGCACGCAGGCGTTCGCGCAATTGCTCCCAGGGCTGGGCCTGCTTGGCGCGGGGGTCGAACAGGGCCTGGTGCTGGGGCACGAAGGCTGGCAGGTCGTCGGCGACCAGCCGCAGGTTGCGCACCGGTGCCGGTATACGCAGTGGCTCCAAGCGCCCGCGGGCCAGTTCGAAGAGCATGGCGGCGTCGCGCTCGGCGGCCAGCAGGCCGACTTGCAAGCAGGTGTCCGGCCCTTCGACGTGCTCCAGGTACAGGCAGAAGCGCTGCACGCCGCAATCACGCCCGGCGAGGAAGGCGGCCAGGTCATTGAGCATGCGCCGCAGCGGGAACAGCAAGGCCTGGTGCGATTCGACGTCGAAGTTGAGTTCCAGGCGCGTTTCGAAGCGGTCCGGCGGCTGATAGAAGTCCAGGCCCATGGAACGCAAACCGAGCAGTTGGTCCAGGTGCAACTGCACCTGGGCGGAAAACCGCCTGGCCAGCGCATCGCGCGGCAAGGCCAGCACCTGCCCCAACTGACGCAGGCCCATGCGGGCAAAGGCTTCGGCAGCGTCGGCTGGCAACCCGACCCGCTCGATCGGCATGCGTGCCAACGCCGCCCGGGTCTGTTCGGCGCAGGTCAGTGCCAGGCCGTCGTGGCCGTTGGCAAGCATGCGGGCCGCAACCGGGTTGGTGGCAAGCACGATGCGCTGGCGCAAGCCCAGTGCTGCCAGTTCCTCACGCAGGCGGGCCTCGAACAATGGCCAGGGGCCGAACAGCTGCAAGCTGGAGCCAACTTCGAGCAACAGTGCACGTGGGTAGTGAAGGCTTACCTGGGCACTGAAGCGGTAGGCCCAGGCCGCCAGCAACTGCTGCAGTTGCTCGATGCGGGCCGGGTCGGCCTCGACACAGTGGAAACCATCGGCCAGGGCCCGCGCGGCGGTCAGCGTCTGCCCCGCCCGCAGGCCAAGCGCCGCTGCCGCAGGGTTGACGGCTTGCAACAGGCGACGCTGAACGGGGCCGCCGATCAGCACCAGTGGTGTATCGGCGTCGTCACGCTCGCGCAGGATCGCGTCCAGCGCCAGCTGAGGCAGGAGAATGCAGGCCCAGAGCATGATGCATCAGCCCCGCCCTGGGCAGGCGATGGGCATGGCCGGTGGCATGCCGCCACGGCACTTGAGTACGCGCCATTGTGCCGGGCGCGTATCCACGGCAATGCGCAGCGCGGCGGGCGACGGGTTGTGCGCAGCCTGTTGCGGCCGACAGGCGAAGGCCAGTGCCTGCCCGGTCTCGGCGGCCACCTGCAGGCGGCGCAGGGCGCGGTCATCGGCACGCTCCGGCCAGCACAGCACCGCCGCGCAGCTGCCGGAACGCAAGCACTGTTCGGCCGCCCACAGGGCATCGGTCTGCCCGGCATCGACCTGCACCAGCCAGCGCAGGTCCACACCGGCGGCCTGCCAGGCCGGCGCATAGGGAATGAAGGGCGGTGCCACCAGCACCACCCGCCCGCCCTCAGTGGTCAGACGAGACAGCGTTGGCCAGAGCAGTTGCAACTCGCCACAACCCGGGCTGGCCAACAGCAACTCGCTGAGGGCTGCGGCCGGCCAGCCGCCATCCGGCAAGCGCTGGTCGAGCATCGCATGCCCCGTGGGCTGCAAGCCGGCCGGGCGCGCCTGGCCCTGCCGCCCGCGCCAGACCTGGCGTTGGTCGAGCAGCCGATCGAGATCGACCACCGCGCCCATCAGTCGCGCCTCAGCAGGCCGCAGAACACGCCTTCTATGAAGAACTCGCGCTCAGGGCCTACGTCGATCGGCGCATAAGCCGGGTTGCGCGGCAACAGCCGGTAGCCACCGGGCTGGCGCTGCAGGCGCTTGATGGTGACTTCGCCGTCCAGGCGCGCGACCACGATCTGGCCGTCACGTGCCTCGCCCTGCTGGCGGATGCCGACCAGGTCACCGTCGAAGATGCCGTCGTCGATCATCGAATCACCGCGCACCTTGAGCAGGTAGTCCGGGGTGCGGCGGAACAGGCTGGGGTCGAGCAGCAATTGCTCGTGAGTGCCCAGGTCCGGGCCGATTGGCGCACCGGCTGCCACCTGCCCCAGAACGGGAATTTCGAGGATTTCCGGACGGCGCAGGGGTTCGGCCAGGCGAATGCCCCGCGCCTGGTTTGGCGTGACGTCGATGTAGCCGGCCTGGCACAACGCGGTGATGTGCTTGCGCGCCACGCTACGCGAAGCGAAGCCGAAGCGGCTGGCGATGTCGGCCAGGCTCGGTGGCTGGCCGTGATCGGCAATGCGCTCGCGAATGAAGTCGAGTATTGCACGGCGTTTTGGGGTGAGATTGTCCATGGAGTACATTTGTACTCTTTTCGGCGCACGCTGAACAGCCCCCTTTGTCACCAGGTTTGGTTATCATCCCCTGGCGTTTGTTTTTTTGAATACCTGGATACCTGATGCTGACTGCCCTGCTGTTCGATCTCGATGGAACCTTGACCGACACCGATACCCTGCATTTGCAGGCCTTTCGCCAACTCCTTCACGACCATGACGGCCGCGAGCTGACCCAGGAACAATTCGATGCCCAGGTCAGCGGCCGGGCCAATGGCGAACTGTTTGCCGATTTGTTTCCACTGGCCGATACGGCCGAGCGCCAGGCGCTGGCCGACCGCAAGGAAGCGCTGTTCCGTGAACTGTCACCGGTGCTGCAGCCCATGCCCGGCCTGCTGCGCCTGATGGACCATGCGCGGGCCTGGGACATCGGCATGTGCGTAGTGACCAATGCACCGCGGCTCAATGCCGAGCACATGCTCACCGCCATGGGGCTTGGGGCACACTTCGAGCATGTGCTGGTGGCCGAGGAGCTGGAGCGGCCCAAGCCTGATCCGCTGCCCTACCTGACCGGGCTGCAGCGACTGGAGGCGATGGCGGGTGAGGCGCTGGCGTTCGAGGATTCGTTGCCGGGAGTGGCTGCTGCGAGTGGGGCCGGGATCTTTACCGTGGGGGTGGCTACCACCCAGACGCCGGAACGGTTGCTAGCTGCCGGCGCGAAGCTGGTGGTGAAGGATTTCAATGATCCAGCGCTGTGGGCGTTGATCGAGACCCTGTGCTCGCCTTGAGTTATTGATAGGGGCACAAATCGAGCGCCGCGCGGGCGGCGCTCGATCTCACAGGCGCCACACATCTCCAGCCAGGCACCCTGGACCACTCATCGCCCATCCATCAGGGCTGTCGATTCCCTACCCGCCAAATCGACCACTAGCTGAACCCCACAGCGGAGTCAGCACCATGAGCACCCCCGATCAAAACCACCCGGTCGCCTCTCGCGCCCAATGGCTGGCCGCCCGCCGCCAACTCTGGCTGCACGAAAAGGCCTTCACCCACCAGCGCGACGAACTCGCCGCTGCCCGCCGTGCCCTGCCCTGGGTCAAGGTCGAGCAGCCCTACCGCTTCCAGGGCCCGGATGGCGAGCTGAGCCTGGCCGACCTGTTTGCCGGGCGCAGTCAACTGCTGGTCTATCACTTCATGTTTGCCGACGGCTGGAGCGAAGGCTGCCCAGGCTGTTCGTTCCTGGCCGATCATTTCGATGGCGCCAACCTGCACCTGGCCCATCACGACGTCTCGCTGGTCGCCGTGTCGCACGCGCCCTACCCCGAATTCCAGGCCTTCCGCCAGCGCATGGGCTGGCGTTTCCCCTGGTATTCATCGCACGGCAGCGGTTTCAACGAGGACTTCGGCGTCAGCGTCGGCACCGAGGGCCCACGCCAGTACAACTATGAGCCTTACACTGGCAACGAGGCCGAACTGCCAGGCCTGAGCGCCTTCTACAAAGACGCCGACGGCACGCTTTACCACACCTACTCCACCTACGCCCGCGGCCTGGACATCCTGGTCAACACCTACAACTTCCTCGACATCGCCCCGCTGGGGCGCAACGAAGCCGGGACCATGGACTGGGTGCGGCACCATGATCGCTACACGGAGCAAACCGGCAAACCGCACTGCTGCCACGACTGATGGAGTCAGCCCCTGACGCCCAGCATGCCGCGCTCGACGATGAAATCGATCACCGCCTGCAGGCCTTCGCCCTTCTTCAGGTTGCTGAAGGTCCAGGGGCGCTGCGGGCGCATGCGCTGGGTATCACGCTCCATCACTTCCAGCGAGGCACCCACGTAGGGCGCCAGGTCGGTCTTGTTGATCACCAGGAAGTCCGACTTGGTGATGCCGGGGCCACCCTTGCGCGGGATCTTCTCGCCCTCGGCCACGTCGATGACATAGATGGTCAGGTCGGCCAGCTCCGGGCTGAAGGTGGCGCTGAGGTTGTCGCCACCGCTCTCGACGAAGATCACCTCAAGGTTGCCGAACTTGCGCGCCAGCGCCTCGACCGCCGCCAGGTTCATCGAGGCATCCTCGCGGATGGCGGTGTGCGGGCAGCCACCGGTCTCGACACCGACGATACGCTCAGGCTCCAGGGCGCCGGCCTCGGTGAGGATGCGCTGGTCTTCCTTGGTGTAGATGTCGTTGGTGACCACGGCGATCTGGTAGTGATCGCGCATGGCCTTGCACAGGCATTC
The DNA here is from genome assembly GCF_002112505.1 of Pseudomonas sp. R28(2017). Lineage (GTDB taxonomy): Bacteria > Pseudomonadota > Gammaproteobacteria > Pseudomonadales > Pseudomonadaceae > Aquipseudomonas. The sequence continues at coordinate 88,009 of NZ_NEHW01000011.1, forward strand.
GAGCAGCGCGGTCTTGCCAGAGCCGACCGGGCCGCCGACACCGACGCGCAGGGGTTGCTGATAGCTTTGCATGTAGGCAGTCCTCAGGAACGGAACAAACGGGTGTATTGGGTTTCGTGACGCGAAGAAGCGATTGCCAGCAGCGGCAGGCCACCGCCGAGCTGGTCATCGGCCAAGGCCAGGGCCTGGTCCAGCGCGCCGGGCAGTTCGGCGCCCAGGTCGCGCAGCAGGGTCTGCGCCGCCTGCTGGCCGAACGGCACCAGCTTGACCCCGGCCATCACCGCACCCTCGAGCCAGGCGAAGGCATGTCCAAGGGCGAGTTGGCGCAGCGGGATCTGCCAGTGTGCGGCGAGCCAGGCCATGCCACCGAGCTGGCTGAGTTCGAGGCTGGCGCGCCAGGCCGGGTCCTGGCCCAACTGCCAGCCATCGAGCAGGCGTGCCAGGGCCGAGCCGCGTTGCTGTTCTTCCAGGCGCAGTTCGGCCGTTTCGCGGTTGGCCAGCAGAAAGCCGCTCCAGTGCGCGAAGGCGGCCGCATCGCCCAGCTCGCAGGCGCGGTACAGACGCGCCAGCACGGGCCAGTCCAGACACGCCAGGGTGTCGTGCAGCTGCTCGCGTTGCCAGGCGCTGAAGCTGGCGGTGTCACGCACCCAGCCCGCTTCAACGGCCCACTCCAACCCTTGCGAGTAGGTGAAGCCACCCACCGGCAAGCCGGGGCTGGCCAGCTGCAGCAGGCGCAGCAGTGCCAGGTCGCTGTTCATCAACCGGCCAGCACCAGGGCGGCACCGGCGAGCATGCCGCCACCGAAGGCCTTCTGCAGGCCGCTGTGGCGACGCAGCAGGCAACCGACGCCGAAGCCGACGGCCAGCAGCAGGCCGCTGACGGTGACGAAGCCAGCGCTGAACATCCAGAAGGCGCTTGGCGTGGCTTCGACGCCATGGGCCCAGCCGTGGAACAGGGCGAACACCGGCATGGCCAGGGCCAGCAGCAGCTGGCGGCTGGGCAGCAGCACGGCAGCGGCGGCGACCAGCACCGACACCGCGATCAGGGTCTCCATGCCCAGCACATCGCCAAACAGGTGGCCGCACACGGCACCGGCGAACATCGAGGCCAGGGTAGCCAGCGGCAGGGTCAGGTTGCGCCGGGTCAGTGCGGCCAGCACACCGGTGCCCAGCAGCATCAGCAGGTGGTCGAGGCCGGTCAGCGGGTGCAGCAGGCCGTCGTGCAGCGGGCTGCCGTCATGGCCTGGGTGGGCGAAGGCCGGCAGTGCGACCATCAGCAGGGCAAGGGCGAAAATCTTCTTCATTGTGGGCTCCTTGGATGAGCGATTCAGGAATGGGCTGGCAGGCGTACGAACGGATGGTCGTTGCCGTGGCTGTGGCTGTGCGGTGCGCTCTGGTAGGCGCCGGCTTCCGGTTCGAACGGCGCCTGCTCGGCCTCCACCGTCAGGCCCAGGCCGCGCAGCATGTCGTCGAGCACATGGTCATGCTGGTAACGCAGCAAGCCCGGGTCGATCTGCAGCGGGACGTGGCGGTTGCCCAGGTGGTAGGCGGCGCGGGCCAGCAGGTGCGGGTCGGCACAGCGCACGGTCGATACGGCTTCAGGTGCAGCCAGTACGCGGATCACCTGGTCTCCCGAGGCGTCGGCGAGCAACTCGCCGCCGCGCAGCAGGTGGCCACGTTCGAGCATCAGGCCGGCTTCGCGGCCGTCGTCGAGGGTCACGCGCAGGCGGCTCTTGATGCGGCTGTCGACGTCCAGGGTCACACTCCCGGTGACGGTGTCGGATGCTTCGATCCGGCGGGTCAGGACAATCATCTTCACTCCTTCAGAACAGGAAATAACGCTGGGCCAGCGGCAGTTCGCTGGCCGGCTCGCACACCAGCAACTCGCCGTCGGCGCGCACCTGGTAGGTCTGCGAATCGACTTCGATCACCGGCTGCAAGGTGTTGTGGACCATGTCGGCCTTGCGCACCCGGCGGCAGCCATGGGCGACGCCGATCAGGCTCTGCAGCCCCAGTTCCTGGTGCAGGCCACGGTCCATGGCGGCCTGGGGCAGGAAGGTCATGCGCGTGGCGTGACGGGCCGCGCCCATGGCGCCGAACATGGGCCGGTAGTGCACTGGCTGCGGGGTCGGGATCGAGCCATTGATGTCGCCCATTGGCGCGGTGGCGATCATCCCGCCCTTGATCACCAGGGCCGGTTTCACCGCGAAGAAGGCCGGCGACCACAGCACCAGGTCGGCCAGCTTGCCCACCTCCACCGAACCGACTTCATGGGCGATGCCGTGGGTCAGCGCCGGGTTGATGGTGTACTTGGCGATGTAGCGCTTGACCCGGAAGTTGTCGCTGTAGCCGGTGTCCGGCGCCAGCGGGCCACGGCGCAGCTTCATCTGGTGCGCCACCTGCCAGGTGCGCAGCACCACTTCGCCGACCCGGCCCATGGCCTGGGAGTCGGACGAGGTCATGGCGAAGGCGCCCATGTCGTGGAGGATGTCCTCGGCGGCGATGGTCTCGCGGCGGATGCGTGACTCGGCGAAGGCCACGTCCTCGGCAATGCTCGGGTCCAGATGGTGGCAGACCATGAGCATGTCCAGGTGCTCGTCGACGGTGTTGACCGTGTAAGGCAGGGTCGGGTTGGTCGAGGACGGCAACACGTTGGCCTGCCCTGCCGCACGGATGATGTCCGGTGCGTGGCCACCGCCAGCCCCTTCGGTATGGAAGGTGTGGATGGTGCGGTCACCGATGGCCGCCAGGGTGTCTTCGATGCAGCCCGACTCGTTCAAGGTGTCGGTATGGATCGCCACCTGGATGTCCATCTCTTCGGCCACGCCCAGGCAGCAATCGATGGCGGCCGGGGTCGAGCCCCAATCCTCGTGCAGCTTGAGGCCCACGGCGCCGGCGGCAATCTGCTCGCGCAGCGCTTCGGGACGCGAGGCGTTTCCCTTGCCCAGCAGGCCGATGTTGATCGGCAGGCAATCGGCGGCCTGGAGCATCCGCGCCAGGTACCAGGGCCCTGGGGTGCAGGTGGTGGCATTGGTGCCGGTGGCTGGCCCGGTGCCGCCACCAATGAAGGTGGTGACGCCGCTGGTCAGCGCCTCTTCTACCTGCTGCGGGCAGATGAAGTGGATGTGCGAATCGATGCCACCGGCGGTGACGATCTTGCCCTCGGCAGCGATCACTTCGGTGCCGGGGCCGACCGGCACGTTCACGCCCGGTTGCACATCGGGGTTGCCGGCCTTGCCGATGACCGCGATGCGCCCGTGCTTGACGCCGATATCGGCCTTGACGATGCCCCAGTGGTCGATGATCAGGGCATTGGTCAGCACCAGGTCCATGGCCTCGGCGGCGAGCATCTGACCCTGGCCCATGCCGTCGCGGATGACCTTGCCGCCACCGAACTTGACCTCTTCGCCGTAGATCGTGAAGTCCTTCTCGACCTCCACCCACAGCGCGGTATCGGCCAGGCGCACGCGGTCGCCGACGGTGGGGCCGAACATGTCGGCGTAGGCCCGACGGGAAATACGGCTCATGCCCTGCCCTCCAGCGCACCCATCACCTTGCCCTGGAAGCCATGCACTTCACGCTTGCCGGCATAGGCCACCAGCTGCACGGTGCGCGACTGCCCCGGCTCGAAGCGCACGGCGGTACCGGCGGGGATATCGAGGCGAAAACCCCGGGCCGGTTCACGCTCGAACACCAGCGCCTCGTTGACCTCGTAGAAGTGGTAGTGCGAACCGACCTGCACCGGCCGGTCGCCATGGTTGGCCACGCTGACGCTGACCGTGTCACGGCCGACGTTGAGTTCGATGTCGCCAGCGGCGACCTGAATTTCACCTGGGATCATGCTGGGCTCCTGCGCCAGGTCAGACGATAGGGTCGTGTACGGTCACCAGCTTGGTGCCGTCGGGGAAGGTCGCCTCGACCTGCACGTCATGCAGCATCTCGGCGACGCCCTCCATGACCTGCTCGCGGCCGATCACTTCGCGGCCCAGGCTCATCAGCTCGGCCACCGTGCGGCCATCGCGGGCGCCTTCGAGCACCGCAGCGCTGATCAGCGCCACCGCCTCCGGGTAGTTGAGCTTCAGGCCACGGGCCAGGCGCCGTTCGGCCAGCAGCGCGGCGGTGAACAGCAGCAGTTTGTCTTTCTCTCTCGGGGTCAGCTCCATGGCGCTCTCTCAAGTGGCCCAGATGCGCGGCGGGCACGCGGCCAGGCCGATAACGGCCGGGCGCAGGGCATGCCAGAGGCGCTGCAGGGTGTGTTGCAGGTGTTGGTTGTCGTGATCGAGCAGGCGGATCACCAGCAGCGAGCCGAGCAAGGTCGCGCCTGCGGGGGTGTCGAGTTCATCGAGCAGTGCGCGCACCTGCTCCAGCACGGCCGGGGTCGCAGGCGCTGCGCAGAAGGTGGCGACCAGCGGGTGGCCGCCGACCTTGGCCAGTTGCCCGCCTGCGATGCGCAGGCGCTCGTGCAGGCCGGGGTCGCCGGGCATCTCGATGCACAACCGGCTGTCCAGTGCGCCTTGCTCGAAGCGCTCGTGCATCACTGGCCGGCCCAGGCACAGGGTTTCCCAGGCCAGCAGCCTGGCGCCGGGTTCGAGGGTGAAGCGGCTGTCGAGGCTGGCGCGCGCGCCGTTGAAGAAGATGCTGTCCTGTGGCAGCCATTCCAGGGTGCTGCCGGCCTGCAGGTGGAAGCGCTGGGCCAGCCGCGCGGTGGGGCCGATGCTGCGGTAGAACTTGCTGGCGCCCGGCATGGTCAGCAGCGCGTGGCTACCCGGCTCGAGGTGGATGTCCAGCTCCAGGCGGTCGCCGGCGACGATGCCGCCGGGCGGGTGAAGTACATAGACGTGGCACGGCGCACCCTCCGGATAAAAGGGGCGCTGCACCAAAAGCGGGCCGAAATGCCGCCGCGCACCAAGGCGGGTCACGCCATTGCGCTCGACGAAGCGCAACTGCAGGTGGGCGCTCCATCCTGCATCTTGTTCAGATTGTTCCACCTGCTTTGCCAGTAACATCCTATAGCCCTTGAATTCCGTGGCTTGCCGATCGATCAAGGGCACTGGCGCCATGCAGCGCGATGCTGGCAGGCTGACCACTCGATCAAATTTCGCTGGCTGGATATAGCAGGTTGCGGGCCAACTACGCAGGTGAATGCAGATGAAATCTTCCTGGCGAAGGCTCTGGCATGGGGCATATGGGCTGGCCACGCACAGTGCGTGGGCGGCACTTGGCCCTGTTTCGGTGCTGCGCTAAAGTCTCTGTTTTGCCTCAGGCCAAGGAACCGCCATGCCCCTCGCCCCTGCCATTCCGGTCCTGCGTATCTTCTCGGTAGACAAGGCCAAGGAGTTCTACCTGGACTTCCTGGGCTTCCAGCTCGACTGGGAACACCGCTTCAGCCCCGACCTGCCCCTGTACGCGCAGGTCCACCGTGACGGGCTGATCCTGCACCTGAGCGAGCACCACGGCGATGCCTGCCCAGGCTCGACCGTGTTTGCCCGTACCGAAGACCTGCTGGCACTGCAGCGCGAACTGCTGGACAAGCAGTACGGCTATGCCCGTCCCGAGGCCGAACGGGTCGACTGGGGCTTGCAAATGCAGATTCGCGACCCGTTCGGCAACCTGTTGCGCTTCTGCCAGCAGATCGATGACGAGAGCGCCCAATGAAAGCCCTGAGCAAACGCGAACTGGCCCGCCTGGAGCGTGAACTGGTCGCTTGCCTGACCGATGCCTGCGAAACCGCCAAGGCGGAGATCGTCGGGTTCAGCTGGTTGACCCATCGGCTGGACCCGGAGGACTTTCCGGCCAGTTTGCGCATTACCTGGGTGTTCGAGCGCGAGGCCGAAAAAGCAGCGGCGCTGGCTGGTACGGGCAAGGCGCGCATGCTGGCGCTGACGGCCCAGGCGCTCGATGAAGCCGGTGTGAAGCTGGACCACGTCGCCTGGCATGTGCGATTCGACAGTGAAGAGGCCTGTAGTCGCAGTCATGCCGGAGAATGGAACAGGCGCCTGCAGCAACGCTAAGGCCGGACGGGCCTTGTGCTGCCTGGGCCGGCTTCTTCGCGGGCACGCCCGCTCCCACAGGATTGGCGCGGCTCTCAACACTTGCGCGGTACCTGTGGGAGCGGGCGCGCCCGCGAAGAGGCCGGCCCGGGCAACCGAGAAGTCCCAGATAATGGCCAATTCGTGACTGGCCGTTCCCGATCCACGAGGTTTGTATTATCGTGGCGAGGTGCGCATATAACAGCAACCCGAGCGATCGGGCGTTTGCAAGACAATCGAGGGTGTCATGAGTAACGAAAGCATTAACTGGGACAAGCTGGGTTTCGACTACATCAAGACCGACAAGCGCTACCTGTCCGTATGGCGCAATGGTGAGTGGGACAAAGGCACCCTGACCGAAGACAACGTGCTGCACATCAGTGAAGGCTCCACCGCCCTGCACTATGGCCAGCAGTGCTTCGAAGGCCTCAAGGCCTACCGTTGCAAGGACGGCTCGATCAACCTGTTCCGCCCCGACCAGAACGCCGCCCGCATGCAGCGCAGCTGCGCGCGCCTGCTGATGCCGCAGGTGCCGACCGATGTGTTCATCGAAGCGTGCAAGCAAGTGGTCAAGGCCAACGAGAAGTTCGTCCCACCGCACGGCAAGGGTGCCCTGTACCTGCGCCCATTCGTGATCGGCACCGGCGACAACATCGGCGTGCGCACCGCCCCCGAGTTCATCTTCTCGGTGTTCGCCATCCCGGTCGGCTCGTACTTCAAGGGCGGCATGAAGCCGCACAACTTCCAGATCTCCAGCTTCGACCGTGCCGCCCCTCAGGGCACTGGCGCAGCCAAGGTCGGTGGCAACTACGCGGCCAGCCTGCAACCGGGCGCTGAAGCCAAGAAGGCCAACTTCGCCGACGCCATCTACCTCGATCCGCTGACCCACACCAAGATCGAGGAAGTCGGTTCGGCCAACTTCTTCGGCATCACCGCCAACAACGAATTCGTCACCCCGAAATCGGCCTCGGTACTGCCAGGCATCACCCGCCTGTCGCTGATGGAACTGGCGCAATCGCGCCTGGGCCTGACCGTGATCGAAGGCGACGTCGAGATCAACAAGCTCGACCGCTTCATCGAAGCCGGCGCCTGCGGCACCGCCGCCGTGATCACCCCGATCGGTGGCATCGAGTACAACGGCAAGCTGCACGTGTTCCACGACCTGGAAAAAGTCGGCCCGGTCACCCAGAAGCTCTACAACGAGCTGACCGGTATCCAGAGCGGCGACGTCGAAGCGCCTGCCGGCTGGATCGTCAAGGTCGCCTGAGCCGCCGCGCCATGCTGATCGACGGGGCATGCCAGACACTGGCATGCCCCGTTTTGTTTTACCCGGCGTAGATGAATTTTTCTTAAATCGCCGTTTGGCTATTCTTTGGCACAATCAAGTCTCCATTAGACGCCCAGGAACGAGCATGCCACGCGTACTGACCATCGAAGACGACGCCGTCACCGGCCAGGAAATCGTCGCCGAACTCTCCAGCCACGGCCTGGAAGTGGATTGGGCCGACAACGGCCGCGAAGGCCTGGCCAAGGCCATCGCCGGCGGTTACGACCTGATCACCGTAGACCGCATGCTGCCCGAGGTCGATGGCCTGACGATCGTCACTACCCTGCGCAACCTCAAAATCGCCACGCCGATCCTGATGATCAGCGCCCTGTCCGACGTGGACGAGCGCGTGCGCGGCCTGCGTGCCGGTGGCGACGACTACCTGACCAAGCCGTTCGCCTCCGACGAGATGGCGGCACGGGTCGAAGTACTGCTGCGGCGCAACAGCGTGCCCATGACCCAGACCCGCCTGCAGGTCGCCGACCTGCAGCTCGACCTGATCAGCCACGAGGCCCGCCGCGGCGAACATACCCTCAACCTGCTGCCCACCGAGTACAAGCTGCTGGAATACCTGATGCGCCACAGCGGCCAGGTGATCACGCGGATGATGATCTTCGAGGAAGTCTGGGGTTACCACTTCGACCCGGGCACCAACCTGATCGACGTGCACATCGGCCGCCTGCGCAAGAAGATCGACTCCCCCGGCCAGTCGCCGCTGATCCGTACGGTACGGGGCTCGGGCTATGCCATTGCTGAACCCGTCTAAGGGCTGGAGTTCGTCCACCAGCCGCCTGCTGGCGCTGTACAGCTTTCTGTTCGTGGCCTGGAGCAGCATCCTCATGGGGGTGCTGTACTTCGAGGTCTCCAGTTACCTGAACAAGCTCACCCGCCACTCCATGCTGCAGCGCCAGCACCTGTTCGCGCACATGAGCGGCAAGCAGCTGGACGACGCCCTGGTCGCCAGCCAGGCCTTCGAAGAGCGCAGCTTCGATGCCTATGGCCTGTTCGACGCCCAGCTCAACCCGGTGGGCGGGCGCATCCGGGCGATCCCGCCGGACCTTGGCCTGGACGGCAAGGTGCACGAACTCAAGCGCTGCCTGGACGCCGACGACCCGCACATGCCCCGCGACAGCTGCGATGCCGTGGCGATCAAGGTGCAGGATGGCCGCTGGCTGGTGCTGTTCCGCGACAACGGCTCGCTGTTCGTGGTCACCCGCATCATCCTGCATGCGTTGCTGTGGGGTATCTCGCTCACCCTGATTCCGGGGTTTGCCGGTTGGTACCTGCTGCGCCGCCGCCCGCTAAAGCGCATTCGTGCGATTCAGGCCCAGGCCGAGCTGATCGTCGCCGGCGACCTCACTCACCGTTTGCCGCTGTCGGCACGCCGTGACGAGCTGGACATGCTGGCCGATATCGTCAATGCCATGCTCGACCGCATAGAACGGCTGATGCACGAGGTCAAGGGCGTATGCGACAACATCGCCCACGACCTGCGCACGCCGCTGACCCGCCTGCGGGCGCAGCTGTACCGCATCCGCCAGCAAAGCGACGTCGATTCGCCCCAGGCCGAGGCACTGGACCAGGCCATTGGCGAGACCGACACACTGATGGCCCGCTTCCGTGGCCTGTTGCGCATCAGCGAGCTTGAAGATCGCCAGCGTCGGGCTGGTTTCGTTCAGCTCGACCCGCACGAGCTGCTGGTGGAACTGCACGACTTCTATCTGCCATTGGCCGAGGATGGCGGTATTCGCCTGAACCTGGAGCAGCCGGCGCAGTTGCCAGCCTTGCACGGTGACCGCGAGCTGCTGTTCGAAGCACTGGCCAACCTGGTGGGCAATGGCATCAAGTTCACGCCCGAAGGCGGCCGCGTTGCCATCAGGGCGACACAGGATGAGCTGGGCGTGCACATCGCCATAGAAGACAGCGGGCCGGGCATTCCCGAAGAGGAACGGGCTGCGGTGTTGAAGCGCTTCTATCGCAGCGAGGAAGGCCACCGCCACTCCGGGTTCGGGCTGGGGTTGTCGATCGTTGCGGCGATCGTCGACCTGCACGGGTTCGGGCTGGAGATTGGCGAAAGCGAGCTGGGCGGGGCGAAGCTGGTGTTGCACTGCCCGTTGGCCGGGTTGCCCAGATAACGACTGGGGCCGCTTTGCGGCCCTTCGCGGGCAAGCCCGCTCCCACAGTGAATGCATGCGCTGTGGGGGCGGGCTTGCCCGCGAAAGGCTGCAAGGCAGCCCCGATTGCTTGATCAGTCAGCCAGACGCCAGGTAGTCGCGCCCTTGCTGTCTTCCAGCACCACGCCCATGGCCGTGATCTGGTCACGGATGCGGTCGGACTCGGCCCAGTTCTTGTCCGCACGCGCCTGCAGGCGCGCCTGGATCAAGGCTTCCACTTCAGCCGCATCGACCTTGCCTTCGGCCCCGGCACGCAGGAAGTCATCGGCCTCCAGCTGCAGCACACCCAGCACATCACCCAGCTCACGCAGGCGACCGGCCAGGCCCGCCGCCGCCTCGACATCGCTGTCACGCAGGCGGTTGATCTCGCGCACCAGGTCGAACAGCACGGCGCAGGCTTCCGGGGTACCGAAGTCGTCGTTCATCGCCACGCTGAAGCGCTCGACGAACGCTTCGCCACCTTTGGCAGCCACCCGCGGCAGGCCCCGCAGGGCGTGGTAGAAGCGCTCCAGGGCACCCTTGGCATCGCGCAGGCTGTCTTCGGAGTAGTTGATGGCGCTGCGGTAGTGGCTGGCCACCAGCAGGTAGCGCACCACCTCCGGGTGGTACTTGTCGAGCACGTCACGGATGGTGAAGAAGTTGTTCAACGACTTGGACATCTTCTCGCCATTGATACGGATCATGCCGCAGTGCATCCAGCTGTTGGCGTACTGCTTGCCGGTGGCTGCCTCGCTCTGCGCGATCTCGTTCTCGTGGTGCGGGAACTCCAGGTCGCTGCCGCCACCGTGGATGTCGAAGCTCTCGCCCAGGCAGCAGGTGGACATCACCGAGCACTCGATGTGCCAGCCCGGACGGCCCGGGCCCCACGGCGAATCCCAGTACGGCTCGCCCGGCTTGACGCCTTTCCACAGCACGAAGTCCAGGGGGTCCTGCTTGGCTTCGTCGACCTCGATGCGCGCACCGATGCGCAGGTCTTCGATCTTCTTGCGCGACAGCTTGCCGTAGCCGACGAACTTGCCGACCCGGTAGTACACGTCACCGTTGCCTGGTGCGTAGGCGTAGCCCTTGTCGATCAGGGTCTGGATCATCGCGTGCATGCCGGCGATATGGTCGGTGGCACGCGGCTCCAGGTCCGGCTTGAGGATGTTCAGGCGGCGCTCGTCTTCGTGCATCGCGTCGATCATGCGCGCGGTCAGGGCGTCGAACGCCTCGCCGTTTTCGTTGGCGCGGTTGATGATCTTGTCGTCGATGTCGGTGATGTTGCGCACGTAGGTCAGGTCGTAGCCGCTTTTACGCAGCCAGCGGGTCACCAGGTCGAACGCCACCATGCTGCGGCCGTGGCCAAGGTGGCAGTAGTCGTACACGGTCATGCCGCACACGTACATGCGCACCTTGTTGCCATCCAGCGGCTTGAAGGCTTCCTTGGTCTTGCTCAGCGTGTTGTAGATGGTAAGCACGGCGATTCCTTAGCTGCCCCAGGAGTCACGCAGGGTGACGGTGCGGTTGAACACCGGGCGACCCGGCTGGCTGTCCTTGAGGTCGGCGCAGAAGTAGCCTTCGCGCTCGAACTGGAAGCGGTCCTCAGGCTGTGCCTGGCCCAGCGACGGCTCGGCGCGGCAGCCGGTCAGCACTTGCAGCGAATCCGGGTTGATGTTGTCGAGGAAGCTGCCGCCATCTTCGGTCTTCTCCGGGTTGGCGGAGCGGAACAGGCGGTCGTACAGGCGCACTTCGCACTCGACGCTGCCTTCGGCCGGCACCCAGTGGATCACACCCTTGACCTTGCGGCCTTCCGGGTTCTTGCCCAGGGTGTCCGGGTCGTAGGAGCAGCGCAGCTCGACGATGTTGCCGTCGGCATCCTTGACCGCCTCGTCGGCGCGGATCACGTAGCTGCCGCGCAGGCGCACTTCACCGGCGGGTTCCAGGCGCTTGTAGCCCTTCGGCGGCTCTTCCATGAAGTCGTCGCGGTCGATGTACAGCTCGCGGGCGAACGGCAGCACGCGCACGCCCATGTCTTCCTTCGGGTGGCGCGGCAGTTCGAGCTGCTCGACCTGGCCTTCCGGGTAGTTGGTGATGACCACTTTCAGCGGGCGCAGCACGCACATGGCGCGTGGTGCGGTGCGGTCGAGGTCGTCACGGATGCTGAATTCGAGCATCGACATGTCGACCACGCCGTCGGAACGGTTGGTGCCGATCATTTCGCAGAAGTTGCGAATCGACGCCGGGGTGTAGCCGCGGCGGCGGAAGCCCGACAGGGTCGACATGCGCGGGTCATCCCAGGCGCTGACGTGCTGTTCGTCGACCAGCTGCTTGAGCTTGCGCTTGGAGGTGATGGTGTAGTTCAGGTTCAGGCGGCTGAACTCGTACTGGCGCGGGTGCGCCGGTACCGGCAGGTTGTCGAGGAACCAGTCGTACAGCGGGCGGTGGCCTTCGAACTCGAGGGTGCAGATCGAGTGGGTGATGCCTTCGATGGCATCCGACTGCCCGTGGGTGAAGTCGTAGTTCGGGTAGATGCACCACTTGTCACCGGTCTGGTGGTGGTGGGCATGGCGGATGCGGTACAGGATCGGGTCGCGCAGGTTCATGTTCGGCGAGGCCATGTCGATCTTGGCACGCAGCACGCGCTCGCCGTCCTTGAACTCGCCGGCCTTCATGCGCGCGAACAGGTCGAGGTTTTCTTCGACGCCGCGCTCGCGGAACGGGCTGTTCTTGCCAGGCTCGGTCAGGCTGCCGCGGTATTCCTTGGCCTGATCAGGGGTCAGGTCGCAGACATAGGCCTTGCCACGCTTGATCAGTTCAACGGCCCAGTCGTGCAGCTGGTCGAAGTAGTTGGAGGCATAACGCACCTCACCGGCCCAGTCGAAACCCAGCCATTTGACGTCGCTCTGGATTGCGTCGATGTATTCCTGGTCTTCCTTGGCCGGGTTGGTGTCGTCGAAGCGCAGGTGGCAGACGCCGCCGAACTCCTTGGCCAGGCCGAAGTTGACACAGATCGACTTGGCGTGGCCGATGTGCAGGTAGCCGTTGGGCTCCGGCGGGAAACGGGTGACGATGCTGCTGTGCTTGCCCGAGTCCAGGTCGGCCTGGATGATCGGCCGCAGGAAGTTCGCAGGGACAGCGGGGGCGCCTTTGGCAGCGGCGTTGGGCGCGTTGTCGGCAGTGGGCTTGCTCATAGGATCCTTGAATGCACGTGTCCGGCCTGGGTAGGCCGATTGAATCAAAGGGCCTATCATAGCCGAAGCAGTCAAGCTGCTGACAGCCGGGCACCGACAAACTGGCGCGATTTATCGCGAACCGTGCAAAATGTTCGCTGTGCGCCATGTGTCGCGGTAGCCCGATCCTGCGTCAGGTGACTACACGCGCCCTGCGCAGCCTATTTCCTGTATGCCTTGAAAGAGCGAATTTCAGCATGTCCAAAGTCAAACTGAGCACCAACCACGGCGACATCGTTCTGCAACTGAACGCTGAGAAAGCCCCGCTGACCGTGGCCAACTTCATTGAGTACGTCAAGGCCGGCCATTACAGCAACGTCGTCTTCCACCGCGTGATCAAGGGCTTCATGATCCAGGGCGGCGGTTTCGAGCCTGGCATGAACGAAAAGCGTGACAAGCGTGCCAGCATCCAGAACGAAGCCGACAATGGCCTGAAGAACGACAAGTACACCATCGCCATGGCCCGTACCATGGATCCGCACTCCGCTTCCGCGCAGTTCTTCATCAATGCCTCCAACAATGACTTCCTCAACCACAGCGGCAAGAACACCCAGGGCTGGGGCTACGCCGTTTTCGGCGAAGTGATCGAAGGCCGTGAGGTCGTCGACGCCATCGAAAAGGTTGCCACCGGTTCCAAGGCCGGCCACCAGGACGTGCCGAAAGACGACGTGATCATCGAGAAAGCCGAGATCATTGAGTGATACTGCTGATCTCCGATCTGCATCTGCAAGAAGAACGCCCGGACATCACCCGGGCGTTTCTTGATCTGCTCGACGGCCGCGCCCGTCACGCCAAGGCGTTGTACATCCTCGGTGACTTTTTCGAAGCGTGGATCGGCGACGATGCCATGACCCCGTTCCAGCGGTCGATCTGCCAGGCCTTGCGCCAGCTCAGCGACAGCGGCACGGCGATCTACCTGATGCATGGCAACCGCGACTTCCTGATCGGCCAGGACTTCTGCGCGGCCGCCGGCTGCACGCTGCTGGCCGACCCGAGCGTGATCGAACTGGGCGGTGAGCAGGTCTTGCTGATGCATGGCGACACCCTGTGCACCCGCGACGTTGGCTACATGAAGATGCGCCGCTACTTGCGCAACCCGGTGAGCCTGTGGGTCCTCCGGCATCTGCCGCTGGCCACCCGGCAGAAACTGGCGCGCAAGCTGCGCAGCGAAAGCCGTGCTCAGGTCCGCATGAAGGCCACCGAAATCGTCGACGTCACGCCAGAGGAAGTACCGAAGGTGATGGCGGCGCACGGCGTGCGCACGCTGGTGCATGGCCATACCCACCGGCCGGCGATTCACAAGCTGGTGGTGGAGGGCGAACCGGCACGGCGCATCGTGCTGGGGGATTGGGACCGGCGCGGCTGGACCCTGCAGGTCGATGGGCAAGGCTTTGCCCTGGAGCCGTTCGAGTTCTCCTGAACGTCCAAGCCAGGCTCTTCGCGGGCACGCCCGCTCCCACAGGGCCTGCACCCTAGCTACAAGCGGTGCGATTTCTGTGGGAGCGGGCGTGCCCGCGAAGAGGCCGGAACAGGCTATCGCTTCAAGGCCTGCTGGCCACAGCCCCTTTGTCCCGCTCACTGATCACATACTGTCGATACTCCGGGTCCGCCTTGATCTGCGCCTCGGTAAACGGCATCACTGCCAGCTGCTTGGCCGAAAACGCCTTGGTCTGGTCGCTGAAATGCGCCGAGCCGGCTTCGCTGGACTGCGAGAACGCCAGCAGCCCACGCGCCTGCGGCCCGTTCTCGGTGAAACTCACCAACTGCAGGTAACTGGTACCGCTGACCACCAGGCGCTTGCCCGGCCCGTGCGGCACGCTGAACATCGCGTTGTACACCCCCAGCTGCTGCGGCCCGCCCGGCACCGGCGTGCCATCGGCGGCCTGCTGGATCTGCCCCCAACGGCTGCCCTCCTCCACCCCGGCCTTGGCCACTTGCTGCAACGAGGCCAGGGCTGCTTCGCGCAACAGTTTGCGCACTGCCGCCTGTTCTACCGCCAAACCCCGCGGGGTGTGCTGGGGGTCGGCCGGGTCGAAGGCCACGCGCCAACTTTGTGGGTGCTTGGCCATGGCCTCGACCATGTTCTGGAAATGCACCAGGCCGATACCGCTGTTCAAGTCGGCCTTGCCATTCCAGGCGGCGAGGCTGGCGCACACGGCCTGCAGGTCCGCCTCGGCGCCTTTGCACCACTGCAGCAGGTCGGGCAGCACCAGGCTGGCCAGGTACACATCGTCATCCAGCACCATGCGCTGCAGGTCGTCCACACCCAGCTTGGCGCTGCCTTGCAAGCGCTCCAGGGCAAAACGCCCGCGCATGCCCAGCGGCTGGTCGCTGCGGCTGATCAACGGCGAGAACCCTGTCAGTGGCTGGGCCGGGTTGGCCATCCAGGCCGGGTCGTTGGAATTCTGCACAAAGTCGTTGCGTTCCAGGCTCGGCAGCATCCGCGCCGGGAAGATACCCGGCTGTGCGGCTTGCGCATCGACCTTCCACTGGCAGCTGCTGCGCGAACCATCCAGCACCACCAGAGGGCCTTGCGCCGCCGGGTTGCTGCAGTCACTCAGCAGTTGCTGATCGACATAAGGCACCACGGACTGGTTCAGGTACAGCGCCTTGCCTTGGGCATCGACCGCCAGGGTGTTGACCCATGGGATGCCTTGCAGTTGCTCGATAGAGCCCTTCAGGGCATCCAGGCTGTCGGCACGGTTGATGCGGTACCACTGCTGCAGCACGCGCGTGTTGTCCAGGTTGGCATCGCGCAGGCTGTAGGCCGCCTGGGTATCCCAGTCCAGTCGACCTGGCCACTGCACCACCGGCCCGAAGCTGGAGCTGTAGACCTGGCGCTCGACCTGGCTGAGCGTGCCATCCGCAGCCTTGACCGTGACGCTCACGGTCTGCCGTGCCATGGGCACGGACTTGCCATCCTGCAGGTAGCGGGTCGGGTCCTTGGGGTCCAGTTGCAGGCGGTACAGGGTGAAGTGCTTGGAGGTATCCACCGTGTGGGTCCAGGCCAGGTGGCGGTTGAAGCCGATGTTCACCACCGGCAGGCCGGGCAAGGCGGCCCCCATCACGTCCAGCTTGCCTGGAATGGTCAGCTGCATCTGGTAGAAACGCATCCCGCCCATCCACGGGAAGTGCGGGTTGGCCAGCAGCAGGCCACGGCCATTGGACGAGCGCTGCGCCCCCACGGCCACGGCGTTGCTGCCGCGCTCGGAGGCGAAGCGTTGCTGCTGGGCCAATGCCACGTCAAAGGCCGGGGCTGCCTGCCGGGCCGCCAGCTTGGGGGGCTGCGCGCCCGCCAGCGCTTCGGCGAACTGGCCCACGCCGCCTTCAGCCAACAGCCGGCGGGTCAGTTTGACCAGGTCCTGGCTGGTGATCGGTCGCAGCCACTGGCCATCGCCACATTCCGCTGGCAGGCCTTGGCTGCGCCGCTCGGCCAGGGCGCGGTTGAAACCGCTGGCATAACCCTCCAGCAGTGCACGCACCTGCGCTGGCTGGGCCTGCATGAAGCCACCGACTGCCGCCGGCGTGTTGAGCCAGGTGAAGAACAGGTCGCTGGCCAGGTTGTCGCGTTGCTCGAGCGTCTTGCCCTGGGCGCCGAAATAGCGCGAGCGCTCGCCATTGACCGTCAACACTTCGTTGGCCAGCAGGCACAGGTTGTCCTGGGCATAGGCATAACCAATGCCATAGCCCAGGCCGCGCTCGTCCTTTGCAACGATATGCGGCACGCCATAACTGGTGCGGCGGATCTGCGCACTGGCATCAGTGCTGGTTTCCCGCGCCTGCACGGCGACGCTGGAGGCGACCAGGGCAGCCGCCAGGCTGGCACAGGTCAAGGGACGCGATATTGGCAACACGGGCACTCCTCGGATTCAGGGGGTCATTCCCGATCAGACGAATGGCTGGATGAAAATTTTACACGCACTGGCGCCGTGAACCGTCATTAAGAGAAACCGGCAGAAAACTTTTTTCACGCAGAAGCTGCAGATTTGCCGCGCTCATTCGTCCTAATCAGTGAGGCACCCATATTTCGGGACAGTCCACGAAAAGGAGCATTCACATGTACAACCCGCAACCCTCATTGCAGACCGGGTGCGCCCCAGGCAAGGCGGCCAACGGAGCGGCCGCCTGCGTGGACGAGCGTACCGGCAACGAGCAGATTCGCGAGCTGCTGCGCAGTTACGGCCTGCGCACCAGCCTCATTCGCCTGAAGGTGATCGATGCGCTGTACAACGCCGACCGCAGCGGGCGCAGCATTGGCGTACGCGGTGTGCATGCGCAACTGGAGCAGCTGGACATCCCGCTGTCGTTCCTGAGCGTGCGCGAAGTGCTCAAGCGGCTGTGCGCGGAGGGCGTGATCAGCCTTGGCAGCGACAAGTGCTACAGCCTCAAGCCGCAAGCGCGCGCCGTGCTCGAGCAGCCCTTGCCGCGCTGACTGAAGGCCGGCTTGGCATGGCCGGCCGGCAGGCGTCAGGGTTTGACCTTGCGCCGCAGAATCCCGTTGATCACGACCACGACCACGGCAATGGCGATGGCCAGCATCTGAAAGGTCTGCTCGCTGATCGTGCCTTGCTTCTGCAGATGCGACAGGCCCAGCATGAGGCCCAGCACCACCAGGATGATCAGAAGCGAGTATTTGAGGCGCTGCACGTGTGTCATCGAAAAATCCTTCAACATCGGGGGTATTTGCTCACAACGAGCGGCGACAATCATACATCGCTCATGACATGCAGCGCTGTATTTCCTGCTTAGCGTGGCACCTAAGAGCTGAAAGCATCGGGTTTCCCCAACCCTTGCTGGAGGCACCATGCGCAATGTAGCGCTGTTCATCATGCTGCTCACCCCGTCACTTGCCACCCATGCCCTGGACACCCGCCAGGCGCCGCCCGAACAGCTGCTCGAGCTAGGTAGCCAGCTGGCCGACCATGCAGGCAGCAGCCAGTGGCAACAACTGTGGCAAAGAACCCGCGCTGCCGGGCACCTGAGCGCCACGCCCGGGCACGCCTACTTCACGCCCCCCCATACGCTACTGTCAGAACTGGCTCGGCAGACGTTGGCGCAAGCGGATCAGGTCGAGGCCGTCGACAGCACCCTTGCCCGCTATAAGCGCACCTTTCCCGACAGCGTCATCGGCATGCTCGATGACCAGCCCTTGAACAGCCTTTGCCTGATCATCGACTGGCGCACCTTGCCACAGGAACAGGCAACCCAAGCGCTTGCCTACCTCGGTGGTGCAAGCCTGTTGAAGAGTTACCCATGCAAATAAGGGGTACGGCACTCAACGGCGTGGTGGAAAAGCGACCCACTGTGAAATCGGGCCTGCAGGGCAGTATTGAGGCAACGTCCTACATTGCATGACACCCTTGCCTGCGAGCCCTGCTCACCAAAACTACAACTGTCAGCCCACTTGGCGCCTAGCGACAGCATTCGACGCTCACCGAGAATCCCTCCATGCCAACGACAGGCATCGCGCCCCATCCACCGCGAGGAAGTCTCACATGGAACTGCCAGACCTCACATCCATCGACATCGGCCAGTTACCCCATTCGTTGCAAGCCCTGATCGAATGCATCGGCCTTGAAAACGCCTACCAGCTGACCTGCGCCTACGGCGGCAGGCCCAAGTACATCCCAAAATACCGTGAGCGCACCAAGCTCGCCGACGTACTCCCGGCAGACGCCCTCGACGCCCTGATCAAGCGTTTTGCCGGCGTGGCGCTGGAAATTCCCAAGGCGGATCATTTCCTGCGGCAATTACGCAATCTGCAAATCCAGAAAGAAAGCGCAGAAGGTTTGTCTCGTAGTTTGCTCGCCAACAAGTATGGGCTGAGCCTGCGACAGATTGGCAACATTCGTCGCCAGGAACATGACGCTCGCTAGTCATTGAGTACAGCGCGAACAACAACTGCATCGACACTCCACTATCAACGCTAGGATACAGACATGATAGATAACAGCCTTATCGGTTCCGTCATCAATTCGCTGCCCATGGATAAAATGATTGCAGCCCCCTTGCAGGCCATGATCAAGGCACAAATAGGCGCCAGTAAATCTTACGCCGACTTCCTGATGCAAGTGTGTATCCAGGATGGCAAGGCAGTCGCCATTCAGTTCGATTACGACGAAACACTCGTCGATGAGCAAGGCGAATATCAAGGTATTGTCAGCAAGACCATGAAGGTGCCGCTGCTGGCCGCCATCACCCATCCGAACATCTCGATCATGGAGGGTAATGTAGATTTCGAACTGACCATCAGCCAGTTTGCCGAAGACAAGAGTAACAGCGCCAAGTCAGGCACCCTGGGAGGGAGTGTGGGTTGGGGACCTTTCAGCGTCAGTGTCAGCGGCAGTATCAGCACCCATTCTGAACAAACACGCAAGACCGACACGCGTGCCCGCTACAAATTCAGCACCAAGATTGCGCGCCAGGAGCCGCCTGAGGCATTGATGAAAGTCATTGATCATCTGGTGAGCGCGAATACCAAACCGGTCATGCTGAAAGGTGAACAACCGCGGAGCCCCGACAAGATCTCCGACGCTGACGTTCTGAAAGACGGCAGTAACACCAATTCGAACCAACCGAACTCACCCGCACCTTGAGGGCTGCGTCACGACCCCCGCCGCGAGCGACGGGGGGCCTTACGGAACAGAGGAACCCTTGAGTGAACAAATCACCCTCCCCCATGACCTCGCTTGACCTGCGCGATATCACTCGCGGCTTGCAAGAAGCAGCGGCCGCCACGAACAGCCTGATCGCACAACAGTACATAAACCTCTTCGACCAGTTTTTCGATTGCGATAATCAGGCGCTGGGTGCCCCCATGAAGGCAAAGATGGTAGAAGTCGCCATGGACGACGTTCACGTCATGCGGGTGCCCCTCTTTGCACTGGTATCCCCCAAGGGGCTGGCACTTGAACGCATGCAAGTCGACTTGTCGGTTCGCGTCAAAGGCACCGATGCGTTGCACGACTTGAATACAGATGCGCAGAAGAACACCGCTACGAACTTCAAGGTCTGCATTGGCGCGCAGGGGCGCCAGGGTGAAGCGCGGGACCCTGACGAAGTGCAGATTCGCATGCAGTTCCAGGCATGCGAGCCTCCTGAAGCACTGAACCGGCTGATCGAGCAGTACACCAACATGATCATTCCCGTGCGTTCCAATCCCGCGCCCCCACCCAGCGACAGCAATGAATTCATCGAGGCCGCCACCGTCCGCTGACAGCCTCAGAAATCACGTTTGTAGAAGATGTCCAGGGAACTCGCCAGGCCACTGGCGGCCTCCAGATACACCTTTTTGCTCAGTTTGTAACGCAGTGCAATGGTGTTGGCCGGCTCGAACACACCGACCCCGTAACGCAAGCTGAGCTTCTCGGTCAGGTTGCCACTGGCCACCACGCTGGTGCTGTTACCGGAACCTTCGGTGTCGAGTTGGAAGTCATCGATCCCCAGGCCCGATGCCAGGCTGCCGGTGATCCCGGCGCTGCCCGCCAGGCCCAGGCCCAATGCCGCTTCGGCAAGCATGTTGTTATCCTCACCGGAAGTGCCCAACGGGCGCCCGAGCACCAGGTAGGACAACGCCTGCTCCTGGCTCATGGCCGGCTCCGAGAACACGTTGGTGGTCGGCTGCTCGGCACTGCCACTCAGGCGGATACCGGCAATCACATCGTCGACCTTGCGGATGGCCTCGATATCCAGATAGGGCTGGTCGATCGGGCCGGCGAACAATAGCCGAGCGCGGCGAATGGTCAGGCGCTGACCGTAGGCACGGTAGCGACCATCAGCCAGGCTCAATTCGCCACGGGTGTCCATGTTGTCGCCGATGTGCACATGGCCAAGCAGGTTGGCGGTCAGGCCGAAGCCGCTGAACGACAGCTTGTCCTGCCCCACGACCACATCGATGTCCATGGCCATCGCCATGGGCGGCTTGCCCGCTTCGGTCTGGTGGCCGACGATGACCGTGTCGTCCGAGACCTTGACGGTCGAGGGTGGCAACTCGCGCACGACGATCTTGCCTTTGGGCACCAGCACCTTGCCGGTCACCGCCAGTTTGTCGTCGATCAGGCGCAGGTTCAGGTCTGGCGCAACTTCCAGTGTGGCGTAGGGCTCGACGGTCACGGGCAGCTGCTGGCCCTGTAGCCGCAGGTCCATGCCCAGGGCCTGGCCCCAGGTCAGGTGACCGTTGAGTTGGCCGCGCCCGGCTTGCCCGCTGCGCCAGCCACCGTTGAGCTGGACCTGCTCACCGGCGATCAAGGCCTGCAGCGACAGGTCCTGCAGGCTGACTGGCAACTCGGCACCACTGACCTCGCCACCGCTGAGCATCAGGCTGCCGTTGACCTGTGGCGCCAGCAAGGTGCCGGACAAGCGCCCGCTGCCACTCAACTGACCGGCCAGGCGCTCGACCATCGGCAGGAAAGGACGGGCGATCGACAGGTCCAGCCCGACCAGGCGGAAGTCGCCCGACAGCGGTTTGTTCTTGCCCAGTGGATCGAGGCGCGTGTTCAGGCTCAGTTCACCCAGGCGTTCGCCGCGAAAATCCAGGCGCGTATCGACCCGGCGTGGCGCCAGGGTACTGTCCAGGCGCAGGGCCTGGTAAGGGAAGTCGATCCAGCGGCCCTTGTCGCGAATGCGCAAGGTACCGCCACTGGCATCGACACGAACGCTGCCTTTCGGCCCGCTGGCCGGGATATCCAGGTTAACGTCGGCATTGAGCATGCCCTGCCAGGCAAAGTCCTTCGGCAGCCATTGGGCCAGGCTGTCCAGCGGGAACTGCTTGAGGTGATAGCGCAGACGCGGCTCCGGCGCCAGGCGCTGGTCCTCGCCGCACAGGCTGGCCTGGCCGGAGCGCCAGCAGTGGGCACCGAAATCCATTTGGCCACTGGCCAGTCGCTGCAAACGGGCCGGGGCCTGCAATTGCCAGTCCTGGCCCCCGGCCTGGATCCTGCCACTGGCCAGACGACCACGCCAGTCACCTTTGTTCAGCTGACCATCCAGACCCAGGTCGAGCTTGAGTTGTGGACCGTCCAGAGCCAGGGTCAGTGCCTGCTGACGGATATCGCCCTTGCCATTGGCCTGCAAGGTCCCCAGTACCGTATCACCCAGGCGGATGCCATTGGCCTTGAGCTCGAGCAGCCCACGCTGGGCGCTGTCCAGGCGCGCGTCCAGATCAAGCCGCTGGATGCGGTTTTCCTCCTGCGCCAGTTGCAGCCCCTGCAAGGTGAGGCTGCCCTGCGGCGCGCTCAGCGTGCCGCTGACGTCCAGGCGCCCCTTGGCCTGCCCTTGCAGCCTCGGCCACAGCTGACCGAGCCGTGGCAGGTCGAGGTCGACACGCCCGGCCAGGCGTTGCTGCAGGCTGCCGCTGCCGTTGATACGGTTATCGCCCAGTTGCACGGCCAGCGCGCCGAGCGTCCAGTTCTGCCCGGCCCCCTGTGCCTCAACCTTGAGCACCGCCGGCTGCCCGCGCAGGCGCCCCTTGAGGTCGAGCCGGGCATCCAGGCTGAGCTGCTCGCCTTTCAATTCACCTTTGCTGCGCAGTGGCCCGGCCAGGGTACCGGGCAGCTCGGCGAGCCAGTACGCCGGGTCCAGGGCCGACAACTGCAGGTCGACGTCCCAGGCCAGGGTATCGGCGAAGCGCAGCGCGACGCTGCCCGCCGCCTTGCCCTGCCCGGCGGTCAGCGCCAGCTGTGGCAAGCGCACCTGACCCAGGTCACCCTCGAACGGGCTGGCCAGGGTGAACGCCCCGGCCGGGCCGTCGAGGTCACCGTTGAAAGTGCCTTGGTAAGTGCCATCGTGGTACTGAACCTGGGCATTGAAGCGCTTGAGGGTAACCTGCGGCGGCGTTTCCAGCGGGTACAGGCGCAGCCACGGAAAGTCCTGCCAGTCCAGCTGGGCGTCGGCCTTCAGCGCCTGCTGCCAGTCCGCACTGGCCTGCAGCTTGACGCGCTGGGTGTCGCTGGCCGTCAGGTCCAGGGCATCCAGCTTGGCGCCCTTGGCGTCCACCTTGCCGGCCAGCGCCAGTGCGATCGGTGCCTGCTCCGCCGGCAGGCTGGCACTGCCCGACAGTTGATAGCCGTTGAGCAGGTCACCCTGGGCATTGAGCACGAGCTGGTTGAACTGCAACGTGTCGGGCAACGAGGCCGTTGGCTTGAAGGCATCGGCTCGGATCTGCACTGTTGCCGGCAAATGCTCGGCAAGGGCCTGCACCTGCCCGCTCAGGTGGGCGTCGAGGTAGCCGCTGCTGGTGGCGTCGAGGATGAGCGACTTCTGCAATTCGCCCTTGGCGGTGAGCGCCAGTTGCCAGGCCTTGCCTTCCACGGCAGGCAACTGCACCTGCCCTTGCAGCTGCAGCGGCCAATCACCCTCCGGCTGCAGGTCGCCCTGTACATCCACGCGCAACTCGTCACGCTGCAGCTGCAGGCTGTCGATGCGCAGGCCGCCGGCCGTCCAGTGCGCCGCCAGGTGCAGGTCGCCAAGCAGATCGCTGCCATCCAGGCGCAATTGCCCCACCTTGACCTCGCCGACTTCGATCGCCACCGGCAAGTGCAACGCCGGCAGTTGCAGCGGGCTGCTGTCGGCCGGCTGCTCGCTTGGCGCAAAGGCCATGTCGACCTGCCGGGCATGCAACTGGTCGATGCACAGCGTGGCGCGCAGGAGGCAGGCCGGCGACCAGCTCAGCAATGGCGCCTCGACTTGCACACGGTTGCCACCGTCCACCCAGCTCAACCGGCTGGCCTGCCAGGTGCCCGCCAGGCGGCCCTGGAAATCATCGATGACCAACCCAGGCACCCGGCCGAGTGCCCAGCGGCTGCCGCCTTCGGTACCCAGCAACACGCCCAGCGCCAGGGCCACCAGCAGCACACTGCCAAGCACCCCCAGCAAAATGAATTTCAACACACGCATCACAGCTCGGGCCCCATGGAAAAGTGCAGGCGGATACCGCCATCGTCATCGAGGGCCTTGGCCAGGTCCAGGCGCAGCGGCCCTACCGGCGATACCCAGCGCACCCCGATACCGACCCCGGTCTTGAGGCTGGGCAGCTCCAGGGTGTTGAACGCGTTGCCCTGGTCGACGAAGGTTGCCACCCGCCATTTCTCGGCCAGCGAGTACTGGTACTCGACACTGCCGGCGACCAGGTAGCGGCCACCGATGCGGTCGCCGTCACTGTTCTTCGGCGACAGGGTCTGGTAGTCGTAGCCGCGCACGCTCTGGTCGCCGCCGGCGAAGAAGCGCAGCGACGGCGGGATGTTGTTCTTGTAGCCGTTGGTGGCACTGCCGCCGAACTGCACCCGCCCGAGGAGGCGATGATTGTGGCCGAGGGTGGTCAGGCCCTTGAGCAGGACATTGCCATGCAACAGGTTGGTATCGGACATCAGCCCTTCCTTGGCCACCTGGGTGTCGAACTGCAAGCGGTAGCCGTTGTGCGGGTCGATGCGGTTGTCGCTGCGCAGGTAGGAAAAACTCACGCCTGGCATCAGCAACTTGCTCAGCCCCGAATCATCGCCCAGGCGATACTCTTCGCGCTGGTACTTGAGCGAGATCACCCGCTGCCAGCCGCTGGGCAGCTTGCTGTGCCACTCCGGGCCGACCGTCAGCAGCTTGCTGAGGGTGTCGGTGCCGGCGATTTCCTCGTTCTGGTAGCCGCCGGCGAAGCGCAGCTTGTCGGTCAACGGGGGATCAAGGGGTACGTCGTACCACAAACCGACGTTTTGCCGCGGTGCCGACAGTTCGGTTTCCCAGCCATAGCTGTGGCCTTGCGGGTTGACCCAGTGCCGCGTCCAGTTGGCCTTGCCACGCGGGCCGACGTCGGTCGAAAAGCCCAGGCCCAGGCCCATGGTGCGTGGCTTGCGGGTGTCGAGCTGGACATCCACCGGGATGTTTTCGCCAACTGCAGCAGTGGGCGCGGCATCGACCCGCACCCCTTCGAAATAGCCACTCGATTGCAGGTCGTTGTTGAGCCCGGCGATCAGTTCGGAATCGTAAGGCGTGCCGGGCTTGAACGAGACCATGCGTTGCAGCAGGTCTTCGTCCAGCGGCGTGTCACCGCTGAATTTCACCGCCCCGAGGCGATAGCGCGGACCGCTCTGGTAAACCAGCTCGATATCCGCCACGCCTGCCTGCGGGTCGACCGCCAGGCGCTGGCGCGTGAAGTGGCCACTGAAGAAGCCATAGCGCGAGGCCTGGTTCTGGATCAGCCGCTTGGCGTCTTCGTACAGGCCGTGGTTGAGCTGTTCGCCGGCACGCAGGGCCCTGCTGTCAGGCACGCGAAAGGCTTTCATCTCGCTGGCCGGCCCCTCGATGCGCACCGTCACATTGCGCAGGCGCACCGGCTCGCCGGGGTCGATCTTGATGATCAGTTGTGGATGCTGGTCGGCCTTGGCAGGCGGCTTGACCTCGGTGTCGATCTGCGCCTGATAGTAGCCAAGTGCCTGCGCGGCCTTGCGCGCCTGCTCCTGGGCCCCGCGACTGAAACGCAGCAGCGCTTCTTCATCGCGGTCTCCCAAGGTACCGATATAGCCTTCGACATTGGCCTTGAGCGCCTTGTTGGCTGGTTTTACCTTCACCAGCAACTCGCTCTGGCCCCATGCTGCGAAACTGGCGGCCCAGAAAACCAGGCCCCAGGTTAGTCTTCCTGAATACGTCATGCGGCGCATGCTACCAGAGCCAGGCGCTCAAGGGAGGCGCCTGGCGGCCCTCTTCAGGCAATTGATGGCATGGATGACACGGGATTGGGATGAAAAAACACCCTCTCCCGGATTGGCCCTACCGCCACTTCACCAATCTCTTCGTAGCCCTGGCGTGCATAAAAGGCCAGGTAATGCTCGTTGCCAGAGTCCAGCACCACGCCCTGGGTATTGGGGTCTTCCGCGCACCAGTCATGAACAGCTTGTAACAATTGTTCGCCGTAGTGGTAGCCACGAAACTGCGGATGCACACCCAGCAGCGGCAGCATGTGCACCTGCCCGGTCGGCAGGCAGCTGGCCAGCGCCGCCTGGTAATCCATGTAACGCCGGGTGCAGCGCTGGCCGGTGCCCAGCAGCATGCGCAAACGCCAGGCCCAGCTGTCGGCCACACCCAAGCGGCGTTGCGGCGGCACGATCAGGGCCAGGGCGATCAGGCGGTCATCGAGCAACAGGCCAATGGCCGGCAACTGCAGATAGAAGTGCTGACGCACCCACTCGCGCACCATCACCCGCAGCCGGCGCTCGTAGCCCGGGCGCTGGGCTTCGAAGATATAGGCGAAGGTCGGCTCGTTGCGGTAGGCGTTGTACAACAGCGAACGTGCCTCACGGCTGTAACCGTCATCGAGGGTGCAGATACGCGCCTGGGCGGCAGTGGCTTCGGGCATCGCGGGTAGTCCTCCTGGAAAGGGCATGTCAGTGCCTTGGAGGTGCTCCACTGCGCATCGTTCACCTCCACCAGCACGTTAGCAGTGCCTGAACGAGGCTGCCATGCTGGTGATGAACGCCGATGTCGGCTAGCATCCGGCCTTTTACCAGGATTGTCTTTCCATGAAGATCGTCTGTTTCAACATCAACGGCCTGCGGGCCCGCCCGCACCAGCTGGCGGCGCTGATCGAAAAGCACCAGCCGGACGTGATCGGCCTGCAGGAAACCAAGGTCAGCGACGATCAGTTCCCCTTGGCCGATGTCCAGGCGCTGGGCTACCACGTGCATTACCATGGCCAGAAGGGCCATTACGGGGTTGCGCTGCTCTCGCGCCAGGCGCCGTTGAGCCTGTTCAAAGGGTTTGCCACGGATGAAGAGGATGCCCAGCGCCGCTTCATCTGGGGCACCTTCGCCGATGCCGACGGCAATCCGATCACGGTCATGAACGGCTACTTCCCGCAAGGCGAAAGCCGCGACCACCCCACCAAGTTCCCGGCCAAGCAGCGCTTCTACAGCGACCTGCAGGCGCTGCTCGAAGAACAGTTCAAGAACGACCAGCCGGTACTGGTGATGGGCGACATGAACATCTCGCCCCAGGACTGCGACATCGGCATCGGGCCGGACAACGCCAAGCGCTGGCTGAAAACCGGCAAGTGCAGCTTCCTGCCGGAAGAGCGCGAGTGGATGGAACGCCTCAAGGGCTGGGGCCTGGTGGACAGTTTCCGGCACCTGCACCCGGAGGTGGCCGACCGCTTCAGCTGGTTCGACTACCGCAGCCGTGGCTTCGAGGACGAACCCAAGCGCGGGCTGCGCATCGACCTGATCATGGCCTCCCAGGCCCTGGTGCCGCGGATCAAGGCGGCCGGTGTGGACTATGAGCTGCGCGGGATGGAGAAACCTTCGGACCATGCGCCGATCTGGCTCGAACTGAGCTGACCTGTTCCGACGCTTTCGCGGGCAAGCCCGCTCCCACAGGTATTTCACTGTCCCTGAGAAAAGTGAAATACCTGTGGGAGCGGGCTTGCCCGCGAAGATGCACACACGATCCCCATTAAAGCCCCAGCCGCAATGCCTCCCCAACCCCCGCCCCGCGCCCATCGTCCGCCGCACTGACCAGGGCAAAGTTGTACGCCCCATGCGACCAGTAGCGCGCCTCCAACTGCCCATCGACCCGCTGCCCCTGCGGCATGCGCTCATAGCGGTCACCCGGCGAGCGCAGGAACAGGCTGATGCGCTGGCCGTTGCGGTCCTGGAACACCAACAACGCCGCCGGTCCCTGCTCATTGCTGAGCAAGCGCGCCCCGACCGGCTGAAAACCATACCCCGCCAGATCCGGCAACGGCCCCACGCGGTTGAAATGCCGGCCCAGCCAATCGCGCAGCTGCGCCGGGTCACTGGCCTGGATATCCAGCGCTTCGCTGCTGGCGAACAACCGATGGGCCTGCACCGCATCAGCCATCGGCAGCTCATGGCTGGCCAAGGTCACCTGCCGTGCCTGCCAGCCCCCCAGCCCGCCGACACCCAGCGCCAGCAGCAACACCGCAGCCGAAGCCAGGCGCCGCTGCCGGCGCTGACGCACCCGCTGCTGTACCTGGCGCAGGTCAAGCGTCGCTACACCGGGCTGCTCACCAACGCCGGCCAGCGCCGCGCGCAGGCGCCTGGCGTCATTGCGCCAGGCCTCGACCCGCGCCGCCTGCTGTGGATTGGCCGCCAGCCAGGCCTGTACCTCGGCACGCCGCGCCGGCTCAAGGCGGTCGTCGACAAAAGCGTGCAGTTCGTCTTCACCAGGAATCAGGCGTGTCATTTGAGTCTCCGCAAGGCCGGCGGCTGGGGGTTGCCTTCGGTCAGTTCACGCAAGGCAGCACGGGCACGCGACAGGCGCGACATCACCGTGCCGATAGGAATCTCCAGGGCCGCTGCCGCTTCCTTGTAACTGAGCCCCTCGATGCTGACCAGCAGCAACAAGGCCCGCTGCTCGGTCGACAGCTGGGCGAAGGCCTGCAAGTCGGCCTGGGCCAGGACGATGTCCTCGGTATTGTCACCCACCGCCTCATCTGCCATTGCACCGCGGCCGAACCACGACAGCCAGCGCGCATGCAAGCGCTCGCGGCGCTTACCGTCGAGAAACAGTCGGTAGAGAATGGTGAACAGCCAGGCGCGCAAGGCCTCGGCTTGGCGTTGCTGGCCACGGCGGCTCAAGGCGCGCTCGACCGTGGCCTGGACCAGGTCATCGGCGCTGCCGGGCTCGCGGGTCAGCCACAGGGCAAAGCGGCGCAGGCGCTGCAGCAACTCGCGCCACTGCTGTTCGTCCAGATCGTGCATGGTCAGGTACCGGGCGCTGGGGTTGTCAGTGTATGGGGCAGACGCCTGGCAAGAAAATCTATTCCCATCGATGGAATAAGTTTTTCCCTGCCCCGTCGTACCGGCACCTTCACTGAACCGGATGACGACCATGAACTCACCCTTGCAAGGCCCCGCCAAGGCGCTGCGCCTGGCCGGCATAGGCGCCGTGATGCTGGCGCTGGGCGCCGGTTTCGCCTATGCGGCCGGCTGGATCGGCGGGCCGCAACTGACCCCGCAACGCATCATCGACACCTTCGAAGCCCAGGCCGGCCACCATCCAGGCTACCGCAAGAACCACGCCAAGGGCCTGTGCGTCAGCGGCTACTTCCAGCCCAGCGGCCTGGCCGCTAATTTGTCGACTGCGCGGGCCTTCAGCCAGGCGCAGGTGCCGGTGATCGGCCGCTTCGCCATCGGCGGTGCCAACCCATTCGCCCCGGACACCGGCGTACCGGTGCGCAGCCTGGCGATCCAGCTGAGCACCGATGACGGCCAGGTCTGGCGCACTGGCATGAACAACCCGCCCGTGCTGGCGGTCAGCAACCCGCAGGGCTTCTACGATCAGGTGCTGGCAGGCGCGCCAGACCCGGCCACCGGCAAACCGGACCCGGCAAAGCTGCAGGCATTCTTCGCCGCCCACCCGGAAAGCGCGGCGTTTCGCCAGTGGGCAGCGGGCTACAAGCCCAGCGACAGCTTCGCCAGCACCCAGTACCACAGCATCAACGCCTTCCGCCTGATCGATGCCAGCGGCACGGCGCACCCGGTGCGCTGGCAGCTCGAGCCGCAGACGCCATTCACCGCCCTGCCCGGCCAGGTCGACGACAAGCAGTTCCTCCAGCACGACCTGCAACAGCGTCTGGCCCAAGGGCCGCTGCGCTGGACCCTGCGCCTGGTACTGGCCGACCAGGGCGATGCGGTGGACGACCCGGCCCGGCCATGGCCGGCCGAGCGGCGCAGCGTCGATGCCGGCACCCTGGTGGTCGAGCACGTCGACGCCCCCGAGCAAGGCGCCTGCCGTGACCTGAACTTCGATCCCTTGATTCTGCCCAGCGGCATAGAAGCCTCGGGCGACCCGATCCTCGCCGCCCGTTCGGCCGCCTACTCGGAATCCTTCAACCGCCGCAGCCGCGAGTCCCTCGGCGCAGGAGCACAGCGATGAAACCCGAAGTCTTTCACCCCTTGGCACGCCTGGTTCACTGGCTGATGGCAATCCTGATCATCAGCATGCTGTTCATCGGCGTGAGCATGGTCGGCGACCTTTCACCGCGCCATCCGCTGCTGGTCGAACTGCACAAGGCCACGGGCCTGGCATTGCTGGTGCTGGTGATCGTGCGCATAGGCCTGCGCCTGGCCTTGCCGCACCCGCCGCTGCCCGCCGACCTGCCCGCGTTGCAGCGCTTCGCCGCAGGCGCCTCGCACCTGCTGCTCTACGGCCTGATGCTGGCCATGCCGCTGCTGGGCTGGGCGATGCTGTCGGCGGGCGGCTATCCACGCCCCCTGCAGCTGCCGGCGATCGTCCCGCATGACCTGCAGCTGTATGCCGTGCTGCGCCAGGCCCATGGCTGGGCCGGCTACCTGCTGTTCGCCACGGTGCTGGTGCATCTGGGGGCTGCGCTGATGCATGCGTTGGTGCGCCGGGACGGCGTGTTGCGTAGCATGTGGCCTGGCCCGGTGCGGCGCAGCGAATGACAGGCTGATGCCCGGGCAGCTCGACAAACAACAATCATTCTCATTAAGCTCGACAGCTTCATTGTCGACCTGCCCTGGACTGCCCGATGAACGTTGCAAAGGACCCTGCCCTGCTTACCCCTGCCAACACCCTGGACATTCGCCCGCTATTGCTGGCCAACATGGCCTGCACCATGTCGATGATGGCCTTCGTCGCACTGATCGGGCCGATCTCGCGCCTGCTGGGCATGGCCACCTGGCAGGCCGGCGCGGCGGTGACCGTGGCCGGCGTGGTCTGGGTGCTGCTGGCGCGTCCGTGGGGGCGGCTGTCCGACCGCCTGGGGCGTCGTCGTATCCTGCTGCTGGGCAGCGCCGGCTTCACCCTGGCCTACTGGCTGCTGTGCCTGTTCGTCGAAGGCGCGCTGCGCTGGTTGCCGGGGGCGGGCCTGGCGTTCGTCGGCCTGATGCTGGCACGTGGCTGCATCGGTGCCTTCTACGCCGCCATCCCGGTGGGCTGCAACGCGCTGATCGCTGACCATGTCGAACCGCAGCGCCGGGCGCGGGCCATGGCTTCGCTGGGCGCGGCGAATGCCGTCGGCCTGGTGGTAGGGCCGGCGCTGGCGGCCGTACTGGCACGGCACAGCCTGAGCCTGCCGTTTCACGTCATGTCGCTGCTGCCGGCCAGCGCCTTCCTGGTGCTGCTGTTCAAGCTCAAACCCAAGCCCCTCTCACACAACCAGGCGCCGAGCCCTGTCAGGCTCAACGACCCGCGGCTGCGCCGGCCGCTGCTGGTGGCGTTCAGCGCCATGCTCAGTGTCACCGTGTCGCAGATCGTCGTCGGTTTCTTCGCCCTCGACCGCCTGCAGCTGGCGCCGACCGATGCCGCACAGGCGGCCGGCATCGCCCTGACCACCGTCGGGGTCGCGTTGATCCTGTCGCAGGTACTGCTGCGCCAGCTGGAGTGGCCGCCCTTGAAGATGATCCGGGTAGGCGCCAGCGTGTCGGCGCTGGGCTTCGCCTGTGGCGCGCTGGCCACCACGGCGCCATGGCTGTGGAGTTGCTACTTTGTCGCCGCAGCCGGCATGGGCTTTGTGTTCCCGGCGTTTTCCGCGCTGGCGGCCAATGCCATGCA
Organism: Pseudomonas sp. R28(2017); assembly: GCF_002112505.1. GTDB lineage: Bacteria > Pseudomonadota > Gammaproteobacteria > Pseudomonadales > Pseudomonadaceae > Aquipseudomonas. The sequence continues at coordinate 119,266 of NZ_NEHW01000011.1, forward strand.
GGCCTCGGAACAAGGCGCCACCGCTGGCTCCATTGGCGCAGCCCAGGGCATGGGCGCGGTGATCGGCCCGCTGGCCGGGACGCTGGTCTATGCCATCGATCCACGCCTGCCGTTCCTGGCAGTGGCACTGCTGTTACTGCTGGTCGGGCTGTGGCCGCTGCCGCGGGACCAACGCGTCTGAAAGCACAGCGCGCAAGCGTGCAGAGTGTGTTTTAATGCGTCGCTAATTATTTTAAACACCTCTGATTACAAGGCGGCTATGGACACGGGGACGCGACTCAAACTGGTGCGTGAACGCAACAACCTCTCCCAACGGGAACTGGCCCGCCGCAGCGGGTTGACCAACTCGACGATCTCGCAGATCGAACAGAACCGTGTCAGCCCTTCGGTCAGCTCCCTGAAAAAACTCCTCGAAGGGATCCCCATGACCCTGGCCGAGTTCTTCAGCTTCGACGAGCCGGTGCGTGAAGAGCGCTTCGTGTTCCGTGCCAGCGAGCAGCCGGACCTGGGCCGTAATGGCCTGCGCATGCTGCTGGTCGGTGCCAGCGTCGAGGCCCGGCAGATGCGCATGCTGCGCGAGCTTTACGCCCCGGGTGCCGATTCCGGTGAGCCGATCGTGCATGCCGAAGGCGAAGAATGCGGCCTGGTCACCCGCGGCACCGTGGAGCTGTGGGTCGATGGCCAGGTGAGTATCCTCAACTCGGGCGATGGCTACTACATCCCCACCACCCTGCCGCACAGCTTCAAGAACATTGGCCAGGACGAGGCGGAAATCATCAGCGCCAACACCCCGGCGAATTTCTGAGCCAGGTTTGGCCTCGCCAAGGGCGAGGCCATCCCACCTCAACGGCTCAGCGCTTGTTCGACGAAATCCAGGCGATCCTGGCCGAAGAACATCTCCCCGCCGACAAAGCAGGTCGGCGCACCAAACACCCCCCGCGCCACGGCCTCTTCAGTCACGCGCTTGAGTTCGGCCTTGACCTCGCCATCCACCGCCAGGGCCTGAAACGCCGCAGGGTCGAAACCCGCCTGGCTCAGGGTTGCGTCCAGCGTCGCAGCCTCACTCAGGTTGCGCTGTTGTTCCCACATCCCCCTGAACAGTACCGCCACCAATGCTTCGAACTGCGCAGGTGAACGCAACTGCGTGCCGATCGCGCCGCGCATCAGCGTCAGCGTATTCACCGGAAACCCCGCCGGCATCCCGAAGGGCACGCCATAGCGACGGGCATAACGGCCCAGGTCGGTGAACATGTAGCGGCCCTTGGCAGGGATCATCGCCGGCGAAGCGTTGCCGGTGGCCTGGAACACGCCGCCAAGCAGCATTGGCCGGTACACCAGGGTTGCGCCATGCCGGGCACAGAGGGCCGGCAGCTGGGTCCAGGCCAGGTAACTGGCTGGGCTGCCCAGGTCGAAGTAGAACTCCACGGTCTTGCTCATGCGTCACACTCCTTGGTCAGTCAGGCTTACCAGCGCTCCATCCACGGGCGCAGGTCCAGTTCGAAGGTCCAGGCATCGCGGGGCTGGGCGTGCAGGAACCAGTAGCTGTCGGCGATGTGCGCCGGGTCGAGAATGCCGTCCTGATCCTTCAGCGCGTAGCGCTCAGGGAAACTGTCGCGGATGAACGCAGTGTCGATGGCACCATCCACCACCACATGGGCAACATGGATGTTCCGTGGCCCCAGCTCCCGCGCCATGCTCTGGGCCAAGGCGCGCAACCCGTGCTTGGCGCCGGCGAACGCGGCGAAACCGGCAGCGCCGCGGGTGCCCGCGGTGGCGCCGGTGAACAGCAGGGTGCCACGTTCACGGGTGACCATGCGCCGCGCAACGGCCTGGGCCGTGAGGAAGCCGGCGAAACAGGCCATTTCCCAGATCTTGAAGTATTTGCGCGGCGTCTCCTCAAGAATGCTGCAAGGCACATTGGCGCCGATGTTGAAGACGTAGGCCTCGATCGGGCCGATGTCACGCTCGATGGTTTCTACCAGTTCGGCAACCTCTTCCTCCTTGCGTGCATCCGAGCCGAAACCATGGGCCTGGCCCCCTGCAGTGCGGATCTCATCGATCAGCGGCTGCAGCTTTTCTGCCTGGCGCCGGGTGACACAAGCGACATAGCCCTCACGGGCGAAGCGCTTGGCGATCGCGCCGCCGGTGGCGTCCCCGGCCCCGATCACCAGCACCACCTTTTGTTGTTCTGCCATGCCTGCCTCCATTGGTGAATGATCGTTTAGTAAACGAACGCTATGTTATGATCGCCCCCATCGTCAAGCAGCGCGAAGAGGTCGTGCATGCGCTACTCCACCGAACACAAGCAACAGACCCGCGACAGGCTGCTGGCCAGCAGCGGCGCGCTGGCCAAGCGCGGCGGTTTCGCCAGTACCGGCGTGGCCGGGCTGATGAAAGCCATCGGCCTGACCGGCGGCGCCTTCTACAACCATTTCCCGTCCAAGGACGACCTGTTCACCGAAGTGGTCCGTCAGGAACTGTGCAACAGCCCGCTGGCCCGCCTGGCCAACCAGGGTGCCAGCCGCGAACGCCTGGGCCGCTGCCTGCAGCAGTACCTGAGCCTGGCCCACCTGCACAATGCCGAGGGCGGCTGCCCGCTACCGCCGCTGGGCGTGGAAATCGCCCGCGCCGAACAGCCCGTGCGCGAAGAGGCCGAGCACTGGCTGGTAGGCTTGCACGCGGCGTGGAGCGAAACCCTGGAAGACCCGGCGCTGGCCTGGGTGCTGATCAGCCAGTGCGTCGGCGCACTGGTGGTCGGGCGCATGCTCGCCAGTGAAGCGGTGCAACAGCAGTTGCTCGATGCCAGCAAGGGCTTTGTCGACAGGGCACTGAATGAAGCGGATTAACCTGCTGTTGGGGCTGCTGCTGGCAGCCCCTGCCCTGGCCGAACAGGCCTGCCCGCCTGGGCAGTATCAAGTGTGCCTGATGGGCTGTTTCTGCGCGCCGATCGACCCCGGCCAGGCCGGGCAAGTGCTCAAGGATGTCGAGACCGTGGCGTCGGGCAGCCTGGCGTTTGCCTTGCAACAGGCGCGCGACGAGGCCACTGCCAGCGGCAGCCAACCGATCCCGTTGCACATTCGCGCGCAACTGGAACCTTGGTATGACTTTGCCGTGCTCGATGCCGCGCGCTACCGGGTCGGTGACGAGCAGCAGGTCACGGCGGCCAACGCCATGCTGCAGAACCCGGACGTGAACGCAGTGACGCTGATCGACACCATCATCTTTCGCCATGCCAGTGATGCCGAGGACAACGTCGCGTTGTGGGCCCATGAGCTCAAGCATGTGCAGCAGTATCAGCAGCTTGGGGTGAATGAGTTTGCCAGGCGCTATACGCGCAACTACGAAGAGCTGGAGGGGCCGGCCTACAAGATCGAGGCCGAGGTGGGGAAGGCATTGCGCGAGCGCAGTTCCGGGCAAGCAAGATAACTTGTTCCGGCCTCTTCGCGGGCTCGCCCGCTCCCACAAGTACCGCACCGCTCTCAAGACGGGTGCACATCCTGTGGGAGCGGGCGTGCCCGCGAAAAGGCCGCAACAGGCAACATGAGTGCATCAGGACGAAGCGGTAGCGCCCTCACCCACCTGCTCGCGGCTGGCGTAGCGCTGCGCCAGCACCGCACACACCATCAACTGGATCTGGTGGAACAGCATCAGCGGCAGAATCATCGCCCCGATGCCGCTACCGACGAACAGCACCTGGGCCATCGGCACCCCGGTGGCCAGGCTCTTCTTGGAGCCGGCGAACAGGATGGTGATGCGGTCTTCCAGGCTGAAGCCAAGCACCTTGCCCAGCAGACGTGTACCGAACAGCACCACCGCCAGCAGGATGCCGCAGACGGCGAACAGCCCGGCCAGGTGCTGCGGCGACACGGTGTGCCACAGGCCGGTGACCACGGCCTCGCTGAACGCGGTGTAGACCACCAGCAGGATCGAACCCTGGTCGACGACCTTGAGCCAGCGGGCATTTTTCTTGACCCAGGCACCGATCCAGCGCCGCGCGATCTGCCCGGCCACGAACGGCACCAACAACTGCAGCGTGATCTTCAACACGGCGTCCAGCCCCGAACCGGTATCGCCACTGGCGCCGAGCAGCATCATCACCAGCAGCGGCGTGAGGAAGATACCGATCAGGCTGGAAGCCGCTGCGCTGCAGATGGCAGCCGGCACATTGCCGCGGGCCAGCGAGGTGAAGGCGATGGCCGACTGCACGGTAGCGGGCAGCGCGCACAGGTACAGCACGCCGAGGTACAGTTCGTTGCCCACCAGCGGCACGAACAGTGGCTTGAACGCCAGGCCCAGCAACGGGAACATCACGAAGGTGCAGGAGAACACCAACAGATGCAGGCGCCAATGGCCAGCACCGGCAATGATGGCCTCGCGCGACAGCTTGGCACCGTGCAGGAAGAACAGCAGGCCGATCGCCAGGTTGGTCAGCCAGCCGAAATACACCGCGCCGTCGCCCGAGCACGGCAGCACGGTAGCGATCAGCACCACCCCGAGCAGGCACAGGGTGAAGTTGTCGAACAACATGCGCAAATACTTCATAACAGTTTCCATCTTGTCGTTGTGCAGGGCCAGACGATAAGGTCTCGGGTTTTTTCCTGCTAACGCCGGAACCCCCATCGGTGTCGCTCAACGGACACATCCACGAAAAGGACCTTTGCATGCCGCTCGTACGTCTTGCTCCACTGTTCATCCTGTTCGGCTTCGCCTCGGCGCACGCTGCCGAGCCTTTGCAAGGCCGGGTGGACGAAGTCATCCGGCCCCTGATGAAAGCGCAGGACATCGCCGGCATGGCCGTGGCGGTCTATGCCAACGGCCAGGCGCATTACTTCAGCTATGGCGTGGCCAGCAAGGCCGATGGCAAGGCGGTCAGCGCCGATACCCTGTTCGAGATCGGCTCGCTGAGCAAGACCTACACCGCCACCCTCGCCGCCCTGGCCAGTGCCGAAGGCAAACTGGACCTCGAGGCCCCTGCTCGGCGCTACCAGCCTGCACTGGCCGGCGCGCCGCTGGGCGATGACAGCGTGCTGGAATTCGGTGCCTACAGCGCCGATTGCCTGCCGTTGCAGTTCCCCGATGAGGTGCAGACCCCAGAGCAGGCCCTGGCGTTCTTCCGTAACTGGCAGCCGCGCACCGAGCACGGCACCCAGCGCTGCTATTCCAACCCGAGCCTGGGCCTGTTCGGCGACCTCGCGGCGCGTGCGCAACAACGCCCCTTCGCCGAGGTCATGACCCAACACCTGCTGCCGCAGATGGGCTTGCGACACACGTACCTGCAGGTACCGCAGAGCGCGCAGGGCCTGTATGCCCAAGGCTATGACGCGCAAAACCGCCCGGTACGCGTCAGCCCCGGCCCCTATGCCGACGAAGCCTACGGCATCAAGACCAGCGCCAGCGACCTGCTGCGCTACGTACGTCTGCACATGCAGCCTGCCGAACTGCCGCCGGCACTGCGCAAGGCCACCGAAATCACCCAGGCCGGCTACTTCAAGGTGGGCGCCATGACCCAGGGCCTGGGCTGGGAACGCTACCCGTACCCGGTCGCGCTGGACACGCTGGTCGACGGCAACAGCTCGCGGCTGATTCGTGAGCCCCAGGCCACCCAACGCCTGAACCCAGCGCTCCCGGCCCTGCCCGCAGCCTGGTACAACAAGACCGGATCCACCAACGGTTTCGGCGTCTACGCCGCGTTCATCCCGTCCGAAGGCAAGGCCATCGTCCTGCTTGCCAACCGCAATTACCCCAACGAAGCCCGTGTGCGCGCGGCGTTCCAGATCCTCTCCAACCTCGACCACTGAGTCACCGCCGACTGGATTGTAAGACAAAATGTAGTGCATAAAAATATTCACTACAAAACCATTGACGCCCTTCATCTGCCTTGTGCATGATGAAGCCGTCTCCCTGATCGGGAGCGGTGGCAAGGGTGTTCCAGACGGCTTGCGCGGTAACGCAGGCCGTCCGTGGAGAGGGAATCTGTCCAAAAGGCAGCGTGAGAAAGCCCCTGTTGCGATGCTGCTGTAGCAGCCTTGGTAGTGCGCTACAACCTGTGGCGCCAACTGTGACAATCAACAACAAATAGGTGATGGGGGCTTTATGATGAACTTGAACAACAATCCGACTATCGACCAATTGGCCCAGCTGTTTGCGGTACGCAAGGACAGCCTCGACGACCACCTGCTGTGGGTCAGCCAGACCGGCGAGGTGCGCATCGACCGCCTGCCGCCGAACACGGTCGAAGATGAATTCGAAGCGCACCTGCCCAGCATGCGCGCCCGCTTCAAGGTCTACCGCCGTGGCCAGGGCTACGTCGGTAAGAAGGCCGCCGCCGACACCGAGTTCGTCGGCCGCGTGCTGCAGACCCTGCAACAAGAATGGCCCGCCGCCCGTGAGCGGCAGGCAGTCAAGGTGATCGAACCGCTGAACTGAGGGTTCGCCGCCACTTACGGAGCCCGGCCTGCATAGGCCGGGCTTTTTCATGCCTGTTAGAATGCCGGCCCGTGATTGTGGAGCCCCTTATGACTACCCCTGCATATGGCACTGGCGATGCTTCGTACCAGGCCGTCGGCGGCATCGACGGCCTGCGCCGGCTGGTCGACGACTTCTATCGGCTGATGGATCAGGACTCGGCAGCCGCCCCGGTGCGGCAGATGCACCCGGCCGACCTCGCCGGCTCGCGCGACAAGCTGGCGTGCTTTCTCAGTGGTTGGCTGGGCGGGCCACGGCTGTACGCCGAGCGCTATGGCTCGATCGGTATTCCGTCATTCCATGCGCAATGGCCGATCGACGCGCAACACGCAGCGATCTGGCTGACATGCATGCGTGACGCAATTGCCTTGCAGCCCTGGGAGCCGGCGTTCGCCGACTACCTGCTGCGCCAGCTTGCGGTGCCAGCCCAGCGCATCGTCCAGGCCGCCGGCGCCCGCCACCCTCAGGCCTGAAGGCGCCGCTGCAACACGGGCAACGGCAGCGCACCGGTGGCCAGCGCCCGAGCCCGGTCCACACCCCACACCAGCGCGCGGGTCATGGTTTCGCCGGGCCGCGCCGGGTAGTACTCCTCCAGCAGTGCCCTGCCGTCCTGGCCGTAGAGCCCGAGGAACAGCTGCGTGGCGCCGAGCCGCGACAGGCGCACCTGGATGTCCAGCGAAGTGCCGTCGCTGAGTACTTCGTCGTGGCAGCGGCTGTGCAACTGTGCGTCGGCCCACTGCCAATAGGTCTCGTCCCTGACTCGCATGAAAAATCAATCCTCTCTTTCCTGGATGCGCCGCCAGAAGACCACAACTGCGCTGCCGCCGCGAGGGCAACCCACGGTTACCATGAGCAGGATCAAGCAATACCAACAAAAACCCCGCCGTTGGGCGGGGTTGTGTGAGCAGGTTCACTTTTTCGAGGCTTACTTCCTGGCGGGCACCCGTGGCGTGAAGCGGCCCTTCTTGCTGCGCTGCAGGTGTGCAGGCTTGAGGTCTTCCGATTCATCCAGGGTCATGTGGGCAAAGCCCAGGCGGAACGCCGCCTGACCGCAACGCACCTGGCTGTTGATCGGGAATGCATCGTTCGTGTCTTCGAAAAAGGACTCGCTCATGCCCTGTCTCCATTCAGTGGCGACCGCGTCGGCCAGCAATGGGCTGACCTGAAAAACGCGACCTGTGCCTGTGAGACTAGCCGGTCACAAGCGGACTGCCCGGACAAACCCGACAGACCCGACCAGTGGCATTTGGCTACTTCAGCCGCACGGCAGTGCCGGTGGCGAACACCACGACCATGCCACCTTGCACCGACGGCATGCTGATTTCGAAGTCCACGCCTACCACTGCATCAGCCTGCAACTGCCGTGCCCGCGCCTTGAGTTCCTCGGTGGCCTGCTCGCGGGCCTCGCGCAGGGCGCTTTCCAGCGTTTGCGAACGGCCACCGAAGAAGTCACGAAAACGTGCGAAGAAATCGCGCACGAAGTTGATGCCCTGCACCGATTCGGAGCTGACCACGCCAAGGTACTCGGCGATCGGGCGGCCTTCGAGCTGGCTGGTGGTGGTGATGATCATGTTGAGCTCCTTGGCCTTGCAAAAAGGCCAAGTCTACCAAAAGCGCCGGCCGCTTCCGCTACTGCGCGCTGACCGCACGCAGCCGCTGCCCCAGCTTCGGCCCGAACACGTTGACCAGCAAGCCGAGCATCACCAGCAATGCACCCCAGCCCTGCACTGCTGTAAGCCGCTCACCCAGCAACCATGCCGACGAACTCAGGCCGATCACCGGCACCAGCAACGAAAACGGCGCCACCTTGCCCGCCGGGTGGCGCGACAGCAGTTTGCTCCACAAGCTGTAGCCGAGCATGGTGGCAACGAATGCCAGGTAAGCCAGTGCCAGCACCGAACTCCAACCAATGTTGGCCAGCGAGTGGCCGATCCGCTCCGGCCCTTCCAGCCACCACGACAAGGCCAGGAACGGCAGCGGCGGAATCAACCCGCCCCATATCACCAGCGCCACCAGGTCCACCGAGCCAAAGCGGCGGGTAATGATGTTGCCCATGCCCCACATCGCCCCGCCACACAAGGTCAGCAGCAGCGCCACCAGCGGCACATGGCCGCTGTCTTCACTGCCGATCAGCGCCAGGCCGCTGGCAGCCACCAGCAACCCCAGCACACTGGCCAGGCGCAGCCGTTCACCCAGGAACAGCGCGGCAAAGCCAAGGGTGAAGAACGCTTGCGATTGCAAGACCAGCGATGCCAGGCCCGGTGGCATGCCGCTGTACATGGCCTGAAAGAGGAAGGCGAACTGGCCCAGGGAGATGGTCGCACCGTAGGCGATCAGCCAGCGCCACGGCAGCTTCGGTCGCCTGACCAGGAGCACGGCCGGAAACGCCACCAGCAGAAAGCGCAATGCGCCCAGCAGCATCGGCGGCAAGCCATCGAGGCCGACCTTGATGACCACGAAATTGACTCCCCAGGCGACAATCACCACCAGGGCGATCAGCAGGTCCTTGAGCGGCATTGCAGCTTCCTTCTTCAGGCGTTCTAGACATATTTCGTAACAGCATAAGGCCATTTTCCGGCCAGGGACCAGCACAGTTGTGGCCAACCCTTGCACTACAGATTGGCTGTTATGCTGCGCAAACTTCACTTGACCTTACTTGTATAGACATGCTGATATCAGGCAAAAGCCGTCCGCGCCATGCGCAGCGATGGCCCTCCTCCCTGACACAAAAACAATGAAGTGGAGCCCTCAATGTCTCGCAAATCCGTGCTCGAACGGCGCTCTATCGACTACATTCCCGAAGCCGAGCGCCATGGCCGGCTGTACAGCCAGTTCACCCTCTGGCTCGGCGCCAACCTGCAGATTACCGCCATCGTCACCGGCGCCCTGGCCGTGGTGCTCGGCGGTGACGTGTTCTGGTCGCTGATCGGCCTGTTGCTTGGCCAGTTGATCGGCGGCGCGGTGATGGCCCTGCATGCGGCCCAGGGCCCGCGCCTGGGCCTGCCGCAGATGATCTCCAGCCGCGTGCAGTTCGGCGTGTATGGCGCGGCCATCCCGATGGTGCTGGTGTGCCTGATGTACATGGGCTTCACCGCCACCGGCACGGTGTTGTCCGGGCAAGCCATCGGTCAGTTGCTGAGCGTCAGCGACAGCACCGGCATCCTTATCTTCGCCTCGGTGATCGTGCTCGCGACCCTCGCCGGCTACCGGGTGATCCACTGGATTGGCCGGGTCGCCAGCGTGTTGGGCATCATCGCTTTCGTCTACCTGTTCAGCCGCATCCTGATGCTCGCCGACATCGGCCAATTGCTGGAAAACCGCCACTTCAGTTGGGCCACCTTCCTGCTCGCGGTGTCGCTGGCGGCCTCCTGGCAGATCGCCTTCGGCCCCTACGTGGCGGACTACTCGCGCTACTTGCCGAGCAGCACTTCGCCGGTGAAGACTTTCCTCGCCGCTGGCCTTGGCTCGGTCATCGGCGCACAGGCATCGATGATCCTCGGCGTGTTTGCCGCAGCAATCGCCGGCGGGCAGTTCAGCGGGCATGAAGTGGCCTACATCGTCGGCCTCGGCGGTGCCGGCACCACCGCTGCGCTGCTGTACTTCAGTATCGCCTTCGGCAAGGTGACCATCTCGACGCTGAACTCCTATGGCAGCTTCATGTGCATCGCCACCATCATCAGCGGCTTCCGTGGCCACCTGGCGATCAGCCGCGTGCAACGCCTTGTGTTCGTGCTGGCCATCGTTGGCGCCGCCACCCTGGTGGCCCTGCTCGGCCAGCACTCGTTCCTCAGTGCGTTCAAGTCGTTCATCCTGTTCCTGCTGACCTTCTTCGTGCCCTGGAGCGCGGTCAACCTGGTCGATTACTACTTCATCACCAAAGAGCGCTACGACATCCCCGCCCTGGCCGACCCGGAGGGCCGCTATGGCCGCTGGAACTGGCCTGGCATCAGCGTCTACACCCTGGGCGTGCTGGTGCAGATGCCGTTCATCGACACCAAGCTGTACACCGGCCCCATGGTCGCGCACCTGGGTGGTGTGGACGTGTCGTGGCTGATCGGCCTGGTGGTGCCGAGCGTGCTGTACTACTGCGTGGCGCGCCGGCGTGCCGCCGAGGCACCGGCCAGCATGATCGTGCCGGAGGCGCGCTGATCACATGCCCCCCTGACTCAAAAAGACCTGCGGCCAGGGACTGCTCCCTTCCCACAGGTCTTTTTTTGCCTGCAGATAACGCAATACATCGCAACCAGGTTGCCGGCCGGCTGAGCCGGATTTATTTGCGATAGGACCGGTCAGTCAGTCGCGATAATCGGGTGCAATCCGCTCCAGCATCCGCAGCAAGGCCCCCCAGGCCAGCTGCAGTGCATCCGGGTCATTCAGTTCCCCCTGCTTCAGGCCCCGCATCGGCTCATTGAATTGCCGCTCGGTATGCGCGCACACCGCTTCCGACGGCAGCACCAGCTGCCCGGCACTCTGCGCTGCCAATTGAATGTCGCAGGCCTTCTCCAGGTAATACATGCGCAAGAATGCCTCGGCCACCGAGCGCCCGGTGGTCAGCAGGCCGTGGTTGCGCAGGATCATCACCGGCTTGTCGCCCAGGTCCGCCACCAGCCGCTGCTGCTCGTCGAGGTCGAGGGCGATGCCTTCATAATCGTGGTAGGCGACCTTGCCATGGAACTCCATCGACATCTGGTTGACCGGCAGCAACCCGCACTCCAGCGCCGCCACCGCGCAACCGGCGCGGGTGTGGGTATGCAGCACGCACTGGGCATCTTCGCGAGCGGCATGGATGGCGCTGTGGATGACGAACCCGGCCGGGTTGACCGGGTATTCGGTGGGCTCCACCGGCCGGCCCTGCAGGTCGATCTTGACCAGGCTCGAGGCGGTGATTTCATCGAACAGCAGGCCGTAGGGGTTGATCAGAAAATGGTGCTCGGGGCCCGGCAGGCGCAGCGAGATGTGGGTAAAGATCAGGTCCGACATGCGGAAATGGGCAATCAGGCGGTAGCAGGCGGCCAGTTGCTGGCGCAGGGTCTGTTCCGTGGCGGTCATTGTTGTTCTTCCTGTTGGAAATTGGGGCTGCCAGGCAGCCCCGATAAACTACATCATTTGGTTGCCCAGGCATTGAAGCGCTGTTCCAGCACTTCGCCATGGTCGACCCAGAACTCTACATTCATTGCCAAGGCGCCCTGCAGGTTCTGCGGCGAGGTCGGCACCCAGCTGGCCAGCGACGGGTCGAGCCTGGCCGCCGCCTGGGTATTGGTCGGCCCATAGGGGATCTGCTCGACGTAACGCACCTGGGTGTCCGGCTGGTTGGCATAGCTGATCAGCCGCTTGGCCTGGTCGACATGCTTCGAGCCCTTGATGATCGCCCAGTAGTCCATGCCATACAGGCTACCCGGCCAGACCACCGCCAGCGGGCTGCCCTGCTGCGCGGCCACGGCGATGCGGCCACTGTAGGTCGAGGTCATCACCACATCACCCGCCGTCAGCCATTGCGCCGGCTGCGCGCCGGCATCCCACCACTGGATATACGGTTTGAGCTCAGTGAGCTTGGCAAAGGCACGCTCGACACCAGCGGGGGTCGACAGGACCTTGTATACGTCCTCGACCTTGACCCCGTCCGCCAGCAAGGCGAACTCCAGGTTGTACACCGCGCGCTTGCGCAGGCCGCGCTTGCCCGGGTACTTCTGCACGTTCCAGAAATCGGCCCACGAGGTCGGCGCCTGGGCCAGCTTGTCGCGGTCGTAGGCAATCGCCACGCTCCACACCAGCGCCGCCGAACCGCAATCCTGGGCGGCTGCGGGGATCAGTTCGGCGGCACGCCCCAGGCGCTGCCAGTCGAGGTGCTCGTAGATGCCCTCGTCGCAGCCGCGCATCAGGTCCGGCCCCTCGATCTGCACCACGTCCCAGTCGACATTGCCGGTATCGGCCATCACCTGGATGCGCGCCATCTCGCCGTTGTATTCGCTCTGGATCAACTGGCTGCCGTCCTGGGCGCTGAAAGGCTGGAAGATCGCCACGTCCTGGGCTTTCTGACCAGCGCCGCCATAGCCGACCACGACCATCTGCGGCGCCGCTTGCGCACTGCCCAGGCCCCAGGCCAAGAGCGCTGCGCAAAGGCCGGTACTGCGAGGAAATGCCTGCATCGAGTTGCCTCCTGTCGGTGCCGTCCAGCATCAGCTGGAAGGCCCGTTTCTTGTTGTAGTGAGGTCACGCGCCACGGCCGTGGCTGGGAAAAAGCTAGTCGGGCACCAGTTAAAAAACAAGTTGATTTTTTACTGCCGCTACACTTTCATGAGAAAAACAAGAACAACACCGCACCGGAGCCGCCCGCATGACGACCGCCTTCGCCCACCTGTTCGAACCCCTGCAGATCCGCGGCAAACGCCTGAAGAACCGCATCATGTCGACCGGCCACGACACCTGCCTGCCCACCGACAACCTGGTCAACGACAAGCTCATCGCCTACCAGCGCGCCCGCGCCGCCGGCGGTGTCGGCCTGATCGTGCTGCAGGTGGCCGGGGTGCATGACAGTGCCCGCTACACCTCGCACGTGCTGATGGCCACCGACGACGCCTGCATCGACGGCTACCGGCGCCTGGCCGAGGCCTGCCACGCCCATGGCACCGTGGTGCTGTCGCAGCTGTTTCACCCGGGGCGGGAGATCATGGAATCGGCGGACGGCCTGCTGGCGGTGGCCTACTCGGCCTCGTCGGTGCCCAACGAGCGCTTCCGGGTGATGCCGCGCGCGCTGGACCAGGCGATGATCGACGAGATCGTCCAGGGCTATGCCAGCGCTGCCCGGCGCCTGCACCAGGCCGGCCTGGACGGTGTCGAGGTGGTGGCCAGCCATGGCTACCTGCCGGCGCAGTTCCTCAACCCGCGGGTCAACCAGCGCAACGACGGCTACAACGGCGAGCTGGAACAGCGCCTGCGCTTTCTGCGCGAAGTGCTGGCCGCAGTCAGGGCGGCCACCGACGAGCAGTTCATCGTCGGCCTGCGCATCAGCGCCGACGAGCGCGACAGCGAGGGCCTGAGCGAAGACGAATCGCTCGCCGCCGCCCAGGCCCTGCAGGATCAGGTCGATTACCTGCACATCGTCGCCGGCACCTCGGCGTCGCTGGGTGGCGCCGTGCATATCGTGCCGCCCATGGCCATCGCCCCGGCCTACCTGGCGCGCGAGGCCGGCACCTTCAAGCAGCACCTGCACATCCCGCTGTTCGTCACCGGGCGCATCAACCAGCCGCAGGAAGCCGAACTGATCCTAGCGCGTGGCCAGGCCGACGTGTGTGGCATGACCCGCGCACTGATCTGCGACCCGCAGATGCCGGCCAAGACCGAGCGCGGCCAGGTCGAAGACGTGCGCGCCTGCATTGCCTGCAACCAGGCCTGCATCGGCCACTTCCACCGGGGGCTGCCGATCTCCTGCATCCAGCACCCGGAAACCGGCCGCGAACTGCAGTACGAAACCCCGGTTCCGGTGACCGTGCGCAAGCGCATCCTGGTGGCCGGTGGCGGCCCGGCCGGCATGAAGGCCGCAGCCGTTGCCGCGGCCCGTGGGCATGACGTCACACTGTACGAAGCCAGTACACAACTCGGCGGCCAGATACAGCTCGCCCAGCTGCTGCCCCGGCGCAGCGAATTCGGCGGTGCCAGCACCAATCTGCAGCGGGAGATGGAACTGGCAGGCGTACGCGTAGTACGTAATACGCGGGTAGACCGCGCACTGGTCGAGCGCGAACGCCCCGACCTGGTGATTGCCGCCACTGGCGCCACGCCATATTGGCCAACGTTCGAGCGCAGCGGCGAGTTGCAGGTCGTGGATGCCTGGCAGGTGCTGCGCAACGAGGTCAGCCTGGGCCGTTCGGTACTGGTGATCGACTGGCGCAGCGACTGGATCGGCCCCGGCATCGCCGAGCGCCTGGTTCGCGATGGCCACCAGGTGCAGCTGGCCGTGAACGGCACTCATTGCGGCGAAAGCCTGCCGCTGTACGTGCGCGACCAGCTGGCCGGTGAGCTGCACCGCCTGGGCATCCCGATCACGCCCTATGCCCGCCTGTACGGCAGCGACGACAACACCGTGTACCTGCAGCACACTGCCAGCGGTGAGCCGATGATCTTCGAAGGCATCGACAGCCTGGTGCTGTGCCTTGGCCATCAACCGCAAGACACCCTGGCAGCGGAACTGGCCGGCCTGGTGGAGGTACGGCGCATCGGCGACTGCCTGGCACCACGCACGGTCGAAGAGGCCATCCACGATGGCCTGACAGTTGCCTGGGCGCTCTGAGCCAGTCAATACTGCGGCTTTCCCGATGGACCGAAGCGCATGAGCCAACAGCCCCAGATTCCGCCCGCCGCCGAAGATGGCGGCGCCGCGCCGCAGTTCCTCGGCGGCCGCATTCGCGGCCTGCGCAAGCGCCGCGGCATGACCCTGGCGGAGCTGGCGGCACACAGCGAGCTGACCGCCGGCTACATCAGCCAGCTGGAGCGCAACCTGTCATACCCGTCGATCCCGGCGCTGTTCAACATCGCCCGCAGCCTCGGCGTGACCATCCAGTGGTTCTTCGCCAGCGAAGCCACCACCGCCCCCGAAGACCAGGGTTACGTGGTGCGGCGCAACAGCCGGCTTAGCGTGCATTACGAGGATGGCATCGTCGACCAGCTGCTCACCCCGCAACCCAACCGTCAACTGGAGATGCTGCACTCGCGCTTTCCGCCGGGCACCTACAGCCAGCAGAGCTACAGCCATGAGGGTGACGAAGCGGGTTATGTGCTGTCGGGCAGCTTCGAGGTGTGGGTGGGTGAGCGCCACTTCCTGCTGGGCGAAGGCGACAGCTTCAGCTTCTCCAGCCAGGAGCCGCACCGCTATGGCAACCCTGGCGAAGTGGACGCCGTGGTGATCTGGGTGATCACCCCGCCAACATTTTGAAAAGAACTGCCTGCTGGCCCCGTAACATCGTTGACTGCAATTACGGTCTACTGTGTCTTTCGGACTTTCCAGGAGCACAACGATGAACAATATCCTGATCATTGGCACCGGCATCGCCGGCCCATGGAGCGCCCTGAGCGCCATCCGCCAACTGAACCTGCAGGGCCAGCGGGACGCCCAGGTCACCTTGCTGGCACCCCAGACCGAACTGCAACAGCCGTTCACCGGCAGCAACCTGTGCCTGGTACGCGGCACGACCTCGCATGTCGACACCGCCAGCCGGCGCGTCCACTACCGCACCCCGTCCGGCACCCGCTGCAGCCTGCCCTATGATCGGCTGATCGCGGCACAACTGTGGCCCTGCCACGCAAACGCAACCAGCCCGGCATGCAGCTGACGCCCGCGCCCGATGCATTTGCGCTTTTCTCCGAACCCGTGGCATAGATGCAGGTCAACGTCATTGACGTGGTCGCTTTCGCGTTTTTCAAGGAGAACCTGTGCATGAGCAAGCCCCCGTATGTCCCGCCCAAGGTCTGGCGCAACGATGCCGCGTCCGGCGGCCAGTTCGCCAGCATCAACCGGCCGATTGCCGGGCCGACCCATGACAAGGAACTGCCGGTCGGCAAGCACCCGCTGCAGCTGTACTCCCTGGCCACGCCCAACGGCGTCAAGGTCACCATCCTTCTTGAAGAACTGCTCGCCCTGGGCCACCGCGGCGCCGAGTACGACGCCTGGCTGATCCGCATCGGGGACGGCGACCAGTTCTCCAGCGGCTTCGTCGAGGTCAACCCCAACTCGAAGATCCCCGCCCTGCTCGACCGCAGCGTCGAGCCACCGGTGCGGGTGTTCGAATCCGGCTCGATCCTGCTGCACCTGGCGGAAAAGTTCGGCGCCTTGCTGCCCAAGACCCCGGCCGCACGCACCGAAAGCCTGAACTGGCTGTTCTGGCAGATGGGTTCAGCGCCCTACCTGGGCGGCGGTTTCGGCCACTTCTACGTGTATGCGCCAGAAAAATTCGAATACGCCATCAACCGCTTCACCATGGAAGCCAAGCGCCAACTCGACGTGCTGGAACGCCGCCTGGCGGTCAGCCGCTACCTTGGCGGCGACGAATACAGCATCGCCGACATCGCCGTGTGGCCATGGTACGGCCAACTGGTGCGCGGCAACCTGTATGGTGCGGCCGAGTTCCTGGCAGTGGATGAATACCCGCACGTGCAGCGCTGGGCCGAGGAGATCGCCCAACGCCCGGCCGTACAGCGCGGCACCCGGGTCAACCGCACCTGGGGCGACGAGGCCAGCCAGGTGCCCGAGCGGCATTCGGCGGCCGACCTGGACTGAGGGCAACGGGGCCGCTGCGCGGCCCCGACAATGCCCCGTTGCAAAAAACCATTTCTGCGGCGCAAACCTCCCTCCCCCGATCCCTTCTTGTACACTCCTCGCACTAGCCCCAACCTGCACAAATTTTGGTGAAAGCATGATCGAGGTAACCGAGGTTTCCATTGCCGAGCTGCGCGACGCGCTCGAAACCGGCCGCACGACGGCGGTCGAGCTGGTCAAGGCCTACCTGGCACGCATCGACGCCTACGACGGCGCCGACACCGCCACCGCGCTGAACGCCGTGGTCGTGCGCAACCCTGAGGCGCTCAAGGAAGCCGAGGCCTCCGACGCCCGCCGCGCCAAGGGCCAGCCCCTGAGCCCGCTGGATGGCATCCCCTACACCGCCAAGGACAGCTACCTGGTCAAGGGCCTGACGGCCGCGTCCGGCAGCCCGGCGTTCAAGGACCTGGTCGCCCAGCGCGACGCCTTCACCATCGAGCGCCTGCGCGCCGCCGGTGCCGTGTGCCTGGGCAAGACCAACATGCCACCGATGGCCAATGGCGGCATGCAGCGTGGCGTCTACGGCCGCGCCGAAAGCCCGTACAACGCCAAGTACCTGACCGCCCCGTTCGCCTCCGGCTCGTCGAATGGCGCCGGCACCGCCACTGCGGCCAGCTTCAGCGCCTTCGGCCTGGCCGAGGAAACCTGGTCGAGCGGCCGCGGCCCGGCTTCGAACAATGGCCTGTGCGCCTACACCCCGTCGCGTGGCGTGATCTCGGTACGCGGCAACTGGCCGCTGACCCCGACCATGGACGTGGTGGTGCCATACGCCCGGACCATGGCCGACCTGCTGGAAATCCTCGACGTGGTGGTTGCCGACGATGCCGACAAGCGCGGCGACCTGTGGCGCCTGCAGCCTTGGGTACCGATCCCGGCCGCCTCCTCGGTGCGCCCGGCGTCCTACCTTGACCTGGCCGTCGACGCCGGCGCGCTCAAGGGCAAGCGTTTTGGCGTACCGCGCATGTACATCAACAAGGACGAAGCCGCCGGCACCGCCGAGAAGCCTGGCATCGGCGGCCCGACCGGCCAGCGCATCAATACCCGCGACAGCGTCATCGCCCTGTGGCAGCAGGCCCGTCAGGCCCTGGAAGCAGCTGGCGCCGAAGTGCTGGAAGTCGACTTCCCGCTGGTGTCCAACTGCGAAGGCGACCGCCCGGGCGCGCCAACGGTTTACAACCGCGGCATCGTCAGCAAGGAATTCCTGCATGACGAACTGTGGGAGCTGTCGGGCTGGGGCTTCGACGACTTCCTGCGTGCCAACGATGACCCGAAACTCAACCGCCTGGCCGACGTCGACGGCCCGCAGATCTTCCCGCACGACCCGGGCACCCTGCCCAACCGTGAGGACGACCTGGCCGCCGGCATGGATGAATACGTCAACATGGCCAAGCGCGGCCTGAAGACCTGGGACCAGATCGAGACCCTGCCCGACGGCCTGCGCGGGCTGGAAAAGACCCGCAAGATGGACCTCGAAGACTGGATGGACGCGCAAGGCCTGGACGCCGTGCTGTTCCCGACCGTGGCCGACGTCGGCCCGGCCGATGCCGACGTCAACCCGGCATCGGCGGACATCGCCTGGAGCAACGGCATCTGGGTGGCCAACGGTAACCTGGCCATCCGTCACCTGGGCGTGCCGACCGTGACCGTGCCGATGGGCGTGATGGCCGATATCGGCATGCCAGTGGGGCTGACCTTTGCCGGCAAGGCGTACAGCGACAATGCGCTGCTGAGCTTCGGCGCGGCCTTCGAGGCCACCGGCTCGCGCCGGATGATTCCGCCGCGCACCCCAGCCTTGGGCTGATACCAGCAGGGCCGCTTTGCGGCCCATTCGCGGGCAAGCCCGCTCCCACAGGGTTTGCGCAGTGCCGAGGCCTGTGCAGTACCTGTGGGAGCGGGCTTGCCCGCGAATGGGCCTGCAAAAGCGAATCGCAAAATTCAACTTAATGTGTAAAATTACACCCAAAGTTGATTTTTGCGGGTATGCGATGTCCCCTTCCGAAGAACGCCAGCTCACCCTCACCGTCCTCAAGGCCGCCATCCAGGCCTTGGGCAGCGTTGCCGCGCGCAACATGGAAATCCTCCTGCACGATCTCGACCATCCGGAACACTCCGTGGTGGCGATCGTCAATGGCCACCTCTCAGGCCGTGCAGTCGGCAGCCCGATCCTCGCCGCCCCAGAGCAGGACCAAGGTTTCAAGGCCCTGCTGCAGGCCAGTGCCGATCAGCAAGGCGCCGACCCCGTGGTAGTGCCCGACTACCCCACCACCCTCAAGGGCCGTAGCTTGCGCAGCGCCACGGCGATCTTCCGCGACAGCAGCGGCCACCCGTTCGCCAGCCTGTGCGTCAATACCGACATCAGCGGCCTGGACGCCGCCATGGATTTTCTTCGCCAGCTGCAGCCACTTGGCGCTACGCCGGCCGAGGCGCCTGGCAGCGAGCCCGCCGACATGGCGCTGCTGATGGGCGAGATCATCGAAGGCGCGCTGCAGCGCAGTGGCCAAGGGCGAATGAACAAACAGGCCAAGGTCGAGGCCGTGCGGGTGATGCAGGAACGTGGGCTGTTCATCGTCAAGGGCGGCGTGGAAAAAGCCGCTGCTGCCCTTGGCGTGACCCGTTACACCATTTACAACTACCTTGAGCAACTGCGCGGAGCGAGCCAATGACCCTGCACATTCACACCCCCCTGATCGAGTCCCGCCCGCTGTCGATGGCCGCCGGCGCTGCCGTGTGGCTCAAGCTCGACGCCTTGCAGCCCTGCGGTTCTTTCAAGCTGCGCGGTGTCGGCCATGCCTGCGAAGTCCACCACGCCCGCGGCGCGCGCCATTTCGTCTCGTCCTCGGGCGGCAATGCCGGGCTGGCCGTGGCGTATGCCGGGCGCAAGCTCGGGGTAGCAGTGACCGTGGTGGTGCCCGAGACCACTACCGAGCGGGCCAAAGAGCTGCTGTGCCTGGAACAGGCCAAGGTGGTGGTGCATGGCAGTTCCTGGCAGGAGGCCAACGAACTGGCGCAGACCCTGGTCGGCGAAGGCGATGCCTTCATCCACCCGTTCGACGACCCATTGCTGTGGACCGGGCATGCCAGCCTGGTCGATGAAGTCGCGGCAGCCGGGATCAAGCCGGATGCCGTGGTGTTGTCGGTGGGCGGCGGTGGTTTGCTCAGTGGTGTGGTCGAAGGACTGCAGCGCAATGGCTGGGGTGACGTGCCGGTGCTGGCTGTGGAGACCACAGGCGCCGCCTCACTGCATGCGGCCATGCAGGCCGGGCATACGGTGGAACTCGAACGCATCGCTTCGGTGGCCAGCTCGCTGGGCGCCAAGCGCGTGGCCGAACAAGCGCTGTCCTGTACCCGGCAGCATCCTGTGCAGAGCCACCTGGTCAGTGACCGGGCGGCGCTGGAGGCCTGCGAGCGGTTTCTGCTGGACCATCGGGTGCTGGTGGAGCCGGCGTGCGGAGCGGCGTTGGCGCTGGCTTATCAAGCGGATGCCCTGGCCAGTTACCAGAACGTACTGGTGGTGGTCTGTGGGGGGGCTACTGCCACGCTGGAGCAGATTCAGGCCTGGCTGAAGCAGGTCAATTGATTGCTGCCTGCTCCGACCCCTTCGCGGCGGTTCGGCGCGAAGAGGCCAGAACAGGGAAATGAACATCGCTGTCATCAGGATGTTCATTTCCCCCTGTACTACTGCACCCACCACTGCCGAAACAATTCACCTGCAACCACCGCCGCGCAGACGAAATACACCATCCGCCCTTTCGATCTGCGGCAAGTGAAGGCACAATGCGGGTCTTTTTTTTGGCCGGCCTGGCCGGGGGCCTTTAAATGATCAAGACGCCGTACTACCTCATCGACAAAACCAAGCTGCTGAGCAACATGGAGAAGATCGCCTACGTGCGCGAAAACTCCGGTGCCAAGGCACTGCTCGCCCTCAAGTGCTTCGCCACCTGGTCTGTGTTCGACCTGATGCAGCAGTACATGGACGGCACCACCTCGTCCTCGCTGTTCGAGCTCAAGCTCGGCCGCCAGAAGTTCGCTGGCGAGACCCACGCCTACAGCGTGGCCTGGGCCGATGACGAGATCGAGGAAATGCTCGAGAACTGCGACAAGATCATCTTCAACTCGATCGGCCAGCTGCAGCGCTTCGCCGAACAGTCCGAAGGCAAGGTCCGCGGCCTGCGCGTCAACCCGCAGGTCAGCAGCTCCGACTACCTGCTGGCCGACCCGGCCCGCCCGTTCAGCCGCCTCGGCGAATGGGACCCGGCCAAGATCGAACAGGTGATCGAACAGATCTCCGGCTTCATGTTCCACAACAACTGCGAGAACGGTGACTTCGGCCTGTTCGACAAGATGCTGTCGCACATCGAAGAGCGCTTCGGCCACCTGCTGCACAAGGTCGAGTGGGTCAGCCTCGGCGGCGGTATCCACTTCACCGGCGAAGGCTATGCGCTGGACGCCTTCTGCGCGCGCCTGAAAGCCTTCTCGGAAAAGTACGGCGTGCAGGTCTACCTGGAGCCAGGCGAAGCCGCCATCACCAACAGCGCCTCGCTGGAAGTGACCGTGCTCGACACCCTGTACAACGGCAAGCACCTGGCCGTGGTCGACAGCTCGATCGAAGCGCACCTGCTCGACCTGCTGATCTACCGCCTCAACGCCAAGATGGCGCCCAACGACGGCGAGCACACCTACATGGTCTGCGGCAAGTCGTGCCTGGCGGGTGACATCTTCGGCGAATACCAATTCGACCGCCCGCTGGCCATCGGCGACCGCCTGTCGTTCATCGACACGGCCGGCTACACCATGGTCAAGAAAAACTGGTTCAACGGTCTGAAGATGCCGTCGATCGTGGTCAAGCAGCTCGACGGCAGCGTCGAGGTGGTCCGTGATTTCGGTTTCGAAGACTACGTTTCCAGCCTGTCGTAAGACCGGCTTTCCAAGTAAGGAGCAACAGGTAAATTGAAGAAGAACGTTCTTATCATTGGTGCAGGAGGTGTCGCCAAGGTGGTGGCCCACAAGTGCGCGCAGCATAACGACGAACTGGGTCGTATCGCTATCGCGTCACGGAACATCTCCAAATGCCAGGCCATCATCGACAGCGTCAAGGCCAAGGGTAGCCTCAAGGTACCCGCCGACATCCAGGCCTTCTCGCTCAATGCCCTCGATGT
Organism: Pseudomonas sp. R28(2017); assembly: GCF_002112505.1. Classification (GTDB taxonomy): domain Bacteria; phylum Pseudomonadota; class Gammaproteobacteria; order Pseudomonadales; family Pseudomonadaceae; genus Aquipseudomonas. The sequence continues at coordinate 141,196 of NZ_NEHW01000011.1, forward strand.
CGAGGCGACCAAGGCACTGATCCGCGAGACCGAATCGCAGATCGTGATCAACGTCGGTTCCGCCTTCCTCAACATGTCGGTGCTGCGTGCCTGCATCGATACCGGTGTCGCCTACCTGGACACCGCCATCCACGAAGAGCCGGGCAAGATCTGCGAGACCCCGCCGTGGTACGGCAACTACGAGTGGAAACACCTCGAAGAGTGCCAACAAAAGAACATTACCGCCATTCTCGGCGTCGGTTTCGACCCGGGTGTGGTGAACAGCTACGCAAAACTTGCGCAGCAGCAATACTTCGACAGCATTGATTCGATCGACATTCTCGACGTCAATGCCGGTTCGCACGGCAAGTACTTCGCGACCAACTTCGACCCGGAAATCAACTTCCGTGAATTCACCGGGCAAGTATGGAGCTGGCAGAACAGCCAGTGGACCAGCAACACCATGTTCGAAGTCAAGCGCACCGACGACCTGCCGGTGGTCGGCTCGCAAAACCTGTACCTGACCGGCCACGACGAAGTTCATTCGATTTCGAAGAACCTCAATGTGCCTAACGTGCGCTTCTGGATGAGCTTCGGCGAACACTACATCAATGTGTTCACCGTGCTGAAGAACCTCGGCCTGCTCTCCGAGCAACCGGTGAAAACCGCCGAAGGCCTGGAAGTGGTACCGCTGAAAGTGGTCAAGGCCGTGCTGCCTGACCCGGCTTCGCTGGCCCCCGGCTACACCGGCAAGACCTGCATCGGTGACCTGGTCAAGGGCACCAAGAACGGCCAGCCGCGTGAAGTGTTCATCTACAACGTGGCCGACCACGAAGAAGCCTACGCCGAGACCGACAGCCAGGGCATTTCCTACACCGCCGGTGTACCACCGGTGGCCGCAGCCCTGCTGGTTGCCCGTGGCGAATGGGATGCCAAGCGCATGGTCAACGTCGAGGAACTGCCAGCCGAGCCGTTCCTCAAGGCGCTGGACGTGATGGGCCTGCCGACCCGCGTCAAAGATGAAAATGGCGATCGTCCCTGGGACGCTGAAGCCTAAGCAGTAACCAGAAGGGGCGCCAACATGGCGCCCCTTCTGCATTTACAGGCCCGGCCTCTTCGCGGGCAAGCCCGCTCTCATAGAACAACACATAACTCTTTGATTTAGCGAAGATCTTGTGGGAGCGGGCGTGCCCGCGAACACCGGCGAAGCCGGTGCCATGCACCGCGTCGCATGCTTCGCGGGCACGCCCGCTCCCACAGGGTAAAGCGGCGCTTGCTGAGGCTTTGTTCTCTGCGCGACAGCGCAGCCCAAAGGGCTGGGTGATCTCCCACAGGAGCATCACAGCTTTCGAGATCTGTGCAGTACCTGTGGAAGCGGCGGTTCGGCGCCCCGACTTGCCCGCGAAGAGGCCAGTACAGAAATACACCCTACTTCCTGGCCTCCAGGATCAGGTTGAACGGCGTCTGCGTCGCCCGCCGGAACTGTGTGAACCCTGCCTCCTCGAACACCGCCCGCAAGCGCGCCTCCCCGGCCTGGGCGCCCAACCCCAGCCCCACTTCCTGGGACAACGAGTTAGGCGTGCAGATGAACGTCGACGCCGCATAGAACAAGCGCCCGACCGGCGTCAGGTTGCCCTCCAGCGAATCCTCGGCATAAGGCTCCACCAGCATCACTGTGCCGTCCGCCTTCAACGCCCGGTAGGCATGCTTCGCCGCGCCCACGGGGTCGCCCATGTCATGCAAGCAATCGAAGAAGCACACCAGGTCATGGTCATGCCCCGGGTAGTCCTTGGCCGACGCCTGCTGGAAGCTCACCCGCCCCGCCAGCCCGGCCTCGCGCGCACGCTCGCTGGCCGTGGCGATGGACGGTGCGTGATAGTCGTAGCCTGTGAAGGTAGACGCCGGAAACGCCTGTGCCAGGACCAGGGTCGAGGCGCCATGGCCGCAACCGACGTCGGCCACTTTGGCCCCGGCCTGCAGCTTGGCCACCACGCCTTCGAGCGCCGGTAGCCAGTCCGCGACCAGAAAGGTCCGGTAACCCGGCCGGAAGAACCGCTCGGTGCCACTGAACATGCACGGATGGTGGTCACCCCAGGCCAGCCCGCCATCGCCGCGCATGGCCGCCACCAGCTTGTCCTTGTCATGGAACAGTGCCGCGATCACCGCTGCGCCACCGGCCATGTACGCCGGCGAGTCTTCCAGCGCCAGGGCCATGGCCTGCTCCTCGGGCAGAACGAAGGTGCCCTTGTCGTGCACCATGTAGCCGGAGGCCGCCTGGGCGTTGAGCCACTCGCGCACCAGACGCGCATGGCAGCCGGTTTTTGCCGCCAATGCCTCAGGCGTGGTCGGCTGGCTGTCCGCCATGGCCCGGTACAGCCCAAGCTCATCACCCAGGATGACATTGGCCAAGGTCGCCGCAGCCCCCATGTCACCGACCAGCTTGCCCATGAATTCGTGAAGCCTTGCCTCGTCCATGACCTGCCCTCCTCTGCAAGAAGGCCACCGTCGACGAAGAAGTCCGGTTCGAGGGTGCGGTGGTCAGTGGAATGAATGGATGTATATCCGTTAACAGTCTAGCTCTTCAGCGTTATTCACGGGCACGCCCAAACTACCCGACGCACGCAATCAGGCCATGTTTCTTTCGCTTGTAATACTTGTAATTCCCCGCAACTTCCAGGCCCGCGGCAGTCACTCTTTAGTGCGCCGAGAAGATGCGTTCGCCTTTCATTTGCAACGCAAACGTGTGCACTAACACGAGGTCTTCACAAGCGGGTTCAAGTAACAAAATTTAAACAAAAATGTGACATTTTTTTTCAGCTTTCTCGCCAAGGATCTCTGCGGCCAAATCCCAGATACCTGCGCGAGCAGGGGGTACTGCCCGTACAGGTTCACACCATGGAGCTTTGAATGAAGGTTACGGTTTTCGGTACCGGCTATGTCGGCCTTACCCAGGCAGTCTGCCTGGCCCAGGTGGGGCACTCGGTGTTATGCATGGATATCAATGCCGAGCGGGTGGCGGCGCTCAGCGCGGGGCATTGCCCGATCTTCGAACCCGGCCTTGCGCCGCTGCTGGAGAAGAGCCTGGCCTGCGGCCGCCTGCGTTTCACCACTGATGCCGCCGAAGCGGCGCAGTACGCCAGGTTGCAGTTCATCGCCGTCGGCACCCCGCCGCAGGCCGATGGCAGCGCCGACATGCGCTTTGTGTTCAGCGTGGTCGACAGCATCCTCGAACATGCCGATGGTCCCAAGGTCATCGTCAACAAATCCACCTCGCCCGTCGGCACGGTAGACCGCATCAAGGCGCGCATCGGCCAGTCCGTGGCCGACGCCGAGCGCTACCAGGTCATCAGCAACCCCGAATTCCTCAAGGAAGGTTCGGCAGTGGATGACTGCATGCGCCCTGACCGCATCATCATCGGCGGCGCTGCACCGGCCGAGGTCGAACTGCTGCGCGAGCTGTACCAGCCGTTCAGCCGCAACCGCGAGAAGCTCATGGTCATGGACGCGCGCAGCGCCGAGCTGACCAAATACGCCGCCAACTGCATGCTGGCGACCAAGATTTCCTTCATCAACGAAATCGCCAACCTGGCCGAGCACCTGGGCGCCGACATCGAAATGGTCCGCCGCGGCATCGGCTCGGACCCGCGCATCGGCTACGACTTCATCTACCCCGGCTGCGGCTTCGGCGGCTCGTGCTTCCCCAAGGACCTGCAGGCGCTGCGAAAGACCGCCGAGGCCGAAGGCTTCGATCCACTGCTGCTGGGCGCGGTGGAGGCGGTCAACCAGCGGCAGAAATGCCGGCTGTTCAGCAAGATCCAGCGCCACTACCCAGGCGGCCTGCACGGCAAGGTCTTCGCCTTGTGGGGGCTGTCGTTCAAACCCAACACCGACGATATCCGCGAGGCCTCCAGCCTGGTCCTGCTCGAAGCGCTGTGGGCCGCCGGCGCCAGCGTGCAGGCCCACGACCCGCAAGCCATGGAGGAAATTCAGCGTCACTACGGCAAGCGCCCCGACCTGACACTGGTGCCCTGCAAGGACGATGCGCTGGAAGGCGCCGACGCCCTGGTGATCGTCACCGAGTGGCAGGACTACCGGGTGCTGAACCTGGACAAGGTCCCGCAGCAACTGGCTGATCGCGTGGTGTTCGACGGCCGCAACCTGTTCGAGCCCGAGCACATGGCCGCCGCCGGCCTCACGTATTACGCCATCGGCCGTGGCCAGGTGAATCAACCATGCCCGTACTGATCACCGGCGCGGCCGGATTCATCGGTTTCCACCTGGCCCGCCGCCTGTGCGAAGCGGGCATCGATGTGGTGGGCATCGACAACCTCAACGCCTACTACAGCGTCGAGCTCAAACTGGCGCGCCTGCAACAGTTGCTCGCCTACCCCAACTTCCGCTTCCAGACGGTCGACATCGCCAACGCCGCCGACATGCAGCAATTGTTTGCCGGCCAGGCGTTCAGCGAAGTGATCCACCTCGCGGCGCAGGCCGGCGTGCGCTACTCGCTGGACAACCCGGCGGTCTATGGGCAGTCCAACCTGACCGGCTTTCTCAACCTGCTCGAAGCCTGCCGCCAGCACCCACCGCGACACCTGATCTATGCCTCCAGCAGTTCGGTGTACGGCGCCAACACCAAGCAGCCGTTCAGCATCGAGGACCCGGTCGAGCAGCCGATTTCGCTGTATGCCGCGAGTAAGCGCGCCAACGAGCTGATGGCGCACAGCTACGCGCACCTGTACCAGCTGCCGATCACCGGCCTGCGCTTCTTCACCGTCTATGGCCCGTGGGGCCGCCCCGACATGGCGCTGTTCAAGTTCACCCGGGCGATGCTCGACGGCCAGCCGATCGAGATCTACAACCACGGCCAGATGGCGCGCGACTTCACCTACATCGACGACATCGTCGAAAGCATCGTACGCCTGCGCCACAAGCCGCCACGGCCGGCTGCCGGGCAGCCGCCCTGCCAGCTGTTCAACATCGGCCGCGGCCAGCCGGTGCGCCTGCTGGCATTCGTCGAGTGCCTGGAGAACGCGCTGGGCATCAAGGCCCGGCGCGAATACCTGCCCTTGCAGGCGGGTGACGTGCTGGAAACCTGGGCCGACGTGGACTCACTGACGCGCTGGATCGACTTTTCGCCGAGCACTCCGCTGGAGCACGGCGTCGCCGCTTTCGTTGGCTGGTACCGGGACTTCTACCGGGTTTGAACCCCGCAATCATTACAAGAACACAGGTAGCCTCAATGACTGAACCCCTTGACCTCTCGGTACTGATCCCCGCCAAGAATGAGGTCGACAACCTGCCGGCATTGCTGGCGGAAATCCGCACGGCACTGGCCGCTGAACACTATGAAGTGCTGGTGGTCGACGACGGCAGCACGGACCAGACGCTCAACAGGCTGCGCCAGCTCAAGCAGCAAGGCTTCACCCAGTTGCGCATCCTGCGCCACGACCGCTCGCTGGGCCAGAGCACCTCCATTTGGCACGCCGCCCAGGCTGCCCGCGGCCGCTGGCTGGCCACCCTCGACGGCGACGGGCAGAACGACCCGGCCGACATCCCCGGCATGCTCGCCCTGGTGCGTGGCAACGAGGACCTCGGTGGCGGCATCAAGCTGGTGGCCGGGCACCGCGTCAACCGCCGCGATACCGCCAGCAAGCGCTGGGCCTCGCGCTTTGCCAACGGCCTGCGCAGCCGCCTGCTCAAGGACGCCACGCCAGACACCGGCTGCGGCCTGAAGCTGATCGACCGCGACGCCTTCCTGCGCCTGCCCTATTTCGACCACATGCACCGTTTCATCCCGGCGCTGATCCTGCGCCACAAAGGCCGCATGCTGGTGCACCCGGTGAACCATCGCCCGCGCCATGCCGGGGTGTCCAAGTACGGCAACCTGGACCGCGCCCTGGTCGGCATCCTCGACCTGGTCGGGGTCTGGTGGCTGATCCGCCGCACGCGCCTGGACACCCAACCACAGGAGCTCGAAGGATGACCCGCGAAACCCTCTGGCTGATCGTCGGCTTCGCCGGTCAGGTCGTGTTCACCGGCCGCTTCGTCCTGCAGTGGCTGTACAGCGAATTCAAGCGGCGCAGCGTGATCCCGGTGGGCTTCTGGTACCTGAGCATGCTCGGCAGCGCCCTGTTGCTGATCTACGCCATCTACCGCGAAGACCCGGTGTTCATCATCGGCCAGTCGTTCGGCCTGGTGGTCTACCTGCGCAACCTGCAATTGATTGCCCGAAACAAAGAGCAGAAGGAATAGCCCTTGCCTAGGTTCAAGACGCTCGGGGCCGAACGCCTGGCCCTGGTTGTACTCGCCGTGCTGCTGGTCGGTGCCGGTATCGGCTGGCGCCAGCCGATGAACGTCGACGAGGAACGCTTCCTCGGCGTGGCCCTGGAAATGCTCCAGAGCGGCAACTGGTTCATCCCCCACCGCGCGGCGGAAATCTACGGCGACAAGCCACCGTTGTTCATGTGGACCGTGGCCCTGTTCAGCTACCTGACCGGTTCGCCGAAGATCGCCCTGTACCTGCCGGGGCTGATGTCCGCGGCGACCATCACCCTGGTGCTGCATGACCTGGGCCGGCGCCTGTGGACCCGGCGCGTCGGCGTGATTGCCGCGCTGCTGTTCCTGGCAACCTACCAGAGCTACAGCATCCTGCGGACCGGGCAGATCGACAGCTTCCTGTGCCTGTGGGTGGCGCTGGGCCTCTACGGCATGGTCCGCCATCTGCTGCTGGGGCCGGCGTGGGGCTGGTTCTACCTGGCCTGCGCGGCCATGGGCCTGGGCATCATTAGCAAGGGCGTGGGCTTTGTCCCGGCGTTGATGCTGCTGCCCTATGCCTGGGCCGTGCGCAAAGGCTGGCGCGGGGTGGTGGCCTACCCGGGCCAGGGTGGGCGCTGGAGCCTGGGCCTGGTCTGGCTGCTGGCAGGCTGCGCGGTGTGGCTGCTGCCACTGCTGCTGTCGATCGCCCACGGCGGTGGTGCGGCGGAACTGGCCTACCTCAAAGAGATTCTCCTGCGCCAGACCGCCAACCGTTATGCCAATGCCTGGGACCATCGCGAGCCCTTCTGGTACTTCTTCGTCAAGGTCATCCCGCAGTACTGGCTGCCACTGATCCTGGCCTTGCCGTGGCTGGTCCCGGCCTGGCGCCGGCAACTGCAAAAACGTGATGGGCGCTTCCTGCTGCTGCTCGGCTGGGTCGCCCTGGTGCTGCTGTTCTTCAGCCTCAGCAGCGGCAAGCGCAAGCTCTACATCTTCCCGGCCCTGCCTGGGCTGGTGCTGGCCATCGCGCCGCTGGTGCCTTGGCTGCTCAAGCGCTGGTTGCAGCGCCGCCCCGGCCGGCGCAAGGCGTTCACCGCCATTGCCCTGGCCTGGTTCTGCCTGTGGTTCGCACGCGGTTTCGTCGAGCCCCTGAAGGAAGGCCGCAACCCGCACGAAACCTTGATGAGCGAAGCGGCACGCGCCACCGGTGGCGCCGAGCTGGTACTGGTCAACTGGCGCGAAGGGCACTGGCTGTTTGCCCGTCAACCCATCGTCCATTTCGGTTTCGCCAACCAGTCCAAGCCTGAAACAGCGGTGTACTGGCTACGCCAAAACCCTACGGCCTTCGCCCTGATTCCGGCAACGGAACTGGGCCGTTGCTTCAACGCCGACAAGGCTCACCGGCTGGGCGATACCTCGCGCGCCGAGTGGTATGTGGTCGGCGCCGATGCCGACAACGGCCAATGCCAGCCGGCGGTACCGGCGCAGGTCTACCACTTCGCCTGGGCCAATACGGCCGGGACTCTGCAAACCGCAGCACAGGGGCTCGCACAATGACTACCCAGACCCTGCCAGCCCCGCGCCGGCACCTGTGGCGACGCCTGAACCGCTGGGGCCAGATCAGCGCATTGGGGGTGCTGCTGGCCATGGCCCTGGTGGGCATCGAAGCCGCGCGCTCGTTCTGGCCGCAGCAGCTCTACGCACACCTGAGCAACCGCTGGACCGGTGACACCGCGCCCGGGCAGAACATCTGGCTGCCGGCCTTCAAGCTGACGATCGATGCCAAGGTGGTGGAGCCCCACCTGACCAACCTGTCCGGCATCACCTATGACTACGATCGCGACCGGCTGCTGGCAATCACCAATGGTGTGCCCATGGAGCTGCTGGAGCTGAGCAAGGGCGGCGACATCCTGGCGCGCTACCCGCTGGTGGACTTCGAAGACACCGAAGGCCTGGCGTACCTGGGCAATGGTCGCCTGGCCATCAGCGACGAGCAGATGCAACGGCTGGACGTGATCACCCTGCCTGACCACCCGCAGCCGATTCACGCCAGCGAGGCCCAGTGGATCACCCTCGACATCAACCCGACCCACCACAACAAGGGCTTCGAGGGGGTGACCTACGACCGCCAGCACGACCGCCTGTTCGCCATCAAGGAGCGCGACCCACGCCAGCTGTTCACTGTCACCGGCATGCTCACCGCGCTCAGCGGCGGCCCCCTGCAGTTGACGGTCAGCGACCGCCGTGACTGGGTCAAGCGCAGCGTGTACGCCACCGACCTGTCCGACGGCTACTACGACCCGCGCACCGGCCACCTGCTGGTGCTCAGCGACCAGTCGAAGAACATCACCGAGCTCGATGGCGATGGCCGCTTCGTCAGCCTCCGTTCGTTGCGTGCCTGGCTCGGCGGCTTGCAGCATGACGCCCCGCAGCCCGAAGGCATGACCATGGACAGTGCCGGCAACCTCTATGTGGTCAGCGAGCCGAACCTGTTCTACCGCTTCAGCAAGCCCTGACGCCTGGGGTCCCGCCTTTCGCCTGCCGGCACTTGCAAATGCACAAGTCTCGAAATACTGTATGAATATTCAGTATTTCGAGACATCCCCATGCAGCTCATCGCCAAACTCGGCATTCTCGCCGATGCCGCCAAGTACGATGCCTCATGCGCCAGCAGTGGCGCGCCGAAACGCAGCTCGCGCGGCAGCGATGGCCTGGGGGCGACCGATGGCATGGGCATCTGCCACAGCTACACCCCCGATGGCCGCTGTGTGTCGCTGCTCAAGGTGCTGCTGACCAACTTTTGCCTGTATGACTGCCAGTACTGCGTCAACCGCCGTTCCAGCAATGTGCCGCGGGCCCGCTTCAGCCCCGAGGAAGTGGTGCGCCTGACCCTGGACTTCTACCGGCGCAACTGCATCAGTGGCCTGTTCCTCAGCTCCGGCATCATCCGCTCGGCCGACTACACCATGGAGCAGCTGATCCGCGTGGCGCGCCTGCTGCGTGAGGAGCACAACTTCCGTGGCTACATCCACCTCAAGACCATCCCCGACGCCGACCCGCTGCTGATCGAAGAAGCCGGGCGCCTGGCCGACCGCCTCAGCGTCAACATCGAGTTGCCCACCGATGCCAGCCTCAAGCGCCTGGCGCCGGAAAAACAGGCACATACCATTCGCCAGGCCATGGGCGTGATCCACCAGGGCCAGCAGGCCGTGGCAGGTGAACCGAAAGCGCCGCGCTTCACCCCGGCCGGGCAGAGCACCCAGGTGATCGTCGGCGCCGACACCACCGACGACAGCACCCTGCTGCGCAACGCCGAATCGCTGTATCAGGGTTATGGGCTCAAGCGCGTGTACTACTCGGCCTTCAGCCCGATCCCCGACAGCCCTGGCAGCGTGCCCCTGGCCGCCCCGCCGCTGCTGCGCGAACACAGGCTGTACCAGGCCGACTTCCTGCTGCGTGGCTATGGCTACAAGGCCGGTGAGCTGCTTGGCGAGGCCGGCAACCTGGCACTGGACATCGACCCCAAGCTGGCCTGGGCACTGGCCAACCGCGAGGTGTTCCCGCTGGATGTGAACCGCGCCGAGCCGGCGCTGCTGGCGCGTATCCCCGGCATCGGCCTGCGCAGCGTGCAACGGCTGGTGGCACTGCGCCGCGAGCGGCGCGTGCGCTATGACGACCTGATCCAGCTGCGCTGCGTGCTGGACAAGGCGCGGCCGTTCATCGTCACCAGCGACTACCGCCCCGCCGATGGCGAACTGCGCAGCGGCCTGCTCCGGGCGCGCCTGCGCGAACCTCAGGCGCCGCAGCAGATGGGGTTGTGGGGGTGATTGCGCTCGATTGCGATGACCAGTTCGGCACCTGGCGCAACCAGGCCCGCACCCTGCTCGGCCACGGTATCGACCCCGCCGACGTGACCTGGGCGCAAGGCCCGATCCACGACCTGCTGGCCCTGCCCACGCCCCTTCCCGAAGGCCCTGGCCCATTCCGCGCCAAGGTGCCCGCCACGCTGCTGACGCAACTGGAGCACGCCGCACGCTACCGCGGCGAACAACGCTGGAACCTGCTGTACGAAGTGCTCTGGCGCGTGGCCCACGGCGACCGCACGGCCATGCTGGCGGGTGATCGCCTGGGCAGCGAGTTGCAGCGGCGTATCAAGCAGGTCAGCCGCGAGGCGCACCACCTGCATGCGTTCGTGCGCTTCGTGCCGCTGCCCGAGGCGCTGGCCGAGCAGTTGCAGCTGGACCTGGTGGCCTACCACGAACCCGCCCACGACATCCTGGAAAGCGCCAGTGCGCACTTCGCCGACCGCCTCGGGCGCCAGCGCTGGCTGATCGCAACGCCGCAGGACGGCATCCGCTTCGACGGCCAGGCTTTCGATTATCGGCGCCGTTGCCCCGACAATTGGCGGCAATGGGCGCAAAATGCCGAAGACCCCGGTGCCGAACTTTGGCGCACCTATTACCGGCACACCTTCAACCCGGCCCGGCTCAACCCCGACGCGCTGCGCCTGCACATGCCGGGGCGGTTCTGGCGGCACCTGCCGGAAGGCATGCTGATTCCGCAGTTGGAAGGCCTGGCGCGGCAGGGCAAGCAGCGCGATGGGCAGGCGCTGGAGGTGGCCAGCCAGCGTGGCAAGAGGATTACTCGTTCCGGGTGATTTGTGAAAATTTTGTAATGGATTTGGCATACCACCTTCCCAAGGCACGACACATCCTGACAAACTGATTGCTAATAATTCTCATATTTAATTACATTAGCACTCATCAGGAGCCCTTCCGTCATGTTGTCGCCCCTCGCGCACACGCGCCCCCTTCCCGCCCGCAACCTGCTCGCCATGGCCATCTGCATGGCCATCGTTACCCCGGCCCTGGCCGAAGATGCCCCCGCCCCACTGGAACTGGGTGCCACCGAGATCAGCTCGGACGCACTGGGCAGCACCACCGAGGGCTCGGGCTCCTACACCACCGGCTCCATGTCCACCGCCACCAAGCTGCCGCTGAGCATGCGTGAAACGCCCCAGGCGGTGACCGTGATCACCCGCCAGCGCATGGACGACCAGGCCATGACCAGCGTCAACGACGTGGTCAAGGCCACCCCTGGCCTGTTCCTCGACTACTCCAACGGCCCGGGCCGGCAGAGCTACTCGGCGCGCGGTTTCGACATCGACAACCTGATGTACGACGGCATCCCCAGCGGCTATACCGGCTGGGTGGTCGGCGCCCAACCGAACCTGGCGATGTTCGACCGGGTCGAGGTGGTGCGCGGCGCCACCGGCCTGGTCACCGGTGCCGGCAACCCGTCGGCAGCCATCAATTTTGTACGCAAGCGCCCGCTGGCCGAGCAGAAGGTCACCCTCACCGGCGCCGCCGGCAGCTGGGACGACTACCGCGGTGAAGTCGATGCCTCCAGCCCGCTAAACGACAGCGGCACCCTGCGCGGGCGCGTGGTGGCGTCCTACCGCGACGCCAACAGCTACATCGACGATGTCGAGGAAGACCACGGCCTGTTCTATGCGGTGACCGAGGCGGACCTGTCCGATGACACCAGCCTGATGCTTGGCTTCTCGCACCAGAAGGACAAGACCAACTACTTCTGGGGCGCCATGCCCACCGCCCTCGACGGCCACCACATGGGCTTCTCGCGCTCCTACAACCCGGGCACCGACTGGGAGAACAAGGACCAGGAGATCAACACCGTGTTCGCCGAATTGCGCCATCGCCTGGCCAATGACTGGACGCTGCAGCTCAACGCCAACTATGCGCAGCAGGATGCGACCTTCACCGGGTCCTACCAATCGCGCTGGGCCGGGTTGCAGGCGCCGCTGCAACGCACGGTCTACCAGTCCAAGCACCAGGAAAACCAGACGGGGCTGGACGGCTTCGTCAGCGGCCCGTTCGAGCTGCTCGGGCGCACCCACGAGCTGGTGGTCGGCGCCAGCAAGCGCATCTATGACATGGACACGCGCAACTACAGCCCTTACGACATGTTCTGGCCGCTCAATGGCGGCAAACCGAACTTCGTACACACCGACAACCAGCGTGAAGTCACCACCCAGGATGGCGTGTACCTGACCACCCGGCTGAACCTGGCCGACCCGCTCAAGCTCATCCTCGGCGGGCGCCTGGACTGGTACGACTATGACAACCGTGATGGCGACGGCGACTACAAGGTCACCCGCAACGTCACCAAGTATGCCGGCCTGATCTACGACCTCGACGATCACCACTCGGTGTATGTCAGCTACAGCGACATCTTCACTCCGCAAAGCAACAAGGACACTTCCGGTACGCCGGTGAAGCCGATCGTGGGCAAGAACTACGAGGTCGGCATCAAGGGCGAATACTTCGACGGCGCGCTCAATGCCAGCATCGCGCTGTTCCGCATCGACCAGGAAAACCGTGCCACCCAGGTGTTCGTCGCGAACTGCCCGCAGACCTCCTGCTACGAAGCTTCGGGCGAGGTCCGCAGCCAGGGCATCGACATGGAACTGCAAGGCGCGCTGACGCCCAACTGGCAGATCGGTGGTGGTTACACCTATGCGCGCGCGCACACCATCAAGGACGCCGCCAACCCCGCCAAGGTCAACCAGCGTTTCGACACCGACACCCCGGAGCACATGTTCAAGCTGAACACCGTGTACCACTTCCAGGGCCCGCTGGAGAAGCTGCGCGTCGGTGGCAACATTTCCTGGCAGAGCCGCATCTACAACGATTTCACCGTGGCCGACGGCAGCGAGTACCGGCTGGTCCAGGGCGCCTATGCGGTCACCGACCTGATGGCCGGATACCGCGTCAACCAGCATCTTGACCTGCAGCTCAATGCCAACAACGTGTTCGACCGCAAGTACTACTCGGCCATTGCCAGTTCGGTGGACTACGCCGGCGATACCTGGGGGGCGCCGCGTAACCTGATGATGACGGCCAAGTACAGTTTCTGAAGACTGCGCCAGCCTGTACTGCCCTCTTCGCGGGCAAGCCCGCTCCCACAAGTACTCCGCAGCCCTCAAGCATTGTGGTGACTCTGTGGGAGCGGGCTTGCCCGCGAAAGGGCCAGTACAGGCTATTGCATCAATCAGCCAAACAGCCTGGCCAGGCAGCCCAGCTTCTTCTTGTACGAACGCCGGGCTGCCAGCGCATCCTCAAGGCTCACCGCCAGGAACCGGGCCTGCTGATTCGGTTGCATCTGCCCGATCAGGTCCAGGTCCGCACTGATCACCGTGCCGATCATGGCGTAGCCACCGCCCGACACCGCATCCCGGTGCAGGATGATCGGCTCCAGCCCAGCCGGTACCTGGATCGAGCCGATCGGGTAGCAGCTGTCGACGATGTTCGACGGGTCCGACCCCGCCCCGAACGGTTGCTCGCGTGGCTGGAAGCTCAGCGCGCTGCCGCCCTTGTAGCGATAGCCGATTCGGTCGGCTTCGGAGCCGACGGTCCAGGCATCGGTGAAGAAGCTTTTCGCGGCCGCCTCGGTCAAGCGGTGGAAATACAGCCCTGGTACCACCCGCAACACCACTTCGCCCCCCAACGCCTGGCGCAACGCCATCGGCAGGCTGGCCCCAGCCCGGCTCTTGCCGCTCGGTACGCCAACCGGCAACAGGTCACCGGCCACCAGCTTGCGCCCCTGAAAGCCACCCAGCGCCCCCAGCGCGTAGGTCGAACGGCTGCCAAGCACCTCGGGCACATCGATGCCGCCTGCCACTGCCAGGTATGCCCGCGCGCCCGCGGTGGGGAAGCCGAAGCGCAGCACCTGCCCGGCACGCACCGCGAAGGCGGTGTCCGGGCGCTGCTCGCGGCCGTCGAGCAACACCGGCATCTGCGCACCGCACACCGCCACCAGTGCGTCATGCTGAAATTCCAGCTCCGGCCCCACCAGCGCGCACTCCAGGCCCGCCGCCGTAGCCGGGTTGCCGACCAGGTGGTTGGCGGCCTGCAGTGCATACTGATCCAGCGCTCCGGAGGGCGGGATGCCCAGGTGGTAATAGCCCTCGCGGCCCATGTCCTGCACCGAGGTGGCCAATCCGGGTTTGATGACCTTGATCATGCCAGCACCTCCTGCAGCGATTTGGGGTAGCCGACCGGGTCGGCCAGGAATGCATCCAGGGAAAACTCCACCGGGCGGATACGCAGGTTGAAGCGACCATCTTCGACATCCGCCACGGCCTGGTCATACGCCTGGCGATCGATGGGCTTGAACTGCACGATATCGCCGGGGCGGAAGAACACCATGTGATCCTTCAGGTAGGCCAGCGACTGCTGTGGGTCATAGATCGGTGCCGGGGTCACGCCGAACATCTGGTAGCCCCCTGCCCCACGTACCGAATAGATGCAGCCGAAGCAGCCTCCGTGGCCGAGGGTCAGCTTGGGCGTGTCAGTGCGTGGGCGCAGGTACTTGGGCACCTGCAACTGGCGCTCGCGCCCGACCATCTGGAACATGAACGGCAAGCCGGCAACGAAGCCCACCATCGACACGAACCACGGCGCGCCACTGTGCGCGGCAATGAACGCCTCGACGTCGGCCAGGCCGTTGATGCGTGCCGCGTATTCCAGGTCGGTGCTGTCGGGGTCTTGATGGCGGTCACGAAAGCGCATGAGCGTCTCGTGGGTCCAGGGGTCGTTGTACAGCACCGGTATCTCGATGATCCGCGTGCTCAGCGAGCGCTCGGCCACCGCTTCGGCCTCGGCGCCACGCACGGCTTCGAGCAGTGCCTCGGGGGCGATGCGGTCGGGGTCGAAACGGATCTGGAACGAGGCGTTGGCCAGGCAGATGTCGAGCACGCCCTCCAGCGCCAGGCGCTCCACTGCACGGGTCACCGCCATGCCCTTGAAGAAGGCCTCCAGCGACATGCTGTCGCTGACTTCGGCGAACAGGTGCTCGTCGGCACCGAAGCTGTAGCGGATAGGGGTACTGGCCATGTCTGCTCCTTTATTGGAATCTTTGTCGAAAGGCAGGCAAAACAAAAGGTGTGCAGCAGGCGGCGGCGTCTTTGCGCCAGCAGCCGTCGAAACTCAACGCGGTGCACGCACCTCGATGCCGGCAGCGTCCAGTGCCGCACGGGTGGCTTCGACCAGGTCGAGCGCACCGGGGGTGTCACTGTGCAGGCAGATGGAATCGAACGCGATCGCCAGGTCCTGGCCTTCCACGGTTTGCACCCGGCCTTCCTGGCAGGCCCGCAGCACCCGCTCAGCGACCCGTTGCGGCTCGTAGCCACGCACATGGCGGGTGAACACGATCGAACCACTCAAATCGTACTCGCGGTCAGCGTAGAACTCGCGCACCACCGGCTGGCCGAGGTCCTGGGCAATGCGACAGATCACCGAACCGGGCATGCAGTACAGCAACAGCTCGGGCTCGATCACCCGCAGGTTTTCCACCAGCAGGCACGCGGCTTCTTCATCACGGGCCAGGTGCATGTACAGCGCACCATGCGGCTTGATGTGCTGCAGCTTGACGCCCTGCGCCCGGGCAATCTCGCGCAATGCACCGAGCTGGTAGAGGATGTCGTCGACCAGTTCCTGGGCCGGGGCATGGATGTGCCGACGGCCGAAGCCAACCAGGTCACGGAAGCCTGGATGCGCACCCACGCCCACCCCCAGTGCCTTTGCCCGCTCGACGGTGCGGCGCATGGTACCGGGGTCGCCGGCATGGAAGCCGGTGGCGATGTTGGCCGAGCTGATGAAGGCCATCAGTTCGTTGTCGACACCATCGCCGATGGTCCATGGGCCAAAGCCCTCGCCCATGTCAGAGTTGAAATCCACTGCCCGCATCGCTGTTCTCCTGGCTTGTGACGGCATGCAAGCCACGTTAGATTCTCCTCACCCCCTTGGGAAGATCTATAAACAGATAGGGTGTCTTCTGAAAATCAGATACCCAGGAGCCAACCGTGTCACTGACCCTGCGCCAGGTTCGCTATTTTGTCGCCACCGCCGAGATCGGTCAGATCTCCCAGGCAGCGATCCACCTCAATATTTCCCAGTCGGCGGTAACCACCGCGATCAAGGAACTGGAGGCGATGCTAGGTGTGCTGCTGTTCCAGCGCTCGGCCCAGGGCATGAGCCTGACCGAGGCCGGCCGGCACTTCCTCAACCGCGCCTATGTGATCCTGCGCAGCGTCGATGATGCTCTGAACAGCCCGCTGCCCGATGGGCGCGCCAGCGGGCTCCTGCGCCTGGCGGCGAGCTACACGGTGATCGGCTATTTCCTGCCGCACCACTTGCAACGCCTGGAGCACTGGTACCCGGACGTGACCCTGGACGTGCATGAGCAGGAACGCAGTGCCATCGAGCAAGGGCTGCTGGAGGGGCGTTTCGACATGGCGGTGGTGCTCACCGCCAACCTCACCCACCCGGATATCGTCTCGGAAACCCTGTTCAACTCCGAACGCCGGTTGTGGCTGCCCGGCCATCATCCGCTGTGCGAACGCTCGGCGGTAAGCCTGGCCGACGTGGCCCTGGAGCCGTACATCCTGCTCACTGTGGACGAGGCCGAACAGAGCGCCATGCGCTATTGGCAACAGGTCGGGCAACAGCCCAATGTGCGGGTCCGCACCAGCTCGGTGGAAGCGGTGCGCAGCATGGTCGCCAATGGCAGCGGTGTGGCGATCCTCTCTGACCTGGTGCACCGCCCCTGGTCGCTGGAAGGCAAGCGCATCGAGACGCTGACCATCACTGACCCGGTAACGCCGATGAGCGTGGGCCTCGCCTGGCACCGCGAGCGCGCCTTCAGCCCGGCGATGCAGGCGCTGCGCAACTACTTCCACGATGCCTTCCTGGCGCCGCAGCAACTTTCGGCCCGGCGCTGAGCCTGAAGCCTCCCACAGGTTTCCAGACATGCGCTGCACTTGTAGGAGCCGCGCTTGCCGGCGATGGGCCGCGAAGCGGACCCGGCAATTTATGCAACAACCTTGAAATTCTGGGGCCGCTTGGCGGCCCATCGCCGGAAAGCGCGGCTCCTACAGGGGATCGTGCCGGCTTTCAGAAATTGAGCAGGTCAGCCGCTCCTGTAAACCCTCGGTGTTAGACTCGCTGGCCTTGTTTCAATCGAGAACCTGCAATGCGCATCACCAGCGGCCCTGCCGCCACCGCCTGTGGTCTGGCGGCGATCCTGCTGTGGAGCACGGCCAGCGGCCTGATCTGCGCGGCAACCTGACCTTGCTGGCAACTGCTTCCTACTCGGCGCCCGTGTTGTCGTCGGCCTTTGCCGCCGCCTGGCTGGGCGCGCACCTGGGGCTGCAGTTCTGGCAAGGCGCGTTGCTGGTGACGGCTGGCTCGCTGCTGTGCTGGCACGCTACCCGCCAGTGCGCAGCCAGCTGAATCACCAGGGCCTGCCGGTGTAATCCAGGTGCAATCGCAGTTCGTTGTGATCGCGGCGGTTCGGCGCCCCGACTTGCCCGCGAAGAGGCCAGCACTATTCTCAAGCCGAACGATCCGTCCGCAGTGCCGTCATAACTTGGGCCGGTGCCGCCACGCAAAGAGGACGCGAAATGACCCAGCCCGACCCGTCATACCTCAAATGGCTCGAAGACCGTTCGATGCTCAAGGCCTCGCAGGAGCGGGCCCGCCTGTACTCCGGCCAGTCCCGCCTGTGGCAGAACCCCTACGCCGAGGCCCAGCCACGCCGCGCCACCGAGATCGCCTCGGTGTGGCTGACCGTCTACCCCGACGCGATCATCGCCCCCGAAGGCTGTTCGGTGCTGGCGGCCCTGGGCCACGAAGCGCTGTGGAAGCGCCTGTCGGAGATCGGCGTGCAAGGCATCCACACCGGCCCGATCAAGCAATCCGGCGGCGTGCGCGGGCGTGACTTCACCCCCAGCATCGACGGCAATTTCGACCGCATCAGCTTCGACATCGACCCGCTCTACGGCAACGAGCAGGAGCTGGTACAGATGAGCCGCATGGCCGCCGCGCACAATGCCGTGACCATCGATGACCTGATCCCCTCGCACACCGGCAAGGGCGCCGACTTCCGCCTGGCCGAGCTGGCCCACGGCGCCTACCCCGGGCTCTACCACATGGTCGAAATCCGCGAGGAAGACTGGCCGCTGCTGCCCGACGTGCCCGAGGGCCGTGATGCGGTCAACCTGGCGCCAGCGCTGTGCGACGAGCTGAAGCTGCGCCACTACATCGTCGGCCAGTTGCAGCGGGTGATCTTCTTCGAGCCCGGGGTCAAGGAAACCGACTGGAGCGCCACCGCGCCGATCACCGGGGTCGACGGCAAGACCCGGCGCTGGGTGTACCTGCACTACTTCAAGGAAGGCCAGCCGTCACTGAACTGGCTCGACCCCAGCTTCGCGGCCCAGCAGATGATCATCGGCGACGCCCTGCACGCGCTGGACTGCCTGGGCGCCCGTGGCCTGCGCCTGGATGCCAACGGCTTTCTCGGTGTGGAGACCCGCGCCAGCGGCAGCGCCTGGTCCGAGAGCCACCCGCTGTCGATCGTCGGCAACCAGCTGATCGGCGGCATGATCCGCAAGGCCGGCGGCTTCAGCTTCCAGGAACTGAACCTGACCCTCGACGATATCGCGCAGATGTCCAAGGGTGGTGCCGACCTGTCCTACGACTTCATCACCCGCCCCGCCTGCCAGCATGCCGTGCTGACCGGTGACACCGAATTCCTGCGCCTGATGCTCAAGGAAATGCACGCCTTCGGCATCGACCCGGCATCGTTGATCCACGCCCTGCAGAACCACGACGAACTGACCGTCGAGCTGGTGCACTTCTGGACCCTGCACGCTCACGACATGTACCTGTACAAGGGCCAGACCTTGCCCGGCGGCATCCTCCGCGAGCACATCCGTGAAGAAATCTATGAACGCCTGTCGGGTGAGCATGCGCCGTACAACCTGCGCTTCGTCACCAACGGCATCGCCTGCACCACGGCCAGCCTGATCACTGCGGCGCTGGGCATTCGCGATATCGAGCAGCTCAGCCCGGCGGACATCGCGCTGATCCAGAAGGTGCACCTGCTGCTGGTGATGTACAACGCCATGCAACCTGGCGTGGTCGCGCTGTCCGGCTGGGACATGGTCGGCGCCCTGCCGCTGCCGGCCGAGGCAGTGGCCGAGCGCATGGTCGACGGTGATACCCGCTGGATCCATCGGGGTGGCTACGACCTGGCCGGGCTCGACCCGCAGGCCGAGGCGTCGGTGCGTGGCATGCCGCGAGCCCGTGCACTGTACGGCAGCCTCGACCACCAGCTGGGCAACCCCGATTCGTTCGCCAGCCAGGTGAAGAAACTGCTTGCCGTGCGCCAGGCCTATGGCATCGCCACCAGCCGCCAGGTGCTGGTGCCCGACGTCAGCAGCCCAGGGTTGCTGGTGATGGTGCATGAGCTGCCGGCCGGGCGAGGCATCCAGATCAGTGCCTTGAACTTCGGCCAGGAGGTGATTGCCGAGGAACTGCAACTGACCGGCTTCACCCCAGGGCCGGTGGTAGACATGATCAATGAAACCGTCGAAGGCGACCTGACCGAGGATGGACGCTTGATGGTCAACCTCGACCCCTATGAAGCACTGTGCCTGAGGATCGTCAACAGCAGTGGGCATGTCTGAAACCTATCTGGGCCTATTCGCGGGCAAGCCCGCTCCCACAGGATTTTCACCTGCCTTGAAGGCTGCGCTGCACCTGTGGGGGCGGGTTTACCCGCGAACAGGCCGGTCTTGCAATTAATGCTCCACGGGCATAGTTTCCTGATGTTTTCCCTCTTTGTGCCCAGGAGCAACTCCATGTACACCGGCATCGTCCAGGCCGTCCGCCCTCTGCTTGATGTGACCACCTACCCGGGCCACAACCAGTTCACCCTCGACCTCACCCCCGAACTGCTCGACGAACTGAAGATCGGCGCCAGCGTCAGTGTCGAAGGCACCTGCCTGTCGGTCACCGAAATCCATGGCACCCAGGTGAAGTTCGACGCCATGACCGCCACCCTCGAACGCACCAACCTGCGTTTCTTCAAGGCGGGCCAGGGTGTGAACATCGAGCGCTCGGCGAAGATGAATGCCGAAGTCGGCGGCCACCTGATGGCCGGCCATATCGCCACCACTGCCGAGATCGTCGAACTGTCGATCCAGGACACCGGCGCCTTCATCACCTTCCGCATGCCACCTGAATGGGGCAAGTACGTGTTCCCGCGCGGTTTCATCGGCGTCAATGGCTGCAGCCTGACCGTCGCCGATGTCGAGGACAACGTGGTGACCATCAACCTGATCCCGGAAACCCTGCGCCAGACCACCTTCGCCAGCTACAAGCCCGGCGAGCTGCTGAACATCGAGGTGGACCACCAGACCATGGTCCTGGTGGACGTGGTGGAGCGCACGATCAAGAGTACGCTCGCCCGCGAAATGCCGCGCTGAAGCCTGCGCATGCTGCCCAACGCCCTGCCCGCGCGCACCGCCAGGCGCCTGCGCCTTCAGGTTTTGCGGGGCCGCGTCGGCCTTGGCCTGGTCGCCGGGCTGTCGGTGCTGGCTGGCATGACCGACGCCATCGGCCTGCTGGCGCTGGGTGATTTCGTCTCGTTCATGAGCGGCAACACCACGCGCCTGGCGGTGGCCATCAGCCAGGCAGACCTGGCCCTGGTGCTGCGCCTGAGCGGCGCGGTGCTGGGCTTCGTCGCAGGCAACGCGCTGGGCGTGCTGCTGGCCCGCGGCTTCCAGCGCCGGGCCTGGCCGGTGCTGCTGGTGGTGGCCGGGCTGCTGGCCTGCGCCGCGAGCTGGCCGTTCGCCGCCACGCTCCCGGCGCTGCTGGCCGCCACCCTGGCCATGGGCATGATCAATGCCGTGGTGGAACAGGTGAACGGCCTGCCCATCGGCCTGACCTACGTCACCGGCGCCCTGTCGCGCTTCGGCCGTGGCCTGGGGCGCTGGCTGTTGGGTGAGCGGCGCAACGGCTGGCGGGTGAGCGGCGCAACGGCTGGCGGGTGCAACTGGTGCCGTGGGCCGGCATGCTGCTGGGCGCCGCGCTCGGGGCCTGGCTGCAACAGCATCTGGGGTTGCAGGCGATGGCCGGCAGTTGCGCCCTGGCCTGCCTGCTGGCGCTGGTGTCGCGGTTCATCCCACGTTCGTGGCAGCGCGGCTACATGCCGCGCTGAGCCTCACTCGATGCGCGGGTGCTGCTGCACCAGCAGCTTGCGCTTGGCCTCGAGCTCAGCAATCTGCGCGTCGATGTCTTCGATCTTCTGCTCGATGTTGTCGTGGTGCTCCTGCAGCAGTTCGCGCGCTTCTTCGATGTCCGACGCCGCCGGCGCTGCGCCACGCAGCGGCTTGTTGGCGGTTTCCTTCATGGTCAGGCCGGTGACCAGGCCGACCACGGCGATCACCATCAGGTAGTACGCCGGCATGTACAGGTTGCCGCTGCTCTCTACCAGCCAGGCCGCGAGCGTCGGGGTCAGGCCGGCGATCAGCACCGAGATGTTGAAGGCACTGGCCAGGGCGCTGTAGCGGATGTGCGTGGGGAACATCGCCGGCAAGGTCGAGGCCATCACGCCGATGAAGAAGTTCAGCAGCACGGCGATGATCAGCAGGCCAGAGAAGATCAGCCCGAGCGCGCCGCTGTTGATCAGCATGAACGCCGGGATGGCCAGGGCGAACAGCCCCACGCTGCCAACCACGATGAACGGGCGCCGGCCGTATTTGTCGCTCATCAGGCCGATGATCGGTTGCACGAACAGCATGCCGACCATGATCGCGATGATGATCAGCACGCCGTGGTCTTCGCTGTAGTGCAGGTTGTGTGACAGGTAGCTGGGCATGTAGGTGAGCAACATGTAGTAGGTGACGTTGGTGGCGATCACCACGCCGATACAGGTCACCAGGCTGCGCCAGTGCTGGGTCGCGACCTCCTTGAACGACACCTTCGGCCCCGAGGCCAGGCCTTCGCGGTCGCCCTGTTCGAGCTTGTCCACGTGCTGCTGGAACGCCGGGGTTTCCTCCAGCGCGTGGCGCAGGTAGAGGCCGATGATGCCCAGCGGCAAGGCCAGGAAGAACGGCAGGCGCCAGCCCCAATCCAGGAATTTCTCTTCACCGAGCAGGGTGGAAATCAACACCACCACCCCCGCCCCCAGCACGAAGCCGGCAATCGAGCCGAAGTCCAGCCAGCTGCCCAGG
The DNA here is from genome assembly GCF_002112505.1 of Pseudomonas sp. R28(2017). GTDB lineage: Bacteria > Pseudomonadota > Gammaproteobacteria > Pseudomonadales > Pseudomonadaceae > Aquipseudomonas. Next base: position 163,532 of record NZ_NEHW01000011.1, read on the forward strand.
AAGCCGCGCTTGCGGTCCGGGGCGTACTCGGCAACGAAGATCGACGCCCCGGTGTACTCCCCGCCCACCGAGAAACCCTGGGCCATCTTCGCCAGCAACAGCAGGATCGGCGCCCAGATACCGATCGAGGCGTAGGACGGTATCAGGCCGATGGCAAAGGTGCTCAGCGACATGATCACGATGGTCGCGGCGAGGATCTTCTGCCGCCCGAAGCGGTCGCCCAGGGCACCGAAGAACAGCCCGCCCAGCGGGCGGATCAGGAACGGCACCGAGAACGTGGCCAGCGCGGCGATCATCTGCACGCTGGGGTCGGCATTGGGGAAGAACACCTTGCCCAAGGCAAAGGCGACGAAGCCATACACACCGAAGTCGAACCATTCCATGGCGTTGCCCAGTGCGGCGGCGGTGATCGCCTTGCGCATCTTGGCATCGTCGACGATGGTGATGTCCTTGAGGCCGATTGGCTGGACGCTTTTCTTGCGAGATTTCATGCCTGTATCCCTGTCGCTGAAGGCTCTAAGGGATCAGATACAACGGGACACTAAATAATTCAGCGCTTACTGATTTTTTCTGTAAGTGAATGGCTTGGGAGATGCAGCGCCTGTGAAATCGAGCGCCGCCCGCGCGGCGCTCGATCTTCCCGACAACAAAGACCTCGAGGCGGTCTCTGCGGGCCGATCAGATCCCTTCGCGGGCCAGGTCCATGGCGAAGTAGGTCAGGATCAGGTCGGCACCGGCACGCTTGATCGCGCCGATGCTTTCACGCACCACCCGGCCTTCGTCGATGGCGCCGGCCAGGCCGCCGAACTTGATCATCGCGTACTCGCCGCTGACCTGGTACGCCGCCAGCGGCAGGCGCGAGGCGGCGCGGATGTCGGCGATCACGTCGAGGTAGGCACCGGCCGGCTTGACCATCAGCACATCAGCCCCTTCCTGCTCGTCGAGCAGCGACTCGCGCACCGCTTCGCGGCGGTTCATCGGGTTCATCTGGTAGCTCTTGCGGTCGCCCTTGAGCGCGGTACCACCGGCTTCACGGAACGGGCCATACAGCGACGAGGCGAACTTGGTGGAATAGGCCATGATCGCGGTGTCGTGGAAGCCGGCACCGTCCAGCGCGCTGCGAATGGCCTGCACCTGGCCGTCCATCGCCGCCGACGGGGCGATGAAGTCGGCACCGGCAGCCGCGGCGATGACGGCCTGCTTGCCCAGGTTGGCCAGGGTGGCGTCGTTGTCCACACCATGGTCGTGCAGCACGCCGCAGTGGCCGTGGCTGGTGTATTCGCAGAAGCAGGTGTCGGACATCACCACCATTTCCGGCACGGTGTCCTTGCAGATGCGCGACATGCGCGCGACCAGTCCGTTCTCGTTCCAGGTGTCGCTGCCGGTGGCGTCCAGGTTGTGCGAAACACCGAAGGTCATCACCGACTTGATACCGGCACGGGCATAGCGCTCGATTTCCTGGGCCAGCAATTTCTCCGGAATGCGGTTGACGCCCGGCATGCTGGTGATCGGCACGAAATCATCGATGCCTTCCTCGACGAAGATCGGCAGGATCAGGTCTTCCAGGCGGAATTCGGTTTCCTGGAAGATCGTGCGCAGGGATTCGTTCTGGCGCAGGCGGCGGGGACGAACGGAAGGGAAACGGTTGGACATGACAGCTCCAGGGCATTTTTTAACGGCGTATACCTTATGCCTGTCGCGCGCCAGTGAAAAGGCCAGATGACGAGATTATGTCTTGCGGTAAAGGCAATAGCCGGTTTTTGCCTGTGCCGGCCTCTTCGCGGCCCGCTCCCACAGGGGTTACACAGTCCTCAAGCCCTGTGGGGTACCTGTGGGAGCGGCGGTTCGGCGCCCCGACTTGCCCGCGAAGAGGCCGGTACAGGAGAAACTCAATCCACCAGCCGCGGCGCCCCCACCTCGGCCGCCTGCCGGTCCAGCCCATGGGCCTCGAGAATCCGCGCAATCTCGCCACTGCCATGCAACGCCTGGATATTGGCATCCAGTGCCTTGCCCAGTTCGGCATTGCTCAGCATGTAGGGAATGGCCGTCTGCCCCGGTTGCTCTGTGGCCTTCACCCGCGGGTCGGGCGCCGACACCTTGATGCTCGCCCCTTGATAGGCCCCCTTCTGCTGCGAGGCCACCGCCACCGCATGGCTGTCGATACCCGCCTCGATGCGCCCGGAGGCCAGGTCCTGGGCCATGGCCACCGGGTTGGGGTACAGCACCAGGTTGTCGCCCAGCACCTTCTTCAGGTCATTGACCCACAGATAACCCTGCACGGTGCCGACCCGCTTGCCTTCCAGTTCACCCACCGTGGCATAGCCCGGCTTCGAAATGATGCCCATCACATCCAGGTACAGCGGTGCCGACAGGCCCAGCACCTTGCCGCGTTCGACGGTGCGGTACCAGTCGCCGATCACCACGTCGGCACGGCGGGTGACCACCGACTGGATCGCCGCCGCCGGGTCGAGCACGCTGGCCTTGATGGTCAGGCATTCGCGGGCGGCGATCTGCCGGATGATCTCACCGTCCACGCCGCCCAGTTCCTGGTTGGGCCCGGGGATCGAGTACGGCGGAAACACCCAGGCCGCGACCGTCAGCACACCGGGGGTCAAGGTTGAGAAGCTGTGGCCGGGCGTGCACTCGGCCAGCGCCTGGGCACTGCCGGCAACGGCCACGCAAAGGGCCAGGCAACGGGTGATGCGCTTGAATGGTTTCATCTCGTGTACCTTTTCAATGTAAAGGGCAGCCAGGGTTCAGGGCGTTGCGTGCTGGCCGGGCGCCAGTCTTCTTTCCAGGGCGGCGACGCCCAGGCTTGCCGGGGCGCAGACGGCCGCATACATCAGCCCGGCCAGCACCAGCACCGGCATGTACTGGAAGGTCGAGGAGCCGATGGCCGAGGCGCGGCTGACAATTTCCGGCAAGGCGATGGTGAAACACAGCGACGAGGCCTGGAACATCATGATCGAGAAGCCCAGCAACGATGGCAGCGCCACCCGCAAGGCCTGGGGCAGGATCACATAGCGCAGCGCATCGACCCGGTCCAGGCCAATCACCTCGGCTGCTTCATGCTGGCCACGGGCGACCGCCTCCAGGCCGCCGCGGATGATCTCGCTGGTGTAGGCCGCGGTGCAGTAGGCCAGCGCCAGCACGGCCGCCCAGAACGAACTCAGGGTGAGGTTCACCGACGGCAGGCCGAAGTAGAAGTACTGCAGCAGGATCAACGCCGGCGCCCCACGCCCCAGCTCGACGATCACCAGCGCCGGGCAACGCACTGCCCTGCCCTTGGCGCTGACACCCAGGGCCAACAGCAAGCCGAGGAACACGCCGAGTACCAGGCTGATGGCAGTCACCTGCAACGACAGCACGAAGCCCTTCCACAGCTCCGGGAACCATTCGGCCCATTGGCTCAGGATCTCGTTCATTGGCTGATCCTCCGTTGCAGGCTGGCCGACACCCAGCGCGAGGCCAACGCCACCGGCACGCTGAGCACCAGGTACACCAGCGCGGCAGCGCTGTAGACGCCCAGCCCCTGGAAGGTCTGCTGCGACACCTGGTACGCCTGGAAACTGATGTCCGCCACACCCAGCGTCGACGCCACCGCCGAGTCCTTGAGCAGGCCGATGGCATAGGTGGCCGCCGTAGGAATGGAAATGCGCGTCAGTTGCGGCAACACCACATCGAAGAAACGCTGCGGGGGCGACAGGTTGAGCACATGGGCCGCTTCGTACTGGCCATCGGGGATTGCCGCGAAAGCGCCGCGATACACCTCGGCCATCTGCGCCGCGGTAATCAGCCCCAGGCCCAGCACTGCCGCGACGAACGGCGACAGGCTGAGGTAATCCCCGCCAATGCCGAAGAAGATGAAGAACAGCCAGACGATCGGCGGGATCGAGCGCAAGGTCAGCACGATGGCCGCACCCAGCGCCGCCAGCCCGCGCACCCTGGCCATGCGCAGTGCGCACAGCGGGAAGCCCAGCACCACACCGGTGGCGAACGCACACAGGGTGACCCCCAAGGTCCACGGCACGCCGGTGAGCAACATCGCGAGAATGTCGTTCATCAGCGGTCCCTCACGGCCTGGAGGAACTTCACCACCCGCTCGTGCTGTGGCTGGCGCATCACCCGGGCACTCGGCCCCTGTTCGAGGATGCGCCCGTCGGCCATCACCACCACCCGGTCGGAGACCGTCTCGGCAAAGTGCATCTCGTGGGTGACGACGATCATTGACATGCCCTCGGCGGCCAGCTCCTTCATCACCGCCAGCACCTCCAGGCCCAGCTCCGGGTCCAGCGCCGAGGTCGGCTCGTCGAACAGCATCAGCTCGGGCTCCAGCGCCAGTGCCCGGGCGATGGCTATACGTTGCTGCTGGCCACCGGAACAACGCGCCGGGTAATGCCCGGCCTTGTCGGCCAGGCCCACCCGCTCGAGCAACTGCAGCGAGCGCGCATCGGCTTCACGCGGGCTGCGCCCGAGGGTGCGGATCTGCGCCAGGCTGACGTTGCGCAGCACGGTCATGTGCGGGAACAGGTTGAACGACTGGAACACCATGCCGATGCGCCGACGCAGCTTCAGCAGGTCGGCGCGCGCCAGGGGCGTGGCGGCGTCGATGTCCAGCTCAGCGAGGCGGATGCGCCCGCGGGTCGGCGGCTCCAGCTGGTTGATGCAGCGCAGCAAGGTGCTCTTGCCCGAGCCGCTGGGGCCGATGATGGCCACCACCTCGCCCTTGTGCATCTCGAAATTGACGTCGTGCAGCACCTCGTAGGGGCCGAACTGCTTGTGGATCGACTCCAGGCGCAGGAACGCCGGCTTGGCGGCAGGCACCGGTGGCACCTGGCGCAGGGGAACGCTCATCGGGTTCATGGGCAGGCCCTCCGCTCAAGGCCGCTGGTCATCGACCAGGGGCGTGCTCGACAGCTTGAGCGCGCCCTGGGCGGTGATCAGCACCTGCTCTTCCAGCTTCACGCCTTCGCGCCCGCCGCGCTCGCCGATGTAGCTTTCCACCGAGACCACCATGTTTTCCTGGAACAGGCCGTCGTAGCCCCACTCGGCGAAGTCCACGGCGTAAGCCACGCTGGGGTATTCGTCGACCAGGCCGACACCGTGCAGCATCATCATGTAGCGGTTGTGCTCGAACCTGCCCGGCACTGGCCAGCAGCGCTCGGCGAATTCGCGGAACGACAGGCCCGGGCGCAGCAGCGCGACGTTGTGGCTGATCTGCTGGCTGGCGATGTCGATCAGTTCGCGCTGGGCCGCCGTCACCGGCTTGCCGGGGCAGACGAAGCTGCGCGAGATGTCCGACAGGTAGCCACCTGGGCCGACCATGTCGGTGTCGAAGCAGACCATCTCGCCCGCTTCGATGACCTTGTCGGTGGCGTCCTGGAACCACGGGTTGGTGCGCGCCCCGGAGCTGAGCAGGCGGCTTTCGGCCCACTCGCCGCCCTGGGCGACGTTGGTGCCATGCAGAATGCTCCACAACTGGTTCTCGGTGATGCCTGGCTGCAAGCTGGCACGCATGCGGGCGATGGCCAGGTCGCAGACCGCCATCGATACCCGGTGACTGGCGACCTCCTCGGCCGACTTGATCAGCCGGGCCTGTTCCATCAATGGCTGCGCATCGAACAGCTCGATGCCCCTGGCCTTGAGCTTCTCGGCGCCCCACGGGTCGCAGCGGTCCACCGCCAGGCGACGGTTGCCACCGCTGTGGCGGACCATCAGCTCGGCCACTTCGGCCGCCCACAGCGCGGCCTTCTCATCGACCCGCGGGCCGGCAAGGAAATACAGCCAAGGCAATGCCGGGCGGATCTCGTCGATGGTCTCGACGTGCTCGCTGTTGTGCCGGCTGCTGGTGAATTCGAACAGCACCACCGGGCCCTCGGTGGGCACGAACACATAGCGGCTGGGCGAATGCATGACCCACAGGCCGAGGTTGTTGGTGTCGGTGGCGTAACGGATGTTGATCGGGTCGGCGAGCAGGATGCCGCCATAGTCATGGGCGCGCAGTTGCTGGCGAATCCGTTCGAGGCGGTAGCGGCGCAGGGCCTTGCGGTCGATCGCGGCCTGGGCGGCGAGCAGCTCGCTGTCCACCGGGGCCAGGGCATGGCCGGTGACACTGAAGTCGTCACGAAACTGCAGGGATGGCGCGGTGCTCGGTCGGGTACCGATGTGCATGGTTACACTCTCCACTGGATATCGTTGTCGTTGTTGGAGCCAGGGCAGTAACAAGGAAGCGCGAAACGGGTGCTGCTGTTCTTATTGGTTGTGGTGGCGCGTGGTTCAGAGGTCCTTGGCCAGGCGCAGGGCGTCGTAGATGGCGGCATGGGTGTTGCGCGAGGCCACCGCATCGCCGATGCGGAACAGCTGGAAACGGCCATCTTCGCGGCGGGCCACGGCCTGTGGGCGGCCGGCGATCAGGTCCGCGTATTCCACCGCACCTTCGTTGCTCGACAGCGGGCACAGCTGGAAATACAGGTCGTCCAGTGGGCGGGTGCCGTGGTTGACCACCACCTGGTCGACCAGCCGGGTCTGGCGCAGCTCGCTGTAGTCGGTGCCGATGGTGGCCAGCAGGCCGTCGGCGGTCCTGCTTACCGCTTTCAGGCGCCAGGTCACGGTGAAGGTGGTGTCCAGTGGCTGCAATGCGCGCATGTAGGGCACCAGGTTCATGCCCATGACCTCTGGCGAGAAGCTGCGGTCGGGGGTCATGATCTCGGTGCGCGCACCACTCCGGGCGATGAACTCGGAAGCCTGCAACGCGGCGTGGTCGCCGGCATCGTCGTACACCAGCACGTTGCGCCCGGGTTTGACGTCGCCAGAAATGATGTCCCAGCTCGACACCACCAGGTCATTGCCTTGCTCCAGCACCTCGGTGTGCGGCAGCCCGCCGGTGGCGACGATGACCACGTCGGGAGCCTCGTCGAGGATGATCTGGCTGTCGGCCCAGACGTTGTAGTGGAAGGTCACACCGAGGCGCTCACACTGGGCCAGACGCCAGTCGATGATGCTGATCATCTCCTTGCGCCGCTCGGACTGCGCGGTCAGGCGGATCTGCCCGCCAGCCTTGTCGGCCACCTCGTACACCACCACCTCATGGCCTCGTTCGCCCGCTACCCGCGCAGCCTCCAGGCCCGCCGGGCCGGCACCGACGATGACGATCTTGCGTTTGCGCCCGGCCTTGGGAATCTGGTGCGGCATGGTGGTTTCGCGGCCGGTGGCCGCGTTGTGGATGCAGTAGGCGGCGCCGCCGTGGTAGATGCGGTCGAGGCAGTAGTTGGCACCGACGCAGGGGCGGATGTCGTCTTCGCGGCCTTCGATGATCTTGCGCACGATGTGTGGGTCGGTCATGTGCGCACGGGTCATGCCGACCATGTCCACCTTGCCGCTGGCAATGGCATGGCGGGCGGTGGCCACGTCCGGGATCTTCGCCGCATGGAAGGTCGGGAAGCCGGTCAGCGAGCGGATTTCGCCGGCGAAGTCCAGGTGTGGCGCGTTGCGCATGCCCTGGATCGGGATGATGTCGGTCAGGCCGGCGTCGGTGGCGATGTTGCCGCGGATCACGTTGAGGAAATCGATCATGCCGCTGTTCTTCAGCAACTGCGAAATCTGCAGCCCCTCGTCCTTGGTCAGGCCCCCGGCCAGCACCTCGTCACCGGTGTAGCGGATGCCGACGATGAACTGGTTGCCGACCCGCTTGCGGATGGCCGTGAGCACCTCGAAGGTAAAGCGCAGGCGGTTTTCCAGTGAGCCGCCGTAGACGTTCTGCAATTCGTTGGTCAGCGGCGACCAGAACTGGTCCATCAGGTGGCCGTAGGCCTGCAGTTCGATGCCGTCGAGCCCGGCGGCCTGCATGCGTTCGGCAGCATCGGCGTAATCCTTGACGATGCGCTCGATGTCCCAGATCTCCAGGCGCTTGGGGAAGGCGCGGTGTGCCGGCTCCTGGTTGTGCGACGGCGACACTACCGGCAGCCAGTCACCCTTGTCCCAGCGGGTGCGGCGGCCCAGGTGGGTGAGCTGGATCATCACCGCTGCGCCGTGCTCGTGGCATTCGTCGGTGAGGTCCTTCATCCAGCCGACCACTTCGTCCTTGTAGGCCAGCACGTTGTTGAACACCGGCGGGCTGTCGCGGGAAATGGCAGCGGAACCGGCGGTCATGGTCATGGCCACGCCGGCCTTGGCGCGCTCGACATGATAGGCGCGGTACAGCTGCTTGGGCATGCCGTCTTCGGGGTAGGCGGGTTCGTGGGAGGTGGTGATGATGCGGTTGCGCAGGGTGAGGTGCTTGAGTTGATACGGCTGAAGCAAAGGATCATTGGACATGGTCGTTCTCGCGTTCAGGTCATCAGGCAAAATCGACATTAGCCCCCATGTACACAGGTGTCAATAAATTAGACAGTGGTGTACATTGAGCTTGTCAGGCCCCCATGGATACGGAACAATGCGCCTATGAACATGACCTCGAACCATCCGGAAATCGCCACCCGCGGCTCGATCGAGAGCTGGCTCAACGCGGCCTTCGAAACCCTCAAGGAGTCGGGGGTGGATGCCGTGCGTGTGCTGCCGTTGGCCAAGAAGCTCAACCTCGCCCGCACCAGTTTCTACTGGTACTTCGAAGACCGCGAAGCCTTGCTCGCGGCGCTGATCGAGCAGTGGAAGAACAAGAACACGCGCAACCTGGTGAGCCATACCCAGGCCTACGCGGCATCGATCACCGAGGCGATCCTCAATGTGTTCGACTGTTGGCTGAACAGCGAGCTGTTCGACTCGCAATGCGAATTCGCCATGCGCAGCTGGGCGCTGCAGTCGGAGCAAGTCGCCGAGGAAATCAAGCAGGCCGACAACGTGCGCATGGCAGCGCTGAAGGCGATGTTCGACCGCTTCGGCTTCAGCGAAGACGCCGCCGCCACCCGCGCCCGGTCGATCTACCTGGCGCAGATCGGCTATATCAGCATGAAGACCGTCGAGCCGCTGGAATACCGGATGCGCTTCATACCGGAGTACCTGCGCATCTTTACCGGCGAGGAACCGGCGGCACATGAGCTGGAGCGCTTCTACCAGCGCAATGACTTTGTGCCGCCCGGCGCGTGAAGTGAACACCGTCGTACGCGAGCTAAGTCATGCGGCTACGGCAATGGTCGACTCCCAGCGCTGCGTGGGCGCCTCGGCAAGCAGCTTGCTACTGGCTGGCTCCGGGGCGAACGCCGCCATGGCATCCACCAGGTTGGCAAGGTTGGGCAGCGCTGCGGGTGCCATGGCGGGCAAGCCCGCCGCTGCAGGCGGGGCGAAGATGAAGTCTTCGACCGTTACCTGGGCCAGCTCCAGTGCATCCAGGTACAGCAGTTTCACCGTGTTGTCCTGCCCCGCCACCGTCACACCGTGTATCTGGGCAAACCCGTTCAACTCGAAGCGCTCGTCCTTGGTGAGCTGCAAGTCTTCGTAGCGGCTGATGCCGGTCTGGCTCAGGTCGATCTTGTCGATACCGTGCCGGAAACCACGCACCGTGTTCTTGTAGTCGGTCACACCCTCTTGCTTGCCCACCACGAAGACACTGGGAGCAACACTTGCCGGGCCATAGATCGTGCCTTTCAGCGATGCGACAAACTGCCCCGAAACATCCGATGTCAGTGACACACCTTCTGCCCCCCCGCTGAGCAGTACGGTACCGTCAGCAGGTGCTGGCGTCTGCCCTTCGGGGCTGCCATCGAAATAGCCCGGCGCAGCAATCAGCGTGTCCAGGAAGCGGAAGTTGCTCGGCTGCAGTTCGGCAACGCCTCGATCGGCGAAGCGCAGCGTCTGCCCATTACCCAGATCGACCACGGCAGCAGTACCTTCCTGGCTCAGTTGCAAGTCGGTAAAGGCCTTGCTGCCAAAACCGATCAGGTCGACGACTTCTCGGGACTGCTCGAACTGTTCGACCTCATCACGGCCAGAGGCACGATTGTGAATGACATAGCGATCCGTGCCGCTGCCGCCTTTGAGCAGGTTGTAACCACGTCCGCCATCGAGCCATGCACCGTCCACCCCGGCAATGAGCGTGTCGTCACCGTCACCACCGATCAGGTTGTGCACCGCACCAGGGGCAATGGTGAGTGCGGTCCCGCCAATGCTGGCGATGCCACTGACCAGATCGACCGAAATACTGCGGCTGAGCGCAGCGGCATTGAGGGTATTGCGCCCGCCTGCGGTGCCGTTGACCGCATCGTCCAGCACGGCACGCGCAGCGTTCTGGGTCACGGCATCGGCGTAGTCATTGGTGTAGTAATAGACATCGTTGCCATTGCTGGGGCTGCCCACGACACGTAGTGCCCAGCGATCAAGCGTCAGCGGCAGCCCGTTGCTGGCATTGCTGACTTCCAGACGCCATTCGCCTGCGGAGCGCTCACCGCGATGGTGGGTCGACATGAATCCGTACTTGAATTCGCCTGAACGTGGATTGCCCAGGTCATCGTCCGCCGAGCCCGGCGCCTTGCCGGCGCGGTCCAGCAGTACACTGCGCGTTCCACCGGGAGACACCAGCGTAACGGTCATATCGCCGAGGCGGCCGACCTGCGAGTGAACATCGACTTCGACATGCTCCACCAGGACCCCGGCCGGCATGCTCAAGGCGAATGTGCTGACCTGACCGGGCGCAATCACCTGCGCAAGCGCTTCGCTGTCGGCCGCCAGCTGCTGCTCGTTGGCCTTGCTTGCCTGGCCAGCCCACGACTCGGCCAGGCGCACGGCGGCGCGAGCGTCGATCATGCCGAACCCGTAGTCGTGACTGGCACGCATGCCACCGCCATTCCAGTTGAGCCCGGCGTTGTCGCGCCAAGCGGTAGCTGGGTCATCGACCTTGCGTGCGGACAGCGCCAGGATCTGCTGCACATCCCGGTAGCCAAGCGCCGGGTTGGCCTGCAGCATCAACGCCACCACACCTGAGACGATCGGCGCGGCGAAACTGGTGCCCTGGGTCGTGCCATAGGCACTGCCGACCTTGGCGCCACGCTCGGCCTCCAGGTTGATACCGCTGGACAGCACGTGGCTACCCGGTGCCGCCACCAGCAGGCTTGAACCGGGGTTGGAAAACGGCGCGCTGGCCACCTGCAGTACCGAAAGGTCTGCCCTGGCATTGATGGCTGCCACTTCGATGGCGTGACGGCTGTTGTTGATCAGCGAACCTTGCGCGCTGCCACCGTGTTCGCGCTGGTTGCCGCCCGAGGTGACAATGACGGTCCCCAACCCGCCGCGCCCGTTGGTGGCCGCCAGCGTTGCGCTGAAGGCCAGGGCCAGGGACGTATCGACCCTGCCCTCGGGCACGTTGCCGATGGCGAAGTCGGTCCTGAAGCCCCAGCTGTGGTTGGCGATGTCGTAATTGACCATCTGCCCCAGGTTGGTCAGGTCATCGCCTTTGTTGGCCAGGTAGTGCCCACCGAGTTTCGCGTCGTAGGCGATGCCGATGCCGCCTTGATCATTGCGCGCGCCGACCATGACCCCCGCCACTTGCGTCGCATGGTTGGACGCCAGGGCCGGCAGTGTGCCATTGCTGCGCTGAGTCTGCAGCCAGATGGGGTCGATGTTGGCTTGCAGGTCCGGGTGCTGGATGTCGAAGATCTCCGGCGCAACGGCAAATTCGCCCCCCGGCTCGAACTGGCCGATCCTCACGCCCTTGCCCGAGAAGTCACGCCAGACCGGCTGAACGTCGATCTCATTGAGGTACCACTGGCGCGCTGCCAACGGATCGACAGGCGACTGCTCGTGACGCAGGGTCACCGTGGCGCGCAAAGGGGCCGATGCGCCGCTGGCGAACTCTGTCACGCCCAGCGATGGGTTGCCGGCAGCATCGGCCAGGTCGTAGCGGAAAGTCACATCCGTGTCATGGCCGGGCAACGGCGTGACCTCGACATCACCCTGCTCATTGAGCCGAACGGTCGCGCCCTTGCCGTCGCCGACCGAGGCAATCCGCAGCGGGCCAGTACTATTGAGTAGCTGGTCATTGGCCAACAGCACCGAGGCAGGAATGACCAGTGCAGCTGGCGTGGTGGTGAATGCCGCCATCTGTTCGGGGGCAAGCGTATCGCCAATCGGCAGTGCGCCGGGGCCCTGCAGGTCGACCGACGCGATATCGGCAAAACTGAGTTTCTGCACATTGCTCAGGGTGAGGCTGCCATCGCGCTCGGCCTGCCGATCGCTTACCTGATAACCCGTCGCCGTGCGGGTAATCAGGTACTCATCGTGATTGCCATGCAGGGTGACGAGGTTGACGCCGCCTGCGCCGTCGATGGTGGCATTGCCGCGCCCAGCCTCGATGACGTCATCCGCCGCACCGCCCATGATCTGGTCTGCACCACCACCGGCATGAATGATGCTGCCAGCGGCCGAGGCCTGAATCCGATCGCCATTGGGGCCGGCATAAATCACTGCCTTGCCGGTACCACCGATGATGGTGTTACGACCCGTGCCCCCGACCAGCACATCATTGCCGCCGCCACCGATCAGCAGGCTGTTACCCGATCCGCCCTTGATGAAAACACCGCGCTGCCCGCCACTGACGATGACGTCCTTGCCACGCCCGCCCTGGGCAATGGTCAGCCCGGCTTCGGCCATGTTCAGGCCGACACCCTGCTCGCCGACGATCAGTGCAGTGTCACGCCCACCGTTGCCACGGATGTTCGCCAACTGGTCAGTGGCGCTGATCACCAGCACATCGTCACCGGCGCCGCCCACATAGGTGTTGCTACCGGCGCCGCCAACCAGCCAGCTACCGCCCGGGGCGGCCTTGAGCACATCGTCTCCCGCCCCGCCCTGCACGGTATCCACGCCCAGCACGGCGGCATCGAGCTCGGTGCCTTGCGGGCTGTTGCTGATATAGGCACGGCGCGAGGTCGATCCGCTGATGGAGGTCAGCAAGGTGGCACCGTCTTGCTGCTCCACAAGATTGGCCACTGTGTCGGCGAGGTACTTCACTGCCAGCACTTCCCGCTCCACGCCATTGGCCATGAAAGCGCCGCGGGAGATGACTTCGTTACCGTGACGCACCTCGTTCACTGGCTGGACCTGACGCAGGTCGATCTGCGTGATGCCGTGTTCCGGCAATGTCTTGAGTTCACCGGCATCGGTTCGGCCATCATGGTTGGCATCGACCCACAGCTTCAACTGTGCCCATGCCGCATCTTCGGGGGTAATCAAGCCATCGGCATTGGCATCGACGCTGGCCAGCGCGGCGAAGCCATCCTTGAATGGCGCCTGGCCAGGTGCGCCGTTGCTCCCTGCCTGGCCGCCGAAGTATTCAGAGAACAGCTGGCGGATGCTGACGACCTGGCCACTGCCGTCGTCGTGCACCAGCATCCCGGTCTGCCGGTCGGCCCAGCCTGTACGCCGCAGCTGGCCGCTGTTGTCGACATCGAACAGCACTGCGTCCTCGATGCCGGTCAGCCCTGCGCCTTGGCCGCTAAGGTCGAACAGCAGCGGGTCGACGAAGGTGTTGACCGTGGTCATGGCGGCCAGGCCGTTCAGGACGGCGGCGTTGCGCAAGCTGAAGTCGGGCTGGTCAGCGCCATCCTGGTAGAACTGCGCCAAGTGCTGGTTGGGGCGCACGTTGGGGTCTACCTGCAGTTCGCCGGGGCGGATGCCGCCCGTGGCCAGGCTGCCCAATTGGGCAGAGGTGAAGTCGGTGTTGTTCAAGGTGTTGTCGGTGAAAGCGATGCTGTGGGTCAGGCGGCGGTTGACGTAACCGGCGCTGACGTCGTTGCGGATGTCGTCCTGGCCTTGCAGGTCGCGGCGGGATTCGGTGGTTGGGGAGATTTCGATCTTAATAGGAGAAGCTGGAAAATTGGCTTCATCTGGTGCGAACAACTCCACACTTGGGATCAAGTTGAACAGATTCTTCAACCCGGTGGCTGCAACATCGAACCATCCGGAGGGTGCTTCTATGTGTTTGATCCACTTTTGCGCAGCTTCCCGCGCCTCTGGAATACCCATAACGGAGGCTTGCCCCATCATGATATGAGTATTTAATGACATATCTAATTCTTTCTGAATATCACCAGCAGCAGACAAAACGTACTCCCAATAAATGTCTTTGCTGTCCTGAGGCATACTCATAAAGATTGGCTGCAACGTCCACGAAGACTCCGGATATCCGCTACTAGAAAATACTTCCGCATGAAATCTAGCTACTTCTGATTGCGGCAATGGCCCTTGTACAACCCCATCAACCAGATTAGCCCTCAATGCCGACATGTAGGCATTAGCCATCTTGACGCGAACATTATCGACTTGCTCATCGCCCATTACAATCCCAGTATCTGCGACGACAGACTTCATATAATTAATTGCAACAACCCCAGCAATGGAGTCACCTCGAGCAACACCATTTGCCAGCACAGCGTATTTATCACCCTTCCCAGCCAAATAATCATACATCGCCGAAGGCCCTCCTTCTGCCAAAGCAATTTCTGCGAGCTTCAAATCCTCAATTGACAATTTCATAGCAACACCTCACTATTAAAAAGAAAATTTAGATACTAAATCGAAGATATACCTCACCACACTTGACAAATTACCTTTTCGGCATACCTCCTTCCGAGCTATAGCCTCCCGCGCAGCCTTTTGCTGGCGACAACTGAACAGGGCTTTCCGTGTAGTCCATATAGAATTTACTCAGGATCGCGAGCCCTCCCAATCCAACCGGGGAAATCAAGAGTAAACAAAGAACGATAATCCGAAGTAAATTCCAGACTATGATCAAGCACCATGCACTGGATGTCCTATTCATCTCAACCTCATCAGCTATCGATTTAAATCCCCACCATAATCGAACCCTCATACTCCGCCCGCCTCATACCTCCCCATAAGCCATCCAGCTTGAACTCAACCACCTCCAGCCCATTAGATACATCACGATTTATTTCTTGCCCTGGAACCTGAACGGTATGATTCCGATCTATAGAGGAATGGCATGCCCCACCCCCTGTAACCGCGCAAGAAAACAAAATCAATCCACTACAAACCCTTAGCACCTGCCAAACAATCACGTACAACCGAACTAAAAAAGTCTTGAGATCTCGCCACATCGCTTCCACCGCCTAGACATCAACCATAATCCGATTAACGCTCAATCAACCAGCGACCAACCACCTCATTCAGCACAGTATTCATGAGCATGTTCTACCTTTCCCCCAAGCTTTCCTTAACGTGCCGCTGCAACGGACTAAGGAAATAACTAATCACCTTACGCTTATCAATAATCAGCTCTGCACGCACCGCCATACCCGGAGCAAGCGGCACATCTTTATCACCCACCCGCAAACTACTTAACCCCAACTGAATCCGAGCGTTATAAACCCACCCCCGCCGTTCATCCTCAACGGCGTCATTGGAAACACTCTGAACAATCCCCGGCACAACGCCATACTTGGTAAACGTGAACGTCTCCACTTTCACTTCCACCGCCTGCCCCGCTCGAACAAAGCCGATATCCTTGTTCTCGACCTGCACTTCCACTTCAACCGGCTGATCACTCGGCACAATCACCATCAATGTCTGCGCAGGCGTCACGACGCCGCCCTGGGTATGAATGGCCAACTGCTGCACCGTGCCGTCGACGGGGGAAGTCAGTGCCCTGAGCCGGTGGCGTTGTTCGGCCTTGTACAGTTCCTGGCTCAGGGTCGCGATCTGCCGGTCGGCCTCGGCATGCAAGTCGAGCATGGCCCGGCGCAGTTGGGCGATGACGCCTTCGCGGCGATGCTGGGCCGCCAGGCGTGCCGCCCCCAGTTCGTCGATGCGTGAACGTTGGATGGCCAGCTCGCGCTCTTGCTCCAGGCGAGCCTGTTCCTTTTCCAGGTAGGTGTGCTTGGCAACCGCCGACTCGCTGAATAGCTGCTGGTAGTCCGCCGTGAGCTGGCGGGTAATCACCAGCAATTGCTGCAGCGCGTCGGCGCGGGCTTGCGCTGAGCGGATCTCCGCGCCGCGCTGGGCGATCTCGGCATCGGCCTGCTGCAAGGAAGTGCGCAGCTCCCGGTACTGCCCTTCCAGCCAGCGCTGTGCGGCTGCTTGCTGTTGCGCCGTGGCCTGGGGAATACCTGGCGCCAGGGAGGCCGGCACGGTGTTGCCATCGAGTGCTTCCAGCAAGGTAGTGGCGCGTGCCAGGTCGATCCGGGCGGCCAGTAGCTCGCTGTTCAGGCGCTTGATGTCGGCGGCGGTCAACTGCCCTTCGAGTTCGATCAGCAGGTCGCCTTTGGCAACGGTCTGGCCGTCTACCACGTGAATCGCCTGCACCACCGCGACCTCGCTGGCCTGGATCAGCTTGCTCCTGCCACTGGGCACGATTCTGCCCTCGGCACTGGCGACTACATCGATTTCGCCTACGCAGGCCCACAGCAAGGCCAGCGCGATGAGTGCCAGCAGGCTCCATTGCAGGCGGCGCGGCAGCGGATGCACCGGGGTTTCCTGCAAGGCCAGCGCTGCGGGCAGGAACGCCAACTCATCGGGTTCCCGTGGCGCACCCTGCATGGCTTGGCGCCGCTTCCAGGCATTGCGCCATGCCTCACGGTAGCGCTCCAACAGGTCGAGCATTGGCGTGGTCATGCTGCCGCCCCCTGCTGCAACCGATGCAGGTAGGCATAGGCACCTTGCGGGTTGCCCAGCAGTTCATCGTGAGCGCCCTGCTCGATGATATGCCCACGCTCCATGACCACGATGCGGTCGGCATGGCGCACGGCGGAAAGACGGTGGGCAATGATGATGACGGTACGCCGGGCGCAGATGCGCGCCATGTTCTGCTGGATGATCCGTTCGGACTCGTAATCCAGCGCGCTGGTAGCTTCATCCAGGATGAGAATGCGCGGGTTGCCCATCAACGCTCGGGCGATCGCGATCCGTTGCCGCTGGCCACCCGACAGGCTGGCGCCGTGCTCGCCCACCAGCGTCTCATAGCCATCAGGCAGCTCCAGGATGAACTCATGTGCGCCTGCCAGCGTGGCAGCTGCAATGACCTCCTCAAGGGCGGCGGCAGGGTTGGCCAGTGCAATGTTTTCGCGCACGGTGCGCCGGAACAGCATGTTCTCTTGCAGCACCACGCCGATCTGCCGGCGCAGCGACGTGACATCGGCAAGTGCCAGGTCGGCACCATCGAGCAGCACCCGCCCTCTCTCCGGCGAGTACAGCCGCTGAATCAAGCGGGTCAAGGTGCTCTTGCCGGAACCTGACTTGCCGACGATGCCGATCACCTCACCAGGGCTGATCTTCAGGCTGACGTCGCGCAGGATCTCGTTGCCGCCCGGGCGATAGCGGAAACACACCTGATCGAGCTCGATCCGCCCTTTCAGCACAGGCAACTGCGCGCCGTGGCTGACCTCGGTACGGTTGTTGAGAATGTCCCCCAGCCGCTGGATCGAGATACCGGTCTGCTGAAAGCTGGTCCACAACTGCGCCAAGCGCATGATCGGCTGGGCCACACGGCCCGCCAGCATGTTGAAGGCGATCAGTTCGCCAACCGTCAGTTCCCCCTCGATGACCAGCCGCGCACCTAGCCACAAGGTGGCGACCGTGACCAGTTTGCCGATGAAGGCAACGCTTTCATTGGCGATGTTGGAGAGGTTCTGGGTCTTGAAACTGGCGGCAACATAGGCCGCCAGCTGCTGGTTCCATCTACGCGTGACTTGCGGCTCTACAGCCATGGCTTTCAACGTGTCGATGCCATTGACCGCTTCCACCAGGAACGCTTGGTTTTCCGCGCCACGTTGAAAACTCTGGTCGATCCGGGCACGCAGCAGGGGGGTGACCAGCAGGGATACCAGCAAGTAGAGCGGCAATGAAGCGATGACCAATAGCGTCAGCCAACCGCTGTACAGCAACATGACCACGATGAATACTGCGACGAACAACACATCCAACAGTAGCGTGATGCTGTTGCTGGTGAGGAAACTGCGGATGTTTTCCAACTCCCGCACGCGAGCAACCGAATCGCCCACTCGCCGCGCCTGAAAATACGCGAGCGGAAGTTCAATCAAGTGCTGAAACAACCTGGCACCGAGTTCGACATCGATGCGCGAAGCGGTATGCGCCGACACATAGGCACGCAAACCACTAAGCAGACTTTCAAACAACAATACGGTCAACAGGCCCAGCGCAATCACATCCAGCGTAGTCAGGCCCCGGTGGACCAGCACTTTGTCCATCACCACCTGGAAAAACAGCGGCGTCAACAGGGCAAGGACCTGGATGATGAATGAGACCAGCAATACTTCGCCGAGCAACTTTCTGTGTTTGACCACTGCCGGGATGAACCAGGTCAGGTCAAACCGTTCGAGGCCTCGAGGCAAAGGCGCGTCCGAGCGAACCAGAATCAGTTCCCCGGCCCAGCGCTGCTCCAGCTCAACCAGCGTCCAGGTTTGCGGCGCACCAACCCGCGGGTCCTGCACCAGCACCTGCTCGCCCTCAGCTCGGGCGATGATGAAATAGCCGCCTTGCCTATCCGAAGCAATGGCCGGCAGAGGCATGTGCGCCAGACGCTTCGGGTCAGTGCGCCGATGTTTGGCCTTCAGGCGAAGGCGCTGAAATGCCTGCAGTATCTGGGCAATTGAAAATGGCCTGCCAGCGGTTGCGAACTCATGACTCAGTTGTTCGGCAGAAACCGCTACATCGTGATACCGCGCCAGCATGACCAGGCAGGCCAGACCGCTGTCACTCGCCTGGTGATCAGCAACTTCAGATAGATCGGACACCTGTCCACCCCATGTGCGACTTGAACATGGGCAGATACTAGCGCTTGGCAATAGGGTAATAGTCCTACATAGGGCATACTTATCCTGTAGGAATATATCCAACAGCACCTACTAATGTAGGAGCATTCCGAGAAGAGCGAATTTACGCGTAGGAACTTATTACCTGCAAAGTAGGAATATATGCAGGAACATTTGATTTTAAGCCGATATTACTGGCGCTTACTTAATTTACATGCCAACTCCTTCAGAACCCCACCCTACCCAAAGAAAGGTGGAGCCCTAAAGAAAGAGGCAGGCTGCGCTGAGCAGGTGCGGTCAGACCGCTACTGCATCCACGGCGGCGTCGGCTCTTCAGCCTTGGCCGGCCCATGCTCGGCCTCATCCCGCGCCGCGCGGCGGCGGGCTTCATCGCGCAGGGTGGCGTCGATCTCGCGCATCACCCCGGCGACGTCGGCGGCGTGATCGTCTTCCTCGAACTGCCCGCTCAGCGGGCTGTCCGGGCGCAGCTCACCGGCTTCGTACAACGCCCACATCTCATCGGCGTAGCGGGTGGCCTTGAGCTCCGGGGCAAAGCGCCCGAAGTAGTGCGCCATGTTCGCCACGTCGCGCTGCAGCATGCTGAACGCATGGTTGTTGCCCGCCGCATCCACCGCCTGGGGCAGGTCGATGATCACCGGGCCCTCGGGGCCGAGCAGCACGTTGAATTCGGACAGGTCGCCATGCACCAGGCCGGCGCAGAGCATCAGCACGATCTGGCGGATGACGAAGGCATGGTATTCACGCGCCTCCTCGGCCTCAAGGTGCACGTCGTTCAGGCGTGGTGCGGCATCGCCGTCGGCGTCGGTCACCAGTTCCATCAGCAGCACGCCGTCCTGGAAGTCGTACGGCTTGGGCACCCGCACGCCGGCACCGGCCAGGCGGAACAGCGCCGCCACTTCGGCGTTCTGCCAGGCGTCTTCGGCCTCTTTGCGGCCGTACTTGCTGCCCTTGGCCATGGCCCGGGCCTGGCGGCTGTTGCGGACCTTGCGGCCCTCCTGGTACTCGGCGGCCTGGCGGAAGCTGCGCTTGTTGGCCTCCTTGTAGACCTTGGCGCAGCGTACCTGGGCACCGCAGCGCACCACGTAGACGGCCGCTTCCTTGCCGCTCATCAATGGCCGCAGTACTTCGTCGACCAGGCCGTCTTCGATCAGTGGTTCGATTCGTTTTGGTGTCTTCATCAGGCTGCGTTCGGGGTCCTGGCTGGGGTGGCGGACATCCTCTCACAGGCTGGGTCGACTTGCTCGTTTGTCTGCATGGGCCTCTTCGCGGGCGAGCCCGCTCCCACAGGTACATCATTGCCCTCGACGCAGTGATATACCTGTGGGAGCGGGCTTGCCCGCGAAGAGGTCAACAGCCTTAACTCAAGGCTTCCCGGCTGTACTCACCCTCCACCATGCGCAGCAACCCCAACGGGTTACCATCCTTCAACGCCTCCGGCAGCAGTGCATCCGGGTAGTTCTGGTAGCACACCGGCCGCAGAAACCGATCAATGGCCAACGTCCCCACCGAAGTCCCCCGCGCATCGGACGTGGCCGGATAGGGCCCGCCATGCACCATCGCATCACTCACCTCGACCCCGGTCGGATAGCCATTGACCAACAACCGGCCGGCCTTGCGTTCCAGCAACGGCACCAGCGCGGCAAACTGCTCAAGGTCCTCAGGCTCGGCGATCAACGTCGCGGTCAGCTGACCGTGCAAGGCCTCCAGCGCAAGGCGCAGCTCAGTTTCGTCGGCCACTTCGACAACGACCGTGGTCGGCCCGAAGACTTCTTCCTGGAGCAGTTCATCCCCCTCCAGCAGCAAGCGGACATCGGCCTGGAACAGCTGCGCATTGGCCTGCCCGCCGCACTGCTCGACCCCCGCTAGGTGGCGTACGCCCGGGTGCTGATGCAGGCGCGCCACACCGCTGACATAACTGCGCAAGGTGCCAGCATTGAGCATGGTCTGAGCCGGCTGGTCTGCCATGCGCGCGGCCAGTGCGCTAACGAACGCCGAGAACCCTGGCCCGGCGATACCGATGACCAGGCCCGGGTTGGTACAGAACTGCCCGCCCCCCAACACCACCGATGCCGCCAGCTCACTGGCCACCTGCTCGCCCCTGGCCTGCAGCGCCGCTGGCAGCACCAGCACCGGGTTGATGCTGCTCATCTCGGCGAACACCGGGATCGGCTGCAGGCGCGCCGCGGCCAGGTCGCACAGGGCGCGGCCACCTTTGAGCGAGCCGGTAAAACCGACCGCCTGAATCGCCGGGTGGCGGACCAACGCTTCGCCCACGCCGGCGCCGTAGATCATGTTGAACACCCCCGCCGGCATGCCGGTGGCCTCGGCGGCGCGCTGAATCGCCTCGCCGACACACTCGGCAGTGGCCATGTGGCCGCTGTGGGCCTTGACCACCACCGGGCAGCCGGCAGCCAGCGCGGCGGCGGTATCGCCACCGGCCGTGGAGAAGGCCAACGGGAAGTTGCTGGCGCCGAACACCGCCACCGGGCCGACACCGGTGCGGTACTGGCGCAAGTCCGGACGCGGCAGCGGTTGGCGCTGGGGCTGCGCACGGTCGATGCGCGCCCCCAGGTAGTCGCCGCGGCGCAGCACCTGGGCGAACAGGCGCAACTGGTTGCTGGTGCGGCTGCGTTCGCCCTGGATGCGCGCGGCGGGCAATGCGGTTTCGCGGCAGACCGTATCGATGAACGCCTGGCCCAGCCCGTCCAGCTGCTCGGCAATGGCCTCCAGAAACTGCGCCCGGCGCTGCGGTGCCAGGCCGTTGTAGCCGGCAAAGGCCTGTTCGGCGGCGCGGGCGGCGGCATCCACCTCGTCAGCCGTGGCCTGGCTGAAGACCACCGGCAAGGCCTCGCCGCTGCGCGCGTCGAAGCTCTGCAGGCGCACGCTGCCGGCGGCGCTGCGGGCGCCACCGATGAAGTTGCTTCCCGACATGATTGACTCCTGTGACAACGGTTGAAGGCTCAGAGGCTGCACACCCGGCCCGGGCGAAACGCCTGTTCGGCAGCGACGATGCCATTGCGCAGCGGCTGGCCGAAGGCGTCGAGGCTGACCTCGAACGTGTCGCCGGGGCGGGCCTGGATGCCGTCGGCGAACGACAGCGTGGCGGTGCCGAAGTAATGCACATGGACATCGCCCGGGCGCAGGA
This sequence comes from Pseudomonas sp. R28(2017), assembly GCF_002112505.1. Classification (GTDB taxonomy): domain Bacteria; phylum Pseudomonadota; class Gammaproteobacteria; order Pseudomonadales; family Pseudomonadaceae; genus Aquipseudomonas. Next base: position 185,411 of record NZ_NEHW01000011.1, read on the forward strand.
ACTGGCTGTACTTGAAGTGGTGGAACTCGAGGTTGTCGAAGCTGTGACACATGTTCTGTTCACCTGACAGGAACGGCTTGCTCCACAATTGCTGGCCATCGCGCAGGATGCGGCTGCGGCCTTCCAGGTGCGCCGGCAGCGCGCCCAGGCGCAGTTCGGGGCCAAAGCTGCAGGCGCGCAGCTTGGAATGCGCCAGGTACAGGTAATTGCGCCGTTCCATCACATGGTCGGAGAACTCGTTGCCCAGGGCATACCCCAGGCGGAACGGTGTGCCGCACTCGCCGATCACATACAGCCCGACCAGCTCCGGCTCTTCGCCGGCATCCTCGGCGAACGCCGGCAGCGGCAGGTCGGCCCCGGGGCGCACGACGATGGCGCCATCGCCCTTGTAGAACCACTCCGGTTGCGCGCCCTCCTCGCCCGCTGGCGGTCGCCCGCCCTCAAGGCCCCACTGGAACATGCGCATGCTGTCGGTGACGGCACCCTCAGCCTGCTGCTGGTGCATCTTGTCGCGGGTGGCGGCGCTGCCCAGGTGGGTCAGGCCGGTGCCGGTGACCAGGCAATGTGCCGGGTCTTCATGGTCCAGCGGTGGCAGCACCCGGCCTTCGGCCAATAGCGCCAGGTAGTCATGGCCCTCGCCCAGGCCCGCGGCCTGCACCTGGCTGGCCAGGTCGCGGCCCGCGGCAATGGCCTGAAGGGCCAGGGCGCGGGTGCTGCTGACGCCACGGATTTCCAGGGCGCGTTCGCCCTCCACCACGCCGACCCGGCGCTGGCCGGCGGCGGTTTCGAATTGGATCAGTCGCATGCTTGTGCTCGCTTGTCGGTTGCAATGTTCACGGATGCCAGGCGCTGACGGCGCTCCAGGCGGTTGTAGACGACGCCGGTCAGCACCAGCCCTGACACCATGACCACGGCCAGGAAGTACAGGCCGGAGGACAGCTGGCCGGTGTGCTCCTTGAGCGCGCCGATGCCGAACGGGCCGAGGTAGCCGCCGAGGTTGCCGATCGAGTTGATCAGGGCAATGCCGGCCGCCGCACTCGCGCCGGAGAAGAAGCGCCCGGGCAGGGTCCAGAAGATCGCCGTGCAGGAGAACAGCGCGAAGGCCACCAGGCACAGCGCCGCCAGCTGCATCGCCGGCACCGTCAGCCAGGCGCTGAAAAACAGGCCCAGGGCGCCCAGGGCATAGAGCAGGCCAAGGTGGCCGTAGCGGTCGTTGAGGCGGTCTGAGCTGCGCGGAATGATCAGCAGGCCGATGATGCCGAACAGGTACGGCACCGCCGAGACGAAGCCGGTCATCAGGTCGCTGCCGCCGAACTGGTGAATCAGCGTCGGCAGCCACAGGCCCAGGCCATAGATGCTCAAGGTCACCGGCAGGTAGAACAGCGCCAGCAGCAGCACCCGGCCATCCTTAAGGGCGTGCAGCGGGTTGCCGTGGCGGGTCTGGCCGAACGCGCGCAGGTCATCGGCCAGTTGTTCCTTGAGCCAGCTGCGCTGGGCATCGTCCAGCCAACCCACCTTATCCGGGCCGTCCGGCAGCAGGCGCAGGGTCGGCCAGGCCAGCAGCACGGCCGGGGTGCCGATGCAGATGAACAGCCACTGCCAGCCGTGCAGGCCAAGGTTGCCATCCAGGCCCAGCAAGGCGCCCGACAGCGGCCCGGTGACCAGCATGGCCAGTGGCTGGGAGAGGATGAAGAAGCCGAGGATCTTGCCGCGATGGCGCACCGGGTACCACTGGGTGATGTAGTACAGCACGCCGGGGAAGAAACCGGCCTCGGCGGCACCGAGCAGGAAGCGCATCACATAGAAGCCGTGCGGCCCGGTGACGAATGCCATGCCGATGGTGATCGCGCCCCAGGTCACCAGGATGCGGGCGAACCAGCGACGGGCGCCGAAGCGGTCGAGCAGCAGGTTGCTGGGGACTTCGAACAGGAAGTAACCGATGAAGAACAGCCCGGCACCCAGGCCGTAGGCCGCATCGCCAATGCCGATGTCGGCACCCATGTGAAGCTTGGCAAAGCCCACCGCCGAGCGATCGACGTAGGCCACCAGATATAGCAGGACCAGAAAGGGGATGAGTTTCAGCGTGATCAGGCGGACGAGCCGCTGCTCCTGGATCATGGCGAGGTCTCCGATTGTTCTTGTAATGGGGACAGCACATGGCCGGGGTTTTGTGGGCAGACCTCCGGCGCGGTGAATCGATCATATAGTATTACTATTTAAAACGACAACCCTTCACATGAAGCATTTTTGGCGATAGAGTCGCAACATAACGACAAATAGTAATACTAATAAGGTGTCCGTCATGTCTGATAGCAAACGCCCCCTGCGCTCCGCCCAATGGTTCGGCACAGCCGACAAGAACGGCTTCATGTACCGCAGCTGGATGAAGAACCAGGGCATCCCTGACCACGAATTCCAGGGCAAGCCGATCATCGGCATCTGCAACACCTGGTCCGAGCTCACCCCCTGCAACGCGCACTTTCGCAAGATCGCCGAGCACGTGAAGAAAGGCGTGCTGGAGGCCGGCGGCTTCCCGGTAGAGTTCCCGGTGTTCTCCAGCGGCGAGTCCAACCTGCGCCCCACCGCCATGCTCACCCGCAACCTGGCGAGCATGGACGTGGAAGAAGCCATCCGCGGCAACCCGGTGGATGCCGTGGTGCTGCTCACCGGCTGTGACAAGACCACCCCGGCCCTGCTGATGGGGGCCGCCAGCTGTGACGTGCCGGCGATCGTGGTCACTGGCGGGCCGATGCTCAACGGCAAGCACAAGGGCCGCGACATCGGCGCCGGCACCATCGTCTGGCAAATGCACGAGGCCTACAAAGCCGGGCAGATCGACCTCAACGAGTTCCTCTCGGCCGAGGCCGGCATGTCGCGCTCGGCCGGTACCTGCAACACCATGGGCACCGCTTCGACCATGGCCTGCATGGCCGAAGCCCTGGGCACTTCGCTGCCGCACAATGCCGCGATTCCGGCCGTGGACGCGCGCCGCTACGTGCTCGCTCACCTGTCGGGCATGCGCATCGTCGAGATGGCCAATGAAGACCTGCGTCTGTCGAAGATCCTCACCCGTGAAGCCTTCGAGAATGCCATCCGCGTCAACGCCGCCATCGGTGGCTCGACCAATGCCGTGATCCACCTCAAGGCCATCGCCGGGCGCATCGGCGTCGACCTGCAACTGGAAGACTGGACCCGTGTCGGCCGCGGTACGCCGACCCTGGTCGACCTGCAGCCGTCGGGGCGTTTCCTGATGGAAGAGTTCTATTACGCAGGCGGCCTGCCGGCGGTGATCCGCCGCCTCGGCGAGCACAACCTGCTGCCCAACCCCGACGCGCTGACCGCGAACGGCAAGAGCCTGTGGGCCAACTGCCAGGGCGCACCGCTGTACAACGAAGACGTCATCCGCCCGATCGACAAGCCGCTGGTGGCCGATGGCGGCATCTGTATCCTGCGCGGCAACCTCGCGCCCAAGGGCGCCGTGCTCAAGCCTTCGGCGGCAACACCCGCGCTGATGCGCCACCGTGGCCGCGCCGTGGTGTTCGAAAACTTCGAGGACTACAAGGCGCGCATCAACGACCCGGAACTGGAGGTCGACGCCAGCTCGGTGCTGGTGATGAAGCACTGCGGACCGAAGGGTTACCCGGGCATGGCCGAAGTCGGCAACATGGGCCTGCCGGCCAAGCTGCTGGCCCAGGGCGTTACCGACATGGTGCGCATCTCGGATGCGCGCATGAGCGGCACGGCGTATGGCACAGTGGTGCTGCACGTGGCGCCGGAAGCGGCGGCAGGCGGGCCATTGGCGGCGGTGCGTGAAGGCGACTGGATTGAACTGGACTGCCATGAGGGCCACCTGCACCTGGAAATTTCCGATCAGGAACTGGCCGGCCGGCTGGCGGATCTGCAGGCGCCGCAGCAGCTGATCAGCGGCGGCTATGCGAAGTTGTACCTCGACCATGTGATGCAGGCCGACGAAGGCTGTGACTTCGACTTCCTGGTCGGCTGCCGCGGCTCTGCGGTGCCCAAGCATTCCCACTAATCCCGCGCTGGCCTTGTACTTGTAGCGGCCTTGCCGGGGCGCCGGACCGTCCGCTCCTACAAGTGCAAGGCCTGTGCTCGATTTGTGGTGCTATGATGCCCACCCCGCTCCGATGGACCGCCAGCACCGCACATGAACTACCGCCAGCCCACCACGCGCAAGAGCATGCACGCCACCCTGGTCCAGGACCTCGGCCTGCAGATCGTATCCGGCCAGCTCCAGCCCGGGCAGAAACTGCCCGCCGAAGCCAGCCTCTGCGAAGCCTACGCCATCAGCCGGCCAGTGTTCCGTGAAGCGATGCGCGCCCTCACCGCCAAGGGCCTGATCGAAGCCCGCCCACGCGTCGGCACCTTGGTACGCCCGCGCCACGACTGGCACATGCTCGACCCGGATGTGCTGCACTGGCTGATGCAGGCCACGCCGCAGCAGGAATTCTTCAACACCCTGTCCAGCGTGCGCTGGGTCATCGAGCCCGCCGCCGCCGCACTGGCTGCGACCAACGCCAGCGCGGACGATGTGGCGTCGATCAGCGAGGCCTACCAGCGCATGGAAGCGGCACGCACCCATGAAGAGCGCCTGCAACCGGACCTGGACTTCCACGCGCGTATCGCCGACGCCACCCACAACGACCTGCTCGCCTACCTGTGCAACATGCTCTCGCTGGCCCTGCGTGAATCGGTGCGCTATTCCAACCAGCGCCCAAACTTCGACGAACTGGCCCTGCCGCGGCACAAGGCGATCCTCACCGCCATCCAGAACGGCGACGCCCTAGGTGCCCGGCATGCGTCGCTGGTGCAGCTGGAGGATGCCCGGGTCGCGTTGAGCAAGGTGCTCGGCCAGGACCCGATCGGCTGAACCTCACAGGCGTTGCAGATAGCCCTGCAGGTAGTCGATGAACGCCAGCACCTTGCCGCTGGCGCGCCGGTGGCTGGGGTAGACCGCGAGGATGTCTTCACCGAAGGCATCCGGCTCGATCACGCAGTGCTCCATCACCCGCACCAGCCGCCCCTCTTGCAGATAGCGCTGCACGCTCCACGCCGGGGTGTGCAGGATGCCGTGCCCCGCCAGCGCATTGCGCAGCAGCAAGTCGTAGTTGTCGCTTTCCAGCCGCGCCTTCTGCGGGTACGGCAGGCGCATGCGCACGCCATCACACTGCAGCCACCAGAACCTCGCATCCAGCGCCGGGTGAATGTACTTGAGCCACTGGTGCTGGCCGATGCTGTGCGCCGTCACCGGCAGCGGGTTGCGCTCGAGGTAGTCGGGGCTGGCACAGAGAAAGATGCGGTTGTGGCCGATGACCCGGGCAATCAGGCCCGGCAGGTCGCTGTGCCCTTCACGCAGCGCCAGGTCGTAACCGGCTTCGATCAGGTCGACAAAGGCGTCGGACAACTCGACCCTTAGCTGGATCTGCGGGTATTCGCGCATGAAGCCGGCACAGGCATCGGCCAGAAACGCCTGGCCGAACGCCAGCGGCGCGGTCAGGCGCAAGGTGCCGGACAACCCCTGCAGCTGGCTGATCTCTTCACCGGCGTCATGCAGGCTCTTCAACACCTGCCGGGCGGTTTCCAGGTACAGCCGGCCGGCTTCGGTCAGCACGATGCGCCGGGTGCTGCGCTCGAACAGCTGGCTGCCCAGCTCACGCTCCAGGTGCGTGACCGCCTTGGTCAGGGCCGAAGGTGTCTTGCCCAGCGCCTCGGCCGCGCGGCTGAAACTGCCGTGGTCGGCAGTGGCGACGAACATCGAAATCGCACCCAAGGTGTCCATGCGGTTTTTCCTGAATGGCAAAAGGCTTTTTAGCGTTCTGGCGATTCTATGCCAGGCCCGCGCTGGGTAGGCTCGCGTTACACCAATAAATACAAGAGGCTACACATGTCGAGATGCATTCCTGGGTTGCTGGCGCTGGCCGTGGCTTTTTCCTCCGGGCAGGTACTGGCCGCCGCGGACCTGGTGCTGGTCAACGGCAAGGTCTTCACCGCCGAGCGCAACACCCCGCAGGTGCAGGCCATCGCCATCGAAGGCGGCAAGCTGGTGGCAGTGGGCACCGATGCCCAGGCCCGCGCACTCGCCGACGCGCACACCCAGGTGATCGACCTGCAAGGCAAACGGGTCATGCCAGGCCTGATCGATACCCACTCCCACGCCATCTTCGGCGGCCTGCAGCTCAGTGGCGCCGACCTGGGCGGCGAGGCCGTGCCGCTGGACGACTTCGAAGCCCGCCTGCGCGCCTGGCGTGACGATGGGCGCGCCCGCAATGGCGATGTGCTGCAAGTGCTCGGTGTCAGTTCGACTTACTGGGCCCAGGCCAAGGCACTGAACGAGCGCTTCAGCCAGGGCGAGTGGGCCAGCACGCCGATCGTGTTCATCGGCGAGGACTACCACACCGCCTGGGCCAACCAGGCCATGCTCAAGCGCGCCGGTATCGACAAGGCACTGCTGAGCAGCCTGAGCCCACAGGAAAAAGACACCATCGGCCACTTCGACGATGGCCAGCCCAGCGGCTTCCTGGTCGACGCCGGCTGGGACCGGGTCGCCAGCGTACTGCCCAAGGCCGATGCCGCCACCCTGCTCAAGGGGGCCCAGGCTGCCGTGCAGTACAACAACAGCCTGGGCATCACCGCCTGGATGGACCCGGCAGCCAACAGCATGCCTGGCGAGGCGATCTTCGCCATCAAACCCACCGACCATACCGTGGGCGTGCTGCCCGCCTACAAGTCCCTCGCCGAGCAGGGCGGGCTCAACGCGCATGTTGCCGCGCTGCTGGTGGTCAACCCGAAAAGCACTCCTGCCGACCTGCAGACCATCGACAATGTGCGCAAGCAGTTCGCCGGTGTGCCGAACCTGACCCTGCCGGGCATCAAGGTGTTCGCCGACGGCGTGCTCGAATACCCCGCACAGTCGGCCGCCTTGCTCAAGCCGTACCACAACACCCACAAACCGGGTGAGCTGCTGATCGACCCGCAGCATTTCGGCGAACTGGTCAGCGCCGCCGACCAGCGTGGCTGGCTGGTGCACATCCACGCCATCGGCGACCGCGCGGTGCGTGAATCACTCAACGGCATCGAGCAGGCGCGCAAGGCTGGCAACAGTGGCATCCACCACTCGATCACCCACCTGCAACTGGTCAACCCCCAGGACTTCGCCCGCTTCAAGGCGCTGGACGTGATCGCCTCGATGCAACTGCTGTGGGCCGCCGGCGACGACTACACCGTCGACATGGTCAAGCCCTACGTCGACGCCACAGCGTTCCGTTACCAGTACCCCGCCCATTCCCTGCAGAAACAGGGCGCGACTCTCGCCGGCGCCAGTGACTGGCCGGTGTCGTCACCCAGCCCCTGGCTGGCCATCGCCCAGGCGGCAACGCGCAAAGGTGAACAAGGCGTGCTCAATGCCGATGAGCGCCTCGACCGCCAGACCATGCTCTATGCCTACACCGCCAATGCCGCCAAGGCCCTGGGCCTGGAGCAGCAGATCGGCTCGCTGACCCCGGGCAAGCAGGCCGACTTCGTCATCCTTGACCGTGACGTGCTCGCGGTGAGCGACCAGCAACTGGGCGAGACCCAGGTGCTGGCCACCTATTTCGGCGGGCGCCAGGTGTACGCCCGCTAAGCCGCTGCGCCGCTTCATACCTGCACGGCATGCCCCCGGGCATGCCGCCCTTTCTATCTGCCACAACAACCACAACACAAGATAGGGATACCCATGAAACACGCTACCCTGGCAGCCGTGTGCGCACTCGGCTGCGCCGCGCTCGCCCCCGCCGCCATTGCCCTACCGATCAACGATGACTTCGCGGTCGACATCGACCTGGCCGCGGCCAGTGACTACCGCAGCCGCGGCATCTCGCAAACCCAGGGCGATCCGGCGTTGCAGGCCGATGTCATGCTCAGCCATGCCAGCGGCCTGTACCTCGGTGCCTGGACCTCGAACGTCGATTTCGGCTTTGCCAGCAAGACCCGCCAAGAGGTCGATTACTACGCAGGCTGGGCCTGGCAAATGGCCGAGCAGGTCAACCTGGACCTCGGCTACCTCAGGTACACCTACCCCAAGGAGAGCCAGTACAACCTGTCCGAGGTCTACGCCATCCTCGATGTGCAGGGCTTCAAGCTGGCGGCGTACTATTCCAGCGATGCCAACACGCAGTACGGCAAGGATCAAGACAGCCTCTACACCTGGGTGGGCTACCACAGGGTGCTGCCAATGGAAATCGGCCTGGAGCTGCGCTACGGCCGCGTGGACTTCAAGGACCCGAGCTACTGGTCGCAAAGCGGCCAGTCGCGCGACTCATACCGTGAATGGGAGGCCAGGTTGAGCCGTGATTTCTTCGGGCTCACCTGGCGCCTCAGCTACCTGGACACCAACCTGTCGAAAACAGAATGCGCCAGCAGCTACGGCTTCGACGATGTCTGCAGCGCCACCGTGGTGGCCGCTGTCAGCAAGCATTTCTGAAGCCTCAGGCCACGGCCCGGCGCTGCAGGAGGTAATGCCGGGCCCGGTCGAACGCCCAGTTGTACAGCACGGTGTAAGGCAGGATGATCACGAAGAAGCCCAGCTCGACCATGAACGCCTGCAGCAGCGAGATCTCCAGCATCCAGGCTGCCACCGGCAGGCACCAGACCACCAGCCCGGCCTCGAAGCCCAGGCCATGAACGAAGCGCGCCAGCGCTTTCCACTGGATGCGCGGGGTCGCCACGAAGCGGTCGACCAGCGCGTTGTAGACCATGTTCCAGAGCATCGCGATCACCGACAGGGTCACCGCCAGGGTGCCGGCCGTGGCCAGTGACTTGCCCATGATCCACGAGAGCAAAGGCGCACAGAGCAGCACGGCGAAGAGTTCATAGCCGACGGCATGCACCATGCGTTCGGTGAGAGAAACCTTTTTCATAGCAGATTCCATCATGTGGTTACGTCGTGGCTGTCATTTTCGTTGATGGAACTGATACTCGCGACATAGAACCTATCGGTTTTATCAATATCACCGACGGTTGGCATGAAATGAATATGCATACCAAGTGCCTTTGAGGGTCACCGGGCTAGACTTCGAACCTGCCTGGGAGCGAAACGCTGAGTGTGGACCACGCCCTGCCGTTCACCGTAGTTCGCTGACGTGCTCCCCTTTGCTCACTCATCTGCAAGGACGTCGAACATGCGAACAGCACAAACGGGCTTTTGCACAGCCTTCCTGGTCTTGTCACTCAGCGCACCACTGGCCCAAGCCGCCGAACAAGCCCAGCCAGGCGCGCCTCAGCTCACCCTGCCCAGCAACGACGCGCTGATGCATCCGGAATATGTGAAAACCATTGCGCGCATGGCCTACCTCTGGGGCTGGCCGATGGTCAACATGATCAACCGCTACGAGCGCATCACCCAGGCCCCTCACCCGGGGCTGCTGGGCGGCATCCTGCCGGCGGCGCCGCGTGGCCAGCTGGGCATGCTGCACGACTACATCACCCCTGCCGAAACCTTTGTCACCTGCCCCAACCAGGACGTGGTGTACGGCCTTGGCTTCTTCTCGCTGGACGACGAACCCGTGATCGCCCAGGTGCCGGACTTCGGCGAGCGCTTCTGGGTGTACGCCATGTACGACCAACGTACCGATCAGTTCGGTGAACTGGGCAAGCCCTATGCCAGCAAGCCTGGTTTCTACCTGCTGGTGGGCCCGAACTGGAAAGGCGAAAAGCCCGACGGCGTGGAAGCGGTCATCCGCAGCCCCACGGCGCTGGCCAACACCATACCGCGCGTGTTCATGGACGATACCGATGCCGACCGCGCAGCCATCCAGCCACAACTCAACCAGATCGTCTTCTACCCGCTCAAGGATTTTGACGGCACGATGAAGACCATCGACTGGAAGAAAGCCCCCGACATCCCGGTGCCCCATGCAGACAGCGCCAGCCAGGGCGAAACCAAGTGGGTCGTTCCGGAAAAATTCTTCGATCAGCTCCCGCAGGTGCTCGACACCGTCGCCCCGATGCCGGGGGAAGAAGCCCTGTATGCCCAGTTCCGCCAACTCATGGCCATTGCCGCAAAAGACCCGGCCATCAAGCAACTGCTGGTCGAGGAAGCCAAGTTGGCCGACAAAGCGCTGATCGCGCCCTTCTTCCAGTGGAAGCACAACGGACGCCCAGCGGGCAATGGCTGGAACCGCTCGACCAACAACGCCCAATGGGGCGTGGACTATTTCAACCGCGCAGGCACCGCCAAGTCGAACATGTTCGACAACCGCCCCAATGAAACCCAGTACTTCTACACCGACTTCGATGGCAACGGTGCTCAGCTCAATGGCGCGCACAGCTACGAGGTCACCTTCGCCAAAGGCGAAGAACCGCCGGTGCAGGGCTTCTGGTCGCTGACGCTGTACAACCAGCACCACCTGTTCAGCGCCAATGCGCTCGATCGTTACTCGCTGGGTACCAAAAACAAAGACCTCAAGCGCAATGCCGATGGCTCACTGACGCTCTACATCGGCCCGGCATCCCCCGGCAAGGACAAAGAAAGCAACTGGCTGCCATCCCCCAAGGAGTCCATCTCGCTGTATATCCGCGCCTACTGGGGCAAGGCGCCGATCCTGGACGCCAGCTGGAAGCCGCCGGTGATCAAGAAGATCAAGTAAACGTCACGTTGCAATTCCAACCATTGCTCAGGAGGCTGCTCGATGCGTTCCATGCAGCGGGTATTCACCCTCTCCACCCTGGCGGCTGCGCTGGCCATCCTGCCGATGGCACAGGCGCAGGATCAGGCACCGGCCTCGCCGCTGATCCAGCAGATCAACAACGGCAACTGGCTTGAGCCCAAAGAAGCCGAAAGCCTGCGTGACGAGCTGTATTACCAGCGCGCAATCCATGCCTACATGACCATGCTGCCGGCACTCAACACCATTGGCATGAAAGACGGTTCGGAGAAAGCCTTCGGTGCTGGCTACAACGTGTTGCCCATCTGGAAGCAACGCATGGATGCCCGGACCATGGTGCCGACGCCGAACGCCGACGTGATCTACTCCATGAGCTACCTGGACCTGAAGCAGACCGGCCCGCTGGTGGTCAAGGCGCCTGCCAATGTCATCGGCATGTTCACCGACTTCTTCCAGCGCACGCTGACCGATGTCGGCGCCGTCGGCCCCGACCGCGCACGCGGCGGGCTCTATCTGCTGCTGCCGCCGGATTACAATGGGCCCGTGCCGGGCGGCTACTTCGCGGTCAAGTCGCGCACCTACAATGTGTTTCTGTTCTTCCGCACCGTCATGGCCAAAGGCGACGGCAAGCCTGACCCGGCACCAGCGGTGGCAAGCGCCGAAACCACGCGCGTCTACCCGCTGTTCACGGTGGAAAAGGACGTCAAGCCGATGCAGTTCCCCGACGCCAGCGGCAAGGCGCTGAACATGATGTACCCGGTCGACAACACTTACTGGACCAAGCTCAAGGCCTTCGTCGACTATGAACCTGTCGAAGCCATCGACCCCGAATTGCGCGGTGTGCTGGCCTCGATCGGCATCATCAAGGGCGAACCGTTCAAGCCCACGGCCAGGCAGGACGAACTGCTGAAGAAGGCCGTCGAAACCGCGCCCAAGATGATCCTGGCCAACCGCCAACTGGGCCGTGAAGACAAGCGCAACCTCTATTACCCGGACCGCCAGTACGAGAACACCTGGGCTGGGGGCACCAACGACTGGATGCAGGACAGTTACCTGGACGTCAGCCAGCGCGCCAACTTCTTCCAGTTCGCCTACTCGTCGGCGCCGGCCATGGTGATGCACACCACAGGCGCCGGTTCCAAGTACCCGTTTACCGGGCGCGACAAGGACGGCAAGTTCCTCGAAGGCGGCAGCACCTACAAACTGCGCCTGCCGCCGAATCCGCCCGCGGCGTTGTTCTGGGCAGTGACCGCGTACAACATCACCGACGGCACCATGCCCGAAACCAAGCAACTGTTGCCCTCCACCAATGGCTACTATGACATTCCCAAGCAGGCGGACGGCTCGCTGGAAATCTGGTTTGGCCCCGAAAAACCGGCAGACGTGGCGGACGCCGCCTTCATCCAGACCCTGCCGGGGCGCAACTTCCTCGTCGCCTTGCGTTTGTACGGGACTGAGGACGCCTTCTATGACCAGACCTGGAAGCCGGACGATGTGGTAAAGGTCAGGTAGCCCCGTTTGCGTGACGAATACGCCGTCACCCTGCCGGCGCGGGATGCGCCGGCAGGGTGAACTGCAGCACCGCGCCCGGGCTCTGCCTGGCACTGGCCCAGAACCGGCCGCCATGGCTGTCGATGATCGAGCGGCAGATCGACAGCCCCATACCCAGGCCAGTCGCCTTGGTGGTGTAGAAAGGCTCGAACACCTGCTCGACGTTTTCCGCCACGAAGCCGGGCCCGCTATCGGCCACGGTCACCCGCACACCGTCCTGATCAACGGCCGTGCCGATTTGCAGCGTGCGCGCGCCTTCAACCTCCGACATGGCTTCCAGTGCGTTGAGGATCAGATTCAGCAGCACCTGCTGCAGCTCCACCCGGTCGGCCAGCACCTGGGGTAAGCCCTCGGCGAGTGCGGTATGCACCTGTGCCCTGCCCCTTGCGGCCTCGCCACGGGTAAAGTCGACCATCTCCAGCACCACGGCGTTGACGTCCACCGCCTGCTTCTGCGGCGGGGCTTTGCGGATCAGTTCACGAATACGGCCGAGCACCTGCGCCGCGCGGTTGGCATCCTTGATGATCCGGCTCAGCCCCAGCCCCACTTCATCCAGCGCCGGTGGCTGCGCGCTCAACCAGCGGATGGCGGCATTGGCATTGGTGACCGTGGCGGCGATCGGCTGGTTGACTTCATGGGCGATCGAAGCGGCCAGCTGGCCCATGGTGGCGACACGGTTGGCATGGGCCAGTTCGGCCTGCACCTGGCGATTTCTGGCTTCCCGTTCGGCTACCTCGTGATACAGCCTGGCGTTCTCCAGCGAGATGGCGGCCTGGGAGGCAACCAGCCGCAGCACCGCGATACGCGCAGGATCGAACAGACCGGCACTGAGATTGTTCTCCAGATACAGCGCCCCGATCAGCCGCGCCTGGTTGGTAAGCGGCAGGCACAGCAGCGAGCGGGCTGTGTACCGGCGGATGTAATCGTCAGCCATGAAGGCCGCATCCCCGACGGCATCGTCCAGGCAAAGGCTTTCTCCCGTGCGCAGTACCTGGTAGAGCACGGATTCAGGCAGCAGCCTGCTGCTCACAGGTTCGTTGCAGAGCTTCACCTCGCCTTCACCCACGCTGGCCTGCGCGACGATGCGCGGCTCGCTCCCTCGAGCGCGAACCAGCACGCCACGTTCGGCACCGGCTTGCTCGAGCGCCGTGCGCAGCACTTGGGTGATCAGTTTCTGCAGGTCGACTTCGCCCGACACGGCTTGAGACACCTTGAGCACCGTTGCGAGGTCCAGGTGCTCGACCGGGGTGGCAATGGTAGCCGTGGGGCCAAGCTCCGGATCGGCACTGCGCAGGTAACGGTGACGGCTGTCCAGCTGGCGCACCTTGCCGTCGGCGCCCCAGCGCAGGTAGCCATAACGCGCATCGCGAAGGTAGACCCGGGCAATGCGGGCAAGCCCGCGGCTGCCGTAGAAGCGCGATGCCAATTCATTGGCCAGCGCCTCCACTTGCACGAAGCCGCTGTCACGCGCGAGCCGGATGGCCTGCTCATAGAGCTGCTCGGCGTCGATCAGGCGCCCTTGCAGGCGGGCAATCTCTGCCCCCAGCAATACCTGCCGGCTGGCGAAGGTTTCCGCGCATTGCCGGGCCCAGACCTGCAACACGTCATGGTGCTCGGCCAACGCCTGCAACGTGGCTTGGTCAACGACCTGGCCGGCCGCCAGTGTCAGCGCAGCAAAGAAGTGGTACTCCGCCTCTTCGAAAAACGAGGTGATCACCCATTGCAGCGCCTTGGCCTGCGCCGCGCAGGCCTGCGCCGCTGGGTAATCACCCGCCAGGTAGCGGGCCTGCAGCTTGCGCACCCAGTACTTGCCGGCTGCCAAGGCCAGGTCTGGGGCAGCGGCCAGGTGCCGTTCGAACCGCACCTCGCTGAAATGCTCGTCGTCCAGGCAACCGAACATCGGCGTTTGCCCGCGCAGCGTGCGGATAAGCGCCAACTGCGTGTTCATGAAGTCGATCACCAGCCCGAAATGCACCTTCTCTGCGTAGGCCAGGCCCTGCTCCGCCTCCGTTTGCATGCTGCCCAGCGGTTCGCCGCTGAACAGCTGATCGGAGATCAGCCCATTGCCTACGTAGGCGGCATACGGCAGGTCACCGACCCGGTTGGCCGCAACGAAGGCCCGGCGCAGCAGTTCGCGGCACTCGCTGACCGGCCGCGTCCAGCGCACCACGAACATCGAGAAACACAAAAAGGTGCTGGCTTCATAGCGTTGCAGGCCGCGCCGCTCCACCAGTTCGCAGCCCAGGCGCCCAAAGCGGTAACCGGTCTGGTAGTCGCCATAACGCCGGGACACACGCCCGACGTTTGCGTAGAGCATGCACGACGCATCGCAGTTGCCATGCTCAAGGCTCAGGCTCACCGCCTTGCATATGGTCAGGCAGGCCAGGTTGGCGTTGGTTTGCAAGGCCGGGGCGAACAGCTTGCACAAGACATCCAGGATGGCCAGGGAGGTCGCATCCGCCATCAGCGGCAGGTCGATCAACTGCTCGATGCTGCGCGTTCCCAGCCGCAGCGCGATCTGGTCATATTCGCCACGTACTTCGTCATCGTCCGGTTGCGCGAGCCAATGAATGCCCACCTGGCGCAACCAGGCGAGGCAAACCGCCACCGCGCGGTCGCTACGGTCGAGCATCAGGCACACGTCCATGTGCAGGCATGCCACGGCGACACCTTCAGCCGTGGTTCTGGCGCGCAGCGCCAGCCCGGTCAGGCGCTGATCCGCATGCTCGAGCTGGCCGGTGAGAAATTCGCATTCCGCCAGGTTCAGCGCCAGGGCAAAGCTCAAGGCATGCGGCTGAGCGGCACACGGCCCCTGCAGCAAGTGCTCGCCCACGCTCAGGTAGGCCAGTGCCGAACCGTAGGCCGACGCGGCCTTGGCCCGGCGCCCGGCCAGCAGGTTGAGTTCGGCCAATTGCTCGCGTTCGTCACGGGCATCGATCAACGCCGCGCCACGGTTGAGCTGCCCGACGATCTCGAAAATCGCCTCTTCGCGGTGCTGGGCCGACACCTGTTCGGCCAACATGCGACCGATGCGCAGGTGCATGGCGGCGCGGTCTTCTTCGGCGATCAGCGAATAGGCGGCTTCATGGATGCGGTCGTGCCCGAACGCGCACGTGCCGTCCTGCAGTGCCACCAGCTCCAGCCGGATTGCCGGCCACAGCACCGCCTGCACACGCTCCATCGGCAGGTTCAGCACCCGGGCGAGGGTCTGCGCCTGCGCCACGTTCCCCAGGCAGGCCAGGTGCTGCAGCGCCTGTCGGGTGGCAAATGGCAGGCGGGCCAGTTTGCCGACCATCAGGTCGACCACATTGTCGGTGTAGCCCTTGGCATGAATGCGCTGCGCATCCCACCGCCAGCGCCGGGCCGCGTGGTCGTAGGCCAGCAGCGATTCCTCGGCCAGGGCCTGGAGAAACTGAATGACGAAAAACGGGTTGCCGGCGGTCTTGTCCTGCACCAGCTGGGCCAGGCCCATCACACTGGGTGCCGGACAGTGCAGCGACTCGGCGATCAGTTGCTCCACATGCGGGCGGGCCAGCGGGGCAAGGCGAACCTCATGCACCGGGGCGCCTGCCCTGCGAATCGCCTGAAGCCTGGCGGTCAACGGGTGCTGGGCGTCCACCTCGTTGTCGCGGTAGGCACCCACCACCATCAAGTAGCGCAGCTCCGGGTGCGTGAGCAGGTCTTCGAGCAGGTCGAGGGTCGCCGCGTCGAGCCACTGCAGGTCGTCCAGAAACAGCGCCAGCGGATGCTCGGCGCGGGCGAACACCGCGATGAAGCGTCGCAATACCAGCAGAAACCGCCGTTGCGCCTGTTGCGGCTCCAGCTCCGGCACCGGTGCAGGCTCGCCAATGATCAGCCGCAGCTCCGGAATCAGGTCGGTCATCAGCCGTGCGTTGGGCCCGCACGCCGCCAGCAAGGCCGTGCGCCAACCGGCCAGCACTTCGCTGCTTTTGCCAAGCAACGTGCGCACCAGCCCCTGAAACGCCTGTACCAGCGTGGAGTACGGGATATCGCGCTTGTACTGGTCGAATTTGCCACTGGCGAACAAGCCTCGCGGCGGCACCAGCACCTTGTGCAGCTCATTGACCACCGAAGACTTGCCGATACCCGAATAACCGCAAACCAGCACCAGCTCCGGCACGCTGCTGCGTACCATGCGGTTGAAGGCCTCTTCGAGCACCTGCACTTCGCGTTCACGGCCGTAGAGTTTTTCCGGGATCAACAGGCGGCCGGGGGTGCCGTGTTCATCCAGGCTGAACGCCGTGATGCTTCGGCCCTGGCACCACTCGGCAAGGCAACGACGCAGGTCATGCTCCAGGCCGGCAGCGCTCTGGTAGCGGTCTTCGGCGGTTTTGGCCAGGAGCTTCATCACCAGCTGCGACAGCCGCTGCGGCACGGTGCCGACACGCTCGCAGGGCGGCAACGGCTTGCGCGCGATGTGGCAATGCACCCACTCCATGGGGTCGGCGGCGCTGAAAGGCAGCGAGCCGGTGAGCATCTGGTACAGGGTCACGCCGAGCGCGTAGAGGTCGCTGCGTGAATCCACCGAACGGTTCATCCGCCCTGTCTGCTCAGGCGCCATGTACGCCAGGGTGCCGGCGATGGTCTCTGGTGGTTCGGGCGCTTGCCGCTCGCGGGGCAAGCGCGACGCCAGGCCGAAACCGGTCAGGCGGACCTTGCCGTCGTCGCAGTCGATCAGGATATGGTGGGGTTTGAGGTCCTTGTGCACCAGCCCGGCCAGGTGCAGGTGGCCCAGGGCAACGCTGATTTCAATCGCCAGCTCGAGGCAGGCCTGGATGCCCAGCGGCGACACCAGCAGAGCCGACAGCGGTTGGCCGCCTGGGTCGCCCAGCACCAGGCGCGGCTTGCCATTGATGCGCTCCAGGGCCTGTGGCTGCAGCGCCCAGCCAGGGTCAAGCTGCTCGCGCAGGCCATATTCATGTGCCAGGCGGTCGACGGTGGCGGGCAAGGGTTGTTCGTTGGCGGGCCGCATCAGCAGCACGCAGGTGCCGTCCGGGCGCCGTAACCGGCAAAACAGGCGATCACCATCGTTCCACAGGACTTGCTGTTTGCCTGGCATGGGTCCGGGCCCCATCTTCGAGTTGGAGGAATGCGGGTGATGTCAGCGCGTGCGCCGCAACGGCTCGACACCCAGCGTCTCGGCCATGCGCACCAGGTCGGCGACCGAGCGCGCGCCGAGTTTCTTCATCATCTGCCCGCGATGCACTTTCACGGTGACTTCGCTGAGGTCCAGCTCAGCGGCGATCTGCTTGTTCATCAGGCCCGCCGTCACAAAGGCCAGCACCTGGCGCTCCCTGGGCGTCAACGCCGCGAAGGCGTGGCGCAAGGCCAGGCTTGCCTGTTCGCCTGCCAGGCGCTCGCGGTCGCGAGCCAGGGCACTGGCCACCGCATCGAGCATGTCCTGGTCGCGGAACGGTTTGGCCAGAAAGTCCACCGCGCCAGCCTTCATGGCTTTTACCGACATGGCGATGTCACCATGCCCGGTCATGAACACCACCGGGATGCGCACCCCGCCCTGCTCCATCTGCGCCTGGAACGCCAGGCCGCTCTCGCCGCGCAGGCGCACGTCGAGCACCAGGCAACCGGGCACAGCCCTGCGCGGGAAGGCCAGAAAGTCCTGGGTGGAAGCAAAGCTCTGCACCTGCAGGCCAACCGAGCGGAACAGCCCGTCAAGGGCCAGGCGCATGGACTCGTCGTCATCGACGATGTACACCACCGGCTCCTTCGAGTCCTGCGTGCCCTGTACAGCCATTAGCGCTCCTTGAGCCATAACGTCGCGTGTTGTCGGCAGGTGAAGAATCTAGCCTATTGTTGGGCAAGGTCCACCGCTTTGGCCACTGGAAACTGGCAGCGCCAGACTCACGTATCGCCCGGCTATACCTAGGTATACTTCTGCCCCTTGCGCGACGGGGTATCTTGGAACAACGGCCCAGGCCGCCAGGAGCAGACCGCGCATGAAGCAGCCCAGCGCCACACTGATTGCCGTAGTGGACGACGACGAATCCCTGCGTGATGCACTGGATGGCCTGTTGCGCGCCACCGGCTACCGTGCCCGCACGTTTGCCAGCGGCAGTGCTTTCCTCGCCTCTGATGGCCCCGGCCAGGCCGGCTGCCTGATCTGCGACATGCAGATGCCCGGCATGTGTGGCGTCGAGCTGCTGACGCAACTGCAGCGACGCGGCTTCGACCTCCCGGTGATCTTCATCAGCGCCCACCCCGGCCAGCGCGCGCGGATCACCCCAGGCATGCCCGGCGTGGTCAGCTGCCTGCCCAAGCCGTTCGAAGCCCAGCAGCTGCTGGATTGCATCGAGTCTGCCCTGCACCGCTGAACAGCCCCCGCGATACCTTGGTATAGCCCTTTACACCCCATGTGTAACCCGCTGCACACCCATGGCGAAGTGTGCCCGGCCCTGCCCCTGCTTAACATCAACCCACAGCGAACGACTGACCCTACAGCGTCTCGCCAAGGCTGAAGTTCAGCCCCCTACCCGTTCACGCCAGGAGCACGATCATGAAACAGCAACTTGTGGTAATTGGTGCAGGTTTCGCCGGACTGTGGAGCGCCCTGAGCGCTGCGCGCCTGCTCGATATGCATGGCCGGGAGGACGTGCAGATCACCGTGCTGGCCCCGCAAGCGGAACTGCGCATCCGCCCGCGCTTCTATGAAGCCGACGTGCACAGCATGTTCGCCCCGCTCCAGGCGCTGTTCGACGCCGTGGACGTGCGCTTCGTCAAGGGCAGCGCCGACAGCATCGACGAGCAAACCCGCCGCGTCAGCTACCGCGACGAAGCGGGCCAGCCAGCGCAGCTGGCCTACGACCGGCTGGTCCTGGCCAGTGGCAGCCAGCTGGCCCGGCCGCCCGTGCCAGGCCTGAACCAGCACAGCTTCGACGTCGACCAGATCGAGTCGGCTGCGCGCCTGGAGCAACACCTGATGGCGCTGGGCAAACGCCCCGCCAGCGCCGCCCGCAACACCGTGGTGGTGTCCGGCGGCGGCTTCACCGGCATCGAAACCGCTACCGAGATGCCTGCCCGCCTGCGCGCGGCTCTGGGCGAAGGCGAGAAGATCCGGGTGATCCTCATCGACCGTGGCGAACGCATCGGGGCGGCGCTGGGTGAAGGTATCCGGCCTTCGATCATCGAAGCCTCGAACGAACTGGGTATCGAATGGATCGTCGGCGCCACCGTGACGGCGGTGGATGCCGAGGGCGTGACGCTGGCCGATGGCCGACACATCGAAAGCCAGACCGTGGTCTGGACCGCCGGCATGCGCGCCAGCCCACTGACCGAGCAGCTGACCAGCGCGCGTGACCACCAGGGCCGCCTGCATGTGGACGGCAACCTCAAGGTCCGCGGCCTGGCGGATGTATTTGCCGCTGGCGACGTGGCCTATGCCGCCACCGACGATATCGGCAATTTCGCGGTGATGTCCTGCCAGCACGCGATCAGCCTCGGCCGCCACGCGGGCAACAACGCCGCCGCCGATCTGCTGGGTGTGGCACCGACCCCTTATCGCCAGCCCAAGTACGTGACCTGCCTGGACCTGGGCGCCTGGGGTGCGGTGTACAGCGAAGGCTGGGACCGCCAGCTGAAGCTGGTGAAAGGCGAAGCCAAGGAGCTCAAGACCCAGATCAACACCGTGTGGATCTACCCACCGGCAGCCGAGCGCGCGACCGCCCTGGCCTCTGCCGACCCTTCGATTCCGGTGGCTTGAGCCCCGCGCAGCCTTTTCATCCGAGCAGGAGAACGACCATGACAATGCCAATGAACAACGTCGTCGCCAGCGACAGCGAAGAACTGGTGCCCTCGCGCTATGCCGTGAAAGTCGGTGACATCGAGGTGCTGGTGGTGAGTGACGGTGTATTGCCACTGCCCACTCAAACCATGTCGACCAACGCCGACCCGGCCGCCCGCGCGGCCTGGTTCAAGGGCATGTTCCTCGGGCCGGATAGCTTCGACTGGGCACTGAACGTCTTGCTGGTGCGCAGTGGCGAGCAGGTGATCCTCGTGGATGCCGGGCTGGGTGGGCAGTTCCCCGGCTTCCCGCGGGCCGGGCAGTTCCCCAAACGCCTGGCGGCCGCCGGCATCGCGCTGGAGTCGATCACCGATATCGTCATCACCCACCTGCACATGGACCACATCGGCGGCCTGCTGGTGGACGAGGTGAAACAGCGCCTGCGCGCAGACGTGAAAATCCACGTCACCGCCACCGAGGTCGACTTCTGGGCCGCACCGGACTTCTCGCAGACGGACATGCCGCAACCGGTGCCCGACGTGCTGCGCTCCACGGCCAAGGCGTTCATGCAAGCCTACGGCAGCCGGATCCGCACCTTCGAGCATCAGCATGAAGTGGCGCCCGGCGTGGTCGCACGCCTTACCGGCGGCCATACCCCAGGGCATTGCGTGGTGTACGTCAATTCGGCTGGGCAGCGACTGACCTTCGCCGGCGATGCGCTGTTCCCGGTGGCCTTTGACCACCCGGATTGGCACAACGGCTTCGAGCACGACCCCGAGGAGTCAGTACGGGTCCGGTTAGCGCTGTTGCGTGAAGCCGCCGCCAGTGGCGAGTTGTTCGTTGCGACACACTTGCCATTCCCTTCCGTGGGGCGGGTAGCGGTCGACGGTGACGGGTTCCGCTGGATCGCAGGGTTCTGGAATTATTGAGCAGTCAGTGGTTCGCAAACCTTCCTCGCGCAGCAGCGTGTTTTACGAGATACGCTGTTCTGCGCGGTCCACAACCAGAGGTCAGGCAAGCGTCAGCCCGAGGGCAATGGCGCTGGCTTCAAGCTTTGCACGCTCGCCCTCCAGAAACACATAGGTAGCCTGCAGCGCGGAAATCTTCGTCTGGATTTCGGCCATCTTGTTGGCGACCAAGGCTGCGCCTTGCGCGCAATTGATCGTATTTCCCCGCCTGGCCGCAAGGATGTCGCCGATTTCAGCGAGTGAGAAACCTACGCCCTGGGCACTTTGAATGAACGCCAAGTCGGCAACGGTCTGCTCACTGTAGCTGCGGTAGTTGTTCGCCTGGCGCTGGGCGGTGATAAGCCCGAGCTGTTCGTAATAGCGCAGGGCATGGCGGCCGACGCCACTACGGCGCTCCAACGCTCCGATATTCACACTGAAAACCCCTTGACTGTAGAGCACGCTCTACACCTTAGCCTGCGCCGATCATCCATACAAGGAATCAGGCATGAGCGTGGAATGCTTCGTTACAGGCGGCAGTGGATTCGTGGGGCAACATCTGTTGGCGCATCTCACTACGGCAGGGCACAAGACCTGGGTGCTGATGCGCAGCCCCGAAAACATCGGGCGCCTCAGGGACCAGGTGAGCCAGCTAGGCGGTGACCCTGCCTTGGTCCACGTCGTGGAGGGAGACATCAGCAGGGACGGACTCGGGCTCAGCGACGCAGGCAAGCAGTGCGTGTCTTCGGCCTCCGTGGTTTTTCACCTGGCGGCGCAATTCTCCTGGGGGCTGACCATGGAGCGCGCCCGCGCAGTGAATGTACAAGGGGCGCTGAACGTGGCCAGGCTTGCCGCCAGCCAGCGCATCCGCCTGCTGATGGTGGGCGGTTTCATGCTGCAGAACCTGGGCCACCTGGCCAGCGTCGGGGTGGATAATGAGCACCCTGAAAACACCCACTGGCCCACGGTCTACGGCCGTGTCGGTGGCTATGAAGGCAGCAAGCTCGAGGCTCATTTTGCCGTCATCCGCTACATGCGGGAGGTGGGTGCGGATTACACCATCGTTCACCCTGCCACGGTGTGTGGGCACAGCCAGAGCGGGCACATTCTGCAAGGGCAACCGCTGGCCGGGCTCATCCGCAACCTGGCCCAAGGCCGGTTCAAGGCCGTGCCCGGTTCGGCCAGGCACTGGTTGCCATTGGTCAGCGTCGATTACCTGGTGACGATGATCACCTGCGTGGCGCTCGACCCCACGATGGTGAACCGTCAGGTCCTCGCGCTTGATGAAGACACGCCGAACTTGCAGGGGATGCTTGAGCAGATGGCGAAAACGCTACAGGTCAAGGCGCCCCGCCTCCATGTGCCGATTGCAGTGCTTCGGTGGCTTTTGATGATTCCCGGCTTGCCGGCACGGCTGGCGATCAGCGCCGAGTCACTGGACTTCATACAGACGCAACGCTTCGACATGGCCGAGAGCAAGCAGCTGGAACGCAACTATCAGTTCAGCCACCCCGACATTTGGCAGACGTTGGAAATGACGGTGCGCTACGTCAACGGCCACTTGCGTAACCAAGGCAATCATTGAAGCACGCTTCGACGACGTGGCGCCCTGCCAGGCGTGACATGATCCTCAATCCGGCAGGGCCGCCAACACCGCAGTCACCATGCTGCTGAACGCAGCCGGCGAGTCTGCGACGTGCGCAGGGATGTTTACCTCGCCGTCGGCACGCGTGGCGCGCCGAGCCTGATCGGCTGTGGCTGACAGCTTCACGATCACCACTTCGCGGCGGGGGTTGATATAGATTTTCTGACCAAAGCGCCCACTGGCCTCGACCGACCCGTCACCATCGTTCTTCTGGAACCAATAATTGCGGTAGCCGTAACCAGGGCGGCCGGGGCCGAGGCTGCCTTGAGCAAACACGGCAGGGTCGGCAGCGAGGAACGTGCGGTGCACCGCCTGGTTGAAGCTGTCGTCCTTGGCATCGCGGGCCAGCTCGCGGCGCACCAGCTCGGCGAAGCGGGCCGTGTCGCGCAGGTTACAGCTGATGCCACCACTGGCCATCTCGGTCCCGAGCGGGTCGACCTGCACGTACGCATCGTTCTCGGCGAAGCGTGACCACAACCGCTGCTCGACCAGCTGGGCCCAATTGAGCCCGGTGATACGCCGTAATGCCCAGGCCAGTGCTTCCGGCGAGCCATTCTGGTAGAAGAACGGCGCCTTGCCGCCTGGGTTCGACGCCTGTTGAACCTGCCGAAGAAAGCTGTAGATATCCCCTGGCATGCCCTCGCCCCGCGGTATCAGACCGGTGGCGGCAAACAGACCGAGATCCGGCGGCATCCGGGGTGGGTACTCCACTGCCACTTGCATGTCCAGGTTGGCCTGCACAGTCGCCTCGCCGAACGGCGTGCCGCGCAGTTCCGGCACGTAGTGCGCCAGCGTGCGCTGCGGGTCCAGCGCCCCTTCAGCGATCAGCTGGGCAGCGATCAGGCCGGTAACAGACTTGGTCATCGATGCCCAGATATGCGGCTGGCCGGGTTCGAAGCCATCCAGATAACGCTCGTATATCACCTGGCCCCGCTGCAGCACGATGAGCCCGTCGGTGCTGGTTTGCTGCAGATAACCGACCAAGGTCATTGATTGGTCACCGACACTGAAGGCCAATGGGTCGAGCGCTGCCGGGTTGCCTTCGGTCAAAACCAGCGCAGTGGCTGCGCGGCCGATGCCACGGGTAGGCGATACTTCGCGGGCGTGGCGCATAGACCAGCGCAAATACGGTGGTTTGAAGGCATTGGCCTGGGTGACACGCCATTCTGGCGCTGGGGGAAACCCCTGCATCACGCCTTCGGACGGCGACCCCATTGCCAGCCCCGGGGCCAGCGCACCGGCCAGCATCAGGGCAATGCCGGGCAGGTTGGGTGTTGGCTGCTGCATGTTGCGCTTGGACATGGTCCTGCTCCTTGGTTGCATCAGAAATTGGCACCCACGCTGAATGCGACATAATCGCGGTCACCACGGGTGCCGTAATCGCCGTCGAGGTAATCGGTATAGGCCAGGCTTGCCCAGTACTGGCTGGCCAGGCTGATGTCCACACCCAGGCTGATCGAGCGCGAGCCTTCATTGAAGGCTGAGCCATCGGCGGGCGAGTAGCCTTTGACGTCATGGGCCCAGGCCAGGTTGGGGCGAATATCAAGGCCCGGAACAAGGGTCGGGTAGCTCAAGGTCGCGCGCAGCCGGTAGCCCCAGGAAAACGGCGTGACGAAGCCTTCATCGTTGCAGTCAGCCGGGCTTTTCGAGATCGCCAGGCACAGGCTGTTGTCGGCCAGTTCACCATTGCCATAAGCACCGGAGCGGCCATAGCGCGGGCCGAAACGGCCTTCCAGCCCGCCGACATAGGTCGCCCCCACCTCGCCCATCAGCAGCAGCTGGTTGGCCCCCATGACCTGGCCAAACGCTTGCACGGCCGACACCTGGGCCTGGGTCACCTCCTTGCGCCGGTAGCCGTCGTATGGCGTGTTGTCGGTCGCAGGGCGCTGGCCGTCGGCGTTCAGCGGGCTGCGACCAGGGGCATTGAGCAACGATTGCAGTATGTCGTTGCCGTTGAGTTGCACCGGCATGTTCGGCCGGTAGCTCAGTTCGCCTTGCACGGCGGTACCGTTGCGCAGCGTGGTGGCGAAGGTGATGCCGTACAGGCGGATGTCTTCGGGGTATTGCGCCCGGTACTGCGAAGTGCCCATGCGCAGTGCGCCGGCCAGGGTCTGCCCGTTGCTGGAAGCCAGGAAATCGCTGCAGTTGGCCAGCGCCACGCCGACATTGCCGCACAGTGCCCTGGCGAAACCACTGTTGGCGTAGTAGCGGCTACTGACCGTGCCCAGGTAGGGGGAGCGGCTATGGTAGTTGGCGGCAAACAGGCCGAACTCGGTATCCAGCCGCGCAGCGTACCAATGCAGCGACAATCCCCATTGGCCACCGTTGCGCGCATCTTCGTCGCCCCCGCGAGGCACTCGCACGCCCTCCTCCGTCAGCGTCACATCGAATACGGCCAAGGCCTGCGAGACTGCTGGGTTGGTCACCATCTGCCCGCCGACATCCAGGCCTGTGCAGCCTTCCGGCATGAAGTCGTTGCCGGAAAAGAACGTCGCGCAGTTGTCCAGCCGGGTCTGTTCCCAATCCAGTTGATAGAAAGCGTCAACTGACAGCGCCTGATTGAGATTCTGCGTGACATACACCAGGTTGACTGGCACCAGGGCGTCTTTCACCTCCGAACCGGGCCGCCGTAGCGCGGCCTGGTTGAACGGGTTGACGACATTCAGCCCGCCTTGGATGAACAGGCTTTCCCCCCAATTGACCACCTGTTTGCCCACGCGCAGCGACCCGGGCTCACCGTCGATATCGTAGAGGCCATAGGCGAAGGCATCGAGCAGCTCCACGCCAGCCGTTTTCGCCGACACCTGTCGGTTGTGATCGTCGATGTCGACTGCCCGCTGGCTGTGGTCGCGCTGCGCGGTGTCATACCAGTAGGTGCCACGCAAAAACACACCCACGTTGTCGCGGCGCAGCTCCAGGTCATGGGTACCTCTGAAGATCGTCGAAAACACATCGCCTGCGCGGTAGTTGCGCCGCCCGTCGTTGCCGTTCGCCGCCTGCAATTGCTGCTTGTCGGGGTTGGCGGTACTGACGGCAGTCCCGAATGACAAAGCCGAGTCAAAGCGACCTTGCAGCTCGCCCACGTCGAACTGTACGCCCGCAACCGGGGTGGCAAGCAGGCAGCACGCGGCCGCCAGCGGCGCGCGGCGCCGGCAGAGAAGAAGGGTTGCGCTCACTCTTAACCTCTTATTGTTTTATTAGAGAGGGAAATGATGGGATTCAGCGCGGACGCGCCGGCCGCCCAGGCCGGCGGTGTCGGTGATGAGGAGTATCAGATAGCTTTGAAGGCGCTCACAAATAGCGTCTTCAGATCAAAGCCATGCCGATTCGTTATGGCTGAGTGATCGCGGTTCCAAGCATTTCGAACAACGCCACGGACCCCATGCCTGCACCAACGCACATGCTCAGCACCCCATAGCGCAGCTGTATGGAGCAATTACTCCGGTAGCAAATGCTCGCACGCGCTGCGCAGCCCGTCGGGAATGGCGACCGGGCAGTGAGTGCTGCGGTCGACAAAAACATGAATGAAACGGCCGGCCGCGCAGGCTTCAGACTCGCCCTCGACGAACACGGCCAGGGCGTAGTGTACGGCGCTGTTGCCCAACCGCTCGACGGCGATGCCCACTTCGATGCGTTGCGGGAAGGCAATGGCAGCGAAATAGTCGCAGGCGGACCCGGCCACGTAAGCAACGACCGGGTCGTGGTGGATATTCAGGCCGGCCTGTTCGATCAGCCAGGTGTTCACGGCACTGTCGAAAAAACTGTAATAGACAACGTTGTTCACATGCCCGTACACGTCGTTGTCGTGCCAGCGCGTGGTGATCGGCTGGAAATGGCGGTAGGCGCCGCGCAGCGGGCGCTTCCTGGCCATTCAGAACGCCGCCTGGTAGAGGGCCAGGGCATCGGCGAGGGTCACCTTGCGCGGGTTGTTGACCAGCAACCGTTGCTGTTGCAGGGCATCTTCGGCCAGCAGCGGCAGGCTATGCCGCGCTACCCCGACATCGCGCAACCGGCTGGGCAGGCCGCAGCGTGGCGCCAACTGCTCCAGTTCATCGATGAATTGGCTGCACAGTTGGTGGGGGTCGCCCGGCATCAGCCGTTCGCCCAACAGGGCCGGCGCCAGCGCCGCATAATCGGCAAATGCCTCGCGCCGGTTGAAGCGCATCACGTGGGGCAGCACCAGGGCGTTGGCCAACCCGTGCGGCACGTGGTAGCGAGCCCCCAGCGGGTAGGCCAGGGCATGCACCGCCGCCACCGGTGCGTTGGCAAATGCCTGCCCGGCCAGGCAGGCGCCCAGTAGCATGGCCTGGCGCGCCACCAAGTTGCCACCGTTGTGCACCGCCTGGTCGAGGTTACCGGACAACAAGGCCAACGCTTCGCGGGCCAGCAGGCCGGACAGCGGGTTGCGCTTGAACTGGCTGGTGGTGGCCTCGATGGCATGGACCATGGCATCGATACCGGTGGCCGCGGTGATGGCCGGCGGCAGACCCAGCGTGCGCTCGGCGTCAAGCAGCGCCAGGTCGGGCAGCAGCAGCGGCGAGATCACCGCCATCTTGGCCGCCTCACCAGTGGTGATCACGGCAACAGGCGTGACCTCCGAGCCGGTTCCGGCGGTGGTCGGCACCTGGATCAGCGGCAGGCGCTGGCCGCTGGCCTGATCGATGCCGTAGACCGCCTCCAGAGTCTGCTCACAGGCAGGGTGTGCCAGCAGCGCGACCAGCTTGGCCACGTCCATCGAGCTGCCACCACCAAAGCCGACGATCAGCTCGGCGCCTATGTAGCGCGCCCGGCTGACCGCCGCGAGCACACAGGCGTGACTGGGGTCGGCGCTGACCCCACTGAAAATCGCCACGCTCATGTGCGCCTGGGTAAAGCCTGGCAGCACGTCATCGAGCATGCCCAGGTTGACGATGCCCGGGTCGGTCACGATCAGCACGCGGCGCACGCCGCGTTGTTGGCACAGTTGGCCCAGGCGGCCGACGGCGCCGGGTTCGCAGAGCAGATGGGGGGTGGTGGCAAAACTGAAAGGCTGCATGTTCATGTTCCTCTTGTTCTTGTGGGTGAACAGCCAGGCCGAGTCAGAAGGCGAAGTGCGCTTCATCAAGGCTCATCAGGCACTGTGCGCCGCCTCGCAGCGCTTCACAGTGGGCACTTGCACGCGGCAAAACCCGCCGCCAGTAGAACGCAGCGGCGTGCAACTTGGCTTGGTAGAAGGCAGCGTCTTCACTGCCAGCGGCCAATGCTGCGCTCGCCGTTTCGGCCGCCCGCAGCCATAGTGCGGCCAGCAGCACGTAACCCGAGTAAGCGAGAAAATCCACCGACACCGCGCCTATCTCCTGCGGGTCGCAACGGCAGGCATCGAGCACCTCGGCGCTGAGGTTTCGCCATTCCTGCAGGCGCTGAGTCACCGCCTGGGCCATCCCCACCAGCGCCTCGGCGCGGCAGTTGTGTGCCGCATCGAGCAGCTCATCGATCAGCAAGCGCAACTGTTCGCCACCGTCGCCAAGCAGCTTGCGGCGAATCAGGTCCAGTGCCTGGATGCCGTTGGTGCCCTCGTACAGCTGGGTGATACGGCTGTCACGCATCAGTTGCTCCATGCCCCACTCGCGGATGTAGCCATGCCCGCCGTAAAGCTGCACCCCCAGGCTGGCGGCCTCCTGGCCGACCTCGGTGAGAAACGACTTGACGATGGGGATCAGCAAAGCCGCCCTGCGCCCGGCGGCCACCTGCTCTTCAGGCTGCGCAGCGCCGTGCTCCAGGTCCAGCGCCTGGGCAACAAAGGCCGCCAGCATGCGGCAGCCCTCGCTCAGGCTTTTCTGGGTCAGCAACATGCGCCGCACATCGGGGTGGCAGATGATCGGGTCGGCATTGCGCTCAGGCGCCACCGGCCCGGCCAGGCTGCGCGATTGCAGGCGTTCGCGCGCATAGGCCAGGCCGCCCTGGAAGGCCGCCTCGGCGATACCCAGCCCCTGCAGGCCAACCTGAAAGCGCGCATCGTTCATCATGGTGAACATGCAGGCGAGGCCCTGGTTGGCCTCACCCACCAGCCAGCCACGGGCGCCATCGAAGTTCATCACGCAGGTCGCCGCCCCCTTGATGCCCATCTTGTGCTCGAGCGCGCCACATTCGACCGCATTGCGCGCCCCCACCCCACCGTCATCGGCGCATTCGAACTTGGGTACCAGGAACAGGCTGATGCCGCGTACGCCGGCAGGCGCATCCGGCAGGCGCGCCAGCACCAGATGAACGATGTTGTCGGTCAGATCCTGGTCACCACCGCTGATGAAGATCTTGCTGCCGCTGATGCGGTAGCTGCCATCGCCATACGGTTCGGCGCGGGTGCGCAGCAGCGCAAGGTCGGTACCGGCCTGCGGCTCGGTCAGGCACATGGTACCGGCCCATTCGCCGCTGACCAGCTTGCCCAGGTAGTCGCGCTTGAGCGCCGCGCTGCCATGGCGGTGCACCGCCAGCACGGCGCCCTCGGTCAGGCCGGAATAGATCCGAAACGACAGCGACGCACCCATCAGCATTTCGTGAAAGCAGGCCGCGACCATTTGTGGCAGGCCCTGGCCATCGTGTTCCAGTGGGCCGGTCATGCCGCCCCAGCCCTGAGCCACATACTGCTGGTAGGCCTGGCGGAAGCCATCGGGAGTGCGCACCTTGCCTTGCTCAAGGCGGCAGCCCTGCTCGTCGCCCTGACGGTTTAGCGGTGCAACCACCTCGGCGGCAAAGCGCGCGCCCTGTTCAAGAATGCCATCGAGGGTGTCGCGGTCCAGCTCAATGCCCAAGCGGGCACAATGAGCGGTCACATCGAACACTTCATGCAGAACGAAATGCATGTCACGCAGGGGGGCTCGGTAGTTCATGCGCGGCCCTCGCGCACATCAGCCAGCTGCTTGCCGTCCGCCACCAGGCGCATCAGCAGCCCGGCCGGGCGCCAATGTTCACCGAACAGGCCCTGCAGCCGTTCCAGCCGTGCCAGCAGCTGGCTCAACCCCTGCTGATCAGCCCAGCGCATTGGCCCGCCGACCGCTGCCGGGAAGCCATAGCCGTGCAGGTATACCCGGTCGATGTCGGCACTGCAGCTGGCCACCGACGCCTCAAGAATCTTCGCACCTTCATTGACCAGCGCCAGCAGGCAACGCTCAAGGATTTCCTCGTCGTCGATTTCGCGGCGGTGCATGCCCAGGCCCCGAGCGACCTTGAGCACCAGCGCATCGACCTGCGGGTCGTGCTCGGCTTCGCGGCTACCCGGAGCATACCGGTAATAACCCTGTCCGCTTTTCTGCCCGAAACGCCCCTGCGCGCACAGGGCGTTGTCGACCTGGACCAAAGGCGCCTCGGTGCCTTTATCGGCCAATTGGCGTGCACGCCACTCCAGGTCGATGCCGATCACGTCATACATGCGAAACGGCCCCATGGCCATGCCGAACGCCTGCAGCACCTCATCCACCTGCCGCGGCGTGGCGCCTTCGAGCAGCAGCTTGCGCGCCTCAGCCACATACGTGACGAGCATGCGGTTGCCGATGAAGCCTGGGCAGTTGCCGGCCACCACCACTTCCTTGCCCATGCGCTGGCCGAGGGCCTGAGCCGCCTCGATAACCGCTGGCGAGGTACGCTCACCGCGCACCACCTCCAACAACTTCATCACATGGGCCGGGCTGAAGAAGTGCATCCCTAGCACCTGTTCTGGCCGACGGGTCACGGCGGCGATGGCGTCGATGTCCAGTGCGGAGGTGTTGCTGGCCAGGATGGCCTGCGCCTTGAGCGTGCTGTCCAGGGTGCGGAAGATGTCCTGCTTGAGCGTCAGGCTCTCGTACACCGCTTCAATCACCAGGTCGGCTTCGGCGATGTCGGCATAGGCCGTCGCCCGGCGCACCCGCGCCAGGCAGGCGTCGGCCGTGACCTGGTCGATGCGCCCCTTGGCCACCTGTTGCGCCCAGGTCTGCGCCAGCATCGCCAGGCCGGCATCGGTGGCGCAAGGGTCGCTGTCAAGCCACAGCACCGAAAGGCCTGCACGGGCCAGGCTGATGACAATGCCACGGCCCATGGTGCCAGCGCCGATCACTGCCGCCTGTTGAATGTTGTAGGGAGTACTCACGGGTGACGCTCCTGATGGGTGATGTGAAGGCATTGCCCTCACCCTAGTCAGGCGCCTACTATTTTTGAAATTCTCATTTTCCATCCCATGTATTTTTTGCATGAATATCGCCAACTTCGATCTCAACCTGCTGCGCGTGCTGGACATGCTGTTGCGCGAACAGAACGTGTCCCGTGCCGCCGAGCGTCTGGCACTGACTCAGCCAACGGTGAGCAACGCCCTGGCGCGCCTGCGCGACCTGCTGGGTGACCCCCTGTTGGTGCGGGTGGGCCGGCGCATGCGGCCCACCCCGCGCGCCTTGGCCCTGGAAGGTCCGATCCGCGCGGCGCTGCAACAGATCGAGCAGACCCTCGGCGCTGGCGACAGCTTCGACCCACGGCTCAGCCACCGGCAATTGCGCATCGCCCTCACCGATTTCGCCGAGCAACTGTGCATGCCTGGGTTGCTGGCCACCTTGCAAACCCAGGCGCCGCATTTGCGCGTGGACGTGCAGCACCTGGCGCCCAACCTGCCGGCCGAAGCCCTGGACCGAGGCGAGCTGGACCTGGTGCTGGGGCGCTTCGATGAGGTGCCCGCGCGCTACGAGCGGCGCCACTGGCGCAGCGAAACCCTGCACGTGGCAGTGCGCCAAGGCCACTCCGAGGTGGATGGCACGCTCGACCTGCAGGGTTTCCTCGGCCTGCGCCACCTGTGGGTGCACGGCGGCCAGACCCGTGGCATGGTCGATCAATGGCTGGGCGAACAGGGCCTGGCCCGGCGCATCGCCTACACCACACCCAATTACCTGCAGGCAGCGCACCTGGCGGCGAGCTCCGACCTCTGCGTGGTGCTGCCCACCGCACTGGCCCGCCATTTCGCCCGGCTGCTGCCACTGCAGGTATTCGACCTGCCATTCGTCCTGGCGCCGTTTCAGCTGGAGCTGGTGTACCTTGCCCATCGCCAGCACGACCCGGCACTGGCCTGGCTGGTGGCACGCATCATGGAGGTTGGCGCCAGCTGAGCCATCGCACTGCGGCATGGGCAGCCATGCAAGAGTGGTATTGGTTCGCTGGCAAGCTCTGTCCTTAGAGTGTTTGCCCTCAGAACAACAAGGACTCCCCCATGCGCCTACGATCACTGCCCTGCCTGCTGGCCCTGGCCCTGCCCTTCGCGGCGCTGGCCGAGGGGCCGGCCAAGGACGCCACCGAATTCACCCGCCAGAGCAATCAGCAATGGTTGCAGCGCCTGCCCTTCGCCGACCGCAGCGACTTCGACAACGCCCGCCACGGTCTGCTGGAAGCCGCCGACCAAGCCGTGGTCAATGCCGATGGCAAAACCGTCTGGGACCTGCAGCGCTACGCCTTCCTCAAGGGCGAGGCGCCGGCTACGGTCAACCCGAGCCTGTGGCGCATCGCCCAGCTCAATACCCTGGCTGGCTTGTTCAAGGTCACCGACGGCATCTACCAGGTGCGCGGCCTGGACCTGGCCAACATGACGCTGATCGAAGGCGAGCATGGCCTGATCGTGATGGACCCGCTGCTATCAGTGGAAACCGCCAGGGCCGGATTGGCGATGTACTTTCGCCATCGCCCGCAGCGGCCGGTGGTCGCGGTGATCTATACCCACCCGCACGTCGATCACTTCGGTGGCGTGCGTGGGGTGATCGACGAGGCCGAGGTCAAGGCCGGCAAGGTACAGGTCATCGCCCCGCAGGGCTTTTTCGAGCATGCCATCAGCGAAAACGTGTTGGCCGGGCCGGCAATGAAACGCCGCGCCCAGTACATGTATGGCGCGCCTCTGCCACGCGGTCCGCGTGGTCAGGTGGATGCCGGGCTGGGCAAGGGCGTGCCGGCCAATGCCACGGTCAGCCTGATCGCCCCCACACGCTTGATCGAACAGCCCTTCGAGACCTTGCGCATCGACGGTGTCGATATCGAATTCCAGCTCACCCCTGGCACCGAAGCGCCCGCCGAGATGAATCTGTGGTTCCCCGGGTTCAAGGCCCTGTGCATGGCCGAGAACGCGTCCCACGTGCAGCACAACGTGCTGACCCTGCGCGGTGCCCAGGTGCGCGATGCCAAGGTCTGGGCGTACTACCTGGACCAGTCGCTGTTGCGCTATGGCGCGCAGGCCGAGGTGGTGTTCGCCCAGCATCACTGGCCGACCTGGGGCGGCGCGGCGATCCGCGAGTACCTGGCCGATCAGCGAGACATGTATGCGTTCATCGACAGCCAGACGCTGCGCCTGATCAATCGCGGCCTTGGCCCCACCGAGATTGCGGCCGAACTGACCACTTTGCCGCCCAGGCTGGCCAGCAAGTGGTACAGCCGCGACTACTATGGCTCGTTAAGCCACAATGTGCGGGCGGTCTACCAGCGCTACATGGGCTTCTACGACGGCAACCCGGCGACCCTCAACCCGCTGCCGCCGAGCGACGCCGGGGCGCATTATGTCAAGGCTCTGGGCGGTGCCGAGCGAGTGCTGACGCTGGCACGTGAGGCCTATGACAGCGGCGATTATCGCTGGGTTGCCGAGCTCACTCGGCACCTGGTGTTCGCCCAGTCCGGCAACGACGCGGCGCGCGAGCTGCAGGCTGACGCCCTGGAGCAACTGGGCTACCAGAGCGAGAACGCCACCTGGCGCAACGCCTACCTGACCGGCGCACAGGAGCTGCGCAACGGTGTCGCACCGGCCGCCAGCAAGGGCGGCAGCGCCGATGACCTGGTGCGCGCCCTGACCCCGACGCTGTTCTTCGACTACCTTGGGGTACGCGTGGATGCCGCCAAGGCCGCCGAGCAGGACCTGACCATCAACTGGCATTTCACCGACCTGAACGAAGACTACGCCCTGACCCTGCGTAACGGCGTGCTCACCCACCGCGACCATAGCCGCCATGGGCAGGCCGATGTCGAAGTGAACATGAGCAAGGCCACCCTGGACCGAATCGCCCTGAAGCAGACGGGTTTTCTCAAGGAGGCGACCGTGGGCGATATCGACATCGCTGGCGAGCGCATGAAGTTCATGCGCTTCATGGCGGGGCTGGACGAAGCGGATGGGCGCTTCAACATCGTCACGCCCTGATCCAGGCCCTTGCCTGCTCACACTCAGCCGCGTTGTATCAGCGCAGCCCCTGGCTGCGCAGTGCGCCGGGTGAAAAGTAGGAAGCGCTGGTGCGCACACCGAAGGTGTACGGCCTTGGCTGTTCGTTGGTCAGGCCCGAGAGCTGATAGCTGCCACTGCGCAGGTCGTAGATCGCCTCCATGGCATTCACCAGCGTCTGCCCGGTGACGTGGTAGTAGCTGTGGGCCTGTGCCGTGCGCCACAACTTCCCCTGGTGATCGAAGAAGTCCGCTTCGACGATGGCCCAGCTGTCCTCGTCGAGGTAATAGCGGCGGCTGGCGTAAAGATGCCTGGCCCCAGGCTTGAGCGTACCCACCACCTCCCACACCCGATGCAGCTCGTAGCGCGTGGGTTGCGGGTTGACGTGACCCGGGCCGATCAACGCGGCATAACCGAGCAGGGGCGACGCCAGACGGTAGCTGTTGTAAGGCACGTGCAGGGCCTTCTTGCCCACCAGCGTCCACTGGTACAGGTCCGGGGCACCATTGAACATGTCGCGGCTGTCGGCGGTGCGCAGGCCGGCTGTACCAGGGGTGATGCTGTCATAGGCCAACGCCGGGGCGCGCCGCACCCGCCGCTGGCTGCTGCTGTACAGCCACGACAGGCGCGGCTGCGCCACCTGATCGAGGGTTTCGTGCAGCACCACGGCGTCGCCCGCCAGGCGCGACGGCGCGGTCATGCGGTAGCTCAGGTAATACAGCACATTGCCCGCCTGGCCGTCTTGCAGCACGTCAGGGCGGGCAAACGTCTGCTGCAGGCTCATCAAGGCAAAGCGGCCATCGCCACGCGGGGTGATGCTGTCCGAGGCCTGGCTGTAGCTGCCATTGCGTGGCCGAGTGAGGTGGTTCCACAACACCTGCAGGCCATTCTCGGGCCTTGGAAAGGCCAGCACGCCAGTGAAACCCTGAACACCATTGCCGTCATTGACCAGGCGGGCAGTCGCAGCATTGCGCCGGGCCCACCTGCTGACCTCGGGCGGCACCGCCACGCTGCGGTGCGATGGGTACACCGGCAGGCTGAACGTCTGCGGGAAGCGCTGGAGCAAAGCCACCTGCCCCGCCGTAAGCTGCTCCCTGTACTGGGGGTAATTTTTCGCCGTGATGACATACAGCGGCTGTTCATCGGCGTACGGATCGAGCGGTGTGCCATTGACTGCCAGCGACACCTGCCCTGCTTGCAGGCCGCCGCTCCAGGCCGGAATACGGCCATCGCTGCTGGGCTGGCGTTCGGCCCCCACCGGTGTCAGGTCTGGAAGCAACGGCGTGGCTCCCAGGTGCAGGGCCAGCAGGCTGGCGTTGACGAGCAAGATGCTGCGCAGCAGGGCGACAGGTTCCATCGGGTTGGCCTCTTGTTGTTGTGCTGTCCTGGCCGGGCTTGCCTTGGCCCGCCCTTTCGGGGTGATACTAGGAGCCGCGCTTCGAACCCCACAAATAACGTGTTCGGATACGTGCCATATCAGTTCGGCATACCTTTGGAACCGCTCCAATGACCCTGAAACAGCTGCGTTACCTGATCGCCATCGTCGAAGCCGGCAGCTTCTCCTCGGCTTCGCGCCGCGCCTACATTGCCCAGCCAGCGCTGAGCAGGCAGATCAGCCTGCTGGAAAGCGAACTGGAAATGCAGCTGCTCGACCGTCAGCACGACGGCATTGCGCTCACCGATGCCGGGCGCCAGTTGTATGAGGTGGCTCGTCAGGTGGTGCAGAAACTCGACTCAGTGAAGGATGAGCTCAAGTCCAGCCGCGGTGACCCCAAGGGCCACGTGGCCATTTCCATCCCGGCCACAGCCGCCGACCTGCTGTTGCCGGAGATCGTCAGGCGCGCCGAGCAGCGCTTCCCTGGCGTATCCCTGACGGTGTGGGACGGCCTCAGCCGCGAAGGCGGCCAGGCCATCGAGCTGGGCAAGGTAGACTTTGGCGTCGTGCCTAATGCCGAGGAGCTCGAGCATGTCGAGGCCGAGCCGATCTTCACTGAGGCGCTTTACTGGGTGGGCGCATCCGCACCGGGCGCCCCCGACACCATTACCTTGGCCGAGGCCTCCGCCACCCGGCTGGTGCTACCGCCCCGGGCGCTGCATTTGCGCCGGCGTATCGAGCAAGCCGCCATGGAAGCCGGCGTGCCGCTGAGCGCAGCGTACGAACAACAATCGGCGCCCGGCATCGCCAGCCTGGTGCGCGCAGGCCTGGCAGCGACCATCAGCAACTGGCCGCCACTGAGCGAACTGATCGAGCCCACGGCGGCGCGGCGCATCGTCGAGCCGCGCATCAACCGCACCATCGCCTTGGCGCACTCCCAGCACAAACCCCTGTCGTTTGCTGCTGCTTGCCTGCGCGACCTGGTGCGCAGCGTGCTGATCGACCTGGTCAACAGCGGCCGCTGGCGGGGAGAATTGATCGGCAAGGAGGCCGAGCCGCTGGAGTCGGTACTGGGCGTTCAGCTGGCGGTCTGAGCGCGCGCCTGACCGCCAGCTGCAACCGACTCGCGCAAACGCTGCAGGGTGCGCTGCGGGTTCAAGGTGGCCAGGCCGATGAGCCCGGCAAGCACCAATACCGCGCCGCATACCAGGAACCCTTGGGCGTACCCTGCCGGGTGCTCGGCACCCGCGCCCTGCACCAGTAAACCGGTTACCACGGGTGCTGCCAAGCCAGCCAGCGAAGCGATGCCATTGCCCATGGCGAGGATGCCCCCACGTTGGGCAGCCGGGGTGAACTCGGCAAGCATCGCCGGGCCGACCGAATACATGACCAACGCAAGGCCGCCACTCAAGGTCAGCGCAACGACCCTTACGGCGGTGCTCAACCCGGGCAGTATCAGCGACGCCGACAACAGCCCGCCCAGTATCAGGCACACCGAAACGAACACACCGCGTGCGAGCCGCGAAGGCAGGCCACGACCCATCAGACGCTGGGAGAACCATGCCAGCAGCAGGCTCAGCGGCGTGGTCACGACCACGAACATGACAAAAATGCGCCCGGTCTGCAGTGGCTCGATGCCCAACCCCACCTGCAGGTAGCTGGGCACCCAGGTCAGAGTCAGGGCCAATGACCAGTTGGCGGCGAAATGGCACAAATAGTTGCCCAGCACGCTGGGATCACCCAGCAGCCTGCGATAGGGGATTGTCGGTTCATCGGCCTTGAGCTGGCTGGCGCGCAGGCGCTCGAGGGTGCCCTCCTGGCCCAACCGCCACCACAGCAGGCACCAGACCAGGCCGATCAGCGCAAGGATGATGAAATTGGTGCGCCAGCCGTAATGCAGGCTGACCCAAGGGATCATCGCCCCGGCCACCAGCAGCCCCAT
This sequence comes from Pseudomonas sp. R28(2017), assembly GCF_002112505.1. Classification (GTDB taxonomy): domain Bacteria; phylum Pseudomonadota; class Gammaproteobacteria; order Pseudomonadales; family Pseudomonadaceae; genus Aquipseudomonas. The sequence continues at coordinate 222,470 of NZ_NEHW01000011.1, forward strand.
GGCGCTGCCGGCATGCAGCAGGGCTACCGGCAGGTTGCGCCGGTCGTTGGGGAACCACTTGTACAGCGCATGGGTGGCAACCGGCGATGCCGGCCCCTCACCAATGCCCAGCAGCACCCGGCAGGCGACGATGGCCCACAGCGAGGTGGCAAACAACATCGGCAGCTGGATCAGTGCCCAGAACAGGCCCATGCCCAGCAACAAAGTGCGGGTGGGGCGCCGGTTGGCCATGAAGCCACCGATCACGGCCGAGATGGCAAAGAACCAATGCAGTGCGCCGCCGATCAGGCCGAACTCGGTAGCCGTCAGCCCCAGCTCGGCGCTCATCGGCACCGCCACCAGGCCGATCACTACCTTGTCGAGAAAGTTGACCAGCATCAGCAGCGCCAGCAGCGCGGCCACCCGCCAGGCAGTCCGGGGGTTGGGCAAAGAAACATCCACAGTCATGGCAAGTACTCTTGTTATTGTTGTGGGGTGTTGCCAGCAGGCCGCCGCAACGGCGGCCCACGGTCAGGCAGGCATCAGCACGCCTTTGGCGATGGTGTTGCGCTGGATCTCGCTGGTGCCGGTGAGGATACGCATCATCCGCGTGGCGCGGAAAATCCATTCCACCGGGTGGCCTTGCAGCAACCCGGCACCGCCGTGCACCTGCACCGCTTTGTCGGCGATGCGGAAGGCGGTCTCGGAGACGAACAGCTTGCACATCGGCGCCTGGGTGCGGATATCGCCTCCGGCGTCGTTCACCTGCGCCGTGGCATACACCATGCTGCGCGCAGCGTGCAGCTCGGTGGCCATGTCGGCGATCATGTGGTTGACTGCCTGGAACATGGCGATGGGTTGCCCAAACTGCTTGCGGCTGCGCGCATGCTCGATTGACAAATCAAGGGCCAGGCCGGCCATGCCCAGCAGCGTAGGGCAATGCAGCAGGCGATTGAGGGTAATGCGCCCCATGGCCAGTTTGAAACCCTGCCCTTGTTCACCGATCAGGTTGGCCGCCGGCACCCGCACCTCATCGAGCACGATGTCACCATGTGCACCGCCACCGGACATCACCGAATAGTCGCTCTCGATTCGTATACCTGGGGCCGTGAGGTCGACGAAGAATGCGGAAATGCCCTGGGCGCCCTGCCCTGGCCCGGTCACCGCCAGCAGGACCGCCAGGTCCGCGTAGGTAGCGCCGGAGATGTAACGCTTGCTGCCACTGAGCACGAAATGATCACCCTCGCGGCGTGCCTGGGTGCGAATGGCGGTCGCATCCGAACCGGCCTCGGCTTCGGTCAAGGCAAAGCACACGGCTTTTTCGGCATGGCACACGGGCTTGAGAAAGGTCTCGACCTGATACGGGTTGGCCACCTTGAACAGGTGGCCAACCCGCGGCGGCCCCGACAGCTCGCCCAGCACATGCGGCGCGAGCATGGAGCCTGTGAGCACCGTGGCCTCCTTCACCGCACACAGGTCTGCCACGTTCAGGCCAGCTCCCCCCATGCTTTCAGGTAGCATGACGGTGTACAGGCCTTGCTCGCTGGAGCGCTTCCACACCTGCCGCAGCAGCGCCTGTGGGTGCGGGCGAGCCCAGTCCAGCTGGGCCTGCTGCTCCAGCGGTCGAACCTGATCGCGGACGAAGCCTTCGATGGCTTCGATGATCTGCGCAGCCTTTGCACTTGGTTGATACATGGTAATGCTCCCTGGTCAGATTCGACGTTCGCTGTGTTGCCAGTAGGTGTCCCGGACCAGGCGGCGCACCACCTTGCCATTGGGGTTTTTCGGCAGCTCGCTGACAAAGTCGACGCCGCGCGGTTTCTTGAAACCGGCCAGCGCACGGCCGCAACGCTCAATCAGTTCGCCAGCCTCCAACTGCGCCCCAGGCTTGAGCACCACCACTGCGTGCACCGCTTCGCCCCACTGCGTATCGGGCACGCCGACCACCGCCACCTCGAAGACTTCGGGGAAGCCGTAGATCACCTGCTCCACCTCGCTGGGGTACACGTTGAACCCACCAGAAATGATCATTTCCTTCTTGCGGTCGACGATGAATACGTAACCCTGCGCATCGACCGTTGCCAGGTCTCCGGTAAGGTAATAGCCGTCACGCATGACTTCGGCGGTGAGTTCTGGAGCGCGCCAGTAGCCCTGCATGATGTCTGGCCCCTTGACCACGATCTCGCCGACCTCGCCGGGCGCCACATCCTCGAACGCCTCATTGACCACCCGCAGGTCCGTCTCGAAATAGCACCGCCCACAGGAGGCCAGACGCTGATAGTCGCCGTCTTCTACCAGGTGATCTTGCTCGGTCAGCACCGTCACCAGCGAGCACGTCTCACCGGCGCCGTATCCTTGCGCGAGTATCGGCCCGAACAGTTCGATGGCTTTTTTCACCAGGGCCGGCGCCATGGGTGCGGCGCCATACATGACCAGCTTCAGGCTGGACAGGTCGAAGCGCTCGACGCCAGGGTAATTGACCAGCCGGTTGATCATTGCCGGCACCAGGAAAAGCCGCGTCACCCGTTCGCGCTGGATGGTCTCGAGCAACAGGCGATCGTCGTAACGGTCCAGCAGCAGGTTGCAGGCACCCACTGCCAGCAACGGCATGATCTGCATGCCGCTGGCATGGGTGATGGGCCCGACGTGGGCCATGACGTCGCCCGGCCCGGAGCGCCGCGTGGGGCTGGCGATACTTTTTCGCACCAGCGCCTTGCGGTTGCCGAACGAAAGCATGGCAGCCTTGAGCACGCCGGAACTGCCGGAGGTGTAGTGCAACACAGCCAGCGCGTCGTCAGCCGGATCCAGGCGCAGCGGTGCTTCACTGCCGCGCTCAAGCAGCGCGGCATAGCCCAGGTCACCGCCCTCGCCCTCCAACACGATCACCTGGCGCAGCAGCGGCAGCTCCGCACGCCGCGTGGCCAGCGCCTGGGCGAAGCTGGCGTCGGTGATCACGACAACACTGCAGGAGTCTTCCAGCACCCGCACCACTTCATCCAGTGACAGCCGCGCATTGATCGGTATCTTGACCATCGCCGCCTTGTACAGCGCCACTTCCGCTTCTACCAGCTCCACGCGATTGGCGGCAAGGATCGCCACGTGCTCGCCGACGGCCACGCCCAACGTACCCAGCCCTGAGGCCAGGCAGTTGCTGCGGCGTTCCAGCTGGGCGTAGGTCATACGTGTCCGGCTGTCCGCCACGGCGATGTGATCCGGCCAATAGCGGGCACTGCGGGTAATGATCGTTCCAAGGTTCACGTTGTTGTTCTCGTCGACAGGAAGACATCGACGATGCTAAACAGCCGTGCGCAGTCAGATGAAATACAAGATTCAGATGCCGGCCATAGCGTTATTAGCTGGCATGGCGCTCGGCCGAGACACCGGTCACAGCAAGCCAGGGAATGCCGCACCCAGCATGCCCGGATCCTTCAGGATCGATGCACTGCTGACGATATCCGGGGCCAGCCAACGGTCCTGGGCATAGGCCGGGACGCGTTCGCGCAACAACCGCCAGGCAACCTGGGTACCTGCGCCAAAGCGCTGCTCCTTGAGGAACTCGAAGGCCTGGGCCGCCAACAGGTATTCGATGGCGAGGATCTGCGTGCAGTTCTCCAGCGCACGGTGCAGCTTCAACCCGGCATTGGTGCCCATGCTCAGATGGTCCTCCTGCAGGCCGGAGGTGACGTAGTTGTCGATGACCGCCGGCTGTGCCAGCTGGCGGTTTTCCGCACACAGTGAAGCGGCTACGTACTGGACGATCATCATGCCCGAGTTCACCCCCGGCTGGCTGACCAGGAAGGCCGGCAGGCCGCTGACCAACGGGTTGATCAGGCGATCGAGACGGCGCTCGGCAATCGCCCCGATCTCGGCCACTGCAATGGCCAGCAAGTCGGCCGCCATGGCCACGGACTGGCCGTGCGGGTTGGCCTGGGACACCACCCGATAGGACTCGGGTGTACCCAGCAACATCGGGTTGTCGGTGGTGGAGTTGAGTTCGGTTTCGATCTGCCGCGCCGCGTGTGCCAGCTGATCGCGCGCGGCGCCATGAACCTGCGGGATCGAGCGAATGCTCAAGGCGTCCTGGGTGCGAATGCCATGGCTGCTGGCAATGACTTCGCTGCCGTCGAGCAGGCGGCGCAAGTTGCTGCCCACACGCTGCATGCCGGGGTGTGGCTTCAGCGCGATGATTTCAGGGTCGAAGGCATCGAGCTGGCCACGCAGGGCCTCGAAGCTCATGGCGCCGATGACGTCCGCCCATTGGCTCAAGCGCGTGGCGTCGTCCAGGGCCAGGCAGCTCAGGCCGGTCATGCACGGGGTACCGTTGACCAGGCACAGGCCATCCTTGGCCCCCAGCCTGAGCGGTGCCAGGCCGACCGCGTCCAGGGCCTGTTGCGCCGGCACGATCTGGCCGCGGTAGCTGACCTCGCCGACGCCCAGCAGGCTGATGCTGATATGCGCCATGTGGGTCAGGTACCCCACCGACCCCTGTTGCGGAACCTGCGGGGTGATGTGCTGGTTGAGCAGGGTCAGCAGCGCCTCGACCACCTTGCGCTGAAGGCCGGAGCGGCCCTGGCAGAAATTGATGATCGCCGCGCACATGATCGCCCGGGTCTGTTCGTCCGACAGCGCCGTACCTACGCCACAGGCATGGCTGAGCAAGGTGTTGTGCGACAGCTGGCTGAGTTGTTCGTCCTGCAACGAGACATTGCACAAGGCGCCAAGCCCGGTGTTGACGCCATAGGCGCGTTCACCGCTGGACACGATGCGCTGGACGATCGCCTGGGCGTTCTCGATCCGCGCCCAGGCCGATGGGGCCAGCTCAAGCTTCGCCCCGTGCCGCGCCACGGCCACCACGTCCTGCCAGCGAACAGGTGCGTCGGCGATGATGATTTTTTCGGCTAACGACATACACGCGGTTCCTTAAAGCGAAGCTACGCGGCGCTGCACGAAACGGTCCACGTATTCGTCCGCAGGCTGGTAGAGGATTTCTTTCGGCGTGCCGACCTGGATCAGGCGGCCGTCCTTGAGAATGGCAATCCGGTTGCCGATTCGCACCGCTTCGTCCAGGTCGTGGGTGATGAAGACGATGGTCTTGTGCAAGGTCTTCTGCAGCTCCAGCAACTGGTCCTGCATTTCGGCGCGAATCAACGGGTCGAGGGCGCTGAAGGCTTCGTCCATGAGGATGATGTCGGTGTCGGCAGCCAAGGCACGGGCCAGGCCCACGCGCTGGCGCATGCCGCCCGACAACTGGTGCGGGTAGGATTTTTCATAGCCCTTCAGGCCCACGGTGTTGATCCAGTGCAGGGCGCGCTCGGTGCACGTGGCCTTGCTCTCGCCACGGACTTTCAGGCCATAGGCGACGTTGTCCAGCACGCTGCGGTGCGGCAACAGGCCGAAGCTCTGGAACACCATGCTGATCTTGTGCCGGCGAAATTCGCGCAGGGCCTGCAGGTCGTATTGCAGGATGTCTTCGCCATCGACCAGGATCTCGCCGCTGGTCGGGTCGATCAGGCGGTTGAAGTGACGCACCAGGGTCGACTTGCCCGAGCCCGACAGCCCCATGATCACGAAGATCTCACCACTGCCGATGGTCAACGACAGATCGTTGACCCCGACCACGCAGCCGGTTTCGGCCAGGACCTGGTCCTTGGCTTTGTGCTGGCGGATCAGTTGCAGGGCATCTTCGGCGCGCGCACCGAAGATCTTGAACACATGCTTGACTTCGATCTTGTTCATCATCTGCTTCGCGCTCATTTGCCCACCCCATGCCGGGACCGGCCGTAGGCCTGGGTAATGCGGTCGATCACGACCGCCAGGATCACAATGGCCAGGCCCGCTTCGAGGCCGCGGCCCACGTTCAGGGTCTGGATGCCGACCAAAACGTCTTCACCCAGGCCCCGGGCACCGATCATCGACGCGATGACCACCATCGACAGGGCCATCATGGTGGTCTGGTTGATACCGGCCATGATGCTCGGCAACGCCAGTGGCAGCTGCACGCCGAACAGTTGCTGCAGGCGGTTGGCACCAAAGGCATTGATCGCCTCCATCACCTCGCCATCCACCTGGCGAATGCCCAGGTCGGTCAGGCGAATCAGCGGCGGCGCGGCATAGATGACGGTGGCAAAGATCGCCGGCACCTTGCCCAGGCCGAACAGCATCAGTACCGGGATCAGGTACACGAAGCTGGGCATGGTCTGCATGATGTCGAGCAGCGGCATCAACACCGCCCGCAGCCGATCGTTGCGCGCCGAGAGGATGCCCAGCGGAATGCCGACCAGCACCGATATCAGCGTGGCGACCAGCATCAGCGCCAGGGTCTGCATCAGCTTGTCCCACAGGCCTACCGCACCGACCAGGAACAGCAAGCCGACGATCACCGCCGTGGTCGCGACCTTGCGGGTGGCATGCCAGGCAACACCCGCGACGATGGCCAGCATCAGCCACCAGGGTGTGGCGCGCAGCAGCCCTTCGAGGTTGACGATGGCCCACAACAGGGTGTCGGAAATGTGCCGGAACACGTCACCGTAGTTGCTGACAAGCGCATCGACCCAGCCATTGACCCAGTCGGCAATGGAAAACGTGAAGTTCTTGGGAAACATGGAATTCTCTCGAGCAAGTGCATGAAGCGCACTGGCGTGTGGCACGCCCGGCAGGCGCCGGGCATGCCCGCACGCTCAAAGTGCCGCGTCTACCTTTTTGGCTGCGTCTTCGCTGACCCAGCCGTGCCAGACTTCGGGGTGCTCCTTGAGGAACAACCTGGCCAGGTCCGGCGACTCGATTCGCTCTTTGCTCATGCGCGCCAGGTTCTGGTTGAGCAGATCGATCGGCAGGTTGATCTTTTCCAGCACCGCCACCAGCTCGGGGGCCTGCTCGTGGAAGGCCTTCGACACACCCACCTTGATGGTCACGGATTTGTCCACGCCTGGCTCGTCCAGCTTGACCAGGTCGGCCTGGCCCATCAGCGGCGTCGGCGACCAGTAGTAGAACAGGATCGGCTCGCCACGCTTGTAGCTCGACAGGACGGCGGCATCCAGTGCCGGGCCGGTGCCCGGGCGGAAGTTGGTGTAGGTGTTTTCCAGGCCGTAGCGCTTGAGCATTTCGCTGTTGTCCAGCTCGCAGGTCCAGCCGGCCGGGCAATTGTAGAAGCGCCCCTTGTCCGGCTCTTCCGGGTCCTTGAAGACCTGGGCGTATTGCCCCAGGTCGGCGATGCCCTTGAGGTTCGGTGCCTTGGCTTCGAGCTTGCGCTTGGCATCGCCTTCGATCACATAACGCGGCACATACCAGCCTTCGACCGCGCCAACGACCGGCGCGCCGACGCCGACGACCTTGCCGGCCGCCGCCGCCTTGTTCCAGACCTCGCTGCGCCCTACCCACTCTTCGGCAAATACCTGGATGTCGTTGCTGCTCAGGGCGTTTTCCATGGAGATGGAGTTACCCGGCAAGCTGTCGGTCTCACAGCCATAACCATTCTTCAGCACGAACTGCATCACATCAGTGAGCAGCATCCCGCTTTCCCAGTTCAAACCGGCAAATTTCACCGCTTTGCCCGACTCACACCAGTCGGCCGCCTGGCTGGCGCCAGCCGACGCCAGCAGCCCGAGAGAAAGTGTCGTGGTCAGCAGAGCCTTTGTAATTGTCATTGTGACGCTCCCAAACAAGAACATTGATTGCAGTAGTCGAGGGCATCCGGCCCAGAGAGGGACGCCAGACTGGCTGACGAGCCTTGCCATGGAGAGCACTGCGCGGGTGAAATATTTCACAATGTAAAAACAGGATAAAATAATAAGTCCTGATGCATCACAACGGAAAAACCTATGAAGTTCACCCTGCGGCAACTTCGCTATGCCCTCGCAGCGGCCAAGCACGGCAACCTGACCACGGCGGCCATGGAGCTTCATGTTTCCCAACCCTCCATCTCGGCGGCCATCACCGAACTGGAGGAGGTGCTGGGGCAATCGATTTTCATCCGCCAACGGGGCCTTGGCATCTCGCTGACCCCCTTCGGCCGTACCGTCATGGTCCAGGCCCGCCGCGTGCTGGCAGAGGCGCAGACCTTTGCCGAGATCCATGCCAATGCAGGCGAGTGTGTCGGCGAACTGGTGGTCGGCTGTTTCGAGGACCTGGCGCCCTATTGCCTGCCACAAATCGTGCGACGGCTGCAGGCGGCCTACCCCAAAGTCACTGTCGATATGCGCGATGGCAGCTTCGAGTACGTTGGCAAGCGGCTGAGTGAGGGGGCGATAGAGCTGGCGATCACCTACGACCTGGGTTTGCCGCCGAACACCCAATGCACTCAGCTGTGCCAGCTGACCGCTCAGGTACTGCTGGCGGCCGATCACCCCTTGGCCAGGGAGCCTCGTGTCAGCCTCAAGGCGCTCGCCGAATACACCCTGGTGGTCACCGACCAGGTTCACAGCTGGCAACATGTGCTGGACCTGTTCAGCTTCTACGACCTTTCACCCGCCGCAGTGCACCGGGTGCGCACGTTCGAACTGCAGCGCAGCCTGGTCGCCAATGGCTTTGGCGTGGCGCTGATCTACACCCGACCCTTTGGTGACCGCAGTTATGACGGTCAAGCGCTGGTCTGTCGCCCGACCGAGGAGAAACTGCCCACCCACAGCATCGTGCTGGCGCATGACCAGCGCTATCCGCTGACGCCTTCGGCCGAGGCGTTCAAGGAGCTGGCGGTGGCCTGGTTCGCGGAACGACCGTCGTTTGCATCCGAGTGATCGCACGCGATCTGAGCCGCTCATAAATCGCACAACAGTTCGGTAATCGCACAAATTCAGCTCCGCCCTCTCTACTGTTGCCCAGTCTTGCGGCACGCTATAGGCAAGTCAGCACACCACTCAAAGCGCTGAATGGCCCCGCCGCGTCAGCACGCGGCCAGGTCGACAATCCATACTCCAGGAAGAACCAGGAGCTCGCTGTGATCAATAAAACGTTTGAGTCCATCGCCAGCGCGGTGGAAGGGATTACCGACGGTTCGACCATCATGGTCGGCGGTTTCGGCACTGCCGGCATGCCCTCCGAGCTCATCGATGGGCTGATCGCCACCGGTGCCCGCGACCTGACCATCATCAGCAACAACGCCGGCAACGGCGAGATCGGCCTGGCCGCTCTGCTGATGGCCGGCAGCGTGCGCAAGGTCATCTGCTCCTTCCCGCGCCAGTCTGACTCCTACGTCTTCGACGAACTGTACCGGGCCGGCAAGATCGAACTGGAAGTCGTGCCGCAGGGCAACCTGGCCGAACGTATCCGCGCTGCGGGTTCGGGCATCGGTGCGTTCTTCTCGCCGACCGGCTACGGCACCCTGCTGGCCGAAGGCAAGGAAACCCGTGAGATCGATGGCCGCCAGTACGTGCTGGAAATGCCGCTGCACGCCGATTTCGCGCTGATCAAGGCGCACAAGGGTGACCGCTGGGGCAACCTGGTCTACCGCAAGGCTGCGCGCAACTTCGGCCCGATCATGGCCATGGCCGCCAAGACCGCCATCGCCCAGGTCGACCAGATTGTCGAACTCGGTGAGCTGGACCCGGAACACATCATCACCCCGGGTATTTTCGTCCAGCGCGTGGTCGCCGTTTCCGGCGCTGCCGCTTCTTCGATCGCCAACGCTGTCTGAGGCCTGCCATGACCATCACCAAAAAGCTCTCCCGCACCGAGATGGCCCAACGCGTGGCCGCGGACATCCAGGAAGGCGCCTACGTCAACCTGGGCATCGGCGCACCGACCCTGGTGGCCAACTACCTGGGCGACAAGGAAGTGTTCCTGCACAGCGAAAACGGCCTGCTGGGCATGGGCCCAAGCCCCGCGCCAGGCGAGGAAGACGATGACCTGATCAACGCCGGCAAGCAGCACGTGACCCTGCTCACCGGCGGTGCCTACTTCCACCACGCCGACTCGTTCTCGATGATGCGTGGCGGCCACCTGGACATCGCCGTACTGGGCGCCTTCCAGGTGTCGGTCAAGGGCGACCTGGCCAACTGGCACACCGGCGCCGAAGGTTCGATCCCCGCCGTGGGCGGCGCGATGGACCTGGCCACGGGTGCCCGCCAGGTGTTCGTGATGATGGACCACCTGACCAAGTCCGGCGAAAGCAAGCTGGTGCCCGAGTGCACCTACCCGCTGACCGGCATCGGTTGCGTCAGCCGTATCTACACCGACCTGGCCGTGCTGGAAGTCACCGCCGATGGCCTGAAAGTGGTCGAGATCTGCGCTGACATCGACTTCGACGAATTGCAGAAGCTCAGTGGCGTGCCGCTGATCAAGTGATCCTGCCCGAACGCAGCGGCCGCAAGGCCGCTCTTGCTTCATGCTTGCCTCGCACTTTGATGGGATCGATACTCCTGGCACACCGTCCATGGCTTTGATCGATACCCATGCGCTACTCTCCTGAAGCCCTCGTCGCTTTTGTCGAGGCCTCCGCCCTCGGCTCTTTCTCCGCCGCCGCACGCAAGCTGCGCAAGAGCCAGTCGACCATCAGCATCGCCATCGCCAACTTCGAGGCCGATATCGGTTGCCCGCTGTTCGACCGCACCGGCCGCCACCCCACGCTCAATGCCGCCGGCCATCAGGTGCTGAAACACGTTGAAGCGATTCTCGATGCCAGCGCCAGGCTGGATGCTCTGGCCGTGCGCCTGGCCGAGCATGTCGAGCCGCTGGTGTCGGTGGTGATGTCCGACAGCTACAGCGTGACCTTCCAGGGCGCCGCAATGGGCCGTTTCGCCGAGCATTACCCGCACACCGAGCTGCGCTGCGGCCCCTCCGAGGACGCCGACGTGATCGACCTGGTGCAGCAAGGCCTGGCGCACATCGGCATCCTCGCCGCACAGGGCCGTTACCCGGCGGATGTCAGTGTGGCGCGGCTGCCCGAGCAAGCGGAGTTCTGCCTCTATGCCAGCAGCGAACATCCGCTGGCCAAGCTGCCGGCGCTGCAGCCGGAACACCTGGAGCACGAACGTCAGCTGTACATCAAGACCTACGCCCCGAGCCTGCCCCATGGCCATGGCCAGGCCTGGTCGGCACCGGACTACCTGACCTTGCTGGAGTTCGCCGTGCGCGGCTTCGGCTGGGCCGAACTGCCCAAGGCGCTGGTGGCGCGCTTCGGCAGTGGCCTGGTGGAATTGCCCATGGCCGGCTACCCACGGCGGGTGGCCATGGATGTGGCCTGGTCGCGCCAGCGGGCGCTGGGGCCCGCAGGGCAATGGTTGGTAGGGCAGTTGCTGGGGCGTTAGACGAGCTCGCCCTGCCCTGCCTGTGCTTCGCGCCGGGCCTGCCAGCGCAAGCACACGCGCCAGCCCAACTGCGTTGCCTCATCAGCGTACCCCACCGTCACCTCCCCGCCAGAACGCTGGACGATGGTACGCACGATCGACAGCCCCAGGCCGGAGCCTTCCCCGACCTGTTGATTACCCCGATAGAAGGGATCGAATACTCGCTCCCAGTCCTGCGGTGGAACACCAGGGCCATCATCACGCACACACAGCGCTATCCATCCGGCGCTGTGCTGCGCTTGCAGGTCGACATGCCCACCCACCGGCGCGTGGCGGATGGCGTTCTCCACCAGGTTCTTGATCACGGTGCGCAGTTCCACTTCCTGCATCGGCAACAGCGCATCGTCACCTTCCAGGCCAATGTCCAGCTGCTTCTGCTCTGCCAACGGCATCAAGTCCTCCAGCACCAGGCGGCAAGTTTCATGCAGCGACACCGACCCTGGCGACGCCTCGGCCAGTTGCGCGCTGGCCAATGCCAGCAGCTGCTCGACCAGCTTGCGACTCCTGCCGATACCGCGGCGCAGCTTGGCCACTTGCAGCCAGGCACGCTCCGACATGGCTTCGTGTTCAAGGCCCTCCGCCTGCAACGACAGTGCGGTGAGGGGGGTGCGCAGCTCATGGGCTGCATCGGCAACAAAGCGCTTCTGGCCTTCAAGGGTGCGCGAAACACGCCCCAGCAGCCGGTTTATCGCCTGTACGAACGGGCGTATTTCGGTCGCCAGCAGGCGCTCATCGATCGGGCGCAGGTCCTGATCGTCGCGGGTATCGAGCATGGCCGCCAAGGTCGCGACCGGCCTGAACAGCTCGCGGATCAGGTTGGCCACCACCAGCAGCAAAATCGGGAAGAGGATGGCAAACGGCAACAGCGCACGCCACGCACTTTTGCGTGCATCGCGATTGCGGCTGTCGATCTCCTGCACCACGGCAAAGCGCCTGCCAGAGGTGTCGGTACTGACCAGCACACGAAAAGGTTCATTGCCCACCACCACCGTCGACAGGCCATTGGCCACCGAGCCCGGAATCGGCAGTGGCAGCTGGCTGTCATCGGCATGGCTGACGGACTGGCCATCGGCCAGGTACTGGATGACGATACGGGTTTCTTCGTCGTCCGCGGCCGCAGGCTGCGCGCTGCCTGAGTAATGAAATGCCAGGCCCTGGCGCAGGTACAGCGCGGCCACCTGGTGCAGGCTGTTGTCTTGCAGGTCGAGCGCTTCATCGTAGGCGGTGAAGTAGCTGAAGGCCCCACTCACGGTCGCCACCAGCAGGATCGCGACCGACAGCGCCACCGACAGGCGCAGTTGCAGCGACTGCTTCAGGCGTGTTTTGAGACCATCCATCCCAGCCCCCTGATATTGCGAATCACGTCCTTGCCCAGCTTGCGGCGCAGCGCATGGATGATGAACTCCACGGCGTTGCTTTCTACCTCGTTGCCCCACCCGTAGATGCGGTCTTCCAGTTCGCTGCGCGAGAGGATGGCCCCAGGGCGCACCAGCAACGCCTGGAGCAAGGCAAACTCGCGGTTGGAAAGCTGCACGGGTTGCTGATCGAGCACGCGTGCGCATTTGCTGACCGGGTCCAGGCTCAGCGTTCCATTGCCCAGCTCAGGGGCCGCGCGCCCGCCCTTGCGGCGCATGACCGCGCGCATCCTGGCGAGCAGTTCAGCCATCTCGAAGGGTTTTTGCAGAAAGTCATCCGCTCCGCCATCCAGCCCGCACACCCGGTCATCGAGCCCCGAGCGTGCGGTGATGATCAGCAGCGGCACCGGGTTGTCCGCTGCACGCAGACGTTGCAGCACCTGCAAACCGTCCTGCCCGGGCAACCCGAGGTCGAGCAGTACCTGGTCGTAAAGCTGGGTACGCAGGGCCGCTTCGGCCGCCAGGCCATCCGCCACCCAATCCACGGCGTACCCCGCCTCGCCCAGCGCGTCCTGCAGCGCCTGGGCGATCATGCCGTCATCCTCGACCAGTAGAACCCGCATGGCCTTCCCCGATGTGAACCTGTGCAGGCAACAATAGCCCGAGCGGCCGGCGACCGATAGGTATCGCCGCGCCTCGCTTCAGCCCTGCCCCTGCAGGGTGTCGAATGCCTTCAGCAGGTCGGTCATGGCCGCCTTGCATTGGCCTTGTTGTGGCTGGCTGGCCCGCAGCGCATCCAGAGCGTGGTCGATCGCCTTGTCCAGCACATGCCAGTCGCTGGCGGCGCGCGGCTTGATCCCGGCCTCGGCGTCGTCCCAGGTCTTTTCCAGGTCCCTGATACGTGCCTTGGCCCCGGGCAGGTCCTGGGCATCCACCTTGGCGGCGACATCCACGGCAATGGCGCGGAATGCGCTGAGGTCGCCCAGCTTGGTCGGGGCATGGATGCCTGCGGCCTGTGGCGGCTCGTCCTGTTTGGAACAGCCTTGGGTTACCAGCAATGCGCTGGCGACACAGGCGATGGCCAGGGTTTTGATCAGCGTGTTGGAGATCATGGAGTACTACCTCGCTATCAAGGGGTAAGTCGTTTCGATTGGCCGGCAGCGAACTGGGCAACGCAGACCAGAATGAAAATGACGCACAGGAAAATCGCACTGGTCCAGGTCGCCCCCATGCCGAGGCCACCGTAATCACGGGATTGGGTAAGCAGGTCCCCCAGCGAGGCGCCGAGCGGGCGGGTCAGGATGTAGGCCAGCCAGAACACCAGCACCGTGCTGGCGCCCAGGCGCCAGGCAAGCAGGCAGGCGCCGATCAGCGCGGCGAAGATGACGCAACCGAAACTGAAGCCAAGCCCCAGTGCCTCGGTCGCCAGATCACCCCCTGCAGTGCCCAGGGCGAAGGTGCACAGGACGGTGGCCCAATAGAAACCTTCACGCCGGGCGGTGACGATGTCGCGAATCGACAGGTTGCGCTCCACGGCGTACCAGACCGCGAAATTGACCACCAGCAACGCCGAGAAAAATGCCGTGCTGGCGTACAGGCTGATGTCCAGTTCGTCAGTCAGGATGTCGGTTATCTGGGTACCCAGGATGCTGACCAGTACCACGCAGAGCCAGTAGATCCAGGGTTCGCAGCTGCGCTTGCGCATTTGCAGGGTCAACGCGCCAGCCAGCAGCACCGCCATCACCGCGCTGGTGATGGCAAGGCCCCAGCCGACGTCGACGGCGAGAAAGTCGGCGAAGGTCTCGCCGACCGTGGTGGACATGATCTTGATGATCCAGAAGGACAGCGTCACTTCCGGTACCTTGTTGAGCCAACCTCTGCTGGCAGTCTTCATGGGTGTACCTCCTCCGCCCCGTCAGGGGTTTTGCCGGGGAGGTTACGGATGAAAACTTAGATGAGACTGAGGGGCATGCCGTCGGCCTGCATCGGTTTGAGAAAGCGGCGGCCAGCGCCGCCTTGGCTCACCTGGCCCCTTCTCGTATGATCGGCCCATCCTGATCTGGAACGCGTCATGTGAAGTCGTTACCCGAAAGCGCTGCAACTGGCCCGGCCGCCGGCAAGAACATCAAATGGGACGTGAGCGAGGCAGCCAACCAGCTGTCCTGGGACGACCTGCGCATCATCAAGACGCTCAGTGACTGCGGCAACCGCGCGGCCACGGCCAAGAAGCTCGGCATCAACGTGTCCACCGTGTCCCGCCGGGTCTCGCACTTAGAAAAAGCACTGGGCGTGGCGCTGTTCGATCACCGCAAGTCAGGCTATCTGCTCACCCTCGAAGGCGCGGAATTGCGTGCCCTGGCCGAGCGCGTGGAGCTGGACATCGTCAGCGTGACGCGGCGTGTCTCACGGGCCGGCCAGGGGCCTCTGGGCAAGCTTCGCATCACCACCAGCGACTCCCTGCTGCTGTACTTCCTCACCCCCATCATCGCCGATTTCAAAGCCCTGAACGAAGGGATCAGCATCGAGGTCCTGGTAGGCAACGAATCACTGAGCCTTGCCCGGGACGAGTCGGATATCGCGGTTCGAGCGACCAGGAAACCTGCCGAGAGCCTGGTGGGTCGCAAGCTGGCTGTGATCGCCTGGGCCCCTTACGGCAGCAGCAGCCACCTGACGCCGGCTCCGCTGTTCACCGAAGGCCAGGCGTGGGTTTCCTATTCCGCCGCGCTGCGAGGGCTGAAAGCGACGAGCTACGTCGAGAGCAGGGTCGCTGCCGAGTGCATTGCGTACCGTACCGATTCGGTCGCAGCCGCCAGCGTCGCCATCGCGGCAGGCCTGGGGGTGGGTTATCTGCCCTGCATGCTGGGCGATATCACGCCTGGGCTGGAACGCGTCGGCCCGGTGGTGCCGGAGCTTCAGGATGAACTGTGGCTGCTGACGCACCAGGACATCCGCAAGTCGTGGCGGGTCAAGGCCTTCATGACGTTCTGTGCAGCCGCCGTTGCCAACCAGAAGGCGTTGATCGAGGGCCAGCTGGAACTCCCGGTCACGTAGCACGAAACCGGGAGTGCAGGTCACACGGCCCGTGCGCCAAGCACCGCCTTGCAGGTGATTTCGATCAGCTGAGGGCGCTGGGCAAGCCGCGAGACGCCAATGATGTTACTGGCGCATTGGGGCCGCTCGGTGCCGTACGCGGCCTTGCGCACCTTGCCGACCACGGCGAAGGCCGCGTCCATGTCCAGTACGTAGAGCGTTTCTTCCACCACATCTTCAAGCGTTGCGCCATACAGCGCGAGCAGCTTGGAAATATTGTCGTAGGCGGCGCGCATCTGCTCGCCCATCGAAGAGAAATCGCAGGGTATCCCGTCTCGATCCAAGGGTGCAGGCGCAACCAGATTGCCCTCCTCGTCATGATTGAATTGGCCCGACACATAGATCTCGTTGCCTACCCGCCGTGCCTGCGGATACCCGTAAGTCTTCTCCCACGGAACGCCCCAATAGGCGGTTTGTTTGTGGTGCGGTTGTGAAGCTGCCATTGCATTCTCCTGGCGCAAACCGGATCCGGTAGATCCGCGTTAGCGTGCGAATCCTAGCAGCACGATGAGCAATCCGCCGGCGCATGAATGCGCCTTCAGAAGCGCAAAAGTGCGCCACCGCTTCGCCCTGCAATTGGCTATCTTGTGCTCGGACTCAAGCAACGGACATCGCCGAGGACGTCACCCAGAGCCTCGGCACAGCCTGCACAAACCAGGCGCCGTGACTTGTGCGATGACCATCATCCAGCTGACAGGGAAACAACAATGAGCAATCCAAAAACTGAAGTCCTGACCCCGCACAACAGCCAACTGATCTTCATCGATCAGCAGCCGCAGATGGCCTTCGGCGTTCAGAGCATCGATCGCCAGACGCTGAAGAACAACACCGTAGGCCTGGCCAAAGCTGCCAGGATCTTCAATGTCCCCACCACCATCACCACGGTCGAGACTGAAAGCTTCTCGGGGCACACCTACCCTGAGCTGCTCGCCGTCTTCCCCGATGCACCGCTGCTGGAGCGCACCTCCATGAACTCCTGGGATGACCAGAAGGTGCGAGACGCGCTGAAGAAGAACGGTCGCAACAAGATCATTGTGTCCGGCCTGTGGACCGAGGTCTGCAACACCACCTTCGCCCTCTCGGCCATGAACGATGCCGGTTACGAAATCTACATGGTTGCCGATGCCTCCGGGGGCACCACCAAGGAAGCCCACGACTACGCCATGCAGCGCATGATCCAGGCCGGCGTCATCCCGGTGACCTGGCAGCAAGTGCTGCTGGAATGGCAGCGCGACTGGAAAAACCGCGACACCTATGACGCCGTCATGGAACTGGTCAAGGAACATTCCGGTGCCTACGGCATGGGTGTCGACTACGCCTACACCATGGTGCACAAAGCGCCAGAGCGCGTACAGCACGGCCCGACCCTGGCCCCGGTCGCTGCCCCTGTCTGACCCTTGCCAGCCCCTGCACCCAGGGGCTGTTCACTGACCCGCTGATGGGTACGCCGGCTGGCTGAGCCAGGCCTTCGAATCGAGCGTTGTCGCCTGCAGCCTGCACCAAAGCTGCAGCGGCCTGCGCTGGCCGCTTGAAAGCTGCGTGCCCACTTCATTGATAAATGGATTTGTATGAACAGTGACCACTGCACGGTGCTGGCGACTGTCGCACTGAAAACCACCGGACGGCTGAAACCTTGGCAGGTCAAGACTGCCAAGCAGTTGATGCTGGACAACCTGGACACCGGCATCACCGTTACCGAGCTGGCCCAGGCCTGCGCGCTGTCGCGCAGCCATTTCACGCGCATGTTCAGGGAAACCGAACAGGTGCCCCCGCAACAGTGGATGCGTGAGCAACGGTTGAAGCGAAGCAAGGAGTTGCTGGGCGGCTCCGGAATGTTGCTGGCCGAGATCGCCCTGGAATGCGGCTTTTGTGACCAGTCTCACTTCTGCAGGACATTCGCGAAAGCCGAGGGTATGTCGCCGCTGGCGTGGCAGCAATCGGAAGCCTGCAGTTGACTTCGCAGCCCGGCTTCCCGACTAACGCAAACCCATCAGCCAGCCTCTACCCGTCGTGCATCTCTGCGCACCGCCTGCGGCGGCACGCCAAACCCACGCATGAACACCTCGCGCATATGCCGACGGTCGCGAAAGCCGGTCTCCCTGGCCACCACATCCAGGCTGTGCCGGCTCTGCTCGATCATCACCCGGGCGGCCTCCAGGCGCAGGCCTTCAACGGCCTTGGCCGGTGACTGGCCGGTTTCGGCGGTAAACACACGGGTGAATTGCCGGGGGCTCAAGTGCACCACTTCAGCCAGTTCCTCCACGCTCAGTGAGCGACTGAGGTGTTTGCGCGCATAGTCCAGCGCATGCTGGATACGGTCCGACTTGGGCGACAGCGACAGCAGCTCGGAGTGCTGGGATTGCCCGCCGGAGCGGCGCTGGTGCATGACCATCTTGTGTGCCACCGACCTGGCCAGCTCGGCGCCAAGGTCCTTTTCCACCATGCCCAGGGCCATGTCCAGGGCGGCGGTCATGCCCGCCGAGGTCCAGATCGGGCCATCGACGATGAATATCCGATCTTCTTCCACGTCTACCTGCGGGTACAGCTCACGCAGCTTGGGGGCATAGGCCCAGTGCGTGGTGGCGCGCCGGCCATCCAGCACGCCGGCCTGGGCCAGCACGAAACAGCCCGTGCACAGGCCCGCGGTGCGACGGGCGCCGTCGACGAAACCACGCACACTGGCCAGGACTGCCTCACCGGGCGGCGACAGTGGCGTCAGCGTGCCGGTGACCATCCAGGTGTCTGCAAGACCGGGCGCGCCCAGGGGCAGCGTGTCGATGTGCATGCCCAGTGAGGAGCGCACGGTACCGCCGTCGATGGAGAAGTTCTGGATCCTGTACACCGCTTCGCCCGCCGAGATGTTGGCGAATTCGAACACGGTCTGCGTCGCCAGGGACATGACCTGGAAGCCTTCGGTAAGCAGATACCCGACCCGATGCATGGTGAAGCTCCTGCGCTGGATGTCCTGAAAACTTACCATATGCGTCATTCAAGACACAACTCACGTTCTGCATCATGGCAACACACCCAAGCAATGGAGCATCACCATGACGCAGCAATTCAAAGGCACCGCGCTCATCACGGGCGCTTCCACCGGTATCGGTTCGATCTACGCAGAGCGCCTGGCCCGTCGCGGCTATGACCTGGTGCTGGTGGCTCGCAACCGGGAGCGCCTGAACGCGCTCGCCGGCCGGCTCACCAGTGAAACCCGGCAGAACGTCGAAGTGTTCCCGGCCGACCTGGGCAATGCCGACGACCTGGCCAAGGTCGAGCGCAAGCTGCGCGAGGACGCCAGCATCAGCCTGCTGGTGAACAACGCCGGCATCGGTACCCACACCACCCTGCTGGAGAGCGACGTCGAGCGCATGGCCGAGATGATCAGCCTCAACGTCACCGCCCTCACCCGCCTGACCTATGCGGCAGTGCCCGGCTTCGTTGCCCGACGCCAGGGGGCAGTGATCAACATTTCATCCGTCGTCAGCCTGGCGCCAGAGCTGCTCAACGGCGTGTACGGGGCCAGCAAGGCCTACGTCACGGCGTTCACCCAATCGCTGAACAAGGAGTTGGCCGACCAGGGCGTGCAGGTTCAGGCGGTACTGCCGGGGGCCACGGCCACCGATTTCTGGCAGATCGGCGGCTTGCCCGTGGAGAACCTCGACCCCGGCATCGTGATGTCCGCCCAGGACCTGGTGGACGGTGCGCTGCAGGACTTCGACAACGGTGTGCTGATCTCGCTGCCATCGGTGCACGACCTGCAAGCCTTCGACCACTACCAGGCCAGCCGGCAGGCGCTGTTCGGCCAGCTGTCCAACAATCAGCTCGCACCGCGCTATAGCGCCAGGTGATCTGCACCCGCATGTGGCGCTTCACGGTATTTTCACTGCCCAAGTGAAAGTGTTGCGCCATTCTGGCTGTTTATCGTTTCAATCGAAACGGATAGCCTGAGCCCACTTTTCGAATTGCCAAGAGGTAACGCCAATGAAGGCTGTCGTTTACACCCAACCCGGTTTGCCGATCCAGGCCCCACAGTCGCTGTATGACGCAGAACTGCCCAAGCCGACACCGGGCGCCCGGGACCTGCTGGTCGAAGTCAGGGCCATCGCCGTCAACCCGGTCGACACCAAGATCCGCGCCAGCCGCGGCGGTGAACAACCGCAGGTGCTGGGCTGGGATGCCGTGGGTATCGTCCGCGAGGTGGGCGAACAGGTGACGCTGTTCCAACCGGGTGATGAAGTGTTCTACGCCGGAGCCATCGACCGCCCCGGCAGCTACAGCGAATTCCATGTGGTGGACGAGCGCATCGTCGGGCACAAGCCCCGCAGCCTGGACAACGCCAGCGCCGCCGCCCTGCCCCTGACTTCCATCACCGCCTGGGAACTGCTGTTCGACCGCCTGGGCATCGAGGAAAACGGCGGCAAGGGCCAGCGCCTGCTGGTGGTCGGTGCCGCTGGCGGGGTGGGCTCGATCCTGGTCCAGCTCGCCAGCAGGCTCACCCAGCTGACGGTCATCGGTACAGCCTCACGCCCCGAAACCCAGGCGTGGGTCAAGCAGCTGGGTGCCCAGCACGTCATCGACCACACCGAATCGCTCCCGCTTCAACTGCAAGCGCTCAAGCTCGATGCGGTCGACTACGTGATCAGCCTCACCCACACCGATACCTACCTGCCGCAACTGGTGGAAGTGCTGCGCCCACAAGGCAAGCTGGCGTTGATCGACGACCCGGCGCAACTGGATGTGATGCCGCTCAAGCGCAAGTCGCTTTCGCTGCACTGGGAGCTCATGTTCACGCGTTCGCTGTACAAGACCGAGGACATGATCAAGCAGCACCAGTTGCTCGAGCGTGTGGCGCAACTGGTCGATGATGGCGTGCTCAAGACGACCCTGGGCGAACATTACGGCGCCATCAACGCCGAGCACCTCAAGCGCGCCCATGCCATGATCGAAAGTGGCAAGGCGCGCGGCAAGATCGTGCTGGAAGGCTTCTGAGCTAATGCCTGGGGCCATTCTCACAAGGAATGGCTCCAGCCATCAAAGCGTGCCTACTGGACCGATTCGGGCTCCAAAGTCGCAGGTTTGAAGCCCAAGCTGCGCATCAGATCACGTGCTGTCTCGAAAAACATCTGCTTGAGGCTTTCTGCATACTCTTCCGTCAGACGACTCGCAGGCCCTGAAATGACAAGGGCGCCCATGAGCTCCTGTTGCGCACCGTAGATGGGCAGTGCCATCGACGCCGCATGCGGGTCGGTAGCGCCTTTCGAGTAGAAAGGTTTTTGCAAGGCAATGCCGATCTGATATGGGGCGCGCAAGGCTTGTGCACCCGCTGCTTCATCCATCGGACGCATGTCACCCGGTTGCATGTTCAGACGCAGTCGGTGCGAAGAGTTAACCCGGTACTGGCACATCCGGTACGCACCGTGACGCACATAGAAGGAAGCGGTTTCACCCGACTGTTCAGCCAGATGATGCAGACGTGGCATCACATGCCGTTCGAGATCGAGCGCCTCCTGGTACA
Source organism: Pseudomonas sp. R28(2017) (assembly GCF_002112505.1). Classification (GTDB taxonomy): domain Bacteria; phylum Pseudomonadota; class Gammaproteobacteria; order Pseudomonadales; family Pseudomonadaceae; genus Aquipseudomonas. Next base: position 243,685 of record NZ_NEHW01000011.1, read on the forward strand.
CAGCGTTCAATCGCATGACTTCGCTTGCCAACTGATAGCGCCCATCCGCCATGCGCGTGATGAAACCGTGGTTTTCCAGAGACACCATCAAACGCATGATCGTGCTCTTGATGAGCCCGGTACGCTCAACCAGCTCGACCAGGCTCAGCGCAGAATCGCCTATCTGAAAAGCAGTCAGCACGGTCAAAACACGGTCTGCCGATGCCACACCATTCACCGCGGGACGCGGCCGCGCTTTCACCATTTGCAAAACCTCACACGATTGAGGCCCTCCATTCAACGCGAGGGCAGAAAAACCTCATTATCCGACAACGGTCGGCCCTCGCCAACGTAGCAAGCACCGTGGGTAAGGTAAAAAAGCCAGCAGGGCAATGTCTGCACCTGCTGGCAAGAGGTCAATCATTCTCGTAAAAGGCATAGATCAGGGCTTGTGAAGCGCCTTCATACCATCAGTGCCCGAGCCCGCAACTCGGTATTGAGAATGCGGTCGTTCTCGCTGTAGTCGACCGGGCAGTCGATCACATGTACGCCTGGGTTGGAGATGCAGTGGTCCAGCAGCGGCAGCAAGGCATCTGCGCTCTCCACGCGGTAACCGTTGGCGCCATAGGACTCGGCGTACTTGACGAAGTCCGGGTTGCCGTAGTCCAGGCCGAAATCGGTGAAGCCCATGTTGGCCTGCTTCCAGCGGATCATGCCGTAGCCGTCGTCA
>NZ_NEHW01000012.1 GCF_002112505.1 Pseudomonas sp. R28(2017)
CACGACACGCTGATGCAGCTGCCGCTGTTCCCGTACATGGACATCGAGGTCGACGGCCTGTGCCGCCACCCCTCGTCGATCCACAGCGACGACCGCTGACCCCAGCCTTTTGCACAAGAACAAGATGAGGTAACCACCATGACCGTGAAGATTTCCCACACTGCCGATATCCAGAAGTTCTTCGAAGAAGTCGCCGGCTTTGGCAATGACGAAGGCAGCCCGCGCCTGAAACGCATCATCCAGCGGGTGCTGCAGGACACCGCACGCCTGATCGAAGACCTGGAAGTCACCGAGGACGAGTTCTGGCATGCCGTCGACTACCTGAACCGCCTTGGCGGGCGCGGTGAAGCCGGGCTGCTGGTGGCGGGCCTGGGCATCGAGCACTTCCTCGACCTGCTGCAGGATGCCAAGGACGCCGAGGTCGGTTTGACCGGTGGCACACCGCGCACCATCGAAGGCCCGCTGTATGTGGCGGGTGCGCCGCTCGCCCAAGGCGAAGTGCGCATGGACGACGGCAGCGAGGAGGGCGTGGCGACCGTCATGTTCCTCGAGGGCCAGGTGCTCGACCCTCAGGGCCAGCCGCTGGCCGGCGCCATCGTTGACCTGTGGCATGCCAATACGCGTGGCACTTACTCGTTCTTCGATCAGAGCCAGTCCGAGTACAACCTGCGCCGGCGCATCGTCACCGATGCCGAAGGCCGCTACCGCGCCCGCTCCATCGTGCCGTCGGGGTATGGCTGTGACCCGCAGGGCCCGACCCAGGAATGCCTGGACCTGCTCGGCCGCCATGGCCAGCGCCCGGCCCATGTGCACTTCTTCATCTCGGCACCGGGGCACCGCCACCTGACCACGCAGATCAACCTGGCCGGGGACAAGTACCTGTGGGATGACTTTGCCTATGCCACCCGTGACGGGCTGGTGGGTGAGGTGGTGTTCCATGAAGGGGCTGATGGTCCCCATGCCGAGTTGAAGTTCGACTTCCAGCTGCAGACAGCCCAGGCCGATGGCGATGAGCAGCGCAGCGGGCGGCCACGAGCCTTGCAAGAGGCCTGATACACCGCGCTGGTGCCTTCGCGGGCAAGCCCGCTCCCACAGAAGTATCACAGGTCTGTAAGTGACGCAGTCTCTGTGGGAGCGGGCTTGCCCGCGAAGAAAGCAACACAGAACAAGAGCCAGCCACCAAGGCCGGCCGCTGCCTTGCGAGAAAGCACATGAAAACCCTGATCAAGGACTGCTCCCTGTCAGCCCTGGTCGCCGGCTGCATCGCGACCCTGATTTCCTACGCCGGCCCGCTGGTGATCATCTTCCATGCCGCCGACGCTGCCGGCCTGTCCCACGGCATGCTGTCGTCCTGGGTCTGGGCCGTGTCCATGGGCAGTGCCGTGCTCGGCGCCTTGCTCAGCCTGCATTACCGGGTGCCGGTGGTGATCGCCTGGTCGATCCCGGGTTCGGCGCTGCTCGTTACCGCCTTGCCCCAACTCGGCCTGGAGCAGGCCGTGGGTGCGTATCTGGTCGCCAACCTGGTCCTGCTGTTGATCGGCATCAGTGGGGCCTTCGACCGCATCATCGCGCACCTGCCAGGTTCCATTGCGGCCGGCATGCAGGCTGGCGTCCTGTTCAGCTTCGGCTCCGAGGTGTTCCGGGCACTGCCGGTGCAGCCACTGCTGGTGCTGGCGATGTTCGCGACCTATGTGCTGATGCGCAGGCTGCAACCGCGCTACGCCGTGGCTGCAGTGCTGGCTGTCGGCACCATGGTGACCGTGGCCAGTGGTGCCTTTCGCAGCGAAGCGCTGGTGCTGGAACTGGCCTCGCCACAGTGGATCGCCCCGCAGTTCAGCCTGGCGGCAACCTTCAGCCTGGCACTGCCGATGGTGCTGGTTGCACTGACCGGGCAGTTCATGCCGGGCATGGCGGTGTTGCGCAACGCAGGCTACGCCACGCCGGCCAGCCCGCTGATCAGCGCCAGCGCGATGGCCGGTGCGCTGCTCGCGCCGTTCGGTTGCCATGGCCTGAACCTCGCGGCCGTTACCGCCAGCCTGTGCACCGGCCACGAAGCCCATGAAAACCCGCGCCGGCGCTATGTCGCAGCCGTCGCTGGCAGCGCGTTGTACCTGCTGCTGGGTATCGCCGGGGCCACCTTGATGTCGCTGTTCGCCGCGTTCCCGGCGGCATTGATCGGGGCGCTGGCCGGCCTTGCCTTGTACGGGGCCATCAGTGAGGCCCTGGCGCGCAGCCTGGCCGAACCCAGCGAACGCGATGCCGGGCTGTTTACCTTCCTGGTCACCGCTTCGGGGGTGTCCTTCCTTGGCCTGTCGGCGGCGTTCTGGGGGCTGCTGTTCGGCCTGCTGGCCCATGCGCTGCTGCGGCTGCGTCGCCCGCAACCTCGCGAGGTGCTGCGCCGTACCCCCTGAAAACCCGTGTTCCCCGCGCTTTATCCATAAAAACAAGATCAAGAGAGCTTCGGAATGAACCACACCCCCTGCGTCGCCATCGGGCTGACCTTGCTCAGCCCCTCCTTGCTCGCCGCCGAAGGCGGCTTCTTCGAGGATGCCAAAGCCAGCCTCAGTGCCCGCAATTACTACTTCAGCCGTGATTTTTCCGACATCGTCGGGGCCAACCAGCAATCGAAGGCCGAGGAGTGGGCCCAGGGATTCATCCTCGATTTCAAATCCGGCTATACGCCTGGGCCCGTCGGCTTCGGCATCGATGCCCTGGGCCTGCTTGGCATCAAGCTCGACAGCAGCCCGGACCGGGTCAATACCGGCCTGCTGCCGGTGCACGGTGACGGCCGCGCGGCCGACGAGTACAGCCGCATCGCGCCCACCTTCAAGGCCAGGCTGTCGAAAACCGAGCTACGCGTGGGTGAGTTGCAGCCCAACCTGCCGGTGCTGACCTTCAGCGATATCCGCCTACTGCCGCCGACCTACCAGGGCACCAGCATCAGCTCGGCGGAAATCGACGGGCTCACCGTGCAGGCCGGGCACCTGACCAGCACGCACCTGCGCAACGAGGGCGGCGACGGCAAGATGAACGCCATGCTCGGCCATGTGCCCCAGCGCCAGGCCGAGAGTGATGCCTTCAACTACGTGGGCGGTGACTATGCGTTCAACGCCAACCAGAGCAGCGTCAGCCTCTGGTACGGGCAGCTTGAAGATATCTACCACCAGGGGTTCCTTGGCCTCAAGCACAGCAAGCCGGTGGGGGACTGGGTGCTGAGCGCCAACCTTGGCTACTTCACCGCTCGCGAGGATGGCGATGCGTTGCTGGGCAGGATCGACAACCAGGCGTTCTTCTCGATGTTCACCGCCCGGCATGGCGGCCACAGCTTCCACGCCGGCTACCAGGGCATCTATGGCGACAGCCCGTTCCCGCGGGTGTTCGCCAACATCTCGCCGTTGGGCAACGAAGTGCCGACCTATGAGTTCGCCTATACCGACGAGCGTTCCTACCAGGTGCGCTACGACTACAACTTTGCGGCGATGGGAATGCCTGGGCTGACGGCGACGGTGCGCTACATCACCGGCAACAACGTCGACACTGGCCAAGGGTTTGAAGGCAAGGATCGCGAGCGTGATCTGGACATTGGCTATGCCGTGCAGAGCGGGGTGCTCAAGGGGTTGGGCATCAGGGTGCGCAATGCCATGGCGCGGTCCAACTACCGCAGTGATATCGATGAGAACCGGCTGACCCTGGTGTACACCTGGCAGTTGTTGTGAAGTATCGCCGGCCTCTTCGCGGGCTTGCCCGCTCCCACAGGTACTGCGCAGTTCTTCAATATTGCGAAGGCCCTGTGGGAGCGGGCAAGCCCGCGAAGAGGCCGGTGCAGGTGCTTGCTATCTGTTGTCACACTCCAGCATTTGCAACCGCCGGGTTTACAGGGTTAGGTTTCCCCATTGTTCCACCAGGAAGCTGACCCTTGGACTCGATCACCCAAGCCGTACTTGGCGCCGCCTTGCAAGGCACGGCACTCGGCCGTATCCAGGGCCGCCGCTCGCTCATCTATGGCGCCGCACTGGGCACCGTACCCGACCTCGACGTGGTCATCCGCTACGCCGACCCGGTGTCGCAGATGACCTATCATCGCGGCTTTTCCCATTCGATCTTCGTCCTCACCGGGCTGGCCTTGCTGCTGGCCTGGCTGGTCAATGGCCTGGCCCGAACGCGATGGCCCGACAAGGGTTACACGTTTCCCCGGCTGTTCCTGGCGTTCTGGCTGGTGCTGGTGACCCACCCCATCCTCGATGCATTCACGGTCTATGGCACCCAGCTGTTCTGGCCGCTGCCCTTCACCCCGCTGAGCTGGGCGGCAGTGTTCATCATCGATCCGGTGTATACCGTGCCGCTGCTGGTGGCGGTTATCTACGCCGCATTCAGGGGCATTCAGGGAAGGGCGATACGGTTGTTGAGCCTGGCTCTGCTGTTCAGCACGGCCTATCTGGGCTTCGGCCTGGCCGGTCGCATGGCTGCCGAACAGCGCCTGCAGGCAGCACTCGATGCGCAGGGCATCGTGGTGACGCAGGTGCGTGCAGTGCCGATGGCCTTCAACAGCCTGGTCTGGCGGGTGCTGGCGAAGACCCCGGACGGCGACTACTACGAAGGCATCAGCAGCGTTTTCGACCGCGAAGCGCCGGAAATGCAGCGGCTGCCGTTGAACCTGGACGCGGCGAAGCCATTGGCCGGTTCTGCGTTGCTCCAGCGCTTGCGCTGGTTCACCGACGACTGGTTGCGCTATGACCAGATCGGTGATGCGCTGGTGGTCACTGACCTGCGCATGGGCATCCCCGGCAATTACACCTTCCGCTTCAACATGGCCCACCGCGACAGCCAGGGCTACTGGATCGTCGACCGGCCGAGCATGTGGAGAAGCGCCGGCGCGGGCTCGATGTTCAGCAGCGCTGACCTGGCACTGATCTGGCGGCGCATCCTCGACCAGCAACCACCGTTGCCACTGGCAGCCTGGACCCGCAAATACCTCGGGCAGGCCAGCGAGCCAGGGCACTAGCGCGTGCGCTCGGCGGGGCTGGACCTGGTCAAGTGGGTGGCGATCGTGACCATGGTCGCCGACCATGTGCGGTACATCTGGCCCCAGGCGCAAGGCCTGTTCATCGTTGGCCGGTTCGCGTTCCCCTTGTTCTGCCTGGCCATGGCGGTCAACGTCGCCCGTGCTGGCAACATCAACCTGCGCTACCTCGGCTGGATGCTGGCGTTCGCCATACTCTCCGAAGCACCTTATCGCTGGCTGGACCCCGACTCGCAGACCTTCAGCATCATTCCTACGCTGAGCTTGGGGCTGCTGGTTGCATGGGGTGTGCAATATCAGCAGGCCGGGCTGCGCCTGGTCGGGCTCGCAGCCGTATTGCTAGGTGCAGGCTACAGCGAGCGCTTGATGTACGGACTGCCCGGTGTGTTGCTACCGGCCGGCTGGTTGCTGGCACGTCGGCTGGGTGGGCTGAACTGGTTGCTGCCGTGCCTGCTCGCCGTGGCGGGCAACCTGACCAACAGCTGGCTGCGCGAACATCTCGGGGCCCCGATGACCGTGCTCACCATGGCTGCTGCGGCGCTGGCGATTCCCGTGGGCTGCTTGCTGCTGCGGGTCGCGCACTGGCCGGTGCCGGCGGTGCGGCGTTGGGGCTACCTGTTCTACCCTGTGCACCTGTTGCTCATCAAAGTCCTTGTCTGAGCCCTTGCAATGGCGCCGATCGCACCCATCTAAGCGGGTCTTCCGTACCCGCAGGAGCCCACCATGGAACCCAACCGCTTCGGCGACATCGCCGCCTTCGTCAGTGCCGTGAAGGCCGGCAGCTTCACCGCAGCGGCGGCCAGCCTTGGCCTGACGCGCTCGGCGGTGGGCAAGAGCATCGCCCGGCTGGAAGCGCGCATGGCGGTGCGCCTGCTCAACCGCACCACGCGCAAGTTGAGCCTGACCGACGAGGGCCTGGTGGCTTATGAGCGCTGGCGGCAGATCCTCGATGACCTGGACGAGGTGGAAAGCACCATGGCCCAGCGCCGTGGCAAACCCACCGGAACCCTGCGCCTGACCGCGCCGCTGTCGCTCGGCCAGCGCCATGTGCTGCCGATTCTCGACCAGTACCTCAAGCAATGGCCCGAGCTGCGCGCTGATATCCGTTTCACCGACCGCTTCGTCGACCTGGTCGAGGAGGGCGTCGACGTCGCCGTGCGCATCGGCGCACCCAAGGAAGATTCGCAACTGTTGACCCGTACTGTCGCCTGGCAGCAGTTCGTCACCTGCGCCTCGCCCGGGTACCTCAGCCAGCACGGCGTGCCGCAGGTACCCGCGGACCTTTACGGGCATGACAAGATCGCCTTCCTTGCTGGCGAGAAGTCGATGCCCTGGCGCTTCCACACCGCCGAAGGGCTGCACCTGTGCGAAGAGCCCGGGCGGCTGAACATCGACAGTTCCGAGGCGATGCTCGATGGCGCGCGGGCCGGCTTCGGCCTGATTCATCTGCCGACCTACATCACCGGCGACGACTTGCGGGCCGGTACCTTGGTGGAAGTGCTGCACGACTACCGCCCGCCAGCAGACCCGATCCGCGTGGTCTACCCGAGCAAGCGGCACCTGTCGCCACGGGTGCGCGGCTTCATCGACCTGCTGGTGGCGACTTGGGAGCAGGGCGTGCCCTGGGAGGGCTGATTGGGGACTGCCAGGCCCGTATATGGGGCCTGAGTTCGGGTTTATCCCTGGCCAAGCAGCGCAGACACTGGCGTCACTGATAATCCCTCTGGAGAACCCATGACTGCCTTGTCCGTTCTGGATCTGGTCATGATTGGCGAAGGCAAGACCTTCGCCGACGCGATCGAAGAATCCCGCCAGCTGGCTCGCCACGTCGAGCAGCATGACTACCGCCGCTACTGGATCGCCGAGCACCACGACATGCCCGGCATCGGTTCGGCCGCCACCTCGCTGGTGATCAACGAAATCGCCAATGCCACGAAGCACATCCGCGTCGGTGCCGGCGGCATCATGCTGCCCAACCATGCGCCGTTGGTGGTCGCCGAGCAGTTCGGCACCCTCGACACGCTGCATCCGGGGCGCATCGACCTGGGCCTGGGGCGTGCGCCCGGTACCTCGGGGCCCACCGTTCGCGCCTTGCGCGGTGCCGCGCCGGAGCGTGATTTCAGCCAGGACATCGCCGAACTGCGCGATTACCTGGCCGACAACGGCAAGCGTCAGGTCCGCGGTGTGCCGGGCGCGCACCCGGTGCCGGTGTGGATCCTCGGCTCCAGCCTCTTCGGTGCCGACCTGGCGGCCAAACTGGGGCTGCCGTATGCCTTTGCCTCGCATTTCGCACCGCGTTACCTGCTGCAGGCGATTGCCCATTATCGGGCGAACTTCCAGCCTTCCGCGCAACTGGCCAAGCCGTATGTGATGGTGGGCGTGAACCTGTTCGCCGCCGACAGCGATGCCGAAGCCGATTACCAGGCCAGCTCGCACCGCAAGTGGATGCTGGACCTGCACGTCGGGCGCTTCGGCTTGCTGCCCAAGCCGCAGGAAGGGTATGTGCAGAGCTTGCCCGGGCATGAGCGGGCGGTACTGGAGCAGGTGATGGCCTGTTCTGTTGCCGGTGGGCCGGAGCGGGTGCGGGAAGGGCTGCGGTCGCTGATCGAGCAGACCGGGGCGGATGAGCTGATGATCGACTGCCGGATCCATGATCCGTTGGCGCGGTTGCGCTCGCATGCTTATGCGGCGCGGGCTCTGGCTGAATTGAGTTAAACCTCACTGGCCCCTTCGCGGGCAAGCCCGCTCCCACAGGTATCGCACAACGCTTGAACTTTGTGCGATACCTGTGGGAGCGGGCTTGCCCGCGAAGGGGCCATGGCGATAAATAAGGGAGCCTTGTGGCTCCCCTTTTCGCTTCAGGCCTGCTTCAGGAACGGATAATCCGTATACCCCTCAGGCCCATTGGCATAGTCGAACTGCGTACGATGCTCGTTCAACGGCGCTTGCAGCCGCAGCCGCTCCACCAGGTCCGGGTTGGCGATGTAGCTGCGCCCGAACGCCACGGCATCGATCAGGCCACGCCCGATCAGGTCTTCGCCTTTCTCGGCGGTATAGGCACCTGCAGCGATGATCACGCCCGGGTACGCCGCACGAATCTGCTCACGGAATGCGTCCCGCAGTGGCTTGCCACCCGCCCAGTCCGGCTCGGACAGGTGCAGGTAGGCGAGGTTGCGCTTGGCCAGTTCCTTGATCAGGTACAAGCCAGCGGCTTCCTGGTCTTCGCCGTTGTCCACGCCATTGAAGCCACCCAGCGGGAACACGCGGATGCCGATGCGCTCGGCGCTCCAGTTGGCGATCGCCGCGTCCACCGCATCGAGCACGATACGCGCACGGTTTTCCACGCTGCCGCCGTAACGGTCTTCACGCTGGTTGGCGCTTGGGGTGAGGAACTGGTGCAGCAGGTAGCCGTGGGCAGCATGCAGCTCGATGAAGTCGAAACCGGCCTCGCGGGCGTTGGCGGCGGCCTGGCCGAAATCGGCAACGATCGCGGCAATCTCGTCTTCGCTCAGGGCGCGGGGTGCGGAGGTCTCCACCCGCATCAGGTTGCCTTGTTCATCACGCAGGGTGGTGCGGGCATTGGCTGGCAGGGCGGATGGCGCGACCGGTGCCTGGCCATCCGGCTGCAGCGAGGTGTGCGATACGCGGCCGGTGTGCCAGACCTGCACGGCGCTGTGACCGCCTGCGGCGTGAATGCCTTGGTTCACGACTTGCCAGGCGGCGATCTGCTCGGCGCTGTGGATACCAGGCGAGCCGGAGTAGCCCTTGGCCTGGAAGGAGATCTGCGTGGCTTCGGTGATGATCAGGCCGGCGCTGGCGCGCTGGCGGTAGTACTCGGCCATCATCGGCGTTGGCACGTCGCCAGGTTCGAGGCTGCGCAGACGGGTGAGCGGGGCCATGAACACGCGGTTGGGCAGGGTCAAGGGGCCGATCTGCAGGGGTTGCAAGAGTTTCATTGCTGCTCCAGAGGTGGGAAAACCAATGGCGCGAACGATACCGGGATGATTGGGGAAAGGGGGGACCGGGACCCCGGCGCAGAGCTCCCCAATGGCTTTTACATGTACTGGCCTCTTCGCGGGCAAGCCCGCTCCCACAGGGTCACCACCCTCTTCAAGGCAGTGATACCCCTGTGGGAGCGGGCTTGCCCGCGAAGAGGCCAGTGCAGGAGACTCAGCGACGAGCCAACCGCCCACTGACAAAATGCGCGACATCGTTGAAACCGGGCGTCGACGCATGCCCTGGCGTCACCAGCGAATCGACGAATGCTTCATCTTCCGCCGTGATCTTCACGTCCAGCGCCCCGCCATAGGTATCCCACTGCGCCTCGGTGCGCGGCCCGACGATGGCCGAGCTGACCAGTTGGCTGTTGAGCACCCAGGCAATCGCGAACTCGACCAACCCCACGCCCTTGGCCTGCACGTAATCCTGCAACTGCCGGGCAATGGCCAGCGACTCCTGGCGCCATTCCACCTCCATGATGCGCTTGTCCTGGCGCGCCGCGCGGCTGCCGGCCTCGGGCTCGGCGCCCGGCGCGTACTTGCCGCTGAGCACCCCGCGGGCCAGCGGGCTGAACGGCACCACGCCCAGGCCGTGATAGGCGGCGGCAGTCATCTGCTCCGGCTCGGCCTGGCGATTGACGATGTTGTACAGCGGCTGGCTCACCACCGGCTTGGCCACACCCAGGCGCTCGGCGACGTTGCAGATCTCGGCGATGCGCCAGCCGCGGTAGTTGGACACCCCCCAGTAACGGATCTTGCCCTGCTGCAGCAGGTCGCCGATGGCCCGCACGGTCTCTTCCAGCGGCACCTTGTGGTCTTCGCGGTGCAGGTAGTAGATGTCCAGGTAATCCAGGTGCATGCGTGTCAGCGTGGCATCGATGCCATTGAAGATGTGCTTGCGCGACAGCCCGCTGCGGTTGGGCAGGCCATCGGTGGGCCCCATGCCGACCTTGGAAGCGACCACCCAGTCCTGGCGATGGCGCGCCACCGCCTCACCGACGATCTCCTCGGAGCGGCCGGCGTTGTAAACGTCGGCGGTGTCGATGAAGTTGATGCCCTGGTCCCAGGCCTTGTCGATGATCCGCAGTGCATCCTCGGTGCTGGTCTGCTCGCCGAACATCATGCTGCCCAGGGTCAGGGCGGAGACTTGCAGGCCGGATTGGCCAAGGGGGCGGTAGAGCATGGCGAGTGTCCTTTGCGGGGAATGATACGGTTGTTTTACACAGAACCGGCGGGGTTTGAAAGGCTGACACAGCTGTGTCAGCACTGCGCCAGGTGTGTCGCCGATGCGGCAACGCGCGCAACCCTGCGGTTTCTCTCGCGTTGGGTGCGGAACGCTCTAATGCGGCGGTTTCGTGGTGTTTTCCAGGCGCTGGCACAGCCGTTGCTCTGTTCGCAGTCGACGCCTGCCGCGGTGTCGCCATAACAAGAACGGAGAACCGAGCATGAACCGAACCGGCCCACACCGTTTCATCAGCTGCCTGGCCTTGGCCCTGGCCTGCAGCGCCCCTGCCTTCGCCGCCGAAGTCGACGGCAAGCGCATCATCGACGCCGACAAGGAACCCGGCAACTGGATGAGCCATGGCCGTACCTACGACGAGCAACGCTACAGCCCGCTCAAGGCGATCGACCAGAGCAACGTCAACCAGCTGGGCCTGGCCTGGAGCTACAAGCTCGACCTCGACCGTGGCGTCGAGGCCACGCCGATCGTGGTCGACGGGGTGATGTACACCACCGGGCCGTTCTCGGTGGTGTATGCCCTGGATGCCCGCAACGGCGCATTGCTGTGGAAGTACGACCCGCAGTCGGACCGCAACCGCGCCGGCGAGGCCTGCTGCGATGCGGTCAACCGCGGTGTGGCGGTGTGGCAGGGCAAGGTCTATGTCGGCGTGCTGGATGGGCGCCTGGAAGCGATCGATGCCAAGAGCGGCAAACGCGTGTGGTCGGTGGATACCCGCGACGACCACAAGCGCAGCTACACCATCACCGGCGCGCCTCGGGTGGTCAACGGCAAGGTCATCATCGGCAATGGCGGCGCCGAGTTCGGCGTACGCGGCTACGTGACCGCCTACGATGCCGAAACCGGCAAGCAGGCCTGGCGCTTCTTCACCGTGCCAGGTGACCCGAAGCTGCCGCCGGAAGACAAGGCCATGGCAATCGCCAGCAAGACCTGGCACGGCGATGCCTATGTCGAATGGGGCGGCGGCGGTACCGCCTGGGACTCGTTCGCCTATGACCCGCAGCTGAACCTGTTGTACATCGGGGTTGGCAACGGCTCGATGTGGGACCCGAAGTGGCGCAGCCAGGCCAAGGGCGACAACCTGTTCCTGTCGTCAATCGTCGCAGTGAACGCCGATACCGGCGAATACGCCTGGCATTACCAGACCACGCCCGGCGATGCCTGGGACTTCACCGCCACCCAGCACATGATCCTCGCCGAGCTGCCGATCGACGGCAAGCCGCGCAAGGTGCTGATGCAGGCGCCGAAGAACGGCTTCTTCTATGTGCTCGACCGCACCACCGGCGAGCTGTTGTCGGCGAAGAACATCGTGCCGGTAAACTGGGCCAAGGGCATCGACATGAAGACCGGGCGGCCGATCCTCGACGACGAGGCCGCAGCCTACTGGAAGGACGGCAAGCGCAAGCTGGTGACCCCGGCATTCTGGGGCGCCCATGACTGGCACCCGATGTCCTACAACCCGCAGACCGGGCTGGTGTACATCCCGGCGCACATCATGTCGGCCTATTACGAGCACATTCCCGAAGCGCCCAGGCGCAACCCGTTCAAGAGCGTGTACCAACTGGGCCTGCGCACCGGCATGATGCCCGAAGGCGCCGACGGTTTGCTGGACATGGCCAAGACCTGGTCCGGCAAGCTGATCGCCTGGGACCCGGTCAAGCAGGCTCCGGCCTGGGAAGTGCCCTACATCACCATCTTCAACGGCGGCACCCTGAGCACCGCAGGCAACCTGGTGTTCGAGGGCAGCGCCGATGGCCGGGTGATCGCCTACGCCGCCGATTCGGGCAAGAAGCTCTGGGAGTCGCCAGCGGCCAGCGGCGTGATGGCGGCGCCGATCACCTATTCGGTGGATGGCGAGCAATACGTGACGTTCATGGCCGGCTGGGGCGGCGCGTTTTCCACCTTTGCCGGAGCCCTGTCGCTGCGCGCCGGCGTGCAGCCGTTCTCCCAGGTGCTGACCTACAAGCTCGGTGGCACCGCCAAGCTGCGTGAACCGGCACCACCGGCGAACGCCCCCGAACCGCCGCCGCTCACCGCCGACGCCCAGACCGTCGCCGCCGGTGCCGCGCTGTACGACGGCAACTGCTCGCAATGCCACGGCATCCACGCTGTCAGCGGCGGAGTGCTACCGGACCTGCGCAAGCTGAGCGCCGACAAGCACCAGATGTTCCTCGGCATTCTCTATGGCGGCCGGGTGCCGGACGGCATGCCGTCGTTCGCCGACAACCTCAAGCCCGAGCAAGTCGAACAGGTACACCAGTACCTGATCAAGCGCGCCCATGACCTCAAGCGCGAGGGCGATGCCTGGCAGCAGTTCAGCGCCAAGCCGGCTGCCCAGCCGCCGCTGGCCGACAACCACCCACAGGAGTGAAACGACCATGACCGATTCGGTTTACCAGAACTTCATCGACAACGCGTTCGTTGCCAGTGAATCTTTGCTCGAGGTGTACAACCCGGCCAATGGCCAGTTGCTCGGCCGAGTGCCCGAGTCGCCCACCGAACACGTGGAGCGGGCCATTGCCGCAGCGCGCCGGGCGCAAAAGGGCTGGGCTGCGAAAACCGCCATCGAGCGTGCCGGCTATCTGCGCCAGATCGCCGCCAAGGTCAGGGCCAATGCCGACCGCCTGGCGCGCATCATTACCGAGGAAGGGGGCAAGGTACCCGCGCTGGCCCAGGTCGAGGTCAACTTCACCGCCGATTACCTGGATTACATGGCCGAGTGGGCGCGGCGCCTGGAAGGTGAGGTGCTGACCAGCGACCGAGCCAACGAGCACATCTTCCTGATGCGCAAGCCGCTCGGCGTGGTGGCAGGCATCCTGCCGTGGAATTTCCCGTTCTTCCTGATCGCCCGCAAGATGGCCCCGGCCTTGCTGACGGGCAACACCATCGTCATCAAGCCCAGCGAAGAAACCCCGATCAACTGCTACGCCTTTGCCAGGCTGGTGGCCGAGACCGACCTGCCGGCAGGGGTCTTCAACGTTATCGGCGGCAAAGGCGCAAGCGTTGGCCATGGCCTGTCGAGCCACGCCGGGGTCGACCTGGTGAGCTTCACCGGCAGTGTGACCACCGGCGCGCGCATCATGGCGGCGGCGGCGCCGAACATCACCAAGCTCAACCTTGAACTGGGCGGCAAGGCCCCCGCCATCGTGCTGGCCGATGCCGACCTGTCGCTGGCGGTGAAGGCCATCGTCGCGTCGCGGGTGATCAACACCGGGCAGGTGTGCAACTGTGCCGAGCGCGTGTATGTGGAGCGCAAGGTCGCCGATGCCTTCATCGACAAGGTGGCCCAGGCGATGGCGGCCACGCGCTATGGCGACCCGTCAGCGCAAGCGGATCTGGACATGGGGCCGTTGATCAACCAGGCCGGGCTGGACAAGGTTGCACAGATGGTACGCACGGCAACCGGGCAGGGCGCGCAACTGGTCACCGGCGGGCAGGTGGCCGATCTGGGCGCCGGCTTCCACTATCAGCCGACTGTGCTGGCGGCTTGCAAGGCGGACATGGAGATCATGCGCAAGGAGATTTTCGGGCCGGTGTTGCCGATCCAGGTGGTGGACGATCTGGATGAGGCCATTGCGCTGGCCAATGACAGCGAGTATGGGCTGACCTCGTCGATCTATACCCGCGACCTGAATGCGACGTTGAAGGCCTGCCGCGAGATCGACTTTGGCGAGACCTACATCAACCGGGAGAACTTCGAGGCCATGCAGGGCTTCCATGCCGGGGCGCGCAAGTCGGGGGTTGGCGGCGCCGATGGCAAGCATGGGCTGTATGAGTACACCCGGACCCAGGTGGTCTACATCCAAGGCTGAGGGGTAAGCCTGTACCGGCCCCTTCGCGGGCAAGCCCGCTCCCACAGGGAGTGCACAGCCTTCAAGTGCTGTGCATCAGCCTTGGCACAGGGTGCACAGCCTTCAAGTGCTGTGCATCAGCCTTGGCACAGGGTGCACCGCCTTCAAGTGCTGTGCATCAGCCTTGGCACAGGGTGCACCGCCTTCAAGTGCTGTGCATCAGCCTTGGCACAGGGTGCACAGTCTTCAAGGGCTGTGCATCAGCCTTGGCACAGGGTGCACAGCCTTCAAGTGCTGTGCATCAGCCTTGGCACAGGTTGCACAGCCTTCAAGTGCTGTGCATCAGCCTTGGCACAGGTTGCACAGCCTTCAAGTGCTGTGCATCAGCCTTGGCACAGGGTGCACAGCCTTCAAGTGCTGTGCATCAGCCTTGGCACAGGGTGCACAGCCTTCAAGTGCTGTGCATCAGCCTTGGCACAGGGTGCACAGCCTTCAAGTGCTGTGCATCAGCCTTGGCACAGGGTGCACAGCCTTCAAGTGCTGTGCATCAGCCTTGGCACAGGGTGCACAGCCTTCAAGTGCTGTGCATCAGCCTTGGCACAGGGTGCACAGCCTTCAAGTGCTGTGCATCAGCCTTGGCACAGGTTGCACAGTCTTCAAGGGCTGTGCATAGCCTTGGCACAGGTTGCACAGTCTTCAAGGGCTGTGCATCAGCCTTGGCACAGGGTGCACAGTCTTCAAGGGCTGTGCATAGCCTTGGCACAGGTTGCACAGTCTTCAAGGGCTGTGCATCAGCCTTGGCACAGGGTGCACAGTCTTCAAGGGCTGTGCATAGCCTTGGCACAGGTTGCACAGTCTTCAAGGGCTGTGCATCAGCCTTGGCACAGGGTGCACAGTCTTCAAGGGCTGTGCATTACCTGTGGGAGCGGGCTTGCCCGCGAAGGGGGCGGCACGGTCAACCTAGCTGGTTCGGCTGGACGATCCCGTAGCGCTTCATCTTGCGGTACAACGTCGAACGCGAAACCCCCGCTGCCTGTGCTGCCGCGCTCATGTTCCAGCGTTCGCGCCGCAGCACCTCCAGCAAATGCCGCGCCTCGACATCCTCGACCTGCTGTTCCAGTGCCGTCGGTTTGCTGAGCGTTGCCCGCTCCTGCAGGTCTTCTGGCAGGTCAGCCAGTTCGATCACTGCATTTTCTGCCAGCGCCACCGCCTGGCGCAACGCGTTGAGCAACTGCCGCACATTGCCGGGCCAGGCATGCTTGAGCAAGCAGTCCCGCGCCTCATCGCTCAAGCGCAAACCACTCGACAGCCCGGCCAGCAGCTGTTCGATCAGCTCGCGCCGATCACTGCGCTCGCGCAATGCCGGCAGGTGCATGCGCAGGCCGCACAGGCGGTAGTAAAGGTCTTCACGAAAGCGCTTGGCGGCGATCATTGCCTGCAGGTCCTGGTGTGTTGCTGAAATCACCTGAACATCCAGCGCCACCGGTGTTTCAGCGCCCAATGGCACCAGCTCGCGCTCGGCCAGCACCCGCAGCAGCCGGGTTTGCAGGTGCGTCGGCATGTCGCCTATCTCATCGAGGAACAGCGTGCCGCCGTTGGCCTGCTCCAGCTTGCCTTTCATCCCCTTGCGGTTGGCCCCGGTGAAGCTGCCTGCGCGGTAGCCGAACAGCTCGCTCTCAATCAGCGATTCCGGTATCGCGGCACAGTTGAGTGCCACGAACGGTTTGCCATGCCGCTGGCTGGCCTGGTGCAGGGCGCGGGCGAAGGCTTCCTTGCCGGTGCCGGTCTCGCCGCTGAGGAGAATGGCGATGTCCTTGTCGAGCACCTTGCGCAGCCGCCGCACGCCATGTTGCAAGTGCACGTCGTTGCCGGCCAGCTGCGCAAGGCCGGGGTGGCCACTGCCGGGGGCTGAAGGGCGTACGGCTGCGGGTTGGCGGTAGCCGCCAGGCACGCGCAGGCCGACGTCCAGCAACTGCAGCCGGTGATGGCTGCGCAGTTGCGTACCCTGGGCACCACCACGGGTGAGGTCGAGCAACTGGTCGATGTCGGCGGGTAGCAACTGGTCGATGCGCAGGCCCAGCAGATTGCCGTCAAGGGCCAGGAACGCCGCACGGTTGGCGCCAATCACCCGGCCGCCTTCGTCCAGCGCCAGCAACTGTTCGGCGGCCAGGTCGGTGAATTCGTCGCGCGGTTTCAGCGCCAGGGTCAGGCGATCGCGGTAGCGCTGGCGGAAATGGGTGTTCTCGATCAGCCGGGCATACAGGGTCACCAGCTGCAGGGTCAGGTGCTGGGCCTGCTTGGGGCCATCGTTGTACAGGCAGGTTGCATTGAGGCAACCCAGCAATTGGTTGTGGGCGTCGAAGATGGGCGAAACCGAACAACTGAGGCGGGCGTTGGCGGCCAGGAAGTGTTCCTGGCGGTGGATGGTCAGCGCCTGTTGCGAGGCGAGCGCAGTGCCTATGCCGTTGGTGCCGGCGATGGATTCGTCCCAGCGGGCGCCGACGATCAGGCCGGAACGGGTGTAGCGCTGCTGATCGGCTGGCAGGCGGGCATCCAGGGTGATGCCCTCGGCGTCGCTGAGCAGCACCGCGAAACCAGCATCCACCACGCGCCGGGCCAGGCCGCTGACGCCCTGGCTGGCGATTGCCAGGTAGGCTTCGTGCTGGGCCTGGTGCTGGCGGATTTCGCCGGCGCTGAGGATGTTGTCGACATGGCGCAGGTCAGGGTCGAGGTGGTGCTGGTTGATGCTGCGGTACCAGGATTCGGCAATCACGGTTTCCGGCACCAGGCCTCGGTTGGCGAAATGGCTGTCGACGAAGGCGGCCAGTTCCCTGGCGCGAGTCTGAGCGGACATGGGCGCTCCATGGGTTCTTGTTATTGGGTGTGGGGAAACCATAGCTGGTTTTGCGTGGGCAGGGCCGGCCTCTTCGCGGGTGAACCTATCCAATCAACTCAAGGGCGTCATCCAGGCTCAAGGGCCGCTTCATGCGTTGCGAGAGCATCGCCATGGCATCCGAGTAACCCTTGGCGATCACCGCCTCGACCTGTTTCCCAACGCATTGCAAGGCAATGAAGTCACCTTTCTCCGGCTCCCCGACAAACTCGATGTGGTCCCAGTCGCGTGCATGGCCCAGCACCTCATAGGTGCGCCCGTGCTGGTAGGTCCAGAAGAACGGCACATCGTTGTACCGGCGTTGTTCACCCAACATGTTGGCCGCCGCGATCACCCCGTGCTGCTGGGCCAACCGCCAGTGCTCGATGCGCACCGGCCGGCCTGCATGGGGGAAGGTGGCGATGTCGCCGGCAGCCCATAGACCATCAGCGGCATGCAGTTCGGCATCGACCGCCAACGACTGATCCTTGGCCAGCGGCACGCCCTGCACGAAGGCAGTGGCGGGTTTGACCCCGGTGCCGAGCAGCACCAGTGCTGCGTCCAGTTTTTCGCCATTGGCCAGTTGCACGGCTTCAACCTTGTCTTCGCCCAGGAAGCGTTCGACCTCGGTCGGGCCATGAAAGACCACGCCCTTGCGTTCATGCAGGTCGCGAATGCAGCGACCGATACGCTCACCGAGCTGTTTGGCCAACGGCACTTCGTGACGGGTGACCACATGCACCTGCGCGCCGTACTTGCGCAGTGCCGAGGCGGCTTCCAGGCCAATGAACCCGTCGCCGACGATCACCACCGGCTGCCCAGGTTCGGCGGCATCGAGCAGGCGAGCGGCATCCTCGCGCGAGCGCAGGGTCATGATGCCGGGCAGGTCGACACCTGGCAGGTCCGGGCGCAGCGGTTTGCCGCCGGTGGCCAGCAGGGCGGCGTCGTAGTCGATGTGCTGGCCGTCGGCGAGGGTGATCTGGCGCTTTTTCGCATCCAGTGCACGTACCTTGCCGAAGCGTCGATCCAGATGACCTTTGCGCAGTTGATCAGGCTCGAGCAATGCTGATACTTCGTCCGGCGCCATCTCACCGGCGATGACGAATTTGCTCAGGGCAGTGCGGTCGTAAGCCGGCTGCCGCTCCTGGTCTAGCCAGATCAGGCGCCCGCCAAAGCCGTGGTCGAGCAGCGTGGCAACTGCCGCCGAGCCGGCGGCACCGGCACCGATCACCACGAAGGTACGGGCATCGCTGTGCCGAGGTGGCTCGCTCTTCGGCAACGGCTGGTCATCGACCCACACGTCACCGTCCTTGACCCACGCCCGGTACCGGCGCAGGTCGGTCAGCGCCGGGGGCTCGCACACCGCACCTTCATCGACGGCAAACGCGGCTTTGTGCCAGGGGCAGACCAGCAGGCCGCCGCAGATCACGCCTTCTTCCAGCGGCGCGCCTTCGTGCGGGCAGTTGCCCTGGTAGGCATGGACCTGATCGCCCTGGCGGACGAGGATCATCTCTTCGTTGCCGGCCTGGACGCGCAAGGGGCGCTTGGGATCGAGGTTTTCGAGGCGGGCCACGGCGTGCTGGGTCATGGGGCATCTCCAAAGGGGCTTTGGAACCATTTGACGCCTGAGGTGGGAGGGGGATGCGTTGATCTGACGATCGGCGGGGGTAGGGGATCTGCCGCTATCGCGGCGGTTCGGTGCGCCGAACCGCCGCGTATGCCTTAATTGGCCCGAGCAGTATTCAGTGCACCGGCCCGGGTAACCCGCAGGGCCACCAGGCTACCCAGCACGATCAACGCCGCCAGAGAGTACAACGCGGCATCGGTCGAACCGGTCTGGTCCTTGATGAAACCGACCAGGTACGGGCTGAGGAAACCGGCCATCTGGCCCACCGAGTTGATGATCGCCAGGCCCGCCACCGCCGCACTGGCGCTGAGCAGCGCGGTCGGCATCGGCCAGAACATCGGCAGGCCGGTGAGGGCGCCCATGGTGGCGATCGACAGGCCGAGGATGGCGATGCTCGGGTTGCCGGCGAAGTTGACTGCGATCAGCAGGCCGACGGCGCCCATCAGCATCGGTACCACAAGGTGCCAGCGGCGCTCGTTGCGCAGGTCTGCCGAGCGCCCGCAGAGGATCATGAACACGCCGGCCAGCAGGTACGGAATGGCGCTCAGCCAGCCGATCAGCAACGGGTTGTCGAAGCCCATGTTCTTGATGATCGACGGCAGCCAGAAGTTGATCGCGTACACGCCGCTCTGGATGCAGAAGTAGACGAAGCCGAAGGTCCAGATCAGCGGGTTTGTCAGCACGGCCAGCACGCTGTCGCCGGTGGTGTTCGGCTTGCTGGCGGCGTCGGCTTCAAGGTCGGCGGCGATCAGCTGGCGTTCGGCCGGGCTCAGCCAGGCGGCCTTCTGGTAGCCATCGCTGAGCAGCTTGATGGCCAGCACGCCGAGGGCCACGGTCGGCACGCCCTGGATCAGGAACATCCACTGCCAGCCGGCCAGGCCATGCTGGCCAGCGGCGAAGTGTTCGAGGATCCAGCCGGAGAACGGCCCGCCGAGCAGGCCCGACACCGGGATCGCCGACATGAACAGGGCCATGATGCGGCCACGGCGGTCAGCCGGGAACCAGCGCGAAAGGTACAGCACCACGCCGGGGAAGAAGCCTGCCTCGGCCGCACCGGTCAGCAGGCGCAGGCCGTAGAACTCGGCAGGGGTGGTGACGAACAGCAGGCAGGTCGACAGGCTGCCCCAGGCGATCATCATCGCCGCGATCCAGCGCCGCGGGCCGAAGCGGTTGAGGGCCAGGTTGCTCGGCAGGCCGCAGAGCACGTAGCCGATGAAGAAGATGCCGGCGCCGAGGCCGTACACGGTTTCGCTGAACTTCAGTGCATCGAGCATCTGCAGCTTGGCAAAGCCGACGTTGACGCGGTCCAGGTAGTTGAACAGGTAGCAGATGAAAATGAACGGGATCAGCCGCAGGGTGATGCGCCGGTACAGCGCGTTGCGGGTGATGTCGGTGCCTTGGTCAGGGGCAGGGCTGTGTGCCATGATCGTGGTCTCTGTTGTTATGGTTGTCGCCGCGTCGCCTGTGCCGGCGCTCGCCCTGACGAGTCTCGGGGAGTGCGACGCACCTGTCTTTGTGCGTTTGCACAGCGTATCGTGCACGGTGCTGTGCCGTAGTACAAAAGCTGACACGATTAAGGATCGCTGAATGTTCGAACTGGACCATGACCTGGCACAGGATATCGTCGATCGGGCGATGGCCATTTTGCCGTGCAACGTCAACGTCATGGACAGCCAGGGGCTGATCCTCGGCAGTGGCGAGCCGGAGCGCATCAACACCCGCCACGAGGGTGCGCAGCTGGTGTTGGCCAATGGCCGGGTGGTCGAGCTGGACGTCGACGCGGCCAAGTGCCTCAAGGGCGTGCAGCCTGGGGTCAACCTGCCGTTGATGCTCGATGGGCGCCTGATCGGAGTGCTCGGCCTGACCGGCGATCCGCAGCAACTGCGCACCTACGGCGAGTTGGTGCGCATGACCGCCGAGATGCTCCTGGCGCAACGGCACCTGCAGGTCGAGCAGCAGTGGCGGCGCCAGCGTTGCGACGACTTGCTGGCGCTGCTGCTCGGCGGCAGTGGTGATTCGCCGCGGCTGCTGGACGAGGCGCAGCAATTGGGCCTGAAACCTCAGCTGCCACGGGTGCCGTGCCTGTTCGAGCTGCAGTCCGGGCCGCCGGCCGAAACGCTGTCGGCCTGGTTGATGAGCCGCTACCCGGAAAGCTGGTGCGTGAGCCCATCGCGCGAGTCACTGCTGTGGTGCCGGCCGGCGGGGCTGGTGCTGGATGAAGCGCGCCTGATCGAGCGCCTGCAGCGCCATGGCTGGGAGGTCGAACGCCTGGCGCTGGGCAGCGCGGCGCAGAGCCTGGAGCAATTGCGCCGGGGTTACCGACGGGTGCGTGACTTGCTGGCCTACGGCCGTGAGGTGCTGCCGAAAGTACAACTGCTGAGCCTTGGCCGCTACCGCCTGCCGGCCTTGCTCTGGCGCCACCGCAACGAAGATGCGCTGGATGAACTGCTCGAGCCGCTGCAGCGCATTCGCGCCCGCGATGCCAGCGGCCAACTGCTGACCACGCTACGCGCCTGGTGCGCGCACGATGGCCAGAGCCAGGCCTGTGCCGACGCCCTGGGCATCCACCGCAACAGCCTGCGCTACCGCCTGGAGCGCATCGCCGAACTGGGCGAAGTAGACCCGTTGCGCCTGGAGGGCATGCTCAGCCTGTACCTGGGGCTGCAACTGCTGCCGGCCGATTGAACGCCGCCAAAGGCATTTGCCCAAACAACGCCGCCGGCATTTTGTGCATTCGACCGAGGCCGGCGCGCCACACAGCTGTCAGCATGCCAGGCATCAGGACAGGAGAATCCCCATGAAAATCGTCATCGCCCCCGACTCGTTCAAGGACAGCCTCGACGCTGCCGGTGTCGCCCGTGCCATCGCCCTTGGCCTGGGCGAGGCGTTGCCCGCCGCCGAACTGGTCGAATGCCCGATGGCCGATGGTGGCGAAGGCACCATGGAAGCGATCGTGGCGGCCAGCCATGGCGAACTGCGCCGGTTGACCGTGCGCGGGCCGCTGGGGCAGCAGGTGGAAGCCGGCTGGGGCTGGCTGGCAGAGAGCCGCACCGCCGTGATCGAAATGGCCCAGGCCAGCGGTATCCAGCTGGTACCCAGCGGCCAGCGCGATGCTTGCCGCAGCAGCACCTGGGGCACCGGCGAGCTGGTTGCCGCCGCCCTGGCGGCCGGGGCACAGCGTATCGTCCTGGCCATCGGCGGCAGTGCCACCAACGATGGCGGCAGCGGCATGCTGCGCGCCCTGGGCCTGCGCCTGCTGGACGCCGACGGGCAAGCACTGGAGGAGGGTGGCCTGGCCCTGGCGCGGTTGGCCCATATCGACGCCAGTGACCTGGACTCGCGCCTGGCCGAGGTGCAGGTCGAGGTGGCGGCCGATGTCGACAACCCGCTGTGCGGCGCCAACGGCGCCTCGGCGATCTTCGGCCCACAGAAGGGCGCCAACCCCGAGCAGGTGCTGGCACTGGACCAGGCCCTCGGCCATTTTGCCGACCATTGTGCGCAGCTGCTGGGTGAGGACGTGCGCGACTTCCCGGGTTGTGGTGCTGCGGGGGGCATGGGCTTTGCCGCCAAGGCCTTCATGGGCGCGCGCTTCCGCCCGGGCGTGGAGGTGGTCGCCGAG
Source organism: Pseudomonas sp. R28(2017) (assembly GCF_002112505.1). Lineage (GTDB taxonomy): Bacteria > Pseudomonadota > Gammaproteobacteria > Pseudomonadales > Pseudomonadaceae > Aquipseudomonas. The sequence continues at coordinate 22,168 of NZ_NEHW01000012.1, forward strand.
CTGGCCGGCCTGGACGCGCTGGTGCAAGGCGCCGACCTGGTGATTACCGGTGAAGGGCGCTTCGACGCCCAGACCCTGCGCGGCAAGACCCCCATGGGTGTCGCCCGGGTAGCCAAGCGTCACGGGGTGCCGGTGGTGGTGTTGGCCGGGACCTTGGGCGAAGGCTACCAACAGTTGTATGCCCACGGTATCGACGCAGCCTTTGCCCTGGCCAATGGGCCGATGACCCTGGAGCAGGCGTGCGCGAATGCTGCGCAGCTATTGCAGCACCGTGCCGGTGATATCGCCCGTGTCTGGCACTGTGCCGGGCAGCATCGCGGGTAGGCTGCAAACCTCCTGCATCGGCGGGTTGTGCAGGGTATCGGCAAAGCGCCGCAGCGCGCCTTGCTCGAGCATGCCAATGAAGCTGCTCAACGCCGGTGAGGCGTTCCGGAAGTGGGGGGCATCCCACGGTTTGCCTTCAAGGAATGAGTGCCTGCACCTGATGGCTGGCCGGCAGCACGGCCAGTTCGCCAAAGCGTTGTGCAGCATCGATATAGCGCAATGCCGACTTGGCGTCTTTCCAGCCGACGTAGCTCATCAGGGCCTTGAGCTCCCAGCCATTGGCCGTTGCCCAGGTGGCAAAGCCGCGGCGCAGGGAATGGCCGGTGTACAGGGCCGCGGGCACGCCGGGACGTGCCAGCATGCGCCGCAGCAGGCCGACCAGGCTGTTGCTGTTGAGCGGCGTGTCGCTGAGGTTGCCCCAGCAGTCGATTTTGCGAAATACCGGGCCATGGGCGATGCCTGCCACCTCGATCCATTGCAGATAGGCAGTGACCGGGCACAGCGTCTTCAGTGCCGGGGTGCGGTGCTGCACGCCAAGTGCTTCACGGTCGCCCTTGCTGCGCGGCAGGAACAGGGTAATGCCGACGCCGGCTTCGGCCCGGATGTGCTCCACGCGCAGGCGCGCCAGTTCATCGCCGCGAAAGCCGCGCCAGAAGCCCAGCAACAATAAGGCGGTGTCACGCCGGGCGCGACGCAGGGCCGGCAGGTCATGGCATGCGCGGGCCTGGGTGGCTTCTGCTTCAAAGCGTTCGACGGCCGTTTGCAGGTGTTGCAGCAACAGCGGGGCGGCCTGCCTGGGAGGCGTCGGGTGCAGCGTGCGGATGCCGCGCAGCACCTGGCGCACCAGCGGCGCCTTGGTCGGGTCGGGGAAGCCCTGGCTGATGTGCCACTGGCTCAGTGCTGCCAGGCGCTGGCGCAGGGTGCTGACCGCGTGCTGTTCGGCGTGGTCGGCCAGGTAGCGGGCGATGCTGTCGGCGGTGGCCGGCAGGAATCCGCCCCAATGGGCCTCGAAGTGTTCGATGGCGGCCTGGTAGCTGCGCCGGGTGTTGTCGCGGGTGGCGGCGCGGACGTAGCGCTCGATGTCGGTCATGGCTGGCAGGTTGGCGAGAGACAGTGACACGATAAAGCTAATTGGTTCGCCTGTCCCGGCCTCTTCGCGGGCAAGCCCGCTCCCACAGGTATAGCGCCGCATGCATGGGCTGCGCCCTACCTGTGGGAGCGGCGGTTCGGCGCCCCGACGTGCCCGCGAAGAGGCCGGGACGTGTTAAGGAGATTTCAGCGGGGCAACGAGGCATCCATCAATTGCCGCAGCGGTGCATACTCGGCCTGGCTCACCGGCACCAACCCGCTGGCGTCCTGGGACGCGATAAAGGCCGCCATGCCCTTGGGATCGTCCAGCATCGCCGCACGAATGCGTTGCTTCAACGCCGGGCACAGGCTGGCACTGAACACATACGGGTCGTAGTAGATCGGCCGCGAGCGCCATTGCACCTTGAGTGCCGCGGGGCTCAGCGCATGCCGGGCGAGGTAGGCATCGGCCCGCTCGCTGGCGACGAAGGCGGCATCGACCCGGCCATCGAGCAGTGCCTCCAGGGCCTTGTCATGGGTCCCGGCATACACCATCGCGCCGAAGAATTGCGCCAAGGGCGAGCCGACTTCGGCCGGGAACTCGACACTCGGCACCAGGCTGCCCGAAGTGCTGGCCGGGTCGCTCAGGGCCACCCGCTTGCCGCGCAGTTGCTCGATGCTTTCGGCGCCATTGCCACGGGTCAGCAGCAGCGCCTGGTAATGGCTGCCGGCCGGCGTGTAAGGGCCAGCGCTCAAGGTGAAGGTCGCGAACGGTTCGATCCCGGGGTCGCGACGGTTGGCCAGCACATAGGACGCCGGGCCAAGCCGGGCGATATCCGCGCCGCCGGAGACGATGGCATCCACCACGCTTTCGTAGGAAGCGGCAATCACCAGCTCCACCGGCACGCCAGCTGCCTGGCTCAGGCGCTGCAGCAGCGGCTGGTGTTCGCGGATCATGTCCTCGCTGCTCTTGATCGGGATCACCGCCAGGCGCAGGCTGCGTGGCGTGCACTCGGCCTGTGCGGCATTGGCCAGCAGGTTGGCCAGCAGCACCGCGGCCAGGGCCTTCACAACACGCATGGCTTTTCCTCGACACCGTTGAACGGCGGGTAGTCACGCAGCTGCGCCGGCGACAGCGGCCGGCTGAAGTGATAGCCCTGGGCGATATCGCAGCCGGCGAGCTTCAGGCACACCACCTGCTCGCGGGTCTCGACGCCTTCGGCCACCACTTCCAGGCCCAGGCGCTTGGCCAGGATGATGGTCGAGGACACGATCGGGCTGTCGTCGTGGCTGTTGGACAACGGTGCGATCAGCGAGCGGTCGATCTTCAGCTTGCTCAGCGGCAGCGACTGCAGGTGGGCGAAGCCTGCGTAGCCGCGGCCGAAGTCGTCCAGGCTGATGCCCAGGCCTGCTGCACGCAGGCGGTGCAGGTGATCGACGGCGGTGCCTTCCGGGTCGAGGATGGTGGTTTCGGTGATCTCCAGTTCCAGGCGTTGCGGGTTGATGCCGTACAGCTGCAGCTTGGCCAGCAGGCGGGTGCTGAAGTCGGCCTGGCGCAACTGCATGGCCGAGACATTCACGGCCAGGTTCGCCTCACGGCCATGGGCGTCCCAGCGGGCCAGCTCTTCGCAGGCCAGGCGCAGCACCTCCCAACCCAGCTCGATGATGAAACCGCTGCGTTCGGCAAGGCCAATGAAACGGTCCGGGTAAAGCAGCCCGAATTCGGGGTGATCCCAGCGCACCAAGGCTTCGTAGCCCAGCACACGGTGGCTGTCCAGGCGGATCTGCGGCTGGTAGTGCAGCACGAACTGGCGCTCGGTCAGGGCCGTGCCGAAGGCTTGCTCGAGGGTGAAGGCCTGGATGTCGGAGAGGTTGAGCGAGGGGTCGAAGAAGCGGTACTGGGCGCGCCCGGCCTGCTTCGCCGAGTACATGGCGGCATCGGCGCAGCGGATCAGGCTGTCGATGCCCTGGCCATCGCGCGGGCAGATGCTGACCCCGACACTGGGGCTGGTGTTGACCTCCTGGCCGTCCAGGGCATAGGTGGCCGAGAGCTTCTGCACCAGTGTGCGCACCCAGCTGTTGATCTGCTCCTCGCTGCGCTCGCCGGCCAGCAGCACGACGAACTCGTCACCGCCAAAGCGCGAGGCCTCGTCGCCAGGTTCGAGCAGGCGCTGGATGCGCCCGGCCACGGCCTGCAGCAGCAGGTCGCCGATCTTGTGCCCGAGCGAATCGTTGATCGACTTGAACCGGTCCATGTCGATGAACAGGATCGCCATCAGGCGGCGCTTGCCGCGTTGCCGGGTCAGCGCCTGCCCGGCGACTTCGACGAACTGGCGGCGGTTGTGCAGGCCGCTGAGGTGGTCGGTGGCGGCGGCGTGGCTGCTGCGCCGGTGTTCGTCCTCCAGGCGGCCGATCAATTGCTGGTTGACCTGCTGCGCGTGTTCCAGGGCGCTGAACGCCTCCTGGCGCTTGCGTAGCAGGCGCAAGGTCCAGGCCAGGCTGGCGAGGATCATCAGGGTCATGCTCAGGTTCAGCCAGAACTGCCGCGAATAGGCCAGTGCGGAAGGGGCCAGAATCTCGTCATAACGCTGGCTGACCACCACGCTGAAGCCCCGCTCGGGCACCCGTCGGTACAGGCTCTGGTAAGGCAAGCCGGCCGCGTACTGGGTCAACTGCCCGGACGCATCGTCGGTATCGGTCATGTCCGGTTCGAAGCTGTCGCCTGCCACCACGACGCCGCTGGTATCGATGCGCAGGCGTTCCTGGCCATCGTCCTGGATCAGGCGCATCAGGCCACTGTCACCGAGGTCGATGTGCTGGAACAGCACTGCCAGGTAGCCGATGTCCAGCTGCACCACGAGAATGTTGTCGATCTCGCGGCCCGGCAGGTCGGTCAACGGCAGCAGAAAAGGCAAGCGCCAGGTGGGCAGGGTCGGCGCCGAGGTGCCTGGCGCGACCCGCGGCAGGAAGGGTTTGAAACCGTAGTGGGCCACATGCACCTGCAGTTGCTTCAGCCAGTCGCCCGGCAATGCGGCGGCTTCATCGCTGTGGCTGGCGGACAGCAGCCGGCCCTGGCGGTCGTAAAGGCTCATACGCTTGAACACCGGGTCTTCGGCCAGCAGCCTGGCCAGGCTCTGGCTGCCCTGGCGCAGCGTCTTCATGTCGTCCTGGGTCACCCGGCCCACGGCCTGGGCGCGGTCGACCAGCTGGCGCAGGCTCTCGGCAACGATACTGGCCAGGTTCAGGTGCTCGGCCGCCTTGGCTGCCAGCGCATCCTGGCGCGAGGCGGCCTTCTGGGTGATGTGCAGCCCCCAGAGGAAGGTCAGGGTGGCTGCACAGAGCATCAGGATCAGCAAGCGCAGAAGGCTTGCGGAAGAGAGAGAGCGGCGGATCACTGCTGGTATTCCCGACCCTGGGTGATGGTCGAAAAATACGACAGTCAGATGACAGGCTCATGACTGCTGGCTAATTGCCTTTAAGGTTTCCCCCGATCAGCCAGGGGCGCCTGTATGCGCGTGGTCTCTTCCTGCAGGTAGGTGATCAGTGCGGTGATCTCGGTATCGCCCAGGCGCATGTTGGGCATGGCCAGGCGGTTGTACTGCTCGAAGAGCAGGGTGGCCAATGGCTCTTTCTCGGCCAGCATCTGGTCCGGCTCCTTGAGCCAGCGTATCAGCCAGCTGGGGTCGCGTTGCTGGGTCACACCGAGCAGGTCGGGGCCGATGCCGGGCTGGCCGGGTTCGGTGTTGCCCACGGTGTGGCAGGAGGAGCAGCGGGTGCGGAAGATCTGTTCGCCGCTGCTGGGCGGGCGGATTTCCGGCGCGCTGGCGTAGTCGTTGGCCATGGCGCTGGCCTGCTTCCAGTTGTGCAGGCTGTTGCCCAGGCGGTCGGCAAGGATGTACGGGTTTTCGAAGGGTGAGGCCTTCATCCAGCGGCCCGTGGCCTGGTTGCCGATGATCAGGCTCAGGTTGTGGTCCTTGGAGCGGCCGTTCTCCAGGCCTTCGATATACAGGCCCAGGCGCCGGCGCAGCTGTTCGATATCGTCAGGTTCGCCGGTGAGCAGAGTCCAGCCGGGGCCGATGCCGAATTTTTCGGCGTAGCGCTTGAGGGTGGCGGGGGTGTCGTTATAGGGGTCGATGCTGATCGAGTAGAGGAAGATGTCCTTGCCGACCCGGTCACCGAGGATTTTCTGCACCTGGCGCAGGCGGGCGGTTTCCACCGGGCAGGAGTCGGAGCAGCCGGTGAAGATGAAGTTGATCGCCACCACCTTGTCCTTGATCAGGTCGTCGAAGAAACGCACTTTCTTGCCGTCCTGGGTCACCAGCGGTGTGTTGGGGAAGTAGCTGGCGCCCCAGGGTGTGGCGGCTTCGGCCGAAGGTGCCGATTGGGCGGGTTTGATCGGCCAGTAGTGGGTACCGGCGGCGAACAGGGTGAGGGCAAGCAGAACACGCCATGACACGGCCATGATTTACGTCCTCTGAGTTGCGGTGAGGGCCGCTGCAGGAGCGGCCTTTTATCGCGAAAGGGCCGCAAAGCGGCCCCTCTGCAACGCGTATCACTTGATGCTGATGGGCGCCGTCACGCTCTGGCCCAGTGCCGACTTCACGGTGATCGTCGCCGGTGTCGCCGGGCCGTTACCGGTGGTGGTCACCGACAACCGCCAGCGCGCCCCGCTGGAAGCCGTCGTCAGCGTCGCCGTGCCCAGGTTCAGCGGGCCACCGGTGGTGGCTGCGGTCACCGTGATGCTGTTGCCGCTGGCCACCGAGGTGGTGCCGGAGATGTCCCAGGTGTAGCGGTTGTTGCTGCGCACCTGCACCACAGCGCTGCTGACTTCGATCTGGTCCGCGACCACGGCAGGGCCCACCGCAACACTGACCGTGGCCTGGTTCAGCGAATCGGCACCTTTGGCGTCACGCGCCGTGTAGGCGAAGCTGGCGGTGAACGGGGTGTCGACCGTGGCCGGCGGCGTGTAGGTCACGGTGGTGCCGTCGGTGCTGACCGTACCCTTGCCGGAATCAGGCTGGTTGAGGCCTTTCACGGTCAGCGGCAGGTTGCCTTCAGGGTCGGTGTCGTTGGCCAGTACGTTGATCACGATCGGTTTGCCCGCCGTGGTCGCGGCACTGTCGTTCACCGCCACCGGTGGCTTGTTGGCCGGGTCCTGATTGTTGTTGCTGGCGGTGCGGAAGGTCGGCAGGCCCACCGAAGCCATGTACTGAACGCCATCCCAGCCCGGCAGCGGCGTTGGCATCACCTGGAATTGCCCAGGGTGCTCGATGTCCCAGCGCAGCAGCATCGAGTTGTCTTCGTGCTGGGTGTTGTGGCAGTGCTCCATGTAGGTACCGGCGAACTCGCGGAAGTGAATGGCCATTTCCACTTCGCTCGAGGAGTCGGCGTCCGGGCCGATGCGGTAGACGTCCTTGCGCGCCCATTTTTCCCATTCCGGTGGAGCCTTGCCATCACGACTGAGGACCACGCCTTCCTCGAAGTGCACATGCACCGGGTGGCTCCAGCCGCTGCCGCCGTTCTTGATCTTCCACACTTCCAGGGTACCGTCTCCGCTGAAGCCACCTTGGGTCGCTTCGTTGGCCAGTTGCGCTGCCGCGGAGATGCGCCGAGGGTCCATGCTGTAGCCGAAACCACCGTCGGTCTTGATGGTCCAGGGAGTGGTGTCGGTGCCGTCGGAGCGACCGAAGGTGAACTCGCGGTGCCGTGCGGCCTTGAGCTTGGCCTGGTCGGCGACGGCCGTGCGGTCGATGGTCAGCGGGATCATCTTCAGGCCTTCGGCCTTGCCCGGCTTGGCCGGTTCGTAGGCGCTCGGGTCCATGCTCACGTCGGTGCCGTTGTAGGGCTGCACGACCAACTGCATGACCTTGCCGACTACCGGGTCGCCTCTGTCCCATTCAGGCCCGTTGCTGGTCTGCTTGATCACCGCCTTGTACTTCTCGGACAGCACGTCGGCCAGCGAAATAGCCTGTTTCGGGCCCTTGCCGGTTTCGTGCTCCATGATGTTGACGATGTACAGCTTGTCGCCGACCTTGATCCCGTTCTTGGCGAAGTTGATGATGATGTCGTAACGCTCGGCGATGCCTTGCAGCGGCAGGATGGCGTTGTTGTCGTCGGTCTTGCCGTCGCCGTTGAGGTCCATGGTGCCGTCGAACGGCACGGCGTGTTCCATGATGTTGCCGTCGTTGGCGATCATGTGGAACGGCACCCGGGCGTACGACACGTTGGAGCCGGACGGCCCCTTGAACTCGCCACTGTTGCCGGCGATTTCACGCACCACGGCAAACTTGAAGTAGCGCGACACCGAGCCGTTGAGGATACGGAAGCGGTAGCTGCGGGCGCGAACCTTGAGCTTGGGCTGGTACTGCCAGTTGACCAGCACCTGGTCGCCGAGGAAGCCGTCGGTGTTGAACGGGTTGAACCACAGCTGGCCGTTCTGATCCCAGGCCTTGTCGGCGATCACCAGGTTGACGTCGTAGTCGCGGTTGCCCCACGGCATGGCCGTACCGCTGGGGAAGCGCAGGTTGACGCCGTCCTGCAGCGCTTCGTTGCCGCGGTCGATGGCGCTGTAGTAGTTCATCATCACGGCGTTGCCTTTGTAGACGTTCTGCGCCGTGAAATCCATCATGTGGTCGTGGAACCAGTGGGTACTCATGGTTTCGTGCCAGTCGCCACGAATCTTGATGCTGCCGTTCTCGCAAGTCTTGAGCCCTGGGTTGGCGTCGTTGACGAACAGGGTCTCGCCCGGCGAGCAGGGGAACGCGGCGCGCGGGTCTTCGGCGCGGGTGTTGATGGTGTCGTAGCCGGCCAGCTGGATCGGCCAGCGATAGTCATAGTACTGGCCTGGGAAGAAGTAGGCGTTGGCAAAGCCATCGCTCTCGGCTGGCGAGTGACCGTTGTGCTCGTGGGTGGAAATGGTATGCAAGCCAAAGCCTGCGTTGGCCGCCGGGTCGATCGGCAGCGCGTTGTAGTGGCGCATCAGCACCGGCTGGCCATAACGAACCATCAGCAGCTTCGGCGGGAAGGTGCCGTCGAAGGTCCACAGCGATTTGTGGTTCTGCTGCGGGAAGTTCGGGTGGAAGCGGGGGTCGATGCCCTTGGTGGTGCCGAGGGTGGTCGGGATGTCCGAGGTCTGGTAATACAGCCCGCCCGGCGCGAACTCGCCAACGGCATAGTTGTGCAACTGCTTGCGGTCACGCAGCCCCTGGTTGATGCGCGCACCCGCCTGTGCGGTCTTGAACGCCGCCTGGGGGTAGAACTCGTTCCAGCGCTGGTGCGACCAGCCTTTTCCTGGTGGCCGGCCTTCCGCCGGCGAGCCGACCGAGTTGCGGTTGAGGAACATCTCGATCTGCGCCTTCCACGGGTTGCGGTCGAGGGTGTTGGCGTACTGGGTCGGGAACGGGTAAAGGCCCGGTTGTTTGAGGAAGGCTTCCAGGGCGTTGCCGTTGGGGCTGCTGCGGGCCACCACGTCCGGGTCTTGCGCCGGGGCTGCGCCCAGCGTGGGGACCGGGAAGGTCAGGTTCGGTGGCGGCAGGTTGGGGTCGAGTTTCTCCGGGCCGAATTCCTCGAACAGCAGCAGTTGCTGGGTGAACGGCTGCGCACCGAACAGCGGGCTCGGCTTGCCATTGGTAGGGTAATTGCGTGAGGTCTGCAGGGCGGGCGGCAGCACGTTGTCGACGCGGTTGGTAGCACGGTCGCCGTATACCCCGTTTTGCAGTTCCAGCGAGCCCTGGTTGGCCTCGGGCAGGTTGAACAGGTTGAGCAGTGCCGGGCCCGGGTCGGCCGGCTGGTCATCGTAATGCGACGGGTCCGTCGGCGGTGGCTGGCTGACGTCATCCAGCGAGGAGGCCATGGCTGAGATCAGCCCAAGGCTGAGCATCAGCGCGGTCACGGCGGACAATTTGAAGGCGTGGCTGTTGGGGTGGATCACGGCAGGGGTTTTCATTGCCTGTTGCCTCGCTCACGGCTAAATGGCTATGGGCCATCAATGGCGTATTGCCGGGTTTTTATGGCCTGAGCAACGGCTGTGCCAACAGATGTTTCGGTAATGCTTTGTTAAACAATTCCTTGTGGCGCCTGAGGTGCGCTAAATAACGGGGTGTCAAAGACCGGGTGTAGGCCCCCAAAACTGGGCAGTGCTGGGCCCAACTCCGGTGATGGGAGTGGTGACAATTCGTGATTGGCGCTGTATACCTGTTGCCCACCAAGGGGAGCCCGGCAACGGGCTGAGAAACCGCTGGCAGCAGCAGCGCGGTGACCCTTCGAACCTGATCCGGATAATGCCGGCGAAGGGATGGGACTGCCGGACCTGCCTTTTGCCGGCCTCACTGTGAGGCCACACCATGAACGAACGCTTCAGCGAAACCCTGCAACGCCAGAACCAACCGACCTGGTCGGCCGCCGTCGGCCACCGTTTCGTCAGCGAACTCTGCGCGGGCAGCGTGGCCGACCCGATCATGGTTCGCTACCTGGTCCAGGACCACCGCTTTCTCGACAGCTTCCTGACCTTGCTCGGCGCCGCCATCGCCACCGCCGACACCTTCGAGGCCCGCCTGCGTTTTGGCCGCTTCGCAGGGATGATCTCCAGCGACGAAAACACCTATTTCCTGCGTGCTTTCGAAGCGCTGGACGTCAGCCCGGCGCAGCGCAACGAGCCTGCAGACACAGCACCTACCGCCGGTTTCAAGGCCATCATGCGCGAGGCCGCAGCCAGCCGTTCCTACGCCGCCGCACTGGCCGTGCTGAACGTTGCCGAAGGGCTGTACCTGGACTGGGCGATCAAGGCCCCCAAGCCATTGCCGGCCAACTTCGTCTACGCCGAATGGATCACCCTGCACGACAACCCGGCTTTTTGCGATTTCGTCGCTTTCCTGAAGTCCGAGCTGGACCGGGTCGGCCCCCAGGAGGCCGCATTGGCCAGTGATTTCTACGCACGTACCGTTGAGCTGGAGCTTGCCTTCTTCGACGCCGTCTACACCGAGGAGGCGTGAGCATGGATATTTTCGAGCGTTTGAAGGCTGCGACTGCCGGGCAGTGGAACCGCTATGTCGACCACGACTTCGTGCGGCAGATGGGCGAGGGCACCCTGCCGGAAGAAGCCTTCCGCACGTACCTGATCCAGGACTACCTGTTCCTCATCCAGTTCGCCCGCGCCTGGGCCCTGGCCGCCTACAAGAGCCGCCTGCCGGCGGATATCCGCGCCGCCCAGGCAGGCCTGGCGGCGATTCTTGACGAGACCGAGCTGCACCTGCGCTTGTGCGCGCGCTGGGGCTTGTCCCAGGCCGATATCCAGGCCGCGCCGGAGCACCAGGCGACCGTGGCATACACCCGTTACGTGCTCGACTGCGGCGCGGCCGGTGACCTGCTCGAATTGCATGTGGCCTTGGCACCGTGCGTGATTGGCTACGCCGAGATCGGCCGCACGCTGGCGGAGCGCATTGGCGACCTGAGCGAGCACCCGTACCGGGAATGGATTGGCGAATATGCTGGCGAGGCTTACCAGGGCGTGGCTGCAGCGGCGCGCAAGCATCTGGATGAACTGGCGGCGCGGAGCATGACCGAGCAGCGGTTTGTCGAGCTGGCACAGATCTTTGGCCAGGCTTCGCGGCTGGAGGCTGATTTCTGGCAGATGGGGTTGGATGGCGTGGCCTGAGGCCGGGCCGAGCCTTCAATCGCGCGTCTTGAGGGAGGTTTTGTAAATCGCCGTGCACATGAACCGCACGGCGATCCGTCACGTTCGGACAACGTGAGGGTCTGCAGGTTGCCCAACTCGTCGTATTGGTACCGCAACAACCCGGCACTGTTGGTTTCGCTCAGCAGCTGCCCTCGTGGCCTGTTTCGCTGATCTGAACGTTGAAGTCCGAGCAGGAAGTTCCACTTGGAACTGCATTGTCAAATCAGGCAGCTGCTGCCGCTCCCGTTCCTGTTCCTTTGCGCCAGTCATCAGAGCCAGCGGTGCTTGCAGTAATGTGCTCCCATTCAATGCCACGGTAGGCCATCGATACTTTGAAGAACTGTGTGAATTCCTTATTGTCCGTGTCTTGGATATGCGGCATTTCAAGATCGATATCAGTAATTACAGCGTCGATCAGCTTGGTAGTGAAGAAGCGCTCCTGAACGCCTTCGATCGAGGTCCGATACCAGCTGAGCTCGACTTCAGGCAGCATTTCTCCACTGGAGAGCGCGCCGTACAGCAGAGGTACCGCCTTGTTCAGAGTGCATGTGAAGATCAGCGGTCCATGCACCCGCTCGCCGGTCGGCTGACCGCTCTGTGGATCCGTGGGCAAGGTGATGCGATGTTTGACTTCTTGAACGAGAATTTGATCTTCGTGGCCTTCCCGGTAAATGTTGCCAACGGAGTCAGCGGTGAATGCGCCAGCGGTGATGTTGCCTTGTTTTTGACCAGTGATACTGATGTAGGCGGGTGTTGGCATGGCAGTTCTCCTGCGTCCATGTGGATAGAGCACGCGCACTCGGGGTGGCGTGGCCATCGGGAACGATGGGCTTGTCAACGAAGCAAATGCCTCGTCAATTCGTAGAGTTCAGTGGTGCCAGTTCTTGGCGCTTTACTGCTGCAAAATGCCGTTGAGCGACTCCAGCACCTCGGTGGTAATCAGGTGCAACCGGTAGCTGTAGATGCCGTAGGCCACCGCCATGGCGAGGGCGCAAATGACCAACGGGCTCCACCACGGCCATTGCCGGCTCATGCGGAAATTGCGCGGGGCCACGTTGGTGTAGGGATCGCCGACCGACTCCGGCACGGGGCCGCGCAGTTCGCGGATGATCCCGTGCAGCTGGTGAATGAGCTGGTTCAGCGACTCTTCACCTTTCGTTGCGATGGCGTATTTGCCCTTCAAGCCAAGGCAAAGCGCGAAGTACATGAACTCCAGTACGTCCTGGTAGCGTTCGGGCTCCTGCATCAGGCGGGCGAGCACGGTGAAAATCTTCTCCCCACCCCAGGTTTCGTCGTGGAAGATGCTCAGCAGGGGTTCCTGGCTCCAGCAGCTGGTCCGGCCCCAGGGTGTTTCCATGACCGCTTCATCGATGTACAGGCACAGTCCGTATGAGTAGGCCAGTAGTTGAGTGTGCTCGTAGCCGTGCTGGCGCATCTCTTCCCTGATGTTGTCGACCTGGTTGCGCACCTGTCGGTGCACGTCCTTGATGTTGGGCAATTCGTCCAGTGTGCGCAGGCGCATGACCAGGCCGAACAAGGGGGCCGCCGCATCCAGCATCAGGTTTGCGAAGCCGCCTCGCAGCTGGAAGTCCGGGTCGGCTGCGTAGCCTGCTTGCACAGGCTCTGGCTTGGGCTTCTGTTCGGCGCTTTCTGCTTCTGCGGGCGAGTCGCCGGACAATGACGCCTCGATGATCGTCTGCAGTTTTTCGTTCTCAACCTGTGCCGCATCAGTGGGGGCGGTGTTGTTTTCTTTCACGTCACTCGCTCCTGATTGCCCAGAACTGCAGTTCAAGGCCCGGGAACTCGCCCGCGACATGAACACCGAAGCCATTGGACGTCTTCATGTCCGCCCAGCTTGGGTCGCGGCGGTCCAGTTCGAAGTAGGTGAAGCCTGCATGGAAGGGCAGATCCCGAGGCGCCACGGGCAGCGGCACCAGTGGAATACCGGGCAGTTGCAGCGGCACGGCCTCGTTCAACGATTCCAGCGAGACGATTTTTGCCTTCTGCACGAACATCTGGCGCAAGGTTGGCGGTGGCACATTGGCGCGCACTGCCAGGATGAAGTCGGCTTCATCGATCAGGCGACGGTCTTCCAGTGTGGTGGTCATGAGCCCGAACTCCTGCGTCTTCAGCGGCAGCGAGACGGCGCGGGGCTGCAGCACCGTGCTCAGTGCCCGGCGCAAGGTTTCTTGCAGAGGCTTGAACGACGTGCGTAGCGCGGTGTGGTGATAGGCGGGGTACTCCTGTGGCAACCGGCTCTCGTCGGTGAAGGTGACGAACTCGCCACACGCCTGGCTCATGCACAGGTACAACTGCTCGGGGTGTGTCTGACCTTGCCTGGCCAGATGCTGAAAACACGGCCACCAACGGTTCATGGCTTGCAGCAGGTTGAAGTCGCGGATGTCGGCGATACCGGACTGCCCAGAAGCGCCAATGCGGGCGGCGAGGTTGCGCGCGCGCTCGCGCAGGCTGTTGGTGATTTCCTCAAGAAAGCGTTGCAGTGCCGGTACGGCACGCACCGAGACGCTGGTCGGATAGAACCCCTCATCCAGCTGCAGGCTGCCATCGGGGCGCCGCTCCAGAATGCGGGCCAGGGCCAGGCGGGTATAGGCACTGCTGTCGTCGGCCTTGCGTTTGAGCTGCAGGTTGGGCACCGCCAGGTCGACCTGCACCAGGTCACCGTCGGTGCTATGGGTGTCCTTGATTTCCAGGGCCTGGGCGCTGTAACGGAAATTGGCGGCGTTGTCGGGCCAGCTCACCTCGCGGCCACCCTCGGTACGCAGCGGCAGGCACAGGTAGATTTCGCTGTCCTTGGCGCCGTCGTCATCGATTTCCAGCGGTGGGGGTGGTGGCAGGTCTGCAGGGATATCGAACACCGTGCCGTCTGGCATGATGCCCCGCGCACGGGTGATGGCGATCTTGCCCAGGCTCAGGTATTCGTCGTTCAACTGCAGTTCACTGAAGCCATAAAAAGCTGCGTTCAGGCTGCCGAGACGTTGATGCAGGGCTGCTTCGGCAGCGCGGGCAGCCTGTTGGAAATGCTGCGGTTTGACGAACAGGCCTTCAGGCCACAGGACGGGGTTTCGTGAGCTCATGAGCGCTCCGTGTCAGCGTGAGTCAGTGAGAAGGGCAGGGTTGCAGGCGCCATCAGTCTTCTTCCTTGAGCAGGACTTGCGTGTCGTTGAGCAACACCGACAGGACGATTTGCTGGCCGTGTGGAGGTATGCGCAGCACGTCGCTCCACTTGGCGTCTTCCTTGTTCCGGTAATTGGCGATTACCGCAACGAAACGTGTTTCCGGCTCGATGGGCGCAAAGGGAATGAACTTGAACTGGCCTGGGCGCAGCATGTAATCGTCATCGCGGATGTAGGTGCTGCGCAGCGCCTTGGCAGGGTCCTCGTCCAGCAGTTCGTAAGCGCTGTTGTGCAGGAAAGAGTCGTCGCGCAGTTGCAGGATCTTGATGGCCATGGGCGTAGCGAGCGCCTCGGTGCCCCCGGTGGTGCTACGCGGCAGGCTCAGCACCACTGTCGGGTCGTCGTAGTTGCCGGGGGTACTGTCTTCCATTGGGGAACGAGGCGGATCCTCGCCATCGTCCATTGGCAGCGGCACGGGCGACATTGCCGGGAACTGTTCCTGGAGGTAATCGAACAGGTTCCCGACTTTCTCGGTGAGCAGGTAGGGGTCGGCTGCACTCAGGTTGACCGCGTAGGGGTTGGGCTCGAGCGCGCCTTCCTGTTCAGCTGAGGCCTCGACGCTGCTGGGGTTGCTGTTGAGCGTGGGGCTGGCGTTGATGCTGAACGCGACCTGGGTGGGGTGTGCCTTGGGCGGGCCGACGGGCAACGAGGGGTCCATGATCACTTGGCCCACTTTGCTCAGGGCCGTACAACCCGAGATCCCGATCAGCGCCGTCAGCAGACTGGCCGTGAATGAATGACGGGTCATGGGCGTTCTCCTGCAAACAGGCGTTCCAGTGAGCTCTCTGGCGCAGGCCTCGTCACTGTATCCAATGCCGCCAAGGGGTCGTTGCCCATGCCCGGCTCGAAGACCGAGCAGATTTCACCAGCGAGCTCGCTGCTGGCCGAAGCGGGTTGCCACGCCTGGGCTGGGCGGTCGAGTAGCCATTGATCAAGGGTGCTGTGGTCAGGGCTGACCAGATCCGCCAGTGAGCGCACTTCGGCTTGTGAAAGCTGCACTTGCAGCCGACAGGCGCCAATGCGCAGTCGGTCACCCTCGCGCAGCCGCCTGGCGGTGAGCGGCTCCAAGCTGGCGAGGCTGTCGTTGAGGAAGGTGCGTTGGCAGCGGTCGATCACGCAGAAGCCGTCTTCGATCCATCGAATCTCGCAGTGGAGCGGCGCAACCGCCCGTTCACGATCGTTGATCAGCCAGGTGGTTCCCACGCTGCCGATGGTGCCGCCTTCGCTATCGAACTGGTGTCGGGCAGTGTCCGTGTGTTGCAGCTGGCCGAGGTTGGTGATGCGCAAGGTCAATGTGTTCATGAGCGCCCCCGAAACCGCACGACAGGGCTGATCTGGCCGTGACGGTCATCGACAAAACTGGTCCAGCCCAGGTAGGCGCCTTGGCGGGCGTGCAGGCAGAAGGGCGACAATGCGTTCTGCTTCAGGCGCAACTCCAGGTCGTAGGCCAGGCCATCACGCAGTAGAAAGTCGATGAGCGCGCGCACGCGATTGAAGTTGATGCCGCGGGGCAGCAGGGCGCGTAGTTGGTCCTGGTCGAGTTCACTGATGACCAGGGTGAACTTGCTGCTGCGGGTTCGTGTGCGGCTGCCGACCGTGAAGGAGCTGCCCAGCTGGCCATTGCTGCGGCCAAGGCTGACCCATTGCCTGACTGTGGTGGGGACCGAGCGGGTTTCGAACTCGCGGATGTGCACCTGCTTCAAGTCGAAGCAGTGGGCGATGATGCCGGCGACGGTGCCCGGCGCACGGCTGCGACTGGCGATGACCCCGGCGAAACTGAGCAGCCGGCTCCAGGGCAGCGCGGTGTCGCCGCGCAGCTGTTTGTCATTCAACCCGAGCAGGGCAAAGATGTACTGCGAGAAGCCATCGGTCGCGCCCGGCTGGAAGCGGATGTAATAGCGGTATTTGCGCCAGATGCGATGCAACAGGCTCAGCAGGTAGTGGTTGAAGAAGTCGAAGAAGGCCGGCCGCACGCCGATGCCGTGGGCGTGCTCGTAGGCCACTTCTTCCAGGTAATAGGTTGGCAAGGGCGAGTCGGTGCCGTGCAGCCCCATGAAGGTGGTGCACACGCGATAGCGGTCGTCTGTTTCAGGCATGCGTTCGGCCTTGTACACGTCGGACACGGGAAAGGTCAGCCGCGGATCGCTGGCAAGCCGCACGCGCAGCCGGGTGGCGTGGTCCGGCCAGCGGGGCTCCAGGTCATCCCCGTGCAAGCCGTGCAGGCGCTCCAGCAACTGATAGAAGTTGTACTGATGCGCCTCGGCGAGCAGCTTGTCGGCTAGATCAGCGGTTGTTTGCCGGTCTGGATGGGCCATGTGTAGTGCTCGTTGTTGGTGGTGTTGATCACTTCCAGTTGGTGGAAGGAGTTGATGCTGGCGTACAAGGCGAAGAAGTGCGCAAGCACGCAACCGAACAGGTACAGGTCGCCTTCGCAGAGAAATGCGCCTTGATCCAGCTTCAGCCGTGTACGCAAGCCGCGGATGGGCTGGCCCTTGATCAGCCAATCCAGGGGTTCTGTTTGAACATCCTGAATGCCATCGAGGCGTTTGCGGGTGGTGCGGGTTTGCTGGATGTCATGCAGGGCGGCGAAGTCATAGGCATTGATGACCGCTTTCAGCGGCTCGGCCGAGAGCAGCGACAGGTAATTGAGCGACATGTTGGAGATCAGGGCCCATTGCAACTGCCCGTCCAGTACCGGCCGACAGGGGCGGGTGGGCGGACGAAGGTTGGTGTAGGTGGCCAGGGGAGGCGTGACTTCGGAAATCACATTGATGTCATCGACGGCTAACGCCAGCGGCAGGTCGCGGTTGGTACAAGTCAGGTCGATGGACGCTGTTTCCAGTTGGCCGATGTAGGCGTTGGCGTCGGCCCGCACGAACGCGATGCGGTGCGTGACACCCTCGCCCTGCAGGGATTCTTCCAGTGTGTGGCGGTAGTACAATGCCGTGCGCCCTTGCACATGCTCGATTTCATGGGCGAACGATTCGAAGGGACGGAAGGTTCGCAGGTGTTCGCCGGTACTGCCGTCAGTTGTCGTGCGGGTGCTGATGACCTGATCGACGCTGAAGATTTCATAGGCGTGACGCTGCTCACCTCGGGGCGTAAGCGCGGCCTGGGCGGACCGGCTGGACAGGTCGATAGGCTCGGCGCTGTGGCTGAACAGGTTTACCGCAGGCGTGCAGAACAGGCTGAAGTCGGCGCTGCTGACACGCAGCGAATCAGGTAACTGGCGAGTGAAATGAAATGCCAGGCCGACCTGCTGAGACGCCTGATCGGGCCAGGTCTTCTCCAGCCCGGTTACACTGAAGAAGTGGAAACGCTCGGGAAATACAAAGTATTCCTGCAGGATCCGATAACCGTCGAAGACGTTCTTTGGGTAAGGCAGCAGCGCTTCGCCTGGGCTGAAACCCGGGAAGACGATGCTGCTGGCCGGCAGCCGGCGAACCTCGCCATTGATGGTCACGCTGACCTGTTCAAGGTACTGGGACAACCACAGATACAGTGTGCGGGCAGTTTGGGTATCACCACTCAGATGAAAATCGAGACCGGCGCAGCCCAGAGTGTTCAATGGCCGCTCGACCAAGGTCCGCAGGTCAAGCCGCACCACCGAACTGCTGAGTGTCTGGGTTGCACCCACCGCGTCGATCTCGAACGGATGAATGTCCACCGCCGTGCAAGTGCGAAACTCACAGGGCACTCCGTCCACGGGCTTGGAAAAGAGCCGTGAGCCCTTGGGGATAGATTGCGACTGGCTGAGGGCCTGCTTGCGAGGCGTGAACTGAATGATCGTGGCGCTTGGCAGGGGCCGCAGGTAATTGGGCCACAGCAGCTGCAGCATCGGGTGCGTCAGCTCCGGCAGGTCGTCTTCCAGCTTGAGCCGCAGCTTGGCCGTCAGGAACGCAAAGGCCTCGATCAGGCGTTCGACATCCGGGTCGCTGCCACCCTTGCCGAGCAGTCGGGCAAGCTGTGGGCTGTCCTGGGCGAAGTCGTTTCCCAGTTCGTGGAGGTAACGTAACTCTTCGCTGAAACGATCCTTGAGTGACATGGGGTCACCTCACGCGGGTGTGGCGGCTATGGCCGTTGACCAGCAGCTCCAGTTGCAGCTGCTCCGTGTGGTTGTTGACCTGCACGAGGCAGTCCAGCCTGAAATGCAGCTCCAGGGGGGCATGACAACCGGGCACGGCCTTGAGCGTTCGCACCTGCACACGCGGCTCAAAGTGTTGAAGGGTGCGGCGGATGTCCGCGCTCACTTGCTTCAGGAGGTCGCCACTGCTGACGTCGTGCCCGTTGAAGTCACGCAGGCCCAGCTCAGGGCTGCTTTGTGAGCAACCCTGGCGAGCGTTGAGCAGCGTTTCCAGATGAAGCTTGATGGCAGCTAACTTCTGGGTAGCGTTCTCTTGCCTGGACGGCACACGGCTTGCGAACTGATTCGTCACCAAGCCATCGAAAAATCCACTCATTGGGTATCAAGCCTGCCCACCAGGGAGATTTCGAAATTCGCCCCCATGTACTTGAAGTGCGGGCGCACGGCGAGCGAAACCTGGTACCAGCCCGGATCACCGGCAACGTCCGAAACCTCGACCCGCGCAGCACGCAACGGGCGACGGCTGCGTACATCGGCTGACGGGTTTTCCTGGTCGGCAACGTACTGCTTGATCCATTTGTTCAGTTCGGACTCAAGGTCCTTGCGCTCTTTCCAGCTACCGATCTGCTCGCGCTGCAGCACTTTGATGTAGTGGGCCAGCCGGTTGACGATGAACAGGTAAGGCAGCTGCGTGCCGAGCTTGTAGTTTGTCTGGGCTTGCAAGCCTTCCGGGGTCTTGGGGAAGTGCTTGGGTTTTTGTACCGAGTTGGCTGAGAAGAACGCGGCGTTGTCGCTGTCTTTGCGCATGGTCAGGGCGATGAAGCCCTCTTCGGCCAGCTCGAACTCCTTGCGGTCGGAGATCAGCACTTCGGTAGGGATCTTTGCCTGCAGTTGACCGAGCGACTCGTACAGGTGCACCGGCAGGTCTTCGACGGCACCGCCCGACTGTGGGCCGATGATGTTCGGGCACCAGCGGTAGCGGGCAAAACTGTCGTTGATGCAGCTGGCCAGCAGGAAGGCGGAGTTACCCCACAAGTAGCGCTCGTGCTTCCCGTCGATGTGTTCTTGGTAATTGAAGCTGGTGATCGATTGTTCCTGAGGGTGATAGGCCGAGCGGAGCATGAAGCGTGGCCCGATCAGCGCGGTGTGGCGGGCATCTTCGCTTTCGCGGAAGGCACGCCACTTGGCATGGCGTGGGCCGGCGAAAATGTCCTTGATCTCCTTCAGGTTGGGCAGCTCTTCGAAGCTGCTCAGGTTGAAGAACTCAGGGGAGGGCGCGGCGAGAAAAGGCGCATGTGACATGGCACCGACCGAGGCCATGTAACTCAGTAGCTTGATATCGGGGGAAGAGGGCCCGAAGTTGTAGTTGCCGACCATGGCCGCAACCGGCTCGCCACCAAACTGGCCGTAACCCGCAGTGTAAACGTGCTTGTAGATGCCACTGCAGGTAATGTCGGCCGCATTCTCGAAATCATCGAGCAAGTCGTCCTTGCTGACATGCAAGACTTCAAGCTTGATGTTCTCGCGAAAGTCCGTACGGTCGACCAGAAACTTGAGGCTGCGCCAGGCGGATTCAAGTTGCTGGAAGTCGGGCTGGTGCAGGATGGCATCCATCTGCTTGCTGAGCACCCGGTCCAGCTCCGCAATCATCTGGTCAACGCGATGTTTATTGATTAATTGATCGGGATCATGGCTTTTGAGTATTTCAGCAATAAAGGCAGTTACACCCAGGCGAGCAACTTGGTAGCCCTCTTGTGCGGGTGTCAGTTTGGTTTGGGCCATGACCTGGTCGAGCAAGGTGGCATTGCTGGGTGTCGCGCCAGTTGTTTCAACGGCGACAGGAGTGCTGGTTGGTTTTGGCATGGGACGCTCCGTTGTCTCAATCTTCTTTTGGCGCCTCAAGCACCAGGTCCAGTTCTTCGGCGAGTTGTTTGCGCGCTTGCTCGTTGTTCAGCAGCTGCTGCAGTTGCTTGCGGAACGCCGGCACGTTGCCCAGGGGGCCTTTCAGGGCAACCAGCGCTTCGCGAAGTTCCAGCAGTTTGTGCAGCTCCGGGACCTGGCGGGCGATGCGGTCTGGCCCGAAATCGTTGATCGAGTTGAACTGCAGGCTGACCGCCAGCTCCGCATCGGGGGCAGTGCCGAGCATCGAAGGCACAGACATGGCCAGGCTGACACCGGCGTCGTTCAATACGTTGTTGAAGCTGTGTTTATCAATGCGCATGACCGAACGGTCTTCTAGCGCACGGGCCTCACTGAGGCCGAAGTCGCCCAGCACCAACATCTTGTGCGGTAGCTCTACTTCGGCCTGTACGTCGCCAGTGGCGGGTACATATTTGATGTTGATGCGTTCTTTAGGTGCAACCGATCCAGTGGGCTTTGACATCACAGAACCTCTCCTTGGTTTGTAGGGTGTTGTTCCTGGTAGTTGTCTCTTGGCTTAAAGCGACATGTAGGAAATTCCCGCAGCATTGCCATGAGGCACAAACAAAATGGCGGGACTTTTTACTGGCCACCTAAAAACCATGCCGTCGGTGTTGCTGTTCGTCGAGAGCGAAAATGCCACAAAATATTTACTTGTGGCACTTTATTTTTATGGGCTAGGCTCATTTCGCTTTTGGGTCATGGAGTGCCTGGAAGTGGTCTTGCAAGTCCGCCGATCAAATAGGATGCATGTATTATTGACAGGAAGTTTTCTTGCGATGATTGGTAAAAAAACCTACAAGTTAAGTCTTTCGCTGATACTCGGTTTCCTTTCGATAACCGTCTATTCCGATGAAGATTGCCAGCGAATCGTATCCAACCTTGAGCGCTTGGCTTGTTTCGACAAATCAGCCGGAACGCCTGCGCACCTCGCGCCGATGCAATGGCCTGCGCCGGAGCAAGAATCGCCCACGTTGCGGCGCGTGATGGCGCATCAGGCGGGACGACTCGCAGAGGACCTGACTTTTCGCCTCAAGTCTGCAGAGGACGGGCTGATGATCTCGGCGCCGGCAATCGCTTCAGCCGCACCACATCCCTACCTGGTGATCAGCTGTGTGCAGAACATTTCCAGATTGCAGTTGATCGCTGCACAGCCCATCCAGGCCGGCCGAGTGGAGGTGCGATTGATGGGGGATCGTGGTTCGACCGTGCCTACGCCATGGCAGGTGACGGAGAACGGCCAGGTGCTCGATGCCGGCAGGGGCTTGCCGGGCATCGAACAGATCAAGCCATTGATCGGGGCTCGTCGTATTCAGGTCGAGAGTGACAACCCGGCCGTCAATGGGTTGATTTTTGATGCTCAGGGACTCGACCCGCTCATCGACGAGGCGCGCAAGACATGTCGTTGGTAGCAGAGGTCACCGCGCAGGACATTGCCTGGCTGCTGGCCCCCATCGACGCCCAAGCACCGGCAGGTCTGTTCGATGTGGAGGACGAAACCTACCAGGCCATAGACCAGGAAATGGTCAAGCTCGGCGGGTTGCAGGCATCTTCAATCGACTGGTCCTACATCGAGGAAGCCTCCCGACAGTACCTGGGCCAGCAGTGCAAGCATTTGCGCATCGTCGCGCACCTGAGCGTGGCGTGGTTGCGAACTGGCTGCTGGGAACGCTGGGGATACACCTTGGCATTGCTGGGCGGCATCGTCGAAGGCTACTGGGAGACCGCTCATCCAAAGCCTGGCCCCAAAGGCTTCCTCGGCAAGCGCAAGCTGGTGGGGATGGTGCTCAACCGATTGATCGAAGCACTGCCGCGCCTGGATCGCTTCACGTATGGCCCGGCTCACGCCGCGGCGGCTCAGCATGCGATGCAACGCCTACGACAGCAGCAGGCCATCGCACAGCTGGATGAAGTTGTAGTGAGCGAGCTGGAGCGCCAGCTGGGCAAATACGTGGAACGTGCCAGCGGCGCGGGCGAACCGGCTACAGCCAAGGTTTGTGCGACACGCACCAAGCCTGAACCCCTGGCCGAAGTCGTTGCCACACCGACGCCCCGCGTGTCACTGGGAAACGAGCGCGAGTCACGCCGGGCCGTGCTGACCATGGCCGAGCTGATCAATCAGCAGGATCCCTACGACCCGACGGGTTATCAGCTACGTCGGTTCGGCTTGTGGGCCCACATCCAGGTGGCACCCCACATCAAGCAAGGCAACCGTACCGAGCTGATGGCCGTGCCACAGGATATTGCCGGTGATTATGAAGATGCCGTTGCGGGCACCGCGGTTGACGCAGCCATGCTCCAGCGGATCGAAAAAAGTGTGACGGCCAGCCCCTACTGGATTCGCGGCAGCTTCCTGGCGGCGGCTGCCGCAACGCGGCTGGCGATGGGTGAGGTGGCTGAGGCCATTCGCGCTGCGACCGCACGGTTCGTGCAGCGTATGCCAGCACTGCAGCAACTGTGCTTCAGCGACGGCACGGTGTTTGTCGACGACCAATGCCTGGCATGGCTCAAGGCTGCGCAAGGGCCATCAGCCGAAGTGGGAGCCGCCCATGAATTTGCCAACCTGCGCGAAGAGATGATCAACCAACTGGAAACCGGCGGCGTTGAAACGGTTTTGCTCAGGTTGCAGGGAATGCAAGCGGATTTCCGTGCCCCGCGTGAGCGCTGCCATACCACCGTGATTGCTGCCGACCTGTTGGCAGCAAGGGGCGTGTCGTGGTTGGCCCAGGAGCTGTGTGCAGGCGTTGCCCGAACGATGCAGGAAACCACCGCCAGCGCCTGGGAACCTGAGGTGTTTCAACGTCTTCAGCTGTATGCGACAGCGCACATGCAGGCTGACTGGAACAAGGAACGGGAGTCTTGATGAATCAACCATGGAAGTACTTCAAACGTTGGGGCTTGCCCCTGGTGACCCGTATCGGTCTGGCCATGCCGTTGCTGCTCGGACTGGGTGCTGCACTGATGCTGACGGCTATCTGGTGGCTCGGTCCGCAATGGACGTGGGGTGAGCAGCAGCCGTTGGCCAGTATGGCCCATCGGGGGCTGGCAAGCCTGGTGCTGGTGCTGGTACCCCTGCTGGGCTGGCTCGTTGTGTTGCGCAGGCGTAATCGCCACCTGCAGGCTGAACGCAATCAGGCAGTGGCCGCCGAGCTGGACCGCACGTTGCCGTTCGTTCAAGCACAAGAGAAGGCGTTGGATCAGGAGCTTTCGCGGTTTTTGCACAATGCCGGCGGGCGACGCGCCTTGTACCGATTGCCCTGGTATCTGGTGTTGGGCGACCAGCATGCTGGCAAGACCCTTTTCATCGACCATACCGAACAGAACTTCTCGCTGACCCGCATCGACAAGGTGCAGAGGCGAGGCCAACAAGCGCAAGCACTGGCCTACCCGATAGGCTGGTGGGTCAGCAACGACGCGGTGATCATCGATCCGCCGGGCGCCTTCATCAATGCAGCGTCGCAATCAGGCTCACCCGCCGAGGAGCCAGGTACATCGCAACTGCCACCCGATACCTCGGCCAGGTTGTGGCAGCACCTGCTGGGTTGGCTGGTGCGCAATCGCAGTCAGAGAGCCCTCAACGGCGTGGTACTGGTCGTCGACCTGCCTGCGTTGTTGCATGGCACACCTGAGCAGCGCGTTGCTCAGGCACAGGTCTTGCGCACCCGCTTGTATGAGGTGGGTAGCCAATTGGGCGCGCGCCTGCCGTTGTATGTGGTGCTGGCCAAGTTCGACCTGTTGGACGGGTTCGATCAGCTCTACGCAAAGCTCCCCACAGCCACGCGGGAGCAGATGCTGGGTTTTACGTTCAAGCTGGATGCGCTCGGTTCTTTTGACGCGTGGCTCGATGAATATGGTGACCACTACGATCGGTTGCTCAGCGAGCTGTTCGAGCAGGTGGTAGAGCGGCTCGATGCACTGGACGGTGCACCACTGCGAGCGCGCCTGTTTTCGTTGCATGCCCAATTGATTGGCCTGCGCCCGATACTGCTGGGGTTCTTGAAAGAAGCACTGGCAAGTGACTGCTACACAACGCCTGCCTTGGTACGTGGCGTGTACTGGTCCTCGGTGGTGCAGCAAGGCGACATGCTCAATGCCTTCGTTCGCGAGGCGGCACAGCCATACAAGACGAAGCTGCCATTGCTTGAGGGCAAGGCGCAAGGCAAGGCGCTGACCTACTTCATCCAGCACGCGTTCAAGCGTGTCATCTATCAGGAAGCCGGGCTTGCCGGGGACAACATCAGCGTGGCGCGCAGCAAGCGCAACCTGCTCTGGGTAGGTTCAGGCGTGGGCGTACTGGCTATATGCGTGACCATCGCCAGTTGGCAACGATATTTTGATATCAACTCCGCCAAGGCCGCCAGCGTCCTTGCCAAAAGCCGGGAGTACAGCCACCACGAAGTGGACCAGCGACTGGACCCTAGCGGGCGCAACCTGTTGGGGCCACTGGACCAGATCCGCGATGCCGTGTCGGTGTTTGGCGACTATCGTGCCGCCTGGCCGGGTGTTGCCGATCTAGGCCTGTATCAGGGGCGTGCCATTGGCCCCCGCGTCGATGAGGCCTACCTCAACTTGCTTGCCAAGCGCTTCCTGCCGGCCCTGGCCAGTGGGGTAATCAATGCCATGGAGACGGCGCAGCCTGGCAGTGAGCAGCAAATGGCTGCGCTCAGGGTTTACCGGATGCTGGAGGACCGCCAGAACCGCCGGCCCGAATGGGTCGAGGACTGGATGGCCCGCCAGTGGCAGCAAACATTCCCGGGCCAGGGGCAAATGCAACGTGACCTGATGCAGCACCTGAAGTATGCCATGGCCTATGCCGATGCCGATCTGCCGCAGTATCGCCAGCGTGTTGCCCAGGTGCAGCAGGTACTGCGCAAGGTGCCGCTGCCCGAGCGGGTTTATGCGAGCCTCAAACAGCAGGCCGGGGAACAGTTGCACACTGGTTTGGACCTGCGCCATCAGGTGGGGCCGGCCTTCGATGTGGTGTATCAGTCGGCTGACGGCTCCAGCAAGGGCGATGATGTCTTGCTGGCGCCCATGCTTACCGCCAAAGGCTCGAGGGAGTACTTCGAGCCACGCAGGCAGCGGTTTGCAGAAATGGCGATGATCGACCAGTGGGCACTGGGCGAGCGCGACCAGCTCGATTATTCGAATGCCGACCGGGAGGCGCTGAGCGAACGGCTGCATAACTTGTACAGCGCCGACTTCATCGACAGTTGGCGGCGTGCATTGAACGCCTTCTCGGTGGTCGACTTCCGCGATCTGGACCATGGCGTCGCGGTCCTGCAGCGGTTCACCGGGCCGGCGGCCCCCCTGCATCGGCTGTTGGATACAGTGAAGGAAAACACTTCGCTAACATCGACCGTGGGTGTCGAGGTCCCCGAGCAACCTCAGGCGGGGGCCATTCAGCGGGCCTTTTCCGGGCTCAGCGCCATGCTGCAGGCAACGGGTGAGAAACCCAGCAACTACGATGAAACCCTCGGCGCCATTGCGGCAGTACACGATTATGCCAAGGCGGTGCAGGACAGCTCGGACCGTGGCAATGCCGCACTTCAGGCCGTGCATCAGCGCTTCTCGATGACCGTGCACGACCCGATCGGCACCTTGCAGCGGGTGGCAACCCGCTTGCCAGAGCCGATCAACCGCCAAGCCAGCAAGCTGGCCGATCAAACGGCGCGGGTGCTGAATATTGAAGCCCTGCGCGAGCTGGAGCGCCGCTGGGATGCCGAGGTGTACAGCTTCTTCCAGCAGCGCCTGGCCGGGCGCTACCCCTTCGTGGTGAAGGCGCCCGATGCCTCCCTGGATGACTTCGAGGCGTTTTTCGGGCCGAAGGGGCGACTGCAGCAGTTCCATGACCAGTACCTGAAGGTGTTCCTGAAAGAAAACCTCGAAGCTTTACAGGCGGGGGAGCAGGGGCAGTCACTGATCCGCGGCGATGTCCTCGAGCAACTGGACCTGGCAGAGGCAATCCGCGAAACCTTCTTCGATCAGCGCGGCAACCTGAGCGTGCAGTTCAGCATCGAGCCATTAGGGCTTAGTGCCAACCAACGCACCAGCGTCCTTAACCTGGATGGCCAGTTGATTTCCTACACCCATGGGCCGAGCCAGATCACCGGTATCGTCTGGCCCAATACCTTGGGGCCGCAGGTTCGCAGCAACCTGACCTTGCTCAGGCACAATGGCAACAGCAGCAGCCTGGAGTACCGGGGCCCCTGGTCGATGTTCCGCCTGCTCAGCCGCGGCGCGCTGAACGGCCGCACGCCGACCAGCGTCGACCTGAGCTTTGCAACCGGCGATGGCGTGGTGCGCTATCGGCTGAATGCCGAAAAGGCGTTCAACCCCATCACCCAGCAACCCTTCAAAGGTTTCAAGCTGCCGCGGGGGCTGCTACAGAACCCTGGTTGATCAGCTTGGGGTCAGTTGCTCACCATCAGCTCTGGCCCCAGGTAATCATTGATCAAGTCAATGTCATCATCCCCCAGGCTCCCGACCGAAGAGGCCAGCCGCAACCGCGACATCAAGTACCGCAACTTGGCCTCGAACAGATCATGCCGAGCCTCGAACAACAGTTCCTCGGCATTGAGCACGTCCGAATTGGTACTGGTGCCTCCTTCTGCCGGGCTTGCCGACCTCGACGGGCTGGGGGCCTTCAGCTTCCAGTGGCAGCAGGGTACGGGCGGCACCTTCACCGACATTGCCGGCGCCACCGCTGCGACCTTCACCCCGGCGTTTGCCCAGGGCAACCAGCAACTGCGGGTGGTGGTGCGCTACACCGATGGCTTCGGCACACTGGAGTCAGTGACCTCGGCGGCGACCGCGCCGGTAGTGGTACCGCCTGGCGTGGTCCTGGTCGGTACCAATGGGGCCAACACCCTGACTGGCACCATTGGCAGCGATACCTTGTCCGGGCTGGGTGGCAACGATACCCTCAATGGCCTGGCCGGCATGGACCAATTGTTCGGTGGTGCGGGTAACGACACCCTCAATGGCGGCGCCGACAACGACCTGCTCAACGGTGATGACGGCAACGACACCCTGGACGGTGGCACCGGCGTGGATGTGATGAACGGTGGCGCCGGCGACGACACCTTCGTGGTGGATGTCGCGGGGGACAGCGTGATCGAGGCGCTCAATGGCGGTACCGATACGGTGCGGACCAGCCTGGCCAGCTACACCCTGGGGGCCAACGTTGAAAACCTGACCTACACCGGCAGCAGCACCTTCACCGGCACCGGCAATGCGCTGGCCAACACCCTCACCGGCGGTGCCGGCAATGACCTGCTCAATGGCGGTGCAGGTGCCGACCGGCTGGTGGGTGGCGTGGGCGATGACACCTACGTGCTCGACAATGCCGGTGACGTGGTGGTGGAGGCGACCGGGGCCGGCACCGATACCGTGCAGACCTCCCTGGCCAGCTACACCATGGCCGCCAACGTCGAGGTGCTCACCTTTACCGGTGCAGGCAACTTCACAGGCACCGGCAACGGGCTGAACAACACCCTCAACGGTGGTATCGGTAACGATACCCTCAACGGTGACGGTGGCAATGACATCCTCAACGGCAACGCTGGCAACGATACGCTCAATGGCGATGCCGGCAACGATCAGCTGTTCGGTGGCCTGGGCAACGACAGCCTGAACGGTGGCGGCGGGGATGATAGCCTGGATGGCGGCGCCGGCGACGACGCCCTCAACGGCGGCAACGGCAACGACACGCTGCAGAGTGGGGCGGGTAACGACAGCCTCGATGGCGATGTGGGCAATGACCTGTTGGTGGGCGGTGATGGCAACGACACGCTGTTCGGCGGCGTTGGCAGCGACACCCTGCAGGGGGGCGCCGGCAACGACTTCGTCAATGGTGCCGAGGGTAATGACACGGTCAACGGCGGGGCCGGCAACGACACGATGGTGGCGACGGACGGCAACGATGTGTTCCAGTTCTCCGCCGGGTTCGGGGCCGACCTGATCATCAACTTCGATGCCAACCCGTCGGGGGGCCAGGACCGCCTGGATATCACCGGGCTCAACATCACGGCGGCGAACTTTGCCGCGAACGTGCACATTGCCGATGTCGGTGCGGATACGTTGGTCAGCATTGGAGCCGCTGATTCGATCCGGCTAGTCGGCGTGGCCGATGCCACGACGGTGACGGTGGCGGACTTCATCCTCGCTGGGTGAGGGGGCGTCTGCTGAAAGGGGTCGCATTGCGGCCCTTTTTTTTTTTCATGCCTGCCGTAAGGTATTTGGCGCCTGTGAGATCGAGCGCCGCCCGCGCGGCGCATCGCGGATAAATCCGCCCCTACAGTTTATTTCGGGCCAATCTGTCCTGTGACAGAGGGTTTGACCATAGCGCCCGGGGCACGCACACCTGGCCATCGAACAGCAGGCGGGCCGTGCGTATCAGCCCGCAGCCGGTTAACGTGCCCTTTCGCAGCGCGACTTCGATACTGAACTCGCCGCTGGGGTGCTCCACCGACAGCCGTTGGTGGTCGCCGCTGCCGATCACCGCAATGCCTTGCGCCACCGTGCCTTCGTTCAGGCAGGCGGTGGCGGCGCTGACTGCGCCGAACACGCCGATCGAGGCATGGCAGCGGTGCGGAATGAACGAGCGGGTGCTGAGGGTGCCGCCTTGGCGTGGCGGGGAGACCAGGCACAGTTTCGGCACGTTGCGCTGGCTGACGTCGCCCAGGTTCATGCGCGGCCCCATCTGCAGGCGGATCGACTCCAGGCGTGCCTTCAACGCCTCATCGGCATCCAGCGTTGCGGGGCTTTCCTGGCCGTTCAGGCCCAGGTCCTCGGCGCGCAGCAGGATGACCGGCATGCCATTGTCGATGCAGGTCACCTCGACGCCGTCTACTCGGTCGCGGCGGTTGCCGGTCGGCAGCAGCGCGCCGCAGCTGGAACCGGCAATGTCGGCAAAGTTGATCACCAGTGGTGCGGCGTGGCCAGGCACGCCGTCGATGCGGGTGTCGCCGGTGTATTCGACCTGTCCGTCAGGTGTGGGTACCTGGGCAATCGCCAGTTGGCCGGTGTTCTCCATGAAGATGCGCACAGGCGTCACCGGGCCACTGGCCTTGACCAGGCCGCGTTCGATGGCGAACGGCCCGACCCCGGCCAGGATATTGCCGCAGTTCTGGCCGTAGTCGACGCGTGCTTCAACCACCAGCACCTGGGCGAACAGGTAGTCGACATCGGCATCTGTGCGTTGCGAGGGGCGGATGATGGCCACCTTGCTGGTCAGTGAGTCCGCGCCGCCAATGCCGTCGATCTGGCGGCTGTCGGGCGAGCCCATGACGGCCAGCAGCACGCGATCGCGCAGGGCGCTGTCGGTGGGCAGGTCGTCATGCAGGAAGTACGCGCCTTTTGAGGTGCCGCCGCGCATGAGCAGGCAGGGGATGCGGGTCTGGCTCATGCTCATTGGTCCAGGTCGGCAAGCTGGTCGACATAGCGCAGGCCTTTGGCGGCCAGGCGTGGGCGCATCTCGTAGAGGTCCAGGCCCAGCTCACCGGCCGCCAGGCGCAGGCGTTTGCGTTCTTCCAGCGCGGCGCGCTCGGTAGCGGCGTGCAGCACGCCTGCAGCTTCGCCATGGCGTACCACGACCACACCGTCATCATCGGCAACGATGATGTCGCCGGCAGTGACCAGTTGCCCGCCGCACAGCAGCGGCAGGTTCACCGAGCCCAGCACTTCCTTGACCGTGCCCTGGGCATTGATGGCCCGCGACCAGACGGCGAAGCCCATGTCGCGCAGGGTCTGGCTGTCGCGCACGCCGGCATCGATCACCAGGGCGCGCACGCCACGGGCCTTGAGCGAAGTTGCCAGCAGGTCGCCGAAATAGCCGTCGCAGCAGGGGGAGCTGGGCGCGACCACCAGCAGGTCGCCCGGTCGGCACTGTTCGACGGCGACATGGAACATCCAGTTGTCACCCGGTGCCACCAGCACCGTCACGGCCGTGCCGGCCAGGGCGACGCCTTGCTGGATCGGGCGCAGGCCACAGTCGAGCAGGCCTTTGCGGCCTTGGGCCTCGTGTACCGTTGCCACGCCCAGGCGGCCCAAGGCGTCGACCACTTCGCCGGGTGCCCGGGGAATGTTGCGCACGACGACGCCGGTCTTGCCGATCAGCGCGCTCATGCCAGGTGCTCCGTCACACGCGGGAAGACACTCTGCAGGCCCTCGGCGTAGACGATGTTGCGGGCGCTGGTGATGCCGACATTGCGCTTGGCCTGCACGCCACGCTGCAGGGCGACGCGGGTGTAGTACTCCCACAGGTGTTCCTGGCCGGCCATGCACTGGATGGCGGCGTACTTCTTGTCCCACACCGGGGTGATGTCGAGGAAGGTGTCCGGGCGCCATTCGCACTGCTCCGGTTGGTGTGGCTCGAAGGCGTACACCGGCGGCGCGCCAACGATCTGCTCACCGGGCTTGTAGCCTTCGGCCTGGGCAATGATGCGGGCTTCCTGGGCCAGGTTCATGGCCAGCGGGTGGTCATAGTTGTACGGGTCCTTGAGCGAGTGGCTGAGGACGAATTCCGGCTGCACCCGGCGATAGACATCCGCCAGGCGCAGCAAGGTGTCGCGGTCGGCGCGCATCGGGTAGTCGCCGATGTCGAAGAACTCGACGCTGGCACCGAGGATCTCGGCGGCGGCCAGGGCTTCATCGCGGCGCGCGGCCTTGACCTTGGCCTCGGTCATCTCACCCTTGCGCCATAGCTTGGCGGACTCGCCGCGCTCACCGAAGGACAGGCAGACCACGTGCACGGCATAGCCTTGCGCGGCGTGAAGGGCAATGGCGCCGCCGGCGCGCCAGACAAAATCGGCGGAATGGGCGCTGACCACCAAGGCGGTTTTTTGTACTGCGTTCATGGGGTTTGGCTCCTGCGAGGGGTGAACGGCAGGATGTCACTGGCGGGTACGGCGGACTAATGCGTTCAAGTGGTTCAGGTATACGTTTTACTTATTGCCGGGTGGCGACAGGCTGGGCATAGTCGCCACAATAGCGCCCCAACTAGCGGAACTGCCCATGAACGAGCTGGAATTGCCCAACCTGATGCAGGTGCGTGCCTTTGTGCGTGTAGCTGAGGCGGGCAGCGTGTCGCGTGCGGCGCAGCTGTTGTTCAGGGCGCAATCGGTGGTCACCCGGGCGATCGCCGAGCTGGAGTCACGGCTGGCCGCGCCACTGTTCGAGCGCCATGCCAACGGTATGCGCCTGACTGATTACGGCCACTGTGTGTTACCCCGGGCGCAGCGGGTGCTGGCGGAGCTGGGCAGTGTGCCGCAGGTGTTGGATGCCCCGGCGGTGGAGCCGCTGTATCTGTTCCAGGCACGCCGGCTGGAAGTGTTCGTCAAGCTCTGTGAAACCCGCCACATGCAGACCGTGGCCAGCCATTTCGGGCTGAGCCAGCCAGCGGTCAGTTCGGCACTCAAGGTGCTCGAGGGCGGCTGCGGGCAGCCCTTGTTCGAACGTACTCCGCGCGGGCTGCAACCGACAACCGCCAGCCAGGAAATCCTGTTCCCCATTCGCCGCGCACTGAACGAACTGCGCCATATCGACAGCGACCTCAGTGCCATGCATGGCAGCCTGCAGGGTGTGGTGCACGTGGGGGCGTTGCCGCTCGGGCGTTCGCGCATCCTGCCAGAGGCCATCCTGCGTTTTACCGCCGAGCACCCGCAGGTGCAGGTAATCACCAATGAAAGCCCGTTCGACCTGCTGGCGACCGAGTTGCGGGTCGGCGATGTGGACTTCGTGCTGGGTGCATTGCGCCCGGACGACTATGCCAGCGACCTGATGGGGGAGCCGTTGATCACCGAACAGATCGTGCTCCTCGCCAGGCGTGGCCACCCGCTGTTGCAGCAGCCGTTGAGCCTGGCCGCCGTGCGCGAGGCGCGCTGGGTGTTGCCGCGCTCGGGCTCGCCGGCCCGCTACCAGCTGGATGCCTGTTTCGCCGCAGCCGGCCTGGCCGGCCCACGGCCGGTGGTGGAGAGCGCGGACCTGGCGATCATTCGTGGCCTGTTGCTGCATTCGGACATGCTGGCAGCGGTATCCGAGCATCAACTGGCCCACGAGATCGCCAGCGGCGAACTGCAGCGCTTGCCGCTGGCATTGCCCGATACCGAGCGGGCCATTGGCCTGACCTGCCGCAATGGTTGCCTGCATTCACCGGCGGCGGCGGCACTGATGGCGTGCATCCGCCAGGTGATTGCCGATTGACGCGGCTTACAGCAGGTTCAGCGGGTAGCTGACGATGAGCCGGTTCTCGTCGAAGCTGTTGGTGCTGCCCCAGTTGCGACGCTGGCTGGAGTTGCGCCATTTGACATTGAGCGCTTTCAGCGGCCCGGACTGGACCACGTAGGCCAGTTCGGTTTCGCGGCCCCACTCGGTGCCGTCCTGGGTGCTGGCGTTGTGCACGTTGTCGCCGTGGATATAGCGGTTCATCAGGGTCAGGCCGGGGAGGCCGAGCACCACGAAATTGAAGTCATGGCGCAATTGCCAGGAGCGCTCCTGGGCACTTTCGTAGCTGGAGCCGAACGCATCGTTGGCCAGCGTGCCGCCACTGGCGCCGTTGACCCGGAACCATTCGTCATCGCCCATGACCTGCTGCAGCCCGAGGTAGAAGGTGTTGCCACCGTACCTTGCGGAAAACAGCCCGGAGGCGGTGCGGTTGTCCAGTTCACCGGCCTTGGCGCTGCCATCGTCCTTGCCCCAGAAGTAGCCGAGGTTGGCGCCCAGCACCCAGTCGCCCATGGGTTGCTGATGCTGCAACTGGACGTAATTCTGCTGGTAGATGTCTTCGAGGCGGGCGTGCCACAGGCCGAGCAGGGTGTTTTGCTGGTTGAAGCGGTACTCGCCGCCAGCGAAGTCGAAACGGTCAGAGGTGAACGCCGTGCGGGTGAACAGGCTCATGTTCTGCATGCTGGCGTCGTTGCGCGGGCTGTTCTGGCGGAACTGGCCGCCATACAACGTGAGCCCGGCCCACTCGTTGGAGGTGAGCTGGGCGCCCTGGAAAGTTTGCGGCAGGGAGCGGCCATCGTCGGCACGCAGGACGGGCAGGGCCGGTGACCATTCCCCGACCTTCAGCTCGGTCCTGGAAACACGCATCTTGCCGGCCACGGCCATACGCCCGAAGTCGTCTGCCGGGCGCCCGTCATCGTGAACCGGCAGCAGTTGCGTGCCGGCGGTACCTTTGCCGCCATCGAGCTTGATGCTGTAGAGGCCCAGCACGTCCACGCCGAAGCCGACGGTGCCGGGTGTGAAGCCGGACTTCAGGTCGAGGATGAAACTCTGTGTCCATTCCGCTGCTTTGTTCTGGCTGGCATCGCCGGTGTAGTCGCGGTTCATGTAGAAATTGCGCAGGGTCAGGTTGGCCTTGGCGTCGTCGAGCAAACCTTCGGCACCCGCCGCCAAGGGCAGGCTGGCAGCCAGGGCGACACCCGGCAGGATGGGGTGGAGCTTGCGAGATTTCATTATTGTTGTTTCTCTTTTTGTTGGGCAAAGCGCGGCCAGCCAGCGGCATGGAAGCGCTGGGGCGTGGAGTTGTGTCAAAGGTTGCGGGGCCAGGAATGGCCCCGTTGGGTCAGCGGCTGGCTTTACCGGCTACTGAATAGCGCACGGGCTGGTTGCGGGTTTTCATGAAGTCTTCAAGGCTCTGCCCGCGCATGGCCGCGTAGATATCCAGGTTGGAGACACCCAGTACCGCGCCGAGCTTCTCCAGCACGAAGAAGATCACGCCGTAGTGGATCAGCCCGCGCCAGTCGCGGCGCCGCAGCAGGTCGCGCTCCTCCTCGCTGAGCCCGGCTTGCTCATACAGCGCCTCGGGTTCGGCCAGAAAGCGCTCACGCCACTGCGGCTCGATCAAACGGTGCAGGAACTTGTTGAGGCGATAACCCCGGGCACTGCGTTCGAGGGTATAGGGGTAGGTCCCTGACAGCCGCTCGACCCCCGCCAGCTGATGCTGCATGTGCTGGCGGTGGCGCTCGTTGACCGGTGCCGGCAGGCCCTGGTCGAGGTTTTCCAGCAGCAACGTGGCGATGCCGGTCATCGACGGCAGGTAGTAGCTCTGGTGCTTGCGCTCGACCTTGGCCGACAACGCGCCGCGCATGATCAGCCAGGTGATCACCTCTGCGCCTTCCATGCCGCCGAGGGTGGCGTACTCGGCCAGGGTCATCTCGGTGAGTTGCTGCGGATCGTTGACCAGCAACTCGATGAACTGGGCATCCCACTCTGGGTTGTTGAAGCCGCAGCGCTCGCCATGCACCTGGTGCGACACCCCGCCAGTGGCGACGATCGCCACCTTGAGGTCCTCCGGGTAACTCTCGATGGCCCGGCGCAGGGCCTGGCCCAGCTTGTAGCAGCGCCGCGCCGTGGGGATCGGCAGCTGCAGCACGCCTACCTGCAACGGCACGATCTGCACCGGCCAGCCCTCGTCGCACGGCAGCAGCGCCGACATCGGCGAGAAGAAACCGTGGTCCAGCGGCTTGTCGCGGAAGAAGCTCATGTCGAACTCATCGGCCATCAGGCTCTGGCCGATGTGCCGCGACAGTGCCGCATGCCCGCCGACTGCAGGCAGATCGCGCGGGTTGCCACCTTCATCGGCAACGCCGTACTGGTCGTCGACCCCCAGGGTGAAGGCGCTGTAGTGGTCGAAGAAGAACGAGGTGACGTGGTCGTTGAAGATGTAGAACAACACGTCTGGCTGGTTCGCTTGCAGCCACGTGCGGATCGGCTCGAAGCTCTGGAAGATCGGCGCCCAGGCGGCGTCCTGCTGTTTGTCGTGATCGACGGCAAAGCCGATGGTCGGGGTGTGGGAGACGGCCAGGCCACCAATGATGCGAGCCATGTAAAAGTCCTCTGTTTCAGGTTATTGCGCGGCAACGGCCGGGTGGGTGCGGCGCCGGGCGTGTCCGTTGGCCAGGATCGCCACGGCGGCGACGAACGCCGGCAGGCCAAGGAAGGTGAACAACAGTGGCAAGCCCAGGCCCAGGCTGAGCACGGCGCCACCGATCAGCGAGCCGAAGATGGCGCCGAAGCGGCCGATGCCGAGCATCCAGCTTACACCCGTGGCGCGGAACTCCGTCGGGTAGTAGCCCGGGGCGAAGGCGTTCAGGCCGGTCTGCGCGCCACTCATGCAGAAGCCGGCCACTGCCACGCCGAGCACCAGCAGGCTCGATTCCAGGCTCAAGGCGCCCAGGCCGACGATGCACAGCCCGCCCAGGGCGTAGGCGATGGCGATGACCCGGTTGGGGTTGCGCCGGTCCATGATCCAGCCGACCACGATGGCGCCCACGGTGCCGCCGATCTGGAACAGGCCGGTGATGGTCGCGGCGCGTTCGATCGACAGGCCGCCATCGCGCAGCAGGGTCGGCAGCCAGCCCATGGTCAGGTAGATCACCAGCAGGCCCATGAAATAGGTCGCCCACAAGGCCAGGGTGCCGAAGCGGTAGCGTTCGCTGAACAACTGGCGCGCCGGGGCCTTGTGCGGCACGGCCGGTTCGCTGACGGTAAAGCGGGTGCCTTCGGCGAAGCGCCCGCCGAGCTTGCCCAGGGCGGCGGCAATCTGTTGTGCCGGCGCCTGGCGGGCCGCCAGGAAGCGCGCGGATTCCGGCAGCAGCCACAGCAACAGCGGCAGCAGCGCGAGCGGGAGCACACCGCCGGCCATCAGCACCGACTGCCAGCCATGCTGTGGGATCAGCCAGGCCGCGAGGAAACCGCCCAGCCCTGAGCCCATGTTGAAGCCGGTGAACATGATGGTGATCAGCAGTGAACGGCTGCGTTCAGGCAGGTATTCGGCCAGCAGGGTGGTGCTGTTGGGCATGGCCGCGCCCAGTGCGATGCCGGTCAACAGGCGCAGCACCGCCAGCTCATAAGGGTTGCGGGCGAAGGCGCAGGCAAGGCTGAGCAGGCTGAAGCCGGTGACGGCGACCAGCAGCACCTTCTTGCGCCCCAGGCGGTCGGCGTAGGGGCCGGCCGTGAGTGCGCCGATGGCCAGGCCGACCATGCCAGCGCTCATCACCGGGCCGAAGGCTGCACGCGACAGCCCCCAGTCCTGCATCAGCGACGGGGCGATGAAGCCCATGACGGCCACGTCGAAGCCATCGAACAGCACGATCAGAAAGCACAGCGACAGGATCAGCCACTGATAAGGCGAGACAGGGCGGCTGTCGATCCAGTCTTTGACGTCGACGCTGGCGTCGACTGAGGGCTTGAGCATGTGTGATCACCTTTTGTTCTTGTAGTGGTGAGTAGTCCTGAAGGAGAACCACCTTGCCGAATGTCGGCGGCAGGTGACTGTACGGCGCGCCCGGCAGCGGGCGCCTCTGGGAAATGCTTAATGGGATATCGAATCTGCTTATCGGCCGGCTTTCGTGCCTGGCGTACTGGCTGCATCGACCAGCGACGGTAAAGCGTTCATTTTCATCATTCACATGCGATAAGTCGTGATTATTAAGCCTTAGATTTCACTTGAAATTTTGCCTGGCAAGGAACAAAATCCACCTGTAATTACATAGTACGTATCATGTTACGAAATCGTAGGAGCAGACATGGCCCGGGGCGGTATCAACAAGGCGGTAGTGCAGCAGGCGCGGCAGGTGCTGATCGCCCGGGGCGAGTACCCCAGCATCGATGCGGTACGTATCGAACTGGGTAATACCGGTTCAAAGACCACCATTCACCGCTACCTTAAAGAGCTTGAAGGGGCCAAGCCCGTGGCGCTGCAAGGCCAGGCTGCGCTCAGCGATTCGCTGACCAGGCTGGTATCGCAATTGGCCGCACAGGTACAGGAGGAGGGGGACGCCCGGGTCGAGCAGGCCGAAGCTGCGTTCAACGAACAGCGCGGGCAGCTGGAGGCGCAGTTGCAACTGGCACAGCAGGCACTGGCAGCCGCTCACCAGCAACAGCAGATCCAGGCTGCTGCGTTGACGGCCGAATCGGAGCGCCTGGCGACCGCCTTGAACTCGCTTCAGGCCGAGCAGTTGCGCAGCGCCAGCCTGAATCAGTCACTGGGTGAATTGCAGGTGCGCCTGACCGACAAGGACGAACAGGTGCGCTCGCTGGAAGACAAGCACCGCCACGCCCGTGAAGCACTGGAGCATTACCGCAGCGCCAGCCGCGAACAGCGCGAACAGGAACAGCGTCGCCACGAAGCGCAGACCCAGCAGCTGCAAGTGGAACTGCGCCAGCTGCAACAGGGCATGATCGTCAAGCAGGACGAGCTGACCCGCCTGCACCGCGACAATGAGCGAATGCTCGGCGAGCACCGCCAGGCCAGCGGCGAGTGCAAGGCATTGAACGAATTGGTCGAGCAGCGCGACGCGCAGATTCAGGGTTTGCGTACGATTCTCGCGCAAGCCCAGGGCGCCAGCGATGAGATGCGTCGGCAGCTGCAGGCGCAAACGCAAAGCCTGGAAGACAAACGCGGCCTGTGCGCCGAGCAGGGCAGGCAGTTGCAGCACCTGCAGGACGAACTGTTGAAACGCGACGACGCACTGCAGGCCTGTCGGGCACAGCTCGCTGCGAGCAATTGAATCAAACTTCCCGAGGTATCTGCGTTCTTCCGTAGACATTCCCGGGAGAGCGCAACATGAACAAGCCAGAGCAACATCGACAGGGGCCGCATTCTTCAGAGCAGGCCAACCGCAAGGATGACCTCGGTTTCGACCCTGACTCACCGGACCTGGACGATCCGCAAGTCGATCCGCAGGGGCCGGCGAAGCCGCCAAGGGACGATGAGAAGGCCAAGAACAAGCACTGATGCGGGTCGCCCCATCGCCGCCAGCGCGGCGATGGCGCGCTGCACCTCAACTCTCCAGTTGCTTGGCTGCCTCGACCCCCGCCGATGACAGCTTGATCGGATAGCTCATGCTGATCTGGTGATCAGCGTCGACCGCCACAGCGCCATCCTGGATCAGGCCGTGTTCCTGCAGCGTCTTGAGCATGCCCGCCACGGCCTTCTCGCCGCGGTAGTTGTCCAGCAACTCCTTGCCCAACCCTTGTGGGTGGGCGTGCAGCAGGCGGGTGAGGATTTCGCTTCGCAATGCATCGTTAGTCATGTGTGGCCTCGTGTCGTGGGTCGGTCACTTGCCGTGGGTGGCCTGGAGTGCCTTGGCCTGCTCCAAGTGGTGTTCCAGGGTCGGCAGGGTTTCGCTGGCAAAGGCTTTCAGTTCAGGCTTGTCTGAGGAAGCCGCTTCCTTCTTGAACAGCTCCACGGCTTTTTCGTGGGCGTCGACCTGGTTGTTGACGTACGACTTGTCGAAGGACTCGTCGCGCCATTCGAGGATCATCTTCTTCACTTTATCGGTCAGCGCGGCCTCGTCCGGCACGCTGATATCCAGTTTGCGGGCAATGTCGCCGAGTTTCTGGTTGGCCTTGGTGTGGTCGGTGACCATCTGCTGGGCGAAGGTCTTGATCTCGGCATTCTGGCTTTTTTCCATGGCCAAGTTCCCGGTGACCGTCTCGGCGATCCCGGCCTCGGTGGCGGCCTCGACAAAATCATCGGAAGTGGCGGCCAGTGCCTGCAGCGATGCCATGCCGAGTACCAGCGACAACCCGGCGCGTTTGATGAACAGATTGCTCATGCCTGACTCCTTGTAACCGTTGGCGCGACCTCAGTGTCGCGTACGGTTGAGCCGGGCCCGGCGGCAAAGGTTTCGTTTTTATTGGCGCCGGGCGACCACCGTGAGGCACCTCGGCGCTGAACTATAGTCATAGGTGGCATACGCTTGAGGGCAAGGACTTCCATGGGTGCGGCCAGAAAGCAGGACGAGGACGGGCTATTCACAGTGAGCGGCGAGGGGCGTGCCGTGGCGCTGTTTCGCCTGGTGCTGTCGTTCATGGCCGTGGTGATGCTGGTATTCGTGCTGGTCGAAGGCTGGCGTACCTGGCGTGACTACCGGCTCGCTTTCAGCGCTGCCGAGAACATGGTCACCAACCTGGCCAGGGCCACCAGCCAGCATGCCGAAGATGCCATACGCCAGGTGGATGCGATCACCGCGGCACTGGCCGAGCGCCTGGAGGGTGACGGCTTCGACCACCTGGACCGGCCCCGCTTGCATGCCCTGCTGGCCCAGCAGATGGCGATCATGCCGCAGCTGCACGGTTTGTTCGTCTACGGGCCGGACGGCAGTTGGCTCGTGACCGACCGCGACGCGGTCCCGCCCAATGCGAACAATGCTGACCGCGACTACTTCATCTATCACCGTAACCATACCGATCGCAGCGTGCACATCGGCTCGGTTGTGCGCAGCCGTACCACCGGTGACCTGGTCATCCCCATCTCGCGCCGGCTCGATAACCGCGATGGCAGCTTTGCCGGGGTGTTGCTCGGTACCATCAAGGTGGATTGGTTCGTGCGCTATTACGGCGATTTCAAGATCGATGAACGTGGCGCGTTGGTACTGGCCAAGCGCGATGGCACCATTCTGGTCCGGCGGCCGTTCGTGGCGCAGGTGGTGGGGCGCAGCCTGGCCAACAGTGAAGTGTTCCGCAATCACCTGCCGCATGCCAACGAGGGCCTGGCCGAAGCGGTGGCGGTGATCGACGGCACCCCGCGCCTGTATGCCTACCGGGCATTGTCGAGCTACCCCCTGGTGGTGGAGGCGGGCTTGTCACGGGAATCGATCATCGCGCCCTGGCGGCACGATGTGATCAAGTCGGTCGCGGTCCTGTTGCTGCTGCTGGTCGGCCTGGCCGCGTTCGGCTGGGTGGTGCTGCGCCAGTTGCGCGAGCGCATCGCCATCGAGCGAGCGCTGCACCAGGCGCACCAGACCCTCAAGTCGCTGGCCCTGACTGACAGCCTGACCGGGCTCGGCAATCGCCGGCGCCTGGATGCGGTGTTCGAGGCCGAGTTCAAGCGGGCCCGGCGCCAGGGCTACCCGATCGCGCTGGTGATGCTCGACCTGGATTACTTCAAGCTGTACAACGATCGCTATGGTCATCCCGCCGGGGATCAGTGCCTGCGGCGCTTTGCCGAGTTGTTGAAAACGGCACTGAAGCGCCCGGCAGACCTGGCTGTGCGCTACGGCGGCGAAGAGTTTACCGTGCTGCTGCCCGACACCGATGAACCAGGTGCCGAGCTGGTCGTCGAGGACATCCTGCAGGTCCTGTGTCGGCAGGCGATCGTGCATGCCGGCAGCCCGTTGGGGCGGGTGTCGGCCAGCGCCGGGATCGCCGTTGGCCATCCGGCGCGTGATGCCAGCACGCCGGAAAGCCTGATGGCGGCGGCCGACGCGGCGTTGTACCAGGCCAAGCGGCAAGGGCGTGACGGCTACACGGTGGCAGCGGCCATGGCGGAACCTACCGAGTGAGCGGTCATGTCAATGGCAGGCGCATTGCGCAGCGCCCTGACAAACCATGCGCGCGCTCTGTGGCCAGAATGCCCTGCAGCCTTGCCCCGAGTTGCGGTTCATCGAGCACTTCGAAGCCGTAACGCGCGTAGAAGGGGCCATTCCAGGCCACCTGCGCAAAGGTGGTCAAGGTTACCTCCCGCGCACCCCGATGCCGCGCCTCGGCACACGCCTGGTCAAGCAATTGCCTGCCGATACCTTGCCCTTGTGACCCCAAGCCAACCGAAAGCTCGTGAATGTGCAGTGCCTGGCCTTCCAGGCGCAGGCACACAAAGCCCAGGACCTGCCCCTGGTCATCCTCGGCCAACCAGCTGCCTTGGCAGTCGATGAAGGCCTTGTGCGCCTT
The DNA here is from genome assembly GCF_002112505.1 of Pseudomonas sp. R28(2017). Classification (GTDB taxonomy): domain Bacteria; phylum Pseudomonadota; class Gammaproteobacteria; order Pseudomonadales; family Pseudomonadaceae; genus Aquipseudomonas. The sequence goes on from NZ_NEHW01000012.1 coordinate 63,110, forward strand.
TTCATCCAGCCCCTCGGCGCGTGCCAGCCAGGCCAACTCGGGCAGCCGCAGAAATGCTTGAGCGGCGGATTGCTCGACGGCAATCAGCTGGGTGATGTCATCGAGCTGGGCGGGGCGTATGCGCATTGAATGCTCTCCATGGACTGGCAATAGTCTGCGGCGAGATGAGCGGGGCTTGCAATGAATGAGTTATAACGTAACATTTGTGGATTCCCAGCCACGCGAGACTGCCTTGATGACTGAAGAGGAACTGCTGCGCCAGGCGCCTGCAGCCTATATGAACGAGGTGCAACAGCAATTTTTCCGCACGTTGCTGCTTGGCCAGCGCTTCGACCTGCAAGCCCGTATCGATGTGGACTTCCAGGGCTTGCGCGAGCAGGAAGTGCACAGCGACCCGGCCGACATCGGCAGCGCCGAGGAGGACCGACAGTGGCGGCTGCGCTCGCTGGAACGGGAAAAGAAGCTGCTGGACAAGATCGACCAGGCGCTGGAGCGCCTGGCACGAGGTGAATATGGCTGGTGCGAGGAAACCGGCGAGCCGATCGGCCTGCGCCGCCTGCTGCTGCGCCCCACGGCAACGCTGTGCATCGAAGCCAAGGAGCGCCAGGAGCAGAAGGAGCGGCACCTGCGCGACGAGCGTTAGTCCGCTGCCAGTGCCTGTGGCTGCAACTGCCAGCGCACCGAGCTGACGCCTTTTTCCAGGCTCACGCGACCGACCAGCCGCTCCAGCTGCGCCGGTGCCTGGGGGTTGCCGACCAGTTCTGCGCGCACTTCCAGGCGGGCCGGGTTGGCCAGGTCTTCACTGTGCAGCGATTGCAGGCGCAACTCTGGGTCGCCCAGGCTGTGCAGCATCAGGCTACGCACCTGGATCTCATCTTCGGCGCGGCAGACGATGCGCACCTCGAAGCGTTGTTCGACCTCGCTGGCTGGCAGCACCTCCTGGCGGTCGAGGCGCTGAGCGATATCACGCAGCAGGATGTTGGCACACAGCACCATCAGGCTGCCAATTGATGCCTCGAGCAGCAGCCCGAGGCTGCACAGCACACCGACCGCTGCGGTGCACCAGAGCGTGGCGGCGGTGTTCAGGCCACGCACGTTGAAGCCATCGCGCATGATGACCCCACCCCCGAGAAACCCGATACCGGACACCACGTAAGCGGCCACCCGCGAGGCATCGTTGGGGGCCATGCCCGGCACCGCCTGGGTCATCAGCACAAACAGGCAGGCACCGGTGCTTACCAGTGCGTTGGTGCGCAGCCCGGTCAGGCGCTGACGCAGTTGGCGCTCGGCACCGATCAGGGCGCCAAGCAGCAGGGCAATGCCGACGCGCAGCAGAAAGACTTTCCAATCCATAGCAAACCTCTTCCACGGGCACACGCCCGCACGGTTGAATAACCAGAAAATGCGCAGGACCACGAAAGGGAAAGAGGAGGACAGCCTTCAAAGGCTGGGGAATTCCACCGTCTGGCTAATGGCGAGACAGTGGCAGGTAGCTGCCGGACTAGCTCGCCGTGTGGGCCTGTCGCAAGCGACTGGGGCTACTGTCCAAAGCAGGACTCCTGTTCAGGGATGCGAAATTGCGTCGCGGACCTTACGCCGCCACCCACGCAGGGTCAAGGGCAAAAACATGACAAGGGATTCATCCGGAAATGCCCTACAGCCGGTCACGCCTGCATGGAAATAAACCTGGGTAATCGGTACCCTTGCGCCATTCTCCGCCATACCCCGGACCGTTACATGCTGTTCAATATCGCCGTGCTGCTCGGCACCCTGGTGGCCATGGAAGGTGTCGGCACGCTGGCTCACAAGTACATCATGCATGGCTGGGGCTGGTGGCTGCACCGTTCGCACCATGAGCCGCAGCTGGGCATGCTGGAAACCAACGACCTGTACCTGGTGGCGCTGGGCCTGATCGCCACAGCGCTGGTCGCCCTGGGCAAGGCCGGCCATGCGCCACTGCAGTGGGTGGGGGCGGGCGTGGCCGGCTATGGGCTGCTGTACGTGCTGGCCCACGACGGCTTCTTCCACCGGCAGTGGCCGCGCAAGCCACGGCCGGTCAACCGCTACCTCAAGCGCCTGCACCGTGCCCATCAGCTGCACCACGCCGTGAAGGGCCGTACCGGCAGCGTGTCGTTCGGCTTTTTCTATGCGCCACCGCTGAAGGTGCTCAAGCGCCAGCTGCAGGCGCGGGTGCCACGCGACCGCGGCTGACCCACCAACCGAACCCCGCTGCGGTGAAGAACATGATCAGGCTGTACAGCGCGGCCGGCACGGCCATGGTGGCGTTGTTCAGCAGCGATGGGCTCAGCGCCAGGGCGATGGCCAGGGTGCCGTTGTGGATACCGATTTCCATGCCGATGGCGATGGCCTGGGGCTTGGCAATGCTCAGCAGGCGCGGCACCCAGTAGCCGAGTGCCAGGCTGATCAGGTTGAACAGCAAGGCGGCCAGGCCCACCACCGGGGCATATTCGACGACGGTCTGCCAGTCCTTGGCCAACGCCAGGACGATGGTGAACGCCAGGAACAGCGCTGCCACCAGTTTCATCGGTTTTTCCATGCGCGCGGCAAAACCCGGCGCCCAGTGGCGGATCAGCATGCCCAGGGCCACCGGCAGCAGGACGATGGCGAACACCTGCATGACCTTGGCGAATTGCAAGGGGATGGCCTGGTCCGATTCCATGAACCAGGCCAGGGACAGGTTGACCAGCAGCGGCATGGTCAGGATCGCGATCAACGAATTGACCGCAGTCAGGGTGATGTTCAGCGCCACGTCACCGTGGGCCAGGTGGCTGAACAGGTTGGCGGTGGTGCCGCCGGGGGACGCCGCCAGCAGCATCAGACCGACCGCCAGCGCTGCCTCCAGGCCAAAGCCGTTGGCGATCAGGAAGCACACCAGCGGCAACAGCAGAATCTGGCAGCACAGGCCGATCACCACCGGTTTCGGGTATTTCACCACGCGGGCGAAGTCGGCCAGGGTGAGGGACAAGCCGAGGCCGAGCATGATGATGCCCAGCGCCAGGGGAAGGAACGCAGTCAGCAAGGGTGAGGCGGTCATGGGCAGGCACTCGGGCAAAGGATGCAAGCAGTCTAGGTCGGGCTTGCGGGCTGGCTAATCGCAATGCGCCAGTACTTGGTAACCGTTTGTTACCGGGCACCTTTCAAACCCTGTCACGTTGCGCCTGCATGCCGCGTTGCGGTAGGCGCCCCAGCGCAGTAGCATTCTCGCTTTTGCCGAGGATTAGCCTGTCATGCCGTTCCAGCAAGGTCTGCTTGCCACCCCCGTGCCGGCCCACGCCCGTCACCTGTTCTTCGCCCTGCAGTCGCCCGAGGCGCTGCCTGCCGTACTGGATGCACTGCTGCCGCAGGTGAATGGCCAGAACCTGATCCTCGGCATCGGCGCCCCGTTGGTGAAAGCCCTTGGCCGTGACATTGCTGGCCTGCGCGCCTTCCCGCAGCTTGACGCCGCGGTGGAAAACCCGAGCACCCAGCACGCCTTGTGGCTGTGGCTGCGCGGCAACGAGCGCGGCGACCTGTTGCTCCAGGCCCAGGCCCTGGAACACGCGCTGGCCCCGGCGCTGCGCCTGGCCGACAGCGTCGATGGCTTCCTGCACCGCGGTGGCCACGACCTGACCGGTTATGAAGACGGCACCGAGAACCCGGTGGACCAGGCTGCGGTAGATGCCGCCATTGTCGCTGGCGGGCAGCCAGGGCTGGCCGGTTCCAGCTTCGCCGCCTTCCAGCTGTGGAAGCACGACCTGGAATACTTCAAGTCACTGCCCCAGGCCGACCAGGACAATATCATCGGCCGCCGCCTGAGCGACAACGAAGAGCTCGAAGACGCCCCGGAATCCGCCCACGTCAAACGCACCGCCCAGGAAAGCTTCGCGCCGGAAGCCTTCATGGTGCGCCGCTCGGTAGCCTGGGCCGACAGCCGTGGCGCAGGCCTGGCGTTCGTCGCCCTGGGCCACAGCTTCGATGCCTTCGAAGTGCAACTGCGGCGCATGAGCGGCCTGGAAGACGGCATCATCGACGGCCTGTACCGCTTCAGCCGGCCGCTGACCGGCGGCTACTACTGGTGCCCACCGATGGCCGAGGCGGGTCTGGACCTGAGCGCGCTGCTGCAGGCCTGATCACTAAACATCCAGATACAGAATCACCCGCCAGCGCGGGGTAGAGCGGCTAGCCTTGAAAGTTTCCGACTTATGACGGGAGCTTTGCCATGTACAAGCGTCGCGATGTCCTACGCGCTGGTGCGGCTTTGGGCCTTGTGGCCGCCAGCCCCTGGCTGCATGCCGCCGGCTCCGCCGGGTTGCTGACGCGCAAGGTCCCCGCCACGGGCGAGGCCTTGCCGGTGATCGGCGCCGGTACCTCCGGCAGCTTCGAAGTCGAGGCCGGTTCCGCCGCTTACCAGCAGCTGAAGGTGGTGCTCAAGGCATTCTTCGACGGTGGCGGCAAGGTCATCGACACCTCGCCCAACTATGGCGGCGCCGACAGCATTCTCGGGCAGTTGCTGGAAGAGGGCGGCTGGCACCGGCAATGCTTCATCGCCACCAAGATCGCCGCCGACAGCCAGGCCGATGCCCAGGCGCAATGGACCGGCACGCTCAAGAGCCTGCGCACCGACAAGGTCGACCTGCTGCAGATCCACAACCTGCGCGACTGGCAGACACAACTGCCTTATGCCCGCGAGCTCAAGCAGCAGGGCAAGACCCGCTACGTCGGTATCACCCATTACCTGAACAGCGGCCACGATGATGTGGCGCGCATCGTGCGCAGCGAGCCGCTGGACTTCATCCAGATCAACTACTCGGTGAATGCCCCGCAAGCGGCACGCGAACTGTTGCCGTTGTGCCAGGACAAGGGCGTCGCCGTGCTGATCAACCGTGCCTTCGATGATGGCCGGCTGTTTGCCAAGGTCAAAGACCAGGCCCTGCCGGCATGGGCCGCCGAAGCCGGTATCGGCAGCTGGGCGCAGCTGTTTCTCAAGTTCGCCATCAGCCATCCGGCCGTGACCACGGTCATCCCCGCGACCGGGCGCCCGGACCGCCAGCTCGACCAGCTCAAGGCCGGGCATGAGCCCTTGCTCAGCCAGGCGCAACAGCAAGCGCTGATCAAGCAGTTCGCCTGAAGCCATGGGTAACTGGCGCAGGCGCCTCGACCAGGGCTTGAACATCCAGCCGGGGGAAGGGCCTGCGGTGATCGCCGGGTTGTTGCTGTTCTACCTGCTCTTTACCGGCTATTTCATGCTGCGCCCGGTGCGCGAAACCATGGGGGTGGCGGGTGGCGTCGACAACCTGCAATGGCTGTTCACTGGCACGTTCATCGCCACCCTGGCCTGCCTGCCCGTGTTCGGCTGGCTGGCCTCGAAGGTGCGTCGTCGCCACATCCTGCCCTGGACCTACGGTTTCTTCGCCAGCAACCTGCTGCTGTTCGCTGGGCTCCTTGCCCTTGATCCAGACGACTTGTGGACTGCCCGGGCCTTCTACATCTGGTTGTCAGTGTTCAACCTGCTGACCATCTCACTGGCCTGGAGCGTGCTGACCGACTTGTTCTCAACCGAGCAGGGCAAGCGCCTGTTCGGCCTGCTGGCCGCCGGGGCCAGCCTCGGTGGCCTGAGCGGGCCAATCCTGGGCACGCTGCTGGTTGCGCCGTTGGGGCATGGCGGGTTGGTGCTGCTGGCCGCGGTATTGCTGTTGGGCAGCGTGCTCGCGTGCGCCTTCCTGCAAAGGTGGCGCGATCGCAACCCATTGCCTGCTTCCAGTGAGCAGCCGGCATCGCAGCCGTTGGGCGGCAACCCGTTCGCCGGTGCGACGGCGGTGATGCGTTCACCCTATCTGCTGGCGATTGCCGTGTTTGTCGTGCTGCTCGCCAGCGTGAGCACCTTCCTGTATTTCGAACAGGCGCGCATCGTCAGCGAAACCTTTACCGACCGCACACGCCAGACCCAGGTGTTCGGCCTTATAGATACAGTGGTACAGGCGCTGGCGATCCTCACCCAGGTGTTTCTCACCGGTCGGCTGGCCAGGCGCATGGGCGTCGGCGTGCTGCTGGTGGCGGTACCGCTGGTGATGGCTGCCGGGTTCGTGTGGCTGGCCCTGGCGCCGGTGTTTGCCGTGTTCGTGGTGGTGATGGTGGTGCGCCGGGCTGGCGAATATGCCCTGGTACGCCCGGGGCGAGAAATGCTGTTCACCGTGCTGCCCGCCGAGGACAAGTACAAAGCGAAGAATTTCGTCGACACCGTGGTGTACCGCGGTGGCGATGCCCTGAGCGGCTGGCTCAAGCGCGGGCTGGACCTGCTGGCCGAGCATGCCCAGCTGGCGATGCTCATTGGCGCCGGGCTGGCCCTGGGCTGGGCATTGACCGGCACCTGGCTGGGCAGGCGCCAGCGCGAAGCCGAATCGGCTGTCGCACCAAATAAACCGCCGCCGCTTATTTAACGCCACCGGTCCGAACCTGTCGCAATAAAACGAATCCCCCGATATCGCCGAACTCCGACCTTATGTACGGCGCAGCGCCGTGCACACTTCGAAAGCCACAAGAGGTTAGAGACCATGGCCAACAAAGAGAACAGCCGCACCGGCAGCCAGGGTGGCAACAAGAACCCAGGCAACTTCGCCAATGATCGCGAGAAGGCCTCCGAGGCCGGCCGCAAAGGCGGCCAGCAATCCGGTAGCGGCCGCAACAGCACCGAGTCGGGCCGCAAGGGCGGCCGTTCGTAAGTGAGGCACATGCAGTGCCGGGGCGACCTGGCACTGCAGTCAACCAGGACAGGAGGTTTTCAATGCGCATGACGCCCCTGATCGCGTTGCTGGGCAGCTTGACCCTGCTCGGCGGCTGCTTCGATAGAGACAACAACCACCCAGGCAAGGACAGCGACCCGAGCAAGCCCTCGGTACAGATGCAGCAACACGATGAAAAACCAGCGCCACAACCTGCGCCCGACCCGGAACCCATGCCGCAGGACAACCAGCGCCAGTAAGTGGATGAGGAGCAAGGCATGACGGCGATGACCTGTGACACCGTTGCACCGGCCCGCACTGGCGACAGCGACCTGGCCAGGCGCTACCAGGCGTTGTTGGCGGGGGAAGATGAGGGCATGCGCCAGTGGTTGGCAGCTCGGTTGGCCGAGGTGAGTGTCATCGACGATGACCTGCCGGATGAGCCTGGGCAACTGGATGCCTGGAGTGCACGGCATGCCGAGCAGGTTGCCCATGAGCATGCGCATTATCTGGAGCAACGCCGCCAGGGTGCCCCGCGGCGCTACTTTGCCAACCGCTCGCAGGCCCTGTGGTTCCTGCAGCAAGTGGCGCCGACCAAGGCCGTGGACGGCGCCTGGCTGCACGCCACCTTGCGTCACTGGCACGACCCGCGCTACCACGGCCTGATCCGCACCTACCTTGAAGAACTGGGCGATGGTGACCCGCGCAGCAACCACGTGCTGATCTACCAGCGCCTGCTGAGCCGGCTGGGTTGCCTGGAACCGCTCGTACTGGACGACGACCGCTACCTGCAGGGCACCTTGCAGCTTGCCCTGGGCCAATACGGCGACAGCTTTCTGCCCGAGGTGATCGGTTACAACCTCGGCTATGAACAGCCACCACTGCACTTGCTGATCACCACCCATGAGCTGGCAGAGCTTGGCATCGACGGCCATTACTTTCAGTTGCATGTGACCATCGACAATGCCGCCAGCGGCCATGCGCAAAAAGCCATCCACGCCGTGCAGCAGCTATGCCCGGCGCAGGATCCCGAGGTGTTCTACCGCCGGGTGCGCCACGGCTACCGGCTCAATGAGCTGGGCATCGCTGCGCCTGACCTGATCAGCCGCTTCGACCTTGAGGCCGAACTGTTGTCAGCCCTTGAGCGCAAACGCGCGTTCGGCCAGTTCATGCACGCCGACCGTTGCCGCCTGCAGCAGCGCACGGTCAACCAGTGGCTGGCTGAAGCGGGTACGTTGCCGGCGTTTCTGCAGGCATTGCAGGCCCAAGGCTGGATCAGGCGTGGCCAGAACCCGGCCGACAGCCGCTGGTGGTCGCTGATCGAAGGGCCGAGTGCGCCCATGTTCGGCGTGTTCAGCGCCTATGAAAAGCAGCTATGGCACGACTGGATTGCCGCCGACTGGCAGGCACCGGTGCAGCGCGTCCTGCCCGGTAGCTGGTTGCCAGCCCTGCAGGAGCCACCCGGCAGCGAGCGGGTGGACGAAAGTATCGACAGCCTGATCACCCACATGGCCGGTAATGGTCATGCCCAGCCTCGAGGCCTGCGCGCCACACGCGCCTACCTGCGTGCCACCGGCCTGGCCCAGGAGGGCCCGCACTGATGATGCTCAACCCACAACAGGTACAGGCCGACGAGGCCTTGCTGCAGCTTGGTCGCCGCCTGCGCGCCGATGGCTACCGTTTCACCTGCGTCACGCCGGCCACCCAGGCACGCAACAACGCCCGGCCAGGTGCCGAGCAGGCCAGCAACCTGCGTGATGTGTTCGGCTGGAGCCGGCCGTTCTCGCCGTCGCTGGTCTCCCAGGACGAGCTGGAGCAGCTGCGTGCCGCACAGGTGCTGAGCGAGGAGGGCGACCGGCTGCGCAGCCGCGTGCGCTGGTCGAGCCTGGACGACCTGCTGCTGGTGCATTCGGCCTATCCCACCGAGGCCAGCGATGCGGTGTTCTTCGGCCCCGACAGTTACCGCTTCGCCCAGGTCATTCACGATCACCTGCAGCGCAGCCCGACACGGGTCCAGCATGCGGTCGATATCGGCTGTGGCAGCGGCGTCGGCGCCCTGGTGATCGCCCGCGCGGCGCAACATGCGCAGGTCAGTGCGGTCGACATCAACCCGTTGGCCCTGCGCTACACGGCCATCAATGCGGCGCTGGCCGGTGTCAGCAATGTGTCGGTCGAACCGAGCGACCTGCTCGACGGCATCAGCGGCGCCTTTGACTTGATCGTTGCCAACCCGCCGTACATGCTCGATGCCGGTCAGCGCACCTATCGCCATGGTGGTGGTGCACTGGGCGCCGAACTGTCGCTGCGCATCATCGAGCAGGCCCGCGAGCGCCTGAGCCCAGGAGGCTCATTGCTGTTGTACACCGGGGTGGCCATCGTCGAAGGCTGCGATGCCTTGCTCGAAGCCATTCGCCTGCGCCTGGCCGGGCCGGAGTGGGCCTGGGTGTACCGCGAGATCGACCCGGATGTGTTCGGCGAGCAATTGCTGGCGCCAGGCTATGAACGGGTCGAGCGCATCGCCGCGGTGTCGCTGACCGTCAACCGCAGCGCCTGACACTGTATGTACAGGCCCTGTACGTTCGGCATCGAAGAGGAGTATCTGCTGACGGATCTGGCCAGCGGCCGGGTGCTGACCACCCCGTCGCCGACCGTGGTCCGGCGTTGCCGCGACGTGGTGGGCGAGTACTTTGCCGAAGAGATGTTCTGCAGCCAGATCGAGATCGCCTCGCCGGTTTTCACCAACCTGCACCAGGCCCGCCAGTTCTTTCTCGACTACCGCCAGCGCCTCAGTGCAAGCCTGGCCGAGGAGGGCGTCGGCCTGTACTGCGCCGCCAGCCACCCCAATGCGCCCTGGCTGCGCCAGAAGGCCAGGCCGTCGCCGCACTATCGCCAGGTTTTCGACGATTACCAGCACGTGGCCCGCCGCAGCCTGCTCAATGGCCTGCACATCCATGTAGGTGTACCGCCGGGCTGCGACCGCATGCAGCTGATCAACCGCCTGCTGTACTGGTTGCCGTTACTCTTGGTGCTGAGTACTTCATCGCCCTTGTGGGCCGGGCAGACGACCGGCTACATGAGCTACCGGCGGGTAATCTGCGGCGAGTGGCCACACATGGGGCTGCCGGAGGCATTGCCCGACTGGGCGGCCTATGAACGCTACCGGGCGTTGCTGCAACGTACGGGTTCATTGGCCGCGGAAGGTGACTTCTGGTGGGCGATCAGGCCGTCGCGGCGCTTCCCTACGGTAGAGCTGCGCATCTGTGATGCCTGCCCCGTGCTTGAGGATGCGCTGTGCCTGGCCGGCCTGTTCCGCCACCTGGTGGAGCACAACCTGCAACCTCATTACGACCCTGGCTCACTCAACCGCGAACTGCGCTGGGTTACCCAGGAGAACTACTGGCGCGCCATGCGCCACGGCCGCTTCGCCGAGTTCATCGGCCTGCATGACCAGCAGCCGGTCACGGCACTGGGCTGGCTTAGCCAGTTGCAAACGCGCTGGCCGACCGACACGGTGGACGCTGAGCGTTCCTACCGGCACGCGCAGCACATCCTGCAACAGGGGACCAGTGCCGACCAGCAACAGGCGGTGCTGGAGCAGGCACTGGCCAATGGCGCCACCACCGCTCAAGCGCTGCACGCAGTGACCGCCCAGGTGCTCGCGCAAGGCTGCGACGGTGCGCCAGCGCCGGTAACGGCGGCGGGGCTTGCAATCAGGTAACGAATGCCGAAAATGGCAGCGCCCCTCGCAAGCCATTCGGACCCCCTGCGCCATGATGCTGATCAAGCAATTCCCCGACATTTCCCTCGCCGATACGCTGTTTGTCTTCGCCCTGGAGGCAGAAGCAGGCGATGTGTTCGCCCACGTGAATACCGTGTTCACCGGCATTGGCAAGGTCAATGCCGCCATCGCCTTGACCAAGGCCATCCAGCAGCGGCGCCCCAAGCTGATCGTCAACCTCGGTTCGGCCGGCAGCCAGCGCCATGGCAAGGGCGAGGTGGTGTGCTGCACGCGCTTCGTGCAGCGCGACATGGACGTCACCCCGCTGGGCTTCGCCCGTTACCAGACGCCCCTGTCGGACATCCCGGTGCTGCTGGAGCATGGCCAGGCGATCCCCGGCCTGCCAGTGGAAACCTGTGGCAGCGGCGACAGCTTCGAGATCAACCATGGCGACGCGCCCTATGACGTGGTCGACATGGAAGCCTATGTGTTCGCGCTGATCGCCCGCGACGAAGGCATTCCGTTCGTGTGCCTGAAGTACATCTCGGATGACGCCGGCAGCGACGCCGCCGATGACTGGGCGGTGCAGGTGCATCTGGCGGCCGAGGCGTTCAAGCGGGTGTTGTTCACCGAGGTGGGCTGACCATCTGTCGGGCCCTTAGCCGTCCCGAACAAACCTTTTGCCAGGCAGCCGTCTCGAAAACGTAGGAACCCGCTTATCGGACTTGGGAGGTGCCAGCCATGGCCAGGGCTATCTGGAAAGGCGCGATCAGTTTCGGTCTGGTCCATATCCCGGTGTCGCTCAACACCGCCGTGCGCACCGAGCGCGTCGACTTCGACTGGCTCGACAAGCGCAGCATGGAGCCGGTGGGCTACAAGCGGATCAACAAGGTCACCGGCAAGGACATCGACAAGGACAATATCGTCAAGGGCGTGGAGTACGAGAAGGGCCGCTACGTGGTGATCAGCGAAGAAGAGATCCGCAAGGCGCGCCCCGAAGCCACCCAGACCATCGATATCTTCTCGTTCGTCGAAGCCTCGGACATTCCCCTGCAGCATTTTGACACGCCGTACTACCTGAGCCCCGACAAGCGCGGCGGCAAGGTCTATGCGTTGCTGCGCGAAACCCTGGCCAGCACCGCCAAGGTGGCGCTGGCCACGGTGGTGCTGCACACCCGCCAGCACCTGGCGCTGCTGCGCCCGCTGGACGAGGCGCTGGTGATGATCACCTTGCGCTGGCCCGAAGAAGTACGCGGGCTGGACAGCCTTGAGCTGGACAAGAGCGTGACCGAGGGCAAACCCGACAAACGCGAACTGGACATGGCCAAGCGGCTGGTCGAAGACATGAGTGGGCCGTGGGCGCCGGACGAGTACCACGATGCCTTCCGCCAGACCATCATGGACCTGGTGGAGGAGAAGGCCAGCAAGGGCAAGATCGCCGTGGTGGAAAAAGGCGAGGGCGGGGCTGCCGAGAAGGGTGCCGACATCATCGACCTTACCGAGCTGCTCAAGCGCAGCCTGGGTGGCAAGGCTGCCAACAAGGCCGGCCCTGAGAAGAAAACGGCCAAGCGGCCTCGAAAGGCTTCTTGAGTCCTGCGCTAGCAAGCGCCGCTTTACCCTGTGGGAGATCACCCAGCCCTTTGGGCTGCGCTGTCGCGCAGAGAACAAAGCCTCAGCATGCGCCGCTTTACCTTGTGGGAGCGGGCTTGCCCGCGAAGCATGCGACGCGGTGCATGGCACCGGCTTCGCCGGTGTTCGCGGGCGCGCCCGCTCCCACAGGACCTCAGCTAAATCAAAGAGTTATGTATTGTTCTGTGGGAGCGGGCGTGCCCGCGAATAGGCTGCTACAGACTTGCCAGATAATCCCCGAACCCTTCCCGAGCCCGGCTGTCGATCCGGCTGCTGGTCGCCACACTGTGCCTGGCCGTCCACACAATCTGTGCCCCGTCGGCCTCGAGATCGCGCACCAGCTGTACATCTTCATGCGCCGCCAATGGCTGAAACCCGCCGACCCGCGCATAGGCCCGGGCACACACGCCCAGGTTGGCCCCATGGATATGCCGATGGCCCTCCCGCGCCTCATAGCGGCTAAGGTACAGCTTGCGTAGCGCGGCCCGTTGCCAAGGTTGCCAGCGGGCCACATGCACCGTACCGCACACCACGTCAGCCGTGCAGGCCAGTTGCGACAGCAGCCAGTGCGCTGGCACCTGGCTGTCGGCGTCGGTGCAGGCCAGCCAGCTTGCGCCGCGTTCCAGCATCCACTCGGCACCCAGGCGGCGCGCCATGCCGACGCTGCCGGCCTCGACTGCAAGCACATCGACATCAAACCGGGCAGCCACCTTGGCGCTGGCATCGACACAGCGATCGAGCACCACTAGCACGTTGACGTAGTGCCCGGCCTGTTCAGCTTGCACGACGGCAGCGGCCATGGCTTTCAGGCAACGGCCCAGGCGCCGCGCCTCATTGTGAGCAGGAATCACCACGCCGATCATGGGCAGGTCTCGTCCAGGTCGACCACGCTGGGTTGGCACGACCAGTATTCAAGCAGGAAGTCGGCCTCCTCGTGCCGGTAGACCGGGAACAGTGGCAAGTGCTTGGCCAGCAACTGGTGCACCTCCCGGCCATCCTGCGGGCAGCCGGCGATCGGGTGCTTCCAGTGGCAGGCCAACAAACCGCCGTCGTAGGTCAGGCTGGCCACCGATTGTTCAATGACCTGCAACCAATCGGTGGGGTCGAGGTAATAGCCAATTTCACTGAGCACGATCAGGTCGAAACGCACACCCGGCCAGTCACCCGGCAACCTGGCGAGTTCGACCGACGCATTGGGCACGTCCGCCAGGCGCTCACGGGCCAGCCCCACAGCCGTTGGGTCGAGGTCCTGGCACAGCAGCTCGGCGCAGCGACCGGCCAGCAGGGCGCTGAGTTCGCCGTTGGCACAGGCAGGCTCGAACACCCGCTGATAGCACTGGCGCGGCAGGCTGGCCATGACCAGCTCGCGTTTGCGCTTTTCGTACCAGCGGGTGCGGAACGCCCATGGGTCTTCATTGGTGGCATACAGATCGGCGAAATACTGCGCATCGAGGCTCATGTCAACTCCGTTTACAGGAACACCAGTTCAAAAGGTTGCAGCAGACAATCCAGCAGGCGCGACGGCAGCACGGGTGGACGCGGACCATCGGGTTCCAGCTGGCTGGCGTGCGCGGCCAAGGCCTTGCGCTTGCGCGCCAAGGTGGCTTCGTTGAGCTCGAGGCGATGGGCGCGGGGCCAGGGCAGGCGCGGGTCATCCGGTTGCGCCCAATGCCAGGCCCACACCGGCACCTCGACCAACTGGGCCTTGCGCGCCAGCGCAGCCTGGGCAGCGGCTCTGCCGACGGCCTCATGGTCAGCGTGGCCATCGCCCCGCCAGGTTGCCATCAGCAGGTCATCGGGGCGCAGCACCTGGGACAGGTGATTGACCAGGAAGGCCTCCTCGCGCGGCAAGGCGCCGTCCTTGAGGTTCAACCGGCGCCAGTCCAGGCGGTTGAGGTTCAGTTCAAGCTGCTGCAGGGCCTGGCGGCTTTCCAGCGGGCGCTGGCGACGCAGGCGGTGCTCGCTCCACTGTTCGGAACCGGGGTGGCTACCCTCGCCATCGGTGGCGGAAATCAGCACCAGGTCGTCTTCGCGACCGCGAAAATGTGCCAGTAAGCCGCCGGCCATCAGGATCTCGTCGTCCGGGTGCGGCGCAATCAATACCAAGCGTCGCCCGGGCGGGCACAACTGCTGCGGGGTTATCCAGGTGGCGCGCGCCAGGTGCGCCGCGTGCTGCCACGCGGGCCAAGGGGTGCCGCTGCTGGCTTGAATCAGGTTGTCGCTCATAGCTTCCAGGCTCCTGCCGGCATTTGAGTCAATTGCTCGCCCAGCGCCGCCAGGTCGCGTTCGGCATGGCTCTGGCGCAGGTAGACCGGCAGGTCTGCGCTGAGCCTGGCGAAGTGGCTGTTGCGGCAGAACGGCGTGGCACCCAGCGCCCGCCCCACATGGCGGATCACCTGTTCGACGGCCTGTTCGACCTGGGCACGGGTGCGGCGCACCTCGAAGCTGGCGTCGGCGTCGGGTTGCCGGTCGATCCACGCGGCGCATTCGCGCAGGGCGGCGCGGGCGCCGTACAGGGCGGCATCCACGGCACCGAGGTGGGCATTGGCATGGGCGTCGGCGCGCGGGTTGCGGCAGTGTGCCCGCAGGTAGTCGGCCAAGGCTTCGGCGGCGCCGTACCAGCAGGCGGCGATGCCCGCGCCGCCATGCCAGAAACCGGGGCGCGACAGATACTGCCCGGGCTGGCCGATGGCAAGGCCAGGGGTGTTGTCGAACTCCACCTCGATGCTCGCCGTGGTGGCCATGCCCACGGCCTGCCAGCGGTCGATGCTCAAACCCTGGTTCGGCTGGGCCAGCTCGATTGCCACCAGTTGCGGTTGGTCGTCTTCGGCCCAGGCGGTGATCAATGCCCGGTCGATCTGCAATGCACCGGAGCACCAGGCCTTGCGCCCGCTCAGCTGCACCCGGTCGCCATGGCGCGCAACGATGCGCGCGCGGGCATCGGGCGGTTCTGCGGCCCAGACGCCCCAGGTGCCTTCACCCACCCGGTGCGCCGCGCCACACTCGGCCAGGATCGCCAGCGCGTCGGTATGGCCTTCGTAAAGCTTGGCCAGCGCCAGGTCGCAGCCGGCCACCCGTGCCAGGGTCTGCCAGCGACGCAAGGTGTTGCCTTGCCCCGGCAGTGGCAACAGGTCCAGGTGGTCGGCCTTGAGTGCCTGGATCAGCTGCGGCAGCTGGGTGTCGAGGTTCAGAGGCTGCGGCCGCTCACCAAAGGTGCGCAACAGCCGGTCGAGATTGTTGAGGTCGAAATCCTGGATGATGCTCATGCCATCCCCATCTGCTTGCGCATGCGTGCGGTGATCGATTGGCGGACCTTGGCCATGCCGGCCCAGGGGTCGTCGACCTCGGCCAGGCGCTCATGCAGGTTGCCGATATGCCACTGGTTGGCGCCCTTGAGCTGGGTCAGTTCTTCGCGCCAGATCGGCACCGACACCGGCAAGCCCTCGCGGGCGCGCAGGGAGTAGGCGCACACCGTGGTGGCGCCTTTGCCGTTGCGCAGGTAGTCGATGAAGATCTTGCCGACCCGGTTCTTCGGCCCGGACACCGCGCTGAGGCGGTCGGGGAACAACCTGGCCAGGTAATCGACGATGGCGTGGCTGAAGTCCTTGACCTCATCCCAGCCGGCGCGCCGGGTCAGGGGGACGACCAGGTGCATGCCCTTGCCGCCGCTGGTTTTGAGGAACACCTTCAGGCTCAGCTCGTCGAGCAGGGTGAGGGCCAGTTGGGTGGCCTCGAGCATGGCTTTCCACGGCAGCGCCGGGTCCGGGTCGAGGTCGAGCACGAAGCGGTCAGGCTTGTCGAAGTCCTTGTCGGTCGCGTTCCAGGTGTGCAGTTCCAGCATGTTCATCTGCACCGCGCCCAACAGGGTGTCGGGGCGGTTGATGACCATCGCCGCCTGGCCGGCTTCGGCTTTGTCGTAGGTGAGCACATGGGGGATGTGCAACTGGCCGGCGTTCTTCTGGAAAAACAGCTCGCCAGCCAGGCCGTCCGGCGCCCGCACCAAGGCCACGGGGCGGTCCTTGAGCTGCGGCAGCAGCCATTGGCTGACTGCGGCGTAGTACTCGGCGACTTGCCGCTTGGTGGCGCCGATGCTGGCATCGATCACCCGGTCGGGGTGGGTCAGGCGCAGCTCGCCGAGGTCGTCCGCTTGTTCGGCTTGCTTGCGTTTGGGCACAGTCTTGCCGGGCATGGCGCGCTCCAGGTCGATGGCGGTGGCCGGCTTGTCGTCGCGCAAGCCATGGAATACCGAGTGGCGCACCACGCCGTCGCGGGTCATCTGGGCGTAGGCAACCTCGGCCAGCAACTGCGGCTTGAGCCAGTGCACGCCACGGGCCTCGGCCCCGGTTGGCGGCTTGGGCAAGGCGGGCTTGGCGATTTCAAGGGGTTTGAGCCGGGCGTGGATGCTGGCCAGCGTGGTGGCGCTGAAACCGGTGCCGACCTTGCCGGCGTAACGCAAAGCGCCGCTGTCATTGTCGTGCAGGGCCAACAGCAGGGCGCCAAAGCCGTTGCGGCTGCCTTTGGGGTCGGTGAAACCGACGATCACGAACTCCTGGCGTTGCTTGCACTTGAGCTTCACCCAGTCGGCGCTGCGCCGGCCGACGTAGGGGCTGTCGGCACGTTTGCCGATCAAGCCTTCCAGTTCCAGGCGGCAGGCGCTGTCGAGCAGAGACTCGACGGGTTGGTCGAAGTCCTCGGAATAGCGGAGCAGGTCCGTTTCATGGTGCTCGAGCAGCTGCTGCAAGGCGGCACGGCGTTCTTGCAACGGCAGCTGGCGCAGATCCTGGCCGCCCAGATACGGCAGGTCGAACAGGTAGTAGCGGATCTGTTCGTCGTGGGCGGTATCAAAGGCGTTCTGCAGGGCCTGGAAGTCGGCCTTGCCGCTCTCATCGTTGACCACCATCTCGCCATCCAGCCACGCCGAATCGACGCCCAGCGCACGCAATGCCTGAACCTGGGCGGGCATCTTGGCGCTCCAGTCATGGCCGTTGCGGGTGAACAGGCGAATGTCATCGCCTTCGATGCGCGCCAGGATGCGGTAGCCATCGAATTTCACTTCGTAGCGCCAGTCACCGCTGGGAGGCGAGTCGACCAGGGTGGCCAGTTGCGGCTGCAGGTGCTCAGGCAGCGCGGCTTTCCGTGCACGGCGACGGGCAGGCGAACGTTTGGCTGGGGGCGCCTGCCGGGGCGGCAGTGTGCGGTCACTGAGCACGCTGTCGGGCTGGGCCTCGACGATGCTGTACTCGGCTTCGCTGCGTGCCTCGCCGTCGTGCGACTTGACCAGCATCCATTGCTCTTTCTTGCCGGCCAGGTGGGTGCGGAACAGGTTCCACACACCGTTGAGTTTTTCGCCCTGCAGACGAAAGCGCAGTTTGCCCTTGGCGTAGGCCTGGCGGGCATCGCCTTCCGGCTCCCAGATTCCCCGGTCCCAGACGATCACGTCACCGGCACCGTAGTGGCCCTCGGGGATATTCCCCTCGAAGTCGGCATAGTCCAGCGGGTGGTCTTCGACATGAACCGCCAGGCGCCGCACCTTCGGGTCGAGCGAAGGGCCCTTGGGGATCGCCCAGCTTTTCAGCGTGCCGTCCAGCTCCAGGCGGAAATCGTAGTGCAGGTGGCTGGCGTCGTGTTTCTGGATGCAGAACTGCAAGGCGTGCGCGCGCTTGCCCCGGCTGCGCTGGCCACTGGGCTCGGGCGTGGCGTTGAAGTCGCGCTTGCGCTCGTACTCTGCAAGGGGCTTGGCCATGGCGGGCTCCGGGGGTTTGCTGTCTGTAAATTGGGAGGCGGCCGCCCGCGCGGTAGTTCAAAAAAACTCTGAATCATCCGCAGCTTGCCAAGGTCGACCGTGTGTACCGATCTGATGGAGAGCTGCAATGAGCCGGACAGATGACCCCAAGCCCTACACACCGACTGAGATCGACGACACCGAAGACCGCATGGGCAGTGTCCACGAGCTGGACTTCAGTGACCGGCAAGACGATCGCGAAGGCCGTGCCGGTGATGAGCGGCCGGCCGAGGAGGTTGCCCAGGAGTTCCCGCCACGCCGCGTTGCCGAAAGCGGCATGACCGGTGGCGAAACCCTGAGCGACAGCCTGCATGAAGACAACGTCACCTACGACGACCTCAGCCCCGACACGCTGCTGGACGAAACCGGCGCTCGCGACCCGCATGAACCGGGCGGCAGCGGTGGGCCGGCGGACAAAACCTTGCGCCACGTGGATGCCGACGAAATTGGCGGCGGGATCGGCCTGGATGAGGCCGAGCTGGCGCGTTCCGCACCGCTGGACGGTGAACCGTGGACCGATGATGTCATCGAGGATGACGAGGGGAAAACACCATGAGCGAGCAACGTTGTGCCTGCAACCATTGCAGTTGTGCCGTCGATGCCAATGCCGTGCAGCAAGGCGGCAAGGCCTACTGCTGCGAAGCCTGCGCCAGCGGGCACCGCAATGGTGAGCCATGCCGCATGGCCGACTGCAAGTGTGGCGATACCGTGCAGCCGAAGGAGAGCACTGTAGACAATGCGCTGGACGAGACCTTCCCGGCCAGCGACCCGATTTCACCTTGAGTCAGTGCGTTTGCCAGATGCCCTCGTTACGTTCGCAGTCGGCGCGGGCCTGGCCGAGGCTGGGGGTGTCGTAGTAATAGGTGATCACCCTCGCATCCTTGGGCAGGGCCGGCTTCGATGAGGGCTGGTCGCGCCCGGCCGCCTTGGGGTTGGCCAGTGTTTCCTGGGTCAGCGGTGCGATGCAGCTGCCCGCGCTGCCATCGGCGCAACGCGGCACCTTGTGTTTTTCGGTGCTGAGCATGTCCTTGCTCTCGTTGCTGCACGACCAGTTGATCGCTTCGGCAGGCATGTTGCTGAAGCTGTAGCAGGTACGCTGCTCCACCGGTTTCACCGCCTCGCTGGAGGAGCGTGTCATCACTTCGCAGGCTTCTGCCAAGGCTTCGCCGCTGGCCAGGCTGCCGAGCAACATCATCATTGCGGGAACGCGCATGATTACCTCCCGGGCCTTCTAGGCCGGTTTGTCGCGCTGGCGCATGGCCCGCGCGCGCTTTTCCAGGATCAGGTAAGTGATGACCGCGACCACCAGCGGCACCAGGTAGTACAGCGTCCGGTAGCCCAGTAGCGCCGCTACCAGCGAACCCTGGCCGAGTTGCCCGTGGAGCAGGGCGAGGAACACCGTTTCGAGCACGCCGAGGCCGGCGGGGATATGGGCGACCACCCCCGCCACGCAGCTGATCAGCAGGATGCCGAGAATCGACGGGTAGAACGCCTCGCCCGGCAGCAGCCAGAAGATCAGCAAGGCCATCATCGCCCAGTTGCTTGCACCCAACGCCACCTGGCACAAGGCCAGGCGCAGCGAGGGCAGGGTGACTTCATGCTCACGCCAGCGCCAGGTGCGCTTTTTCGCCAGGCCACAGGCCAACAGGTAGCCGATGGCGATGGCCAGCAACAGCACACCGATCAGCCGCAGGCCACCGGCGCCGACCGCCCAGTTGTCCGGCAACTTGACCAGGCCCAGGGCGAACACGCTGCCGGCCAGCAGCATGTAGCCCATCCAGTTGGTCAGCAGGCCCAGGGTGAGGATGCGGGTGATGGTCGGTGTGTCCAGGCCCAGGCGGCTGTACAGGCGGTAACGCAGGGCCACGCCACCCACCCAGGTGGTGAAGTTGAGGTTGAACGCATAACAGACGAAGGCCACCGGCAGCACCTGCCGGGCGGGCAGACGGTGGCCGGTGTAGGCGCGGGCCAGCAGGTCGTAGCTGGCGAAGATCAGGTAGCTGCACAGCGCCAGGGCCAGGCCGATGAGCAGCGTGCCCGGCTTGTAGGCCAGCAACGACTGGCGCACCTCGTTCCAGTCCAGGTTGCGCGCCAGCACGTACAGCAGCACCGGTATGAGGATCAGGAATGCCACGGTGAACAGGCGCTTGCCCCAGACGTGCCAAGGTTTCTGTGCCATCAGGTGTTGCCCTCATGTAGATCGCCCTGGGCTTCGACCTCGGGCTGCACCGAGCGCAGGCGCTGGCGGTGCGCGGGGAACCAGCCGGCAATGCGCGGGAAATGCCGGATGACGTGGAAACACACGAAGATCAGGGGGGCGCGCCACCAGTAGCCGCGGATCATCCGCTCCAGCGTTACCGGTTTGCATTGCTCGTCTGCAAGTGCCCGCAGGTGGGCGTACAGCTGCTGGTTGAATGCCGGGTCACGGATGAACAGGTTGGCTTCCAGGTTGAACGACAGGCTCAAGGGGTCGAGGTTGCTGGAGCCGACCGTGGCCCAGGCGTCGTCGACCAGCGCCACCTTGCCGTGCAGCGGCCGCTGGCAATACTCGTGGATCCGCACGCCATCGCGCAGCAGGTAGTTGTAGAGCAGCCGTGACAAGGCGCGCACCCAGCGCATGTCGGGCTGGCCCTGGAGAATCAGGGTGACCTCGACACCACGCCGCGCGGCGTTGCGCAGCTCGCGCAGCAGGCGGTAGCCCGGGAAGAAGTAGGCATTGGCCACGACCACGCGCTGCCGCGCTGCGCGCAGCGCCTGCAGGTAATAGGTTTCGATGTCGGTACTACGCAGCCGGTTGTCGCGCTCGACCAGCACCGCTGTGCTCTGGCCCGTAGGCTGCGTCACGGGGCGCACCTCGCTGGGCGGCTCCAGCACCGGGGCCATCAGCCTGCGGCTGGCGGCATGCACCTGCGCCACCACCGGCCCGGTCACCTCCACGGCGTAGTCCTGTTTGGCCATGGGGCCGAAATCCCCCAGGTGGTCGGCGCTGTAGTTGATCCCACCGATAAAGGCCCGTGTGCCATCGATGACCACGATCTTGCGGTGCAGGCGCCGGAACAGGTTGGTGCGCATGCCAGCCAGCCTGGGTTGCGGGTCGAAGGCATGGAAGCTGACCCCGGCATCGGTCAGCGCCGAGACGAAATCATCCGTCAGGTCGGCGGTGCCGTAGCCGTCCACTGCCACTTCCACCCGTACGCCACGCCGTGCAGCATCGATCAGCACGCTCTGCAGCTGCTGGCCGACCTTGTCGTCGTAGATGATGAAGGTTTCCAGCAGGATCTCTTCCTGTGCCTGGGCCATGGCCTCGAAAACACGGGGGTAATACTGCTCGCCATTGATCAGCAGTTCGACGTGGTTACCGTCCACCCAGGGCCTGTTCACAGGTCGATCTCCGCAGCCAGTGGGGCATGGTCGGACAGGTGCGACCAAGGGTACATGGACAGCACCTGGGCCTTGGCCGGCATGGCATTGCGCAGGTAGATGCGGTCCAGGCGCAGCAGCGGCAGGCGGGCCGGGAAGCTGCGTGCCGGGCTGCCGAAGTGTTCGCCGAAGGCTTCGACCAGGCGCTGGGAGAGCACCGCATCGGCCTTCAGCCGCCAGTCATTGAAGTCACCGGCGATGATCACCGGTGCCTGCGCGGGCAGGCTGTCGAGCCGCTTGAGCAGCAGCTGAATCTGGCTTTGCCGGTGCGCCTCGCGCAGCCCCAGGTGCACGCAGATGGCGTGCACCTGCTCATGCCCCGGCACCTCCAGGCGGCAATGCAGCAGGCCGCGCTGTTCGTTGCCGTGGATCGACACGTCGAGGTTCTCGTAGTGTGCGATCGGGAATTTCGACAGCAGGGCGTTGCCGTGGTCGCCGTGGGGGTAGACGGCGTTACGGCCATAGGCGAACTGCGGCCACATGCTGTCGGCAAGGAATTCGTACTGGGGCGTCTCCGGCCACGCCGGGTGGCGCACGGCGTGCTGCTGGTGGCTGCCGTGCACCTCCTGGAGGAACACCAGGTCGGCGTTGGTGGCGCGCACCGCTTCGCGCAGTTCCGGCAGGATGAAGCGCCGGTTGAACAGGGTGAAACCCTTGTGCACGTTGATCGTCAGCACGTTGAGGCGGTGCACCGCCGTGACCTTGTCGATGATGCAGCGTGGCGCAGGCAGGGTCTTGTTCATAGCTGCACCTGCGGCGTCACGCCCGGTTCGGTGAGCAGGTGGTAATCGAGCTTGAGCTTTTCCAGCAGCCGCCGGGCATCGTAGGGCGCGTGGACTTTCTGATCGTTGTCGAAGTAGCAGTAGATGTCACGCGAGGCTCGCCGTGGCGGTGCCCCGGCCACGATCAGCTGTGCATCGTCGGCCTGGCCGCCCTCGGCCCAGGCTTGAATCCGTTGCTTCCATCGGCGCAGGGCCCGCGCCGTGTAGCCGCTGCTGTAGAGCTCGACGTCACCGTGCAGGCGCATGTAGACGAAATCGGCGGTGACATCCTCCACATACGGCCACTTGCCCGCGCTGTCCGCCACCACCAGGGCCACGCGGTGTTTGCGCAGCAGTTTGACGAAGGTTTCGCAGAGGAAGCTCTCGTGGCGGATTTCCACGGCATGGCGCAGCCGCACGTTGCCCTTGATTGCGGTGCCACCGTTATCCTTGAGGCTTTCGGCGCAGCCCATGGCACAGGCGCGTGCCGCCTTGCGGTCCTTGGGCAGCAACTGGAAGAAGCGGCTGAAACGCGCTTCGTCGAACTTCATGTTCGGTGGAAACTGCCACAGGAAGGGCCCCAGCTTGCCGCCCAGCAGCAAGGGGCCGGAGGCAAAGAAATTGGCCATGGGCTCTTCGATGTCCTTGAGCCGGCGCACATGGGTGATGTAGCGCGGGCCTTTGACCGCGAAAATGAAGTCGTCCGGCGCCTCGTCACGCCAGTTCTGGTAGCGTTCGGGCGTTTGCAGGCTGTAGAACGAGCCATTGATCTCGATGCTGTTCACCGCCCGCGAGGCAAACGCCAGTTCGCTGTCCTGGCGCAGGCCCTTGGGGTAGAAGTCCTTGCGCCACGGGCCATAGCGCCATCCGGAAATGCCGATGCGGATATCGCTCACGCTGCAGTCCTCATAGCCTGATCCTTTGAACGTCACTCAAGTTGCGACCGGAGCAAGGCTGCGAGGGTTCAGCGCAGTTGATCGAATGCTGCGCTGCGGCCCTGAGTTGAACTTTGTCGGCGCCAGCGATTCCACCGCATAGCGGATAGGCAGCACAGGAGATCGTCGGCATGAAATTCGATCGCTTCTGTCAGTGGTTGGCCAACTGGGCCGGGCGACCGCTGGCGTTTGGCGTGGCCTTCCTGTTGATCCTGGCCTGGGGCATCACCGGGCCGCTTTTCGACTTCAACGACACCTGGCAACTGGTGATCAATACCTCGACCACCATCATCACCTTCCTGATGGTGTTCCTGATCCAGAACACCCAGAACCGCGACAACGACGAGCTGCATATCAAGATCGACGAATTGCTGCGCACCACCCAGAAAGCGCACAAGGCGCTGCTCGATCTGGAGGACATGGCCCCGGCCGAGCTGCATGCCTTGCGCAAGCAGTACCAGCAGATGGCCGAGCGCAGCGACGAACAATCGAAGGAATGACCTGCCAAGACCGGAGGCAAGCATGGCCAGACATATCATCCACTTCACCGGGCCGATCAACTCATCCACCTGTGGCAACCTGATCAACACCTGCTCGCGCGCCCTGCAGCAGGGCGCTGACGTGCTGCAATTGAACATCGCCACCATGGGCGGCGAGTGCAGCTACGGCTTTACCCTGTACAACTTCCTGCGCAGCCTGCCGATCAGCGTGCACACCCACAACCTGGGCACTGTCGAGTCGATGGGCAATATCCTGTTCCTGGCGGGCGAGCACCGCACGGCGTGCAGCTACAGCAAGTTCCTGTTCCACCCGTTCCACTGGACGCTGCATGGCTCGGTGGACCATGCGCGCATGGCCGAATACGCCATGAGCCTGGATTATGACTTGCGCCTTTATGCACAGATCGTCGCCGAACGTACCGAAGGCAGCAGCGAAGTGCTGGACGTGCCGCGCTACCTGATGGCCTATCCACGGATCCTCGGGCCCAAGGAGGCGCTGGACAGCGGGATGATCCATGCCATCGACGAAATGCCGATCGAGGCCGAGGTCAACCAGTGGAGCGTGCATGCCTGAGCGCCGAACCCTTGTAGGAGCGGGCGTGCCCGCGAAGCAGGCGACGCGGTGCATGGCACCGGCTTCGCCGGTGTTCGCGGGCACGCCCGCTCCCACAAGTACAGCGCACGGCTGGAAGCGGGTGATAATCCTGCAAGCGGCTCAGCAGGGCACCGAGCCGCTGAGCGCTTCAATGGCCTCGACCAGCTCGTCGTAGCCCACCGGTTTGTTCAGATGGCGATCGAAGCCGGACTGGCGCGACTTGTGCTGGTCGGCGCTGGCGCCGTAGCCGGTAAGCGCAATGGCCGGCGTGTGACGCAGGTGGGCGAGGCCGCGCAGCGCCCTGATCAGCGCGTGGCCGTCCATGCCTGGCATGCCGATGTCCGAGATGATCACGTCATACTGGCCGCTGGCTGCCGCTTCCAAGGCTTTCAGCGGGTCGCTGTAGGCCGCGACTTCGGCGCTCTCCATCTCCAGCAGCTGTTGCATCACCTCCAGGACTTCGGCCGAGTCGTCGACCAGCAATACCGTTGTGCCCTGCAACCGCCCCTCGCTCAAGGGCTCAGGGGCATCGTCGCGCAGTTGCGGGCCGGTGTCGCACAGTGGCAGGCGTACGGTAAAGGTGCAGCCCTTGCCAGGCCCTGCCGAGCTGGCCTGGACGCTGCCGCCATGGGCTTCGGCAAGCTGGCGCACCAGTGACAGGCCGATGCCGAGGCCTTCACGGCCGTGGCTGGCCGACTGTGGCGCCTGGCTGAACAGGTCGAAGATATGCTCCAGGTTGTCCTGGCTCAGGCCCACGCCCTGGTCGATCACCTGCAGCCGTGCCTGGGTATCGTCGTGGCTCAGCACCAGGCGAATGTCACCACCTGGCGGGCTGAACTTCAGCGCGTTGTTCAGCAGGTTCCAGACGATCTGCTCCAGCCGCGTCACGTCACCCTCGATCATCAGTGGCAGGTCGTCGGCGGGCAGTTCCAGGCGCACCGGGCAAGGGTGCTGCTCGCTCTGCAGCACCGCATGGATGCCCCGGACAATGGCGCCGAGGTCCAGCGGCTCGGTCTTGAGCTTGAGCTTGCCGGTGCGAATACGCGCCACATCGAGCAGGTCGTCGATGATCCGGGCCTGGCTGGACACGGCTTCGCAGATGGTGCCAACGGCCTTGCTGGCAGCGCCGATGCCCTTGACCGTGGGGAGCCGGCGGAGGATTTCGGCATTGAGCTGGATCAGGTTGAGCGGGTGCTTGAGTTCGTGGGACATCACCGCGAAGAACTCGTCCTTCATGTGGCTGGAGCTCTGCGATTCGGCCAGTTGCTTGCTCAGGCGCTCTTCACCGAGGCGCACGCGCTCTTCGGCGGCGTGGTTCTTGCTGATGTCGATGAAGGTCAGCACGGTGCCGTCGATTTTCTGCTCGCTGGCGCGGTAGGGCAGCAGGCGCGCCAGGTACCAGTGGTTGTCCTGGGCTCCGATCTCCCGTTCGATGATGGTTTCACCCTTGGCCACGGCGCGGGCGTCGTCGGCCAGCGCCGGGTAATCGAGGCGGTGGGTGATGTCCAGCAGCGAGCGGCCGGTATCCACCGGCAGCATGTTGAACAGGTCGGTGGCGCGCGGGGTGAACCAGCGAATGTGCAGGTTGCGGTCGACGAACACCGTGGCTATATCGGTCGAGGCGATCAGGTTGCTCAGGTAGTCGTTGACCTTGTCGGTCTCCTCGACCTTGTTCTTGAGCTCGTAGTTGACGGTGAGCAGCTCCTCGTTGATCGACTGCAGTTCTTCCTTGCTGGTTTCCAGTTCTTCACTGGCCGAGCGCAGTTCTTCGTTGATGGCCTGCATTTCTTCGTTGGAGGCGGTCAGTTCTTCGCTGGAAATTTCCGACTGCTCGATGGTTTCCTGCAATTGCAGGCGGGTACGCTGCAGTTCGCGCTCCAGGTTGTGCAGGACCATGCTGTCGGTCTGGCGGATGACCCCGGGCAGCGGCAGCGCCGGGTCGGGCGCGCGCACCTCGAACACCACCAGCAGGCACTCGCCGGTGCTGAGCTCATCCTTGAAGGGTTGCACGGTGATCTCCACCTGCTGGCGGTGTTCACCGTCGCCCAGGTCGACCGGCCGCGAGGTGACGGCCTCGGTGCCCTGGCGGGCCTGGAACAATGTGCTGCGCAAGGCCAGGCGCAGGCTCGGCAATACCAGGTTGAGCAGGTTGCGGCTCGGCTCGCCAGCGGCCAGTTGCAAGTAACGCCCGACACCGTCGCTCATGTGCAGGATATTGCCGTCGCCGTCGATGATCAGGCTCGGCGGCGTGCGCCGGGCCAGGGCCCGATGGTGCATTTCGGCATAAGACGGCTTGCGCCCGGGCTTGGCCTTGGCCTGCAGCTCCTGGGCCAGACTGGCTACGCTCACACCGGGCAGCTGCCGGCCGGAGCTGCGGCCGGCCGGGCTGACGTCACGGGCGCGGAAGATCCGGTTGCGCTTGTCCACCGGGACGAACAGCTCGCCGGCCACATCGGCCGATTCGGACGTGCCCAGGAACAGGTAGCCGCCGCTGCGCAGGGCATAGTGGAACATCTGCAGGATGTCGTGCTGGATTTCGCGGTCCAGGTAGATCAGCAGGTTGCGGCAGACGATCAGGTCGATCTGCGAGAACGGCGGGTCGGACAGCAGGTTGTGGCGGGCGAACAGCACCTTCTCCCGGACCTCCTTGCGCACCCGGTAGTGCTGGTCTTCCTTGACGAAGAACTGGCGCAGCCGGGCAGGCGGCACGTCGGTGACGATCGCTTCGGGGTAGGAACCGGTGCGGGCGATGCCGATGGCGCGTTCGTCAAGGTCGGTGGCGAACACCTGGACCTTGCTTGTGCGTTGCTCCACGGCCAGTTGCTCACACACCAGCATGGCCAGGCTGTAGGACTCTTCACCGGTGGAACAGCCGGCCGACCAGACGCGGATTTCGCGATTTTCTTCGCCTTCGCTGACCAGTTGCGGCAGCACGTGGCGCTCCAGTGACTCGAACGCCTCTCGGTCGCGGAAGAAGTTGGTCACCCCGATCAGCATGTCGCCCAGCAAGGCGCTGGCTTCGCCGGTGTGTTGCTCCAGGTAGCGCAGGTAACCGCCAAGGTCGGTCTGCCCGGTCACGTGCAGGCGGCGCTCGATCCGTCGCAGCACGGTGGCGCGCTTGTAGTGCTGGAAGTCGTGGCCGGTCGCATTGCGCAGCTGCAGCAGGATTTCTTCGAGCAAGGGCTCCGCGGCCTGGGCATCGCCGGCGCGGGTACCCAGGGGTGGGGGCAGAGTATCGTCTTCGATGTGCGGCAGTTTCACCTGGCGCGCAGTACGCCACAGTTCCATCAGTTTCTGTGGCATCTCGGCAGCCGGCAGCACCAGGTCGACCATGCCGGTCTCGATGGCGGCGCGGGGCATGCTGTCGTACTGGGCGTCGTCCGGGGTCTGCGCCAGGGCCACGCCGCCCTGTTCCTTGATCCGCGACAGGCCCACCGCGCCGTCGGCACCGGTGCCCGACAACACCACGCAGAAGGCGTGGTCCTTGTGCACGTCGGCCAGGTCACGGAAGAACAGGTCGATGGCCACGTGGTCGCCGCGTCGGCGGTTGGCCGGGGTGACGCGCAGGTAGCCGTCGTTGGTGGAGAGGCGGTTGGCCGGGGAAATCACGTAAACATGGTTGCGCTCGATCGGTACCGGTTCGGTGACCTGGCGCACCGGCATCGGCGTCGCTTCCTGGATGATGCGGTCGGCCACGCTCTGATGGTCGGGCGACAGGTGCAGCACCACCACGAAGGCCATGCCGCAATCGCTGGGCATCTGCTGGAAGAACGTGCGGATGGCTTCCAGCCCGCCAGCCGAAGCGCCGATGCCGACCACAGGGAAGTCCAGGTGGCTGGGGCTCAGCGCGGGGTTGTGCGGCGATGCAGGTTGCTCAGTCATGGAGAAGCCTTGTGCAGACCAGAAGGGTGGCCCTTCGAAGCATCGCCGGGCAGCTGAGCGAGCATTATAGGCCGCTCGTCGGCTCTGCTGCGAGGCATTGCAGCATGGGGGCCGCTTGCAGTTGTGACCATGGCCAGGCAGAAAAATTGCCTGTGGCAAAACCCAGTGCACAAGCATTTGTATCGATGGCCTTTCGCGCCACCGGTCAGCCGCACGTAATCCGATTGAGCAGACCCTCCCATCGCCTGTTCGGAACTAAGGCATGGCACCGTTTCATGCGCCCAACCCCTCCGCATCGCAAGGAGAAACGACATGGCTGATGATCAACAACGGACCGGACAACGTGGCGGCACCAAGGAAACCAACCCGGGCAACTTCGCCAATGACCGCGAACGGGCCTCCCGTGCCGGCCACAAAGGTGGCCAGGCCTCAGGCGGCAACTTCGCCAACGACCGGCAACGGGCCTCGGAAGCCGGCCGCAAGGGTGGGCAGAACAGCCACGGCGGAGGCCGCCAGCATCAGCAGTAGCTGCGTTCGCTGAGGCCCGCCGGCGCGGCTGGCGGGCCGCCTACCTGCTCGTCAAGGAGACCGAAGCATGCGCGCATTGACCTACCACGGCGCGGGCGACGTTCGCGTCGACACCGTGCCAGACCCGGACCTGCAGGATGACGACGATATCCTGTTGCGGGTGACCGCCACGGCCATCTGTGGCTCGGACCTGCACCTGTACCGCGGCAAGATCCCCATGGTCGAGGCTGGCGACATCCTCGGGCACGAATTCATGGGCATCGTCGAAGACGTCGGCAGCGCGGTCACGGCGGTGCGCCCGGGTGACCGGGTG
The DNA here is from genome assembly GCF_002112505.1 of Pseudomonas sp. R28(2017). GTDB lineage: Bacteria > Pseudomonadota > Gammaproteobacteria > Pseudomonadales > Pseudomonadaceae > Aquipseudomonas. The sequence goes on from NZ_NEHW01000012.1 coordinate 91,892, forward strand.
GTGATCCCGTTCGTGATCGCCTGTGGTGGCTGCTTCTTCTGCCAGCACCAACTGTTCGCGGCCTGCGAAACCACCAACACCGGGCCAGGTGCACTCCTTAACAAGAAGCTCATCCCACCGGGGGCGGCCCTGTTCGGCTACAGCCACCTGTATGGCGGCATCGCCGGCGGGCAGGCCGACTTTGTGCGGGTGCCCAAGGGCAATGTCGGGCCGTTCAAGGTGCCAGGCAGCCTGACCGACGACAAGCTGTTGTTCCTGTCCGACATCCTGCCCACTGCCTGGCAGGCGGTGCTCAACGCCGAAGTCGGTCAGGGCTCTTCACTGGCCATCTATGGCGCCGGGCCGGTCGGGCTGCTGTCGGCGGCCTGCGCACGCATGCTGGGCGTCGAACAGATCTTCATGGTCGACGAACACGGCTATCGCCTGGACTTCGCTCACCAGGCCTATGGCGTGATCCCGATCGACTTCGCCCACGACGACGACCCGGCCGACAGCATCATCCGCCTGACGCCCGGCATGCGCGGGGTGGACGCAGTGATCGATGCCGTAGGTTTCGAAGCCAAGGGCAGCGCCACCGAAACCGTGCTGACCGCGCTCAAGCTCGAGGGCAGCTGCGGCAAGGCCTTGCGCCAGTGCATCGCCGCCGTGCGCCGAGGGGGCGTGGTGAGCGTGCCCGGTGTGTATGCCGGCTTCGTTCACGGCTTCTTGTTCGGCGATGCCTTCGACAAGGGCCTGACCTTCCGCATGGGCCAGACCCACGTGCACCGTTACCTGCCTGAGCTGCTTGAGCATATCGAAGCAGGCCGGCTGAACCCTGAGGCGATCGTCACCCATCGTCTCGCACTGGAGGACGCGGTGCGCGGTTACGAACTGTTCGACGAACATCAGGAGCGCTGTCGCAAGGTCATCATGGTCCCCGGGGCGGCAGCTGATCCCTCCCTTTGAATTGTTCGACAATCTTTTTGAATCTTTCCCAGGCGCTGTCACTCAATGAGAGAGTCATCCATGGAGAAGAGGAGGGCCGCGTGATGCCTAGTCCCCAGCTGTACATTATCGATTACCTGCTGCACGGCCAGCCCCACAGCTTCATTATCCGGCTCGAGAAGATCGATAATGCCGAAGCTTGGCATTGGGCAAGTTGTGATGCCGGGATCGGTATCATCCCGAAATTCGGGCGAGAGAAGATCCGCAAAGTCAGCCGGCCAATGGCTGAGCGCTACGGGATAACCGCCGTGAGCTGGCGGCTATCCGGCAGCAGGCCCAGTCAGGCAGTCAGTGATTCGAGTGTGACCAGCTGATCAGTCATGCACCGGACTCGGGGTCGCTGGCAGGCACCCCGGGCCGGTTCTGTTCGTCATCGGTGAGGTTTGGATCGGCGTCCGGGTCATCTGCCCGATCATTGCCGTTGTCCGGGTCCAGTTCCGGCCAGTCATCCTGGGCGTTGCCGCCGCCCATGTGCAGTATCAGGTCCATGATGGCGCCCTCGCTCGTTGAAAAAAGGCCCACCCAAGGGTGGGCCAGGCACAGGAGTGAGGGGCGATGCCATTGACCACCCCTCATGAAGTGAGAGTGCGGTCGCCCCGGCATGATCAGTCGCAACCCCGTCGGCACCGACCGACGGTATCAGGTGCCGCTGTACTTCACCGCCGCCGCCGTGCGCGAGGTGACATTGAGGGACTTGAGCAACGACGACACGTGGATGCGCACGGTGAACGGCGAGATGTCCAGTGCGCGGGCGATCTCCTTGTTGGTCTTGCCTTGGGCGATCAGGCGCAGCACCTCGTGCTGGCGGTGGGTGAGCTGTTCCAGTTCGCTGGCACTGCCCAGGCTCGGTAACAACCCTGAAGGGCTGTACCTGACCAGCACTTCGCCGTCACGGATGGCCAGGATCGCTGCACCGAGCTCGTCGGGGGCGACGCTCTTGCCGATGAAACCATCCACGCCACTGGCCATGACCTGTTCGATCAGCGCCGGGTCGTCGACCATCGACACGATGATCAGGGTGGTACGGCGCAGGAGCTGGCGCACTTCGGCCAGCCGTTCGAGGCAATCGAGCCCCGGGAAGCGCAGATCGAGAATCAGCGTGTCCGGCACCTCACCCTGGCGGGCCACCGACAGCACCTGCTGCAGGTCGCCGGCTTCTTCGAGCTGCGCCTGTGGCAATACCCGCTGCACGGTACGGACCATGGCTTCCCTGAACAGCGGATGGTCGTCCGCCACGATGATGCGGCACGTCACGTCCTGACACTCCCTGTGAGCGACGGTTTTCCCGACCATGCTAACTTAGCAGGCGACCACGGCGAATGCTGCGCCAAGAGGGCGTTTATGCGACCCCGTGCACAAGGACGTCGACCATGGACTACAACAAGAACACCGAACTGGACCAGGCCAACCTGCGCGTCATCGTCGCCAGTTGCGCACTGGTCTACATCACCGTGCTGGGCTTCCTGCCGGGGGAATCGATCGACAGCTACCTGCCGGTGATCTACTACATCATCAGTTTCATCGTGCTGTCGATCGGCCTGCGCCAGGCCATCGCCCGCTGGCCGGGGCACTACCCGTGGCGGCGGGTGCTGGGCATCGTGCACGACTACACCGGCACCTGCTTCGGCCTGGTGCTTGGCGGCGAAGCGGCGCTGCCGCTGTATGCGGTGATGGTCTGGGTCAACCTGGGCAACGGCATGCGCTTCGGTACCCGTTACCTGGCCGTTGCCACGGTACTGGCGCTGACCGCACTGGTCGCGGTGTACCAGCTCAACCCTTACTGGCAGGCCAACCCGTTCATGGTGCTGATGCTGCTCACCACCAGTACGGTGATCCCGCTCTACGCCCATATCCTGCTGGAGCGCACACGCAAGGCCTCGGAGCTGGCGATGGCGGCCACCCGGGAGAAATCGCGCTTTCTGGCCCAGGCCAGCCATGACCTGCGCCAACCGATCCACTCCATCGGCCTGTTCACCGCGTGCCTGCGCGAAGCACCGCTGGCCGAGCAGGAGCGGCGCCTGGTGGACAGCATCGACCGCTCGCTGCTCAACGTGTCGCAGCTGTTTCGCTCGATCCTCGACCTGTACACCCTGGACAATGGCCGGGTGCAGCCGAAGTACGAGGTCTTTGCCTTGCATGAGTTTCTGGCCGAACTGCTGCGCCAGAACGCCGAGGCGGCGCGCTGGGCGGGCGTGGAAATGCGCCTGCGCCCCAGCCGTTACTGGACCCGCGCCGATCGCGGCATGCTCGCGACCATGGTGCAGAACGTGCTCTCCAACAGCTTCAAGTACGCCGCCGGGCGGCCGCTGCTGATCGGCGTGCGACGTCAGGGTCAGGCCCTGGCCATCGTGGTCCACGACCAGGGGCGCGGGATCGATGAGGCGCATCAGGGCCTTGTCTTCGAAGAGTTCTACCGGGTGCGCCAGGTACGGGACAAGGATGTCGAGGGGGTTGGCCTGGGCCTTTCGATCGTCAAGCGCCTGGGGCAGTTGATGGGGTTGCAGGTGCAGTTGCGTTCGCACGTGGGGCATGGCACGGCGGTGAGCCTGCAGGGCTTGCCGCGCCTGGCGGCACAGCCGGTGGCCCGCAGCAGCGACCAGCAGGTGTTGCAAGGCGCGATGCTCAGTGGCCTGAAGGTGTGCCTGGTGGAGGATGATCACAACGTTCTGCGTGCGACTTCGGCGCTGCTGCAGCGCTGGGGCTGCGAAGTTGAAGCGCATGCTTCCCCCCTGGGGCTGGTCAGCGCGTGTGACGTGATTGTCGCCGACTACGACCTGGGCCAGGAGGCCACCGGGGTCGATTGCATCGACAACCTGCGTGCACAGCGGGGCTGGGAGGTGCCGGCATTGATCATGACCGGGCATGACCTGGAGAAGATCCAGGCGATCGTGCAAGGGCTCAATATCGAGCTGCTGGCCAAGCCGGTGCGCCCGGCGCAATTGCGCGCGGCCCTCTGGGCCTTGCGCGAGGTGCCGGCGGCGCCGGAGCGGGAGCGTGGCGCCGGGGGCAGGGGCGGCATCACTGCAGGATGATCGCCTGGCCTTCCTTCAGGCAGGACGGGGTCGGCTCATAGAGGCCCATGCTGCCCACCGCGACGATGGCACCACTGGGCATCTGGCAGTTGTACTCGCCCTTGGCGGTGGTGGCGGTGTAATAGGTGAGGGTGCTGTCGCTGCGCACGTTGGTGACCTTGCTGACCGGGGTATTGAGTGCGAATTCGGCGCGCTCCTTGAGGGTCTGGTCAGAAGGTTTGATGGTCTGGCAGCCGGCGACGGTGAACAGGACAGCGGCGCTGAGCAGGAGCTTGGCGGGTTTCATGGTGGATGGCTTCCTTGGCGTGGGGTGTGGCGGGTGGCCGGACTATAGCGCCGAGGAGCGGGCAGGGCATTAGGGCAGATGTACGAGGTGGCTATGTGCCTTTATGTGTTGCCAGCTGGCGTGCGCTGTACAGGTGGGAGCCGCGCTTGTCGTGGCGACGAACCGCGTCGACAAGCGCGGCTCCCACAGGGGGGGCCGCGTACAGCTTACTTTTTCAGGACCAGGGTCAGAATGTCATAACTGGCCACCAGCTCACCGAGCTGGTTGGTCACCTCCACATCCCAGGCCACCACACCTTGCGGCTGCCCCAGCGGGCTGGTCTTGCCCTGGTCGATCTTGCGCTTGCAGGTCAGCCGCGCCTGGATGGTGTCGCCGATCCCGACCGGGTTGATGAAGCGCAGGGTGTCCAGCCCGTAGTTGGCCAGCACCGGCCCGGCACCTGGCGAGACGAACAACCCGGCGGCGGCGGAAAGCACGAAGTAGCCATGGGCGATGCGCTTGCCGAATTGCGATTCCTTGGCCGCGATCTCGTCGAAGTGCATGTAGAAATGGTCACCCGACAGGCAACCGAAATTGACCAGGTCGGCTTCGGTCACGGTGCGGCGGTGGGTCAGCAGCGATTCACCGATGCGCAGGTCGTCGAAGTAACGGCGGAACGGGTGTACCTCGGTCTCGATCACCTCGGCGCCACGCACGTATTCGCCGGTGACGGCCGTCAGCATGCTTGGCGAGCCCTGCACCGCCGCGCGCTGCAGGTAGTGCTTGACCGCACGCAGGCCACCCAGCTCCTCGCCACCCCCGGCGCGGCCCGGGCCGCCGTGCTTGAGCTGCGGCAATGGCGAGCCGTGGCCGGTGGATTCCTTGGCGGCTTCACTGTCGAGCACCAGCAGGCGCCCGTGCCAGGCGGCGGCCGCAGGAATGGCCTTGGCGGCTACGGCGCGGTCGGCGGTGACCAGGGTCGCCACCAGGCTGCCTTTGCCGCGGGCGGCCAGGGCCAGGGCTTCGTCCAGATCGTCGTAGGCCATCAGCGTGCTGACCGGGCCGAACGCCTCGATGTCATGGGCACCGCCTTCGGCATGCGGGTCGCGCGCCTGCAACAGGGTGGGGGCGAAGAACGCGCCTTCGGCAACGCCTTCGCCACGCGGGGCAAAGCCGTCGCTGGCGCCGAACAGCTGGTCGCAGCTCTGCAGCAGGCTGTGCACGCGCTCGCCAACGTCGCGTTGCTGGTCGTGGGAGGCCAGGGCACCCATGCGCACGCCTTCCACCGAAGGGTCACCGACCACCACCTTGCTCAGGCGCTCGCGTAGGCGGGTCGCCACCGCATCGATGTGCCTGGCCGGGACGATGGCACGGCGGATGGCGGTGCACTTCTGCCCGGCCTTGGTGGTCATTTCCCGCGCCACTTCCTTGATGTACAGCTCGAACTCTTCGCTGTCCGGGCTCACATCCGGGCCGAGGATGGCGCAGTTGAGCGAGTCCGCCTCGGCGGTGAACGGCACCGAGTTGCGAATCAGGTTGGGCGTGACGCGCAGTTTCGCGGCCGTGTCGGCAGAGCCGGTGAAGGTCACCACGTCCTGGCCTTGCAGGCGGTCGAGCAGGTCGCCGGTGCTGCCGATCACCAGTTGCAGGCTGCCCGCCGGCAGCAAGCCGGAGTCGTTCATCAGGCGCACCACGGCTTCGGTCAGGTAGCTGGTCGAGGTGGCGGGCTTGACGATGCACGGCATGCCGGCCAGGAAGGTCGGCGCGAACTTCTCGAGCATGCCCCAGATCGGGAAGTTGAAGGCGTTGATGTGCACGGCCACGCCGGCACGCGGCACCAGGATGTGGCTGCCGGCAAAGTGGCCCTGCTTGCCCAGCGGGATCGCCGGCCCTTCGTGCACCAGGTTGCCCGATGGCAGTTCACGGCTGCCGATGCCGGCGTAGCTGAACAGCGTGGCGTTGCCGCCCTCGATGTCGATCCAGCTGTCGGCGCGGGTGGCACCGCTGTAGTGCGACAGGGCGTAAAGCTGTTCCTTGCGCTCGGCCAGGTACAGGGCCAGGGCCTTGAGGCGCTGGGCGCGTTGCTGGAAGTCCATGGCCATCAGCTCGGCCAGGCCGCGCTTGCGGGCAAACGCCACGGCTTCGGCGAAATCCGGGCGTTCTTCGTGGCTGTAGGCCAGGACATGGCCGTCCAGGGCGCTGCGCAGGGCCTGGGCGCCGTGCTGGCCGATCCAGCGGCCGGCGATGAAGCTCTGCAGGGTTGGGGCGTCAGACATGCTGTTTTCCTCTTGAGGGCGCTGTTACCACAGCGCCAGGGTGTAGCCGATGATCAGGCGGTTTTCGTCCACGGCGTTGGTCAGGCCATTGCCGGAACGGAAGGTGACGTTGCGCCAGCGCAGGCTGACATCCTTGAACGGCCCGCTCTGGATGACGTAGGTGAGGTCGCTGTCGCGTTCGCGCTCACGGCCATTGCTGAGCGTGGCGGTTTCGGCGTGGCGGCCATCGGTGTAGCGGGTCATGAAGCTCAGGCCGGGGATGCCCAGGGCGACGAAGTCGTAGTCGTAGCGCAGCTGCCACGAGTCCAGCCCGGCGCGGGTGAAGGTGTTGTAGGTCACCAGGTTGACGGTGAACGGGTCGCCGCCGTTGACGAACGGGAAGGCGCTGTCGCCGGACATCTGTTGCCAGGTGGCGGTGAACTTGTGCGCCCGCACGCCGAGGGTGAACATGGCGTTGAAGTTGCGGTTGTCGATGTTGCCCGCGCGCTCGGCGCCATCGTTGCGGCTGTCGAAGTAGCGCAGGTCGCTGCGCAGGCTCAGGCCTTCGCCCAGCGGGCGGGTGTCGACCAGGCCGACGAACTGCTGGCGGTAGATGTCCTGCAGCTTGGCGTAGTAATAGCTGACGCTGGTCTGCGCGGTGAGCGCGTAGCTGCCACCGCCGAAGTCGAGGTGGTCGCTGGTGGCGGCGCCATAGCCCATGTCGTCGCGGCCGGACGAATCGCGCAGGTTGACCTTGCTCAGGCGCCCGGCGTTGACGGTCAGGCCGTCGATGTCCTGGCTGGTCAGCTGGCCACCCTGGAAGGTCGAGGCCAGCAGGCGGGTGTCGTTGTACACCACCACCGGCAGGATCGGCTGCAGGGTGCCCAGGCGCAGGGTGCTCTTGGACACCCGCACCTTGCCGGTCAGCCCCAGTTCGCTGTAGTCGTCGACCGGTTCGTGGCTGCTTGCGCCGAACGGCAGCAGGCCGGTGTTGCGCCGGTCGGCGCTGGAGTCGAGCTTGACGCCCAGCTGGCCCATGGCATCGACGCCAACACCGACCATCCCCTCGGTGAAGCCCGATTCCACTTTCGCGGTAAAGCCCTGGGCCCATTCCTCGGCCTTGGCCTGGGGCGCGTTGCTCTGGCGGAAGTCGCGGTTGATGTAATGGTTGCGCAGTTCCAGCCGAGCGTGGCTGTCGCCGATGAAATCCGCCAGCGCCGGCAAGGGCAGGGCGAGGGTGGCCAGCCAGGCGGCCGATTTGAGGTGCATGCGGTTCATTGTTGTTATACCCGACATTGTCAAAGATCAGTGCTTGCTGGCGCCGGCGGCGCCGATACCGGTCATGGAGCGGATGAACTGCGCCAGGTAACGGCCGCGCTCTTGCTTGGCCCGCTCCGAGCTGTCGCTGACCGAGAACGCCCAGGCGCCGAAGAACGCCAGGCTCATCGAGAACAGCGCCGGGTTGCTGTAGGGGAACAGCGCCGTTTCGTTGTGCAGCACGTTGACCCACACCGCAGGGCCGAGCACCACCAGCACCACCGCCGACACCAGCCCGGCCATGCTGCCGCACACCGCGCCACGGGTGGTCAGGCCCTTCCAGAACATCGAAAGCAGCAGCACCGGGAAGTTGACCGAGGCTGCGACGGCCAGCACCAGGCCGGACAGGAAGGCGATGTTCTGCGACTCGAACACCAGGCCCAGCACCACGGCGAGCATGCCGATCACCAGAGTGGCGATGCGCGACACGCGCATTTCCTCCTGCTCGCTGGCCTGGCCCTTGCGCACCACGCAGGCATACAGGTCGTGGGACACCGCCGAGGCACCGGACAACGCCAGCCCGGCCACCACGGCCAGGATGGTGGCGAAGGCCACGGCGCAGATGAAGCCGAGGAACAGGTTGCCCCCCACGGCCTGGGCCAGGTGCACGGCGACCATGTTGCCGCCACCGATGATCGCGCCCGCCGCGTCGCGGTACGCAGGTTCGGTACCGACCATGACGATGGCGCCGAAACCGATGACGATCAGCAGCAGGTAGAAGTAGCCGATGAAGCCCGTGGCATAGAACACGCTCTTGCGTGCTTCCTTGGCGTCGCTGACGGTGAAGAAGCGCATCAGGATATGCGGCAGGCCGGCGGTGCCGAACATCATGCCCAGGCCCAGCGAAATCGCATCCACCGGGTTCGACAGCAGGCCACCCGGGGCCATGATCGCCTGGCCCTTGGCATGCACCGCCACGGCACTGGCGAACATCGCTTCAGTGCTGAAACCAAAGTGTTTGAGCACCATGAAGGCCATGAAGCTGGTACCGGACAGCAGCATCACCGCCTTGATGATCTGTACCCAGGTGGTGGCCAGCATGCCGCCGAAGGTCACGTAGACCACCATCAGCACGCCAACCAGCATCACGGCGTACAGGTAACTGATGCCGAACAGCAGTTCGATCAGCTTGCCGGCGCCGACCATCTGCGCCACCAGGTACATCAGTGCCACCACCAGGGTGCCGAACGCCGAACTCAGGCGCACCGGAGTCTGTGCCAGGCGGTACGACACCACATCGGCGAAGGTGTACTTGCCCAGGTTGCGCAGGCGCTCGGCGATCAGGAACAGGATGATCGGCCAGCCGGCCAGCACCCCCAGGGCATACAGCAGGCCGTCGTAGCCGTTCATGAACATCATTGCGGAAATGCCCAGGAACGACGCCGCGCTGACCATGTCCCCGGCAATCGCCAGGCCGTTCTGCATGCCGGTCAGGCCGCCGCCGGCGGTGTAGAAGTCACTGGCCGAACGGGTGCGCAGGGCTGCCCAGCGGGTCACCAGCAAGGTGAAGCAGACGAACACCATGAACATCGAGATGGCGGTCCAGTTCATTGTGCGCACTCCTGCTTGACCTTGTCGTTGAGCGGGTCGAGCACGTTGTTGGCGCGGTGCACGTAGATGCCGGTGAGGGCGAACGACAGCAGCACCATCAGCACGCCGACCAGCATGCCGACGGTTGTCACGCCGCCACTCAGGGACTGGCCGAGGGTGCTCGGGGAGAACGCCACCAGCAGGACGAAGCCGTAGTAGATGACCAGCATCGCCAGGGTCAGGCCGCCATTGAGGCGGCGCTTGCGCTGCACCAGGTGCTGGAAGTCGGGGTGGTTGGCGATGCTTTCTATGTGTTCGGGGGTCATGGCAAGCGATCTCTTTGGTTTTGTAATTGTTGTAATCAGGTCACTTTGGGTGCTGCTAATGGCCTCTTCGCGGGCAAGCCCGCTCCCACAGGCACTTGAGGGCAATGCAATTCCTGTGGGAGCGGGCTTGCCCGCGAAACAGGCGACGCGGTGTCAGAGTTGGTCGAAGTCGAGCACCACCTTGTCGCTCACCGGGTAGGTCTGGCACGACAGCACATACCCAGCTGCCACTTCGTAATCCTCCAGGGCATGGTTGCTGTCCATCTCCACCTCACCCTCGATCACCCGGCACTTGCAGGTCGAGCACACGCCGGCCTTGCACGAGTAGGGCAGCTCCGCGCCGATGGCATTGCCGGCATCCAGCACGTTCTGGGTGTTGCGCGGCAGGTCGAAACTGAGCGCGCGGCCGTCGCTGATCACGGTGATGTGGCTGAGCGCCGAGTCCACCTGGCGTGCGGCCTCACGGGCTTCGCGGCGGGCCTCGTTGCCGGCGGCGGCGAACAGTTCGAAGTGGATACGCTCCTTGGCCATGCCGTTGGCCTGCAGGCTGTCGCGCACGGTCTCGGTCATCGCCTGCGGGCCGCAGATGAACGCGGCATCGAGGCTGGCCACGTCCATCCAGCGCGAGAACAGCTGGCCGCACTTGTCGGCGTCGATGCGGCCGTTGTACAGGTCGACATCCTGCTGCTCGCGACTGAACACGAAAATCAGGTTGAGGCGGTCGAGGTAACGGTTCTTCAGGTCCTCGAGCTTGTCGCGGAACAGTGCGCCGGAGCTGGAACGGTTGCCGTACAGCAGGGTGAAGCGGCTGTGCGGCTCGCTGGCCAGGGTGGTGGCGATGATCGACAGGATCGGCGTGATGCCGCTGCCTGCGGCCACGCCCAGGTAGTTGCCCTGGCGCGCCGGGTCCAGCGGCACGAAGAAGCTGCCCGACGGCGGCATCACTTCCAGTTGCTGGCCGGCCTTGAGCACTTCGTTGGCAAAGGCCGAGAAGCGCCCGCCGGGCACGCGCTTGACGGCCACCCGCAGTTCGCCGTCCTGCACGGCGCTGCAGATGGAGTAGGAACGGCGGACTTCTTCGTTGTCCAGCTGGGTGCGCATCACCAGGTACTGCCCTTGGGTGAAGCGGAAGGCCTCCTGCAGGTGCGCCGGTACGTCGAAGGCGATCGACACGGCGTCACGGGTTTCGTTGCGCACTTGCTTGATGGTCAGGCTGTGAAACTGGCTCATGGTGGTCTCCACGGCTCAAATGCATTTGAAATAGTCGAACGGCTCCAGGCAGTCGCGGCAGCGATACAGCGCCTTGCAGGCCGTGGAGCCGAACTGGCTGAGCAATTCGGTGTGGCGGCTGCCGCATTGCGGGCAGCACACCTCGGGGGCTTCGCCGAGCAGGCTGCGCTTGCTGGCGCTGCCGTGCGGCGGGGCGATGCCATAGGCGCGCAGGCGCTCGCGGCCCAGCTCGCTGATCCAGTCGGTGCTCCAGGCCGGGGTCAGCCGGCGCTCCAGGTCTGGCGCAGGGAAGCCGGCCTGTTCCAGTGCCTGGCGAATATCGCCCTCGATCACCTCGGTGGCCGGGCAACCGGAGTAGGTCGGCGTGACCACCAGGTGCAGGTGGCCGGCACGCCAGTCCAGGTCGCGCACGATCCCCAGGTCGACCACGCTGACCACGGGCACTTCCGGGTCCATGACCTGGCCCAGTACCTCCCAGGCCCGGGCCAGGTCGCCGCCTTGCTGGGCGCGGGCGCCGCGGTCGCCGGCGATCAGCTCACCAGGTTGCATCGGGGTAGGCCCTTGGCAGGAACTGCATTTCGGCCAGCAGCAGGCCCAGGTGCTCGGTGTGCAGGCCCTGGCGGCCGCTGAGGTAGAAGTGGCTGGCGGCCTTGGGCAGCGGCAACTCGACCGATTCGAAGATGGCGCTCACCTGCTTCAGCCAGGCCGCACCGACCGCCGCCGGGTCGGCGGCAATGCCCGCCTGTGCCAGCTGCACCTCGTTGTCGCTGCCGGCGCTGAGCTCGACGGTGAAACGCCATACGGCAGGGATCGCATCGAGCATGCGTCGGCGGCTTTCTTCGGTACCGCCACCCAGGCGCTGCACCCATTCGGCGGAGCGGCGCAGGTGATAGGTGACTTCCTTCAAGGCCTTGGCGGCGATGCCGGCGATGCGTTCATCGTTCGATGCGACCAGGCCCTGCAGCACGGCATGGTGCCAGGCGTCGTAAAGGAACTGTTTGGTCATGGTCACGGCGAAGTCGCCATTCGGTTGTTCGACCAGCAGCAGGTTGCGGAACGCGCGCTCATCGCGGCGGAACGCCAGGGCATCGGCGTCGCGGCCGTCGTCCAGCAGCTCGGCGGCGTATTCCAGCCAGTTGCGTGCCTGGCCCACCAGGTCGAGGCCGACGTTCATCAGCGCCAGTTCTTCTTCCAGCGCCGGCGCGTGGCCGCACCACTCGCACAGGCGCTGGCCCTGGACCAGGGCGCTGTCGCCCAGCAGCAGCAAATACGGGATCAGATCGTGCTTGTGCATGGCCAACCTCACATGTGCCCGACTTCGTCGGGCAGTTCGTAGAAGCTGGCGTGGCGATAGACCTTGTCGTCCGAGGGGGCGAACAGCGGGTCTTTCTCGTCGGGCGAGGAGGCGGTGATCAGTGCCGAGGGCACCACCCACAGGCTCACGCCTTCGCTGCGGCGGGTGTACAGCTCGCGGGCGTTCTCGATGGCCATGGCGGCGTCGGCGGCATGCACGCTGCCGACATGCTTGTGGTTAAGGCCGTGCTTGCTGCGCACGAACACTTCGTAGAGGGTCCAGACAGACATTTTCGATCTCCGCATCAATCGCCGCTCAGGCGGCGTTCTTGTTCTGTTGCTTGCGTGCATAGGCCACGGCCGCCTCACGTACCCAGGCACCATCCTCGATGGCCTTGCGCCGGGTGGCGACGCGTTCCTGGTTGCACGGGCCGTTGCCCTTGATGACTTCGTAGAACTCGTCCCACTGGATCTCGCCGAAGTCGTAGTGGCCGCGCTCGGCGTTCCACTTAAGGTCCGGGTCGGGGGCGGTGCAGCCGAGCAGCTCGAGCTGGGGCACGGTCTGGTCGATGAAGCGCTGGCGCAGCTCGTCGTTGGTCTGGCGCTTGATTTTCCAGGCCATCGACTGGGCGCTGTTGGGGGAGTGCTCGTCGCTTGGGCCGAACATCATCAGTGCCGGCCACCAGAGGCGGTTGATGGCGTCCTGGACCATGTCCTTCTGCGCCTGGGTGCCCTCGCGCATCATGGTCAGCAGCAGCTCGTAGCCCTGGCGCTGGTGGAAGCTCTCTTCCTTGCAGATGCGGATCATGGCGCGGGAGTAGGGGCCGTAGGAGGTGCGCTGCAGCACCACCTGGTTGACGATGGCGGCGCCATCGACCAGCCAGCCCACGGCGCCCATGTCGGCCCAGCTCAGGGTCGGGTAGTTGAAGATGCTCGAGTACTTGGCCTTGCCGCTGTGCAGCTTGGCGATCTCCTCGTCGCGGTCGGCGCCGAGGGTTTCCATGGCGCTGTACAGGTACAGGCCGTGGCCGGCTTCGTCCTGGATCTTGGCCATCAGCTGCAGCTTGCGCTTGAGGCTGGGGGCACGGGTGACCCAGTTGCCTTCGGGCAGCATACCGACGATTTCCGAGTGGGCGTGCTGGGAGATTTGGCGGATGAGGGTCTGGCGGTAGGCCTCGGGCATCCAGTTCTTGGCTTCGATCTTGATTTCGGCGTCGATCTTTTCCTGGAAGTTGCGCTCTTCGGGCGACATCTCTTCCAGCGACTTGACGCGCTTGACTCCGGTTTCCACTAGCTGTGCGTACATGTTCCGACTCCTGCTAAGGCATGCGTCATTTGTAAGCGATACAAAACATAACGTCAAACAGTTTTACGTGTATCGAATATTATTTGTGTATCGCTTTGGTGTTTCGCTTGAGGTGGGTGGAGGGGCGGCGCTCGGTCTCACAGGCGCAGAAACCCTTGCGCCGGACAAAAAAAAGCCCCGGACGATGCCGGGGCCGAAAAGGCAGCCGATGACTCAGCAGGCCAACCGTTTGTCGAACACATGGCAAGCCTTGCCTTCGGAGCGCTTGAGCGTGCCGCAAGGCTGCAGCAGCACCTGGGTGCTGATGCCGATATAGGTCTTGATCTGCTTGCTCAGCTCGCCGACAACCAGCTTGCGCTGCGACTCATCGAAGTGCTGGCATTCCGCACGCAACTCCACATGCACCTCGACGCTGTCCAGGTTGCCATTGCGATACAGATGAATCTCGTAAAGCTCTGAAAGCTGTTTTATTTTCAGGACCTGCTCCTCGATCTGCGTCGGGAACACGTTCACCCCCCGAATGATCAGCATGTCGTCACTGCGCCCGGTGATCTTGCCAATGCGCCGCATCGGCCGCGCCGTGCCCGGCAGCAGGCGGGTCAGGTCGCGGGTTCGGTAGCGCACCATCGGCAGCGCCTCCTTGCTCAGCGAGGTGAACACCAGCTCGCCCAGTTGCCCGTCCGGCAGCACCGCGCCGGTCACCGGGTCGATGATCTCGGGGTAGAAGTGGTCTTCCCAGATGGTCGGGCCATCCTTGGTCTCGATGCACTCCATGGCCACACCCGGGCCCATGATCTCCGACAGCCCATAGATATCCAGGGCATCGATGCCCAGGCGCTGCTCGATGGAGCGGCGCAGCTCGTCGGTCCACGGTTCGGCGCCAAAGATGCCCAGGCGCAGCTTCAGGTCATGAGGGTCGATGCCCTGGCGCTCGATCTCGTCGGCGAGGTTGAGCATGTAGGACGGCGTGACCATGATGATGTCGGGCTGGAAGTCGCGGATCAGCTGCACTTGCTTTTCGGTCTGGCCGCCGGACATGGGGATCACCGTGCAGCCCAGGCGTTCGGCACCGTAGTGGGCACCCAGGCCGCCGGTGAACAGACCATAGCCGTAGGACACATGCACCTTGTCGCCCTTGCGCCCGCCGGCGGCACGGATCGAACGGGCGACCACGTTGGCCCAGGTGTCGATGTCGTTCTGCGTGTAACCGACCACGGTCGGCTTGCCAGTGGTGCCGCTGGAGGCGTGCAGGCGTACCACCTCTTCCTGGGGCACGGCGAACATGCCATAGGGGTAGTTGTCGCGCAGGTCGTTCTTGCCGGTGAAGGGGAACTTCGCCAGGTCGTCGAGGGACTTCAGGTCATCAGGGTGGGCGCCGCATTCGTCGAAACGCTTGCGGTACAGCGGCACGTTGTCATAGGCGTGCTTCAGGCTCCAGCGCAGCCGCTCCAGCTGGTGCTGGCGCAGGGCGTCGATACTGGCGGTTTCCATCGGGTCCAACAGGGCACGATCGGCATCATGGTACATGTTCATGGCTTCACTCGAATTGTTCTTGTACGTCGGCCGCTGGCATTAGGCCAGGCGGCTTACCGTGAGTGTCATGGACGCAGCATAACTGGCGGCGTCGCGTTCGGTAACAAGCCGATGGTCTGAACCGCTCAGAGGCGTTCGATGACCATGGCAATGCCTTGGCCAACGCCGATGCACATGGTGCACAGGGCGTAGCGGCCGGCGGTTTGTTCCAGCTGGTGCAGGGCGGTGGTGACCAGGCGTGCGCCGCTCATGCCCAGCGGGTGGCCCAGGGCGATGGCGCCGCCGTTGGGGTTGACCCGCGGGTCGTCGTCGGCCAGGCCCAGCTCGCGCAGTACCGCCAGGCCCTGGGCGGCGAAGGCTTCGTTGAGTTCGATGACGTCCATGTCGGCCAGCGACAGGCCGGTCAGCGCCAGCACCTTGCGGGTTGCCGGCACCGGGCCGATGCCCATGATGCGTGGCTCGACCCCGGCGACCGCCATGCCGACGATACGGCCACGGGCCTTGAGGCCATGGCGGCGGGCCGCATCGCTGCTGGCCAGCAGCAGGGCACAGGCGCCGTCGTTGACGCCCGAGGCATTGCCGGCGGTGACGCTGCCGCCCTGGCGGAACGGCGTGCCGAGTTTGGCCAGCTGTTCCAGGGTAGTGTCGGCACGCGGGTGCTCGTCCTGCTCCACACGGATGGCCGGGCCTTTGCGCTGGGCGATTTCAACCGGCACGATTTCCCGTGCCAGGCGGCCATTGGCCTGGGCCGCCGCAGCCTTGTGCTGGCTGCGCAAGGCAAAGGCATCCTGGTCGGCGCGGGAGATCCCGTACTGTTCAGCGACGTTCTCTGCCGTTTCCGGCATCGAGTCGATACCGTAGGCGTCTTTCATCCGCTTGTTGACGAAACGCCAGCCGATGGTGGTGTCGAACAGCTCGGCGCTGCGGCCGAACGCCTGCTCCGACTTGCCCATGACGAACGGCGCCCGGGACATCGATTCGACGCCACCGGCCAGCATCAGCCCGGCTTCGCCACAATGCAGGGCGCGGGCGGCGTTGCCGATGGCGTCCAGGCCCGAGCCGCACAGGCGGTTGAGGGTGGTGCCCGGCACACTGATCGGCAGCCCGGCCAGCAGGCCAGCCATGCGGGCGACGTTGCGGTTGTCTTCACCGGCCTGGTTGGCGCAACCGAGGATCACGTCGTCGATGGCCTGCCAGTCCAGTTCCGGGTGGCGGGCGATCAAGGCCTTGATCGGCACGGCGGCCAGGTCGTCGGCACGCACGCTGCTCAGCGCGCCGCCGTAACGGCCGATGGGGGTGCGCACGGCATCGATGATCAGGGCATCGAGGGGCTTGGCTTCAGTCATCTTCGGTCTCCTGCGCGAGCACGGTGCCGCGCACTTGGTAGGATTTGCCGCGGAACAGGGCAATCAGCTCGCCGCGCTGGTTCTGGATGCGCACGTCGTACACGCCGGTACGGCCTTTACGGCTGAGTTCGGTGGCTGCAGCGGTGAGCACGTCGCCTGGCAGCGCCGGGGCGACATAGTCGATGCTGCAGCCCTGGGCCACCGTGGCCTTGTCGTGGCTGTTGCAGGCAAAGGCGAACGCCGAGTCGGCCAGGGCGAACAGGAACCCGCCATGGCAGGTGCCGTGGCCCTGCAGCATGTCGGCGCGCACCGGCATGCTCAGGCGCGCCCGGCCCTGGCCGATGTCGAGCAAGGTGATGCCCAGGCCCTGGGTGGCCGGGTCGCGGGCATACATCGCATCGGCGCAGGCCCGGGCCAGCTCATCGGGATGGCGCTGCAGGTCAGTCATGCAGGTTCGCTCCTTGTTCGCGGCAGCGCCGCAGCAGCAGGGAAGGCCGGTAGCGGCTTTCGCCGTAACTGGCTTGCAGGTGTTCCAGCACGCGCAGGGTGTAATCGACGCCAAGCTGCTCGGCCCAGGCCAGCGGGCCACGCGGGTAATTGACCCCGGCGCACATGGCCAGGTCGATGTCGGCGGCGCTGCCAACACCCTGCAGCACCGCATCGGCCGCTTCGTTGGCGAGCATGGCCACGGTGCGCAGCACCACCAGGCCGGGCAGGTCGGCGATGCCGGTCACCTTCAGCCCGGCGCGCTGCAGCAGCGCCACCGCCTGGTCGCGGGCCTCGGCAGAGGTGTCGGCCGACCAGCTGATGGCGATGCGTGTGGCGGCCTGGTAGTCCAGCGCGAGGTCGACCAGCACCAGGTTGCGCAGGCCATCTTCACGGGCACGCTGGCTGGCCAGGCGGCCGTCGGACAGGGCGAGGGTGGCGTCACCGATGCGCAGCAGGCCCTTGCCGGCCCGCTCGGTGATGGCCAGGCCGTTTTCGCGCAAGCGCGCTACCAGCGGTTGCAGGGCGCCGAGGTGGCCTTCGACCACGCAGCGTTCGGCGCTTGCCTGGCTGTGCAACTGCGCGACCGGCGGGCGTTCGGCACCCTCGGCATAGCTGTAGAAGCCTTGGCCACTCTTGCGTCCCAGGCGCCCGGCGTCCACCAGCTCTTTCTGCACCAGCGAGGGCTGGAAGCGGAAGTCACCATAGAAGGCTTCGAAGACCGAACAGGTAACGGCGTAGTTGACGTCATGGCCGATCAGGTCGGTCAGTTCGAATGCGCCCATGCGAAAACCGCCGGCATCGCGCAGCAGGGCATCCAGTGTCGCGCAGTCGGCGGCGCCTTCCTGCAGCAGGCGCAGGCTTTCGGCATAGAACGGCCGGGCCACGCGGTTGACGATGAAGCCAGGGGTGGAGCGCGTGTGCACGGGCTTCTTGCCCCAGGCTCTGGCGGTGTCATACAGCGTGCTGGCAATCGCAGGCTCGGTTGCCAGGCCGGAAACGATCTCCACCAGCGCCATCAGGGGCGCCGGGTTGAAGAAGTGCATGCCGACCACCTGTTGTGGCCGTTGCAGGCCTGCCGCGAGGCTGGTGATCGACAGCGACGAGGTATTGCTGGCGAGGATGCAGTCCTGGCCGCACAGGCCCTCCAGTTGCAGCAGCAGCTGCTGCTTGACCTGCAGGTTCTCGACGATGGCCTCGATCACCAGCTTGGCGTCGGCCAGGGTTTCGATAGCGTCTACCGGCTGCAGCCGTGCGCTGATCGCTTCGCGTGCGTCTGGCTGCAGTTTGCCTTTTTCCACCAGGCGGCCCAGTTGCCGATCGATGCCGGCTACCGCCTGGGCCGCAGCGCCAGGGCGGTTGTCATAGAGCTTCACCGGGTGACCGGCCTGGGCTGCAACCTGGGCGATACCGGCCCCCATGGCCCCGGCGCCGATCACCGCCACCAGGGCGTTGCTGTCGAGTGGGTTCATGTTCAACGGCCTTTGAATGCAGGGGTGCGCTTGTTCATGAAGGCGCTGACGCCTTCGCGGTAGTCCTCGCTGCGCCCGGCCAGCCGCTGGAGGTCACGCTCAAGCTCCAACTGCTGGTCGAAGCCATTGTCGAAGCTGGCGTTGAGGCTGCGCTTGATCAGGGCCAGGCCGTAGGTTGGCTGACTGGCCAGGTGGCGGGCGAGGGCAAGGGCCTCGTCGCGCAGCGCGGCATCGTCGACCACGCGGTGGATCAGCCCCCAGTGTTCGGCCTGCTCCGCGCTCAGGCGCTCGCCAAGCATGGCCAATGCCTTGGCCCGGGCCATGCCGACCAGGCGTGGCAGCAACCAGGTGCCACCGGAGTCCGGCACCAGGCCGATCTTGCAGAACGCCTGGATGAAGCTGGCCGAACGGGCAGCCAGCACCAGGTCGCAGGCCAGCGGAATGTTGGCGCCGGCACCGGCGGCCACGCCATTGACGGCGCAGATCACCGGCAGCGGCAGGTCGCGCAGGGTGCGCACCAGCGGGTTGTAGAACCGCTCGATGGATTCGCCCAGGTCGGGCATGGCCGCACCGGGCGCGACGTTACGGTCGGACAGGTCCTGGCCGGCGCAAAAGCCGCGGCCCTCGCCGGTCAGCAACAGGACCCGCGCCTCGCTGCTCTGGCGCACCTGCTTGAGGGCCTCGCGCACTTCCAGGTGCATCTGCGTGTTGAAGCTGTTCAGCTGCTCGGGGCGGTTCAGCGCGAGGAAGGCCACGCCGTCCTCGATGGAAAACACAATGTGCTCGAAAGTCATGACGGACTCGCTCGATCAGTCGATGGGAGGTGGGCGGCTCAGCAGCCTTTGAACCGGGCTGGGCGTTTTTCCTGGAAGGCGCGAATGCCTTCGTCGCGGTCGGCGGTGCCGGCCAGCAAAGTGAAGGCGTGGCGCTCGAAGCGCAGGCCAGTGGCCAGGTCGGTGTCGCCGGCCTTGAGCAGGGCTTCCTTGGCCAGGCGCACCGCCAGCGGGGCCTTGGCGGCAATGCTGCGGGCAACCTGCAGCGCGCGCTCGACGGCCAGTTCAGGCTGGCTGATCTCGCTGATCAGGCCGGCCTGCAGGGCGTGGCGGGCGGTGATGGGCTCGCCGGTCAGGACCATCTGCATGGCCAGCGGCTTGCCCACGGCACGCAACAGCCGCTGGGTGCCACCGGCGCCCGGGATGATCCCGAGGTTGATTTCTGGCTGGCCGAAGCGGGCGTCGTCACCCGCGATGACGATGTCGGCGCACATCACCAGCTCGCAGCCGCCACCCAACGCGTAGCCGTTTACCGCCGCGATCAAAGGCTTGGTGAAGGCGGCGATACGTTGCCAGTGGGCGACCCGTGGGTCATTGAGAATGCCGACCAGATCGCGCTCGGCCATCTCGCGGATGTCGGCACCGGCGGCGAAGGCCTTGCGGCTGCCGGTGATGACCACGGCGCAGGTCTGTGGGTCGGCGTCCGCATCGGCCAGGGCTGCGGCCAGCTCTGCCAGCAGTTCGGTGCACAGGGCGTTGAGCGCTTCCGGGCGTTGCAGGGTGAGCAGGCGAACGCCGTGTTCAGGGGCCTGCACATCGATGAAACGAGGCATGTCGGGGTCCTCAGGCTGCTCGCACGGCACTTCAGGGGCCGGCATTTATTGGAATTGTCTGCAGGGGCGGCGAGGTAGCCTGCCCAGGTGCGATCAGTATAAGCATTATGTGATACAGCAAAGCAATAGCAATTGTGTTTTTACGTATCTCGTTTTATGTTGACGGCTAACAGATGATGGCTGGAAAGCAGAATTCATAAGGCTTTTGCTCGATTCTGCAGGTCGTCAGATTGCGATACACAAAAATTTTTTAGCGCACACATTAATGGAGAAAAGACATGCCTTGCTATCGTCTCGACGGCCTGACCCCGGTGGTCGACCCCAGCGCTTATGTGCACCCGAGTGCCGTGCTGATCGGTGATGTCATCGTCGGCCCGCGCTGCTACGTCGGCCCGCTGGCATCGCTGCGCGGCGATTTCGGGCGCATCGTGCTGGAAGAAGGCGCGAACCTGCAGGACACCTGCGTCATGCATGGCTTCCCGGGCGGTGACACGGTCATCGAGCGCAACGGCCATGTCGGCCACGGCGCGGTGTTGCATGGCTGCCGCGTGGGCGAAGACGCGCTGATCGGCATGAACGCCGTGGTCATGGACGGCGCTCGCATAGCGCCACGCTGCATCGTCGGCGCCACGGCCTTCGTCAAGGCAGGCTTCGAGTGCCCGGAACAGAGCCTGGTGATGGGCGCGCCCGCCCAGGTCAAGCGCCCGCTGACCGAGCAGGAACTGAGCTGGAAGCAACGCGGCACTGCCGAGTACCAGCACTTGAGCCAGCGCTGCATGGCGACGATGGTGGAGTGCCCGCCGCTGACCGCAGCCGAAGCACAGCGCCCACGCATGGGTGACGGTGGCTTCAGGCCCAAAGGCGAGGCGGGCGCATGAACTTGCCGGCGTCGCGCCATGGTCAGGCGACCCGTCGCACAGGTATAGTCGGTGCTTTCAATGCGCGCAGTTCGTCCATGAGCAACCTCGTTCCGCTGAACAACCTGATCACCCGCTTCCAGGAGCAGACCCCGATCCGCGCCAGTTCGCTGATCATCACCCTCTACGGTGATGCCATCGAACCCCATGGCGGCACGGTGTGGCTGGGTAGCCTGATCAATCTGCTGGAGCCGATCGGCATCAACGAACGGCTGATCCGCACCTCGATCTTCCGCCTGACCAAGGAAGACTGGCTGACCGCCGAAAAGGTTGGGCGGCGCAGTTACTACAGCCTGACCGGCACCGGGCGGCGGCGGTTCGAAAAGGCCTTCAAGCGTGTCTACAGCCCAAGCCAGCCTGCCTGGGACGGCGCCTGGACCCTGGTGTTGCTGTCCCAGCTGGACGCCGGCAAGCGCAAGGCCGTGCGCGAAGAGCTGGAATGGCAGGGTTTCGGTGCCATGGCGCCGAACCTGCTCGGTTGCCCCAGGGCCGATCGCGCTGACCTGGCTGCCACCTTGCGCGAGCTGGAAGCCAGTGACGACAGCATCGTCTTCGAAACCCACACCCAGGAAGTGCTGGCGTCCAAGGCCATGCGCGCACAAGTGCGGGAAAGCTGGCGCATCGACGAGCTCGGCCAGCAATACAGCGACTTCATCCAGCTGTTCCGGCCGCTGTGGCAGAGCCTGAAAGAGCAGGACGAGCTGGATGCCCAGGATTGCTTCCTGGCGCGCACCTTGCTGATCCACGAGTACCGCCGCTTGCTGCTGCGCGACCCGCAACTGCCGGACGAACTGCTGCCCGGCGACTGGGAAGGCCGCGCCGCCCGCCAGCTGTGCCGCAACCTGTACCGGCTGGTGTGCGCCAAGGCGGAAACCTGGCTCGCCAGCGCCCTGGAAACCGCCGATGGGCCATTGCCCGACGTCAACGAAAGCTTCTACCGGCGCTTTGGCGGCCTGGCCTGACCTTGCCCGCTCAGCGGCGCCTGGCCAGCTTGTGCGCCATGAACTGGTGGGCCGGTGAAAACAGCCGGTTGAAGGTCAGCAGCACGGCGCTGACCGTGCCCAGCGCCGACGCCGCAGCGATCAGGAACATGATCACGATCTGGTAGCGCACGGCGTCGCCAGGCGCCTGCCCAGCCAGTATCTGGCCGGTCATCATGCCCGGCAGGCTGACGATGCCAACCACCGACATCTGGTTCAAAGTCGGCATCATGCCGGCCTTCAGCGCCTGGCTCGCCGCGGCGCGGGCCGCCTCCCAGCGCGTGCCGCCAAGCGACAGGATCATGTCCACCACCGGGCGCTGGGCGCTCAGTTCACGGGTCATGCGGTCGATGCCCAAGGCAACGGCGGTCAGGGTATTGCCCAGGATCATGCCCAGAATGGGGATGGCGTATTGCGGCTCGTACCAGGGGCGCACGCGCAGCACCACCAACAGGCCGATGGCGGTGACCAACCAGGCACTCAGCCCCACCGACAGCACGCTGTCGGCCAGCAGGCCGCGATGGCGCTGCTGGCCCCTGCCTGCCGCAGAATGGCCGGCGATCAGGGTCATGCCCAGCATCAGCGGCAGCACGATGTACCACTGGGCATGCTGGAACACCCAGCCAAGGATATAGCCGATGGCCAGCAGCTGGGCGATGGTGCGCAGCGATGCCCACAGCAACTGGCGCTCCAGGTGCAGTTTCAGCAGCAGCGAAAGCAGGCCGTTGACCAGGATCAGCGCAGCAGCAATCGCCACGTCGGTGTAGGCAAGGTTGTGGTAGTTCATGTCGACAAGGCGCCTTGGTGCAGGGTCAATGTACGCGTACTGATGCGCCGTGCTTGTTCAGGGTCGTGTGTAACCCACAGCAACGCGCGAGCCTTGGGCGATTCGTCAAGCCAGTTCATGACCAGCGCTTCAACGGCAGCCACCGATTGCGGGTCGAGGGCCGAGGTCGGCTCATCGAGCAACAGCACCTGGGGTGCCAGCAGCAAGGCCCGCACCAGCGCAACCAGCTGCGCCTCGCCGCCGGACAGGTCGAAACCGGCCTTGTCGAGAAAACCGCGTGGTTTGCCGGCCAGGTCCAGACAGCGCGCCGCCGTGGCGGCATCGAAGCGGTACTGGCGGTTGTGCTTGAGCGTGAAGGGCAGGCGCAGGTTGTCCAGGACACTGCCCTCGACCAGCGCGGCACGCTGGGTGAGGTAGCAGGCGCGGGAGCGAAAATGCGGGATCAGGGGTGGGGTTACCGGTTCGCCAAGCCACAGCACTTCACCTGAGCTGGGTGCATCCAGCAGGGCCAGGGCGCGCAGCAAGACACTCTTGCCCGAACCTGACGCACCGGTGAGCGCTATGCGTTCGCCAGCGAGCAGGGACAAGTCGGTTGGTTTCAGCAACGTGGCCTGGCGTTGCAGATCGACGCGGCCCAGTTGCCTGGCTTCGAGCAAGACAGCTTCGCCGCGAGCGTTCTGCAGGCCTTTCAATAGAGAGGTTCCTTGGCTTCGAATAGGAAAAACGACATTTTAAACGGCACAGGCATGAGGTCAGGTTTTTTTGACAGAACTTTCATGTTGAATGGCTTAAACCCACCGTAACGGTATGCGTCTACTTGAGCAGGGTTACCGAGCATGCACACTTCGATGTTCGTTCATCATTTAGTGTTCCTGATGTTGTTCATCGCCTCCGTGGTCAGCTGGCTTTACCTCTGGCTGGTGGGGTTTCTGCACCCGTCCGTGGCGAGCAGCGACTGCCCGGTGCTCAAGCCGGACGCCTTGACCATCCTGGGGCTGCTGTTGACCCTGGGCTGCGCCGTGCTGGAATTCTTCAGCCCGTTCGAAGGCATCACGCTGTTGCTCGTGCTGCTGGTGATCGGCCTGATCATGCCCTGGGGCGGTGCATTGGGCGGCCGCTATCACGAGCGCTTGCGTACCCGCAAGTCATAGGCAAACCCCCGCTGATCGTCAGTGCCCAAGGAACACCAGCACATAGTCGTTGTTGTCGAAGCGCCCGCGCAGGCGTGGCTGTAGCGTTTGCAGCGGTGTCCCTTGCAAGGCCTGGAAATCGTGCTCATCCATCATCAGCCAGGCAGGCCCCTGCATGGCCTGAAGTTGCGCGGGTGTTTCAGTGAACAGTGGTTGCAGGTCCTGGTCGAGGTTGACCATGAACTTGATGGCCTTGGCGTCCTGGCCCAGCCGGTGCAGCACCAGCGGGGCCGGTTGCTGCGAAACCTGTGCGAGCACGGCCTGGGTGAAGCTGCGGGTGTCATACAGGCGACGCTCCACCGGTTCGAACACCGCGACATACACCAGCCACAATGCCAGCACCGCGCAACCGGCCGTGACCTCGGCACGCCAGCGCGGCTGCACCAGGCGCGACAACGCCCACAGCTGCAAGGCCGCCAGCACCACCATCAGTACCGTGATGCTGCCGATGTCCTCGGGGAAGCGGCGCTGAGCCACCAGCAAGGCGACCATCATCAGCCCCGGCGTCAGCAGCCAAAGGCCCTGGATTGCCCCCCGCAACACGGCGAACAACCGCCCCTGAGTCACCTGGAACGGGTACGCGGCGATGATCGCCACCATCGGCAGCATCGGCAGCAGGTAGCGGGCCTTCTTGGCCAGCGGGATCGACAGGCCGACCATGACCAACAGTGCGCCCGCTGCACAGTAACCGACCAGTCGCAGCGCCGGCCCCTGCAGATGCGCACGGCCCAGCCAGGCGGCCAGCAGTGCCAGGATTGCCAGTGGGTAGGCCAGCGCGTAGTTGCCCAGCGCGCTGGTGAAGTAGTACAGCGCGCTGCTGGCGCCCTCGCTGCCGTCCATGCGCCCGATGAACTGCATGCGAATCACGTCATCCAGAAGCGCCTGGCCACCGCTGGCCTTCGCCATCCACAGCAACAGGCCGACACTGGCAACCAGCAGCAGGCTGGCCAGCGCCGCAAACAGCAACAACCGTCGCCATTGGCCGGTGAGCAGGTAGTAGCTGCACAGGATGCCGGTCGGCACCACCAGGCCAATCGGCCCGCGAATGCCGAAACCCAGCAGCAACAGGCCGAACACCAGCGGCCAGCGGCGCCCGGCGCCATGCTGGTCGTGGGCATAGCCCAGATAGAACACGCTGAAGGCGACGGCCGCCAGCATGAGGTCTTGCGACACCGCCCGGACTTCGCTGACGAAGGTGACGGTCAGCAGCAGCATGGCAATGCTGCTCCAGGCCCACCGCAGCGAAAACGTCGCCAGCAGCCGGTACATCAGGGTGATGATGAGCGCGCCGGCGATGGCGCTGGGCAGCCAGGCCGCCAGGCTGTTGACCGCGCCGAACGGCAGCGACAGCAGCCAGATGAACAGCGTCGAGAGCGAGGTGTAGTCGGCGTAGGGGTGCCCGTAGGTAGTCGGGAATACGCTTGGCCCATGGCGCAGCATTTCCTGGGCGAACAGCACGAAGCGCGAGTCGAAGCCGATCGGCGCCTGCCCGTACACCCCGGCGCAGAACAGCAGCAGCGCCAGCAGCCCTGCAAGCAGTGACTGCCGGCGCACAGTGACTGACAGTGTCATCACGCCGCTTTGGAACCCTGGCGAGGCAGTTGCGGGGCAACCGGCAACTGGCAGGAATCGCCGCGGCCGATCGGGAAGTACTTGAAGCCTCTGCGCGACAGGCGCTCGGCGTCGTACAGGTTGCGCCCGTCGAAGATCACCGCTGCCTTCAGGCGTTGCTGGATCAGGTCGAAATCCGGCGCCTTGAACTGCTGCCATTCGGTGCAGATGATCAGCGCGTCGGCGCCGGACAGCACCGACTCCGGCGTCCCCATCAGCATCAGCTTGTCTTCATCCGGGTACAGGTGCTGGGTTTCCTGCATGGCTTCAGGGTCGAAGGCACGCACGTGGGCGCCGGCAGCGAACAGCGCCTCGAGCAGCACGCGGCTGGGGGCGTCGCGCATGTCGTCGGTGTTGGGCTTGAACGCCAGGCCCCACACGGCAAAGGTCTTGCCGGCAAGGTTGCCGTTGTAGAACGCATTGATGCGCTCGAACAGCTTGTGCTTCTGGCGCTCGTTGATCGCCTCGACGGCCTGCAGCAGGTCGCTGGAGCAATGCACCTGCTCGGCACTGTGGATCAGCGCGCGCATGTCCTTGGGGAAGCATGAGCCGCCATAGCCGCAGCCAGGGTAGATGAAGTGGTAGCCAATGCGGGTGTCGGCACCGATGCCTTGGCGCACCGATTCGATATCGGCCCCCAGGTGTTCGGCCAGCTCGGCGATCTGGTTGATGAAACTGATCTTGGTGGCCAGCATGCAGTTGGCGGCGTACTTGGTCAGTTCGGCGCTGCGCAGGTCCATGAACATGATGCGGTCATGGTTGCGGTTGAACGGTGAATAGAGGTCGCGCATGACGTCGCGCACGTCTTCACCTTCGCAACCGATGACGATGCGGTCCGGCCGGCGGCAATCGGCGACGGCCGAGCCTTCCTTGAGGAACTCCGGGTTGGAGACGATATCGACACGCAGTTCGCGGCCATCGAGGGCGGCGTTGATGTGGGCGCGCAGGGTGTCCCCGGTGCCAACCGGGACGGTGGACTTTTCGACCAGGATCAGCGGTTGCTGGCGGTGACGGGCGACCGCGTCACCAACCGACAGCACATACCTGAGGTCGGCCGAGCCATCAGCGCAGGAGGGCGTGCCGACGGCAATGAAGGCGACGCGAGCATGCTCGACGGCGAACTGTTCATCCGTGGTGAATTGCAGCCGACCGCCGTCCAGGCCATCGCGCACCAGGCTCGAAAGCCCCGGCTCGAAGATGCTGACATGGCCTTGGCGCAACGACTCGACCTTCTTTTCATCGATATCCATGCACACCACATCATGGCCGACCTCGGCCAGCACTGCGGCTTGCACCAGGCCGACGTACCCGCTACCAAACACAGTAATTTTCATGGAGCACTCCTTAATGCAGGCGAACGGGCCGGACGCGTATTGATCGTGATGACGCCGAGCATGACCAGTGCCACGCCCAGTGTTTTGCTCAAGCTGAAGGATTCGTCGAACAGCGGCAGGCTGGCCGCCAGCAGGTAGACCAGGGCGTAGCTCAGGCTCAGCAGCGAGTAGGCCCGGCCCAGCGGCAGGTCACGCAGGGCCAGCAGCCAGCAGAGCATCGACAGGCCATAGGCGGCGATCGCCGCCAGCACCACGGCCACCGCGAGGGTATCGATGCCTTGACCGCTCAACGTCGACAGCCATTGGCCGGGCGGCGGCAGACGGGTCATGCTCCAGCGCATGGCCAGCTGGGCGGCGCTGGCCAGCAGCACGCTACCGAGCGCGAAGGTAATGCCCAGGCGCTGGTTCATGATTGCTGCCCCAGCAGGGCGACACCGGCGATGATCAGGGCTACGCCCAGCCAGTGGCGGCGATCGACCGGTTCATGGAAGCCGAAGCGGGCGATCAGGGTGATCACCACGAAGTTCAGGCTGAGCATCGGATAGGCGATACCCACCTCCATGCGCTGCAGTACCAGCAGCCAGACCAGCAAACCGCTGCCGAGGGCGAGCAGGGCCAGCCACAGCCAGGGCGAGCGCAACTTGCCGGCCCACGGCCCCGTTTGCCCGCGCCAGCTTTCCACGGCGAACTTCTGCGCCACCTGCCCCAGGCAGGTCAGCAGGCAGGCCGTCAACAGCAGCAGCCCGCTCATGGCGCAACCCTGGGCAGGATGAGGATCACCATCTTGCCTTGTTCGTAGCGGGTGCCATCGTCGGGCAGCAGGCCGAGTTCACGTTGCTCATCCGCCCCCTTGACCCGCATGACCACGGCGACCGTGCCACGTTGGCGAGCGTTGTCGACCCATTGGCGGACGTTCTTGTCGTTCAACCGGCGTCCCTGGCCTTCCGGGGTCGCCAGCCCGTACTTCAGCTCACCGACCGTGTTATAGAACGCCACGTTCGGCTGTTTCAGGCGCCAGGCCAGTGCCGATGCTGCACCGAGGTCGTTGCTCAGCAGGTGGGTGGCACCGGACAGCTCGTCAAGGTGCTGCAGGATGAACTGGTCCGGCATCTTGTTGCCCTCCACCGACTTGGGCAGTGCCGCCGGCAGCAGGGCCATCAGCACCAGGCTGCCCAGTACCGGCGCCGCCCAGCAGCGCAGCGGCGACAGGGCCTGGGCCAGGCTGGCGACCGTCCACCCCGTCAGTGCCACGCATATCAGCAGCAAGCCGGTCAGTTCGTGGTCGTACACGGGCTTTTTCAGTTGCAGCCAAGCCAGGGCGATCAAGGCGCCCACGCCCAGCGCCACGTTGATCCAGCCGTTGATGCCCAGCGCTCGGCCGTGATTCAGGCGTAGCCGTTCTTCCACTGCGTGGCCGATCAGCAGGGCCAATGGCAGCAGGCACGGGAAGATGTAGGTTGGCAACTTGCCCTTGCTCAGGCTGAAGAACAGCAACGGCATCAGCAGCCACAGCAGCAGGAACACGACCTTGGCATCGCTACGGCGTTGCCAGGCCAGTTTCAGGGCCGGCGGCAGTAGGGCGATCCAGGGCAGGCTGTAAGCCACCAGCAGCGGCAGGTAGTACCAGAAGGGCGCGCTGTGCTGGGCATCGTCACCGGCAAACCGGCGGATGTGCTCATGCCAGAAGAAGAACCGCCAGTAGTCCGGTTCCTGAACATGCACCGCCAGCACCCAGGGCAGGCTGACGACGATCGCCACCACCACGGCCACTGGCCCGTACACCAGCAGTTCGCGCCAACGTTTCTGCCAGAGCATCCACGGCAGCGCGACCAGCACCGGCAGCAGCCAGGCAAGGAAGCCCTTGGTCATGAAGCCCATGGCACAGGCCAGCCCCAGTACCGCCCAGGCTGCAAGACGCTGGCCCTTGCTGCGGCTGTCCACTGCGAACCACAGGGCCACCAGGCTGAGGTTGACCCACAGGGTGAACTGTGGATCGAGGTTGGCATAGACGGCCTGGCCCACCATGACGCAGAAGCTCATGTAGATCAGGGTGCAGACCAAGCTCTTGCGCGGGTCGTTCCACAGGCGGCGTGCCACCAGGTAGCAGAGGATCAGGCTCAGGCCGACGCTCATTGCCGAGGCAAAGCGCACACCGAACAGGTTCTGGCCAAACAGACCCTGGCTGAGGGCGATCATCCAGTAGCCGGCGGCGGGTTTTTCGAAATAGCGCAGCCCCATGAAGTGGGGCGATACCCAGTTACCGGTCAGCAGCATCTCTTGGCTGACCTGGGCGTAGCGGGTTTCGTCGGGGATCCACAGGCCATGGCCACCCAGTGGCATCAGGAAGGCCAGCACGAACAGGCCTAGCAGCAGCGGTAGCGTCCAGCGTCTGCTCATGAGCCTTGCACTCCCAGCCAGCCCTCACGGCCTTGCAGGGTGCCGCGCTGCACACTGGCAACGGGCAAGGTGTCGAGCGAGGCGGGGAGCAGCTCACCCAACGGTTTGAACGCAATCTCGCGCTGGCGTGCATCGGCCAGCAATTGGCGGAAGTCCTGGGCCATCAGAATCCCTTCTACCTCTGCATGGATGGTGTAGACGTTAAGTGCCTGCGGGCGAAATTGCCCCAGGATGAATTCGTTGAAGTGCGCGGCAGCCACCTGCGGGCCCACGACCTCGTCGAAGGTCGGCAGGTCCACTGGTATCTGCGGCGCCCCGAGCGAGCCGTCGGCCAGCCTGGGGCGGAACAGATGGGTACCTCGGCAATCACTGTTGTAGCGAAAACCAAACGCCTGCTTGGCCTCGATCACCCGCGCGTCCGCACGCCAGCCGGCGACGGCCGAACACTCGACCGGTGCGCCGAGGATGTCACTGAGGGTGTCGACGCCCTGACGGATCTGCTCGGTCAGCTGCGCCATGCTCCAGTGCCCGGCATTGGCCTGCCAGCCGTGGTGGTCCCAGGCGTGCAGGCCGACCTCGTGGCCGGCGGCCCGGGCCTGACGCATCAGGTGCCCGAGGTCGCGGCCAATCGGCTTGCCGGGCCAGGCGGTGCCGGCCAGCAGAATGTCCCAGCCGTACAGCCCGGCGGCATTGGAGCGCAGCATCTTCCACAGGAATTGCGGGCGGATCAGGCGCCACAGGTGGCGCCCCATGTTGTCCGGCCCGACACTGAAGAAGAAGGTCGCCTTGACCTGCGCCTCGTCGAGCAGCTCCAGCAGGCGCGGCACACCTTCACGGGTGCCGCGGTAGGTATCGACATCGATGCGCAACCCTGCCTGCATCAGCGTGCCTCTTCTGCCGGGCGGGCCTCGATTTCACGCATCGCTTCACGCAGGAAGAAGTCCAGCGTGTTGCCGATGGTCTCGCGCATCTCCACAGTCGGCTGCCAGTTCAGCAGGCGCTTGGCGTTGGCGATGCTTGGCTTGCGATGGGACACGTCCTGGTAGCCGCCGCCGTAGAACGCCTTGCTCTCGACATCGCGGAAACCAGCGAACGGTGGGAAGTGGCTGCGCAGCGGGTGGGCTTCGAACTGGCGCAGCAGCTCTTCGCCCAACTGGCGGATGCTGGCTTCGTTGTCCGGATTGCCGATGTTGATGATCTGGCCGTTGCAGGCATCGTTGTCGTTGTCGATGATCCGTGCCAGGGCCTCGACGCCGTCGGCGATGTCGGTGAAGCAGCGCTTCTGCGCGCCACCGTCGAACAGGCGAATCGGCGTGCCTTCCACCAGGTTGAGGATCAGCTGGGTGATCGCCCGGGAACTGCCGATACGCGCCGAGTCCAGGCGGTCCAGGCGTGGGCCCATCCAGTTGAACGGGCGGAACAGGGTGAAGTTCAGGCCTTTCTGGCCATAGGCCCAGATGACCCGGTCGAGCAACTGCTTGGACACCGAGTAGATCCAGCGCTGCTTGTTGATCGGGCCGACCACCAGGTTGGAGGTGTCTTCATCGAAGTTCGGATCCTGGCACATGCCGTAGACTTCCGAGGTCGACGGGAAGATCACGCGCTTGTTGTATTTGACGCAGTAGCGCACCAGGCGCAGGTTTTCTTCGAAGTCCAGCTCGAACACGCGCAGCGGGTTGCGGGTGTATTCGATCGGCGTGGCGATGGCCACCAGTGGCAGCACCACGTCGCACTTCTTGATGTGGTACTCGATCCACTCGGAGTGGATGCTGATGTCGCCTTCGACGAAGTGGAAGCGCGGGTGGCTGCGCAGGCGCTCGATGGCATCGCAGCCGATGTCCAGGCCGTAAACCTCGTAGCGCTCGTCGCTGAGCAGGCGCTCGGACAGGTGGTTGCCGATGAAACCGTTGACACCGAGGATCAATACCCGGGTGCGGCGGGTGCTGCGGCGGGCATCGGCACCGCGCAGCAGCGAGCCTTCGACCAGACCCAGCTCGTTGGCCAGCTGCGGGCCGCTCAGGTACAGGCCGTTATCGTTGCGCTGGCCGGCGCTGATCACCAGCGAATCCTCGCCACAGGCGATGCGCAGCGGGTCGGTGCTGATCACCCGGCCCGGGGCCAGGCCATCGTTGCCCTTGACCACCTCGGCGCTCCAGACGATCAGCTTGTGCTCGCCGACCTGGCAGAAGGCGCCCGGGTAGGGCTGGGTCACCGCACGCACCAGGTTGAACAGGGTTTCAGCCGGCTGTTGCCAGTGCAGGCGGCCATCGGCTGCGGTGCGGCGGCCGAATACCGTGGCCTTTGCCTCATCCTGTGGGGTTTCGCTGACCTTCCCCAGGCGCAGGTTGGGCAGGGTATCGCGCAGCAGGTTGGCGGCGGCGGTGCGCAGCTTGCCATGCAGGCTCAGCGCGGTGTCGCTGCGTTCGATGGCCACCCGCAGCTGGGCGACGATGGCGCCGGCATCGGCGCGCTTGACCATGCGGTGCAGGGTAACGCCGGTTTCGCTTTCGCCGTTGACCAGCACCCAGTTGGCCGGTGCACGGCCACGGTAGCGCGGCAGCAGCGAGCCATGCAGGTTGAACGCGCCCTTGCGGCCGGTGGCCAGCAACGTTTCGCTCAGCAGGTTGCGGTAATAGAACGAGAACAGGTAGTCGGGCTCGAGTTGGCTGATGCGCTCGACCCACAGCGGGTGGTTGACGTCCTCCGGCGCATGCACCGGGATGCCTTTGCGGGCACACAGCTGTGCGACCGAGGCGTAGAAGGTGTTTTCCTTGGGATCGTCGGCATGAGTGAATACCGCTGCAATGTCATAGCCGCTGTCGAGCAGGGCTTCAATGCCGGCGCAGCCGATGTCGTGGTACGCGAAGACAACTGTTTTTGCACTCATGAGTGAACCTGACCAGAAGTAGAAGAATTGAAACCATCAACGGTGACGTTCTGTGCCGGCACAGGCGGTGGGCCACTGCGCAGCACTTTTTCGATGAAGAATCGCGGGCGGGCACGCACGTCGCTGTACATGCGCCCCAGGTACTCGCCCAGCAGGCCCATGCCGATGAACTGGCCACCGGTGAACACGAACAGCACGGCGAACAGCACGAACAGGCCGTTACCGGCCCAGCCCGGGCCGAACGCCAGGCGCAGCACGATCAGTGCGAAGGCGAACAGCACACCGAGCGCGGCCATGCTGAAGCCGACGATGCTCAGCAGGCGCAGCGGCGTGGTGGTCATGCAGGTGATCAGGTCGAACATCAGGCTGATCAGGCGCATCGGGCTGTACTTCGAATCGCCGTGTTCGCGCTCGGCGTGGGTCACCAGGATTTCGGTGGTATGGCGCGCAAAGCTGTTGGCCAGGATCGGGATGAAGGTGCTGCGCTCGCGACAGGCGAGCATGGCGTCGATCACCGTGCGCCGGTAAGCGCGCAGCATGCAGCCGTAGTCGCTCATGGCCACGCCGGTGGAGCGCTTGACCGCGTAATTGATCACCTTCGACGGCCAGCGGCGCAGGGCCGAATCCTGGCGGTTGCTGCGTACCGTGCCGACCACGTCGAAGCCGCGTTCGGCTTCGGCGACCAGGCGCGGGATTTCTTCCGGCGGGTTCTGCAGGTCGGCGTCGAGGGTGATCACCACGTCGCCCTTGCACTGCTCGAAACCGGCCATGATCGCCGCGTGCTGGCCGTAGTTGCGGTTGAGGATGACTGCCACGAACGGGCTGTTGTCGGCCTGGGCGGCGTCTTCGAGGATTTGCGCCGAGTTGTCGCGGCTGCCGTCGTCGACCAGCACGATTTCATACGGGTGACGCAGCTGCTGGCAGGCCGCGCCCGTGCGGCGCAGCAGTTCGGGCAGGCTTTCCTGCTCGTTGTAGACCGGGATGACGATGGACACGCAGTTGATTGGGTAAGGTCTCACGGGCGTTTCCCCACAACCTGTTCAATGGCGGTGACGACCCGGTCGAGGTCCTGGTCGGTCATGTCGGGGAACAATGGAATGGAGCACAGCCGTGCCGAGTTCCATTCGGTGTTCGGCAGCGAGAGCTGCGGATCACGCTGGCGGTACCAGGTGTGCAGGTGGGTGGCGATGAAGTGGATGCCAGTGCCGATGCCGCGTTCCTGCAGGCCTTTCATGAAGGCTTCGCGGTCCAGGCCACAGCGCTCGCTGTCGATGCGCAGGATGTACAGGTGCCAGGCGTGTTGCTGCGGATAGGCAGTCGGCACGGCCAAGGGCTGTACTGGCAGGCCTTCGAAGCGTTGCTGGTAGCGCGCGGCCAGCTCGGTTCGGCGGGCGTTGATCGCGTCCAGGCGCTTGAGTTGCACCAGGGCGATGGCGGCGTTGATGTCGGCGAGGTTGTACTTGAAGCCGGGCTCGATGACCTGTGCCTGGGGCTTGCGGCCGTGGGTCATGCGGTCGTAGGCATCGACACCCAGGCCGTGGAACTTGAGCATGCGCACGCGGCTGGCCAAGGCTTCGTCGTCGCTGACGAACATCGCGCCTTCGGCGCAGGTCATGTTCTTGATCGCATGGAACGAGAAGATTGCCGTGCCACGGGCACCGACAGGGCGGCCCTTGTAGCGGGTGCCGGCGGCATGGGCGGCGTCTTCGATGACGGCGATGCCATGCTTGTCGGCAAGTGCGTACAGTGGGTCGAGGTCGAAGGCCGCGCCGGCGTAGTGCACCGGAATGATGGCCTTGGTCCGCGGGGTGATGGCCGCTTCGATGCGTGAGGCGTCGGTCATCAGGGTGTCGCGGTCGACATCGACGAATACCGGCGTGGCACCGAGCAGGGAAATCATGTTGGCCGTGGACACCCAGGTCTGCGACGGGGTGATGACTTCGTCCCCAGGGCCTATGCCCAGTGCCAGCAAGGCGATGTGCATACCGCCTGTGGCCGAAGACAGGGCAACCGCATGGCGGCAACCGACGTAGTGCGCAAACTGCTCTTCAAGTGCCTGGTTCTGTGGCCCGGTAGTGATCCAGCCGGAACGCAGGACGTTGGTTACAGCCGCAATTTCTTCTTCGCCCACACTCGGACGCGAGAAAGGGAGAAACGCCTCACTCATGAGCACCTCGGTGATACAAAATAATGACAGAACCCATTGATCTAATAGGTTCGATTGCCAGCGTAGACGCAAAATGAATGTGTGCATCAAGTGCACAGGAAAAAGCGGTGGCTATTGCTTCAAGTCAGGTTTTCTGCGGGCTTCCGCCATCCTTGCCGTTGTGATGGTCGGTGTCTTATTCAGTAAAGGTTATGCTCGTTTTTGTGAAAGAAGTATAAAAAATAGGTCGCCTTCTCATGACATTGCACACCCAGACAGCTGAGGTTCAGGTTGCTGTCGAAGTGCATGCCTTGTAATCAATTGGATATTGAAAACATCCATTCGGATGAACGTGCCAAGGTGTGCCGGTAGTTGACCGGAGAATAACCGTTACTTGCCGGTCTGCGGACGAGCAGCGGGGGAGCGCAGGCGCCAGGCAGCAACTGCACGAAGCGCAACGCGGCTTCTTTCAGCATGGAACGCCCTTGAACTGCAACCCTGTAGATCAGGCGTCTTCCGGGGCCCTGCTGTGCATGACCGGCAATGGGCCGATGAACATTCGCTTGAGGCGTTCACGGCCAATGACACGCGCGAGCTCATCGATGACGCAATACATGAAGATCAACATAATCAGCAGGATCTGAATCGCCCAGAAACGCGGCCAGTTCATGGACGACCACAGCAGGGCATTGGCATCGACAAACCCGGGCGCCTCTTTCCAGTAATCGTACAATCGCTCCAGGTAGTGAACGATCAGCGCGACCAAGGCATACATTGCGGTTTTCCATGCAACGTTCCAGATCAGCGGCTTGTCGGGAAACCGATTGATGAAGGGCAGCATGTCGGCAACGAGTACCGACTTGCCAAGGACCATGGAGGCGATCAGTACCGATGCTGAAACAGGCAGCTCGACCCCTGACCCCTTGATCATGAGTGCACGAATCAGCGCCACGATGTGCAGGATCACAAAGAAGAACAGGGTCGGGGGAAGCACCTTCATGAACTCATGTTTGATCTTTGGCATGACTGTTTTCATCGCGGCCTCCTTGAGTGAGCGAATCACCTGGAATGACGTCAATTCAATGGTGCTCTCGTGGCTGGCTGCTCCCGAACCCGCAACGGTTACCAGACATACTGCAGCCGCAGTGTCCAAGTATTCACATCCGGCGACCCGGTGCGTTCTGACACGGTGTCAGAGTAGGCCACCAGCCCCCCGAACTGCGGGGACAGCATGAAGCCCAGGCTGGCGCCCAAGAGCACGTTTTCCTGCTTGTTGTCCTGGCCATCCCCATCGATGCGGGTTTCCCCGCCGGTGCTGTAGGTGCTGTCCAGTGACACCCACAACGCCCGGTTGACCGTATAGCTGTAGTGGCCCTCGATCGCGTACAGCGGCTTCTGCTCCAGCTTGCTGTTGCCCTGGTACTCATCGTTGTCGCCGTACAGTGAGACATAGCCGTTGATCTCCAGCCAGGTCGGCCCGATCGGCGTGCCGAAGGCGATCTCAGGCTTGACCACCCAGCGGTTGGCGCCGATGTTGATGACCCGGTCCTTGTCATAGTCGCCAGTGGGCGCAGTCAGCCACAGGGCACCACTGAAGAAGGTGTCCGGTTTCCAGTTGGCAAACTCCGCGGCGGTCAACGCCGGGGCGCCGTAGAAGTTGTGTGCGAAGACAATCTGGATATCGCCCATGCCACCGTTGTGCTTGGTGCCGCTGAAGAACCGCCCGTTGTCGAACGAGGCCGCGACGTCGGCATACGGCTGCAGGACCTGGATCGCCGAGTTGCGCCCGTCCAGGCCGAACGAGCGGGCATAGCGGAGGATGTACAGGTCGGCATTGAGCGACAGGCCATCCAGCGGCAGCGAGGTGTCAATCGGCGTGTTGGTGTCGATCAGGCTGTAGTAGCCGAACACCATGTTCAGGTCGATGGGCGTGTTCTGCCAATCGCGGGCGTTATCGGCCAGGGCCGGCTGTACGCAACAGGCGATCGACAAGGGCACTAGCAGGCGTGAGCAAGGGTGGGGGCTCATGGTGGCTCCATGCGCAGGTTGTTCATCAGTGATAGCTCATGTTCGCAGCGTGTCCCGATAAATTTGCTAGCCTCAGATCCGCAAGGGTCCGGTACAGGGCCTATGGAACCGGCCGTGGAGCATGGAATGGGGAAGCCGATCAGAGGCGTTGTCCGTGGGCTGCTGGGCGCCGTGCTGCTGGCGTGGCTGGGGAGCGCGGCGGCAAACCGCCCGCCGGCCCAGGCGCAACCCGCCGAGGGCTATGTCGCTGCGCAAACCTGCCTCGGTTGCCATGCCGACCAGGCCAGGCAATGGAAAGACTCCGACCACGGCTGGGCCATGCGCGATGCCACGCCGGCCAACGTGCTGGGCAACTTCAGTGACGCCCGCTTCGATGAAGCCGGGGTGACGGCGCGTTTCTTCCGCAGGGGGCAGGGTTTTTTCGTCAACCTGGAGGGCGAGGACGGAAAACCGGCCGACTTTCAGGTGCGCCGGACCTTTGGTCATTATCCGCTGCAGCAGTATCTCGTCGACTTGCCGCGCGGGCGCCTTCAGGCGCTGACCATCGCCTGGGACAGCCGGCCCAAGGGCGAGGGCGGACAACGCTGGTTCTCGCTGTACCCCGGGCAGCGCTTTGCCCCTGACGACCCGCTGCACTGGACCGGCCGCTACCAGAACTGGAACGGCATGTGCGCCGACTGCCATTCGACCCGCCTGCTGAAGAACTACAACGACCGCGACGACAGCTACGCCTCGACCTGGCAGGAGCAGAACGTCGGCTGCCAGAGTTGCCATGGCCCGGGCAAGGCGCACGTCGACTGGGCCAAAGCGGGCAAAACCGGCGAGAACAACGGCCTGGCCGTGGACTACAAGGCGCTGGGCAGCCAGGGCCTGGTCGAGCAGTGTGCGTACTGCCACAGCCGGCGCCAGACCCTCGGCGTCGGTATGCTGCCGGGGCATCCGCAGCTGGATCAGAGCCTGCCGGCGACCCTGCGCACCGGCCTGTACCACGCCGATGGCCAGATCGACGGCGAAGTGTATGAGTACGGCTCGTTCACCCAAAGCAAGATGTACGCCGCCGGCGTCGGTTGCACCGACTGCCACAATCCGCACACCGCCAAGGTGAAGATCGAGGGCAACGGCCTGTGCCTGCAATGCCACAACAGCCAGCCACCACTGGCGCGCTTTCCCAGCCTGCAGGCCAAGGACTACGACAGTGAAGCGCACCATCACCACCCAGCCGGCTCGCCGGGGGCGCAGTGCGTCAGTTGTCACATGCCGACCAAGACCTACATGGTGGTCGACCCGCGCCGTGATCACAGCTTGCGCATCCCGCGCCCGGACCTTGCGGGCAAGACCGCCAGCCCCGACGCCTGCACCACTTGCCACCAGGACCGTCAGCCGCAATGGGCGGCGGCCGCCATCGACGGCTGGTTCGGTGCGCGCAAGCGACCGGCGCACTACGGCGAGAACTTCCAGGCGGTGCGCAGCGGCCACGGCATCGCCCTGAGCGAGTTGAACGCGGTCCTTGCCGACAAGGGCAAGCCGGCGATCGTGCGCGCCACCGCCGCGCAGCAGATGGCCGAACTGGGCACGCGGTCGGTAATCAGCCTGGGCTGGGCCTTGAAGGACAACAGCCCGCTGGTGCGTGCCTATGCGGTAGCCGGGTTCGCCAGTGTGCCGCCCGAACAACGCCTGCAACCGTTGTTGCCGCTGCTCGAGGATCCCGCCCTGACGGTGCGCGACGAAGCGGTGCGTGTGCTGGCCGGGGTGCCCGCTGCACAGGTGCCGGAGCAGGCCCGTGATGCGTTTGCCACGATGCTGGCCGATTACGAGCGCCGCCTGCGCGGTAACGCCGACCTGCCGGGCGGGCGCCTGAACCTGGCGGTGCTGCTCAGCCGCCAGGGCCGTGACGCCGAGGCCATGGGCGAGTACCGCCAGGCTTTACGGTTCGATCCGTACTTCGTACCGGCGCGGGTCAACCTGGTGACGCTCGCCAGTGCCGCGCAACAGTTCGATGAGGCCGAGCAGGTACTGCGCGAGGGCGTGGCGCTCGACAAGATGCCCGCCAGCGACCACGGCAACCTGGCCTACATGCTGGCCTTGCTGCTGGTCGAACGCGGCCAGCAGGACGAAGCGCTGCAATGGATGGAGCGCGCGGCCGTGGCACTGCCGGGCAATACACGGATTCGCTACAACCAAGGGCTGTTGCTGGCGCGGCTGGAGCGCCGCGACGAGGCCATCGCCGCGCTGCGCAGCGGCCTGGAACAGTCGCCCGACGACCCGGACCTGCTTTATTCGTTGATCTACCTGCATGCCCTGGCCGGTGAGCGCGCCGACGCCTTTGGCTACGTCAAGCGGCTGCGCCAGGCGGCGCCCGACGACCCGCGGTTACAGGCGATTGAACCGTACTGGCAAAAACCCTGAGCTGGCGAAGCCATCAGGCGCTGCTAGATTTAGCCCATACCAAGGCGACCAGGGAGCCAGAGCGTGAGCATACGCGAGGAAATTGCGGCGCTGGAGGCGCGTGTCGCCGAGCAGGTCCTGGGGCAGGCCGAGACCATTCGGCATGTGCTGCTGGGCCTGTTGGCCAACGGCCACGTCCTGCTCGAAAGCTTGCCGGGGCTGGCCAAGACCCGCACGGTCAAGGCCCTGGCCACGCACCTGGACGCCAAGATGCGGCGTATCCAGTTCACCCCGGACCTGCTGCCCTCGGACATCACCGGCGGCGAGATCCTGCAGCAGACCAGCGACGGTAACCAGATCAGGTTCCAGCCCGGCCCGCTGTTCGGCAATGTGATCCTGGCCGACGAGATCAACCGGGCCCCGGCCAAGGTCCAGGCGGCGCTGCTTGAAGCCATGGAAGAGCGGCAGATCACCGTGGCCGGGCAGAGTTACGCCATGCCGGCACTGTTCATGGTGATGGCGACACAGAACCCGATAGAGCAAGAAGGCACCTATCCGCTGCCCGAAGCGCAGATGGACCGCTTCCTGATGAAGTTGCAGCTGGATTATCCCAAGGTCGAGGATGAAGCCTTGGTATTGCGCCTGGTGCGCAATGAAGAAGCCCAAGGCCGCGTGGGCACGCAAACCCCTGAGCAACTGGCGCAGGAGGTGGTGTTCGCTGCTCGCGCCGAAATTGCGCAAGTGCATGTGGCCGAGACGATCGATCGCTACCTGGTCGGCCTGGTCAATGCCACCCGGCACCCGGCCGACTACGATGACGACCTGGCGCGCTGGATCC
This sequence comes from Pseudomonas sp. R28(2017), assembly GCF_002112505.1. Lineage (GTDB taxonomy): Bacteria > Pseudomonadota > Gammaproteobacteria > Pseudomonadales > Pseudomonadaceae > Aquipseudomonas. The sequence goes on from NZ_NEHW01000012.1 coordinate 131,373, forward strand.
GCATCGGCGCCAGCCCGCGTGGCGGCATCAGCCTGGACCGGGTGGCACGCGCCCATGCCTGGCTGGCCGGCAACGCCTTCGTCACCCCGGACGATGTGCGTGCGGTCGCCCACCCGGTGCTGCGCCATCGCTTGCAGCTCAGCTATGACGCGGTCGCTGAAGCCGTTACCGCCGACCAGGTGATCGACCGCCTGCTCGATCGCGTGGCGATCCCGGCCTGAGCCATGGCCCCGACCGCCGACGGTTTCGTCTACGCCTCGCTTGCACAGCTGATGGCGTTGGAGCAGCGCATCGGCGCGCTCAGCTTCGTCGCTCGCCAGCCGCTGTCCAGCATCCTGGCCGGCGGCCATGCCTCGCGCCTGCGAGGGCGCGGGCTGAGCTTCGACGAACTGCGCCGCTACCAGCCGGGTGATGACCTGCGCCACCTCGATTGGCGCGCCTCGCTGCGGTTCGGCAAGCCGTTCGTGCGCACTTTTACCGAGGAGCGGGATCGCCCGACCTGGCTGCTGGTGGACCAGCGCATGAGCATGTTCTTCGGCTCGCAGCGCAGCTTCAAATCGGTGGTGGCAGCGGAACTGGCGGCCATCTCGGCGTGGATGGCCTTGCGCGCGGGTGACCGGGTGGGCGGGCTGGTGTTCGATGACCAGCAGGTCCGCCAGGTGCGCCCCTTGCGCAGCCGCGCCCGGGTGGAAGCGCTGTGCGCGGCCATTGTCGGCAGCAACCAGGCCTTGTCCGCCACCGGCCCCGACACCGAGAACGAGCGGCAGCTGGACACCGCCTTGCGCCAATGCATCGCCCTGACCGGGCATGATGCGCTGGTGTGCATCATCAGTGACTTTGCCGGGGTATCGACGCACACCTTGCAGTTGCTGCGTCAGCTCAGCGCGCACAACGATGTGATCGCCATGCAGGTCTACGACCCACTGGCCCTGAGTTTGCCGGCACAGGGCCGGCTCACCGTGACCCAGGGCGAACTGCAGGTGGAGATGCAGATCGATCGTCGCCAGGTCAGCCGCCCCCTGGGGGCGTACCTCAGCGGGCGCTTGCAGGAGGTGGCAGACCTGCTGCGGCGCAGCCAGATTCCGCTGCTGATGATCAGTACCGCCGAAGAGCCGCTGGTGCAGTTGCGCCGTGAACTGGGGCGACTGCCCGGTGGCAGCCGGTGAGCGCGCCAGTGGTGCCGGATATCGCCCAGCTGCAGGAACTGCCGCTGGCGGTACCGCCGTTCAGTTATGTGCCGCAGACCTGGGGTTGGTGGGTGCTGCTTGCTGTACTGCTGCTGGCCGGCGTGGCCTGGGCGCTGCGCCGCCGTTGGCGTTGGCAGCGGGAGCGCTACCGGCGCGAAGCACTGGCTTGCTGCGCCCAACTGGCACAAGGGGCAAACGAGCCGCAGCAGCGATTACAGGCGCTGCGTGAGTTGCCGGTGTTGCTCAAGCGGGTTGGGCTGTCGATGCCCGATGCGCCGCCCGTGGCCACACTGGCAGGCGAGCAATGGCAGGCTTTTCTGGTGGCGCGTGCAAAGGCGCCGTTACCCGCGGATTTCGCGGCCCGCCTGCACGCGCTGAGCTATGCCCCGGCCAGTGACCTGCTGGCCATCCCGCAGTCGGAGGTCAACGACTTGTTCGCCCTGAGCCGGCAATGGATCGAGACCCATCATGTGGCAGTTTGACTACCCGTGGGTATTGGCCGCGCTGCCGCTGGCGTGGCTGGCCTGGCACTACCTGGCAGCCTACCGCGAAGCACGCAGTGCCGTGCGCGTACCATTCTTCGCCGCCATGAGCCGGGCAGCGGGGCTTACCCCGCGCACCGATAGCGGCGGGCGGCGCTGGCAAACCGTGCTCAACCTGGTGGTCTGGGCCCTGCTGACGGCGGCCTGTGCGCGGCCGGTGTGGGTCGAGCAAGCCATCGAACACAACCAGCCGGTGCGCGACATGATGCTCGCCATCGACATCTCGCAATCCATGGAAACCCGTGACTACACGGCGGCCGATGGCACCCGCAGCGACCGCCTGGGCGTGGTCAGGGACGTGGTGCACGGCTTCATCACCCGGCGCAAGGATGACCGCATCGGCCTGATCGTGTTCGGCACAGGCGCCTACCCACAGGCGCCGCTGACCCTCGACCATGCCAGCCTGCAATTGCTGCTGGACCAGGTGGGCATCGGCATGGCCGGCCCGAACACCGCGCTGGGCGATGCGATCGGGCTCAGCATCAAGCTGTTCGCCCAGGCCCATGAGCAGGACAAGGTGCTGATCCTGCTCACCGACGGCAACGACACCGGCAGCGCCATCACCCCGGCCCATGCGGCGCAACTGGCCAAGGCGCAGGGCATCGTGATCCACACCATCGGCATCGGCGACCCCCAGGCCAGTGGTGAAGCCAAGGTCGACCTGGGGTTGCTGCAGGACATTGCCCGGCAGACGGGCGGGCGGTTCTTCCGCGCCGATGACCGCGACGCGTTGCAGCAGGTGTACACCACACTCGACAGCATCACCCCGCACGAGGTGAAGACCTTGCGCCACCAGCCCAAGCGCGACCTGTTCTGGTGGCCGTTGGGCGCGGCGCTGGCGTTGCTGGTGGTCAGCCATGGGCTGGGCGCCGCGCTTGGCAGCCGATCGCTGGTGCGAGGAGGGTAGGATGGAGTTCGATTTCAGCGCGTTCCACTTCTTGCGTCCTTATTGGCTGCTGCTGATGGTGCCGGCGCTGTTGCTGCCATGGCTGTGGACGCGCCGGCATGACCTGAAGCGCCAGTTGGACGGGGTCATCGCCCCGCACCTGGTTGCCGCACTGGTCATCACCCCCGAACAGCGCCAGATCCTGCGCCCGGTGCACCTGCTGGCGCTGCTGCTCGGCCTTGGCGCAGTGGCCGCTGCGGGGCCGACCTGGACCGAAGACCGGCCAGGTTTTCTCGACAACCGCGCCCCGCTGATCCTGGCCTTCGACCTGTCGCCGTCGATGGACGCCGACGATGTGCCACCGTCGCGGCTCACAGCGGCCAAGCACAAGATGCACGACCTGCTCAAGCGCCGTGCCGGGGCGCGCACGGCCTTGATCGCTTACGCCGGTAGCGCCCATCTGGTGCTGCCAGCCACGCAAGACCCCGGCCTGCTGGACAGCTTCATGCAGGCGCTGGACACCTCGCTGATGACCCGCGCCGGCAGGGACGTGCCCGGTGTGATCGACCAGGCCAAAACGCTGCTGGCAGCCGAAAAGGTACCGGGAACCCTGGTGCTGATCACCGACGGCGCCGATGCCGCGCAGTTCGACGCCATCAGCGAACACCTGAAGGGTAGCGACCTGCAAGTGCTGGTGCTGGCCGTCGGTAGCCAGAACCGTGGCGTGCTGCATGACCGCCAGGGGCGCCCGCGGGTGGGCAGCGATGGCCGGCCGTTGCTGGCAAATTTCGACGCCGAAGGCCTGAAGGGCCTGGCCCACGCCGCCGACGCACCGCTGGGCAGCCTGACCCTGAACGATGACGACCTGGACTGGATCGAGCTGCATGCCCAGCGGCATTTTCAGGCGGTGCAGGACGAAGGCAAGCAGGTGCACTGGAAGGACGCCGGCTACTGGCTGTGCTGGCCGCTGGCACTGATCGCGCTGTTCTGCGTGCGTCGAGGCTGGCAGGTGCACTGGCTGGCAGTGGCACTGATGCTATTGGCCGGCGCACCGCAAGCAGCGCGGGCAGGGGCGCTGGTCGATGCGTTCATGACCCCTGACCAGCAAGGGCGCTGGGCCTTCGAGCATGGCCACTTCCCCGAAGCGGCGGCGCACTTCCATGACCCGTACTGGCGTGCTGTAGCGGCCTACCAGGCTGCCGACTACCAGGCCGCGCTGGCCGACTTCGCCCAGCTGGACTCAGCGCCGGCGTATTTCTACCTGGGTAATATCTACGTGCGCCTGTTCAAGTTCCCCGAGGCGATTACAGCTTACCAGCAGGCCTTGCAGCGTCAGCCGGACTTTCCCCAGGCCAGCGCCAACCTGGCCCTGGCGCAAGCCTTGCAAAACGACTACGACGATCAGCAGAAGGCCGGCACACCCGACGAAAAGGCCGACAAGCTGGTCGAGGACCAGACTTCCAGCAAAGGTGCCCAGCAGCGCGAACAAGTGACCACAAAGGCCGCTTCCGACGACGCCTGGCTGAACAACCTGACGACGTCGCCGGCACAGTTCCTCAAGCGCAAGTTCGCGTTGCAGGATGCCGCACGCCAACCTTCCGGAGCGTCGCCATGAGCCGCCTGGCCTGCCTGTTACTGCTGTGCCTGCCGTGCCTCGCCTGGGCAGACCCGGATGTACGGGTCCAAAGCCGCCTGGTACCGGCGGACGGCGCCCTGGTCGGCGGGACCGTAAGCCTGCAGGTGGACCTGCTGGTGGACAGCTGGTTCACCGCCGCGCCGGTGCTGCCGCAACTGCAGCTGCCGGGTGCGATCATCACGCCGCCAAACGGTGAGGCCCAGCGCCTGAACCAGAAGATCGACGGCAAGGCGTTTTTCGGCCTGCGCTACACCTGGCAGATCACCCCACAGACAGCCGGGACATTTCACATCCCGGCGCTGAGTTATCAGGTTCAACCGGGGCCGGGCAATGTGCCGGTCACGGTCGCTGGCGAACCTCTGAGCTTCAGCGCCAAGGCCCTGGCCGGTGCCGGTAACCAGCCGCACCTGATCGCGAGCCACGTGAAGCTGAGCCAGGCCATACAGCTGTCGCACGACCCGCTGCGGGTCGGCGACAGCATCACCCGCACGCTGAGCCTGCAGGCCGAAGGGGCCCAGGCCATGTCGATGCCGGCACCGACATTCGTCGAGGTCGACGGGCTGAAGCGCTATGTGCAGCCACCGCAGGTCAAGCCGCTGGGCGATGGCCGAGGTGGCACTGTCGGTGGCGCACGGGAGGACAGCGTGACCTATGTGGTCGAGCGGGCCGGCGCGCTCACACTGCCCGCCGTCCAGATGAAGTGGTGGGATCTTGCTGGCAATGGCCATGACGTATCGGCCGACGCGGCGTCATTCAAAGCCTCAGCAGCAGAATACCGAGCGCCGTTCTCCATTGACGACGACTTGCGCGCCCTTGGCCAGCAGGCACGAATCAAGGTCGGCGGGCACTGGCTGCTGATCACCGTGGCCTTGCTCGGGGGCACGCTGTTGGTCTGGCTGTGCCGACGTGGGTTCGAACCTGCCCGTGGTGCGTTGCGTCGCTGGCGTGAAAAGCGCCGGGCGCGCTGGCTGGGCTCGGCGGACTACGCCTGGGCAGGCCTGGTTCGTCAGCTGCGCGAGCGCCCGCCACGGCTGGATGCGTTGTACCTCTGGGTACGACGTGTCAGCGGCAAACGGACGCTGCAAAGTTTTTTTGAACTTTCTCCCGACACAGCTGACGTTCGTTGCCTAGACTTGCTCCAGATTCGCTATAGGGCGGTGTCCGACGACGTCTATCTACCTGCCCCCCTGCTGGAAAACCTGCGCCGTGTGCGGCAGCGCATCAAGCATGAAAACGCCGCCGATCAGCGCCACGCGTTGAAACCGTTGAACCCCTGACACCCTCAGGGCAATGACAAGGACTTGCCATGCATACGCTGCCTCGCCTGCATTGGTTGTTGAGCCTTCTGTTGCTGGCTCCGTTGATCGCCCAGGCAACAGAGCCCTTGCCCTCCTGGAACGAAGGGGCTTCGCGGCAGGCCATCGTCAGCTTCGTCGACGCCGTGACCGAGGCGGGCGGCAAGCAGTATGTGCCGGTGCCGGAGCGCATTGCGGTGTTCGACAACGACGGTACCCTGTGGAGCGAGCAGCCGCTGTATTTCGAGGTGCTGTTTTCTATCGACGAAGTGCGCCGCCTGGCCCCGGAGCATCCCGAATGGAAGACCGAGCAGCCGTTCAAGGCCGTGCTCGAAGATGACCGCAAGGCCTTGGCCGACAGTGGCATGGACGGCCTGCTGAAAATCGTCGCGGCCACCCACGCCGGCGTCAGCACCGAACAGTTCATTGCCCGCAGCCGGCACTGGCTGGCCAGCGCAAAACACCCGAAAACCGCCAAGCCCTACACCGAGATGGTCTTCCAGCCCATGCTCGAACTGCTGGCTTATCTGCGGGCCAACGGCTTCAAGACCTACATCGTTTCCGGCGGTGAAGTCGCCTTCATGCGCGCCTTTGCCGAGGAGGTCTACGGCATCCCACCCGAACAGGTGATCGGCACCACCCTCGATGCACGTTTCGTCGACGCCGACGGCCAGCTCTCGATCCTTCGCCAACCCAAGCTGCTGCACAACGACGACGGGCCGGGCAAACCGGTCAGCATCGATTCGATCATCGGCCGCCGGCCACTGCTGGCCTTCGGCAACTCCGACGGCGACCTACAGATGCTGCAGTGGACCAAGGCCGGACCAGGCCTGCGCTTCGCCGGGCTGGTGCACCACACCGATGCCGCGCGTGAGTGGGCCTATGACCGTGACAGCCAGGTCGGGCGCCTGGACAAGGCGCTGGTCAAGGCCAACGAGCAGGGCTGGACGGTGGTCGACATGGCCCGCGATTGGCGGCGTATCTACCCGTTTGATCAGAGCAGGTAAATGTAACCCGGGACCGCAGGCGCACAGGGACCAGCTAGGCAGTCGGCACTCACGTGCACGTAGTCGTGGCACATGCCAGTAACGTGAAACGGAGAAGTGACCAATGAACTGGAGCAGCAGACGGTGGATCACCACCATGACCCTGGCGGCCAGTACGGCGCTGGGCGGCAGTATTGCCTGTGCCGCCGACAAGCCGAACATCCTGGTGATCTTTGGTGATGACATCGGCCAGACCAATATCAGCGCCTATAGCAAAGGGGTCGTTGGCTACCAGACGCCCAACATCGACCGCATCGCCAAAGAAGGCATGATGTTCACCGACTACTACGCGGAGAACAGCTGCACCGCCGGGCGCTCGACCTTCATCACCGGGCAGACGGCCTTGCGTACCGGCCTGTCGAAGGTTGGCATGCCAGGCGTACCGGTCGGCCTGCAGGCCCGCGATGTCACCATTGCCCAGGCGCTCAAGGCCCACGGCTACGCCACCGGCCAGTTCGGCAAGAACCACCTGGGTGACAAGGACGAGTACCTGCCGACCAACCACGGCTTCGACGAGTTCTTCGGCAACCTCTATCACCTCAATGCCGAGGAGGAGCCTGAGCGCCCATACTGGCCCAAGGATGACGCCGACTTCGTCAAGGCCGCATCGCCACGCGGGGTGATCAAGTCCAGCGCCGACGGCAAGATCGAAGACACCGGTGCGCTGACCAAGAAGCGCATGGAAACCATCGACGACGAAACCACTCAGGCGGCGATCAACTTCATCGACAAGCAGGTCAAGGCCGACAAGCCGTTCTTCGTCTGGATGAACACCACCCGCATGCACGCTTTCACCCACGTGCGCGAGGCCATGCAAGGGCAGAGCGGCATGCTCGGCAACGAGTACGCCGACGGCATGATCGAGCACGATGGCGATGTCGGCAAGCTGCTCAAGACCCTCGACGACCTGAAGGTCGCCGACAACACCATCGTCGTCTACACCACCGACAACGGGCCGAACCAGTGGTCATGGCCGGATGCGGCCACCACGCCGTTCCGCAACGAGAAGAACTCCAACTGGGAGGGTGCCTACCGGGTGCCGGCCATCGTGCGCTGGCCAGGCAAGATCAAGGCCGACTCGGTCTCCACCCAGATGTTCTCTGGGCTGGACTGGTTCCCGACCCTGCTGGCCGTTGCCGGCGACACCGACATCAAGGAACGCCTGCTCAAGGGCGCCGACGTGGGTGGCAAGAACTTCAAGGTGCACCTGGACGGCTTCAACCAGCTGGACTACCTGACTGGCAAGACCGACAAGAGCGCCCGTACCGAGTTCTACTACTTCAGTGACGATGGCGACCTGGTGGGCATGCGCTATAACGACTGGAAGGTGGTGTTCTGCGAGCAGCGTGCGCCGGGCGGCCTGAAGGTCTGGAGCGAGCCGTTCACCTGCCTGCGGGTGCCCAAGCTGTTCAACCTGCGCATGGACCCTTACGAGCGAGCCGACGTCGTGTCTGACCAGTACTACGACTTCCTGACCAAGAACGACTACCTGATCTTCGATGGTGTTCGTCGCTCGGCAGCGTTCCTGCAAACCTTCGTCGATTACCCGCCGAGCCAGAAACCGGCCAGCTTCAGCATCGACCAGATTCGTGCTGAAGTGGACAGGAAGATCGAAGAGAAGATGAAGAAGCAATGAGGTGACGGGCGCCCGCCACTGGCGGGCGCTTACCTTTTCTGCCACTCGGGCCGACACCCGATAAGGTCGTTCGATGCGCGCAGCTGTCAGTCCATCCCACCGTCATGCTGCAGTCGCCGACCCGGCAACCCGCGGCCATCCCTTGCAGGTGCTCGTACCCGCCAGCCTGCTGTTTTTCTCTGGCACGGCGGCGCTGGTGTACCAGGTATTGTGGGTCAAGCAACTGTCCCTGGTCGTAGGGGTGGAGGTGTACGCCATCACTGCCGGGATCAGTGCATTCTTCATCGGCCTGGCCCTGGGTGGCCTGGCCTTCGGGCGCTGGGCCGACAGGCTGGCGCGCCCGGTCAGGCTGTATGCCAGCCTGGAACTGGCGGTGGCCGTGCTGGGCGTGCTGGCAACCCTGGCACTGGCAAACAGCGCAGGGCTGTTCGCCCGGCTGGAGGCGAGCATCGGCCTGCTGGCCTGGGGGCTGCCGTTCCTGTTGGTCGGTGTTCCGGCGTTCTTCATGGGCGGCACGCTGCCGGTGCTGATGAGGGCGCTGACGCCCGGCCAGGGGCAGATGGCCGAGGCGGGCGGGCGCCTGTATGCGGCCAATACCGCTGGCGCCATTGCCGGTACGCTGCTGACGGCATTCGTGTTGCTGCCGGGGTACGGCGTCACCGGCAGCGCGTTGATCGCGGCCGGGCTCAACCTGCTGGCCGCTGGCGGCGCCTGGCTCTATCGTCGACGCGACCAACAGGTGCCGCTCACGCAAGCGCAAGTCCCGGTCAACCGAACGGGCGCGGCGCGCCTGGCCATTGCCCTGTACTGCGTGGCGGGCGGCGTGGCGCTCGGCTACGAAGTGGTCTGGACCCAGTCCATCGTGCAATTCATGAGCACCCGCGCCTTCGCCTTTGCCGTGGTGCTGGCCACGTATCTGCTGGGCCTGATGCTGGGCAGCGCGATCTATGCGCGCCGCGCCGACCGCATGGCTGACCCGTGGGGCCTGTTCGGCCTGTTGATTGCCCTGGCAGGTTTGCTGGCACTGCTGCTGGTGGCCGGGCTGGGGCGTTGGCTGATCGTCGCCCAGACCGAGGTCGAAGCGCTGGTGCTGCAACTCACCGGTAACGCGTTGGCCGGCATGTCTGCGCGTTTCGCCAGCGCAGCGCTGTGCGTGGTGTTTCTGCCGACCACGCTGCTCGGTGCGGCGTTTCCGCTGGTATTGCGACTGGCTGTCGAGCGTGGCCAGGTGGGTCGCGATGTCGGTACCGTGGTGGCGTTGAACACCCTTGGCGGGATTGCCGGGGTGATGCTGGTGGGCTTCGTGCTGGTACCGCAGTTGGGGCTGGTGCGCACCTTGAGCGTGCTGGCGGTGCTGGCCGCCGTGGTCGGGTGCCTGGCGATGTGGCGGGGGCGGGCAGTGCACAAGGGCCTGCGCGTGGCCATCCTCGGGGTCGCCTTGAGCACCTTGGTGGTCGGGGTGCTGACGCCGCCGCAAAAGCTGGCTGAGTTGCTGCCCGGGGCACGCAGCGGCCAGATCACCTTCTATGAAGAAGGGCGCGGCGGCACGGTGGCGGTGGTCAGCCAGCAACGCCCAGGTGGCGCCTTCAACCGCTTGTATATCCAGGGCGTGTCGAACACCGGCGACTCAATGCCTTCATTGCGCTACATGCGCTTGCAGGCCTTGCTGCCGTTGCTGATCCATAACCGCGAGCCGCGCTCGGCGCTGGTGATCGGGTTCGGCACCGGTATCACCGCTGGCGCCATGCTGCGCTACCCGGGCCTGCAGCGCCCGGTGGTGGCGGAGCTGCTGGCGGAGGTGCTGGCAGCGGCGCCGCTGTTCAACGGCAACTATGCGGCGATGAGTGATCCGCGCCTGGAGATCCGCCTGCGCGATGGCCGACGGGAACTGCTGCGCAGCGCCGAGCGCTATGACCTGATCACCCTGGAGCCGCCACCCCCATCGGCCAGCGGGGTGGTGAACCTGTATTCGCGGGACTTCTACGCACTGGCGGCTTCGCGCCTGGAGGCCGGTGGCATCGTCGCCCAGTGGCTGCCGTTGCCGACTCAGAACGAAGATGACACGCGTTCGCTGGTGCGCAGCTTCCTCGATGTGTTCCCCCACGCCAGCCTGTGGACCACCGAGTTCCATGAAACCTTGCTGATCGGCTCGCTTGAACCGATGCAGCTCGACGTTGCCAGGATCAGCCAGCGTTTTGCCCAGCCCACGGTGGCCGGGGCGCTGGCCGAGGTCGGGGTGGATTCGGTGGAGGCGCTGCTGGCCACCTGGCTCACCGACCGTGAAGGCCTGGTGCGCTTCGCCGGGGATGCCGCGGCGGTGACCGATGACCGCCCGCGCATCGAGTATGCGCCGTGGGTACGCGCACGCGAGATAACCCGTGTGCTGCCGCCGCTGCTGGCACTGCGTACGCCACCGCCCTTGCAGGGCGGCGAAGACAGCCTTCGGGCAGGCGTCGAGGCGCGCTGGGGCCTGCTGCGCACGTTCTATGGGGTAAGCCTGCTGGCTTACCAAGGTAACCGCCAGGCGTGGGCGCGGGAGGTCCGTCAACTGATGCAGGCGGACGGCGCGAACCCGTATTTCCGTTGGTTCTTCGCCGGCGGGCAGTGATTTATTCCAGAGGAGTCGATCGCATCATGGCATCCCGACGTGCAGCTGCTCGCAAGCCCAAAGCCGACAGTGTACCGAACCAGATTTTCCGCGCCCGCGAAGAGCGCGTTGCCGATGGCAAGCGTTTGCGCGACACGGTGCCGCGAGAGAGCCATGGCAAATGGAAGCCGGCGCGCCAGCGCGACGTCATTGCCCTGCTGGAAAAGTCCAACCGCGACCGCCTGCAGGACCTGGTGCCCATCCGCTATGGGCGCATGCTGCGCAGCCCGTTCACCTTCCTGCGTGGTTCGGCGGCGCTGATGGCCCATGACCTGGCCCAGGGGCCGAACATCGGCGTCAACGTACAGGCTTGTGGCGACTGCCACCTGCTTAATTTTGGCCTGTTTGCCACCCCCGAGCGCAACCTGGTGTTCGACCTCAACGACTTCGACGAAACCCTGCCCGCACCCTGGGAATGGGACATCAAGCGGCTGGTCGCCAGCTTTGCCGTGGCGGCCCGCGATAATGGCGCGGGCGACGCGCAAGCGCACAAGGTTGCAGTTGCCTGCGCCCGGGCTTACCGCGAGCACTTGCGGCGGTTCTCGAAGATGAAGCCGCTCGAGGTCTGGTACTCGCGCCTGGACGCGCAAACGATGCTGGACACTGCCCCCGACGCCAAGGCCCGCAAGTTCCGCCAGCAACTGTTCGACCGCGCCCGTGAGCGCGTGATGGAAAGCGTGTTTCCGAAGATCGCCGGGCAGGTGGGGGGCCAGCCACGCATCGTCGACCAGCCACCGGTCATCCAGCATGTCGATGATCCGGACTTTCTCGAGCGCGTGCGCAGCAGCCTGGAGGCCTATCGGCTGAGCCTGTCGGACGAGCGCCGGGTGTTGCTCGACCGCTATCGCCTGGTGGATGCTGCGCTCAAGGTGGTCGGCATCGGCAGCGTGGGCACGCGCTGCTATATCGGGCTGTTGTTCTCCGAGGAAAACCACCCGTTGATCCTGCAGTTCAAGGAGTCCTGCCGCTCGGTGCTGGAACCTTATGCCGGCAAGAGCCAGTACGATAACCAGGGCCAGCGGGTGGTGATGGGGCAGCGGCTGATGCAATCGTCCAGCGACATCTTTTTGGGTTGGGTCAGGGGCCCGGCCGGGTACGACTTCTTTGTCCGGCAACTGCGCGACATGAAAATGTCGGTGCCGCTGGAACACATCAACACCACGCAACTGGAGCGCTATGCCGACTTCTGCGGCATGACCCTGGCACGTGCCCACGCCAAGTCCGGCGATGCCGCGACCATTACCGGCTACCTGGGCAAGAGCGACGTCTTCGACCTGGCCCTGGGCGATTTTGCCCTGCTGTATGCCGACCAGACCGAGCGCGACCATGAACAGTTGCTCAAGGCAGCACGTTCGGGTCGGGTAAACGTGATCCACGAAGAGGAATGACGGTGCGATGACGGGCCTGCTCAAATGGCTGTTGCTGTCAGGGTGGCTGTTCGCCGGGGTGGCGAGCGCCAGCGAAATGCCGGGCAGCGCGACCGACGGCGTACCAGGCGTACCCGCCGAGCTGCGGGTGGCCAACCGCACGATCATCACCTTGCAGGCGACCCTGCTCGGCGAAACCCCGGCGAGCAGGGTTCAGCGGGCGGCCGCGGTGATCGATGAGGCACTGCAGGGTACCGATGAGCTGCAGGTGCGCATCGACCCGATCCTCAACAGCCAGCTGGTCATCCTGGCTGGCCGGCGTGCCTTCATCGTTGCGCCGCAGGACCTGGGCGTGGACGGCGGCGATACCCGCGCGGCGGCCGAGCGAGCAGTGGCGAACCTGCAGCAAGTGATCGATGAGACCCGGCAGGCGCGCAGCCTGCATTTTCTGCTGACCGCGGCCGGCTTGTCCTTGCTGGCCACGCTGGTCTACCTGGTGTTGATCAAGGGTGCGAATTTCGCCCGCCTGAAACTGCGCGCCTTGCTGCCCGCGCTGATGCGCAGCCGGGCGCGGGAGATCAAGGTCGGGCAACTGTCACTGTTCGACATGCAGTACGTGTACTTCTTCATCGACCGCCTGTTGCGCCTGTTGTACTGGGGGGTGGTGCTGCTGTTGAGCTACGAATGGCTGAGCTACGTGCTGTCGCGCTTCCCGTATACCCGGCCATGGGGAGAAAGCCTCAACCTCTATCTGTTCGACCTGTTCAGGTTGGTGATGGATGGCGTGGTCAATGCCATCCCGGGTATCGCCGTGGCAGTGATGATCTTTTTCATCGCGCGGGGCGTCAGTGCCTTCAGCCGCCGCCTGCTCGAGCGCCTGTCGCGGCCCGGCACGCTCAAGTGGCTGACGGCGGAAACCCTGCAGCCGACCACGCGCCTGACCTCGCTGGCGATCTGGCTGTTCGCCTTGGTCATGGCCTACCCGTACCTGCCGGGCGCCGGTACGGACGCCTTTAAAGGGCTGTCGGTGCTGCTCGGCCTGATGATCTCCCTGGGCGCGTCCAGCGTGGTGGGGCAGGCGGCTGCCGGGTTGATCCTGACCTATTCGCACACACTGAAGGCGGGCGAGTACGTGCGCGTGGGCGAGCATGAGGGCACGGTGACCGAGGTGGGCATGTTCAACACCACCATCCGCACCGGGCTCGGCGAAGTGCTGACGCTGCCGAACTCGATGATCACCGGCTCGGTGACCAAGAACTACTCACGGGTCGGCCAAGGGAGCGGCTATGTTGTCGACACCGTGGTGACGATCGGCTACGACACGCCCTGGCGCCAGGTAGAGGCGATCCTGATCGAGGCGGCAGACCGTACCGAGGGCATCCTGAGCACTCCCAGGCCCCAGGTGTTCCAGACCGGGCTGTCCGACTTCTACCCGGAATACCGCCTGGTCGCCCGTGCCACGCCGGAGCAGCCGAAACCGCGGGCGGAGCTGCTGAGCATGCTGCATGCGAACATCCAGGACGGGTTCAACGCCTACGGCATCCAGATCATGTCGCCGCACTACCAGGAAGACCCGTCCAAGGACAAATGGGTACCGCGGGAGAAATGGTATTCGGCCCCGGCCCGTCCGCCAGTGGATGGGCCGGATGACCGGACATCGAGCTAGGCCTACCGGTCTGCTGCCAGGAGGTTGTCCCGCGTCTGTTGCTCCACGGTGTGCTGGATTTCCCGGGCCAGCGTCTTCACGTCATGCTGCCCGATCTCCTTGGGCATGACCTCGAAGCCGACCGAGTTGTACAAGCGCCCCCAGGCAGCCTGGGCATCGGAGTAGGCCGCTTCCCGCTGATAGCGTGACAGCAGCAGACGCCCTTCGGCGCGGATCAGTTCCAGTTCGCTCCCCAATGCCGCGCTGCGCGACGATTGCGCATAATCGAGCAGGCTGCGGTCGACGCGCAGGCTTTCGTCGGCAAACTCGACCTCCTGGCGCGCCAGCTGGTAGCGCAGCAGGCCGACACGGACCTGGGTGAGGATGGCCATGGACAAGGCGGTGCGGCGCATGTCGTCGGTCTTTTCCTGGCTTTCTTGCGCTGCAGTGATGTCGGGGTATTGCAGCAGACGCAGCAGGTTCATCGATACGTTGATGCCGGTCTGGTTCCAGTCGCTGTTGTACAGGTACTTGTTGGAGTCGTACTCGTAGCCGTAGTTGAAGCTGACGTTTGGCCACAACTGGGCCTTGGCGATCTTCAGGTCGTTCATGCTGACACGCTTGCGATACCACTCTTCCATGATTTCCGGCCGGCGCTCCAGAGACAGCCGCTCCAGTTTTTCCACATTGCCATCGAGCAAGGGCAGTGGCGGCTCGCTGCTGTCGGCCAGGACCATGCGCGTATTGGGCGGCAGCGACATCAGCGCGGCGAGTTCGGCGCGGGCGAACTCAAGGTCCTGGCGGCGCACGGTGAGCATGTAGACCGAATCGAGCAGGGCGCGCTGGTAGGCGAGGATGTCCTGGCGTGGCAGCAGGCCTTTACCCTCGGCTTCACGTGCCGCCGTCAGGGCGCGGTGGGTGCGCATCAGCAAGCCGTCCACCTCGGGCAACAGACGCTGGGCGCCCAGTGCGCGCCAGTAGGCGTTGCGCACGTCCTGCAGCACGTTCTGCGCGACTTTCTCACGGCGCTCCTCGGCCATCAGGATCTGGTCGTTCTTCTGCTGCGTACGGAAGTAGGCGACCCCGAAGTCCAGCAGGCTCCATGACAGGCCAAGGCTGTACAGGGTGCGGTAACGCTCCTCGGACGTCGACGGGCGCAAGCTGACCTGGCGGTCCTGGATGCCGATGGAGGTGCCGCCAGAGTCGTTGTTACGCCCGGCATAACCGGCCGAGGCCACCAGGCGCGGCAGCATCTCGTGGCTGGAGACATCGCGCAGGTCGGACGCCAGGGCGCTCTCCAGCAGCTTCAGGCGGTAATCGAGGTTGTATTTCAACGCACGGGCCGAGGCTTCGTAGAACGTGATTGGCCCGTTGACCGGCTCCTGCTCCTTGTACATGCGCGCCTGGTCTTCGATGACCCGCTGGCGCATTTCGTCCTCGGTGTAGGGTTTGGGCTCGAAGCTCGAGCAGGCGCTGAGCAGGACGCTGACGGCAGCGAAGCTGCCCAGGGTCTTCAAGGTCGATACTGACATAGGCTGTCCTTGGTCCATCCGTGAATGCTTGGGCTTCATTGGGTGTTGCTCCCGCGGCGCAGGGCGGCTTCGCGCAATTGCGCTCGGAAACCGGGCGCGGCCTGTGGTTTCTTGTCCGCTTGGCCGACCATGTCGGTGTGCGCAGAGGCCCATACCGAAGGGTCCGGCAGCAGGCCATCGGCCGTCAGGCTGATGACCCCATGGCGGCCATCGACCCAGTCCTGGTCTTCAGCGCTGGCACGCCGGCTTTCGCCCACTGCCCGGGCAACGAACTGGCCATTGACCTGGCCAAGCTGGCTGCCGATCGACTGGCTTTCGATCTCGGGCGTGGCGAACAGGCGAACATCACTGCCATCGGCGCCCCAGGCAGACAAGGTCAGTGTCTGGTTGACCCGTTCGACGACCGGCGCCACGAAGATCGCCGGGTTGACGTCCGGCAGCGGCACGCTGGCCAGGCCGGCACGGCTGTCGCGGTCGAAATAGGGGCCAGGCGGAATGTACGGGCTGGAGATATCCAGAGTGATGACCAGCTGGGCCTGGTCGGTGGCACCTGCCAGGTCGCTGATGGTGTAGGTGAAATAGTCCTTGAGCACTTGGCCAAGGCCTGCTGCGGCGAGGACCTCGGGGTTGCTCAGGTCGATGGTGTAGGTGTAGCTGCCGTCGGCGTTCAGCACCAAGGCGCCATAACGGCCGGCGATGGGTTGGCCAATCACCCCGGCGTTACCGCTGGCGCCTTCCTGACCGGCGCGGATGGCGGTCACGCTGAGGCTGTCGCCGCCATCCACGTCGCTGTCGTTGGGCAGTACGTTGCCACTGGTGTGCGGTGCTGGCACCTGGTCGCTGGCGGTGTTGCTGTCGTCGCGGGCCACCGGGTTGTCGTTGTTGCCCTGGATGGTCACCGTCAAGCGTGCGTCGGCAGTGGCGCCGGCGGTGTCGCGCATGCGGTAGGTGAACACTTCACGCAGCGATTCGCTGGCGCTGCGCATGGCCTGCACGGTGGGGTTGTTGTTGTCCACGGTGTAGACGTAGCTGCCATCGGCATTGATCAACAGCGTGCCATACAGGCCTTGCAGCAGCTGGCCGGCGCTGGCGCTCTGGCCGTTTTCAGCGGTGTACTGCAGCACCGTCCTGGTCTCGCCATACTGCACGCCGTCGACGTCGGTGTCGTTGTCCAGCACGTTGCCGCGCGGGTCGACGCCGCCACTGCCGTTGTTCACGCCACCGGCTTCCACGGCAGCGGCGGTGTCGTCGTTGGCCACCGGGAAGTCGTTGCGGCCATCGATGGTGATGGTCAGCAGGCCGTTGGCGGTGCCGCCCCAGAGGTCGGTGAGCAGGTAGGTGAAGTTGTCGGTCAGGGTCTGGCCGCTGACACGCAGCGCCTGCACCGCCGCCAGGCTGTTGTCCAGCACGTACTGCCAGCTGCCGTCGGCGTTCAGCGTCAGCTCGCCGTACTGGCCGCGCAGGGTCTGGCCGACGCCGGTCGGGTTGCCGGGCAACGGCCCATCGCCGCTCCAGAACGCCAGCACTTCGAGGGTTTCCGGGACGATGATGTTGATGGTGTCGGGGTCGCTGTCGTTGTCCATCACATTGCCGGACGGGTCGCTGCCGGGGATGGCGTTGTCCCGGCCGCCGGCTTCGATGGCCGGGCCCAGGTCGGGGTTGGCTACCGGTGGCTGGTTCTCACCGCGGATCAGCACATAGAGGGTGGCGGTATCGCTCAGGCCGCCCCCGTCGGTGACCTGGTAGGTGAAGTGCTGGATGACGAAACCCAGCGGGCCCAGGGCAATGATGTCGGGGTTGCTGGAGTCGACCACGAAGCGGTAGCTGCCGTCGGCATTGATCGTCAGCGTGCCGTACTGGCTGATGACCGTGGCGCTGCCGCTCAGCGGATCGAGGCTCGGGTTGCTGCTTTCGGCGCCCACGCCCACGGCGGTGACGGCCTTGCTGTCGTTGGCATCGACGTCGGTGTCGTTGTTCAGCACGTTGCCCGTGGGGTTGCGCCCGCCGTTGCCATCGTCGTCGGTGGCCACGGCATAGGCCAGGTCATCATGGGCCACCGGGGTGTCGTAGCGCCCCTCGATGGTGATGACGATCTGTGCCTGCGAGCTGGCACCGGCGGTGTCGTGCATGCGGTAGCTGAAGGTTTCCACCAGGCTCTGGCCGGCCTTGAGTGCCTGTACGGCGGCCAGGCTGTCGTTGACGGTGTAGACGTAGTTGCCGTTGCCATCGATGCTCAGCGTGCCGTAGTTGCCGGCCACCACCGTGGCGCCGGCGCTGACCTGCACGAAGGTGCCGCCAGCGGCCAGCGTGCCCAGGTAGATGCCGTCCAGGGTCTTGCTGTCGCCGGCGTCGACGTCCTGGTCATTGGCCAGGGCATTGCCGTTGCCGGGCTGGCCCGGCAGGCCGTTGTTCACGCCACCGGCCTCGACGGCGATGGCCGAGTCGTTGGCGGCAATCGGTGTATCGTTGCGGCCGTGGATGACCACGCTGAAGGTGGCGGTGACGGTCTTGCCGTTGCCATCGCTGACGCTGTACTGGAACACCTCGGTGAGCCGGTCGGCGTCGGTGCGCAGGGCCTGCACGGCGCTGTTGCTGTTGTCCACCACGTAGCGGTAGTTGCCCTGGGCGTCCAGGATCAGGCTGCCGTAGTTGCCGGCCAGCGGCTGCCCGAGGATACCATTGGCACCGGTGGGGCTGAGTACGCCGGTGATGCTCAGGGTATCGCCGTCCGGGTCACTGTAGGCGCCGCGGATGTTGCCGCTGGGGTCGATACCGGGGATGGCGTTGTTCAGGCCGCCAGCCTCGACGGCATCGATGCTGACCGCGTTGACCACGGGCGGGTCGTTGACCCCGGTGACGGTGATGACCAGCTGCGCCTGGTCGGTCAGCCCGCCGCTGTCGTGGATCTGGTAGGTGAAGAGCACGTCCAGGCGCTGCCCGGCTGCCAGGGCGCGGATGGCCGGGTCGGCGCTGTTGACGAGGAAGGTGTAGGTGCCGTCCTGGTTGAGCGTCAACTGGCCGAAGTTGCCGCTGATCAGGCTGTTGTCAGCCAGCCGGGCGATGCTGCCGGTAATTGTCCCCGGGCTGCCACCCGTAACCGGGCTGAGGGCGCCACCGCTGCTTTCCAGCCCGCTGCGCACACCGTCGACCTTGAGCTGGGTGGCGGTCGGCTGGTCGAGACTATCGACGTCGGAATCGGCGCCGACGCCAGCGTTGCCGGTGATCACATTGCCGCTGGCATTGACGGGCGCGGTGATGCCGTCGCTGGAACCGGCCGTGGCGGTGCCATGGTCGTCCACGGCTACCGGGGCGTCGTTTGCACCCTGAAGGGTGATCACCAGGACGCTGATCGATTTCAGGCCACCGGTATCGGCCATCTGGTAGCTGAACTGCTCGACCAGGGTCTGGCCAGGGGAGAGTGCCTGGACGGCAGCGTTGCTGTTGTCGATCACGTAGCGGTAGCTGCCGTCGGTGTTGAGGGTCAGGGTGCCGAAATTGCCCAGCAGGGTGGTCGAGCCGCCAGCGGGCAGCGGGATGATCCGCCCGCCGCCCGGGCCGTCGAAGCGAACGGTCGTGACCTGTCTGGTTTCGCCCAGTGCCACCGCGTCCACATCGGTGTCGTTGTCCAGTACATTACCGATGGCGTCCGCGCCGGGCGTGCCATTGTTGGTGCCGCCGGCTTCGATGGCGGTACCCACGTCACCATGGGCGATCGGTGTGTCGTTGGCACCATGGATGTTGATCTGCAGCACCGCGTTGCTGGTCAGGCCGCCGGTATCGGCAATGGTGTAGTCGAAGAAATCGCTGACGAACTGGCCCGCCGTGCGCAGCGCCTGTACCGCCGGGTTGCTGTTGTCGACCACGTACTGGAAGCCACCATTGGGCCTGATCACCAGGATGCCGTACAACCCCTGCAGCAGGGTGACGCCAGTGGCGCTGACCGCCACACCGTCAGGCCTCAGGTTGTTGGCGATGCGGGTGACGGTGAGCACGTCGCCGTTGGTCTGGATGTCGACATCGGTGTCGTTGGCCAGCACGTTGCCGGTGGGGTTCACGCCGGGGTCGGCGTTGTTCAGGCCACCGGCTTCGACCGCGATCGCCAGGTCAGGGTTGGCGATGGGGGCGTCGTTGACCGGAGTGATGATGATGTTCATCACGTCGGTGTCGGTCAGGGCATCGGCGGGATTCTGCCCGGGGATGCCGTCACCGTTGAGCGGGTGGTCACCGAAGTTGCCCTGGTCGTTGGTCACCATGGTCAGGGTTTCGGCGGTGCGGGCGGTGTTGAAGTCCTGGTCGCCCTTGTAGTACAGCTGGGCGAGCAGGGCATTCAGCTCGCTCAGGGTGCCGCTCAGGACCAGGCTGCGGCCGGCACCGGACGGTGGCGTGGCGTTGGCCGCAGGCGGGGTTGCGGCTTGCCAGAGAACGCCGTGGAGCACCGACAGGGTAATGGTCATCCCCCCTTCGGTGGTATTGCCATTCACGTCCACGTCGCTGATCGCCAGGCCGACGAGGTGCAGTACGGTGTCTTCCAGCCCTTGCTGGTCGGCGACACTGTTGACCGGGGCTTCGTTCAGGTGCACGTAGCCGGCATCGGCAGTGCCGCTGGTGCCTTCGCCCAGGCTCAGGTTGATGCTGCCGAGCCCGCCCGGGGTGGTGCCGGTATCGCTGTCGATACGCAGGCGGAAGTGGTTGTTGGCACTGACCGTGTGGTCCTGTGCCACAACCACCAGGTAGCTGCCCGAGGGCAGCAGGGCAAACTGGTACTGGCCGTCGATGGCCGTGGTGGTGGTGAAGCTGCGGTCGTCGGCGGTGCCGAACTGGCCATCGTCGCCAGCCCAGGTCAAGGTCACGCCGATGCCGCCCAGGCCCGGGCCATCGGGGGTGACGCTGCCCGTGGCGCTGCGGGTGTCGTCCCACAGCGTGCCCCGGACCACACCCATGCCGGCGCCATCGCTGAGGATGTAGTTGTTCAGGCCGCTGGCGCCGTCCTGGCCAGTGCGTTCCCCGGTTGCACCGCCAGCCGTGGCGGGCAGCGAGCCACCCCAGCCATTGGCCTCGAAATCGCTGGGCAGGCTGGTCCAGGTCAGTACTGCCGAGCTGGCCGCGTTGTCGGCGATGGTGATGTTGGGCAGGGTGACGGTGTAGATCACCTGCACGCTGTCGTTGACCGCCAGGCGCGCGAAGTCCAGCGCGATTGCCGTGCCGGCGCTGAAGCTGATGCCGGCCGGCAGGTTGGCCAGGTCCAGCGCCACGCCGTTGAGCAGAATGCTTTGTACCTGGTAGTTGCTGCCGTTGGGGAACTGGTCGGCGAGGTGGGTGTTGTAGGCCGGCACTTCGCCGTTCTGGGTGAAGCTTACCGATACCGTGGCGGTGGTGGTGCCGTTGCCGGGCGCCACGTCGACCACACGCTTGTCCAGGCTGGTGAAGCTCGGCTCGACCACCCGTTCGAACACCGTGTCGCTCTTGCCCCGGTCGACGCCGCCATTGAGGCCGACGTGCTCATGCACGGAAACACCCAGGTTGGCGCCGGCCTGGTTGCTGGCCACGTTGCTGACACGCACGTTGAACTCCAGCACCACGCCTTCGACGTCGGGGTCGTTCAGTTCGGTGTTGGTCAGGTTACCGAGGCTGAAGGTGACCGTCTGGCTGCCATCGGCATTGGTGGTGATGACCAGGCGCCCGTTGTTGGTGTCGAACACCCCGGTGGGGACCGCGCCGGACAGGTCGGCGTGAATGCCCTGGGCCACGTCACTGAGTTCGTTGCCCGGCATGCTCAAGGTACCGCTGCTGATCAGGTTGTTGGCATCGCTGGTCAACCCGGCCGGGGTGTTGGAGAGGAACGCGATCAGGATGTTGTTGAGGCTGGCGGGTATGAACTCCAGGCCTGCGGCCAGCTCGATGCGGATCTGGTAGTCGGGGTTGTCGCCAGTGGGCACCAGCACCGCCACGCGGTAGCGGACGATCTCGCCGACCACCACGTTCTCGGAGACGCCGCTGGTGTCGGTGGCACCGCTGCCGTTGGTGGCGGGCGCAGTGTCGGCCACACCACCGACCCGCGAGATGCGGATACCGTTGCTGACCGGGAAGGCCAGCAGCGAGACCAGCCGGTAATCGTTCAAGGCGCCGCTGTTGAGCACGCCGTCTTCGCCACTGCGCTCGCCCTGGGTGGTGTCGACCGTGTTGTCGCTTCCATCGAGGCTGGTCCAGCGCACGTCCACCGCGTTGCTGAAGGCCGCTTGACCTGCGGCTGTCGCATTCACGGTGCCGCTCAGTTGCAGGACGATGCGCCCGCCGTTGGCGATGTCGATGTTGGCCCCGCTGACGTTGATCAGTCGGCCGCCCTGGATGATGAAGTCGGCTCCGCCGTGGTTGGTGGCGCCGCCACTGTAGGTCACGCCGGTCAGGCTGATGCCGCTCAATTCGGTGGGCAGGCCGTCCACCAGGCTGATGTCGAAGGCGTCGGTGCCCGAGGTGTTGCTGATGACGATCTGGAAGTCGACCACGTCGCCGTCTTCATAGCCGCCGAATATCGGCGTCGAGGTGATCTGCTGGGTGACCGTGAGTGTCGGCTCGACGATGGTCACGCTGGGCTGCTGCGCGCTGTTGACGCTGCGCTCCACGGGGGCGCTGCCGTTCGGGGTGTCGCCGTCCGGGTCGCTGTACACCAGCTGGGCGCCGTTGTTCAGGGTGGTGCCTTGCTGGTTGCCGGTGACGTTGCTGGCCACCAGCACCAGGCGGATGACGAAGCTGTTGTTGCCGGTCGAATTGTCGGCGTTGGCGCGGGCGCTGGCGCTGGCGAACACCAGTTGCAGGTCGGCGCCGTCGCTGCCGTCCGGGGTCATCGGGTTGACGCTGACGCTGCCGTTGAAATCAGCGGCCAGTGCCGCGCTGCCGGCCACCGTGGTGATGATCTGGTAGCCGAGGTTGCCGTTGAAGCGCGGGTCCAGGCGCAGCCCGGGCGGAATCAGGTCGTTGATGCGCAGGTTGCTGGTCACGCCTTCGGGCAGGGTGACGACGATGTCATAGGTCATGCTTTCGCCAATCACCAGGTTGCTGCCGGTGGTGTGCGTGGCGCTGGAATCGTCGTTGCTGAGGCTGCCGTTCTGGTAGGTCTTGGTGATGCCGGGGGCGGCCACCTGCTGGTTGGCGACTTCCACCAGGTCGGTGGGGGTGAAATCCTGGCCACCTTCGACGCTGGCGTAGTGGGTGAGCGCCGCGCTGCTTTGCAGGGTGCTGGCCGCGAGGATGGCATCGTTGACGGTGACGTCGTAGGTGATCACCACCAGGTTGGCGCCGGAGAGGTCGGCGGCAGTGCCTGCGCGCCCTGCCAGCAGGGTGGCCTGGCCATTGGCATCGAGGAAGGTGATGGTGCTGCCGTTGACGCTGTAGTCGATGCCGGATACCAGCAAGGTGCCGTCGCCGCGGTGGATCTGCAGGTTGGCGGCGGCCAGGCTGCCGCCGGCGAACGCCAGGCCAGTGGGCAGGGTGATGCTGGTGCTGACGTCGTAGGCGCCACCGCCGCCGCTGTTCTTCAAGGCAGTGGCCAGGCGCAGGGTGTCGGCGCCGTCGATGCCGCTGACATTGCCGTCCACCGCCGCCAGGCTGGTGACGCTGCCACTGAACGGCACGCCGCCGGTGCCCGGGGCGTTCCAGCTGCCGGTGGTGCCGGTAACCGTGCCGTTGCTGCTGGAGACCACGCCGTGCCTGATGTCCAGCACGGGCTCTGCCACCGATTCGATCACTGCCACGTCCGAAGAAGTGAGCACTGTCTTGTCCACCGTGGTGGTCTGGCTCGATTGCGCCAGCACGTCGAGTTCGCGCTGGTCGGCGAACGGCTGGTCGCCGACCACCATGGTGAAGCGCACCTGCACCGTGCCGCCGTTGAGGCCGCTGGACACGTAGTTGCCAAAGTCGAAGATGATCGAGTTGCCTGGGCCGCTGGTAACGCTGTCCGGCACATCGAGGATGGTGTTGCCGCTGCCGAACGTCCACTGCCCGACGCCGCTGCCGAAGCTCCAGCTGATGCCGCTGGCGTTGAGCAAAGGCAGAGGCAGGTAGGCGGTGAGCTTGAAGTTCTCGTAGTCGGCCACCAGCAGGTCGTAGCTGATGGTGAAGGTCACCACATCGCCTGGGCGCAGTTCGCCGCTGCCGGGCGGGGTGCCGCCGTTGACCTGGGTCAGTTCGATGTCGACGGTGGAGGTCT
This sequence comes from Pseudomonas sp. R28(2017), assembly GCF_002112505.1. Taxonomy (GTDB): domain Bacteria; phylum Pseudomonadota; class Gammaproteobacteria; order Pseudomonadales; family Pseudomonadaceae; genus Aquipseudomonas. The sequence continues at coordinate 154,995 of NZ_NEHW01000012.1, forward strand.
CGATGGTGCTGAGGGTGCTTGAGCCGTCGGTCTGGGTGCCACCGATGTTCAACGCATCGCGCAGCACGGTCGCGGCCACGGTGGCATTGTTGCCGACGCTGTCGCCTTCGTTGAGCTGGTCATGGGGCGGGTGGTCGCTGGTGTAGGTGGTGTCGATCGTGGCGTCGTAGACGATACGCAGGGTGGTGGCGCCGCTTTGCACGTCATCGTCGTACAAATCGCCGAACAGTGCCGCCACGCCGGGGCCGGCCACCGCCTGGCGAATGGACTCGGCGATGTCGAACACCAGGGTGGTGCTGCCATCGGCATTCACTGCCTGGGTATAGACAAGGGCAATGCTCAGCGATGAGCCGTTGGCCTGCAGCAGCAGGGTGGGCGGATTGGCCAGGCTGAAGGTCTGGCCGTCACTGAGCTGGTCGGTGACCGTGAACTGGCCCTGTTCGAGGATGTTCTCGCCGAACGCGAAGAAGTCGGAAATGGCCACATCCATGGTGTAGCGCAGGGTGTCGCCGGGGGTGAGGCCCGGGCTGCCGACATCGTTCTGCAGGTTGACCTGCTTGAGCAGGGTGATGGACTTGGCGACGAAGGTGATGCCCTGGCCGTTGCCGGTTTCGCTGAACGGGTAGCCATCCGGGTCAAGGGGGCGATCGCGTGGATCGAGCGGGTTCCAGTCACCGGTGACGCTGGCGGTACCGAAGTTGAGGGTGACCGGGTTGCCGCTGGCCGGGTCGAGTACCGGGCGGCCGTTGGCGTCGATTTCCGGCACGTAGAAACTGACCTGGGTTGTGCTGGCCGCGCTGAGGGTGTCGTAATGGACGTCATAGCTGGCCACGAAGGCATTGGGGTTGGCCAGCGCCGCGGCAATCAGTGCCGGGTCGGTCAGCACCGTGCCGTCGTGCAGGGTGACTGAGGCCAGGGTGCCGCCCGGACCGGGGGTGATGGCACTGACATGGACCTGGTCAGGCACGGTCTGGGTCACCGTGACATTGGTCAGGGTTTGGCCAGGGGCAGGGGTCACGGTCACGGTCTGGGTACGGGTGTAGTTGGGGCCGGTGACGGTTTCGCCTTCGGGCATGTTGACCGTTTGCGTGACCTTGAGCAGGGTCGGCGTGACGATGAAACTGTGCAGCGAGGCTTCCACCAGGCTTGGGTCCTGCAGTGGGTTGTTCAGCGAGTCGTTGCCGTATTCGAAGCCGGCGCGGGCGTTGATGGTCAGGTTGGGGGCGCCGTCGGAGTAGTGGGTGTCGGCCAGGTTGCTGAGTAGCCCGGTGACCTGGATGTCGATGCTGGGCTGGCCATTGGTCACGCTGGCATAGGGCAGTTGCAGCACCACCATCTGGTCGCCCGGCTTCATGCCGACGCTGGCGGCGTTGATCACCAGGGCATTGCCACTGGCATCCTTGGCCAGCGGGTGGCTGGCATTGCCGTTGGCATCGAAGGTGATCACGAAGCTGTTGACCGCCTGGCCCAGGTAGGTGGCGGAGACGAAGCTGGCGCCATCGTTGCCGTCGCGGCCGGTGGCCGGCATGAACAGGTCGATGTAGGGGGCGTAGCCTTCCTGGGTCGAGGGGTTGCTGAAGCTGACGGTGAAGCTGAACTGCTCGCCCAGCTGCACGGCGGCGCCCCCGCTGCCGAGGCTGACGGTGGGGCTGGCATCGGCCAGCAGGCCCTGGAAACTGTCGAGCGTGGTGGCTGCCAGCGCGATGTGCTTGTCGACTTCCCCGCGACTGACCTCGAGCCGCCAGTCCCCACCGGCCAAACTGCTGCCAGTGGCATTGCTGGATGCACCGACATCGGCGCCGGTCCAGCGGGCAAGTTGGTCGACCAGAGCCTGGCCGGCGCTGCCTGCGCCGACGTCACAGCCATACAACTGGATGTCCGCTCCCACGTTGAGTTCGCCGCGCCAGGCACTCAGGCGCTCGCCCATCTGCTCCACGGTCTGGCTGGTAAACACCTGGTTACCCAGGGTGAACTGGCCGGCGGCCCCGTGGGAAAACACCTGGATCGAGTCGACCTTGCCCAGTTGTGCCAAGGCATTGCTGATGGCTGCGATGGCATCCTGGCCCGGGTCGACCACCAGTGCGGTGCTACCGGCTGGCAGGTTTGCCGCCAGCTGGTCGCGGTTCTCCACCCGTGCATCGATGACCACCAGGTTGCGTGGGGCCGGGGCGGGTGCCGCTGTCCGGGCTTCGCAGGCGGTGGGCGCCGGATGGGCACTGTCCTTGGCCTCTGGCGCACTTGGGTCACTGTGCTGCTGGTCCACTGCAGCTGCCGCGGCACCGTCGAAAAGGATCCGCTGCTCAAGGGCGACCGCTTGTGACCACGGACGCAAGACAGCGTTGAAACCCGCTCTGCGGTTGGTGTCCATTTCTTTGCCCTGTTTTCTATGACGCTGTTCAGTCAATCGACGCCGGTTTGTCGCTAGAAGCCGCTTTCGCGCAAACCGACCCCTATCAGCCATGTGCCCAGTTCGCCAAGCACGCTGCGTTTTTCCCCGTCGATCTTCAGCTTGCCGCGCGTTTCGCGCACGCTGGCCAAGGGTTCATCCAGCTGAACCAGCACCTGGAACAGTGCCTTGCTGGGGACCAGAGGCTCGCGGGTGGTCGGCACCGGCCCGCCAAAATGCGCAGAAAGCATGCGATGGGCCAGGTGCCCGGCGCGGGTACTGGCGATGGCCAGCACGGTGCCACGCAGCGCGGTGGGCTGGCCTTCGGGGTAAAACATCACGCTGTTGCCCACGGCAAGGTGATGCACCTGGTCCTGGGCGACGTAGGCATCGACCTGCCAGCGCGCGGGGTCGATCAGCATGCCCAGGGGTTCCTGGCGATTCACCCACTGGCCTGCCCGCCAGTCGGGGGGCAGGTCCAGCCACACGCCCGCGAACGGTGCCTGCAGGTTCAGCCGTGCGATTTCACTGCGCGCAGCACGGGCCTCCTCGTTCTGCACGTTCAAGCGTTGCAGGGTGGCGGCGTCCTCGGTCAGGCCGGCAGGGTCGGCCAGCAACCCCGACAAGCGTGCCTGATAGCTGCGGGCACTGGCCTCGCTGCTGCGCATGCGCGCAGCCAGGTCCGGCTCATCGAGCACTGCCAACACCTCGCCGGCTTTGACCTCGCCCGCCGGGTGCAGGTTTTTCAGCCGCGCAGGGTAGGGCGTGTAAACGCGCAGCTGGTGCTCGGCACGGGCCACGCCCACGGCGTCGACCTGGCTGTGCCAAGGCAGTGCCAAGGCCAGCACGCTCAACCCCGACAGCAGGTAGAACAGCCGTTTGCGCTGGCCCGGTATGCGTGTGCGTTGCTGCCACCAGTGGCTGAGCTCGCGCTTGACCGGCAGGGCGATGAACCATGCCAGCTCGACCGTGAACAGGACGATGCCCAGCAGCTTGAAGAAGAACAGGTACACCGCCACGGCAATGCCAAGGAAAAGCACCAATCGGTACAGCCAGGTGGCGAAGGCGAACGCGGCCAACAGGCGCCGCTGGCCGGCCGGGAAGGGTTCGGGCCAGGCTTCATCGAGCCCCAGCAGGCTACGCCGCATGGCAACCCGCGCCACGGCGGATGCGCGCTCGTGCAGGTTGGGAAAGTCCAGCAGGTCACTGAGAATGAAATAGCCGTCAAAACGCATGAACGGGCTGGCGTTGAGTGCCAGGGTCAATACCCAGCTGGTCGTGGCCAGGTACAGCAAGGCATTGCGCAGGGCGCCGTCGTCGCACAGGGCCCAGCCCAGGGTTGCCAGGCCGGCCAGCGACAACTCGGTAATGATGCCCGCCGCAGCGATAGCAAGGCGCTGATGGGCCCGCTTGAGCTTCCAGCTTTCGCCGGTATCGGTGTACAGCATCGGCCACAGCACCAGGAACGCGACGCCCATATGCCCGACACGCAAGCCCAGGCGGGTGGCCACCAGTGCATGGCCGAGCTCGTGCAGGGTCTTGGCCGTGACCAGGGCCAGGGCGAAGCTCAACAGGCCTTCGCTGGAGAATGACTCGACGACGGCATGGGTGAAGGTGTCCCATTGCTGCATCACCAGGATGATGCCCAGCACCGTCATGCCGGCTACCAGCAGCCCGGTGAGGGGGTGGAACAGCCAGCTCAGCGTATCGGCCAGCCGCTGCAGTGCCGCTTGTGGGCGTAGCAGTGGGATACGGAAGAACAGGTAGTGGTGCAGCCACCAGCGCCAGCTCGACCAGGTACGCGCCTCGCTCGCCGCCTGCAACCTGGCAACCTGCTCGGGCCCCGGGCGCAGCAGATGATGGTGCTCGAGGAAGGTGCGCAATGCCAGCACCTGCTCGACGTCTGGCTTGAGTGCGCTGTCCCGGGCGACCTGTTCGCTGATCTGGCGGGGCGTCTGGCCCCAGCGCAGCAGGCATTCGAACTCCAGCCAGCCGATGCGGTAGAACCGGTTGACCACAGCGTCGTGGATCATCCACGCCGGCTCGCCTTCGTGGTTGTCGGCGGCCTCGCACAAGCGCAGGTCTTCGCGCAAGGGCGGCAGTGGCAGGTCGGTAAGGTCAAGCATTACCAGCCACTCCAGGCACGCAGCGTTGCCAGCGGGCGACGCAGCAGGTAGTAGCCGAGCATGACCCGGCCACCGTAGAGCTTGGCAGTGCCATGCAGGCCGAGGCGGGCATGCCCGGCCTGCTGGTCGATACTGGCCAGCAGGCGATAGGCGACCACACCGTCATCACTGGGCCTGGCCTGGTAACTGGTTTCCAGCACTTGGCCCTTGAGCGGGTTGAGCGGGTAGGCGGTGAGGAACAGCGTCACCTCGGCGCCAGGCTCAAGCGCAATGGCATCGGCGACGGCAAGCTGGATCAACATCGCCGGTTGGGCCGGGTCGGCCACATGCATGATGCGTTCCCCGGTCGATACCGGTTTGCCCAGCCAGTCGTTGGGGTCGCTGAACACGGCTACGCCAGCCGTCGGTGCCAGTACCTGGGTACGGCGCAGTTGCGCCTGGACCGCAGCCAGCTCGGCACGGCGTTGCTGGGCGCGGCCCTGCAACAGGGTGAGTTCGCTTTTGCTTTGCGGGTTGTCGAATGCCCGTTGGCTGGCAGCCTGCAGTTCGGCATCGGCCACCGCAACCTCTTTGCCGAGCACTTCGGCGCGGCTGCGCAGGGTGGTCTCATCGAGGGAGAACAACGGTGTACCGGTCTCCACCGGCTGGTTGGGGCGCACCAGCACCTGGGCGATCACACCGTCGATGGGCGAGCTGACGATCTGCGCCTGGCGCGAAACGATCTGGGCAGGCGCCAAAGCGGTCTGGCGCACCGGTAGCAGCAACAGGCCTGCGCCGATCAGCAGGGCCAGCAGCAGTTGGCGCCGGGTCAGGCGCCAGCGGCCACGCTGGCGACGCCGGGTCAGCGCGGCCCAGCAATAGGCCCAGGTACGGACCAGGCCATCCAGCTGCTGGAACACCTGAGGCGGCGGCGGTTGTTCAAGCAGCAGCACCAGCACGCCCAGGCGCTTTGTGCCAGGCGCATGCAAAGGGATGCACCACAGGCCGGTGGGCCACCATTCGCTCCAGCCTTGGACGATGTCTTCGGGGGGCTCGGCATTGCTCAGCGTCAGCCAGGCGGGGCCAGGCTCGGTAAGCCGCTGTGCCAGCCAGCGGCTGGCGCGCCTGAGCCAGACCAGGTAGGGCGAGTCTTCGCTGGGTTTGGCCAGGCCAGACACGCACAGCAACTCGAAACCGACCTTGCCTTGCTCGAACACCAGGGCCTGATGAAACGGCAGCAGCGGGTAAAGGTCGTTGGCCATGCTGAACGCCAGCGCAGCGAGCGTCTCGGCCGCCATGGCCTTGTCGCGCAGGGCGTCAAGCTGCAGCAACAGTTGCGGGTTCGGTAGCGGTCTATTCACTGTCATGGTCGAACCGCGCGGTGCCGCTCATGCCGGCCATCAACTCGGGGAAGCGCTGGTCGAAACGCGCCTCCAGCTCCACCGTCTGCGCGACGGCGTCGACCCGGGCATTGATGATGCTGACTTTTGCCGGGTAGCGCTTGCCCGTTTCGTGCACGGTCACTTGCAGGGGTTGGCCCGTTTTCAGCGTTGCCAATTGGTTGGACGGCACATTCAGCCGCACCTTCAGGGCGCCGTCGCTGACCAGGTCGAACAACGGCGTACCGGCGCTGACGGTCTGGTAGGGTTTGACGTAAACCTTGGCCACGTAGCCGGAGAACGGTGCCAGCACCTGGCAATAGCTCATCTGGGCCTCACCCATTGCCCGGGCCCCGTCGGCTTTCTGGACTTCAGTGTTGGCGGCCGCCACTTCGATATCGCCCACCGCCTCCAGCTTGCGCAGTTGCTGTTTCGCCGCCAGGTTCTGCCGGGCCATTGCCAGTTCAGCGGCCGCCACCTTGCCGCGGGCCTGGGCCTCGTTGCAATTGAAGCGTGCCAGTGTGGCACCCTTGGCCACAGGCTCACCGATACGGGTCTTGAGCTCACCCAATGTACCGCTCATCTGGCTGGACAGGGTGGTTTCAAGGTCGGCGGCCAGCAGTACCCGGATCATCTGCGGCTCTTCGCCGGCGGTATCCTGCTCGGCGTGGGCGACAGCACAGGAAAACCCTGCCAACAGCAGCAGTACGCGATGTGCGACTACGGACATGAGCATTATCAGCCCCTTCTGGCTAGCCAACAGACAACCTTGAACCTGGGTTGCGCGCGATTGATCCCTTCATTAAAGAGCAGCCCGCGAAGCACAGAATTCTCATTTGGCGACAGCGTGCAGATCACGCTCGATATGAATGATGAAGGGTTCGCCAAATGCCTTGCGATGCGCCCGCGGAGTCATGTCGAACCAACGCTGGTGCGCTCTGCAGAAGGAAGTAGGGCGCTTGTATCCCAACTCGCTGGCTATCTGCCTGATGCTCAGGCTGGTCTTGCGCAACATGCGTTCGGCCTGGCTGCGGCGAATGCCATCCAGAAACGCTTCGAACTCCACGCCCCCCTGGGCAAGGTGGCGCTGTAGTGTTCGGGGGTGCAGATTCAATGATTCGGCCACCAGCTCCAGTGTCGCGCGATGCAAGGGCAGGAGCATCTGGATCTTGCGTTTGACTTGCGCGTGCAGATCATCTGAGTGATCACTTTGGGCTTCGAGATAAAAGCGCAGCATCGCGTGCAGTTCGTCATCTTGACCAACGCTGGGTTCAAGCAAGACACCGGACGAAAAAACCAGACTGTCATGCTCCTGCTCAAACAGTACAGGGCATTTGAAATAACGTTGATATCCGGCCGCTTGCCCCAGCGGCGAATGCCTCAAGGTGACCGCTTTGGGTCGAAAACCGCAACCACGCACTTCTGCAATGAGCAGCGTGGCGGCCAATATCGCCCGCTCGACGATGACCGGGTTATCGTGTTCATGGGGCATCAGGCTGTAGAGCAACAGTGCCGAGTAGCCCGGCCTGTTTTCCAGGCGGTAGTGAACGGTCGGCGAACAGCTGTAGATGTAACGCATGATCGCAACGAGCGCTTGCCCGACCGTTGGCGCAGACGTTGCCAGGCAGCGCAGCGCACCCTTGAACACCGCGTCGGGGTGACGGCTCTGCTCCAGCCCATAACCCGGCATCACCCATTTTTGCGCTTGCAGCGCCAAGGCGCCGACCCACTCTTTATAGGCGCAGCCTTCGCCAGGTTCGTGCCCGCCAAGCAAGTCGATCAGTTGCCCATTGAGCGCACCGGCCTGGGCGCCCATTACTGTGGTTTGCGTTATGCCGCGGATACCATCCATAGAATCTAAGGCCCCTTGTTGTCCCCGTTGAAACAGGGGCTCACCGCCAAACCCTGGCAGTGAGCCCATACTGTCATTTTTTCAGTGACTGGAACGACTTGACCATGTCGCGCGCCCAACCATCCAGCACTGCTTTGGCGTCCTTCGCCTGCATCACCTGGGAGGCGTTCTCAAGGTCAGTGCCCGCACCCTTGCGCACCACCTCAGCGACGACCTGGTTCGAGTTGCCGTCAATGAAGGCGGCTTCCGTTGCAACACTGGTGTCCTGATCGCGGATCCCCGTGGCAGTACTGATACCGGCAGCGATCAGCGCAATAGGGATCACCTCGTACGGGCGCAGCCCTTTGGTGGACGCGCTGACGGCGGTAATGGCCGGACGGACGATCAACACATTCGGGCCTGGGCTGGTGGCCAAGGGCAATACTTTGGAGAATTCGTTCTTCAACGCCTGATCGTAGTACTGGGTAATACCCGTCAAGGTGTTCTGCGGGACTTTTTCAGTAGGTTGTGGTTTCGGATAGAACTGGCTCGGCTCTATGAAGACACTGCTGTAGGTGCTGGCATTGATGCCGGGCTTGATCCAGCGCATGACGGCCGCGCCGCTGGGCGATTTCTCTTCCTTCAGGACGCTGTAGTCTTTGAGAAAACCGGAATACTGCTCAGGCTCTACATACTTGCTGGCGCAGCCACCCAGCAACAGGGATGACAGGCATACAGTTGCGGCAATCGACTTGAGTTTCATACATTCTCCCTCTCTGATAGCAAATCCTGTACATCGGTAATGATTCAGAACCGCCAGGTCGCACCGCCGCCGACGATATGCAAGGCGCTGTTCTTGTAGGTGCCGGACAGCGTATTGCCCGAACGTGACTTGGTCTGGTCGACATCCATGTCACCCAGCCACACCAGGGTGTAGGCCAGATGGACGTCCAGGCCTTCCTCGACCTGGTAGTTCACGCCGGTGGCCAGGCGCCAGGTTTCACCCATGGGGTTGTCGACCGTGCGGTCCTTGTCGTCGACTGCCGAGCTGTCGTAACCGACCCCAACGCTCCAGCGCACTTGCCGGGTGGCTTGGTACATCGCACCCACCGACGCGTGCCAGGTGTCCTTGTACTTGCGATCCACCGTGCGACTGACGCCGCCACCATTGGCGTCGACGTCGACCCCGACATCGCCGAAGTCACTCCAGTCCTGCCAGCCCAGGCTGCCGAGCAGCTTCCACTGTTGGTTCAGGTCATGGGCGATGCTTGCAGTGACGGTTTGCGGCACATTCAGGTCCAGCTCCAGCGAATCGACATCGAGGCGATTGAGCCCGGCATTGATGATGGGGTTGGTGATGTTGCGCAGGTGCGGGCTGTCTTCGAACTCCAGTTTGACTTTGCTGGTGTAGGCAAGGCCGACTGCGGTGCGCGGGGAAAGCTGGTAGAGGAGGCCGAGGTTGACCCCGGTACCCACGTCCGTGTCCTTGTATTCCAGTTGCCCGTCCGGGCGATCGAGCACGCCAAGCAGGTTGTTGTTGATTGCCATCTCGGTGCGGTAGTAGCCCAGCATGATGCGCGGGCCGATACCGATCGACAGGTCATCGGTGAACTTGTAGGCCAGCGTGGGCTGAAAGGACACACCGATGATCGCCGCCTCCTGGGTGAAGTAGCGGCCAGCCCAGTCATCGTCATAGTCCAGGGCCAACCCGAAGTTGCCGTACATGCCAAAGCCGATCGCCGAGCGCTCGTCTATCTGATGGCTGATGAACAGGCTGGCACCGGGCAGGTACTGCAGCGCGTTACCGCCTTCATTGCCGTCAAACTGATTGTTGCCATCCCGTGAGAACTTGATATCACCCAGAATGACCTGGGCGTTGGCGCTGATCTGCGTGCCTTTCAACTGGGTAAGGCCCGCGGGGTTGCTCATCAGTACGCTGGGGTCGTTGGCCAGTGCCGCAGAACCCGCGTTGGCCAGGCCGTTGCCTTCCTGGCCGGCTTCGTAGATGAAAATGCCGCCGGCTGCAGCCTGGGCACTGGCCAGCAGCAGCGAGCAAGCCGTTGCCGGGAGTGACCAGCGATGGGCGCAGCGCTGGTATGCATTCATGTCGCTGTTCTCCATTGAATGAAGCGGTAACCTGCCTGCGGAAAAAAGGGGGCAGGGCACCGACACAGTCGATGGCCCGCCCGACGCCTAGGCACGGCAAAGGAGCATTCAGGGCGTTACGATCGGGAACCAGAAGTCGAAGTTGTCCATGTAGCTCATCAACTCTTCCAGCTTGCCTTCTGCGCCGTCGATCTTGATCGAACCGGCACTGACCGCATCCTTGAGCGTGGTTTCCTTGAGCATCAGTTTGTTCAAGGTGTCACGTGTCAACGTCAGCGTGGCGTCGGCGTCGTTGGCCTGCATGCCTTCGGTGTGGTTGAGCACGCCGTTGACCATCTCCAGCGCGTACTTCTGCTTGAGGTCGGTGAAGTCGAGGTTGAGGGTGATGTGCTTGTCGGCCACTTCCGGCCCTTTCAAACGCATGGCCAGGTAATCGAAGAACAAGTCCAGGTCCATGGCCTTGACGGTGTCCGGGCTTGCCGTATTCGGCGTCGGCAATTGCTTGACACCTTCGCGCAGCTCCTTGGCCCCGGTCAGGTAGAAGTTGCGCCATGGGCCACTCTCGGCCTGGTAGCCCAGTTGCTCCAGGGCATCGGCCTGCATGTTTTTCGCAGCCTGGTTGCCCGGTTCGGCGAACACCACATGGTTGACGACCTCGGCTACCCAGCGGAAATCGCCCTTGTCGTAGTACTCCTTGGCCTTCTTCAGGATGGCGTCGGCGCCGCCCATCATGTCGACGTAGCGTTTTGCCTGTTCCTCGGGTGGCAGCTCCCACAGGGTAGCGGGGTTGCCAATGAACCAGCCCAGGTAAAGCACATAGGTGGCTTTGACGTTATGGTTCAACGACCCGTAATAGCCACGGTTGGAAAAGCGATTGGCAATACCCTTGGGCAACTGCACCTGCTCGGCGATCTCGGTCATGGTGTAACCCTTGTTCGCCAGGCGCAGGGTTTCGTCGTTGATGTAGCGGTACATGTCACGCTGCGACGACAGCTGATCGCGGACTTCCTTGTTGCCCCAGACCGGCCAGTGGTGCATGGCGTACATGACCTGGACGTCGCTGCCCCACATCTTCAGGGCTTCGTTGAGGTATTTCGACCATGGCAGCGGTTCGCGGATCTTCGCGCCCCGCAACGAATAGGTGTTGTGCAGGGTGTGGGTGGAGTCTTCGGCCGTGTTCAGTGCCTTTTTCTCGTGGATGTAATAGAGCATCTCTGCCGGCGCTTCACTGCCAGGCGCATACAAAAACTCATAGGTCAGGCCGTCGATCACGTGTTTCTCGCCGGTCTTCTCGATGATGTCAGTCGGCGGGATCAGGGTGACGGTGCCGGCCGACGTGGTAGTCCCGAGCCCTGCACCCAACTGGCCGGTTTCGTTCGGCGGCAGCAAGTTGCCGTACATGTAGCTGGCACGCCGGCTCATGGCAGTACCGGCCATGACGTTCTCGGCGACAGCGTGCTCAAGGAAGCCTTTGGGCGCGTAGATCTTGACCTTGCCGGCCTTGACGTCGGCTTCGTCGACGACGCCGCGCACACCGCCATAGTGGTCAACATGGCTGTGGGTATAAATGACGGCGACCACGGGCTTTTTCGGCCGGTGCTTGAAATACAGGTCCAGTGCCGCTTTGGCTGTCTCGCTGGAAATCAAGGGGTCGAAGATGGTGATCCCTTCCTTGCCTTCGACGATGGTCATGTTCGACAGGTCGTAGTTGCGCACCTGGTAGATGCCATCGGTAACTTCGAACAGGCCGGAAATATTGATCAGTTGCGACTGCCGCCACAGGCTGGGGTTGGTGGAGGCGGGCGCCTCGGTGCCTTCCTGGATGAAACTGTATTTGCCTGGGTCCCATATCATATTGCCACTAGCGCCCTTGATAGGCTCTGATGGCAAGGGTGCGATAAAACCTTTGTGCGCCAACTCGAAAGACGTCTTGTCATTGAAAGGCAGCGCTTTGAGCAACGCATCGTTCGCAGCTTTTGTTGCCGCAGTCGCCGGTTTGGCTTGTTCCGCAGCCCAGGCAGTGGAAGCAAAGGCTACAGCAGTTGCCAGAAGGAAAGCGGAACTCAACTTCCAGATACCAGCGGATTTGTCGAGAGCACGCCGAGTGCCAAAACTAACGGACGGTTTCATCACCAGCTCCTTTTGATGGTTACGCCGTACCGTTTCCGGTAACTACCAGCGATAGCGAAACACTGATTACGCAAGTTAGCCGACATTCGGGCACTTGGCGTACGGGCTGTCATCTCACTTCGCGCCAGGGGAGAAACGAATCAGATTTGCGGTCACAGCTGACTGCTCATGAACTTTAGGCGACATTTCCTCTTCGGCAACAGCGTATTTTATTGCTGAATTGATATAGCTTTTGCACTATGCATTAGGGTTTATCGCTAACTGACTGAAGTCAAAGCGATTATGACTGGCCCGCAGACGGCAAGTAATACGTTGGAAATCGCATAACAAACTGTGAAACCGATCACAGGCGTGTTGCTGCCTGACTGCTCGATGATCTTGTTCATCGAGGCTGCTTCGGTTTGCGCACCGGCCAGCGCGCCGAACAGGATCATCGGGTGCAGGCGCAGCACATAACACCCGAAATACAGGGCTACCAGAGGCGGTATGAGGGTGACCAATGCACCGGCAACCAGCAGGTCCAGCCCTTGTTCCTGTATCGCAGTGAACGCTGCAGGGCCCGCCAAAAGCCCCACCACTGCGCCAAATGCGGTTAATCCAAACTCGGAAAACGCCCATTGTGCAGCCGGGGGCAGGGCGCCGAGTTCGGGGTGCCTGGAGTTGTACCAACCAATCAGCAAACCCGCCAACAGCACGCCGCCGCCGATGCCAAGTTCGATGGGGATCATGCCGACGTGGGTTGAAAGCAGCCCGGCAAGCGAACCCACTACCATGCCCAGCCCATGAATGGCGATGTCGCTCTTGTAGCTGTGCTCCCGAATCCGCCCGAGTTGCCCGGCCAGGGCTGCGACACTTGAGGCGCGGCCAGTCAGCCCGATGACATCACCTCGCCGGAGTACGGTTTCAGGCAACAGCGGTAATTCCAGGCCTTGCCGGGTGATGGTGGTGATGAAACAGCCCATGCGTTCGGCGCCGACCAGCATTGATTTGATGTGGTGAATGGTGTGCCCGGCAAACTGCCCCTGGGTCAGCACGATGTCCGCTGTCCGGGTCGGAAATGACAGGCTTTGAGCATCGTCCACTTCAGGGCCGACCCAGTCGCTCAAATGGCCTACCGAATCACGCAGGGCATAGATACCGAGGATGTCCCCGGCCTCCAGGCGTAGCGCAGGGTCTCGTTCAAGCACCTGATTGCGGCGGATGACCCGCTCGACGCTCAGCGTGGGGAAACGGGCCTCGACTTCGGCAATGCTCAGGTTTCCAGCAGGTGCCTCGAGGCGATGGGCGCGCACAACGATCCGGGTATAGGGAATGCTGATGGCGTTCTCCTGTCGCTCGATGCCCAAGGCCTTTTCCAATTCGCGTGCACTGGCGTGCAAATCCACGCCCAACAGGCGCGGCGCCAGGCTGCCGACGAAGACGACCAGTCCGACGGTACCGAACAGGTAGGTGATGGCATAGGCCACGGCCATGTGGCTGTTGAGCTGAGCCTTGGCAGCTTCCTCCAGCGGCAATTGCGCGATTGCGCTGCTGGCCGTGCCCATGATTGCCGTGTCCGTGAGTGCGCCAGCGCCCAGGCCGGCCGTAAAGCCTGCGTCAAAGCCATACAGGGCGTTCATAGCGAGGATGACCAGCAGCGCTGTAGTGCACAAGACCAGGGAAAGGAAGACCAGCTTGAATGTCCCCCGGTTCAAACTGCCGAAGAACTCCGGTCCGCTCTTGAAACCCACGGCATAGATGAAGAGAGCGAAGAATACCGACTTCAACTCGTGAGGAATGTCGATGCCGATCTGGCCAATCAGCAGCCCCATCAAGAGAGCACCGGCAACGGAGCCCAGATGGAAGGAGCCTAGCCGGACACGCCCCAACAGCACACCAAGGGCGATTGCCAGAAAAACCGCAATTTCCGGGTGAGCACGCAATGCGAACACTACGAGTTCGAACATCGACATTTACACTCCCGCAGCGCATTTAGATGCCAACCTTGAGTTACTAGAGTGTATGGCGACATGCGCAAAACAGGGCTCACTGTCATGAAATGCAAGCACACGCGGAAATGCGGTGAATGTGTAGCGGGCTGAGGGCAAGAACAGGGGTGATGGCGCACAATGAGTATATAACTACACTAAATGGTTATTTAGTGTAGTTATAAAATCAAAGCATATAAGTCAGTGGTGGCGGCGGGCGACCCATACCGTCTGGCCGCCGCACTCTGGGTCTTCGACGATATGGTCCAGGACCTCAAAGCCATGGTCGTGCAATTGCTTAGTGTATTCCTTTGGATCAAGGCTGGCGTGATACAAGGTTTCGCCCTGGAATTCACCCAAGGCTTCACCCAGCGACGTGCCGCTGGTGAACATCAGCAGCGCACCGGGCGCCGCATGCCGCTGAAATACGGGGAACATCCGGCGCTGATCATCGGGCTTGAGATGAAAGTAGCTGTTCCAGGCCAGGATGCCGGCGTACTGACGATCGAGCGACAGTGTACGCATGTCTGCGTGAACCCATGTGTGCTCTGGGAAACGGCTGCGGCACAATGCAAGCATCTGTGCAGAAGCATCCACGCCGGTGACGGCCAGGCCGGCCTCGATCAGATAACGTGCCACGGGCTGGCCGGAACCACAGCCCAGATCAAGTACAGTTGCAGCTGGCGACAGCAAGGCATGAAAGCGTTCGATCCATTTACGTTCGATCAGGCGATTGCCACGCAGCTCATTCCACGTGCGAGCGTGCCGGTTGTAGAGATCGATGATCTGGTCGGCAGACGGATGGTGAGGCATGGCGCGTCCTTGAGTCTGGAGGTGGATCGTCCTGAGCGGTGCCGCTGAAGATAGCGCGTGCAGGCAGGAATGAACATGGATAGCGAGAATGGGGCTTGGCCTGGATTGAAATCTGCCCAACCCACGGCCCGGTGGCCGTATATGAATGTGCGCATAATGCATATTATGTTAAATCACGTATTACGGTACGCCGGGTAGAGATCAACCCGGCGGCCAATTTCCTCTACTGGCTATCTCCGACTTGTGATCACACTCAGCGCGGCGGCGATTAGCAAGAATGCGCCACTGGCAACGAAGGCTGCCCGGTAACCGATGCCGTCGTACAGTACACCGCCCATTGTTGCCCCGGCAGTGATAGCCAACTGAATCATCGCAACCATCAAACCGCCACCGGCTTCTGCATTGTGCGGCTGAACCTTGGCCAACCAGGTGAACCACCCCACGGGTGCACATGTTGCCACCAGCCCCCAGAGGCCTAGCATCAGGGCGACTGGAGCCAGCCAGCTACCCACGGCTATAACAGCGAATGGGATGACACTCATGATTAACGGTATTGCCATCAACACCCTGTTCAAGTGTCGGCTGACCAGAAAGCCGCCCCACATCGTGCCCAGCAATCCTGCGGCACCGATGACCAGCAGCAGGATCGATAACGTGGACACATCGACATGGGTGACCGTTTCCAGGAACGGACGCAGATACGTGAAGAAAGTGAACTGCCCCATGAACAGCAACGCGACGGCGGCCATGCCCAGGGCTATCTTGCTGTCACCCAGCAAACGCAGCGTACCGGTGGCCGAAAAGTCATTCCGCTCGCTCGGCATGGCCGGCAGCGTGAAGGCTTGCCAGATCAACGCCAATACGGCCAACGGCACAACGCAAAGAAATGCCCCCCTCCAGCCAATCATGCCGCCCAGGTAGCTACCAAGCGGCGCCGCGATTGCAGTGGCCAAGGCGGTACCGCCCTGCATCACGGCAATCGCCTTGGGAACCAGCGCTGCTGGAGCGATGCGCATCATCACGGCGGTGGACATCGACCAATAGCCGCCGATGGCAATTCCAAGTACCGCTCGCCCAACCATCAAGGTCACATAGTTCGGGGCAAACGCCACCATCCCACCGGATACCAGCATGAGCGCCGTTGTGGCCAGCAGCACAGGCTTGCGGTCGATCCCCTGGGTCACGCTGGCCAGCCACAGGCTGGTGATGACAGCAAAGAAACCCGAGATGGAAATGGCCTGCCCGGCTTGGCCTTCAGTCAATGACAAGTCCGATGCAATCGGCGTGAGCAAGCTCACCGGCAGAAACTCTGAAGCCACCAAAGCGAAGGCGCAGAGCGCCATCGCCAGGACGGCGCTCCAGACCTGACGGCTTGAGTGTTGAAGGGGTATTGCTGGACTGCTCATGGCGGTTCTCGTTGTACCCATAAAAAAAGACACGGGTGTACAGCCCCAGCGTGCAGGTGCTGGGCCTGTACACAGCAGGCGTTACTTGAGGTTTTCGCGGAAGAACGTCGTCAGCTTGCTGAAGGGGATCAATTCAACGCGGTCGTAGAGATCGACATGGCCGGCGCCTGGGACGATCACCAGCGCCTTGGGCTCACCGGCCAGGCGGTAGGCCTCTTCGCTGAACTCACGGGAATGAGCATTTTCCCCCGCAATGAACAGCATCGGGCGTGGCGAGATTGTCTCGATGTCATTGAACGGATAGAAGTTCATGAACCTGACGTTGCTGGTCAGCGTGGGGTGCGTCGTCAGTTGCGGCGACAGCCCTTTGGGGGTGAACTCACCCCGTGCTGTGCGGTAGAAATCGTAGAATTCCCGCTCGATAGCGTTGGAATTCTCGGTCAGCTGGTCCACCGTGCCGCTGGTGTATTTGGTCTTCCCACCGGCAAACTCAACATCCCGCTGTGCAGCCGCTTCGGCTATGGCCTGCTTGCGTTGCGCGACCGTGACACCCTGCTTGAGCCCATTGCGATTGGCGGCGCCCATGTCGTACATGCTGACCGTGGCAATCGCCTTCATGCGTGGGTCGATCTTCGCTGCACTGATGGCGAAGCTGCCGCTGCCGCAGATGCCCAGCACACCAATGCGGTCACGATCAACGAAGCCCTGGGCGCCGAGATAGTCGACCGCCGCACTGAAATCTTCGGCATAGATGTCCGGCGATACCAGGTTACGCGGGCGCCCATCGCTCTCGCCCCAGAACGATAGGTCAATGGCGAGGGTGACGAAGCCCTGCTCTGCCAGTTTCTGGGCGTAAAGATTCGAGCTCTGCTCCTTCACTGCCCCCATCGGGTGGCCGACGATAATGGCAGGATATCGGGTATTGCGGCTCAGGTTCTTGGGGACAAACAGGTTACCCACCGTGTTCATCTGAAACTGGTTCTTGAATGAAACCCGTTCGAGTGAAACCTGTTCACTCTTGTAGAAATTGTTGGCCCCATGGGACATGTCGGCGGCTCCCGCAGTAAGTGAACTGGCCATCAAGGCAAACGCAACGAACAAAGACTTCATGCATGGCTTCCTGTCTGCTCGAAATGGAAGTGGCATAAGAGGCCGTCGCTGCTGAACAGCACGACCCCCTCGCCTGCCGCCCATCTTCCTCGCGTAAACCGGTCAATCAGTAGAGCAAACGGGTAGTTTTCTTGCCTGATTGTCCAGCCCCTGCCCACCGGGCATGGACAGCTGAAGTGACCTGGCAGTAGTGTTTTGCCATACGATGATCGGAACCTTCGCAATGGCCATTAGCGCACCACTGCCGTCAAGCACGAACCCACTGGCTACCCTGTGCAGGGTCATCGGCGCCCTCGCGCCCACTGCTGGCGATTTCGCGACGAGCCTTGCAGACCTGAGCGTCTACCGGCGTAACGCGCCAGCCCCACCGATCACCTGCATCATCGAGCCGAGCATCGTGCTGGTCGTGCAGGGCGCCAAGGAAATGGTCATCGGCAGCGACGTTTTCCCCTACGATACGACTCGCTTCCTGGTCACTTCGCTGAACATCCCTGCCCACTCAGCGGTGACCATGGCCAGCGATGCAACGCCCTGTCTCGGCTTGGTGTTCAAGCTCGACCTGCGCACACTGGCGGAGCTGATCGCCCAGGATGGCCGGCTTCCTGCGGCTGGCCAGTCGTTCCACAGCAGCGCTGGCGTGGGCAGACTGAGCCCGAAATTGTTCGAGAGCTTCGCCCGTCTCATCCAGCTGCTTGAGGAGCCGAATGCGATACCCGTGCTCTGGCCGCTGATTCAACGAGAGATCCACTATCGGTTGCTGTTGAGTGACCAGGCCCCCCTGCTGCGCCATATCGCCTCCGTGGGCAGCAAAGGTCATCGAATTGCCAAGGCTATCGACTGGATGAAGCTGAACTATGCCGCGCCTCTGCGCGTGGACGAGCTGGCCTCTCGGGTGCAGATGGGGCTCTCGACCTTCCATCAGCATTTCCGTCAGCTCACCGCCATGAGCCCGCTGCAGTACCAGAAATGGCTAAGGTTGAACGAGGCGAAACGGTTGATGCTCAACGAGCACCTGGATGCTGCCACCGCTGCCTTCAAGGTCGGCTATGAAAGCCCCTCGCAGTTCAGCCGCGAGTATGGCCGTCAGTTTGGTACGCCGCCAAAACGCGACATCGCGGAATTACGCCAAGGTGCGGGACGATCAGCGGGCGGCGCTTCGTAGGCTCTCTGCACTTACGGATGCAGAACCGTCAGGGCACCAACTACACTCAGTCGACACAAGTCTGCACAGAGGCTGCCGCCATGACGACGCAAACCGCAATCGTGTTCGCGGGTGGTGGCAGCCTGGGCGCAGTGCAAGTTGGAATGCTCAGGGCTCTGGTCGAGGCCAATGTTCAATTCGACAGGGTCATCGGTGCTTCGGTGGGCGCAATCAATGGTGCCTACTTTGCCGCCCGGCCCAACGCTGAAGGTGTGGAGACGCTCGCCAGTTTCTGGCGGGGCCTGAATCGAACGGACATCTTCCCCCTGTCCTGGCTCGATACCTGTAGAGGGTTGATCAAACGGCGCGGTTACCTGCTCCAGCCGGCAGCGCTACACCGGTTGCTTGGCCAGGCGCTGCCGATTCACCGTATCGAGGATGCGCAGCTGCCTTTGCATATTGTCACCACCGACTTGCTCAGTGGTGCCGAGACGGTGTTATCCAGCGGTGAGCTCGAGCAAGCGCTACTGGCCAGCGCCGCCATCCCGCTGGTGTTCCCCAGCGTGCAAATCGGCGAGCAGTTCCTGGTGGATGGCGGCGTGGCGAGCAACACGCCCATTTCCACAGCCGTGGCCCTGGGCGCCAACAAGGTCGTGGTCATCCCCACGGGATTCAGCTGTGCCCTGACACAGCCACCCAAGGGGCTGGTGGCCCTGGCCCTGCACACCGTCAACCTGATGAGCATGCGCCAGCTGGTGAGCGACATCGAACACTTCCGTACGCTGACCAGCCTGCACATCGTTCCGCCACTGTGTCCTGTCGATGTCTCGGTGTTCAATTTCAACCAGACCGAAGCCCTGCTGGCGCGTGCCTATGAGCAAACGCTTCGATGGCTGGAGCACGGCGGGCTCGAGCGAACCAAGGTGCCGGGTGCTCTGACCGTTCACTCCCACGCCCATGAGCACTGACGGGCGTTCAGGCTTTGCCGCCTGTACCTCCGGTTCCTCCGTTTCCATCCAGCCAGTCACCCAACCCTGCCCATTGACCCGATATAGGGTGGCGAAAACCCGAACATGGGCCAGCGCTCAGGTACGTGACGATGGCCACTGCATCCACGGCTAGCACGGCTACGGCGACCAGGAACATCAAGCAGTGGTCTTCAAAGAGCATTGCCGTATTACCCACGTTGAGGAGTCTTGCAGGCTCACAGCAATTCCTGTTCCAAGGCGCAGGCAAGCGCTGAGACGTGCGCTTCAGGCAGAAAGCATGATGCCGTGCGTCATAAAATATTGGCTCAATACAGATGAGTCCCCCTCAGGGTCAGCCAGTGCAACATAGCTATCAGGCCTCAACAGATAAGCCGCATTTCTGGCAACACCTGCTTGCTCGTACACAGGTTCCCAAGCGAAAACATGCAAGGCAATGCCCTGCTTCGCGCACCAATGGGCCAGGTCTGCGTTGGCTTCGCCGTACAGATGCACGTGCCACTCGATGGCTGTGAGTGAGGCGTAGTTATCCGCTACGGGCAGCCACGGCAGGCGATCACCGCCCTGAACCTCACCGGCCTTGCCTTGGCTCAGCGGGCTGTCGCGGTAATCAAGGCGGGTTTGCGACACCACGCGGAACAGGTACTCCCGCACGCTTTCACGCTTGTACGCAACGCTGGCGACCGCCGGCGCGATGCGCGTGCGCACAAAATCGGCAAACCCGCCTTGAGCGGTCACCAAGGTGAACAGTTTGTCGGTTGTTTCCACCAGCTTGCGGGCGAACGCCTGGCGTTCGGTCTGGTAGCTGTCGAGCAGCGCATCGGGGGCTTTGCCTTTGAGCACCGCGGCCAACTTCCAGGCCAGGTTGTTCGCGTCGAGAATGACGGTGTTCATGCCCTGCCCGCCTGCCGGGCTGTGGACATGCGCAGCATCGCCAAGCAGAAACGCCCTGCCACGGCGGAAATGATTGGTGACACGATGGTGAACGCGGTAGCTGGAAAACCAGTTCACCTCGGTGATCTGCAGGTTCAAGCCGTTGATGGCATCATGGCCAACGTCGGCGAACGTCAGATGTTCAGGGTGCTCGGCGCGCTCGTCTCGCACGGTGCCAATCAGCCGGTACTGGTTCTTTTCGCCGTAGCACAGGAGCAGTACAAAGTCGGATCTATCAAACGCAATGTGTGCCTCACCCGCAGGTTCGACACCCGTTACCCTGACATCCGCTACGTAGAAAAGCTGCTTGTAGGTGCCACCCTCGAAACCGCTGCCGAGCGCATGCCGAACCCGCGAACGAGCGCCGTCGCAGCCCGCCAGGTAAGCCGCAGTGCAGGCCTCTTCTTGCCCATCGGCCTGCTTCAGGATGGCCGTGACATGGCTGTCCCCCTCTTCGAACGACAGCAGTTCGGTCTGCCATTGCACGTCCACGCCGAGTGCATGCAGCTGCTGCCCCAGCAAGCGCTCATGGCGATCCTGGGGATAGATCAGCACGAAGGGATACGCTGAAATGGCTGCGCCCGCATCCTGCAAGGGGATGCGCGCCCGGCGGCGGCCGCGGGCCCACAGGTTCATGGCAGGGGTTTTATAGCCGGCCTCGATCACCGCCTCGGCCAGGCCGAGCTGGCGATAAAGCTCCAGCGTGCGGGCCTGAACCGCCATGGCGCGGGACGCTTCGCCGGGGCCGCTGCTCTTGTCGACGATCCTGACCGCGACGCCCTGCCGGGTAAGCCAGAGTGCAAGCGCCAGCCCGGTCGGGCCGGCGCCAACAATGAGAACGTCGGTGTGCGCCATGATCTCATCTCGCACATGAATGACTACACAGCCATTAATGTGCCTGAGTCCAGGCAAAGTCAACGATACACGGGCCCTTCAGCGGGCGTAGATCTGCTTGCCCGCGAACCAGGTCTGTTCGACTTGGGTGTCACGTAATGCTTGCGGCGCAACGGTCAGCACGTCGCGATCGAGGACGATCATGTCGGCCTGCTTGCCGACCTTGAGCGACCCCACCTGCTGGTCCAGGCGCATGGCCTTGGCGGCGTTGAGGGTGTAGGCCTGGAACATCTGCTCGCGGTCGATGGTTTCGGCCGCATTGAGCACGCCCTTCGGCCCTTTACGGGTTACCGCCTGGTAAATGGCTTTCCACGGCTCCGGCGTGGTGATCGGCCAGTCGCTTGCGCCCGCTAGGGTCGCGCCATGCTTTAGCAGCGAGCGAGCCGGGAAGGTATGCATGAAGGCCATGGCGTCGACATAGGGCTTCACCAGCGCCATGTTCGACTCATCGGCAGCCGCCCAGTACAGCTGCATCGCCGCAATCACGTTCAACGCCTTGAAGCGTGGGTAATCCTGCGGGCTGACCATCTGCAGGTGGGTGATCGAGTGCGCAATACCACTGTCGCGATCATGCCGGGCCTGGGCAATGCCGTTGAGCGCCTCGCGCACCGCGCGGTCGCCGATGGCATGCACGTGCACCAGCCAGCCACGCGCGTCTGCCGCGCTGACCAGCTCGCCAAAGGTTGCCGGGTCCAGCAGCAGCTCGCCGCGCATGCCCGAGTTCTTGTAGGGTTCGAGCATCGCAGCAGTTTGCGCCGGGGCTTCGGCCACGCCGTCGGCAAAGACCTTGATCCCCGGCAAGGTGAGGTTATGCACCCCCAGAAACTGCTGACGCACCTTGTCCAGCTCGTCCAGGTCGGATGGGCGCGCCTTGGAACTGGCCATCAGCAGCGCCGCGACGTGGACGGTGAGTTCGCCGCGCTCGGACAGGTCCTTGTACACCGGCAGCAAGCCGAGGGAGTCGTTGTTCACGTCAGCCCCAGGCAACTCGTTGGCCAGCGGGTCCATCCAGCCGGTGATGCCCAGTTGCTTGTAGTAGTTCAGGGCCATGCGGCCTGCGGTCATCAGCACTTCATGGCTCAGTGGCGGCAACAGCTCGGTGACCGGGTAATAGCTGGCATCGGCGAGGAAGCCGTTGGGGGAGCCATCAGGGTGCTGGCCGATCGTGTTGCGGGCATCGGCGGGCAACGCGGCAAGGGTCCTGGCGTCGATCCCGGCGCGCTTGAGCATGGCCTGGTTGGCCCAACCGGTGTGCATGTCGTTGGCGGCGAAGAGGATTGGCTGCCCGGCCCATTCGCCATGGTTGAAGCGCTGCTCGAGGGCGGCAATATCATCCCAGTAGGTGCCTGGCACGCCCCCGACAGAAAGGAACTCGCCACGCCGGGCTTTACCGTTGTCGCGCCACTCGCGCAGGCGCTGCTCCAGTTCATCGAGCGGAACCTGCTCGCCCGCCAGGTTGGCCAGTTCCAGCTGCAGCCCACCCTTGATGGCATGGGAATGGGCATCGAGCATGCCCGGCATCAACACCTTGCCGCCAAGGTCGATCACTTGCGTAGTGTTGCTTTTCAGGCGCAGCACGTCCTGATCAGCGCCCACGGCAACAATCCTTTCGCCTTCGACGGCAACGGCCTGCTGCAAAGGCTGGCCTGGCTCGGCGGTATAGACCTTGGCGTTATGCAGGATCACATCCACTGCCGCGAGCCCGGGCAAAGAGGTGCAGGCCAGTCCCGCTGTAATCGCCATTTTCAGGAGCTGCTTGTTCATTCGAGGCCTCGTTGTTTTTTTATCGAGGCGCAGCCTAGCCAAGCCGCCAGGTCGGTTAAATGCGAAGGCAGGCACAACTTTTTTTGCAATCAGGAAACAATCTTCAAGCCGGCGTAAAGCAGCTCAAGCGCGCACTGCGTGAAGCACCCGCTGGATCTCGGCAACCACCTGGTTGGTCGCCTGCGCGATCGTGCCTTCATTGCGGCACAGCACCCAACCTTGCTCCGCCACCGCCCGTTCGAAGGCTTCGGTACAGGCGATCTGTTCATCCAGCTTGTGGATCACCGTACTGCCCAGCCCGCGCGTGCGGGCCGCCGCCCTTGCCCACGACGTATCAGGCGATGTGACCACGCCGACATGCAGGTCTGGCACTTGCACGTTGCGCTCGTGGTTCATTCGCAGGATTTCGGCAAACGGGACTGCCCGGCGAAAGGCGGCATCGGAGGGGTACCAGCGATCGATCAGGATGATGCTGTCGGCAGGTTGCCTGGGCAGCACGTTGCGGGAAATCCAGGCACGGCTATCGGCCAGGCGCGCACAGACCTTCCGTTCCAGGTCCTGACAGGGGCTTCTCACGAGCCTGTTGACCAACGCCATGGTTTCCCCCCTGAAGGGGTCGCTTTTCTTCTCGCAAAGCCGGATCACCTTCCTGCCATCAGCCCTCAATGCCTGGGTGATGGCCTCCAGCAGCGTGGTCTTGCCAGTGCCCTTGGGGCCATCAAGTGCAACAAATAGCGGACGTTTCATTTTTCAATACTGCGTGCAAGCAGGTGTGGATACAGAGATGAACATGATGCACGCAAAGCAGGCCACAGTCTCGCTTGTCAGCCTGATGGCGGTTTACCGGGCGGAGTACATTTGTACTCCGCCCTGTAAACCGCCTTCCTGAGGGTCAGATCTGCGCCTGGCCACCGTCCACGAACAGCTCGGCGCCGTTGACGAAGCTGGCGTCATCGCTGGCCAGGAACACGGCAGCATTGGCGATTTCGACCGGCTCCCCTACTCGCCCCAGCGGCACCTGAGCGGCCAGGTAATCCAGCAGGCCCTGCTGTTGCGCGGCATCCGGCCCGGCGAGGTCGACCAACCCTGGCGTACGCGTTGCGCCCGGGCTCAGGGTGTTGACCCGCACTGCGCGGTCCTTCAGGTCCAGAATCCAGCTACGGGCAAAGGCCCGCACGGCGGCCTTGGACGCCGAGTACACGCTGAATGCCGCAGTGCCCGAGCTACCAGCGGTCGAGCCGGTCAGAATGATCGATGCGTTCTGCGCCAGCAGCGGCAGCGCCTTTTGCACAGTGAACAGCACACCTTTCACGTTACGGTCGAAGGTGTCGTCGTAGTGGGCCTCGGTAATGTCGCCCAATGGCAGCATGGAGCCGCCACCAGCGTTGGCGAACAGCACATCCAGGCGGCCCTTTTCCTGGCCGATGCGGGCATAGAGTTGATCCAGTTGCTCCAGCCGGGTGGAGTCCACCGCAATACCGGTAGCGTTGCCCACCAGTGCCACCGCCTTGTCCAGCTCCGCCTGGCGGCGCCCGGTGATGTACACGTGGGCACCTTCCTCGGCAAAGCGTTTTGCCGTGGCCAGGCCAATGCCGGTGGTGCCGCCAGTGACCAGTGCGATCTTGCCTTCAAGTTTCTTGCTCATGGTGTTTCTCCCGTTGAGGTGGTGAGTGGCTGTGGGGAGAAGCGTATCGACTGGCGGATCATTTCAAAATAGAATCATTTGAAAGCCATCGTTGCAGAAATTAAATGCCAAGAATTCCGGATTTCGAAGGCCTGGCGATGTTCGCCAAAGTGGCCGAAGAAGGCTCGTACGCCGCCGCCTCCCGGGCCATGGGCGTGTCAGTTCCCACGGTGTCGCGCGCAGTCGCGCGCCTCGAAGAGCGCCTGGGTGCACGCCTGTTCAACCGCACCTCACGCCAGCTCTCGCTGACGGAGTTCGGCCAGCGGATGGTCGAACAAGCCAGCGCGCTGTATCGCCAGGCCGAAGAAATGGAAAGCGAGGCCCAAGAGCTGTCGGTGCAGCCTCGCGGGTTGGTGCGCCTGGCTGTGCCGATGGCCTTCGGCTTGCGTTGGGTCGCGCCGCTGCTGCCTGAGCTGTTGGCGCAATACCCGGGGTTGGAGCTCGACCTGCACCTGTCCGACTCGACCGTCGACCTGGTCGCCGAGGGATTCGACGCAGCCTTGCGCATCGCCGCCCTGCCCGACTCATCGCTGGTGGCGCGGCGCATCTGTTCGGTCAGCCAGTACCTGGTGGCCGCGCCGTCCTACCTTGCCCGCCATGGCCAGCCCGCGCACCCGCGCGAGCTGGCTGGCCACGCTTGCATGAGTTACGCCTACCGCGCCCGCAGCCAGGTCTGGCGCTTCAGCCACGGCGACGGCAGCGAGCACGACGTGGTGCCCCGCGGGCCGCTGCGGGTGACCAACTCGGATGCCCTGATCCCGCCGTTGCTGGCGGGCCTTGCGATTGCCGAGCTACCGGAATTCATCGCCGCCGAATACCTGGCCGACGGCCGCCTTGAACACCTGCTGCCCGAATGGCACATGACCCAGGGTGGGTTGTATTTCGTGACCCCGTCGGCGCGCACACGGCCGCGCAAGGTCCAGGCGCTGGCCGATTTTTTCGTCGAGCGGTTGTCCAATCCGCAGTGGCAATTGCAGGCGTCGAGGCTTGCCACCGACTCTGCCAGTTGATGCTGTACTGTAAGTCAGGTATTTCTCTCCCTTTTCAGGCGCGGGCCCAATGACCTTCGACCCCCAGGTAAACCTGACCAACTGCGATCGCGAGCCGATCCAGGTTCCCGGCAGCATTCAACCCCACGGCTGCCTGCTCGCCTGCGATGCGTCAGCGACGGTCGTGCTGCGCCATTCGGTGAATCTGCCACAGATGCTTGGCGTCACGGGCGCCATCAATGGCCAGAAGCTGAACGCCGTGCTCGGTGATGAGGTGGCGCACACCCTGCGCAACTCGTTGGCCCGCACCCGCGAAGGCGCGCGGCCATCGCAGACGTTCAGCGTGCAGCTGCCTTCAGGCCGTGCGTTCGATGTTTCGGCCCACGTGTTCAAGGGCACCGCGATCATCGAGTTCGAGCCCGCCGGCGCCAGCATTGCCGAGCCCATCGAACTGGCACGCACACTGATCGCCCAGCTGCGCGACGTCGACCAGACCCACAAACTGTTCCGCGACGCCGCCCGTTACGTGCGTGCGGTGCTCGGTTATGACCGCGTGATGATCTACCAGCTGGGTGCCGACGGCGCTGGCAAGGTCGTGGCGGAGGCCAAGCGTGGCGACCTGGAAAGCTTCCTCGGCCAGTACTTCCCGGCGTCCGACATCCCCCAGCAAGCCCGCGCCCTGTACCTGCGCAACCCGATCCGGGTCATCTCCGACGTCCAGTTCAAGACGGTGGTCATCGACCCGCTGCTGGACCCGTCAGGTGAACCCCTGGACCTCTCCTACGCGCACTTGCGCAGCGTTTCGCCGATCCATTGCGAATACCTGAACAACATGGGTGTGGGCGCCTCGATGTCGATCTCGGTCATCGTCGGTGGCGCGCTATGGGGGCTGATCGCCTGCCACCATTACGCACCGCGCACCCTGGCCATGGGGCAACGGGTGGCGGCGGAAATGTTCGGCGAGTTCTTTTCGCTGCACATCGAAACCCTGCGTACCCGGCAAAACCTCGAAGCGGCTGTCAATGTCCACAAGGCGCTGGACGCGCTGCTGCGCGACGCCAACCATGCGCCCGACATCGAGGCGTTCTTCCAGTCGCGCCTGGGCGAGTTCCAGTCGCTGATCCCGTGCGACGGCATCGGCATGTCGCTGCAGGGGCGCTGGACGTCGACCGGCCTGACGCCGCCCAAGGCGGCCATCGCCGACCTGCTGGGGCTGGCGCAGGGGGTCAGCGAAGGCCAGACCTGGGCATCCAACCGGCTTTCGATGGTGCTCCCTGCAGCCCGGGACTACTGCACGGAAGTCTCCGGCGTGCTGATCATCCCGATGTCGCAGCAGCCAAGGGATTACCTCATGCTGTTCCGAAAGGAAGTGGTCGAGACGCTGGATTGGGCTGGCGACCCGAACAAGACCTACGAGAGTGGCGCGCTGGGCGACCGCCTGACACCGCGCAAGAGCTTCGCGATCTGGAAAGAGACGGTGCACCAGCAGTCGCTGCCCTGGAGCGAACAGGACCGGCAGTTCGGCGAGGCCATTCGCCGGGCCATCGTCGAGGTTGCATTGCATAACAGCGAGCTGCTGGCCAACGAGCGCTCGAAGGCTGAAATCCGCCAGCGCATGCTCAATGAAGAGCTCAATCACCGGGTCAAGAACATCCTTTCATTGATTGGCGCGCTGGTGGCCCACCCCACCTCCGAGAGCCAGACGCTCAAGGACTATGTGGCAACGCTCAAGGGCCGCATCCAGGCGCTGTCGCTGGCCCACGACCAAGTGGTGCGCGGCGACGGTGGTGGCGGCCTGGCCACCTTGCTCGAGGCCGAGCTGTCGCCCTATCGCACCTCGGCCGAGGCCATCGAGCTGGCCGGGCCCAATGTGATTCTCGACGCCCGCGCCTATTCGGTGATGGCCCTGGTGTTGCACGAACTGGCGACCAACGCGGCCAAGTACGGGGCGCTGTCGAGGGCCGGCGGCAGGCTCTGTGTCAGCTGGGCGCTCGACGCGGGCAATGCCTGTGACATCACCTGGCGTGAGCGTCACGGGCCAACGGTTCGCCCACCGAGCCGCCGTGGCTTCGGTACGGTGCTGATCGATCGCAGCATCCCGTTCGACCTGGGCGGCACCAGCAACGTCGAATACCTGCCCGAAGGCCTTCAGGGCTTTTTCCGGATTCCGGCCAGGCACCTTTCGGTGGCCGCTGCACCGCCAGTGCAGCGCCCAGCCACGCCGTTGCCGCAACCGAGCACCGTGCTTGCAGCGCGTGCGGATGCCTGTGTGCTGATTCTGGAAGACCAACTGGTCATTGCCGTGGGGCTGGAGCAGATACTCAACGATGCCCGAATCAGCCATGTCATCACGGCCAGCTCGGAGAGTGAGGCGATGCTGCTGCTGGCCAAGCGCACGCCCGACGCTGCGATTCTGGATATCAACCTGGGCACCGGCACATCGATCTGCGTGGCCGACGAGCTGGCGCGGCGGGGCATTCCGTTCCTGTTTGCCACCGGCTACGGCGATGGCGTCAGCATTCCGCAGCATCTGCAGCAGGTTACGGTGATCCGCAAGCCTTACGATGCCAATGCCATTCTGGCCAGCCTGCAGACCCTGCTCGCGCCGTGATCACGGGGCACTGGCATCCGCTTCGTGCTCGTCGGCAAAGGCCATGAACATCGTCAGGTCGAGCACATCCAGCCTGATCTGGGCGATGAAGGCCGAAAACGCCAGGTTGGCGGCGAGCCTGCGCATGTCGCAGGCCCAGGCCGGGACATAGGTCGGTGCCTGGAGCCAGCCAGACTCGAACAGCGGCGCCAGGCGCACGGTATCGGCCAAGGTCAGGCGCCCGGAAAACAGATGGCCGACCAGTTCCGGCCGGTTGTCACGGATCGCCACGCGCAGCAAGGTGTGCACACCCAGCAAGCCGGTCAGGTAGGCGGCGTCCTTGGTAAAGGCTGAGCCGCCACGCAGGTCGGCACCGCGGAAAATCCGCTGGGTCGAGCGGAACGACTCTTGCGGCGACTGCCCGGCGTTCACAAACCCTTCGAAAACCTGAACGAAGTCGGCGCCATCCAGTGCCTGCTGCACCGCCAGCGCACGCAGGGCGACACGGCGCAGGCGGTTGATGTCCATGCTGCCGGTGAACAGCTCGGCCAGGGTGGCAATGCCCTCCTGGGTCTGGGTGGTACGCGGCGCGCCGAGACCCAGGCACTTGAGGTTGGCCTGGCGGGCGCCGTTCTGTGCGGTGGCGACATGCACGAAGGCCTCGTGCTGCAACAGTTGCTGCTTGTCCAGCTCGCTGAACAGGGCGCCAGCACGCAGGCGAATGCGACTGGACCCGGCGATGGCCTTGGCGGCGAGGTTGGGGTCCAGCACGATCCTGATCTGCTGCGCGCCAAAGAAGCGGTCTATTTCCGGCTGCATCCACGCAGCGAAGTCTTCGGCCGGAATGTCAGCCTCGGTTGGCGGAATCTGCTCGCTCCCCAGCAGTGCATCGGTGGTCTTGAGGAAGAAACTGGCCGCATCGAGCATGCTCAGTTGCTGCCTGGGGTAGAGAAAGTCCGGGCGCCGGTACAGCGCCGAGGAATAACGCGTGAAGTCAGGGGTGCCAATGGCCCCCAGCATGCGCCCCGCAGTGGCATAGCTGCGTGCGGTCATCGCCAGGAAGCGCCCGGCCGGGTGACCCTGATCGCATTGCCCGACAAAGGCCTCCAGCGCGGCGATACCGGCACCGTGATCGCGTGACTGCAACTGCACCTGGGGCAACTGCGCGTTGCCGGCGCGCCACTGGCTGAGGAAGACCTGCTCGATGCCATCCGGCCAGGCCAGGGCATCGAGCACGCGGATCTTGCGGGCAAGTCCTGGCAGCGCGGCATCGAGCTCGGACAAGGAGGCAGTACCCATGGCAGTGTCCTTGAGTCACCTAGCGTCATCTCGACAGCTTAGCCCGTGCCCGTTCTGTGCGTAGCCGCAGGGCCAGCAGCTGCCCTCAGCCCATCGGTGTGCCGCTGCGCCGTATCATTTGCGGCGTCTGACCGATCGTACGCAAGAACGCCCGCCTCATCCTTTCCCGGTCGGCGAAGCCTGCCTCCCGGGCAACGACTTCGATGGAATGCCCGCTGTCTTCGAGCAGCATTCGCGCCGCCTCGACCCGAAGGTGCTCCACCGCCTTGGCCGGCGATTGACCGGTTTCGGCAGTGAACGCGCGGCTGAACTGCCGGGGGCTCAGGTGCGAAACCCCAGCCAGTTCTTCCACGCTCAAGGTGTTTCTCAGGTTGCGCCGGGCGTAATCGAGGGCTTTCTGGATGCGATCGGACTTGGGTTCGAGGTCCAACAGCACCGAAAACTGTGACTGCCCACCGGCCCGGCGGTGATAGACCACCAATTTGCGCGCAACGATCCGGGCGGTTTCCAGGCCATGGTCCTGCTCGATCATGGCCAGCGCCAGGTCGATGCTTGCGGTCATGCCTGCCGAGGTCCACACAGGGCCATCGATGATGTAGATCCGGTCCGGTTCGACCTTGACCTTGGGGTAGCGCTCCTCCAGTTGCTTGGCAAACAGCCAGTGGGTCGTTGCCCGCCGGCCATCGAGCACGCCACTTTCGGCCAGGACGAAGGCGCCAACACACGGCGCGGCAACTCGACGAGCAGTGTCCATCGACGCGCGCACAAAGCTGGCAAGGCCGGTGGTGACCGGCATCACCGACGTGCCGGAGCCGAACATCACGGTATCGAACACCTGCCCACCACCCAACGCGCGGGTCTCGATGCGAATACCCGCCGAAGACGTGACCAGCCCCCCGTCCTCCGACAGCAGTGTGACTTCGTAGGCGGGCTTGCCCAGGGTCAGGTTGGCGATCTCGAACGCTGTGATCGCCGTCAGCCCCATCAACTGAAAGCCTGGAAGGACGACAAAACCGAGGGTGTGCATACGGATACCCGATGTCCTAAAAGGTGTCTTATATGACATTTAAGGCATGACCACAAGGCAATAGGATGTCATCCAGACGCGGCGCACATCCCTTGCCGTAATCGCCGTCATCCGGGGAGGCCGATAGCAGGTGGCCCCCCCTTCCTTAGCCAAGCTCAGACAGAGGACTGACCGTCATGAACGCTCAGGTCGACATCGAACCCGGCGCGGTCCTGGACAGCGACACCGCGCCTGTCAAAGCCTTTGGCCGAGCGGCTGCCCTGCGCTTGGGCGCCCTGACGCTGGCAATCATTGCCGGCGTGGCCTGCGCCAGCCACTGGTGGGTCAGCGGCCGGTTCATCGAAGACACCGACGATGCCTACGTGGGCGCCGAGGTGACCGTGATCAGCGCCAAGGTCCCCGGCTACATCAGTGAAGTCGCGGTGGTCGACAACCAGTTCGTCAAGGCGGGTGACCTGTTGGCGCGGATCGACGTGCGCGACTACAACGCCGCCTTGGCCAAAGCTGAAGGAGCCGTAGCGGCGCAGCATGCGCGCCTGGCCAATCTGGACGCGGTCGAACTGCTGCAACAGGCGGTCATCAGCCAGGCCAAAGCACAGATCGACGCGCGTAGCGCCGAAGCCCAGCGGGCCATGGATGACAGAACGCGTTATCAAAACCTGGTGCAAAGCCAGGCGGTCTCGGTGCAGAGCGCCCAGCGCGTCGACACGGCCTGGAAAACCGCGCAAGCCGATCGCGTCCACGCGCAAGCCGGCCTGCTGGCCGCACGCCAGCAGCTGGCCGTGATCGACACCCAACGCCAACAGGCACGCGCCGCACTGGCCCAGGCCGAAGCGGACCGCGAGCAAGCCCGGCTCAATGTCGAATACACCGAGCTGCGTGCGCCGGTCGATGGTTACGTCGGCAATCGCCGAGCCAAGGTCGGCGCCTATGCCGCAGCCGGTAGCCAACTGATTTCGGTGGTACCGGCCCACGGGTTGTGGGTCGACGCCAACTTCAAGGAAGACCAGCTGGCACGCATGCAAGTGGGCCAGGCCGTCAGCATCACGGCCGATATCCTGCCAGGGCGCACCTTCCACGGCCGTGTCGAGAGCATTGCGCCGGCCACCGGCGCGCAGTTCAGTGTGTTGCCGCCCGAGAATGCCACCGGCAACTTCACCAAGATCGTGCAGCGCGTGCCGGTGCGTGTCCGCCTGGCAGATGGCGATGCCGACTTCGGCGCCCTGCGCCCTGGCCTTTCGGTGCTTGCCGAAATCGATACCAAGGCCCCGCGCGAGACGCCAGCGGGCCTCGCCACGGCAAGCCAGCCATGAACAGCGAACTGCCGGTGCTCAGCGCCCGCCAGAAGGTGGCAGCCTTTGCCTCCATGTGTGTGGGAATGTTCATTGCCTTGATCGATATCCAGATTGTCTCGGCATCGCTCAAGGACATCGGGGGTGGGCTGTCTGCCGGTGCGGATGACACCGCCTGGGTGCAGACGGCCTACCTGATAGCCGAGATCATCGTGATCCCACTCTCAGGCTGGCTGTCGCGGGTGATGAGCACGCGCTGGCTATTTGCCGCCTCGGCCGCGGGCTTTACCTTGACCAGCCTGCTCTGCGCAGTGGCCTGGAACATCCAGAGCATGATCGCATTCCGCGCGCTGCAAGGCTTTCTGGGTGGGTCGATGATCCCCCTGGTGTTC
The DNA here is from genome assembly GCF_002112505.1 of Pseudomonas sp. R28(2017). Lineage (GTDB taxonomy): Bacteria > Pseudomonadota > Gammaproteobacteria > Pseudomonadales > Pseudomonadaceae > Aquipseudomonas. The sequence goes on from NZ_NEHW01000012.1 coordinate 187,219, forward strand.
ACCACGGCGTTTATCTACTTCAGCGGCCCGCAACGGGTGATTGCCGCCTCGGTGATTGGCGCCATCGCCTCGCTCGCGCCAACCCTGGGGCCAGCGGTTGGCGGCTGGATCACCGATGTCTCGTCCTGGCACTGGTTGTTCTACATCAACCTGGTGCCCGGTATCTTCGTCACCGTCGCTGTCCCCCTGCTGGTCAAGGTCGACCAGCCCAACCTGGCTTTGCTCAAGGGCGCCGACTACCTGGGGATGGGCCTGATGGCAGTGTTTCTGGGTTGCCTGGAGTACACCCTGGAAGAAGGGCCACGCTGGAACTGGTTCAGCGACAGCACGATTGCCACCACGGCCTGGCTGGCAGGCCTGTGTGGCGTTCTGTTCGTCTGGCGCAGCCTGAGGGTGGCGCAGCCCATCGTCGACCTGCATGCCCTGGGCGATCGCAACTTTGCCCTGGGTTGCCTGTTTTCGTTCATCACCGGCATCGGGATCTTCGCCACGATCTACCTGACACCGTTGTTCCTGGGCCGTGTGCGCGGTTACGGTGCCCTCGATATCGGCCTGGCGGTGTTCTCCACAGGGGTATTCCAGCTATTGGCGATCCCGGTGTACGCCTTTCTCGCCAACCGTGTGGACTTGCGCTGGATACTGATGTTGGGCCTGGCACTGTTTGGCCTGTCGATGTGGGACTTTACGCCCATTACCCATGACTGGGGTGCCAGGGAGCTGTTGTTGCCCCAGGCCATTCGAGGGTTCGCACAACAAATGGCGGTGCCGCCGACGGTCACGCTGACCCTGGGGGCGCTGTCGCCGGCACGTCTGAAGCTCGCCTCTGGCTTGTTCAACCTGATGCGCAACCTGGGCGGCGCGCTGGGCATCGCGGCCTGCGCCACGATACTCAATGACCGTACCAACCTGCACTTCTTGCGCCTGGCCGAGCACCTGAACATTCGCAACGAGACCATGAACACCTGGCTCGAACAATGGCGTGACGGCGCCCAGGCACTGGGCCAGAACAGCTCGCAAGCTAGCCAGACTGCGCTGCATCAGCTCTGGGCATTGACTTGGCGCGAAGCGCAGACAATGACGTACGCCGACGCCTTCCTGGTCATCATGGTGTGCTTCGCGATCGCCACGCTACTGGTCCCGTTGATGCGCAAGGTCCAGCCACCACGGCAACCGTCGGCGGATGCACATTGACCCGGCCCAGGCAGCCGCCAGGGCCGGCCAGGTCATCGCCGCCGCGTCATGCCTTGACCACGGCCAGCATGCTCGCCGCGTCGCTGACCTCGAACTTGCCAGGTGCTTCCACCGCAATGTGCTTGACCACGCCATCGTCGACCAGCATGGCATAGCGTTGCGAGCGCCGCCCCAGGCCACGGGCCGAGAGGTCCTGGATCAGCCCCAGCGCCTCACTGAACTCGCCATTGCCGTCGCCGATCATCTTCACCGTGTCGCCTACCTGCAGGCTGTTGCCCCAAGCGTTCATGACGAAGGCGTCATTCACTGAAACGCAGAGAATCTCGTCGACACCCGCCGTGAACAGATCCGGTGCTGCTGCGACGTAACCGGGTACGTGGCGCTCGGAACAGGTGGGCGTGAAGGCGCCGGGCAAACCGAAGATCACCACTCTCTTCTGCTTGCAGCGCTCACGCACCGAGAACGCATTCGGGCCGATCGGGCAGGCGCCCTCGCTGTTGTTGTATTCGTAAAGGGTAACGTCGGGCAGTTGCTCGCCGAGCTTGATCATCGCTGTCTCCTGGGTAAGTGGATGGCCGAGCTTGCTATCATGCAGCAATCCATCAGGCCAGGTACATGATGCCCACACCCACACCCACACCACTGAGCAGTCGCGAAGTCAGCCAGCTACTGCGCGACATCGCCCTGGGCGTGCGCACCGTGCGTCGCCTGGGCGATGCCAGCTGGGCAGAAATCGGCTGTGGCCCGATGAGCCTGGAATGTGACGGCTGGCAAATCACCCTGTTCAACGACAACAACGCGCTGGCCTATTGCGTCAGCTGCCTCAGCCCGTGCGGCCGGGCCTACGTGTTCGAAGCCGCTCAGGGCTTTGGCAGCAACCCGGTGGAGTGGTTGAGCACCTGGGAGCACCGCCAGTTCGGGATGCTCCTGGGCAACCTGTAAATCAGCCGCGCAACTGATACCAGGTGGTCTTCAACTGCGAGTACTTGTCGAACGAGTGCAACGACAGGTCGCGGCCGAACCCGGACTGCTTGCCACCGCCAAACGGCACGGTGACATCCAGCGCATCGACGGTGTTGACCGATACCGTACCCGCCTTGAGCGCACGCGCCACCCGGTGCGCTCGGTTCAGGTCGTCGCTCCACACCGATGCCGCCAGCCCGTAGATGCTGTCATTGGCCAGGCCGATGGCCTGCTCCTCGGTATCGAACGCACTGACCGCCAGCACCGGGCCGAAGACCTCGTCCCGGGCCAGGCTCATGCCGTTGTCGACGCCGGCGAAAATGGTCGGCTCGATGAAATTGTCCGAGGCCCCGATCGTCAGGCGTCGCCCGCCACAGACCAGGCGCGCGCCCTGCTCCGAGGCCAGGCCGATGGCCCGGGCGATGCGCGTGGTCTGTTCGCCATCGACGATGGCACCCGCACGGCTGGCCGGGTCCAGCGGGTTACCTGGCAGCCACTGGCGGGCCTTGGCCTGCAGGCGTTCGATGAATTCGTCATGGATCGAGCGCTGCACATACAACCGCGAGTTGGCCGAGCACACTTCGCCCTGGTTGAAGAAGATGCCAAAGGCGGCCTTCTCGGCAGCCAGGTCCAGGTCCTGGCAGTCGGCGAACACCAGGTTCGGGCTCTTGCCGCCGCACTCCAGCCACACCTGCTTGAGGTTGGACTGTGCCGAGTACTGCATGAAGTACTTGCCGACCTGGGTGGAGCCGGTGAACACCAGGCAATCGACGTCAGGGTGCAGGCCCAGCGCACGGCCCGCCGTTTCGCCAAGGCCCGGGACCACGTTGAGCACACCCTCCGGCAGGCCGGCTTCCAGTGCCAGTTCGGCCAGGCGCAAGGCCGAGAACGGCGATTGCTCGGCGGGTTTGAGGACCACGCTGTTGCCTGCCGCCAGCGCCGGGGCAAGCTTCCAGGCGGCCATGTCGAGCGGGAAGTTCCACGGCACCACGGCCGCGACCACGCCCAGTGCTTCACGGGTGATGGTGGCCAAGGCGTTGGCGGCGGTCGGGGCGACCTGGTCGTAGAGCTTGTCGAGCGCCTCGCCATACCAGGCGAAGACGTGGGCCGAACCCGGTACGTCGATGGTGTAGGCATCCATGACCGGCTTGCCCATGTTCAGCGAGTCCAGCAACGCCAGTTCTTCGCGGTGGGCCATGATCAGCTCGGCCAGGCGCAGCAGCACCTTCTTGCGCTCGCCGGGCGCCATGCGCGGCCACGGCCCCTGCTCGAACGCCTTGCGCGCCGTGCTGACGGCAAGGTCGACGTCGGCCTGGTCACAGGCAGCGACACGGGCGAGGACCTGCTGGGTGGCGGGGTTGATGCTGTCGAAGGTTGCTCCGCTGGCTGCACCGACCTGGCGGCCGCCGATCAGGGCCTTGTCTCGCAAGCTCAGGCCTGCCGCGCGCTGTTGCCAGTATCCGAGATCGTACATACACACTCCTGACGACCGTCCGTGCGGTCCGCTTGTTATGGGTCTGGCGAACATTCTTGGCCCAGCCGCAGGCCTGGCGAAACCAGCTTTTTGCTGCCCCTTGCAGAGGAAAATACTCGCCAGCGCCGGGCGCCAGGGTTTACACGACGGGCGCAGCATGCTCCCCCCAAAGGGTGATTTCGAGGGCGCCCCGAGTGTGGGAGCATTCGAGCCGCCCCACCCCAGCCACGCCTCTGATCAAACGCCCCTACCAGTAGCGAGCCTTATCGCCTACTGCAGCTTCCTGCATCCCATTTCAGGAGTCAGCCATGCATACAACAACAAATACAGCCCAGCCCCATCCCCATCAGCCTGCGTCACCGAGCAACACTTCAGGTCGTTTCAGAAAGTCCATGGGCATGACCGCGCTGGTGCTGTTCGGCCTCGCCTACATGGTCCCGCTCGCCGTCTTCACCACCTACGGGCTGGTCACCCAGATGACCAAGGGCCACCTGCCCATCGCCTACCTCCTCACCCTCGCCGCCATGCTGCTCACCGCCTACAGCTACGGGCGCATGGTCCAGGCCCATCCCTACTCAGGTTCCGTCTATACCTATACGCGCAAGGCGTTCGGCAGCCACTTCGGCTTCATCGCCGGCTGGACCTTGCTGCTCGACTACATTTTCCTGCCGCTGCTCAGCTACCTGCTGATCGGCATCTACATGTCCGAGTACTTCCCGGCCATCCATGCCTGGGTGTGGGTCGCCGGGTCGATTGCCCTGGTGACCTTCCTCAACCTGATCGGCATCGAGTCGATCACCCGGGTCAACTGGATCCTGGTGGTGGCGCAGCTGGTGTTCATCGTGGTGTTCGTCGCCCTGTCGGTACGCCATGTGGGTAGCCAGGCCGCGCCGGTATCGCTGCTGGCGCCTTTCCACCATGAAGGCTTCAGCGTGCCGCTGATCATGACCGGGGCGGCGGTGCTGTGTTTGTCGTTCCTCGGCTTTGATGCGGTGTCGACCATGGCCGAAGAAACCAGCAACCCGACCCGGCGCATACCGCAGGCGATCATGGCGGTGTCGCTGATCGGTGGGCTGCTGTTCCTGGTGGTGTCGTACTTCGCGCAGATGGTGTTCCCCGACTGGGCCAGCTTTGCCGACCCGGATTCGGCCTCGGTGGACGTGATGCGCCGGGTGGGGGGCGAATACCTTGTGACCGCCTTCACGGCGACCTATGTGGCCGGCTGCTTCGCTTCGGCGATGGTGTCCCAGGCCAGCGTGTCGCGGGTACTGTTCGCCATGGGCCGCGATGGCGCACTGCCGCGGGTGTTCGGCCAGCTGGTGACGAAGAAGCGCGTGCCGGCGGCAGCGATCATGCTGGTCAGCCTGCTGTCACTGGTGGCGCTGTTCATCACCTTGGATACCGTGGCCAACATGATCAGCTTTGGTGCCCTGTTCGCCTTCTCGGCGGTGAACCTGGCGGTGGTCAAGCACTACCTGGTGGACCAGCAGTTGCGAGGGATGCGCAACTGCCTGCTGTATGGCGCCATTCCGGCCCTCGGGTTCCTCAGCACGATCTGGCTGTGGACCAGCCTGTCGAGCATGTCCTTTACCATTGGGTTGTGCTGGATGGGCGCGGGGTTCATCTGCCTGCTCGGGCTGACCAAGGCGTTTCGGGTGAAGTTGCCGGAGTTGCAGATGGCTGAATGAACGGGAAGCTCCGGGCGGCTGGGACGTGCCAGCCGCCCTGCCCCCAAGCCCATCTCCACCCCTGAATGGTATGATCCCCCGTTAAACGTTTCAGTATGTTTCACAAGGGACCCCAATGTCTGTTCAGGAATTACCGTCACTCGCCGTTTCCAAGGGCGACGTCGGCAAGATGGAAGCTGCCATGGCGCTAGGCAGCTTCGCCATCGGCACTGGCGAATTCGCCATCATGGGCCTGATGCCCGATATCGCCAGCAACCTGCAGTTGAGCGAGCCGCAAGTCGGCCATGCCATCAGCGCCTACGCGCTGGGTGTGGTGGTCGGTGCCCCGGCGCTGGCCATCCTCGGTGCCAAGCTGCTGCGCAAGCACATGTTGCTGTTGCTCATGGCGCTGTATGCCATCGGCAACCTGGCCACCGCCTTCGCCCCGTCGTTCTCCAGCATGGTTGCTTTCCGCTTCATCAGCGGCCTGCCCCATGGCGCCTACTTCGGCATCGCCGCCGTGGTGGCGTCGAGCATGGTGCCCAGCAACCAGCGCGCCGGCGCCGTGGCCAGGGTGATGATGGGCCTGACCCTGGCTATGCTGCTGGGCAACCCGGTGGCGACCTTCCTCGGCCAGTTCTTCGGCTGGCGTTCGGCATTCATCCTGGTCGGTGCCATCGCCCTGTGCACCATCGCACTGGTCTGGCGTTATGTACCACAGCGCCACGATGAACCACGCAGCGACCCGCGCAAGGAACTGCAAGCCTTTACCCTGCCACAGGTGTGGATGGCACTGGGCATTGCCGCGATCGGCTTTGCCGGCATGTTCTGCGTGTTCAGCTACCTGGCGCCGACCATGCTGCAGGTGACCCAGGTGGCGCCGGAGTGGATCCCCTTCGGCCTGGCCGCGTTCGGTGCTGGCGGCATCATCGGCAACATTGCCGGCGGCAAGCTGTTCGACCGCCTGCAGTTCCGCGCTGTGGGCATTGTGCTGGTGTGGTCGGCGGCCGTGTTGCTGTACTTCAGCTTCGCCGCCCACGCGTTGTGGTCGGTGCTGTTGGGGATCGGCCTGGTCGGCACCATGATCGCCCTGGCCGCGCCGCTGCAGATCCGCCTGATGGACATCGCCCATGAAGCGCCCAGCCTGGCGGCCGCATCGAACCATGCTGCCTTCAACCTGGCCAACGCCCTGGGCCCCTGGTTTGGCGGCATGGCCATCAGCGCTGGGCTGGGCTGGACCAGCACCGGGTATATCGGTGCGGCAACGGCGATGGCGGGGTTGCTGATCTACCTGGTGGCACGCCGCATGAAAGGCGGGCATTGAGCTCTTGCCAGGTGCCTGCCGTGAGTTTTCAAGGGGGGCATAAATCGAGCGCCGCCAGCGCGGCGCTCGATCGCACAGGCACTGAAAATACCCCGGCGAACACCTCGTCCCCTACAGCGCTCTTGCATCAAGGCCTCGAACACCACCATGAGGTTGATGTCCGCCTTGCGCAGTTCGTTTCGATTCATGCCCGCTCCTGATAGTCGTCCAACCCCAACAGGATAGGCGCCAGGTCAATGTACCGCCCAGCCCCGGCTCATCGCCCGGTACTTGCGCGGTGGCATGGCGAAGAAGGTGTGAAAGCGCCGGTAGAAATACGAGAAGCTGGTAAACCCGCTGGCAATGGCCACCTCCGACATCGGTTTGTCGGTGTGCTGCAGCAGTTGCCGAGCATGCCCCAGGCGCAGCTCAAGATAGAAGGTCAGCGGTGTCGACTGCACATGCTGGCGGAAAGAGCGCTCCAGCTGGCGGCGCGACAGTTTCACATGCCGGGCGATCTCGTCGATGGCAATCGGCTCTTCGATATTGTTGCTCATCAGCTCGATCGCTTCGTTGAGGTTCTGCGGCAAGCCGACCCGAAACGGCGGCGCCACCTTCGGCAACGCCGGCGCGGGCTTGTCGGCGGCGACGATTTGCGCCACGCCGTCGAGCAGGCTCTTGCCGTAACGGCCGGCCAGCAGCTCCAGCATCATCTCCAGCGCACTGCTGGCGCCGGCGCAGCTCAGCCGCCGGCGGTCCAGCACATGGCCGGCACGGCTGACCCGCACGCCCGGGAACAGCTCGCTCATCATCGCGCGCCCCTCCACGTGGCAGGCGCAATCATGGTCGTCGAGCAGGCCCGCCTCGGCGATGAAGTAGGCACCATTCCACAAACCGCCCAGCAGGCAACCATGGCTGTCGGCCTCGCGCAGCTTGCCGCGCAGGCGCGGGTTGCGCTTGAGCGGCACGCGCAAGCCGCCACAGACGAATACAAAGTCCAGGCTGCGCACCTCCAGTTCGGCCAGGGCCTGGTCGATGCTGATGACGATGCCTGAATCGCTGCGCACCTGGGCACCGTCACCGATCATCACGAACTCGAACAGCGGCTTGACGCTGACCTGGTTGGCGGCAGCCAAGGTGTCCATGGCGCAGGTCAATGTCATCATCGAGAACTGCTCCAGCAGCACGAAGCCGACCCGGCGCAAGGCCGCGCCGGTGGCGAGGCGGTGATCCGGCGCCAGGTGGGCGAAATTGCGGCTTCTGAGATGACTGACGACTGACTGGTTCATGGTTCTGCTCTGCCTGGGGGGTTAGTTACTGGCTTGCATTGCCGCCGCACGGGCGGCCTGCAGCCAGCCATCGAAGGCCTGACGGTGGGCCGCGATCCATTCCTGGGTGTGGCGCTGGATATCGGCGTAGGACTTCTCGCCGTGCTGCATCTTCAGGTTCTGCGCGCTCTCGTCGGCTGCCGGAATCTGCATCAGCGACAGGAACTTCACCGCAGCCGGGTTCTTTTCGGCGAAATCGCGATTGATCACGGCCTCGATCTTGTCCAGGGCGAAACCGAGGTTCTTGCCCTGGTACAGCGTGTCGACGCTGTTGTCGCCGCCCGGCAAGTCGGTTTTCGGCACCTCGAGCCAGACCACGTCACGCCCCTCCACCAGCACGCCGGCCACCCACTGTGGCATCCAGGTGTAATAGAACACCGGCTTGCCTTCCTTGAAGCGGGTGATGGTGTCGGCCATCAGCGCGAAGTACGAGCCCTGGTTGACGTGGATGCTGCTCTCCAGGTCGTAGGCCTTCATCTGGTGGGCGATCACCAGCTCGCAGCCCCAACCCGGGTTGCAGCCGGTCATGTCGGCCTTGCCGTCGCCGTCGGTGTCGAACAGCTTGGCGATCTCCGGTTTCTTCAGGTCGGTGATGTACTTGATGTGGTATTGGTCGGCGGTCTTCTTGTCGATCAGGTAGCCCTGAAGCACGCCGGGCAGGATGTCGCCGACCTTGACCATGTTCTGGTCGCCACCGGCCTTCTGGTAGAAGCTGCCGTGCAGCTTGTCCCACAGGTTGACGCTGAAATCGGCATCGCCGTAGCCGACCGCCAGGATCATCGTGGCGTATTCGGTTTCCTTGGGCTTCTGCACGTTGTAGCCCAGCTCGCGCAGGCCCTGCAGGGCGACTTCGCCACGGAAGCGCTCTTCATCCACGGTCGGGAATGACGGGGTGACCTTCACCCCTTCACCCGGCTTGTCGGCCGAGGCGCTGGCGTGCAGGCAGGCCAGGCCCAGCGCCACGGCGCAGGTGGCTTGCAGGAAACGGCGGGGGAACTTGAACTCGGACATCGTCGCGTACCTTTTTCTGGTTGTTGTTTCGGGATGCGGCAGATAGAACGGGGTTAAGTCAGGCGGTCTTGCGCCGCCCTTGCGGTTGCGCCGCGCCGCACAGGCGCAGGACCACGCCCACCGGCCCGGTGTGGTACCAGCGCAGGCTCGGGTCGGCGCTGGTGCGCGCGCCCATGGCCTGGGTCAGGCGGTCGAGGAAGATCGCCAGCAGCACCAGGCCGACGCCACCGACG
>NZ_NEHW01000013.1 GCF_002112505.1 Pseudomonas sp. R28(2017)
CAGCCCAGGCACACAGCAGATTCCCCACCCCCACCAACACCAACCCAAGGGCAAACACCTGCGCCGGGCTCAAACGCACAGCCAAGCGCATCCCCCACCGCGGCGTCAGCAACATCGCAACGGCAAACGGCAACATCCCCGCCCCTGCCGCCAGCGCCGACAGCTGCAGCCCGTTCTGCAGATACAACGGCAACAGCGTCATCATCACCTGCGCGCACGACGCATAGGCGAACATACCCAGCAAGGCCCCAACGAAGCGCCCGCTGCGCATCAGTTGCAGGTCGATCATCGGCCGTTCCTGGCTGCTTTCGACCATGATGAACAGCCCCATCAGGAACGCGCTGATCAGCAGGCGCCCGAGCGTATCGACGCTGGTCCAGCCGACCTGGTTGGCCTCGATCATCGCCCAGATCAGGCAGCCCAGGCTGCCGGCAAAGGTCAGGCTGCCCATCGGGTCGAGCCGTGCAGCATCACTGTCGCGTGACGCTTCGACACTGCGCAGCACCATCAGCACCAGCACCGCCACCAGCGGCAGGTTGATGTAGAAGATCCAGCGCCAGCCGAGGGTGCTGGCGATGACGCCGCCGAGCAGGGGCGCGAAGGTGATGGTCGCACCCATGCAGGCGCCCCAGAATGCCCAGGCGCGCAGGCGTTCCTGGGGTTCGTGGAAGCGGTGGCCGATGGCGGCAAGGGCTGAGGTCAGCAGCATTGCCGCGCCCACGCCTTTGGCCGCCCGGGCCAGGTCGAGAAACAGCAGGCTGGGGGCTGCGCCGCAGGCCAGCGAGGCAATGGCGAACACGGCCAGGCCGATCAGCAGCATGCGCCGGCGACCGAAGCGGTCGGCCAGGCTGCCGGCGGGCAGCAGGCAGGCGGCGAAGGCCAGCAGGTAGGCGCTGACCACCCATTCGATATCGGCGAACGAGCCGGACAGGTCGCGGGCGATGCTGGGCAGGCTGACGGCGACGATGTTGGTGTCGAGGATGATCAGGGCGCAGACCAGGGAGGCGGTGAGCAGGGTGAAGCGTGCAGAAGGCATGGAGAGGCTCCGTGAGGCGAGCTTGTTGCCTGGTTTGAGATCGCCGGGGCTGCTTTGCAGCCCATCGCAGGCAAGCCAGCTCCTACAGGTACAGCGCCCTTGGGTCTTGCACTGTACCTGTGGGAGCCGCGCTTGCCGGCGATGGGCCGCGCAGCGGTCCCCTGCATGGTGGACTCACCTTAATGCCAGCAGCCCCGAAGCTTGTTAGCCTCAAGGGACCGCGTCATTAGCTTGCAGGTAACACCGCATGGAAATCCGTCACTTTCGCTACTTCCTCTGTGTCGCCCGCCACGGTCACTTCACCCGTGCCGCCGAGCAGCTGGGCATCGCCCCGCCCACCCTCAGCCGGCAAATCCAGGACATGGAGCGCGAGCTGGGTGTGCGGCTGTTCGAGCGCAACCAGCGCGAAGTGAACCTCACCGCTGCCGGGCAGGCGCTGCTGATCGAGGCCGAGCAGGCGGTGCGCCAGTTCGATGCCGCGCAGCTGGGCGCGCAGCGTGCCGGCCGGGGTGAAAGCGGGCGTATCGAACTGGGCTACGTGGCATCGGCGGCGTACTCGGGCATGTTGCAGCGGCAGGTGATCAGCTTCAGTGATGCTCACCCCGGCGTGCGCCTGAACATCCGTGAACTGCCCATGGCCGAGTTGCCGGGCATGGTGCGTGATGGCCTGCTTGATCTGGCCTATGTGCGCTCGCCGATGGAGTTGCCAGAAGAACTCGAAGCCATTGCCTTGCATCAGGAAGGCTTCGTGCTCGCCCTGCCCGCCAGTTCGCGGATCAACGAACTGCCGCAGATTCCGGCGGCGCGCCTGGCCAACGAGACCTTCATCCTGCCCGAGCAGATTTCCGGCACGCTGGAGGCGGCGGCGCAGGGTGGCTTCGTCCCACGGCTGGGGCCGCAACCGGGCAGCCTGGTAGCAGTGATTACCTTGGTGTCGCTGGGGCAAGGGATCGCAGTGGTGCCCGAGTCGGTGGTGCAGCGCCTCAGCCTGCCGCAGGTGAACTACCGGCGGATTGCCGATTGCCAGCCCAGCTCGTGGTTGAGCCTGGTGCACCGGCGCTTCGAGAAGGCGCCGGCTGTGAACAGGTACATCGAGATGGTAAGCGATTAGACCTCGAACAATTTGTCTCACCGCTGGTGAGACTGTTCATGGCGAACACATTCCCGCCCCTTCACATTTCCAGACGTGGCACAAAAAACGAAGGGCACCCATCCACTGGTGCCCTCGCCCTTGTTGCAAGGTGAACTCAATCACCCCATCGACCGCGCCCCCACCGTTTGCGCATGTCCCCGCGAGGTGACGATCCCCAGGAAGGAAATCACGATCGCCAGGCCCAAGGTCGAACTCACTTCCGCCCGGTGCTCAGGCGTGTACATCATCACCGCCAGCGCGCCGGCGATGAAGATGATCACTGCCCAGGTCAGGTACGGGAACAGCCACATGCGGAACTTCAACTCGGTGTTCTCGCGCTCCAGGCGGCGGCGCATGCGCAGCTGGGAGATGGCGATGACCATGTACACCAGCAGCGCGATGGCGCCGGAGCTGGCCAGCAGGAACTCGAACACGCCCTTGGGTGCGAAGTAGTTGAGGATGGCGATGGCAGCGCCGATCAGGGTGCTGCCGAACACTGCGGCGCGTGGCACGCCGACCTTGGAGGTCTTGTTGAGAAACGCCGGGGCGTCGCCGCGCTTGGCCAGCGAGTACATCATCCGCGAGGCGATGTAGATCGACGAGTTCATGCAGCTGGTCACCGCCACCAGCACCACCAGGTCGACCATGAAGGCCGCGTTGGGGATGTTCATGATTTCCAGCGCGCGCTGGTACGAACCCACCACCGCCAGCTGCGGGTCGTTCCACGGCACCACCGAGATGATCACGAAGATCGACAGGATGTAGAAGGTGCTGATCCGCCAGATCACCGAGCGAGTGGCCTTGGCGATGTTGCGCGACGGGTCGCTGGATTCGGAGGCGGCGATGGTCACGGCTTCGGTGCCGATGAAGCTGAACATCACGGTGATGAACGCACCGATCACCGCCGACCAGCCCTTGGGCACAAAGCCGCCATGTTCGGCCATCAGCCCGCTCAGGCCGCTGACTTCACGGTTGGGCAGCCAGCCCATCAGCGCGGCGAAACCCAGGCCGATGAAACCGAGAATTGCCGTGACCTTGAGGATGGCGAACCAGAACTCGAACTCGCCGTACTTGGCCACGCTGAACAGGTTGGTGCCCGCCAGCAACAGCACCGAGGCGAGGGCGAAGATCCAGCTGGGGATATCGGGGAACCAGGCGTTGAGCACATGCCCCGCCGCCAGCGCTTCGATCGGGATCACCAGCACCCAGAACCACCAGTACAGCCAGCCGATGGTATAGCCGGCCCAGCGGCCGATGGCCTGGTCAGCGTAGGTGGAGAACGATCCGGTGTCCGGGTGTGCAACGGCCATTTCGCCGAGCATGCGCATGACCAGTACCACCAGCGTGCCGGCCACGAAGTACGAAATAATGGTGGCTGGCCCGGCCGCCGCGATGGCGTGCCCGGAGCCGACGAAAAGTCCTGCGCCGATGATGCCGGCGATGGACAGCATCGTTACATGACGTGGCTTGAAACCTTGTGCAAGGTTGCCATCAGATCCCACGGTGTTCATTGATGTTGTTCTCTTTTTGCTGACACAAGGAAGGACGGGCAGGCGTAGGCGAAAATATCTCCTTTCAAATCAATAAGTCGACACGTTGCTGGTGCTCTGTTGTTGATCTTTGGCACGCGTCACAGAGCAAGATGCCGGTGCGGTTCGGGCTTCATTTAAGCCCCGCAAGGCTGTGGGAAATTACACGAGAACGCCTCGGAACTGTTCGATCACGACAGCGCATTTCCAGAAACGCCAGATGTCGCGAATGGCATGTCCGATTACGCCAGCGGGCCATTTGAAGCTTTTGTTTTTCATCCGGATGTGTGTTGCCAGGCCTGGCCTCTTCGCGGGCAAGCCCGCTCCCACAGGATCACCACCCATTCTGAATCTGGTGCATTACCTGTGGGAGCGGGCTTGCCCGCGAAGAGGCCGGCACAAGTCTCACGGTAAAACCCGATCTGCCCAGCCCTGCAGATCCAGGCTTTCCAACTCCCTCAAGGCCGCCGCCAGCAGCGGGCTGCGCACCGCTTCATCCCGCACCAGCAACCCCATCTCGCGGCTCAACTCCGGCACCAGCACCCGCGCCGCCAAGGGCCCATCTGCCTGGCACAGCACACTGTGCGGCAAGATGCTGAACAACCCCGCCTGCCGCACATGGGCGCACAGCGCCGTCAACGAATCGGTCTCCACCCGCGGCTCCACTGCCAACCCCTGGCGCTGGAACATCGCATCGATCCCCTGCCGGCACTGCATCTTCGCCGCCAGCAGGCACAACGGCAGGCGCGCCGCGGCCTCCCAGCTCAATGGCTGGTTGCTGTCGAAACTGGCCTCCTCGGCCGCCACCAGCACATAGCGCTCGCGAAACACCGTGCGCACCGAACACGCGGCCAGCGGCTGGTCGTCCAGGTAGCTCAAGCCCAGGTCCAGTTCGAACTGGTCGAGCTTGCGCGGGATCTCCTGCGCCGACAGGGTCTGGATTTCGTGCCGCATCCGTGGGCCTGGTCGTATTGTCTTTGCCGCAGTATCACCGCATCGCTTGCCGCTGCTCAACCGCCAGCCGACCAGGTTGTGACACACACAAAAAAGCCCCGGTTTCCCGGGGCCTCTGTTGCTCAGGCGTCTGCCTACGCCTGCCCGGTACGCTCGAAGCGCCTGGCCAGCAACAGGTAAGCGAAGATCCCCAGCACGCCATGGGCGGCCACGAACCAGAGTGCGTTGTGGAACGAGCCCGTGCTGGCGACCACGTAGCCGATCACCAGCGGGGTGACGATGCCGGCGATGTTGCCGATGCCGTTGAACACGCCGCCACACAGCCCGACCATCTTCTTCGGCGCCACATCCGACAGCACCGCCCAGCCCACCGCCGCCAGGCCCTTGCCGAAGAAGGCCAGGGTCATCAGCGCGATCACCGCCGCGTTGCCCTCCACATAGTTGGCCAGCACCAGGCTGGTAGACAGCGCCATGCCGATCACGAACGGGGTCTTGCGTGCCTTGGAAGGGTGCACGCCACGGCGGATCAGGCAGTCCGAGACGAAGCCGCCGAGGATGCCGCCGGTGAAGCCGCAGATGGCCGGCAGCGCGGCGACCCAGCCGGCCTCCATGATGGTCATGCCACGGCCCTTGATCAGGTAGATCGGGAACCAGGTGATGAAGAAGTAGGTGAGCGCGGTGATGCAGTACTGGCCCAGGTACACCGCCCACAGGTTGCGGCTGGTGAACAGCTGTGCGATCTCGGCGCGGGTCGGTTTGCTCCTGGCCGTCTTGCGTTCCTTTTCCAGGTCGACCAGGGCACCGCCTTCACGCATGTAGTCCAGCTCTTCGCGGCTCAACCCCGGCGCGCTGTGCGGCTCGTGATAAAGCCGGAACCACACCACGCTCAGCACCAGCCCCAGCACGCCCATCCAGATGAACACCTGCTCCCAGCTCAGCGTGTGGGTCATCCATGCCATCAGCGGGGTGAACAGCACCACGGCCATGTACTGCGCCGAGTTGAACAGGGCTGAGGCCGTGCCGCGTTCACGGGTGGGGAACCAGCAGCTGACGATGCGCGAGTTGGCCGGGAACGCCGGTGACTCCACCAGGCCGAGCATGAAGCGCATGGAAAACAGCGCCACTGCCGCCGAAACACCGGCCAGCCCCAGCCAGCCGACCGTGCCCTGCAACAGGGTGAACAGTGACCAGAGAATCAGGCTGACGCCATAGACCCGGCGTGCGCCGAAGCGGTCGAGCAGCCAGCCACCGGGGACTTGGCCCAGGGCGTAGGCCCAGGCGAAGGCCGAGAAGATCATGCCCAGCATCACCGGGTCCAGGCCCAGGTCTTTCAGTACTTCGGTGCCGGTGATCGACAAGGTGGCGCGGTCGGCGTAGTTGATGACGGTGATGACGAAGATCAGCGCCAGGACCAGGAAGCGATGGCGACCGACCCCGGCCACGGCCTGCGATGCGGCGACGGCGGATTTGCTGTTCATGTGGACCCTCTTGCTTCTCGATGGAAGCGATTGTTCTTGTGCGGAGAAGGTGCGGCCCTTGGGCCTTGTGTTGCCTGTACCGGCCTCTTCGCGGGCAAGCCCGCTCCCACAGAATTTGCAGAGATGCCGAACACCGTGGCATTCCTGTGGGAGCGGGCTTGCCCGCGAAAGGGCCCTAAAGGTCGATCACCTGATTCGGCGGCACCTCGCCGCGAAAACAGGCTTCAAGGTTGTTCAGCACCATGCGCCCCATCTCCAGCCGGGTCTGCAGCGTGGCGCTGCCCCGATGCGGCTGCAGTGCAACCTGGTTCAGATCACGCAGCGCCGGCGGCACTGATGGCTCGTCGACGAACACATCCAGCCCGGCCCCGGCAATGCGCCGCTCACGCAACGCCTCGACCAGCGCGTCTTCATCGACCAACTTGCCGCGCGCCACATTCACCAGGTACCCCTTCGGCCCCAGCGCATCGAGCACTTCTGCCGTCACCAGTAGCTGGCCGCCATCGGCGGACGCTGCCACCACCAGCACATCCACCGACCGCGCCAACGCGACCAGGTCGGCCTCATAGCGGTAACCGGTTTCTGGCTGCTCGCGCCGCCCGTTGTAGGCAATGCGCATGTCGAATGCAGCGGCGCGGCGCGCGATAGCCTTGCCCACCTCGCCCAGCCCGACGATGCCCAGTTCGATGCCGCTGACCTTGCGTGCCAGTGGCAGGTTGACCGTGCCCCACAAACCGTCGCGCACCAGCCGCTCACCCTCGCCCAGGCGGCGCAGGGTGCTGATGATCAGGCCCATGGCCAGGTCGGCCACATCGGCGGTGAGCACGCCGGGTGTGGTGGTGACGCGGATGCCGCGGCTGGCCGCATGGCGCAGGTCCACGGCATCGGTGCCGATACCGCTGATGGCGATGATCTCGAGGGCGGGTAGCTGGTCCATCAGCGTGTTCGACAGGCCCTTGGCACCGCCGGTGATCACGCCGCGAATGCGCGGACCAACCTCGGCGAGCAGCTGCTGCGGGTGGTCATGCTGATACAGGCGATGCACCTGGTAGGCGCTGACCAGCTGGGCATCAATGGCCTCTGGCACGGGCTGGGTCAGCAGCACGTCGATGGAAGGGTTGTTCATCCTGGGCATCCGGCAGTTCGAAGACATGACTCGATGCTAGGCCCGCATTTGATACAGGTCTAATATAGATGATGGATCGAATAATTCAGGAATTGAATCATGGAGCTGCACCAGCTGCGCTGCTTCGTCGCGGTCGCCGAAGAGCTGCATTTCGGCCGCGCCGCCACCCGCCTGCACATGACCCAGCCACCGCTGAGCCGGCAGATCCAGCTGCTGGAACATTCCCTCGGGGTGCTGTTGCTGGAGCGCAACAACCGCCAGGCACGCCTGACCCTGGCCGGGCAAAGCTTTCTCGAAGACGCCCGGCGTATCCTGCAAGTTGCCGAATCGGCCAGCCAGTCGGCGCGGCGCATCGCCCATGGCGAAGCCGGCCGCCTGACCCTGGGCTTCACCGCCGTCGGCGCCTACAGCATGATCCCGCGCTTGCTGGTGCACGCCGGGCAGACCTTGCCGGACATCGAGCTGGTGCTCAGCGAGCGCGTCTCCTCCACCCAGGTGCACGACCTGGAGGCCGGCCTGATCGATGTCGGCCTGGTGCGCCAGGTGCTGCCCAGCGCGCGCGTGGAGTACCTGCCGATCCACTGCGAACCCTTCGTCGCGGCCCTGCCCGCCGGGCATGCACTGGCAGCACGCGAGCGGCTCAGGCCGAGCGATTTCGATGAGCAGCCGTTCGTGATGTACAGCGCCAACGAAGGGCGCTATTTCCACGACCGTATCGCCAACCTGTTTGCCCGGCATGAGGTGCAGCCACGGTATCTGCATCAGCTGGGGCAGACGCATTCGATCCTGGGCCTGGTCAATGTCGGGCTGGGCTGCGCGGTGGTGCCGGCTTCGGCGCAGGCGTTGCGCCTGGAGCAGGTGGTGTTCAAGCCGTTGGGGGGAATGGAGCAGCAGGCAGAGATCTTTCTGGCGTTTTGCCGGGATAACCCTAACCCGGTGCTGGGGGCCTTTGTGGCGATGGCGCGGGCATTCTTTGAAGCAGGGTAAATGGTGTTGGCTTGTTCGCGGGCTCGCCCGCTACCACAGGTACTGCACAAGACCCTGTGGGAGCGGGCGAGCCCGCGAAGAGGCCAGCAGCCTTAACGCACCAGGCAAGGCCGCTTGTTGTCGAAGCTCCACCCTGGAATCAGGAACTGCATCGCCACGCTGTCATCCCGCGCGCCCAACCCCATGTTGCGGTAGCACTCATGGGCCTTGGCCAGCTGGTCTTCATCCAGCACCACCCCCAGCCCCGGCCGCGCCGGTACCCGCACATGGCCATCGACGATGCGCAGCGGATCACGGGTCAGGCGCTGGCCGTCCTGCCAGATCCAGTGGGTGTCGATGGCCGTGATTTCACCCGGCGCCGCCGCCGCCACCTGGGTGAACATCGCCAGCGAGATGTCGAAGTGGTTGTTCGAGTGCGAGCCCCAGGTGAGGCCCCAGTCGTTGCACATCTGCGCCACCCGCACCGACCCCTGCAAGGTCCAGAAGTGCGGGTCGGCCAGGGGGATGTCCACCGACTGCAACTGGATCGCATGACCCATCTGCCGCCAGTCGGTGGCGATCATGTTGGTGGCGGTCGGCAAGCCAGTGGCACGGCGGAACTCGGCCATCACTTCACGGCCCGAATAGCCGTTCTCGGCACCGCACGGGTCTTCGGCGTAGGCCAGCACAGCGTGCTTGTCGCGGCACAGGGCGATGGCCTCTTTCAGCGACCAGGCGCCGTTCGGGTCAAGGGTGATGCGCGCTTCGGGGAAGCGTTCGGCCAAGGCCGTCACTGCTTCCATTTCCTCCTCGCCACGCAGCACGCCGCCCTTGAGCTTGAAGTCGCTGAAGCCGTAGCGCTGCTTGGCCGCTTCGGCCAGGCGCACCACCGCTTCCGGGGTCAGGGCCTTCTCGTGTCGCAGGCGGAACCAGTCGTCATCGGCATCGGCTTCGTTGCGGTAGGCCAGGTCGGTCTGCTGGCGGTCGCCGATGTAGAACAGGTAGCCGAGCATCTTCACTGCCTCGCGCTGTTGACCTTCGCCCAGCAGGGCCGCCATCGGCACGTTGAGGTGCTGGCCGAGCAGGTCGAGCAGCGCCGACTCGATGGCCGTCACCGCGTGCACGGTGATGCGCAGGTCGAAGGTCTGCAGGCCGCGGCCGGCGGAGTCACGGTTGGCGAAGGTCTGGCGCATGGCATTGAGCACGCGCTGGTAATGGCCGATCGGCTGGCCGACCACCAGGCTGCGGGCGTCTTCCAGGGTCTGGCGGATCTTCTCGCCACCGGGCACTTCGCCCAGGCCGGTGTTGCCAGCGCTGTCGCGCAGCACCACGACGTTACGGGTGAAGTACGGGCCATGGGCGCCACTGAGGTTGAGCAGCATGCTGTCGTGGCCGGCGACGGGGATCACGCGCAGCTCGGTGACGACCGGGGTGCTGGTGTGAACAGCGGGGTTGGTCTGCAGGTTCATGGTTGTTGTCTCGCAGTCATCAGTGGGTCTGGCCCAAGGCCGAAGGCGCCTTGAGGTCGTCAGTAGGAGCGCCCTTCGGGCGAATGCGTACGAAGAAGATGGCGATGGCCGCCAGCACCGAGGTCACGGCCAGGCCATACAGCCCGCCCTGGATCGAGCCGGTCTGCTGCTCGAGCAGGCCGAAGGTGGTGGGGGCGACGAAGCCGCCGAGGTTGCCCACCGAGTTGATCAGGGCAATCACGGCCGCGGCGATGCGCGCATCCAGGTAGCCTTGCGGGATCGGCCAGAACAGCGACGAGGCCGACTTGAAGCCGATGGAGGCGAAGCACACGGCGACGAAGGCGAACACCGGGCCACCGGTGGTGGACATGAACATGCCGATGGCAGCGACCACCAGGGCGCCGGCAACCCAGGCCTGCTGGAACTTCCAGCGCGTCGAGCCGGCGGCGAAGGCATACATGGCAATGATCGAGATCAGCCACGGGATCGAGTTGAAGAAGCCGACCTGCAAGTCGCTGAGGTCGCCCATGCGCTTGATGATGCTCGGCAGCCAGAAGGTGGCGGCGTAGATGGTCAGCTGGATGCAGAAGTAGATCAGGCAGAACAGCACGATCTGGCGGTCCTTGAGCAGGCTCCAGGCCGAAGGCTTCACCGCGCCGACGGCTTCGCGCTCACGCTGCTCGCGGTCGATGGTCGCGACCAGTGCGTCCTGTTCGGCCTGGCTCAGCCACTTGGCATCCTGCGGCTTGGAGTCGAGCCAGAAGAACACGAAGAAGCACAGGGCCACCGAGGCCATGCCTTCGATGAACAGCATCCACTGCCAGCCATGCAGGCCCAGGCCCTGGATCTGCATCAGCGCGCCGGCCAGCGGCCCGGAAATCAGCGACGCCAGGGCCGAACCGCTGAGGAAGATGGCAATCGCCTTGCCGCGCTCGGCGGCCGGCAGCCAGCGGGTGAAGTAATAGATCACCCCGGGGAAGAAGCCCGCCTCGGCCACGCCCAACAGGAAGCGCAGCACGTAGAACTGGGTTTCGTTCTGGACGAAGGCCATGGCGGTGGCCACCAGGCCCCAGGTGAACATGATGCGGGTCAGCCACAGCCGCGCACCGACCTTTTGCAGCAGCATGTTCGAGGGCACTTCGAACAGCGCGTAGCCGATGAAGAACAGGCCGGCGCCGAAGCCAAAGGCGGCGGCGCTGATGCCCAGGTCGCTTTCCAGGTGCGGGCGGACGAAGCCGATGTTGACGCGGTCGAGGTAGTTGACGATGAACATGATGACGAACAGCGGCAGGACGTGGCGCTTGACCTTGGCCACGGCACTGGCCAAAGCGTCGCCTTCATTCCGGGCAGACGGAGCGAGGGTGTCGTTCACAGGTAGATCTCCCACTAATTGTTTTTGTGCGGGTCGAAGTTGTCTGACATGACAGTGGAATGGAGCATATGCGCAGCGAGGTTGTACGACAAGATGCCGAATGTCGCTTAAATGGCAAAATACAAGCTGATAAATAGCAATATTGCGTCGATAATGCCGCCATCGCTTAAAACAGGCGTGCACCGTGCAGAGAAAAACCAGGCAAGAAATATTTTTATTGGTTAACTTGTCGTACAAGCAACCCAGTCCCGGATATCGCCATGGATACATCCCCCGCCAAACGCAGTCACAGCCGCGCCCACGACCTGGTGTCGAGCCTGACCCAGCAGATTCTGCTGGGCACCTTCAAACCTGGGGACAAGCTGCCTTCGGAGAACACCCTGGTACGCGAGCATGGCGTCAGTCGCACCGTGGTCCGCGAAGCGCTGTCGAAGTTGCAGGCCTCAGGCCTGGTGGAACCGCGCCACGGCATCGGTACGTTCGTGATGGCGCGCCAGGGCCAGGCGGGTTTGCGCGTGGGGGCGGAGAATGCCGCGAGCGTGCGTGACCTGCTGGAGCTGCGCATCGGCCTGGAGGGCCAGGCGGCGGCCCTCGCCGCCGTGCGCCGCAGTGACGAGCAGCTGGCGCGCATGCGCAAGGCGCTGGATGACTATCAGGACCTGGCGGCCGCCGGGGACAGCTGCATCGAGGCTGACCGGCGCTTTCACCTGCTGATCGCCGAGGCCACCGGCAACCTGTATTTCAGCGAGATGATGGCGCAGCTGGGCAACGGGCTGATCCCACGCAATCGAATGGCCTTGGCCGAACGCGCCGGGGCCAACCTGGCGCGGCATGCGTACCTGGCCAACCTTGAGCATGAGGCGATCCTCAATGCCATCCGCCGGCAGGACCCGGATGCGGCGCGGGCGGCGATCTGCCTGCACCTGTCAAACAGCCGGGACCGCCTTCTGCCGGACTAGGGGCTGCGTTGCAGCCCATTCGCGGGCAAGCCCGCTCCCACAGGATCATCACAAGGCCAGAATCTTGTGAGGGACCTGTGGGAGCGGGCTTGCCCGCGAAGAGGCCAGCACAGGCAACCCAAAAAGCTCAGGCCAGCGCCCGATCCACCAGCACCTGCAGGCGCCCTTGCGAACAGCACTCGACCCGCGCCTCAACACCATATACCTCGGCCAGCAACTCAGGCTGCAGTACCTCTTGCGGCGCCCCGCACGCCACCACCCTGCCCTCGCGCAACACCACCAGCCAATCGGCATGGCTGGCCGCCAGGTTGATGTCATGCAATACCGCCACCGCCAGCAACCGATGCGCCGCCACCCGCTCGCGCACCGCGCCCATCACCCGCAGTTGGTAATGCAGGTCCAGCGCACTGGTCGGCTCATCGAGCACCAGCACCTGCGGATTGCGCGCCAGCAACTGCGCCAGTGCCACCAGTTGCCGCTGGCCACCGGAAAGGCTATCGAGCGAGCGCTCGGCCAGCGCCTCGATCCCCAGTTGGCGCAATGCCTCATAAGCGCTGCCGAGCAAGTCATCCGCACCACTCACACGCAGCGCCGCGACAATGCTCTCCAGCACGCCAAGGGCAATCCCCGGAGGCAGTTGCTGCGGCATGTAGGCCAGCCGCCGCGAGCGCTCGGCAAAGCTCAGCCGGGTCACGTCCTGGCCATCCAGGCTCAAGCCACCCTTCATCCGCTCCAGCCCCGCCAGCGCCCGCAGCAAGGTCGACTTGCCCGCGCCGTTGGGCCCGACCAGCGCCACCAGGCTGCCGGCCGGCAGCTCCGGCAAACTCACCCCTTGCAGGATCTGCCGCGCGCCATAGGTGACCGCCACTTCATCGATCAGCAGGCTCACAGTTTTCTCCCCCGGCGAAACACCAGCACCACGAACACCGGCACCCCGACCAGCGCCGTGACGATGCCCACCGGCACGATCACTCCAGGCAGGATCAGCTTGCTGGCAAGCGACGACAACGACAGCATCAACGCCCCCACCAGCGCACTGGCCGGCAGCAGGAAGCGTTGATCCTCACCGACCAGCAAGCGGGCGATATGCGGCCCGACCAGGCCGACGAAACCGATGGTGCCGACGAACGCCACCGCCGTCGCCGACAGCAGGCTGATGCGCAGCAGCGAGGCCAGGCGCAGGCGCCGGGTGTCCACGCCAAAACTGCGTGCACGGTCCTCGCCCATGCGCAGCAGGGTCATGGCCGGCGCGGCACGCAGCGAGAACGGCAACAGCAGCGCCAGCACCAGGGCGAGAATGCCAAGCTTCTGCCAGTTGGCCCGGGCCAGGCTGCCCAAGGTCCAGAACACCAGTTGCTGCAGCACGTCCTCGGTGGCCAGCAACTGCAGCAGCGAGACCAGCGCATTGCAACTGAACACCAGGGCGATGCCGAACAACACCAGGCTCTCCACGCCTGCGCCACGCAAGCGTGACATGGCCTGCAGCAGCACCACCGACAGACAGGCGAAGACAAAGGCCATCACCGTCACCTGCGCGCTTGGCGCAAACCAGGCGATACCCAGTGGATAGGCAATCGCCAGCGATGCACCGAGCGCCGCCGCCGACGACACACCGAGGGTGAAGGGGCTGGCCAGCGGGTTGTCGAGGATCGCCTGCATCTCGGCGCCAGCAAGCGCCAATGCCGCACCCACCAGCACCGCCATCAGTGAGTACGGCAGGCGCACGTTCCAGATGATCACCCGCTCGGTGGCGCTCAGCGTCGCCGGGTCGAAGATGCCGTGCAGCAGTTGCCCCAGGCCCATGCCCGAGGCACCGCTGGCCAGGTCACCGAGCACCGACAGCAGCAACAACAGCGCCAGTGCCAACACCAGCAAGGTGCGCCGCCAGAGCACGCGGCGGTAATGCCAGGCCGCGAGCGCCGCGCCCTCCTGAGCCAGCGCGGTCACTTGGCGTCGACCCAGTACTGGCCGTCCAGGCCTACCTTCAGCATCCGGTTGATTTCAGCCAGGGTGGCCTGCGGGTCGACCTGCTGGAAGCGCTCAGGGTGCACCCAGCGGGCCATGGCTTCGATCGCCAGGATGTTGAACGGCGAGTTGTAAAAGTCATGCCACAAGCCATGGGCCTGCCCGGCCTGGATCGGCCGCAGCGGCGCGAACTCGGGGCGGGCGGTGATCTTCGCCAGGCTCTGGCGGGCCGTCTCGCTGGAAACACCCGCGCCCAGCAGCACGCCCGGCGCACGGTTGCCGGTGGCGATGTACACGTCCGGGTCGGCCTGCAGCACGTATTCGACACTGACGTCGCCCAGCGCGCCCGGCACCACGTCGGCACCGATGTTGTGCCCGCCGACCGCCTCGACGACGCTGCCCAGGCCGCTCTTGCCGGTGGTATGCCCCGGTGCCTGCCACACGCCCGCCAGCAGTTCGAGAAACACCTTGGGCCGTTCACCGGCGGTGAGCCCGGCCACGCTGTCGGTGATGTGCTTGAGGTGGCGGTCGTACAGGCTCAGGTATTCCTGCGCCTGCTGTTCACGCCCGAGCAAGGTGCCCAGCGCCTGCATGCTGACCCGCGTGTTACGCATCGGGTGCACGCGGAAGTCGATGAACAGCACCGGCACCCCGGCCTTCTCCAGCAGGTCGGCCACCGGGCTGTGCTGGGTCGGGCCTTCACCGGCGATGCTGAAGACCGCAAGGTCCGGCTTGAGCGCGAGGATCTGCTCAGCACTGACACTCTGCTCGGAGGCCTGGCCGATCAAAGGAAGCTTGGCCACCTGTGGGTACAGCTTGGCGTAGACCTCATAGGTGTGCGGGTCGAGCAGGCGCATGTCGTTCTGCCAGCCGACCACCCGCTGGAACGGGTTGTCGCGGTCGAGCAGCGCCAGGGCGAAGAACAGCCGCCCTTCACCGAGCACGATGCGCTGCGGCGTGTGGTCGACTTCGACCTTGCGCCCGAGCACGTCGGTCACTGTCAGCGCGTTGGCGGTTTGGGCAAAGCCGGCAGCACCCGCCAGCAGCATCAGGGCCAGCAGCAGGCGCCGCCGTATAACGGAAGGGAAGCACATCGGGGGAATCCTCTTGCAGAGAATCAGTCGCATCTGAAGCGGGGCATTCTAGCCAGCCGCCTTCCCCTGCCGATGTGCGCAAATGTATTGGCTTGTCGAACCGTCGTTACAGTTTCACCAGGTCAGGCAGATCTTGCCGAAATGCCGGTTGCTTTCCTGATAGCGGAACGCCTCGACGATCTGCTCCAGCTCGAAATGCTTGTCCACCACCGGCCGCAAGCCATTGGCATCGATCGCCCGCACCATTGCCTGCTGCTGCGCACGGCTGCCCACCAGCACCCCTTGCAGGCGGATCTGCCGCACCAGTGCCTGCACCAGCGGCAACTGCCCGGCCACGCCGGTGAGAATGCCGATCAGCGACACATGCCCGCCGATGCGCGCGGCGATCATCGACTGCTCCAGGGTCGCCGGCCCGCCCACTTCGATCACATGATCGACGCCGCGATTGCCGGTGAGCTCACGGGCTTTCTCGCCCCAGGCCGGAGTGCTTTTGTAGTTGATCAGGTGGTCGGCGCCGAGGGCCTTGAGGCGTTCGAGCTTGGCATCGCTGGACGACGTGGCGATGACCGTGGCACCCGCCAGCTTGGCGAACTGCAGGGCGAAGATCGACACGCCGCCGGTGCCCTGCACCAGCACCGTGTCGCCGGACTTGAGGTGGTCATCGCTCATCAACGCGCGCCAGGCAGTGAGGCCCGCGGTGGTCAGGGTCGCGGCCTCGGCGTGGCTGAAACCCTGGGGCGCCAGGGTGAAGGCTGTCGCCGCAGCGGTCACCTGTTCGCGAGCATAGCCGTCGAGGCCATCACCGGGCACCCGGCCAAAACCTTCGACATTGGCCTGGCCATCGAGCCAGTCGGGGAAGAAGGTGCTGACGACGTTGTCACCCACCTTGAATTCACTCACCCCGGCACCGACCGCGACCACTTCGCCAGCACCGTCGGCCATCGGAATACGCCGCTCGCTCGGCCCCCACATGCCGCTGACCACGGCGAAGTCGTGATAGTTGAGGGAGCTGGCGTGCAGCTGCACGGTGATCTCGCCGGCCTTGGGCGCCGGGGCCTCACAGGTGCCGATCTCGACCTTGTCGTAGCCGCCGCCGGGTTGCACATAGATGGCCTTGCTGGTCATGGGTGAGGCTCCATTCAGAGGAAAGACTGGGGTTCAGCATAGCCATTACCGGCCCTTTCGCGGGCAGGCCCGCTCCCACAGGGGCTCTGCAGACCTGAGCCCTGCGGTGTACCTGTGGGAGCGGGCTTGCCCGCGAACAGGCCCTCACTGGCAACAGCACATTCAGCCCAAAAGCACCCTCAATGCCCGGCAATCCGCCGCATGCCAATCCACCAGTTCAGGCCACGGGTTATCCGGCAGATTCACCAGCACCGTGCGCGCGCCAGCGGCCCGCCCACAGTCCAGGTCAAAGCGGTAGTCCCCGACCATCACCAGTTCGCCGGGCGCCACGCCCCAGGCACTGGCGATCTTCAACAGCCCATCCGGGCTGGGCTTGGGCTCTGCTTCGTCGCGCCCGAGAATGTGCTCGACCTGGAAGCAGTCGGCCAGGCCGATCGCTTCCAGCGTCACATGCGCCAGCTCCCGCGCATTGCGGGTGAGGATGCCAAGGCGGCAACCGCGCCCGGCCAACTCACGCACCAGCTCCACCGCCCCCGTGGCCGCGGTCGAGGCAATCGCCAGGTCGCGTTCATGCTCCAGCAGCCAGGCATGCTTGGCTGCCGCCTCCGCCGCCGGCAGCGCCGCCAGGTGGGTGAGAATGTCGTGCTCGGCCGGGATGTCCAGGGCGACGCGGATGGCGGCGAAGTCGTGCACCGCCACGGTCAGGGTGCCGTCCATGTCGAACACCCAGTTGCGGATTTCGCCCAGGCTCATGCCCAGTCCTTGCGGTGGCGAATCAGGCCTTCCTGGGTCGACGACGCCACCAGCTGGCCTGCGCGGTTGAATATGCTGCCGCGGCAGAAACCACGGGCATTGCCGGCCCAAGGGCTGTCGGTGGCGTACAGCAGCCACTCATCGGCACGCAGGTTGCGGTGGAACCACAGCGAATGGTCGAGGCTGGCGATCTGCATGTCGCGCTGCCACACCGACTTGCCATGGGGCAGCAGCGAGGTGGTCAGCAGGCCAAAATCGGAGGCGTAGGCCAGCAGGTACTTGTGCAGCGCCGGGACGTCAGGGAGCGTGCCGTCGGCGCGGAACCAGGCGTACTTCACCGGGTCGCCGGGCTGGGGGTTGAACGGGTCGCGCTCGGTGACCGGGCGGATCTCGATCGGCTTGGCGCACAGCACCTTGTCGCGGATGCGCTCAGGCAGCTTGTCGGCATGGGCGCTGGCCAGCTCGACTTCGGTCGGCAGGTTTTCCGGGCCGACCACGTCGGGCATCTGCACCTGGTGCTCGAAGCCTTCTTCGTCGTACTGGAACGACGCGCTGCAGGTAAAGATCGGCTGGCCCTTCTGGATTGCCGTCACCCGCCGGGTACTGAAACTGCCGCCGTCGCGCACACGGTCGACCGAGTACACCACCGGCAGGCTGGCATCGCCCGGGCGCAGGAAGTAACCGTGCAGCGAATGCACATGGCGCGCATCCTCGACCGTCTGGCTGGCCGCCGACAGCGACTGGCCCAGCACCTGGCCACCGTACAGCTGGCGGAAGCCCAGGTCCTGGCTGCGGCCACGGAACAGGTTCTCCTCGATCGGCTCGAGGCTCAACAGGTCGACCAGGTCGTCCAACACATGACTCATCGGGGGTTCTCCTTGTAGGAGCGAGCGTGCTCGCGATGCGCCGCGCAAGCGGCGCTCGGTTTCACAGGCGCTGAACATCTTTCGGCGAGCACCTTGCAGATTGGGAAATGATACAGCGTTTGTCATTGACGCCGTGCATGGCGGCTCATTCAGTACGCAGGGTCTGCTCCCAATGTGCGCGGTCAATGCGGTAAAGCACGTGAGGGCGCAACGGATGCCCGATGGGCAGGCGGGGGTGGTCGAAGCTGCCATTGGCGTCCTGGACCATGCCAATGGCCTGCATGACTTTCTGCGATGGCAAGTTGCTCTCGCTAGTGAACGACACCACCTCCTCCACGCGCAATTGGGCGAAAGCACAACGCAGGCAGGTCCATGCTGCCTCGCTGGCAAAACCCAGGCCCCAGTGGCGCCGCGCCAGGCGCCAGCCAATCTCCACCGCCGGGGCGAAGGGCGCGTCGAAGTTGACATTGAGCAGCCCCGTCATGCCGATGAACGCCCCACTGTCCTTTCGCTCCAGGGCCCACAAGCCGAAGCCGTATTCGTTGAAGTGCCCACGAATCCTGCCGATCAGCGCCGCCGCTTCGAGCCGCGTCATCGGCGCCGGGAAATAGCGCATCACCTGCGGGTCGGCACACAGCGCGGCGAATTCGCGCAGGTCGTCATCGTGCCATTGGCGCAGCACCAGGCGTGCGCTTTCCAGGTGGAGGATGGGGGGCATGGGGCGAGCTCCGGTTTTGCGCTGTGCCTTTTGACAGCGTAGGCGTGGCCAGGTTTTTCATGCAACCGGCAGCGCCCGGAATGCAATTTTCACAACCCCTTCACCGGCCCCCGACAGACGGCTGCGCACAATGCCCCACACCACCGCCGCGCCATTGGAGTGACGCATGCAACCGAGCAACACCCTGGGCCACCCCGCCATCCACGCCCGTCGCAAGCGACGCATGTCACGCAAAGCCCTTGGTGCCGCTCTGGGCCTGTGCATGGTCATCGCGGCGGTGACCACCTGGCTGGCGACGAGGGCCCATGTCGTGGACCTTGGCAATGAACGGCAATTGAGCGAAAGCGGCCTTCTGCAGGACTGGGCCGACGGTGCAGTGATCGTGATGATCCGCCATGCCGAACGTTGCGACAGCGCGCCCGGCCCGTGCCTGAACGACCCCACGGGC
The DNA here is from genome assembly GCF_002112505.1 of Pseudomonas sp. R28(2017). GTDB lineage: Bacteria > Pseudomonadota > Gammaproteobacteria > Pseudomonadales > Pseudomonadaceae > Aquipseudomonas. Next base: position 18,991 of record NZ_NEHW01000013.1, read on the forward strand.
ATCACCGTGGCAGGCAGCGAGGCCGCCACGCGGGTTGGCCAAGGGCTTAAGCAACTGGGCCTGAGCGATGCCGACGTGCTTGCCAGCCCTAAAGTTCGCACGCAGCAAACGGCGCACTTCATCCTGGGCAAGGCCGTACCGAGCGAAGCCTGGCTGGAAAGCTGCGACAACCAGTTCGCCAGTGAAGCACTGGCGCGCAAGCGTGCGGGGCACAACCTGGTGCTGGTGACCCACAATGGCTGCATCGACCATTTCGCCCGGCAGCAACACGTGGCCGGTGGTGAACGCGAGAGCAATTACGCCAGCGCACTGTTCGTCTCGGTGGACGCCAACGGCAAGGCACGGATCCTTGGCCGCTTGAACGAGCCAGACTGGCAACGCGTATTGGCCAGCGTAGGGAAATAACTGGCAAGATCAGCGCTGGCCCCGATTGCGAACTCCCCATGCCGTTGCCGCTGATCTACCACGAAGACTACAGCCCGGAATTCCCCGCCGAGCACCGCTTTCCCATGGACAAGTTCCGCCTGCTGCGCGACCACCTGGTGGACAGCGGGCTGACCACCGACCAGGCCCTGCTGCGCCCGGACATCTGCCCCAACGATATCCTCGCCCTGGCCCATGACCGTAGCTACATCGAGCGCTACATGAACGGCGAGCTGTCCCGCGAGGACCAGCGCCGCCTCGGCCTGCCCTGGAGCGAAGCCCTGGCCCGGCGTACCGTGCGCGCGGTAGGCGGCTCGCTGTTGACCGCCGAAATGGCACTGCAGCACGGCATCGCCTGCCACCTGGCCGGCGGCACCCACCACGCTCACTACGACCACCCGGCCGGCTTCTGCATCTTCAATGACCTGGCGGTGATCAGCCGCTACCTGCTCGCAGCCGGCCGCGTGCAGCGGGTGCTGATCTTCGACTGCGATGTGCACCAGGGCGACGGCACGGCGCGCATCCTCCACGACACCCCGGACGCCATCACCGTGTCCTTGCACTGCGAGCAGAACTTCCCGGCACGCAAGGCCCACAGTGACTGGGACATTCCCCTGCCACGGGGCATGGGCGACACGGCGTACCTGAAGGTGGTGGACGATGCGCTGAACTACCTGTTGCCGCTGTATCAACCCGACCTTGTGCTGTACGACGCTGGCGTCGATGTGCACAAGGACGATGCCCTGGGTTACCTGCAGCTCACCGACCAAGGCCTGGCTGCGCGTGACGAGCGGGTGATGCGTCACTGCCTGGGCCGCGACATCCCGGTGGTCGGGGTGATCGGTGGGGGCTACAGCAAGGACCGTGAAGCCTTGGCCAAGCGCCACGGTATTCTTCACCACAGTGCTGCACGGGTCATCGGTTGTTCACAATGACTGTGGAACCGCTTGTGGATAACCTGCGGGAAAGGCGCTGCAGCCCTTTACCCGCGTGGGCTGTAGAAGACTGATCATTTTTTGTTCAGTGCTTCATGGGTCCCGGCTGCGCTAGAATGTGCAGTCTTTTCCACAGCCTGCTGCCTACCATGTCAGAAAAATCCCCCGCTTCCCCTCCCCTGGCCGTCGTTATCGGCGGCGGCCCTGCCGGCCTGATGGCCGCAGAAGCCATGGCCCAGGCGGGCCTGGCGGTGGAAGTGTTCGACGCCATGCCATCGGTGGGCCGCAAGTTCCTGCTGGCCGGCGTCGGTGGCATGAACATTACCCATTCGGAAGCTTATCCACAGTTCGTTTCGCGCTACGCCGAGCGGCAGACCGAGATCGGCGGGCTGTTGCGCGACTTCGATGCCGACGCGCTGCGCCAGTGGATTCACGGGCTGGGTATCGAAACCTTTGTCGGTACCTCCGGCCGGGTATTCCCGACCGACATGAAAGCGGCCCCACTGCTGCGCGCCTGGCTGAAGCGCCTGCGCGACAACGGCGTAGTTATCCACACCCGTCATCGCTGGCTGGGCTGGAACGCCGACGGAAGCTTGCGCATCGCTTATCCACAGGGTGAACTGCAGGTCAAGGCTGAGGCGGTGGTACTGGCTCTCGGTGGCGCCAGCTGGGCACGGCTCGGCTCCGATGGTGCCTGGCAGCCATTGCTGGCCGAACGGTCTGTGGATATCTCGCCGCTGCGGCCGAGCAACTGCGGTTTCGAGGTCGAAGGCTGGAGCCCGCTGCTTGTGGACAAGTTTGCGGGGGCCCCGCTGAAGAACATTGCCCTGAGCGTACCCGGCATGGCGCCGCGCAAGGGCGAGTTCATCCTCACCGCACAGGGCGTCGAGGGCAGCCTGGTGTATGCGTGGTCGGCACAGCTGCGCCAGGCCATCGAGCACCAAGGGCAAGCCAGGCTGTTGCTCGACCTGCTGCCGGACAAGCCTGTGGACAAAATTGCCCAGGCGCTGGCCAAGCCGCGCGGGTCAAGGTCGATGGCCAAGCATCTGCACAGCCAGCTGGGGATCGACGGGGTCAAGGCGGGATTGCTGCGGGAGCTGACGGATCAGGCGACGTTTGCTGATCCTCAGGCGCTGGCGCGGGCGATCAAGGCCTTGCCAATCACGCTGGTCCGGACTCGACCGCTGGATGAGGCGATCAGCAGCGCCGGCGGCGTGCGCTTCGAAGGGCTGGATGAAGGGTTGATGGTTCGCCAGATGCCGGGGGTGTTCTGTGCGGGCGAGATGCTGGACTGGGAGGCGCCGACCGGGGGGTATCTGCTGACGGCCTGCTTTGCCAGCGGGCTGCGGGCGGGGCGTGCAGCAGTGGATTGGTTGGCGCGATCTGCCTGATGCTGGGGCCGCAAAGCGGCCCCAGAGACTCAAGGCTTACGCTTGCGCGGCCCGCCGTTGAAGCTCGGTACTTTACGCACAGCCTTCACCGCCGGCTCACCAGCCCCTGCCTCGGCACTGTCCATCCAACGCCCCAGACCACGCTTGGCGCTGTTCTCTTTGGGCTTCTTGGGCTTCTTCGGCTTCTTGATCACCTGGCCGCTGGCATCGGTCATCGGCACCCGGTGCTCGGGGATGAAGTCTGGCTCCTCATGACGCGGCAAGGTCTGCCGGGTCAGCACTTCAATCGCCGACAACATCTGCACTTCATCGGCACACACCAGCGAAATCGCCTCGCCCTTGTTGCCGGCCCGGCCGGTACGGCCAATGCGGTGCACATAGTCCTCGGCCACGATCGGCAGGTCGAGATTGACTACCAGCGGCAGGTCGTCGATATCCAGGCCACGGGCCGCGACATCGGTCGCCACCAGCACCTGGATCTCCCGCGCCTTGAAGCTGTCCAGCGCGCGCTGGCGGGTGGCCTGCGGGCGGTCACCATGGATGCCGTCGGCATTTACACCGTCAGCCAGCAAGCGCTCGACCAGCTGATCCACGCCATTGCGGGTCTTGGCGAACACCAGCACCTGTTTCCAGCGCTGCTTGCGCAGCAGGTGCATGAACAGGTCGGCCTTGCGCTTCTTGTCCACAGGCACCAGCCACTGCTTGACCGTGGTCGCCGCAGCGTTGCGCGGGCTGACTTCGATGCTCAGCGGGTCGTTCAGGGCCAGGCCCGCGAGCATGCGGATCTGCTCGGAGAACGTGGCAGAGAACAGCAGCGTCTGGCGCTTGCGTGGCAGGGCGGCGTACACCGACTGCAGCTCCTCGGCAAAGCCCAGGTCGAGCATGCGGTCGGCTTCGTCGAGCACCAGGGTCTGCACCTGGTTGAACTTCACCGCGTTCTGACGGAACAAGTCGAGCAAGCGGCCAGGCGTGGCGACCAGCAGGTCGACGCCACGGCGCAGGCGCATCATCTGCGGGTTGATGCTGACCCCGCCGTACACCGCATAGGTGCTCAGCGGCAGGTTCTCGGCATACTCGCGCACGTTGTTGTGCACCTGCTCGGCCAGCTCGCGGGTTGGCACCAGTACCAGTGCGCGGATCGAATTGCTGGCGACCTTCTCACCTTCCAGAGCCAGGCGCTGCAGCACTGGCAGGGCGAAACCGGCGGTCTTGCCGGTGCCGGTCTGGGCCGCAGCCATCAGGTCGCGGCCAGCCAGCACGGCAGGGATGGCTTTGGCCTGGACCGGGGTCGGGGTGGTGTAGTCCAGCTGCTGCAAGGTGCGCAGCAGCGGTTCGATCAGGCCGAGTTGGGCGAAATTCATGGCAATACCGTCAGGGGGTTCAGCGAAGGCGGCAAGTTTACCGCATCGCCCCTGGCTACTTGCAGATTTCGCCCTTCATTGGCTGCTCGGGCGCCTTGCGCCACTGCGGCAGGCCGATCAGCACCACCGCGCCGATAATCACCGCCATGGCCAGGCATTCTTCCGCGCCGATCTGTTCGCCGGCGAAAACGATGCCCAGCAGCACCGCCACCGCCGGGTTGACGTAGGCATAGCTGGTGGCAGCAGCCGGGCGCACGTTCTTGAGCAGGTACATGTAGGCACTGAAAGCAAGGATCGAACCGAACAACACCAGGTAGGCCAGCGCGCCCCAGCCTGCCGCAGTCGGCATCTGCGTCATGCGCTCACCGGAGAGCACACTGCCCAGCAGCAACACCGCCCCGCCGACCAGCATCTCGGCGGCACTGGCCATCGGCCCCTGGGGCAGCGGCAGGCTTTTGCTCCACACCGAACCGAACGCCCACGAAGCCGCCGCGAACAGAATCAGCGCCGCGCCGATGGGGCTGGCCTGCAGGTTCGAGCCGAGGTTGAGCAGGCCGATGCCGAGCAGGCCGAGGAAGATCCCGGCCCATTCCAGGCGCGAGTTGCGATGACCAAAGAGCAACCCAAAGACCAGGGTGAACAGCGGCACCGTGGCCACCGCCAACGCTGCCACGCCCGATGCCACGCCAGCATGCTCGGCCACGGTCACACCGCCGTTACCGCAACTGAGCAGCAGAAAGCCAATGGCACCTGCCGCCCGCCATTGCGCCCAGGTCGGTGCCGGCACCCCGCGCCAGCGCAGGAAGCCGTACAGCAAACCGCCCGCAATCAGGAAGCGCACCCCCGCCATCAGCATCGGCGGCCACGACTCGACGCCGATGCGAATGAACAGGTAAGTGGAACCCCAGACCAGGTACAAGGCCAGGAAGGCGCCGACGAGCAGCAGCGGAAAGCGACGGGAGGCAGGCATGGCAGGCAACTCAGAAATCCGTTTTCGGGCGACCGAGTTTAGGCCTGTATACAAGTAAAGATAAGTTACAAAACCGCGCAAAATGAGCGGCACACTTTGGCTGCGCTCATCGGGCGAGCTTGGCCAAGATTTCGCACACCTTGGCGGCAGGGGTTTTCTGCAGCCGGCAAAGCAGTTCGTGGGAAAGTTGCTGGACGCCATGGGCCTGGCGTAGCACGCCTGCCAGGTGTTGCAGCAGGTTGGCGGCCATCTCCGCATCGGCCATGGCCCGGTGCGCAGTGCCGGTATCCGGCAGCCCGGCCCAACGGGTCAGGGTACCCAGCTTGTGGTTCGGCGCCGCCGGCAGCAGGCGCCGTGACAGCAGCAGGGAACAGGCAAAGGACTGGCGACGGCTGCGGCCGATGCGGCTCAGTTCGTAATCCCAGAACTTCTGGTCGAAAGTGGCGTTGTGCGCCAGCAACGGAGTATCCCCGACGAATTCGGCCACTTCGTTCATCACCTCGTCCACCGGCGGCGCAGTGCGCAGCATGGCGGTGGTGATGCCGGTCAGCCCGGCGACGAAGGCTGGCACCGGCACACCGGCATTCATCAGGCTCTGATAGCGCTCGACGATGCGCCCGCCTTCCAGCATCACCACAGCCACCTCGGTGGCGCGGCAGCCGGCACCGGGGGAAATGCCCGTGGTTTCAAAGTCGATGACAGCAATACGTTCCATGAAAAAACCTTAGTGCTTGAGCAACAGCGCGCCCTCGATGGGCACATAGCGGGTGGCGGCACGAATCAGCGACAACGCCGTCAGGCCGGGAACGCCATAGACCACTGCCTCGGTGCCATGGCGCTGGATGACCCGCTCCAGCAGCAGGTCGAAGTCACCATCGCCGGAAGCCAGCACCACCTGGTCGACCCGACTGGCCGCATCGATCACATCGAGGGTGATGCCCACGTCCCAGTCGCCCTTGGCCGAACCGTCGCTGCGCTGGATAAACGGCTTGAGGCGCACGTCGAAGCCGAGGTTGCGCAGGATCTGCTGGAATTGCTGCTGCTTGCTGTCACCGCGATCGATGGCATAGGCCACGGCCTCGACGATCTCGCCTTCGCGGCTGACGTCCTTCCACAGTGCGGTGTAGTTGAAGTGGCAGCCGTGGGCCTGGCGCACGGTGTAGTAGAGGTTCTGCACATCGGCGAACAGCGCGATCTTTTTCACCTGAGAACCTCATGGTCTGGAAGAATTCGCGGGCAAGCCCGCTCCCACAGGTCAAGTGCAAACCTGGAAGTTGCACCTACCCTGTGGGAGCGGGCTTGCCCGCGAAAGGGGCGCAAAGCGCCCCCTGAAATGCCGCCAGTATGCCAGACCGGTCAGACGAACGTATCGTCATCCGAGAAGAAGCCACCATCATCCGTATCGGCCCAGCCGCCCTGATCGTTGCCCCAGCCGCCATTGTCGGCAACCTGCTGCTGCCCGCCCTGGTCGTTCCAGCCGCCGCTGTCACTGGCCGGTGCCGGCTCTTCCTTGATCACCTCGACCACTTCCTCAGGCTGCGAGTGGTGGTTGAACAGGCTGCTGATGCCTTGCGCCAGCAACACACCACCGGCAACCCCGGCAGCGGTCTGCATCGCGCCACCCAGGAAGCTGCTGGCACCACTGCGCGCCGGTGCGGCGCCGAAGCCGGCTTGAGGTTGTGCTTGCATTTGCGGCTGCGGCTGGGAGAAGCCCGGTGCACTCGGCTCGCGCCAACCACCGCCCGAGGCTACCGGTGCACTTGGGCGCTGCGGTTGAGCCGGCTCCGGATTGCGCGCTCCGGCACCAAAGATGCTGGAGAGGAACCCACCCCCGCCGTTACCGCTGCTGGCACGGGTAGCCTCGAGCTGGGCCCGGGCTTGCTTCAACTCCGCCTCCAGCTGTTTGTTCTGCTCGTCCAGGCGCTTGATCGCAGCTTCCTGAACCAGGATCGCCTGGGCCATGTAGTAAGGCGCCGCCGGCTGCTGGCGGACATGCTCTTCGATCCGCGCCTGCGCCTGCACATCACGCGGTTGGCTCGGGTCTTCGGCTTGCTTGATGCGGCCGAACAGGCCGTCGATCAGGGTTTGTTCATCAGTGTTCATTGGGCTACCTCATGGGCTAGCAGGACATCGGACACGCCAAAGATGGGGCGCACGGGCTGCGGATTCAATCACCGCGCGGGTGAAACTTTTTTCAGCAAGTAACTGCTCTGGGCTAAAGTTAGGCCCCTGTTTTATTGCCATGCGATGTTGACTGATGAATCCGCTGAGCGTTCTGCGCGACTCCCTGTACTTCTTCCGCCGCCACCTGGCCAGCATCATCCCGCTGTGCCTGCCACTGGTGGTGCTCGAAGCCCTCACGACCCAAGTGCTGTACCGGCAACTGGGCGACGAGGCCTCTCCCGCTTACGGAATGCTGATCAGCCTGTTGTTCTACCCGCTGTACAGCGCAGCGCTGATCCTCTACCTGGATACCCGCAGCAACGGCCAGGAAATCCCCCGCCGTGACCTGTTCGCCCGCGCCGTGCAGCTGTGGCCGCAACTGGCCCTGCTGATCCTGATCAGCTCGCTGCTGATCATGGCCGGCCTTGCCCTGTTGGTCTTCCCGGGCGTGTGGATCATGATCAATCTGGTGTTCGCCGAGTACCTGCTGGTGCTGCGTGGCCTGCCGGTGGTGCAGTCGATGCGCGAAAGTGCGCGGATGACCACTGGGCACTTCCTGCGCATCATGATCTGCGTGCTGGGGGTGCTGGCACCGATCTGGCTGATCGACGGGCTGTTGCTGATGGCTTTCCCCGAACCCGCACCGGGGGTCGAGCTGGCCATGGACAGCCTGAGCGGCTTCCTGCAACTGTTCAGCACCGTGGTGCTGTATCGCCTGTTCATGCTGCTGGAGGGTGAATCAGCCACCTGACAGCTGTTGTGTCCTCGACGCGCTGGAGGAAGCCATTCAGCCTCCCATCTGGCATGCCCGATCCATACGGTGGAGTGTCGATCAACCGGAGACTCCACATGGACTCGCAAATCCAAGACGCCTATGCCAGATCGTTCAGCGGCCTACTGTATGCAATGGCCACCGACAGAGATGTGCCCCTGCGGCTCAGCAGGAGCCGCGATAAATGGAATTGGGGAATCACGCCTCAGGACGACTGGCTCATGGCAGGCGGTGAGCAGAGATCCATACGCCTGAATTTTGCTTTCGACTCCCAGACAGAAGACCGACTGCATTACCACATCAGCCTCTCTGGCAATGCGAATCCCCCTAAGAAACTGGGCCTGAGCCTGAACGGTTACCTGGGCTTCTACCAGCGATCGGAAGTGACCGATTACTGGAAGATCGAACCGCTGGAACTGTCGGAGCACGGCCTTATCTGTCACCTGCGTGATCATCAGGGCTACCGGGCGGGAGCCATCCTGGACACCCCGCATTACAACCGCCAGACACACTACCTGCTGAACACGAAGGAAGGCAAAACACTCACCTTCCTGCTTAAGCAAGATGGCTGAACCCTGCCCTTCAGGTGCCGCGCGGCTTCGCCCGCGCGGTCGCCTCGGCTACCAAGGGGTCATCCGGCCAGTAGTGTTTGGGATAACGCCCTTTCAGATCCTTCTTCACCTCGGCATACGTCGTGCGCCAGAAGCTGGCCAGGTCCTGGGTCACCTGCACCGGCCGCCGAGCAGGTGACAACAGATGCAACTTCACCTGCTGACGGCCTTGGGCAATGCACGGAGTATCGGCGAGGCCGAACAGCTCCTGCAGACGCACGGCGAGAATCGGTGGGTTTTCACTGTAGTCCAGGCGAATATTCGAGCCGGACGGCACCGCCAGATGCGCCGGTGCCCATTCGTCCAGGCGCTGTGGCAATGGCCAAGGCAGAAGATTGCGCAGGATCGAGGACAGGTCCAAGGCGGCGAAATGGCTCAGCCGCGAGACTTTGCCCAGATATGGCTGCAGCCAGTCTTCCAGGGTCGCCAGCAGCGCGTCGTCCCCCAGGTCAGGCCATTCGCTTTGCCCCTCCTTGTCCAGATCAAGCTGACGCAACAGTGCCACTCGCGCCTGCCATTGGCGAAGCTCCGGGGTCCAGGTCAGCAGGTTCAGGCCCTTGCGCCGCACCAGGCCAAGCAACGCCTTGGCACGGGCGTCGTCATCCAGGCCGGGTAACGGTTCGCGGCCGAGCACCAGCTCGCCGACCTTGGTCTGGCGTTCGGCACGCAGCACCTGCTCGCGCTCGTCCCAGTCGAGGATATCGACCCACTCTACCTGCTCGGCCAGCACGTCATCGAGCAGCGCCGGGTCGAACTCGGCTGCCAGGTAGATGCGCTCTTCCCGCTGGCCCTGGCGGCTACCCAGGTCGGCGATCACCAGCCACGGGCATTTCATCAATGCATCGACTTCGGCGAACAAGGCCGCACGGCCGTTGGCCAGGCGATACTCGGCACCGCCCTCGCGCCGTTGCTGAGCAACCCGATCGGGATAGGCCAGTGCCAGCAAGGCACCGAGCCAGCGGGGATGGTCAGGGTCGGCCACCGCTGCGCCGGCCTTGCCGCGCAACAGGCCACGGTACTGGCGGGCGAGTTGCCGGGCACGCTGCACGCCCCCCTGGCCACCCCGGCCGGCCTTGCTCTCGCCGCTGACCAGCGCCAGGCGGCCGTGCAGGTCGGCACCACCACCGCGCTGGATGTCGCGCTCGCCAAGCAAGGCGGCGACATCGCACGCCATCGTGGCCAGGCCCAGGTCCTGGCCACGCAGCAGCAGGTGCGCGATGCGGGGGTGAGCCGGCAGTTCGGCCATGGCCTGGCCATGCTCGCTGAGGTTGTCACGGCTGCCAGGCCTGAACGCCCCCAGCCGCGCCAGCAGGTCCTCGGCCTGGGAGAAGGCTGCTGCCGGCGGCTGGTCGAGCCATCGCAACTGCTCCGGCGTAACCCCCCAGCGAGCAAGCTGCAGGGCCAGGCCAGCGAGGTCGGCCTGGAGGATCTCGGCGCTGCCGTGCGCGGCCAGTTGTTCATGCTGAGCCTCGGACCACAGGCGGTAGCACACCCCCGGCTCCAGGCGCCCGGCGCGGCCCGCGCGCTGGGTAGCACTGGCGCGGGAGATCCGCTGGGTATCGAGGCGGGTCATGCCGCTGCCGGGGTCGAAACGCGGCACGCGCGCCAGGCCGGCATCGATGACAACGCGCACGCCGTCGATGGTCAGGCTGGTTTCGGCGATGTTGGTGGCCAGTACCACCTTGCGCTGGCCCTTGGGCGGCGGGTCGATGGCCGCGCGCTGGGCGTTGAGGTCCAGTTCACCGTGCAGCGGGCAAAGCAGCACTTCCGGCCGCTCGCCCAAGGCGTCCTGCAGGCTCTGGTGCACACGGCGGATCTCGGCCTGGCCGGGCAGGAACACCAGCACGCTGCCGGGCTGTTCGGCCAACGCCAGCAGCACGTTATCCACTACCCGCGGCTCGATGAACTCGCCCGGCTGGAACGGCCGGCCCCAGCGGATATCCACCGGGTGCATGCGCCCTTCACTGCTGACCACCGGCGCGTCGTCGAGCAGCCGCGACAGGCGCTCGCCTTCCAGGGTCGCGGACATCAGCAGTATCTTCAGCGGTGGGTCGTCACGCAGCAGTTCGCGGCCATTGAGGCTCAGCGCCAGGGCCAGGTCGGCATCCAGGCTGCGCTCATGAAATTCATCAAAGATCAGCAGCCCCACGCCGTCGAGTGCCGGGTCAGCCTGCAGCCGGCGGGTGAGAATGCCTTCGGTGACCACTTCGATGCGAGTGTTCGGCCCGACCTTGCTGTCCAGGCGGATGCGGTAGCCCACGGTTTCACCGACCTTTTCGCCCAGTTCGCTGGCCAGGCGCTCGGCCGCTGCGCGCGCAGCCAGGCGGCGCGGCTCGAGCATGAGGATGGTCTGCCCGGCCAGCCACGGTTCGTTCAGCAGCGCCAGCGGTACGCGGGTGGTCTTGCCCGCACCGGGAGGCGCTTCGAGCACGGCTTCGTCGCGGGTTTGCAGGGCTTCACGCAAGGCGGGCAAGACAGCATCGATCGGTAAAGAAATCATGGTGGTCCTCGAACAGTCTGGCGAGTATAACGGCGAACCCAGCCTGCTCTATCATGGTCTTAGCTTCAGGTGCTGGCGCTTCGCTTGCCCTGCTGAATACTTTTCGGAGATTTACATGCGCATCCCATCCCGCGTCATTGGTGGCGCCCTGATCGTCACCCTGCTGACCCAGCTGACGGCCTGCGGCACCATTTTCTATCCAGAGCGCCGCGGCCAGATCGGCGGCAAGATCGACCCCGTGGTTGCCGCGATGGACGCCATCGGTATCCTGTTCTACGTGATCCCGGGCCTGATCGCCTTTGGCATCGACTTCGCCACGGGCGCCATCTACTACAAGGGCGGCCACACAGCCCAGGTCGACCCGGCCAAACTGCGTGACGCCGTCAGCCCGGACGGCAAGGTCGACAACCTCAAGCTGCAGGCCATTCTCGAAAGCGAACTGGGCCAGCGCCTGCCGCTGGACGACCCGCGGCTGATCCAGCACCGCGGCAGCGTCGAGCAGCTGGCGGCCTTGGGCCTGGTACCTGCGGCCTGATCTTCACAAGGACATCACCCTGGGCATGATTACCCCGGCCGAACACCAGCGCCTGCTGCGCCTGGCCACCCGCGCATCACTGGCGGTGGCCAGCATCCTGGTCCTGAGCAAGGCTGTGGCCTGGTGGCTGAGCGGCTCGGTCAGCCTGCTGGCCGGGCTGACCGATTCGGCACTGGATGCCGTCGCCTCGTTCCTCAACCTGCTCGCCGTGCATTACGCCTTGCGCCCGGCCGATGACGACCATCGTTTCGGCCACGGCAAGGCCGAGGCCCTGGCCGGCATGGCCCAGGCACTGTTCATCGGGGTGAGCGCGGTGTTGATCGGGGTGCAGGCTGTCGAGCGCCTGCGAGCACCAGAGCCGCTGGGCGACACGGCCATCGGCATCGCCGTGATGCTGCTGTCACTGGCGCTGACCGTCGCCTTGCTGGCATTGCAGCGCAAAGTCATTCGCCTGACCGGTTCCACGGCAGTGCGCGCCGATTCACTGCATTACCGCTCCGACCTGTTGCTCAACGGCAGCATCCTGCTCGCCCTGCTGCTGGCGCGCGTTGGCTGGCCACAGCTGGATGCGCTGTTCGGCCTCGGCATCGCGTTCTACATCCTCTGGAGTGCACTGCAGATTGCCCGCGAAAGCACGGCGATTCTCATGGACAAGGAATTACCCGGCGACATCGGCGAAGGGATGGCCGAACTGGTCCTGGGCATTCCCGGCGTGAAAGGCGTGCACGACCTGCGCACGCGGGTGTCGGGCAACCAGTGGTTCGTGCAACTGCACCTGGAGCTGCCGGGGCAACTGCCGCTGCATGAGGCCCACGACTTGTGCGTACGGGCCTCGGCAGTCATCCGCCAGCGTTATCCACAGGCGGATGTGATGGTGCATGCCGATCCGGTGTGAATCAGTTGACGCTATAGCCTCGGCCACTGAAGCAGGCACTCAGCGCCCGCCGGTAGTTGCTCGCCACTTCCACGGGCGGCGCATAAGGCGCGGTTGCCGGGTCAAAGCCTGACTGGCTCACCGCCCAGCGGTGGCACTGGTAGCGGTCCTGGTCCTGCTGCTCCTGCCCTTGGCCGTACATCGGGTAGGCCATCACGTCGTAGCCATTGCCGGCCGGGGCTGCCGTCGGCAACGGTGCCGGGGCCATGGCGGGCGGGTTGACCACGACATACTCCTGGCTGTCGGCCAGGTACTGGTAGTAGGTGTCGGCCACCAGGAAGAACAGGGCGCCGCCCAGCCAGACTTCCCGCGCATAGGACGGCAGGTAGTTGACCCGCACGCCGTAGGGCGGGGTCACCACCACGTAGCTGCCGCCATGCGGGCGGTACCAGTAGCCGCCGGAGTAGAAGTAGTCATTGCCGCGGTACGGCACCTTCCAGTAGCGGTCCGGGAAGTGATCGATGGTGTGCCCTGGGCGATACTGCGGCCCGGGGCCCCAGCCATTGCCGTGGCCGTCCGGACGCCCCTGCCAGTCGCCACCGGGCCGTTGCCCTGGGCCGCCGGCTTGCCAGTGACGGTTGTCGCCGTTATGCCGGGGGATATCCTGGTAATAGCCCTGCCGCGCGGGCTGGGTCTGCTGCACTTCGTCACGCGAATTGAGTGAGCGGCCGGGGCCACCTTCGTTGCCATGCCCTTCGCCCGGCCCTTCGGCCAGGGCCCCGAGGCTGATGCTCAAACCCAGCAAACCAACACCTGCCAACTGCCAGATGCGCGACTTCATGTTGTTCCTCACGGTAAAGAATACGGCATGCCGCCAGTCTACCGCGCTGGCGCCACGGGCAGATGAAATCGCGACCATGAAAAAAGGGAGGCCATTGGCCTCCCTTTGAGAATTGTCGTCCGTGCTCGGCACTTGTGGCGCCGGCTCACCTCACAGCGTCTTCTGGAAGCCGTGTAGCCCGGGGGCCTGCAGATCCTGTTGGATGGCTGGCCGCGACCGCCCGCCTGGGGCCGTCGCCGTGGACTGATGTCCGGGCAGTGATTCTGGGGTTAACGATACGGGACTGATAGCGGCACAGGATTGCGAATATTGCTCAGATAAATAGCACTTGCGCAATTTTTAACCCTGGATTGATAATTCACCGCAATCCGAACAGAAAAGGCCTTTTCCATGAGCAAACTTGACCGCTACGACCTGAGCATCCTCGCCGAATTGCAGCGCGACGCGCGCATTTCCAACCAGGAGCTGGCCGAACGCATCGGCCTGTCGCCATCGCCATGCTCGCGTCGGGTCAAGCAACTGGAAGACGACGGCTATATCTCGCGCCAGGTCGCCCTGCTCGACCGCAAGAAGCTCGGCCTGAGCTTGACCGCCTACGTGCTGATCGGCATGGACCGGCACACTCCGGAGCGCTTCGAAACGTTCGAAGCTGCCATCCGCAACCTGCCGCAGGTGCTCGAATGCAGCCTGGTCACCGGCATGGATGCCGACTACCAGCTCAAGGTGGTGGTGCCGGACATGGACCACTACCAGAAACTGCTGCTAGGCAGCCTGACCCGTATCGAAGGCGTGACCAGCGTGCGTTCGAGCTTCGTGCTCAACCAGGTACTGGCGAGCACCGAACTGCCCTTGACCCACCTGCGCTAAACGCCTGCTCGCCCGCGTATAATCGGAAGCTCAGCCTGCCTGGAGAACACAGATGGATCCCGCCGTATTCGAAGAGTGGATGATGATCGTCCTCGTCACCGTACTGATCGGTTTCATGGGCTTCATCGTCTGGGACCTGGCAAAAAAGTCCAAGGCCGGGCGCTTTGGCACGATGATCCTGTTCTTCGTGCTCGGGCTGGGCGTGCTGGCCTTCATCATCAAGAGCGTGGTGGTAGCGTTTCTCGAAGGGGTCTAGGCCCCTCAACGCGCGAGCTTCGGGGCAACCTCGCGCCAGCAGCCCTGCTCCAGCCCATCCAGTGCCCAGTCGCCGATCCGCACCCGTACCAGGCGCAAGGTCGGCAAGCCGACTGCGGCAGTCATCCGACGTACCTGGCGATTGCGCCCTTCGCGGATCACCAGCTCCAGCCAGCTGGTCGGCACGCTCTTGCGGAACCGTACCGGCGGATTGCGTGGCCATAGCTCGGGCTCATCGAGACGCCGGGCTTCGGCAGGCAAGGTGGGGCCATCATTGAGCTCCACGCCATCGCGCAAACGCTGGATCTGTTCGTCGCTCGGTTCGCCTTCTACCTGCACCCAATAGGTCTTGGGCAACTTGTGCTTCGGGTCGGCAATGCGCGCCTGCAGGCCGCCATCGTTGGTCAGCAGCAACAGGCCTTCGCTGTCACGGTCGAGCCGCCCGGCCGGGTACACGCCTGGGATGTCGATGAAATCCTTGAGCGTCGCGCGCCCTTCGCCGTCGCTGAACTGGGTCAGCACATCGAATGGCTTGTTGAACACAATCAGGCGTGGCTCGGCCGGTGGCGCCTTGGCCTGGCGACGGGGGCCGGCAGGCCGCGCCTGGGGGCGGCGCGGCTTGGAGCGGGGTGGCAGTGGCATGGATCCTCAGCGGAACGGCGGCTCATCGAAGCTGCGCAGTTTACGCGAGTGCAACGAATTGAGCTCGGTGCGCAGCAGGTCGAGGGCGGCAATGCCGATCTTCAGGTGCTGGCTGACCGCACGGTTGTAGAAGGCGTTGGCCGAACCCGGCAGCTTGATTTCGCTGTGCAACGGTTTGTCGGACACGCACAGCAAGGTGCCGTACGGCACCCGCAGGCGATAGCCCTGGGCAGCGATGGTGCCGCTTTCCATGTCCACCGCCACGGCGCGCGACAGGTTGATCAAGGGGCGCTCCTGGGCCCAGCGCAGCTCCCAGTTGCGGTCGTCGTAGGTCAGCACGGTGCCGGTGCGCAGGCGCTTCTTCAGCTCTTCGCCGCGCTCGCCGGTTACCTGCGCTGCGGCTTCCTGCAGCGCCAGCTGCACTTCGGCCAGCGCCGGGATCGGAATGTTGGGCGGTACCACCCGATCGAGAATGCCGTCGCGGCGCATGTAGGCGTGGGCCAGCACGTAGTCGCCGATGGTCTGCGACTGGCGCAGGCCGCCGCAGTGGCCGATCATCAGCCAGCAGTGCGGGCGCAGCACCGCCAGGTGGTCGGTGATGTTCTTGGCGTTGGACGGGCCGACGCCGATGTTGACCAGGGTCACGCCATCACCGTCACCCGCGATCAGGTGGTAGGCCGGCATCTGGTAGCGGTGCCAGACCACGCTGGCCACCAGGGCCTGGGCTTCGCCATGGTCCATGCCCTTCTCGATCACCACGTTGCCCGGCAGCACCATGCGCACGAAGCGCGGGTCTTCACGCAGCTGCTCGAGGCCGTGGCTGATGAACTGGTCGACATAACGGTGGTAGTTGGTCAGCAAAATCCACGGCTGCACGTGGCGCCAGTCGCTGCCGGTGTAGTGCACCAGGCGGCGCAGGGAGAAGTCCACGCGGGCGGCATCGAACAGCGCCAGTGGCAGGGTTTCGGCATTGCCCCAGTCACACAGGCCATCGGCGATGTTGTCGGTGGCCGCCGACAGGTCGGTGCTGGGGAACACCCGCGCCAGCTCGGCGGCGGTGATGCCGCTGCCGGCCAGTTCATCACCCTGGTCGACCACGTAGGGGTACGGGATGTTCTGCTCGCTGACACCGACTTCCACGGTCACCGTGTAGTCATGCATCAACGGGCGCAGCTGTTCGAGCAGGTAACCGCGGAATGCCGCGGGCTGGGTGACCGTGACGCTGTAGGTGCCCGCCACCTGGACCTTGGCGTAGGCGCGGGTGGTGGCGGCCACTTCGCCGTGGCTGTAGTAGGTCAGGCGCAGCGCCGGGTAGCGGTACAGGGCGCGCTCATCGGCTCCCGGCTCGGTACGGTCCTTGAGGTAACGCTTGAGGGCCTGGCTCAGGGCCCCGGTGGCCTGTTCATGCAGGGCCGCCAGACGGTCGACGGCCTGTTCGGGGGTATCAACGACTACAAAAGCTTGGCTCACTCTGGGCTTCCTGTCTGGACATGCATGTCAGCCATCTTGCCTGCCTTTGTGGCTAAATACACCCCCGGTGGTCAGCCGTAGCATTCAACTCGGCCAGGCCGGTGTCGCCCGCGCCACCAGTGCCTCGACATCAACGCCACGCGGCAAAGCGCCATACACTCGCCCGCCTCCGGCCAGGCGGCTATCGATGAACGCGTCGCTGACCACGGCATTCCCCGCCTCCAGCAGCAGCTTGGCCTGCAGTGCCAAGGCAATGTCCTCGGTCAACTGCCGTGCCCGGTACTGGATATCGCTAGTATCCGCAAACGCCCCCTTGAGGTTGCCGATATGCGCGGCCAGGCGCGGGTCGCCATGCCCATCGCCCAGCTCGGCGAACAGTGCATCGAGCACGCCAGGCTCCTTGGACAACGCACGTAGCACGTCCAGGCACTGCACGTTTCCAGAACCTTCCCAGGTCGAGTTCACCGGCGCTTCGCGATACAGCCGCGGCAGAATGCTGTCTTCGACATAACCGGCGCCGCCCAGGCACTCGGCGGCCTCGTTGATCATGGCCGGCGCCCGCTTGCAGATCCAGTACTTGCCCACCGCCGTGACCAACCGCGCGAAGTGCGCCTGCTGCGGGTCGTCGAGCTGCTCCAGAGCTTGCCCCATGCGCAAACTGAGGGCCAGCGCGGCCTCGCTTTCCAGGGCCAGGTCGGCCAGCACGTTCTGCATCAGCGGTTGCTCGTTCAGCACACGGCCACCGACCTTGCGATGGGCGCAGTGGTGTGCCGCCTGGGTCAATGCCTGGCGCATCAGCGCACTGGAGCCGACCATGCAGTCGAAGCGGGTCATGGCGACCATTTCGATGATGGTCGGCACGCCACGCCCCTCCTCGCCCACCATCCACGCCAAGGCACCGCGAAACTCGACTTCGCTGGAGGCATTGGAGCTGTTGCCCAGCTTGTTCTTAAGGCGCTGGATATAGAACTGGTTGCGGTTGTCGTCGGGCCGGTGGCGCGGCAGCAGGAAGCAGCTCAGGCCCTTGTCGGTCTGGGCCAGGGTAAGGAAGGCGTCGCACATTGGCGCCGAGCAGAACCACTTGTGCCCGACCAGCTCATAGGCCTGCCCCGGGCCGGGGCTGCCGACCGGGTATGCGCGGGTGGTGTTGGCGCGCACGTCGGTGCCGCCCTGTTTCTCGGTCATGGCCATGCCCAGGGTCACCCCGGCCTTGTGCCGGTCACCGACATTGCGCGGGTCGTACTCGCAGGCAAGGATTTTCGGCAGCCAGTATTCGGCCAGTTCGGGCTGCAGCCTGAGCGCGGGCACGGCAGCGAAGGTCATGGTCAGCGGGCAGCCGGTACCGGCCTCGGCCTGGCTATGCAGGTACGTCATCGACGCCCGCGCCACATGGGCGCCGGGGCGGGGTTCGGCCCAGGGCAATGAAGGCAGGCCGTGCTCGACGGCGGTGCGCATCAGCTGGTGATAGGCGGGGTGGAACTCGACCAGGTCGATGCGATGGCCGTAGCGGTCATGGCTGCTGAATTCCGGCTTGTGCGCATTGGCCAGGAAGCCTGCGGCCATCAGCGGCCCGCCCGCCAGGGCACCATAGGCGTCGATCCGCGATTCGGCCCAACCGGCCCCGAAGCGCCGCGACCACTCCTGCAACGGCAGGTCGAGGCGGTACAGGTTGGCACCGTCGAGTGACGGCGGTTGGTTGGTGACTTCGTGGGTTTCAGCGTACTGGTGCAGGTTCATCGGGAGCTCCTGGAGCCGGGCATGCCTGAAAGGCCCAGTGAAGCACTCCCTGCGGGTCAGTCAAAGTGACAATAATGACTAAACATGTGGCAGGGGTGAGTCAGGGCCACCAAGGGCTCTCCACCGGCGCCCACCCGCTCAAGGCATGCGCCTAGAATCGCGTAGCCCCCGAAACGGCTCGGCCCGGCGGCATCTGCACCTGGGCAATGGCCACATTCAAGGTCAGCTCGAACCGGCTCCCCAACCCCCGCGTCGACTCATGTGAGAGCTTGCCGCCCAGCAACTCGGCCAGTTGCCGGCAGATCGACAGACCAATGCCCAGCCCGCCATAGCGCCGGGTCATCGAGCCGTCGACCTGGAAGAACCGCTGGTAGAGAATCGCCTGGTCCAGGTCATCGAAACCGATGCCGCTGTCGCTGATGGTGAAACTCAACGCCAGGCTCTCAGGGCCAAGGCGGCGACCGCGGACCTGCACCATCACCCCCCCCTGGTGGGTGAACTTCAGGCCGTTGTCCACCAGGCAGCCCAGGCAACGGGCCATTTTCTGCGCATCGCCCAGCAACTCGTCCGGCAGCTCGGCGGGGATGTCCAGGCTCAGGTACAACCCCTTGCCCAGGGCCGTTCCGGCATAGCCGGCGCGCAGGTCCTGCAGCGTGCGCCGCAGGCTGAACGGCAGCGCCTGCGGGCGCATGCGGCCAGCCTGCAGTTCGGTCAAAGTGAGAATGTCGTCAACCATGTCCATCATGTCCTGGGCCGAACCGACCGCCGTGCGGTGGTACTGGGCCATCTCGGCACTCATGGGCAGTGTGTGCATCAGTTCCAGCGAGCCGATCACGCCGTTCATCGGTGTGCGCAGTTCGTGGGTGACGGTGGCGAGGAATTCGTCCTTCAGGTGATTGCTCCTGGCCAGCTGCTGGTTCATCTGCTCCAACGCCTGGCCGGTGTCACGCAACGTCTGTGCCTGCTGTTCGCGCATGCTGTTGATGCGGTCGGCCAGGGCCAGCGACAACAAGGCCACTTCCAGTGCCGACCCCAGCTGGCTGGAATACATGGTGATGAACAGGTTGGGCAGGTAACCCAGTACCATCAGGGTATTGACCAGCCCTCCGAGCAGAAACGCCGTCCAGGCGATGATGAACCAGCGTGCCACGCGCAGGCCGCGCACCCAGGCATACAACCCGGCGGCAAAGATGCACACGGTAAAGAGCAGGGCCAGCACCGTGGCCATGCGCAAGGCGATGCCGTAGCGCATGCTCACCGACAGCACCATCACCAGCACGCCTGCGACCATCAACAGCTGCAGCAGCCGGTCGAAGCCAAGGCTGATCTTGCCCAACTGCAGGAAGTGCCGCGCGAACTGGCACCCGAACAGGCCCGCAGCGCCAATGAACAGTGGCGTTGCGGCATTGGCCCACCACGGGCTGTCCGGCCAGAAGTAGGCGACCCCCGCCCCGTTCACCGATACCTGATACAGACCGAACGAGGCAATGTAGAGGATGTAATAGAGGTAACTGACGTCGCGCACGCTGAGGTAGATGAACAGGTTGTACACCGCCATCACCAGCAGCACACCGTAGATCATGCCCAGCACATAGAGGCGGGTCGGCTGGTCTTCCATGTAGGCTTCGGCGGACCACAACGCCAGCGGCGCCTGTACCGAACCCTCACTGTGCAGGCGCAGGTAGGCGGTGGTCGATTGCCCGGGTTGCAGCGGCAGTTCGAACAGGTAGTTGTTCTGGCGTATCTGGCGGCTGTCGTAGGGCAAGGCGTCGCCGGTACGCTGGGCCAGGCGGAAACCACCATCGCTGCCCGGCAGGTACAGCTCGATATGGTCCATGGGCGGGTAAGCCAGTTCCAGCAACCACTGCCGCGGCTGCGCATCGGCAGTGGCCACATAGTGCAGGTCGATCTTGAGCCAGAACACCGATGTCGAGTACCCGGCGTTCAGCACGTCCTGGTGGTGCGTGCGGAAACGGCTGGCGAAGATCGGCGCGCTGACCTGGGCAATGCTGGCGCTGCCATCACGGTCCTCGTAGACCTGCATGACCTTGCCCAATGGAAGGTGCCGGGTCGCCGCGTCGAATTCGACGGCTCCGGCCAGCACGGGCAACAAGCCCAGAAGCACAATCAGCAAATAGCGCATACAGCCCCAGCATGGCCTGTCCGGTCGCGTCGCGATGGCCCCCAATCCTTTTGAGACGACGAAATCCGGCAGCGCCCGTTTGTCGAGTTATCCGAGCACTCTAGCATAGCTTTCAACGCTGGCGAGGGGCCACTCTAATTTTCGATGAAAAGGCTCTATATCAATACTTTCAGAGCAGGAACACACAAAATTCTGACCGCTCGATCAGCAAATCTCGTTTGTAGGACGATCCGCACAAATAGGTTTGGTGGTAAGCTCGCCGACCATGAATACCTACAGCTCCCGCCCCGTTGTCCTCTGTCTCTCCGGCCACGACCCAAGTGGCGGCGCCGGCTTGCAGGCAGATATCGAAGCCCTGATCGCTCAAGGCTGTCACGCCGCACCGACCGTGACAGCCCTGACCGTGCAGGATACCGTCAACGTTTCCGACTTCCGCGTGCTCGACCGCGAGTGGGTCCTGGCCCAGGCCAACGCCGTGCTGGCCGATTCCACGGTCGCCGCCGTCAAGCTGGGCATGCTCGGCTCGATCGGCATGGTCGACACCGTCGCCGAACTGCTCAGTGCCCACCCGCACCTGCCGCTGGTCTGCGACCCGGTGCTGCGTGCCGGTGGCGGTGGCCGCCTGGGCAAGGACGAAGTCGGCTATGCCCTGCGCGAACGCCTGCTGCCGCTGGCGACCATCGCCACGCCGAACCTGCCAGAAGCACGCATCCTGGCCGAACTGCCTGAAGGCACCGCCGACGAATGTGCCGAAAAACTGTTGCCGTTCTGTAGACACCTGCTGATTACCGGTGGTCACGGTGACGAAGACGAAATCCATAACCGCCTGTACAGCCGCGACGGCCAGAGCCACACCTGGACCTGCCAGCGCCTGCCGGGCAGCTACCACGGCTCGGGCTGCACCCTGGCCAGCGCCCTGGCCGGTCGGCTGGCCCTTGGCGAGCAACTGCAAAGCGCGGTGAAGAGCGCCCTGGATTACACCTGGCGCACCCTGCGCGACGCCGAGCAGCTGGGCAAGGGCCAGTTCGTCCCGCGCCGCCTGCCCCTGGATTTCTGCTCCTGATACGAGGCTTTAAATGAAGCTACGCGGTCTGTATGCAATCACCGACAGCCAGCTGCTCGCCGGCCGTTTCCTGTCCCACGTCGAAGCCGCGCTGGAAGGCGGTGTGTGCCTGCTGCAGTACCGCGACAAGAGCGACGACGCCGCCCGCCGCCTGCGCGAAGCCGAAGCGCTGATGAAGCTCTGCGAGCGCTATGGCACCCGACTGATCATCAACGACGACGCCGAACTGGCCGCGCGCCTGGGCGTCGGCGTGCACCTGGGCCAGACCGACGGCCCGCTGACGCCGGCGCGCGCGCTGCTCGGCCGCCAGGCAATCATCGGCTCCACCTGCCACGCCAGCCTCGAGCTGGCGGCCCAGGCGGCCAGCGAAGGTGCCAGTTATGTAGCCTTCGGCCGCTTCTTCAATTCCGTCACCAAGCCCGGTGCGCCGGCTGCCAACGTCGATCTGCTGGAGCAGGCCCGTGCCCAGGTGAAACTGCCGATCGCCGTAATCGGCGGCATCACCCTCGACAACGCCGCCCCGCTGATCGCCCATGGTGCCGACCTGCTGGCGGTGATCCACGGCCTGTTCGGTGCCGACAGCGCGCAGGAAGTCACCCGCCGCGCCCGCGCCTTCAACGCCCTGTTCGCTTCCTGATTTCGAGAGAAGATCCCATGTCCCGTTCCGAAGCCCTGTTCGCCCAAGCCCAGAAGCACATCCCCGGCGGCGTCAACTCGCCGGTCCGCGCCTTCAAGAGCGTCGGCGGCACCCCGCTGTTCTTCAAGCATGCAGAAGGTGCCTACGTCGTCGACGAAGATGACAAGCGCTACGTCGACTACGTCGGCTCGTGGGGCCCGATGATCCTCGGCCACGGCCACCCTGACGTGCTCGATGCGGTACGCCGCCAGCTGGAGCACGGCCTGTCCTACGGCGCGCCGACCGCGATGGAAACCGAGATGGCCGACCTGGTCTGCTCGCTGGTGCCGTCGATGGAAATGGTACGCATGGTCAGCTCCGGCACCGAAGCGACCATGAGCGCCATCCGCCTGGCCCGCGGCTACACCGGCCGCGACGCCATCATCAAGTTCGAAGGCTGCTACCACGGCCACTCCGACAGCTTGCTGGTCAAGGCCGGCTCCGGCCTGCTGACCCAGGGCGTGCCGAGCTCGGCAGGCGTACCGGCGGACTTCGCCAAGCACACCCTGACCCTGCCGTTCAACGACATCGCCGCGGTCGAGAAGACCCTGGCCGAAGTCGGCCAGACCGTGGCCTGCATCATCGTCGAGCCGGTGGCCGGCAACATGAACTGCGTGCCACCGGCGCCTGGCTTCCTCGAAGGCCTGCGCGAGCAGTGCGACAAGCACGGCGTGGTGCTGATCTTCGACGAAGTGATGACCGGTTTCCGCGTTTCGCTCGGCGGCGCCCAGGGTCATTACGGGATCAAGCCGGACCTGTCGACCTTCGGCAAGATCGTCGGCGGTGGCATGCCGGTGGGCTGCTTCGGTGGCAAGCGCGAAATCATGGGCTGCATTGCCCCGCTGGGCCCGGTCTACCAGGCCGGTACGCTGTCGGGCAACCCGCTGGCCATGGCCGCTGGCCTGACCACCCTGAAGCTGATCAGCCGCCCTGGCTTCCATGACGAACTGACCGCCTTCACCAGCCGCATGCTTGATGGCCTGCAGCAGCGCGCCGATGCTGCTGGCGTGCCGTTCGTCACCACCCAGGCGGGCGCCATGTTCGGCCTGTATTTCAGTGGCGCCGACGACATCGTCACCTTCGACGACGTGATGGCCAGCGACGCCGAGCGCTTCAAGCGCTTCTTCCACCTGATGCTCGACGGCGGCGTGTACCTGGCGCCGAGTGCGTTCGAGGCAGGCTTCACGTCGATCGTCCATGGTGAAAAAGAGCTGCAGATTACCCTGGATGCGGCTGAAAAGGCCTTCGCCGCACTGAAGTGATTGGCCGCCTGCACCGGCCTCTGTGGGAGCGGGCTTGCCCGCGAAGAGGCCGGTACAGGCAATAAATCCTTCTGCACAATCAGTTATCTTCTCCACCCGGACAGAATTTCGCGTAAAACTTTGTAAGGTTGGCGCTGCTTATCCCATAATGTGCCACCAGAGACATTGGCCGCAGCTTTGCAGAGGTAAGTCGATCCCCATGAACCGCACCGGCCGCGCCCTGACCCTGGGCTGCCTGTTGCTTCTTCAGCCCCTGCTGGCCTTGGCGGAGGGCGGTAACTCGTTGCTGATTCCGGCAACGGGGCGCTGCACGCTCAATGTTCAGCCAGAAGACCTGCAGAACGCGCTGAAAGCCTGCGAGGAAACAGCGGCGACCGGGGACGCCCAGGCACAGTTCGAGCTGGGCGAGTACTACTACACGCTCTCGCCGAAAAACCTCAAAAAGGCCCTGGACTGGTTCGAAAAGGCCTCGCTGCAAGGCCACGCCGAAGCCCAGTACCGCCTTGGCGCCATGTTCTTCCATGGCGAAGGGGTCAAGGCCAACAACGTGCAGGCCTATATCCTGCTGAAGATGGCCGCAGTGAACGGCGCCGAAGATGCGCTGGACATGGCCGACGAAGTGACCGAGCAGATGCCCCGCGACGAGCTGGAGCACGCCACCCAGGTGCTCGGCCAGATCTTCCGCAAATACCTGCTGGAACTGCAGAACGCCGAAGGGCGCACGCCGTTCTCGCCACTCCCCTGAGCCTTACTTCTCCGGCATCGGCATGGGGAACGGCATCACGTTGCCGCTGGCCCTGGCCTCGCTGATCTTGGCCGTTCCCAGGCGCTCCACCTCATCGATACGCACGATCGAATGCATCGGCACGAAGCTGCGGATCACCCCTTCGAACTGATTCTTGAGCTTCTCTTCGCTCGGGTCGACCACCACCTGGGTGCGCTCGCCGAAAACGAACTCCTCGATTTCCAGAAAACCCCACAGGTCGCTCTGGTAGATCTGCTTGGCATACATCTCGAAGACCTGCCCCTGGTTGAGGAAGATCACTTTATAGATGGCGGGTTCGCGTTTGCTCATGTTCGGCGGGATAACACATGCGTAAGAAAAGGCGCGCATGATACCTGTTCCGGCCCCTTCGCGGGCAAGCCCGCTGCCACAGGTACTTCGCCCCCCCTGAGGGCTGCGGATAACCTGTGGCAGCGGGCTTGCCCGCGAAGGGGCCGGAACAGGCAGTACATACCGTTGAACGTTTCAGTGCTTTCGCCACTGCCCTTCAAGGGTTATTCTTGAGTTCACATCCATCGCCGTCGAGCGGCTAAAAACGACCTTGAACGCACCCATACAACCCCATCGTTTCATCCTCGAACCTTTCGAGGCCCACCGTTTCGCCAACTTGTGCGGCCAGTTCGACGAGCACCTGCGCCTGATCGAACAACGCCTGGCCATTGAAATCCGCAACCGCGGCAATCAATTCGAGCTGATCGGCGAACCCAAGACCACGTCCGCTGCCGAGCAACTGCTGCGCCGCCTTTACCGCGAGGCCAAGGCCACAGACCTGTCGCCGGAAACCGTGCACCTGTACCTGCAGGAGTCGACGGTGGAGAACATCGACAACCCGGCAGTCAATGAAGTCAGCGTCTCGCTGCGCACGCGCAAGGGCAATATCCGCCCGCGCGGCGTCAACCAGCAGCGCTACGTCAAGGAAATCCTGGCCAACGACATCAACTTCGGCATCGGCCCGGCCGGTACCGGCAAGACCTACCTGGCCGTGGCCTGCGCCGTCGACGCCTTGGAGCGCGAGCAGGTGCGCCGCATCCTGCTGGTACGCCCGGCAGTCGAGGCGGGCGAAAAGCTCGGTTTCCTGCCTGGCGACCTGGCCCAGAAGATCGACCCGTACCTGCGTCCGCTGTACGACGCGCTGTACGAAATGCTCGGCTTCGAGCACGTGGCCAAGCTGATCGAGCGCCAGGTGATCGAGATCGCCCCGCTGGCCTACATGCGCGGCCGCACCCTGAACAACAGCTTCATCATCCTCGACGAGAGCCAGAACACCACGCTCGAGCAGATGAAGATGTTCCTCACCCGTATCGGCTTCGGCTCGACTGCGGTGATCACCGGCGACATCACCCAGGTCGACCTGCCACGTGGCACCAAGTCGGGCCTGGCCCATGTGATTGAGGTACTAAGGGACGTACCGGGGATCAGTTTCACCCACTTCCAACCCAAAGATGTGGTTCGTCACCCACTGGTGCAGCGTATCGTCGAGGCCTATGACCGCTTCGATGCCCGCCAGGCCAAGCCCGAGGCGCCCGGCAAAGATGCTTGAACTTGACCTGCAACGGGCCACGGATGCTGCCGCCCCGGATGACACCGCCTTCCGCCGCTGGTGCGAACTTGCCTTGCGCCAGCGCACGGCCGACTCGGAGATGACCATCCGTCTGGTCGACGATGCCGAAGGCCGCGAACTCAACCACACCTACCGGCACAAGGACTACGCGACCAATGTGTTGTCGTTCCCGGCCGACGTGCCCGATGACCTGCTCGATATCCCGCTGCTGGGCGACCTGGTGATCTGCGTGCCGGTGGTCGAGCGCGAGGCGGCCGAACAGGGCAAGTCGCTGGAAGCGCACTGGGCACACCTGGTCATCCATGGCTGCCTGCACCTGCTCGGCTACGACCACATCGAAGACGATGAGGCCGAGGAGATGGAAGCACTGGAACGGGAATTGCTGGCAGAACTGGGTCACCCCGACCCGTACGCCGACGATGAAAACGAACCTCTCACACACTGATACACGAAGGATCACGAGAACCGCCATGAGCGAAGATCGATCGAGCAACGGGCAGAAGTCCTGGCTGGGTAAACTGACCCAGGCTTTTGCCCATGAGCCGAAAAACCGCCAGGAGCTCCTCGAGCTGCTGCGCGAAGCCCATCAGAACAAGCTGCTCGACAGCGAAGCGCTGACCATCGTCGAAGGTGCCATCCAGGTGGCCGACCTACAGGTACGCGACATCATGGTCCCGCGTTCGCAGATGATCAGCATCAAGGCGACGCAATCGCCACGCGAGTTCCTCCCGGCGGTCATCGACGCCGCCCACTCGCGCTACCCGGTGATCGGCGAAAGCCATGACGATGTGCTCGGGATCCTGCTGGCCAAGGACCTGCTGCCGCTGATCCTCAAGGAGAACGGCGACAGCTTCAACATCAAGGACCTGCTGCGCCCGGCCACCTTCGTGCCGGAGTCCAAGCGCCTGAACGTGCTGCTGCGCGAGTTCCGCGCCAACCACAACCACATGGCCGTCGTCATCGACGAATACGGCGGCGTGGCGGGCCTGGTGACCATCGAGGACGTGCTGGAGCAGATCGTCGGCGACATCGAGGACGAGCATGACGTCGAGGAAGACAGCTACATCAAGCCGCTGCCCAGTGGCGACTTCCTGGTCAAGGCGCTGACCCCGATCGACAACTTCAACGAGTTCTTCGACAGCGAGTTCTCGGATGACGAGTTCGACACCGTCGGCGGCCTGGTGATGAGTGCCTTCGGCCACCTGCCCAAGCGCAACGAGACCACCGAGATCGGCGCCTACAAGTTCCGTATTCTCAACGCCGACAGCCGGCGGATACACTTGCTGCGCCTGACCCCGATCAGCCGCTAAGGACAAACATGCGTTGGATCACCCGCCCCGGCTGGCCCGGTAACCTGCTGGCCCTGGCGGCCGGCGCATCGACCCTCCTGGCCCTGGCACCGTTCGACATCTGGCCGCTGGCCCTGCTGTCCATCGCCCTGCTCTACCTTGGCCTGCGCGAGCTCAGCCCGCGCCAGGCCATGTGGCGTGGCTGGTGGTTCGGCTTCGGCCTCTACGGTGCTGGCACCTGGTGGATCTACGTCAGCATGAACACCTATGGCGGCGCCTCGCCATTGTTGGCGATCGTCTTGCTGCTGGCGTTCTTCGCCGCCCTTGCCTGGTTCTTCGCCCTGCCCACCTGGCTGTGGGCGCGTTGGTTCAGGCGCAATGAGGCGCCCCTCGCCGACGCCTTGTGCTTTGCCGCCCTGTGGCTGCTGCAGGAAGCCTTCCGTGGCTGGTTCCTCACCGGCTTCCCCTGGCTGTATGCCGGTTACAGCCAGCTGGATGGCCCGCTCGCCGGCCTGGCACCACTGGGCGGTGTGTGGCTGATCTCCTTCACCCTGGCGCTGAGCGCCGCGCTGCTGTGCAACCTGCACCGCTTGCGTGAGCGCCCGTCGTTCCTGGCCATCGGCGCTGTGCTGCTGGTGGCACCGTGGGTGACCGGCATGGCCCTCAAGGGCCACGCCTGGACCAAGCCAGCCGGTGACCCGCTCAAGGTTGCGGCCCTGCAGGGCAATGTCGAGCAAGACCTGAAATGGGACCCGGCGCACATCGATGCGCAGCTGGCGCTGTACCGCGACATGAGTTTCAGTTCGAAGCCGGTAGACCTGCTGGTGTGGCCGGAAACCGCCGTGCCGGTGCTCAAGGACCAGGCCCAGGGCTACATCGATGTGATGGGCCGCTTTGCTGCCGACCGGCATTCGGCGCTGATCACCGGCGTACCGGTACGTGAAGTAGTGCATCACCAGCGCCGCTACTACAACGGCGTCACCGTGACCGGCGAAGGCGACGGCACCTACCTCAAGCAGAAACTGGTGCCGTTCGGTGAGTATGTGCCCTTGCAGGACATGCTTCGCGGTGCGATCGAGTTCTTCAACCTGCCGATGTCTGACTTTGCCCGCGGCCCCGCCGACCAGCCGCTGCTGCAGGCCAAGGGCTACCAGGTTGCACCGTTCATCTGCTACGAAGTGGTCTACCCCGAGTTCGCGGCGAGCCTGGCGGCACGCAGCGACCTGCTGCTGACGATCAGCAACGACACCTGGTTCGGCACTTCGATCGGCCCGCTGCAGCACCTGCAGATGGCACAGATGCGTGCACTGGAGGCCGGCCGCTGGATGATCCGTGCCACCAACAACGGCGTGACCGCGCTGATCGACCCGTTTGGCAAGATCACCGCCGAAGTGCCGCAATTCCAGCGGGCGGTGCTGTATGGCGAAGTGGTGCCGATGCAGCAACTGACACCTTACCTGCAGTGGCGGTCGTGGCCGCTGGCGATTCTATGTGTGCTGTTGCTCGGCTGGGCGCTGCTGGCAGGGCGAATCGCCAAGACAGTCTGATTCAGCCTGCACCGGCCTCTTCGCGGGCAAGCCCGCTCCCACAGGAGTTCCACTAGCCTCAACGACAGTGGGGATCCTGTGGGAGCGGGCTTGCCCGCGAAGAGGCCAGCACAAGCGATACAAGGCTCAATAGAACAGCCGATACCCCACCAACCCCACCGCCTCATTGAGCAACTGCCCGCTCTGCCACATGGCGCGGCTCTCCGGCAGCAACCCACCGAACGGCCGTGCATGATCGCGCCCGAGGAACCCTACCGGCGCCGGCACCACCTCGAACCCGGCCCGCTCGAAGCTCCAGCGCGAACGCTGCATGTGCCATGCCTGGGTCACCACCACCACCCGCCGTACGCCCAGTGGCTGCAACACCTTGGCGCTCAACTGGGCGTTCTCCCAGGTGGTGCGGCTGGCCTCTTCCTTCCATTTCACCTCGACGGCGAAATCCTCATGCAGGCGGTCCGCCATCAACTGCGCTTCGCTCGGAGGCGTGCCGTAATGCAAGCCGCCGCTGGTCAGCACGGGCAAGCCCGAGGCTTTCGCCAGTCGCGCAGCAAAACGCATGCGCTCAAGGGCCGTTGCCGCGGGTTGGTCATCACCGCCCCAGGCCGGGTCGCCGCGCTCGCGCCCGGCGCCGAGCACGACGATGGCATCCGCCCTGCCCGCAAGGCCCGCCCAGGCGCCTGTCGGTAACGGCGGCTCGGTCTCCAGCAGGCGGGCAGACTGCTGCACCACCAGCGGCAAGCTCATCAACCACAAGCCTCCCAGCCCCATGGCAAAGCACAGCGCCGCCAGCCGTGGCCGGCGACTGCGCAACCACCACGCCGCGAGCAGCAGCAGAAACAGGACGCCAGGCGGCATCAACCATTGCTTGATGAAAAAACGGATCGGCATCGACACACCTCCATGGAAGGCGTGCAGCCTATAAAAGATCGACGCCAGTCAACAAGTCTGGACCGGCGCCGATCGTGGGAAGTGTGTTGTAGAACCGGCGCGCTGAGCCAGCGCCTGGCGTCCTGAACGGCTAGCGATGCGGCAGCGTCCTGGATCTCGCCGAGTTGGCGGGGCGTTTCTTGTCCTTGAGCCAGATAATCTTGGCCGTTGCCGGTTCCGCTTGCGGGAAAGTACCGGCGCAGGCATTGCGGCGTTCCGGGAGGGACTCCAGGTAAGCCTTGATCACTTCGAACTCTGCATGGCTCAAGCCACGCAACTCCAGCTCGGCTGGCATCTCGTCGCGTAATCTCACCGAGGTTCTGGCGACTTCCAGTGCCAGGCCAAGGCGGTCGATCAGGCGTTCGTAAAGCTCCGGTTTGATTGCGGGTAGCTGCGTCTCTCCCATCCGTTCACCTCATTGAAGATAAAGATTATCTCCCCCCACACCTGAGCTTAGCGTTGCTGCAAAAAGCAGCCGGATGCCGCGACCAGCGGGCATTCGCAATCAAGGTTTCCCACGATACGCGGCGCTGCTGTATGCTACGGCGTTCACTCTAAAACGACACCGGAGTGCCGGACGCAGCGAGGTTCCGCTGCCTGGAACAAGGTCTCTTCTCTCTCAGCAAAAAGTAGCCATGCACGAACAATACACGCCCCGTGATATCGAAGCCGCCGCCCAGAACTTCTGGGACGAGCAACAATCGTTCGCTGTTACCGAACAGCCAGGCAAGGACACGTACTACTGCCTGTCGATGTTCCCGTACCCGAGCGGCAAGCTACACATGGGCCACGTGCGCAACTACACCATCGGTGACGTGATTGCCCGCTACCAGCGCATGCTGGGCAAGAATGTCCTGCAGCCGATGGGCTGGGACGCCTTCGGCATGCCTGCGGAAAACGCGGCGATGAAGAACAACGTCGCCCCGGCCAAGTGGACGTACGAAAACATCGACTACATGAAGACCCAGCTCAAGAGCCTGGGCCTGGCCATCGACTGGGCACGTGAAGTCACTACCTGCAAGCCGGACTACTACCGCTGGGAACAGTGGCTGTTCACCCGCCTGTTCGAGAAAGGCATCATCTACCGCAAGAACGGGACCGTGAACTGGGACCCGGCCGACCAGACCGTGCTGGCCAACGAGCAGGTCATCGACGGCCGCGGCTGGCGTTCGGGCGCGCTGATCGAGAAGCGCGAAATCCCGATGTACTACTTCCGCATCACCGACTACGCCGACGAGCTGCTGGAGAGCCTCGACGAACTGCCGGGCTGGCCTGAGCAGGTCAAGACCATGCAGCGCAACTGGATCGGCAAGTCGCGCGGCATGGAAGTGCAGTTCCCGTTCGACCAGGCCAGCATCGGCCACGAAGGGACCCTGAAGGTCTTCACCACCCGTCCGGACACCCTGATGGGCGCCACCTACGTCGCCGTTGCCGCCGAGCACCCGCTGGCCACCCAGGCCGCCCAGGGCAACCCGGCGCTGCAGGCGTTCATCGACGAATGCAAGAGCGGCAGCGTCGCCGAGGCCGACATGGCCACCCAGGAGAAGAAGGGCATGCCCACTTCCCTGTTCGTCGAGCACCCGCTGACCGGCGAGAAGCTGCCAGTGTGGGTCGCCAACTACGTGCTGATGCACTACGGCGATGGCGCCGTGATGGCCGTGCCGGCCCACGACGAGCGCGACTTCGAGTTCGCCCACAAGTACAACCTGCCGGTCAAGGCCGTGGTGCGCACCAGCGCGGGCGATGACGTCGGCAGCGAGTGGCTGGCCGCCTATGGCGAGCATGGCCAGCTGATCAACTCCGCCGAGTTCGACGGCCTGGACTTCGCCGGGGCCTTCGACGCCATCGAAGCGGCCCTGATCCGCAAGGAGCTGGGCAAATCGCGCACCCAGTTCCGCCTGCGCGACTGGGGCATCAGCCGCCAGCGTTACTGGGGCTGCCCGATCCCGATCATCCACTGCCCGTCGTGCGGCGACGTGCCAGTGCCGGAAGACCAGCTGCCAGTCACCCTGCCGGAAAACGTGGTGCCGGACGGCGCCGGTTCGCCGCTGGCGCGCATGCCCGAGTTCTATGAGTGCACGTGCCCGAAATGCGGCACTGCGGCCAAACGCGAAACCGACACCATGGACACCTTCGTCGAGTCGTCCTGGTACTTCGCCCGCTACGCTTCGCCGAACTACGAAGGTGGCATGGTCGACCCGAAAGCGGCCAACCACTGGCTGCCGGTGGACCAGTACATCGGCGGTATCGAGCACGCGATCCTGCACCTGCTGTACGCGCGCTTCTTCCACAAGCTGATGCGTGACGAGGGCCTGGTCACCTCCAACGAGCCGTTCAAGAACCTGCTGACCCAGGGCATGGTGGTCGCCGAGACCTACTACCGAGTGGCCAGCAACGGCGGCAAGGACTGGTTCAACCCGGCCGACGTCGAAATCGAGCGCGATGCCAAGGCCAAGATCATTGGCGCACGCCTGAAGACCGACGGCCTGCCGGTGGAAATCGGCGGCACCGAGAAGATGTCGAAGTCGAAGAACAACGGCGTCGACCCGCAGTCGATGATCGACCAGTACGGCGCCGACACCTGCCGCCTGTTCATGATGTTCGCCTCGCCACCTGACGCGAGCCTGGAGTGGTCCGACTCTGGCGTCGAAGGTGCAAGCCGCTTCCTGCGCCGCGTCTGGCGCCTGGCCCAGGCCCATGTCGCCCAGGGCCTGCCGGGCAAGCTGGATGTCGCCGCCCTGGACGACGCGCAAAAGGTCATCCGCCGCGCCATCCACGCTGCGATCAAACAGGCCAGCACCGACGTGGGCCAGTTCCACAAGTTCAACACCGCCATCGCCCAGGTGATGACCGTTATGAACGTGCTGGAAAAGGCCCCACAGGCTACCGAACAGGACCGTGCCTTGCTGCACGAAGGCCTGGAAGCCGTGACCCTGTTGCTGGCGCCAATCACGCCGCACATCTCCCACGAATTGTGGAAGCAGCTGGGCCACGACCAGGCTGTCATCGACGCTGGCTGGCCAGCGGTCGACGAGAGCGCCCTGGTGCAGGACAGCATCACCCTGGTGGTGCAGGTCAACGGCAAGCTGCGTGGCCAAGTGGAAATGCCTGCCGCCGCCAGCCGTGAGGAAGTCGAAGCCGCTGCCCGCAGCAACGAGAACGTCCTGCGCTTCATCGATGGCCTGACCATCCGCAAGGTCATCGTGGTACCGGGCAAACTGGTCAACATCGTCGCCAACTGATGGCAACGCCCGGCCGCACTCCGTGCGGTTGGGCGGTATCGGCCCACAAGGGAGCAACAACATGATCAAACGCAATCTGCTGGTAATGGGCCTGGCTGTCCTGCTCAGCGCCTGCGGTTTCCAGCTGCGCGGCACCGGCGCCAACCAGCTGAGCGTCAAGGAGATGGACGTCAGCGCGCGCAACGCCTACGGCCCGACCCTGGTGCAACTGCGTCAGGTGCTTGAAAACAGTGGCGTCAACGTGCACACCGGCGCCCCGTATCGCCTGGTGCTGACCAACGAGCAGGAAAACTCTCGCTCGGCGAGCTACGCCGCCGGCAATGCCACAGCCGAGTACGAGCTCACCACCACGCTCAATTACAGCATTTTGGGCCTGAACAACCTCGAACTGCTGAGCGACAAGGTTGAAGTACGCAAGGTCTATGTACGTGACGGCGGCAATATCACCGGTTCCGATCAGGAAGCCCTGCGGGCGCGCGAAGAAATGCGCCGCGACCTGGTGCAGTCGATGGTCGCCCGCCTGCAGATGCTGAGCCCTTCGCAGCTCGACGAGTTGCAGCGCAAGGCCGACGCACGTGCCAAGGCCGAAGCCGAAGCGCTGGAAGCCGCGCGCCGCCAGCAGGCGGAAACGCCGCAGCAGTCGCCTCTGGAAATCCCGGGCAACTAAGCCCGAGCGGGGCACTTCGGTGCCCCACCTGTTCCCATGAAGCTCGCCCCCGCCCAACTCAACAAGCACCTGCAAGGCAGCCTGGCCCCGGTCTACGTGGTCAGTGGCGATGACCCGCTGCTGTGCCAGGAAGCCGCCGATGCCATCCGCACCGCGGCGCGCCAGCAAGGTTTCGACGAGCGCCAGGTGTTCAGCGCCGACGCCAACTTCGACTGGGGCACCCTGCTGCAAGCGGGTGCCAGCCTGTCGCTGTTCGCCCAGCGGCGCCTGCTGGAGCTGCGCTTGCCGTCTGGCAAGCCCGGTGACAAGGGCGCGGCAGCGCTCATGGAGTACTGCGCCAGGCCCGCCGAAGACACCCTGCTGCTGATCAGCCTGCCCAAGCTCGATGGCAGTGCGCAGAAGACCAAGTGGGGCAAGGCGCTGATCGAAGGCGCCCACTGCCAGTTCATCCAGATCTGGCCGGTGGATGCCCAGCAGTTACCCCAGTGGATCAACCAGCGCCTGTCCCAGGCCGGGCTATCGGCCCAACGCGATGCCATCGACCTGATCGCCGCGCGGGTCGAAGGCAACTTGCTGGCCGCGGCCCAGGAGATCGAAAAGCTCAAGCTGCTGGCAGACGGCAACCCGATCACCGTCGAGACGGTGCAGGCTGCGGTTGCCGACAGTGCGCGCTTCGATGTCTTCGGGCTGGTTGACGCCATTCTCAATGGTGAAGCCGCGCATGCCCTGCGCATGCTAGAAGGCTTGCGCGGCGAGGGTGTGGAGCCGCCGGTGATTCTATGGGCGCTGGCCCGCGAGCTGCGCCTGTTGGCCGGCCTTGCCCAGCAGTTTTCCCAGGGTGTGCCGCTGGACAAGGCCTTCAGCCAGGCCCGGCCCCCGGTGTGGGACAAGCGCCGACCACTGGTCAGCAAAGCCCTGCAACGGCTCTCGGCCCAGCGCTGGGCGCAATTGCTGCAGGATGCCCAACGCATCGATGCACAGATCAAGGGGCAGGCCGAGGGCTCGCCCTGGACAGGTTTGTCGCGCCTGTCGCTGTTGATGGCCGGGCAGCGACTGGTGCTGCCTCCAGAATAGTTGGGACTACTGTGGGAGCGGCGGTTCGGCGCTCCCACAGGGGTGTCACAGCGCCTCACTCAACGTCAATACACACAATCAATTGGCCCCCCGCTCGCCCAGGCCATAAAGTCCGCCCCGAGTTCATCCAACCCGGGAACCCCGCCATGAGCAAAAAGCCGAAAAAGCACGGCCCGAACAAGGCCAAGTCGATCATCGCCCAGCCGTTGTTCCGCTGCCGCCAGGAGCGGCCAGACAAGGGCAAAGGCAGCTACCGCCGCGAAGCCTTCCAATCGAGAGATTGGGAGGCTTCTTACTTTTTGGCCGCATGAAAGCATCGCAAGCGCAGGCATGGTATGGTCGGCACCTGACCTGCAATTCTGGATCTGTGCATGCTCTTGAGTCTTCTCCCCCGTTGGAATTCCCGCCAGCTACTTGCGGCCTCCAGCTTCATCCTGCTCGTCGCCTGCGCGGAAAAGCCCACCGCCGCCGACGCCCTGCCGCTGGCGCCCGCCCAGCCTGCGCCGGCAGTGAGCCTGCCCAGCGCCACGCCTGACGTCAGCACCGAAATCCAGCCGCTGCAGACCTTTGCCGAATGGCAGGCGAACTTCCGCCAGCAGGCACTCCAGGCCGGCATTGCGCCGAGCACCTTCGACCGTGCCTTCCTCGGCGTTACCCCAGACATGGACGTGATCAAGGCCGACCGCAGCCAGCCGGAATTCACCCGCCCGGTCTGGGAATACCTCGACGGGGCGCTTTCGCCTTTGCGTGTGCGCAACGGCAAGAAGCTTCTGGAGCAGAACGCCGAACTGCTGACCCGCATCGAGCAACGCTATGGCGTCGACCGCCAGGCGCTGGTCGCGGTGTGGGGCATGGAGAGCAACTTCGGCCAGTTTCAGGGCAGCAAGTCCGTGATCCGCTCGCTGGCGACCCTGGCCTACGAAGGGCGCCGCCCGCAGTTCGCCCAGGACCAGCTGATCGCCGCCCTGCAGATCATCCAGCATGGCGATATCCAGCCTGAGGCGATGCGGGGATCCTGGGCCGGTGCCATGGGCCAGACCCAGTTCATCCCGACCACCTACAACACCCATGCGGTGGATTTCGACGGTGATGGCCGCCGGGATATCTGGAACAGTACGCCCGACGCCTTGGCATCGACTGCCCATTACCTGCAGAGCTCTGGCTGGAAGCATGGCCAGCCTTGGGGCTTCGAGGTGCAAGTGCCTGCAGGCTTCGACTATTGGCAAGCCGACGGGTCGCTGCGCAAACCGGTTTACGAGTGGCTGCAGATGGGCGTGAAGCTACCGGCAGGCACCCAGCTGCCAGCCGGCAGCAACCAGCTGTCGGCAGCCCTGCTGTTGCCGGCCGGTGCCCGTGGGCCGGCATTCCTGGTGCTGGACAACTTCCGCGCAATCCTCAAGTACAACAACTCGTCGTCCTATGCGCTGGCGGTGAGCCTGCTGGGTGATCGCTTCTCGGGCTGGGGCTTCATCAGCGGCAGCTGGCCGAAGGAAGACCTGCCGCTGAGTCGCAGCGAGCGGATGGAGTTGCAGAACCTGCTGAATGCCAAGGGGCATGAGGCGGGGAATCCGGATGGCATCATCGGGGCCAATACCCGCAAGGCGATTCGGAATGCCCAGCAGCAGCTGGGGTGGCCGGCGGATGGCTACCCCACCCACAAGCTGCTCGACAGCCTGCGTCAGCGCTAATGCACCAGGGGCCGCTTTGCGGCCCCGGCGATCTCAAGCCTTGAACAAGTCCTGACCCAACACCAGTGTCTGCAGCTCACTGTCCAGCCTCACCAAGGACCCCAGGGGCAAGCATATATTCGGGTCACAATGCCCACTGCGCCACCCGGCCAGCACTGGCACACCCAGCGGCCCGAAGCTCTCTTCCAACAGCGGCGTTAAGGCCGCCACAGTAATCCCGGCAAAATCCCCTACCAGCACGCCGTTGATGCCTTCCAGCTTGCCTGCCAGACGCAACTGGGTCAGCAACCTGTCCACCCGGTACAACGGCTCGTTGACGTCCTCGATGAACAGCACGCAGCCCCGGGTATCGATTTCCGCCACCGTCCCCAACGTCGCCCCCAGCATCGACAGGTTGCCCCCCAGCAGGCGGCCGCTGGCAACGCCGGGCACCACGCAGGTCAAGGCAAACGCCGCCGGGTGGACGATCTGATCACCCTCCCCCAACAACCCGGACAACTGCGCCAGCAGCGACGACTCGGTCGGTTGCAGCTTGGCGCCGAGCAGGTCGGCATTGAGCATCGCGCCGTGGAAGGTCATCAGCCCGGTACGCTGGTAGATGGCCGTGTGCAGCGCGGTGATATCGCTGTAGCCAATCAGCGGCTTGGGGTTGCGACGGATGAGCTCGAAGTCCAGCCGATCGAGCAGGCGCATGCTGCCGTAGCCACCGCGCATGCACAGGATCGCGTCGATCTCCGGGTCGGCGAAGGCCGCATGCAAGTCCTGCAGGCGCTGCTCATCGCTACCGGCCAGGTAACCTTCGGCCTGGTCAACACCCGGGTAGATCCGGCAGCGGTAGCCACGCTCGGCGAACCACTGGGCAGCTTTTTGCGCGTCCAGACGAGCCGGGCCGGCCGGTGCAACGATGGCGAAGCAGGCATTGGCCGCCAGCGCTCGGGGCAAACGGGATTCCAGGGTTTCAGCGCAATTCATCGCAGCTCCTTTTCCAGACAGCAAAAACAAAAATGCCGATGCCGCCTCTCAGCGTGCATCGGCATGTTCAGCAGGGGCCCGCATCAGAGCTTGATCTTGGCCTCGTGCGCCTGCTGGTCGGCGTGGTACGAGGAACGCACCAACGGGCCGGAAGCGACGTTCTTGAAGCCCATCTTGTAGCCTTCTTCAGCGAACCAGGCGAAGGTGTCCGGGTGGACGAAACGCTGCACCGGCAAGTGGCTGCGCGACGGCTGCAGGTACTGGCCGAGGGTCAGCATGTCGATGTCGTGCTCGCGCATGCGGTGCATCACCTCGATCACTTCCTCGTCGGTCTCGCCCAGGCCGAGCATCAGGCCCGATTTGGTCGGCACGTGCGGGACCATCTGCTTGAACTTCTGCAGCAGGTCCAGCGACCAGTCGTAGTCCGAACCCGGACGTGCGGCCTTGTACAGGCGCGGTACGGTTTCCAGGTTGTGGTTGAACACGTCCGGCGGCGTTTGCGCGGTGATCTCCAGGGCAACGTCCATGCGGCCACGGTAGTCCGGCACCAGGGTTTCCAGCTGCACGCCCGGCGACAATGCACGGATTTCGCGAATGCAGTCGGCGAAGTGCTGGGCACCCCCGTCGCGCAGGTCATCGCGGTCCACCGAGGTGATCACCACGTACTTCAGGCGCAGGTCGGCGATGGCCACGGCCAGGTTCTTCGGCTCGTCCAGGTCCAGCGGCTTCGGCCGACCGTGGCCGACGTCGCAGAACGGGCAACGACGGGTGCAGATGTCGCCCATGATCATGAAGGTCGCGGTGCCACCGGAGAAGCATTCGCCCAGGTTCGGGCAGGACGCCTCTTCGCACACACTGTGCAGCTTGTGCTTGCGCAGCAGCTGCTTGATGCGGTCGACTTCCGGCGATACCGGAATGCGCACGCGGATCCAGTCAGGCTTTTTCGGCAGTTCGTCGGTGGGGATGATCTTCACCGGGATACGCGCGACCTTTTCAGCGCCACGCAGTTTTACCCCGGCTTCCACTTTCTTTGGCGCGGGGCGCGCGGTGGCATCCTGGGTAGGTATCAGGTTCGGCACGGCTTCTTGCACAGTTGTCATATTCAGTCGATTCCGCCCGTGAGGGTCGTCTGCTCAGCATAGTCGAGGTGCTTGACCAGCTGTCCGCGCAGCCTTGTCCTGACCTCGTCGAGTTCGATCGGGCCTGCCAGGTCGCGCAGCTGGGTCATGGCCAGCCCCGCATACCCACAGGGGTTGATTCGGCGGAATGGCGCTAGGTCCATGTCCACGTTCAGCGCAAGGCCGTGGAAGGAACGGCCGTTGCGGATTCGCAGGCCGAGGGAGGCGATTTTCGCTCCGTCGACATAGACACCCGGCGCATCGGGCTTGGCCACGGCGCTGACGCCATAGCTGGCGAGCAGGTCGATCAGGGTCTGCTCGATGCGGCTGACCAGCTCGCGCACGCCAAAGCCCAGGCGGCGCACGTCCAGCAGCAGGTAAGCCACCAGCTGCCCGGGGCCATGGTAGGTCACCTGGCCGCCGCGGTCG
This sequence comes from Pseudomonas sp. R28(2017), assembly GCF_002112505.1. GTDB lineage: Bacteria > Pseudomonadota > Gammaproteobacteria > Pseudomonadales > Pseudomonadaceae > Aquipseudomonas. Next base: position 57,780 of record NZ_NEHW01000013.1, read on the forward strand.
GTCTGCACCACCGGAATGTCGCCCGGTACCAGCAGGTGCTCGGCCTTGCCGGCCTGGCCCTGGGTGAAGACCGCAGGGTGCTCGACCAGCCAGATTTCGTCCTGGCTGTCCGGGCTACGCTGCTCGGTGAAGCGACGCATGGCCTCCAGCACCGGTTCATAGGGCTGCAGGCCAAGCTCGCGAATACCGAGACCACGCGACATCAGAGCACCATTTTCACGATGCCGGTGGCACGCAGGGCACTGTTGATGTCATGCAGCTGGTTTTCGCTTTCGGCGACGATATGCAGCTGCACGGTGGTGTACTTGCCTTCCTTGCTCTGGCGCTCGGCCAGCGTGGAAAGGTCGACCTTGGCATGCTTGCTGAGGATCTCGATCACCGTGTCCTTGAAGCCGACAACGGTATCGCCGATTACCTTGATGGGGTAATCGGCGCAGGGGAATTCGATCTTGTGCGACTTGACGTCAGGTTCGCTCATGGCGGAAACGGCCTCGTAAGCCGTGGCAACAACAACGCCCCCGCAGGATGCGCGGGGGCTTGCAGGTCACGTATCAGTTGAACAACCCGTAGAAGAATAGACGGATGCTATCCCACATACGGCGGAAGAAACCACCCTCCTCGACGCCATCGAGGGCGATCAGGTCGGCGCTGTGAACCACGTTCTCGTCCAGTTTGACTTCCACTTTGCCGATCACGTCACCTTTGGCGATCGGTGCGGTGAGCTGCGGGTTCATGGTCATCGAAGCCACCAGACGTTTAAGCTGGCCTTTAGGCATAGTCATGGTCAGGTCGTCGGCCAGGCCAGCCTTGACTTGGCTGGTAGCGCCCTTCCAGACCGGCGCCTGGGTCAGCTCGGTGCCCTTCTGGTAGAAGGTCTGGGTTTCGAAGAAGCGGAAACCGTAGGTCAGCAGCTTCTGGGTCTCGGCGGCGCGGGCTTGCTCGCTGTTGGTGCCGAACACCACGGCGATCAGGCGCTGACCGTCACGTACGGCCGAAGCCACCATGCAGTAGCCGGCCTCTTCGGTGTGGCCGGTCTTCAGACCGTCGACGGTCTTGTCACGCCACAGCAGCAGGTTGCGGTTCGGCTGCTTGATGTTGTTCCAGAAGAACTCTTTCTGCGAGTAGATGGCGTAGTGGGCCGGGTCGATGTTGATGATCGCGCGGGCCAGCAAGGCCATGTCGTGGGCCGAGGAGTAGTGCTCCGGGTTCGGCAGGCCGGTCGGGTTCATGAAGTGGCTGTTGGACATGCCCAGTTCAGAAGCCGTCTTGTTCATCATGTCGGCGAAGGCGTCTTCGCTGCCGGCGATGTGCTCGGACAGGGCGACCGAGGCATCGTTGCCCGACTGGATGATGATGCCGTGCAGCAGGTCGCTGACGGTGACCTGGCTGCCGACCTTGATGAACATGCGCGAACCACCGGTACGCCAGGCGTTTTCGCTGACGGTGACCGGGTCGTTCTCGCCGATCTGGCCACGACGGATGTCGACGGTGGCGATGTAGGCGGTCATCAGCTTGGTCAGGCTGGCTGGCGGCAGGCGCTCGTCACCGTTGTTCTCGACCAGCACGTTGCCGCTGGACGCGTCCATGAGTACGTAGGACTTGGCGGCCAGCTGCGGTGGTGCAGGCATCATCTGCTCGGCTGCGAAGGCAGCAGGCGTGAGCATCAGCAGTACGGGCAGGCAAAGTCGTTTGGCAAGGTTGGTGATGTTCATCCGTCTCTCGAAAATCGCTAATGGTCTGATGTTCCCTGGGCCACATCGTGTGCCCAGCGCCAGTCAGTCTAGTTTTGATGGCCATGGCCGGCCCACCCCTGTAAGGCTCAATCAGGGTGCGGCGTTGTGTCGCTGCGGGCAAAAGCCGACATTGTACATGGCCGGGGCCGGCAATTCATGACAAACCCGACAGTTTGGCGTCGACTTCTTCGCGGGCAAGCCCGCTCACACAGGGCCGCGAAGAAGTCGACGCGGTCAGTCTGTGACCAGCTTGGCCTGCCCAAGGTTCGCCAGGCGGATGCTGTCCTGCGCCTGCTGGATCTCGCCCTGGCTGCTGAACGGCCCCAGGCGGACGCGGTGCAGGGTTTGCTGGTTACGCACGATCGAGCTGATGAACACCGGCGCGCTGACCATGGTGCTCAGCTTGGAGCGCAGCAGTTCGGCAGCATCCGGGTTGGCGAAGGCGCCCACCTGAAGCACGTTGCCGGCGCCGTTGGCTGCCACGCTGTTGCCGCCCACCTGCACCGGCACTACCGGCGCCGCGTGCTGCTGCGGCGGCGGGGTCCACTGCTCGACCCGCCCGGTGCTGGCCGGGATCGCCTGGGTCTGGGCAACCTGTGGCTCCTTGAGCATCAGTGGCGGCTGCTGGCCCTTCTGCGCCCACCATTGCTGCGGGTCGATGCCCTCGACGCGCACGTGCGCAGTACCGATCTCGGCATAGCCGAGCTTCTTCGCCGCGGCATAGGACAGGTCGATGATGCGGTCGGAATAGAACGGCCCACGGTCATTGACCCGCAGGATCACACTGCGGCCGTTGGCCAGGTTGGTCACCTTGACGTAGGCCGGCAGCGGCAGGGTCTTGTGCGCCGCGCTCATGCCGTACAGGTCGTAAAGCTCGCCGTTGGCGGTGTTCTGGCCATGGAACTTGGTGCCGTACCACGACGCGGTGCCCTCGGCACGGTAGTTGCGCGCGTCCTGCATCGGGTAGTAGGTCTTGCCCAGCACGGTGTACGGGTTGGCCTTGTAGGCACCGGTGTGCACGGTCGGCGTGGCGTCGGGGATCTTGTTGACGTCCACATCCCACCACGGCGCGCCGTCCTTGTGGGCACGGTTGATGTCCAGGCCAGGCTGCGAACGGACCACGTTGCCACTGCCCTGGGAGGTCGGGCGGCTGGAGGAACAGCTGACCAGCAGCATGCCGACGGTCATGCAGGTCAGCAGCTTGAAGGTATTGGCAGAGAAGATTGCGCGCATTACTTGACGCCCCGTACTTGGACCAGCTGTTGCGCAAGCTGATGCACCGCCATGGCATACATCACGCTGCGGTTGTAGCGAGTGATCGCGTAGAAGTTCTTCAGGCCCATCCAGTACTCGGGGCCGTTGTCGCCCTCCAGGCGGAAGGCGGTGACCGGCAGATCATCGCGCAACGCATCATGGCTCGACCAGCCAAGCGCCCGCAACTCCCCGACCGTTTTCACCGGTTCAATGCCGGTGGTCAGGCCCTGGTCGGCCTGCGGACCGGCAACCTGGGCGCGGCTGACCACGCCTTCGCCGGCCACCCAGCCATGGCGCTTGAAGTAGCTGGCCACGCTGCCGATGGCATCGTCGGGGTTGTTCCAGATGTTGATGTGGCCGTCGCCGTCAAAGTCCACCGCGTAGTTGCGAAAGCTGCTCGGCATGAACTGCGGCAGGCCCATGGCACCGGCATAAGAACCCTTGAGGGTGAGCGGATCGACCTGCTCGTCACGGGCCAGCAGCAGGAACTCACGCAGCTCCTTGCGGAAGAATTCCGCGCGCGGCGGGTAATCGAAGGCCAGGGTCGACAACGCATCGATCACCCGGTAGTTGCCGGTGTTGCGGCCAAAGAAGGTTTCCACCCCGATGATCGCGACGATGTACTGCGCCGGCACGCCATAGGCCTGCTCGGCACGGGCCAGCACTGCCTCGTGCTGGCGCCAGAAGTCCACGCCACGGGCGATGCGCGCGTCGGTGATGAACATCGGCCGGTATTCCTTCCACGGCTTGACCCGTTCGGCCGGGCGCGAGATGGCGTCGAGGATCGACTGCTTGCGCTGCACCTCGCGGAATACACCGTTCAATTGCTCGGGGGCAAACCCATAGTCGCGGCTCATCTGGAGGACGAACTCGGTCACTGGCGGCGAGCCGTCGTAATCGCCGGCATGGGCCAGCTGTACAGCGCCGAACAGGCCCACCGCGCCGATCCACGGCGCACAACGGGCAGCCCAGTTACGCACTGCTTGCATGAAATTCTTCACCTTATTCAAACCTGTGCAATCCATTTGCGGTGCGTATGGATCGACATCAGAACGCCAAACGCTGACAACAGCGTCACCAACGATGTTCCGCCATAGCTGATGAAGGGCAGCGGCACGCCCACCACGGGCAGAAGGCCGCTGACCATACCGATATTGACGAACACGTACACAAAGAAAGTCATGGTCAGGCTGCCTGCCAGCAGCTTGCCGAACAGGGTCTGCGCCTGCGCGGTGATCATCAGCCCGCGGCCGATCAGCAGCAGGTAGACGATCAGCAGCAGGCAGATGCCGACCAGGCCGAACTCTTCGCCAAGCACCGCGATGATGAAGTCGGTGTGGCTTTCCGGCAAAAAGTCCAGGTGCGACTGGGTACCCAGCAGCCAGCCCTTGCCGAACACGCCGCCGGAACCAATCGCCGCCTTCGACTGGATGATGTTCCAGCCGGTCCCCAGCGGGTCGCTCTCCGGGTCGAGGAAGGTCAGTACGCGCTGCTTCTGGTAGTCGTGCATCACGAAGAACCACATCGCCACCGCTACGGGCACCGCCGCTGCCAGCACGCTGAGAATCCAGCGCCAGCGCAGGCCACCCATGAACAGCACGAATGCGCCAGAGGCGAGAATCAGCAGCGCCGTGCCCAGGTCAGGTTGGCGGACGATAAGAATGAACGGCACGCCGATCAACACCAGGCTTATTGCCACGTGTTTCAGGTGCGGCGGCAAGGTGCGCTTGGAGAGGTACCAGGCGATGGTCGCCGGCATGATGATCTTGAGGAATTCCGAAGGCTGGAAGCGGATCACCCCGGGGATGTTGATCCAGCGCGTGGCGCCCATGGCGTTGTGCCCCATGACATCGACCACCACCAGCAGGAATACCCCCACCAGATACGCCAGCGGCACCCAGCGCGCCATGAAGCGCGGCTCCAGCTGGGCGATGACGAACATCGAGACCAGGCCGATGCCGAACGAGGTGGCCTGCTTGAGCAGCAGGTCCCAGTTCTTGCCACTGGCCGAATAGAGCACGAACAGGCTGCCGGCCGCGAGGGTCAGCAGGATGATCAGCAAGGGGCCGTCGATGTGGATGCGCTGCAGGAAGCTGGCGCGTCGACGCATCACGTCCTCGCTGGAGAGCATGCGATCGAAATTGTTCTTCACGGGGCCGTTTCCTGGGCGACGGTAGTAGGCGCGAATTCAGTCTTGAGCCGGCCGTTCTCGTCGAGCAGCCAGGCGTCCATGATCTGCCGCACGACGGGCGCAGCAACGCCGGAGCCGGACTCACCGTTCTCGACCATCACCGAGACCACGATCTTCGGATCGTCAGCCGGGGCGAAGGCGACGAACAGCGCGTGGTCGCGGTGGCGTTCCTGGAGTTTGTTGCGGTCGTACTTCTCGCCCTGCTTGATCGCCACCACCTGGGCGGTACCGCTCTTGCCGGCGATACGGTACTGGGCGCCGGCCGCAGCCTTGCGCGCAGTACCGCGGGCGTTGTGCATCACCTGCTCCATGCCGTGGGTGACCTTGGCCCAGTCGGACTTGTCGCGCAGGACGATGTCTTCCATCGGGTTGGGGTCCACCGGTGGCTGGCCTTCGATGGTCTTGGCCAGGTGCGGGCGGTTCCACACCCCCTTGTTGGCGATCAGCGCGGTGGCCTGGGCCAGCTGCAGCGGCGTGGCCTGCATGTAACCCTGGCCGATACCGAGGATCAGGGTTTCACCCGGGAACCAGGCCTGCCGGCGGGTGGCGCGCTTCCACTCGCGCGACGGCATCAGCCCCGGGGACTCCTCGAACATGTCCAGGGCAACCTTTTGGCCGATGCCGAACTTGTTCATGTAGCTGGACAGCCGATCGATACCCATCTTGTGGGCCAGGTCGTAGAAGTAGGTGTCGTTGGAGCGCATGATCGCGGTGTCCAGGTCGACCCAGCCGTCACCGGTGCGGTTCCAGTTACGGTACTTGTGATCGTAATTGGGCAACTGGTAGTAGCCCGGGTCGAATACCCGGCTGCTGGCGTTGACCACCCCGCTGTCCAGGCCGGCAATGGCCACCGCCGGCTTGATGGTCGAGCCCGGCGGATACAGGCCGCGCAGTACGCGGTTGAACAGTGGCCGGTCGATCGAGTCGCGCAGCTCGGCATAGGCCTTGAAGCTGATGCCGGTGACGAACAGGTTGGGGTCGAAGCTGGGCTGGCTGACCATCGCCAGCACCTCGCCGGTGCGCGGGTCGAGCGCCACCACCGCACCACGCCGGCCACCCAGGGCGGCCTCGGCGGCTTCCTGCAGCTTGATGTCGAGGCTCAGCACGATGTCCTTGCCCGGCTTCGGGTCGGTGCGCTTGAGCACCCGCAGCACACGGCCGCGGGCGTTGGTCTCGACTTCCTCGTAACCGACCTGGCCGTGCAGTTCGGGCTCGTAGAAGCGCTCGATGCCGGTCTTGCCGATATGGTGGGTGCCGCTGTAGTTGACCGGGTCGAGGGTCTTCAGTTCTTTCTCGTTGATCCGCCCGACATAACCGACCGAATGGGCAAAATGCGGGCCCTGCGGGTAGTGGCGTACCAGCTGGGCGACCACTTCCACACCGGGCAGGCGGAACTGGTTGACCGCCACGCGGGCGATCTGCTCTTCATTCAGCTCGAACAGGATCGGCACCGGCTCGAACGGCCGGCGCCCCTGTTTCATGCGCTTCTCGAACAGCGCCCGGTCATCGGCTGTCAGCTCCAGCACTTCGACGATGGTATCCAGCACTTCCTGCCAGTTACCCGCACGCTCGCGGGTCATCGACAGGCTGAAGCTGGGCCGGTTATCGGCAATGATCACCCCGTTGCGGTCGAAAATCAGGCCACGTGTCGGCGGAATCGGCTGCACGTGCACCCGGTTGTTCTCCGACAGCGTCGAGTGATAGTCGTACTGGATGATCTGCAGGTAATACAGCCGCGCAATCAATACGCAGATGAGCAGCATGACCGCGACCGCGCCGACGACGACGCGGTTACGCACCAGGCGGGCGTCTTTCTCGTGGTCCTTGAGACGAATCGGCTGCGACATCGGACTGCTTACAGGCTCATTTGTGGTAAGGGTGCCCGGACAATACCGTCCAGGCGCGGTAGATCTGCTCGCCGATGAGTATCCTTACCAACGGGTGCGGCAAGGTCAGCGGCGACAGCGACCAGCGTTGCTCGGCACGCGCGCAGACCTCAGGCGCCAGCCCTTCCGGGCCGCCCACCATCAAATTCACCGTGCGCGAGTCCAGGCGCCAGCGGTCCAGCTCGGTCGCCAGCTGCTCGGTACTCCAGGGCTTGCCATGGACCTCGAGGGTGACGATGCGTTCCCCAGGCTGAACCTTGCTCAGCATGGCTTCGCCCTCCTGACGGATCAGGCGGGCGACGTCGGCATTCTTGCCACGGGTGTTCAGCGGGATTTCCACCAGCTCGAGCGACAGCTCCTGGGGCAGGCGCTTGGCATATTCATGCCAGCCTTCCTCGACCCACTTGGGCATGCGCGAGCCGACCGCGATCAGGCGAAGACGCACGACGCTTCCTTATTCCCGGTCTTTGAGCTTGTCGGTGAAGTAGTCGCTGGCGTTTTCCGGGCTGTGGTGCTTGGCATCGGCGGCACGGCTCTGCTCGGCGCCCAGCCACAGGCGCTCCAGGTCGTAGAACTGGCGGGCAGCGGCGGTCATCATGTGAACGATGACGTCGTTCAGGTCCAGCAGTACCCAGTCGCTGTCGCCCTTGCCTTCTTCACCCAGGGGCTGCGCGCCCTCTTTCTTGACCGCTTCACGGACCTTTTCCAGCATCGCGTTGATCTGGCGGTTGGAAGTACCGGTGGCAATGATCATGTAGTCGGTCAGGCTGTGCTTTTCGCGCACGTCGATGACCTGGATGTCCTGGGCCTTGACGTCTTCCAGGGCGCTGATGGTCAGTTTGACCAGTGCTTCGCCATTGATTTTCTGCTTGCTCATAAAAAACTCTTCAACTCGTTTGGATGAGGCGCCCTGGGGCACCGTCAGTTAGGGGCACGATACAGTTCGTGCGCCTCGATGTAGGCCAGTACGGCGTCCGGCACCAGGAACCTCACCGACCTGCCGCTGGCCAGCAGCTGTCGGATCTGTGTAGCCGACACCGCAAGCGGCGTCTGCCAGACGAACGAAATATTCCCCGCCGGGCCGGACATGGCGGTGGGATCGCTCTCCGAGCGCGCAGCCAGCAGGTTGCGCAGCTCGTCAGGGGGTTCAACGTCGGCATCCGGGCGTTGCAGCACCAGGATGTGACAGTGTTGCAGCAGTTCTTCCCAGCGGTGCCAGGTAGGCAGGCCGCAGAAGGCGTCCCAGCCCAGCACCAGGTACAGCTGGTCGGCGGCGCCCAGTTCGGCGCGAATCGACTCCAGCGTGTCGATGGTGTACGACGGCTTGTCACGTTCAAGCTCGCGGGCATCGACGCTCAGGCAGGCGACGCCCTGTACCGCTTCGCGAACCATGGCCAGCCGGTCCTGCGCTGCCACCTGCGGGGTATCGCGGTGTGGCGGGCGGGCATTGGGCAACAGGCGCAGCTCATCGAGCGCCATGAACTCGGCCACTTCCAGCGCGCTGCGCAGGTGACCGATGTGCACGGGGTCGAAGGTGCCGCCAAGAATGCCGATGCGCCGGACTGCCTGGGCCTTGCTCAACTCAGCAGGACTCCTGGCCGCGCAGCTGGCCGTCACCGACTACCACGTACTTCTCGCAGGTCAGGCCTTCCAGGCCGACAGGGCCGCGGGCGTGCAGCTTGTCGGTGGAAATGCCGATTTCCGCGCCCAGGCCATATTCGAAGCCATCGGCGAAGCAGGTCGGGGTGTTGAGCATCACCGACGCCGAATCGACCTCGGCCATGAACTGGCGGGCCTGGCCCTGGTGTTCGGTGATGATCGAATCGGTGTGGTGGGAGCCGTACTGGTTGATGTGCTCGATGGCCTGGTCCAGGCCGTCGACGACGCGGATCGACAGGATCGCGTCGAGGTACTCGGTGTGCCAGTCGTCTTCGGTGGCCGGCGTGGCCTCGATCAACGCGCGGGTACGCTCGCAGCCACGCAGTTCGACGCCCTTTTCCTGGAAGCGGCGGGCCATTTCCGGCAGGAAGCCTTCAGCCACGCGCTGGTCGACCAGCAGGGTTTCCATCGCGCCGCAGATGCCGTAGCGGTAGGTCTTGGCGTTGAACGCCACGCGCCAGGCCTTGTCCAGGTCGGCGTGCTCGGCCACGTAGACGTGGCAGATGCCGTCCAGGTGCTTGATGACCGGCACGCGGGCATCACGGCTGATACGCTCGATCAGGCCACGGCCGCCGCGCGGCACGATGACGTCGACGAACTCGGGCATGCTGATCAGTGCACCAACGGCTTCGCGGTCGGTGGTCTCGACCACCTGCACCACGGCAGCCGGCAGCCCCGCCGCCGCCAGGCCACGCTGGATGCAGAGGGCGATGGCGCGGTTGGAGTGGATGGCCTCGGAGCCGCCGCGCAGGATGGTGGCGTTGCCCGACTTCAGGCACAGGCTGGCGGCATCGATGGTCACATTCGGGCGCGACTCGTAAATGATCCCGATCACCCCCAGCGGCACGCGCATCTTGCCGACCTGAATGCCCGACGGGCGGTAGCTCATGTCGCGGATGGCGCCGACCGGGTCTGGCAGGCTGGCCACCTGGCGCAGGCCGGTGATCATGCCGTCGATGCGCGCCGGGGTCAGCGCCAGGCGGTCGAGCAGTGCAGGCTCAAGGCCATTGGCACGGCCGGCGGCCAGGTCCTGTTCGTTGGCTGCGGCAAGCTCGGCGCGCGCAGCATCCAGCGCATCGGCGGCGGCCTGCAGGGCGCGGTTCTTCTGCGCGGTGCTGGCACGTGCGATGACGCGGGAAGCCTGGCGTGCGGCGCGACCCAGGCGGGTCATGTAGTCAAGAACGGACTCAGTCATGGGTTCGGTGTCTTGGCGAAGGGGAAATCGGCTGATTATAACTGTCGCGCAGGTATACGCCCAGCGGCGGGTGGCGGATGGTAGAAAATGGCTCGGCAGATTCCATAGGAAAGATGTAACCGCGCTTATCGAACTGTCCTGGTTCAGCCTCGATTAAGCCATTCATTGCTATCATCCCCGCCTTTATAGCCACGAACCGCCAGCATGCCAGACTCAGCCCCCTGCCCTGCACGCGCCCTCCCCGACAGTTTCTTCGACCGCGACGCCCAGACCTTGGCCAAGGCATTGCTGGGCAAGGTGATCCGTCATCGCCACGGCGACCTGTGGCTGGCGGCCCGGATCATCGAGACCGAGGCTTACTACCTGACCGACAAGGGCAGCCATGCGTCGCTAGGCTACACCGAGAAGCGCAAGGCGCTGTTCCTCGATGGCGGGCACATCTACATGTATTACGCACGCGGCGGCGATTCGCTCAATTTCAGCGCCAAGGGCCCTGGTAACGCGGTATTGATCAAGTCCGCCTACCCTTGGGTTGATGCCATCTCCGACGCCAACAGCCTGGCGCAGATGCAACTGAACAACCCCGATGCCAGCGGCAACCTGCGCCCAGCCGAACGCCTGTGTGCCGGGCAGACCCTGCTGTGCAAGGCAATGGGCCTGAAAGTGCCGCACTGGGACGCACAACGCTTCGACCCGGAGCGCCTGTACGTCGAGGACTGCGGCATTGCCGTGCCACGGGTAATCCAGGCCGCACGCCTGGGCATCCCCCATGGCCGCGACGAGCACCTGCAATACCGCTTCGTCGATGCCGAATTCGCCCGCTTCTGCACTCGGAACCCGCTGCGCCGGGGCCAAGTCGAAGGGCAAGACTTTTTCATCCTCAAACAAGGAAGCTGAAACATGGGCCAATGGCTCGACAGCCTGACCGGCTGGCTCAGTGCCAACCCCCAATGGCTGGGTGTGGCGATTTTCCTGGTGGCCTGCGTGGAATGCCTGGCCATCGCCGGCATCATCGTGCCGGGCACCGTGCTGCTGTTCGCCGTCGCCGTGCTGGCGGGCAGTGGTGCCTTCAGCCTGGGGGAAACCCTGCTGCTGGGGTTCCTCGGTGGCCTGCTCGGTGACGCGCTGTCGTACACCATCGGCAAGTACTTCCACCAGAACATCCGCCGCCTGCCGTTGCTGCGTCACCACCCGGAGTGGATCGGCAGCGCCGAGGCCTACTTCCAGCGCTACGGCATTGCCAGCCTGCTGGTCGGCCGCTTCATCGGCCCGCTGCGGCCGATGCTGCCGATGGTCGCCGGGATGTTCGACATGCCCTTGCCACGCTTCATCGCGGTCAGCCTGGTGGCGGGAGCGGGCTGGTCGGTCGCCTACCTGCTGCCGGGCTGGGCTACCGGTGCAGCCATGCGCCTGCCGTTGCCGGAAGGCTTCTGGCTGGATGCCGGGATCATCGCCGGCACCCTGGCGGTGCTGATCGGCCTGAGCCTGAACAGCAGCCTGCGCGATCAGCGTCATGGCACCCGACTGATCGCAGGCCTCAGCTTCATCGCCTTGACGGCGGTGTTTCTTGGCTGGCCTTACCTGCACGAATTCGACCAAGGCGTGATGACCTTGGTGCAAGAGCACCGTAGCCGGGCCGTGGACGGGACCGTGGTACTGGTGACCCGCCTGGGCGACTTCAAGACCCAGTTCTTCCTGGGCGGTTTGCTCACCGGTTTGCTGTTGCTCGCCCGGCAGTGGCGCCATGCCCTGTTCGCGGGCGGCACGCTGATCGGCACGGCATTGGCCAACGGCTCGCTGAAATGGTTGTTTGCCCGGGCCAGGCCGGAAGTGCTGACCGACCCGCTGACCAGCTACAGCATGCCCAGCGGGCACAGTTCGGCGTCGTTCGCGTTCTTCCTGACCCTGGCAGTGCTGGCCGGGCGCGGCATGCCGCCGCGCATGCGCCTGACCTGGGTGATGCTGGGCTGCATTCCGGCGCTGGCGATTGCCTTGTCACGGGTGTATCTGGGGGCGCACTGGCCGACCGACATCATGGCCGGGGCCTTGCTCGCTTGTTGCGTGTGCGCACTCAGCCTGACGCTGGTGCAATATCGGCAGCCGCTGACGGCATTGCCGCAACGGGTGTGGTGGCTGGTGCTGCCGGCGTGCACCGCGCTGCTGGCGTTCTTTGCCATGCATGCGCTGCCTCACGCACTGCTGCGCTACCAATATTGAGGTCGCCTGTACCGGCCTCTTCGCGGGCACTGATGACAGAGATCAATCAGGCAAACAGCTCACCCTGAATCCGCTCCAGCAGCTTCTGGATCTCTTCCAGCCGCTGCGCCGGCGAGTCGATCGCCAGCAGGTCCAGCTTGTCCTCTTCCATGAACGGCAACAGATACGCCAACTGGTTGGCCAACGCCTGGCGCCCGTCGACATCCCGCGGCATGTCCAGCGCCTCGACCATCGGGTGCTCGCCCAGGGCCACCAGCAGCGCCAGCAAATCATCATCCTGGTCGGTCAATGGGCTGTCCGGCTGCTCCGCCAGCCAGTGCACCTCGCCTACCAGCAGCTGGTCTTTCTGCACGTCGGTCTGGCTCAACTCGAAGCGGCGCACACCCTCCACACGAATGCCCAGCAAGCCGTTGTCCTGCTGGACGAAGTCACGGATCACCGCCTCGCAGCCGATCGAAGCCACCACCGGCGGTGCCTTGCCGACCTGCTCGCCTTCGACGATGCACACCACGCCAAAGCCGGTACCCTGCTTCATGCAGCGCCCAATCATGTCCAGGTAGCGCGCCTCGAAGATCTGCAGATCCAGCAGGCAACCGGGAAACAACACGGTATTGAGGGGAAACAGCGGTAGCGTCATCACAACTCCTCAAGCCACCAGGCTGACCGCCAACGGCAGGAACACCGCCGTGGCCACCCCCATCAGGCTCATTGCCAGTGCGGCAAAGGCGCCGCACTCGTCACTTTCCTGCAAGGCCACCGAAGTGCCCACGGCATGTGCCGTGACCCCCAGCGACATGCCACGCGCCTCCGGGCTGTGCACACCCAGCCGGGTCAGCAGCGCCGGGCCGAAGATTGCCCCGATCACACCGGTAATCAGGACGAACACAGCCGCCAACGCCGCCACACCCCCAATCTGTTCGGCCACCAGCATGGCAATCGGCGAAGTCACCGATTTCGGTGCCATGGTCATCAGGATCATGTGTTCGGCTCCGAACCACCAGCCCAGCAGCAGGCAGCAGACCGTGGCGAACAGGCCTCCGACTACCAGCGTAGTAAATGTCGGCCAGAACAGCTGCCGGATACGCCGCAGGTTGAGGTAGAGCGGCACCGCCAGGGCCACGGTAGCGGGGCCGAGCAGGATGTTCATGATCTCGGTGCTCTTGCGGTATTCGGCGTAGCTGATACCGCAGGCCAGCAGTACGCCGATCACCAGCAGCATCGACACCAGTACCGGTTGCAGGAAGATCCAGCGCGTCTTTTCATAGGCGGCCAGCACGATCTGGTAGGCGCCCAAGGTGATACCGATGCCGAACAGGGGATGATGGATGACGGCGTCGAGCGCGCCTTGCCAGTCGAGGGTCATGGCTGCTCCTCACGCTTGCCGTGCTGGCGGTTGATCAGTTTCTGCATCAGCAAACCAACGAACACTAGGGTCACCAGGCAGGAAATCAGCAAGGCACCGGCAATCGCCCAGAAGTCTGCGGCAATGTCCTTGGCGTAGACCATCACCCCCACCGCAGGCGGCACCAGCAGCAGCGGCAGGCAACGCAGCAGGCTGCCGGCGGCCTCGTTCAGCGGCTTGCCGACCTCGCCACGGGCCATGAGGAAACACAGCAGCAGCAACAGGCCGATGATCGGGCCCGGCAGAATCGGCACGCACAAGTGATTGAGCGCCGTACCCAGCAGCTGAAACAGCACCAGCCAGGTCAAACCACGCAACAGCATAAGGATCTCCTTCAGGCATGCCGGCCATTATAAGCACGCGCGGCGTATAAGCCGATATTCGCCGAAAAGCGGGCATCTTGACTGAAACGGTTGGCCGTGCTGATCTTGCACTCTCGTACCAAATGACAACCTGGAGAGTCGCGATGCCCTATGTACCGGTAAACGAGCTTACGCAGTACGTTGGAAAGGAGCTGGGACGTTCCGACTGGCTGAAGATCGACCAGCAGCGCATCAACCTGTTCGCCGAAGCCACCGGCGATTTCCAGTTCATCCATGTGGACCCGGAAAAGGCGGCGACAACCCCATTCGGCACCACCATCGCTCACGGTTTCCTGACCTTGTCGCTGATTCCCAAGCTGATGGAAGACATCCTGGTAATGCCCGAAGGGCTGAAGATGGTGGTCAACTACGGGCTCGACAGCGTGCGATTCATTCAGCCGGTGAAGGTCAACAGCAAGGTGCGCTTGAAGGTGGACCTGGGCGAGGTGATCGAGAAGAAGCCTGGTCAGTGGCTGCTCAAAGCCACCGTTACCCTGGAGATCGAAGGCGAAGAGAAGCCGGCCTACATCGCCGAACCGCTTTCGCTCTGCTTCGTCTGACCCGGCCTCTTCGCGGGCAAGCCCGCTCCCACAATCAGCACAAGGCTCGAGCCTTTTACAGTACCTGTGGGAGCGGGCTTGCCCGCGAAGAATCCAACACCGATTTTCGATTGGATCACAGATACCTCCGCCCCCCATTCTGCGGCATACTCGGCAGACCTTTTGCCCGGATTCCGCCATGCGTCCACTGCTACCCCTCGCACTGATCCTGATGCTCGCTGCCTGTGGCGATGGTGAGTCGTTGTCGCCGCCCGACGCGCGCCTGCCCGATGGCGGTCGCTACCGGGGCCAGGTGGTCGATGGCCTGCTGCAGGGCGAGGGGCGCATCGATTACCCCAACGGCAGCTGGTACGCCGGCAACTTCAAGGACGGCCAGTGGCATGGCCTGGGCGAGTGGCACGGCAGCAATGGCGAGGTCTACCGCGGCCAGTTCGACAAGGGGCTGTTCCACGGCCTGGGCGACCTGACCACCCCCGGCAGCCACTATGCCGGCACGTTCAGCCATGGCCGGCGTGACGGCGAAGGCAGCCTCAAGCAGGCCGACCAGACCTACCGCGGCCAGTTCAAGGACGACCAGTACGAAGGTGCAGGCGAACTGGAGCTGGCCGATGGCAGCCGCTACCAGGGCTTGTTCGCCATGGGCAAGCCCAATGGCGCAGGCGTGCGCAGCGATGCCAGCGGCAACCAGTTCAGCGGCCGCTTCGTCGATGGCCAGTTGCAAGGCAGCGGCACCTACGACAGCGTCGATGGCGAGCAATACATCGGTGAATTCAAGGACAACCGCCTGGAAGGCCGCGGCCGCTACGAAAACGCCGACGGCGACGTGTGGATCGGCGACTTCAAGGACGGCTCGCTGATCGGCGAAGGCGAACTGCTCGGCAGCGACGGCAGCCACTACAAAGGCTCGTTCGCAGACTGGCGCCTGTCGGGCCAGGGCAGCCTGCAGCTGCCCGATGGCAGCCAATACGTCGGTGGCTTCGACAACGACGCCTACCAGGGCCACGGCAAGCTGACCCTGGCCAGCGGCCAGGTCGAAAGCGGCTTCTGGGTCAATGGCGTACGCGTACGTGACCAGAAAGGCAAGCTGCTGCCCGACCCGCTGGACCTGGCCCTGCTCAACCAGGGCCGCCTGCTCGACGAGGCCCTGGCCCGGGTACCGCGCTCGGCGCCACCCGTCCAGCTGTACAGCCTGGTCCTGGCCGGCGATGGCCAGCAAAGCGTGTTCCTGCGCGAAGCCGACTATGTCAGCAACATGCTCAAGGTGCGCTTCGGCGCCCGCGGGCAAGTCACCCTGGTCAACCACCGCGACCAGATGACCACCCGCCCCATGGCCACCCGCGAGAACCTCACCCGCGCTGCCCGCACCCTGGCCGAACGCAGCGGCCCGGAAGACCTGATCTTCATCTACCTGACCAGCCACGGCAGCCAGGACCACCAACTGGTGCTCGACCAGCCGCGCCTGCAACTGGCCGACCTGTCCGCCGACGAACTGGCCAGCGCCCTGGCCCCACTCAAGGACCGCGACAAGATCATTGTCATCTCCGCCTGCTATTCAGGTGGCTACATCGCCCCGCTCAAGGATGAGCGCACGCTGATCATGACCGCGGCACGTGCCGACCGGGTATCGTTCGGTTGCTCGGAAGAAGCCGACTTCACCTACTTCGGCGATGCCTTGTTCGCCGAGGCCCTGAACCAGACGGACGACCTGAAACAAGCGTTTGAACTGGCGCGTACCAGCGTTGCCGAAAGAGAACGAAGGGAAGGCTTCGAAGCCTCCGAACCACAATTCTGGGCACCGCCCGCAGTACTGGCACACTGGCAGCAACTGCGTAAGCACCAGGCCGAAGAAGCCCTGCGTAATGCGGCACAGGCCAAGGCGGAGGAACAGGCAAAAACGCCGGCCAGCCGCTAAGCTTGTGTGTAACAAGGGAGAGACATCATGTATTTGACGCCTCAGCATGTCCTGCTTGCCGGAGCCACCGGCCTTACTGGCGAGCACCTGCTCGACCGCCTGCTCAACGAGCCCACCATCAGTCGCGTGCTGGCACCGACGCGTCGGCCATTGGCCGAGCACCCCCACCTGGAAAACCCCGTGGGCGACCCGGCTGTGTTTCTCCCGCGCCTGGCCGGCCGTGTCGATATTGCCTACTGCTGCCTGGGCACAACCCTCAAGCAGGCGGGCTCGGAGCAAGCGTTTCGCGCCGTCGACCTGGACATGGTCGTGGCCTTCAGCAAGCGCGCACGGGAAATGGGGGCACGGCATCTGCTGGTGGTCAGCGCCATTGGTGCCGACCCCAAGTCACCGATTTTCTACAACCGGGTCAAGGGCGAGATGGAAGAAGCGCTCAAGGCTCAGGACTGGCCACAACTGACCATCGTGCGGCCGTCGCTGTTGCTCGGTGAACGGATACAACCACGGCTCGGCGAGAGGCTGGCATCGCCGTTTGCGAAGTTGATACCGGGTAAATACCGTGGGATCGAGGCTTGCACCCTGGCCCGGGCCTTGTGGCGCCTGGCGCTGGAGGAAGAGGACGGCATCCGGGTTATCGAGTCCGATGAGTTGCGCAAGCTGGGCAAGAAATAACCCTACAGGCCGCCCGTAGCCTGGAACCCTATGCCTGCCGCCGTCAGCAACGACAGCGGCAGGAACAGCGTATCCAGCAGCATGCTGCCCGGCAGGTCCAGGTGTGGATACGCCGGCGCCTCAGCCCCGAAGCGATCCTTGGGGCAGCACCCGCCATTGATCACATACATGTCCAGCCGGGTCCCGGCATACACCACCGGCGCCCCCGGCTTGTTGGCATCCAGCGTGCGTACCGTGGCGCAGCCGCCAAGCAGGCTTGCCGCCAGCAAACCAGCCAGCAAATGCCTCAATCGTCAGCACCGAAATGATGCTCACCCCAACGCGGCAACATGTCCTGCGGAATGCTCAGCAGGTTGAGGATGCGCGCCACAACGAAGTCGACCAGGTCATCGATGGTCTGCGGCTGGTGATAGAACCCCGGCGCCGCTGGCAGGATCACCGCACCCATCTGCGACAGCTTGAGCATGTTCTCCAGGTGAATGGTCGAGAATGGCGCCTCGCGCGGCACCAGGATCAGCTGCCGACGCTCTTTGAGGGTAACGTCGGCGGCGCGCTCGATCAGGTTGTTGCAGGCACCGGTGGCGATCGCCGACAAGGTACCGGTAGAACACGGCACCACCACCATCGCCGCGGGTGCACCGGAGCCCGAAGCCACCGGCGACATCCAGTCTTCCTTGCCGTACACGCGAATCTGCCCGTCGGCAGCACCGGTGTATTCGGTAAGAAACGCCTGCATGGCCTGCGGCTTGGCCGGCAGCACCACATCGGTCTCGGTGGCCATCACCAGCTGCGCGGCCTTGGAGATGAGGAAATGCACCTCACGGTCTTCGCGCACCAGGCAATCGAGCAGGCGCAGGCCATACTGCGCCCCGGAGGCGCCGGTCATGGCCAGGGTGATACGTTCCGGCCCGCTCACTTCAAGGCCTCAGCCAGCTTGCCGTGCAGGCCGCCGAAGCCGCCGTTGCTCATGATCACCACGTGGGTGCCAGGGCGTGCCTGGCCCTTGACCCGCTCGATGATCGCTTCGAGGCTGTCAGCGACCACGCTTGGCACCTTGCATTGCGCCGCGGTGGCAGCCAGGTCCCAGCCCAGGTTGGCGGGCGCGTACCAGATCACCTGGTCGGCGTCGTTGACGCTTTCCGGCAAGCCGTCACGGTGGGCGCCGAGCTTCATGGAGTTGGAGCGCGGCTCGATGATGGCGATGACCGGTGCTTCACCAACACGCTTGCGCAGGCCGTCGAGGGTGGTGGCAATGGCGGTCGGGTGGTGGGCAAAGTCGTCGTAGATGGTCACGCCCTGAACTTCAGCGACCTTCTCCATGCGCCGCTTGACGCTCTTGAACACGCTCAGGCCTGCGATGCCCATGGCCGGCACCACGCCCACATGACGCGCAGCGGCCAGCGTGGCCAAGGCGTTGGCGACGTTGTGCTGACCAGTCAGGGCCCAGTCCACCACACCCTGCGCCTCACCCTCGAACAGCACCTCGAAACGCGATCCGTCGGCGCTGAGCAGGCGCGCCTGCCACTGGCCACCTTCACCGGTGGTCTGCACCGGGGTCCAGCAGCCCATGCCGATCACGCGCTCCAGCGCCTGCTCGGTGGTCGGGTGAATGACCAGGCCTTCACTCGGAATGGTCCGCACCAGGTGGTGAAACTGCCGCTCGATGGATGCCAGATCGGGGAAGATATCCGCGTGATCGAACTCAAGGTTGTTGAGGATCGCGGTACGCGGGTGGTAATGCACGAACTTCGAGCGCTTGTCGAAGAAGGCGCTGTCGTATTCGTCGGCCTCGACCACGAAGAACGGCGTGCCGCCCAGGCGCGCCGATACCGAGAAGTTCTGCGGCACGCCGCCGATCAGGAACCCCGGGCTCATGCCGGCGTGCTCCAGCACCCAGGCGAGCATGCTGCTGGTGGTGGTCTTGCCGTGGGTACCCGCGACCGCCAGCACCCAGCGGCCTTGCAGCACATGGTCGGCAAGCCACTGCGGGCCGGACACATAGGGCAGGCCCTTGTTCAGCACATGCTCCACTGCAGGGTTGCCCCGCGACATGGCGTTGCCAATGACTACCAGGTCCGGCGCCGGGTCCAGCTGAGCCGGGTCATAGCCCTGGGTCAGCTCGATGCCCTGGGATTCGAGCTGGGTACTCATGGGTGGATAGACGTTGGCGTCGGAGCCGGTGACACGGTGGCCGAGCTCTTTAGCCAGCACGGCCAGCGAACCCATGAAAGTGCCGCAAATACCGAGAATATGAATATGCATGGTCGACCTCGCAAAACTTCGAGGCAGGGTAGCCCAGGGCGCGGGAAATCGCACCCGGTGTTTTGCTCAGACGCCCCTGGCGATGCCGTGTTTGCGCAGTTTTCGATACAAGGTATTGCGGCTTATGCCCAGGTGCTCGGCGACCCGGGTCAAGTGCCAGTGTTTTGCCACCAGCACGTCCATCAGCGCCTGACGTTCTGCGCCCTGCAATACATCGACGCCCACCGAACCCTCAGGCCCGACACCGGGCCTGAGGGTTCGGGCCTGCCCGCGAAGAGGCCCGGCGTGACAATGCAAGGCGAGGGCGTTGCCCTCGTTCGCGGGCAAGCCCGCTCCCACAGGGGTCGCGTGAGTCCTGACAACGGTGGGAAGGTCCGGGAACCGGATAAGGGCGCCTTCGCACAAGGCGACGAGCGTCCGCAGCACATTGCGCATCTGCCGCACGTTCCCCGGCCAGGTAAAGTCCAGCAGCGCCTGCCGCGCCTCAGGTGCCAATTGCACAAGCTGCCCCTGCGCTTCCTGACGCAACAGAAACTCCAGCAAGGCTTCCTTGTCCGTGCGCTCGCGCACCGCCGGCAACGCCACCTCCAGGCCATTGAGCCGGTAGTACAAGTCTTCGCGGAAACTGCCCTGCTCCACCCGCTCCAGCAAGTCGCGGTGCGTGGCACTGACGATACGTACATCCACCGCCTGCGGCTCACCGCCAATCGGCACCACCTGGCGCTCTTCCAGCACCCGCAGCAGGCGGGTCTGCAACGCCAGCGGCATGTCGCCGATCTCGTCCAGCAACAAGGTACCGCCATCGGCCTGCAACAGCTTGCCGCGCATGCCTTCCTTGCGCGCTCCAGTAAAACTGCCGCCGCGATAGCCGAACAGCTCGCTCTCGATCAGGCTCTCGGGGATCGACGCACAGTTCACCGCCACGAACGGCTTGCCACGGCGCAAACTGGCCTGATGCACGGCCTGGGCGAAGGCCTCTTTACCGCAACCGGTCTCGCCGCGCAGCAGCAGCGGCACGTCGCGCTCGAACACGCGTACGGCACGGTTGAAGTCGTGCTGCAAGGCCGGGTCCAGCAGGCAGATGCCCGGCTGCGCAGCGGGCCTGGCCTGGGGCAGGCTGGCCGGCACCGTCCAGAGCGACGCCCTCGCCTGCCCGCGCAGGCTGGCGAACACCTGGCGGCCATCGCGGGTGCGCAACGGCCAGACCGTACTGCCGACTGGCGTGGCACGGCTGAACAGCTCGTCATGGCTGCAGGCGAAGAACATCTCCAACGGCTTGCCCAACACACCGCCACGAATGGTACTCAACAGGTTCAGGGCACTCTGGTTGGCGGCGCAGATGCAGCCATCGCCATCGAACGCCAGCAACCCTTCGCTGAACTGGCCGACCGACTCGGCTTGCACATGGAAGCGCAGCAACCATTGCTGCTCGAAATGACGCAGGAAATAACAGCTCTCGATCATCTTCGCCGAGAGGTTGACCAGCGCCATGGTGTGGAACTGGCTCTGACGCGACACGTCCGGCCGCGCCGAGGACACATCGAGCACCGCCAGCAGCTCGCCGTGCGGGTCGAATACCGGGCTTGCCGAGCAGGTCAGGCCGGTGTGCCGGCCACGAAAATGCTCGCCCTGGTGAATGGTCAGGGCCTGGCGTTCGACCAGGCACGTGCCGATGCCGTTGGTGCCCTCGCGGGCCTCGCTCCAGTCCGCGCCCAGCCATAGCCCGGCACGCTCGAAGCTGCGCCGCTCGGTGGGCGCGGTGACACAGTTGAGGATCACACCACGGGCGTCGGTGAGCAGCACCGCATGGCCGGTACCGGACAGCTGCTGGTGCAGGCTGTTCATCTCGTGGTCGGCGATCTTCAGCACCTGGCGCAGGCGCTCGCGGCTCTCCAGCAGGCGGCCGTGCTCGAGCACCACCGGTGCCTCGATCACTGACGGGTCAAGGTGGTAGTCGTCCAGGCAGCGCAGCCAGGAACGGGCAATGGAAGGGTCGCTGCCAGCTTCGCCACGGGCAACGGTATGCACTTGCTGGGCATGGCGGCTGAATGCGTTGTTCTGCATTTGTTGTTGTTCTCCGCAGATAGAGATTTCAGCCAGCATCCTCCGCAGCGACCGCCCGGTCAAGCACGTACCGCAAACGGTACAAAGTGTCACCCAGGCCGTGCCAGCGCTGGCACACAGACGCAGCAATGGCGCCGTGCAGGTGACTCAAGTCATTGATTTGGCTAGGGCTCGCCACGCTGGCCCAACCTTTGCTCTACGCTTTTCAACTCCCTAACAAACACAATAGCCAGGAGACACACCATGCGTTACGCACATCCCGGTACCGAGGGCGCCAAGGTTTCCTTCAAGAGCCGCTACGGCAACTACATCGGCGGTGAGTTCGTAGCTCCGGTCAAAGGGCAGTATTTCGAAAACACTTCTCCGGTGAACGGCAAGCTGATCGCCGAATTCCCCCGCTCCACTGCCGAAGACATCGACAAAGCCCTGGATGCCGCCCATGCCGCCGCCGACGCCTGGGGCCGCACCTCGGTGCAGGACCGCTCCAACGTCCTGCTGAAGATCGCCGACCGTATCGAACAGAACCTGGAAATCCTGGCCATCACCGAAACCTGGGACAACGGCAAGCCGGTCCGCGAAACCCTCAACGCCGACATCCCGCTGGCCGTCGACCACTTCCGCTACTTCGCCGGCTGCATCCGCGCCCAGGAAGGCGGCGCCGCCGAAATCAACGAAAATACCGTGGCCTATCACATCCACGAACCGCTGGGCGTGGTCGGGCAGATCATCCCGTGGAACTTCCCGATCCTGATGGCCGCCTGGAAGCTCGCGCCAGCCCTGGCCGCCGGCAACTGCGTGGTGCTCAAGCCGGCCGAGCAGACCCCGCTGGGCATCACCGTACTGGTCGAGCTGATTGGCGACCTGCTGCCCAAAGGCGTGCTCAACGTCGTCCAGGGTTATGGCCGCGAGGCCGGTGAAGCCCTGGCCACCAGCAAGCGCATCGCCAAGATCGCCTTCACCGGCTCCACCCCGGTCGGCTCGCACATCATGAAATGCGCTGCCGAGAACATCATCCCGTCCACCGTCGAGCTGGGTGGCAAGTCGCCGAACGTGTACTTCGAAGACATCATGCAGGCCGAGCCAAGCTTCATCGACAAGGCCGCCGAAGGCATGGTGCTGGCGTTCTTCAACCAGGGCGAAGTGTGCACCTGCCCATCGCGCGCCCTGGTGCAGGAGTCGATCTACCCGCAGTTCATGGAAGTGGTGATGAAGAAGGTCCTGCAGATCAAGCGCGGCGACCCACTCGACACCGACACCATGGTCGGCGCCCAGGCCTCGCAGCAGCAGTTCGAGAAGATTCTCTCGTACCTGCAGATTGCCCAGGAAGAAGGCGCCGAACTGCTGACCGGCGGCAAGGTGGAAAAACTCGAAGGCTCGCTGGCCACCGGCTACTACATTCAGCCGACCCTGCTCAAAGGCAACAACCGCATGCGCGTGTTCCAGGAAGAAATCTTCGGCCCGGTGGTCAGCGTCACCACCTTCAAGGACGAAGCCGAAGCCCTGGCGATCGCCAACGACACCGAGTTCGGCCTCGGTGCCGGCGTGTGGACCCGCGACATCAACCGCGCCTACCGCATGGGCCGCGGCATCAAGGCAGGCCGCGTGTGGACCAACTGCTACCACCTGTACCCGGCGCATGCCGCGTTCGGCGGCTACAAAAAGTCCGGCGTTGGCCGTGAAACCCACAAGATGATGCTCGACCACTACCAGCAGACCAAGAACCTGCTGGTGAGCTACGACATCAACCCGCTGGGCTTCTTCTAAACCGCGTCGCGCCCTTCGCGGGCACGCCCGCTCCCACAGGATTCGCGCAGTACCTGTGGGAGCGGGCAAGCCCGCGAAGAGGCCTGGCCTGCAAACACAAAATCCAGAGCGGCAACCGTGTACCAACCGCTCTGGCTCGCTTCCTGCAGTACCCATCACCATCGGCCCGAACCCCTTCCGGCCACCAAGAAAAAAAACAGGTGAAACTATGCCAAGCGATCATTCCGCCGGTGCACCGGCAGGGTCTTCCGTCGACTTCGAAAAAGTCGGGTCGGACTATTTCCAGCAACGTGAACTGAAAAAAGGCGCCGCCGGCTGGGTACTGCTGGTGGGCCTGGGTGTTGCCTATGTGATTTCCGGCGACTATGCCGGCTGGAACTTCGGCCTGGCCCAGGGTGGCTGGGGCGGCATGTTCCTCGCCACCCTGCTGATGGCCACGATGTACCTGTGCATGTGCTTCTCGCTGGCCGAGCTTTCCTCGATGATCCCCACCGCAGGCGGCGGCTACGGCTTTGCCCGCAGTGCCTTCGGCCCGTGGGGCGGCTTCCTGACCGGTACGGCGATCCTCATCGAATACGCCATCGCCCCCGCCGCCATCGCCACGTTCATCGGCGCCTACTGCCAGTCACTGTTCGGCATCGGTGGCTGGATGATCTACCTGGCGTTCTACGTGGTCTTCATCGGCATCCACATCTTCGGCGTGGGTGAAGCGCTGAAGCTGATGTTCATCATCACCGCCATTGCCGCCATCGCCCTGGCGGTGTTTCTGGTGGCGATGGTGCCCCATTTTGATGCAGCCAACCTGTTCGACATCGCCCAAACGGACGCCGCCGGGGCCAGCAGCTTCCTGCCGTTCGGCTATGTCGGTGTGTGGGCCGCGATCCCCTATGCCATCTGGTTCTTCCTCGCCGTCGAAGGTGTGCCACTGGCCGCCGAAGAAACCAAGAACCCCAAGCGTGACCTGCCGCGCGGCCTGATCGGCGCGATGCTGGTGCTGCTGGCCTTCGCCCTGCTGATCCTGGTGGTCGGCCCAGGCGGTGCGGGCTCCGAAGCGCTGAAGGCATCCGGCAACCCGCTGGTCGAGGCGCTGGCCAAGGCCTACGGCGGCTCCACCTGGATGGGCAGCTTCGTCAACCTGGTGGGCCTGGCCGGCTTGATCGCCAGCTTTTTCTCGATCATCTACGCCTATTCGCGGCAGATTTTCGCCCTTTCCCGCGCCGGCTATCTGCCACGCAAGCTGTCGGAAACCAACAAGAGCAAGGCCCCGGTCATGGCGCTGGTGATCCCCGGGATCATCGGTTTCGCCCTGTCGCTGACCGGCCAGGGCGACCTGCTGATCCTGGTGGCGGTATTCGGTGCCACACTGTCGTATGTGCTGATGATGGCTGCGCACATCACCCTGCGCGTCCGCCGGCCGAAAATGGAGCGCCCTTACCGCACCCCAGGCGGCATCTTCACCTCGGGCCTGGCCCTGGTGCTGGCCTGTATCGCCGTGGTCGCGGGCTTCCTGGTCGACCCACGGGTGGTGATTGGCGCTGCGGTGATCTATGCGGTACTGATCGCCTACTTTGCGTTCTACAGCCGCCACCACCTGGTCGCGGGTACACCGGAAGAGGAATTCGCCGCGATCCAGAAGGCCGAAGAGGCCCTGCACTGATCAAAGCCACCTGCCGCGGGCCAGCCCGCGGCTCTGGAGATTCTGTATGGCAAGTTTCGTTCACACGGTAGGCCACCTGGTCTACCGCTTCGACAGCCTCAAGGAAGTGATGGCCAAGGCCAGCCCGGCCCGTTCCGGGGACTTTCTGGCTGGCGTCGCGGCCACCAACGACGGCGAGCGGGTGGCCGCGCAAATGGCCCTGGCCAACATCCCGCTGGCGCATTTTCTGAATGAAGCACTGATCCCCTACGAACAGGACGAAATCACCCGGCTGATCGTCGATACCCATGACGCCCAAGCCTTTGCCCCGGTCAGCCACCTGACCGTTGGCGGCCTGCGCGACTGGCTGCTCAGCGACGAGGCCAACGAGCACAGCCTGCGCGCGCTCGCCCCGGGGCTGACCCCGGAAATGGCTGCGGCAGTGTCGAAGATCATGCGCGTGCAGGACCTGGTGCTGGTGGCGCAGAAGATCCGCGTGGTCACCCAGTTCCGCGGCACCATGGGCCTGCGCGGGCGCCTGTCGACCCGCCTGCAGCCCAACCACCCCACCGACGAGCCGGCCGGCATCGCCGCCAGCATCCTCGACGGCCTGCTCTACGGCAACGGCGACGCCATGATCGGCATCAACCCGGCCACCGACAGCATCGCCTCGATCTGTGCCCTGCTGGAAATGCTCGACGCCATCATCCAGCGCTACGACATCCCCACCCAGGCCTGCGTGCTGACCCACGTCACCACCTCGATCGAAGCGATCAACCGCGGCGTGCCGCTGGACCTGGTGTTCCAGTCGATTGCCGGCACCGAGGCGGCCAACGCCGGCTTCGGCATCAACCTCAACGTGCTGCAGGAAGGTTACGAGGCGGGCCTGTCGCTCAAGCGCGGCGCCCTCGGGCAGAACCTGATGTACTTCGAGACCGGCCAGGGCAGCGCGCTGTCGGCCAACGCCCACCACGGGGTCGACCAGCAGACCTGCGAAACCCGCGCCTACGCCGTGGCCCGCCATTTCAAACCGTTTCTGGTCAACACCGTGGTCGGTTTCATCGGCCCCGAGTACCTGTACAACGGCAAGCAGATCATCCGCGCCGGCCTCGAAGACCACTTCTGCGGCAAGCTGCTCGGTGTGCCGATGGGTTGCGACATCTGCTACACCAACCACGCCGAAGCCGACCAGGACGACATGGACACCCTGCTGACCCTGCTGGGCGTAGCCGGGATCAACTTCATCATGGGCATCCCCGGTTCCGACGACATCATGCTCAACTACCAGACCACGTCGTTCCACGACGCGCTCTACGCGCGCCAGACCCTCGGCCTGAAGCCCGGGCCGGAATTCGAAGCCTGGCTGCAACGCACCGGCATCTTCACCCAGGCCGATGGCCGCGTGCGCTTTGGCGACAACCTGCCGCCGGCATTCCGCCAGGCCTTGGCGCAGCTGGCATAAGAGGTGACCATGGCAGACCGTACCCCGCCCGCTCAAGAAAATCCCTGGCTGGCCCTGCGCAACCTGACCCCGGCGCGTATCGCCCTCGGCCGTTGCGGCACCAGCCTGCCCACCCGCGCACAACTGGATTTCCAGTTCGCCCACGCCCAGGCCCGCGATGCCGTGCACCTGGCCTTCGACCACGCCGCCCTGAGCGAACAGCTCAAGGACCGTGGCCGCGACAGCCTGGTGTTGCACAGCGCCGCCAGCGACCGCCACCAGTACCTGCAACGCCCCGACCTGGGCCGGCGGCTGAACGAAGACTCGGCCGAACGCTTGCGCCAGCATGCCCAGGCCAACCCCGATGGGGTCGACCTGGCCATCGTGGTCGCCGACGGCCTCTCGGCCCTGGCCGTGCACCGCCATACCTTGCCGTTCCTGGCCCGCTTCGAGGAGCAGGCCGCCGCCGACGGCTGGACCAGCGCCCCGGTGGTGCTGGTGGAGCAAGGCCGGGTGGCGGTGGCGGATGAAGTTGGCCAGCTGCTCGGCGCCCGCATGACCGTGATGCTGATCGGTGAACGCCCGGGGCTGAGCTCGCCAGACAGCCTCGGCCTGTATTTCACCTACGCACCCAAGGTCGGCCTGACCGATGCCTATCGCAACTGCATCTCCAATGTCCGCCTGGAGGGCCTGAGCTACGGCATGGCCGCCCATCGCCTGCTATACCTGATGCGCGAAGCCTGCCGCCGGCAGCTTTCCGGCGTGAATCTTAAGGACGAGGCCGAGGTCCATAGCATCGACAGTGAAAATGCCCCTGCCCAGCGAGGCAACTTCCTGCTCGGCGAAGGTTAAAGAACATGTCACGGAAGGCGGATTGCACAGATGGCCAGCATTGGGGCAGCATGCCCATGAACGCTGCAGGCATTCCGCTGTTTCCCCAAATGGACTCTGAGGGCCGCACATGCGCATCATCAAGGCAACCCTGGAACACCTCGACCTGCTCACTCCGCTGTTTGTCAGATACCGCGAGTTCTATGGGCAGCTCCCTTATCCGGACAGTTCTCGTGCCTTTCTGGAAAAGCGCCTCAAACGCGAAGAATCGGTAATCTACCTGGCCCTGGCGGACGATGATGACGGTAAGTTGCTCGGTTTCTGCCAGCTGTATCCGAGCTTTTCGTCGCTATCCCTCAAACGCGTATGGATCCTCAACGACATCTTCGTCGCCGAAGACTCGCGGCGCATGCTGGTGGCCGACCACTTGATGCGTGAGGCCAAGAAAATGGCCAAGGATACCCAGGCGGTGCGCATGCGGGTATCGACCAGTGCCAACAACGAGGTGGCGCGCAAGACTTATGAGTCGATCGGCTTTCGCAAGGACACCGAGTTCGAGAACTACATCCTGCCGATCAACAAGGACTGACCTGCACCGGCCTCTTCGCGGCGGTTCGACGACTCGACACGCCCGCTCCCACAGGTACTGCACAAGGCTCAAGGGCTGTGCAGTACCTGTGGGAGCGGGCGCGCCCGCGAAGAGGCCAGCACAGGCTTGCGCAGTAACCCCCCGCTACAAACTCCCCGGGCAGGTTTCCTACTTCGCCGTATAATGCTTCGACCTGCCATGTGTGAAATTTTACCCACCAACAGGTCATCATGCCGTCGCCCAGGGCATTGTCTGTCATCGCGTGCCCGTAAAACGGGTCTAGAACACAGGTGCTGTACATGGAATTCAACCCGCTGGACTTAATCCTGCATCTCGATACCTACCTCGATCTGTTGGTTACCAACTACGGCCCCTGGATCTACGCGATCCTCTTCGCTGTCATCTTCTGCGAAACCGGCCTGGTGGTGATGCCGTTCCTGCCGGGCGATTCGCTGCTGTTCATCGCCGGCGCCGTGGCCGCCGGCGGCGGCATGGACCCGGTCCTGCTGGCAGGCCTGCTGATGGCGGCGGCCATTCTGGGCGACAGCACCAACTACATCATCGGCCGCACGACTGGCGAAAAACTGTTCAGCAACCCCAGTTCGAAAATCTTCCGCCGCGACTACCTGCAGCGCACCCACGATTTCTATGAACGCCATGGCGGCAAGACCGTGACCATGGCGCGTTTCCTGCCGATCCTGCGTACCTTCGCGCCGTTCGTGGCCGGTATCGCGCACATGCACTACCCGCGCTTCCTCGGTTTCAGCGTCGCGGGTTCGTTGCTGTGGGTCGGCGGCCTGGTGACCCTGGGCTACTTCTTCGGCAACGTGCCGTTCATCAAGCAGCACCTGTCGCTGATGGTGGTCGGCATCATCGTGCTCTCCCTTGTACCGATGATCCTCGGCCTGCTGCGTGGCCGCCTGGGCCGCACCGCCAAGGCCCACTGACAGCGGACATGTGGTCCTTCAGCGCCTGGCGGCGCAAGCGCACCCTCGCGCGCTACCCGATCGATGCACGGCAATGGCAGGTGATCCGCGATCGCCTGCCGATGCTCGATGGGATCAGCGCCGATGAAGACCGGTGGCTGCGCGAAGCCTGCATCCTGTTCCTGCTCGACAAGCACCTGACCACCCTCCCCGGGGTCGAACTGGACGACGAGCAACGCCTGTTTCTGGCCGCCCAGGCACAATTGCCGTTGTTGCACCTGGGCGAGTTGAACTGGTACCAGGGCTTCCACGAGATCATCCTCTACCCCGACGACTTCAAGAGCCCGCAGCGCCACCGCGATGCCAGCGGCGTGGAGCACGCGTGGGATGCCGAGCACAGCGGCGAAGCCTGGCAGCAGGGGCCGATCATCCTGGCCTGGGCCGGGGTGCTGGCCAGTGGCGGCTGGGAAGCCTACAACCTGGTGATCCACGAGCTGGCGCACAAGCTCGACATGCTCAATGGCGACGCCAACGGCCTGCCGCCGCTGCACCCGGGCATGCGCGTGGAGGACTGGGCCGCCGCCATGCAGCAGGCCTATGACGACCTCAACCGCCAGCTCGACGCGGACCCCGACGCAGAAACCGCCATCGACCCCTACGCAGCGGAAAACCCGGCGGAATTCTTCGCCGTCACCAGCGAATACTTCTTCAGCGCCCCCGACCTGCTGCACCAGGCTTATCCACAGGTGTACCGGCAGCTGTCGCTGTTCTACCGCCAGGATCCGCTGGCACGCCTGGCGCAGCTGCAAGCCGAGCACCCGGAGTACCGGCAAAGCCACGCTTGATGCGGCCGCGCATCTGCCCGCACATCAGGCCAGGCGTGGCATGGCCTGGCGGAATGTGCCTATAATCGCCGCCACTTTTTTGATCAAACACGGGGGCACTGCCCAATGAGCTACAGCAAGATTCCGGCTGGCAAAGACCTGCCGAACGACATCTACGTCGCCATCGAGATCCCGGCCAACCACGCGCCGATCAAGTACGAAATCGACAAGGACAGCGACACCCTGTTCGTCGACCGCTTCATGGCCACCCCGATGTTCTACCCGGCCAACTACGGTTTCATCCCGAACACCCTGGCGGACGACGGTGATCCGCTGGACGTGCTGGTCGTGACTCCGTACCCGGTAGCCCCAGGCTCGGTCATCCGTGCCCGTCCGGTCGGCGTGCTGAACATGACTGACGACGGCGGCGGCGACGCCAAGGTCATCGCCGTTCCTCACGACAAGCTGAGCCAGCTGTACGTCGACGTGAAGGAATACACCGACCTGCCCGCCCTGCTGATCCAGCAGATCGAGCACTTCTTCGCGAACTACAAGGATCTCGAGAAGGGCAAGTGGGTCAAGATCGAAGGCTGGGAAGGCGCCGACGCCGCCCGCGCTGCGATCACCAAATCGGTTGCTGCCTACAAGGGCTGATACCG
Source organism: Pseudomonas sp. R28(2017) (assembly GCF_002112505.1). GTDB lineage: Bacteria > Pseudomonadota > Gammaproteobacteria > Pseudomonadales > Pseudomonadaceae > Aquipseudomonas. The sequence continues at coordinate 87,819 of NZ_NEHW01000013.1, forward strand.
CTTTGCAGAAAAAGCCCCGCCTCGGCGGGGCTTTTTTATGGGTGACGCCGGAGGAAGGTAAAAAGTCCTACGCACTCCTACACCTTCGCCCTACATCCCAGCACTTTTCACACCGTTCAGATCAACATCTCGTTCATTTCGTTACTGGCAAGCGGCCGCTACACTCGGTCTCATGAACAGATCCGGTGAACGCCTAAAGGCACTCCTTCGGGAATGTGGCCTGACCCCCTCAGACTTCGCTGCCCAGCGCCGCGTCTCGTCGCAGCACATCAACAACTGGTTCACCCGCGGCATCCCGATTGCCCGCCTCGATGAAATGGCCGAGCTGTTCTGCGTGCAGCGCCGCTGGCTGCTGACCGGTGAAGGCCCCAAGCACCCGCACTCGTTCCTGCGCATGTATGCGCCCCAGACGTCGCCGATGCAAACGCCATCGGAACAACCTGCTCCTTTGGTGCAAGTGCCCTTTAACGAGCTACGCAATGCCGAGCTCATTGCACTCGACGGTCATCACCTGGCAATGCCAGCATCTGCGCTGGAGGCATTGGCCGTGCCCGTGGACAAAGCCATCTGCATGACCATGCCGGCCGACAACATGGCGCCGTGGATCCCACGCGATGCGATCCTGGCGATCGACCTCAGCTACACCCAAGTGGTCGATGGCGAGATCTATGCCCTGCTGCACAACGGCAGGCTAAGGGTGAACAGCCTGAGCCTCGGCCACCGGGGTACCCTGTGCCTGCATAGCCACAACCGGCGGGAGGTAGTCGAACGCTACACAACCTTGCAGTGCGCGGTGCAGAAGCTGGAGGTACTCGGCTGGGTGTTCCACTGGTCGCATTACCGCCAGAGAAGGCCCGACTGACACACTCTGTGCCATTTTTTGCTGGGCAGACCGCGCCAGCCCTTGTATGCTACGCCGCACATTCAGCCCCGGCCGGTGCAAGCCGCGTTCCAGAGGGCTCGGCGACGCTCCACACGACCGTTTGCCATCTCTTTCAGGCCCTTGATGGCCACACAGTTAAGGCGGCTGCGACTTACCATAAATTAGTCGGAACCGTCCCCGAGAAGCCGGCCACAAGCCGGCTTTTTAATGCCCTTTTTTTGTATGCCGATGGTTTGGCAGCGCCTGTGAGATCGAGCGCCGCGCGGGCGGCGCTCGATCTCACAGGCGACGCAAGGTTAACGCCCTACTCAAAAGTCATACCGCGCCCCGACCATCATGCTCCGCGAAGGCCCATAGAAGTTGAACGTCGAGGTCGACCCCACCCGCGACAGGTAATCGCGGTTGAATAGGTTGTTGACGTTGAAGGTCGCCGTCAGCTTGGAGGTCACCGGGTACGACAGCATCGCATCCACAGTGGCATAGCCCGGCGCATCGATGCGCACGCCGCCGTTCTCGGAATAGAAGTTGCTCATCGCCGACACGCCACCCCCTACGGCCAGCCCGGTCAGCGGGCCCTGGCTGAGGGTGTACTTGGTCCACAACGATGCTTGGTTGCGCGGCATGATGAAGAAGGTGGTTTCGGCGTCCCCGTCGACGGTTTCGGTTTCCATCCAGGTGTAGCCCGCCAGCAGCTCCCAGTTCGGCGTGAGCTTGCCGCTGACTTCGACTTCCGCGCCCTTGACCCGGGTCTTGCCGGAGGCGACCGAGAAACCGGTGTCCACGCCATCGGCATCGTATTCGGTGCTGGCGCGGTTCTTGTCGGTCAGGCGGAACACCGACAACCGGGTGTTCAGGTCGCCACCGAAGTAGCTGCTCTTCAGCCCGAACTCGTACTGCTCGCCCTGGCGCGGCTTGAGCACCCGGCCATTGCTGTCGGTATCCGACTGCGGCTTGAACACCTGTGAATAGCTGGCGTACAGCGCATGGTTTTCGGTCAGGTCATAGACCAGGCCGCCATAAGGCGTGAAGCGGCCATCGACGCGCTTGTTGTCGTCGACCGTCGAGCCGCTGCTCAGGGTGGTGGTGTAGAAATCACCGCGATACCAACTGAAGCGGCCACCGGCAATCAGCGCCAGGCGCTCTACCGGGCGGAAAGTCACCTTGGAGTACAGGCCGTATTCCTCTTCCTGCATGCCGGTCTCGGTGCTGTAGTTCGGTGACGGCTTGGCGAAGCGCGTCGGCGTGTAGGTATCGACGTTGATGCTGCCCAGGTTGGTGGTGCCGTTGAGGTACTCGGTGTCGTAGTTCTTGTAGTCGGTACCGACCACGAATTCGCTGACCTGGCCAAAGGTTTCGAACGGCTGGCTGTAGCTGGCATCCAGCGAGTAGGTGTCCTGGGTGAAGTCGCGGGCGCTGGCACGCTCGGAGTTGGCGCCGGTGGTGGCATTGGTCGCGGTAAAGGCATACAGGTAGTTGGTGTCGCGGTGCGAACCACGCGCGGCGACGCGGCTATAGCCACCATTGTCGAAGCGATGGGTCAGCTCGGCGACCAGGTCGGTGGTCTTGCCATCGAAGTAGTTCCAGTCGGCGCCGAGGAACTTCGAGTGGCTGAAATCAGGCACTTCACCGGACAGCGTCGCCGGGTAGCCGTTATGCGGGGTGATGTTCTTCACTTCGTGGATCAGGCCGAACGACAGCGTGGTGGCGTCGTCCAGGTCGATATCCAGCGCACCGTAGTAGCTGTTGCTGGTATTGGCGTTGTAATCGACTTCACCGTTGGTGTCGTCACGCGAGGCGATGAAGCGCCCACGTACCCGGCCAGCATCATCCAGCGGCCCGCTCAGGTCGATTTCTTCGTGGTTGGTGTCCCAGGTGCCATAGCTGCCTTCGACATGGCCCTGGAATTCGGCGGTCGGGCGCTTGCGCACCATGTTGACGATGCCGCCCAGCTCGCTGGTGCTGCTGAACAGGCCGGCCGGGCCACGCATGATCTCGACCCGGTCGAAGGCCGCCAGCGACGGCACGGTGCCGAAGATGCTGGCCATCGGCGCCGGCAGGCCGTCGATGTTGAACTCGCTGTACTCGTAGCCACGGGCGTAGATCGACGAACGACCGCTGTCGTTGGTCAGGGTGCGCAGGCCTGCGGTGTATTTGGCCAGGTCGTCCAGGTGCACGAACTGGCGGTCCTTGACGTAGTCCTGGGTGTACACGGTGATCGATTGCGGGATGTCCTTGAGCGCCGCCGGGGTCTTGGTGCCCACGGTGGCGGCATCGACGCTGTAGCCTCCGGTCTGCTCCGAGGGCAGCATGTCGTACAGGCGGTTGCCTTCGATGGTCAGGGCCGGCAGGTCCAGCGAGGTGGCGTCCGCAGTCGCCTGCTCTGCCACCGTTTCAGCCAGTGCCGACAACGAAAACGGCGCCAGCAGCCCCAGCACCAGCCATCCCCGAACCCGTTGCGGGCTCCCCACACCTTTGAAACCGCTCATGACACACCCTTCGTCCAAATGATATTTAATCGCAAACGAAACAAGTTGCTTTTTGCGAACGATACCGGACGAAAAACCGGGGTGCAGCAGGATTAACCTTCTTAACACATGCGCCCGACACGGGGCGATTGCCCTTCTACCGCTCACAATGGGATGATGGCTAACTGATACGAATTCTCATTAAAGACAACCGATGCCCACCTCACTCCTCCTCGCCGAAGATGACGCACGTCTGCGTGAGGATCTGCAGCGCCACTTTCTCAACCGCGGCTTCCTGGTCAACGCCTGCGCCACCGGCACCCAGGCGTTGAATGCCGTGCAGCACGATCGTTTCGACCTGGTGCTGCTGGACATCATGCTGCCCGGCATCGATGGCCTCAGCCTGCTCGACGAACTGCGCCGCCAGCATGCCGTGCCCGTGATGCTGATGTCGGCGCTGGGCGCCGAGCAGGACCGCATCAGCGGCTTTACCCGGGGCGCGGACGATTACCTGCCCAAGCCGTTCAGCCTCGCCGAGCTGGACGCACGGGTGGATGCCCTGTTGCGGCGGGTGGCCTTCGGCCGCAGCACGCTGGCGCACAGTGAAGCCGGCCTACTGGTCTTCGACCAGTACCTGCAGGATGTGCTGCACCACGGCCAGGCGGCTGGCCTGACCGCTTCGGAATTCCGCTTGCTGGCCACGTTGAACGCCCACCCCGGCGAAGCCCTGAGCAAGCCATTCCTGTACCAGACCGTGCTGCACCGCGCCTACACCCGCCTGGACCGCGGCCTCGATGTGCACGTGTGCAACCTGCGCCGCAAGCTGGCCGATATCGCGGCCCAGCACCTGCAGATCCAGGCCGTGCGCGGCCAGGGCTACATCCTGGTCAACACGGAACACGCCTGATGCGCCGACACCCCCTGCTGTGGAAGCTGGCCGCCTTGCAGGTCAGCTTCTGCCTGCTGCTGACCTGGCTGATCTGGACCTGGGGCCTGTCGGTGGAGCGCAGCACCTATTTTCTGTCCCAGGCCGACCAGGACTATCTCGCCCGCTACGCGCAACAGGCTGAACAAGCCTGGCGGCAAGCGGGGGCGCCCGGCACCGAGGCCTTCCGCCGCAAGCTCGAACACGCCGAAGACACCTGGGCGGTGCTGCTCGGGCCGCACCTGCAAAGCCTGGGCACCACGGCGCTGGATGCCGAAGAGGCCAGCCACCTGACCTTCATGCGCAAGCTCGACTGGCCGATGAGCCGGCGCCTGCAGGATGAACTGCCCTACGTCAGCATCGAGTTCCCGCAACACCCCGAGAACGGCCGCCTGGTGATGCAACTGCCGGAACGCCTGCTGCCTACCGGCCTCACGCCCTGGACCCACGTCATCACCCACGGCGTCGCGCCCACGCTGCTGGCCCTGCTGCTGGGCCTGGCGATCTATCGGCAGCTGGTGGTGCCGCTCAACCGGCTGCGTGACCGGGCCGATGCCCTGCGCGCAGACGACCTGGACAGCCCGGGCCTGCCCCTCCAGGAACGCCGTGACGAACTGGGCGAACTGGCCCAGGCCTTCGAGCACATGGCCGGGCGCCTGCGCCAGAGCCTGGAGCAACAGCGCCTGCTGCTGCGTACGCTGTCCCATGAATTGCGCACACCGTTGGCACGGCTGCGCATCGCCCATGACAGCGACTTGCCGCCGGCGCAACTGCGCGAGCGCCTGGAGCGCGAGGTCAACGACATGCAGAAGCTGCTGGAAGACACCCTGGACCTTGCCTGGATGGACACCGAACAGCCGCAGCTGCCCACCGAGCCGGTGCTGATGCTTTCGGTGTGGGAAGCGCTGCGCCAGGACATCTGCTTCGAAAGTGGCTGGGAGCCCTCGCGCCTGCCCTGCTCGCTGGGCACCGATTGCCGGGTACAGGTTCATCTCGATAGCCTGGCCCAGGCCTTGGAAAACCTGATGCGCAACGCCATCCGCCATTCGCCCGCGGGCGGCCGGGTCAGCCTCGATGGCTGGCGTGACGGCGACTGCTGGCACCTGCGCCTGAGCGACCAGGGCCCTGGCGTAGCGCAAGCAGACCTCGAGCGTATCTTCCAACCCTACCAACGCTTGCCTGACAGCGGTGCAGGCTTCGGCCTGGGGCTGGCCATCGCCCGCCGCGCCATCGAACTGCAAGGCGGCCGGCTGTGGGCCAGCAATGGTCACCCTGGCTTGTGCCTGCATGTGCTGCTGCCGATCGGCCAGGAATGTTTAGAAAGTTAATGCGCTTTACGCCCAAACAACACTGATTATCATCTGGCCTTTCCCGCCTTGCGCGCCTTGCAAGGCCCAGATGAGACACCTGATGAGCAAGATGACCCTGCCTCTGGTCATGGCACTGGCATTGGCCACCCCCTTTGCCGTGGCGCAGCCGGAACGTGACCAGAAGATGGACACATCGCTGCTGCAGCGCCAGGACCTGGCCTACCGCTTCAGCCACCTCGACCTGGACTCGGCCGACGGTCAGCGCCATTACCGCCTGTGGATCGGCAAGCCGGATCGCCCGGCCCCTGCCGCTGGTTATCCGGTGCTGTGGATGCTCGACGGCAATGCCGCGCTTGGCGCGCTGGGCAGCCCGCAACTGAGCCGGCTCGCAGCCGGCCAGGCGCCGTTGCTGGTGGCCGTGGGGTACCAGACTGACCAGCGCATCGAGCGGGCCGCGCGGACCTTCGACTACACCCCGGCAGTGCCCGGGCAGGCCGAGCAGCGCGATCCGCTGACGGGCGAGCCCAGCGGTGGGGTGGAGGCGTTCCTTGATCTGCTCACCCAGCAGATGCGGCCGCGGGTGGTGGGCGTGGCACCGATCGACCTGCAGCGGCAGACACTGTGGGGGCATTCCTATGGTGGCCTGGCGGTGCTGCATGCACTGTTCACCCGGCCTGGGGCGTTCAGTGATTATGCGGCGGCCAGCCCATCGCTGTGGTGGCACGACGGGGCGATCGTGCGTGAGGCGCAGGGGTTGCAGCAGCGCCTGGGGGATAGCCGGCCGCGCTTGTTGCTGATGCGCGGGAGTGAAGAGCCGGCGAATCCGCGCATGCCGGTGAAGGGCGATGTGGAGCGGCCGGCGCGGGAACTGGCGGCTGGCCTATCCAGGGTGCAGGGGCTGCAGGTGCGTTTCGAGCGCTTCGAAGGCCTGGGGCATGGGCCGATGTTGCCGGCTTCACTGAGTAAGGTGATTGAGGATATGTCGCGGTAATCCTGTCCCGGCCCTTTCGCGGGCAAGCCCGCTCCCACAGGTCCTGCACCCACTCTGAAAGCGGTGCGATCCCTGTGGGAGCGGGCTTGCCCGCGAAGAGGCCAGTACAAGTCACCCTTTTATACAAACCACCTGCCGCAGCGTGTGCACTACCTCCACCAACTCGCTCTGCGCCCGCATCACTGCATCGATGTCCTTGTACGCCATCGGAATCTCGTCGATCACGTCCTTGTCCTTGCGGCACTCGACATGCGCCGTGGCCCGCCGCTGGTCGTCCACGGTGAAGCGGCTCTTGGCCTTGGTCCGGCTCATCACCCTGCCCGCGCCATGGCTGCAGGAGCAGAACGATTCCTCGTTGCCCAACCCCCGCACGATGAAGCTCCTGGCCCCCATGGAGCCGGGAATGATACCCAGTTGCCCCTTCTGCGCCGACACCGCGCCCTTGCGCGTCACCAGTACCTCGCGCCCGAAATGCTGCTCGCGCTGCACATAGTTGTGGTGGCAGTTGACCGCCTCCAGGCTGGCCTCGAAGGGTTTGCCCAGTGCCTTGCGGGTGGCCGCGACCACCGCCTGCATCATCAGCTCGCGGTTGCGCCTGGCAAAGTCCTGCGCCCACTCCACCGCCTCGACATAGTCGGCGAAATGGCGGCTGCCCTCCTCGAAGTAGGCCAGGTCCTTGTCCGGCAGGTTGGCCAGGTGCTGGCGCATGTCGGCCTGGGCCAGTTCGATGAACAGGTTGCCGATGGCATTACCCACACCGCGCGAGCCGCTGTGCAGCATGAACCACACGCGGTCGGCCTCGTCCAGGCACACCTCGATGAAATGGTTGCCACCGCCCAGGGTGCCAAGATGGTGCCGGTTGTTGGTCTTTTCCAGGCGCGGGTACTTGTCGGTAATGGCCTTGAAGCGCCCGGCGAGCTGGCCCCAGGCCTTGTCTGCCGAACCCGGCACGTTGTCCCAGGCACCCTGGTCGCGTTTGCCAAAGGTCTTGCCATGGGGCACGGCCTGCTCGATGGCGCTACGCAGCCCATGCAGGTTGTCTGGCAGGTCGCGCGCCTGCAGCGAGGTACGCGCGGCGATCATGCCGCAGCCAATGTCCACCCCCACCGCGGCGGGGATGATCGCGCCGAGCGTGGGAATCACGCTGCCAATGGTCGAACCCTTGCCCAGGTGCACATCCGGCATCACCGCCAGGTGCTTGAAGATGAACGGCATCTGCGCCGTGTTGAGCAGTTGCCGGCGGGCGTCGTCTTCGACCGGCACGCCGTCGGTCCACAGTTTGACCGGCTTGCCGCCGGCGACCTGGAGAATGTCCATGGAACGGTTCCTGTTGAGCCATGCCTGCATGATACCGCCGAAGGTCGTAGAACAGCGGGTTGCCAGAACGGTGGCACAGTGCTGTATGCTTGGCCGGTCTTCAGGGCGGGGTGAAAGTCCCCACCGGCGGTAAATCGAAAGATGAGCCCGCGAGCGCCCCGGCCATGCCGGGGGTCAGCAGATCTGGTGCGACTCCAGAGCCGACGGTCATAGTCCGGATGAAAGAAGGCGTCAGGCAGGGGCCATTCGGGCGCCCCTGCGCGCGCATTTTGTTCGCCCCGAGACGTTCATCGATCAATCACGAGGAGCGTTTCATGTCCCCTTTGCTGCAAAAACAATTTCCCAATGTGTCCGCCGCCATCGCCGCCTTCCAGGCCGGGCGCCCTGTGCTGCTGCTCGACGATGACGACCGCGAGGACGAAGCCGATATCGTTGCCGCCGCCGAGAACCTGTCGCTGCAGACCATGGCCATGATGATCCGCGACTGCAGCGGCATCGTCTGCCTGTGCCTGGACGAAGCCACTGTCGATGCCCTGCAGCTGGCGCCGATGGTGCAGAACAACCAGGCCCGTCACGGCACCGGCTTCACTGTCACCATCGAGGCAGCAGAAGGCGTGAGCACTGGCGTTAGCGCGCAGGACCGCATCACCACCATCGAAGCGGCGCTGCGCTCGACCGCCGAGCAACGCCATATCGTCAGCCCTGGCCATGTGTTCCCGCTGCGCGCGCGTGATGGTGGTGTGCTGGCCCGTCGCGGGCACACCGAAGGCTCGGTGGACCTGGCACGCCTGGCCGGGCTGCGGCCGGCGGCGGTGCTGTGCGAGTTGATGAACCCCGATGGCAGCATGGCACGGGGTGAGCAGGTGGCGGTGTATGCGCGGCAGTACAACCTGCCGGTGCTGACCATCGAAGAGCTGGCGCGGTGCCGTGAGGCCATGGTCGTGCGGGAAGCCGAGCCTGCCTGACCGACCGCACGGGGCCGCTTTGCGGCCCATTCGCGGGCAAGCCCGCTCCCACAGGGATCTCACACAGCTTGAGGGCGGTGAGATGACTGTGGGAGCGGGCTTGCCCGCGAAGAGGCCGGCAAATCCGGCCTCAAGTTGCCTGAAGTTTGCTCCCCCCGCCCCGCTCTGCTAACGTCGCGCGGTTCTGACCCGCCAACGAGACTGTCGCCATGGCCCGCAAAAAAGCCACCATCGATTTCGAGCAATCCCTCGCCGACCTGCAAGCCCTGGTCGAACGCCTGGAGAACGGCGAATTGTCGCTGGAAGACTCGCTGGCCGCGTTCGAGCAAGGCATCGCCCTGACCCGCGATTGCCAGGGTGCCCTGGCCCAGGCCGAACAGAAAGTGCAGATTCTGCTGGAACGTGACGGCGAACTCGCCGCGCAGCCGTTCGATGCGGAGCCAGAAGCATGATCAGCGCTTACCAGGCCAGTTGCCAGGCCCGTGTCGACGCCGCCCTCGAACCGCTGTTCAGCGCCCCGACCAAAGAGCTGGAGCGCCTTTATGCGGCCATGCGCTACAGCGTGATGAATGGCGGCAAACGCGTGCGCCCGCTACTGGCCTATGCTGCCTGCGAAGCCCTTGGCGCGCCGGCCGAGCAAGCCAACGGTGCCGCCTGTGCGGTGGAGCTGATCCACGCCTATTCGCTGGTCCATGACGACCTGCCGGCCATGGACGACGACGACTTGCGCCGTGGCCAGCCAACCACCCACAAGGCCTTCGACGAAGCCTGCGCGATTCTCGCCGGGGATGGCTTGCAGAGCCTGGCCTTCAGCGCTCTGCTCGACCCACGCCTGAGCCCGCAGGACGACAGCATCCGCCTGGCCATGGTCCAGGCCCTGGCCAAGGCTGCAGGCCCCGCGGGCATGGTCGGCGGCCAGGCCATCGACCTCGGCTCGGTCGGCCTGAAGCTGGACCAGCAGGCCCTGGAGTTCATGCACCGGCACAAGACCGGTGCGCTGATCGAAGCCAGCGTGCGCCTCGGCGCCCTGGCCAGTGCCCGCGCCGAACAGGCGCAACTGGCTGCCCTGCAGACGTATGCACAGGCCATCGGCCTGGCATTCCAGGTGCAGGACGATATCCTCGACGTGGAAAGCGACACGGCCACCCTGGGCAAGCGCCAGGGTGCCGACATCGCCCGTGACAAACCGACCTACCCGGCGCTGCTGGGGCTGGAAGCCGCCAAGGCCTATGCGATCGAACTGCGTGACCAGGCGCTGGTCGCATTGCAAGGGTTTGGTGAGCCCGCCGAGCCGCTGCGGGCATTGGCGCGTTATATCGTCGAGCGCCGTCATTGACCAAGGGCCGCCATGCGGCCCATCGCCGGCAAGCCGGCTCCCACAGGGGCAGCTTTTCCTACAATGGGGTAAACTGCCGCGTCTTCACACACCTATAACGACTCGCCTGATGCCCACGACGTTTCAAGAGATCCCCCGCGAACGCCCGGTCACGCCGTTGCTCGACCGCGCTGACACGCCTGCCGGCCTGCGCCGGTTGGCCGAAGCCGACCTGGAGACCCTGGCCGACGAACTGCGCCAGGAGTTGCTCTACACCGTTGGTCAGACCGGTGGGCATTTTGGCGCCGGCCTGGGCGTCATCGAGCTGACGATCGCCCTGCACTACGTCTTCGACACCCCGGACGACCGGCTGGTGTGGGACGTCGGCCACCAGGCCTACCCGCACAAGATCCTCACCGGGCGCCGCAACCGCATGCTCAGCCTGCGCCAGAAGGACGGCATCGCTGCCTTCCCGCGCCGCAGCGAGAGCGAGTACGACACCTTTGGTGTCGGCCACTCCAGCACCTCGATCAGCGCTGCGCTGGGCATGGCCATTGCCGCCCGCCTGCAGAACAGCGCACGCAAGTCGATCGCGGTGATCGGCGACGGTGCCCTCACTGCCGGCATGGCCTTCGAAGCGTTGAACCACGCCCAGGAAGTCAACGCCGACATGCTGGTGATCCTCAACGACAACGACATGTCGATTTCGCGCAATGTCGGCGGCTTGTCCAACTACCTGGCCAAGATCCTCTCCAGCCGCACCTATGCGAGCATGCGCGAGGGCAGCAAGAAGGTGCTGTCGCGCCTGCCCGGTGCCTGGGAAATCGCCCGCCGCACCGAGGAATATGCCAAGGGCATGCTGGTGCCGGGCACGCTGTTCGAAGAGCTGGGCTGGAACTACATCGGCCCGATCGACGGCCACGACCTGCCGACCATGATCGCCACCCTGCGCAACATGCGAGACCTCAAGGGCCCGCAGTTCCTGCACGTGGTGACCAAGAAGGGCAAGGGCTTCGCCCCGGCCGAGATCGACCCGATCGGCTACCACGCCATCACCAAGCTCGAGCCTGCCGACAAGCCGGCCGCGCCGAAGAAGGTCAGCGGGCCGAAGTATTCCGCCGTGTTCGGCCAGTGGCTGTGCGACATGGCCGCCGCCGACAACCGCCTGGTGGGCATCACCCCGGCGATGAAGGAAGGCTCGGACCTGGTGGCTTTCAGCGAACGTTACCCACAGCGTTATTTCGACGTGGCGATCGCCGAGCAGCACGCGGTCACCCTCGCCGCCGGCATGGCCTGCGAAGGCAGCAAGCCGGTGGTGGCGATCTACTCCACCTTCCTGCAGCGCGCCTACGACCAGCTGATCCACGACGTGGCGGTGCAGAACCTCGATGTGCTGTTCGCCATCGACCGTGCCGGCCTGGTGGGCGAAGACGGCCCGACGCACGCCGGCAGCTACGACTTGTCGTACCTGCGCTGCATCCCGGGCATGCTGGTGATGACCCCGAGCGACGAGAACGAGCTGCGCAAGATGCTCAGCACCGGCCACCTGTACAACGGCCCGGCTGCAGTGCGCTACCCGCGCGGTACTGGCCCGAACGCACCGATCAGCGGCGACCTCGAACCGCTGGAAATCGGCAAGGGCGTGGTTCGCCGCCAGGGTGAAAAAGTCGCCTTGCTGGTGTTCGGCGTGCAGTTGGCCGAGGCCCTGCAGGTTGCCGAGCAGATCAACGCCACCGTGGTCGACATGCGTTTCGTCAAACCGCTGGACGAGGCCCTGGTGCTGGAACTGGCTGCCCGCCATGAGCTGCTGGTGACCATCGAAGAGAACAGCATCATGGGTGGCGCCGGGGCGGCCGTAGGCGAGTTCCTGGCCAATGAGGGCGTGGTCAAGCCGCTGCTGCACCTGGGGCTGCCGGATATCTATGTCGAGCACGCCAAGCCTGCGCAGATGCTGGCCGAGTGCGGGCTGGATGCTGCTGGCATCGAGGCCTCTGTCAACGCTCGCATGGCCAAGCTCGGGCTCTAGGGCCCTTTCGCGGGCAAGCCCGCTCCCACAGGTGCTGAGATACCTTGTGGGAGCGGGCTTGCCCGCGAGAGCTTTGGTAATGACCATGAAAATCCTGACCTTTGCCCCACTGCTCTGCCTCCCCTTGCCGTTGCTGGCCGCTGAACGCGACGACGCCCTCAAGCTCCCCGACATCCTTATCAGCGCCAACCGCCAGGTCGAGTCGCGCACCGCCACCAGTGCCGCCAACACCGTCTTCACCCGCGCCGACATCGACCGCCTGCAACCCAGCAGCGTCACCGACCTGCTCAGCCGCGTGCCCGGCGTGCAAGTCGCTCCCACCGGTGGCCGTGGCAGCCTGCCGGGCATCTTCATCCGTGGCACCAAGGCCGCCCAGAGCCTGGTACTGGTCGATGGCGTGCGCATTGCCAACGCCACCTCCGGCGACAGCGGCCTGCAGTTTCTCGATGTCGACCAGATCGAGCGCGTCGAAGTGCTGCGCGGCTCGCGCTCGGCGGTGTATGGCAGTGATGCCATCGGCGGGGTGATCCAGATCTTCACCCGCCGCAGCAGCGGCCCCGGCCTGCAACCACGCCTGCGCCTGGCGGCGGGCAGCAACCAGACGTTCCAGCGCAGCCTGGGCCTGGCTGGCGGAGACGACACCACCCGTTTCAACCTCGGCGCCAGCCTCGATGAAACCGCTGGCATCGACTCGACCGGGCCGTCGTTTGCCAGCGATGGCGACCATGACGCCTACCGCAACAAGTCGCTCAACCTGAGCCTGAGCCATACCTTCGGCGAGCGCTTCGAAGCTGGCCTGAACCTGCTCGACAGCCGCGGCCGCAGCGAATACGACAACCCGTTCGGCCGTTTCGACCCGGTCACCTTCCAGAGTTTCGGGCAAAAGCCCTACACCGACTTCACCGTCAGCAGCCTGGGCAGTTACTTCGATGCGCAGCTCAACGACCTCTGGCATTCGCGCCTGGAACTTGCCCACAGCGAAAACCGTGACGACAAGCGCGACAAGCTGAGCGACGAGCGCTTCGTGTTCAACACCTACCGCGACCAGGTCACCTGGCAGAACGACTTGGCCCTGGCCGAACGGCACAACCTGCTGCTCGGCGGTGACTGGTACGAAGACCGCGTGCACGGCAGCACCGACTTCACCGAAGACAGCCGCTGGAACCGTGCAGCGTTCATCCAGCACCGCTACAGCGGCGAAGATTTTTCCACCGAGGTGGGCGTACGGCGCGACCAGAACCAGCAGTTCGGCGGCCAGACGACCTGGAGCGGCAGCCTCACCGTGCCGCTGAACCCGCACAACGATGTGCTGCTGTCCTACAGCGAAGGCTTCCGCGCCCCGACGTTCAACGACCTGTACTACCCGCAGTTCAGCAACCCGGGCCTCAAGCCCGAGCGCGCCAAGAGCTATGAAGTGCAGTGGCGTAGCCAGCTGACCCACGACAGCCGCCTGGAAACCTCGCTGTACCGCACCGACCTGCGCGATGCGATCATCTTCGGCCAGGACTCGATCCCGCAGAACGTGGCTTCGGCGCGCATAAACGGCCTGGAAATGGCGCTCGACCAGCAATGGGGCCAATGGCGCAGCCAACTGGGCGTGGCGCTGATCGACCCGCGCGACCGCGACAGTGGCCACACCCTCGCCCGCCGCGCCCGGCGCACACTGAGCCTGGACCTGGACCGCCAGTTCGGGCGGTTCAGTGCAGGCGCCAGCTGGCAAGCCGTCAGCGCCAGCTACGACGATGAAGCCAACCGCAACCGCCTGGGCGGTTACGGCCTGCTTGGCCTGCGCGCGGGCTGGGCAGCCACTGACGAACTGAAACTGGAAGTGAAGCTGGATAACTTGCTGGACAAGAATTACAGCCGGGCCCTGTACAGTTTCGACGGTGCCAGCTATGGCTACCGCGAAGAAGGCCGCACCGCGCTGTTCAGCGTGACCTGGACGCCGGCACTCTAGCTGCAAGGAGCGCGCACAGGCGGGCGGTGGCTTCGATCATCTGCCCGCTGGGCCGCTCCAGCCCCTTGTCAGGCACCACCAGCAAGTTTTTCCCGGCCACCGCACTCAACCGTGGCCAGGCCTTCCAGCTCGCCAGCTGCGCCTCATCGCCCGCCAAGATCACCTGCGGGTCACGCATCAGCACCGACTCGACATTCACCTGCGGGGCCGGCTGGCTCAGATCGGCAAAGACATTGCGCGCCCCGCACACCGCCAGGGCATCGCTGACCACCTGCTGCCCGCCCAGAGTGTACAGCGGCCGGTCCCAGACCTGATAGAACACCCGCACCGGTTGCTCGCGCCCATATTGCTGGCGCAGCTGCTGCAGCCGCTCGCGCAGGGCCTGCACATAGGGCTGGCCTTGCTCGCCCCGGCCGACACGCACGGCGATGGCCTCGATCTGGTCGAGCAACTGGTTCAGGTCGTGGGGTTCGGCGCTGTACGTGGCGATACCCAGGCGCTTGAGCTGGTCGCGCTGGGTCGGTGCCACGCTGCCGGGCCAGAGCAGCAGCAGGTCGGGCTTGAGGCTGAGCAGGGTTTCCATGTCCAGCTGGCCCTGGCGCCCGACCGAAGGCAGCCGCTGCAGTGCCTGGGGACGCTCGCCGCCATCGAGCACGCCCACCAGCAGGTCATCGGCGTGCAGTTCGAGCATGATTTCGCTCATCGACGGCGCCAGGCTGACCACGCGCAAAGGCTCGCCGGCCCTTGCGCTGAGGGCCAGCAGTGCCAGCAGGCAAAACAGAACGCGCATCAGCCCAGCTGACGTGGAATGCGGTAGAGGTAAAGCAGCACCACGGTGGACAGCGCCAGGAGGATCTGCGGCACCGCCTCCAGCCCGACCAGCACCGACAGCGCGGCGACCCAGGCCGGGAAGCAGGCAAACAGCATGGCCATGCGCCGCACCCGCGCCAGGAGGATCCAGGCGGCAGGCTCTTCAGCCGTGCCAAGCACCCTTGAGGTGGCGATCAGCGCGCGCTTGTAGGCACCGAAGCGCGGCAGGCTGAGGAACATGGTCGCGGCACCGGCGATGAACAGTGGCATTGCCAGCACCGGGATCAGCGCATCGCCACCACCAAAGGCCCAGGCCATGACCGGTAGCGGTACCAGGCCCACCGCCAGGTACTGCCACCAGGTCAGCGCCAGGCGCCGCTTGACCTCGCCGCGGGTCACGCCTGGGGCACCTCGCCCTGGTGTTCGTTACCCAGCATGTGGCCAAGCTTGCCGGCCTTGGTCGCCAGGTAGTAACGGTTGTGCGGGTTGTGGCCGGTGTGCAGCGGCACGCGCTCGGCGACCTTGATGTTCATGTCGGTCAGCGCCTTGACCTTGCGCGGGTTGTTGGTCATCAGGCGCAGCGATTTCACGCCCAGGTGCTCCAGCATCGGCAGGCACATGGCGTAGTCGCGCTGGTCGGCGGCAAAGCCCAGGCGCTCGTTGGCCTCGACGGTGTCGGCACCACCGTCCTGCAGCTCATAGGCGCGGATCTTGTTCAACAGGCCGATGCCACGGCCTTCCTGACGCAGGTACAGCAGCACGCCACGGCCTTCGCGGGCGATCGCCTGCAGCGCGGCTTCCAGCTGCGAACCGCAGTCGCAGCGCTGGCTGAACAGGGCATCGCCGGTCAGGCACTCAGAGTGCAGGCGCCCCAACACCGGCTCGCCGTCGGCGATATCACCCAGGCTGAGCACCACGTGCTCACGGCCAGTGGCTTCGTCGAGGAAGCCATGCATGGTGAAGATCGCAAAGGGAGTCGGGAGTTTCGAGGCGGCAACAAAGACGACGGGCACGTTGTGCTCCTGGATAAGTAGGAAATTTCTCGTGAGCCGATTGTATCAGCAGGTCGCCGCGTGTGCGCTCGTTGAATACCGTGGCTTAAGATCGAAAAGTTCGATGCTTAGTCGGGGGCTGGCACTCGCTTGGGCCTTACACAATCCCTGTGGGAGCGGGCGTGCCCGCGAACACCGGCAAAGCCGGTGCCATCCACCGCGCCGCCTGCTTCGCGGGCTCGCCCGCTCCCACAGGGGACCGCGCAGGCCATGAGACAGAGGCCTTACTGCGGCTTGCTATCAACCGTGAAGGGATAAGGCTGCTTCCAATGCTCGAAGATCGGCTTCAACTCGCCGCTGCGCACCAGCTCGGCCATGCGTTTGTCGAACAGGTCGCGCAAGGCCTTGGCTTGTTCGCTCCTGGAAAACGCCAGGTACAACGGCAATTCGGCCACATGGGTGCTGCGAAAGCGCTCCGGCTGGGAGGTCTGCCCGAGCACGTAGTCGACCTCGGTCTGCGCATCGATGTAGAAATCCACCCGCTCATGTTCGAGCATCGGCAGGATGCCTTCACGGCGCTGGATTTCGCGGAAGTTGTGCACGTTGGGCAGGTAGCTGCCGTAGTCATAGCCGCGCACCCAGGCCAGGCGGTACTGGCCGACGGTGGCCAAGGTCGGCACCGGCTTGCTGGCCAAGCCCAGGGCATAGATGTGGTCCAGGTCGAAATGCCAGCGCGGGTACAGGTTGTCGTCGTTTTCTTCCTTGTACGACCCGACCCAGGCATCGGCCTCGCCACGTTTGACCAGGCCAACCGCGCGGCTGTAAGGCGCACTCTGGGTCACCACCTTGACCCCGGCGGGTTCGAACACCTTGCGCAGCACATCCCAGGCCACGCCGCTGCCATCGGCGTTGGTGTAGTCGATCCACTCTTCGCTGACCAGGTGAATCTGCTTCGGTAACGCATCGGCCGCCATCACCCAGGGGGCAAGGCTCAGCATCATTGCCAGCAGCACAGTCCTCATGGCCATCGAAACGCTCCCTGCTTCAGCCTACCGCCCATACCAGAATCTGCATGCCAAGCCAGGCGAACACACCGGCCAGGATATCGTCGAGCATGATCCCGACACCGCCGTGCACATGGCGGTCGATCCAGCGGATCGGCCATGGCTTGAGGATGTCGAAGAAGCGGAACATCAGGAACCCGGCGAGGATCCACTGCCACCCTTCCGGCACCAGCCACAGGGTGATCCACATGCCGACCATCTCGTCCCAGACAATGCCTTCATGATCGTGCACGCGCAAGTCGTTGGCGACCTTGCCGCACAGCCAGAAGCCGAACAGCATCGTCACGCCCAGCAGCAGCCAGTAGCCCCAGTCGGGCAGCATCTGCCACAGCGGGATGAACGGGATCGCTACCATCGAGCCCCAGGTACCGGGGGCCTTGGGCAGCGTGCCCGAGCCGAAGCCGAAGGCGATGAAGTGCCACGGGTTGCGCCAGACCGATGGCGGAACGAACTCCGCTGGCACCTGGTTGGGGTGGTCGGTCACGGTGTCTCCCTAAAGTGTTGATAGCCCCGTTGAGCCGGGGTGATGTCCTGGCCCTGCGGATCGCGCAGGGTCACGCCCTGGCCTTCGAGCACGCGGCCGATGACGTGCACCTCGACGGAACCGAGTTCGGTCAGCGGGGCCATCGCCGCAGGCGGCAAGGTGAAGGCCAGTACATAGTCGTCGCCGCCGGTCAGCGCTGCCAGCCGTGCCCCGTCGTGGCCAAGGAAGGCCTGCAGAGCAGGAGACACTGGCACCTGCGCCAGGTTCACCTCGAGGGCGACCCCGGACGCCTTGGCGATATGCCCACAGTCGGCAAGCAGGCCATCGGAAATGTCCAAGGCCGCCGTGGCCCGGCCGCGCAGCAGCTGGCCAAGCTGCAGCTGGGGCATCGGCGACCAGTAGTGGTCGAGCAGCGGCTTGGCCAGTTCGGCCGGCGCCTCGCGCTCACCCAGTACCAGCGGCAACGCCCCGGCCGCCTTGCCCAGCGAACCGCCGACACACAGCAGGTCGCCCGGCCGCGCGCCGCTGCGGCGCAACGCCTGGCCGGCCGGCACGCGGCCGAACACGGTGACGGTGATGCTCAGCGGGCCGCGGGTGGTGTCGCCACCGATCAGGCTCATGCGGCAACGGTGGGCCATGCGGCTGAGGCCGTCGGCATAGGCCGCCAGCCAGTCGGGGCCGACATCAGGCAAGGTCAGGGCAAGGGTGAAGCCGATCGCCGTCGCGCCCATGGCCGCCAGGTCACTGGCCGCCACGGCCAACGAGCGCTGGCCAAGCAGCAGCGGGTCGCAGACAGCGGGGAAATGCACCCCGGCGACCAGGGTGTCGGTCGACACCGCCAGTTGTTCACCGGGGGGAAGGTCCAGCAGGGCACAGTCGTCGCCGATGCCCAGGGCCACGCCCTCGCCGCCCTGCGCACAGGGCGCGGCGGCGAAGTAATGGTTGATCAGCTCGAACTCACCCATGGGCCGGCAGCGCCAGGATCAGCGCTTGTTCGCCTTGACTTCTGCTTCACGCAGCGCCGGGGCAAGCTTGTCCAGCACGCCGTTGACGAACTTGTGGCCGTCGGTGGCGCCGAAGACCTTGGCCAGTTCCACGCCTTCGTTGATCACCACGCGGTACGGTACGTCGACGCGCTTGATCAGTTCCCAGGTGGACAGGCGCAGCACGGCCAGCTCGACCGGGTCGAGCTCTTCCAGTGCGATGGCCATGCAAGGCACCAGCGCCTTGTCGATTTCGCCCTTGATCGCCGGGACCCCGTGGAGGATCTCGCGGAAATAGGCACCGTCGACATCGGTGAAATCGTTATCGACCCGGAATTGCGCTTCGATCTCGTTCAGCGAATGCTGGGCCATGTGCCACTGATACAGGGCCTGGGTCGCGAGCTTGCGGGCTTCGCGGCGCTTGGCGCTCTTCGATGGCTTGCCGGCATCCGCAGGTTTTGGATCGCGCGGGTTGAAACGATCGCTTTCGTCGCTAATCACTTGGCCTCCAACTGCGCCAGCAGGCTGACCATTTCCAGAGCGGACAGGGCAGCTTCACCGCCTTTGTTGCCAGCCTTGGTGCCGGAGCGCTCGATGGCTTGTTCGATGGAGTCGACGGTCAGAACGCCGAAGGCCACCGGTACGCCGAACTCCATGGACACCTGGGCCAGGCCCTTGGTGCATTCGCCCGCCACGTATTCGAAGTGCGGGGTACCGCCACGGATCACGGCGCCCAGGGCGATGATCGCGTCGTATTCGCCTTGCTGGGCGACTTTCTGTGCCACCAGCGGGATTTCGAACGCGCCCGGGGCACGGATGATGGTGATGTCGCTTTCGCTGACACCGTGGCGTACCAGGGTATCAACGGCGCCGCTTACCAGGCTTTCGACGACGAAGCTGTTGAAGCGGCCAACCACCAAAGCATAGCGACCTTTGGGGGCGATGAAGGTACCTTCGATGGTCTTCAGGGTCATTCCGATATTCTCATCTTCAAGAGCGAGGCCGCATACAAGCGGCCTCGACAGGGGTCTGGACTCGAGCTCAGGGCGTCAATGCCGCCTCAAGTCACTCGGAGGGCACGTATTCTACAACTTCCAGATCGAATCCGGATATCGCATTGAACTTCATTGGCGAACTCATCAGGCGCATCTTGCGCACACCGAGGTCGCGCAGGATCTGCGAACCGGCACCGACGGTGCTGTAGGTGGTCGGCGCCTTGGCCGGTGCGTCGCCCGCGCTCTCGCGGATGTGCGCCAGCAGCACGTCGCCGTCCAGCGGGTGGCCCAGCAGCAGCACCACGCCACTGCCCGCCTCGGCCACGGCGGCCATGGCCGCGCGCAGGCTCCAGCGGCCCGGCTGCTTGACCAGCAGCAGGTCGCGCAGCGGGTCCATGTTGTGCACGCGCACCAGGGTCGGCTCTTCGGCGCAGATCTTGCCCAGGGTCAGGGCCATGTGCACGTCGCCTTCCACCGCGTCACGGTAGGTGACCAGGTTGAATTCACCCAGCTCGCTCTCCACCGGCTGCTCGGAGACACGCTGCACGGTGCGCTCGTGGATCATGCGGTAGTGGATCAGGTCGGCGATGGTGCCGATCTTCAGGCCGTGCTCGGCGGCGAACACTTCCAGCTCGGCACGGCGCGACATGGTGCCGTCGTCGTTCATCACTTCGCAGATCACGCCGCTCGGCTCGAAGCCGGCCATGCGCGCCAGGTCGCACGCCGCTTCGGTGTGGCCGGCGCGGGCCAGGGTGCCGCCGGGCTGGGCCATCAGCGGGAAGATGTGGCCCGGGCTCACGATGTCTTCGGCCTTGGCGTCCTTCGCCGCGGCAGCCTGCACGGTGCGGGCGCGGTCAGCAGCGGAAATGCCGGTGGTGACGCCTTCGGCGGCTTCGATCGACACGGTGAACTTGGTGCCGAAGCCCGAGCCGTTGCGCGGCGCCATCAGCGGCAGCTTCAGGGTCTCGCAGCGCTCGCGGGTCATCGGCATGCAGATCAGGCCGCGGGCGTGCTTGGCCATGAAGTTGATGTGCTCAGGCAGGCAGCACTCGGCCGCCATGATGATGTCGCCTTCGTTCTCGCGGTCTTCGTCATCCATGAGGATGACCATTTTGCCCTGGCGGATGTCTTCGACCAGTTCTTCGATGCTGTTGAGCGCCACTCGGCACCCCCTTCTCAATCAGGATTTCAAGAAGCCGTTGGCGGCCAGGAAGCTTTCGGTAATGCCACTGCCCTTGCTCGGTTCGGCAGCCTTGTCGCCCAGCAGCAGACGCTCCAGGTAACGGGCCAGCAAGTCGACCTCAAGGTTGACCCGACGCCCTGCGCGGTAGTCGGCCATGATGGTTTCGGACAGGGTGTGCGGGACAATGGTCAGCTCGAACTCGGCGCCATTGACCTCGTTGACCGTCAGGCTGGTGCCGTCGACGGTGATCGAACCCTTGTGGGCGATGTACTTGGCCAGCTCCTTGGGCGCACGCACGCGGAACTGGATGGCGCGGGCGTTATCGCTGCGCGAGATGATTTCGCCGACGCCGTCGACGTGGCCGCTGACCAGATGGCCACCCAGGCGGGTAGTCGGGGTCAGGGCCTTTTCCAGGTTGACCTTGCTGCCGCTCTTGAGGTCGATGAACGCGGTGCGCTTGAGGGTCTCGACGCTGACGTCGGCCCAGAACCCGTTGCCCGGCAGCTCGACGGCGGTCAGGCACACGCCGTTGACGGCGATGCTGTCGCCGAGCTTGACGTCACCCAGGTCGAGCTTGCCGGTTTCGACGTAGACGCGCACGTCACCGCCCTTGGGGGTCAGGCTGCGGATGGTGCCGATGGATTCGATGATGCCGGTGAACATGGGGACTTCCTCAAAAACGGGTTGCGCGGGGCAAGCCCGGCATTATACGCCGGGTGCCGGCAGAGGGATGGCCGTGACCCGCCAGTCATCGCCCACTGCGCGCATTTCGGTAATTTTCAGCCGCGGCGCCTGGCTCATCCTGTCCAGCGGCCAATCCAGCAATGGCCGGGCCTGGGAGCCGAGGAAGGTGCCGGCGACGAACAGCTGGTACTCGTCGATCAGGCCCTGGCTGGCGAAGGCGCCGACCAGGCCGGCCCCGGCCTCCAGCAGGATTTCGTTGACGCCACGTGCGGCCAGCGCCTGCAACAGGGCCGGCAGGTCTACCTGGCCATTGTCGCCTGGCAGGCAGAGCAGTTCATGGCCGGCAGCGGCATAGCGTGGGTCATCTGCGACGGCGGTGGCCACCAGTGCCGGGCCGGCCTGGAAGAACGGTGCATCCAGCGGCAAGCGCAGACGGCCGTCGATCAACACCCGCAGCGGCGTGCGGCTCAGCGCCAGGGCGGTGGTTTCGGCATCCAGGCCCAGCTCGGCGCCACGCACGGTCATCCGCGCGTTATCGGCCAGCACACTGGCCGCACTGGTCAGCACCACGCTGGAGCGGGCGCGCAGGCGCTGCACTGCCGAGCGGGCGGCGGGCCCGGTGATCCACTGGCTTTCGCCGCTGGCCATGGCGGTGCGGCCGTCCAGGCTCATTGCCAGCTTGGCGCGGACGAACGGCAGGCCGTGCTCCATGCGCTTGAGAAAGCCCGGGTTGAGGGCGCGGGCCTCGGCTTCGAGCACGCCGCTGGCCACTATGATGCCAGCCTGTGCCAGGCGCCGCAGGCCTCGGCCTGCGACTTGCGGGTTGGGGTCCTGCATGGCGGCGACCACCCGGGCCACGCCGGCGTTGACCAGCGCCTCGGCGCACGGCGGCGTGCGGCCATGGTGGCTGCACGGTTCCAGGGTCACGTAGGCGCAGGCGCCGCGGGCCCGCTCGCCGGCCTGGCGCAGGGCATGCACTTCGGCATGCGGCTCGCCGGCGCGCACGTGCCAGCCTTCACCGACCACCTCGCCATCGCGGACGATCACGCAACCCACACGCGGGTTGGGGTGGGTGGTGTACACGCCCTTGCGCGCCAGCTCCAGCGCGCGGGCCATGTAATGGGCATCGAGAATCGCGGTCTGGCTGGGCATGCTCACTCTTTAGCCGGCTCGCGGGCCAGGCGGTCGATTTCTTCGCGGAATTCGTCGAGGTCCTGGAAGCGCCGGTACACCGAGGCGAAGCGGATGTAGGCCACTTCGTCGAGCTTGCGCAGTTCGGCCATGACCATTTCGCCCACCACCAGCGACTTGACCTCACGTTCGCCGGTGGCGCGCAGGCGGCTCTTGATGTGCGCCAGCGCCGCTTCCAGGCGCTCGACGCTGACCGGGCGTTTTTCCAGCGCACGCTGCATGCCGGCCCGCAGTTTTTCTTCATCGAAAGGCTGGCGCGTGCCGTCCTGCTTGATCAAGCGCGGCAGCACCAGCTCGGCGGTTTCGAAGGTGGTAAAACGCTCGCCACAGGCGACGCATTCACGGCGGCGGCGCACCTGTTCGCCCTCGGCGACCAGACGCGAGTCGATGACCTTGGTGTCGTTGGCACCGCAAAAGGGACAGTGCATGGTGGCAGGCAACAAAAAAAGGGAGGGCCATGGTAGCGCATTGCACTGGCAAGACAAGCCAAAGGGGTTAACATCCATACAATTCTGCCCGTGAAGGACCCACCCATGCATCTTCGTGCGCTCGTCGTGCTGTGCTGCGCTTCCCTGCTCGCCGCCTGCGGCAGTGACCGCCCCAAGACCGAAGCAGTCCCCGCGCCAGCAGCGGCCAAGGTGGCGAAAAACGCCGAACCGCTTGGCCCGCTGCCGGCCTATCAGCGTGAACTGAGCGGCACCTTGCTGGAGATCCCCGCCGGCGCGGATGTGGAGCTGGCGCTGCTGGTCATCGACGACCGCGACCGCCCGCAACAGCTGCTGGCCAGCAGCACCCTGACCGGCACCGGCCAGGCCCTGCCCTATCACCTGCGTTTCAACCCCGAGGCCTTCCCGGCCGGTGCCCGCGTCGAGCTGCGCGGCCGCGCCAGCAGCTCCGGCCAGCTGATCATGCACCTGCCACCGGTGCGCATCATCCAGGCCCAGACCCAGGCCACCGGCCCGCTGCGTTTCGAGAAGGCGCCGTAAGTGGCGCCGCTTGCCCTGCAACAGGCCCTCAGCGGCCTGATCGGCGAAGCGCGCCTGGTGGTCAGTGATCTGCCCGAGTGCGAGCTGAAGCTATGGCTGATCGATGACCAGAACATGGACCGCGCCTTCAGCAGCGAGGAAACCCGGCGCATCCTCGAAGAACCGCCGTACTGGAGCTTTTGCTGGGCCAGCGGCCTGGCCATGGCGCGTTACCTGGCCGCGCGCCCGGAATGGGTGGCCGGCAAGCGTGTGCTCGACTTTGGCGCCGGTTCCGGTATCGCCGGGATTGCCGCTGCCCGTGCTGGCGCCTTGGAGGTGGTGGCCTGCGACCTCGACCCACTGGCCCTCGACGCCTGCCGCGCCAATGCCGCGCTGAACGGGGTGGAGCTCGGTTACAGCAGCGATTTTTTCGCCGAGGATGACCGCTTCGACCTGATCCTGGTGGCCGATGTGCTCTATGACCGCGCCAACCTGCCGCTGCTCGATGCCTTCCTTGGCCGTGGCCGCCAGGCGCTGGTGGCCGACTCGCGTGTGCGTGATTTCAGCCACCCGCTGTACCGCCAGCTTGGCGTGCTCGAGGCCCTGACCCTGCCGGACCTGGCCGAACCGCACGAATTCCGCCGGGTCAGCCTGTACCACGCCAGCCGCGAGCCTTTATAGTGGTGCGAATCACGGATTTGCGAGAGTCGCGATGAGCCTAGCTCCTAGTAAAGATCTGCCCTACATCTTCGATGCCACCGATGCCACCTTCCAGCAACTGGTGATCGAGAACTCCTTCCACAAGCCGGTACTGGTGGACTTCTGGGCCGAGTGGTGCGCGCCGTGCAAGGCGCTGATGCCGCTGCTGGCGAAGATCGCCGAGGGTTACCAGGGCGAGCTGCTGCTGGCCAAGATCAACTGCGACGTCGAGCAGCAAGTGGTGGCCCAGTTCGGCATCCGCAGCCTGCCGACCGTGGTGCTGTTCAAGGATGGCCAGCCGGTCGACGGCTTTGCCGGTGCGCAGCCGGAGTCGGCGATCCGCGCCATGCTCGAACCGCATGTGCAACTGCCGGCCGCGCCAACCGCTTCGCCACTTGAACACGCCAAGGCGCTGTTTGCCGAAAGCCGTTTCGCCGAGGCAGAGGCGGCGCTGCAAGCGCTGCTGGGTGAAGACAACAGCAATGCCGAGGCATTGATCCTCTATGCCCGCTGCCTGGCCGAGCGCGGCGAGCTGGGTGAAGCCCAGGTGGTGCTGGACGCGGTCAAGACCGACGAGCACAAGGCCGCGCTGGCCGGTGCCAAGGCGCAGCTGACCTTCCTGCGCCAGGCCGCCAGCCTGCCGGAAGTCGCCGACCTGAAGAGCCGCCTGGCGCAGGACCCGCAGGATGATGAGGCGGCTTACCAGTTGAGCATTCAGCAGCTGGCGCGCCAGCAGTATGAAGCGGCACTGGAAGGATTGCTGAAGCTGTTCCAGCGTAATCGCGGGTATGAGAACGGCTTGCCGCAGAAGGCGATGCTGCAGGTGTTCGAGCTGCTGGGCAGTGACCATCCGCTGGTGGGGGTTTACCGCCGTCGGCTGTCTTCGGCCATGTTCTGACCTGAAGCCCGTTGCGAGGGCTTTGCCCTCGTTCGCGGGCGCGCCCGCTCCCACAGGGATCGCGCAAGGCCTGAGAGCTGTGCAGTACCTGTGGGAGCGGGCTTGCCCGCGAAGAGGCCCGCATAGGCAACCTCACCCCACCCAGTGATACACCGGCGCATCCACGCCACTTTCCACCTTCACCTCGCTGCTGTGGCGCAAGCGCACCAGCAACCGCTTGCCTGCTGCGGTACTCCCGGCAAGTCCTTCCAGCCGGTCCAGCAATTCTGGCCCGTTCATCTGCCCTGCCAGGCGCAACACCTCACGTGCGGCATGCCACTGCCCATCGTCCTGGCGCGGCGCCGCTGCCGCTGCAGCCACCGGCTCAGCCACTGGCACCTCGATCTGCCGCCCCAACTGCGCCCACTCCTGCGGTTCCAACTCGATGGTCAGGTCCACCGGCCAGTCGCCAATCTGTCCACGAATTCTCACGATGCATTCCTTGAGCTCAAGTCAATGCAGCCATGCTACCGCAACATGAAACCTGCGCCACCCAGGCTGGCGGGCCGTAGAGAAGTTGTTATAACATAACCACAATTTCCCCAGCATCTCCCTGGAGTCGTCCATGCGTCGTCTGCTGCTCGCCTTGCCCTTCGCCCTGCTGCCCCTGGCCGTGGCCCATGCCCACGACGAACATGACCATGATCACGCCCACGGCACCCTCGGTGCCCACGAACATGGCGTGGCCAAGCTCAACGCGGTGCTCGACGGCAACACCCTGGAGCTGGAGCTGGACAGCCCGGCGATGAACCTGGTCGGCTTCGAACATGCCGCCAGCAGCGATGCCGACAAGGCCAAGGTTGCCGCGGTACGCCAGCAGCTCGAACAGCCGCTGAAGCTGTTCGCCCTGGCCTCGGCCGCAGGCTGCAAGGAGGATCAGCAAGAACTGGAGAGCCCGCTGTTCGGCGACCCGGCCAAGGCTGACGACGATGGTGACGAACACGAGAAGGGCCATGTGCACAGCGACATCAATGCCCACTACCAGCTGACCTGCGCCACCCCGGATAAACTCGCCCAAATCGACCTCACCCCACTGTACAAGGCCTTCCCGGCCACCCAGAAAATCAACGTGCAACTGATTGGCCCGAATGGCCAGAAAGGCGTCGAGACCTCGCCCGCCAAGGCCGTGGTCGCGTTCTGAAATGCGCCAGCCGTTGATTGAGCTGCAGGACCTGGTGTTCGCCTGGCCCGGCCAGGCGCCACTGCTGGATATCCCGGCACTGCGCCTGGAGGCCGGTGAAGCACTGTTCCTCAAGGGCCCCAGTGGCAGTGGCAAGACCACCCTGCTGGGCTTGCTCGGTGGGGTCAACCGCCCAGGTCAGGGCCGTATCCAGCTGCTCGGGCAGGACCTCGCCGTGCTAGGCCAGGGTGCGCGTGACCGCTTCCGGGTGGACCACACCGGCTACATCTTCCAGCAGTTCAACTTGCTACCGTTCCTTTCGGTGCGCGAAAACGTCGAACTGCCGTGCCGCTTTTCGCGCAGCCGCGCCGAACGTGCCCGTCAGCGCCACGGCAGCGTCGATCAGGCCGCCAGCGTGCTGCTGGCGCACCTGGGCCTGGGTGACCCGGCGCTGCTCGCAAGGCGTGCCGACAGCCTGTCGATCGGCCAGCAGCAGCGCGTCGCGGCTGCACGCGCGCTGATCGGCCAGCCCGAACTGGTGATTGCCGACGAGCCGACCTCGGCGCTGGATGCCGATACCCGCGAAGCCTTCATCCGCCTGCTGTTCGACGAATGCCGTACGGCCGGTTCCAGCCTGTTGTTCGTCAGCCATGACCAGAGCCTGGCACCGCTGTTCGACCGGCACCTGTCCCTGGCCGAACTCAACCGCGCCGCCAAGCCCCGGGAGGCCTGATGTACCTGCTTCGCCTTGCCCTGGCCAGCCTGGCCAACCGCCGTTTCACCGCCTTTCTCACGGCCTTCGCCATCGCCCTGTCGGTATGCCTGCTGCTGGCCGTCGAGCGCGTACGCACCGAAGCCCGCGCCAGCTTCGCCAGCACCATCAGCGGTACCGACCTGATCGTCGGCGCCCGCTCGGGCTCGGTGAACCTGCTGCTGTATTCGGTATTTCGCATCGGCAACGCCACCAACAACATCCGCTGGGACAGCTTCCAGCACTATGCCCAGGACCCACGGGTCAAGTGGGCGATCCCGATCTCGCTGGGTGACTCGCACCGTGGCTACCGGGTGATGGGGACCACCACCGATTACTTCAGCCATTACCAGTACGGCCGCAAGCAGCATCTGCAACTGAGCCAGGGCCGTGAATTCGCCAGCGACCCGTTCGAAGTGGTGCTCGGTGCCGAAGTGGCCGACGCGCTGCACTACAAGCTGGGCGACAAGCTGGTACTGGCGCACGGTATCGCCGCGATCAGCCTGGTCAAGCATGACGACAAGCCGTTCACCGTGGTCGGCGTGCTCAAGCGCACCGGCACGCCGGTCGACCGCACCCTGCACATCAGCCTCGCCGGCATGGAAGCCATCCACGTCGACTGGCAAAACGGCGTGCCGGCCCGTGGTGCCGGGCGCATCAGTGCCGACCAGGCGCGGACCATGGACCTGCAGCCAGCAGCCATCACCGCGTTCATGCTCGGCCTGAACAACAAGATCGCCACCTTCAGCCTGCAGCGCGAGATCAACGAGTACCGCAGCGAGCCGTTGCTGGCGATCCTGCCCGGGGTTGCCCTGCAGGAGCTGTGGAGCCTGATGGGAACCGCCGAACAGGCGTTGTTCGTGGTGTCGGTGTTCGTGGTGCTGACCGGCCTGATCGGCATGCTCACGGCGATCCTCACCAGCCTCAACGAACGCCGCCGGGAGATGGCGATCCTGCGCTCGGTGGGTGCGCGGCCGTGGCATATCGCCGGGCTGCTGGTGCTCGAAGCGCTGGCGCTGGCGGTTGCGGGCATTGCGGCGGGTCTTGGGCTGCTGTATGCGGGGATCGCCCTGGCGCAAGGCTACGTTCAGGCCAACTACGGCCTGTACCTGCCCCTGACCTTGCCCAGCCCCCATGAGTGGACGCTGCTGGCCATCATCCTTGGCGCGGCGTTGCTGATGGGCAGCGTGCCGGCCTGGCGCGCCTATCGGCAATCGCTGGCCGATGGCCTGTCCATTCACCTCTGAGAGCTTTGCAATGATCCGAGACCTCACCGCCCTTTTCGCGGGCAAGCCCGCTCCCACAAGGAGCGCGCCAAACCCTGTGGGAGCGGGCTCGCCCGCGAAAGGGCCGGGACAGGCCGCCCAACTTTTGCTGGTAGTGCTGCTCTCGCTGGCATTACCTGCCTGGGCCTCGGAGCCCCGCGAGCTGGATTGGCCTGCGCTCATCCCCGAAGGCGCGCCGGTCATCCCGCCACAACTGGCACCGCTGCACGACATGTCGCAGCTGAGCAATGCGCTGTCGGCCGAATCGGCCCCGCCGGCACGCCAGCAGGCGCCCGATGCCCCGGTGGTGAAAAGCCTGGACGGCGAGCAGGTCAAGATCCCGGGCTATATCGTGCCACTTGAGGTCAGTGAAGAAGGCCGCACCACAGAGTTCTTGCTGGTGCCTTACTATGGCGCCTGCATCCATGTGCCACCCCCGCCGTCGAACCAGATCGTGCATATCTTCAGCGAAATGGGTGTGCGCGTGGAGGACCTCTACCAGCCTTACTGGATCGAGGGAAATATGCAGGTTAGAGCCTCCAGCAGCGAATTGGCCGACGCCGGATACCAGATGGAAGCGGAGAAAATATACGCTTATGTTCTCAAGTGAGAACTGTTTCGAATTCGTGACGACGCTTCTTTGAGCTGGGTCAAACTTTCGCTTCAGACGCATCCGTACCATTGGACTACTCGTTTACTCACGTCCTTTGGGAGCTTCCATGAACAAGTCCTTGCTCGGTGCCTCGCTTGTGGCCCTTGCGCTCGCCGCCCCTGTTGCCCACGCCCACCAGGCGGGTGATGTCATCGTCCGTGCCGGTGCCATCACCACTGCCCCGAACGAAAGCAGCGGCGACCTGAAATTCGACGGCAACAAGGTGTCGGGCACCAAGGCGACCCTGGACAGCGACACTCAGTTGGGCCTGACCTTCGCCTACATGCTCACCGACCACATCGGCCTGGAGCTGCTGGCGGCGACCCCGTTCAAGCACAGCGTCGGCGTCAAAGGGCTCGGTGGCGGGCTGGACGGCAAGCTGGCCGACATCAAACAGCTGCCACCGACCCTGTCCGTGCAGTACTACCCGATGGAGCCGAACTCCAAGTTCCAGCCGTACGCCGGCGTCGGCATCAACTACACCCTGTTCTTCGACGAAGACCTGACCAGCGAGCGCAAGCAACAGGGCTTCAGCAACCTCAAGCTGCAGGATTCGGTCGGTATCGCCGGCCAGTTGGGCATGGACTACATGATCACCGACAACCTGCTGGTGAACGCCTCGGTCTGGTACGTCGACATCGACACCAAGGCCAGCGTCAACGGCCCGACCGCATTGGGCTACAGCAAGACCAAGGTCGACGTCGATGTCGACCCTTGGGTGTACATGGTCGGCCTTGGCTACAAGTTCTGACCTGAACACGGCAGGGCGGCTTCGGCCGCCCTTTCCCGTTGCCCCCACGACCAGTACCCCAGCGCCAACGCACTGATCAACATCCCCAGTCCACAGACCGCCGTCCAGCCCCAGCGCGCATACACCCAGCTCGCCAGCACTGCGCCCAGGCCGCTACCGATCGAGTAGCAGCACATGTAGGCGCCGATCAAGCGACTGGCCATCGCGCCACGCCCTGCCAGCAGCAGACTCTGGTTGGTGACATGCACCGCCTGCACGGCGAAATCCAGCATCAGCACGCCCAGCACGAACGCCGTCAGCGATTGCCCGACGAAGGCTGTCGGCAGCCATGACAGCGTCAACACGGCCAGCGCCAGGCCGGTGGTGCGCTCGCCCAGCCCTCGATCAGCCAGCCGCCCGGCCCGCGACGCCGCCAGGGTGCCGGCGATACCAGCCAGGCCGAACAGGCCGATTTCGGTATGGCTGAGTGCGATCGGAAGTGCACTCAGGGGTAGCACCATCGCACTCCACAGCACGCTGAACGCAGCGAAGATCAGCAGCGCGAACAACCCGCGCCGGCGCAGCTGGCGATCGCGTCGATACAAGGTGAACAACGAGCTGATCAGTTGCAGGTAGCCTGGCCGTTGCGCGGGTACCCGGCTCGCAGGCAGCCAGCGCCAGAGCACCATGGCCATCAGCATGAGCACAGCCGCCGACACGAAGTACACAGTTCGCCATCCGGCCAGGTCGGCGAGCGCACCTGAAACCAGACGCGCCAGCAGAATACCCAGCACCACCCCGCTGGTGACCGTGCCCACCGCCTGGCCCTGACTGGCCGGGCTGGCGAGGGTGGCGGCGTGGGCGACCATCACTTGCACCATGACCGCCATCAGCCCGACCAGGGCCAGGGTGGCCAGCATTACCAGCCATTCCTGCGCCAGGCCAACACCGATCAGGGCCAGTGCGCAAATCAGCAGTTGCCCAAGCAGCAGGCGTTTGCGCTCGATCAGATCGCCAAGGGGCACGAGCAGGATCAGCCCAAGGGCATAACCCGCCTGAGTCGCACCGACCACCCAACCGATCTGCTGCTGCGCCACGCCCAAGTCGCTGGCTATCGATTCGAGCAAAGGTTGAGCGAAATAGACCGTGGCCACGGCCATGGCACAAGTGGCGGCAAGCAACAGGGTTATCCAGCGATTCATCGGGCTCACTCCTTTGCACCTGGTTTCAAATTGAAACCACATGGTGGCTATTTAACAAATGTGGTTTTAATCTGCAACCAGATCAACCAAGCAGGTGCTGCCAATGCTCGATGAAGTGAACGCTCAATGCCCCGTAGCCCGGGCGCTGGAAGTACTGGGTGACCGTTGGGCGCTGATGATCCTGCGCGATGCCTTCGATGGCCTGCGCCGTTTCAGCGAGTTCCAGAAGAACCTGGGGCTGGCGAAGAACATCCTCGCCTCACGGCTGAAGCTGCTGGTGGAGAGTGGGTTGCTGGCGTTGCAGCCGGCGTCGGATGGCAGTGCCTACAAGGAATATGTGCTGACCGAGAAAGGGCGCTCGGTGTTTCCGATCGTGGTGGGGTTGCGCCAGTGGGGGGAACGGTTTCTGTTCGAGGCGGGGGAAGCGCGGTCTGAGTTGGTGGACAGTACCAAGGGGCGGCCAGTCGGGATTCTGCAGGTGCGGGCCGAGGATGGCCGGCTACTGGCGGCGGAGGATTGCCTGCGCAAGGTTGTACGGCATACATGATGCAGGGGCCGCCTTGCGGCCCCAGCAATCTCAAGCCTTGCCGAGCAGCTTGGCCAACCCCTCGACCATCGGGGTCGCCTGCGGAAAATCGAAACGCGCCAGCAACCGCTGGTTATTCGCCCGCGAATGGCGAATGTCACCCGAGCGCGCCTGCCCATAACTGATCGTTGGCAAGCTGCCCACCACCTGCTCCAGCGCCTTGAGCATCTGGTTCAGCGAAGTCGCCTGGTTCAGGCCGACGTTCACCGCGCCCTCTTCCACCTGCGTCTGCTCCAGCGCTTGCACCATCACCTGCACCAGGTCGCCGACGTAGAGGAAGTCACGGGTCTGCTCGCCATCACCGAACACAGTGATCGGCAAGCCTTGGACCGCCCGCTCGCTGAAGATGCTGATCACCCCGGAATACGGCGAGGAAGGGTCCTGGCGCGGGCCGAAGATGTTGAAGAAGCGGAACACCACCGGCTCCAGGCCATGCTGGCGACGGTAGAAGTCCAGGTACTGCTCGCTGGCCAGCTTGTCCACGGCGTAGGGCGTCAGCGGCGCCTTGGGCGTGTCCTCGGCAATCGACTCGCCTTCGCCATTGTTGCCGTACACCGCCGCGCTCGAGGCAAACAGCACGCGGCGCACACCATGCACGCGCATGGCCTCGGCCACGTTGAGGGTGCCGATGAAGTTGCTCTGGTGGGTCTTCACCGGGTCTTCGACCGACGCCTGCACCGACGCCACCGCAGCCAGGTGGACCACGGCGCGGCAACCGGCGGCGGCACGCTGAACCAGCGCGGCGTCGGCGACATCGCCTTCGATCAACTCGAGGCGCGGGTTGCCCAGTTGCAGGTTGTCGCGCTTGCCGGTGGACAGGTCGTCGAGAATACGTACGGCATAACCCTTGGCCAGCAACGCATCGCACAGGTGGGAGCCAATGAAGCCGGCGCCGCCGGTGATCAGGATGGGGGCATCAGCCATGGCGGTAGAATCGATCCAGTAGTGGCGGCAAGCCCGCGCGCCAGGCACGCGGCTTGATACCGAAAGTGTGAAGAATTTTCTTGCAGGCCAGTACCGCGTGCTGCGGCTCCTCGCTGGCATCCGGCCGAGCGGCGTGGGCCTGCGCGGTCGGCGCCTGCACTGCCAGCTGGCGGTACTGCCCGGCCTCGCTGAGGATCGCCTGGCCCAGCGCCAGCGGCGTGGTCGCCTCGTTGCCGGCGTAATGGTAGGTGCCCCACAGCGGTGCACTGCAATCAAGCTGCTTGAGCACCGACAGGATCACCCGCGCAGCATCGTCAACCGGCGTCGGGTTGCCACGGCGGTCGTCGGCCAGCAGCAGCTCCTGGGGTTGCTCGGCGCGGGTCAGGAAGCGCCCCAGCGCCCCGTCGATGCTCTCGTCCAGCAACCAGCCGAAGCGCAGCAGCACATGCTGCGGGCACGCCGCGCGCACGCTCTGCTCGATACGCCACAGGGCCTGACCACGCTGGCCCAGCGGCACCGGTTCGTCCTTTTCGCTGTAGGCCGTGGCCCGCGAACCGTCGAACACCCGGTAGCTGGAAGGCTGAACCAGGGTGATCTGGTGGTGCTGGCACAACTCCGCCAGCCGCTCCACCGCCCGCTCCTGCTGGGCCAGGCGCTGGTCGCTGACCGACTCGGCCTGGAACCAGTCGAAGTAGTAGGCCAGGTTGACCAATGCATCGGGGCGATGATCGTCAAGCAGCTGAGTGAGGCTGGCCGGGGCCCAGCCGTTCTCCGGCGGGCGCGGTGCCAGGAATGCGATGTCCTCCTCGGCCCCGAGACGGATCAGCGCTTGCCCGAGGGCATTGCCACCACCCAACAGCATCAGGCGCATACGCATAGAGTCAGCAGATCCGAACAGGTTGATTGAGGGAAAGGGCCATTTTGCGGTTTCCGGGCGGGGAAGTCCAACCCTAGGGTTCGCTACTACTAATGCGCCTCAGAGCCACCACCTCGCAGGAAAATTCCTACGCCTTCGACTGGCCAAGTCCTGCATCCAATATCAAAAATAATTGCCTAAATAGCTCCCATATCTTTGCAGGCGCCTTGTCGATCAGCTTGCTCGACAGAGCGGTTCTGGAAGCAACTGTGCCGTTTTTACTGATAACGGTCGCTGCCTACTTTGCACTCAGCCCCAAGCTCGAGGATCAGGACCGCAAGCGGCGGCTGTCGTATTTCTACTTTGCGCTCGTGGTTGCTCCTGGGATTGGTTTCTATGACGGCATTTTTGGCCCAGGTACCGGTTCATTCTTCATGGTCGCCTTCACATTGCTGCTGGGGCAGCACCTCATGCAGGCAATCTGTCGCAGCAAACTGCTAAATGCATCCTGCAACCTTGGAGCGTTGTCGGTATTTGCCTTCGGTGGGGTCATCATATGGCCTTTGGCACTGGCCATGGCAGCCTGCGCCATCCTCGGCGCTCAACTCGGCGCTCGTTGTGCCCTCTACTTCGGTCCGCAACTGGTCAAACCACTATTGATCACGGTGTGTTGCCTGATGGCGATGAAGTTGTTGCTGGGTGATGGTCATCCGATAGGTGAATGGCTGCGCGCTTACACAGCGCTGCGCTAAATATTTCACTCAATCTCGAACAGGCTGTTACGCAACGGCCCCACGCTCAACCGCTGGCGCACATCATCATCGATCCGTGGATCATCCGGCCGGTACAGCCTGACCTGGCGATAGGCATTGATGCGGTTGATCTCCTCGCCCAGGTATTCCCACACCACGCGGGTGCAAGCCGGGTTGCGCCTGTCGCCGCTGGACACCCCGGCCTTCAGGCCATTGAGGCGGGTGATACGGCTCTTGAAGCTGGGGATGAGAATGGTCTGGCTCATCTCGTTGAAAGTCAGCGACTCGTAATCGATGAGGAACATCCGGTCCTGCAACTGGAACGCCGCGCCCAGGTAGCGGCAGCGCACCTCCGCATGCTGGTCGGTGGCGCTGGAGCGCTCCTGGCGTTCCTGGCGCTCGAACATGAAGCGGCCACGCTCCTCCCACAGGTGTACCAGCGACACCAGGATGGTGCCGGGTACCGACATGCAGTTGGAATACTCGAAGTAATAACCGCAATAGCGCGACAGGTTGCCAGCGTGGTCGTGCAGCGGGCGGAACAGTTCGCTGATCGGATCGCCGGGCTGGTCGGTGACGGTCGATACGCGCGCGCCGATCAAGCGGGCGAACTGTTCGGCCGGCAGGTTCAGCTCGTAATCCTCGACACCAAAGAAATCACCGATGCGCTTGAGGTTGAAAGGCGTCGGGCGACTCTGGCCGCTCAGGTACTTGTTGAACTGCGCGCGGTTGATCGAGAGCTGGCGGCAAACTTCCGAGATAGAGCGGTAGTGGCTGCAAGCCAGTTTGAGGTTGGTAGCGAAATGATCGCTCATGACAGAAGACTCAGGTGACGCGAATGATGCCAGTCTAGCATCAAGTCGCACCAAATCAGAGCAACCCGCGAAATTGTAACCACTCTTGTCATGGCCAACCATGCGCCCCAACGAATAGCGCTGCGCCTGCCGTCCGCTGTTCATTCCATGCGAAGAATAAGAATCGAGGTCATTTTCCAATGCTCGAAGCACTCAACGATTTCCTTTCCGGGAAACTCCTCATCGTGCTGATCGTCGGTCTCGGCGGTTACTTCACCATCCGTTCGCGGTTCGTCCAGTTCCGCCACTTTGGCCACATGTTCGCCGTGTTCAAGGAATCGCTGCGTGGCCAGGCAGGCCAGCTGAGCTCCTTCCAGGCCCTGATGCTGAGCCTCGCCGGCCGCGTTGGCGCCGGTAACATCGCCGGTGTCGGTATCGCCGTGACCCTGGGTGGCCCAGGCGCGGTGTTCTGGATGTGGGTCACTGCCCTGGTCGGCATGGCCAGCAGCTTCTTCGAATGCACCCTGGCCCAGGTCTACAAGCGCGCCGACGGCGACGGCCTGTACCGTGGCGGCCCGGCCTACTACATTCAGCACGGCCTGAAGCGCAAAAGCATGGCCATCGTGTTCTCGATCCTGCTGCTGGTCACCTACGGCTTCGCCTTCATCGGCCTGCAGTCGTACACCGTGACCCACTCGCTGCAGAACGCCTTTGCCTTCGACCCGCGCCACACCGGCATCGTCCTGGCCGTGCTGCTGGCCATCACCTTCCTCGGTGGCATCAAGCGCATCGCGGCAGTCTCGGACCTGCTGGTACCGATCAAGACCCTGGCCTACATCGGCGTGACCCTGTACGTGATCGGCACCCAGATCGAACACGTGCCGGCCATGCTGGAAACCATCTTCAAGAGCGCCTTCGGCCTCGACCCGGCGTTCGGCGGCCTGCTCGGCAGCGCCATCGTCATGGGCGTGAAGCGTGGCGTGTTCGCCAACGAAGCAGGCCTGGGCAGTGCGCCGAACGTGGCTGCCGTGGCTGCGGTGAAGCACCCGGGCGCCCAGGGCGTGGTCCAGGCCTTCAGCGTGTTCCTCGACACCTTCGTGATCTGCACCTGCACCGCGCTGCTGATCCTGCTGTCGGGCTTCTACACCCCAGGCTTCGAAGGTGACGGCATCGTCCTCACCCAGAACTCGCTGGCTGCCGTGGTCGGTGACTGGGGCCGCCTGTTCGTCAGCGTGGCGCTGTCGCTGTTCGTGTTCACCTGCATCCTCTACAACTACTACCTGGGCGAGAACAGCCTGCAGTTCCTCAGCCGCAACCGCATTGTGCTGCTGGGCTTCCGCGCCCTGGTACTGGCGCTGGTGGTGTGGGGTTCGATGCAGGACCTGTCGACCGTGTTCGCCTTCGCCGACATCACCATGACCTGCCTGGCCTTCGTCAACCTGGTGGCCCTGGCCCTGCTGTTCAAGGTCGGCCTGCGGGTGATGCGCGACTACGACGACCAGCGCAAGGCAGGCATCCAGCAGCCGGTGTTCGACTCGTCGAAGTTCGCCGACCTGGACCTGGACCGCAACGCCTGGCCTGCCAATCCACAGGTGGAAACAGCCACTGACAAAGCAGTCGGCCAAGCTCAGCCGCAGCGCTGATATCCTGCCCTGCCCAGCCGCCCCGTTCGCGGGCGGCTGCTCTACCTCCGCTCACCGCTTCGGATGCTTTCCATGCGTGCAGTCAAGAATCTCCTCGTCCTCTACACCGGTGGCACCATCGGCATGCTCGAAACCGCCGAAGGCCTGGCGCCGGCCGGTGGTTTCGATGCGCGGATGCGCGAACACCTCGCCCAGCTGACCGATGCGCCCCAGGTGCAGTGGACGCTGCAGGAAATGAACCCGCTGCTCGATAGCGCCAACATGCAGCAGCACAACTGGCTGGCGATGCGCGATGCCATCGTCGCGGCAGTGGACGCCGGCCATGACGGCGTGCTGGTGCTGCATGGCACCGACAGCCTGGCCTACAGCGCTGCGGCGCTGTCGTTCCTGCTGCTGGGCCTGGCGGTGCCGGTGCTGCTGACCGGCTCGATGCTGCCGGCCGGGGCACCGGGCAGCGACGCCTGGGGCAACCTGTGCGGCGCCCTGCGCCAGGTCGAACAGGGCCTGGAAGATGGCGTGCAGCTGTACTTCCACGGCCAGCTGCTGCATGGCTGCCGGACTTCGAAGCTGCGCAGCGAGGCTTTCGACGCCTTCGCCGCGCTGCCGCGCCATCGTGAAGGCGAGCGCGCCGCCGAGTTGCCTGCCGCCCTGAGCTATCGCCAGCAGCGCCAGCCGGTCAACCTGGCGGTGATGCCGGTGTTCCCGGGCCTTCAGGCCGGGCACCTGAAGGCACTGCTCGACAGCGGCGTGCAAGGGTTGCTGCTGGAGTGCTATGGCAGCGGTACCGGGCCGTCGGATGACCAGGCTTTGCTGGAGGTGCTGCGTGCAGCGCGCCAGCGTGGCGTGCTGCTGGCTGCCATCAGCCAGTGCCCGGAAGGGTCGGTGGTGTTCGACACCTATGCGGCGGGGAACCGCTTGCGCGGCGCCGGGCTGGTCAGTGGTGGCGGCATGACCCGCGAGGCGGCGCTGGGCAAGATGTTTGCGCTGCTGGGGGCGGGGCTGGATGTAAATGAAGCAGAGCGTTGGTTTGCTCTGGACCTGTGCGGAGAACGAGCCTGACTATCGCCTGTCAGGGCCTCTTCGCGGGTCAAGCCCGCTCCCACAAAGGCCCTGCATGGCAGTAAAAGTGGCGGAAGGCAGCGGGAGTCGAACCTGCCCGGGAACGGCTGCCGTCCCCAACCGGGTTTGAAGCCCGGCCGCGCCACCGGGCGCGATTGCCTTCCTTGAACTCAGTGCCTGGCCTGCTGCTGGGCCAGGGCGCTGTCGGCGCGGATGTAACGCTGGTCGGCCACCCTCCGGGTCAGGCCAAGACGGTCGAAGTATTCGAGAATCTGCACACTGCGCTTGCGACCGATGCCCAACATATCGCGAAACGCGGCAACCTGCACTATCGGCGTCTCGCCAGCCTGCCCCAGCAGCAGCTCTGCCATGCGCCGTAGCGTCACTTCAGGGTAGAACAGGTCGCGCACCACCTGATGCACCAGGCCCAACCGGGCCAGCTTGCGCAACAGCAAGCGCACATCCGCCTCCGCACAGTTTTCTTCAGTGGCCAAGGTCCTGACCCAGGGCGGGTCAAATTGCCCGGCCAGCAACTTCGGCTGCAGCCTCGCCCACAGCGCGCTGTCGGCGGCGCTCAACTGCACGGTGTGATCGGGCAGATGCAGCCACGGCCCGCTGCTGGCTATCACCTGATCATTGAGCAGCTCATCGAGCAGGCTGACAAACGCAGGGCGCTCCAGCGGCAAAGCGGCGAAGCGGCGCAGGCGGTCGCGGTCCGGGCCGAGCTGGTCGGGCTCCTGTTCATGGAACCGCGCCAGCTGCGCCAGCAGTTCATGCCTCAGTGCCTGCCATTGGCTTTTCGCAAACAGCAGCGGCCCCTGGCGCGTGGCCACCACCTGCACATCATCGGGCAATAGCCAGGTTTCGCGCTGGCGATTGAACTGGCGCTCCAGGCGCTGCGGGTCGAGACCACCGAGCGCACGGGTGAGCAAGGCCGGCAGTGCCTGCTCCAGGCCATCTGCATCACGCAGCACCTGCAATTGGCGCAAGCGTTCTTCGCTGCGGCGCTGCCGACTCGGCGCGAACGGGTCGAGTACCGTGCCACCGCCGAGGGTTCGCTGGGCACGCTGGTCTCGCAACACCAGGCGGTCACCGTGAACCGCCTGCAACGGCGCATTGAGCAGCAACTGGGCAAACATGCGCTGGCCGGCAGCCAGGGTTTCACCTTCGAGCAAGGCCACGCGGGCCGTTACATCCTGGGTGCCGAGGTGCACGTGAACCGCGCTGAAATGCTCGAAAACGCGGGTTTCCCCGGGTAGCAGGCAAAGTTCGATATCCACCCGCACGCTGGGCGCATGCAGCCATTCGGGCACCAGCCAGTCGCCTCGGTGCACCTGCTCTACCGTCAGGCGTTCGGCGGCGATGTTCAGCGCCACCCGCTGGCCGGCCTCGGCCACCAAGGCAACCTGGTTCTGTGCGTGCAGGCCACGCACCCGCACCGGCTTGCCGGCCTTGCCCAGCAACAACGTATCGCCCGCACTAACGCGCCCGGCCAGCGCCGTGCCGGTCACGACTACCCCGGCGCCAGTGACGGCGAAGGCGCGATCGACCGCCAGGCGAAAGCCACCGCGCACGCTGCGCTGGCGCACCCGCACTTCGGCTTCCAGCAAGGCCCGGCGCAACACGTCGATACCCTGCCCGGTGATGCTCGACACGGGGAATTGCCGTGCCTTGGCATAAGGCCCCTCAGCCAGCAACGCGCTGACCTGCGCCTGCACCTCTGCCAGCCGTGCGGGCTCGACACGATCACATTTGCTGATCGCCACCAGCGCCTGGGGAATACCCAGCAGCTCGATGATCGCCAGGTGCTCGCGGGTCTGCGGCATCACTCCGTCATCGGCGGCCACCACAAGCAGCACCAGGTCGATGCCATGGGCGCCAGCCAGCATGTTGTGGATAAACCGCTCATGGCCCGGCACATCGATGAACCCGGTCAACGCCGCCCCTTCGGCCAGCGCCGCGTAGCGGTAGCCGAGGTCGATGGTCATGCCGCGGGCGCGCTCTTCCTGGCGCTGGTCGCCGGCCTGCCCGGTGAGGGCCTGAAGCAGCGCGGTCTTGCCGTGGTCGATGTGGCCGGCGGTGCCGACGATCACTGCACGGGCCCCAGTTGCAAGGCTGGCAGCTGCGCCAGCCACTGGGCCTCATCGTCGAGCTGGCGCAGGTCGAGCCACAGGGCGTCGTCATCGATGCGCCCGAGCACCGGCACCGGCAAATCGCGCAAGGCCCGCTCCAGCACATGCAGGCTGCGCCCGCGCAGTTTCTTCGACACCTGCGGGCGCAGGCACAACGCAGCACTCGGCAGGCGCGCCACCGGCTGGCTGCCACTGCCGATCATGCCCAGCGCCGGCTCGACACTGACCTGCCATTGCTCGCCCAGGTGCGCCTTGAGTGCGGGGGCCAGGCGCTCGGCCTGGGCCTGGATCTCGGCCCGGCTGCGGGTGAGCAGGCGCAGGCTCGGCAAGCGCTCGGCCAGGCGGTCGGGGTTGCGGTACAGCGCCAGCACCGCCTCCAGTGCGGCGAGGGTGATCTTGTCGACGCGCAATGCGCGCTTGAGCGGGTTTTTCTTGATCCTGGCGATCAGTTCCTTGCGGCCGACGATGATCCCGGCCTGGGGGCCGCCCAGCAGCTTGTCGCCGCTGAAAGTGACAATATCGGCGCCATCGGCCAGTGCCTGGCGCACCGTCGGTTCGGCGGGCAGGCCCCAGCGGGTGAGGTCGAGCAGGCTGCCGCTGCCGAGGTCTTCGAGCAGTGGCAGTTCATGCTGGTGGGCGATACGCGCCAGATCGGCCGTCGGGACCTGATGAGTGAACCCCTGGATGCTGTAGTTGCTGCAGTGCACGCGCATCAGCAGGCCGGTGCGCGGGCCGATGGCCGCTTCATAGTCACGGGCGTGGGTACGGTTGGTGGTGCCGATCTCGTGCAACTTCACCCCGGCACGGGCCATGATGTCGGGGATGCGGAAGGCGCCGCCGATCTCGATCAGTTCGCCACGGGAGATGATGCCCTCCTTGCGCGCGCCCAGGCTGTTGAGCGCCAGCAGCACGGCAGCTGCGTTGTTGTTGACCACGGTGACGGCCTCGGCGCCGGTCAGCTCGCGGATCAGGCCTTCGATCAGGTCGTCACGGTCACCACGCTTGCCGGTGGCCAGGTCGAATTCAAGGTTGAGCGGGTAGCGGGCGGCAGTCTGCATGGCCTCGACGGCCTCTTCGGGCAGCAGCGCGCGGCCGAGGTTGGTGTGCAGCACGGTGCCGGTGAGGTTGAACACGCGGCGGACCTGGCTGCGCTGCTGGATGGCAAGGCGTTCGCCGGTACGGCCGAGGAGGATTTCCGGGGCCAGCTCGGCACTGCCGAGTTCGCCGCTGAGGGCCGGGGCGCGCAGGTCGTCGAGCAATTGCCTGAGGGTGGCCAGTACGGCGTCGCGGCCATGGCGGTCGACCAGCGGCAGGCATGCCGGGTGGCGCAGAAGCGTGTCGATGGAGGGCAGGCGTGGGGTGTCGCTGGCGAGGCTGGAAGACATGCAGTACTACCTTGGACTGATCCGTTGTCTGTTCTGCCCTTTTCGCGGGCAAGCCCGCTCCCACAGGGTTCTCCACAGGTCTGGGCGCCTGCCCAGTTGTTAGTGGGAGCGGGTTTACCCGCGAAGCAGGCGACTCGGTATTACAGTGTAGACACTCCCCTACTATCCAGGTGCGAGCATCAGGTTGGGTGCCAGGCGATGGAAGCCCTCCTCGTCCAGGCGGATATCCAGCGCCAGGCTGGCCAGGTCGTCGGCCAGCGGCTCGGCCGCCGCATCGTTTTCCAGATAATTCTGCTTCAGGTAACTCTCGCACCCCGGGCAACATTCGGCCCGTAGCGGCGCCTTGCCCGGCGCATGTCGATCGTCTTCGAGGCTGGTGTAACGCAAGTCCTTGCTCGACTCGCAATACACACACTTGACCCGCACCACATGCCACTCGCAAGCACACAGCGAACAGGCCAGGTAACGCAACCCGTTGTGCTTGCCACGGTTACGTACCACGCCGGCCATCGCCGGCGAACCGCAGGCCGGGCACTGCGCCAGACTACCGGCGGGCTTGAGTTCAGGGGCCGGCAGCGCCAGCAACCAGCTCGACCAGGCGGCCTGCAGGGCGGCGCCAATGAATGGCACCAGCGCCGCTGGCAGCGCATCGTACTGCCCGCCAAGCAAAGCGATACCCCAGCCTTTTCGTTCGCTGTCGTCACTGTCGCGCAGGGTTTGCAGCGCCTCGCCCAGCGCGCCGTTGGCCTCGCTGTCGAAGTGCATGAGCAAGGCCTGCAACCAGACCAGCCACGGCCCCTCACGCACCAGGCTGTCAGCTGCCAGCGGTGGCAGGCCATGACTTATGCACAGGCACTGCCGCTCTTCGGCCACAGGCAAGCCGCCGGGAGGGTTATCCACAAGCTGCTGCTGGACGCGGCACAGCTGTGCGATCAGGCGCAGGTAATCACCCAGGGCGTTGCCTTCGGCCAGGTGGTCCAGGCGCTCGGCGCGCAGTGCAAACAGGTTGGCAGGCGGCAGATGCAGAAACGGCGGCATCACCGCCGACGCTTCGATCTGCCCTGGTTCGAGTATCGTGCTCAAGCGTTCATCCTTCTTTGCGTCCGTGATTGCCCGGGGTCTTGTCGCCGGTCACTTCGCGGTACCACAGCTCATGGTGCTTGCGTGCCCAGGCGCGGCTGACCCAGCCATGCAGCATGGCGCCGACCGAGCCCTTGATCCAGATGCCGGCGTAGATGTGCACGATGATGCTGAGGATCAGCACGAACGCCGCCAGGGCATGGGCCAGCGCCGACAGGCGAATGACCTCGATGCCGAACAGGTGGCTGAAATACGCGCGCCAGATCACCACGCCGCTGAGCAGCAGCACCAGCATGCACGCCAACAGGGTCCAGAACAGCAGCTTCTGCCCGGCGTTGTATTTGCCGATCGGCGGTACGCCCTCCTCCTTGTTCAGCATCACCCGGTCCACGCGGCGCAGCCAGAGGCGGTCGTTGGCGGTGATGAAGTTGGCGCGCCAGAAACGGAACACCAAGCCGAGGAAGAACACGAACATCGCCACGCCCAGGAACGGGTGCAGGATGCGCGTCCACGGCCCGCCGCCGAACAGATGGCTGAGCCAGAACAGTGCCGGGTGGAACAGCGCCAGCCCGGAGAGCCCCGCCGTCATGAACAGGATCGCGACGATCCAGTGGTTGGTCCGTTCGTTGGCGTTGTAGCGCAGGATGGGTTTGTTGTCGTTCATGGCCGCTGCTCCCCTTGCCCACCGGGCTTGGTCGGGTCATAGACATGCACCGACGGGTCGACCTGATGCACGCTTTCGTCCGGCGGTGTGGGGTGTTCGTCCTCTTCCACCCGCTGTGGCCCCACCCGCACGTAGTGGAAGAACCCGGCCAGCACCGCGGCGCCCATGGCCAGCAGCGCCAGCGGTTTGGTGAAGCCCTTCCACAACCCCACCAGCGGGCTGATCACCGGCTGGTCCGGCAGGCCGGCGTACAGCTTGGGCGTGTCGGCATGGTGCAGCACATACATCACGTGGGTGCCGCCGACGCCGTCCGGGTCGTACAGCCCGGCCTTGTCGTAACCGCGCGACTTGAGGTCGACGATGCGCTCGGCGGCATGCACTTTCATCTCGTCCTTGCTGCCGAACACGATCGCCCCGGTCGGGCAGGTCTTCACGCAAGCGGGTTCCAGGCCCACGCTTACGCGGTCGGAACACAGGGTGCACTTGTACGCCTTGTGGTCCTTCTGCGAGATGCGCGGGATGTTGAACGGGCAGCCGGTGATGCAGTAGCCGCAACCGATGCAGTGGTCCTGGTTGAAGTCGACGATGCCGTTGGCGTGCTTGATGATCGCCCCCGGGCTCGGGCATGCCTTCAGGCAACCTGGGTCGGCGCAGTGCATGCAGCCGTCCTTGCGGATCAGCCACTCCAGGTTGCCGTCGTCGCGCTCGTGCTCGGTGAAGCGCATCAGGGTCCAGGTCTCGGCGGTGAGGTCCTGGGGGTTGTCGTAGGTGCCGTGGTTGTGGCCGACCTCGTCACGCAGTTCGTTCCACTCGGAACACGCCACCTGGCAGGCCTTGCAGCCGATGCACTTGGTGGTGTCGATCAGCTTGGCGACCTCCTCCAGCTGGCGTACCGAGGGCGGAACGGTGGTGGTGGCCGAGCGGGCGATGATGTCTTGGCTGGCCATCAGAGTTTCTCCACTTTGACGAGGAACGACTTGGACTCCGGCGTCTGGGTGTTACCGTCACCGAGGAACGGCACCAGGGTGTTGGTCAGGTAGCCATGCCGCGTGGTCCCGGTGAAGCCCCAGTGCAGCGGGATGCCGATCTGGTGGACGGTCTGGTTGTTGACCTGCAGCGGGCGAATCCGCTTGGTCACCACGGCCACCGCATCGATGTGCCCACGCTTGCTCGACACCCGCACCCGGTCACCCGCCTTGATGCCTTTCTCGTTCGCCAGCACCTCGCCGATCTCGACGAACTGCTCGGGCTGGGCGATGGCGTTGAGGCGGCAGTGCTTGCTCCAGAAGTGGAAGTGCTCGGTCAGCCGGTAGGTGGTCGCCGCATAGGGGAACTCGTCGTGCTTGCCGAGGGTGTCCCACACCGAATCAAAGATCCGCCCGGCCGGGTTGCTGGTGGCCTTCTTGTTCTGCGGATGCAGCGGGTTGATGCCAATCGGCGTCTCGAACGGCTCGTAGTGCTCGGGGAACGGGCCTTCGGCCATCTTGTCGATGGCGAAGAACCGCGCCACGCCTTCGGGGTTCATGATGAAGGGGTTCATC
The DNA here is from genome assembly GCF_002112505.1 of Pseudomonas sp. R28(2017). GTDB lineage: Bacteria > Pseudomonadota > Gammaproteobacteria > Pseudomonadales > Pseudomonadaceae > Aquipseudomonas. The sequence continues at coordinate 132,096 of NZ_NEHW01000013.1, forward strand.
CCCGCTTCAGGCGGCGAGTCGACCTTGAAGTCGGGCACGTCGGTGCCGGTCCAGGCCTTGCCGTTCCACCACACCAGGCGCTTCTTCTCCGGGTCCCACGGTTTGCCTTGCGGGTCGCTGGACGCACGGTTGTAGAGGATGCGGCGGTTGGCCGGCCAGGCCCAGGCCCAGTTCTGCACCTGGTGCATGCCGTACGGGTCGCTGTTGTCACGGCGGGCCATCTGGTTGCCCTGCTCGGTCCAACAGCCGGCGAAAATCCAGCAGCCAGACGCGGTGCTGCCGTCGTCCTTCAGCTGACCGAAGCCAGACAATTGCTGGCCGGCCTTGAGCGTGGCACCGGTGGCGTCGGTGAGGTCGGTGACTGCCCAGCCGTTCATCTCCTTGGCCAGCTCCTCAGGCGATGGCTCTTCAGGGATCTTGTACGGCCAGTGGATGTTCATCATGGCGTCGGGATAGGCGCCGCCCTCGGCCTGGTAGCGCTTGCGCAGGCGAATGAACAACTCGCTCATGATCTGCACGTCGGTGCGGGTCTCGCCCGGGCCGTCAGCGCCCTTCCAGTGCCACTGCAGCCAGCGGCTGCTGTTGACCAGCGAACCGTCCTCCTCGGCGAAACAGGTGGTGGGCAGGCGGATCACCTCGGTCTGGATATTGGCCGTGTCGACGTCGTTGAACGGCCCGGCATTGCGCCAGAACTCCGAGGTTTCGGTGGCCAGCGGGTCCATGATCACCAGCCACTTGAGCTTGCCGAGGGCCGCAGTGACGCGGTTCTTGTCCGGCAACGCGGCGATCGGGTTGAAGCCCTGGCACATGTAACCATTGACCTTGCCCTGGCTCATCATCTCGAACATGCGCAGCACGTCGTAGGCCGGCACGTCGAGCTTGGGCAGCCAGTCATAGCCCCAGTTGTTTTCCGCGGTTGCGTTCGGCCCGTACCAGGCCTTCATCAGGCTGACGTGGAACTTGCCGTAGTTCTGCCAGTACGACAGTTGCCCTGGGCGCAGCGGCTTCGACGCACGCTTGTCGATGTAGGTGGCGTAGTCCTGCTCGGCGTCGCCGGCCAGGGTCAGGTAGCCCGGCAGCGAGTTGGACAGCAGGCCCAGATCGGTCAGGCCCTGGATGTTGGAGTGCCCGCGCAAGGCGTTGACCCCGCCACCCGGCATGCCGACGTTGCCCAGCAGCAGCTGGACCATGGCCGCACTGCGGATGATCTGCGCGCCGATGGAATGCTGCGTCCAGCCGAGCGCGTAGAGGATCGTCATGGTCTTGCCCGGTACCGAGCAGGTGGCGATCTCTTCCCAGACCTTCATCATGGCGTCCTGCGGCATGCCGCAGGTCATGCTCGCCAGCTCCGGGGTGTAGCGGCTGTAGTGCTGTTTCATCAACTGGAACACGCAGCGCGGGTGCTGCAAGGTCGGGTCGACCTTGGCGAAGCCGTCCTCGCCCAGCTCGTAACCCCAGCCGGATTTATCCGCGTACACGCGCTTGGCCTCGTCGTAGCCGCTGAACAGCCCGTCCTCGAAGCCATAGTTCTCTTTGACGATGAACGACACGTCGGTGTAGTTGCGCACGTACTCGTGCTGGATCTTGTCGGTGCTCAGCAGGTAATTGATCAGCCCGCCCATGAAGGCGATGTCGGTACCGGTACGGATCGGCGCGTAGTAGTCCGCCACCGAGGCGGTACGGGTAAACCGCGGGTCGACCACGATCAGCCGCGCCTGGTTGTGCGCCTTGGCTTCGGTCACCCATTTGAAGCCGCACGGGTGCGCTTCTGCTGCGTTGCCACCCATCACCAGGACCAGATTCGCGTTGGCGATATCGGACCAATGGTTGGTCATGGCGCCACGGCCGTACGTCGGGGCAAGACTTGCCACCGTCGGGCCATGTCAGACACGTGCCTGGTTGTCGAACCCCAGCATGCCTGTTGCGCGGACGACCTTGTGGGTCAGGTAGCCGGCCTCGCTGGAGGCGGCGGAAGCAGCGAGGAAACCGGTGGTAAGCCAGCGGTTGACGGTTTGCCCCTGGGCGTTCTTCTCGATGAAGTTGGCGTCGCGGTCCTTTTTCATCAGGTCGGCGACGCGGTCCAGCGCCTCGTCCCAGCTGACCCGCACCCACTCATTGCTGCCCGGCTTGCGCATCTCTGGGTACTTGAGGCGGCTGGGGCTGTGGATAAAGTCGAGCAGGCCGGCACCTTTCGGGCACAGGGTGCCGCGGTTGACCGGGTGATCGGCGTCGCCTTCGATGTGGATGATGTTCTGTTTGACGTTTTTGCCCGCATCACCCTGGCTGTACATGATCAGGCCGCAGCCGACCGAGCAGTAGGGGCAGGTGTTGCGGGTTTCCTTCGTGTGCGCCAGCTTGAAGTGACGCACCTGCTCGGCGAAGGCCGGCGTCGGGACCATGCCCAACGCCGCCAGGCTCGAACCTCCAAGGCCGACAGCGGCGACCTTGAAGAACTGCCGACGGTTGAGATCCATCGTGCACTCCTGATCAGGTTTGGACGCACGGAACATGGCCGGCGCCTCTTGGTAGTCACGGTGGCGGCTTTTTGATGGCTGCCAATAGGTAAGACTAGTCAAGAAACGAGAAGGTGCGATGACATGGGTCAGGGGTGTGGGGATTGATTGTGTCTGGGGGTTGCGTTGGAGCTGCCGGGTGCATGTCTCGGGTTCTATGGCGCCTGTGAGACCGAGCGCCGCCCGCGCGGCGGCGCTCGATCTCACAGGCGCCAAACATGTTGTGGCGAGCACCTGGCAGCCCTCACCTTCTCTTCTGGCAGGCACACCAGCCATAAAAAAACCCAGAGCAACTGCCCTGGGTTTCTGGTCTAGCTAGACGCCTAACCGCTCAATCAGAACGGAATATCGTCATCAAAGCTGTCAAAGTCAGCCGCTGGCTGCGGCGCAGGCTGCTGCGGCGCCGGGCGCTGTTGCTGCTGCGGGCGCTGGGCCTGCTGGCGTGGCGGGGCCTGGTTGTACTGTTGCTGCTGGCCGCCACCGTAGTTGCCGCCACCCTGGTTGTACGGATCGCCGCCCTGCTGCTGGCCCTGCGGACGGCCGCCGAGCAGCTGCATGGTGCCGTTGATGTCGACGATGATCTCGGTGGTGTAGCGCTTGATGCCGTCCTTTTCCCACTCGCGGGTCTGCAGCTTGCCTTCGATGTAGCACTGCGAACCTTTGCGCAGGTACTCGCCGGCGATTTCGGCAACCTTGCCGAACAGCGACACACGGTGCCACTCGGTACGCTCGACCTTCTGGCCCGACTGCTTGTCGGTCCACTGCTCGCTGGTGGCCAGGCTCAGGTTGGTCACGGCGTTACCGTTGGGCAGGTAGCGGACTTCGGGATCCTGGCCACAGGTGCCGACCAGAATGACTTTGTTAACCCCACGGGCCATAACGTTCTCCTAGGCTTCGCACGCCGAAGAGGCTGGATTCACCAGTCGCTCGAGGGTCGCACGGTCCAAAATTTTCGTATCCAGTTTGATATAGATGGCGGATTCGTCTGCCACCACCACGGCGTCGGTCACACCCGGCACGGCCATCAGGCGCTCGGTCAAGCCGGCTTCCCGAACGGCCTCTGGCGTCAGCGGCATGCGCAGGCTGGTCACATAGGGTGGCTCGTTCATGCGCAAGGCGACGACCAACCAGATGGCACACAAGATTGCGCAACCGAGGAACACCAAGTTCAGCCCGCCGTGCTGGAACAGCCAGCCACCCAGGATGCCTCCCAAGGCAGCGCCGAGGAACTGGCTGGTGGAGTACACCCCCATCGCCGTCCCCTTGCCACCAGCAGGCGACACCTTGCTCACCAGCGAAGGCAACGAGGCCTCCAGCAGGTTGAATGCGGTAAAGAATACCACGGTGCCAATCACCAGTCCGCGCAAACCGTCAGCCCACTGCCAGAAGAACACTTCCGTCAGCAGCAGGACACTGACCGCTCCGGCCAGGACACGTTTCATCTTGCGCTTTTTTTCGCCGTAGATGATGAACGGGACCATTGCAAAAAATGAGATGAACAACGCGGTCAGGTACACCCACCAGTGCTGCTCTTTCGGCAGGCCGCCGCGCTCGACGAAGGCCAGCGGCAGTGCGACGAAGCTGGCCATGAGGATGGCGTGGAGGATGAAGATACCCACGTCCAGGCGCAGAAGGTCCGGATGGCGCAGGGTCGGGCCGATGGCCTGGCGCGCCACACCGGATTCGCGGTGCTGCAAAATACTGTGGGTGTTGGGCACGACGAAGGCGATCAGCAGGATGCCGACCAGGGCAAGTCCTGCAGTGGCCAGAAACAATCCTGACAAACCAAAGGCACTTGTGAGCAATGGGCCGACAACCATGGCCACGGCGAACGACAAACCGATGCTCATGCCGATCATGGCCATGGCCTTGGTCCGGTGCTGCTCGCGGGTCAGGTCGGACAACAGTGCCATGACCGCAGCGGAAATCGCCCCGGCGCCCTGCAGGATCCGCCCGGCGATCACGCCCCAGATGGAGTCGGCCTGGGCCGCCAATACGCTGCCCAGGGCGAAGACCACCAGCCCCAGGTAAATCACCGGGCGACGGCCGATGCGGTCGGAAATCATCCCGAACGGGATCTGCAATACTGCCTGGGTCAGGCCATAGGCGCCAATGGCCAGGCCGATCAGCGCGGGCGTGGCGCCGGCCAGGTCCATGCCGTAGGTGGCCAGCACCGGCAAGACCATGAACATGCCCAGCATACGAAAGGCAAAGACCAGGGCCAGGCCGCCAGCAGCGCGGGTTTCGCCGCTGCTCATGCGCTCGTTGTGGGTGTCGTGCATGGATAAACCTCGTGTGAACCGGCGGCGATTCTATCAGTCCGACAGCTTGACGGCATCTACGCGACGCTTTGCCGCGTACTGGCAGCGCGCCGTATACTTCCTTGTTTATGCCCGCCGAGCGAGGCCGCAGTGGACAAGATCCTGATTCGTGGGGCGCGTACCCACAACCTGAAGAACATCGACCTGACCCTGCCGCGGGACAAGCTGATCGTGATCACCGGCCTGTCCGGATCCGGCAAGTCGTCCCTGGCGTTCGACACCCTCTATGCCGAAGGCCAGCGCCGTTACGTGGAGTCGTTGTCGGCCTATGCCCGGCAGTTTCTGTCGATGATGGAAAAACCCGACGTCGACACCATCGAAGGCTTGTCGCCGGCCATTTCCATCGAGCAGAAGTCGACCTCGCACAACCCGCGCTCCACGGTCGGCACCATCACCGAGATCTACGACTACCTGCGCCTGCTGTATGCCCGCGTCGGTACGCCGCGCTGCCCGGACCACGACATTCCGCTGGAGGCGCAAACGATCAGCCAGATGGTCGACCTGGTGTTGGAGCGCCCGGAAGGCAGCAAGCTGATGCTGCTGGCGCCGGTGGTGCGCGAGCGCAAGGGCGAGCACCTGGCGGTGTTCGACGAGCTGCGCGCCCAGGGCTTCGTCCGTGCGCGGGTCAACGGCAAGCTCTATGAGCTCGACGAACTGCCTAAGCTGGACAAGCAGAAAAAGCACAGCATCGATGTGGTGGTGGACCGCTTCAAGGTCCGTGCCGACCTGCAGCAGCGCCTGGCCGAATCGTTCGAGACCGCGCTGAAGCTGGCCGACGGCATCGCTCTGGTGGCCCCCATGGATGACGAGCCCGGCGAAGAGATGATCTTCTCCGCACGCTTCGCCTGCCCGGTGTGCGGCCACGCGATCAGCGAGCTGGAGCCGAAGCTGTTCTCCTTCAACAACCCGGCCGGTGCCTGCCCGACCTGTGACGGCCTGGGGGTGAAGCAGTTCTTCGACACCAAGCGCCTGGTCAACAGCGAGCTGACCCTGGCCGAAGGGGCGATTCGCGGCTGGGACCGGCGCAACGTGTACTACTTCCAGATGCTCGGCTCGCTGGCCGCGCACTACGGCTTCAGCCTGGAGGAGCCGTTCGGCGAACTGTCGGCCGAGCACCAGAAGGTGATCCTGCAGGGCAGCGGCAAGCAGAGCGTCGACTTCAAGTACCTCAACGACCGCGGCGACATCGTCAAGCGCTCGCACCCGTTCGAAGGCATCGTGCCGAACCTGGAGCGCCGCTACCGCGAGACCGAATCGGCCACCGTACGTGAGGAGCTGGCCAAGTTCCTCGGCACCCAGCCCTGCCCGGATTGCCGTGGCACCCGCCTGCGCCGCGAGGCGCGCCATGTATGGGTTGGCGAGAAGACCCTGCCGGCGGTGACCAACCTGCCGATCGGCGAAGCCAGCAACTACTTTGGCGAGCTGACCCTGACCGGCCGACGCGGCGAGATCGCGGCGAAGATCCTCAAGGAAATCTGCGAGCGCCTGCAGTTTTTGGTCAACGTGGGCCTGGACTACCTGACCCTGGACCGCAGCGCCGATACCCTGTCGGGTGGCGAAGCCCAGCGTATTCGCCTGGCCAGCCAGATCGGCGCCGGCCTGGTCGGGGTGATGTACATCCTCGATGAACCGTCCATCGGTCTTCATCAACGCGACAATGACCGCCTGCTGGCCACCCTCAACCACCTGCGCGACCTGGGCAACACCGTGATCGTGGTGGAGCACGACGAGGACGCCATCCGCCTGGCCGACTACGTGGTCGACATCGGCCCGGGTGCGGGTGTGCACGGTGGCCAGATCGTTGCCGAGGGCTCGCCGCAGGAGGTCATGGACCACCCTGACTCATTGACTGGCAAGTACCTGTCCGGGCGCAAGAAGATCGTTGTGCCGGCCCAGCGCACCCCGCGCAACAAGAAGTTGCAGCTCAAGCTCAAGGGCGCGCGTGGCAACAACCTGCAGAACGTCGACCTGGAAGTGCCGATCGGCCTGCTGACCTGTGTGACCGGAGTGTCCGGCTCGGGCAAGTCGACGCTGATCAACAATACCCTGTTCCCCCTCGCCGCCACCGCCCTCAATGGTGCGACCAGCCTGGAAGCCGCGCCGCACAGCAGCATGGACGGCCTGCAGCATCTGGACAAGGTGGTGGACATCGACCAGAGCCCGATCGGCCGCACGCCGCGCTCGAACCCGGCAACCTACACCGGCATCTTCACGCCGATCCGCGAGCTGTTCTCCGGCGTGCCGGAATCGCGTTCGCGCGGCTACGGCCCGGGGCGTTTTTCGTTCAACGTCAAGGGTGGCCGTTGCGAGGCCTGCCAGGGCGATGGCCTGATCAAGGTGGAAATGCACTTCCTGCCGGACATCTACGTGCCCTGCGACGTGTGCAAGAGCAAGCGCTACAACCGCGAAACCCTGGAGATCAAGTACAAGGGCAAGAACATCCACGAGGTGCTGGAAATGACCATCGAGGATGCCCGTGAGTTCTTCGATGCGGTACCGGCGCTGGCGCGCAAGCTGCAAACGCTGATGGACGTGGGGCTGTCGTACATCAAGCTGGGGCAGTCGGCGACCACCCTGTCTGGTGGTGAGGCGCAACGGGTGAAGCTGTCGCGCGAGTTGTCCAAGCGCGATACCGGCAAGACCTTGTACATTCTCGACGAGCCGACCACAGGCCTGCACTTCGCCGACATCCAGCAGTTGCTGGACGTTCTGCACCGCCTGCGTGACCACGGCAACACCGTAGTGGTGATCGAGCACAACCTGGATGTGATCAAGACTGCCGACTGGCTGGTGGACCTCGGGCCGGAAGGCGGTTCCAAGGGCGGGCAGATCATTGCATGCGGTACGCCGGAAGAGCTGACCAAGATGAAGCAGTCGTATACCGGGCACTACCTCAAGCCATTGCTGGAGCGTGACCGGGCCTGACGGCTGCCGGTGACATGGAAAAGCCCCTGGTACCGTAAGTGCCAGGGGCTTTTTCGTGAAGCTGTGGATAACTTACATCTGCGACTGCAGGTAGTTCTCCAGGCCGATGGCCTTGATCAGGCCCTGCTGCTTCTCCAGCCAGTAGGTGTGATCTTCTTCGGTGTCGGCCAGCTGCGCGCGCAGGATGTCGCGGCTGATGTAGTCCTTGTGCAATTCGCACAGCTCGATGCCTTTGCACAGCGCGCCACGCACCTTGTACTCAAGCTTGAGGTCGGCCTCGATCATTTCCGGCACGGTGCTGCCCACTTCCAGGTCGTCCGCGCGCATGTCGGGAGTGCCTTCGAGCATGAGGATACGGCGCATCAGGGCATCGGCGTGCTGCGTCTCTTCTTCCATCTCGTGGTTGATACGCTCGTAGAGCTTGGACAAGCCCCAGTCTTCGTACATGCGCGAGTGAATGAAGTACTGGTCGCGTGCGGCCAGTTCGCCCTTCAGCAACGTGACGAGGTAGTTGATTACGTCCGGGTGACCTTGCATCGCCCTGCTTCTCCCTGTGAAAACGGCTAATGCACATAGTGTGAACCAGCTTTTGCGCGCGGTCACTGAAAAACGCGCAATTAGAAGCAAAAAATCGGTTAAACAGTAGTGATATTCATTGAAAAACCGCCCAAATGAGGGCGGTTCTTCTTATCACTTCGACTTAGGCGAGATTCATGCCCAACGCCTTGGCGATGCCTTCGCCGTAGGCCGGGTCGGCCTTGAAGAAGTACTGCAACTGGCGCTCGATCACGTCTTGGCTGACCCCCGCCATGGTGCCGGCAATGTTGCTGATCAGCAGTGCCTTCTGTTCGTCGCTCATCAGGCGGAACAACGCACCGGCGTGGCTGTAGTAGTCATTGTCCTCACGATGATCGTGGCGATCTGCGGCGCCGCTCAGGGCCAGTGCAGGCTCCGCGTGGCGTGGCGACTGTTTCGGCGCATCGGCGTAGCTGTTTGGCTCGTAGTTCGGCGCGCTGCCGTAGCCGCCCATGGCCATCGAACCATCGCGCTGGTAGCTGTTGACCGTGCTGCGCGGGGCGTTCACCGGCAGTTGCTGGTGATTGGTGCCCACACGGTAGCGATGCGCATCCGCGTAAGCGAAGACGCGACCCTGCAGCATGCGGTCAGGCGACAGGCCGACCCCTGGGACCATGTTGCTCGGGCCAAACGCCGCCTGTTCCACTTCGGCGAAGTAGTTAAGGGGATTACGGTTGAGCTCCAGCACACCGACTTCGATCAGCGGGTAATCCTTCTGCGACCAGGTCTTGGTCACGTCGAACGGGTTTTCGTCGCGGTTGGCCGCCTCGGCCTCAGTCATCACCTGGATGCACACGGTCCAGCGCGGGAAGTCACCACGCTCGATGGCCTCGAACAGGTCACGCTGGGCGTAGTCCGGGTCGGTGCCGGCCAGGCGTGCGGCGTCGGCCGGTGCCAGGTTCTTGATGCCTTGCTGGGTCTTGAAGTGCCATTTGACCCAGGTGCGCTCGCCTTGGGCATTGATCAGGCTGTAGGTGTGGCTACCGAAGCCGTGCATGTGCCGGTAGCCGTCCGGGATACCACGGTCGGAGAACAGGATGGTGACCTGGTGCAGCGCCTCGGGCGAGTGCGACCAGAAGTCCCACATCATCTGGGCGTTCTTCAGGTTGGTTTGCGGGTGGCGCTTCTGGGTGTGGATGAAATCCGGGAACTTGAGCGGGTCGCGGATGAAGAACACCGGCGTATTGTTGCCAACGATGTCCCAGTTGCCTTCCTCGGTGTAGAACTTCACCGCAAAGCCACGGGGGTCACGCTCGGTATCCGCCGAGCCGCGCTCGCCGCCGACTGTCGAGAAGCGCAGGAAGGTCTCGGTCTGCTTGCCGACCTGCGCGAACAGCTTGGCGCTGGTGTAGGAGGTGATGTCGCGGGTAACGGTGAATGTGCCGTAGGCACCCGAGCCTTTGGCGTGTACACGGCGCTCAGGGATGTTCTCGCGATTGAAGTGGGCGAGCTTCTCGATCAGGTGGAAGTCATCGAGCAGCAGCGGGCCGCGTGGGCCGGCGGAACGGGAATTCTGGTTGTCGGCTACAGGTGCACCGCTGGCGGTGGTGAGAATCTTGCTCATGGGCTCTCCTTATCGGTCTTCGAGTGCCGGCGAAACGGCTTGAGAAGGAGTATCGACGAGCGGTAGCTTCAGAACAAATTCATTACATGACTTGTATCAATAGAAATAAACAATACCTGCAGACACAAAAAACCGGGCACTAGGCCCGGTTTTTTGAAGCAGACAGAACGTCTTACTCAGCAGCTTCTACAGCACCGCCGACCGGACGATCAACCAGCTCGACGTACGCCATAGGCGCGTTGTCGCCAGCGCGGAAACCGCACTTCAGGATGCGCAGGTAGCCGCCCTGACGGGTGGCGTAACGCTTGCCCAGGTCGTTGAACAGTTTGCCAACAGCGGACTTCGAACGGGTACGGTCGAAGGCCAGACGACGGTTAGCAACGCTGTCTTCCTTGGCCAGGGTGATCAGCGGCTCGGCAACGCGGCGCAGTTCCTTGGCTTTCGGCAGGGTGGTTTTGATCAGCTCGTGCTCGATCAGCGACACTGCCATGTTCTGGAACATAGCCTTGCGGTGAGAGCTGGTACGGCTCAGGTGACGTCCACTTTTACGATGACGCATGATTCATTCCTTACCAAACACTACGTTCGGTGATTACGACGATCAGGCGGTCGCCTTGTCGTCTTTCTTAAGACTTGCAGGCGGCCAGTTGTCGAGGCGCATGCCGAGAGACAGACCACGAGAGGCCAGGACGTCCTTGATTTCAGTCAGGGACTTCTTGCCCAGGTTAGGAGTCTTCAACAGCTCTACTTCGGTACGCTGAATCAGGTCGCCGATGTAGTAGATGTTCTCCGCCTTGAGGCAGTTGGCCGAACGTACAGTCAGTTCCAGGTCGTCAACCGGGCGCAGCAGGATCGGATCGATCTCGTCTTCCTGCTCGACTACGACAGGCTCGCTGTCACCTTTGAGGTCGACGAACGCGGCCAGCTGCTGTTGCAGGATGGTCGCAGCGCGGCGGATAGCCTCTTCAGGATCCAGGGTGCCGTTGGTTTCCAGATCAATGACCAGCTTGTCCAGGTTGGTACGCTGTTCAACACGGGCGTTCTCGACCACATAGGCGATACGACGCACCGGGCTGAACGAAGCGTCCAGCTGGAGACGGCCAATGCTACGGCTTTCGTCTTCGTCGGTTTGACGGGAGTCAGCCGGCTCGTAACCGCGACCACGAGCTACAGTGAGCTTCATGTTCAGGGCGCCGTTGGACGCCAGGTTCGCGATTACGTGATCGGGGTTGACGATCTCGACATCGTGATCCAGCTGAATATCGGCAGCGGTAACCACCCCCGAACCCTTTTTCGACAAGGTCAGCGTAACTTCGTCACGACCGTGCAGTTTGATAGCCAGGCCTTTCAGGTTCAACAGGATTTCAATGACGTCTTCCTGAACACCTTCGATCGCGGAGTACTCGTGGAGTACGCCATCGATCTCGGCCTCGACTACTGCACAGCCAGGCATGGAGGACAACAGGATGCGGCGCAGCGCGTTGCCCAGGGTATGGCCGAAACCACGCTCGAGAGGCTCGAGCGTAATCTTGGCGCGGGTCGGACTGACTACCTGCACATCAATATGGCGGGGAGTCAGGAACTCATTTACCGAAATCTGCATGGATGCACCTATTTTCTAGCCCTTACTTGGAGTAGAGCTCGACAATCAGGTTTTCGTTGATGTCGGCAGACAGGTCGCCGCGAGCAGGAACGTTCTTGAAAACGCCCGACTTCTTAGCGGAATCTACGTCTACCCACTCAACGCGGCCACGCTGGGCGCACAGTTCAAGGGCTTGAACAATGCGCAGCTGGTTCAGCGACTTCTCGCGAACCGCGACCACGTCACCCGGACGAACTTGGTAGGATGGAATGTTTACAGTCTTACCGTTGACGCTGATCGCTTTGTGCGAAACCAGCTGACGGGACTCGGAACGAGTCGAGCCGAAGCCCATACGGTAAACGACGTTATCCAGACGGCACTCGAGCAGTTGCAGCAGGTTCTCACCGGTTGCGCCTTTTTTCGAGGCAGCAGCTTGGTAGTAACCGCGGAACTGACGCTCCAGAACACCGTAGATACGACGGACTTTTTGTTTCTCGCGCAGCTGGGTACCGTAGTCGGACTGACGGCCACGGCGCTGGCCGTGGATACCTGGGGCTGCTTCGATGTTGCACTTCGATTCCAGAGCGCGAACGCCGCTCTTCAGGAACAGGTCGGTGCCTTCACGACGAGACAGTTTGCATTTTGGACCAATGTAACGTGCCATTCTTCTGTCTCCTGATTACACGCGACGCTTCTTCGGCGGACGGCACCCGTTGTGCGGGATAGGCGTCACGTCGGTGATGCTGGCGATCTTGTAGCCGCAGCTGTTCAGTGCACGAACGGCGGATTCACGACCTGGACCTGGACCCTTGACGTTGACGTCGAGGTTCTTCAGACCATATTCCAGCGCAGCTTGACCAGCACGCTCAGCAGCAATCTGGGCTGCGAACGGGGTGGATTTGCGCGAACCACGGAAACCCGAACCACCGGAAGTAGCCCAGGACAGTGCGTTGCCCTGACGGTCGGTGATGGTCACGATGGTGTTGTTGAAAGAAGCGTGGATGTGGGCGATGCCATCAACCACTGTCTTTTTGACTTTCTTACGAGGACGAGCAGCAGGTTTTGCCATGTCTATATTCCTGGGCGATTACTTGCGGATCGGCTTACGCGGGCCCTTACGGGTGCGTGCGTTGGTCTTGGTGCGCTGACCGCGAACCGGCAGACCTTTACGATGACGCAGGCCGCGGTAGCAACCCAGGTCCATCAAGCGCTTGATCTTCATGTTGATGTCACGACGCAGGTCACCTTCGGTGGTGAACTTCGCGACTTCGCCACGCAGGGTTTCGATTTGCTCGTCGCTCAGATCCTTGATCTTTGCGGCTGGGTTGACACCAGCGTCTGCACAGATCTTCTGTGCAGTTGTGCGACCGACACCATAGATGTAGGTCAGCGAGATAACAGTATGCTTGTTATCTGGAATGTTGACGCCTGCAATACGGGCCATTCAGTGGGACTCCAATTGACAGCTACCTACGCCCCGGAAGCCAAGAAATAGGGCGCGAGATAATATCGCTGTAGAAACGAATAATCAACCCAGCAGCACACTAGCTGCTGGGTTTGAAGCGCAGATCACACTCAGCCTTGGCGCTGTTTGTGACGCGGTTCCGCGCTGCAGATCACTCGTACGACGCCTTCGCGACGGATGATCTTGCAGTTACGGCACAGCTTTTTCACCGATGCACGAACTTTCATTACCGACTCCTCGAACCTTAGGGGCGTATCAGCGCAGCAGACCGCTGCCACCGTAGCCTTTCAGGTTGGCTTTCTTCATCAGGGATTCGTACTGGTGCGAAACGAGGTGCGATTGTACTTGGGACATGAAGTCCATCACAACCACTACCACAATCAGCAACGAGGTCCCGCCAAGGTAGAACGGCACATTTGCTGCCACCACCAGGAACTGGGGCAGAAGGCAGACGGCCATCATGTAAAGAGCACCGAACATGGTCAGACGAGTCAGAACGCCATCAATGTAGCGTGCGGACTGCTCACCAGGACGGATACCCGGAATAAAGGCACCGGACTTCTTCAGGTTTTCCGCTACGTCTTTCGGGTTGAACATCAGCGCTGTGTAGAAGAAGCAGAAGAAAATGATCCCTGCACTAAACAGCAGAATGTTCAACGGCTGACCAGGAGCGATCGACTGCGAGACGTCCTGCAGCCAGCCCATACCTTCGGACTGACCGAACCAGGCACCCAGCGAAGCCGGGAACAGCAGAATGCTGCTCGCGAAAATGGCCGGGATAACCCCCGCCATGTTCACTTTCAACGGCAAGTGGCTGGTCTGCGCGGCGAAGACCTTGCGGCCCTGCTGACGCTTGGCGTAGTGAACGGCGATACGACGCTGACCACGCTCAATGAACACCACGAAACCGATGATCGCTACTGCAAGCAAACCGATTGCGACCAGGGCGAAAATGTTGATATCGCCTGTGCGTGCAGACTCGAAAGACTGCCCGATTGCTCTCGGAAGACCGGCAACGATACCTGCGAAGATCAACATCGAGATACCGTTGCCCACACCGCGCTCGGTGATCTGCTCACCCAGCCACATCATGAACATCGCGCCTGCCACGAAGGTGGAGACAGCAACGACATAGAAGCCGAGGCCTACAGAAAACGCCACGCCCTGGTTGGCCAGGCCAATGGACATGCCAATGGCTTGAACCAGTGCCAGGATAACGGTGCCGTAGCGGGTGTACTGGCTGATCTTGCGACGGCCAGCTTCACCTTCCTTCTTCAACTGCTCCAGTTGCGGGCTGACCGCCGTCATCAGCTGCATGATGATCGATGCCGAGATGTACGGCATGATCCCCAGTGCAAAGATGCTCATGCGCTCGAGCGCGCCACCGGAAAACATGTTGAACAAGCTAAGAATGGTCCCCTCATTCTGCCGAAACAGATCCGCCAGACGGTCCGGATTGATGCCGGGAACCGGGATATGCGCACCTATCCGATAGACGATGATCGCCATGAACAGAAAGCGCAGACGAGCCCAGAGTTCCGACATCCCGCCCTTACCGAGCGAAGAGAGAGCACCTTGCTTAGCCATTTATTCCTCGAACTTGCCGCCAGCTGCTTCGATAGCCGCACGCGCACCCTTGGTGGCTGCGATGCCCTTGATGGTGACTGCGCGAGTGACTTCGCCAGACAGCATGATTTTCACACGCTGTACGTTCTGGCCAATCACGTTGGCGTCTTTCAGGGACTGTACGGAAACCACGTCGCCTTCCACTTTGGCCAGCTCGGACAGACGCACTTCAGCGCGGTCCATGGCTTTCAGGGAAACGAAGCCGAACTTCGGCAGACGACGGTGCAGCGGCTGTTGACCGCCTTCGAAGCCAGGAGCGATCGAACCACCGGAACGGGAGGTCTGACCTTTGTGGCCACGGCCGCCAGTCTTACCCAGACCGCTACCGATACCACGACCTGGACGATGCTTCTCGCGACGGGAACCCGGCGCTGGACTCAGATCATTGAGTTTCATCGATTAACCCTCGACCTTCAGCATGTAGTAAGCCTTGTTGATCATCCCGCGGTTCTCGGGAGTATCCTGGACTTCTACAGTGTGACCGATGCGACGCAGACCCAGACCTTTAACGCACAGTTTGTGGTTAGGCAGGCGGCCCGAGACGCTCTTGATCAGCGTAACTTTTACGGTTGCCATGATTAGATGATCTCCTCAACGCTCTTGCCGCGCTTGGCAGCAATGGACTCAGGAGATTGCATGGCTTTCAGACCCTTGAAGGTGGCGTAAACCACGTTCACTGGGTTGGTCGAACCGTAGCACTTGGCCAGGACGTTCTGAACGCCAGCAACTTCCAGGACGGCACGCATTGCGCCGCCGGCGATGATACCGGTACCTTCCGAGGCAGGCTGCATGTAAACCTTCGAGGCGCCGTGGGCAGCCTTGGTGGCGTACTGCAGGGTGGTGCCCTTCAGGTCAACCTGGATCATGTTGCGACGAGCAGCTTCCATGGCTTTCTGGATCGCAGCAGGTACTTCGCGCGATTTGCCACGGCCGAAACCAACGCGACCCTTGCCATCACCCACCACGGTCAGCGCGGTGAAGGTGAAGATACGGCCGCCTTTAACGGTTTTGGCTACGCGGTTAACTTGAACCAGCTTCTCGATGTAGCCTTCGTCGCGCTTTTGATCGTTATTTGCCATAACTTAGAACTCCAGCCCGCCTTCACGAGCAGCATCAGCCAGCGCTTTGACGCGGCCATGGTACTTGAAGCCGGAACGGTCAAAGGCAACTTGAGATACACCGGCGGCTTTCGCACGCTCAGCTACCAGCTTGCCAACCTTAGTGGCCGCGTCGATGTTGCCGGTGGCACCATCACGCAGGTCTTTGTCCAAGGTCGAGGCGCTTGCCAGAACCTTGCTGCCGTCGGCCGAAATGACCTGGGCGTAGATGTGCTGCGAGGAGCGGAACACGCACAGGCGCACGACTTCGAGTTCGTGCATCTTGAGGCGTGCTTTGCGAGCGCGACGCAGTCGAATAACTTTTTTGTCGGTCATTTGCTAGGCCCTACTTCTTCTTGGCTTCTTTACGACGGACTGCTTCGTCCGCGTAACGCACACCCTTGCCTTTGTAAGGCTCTGGCGGACGGAACCCGCGGATTTCAGCGGCCACCTGACCTACCAGCTGCTTGTCGATACCCTTGATCAGGATGTCGGTCTGGCTAGGCGTTTCAGCGGTGATGCCGGCTGGCAGTTCGTAGTCCACTGGGTGAGAGAAGCCCAGGGCCAGGTTCAGGACGGTGCCTTTGGCCTGTGCCTTGTAACCAACACCGACCAGCTGGAGCTTGCGCTCGAAGCCTTGGCTTACGCCCTGGACCATGTTGTTGACCAGAGCACGGGTAGTACCGGCCATGGCGCGAGCTTGCTGGTCACCATTGCGAGCGACGAAACGCAGCTCGCCAGACTCTTCGGTAACTTCAACAGACGAGTGAACGTTCAGTTCGAGAGTGCCTTTGGCACCCTTCACCGAAAGCTGCTGACCGGCGAATTTGACTTCGACACCGGATGGCAGCTTAACGGGGTTCTTAGCGACGCGAGACATGTCTATCCCCCCTTAGAACACTGTGCAGAGAACTTCGCCGCCGACACCGGCAGCGCGCGCAGCGCGATCAGTCATCACACCTTTGTTGGTGGAGACAATAGACACGCCCAGGCCGCCACGTACTTTCGGCAGCTCAGTGACGGACTTGTACTGGCGCAGGCCTGGACGGCTGGAGCGCTTCAGTTCCTCGATGACCGGACGGCCTTCGAAGTACTTCAGTTCGATCGACAGGGAAGGCTTGGCTTCACCAGTAACCTGGTAGCCAGCGATGTAACCTTCGTCCTTCAGAACTTTGGCAACCGCGACCTTCAGAGTGGAGGAAGGCATGCTTACGACGGACTTTTCAGCCATCTGGGCATTACGGATGCGAGTTAGCATGTCCGCTAACGGGTCCTGCATACTCATGGGCTAGATGCTCCTGATACAAGAAATATTAGCCTTGCGGCTATCACAACCACCCAAACGGGCAGGGTAAAAAACCCAGGCTCGGGTGAGCCGGTCATTCTAGACACAAGGCAGAAACGAAACAAGCCCCACGAGGGGGCTTGTTTGTAGACGAGATCACCGGCGGTCGGAAGATTGCTCCCCTTCCGCCGGGACCCTGCCTGCAGCGATTACCAGGAGGCTTTGACCAGGCCTGGTACGTCGCCGCGCATTGCAGCTTGACGCAGCATGTTACGGCCCAGGCCGAACTTACGGTATACACCGTGAGGACGACCGGTCAGGCGGCAACGGTTGCGCAGGCGCGAAGCGCTAGCATCACGTGGCTGCTTCTGCAGAGCGACAACGGCAGCGAAACGCTCTTCTGGAGAGGCGTTCAGGTTGACGATGGTCGCTTTCAGCTCAGCACGCTTCTTAGCGAACTTGGCTACCGTGAGCTGACGCTTCAGCTCGCGGTTTTTCATGCTCTTCTTGGCCATTTTCCTACTCCAATCAGTTGCGGAACGGGAATTTGAATGCACGCAGCAGAGCGCGGCCTTCGTCATCCGAACGAGCAGTGGTGGTCAGGGTGATGTCCAAACCGCGCAGAGCATCGATCTTGTCGTAATCGATTTCCGGGAAGATGATCTGCTCTTTCACGCCCATGCTGTAGTTGCCACGGCCATCGAAGGACTTGGCATTCAGGCCGCGGAAGTCGCGTACCCGAGGCAGGGAGATCGCCAGCAGGCGGTCCAGGAATTCGTACATCTTGTCGCTACGCAGGGTCACCTTGACGCCGATCGGCCATCCTTCACGGACTTTGAAGCCCGCGATGGATTTACGAGCGAAAGTCACGACCGGCTTTTGACCGGTGATCTTTTCCAGGTCGGCAACAGCGTGCTCGATGACTTTCTTGTCGCCGATCGCTTCGCCCAGACCCATGTTCAGGGTGATCTTGGTAACGCGCGGAACTTCCATCACGTTCGACAGCTTAAGTTCTTCCTTAAGCTTAGGAGCGATTTCGTTCCGGTAAATCTCTTTCAGTCGTGCCATGGTCTTCTACCTAGCAGTGTTCAAGCATCAACCGCTTTTTGGGTCGACTTGAAGACACGAATTTTCTTACCGTCTTCTACTTTGAAACCAACGCGGTCAGCCTTGTTGGTTTCGCCGTTGAAGATGGCAACGTTGGAAGCGTGCAGAGGCGCTTCTTTTTCGACGATACCGCCCTGAACGCCCGCCATCGGGTTAGGCTTGGTATGACGCTTGACCAGGTTCACGCCACCGATGACCAGACGGTCATCAGCCAGAACCTTCAGCACCTTACCGCGCTTACCTTTGTCTTTGCCGGCGATCACGATGATCTCGTCGTCACGACGAATCTTTTGCATGTCGGATCTCCTTACAGCACTTCAGGGGCGAGCGAGACGATCTTCATGAACTTCTCAGTACGAAGTTCACGGGTCACTGGCCCGAAGATGCGAGTGCCGATCGGCTCTTGCTTGGTGTTCAGCAGAACAGCAGCGTTGCCGTCGAAACGAATGATGGAACCGTCAGCGCGACGTACACCGTGACGGGTACGGACGACAACAGCAGTCATCACCTGGCCTTTTTTGACCTTACCGCGCGGAATTGCTTCCTTGACGGTTACTTTGATGATGTCACCGATGCCGGCGTAACGGCGGTGCGAACCGCCGAGCACCTTGATGCACATGACGCGACGAGCGCCGCTGTTATCGGCCACATCGAGCATGGATTGAGTCTGAATCATAAAATTTCTCCGACCCCTAGCCCTTAGACTTCAACAGCGCGTTCGAGGACTTCAACCAGTGCCCAGGACTTGGTCTTGGCCAGCGGACGGGTTTCACGGATGGAAACCTTGTCGCCGATTTTGCACTGGTTGGATTCGTCGTGCGCGTGCAGCTTAGTCGAACGCTTAACGTATTTACCGTAGATCGGGTGCTTGACGCGACGCTCGATCAGAACGGTGATGGTCTTGTCCATTTTGTCGCTGACGACACGGCCAGTCAGCGTACGGACGGTTTTTTCAGCTTCAGCCATGATCACT
This sequence comes from Pseudomonas sp. R28(2017), assembly GCF_002112505.1. Taxonomy (GTDB): domain Bacteria; phylum Pseudomonadota; class Gammaproteobacteria; order Pseudomonadales; family Pseudomonadaceae; genus Aquipseudomonas. The sequence goes on from NZ_NEHW01000013.1 coordinate 151,130, forward strand.
TACCTGCCTGCTGGTTAAGCACAGTTTTCACGCGAGCGATGTCACGCTTAACTTGCGAGAGCAGGTGCGACTGCCCCAACTGGCCAGTTGCTTTCTGCATACGCAGATTGAACTGGTCGCGCAGCAAGCCGAGCAGTTGCTCATTCAGTTGCTGTGCAGATTTTTCACGAAGTTCATTCGCTTTCATCACATCACCGTCCGCTTAACAAAGGAGGTGGCGAGAGGCAGCTTTGCAGCAGCCAGGGCGAAAGCTTCGCGCGCCAGCTCTTCAGAAACACCCTCGATCTCGTACAGGACTTTACCTGGCTGGATCTGGGCAACCCAGTACTCCACGGAACCCTTACCTTTACCCATACGAACCTCGAGAGGCTTCTTGGAGATCGGCTTGTCCGGGAACACACGGATCCAGATCTTACCGCCACGCTTGACGTGACGGGTCAGCGCACGACGTGCGGACTCGATCTGGCGGGCGGTGAGGCGACCGCGAGCAACAGCTTTCAGGGCGAATTCGCCGAAGCTGACTTTGCTACCGCGCAGTGCCAGACCACGGTTGTGGCCGGTCATCTGCTTGCGGAATTTTGTACGCTTTGGTTGCAACATTTGGCGTACCCCTTACTTAGCAGCTTTTTTACGAGGCGCTGGTGCTTGTGGTTTCAGTTCTTCTTGGCGACCACCAATAACTTCGCCTTTGAAGATCCAAACCTTCACACCGATCACACCGTAGGTGGTGTGAGCTTCGTAGGTGTTGTAGTCGATATCGGCACGCAGGGTGTGCAGCGGCACACGACCTTCGCGATACCACTCGGTACGAGCAATCTCAGCACCGCCGAGACGACCGCTCACCTGGATCTTGATGCCCTTGGCACCAATACGCATGGCGTTCTGTACGGCGCGCTTCATGGCGCGACGGAACATTACGCGGCGTTCCAGCTGCTGAGCTACGCTCTGCGCAACCAGCATAGCGTCGAGTTCCGGCTTGCGGATCTCTTCGATGTTGATGTGCACAGGCACACCCATCTGCTTGGTCAGGTCCTGACGCAGCTTCTCGACATCTTCACCTTTCTTCCCGATAACGATACCTGGACGAGCGGTGTGGATGGTGATGCGTGCAGTTTGAGCCGGACGATGAATATCGATACGGCTTACGGACGCGCTTTTTAGTTTGTCTTGGAGGTACTCACGCGTTTTCAGATCCTTCAACAGGTAATCTGCGTAAGTAGCACCGTCTGCGTACCAGACGGAGGTGTGCTCCTTGACGATTCCCAGGCGAATGCCAGTGGGATGTACTTTCTGACCCATCTGATCGACTCCGTTACTTGTCCGCAACCTTGACAGTGATATGGCAAGACCGCTTGACGATGCGATCAGCACGGCCTTTGGCACGTGGCATGATGCGCTTCAGCGAACGCCCTTCGTTGACGAAGACGGTGGAGACCTTCAGGTCATCAACGTCTGCGCCTTCGTTGTGTTCGGCGTTGGCTACGGCCGACTCGAGGACTTTCTTCATGATTTCAGCGGCTTTTTTGCTGCTGAAGGCCAACAGGTTGAGCGCTTCGCCCACCTTCTTCCCGCGGATCTGGTCGGCGACCAAGCGGGCTTTCTGGGCGGAGATGCGAGCGCCCGACAACTTAGCGGCTACTTCCATTTCCTTACCCCTTAACGCTTGGCTTTCTTGTCAGCCACGTGCCCGCGGTAGGTGCGGGTACCGGCGAACTCGCCCAGTTTGTGGCCGACCATGTCTTCGTTCACGAGAACTGGGACGTGTTGGCGACCGTTGTGTACCGCGATGGTCAGACCGACCATTTGTGGCAGGATCATCGAACGGCGCGACCAGGTTTTAACTGGCTTGCGATCGTTCTTCTCCACCGCCACTTCGACCTTCTTCAACAGGTGAAGATCGATAAAAGGACCTTTTTTCAGAGAACGTGGCACTGTCGTATCCCTCTAGTTACTTGCGACGACGGACGATCATGTTGTCGGTACGCTTATTACCGCGGGTCTTCGCACCCTTGGTTGGGAAGCCCCATGGCGATACCGGATGACGACCACCGGAGGTACGACCTTCACCACCACCATGTGGGTGGTCAACCGGGTTCATGGCAACACCACGAACGGTTGGGCGAACGCCGCGCCAGCGTTTGGCACCAGCTTTACCCAGCGAACGCAGGCTGTGCTCGGAGTTCGAGACTTCGCCCAGGGTCGCACGGCACTCAGCCAGGACTTTACGCATTTCACCAGAGCGCAGACGCAGGGTCACGTAGACACCTTCACGAGCGATCAGCTGAGCCGAAGCACCAGCGGAACGTGCGATCTGAGCACCTTTACCCGGCTTCAGTTCGATGCCGTGAATGGTGCTACCTACTGGAATGTTGCGCAGCTGCAGGGAGTTACCGGCCTTGATTGGGGCCAGGGCACCTGCGATCAGCTGGTCGCCAGCGCTCACGCCTTTAGGGGCGATGATGTAGCGACGCTCACCGTCTGCGTAGCACAGCAGGGCGATGTGAGCAGTACGGTTCGGATCGTATTCGATACGCTCGACAGTGGCTGGAATGCCATCTTTGTCGTTGCGACGGAAGTCGACCAGACGGTAATGCTGCTTGTGACCACCACCAACGTGACGAGTGGTAATGCGGCCATTGTTGTTACGACCACCAGACTTCGATTTTTTCTCGATCAGCGGTGCGTGAGGAGCGCCTTTGTGCAGCTCCTTGTTGACCACCTTGACCACGAAACGGCGGCCAGGGGAAGTCGGTTTGCATTTAACGATTGCCATGATGCACCCCTTCCTTACTCAGCACTGCTGCTGAAATCGAGATCTTGGCCTGGCTGAAGGGAGACGATCGCCTTCTTCCAGTCATTACGCTTGCCCAGACCACGTGCGGTACGCTTGGTTTTACCCAGAACGTTAACAGTCGACACGTTTTCAACTTTTACGTTGAACAGGCCTTCGACAGCTTTCTTGATTTCCAGCTTGGTTGCATCGGTAGCAACCTTGAATACGAACTGGCCTTTTTTCTCAGCCAGAACGGTAGCCTTCTCGGAAACGTGCGGGCCAAGGAGGACTTTGAATACGCGTTCCTGGTTCATCCCAGCAGCTCCTCGAATTTCTTCACGGCCGAGACGGTGATCAACACCTTCTCGTATGCGATCAGACTGACCGGGTCGGAACCTTGAACGTCACGTACATCGACGTGCGGCAGGTTGCGAGCAGCCAGGTACAGGTTCTGATCAACAGCGTCGGAAACGATCAGTACGTCGCTCAGACCCATGCCGTTCAGCTTGTTCAGCAGATCTTTGGTTTTCGGCGCTTCAACAGCGAAGTCCTGAACCACGACCAGACGGTCGCTACGCACCAGCTCAGCGAGGATGGAGCGCAGGGCTGCGCGGTACATCTTCTTGTTGAGCTTCTGCGAGTGATCTTGAGGACGAGCTGCGAAGGTTACACCACCGCCACGCCAGATCGGACCACGGGTGGTACCAGCACGAGCACGGCCAGTACCCTTCTGACGCCATGGGCGCTTACCGCCACCGGCCACGTCGGAACGGGTCTTCTGCTGCTTGGTGCCCTGACGGCCGCCGGCCATGTAGGCCACGACTGCTTGGTGTACCAGCGTCTCGTTGAATTCGCCACCGAAAGCCAGTTCGGAAACTTCGATCGCCTGAGCGTCATTTACATTAAGTTGCATGTCAGTATCCCCTTAACCGCGAGCCTTGACAGCTGGACGTACAACCACGTCGCCGCCAGTAGCGCCAGGAACGGCACCTTTGACGAGCAGCAGGTTGCGCTCAGCGTCTACGCGAACTACTTCCAGGGACTGAACAGTCACGCGCTCGGCGCCCATGTGACCGGACATTTTCTTGCCCTTGAACACACGACCAGGAGTCTGGCACTGGCCGATGGAACCTGGGACACGGTGCGACACGGAGTTACCGTGGGTGTTGTCCTGGCCACGGAAGTTCCAGCGCTTGATGGTACCGGCGAAGCCTTTACCTTTGGACTGACCAGTAACGTCAACCAGCTGGCCTGCAGTGAAGAGTTCAGCTTTGATCGAGTCGCCAGCCTGGAACTCGCCTTCTTCAAGACGGAACTCCCAGACACCGCGACCAGCGGCAACGTTGGCCTTGGCGAAGTGGCCTGCCTGAGCGGCAGTCACACGCGAAGCACGACGCTCGCCGACAGTGACTTGCACTGCACGGTAGCCATCGGTTTCTTCAGTTTTGAACTGGGTGACACGATTCGGCTCGATCTCAATGACCGTGACCGGAATGGAGACACCTTCTTCGGTGAAAATGCGGGTCATACCGCACTTGCGACCGATTACACCAATAGTCATGTTGTAAACCTCATGAGTGTACGGGGCTTTCACCCGCTATGGCCGCCCATTTCAGAGCGTTACACGACTAGACCGAAGTCTTAGCCGAGGCTGATCTGTACTTCCACACCTGCCGCCAGATCAAGCTTCATCAGCGCGTCAACGGTTTTATCCGTTGGCTGGACGATGTCCAGAACACGCTTATGAGTGCGAATCTCGTACTGGTCACGCGCGTCTTTGTTGACGTGCGGGGAGACCAGAACGGTGAAACGCTCTTTGCGGGTAGGCAGTGGAATTGGACCACGCACTTGTGCACCAGTACGTTTCGCGGTTTCCACGATTTCCTGGGTGGATTGGTCGATCAGGCGATGGTCGAAAGCCTTCAACCTGATACGGATTTGCTGATTTTGCATTGGATTTCAGACTCCAGGCTGTTCCCAACGGACGCACTACGCCCGCTAAAAGGAGGCGTGATTCTATAGACGCCCCCATTTAGTGTCAACCCAATAAAAAAAACCCCCGCTGAGCGGGGGTTTTTTCAATCGGTCGAGTGATTACTCGATGATTTTGGCTACGACGCCGGCGCCGACGGTACGACCGCCTTCACGGATAGCGAAGCGCAGACCGTCTTCCATTGCGATGGTCTTGATCAGGGTAACAGTCATCTGAATGTTGTCACCTGGCATTACCATTTCAACGCCTTCCGGCAGTTCGCAGTTACCGGTCACGTCAGTGGTACGGAAGTAGAACTGAGGACGGTAGCCTTTGAAGAACGGAGTGTGACGGCCGCCTTCTTCCTTCGACAGGACGTAGACTTCTGCGGTGAACTTGGTGTGCGGCTTGACCGAACCTGGCTTGACCAGAACCTGGCCACGCTCAACGTCGTCACGCTTGGTACCACGCAGCAGAACGCCGCAGTTCTCGCCAGCACGACCTTCGTCCAGCAGCTTGCGGAACATCTCAACACCGGTGCAGGTGGTGGTGGTGGTGTCACGCAGACCAACGATTTCCAGCGGATCCTGAACGCGGACGATACCACGCTCGATACGGCCGGTAACAACGGTACCACGACCCGAGATCGAGAATACGTCTTCGATCGGCATCAGGAATGGCTGGTCGATGGCACGAACTGGCTCAGGGATGTAGGCATCCAGAGTTTCTACCAGCTTCTTGACAGCGGTAGTGCCCATTTCGTTGTCGTCTTTGCCTTCCAGCGCCATACGAGCCGAACCGATGATGATCGGGGTGTCGTCGCCTGGGAAGTCGTAGGTGGACAGCAGGTCGCGAACCTCCATCTCGACCAGTTCCAGCAGCTCGGCGTCGTCTACCAGGTCAGCCTTGTTCAGGAAGACCACGATGTACGGAACGCCAACCTGACGGGACAGCAGGATGTGCTCACGGGTTTGTGGCATCGGACCATCGGCGGCCGAGCAAACCAGGATCGCGCCGTCCATCTGGGCAGCACCGGTGATCATGTTCTTCACGTAGTCAGCGTGACCTGGGCAGTCAACGTGAGCGTAGTGACGAATGTTCGAGTTGTACTCGACGTGAGCGGTGTTGATGGTGATACCGCGCGCTTTTTCTTCTGGAGCCGAGTCGATCTTGTCGAACTCAACGACGGCCGAACCGAAAACTTCGGAGCAGACGCGAGTCAGAGCTGCGGTCAGAGTGGTCTTACCGTGGTCAACGTGGCCGATGGTGCCGACGTTAACGTGGGGAAGGGAACGATCAAATTTTTCTTTAGCCACGACAGTGAACCTCTTGCCTAAAGGGGATTAGCCTTGTTTTTTAACGAGTGCTTCGACGATGTTCGACGGAGCTTCGGCGTATTTGGAGAATTCCATGGAGTAGCTTGCGCGACCCTGAGACATGGAACGAACGTCGGTTGCGTAACCGAACATCTCTCCGAGCGGAACTTCAGCGCGGACGACGCGGCCGGAGACCGACTCATCCATACCTTGTACCAGACCACGACGACGGTTCAGGTCACCCATCACGTCACCCAGGTAGTCTTCCGGGGTTACAACTTCGACCTTCATGATCGGCTCGAGAACCACGCCGCCGCCCTTCTGGGCCAGCTGCTTGGTTGCCATCGAAGCGGCGATCTTGAACGCCATTTCGTTGGAGTCGACGTCGTGGTACGAACCATCGAATACCGCGGCCTTCAGGCCGATCAGAGGATAACCGGCAACAACGCCGTTTTTCATCTGCTCTTCGATACCCTTCTGGATCGCAGGGATGTATTCCTTAGGAATCACACCACCAACGACTTCGTTGGCGAACACCAGACCTTCGGTGATGTTGCCCTTGTCGTCCTGATCCGGCTCCGAGAAACGGATCCAGCAGTGACCGAACTGACCACGGCCGCCCGACTGACGAACGAACTTGCCTTCGATCTCGACGTTGGACTTGGTGATCTTCTCGCGATACGAAACCTGCGGCTTACCGATGTTGGCTTCGACGTTGAACTCGCGCTTCATGCGGTCAACGAGGATGTCCAGGTGCAGCTCACCCATACCGGAGATGATGGTCTGGCCGGTTTCTTCGTCGGTCTTGACGCGGAACGACGGGTCTTCCTGGGCCAGCTTGCCCAGTGCGATACCCATCTTCTCCTGGTCAGCCTTGGTTTTCGGCTCTACGGAGAGCGAAATTACCGGCTCAGGGAAGTCCATACGCTCGAGGATGATCGGCTTGTCGGCGTTGCACAGGGTGTCACCGGTGGTGACGTCCTTCATGCCGATCAGAGCAGCGATGTCGCCTGCACGTACTTCCTTGATTTCTTCACGCTGGTTGGCGTGCATCTGCACCATACGACCAACGCGCTCTTTCTTGCCCTTGACCGAGTTGATGACGGAGTCACCGGAGGTCAGGAAGCCCGAGTAAACGCGGACGAAGGTCAGAGTACCAACGAACGGGTCGGTGGCAATCTTGAACGCCAGGGCCGAGAACGGCTCGTTGTCGTCAGCGTGACGCTCGTCGTACTGCTCTGGCTTGACTTCATCCTTCGGCACTTCGGCCAGATCAGGGTGGATACCCTTGATCGCAGGAATTTCGGTCGGAGCAGGCAGGAAGTCGATGACGGCGTCGAGAACCAGGGGAACGCCCTTGTTCTTGAACGACGAACCGCAGACAGCCGGAACGATCTCGCTGGCCAGGGTGCGCGCGCGCAGGCCTGCCTTGATTTCTTCGACGGTCAGCTCACCTTCTTCAAGGTACTTGTTCATCAGCTCTTCGCTGGCTTCGGCGGCGGCTTCAACCATGTTGTTGCGCCATTCGTTAGCCAGGTCGACCATATCCGCAGGAATTTCTTCTTCGCGGTAGGTAGTGCCTTTGTCGTCATCGTTCCAGTAGATGGCTTTCATCTTGATCAGGTCAACCTGACCCTGGAAGTCGTCTTCAGCACCGATCGCCAGCTGGACCGGAACCGGGGTGTGACCCAGGCGGTTCTTGATCTGGCCGACAACGCGCAGGAAGTTGGCACCGGCACGGTCCATCTTGTTCACGTAGACAACACGTGGAACGCCGTACTTGTTGGCCTGACGCCATACGGTTTCGGACTGTGGCTCAACGCCGGAAGTACCGCAGAACACAACGACCGCGCCGTCGAGTACACGCAGCGAACGCTCTACTTCAATGGTGAAGTCAACGTGGCCGGGGGTATCGATGACGTTTACGCGGTAGTTGTCGTACTGACCACGGGAACCTTTCCAGAAGGTGGTAACGGCAGCGGAGGTAATGGTGATACCGCGCTCCTGCTCCTGCACCATCCAGTCGGTGGTCGCGGCGCCGTCATGCACCTCGCCCATCTTGTGGCTCAGACCTGTGTAGAACAGGATCCGCTCGGTAGTGGTAGTCTTGCCCGCGTCAACGTGGGCGCAGATACCGATGTTACGGTAGCGGTTAATTGCTGTAGTACGAGCCATAAAGCCCTCGCAAAATGATTGATGCTTGAATTAGAAGCGGTAGTGCGAGAACGCTTTGTTGGCTTCAGCCATACGGTGCACGTCTTCACGCTTCTTGACTGCAGCACCTTTGCCTTCGGCAGCATCCAGCAGTTCGCCGGCCAGGCGCAGAGCCATCGACTTCTCGCCGCGCTTGCGGGCGTAGTCTACGAGCCAGCGCATTGCCAGAGCGTTACGACGGGATGGACGAACTTCAACCGGAACCTGGTAAGTGGCACCGCCGACACGGCGGGACTTTACTTCGACCAGCGGAGCGATGGCGTCGAGAGCTTTCTCGAAGATTTCCAGGGGGTCGCTGTTCTTGCGTGCTTTGACGGTATCCAGGGCACCGTAAACGATGCGCTCGGCTACGGCCTTCTTGCCGCTTTCCATCACGTGGTTCATGAACTTGGCGAGGATCTGGGATCCGTACTTCGGATCGTCAAGGATCTCACGTTTTGCTGCTACACGACGTCTTGGCATGATAAGCCCTCAAACGGTCTTCAGGTTAGCCCGGGACGTGGGTCTTCGACCCCTGCCCGACCTTACTCTTATCGACTCAAAAAAATGGATGTCTGCAAACGGCCGATTACTTCGGACGCTTGGTACCGTATTTCGAACGACCCTGGTTACGGCCTTTAACGCCCGAAGTATCCAGAGAGCCGCGAACGGTGTGGTAACGAACACCTGGCAAGTCTTTTACACGGCCGCCACGGATCAGGACGACGCTGTGCTCTTGCAGGTTGTGGCCTTCACCACCGATGTACGAGGAAACCTCGAAACCGTTGGTCAGACGCACACGGCATACTTTACGCAGTGCCGAGTTAGGTTTTTTCGGCGTGGTGGTGTACACGCGGGTGCACACGCCACGACGCTGCGGGCAGTTCTGCAGCGCAGGAACGTCGGACTTCTCGACCGAACGCTTACGCGGCTGACGTACCAGCTGGTTGATAGTTGCCATCTACTAGCTCCACTGATTGTCTTGCGACTCTATTGTCTTGCAAGAAAGCCAAAAATTGGCGAGACGGAGCCTCACCAAATTTAAGGGTACAAAAGTCTACGGAGGATCTTGCACCCAGTCAAGACGAGGCCCCGGCCCTCCTCGCCCGATCATCGGCAACATTTCATGTCACCGATGGCCGTTCGAGGCTTGCCGGGGCCCTGCCCTGTACTTAGTTGCCGCTGGAGTTCAGCGCTTCGGTCAGTGCGGCTTCCACCTCACTGGCGCTCACACGCAGCGGTTTGTCGGCATCACGGCGACGCTTGCGCTCGCTGTGGTAGGCCAGACCAGTACCGGCCGGGATCAGACGACCCACGACCACGTTCTCTTTCAGGCCGCGCAGGTAATCGCGCTTGCCGGTTACCGCCGCTTCGGTCAGTACGCGGGTGGTTTCCTGGAAGGAAGCCGCCGAGATGAACGATTCGGTGGACAGCGAGGCCTTGGTGATACCCAGCAGCACGCGGGTGAACTTGGAGATGAACTTGTCTTCCCCTGCCAGGCGCTCGTTTTCCATCAGCACCTGGGTCAGTTCCATCTGGTCGCCCTTGATGAAGCTGGAGTCACCCGACTCGGCGATCTCGACCTTGCGCAGCATCTGACGCAGGATGGTCTCGATGTGCTTGTCGTTGATCTTAACGCCTTGCAGACGGTAAACGTCCTGGATCTCGTTGACGATGTACTTCGCCAGCGCGCTCACACCCAGCAGACGCAGGATGTCGTGCGGATCGCTCGGGCCGTCGGAGATAACTTCGCCGCGGTTTACCTGTTCGCCTTCGAAGACGTTCAGGTGGCGCCACTTCGGAATCAGCTCTTCGTACGGATCGCTACCGTCGGTCGGAGTGATGACCAGACGACGCTTGCCCTTGGTCTCTTTACCGAACGCGATGGTGCCGCTGACTTCAGCCAGAATCGAGGCTTCTTTCGGACGGCGCGCTTCGAACAGGTCGGCAACGCGCGGCAGACCACCGGTGATGTCACGGGTCTTCGACGTTTCTTGCGGGATACGCGCGATAACGTCACCAACACCGATCTGGGCACCGTCAGCCACACCAACGAGGGCGTTGGCCGGCAGGAAGTACTGGGCAGGTACATCGGTACCTGGCAGGTACAGGTCCTTGCCAGCGGCGTCGACCATCTTGATGGCCGGACGGATTTCCTTGCCTGCGGCAGGGCGATCCTTGACGTCCAGCACTTCAATGTTGGTCAAGCCGGTCAGCTCATCGGTCTGACGCTTGATGGTGATGTTTTCTTCCATGCCCACGAAGGTCACGGTACCTTTCAGTTCGGTAACGATCGGGTGGGTGTGCGGGTCCCACTTGGCGACGATGGCGCCAGCTTCGACCTTGTCACCTTCCTTGACCGAAATCACCGCACCGTAAGGCAGCTTGTAGCGCTCACGCTCACGGCCGAATTCGTCGGCAATGGCCAGCTCGCCGGAACGCGATACGGCAACCAGGTTACCGTCGGCACGCTCGACCTGCTTCAGGTTGTGCAGACGCACCATACCGCCGTTTTTCACCTGGACGCTGTCGGCAGCCGAGGTACGGCTTGCAGCACCACCGATGTGGAAGGTACGCATGGTCAGCTGGGTACCCGGCTCACCGATCGACTGTGCAGCGATAACGCCGACAGCTTCACCGATGTTCACCTGGTGACCACGAGCCAGGTCACGGCCGTAGCACTTGGCGCAGATACCGAAGCGGGTTTCGCAGTTGATCGGCGAACGCACGATCACTTCGTCGATGCTGTTCAGCTCGATGAACTCGACCCACTGCTCGTCGACCAGGGTACCGGCCGGAACGATGACGTCCTCGGTGCCTGGCTTGAACACGTCACGGGCGATGACACGGCCCAGTACACGCTCACCCAGCGGCTCTACAACGTCGCCGCCTTCGATGTGCGGAGTCATCAGCAGGCCCTGGTCGGTGCCGCAGTCGATCTCGGTCACGACCAAGTCTTGTGCAACGTCTACCAGACGACGGGTCAGGTAACCGGAGTTCGCAGTCTTCAGTGCGGTATCCGCAAGACCCTTACGAGCACCGTGGGTCGAGATGAAGTACTGGAGTACGCTCAGACCTTCACGGAAGTTCGCGGTGATCGGCGTCTCGATGATCGAGCCGTCCGGCTTGGCCATCAGGCCACGCATACCGGCCAGCTGACGGATCTGGGCTGCGGAACCCCGCGCACCCGAGTCAGCCATCATGTACATCGAGTTGAAGGACTCTTGGTCGACTTCGTTGCCGTCGCGGTCGATGACCTTCTCTTTCGAGAGGTTGGCCATCATCGCCTTGGACACTTCGTCGTTCGCCTTCGACCACAAGTCGATGACCTTGTTGTACTTCTCGCCCTGGGTTACCAGGCCGGAAGCGTACTGGCTCTCGATTTCCTTCACTTCATCGGTAGCGTTACCGATGATGCGGGCTTTCTCGTCCGGGATAACGAAGTCGTTAACACCGATGGAAACGCCGGAAATGGTCGAGTAAGCGAAACCGGTGTACATCAGCTGGTCAGCGAAGATAACGGTCTCTTTCAGACCAACCACGCGGTAGCACTGGTTGATCAGCTTGGAGATCGCCTTCTTCTTCATCGGCTGGTTGACCACGTCGTACGGCAGGCCTGCCGGAACAACCTGGAACAGCAGCGCACGGCCGACGGTGGTGTCGACGATGCGGGTATTCTTGACCACCGAACCGTCACGCTCTTTCACGGTTTCGTTGATACGAACCTTGATTTTCGCGTGCAGGGCAGCTTCGCCGGCGCGGAATACGCGGTCGACTTCCTGCAGGTCGGCGAATACGCGACCTTCGCCCTTGGCGTTGATGGCTTCACGGGTCATGTAGTACAGACCCAGTACAACGTCCTGCGACGGAACGATGATTGGCTCACCGTTGGCTGGCGACAGGATGTTGTTGGTCGACATCATCAGCGCGCGCGCTTCGAGCTGGGCTTCCAGCGTCAGCGGCACGTGAACGGCCATCTGGTCACCGTCGAAGTCGGCGTTGTACGCGGCACAGACCAGCGGGTGCAGCTGGATAGCCTTACCTTCGATCAGTACCGGTTCAAAGGCCTGGATACCCAGACGGTGCAGGGTCGGTGCACGGTTGAGCAGCACGGGGTGTTCGCGGATCACCTCGGCGAGCACGTCCCACACCTCTGGCAGCTCGCGCTCGACCATCTTCTTGGCAGCCTTGATAGTGGTCGCCAGACCACGCATTTCCAGCTTGCCGAAAATGAACGGCTTGAACAGCTCGAGGGCCATCTTCTTCGGCAGACCGCACTGGTGCAGACGCAGGGTCGGGCCTACGGTAATTACCGAACGGCCGGAGTAGTCCACACGCTTACCGAGCAGGTTCTGACGGAAGCGACCTTGCTTACCTTTGATCATGTCGGCCAGCGACTTCAGCGGACGCTTGTTCGAGCCAGTGATGGCGCGACCGCGACGGCCGTTGTCCAGCAGGGCGTCGACCGCTTCCTGCAGCATGCGCTTTTCGTTGCGCACGATGATGTCCGGCGCCGACAGATCGAGCAGGCGCTTCAGACGGTTGTTACGGTTGATCACCCGACGATACAGGTCGTTCAGGTCGGAGGTCGCGAAGCGGCCACCATCCAGCGGTACCAGTGGACGCAGGTCCGGCGGCAGCACTGGCAGGACGGTCAGGACCATCCACTCAGGCAGGTTGCCCGAGCCCTGGAAAGCTTCCATCAGCTTCAGGCGCTTGGACAGCTTCTTGATCTTGGTTTCCGAGTTGGTCTGCGGAATCTCTTCGCGCAGGCGGCCGATCTCGTGCTCCAGGTCGATAGCGTGCAGCAGCTCGCGGACAGCCTCGGCACCCATGCGGGCGTCGAAGTCGTCACCGAACTCTTCCAGCGCTTCGAAGTACTGCTCGTCGTTCAGCAGCTGACCCTTCTCGAGGGTGGTCATGCCCGGGTCGATCACCACGTAGCTCTCGAAGTAGAGCACGCGCTCGATGTCACGCAGGGTCATGTCCATCAGCAGGCCGATACGGGACGGCAGCGACTTCAGGAACCAGATGTGGGCAACCGGCGAGGCCAGTTCGATGTGCGCCATGCGCTCACGACGAACCTTGGCCAGGGCAACTTCAACGCCGCACTTCTCGCAGATCACGCCGCGGTGCTTGAGGCGCTTGTACTTGCCGCACAGGCACTCGTAGTCCTTGACTGGGCCAAAGATCTTGGCGCAGAACAGGCCGTCACGCTCAGGCTTGAACGTACGGTAGTTGATGGTTTCCGGCTTCTTAACTTCACCGAACGACCACGAACGGATCATTTCAGGCGACGCCAGACCGATGCGGATGGCGTCGAACTCTTCGACTTGACCCTGGTTTTTCAGCAAATTCAGTAGGTCTTTCAAGGCCTTTCCTCCTGGCGGAGCAGGGAGCGGGCATTACCTGCCCCACTCCCCTTCGCGTCACGTGTTATTCGGTTTCCAGATCGATATCGATACCGAGCGAACGGATCTCTTTGATCAACACGTTGAAGGACTCGGGCATGCCCGGCTCCATACGGTGATCGCCATCCACGATGTTCTTGTACATCTTGGTACGGCCGTTCACGTCGTCCGACTTCACTGTGAGCATTTCTTGCAGGGTGTATGCCGCGCCGTATGCTTCCAGCGCCCACACTTCCATCTCCCCGAAACGCTGACCACCGAACTGCGCCTTACCACCCAGCGGCTGCTGGGTAACCAGGCTGTAGGAACCAGTGGAACGCGCGTGCATCTTGTCGTCCACCAAGTGGTTCAGCTTGAGCATGTACATGTAACCAACGGTCACAGGACGCTCGAACTTGTTGCCGGTACGGCCGTCGAACAGCACCATCTGGCCGCTTTCTGGCAGGTCTGCCAGTTTCAGCATGGCCTTGATCTCACGCTCCTTGGCACCGTCGAAGACTGGGGTGGCCATCGGCACGCCTTTCTTCAGGTTGTTCGCCAGGGCGATGATCTCTTCGTCGGTGAACTCTTCCAGGTTCTCCTGACGACCACCGATCTCGTTGTAGATCTCGGTGAGGAAGGTGCGCAGTTCAGCGGCTTTACGCTGCTCTTCGATCATGCGGTCGATCTTCTCGCCCAGACCCTTGGCCGCGAGGCCCAGGTGGGTTTCGAGGATCTGACCGACGTTCATACGCGAAGGTACGCCCAGCGGGTTCAGTACGACGTCGACCGGAGTACCGTTGGCGTCGTGCGGCATGTCTTCGACCGGCATGATCACCGAGACGACACCCTTGTTACCGTGACGACCGGCCATCTTGTCACCCGGCTGGATGCGACGGCGGATTGCCAGGTAGACCTTGACGATCTTCAGTACGCCCGGAGCCAGGTCATCGCCCTGCTGCAGCTTGCGCTTCTTGTCTTCGAACTTGTCGTCCAGCAGGCGACGGCGATCGACGATGTACTGCTGAGCCTTTTCCAGCTGCTCGTTCAGTGCATCTTCGGCCATGCGCAGTTTGAACCACTGGCCGTGCTCCAGACCGTCCAGCACTTCGTCAGTGATCACGGTGCCTTTCTTCAGGCCCGCACCACCGTCGACCACCTGGCCGTTCAGGGCTGCACGCAGACGCTCGAAGGTTGCACCTTCGACGATGCGGAACTCTTCGTTGAGGTCCTTGCGGATCTCGTCCAGCTGCATCTTCTCGATGGACAGGGCGCGGCTGTCGCGCTCGACGCCATCACGAGTGAAGACCTGTACGTCGATGACGGTACCCTTGGTGCCGGTCGGCACGCGCAGGGAGGTGTCCTTAACGTCGCTGGCCTTCTCACCGAAGATTGCGCGCAGCAGTTTTTCTTCCGGAGTCAGCTGGGTTTCGCCTTTTGGCGTGACCTTGCCGACCAGGATGTCGCCAGCGCCGACTTCGGCACCCACGTAGACGATACCGGCTTCGTCCAGCTTGTTCAGTGCGGCTTCACCCACGTTCGGGATGTCCGCAGTGATTTCCTCTGGGCCAAGCTTGGTGTCACGCGCCACACAGGTCAGTTCCTGGATGTGGATGGTGGTGAAGCGGTCTTCCTGAACCACACGCTCGGACAGGCAGATGGAGTCTTCGAAGTTGAAGCCGTTCCACGCCATGAACGCGATGCGCATGTTCTGACCCAGTGCCAGTTCACCCATGTCGGTGGACGGGCCGTCGGCCATGATGTCGCCACGCTGAACCTTGTCACCCTTGCTTACCAGCGGACGCTGGTTGATGCAGGTGTTCTGGTTGGAACGGGTGTACTTGGTCAGGTTGTAGATATCCACACCGGCTTCACCGGTCTCGACTTCGTCATCGGCAACGCGAACGACGATACGGCTGGCGTCGACCGAGTCGATCACACCACCGCGGCGAGCAACCACGCAGACACCGGAGTCACGGGCAACGTTGCGCTCCATGCCGGTACCGACCAGCGGCTTGTCGGCACGCAGGGTAGGTACAGCCTGACGCTGCATGTTCGAACCCATCAATGCACGGTTGGCGTCGTCGTGCTCGAGGAACGGAATCAGCGACGCAGCGACGGAAACAACCTGCTTCGGCGAAACGTCCATCAGGGTGACGTCTTCCGGCGCCTTGACGGTGAATTCGTTCAGGTGACGAACCGCTACCAGCTCATCGATCAGCTGCTTCTTGTCGTTCATCGCGGCCGAAGCCTGAGCGATCACGTGATCGGCTTCTTCGATGGCCGACAGGAACACGATGTCGTCGCTGACCACGCCTTCCTTCACCACGCGGTACGGGCTTTCCAGGAAGCCGTACTGGTTGGTGCGGGCATAGGCTGCCAGGGAGTTGATCAGACCGATGTTCGGACCTTCAGGGGTCTCGATCGGGCACACGCGGCCGTAGTGGGTCGGGTGTACGTCACGGACTTCGAAGCCGGCGCGCTCACGGGTCAGACCACCAGGGCCGAGTGCGGAGACACGGCGCTTGTGGGTGATCTCGGAGAGCGGGTTGTTCTGGTCCATGAACTGCGAGAGCTGGCTGGAACCGAAGAACTCTTTCACCGCGGCCGCTACCGGCTTGGCGTTGATCAGGTCTTGCGGCATCAGGCCTTCGCTTTCGGCCATCGACAGACGTTCCTTGACCGCACGCTCAACACGTACCAGGCCAACGCGGAACTGGTTCTCGGCCATCTCGCCAACGCAACGAACGCGACGGTTACCCAGGTGGTCGATGTCGTCGACGATGCCTTTGCCGTTACGGATATCGACCAGGGTCTTCAGAACCTCGACGATGTCTTCCTTGCTCAGCACGCCCGAACCTTCGATCTCGGTACGACCGATACGACGGTTGAACTTCATGCGGCCTACGGCGGACAGGTCGTAACGCTCGGCGCTGAAGAACAGGTTGTTGAACAGGGTCTCGGCAGCATCCTTGGTCGGCGGCTCGCCTGGACGCATCATGCGGTAGATCTCGACCAGGGCTTCCAGCTGGTTGCTGGTGGTGTCGATCTTCAGGGTATCCGAGATGAACGGACCGCAGTCGATGTCGTTGGTGTACAGGGTTTCGATGCGGACAACCTGAGCCTTGGCGATCTTGATCAGCAGCTCGGTGGTCAGCTCGGTGTTGCACTCGGCCAGGATCTCGCCGGTGGCCGGGTGAACGATGGCCTTGGCAGTGGTGCGACCCAGGACGTATTCCATCGGCACGTCCAGCTGATTGACACCAGCCTTCTCGAGCTGATTGACGTGGCGCGCAGTGATGCGGCGGCCCTGCTCGACAATGACCTTGCCAGCGCCGTCATGGATGTCCATGACCGCAACTTCACCACGCAGACGCTGAGGCACCAGTTCCAGGCTGAGTTTCTCGCCGGAAATGTGGAAGACGTTGGTGGTGTAGAAGGTGTTGAGCACTTCTTCAGTGCTGTAACCCAGCGCGCGCAGCAGCACCGAGGCCGGCAGTTTGCGGCGACGGTCGATACGCACGAACACGCAGTCTTTCGGGTCGAACTCGAAGTCCAGCCACGAACCGCGGTAAGGGATGATGCGAGCGGAGTACAGCAGCTTGCCGGAGCTGTGCGTCTTGCCACGGTCGTGGTCGAAGAACACACCAGGCGAACGGTGCAGCTGGGAAACGATTACTCGTTCGGTACCGTTGATAACGAAGGTACCGTTCTCAGTCATCAGGGGGATTTCACCCATGTAGACTTCTTGCTCTTTGATGTCCTTGATCGCTTTGTTCGACGATTCCTTGTCGAAGATGATCAGGCGCACCTTGACCCGCAGTGGGACCGCGAAGGTCACGCCACGCAGGACACATTCCTTCACATCGAAGGCGGGATCGCCCAGGCGGTAGCCTACGTACTCCAGGGCAGCATTGCCGGAGTAGCTGATGATCGGGAATACCGACTTGAAGGCCGCGTGCAGGCCGACGTCACGGAACTGATCCTTGGATGCTCCCGCTTGCAGGAATTCGCGATACGAATCCAGCTGGATGGCCAGAAGATATGGCACATCCATGACGTCCGGCAACTTGCTAAAGTCCTTGCGGATACGTTTTTTCTCAGTGTATGAGTAAGCCATCAGCGTTCCCCAGCTTGGTCACCTGCTTGTTTGGCTTCTCCCGGCGGGAGCAGCCAGAAAATCGTGCAAACCCCTTGGTTTGCGCACCCACATGGGTGTCTTGCAGCATGTTATCGGGGCCGGTTTGGCCAGCCACCAATAACGGAAAAAGGCCGGTGGCATAAGCCACCAGCCATCAGCCTTTCGCTCAACGCTCAGGCTGGCATCGCAAAGTCGAGATTACTTCAGCTCGACTTTAGCGCCTGCTTCTTCCAGCTTCTTCTTAGCGTCTTCAGCGGCTTCTTTCGAAACGCCTTCAGCTACAACCTGAGGAGCGCCGTCGACTTTCTCTTTGGCTTCTTTCAGGCCCAGACCGGTCAGTTCGCGAACGGCTTTGATCACGTTCACTTTCTTGTCGCCGGCTTCAACCAGAACAACGTTGAACTCGGTCTGCTCTTCAACAACGGCAGCAGCAGCAGCTGGGCCAGCAGCGGCAACAGCAGCGGTAACGCCGAAGGTTTCTTCCATAGCTTTGATCAGCTCAACAACTTCCAGAACGGTTTTCTGGCCGATTGCTTCGATGATTTGTTCGTTAGTCAGAGACATGACTTAAATCCTGTATTGGGGTGACAGCCTACGCAGCCATCAAATTAAACGTATGATTTTGAAAGAGTTTCGCGTGCCTTAGGCAGCGGTAGCTTCTTTCTGGTCGCGAATGGCTGCCAGAGTACGAGCCAGCTTGCTGGTAGCGCCTTGGATCACGCTCATCAGTTTCGCAATAGCTTCGTCGCGGGTCGGCAGGGTAGCCAACACGTCGATCTGGTTCGCTGCAATGAAATTGCCGTCAAACGCAGCTGCCTTGATCTCGAACTTGTCCTGACCCTTGGCGAACTCTTTGAACAGACGAGCAGCAGCGCCCGGGTGTTCGTTGGAGAAAGCAATCAGGGTCGGGCCTTTGAACGCGTCGTTGAGGATCGAGAATTCGGTGCCTTCAACAGCGCGCTTGAGCAGGGTGTTACGTACGACACGTACATAAACGCCAGCTTCGCGGGCCTCTTTACGGAGTCCGGTCATTGCGCTTACAGTCACACCACGGGCATCGGCCACGACAGCGGACAGAGCGACTTTGGCAGCCTCGTTGACTTCAGCGACGATGGCCTTCTTGTCTTCGAGTTTAATTGCCACGGGTTTACTCCTGGTTTTTACCGTTTCATCTGGCCGAAGCCGGATGTCGTTTTGGTGTCTGATTCGGTAACGAATCGGGAGCACCATCTGCGTGGGCTGGTGTTTTAAGGCTTGCGCCGCCTACGGTCTTGGATAGCCCCCGCCAGGCAGGGACCCCAATTTTTGCAGGTGGCGCGACACGTCGCGCCACCGAGTTCTTACACGTTCAGCGAGCTCTGATCGATGATCAGACCTGGGCCCATGGTGGTGCTCAGGGTAACGCGCTTGACGTAGATACCTTTCGAAGAGGCCGGCTTGATACGCTTCAGGTCAGCGATCAGGGCTTCAACGTTTTCCTTCAGCTTGTCAGCTTCGAAGCCGATTTTGCCAACGGAGGTGTGGATGATACCGTTTTTGTCGGTACGGTAGCGAACCTGACCAGCCTTGGCGTTTTTGACAGCGCCGGCTACGTCTGGAGTCACGGTACCTACTTTCGGGTTAGGCATCAGGCCGCGAGGACCCAGAACCTGACCCAGCTGACCTACAACGCGCATGGCATCAGGCGATGCGATGACGACGTCATAGTTCAGGTCGCCGCCTTTCATTTCGGCAGCCAGATCGTCCATACCTACACGGTCAGCGCCGGCAGCCAGAGCGGCCTCAGCAGCTGGACCCTGGGTGAAGACGGCAACACGTACGGTCTTGCCAGTGCCGTGTGGCAGCACGGTAGCGCTACGAACGACCTGGTCGGATTTACGTGGGTCAACGCCGAGGTTAACGGCGATGTCGTAGGATTCTACGAACTTGGCAGCCGGCAGCGAAGCGAGCAGAGTTGCGGCTTCTTCGAAGTTGTAGGCCTTGCCTGCTTCGATTTTCTCGGCGATTGCCTTTTGGCGCTTGGTCAGCTTAGCCATTACACACCCTCCACGTTCAGGCCCATGCTGCGGGCAGAGCCAGCGATGGTGCGTACAGCTGCGTCCAGGTCAGCGGCGGTCAGATCAGCCTGTTTAGCTTTGGCGATGTCTTCCAGCTGAGCACGGGTAACGGTACCGACTTTAACGGTGTTCGGGCGAGCCGAACCACTGGTCAGGCCAGCAGCTTTCTTCAGCAGAACCGAGGCAGGGGTGCTCTTGGTCTCGAAGGTGAAGCTACGGTCGCTGTAGACAGTGATGATTACTGGAGTCGGCAGACCGGCTTCTTGACCCTGAGTACGGGCGTTGAAGGCCTTGCAGAACTCCATGATGTTCACACCGTGTTGGCCCAGAGCTGGACCGACGGGTGGGCTTGGGTTGGCCTGGCCGGCCTTAACTTGCAGCTTGATGTAAGCCTGAATCTTCTTAGCCATGAGCTACTCCAAAATCGGGTACGAACGCCTGATGGCTCCCCGGATGACTTGCGTTTTATCCCAGTGACGACAAAACCCCGCAGCACACAGGGCTGCGGGGTATGGGATGCTTCGTCCGCCTAGACCTTTTCGACCTGGCTGAACTCGAGCTCCACCGGAGTAGAGCGACCGAAAATGAGCACTGCAACCTGCAGGCGGCTCTTCTCGTAGTTAACCTCTTCGACACTACCATTGAAGTCAGCGAACGGACCGTCAATGACTCGAACCACTTCACCCGGCTCGAACAGCGTCTTCGGCTTCGGCTTGTCACTGCCGTCGGCAACGCGACGCAGGATAGCTTCTGCTTCTTTATCGGTAATCGGTGCAGGTTTGTCTGCAGTACCGCCGATAAAGCCCATCACGCGAGGGGTATCCTTGACCAAGTGCCAAGTCCCTTCGTTCATCTCCATCTGGACCAGTACATAGCCAGGGAAGAATTTACGCTCACTCTTGCGCTTCTGGCCATTGCGCATTTCGACGACTTCTTCGGTCGGGACCAGGATCTCGCCGAAACCGTCTTCCATGCCAGCCAGCTTCACGCGCTCGATCAGGGAGCGCATTACATGCTTCTCGTAACCCGAGTAAGCATGCACAACATACCAACGCTTAGCCACGGGACACCTTTAGCCAACGATCAGGGAGACCGCCCAGCCGAGCAGGGAATCGAGACCCCACAGCAGCAGTGCCATAACCAGCACGACAGCCACGACAATCAGCGTGGTCTGGGTGGTTTCCTGGCGGGTCGGCCACACGACTTTACGGATCTCGGTACGAGCTTCCTTTGCCAGCGCAAAGAACGACTTACCCTTCGCAGTCTGCAGAGCTACAAAGCCAGCGACAGCAGCCAGGGCGAGAAGTGCAAGGACGCGGTACAGAATCGGGGAGGCGGAGTAATATTGATTACCCACAACGCCAACAACCACCAAAGCCACTACAGCCAGCCACTTGAACAGATCAAAACGCGATTCTTGGGCTTCAGTTTTGGGGGTCATCGAGGAGGATCCTGTAAGAAGAAAGCCATCACACCGAGGTGAAATGGCAGGTCAGGAGGGAATCGAACCCCCAACCTACGGTTTTGGAGACCGTCGCTCTGCCAATTGAGCTACTGACCTGTAACGCTGTATCAGGCCGGCCATTATACCGGCCTGATCAAGTAAATCAACTACTTATTCAATAATTTTTGCTACGACACCGGCGCCGACGGTACGACCGCCTTCACGGATAGCGAAGCGCAGACCGTCTTCCATTGCGATGGTCTTGATCAGGGTGACAGTCATCTGAATGTTGTCACCTGGCATTACCATTTCAACGCCTTCCGGCAGTTCGCAGTTACCGGTCACGTCAGTGGTACGGAAGTAGAACTGAGGACGGTAGCCTTTGAAGAACGGAGTGTGACGGCCGCCTTCTTCCTTCGACAGGACGTAGACTTCTGCGGTGAACTTGGTGTGCGGCTTGACCGAACCTGGCTTGACCAGAACCTGGCCACGCTCAACGTCGTCACGCTTGGTACCACGCAGCAGAACGCCGCAGTTCTCGCCAGCACGACCTTCATCCAGCAGCTTGCGGAACATCTCAACACCGGTGCAGGTGGTGGTGGTGGTGTCACGCAGACCAACGATTTCCAGCGGATCCTGAACGCGGACGATACCACGCTCGATACGGCCGGTAACAACGGTACCACGACCCGAGATCGAGAATACGTCTTCGATCGGCATCAGGAATGGCTGGTCGATGGCACGAACTGGCTCAGGGATGTAGGCATCCAGAGTTTCTACCAGCTTCTTGACAGCGGTAGTGCCCATTTCGTTGTCGTCTTTGCCTTCCAGCGCCATACGAGCCGAACCGATGATGATCGGGGTGTCGTCGCCTGGGAAGTCGTAGGTGGACAGCAGGTCGCGAACTTCCATCTCGACCAGTTCCAGCAGCTCAGCGTCGTCTACCAGGTCAGCCTTGTTCAGGAAGACCACGATGTACGGAACGCCAACCTGACGGGACAGCAGGATGTGCTCACGGGTTTGTGGCATCGGACCATCGGCGGCCGAGCAAACCAGGATCGCGCCGTCCATCTGGGCAGCACCGGTGATCATGTTCTTCACGTAGTCAGCGTGACCTGGGCAGTCAACGTGAGCGTAGTGACGAATGTTCGAGTTGTACTCGACGTGAGCGGTGTTGATGGTGATACCGCGCGCTTTTTCTTCTGGAGCCGAGTCGATTTTGTCGAACTCTACGACGGCCGAACCGAAAACTTCGGAGCAGACGCGAGTCAGAGCTGCGGTCAGAGTGGTCTTACCGTGGTCAACGTGGCCGATAGTGCCGACGTTAACGTGGGGAAGGGAACGATCAAACTTTTCCTTAGCCATCGATACAATCCTCCGCAGAAGAAAATAGTCTTACGCTGATAAAACAAAGGCAGATATTTTCATATCTGCCTTGTTTATATGGAGCTCTTGAGCGGACTTGAACCGCTGACCTCACCCTTACCAAGGGTGTGCTCTACCAACTGAGCTACAAGAGCGAAACACTTTGCGCAAAATCCTGCAAACTTGGAGCGGGTAGCGGGAATCGAACCCGCATCATCAGCTTGGAAGGCTGAGGTTCTACCACTAAACTATACCCGCGGAGCTTGCGGCTCTCGCTAAAACTGGTGGAGGGAGAAGGATTCGAACCTTCGAAGCTCTCGCAACGGATTTACAGTCCGTCCCCTTTGACCGCTCGGGAATCCCTCCAGATGTGGCCGGCATTCTATGTGTCTGCCGTCCTAGTGTCAAGCTTTTTTTCAAATTTTTTCAATCAAATCTGAAACTTAGCTGCTTTGACACTCGCTTCCAGTTCTGCCACCTAAGTGGTGTTCCCTGTGAAGCGGGCGCCATTCTATCAAGCTATTCGCCAGTTGCAATACCCTGGCAGAAAATAATTTTATGTTTTAAGTCTTTGAAATCGTTGGAAAGACTCTCAAGTACGGTTTGGTCCAGCAAACGCTCGCTCTCCGGGGAAATCTTGAGCCAGAGACCCTCGGCGCCTGGCAGCTGGCCGGACACCGGTGCCGCATTGATATCCAGGCTCAGCAAGCGTTGTCGCAGCGCATCGAGCTGCTCACGAACCGCCAGGCCACCTACGACCAGGCATTCGTCACGGCGCCGGGCCGGGGCAGATGCGCCCGTTTCCTTGAGCAGGCGAATCTCTTGCTGGTTACCTTTGTACAACGACAATGGGGCGACATCCTTCGCCTTCAGCGGGGCTTCCTGTTGGTGCCAGACGTAATAGAAGACGTTGAGCACCAGCAACAGCAGAAACAACCAACGCATAAGCACCTCAGTCCAGTGGACAGGCCATCGCCAGGCCGACAAATACCAGGTCGGGGACTACTCTGGCCTGTGGCGCCGCCTCTCGCACCAGCGGCGCATCCCCACCCGTCAGGAATACAGTGAATTCGTCACCCCACAGGGCTCGCGCCTGCTCAAGCTGGGTGCGGGCAAAACCCTGCAACATCAATACACAACCGCGCTCTACCGCTTCTACTGTGGAGCGCCCTGGCGCAAGGCTGCTCAGGGCACGTTCGGCCGATGCGTCGTCATAGCGGATACGGCGGGTATGCGTACGCAACTGGCTGCGCATCAACGGCATACCAGGGCATATGTAGCCCCCCAGGTGCTCGCCGTCCGCGGAGACGAAATCGGCCTTCGCCGCCGTACCCAGGTCAATCACCAGGCACGCCCCCCTGGCGAGATGAAACGCACCCAACGCAGCCAGCCAGCGGTCCATGCCAAGGCGCTGATAATCGTCATAACCATTGCGTACGCCTGCCATTTCCTGCGCAGGTTCGGCAACACGCGTAACGACGGCAAAAGCCTTGGCGATCAGCGCGCAAAGTGCAGCGGTTTCATCCTCGCTGCGAACACTGACCATTCGGCAACCGGTAAGTCGCAATGACGCGAGGGCCGCGACCTCGTCGACCAGTGCCTGATCGGAATCGACAATGCCACCGCCCACGATGGTGGCGTCGGCAGCGTGAATGACACGCCACTTGATAAAGCTGTTACCGCAATCGAGCTCAAGAATCATCACGCAACCTCAAACTGAGCTCACCACCACTGAAGCTCTTTTCCACACCGTCGACCTCGAGGCGCAAACCACCCTGCCCGTCCACGCCCAGCACCACACCATCGATACGGGTGGTACCCGCGATGAGAGACACATTCCGCCCCTGCCACAGGTGCGCCTGCTCCCACTCTTCCTGGAACGCTGCAAAACCGTAGCGCCGATGACGGGCCAATTCATGTTGCAACTGCTGGCTGAGCATGGCCACCAGCCGATTGCGATCTATTGTCGCGCCGACTTCACGGCGCATCGAGGTCCACTGCTGATCGACCTGTTCATTGGCGTGCATGTTCACATTGATACCAATGCCAAGCACGACATGGCAGACGTCCGCGGGATCACCCACAAGCTCCAGGAGAATACCGGTGATCTTCTGCCCACGGACCAGGACATCGTTGGGCCACTTCAACCCAACGTCCTGCACGCCAAACCCTTGGAGCGTGCGCATCACGGCCAGCCCGACCACCAGACTGAGGCCCTCGAGCTGACGCATGCCGCCATCAACACGCAGCACCAGGCTGTAGTAGAGATTTTCTGCGAACGGACTTACCCACATGCGACCGCGCCGACCACGCCCGGCACTCTGACGCTCAGCCAGCACCAGGAATGGAGCAGATTGCCCCTGGCCGGCGAGGCGCAGCCCTTCGGCATTGGTCGAATCGATGGTTTCGTGGATAAAAACGGGCCAGTGCTCACCTTCGCTGAAGTCAGCGATCGCCTGCGCATCGAGCAAGCTCAGCGGCGCGGCCAGCTGGTAGCCACGCCCACGGACTTTATGAATGGTGAGGTTCAGCTCACTTTCCAGGTGTTGCAGCTGTTTCCAAACGGCGCTGCGACTTACCCCGAGGGCTGCCCCCAAGGCTTCTCCGGAATGGAACCGGCCATCCTTGAGGAGGTTCAACAACTTCAGCATGCCAGTCTCGACTTGGAATAAGGCTGGCATGATAGCTAGGGGTCGTTGGCTTGCATAGGAAAAGGGCTGCGGGTAACCGCCAGATGCACCGAGTATTTCGGCCATAAAAGACAAAACCCCTACCTGCATGCGCAGATAGGGGTTTTGCGAAATGAATCTTGACGATGACCTACTCTCACATGGGGAAACCCCACACTACCATCGGCGATGCATCGTTTCACTACTGAGTTCGGGATGGGATCAGGTGGTTCCAATGCTCTATGGTCGTCAAGAAATTCTGTTGCCAGAATGTCC
>NZ_NEHW01000043.1 GCF_002112505.1 Pseudomonas sp. R28(2017)
GCGGTGAAATCGACCGAGCCGGAGCTGGCGTTGACCGGAATGGTGATGCTCTGACCGTTGGCCAGGGTGATCACCAGCGGGGTGCCGGTCACAGGTGCAGTGACGGAAGCGGTATAGGTGATCACGCCGCCTTCAGTCACGCTCGGGGTGGCCGTCAGAGTCACGGTCGAGGTGTCGATCGAATCGGTGATCGCAGTCACTGCCGGCGTCGTGCTGACTTCCAGGTGCTCAAAGTCGCCACCGGTGGTACCGGTGACCGTCACGCTGACATTGCCAGCATCCACATAAACGGTGTTGGCCGGTGCGTTGAACGGCACGCTGCCTTCGGTTTCACCCTTGGCGATGGTGATGACCGCACCGTTGCTCAGGGTGATGGTCATGTCACTGCCGGCCGGGTTGGTCAGCTTGGCGGTGTAGACGATGCTACCGCCTTCCTCGACGCTGTTGCTGGCCGTCAGGGTCAGGCCGGTGCTATCCAGCTTGGCTGGATCATCGGTGACCGTGGTGCTTGGGGTGCCGGCGGTGTCCAGTTTCTCGTAGTTACCGCCAGTCACGCCGGTGATGCTGTTGGTCACCGGGGTGTTGGTGGAGTAGACGTTGTTCGGTGCGGTGAAATCGACCGAGCCGGAGCTGGCATTGACCGGAATGGTGATGCTCTGACCGTTGGCCAGGGTGATCACCAGCGGGGTGCCGGTCACAGGTGCA
>NZ_NEHW01000014.1 GCF_002112505.1 Pseudomonas sp. R28(2017)
CAGGCCGCCGATGGTGGTGGCCTCGCCGATGCCTTCGACGCCGTCGCTGCAGCGCAGGCGCAGCACCACCAGGGTTTGCTGCTGCATCGTGTGCATCGCCAGCTTGTGCGGGCGGATGGTCGGCAGGTCGACGATGATTGCGTCCAGCCGTTCGATGGTCGGGCTTGTCATGCAAAAAGCTCCAGTTCAGTCAGTAGAAGAGTCAGGCCGTCGCCACTTGCGCCTGGCGCCGGCCACTGGCCAGGTGCACGGCCATGGCAAGCGCGGCGATCGCGCCGGGGATGGCGAAGGCGATGAAATTGAGTTGCAGCGGCAGGTTGATGCCCATCAGCGCACCGCCGAGCAGCGGGCCGACGATGGCGCCGTTGCGGCCTATCCCTGAGGCCCAGCCCAGGCCGGTGGAACGCACCGACAGGCCGTAGAGCTGGGCAGCACCGGCATACAGCAGGATCTGCGTGCCGATGGTGGTGGCGCCGGCGATGAAGATCAGCAGGTAGAGAACGGGCATCGGGCTGTTGACGCCGAGCAGGCTGATCGACAGCGCCGCCGCGATGAAGAAGGCCACCTTGACCTTGACCAGGTTGTAACGGTCGCCCAGCCAGCCACCGAGAATCGCCCCGGCCATGCCGCCGAAGTTCAGCGCCAGCAGGAACGACAAGCTCGAGCCCAGGCTGTAGCCCGCGTTGGCCATCAGCTTTGGCAGCCACGAACTCAGTGCGTAGACCATCAGCAGGCAGCAGAAGAACGCCAGCCACAGGGCCAGGGTGCGGATGGCCAGACCATTGCGGAACAATTCCAGTACCGAGGTGCCGCCACCTTTGCGGTCGGTCGCCAGCAGCAGGTCGTCCGCCTGTACGTCGCAGCCCGGGTCCAGGCGCTTGAGCAGCGAGCGGGCCTCTTCGGTACGCCCCTGGCGCACCAGGAAGCCGATGGACTCAGGCAGGTAATACAGGATGACCGGCAACAGCAGCAGCGGTACCGCTGCGGCAAAGAACATCGATTCCCAGCCAAAGCGCGGCAGCATGAAGATGCCGACACCCGCCGAGAGCATGCCGCCCAGGGAATAGCCGCTGAACATGATCGCCACCAGCGTGCTGCGCAGGCGTTTGGGTGCGTATTCGTTCATCAGCGCCACGGCATTGGGCATCAGGCCGCCACAGCCGAGGCCGGCGATGAAGCGGTAGATGCCGAACTCACTGGGGCTGCTGGCAAAGCCGTTGAGGATGGTCGCCCCGGAGAACAAGGCGAAACAGATGGCGATCCCTTTCTTGCGCCCGATGCGGTCGGCCAGGCTGCCGAACGCCAGGGCGCCGAACATCATGCCGAACAGCGCGTAGCTGCCCAGTGCGCCGGCCTGCAACGGGGTCAGGCCCCACGCTTTCATGATCACCGGCAGCACCACGCCGTAGATGAACAGGTCGTAGCCGTCGAAGATCAGCAGCAGGCCACACAGGGCCATGACCAACCAGTGGAAAGGCGTGAAGCGGGCATTGTCGATGATCGGGTGTACGTCAAGGGTTCGCATGGCATCTGTCTCTCTTGTTGTTGTTTTGGAGGAACGCTTTGCATGGGTAGGGTTCAGCCGAGATCACCGCCCCCCACCGGCAGGGTCACGCCGGTGATGTAGGAGGCCTCGTCGGAAGCCAGGAAGAGGATGGCGCCGACCTGCTCGTCGATGCTGCCGTAGCGGTGCATCAGGCTGCTGTCGAGGGTCTGGTCGACGATCTGCTGGTACCAGGCCTTGTCCTGCTCGCTCTGCTCGCTGTTGTTGCGCGGCACCCGCCGCGGTGGCGCCTCGGTGCCACCGGGGGCGGTGGCATTGACGCGGATGCCGCGGCCAGCGGTTTCGAAGGCCAGGCACGCGGTGAGCGCGTTGACCCCGCCCTTGGCCGCGCCGTAGGGCACGCGGTTGACGCCACGGGTGGCGATCGACGAGACGTTGACGATGGCCCCGCTGCCACGTTCGAGCATGTAAGGCAGCGCCGCGTGGCAGCACCACAGGGTCGGGAACAGCGAGCGGCGCACTTCGGCCTCGATCTGGTCCACCTCATAGTGCTCGAAGGGTTTGGCCCAGATGGTGCCGCCGACGTTGTTGACCAGGATGTCGAGGCGGCCGAAGGTGTCCACCGCCGTGGCCATGACCCGGGCGCAATCGGCATGCAGCTCGAGGTCGGCGGTGAGGGTCAGCATGCCCTCCCCGGCCAGTTCGTGGACCAGCTCGGAACGGTCCACCGCCACCACCTGCGCACCTTCGGCCTTGAGCCGCCAACACACGCCGCGGCCAATGCCCTGGGCGGCGCCGGTGACCAATGCGATCTTGCCTTGGAATCTTGAGTTCATGTGCATCTCTCCAGTTCACCACGCCATCTGAGGGAGGGGCTTGTCGGGTCGCCGAACCGCCGCGAATGCGTCCGACCAGGCACAGTTGTTGAACCTGCTGGCCTCTTCGCGGGCATGCCCGCTCCCACAGGGACGGTGTTTCACTTCGGAATAAAAGGAGGCCGCCGTCACCCGCACGATGCCGGCAGCCCCGAGGAAACTCAGGCCGCAGCCGCCGCGAACTTCTCGTAGTAGAAATTCGCCGGGGTGATGCCCTGCTCGCGGATGTACTGGCTCACGGCCTCGACCATCGGCGGCGGCCCGCACAGGTACACATCGACATCGCCGTCGTTGAGGTGCTGCGGCGCAATGTGCTGGGTCACGTAGCCCTTCTGCGGGTACTGGCTGTCGGGGTTGGCCACGCAGGCGCTGAAGGTGAAGTTGGCGATGCGCGCGGCCAGTGCCTGCAGGCGGTCCAGCTCGACCAGGTCGAAATCGTTGGTGACCCCGTAGATCAGGTGCAGTGGGTGCTCGCTGCCCTGTTCGGCGATCTTCTCCAGCATCGCCGTGAACGGCGCCAGGCCCGTACCTCCGGCCAGCAGCAACAGCGGGCGCTGGATCGGCCGCAGGTAGAAGCTGCCCAGCGGGCCGGCCAGGCTCAGGCTGTCGCCGGCCTTGGCCAGGCTGGTAAGGAAGCTGCTCATCAGCCCGCCCGGTACATTGCGGATCAGGAAGCTGACCTCGCCGTCCTTCTGCAGCGAGCTGAAGGAATAGGCACGGCTCTGGTCGCTGCCCGGCACCTTGAGGTTGACGTATTGCCCCGGCAGGAACGCCAGGCGATTCAGTGCCTCGCCCTTGATCGACAAGGCGATGGTGCTGGCCGACAGCTGGCGCACATCGCTGATGGCCGCTTCGAAACTGGCCTGTTCGGTCTTGCACAGTTGCGACGATGCCGGAATGCGCACCACGCAATCGCTTTCGGCGCGCATCTGGCAGGTCAGCACGTAGCCTTCGGCGATCTCGTCTTCGCTCAGGGCGTCTTCGATGAAGTTGTCGCCCAGGTCGTAACGCCCGGACTCGGCCTTGCACTTGCAGGTGCCGCAGGCACCGTCGCGGCAGTCCAGCGGAATGTTGATGCCCTGGCGGTAGGCGGCGTCGGCCACGGTTTCATGGCCGCTGGCCTCGATGAAGCGGGTGACCCCGTCTTCGAAATTAAGTGCGATCTGGAAGCTCATGTTGCACCTCGCGGGCGAGCCTGCCCGCAGCGCGCCAGTTGGCACACCGAGCGGCTCGCGTTACCTCGTATCAGATGTGGTAGATGTCGATGACCTGACGCACGTAGTCGTTCTTCAGCACCACCTTCTTGGCCTTGATCAGCGGCTGCTCACCGCGCAGGTCGAGGGTGTAGATGCTGGTGCCGAAGTAGCTGTCGGTGGTCTTGTAGCGGAAGCTCAGGGTTTGCCAGTTGAAGCGCACCTGGCAGCTGCCTTCGCCCTGTTCGACGATCTCGATGTTGCTGATGTTGTGCGAGGTGCGGGTGTCCGGCACGGTCGCACTGGAGCGCTCGGTCTTGATGCGGAACACGCGGTCTTCGAGGCCGCCACGGTTGCCGTACCAGATCAGCGAGATTTCGCTCTGGGGGTCTTCGGTCAGGGTGTCGTCATCGTCCCAGGACGGCATCCAGAAGGTCGCATCGCTGGCATACAGCTCCAGCCACTGGTCCCACTGGGCATCGTCCAGGTAGCGCGCCTCGCGGTAGAGGAAGTCGCGCACGGTGTCATGCAGGCTCATTGCACGGCCTCCACGGGGATCAGTTGCTGTTCCTGTTCGAGGGCTTTGATCATGGTGTCCTGCCAGTACTTGTGCTGCAGCACGAACAGGCCTTCGTCCTCGGTGCGTACGCCCGACAGCAGCGGCTTGAGTTCGATTTCCTTGGCGGCCTCATCGGCCCCTTCGACCCAGTGCTGCGCGCCACGGGACATGTCGTTCCAGCCGGTGCCGCCGCCGTAGCCGGTCTGGCACGAGCGGAACTCTTCCAGGTCATCCGGGGTGGCCATGCCGCTGACGTTGAAGAAGTCTTCGTACTGGCGGATGCGCTTGGCCCGGGCATCGGCGCTCTCGCCTTTCGGCGCGATGCAGTAGATGGTGATTTCGGTCTTGTTCACCGAAATTGGCCGGGCGATGCGGATCTGCGAGCTGAACTGGTCCATCAGGTAGACGTTGGGGTACAGGCACAGGTTGCGCGAGTTCTCGATCATCCAGTCGGCGCGGGCCTGGCCGAAATCGGCGGCCAGCTGGTCGCGGCGCTCGAAGGCCGGGCGGTCTTCGGGGTTGGCCCAGCGGGTCCACAGCAGCAGGTGGCCGTGGTCGAAGGAATAGAAGCCACCGCCCTGCTTGGCCCAGGCGCCGGCGCTCATGGTCTTGATCTCGTCACCCGCTTCGCGCTGCTTGCGCTGGTTCTGGGTGGCGGCGTAGTTCCAGTGCACGGAGCTGACGTGGTAGCCGTCGGCGCCGTTCTCGGCGGTGAGCTTCCAGTTGCCCTCGTAGATGTACGAGCTGGCACCGCGCAGCACCTCCAGGCCTTCAGGGGACTGGTCGACGATCATGTCGATGATCTTCGCCGACTCGCCAAGGTGCTCGACCAGCGGCTTGACGTCGGCATTCAGGCTGCCGAACAGGAAGCCACGGTACGACTCGAAACGGGCGACCTTGGTCAGGTCGTGGGAGCCGTCACAGTTGAAGCTGTCGGGGTAGCCGGCATTGCTCGGGTCTTTGACCTTGAGCAGCTTGCCGCTGTTGTTGAAGGTCCAGCCGTGGAACGGGCAGGTGTAGCTTGCGCGGTTGCCGCGCTTGTGCCGGCACAGCATGGCGCCGCGGTGGCTGCAGGCATTGAGGAAGGCATTGAGCTCCCCGTCCTTGTTGCGCGCGATGAAGATCGGCTGGCGCCCCATGGTCAGGGTGAGGAAGTCGTTCTTTTCGGGGATCTGGCTTTCATGGGCCAGGTAGATCCAGTTGCCCTCGAAGATGTGCTTCATCTCCAGGTCGAACAGGCGCGGGTCGGTGAACATCTCGCGTTTGCAGCGATAGACGCCGGTTTCACGGTCGTCCTCAAGCATGGCATTGAGGTAGTCGAATCCCAGGGACATGGCCAGGGTCTCCATTGTTATTGTTCAGACCGGGTCAGGTTAGGGGCTGCCCTGGGGCGGCAATATCCATCGTGTGCAGAGTGCTATCCGTTTTGTGCAAATATCGGCTCGATAGCATTTATCCATTGAACAGTGCGCAGTGCCTGAAGTAAGCTCGGGCTCATTCACTGGAGAGCAACATGCCGAACCACACCTGCAACCCCGCCAACCACACCGGTCGCACCCTGCGCCCTGTGCTGGCCGTTGCCGGCTGCCAGGCTGCTGCCAGCTATTACTTTGGGTATTGGTTTAGCCACTAGGCGCCGATACCCACACGGCGCCCACCTTCGAGGGGCCGCCGAACATGAGAATACTCAAACCCCCGGTCGGCTCCCCGACCGGGGGTTTTGCTTTTCAGGCCATTGCACTTTTACCGATTCGAACCGAGGACAGATTCATGAACTACGCCACTTATTACTACGCAAGCACCTATGCCTGGCGATTTAGCCAATCCCGTTCGGGCCAGCCTGCCGCCTCCGATCGGTCCCTTTCCGGTGGCAATGCTGCAGACAATCAATCAACGAATAGTCGAACACCTCGATAGGGCCGACCGCGCGGGCGAGAACCCGCCGTCCGCCCAGGGAACATACGCCATGCAAGCCTCGAACCTCGCCCTGCCCCTGACCCAACCGCACGCTGCCAACACCACCGTCAGCCAGCGCCTGCCCAGCCCGCACCTGCTCAAGCAGCAGATGCCGCTGGCCAGCGAACTCGCCCACCAGGTCCATAGCCACCGCCAGGCCATCCGCGCCATCCTCGAAGGCCGCGATGAGCGCCTGCTGGTGATCGTCGGCCCCTGCTCGATCCACGACCCCCGCTCGGCCCTGGAATACGCCGACCGCCTGGCCGCCCTCAGCCGCGAAGTCGATGACAAGCTGCTGCTGGTGATGCGCGCCTACGTGGAAAAACCCCGTACCACGGTGGGCTGGAAAGGCCTGGCCTACGACCCGCACCTGGACGGCAGCGACGACATGCATGCCGGCATCGCCCTGTCCCGTGGCTTGATGCTGAGCATGATCGAACGCGGCCTGCCGATCGCCACCGAGTTGCTGCAACCGATGGCCGCCGGCTACTTCGACGACCTGCTGGGCTGGGCGGCGATTGGCGCACGCACCACCGAATCGCAGATTCACCGGGAAATGGTCAGCGGCCTGGAACTGCCGGTCGGCTTCAAGAATGGCACCGACGGCGGCGTCGGCATCGCCTGTGACGCCATGCGCAGCGCTGCGGCGCCACACCGCCACTTCGGCATGGATGCGCAGGGCTACCCGGCAATCATCGAAACCCTGGGCAACCCGGACACCCACCTGGTGCTGCGCGGCGGCCACAAGGGCCCGAACTACGATGCCAACAGCATCGCCCAGGCTCGCCAGGGCTTGGCCAAGGCCGGGCTGGCAGCACGCATCATGGTCGACTGCAGCCACGCCAACAGCGGCAAGGACCCAACTCGCCAGCCGGCCGTGTTCGAGGACGTACTCGCCCAGCGCCTTGCCGGTGACCGTTCGATTGTCGGCGTAATGCTCGAAGGCCACCTGTTCGACGGCTGCCAGGCCCTGGGCAAGGGCGCGCTGAAATACGGCGTGTCGATCACCGATGGCTGCCTGGGCTGGAGCGCGACCGAAGCCCTGCTGCGCGAGGCCGCGGCACGTCTGTGAAGTGCCTGCAGCAAGCCTGGCGAGACATGACCCGATCAAGTGCGCTAGGCTTGCCGTTTTCACCCCCCAAGGAGTAGTACCCATGGCACGCGCCACTGCCCGTCACATCCTCGTTGCCAGCGAAGACAAGTGCAACGAACTCAAAGCCCAGATCGAAGCCGGTGCCGACTTCGCTGAAATCGCCAAGGCCAACTCCACCTGCCCGTCCAGCCGCCAGGGCGGTGACCTGGGCTCGTTCGGCCCAGGCCAGATGGTCAAGGAATTCGACACCGTGGTGTTCAGCGCCCCGGTCAACACCGTACAGGGCCCGGTGAAGACCCAGTTCGGCTACCACCTGCTGGAAGTGACCAGCCGCCAGGACTAAGTCATCGCATCCGATGACTATCCCTGTGGGAGCGGGCTTGCCCGCGAATAGGCCTGAGCAGACAACAAGGTTGCCTGGGCGGGCCTATTCGCGGGCAAGCCCGCTCCCACAGTTTATTTCAGGGATCTTGCTTTTTTGTGTGGGCTGGATGGCCCAAGCCGCGCCCACTCACGCGTTGACCGTCTACGGCGAAGCCCCTCGCTACGGCGAAAGCTTCCGCCACTTCGACTATGCCAACCCCGACGCCCCCAAGGGTGGCCTGATGCGCCGCTCGGCCATCGAAATCGGCCAGTTCGACCATATCCTGCCGTACATCGACAAAGGCATCGGCGTCAGTGAGGTCGATGGCTGGCTGTACGCACCGCTGGCGCAACGCTCGTTCGACGAGCCTTATACCGTTTATGGCCTGATTGCCCAGCGTATGGAACGTGGCCCGGATGACGCCTGGCTGCGCTTCGAGATCGACCCGAAGGCGACCTTCGCCGATGGCAAGCCGGTGCGCGCCGAAGACGTGCGTTTCAGCTTCGACAAGCTGATGGCAGAAGGCAGCCTCAAGTACCGCACCCAGTTCGCCGATGTCGCCGGGGTCACGGTCGAAGGCCCACAGCGGGTACGCTTCGACTTCAAGCAGCCCCACGGCCGCACCCTGGCCCTGGACCTGGCCAGCCTGCCGGTACTGCCCGAGCACGACTGGGCCAACCGCGACTTCGTCAACGGCGCCGGCTTCGACAAGCCGGTCGGCAGCGGCCCGTACCGTATCGGGCGCATCGACAACGGGCGCAGCATCACCTTCGAACGCGACCCTAACTGGTGGGCCAAAGACCTGCCCGTCAACCGCGGGCGCTACAACTTCGAACACATCCGCATCGAGTACTTCGGCGACACCGAAGTGGCGCGCCAGGTGCTCAAGGGTGGTGGTTACGACTACAATCGCGAGTTTTCCGCCACCGCCTACACCCTGGGCTACAACGGCGTGCCGCTGGACGATGGCCGCCTGCAGCGCGCGCACCTCGGCCCGGCCAAGCCACAGGCGGCCCAGGGCTTCGTGTTCAACCTGGACAAGCCGCAGTTCAAGGACCGCCGTGTGCGTCAGGCGCTGGCCATGCTCTGGGACTTCGAGTGGAGCAACCGGCAGATGATGCGCAACATGTACATCCGCCAGCAGAGCGTGTTCTCCAACACGCCACTCGCCGCCCGCGCCCTGCCGGATGCAGGCGAACTCAAGCTGCTCGGACCGCTGCGCGGCCGGGTGCCGGACGAAGTCTTCAACCAGGTGTTCACCGCGCCGGTTACCGATGGCTCGGGCATCATCCGCCCACAACAGTTGCAGGCGCTGGCCTTGTTGCAACAGGCCGGTTGGCACCCCGACGGCGATCGCCTGGTCAATGCCCAGGGCGAGCCGCTGGCATTCACCTTCCTCAACGGCCAGTCCGGCATGGAGCGCTTGCTGCTGCCGTGGAAACGCAACCTGGCACAGATAGGCATCACCTTGAACATCCGCAACGTCGACTCGGCGCAGTACGTGAACCGGCTGATGGCCCGCGACTACGACATGATCGTCACTGGCTATTCGGTCACCCTGTCGCCAGGCGCCGAGCTGTACAACTACTTTGGTTCGGCCGCCGCCAACGACCCGGGCTCGAACAACCTGATGGTACTCAAGGACCCGGTGGTGGACCAGTTGATCGATGGCCTGGTACGCGCCGACACCCAGGCCGACATGCTGCACCACGCCCATGCCCTGGACCGGGTACTGCAATGGAACTACTACTGGATCCCCAACTATTACCCACCGGGCAGCTCGACGGTGTGGTGGAACCGCTTCGGCCTGCCGAAAACCCAGCCCGCCTATGACGAAGGCCTGGACAGCTGGTGGGAAGTCAGCCCGACGGCGCTGACCAACGCGCAGATGGCCGAACGGCAGAAGGCCCAGCCATGACGAGTTACATCCTGCGGCGCCTGCTGCTGATCATCCCGACCTTGCTGGCGATCCTGCTGGTCAACTTCGCCATCGTTCAGGCTGCCCCCGGTGGCCCGGTGGAGCAGGCAGTGGCCAAGCTGCAGGGCCTGGGCGGTGGCGCGCCCGGTTCGCGGGTCGAGGTGGTGCACGGCGAGTCCCGTGCCACCCGCGGCCTGGACCCGAAGCTGATCGAGGAAATCAAGCGCCAGTACGGCTTCGACAAGACGGCGCCAGAGCGGCTGTGGCTGATGCTCGGCCAGTACGCCCGGCTGGACTTCGGCCAAAGCTTCTTCCGCGGCGCCAAGGTCACCGACCTGATCCTCGACAAGCTGCCGGTGACCCTGTCGCTGGGCTTCTGGGCCACGCTGATCACCTACCTGGTGTCAATCCCGCTGGGCATCCGCAAGGCGGTACGCCACGGCAGCCGCTTCGATGCCTGGAGCAGCGCGCTGATCGTGGTCGGCTATGCCCTGCCCTCGTTCCTGTTCGCGTTGCTGCTGATCGTATTGTTCGCCGGTGGCACTTCGCTGAACTGGTTCCCGGTACGTGGCCTGGTATCGGACGACTTCGACCAGCTCAGCCTGCTGGGCAAGGTTGCCGACTACTTCTGGCATCTGGTGCTGCCGGTCGGCGCCCTGGTGATCGGCGGCTTTGCCACCCTCACCCTGCTGACCAAGAACGCCTTCCTCGATGAAATCTCCCGCCAGTACGTGGTCACCGCGCGCGCCAAGGGCCTCAGCGAACGCCGCGTGCTTTACGGGCACGTGTTGCGCAACGCCATGCTGCTGGTGCTGGCCGGGCTGCCGCAGGCGTTGATCACCGTGTTCTTCGCAGGTTCCTTGCTGATCGAGGTGATCTTCTCCCTCGACGGCCTTGGCCGCCTGAGCTACGAGGCGGCCGTGTCACGCGACTACCCGGTGGTGTTCGGCACGCTGTTCATCTTCACCCTGGCCGGCCTGCTGTTCCGCCTGATCGGTGACCTGGCCTTCACCGTGCTCGATCCACGCATCGACTTCGACTCGAGGGCGCACTGATGCTGTCGCCAGTCTCGCGTCGTCGCCTGCTGCGCTTTCGCCGCAACCGCCTGGGCTGGGTATCGCTGTGGCTGTTTGCCGGCGTGCTGCTGCTGAGCCTGTGCGCCGAACTGGTGGCCAACGACAAACCCCTGCTGCTGAGCTACAAAGGCGACCTGTACCTGCCGGCGCTCAAGCGCTACAGCGAGCAGCAGTTCGGCGGCCAGCTGCCGTTCCAGCCGGACTACCGCAGCGCCTACGTGCGCCAGCTGATCGAAGGCCAGGGCGGCTGGATGCTGTTCGCCCCCATCCCGTTCAGCGCCGACACCCCCAACTACGACCTGCTGGTGCCGACCCCCAGCCCACCCAGCGCGAGCAACTGGCTAGGCACCGACGATCAGGGCCGCGACGTGCTGGCGCGGGTGCTGTATGGCACCCGCACCTCGCTGCTGTTCGCCTTTGCCCTGACGTTGATCAGCGTGCTGATCGGTGTCGGCGCTGGCGCACTGCAAGGCTATTACGGCGGCTGGGTGGACCTGTTCGGGCAACGCCTGCTGGAGGTGTGGTCGGGGCTGCCGGTGCTGTACCTGCTGATCATCCTCAGCGGCTTCGTCGAGCCGGATTTCTGGTGGCTGCTGGGGATCATGGCGCTGTTTTCGTGGTTGACCCTGGTCGATGTGGTGCGCGCCGAATTTCTCCGTGGGCGCAACCTTGAATACGTGAAGGCGGCCCGCGCACTGGGGCTGCCGGATACCCAGGTGATGCTGCGCCACGTGTTGCCCAACGCGATGAATGCGACGCTGACCTATGTGCCCTTCATGCTGACCGGGGCGATCACCACCTTGACCGCTCTGGACTTCCTCGGCTTCGGCATGCCGGCCGGGAGCGCTTCGCTGGGTGAGCTGGTGACCCAGGGCAAGCAGCACCTGGAGGCGCCCTGGCTGGGCTTTACCGCGTTCTTTGCGCTGGCGGTGATCCTGTCGCTGCTGGTGTTCATCGGGGATGCCCTGCGCGAAGCGTTCGACCCCAGAGGATAGGTTTTCAGGCCCGGCCTCTTCGCGGGCAAGCCCGCTCCCACAGCGTCGCCACAAAGCTGAAAAGTGTGGAATACCTGTGGGAGCGGGCTTGCCCGCGAAAAGGCCGGGCCTGCACTCACAAGATTCAGGTAGAAGAAGATGCACGACAGCGACAGCCTCAAGGACTACCCCCAGGTACGGCAACTGGCGATCCGCTCGCTGTTCGAGATCATCGAGCAGTCCAGCGAAGGCACGGTGATCGTCGACCGCGACGCTCGCATCGTCTGGATGAACGAGCGCTACGCCAGGCGTTTCGGCCTCACCGACGCCGCCAGCGCAATCGGCCAGCCCTGCGAGGCGGTCATCCCCGGCAGCCTGATGCGCCAGGTGGTGAGCAATGGCCGGCCGATCCTGCTGGATATGCTCGACACCCCCAACGAGCCGCTGGTGGTGATGCGCCTGCCGATCCACGATGCCCAGGGCGCACTGATCGGCGCCATCGGCTTTGCCCTGTTCGAGGAGCTGCGCAGCCTGTCGCCCTTGCTCAAGCGCTATTCGAGCATGCAACAGGAATTGGCCAGCACCCGCTCGCAATTGCGCGCCCGCCAGGCCAAGTACAGCTTCGCCCAGTTCGTCGGCAGCAGCCCGGCCAGCCTCGAGGCCAAGCGCCGCGCACGGCGCGGTGCAGGCAGCGATTCGCCGGTGCTGCTGCTGGGCGAGACCGGCACCGGCAAGGAGTTGCTG
Source organism: Pseudomonas sp. R28(2017) (assembly GCF_002112505.1). Classification (GTDB taxonomy): domain Bacteria; phylum Pseudomonadota; class Gammaproteobacteria; order Pseudomonadales; family Pseudomonadaceae; genus Aquipseudomonas. The sequence goes on from NZ_NEHW01000014.1 coordinate 12,257, forward strand.
GCCCATGCCATCCACGCCGCTTCTGCGCGGGCGCACAAGGCCTTCGTCAGTGTCAACAGCGCGGCGATCCCCGAGACCTTGCTGGAAGCCGAATTTTTCGGTACCGCGCCCGGCGCCTTTACCGGTGCCGACCGCAAGGGCCGCAGCGGCAAGCTGCAACTGGCCGAGGGCGGCACGCTGTTCCTCGACGAAATCGGTGATATGCCGTTGGCGCTGCAGAGCAAGCTGCTACGCGTGCTGCAGGAAAAGGAGTACGAACCGGTCGGCTCGAACCAGATGCTGCGCAGCGATGTGCGCATCATTGCCGCCACCTCCATCGACCTGCAGGCCGCCATGGCTCGGGGGGCGTTCCGTGCCGACCTGTACTACCGGCTGAATGTGCTGCCGATCGCGGTACCGCCGCTGCGCGAGCGGGTCGAGGACCTGCCGGCGCTGTGCGAAGCGATCCTGGCCGAACTGGGCAGCCAGTACGAGCTGGAGCTCGATGCCCAGGCCTTGTTGGCGCGGCACGCGTGGCCGGGGAATATTCGCGAGCTGCGCAATGTGCTGGAGCGGGCGACATTGCTGGCTGACCAGCCACGCCTTGGCGTGGCCGAGCTGACGGCGGCGCTGGGGCCGTTGAGCCCGGTTGCGGGTCAGGAACAGCGGATGAGCTATCGTGAGGCGTGTGAACAGTTCGAGCGGCGGCTGATTGCCGGGGCGTTGGCCGAGTATGCGGGGAATGTTCCAGAAGCTGCCAGAGCCCTGGGGTTGGGGCGCTCGACGTTGTACAAGAAGATGGTTGCATTGGGTCTCTAGTTTGAGACATGTGTTTCTTTTTGGAGACAGCTGCGAGGGCTACGCCCTCGATCGCGGCTGAAGCCGCTCCTACAGCGTATCGCGGTCTCCTGTAGGAGCGGCTTCAGCCGCGATGGGCTGCAAAGCAGCCCCATGCAATCTCAAAATGTAGACACCGCTCATCACCAAACTCATTAATTCCTTTAAATTCAACTAGTTACAGATTTGGCACGATTCCCGCTATCTCCCGGTCACCCCATAACAACAAGACTCATCCAGGAGATCCATCCCGATGACCGTGCTCATCGCCCTCGCCGCCTTGGCCCTGCTGATGCTGGCCGCCTACCGCGGTTACAGCGTAATCCTCTTCGCCCCCATCGCCGCGCTCGGCGCCGTCCTGCTCACCGACCCGGCCGCCGTGGCCCCCGCGTTCACCGGGGTGTTCATGGAGAAGATGGTCGGCTTCATCAAGCTCTACTTTCCGGTGTTCTTGCTCGGCGCCGTGTTCGGCAAGCTGATCGAACTGTCCGGCTTCTCGCGCTCGATCGTCGCCGCCGCCATCCGCCTGCTCGGTACCCGCCAGGCGATGCTGGTGATCGTACTGGTCTGCGCCCTGCTCACCTACGGCGGCGTGTCGCTGTTCGTGGTGGTGTTCGCGGTGTACCCGTTCGCCGCCGAAATGTTTCGCCAGAGCAACATCCCCAAGCGCCTGATCCCGGCGACCATCGCCCTGGGCGCATTCTCGTTCACCATGGATGCCCTGCCCGGCACCCCGCAGATCCAGAACATCATCCCCAGCACCTTCTTCAACACCACCGCCTGGGCCGCGCCGTGGCTGGGGCTGATCGGCACGCTGTTCGTGTTCTGCAGCGGCATGCTTTACCTGCAGCGCCAACGCAACAAGGCCCAGCGCGCTGGCGAAGGCTATGGCAACAACCTGCGCAACGAGCCTGAGACGGCTGCCGACCTGACCCTGCCCAACCCTTGGCTGGCCCTGTCGCCGCTCGTGCTGGTGGGCGTGATGAACCTGCTGTTCACCCACTGGATCCCGCAGTGGTACGGCCCAAGCCACACCTTGCAACTGCCGGGCATGAGCGCGCCGGTAAACAGTGACGTGGCCAAGCTCACGGCGATCTGGGCAGTGCAGGCCGCGCTGCTGGTGGGCATCCTGATGGTGCTGGTCTGCGCCTTCGGGGTGATCCGCGAACGCCTGGCCGAAGGCACCAAGAGTGCAGTCGGCGGCGCCCTGCTGGCGGCCATGAACACGGCGTCCGAATATGGCTTTGGCGCGGTGATCGCCTCGCTGCCGGGCTTCCTGGTCCTGGCCGATGCCTTGCGCGGCATCCCCAACCCGTTGGTCAACGAAGCGATCACCGTGACCTTGCTGGCTGGTATCACCGGCTCCGCCTCGGGCGGCATGAGCATCGCCCTGGCGGCCATGAGCGACAGCTTCATCGCCGCAGCCCACGCCGCCAACATTCCCCTCGAAGTGCTGCACCGGGTGGCCGCGATGGCCAGCGGCGGCATGGACACCCTGCCGCACAACGGCGCGGTGATCACCTTGCTGGCGGTGACCGGGCTGACCCACCGCGAAGCCTACAAGGACATTTTCGGTATTACCCTGATCAAGACCCTGGCGGTATTCGTGGTCATCGCCACCTTCTACGCCACCGGCATCGTCTAAGGAGTTTCTGCATGACTTTGAAAGGCAAGACTGCACTCGTCACCGGCTCCACCAGCGGCATCGGCCTAGGCATCGCCCAGGTGCTGGCCCGCGCTGGCGCCAACATCCTGCTCAATGGTTTCGGCGACCCGGCAGCGGCACTGGCGCAAATCACCAGCCATGGCGTCAAGGTTGCGCACCACCCGGCGGACCTGTCCGATGTGGCGCAGATCGAGGCACTGTTCGCGATGGCCGAGCGCGAGTTCGGCGGAGTGGACATCCTGGTCAGCAACGCCGGCATCCAGCACGTGGCGCCGGTGGAGCAGTTCCCGATCGAAAGCTGGGACAAGATCATCGCCCTCAACCTCTCCGCCGTGTTCCATGGCACCCGCCTGGCCCTGCCCGGCATGCGCGCGCGCAACTGGGGGCGGATCATCAATATCGCGTCGGTGCACGGGTTGGTCGGTTCCATCGGCAAGGCGGCCTATGTGGCGGCCAAGCACGGCGTGGTCGGGCTGACCAAGGTGGTCGGGCTGGAAACCGCCACCAGCAACGTCACCTGCAATGCCATCTGCCCCGGCTGGGTGCTGACCCCGCTGGTGCAGAAGCAAATTGACGATCGTGCCGCCAACGGCGTCGAACCGCAGCAAGCACAGCACGATCTGCTGGCCGAGAAACAACCCTCACTGGCCTTCGTCACCCCCGAGCACTTGGGCGAGCTGGTACTATTCCTGTGCAGCGAGGCCGGTAGCCAGGTTCGCGGCGCCGCCTGGAACGTCGATGGTGGCTGGTTGGCCCAGTGACGGGCGGCCTGGGCCTGGCAACGGTCTTGCACTCGTTCATCTGCAAGGAGGCCCTATGCGCCCAAACCCAATGACCGCGATCTTTGCCCTGGCCCTGGCCGCCGCCGCTCCGGCGATGGCTGCCAGCCTCAAGGACGTCGCGCCCTATCCCGAGGCGGAAAAAGGCTTCACCCGGCAGGTCATCCACCTGCCCGCGCAAACCGATGAATCGGCCCACAAGCTGGAAATCCTGGCGGGCAAGACGCTGCAAGTGGACTGCAACCGCCAGCGCCTGGCCGGCAGCCTGGAGGAACACACCCTCGAAGGCTGGGGCTACAGCTACTACCGCCTGGACAAGGTCGGTGGCCCGGCCAGCACCCTGATGGCCTGCCCGGATGGCAAGAAGACCCAGGCCTTCGTGCCGGTGGTCGGTGAAGGCTTCATGCTGCGCTACAACAGCAAGCTGCCGGTCGTGGTGTACGTGCCCCAGGGTGTCGAAGTGCGTTATCGCGTGTGGTCGGCATCGCCTGACGTGCAAAGCGCTAAAGTGGAATAAGTAACCCCGAGGGCCTCGTCGTGGGGCCCTCGACCTCAAGCAGTATCGGGAGGTTCGGCATGAACGACGTGCTCTGGCGCCCCTCCACGGCGCAGATCGAAGCCAGCCGGATGGATGCCTTCCGCCGCCGGGTCAACCTGCGCTACAACTTGCAGCTCAACGACTATGCGGCCTTGCACCGCTGGAGCATCGAGCAGCGCGCGGCCTTCTGGCAAACCCTTGCCGACTATTTCCAGGTGGCCTGGCACACCCCGCCCAGCCAGGTCCTCAGCGAAGGCGCGCAGATGCCTGAAGCCCGCTGGTTCAGCGGGGCCACCCTGAATTTCGCCGAGCACCTGCTGCGCCGGCGCGACGACCGACCTGCACTGGTTTCGGTTCGCGAAGATGGCCAACGGGTAGTCTTCACCCATGCGCAACTGGCCGCCGAAGTCGCGGGCCTGCAGAAGGCGTTCAAGGCCGCCGGCATCGAGCCCGGAGACCGCATCGCCGCAGTCATGCCCAACACCTGGCAAACCCTGGTGGCGATGCTCGCCTGCAGCAGCCTTGGCGCGGTCTGGTCGACGTCTTCGCCAGAGTTCGGCCTGCACGGCATCATCGACCGGTTTGGCCAGATCGAACCGAAACTGCTGCTGGTCTGTGCCGGTTATGAATACGCCGGCAAGTCGATCGACCAGGTCGACAAGATCAACCAGGTCTGCGCCCAGCTCCCTGCGCTGCAGCAGTTGATTGTGGTGCCCCATACCCGCCCGCAGACACAGGCGTCTGAATTCAGCGCCTCCAGGGTCAGCCTGTGGGACAACTTCTACACCGCCGGCGGTGAACCGGTGTTTGCCTCGCTGCCGTTCGACCACCCGCTGTACATCCTCTATTCCAGCGGCACCACCGGTGTGCCCAAGTGCATCGTCCACCGCGCCGGTGGCGTGCTGCTGCAACACCTCAAGGAACACGGCCTGCACAATGACCTGAAGGCCGACGACGTGTTGTTCTACTACACCACCTGTGGCTGGATGATGTGGAACTGGCTGGCCAGCGGCCTGGCCGTCGGCGCCACCCTGGTGCTGTACGACGGCTCCCCCTTCCACCCCGGCCCCGAGCGCCTGCTCGACCTGATCGACGCCGAACGCATCCAGGCCTTCGGCACCAGTGCCAAGTACCTCGCCGCGCTGGAGCAGGAAGGCCTGGTACCGGCGCACAGCCATCGGCTGGACAGCCTGCGGCTGATCCTGTCCACCGGTTCGCCCCTGTCGCCACACAGCTACGACTATATATACGGCAAGATCAAGGCCGACCTGTGCCTGGCGTCGATGTCCGGCGGCACCGATATCGTCTCGTGCTTCGTGCTCGGCAACCCGACCCTGCCGGTGCGCCGCGGCGAGATGGCCTGCAAGGGCCTGGGCATGGCGGTGGAAGTGTGGAACGAACAGGGCCAGCCGGTGCTCGATGAAAAAGGCGAGCTGGTCTGCACCCGCAACTTCCCGTCGATGCCCCTGGGCTTCTGGCACGACGACGACGGCAGCCGCTACCACGATGCTTATTTCAGCCAGTTCCCCGGGGTCTGGGCCCAGGGCGACTATGCCGAGCAGCGCAGCAGCGGCGGCCTGCTGATACATGGCCGCTCCGATGCCGTGCTCAACCCGGGCGGCGTGCGCATCGGCACGGCCGAGATCTACCGCCAGGTGGAAAAGGTCGAAGAGGTGCTGGAAAGCGTGGCCATCGGCCAGGACTGGCACGGCGATGTGCGCGTGGTGCTGTTCGTGCGCCTGCGCGATGGCCTGCACCTGGACGACGCCCTGCGCCAGCGCATTCGCCAGGTGATCCGCCAGTACACCACGCCACGCCATGTGCCGGCGGTGATCGCCCAAGTCAGCGACATCCCGCGCACCCTCAGCGGCAAGCTGGTGGAATTGGCCATCCGCAACGTGGTGCACGGGCTGCCGGTGAAAAATACCGATGCCCTGGCCAACCCCCAGGCGCTGGAGCAGTTTCGTGACCGCACGGAGCTGCGCGATCAGGCATAATGGCGCCCTTTTTTCGCCCCGAAGCACAGGTGTCCCATGAAAGCTCAAGCCCGCCACATCCTGGTCAAGACCGCTGACGAAGCCGAAAAGCTCAAGCAGCGCATCGCCAACGGCGAAGCTTTCGATGTGCTGGCCAAGAAGTTTTCCATCTGCCCTTCGGGCAAACGTGGCGGCGACCTGGGTGAAATCCGCCCCGGGCAGATGGTCGGCGCGATCGACCAGGTGATCTTCAAGAAGCCCCTGCGCGTGGTCCACGGCCCGATCAAGAGCAAGTTCGGCTACCACCTGGTGCAGACCTTCTATCGCGACTGATAGCCACGGGCCACCTGACATTTTTGCCAGTTGTCCCTTGTTCGCACTTTACCTACAAATCTGGCAGGGCCGAAGCGGCAACACTGATACCGCTTCAGGTAGTGGTCCGTTCATGGACACGGAGACCTGCCTATGCGTTGCCCTCTCTTGCTGTTGCCTGCTGCCTTTTCCCTTCTGACCCTGCCACTGCTAGGTCACGCTCAATCGATGACGGTTTCGCCTGGTGACAACCTGGGCCCTAGCGTGCAAACCGCGGGGATTGACGATTTCACTATAAGCGGCGGAACAGTTGAGTCATTGCAACAAGGTGATGGCGAAGACAAATTTACAATGACTGGCGGGACACTGGGCTCATTGAACCAAGGCGGCGATCGCGACACCTTCACAATGCAAGGCGGGCGCATCTTCGGCGCCTTTGAAGATGGTGACGAGGCCTATTTCCAAGGCGGCCGGATTGGCCGGGTGGACCTGAAGCTCGCTGACAACGTGTTCGAAATGTCCCAGGAACTCGGGGTTGAAACCCGCATCGATGGCAATCTGGTCAGCGGCTTCGGCAACGACATCATCACCCTCAAAGGTGGCACTATTGGCGGCAACATCAGCACCAGTGGCGGCGTGGACGTCATCACCATCAGCGGCGGCGTACTGCAAGGCGAGGTTCGGGCAGGCCCCGGTAACGATACCTTCAACTGGTCAGGAGGCACCATTGTCGGAAGAGTCGACCTGAACACCGGCGACGATAAAGCGCAGATAAGCAACCTCACCGCGCAAATACTGACCATCGACATTGACGGGGGCACTGGCAAAGACACCTTGCAGCTCAGCAACAGTGAAGTCACCGGCGGTGCCCCCTACCTGAACTTCGAGACAGTCAACCTGCAGAACAGCCTGCTCATGCTGGACACCCCCCTGACACTGGGAGACACCAACAGCGGCACGGGAATGCTGAGCATTGATGCCAGCAGCAGGTTGACCTCCCTGCAGGGCAGGGTCTCGCCATTCACTGCGGGGCAACCTGCAACCGTGAGCAACAGCGGTACCATCGACCTCTCTTCTGGCAATGACGCCCAAGGCCGACTGACCATCGATGGCAATTACTTGGGTAACAATGGCAAGCTGCAGGTGAACAGCGTGCTCGCCGGCGACGACGGGCCATCCGACAAGCTGGTGGTCAGCCGAGGCAGCCTCACCGGAATCACGCGCCTGGAGGTCAATAACCTGGGTGGCACCGGTGCCGCCACGCACCAGGACGGCATCCAGGTCGTCGAAGCCCGCGATGGCGCCACCAGCACTGCCACGGCTTTTGTGCAGACCCAGACACTGTCGGTCGGTGCCTACGATTACCGGCTGTTCAAAGGCGGTGTGACCGCTGGTAGCGAGAACAGCTGGTACCTGCGCTCGACACTGGTGGCCGCACCTGCCCCGAATGCCCAAGCGCCAGAAACACCTGGTGAGCCCCCGGTCGAGCCTGCGGCAACCCCGCCCGTGGCCGCCCCGGCCCCCGGCCAGGCCGAGCTGCCAGCCCCTGTGGCAGGTGTCAGCGTGCCCCTGTATCGCCCAGAAGTTCCGGTGTATGCCGCTGCCCCACGGGGAGCGGCGATCATTGCCCGTCAGGCCTTGGGCACCTTCCACCAACGCCAGGGTGACCAGCAGCTGCTGACCGGCCAAGGCGGCTTGTCGGCCAGCTGGGGCCAGGCCTACGGCGGCGCGCTGCGCCAGCAGTGGAGCGGCACCGTCAGCCCGAGCCTGGACGGCAATCTGTCTGGGTTCAAGGTGGGCCAGGACCTGTATGCCAAGGTAAGCGATAACGGCTATCGCCAGCACCTGGGCCTGTATGTCAGCCACAGCCGGCTGGATGCCGACGTCAATGGCTTTGCGTTGGCCATGGAGGACCGCAGCGTTGGTGACCTCAAACTCGATGGCGACAGTGTCGGCGGCTACTGGACGCTGGTTGGCCCACAAGGCGGGTACCTCGACAGCGTGCTGCAGTATACGAAACTCGATGGCCGCGCCCGTTCCGACCGGGGCGACAAGCTGAACATCGACGGTCACGCCTGGACCGCTTCGCTGGAAACCGGCTACCCGTTCAACGTGTCCGAACGCTGGACCCTGGAGCCTCAAGCGCAGCTGATTGCCCAGAAAGTTTCGCTGGACAGCGCCAACGACAGTGTCTCGCACGTCAGCCACAAGGCCCAGGTCGAGCTGACCGGCCGGCTCGGCGTGCGCCTTGAAGGTGCCTTCAGCGGCAGCGGCGGCCGTCTGATGCAACCTTATGCGCAGCTCAACCTGTGGCACGCCGACGGCGGCCGCGACACCGTGACGTTCGATGGAGTGGATAAGATCAAGACCAACTACCGCTACACCTCGCTGCAACTAGAAACCGGCTTGGTCGCCCAGGTAAGCGAGGCGCTGAGCCTGCACGGTGGCGTGCAGTACACGAGCAATCTGGACAGCCGCCAGCAGGAAAGCAGCGCCGCCAACGTGGGCCTGCGCTTCAATTTCTAACGGCGCGCTGCCAGCAGGCCGAGGCCGGCGCAACCGAGCAGCGAGGCGCTGACCCGGTTGAACAGCCGGCGCGGCCCTGGCTGGCTGAACCAGCGTTGCATATAGGCACCCAGGCCCGAATAGATGGCGATCGCCGCCCACTCCAGCAGCAGGAACAGCACGCCGAGCCAGAGGAACTGCTCGCTTACCGGGGTGGCACTGCCGACCGTCACGAACTGCGGCAGGAAAGCGGTAAAGATCAGGATGGCTTTCGGGTTGCCCGCCGCGACCCAGAATTCCTGGCGCGCCAGGCGCCAGGTGCCGCGCGGGTGATCGCTGGCCACCACGGCCTCGCCGACCGGGGCGCGCCACAGCTGCCAGGCGATGTAGAACAGGTAGGCCGCACCCACCACCTTGATCGCCAGGAACAGGTATTCGCTGGTGTGCAGCACCACCGCCAGGCCCATGGCGGCCAGGGCGATCATGCCGCTGAAGGCGAGAATCCGCCCGCCACCGGCCACGCAGGCGGTGCGCAGGCCGTAGCGGCTGGCGTTGTGCAGCGACAACAGGTTGTTCGGCCCCGGCGCCATGTTCAGGGCAAAGCAGGCAGGGATGAATAGCAACAGGCTCGACAGGTCCATTTTGTTCTCCAGGCAATCAGACGCTACTGTCGATGCCAGCTCGGTGTCGGGTCAAGGTACAGCCAACGGCAAAAACTGTACGGCCGCGCGCCCGGCGCTGCTAAGCTGCCCCGCTGATCGAGGAACCTGTCATGCCCACTGCCCGCTCCCTGCTCTGGCACGACCCGGCACTGCCCTGGGTGGAAAGCCGCCGCGCCTGCCATAGCCGCGCCTGCTACAAGGCGCACAGTCACCCGACCTTCTCCATCGGCGCGGTGGATGCCGGCAGCAGCTGTTTCACCGGCGCTGGCGACGGGCAGGAGCGACTGACACCGGGCACCCTGGTGCTGGTGCCGGCGCAACGGGTACATGCCTGCAACCCCGAACCTGGCCAAGCCTGGAGCTACCAGATGCTGCATGTGGATGCCGGCTGGCTGGCACAGTTGCGCCTGGAGTCCGGGCTTGCAGCCGCCAGGCCAGGTGCCCCTGCGCGGATCAGCCGGGAACCGGCGCTGTACCGTGAATTCTGCGTACTGAACGACCTGCTGTTCTCGGCCGCGAGCAGCTGCGAAAAGGAAGCGGCGCTGGTGGCATTCCTCGGCGATCACGACTTTTCGGCGCAACCGACATCGCTCGCAGCCCCCGCGCCTGTGCTGGGGATGCCGACCTTGCGCGGGCTGATCGAACACATCGAAGCGCAAGACCTGGCGCAACTGAGCCTTGACCAGCTGGCCGGGCAAGCGGGCCTGGGCCGCTACCAGCTGATCCGTGCATTTCGCGCCGCCACCGGGCTGACACCCCATGCCTATCTGCTCAACGCGCGGGTCAACCGTGGCCGGCTGCTGCTGCGTGATGGGCTGGCGTTGGCCGACATTGCCTACCAGCTGGGGTTCGCCGACCAGAGCCACTTCCAACGGGTGTTCAAAGCCCATGTCGGAGTGACGCCGGGGCAGTACCGGCACGCGCAATAATCTTCAATACCGGCGCCAGGTCAGCAGCCCAGACTGCGGCTTTCCCCCCGAGAAAGCCCACCATGGAGCAGTTCCTGATCGTCGCCCTCGCCCACTTCCTCGCCCTGCTGTCGCCGGGGCCCGACTTTTTCCTGGTCGCCCGCACGTCGGTAGCGGCGGGTTGGCGCGTGGCCAGTGGCGCCTGCCTGGGCATCGCCCTGGCCAATGGCCTGTTCATTGCCATGGCCTTCGCCGGCCTGGTCATCCTGCGCGAAGGCAGTGTGCTGTTCATTAGCCTGCAACTGGCCGGTGCCGGCTACCTGCTGTACATCGGCCTGCTGTTCCTGCGCCATGCGGGTAGCAGTGAACTGACGGCCGTTGCTGCGCAGGGTTCGATCAGCAGTTGGTGGCGTGGCCTGGGCATGGGTTTCGTGTCCGGCGTGCTGAACCCGAAAAACGCGCTGTTCTACGCCAGCCTCGCCGGCATGGTGGCCAGCAGCAGCGCAGGTTGGAAGTGGCTCTACAGTGCCTGGATGTTCAGCATCGTGCTGCTGTGGGACCTGCTGGTGGCTGCGGCCATCGGCAACAAACGACTGCTGCGCCGCTTCGTGCGCGCCCTGCCGTGGCTTGAGCGGGCCTGCGGGGTCATGCTGATGGGGCTGGCCGGGGCCCTGTTGATTCATCTGCTGCCGGGCTGACCAGGCGCAGGCTGGCCAGGTCCATCAGGCTGAAGTGGCCACTGGCCCAGCCGCCGGTGTCGAGGTGCCAGACATTGCCCAGCTGCTTGGCCCGCAACACAGGCGTGTGGCCAACCAGCAAGGCACGCAGCCCTGCCACGACCTCGGTGTTGCCGTCTTTGAGGCGCTGACGCGACCACTGGCAAACCTCGCGAACACCGGCGTCGTCATCGAACAGCAGGCTATCGCGCAATGCCTGCCAGTCATTGAACGGGCTGTCGGCATGCAGCAGGCCGATCAGGCCCGCGTTGGTCTGTACTTCCAGGGCAATCGGCAACTGCAGAAACTGTTCGACAAAGACCGCCTGCTCTTCCTTGGGCTTGTCGATGAACCAGCCACCGCCCGCAGCGCGGTACATGTCCAGATCCAGGCGCCCGCCATGCAGGCACGTGATCGCCAGCGACTCATGGTTGCCCTGCACCGCTTGGAACCACGGCTGATCCAGCCACCACAGGCACTCTTCGCTGTGCGGCCCGCGGTCGACCAGGTCGCCGACGCTGAACAGCCGGTCCACACCGGGGTCGAAACCCACCGCATCCAGGCATTGCTCAAGCCGCCGGAAATGCCCGTGGATATCGCCCACGGCCAGGTCACGCCCCTTGTTGTTGGCGGTTACCCGCCGAAACCGGCTCATTACAATGTTCCTCTGCTGGCGCGCCCGGGCCGGCGTAAAATGGAGCGACACGCAGCCCGCCCCGGAGGTGCATCATGCGTAACGCTCTTGTGTGTGCCGTGCTCATGGCGCTGTCATTCAACAGCATGGCACAAGGCACCCCGCCTGCGCAGGTCGAGGTGCGTTTCGACCACCCGGAAAAGTACCGCGACGCCAGCCTCGATGGCCCAGGCTATGAACGCGGCGCCGACCCGTACGTGATGAAAACCCTGACCGAGTACCTGCAGAAACTCGGCCAGCGCTACCTGCAGCCCGGCCAGCAGTTGGTCATCGACATCCGCGACATCGACCTGGCCGGCCGCTACGAGCCGTGGCACCGCGAGGCCTACGATGTGCGCTTCATGCGTGACATCACTTGGCCGACCATCGACCTGAGCTACACCCTGACCCAGCCCGGCAAGCCCGACCAGCAGGCCAAGGAGCGGGTCAGCGACAAGATGTACCTGAGCCGGCCGGGCCGCGCTTCCCACAGCAGCGACCGCCTGTATGCGGAAAAGGCCATGCTCGACGACTGGTTCCGCCAACGTTTCGGGCCGCACGCGACGTCCTGAAGCCACCCTTTGCTGGTACAGGCGAGGGTGTCGGGGGTATGCTCGGCCCTTCGACCTGTACCAGGGATGGGACGCACCATGAAACTCTGTGCCGTACAACTGGCGTCGCGCAAGGGCGACCTGGCGGTCAACCTGGCTCGCCATCTGCGCTGCATCGAGCAAGCCGCGGCACTGGGCGCCGAGCTGGTGGTGTTCCCGGAACTGTCGTTGACCGGTTACGAACCGACCGTTGCACGCCAGGTGGCCCTGCCGGTGACGTCTGCCCGCCTCGAGCCCTTGCAGGTGCTTTGCGATGAGTTGGCTATCAGCGTGGCCGTGGGGCTGCCGCTGCCAACCGCCGAGGGCATTCGCATCGGCATGCCCATCCTGCGCCCAGGCCTGCCACCCCTGACGTATGCCAAGCAGCGTCTGCATGACGATGAACGGCCGTTCTTCACCGCCGGGGATCAACCCTTGGTGTTCGAAGCTGGGCCGCTGCAGATCGCCCCGGCCATCTGCTACGAGTCGATGTTCATCGAACATGCCACCCAGGCCCATGCGCTGGGTGCCGAGCTGTACCTGGTCAGCGTGGCCAAGACCGCCAAAGGCATGCGCGAAGGCAACGAGCATTACCCGGAGTTGGCACGCACCCTGGGCGTGCCGGTCTTGCTGGCCAACTGCGTCGGCCCGGCCGACAACTTCATTGGCGCCGGTGGTTCCGCAGCCTGGGACAGCCAGGGCAACCTGCTGGCAGCGCTGGATGACAAGGCTGAAGGCCTGATTCTGCTGGATACCGCCAGCAACCTGGCGCTCGGCATGCCACTGGCTGCTTCTGCTACCTGAAGTCATTGCCTGTACTGGCCCTTTCGCGGGCAAGCCCGCTCCCACAGGAGTACCACAGGTTTGAAGGGGTGGTGATCCTGTGGGAGCGGGCTTGCCCGCGAAGAGGCCGGTGCAGGCAAATCACAGGTCCAGGGCCAGACTTTGCCGCCCCTCCAGCGCCAGCAGATACTGCTTGGCCGTCAAGCCCCCGGCAAACCCGGTCAGGCTCCCGGACGCACCAATCACCCGGTGACACGGGGCAATGATCGAAATCGGGTTGCGCCCGTTGGCCGCGCCCACTGCCCGCACGGCACTGGGGTTGCCGATCTGCCGGGCGATGTCGCTGTAGCTGCGGGTCTGGCCAAAGGGAATGGTCAGCAAGGCCGCCCACACCTGGCGCTGGAATTCGGTTCCCGCAAAGTCCAGTTCCAGCTCGAAACGCTGGCGCGTGCCGGCGAAGTACTCGCCCAGCTGGCGGGCCGTTTCGCACAGCATCGGGTGGCGGTCATCGCGGTGCAGCTCGCCAAGCCGCACGCGGTTCTCGCGCTCCTCCTCCCACAGCACGGCGGCGAGCCGCTCACCGCGTGCCACCAGGGTCAGGGTGCCGACCGGGGACGACATGAACGTAAAGGCGCTGGACATCGGAATTCCCTACGGCAAACCAGTTTCAGCGCACTTTAACGTCGCCCGCTCCCCACCGCACCCGCTTTCTTGCGCAGGTTATTCGGTGAGCAGCGAGTGCCGGATCAACTTCTTGTCGACCTTGCCCACACTGGTTTTCGGGATTTGCTCCACACAACGTACCTGCCGCGGAATCGCCCACTTGTTCAGGTGGCCGCTGGCGACAAAAGGCTGCAGATGCTCGGCCAGTGCTGCCGCCTCCAGCTGCCGGCCGTCGCGGCACACCAGCAATGCCAGCGGCTGCTCACCCCACTGTGGGTCCGGCACGCCGATCACCGCCACCGCCTCGACGGCCGGGTGCTGGCTGATCAGGCTTTCCAGCTCGACCGAGCTGATCCACTCGCCACCGGTCTTGATCACATCCTTGATCCGGTCGCGGATGCGCACCACGCCGCCGGCGTCGATGCAGGCCAGGTCACCGGTATGCAGCCAGCCACTGCGCCACAGGGCGGCGCCCTGCTCTGGCTCCTTGAGGTAACCCTGGGTCAACCACGGTGCGCGAACCACCACTTCACCCAGGCGTTCACCATCGTGAGGCACGTCATTGCCTGCGTCATCGACGATACGCAGGTCCACCAGCATGATCGGCACGCCGGCGTTTATGCGCAGCGGCACCTGCTCGGCCACCGGCAAGGTCAGGTCCTGGGCGCTCAGGCGGGTGACGCTGAGCAGCGGGCAGCTTTCCGACATGCCGTAGCCGCAATGCACACGGATGCCGCGATGGCTGGCCCGTTGCGCCAGCCCGACGGTCAGTGCGCTGCCGCCGAGCAGCATCTTCCAGCCGACCAGGTCGGTACGCCGGCCCTCGTCACTGTCGAGCATCATCTGCAGCACGGTCGGCACGCAATGCGAGAAGGTCACGCCCTCCTCCCGGTACAGCCGCACCAGGCGGTTGGGCTCGTAGCGCCCCGGGTAGACCTGCTTGATGCCCAGCGCCGTGGCCACATAGGGCACGCCCCAGGCATGCACATGGAACATCGGCGTGATCGGCATGTACACGTCGCCCTCACGCAACAGTGGCTCGGCGCCGCAGGCAGCCAGGGTTGCCTGCTCGGCCAAGGTGTGCAGCACCAGCTGGCGATGGCTGAAATACACCCCCTTCGGGTGACCGGTGGTACCGGTGGTGTAGAACAGCGTCGCCAGGGAATGCTCGTCGAAGTCGGGGAAGTCGAAGCGGGCGTCAGCCGCACCCAGCAGCGCCTCGTACTCGCCCAGCGTGGGCAGTGTCGGCTGGTCACAGGCGCCATCGCTGAGGCGGATGAAGCCTTGCACGGTTGGCAGCTCGTCGCGCAGCTGTGCCATCAGCGGCAGGAAGTCGTCATGCACCAGCACCAGCCGGTCTTCGGCATGGTTCATGGTGTAGCGGACCTGCTCGGCGGACAGCCGCACGTTGACGGTGTGCAGCACCGCGCCGAGCATCGGCACGGCGAAGAAACACTCCAGGGCGCGGTGGCTGTCCCAGTCGAGCAAGGCGACGGTGTCGCCAGGCCTGACCCCGGCCTCGGTGAGCACGTTGGCCAGGCGCTGGATGCGTTCGACCAGCGTCGTGTAGCTGTAGCGCAACTGGTCGGCGTAGACGATTTCCTGGTTTGGCTGGTAGCGCACGCCAGACATCAGCAGGCGCTTGATCAGCAGCGGGTAGCCGTAGGCCTGTTCGGCGGCAGGCATGATACGGGTGGTGGTCATCGTGGCATCCTTCACAGCAGGTCGGCATCGAGCAGGTACAGGCTGTGGCTACCTGCCTTGACGCTGGCACTCAGCGAGTGAATGCGCGGCAGCAGGCGCGCGAAGTAGAACCGCGCGGTGGCCAGCTTGCTCTGGTGGAACGGCTCGGGCTGCGCCGTGTTCAGGGCGACTTCGGCCATGCGGGCCCACAGGTAGGCATAGAGCGTGTAGCCGAACACGTGCAGGTATTCCACCGAGGCAGCACCGATCTCACGGGGGTCGCCCTGGCCACGGTCGAGGACCCAGGCGGTCAGTTGGTCGAGGTTGTCCATGGCCGCCAGCAACGGCGCGCCGAACTCGGCCGGCAACGTTGCGGCGTACACGCTGATCTCTGCCGCCAGCAGGCGATACGCCTGGCCACCGTCGCCC
The DNA here is from genome assembly GCF_002112505.1 of Pseudomonas sp. R28(2017). Taxonomy (GTDB): domain Bacteria; phylum Pseudomonadota; class Gammaproteobacteria; order Pseudomonadales; family Pseudomonadaceae; genus Aquipseudomonas. Next base: position 27,956 of record NZ_NEHW01000014.1, read on the forward strand.
AAAAGCTTGCGCCCCACCAGGTCGAGGGCCTGGATGCCGTTGGCACCTTCGTAGATCTGGGTGATGCGGCAATCACGAATCAGCTGTTCCTGGCCCCATTCACGGATGTAACCGTGGCCACCGAACACCTGCTGGCCATGCACGGTGGTCTCCAGCCCCATGTCGGTGAGAAAGGCCTTGGCCACCGGGGTCAGCAACGCCACCTTGGCCTCGGCCAGGCGGCGGGCGCTGGCATCCTCGCTGTACTTGGCCAGGTCCAGCTGCAGCGCCACGTAGGTGGAGAATGCCCGCCCGCCTTCGTTCAGGGCCTTCATGGTCAGCAGCATGCGCCGCACATCCGGGTGCACGACGATCGGGTCGGCAGCCTGCCCGGGCGCCTCGGCGCCGGTCGGGGCACGGCCCTGCTGGCGGTCGCGGGCATAGGCGATGGCGTTCTGGTAGGAGCGCTCGCCCAGGGCCAGGCCCTGGATACCCACGCCCAAACGCTCGTAGTTCATCATGGTGAACATGGCATTGAGGCCCTTGTTCGGCTCACCGACCAGGTAGCCGATGGCGCTGTCGAAGTTCATCACGCAGGTGGCCGAGGCCTTGATACCCATCTTGTGCTCGATCGAGCCGCAGCTGACGGCATTGGCCTCGCCCAGCGCGCCATCGTCGTCGACCAGCACTTTGGGCACCAGGAACAGGGAAATGCCCTTGGCACCGGCGGGTGCGTCGGGCAAGCGGGCCAGCACCAGGTGGATGATGTTCTCGGTCAGGTCCTGCTCACCGCCGGTGATGAAGATCTTGGTGCCGCTGACCCGGTAACGGCCATCGGCCGCCGGTTCCGCGCGGGTGCGCAGCAGGCCCAGGTCGGTGCCGCAGTGCGGCTCGGTCAGGCACATCGAGCCGGTCCAGCGCCCTTCGTACATCGGCGGCAGGTAACGGGCCTTGAGCGGTTCGCTGGCGTGGTTGAGCAGCGACAGGCAAGCGCCTGCGGTAAGCATCGGGTACAGGCCAAACGACAGGTTGGCGGCGTTGAGCATCTCTTCGAGCTGGGCGCCGATCACTTTCGGCATGCCCATGCCGCCGTACTCCGGCCCGCCAGCCACACCTACCCAGCCATCTTCGGCGAACGCCCGGTAGGCGTCGGCAAAGCCATCCGGGGTGATCACACGGCCGTCTTCCCAGCGGCAACCCTGTTCGTCACCGGTGCGGTTGAGCGGTGCCACCACCTCGGCAATCAGCTTGCCGGCCTGTTCGAGCACGGCCCGGGCAGTGTCGGCGTCGACCTGCTCGGCCAGTGCCGGGGTCTGCGCCCACCAGGCCGGGATATCGAACACTTCGTTGAACAGGAAATCCATGTCGCGCAGTGGCGGAAGGTAATCAGACATGAGGCGAACACTCGGTTTCTTGGGTTGACGAACGTGACGCGGCACGGGCCCGGCTCGCCGCCGGGGCGCCATGGCCGCGCAGGAGGAAGTGCGACAGCGCCGGGATCAGCACCAGCGCGCCGAGCATGTTCCACAGGAACATGAAGGTCAGCAGCAGGCCCATGTCGGCCTGGAACTTGATCGGCGACCAGGCCCAACCGACCACGCCTGCAGCCAGGGTGATGCCCACCAGGCCGACCACGCGCCCGGTGAAGGCCACGGCCTTCTGGTAAGCCTCGGCCAGCGGTAGGCCGGCACGCTGGTGATGCAGCTGCACGCTGAGCAGGTACAACGCGTAGTCGACGCCAATGCCCACGCCCAGGGCGATCACCGGCAAGGTGGCGACCTTGACGCCGATGCCCATGGCCACCATCAGCGCTTCGCACAGCAGCGAGGTGAGCATCAGTGGCAGGATCGCCACCAGGGTCGCGCGCCAACTGCGGAAGGTGAACAGGCAGAACACTGTTACCGCCAGGTACACCAGCAACAGCATGCGGTGGTTGGCCTCGCGCACGACGATATTGGTGGCGGCCTCGATGCCGGCGCTGCCGGCGGCCAGCAGGAACTGGCGGTCCTCGCCGCTGTTGTCCTGGGCGAAGCGCTCGGCGGTGGCGGCGACCTGCGCCAGGGTGTCGGCGCGGTGGTCCTTGAGGTAGGCGATCACCGGCATCAGCGAACAGTCATTGTTGAACAGCTCCGGGGTGTTGACCGAGGCCTGCTGGGCCGCGTAGTTGAGCACGTCCTGGTTGCGCTGCAGGCTGTTCAGGCGCGGGTTGCCCTCGTAGGTGCCGGCGGTGATCTGGCGCACCGCGTTGGCCAGCGACAAGGTGGTCTGTACCCCGGGCAGCTGCTGCAGCTCCCAGGCCAGGCGGTCGGCCAGCACCAGCGTCTGGTAGCGCAGGCAGCCTTCAGGCGGCGTCTTGACCATTACCGCGAAGGTGTCGCTGCTCAGGGCGTAGTGGCTGGTGATGAAGGCGTTGTCGCGGTTGTAGCGCGAGTCGGCGCGCAGCTCCGGGGCACCGCTGTCGAGGTCGCCGATCTTCAGTTGCAGGCTGCCCCACACGCCGATGGCGGCCAAGGCCACGGCCACCAGCAAGGCGCCCGTGGCCCACTTGCGCTCGGTGAAACGGTCGAGCAGGTCCCACAGGCGGCCAAAGCCACGGTGCTGCGCCGCGCGGGCATCAATGTACAACGCGCGCTCGGCAGCCTTGCGGCCCACGCCGACATACGACAGCGCCACCGGCATCAGCAGCAGCGAGGTGAAGATCAGCACCGCCACGCCAATGCTGGCGGTGATGGCCAGGTCCTGGATCACCGGGATATCGATCAGCATCAGCACGGCAAAGCCCACGGCGTCCGCCAGCAACGCGGTGACCCCGGCCACGAACAGGCGGCGGAAGGTGTAGCGCGCGGCGATCTGCCGGTGGGTGCCACGGCCGATGTCCTGGAGGATGCCGTTCATCTTCTGCGCGGCGTGCGATACACCGATGGCGAAGATCAGGAACGGCACCAGGATCGAATACGGGTCGATGGCATAGCCCAGCCAGGCGACGATGCCCAGTTGCCAGACCACCGCCGTCAGCGAACACAGCACCACCAGCAAGGTGCTGCGTACGCAGCGGGTGTACAGGTAGATGATCACCAGGCTGGTGACCACGGCCAGGGCAAAGAACGCCATCACCTGGATCAGGCCATCGATCAGGTCACCCATCAACTTGGCGAAGCCGATCACGTGGATCTGGTACTGGCCGCTGGCCTGGTACTGGTTGCGCAGCTGTTCGAGCTTTTGCGAGAAGGCGTGGTAGTCGATGCCTTTGCCGGTGGCCGAGTCCTGATCCAGCAGCGGCACGATCAGCATGCTCGACTTGAAGTCCCGGGCCACCAGGCTGCCGACGATGTTGGCGCGCTCGATGTTCTGGCGCAGCTGCTCGATGTCGGCGGCCCCGCCCTGGTAGCCATCGGGCATCACCGGCCCGCCCTGGAAGCCCTCTTCGGTGACCTCGGTCCAGCGCACGGCGGGGCTCCACAGCGATTTCATCCAGGCGCGGTCGACACCGTCACTGAGGAACAGCTCGTCGTTGATCTGGCGCAGGGTCTGCAGGTAGTCGGGGTCGAAGATGTCGCCACGGGTGTTTTCCAGCACCACCCGCACCGAGTTGCCCAGGCCGCGCAGCGATTGGCGGTTTGCCAGGTAGTGCTGGATGTAGGGGTGGCTCTGCGGCAGCATCTTCTCGAAGCTGGGGCGCAGCTCCAGGCGGGTGAACGCCATGTAGCCCAGCACCAGGGTGGTCAGGAGCATGCACAGCACGAAGCCCAGGCGATGGTTGAACACCAGGCGCTCCAGGCGATTGCCCGAACGGGGGTCGAAGTCGGCGAGGTTGTGAATCACCGGCAGTGGGTCTTGGCGGATATCGGCCATCAGGGTCTTCTCTCGTCGAAGGTGCGCACGCCCCGCTCGCCCACCAGCACCAGCCCGGTAGCGGCGGTGCTGGCAAGCGCGGTCACCGGGCCGCGGGTGGCTTGTGGCTGCGGGCTGAAGCTGGCGCCGCCATCGCGGCTGAGCAGCAGGTCGCCGGCCTGGCTGGCCAGCCAGACATCGCCGGAGGCCGTCAGGCTGGCTGCCGTCAGGCTGGTCTGCACGCCACTGCTGACCGGCTGCCATTGCTGGCCGCCGTCGGTGCTGCGGTAGGCATTGCCACGCAAGCCGTAGATCAGCAGCAGCCCGGGTTTGCCCACCGCGCCGAACAAGGTGCCGGCATAGGGCGTCGACACCTGGGTGAAGCGTTCACCCGCGGCATCCAGCTTGAGCAACAGGCCCTGTTCGCCGGTGATGTACAGTGCATCACCCACCGGCGCCAGGCTGGTCAGGTGCAAGCCTTGCGGGTTGTCGCTGTGGTCCTGCCAGGGCAACCAGTGCTGGCCGCCGTCATCGGTGCGCAGCAGCAGGTTGAACAGGCCTACGGCATAGCCATGCTGGGCATCGCTGAACCACACATCGAGCAAGGTGCTGTCGGTGCCATCGGCGAGCGCACGGCCATCGAGCTGCTTTTCCCAGTGCTGGCCACCGTCGCGACTGTGCAACACCACGCCGTCGTTGCCCACCGCCCAACCGTGCTCGGCAGTGGCGAAGCTGACGGCGTTGAGGTCGGCGCTGACCGGCACCTGGGCCTGCTGCCAGTGCGCGCCATGGTCGTCGGAATACAGGATGTGCCCACGCGGGCCCACCGCCACCAGGCGCTCACCGGCCCGGGTCACATCCCGCAGCGCACTGCTGGCGGCCAGTGCACTGGGCATCGCCGGCAGGTCCAGCACGTCGGTGAAAGGCGCTGCCTGGGCCGCGCCTTGCAGCGCAACCCAGCACAGCATCGCCACGCTGCATCGTTTGAAGACAGACATTGCGAACCTCTGCGCCATGCGCTCAGCGGATGCCGTTGCCGGCCAGCGATTCAGGCGACCACTGGGCCTTGGACAGCGGGTCGATGTAGCGGATGCCGCCATAGGCACCGACCACGCCGTTGAGGTTGTAGGTGCCGCCGACCAGGTCGTAGATCATGAACGGCGTGGCATCCGGGGTCTGCTTGTCGTAGCTCTGGGTGAGGAAGGCGAACGAGCCACGGTACAGCTGGCCACGGGCGTCGTACTGGTCGGAGGCCAGGGCTACCCAGCTGTCTTCGTCGAGGTAGAAGCGGCGCTTGTGGTAGATGTGCCGCGCACCGTCCTTGAGCTTGCCTTCCACCACCCACACGCGGTGTTTTTCCCAGCGCACGAACTGCGGAGCGAGGTGGTTGGGGGTGATCAGCTGCTTGACGTCGGTGTTGTAGGTCAGCTGGTAGGTGTTGTACGGCACGTACATTTCCTGCTTGCCGACCAGGGCCCAGTCGTAGCGGTCGAGGGCGCCGTTGAAGACGAACACGTCATCGTAGGTGCCGGAACCCGAGGTGCCCGGGTTGGGCGTGTCGTAGGCCAGGTTCGGCGCCAGCTTGACCCGCCGCTGCCCAGGCAGGTACTGCCAGGCGCTGCGCGGCTGCACCAGCGGGTTGGCGGCATCGCGCAGCATCATCGCTTCACCGGCACGGCGGGCGGGGCCGGTGTACACCAGTTTCATCTGGTAGTAGGTGTCCTTGGCGCCGATCGGCTTGTTCATGTCTTCATAGATCGGGTAGCTGATGTTGGCCTGGCCGGTGGTCGACAGCGTGGGCTTGCCGGCCGCGTCGACGTTCCACGAATCGTACTTGGCGGTCATGCTCACGCCCTGGTAGCGCAGCAGGAAGTTCCACATGGCCTCGGCGCCGTTCTGCGGGATCGGGAACGGGATGCCCGGCAGTACGTTGTCCACCGCGGTGCCGCCCTCCTGGCTCTTGGCACCGGTGGCGTTCTTCAGGGTGTTGTCCAGCACCGCCTGGGGCAGCGCGACGCTGCGGTGGGTCGGGTAGACATCGACGCGCATGGTCGGGAAGCGCTTGAGCAGTTCAAGGGTGGTGGCCGTCAGCTGGGCCTTGTACTGCTCGGCGTTCTTGCCATCGATGACCAGCAGCGGCTTCTCGTTGGCGAACGGGTCGGGGCGCATGCTGGCGCCGCTCTGGTAGCCGGCGGGCGGCGTCTGCAGGCCGCCCTGGTAGGCCGGGATCGAACCATCGGCATTGGCGGCCTTTTCCGCACCCAGGGTGGTCAGGCTCTTGCCCAGCTTGGCAGCCTGGTCAGGGGATACTGCGGCGTGGGCCGCGTTGAGGGCAGCCAGCGACAGGCACGTGGCCAACAGGGTGTTCACGTAGTTCATGATTGTTGTTTTCCTGTGAAGTCTGTGGGGTCGGGTCTCAGAACGTGGTCTTGAGGGTCAGGTACAGGGCGCCACGGTCTTCGGTGGTGGCACCACCGCCGGAGAAGGAGGCGTAGCCGCCGCCGTAGCAGGTGTAGTCCTGTTCGCCGTCGAGGGCGTTCGGCGTGCTGCCGTCGGTCTGGCCATCCTTGCAGGACTGGGTCTTGCCGAAGCTGTCGACGTACTTGAGGTCGACGAAGTACTGGTTGTAGATGGCGGCGCTGACGCCAACCGCATAGTTGCCGGTGTCCTTGGCCCCGCCGCCCTGCACCGGCGACACGCCGTCGATGCCGACGTTGACCGACAGCGGCAGGCTCAGGTCCATGCCGGGCAGCACCTGGTACCAGGTGGGCGTGAAGTTGACGGCGATGCCCCAGTTGTCACGGGTCGGCTGGTCGATGCCGCGGTAGCTGCCCTTGCCCTTGTACAAGGCCTCGTTGTGGCCATCGAGCTTGAGCAGGTTGCTGTAGAACAGCTCGCCGAGCAGCGTCGCCGAGTCGAACAGCGGCGTATTGCCGATGGTCATCAGGCCGTTGAGGGTCCAGTGCAGGGTTTCGCCGGTGGCGCTCAGGCTGTCGCCGTCCTTGGGCACATCGTAGATCACCCCGCTGCTCGCCAGGCGTGGCGGCAGCAGGCCGAAGCCGCCACCCAGGCCCGCGGTGCCGGGGGCACTGACGATGGCCGGGATGCTCGCCAGGGGCATGTGATGACGAATGTTCAGGTCGCTGCCGACGCTGACGCCGCCGATGTCCTTGGACAGGCTCAGGCCATAGATGTCGATGTCGTCGGCATAGGCGAACTGGTAGGTGGTGCTCTGCAGCGAGTTGTACAGGTTGCCGACCGCCCCCTGGCGGCTGCCGGGCGGGTTGCCGAACGGGCCCCTGGCCACGGTCATGCCACGGGCATCGAGCCAGGCCTGGGGCAGGATCTCGGAGGTCTTGCGGTAGTAGAAGCCCAGGGTGCCGCCGAGCCACTCGGGCGACCACTTGGCCATGACGCCCCAGTCGCCGCTGTTGCGCGGGGTCAGATCGTCGCCACGGCGGATGGTGGTGAGCGCACCGCGCACCGGGATCAGCCCTGGGGTGCCGGTGTGGCCGAGCAGGAAGCTCTGGGCGCCCTCGCCCACCACGTCGGAGCCGCCATAGTAAGTACCAGCCTCCGGCAGGCGCGCGGCATCCCAGTCGAAGAAGTACTGGGCGCCCAGGGTCAGTTCGGGGTTGACCATGAACGAGGTGGACAACTGGTTGCGCGGTACGAACAGCTCCTTGGCTTCGGTGCCGGGTGAGGCCGCCAGCTTGGCCAGGTCCAGCCCGGACTGGCCGTAGCTCAGCGAGTGCACCGGGTTGAGCAGGGTTTCACCCCAGAACAGGTTGTGCTGGCCGACCTTGGCACTGACTTGCGACTGCTCGCCCACGTCGCGGCTGAAGAACACGAAGGCATCCAGCACTTCACCGGACGGGCCGCTGTAGTAGCGCTGGGCATAGTTGCTCAGGTGCGGGCTGCCCAGCGGCACGCCGGTGCCCGGCAGGCCGTTGAGGCTGGGGTTGATGCCGGACTGGTCACCGTTGCCGTTGACGAACGGGTTGCTGTTGGAGCCGGTGTTGTCATACGCCTTGTCGTACCAGCTGGCGGTGCTGACGCGAAAGCCGGTTTTGCCTTGGTAAACCACGTCCAGTTCGGTCAGCAGGTCGACCCGGTTGGTGACCGTGGTACCGGCCTTGCGGAAGTTGTAGTCACCGTCGTTGCTGTTGGGCGTGCCCAGCATGCGTTTGTCGGCACTTTCGGTGCGCACGCCGTAGTTGTACTTGACCGTGTTGTCGAAGCGCACGGCCCAGTCTTCGCTGCCGGTGGTGACTTCGATGGCGTGCGCGCCGGGCAGGCTGAGCAGGCTGATGGCGCAGGCGAGCAGGCAGCGCTGTGGTTTCACAGCACGGTGAATGCGGTGTTCTGGCATTGCGATGACTCCACTTATTGTTCTTGTTGTATTGGGCCGCCCGTCATCTGCGGGCTTGGCCTGGGCATCCGTGCGCGGTTGGCGGATCAGTGGTCCAGGCGGCGAATCAGGTTTTCGGCCAGCGGCCAGGGGCCGAAGCCGGCTGCCGGGTTGAGGTGGCCGACCGCGCCCAGGGCGACCAACTCGCTGCCCCAGGCCTGGGCCATGGCTCCGGCGGCGTCGAAACTGGCCAGGTGGTCGTTGCTGCTGGCAGCGACGATGCTGGGGAACGGCAGCGGCGCCATCGGCAAGGGCGACCAGCCCTGCTCGGCGAGGCTTTGCGGGCTGGGGTAATGGGCCGGCCACTGGCTGTGCAGGTCAGGTGGTGCGGCCAGCAAGGCGCCCTTGATCGGCCGTTCGTAGCGGGCCGCCCAGTGAGCCACCATCAACACGCCTGCGCTGTGCGCCACCAGCACCACCTCACCGTCGATCTGTTCCAGCTCGCGCTGGATGGCTTCGACACGGGCGTTGCAGCTGAGCCCGTCGACCTGCAGCGGTGGTACGCTGCGGACCTTGGCCAGGCGCGCTTCAAGCAGGGTTTGCCAATGCTCGCTGACATGCTCGCGCAGGCCAGGGATGATCAGCACGGTGGCGGCGGTTTGCAGTTTTTCCACGTCGGAACCTCGTTTTGCATCGGGGCTTGGATCGGGTACGAGGTTCACAGTAATCAGGGGGCACGACGGGTGCTTCACATTGCGCGTCAGTGACTTTTCATTTGATGACAAGGCGCGGTTGCGGGCTTGTGCTTCTCAATTGATGACACACAGGCTATAACTCACCGACCGCCTGACGGAAAACAATAAAAATGCCCGCCCTCGTCCGTGCCGCCAGCCTGACCAATTACCTTGAAGTGTCCCGCCATGTGGGCCTGAACCCCAACGCCCTGCTCGCCCAGGTCGGCCTCAGCGCCGCCCTGCTCGACGACCCCAACCGGCGTATCCCGGCGGCCAACGTGATTACCCTGCTGGAAGAGTCGGCCCGTGCCAGCGGTTGCGAAACCTTTGGCCTGCGCATGGCCGAATCGCGCCAGCTCTCGGACTTCGGCGAGATCAGCTTGCTGCTCAGCCACCAGCGCAACCTGCGTGATGCCCTGGAAGTGATCGTGCAGTATCGCCACCTGCTCAACGATGCGCTGGCCATCCATGTCGAGGAAGCCGGCAAGACCGTCATCATTCGCGAAGAAGTGATCAACGACCGGGCGCCGTGCAGCCGCCAGGCCACGGAGCTTGCCATCGGCGTGATGCTGCGCCTGTGTGCGGCGCTGCTGGGTGCCCAGTGGCACCCGATCAGCGCCAACTTCACCCACGCCGCCCCCGCCGACCTGGCCATCCACCGGCGTATCTTCGGCTGCAAGCTGGTGTTCGGCAGCGAGTTCAACGGCATCGTCTGCCCCGCCGCCGACCTCGACAGCGCCAGCCCCCAGGCCAACGAGGCCATGGCGCGCCTGGCGCGGCGCTACCTGGACACCTTGCCGGCCGGTGGCACACCGTCACTGGAACTGGAGCTGCGCAAGACCATCTACCTGCTGCTGCCCATGGGCCGCGCCACCATCGAGCAGGTGGCGCAGACCCAGGGCATGAATGTGCGCACGCTGCAACGGCGCCTGGAAGAAGACGGGCTGACGTTCAAGGACATGATCAACAACGTGCGCCGCGACCTGGTGATGCGCTACCTGGAAAACCCCAGCTATTCGCTGGGGCGCATCGCCGACATGCTCGGTTACTCGATGCCCAGCTCGTTCACCCGCTGGTTCATCGCCCAGTTCGGCATGCCCCCGGCCACCTGGCGGGCCCGGCATGCCGAACAGGCGCCTTAAAGGCCCCAGTGCATCAGGGCCAGCACCAACAGCACGAGGAACACGCTTTCCCCCACCATCAGCGCGATGGGCTTGAGCCCCACCGACGCCAAGGCCTTGAGCTGGGTCTTCATGCCCAGGGCGCTGATCGCCACCACCAGGCAGCCACGCGACAGGTCATTGATGCCGCCCTGCACTGCCGCAGGCACCCAGCCAGTGCTGTTGACGCAGGCCAGCAGCACGAAGCCGACGGCGAACCACGGCAGCAACGGTGGGCGCTGGCCACTGGCATCCAGGCCCTGACGGCGGGTGATCATCGCCGCACAGACGATCACCGGCAGCAACATGGCCACGCGCATCAGCTTGACCACCGTGGCGATGTCGCCGGTTTCTGTGGACATGCTGTAACCGGCGCCGACCACCTGGGCCACATCGTGGATGGTGGCGCCGAGGAATACGCCGGCCTGCCCCGGCGACAGATGGAACCCATTGGCAATCATCGGGTAGAGGATCATCGCCAGGGTCGACAACGCCGACACGCCAATCACCGTGAACAGTGTGGCGTGTTCCTTGCGCGGGTGCTGGGGCAACGCCGCCGCCAGCGCCAACGCCGCAGAGGCACCGCAAATGGCCGTGGCACCTCCGGTCAACAGGCCGAACAAGCGGGAGAAACCCAGCGCCTTGGCTGCGATCACCGACACCACGATGGTCACCAGCACCAGGATGACCACCAGCGCCACCGGCTTCCAGCCAAGGCTGGCGATCTGGCCGAGGGTAATGCGCATGCCCAGCAGGGCAACACCCAGGCGCAGCACGCTGCGGGCAGTGAACTCGATGCCAGCCTTGCACGGCCCATCGACGGCCAGGAAGTTCAGGGCCATGCCCAGCAACAAGGCGAACAGCATGACCGGTGCCGCGTAGTGCTCACTGAGAAAGCTCGCCGCCGCGCCCACGATCAGGCTGACCGCGACGCCAGGGGCCAAGGCGCGAATGCGGTGCTGCGCCGCGGTGATAGCCAGCGTGCTCATTGCCCGCCCTCCTCGTTGCCCAGCACGATGTAGACCTGCTGGCCCTGGCATTCGACCGGGTAGCTGTTGACCTTCAGCGCTGTGGAGTTGAGCAGGTAGCCGCTGGCCAGGTCGAAGCGCAGGCCGTGGGCGCAGCACTGGATGACCCGGCCCTCCAGGCGCCCGCCGCACAGCGAGGCGCCCTGGTGCGGGCAACTGTCGTCGATCGCGTACAGAGTATCGGCCACATTGAACACGGCCAGGCTCTTACCGTGGCTCTCCACCAGCACACGCCCGTTGCGCTCGGGGACCTGGCTCGCGGCCAGGGCGATCCGCCGGCTCATGCCGGCACCTGTGCTTGCAGGGCTTCGAGCATGGCCGCGAACAGCACTTCGGCCGGCTGAGCGCCGGCGATCAGGCGGCCCTCGTTGAAGCGAAAACGCGGCACCGCGCTGCCTGCGCGCCCGGCACCGTCGAGGAACGGGCTGCCATCGTCACGCAGGCAGCCGGCCACTTGCGCTGCCTCCAATCCGCAGGACTGGGCAATGGCAAGCAGTGTCCGGCTATCGCCCAGGTCGCGCCCCTGATGGAAGTAGGCAATGAACAGCTGCGCCAGCAAGGTTTCAAGCCGCCTGGCGCTGAGCAGGCCGGCCGCACGTTGCAGCAAGCGGTGGGCATTGGCGGTATTGGGCATGCGGCGGATGCGCGTGAAATCGATGTCCTCACCGACCACGCTGGCCGCTGCCCGCACCTGCGCCTGGCGCTCGCGCACGGCCTGCTCGCTGCCCAGGCGCTGTACATAGAACGCGTGGAATGGCACGCCATTGGCCGGCAGGCCAGGCAGCAGCTGCACGCCGCGCCACTGCAGCTCCACCTGCACCTGCGGCTGCTCGCGTTGCAACAGCAACAGGGCGGCCTGCAATTGCCGCTGGCCGATCAGGCACCACGGGCAAACGAAATCGAACAACACTTCGACGGACAACGTCTGTTTCACGAACTCAACTCCTCGGTGCGGCTGACCGATGCTTGCAGACGCTCCATGTCGCGGTGGTAATGGCGTTTGCCGATGAAGAACACCGCAGCGGCGGCGATGCTCACCAGCGGCACCAGCTGGAACGCGGCGTGCAAACCGATCAGGTCGGACACCCGCCCGGTGATCAGCGGGCCGGTCGCCAGGCCCAGCAGGTTGTTGGCCAGGGTCAGGGTGGCGAACGCCGTGCCATGCACGGCGGCGTGGGTCAGGTTGGCGACCATGGCGCTGGACGGGCCGTTGGTGCCGACGGCGATCATCATGCCCAGGCAGATCAGCACCAGTTGCGCGGTGCCCGCCGGCAGCGCAAAGGCCAGCGACAGAAGCAGGCAGCTGCCCAGGCAATAACCGATGGCCAGGCTGATCTTGCGGTCCGGGCGCTGCCGGCCCAGGCGGTCGCAGAGCATCGCGCAGAGGATCGTGCCGATACCGCTGCACAGCACGATCACTGCGGCAATGGCCCCGGCACGATCGGTGCCCATGGCGTAGTAACGGTTGAGGTAGCTGGGCATCCAGACGATCACCGTGCCGCCGACGAACAGTTGCAGGCCGCTGCCGATGTAGGCGGCGATCACCGAGCGCGAGCCATACAGGGTGCGCAGCGGGTGGCTCGCCTTCTCCTGGGCCTGTGCGGTGCATTGGGCGGTGATGCGGGCTTCCTTGACGATCAGCGGGTACAGCAGCGCCAGCACCAGGCCGAACAGGGCCATGCCGGCGAACGCCCAACGCCAGCCCAGGTGCTGGGCCAGCACACCGCCCAGGGCCATGCCCAGCACCGAGCCGAACATGCCACCGGCCATGAATGCGCCGGCCAGGGTCGAGCGCATGTCGCGAGGAAACACCGCCACCACCACGGCAATGCCGACGCTGCCGTAGGCGGCCTCGCCGACGCCTACCAGGAAGCGCGCGATGAACATCTGCGGGTAGTTTTCGGCCAGGGCGCAGCCCAGGGTCGCCAGGCTCCACAGCACGGCCATCAGCACCAGGCTGCGGACCCGGCCGAAGCGGTCGGCCAGCAATGACAACGGGAAGGTCAGCAGGCCGACCATCAGCGCGACGATGCCACTGAGCAGGCCGAGCTGGCTGTCGCTCAGGGCCCACTCGCCCTTGAGCAGCGGGAACACGGCGTTGAGCACCTGGCGCGACATGTAGTCGGAGATCAACAGGCCGAAGGTCAGGGCGAAGACGACCCAGGCATAGCGCCGGGGGACGCTGTGCGCACAGTCGGTGCCGGGTGCCTGGGCACTGGCGAGATAGGTGGCCATGGTGCCTCCTCGGAGTATCTGGCGTGGGGTTGTTCTTGTTTTTATGGATACAGCCAAAAATCTTTACTGCCTGTTCCGGCCTCTTCGCGGGCGAGCCCGCTCCCACAGGTACTGCACAGGCCTGAGTGATGTGCAGCGCCTGTGGGAGCGGGCGTGCCCGCGAAGAGGCCAGGCCTGCTTGTCAGGCCCTTTGCGGCACGCCCTTCTGCCCCGGCTGGCGGTTCGGCGCCATGCCGTTGGCCTTGAGGGTCTGCTCGATGCTGGTGTACTGCTCGCCAATGCGGTAAATGGCCCGGGCCTCTTTGCCGTTGGCCACTTCACGGCCCAGTTCATGGGCCACACGCACGGTCTGCCGGATCTGCTGCACCGAGCCGAAGCGCTTGCCGTGCTGGTCGATGATGGTGTCTTCGTTGCCGCAGCGTGGGTGCAGGCCCATGGCCAGGGCCATGGTGTTGAACGGCAGCACGTTCTTGAGCAGCGACTCGGCGGTCAGCGTGCAGCCATCCGGCGCGCGGTGGATGAAGTTGAAGAAGTTGAACGGGTTAGGCCCGTCGAAACCGCCACCGATGCCGATCCAGGTCAGGTTCAGCGGGCCCATGTAGTCGCCACGGCGGACAATGCGCTCGAGGGTTTCCAGAGCATGCATGCCGGTCAGCTGGAAGTGCGGCTGGATGCCACTGGCCTGCAAGCGGCGCAGGTGCTCGCGGACCCAGGCCGGGCCGGCAGGCACGGTCATCTCGCTGTAGGCGGCGTGGATCGCCGGGTGGGCCAGGGAGGTGCCTTCCAGGTACTCCGGGTACAGCAGCTCCATGATGTTCATCTGCGTGGTGTTGATCGCCACGGTCACCTGGTCGGGGCGCGGGGTCAGCTCGGCGAGCATGTGCCGGGTGTCGTCGGACAGCCACTTGGCTGCCTCGCCTTCGCCCTCGGGGGCAAAGGAAATCGAACCGCCGACCTGGATGATCATGTCCGGCACCGCTTCACGCACACCGGCGATCAGCTCGTTGAACTTGGACAGGCGCTTGGAGCCCTTGCCGTCCAGCTCGCGCACATGCAGGTGGAGCACGGTGGCACCGGCTTCGTAGCACTCGACGGCCTTCTGCACCTGCTCATCCATGGTCAGCGGGATGTCTTCGGGGAAGTCCTCGGGCATCCATTCGGGGCCATACGGGGCGACGGTGATCACCACCTTTTCCATGTTTTCCGGGTGCAACGAATCATCGAAGAATTGCATGCAGTAGTCCTCGCTATTGTTATTGTGCTGTGCGCCGCGCGCGTGAGTGTGTGGGCGGCGGGTGCCTCAGAAGGTGCGGCTGCCCTTGATCCCCGCGCGCTCCATCTTGCGGTGGCACGGTGGGTAATCCATGACCGCGTAATGCTGGGTGCTGCGGTTGTCCCAGATCGCCACGCTGTTGGGCTTCCAGCGCCAGCGCACCTGGTACTCGGGCAGGTAAGCCTGGCTGACCAGGTAGCGCAGCAGGTCGGCGGCGCCGGGGTTGGCGTCCTGGCCGAAGCGCACGCGCTGGGGCGTGTGGTAGTTGCTGAAGTGGGTGGTGAAGGCGTTGACGAACAGCACCTGCTCACCGGTTTCCGGGTGGGTGCGCACCACCGGGTGCTCGGCGTCGGGGAACTGCGCCTTGAGCGCCAGGCGCTTGTCGATCGGCATGGCGGCACCGAAGCTGGCTTCGATGCTGTGGCGTGCGCGCAGGCCTTCGATCTTGGCTTTCACGTCGGCGGGCAGGTTCTCATAGGCCAGCACCATGTTCGCCCACATCGTGTCGCCGCCCACCGGCGGGCACTCGACACAGCGCAGCACGCAGCCCATGGGCGGTGCTTCGCGCCAGGTGGCGTCGGTGTGCCAGGCGTTTTCGTAGCGGTCGTTGGGCTGGTCGGGGCGCTTGTAGATCTGCACCAGGCCAGGGTGCTCCGGGTCGCTGCCGGCCACCGGGTGGTCTTCCAGCTCGCCAAAGCGCCGGGCAAAGGCCACGTGTTCGGCACGGCTGAAGTGCTGGTCACGCAGGAACAGCACACGGTGCCTGAGCAACTGCGCGCGCAGCTGCTCGAACAGGTCGTCGTCGTGGATCGCGTCAGCCAGGTTGACGCCGCTGATCTCGGCGCCGATCGCACAGGTCAGTTGTTCGATGTGCATGCTGTTGCCCTCTTCAGATGACGAAGATCGACGAGCCGGTGGTCCTGCGCGCTTCCAGGTCACGGTGGGCCTGGACGGCGTCCTGCAGGGCATAGTGCTGGTTGATCTCGATGCGGATGCGGCCGCTGCTGACGTGGTCGAACAGCTCGCCGGCCAGGTCGGCCTTTTCCGCCGGGTCGGCAATGAAGTCGGCCAGTGCCGGGCGGGTCAGCTGCAGCGAGCCCTTGATCGCCAGCAACTGTGGGTCGAACGGCGGGATGGTGCCGGAGGCGGTGCCCACGCAGACCATCAGGCCACGGCGCTTGAGCGAATCGAGCGAGCCCATGAAGGTGTTCTTGCCGACACTGTCGAACACCACGTTGACGCCGACGCCATCGGTGAGCTCACGCACGCGGCTGGCCACGTCCTCGACGCTGTAGTTGATGATCTGGTTGCAGCCATGGGCGCGGGCGACCTCGGCCTTGGCCTCGGTGGACACCGTGCCGATCACGTTCAGCCCCAGCAGCCGCGCCCATTGCGCGACGATCAGGCCAACGCCGCCGGCTGCGGCATGCAGCAGCACGGTGTCGCCGGGCTTGAAGGCGTACAGCCGGCGCATCAGGTAGGCTGCGGTCAGGCCGCGCATGGTCATGGCGGCGGCGGTCTCGAAGGCGATGGTTTCCGGCAGCTTGATCAGCGCCGCGGCGGGGATCAGGCGCTCGGTGCAATAGGCACCGAGGGTGTTGAGGAAGCCGGTGTAGGTCACCCGGTCACCCACCGCCACCTGGTTCACGCCCTCGCCTACCGCCTGCACCACGCCGGACGCTTCCACGCCGATGCCATTGGGCAGCGGGATCGGGTAGGTACCGTTGCGAAAGTAGGTGTCGGCGTAGTTCAGGCCAACCGCCACCTGACGCAGGCGCACCTGCCCCGGACCGGGCTCACCGACCTCGGCATCCTCGTAGCGCAGCACTTCGGGGCCACCGGTCTGATGGAAACGTACGACTTTGGACATGCTTGTCTCTCCAATCATCGATCTGGACGCAAGGCGTCAGTTCTGGGTAATTGGAATGTAAGCGCTCGGGGTGCGGGACGCTTCGCATCGGGCGACAGCGGGTTTTCATTTGATGACAGATCGAGCGGCGGGGAGCTGCAATCTTTTCTTCATGAGCCGCCTTGATGGCTAGCAAAGGCCCGACTAATACTTAGGTCTCTGCCTGGGGAGGCACGAAACATGCAACCGAGATTCGTTATCGTTCCGGCTGTGCCCATCGAAAAGCAATCGTTCCGCATCGGCAGCCGCTACTACGCGGCAACCGTGTGTGGTGGTTTCGATATCTATGACAATCAGGAAAAGGAGCGGCTCAAACCCAGTTACCCCAGCAAGACCGACGCCGAGGTCCAGTGTCGAAGCCTGAACATGGCGCAGCGCGCCAGATAGCAAGCTACCTGCCCCGCCATGTGTGAAGTGGTGCACGCTGCGCCGGGTGACGCAATACAGGCGTATGATGAATAGCCGAGTGGATTGATGCTGTCTGGTAACGGCGTTCTCTGACGGGAGCACGGTCATGAACCATTCAACATGTGCGCTGACCCTGCTATTGGCAGCGCTGACGGGCTGTTCAAGCAACGCATCCCTCTATCATGACCAGCCGCTGGTAGCCAAAGTCGATACCGGGATGAGCAAAGCGCAAGTGCTGCAAATTGGCGGCAAGCCGGGCGCCGAGTCCGAGCGCACGGCAGTGCCGGGTACTTGCTTCGACTACATGCTCACCCAGCCGGGGCAAAAGCAACAGCCCTACATGGTCAGCTTCGACCAGGCCGGGAAGGTCGACAAGACCAGCTTCATGACCTGCGCCGAATGGAGCAATGCGCAGCTCAAGTCCCGGCAAGCATTGCCCAGCATGGGCGGCATGGGCGGTTCAGGCTATTGATGCCAAGGGCTGCCGGTTACTCCAGGCACTCTCTGGCGGCCAGGCGCAACTTGTCACTCGACAGGAAACTGCCTTTATAGAACGTTGCCCGGCTGCCGTCGTGATATTCAACGACTTCCAGCACTTCGTCCGAAGTCACGGCGCTGGGCGCGGTCAGCCGATAACCGTGGTTGATGGATTTTTGCGTGGTCTGGGGGGACAACGCCTGCCACTTTGGCAGTACGCAGGCGGCGTAATCTTCAGGGGATTTTGCAGTCAGCTTGCTGGCGGTAGGCTTGCCTGGGTTTGCGCACGCGGCAAGGCTGGCAGCAACTACGGAACATAAAAGGATGCGAAACGTTGGCATTTGCAATTAACCAGAATGGAACGTGCGCCATTCTAGCCGGGATCGAGCCGCAGAAGTAATCCACCAAGGTCGTGTCTTTGCCTGAAATGCAATAGCGCAAGACTTCCGTCGAATGGGGCAAGCCAGTGGCTTCCCTTAGAATCAAAAACGCTGAGGGATCGGCACCCATCGCAAAAAGCCCGCGCTCATGTGCGGGCTTTTTGCACTTGCAGATCAACACATCAGGCTTTTTTGCACATCAATGCAGCGTCAAGCAGCCTGCCATGGTCGTACCAGGCGTCGCGCTGATAGGCGGTGAACTGGCGCTGGGTTCCCGTGCCGCGTAGTTCGACCAGGCCATCAGCCTTATTGGGGTCGGTACTTTCGACGTACAGTTTTACCGAGTTGTCGCCGTCCACTTCATAGGTTTTCACGTTGCCTTGAAGTTCACCTTTGACGCACCCCAGATAGGCTGGCGTACTTCTCCCGGTGGTGCCAGACGTATAATCATGGCTCTCCCGCACATCCGGGTTCTGGGCGCACCCGGCCATGAACAGCGTGGCGAAAGTGGTTAACAGTACTGCGCCTGCGACCGATCTTGAACTCTTCACGCGACACGCTCCTGCTGCCCCCTCTGGAACTTGGGAAAGCGTTGCCAAGCACTACGCCCTTTTTTGGTTTTCATTGGCCCATGGTACTGCGCAACCTGCGTAGCACTATAGGCTTGTTCGCTATATGCGCGAGGGTCGATGGCCGGCCGCTCATGTGGCTTTCGCGTTATTTCTTTAGCCGAGCGGAACGATTTCAACTGGCCATGATTCTCATGGGAACCGACCCGGTGCACCGTTCAGGAGAAAACCATGGTGTGGTGGCTGGAAGTACTCGCGCAGTTCGTGACGTCCACCGGCCTTGCCGTGTTGAGCATCTTTGTCTTCTGGGCCTACACGCTGGCGTTTGGCAGGGCGTATATCAGGCTGTTGTCGGCTGCGCTGGCGGTGGCATTGCTGGGCATTGCCGCCTTTCCCCACGGGGCAAGCTTCGCCGTCAGCCATAAGGCGCTGCTGGGAGATGGCAGTGAATTCCTGTTGCTGATCGCGGACGCGTTGGGCGTGATAAGCGCCGTGATCATTGCATCGTTCTTTTTCAACCCTGAGCGCTTGCTCGATGAAGCATGACGCCCCTGCAAGCTATCCGCCCTATCCTCTGGTGATGGGCGAATAGCTGATGGCTAGAGTGCTGCTTGCTGACTGGCGTCAGTAGCGACGATAGTCCTGGTGCCCCCCACGATCGTTATCGTAGTAATGCCGGTGATGATGGCCTCCGTCGTGCCAGTACGGCCAGCAGCCACTGAGCAACAACAACCCTGACAACACGACAACCCATGCAGTCTTGCGTTTCATGTGCATACCTCCGGCCAGGCGAAGCAAGGCCTTGCATACGTTGGACTGCGCAAAGGCCGGAGGTTCGGGCCGGGGGGCGGCCGCTGATCGTGTTTCATGCAGCCAGGTGTGGGTTGACTTGGCTGGCCACCCATCCAGCGTGGATAAACATTCAGATTACAAAGTGTTTTCAGCGGTAGTACCGTCAAGTGGCCCCTTACAAGGAGAGAGACATGAGCATACGCAGCCTGGCCAAAAACCTTCCGCCCGACCCTGACAACAAGGGCTGGGTACTGGGATGGGGGGTGTTACGCGCCATGCATCCCTGGCACTTTGTCGACGTCTATGCCGACCAGAAGACTGCCAAGGCAGAGGCACAGCGCCGAGGTGACGGCTACGTCGTGGAATTCGGCTCGCACCGGCTTGGCTCGGATGAGTTTGTCTGTGGTGTGAACCCGCCGGAAGGCTGACGAGGCGCTCGCCCAATGCGAGCGCCTTGCCACGTAACCGATCTCAAGACTTTGGCAGGTAGTAGTGAGGGTATAACGCCATGTCGCGTTCCAGTTTTTCAGCGTCAGTCACGCGCTTGCGAACCTCGGCATAGAATCGCTGACTCTGGTTCTGAAAATGCCTGAAGTGTTGGTCAGCAAGCTCAAGGGCACCCTTCAGGGCGTTCCCCCTCAACCCTTCGGCAAGTCGCTGCGATGAGATATACCTCTGCCAGCAGGCCTCGACCTGCAACAGCCCTTGCGCGAAGACTTCAGTATCGATGGTCGCCATTGGTGCACCCTCTTTGAGCCATTGAAGGCCCGTCGGTGTGAATCGCCAGAGCGACGATAGCTTGATGAAGCCCGGTCACAATCAGCTTCGGCTCGAAGTGTAGTCCATCTCGGGCCAGGCACCGGCGCGCACTTGCGCGCCTGTGAAGCAGGACACTGTCAAATCGCTGCATGGCGTGTACCAGGGCGCCGCGGAATCTATACGAACGTGTTTCTGCTTGTCCGGCGAGGCTGATTATCTGGTACTCGGGTGCTTGCTGGCCTCCAAACGCTGCGCATCTCGGGCGAACCACATACCCACCGCAATCACCATCAGGCAAATGAACACCACATCCCATGCCCTATGCTCGATGGCCGCCAGGATCGCGAAAAACTGCAAGGCGCCAGCCCACCAGAGAAACGGCCTGATCTTTGAGTAGCGCATGACTCACCTCGCAGTCCCCTCTGTTCCAATTCTAGTCGACACGGCGAACTGGAACAGCGTACGGCCGTTGCAATGAGAACCGTTGCAGCACTACAGCCGCCTAATGGATGACTTTGCGGATTGCCAGCACTTCAAGAGCCCTGCTCCTTCACCTGACAAACGCCATTGGCCCGATTCCTTCCGGTGTATGAAACGCTCGGAGAGCCGTCTGGATTGATCGACAGAGAAATGGTCACTCCGCTGGCCTTGGCTTCGAAGTAGTTGTCGTTGACCTTCTTCAGCTTGCCCTCTTTGCCATTGATGTAGATCGGGCCGCCCTTGCCTGCATGGACTTCGATTTTCCCGGGGCATGTTGCGTTGAACAGTGGAATCCCAGCCTGAGCGGCGCCTGACGCTGCCAGCAAAGCCACCAGCACTAATTGCTTCATCTCATGCTCCTTAGATCAATGCCGGCATCGCCTGGCCCACGTTGGTTTTACCTCGGTACATTCGTTAACGTGCGCCGCCATATTTCGGCCGAAATGGCAATCCTGACGGGAGTACACATGCACGCCGGCCAGCTCTTATCCCTCTCCAGCAGGGGTGCACCCATCAGCAACTCGACGCGCTTGACCAATACCCCAGGCTAGCGACCGGTACATCGATTCGCCGGGCCTGGAGTCGTAGGCCTCTTCATGCAGTGCCATGCCGGAGCGTGCGTAGACACCTAGAAAAAGTTGCGTTCCACCGGTGCGCGAAAGTCTCACCTGCACATCGATGAGGGTGCCGTCGTGCAGCGTTTCTTCGTGGGATCGATGGTGAAGCGTGGGGTCTGACCACGCCCAGTACACGCCGCCTCTTCTTCGCATCGTGTTCTCCTCCACCGTCGGTGGCTTGTTGGTGAAACCAGGACGGGCAGGCCATTCATTTGTAATTAGGCCTATCCAACTAGCTTGACCACCGGTCACGAACAAAAGCTCCATTTTTCTTTAGCCCGTCTTCCCTCCTTCCACTGCCGCGACAGGGCTGCCAAGGCCATCCATCACGGGAAATGCCGACGGGCAGTGGATGCCAATGCTCAACGATTTGAGGATCAGGCGCGGCGCCCCATACAAACGCTGCCCCACCTATGCGACAATGCACGCAATGTTCGGCCTCACCCCCCGCATTTATCGCCCAACAGCTCGGGCATAGCGTGCAGATGCTCTTATCGACTCATGCGCGCTGGATTAACTCGTCCAACGACTGGCAGGAGCTGGAAAAGCTCCAGATTGGTCCGAAATGGGTCCGCAGCTGCGAAGAAGCCACGTAAGTTATTGATAGGTAAGCTCCTTGATCTCCACCGCCAACATCACCATGCAGTATTTTAGGGGTGTTGAGCGGTGCTAAGGGGTTGATTTTATTGGGCGAAATCCCCCTCCTCCACCCCTCATTTTCGTATCAGTGGTATCAAAATTGGTATCACCTGGTGGCTGCCGTTGGCGGTCCGCTTTCGACCCATTGCGGCCATTCGTGATACCACACCGGGGGCGATTCAAGAACCACATCCACACTTGGGCAATTGCAATTGCAATTGCTCTTGACCCGCCGTCGCCTCTCCCTAGAATAACGATCCCAAATCAAGGAACGATTTCATGATCACCTGCCATGTCCGGTACGTCATAGATCCCTATCAGATCAATGCGTTCGAACGCTATTCTCGCGCTTGGATTCCAGTAGTCACCCGAATGGGTGGACAGCATCACGGCTACTTCCTCCCAGCTGAAGGAGCAAATAACGTCGCGTATTGCCTCTTTAGCTTCTCCAGCCTTGCCGACTACGAACGGTATCGACAAGAAGCCGCAGTCGATCCTGAATGTTTGCG
Source organism: Pseudomonas sp. R28(2017) (assembly GCF_002112505.1). GTDB lineage: Bacteria > Pseudomonadota > Gammaproteobacteria > Pseudomonadales > Pseudomonadaceae > Aquipseudomonas. The sequence continues at coordinate 50,086 of NZ_NEHW01000014.1, forward strand.
TTTGGTTGAGGAAGCGTCCGAATTGAAGTTCATCGTGAGCTACGAGAGAAGCTTCCTTCGCCCTTTGCTTGCGTAATACTAAGGTAACCTCCCGACCATGGAGTCGATCTGGTCTACCCATCGTCACGACCCTGCGGGTGTCCTCAATGGGTCGAAAGCAGTCGTACGCAGAGGCTGATGTCGAGCCGCCCAACGGGTGCGCCTAGGCGTAGGTTCTACTCAACGGTTTTCAAGACCGTGGTATAAGCGCCCAATCCATGCCGCATCAGGGGCAAATTCGATTCCAAAACAGAGACGAAACGGCACGGCTACAAGCCGCACACCGCAAGGGTCGACGCTTAAGTTTTGGAATCGATTTTTTCTTAAGCAGGAGGTAAAAAATCGTTATGCTCAGGGCTCCCAACACCAAATGGAATTTGATCATTGGACGTAATAGCGCTGCAGACGTTTCTGCTACCGTGGCTCCGCGTTAGAACCTGGCACACTCGCCACCCACAGGATGAGGAGCGGTTTCACCAAGCGCTCAATGTGGCTTTTGCACAGCTGGGCTATTCGATCCCTTACGAGCGTTTTTACGACGCCATCCACAGTGTGCTTGTGGAATTGGAAGCCGGGGATGAGCTGCTGAGGAGCAAGGCCATCGAACAATTTGCACGTCGGGCCGAAGTAATCGGGTCATACCTCTTCGACGTGCGCAACTGCCAGTAATGCAGCAGTAGTGTGGAAAATAGACCTCAGGCCGCGCCAGCAGCGGCCTATGCGTCGACCCTGTCAAATATGCATTGGCGATTTTGGGCGAGTTTCGCCCAGTAAAACCGAGAAGCTGCAGCGCGGTTTTAGACAGTCGAAGCCTCCTCCTCCGGCGTTCTGCCGACGGCCTACCTATCCTTGGGTGGGGCCTTGCCAACTCCCTTGAAGAACTGATTTCCCCATTCCGGCAACGGCTCATGATGGCCAAATATCCCTAGCTCGTACCACTCATCAACTTCATTCAATCCGAAGTATCGCGCAGCCTCGACGAACTCCAGCATGTCAGACAGCTGATCTGAATCGATCTCTCGGCGCCGGTGAGCAGCGAATGCCATCTCGGCCAGGACGATTGCGCGGCCATCTGGGTCGTTGATCAGTTCGGCTTGGTCGTTGAGCTCATCCAGCCAAGCTCTTGGCAATGTGCTCATCATTCGGCCCTGCACCACCAGGACTGCGCATACAGCACGCCGTCGATGTCCTCGACCCCGTTGATGTTCATGCCGAGCTGGGCCATGCCGTTGACCTTGGCGTCGTGCAGGCGCGGGATTCGGAGGGGATAGCCAGGCCATTCACACGGCGGCGGACGAGAAGGAAGTACATAGGGCACCAACACTGTATATCGATACAGTATCGTAGCCACAGATCAAGCCCGACGGCAACTCGGTCAGCTGGGCGGCGTCAGGGAGTCGCGCTCTCGCTCGCACTGTTGCCCAGCAATCCGGGCGAGATCATAAGCTTTCGCCAGCTCTCCCGCTCTAGCATCAGCCCGTGCGAACAGGTCGGAGAGCACCATGGCGGCGCGGGTGGCTGCCTGGCCTCGGGCGACAGCGGCGGTATCCGTGCCGGGGCAACTGACGGCGGCGGCGAAATTGGCTGCGTCACCGCGCACCCGCTGACCAGCAGGATCAGCGCCAGCGGCACCAAGAACAGCAATCGTTCGTTCTTCCTGAGCATTGGCTCTCGCCTCCTCCTGCGCCTGGGCGCGTCGTTGCTCTTCCTGTCGAGCGCCGCGCTCGCCGATTACTTCGGCCAGACGGTCGCCGCTGTCCCGTTTCGCCGATGCAGCGGCGGCCTCGGCCCGCTCCACCGATCGCCCGTGCTGGTAGACGCCCCAGTACGAAGCCAGCAGCGCCAGCAGCACTGCCACCCTGATGGCCCAAGACTTCATGCCAGCGCCCTCCGCACACCCTCGTCGATGATCGCCGCCGCGTAAGGATTGCTGCCGTTCTCGTGGATGATGATGCTGACCACCATTCCGCGCAGCGTGGCAGGGTCCTTGATGTTGATCGGCTCAGTGGTGCGCACGCCGATGCGCTTGGCCACGGCCGAGGCATAGGCCTGGGTGTCGTTCTCGTTGCTCGGCGCCCAGCGATTGATGGTTTCGAGCACTGTGTCGATGCCCTTCCCGCCCACACCGGGCATGCCGTCCTTGCCCCGGTAGTTGATGAGCAGCTTGCCCAGGGCGCGGATGCCGTTCTCGGGCGTGTCGAAGATGGCGAAGCGGCCACCAGGTTCCTTGCCGATCTGGCCCTGCCAGTCGTTGCGCGGGTTGAAATCGATGTTGCCGGGGTTTCGGTTGCGGATGCCGCGAGGAGTGCTCATTGTGCAGCCTCCTCTGCCACCACGGCCTCAGGCAAAACGTCCTGCGCTTCTTCGGCAGTGATCTGCACCTGCGCGCTGTAGCGCTTGATCACCTGGGCCGTTCGAACAATGGCCGTAGGTTGCGCCTTCAGCAGTTCGCGGGCGGCAGCGTCGGCGTCTGCCTCTGTAGGGTGCTCAACCAGGTTGGCGGGGTCGTAGAAGTTGCTCGAGTTGATGACGATGTAAGGCATGAGGCTTTCTCCGGGCATAAAAAAACCCGCCGAAGCGGGTGGATTGGATGGCATGTGGGTTATTTCCAGCGGCCTGTCGCTCTGAACGACCAGCGGGTAGGGTTGGCGGTTGCACTTCGGTACGAGTAGGAGTTGAGCGTGAACTGGGTTTGAGTGACCGCGATGAACGTGCCGTTCATGTTCACCAGCCCCACGTCGTTCTGGGCACCGGTGCCCGACGCGCCATCACAGGAGTACACCACGGTAGGGATGCCCACGAAGGGCGCAGCGAACACACGGGTGGCCGACACGCCGATGCTGATCACCTGGGCCGGCAGAATCACGAAGCCGGTAACCTCCATGGTGCCGTCAGGGTACTTTACGAAATAGCCGTTGCTATTGGCCTGGCTCTGCAGCCCGTCCATAAATTGATAGATTTCGTCGAAATTCGCGATGGCCTTCAGCCAGGCGCTGCGTCGATCATCTCCGCCGGCGCCGCTCGGCGCGGTACCCAGGTTGATTACTTGTTTGGTCATTTGGGCTCCTTAAATTGGCTTCATGGGGCGAGAAGCGAACAGCGTTCGCCCGTTGACACTTACCGGGTTGACCCCGTCGAAGTTCTCGCAGTACATCTGCAGGACACCTCTATTCCCGGAAAGGAATCCGCCGAAGTTGGCTCGGATCGGCTGCGTCGTTTGCCCCACGTTGGTGTTTGAAAACAGAGCGTTCCCCAACACGTAATCCTCGAAACTGCCAGTCCACGGCATCTGCGCGGGCGAGGCGTAATACCCTGCTCCAGTGATCGGCGTGCCGGCGGTGACAAACTGCGTGGTCGCGGGCTGGCTGTTGAGCAGGGACAGGTTTGCCGTGGTGACGAAAATCCGGCTCCCCACAGCATCACGAACCGAGGCGCCGTATTCGCCCACAGGAGTACTTGGCGCCAGGTAGCTCGCGCAAAACCACTTGATTGCCATGGGGTAGAGGGCAATGTCCCCGTGGGCCGCCCGGGAGGGAAAGGACTTGATCCGGAATCCGGTCCAGTTTCCAGGCCCTCCCTTGACGGAAAGGTTGCCGATCATCATGTAGTCGGCGGCATTGAAGAAGATCAAAGGCCGCTCAACCGTCGTGATTGGCGCAGGAAATGTGACATCTCCCCACTGAATGACGCTCCCTGACCCTGGCCCCTGCTGGCCCAGGTTGAGCGCGCCGTTGTACCGGACGTTCAGCAGCTTGTTGACGGCGTCAATCTGCGTGCGCACAGAGTTGTTCTTCGCCCGAATCCCATAGCTCCCGGGGGCGGCGAATGGCTCACCGCCCTGCGAGAGAATCATCACCTGCCATTGCAAACTCATGGGGCGGCGAAGTTGCAGCTGGCCCTGCGAGTACCAGGCTTGGGGGCTGTACGTGTTCTCACCAGAATCGAACAACGCGTCCACCACCACGAACGACGCCGCCTGAATCTCAGGTATGGCGATGTACTGGTCCTGCGCGCCATTCCCCACCACCTGCATCATCTTCAGGGAGCGGATCGGGGTAATAGTGGTATCCAGGGTAATGGCCCCGACCGCATCCCGCGTGCGGAGCCCGTACAAATCGGCCATCAGGTCAACCTCCCCACAGCGGCCCGCTCAATACCGTTGATGTCGTAGACGTACAGGCCGCCGTTGTTCAGCAGCGTTGAGCCGTTGGCATCCTGCCCGCGAATGCTCACTGCGCCCGTGACAAAGTTCATCTCCAGCAACGGCAGGCCTTGGGCGTTCAAAGCAGCGGATCGAATAGTCATGCCTGCGACGATTTCCTGAATGAAGGCCTTGTTGATCACCGCCTGGTTGATGAACACCTCGCCGTTCTGCACCACAAACGGCAGAACCGTCTGACCATTAACCCCGTCGATGATCGCCACGCGCTGCGCCGAGAGCAGGATCTCTCCCTCGACACCGTCACTGCCGATGGCGATGCCCGTGGCAACGTGCCTGCCCTGAGAATTCGTCTCGACCTTCCATGTGGATTTCGCGGAGACCTCGCCATCCAGGCTGACCACCACCTCGCTCAATTGCTGAATCGATGCGTTGGTCTGCCCCATCTGTGCCTGAACGGTGTCCACGCGCCGGCCCTGGGCGATATCGCCCTCGACGCGAGCGGACTGCTCTGTCCACACCCCGACCAATCCACCCGTAGCGCCAGCCAGACCGGAGGCATCACCCTCCAGCTCGGGGTTGACCTGGACATAGAGGCCATCAAGGCGTGTTGCCTGCGCAGTAATCGTCGCCCCTTGCTGCGTGACCTGCGTGCTAAGTTGGCTGATGGCGGTTGCCTGCCCCGCCAAGGCTCGCGCCGACGGGCCGGCCACGAACGGCGATGGCGCATTGTTCTCACCAATGCGCTTCTCGACCATCACCGAGTCGATCACCACCGACAGGTTGGCGACTGAAGTCCGGTTGAAGTAGATCGTCACCGCCACCCGAGCGCTGTCGGTGACCGTTACCGGGAACGTCAGGCGCTGACGGGTGGTAGTGAAGGCTACGTCAGGCGACACACGGGAGGTGCCATTGAACAGCGATACCCGCGCGGTCCCGGCGGCGCTGCCCTGGACATACATCGACACCAGGTAGGTGCCTGGCTCGATCCGCAGGTTGAACCCTGTGTCACCGTATACCGGGCACAGCATCAGGTACTCGACCGCAGAGTTTGCCGTCACCTGGTAGCCGAAGCCTGAGTCTGCGGCAGCCACTGCAACGCCGACACGCGTGGTGTTAGGCCCCAGAACGGTAGCCGGAAGCGTGGTCGAGGTCAGCCAGCTGTATTGGTCGCTCAGCAGGTTGGAGCCTGATCCGCCGATGTTGCCGACAGTCGATTGCAACTGCGTCAGCGCCTCCCCCTGGCTGGTAAGCTGGCCCCCTTGGTTCGTGACCTTGGTATCCAGCGCCTGAAGAGCGGAGGCATCCGCCTTGGTCGCAACCTGGGCCAGCGCCTGCGCAGCTGCAGTCGCCGCGTCGGTCGCCGCTTTGTCCGTAACAGCCACCCAGGCCGAGCCGCTCCATCGCTTCGGCGTGTTGGCATTGCTGGTGGTGTCGATCCACAGATTCTGCGCCAGGCGCTTGTCTGTGGCCGGCTCCGCGCTGCCGTAAATGACCTCACCCTTAGCGCCAGCTTTATCGGAAGCCGCCTGTGCCGCCTGCTGGGCCAGAGTGACATTGCCATTGGTGGTTTGTAGACTGCTGGACAGGCCAGTGATGGCCTGAGCGTTCGCCTGGTCGCCGCTGATCCGCGCTGCCTGCTCCTCGACCACAGATGCAACAGAGGCCGAAGGCGCGATGTGCCCGATGGATATCCAGTCGATCTCAAACACGTCACCCGCAGCAGCGCTCAGGTAAATCACGATTCGGGTGATGGTGCTGCTGGTCCAGTCGTTGCCACCCGCTGTCAGCTGGGACATGTCCCATTCGACCACCACCGACTGTCCCGTCGGTATGCCCGGGTCGGCAATGACCTTGCTGTACGACGGCGAGGAGGAATGCCCCGGCGTGAAGTACAGGACCTGCCCCAGCCATCCCGAACCCGAGCGTCGCGTGATGCGGCACCGGATCCGGTCGTTGTCTCGGCCACTGAACGACACCGTAGGCGATGCGATGTAGGCGTCTGCAGCGGTGTTCGAGACGATCAGTCGGCCATTCTCAACGGCCAATGTGCTGCGCACGCCGCTCCAGCCCTCAACCGTCGAGGCAAACCCATAGTTGAGAGCAGTGTCGAAGCCCCCCGATTCGGCGCGAATGGTCGCGATTTGTGAGGCCAGGGCCGCGTCCGCATTGGTTCGCGCCGTGACTTCGTTGCCAATCGCTGCCGAGTTCGATGCGCTACTGGCCGCCACGGTGTCAATCCGCTGGCCCAGCGCCGTGTCGCCAGTAGTGCGAGCGGTGATCTCCGCCTGGATCGCCGCGGCGTTGTTCCCGGTTGAAGCGGTGACGGTATCGATTCGCTGCCCCAGCGCAGTGTCGGCCGACTGCCGCGTCTGAGCCTCACTGGTGATTGCAGCACCACGCGCCTGAGCCTCGCTCAACAAGCCTTGAGCGCGGGCTGCGGCTTCCGCATCGATCGCCTGAATGCGCGCCGAAGCTTCAGCAGCAACCCGCTGCGCAACCGATCCGTCCAGCGTCGGCGGCCCCGAAATAAGCTCGATTTCCTTGCGCAACTCTTGGGCCAGGATGCCGCTATCGATCTTGTCCTTGAGCGCGCCAAGCATGTTGGTGACATCGTTAGACGTGGACGCCACCACCTTCAGGAAAGCACTCACCCCGTAGGCGTTCTTCGATCGCACGAAGTAAGCGTAGTTGGTGGCGAATGCCAGCCCGGTGTGGGTCAAGGTCAGGCCCTGGCCCAGGTAATCGCCCTGCGTGGCCTGCGGGTTGGTCGAGAAAAAATACTCGTAAGTGCCGCCGTTCAGCCCATGCAGCGTGTTGCCTGGGATCAGCGTGATAGCGTCGATGGTCGACTGCACCACGCACGATTCAGGGATGGGCGGACCATCGATGCTCACGGTGATGCTGGCTTCGCCGGAGCGGGTCAGCGGGCCGAGGGCAGCCACGCTCAAGGTGTAGCTGCCAGAGGGCAGACCGGACAGCGGCAGCTGCAGGGTGGTTGCCGGCACCTGCTGGGCCTGCACCGCGTTGGAGCCTTGGCGTACGGTGACAGCGTATGCGGTCACAATACCGGCCGGCTGCACCCAGCTCAGAACGCCCTGCGTGACCTCTGCCGACTCTTCAACCGTCCAGGCAAGCCCGGTTGGACTGCCCAGGCCGCCTGCTGGGAGGCTGATGAAGCCGATCGGGTTGTACGGCTGGCCCACGGCGTCGTCGAACTGCGCTGCATCGTACTGCTGCAGTTGGGCGGTGCACCCCTGGTCCGCACCCATGCTCCAGTTGGTGACGATGAATTCGCCCAAGATGTTCAGCGATGGCAGGTTCACGCGCACTGCGCGACCCGGCCGGCAGTTGTAGCCCAGAAAGTTCATGGGAATGCTGATGGTGCCACCCGCGCGCCGGCGGCGAAGCTCGATGTTCGCCAGGCGCTGGGCCTGGTAGGCGTCAGTTACATAGGAAAATGACAGCGTTTCCGCAGCCTCCCCGCCGTCCTCGACCACCCATTCGGCAACGCTGACCTCGGGGTAATCGGTCTCTGTCCAAGACTGCGAGGTATCGATGAAGGTGCCGCGCACCGTGTTGATCGCCGCGTCATTGGTCGGCTCGGTGCTGCCGGTGATGGTACCGATCACCATGTCCTCGGTGATTTCGAAGTCGTACGGGCCGTAGTAGGCCCCGGCCTGGAACATCCAGCGCCCGCCGACGCGGATAGTCCGACCACCGCAGGCAGCCTCGAGCTTCTGCAGCACGTTGGTGCGCTGCTCGTCGGCGCCGATCACGCAGCTGCTGCGATAGCGCGGGCTGGTGGTGCTGTCAGGGTTGGCGACCGATTCGTCGCAGACGTTGGCGCCGCTGGCAAAGGTCTCAAACACGATCTCATCGTCCGGCACGCCGCAGCGGTTGCGCAGGAACCAGAGGATGTGGAGCGCGGTGTTCTCAGTGTACACGGCCATGCCGCTGCGCGGATCGTAGATATCGTTACGGCCACGGACGATGAAGCGTGCGTCGGGGATGCCGGAGGGGAACTTCTCGGCGTTGTATTTCAGCGACAGGCGCACGAACGACAGGCCGCGACCGATCTGCTCGTCCTTCCAGTCCGGACAGTTGGCCTTCAGGAAGGCGTTCACCGCCGCAGGGTTGACCACGAGCTCGTAGGAGGCGTACTCGCCGTAGGTGGAGATCTCCTCCTCGCCCAGGTAGATGTTCTCCAGGGCATCGATCGGTCCTTCACAGAGGACGTACACCAGGTGCAGCCACTCGCCATCGGTTTGGTCGCCGACCTGCTCCTGCGCCCAGACCAGCACGCCACCGGTGCTGACCCGACCAAGGATGAAGCGCGCGGGCGCCTTGGAGGAGCGGACGGTCTGGGCCGACGGCTCGTTGTCGCGCATCGGCGACTTGGTGTTCAGCTTCTCCTGCTGCTCGGCCATGTAGAACGCCAGGCCGGCGCCAATGGCCGCGCCCACCGGGCCGCCTTGCACGAAGCCAATGACCGCGCCGACGGCGACTTGAGCAATCTTCCTGACGCCATTGGACATTATTCAACTCTCCAGACCGCAAGCGGGTCGCACACCACGCGGGCCACGCCGTCGTCAGTGGTCGCCCAGAATTCGTTTGCCCAGTACACGGCCATGGACCTGCCGCCGGGCGCTTCGTACATGGCAATGTCGCCGCGCTGGATGAATGCCGGCGCAACCCGGGCGAAGCAGGCATCCCATGCTGCCTCAAGGCTTCCGTGCTGCTTCTTCAGCGCCCGCTTCGCCCCCGCCTCGGTCTCGTAGGTGCCGCGGTACGCCTCGGCCGGGTCGGTACCGCACACCGCTACCGCGCAGTCCGCCGCAAACAGGCAGCAGTCAAATTCGCCCCATGAAAAAGGCCGCTCTAAGGCGGCCTTGATCACTTCGCTGAGGCGTGTGGTCCAGTCTCGGTAGCGCATGGCTATTTCTCGTAGGCGAACGTCGGGGCGTCCTTCTTGGAGCCCCAGTAGATGGGCCATTCGGACATCTGGGCGATGGCGTAGAAGAACCGGTCGCCCTGGTGGCGGGCCCGGTGGTTCTCGTCGGTGAACCGCTCGGTGCCCGTGCGGCTCCACTCGGCCATCCGGTCAACGATCGGGACGGTGATCTTGTTGCCGTCCTCACCGTTGCCGGCGTAGGAAAAAGTGGCGGCGTCCATGCGGCCGGAGAACAGGATGTCGGCGGCGTAATTACCCTGCTCGTCGAACACGACAAACATCAGCTTGCCCGAGCGCCCGCGACATCCCCGGATGTTGGTCTCGGTGATGATGTAGCTGTCCAGGCCGGTAAGGGCCAAGTCGATCGACATGGGCGAGTTCGAGTTGTCGCTCTCCTGCGACTGCCCGACCTCGCCGAACTGCCCTACCCCCAGATACGTTATGCCGCCAATCACAAGGTCACCAGTACCTGTGTGTGCGTACACCGGGCCATCCTCGAAGTCGAGCTGGCAGGCGTACACGCTGAGGAATTTGCCGGTGGCGATGATATCGACCACGCTCTGGCTGAATGGGAACGTCGAGGGCATCAGAAGGCCTCCCTGAACTGGTAGCTGCCGTTCGACACGGCCTGGCGCACGGTCATGCTCCAGGTGTCCTGGGTCATGCGCATTTCTGAGTACGGGTTGAGGTACTCAATTGCCGTTCCGGCCGTAATTGAGCGCCGAATGCGCTTATTGATCTGCACCACTGCCACGCCCTGGGCGTTCGCCGTCGCCGGCTGAACCACCTCGAACATCTCGCCGGCGATCGTCAGGTAGTCCCCCATAGAGAACACCTGTGCGTTCGCAGTGGCTCCGTTGATCTGAATGGCCCGGGCCTGCGCCGGCCCGCTCACCACCTTCAGTGCGCCGACGTTGTTCGCCCGTCGCCTGGTGAACGCCGGCAGGTTTACCGTGCCGAACATCCCATCCAGGCGCCCGAGGAAGGCGGAAAGCTCGCGCTCTTGCCGCCTAGTCAGAAGCCCGAAGGTGATCGTGCACTGCCAGTACGCGCCCGGCTGCCCGACAATCTGCTGGGCATTGGAGAGCGTCGAGGTGAAGGCGCGGCTGTTGTTGACTATGCCCCACGTCATTTCCGACGGGCGCAGCGATGCCGGCCATTGGATAGCCATGCAGTACTCCTTCTTGCTATCGGTTGCGGGCGATCAGCTGCCGCGCCGGCCCGTTCATCTTGAAGTCGCGCAGCACCAGGTTGTAGCCGTCCTGTGCACCCTTTTGAGCAGCCTGCTGGATGCGGGCCAGGGTGGCGTCGTCGGCAGTGCCCTGAACGGTGATTTCTTGCTTGATCGCAGGCATGGAGCCGATCGAGGTATCCGACTGGCCGCCAGCATAGGACGCTGCGTTTGAGGCGACACGCGGCGCCACAAAGCCTCCGGAGGCATAACCCCTCACGTTGAGACCCTCCAGGTAATTGCGCATGCCCGGCTGGGCCACCACTTCCTTGCGAAGGACGAACTCGCCGCCGTGCACAACGCCTTTCGGCTCGAACTTGCCACCGTCGCCGGTGTAGCCGCCGCCAGAGAACCCGGACGACGCGATCGTTTCGCTGAATCCAGTCATGGTGCCCTGCCCCAGCGCTTGGCTGCCGCCGGTGAGGAAACCGAATGCCGAACCCAAGAAGCCCGCTGCAGCCTGGCGCACCTGGATGCGGATCAGGTCCTCGATTACGCCGTCAGCAAAGTCCTTGAACGATAACTTGCCGGTCTTCACGAAGGAGACCACAGCGTCTTCCATGTTGCTGAAGGCGTTGGTGAACAAGGTTCGTGTCTGGCCTGCTACGTTCTGGGCCTGCTCGAGGTAGGTGTTGAAGGCAGCCTTCGCGCCGAGCGACCAGCTGGACTGCTGCTCATCTACCCGAAGGTAGTACTGCTCCTGCATGGCAAGGCGCTGGTCTAGCGCGTTCTGCAGCGCAGAGTTCTCCTTTTGGTAAAGCTCTTCGCTGATCCTGCCCTCGTTGCGCTGCTGCAACAGGTTGTCCATCTGCTGCTGATACTGCTGTTCGATGCTGAAGCGCTCTTGGAGACGCTGCTGCGCCTGGTCACCGAGGCCTGCGCCGGCCAGGTTGCTGTTCAGACCTATCGCGGACCTCTGCAATTGGCTGTTCAGGTTAGCTTCGAAGGCAGCAAGCTTCTGCGCCTCCTCAGTGGCCACCTTGCGCAGCTGCATTTCCTTCTCCAGCTCGGCGTTTTTCTTGAGCTGGGCGGTGATCTGCTGCTGGTTGGCGAGCAAGGATTTCTGGTCGGCGGTCAAGACCTTCTTGTCCTTGATGTCCGCCAGTTGCTGCTCCCACTTCACCAATGCCTGTCCGGCCTCGCCGAGCTTCTGCTGCTGGCCGATCTGAGCGCCGATCAGGCCGTTCTGCTGCTGAAGCACCGAATACTGCTGCCGGGCCTGGTCCAGCGCCTTGGTTCCCGCATCTTCGCGGTAGACCGGCCCCTTCGGCTCTGGCTTGTCCTTGAACTGCTCTCGGGCGGCATCGCGAAGTTGGTTCAGCTCTGCCTCGCTGTACACGCGACCACCGTCGCCGGCGGCAGACTTCTTGGCGAGTTCGTTAATTTCCTTCAGGCGTGCTGCCAGCTTGTCCTGGTTGCTTGCTGTCGTCCGCAGCTGGCCGTTCAGCATTTCTTGAGAAAGGATCGAGTCACGCTGCCGTTGGCGGTAGTTTTCCTGAGCCTGGTCAGCGGACTTTTGGAGGCGTATCTGATCCTGAAGGGCCTGGATAGTGCTAACCAGTATCTCTCGACGCTCCTGGTTCTCCTTGCCAGCGGCGGCAATGGGGTTGCCGGCGAGTATCTTATCGATATCCGCCAGATCCTTTTGCGCCTTGGCCAGTTGCTCCGAGAATCCTTCGGATCTGCCAAAGCTTAATGCAGCATCACCTGCACCTTTTGCTGCCCCCCAAACGCCGCGCCATGCTTTCTCTATCCAGCCGAGGTTCTCGACGATTTCCTTGGACCTGGCATCGATAGTCTGGGCGTATGTATCAGTGAGAAGCTTGGCCGCCCCTACAGTATCGCCCTGCTCCTTGAGGGCTACGATTTGGGCATAGGTGCTCGCGGTGAGGAAGTTGTATTGCTCGTTCAACTCTTTGGCTGCCGCAACCGGGTCCTTGCCGATCTTCACGAACTCGGCGACGGTCTCGTCTACGGCCCGGTCTGTCGCGTCTTTCATCTGCAGGGCAGCAGTCGCAACGGTGCCAATACTGTCCCCAGCGACTTTTCCATGACTTGCGAGCTGGGCAAGCACCTCAGCAGCCGCCCCGGTTGTGCCCACCGTAGTGCTAATCTGCCGAGCCAGATCGGACATGGCGCCAGCGTTGGTTCCAGCTGCGTTTCCGGTGAGGATGAGCGCTTTTCGAAATTCTTGGGCCTCCTCGCTCCCCTTGTAATACGCAACGCCCAGCCCAGCAACAGCCGCACCGGCAACAGTAAATGGATTGATTAACCCTGCGACATATCCGCCAAGCGCACGCGTCGCAGGACCGATCCCATTGAACTGATCTTTCAACTGACCGCCTTGCTGAAGAAGGACGGTGAAAGGGTTCATGCCGCCCTGCAAAGACACGACGATGTCTGTGAATTGAGCAGGCACGCCTCGGAGCGCTGCCGTATAAGCCTTAGTCGACATCCCGGCAGCCTGGGCCTGTCGGGTATACCTGTCCATGGCCTGCTCAGCAGAAGTCGAGCCGGCAGCAAGATCTCTGATTGACACTCCGGATGCCTTGGCCTGGGCGCCTACAGAGCCAGCCGCGGTCTCGGCACGCTTTCCGGCCTTAGCAAGCTTGTCAAGATCGTCTGCGGCAGCAGCAGCTTCGCCAGATTCAACCCGTATCCCAAGTACTGCAATATCACCCTGGCTCATACTTTCTCCGGACAATAAAAAACCCGCCGGAGCGGGTTTGGCCATGGTCATCATCTATCTGCAGGATGACTCTTTAAATGTAGTCTGTCCTTCACTTTCGAGAAAGGCTTGGTAGCTTCCGTCGTCCAGTCGGAATGCAGCATAGCTGCTGAACCCAACGTAACCGCCGGCTGAATTCTTGGCGTTAACCTCTCCGCACACAAATCCATCTTTCCCTACAACTCTTTCGTTACGGAATTGCGCAGATTCAGGGTCCTTAAGACGATTCACAACCGCCTCACGCGCCCGGTCGATATCGCTCTTCCCGCAGCCTGCCAGGACCAGCCCGGCCAGCGCCACCAATGCCAAACGCTTCATGCGCGCCCTCCTTGTTGATGGGGGCAATCTATCACCATCGGCAGAAAGCGCCAAAAACCGCGCATGGACAGGCTGGAAATTCCGTGGCGATCGGGCGCTTGGGCTGGCGAGTCAACCTTAAAGCTTTGCAGCGCACACCTTCAAAGGATGACGGGAGAGGAGTAATATCGCTCCCGCGAAAGCGTGTCATGGAATAGCTCTTAAGGATTGTACTTATGCGCATCAGCATGCAACACCAGATGACCCTGGTTAATTACATTAAGAATCACGCGGGTTTCCAGACTGAGCGCCAAATTCAGGATGGCGTGCAGTTTACGGTGAGCGGCGTAGTTATTGATTTCCACTACTCAGCAAAAAAACCAGAGACGTTTAGTTTGCTGGTCAAAAACCCGATGGCCAACCCCGAGTTCGCGGCTGTGTTCTCGACGTTTGCAGGCGGGGTGGCGGAGCCGGCTTGATCTTTCGCAATTGCAGAAAAGCCCCCTTCGGGGCTTTTTTGTGGACGCCTTCAAGCTTTAAGAAGCTCCCGGAAGCGCTCCACAGCCGCAGCGTTATAGACGAAGCTCTCCACCTGCTTGTCGCTGCGGCGGGACTTATCCAAGCGGAATTCGCCGTATTCGTCAGTCATCATGCCGTGCAGGTTGGCCAGCCGGCCGATTTTATTGCCTATCACGCCCAGTAGCTCGCCAACCTCCCCTCACGATTGGCTATGCCAGCCAAGCCACAAAATCCTGCCACCAGGTGGTAGTTATCTTGTGAGACTCGAGGCCACGCTCAGCGAGTGACTGGTTGTAGGCAGGAATGCGTAGCGCCTCTATGGCGGGAGCCTCGGTTTCTCGTAACTTCCAGATTTCGTCGTCTAGGTCTTCTAGCACAAGCTTCCTGCCTCGTCGCTCAAGCTCCGTGTACCGCTTCGATAAGTCTGAGCAGATGAGGCATTTACTTCCTGGCCCCCAAACCACATCCAGAGCCGTTATCACCGCAGTGATGAGGGCAGCAATCCCTGCAAGAGCTGGGCTGCCAGACAGAAATCCAGCGAACGCTGAACTACCCGCTACCACCGAAGTTAGCTTGAATAGGCCATCGATCTTGCCAAAGAGACGAGACTGAAGCTGGAAATATCTTGAGGCGTAGCGGATATCACCAATCGCCTCAAAATGGCTTCGCTCATCAACCCGATCCACTCCTCAGCTCTTTTGCTGAGAAGGTGAGGCAGGTGGATTTGATGGGGCCTGAGGGGCGGCAGGGGTTCTGGCTGGTGGAACGTGGTTTTGTTGGTAGTCATCTCTAGACATTTATGCCCCCTAGAACTGTTGGTGGATTCGCACTCTATCACAGCCGAATGGGAACTTTGCACCCGACGCAAAAAGCCCAGCGCGGGGCTGGGCTCGCCTGCCTTTCACTGCGGACCCGAGTGCGCGCTGAGGGTATCACCCGACTGGAAGAGATTGAGAAGGCTCGGCTCATGCAAGCCTTCCTCAATACTGCGTTAGGAAAGCACCACAGCATGAAATCCGAAAAGTCATAGTAAATGGAGGTACGTCCCCTCAAGCTAGCAAATCTGCAGTCTGTCCGAACGCGTATCTATAGCCTCTACAGAATGCTTCCCATTCCTCCGCCGACCATCCTGACCTTCGTTTGACTTGTCTCAAGTCATGACGCCCGGCCTGCTTCGCGGTAAGACGCTTCCTGGCCTTCTCTAGGTCAAGCAGAGCGACCTTCACGCACGCTTCGCTGAAGTCAACAAAGACATGTTTCAGATACAAGCAACCGTGCTGCCAGCGGCCAACGTTCAATCGGGCAAGTTCTCGGCCATACGCTTCTAAAATCTCGTGGTGGCGCCTAGATCCAAGTGATTTGTCGAAATTGTGAGCGTAATAGTCTTCCAACGACAAAAAGCCGTCTAAAGCTGCTGTCACCATCACCGCATGCCACTCTCCGCCTTGCTTACGAATTTCGGCGTGAAGAAGCGATGGCGTAGCCACGCCCAATGACGCTGCTGCACGAAGAGCCTTCGCTTCGCGGGCAACAGTCGGATACCCAAACGGGTGTAAGAGGCTGCGATAGACATGCCCGACTTGCTGCTTCTTGTAGAAGGTCTGACCCTCTAGCTCAACCCGAAGTACTCCGCTCTCCCCGCCCCTGCGGATATTGGGGGGCTCCACCCAGCTCCCGGGGGCATTCAGTATTTCCACCACGGGTGGGTGGGAGGACCCCAGGCTTGTAAAATTATTATTAGTCATTGAGCACTCACTCATTTGCCTGCCTTGGCGCGGCGAGATGCCAAATATAACAGTCATCTCGCAGAAAAAAAGACGACTTGACCGGTCACCTCCTCTCGATGCCTGGGCGTTGATGCTCAAAGTTGAATGGCTGGCCAAGCATCCAGCCTGGACGGAAAGCCAGTACCGCGCCAGCATTTCGCCATAGTAGCGTTGCACTTCCAATGAACCGCCCCGGTCCGTTGCCGGAAAGCCCATGGACTGGGGCCTGATTGTCTAAGGAGAGAAAGGTGACATCCGCAAGCGAGATCAATCTAAGCACGCCCCACCTGGCAGGCACCCCCATACTCTTCCTTCGGCCAGACGGCTCTTTGGTATCAGGACCAATGGACGAAGGGTTGGTGCCTGTGCTGCGTGTTTCAATCCGCCCGGCTTTTTTGCATGACACAATGAACGCAGATCCCACGCTTGATGCCATAACTGCGCTGGCTTTGGTCGATACAGGCGCGGATTACCAATACATAGACGAAGACTTTGCTGAACGCCACGGTTTCTCATCCAATCAAACGACCGTCGTTCAGGGTGCAACACACACATCAGAACAGAAAGTACATCCAGCTTTGTTTGCGCTTGCAGACTACCTCGGGCACCCAACGCACGCAGCTGACTTCACCTCATCTCCTCTGCGAAGAAATGGCCGGCGATACGACTTGATCCTTGGCATGCGCTTCCTGAGTCACGGAACGCTTACGATGGACTTCAGCTCAATGCACTTCCACTTTGTCCTGACTGGTCAGCCCAACAAATAACAGCTCTCGTGGATCCCACGGCCCATCTTGTCGCAACGGGACGACCTCTCTGTCGTCCCAATCGCGTGGAACCAGCGACTTCGAAGGAACGACCCTAGCTCTAGGGTCGATCCTAGTTTCGAGTCGGCTCACCGCCACTGCATCAGCCTTCTGGTTGTTCATGCCCGCCTCCATGCGCCGAAGCCGCTTCATTGCTCGTCCCTATGACGCAACAAAAGGCGCGTCCGGTCGAGC
Source organism: Pseudomonas sp. R28(2017) (assembly GCF_002112505.1). GTDB lineage: Bacteria > Pseudomonadota > Gammaproteobacteria > Pseudomonadales > Pseudomonadaceae > Aquipseudomonas. Next base: position 66,780 of record NZ_NEHW01000014.1, read on the forward strand.
CATGGCCCGCCGAACACGACGATTTCTGATGGCTGCCCTACTCCGCCGACTCGGCCATCACGGCCAGCGCTTCGTTCTCCATGACACGCAGGTCATTGAAGGCCTCAGGGAGCTCGCGGCGCTTCAAGCTAATCATCTTTGCCGTGCTGGGGATGGCAGCGTAGTCGAGGCCCGACGGCCCTCCAGGCCCCAGTCGCCATTGAGTGCCCAAGGCTTCGAACAGGCAGAAAGCCGGCCACGCATCTGGCCAAACTTCCACGTCCTCGGTTTCCATGTCGTCCAAGGTCAGCCCCAGAAACGCCAGTTGCTCGGCGGAGGGGCCTTGCTCATACAGCGCCCGCGCCGCCGCCTTCAGTTTCCCAGGCGGGCCGGGCTGTACGCTTCCTGGTAGGCATCCAGCACAGCCTTGGGGGTGCCGACGCAGGTGGTCACCAGATCAAGGATTGCCGCATCGGTGAACTTGTCGTCAAAGCCCCAGCCGGCGGTGACGGCCTTGACCTGTTCGGCCTGCAGTTGGACCTGGCCGGCGGTGAACTGCTCGAGGCTTGCGCCTTCAGCCTTGCATTTCTCGGCGTGCGCGTCGAAGGCCTGATTCCAGCCGTCGTACAGCTTGGCCAGGGCGGCACGATCCATGTAGCGGAAGGTGAACTCTACCGGTACCGGCTCGCCACCAACGCGCGGGATCTTCACCTCGGCGGTGAACGTTGGGTTCTGCGCGATCTTGATCTTCGCCATGAGGGCTCCTTACGCGCCGGCCAGGTAACGAAGCGAACGAGCCGAGAGACCGACGCTGATGGTGCGGGTCATCACGTTGTTTCGCTCCATGGTCGGGTCGGGGGTGATGCTGACGTAGCCCGGGTACAGGATCTGGTCGCCATTGCGGAGCTTCATGCGGATCACGGCCAACTCCTTCGAAGCGTCATAGCCTTCCACGGCCTCAACGTAGGCGGCGGTCGGTTGATCCTCCACCACGATCGACAGGCTGGTGGGGTTCCGGTTGGTAGGGAACTGCTTGTCATCGTCGTCTTCCAAGTATCCGACGGTCGCATACTGCTGCTCGCCGCCGGACGAGTTGAACGACGTGACCTTGGAAATCTGCACCCAGTCGGACACAGGGAGAACGGAGCCTACGCCGGCGCCAGGGGTGAAGCGCTCCGCATCGCTGGTGTCCAGACCGGCCAGGGAGAAGGCGCTGGCTGCCACGTTGGCCGCCTTCACGGCACGGTCGTTGATCAAGGCCCAGCCGGAGTTGACCAGGAGAACATCGCCGTTCTGGATGGTGTGATCGGCTGAAGTCCCAACGGGCGGTTTCGCATTGGTCAGCGCGGTGATTGGGACGGCGGCGCCGATGACGCGTGCGATTTCCAGCACGGCGCCGTTTGGCAGCGGGAAGCGTGCGGCCATGGTGTGTTTCCTCTTGATAGCCCGCCGGGCGGCGGTTGGTTATGCCCCAGCGGGCGATTGGTCCGCGACACCGCGGTAGGTGAAGCTGGCCGGGACCGTGTAGGTCGCCGACTCGGTGATGGTTGGGCCCTGGTCAACTGGTTCGGTCACCAGGCCCTCGAAGCCGTCGCGGCTGAGTTCCGAGTCAACCCGGAAGAGGCTCGAAAGCTCGCCGACCAGGGCCTCGGCAGTAGCTAGTGGCTGGCCAGCCGGGCAAACGATGCTCACCTGGTAGACGCCGGTGTACTCGTAGGCATCGCTGCCCAGGTAGCGGCAGGTGGTGCCCGCCGGTAGTTGAAAGGCCTGCAGGTAGGTTTCGTCGGGCCCTGCCTCGAAACCCTGCTCGAAGTTTGCGACCCGGATCGGGCGCGCCGCGGCCCAGGCCATCAGCTTGATCTCGATGGCCTGTCGTGCTCTTGCGTGGCTCATGCTCGGTGGATCCTGATGGCTTCTTCGACGATGCGCTGGAAGTCGGCAACGGTGACTCGCACCATGCCGCCAGGCGCCTGTGAGCTGTGGCCGTACTCCAAGGGGATGGCATACGGCAGGTTGTTGACGATAAAGGCGACCTCGCCGGCGGAGAGATCACCGGCAGCCAGAAGAAGCCTGTCCAGCGTCTCTCCGGCGCTCTCGATGTCTTCGATTTCGCCTGCGGCGGGGGAACCTGTGGTGAGCTGCCAGTTGCTGCGGAAGCGGCCGCCCACGTAGCCCTGGCCAACCCTACGAACGCCAAGCCCGAAGTTTTCACGCTGCTCGCGCTTGGTCAGTGGCTTGCGAAGTCGCAGGCCTCCCTTCAGGTTGCCGCTCTTGGTGTAGTTGGCCGGGTCGGAGGTGATGCCGGCATTTATGGCCGCCGCCTTCGCGTTGTAGGCCGAGATCTGCTCCGCTGCGCTGCCCTGAGCCTCGACGTTCACCTTCCAGAGGTCAGGGTTGCCAACCGGCGACATGGTCACTAGCCTCCGGCCAACCATGATCACGACCTCGCGAAAGGTCAGGTCCATCGCCTCCTTGGCCGCCTCTGCAAACTGCTCCAACTGGGCGGTGAATCCACCGTCCAGGCCGCCGTAGCGGGTGGTCATGTTCGAGCCACGGGGCATGGTCACTTCCTCAGCTGAATGGTCCAGGTGGCCTTGGCCGCGTCCTGCCCGACATCCATCACCCGGTAGCCGCTGATGCGGTCACCGATAGCGGGCGTGGCAGGCTCTTCCGTGACCGTGTCGCCATCCTTCATGAGCAGCTCGTTCTGCAGCGCCTTGAGGCGCACGTCTGACGACAGGATGCGCGTACCGTCGATCTCCCGGGCCTTGTACTGGCCGAAGACACCGCGGCCGGCATAGTGCAGGGTCGTCGCCGGCGTACTACCGCCCTTATCGGGGTCATACACCCCAGGCACCGACCTGCTGCCATCCACCACCGAAACCGCGTCGGACAGGTCCGTATCGAAGGCTCGCCCCAGATCAGCCTGCAACTCGCTTCGAAGCCCCATGTCACCCCCTGACGATCTTGACCTGGCCGGTGCCCAGATACCGCGACAACAAGGCCAGAGCGAAGGATTCGCCCGCACTAATGGCCTTGGACGTGCTCGAGTAGGTCTTGCTGCTCGACACACCGTCAGCGTCCACGGACTTGCTCAGCACTCCAGTTTCCTTCGCCTGGTACAGGTTCCCTGCTGCCGCCTCCACCGCCACCTCCGCGCCTGCCCGCACGACGTCGGCGGGAACCGTGTCGAACTCGGGCAGCCCCTGGTTGGTGAGCCAGGTGTTGGCCATCAGCACCGCGCGCGCCTTCTTTTCATCCGGCGCCCAGGTCTGGCCCAGTAGTGCGTCGACCTGCTCGATGCTGATGTAGGTCGTCATTACGCGGCCCCGCCCAGCAGCTTCTGAAGGTCTTCCAGGCTGGCTTCAGGCCCGAACTGGACGCCCTTTTCGGTCAGCGCGGCCTGCAGCTTTGCCTTCAGCTCGGCTTCTTCAGCAGCTTTTTTTTCTGCAGCGGACTTGCTGGCCTTGGAGGCTTTGCCCTCCTTGATCGGCTCGGGATGCTCATAGCCCTCTGGCGCGAACTTGGCGTCGATGATCTTGTAGCCCTTGCGACGCAGGTAAGACTTGCGCTCTGCCGAGACCGGGTGCTGCTCGTAAATGATGCTCTCGCTCATGGCGATCTCCTGAGGAAAGCGCCCCGAAGGGCGCGGTACCGGTTACTTGGTGGCGTCACCGATGGTCATGACGCCGGCCGAGCCCTTGATGCTGTTCGCCACCAGATCCCAGTTGGTGCCGGTGGACAGCTCAGAGTTGGTCGGCGACTTGCCACCGTTGGCGGTGTCCCAGGTGTAGCCCTTGAGGCCCAGGCCGAAGGTGTAGTCGGCCTGCATGGTGGTCTCGATGCGCTCCTTGCCGTTGGAGGTCTCGATGTTGGTGATCAGGTCGGAACCGTCCATCACCATGGCAGCACCGTCGGCCAGGCTGAGCACCTTCTGTTTGTTCGGGGTGCCGGCCTCGTACAGCGCCGGGGCGTCGGTAACGATGACCGCCTTGCCCAGAACGTCGACGACCAGAACGCCACCGGCTTGGAACAGCTGCTCGTTGTTGGTCAGGTTCTTGCCGATCAGGGCGTGGTACTGGGCGCCGGTCATGACCTGGGCGATCAGTCGTGCCGAAGCGTCGCCGAACAACGCGTGAGCACCGTTGATGGCGATGTAGTCGACGCCAGCGGTTGCCGACACGTCGTTGAGTGCGCCCGGCTGGTTGCCGATGGCCGCAACCAATGCAGCGATGGCAGTGTTCAGCTGGTCCGAGACGATGGCTTCGGACAGGTTGCGGCTGATGACCTCCAGCGCTTCCTCGGGGTTTTTCTGCACCCAGGACAGCTGTGCAGGCTCCCACAGGATCGGGCCGAAGCCGCCGGCGATCTTCACCGAGTCGTACTGTTTCTGCGACAGCGGGGTCGCCGCCTGGTTGCCGTTCGCGGCGTAACGGTCAACGCGACGCTGAGCGCCGTGCAGGCCCGCCCAGAAGGATTCCTGCAGGAAGTCACCGTCGATACCCTGAGTGGTCAGGCGAATCGATCCAGCCGAGGCGGCGTTGAACTTGTCGACATCCTGGGTCAGGGTTTCGATGGTGGCGTGGCGAAGGTATTCGTTGAACACCTTCATGTTCGAAAGGGCCATTGGGCCTCCTTATTCGCTTGCGATCAGGCCCTTCATGGCTTCCAGGCGTTCTGCCTTGGTGCCACCGAAGTTGCCCTGGGTGGTTTTGTTGCCACCACCGCCGTTCGGAGCGCCGCCGCCATTGGCACCGGAGCTCTTCAGGATGTGGTCGCGATGGGGGTACTGCGAGACGAGGGTTTCCAGCGCTTCGTTGAAGTCGGCCAGCTCACCTGGGCGGCTGCGGCTGAAGATCTTCTGGCCCTGAGCGTCGTAGGCGACGACCTTGCCTTCTTCGATCTTGAAGCTGTTGCCGAAGGTGGCCTGAACCATGTCAGCCGGCACCGCCATCTTCTCGGCGATGAACTGCGAGCGGGCGAAGCTGCCGCCGATCTTCTCGGCATACAGCTGCTGCTCGAAGCCCTGTGCCTTGGTGTTGGCTTCGTCGAGTTGAGTCTGGAAGGCCTTGCTGATCTCGCCCTTCACCTTCTCGATCTCGCCGGCATCCACCAGCTTCTTGGCGTCGAGGTTGGCGACGATCTCCAAGGCTTTCTTGGCGGCCGTGGCATCGTCGATGCCTTCGAACGCCTTGGCGGTCTTCTCGAAGCCGTCGGCGCGCTCGCGGTGCGACTTGGCTTCGGCATTCAACCTGGTGATGGTGTTGCGGGTGCCCACGGCATCGAAGGCCACCTCTTTGCCATCTTCCTCGACGTAGACCGGCTTGCCATCCTCGATCACGGCGTACTGCTTGCCATCCACTTCAACGGTCTTGAGTTTCATGTCGTCTCTCTGGGCCATCCGGCCAGTTGATGAGCCATCCGGCCCCAGTTGCGCCCCGTCCATCCGAACCGTAGGCAAAAAAAAGCCCCAGCTGAGGCCGGGGCAGGTTGGTTGAGGTAAATCAAAAAGGTGGAGCGCCATCGTCGAGGAGAGTTATACCGAATGCGTCCGCCCCCTCTTTGAGCACATCAATAGTCGATTCGTCGAGCGCATACCTGTGCACAGATATTCCCGTTACAACCTCGAAATACAGACCCTCTAAGCTCTTGAGCCCGAGGCTGCGCACAAGGCTGACAATCGGCTTAAGCTCTGCATTGCTCCAATGGAACTCAATCGATTCGCCCGGATCCAGCTTGCAAGGAAGCGCGTCTTTATACTTGGGGGTGAAGTCGTGCTTCAGCGACCTATGGTTTTTCCCATGACTCACTCGAATGTCTTTTACTGCGCATGCTCGCAACCCGCTACATCCGATCCTTAGCGTCAACCAAGCCAAATCAGGCTCCTGAACGAGCATGAGCTGCTCTCTGTCACGCTCCAGTTGGAAGCGCTCACTGCGTTGCACCATATACAGGCTAGCAATTACAGCGAGCAGGGCACCGATGCCAGACACCCAATCGCCGACGCTCCCCCAGTCAGGCACAAACTTAACCGTTGACTGGGGGTTCAGGTTGATACCAGCTGTCAAACCTGCAAGCGCAGACAAGACAGCAACAACCAAAACTGCAACCACTACAGCGACACCCTTCATTGAGACATACCTGCACTGGGAAAAGCCGCGGATTATATGGCACCGGATAAGCGGCTGCGCAGCTCATCCAGGGTGAGCAACTTCCCCTTGTCGTTGTAGAACGTGCTGAGCTTAAGCCCGCCCTCACGCATCAGTCGGCCGCGCTCCGGTCCAAGGATCTCGTCTTGGCGCGCCGCTGACTGCTTGCTGAGCCATTCGGCGTAGGTGGTCGACTCGGGCACCTGGCCATCCATGCTCGCCCGCGTTGCGCCGTCGCTGAACCCCAGGGCCTTGGCGCTCTTGAGTACCGGAACCTTGGAGGATCGGCAGCAGAAGTGGATGCGGCCAGGCCCGGCCAGCCATGGGATGGTGTGGCCGATGGGCTTGTAGGTTCCCAGCGTGTACGGCAGGCGGTCGCGGATCCGGCAGTCGCTCGATGTGTGGTTGTCCAGCGTACTGAGCCACTCGACATGACTGATGATGTCGCTGTTAGCCTCATGCGCTGCGTCGCTGGCCGTTTCAGCGGTATGGGATACCGCAGACCGCACTACCGCCTCAACGTCGCGCCTGGCCTTCTGGAGGGCTCCGTCGGCGTATTGCTGAACCCGGCTGCCCATGACCGTGCGAACGATCTCGGCAGTGGTGCGCCCGTCGACCACGCCCGAGCGCACAGCGTCGCGAACTACGGCAGCTCGACTGGACTCGATACCGGCAATCCACTCCCTCAGCAAGCGCCCCTGAAACGGTCGGGCCTGGACGATTGCCTTCACCGCGCTGAACGCAGGGGATGCGATCGGGTATGCCTCCTGCACCAGGGCCGGGAGAACGACCCGCAACGCGCTCTGCTGAAACGCCAGCTCGTAGCTGATCAGTCCGTCGGTCACCTGGTCCATGGCCAGGCGGATTTCAATGAAGGTCTGCTGGTTGATCCGCAGCACCGCCGACAGGGCGATATCGACAGCTGCGGCCGACAGGTCGGTGCCCAGGTTGTCGATAGCCTCGATCAGTGCGGCGCGCAGGTCGGCGTCCTTGCTGTTGAGGATCTTGATGATCGTCACAACCTGGCTGTTGCTCAGCCTGGACAGGTCGACCTCATGCCCGATCAGCTCGCTCAGCAGCTTCTCGTTGGCCGTCTTCATCACAGAGTACCGAGGGCCGGGCCCTGGGCCTCAATCTTCGCCAACTCATCGTCCCAGTCGTACTCGTCGCTGATCACGCCGCGGCGCTGCATCTCTGCGAACAGCGTCTCCTTGGAGATCATGCCGGCGTTGGCCATCGAGACCAGGGTCGGCAGCGAGACCTCTGGCATGAAGTCAACGTCGTAGTTGCCGCGCATCTCGACTGTGCCGCCGTCGCCGAGGCTGCGGTACTCAGCCATGAACTGCAGCAGTTGCGCCAGGCAGTCGCCAAAGTGGTTCGACATCCGCTGCAGGGGGGACAGCTCTTGCGCCGCCTCCTCCTCAGCCTGGGTCGCGGTCTTGGTCGCGGCCTTCTCAGGCGTGAGCAGCTTGCCGCCGGCCATCCGCATCTCATCGAGCAGGTCTTTCAACGCGGTTCGGCCTGCCTCCACTGCCTTTCCGGTGTGCTCCACGTACTTCAGATCGCCAGTGGCCGGCAGATCGGTCAGCGACCCGGTGCCGACCTTGAACTCTGGCGGCACCGGCTTGCCTTGGTCAGTGAACTGCATCTGCACGCCGATGCGAGCCAGGATCGGGACGCGGATGACGTGCAGGATGTTGTCTTGGTCGCTCTGGCTCTGCCAGTGCTTGACGTTCAGGTGGGCCAGCTCCAGCAGCGGCGGCTTGGCCGTCATGAAGCCGGTGCGCCCGGTGTAGAAGGTCGCCCATGGGATGCGGTCCAGGCTGGTGGTGCCCTGATCGTGGAGCGCCCAGACCGCCTTCGACGATGCGCGGCGGTAGGTTTGCCACCCGCCGGGGATCAGAACGCGGATCTGCTCGACGCACTTGGCGCCGAATTCGCCGTCCTCCTCCTCGACCACCTCGCGGTAGCGGACCATGGTCAGCACTCCGCCCTTGGAGCGCCAGCCCAGCACCTGGGAGGGCTTCACCAGGACCACATAGGGCCGGACGCCGGCGGCTTGCTCTTCAGCCTTCGTCTTCAGGCCGTCAACTGACGGGTGATCGATGAATGCGTGGCAGATGCCGTGGCTAAGGCCCTCGCGGAAGAATTCGACAGCCCACGAGTTCAGGTCATTGCCTGCCCGGTCGATGTCGGTCGCCATTGCGACGATGTCCTCGGGCACGCCGTCGCCGAGCTGCAGGGGCTCAGCGAACACCCTGGCGGTCATGTTGCCGACCGTCTCAGAGTAAGCCGGGAGCAACGTCGAAAGGCGCAGACGCTCCCGATACCCTTCGTCCGACTCAGCCGGGTACTGCGGCAGCAGCTTCTTGCCCACCGCCCTCATCGCCATTGTCCCGCCCATGAGCGGCGTGATAACTGCCCAGTACCCGCGCATCTCGTCGACGGCGGGAAGCGTGATGCTTGGGTTATCGCTCATGGTCACATTCTCAAGGATTGGGTCACGATCACTGGCTTGACGATCGGATAGTCGTGGTGGATGAAGTAGCCGCCCGCGTCGTTGGCGTGGTCGTTGCCTTGACTCTTGTCCGGCTCACCCGTCGGCGCCCAGATCTGCTGCTCCAGGCAGTCGGCGTAGGTTGGGCATAGGTCCGTGTTGACCCGATAGCGGCGCTCGCCCGCCGAGTTGCAGAACATGGCGTTCATGGCGTTGATCCGGTCTTTCACCGGAGGGTTTGCCTCTGGCGCCATCACGGTGAACCCGGCCTGGCGCAGCAGCTCAAGGTCGGTGGTGCTCGCATTGACCGATTTCCGGCCTTTGCCCGAGGCATCGGGGAACACCAGAATTTCGCGCGTCTTGTGGTAATTGCCCTCGGCGTACAGCCAGTAGCGCTCCTTGATCTGGCGGATCATGTCAGGCGTGTCGTAGCCGTTCATGATCTCGCCAACTGCATGGGGCATGCCCAGGCGCTTGACGTGGACGATGGCCGACATCTTGCCGACGTTGAAGTCCATGCCCACGAAGATCGGTTCGCCGGGCTGCACAGAGTCGTGGCTGCCATTCAGCTTGCGGTTGTAGGCGGTGTAGATCGACCCGGAGTTGAGGTTGACGAACTGGCCGTTCAGATAGGCCAGGATCAGCTGCTCCGGGTAGGAGTCCTTCAGAGATGGGATGTAGTCAGGCGGCAGGTTCAGCTCGTTGTCGAACGTGCTGGCCTGCACCAGGCCGTACATGCCCTGCATCGCTGGCTTCTCGCGCAGCTGCTTCACGAACTGCTGGTAGACGAACTTGAATCCCTCGGGGGTCGTCGTCACGTCTACGCCGTTCTTCAGCCCGGGCACGTTGTAGCGCATCCGGGCAATGATCTTGCGCCAGGCGTGCTCAGCCTTCAGCGCGGGCAGAACGTCGAGTTCGTCGACCAGGGCGTGCCCGATCTTGAAACCCACGATGGTCTGCGGCTTCTCCATCGAGCGGCAGATGGTCGTGCTTCGGTACTGGCCGCCGCTGTAGAACTCGACCTCCTTGTCGCTCTCCTTCGTCTTGACCTTCAGGCCCCAGTCGAAGGCGACCTCCTCGATGGTCGGGAAAAAGATGTCACGGATCTGCGGGTAGGTCGGCGCGAAGTAGCCGGAGTCGATCCGTGGCCACTCCCAGACGTGCTTGCACAGCGCCGCGCAGCCTACCCAGGTCTTGCCGGAGCCGAACCCGGCCACGAAGCCGCGGAACTTCTGCTCCATGCGCAGGAAGCTGGCCTGGGGCACGTTAAGCGACGGCATCAGGCTTCCTCGCATCCACCACGTCGACCTGCACACGGGTAGGCGGCACGTTATCGTGGGGATTCTCGTTCTTGGTCTGGCGGTTCACGTAGACGTCGCCGACCTCTTTGGCCGCCTGCTCCAGCAACTGGGCAGTGAGCGCCATGTTCTTCATGGACTCGGCCTTCTCAGCCATCCTTCCCAGCGCACGGAGCCGGAATGCCCGGTTGGCGATAGGGATCTCGGATGTTTCTTCACGGAACCGCTTGCGCGTGTCCTCGAACAGGGTCCGCCAGCGCTTGGCCAGATCTCGGCCAGCGCTCTTGGTAGGGTCATGCGATTCGCACTGCTGGCGACTCACCTCTATGCCGAATTCCTCTCGGACAGAGGCCGCCACCTGTGCGGGGGTATCGAAACAGGCCAGGGCCTGAACGATAAAGGCTTTCACCTCGTTGCTCAGGGCCGCCATAGGTTCAATTCCGTCTTAGGTCTGTCAAAGGTCAGGCAGACTTGAGCAGACAGGTTCCGCAGGCCCTCGAAATGTTGATCTTGGCCACCTCAGGCGGCCTGCTTGCAGCGTCGATCAGTTGCTGTACGTCTTCACTGGCACCGTAGCGCCTCACCACACCGACGAACTCTTCGACGTCATGGCCACGCAGGTAGAGCTTGGGCATCCCGTCCTGGGTGAACTTTGGTGCGCCGTACTCATCGGTCGCCTGGGCGATGTGGTACAGCTCGTGCTCTACCAGGGCACAGAACTCAGCGTCGGTGCATTGTGCGCAGTAGTCGGCAGCCAGGGTGATGAGGTAGGTCGGCTCCTCGCCGAACCACTGGCGCATCTGCTGCTCTTGCCGGGCTTTCTGCCATCCGCCAGCTCGGAACATCAGTTGCTCGGCCTGGCCGAGGACCACCCTTCCCTGTTTCGTGAACCCGGTCGAAGCCCAGAGCACGCCGATGTGGGCGTCGATGAGGTGTGCGTGCTCTGGGTTATGGATGCTGCCGGTGTCCACGAGGATCTCGCTCCGCACCCAGTCCCACACACCGGCGGCCGGGCGCAGCGTAAGCGACAGCGATTCGAGCAGGTCAGCCGGTGGCATTGGTCTGTTCATGATTTAATCCGCGCCTTGAACTCACACCTAATTACCGGTATTTGTGGGGATCACTCAGACGGAGCAAGGATATGCATGAGCGCTTTCAAATCAAGGATTTTGTGAACGCCAAAACGTTCGAAACCAGATACAAGATTATTGACCTGTCAGATCCTACTAACCCTGAGGTTAATCATTGGTATGCAGATAAGGCTAAAGCCGAAACAGCCCGTGCATTGCTTCTGACAAACCAACTGAATCTGGGCGAAGGCTGGAACCGATCCCTTCTTCGACTCCAGGGCGCGCTATCGACTGATCTCGATGGAATGGAGATATTCGTAGGCCTGAATCGCGCTGAATCCGAAAAATATGCGGAGACTGTGTCCGATAGCGAGCCAGATAACGACCTCATAGACATGCAACACAGGCACCGAGAGGCGCGTACCGGCTACAAAGTTGATCCGGCCTAAGTCTTCTGAGAAAAAGTGCCGCACTCACCTGCGGCACACCTACATTCCAAAGGAAGCAGATATGGACATTGATCATCAGGAAGCCCGGGCAATTGCAACCGAGCTTCAGCGCTGGCACGACGAGGCGCGCAGCTTGGTTGACGACGCCGCAGACAAATCCAGACTTTCCCCCACTGGTATCGAATCACTCAAAACCCGGCTCACCACCCTCAAGCACGAGATCAAGGAAGCCGCCAAGCACGAGACCCTGTCGAGGACGAGAACCGCAAAGACTGAACTGGAACAATTCTTCTTCGCGCCGGCAGTCAGAAGCACCTCAGCCAATTTCCGCTTACGCACTGACACAAGTCCCAAGAGCGAGCTTTGGGCTCGGGGGTTGAATGAGGTGGAGTTCGAGCTTTCATATGCACTCGATGGCCTGCAACGCTTTGTGGCAGAACATACGTAGTGTTTCGCGCCACAAAACGGCGCCCGTTGAGAATGTGGCGCGCCTACGGCACTACCCGATTCAGGGCCTCATCAGCCTTGTCAGCGGCCTGGGTGGCAGTGGTTGCTGCCTTCGACGCCTTGGTCGCGGCGCTCTCGGCCTTACTGGTCAGCTCATCCAGGCGCTTGTCGCGCTCGGCCATGGCGGCATCGTAGGCGGCCCGGATCTCGGCTACCTGGTTGGCCTGAGTGGTGGCCATCGACCAGAAGGCCGACTGCCAGCCCAGGACCGCCCCGCCGGTGACCAGCAGTGCAGCGATGATCCAGACCTCTGCTCGGCGCCACCAGCGGCGGGCGATGAATTCAAGTGCGCATCTGTCCATCAGGAAGCACCTCCCAGCTTTCCGCGCAGGCGGGCGAGTTCATCGCTCTGCGCGGCCACGCGCTCGTTGAGCTGGCCGACCTGGCTGGTCAGGGCTTCGATCTTGCCCTCCAGGCGCCCTACCGTGGCTACGAGGTCGTTTCGCTCCTTGGCGAACTGATCGGCGCGGGCCTCGGCTTCTTTCCGGGCCTCGCGCTCGATGTCGAGCAGCTCATTGAGGCGTCGGACGACGCCAATGTCGGCGGTATCCATCGCTCTGTCGGTGGCGTCCCTGGACAGCCACTTGCGCAGCCAGAGAAAGCCGCCCAGCAGGACAGTGCCCGTTCCGCCCAGCCAGGTGGCTGTGCCTGGGCCGAGGTCGGTCGGGTCCATCCTTTGCTCCATAAAAAACCCCGCCTCGGCGGGGTTTGAAAAGTTAAGGCTTTTTGCTTAGTTCGCCTTGCATAGATCTGAAGATGAAATCGTAGGCGGAATCGAAGTCAGGCTCGGGTGATGCACTGACCTTAAAATCAAAAACCGGAGCATCTGATTTAACGCGATACCCTAATCCGTCGCCTCTCAGCTGGACGCGACGATACACCGCATCTCCAGTCTCATGATCCAGGTAGAGACCGATGTAGAAATCCAACCACCCCTCTACAGCGTCAAGGACGCTGAAAGGGATGCGGACATAGGACTCACCCTCAAGCTTAGCGAAGTGCACATAGGGGGTAAGGTCGCCAGCTTCAGAACTATGCCAGACTTCGGGGACCTCTAGAAAACGCTCGAACCCCTTTCGAAACTCCTGAGCGGTCAACCGGAGTTCATGCCAGTACTTCTCATCGAAAGCCTTTTGGCGTTTCAGTAGCTCTTGCAATTGGTTATAGCGCGACATCCTCACCTCCATACGATGGAAGAAGGCAGACTGCCATATCAACAAAAGAGAGCCAACAAAAAACCCGGCCAAATTGCCGGGCTTTGCCATCACTCCTAAACACGCGCAGGAATGACAGGATGACGCAAATTTACGACATGGCGACATGATACTGCAAGCCCTTTTGATGGCCTATTTCAGGCCGCCTCGCCGGACAGCACACCAACCGCCTCCAGCATGTGCTGCGCCTCGACCAAAGCCTCGTCGACCATCGACTCCAGAGCACCTTTGATAGCTTTGTTCCAACGCTGATAGGTGCGCTCGGTCATACCCTGAGAATCCCAGGTGGTCATGTCGTAGTTCGACTCGGCCAGGACGATCATCTCGCCCGGTTTCGCCTCGACAATGGCGCGGGCGTGCTTGTTGGCGCGCTCTGCCGCAGCAGCAGCGGCCTTGTTGCGCCAGTCCCACTGCCCTTCCCGCTCGTTTTCACGCGAATCGGGCGCCTTGACCTGGGCGGCATTACGCTGAATCCCCTTGGACTGCTGCGGCACCGCCCACACCAGCACAGCGTGCTGCGTGAAACGCAGCGGTGCAGGCGTCGGCACCACGGCGACCAGACGACCGATCGAATCGATCTTCCGCCCCCGGTGCGTGCTGTACTTCGCTACGAGGGCGTTCCAGTGCCTCGGGCTGAGCTGGGCATGCAGCAGCTTGTGCACGATCGAGTCTGCCAGCAGCGCAGCATCCTTGCCGGAGATCTCCCCCTTGAGCTTGCTTGTCTGCACCCGCGGCTCGACGTTACATCCACCCGCGCTGTTGATCGTCTCGGCCGCCAGAGCGCGAACCACTGCCGAAACCACGTTTTGATAATTCATCGTGCCTGCTCCTTCTGGCGGCGGTTTGCGGTCAACTGGCCGCAGACTGCGTACCAGGTGGAAGTGATAGCCAAGGCCAGCAGAATGACGCCGGCAGCGTCTTCAATGGTCCAGGTCATGCTGCAGCCCTCCGCAGGTCTTTGAGTTTTTGCCTGTACAGGACCTTGATGGCCTGCAGGTCTTCGATGGTCAGGCGCTGGGGCTTATGAGGCCCTTCGAGCCAATCCACCTGGTCGGTACCGATGCGCTTAACCAACCGGATGCGGTACTCGACCGCGTTGCCCGACAGGTTCCGGTTGCACTTCACGCACTGACGGTGGACGTTCAGCGGCTCGAAGCGCAGCTCCGGGCAGGCGCCGACAGACCGATAATGGCCGGCGTCCCAGCGGCTGCCGGTGATGAGGTCGTGGTCGCTCGGCAGTGAGTCGCAGCTGATGCACGGCAGGCTGGCGTCGCGCTCGCGGATATAGGCGTTGAACGCGGCCTGGGCCTCTGCCATATACTCGCGGCGCGTCTTCAGCTTCTCCCGGCGCTCCTGCAGGTCCTGGCGTGCCTGCTTGGTGATGGCCTTGGCTGCGATCTTTTGCAGCTTCGGGTCCTTGGCCATGGCCTTGGCGCAGGCGATGCTGCACACCTTCTGCGTGGTCATGGCCGGCTTGAAGTGCTTGCCGCAACCTGGCGCCTTGCACTTCTTGGGCTTGATCTCCTTTGCGAGCATCAGTACCGCCCTCCCCACCGATCCGGCTCAGTCCAGCGCACGCCATGCTCGGCGCCGAAGGCATGCATCACTTCGAACAGGTCGCTGAACCACTTCTGCGACTGCTTGCGAGTCGAGACGCCCAGGACGACAAACCCACCGTAGATTCCCGGAACCGCGTCCTGCTTCTGCACCGCAGCGCTGAAGATGTGCTTCCAGTCCTCATCGGTGAGCTTTCGGCCGTACCATTCCACCTGCTGGGAGACGTCGCGCAGCATTGCCCACATCTTCCGGTTGCAGACGTCGGGGCGCTTCTCGTCGCGGATGACGATCAGCTTGGGCTTGGTGAAGTCCTGGGCCTGCAGGCGGCCCAGCAGCGCCCCGACGTCGCCCATGCTTCGCATTAGGAACTCAGTCATGACATGCTCCAGCGGCGATTGAAGTCGGACATCGCGGCGTCTGCCTGCGCCTTGGCCTGCTCATGGCTCAGCCCACGCGAGAGGGCTGCCGCGTAACACCTGCTCCAGTGCTGGCATCGGAGTTCATTCATGGTCATGGCGCCACCTTCAGGCCCTGAGCCTCGATGGCGGCACGAGCGTCGTCTGCGTACAGAACTGGGCCGGCCATGGTCACGATGTCCTTTGGCAGATCCACCACTACGGCCTCGCGGGAGGCCTCCCACGCCCACAGCGCAGCCCCCATCAGCGCGGCACCGTCTTCGCTCTTGGAGTCGCGCACATCGGTAGCGCCAAACCCGAACTGCGCCCGGAAAGCGACCTCGAATTCGGCACGCATCTCGTCGGTCATGCCCCCTCCCCGGCCGGCTGCCCGGCGCGCTTGATGTTCAACTTGGCCAGCAGGTGTGCACGGCACGCGGCGGCGCCGGATGGGATCTGCTGAATCTCCAGCAGGCGGACCTGCTTCTGACTGGCGTACTCGTCGGCCAGCTGTGCGGCGCTCTTCTGGCTGTCGTGGCCGATGCCGGTGGCGATGTCGCCCAGTGGCTCGCCGGCCACCAGCATGCAGATAGTGATGTCGTAGGCCCGGGCGAATACCTTCTCTGCCCGTTCCACCTCCATCGACCCCAGGTTCTGCGCTTCGCATTGCAGGGCCGCGTGGCGAACAGCTGCGTGCGACCAGGTGCGGGAACCTGCCCTGCTGGGGTGGAAATTCTCCAGCGCCTCTGCCAGGGCCCGCGCAAGCGGTGGAATACCCATCTCCTCCGGGGTCGGCTGGCACAGCTTGATGAACTTGCCGCTGCTCGGGGCGAAGTCGGTATCCAGCACCCGGCACTTCTGGATGCCGAAGCGGATCTGCTCGAGCGTGCTGATACCCGCGGCGACGAAGGACTTGATCCAGCTGCGCTTGGCAGCCTTCAGGGCCTCGTCATCCGGCCAGGCCTGCTTCCACGCTGGGAAGATGGCCTGCAGCTCCTTGAACAGGGCGTTGACCACTTCGGTTGTGCCTGGGTCGAGCTGCTTGGCCGGAGCCTGGACCTCGGCCGGCAGGTTGCGGGCCGTGGCCATGATCTGGGTGACGCTCGTGGCCTTGGTGGGCGTGCTCATAGCACCCCCAAGTCATCAGCCCAGCTGGTGTCGTCGAAGTCAGGCCCGTTGCGTTGGCGGCGCGGAGGGAACTGGTGGACGTTGCCGGCCTGGGGTAGCTCGTCGTCCCAGCGCTTGCCGTTCAGCCAAGTGGCCGGATGCGGAATGAACTGGCCACCGTCCTTCATCCAGTCCGGCGAAATAGCCCAGGCAGCCAGCGCGCTCGCCATGCGCTCGAACAGGTCGGCGTCGACTTTCAGCTTCGACCAGGCCTTCTCGGCATTGGCCTTGCCCACCCTGCGCGGGTAAAGCTTCCAGAATCGAGTGAAGAGGTCGCTGTCATCGCCAGATGACGAAGTCTTTTGATCTTGTTCTTTCTCTTCTCTTCTCTTCTCTTCTCTGGTCCGCGTTTTGTCCGCATCACCTGCGGACGAATTGCGGACAGAATTCGCTTTGCGCGACTCGCGCTTACGCTCGCTGTCATTTGCACGACGCTTGGCGCTGGCCCCGTTGTGCTCGTCAAAGCGAGGCATGACAAGGCTTCCCGCCTCATCGATCTCCGCCCATTCGACATCAACCATGGCCTGGGTGAAGCCCGGCCAGCCGATCACCGCATCCATCGCGTCCGTGGTGTAGCCGTGCAGCACACCATCAGTAGAATGGGTATCAAAGATGCTCCAGGCGACATGCAGTCCGCCAATCACCCGCAACCTTTCCGCACGCAATGCGGACACCATGCGGAAAACTTTCGGATGGGTCTGAAGATCCACACGCATTTTGATCCAGTCTCCGGCCATTACGAACGTCCTACGCCGACCAGGCCGGCGAGCTCAGGGAAGCGATCCACGTACCAGTGAGGCTGCGTCTCGCGCGGGGATTGAGGGCTGGTCAGGTTTTTGCCGAAACGCAGCCCTTTGTCGGTGATTGCCCAGAAGGTCACCATTTCCTGCTTGGAGTTCTTGCGCTGCATGACCTTGATCAGGCCGGCCTGCTGCAGGGCCTTGTTGAACGATGCTGGGGACATGCGGATGCCGTTGTCCTTCAGCAGCGAGGTCAGCGCTTTGGTAGGCAGCGAACTCCCTCCGGCTGCGTCAGGGGGGGCATCCACGGCATAACCGGGCAGGAATTTCGGGTCGAGGCCGTTGTTCTCGGCGATTTTGGTGAGCATCTGCATCTGGCACGACGCAGCAGGCTTCAGTAGGCGCGTGAAGCACTCCATGATGGCTATCTCACCAATGACCTTGGTGCCGTTGGCCTTAACTGCCTGACGCGCCTCGGACTGCCCTTCCAGCTCGCGCCAGCGCCGAATCACCTTCATTCGCAGCGCCGGGCTGTAGCCGGTCAGCAGGCAATCGGTGTGCGCGCGATCGAGCTGGTACTGCACCTGCTCGCGGTTTCGACCATCCAGGTAGATGTCCTCAAAACTGAGGGGATCGACCTTCAGGTCCCTGAGCATGGCAACGACATCTCGTTTGACGTTGTCGTGCCGCTTGCCAGTGAGGTTGGCGATCTCGCGGGATGACATCGTGCGCGCCACAGAATCGTGGGTTGCGTTTTGTGGCGCGCCCGTGGAGAGGGCCTGTACACTTTGGGTCTGCATATGCATAATTCCCCTTCAGAGTTTTGTATTGCAGAGAGCCGGGCCGCGAACCCGGCTTTTTTGTCTCTGCGATTTGGCGTCCCTTGTGAGGGACTGGCGCCCGGGTCCCTAATTAGGGATCAGGCGGTTACCTCGGCGCCGCGAACGGCACCACGTTGTTGCTCTTGGGCTTTCCCCGCTGGCCAAGGAAGTGCGTGGCCTTTTTCAGGATCTGCGCGGCCAGCTCGTCGGTACTGACACCAACCTCCTCCGCCCAGGCCTCAAGGTCCGCGAAGTCATTCCGGCGGAACCGGGCGATTTCCACGTCGTGCTGCTTTACTGCTTCGTTTGCAGGCGACATTTGTCCTCCCCTGGACCTATTCAGGCCCTGGCCTTCTTCTCGTTGATCAGCGGCAAGTGACCGTGCTCTTTCTTGAACGCCAGCGCGGCCAGGATGATTTCCCGGGCCAGCACGCTGTGCTGAGCCTTGAGCTCCAGGGCGTACCCCTTCAGCTCGTTGAAGTCCTCGTCATCCAAGCGGACCTTGACCTGGTGGTCGTGGCGGTGAGCTTTGTCGTCGTAGGCCATCGGGTGATCCCCTGCGCGCGGTTCAAGTCGTTCGGGCTTATTAGTTACGGGTCAGGGCCTATTCAGGCCCTCCGGTGAAACGGCGTTACTGCTCCCCGCGGGCTGCGGGGCTTCGTTCGGTTGGCCAGCTCACGACGGATCAGCTCGGACGCGAGAGCTTCGGGACTTACGCCCCGCCTCATCGCCTCTCGCTCCAGTTGCTCCATCAGTCCCTGGTCCAATCCGATCTCTTCAATCGGCATGGGGCCTCCTACGGGCCTTCAGGCCACGTGCTGATCGCCGGTATTCTCCGAAGCCAGGGCGGCCAGCTGAGCCTCAAGCAGCTCACGGCAGAGCACAGCGCGCTGAGTACGATGAAACTTGGCCAGCGCCTGAATCAGTTCGAACGTGTCCTCATCGACCCGGACCTTGATCTCGCGGTCATGCAGGTGCTTGGGATTGGCGTACATGCGGGGATTGCTCCTTGCTATGGAAATTGAGTTACGCGGCGCCCTTCAGCGCTTTGCGTGCAAAGGGGATAAGGTCTGGGCGCAGGCCAGCGATCGTGATTTCGCCGTCCGATGCGTCTTGCAAGCGCTCAGCAAGATCGACGGATGCCTTCCGATGACCACCTGCGAGCTGCCAGAGATGGCCGACAGTGGTTTTCGCTGCGGCTGCTACATCCCGCCGGCGCTCATTGGTGGCAGTAGCCAACCATTCACGGAGGTGATCATTCATCTGGGTTCTCCTAACACATATGACGAAATTTAGCTCATGGCTAATTCTCGAGCAAGGAGAATTTAGCTTTGCGCACATTTAGCACAGGGCTAAACACTGGCATTCTTCGCGCCATGGATATCTACGAAATTCGCAAGCACAACCTGGTGAAGCTGATCGGCAGCCAGAGAAAAGGGTCCTGCGCGGAGCGCTGGGGGATGGCTCCTGCGCACCTGAGCCAGATCCTCTCCGACAAGACGGCGAAGAACCTGGGCGACGACGTAGCGCGCCGGATCGAGGAAGTTGAGGGGCTGCCAAGAGGCTGGTTCGACTCGATCCCCTCGGGTGACGAAGCGCAACCACTGGCTGAAGCCGTGGACATCAAGCTGTCAGCTGCAGATCTGGTAAAACAGATGCTCGCGAAAAGCGGGAGAGGTATTCCTGAGGAGACTCGCCAGAGGCTACTGGCTGCAGCCGAGGAGCCAGCTCCGGCTACCGTTCCAAGCGACGGCGGAGTCATCAAGGCGGATTTCAACCGCCCCGGCCTGGTCGGCGATGAGGTCTGGATCGCCCACTACGACGTGCGCGGCGCTATGGGCGGCGGCGAACAAACCCATGACTTCCCAGAAATGCTGCAGGACGTGCGCGTCAGCCCCCGGCACCTGCGTGAGCTGGGTGTTGAGTTCAAGGAGCACTACCACCTGAAGCTGGTAACCGGCTGGGGTCAGTCGATGGCCCCCACTATCAAGAATCGCGACCCACTGATCGTCGACGTCAGCATTCGGGAATTCGCGGGTGACGGGATCTACTACTTCTCCTGGGGTGGACACGAGTACATCAAGCGCCTGCAGATCGCGGACGAGGAGTATTTCGAGATGATCTCGGACAACCCGAAGCACAAAGATCGGATGATCCGGCGGGAAGAGACCTACATCCAGGCGAGAGTGCTCTTGGTTTGGAATGCTCATTTGGTTTAAGGCTGAGCTTCCCTGCCGAATAAAAACATGCAAGCATTACTGACAAAGTGCTTGCAAAATCAACCATCGCAAGCTAAAAAGCAAATATCCTAAACAAAGGAGCATGTGATGGCGGATGAAAAAAGCGGTAAATCTAAAGGCGGAAAAGCTCGGTCCGAGTCTTTAACCCCCGAGCGCCGATCTGAAATTGCGAGAAACGCTGCGCTGGCGAAGGCTGAGATTAGGAATCTGCCAAAAGTGACGCATGGCTCCTCAGATCATCCGCTGAAGATTGGGGATGCAGAAATTCCGTGTTATGTCCTCGAAGATGGTACGCGCGTTTTATCTCAGCGCGGCCTCATTGCAGGTCTTGGGATGAGCCGCGGTAGCCGCCAGCAGGGCGGCGACCGAATGGTGACTTTTTTGGAGTCTAAGGGCGTGAAACCCTTTGTTTCCGAGGATCTCCTGGCGGCGATCACGAAGCCCATTCGGTTCCTGTCTGGTAACAATGCTGCAGTTGTCACATTCGGCTACCCTGCCACCGTCTTGGCAGATATTTGCGAAGCGGTACTAGCGGCTAGGAAGGTCGGCGCATTGCATTATCAGCAGGTGCATATTGCTGAGCAGTGCGAGGTGTTAGTGCGAGGATTCGCACGCGTTGGCATCATCGCGCTTGTTGACGAGGCCACCGGCTATCAAAAAGACCGCGCGCGTGATGCCTTAGCACAAATCTTAGAGGCCTTCGTCGCGAAAGAACTTCAGCCTTATGTACGAACATTCCCGCCAGACTATTACGAGCATCTTTTCCGACTTCGCGGTCTGAAATACCCTCCAGAAAACGCTAATTACCGCCCACAGTACTTCGGCAAGCTGACCAACGATATAGTTTACAGGCGACTTGCACCTGGGTTGCTAGCTGAGCTCAAAAAAGAAAACAACCGAGATAGCAAGAAGGGTCACCTGCACAGGCGTCTAACGCCAGAGACCGGGCATGCAAAACTGAGAGAGCATCTCTCCTCAGTCACCACAGCAATGAAACTTAGCAAGGACTACCCAGACTTTATAGAAAAGCTCAACATGCTGCACCCCCGCTATGGAGACACGTTGACGCTAGACTTAGATAAAGAGGATGTATAGCTTCAACTACAACTCGGTGTAGCTGTTGCCTACGATCCTTCCAGTCTGGTACTTTCACCGGCCACAAATAGCCCGCCATTGAGCGGGCTTTTTCTAGCCCATCAGAAAGGCGCCTCCTCCTCCACCTCGACATCGCTGTCTTCCTCGATGATGAAATCGTCTCGCTCTTGAAGCGCGCTTCGCTCCCACCGGACGGTCACCGTGCCGTCGTCATTGAACGTCAGGTCCAGCTCGGGCACTTCAGCGATCAGCCCGATCACCTCCTCCCACTCTGCCTCCCCGTCCGTGTCCAGGCGATGGATCGTCACCCAGCGCTGCGTCTGTGCGATCGGGTGGTTGATCATCGACGACACCCTCAGGCTCAGCCTCTCTAGGCCGGTCATTTCCTGACGCTGCTTCGGCGCCGCTTTGTTCTGCTTGGACATAGTTTCATCTCCGGAAACTGTATATTCGTACAGTAATTTTAGAATCATAGCGCAGTGCTAAATCTCAGGTAAAGGCCCTGCTCAAGAACCTCAGTCCTGGATGCATTTTGTCGCTCGGCGAAAAGAATTTAGCTCTAAGCTATTGACGATGCTTTAGCGCGCAGCTAAATTTCACCTCAAGCAGTCACCAACCAGGGACTGCCGAGGCCCTCACCGGCCGTCGTTCTTTAACAGCCAGCGCAACAACCAACAGACCGCATTGCCTCTACCGGCGACCGGCGCCAGACAGCCCCGAAAGGCTGCCCACGACAGGGAGAACCCTGTACGGCTGACGAAGGTGAAACGCCTGAACTGAGAGAACGACCCGGGCATGCAATGCGCCCCGCCACCCCCGGCGGCAGTAGGGAGGAAGCGAGCGGCGCCCACCGATAACCGGCGGCGCGGCGAGTGACCAGACAAGCATCGATTTCGCCCAGGCGGCTGCCAGTCGCAGGCCTGGGCCTGACCAACAGGAGGTCACCATGCTTTACCGAATCGCAGGATTTTCGGCCGTAGCCTCGCTACTCGCGCCGGTCTTCGTGGCCGTGTTGAAGCTGGTGGGCCTGCTGTAGCAACACGATCCCCTTGATGCCCTTCTCGCGGGGGGCATCAGGGAAATCATGCTAGTAGAGTATGGTTAGATGGATTCGTCGCTAACCCTTGGAATCAGTCTTCGTCTTCTCAGGCGGTGGTGTTGGGGTTGTTTTTTCGGATGGCTTGATAGGCTCCTTAGGCGGATGAACCACCCTAAGGTCTGGACCCTGATTTTTTTTAGTAGGGTCTGCAGATTTGTGCATCTTATTAATCTCATCCTCGGTATACGTTTTGCCATCGTCTGCTGCATGAGCTGGGCCGTATACAGCGATGAAGGAGATCAGTGCAGATATAACCAGTCGTTTCATTTTCGTGCTCCGATTCTGAGTGGTTGTGCACGGGTACGACAGTTTTCCCAGCTGTAAGAGTAGGTGAGCATGACCATGCTGTAGAAACAGCCCCATAAAAAACATCCGTTCTAGCATGTAAATCACTCATTGCAGTGCAAGGTGCTCTGCCCAAATGACTGGTTCGTGCGAATACAGCTATATAGATGCTAACGGATAGTTGTATTAGCCGATCCCATCTCTTGCCCTGCTTCCCCTAGCAGGCTGCATCGGAGTTTGATCTGAATGCGCAGGCTGATGCGCGAGTGTAAGACCTGATGGATCGCGGGAATCATGGCCGGCAAAGTGAGTAAGCGCCCAGATGGCCATGGCGAGTCCAACAATAAGCGGCTGAAACCTTCGCCCCGGTGAAACTCCGGTGTCACTGAGGCCGCTAATAGCCAAGCCGGAGATCAGCGCCGGCCAGATCACACCCCGATGCAGAGAAGCGCTCAGCTCAGGGCGCGGTTACCGAAGCACCTGTGGACGTCCCTTCCCTCGCTCCGGGGGTAAACGAATTGCGCCTCTGGATGGGTCCACGCCAAGCCAGCTGCTGGGGTAGCGCCCGGCATCTGCATCCCCCCTTCCCTTCAATTCGACCGCATCGGCAGGCGCCAGGCCACCTTTCACGGTGGGTTTGGTCACCCGCGCCTGGCTCCTGGCCAATGCGGTTGCACAACCACTAGGAGGACGCCATGGGCGCACTTCGAGCAGCACAATGGCGGTACGACCATGCTGAGCCGGAAGACGACTCGGCGTATCAGGAAGCGGCGCAAAACTGGATCGAGAGCAAGGCCGAGGAGCTGGTCGGCGGCTGCGATGTTCTGATCCCGCAGCGCTTTGGCGGACCGGTTGGCGTTCGCCAGGACCAGTTCGTAACCAAGCTGGCCGAGCATCTCCGCGCTCTGCAAGAAGCTGAGAAGGACGATCTCAACGCCCTGGCCCTCCTCCTGCTCCAGGCGCAGGCCGGTGGCCCGGTGAAGAGCATGGTCCCCGACATCCTCGGCCCAAGCGACCACGTCGGCGGAAAGCTCTTCGAGATCGCCGAGTCGATGCTTGAAGGGTACGCCGAACAAGGCCTGCAGCACGACGCCGATCAGGCCAATGAGCCATGAGCCCGCACGTCCTGCTCGACAACGAACTGGATGCCCTGGCCGACCCATCCACCCCGGTTAGCTGGTCAGTGATGATCCAGAAGCAGCTCACCGAAATGATGGCCGATCAGCGCATCACCATCGAAGAGTTCAACCACTACTGCGGGCGCCTCAACAAGATCGTTGGTGGGCGCAAGGAGGTTGCATGACTACTCCGGTTTTCCCGTCGATCATCGACGACCAGGTGGCCGAGGTCGCCCAGGCCCTGCCAGATGACCGAATCCTGATGGTCTTCAAGGGCCTGACCATGGAGGACGCCATGAATCAGGCGCGCCTGGCTCACATCGAGAACCCGGCGGCATGGTCGGGCCGGGCTTATCTCTGCGGCATGTGCACGCTGGCCTACGAGGTCCGCACGTGAGCCGCCAGCAGGCCAGACGCATGGCGTTCTGGCGCGGCTCCGTCTCCATGCTCTTCGCCTGCACTTTCTTCATGCTCGCCAGCGCACTGGCCGGCAGCGTCACTTCCTGAATCACGTAGCCGAGCACGGCGGCCCTTCGGGATAACCGTACCCCTTCGGGAGCGTAAGCGGCGAGAGCGCGCAACCATCCACCGCAGCCAGGGCCTGGAGCGTACCTCCGTGCCTGGGTGACCTGGCATTTCTCCTTCCAACTGACGGCGCCGGCGTGGCGCGAGGTTTTCCAATGTCCACTACCAACATGCGCATCTGGGAGCAGGTGCAGACCACCGATACCCGCTACACCAAGAACGCCGAGGTCGGCGGCCAGAAGATCACCAGCCTGAACGGCACCGCAATGGTCATGAAGGCCACCGAGGTGTTCGGCCCGGTCGGTATCGGCTGGGGCTGGAAGGTCATCGAAGAGCGATTCGATGACGGCCACGAGGTGTTCGCCGGTGAAGGCGACAAGCGAATCTGCCTGGGCCGGGAGATCGGCCATACCGTCAAAATCCAGCTCTGGTTCATGCAGGACGGCCAACGCGGCGAGGTCGAGCAGTACGGGTGCACCCGGTACCAGTACAAGACCAAGTACGGCATGACCACCGATGGCGAGGCGCCGAAGAAATCCCTGACCGATGCCATCAAGAAAGCCCTGTCCATGCTGGGCTTCAGCGCCGACGTGTTCCTTGGGATGTTTGACGACCAGAACTACGTCCAGCAGTTGCAGGCCGAGCAGGCCATCGAGCAGGCCGAAGACCGCCAAGCCGAGATCGAGCGCCAACAGCAGGAGCGCCTGGACTTCATCAAGGACACGATCGAGACCATGCAGAAGGCGGTGACGCCGCATGAGCGCAAGAAGATCCACGACCATGCAGTGCGCAAGCTCATCGGTCGCAAGGACGAGAAAGGCGCGGCGCGGATCTCCCTTGAATTGAAGAACCTCGAAGCCGGCAAACCGCAGGAGGCCGCAGCATGACCCAGCTCTACGCTCTCACCGGCCAGATGGCCGAGCTCGCTGCCATGTGCGACACCGACGACGAAGGCCTCAAGCAGGCCATTCAAGACACCATGGCCGGCATCCAAGGTGAGTTCGAGGTGAAGGCCGACAACATCGTCATGCTGCGCCGGAACATCGAAGGCGATATCAGCGCGATCGACGCGGAAATCGACCGCCTCAACGAACTCAAGCGCATCAAGGCCAACAGCGTGACCGCCATCACCGACTACCTGCGCCGGAACATGGACGCGGCCAACATCAAGTCGATCAAGCGACCGCTGTTCACCATCAGCCTGGTCACCGGCAAAGAGAAGGTGATCGTCGACAACGAACAGGCGGTACCGGATGAACTGACGTCTGTGGTGACCAAGATCGCGCCGGACAAGAACGCCATCGCCGCCAAGCTCAAGGCTGACCGCGAGCACAACGAAGCTGTCCGCAAGCGCATGGCCGCCGGCGAGGACTGTGAAGACGAACTCATCCCTGAGCCAGCCTGGGCGCATCTTGAGCGCGGCGAGAGCTCGATCCGCATCAAGTGAGGTGAGCATGAACCAATCCATCGATCTGGAGGCCGCCAAAGCGGCCTTCTTCGCGTCTGGCGGCCAGCTGATTGTGCTGGAGGGTTTCACCTACCGGCCGCTGCCTCCGCGCAAAGGCCCTGAAGCGCAGTCAGCGCCGGCTGCCAAAGCGCCTTCCAAGAAGGCCGCGCCATCGCCCCGCAAGGAAAAAATGAAAGCCCGCGCCGACCAGGTGGCCGAAATGGCCAAGACCATGACGTGTCAGCAGGTCCATGAGGCCACTGGCATTTCCAAGCAGGCCCTATTCCGGGCCTCGCGGGAAGGCAACTTCGTGTTCCGGCGCGCAGAGCTGAAGAAGTCGGCCAACAGTAAGCGCGATGCCCAGCGCCAGATCCAGCGAAACCTGAAGCGGATCGAGGAACTGAAGGTGGTCCAGCAAATCTGCGCCCTGCGCGATACCGGCTTGCACCGCGCCCAGGTAGCCGAGCAGTTGGGCCTGAATTACGGAACGCTGGTGAAGATCATCGAGCGCAACGACATCAACTTCCCGCGGGTGCGTGTCAGGAAATGAAGCGCATCAACAACCTGGTCCGCCAGCGCCGGCGGCAAGAACAGTTCCACCTGCCGCCCAGCGGCCTCACGGAGTACCGAAATGCAGAAAGCACCCTCTGGAGTCGTAACCTTGCCGGCCTGGATGAATCGGTCGGTGAAGAAGCTGTACAACACACGCAGCGGGGGCCAGTACCGACCTGACGACGTGGCCCTGGCCTTTGCCCTGAGCCTGCGCGTGCACGACAGCGCCGATCACCTGCGCAGGCTGGCCCGGCGCCTGGTCGACAAGGTCTGCCTCGAGCACCAGCCGAACATGAAGCGCTTGGCCCGCGAGCCTGACGACACCAAGGTGTTCGACGCCACGCTCAAGATCATCAACCGGGTGTGCGACCTGCTGGAGTACGCACCGGGCACCCGCTTTGTGCGCAATGGAGGCGATCATGGCTCTGACGCAGCAGCAGCGTGACGCGAAGCGGCGCAAGAAGGCCGAACGCCTGCAGGAAGAAGACCTGCGCTTGAAGGTTCGACCAGGGACTAAGCAGGCCCTGCTGGAGCTGATGGAGTGGGCTGGGATCGAGGAACAGGGCGAGGCCATGACCCTACTCATCCACCGCATCCATGAATTAGGGCCTGAAGCGGCCCGCCACTTCCTGAGTGCGCCGCGCCACGAAATCAAGATTTCGAGCTTTGTGGTGCGAAAGCTCGACCAGTTCCGGCTGAGCCGCGAGCTGCGAGCGCCGGGCCTGGAGTTCGGTGACGACCCGGACGATTCCGGCCTGATCCTGCTCGCGGAACGGGCCTAATCACTCCCTACTTTCCTGGCTTGGGGTAGAGGGGAGAGTGTCCGTTCATAGAGAAGTGACACTATCCCGCCGCAACTAGGTGTTCAAACAACATCGCACCACACACACCTGCCCCTGTAGCTAAAACAGACAGTACCCCCCACTTTGAAATTCGCTTCAACCACACGAAGGACGGTTCGCCACGCTTTACCCGTTCCCACTCGTTTTTCAGAATATTCTGAGCTTCAATCGTAATCAGCTCTGCATGTGCCTGCATGCCATTGTCAGGAACATCCTCAAGGTTTGAAAGTAGACCTATCAGCTTGGTGTGCTCAGCTGGATTGAGGCGCAATCTGATACGAAAAACAAGCATTTCCATGCCTTGGAATTGCTCATGTCGGGCAATTAAAAACTCGTTGATCTCAGACTCGTTTTTCTCCCTCACAATCCCAACAACGGTCTCAATCACCTCAAGATGACCCACAAGATTAGAAACGTCATCTCTAAGCCCATCAATCCAGGCCTGCCTGAACTCTGAGGTCTTTTGATCCTTTGAGAGGATAGTTACTACGAGCGAAACTATGCCTGCGATTAGCCCAACGAAGAGAGTAGCAATGGCAGGAACCAGTAAGTCTTCTTTCATTTTCAACCTGGTTAACGTAGTCAGCGGTATATGAAACTCTAAGTGAGGGCAAATTGCCACCACGCAGCATCCTGCCACGGAGGGCGGCGCATGCACGGAGGACATGGTCAGCCAGATACAGGCATCATTTTTGAAGCTGCCAATACGGAATAATATGCTTGCAGCTGTAGGCTGATGATGCCTGCATATGTAGGGTCGCTCTGTAGCTTGGACATATACAAAACCCACTTTTCAACGGCGTCAGTGAACGACTCATAACCTTTTGACTCTTCATCTCTGAGGCGAAAGGATCGTCCCATGTAGCCATACACGACCACCAAGGAGTCAGAAGCACACTTAGATCCGTCAGAACCGGAGTTAGCAAGCTTCTGCCCACATTCTTTAAGACTGGAGTCCAAAAGGCTTATCACATTTTCCTCCTGACTTTTACTCGAGGAGACCAATAGGTTTAAGCGCCGCTGATAATCCAAGTCGAATGATTTTCGACTTTTTGTTAGCTCACTCTCGTTGATGAAAGATTTTGGCTCGTGACTTTGGCAGCCAGACAGCATAACCAGCATAGCTATCGCAAAACATCTAATTCTCATGGAGGGGCCTGAGCTTGCATCGGCAGAAAACGAATCCCTATCGTACCAAACGCTGCACCATCCGACATCATTACGCCATCACGTAGCAAGCATCAAGGACGCACCCATGAGCAACTACAACTGCGACTACGTCCGCCGTCATTACAACGTGCCGGCTGAGATCGGGCGCCGCGTGATCGCCAACGGTGAGCCAGGCGTCATCATGGCCGACCGCGGCCACTACATCGGGGTCATCCTCGACAGCGACCCGAAGAAGCGTATCCGCAACTACCACCCCACCTGGGAAATGCAGTACGGCGAGATGGCCGAAAAGCTGCCGCTGAAGCGCTACCAGGTTCTGGTCGCGGGCTGGGACTGGTGGGACCTCTCCAACCGCACCATCGTCGATGTGTTCGCCAGCACGCCGTCGCAGGCCAAGTACAAGGCCTATGAACGCTGCGAGTACCACGACATCGAGTGCATGTTCGGCTTCAAGGTTCGCCGGGCCTGAACTCCCGCGCTGCCCGCCAGCGCTTTCCCCTATTCAACGAAGGCCTTAGCTCATTGCGCGCGATTTTGCTGCTCACTTCGCTTGCGGATATACGAACGCATCATCCTGCGTTGAATCCAGCCGATAATAATGACCTGCAGAGCAAGGCAGAGCACCACGAATGCGGTCCTGGCATATTGGCTCAATGGAAGCTCAAAGGCCAAAACGCCCCATATGAGCATCAAGCTTCCTTGGAAGAACAGGCCCGTCATAGTAGACAGAAAGGAGTCAACCCAGAACCATCTGTCTGGGAGGAATTCCAAGGGGCCCATAGCAAAGAGGGCGATGCCGAAAGGCATACTAAAAACTGTAAGTAGCATCCCCAGGTCTCCGTACCGCAACAGAATGCACCAGGTCGCGAACCCTATCAAAGCTCCGGTGCGCCAAAGGTTCGTCGTCAGCGGCGATAGAAGAGTTTCGAGTATTTTCCGCCAAGCCATTACCACCCTCCTTGTGTGGTAAGCGGCGAAGCATACCAGCACGAATCACAGCGCGCTGCGCGCTGCCCGCTGCCGCCTTCTCCTACTCAACGACAGGATCGGCGCCGAGGCCTTTCCGGTAGCGCGCAATCGCAATGATCTGGCGCAGGCAGATGACCATCTCTTTCTTCATCTGGTCGTCCGGCAGCCCGATCTTTTTAAGCATTGCCTGGGCTTCTTCCTCGATCGAGGCCAGGGCCTCGGTATCGCTTTTCAGTGTCATGCGACCTCCACCAGGTCGAGTCAGCCATGAATTGATAGCTCACCAGAACAATGGGCGCCAACTGCGGCGCCTTCCCCTATTCAACGATAACGCCTCCCCGGCGAGGGCGGCGCCTGCACCCAGAGGCCACACCATCACTTAGCTTATTTTGAAACGCTCTTGATGGAATTGAACGTTTGATCAACCATATTCTTGCCAAAATCCCCCATATTTTCATACATGGTCTTCAAGAAGATCACGGTATTAATTGCAGCCCCTACTAGCTGCCAATGGCAGTTATTAAATGTGCAGCCAACAAGAGAAATCGGGCCTTCGCCCCCATACTCGATCACACAGTTTTTAAAAACACAATCCTCGTAACTGCCGTGATCCAGCCGAACTGTTTGACCGGTAAAGGTACTTGATTTAAAAGTGACCATTATAAAAACCCTGTAGCCTCTTGATCAGCAACCACTGTATTCCCTAGAGCAACAGATTTCTTATTCGCACGATGATAACCATCATCCGTCTGGAAATCACTAGGAGCGTAAAGCGCTTTATTATTCCAATTCAAGGTAGCAAAAAAAGACAACACCAAAAGACTTGGAAACACCATCAAAAACCAGATGTAGGTCTTCTGGACTTCCTCAGAAATGAATGGAAGAACGGTTGTTGAACTAACCTCAACAATGCCAGCAAAAATAGCAATAATGGTTAGCGGATTTTTGATTGTTCCAATACCCCGCACCTCCGCCTCCTTCCCTTGCCTCTTAATCGCCATGGTTTTTCCCTGCTTTTTCCGCTATGGCACTATACCTACGAGAAACGACCATGCCCACAGCAATCGACCTGTTCGCCGGCCTCGGCGGATGGAGCACCGGCGCGCGCGCCGCAGGCGTCCAGGTTCTCTGGGCGGCAAACCATTGGCCGGTGGCCGTTGAATGGCACAGCGCTAACCACCCGGACACTCAGCACGTTTGTCAGGACCTGCACCAGGCACGCTGGGAGCAGGTACCGGCACACGACATCATGCTGGCTTCGCCCTGCTGCCAGGGACACGCCAAGGCCCGCGGCAAGAAGTCGGGTAACCCTGAGCACGACGCTTCGCGCTCGACGGCATGGGCACCGGTATCGGCCCTTGAATTTCACCGGCCACAGGCGGCGGTGATAGAGAACGTGCCCGAGTTCACCGACTGGGTTCTCTACCCGGCCTGGCTGCAAGCAGTGCAGGCGCTAGGGTATCAGGCTGCCCCGCACATCGTGGACTGCGCCGACCTTGGCGTGCCGCAGCATAGGGTGCGACTGTTCATGGTGCTGACACGTAGCAAGGCGCCGCTGATGCTTCAGCTGCCGCAGGAACGACATGTGCCGGCAGCGAGCTTCCTCGACTTCGACGCCGGGCGCTGGTCGCCAATCGAGAAGCCAGGCCGGGCCCAAGCCACCCTCGACAGGGTGCGCAACGGCCGCCAGCGCTTCGGCGAGCGCTTCATCATGCCCTACTACGGCAAAGGCTCTGGCACCACCGGCCGCGACATCAACCGGCCGATCGGCACCATCACCACCCTGGACCGCTGGGCGCTGGTGGACGGTGACCGCATGCGGATGCTCAGCGCCAGCGAGGCCCTGGCCGCCATGTCGTTCCCGTCCGATACCCTGCGCCCGGACAACCACCGGCTGACCATGCACATGGCAGGCAATGCGGTACCGCCTTTGGCTGGGCAGCGCGTCATTGAGGCTCTGCTGAAAGCAGCCTGACATCCAGCGCTGCCCGCCAGCGTCTTTCCGTTCCGGCAAATCACGCCATTCTGGACAGACGGTACGCTTACCTCGGGCCGAGACGCGGTTTCATATCCACAACAGTTTTGGCGTGGTCCCTCATTCGCGTGACCAGATGCGAGGGATGGTATTGATCGTACGTTTCATCAGAGTTTTCAGGATATATCCATTCAAAAAATTCAAGATGATCTGCAAGCGTCTCTCCAAACATAGCAGTAAGGAGCCTATCGCCCTCGGCATAGGACGAAGATTCAAAATCGTCAAAATTGTGCGCTACGAACTTGTTCCGGATCCGTACCAACTCCTTTTCATCTGCGAATGAGCGAAACATTCTCACTTGTGTGCGAATGCTTTCCGGGTACTCCCTGATCTCTTTCCCGTAGTCCTTGAGAACATCGTGAAGCTTAGTTAAAGAAAGTATCGCTGCGATTTTACACATTCTGAGCACGCCAAATGGCAGGCCGGCGCGGGGGTCTACATCTGGGCCCGCCAAGTAGTCCCGAACAATCTTAGACGGCGTGACCAGGTCGTAGATAAGGTCGTTTAGAAGCCAACCTAAATGCTCATTCCTGTCCATGTTCTCTCCTCTTTGGAGCAGAAATTGTATCGAGGAGGCATCCCCATGCCCACAGAAAACCGATCCAGCAACACAGAGATGGTCAGCGTGCCGCGCGAGCAGCTGCGCCAGTTCATCGAGTACAGCGCCAGCATCTGCAAGTCGCCGGCCTGGGTGAAAGACAAAGCCGCTCTGCTTGCAGCGGCCGAGCAGCCAGCTCCGCAGCCCCACCCCGAGCCTATAGCCTGGATGGTTGGTACTGCCTTCTGGTGGACCAAAGAAGAGGCAGAGAGGGATGCGGCGGCGACTGGCAAGGCCATCACACCGTTCGGGCCGATGTCCGGTATCGCGCCAGCCGAGCAGCACCAGGGCGAGCCGGTGAAGTTGCCTGCATACAAGCTGGCCAGCGAATACAACAGCCATGACTGGGACGAAGGCTACCGGGACGGATGGGGTGCCTGCCGAGACGAAATCGCCAAGCTCGGCCCGCTCTACACCCACGCCGATCCTGGCGAGATTGAGCGGCTGCGCACTGAGCTGGTCGAGTGGAAAGACCGATGCCAGCGTAACAACGATGACGCCATGGAGTGGATGGCTAAGCACGACACGCTGCGCGCCCAGTTGGCCGAGCGGAATGCAGCATTGGACTGCATGACAACTACCGACACAGGCTACAAGTCCGAGCTGGCTGAGCGGGATGCACTGCTGGTTGATATCCGTCTTAGTGGGCTGAACGACGAAAGGTCCTCTCGGATTGACTCGATTTTATCTTCTGGCGCTTATGCAGATGCGATCAATAAACACCCATCGCTAAGGACCTGCTTGGATAACGCCGCAATCGAAGCCGCCCTATCCGCCAGCGCAGAGCCGGAGGCAACGTCGTGAAGACACACTTCGCCCCATTCACCGACCTGGAAGATATCGAACAGGCCCCATGCGGTACCTGGCTGGGCGAATCCCCTGAGCTGTCAGGCGACTGGTCCGAAGTCGATTGCCTGCTCTGCCAGAAACGCAAGGAAAGGATCGTCGCTGCAGCAGCTGATGAAGAGCGCTTCATCGTAGAGCAAATGGGCGACATGGCGGCATTCATGCGCGCACAAGGCTAGACCTCCCAGGAGCACATTTGTACTCCACCCAGCTGTAACCCCTCTCCCCTCTACTTCGATGCGGCGAGACGATCAGCAGCAGATACACCCTCCACAGCAATGCGGCGAGCCCGTCCTACACCCCATGCGAGCGCCCGGGTCATCGACTCACCTGGTCGAGAATCGAAAGCCTCCTCATGGATGGCCATGCCGCTGGGGGCGTACACACCGATGAACATCTGGGTCGTACCAGTTCGCGACAGGCGCACCTGCACGTCAATGAATGTGCCGTCACTCAGCGTTTCGTCGTGAGTGCGATGGTGCAAGGTGGGGTCTGCCCAAGCCCAGAAAACATCACCGCGAATTCTCATGCCGCCCTCCTACGACTTTAGTTGTAGTTAATGCTGTATTGCCACCATAGCTAACACCCATTTTTACGCAAACCTGCCGGGCGCGTCTGTGAGCTGAATCGGACAACCGGCAATCCCCTCTCCCCTCTATTCACTGCCGCGATATGGCGGCCAAGGAATCGTCATGCCTGAAGAAATCAAGCTGATCCAACGTGTGGCCGTCGAGCGCGATCAAGACGGCTGGTGGAGTCACCCCGACGAGCCTGACTTTGACGAAGACTATGCCGCCTTCAACGCCTGGCTCGTACAGCAGGGCTTGGAACTGAAGCAGTGGCACATGGACTCGGATATCAGCGATCACCACCCCTATGACGACGGCGAGTGCCACTGCCTAGGCTGGGAGCCTGAATGCCCCGGGCCTGAATGGTTCCTGCTCGGGATCTTCGATACAGAGGATGGCCCTTGCGTCAGCTGGGCGAGGCGGAAGGCCGAGGAAGCCTGGTCAGTGAATGGCGATGACGGATCGTGGGACTACCCGAACCTTACCGCTCTGATCCGCGACAACTTCGGCAGCGAGCCGGATGGCACAAGCTTCGGCCCAGGCCGGGGCAACGGCCTCAAAGTGGGTGACACCGTACACACTGGCACCGTCTGCAAGGCCGACCCTGCTGGGTTCCTCCCCGATGCTGATGACCTGCTCAACCACATGTTCGAGGCAGCCGCAGGAAGCGACGCGGGGGAATGGGTCGACAACTACCCTGACCTCGACGACGAGGCGACAGCAGCTCTCGGGCAGGCGCTGGAGCCGCTGCAGGCTTGGGCCCGAAAGTTCTGCCAGCCCAACTTCTTCACTATCGAGAAGATGGCCACCCACACCATCACGAAAGAAGACGTGCTCATCGCCGCCCTCGCTGGGGCCAAGCCATGACCCGCCTCGCCCTCTGCCTCCTGCTGCTGGCCACCGGCGCCAGCGCAACCGAGAACGTCATCGACGTGCAGCACGACAGCCAGCGCGGCGTCACCTGCTACCTGCTCAATGGGGTCGGCATCAGCTGCATCCCCGACAGCCAGCTGCAGGCCGGCAACCAGCGCCAGCTCTCCCCGCACGAAACCCAACCCGAACCTACACCCGCTCTGGCGCCTGGGCGCTGGATTGATGAGAGGTATGAGCTGTGAGCGAGAAATTTGAGCGTGAAGAGCGCTACATCGTCTTCAAGGTGAAGGACCTGAGCGAGCACAAGCTCGGCTGGGTCCGCGACGTGATCAGGCTGAACGACATTCCCACCGTGGACGCAGTGGTGGTTGAAGCCGACTGGCCAGAGTATGAGCCGACCTGGACAGCGATCGAGCGCCGCGTTACCGGCGGGCAGTGGAATGGCGAAGGGCTGCCGCCTACTGGGACAGTGTGCATGGGCCGGATAATTAAGCCGCTCGATGGTGAGCCGCGCTGGCAAGAGGTGCAGATCATCCATCTAGATGAGATCGACGGAGAGGCCGTGGGCCTGACTACCTCGGGACGATGGCCTTGCTGGCTCGATGCTTTCCGCCCTATCCCGACGCCCGAGCAGATCGCGGCGGAAGAGCGGAAGACAGCAATCAACCAGATGGCAGCGGATGCCCAGCTGGACTTCAGTGCAGGCGAACTCCTCACTGCCCGCGAGTATGTCGAGTGCGCGATCGCTGCTCTGCATGATGCCGGCTACCGGAAGCAGGTGGCGCCATGATCCTGCCCCTGATGTACATGGCCTACCTGATCTACAGGGGGCCGCGATGAGTGACGCGCCTATCGAGCCGCAAGAGTGGTCGTCCGGCGTCAAGGTTGTCCAGATCGAAGACATCAGGGTCGCCCGAGGCCTCACGCGCCGACCGAGATCCTCGTGCCGACACCGGAAGATGGTGTACGACGAGAAGGAGCGGCGCGTCTGGTGCAGCGATTGCGAGACCGAGGTAGAGGCATTCGATGCGTTCATCTACCTGGTCGAGCATTACGGCGCAGCGGTAAGCAAGCTCAACCGTCGAGCCGAAGAACTGGCCCAGGCGGAGAAATTCCAGCTCCGCAGTCGCGCTGCAAAGGCGATGGACGACGCATGGCGAAGCACGACCATGGCGCCTCTCTGCCCTCACTGCAACAACGCCCTCATGCCAGAGGACGTGGTTGGCGGACTTGCCAGCATGTCCAAAGAGTTCGTCCGGGCCGAGCGCAAGCGCAAAGCCGATCTCAAGAAGAAGTAAACCCTCCCCATCTACTCAAGCCCGCCGACATGCGCGGGCGAGGATTCCCTATGTCCGCAACCAACCGATTCCACCAGGTCGCCAACGACGCGCTGGTGATGATCAGCGAAAACCTTAACCCAGGCGCCAAGCTGGCCCTGGTGATCTACACGCCCGGCGAGCCGGAGCTGGACATCGTTTTGAAGGACGGCGGACTGAACGTCGACGAGGTGATCAACACGCTTCGCCGGCGCGGCGGCCTCAGCCTTGATGGCGACAACGTCTACAAGCGCTCGGTCTGTGACGTCATCGTCGGCGCCCTTGCCACAGGCAAGCAGAACAACAACCCACCCCCTGCCGATCACTGGGGCCTTGAGTTCTGGGATATCGGGCGTGCCGAGGGCGCACTGCAGGAAGAGTTGGTGCAGGCGCTTCGCCTGGTGCGCAAAGAGCTGGATTCCTGCCAGCGAGTGATCCATTACGCAGGCGGCTTCGATCCGGCCTACGTCAACGATGCCCAGGCCGCACTGAAGGTCGCCGACGCAGTGCTCGAAAAAACTCCCGCCTGACCACCAACCTGCCGCCACCGGCGGCGTGGAGACCATCCCATGGAAACCGAAAAGACCGGCGACATCGACAAGGTAACTGAACAGAAAATGGCCGACCTGCTCGGCTGCACCAAGAAAGCGCTGGAGCGCAGGCGTCAGGACGGGAAAGTTCCAGAAGGCGTCTGGATCAAGCACGGCGGCCGAATCATTTACAGCAAAAGGAGATACGACGAATGGCTGGAAAGCCAATGGATCTACCCAGAGGGGTCGAAGTCTTCCGCAACTCCCTCCGCATACGTTTCACATGGGACGGTGTCCGTCGATGCGAAACGCTCCCCTATCCCCCGACACAGAAAGGCATCAAAGCTGCATCCAGCCTTCGCGATCAGGTAACTAGCCTCAACAAGCTCGGTCTCCTTGACCAGGACAAGTACGCCGAGCTATTCCCCAGTTCGCAGGCCGCAGTTGGGGGAAAGCCTACCTTTGGAGAGTACGCCCAGCTCTGGTTGGATAGTCGCGAAATCACCCAAGGCACGCACAACAACTACAAAAGTGCCTTGAATCTGTACTGGGTACCGCGCCTGGCTATGGTCCGTGTTGACCTGATCACCACCACCCTGCTGCGCCGCATCATCGCTGACACCGACTGGACATCGGCAAACGTCAAACGCAACGCGATTACAAGGCTGGCGACGATCCTTGGTGCAGCTACCCGGGAAGGCCTCCTGATAAAAAACCCTGCCGAGATGATTGAACTGCCGAAGCGGTCAAGGAAGGAAATCGACCCCTTCACCCTGGCAGAAGCCAATACCATCATTGACAGGCTGTACCAGCACGAGCACTGGCCAAGCCTTATCTACGCCGCTTTGTTCGAGTTCATGTTTTTCACTGGACTCCGGCTGTCGGAGGCCTTGGCCGTGCGTTGGGATGCAATCGATATGGGAAAGAGGACGGTTCACGTCAAGAGGACCGTTGCGCTGGGCAAGGTGGAGGAAAGGACAAAAACCGGCAGAGACCGGTTCGTGCTGCTGAATGATCGGGCCTTGCGGGCAGTCCAGTTCGCGAGGGAATACGCGGACCGCCGCAGGCATGGGAAGGGAGCGGTGACCGAAACGCCGTACCTGTTCCCGCCGTCGAAGAACGCTGAGTACGTGAAACAGACGTCTGATCTGCACAAACAGTGGGTACCGGTGCTGAACGATTTGGGGATCAGACGTCGCCCCCCATACAACTGCCGCCATACCTATGCGACAATATGCTTAATGTCCGGCCTCAACCCCGCATTTATCGCCCAACAGCTGGGTCACAGCGTTCAGATGCTGCTGTCGACGTATGCCCGTTGGCTCAACTCAAGCTCCGACTGGAGCGAGCTGGAAAAACTCAAGATTGGTATCAAATCGGTATCAGCTGAAAATCCAGCGTCGTAAGTTACTGATAGGTAAGCCCTTTGATCTCCACCGCCAACATCACCATGCAGTTCGGCTCCAAGCCGCTGTTCGAAAACGTTTCGGTCAAATTCAACAACGGCAACCGCTACGGCCTGATCGGTGCCAACGGTTGCGGCAAGTCGACCTTCATGAAAATCCTCGGCGGCGACCTGGAGCCGTCCGGTGGCCAGGTCATGCTCGAGCCGAACACCCGCCTGGGTAAACTGCGCCAGGACCAGTTCGCCTACGAAGAATTCACCGTGATCGACACCGTGATCATGGGCCACGGCCAGCTGTGGAAGGTCAAGGCCGAGCGCGACCGCATCTACTCGCTGCCGGAAATGACCGAGGAAGACGGCATGGCCGTCGCCGAGCTGGAAACCGAATTCGCCGAAATGGACGGCTACACCGCCGAATCCCGCGCCGGTGAACTGCTGCTGGGCCTGGGTATTCCGCTGGAGCAGCACTTCGGCCCGATGAGCGAAGTGGCACCGGGCTGGAAGCTGCGAGTGCTGCTGGCCCAGGCGCTGTTCTCGGACCCGGACGTGCTGCTGCTCGACGAGCCGACCAACCACCTGGACATCAACACCATCCGCTGGCTGGAAACCATCCTCACGGCGCGTAACAGCACCATGATCATCATTTCCCACGACCGGCACTTCCTCAACAGCGTGTGCACGCACATGGCCGACCTGGACTACGGCGAGCTGCGCCTGTTCCCGGGCAACTACGACGAGTACATGACCGCCGCCACCCAGTCGCGCGAGCAGCTGCTGTCGGACAACGCCAAGAAGAAAGCCCAGATCGCCGAACTGCAGACCTTCGTCAGCCGCTTCTCGGCCAACGCCTCGAAGGCCAAGCAGGCGACTTCGCGGGCCAAGCAGATCGACAAGATCCAGCTGGCCGAGGTCAAGCCTTCGAGCCGTGTCAGCCCGTTCATTCGCTTCGAGCAGACCAAGAAACTGCACCGCCAGGCGGTGGTCGTCGAGAAGATGGCGAAAGCCTTCGATGACAAGGTGCTGTTCAAGAATTTCGACATCACCGTCGAAGCCGGCGAGCGCGTGGCGATCATCGGCCCCAACGGTATCGGCAAGACCACCCTGCTGCGCACCCTGGTCGGCGAGATGACCCCGGACGCAGGCTCGGTGAAGTGGACCGACAGCGCCGAAGTGGGCTACTACGCCCAGGACCACGCCCACGACTTCGAAGACGACATGACCCTGTTCGACTGGATGGGCCAGTGGACC
Source organism: Pseudomonas sp. R28(2017) (assembly GCF_002112505.1). GTDB lineage: Bacteria > Pseudomonadota > Gammaproteobacteria > Pseudomonadales > Pseudomonadaceae > Aquipseudomonas. The sequence goes on from NZ_NEHW01000014.1 coordinate 105,385, forward strand.
AGCGGCGAGCAAGTGATCCGCGGCACCCTGGGGCGCATGCTGTTCTCCAACGACGAGATCCTCAAGTCGGTGAAGGTGATTTCCGGTGGTGAGCAAGGCCGCATGCTGTTCGGCAAGCTGATCCTGCAAAAACCGAACGTGCTGGTGATGGACGAGCCGACCAACCACCTGGACATGGAATCGATCGAGGCGCTGAACCTGGCGCTGGAAAACTACCCGGGTACCCTGCTGTTCGTCAGCCATGACCGCGAGTTCGTGTCGTCGCTGGCGACCCGCATCATCGAGCTGAGCGCCGATGGCGTGGTGGACTTCAGCGGGACTTATGACGACTACCTGCGTAGCCAGGGTGTCGTGGTCTGAGCTAGCTGATCGGGCCTGGTCGCCTTGTGGTGGCTGGGCCGGCCTCTTCGCGGGCAAGCCCGCTCCCACTAGGACCGCACTGAACCCAAGGGCAGCTGATATCTCTGTGGGAGCGGGTTTACCCGCGAAGAATCCGCTGCCTATCCCACAGGATGGCACTCCCTGACGAATAATTCGTTAGCCTGCTTTCATTTCCTTCGCGCAGCAGCCATGATTAAGGCACGCCCAACCGCCCGCCCGCGAAAGAGCCCATGACTGCGCCACAACCCGCCCCCGCCAGCAGTACCTTCAGCATCACCCTGCAGATCCTGTCGATCGTCTTCTATACGTTCATTGCCTTCCTCTGCATCGGCCTGCCGATCGCGGTGCTGCCCAGCTATGTGCACGACCAGCTGGGCTTCGGGGCGGTGATCGCCGGGGTGACGATCGGCCTGCAATACCTCGCCACCCTGCTCAGCCGCCCCTTCGCCGGGCGCGTGGCGGATACCTTGGGCGGCAAGAAAGCGATTCGCTATGGCCTGCTGGGCATCGCCGGTTGCGGGGTGCTGACACTGCTCTCGGCGTGGTCGCTGCAGGTGCCACTGCTGAGCCTGGCCCTGCTGCTCGGCGGCCGTGTGCTGCTGGGGCTGGCCCAGGGGCTGATCGGCGTCGCCACCTTGAGCTGGGGCATCAGCCAGGTCGGCCCGGAGCACACGGCGCGGGTGATTTCGTGGAATGGCATCGCCTCGTACGGTGCCATCGCCATCGGTGCGCCGGTGGGTGTGCTGGCGGTCGCCGGCCTGGACTTCAGCGTGCTCGGCCCTGCCCTGCTGGTACTGGCGTTGCTGGCCTTGCTGGTGCTGCGCAAACGCCAGGACGTGGTGGTGACGCGTGGCGAGCGGCTGCCGTTCTGGTCGGCGTTCGGCCGCGTCGCGCCGTGCGGCCTGGGGCTGACCCTGGCGTCGATCGGCTACGGCACCCTGACCACCTTCGTCACGCTGTATTACCTGGAACGCGGCTGGGTCGGCGCGGCATGGTGCCTGAGCGCGTTCGGCCTGTGCTTCATCATTTCCCGGCTGTTGTTCGTCAATGCGGTCAACCGCTTCGGTGGCTACAACGTGGCCATGGCCTGCATGGCCACCGAGGTGCTGGGCCTGAGCCTGTTGTGGCTGGCGCCCTCGCCGGCCTGGGCGCTGGTCGGTGCCGGCCTGACCGGCTTCGGCCTGTCGCTGGTATACCCGGCGCTGGGTGTCGAAGCGATCAGGCAGGTGCCGAGCAGCAGCCGCGGCGCCGGGCTTGGGGCTTATGCAGTGTTCTTCGACATGGCACTGGCCATCGCCGGCCCGGTGATGGGCGCGGTGGCGGCGCACCTGGGCTATGCCTCGATCTTCTGCGTCGCTGCCCTGCTGGCCCTGGCCGGGGTCGGCCTGGCGCTGCTACTGGCGCGGCGCAGCCGTCGCGGCTGAACGCTCGGCCGGCGCTGGCGCGCCCAGGGCCTGGATGAAGAAGGCCGCCGTGTCACGTTGCAGCGAATGGTGGATGTGGCGCCGGTCGACGCCGTCGGCGTCCATGCACAGCGCCGGCATGCGCGCATGCTGCTCCTCGTCGCAGCGGGCCATGAACACGAAGTGCCCGGCCCCGGCCAGCAAGCGGTAGTCCGGGGTGATCGGCAGCTTGCGCGCCAATTCCTCGGCATTGCGGTCCACCGCCACCAGTTGGTCGCTGTCGCCGCTGTAGATCAGCGCAGGCACCTTCACACCGGCCAGCGCATGGCGGCCGAACATCAGGCTCAGCGGCGCCATCAGCATCACCGCGCCGACCCGTGCGTCAGCCTTGGGCGCCAGCTCGCTGCGGTCGGCAATCAGCACGCCGTGGGTCTTGCAGGCGTCGGCGTCACCCGGGCGTTCCAGGCAGTAACGGCGCAGGCGATCCAGGTCAGGCTGGGCGCCAGACAGGATCAACGCGGTTTCACCGCCGGCCGAATAACCGATCACCCCCACCTTGCCGTCATTCAGATAAGGGCCAAGCAGCGTGTCCTCACGGGCGGCGGTGATGGCTTCGCTGACCTGCAACGGCCGCCCATACAGGTTGCTCAGGGTGCCCAGGCGGCTGTGGTCGCGGGCATTGTCGCCCGGGTGCACGACCGCCACCACGACGAAGCCCTGGCGGGCCAGGGCGGTGGCCAGGTAATGCAGCGCCAGTGGGCTGCCGGTGTTGCCATGGGACAACACCAGCAGCGGAAACTGCCCGAGCGCGACCGGGGCCTCTTCAGCAACGTCGATGGGGTAGCCATCGATGCGGATATTGCGCGGTGTGCCATGGGATGGGTAGAACGCCAAGGCTTGCATCGGCCGGGCGTCGACCGGATCGTCGAGGGTCATGTGATGCAAACCGGCAACCCACGGGGAGGCTTCGGCATGGGCCAACAGGCTGCCGAGTAACAAAGCCAGCAAACAGCGGGGAGTGTTCATCGGTCAGCTATCGCGCAGCAGGCATCAGGATAGCGTCAGCATAGATCCGGCCTTGGCACCGGCAGATGAAAACTGGATGAAAAAAACCGGCTGGCGCTCGAAGCGCCAGCCGGTTTTTTGTCGCCAAGGGATCAGGCTGCAGCGAACAGCTCGTTGGCAATCTGCGCCTGGGCGGCGTCGATGGCCTGGGTACGGTGTTCCGGGCCATAGGCCAGGCCGTGGGCACGTACGACTTCGAGGTCGGTGATGCCGATGAAGCCGAGGAACACCTTGAGGAAGTCCTCATGGCCAACGCCGGTAGGCTGGCCAGCGTGCAGGCCACCGGCGGTGGATACCAGCACCACCTTCTTGTTGCCGCACAGGCCTTCCGGGCCGGCTTCGGTGTAACGGAAGGTCTTGCCGGCTACGGCCACACGGTCGATCCAGGCCTTGAGCTGGGTCGGTACGCTGAAGTTGTACATCGGCGCGCCAATCACCACGGCGTCGGCGGCGAGGAATTCTTCCAGGGTTTCGGCGCTCAGCTTGGCTTCGAAAGCCTGGGCGGCGTCACGGGCTTCTTCCGGGGTACCGGCTGCCACCAGGGTGGCGGACGAGAAGTGGGCGATGGCGTCGGCGGCCAGGTCACGGTAGACCACTTCGATGCTCGGGTCTGCGGCCTTCCAGGCGTCGACCACTTCGCGGCTCAGTTGGCGAGAGGCGGAATTGTCGCCCAGGATGCTCGAATCGATATGCAACAGTTTCATGGGACTCTCCAGTGAGTGAAGACCGCGGCGGTGGGCGATCACGATGGGGAGAATCCTACCGGGGTGTCGAATGGCTGATAAGTCGGTAAAAATGCGTTAGTTTGTCCCACAGATGGAACAGTGAGACATTCCCATGCAAGACCTCAATGACCTCTTCTATTTTGCCCAGGTCGTCGAAGCCGGCGGTTTCGCCGCGGCCGGGCGCCAGCTGGGCATCCCCAAGTCACGCCTGTCACGGCGCATCGCCGAGCTGGAAGAACGCCTCGGCACCCGCCTGCTGCAGCGCACCACGCGCCAGCTCAAACTGACCGCCGTCGGTGAACGCTACCTGCACCATTGCCAGGCCATGCTGCTGGAGGCCGAGGCCGCCGACGAAGTCGTGGCGAGCATGAGCAGCGAGCCGCGTGGGCGCCTGCGGGTGTCGTGCCCGGTGGCCCTGGCCCATGCGTTTCTTCCCGATGTGATCAGCCGCTTCCTCGAGCAGTACCCGCAGGTGCAGCTGGACATGGTCCTGCTCAACCGCCGCGTCGACCTGATTTCCGAAGGGATCGACGTGGCCCTGCGCGTCCGTGACCTGGGTGATGAAGACCCGGCACTGGTCACCCGTCGGCTGCGCCAGGCGCAGATGCAACTGGTGGCCGCACCCGGCTTTGCCGAGCATATCCGTGAACCGTCCGAGCTGGCCACGTTGCCGGTGCTGGGGGCCGCCGAGGCCGACCGCCTGGTGCACTTTCGCCTGTTCGGCCCCGATGGCCGGCAGCAGGAGATCGCGCTGGAGCCGCGGCTGGCCATCGACGATTTTGTCGTGCGCAACGCCGCTGTGCGCGCCGGCCTGGGCTTCACCGCACTGCCCAGCATGTTCTGTGAAGAAGAACTGGAACGGGGCGAGCTGGTCAGGTTGCTGCCCGACTGGTCGTTGCCAGGCGGTTACCTGCAGGCCGTCTACCCTCATCGACGTGGCTTGCTGCCGGCCGTGCGGGCATGGATAGACCACCTGGCGGCGTCGTTCGAGGCGTGTGGAGAGCGTTATGTCTAGGCAGAAAATGACCGAGGAACAGGTAGCCGCGTTCTGCCTGAGCCTGCCGGGTGCGCGGGAAGACTACAAATGGGGCGGCATCCGGGTGTTTTCCGTGGCCGGCAACAAGATGTTCGCCGTGCTCGACCTGGCCGGGGCGGGGTTGTCGTTCAAGGTCGCCGATGAGCTGTTCCTGGGCTATTGCGACCGGCCTGGCGTGCGGCCGGCGCCGTATCTGGCACGTGCCCGGTGGATCAGCATGGAACCGCCCTACCCCATGGGCCGGGATGAACTGTGCGACCTGCTGCAGCGCTCGCACCAGCTGGTGGTGCGGCGGCTGCCGAAACGGCTGCAGGCAGGGCTGCTGAGTTGATCAGTTGAACGGCAGGAACCGGCTGCCCAGGAACAGGTAGTCGAGCCAGAACACCTGATGCAGCAGCACGATGCCCCAGAACACCAGCTGGTAGGACAGTTTGCGTGTCTTGTGGCGCAGCAGTTGCTGAGCGACCAGCGCGCCGGGCCAGCCCCCCAGCAACTCGCTGGCATGCAGCACTTTCTCTGGCGTACGCCAGGCATTGCGCTGAGCCTGGCGCTTGTCCTGCCAGTACAGCAGCAGGCTGACCAGGCTGACCAACGGGTACAACGCCAGTGGCACCCAGGTCTGCCCGCGCCAGCCCATCTGTGCCGCGCCAAGCCCCGGCAACAGGCACAGCACACCCAGCAGCAACAGTTTCAGGCGCGCATTGCGCACGCCCGCTGTGCGGTCGGCGCCGCGTGGCGCCGTGCCCTGTGCGCGTGCCATGTCAGCTGTGCGCCGTCGACCAGTCGACCCAGCCGAACTGCCAGGTCGCCAGAATGAACAGCCCGAAGACGATGCGGTACCAGGCAAAGGCGGCGTAGCTGTGGTTGGCGATGAACTTCAGCAGCGCCCGCACGGCGATCATGGCGAAGATGAACGAGGTCACGAAACCGATGGCGAACACCGGCAGGTCGCTCGGTTCGAACAGGTGGCGGTACTTGTAGCCCGAATACACGGCCGCACCGACCATGGTCGGCATCGCCAGGAAGAACGAGAACTCGGTGGCTGCCTTGCGCGACAGGCCGAACAGCAGCCCGCCGATGATGGTCGAGCCGGAGCGCGAGGTACCCGGGATCATCGCCAGGCACTGCACGAAACCGATTTTCAGGGCATGGGTCCAGCGCATGTCATCGACATGGTCGACCGCCACGGTGTGCTGACGACGCTCGGCCCAGAGCATGATCACGCCACCGATCACCAGCGCCGTTGCCACGGTGATCGGGTTGAACAGGTACTCGTGAATCAGGTCGGCGAACAGCACGCCCAGCACCACCGCCGGCATGAACGCCAGCAACAGGTTGCCGGTAAAGCGCCGCGCCTTCGGCTGGCTGGTCAGGCCGAACACCACGTCGAGGATCTTGCCGCGAAACTCCCACACCACCGCCAGGATCGCTGCCAGCTGGATGATGATGTTGAACGCCATGGCCCGTTCGCCACCGAAACCGATCAGGTCGGCGACGATGATCTGGTGGCCGGTACTGGATATCGGCAGAAACTCCGTCAGCCCCTCGACCACACCTAAGATGATTGCCTGGAAGGCAGTCCAAAAATCCATTCTTCCCCCGATGGAGCACTGCTGCTTGCAGGCGCCTTGTTCTTGGTTTGCTTGTGATTGCCGCACGCGGCGCGGCCTTTTTACAGCGACTTGTGGGACCGGCGCCAGTGGAAAAGTTCAGCCTGGCTAAAGGTTTCATCTTGCCCGGCCGAGATCCTATCAAAGCGGCATGGCAAAGGCTCGTGCGGGCTGTGGCAGAGTAGCCAATAACTAGCACTTAGCCATTAGTCGAGTGCCTGCCGCCTGCAAAGCATGCTTGGATGCAGCTGAATAAAAAGAACAATGCGGGAGTAGATTCGATGAAGGCATTGCGGTCGATGTCGATCAGCCGGCGTCTGTGGCTGATTCTGGTGGTTGCGGTGGGCATGCTGGTGGTGCTTGGCCTGTTGATGCTGCGCCAGATCCATGGCGACCTGTACCAGGCCAAGGCGGAAAAGACCCGCCACGTGGTGCAGACCGCCGCTGGCGTGCTGGCCTACTACCAGGGCCTGGAGGCCGCCGGCACGCTCAGCCGCGAAGCGGCCCAGCAACAGGCCCTGCAAGTGGTGCGGGCGCTGCGCTACGACCAGAACGACTATTTCTGGATCAACGACCTGGGGCCGAAGATGATCATGCATCCGGCCAACCCTAAACTCGACGGGCAGGACCTCTCCGCGATCCGCGACCCGGACGGCTTCGCCGTGTTCAACGAGATGGTCGCCCTGGCCCGCAGCCAGGGCGCCGGCCCGGTCGACTACCGCTGGCCCAAGCCGGGTGCCAGCGAGCCGGTGGCCAAGACCTCCTATATCCAGCTGTTCAAACCCTGGGGCTGGATCATCGGCTCTGGCGTCTACGTCGACGATGTACAGGCAGAATTCGCCCGCCAGCTGCGTGATGCCTCATTGGTCGGCCTGGCCATCGCCGTACTGATGGCCCTGGTGGTCATGCTCATCGCCCGCAGCATTGCCCGCCCCTTGCAGGAAGCCGTGCAAGCGATGGGCAACATCGCCAGCGGCGAAAGCGACCTGACCCGTCGCCTGGACACCCACGGCCGCGACGAGATCAGCCACCTGGGCCAGCACTTCAACCAGTTCAACGGCAAGCTGCAGGGGGTGGTCGGCCAGCTCCAGGGCGCCGCCCACGCCCTGGCGCAATCGGCCGGGCACGTCGGCGACAATGCGGGCGCCGCACAGCAGCACAGCGCCCAGCAGTCGCTGCAGATGGACCAGGTGGCGACGGCGGTCAACGAAGTCACCTATGCCGTGCAGGATGTGGCCAAGACCGCCGAACAGGCCGCCGGCGAGATGCGCGCCGCGCAGCAGCAAGTGGCGCACGGCCAGCAGGCCATTCACGGCAGCCTGCAGCAGATCGACCGCCTCTCGGCGACCATCGAACAGGCGGTGCAGGTTATCCGTGATCTGGCCGGGCACAGTACCCGGATTGGCGGTGTGCTGGAGGTGATCCGCGCCATCGCCGAGCAGACCAACCTGCTCGCCCTCAACGCCGCCATCGAAGCCGCTCGCGCCGGCGAACAGGGCCGCGGCTTCGCCGTGGTCGCGGACGAGGTGCGCCTGCTGGCGCAACGCACCGCGCAGTCGACTGCCGAAATCCACACCATGATCGAGCATTTGCAAGGCCAGTCCGATGCGGCGGTCAAAGCCATCGACACCAGCAGCGAAGCCTCGCGCCAGACCGTGCAACAAGCCCGCGAGGCCGGCACCAGCCTGGATGCGATCAGCCAGGCGCTGCACAACCTCACCGCCCTCAACGCCTCGATCGCCAGCGCCACCTTGCAGCAATCGCATGTGGTCGAGGAGATCAACCGCAATGTGCTGGACACCGCCGGGCTGTCGCAGCAAACCGCCGATGCCGTACGCCAGTCCAGCGACGCGGGCGTGGCCCTGGGCCAGCTCAGCGAGGAGCTTGAACAACTGTTGCGCCAGTTCCGGGTCTGAGCCCGGTGTGATCCATCGGCCCGTTCGCCCCCGGCCCGGCGAACGGGCCGATCCAGGTTGCGCGCTACACCTGCTGCCCCGCACAGGCTACAATCGCCGCCCTTTGCCAACCAAGGAACGCCGATGTCCGGCCTCGAACTCATCGCCGCCGTGCTCGGCGTCACCGCCGTGTGGCTCACCGTCAAACAGAACGCCTGGTGCTGGCCGATCGGCCTGATCATGGTGCTTATCTATGGCTGGCTGTTCTACGAGGTGAAGCTGTATTCGGGCATGCTGCTGCAGCTGGCCTACGCCGTGCTGCAGCTGTACGGCTGGTGGCAGTGGAAGCGCCCGGACCGGGTCGAGGACGCTCGCCAGGTCTCGCGCCTGCCCGCCCGGGCGCTGATCGGCGGCCTGGCGGCAGGGCTGCTGCTGAGCGTGGCACTCGGTGCGGCAATGGCCGCCTGGACCGACGCCGCCCTGCCCTGGCTAGATGCCACGCTGACCGGTTTCAGCCTGGTCGCGCAGCTGTGGATGGCGCAGAAGCGCGTGCAGTGCTGGCCGCTGTGGATCGTGGTGGATGTGGTGTATGTCGGCCAGTACCTGCACCAGCAGCTGTACTTCACGGCCGGCTTCTTTGCCGTGCTGACCCTGATCGCGGTACGCGGCTGGCTGGAATGGCGCCGTGACCCAAAGTTGGTGCAAGCATGAAGGTTTTGGTCCTGTGCGGCCCCGAATCCAGCGGTAAGAGCTGGCTCAGCGGTGAAATCCAGGCGCATTTCGGCGGTTTCGTGGTGGCCGAATACGTGCGCCACTTCATCGACCAGGAATGCCGCGACACCTGCTATGCCGATGTCCCCACCATCGCCCGCGGCCAGCTGGCCTGGGAAGACCAGGCTCGCCAGCAGGCACCGGAGCTACTGATTCTCGATACCCACCTGCTCAGCAACATGCTGTGGAGCCACGCCCTGTTCGGCGCCTGCCCGCCCTGGCTGGAACAGGTTTTGCTTGACCGTCGTTACGACCTGCACCTGCTGCTCAGCCCGCAAGGGGTGGGCTGGGTCGCCGATGGCCAGCGCAGCCAGCCGGACATTGCCGACCGCCAGGTGTTCTTCGAAGACAGCCGCCAGTGGTTGCAGCGCCATGGGCAAACCGTGCAGATCATCGAGGGCGACTGGCCGCAACGCAGCGCAACGGCCCTGCTTGCCGTGCAGCGGCTGCTGGAAGGGAAAACCCCGCATTGCCCTACCGAGTGTTAACCCCGTGACACACCCGAATGGGGCCAACCCCCCGTATTTGCGGACTTCCGGCCATTAAAGGGGGCAGTGTCAAGGTTGTGAAACAATCGTGAAAAAGGCCCTTTGAGTAACGCAAATGCTGGGCCAAACGCCGGTTGACTGAAATTCTGTCTCAGCGCTGAAACAGATAATTCACGGCGATTTCAAACAATGCGTTCAACCCTCTGATTTACAAGAGATAAGCAAAAACGGCACGACTTTCGCTCTCCTCCTTCGCAACGCTGACAAGACCAGCGCACTCAGAAGGAGTAGCCGTCATGGGGAAACGGGATAAAGGCATTTTTCGCCTGCTGCTGGTCGGTTTTGCACTGGGTTCGGCGCTGCCCGCACTCGCCGACAACGGCATCATCGTAATTACCCGCGATGTACAACCGCGCATGGCCATTCGAGCGCCCATGGCGCCCGACCCCAACCCTACCACCGCCAACGCCAACCCCTCCGCGTACGTCATCAAGCAGACCAACGAACTGAGCGATGGCGACTTTGCCAGCATTACCAGCGGCACCGGCATTTCCTCACTGATTACACAGCAGACCAACAACCTTGGCGGCCCTATCGGCAACCAGACGCAATTGGCGAATCAGGCGGCCGGCCGTGGCACCGGTTCCGGCAATGGCATCGCCAACATGGTCAACTCGAGCGTCCAGCGCGGTCTTGCCCCCCTGCAGATCCTCACCGGAGGCAAATGAGATGAGGCAGACGCTGTTAATCCTGGCCCTGCTGAGCAGCGGCCCGGCACTGGCGCAATCGCCGGTTCCAGTGATCAACGACGCCACCATTGATAATTCCGGCGCGCAATACCAAGGCAACTTCAGCGTCAACCAGGCCGCGGGCGACGGGCAGCAACAGGCCAACGCCCGGGCACTCGCCACGGGCCATGGGGCCACTGCGACCACGCAGATCCGCCAACGCCAGCAGTCCATCGTCGACCCCAACATGGGCGCCAGTGCCAGCATCCAGGGCGATGCCTTCAGCCATGGCAGCGGCGCACTGGGCGTCAACCAGAGTGCGGGGGCTGCAACCCAACAGGCCAACGCCCTGCGCATCAGCATCAGTACTCAACCGCAAAGCATCGATGACAGCGTCCTGCTGCAACAGAACGTGGCGCTGATCAACAGCTCCGATCCATCTGATACCTCACCCGGCTATCGCCACGTCACCACCGGTGACCAGGCATTCACCGGTAGCCGCGGGGTCATCCAGCTGAATCAGAGCGCCGGGGTGGGCAACCAGACGGCAAACACCCTGAGCGTACGGGTCGCGAACTGACCCTGCAGGTAAACAGGTAAGAACAACACTTAACCTAAAGACGGAGAAACACCATGAAACCCTCGATGGCAATCAAGCCTCTGGTTTTCGCAATTGCTGCGGTCATGGCTGTTGCTGCACAAGCCCAACAAAACGATCGTCGTGGTCACGATCACCACAACAACCACACACCACCCGCACGTGCGGTGCTGACCGATGCCACTGCCAATGCCAATGACGGTCAGAGAAGCACTGGCAACACTATCAGAAACCAAGGCACCATCAACGAAGCCGAGATGAGCAGCTCGGGCACTGGCGCCAGCGGCAACGTGGGCGTCAACGTGGCGGCCGGTAACGGCAACCAGCAGGCCAACGCATCGGCTATCGCCAATACCTCGTCCGACAACGCGGCGATCGACAACAGCTTCGTCTTTGGCACCTCCACTGCCACTGCCGAGATCACCCAGCGCAGCAACAACAACAAGGTCAACAACTGGTCAACCCAAAGCTCCGCCATCATGAGCGGTTCGGCTGAGGGCAGCAGCGGCAACCTTGGCATCAACATCGCTGGCGGCGATCTCAACCAGCAGAAAAACAGCATGGCCATCGCCAACAACGCCGCAGCCATCGGCAACTCCACCGCCACTGCTTCGGCCAACCAAAATGGCCCTGGTCTGGAGGTGAACAACTCGGCCGACCGCACCTACACCGTCGATACGCTGACCTTCACCACTTCTTCGAGTGGCTCGTCCTCGCGTAGCGGTTCGTTCGATGCCAGTGTCGACAAGAGCTCCAGCTCGAGCTACAGCGCGTCGGGCAGCCAGTCTGCCAGCGCCAGCGGCAGCAAGAGCAGCAGCTCCAGCGGCTCGACCAGCATGACCGCCAGCGGCTCCAACAGCAGCAGCTCCAGCGGCAGCAACAGCATGAGCGCCAGCGGCTCCAACAACTACGCGGCAAACGGCTCTTCCAGCCGCGACCACAGCTCGACCTCCAACACCACCGTCAGCGCATCGCTCGATGCCAGTGCCAATGGCAGCGCCTCGTCGTCGCAAACCTTCGGCAACTTCACTCGCTCGCGCAGCAGTGACTTCGACGCCTCGCTCAGCGCTTCGCTGGATGCATCGGTCGACAAGTCGCATGACTCGTCCAGCAACTCCTCGTTCGACAAGTCGCTCAGCTCGTCCTTCGACAGGGCCTATGACTCTTCGTATGACCGCAGCCATGACTCGTCCTATGACAAGTCTCGCGATACGTCCTACGAGAAGGCCAACGCATCGGCTTGGGATAAAGCCAGTGAATCGGCCTACGAGAAAGCCGGCGAGAAAGCCTCGCAGTCGTCGGACAGCATCTCGAAGAGCTTCAGCGAGTCTAGCGAGTACGCGCTGAGCAACACCGTATCGTTCCAAGTACTGACCCCGACCGGCTGGGCCAACCCTGTGACCAACACCGCCACCCTGAGTGGATCGGTAAACGGTGGCAGCGGCAACCTGGGCGTGAACGTGGCAGCGGGTGTAGGCAACCAGCAAAGCAACTCGCTGGCCATCTCCAACACCTCGATGTAACAACTGCGGTCTGGAGGCTCCCTTCGGGGAGCCTCTTTCTAACAAGAAAAAGGCAGGGGGCGTCGAACATGCGCATTATCGCCTTGGCATTTCTGCTGTGCATCGCCAGTGTCAGCGAAGCCTCTCAGATGCCGTTGTCCGTACTGCCAGGTGGTGCAGTGATCTACAAACCGATCCAGAGCATCCGCGAACGCAAGTTCGCCGACCTGGTCCAGCAGAAAACCGATTTCAGCTGTGGCGCGGCATCCCTGGCGACCATCCTGCGCCAGGCCTACTGGCTGGACGTGGATGAGCACCAGGTGATCGAGGGCATGCTTGCGCATGCCAACGAGGACCTGGTCCGTACCCAAGGGTTTTCCATGCTCGACATGAAGAAATACGTGGAAAGCCTGGGCATGCGGGCACGCGGCTACAAGGTAGCCCCCGACACGCTGCACAGCATCCGCATTCCGGTGGTCGTGCTGATGGACATCCGCGGCTACAAGCACTTCGTGGTCATGCAGAAAGTCGACAGAGGCTGGGTCTACATCGGCGACCCGGTACTGGGCCACAAACGCTTCAAGCTCGACGACTTCGTCAAGGGCTGGAACGGCATCATCTTTGCCGTGATCGGCCAGGGTTACGACAAGAACAATATCCTGCTCGACCCGCCGCTGCCGCTGAGCGCCAAGAATCGCATCAGCAATTTCACGCCGGTGCAAGACGCAGAGTTGATGGACTTCGGTTTCATTCAAAGCGACTTCTTCTAACGACTTAGGGCGAGACGCGCCGGGAGCATCCCATGAAGACTTCCCTGTGGCTGGCAGCCATCTGCCTCGCCGCCAGCCTGCCGACCCATGCAGAAACGTTCAAACCCATCGAACTGAAGGACCAGGAGCTGGCCAACCTGCGCGGGCGCTATGTGATGCCTGGGCGAATCGTCAGCTTCGGCATCGTCATGAGCAGCACCTGGCAGAATGCCAATGGTGAAGTGATCGGTGCGACATCCACGATGCAGATCCAGCAATCGACCATCAAGCCGCAGTTCTATGTGTCGATGATCGATGAAAAAGGCGCTGGCAACAGCCAGGCCAGCAGCACCGGCACCGGAACCGTCACGGGCGGCAGTGGCCTGAACACCACCGAGGGCGTGACCCAGGTGGTACGGGCGGCTGGCGACTTCAACATGGCCCACAACAACGTCGACATCAACGTCACCAAGGGCAACCAAGCGCCGGCCGACCAACCGCAGGGCCAGGCCCTGGCGGCGGGCTCAACGTTGCTGGGGGCCAATGGCGCGGGCTCGATGAGTGTTTCGTCCAGCGGCACCGGGGTGCAGATGAACATCATCGCCAGCGGCAACCAGGGCAGCAGCCTGCAGCGCCTGGGCCAAGGTGGGTTGATGCAGAACACCACCCTGCTGGGCAGCAGCAACCGGGTCAGCAACCTGACATCGCTCAATGTCGTGCTGCGTGACAATGCGCCGATGGCCGGTTCCGTGAGCGCCAATCTTGAGCAGCTCAAAGGCCTTCGCAATCTCGGATACTGATCTACGCTCAAGTCTCATCGTATGTAGTCAGAAGGGACGGCTAATCCATGCACCGTTTGTTGACGTTCAGAGCTTTGGTTTGCGTTACGACATTGGCCCCGGCCACTCTGCTACAGGCGGCAACCGACCCTCAGGTCGAAGCACTCAAACAGGAACTGATTGCGCTGAAACAGCGCTACGAAGCCCAACAGAACGCACTGATGGTGCTGGAACAGCGGCTCAAGCAGGTCGAGGAGGCCCCCGCCCAGCCGGCACCCAAGCGCCTGACCAAGTCCCCGGCGGAGGGGGTAAAAGGTGGCCAGACCGTGGCCACCGGCACGCCGGGCAACAGCGGCAGCTCCTACGGGCAATCGCTGCAGGACAACTCGGAGCCGGCGCAGAGCGTGTCCAACCTGTATGACGAAGCCAGCGGCTTCTTCGGTGGCGGCAAGTTCAGCGTCGAAACCGGGCTGACCTACACCCATTACGACACCCGCGCACTGACCCTCAACGGGTTCCTGGCACTGGACTCGATTTTCCTGGGCAACATCAACATCGACCGCATCAAGGCCGATAACTGGACACTGGACCTGACTGCCCGGTACAACGTGGATCAACGCTGGCAGTTCGATATCAACGTACCAATCGTCTACCGCCAGTCCACCTATTCGTCTGGCGGCGCAGGCGGTGCGGCAGGCACCACCAACGACGAATCGGTGACGCGTGACCCCGCGATTGGCGACGTCAACGTCGGTATTGCCTACAAATTCCTCGACGAGGACGAAACCTGGCCCGACGCCGTGGCCACCTTGCGTGTGAAGGCACCGACAGGCAAGGACCCCTATGGCATCAAGTTGATCCAGAGCCCTGGCAACGACAACCTGGCCGTGCCGGAGGATCTGCCAACCGGCAACGGTGTCTGGTCGATCTCGCCCGGCCTCTCTCTGGTCAAGACGTTCGACCCGGCCGTGCTGTTCGCCAGCCTGCAATACACCTACAACATGCAGGACTCGTTCAGCGACATCAGCCCACAGGTCAATACCAAGGTGCCAGGGGACGTGAAACTGGGTGACTCGTGGCAGATCGGCGGGGGTATCGCGTTCGCCTTGAACGAGAAGATGAGCATGTCGTTCTCGGTAACCGACCAGTTCTCCCGCAAGAGCAAGATCAAACCTGACGGTGGTGACTGGCAATCGGTTACCAACAGCGACTACAACGCGGCCAACTTCAACGTCGGCCTGACCTTTGCTGCTACCAATAACCTGACGATCGTGCCGAACTTGTCGATTGGCCTGACAGATGATGCGCCGGACTTTTCCTTCAGTCTGAAATTCCCGTATTACTTCTGACAGCCGGGGCGCATCGCGCCCCCAATTGGTTACCAACCTTGTAGCCAACGGCTTTCCTGGTATCGGCCTGTTATCATCGCGCACAGATATGTGACGATTTCATGGCAAAAAGGAAAGTTTTCGTGAAGAACCTGCAAGGCCCACCACGCACCCGGCTGCTGGCCCTGACAACGCTGGTGCTGGTGATCCCGCTGGTCGTGCGCGCCCTGTTGGGTTGGTCCAGCCCGTATGGCTACCTGTCGGACCTGGCGCTGGGCAGCCTGCTGGTGCTGCTGTTGCAGCGCCGCCCGTGGTGGCTGGCGCTGCCGGTGCTGCTGGCCTGGGCGGCGCTCTGGGTGGCCTCGGCCGAACTGGTCAGCGCCGTTGGCAGGCTGCCGAACAGTGCCGACCTGGCCTACCTGTTCGACCCGCAGTTCATGGAAAACTCCACCGGTGGCGGCCTGGCCCATGCCTGGCTGCCCATCTTGCTGGCGGGCGGCCTGCTGGCCTGGCTGGGCAGCGCCTGGCGCAGCCGACGGCAACCCGGCGCCAAGTTCGCACGCAAGGCCTGGGCCATCCCGGCACTGCTGTTCGCGGCGCACTGGGGCAGCCAGCAGCTCGCGCCCAGCGAAGCCGACCAGTGGCGCCAGTACAATCTCGCCCATCAGTTGCTGTCTGCCGCCACCGGCGACCTGCAACGTCACGTCCAGCACTGGGCTGGCCACGCGCCCACGATCACGCCGTTGCCAAGCGCTGGCCTGACCCAGCATGACCTGAGCGGGCAAAGGCTGCTGGCAGCGCCGGGCCGCGCCCGCAACCTGCTGGTGATCACCCTGGAAGGCATCCCGGGTGCCTATGTGCGCCCCAACCGCCAGGCCCTGCACAGCCGTTTCGATGAAGACCTGATGCCCAGGCTCAGCCAATGGGCTGAACGCGGCATGAACACCCCGGACTACGTGTTGCACACGCACCAGACCATCCGCGGCCTGTATGCGATGCTGTGCGGCGACTACGACAAGCTCGCCAACGGCACGCCCAAAGGGGTCGAGCTGCTCACCCAGCACCAGCGCAACCAGGCCTGCCTGCCGGCACAGCTGCGCCAGGCCGGCTTCACCACCCACTACCTGCAAGGCGCAGGCCTGCGCTTCATGGCCAAGGACCGGATCATGCCGCACATCGGCTTCGACTCGGTGCATGGGCAGGAGTGGTTCAGCAACGACAACTACCTGGAGTTCCCGTGGGGCAAGGATGATCGGGCGTTCTTCGAAGGGGCCCTGGATTATGTCGGCCAGTTGCGCCAGCAGGAGCGCCCGTGGATGCTCACCTTGCTGACCGTGGGCACGCACCAGCCCTACTCCGCCCCCGAGGACTACCTGCAGCGTTACGACAGCGCCAAGCAAGCGGCGGTCGCCTACCTCGACGATGCGATCGGCGCGTTCCTCGACAACCTCGAACGCCAGGGCGTGCTCGAGGACACGCTGGTGGTGGTCACCTCGGACGAATCCCACGGTATCGATGGCATACGCCTGGCCTCGTCCTGGGGCTTCAACCTGACCCTGGCACCCGAGCAGGCACAGCTGCCGCACATCAAGAACGGGACCTACGGCCACATCGACCTGGCCACCTCCCTGCTCGACTACTTTGCCCTGCCCATCCCGGTCGCGCTCGGTGGGCGTTCGCTGTACCGCGATTACGACAGCGGCCGGGAGATGATTTCCTACACCAACGGCATGCTGCGCTACCACGATGGCAAGGGCGTGTTCACCGAATGCGACTTCCAGCAGCGCTGCCGGCGTTACGACAGCCCGGGCTTCATTGCCGACCAGGCCAGGTACCTCGGCCCCGGTGACGGCGCCCTCGGCGCACAGATCGGTGCATTGGCCGGGGTGCTCGACCAGTCCCTGCTGCAAACACCGCTCAACCTGCGTTACCAGTTCGGCGGCCCGTCCGCCATTCAACTGCAGGCGCGCATCCACGACGACTGGGCAGACAACCTGATCGGCGCGCAGTACCTGGAGATGCCCGAGGGCTCGCACACCCGGGTGCGGGTCAAGGTGCGTGCGCTGGATCCGCAGCACGCGGCCTACATCCAGCTCAAGGCCAAGGAACTGGAGCAGGACGTGCCGCTGGGGTTGCCCGAGGAGATCCGGGTGACAACCGACGAACCGCTGGAGATGGAGTTCGGCTTCGATAACCCGACCGTGCGCAAGGCGTTTTCCTTCCATTTGCTCGGTTATGGCGGCGGCGAAGTCGAGATCAGTGATTTCAGCGTGATTACCGCGCTACCGGGCGAAGAGGAGCCGTTGGACGACCTGTCTGACGGGCATATCGCCCAATCCAGCTGATCAGCGAATCTGGTGCTTGTGCAGCAGCCGGTAGAAGGTCGGCCGCGATACCCCAAGCACCTTCGCGGCAATGCTCATGTTGTTGCTGTGCCGGTCCAGCACATCGCACAGCGCCTGGCGTTCGGCCCGGTGCTTGTAGTCTTCCAGGGTACCCAGCGGCTGCTCTTCCTGCTCCAGGCCCTGCAGGCCAAGGTCCTGGGCCTCGATCTGGCGCCCTTCGGCCAGCACCAGCCCGCGCCTTACCCGGTTGGCCAGCTCACGAACATTGCCCGGCCAGTTGTGGCGCCCCATCGCTGCCAGTGCATGGTCACTGAATGACCGCGGCCTGCGGCCGGTTTCCAGGCTGTAGAAGTGGGAAAAATGGTTGGCCAGCATCGACAGGTCACCATGGCGGTCCCGCAGCGGGGCCGTCACCACTTGCAGCACGTTGAGCCGGTAGTACAGGTCTTCGCGAAAGCGCCCCTGTTCGATGGCTTTTTCCAGGTCCATGTGGGTTGCTGCCAGTACCCGTACGTCGACCGGTATCGGCTGGCTTCCACCGACCCGCTCGATGTGCTTTTCCTGGAGAAAACGCAGCAAATTGGCCTGCAACTCCAGGGGCAAGTCGCCAATTTCGTCGAGGAACAAGGTGCCACCATGGGCCGCCTCGATCCGCCCCACCTTGCGCTGGTGGGCGCCGGTAAAGGCACCTTTCTCGTGCCCGAACAACTCGGACTGGATCAGGTTCTCAGGGATCGCCCCGCAGTTGATGGCGATGAACGGCATTTCGCTGCGCTGTGATTGCCGGTGCAACGTGCGCGCCACCAACTCCTTGCCCGTGCCGCTCTCACCGCGGATGAGGACCGGGGATTCGGTCGGCGCCAGCTTGCCGAGCAACTTGCGCAACTCCAGGATCGGCCGGCTGTCACCGAGCAGTTCATGTTCAAGCCCGTCCACCCGCACCGCGCCCTTGCCGCGCAGGCGGGCCATGCCGAACGCCCGCCCCAGCGTCACCAGCACGCGGGAGAAGTCGAACGGCAAGGTATGAAAATCGAAAAACCACTCACAGACGAAGTCACCGACATTCTGCATGCGCAACTGCTCGGCGTTGAGCACGGCAATCCACTCGGTGTTGCTGCGCTTGATCATGTCCTTGACCGCGTCCGGATGCCGCAGGTGCGATGCCTGCAGGCGCAACAGGCCGATATCGCATCGGTGCTCCAGGGCCAGCTCCAGGCCACAGCTGTGAACCTCCCAGCCGGCACTTTCCAGGCCGGGTAACAGACGGTGGCAATCGTCGCAGGGGTCGACGATGAGCAAGCGACGCAGAGCGGCAGTCTCGTGCATGACCGTTCCTTGGCGCCAATTGTTAGTTTTTTACGTGAAAACAGTAAGTTGCGGCGCCGAATTAACAGTAGCAACGAACTTGACGCTCCCCACGACCGTCTGTCTGCCGGATTCTGCCAGGCCAGACCCGTCCGGGAATTTTTCATATTTATTGGCGTCACAGCCGGCGCCGGTAAACGAAAAAATGTGTAACCGGCAAAAAATTTACATGGCCTGTGTGACTCCACCCCTAACTTGGAGCATCAGTACGAATAACCCCGCGCTGCGGATCGCGATAACACCTGAAGCGACGTAGCAGTCAAGCGGACCTTATTTCGATGTTTGGGACCATAGAGAGACCGAACCATGAATGCCCCGCTCCGTGTCAACGAAGCTCTGCTGATTGCCGACCACGCGTTCGAACCTTTCCAGTGCGTGGCCTGGGATGCGCCTAACGGCACCGGTGAACTGAGCCTTGCGGTCATCGACCGGACCAGCACCCGTATTGGCAGCAAGCAAGTGTCGTCGCGTATCTATTCGGACCCTGCGCAATGGGCCAGCCTGATCGAAGAAGTGCGTGCCGAACTGTGCCAGAAAGGTTATGACCTGCAGCCTTGGTCGATGCCCAAATAATATTGATGTGCCCCTGCAAGTGCGTGCCCGGCACGCACTTGAACAACTTTTAGTGGCCCCGCCAGGCAACTTTCTTATTGCGACATAGTGTCGCGCCTGCCCCTTTCGCTTCACTCACTCCATTACCTTGAATTGCTCAAGATGCTGATACTCGGCCCGTAGTTCCGTGGCCAACTGTTGTGCCCGCCCGAGGCGAACGGGCGCCAATTCCATGTCCACCAATACGGTGGCGCAAGGCATGGGTTGCACAGCATGCCAACGCTGCAGGCGACCATCGGTAAAGACCAGGCAGCGCTGCAACTCGTGGGGGTGGACTTTTTGCCGCGCCTGCAGCCAGCGCCGGGCCTGCTCGAGCGCCGCGATCAAAGGCGTGCCACCGCCAGCCCCCAGCGCCTGCAACCAGGGCTGCAGGCTTGCCGACGCCTTGAGCCCATGACGCTGCCATTGCGGTGCGCCACCGCTGGCGGTCAGCAAGGCAAGGCGGGCGCGCTGCCGATAGGCCTGGTCGAAAAGCTCTGCCAGCAGCCCTTTGCACTGCCCCAGGGCCTGATGGCGCCGGGTCGAAGCCGAGGCGTCGACGATCACCAGCCACAATTCACTGGCCTGGGCTTGGCGCTGTTGCCAGCAGAGGTCCTGGCGCAGCGTCGGGCGCCCCTTGAGCAAGGTCGGCAGCCAGGCCACCCGGCCAGAGGATGCCACACGGGCGCGGCCACGACTGGCGCCGGCCAGTTTGCCGGCTCGGGGCATGGCATCCGCCAGCTTCACACCTGGTTGACGGATGCTCAGGGCTTTTTTGCCCAGTTCGGCACCTCTCGCCGCGCGCCGCTGCTGACAGGCTGCGCGGGCAGCGCCCCCCAGTCGCCCTGCCCGCCCTCGCCCGGCCTGTCGCGGCCATCCGCTGCACCTGGCGGCGGCGCGGAGGCTGGCGCATCAGGCGCCGTGCGGCGGCGATGGCGCAAGGCGAACTCGGCCACGGCCTCGACATCCCCTTCCTCGATCGCCTGCCCACCGCGCCAGGCGCAATGGGCACGGGCGGCGCGCAGCCAGACCAGGTCGGCACGCAGGCCATCAACCCCGGCAGCAAAGCAGCGCTCGGTGATCCAGGCCAGCGCCTGATCGTCCAGGGCGATCGCCGCCAGCCCCTGGCGCGCCGCCTGGCAGCGTTCGCGCAGTTGCGCCTGGGCGCGGGCCCACTGTTCACAGAACGCCTGCGGGTCGCTGTCGAAGGCCAGCCGCCGGCGAATGATCTGCTGCCGTGCCTGCGGGGCGGGCAGGCCTTCGAGCGCCACATTCAGGCCGAAGCGGTCGAGCAGTTGCGGGCGCAACTCGCCTTCCTCGGGGTTCATGGTGCCGATCAGCACGAAACGGGCACTGTGCCGATGGGAAATGCCATCGCGCTCGATGCGGTTGGTGCCACTGGCGGCCACATCCAGCAACAGGTCGACCAAGGTGTCGGGCAGCAGGTTGACTTCATCGACATACAGCACGCCGCCATCGGCATGGGCCAGTACGCCGGGAGAAAACTGCGCCTTGCCCTGGCCGAGTGCGGCATCCAGGTCCAGCGTGCCGACCAGGCGCTCTTCACTGGCCCCCAACGGCAAGGTCACGAACGGGCCCTCGCCCAGCAGGTCGGCCAGGCCGCGGGCCACGGTGCTCTTGGCCATGCCACGCGGGCCTTCGATGAGCACGCCACCAATCTTCGGGTCGATGGCGGTCAGGCAAAGGGCCAGCTTGAGGTCGTCGGCACCGACCACGGCAGCCAGCGGAAATTGTACGGGTTCACTCATTTCAAGCCTGTTCCTCGCCGTCGAGCAACTGCGCCTCGAGCGCCTCGCGGTAGTCACCGGGGGCTTCCCAGAGCCCGCGCTGTTGGGCTTCCAGCAAGCGCTCGGTGAGGTCGCGCAGGGCCTCGGGGTTGTGCTCGCGCATGAAGTCGCGGGTCGCCGGGTCGAGCACGTAGGCATCGGCCAGCGACTGGTAGTGATGGTCATCAATCAGGTGCGTGGTGGCGTCGAAAGCAAACAGGTTGTCGACGGTCGCAGCCAGCTCGAACGCCCCCTTGTAGCCATGGCGTTTCGCCCCGTCGATCCATTTCGGGTTCAGGGCCCGGGCACGGATCACACGGTTGAGTTCTTCCTTCAGGGTGCGGATCCGCGGCCGGTCGACCTGGCTGTGGTCGCCGTGGTAACTGGCCACTGCCGCACCGGACAAGGTCTCCGACGCCGCCAGCATGCCCCCCTGAAACTGATAGTAATCATTGGAATCGAGCAGGTCGTGCTCGTGGTTGTCCTGGTTCTGCAACACCGCCTGCACCTGGCCCAGGCGCCGGGCGAACTGGGCGCGCGCCGGCGTGCCCTCATCGCTGGCACCGTAGGCATAGCCGCCATGGTTGAGGTACACCTCGGCGAGGTCATCGCGGCTGTGCCACAGGCGACCGTCGATGGCATTCTGCACGCCGGCACCATAGGCGCCCGGTTTGGCCCCGAACACCCGCCAGCCGGCCTGGCGCGCCGCCTGTTCGGCATCCACGCCTTGAGCCTGCAAGCTGGCGCGTTCATTGCGCACCCGCGCCGCCAAGGGGTTGAGGTCGTCCGGTTCATCCAGTGCCGCCACCGCCTGCACCGCAGCGTCGAACAGGCGGATCAGGTTGCCGAAGGCATCGCGGAAGAAGCCCGACACACGCAGCGTCACGTCCACCCGCGGGCGATCGAGCAGGCTCAGCGGCAAGATCTCGAAGTCGTCGACGCGCTGGCTGCCGGTGGCCCACACCGGGCGCACGCCCATCAACGCCATGGCCTGGGCGATGTCGTCACCCCCCGTGCGCATGGTCGCCGTGCCCCACACCGACAGGCCCAGCTGGCGCAGGTGGTCGCCATGGTCCTGCAGGTGCCGTTCGAGGATCAGGTTGGCCGAGGCGAACCCCAGCCGCCAGGCCGTGGTGGTCGGCAGGTTGCGCACGTCCACGGTGTAGAAGTTGCGCCCGGTCGGCAACACATCCAGGCGACCGCGGCTGGGTGCGCCGCTGGGGCCGGCCGGTACGAAGCGCCCGGCCAGCGCGGCAAGCAGGCCGTTGATTTCTGCAGCGCCGCACGCATCCAGATCAGGCGCAACCTGCTCGCGCAGGGCTGTTATCACGTCGTGCACCGGCTGCCATTCGGGCTGCTCGGGCAACTGCACCGGCCCCACCAGTGCTTGCTCGATGATGCGCAGCGCCAGCAACTCAAGGCGCTCGCGGGTATCGCCACAGGTGCGCCACGGGTCCTCGCCCACCGCCTGCAGCAGCGCCGGACGCGGGCCTGACCAGGCCTCACCCAGCTCGCAATCGAGGGGGTCGAAGCCCAGCGCCAGGGCCTTGGCCAGCGTGCGCAACAGGCTGGCGTTGCCACCGCGGCCATCGCCACGCTCCACGCGCAGCAAGGCCAGCAAGGTATCGAGGCGCAGGCGTGCCTGCGGCGACTGGCCGAACACATGCAGGCCATCGCGAATCTGCGATTCCTTGAGGTCGCACAGGTAGGTGTCCAGGCGTGGCAGCCACACGGCGGCATCGTCCAGTTGGCCTTCCAGCTGCAACTCACGGTCGATATGGTTGGCCTTGACCAGCTCGAGAATGTCGCGCTGCAGTTCGCGTGCGCGGCGTGGGTCGAGCAACTGGGCTTCGTAGAATTCGTCCGCCAGCTGTTCCAGATGGCGCAGGGGGCCATAGGTTTCGGCGCGGGTCAGCGGCGGCATCAAGTGATCGATGATCACCGCCTGGGTGCGGCGCTTGGCCTGGGCACCTTCGCCCGGGTCGTTGACGATGAACGGGTAGATATTCGGCAGCGGGCCGAGTAGCGCGTCCGGCCAGCAGTGCGCCGACAGCCCGACGCCCTTGCCGGGCAGCCATTCCAGGTTGCCGTGCTTGCCGACATGGATGACGGAATCGGCGGCAAAGGCATGGCGCAGCCAGAAATGAAACGCCAGATAGCCGTGCGGCGGCACCAGGTCCGGGTCGTGGTACACCGCGCTGGGGTCGACCTGATAACCCCGCGCCGGCTGGATGCCGACGAAGGTCAGGCCAAAGCGCAGGCCGGCCACCATCAGGCGGCCTGCGCGGTACATCGGGTCCTGCTCGGGCGGCCCCCAACGTTCCAGCACGGCCTGGCGGTTGGCCTCGGGCAGGCGTTCGAACGCAGCCTGGTAGTCGGCCAGGCTCAGGCTCTGGGCGCAGGGGCGCTGGTCGAGGTGCTCGAGGTCGTTGGTGACCCCGCCGAGCAACTGATGAATCAATTGCGTGCCGCTGCCTGGCAGTTGCGCGAGCGGATAGCCCTCGGCCTGCAGCGCCAGCAGAATGTTCAAGGCAGCCGCCGGGGTGTCCAGGCCGACGCCATTGCCAATGCGGCCATCGCGGGTCGGGTAGTTGGCCAGCACCAGGGCCACGCGCTTCTGCCCATTGGGCAGGCGCGCCAGTTCGACCCAGCGCCGGGCCAGCTCGGCGACGAAGTCCATGCGTTCGGGGTGAGCGCGGTAACAGACCACGTCGGACTGGCTGCGCTCGCTGCGCCAGGCCATGTCCTTGAAGCTCACCGGGCGGGTGATGATGCGCCCGTCCAGTTCAGGCAAGGCGATGTGCATGGCCAGGTCGCGGGCACCCAGGCCCTGCTCGCTGGCCTCCCAACCGGGCTGGTTGTCCTGCGCGCAGATGGCCTGCAGCACCGGGATATCCCGGCGGAACGGCCGCAAGTTGGGGCGCTCCGGGCTGGACAGGGCAAAGCCTGTGGTGTTGATCAACACCTCGGCGCCCACTTCATCCAGCCAGGCCTCGACCTGCTCCAGGCAGGCGCTTTCCTTGAGGCTGGCCACCGCGATGGGCAGCGGGTTGAGCCCGGCCGCCTGCAGGCGCTCGCAGAACACGTCGATGAAGGCAGTGTTGGCGGCCTGCAGGTGCGAGCGATAGAACAGCAACGGCGCCACGGGGTACTCGCTGTTCCACTGGCTGAACCAGTCCTCGAGCAGCGCACCGGGATTGCGCGGGTGATACACCGAAGTCCGCGGCAAAGGCTGCGGTTCGTCCCAGCTGTACTCGCGCCCCAGCCACTGGCTGGCCAGGCATTTGAACAGGTTGACGGCATTGCTCTTGCCGCCCTGGCGCAGGTAGTGCCAGAGCCGCTCGGCCGGCTCGCCGGTGACGTTGCCCAGGCCGGTCAGTTCCGGGTCCGGGCGATCATCGCCGGGCACCAGGATCAGCTGCACACCGCGCGCGGCCAGTTCGACCAATTGCTCGACGCCGTAGCGCCAGTAGCCGACGCCGCCGTGCAGCGACACCAGGATCACCTTGGCATGGCGCAGTACCTCGTCGACATACAGGTCGACCGAGGCATGGTTCTGCACCTGCATCGGGTTGGCCAGGCGCAGGCTGGGGAAGTCGGCCGGCAGTTGCTCGGCGGTTTCGGCGAGCAGTGCCAGGTGCGAATCGCCGCTGCAGAGGATCACCAGGTCGGCGGGCGTCTGGCCGAGGTCGGCGATGCTGTCGTCCGGCACAAAGCCGCCGGGCTGGGTCCGCAGCAGGTGCATGGGTCAGGCGCCCAGGGCCTGGCGCAGGCGCGCTTCCAGTTGCACGGCGTCGAGGTCCTGGCCAATCAGCACCAGGCGGGTGATGCGTGGCTCATCGGCGCGCCAGGCGCGGTCGAAGTGTTTGTCGAAACGGGTCCCCACGCCCTGCACCAGCAGGCGCATCGGCTTGCCAGGGATGGCCGCGAAACCTTTGGCGCGCAGGATGCCGAACTCCACCACCAGCTGGGTCAAGGCATCGAGCAGCAGGCTTTCGTCGGCTTCGGGCAGGTCGATGGAGATCGAATCGAAGGCGTCGTGGTCGTGATCGTCATGGTCGTCGCCGTCATGGTGGCTGTCGTGGTGGGTGCGACGGCCATCGATGTGCGCCTCGGACTCCGCGCCCACGCCCAACAGCACCTCCAGCGGCAGCCGGCCACTGCTGGCTTCGATCACCTTGACCGCTGGCGGCAGCTCCTCGGCCACTTCGGCACGGACCTTGGCCAGGCCTTCGGCGTCGATCAGGTCAGCCTTGTTCAGTACCACCAGGTCGGCGCTGGCCAGCTGATCGGCGAACAGTTCGTGCAGCGGCGATTCGTGGTCCAGGTTGGGGTCGAGCTTGCGTTGCGCGTCGACCTGCTCCGGGTAGGCGGCGAAGGTGCCGGCAGCCACGGCCGGGCTGTCGACCACGGTAATCACCGCGTCGACGGTGCAGGCGTTGCGGATTTCCGGCCACTGGAAGGCTTGCACCAGCGGCTTGGGCAGTGCCAGGCCGCTGGTTTCGATGAGGATGTGGTCGAGATCGCCGCGGCGCGCGACCAGTTCGCGCATCACCGGGAAGAACTCTTCCTGCACGGTGCAGCACAGGCAGCCGTTGGCCAGTTCATAGACGCGGCCGCTGGCTTCTTCCTCGGTGCAGCCGATGCTGCATTGCTTGAGGATTTCGCCGTCGATGCCAAGCTCGCCGAATTCGTTGACGATGACCGCGATACGGCGGCCCTGGGCGTTGTCGAGCATGTGGCGGAGCAAGGTGGTCTTGCCGGAGCCGAGGAAGCCGGTAACGATGGTGACGGGGAGCTTGGCCAGTGTTTTCATGTCGCGTTGCCCTTGGCAGGTTGGCGCGGGCACACGGGACGAAAGCCACAGGCCAGGCCGGCCGGGCTCGTTCGCCACCGGATCACCCCGCCCGGTTGAAAGTCGAAATCGTCTCGAGGCAGGTCTCCTGGCTTGCACCGTTCCAGCTTTTACAAGCGTCTGGCGGGATGACGCCTTCCCGCGCATTGGCGCAGTGGCTGTGTCGTCCGTTGTCGGTGCTTACAGTTGCGGGGGCAGCCGCGGCTTGTACCGCGTTCCCGTCTTAGCTTCGGCCTGGCCGAAGAACCTCGAAGTCGCAAGGCTACGCGGGGGGTGGCGGGGGGTCAACTGTTGCCTGGCAGGTGTTCGCCGAATATGTTGCAGCGCCTATGAGATCGAGCGCCCTCACTCCAGCCTTCAAAGGAACTGCCAGCATCCGCTGCTGCCTGATGCTGTACCGATTTTCAGCTTAGCTATACAAGACAACCAGCGTTGTACACCTGCTGCCCCCCCAAGATGGAGCCGGCATGAAGAAGAACCCGCTGAGTCAACGCAAGGACGATCATCTGGATATCGTTCTGGCCACCAGCATTAGCGCCCACGGCGTGGACCCAGGCTGGTCGGCACTGCGCTTCGAGCACTGCGCACTACCGGAGATGGCCCTGAACGACATCGACCTGGGCACCCAACTGTTCGGCCATACCCTGCACGCCCCGCTGCTGATCAGTTCCATGACCGGTGGCGCGGAACGCGCACGCTTCATCAACCAGCACCTCGCCGAGGCGGCCCAGGCCCTCGGCATCGCCATGGGCGTGGGCTCGCAGCGCGTCAGCCTGCGCAGTGGCCACGACCAGGGCCTGACCGGCGAACTGCGTCGCCTGGCACCGGATGTGCCGCTACTGGCCAACCTCGGCGCCGCCCAGTTGCGCGAGGCAGATGGCCTGGACCTGGCGCGCCGCGCCGTCGACACCCTGCAGGCCAATGCCCTGATCATCCACCTCAACCCCCTGCAGGAAGCCGTACAGCCTGAAGGCGACCGTGACTGGCGCGGCGTGCTGAAACGCATCGAAACCCTGACCTCCCAGTTGCCGGCGCCGGTGATCGTCAAGGAAGTCGGTGCGGGCCTATCACCCAGCGTCGCGCGCATGCTCTGCGATGCTGGCGTGGCCATGATCGACGTGGCCGGTGCCGGCGGCACCAGCTGGGCAGCGGTGGAAGCCGAACGCGCCGGTAGCGCCGCCGAGCGCGAGGTCGCCCTGGCGTTTGCCGACTGGGGCATCCCCACCGCACACTGCCTGCTGGCCGTACGCCGCGCCGTGCCGGAAATCGGCCTGATCGCCTCCGGCGGTGTGGCCAACGGCGTCGATGCCGCCAAGGCCATTCGCCTCGGTGCCGACCTGGTAGGCCAGGCGGCCAGCGTATTGAGTGCCGCCGTGGTCTCCACCCAGGCCGTGGTGGAGCATTTCGACATTCTCCTGCGCCAGCTGCGTATCGCCTGCTTCTGTACCGGCTCGCGCAACCTCGCGCAGCTGCGCCGGGCGCGCTTGCTGCCGAGCCACCTGCCACCGCCATGAGGCCTGTCGCTGTGGCATGATCAGGGTCTTCCTTCCCGCTGGCCGATGCGCATGCTGATCGACGAAGAACTGACCCTGAAGAAGCTCGAAACCTTCCTCGCCTTCATGCGCAGCGGCAACCTCGGCCGCGCCGCCGCCGAACTGTCCACCAGCGCGGTCAGCGTGCACCGGGCCATCCACTCCCTGGAAAGCGCCCTGCGCTGCCCGCTGTTCAAGCACGAAGGCCGCCAGTTGATCCCGCTGGAAAGCGCCTACGTGCTGGAAAAGAAAGCCCGCCAACTGATCCAGGACGCCGAGCAGATGGTGCGCCAGACCCGCGAAGCCGCCGGTTTCTATGCCGAACGCTTCCGCCTTGGCGCGCTGTATTCGCTGACCGTCAAGACCGTGCCCAAACTGGTGATGGGCCTGAAGCTGCGGCGCAGCGAGCTGAACATCGACCTGACCTTGGGCTCCAACGTCGACCTGCTGCAACGCCTGAAGAACCACGAGCTGGAAGCCATCCTGGTGTCACTGGACGAGAGCGTGGCCGACCCGGCCTGCGAACAGCTGCCGCTGTTCTCCGACGACATCTTCCTCGCCGTGCCGACCGATTCACCGTTCGCCGTGCAGCAAGAAGTGGACCTGGCGGACCTGGCCGACTCCACCTTCATCACCCTGACCCAGGGCTTCGCCACCCACCGTGATGGGGCACGGGTGTTCCAGCAGGCGGGGTTCGAGCCCAAGGTGGCGATGCAGGTGAACGACATCTTCACCCTGCTGAGCATGGTCAGCTCCGGGGTGGGGTTCGCCCTGCTGCCGGGGCGGATCGCAGCGGTGTACGAAAACCGCGTGAAGCTGATTGCGCTGCAGGCGCGCTATCGCTTGCAGCAGCATATCGGGGTGGTGTTTCTCAAGGCCCGGGAGCGAGAGCCGAATCTGTTGGCCTTGTTGGCTGAGTGCCGGATGTATAGTCGACAAGTTGAGTAACCTCTCCGCCTCAAACGTTACATGCTGTTACGCCTGGCCGCTGAAAAAATCAGATATAGCCCCTTCCTCGTAGGACGTTTCCCAAAGATACTGCCGACGCCCATTTTTCGTTGCACAGGGTCAACGTGGCTTCTAGTCTCGGCCGGTCGCTGCCAATTCAGCGATCGGTTTTGACAGACCGTAGACGTTGTCCTCGTGTGCACACTTTAATGGTGGCTGTACGTGCGGGCACTTCTGGTGCGCCGAGTGCCAACGTCTCGGTCTGTCAACCCGCGTACAGCTGCCACCTCATTGTTTGACAGCAAGGCCGTGGTAGCTCCACTTATCTACGTTGGAGTTCGACCATGCTCAAGATCGTCCCCGATCCACCCCACTATCTCCACGCCCTCGAAGACACGCTGATGATGGCCGCCGACTACGCACTCTGTGCCGAGGTCGTTGCCCAACAGGCAATGCTGATGCAGCCCAAGTCACCCGTGTCGCTGTTGATCATGACGTCAATGCACGAGCTCGAAACCCTACGCAAATTGCTCGAATCGGCGCTGGTTCAAATCCAGAAACCAGCCGACCCGCAGACGTTGCATTAATCCACATCATGATTTGCCTGGCCTGACGCTATCACTGGCTGGCGCCCTCGCACAGCGCCGCCCCTGAGGTTGTAGACGACCCTTAGGCATGTGGTGAACCAGTGGGAGCCCGGCTTGCCGGCGATTGGGCCAGCCCAGGCAGTTTCAACTTCAGGGAGATCAAACCATGGCCACTGAAGAAACCCATTTCACAGTCGGCAAAACCACCTTCTACCAGGGTGATAACCAGACCCATCCCCTCTTCCGCATCGAACCCGGCATCCCTTGCCAAAGCGCCCGCGAACAGGCCTCTGAACTGATGGGCTACGTGCGCGACCTGACCATCGACGGCCTGATGGAAGACAAACCCCAGCTGCTCTGGGCCTCACACTATCTCAGCGCCCTGGCCAAGGCACTGCTCGATGATGCCGAACTGGGCATGATGAAGACGCCTTGAATAAGGGCAATGAATCGAGTCGGTGTTTCTCAAGGGCCAGGAGCGGGAGCCGCCGGCCTTGTTGGCTGAATTCCGGATGTACAGCCGAGAGAATTGAGCTGGACTCTTGGGGTCGCGTTGCGGCCCCGGCCGGCCTCTGCGAACCCCCAATTCTGCCAGTAGCGCCCTCATTGTAAGTAAGGCCATGCTTGAACCCTGGAAACACAGAAGGCTCGTAGGGTGCGTATGAACGCACAACTTTTTCCATAGCGCAGGACAGCGATGCTCGACGGGAGAGTTCAGTGTTTACTTATACTTGTTACGGCTATGACACAGAGGACAGCAAACGCCCGTCGCAGTTGGGGTTCAACGGCGAGCACAGGGAGACCTTGACCAGTAGTTACGGGCTG
Source organism: Pseudomonas sp. R28(2017) (assembly GCF_002112505.1). Classification (GTDB taxonomy): domain Bacteria; phylum Pseudomonadota; class Gammaproteobacteria; order Pseudomonadales; family Pseudomonadaceae; genus Aquipseudomonas. The sequence goes on from NZ_NEHW01000014.1 coordinate 135,278, forward strand.
GGCAAGGGCTACCGTTTGTACAGCACCGTGTTGATGCGCTTCAACTCGCCCGATAGTTACAGTCCGTTCGCTGACGGGGGCCTTAATGCCTATGGTTACTGCGCAGGAGATCCCGTCAACCTGATCGATCCTGACGGGCACATGCCGGTGCGCCACCCTCCCAGCCGATCGCCGAGCCCTCCAAGCCGGAGCGGAGCTCAAGCACCATTACCACGAGGCCGAGCGCGAAACCGGAGCGCAGAACAAGCACGAATAGGACGGGGCCGCGCTCCAAGCCCGAGCCCAAATCGACCGCAAGCCCCGGACGGAAATCCTGGCGGCAACGGACGAGAAAGCCGCTCAAGCTCATCGGCATCCGATGACCGCAACTACCAACAGCTTTACCATTTAAGGCGAAGCCCCTCACCACAACCACGTCCTGAAAACCTTGCAGAACAACTGATAGCAGCGGCTCAAAGGCTCAATATACGTCGGGATATACACATATATCACCATGATGGACCGGTCCAGATTATCCAAAATCCCGGGCCTAGGCAGGTAGAACAACCCAGGCATCTACCACCACTGGTTAGCGAACTGCGTGACTCACGCTCCCCTTCAAGGTGATAGAACAGGTTGGGCCTCTACTAAGGCCCAACCTTCTATCCCATCAACCTGCGCGCACAGAAATACAAGATCGAAGGAGAGATGATCAAAAGATTGAGCTGAACCATCCGCGGCTTTAGCCGCGAAGAGGCCAGTACTAGCCAACCAGTCCCCTGACGCAGAAATACAGCACTGAAGGCCCCATCAAGCACCCAAGCCCAGTGTGGAAGGTCGCAGTCAGCGCACCGTAGGGCACCAGCCGCCGATCGGTAGCCGCGAGCCCGGCTGTCACACCCGACACCGTCCCCGCCAACCCACCAAACACCATCGCCGAGCGCGGGTTGTCCAACGCCAGCAACCGCGCCGACACCGGCGTGAACACCATCACCAGGATCGCCTTGATCAACCCGGTGGCAATCGACAGCGCCACCACGTCCGAACTCGCCCCCAGCGCCGCCCCGGTCACCGGCCCGACGATATAGGTCACTGCCCCGGCACCGATGGTGGTCATGCTCACCGCATCCCGATAACCAAAGGCATAGGCCACCGCGCAACCGACGATGAACGGCAGCACCGTACCCAGCAGCAGCGACACCGCACCAATCATCCCGGCCTTGCGCGCTTCGGTGGCCTGCACCTCGAAGGCCGTGGCGACGATGGCGAAGTCACGCAGCATGGCCCCGCCCATCAGGCCGATGCCAGAGAACAGCGCCATGTCGGCCAGGCCCTTCTGCCCGCCGGTCACGGTACCGCCCACCCAGGCCAGCACCAGGCCGATGACGATGGCGATGGCCGAGCCGTGCACCCGGCCAAAGGTCAGGTACTTTGACAGCAGCACCGACAACCACATGATCCCGCCAACCACCGCAAAGGCAGTGATCAGGCCATTGTGTTCCAGGGCATTGTCAATGATCGGCCACATGATCAGCGCCCTCCTGCAGGGGCGACCTGCGCATTGGCCACCTCAGGCGCATCAGGCGCCGGCAAGGGTTCGCCGCGATGGCTGCGGCTGATCACGGCAATGGTCAGCCCGCACACCAGCACCGCACCGATCGCCGCCAGCAGTGCCACCGGCCCGCCGTGCAGGGCGGTGACCACGTTCTGCTGGGCGGCCATGGCCACCACCACCGGGATGTACATGGCGCCCCAGAAGCCGACGCCGAGCTCGCACTCCTTGCTCATGCCGCCCTTGCGCTGCATGTACAGCCGTGCGCAGATCAGCAGGATCATGGCGATGCCAACCCCGCCCACATTGGATTTGACGCCCAGCAGCACGCCCAGGAAGTCGCCGACGATAACGCCGGCCAGCGTGCATACCGCCAGCAGAGCCACACCATAGATGATCATTGTTGTTGTCCTCAGCTTGAGTCGAAGTTGCTTGTTGTTGTTCTTCGAGTTGCAGCGCCGTCATCGGTTGTCGGCCACCTCCTGGCGCAACAGCGCATCGACGGTGTCCCAGCGGGTGGCTTCGAGGGCAACCACCCTGCCCTGTTCGAACACTGGGCGGGCCAGGCCGCTGAGCACGCTGCCCGGCGGCATCTCCAGGTGCAGGCGCACGCCGCGTTCATAGGCGTTGCGCAACGTAGCACGCCAGTCGACCAGGCGGGCCATGTTGCCGGCCAGGTCATCACGCAGGCGTTGTGGGTCGAAGATCGGCCGCGCACTACTGCCACTCAGGTAAGTGATGCCCGGGCGATGGAGTTCTACGCTGGCGAAGGCCGCTGCCAGCTCGGCGGCCGGGCCGTCGAGCAATGTGCAGTGGGACGGCACGCTCACCGCCAGGCGTCGAGCCACGCCCTGGCCAAGCCCGCGAGCCTTGGCGACAACCGCGGCCATGGCCGTGTCGCTGCCGGCGATGACGATCTGGTTGTCGCTGTTGAGGTTGGCCAGGTACACCTCACCGCCCACTTCCGCCAGCAAGCGTTCGACGCTGCTCAGGTCGAGGCCGCTCAGAGCGGTCATGCCGTAACCCTGTGGGTAGGCCCGCTGCATCAGTTCGCCACGCAGGGCGACCAGGCGTACTGCATCGGCAAACGGCAGCGCCCCGGCCGCAACGGCAGCGGGATAAGCGCCGATGGACAGCCCGGCAACATACTCCGGTGCCGGGCTGCGCTGCAGCAGCCAGCGCGCCCAGGCCACCCCGGTCAGCAGCAGGCAGAGCTGCACGGCACGGGTTGCCTGCAAAGCCTGGGCACTGTCCAGGGCCAATACCTGCTCGCCCAGCACATCACTGGCCTCTTCCAGCAGCCGTGAGGCGCCCTCAGGCAGGCGCTGCAGCATGCCTGGCTGTTGCGCGCCCTGGCCTGGGAACGCGAACAGGCTGCTCACGCTGCACGCTCCAGCGCGTTCCACGGGTCAGCGACAAGGCGTGCGCCGTGGGCCGATTTGAGCAACACCCGGCGCGCCACGCCGGCCCACTCGCGCAGGGCCACGGCACCCGCTGGCGCCTCCAGCTGCACATCGATGCGGCACGGGCCGCAATCGAGGATATCCAGCAGCTCGCGTGCCTTGGCCCGGGTCATGAATTGCGGCGTGCGCACCAGCAGATCGAGGTCACTGGCGCCATGCACGACGTTGCAGCCGGTGGCCAACTGGAAACCCACACTGCCCGTCGGCCCCCAAGCCAGCCCGCAAGCATCGAGCACGGGCGTCACCGAGGCCAGCGCCTGCAAGGCTGGCCAGGGACTTTGCGCCGCCCAGCGCAATGCCTCTGGGCGCAGCTGCCGCTGGATATCACGCAAGCGCATCAGCACACCCAGGCGCTGTTCCCGCCCCTGCCCGCGCACGCCTACCGCCACCCAGCCGCTGGCGCAGGCGGCGCGTCGCACCACCACCGGCTGCCCGGCGGCGAGTGCCTGCACGGCCCAGGCAGGCGCATCGGCAGGCAGCTCGGCCGAGGGCATGCCCCAGAGCAGGTCATGTGGCTGCGGCAGGTTCATCTCAAGCCTCCTGCCATTGGCTGCGCAAGCGTGCACGCACGTCACGGGAGGCACTGCGGTTTTCACCGCCCAGGCGCGACTTCAAATCTGTCGAATGGCCGATATCGCGCACCGCTTCGGCCAGGCAGGCGCGTACCTGGGCAATATCCCTGGCGCTCGGCGCGTCGGCGCTCTCGACCTGCAGGCGCCGCCACAGCAACCCCAGCGAGGCATAACTGGCGAGGTCATAGGCCATCGGCGGCACCTCGGCGGCCAGCGCCTCCAGCTGTTCGACACTGCGCAGGGTAATGCGCGCCGCCGCCGCCTTGCCCATCGCGTGCACCATCACCCCGCTGTCATCCAGCGCGATCAGCCGTTGCGCCTGGTAGCCATGGGCCAGAAACGCGCCGGACATGGCCTTGCCGACCAGCAGGCCAATCACCGGGTGCCCCGCCAGCCGCGCCTGGGCGTAGGCCTGCACGGCGGCGGCCAAGGCCTGGTGGATGCCCAAGGCTTCTTCGCGGCGGCCATAGGCCTGGCTCGGCACATCGATGATCGCGACGATGGCCCGTTTCACGCCTTCGCGGTCCAGCGCCATTGCATCGCTCACGGCCTTGGCCAGGCCCCAGCCTTCGAGCAGGCCGACTTCGCCGGTACGCGCACGCGGGAACGGGTTGTGCGCGTCGGGCACCACGGCGATGAAGCGCGCCAGGCGGTTATCCAGTTCGCCATCGACCACCTGCAGCGAGGCGGGATAGCCCGCCTGTGGTTCGCCACCGGCCAGGCCCGGCAGCCAGTTCAGGGCACGGTTCATTGGGCTTCTCCTTGATAAAGGGCACGCACGGCAGCGGCGTCCAGTTGCGGGCAGTCGGCACCCAGGCTGGCCAGGCGCTCCAGGTACACGGCATGGCGGCTGGCGCGGTTGGCCGATGGCGCGTCCAGCAGCTGCAGCAGTTGCTGGCGGATGCGGTCGACGTCGTCCGCCACATAGGCGTCCACCAGGCCGCTGGCGTAACGTTGTTCGCCACCGGTCAGGCTCCAGATGAAGGGGCGGTCCTTGGCGTCGTACTCGGCAATACCCGCCTCCTGCTCGATCACTTGCGGGCCGTTGAGGCCCAGGCGCGCCTCGCGGGTGACCAACAGGTGACTGCACAGCCCGGCGGCGATGGACATGCCACCGAAGCAGCCGACCGAACCTGCGACCAGGCCGATCACCGGCTGATGGGCGCGCAGCTCGACGATCGCTGCCTGGATTTCGGCAATCGCCGCCAGGCCGAGGTTGGCCTCTTGCAGGCGCACGCCGCCGGTCTCCAGCAACAGCACGGCGCAGGTGGGGATGCCGTTGTGGTTGTCCTCGATGGCCAGCTCCAGGGCGCCGGCGATCTTGGCACCGCCCACCTCACCCATGCTGCCGCCCTGGAACGCACCTTCGATGGCGGCGATCACGGCAGGCCGGCCGGCGAGCTGGCCCTTGGCGATGACCACGCCGTCGTCGGCCTGGGGCACGATGCCCTGGCGCGGCAGCCATGGCGACATCAGGCGGTCGAATGGGCCGAGCAGTTCACGGAAACTGCCAGCGTCGAGCAAGGCGCGGGCACGCTGGCGGGCGCCGAGTTCGACGAAGCTGCGGCTTTGCAGCAGGCGGGCGGTGTCAGTCATGGCCAATCTCCTCGAAACCTTGCTCCAGGCGCAGGCGCACCACGCCGGGGGTGGCGCCGAAGTCGTGAATGTCGATCTTCACCGCAGGTAGCGTGCGGCCATCGAACAGGCGCTGGAACAGCTGCTGCCAGCGTGCGCTGCTGCCGTTGACCGAAGTGACCACCTGGATGTCCAGGCGGCCGGCGCTGCCGGGCTCGATCAGCACTTCCAGGTCGCCGGAGCTGACGCAGCCGACCAAGGTGCGGCCACGGCCGGGCTCGGCGGCGGGGAATTGAAAGTTCAGGGTTTCCATTTCACAGGCTCCCGGCTTTGTCGAGGAACAGGCAGGCGGCCAACAGATCGGCGGCGCCGCCCGGTGAGGCGTTCAGTTGCAGCAGTTGCGCGTCCAGCAGCCGGAGCTGGCGGCGGCCGTCGAGGGTGGCGCTGCCACCGGCATCGAGCACCGCGCGGGCGCCCGCCTGCAGGGTTTGCAGGCCTTGCGGGCCGGCGCGCCAGAGCACGCAGGTGTCGCTGAGCGTGGCCATGATTGCCAGCAAGGCATCCAGCCGCGCGTTGCTTTCGCTGGCACCGTTGGCGCGGCTGTGGCGCAGCTGCGGCAGGCCGTGTTCGAGCACGGCGGGGAAACCTTGCTGGGCCTGTTCGCGGGCACCGCTGGCGCCGTAGCGCTGGTGGACCTGGGAGCCATGGCTTTGCTGGGCAGGCGCTGCGGGGTCATCGATCAGGGCGATGCGCCCGGCACGGGCGGCAACCGCCAGGGGCTCGGCCTTGGCATCGAGGGCTTGCGCGGCCACCAGCAGGCCAAGGGCCCAGATTGCACCGCGATGGGTGTTGATGCCGCCGGTGGTGGCGAGCATGGCCTGTTCACCTTCGCGGCCGATACGGCCCAGTTCGGCGCGCAGCGGCTGTGTGATGCCGCCATGGGCCTGCGCGGCCTCGGCCATCTGCCGCAGGCAAGGCCACAGGGCCAGCGCCGAGGCGTGCATCAGGGCCAGGGTCATGTCGGTGTGGGCGCCACTGCTGCGGCGGTCGACCAGGCCGGGTTTGGGCGACAGGTCGGCTTCGTCGATCAGGGCTTCAACTGCCAGGTCGGCGAGGTGCTCAGCCAGGGAGATAATGCTTTGCTGCGCCGGCCTCTTCGCGGGCAAGCCCGCTCCCACAGGTATCGCGCCGCCCCCAAGTCCGCCGGTATCCCTGTGGGAGCGAGCTTGCTCGCGAAGAAGCTGATACGGTTTCAAGTCATGCACATTCATCACCAACTCCTGAACCGTGCGGGCGGGTTGTAGAGGCCGCCGGACCACTCGACCAGGTCGGCGATGCTGCGCGCGGCGAGCAGCTCGCGGCTGGCGTCGGTGCGGCGGATGCCAAGGTCTTCGGGCAAGGCGACCAGGCCTTGCTGGCGCAGGCGCAGGGTATCCTTGGGGTCGTGGCGCAGGCCGATGGCGGTGACGCCGGCCACGGCGGCGATCATCTGCCGGCGCTCCTCCAGGCTGCGCGCCTTGTACAGGTAAGCGATGCCTTCCTCGGTGAGCAGGTGGGTGACGTCGTCGCCATAGATCATCACCGGCGCCAGGGGCATACCGGCTTTCTTCGCCACGTCCACCGCGTCGAGGGTTTCGACGAAGGTGGGTTTGCCGCCTTCCTGATAGGTCTCGACCATCTGCACCACCAGCTTGCGGCCACGTTCGAGCAGGGTCTCGGGCACCGTCATGTCGAGCCAGGCCGGGGTCGCATGGCGCCGACCGCGGGGGTCGTGGCCCATGTTCGGCGCCCCGCCGAAGCCCGCCAGGCGGCCACGGGTGACGGTCGAGGAATGGCCGTCGCCGTCGACCTGCAAGGTGGCGCCGATGAACAGGTCGACCGCGTACTGCCCGGCCAACTGGCACATCATGCGGTTGGAACGCAGCGAGCCGTCGCGGCCGGTGAAGAACACGTCCGGGCGCTGGGCGATGTAGTCCTCCATGCCCAGTTCGGTGCCGAAGCAATGCACGCTCTCGACCCAGCCGGTCTCGATGGCCGGGATCAGGGTCGGGTGCGGGTTGAGGGTCCAGTTGCGGCAGATCTTGCCCTTGAGGCCCAGCGACTCACCGTAGGTGGGCAGAATCAACTCGATGGCGGCGGTGTTGAAACCGATGCCGTGGTTCAGTGACTGCACCTGGTGTTTCTCGTAGATGCCGCGGATCGCCATCATCGCCATCAGCACATGCACCGGCTTGATGTGGCGCGGGTCGCGGGTGAACAGCGGTTCGATGTAGAACGGCTGGTCGGCGACCACCACGAAGTCGACCCAGGACGCCGGGATGTCCACGCGCGGCAGGTCGTCGACGCGCTCCACCAACTGGTTGACCTGGGCGATCACCAGGCCGTCGCTGAACGCCGCCGGCTCGACCAGCGCCGGGGTGTCTTCGGTGCTGGGGCCGGTGTACAGGTTGCCCTCACTGTCGGCCATGAAGCCGGCAACCAGCGTGACATTGGGGATCAGGTCGACCAGCAGCCGCGAATACAACTCGATGTAGGTGTGGATGGCGCCGACTTCGAGCAGGCCGTCTTCCAGCAGCTGGCCGATGCGCAGGCTCTGCGGGCCGGCGAAGGAGAAGTCGAGCTTGCGGGCGATGCCGCGTTCGAACAGGTCCAGGTGTTCGGCGCGGCTGACGCTGGGCATGATCATGTGCAGGTCGTGCAGGCGCTCGGGGTCGGCCTTGGCCAGCGAACGCGAGAGGAAGTCGGCCTGCTTCTGGTTGTTGCCTTCGAGTACTACGCGGTCGCCGGGGGCGATCAGCAGTTCCAGGGCTTCGACGATTCGCTCGGTGGGCAGCACCACACCATCGGCCAAGTGGCGGACGCGGTCCAGGCGGCGCTGCTTCTCGGCGCGCCGCCTGGACCATTGCGGCGGTGGATTCTTTGTTATGGTCATTGGGTGACTCCACGGGTTCGCTGTCGTGGGGGCACATTAGGGCGCGCAGGAGTGGGGGATCAATCAAGCTGGGGGGCTGTTCGTTACGGTCAGCGTAATGATCAGCCTGATAGGGCCTTCGGCAATACCTTGCTAGAGTGGCTGTACTCAGCCCGGTGTGCGCTACCTATAAGGCAAAAACGCACGATGCCCCTGCAGAATTGTCGATTGTGCAAGGCAAATTCGCATGACAGGATCCAGCGATCCTCCAGCGCACTCCAGACTTCACTTGGAAAATCAATAACAAAGCAGGGAGAACGCGATGACCGCGCACGCTCATACCTCGGCAACGGCTCATGTACTGGCCGAGGTCCGCAACCAGATTGGCCACCTCACCCTCAACCGCCCTGCCGGCCTCAACGCCCTGACCCTGGACATGGTGCGCAGCCTGCGCCAGCACTTCGACCAGTGGGCCGAAGACCTGCAGGTGCAGGCCGTGGTGCTGCGCGGCGAAGGCCCCAAGGGCTTCTGCGCCGGCGGTGATATCCGCTCGTTGCACGACAGCTACAAGGCCGGCGACACCCTGCACGAAGATTTCTTCGTCGAGGAATACGCCCTGGACCTGGCCATCCACCGCTACCGCAAGCCGGTGCTGGTGCTGATGGACGGTTTCACCCTTGGTGGCGGCATGGGCCTGGCCCAGGGCTGCGACCTGCGCATCGTCACCGAACGCAGCCGCCTGGGCATGCCCGAAGTCGGCATCGGCTACTTCCCGGACGTTGGCGGCAGCTACTTCCTGTCGCGCATCCCGGGCGAACTGGGCACCTACCTGGGCGTCAGCGGCACCCAGATCCAGGCCGCCGATGCCCTGTACTGCGGGCTGGCCGACTGGTACCTGACCAGCGACAAGCTCGCGGCCCTGGATGAAGGCCTGGACCAGCTGCGTTTCGGTGACCACCCGCTCAAGGACTTGCAGAACCTGCTGGCCAGGCTCGGCAGCCAGGTGCTGGACAATGCGCCGCTGGAAAAGCTGCGCCCGGTCATCGACCATTTCTTCGCCCAGCCGGACCTTGGGGCGATCATCGAGCAGCTGCGCGCCGTGAGCATCGGCGACAGCCACCCCTGGGCGGTCGCCACCGCCGACCAGCTGGAAAGCCGCTCGCCGCTGGCCATGGCGGTTACCCTGGAGATGCTGCGCCGCGGTCGCCACCTGGCACTGGAAGCCTGCTTCGCCATGGAGCTGCACATCGACCGCCAATGGTTCCAGTACGGCGACATCATCGAGGGCGTGCGCGCCCTGATCATCGACAAGGACAAGCAGCCGCGCTGGAACCCGCCAACCCTGGCCGGGCTGTCGCGCCAGCGGGTCGACCAATTCTTCGAAGGCCTGTGAGCCCGGGAGTACACAGATGCAAGACCTGGAACTGAGCGAAGAACAGATCATGATCCGCGACATGGCCCGGGACTTTGCCCGTGGCGAGATCGCCCCGCATGCCCAGGCCTGGGAAAAGGCCGGCTGGATCGACGATGGCGTGGTACGCAAGATGGGCGAGCTGGGCCTGCTCGGCATGGTCGTGCCCGAAGCGTTCGGCGGCAGCTACACCGACTATGTGGCCTATGCCCTGGCAGTCGAGGAAATCGCCGCCGGTTGCGGCGCCACCGGCGCGATGATGAGCATCCACAACTCGGTCGGCTGCGGCCCCCTGCTCGCCTATGGCACGCCCGAACAGCAACAGGCCTGGCTACCGCGCCTGGCCACTGGCGAGGTGATCGGCTGCTTCTGCCTGACCGAGCCCCAGGCCGGTTCCGAAGCGCACAACCTGCGCACCCGCGCCGAGCGGGTGGATGGCGAGTGGGTGATCAACGGCTCCAAGCAGTTCGTCAGCAACGCCCGCCGTGCCGGCCTGGCGATCGTCTTCGCCGTCACCGACCCGGAGCTGGGCAAGAAAGGCCTTTCAGCGTTCCTGGTGCCAACCGACAACCCGGGTTTCAAGGTCGACCGCAGCGAGCACAAGATGGGCATCCGCGCCTCCGACACCTGCGCGGTGACCTTCGACAACTGCCGCATCCCGGCGGCCAACCTTCTCGGCGAACGTGGCAAGGGCCTGGCCATCGCCCTGTCCAACCTCGAAGGCGGGCGCATCGGCATCGCCGCCCAGGCCCTGGGCATCGCCCGTGCGGCATTCGAGGCTGCGCTGGTGTACTCGCGTGATCGCATCCAGTTCGGCAAGCCGATCAACGAGCACCAGAGCATCGCCAACCTGCTGGCCGACATGCAGGTACAGGTGAATGCGGCGCGCTTGCTGATCCTGCATGCCGCACGGCTGCGTACGGCCGGCAAGCCATGCCTGTCGGAGGCCTCGCAGGCCAAGCTGTTCGCTTCGGAAATGGCCGAGCGGGTGTGCTCGATGGCCATTCAGGTGCATGGCGGGTATGGGTATCTGGAGGATTATCCGGTCGAGCGCTACTACCGCGATGCGCGTATCACCCAGATCTACGAGGGGTCGAGCGAGATCCAGCGCATGCTGATCGCACGCGAACTCAAGCACTACCCCTTGTAATCCCTCTCAATGGCGCTGCCTGAAGGTCTCCGAAGGCAGCTCGCCAAAGCGCTGGCGATACACCTCGGAGAACCGCCCCAGGTGCAGGAAGCCGTAATCCATGGCCAGCTCGGTGACGCTGCGCACCGCGCAGCTGCCATCGCTCAGGCACGCGTGCACCCGCTCCAGCTTGCGCTGGCGCACGTACTGCTTGGGGGTGGTGCCCAGATGGCGATCGAACAACCCATAGAGCGAGCGCACACTCATGCAGGCCTGCTCCGCCAGCGCCTCGGCGGGTAGCTCCAGCCTGAGATTACGGTCGATGTAATCGAGGATCCGCTCCAGGCTGGCACCCGGGGTACCGAGGCTCTCGCGACGGATATTGGTGCTCATCAGGGTCATCAGCTTGCTGGCGACGATCTGGCTGTAATGGCCCTGTACGCGCGGCAGCGAATCACTGACCTCGGCTTCGTGGCACACCATGGCCAGCAGGTTGACGAAGCCATCCAGTTCTTCCAGCCGGTAGTGGTTGCGCAAGAACCGCACACCGCCATCCGGGCGCTGCCAGCGCTGCTCATCGCAGATGGTGTCGAGCAGGCGGGTCGGCACCTTGAGGATGAACTTCTCGCAGTCTTCGGAATAGGTCAGGTCGACCGGGTCGTCCGGGTTGATCAGCAGCAGTTCGCCCGGCACCAGGTGGTGCTCGCGCTGGTGCCCGCGCCACAGGCAGTTGCCGTTGAGCAGCACCTGCAGGTGGTAGATGGATTCCAGCGCCGGCGAGGTGACCCGCACGCTGCCGCCGTAGCTGATGCGGCACAGGTCGAGCTCGGCGAACTTGCGGTGGCTGAGGCTGGCCTGGGGGTGGGTGGTGCGCGCCAGGCCGATGCAGTGCTGGCCGACGTGCTGGTTGACGTAGTCGGACACCGCATAAGGGTCGGCGTGATGGAACACGCTACTGCGCTCGCTCAGCAGGCGGCTTTCCATAGGCAAGGCACTCGGCATCGTTATTGTTCTGGGCGCCGCGTCCTACTGGCCCGGGGCCTGTGGTTGCGGTCGTTCACGGTCATTCTATCGGGCCAGGGTCGGGTATCTGGGGTCAGCTGACCACTGGCGCATTAGTGACACAGCTAAGCAAAAAGGCGGGGGGTTGGGCAATCAGATGTTCGGATTGGGTGGGCGGATAGCGGACAGTGGGCTTGCGGCGCCTGGGCGATTATCGAACATGGTTGATGTTCTATTGCCTGTACTGGCCTCTTCGCGGGCGCGCCCGCTCCCACAGAGACGGCGTGAGCTTGAGGCTTGCGCGGCCCCTGTGGGAGCGGGCTTGCCCGCGAAGAGGCCGGCGAGGACAAACATCAAATCATCAATGCACAGCGAGTTCCTGCCGCCCTGCCCAGCCCTGGCTGCGTGCCCGGAACTGGCGCGGTGCAATGGCGAACAGCTCGCGAAAGCGCCGATAGAAATGCGGAAAACTGACGAACCCACTGGCCACCGCCACCTCGGTCAGCGACTTGCTGGTGTGCTGCAGCAGCTGCCGTGCATGGGTCAGGCGCAACTCCAGGTAATAACGGGGCGGCGTGGCCTGCACATGACGGCGGAACAAACGCTCCAGGTGGCGCCGCGACAACCCGGCATGCTCGGCGATCTCGTCGATGCCGATCGGATCTTCGATATTGGCGTGCATCAACTCCAGTGCCAGGCGCACCCCACGCGGCAGGCTCGGGTCCACTTCCGGCGCGCTCGACGGTACGTCGCTCAGCACCCGCGAACGGTCACACGCCAGCATCTGCTCCACGGCCCGGCGCAGCGCCTCGCCACCTTTGAATTCGAGCAGCGCCAGCATCATGTCCAGCGCACTGCTGGCCCCGGCGCAGCTCATTCGCCGGCTGTCGAGCCTATGCGCCTGGCGGCTGACGCGTACCTTGGGGAACAACTCGCTCATCATCGCCCGACCGTCCGGGTGGAAGGCGCAATCGTGGTCGTTGAGCAGCCCGGCTTCGGCCAGGAAGTAGGCGCCATTCCACAACCCGCCCAACTGGCAGCCCAGGTGGTCGGCCTGGCGCAGCTTGCCGCGCAGCAGCGCCGACGCTTCCAGGCGCACGCGGAAACCGCCGCACACCAGCAGGCTGTCGAGCCCGTGCACATCCAGCTCGGCAAGCGCACAGTTAACGGGCAGCGCGATGCCAAGGTCGCTCATCACCTGCGCGCCCTCGCCCACCACCTGGATGTCGAACAGCGGCGTGGCGCTCATCAGGTTGGCGGTGACCAGGGTGTCCATGGCGGCGGTGAAGGCCATCATCGAGAAGTGCTCGCGCAGGACAAAGGCCACGCGACGGCATGGCAGGCCCAGGGTGGTGCGGCCAGCGGGGTCGAGGTGGGCCAGGTTGGTGTTCTTCAGGATGCTTTCGAAATGGCTCATGGCGGTGACTCTACGGCGGAGTTTTGCGGTGGATTCTTCGCGGGCATGCCCGCTCCCACAGGGGGCCGCGCAAGCCTGAGGCTGACGCTAACCCTGTGGGAGCGGGCTTGCCCGCGAATGCTACGACACCGCTGTAACGGGATTACTGGCTGGCCTGGGTGGCGGCAGCGCGGGAAGCCTGCAGCCACTGATCGAACTGCTGACGGTGCGCGGCGACCCATTCCTTGGCATGGCGGGTAATGTCGGCCGGCTTTTTCTCGCCGTTCTGCATCTTCAGGTTCTGGTTGCTCTCGTCATCGGTGCTGATCTGCACCAGTGACAGAAACTTCTCCGCGGCCGGGTTCTTCTTGGCAAAATCCTTGTTCAGCACCGCCACCACCTTGTCGATGGCAAACCCAAGGTTCTTGCCGTGGTACATCGTGTCGACGTCATTGTTGCCATCCGGCAGGTCGGTTTTCGGCACTTCCAGCCAGACCACGTCCTTGCCCTCGACCAGCACGCTGGCGATCCACTGCGGCACCCAGGTGAAGTACAGGATCGGCTTGCCTTCCTTGTAGCGGGTGATGGTGTCGGCCATCAGCGCGAAGTACGAACCCTGGTTGACGTTGACGGTCTTGCCGAGGTCGTAGGCCTTCATGTGGTGGGCGATCACCAGCTCGCAGCCCCAGCCTGGGTTGCAGCCGGTCATGTCGGCCTTGCCGTCGCCGTCGGTGTCGAACAGCTTGGCAATCTCGGGTTTCTTCAGGTCGGTGATGTACTTGATGTGGTATTGGTCGGCGGTCTTCTTGTCGATCAGGTAGCCCTGAGCGACCCCCGGCAGGATGTTGCCGGTCTTGACCATCACATCGTCACCACCGGCCTGCTGGTAGAACTTGTCGTGGAGCTTTTCCCACAGGTGCACGGTGAAGTCGGCATCGCCGTTGGCCAAGGCCACCATCATCACGCCGTACTCGGTCTCCTTCGGCTCCTGCACCTTGTAGCCCAGTTCGCGCAGGCCCTCCATGGCGACTTCGCCACGGAAGCGTTCTTCGGCGATGGAGGGGAAGATCGGGGTCACCTTGACCCCTTCCCCCGGCTTGTCGGCCGAGGCATGGGCGCACAGCGCGGCGGCGACCAGCGTCAGCGCCGTGGCGCATTTGAGCATGCTGCGGGTGAACGTGGATTCGTGCATCGTCGCTTACCTTCTTCTGATTTTTATCTTCAAGTGCGGCAGATCGAATACATCAAGGGTAAAACTCAGGCAGTCTTGCGCCGCCCTTGCGGTTGCACCGCGCCGCACAGGCGCAGGACCACGCCCACCGGCCCGGTGTGATACCAGCGCAGGCTCGGGTCGGCGCTGGTGCGCGCGCCCATGGCCTGGGTCAGGCGGTCGAGGAAGATCGCCAGCAGCACCAGGCCGACGCCACCGACG
>NZ_NEHW01000015.1 GCF_002112505.1 Pseudomonas sp. R28(2017)
CTCGGTCACCGAAACCGCCGACTCGATCACCCAATGGTGCGGCCACCGCCAGTTGCAGGCCGGCAGCATGGCGGCGCAGACCTTCGACTACCGCCAGCCGCGCAACCGCCTGCCAGTGGCAATGCGCAGTATCAACCAACAGGGTGAGGTGCAGCGCTTCGAGGTCTACGCCCCCGGTCAGTACACCCACAGTACGTCTGACGAGGGCGAAGCGTGGATGCGCCTGCGCATCGAAGCGTTGGAGCTGACCGGCAAACGGTTCGAGGGCGCCAGCAACTGCCGGGCGATGCGCCCCGGCTACAGCTTCGAGTTGCTGCAGCACCCCGGCCATGAACGTGGCCCCCTGGGGGAGCGCGACTTCCTGCTGATGGAGGTGAACTGCGAAGGCCACAACAACTACCTCACCGGCCAGCAGGCCGGCTACGTCAACACCTTCACCTGCGTGCGCAAGAAGATCCCGTACCGCCCGCCGCAGAGCACGCCAAGGCCGACCATCAGCGGCCCGCAGACCGCCATCGTCGTCGGCCCGCCGGGCGAAGAGATTTTCACCGACGAACTGGGCCGGGTGAAGGTGCAGTTCCACTGGGACCGCCACGGCGAGTTCAACGAGCAGAGCTCCTGCTGGGTGCGTGTGGCGCAGGCCGGGGCCAGCGGTGGCTTCGGCAGCATCCAGATTCCACGGGTGGGTGACGAGGTGGTGGTCCTGTTTCTCGACGGCAACCCGGACCGCCCGCTGATCATCGGCAGCCTCTACAACAGCCGCAATACCCCGCCATGGGACTTGCCGGCGAACAAGACCCAGAGCGGGTTGCTGACGCGCTCGATCAAGGGCGATGGCGGCACCGCGAACTTCTTTCGCTTCGAAGACAAGGCCGGTGCCGAGCAGGTGATCCTGCACGCCGAGCGCAACCTGGACACGGAAGTCGAACGCGACGAGACCCACTTCGTGGGCAACGACCGCAAGGTCACCGTCACCGGCACCCACCGCGAAATCATCGGCAACGACACGCTGATCAACATTCAGGACGGCTCGTACACCCTGCAGGTCGACAACCAGTTCATCCAGGTTACAGCCCAGCGGCACATCACCCTTCAGGTCGGTACCAGCAGCCTCACCTTGAAGCCGAACACGATCCTGATCCAGGCAGACAACATCGAGGTGCGCGGCAAGCACACCTTCGTCAAGGGCGACCGGGTGGACATCAATGAGTAACCAGTTCGGCAGGACAAAACCCAATATCTACGACCGCCTCTGGCAGAAACGCGAAGCCGCCGAGGCCCGGGCCAGAGAGCAGGCCGAACAGGAGGCTGCGCTTGCGCTGCAGCCTCCACCCGCCTTGCCAGTGCTACCCGAGCGCAACGCCATGACGATCGCCGGGCTGCAGCTGCTGATGCCACAAGGTGCAAGGCTGTGCGATGTGTGGGCCACGCTTGAGGTTGGCGGGCACAGTGTCATTGTCAACGCCCGCAGCCGCAGCGTTGCACAGACGCTGACGCTTGACCGGGCACTGGAGGACTACCTGGCAGAGGCCCGTCGGCAGCATGCCGAGGTTACCCCGGTGCGCCAGCAGACCTGCCTTCTCGCCGGGCACCCGGCGTTGTTGCTGGACTATCTGTTCGACCAGCACGAGGCGCGCCGGCATTGCCGCACCGTGCTCACGCTGATCCCGCCCAGTGACGGCCAAGAAGCGCGGTCATTTTCCCTCTCGACCGTCATCGATCCCGACCTGAGGCCGCTGGCCGACTGGCTGATCGACTTCGACGCCATGCTCGCAGCCATCACCTGCGCCTGATTCGATCACCAAGGAATACAACAGCCAATGGACTATCCACTTGCCGAAGGCACCCTCCATCTGCCCGAGGGTCTGCAGGACCGCACCGTCAACATCTTCGTCCAGCCCAACAGCGGCCCGGCGCAACTGAACATCAACCTCTCACGCGATGACCTGCTGGCGGACGAAAGCTTGAGCGCCTATGTCGACCGGCAAGTTGCGCTGATCGGCACCAAGCTGCGCAACTACACCCTACTGGCCAGGCGACCGGCCAGTCTGTCGGCCTCGACACCGTTGGCGGGCCTGCAGGTCGATGCCTACTACCTGCACGAAGGCCGGCCGGTGTACCAGCGCCAGGCAGCATTCGAAGTGGTCCCCGGCCGCATCCTGGTGTTCTCCGCTACAAGCCAGAGCGATTTCGATGACCGGCAGAACGCAGGCTGGCAACAGCTGCTCGATGGTTTCCGGCCACGCGACGCTGCAAGTACCGCCCACGCTCGATTGCCACAGGAGTAGGCGCCATGTTCGAAGCAGCGCGCCTGGGCGACGAAATCGAACACACCGGTGCCCTGGCCGGTTTTCTGGCCGGTGCGGTGGTGGGCCTGGCCATCGTCGCGGCAGCGTCCTTCATGATTTGCACGGCAGGCCTTGGCGGCATCCTGTTGCCGCTGGTCATTGGCATCGGCGCCAGCTTCCTGCCATCGCTGGGGGAATCATTCGGCGCAATGTTCAGTTCGCCGGCCGGGCACATCGAACGGCCAGGCTGTTCCGACAACGTGTTCATCAACGGCCGCAACGCCGCCCACGCCACCTTGAGCACCGCCCAGTGCGACAAGCACCCGGCGCCGGTGCTGGTGGCCGAAGGCTCCACCAATGTGTTCATCAACGGCGTGCCCGCCGCACGCTCGGGCGACAAGCTGACCTGCGGCGCGAGGATCGCCGGCGGTTCGCGCAATGTCTTCATCGGCGGTGGCACCAAGCGTTACTTGCCGGTGAATGAAGAGGTGCCCGACGCGTTGCGCGTCACCGTCGACATCCTGATGGTGGTCGCATCCATGGGCCGTTCGGTGTTCAGCGTGGCCACCCTGGGGCTGCAGGCTGGCCTCAAGGCGGCGAGCCCCTGCGCCTTGCGGGTCGGTGCGTCGATCGCGGCCAGTTACCTGGCGGGCCGCTACCTCATTGGCCCGGCGGTGGAGCGCGCGCTGGGCGGCCTGGTCGGCAACCCGGTCGACCTGACCTGCGGCCGCAAGGTGCTGCCCGACGAGACCGACTTCAGCTTGCCAGGGCTGATGCCGCTGAACTGGACCCGCTTCTATGCCAGCGACCTCGACGTCGGCAGCGTGCTGGGCCGAGGCTGGGTCTTGCCCTGGGAACAGAGCCTGCGCCGCAATGGCCGGTTCATCTACCTCAAGGACAACCAGGGGCGCAGCGTGCCCTTCGTCGATGTGGAGCCCGGCCAGCGCCTGTTCAACCCCAACGAGCAGGTCTACCTGGTGCGCAGCCAGGGTGGCCACTACCTGCTGCAGACCCTGGACAACCTCTTCTTCTATTTCGGCGAGGTGCCCAACGACAACCGCGAAGTGCCGCTGCAGCGCCTTGAAAATGCCCAAGGGCATTATCTGCATTTCAGCCGCGATGCGGCCGGGCTGCTGACGGACATCAGCGCCCCAGGCGGCATCAGGGTCCACCTGCATTACGACCACCCGCTCGGGCGCCTGACCGAGGTCCGGCGCATCGTCGCCCAGGCCTGCATGGAAACCCTGGTGCAGTACCGGTACGACGATGCCGGCCAGTTGGCCGAAGTGATCAACCGCAACGGCGACACGGTGCGCGAGTTCGGTTACGCCGATAGCCTGATGAGCCGCCACGGCAACGCCTTGGGCCTGATCTGCGAATACCGCTGGCAAACCCTCGAGGGCCAGCCTCGTGTGGTCGAACACACGACCAGTGACGGCGAGCACTTCCACTTCCGCTATGACGTGGCCGGCCGTACCAGCTGGGCCACCGATGTGCTGGGCCGCGAACTGGAGATCCAGTACAACGCCGACCACCGCGTCATCGCCAGCCGCGACTTTGGCGGCGAGCGCTACGGCATCGACCTGGACGACTTCGGCAACCTGGCCGGCATCGACCTGCCTGACGGCAATCACCTGGCCTTCACGTACGACGAGCTCTCCCGGCTGACCGAGGAAACCGACCCGCTGGGCCGCTCAATCCATTACAAGCACCACCTCGCCACGCCCCTGGTCACCGAAACCCGCTTCCCCGACGGCAGCCTCTGGCAGGCCCGCTACGACCATAAAGGCAACCTGATCACCGAGATCGACCCGCTGGGCCACAAGACCCAATACCTGATCAGCGATGACGGCCTGCCGCACACGATCATCGATGACAACTTCAAGTCCCGGTACCTGTGGTGGAACGCGTACGCCCAGGTCGAACATTTCCAGGACTGCTCCGGCAAGAGCACCTGGTACCGCTACGACGATCGCCAGCACCTGATCGCGGTCACCGATGCGCTGAACCAGACCACCACGCTGGAACGCAAACCGGACGGCGAAGTGCTGCGCATCCACCATCCGGATGGCAGTTCGGAAACCTTCACCTACAACGCCCTGGGCCAGGTGCTGACCCACACCGACGGCAAAGGCCAGACCACGCGTCTGCAGCGCACCTTGCGCGGCTTGCCGAGCAACCGGCAGGACGCCAAGGGCGCGTGGATCCACTACGAATACGACAAGGCCCTGCGCCTGACCGCGCTGGTCAACGAGAACAACGCGGCCTACCGCTTTGCCTATGACGCATCGGACCGCCTGAGTGAAGAGGTGCGAGTCGACAACCTGACCCGACGCTTCAGCTACGACGCCGGCGGCCATCTGATACGCCTGGACGAAATCGGCTACGGCGAAAACGGCGAACGCCCGGAACGCCATACGCTGTTCGAGCGCGACGCCATTGGCCGCTTGCTGGCCAAGGTCAACCGCGATGCCCGGCAAGACTTTACGTATGACGAGCTAGACCGGTTGCTGAGCATCCAGCGGCAGCCGACCAGTGTCGGCAAAAAGCTGGGCATCACCGCTGAGACGCTGGGCTATAGCTACGACCTGCTGGGGCGACTGACCCAGGAACTGGGCCCGAGCGGCGCACTGAACTATGAGTACGACCGGCTCAGCAACCTGACCACGCTGACCCTGCCGGATGGTCGCAAGCTCAACCACCTGTACTACGGCAGCGGCCACCTGCACCAGTTGAACCTCGACGGCCAGGTGATCAGCGACATGGAACGCGACGATCTGCACCGCGAGGTCTACCGGACACAGGGCAAGCTCACCAGCTGCTTCGGTTACGACGCCATGGGGCGCAAGGCCTGGCAGTTTGCCTCGACCTTGCCGGCCGACAAGCTCTCGCAGGTGCACAACAACGGCATCAATACCTCGCTGCTGGTGGAGCATGCTTACAACCCGATTCATCGGCGCTACCAGTACGATCCGGCTGGAGAACTGGTGCGCACCCTCGACAAGTTGCGGGGCGAGATCCGTTACGAATACGAAGCCAACGGCCAGTTACGCAGCCGCGACCCCGGCTCGCTCATCAACTGTGAAACATTCCGCTACGACGCGGCGGCCAACCCTTTGGACCTCAATGCGCGGCAGTTTGCCAAGGTCGAGGACAACCGGATCAAGCAGTGGCGAGATCAGCAGTACCGCTACGATCCTTGGGGCAACCTGATCGAGAAATGGTCCAGGCATTACGTCAAGCAGCAGCGGTTCAGCTATGACGACGAGAACCGGTTGGTGCACGCCGAGACCTATGTCGACGGCACGCTGAAGAGCATTGGGCACTACCGCTATGACAGCCTGGGGCGGCGGGTGGCGAAACAGGTCGAGATCGGTAGACAGGTCGAAGAGAAGCGCTTTCTCTGGCAAGGGCTGAGGATGCTGCGCGAGGAGATGCCTGGGCACAGCATCCTGTACTTGTATGAACCAGGTAGCTATGCGCCGCTGGCGCGGGTAGATCAGGTAGAAGGTGAAGAGCCCAAGCTTTACTACTTCCATACCGATCAGATCGGCACGCCGCTGGAGCTGACGGACAGCGATGGCAAGATCGTTTGGCAGGCGACGTATCGCTCATGGGGCTCGATTGAACAGCTGGCTGTCCATCAGGTCGAGCAGAATCTACGCTTCCAAGGGCAATATTTTGATGTCGAAACAGGGCTGCATTACAACACATTCCGCTATTACGGACCTGAGCTTGGACGCTATGTCACGCAGGATCCTATTGGGCTAGAAGGTGGCGCTAACTTCTACGCATATGTACCGAGCCCAATCACCTGGGTAGATCCTCTCGGGCTCGCCGCATGCCCTATGCGCGAAGTAAACGGGACACGAATATTCGGCAAAGGGCAAAGAGATGGGACGCCAGGGCATGATCAGTTGTCTGAGGCTATCGCTAACAAAATGGCAATGAGCGGAAAGTTTAAAGAGATCTATTTAAATAGATCCTACAGTTTCGCAAATGGTAATGGAGTATCGGGACGACGTCCTGACATCATGGCCATTGACAAATTCGGAAGGATTCACGCCATCGAGTTGGCCTCTAAAAGCGATATGGGAAAGAAGCTGCCGTCATTAACCGTGCGAAATCAGGCTGCAATGAATAATTTGCCGACAAGCGGCCAAGGCAGCATTATTGTGTTGAAACATCCTTACAACGCGTCTAAGATGAAAAGCATCTTAGACAATTTAATTGATAGCATATAGGTAATGTCATATGCACACCACTAATGCGATGGCAATTTACGGCATAGAACAAATCACTCCTGAGACCGCATATGAACTGGGGATGCTTTTCTTTCAGATCATAGGATTGGCCATCACATCCTCCGGATACTATAAAGCCGGAAAAAATATATCAGAAGAAGACATCGAATTCATTGAAGCGTCTTTAACTGATTTGAAGCGCGAGATCAAAGCCAACAACGCAACGTCATTCAGGCTTTACTGTGAAAGTGAAAGCGGCGCTCTGTGGGATGCATCTTTTGGGTACTCAACCACCGACTTTGGTGGATTTTATCATATTGATGCACAAGCAGACCCTGCGCACTTTGAGAGGGGGGATTTTTTAGACTTTATTAACAAATTTTGCAATCCAAACCCTTTGAGCTACGCAATATTCTATTCAGCAGATGATGTTTCTGAAGGGCTTTATTATGCCGAAGATGAAAACCTAGTCAGCATTTACAACTACGAGAGCCCAGGCCTATTCAGCAAAGAGACCGGAGGCAGATTTAAGGGAGCAGAGAGATATAAAAACAAAACGCTAAGAATGGTATACCCTATAAACATTATCAACAAGGAACACCTAAGCCTACAGATCAAAGGCCGCAGTTTACGAGACTGGATATTAAGCAATATAAGGCATGGCACCCTAAAGGAAATCTCAAACAAAACATGGGCGTGGGAAATTGAAAGCAAAAACCTGGAGCAAGTTAACAACGATCTTGGAAGTGAGGGCATGTTAATTTCCTGGAAGTCCTCACACCCCTCAAGAAAATCTAAATTGTTGCCTTAAGCTTGTTGAAATTTAATATTTTCTCGGTTAGGAAGGGCACCGTGGCCATCTGACTCAATAGGACAAAATTGGATCCAGCGAAACGGCGAACGCCCCAGAGTTCCATACGCTGTTCGAGCGCGACACCATTGGCCGCTTGCTGGCCAAGGTCAACCGCAATGACGCTGGGCTATAGCTACGACCTGCTGGGGCGACTGACCCAGGAACTGGGCCCGAGCGGCGCACTGGACTATGAGTACGACCGGCTCAGCAACCTGACCACGCTGACCCTGCCGGATGGTCGCAAGCTCAACCACCTGTACTACGGCAGCGGCCACCTGCACCAGTTGAACCTCGACGGCCAGGTGATCAGCGACATGGAACGCGACGATCTGCACCGTGAGGTCTACCGCACCCAGGGCAAGGTCACCAGTTGCTTTGGCTACGACGCCATGGGGCGCAAGGCCTGGCAGTTTGCCTCGACCTTGCCGGCCGACAAGCTCTCGCAGGTGCACAACAACGGCATCAATACCTCGCTGCTGGTGGAGCATGCTTACAACCCAATTCACCGCCGTTACCAGTACGACCCGGCTGGAGAACTGGTGCGCACCCTCGACAAGTTGCGGGGCGAGATCCGCTACGAATACGAAGCCAACGGCCAGTTGCGCAGCCGCGACCCCGGCTCGCTCATCAACTGTGAAACATTCCGCTACGACGCGGCGGCCAACCCTTTGGACCTCAATGCGCGGCAGTTTGCCAAGGTCGAGGACAACCGGATCAAGCAGTGGCGAGATCAGCAGTACCGCTACGATCCTTGGGGCAACCTGATCGAGAAATGGTCCAGGCATTACGTCAAGCAGCAGCGGTTCAGCTATGACGACGAGAACCGGTTGGTGCACGCCGAGACCTATGTCGACGGCACGCTGAAGAGTATTGGGCATTACCGCTATGACAGCCTGGGACGGCGGGTGGCGAAACAGGTCGAGATCGGTAGGCAGGTCGAAGAGAAGCGCTTTCTCTGGCAAGGGCTGAGGATGCTGCTTGAGGAGATGCCTGGGCAGAACATCCTGTACCTGTATGAGCCAGGTAGCTATGCGCCGTTGGCGCGGGTCGATCAACTGGAAGGTGAAGCGCAGAAGCTTTACTACTTCCATACGGATCAGATTGGTACGCCGCTGGAGCTGACGGACACCGATGGCACGATTGTTTGGCAGGCGACGTATCGGTCGTGGGGTTCGATAGAGCAACTAGCTGTCGAGCAGGTCGAGCAGAATCTGCGCTTCCAAGGCCAGTACGCTGATCACGAAACAGGGCTGCATTACAACATCTTCCGATACTATGATTCTGAGATCGGACGCTTTGTTACTCAGGATCCGATAGGGTTGCTAGGGGGGGACAATTTATATCAATATGCTCCGAACCCAGTTGGTTGGTTGGATCCCTGGGGCTGGGCCTGCATCCCAAACAAAGTAGCTGGGACCTCTCGAGAAGCTAGGGCAAAACTACTATTCGAGAAAAGGTATGGGAAAAGAAATGTTCTGAGTGAACGTTATCTGCGAAATGCTGAAGGTAAGATTGTAAAAGACCCACTGACGGGTGAGGGTCGCCGGATAGACTTCGTCATCAAGAATACTGAGGGAAGTGGAGTCGCGAAAGAAATCACGAGTCTAACGGCACCAAAAATTGCACAGCTAGAAAAAGAAATGCGAATTCGTGAGGCTGGGGGAGTGTTTGTGCGCGACCCCGTGGCAAAGAGACTGATTGAAATTAACGATATTTCAACCGTGGTTCGAGTGAGATAGAGAGGTTGAAGGTGAGCGACCTGAATTTTACTTTATGTAGCATCCCAATGCTTTTGAGTCGAAACAAAAGCGCGGATTACCAGAGACAAATCATTGAGCGATATACAGTGCTAATGGGTTTTTTATGGTCTCGAGAACTTATAAGGCTCGACCCATTTGATGAGAGCGGTGGATTGAAGCTGGATTTGATTATTAAGAAATCCGATGCAACCAGTGCATGCTTAGAACTGTTTAAGAAAGCGATCCCGGCTTGGCACAATTTTGTTGACAAGGGCGGAGAAGTAGAGAATGTCAGCAGGCTTGAAATTGCCTTGACTAAAATCTACTGACCGCTTCTGGGAGTAATTGCCAGCCGACAAGCTCTCGCAGGTGCACAACAACGGCATCAATACCTCGCTGCTGGTGGAGCGTGCCTATAACCCTATTCACCGCTGTTACTAGTAAGACCCGGTTGGAGAGCTAATGCACACCCTCGGCAAGTTGCGCTGCGAGATCCGCTACGAATACGAAGCCAACGGCCAATTACGCAGTCGCGACCCTGGCTCACTGATTCAACTGTGAAACATTCCATAACGTGCTAACGAATCATCAGAAGGCTTTGACAAAAGGAATGCTGGCTGGCGATAAGCGCTGGATGGAGTGGCCAGTCATAGACTCGAAACTCTATCCAGGCCCCGGAGAATAAAATTGAATATTGAGGCTGAAAAGATAATACTAAAATTGACCAGCTCACTCTGTCCCGCGGAGATGTTTGTGGGGAGGGCTGCCAGCAAGCATGATATTGAACTGCTTGAGCTATCTGTAAGGCGAGAATTTTCTGCAATTCTCCCGGAGCAGTATATGGATTTTTTGTCCAGATTTGATGGCGTGGCATCAGGAGGGGTATTTATATGTTCAAGTCGGCCGCATAAATACCCTGACAGTAATGGCTTTAGTCATGACTTTTTAGAATTAAACCAAATTGCAAGGGAGGTAGAGTTTATGAGGAATTTTTTAGTGTTTGGGGAAAGCGATCAAGACGAGTATGTGCTGGACTTGCTGAGTGGAAGATACCAAGTGAGGGATAAGCAAGCTTTTGATAATATTTTTGAGGAGTTCGAATGTTTCGACGATATTTTAGGCTTTATGGTGAATCTAATCATGCAGCGCACTTGAGAGACTGATAACGTTAGCGCTGTGTACTATTACATTGAGCCAGAGGTGGCTGGAGGCCTGGGGAGCGGGACAGTTCTGGATGCCGCCGTACATCCACCTATTGTTTACTCTTTAGAGTATGAATTTGTTGACTGGCTTGGCGATCAGCTTCTTGAGTCTTTTCCGTGCTTTATTGTAACCGAGATCATCGCATCCGCAATAAAAGAGGCTGGTCTTTCGGGGTGTAGATTCGGTCCTGTCGATATTAAAAAGTCAGAAATTTTTGAGGAGTTAAATCCAGATGTGATGCTTCCGGAATTTGCTTGGTTGAAAGTGTACGGTGTAGCGGGCGTGTCTGATTTCGGTTTATCCCATGATCATCGCCTGGTTATTTCGGAGGAGGCTAATAGACTTCTCAAGAGGTTTGACTTAGAGAATGCGGAAATTTGGGAGTTTGGCTAGAGGTGCATTGGCTTTTGTTGAGGCGTTTATGATTACAAGAGAAAACTGGTTAACGAACTGAAAAAAATTTCGACATTAAGGCAGTATGGCTTTTCTGTCCATAAACTCTCCAATATCTTGAGTGGAAAGCTTCCGAGTAGACAATGGCAGATTCACCACATAATGCCGCTAGATGACAGCGATACTAATGCACTCAACAATCTTACCCTTATAAAAATGCCACTTATCACACAGCCTTAACCAACGCTCAAGTCACTACGACTCGAAACATGAAACCCGGCGATATCAAAGCACTTGAGTGACCTATGATTGATGTAGATTTACATCCTCCAATGGGAATGTAGACCATGCCTGACTTTAAACCAATGATTGATAAATTATCTGCTATGTCGGCATTAATCTCAGGTGCGACAGAGGAAGAGCTGCTAGCATTTATTGAGCGTTGTCGGCAAGCGCTTGGCGTCACCCCACCCTCTGAGCACATAGAATTTTTAGGCCTTTGCGATGGAGGCGCAGAAAATGGTGTTTTTCTATACTCGACTCGTCCCGCTCAATTTGCGGACTGCGCTGGCCTAACAAATGACTTTATTGAGGTAAACCTCAACTGGCGCGACTTGGAATGGATGTCGGATTACCTAGTGCTCGGGGACAGCGAGATGGACGTGTTTGTATTTGAAATCTCATCAAACAAGTACCAGATCAGAGACCGCCAAGTCTTCGACAATATTTATGAGGAGTACTTATCATTTGATGGAATGTTGCGCTACGCCCTGGAATTGATGCTGCAAGATTGATTGAACGCCCGGTCTTCTGCATCGGCATTCACTAACGTTTCTTGTCATCAACCTCAGCCAAGCGCTCCCTGGTCTCGCGTGTCATCTCCTCCTGCTCCTTGATCGATGTCGGCGTAATCACCTTGTCCACCGCCTCGGTATCGGGGTCCGGTCGCTTAAGCACCGGGTCTGGCGCCCTCTCGCCTTGCTGCGCCTCTTCGGAGGAAATCGCTCGGGGGACTTTGTCGCCGGTCTTGCCGTCGCTGTGCTTCATGGGTTTTGCCTCATACCAGTGTTGTCTCTTCAGAAGAGCCCGGCAGCCCGCAAAAGTTTGATCCGTTCGCTCCAGCGCAACCACCCGGCAGCCGTCGGCGAATCGGATTGAACAGCCTGCGCAGCACCACGCCCTAAACAGGGGTAATCACTCTGATCAGGAGACAAGCCATGATCGACCCCAACCACCCCGACCCGTATGTCGACGACGTGCCGCATAACCCGGGCGAGCCCATCCCCAAGCCTCAACCCGAACCGGAACAGGAAGCACCGGACTGGCCTGAGGGGCAGGTCCCGCCGGAAGAACAGTCGGACGGCTGATTACCTGAAGCTCCGTCCGTCGATCCCATGGCACGGTCGTGGGTGCAGCAGGCCGAACAGTGGGTAATCCACTGGAAAAGGACATTCATCATGAAGACTTTGAAACCTCAATCACTGCTGCTGGCCCTGTGCCTGGGCATCAGTGCCCCGCTGGCGATCGCTGCCACCGACCTCAATGACCAGCGTGCACCCGGCACGCAACCTCATGACAATGGGCACATGAACGGCCAGGGCGGTGCGACGGGCTCCGGCACACCCGCCGATGGCATGGGCACAGGCAATGGCGGTACGGATGACAATGACACCGACAATACCGGTGGCGATGGCACTACCAATGGCTCGGGCTCGGGCTCGGGTTCCGGCTCGGGTGGATCGAGTGGTGGCAGCACGGGTAGTGGCGCCGGTGGTACAGGTTCAGGCAGTGGCTCAGGGAGTTGATTTACGATGCCTTTGCAGGAGCGGCCTTTCGCGACGCAAGGCCGCTCCTGCAACAGCCCGCGCCGGTCTCCGTCCTACAGCAACCCGCGCAAGTCTCTCAGTGAAGGCATCGCAGTGACGACCCAAGCCTTGCAAATGCCGGGTGGCGGCTCAAACCAGGCGCGCGTCTACAGCACCGACATCCCCGCCCGTCTCGACCGCCTGCCGTGGACGCGTTTTCACACCTTGCTGGTGCTGGCCCTGGGCATCACCTGGCTGCTCGACGGCCTGGAGGTCACCCTGGCAGGCTCGGTGGCGGGCGCGCTCAAGGACAGCCCTGCCCTGCGCATGAGCAACACCGACATCGGCCTGGCAGGCGCCAGCTACATCGCCGGTGCGGTGCTCGGCGCGCTGTTCTTCGGCTGGCTGACCGACCGCCTGGGGCGGCGCAGGCTGTTCTTCATCACCTTGTTCCTGTACATCGGCGCCACGGCGGCAACGGCATTCTCCTGGAGCCTGGGGAGCTTCCTGCTGCTGCGCTTTCTCACCGGCGCCGGCATCGGCGGCGAGTACACGGCGATCAACTCGACCATCCAGGAGTTCACCCCGGCGCGTTACCGTGGCTGGGTCGACCTGACCATCAACGGTACCTTCTGGATCGGCGCAGCACTCGGTGCGGCCGGCGCCGTGGTCCTGCTCGACCCGGCCGTTGCCGGGGGCGATCTGGGCTGGCGCCTGTGTTTCGGCATCGGTGCGGTGCTGGGCCTGCTGATCCTGCTGATGCGCCTGTGGATCCCCGAAAGCCCGCGCTGGCTGATGATCCACAACCAGCCGGAACATGCCGAGCGTATCGTCGCCGACATCGAACGCCATTACCGCCAGCGCGGGATCGCGCTTGCGCCGTTGCAGGCCCCTCCCCTGCGCCTGCGCGCACGCGACCACACGCCATTGCGCGAGGTGTTCCACAGCCTGTTCGTCGAGCACCGGCGCCGTGCACTGGTAGGCCTGACCTTGCTCACCGCCCAGGCATTCTTCTACAACGCGATCTTCTTCACCTATGCGCTGGTGCTGACCGATTTCTACGGGGTGCCGGCGGCCAAGGTGGGCTGGTACATCCTGCCCTTCGCGCTGGGCAACTTCTGCGGCCCGCTGCTGCTGGGCAGGCTGTTCGACGTGGTGGGCCGGCGCATCATGATCAGCGCCACCTACCTGATCTCGGGCGTGCTGCTGGCCATCAGCGGCTACCTGTTCCAGCAGGGGCTGATCGACGTGACCCAGCAGACCCTGGCCTGGATGGTGATTTTCTTCTTCGCCTCGGCGGCCGCCAGCTCCGCATACCTCACCGTGGCGGAAACCTTCCCGCTGGAGATCCGTGCGCTGGCCATTGCCGTGTTCTATGCCTTCGGCACCGGCCTGGGTGGCCTGGTCGGGCCGACCCTGTTCGGTGCGCTGATCGAAACCGGCGAGCGCAGCAACGTGCTGTACGGCTACCTGCTCGGCGCGGCGCTGATGATCATCGCCGCCCTGGCCCAGGCGCGCTGGGGCGTGGCGGCCGAGCGGCAGTCGCTGGAACACGTGGCCAGGCCGCTGTCGCAGGTCGGCGAGCCGTGAGTCAACCGCTCGTCCCCTCAATGGCACTCCTGGCGGCCTTGGGCCTTCAACCGTTCATGCACACCACGCAGGAGTGAATGCCATGCCACGCGGCGACAAGGACAAATACACCGACAAGCAGAAGCGCAAAGCCGAGCACATCGAGGAGAGCTACGAGGACAAAGGCGTGTCCAAGGATGAAGCCGAAGCGCGCGCCTGGGCGACCGTCAACAAGCAGTCCGGCGGTGGCGAGAAGTCGGGCGGTTCGGGCAGCAAGACCTCGGCTGGCGAGAAAAAGACCGCCCGTTCGGACTCAGCCAGGCGTGCAGCAAAGTCACGCGAAGGGCATGCACGGGCATCGAGCACGTCGCTGGAAAGCCAGACCAAACAAAGCCTGCTCAAGGAAGCCCGCAGCAAGGACATCAAGGGCCGCTCGAGCATGACCAAGGCAGAACTGGTGCAAGCACTGCGCAAGTGAGCCTGACCGCCCTGACACTGTTGCCGGGCAAACACCCCGGCAACAGTTGACCGTGCATCCAGACAGGCAACATCCGCGCTGCTCGGCTGTAACCCCTTGATTTACTGGGCCACACAGGCTGGCACAACAGCTGCAATGTGAAGTCGTCCGACTACACATCGAGTTGTCCATGCCTAGCGAAATCCTCTCTGCTGCCTACGAAATCCGCCGTCCTGCAGCCCATATCATCCGCGACGATGCCGAAGCGATCAGCGTCGCCCACCAGGTCGCCGCCCTGCTGCGTGAGGGCGCCGCCGAGCGCGATCGACGCCGGGAAGTGCCGGCAGACATTGTCGACGCCTTCTCCAACAGTGGCCTGTGGGGCATCACCGTGCCACGGGCGCATGGCGGTGCGGAGGTCTCGTTCGCCACCCTGGCCCGGGTGATCGCCATCGTCTCCGCCGCCGACCCCTCGCTTGGGCAGATCCCGCAAAACCATTACTGCCTGCTCGAAGACATCCGCCTGCAAGGCACGCCCGAGCAGCAGCGCCACTTCTTCGCCCTGGTGCTGCAGGGCCATCGCTTTGCCAATGCCCTGTCGGAAACCGGCGGCAAGACCGTCCAGGACATCCGCACCCGCCTGGTGGCCGAGGGCGACGGCTATCGCATCGATGGGCGCAAGGGCTACTGCACCGGCTCCCTGTACGCCCACTGGATCGGGGTGCTGGCGCTGGATGATCAGGACCGTGCGCAGCTGGCCTTCGTCGAGCGCGGCGCGCCGGGCCTGGTGATCGTCGACGACTGGAGCAGCATGGGCCAGCGCACCACCTCCAGCGGCACGGTGCTGCTCGATGGCCTGCGGGTACCGGCGTTCAACCTCTTCCCCAGCTACCGCTCCTACGAGCGCCCGACCCTGGCAGGCCCCTTCGCCCAGCTGACCACCGCCGCCATCGATGCCGGCATCGGCCGTGCGGCGCTGGACGACACCATTGCCTTCGTGCGCCAGCATGCCCGCCCCTGGATCGATGCCAAGGTGGAAAAGGCCAGCGAAGACCCACTGACCATCATCCAGGTCGGCTCACTGGAAATCCGCCAGGAAGCGGCCGAGGCGCTGCTCGAGCGCGCGGGCCTGGCGCTGGATGCGGCCAAGCCGGCACCGGACGAAGACAACGTGGCCTTGGCCTCGGTGGCCGTGGCCAAGGCCAAGGTGCTCACCACCGAGGTGGCCATCGAGGCCAGCAACCGCCTGTTCGAACTGGGCGGCACGCGCTCGTCACTGACCCAGCACAACTTCGACCGCCACTGGCGCAACGCCCGCGTGCACACCTTGCACGACCCGGTGCGCTGGAAATACCACCTGGTCGGCAACTGGGCCTTGAACGGCATCAAGCCTGCCCGCCATGACTGGAACTGAGGCGGCCCGACCATGACCAAGCAGATCCGCCTCAATGCCTTTGCCATGAACACCGTCGGCCACCTGTCGCCCGGCCTGTGGCGCCACCCGCGGGACCAGGCCACCCGCTACACCGACATCCACTACTGGGTGGAACTGGCCAGGACCCTGGAGCGTGGCTGCATCGACGGCCTGTTCATCGCCGACGTGCTGGGCGTGTATGACGTGTATGGCGCCAATGCCGACGCGGCCCTGCGCAACGCCGCCCAGGTGCCGGTCAACGACCCGCTGCAACTGGTGCCGGCCATGGCTGCCGCCACCCGCCACCTGGGGTTCGGCGTGACCGCGTCGGTGTCGTTCGAACACCCCTACCCGTTCGCCCGGCGCATGAGCACCCTGGATCACCTGACCCAGGGGCGCGCCGGCTGGAACATCGTCACCTCGTACCTGGCCAGCGGCGCGCGCAACCTGGGGCAGCCGCCCCTCAGCCACGACCAGCGCTATGCACTGGCCGACGAATACCTGCAGGTCTGCTACAAGCTCTGGGAAACCAGCTGGGACGACGATGCGGTGCAGGCCGACCGGGTAACCGGGGTGTATGCCGACCCGCGCAAGGTGCATGGCATCGACCACCAGGGCACCTGGTTCAAGGTGCCAGGCTTCCACTTGAGCGAACCTTCGCCACAACGCTCGCCGGTGATCTACCAGGCCGGCGCTTCCAGCCGCGGGCGCGCCTTCGCCGCGGCCAACGCTGAGTGCGTGTTCGTCGCTGCGCCGAGCAAGGCGGTGCTGCGCAAGCAGGTGGCCGAACTGCGCGCTGCGGTGGCTGCCGCCGGCCGCGCGCCGGAGGATGTGCAGATCCTCGAGCAACTGACGGTCATCGTCGCGCCCAGCGACCAACAGGCCCTGGCCCTGCTCGACGAGTATCGCCAGTACGCCAGCGCCAGCGGCGCGCTGACGCTGATGTCGGGCTGGACCGGCATCGATTTCGCCGAGTACGCGCCCGACCAGGTGCTGCGCGAGGTGCCCAGCGAAGCCATCCGGTCCGCCGTGGAAGCCTTCACCCGCGCCGACCCGGCACGCACCTGGACCACCGCCGAAATTGCCGACTACTGCGCCATTGGCGGTGACGGCCCGGTGCTGGTGGGCTCGGCACAGACCGTGGCCAATCAATTGCAGGAATGGGTGGAGGAAACGGGTGTCGACGGTTTCAACCTGGCCAGCGTGGTTGCGCCGGAAACCTTCGAGGCGGTGGTCGACCTGCTGGTGCCAGAGCTGCAGGCCCGCGGGCTGTTCAAGCGGGCCTACGAGCCCGGCACGTTGCGCAACAAGCTGTTCGGCCGCGGTGACCGCCTGGGGGGATCGCACCCGGTCGCCGCCCTGCGCCGGGAGGCCCGCCGATGAACGAACTGCTGGCCAACCTCGACTGGGCCGAAATCGCCCAGGCCTGCCTCGACACCTTGAGCATGCTGGGCGCGGCACTGGGCTTCACCGTGCTGTTCGGCCTGCCCCTGGGGGTGTTGCTGTACCTCACCGGGCAGCGCCAGCTGCTGGCCAATGGGCCGCTCTACCGTGGCCTGTCGCTGGTGGTCAACGTGCTGCGTTCGCTGCCGTTCATCATCCTGCTGATCGTGCTGATCCCGTTGACCACGCTGCTGACCGGCACCTCCCTCGGGGTCAAGGGCACCATCCCGCCGCTGGTGGTCGGTTGCACGCCGTTCTTCGCGCGCCTGGTGGAAACCGCGCTGCGCGAGGTCGACCGCGGCCTGGTCGAGGCCAGCCAGGCCATGGGCGGCAGCATTGCCCAGATCATCCGCTACACCCTGCTGCCCGAAGCCCGCACCGGGCTGATCGCGGCCGTCACGGTCACCGCCATCGTGCTGGTCGACTACACCGCCATGGCTGGCGTGATCGGGGGTGGCGGGCTTGGTGACCTGGCGATCCGCTTTGGCTACCAGCGCTTCCAGACCGATGTGATGGTGGTCACCGTGCTGCTGCTGATCCTGCTGGTGCAGGTGCTGCAGATGAGCGGTGACCGCCTGGTAAGACATTTCACCCGCCGCTGACCCTTGCAAGGTATCCCTGACATGAAAAAGACCCTCACTGCCCTCGCCGCCTTCATCGCCTTCAGTGCACAGGCTGCGGAACACCTGGTCGTCGGTGCCACGCCGGTGCCCCACGCCGAGATCCTCGAATTCGTCAAACCGGCCCTGGCCAAGGAAGGCGTGGACCTGGACATCAAGGTATTCAACGACTTCATCCAGCCCAACCTGCAGCTGGCGCAGAAACACCTGGATGCCAACTACTACCAGTACCGGCCGTTCCTCGACGACTTCAACCAGACCCGGCATACCGACCTGGTGCCGGTGGTGGGTGTGCATATCGAGCCGTTCGGTGCCTATTCGGCCAAGTACAAGACCCTGGCCGAACTGCCAGAGGGCGCCAGCGTGGCCATCCCCAACGACCCGGTGAATACCGGCCGTGCCCTGGTTCTGCTGGCCGAGGCCGGGCTGCTCAAACTCAAGGACCCGAGCAACCCGCAGTCCACCCAGCGTGACATCACCGACAACCCGCGCCACCTGAAGATCCGCGAGCTGGAAGGCGCCATGCTGGCGCGCTCGGTCAAGCAGGTGGACCTGGCCTTCGTCTTCGCCAACTACGCCCTGGAGGCCGGTATCGATACCAACAGCGCGCTGATCGTCGAAAAAGGCAAGGACCTGTACGTCGAGTACCTGGTGGCCCGCCCCGACAACCTGCAGGACCCAGGCATCCAGAAACTGGCCAAGGCACTCAATTCGCCCGCAGTGCGCAACTTCATCCTGACCCGCTACAAGGGCCAGATCGCCCCGGGGTTCTGAGCCATGAGCCGCTACCAGCAGCAGCTACAGTCAGCCCAGGCCCACTTGCAATTGCAGGGCGTGCACAAGCACTACGGCGGGGTCAGTGCGCTCGCTGCCATCGACCTCGAGGTACGCCGTGGCGAGGTATTCGGCATCATCGGCCGCAGCGGCGCGGGCAAGTCCTCGCTGCTGCGTCTGCTCAACCGCCTGGAGGCGCCCAGTGCTGGCCAGGTGTTGATCGACGGCCAGGACATTGCCGGGCTGCAGGGCAAGCCCCTGCAGGCCTTGCGGCGCAACGTGGCGATGATCTTCCAACACTTCAACCTGTTGGCCAACCGCACGGTCGGGGAGAACGTCGAACTGCCCATGCGCATGGCCGGGGTGCCACGCGCCCAGCGCGCTGCCCGGGTGCAGGCGCTGCTGCAGCTGGTCGGCCTGGCAGGCCGCGCCGGGGACTACCCGGCGCAGCTCTCGGGCGGCCAGAAGCAGCGCGTGGGCATCGCCCGGGCACTGGTGCTGCAGCCGCAGATCCTGCTGTGCGACGAGGCCACCTCGGCGCTCGACCCAGAGAGCACCCAGTCGGTGCTCGAACTGTTGCGCGACATCAACCAGCGGCTGGGCCTGACCATCGTCCTGATCACCCACGAAATGCAGGTGATCCGCGACCTGTGTGACCGCGTGGCGGTACTGGAGCAAGGCCGTATCGTCGAGACCGGGGCGGTATGGCAAGTGTTCGGCGACCCTCGCCACCCGGTCAGCCGCATTCTGCTGAGCGACGCTGCGCTGCCGCGCACACCCACTCACCCCGAGCAGCGCTACCTCGACCTGCACTACACCGGCAACCGGCAACTGCAGCCCGACCTGCAGGCTATCGGCGCGGCACTGGGCGAAGGCGTGAGCCTGTATTCCGGTACGCTCGAGCCCATTCAAGGCCGCTACCTCGGGCGCCTGCGCCTGGCGATCAGCAGTTCGGCCCCGGCCGAGGTGCTGATGCAACGCGCAAGGGGGCTGGCCGACCGGGCCGAGTGGGTATGAGCAGCGGGTCACC
This sequence comes from Pseudomonas sp. R28(2017), assembly GCF_002112505.1. Taxonomy (GTDB): domain Bacteria; phylum Pseudomonadota; class Gammaproteobacteria; order Pseudomonadales; family Pseudomonadaceae; genus Aquipseudomonas. Next base: position 19,833 of record NZ_NEHW01000015.1, read on the forward strand.
CCAGGCCAGCCTGCGGTGATCCTGGCAATCAACGCACAAGCGCTGAAGCCACCAAAACCCGGCGCCCGTTGAAGATGAAATACAGCAGCCCCGCCAACACCAACCCGGCAATCCAGCTGACGTCCGCGCCGATCAACCTGGCGAAATACCCCTCGTAGAACGACAGCTTCATGAACGGAACGGTGCCGATGATCGACACGCCATACACCATCATGGTTTTCCGGTTCCAGCGCCCGTAGCGGCCTTGCGCATCGTAAAGATCGTCAATGCTGTAGCTGCCCCGCCGGACCACGTAGTAATCCACCAGGTTGATCGCACTCCAGGGAATCAATAGGTAGAGCTGCCCGATCAAGATGTCGGCAAAAAAGGTGTCGAAGTGGTACTGGCTCTGGGTGGCGATGGCACAGGCCAGCACCGAAAGCAGCGCCATCAGCAGGGTCTTGGTGCCCTGGCGTACCTGCTGCAACCTGGCGAAGCCGCTGAAAATCGTGGTGGTCGACATAAAGGCACTGTACAGGCACAGCACGTTGTACTGGATCACGCCAAGGGCAATCACCACCAGCGCGGCTGGTGCCCAGATGCCGAACAGGCTGGCGATCGCGTTGCCCGGGTCGAGGTCAAGGGCCGAGGGCACCAGCGCTGCCAGCGTGGCCCCTAGCGCCATCATGCCCAGTGAGCCCAGCGCGCAACCGAAGTAGGTAGTCCAGAACGTGTGTCGGGTGTCGACATCGGCGGGCAGGTAGCGGGAGTAGTCCGCCACGTAGGGGCCATAGCCAAGGGTCCAGGAAGCGGCTTGGGCGATCACCAGGTTGAACACCGGCATCGAAAAGCCCCCCGCATCACGGGGCAACAGCCCCGAGACGTTCACCTGCATCAGGATCAGGACCAGGGCGGCGCCGAACACCAGCGACGACAGCAGGCTCATCCAGGCGCCTATGCGGTGAATGAGTTCGTAGCCGACGACGCCTATCAGGAAGGTCGCGAACGCGACGATGACGATCGCCTGGTTGTCCGTGACCGGCAGCAGCGCCTTCAGTGGGTCGCGCATCAGCACCCCGCTGGCCGCCATGAACAGTACCGCAGCGGTCACCATTACCAGCAGCGGGATGGCGGCACCGAACACGCCGAACTGCGCACGGCTCTGGATCATCTGCGGCACGCCCAGGTGCGGGCCTTGCGCAGAGTGGGCGGCCATGAACACCGTGCCCAGCATGCAGCCGATGACCAGCCCGGCCAGGGTCCACAGCAGGCTCAGCCCGGAGGCCACACCCAAGGTGCCGACCATCAGCGCGGTCACCTGCAGGTTGGAACTGAACCATACAGAGAACAGCCGACGCGGCCTGCCGTAACGCTCGCTGTGGGGCACGAACTCGATACTGCGCTTCTCGATCATGGCGCCACCTGCGCTTTGACTTGTGCCAGGCCGGGCTGGCCATCCCAGGTGGTCACGCCGGCCAGCCAGCCGTCGAGCACCTGCGGGTTCTGCTTCAACCAGGCCCTGGCAGCGGCTTCCGGCTCCATCTTGTCATAGAGAATGGAGCCCATGATGTGGTTCTCCATGTCCAGGGTAAAGCTCAGGTTCTTCAGCAGTTGCCCAACGTTCGGGCATTCGTCGGCGTAGCCTTTGCGGGTGCTGGTGTAGACCGTGGCATCACCGAAATCCGGGCCGAAGTAGTCGTCGCCACCGGTGAGGAACTTCATCTTGAACCGCGTGTTCATCGGGTGCGGCTCCCAGCCCAGGTAAAGGATCGCCTGGTTGCGCCGCTGCGCACGCTCGACCTGCGCCAGCATGCCCGACTCGCTAGACGCGACCACCGAGAACCCGGCGTCCTTCAGGCCGAAGGCGTTGTCGCCGATGGCTTTGATGACCGCGTTGTTGCCGCCGTCGCCAGGCTCCAGGCCATAGATCTTGCCGCCCAGTTCGTTTTTGAAGCGAGGGATATCGGCGAAGTCCTTCAGCCCTTGATCCCACAAGGTCTGCGGCACCGCCAGGGTGTACTTGGCGTGCTGCAGGTTGACCCGGACGATGTCGATGGCGCCCGCGTCGCGGTGGGGTTTGAGGTCGGGCTCCATGGTCGGCAGCCAGGTGCCCAGGAACACATCCATGTTCTTGCCATCGGCCAGGGCCTTGAAGGTCAGCGGCACCCCCACGAGGGTCGACTTGGTCTGGTAGCCGAGGCTTTTCAGCAAGGTGGTGGCAATGGCGGTGGTGGTCTGGATGTCGGTCCAGCCAGGGTCGGACATCCGCACCAGCCGGCATTGGGGCGGCTCGGCGGCATAGGTGTGTGCACTCATGGCCAAGGCGGAACAGCACATAACGCGCAGTGCATGTTTCATGACGCAAATCCTCTCTGTGGCAGCTATGGGAAGCGGCAGTTGTTGTTATTCAGAGGCAACGCAGTCTTGTCGTTATCTGGCCCAGCGGGTGATGCTTGCTAGCGACGTATGCCGATGACGCGGCCACAATAGCCGGGGCGTGGCAGCGTTCGGTGCGCCTGGAAGATCGCGCTGATCTTCGCTTCGACGGCGGTGGCGAATTTCGCCGCACGCCCGGCTTCGCTCGCGATGTTCATGAGCATCTGCTCACTGGCAGCCAGCAGTTCTCCATCCTTGGGGCGGTACAGGTGATGGACGATGTGCAACCGCTTGCTGTCATGGTCGATCACCTGGGTGAACACTTGCACCTGCTCCCCCAGCCGGGTTTCGCACAGGTAGTTGATATGGGCCTCCAGCGTGTACAGCGTATGGCCGTAGAGGGCTCGGCCGTCTGCGTCGAGCCCGAGGTGATCCATCAGCGCATCGGTGGCATGGCTGAACAGCAGGAAGTAGAAGGCATCGCGCAGGTGCCCGTTGTAGTCGATCCAGTCTTCGCCGATGGCGGCCTGGTGAATCAGCAGCAGGTTGTTCACGAACAGTTCCTTCCAGAAGTCATGGCTTCGGCTCAGAGGTCGAGCACCAGGGTTTGCGACAGCGCGCGGGAAACGCAGATCATCATCACGTCGTTGTGCTTGCGTTCGGCCGCCGTCAGCACGCTGTCGCGATGGTCCGGCGTGCCGTCCAGCACGCAGGTTTCGCAGGCGGCGCAGGTGCCCTCCCGGCACGAACTTTCCACGCGCAGGCCATTAGCCTCCAGCACCTGCAGAATGCTCTGGTCCGCAGGCACCTCGAAGGCCCTGCCGCTGCGCGCCAACTGAACGCTGAACGCCGTGTCGGTTGTCGCGCTTTTCGGCGTCCTGGGGGTAAACCACTCGAAATGCACCTGCTCTTGCGGGAAGCCGCCCGCGGCGGCCTCGACCGCCAGCATCAACGGGGTCGGGCCACAGGTGTAGAAGTGCACGTTGGATGGCTGCTGATGGATGGCCGCCGCAATATCGAACAGCCCACCGGCCTCGTCGTCGGCATGCAGCGTGACCCGGTCGCTAAAGGGCTGCAGCGCCTCCAGAAACGCAGCACGTTGGCGGCTGCGCACCAGGTAGTAGAGATGCCACGGGCGCTGGTTGGCCTCGCACCACTGGATCATCGACCAGACGGGCGTGATGCCGATACCGCCCGCGAAAAACACCAGGCCCGGGGCGTCTTCCTGCAACGGGAAATGGTTGCGCGGCGCGCTGACTGTCAGCGTATCGCCCACCCGCAGCGACTGGTGCACATGCCTGGAGCCGCCGCGGCTGGTCGGCGACAGGCCAACGCCCACGCAGTAGCGATCGGTCTCGCGGGCGTCGTTGCACAGGGAGTACTGGCGTACCCGCCCACCCGGCAGATGCAGTTCGATATGGGCGCCCGGCTTGAACGGCGGCAAGGCTGCCCCCACAGGCGAACGCAGCTCGATGACCACGACACCTTTGGCTTCGGCAATCAGGTCGGTTATCTGTAGCGTCAATTGATCAGGCATGGCAGACCTCACACAGCGGCAAACTGGCCCGAGGCCTGGTGAGCCTCGGGCCGACTCTCAACCGCGCCGTAGCGGCGTGGTCGCCTTCAACAGGCGGGTAATCAGTGCATCGCGCTGCGTGGCAAGGGTCGCCCAACTGTGCTCCCCCGCTTCATCCTGCACGCCCTGCACCAGCATCGAGGCCGTCTGCGCATCGAGGCGCGGGTCGCCCAGGTCATCCCACCACCCGTGGAAGCTCTCGGTGTATTTCTGGCAGAACGAACTCAAGCCTTCCGCCCCGCCGCCAAGGTGGAACAGCAAGGTCGGCCCCATTGCCGCCCAGCGCAGGCCCGGCCCCGCCCACACGGCCTTGTCGACGTCTTCCACACTGGCCACACCACTGGCGACCAAGTGAATGGCCTCCCGCCACAACGCAGCCTGCAAGCGGTTTGCTACATGCCCCTTCACTTCGCGATTGACCCGGATGGTCACCTTGCCGACCAGCGCATAGAAGCGCTCGGCCTGCTCCACCACACCGGCCGCCGTCTTGTCATTGCCCATGACCTCGACCAGCGGGATCAGGTGGGGCGGATTGAACGGATGGCCAAGGATGAAGTGCGAGGGGTTGTTCCAGCCCGCCTGCATCTCACCCAGGCGCAACCCGGACGCGGACGAAGCGACGATGGCACCGGGCTTGAGGGCCGCCTCCAGCCTGGCGAACAGCTCATGCTTGATGGCAATGCGCTCCGGCACGCTTTCCTGGATGAAGTCAGCGCCCGCTACAGCGCTGGCAACGTCATCATGGAAGCTCAACTGGCCCGGCTCGGCGTTCACCAGGCCCAGCTCGCGCAGCGTCGGCCAGGCATTGTCGATGTAGCCACGAACATCAGCTTCCATCGTCGGCGACGGATCGTAGACCGCGACGTTGCGCCCAGACGCCAGGAACAACGCGGCCCAGCTGGCACCGATCACACCTGCGCCAATCACCGCGACATGTTGGAAATCACTCATCAGAAGAACCTCGGTTGCAGGGGGGATGCACTGGTCAGGCCGCCGTCGACGACAAAGCACTGCCCGGTAATGAAACGCGCCGCGTCGGAGGCCAGCCAGGCCACGATCTCGGCGATATCGTCAGGCTGGCCGAAGCGACCAGCGGGGTGGCGAGCCAAGGCGTCGGCCTTGGCTTTGGCCGGGTCGTCTGCCATGGCGAACGCGTCCTCGGCCATTGCCGTCATGATCCAGCCGGGGCAGACCGCGTTGCAGCGCACCCGCGGGCCATGGTCCACCGCGATGGAGCGAGTCAGCCCATGCACGAAGGCCTTGGACGCGTTGTAGATGGCCATGGACGGGTCGGCGGTCTGCCCGGATATCGAGCCCAGGTTGATGATCGTGCCGCCGCACTGGACCATGCCCGGCAGCACCGCACGGCACAGGTTGAACGTGCCGCGGGCGTTGATGCCCATCACCTCGTCCCAGTCGGCATCCGTGCTTTGCAGCACGGTTTTCTCGACCTGCACACCGGCGTTGTTGACCAGGATGCCCACACGGCCAAAGCGCTGTTCGGCACGCTCGACGATGTAACGGGCATCTTCGCTGCGGGAGACGTCTGCCTGCACCCATTCCACTGAACTGTCCAGATGCCGCGGCCTGGCGCCGCGCCCACAGGTAACCACCTGGCGCCCTTGGGCGACGAACTTTTCGACGATGGCCAGGCCGATTCCTCGGCTGCCACCGGTGACGATCACTGCTGGTTTGTCCATGGCGGTCACCCGTGTGCGAGCATGACGTGGCGAACACTGGTGTAGGCGTCGAGCGCAAACACCGACATGTCGCAACCGTGGCCTGAGCCTTTCATGGCAGCCCAGGGCATTTCCGGCGTGGCCACGCCGTGGGTGTTGACCCAGGTGAAGCCGTAACGCAGCCGGCTGCTGGCCTCCATCGCCCGGCCGCTGTCACGGGTCCACAGCGACGAAGCCAGGCCATACCGGGTGGCGTTGGCAATCGCCACCGGGTCCTGGTCCGGGGTGAACCTCGATACCGAGATCACCGGGCCGAACAGTTCCTGGGTGGCGATTTCCGCGTGATGGTCGACATCGGCAATCACTGTCGGGCTGTAGAAAAAACCGCCGCCAGGCTCGACCGTGCCGCCCGTCACGACCTCGGCATACCCCCGGGCGCGGTCGACGAAATCGGCGACCCGTTGCCGGTGCACTTCGGTCACCAGCGGCCCCATCTCGGTTCCAGTCGCCCTGGGTGCACCGACCTTGATCGTCGCCGCAGCTTCCGCCAGGGCACTGACGACGCGGTCATAGATCGTGCTGGCCACCAGCACCCGGCAAGGCTGCGCGCAATCCTGCCCGGCATTGAAGAACGCCGTGGCGCGCAAGGTGGCGACCAGTTTTTCAATGTCGGCATCGTCATAGACGATGACCGGTGCCTTGCCGCCCAGCTCGACATGCACCTGGCGCATCTGTTGCGCAGCGGCGCGCATGGCCGCGCTACCGGTCGCAGGCGAACCGGTGATGCTCACGGCTTCGATACCATCGGCATTGATCAACCGCGCCCCGGTCGAACTGCCAACCCCATGGACGATATTGATGACGCCCTTGGGTACCACATCCGCCAGCAGCTGCCCCAGGCGCAAGGTCGACAGCGGGGTCACCTCGGAGGGCTTGAGCACCACGGTGCAACCGGCCGCCAGCGGCGCCGCCAGTTTCCAGGCCGCCATCATCAGCGGGTAGTTCCACGGTGCGATGGCCGCCACCGGGCCAATCGGGTCGCGCCGGATCAGGCTGGTGTGCCCGGCCACATACTCACCTGCCGCGACACCCGCCAAGGTGCGTGCCGCACCGGCAAAGAAGCGGAAGGTGTCGAGGGTCAGCGGCATCTCGTCATTCAATGCCGATGGCCACGGTTTGCCGACGTTGTGGCTTTCCAGCGCGGCCAGTTCTTCAGCGTGTTTTTCAATGACCTCGGCAATGTCCTGCAGCAGTGCGGCACGCTGCCCCGGGGTAGCTTTCGAGTACGACGCGAAGGCCTCTTCTGCACTGCGCACAGCACAGTCCAGCTGAGCATCATCAGCCTGGTGAACACGGGTGATCGCTTCACCCGTAGCCGGGTCGATGACAGCGATAGGCGCAGCGACGCCTTCAACGAGCTCGCCGTTGATCAACATTTTGCTATGCATGGTGTATCCCCATCGCGAGTCACAAGGTGATCTTGTCGCGCCCTTTCAGGCCCAGGCGCGCCCGGGCTTCTTCCGGTGTGGCCACCTTGAGCCCGAGGTTTTCGATGATCGAGCGGATCTTCAGCACCTGCTCGGCATTGCTTCTGGCCTTCTCGCCAGCACCGATGAACAGGCTGTCTTCCAGCCCGACCCGCACGTTGCCGCCGAGCATTGCCGCCTGGGTGGCAAAGGTCATCTGGTGCTTGCCGGCCGCCAGCACCGACCATTCGTAATCCTTGCCGAACAGCTTCTGCGCCACCGTGTGCATGTGCATCAGGTTGTCCAGGTCGGCGCCCACGCCCCCCAGCACACCGAACACGATCTGGATCAGAAACGGTGGCTTGACCCAGCCCTGGTCGATGACCCACGCCAGGTTGTACAGGTGGCCCAGGTCGTAGCACTCGAATTCGAAGCGGGTACCGTGGCCATCGCCCAGTTCCTTGACGATGTATTCGATGTCGGCAAAGGTGTTGCGGAAGATGAAGTCACGGGTGCTGTCGAGGAACGCAGGTTCCCAGTCATGCTTCCAGTTCGAATACTTGGCCTTCATCGGGAAGATGCCGAAGTTCATCGAGCCGACGTTCAGCGAGGCCATTTCCGGGCTGACCGCCAGCGCCGCACGCAGGCGCTCCTCGCGGGTCATGCCCAGGCCGCCGCCGGTGGAGACGTTCAATACCGCATCGCTCTGGCGGTGGATCTGCCCCATGAAGTCCTGGAACAGTTCGGGGCGCGGGTCCGGCTTGCCGGTCTCGGGGTTGCGCGCATGCAGGTGGATGATCGAAGCCCCGGCCTCGGCAGCCTCGATGGAGGCATCGGCAATTTCCTGCGGCGTGATCGGCAGGTATTCCGACATGGTCGGAGTGTGTACGCCACCGGTGGTGGCACAGGTGATGATGACGGACTTTGGCATGGCGAGGCTCACAGTTTCATTTGTTGGACTTGGGCGGTAAGGCCACCATCGAGGATCCACAACTGGCCGCTGGCATAGCGGGCCTCGTCACTGGCCAGCCAGTACACGAGGTTGGCGACATCGGCCGGGGTGCCATAGCGTCGGGTCGGATGCACGTCGCGCACCGCGCTCTCCAGGCTGGCGATATCGCCGTGGTCCTGGAAGAAACTGCGCAGCATCGGCGTGTCGATGTAGCCAGGGCATACGGCATTGACCCGGATACCTTCGGGGCCGTGGTCACAGGCCATGGCACGGGTCAGCGCATGCACCGCGCCTTTGCTGGCGCAGTACGCCGCGAGCCCCGGGTCGGCAATGAAGCCGTCGTAGGAGCCGAAATTGATCACGCTCGCCCCGCTGCTTTCGCGCAGCAACGGCAAGGCGTGCTTGCTGACCAGGAAGGTGCCGGTGACGTTGACCGCAAACACCCGGTTCCACGCCTCCAGGCTGGTGTGCTCGATGGTGTGCTCGACCTCGATGCCGGCGGCGTTCACCAGCACATCAAGCCGCCCCTGCGCCTGCGCCACCTGCTGCATCGCCGCCTGTACCTGCGCCTCGTCGGCGACATTCATCTGCACCGCCTTCGCCCCCGGCACCGGGTGCTGCTGGGAAAGGTCGGCGGCATAGACCACCGCACCTTCCTTGAGCAAGCGTTCGCACACCGCCCTGCCGATGCCACCGGTTGCCCCAGTGACCAGGGCCACCTTGCCGTTCAGGCCGCCGCTCATGGCTTCACGCAGCGCGCATAGGCGTCCAGTACCAGGCCGTGGAAGTGGTGCAAGGCATGCTCGGATTTCCCCGAACCGTTCGGGTCGGTGACGATCCGGCCCTGGTCGAAGGCCGGGGTCTGCATGCCGCGCTGCACGTTCTCCACCAGGGAGATGTCTTCGACCTGCAGCACTTCATCGAGGTAACGGATGGCCTCCTTTTCCATGTCGTCCGGTTCGGGCGTCTCGAGGAAGAAGTCGTAGGTTTCGAACGTGCGGTCAGGCCCCATGGGCACGATGTTCAGCACGATCATCGAGCTGCGGCCTGGGTAGCGCATCAGGCAGGTGTTGGGCCACAGCCACCACACCGCATGGGTGCGCACGCTGGCCTTGGACACGTCGTAGGCCGAGTTCTGGCCCTTGCCGGCTTCGGCCATGTGGCTGGAGTAGATACCGTGGGTCTGCACCTTGTAGGTGTCCATGTCGACCAGGGTGCAGAAGTCCTTGTGCGCGGTCGGGCAGTGGTAGCACTCGAGGAAGTTGTCGACCACGTTCTTCCAGTTGGACTTGATCTCGTAGGTCAGGCGATGACCAAAGGTGAGTTTCTCGATGTCCGGCGCCCACTGCAGGATCTCCTTGCCCAGGTCGCCAGACTGCTCGCGCAGCGGCGCAGCCTGCGGGTCGAGGTTGACGTAGACGAAGCCACAGAACACCTCGACCTGCACCGGGGTCAGGTGGATCTCTTCCTTGTCGAAGTCCTTGAGCCCGCCGACATGCGGCGCGGCGACCAGCCCGCCGTTGAGGCCATAGCACCAGGAGTGGTACGGGCAGACGATGCGCCGGGTCTTGCCTTCACCTTGCAACACCGGGTGAGCGCGATGCTTGCAGACGTTGTAGAAGGCGCGCAGCACGCCCTCCTGGTCGCGCACGACGGCAATCGGGTGGCCGGCGATGTCCACCGTGGTATAGGCGCCGGGCTCACGGACCTTTTCCACGTGGCACACCCACTGCCAGTTCTTGGCGATGATGGCCTGCTGATCGAGGCGGAACCACTCAGGGTCGACATAAGCGTCGGCACGCAGGGACTGGGAGCGCAACGGGTCTGGGTCATAACCCTGCTTGATCGCTTCGAATTGGCGGGGATGGATCAGATCAGTCATATCAACGGCCCTTTTTTTGTCGCAGGCAATGGGGTTTTGCCTGCTCTGTGGCGTTGATAGTGAGCTGCAGCCGAGCTATTAAATGTGCAAATTCCGCCGTGTTTTATGCAGTTTTGGCCATTGTCGTTTTTAGATACGTCACCGCGGCGAGCGACTACCTGGGCTTGCCCTGCTGGTGCATCGGCCAGGCCCGGTAATCGAACGGCACCCGCCCTTCCTGGCGGTCCTGACGCGGGGTCAGGCCGAAGCGTTCCCGGTAGATGCGGCAGAAATGCGATTGATTGGGAAAGCCCGAAGCAACGCCCACCTTGGTCAGCGCCAGGTCGGTCTGGGTCACCAGGCCGCGCGCCCGGTCCAGGCGGATATCGCGGTAGTACAAGGCCGGGCTCTTGTGCACCACCTGGCGGAACAGGCGGTCGAGCTGGCGTTGGGAAATACCCACCTGCTCGCACAGGTCGGGGATGCTGATGACTTCTTCCAGGTGCCGCTCCATCAACTTGATCGCCTGCCGCACCACCAGCGGGATGGTGTGGCCGAGGGGTTGCCGGGCTTCCGGGTTCTGCTGGCTGCTGCCTGGGCGGAACTGCTGGTGGAACACGTAGCGTGCCGCTTCGTTGGCCACGGTTTCGCCTTGCAGGTTGCGGATCAGTTGCAGCGCCGCGTCCGTCGAGGCTGCGCCGCCGCAGCAGGTGATGCGGTTCTGGTCGAAGACATACAGGTCCTCGACGATGGTCACGTCCGGGTACAGCTCGAGCAAGGCGTCGATGTGTTCGTAGTGCGCAGTAGCCCGGCGCCCGGCCAGCAGGCCGGCCTCGGCCAGCAGGAAGGTGCCGGTGTCCAGGCCTGCCAGCATGCAACCCTTGCTGGCCCAGGCGCGCAACGCCCCGTGCAGATAGGCACTGTGGTGCTCCTCCGGGGCCCAGCTGCACGAGACCACCACCAGGTCCCAAGGCTGATCGCGCAGGCTCGCCAGCGACTGGGTGAACAGGTCCATGCCATTGGACGCGCGGATGCCGCCGCCATCCACCGACGCGAACTGCCAATGGAAGCGGCTTTCACCACTCAGGTAGTTGGCCGCCCGAAACGGGTCGACGAACGCAGTGGTGGCGGCGGCGTTGAAGTAGGGGAACACGATGATCAGGAAGTTGAACACGTGGATCTCGCTGCGCAGGGGTTGGCCTGATCATACGAGACTCTGCTGGGGTGGTCCGCTGCTTTTCCAGCGCTCGCCTGTCAGTTGAGCGAATGGGGGCAGCTACGCACCCCATCGCCGGCAAGCCAGCTCCCACAGGTTTGCGCAGACCTAAAGGCTAGCGCAATACCTGTAGGAGCTGGCTTGCCGGCGATGGAGTGCGCAGCAGCCCCGGTGTTCTGAAGAACGCCTCACTCATCCCCTGCCCGCAACTCTTTGAACTTCATGTTGGCTTTCGCACCGATCGTCAGGAACGGCTGCGGCGGCAACGGCTTGGGTTTGTCGAAGCCGGTGAAGATCTCCACCAGTTCGCTGGACACACCCAAGGCCTGGTCGGCCGCCGCGATACCGGCGGCGCTGGACTTGGATGCGCCCAACCCGTTGCAGCCACAGGCCGAGAACACGCCACGGTCGACTTCGCCAAAGGCCGGCACGCTGTTCCAGGTCAGCGCCATCGGCCCACCCCAGCGGTACTCCATGCGCAACCCCTTGAGCGCCGGGAAGCGCGTGAGGAACTTGCCGTCGTGCACCCGCCCGGCACTGTTCACCTGGCTGTCGCCGATGGTCAGGCTCGGGTTGTAGCTGTAGCGCCAGCGCACCAGGATGCGGTCGCTGTCGCCATCGCGGATGCGGCGCACCGTGGTGCCCATCGGCAAGGCCGGGGTCGCCGCCCAGGTACGCTGGCCCGGCAGGCGTTCGGGGGCAAAGCGTTCGGTCAGCGAGGCATAGGTGAACACGTGCAGCAGCTGGCCCTTGAAGAAACCGAAGCTCTGGGCGTGACCGTTGTTGGCGAGGATGACCTTGCCCGCCGTGACCACGCCTTTCGGCGTCTTGATCACCCAGGCGTCACCCGCCTGCCTGAACGACAAGGCCGGCGTGCGCTCATACACCTGCACTGCGCCTGCCAAGGCATCGGCAAAACGCCGCACATACGCCGCCGGCTGGATCATCACCGTGCCGGGCATGAACAGGCCCGAGGTGTAGGCCGGGCTGCCGGTCACCGCGCCGATCTGCCGGGTGTCGAGGTGCTCGCAAGGTTCGCCCAGCGCATCCAGCTGCCGGGCGTAGGCCAGGATGTGCGCGTCCCCTTGCGCGCCGCGGGCGACACTGAAGCGGCCGCAGGGGTCGAACACGTCCTTGCCCCAACCGTGCGCCTCGGCCAGTTCGCGGCCCATGTCGATGGCCGTGCGGTACATCCTGATGTCGCGCCTGGCGCGCTCGAGCGAGCCGCCGCCCAGGCCTTCGGCCGACACTTCGTGGGGCAGGTCGATGATGAAGCCCGAATTGCGCCCCGAGGCGCCCTCGCCGACAAGGCCGGCTTCGAGCAGCACCACCTTGAGTGTCGGGTCCCGGCGCATCAGCTGGCGGGCTGCCGACAGGCCGGCAAAGCCACCGCCGATGATCGCCACATCGGCGCTGACGGCACCGTCCAGTGCGGCATTGGCCAAACGCGGCGGCAACAGCTCGACCCAGCCGCAGCTGCCAGGGTGGCTGGGCAGTTTCGATGCGACGTACATGTTCGCAGCCCGCCCGGTCACGAAGCCGAAGCTTCGCGGTCGATCAGCGGCGCCAGGGCTTCGCGCAGCGCTCCCAGCTTGCCCTCGGCCAGCCGCGCCAGCGGGCGGCGTGGGTTGCCCGCGTCAAAGCCCATGATCTGCGCACCGGCATACACCGACTGCACATAGTCGCCCTGCCAGATCAGCGACATCACCGGTGCCAGGGCCTTCCAGATCTGCTGGACTTCAGCCCACTTGCCCGCGCTGGCGGCATTGGCCAGGGCCACGCAGGTCTTCGGCGCCATGTTCGCACCGCCCCAGATCAGCCCCGCAGCACCGGCGAACAAGGCATAGGGCACCAGCGGGTCGGCACCGTTCATGGTCGCCAGCCCAGTGCGCGACAGCGAGGCCTGGGCCGCCAGGTCACCGCTGCTGTCCTTGACCGAAACAAAATTGGGAATCTCGCACAGTTGCCGGAACAGCGCAGGCGTCACCTCCACACCAACGGCCTGCGGCACGTTGTAGCCGATGATCGGCAGGCCAGCCTGGGCCACGCTCGAGTAGAAATCGAGGATGCCCTGGTCATCGGTCGGGCCTTCGAAGAACGGCGGCAGCACCATCACGCCATCGGCGCCGCAGTCCTTGGCGTGCCGGGTGCGCTCGAGCACCTCTTCGACCAGCAGCGCGGAGGTCTGGGCGATCACCTTGGCACGGCCGTTGATGACCTTGGCGCCAAAGGCCACCAGTTCCTTGGACTCGTCCTTGCTCAGGTACACATGCATCCCGGTTCCGGAGCTGAGCACCAGGCCATGTACACCGGCGGCGATGTAGCGCTCGATCAGGCTTTCGAACCGCGCATAGTCGATCTTGCCCTGTGCATCGAACGGGGTGGTGATGGCCAGGTTCACACCGGAAAATTGAAATGCAGACATGCGGTAACTCCTTATTGTTTTCGGCTGGGTTGCCCAGCCACGGCATCGAGCGGTGTCTTGCTCCATGGGAAAAGCCTAAGGCCTCGCCTGCAGGGGTTACAGCGACATTTGCGCAGTCAATTGCCTGATTTTCGGTTATGCCAGAGGCGCATCGGCGCGCCTGTGACCGGGTTTTGCGCAGGCTCCGGAACGGCGGCAATGCGTGCCAGCGCCTGCTGATGAGCGGCGCGGTCGGGGCGTTGGATGTCGTAGTCCTCCTGCCCGCGCGGATAGGCGCCGACCACCAGGAAGTCGTCGCTGCGCTGGATGCAGCGGTGGCCCGTGCCCGCCGGCAACACCAGCACGTCGCCCACCTTCACGCTCAACGTCTGCCCCGCCGCGCCGCCGAGGGTCACACGGGCATGGCCGCTGGCGACAGCCAAGGCTTCGTGGGCGTTGGGATGAAAGTGGTGGTAGTCGAAAATGCCGTCACGCCAGAGCGGGGTCCACTGGTGGGCCGCGAATAGCGCCTCGAAGCCGGCAGCCAGGTCAACTGAAGGGTCGGGCTGCAACCGGTAGAGCAACACCGGCAAGCGGCTGTTGGGCGTGGCGCCGTCATCGTCGAAACACAAGGTCTGTACAGGGGCGTTCGCAGTGTCGATGTCGATCATGGGTGTGCGTCCTGATCCGGGGTCGGTCTGCGTGTGAACGCCTTGCCGTTTGCCCGGTTCCGGTCAGCCGACCGACGCGAACACCAGTGAAACTTTCCCGAGGCGTGCCAAGTCCAGACCCCTATCGACGACAAACCGGGAGAAGGCAATGACTGGCACGGTAGGCGACTTTCTGGTGGAGCGCTTGTATCAATGGGGCGTGCGGCGCATCTTCGGCTACCCCGGTGATGGCATCAACGGCGTGTTCGGCGCGCTGAGCCGCGCCAACGGCAAGATCCAGTTCATCCAGGCCCGCCACGAAGAAATGGCTGCGTTCATGGCCAGCGCCCACGCCAAGTTCACCGGCGAACTGGGCGTGTGCATCGCCACCTCCGGCCCCGGTGCCTCGCACCTGCTCACCGGCCTGTACGATGCGCGCATGGACCACCAGCCGGTACTGGCCATCGTCGGCCAGCAGGCGCGGGCCGCACTCGGTGGGCACTACCAGCAAGAGCTCGACCTGCTGTCGATGTTCAAGGACGTGGCCGGTGCGTTCGTCCAGCAGGCCGCCACGCCGGAGCAGGTTCGCCACCTGCTCGACCGCGCCGTGCGCACCGCCGTCGGCGAGCGCCGGGTCACCGCCCTCATCCTGCCCAACGACCTGCAGGACCTGCCCTACCACGCGCCACCCAGGGCCCACGGCACGGTGCATTCCGGCATCGGCTACAGCAAGCCCAAGGTCGTGCCCTTCGACGCAGACCTGCAACGCGCCGCCGATGTGCTCAATGCCGGGCGCAAGGTGGCGATCCTGGTCGGGGCCGGCGCGCTGCAGGCCACCGAGCAGGTCATCGCGGTGGCCGAGGCACTCGGTGCTGGCGTGGCCAAGGCGCTGCTGGGCAAGGCCGTGTTGCCTGACGACCTGCCCTGGGTTACCGGTGCCATCGGCCTGCTTGGCACCGAACCCAGCTACCAGTTGATGAACGAATGCGACACCTTGCTGATGATCGGCTCCGGCTTCCCCTATTCCGAGTTCCTGCCCAAGGAAGGCCAGGCCCGTGGCGTGCAGATCGACCTGCAGCCCGACATGCTCAGCCTGCGCTACCCGATGGAGGTCAACCTGGTCGGCGATGCCGCGCAGACGTTG
Organism: Pseudomonas sp. R28(2017); assembly: GCF_002112505.1. Lineage (GTDB taxonomy): Bacteria > Pseudomonadota > Gammaproteobacteria > Pseudomonadales > Pseudomonadaceae > Aquipseudomonas. The sequence goes on from NZ_NEHW01000015.1 coordinate 35,136, forward strand.
CACGCGCTGCTGCCACTGCTCGAACACAAGACCGAGCGGCGCTGGCGCGACAAGGTCGAAGGCTGGCGGGCGCACTGGGACAAGACCCTGGACAAGCGCGCGCGGGTCAAGGCCGAGCCGATCAACCCGCAGCGCGTGGTGCACGAACTCTCCCCGCGCCTGCCCGACAACGCCATCATCACCAGTGATTCCGGCTCCTGCGCCAACTGGTTCGCCCGCGACCTGCAGATCCGCCAGGGCATGCAGTGCTCGCTGTCCGGCGGCCTGGCCAGCATGGGCGCGGCCGTGCCCTATGCCATCGCCGCCAAGTTCGCCCATCCGCAGCGCGCGCTGGTCGCGCTGGTCGGTGATGGCGCGATGCAGATGAGCAACCTGGCCGAACTGATCACCGTGGCCAAGTACTGGCAGCAATGGGACAACCCGCAGTGGATCTGCGCGGTGTTCAACAACGAGGACCTCAACCAGGTCACCTGGGAGCAACGGGTGATGGAAGGCGACCCCAAGTTCGAGGCCTCGCAGTCGATCCCGGATGTGCCCTACCACCTGTTCGCCATCTCCATCGGCCTGCAAGGCATCTACGTCGAGCGCGAAGCAGACATCGCCGGCGCCTGGGAACGGGCGCTGGCCGCCGACCGCCCGGTGCTCATCGAATTCAAGACCGACCCCAACGTGCCGCCACTGCCGCCGCACATCACCCTGGAGCAGGCGAAGAAGTTCGCCGGCACCCTGCTCCAGGGCGACCCGGACCAGGCCGGGGTCATCGTGCAGACGGCCAGGCAGGTGCTCAGCTCGGTGTTGCCCGGCAAGAAATGACCAACCGTGAGGAACCGTTCATGCGTGCGATCTCCCCCGAGGGCGCCAAGGCGCACCCCATACACCTGACGCTCAATGGCCAGGCCCGCTCGCTGCAGGTGCTGCCGTGGACGACGCTGCTGGACCTGCTGCGCGAACAGCTGGACCTGATCGGCACCAAGAAAGGCTGTGACCACGGCCAATGCGGTGCCTGCACGGTGTTGCGCGACGGCCGGCGGGTGAATGCCTGCCTGACCCTTGCGGTGATGTGCGATGGCGCCGAGCTGGTGACCATCGAAGGGCTCGCCGACGGCGACCAGCTGCACCCCATGCAACGTGCCTTCATCCGCCATGACGCCTTCCAGTGCGGCTACTGCACCCCCGGGCAGATCTGCTCGGCCATCGGCCTGGCCCACGAAGGGCGGGTCGACAGCCGCGAAGCGATTCGCGAGCGCATGAGCGGCAACCTGTGCCGCTGTGGCGCCTATGGCAACATCGTCGCAGCGGTGGAAGAAGCCCTGCCGCTGATGCGGGGGGCCAGCCAATGACCCCGTTCAGCTACCACAAGCCTGCCTCTGTCAGCGAAGCCATCAAGCTTGCCGGCCTGACGTCCCGGTTCATCGCCGGCGGCACCAACCTGGTCGACCTGATGAAGGAAAACGTGGTGCGCCCCGAGCGCCTGATCGACATAACCGGCCTGCCGCTCAGGGGCGTCGAAGCCACGGCCAGCGGCGGCCTGCGCATCGGTGCACTGGTGAGCAATGCCGAACTGGCCTGGCACCCATTGGTCGAACAAGGCTACCCCCTGCTGGCCCAGGCCATCCTCGCTGGCGCCTCGCCGCAACTGCGCAACATGGCGAGCACCGGCGGCAACCTGCTGCAACGCACCCGTTGCCATTACTTCTACGACACCGGCACACCGTGCAACAAGCGCCAGCCCGGCAGCGGCTGCCCGGCACGCACCGGCCTGAATCGCATCCACGCCATCCTCGGTGCCAGCGATGCCTGCGTCGCCACCCACCCCTCCGACATGTGCGTCGCGCTGGCGGCACTGGAGGCGGTGGTCCACGTGCAAGGCCATGCCGGCATGCGCCAGATCCCGCTGGCCGATTTCCACCGCCTGCCCGGCGAGCGGCCGCAGCGCGACAACCAGCTGGCCGACGATGAACTGGTCACCGCCGTCGAACTGCCACCGCCGCAGTTCGCTGCGCATTGCCATTACCTGAAGATCCGCGACCGGGCGTCCTACGCGTTCGCCCTGGTCTCGGTGGCCGCGGCCCTGAAGATCGAGGGCGGCGTGATCGAGGACGCACGGCTAGCGCTGGGCGGGGTGGCACACAAACCGTGGCGCGAGCCAGCAGCCGAACGCCTGCTGACCGGCCAGGCAGCCAGCCCGGCCCTGTTCGCCCAGGCCGCCGACCTGCTGCTGCAGGGCGCCGTGCCGCTGCGCCATAACGGCTTCAAGGTGCCCCTCGCCCATCGGGCAATCGTCCGGGCGTTGAATGAAGCCGCTGATGCCCAGACACCTGCAGGAGCACGCCCATGAACCGCATGCCCCCCGTGATCGGCCAGCCCCTCGACCGGGTGGATGGCGTGGCCAAGGTCACAGGCCAAGCGCGCTATGCCAGTGAGTACCCAGCAACGGGACTGCTGCATGGCAGCGTCGTCTGCAGCACCATCGCCCGTGGCCGGGTACTGCGCATCGACAGCAGCGAAGCGTTGAAGCTGCCCGGCGTGATTGCCGTGCTGGACCACGCCCACCGCCCTGCGGTGTCGAGCTATGACGACGACTACAGTGACGCCGATGCCGCCAAGGGCACGCCTTTTCGCCCATTGTTCAATGATCGCGTGCTGTACAGCGGGCAACCGCTGGCACTGGTGGTTGCCGACAGCCTGGAACTGGCCCGCCATGCAGGCTCGCTGGTGCACATCGACTACCACGAAGAAGCACACCAGACCGACCTGCTCGCCGCGCTCGACCAGAGCCATGAAGCCCCGGCCGAGACGCCAGCGGCCCGTGGCGACTTTGCCGGGCAGTTCGCCAAGGCCGCCGTCACCGTCGATGCGACCTACCAGACGGCCAACGAGCATCACAACCCCATGGAGCCCCACGCCTCGACGGTGCTGTACAAGGCCGACGGTTCGCTGGAAATCCACGACAAGACACAAGGCACGCAGAACTGCCAGGACTACCTGCACAAGGTCTTCGGCCTGCCGAAAGACCAGGTCCGGGTGCTGGCTGCGTTCGTCGGGGGTGCCTTCGGCTCGGGGCTGCGCCCGCAGTATCAGTTGCCCCTGGCGGTGATGGCGGCCCTGCACCTGAAGCGCTCGGTACGGGTCACGCTCACCCGCCAGCAGATGTTCACCTTCGGCTACCGGCCGCGCACCCGGCAGCGGCTGCGCCTGGGTGCCGATGCCGACGGCCGGTTGCTGGCGGTTGCCCATGACGCGATCGGCCAGACGTCGCGCTTTGAAGACTTCACCGAGCACCTGGTGGAATGGAGCGGCATGCTTTACCGCTGCGATAACGTTGCGCTGAGCTATCGCCTCACCCCGCTAGACGTGTTCACCCCGCTCGACATGCGCGCCCCGGGTGCCGCCTCGGGGGTGCTCGCCCTGGAATGCGCCATGGACGAACTGGCCTGCGCGGCAAAGCTCGACCCGCTGGAGCTGCGCCGGGTCAATTTTGCCGACCGCAACGGCAACGAAGGCAAGCCCTACTCCAGCAAGGAATTGCTGGCCTGCTACGATCAAGGCGCCAGGCGCTTCGGCTGGAGCGGCCGTAATGTCATACCACGTAGTATGCGAAGAGGCCGGCAACTGATCGGTTGGGGTATGGCGGGTGGCGTGTGGGAAGCCATGCAGATGAAGGCCAGCGCCAAGGCGCGGCTGGATGCGCAAGGCCACTTGACCGTCAGCAGCGCGACGACCGATATCGGCACCGGCACCTACACGGTCATGGCGCAGATCGCCGCCGACGCTATTGGCCTGCCGATAGCGGACGTGACCTTCGTGCTGGGCGACTCCTCGTTACCCACCGCGCCATTGCAGGGCGGCTCGTTCACGGTCTCGTCCGTCGGTGCGGCAGTCCTGCAAGCCTGCCAGGTGCTGCGCGGCAAGGTATTGGAGCGTGCGCGCGTGGCCTACCCCGCACTGGCCAGCCTGCCGCTGGAGGCAATCTCCTTTGCCGACGGTCACCTTCAATTCGGCAAACAGCGCATCGCGCTTGCGGACATTGCCGCCACATCGCCAAAAGGCTTCTTCGAGGTACAGATCGATGCAGAGCCGAGCGCGAAACGTCAACCGTTTTCCACCGCCACGCACTCCGCCGTGTTCGTCGAAGTTCTGGTGGATGAAGCGCTGGGCACGATCAAGGTCAACCGCGTGGTCAGCGCCGTCGCCGCCGGGCGCCTGGTCAACCCGAAAACCGCTCGCAGCCAGATCCTGGGCGGTGTCGTGTGGGGCTTGGGCATGGCACTGCATGAACAGGCGCAGACCGACCATGAACTGGGCCGGATACTCAACCACAACCTGGCCGAGTACCACATCCCGGTAAATGCCGATGTCGGCGACATCGAGGTGATCTTCGTCGAGGAACAGGACGACATCGTCAATGAACTGGGTTCGAAAGGCGTAGGCGAAATCGGTGTGGTTGGCGTGGCGGCGGCCGTCGCCAATGCGATCTACCACGCCACCGGCAAGCGGATCAGGGCGTTTCCGATCACCCTCGACACCCTGCTGTAGCTCAGCGCTTGCGGGTGCCCAGCTCGATCCAGGCCGGCGCATGGTCACTGGCCTTGGCTTCGTTGCGCACCCAGGCGTCGACGCCGGCCCGTTTGAGGTAAGGCGCAAGCTGCGGGTTGAGCAGCAGGTGGTCGATGCGCAACCCGGCGTTGCGCGCCCAGTGATTGCGAAAGTAATCCCAGAAGGTGTATACGCGCTCGTCGGGGTGCAGATGGCGAATGGCATCAACCCAGCCCTGCTCCAGCAACTGCTGGTAGCAGGCGCGCGACTCGGGTTGCAGCAGCGCGTCCTTGAGCCACGAGCGGGGGTTGTAGATATCCAGGTCGGTGGGCACCACGTTGAAATCGCCCGCCAGCAGCGTCGGGTGGCCGCTGCTGTACAGGCTCCTGGCATGTTCGACCAGGCACTCGAACCAGCGCAGCTTGTAGTCGAACTTCGGCCCGGGCTGCGGGTTGCCGTTCGGCAGGTACAGGCAGGCCACCAGCACCCCGTGCACCGCGGCTTCCAGATAGCGGCGCTGGCTGTCGTCCTCCATGCCGGGCAAGCCCCGGCGCACCTCCAGCGGTTCGCTGCCACGTGCCAGGATCGCCACGCCGTTCCATGACGGCTGCCCCACGTAGAGGCAGCCATAGCCTGCCGCCTCCAGCGCCTGGCGCGGGAACTGCGCGTCGGGCGCCTTGAGTTCCTGAAGGCAGGCGATGTCCGGCTGCTCCCGTTCCAGCCAGGCCAGCAGCGCCGGCAGGCGGCTGCGGATGCCGTTGATGTTGAAGGTGGCGATCTTCAGCGCCTTCATGCGTCCGGGTCGCTCACGTGGGCCTGCACGGCATCCTCCAGCGCGCGCACATGGGCCTGGTCGGCCAGCGCCTTGAGCGCCAGCCAGTCGTCCCAGTCGATGGCGCCGTCGTCGCGCAGGGCCTCGGCGGTGCGCACCAGTTCATGGTGGTAGGCATCCGGCGACTCGCGCCGGTAGCTGATGTCGTCGTACTGGGCGTACCAGGCCTCAAGCTCGGGGATGCTGCGTTCGATGCTCATGGGTGACACTCCTCGCTGTGCCCTTTGCATGTATGAGCCCTGCCCCCTGGCAACGTTCAACCGCAGCGTCGCCGCTGCCCTCTTCGTCGATCTGCGCCATGCTCAAGCGCGAGGTTTCGCGCAGCAGCAGCGAACACACCGCGACCAGCGCCAGTGCCGCGGCCCCGTACAGCGCCACGCCCAGCGGGTCGTGGTCGGTGAGGATGAGGATCGCCGTGGCGATGCTCGACGCCGTGCCGCCGCCCAGCGCCGCGCCAATCTGGTAGCTGGCCGAAATCCCCGAATAGCGCATGCTGCGTGGGAACTGCTCGCCGAGAAAGGCCGGGATCGGGCCCTGGGTCGCACCCATCAGCAGGCCGGTCAGGCAATAGGCGAACAAGGCGATGGCGAAGCTGTGCAGGCTCACCAGGGAGAAGAACACGAACAGCCCCATGGCCATGACCAGTGCGCCGAAGCCCATCACCACGCGCCGGCCGAGGCGGTCCGACAGGTAGCCGAACAGCGGCGCCGAGCACACGATGGCGACCGACAGCGCCAGGTCGAACATCAGCGCCTGGGTACTGCCAAAGCCGACCTGGGTGGCGTAGGTGAGGAAGAAAGTGCTGCCGATGTAGGCGATGGTGCAGTAGCCGAAGGCGATCCCGGTGCACAACAGCAGCTGCCGTGGGCGCTGGCGCAGGGCCTCGGCCAGCGGCGCACGCGCAGGCTCGGCCGCCGGCGCGATGGCCGCAGCCGGCGCCTTCAGCCGTGCATACAGGCCGACCAGGACCAAGGTGCCGCCCAGCCAGAACGGGATGCGCCAGGCAAAATCGACCAGGTTGTCGTTGAACGCCGCACTGACGATGGCGAACACCGCCGCCCCGAGAATGCCGCCGACCCCGATGCCCATGCTGGTGAAGCTGCCCCACAGGCCGCGCAGCCCCGGTGGTGCCGACTCGATGCCGAACAGCGCGGCACCGCCCCACTCGCCGCCCGCCGCAAAGCCCTGGATCAGGCGCAGCAATACCAGCAGGATCGGCGCGGCCACGCCAACGCTGGCATGCCCGGGCAGGCAGCCGATGAGGAAGGTGCTCAGGCCCATCAGCAGCAAGGTGGTGACCAACACCTTCTGCCGGCCGATACGGTCACCAAAGTGGCCGAACACCAGGCCGCCCAGCGGGCGGGCGAAAAAGCCCGCGCCAAAGGCGCTGAACGCCACCAGGGTGGCGGTCAGGTGGTCCATCTGCGGGAAGAACACCTGGGGAAACACCAGCGCGGCGGCGGTGCCGTAGATGATGAAGTCGTAGAACTCCAGCGCCGTGCCCATGCCGGAAACACAGAAGGTACGGAACGCCGAGCGGGATGACGCAGGCTGAGTCTGTGGCGAATGCATTGTTGTTCTCGTTCAGCAGGCGCAGCCAGCCTGGGCAGGCTGCAGCCAGGATGGCTCAGAAGGTTTGGAAGCCGGCCCGGGCCAGCTGCGCGGGGGTGCCTGCCACGTACTCCAGCAAGCAACGTTCGGTGTCGATGCCGACGCTGAGCAGGGTTTCCCAGCGCTCGGTGTCGGGCATGGCCATGTCCGGGTGGAAGCAGATCGGCGCGCTGTCGCCTGCGGCACCGCACATGGCTTCGGCACGGCTGCGCAGGTCGGCGCTGCCCATCTGGCCGACAACCTGCTCCAGGTGGCCCAGGCGGCACTGGGTATCGGCGCGGTCGGCGACCTGCTCACCGCGGCTCAGCTGGGGGTCGAGGAAGTGGTTGGTGTGCAGCAGCCAGCCGTCTTCACGCGGCAGCACCAGCGCCGTGCGCTCGGGGCTCAGCTCGATGCTCACCGCACGCGGGCTGCTGTCCTGGCGGGTGAACACGGTCAGCACGGTCGAGGCGCTGACCCGTGCCGAACGGGCCAGTTCGATGGCCTCGTCGACGCTGCTGGCGTCCTCCAGCAGGCGACGGGCGATGGCGTGCACCGGCACACCGCCGCTGTCGTTGTCGCTGCGGTGGTGCAGGATGTTGAAGTGCAGGCCGAGGCCTGCGCTGTTCACCCCCAGCTTGGCCAGCATGCCGAACTCGCAGAACAGCTTGACCTGCATGCCACGCTCGGTAGCCAGCGCCAGCATCAAGCCGTGAGGGCACAGGCTGTCGTGCCAGTCCCAGGTCTGCAGGGTCTGCGGCGCACGCGGGCCACGGGGGGCGTGCACGGTGGTCGAGCATTCACTGTGCCGGGTGCGCGCGGCCAGCACTTCGGTACGGGCGTTGAGGCTCGCCAGCTGCCACAGTGGCAGGCCGGCGCCGTCGGCCATGCCGATCACCTCAGCGGCCAGGCCCGGGCTCCAGGCCTCCAGGGCGGCCAGGCTGTTTTCGCCGATGCGCTGCGCCTCGGCCAGCGACACGCCTACCCGTGGGAAAAAGCCCAGGTACAGGGCGGTGGTGGTGCGGATCTGCTCGGCAAAGTGCTCGCCGAGCTGGCGGCCCCGTTCGAGGGGGTTGCGGATGTCGGTGACGTGGGTGTGGATCTTCACGGCGGGAAACTCCTGGTACGCGGTGGTCAGACGCCTGCAAGCCTAACCAGCGTTCCGGCGCCGATCATTGCCACAACCCGCACAACTTTTGTGCCCGGGCGGAAAAACTCAGCCGCGCGCCAGCACCTGCGCGCCTTGCCCGCGCAGGTGCTCATGCAGCATGGCGATAAACGCCTGGACCTTGCGGGTATTGCGCCGGTGCGGCAGGTACAGCACATGCACCCACGGCCCGAACGCGCTCAGGGCCCGCCAGTAGTCGGGCATCACCTCCACCAGCTGCCCGCTGGCCAGGTAGGGCGCGGCGCTCCAGGTCGGCACGAACTGCAAGCCCTGCCCATCGAGCAGGCAGGCCAGGAGGAAATCGAAGCTGTCACTCACCAGCTTCGGCGTGGGCTGGCGCACGCGCAGGGTCTGGCCTTCGTGCTCGATCCACCAGTAGCTGCGGTTGAGCAGCGGGTGGCGCAGCAGCAGCCAGTCGTGCTGGGCATAGTTGTCCAGGGTGATCGCCTCGCCATGGCGGGCCAGGTAGGCAGGGCTGGCGCAGAGCATCACGCGGTTCTCGATCAGCGGCTGGGCGATCAGCTCCGGCTGGTCGGTGGGGCCATCGCGCAGCGACAGGTCGTAACCGCCATCGATCAGGTCTTCGTTGGCATCGTTGAGGTTGACCTCCAGGCGCACCTGCGGGTGCTCGCGCAGGAAACGGCAGCACACCTGGTTGAGAAACGCCGGGCCGAACGACGGCGGCGCGGTGATGCGCAGGGTGCCGCGCAACGCATGCTGCAGCTGCTCCACCTCCTCGGTCACCCGTTGCAGGTGCATCAACGCCTGACGGGCGCCCTCCAGGTACAGGCTACCGGCCTCGGTCAGCGCCATGCGCCGGGTGGTGCGCTCGAACAGGCGAACGCCCAGTTCGCTTTCCAGGTGCGCGACGGCCTTGGTGATGGCCGACGGCGTCTTGCCCAGTTGCTCGGCCGCACGGCTGAAACTGCCGTGCTCGGCAGCGGCGACGAAGATGGTCAGGGCCATCATCTTGTCCATGGTCTATTCCTGTCAGGCACAAGCGAAAGTGGCGGTATGGGTAGCGCCCCTGCCATCAAACCTTGAAATGCCGCCAATTTGAATAGGCATTGCCCAGGCCGCGGCTTGCAGCCAGGCAATCATGGGCCCGGGATTATTGCCCCAGGGCGAAGAACGCTACCTCGGCGTTGCCAGCTGCACCTGCAGAAACGCCATCAACGCCGCTGCCGCAGGGGACAGGCTGCGGCCCTTGCGCGTCAGCATGCCGATATGCCGTTCCACCTTGGGTTCGACCAGCGGCACGAACGCCAGCCGCTCGTTCTCCAGGGGGAACGCCAGGTACGGCAAGGTGCTGATGCCCACCCCCTCCTCCAGCATCGCGATCAACGAGATCATGTTGGAAACGAACAGCCGGCTGTGCCCCAGCAAGCATTCGGCCTCGGTGCCGGCCAGCAGTTGCGAGGTGCCGTTGCGGACCATCGGCACACCCTGCAACTGCGACCAGTGCAAGGCATCGCCCGCCTGCGCCAGCGGGTGGTCGGCGCGGCACACCACGCCCACCTGGTCATTGACGATCGGGGCGAAGTCGAGCTGTTCGTCCTGCACCCACAGGCTGCTGATGCCAAAGTCCACCTGCCCCTGGGCCAGCAACTGCTGGACGCGCTCGGCCGTGCCGTCCTGGATGCTGACCTGCACATTCGGGTGCTCGGCCACGAACCGCGCCAATGGCCCGGGCAACATGCGGCTGGCCACCGACGGCACGGTGGCGATGCTGACCTGGCCGATCTCGTGCTGGGCCAGCAAGGTGGCCTCACGGGCGATGCGGTCGTGATGCTCGATCAGCCCGCGAAACAACGGCAGGCAATGCTCGCCGAACGGGGTCAGCTCGACCCGGCCGCCGCCCTTCTCGATCAGCGCCTGGCCCAGCTTCTGCTCCAGCTCGCGCACCGCCAGCGAGATCGCCGGCTGGGTGCGAAAGGCCTGGCGGGCCGCAGCGTGGAAGCTTTTGAGTTCAGCGACCAGCAAAAAGTAACGCAGCTGGGCGATTTTCAGCTCGGGCAACATGGTTAGCGTTCCTTATCAAAGCATTTTTTTTATTAATTTTTATTTGCCGCATATTGCTCGCAAGATGGAGGCCAGGCAAACGGAGGCTTTCAGCCATGTCATTCAAGACCTACAAGAACTACATCGATGGCCAGTGGTGCGAAGGCCACACCACCCTGGGCAACCACAGCCCCTCGGACACCCGCGACCTGATCGGCCACTACCACCAGGCCAGCGCCGAACAGACCCTTCAGGCCATCCAGGCCGCCCGCAGCGCCCAGCCGCAGTGGGCCGCCAGCGGCCTGGAAGCCCGCCAGCAGGTGCTGATGGCCATCGGCGACGAACTGATCGCACGCAAGGCGGAGCTCGGCGAGCTGCTTTCGCGTGAAGAAGGCAAACCGCTGGCCGAAGGCATCGGCGAGGTCCAACGCAGCGGCCAGTTCTTCCATTACTACGCCGCCGAAGTGCTGCGCCAGATGGGCGAGACCGCCGCCTCGGTACGCCCCGGCATCGACATCGAAGTGCATCGCGAAGCGGTGGGCGTGGTCGGCATCATCACCCCGTGGAACTTCCCCATGGCCACCGCCGCCTGGAAGATCGCCCCGGCACTGGCCTTCGGCAACGCCGTGGTGTTCAAGCCGGCCAACCTGGTACCGGCCAGCGCCTGGGCGCTGACCGAGATCATCAGCCGCCAGGGCCTGCCCGACGGTACCTTCAACCTGGTCATGGGCAGCGGCGCCAGCGTCGGCGAAACCCTGGTGCAATCGGCCGGGATCGACGCCCTGACCTTCACCGGCTCCCTGCAGACCGGCCGCCGCGTCGCGGTCGCCACGGCCGGCAACCTGGTGCGCTGCCAGCTGGAGATGGGCAGCAAGAACGCCCTGGTGGTGATGGACGACGCCGACCTCGACCTGGCGGTGGAATGCGCCCTCAACGGCGCCTTCTTCGGCACCGGGCAGAAGTGCACGGCGTCTTCACGGCTGATCGTCTGCGAGGGCATCCACGACCGCTTCGTCGAGGCCCTGCGCCTGCGCATGCGCCAGCTCAAGGTCGGCCATGCCCTGGAGGCCGGCGTGCAGATCGGCCCGGTGGCCGACGCCCGCCAGCTTGAACAGAACCTGCAGTACCTGCAGCTGGCCCAGGACGAAGGCGCCACCCTGATCGAAGGCGGCGAACGCCTGCAGTTGGACAGCGACGGCTACTACATGCGCCCGGCGCTGTTCATCGACAGCCGCAACGACATGCGCATCAACCGCGAGGAAGTGTTCGGCCCCATCGCCTGCGTGATCCGCGTGCGTGACTTCGACGAGGCCCTGGCCACCCTCAACGACACCGAATACGGCCTTACCGCCGGCATCATCACCCAGTCGCTGCGCCACGCCAGCGCCTTCAAGCGCGGCGCCCAGACCGGCTGCGTGATGGTCAACCTGCCCACCGCCGGCACCGACTACCACGTGCCGTTCGGCGGCCGCAAAGCCTCGAGCTTCGGCCCCCGCGAACAGGGCCAGTACGCCCGCGACTTCTACACCGTGGTCAAGACCACCTACCTGCGACCCTGAAGGAATACGCGCCATGCACGACCTCTTGATGATCGACGGCCTGCAGTATTCCAACTGGAGCCCGGAAATATTCCAGCAGATGCAGGCCGGTGGCCTGAGCGCGGTGCACGCCACCATCGCCTACCACGAGAACGCCCGCGAGACCTTGTCGCGCCTGGGTGAGTGGAACCGCCGCTTCGAAACCTGGCCCGAGCTGATCCGCCCGGTGCGCACGGCCGGCGACATTCGCCTGGCCCACGCCGAAGGCCGGGTGGGGATCTTCTTCGGCTTCCAGAACTGCTCGCCGATCGAGGACGACATTGCCCTGGTGGAGGTATTCCGCCAGCTCGGGGTGTTCGTCATGCAGCTCACCTACAACAACCAGAGCCTACTGGCCAGCGGCTGCTACGAGCGCGAGGACAACGGCATCAGCCGCTTCGGCCGCCAGGTGATCGCCGAAATGAACCGGGTCGGCATGCTCATCGACATGTCCCACAGCGCCGAACGCAGCACGCTGGAAGCCATCGAGCTGTCGAGCCGGCCGGTGATCATCTCCCACGCCAACCCGGCGAGCTTCCACGCCGCCAAACGCAACAAGTCCGATGCCGTGCTGCGCGGCATCGCCGAGACCGGTGGGCTGCTGGGTTTCAGCACCTACCCGTTCCACCTCAAGGGCGCGTCGGACTGCAGCCTGGAAAGCTTCTGCGACATGGTCGCGCGCACCGCCGACCTGATGGGCGTGGAGCATATCGGCATCGGCACCGACCTGTGCCAGGCACAACCGCTGGCGGTGCTCGAATGGATGCGCAATGGCCGCTGGAGCAAGGACAAGGACTACGGCGAAGGCTCCAAGGACAACGCCAACTGGCCGGCACCGTTGCAGTGGTTCCGCGACAGCCGCGACTTTTGCAACATCGCCCAGGGCCTGCGTGCCCGCGGCTTTGCCGAGGACGATGTGGCCAGGATCATGGGGCTGAACTGGTTGCGCCTGCTGGAGACCGCCACCACGGCGCAGGCCTGAGCCCTTTGCACGGACAGCATCAACAATAACAACAATCGCAGGTTCCGGAGGCTTCATGAAAAACCCAACCACCCTGCAGGCAGAAGGCCAGGCCGTGGGCCTGCCGCTGACGCGGGACATCGACTGGCCGCTGTTCCTGATCAGCGGCGGCTTCCTCGGCGCCTTCCTGCTGGCCGCGCTGATCGACATCGACACCGTGTCGGCGCTGGTCAATACCCTGTTCGCCTGGTCGACCAAGGCCTTTGGCCTGTACTGGCAGGTGCTGATGCTGGCGACCTTCGCGGTCAGCCTGGCCATCGGCTTTTCCCGCTGCGGGCGCGTGCGCCTGGGCGGCGTGACCCAGCGCCCGGACATCAGCACCTTCAACTGGATCGCGGTGATCATGTGCGCCTTGCTGGCCGGTGGCGGCGCCTTCTGGGCCGCGGCCGAACCGCTGATGCACTTTGCCAGCCCGCCGCCGCTGTTCGCCGGCCTGCAACCGCACAGCGAGGCAGCGGCCACCGCGGCACTGGCGCAAGCCTTCGTGCACTGGGGCTTTCTGGCCTGGGCCGTGCTGGGCAGCCTGCTGGCCATCGTGCTGATGCACCTGCACTACGACAAGGGCCTGCCGCTGGCGCCGCGCACCCTGCTCTACCCGCTGTTTGGCGAGCGTGCGCTGAAGGGCCCGATCGGCACCCTGGCCGACGCCACGTCGATCATCGCCGTGGTCGCCGGCACCATCGGCCCGATCGGTTTCCTCGGCCTGCAGATCAGCAGCGCCGTGCATGCGGTGTGGGGCCTGCCCAACGACATCGTCACCCAGTCGCTGACCATCGTGCTGGTCACGGCGATGTACACCGTGTCCTGCCTGGTGGGGCTCAAGGGCATCCGCTTCGTCAGCGAGATCAACGTCTGGCTGATGATCGGCCTGGCGCTGTTCATGGTGGTGTTCGGCCCGACGCTGTTCATCCTCGGCGGTTTCCCGGCTGCCTTCGCCCTGCACATCGAGCATTTCATCCCGATGACGATGTTCCGTGCCGACCCCAAGTGGCTGGACTGGTGGACGGTGTTCTACTGGGGCTGGTTCATCGGCTACGCCCCCATGGTGGCGCTGTACGTCGCGCGGATCTCGCGGGGCCGCACCATTCGCGAGATCATCATGACGCTGTCGATCATCGCACCGCTGGTGACCATGTTCTGGTTCACCGTGGTCGGCGGCACCGGCATCGGCCTGGAGCTGCAAACGCCAGGCATCGTCACCGCCCATGGCGCCCAGCCCGAGGACCTGCTGCTGGGGGTGACGCAGAACCTGCCGCTGGGCGGCCTGATCAGTGCGCTGTTCCTGTTCCTGAGCTTCATTTCGGTGGCGACCAATGGCGATGCCATGGCCTTCACCGTGGCGCTGGCGATGTCCAGCAACGATAAACCGAAGAAATGGCTGTGTGGCTTCTGGGCCATCGGCATGGGCCTGGCGGCGGTGGTGCTGATCACCATCGGCGCGGGTGGCGTGACGGCCCTGCAGTCCTTCATCGTCATCACTGCGGTGCCGGTGTCGCTGGTGATCCTGCCGGCGCTGTGGGATGCGGTGCGCATCGCCCGGCACATGGCCCGCGAACAAGGCGTCTGAACATGATCCATCCAGGTATGACAACAATGTCCAACAGCCTACCTGCAACACCGGCGCTGCGCCCTGCCAGCCAGGTCATGGACCTGGCCCGGCTGGGCAGCCACTTCCAGAGCCCGCTGAGCTTCGTGCGCAGCAGCATGCGGCGGATGATGAACCAGCGCTGGCAGATCCAGCGCAGCCGCTTCGACCTCGATGCGCAAGGCTTTGGCACTGCCATCTACCGCATCGACACGCCCCATGGGCATTACCACTGCGTGCTGTTCTCGGCCTACCTGCCACCGGAAAAACGCAGTGACCGGGTGATCGCCGACCAGTGGGACGTCACTTTCGTGCTGGTCGCCGGCGACGTCGACGCAACGCAACTGGCCGACCTGCAGCGCAATGTGCCGCTGCAGGAGGCTGGGCGCTTCGATGCCCGCGTGCTGGTGCTGTCCCGGGCCAACCGCAGCCTGCGCAACTTCGACCGCTTCCTGGCGGCGCTGGCCGAAGGGCAACAGCCAGACCCGCGCCAACTGGCCGAGGTCGGTTACCTCTACCGCACCACGGCGGTGTACGGCAACGGCAAGTTCGGCATCGCCGACTTCGGCTGCCTGCAGGACAACCCGGACTTCAACCAGCCGTTCAGCGCGCAGATGTTCACCGTCTACCTGCTGCGCCACTTCAGCATCGAGCAGATCGAACACATGGCCCGCGCCCTCGCCCCACAACGGGCCGTGCCGCTGGCCCCGGCGCTGCAACGTTACCTGGGGGTCGGCAACGCGACCGGGCTGGGCATGGCGCCCTTCCTGATCAACCACCCGCAGCTGGTGGAACGCTGGATCCACATGCGCGAAACCGCGCTGGGCCAGGCCCTGGCGCAACCGGCCGAGCCCGCCCGGCTGTTACGCCTGCACGCGCTGCTGGCGCGGGCCGGCCTGCACCTGCGCCAGACCCAGACCGAAGACCTGCGCCAACAGCAACAGAACCGGCAAACCCTGGCCGAACTCGCTGTGCTGGCCGACTGGCTCGCTGGCCAGCCCGCTGCCGATGACCTCTGGGCACGGCTGCTGGCCTGGAGCGAAGCCCACGCCGGGCCAGGCTTGCAGGAACTGCTGGTGAGCCTGCTGCTGGAGCTGTACCCCGAGCTCACCACGCCGCTGGCCGAGCAGATGGGGGCCAGCGAAGGCTGGCCGCTGAACGCGCAGATGCCGCTCAGGCAGCTGCGCGAACTCATCGAACAGCAGTATGGCTGGGCCTTGGCCTACGACTTCGGCAACGTCGAGGCCGAGCACTTCTTCTGGTACCGCTCGGCCGAGAAAGAGGAGCCGCGCCTGGGCATGCGCGCCGAGGAGCCGGGCGCAGAAAAGGAAATGCAACTGGGCATCGCCCGCAACATCCAGCGCTGCCACCGTGCCGTGCGCGAGCACCTGCAGGCACACCCTCAGGCCCTGACCGCGCACCTGCTGATTGCCGCGCCTGCGCTCAAAGGCACGGTGCGCCGCCTGCAAGGCATGGCGCACAGCACCTATGGGGAAATCCGCGCCAACCTGCTGGACCGCGACATGCTGCCGATCCACCTGCTGCGCTGCAAACTGGCGTTCTTCGGCGCGGGCAAGTTCGACCCCAAGTCGAGCCGCTGGGTGCGCATCACCTTGTTCCAGGGCGCGCCCCTGGTGAGCGACATTGGCCAGCCATTCGAAGACGACTGGAACTTCGCGGTCATGCCGCAGGGGGCACTGTGACCATGCGCGTATCGCTCAATGAAATCCAGGTGATGTGCCGCAAGGCGTTCGAAGGCATGGGCTTTGCCCCGGGCGACTGCGAGGACGCGGCCGAACTGGTGGGCTGGCTGCACCTGCAAGGGCTGGACGGCATCGGCGCGCTGGCCCAGGCGCTGGACTTTCTGCAAGGTGAAGCCACTCAGCCATTCACCCTGACCGACGACGACAGCACCTCGCTGGTGATCGACGCCCACGGCCAGAGCGTGCTGCGCTGCGCCGCGACGGCAGTGGAACTGGCCCTGGACAAGGCACTGCACCGTGGCCAGGCGCAGTTGCGGATCCATCACTGCCACAACCGCCTGTTGCTGCTGGGCTACCTGAGCAAGGCCGCTGAACGCGGGCTGCACGTGCAGGCCCGCTGGGAGGACGCCCGCCAGCGCCACCTGGCCGACTTCACCGCAGGCGAGCGCTGCCCTGTGCTGCGCAGTGAGGCCCAGCCCGGCGCCGTCGAGGCATTCGAGCAAGGCATCACGGTGCTGTTCACCCGGCCGGCCTACGCCCTGCCGGCAGCGGGCGCCATGCCGCGCACAGCGAACCAGGGCTTCACGGTCGACGCAGGCACCTGGCAGCGGCTCAAGCAGTTGTCCGAGCAGATCCTCGTCGAAAGCACCGAAGCCTCCCGCCGCCATGGCGCAGGCGGCGGCAGCGATGCCGACTGACCCTCGCCTACCACCAGGAACCCTCGCCATGAAACAGGCAATCAAGACCGAGCTTTACGCCTCCAAGGCGCCGCTGGAGTGGGCCGTGGTCGGCAACGGCACGCTTTACACCGCGCAGATCCCCATCGATGCCCAGGGCCAGGTGGTCGCCGGCGGCATCGAAGCGCAAACCCGCCAGACCCTGGACAACCTGCGCCACACCCTGGAGGCCGCCGGCAGTTCGCTGGATACCGTGACCCAGGTGCTGATCTACGTCACCGACCGCAGCTACCTGGCCGTCGTCAACAGCGTGTATGCCGAGTATTTCCAGGCACCGTACCCTAACCGCGCTGCGGTCGTGGTGGCGGGGTTGGCCCGGGAAGAAATGCTGGTGGAACTGGTGGTGTACGCCTGCCTTTAGGTGGGCGTGACCAGTTTGCTGGCAATGATGATCTCGCCGCTCAACACCTTGTGAATGGGGCAGGCGTTGGCGACCTCCAGCAAACGCGTGCGTTGCTCGTCGCTCAGCGCCCCGCGCAGGTGGATTTCGCGTGCGATCTGCAGCCTCGGCTCACGCCCCAGCTGCTCCTGCTCGATGGAGATGTCCACGTCGATGGCGTCCAGCGGCATCTCCTTGCGCTGGGCGTACATGGCGACGGTGATGGAGGTACATGCCCCAAGGGACGAGAGCAGCAGCTCGTGGGGCGACGGTCCGACATCACCGCCACCTGCCTGTTCAGCGACGTCGCTGGCCCACTGGTGCTGGCCATTGGTGATGCTCACCTGGTAGGCCACGCCTGCGAAGGAGGCGCGGATTGCTCGCTCTGCCATGGAAACTCCTGATGTGTGATTGTCCTGATGCCGCAATGATAGAAGCACAGGGCAATTGGCAGTAGATGACGGATTTGCACCTTGGCGTTCTGTCTGGTGAACGCGGGCCCTCCTTCACCCTGCACCAGGTTTTCACCCGCTAATGGTTGGGCCGGGGTTGGTTAAAGCAACTCGTCCGAATAGCTGAAAGATTTTGCAGAGCGCCGCAACCTTCGCCAGTCACACGTAAACACAGAACTTCCTGTGTTTGACTTGAGGTAAGCGATCATGGCTAACAATCAAGACAAGGATAGAAATCAAGGCGGCAGCAACCAGGCCAATCCGGGTGATGCTGGCGGCAAAGGCAGCCAGGGCGGCATGGCCGATACCCAGAAAGGCGGCCAGCAGTCCGGGCAAAAACCTGAAGACAAGATGAACAAGGACTGGGAGAAGTCCAGGGATACCGGGCACCAGGGCGGCCAGGCTGGCGGCAAGCAGAACCCTGCAGACAGCGGGCGCATGGGCGGGCAATCCTCCCACGGCGGCACCCAGCAGAAAGACAAGGATCGTTGATAAATGACGGCTTGCACCGGGGCGGCAACGCCCGCTCTGGTGCATCACGTCTGCGCGTTACACCACCCCGCATGCCCACCCGAAGCATTTTCTTCGTCACCCGCGCCCAGCGAACCATTGCGGCAGGCACAGGCATAGTCGGCCTCGGCGCGGGTGGCGAAATTCAAGGTCACCCTGAGCTTGTCGAGCGTGTCATAGAGGTCGTAGCCCTTGCCCAATGCATTGGGGAAGCCTGCGCGCCTGGGCAGGTAGTCTTTTTCCGGGGGTAGAGCGGGAACTACAACGAAGCGCGTCTGCATGACCATCCCTCTTCTTGGCAGCTATTTAGTATTAGTCGCAATATGTAAAAGCATCAAGGTGGCTCATGATTGAATTTCGCCCCACTTTGGCGCCCCCTGCGCCCCAAAACCAACCACCCCGCCTCGCCCTGCACCCGCCACACGCGCTGCCCTGATCGGCCACAACCCCGTCTGCAACGGCCGCCGAACGGGAATCTGACCACTTGGCCATGTTTTTGCTTTGCAAGCTGCTCACGATCATCCACTTCGAGCAGCCCATGTCCGAATCCCCTACGCCCCTGCGCCTCGAGCTGCGCGCCATCACCAAGCGCTACCCGGGCACACTGGCCAACGACCGCGTCGACCTGCGCATCGCCCCCGGTGAGATCCATGCGCTGCTTGGCGAGAACGGCGCGGGCAAGAGCACCCTGATGAAGATCATCTACGGCGTCACCCGGCCGGATGCCGGCCAGCTGCTGTGGCAAGGCCGCCCGGTGCAGGTGGCGGATCCGGCCCAGGCCCGCGGCTTGGGGATCGGCATGGTGTTCCAGCACTTTTCCCTGTTCGAGACCCTGACCGTGGCGCAGAACATCGCCCTGGCGCTGGGCCGCGAGGCGGGCTCACCCCAGCAGCTGGCGCCGCGCATTCGCGACGTGTCGCAGCGCTATGGCATGGCGCTGGAGCCGGAACGCCTGGTACACAGCCTGTCAATTGGCGAGCGCCAGCGGGTGGAGATCGTGCGCTGCCTGATGCAGGACATCAAACTGCTGATCCTTGATGAACCCACCTCGGTGCTGACGCCCCAGGAAGTCGAGCAACTGTTCGTCACCCTGCGCACGTTGGCGGATGAGGGCTGCAGCATCCTGTTCATCAGCCACAAGCTCAATGAGGTGCGCGCCCTCTGCCACAGCGCCACCGTGCTGCGCGCCGGCCGGGTTGCCGGCGCCTGCGTGCCGGCCGAATGCAGCGACCTGCAGCTGGCGCGGCTGATGGTTGGCGATGCCGAGGGGCTCGAGGCCCGCTACCCGAAGCGCGCAGGCGGCTTGCCGCGGCTGCGCGTGGACGACTTGAGCTGGCGCAACCAGGACCCGTTCGGCACCTCCTTCGAGCACCTGCGCCTGGAAGTGCGCAGCGGCGAAATCGTCGGCATCGCCGGGGTCGCCGGCAACGGCCAGGACGAGTTGCTGGCGCTGCTCAGTGGCGAGACACGCCTGCCCCCCAGCGAGCGTGAGCGCATCAGCCTCGACAACCAGCCCATGGCCAACCTGCATCCGGATGCCCGTCGCGCCCTGGGCCTGGCGTTCGTCCCGGCAGAGCGCCTGGGCCATGGCGCCGTGCCGGACCTGAGCCTGGCCGACAACGCCCTGCTCACCGCCTTCCAGCAAGGCCTGGTCGAGCGCGGCCTGATCCGCTCGGGCAAGGTGCTGGCGCTGGCCGAACAGATCATCCAGCGCTTCGCGGTCAAGGCCCCGGGCGCGCAGGCCACGGCGCGCAGCCTGTCGGGCGGCAACCTGCAGAAGTTCATCCTTGGCCGGGAAATCCTGCAGAACCCCAAGCTGCTGATTGCCGCCCACCCGACCTGGGGCGTCGATGTCGGGGCTGGCGCGGCGATCCACCGCGCACTGATCGCCCTGCGCGATGCCGGCGCGGCGATCCTGGTGATTTCCGAAGACCTCGATGAGCTGTTGCAGATCAGCGACCGCATCGGCGCCCTGTGCAGCGGGCGCCTGTCACCGCTCAAGGCCACCGCCGACACCCACAGCGTGGAGGTCGGCAGCTGGATGGCCGGCCAGTTCGACACCGCGCACGCCGCCATCTGACGAGAGCCCGCCATGTTGCTATCCCTCGAACCCCGTACCCAGCAGTCACGCGCCATGCGGGTGCTGTCGCCACTGCTTGCCGGCCTGCTGACCCTGGTCAGCGGCGCGATCCTGTTCAGCGCCCTGGGGCATGACCCGTTTGTGACCTTGCACACCTTGCTGATCGAACCGGTCAGCGACCTCTACGGCGTCAGCGAACTGCTGCTCAAGGCGCTGCCGATCCTGCTTTGCGCCCTGGGCCTGGCAGTGGCCTACCAGGCGCGCATCTGGAACATCGGCGCCGAAGGCCAGCTGCTGATCGGTGCACTGGCCGGCAGCGCCCTGGCCATCCACCTCATCGACTGGCAGAGCCGCTGGGCACTGCTCTGGGTGCTGCTGGCCGGCAGCCTTGCCGGCGCCTTGTGGGGGGCGCTGGCGGCGTGGCTGCGCACGCACTTCAATGCCAACGAAATCCTCACCACCATCATGCTCAACTACATCGCCCTGAACCTGCTGCTGTACTGCGTGCACGGCCCGCTCAAGGACCCAGAGGGCTTCAGCTTCCCGCAATCGGCGATGTTCGGCGATGCCAGCCGCCTGCCGGCCCTGTTCGAGGATGGCCGCCTGCATGTCGGCCTGTACTTCGTGCTGCTGGCACTGGTGGCGGTGTGGGTGCTGCTGCACAAGAGCTTCCTGGGTTTCCAGATCAAGGTGCTCGGCCTCGACCAGCGCGCCGCCGGCTTCGTCGGCTTTCGCGAAAAGCGCCTGGTGTGGCTGGCGTTGCTGATCAGCGGCGGCCTGGCGGGCCTGGCCGGGGTCAGCGAAGTCAGCGGGCCGATCGGCCAGCTGGTGCCGCAGGTATCGCCGGGCTACGGCTATGCGGCGATCACCGTGGCCTTTCTCGGCCGGCTCAACCCGCTGGGCATTCTGGTTGCCGGCCTGCTCATGGCGCTGCTCTACCTGGGCGGCGAGAACGCGCAGATGAGCCTCAATCTGCCGCAGGCACTGACCGGGCTGTTCCAGGGAATGATGCTGTTCTACCTGCTCGCCTGCGACGTGCTGATCCTCTACCGGCCGCGGCTCACGCTGAACTGGCGGCGCCGCACGCCGGTGGCCGAAGCGGCCAGTGCCTGACCTCCCCTGCCCCTGACATGTGCCTGGCGCCATGGGCGCGCAGGCTGAGGCTTCGACGATGGATATCGATCTGCTTGGCAACATCCTCTACGCCATGGTGCGCTGCGGTACCCCGCTGCTGCTGGTGGCCCTGGGCGAACTGGTGTGCGAGAAGAGCGGCGTGCTCAACCTCGGCCAGGAAGGCATGATGCTGTTCGGCGCGGTGGTGGGCTTCATCACCGCCTTCGCCACCGGCAGCCTGTGGCTCGGCGTGCTGATGGCCTGCCTGGCCGGCATGCTGCTGGCCGCGCTGTTCGCCGTGGTTGCCCTGGGCTGCCAGGCCAACCAGGTGGCGACCGGCCTGGCCCTGACCATCTTCGGCGTCGGCCTGTCGGCGTTCGTCGGCAGCGCCTGGGTCGGCAAGCCGCTGAGCGGTTTCGAAGCCCTGCCGGTTCCGCTGCTGGCCGAGCTGCCGATCATCGGCCACATGCTGTTCAACCAGGACCTGCTGGTCTACCTGTCCTTCGCCCTGTTCCTGCTGGTCGCCTGGGTGCTGCTGAAAAGCCGCACCGGCCTGATCCTCCAAGCCGTTGGCGAAAACCCCGACGCCGCCAGCGCCATGGGCCTGCCGGTGCTGCGCGTGCGCACGCTGGCGGTGCTGTTCGGTGGCGCCATGGCCGGCCTGGCCGGTGCCTACCTGTCGCTGGCCTACACGCCGATGTGGGCAGAGAACATGACCGCCGGCCGCGGCTGGATCGCCCTGGCGCTGGTGGTGTTCGCCAGCTGGCGGGTGCTGCGGGTGCTGCTCGGCGCCTACCTGTTCGGCCTGGCCAGCATCCTGCACCTGGTGGCCCAGGGCATTGGCGTGAGCTTCCCGGCCAACCTGCTGGCGATGTTGCCGTACGTGGCGACCATCCTGGTGCTGGTGGTGCTCTCGCGCAACGCGTTCAAGACCCGGCTGTACGCCCCGGTTTCGCTGGGCCAGCCCTGGAAAGCGGGGCGCTGATGAGGCCCCGGCAAACAACAAAACGACACAAGCCCCACAGGAGTGAACCCTCGATGCATCTGAAAAAAAGCACCCGGCTGTTGCGTACCCTGGCCGCCGCTATCGGCCTCGGCACGGCGCTCTGCGCCGTCAGCGCCGCCGCCGACCCGCTGAAAGTCGGCTTCGTCTACATCGGCCCGATCGGCGACCACGGCTGGACCTACCAGCACGAGCAGGGCCGCCAGGCGCTGATCAAGCAGTTCGGCGACAAGGTCCAGACCAGCTTCGTCGAGAACGTACCGGAAGGCGCCGACGCCGAGCGGGTCATCCGCAACATGGCCAAGGGTGGCTACGACCTGGTGTTCGCCACCTCGTTCGGCTACATGAACCCTACCGCCAAGGTCGCCAAGCAATTCCCCAAGGTCACCTTCGAACACGCCACCGGCTACAAACAGGACAAGAACCTCGGCACCTACCTGGCAACCTCCTATGAAGGCCGCTACGTTGGCGGCTACCTCGCCGCGAAGATGACCAAGAGCAAGAAAGTCGGCTACGTCGCGTCCTTCCCCATCCCGGAGGTGCTGCGTGACATCAACGCCATCCAGCTGGCGCTGGACAAGTACAACCCCGGCACCGAGATCAAGGTGGTGTGGGTCAACTCGTGGTTCGACCCGGGCAAGGAAGCGGACGCCGCCAATGCGCTGATCGACCAGGGCGTCGACGTGCTGTTCCAGCACACCGACAGCCCGGCGCCGATCCAGACCGCCGAACGCCGCGGCATCTACGCGGTGGGCTACGCCTCGGACATGGCCCATTTCGGGCCCAAGGCGGTGCTCACGTCCATCGTCAACAACTGGGGCCCGCATTACATCAAGAGCGCCCAGGCGGTCATGGACGGTCAGTGGAAGCCCCAGGACTACTGGGGCGGCCTGGCCGACGGCACCGTCCAGCTGCCGATCAGCGACCTGGTACCGGCCGACGTGAAAAGCGGCGCCGAGCAGATCATCGCGAGCATCAAGGACGGCTCGTTCCACCCGTTCACCGGGCCGATCCTCGACCAGGCTGGGGAGGTGAAGATTGCTGAAGGCGCGGTGGCCAGCAATGCCGAACTGGCGGGGATGAACTACTACGTCAAAGGCATCACCGCACAGCTGCCCAAGTAAACAGGCAGTACAGCAACCTGAGACCTGCACTGTACCTGTGGGAGCGGGCTTGCCCGCGAAGCAAGCGCTGAGGTGCCTGGCACCGGCTTCGCCGGTGTTCGCGGGCAAGCCCGCTCCCACAAGGGTTCGCGCCAGCTTTCAGAAAGTGAGCACGACAGTTGCTACCGCAAGGCCTCCACATACAGAGACCTTGCCAACAGCCCGTAATCCGGAGCCCTGATGAATACACTGCCCATCATCGACATCACCCCGCTGTACCAGCACGACCCCGCTGCCCGCCAGGCCGTGGCCCGGCAGATCGACGCCGCCTGCCGGCAATGGGGCTTCTACTACATCAAGGGGCACCCGATTCCGGCCGCGCGCATCGCTGCACTGAAAGCTGCCGCCGAAGACTTCTTCGCCCGCCCGGCCGAGGAAAAGCTGCGTATCGACATCACCCGCAGCGCCCACCACCGCGGCTATGGCGCCATCGCCACCGAGCAGCTCGACCCGAACCGGCCAAGCGACCTGAAGGAAACCTTCGACATGGGTTTCCACATGAGCGCCGAGCACCCCGACGTACTCGCCGGCAAACCGCTGCGCGGCCCCAATCGCCACCCGGCCATCGCCGGCTGGGAAGCGTTGCTGCAACAGCATTATCAGGACATGCACGCGCTGTCCCTGACCCTGCTGCGGGCCATGGCCGAGGCACTGGGCATCGAGCCGGACTTTTTCGACCAGCGTTTCGCCGAGCCGATCAGCGTGTTGCGCATGATCCACTACCCACCCCGCCAGGCCGCCAGCAGCGCCGACCAGCAAGGCGCCGGCGCGCACACCGACTACGGCTGCATCACCCTGCTGTATCAGGACAACGCCGGCGGCCTGCAAGTGCGCAGCCGCGACGGCCAGTGGATCGACGCGCCGCCCATCGAAGGCACCTATGTGGTCAACATCGGCGACATGATGGCGCGCTGGAGCAACGACCGTTACACCTCCACGCCACACCGGGTGATCAGCCCGCTGGGGGTGGACCGCTACTCGATGCCGTTCTTCGCCGAACCGCACCCAGACACCGAGATCAGCTGCCTGCCCAACTGCTCCGGCAGCGACAACCCGGCCAAGTACCCGCCGGTGTCGTGCAGCGCCTACATGCTGTCGCGCTTTGCCGAGACCTATGCCTATCGCCGTGAAGCGGTGTGAACCCAGCGCTTACATCTCGACCTGGGTCCCCAGTTCGATCACCCGGTTCAGCGGCAACTGAAAGTACTTGAGGTTGCTGTTGGCGTTCTTCAGCAGGAAGGCGAACAGGTGCTCGCGCCAGCGGGCCATGCCCTTCTGCTTGCCGGCGATCACCGTCTCGCGGCTGAGGAAGTAGGTGGTGCGCATCGGCCCGAACGCAAGATCGGTATTGGGGTAACGGCTCAGGGCCAGCGGCACGTTGGGCTCTTCCATGAAGCCGAAGTGCAGGCTCACACGGTAAAACCCGGCGCCGAAGGCCTCGACCTCGAAACGCTTGCCGGCACTGACCCGTGGCTCGTCCTCGAACACCACGGTGAGCAGCACCACCTGCTCATGCAGCACCTGGTTGTGCAGCAGGTTGTGCAGCAAGGCGTGGGGCACCGCCTCGGGGCGGGCGGAGAGGAACACGGCCGTGCCGCTGACGCGGTGCGGCGGCTGCGCCTGCAGGCTGGCGATGAACAGCTCCAGCGGCAGCGAATGCTCGTCCAGCCGCTCGACGATGATCTTGCGCCCGCGCTTCCAGGTGGTCATCAGCACGAACAGCGCCACGCCGGCGATGACCGGGAAGGCACCGCCCTGGAAAATCTTCGGGGCGTTGGCGGCAAAGTACAGGCTGTCGACCAGCAGCAAGGCCAGCAACATCGGCACCGCCAGCCAGCGTGGCGCCTTCCACAGCAGCAGCACCACCGCCGAGGCCAGCAGCGTGGTGATCAGCATGGTGCCGGTCACCGCCACGCCATAGGCCGCCGCCAGTGCCCCGGACGACTCGAAGCCGACCACCAGCAGCACCACGCCGACCATCAGCGCCCAGTTGACCATGCCCACATAGATCTGCCCCTGCTCCTCGCTGGAGGTGTGCTGGATGAACATGCGCGGCACATAGCCCAGCTGGATGGCCTGGCGGGTCATGGAAAACGCCCCGGAAATCACCGCCTGGGAGGCGATGATGGTGGCCAGCGTGGCCAGCCCGACCATCGGCAGCAGGGCCCAGTCGGGCGCCAGCAGGTAGAAGGGGTTGCGCACCGCCTCCGGGTTGCCGAGGATCAGCGCCCCTTGGCCGAAGTAGTTAAGCACCAGCCCCGGCAGCACCAGCAGGAACCAGGCCCGGGCAATCGGCTTGCGGCCGAAGTGGCCCATGTCGGCGTACAGCGCTTCGGCACCGGTCAGCGCCAGCACCACGGCGCCGAGAATGGCCACGCCCATGCCCGGATGCAGGATGAAGAACCTCACCGCCCACACCGGGCTGAGCGCCTGCAGCACCTCCGGGCGCTGGACGATGCCGTGCACGCCCAGCGCGCCGAGCACCACGAACCACAACACCATGATCGGCCCGAACAGAATGCCGATGCGCGCGGTGCCGTGTTTCTGGATCAGGAACAGTGCCACCAGCACCACCACCGCCAGCGGCACGATCCAATGCTCGATGCCGTCGAACGCCAGTTGCAAGCCCTCCACGGCCGACAACACCGAGATGGCCGGGGTGATCATGCTGTCGCCATAGAACAGCGCGGCGCCGAACAGGCCGAGCAGCACCAGCCCCCTGCCCAGCCGCTTGCAGGGTGCCGCCGCGCGGTGCGCCAGTGCCGTCAGGGCCATGATGCCGCCTTCGCCCTGGTTGTCGGCGCGCAGGATGAACAGCACATACTTGAGCGACACCACCCACAGCAGTGACCAGAACACCAACGACAGCACGCCGAGCACACCGGCGCTGTTGGCCTGCACGCCGTAGTGCCCGGCGAACACTTCCTTGAGGGTGTACAACGGGCTGGTGCCGATGTCGCCATAGACCACGCCAACAGCGGCGACGAGCATGCCGACGGCGGAAGATTTGCTGGGTTGGGGTGGGTTTGCTGCGACGGCGGACTGGCTCACGAAAGGCTTCTCTGGACTGGCGGTTGGAAATGCATGCCATCCCTGAGCATCGCGCGGTCAGTATCCCTGCAGGCCGTCGGGGCTGTCGTAAAAAGAGCGTAAAAAATCAGGGGGATGTGTTGGGGGCGGTTGGGTTTCAGGGGTGTTCGCCTTGAGAGGTTCAGCGGCCATGAGATCGAGCGCCGCCCGCGCGGCGCATCGCGAGCTGCGCTCGCTCCTACGTTTGTTTCGGGCCAATTATTCCTGCGGGATATGCGCGCGAACGCCTTGGCGCCTGACTCGATATCGAGTCGTACAAACCAGGCGGTCGCGCGCGCCTGTCACAGGCGTTACTGGCCAGAAACAAACGTAGGAGCGAGCGCAGCTCGCGATGCGCCGCGCGGGCGGCGCTCGATCTCACAGGCGCTGCAAATCTCCCGACAGGCACTTGGGAGCCTTCACGCAATCCCACGACAACCTGTATGGTTGTCGCTACCGAGCAAACCCCGGAGACCCCCATGTTTCGCGCCTTTGAACGCTGGCTCGACCCTTTCCCGCCGGACGAGGTACCGCCACCCCCGGTCGGCCTGCTGCGTTTTCTGTGGGCCTGCACCCGCGGTGCCCGCGGCTACATCCTGGCGCTGGCGCTGTTCAGTGCCGGTGTGTCGATCTACGAAGCCTGGCTGTTTTCCTTCCTCGGCCAGGTGGTGGACCTGCTCTCCCACTGGCAGGCCGGCGGTGGCGTGAGCGCAGAAGAAAGCCGTGTGCTGTGGGGCGTCGGCCTGCTGCTGATCGCCAGCATCGTGCTGGTGGCCTTGCGCACGCTGATGCAGCACCAGGTGCTGGCGATCAACCTGCCACTGCGCCTGCGCTGGGACTTCCACCGGCTGATGCTGCGCCAGAGCCTGTCGTTCTTCTCCGACGAGTTTTCCGGCCGGGTCACCACCAAGGTGATGCAGACCGCGCTGGCCGTGCGTGAAGTGCTGTTCACGGTGATCGAGATCGTGCCGGGCATCGGTGTGTACTTCATCGCCATCATCGCCCTGGCCGGTGGTTTTGCCGCCAAGCTGATGCTGCCGTTCATTGCCTGGCTCGCGCTGTTCGGCCTGGCCATGCTGTATTTCGTGCCGCGCCTGGGCAAGGTCGGCCAGGAACAGGCCCATGCGCGCTCGTCGATGACCGGGCGCGTTTCCGACGCCTACACCAACATCACCACCGTGAAGCTGTTTTCCCACTCCAGGCGCGAGGCGCATTTCGCCCGGGCGGCGATGGAAGACTTCAAGCAGACCGGCTTTCGCCAGATGCGCCTGGTCAGCCAGTTCGAAATCGTCAACCAGGCACTGGTGGTCGGGCTGATTTTCGGCGCCGGCGGCTACGCCCTGTGGCTGTGGCACCAGGGCCAGGTCGGTACCGGCGCGGTGGCCGCGATCACGGCCATGGCCCTGCGCATCAACGGCATGTCGCACTGGATCATGTGGCAGATGACCTCGCTGTTCGAGAACATCGGCACCGTGCAGGACGGCATGGCCACCCTCACCCGCGGGCCCAAGGTGCAGGACGCGCCGGATGCCGGCGTGCTGGAAACCCGCGGTGGCGCGGTGACCTTCGACAATGTCAGCTTCAACTACAACGGCGAGCGCCAGGTGCTCGATGGCCTGAGCCTGAGCATCCATCCTGGCGAAAAGGTCGGCCTGGTGGGCCGCTCCGGTGCCGGCAAGTCGACGCTGATCAACCTGCTGCTGCGCTTCTATGACGTGGACCGCGGCGAGATCCGCATCGACGGGCAGAACATCGCCCGCGTCACCCAGGACAGCCTGCGCAGCGCCATCGGCATGGTCACCCAGGACACCTCGCTGCTGCACCGCTCGATCCGCGACAACATCGCCTACGGCCGCCCCGAGGCCAGCGAGGCGCAGATCCAGCGCGCCGCCGTCAACGCCCAGGCCGATGGCTTCATCCGCCAGCTCAGCGACCGTGACGGCCACAGCGGCTACGACACCCTGGTGGGCGAACGCGGCATCAAGCTTTCAGGCGGCCAGCGGCAACGCATCGCCATCGCCCGGGTGATGCTCAAGAACGCCCCGAT
Source organism: Pseudomonas sp. R28(2017) (assembly GCF_002112505.1). Classification (GTDB taxonomy): domain Bacteria; phylum Pseudomonadota; class Gammaproteobacteria; order Pseudomonadales; family Pseudomonadaceae; genus Aquipseudomonas. The sequence continues at coordinate 63,702 of NZ_NEHW01000015.1, forward strand.
CCTGCTGCTGGACGAAGCCACCAGTGCCCTGGACTCGGAAGTCGAGGTGGCCATCCAGGAGAGCCTCGACGAGATGATGCAGGGCAAGACGGTGATCGCCATCGCCCACCGGCTGTCCACCATCGCCGCCATGGACCGGCTGATCGTGATGGATGAGGGGCGCATCATCGAGCAAGGTACCCATAACGAACTGCTGGCGAAGAACGGCACCTATGCGCGGCTTTGGCAGCACCAGAGCGGTGGCTTCCTGGGTGAGGATCAGGGGGTGGCCGAGGCGCTGGAGTAGCCCGGTCTGCTTTCGCTGCTGAACGCATCCACGGCCTTCACCAGCCCTTGCGCCGCCAGCCGGACCAGTGCCTCGCCCTTCTCCGGCGAAGCCTGGCCCGGGTCGGAGCCCATCCGCCCGTCCGGGTGGCGCGCGCGAAAATCCAAGGCCTCGCGGATGGGGCCCCAGTTGGCGATCGGCGGTGCATAGTCGGCGCTCTTGATGCAATCCGGATAGGCCCACTGGGTCACGGCAATTTCCGAGGGCGTGGCATGGATGCCGTGCCCTGTCGGGAACTGTTCCTTGGCCAGCGCGTCGACGCCTTCCAGGTCCCACCAGTTGCACAGCTTCAAGGCAAACCCCGCCGGGCGACGGGCGAAACTGGCTTCGGCGTAGATCTCCGAGAATGCCGCCTCGATCGAGGCCACGTTGCCGCCATGGCCGTTGAGAAACAGGATCTTCTCGAAGCCATGCACCGCCAGCGAACGAATCCAGTCGGTGATCGCGGCCATGAAGGTCGATGGCCTGAGCGAGATCGTGCCGGGGAAGCCAAGGTGGTGCTGGGCCATGCCGATGTTGAAGGTCGGCGCGATGAGGATATCGGCGGTTTTCTGCGCCTCGAAGGCGATGATCTGCGGGCACATCCAGTCGGTGCCCAACAACCCCGTCGGCCCGTGCTGCTCGTTGGAGCCGATCGGGATGACGATGGTGCGGCTGCGCTGGAGGAATCGTTCGGTTTCAACCCAGGTCGATTGATGTAGAAGCATCGTGGTTCCCTCTCGGTAGGTGGCTGACCGGTAACACCAGGGCAGTGATAGCACCCACCGGCCCCGGCCAACAGGATACGAAGGTATCGATGCTGCCCCGCAGTGGCCGCGGCTAATAACAGCTAACAGCAGATAACGGGCAGTCCACCGCCCGGCGCCGCACGCTGGAGGCCAGAGCACGGATCACGAGAATTACCCATGCCGAGTGTCGAAAAACTCCTGTACAGCGCACGCACCCATACCCGCGGTGGCCGCGACGGTGTCGGCTGCAGCGATGACGGGCGGCTGCAACTTAAACTGTCACCGCCCGGCGTGCCGGCCAACGGCAGCAACCCCGAGCAACTGTTCGCCGTCAGCTGGTCCGCCTCGTTCCTCAGCGCCCTGCGCCACGCCTGCAACGCCCGCAAGCTCGCCTTCCCGGAAGCCGCCGCCGTCGACGCCCAGGTCGAGCTGCTGCACGCCGAGCAGGGGTTCTTCCTGCGCGCGCACTTCACCGTGACGCTGCCGGACATCTCGCCGGAGGTTGCCGAAGTGCTGGTGCAGGCCGCCCAGCACAACTGCCCCTACTCCAAGGCTACCCGCGGCAACATTGCCGTGACGCTCAGCGTAGCCTGAGCCCGGCACCGACACCTTGATGCAATGGCGCGCCTGGCAGGCAACCGTTACAAGAGTGCGCTTCAAGGTGCAAGACGCATGAGGTGGGGCAGATGGAGCACGTGGATCACGTCCTGATCGTCGACGACGATCGCGAGATCAGGGAGCTGGTGGGCAACTACCTGCGCAAGAATGGCCTGCGCGCCACCGTCATGGCCGACGGCAGGCAGATGCGCAGTTTCCTCGAGTCCAACCGTGTCGACCTGATCGTGCTGGACATCATGATGCCCGGCGACGACGGCCTGCTGCTGTGCCGCGAGCTGCGCGCCGGCAAGCACAAGACCACGCCGGTGCTGATGCTCACCGCACGCAATGAAGAGGCCGACCGCATCGTCGGCCTGGAGATGGGCGCGGACGATTACCTGGTCAAGCCGTTTGCCGCCCGTGAATTGCTGGCGCGGATCAATGCGGTGCTGCGCCGCACGCGCATGCTGCCGCCCAACCTGGTCGTCAGCGAGGCCGGGCGGTTGCTGGCGTTTGGCAGCTGGCGGCTGGACACCACCGCCCGCCACCTGCTCGACAGCGAAGACACCGTCGTCGCCTTGAGCGGTGCGGAATACCGCCTGCTGCGGGTGTTCGTCGACCACCCGCAGCGGGTGCTCAGCCGCGACCAGTTGCTCAACCTGACCCAGGGCCGTGACGCCGACCTGTTCGACCGCTCGATCGACCTGCTGGTCAGCCGTTTGCGCCAACGCCTGGGCGATGACGCCCGCGACCCCGCCTACGTGAAGACCGTGCGCAGCGAAGGCTATGTGTTCGCCTACGCCGTACAGATCCTCGGGGAACCCGCATGAAACCTGCACGCTGGCCACGCACCCTGGCCTCCCGGCTGTCGCTGATCTTCCTGGTCAGCCTGGTGATCGCCCACGGCCTGTCCTTCGGCCTGCAGTTCTACGAACGCTACCAGAGCGCCAAGACCCTGATGCTGGGCAACCTGGAACAGGACCTGAGCACCACGGTGGCGGTACTCGAACGCCTGCCCGCCGAGGAGCGCAAGGCCTGGCTGCCGCGCTTCGTGCACCCCAACTACCGCTACCAGCTGGATGAAGGGCTGCCCGGCACGCCGCTGGACATGGCCGCGCCGCCCGAGTTCGTGCGCTCCATGGAAGCGACCCTGGGCCGCGAGTACAGTTTGCACTACACCCAGCTGGCGGACCTGCGCCCGCACTACCAGGCGCACTTTCGCCTGCACGACGGCAGCCCGCTGACCATCGATGTGCGCCCTTCCATCTCGCCGCTTTCGCCGTGGCTGCCGCTGGTGCTGGTCGGCCAGCTGTTGCTGCTGCTGGGGTGTACCTGGCTGGCGGTGCGCACGGCGATACGCCCATTGACGCACCTGTCCAGGGCTGTCGACACCCTGGACCCCAACGGCGGTGGCACGCGCCTGGATGAGTCCGGCCCGGTGGAGGTGGCCTACGCTGCCGTGGCCTTCAACACCCTGCAGGCACGCATCGCCGCCCATGTGAAAGAGCGCATGCAACTGCTGGCGGCCATCTCCCACGACCTGCAAACGCCGATCACCCGCATGAAGCTGCGTGCCGAACTGATGGAAGACTCGCTGGAAAAGGACAAGCTGTGGAACGACCTGAGCGAGATGCAGCACCTGGTCCAGGAAGGCGTGGCGTATGCCCGCAGCATGGACAGCGCGACCGAAGTCAGCCGGCGCATCGATGTGCAGGCGTTTCTGCAAAGCCTGGTATTCGACTACCTGGATACCGGCAAGCCGGTGCGCCTGGAGATGGCCGGCGACGCCGTCCTCGAAACCCGCCCCCATGCCCTGCGCCGGTTGCTGGTGAACCTGGTGGACAACGCCCTGAAATATGCCGAGGACGTCGAGATCGCGGTGTTCAGGCCAAGCCGCGGGCAGCTGGCCATTCACGTTCTCGACCGTGGCCCGGGGATCCCTGACGACCTGCTGGCCGAAGTGCTCAAGCCTTTCTATCGCCTGGAGAGCTCGCGCAACCGCGACACTGGTGGCACCGGGCTGGGCCTGGCGATTTCCCAGCAGCTGGCGCTGTCGCTGCAGGGCGCGCTGGTGTTGCACAACCGCGAGGGCGGCGGGCTGTGTGCGCAACTGACACTCCCCGCGCCGGTCACCGAGCCGGTCGGCAACTGATGGCCGCCTTCAGCGTGCAGCCAGGAACGCGCTGGGCGACTCGCCCATCACCCGGCGAAACAGGTTGCTGAACGCACTGGCGCTGGCGTACCCCAACGCCCGGGCCACGGCCCCGATCGCTTCGCCGTTGTCGAGCCGGTCCAGGGCACTGGCCAGGCGCACCTGCTGCACCCACTGGCGGAAGGTCATGCCGGTCTGCCTGAGGAACAGCCGGATCAGCGTGCGCGGGCTGGCACCCACCGTGTCCGCCCAGTATTCGAGGGTGCGGGCATGCCCGGGGGCCTCGACGATGGCGTTGCAGATCAGCAGCAGGCGCCGGTCGGTCGGCCAGGGAATCTGCAGCGGCAAGGTCCGCGCAGCCGCCAGTTCGTCGAGGATCAACGCCACCACATGGGCATTGCGCCCCGCCAGTTCGTACTCGATGGGCTGGCCGGCCAGCACCAGGATCAGCTCGCGCAACAGCGTGGATACCTCCAGCACCCGGCAGCGCTCACCGAAGCGTGCGGCAAGGTCGGCCTGGATGTAGATCGAGCGCATGCTCACCGCGCCCAGCATCAGCTGGTCATGCACAACGCCCGCCGGGATCCACAGCGCGCGCCTGGGGGGCAGGAACCACAGGCCGTCGTCCGTCGCCACCCGCATGACACCGTGGGTGGCGTACAACAGTTGGCCGTGACGGTGGGTGTGTGGCGTGTTGTAGGCCCCGGCCGGCTGGTTGCGCACCAGCGCCGTCATCGGCAAGGCGACATCCTGGTAGTCGCGGTAGTCCTCGCTGCGCCCATCCAGTGCTTCGGCCTGGCCGGGCGTGCGTGCATCCGTGTTCATTGCTCACTCCTGCAGGTTGTCACTTGGCCGATACATTCTGGCATTTATCGTCAGCGATGCCTCGCTACGATGCCGTTGGCTCGGCCCGTTGAGCACGCTAACAGAAGCTAACAGCGCATAACTGGCACTCGCCGCCAATGCCGCTCAGGCTGGACGCTCGCCACCGTGTGCGCTGGCAAGTCGATAGATGACGTAGAAGGAATCCGCTGATGACTGACGATTATCGCGAACACTGTCTGTACCGGGCTGATCGGGCCAGCAATGAGGAGCTGGCCGCGCTGCTGGCCGATACCCTCGACGGTCGCCCGGGTGCGCTGGAGCAGTTGTCCCGCCAGGTCATGCCGTTGCTGCTGGCGTTCTACGAGGGGCAGGTCCAGGCCGGCTGGCTGGCGCAGCAAGCGCTTGATGAGCTGGTACAGCAGGCCTGGCGGGCGGTCTGCCAGCGCTGCACAGGCTACGACCCGCAGTCGCCGTTTCGCGCCTGGCTGATCGACATGGCCCGCCATACCCTGGTCGAACACCGTCGCAAGCCGCTGGCGTTCAGCGTCACGGCAGTGCCGGGCAAACGCCGCACGGCAGCACGGGTACACTGAACGGCGGCCGGGCGATGCTTGCCCAGGTGCGCAAAATACCTATCATGTAGCGACCGGCACGGGGTTCACCGTCGCGCCAATTCTTCTTTCCAGCGCCGAGAGCACGATGACCGCGGAGTCTCCCCAGGACGACCAACTTGAGCCCTCCCTGTCGGCCATCAGCTTCGGCCCGTTCCAGGTCGTGCCGGGCAAACGCATGCTCACCCGCCACGGCACGCCGGTCGATATCGGCGGCCGCGCCTTCGACCTGCTGCTGGCCCTGCTCGAGCGGCCCGGCCGGGTGGTCGGCAAACGCGAGTTGCTCAGGCGCGTGTGGCCCGACCTGGTCGTCGAAGAAGGCAGCCTGCGCTTTCACATGACCGGCTTGCGCCGCACGCTGGGGGATGGCGAGGACGGCGCGCGCTACATCAACACCCAGGTCGGCGTGGGGTACGCGTTCGTCGCGCCGATCACCCATACCCCGGGCGCACCCACCGTGCCAGCGCCCTCGGCGGCCTACCCGCTGCCCAACCGTACTCGCCTTGCGGTCGGCAGCTTGCCGCCGCGTTCGCAGCTGATCGGCCGCGAGCGCGACGTGCTGCAAGTCTGCGAGCACCTGCAGCAGCCCAGGCTGTTCAGCATCGTCGGCCCAGGTGGCGTCGGCAAGACCAGCCTGGCCGTCGAGATCGGTCATCGCCTGGCCAGCAGCGGGCAAGGAACGGTGCGCTTCGTCGACCTGGCCCAGGTCGAAGATGCCGACGTGGTGCCGTCGGCGATCGCCGGCTCGCTGGGCATTCCGGTGCAAGCCGAAGCGTCGCTGTTCGTGCTGCTGGCGCATTTGCGCGGGCAGCAGCTGCTGCTGGTCATCGACAACTGCGAGCACCTGATCGATGCCGTTTCGACGCTGGTCGAGCAGATCCGCGATGCCGCGCCAGGCGTCGCCATCCTGGCCACCAGCCGCGAACCCCTGCGTGCCCGTGGCGAGCACCTGCACCGGCTCGAACCGCTGGCCTTCCCCAGCGAGCAACAAGCGCTGGGCCTGGACGAACTGCTGGCCTTCCCGGCCATCCGCCTGTTCGTCGAACGTGCCACGTCGAGCAACACCGCCCTGACCCTGAGTACCGACGATGCGCGCATGATCGGCGACATCTGCCGGCGCCTGGACGGCATGGCGCTGCCCATCGAGCTGGCCGCCGTGCGGGTGGCCAGCCACGGCGTGCAGGCCACCCATACCCTGCTTGGCGAGCGCTTTTCACTGGGCTGGTCGGGGCGCCGCACCGCGCAACCGCGGCACCAGACACTGCGCGCCATGTTCGATTGGAGCTACGGCCTGCTGGGCGAGCAGGAACGCCTGGTGTTCGACCGCCTGGCGGTGTTCGTCGGCCCGTTCTCGCTGCAGGCCGTGACGTACATCGTCGCCGACGACACCCTCGACCCGCTCGACGCTGCCGCCCTGCTCGATGAACTGTGCGCCAAAGGGCTGGTGACGGTCGACCGCAGTGACGCTTCGGCGGCCTATCGGCTGCTGGAAATGACCCGCGCCTACGCCCGCGAAAAACTGCTGCTGCGCGGCCCGCACGAGGCCCATGCCCTGGCCTTTCGGCATGCCGCTTTCCACACGGAACTGCTCAGCCACCTGGGCGGTACGCCGCAGCAGATCTTCAGCGCCTCGGCGCGCCTGGCCAGCCAGCTGGGCAACGTGCGCAGCGCGCTGGAGTGGAGCTTCGGCCCCCAGGGCGACCCCGGCCTGGCGCTGCCGCTGGCCGCCGCCAGCGCGCAGTTGTTCCTGCATTTTTCGCTGTTGGTCGAGTGCCGTACCTGGTGCGCCAGGGCCACCGAACTGCTGCAGCTGGGTTTTTTCGGCACGCCCACCGAAATGGAACTGCAAGCCGCGCTCGGGCTGGTGCTGATGTTCACCCAAGGCAACAACGAAGCGGCCCGGCAAGCCTTGCACCGTGCCCTGGAGATTGCCGAGCAGCTGGATGACCGCTGGTCGCAGCTGCGCCTGCTGGGCCGCCTGCAGATCTTCTACGAGCGCATCGGCGATTTTGCCGCCTCGCTGCACTGGGCCGAACAGGCCGTCGAAGTCGCCAAAGGCATGGGCCAACCCGAGGCAACGGCGGTAGCCGCCTCGCTGGCGGGCATTGCCTACCACCTGCTGGGCAACCAGACCCTGGCCCGGCAGACCCTGGAAACCTCGCTGCGCCACAGCCTGCCCTCCGAACGCAGCAGCACCATCCATTACGGCTTCGACCACCGCAACCGCACCGGCCTGGCTTTGGCCCGCACGCTGTGGCTGCAAGGCTACCCCGACCAGGCCCGGCAAGGCGCGCAACAGGTCGAGCGCGACGCGGTGCAGCTGGACCACGCCGCCACCTACTGCATCGCACTGGTCTGGACGCTGCACATCGACATCTGGACCGGTGACCTGCAACGCGCCCGCAACGGCCTCGCGGTCTTCGCCAAGGTCGCCCAGACCAATGCCTTTGCGCCCTACATGGCGGCCGTCCAGGGCATCCAGGCCGCCATCGACATCCGCAGCGGGCAACCGGCCAATGCCGTCGCCGCGCTGGAAGAAGCCCTGGCCAGGCTGCACGGCATGCGCTACGAGCTGCTCACCACGTACTTCGAGATCGCCCTTGCCGAAGGGCTGGTGCTCAGTGGTGCCTACGACAAAGCGCTGGCCCAGGTCAGCCACACCATCGGCCACTGCCGCAGCAGCGGCGATGCCTTCGCCCTGCCCGAACTGCTGCGCATCAAGGCGGCCATCCACAAGGCCATGAACCCGGGCGACCTGCAACTGCCCGAAGCCCTGCTGTGCGAAGCGCTCGCCCTCAGCCACGAGCAGGGCTCGCGCAGCTGGGCCTTGCGCAGCGCCATGGACCTGGCCGAACTGTGGCGCGAGCAGCAGCGCCTGGCCGAAGCCAGGCAATTGCTGGCGCAGTACCGCGAGCAGTTCAGCGAAGGCTTCGAGACCCTCGACCTGCGCCAGCTGGAGCAACGCTGGCAGGCCCTTGCAATGCCGGCATGATACCCGCCCTGCCCGCCCTCACGACTGGCCGGCCGCCGCTTTTTCAACCATGCGTGCCACCGCTTCGGGGTGAGAAATCATCACCACGTGGGACGCCCCCTTGATCACCTGCACCGCCTTGCCGTGGGCGCGCCGGGCCATGAACGCCAGGGACTGCGGCGGGATGTTGCGGTCCTGGTCGCCGTAGATGTACCAGGACGGAATGTGCTTCCAGGCCGGCTCGCCGGACGGCTCGTTCAGCGCCGCGTCGGTGATCGGCCGCTGGGTCGCGGCCATCACCGCGGCCTGGGCAGCCGGTACATCGGCGGCGAACTGCTGGTGAAAGCGCGCCTGCTGGACGTACAAGTCCTTGCCGCCGTCGGCCAGCGGCACCGGCGCAGCCAGGGCCGGGCCCAGCGTACTGCCAGGGAACTTGCCGGCCAGGCCCGCGACCGTCTCGCCGGCGTCCGGGGTGATGGCGGCGACGTACACCAGCGCGCTGACATTGGCATGGCCGTTGGCCGCCGCACTGATCACGCTGCCACCGTAGGAATGGCCGACCAGTACCACCGGGGTGCTGATCTGGCCGATCACCGCCGACACCGCCGCGCCATCTGCCGCGACACTGCGCAGCGGGTTGGCCACGGCGACCACCGGGTAGCCGTCCTGTTCCAGTATCCGGATCACGCCGTTCCAGCTGGAGGCGTCGGCGAAGGCACCGTGCACCAGCACGACAGTGGGTTTTTCCGCCTGGGCCAGTGCCTGGCCGGCGCTGAACAGGCTGGCGGTGATGGCCAGTGCGGTCATGAGCTGCTTCATGGGTAGGTTCCTCGGTTTCACAAATGGTCGGCATCCATCACCGCCTGGGCAAAGGCCTGCGGCGCTTCCTGGGGCAGGTTGTGGCCGACCCCGCCGCTGATCAGGCGGTACTCGTACTTGCCGCTGTAGCGCTTGGCATAGGCCTCGGCAGGCGGGTGCGGCGCGCCGTTGGCGTCGCCTTCCAGGGTAATGGTCGGCACCTGGATCGTGGGGAAGGCGGCGAGCTTCTTCTCCAGCGCGTCATACTTCGCTTCGCCCTTGACCAGGCCCAGGCGCCAGCGGTAGTTGAAGACCGACACGGCAACATGGTCGGGGTTCTGCAACGACGCGGCACTGCGGTCGTAGGTGGCGTCGTCGAACTGCCACTGCGGCGAGGCCAGCTTCCAGATCAGCTTGGCGAAATCGTGGGTGTTCTGCTGGTAACCCTGGCGGCCGCGCTCGGTGGCGAAGTAGAACTGGTACCACCACTGCAGCTCGGCAGCAGGTGGCAAGGGGGCCTTGCCCGCCTCCTGGCTGCCGATCAGGTAGCCGCTGACCGCCACCAGCGCCTTGACCCGCTCCGGCCACAGCGCGGCAACGATGTCGGCGGTGCGAGCGCCCCAGTCGTAGCCACCGAGCACCGCCTGCTGGATGCCCAGGGCATCCATGAAATCGATCAGGTCCGAGGCCAGCGCGGCAGGCTGGCCGTTGCGCAGGGTCTTGGCCGACAGGAAGCGCGTGTCACCATAGCCACGGGCCGAAGGCACCAGCACGCGGTAGCCCTTCTGCGCCAGCGCCGGGGCGACGTCGGCGTAGCTGTGGATGTCGTAGGGCCAGCCGTGCAGCAGGATCACCACCGGGCCGTCGGCTGGGCCGAGTTCGGCGTAGGACACCTCCAGCAGGCCCGCTTTGACCTGCTTCAACTCGCCGAACGAGACATGGCTGCCGGGCTTGATCGCTTCGATCGTGCTGGCGGCGACAGTGCCGGCGTGGGCCTGGCAGGGTTGCAGGCTCAGGGCCGCGAGCGGCAGCAGCGCCAGGCCCAGCAGGCGGCGGATACGTGGGGTCGTGGGGTTCATGGTGAAACTCCGGGGTTGGGGTTATCGGGATACCTGGGCGTCGCCCGCCTTGCCTGCCGCCCGCAAGGGGCGGAACGCCTGGCGCAGCTCTTCACTGAACAGCTGCGGTTGTTCCCAGGCCGCGAAGTGGCCGCCCTTGTCGACCTGGCGGTAGTAGGCCAGTGACGGGTAGGCGCGCTGCGCCCAGCTTTGCGGCGCCTGGTAGATCTCGCGGGGGAACACGGTAATGGCCACCGGTACCTTGATGTCCTGGGTCTTCTGCGCGGCCGCACTGAAGTTGTTGTTATTGTTTTCCCAGTAGAAGCGTGAGGACGACGCGCCGCTGTCGGTCAGCCAGTACAGGGTGATGTCGTCGAGCATCTCGTCACGGCTGAGCACCCGCTCGGGGTGGCCATCGCTGTCGGTCCAGGCGGCGAACTTCTCGTACATCCAGGCCGCCGTGCCGGCGGGCGAGTCGGCCAGCGAATAGCCGATGGTCTGTGGCCGCGTGACCATCATCGCGCCGTAGGCGGCGTTGCGGCCAAAGAAGGTGCTGAGCGCGGTGTAGGCGCTGCGCTCGGCAGTGCCGAGGCCCGCCGGTGCGGGGTCGCCGCTGTTGATCGGCTTGACCAGCTCGGGCGGCACGGTGGCCGGCATGTTCAGGTGGATGCCCAGAAGGCCGGCAGGCGCCAGGCGGCCCAGGGCATCGGAGATCACCGAACCGTGGTCGCCGCCCTGGGACACGTAGTGCTGATAGCCCAGGCGCTTCATCAGCACGTCCCAGGCCTTGGCCACCCGCTCGGGGCCCCAGCCCAGCACGGCGGGCTTGCCGGAAAAGCCATGGCCGGGGATCGACGGGATGACCACGTCGAAGGCATCTTCGGCACGCCCGCCGTAGGCGGTGGGGTTGGTCAGCGGGCCGATGGCCTTGAGGAACTCGAACTGTGAGCCCGGCCAGCCATGGGTGAGGATCAGCGGCATGGCGTTGGGCTGGGGCGAGCGCACATGGATGAACTGGATGTCGACGCCATCGATGGTGGTGATGAACTCCGGCAGCGCATTGAGCCGGGCCTCGGCCTTGCGCCAGTCGTAGTCGCTGCCCCAGTACTTCACCAACGCCTGCACCTGGGCCAGCTGCACGCCTTGCGAGGTATCGTCGACGGTTTCCTTGTCGGGCCAGCGGGTGGCGGCGATGCGCTGGCGCAGGTCGGCCAACTGGGCGTCGTCGACATGGATGTGGTACGGGCGGATGGCTTGCGACTCGGCCGCCCATGCCCCCATGCAGGTAGCAAACAGGGCAAGGCCGAGCGCACCGGCCTTGGCGCAGCGAGGCAACGGAACAGGCGGAGCAGCACGCATGATGAATCTCCTTTGGCTATGCCAGGCTGATCACATCACTGCCAGCGCCAGGCGGCGATTACACCTAGGTGTCGGGCGATACCTTGGTGTCAGCAACTGCCAAGCCTGTCGCTCCCACTGCCCGCGGTTTTCGTGCAGACTCCACGCAAAACCATGGAAGGACCCCGCATGAACGGGCAGACCCTCAGCCATCCGCTAACGGCACCGGCCACTACCCAGTGGCGGGTGATCGGCCTGTGCATGCTGTTCAACGTGATCGATGGCATGGACGCGATGGCCATGGCCTTCACTGCCCATGCCGTCGCCGCCGAGTGGGCGCTGAATGCCGTGCAGGTCGGCGTGCTGCTGAGCGCAAGCCTGGTCGGCATGGCCTGCGGCTCGCTGTGCGCCGCCACCCTGGCCGACCGCCATGGTCGCCGCCCGCTGCTGTTGTGGAGCCTTGCCCTGAGCGGCGTGAGCATGCTGCTGTCGTACTGGACCCAGAACTACGCCACCTTGCTGTTGCTGCGGGCCATGACCGGCCTCGGTGTGGGGGCGATCCTGGTCGGTGCCAACGTGCTGACCTACGAATACGCCAGCGAACGCCGCCGCGGCCTGGCCGTCGCCCTGCAATCCGCGGCATTCGCCTTGGGCGCCACCCTGGGCGGGCTGCTGGCCCGCGCGTTGAATGAAGGCGCGGGCTGGCGCCATGTGTTTCTGGCCGGCGCAGGCATCACCTTGCTCGCAGCGCTGGCCGGCCTGCGCGGGTTGCGTGAGTCCAGGGAGTATCTGGCGTTCGCCGCGCAAGCCGGCGCACCCCTTATGCGGGCCCGATACCGGCTGCTGTTCGCGCCAGGGCAATGGCTGCAGACCGTTGCCTTGGCCGCGACCTTCTTCCTGCTGATGTTCAGCTACTACTTCGTCACCAGCTGGACACCCGTGCTGCTGATCCGCAACGGCTTCTCCAGCGAGGACGGCCTCGGTGCGGGCATGCTGCTCAATGCCGGCGGCATGTTCGGCGCGGTGCTGGTGGGCCTTGCCACGCGCCGCCTCGGTTCGCGGCGGCTGCTGGTCGGCCTGCTGCTGCTCGATGCCCTGCTGATGACGCTGATGATGCCCGCAAGCCACACCCTGGCGCTGGCCCTCGCCGCCGGCTTCGGTACCGGGTTGTTGCTCAACGGGGCCATCGCCGCCCTCTACACCCTGGCGCCGCGCAGCTTCGTCACGGCAACCCGCGCCAGCGGTGTCGGCCTGGTGCTTGCCATCGGCCGCCTGGGCGGCATTCTGTCACCCAGCGTCGCCGGCCTGCTGCTGGCCGAGCAGTGGACACCGCAGCAGCTGTTGAACCTGTACGCCGCCAGCCTGCTGCTGGCCGCCCTGCTGGTGGGCTGCAGTGACCGCCGGCGCAGTGACACCTAAGTACTATGGGCACCTGCCGCGCCGCAGCGCATGCTGCCCCGGCGGCGCCCGCAACGCAGAGAACCGCCATGCTGAACGAGCCAGACCTGAGCAACCTGATCAACGCCGTGCCCGGCTTTGTCTGGAGTGCCAATGCCAACGGCGAGGTCAACTTCATCAACCAGCGCTGGTGCGATTACACCGGCATGTCCCAGCAGCAGGCCCGCGGCCACGGCTGGACCGCCTCGCTGCACCCGGACGACGCCGACGGCCTGCTGCATTACTGGCTGGGCTTGATGCAGGCCGGCACGCCAGGTGAGTACGAGGCCCGGCTGCGCCGCCACGACGGGGTCTACCGCTGGTTCCTGATCCGCGCCGTGCCGCAGTGCGACGAGGCCGGCGCGGTGCTGCACTGGTACGGCGAAAACACCGACATCGAAGACCGCAAGCAGGCCGAGGAAGCACTGGACAAGATCCGCTCGGAAATGGCCCACCTGGCACGGGTGGCCAGCCTCGGCGCCCTCACGGCCTCGATCGCCCACGAGGTCAACCAGCCGCTGGCCGGCATCGTCACCAATGCCAGCACCTGCCTGCGCATGCTCGGTGCCAGCCCGCCCAACGTCGAAGGCGCCATGGAAACCGCGCGGCGTACCCTTCGCGACGGCAACCGCGCGGCCGACGTGATCAAGCGCCTGCGCGCGCTGTTCGCCAGGCACAGCGTGCGCAACGAAGCGGTGGATGTGAACGAGGCGGCGCACGAGGTCATCACCTTGCTGCTCGGCGAACTGCGGCGCAATGGCGTCGTGCTTCAGGTGCAGTTCGCCAAGGGGCTGCCCGCAGTTCAGGGTGACCGCGTGCAGCTGCAACAGGTGATGCTCAACCTGATCCTCAATGCCGTCGAAGCCATGCGCGAATTGGCCGGCGCGCCGCGCCAGCTGCTGATCAGCACCGACCTCGATGCACGGCACGGCGTGCACCTGCAGGTGCGCGACAACGGCAGCGGCTTCGATGCCCAGGCCATGGGGCGCCTGTTCGAGGCGTTCTACACCACCAAGGCAACCGGGATGGGCATCGGCCTGTCCATCAGCCGCTCGATCATCGAGCGCCACAACGGGGAGCTCTGGGCCACACTCAATGACGGGCCGGGGGCGACCTTCCACTTTTCCATTCCGCTGCCCACGGCCAGCGGCGCAGCGGCAGACGGTGATGCCGCCAAGGAGGTCAACCCATGAAGGAGCCCGTGCTGGTGGCGGTGGTGGATGACGACGAGTCGGTCCGCGAGTCGCTGCCCGACCTGCTCAGGGAGTTCGGTTTTGCGGTCGAGGCATTCGCCTCGGCCGAGGCATTCCTGGCCTCCCCCTGCAAGGCGCAGGCCCGCTGCCTGATCCTCGACATGGTGATGCCCGGCCTGTCGGGCCCGGACCTGCTCAAGGCCCTGCACGCTGGCGGCCATGCCATCCCGGTCATCTTCATCACCGCCAACGCCGATGCCTGCCAGCACCCGCGCCTGCCGCGTGCCGGCGTGGTCGACTGCCTGGCCAAGCCTTTCAGCGAGGCGCAGTTGCTCAAGGCACTGAGCGCCGCGTTGCCGGTCGATTGAACCAGGACTTCAAGGAGCACAGCCGATGATCGCCCGCCACCTCAACGCCTCCCTGACCGCCACGGCGACCCCGCTGGTGTACGTGGTGGACGACGACATTTCCGTGCGCGAGTCGCTGGAGCTGCTGATCCGCTTCGCCAACTGGCAGCCACGGCTGTTCGACTCCGCCCAGGCCTTCCTCGCCCACCCGCGCGAGGCCGTGCCCAGCTGCCTGGTGCTGGACATCAACCTGCCGGGCCTCAACGGCCTGGACCTGCAGGCCGCTTTGGCCGGCACCCAGGCGGGCATGCCGATCATCTTCATCACCGGTTGCGGCGACATCCCCGGCACGGTCCGGGCAATGAAGGCCGGGGCGCTGGAGTTCCTGACCAAGCCGTTCGACGACGGCATCCTGCTGGCCGCCATCCATGCCGCGCTGGAGAAAAGCCGCAGCGCCCTCGAGCGCGACGTCAAGCTCGAGGAGCTGCGCGCACGCTACGCCTCACTGACCCCACGCGAGCGGGAGATCATGGACCGCGTGGTGGCCGGCTGCATGAACAAGGTCATCGCCGCCGACCTCGACATCAGCGAGATCACCGTCAAGGCCCACCGCGGCAAGGTCACCCGCAAGATGAAGGCACGTTCGGTGGCGGAGCTGGTGCGCATCGCGGCACAACTGACGGGGCCCACTGCTGGCGAGCAGTGAGCCCCGGGGTCGAGTGTTCAGGCGATCTGTCTCACCAGTTCATGGCCGTGCTCCTCTGTCGTCAGGCGGGGGGCAGTGGTTGCGTATCAGTTCTCACCGATGCAGTGGTCACCGAGGGTGCGGTAGTTCAGCACCTGGGTCTGGTCGTGGGAGTCGAGGTAGGTCAGGCGGGCATTGACCACCCCGCAGGCCGGCGTTGCATCCTGGCTGGTCGCCAGCACTTTCTTGATGTCCAGGTGGGTGCCATAGGTGTAGTCGCGGGCACTGTCGGCGGCTTCGGCACGGGCGGCCAGGGTGCAGACGTTCAGGGCGGCAAACAGGCAGGCGGTGTAGACGGCTTTGCGGTTCATGGTGATGCGCTCCGGGCTTCAAGGGGTTCGGTTTGAACCGAGGCGTTACTGCTTCGCTTCGATGGAGCCCATTTGACGCCTGGAACGTACCTGGCTTGTGTCATGATCCCTTGCGGATCGCATCACTGGGTATCCGCATCGCCTCTGGATACGCTGTGATACAAACGCGCGCAGCCTTCAGCGGGTGCTCTACCCGGCGCGTTCCATCGATCCCGTTGATGAATACTATCGAGCGGCTCGCCTGTCGACGTGCCACAGCCGGCTCTTATAATCGCCTTCAATTTTCCCTCCCCCTCGCCTGCAACAGGCGACCTCACCTTGGAATCAGGAACATGCCAAGCGTCAGTCAGGCCTCCCACGGCCTTCCCGAACATGATCAACAAAGCGTCAGGCAGCAGTGGCTGGCGATCCTCTCGGTCGCCGTGGGCGCCTTCGCCCTGGTCACCAGCGAGTTTCTGCCGGTGGGCGTGCTCAACGATGTGGCCAGCGACCTGGGCATCAGCGCCGGCCAGGCCGGGCTGATGGTGACGCTGCCCGGCATCATGGCGGCCCTCGCCGCGCCACTGCTGTCGGTAGGCATCGGCGCGATGGACCGGCGCTACCTGCTGATCGGCCTGACGCTGATCATGATCATCGCCAACTCGGTGGTGGCCTACGCCAGCGACTTCAGCCTGCTGCTGTTCGGCCGCGTGCTGCTGGGCATCAGCATCGGTGGCTTCTGGGCCACCGCCATCGCCCTCAGCGGCCGCCTGGCGCCCAAGGGCGTGAGCGTGGCCCGGGCCACCTCGATCATCATGGCCGGTGTGACCCTGGCGACCGTGCTGGGCGTGCCCGTGGGTACTTGGCTCAGTGGCCTGATGGGCTGGCGCATGACCTTCCTGGTCACCGCACTGCTCGGCGTGCCGGTACTGCTGGCGCAGCTGTTCCTGCTGCCGCGGCTCAACCCGGACAAGGCCATTCACATCCGTGACCTGCCGGCGCTGTTCGTCAACCCGCAAGCCCGGGTCGGCCTGATCGCCGTGCTGCTGATCGGCCTGGCGCACTTTGCCGCGTACACCTATGTCGCGCCGTTCTTCAAGCAGAGTTCCGGCTTCGACGGCCCGACCATCGGCTCGCTGCTGCTGCTTTATGGCGTGGCCGGGGTGATCGGCAACCTGTTCGCCGGCTACGCCGCCAACCAGAGCGTGCGCCACACGCTGATGCTGGTGGCGGTGATGATCGGCGTCAGCACCGCACTGTTCCCCTACTTCGCCACCGGCCTGACCGGCGCGGCCATGCTGATCGCGCTGTGGGGCTTCGCCTTTGGCGCGTTCCCGGCCTGCTCCAGCATCTGGATGTTCGTGGTGGCGCCCAAGGATGTCGAACGCGGCATGCCACTGTTCGTGGCCATGTTCCAGGTGATCATCGCGCTGGGCTCGTTCTTCGGCGGGCGCATCGTCGACCAGCTGGGCAGCTCGGTGCTGTTGAGCCTGGCCACGGCCCTGGTGGGTTGTGGTTTTGTCACGGTGCTGGTGCTGGGGCGTAATGTAAGTAACAGCCTGGCGGCGCAGGCTGGCTGACACTCCCTGTGGGAGATCACCCAGCCCTTTGGGCTGCGCTGTCGCGCAGCGAACAAAGCCTCAGCAAGCGCCGCTTTACCCTGTGGGAGCGGGCGTGCCCGCGAAGCATGCGACGCGGTGCATGGCACCGGCTTCGCCGGTGTTCGCGGGCACGCCCGCTCCCACAAGATCCTGCGGCAAGCTGGAAGTCCCACCATTCGTGGGGAAAATGGACCCGCTGCTGGGCGCTGGCCTGGGGTACTTGCGCCCCTTTATTTTGCGCACACCAAGCTGCACAAGGACTTGCCCGGCAAACTGCATGTGAAAAAAATGTTGGCATAGCCGTTGCTCGAGGCCTGTTAAACCAGGCAAAGCGCTATCAGTGGCCCGAAGCCACCTAGCTACGAGCGAGGCACCCGACCATGCCAATACCTGTCGTGATCCACCCCGGTTCCCACGCATTCAGATTGTCTGCCGTCACCGCACTGATGCTCAGTTTCTCGGCCGAGGCCTCCTCGCTGGACGATGTCAGCCAGCCACCGCCGACGGACCCGTCGCATTACAGCGACCAGCCGGTCGACCCCGGCCCGGCGCTGCTCGAACTGTTCAACCTGCCCGAGGCCAACGAGGGTGCGCTGGAGCTGCAAGACGGGGTGTACGGTGATCGCGCGAGCACCCGCGTCGACAACGTGCTGCCGCCCGCCTTGCAGACCTCGCGCAACTACCCCACCAATGGCAAGCCGAGCCCGCTGTTCGGGGCACAGCCGTTCACCCAGCAATTGCTGCTGTTCGAGGAATTCGGCCCGGAAAAACTCGACCCCAACCTGCCGCCACCGACACTCACCTTCCCGGTCCCCACGCTGGGCGCAGCCCCGGCGCAGGACCCTGACGTGGTGGCCCGCAGCAGCCCCAACGGCAACGCCCTGGAAGCCTTCCTCAAGCAGCCGGGCCTTTACCCGTTCCCCACCCAGTACGCCAACACCCTCGACCGCAACCCGTGGAAGGCGCAGATCGAGCTGTTCCTCAACCGCAACTCGGTCGGCTCGCCGGCAGAAGGCCGGCCACCCGGAAAAGGCTGGTCGCACCAGCGCTGGAACGAGTTCTACCCCCAGGCGGCGTTCAAGACTGCGCAGGCCGGTGCGCGCATCAACCAGGGGCTGCGGGACCGCAAGCAGTTGCACAACTATGCCGTCGGTGAGTTCGGGCCGGGCGGGCTGTACTACCAGACCTCGGACATCCCGACCACCCTCGGTACCACCAAGGGCATCGACACGCGCTTTCACCCGAACATGCCGCTGCAGAACCACAAGGCGCTGTGGACCTTCGACGGTACCTTCCCGGCCAAGCTGCTGATGGTCCGCTACGGCCAGCCAATGCTGATGCGCCACTACAACGCGCTGCCGATCGACCCGGCGGCCAACGCAGGCTTTGGCCTGCACACCATTTCCACCCACGAACACAACGGCCACAACCCGGCCGAAAGCGATGGCTACGCCAACGCCTACTTCTTCCCCGGCCAGTATTACGACTACCGCTGGCCGGTGCAGCTGGCCGGCTACGACACCATCAACACCCGTGCCGAAGACCCGCGCGCCGCGTTCCCCTGCTCGCCGGGCGAGACCCTGTACGTCAACGATGCCAGCCCAGGTTTGAAAACCTGCGAGAACGGCAGCATCAAGATTCGTGGCGACTGGCGCGAAACCATGAGCACCCACTGGTTCCACGATCACATGCTGGATTTCACGGCGCAGAACGTCTACAAGGGCAACGCCGTGATGATGAACTACTACAGCGCCATCGACCGCGGCAACGAAGCGCTGCAGGACGGCGTCAACCTGCGCTTGCCCAGCGGTTCGGGGATGCCCTGGGGCAACCGCGACTACGACGTCAACCTGGTAATCGCCGACAAGGCCTGGGATCAGAACGGCCAGCTGTGGTTCAACCCGTTCAACACCGACGGCTTCCTCGGCGACCAGATGCTGGTCAACTGGCAGTACCAGCCCAAGCTCAAGGTACGCGCCCGCAGCTACCGATTCCGCCTGCTCAACGGCTCGGTGTCGCGCTACTTCAAGTTCGCCGTGGTGCGTGAAATCGCCGGCAACAGTGGCGAGTTCAAGGGGCCGTCCGGCTCCAACGTGTCGTACGCCCGGGTGCCGTTCCACATGATCGCCAACGACGGCAACATCATGGAACATGCCGTACCGTTCGACGGCACTTTGGACCTCAACGGCGACGGCAAGACCGACGACAACAATGCCATCCTGCCGGTGCAGGCCATCGCCGAGCGCTACGACATCATCATCAACTTCGCCAAACATGGCATCAAGGCCGGCGACAAGCTGTATTTCGTCAACCTGATGGAACACGACACCGGCAAGGGCCCGAAACAGGCCATCGAGCTGGCCGACGTGCTGTCCGAGAAGTACAAGGCGGTGATCAAACAGACCAGCAAAGGGCCGGAATGGGACAAGGGCGACCCGGTGGTGGGCAAGTTCCTGCAAATGGTCGTGCAACCGTACAGCGGCACCGACGTCAGCATGGACCCGAGCACCTATGAACCGGCCAAGCCGGGCAAGGCCGAGGGCCTGAAGATGATCCCGCTGACCATCGACCGCACCGCCGCAGCCGACCAGGCCAAGCTCAAGGCCGCGCGGCACCGCGAGTTCCTGTTCGGCCGCTCCGACGGCACCGACAGCGCACCGTGGACCATCAAGACCGACGGCGGCTTCGGCTACAGCATGGACCCGCGGCGCATCACCGCCGCCCCGCAGATGGCCAGCGAAGCGACCCCGGGCGGCTTCAGTGGCGACGGCACCCTGGAAGTGTGGAAAATCAAGAACGGCGGCAACGGCTGGAGCCACCCGGTGCATGTGCACTTCGAAGAGGGCGTGGTCCTCAGCCGTGACGGCAAGGCACCACCGGAATGGGAGAAATGGGCACGCAAGGACGTCTACCGCATCGGGCCGGAAGCCGATGCTTCGGTGGAACTGGACGTGGCCATTCGCTTCCGCGAGTTCGCCGGCACCTACATGGAACATTGCCACAATACCCAGCACGAAGACTCCTCGATGCTGCTGCGCTGGGACCTGGAGCATCCGGGGCAGTTCCAGGTCATGCCCACCCCGCTGCCGGGCTGGGATGGCGTGGAGTACATGGCTTCGGTGGGGCTGCCGACCTTCCGTACCGCCAGCAAGGACAACGATCCGGACCCGGCCAACAAGCCACCGGTGGCCAACAATGACGGCGCCGCGACCACGGCCGGCAAGCCGATCGTGATCAACGTGCTGGCCAACGACACCGACCCTGAGGGCCACCTGCCCTTGACGGTGACCGGCCTGAACCAGCCGGATTCCGGCAAGGGCAGCGCCAGCAGCAACGGCACCACCATCACCTATACCCCGCCGACCACGGCCGACACCCCGTTCATCGCCAGCTTCGCCTACACGGCACGCGACGCCAAAGGCGCCGAGTCGCTGGCGCCAGCCACGGTCAGTGTCGCAGTGAGCCCTGCCGTGGTGGCGGACCAGATCGAGGTCAGCAGCGCCGTGGTGCAAGTGCGCAGCAACAACCGCTCAACCTGGGACATCGCTGGCACCACCTCGGTGGCCAACGGCAACAGCATCAGCGTGACCGCAGCTACCACCAGTGGCCCGCTGAACCTGGGCACGGCGACGCTGACGGCAGCCACCAGCGGAGCACGCTGGCGGTTGTCGGTGACCACCACCGGCAGCGGCCCGGCGACACCGGCGACGATCACCGTGAAGTCGGCACTGGGGCAGAGCGTGACCGCACCCATCACCGTCAAATGAGTGTGCAGAGCAAGACCGGGGCCGCCTGACGGCCCCGCGTGACAACGGCGTGCCGGGTATGCGTGACACGCCGCGCCATTGAATCGTCCCGATGAGTCATATTGATGCCTTCCGCCCTTCAGGCTAATACTAAGGTATCTGCCTGGGGAGGCACGGATCATGCAATCAAGATTTGTTATCGTTCCCGCTGTACCCGTCGAAAAAGAATGCTTTCAATCGGGCTCTCGTTTCTATGCCGCTACCGTTTCTGGTGGCTTCGACATCTACGACAACCAGGAGAAATTGCGGCTCAAACCCAGTTATGCGACCAGGTCACAGGCAGAAGCCGCACGCGTGAAGCTGAACAGCGAATGCCGTAATCCAGACGAGTTATTCCCCTTCTTGCGGGTGGAATGCGCCGGCATCGATCAGTGACTGCGAACTGCGCTGCCAGTCATCGCTGGCAGCGCCCGTGGCTCAGGCAACGGGCCATCTGTCTCGGCACAGATCAGTCGTCGTCGCGCCAGTCCCGATGGTGCTTGCGCCAGCCATAGTGATGGCCACGGTCGTGGTGGCGACCCCGCCAGCCCCGATCATCGTCGTCATCATCGTCGTAGTCGCGACCACGGGAATGGTGGCCACTTTCATCATCGTATTCCCGGCCCATGTGGTTACCCAGGGCGCCACCCACGCCGCCACCGGCTGCCGCGCCAATCAGGCTGCCCGTGGTACCGCCCATCTGGCGGCCGACCACGTTGCCGCCGGCTGCACCCAGTGCGCCGCCAATGGCAGCTTCGCCACGGCTGTGTTTGTTGGCACCCACCGCACCACCGGCCGCGCCACCCAGGCCAGCGCCGATCGCCGAGCCGGTGTTGCCACCGATCGACTGGCCGACCACCGAGCCCAATACCCCGCCCAATGCGCCGCCTATGCCTGCTTCGGTATTGCCGCCTGCCGATGCGACGCCGCTCAGCAAGCCAAGGGACAACAACAGAATCGAGGAGTACTTCATGCGTAAAAGCCTCAAAGGGATGCCGAGGCGATCCTGAGGCTCTGCACGGGGGCTTACAATTGAAATCCGACGAGTAACACGGCGTGGAAAAATTCTCTAAGCTACTGTTTTTTCGGTGAAACTTCAGGGCTTTTTAGCGGTCTTTGGCTAATTGCCAGGCTCGGCGCCGAGCCTGGCGCTCCTGCTGTTCTGCAATGGGGGTAGATCTGTGCCGGGCGGCACGGCGCCAAGATCGAACACCCTCGTTCCGCTAGCGCCGAGGGGTTCATGCATCAACCCCTTTCGCGCTGAGCATGAAGCCGCGTCAGGCAAAATGCCGCAGCGCGCTGTCATCCCACTCCTGGCTGGCATGCGACCAGCCATTGTCCGTCGGCAGCGGGAACCCGGTGCGGTTGTGCCCCTGCCTGGCTTCGAAATCGAAGACCGCATGCGGGTAGTCGTTGATCAGCAGCAGCGCCTTGCGGTGGTCCTCGGACCAGGCAATCTTGACCGTGGAGGGCTTGTCCCGGTCCGCGACGCTCTCCACGTCGTAGATGTGCAGCGCAGTCTGGATCGGGTTGCCGGCGCCTGATGTATCCAGGGCGTAGAAATAGCCGGTTTCCTCATCGTCCTCGAACACCACGACGTAGGGCCCTTCCCCGGCCGGTGCCTCAACCACCAGGCCGTCCCCTACGATCAATTCGTTCTGTGCGGCGAGATAGGCAGGCATGTTGGCAATCCTTTTCCTGTGAGAGAAGGCTTGATCATGCCCAGCAACGACTGCCCGCTGCAAGCGAATCTGGATTGCGCCCTGGCGCCGCAATCAAGCCGCCCCGCGCCTGGCTTTGGCACCGTCTTCAATCCAGCACCGGCTTGAGCAACGCCTGCGCCTCATACAGCGTCGCCAGGTAGCGCAGGCGCATTTCGTCGATGCTCAACCGGGACGCATGGGTGGTGATAGTCAAGGTCGCCTTCAACTGGCCGCTGCGGTCGAGCAGCGGCACACCCAGCACACGCATGCCGATCTCGTATTCCTGATCGACGATGCTGTAGCCCTGCGCCCTCACCCGCTGCAACTCCGCCTCCAGCAGTGCCCTGTCGGTCTGGGTGTAGGGCGTCAGCGCATTCAGCGGGTTGCGCGCAAAGTATTCCTCACGCTGCCCCTCCTCCAGCCACGCCAACCAGACCCGGCCGCTTGCCGTGCAATACATCGGTACCCGTGACCCGGGGCGGATCGACAACGAAGCGATGTGGCTGTAGCGGCTGCGCACCAGGTGAATGATCTCGTCGCCATCACGGCTGCCCACCGACACATGCTCCTGGGTCTGCCGCGCCACCTGCTCGACGATCGGCCGCAGCATGCGCGGCAACTGCGCCGAATCGACATAGGCCTGGCCGAGGCGCAGGG
This sequence comes from Pseudomonas sp. R28(2017), assembly GCF_002112505.1. GTDB lineage: Bacteria > Pseudomonadota > Gammaproteobacteria > Pseudomonadales > Pseudomonadaceae > Aquipseudomonas. The sequence goes on from NZ_NEHW01000015.1 coordinate 86,863, forward strand.
CCTTGGGGGTCAGCCAGTAATGGCGGTTGTCGGTCTCGGCGAAGCCTTCGTGCACCAGCGTCAGCAGAAAGCGCCGTGCGGCGCTGGGGGTCAGGCCGGACAACCTGGCTGCCTGGGGCACGCTCAGGCGTGGTTGATCGGCACTGAACAGCTGCATCAGCGCCAGGCCTTTCTGCAGGCCGGCGATCAGATCGCGGGGGTGGATCTCGGACTGGGGCATGTACGCGGCTCTTGGAAAGGGGCAATTACTGCGATAACCGAAAGGTGGCTGCGATTATCGCATCAAACAGCCGATCAGCGCATTGTTGACGTTGCCGCCCCACGACAAGCTTGCCTCCACAACAACAGCCATAACGGAGGTCAGCATGATCCGAGGTTCGACAGAACTGGTCGCCATCGTCGGTTCGCCTATCGCCCAGGTGAAGTCGCCGGAAAACTTCAACACCTGGTTCGCCCACAACGCCCGCGACCTGGCGATGCTTCCCATCGACCTGCAGGAAACAGCACTGGGCGCCTTTGTCGACCACCTGCGCGGTTGGCGCAACCTGCGCGGCTGCGTGGTCACCGTGCCGTACAAGCAGGCCCTGGCCACGCGGCTGGACGGGCTTAGCGAGCGCGCCCAGGCACTGGGCTCGGTCAACGTGATCCGCCGTGAACACGACGGCCGCCTGCTGGGCGACAACGTCGATGGCGCGGGCTTCCTCGGTGCCGCCCGCCTGCAAGGCTTCGTGGCCAGCGGCAAGCGCGCACTGGTGGTGGGTTGCGGCGGGGTCGGCAGTGCGATCGCCTATGCACTGGGTGAAGCGGGCATTGCCAGCCTCACCCTCAGCGACCCCAGCGCCGAACGCGTCGGTGCACTGGGTGAAGTGCTAGGCAATGCCTTCCCGGCGCTTCAAGTCGCCACCCTTTACCGCTCACTGGAAGCCTTCGACCTGGTCGTCAACGCCTCCCCCGTCGGCATGGGCAACAGCGGCGAGCTGCCTCTGCCCGCCGCGCTGCTGCAGACCCTGAAGGCCGCCACGCTGGTGGCCGACGTGGTCACCTCGCCGGAAATCACCCCGCTGCTGCACCAGGCCCGCGAACGCGGCTGCCCGATCCAGACCGGTGCACAAATGGCCTTCGCCCAGCTGGGCCACCTCGGCGCCTTCATGGGCGTCACACCGCTGGAGATCTGAAGCCATGAGCGTTAGCGAACAAGCGGTGTACGATCTGGTGGTGCTCGGCAGCGGTGCCGGGGGCTTCGCCACGGCAGCCACGGCGGCCCGCCGCGGGCTGAAGGTGCTGGTGGTGGAAAAGGCCGAACGCTTTGGCGGTACCTCGGCGATTTCCGGCGGCGCGGTGTGGATCTACGGCAGCGATCAGGCCCAGGCGGCCGGTGCCAAGGACTCCCCCGAGGCCATGCGCACCTACCTCAAGACGATCATCGGCGCCGGTTACAACCCGGCGCTGGTGGATGCCTTCATCGAGCAGGGCCACCAGGCCCTACGCTGGTTGGAACGCAACACCGAACTGCGCTACGGCCTGCGCCCGCATTCGCCGGACTACTACCCCGACGAACCCGGCGCCACCGAGTTCGGCCGTGCCCTGGAGATGGTCGAGTACGACGGTCGCCACCTCGGCGCGCGCTTCAAGGACCTGCAGATGCCGCCGCCGGGCATGCTGCTGTTCGGCGGCATGATGGTCAACCGCGTGGACATCCAGCACTTCCTCAACCTGCGCCGCTCGCCCGCCTCGCTGTGGCATTGCCTGAAGCTGATGGCACGTTATGCGCGGGACCGGCTGCGCCACCCACGCGGGACCCGCCTGACCACCGGCAACGCGCTGATCGCACGCCTGGCCAGCAGCGCCTTCGCCCACGGCAGTGAACTGTGGCTGCGCAGCGAGGCACAGGAGCTGATCGTCGAACGCGGCGCGGTAACCGGCGTGATCGTGCAACGCGAAGGCCGATTGATACGGGTGCAGGCGCGTGGTGGCGTGGTCTGCGCCATGGGTGGTTTTGCCGCCGGCAAACTGGCAGCAGGCTATCGCCCGGACGCCGCAACCACCCACCTGAGCATGTCGCCGGCCACCAATGACGGCGCCGCCCTGCGCCTAGGCGAGGCGGTGGCGGCGGCACAGGGGGAAGGCCTGGCGGCCAATTTCTTCTGGGCGCCGGTGTCCGAATTGCGCCACGCCAATGGCCAGTGCGAGCGCTTTCCGCACCTGGTCACCGATCGCGCCAAGCCTGGGGTGATCGCGGTCGACCCGGCCGGGCGGCGCTTCGTCAACGAATCCAACTCCTACCACCACTTCGTGCAGACCATGCTCGCCAACGGTATCGGCCATTGCTGGCTGATCTGCGACGCCGAGGCAATGAACCGATACGGCCTGGGCCTGGCGCGGCCAAAGCCGGTAGACAATGCGGCGCTGATCGCCGCCGGCTACCTGCAGCGCGCCGCCAGCGTGCCCGCCCTGGCGGCGGCCATCGGCGTCGACCCGCAGGCCCTGCAACAGACGCTGGAGCGCTTCAATGCCGACGTCGGCAACGGCATCGACCGTGCATTCGGCAAGGGCGGCAACAGCTACAACCGCTACATGGGTGACCCCCAGCACCAACCCAACCCGTGCCTGGCACCGCTGACCAAGGCGCCGTTCTACGCCGTCCGCATCCATACCGGCGACCTCGGTTCGGCACGCGGCCTGGTCACCGACGCCAAGGCCAACGTGCTGAACCGCAGCGGCGCGCCGATTGCCGGGCTGTATGCCGTGGGCAACGACATGAATTCAATGATGAACGGCACCTACCCCGGCCCCGGCATCACCCTTGGCCCCGCCCTCACCTTCGGCTGGCTCGCCGCCAGCCATATCGCCGAGCGCCTGCAGGCGCCAGCCACCCACCTGGAGCAACCCGCATGTACTACGAACTGAGAACCTACACCCTCGACCCGTTGAAGATGGCCGACTGGCTGGCCCTGTACCAGAGCCATGCACTGGAGGTGCAGCGCGAACACCTGGGCAACCTGGTGGGCTTCTTCACCAGCGAATTCGGCGAGGTCAACCAGGTAGTGCACCTGTGGGCCTACGCCAGCCTCGACGAGCGCATGGCGCGCCGTGCCGCGATGGCCGCCGACCCACGCTGGGCGGAGTTCTCGCGGCGCAACCGGGAGCTGGGCGCGGTGCTGCAGCTGCAATCGCGACTGCTGCGGCCCACGGGTTTTTCGCCGCTGCAGTAACCAGCCCCTGATTTAACGAGGAGCGTGCGGCGCAACTGTCTTACTCGCTTTCAAACCTGTGGGAGCGGGCTTGCCCGCGAACACGGGCGAAGCCCGTGCCAGCCACTGCGGCGCCTGTTTCGCGGGCAAGCCCGCTCCCACAGCGTTCGCGCCAGCTTTCAGAAACTGAGCACGGCTGCTGCTCCCACAACGCTCTCGCTGAACGTCAAAAGGATCCATCCATGCACCCCCTCGAATGTGACGTACTTGTCATCGGCTCCGGTGCCTCTGGCCTGGCGGCCGCCGTTACCGCCGCGCATCACGGCCTGAAGGTGATCGTCGCGGAAAAGGCCAGCCAGCTTGGCGGCACCAGTGCCTGGTCGGGGGGCTGGCTATGGATTCCGCGCAACCCGCTGGCCGTCGCCGAAGGCATCATCGAAATCGACGACGCGCCAGAACGTTACCTGCGCGCCCAGACCCACGTTGCCGAACTGGACCTTCGCCAGCGCGCCTTCCTGCACCATGGCCCGGAGATGGTGGCGTTCTTCCAGCAACACACTGCCGTGCAGTTCCAGTCTGGCAGCAAGATGCCCGACATGCGTGACGGCGACGGCAGCGCCCGTGGCGGGCGCTCGCTGTGCGCGCTGCCGTTCGACGGTCGCTTGCTGGGCCCGTGGCTGCACAAGCTGCGCCCGCCACTGGACATCGTCAGCCTGGCCGGCATGGGCATCGCCGGTGGCGCGGACATGGCCGCGTTTTTCAATGCACGGCGCTCGCCCAAGGCCGCCTTGCACGTTGGCAAGCGCCTGCTGCGCCATGGCCGCGACCTGCTGCTGCACCGCCGCGGCCTGCACCTGGTCAACGGCAACGCCTTGGTCGCGCGCCTGTTGCGCAGCGCCCTGGACCTTGGCGTGACAGTGCTCACCGACAAACCAGCCGCCCGCTTGCTGGGCGATGGGCGCATCGACGGCGCGCAGTTCGCCGATGGCCAGCTGATCCAGGCACGCCGTGGCGTGGTCCTGGCCTGTGGCGGCTTTGCCCATGATCGCCAACGCATCGCCCAGCTGATGCCCCATGCGCCCGATGGCCACCAGCACCACTGCGCCGCGCCACCGGAAAACAGCGGTGACGGCCTGCGCCTGGGCGAACAGGTCGGGGGGCACGTCGGCATGCTGGCTCAGGCCGGTGCCTGGGCACCGGTGTCCCGCGTGCCACGCCGCGACGGCAGCATTGGCCACTTCCCGCACCTGATCGACCGCGCCAAGCCCGGCTTCATCGCCGTGCGCCGCGACGGCCGACGGTTCGTCAACGAAGCCGACTGCTACCACGACTTCATGAATGCACTGTTCGCCACCACGCCAGCGGGCGAAGCGCACGAAGCCTGGCTGATCTGCGACCATGCCGCACAACGGCGCTACGGTATCGGCTGGGCCAAGCCGTTCCCCTTCCCGACCCGCTTCTATCAGCGCCGCGGCTATCTGTTCAGCGGCCAGTCCCTGGCAGAACTGGCGCAACGCTGCGGGATCGACGCCGGACAACTGCAACGCAGCGTGGCCGACTTCAACCGGCATGCCGCGTGCGGCGAAGACCCGCTGTTCCAGCGCGGCGCCTCGGCCTACAACAAGGCCCAAGGCGAACCGCTGCAGGGGCCCAACCCCTCATTGCGGCCGTTGCTGCACGGGCCCTTCCATGCGGTGAAGCTGCTCCCCGGCAGCCTCGGCACCTTCGCCGGCCTGCACACCGATGCTGCGGCACGCGTGCTCGATCACGCCCAGCAGCCGATACCCGGCCTGTTCGCGGTCGGCAACGACATGCACAGCGTGATGGCCGGGCATTATCCTAGCGGTGGTATCACCCTGGGGCCGGGCATGACCTTCGGCTACCTCGCCGGCAAGGCGCTGGCCCGCCGGTGAACGTGGCACACTACTGTTCGATTATCGAACAGTAGCCCCCTGCAGCGAATTGACGCTCGCCGCTTCACTGCCCACCATGCACCGGCCTTGCGTGCACCCCCTGCCTGGGGCCAGGTCACGTTCGAGAAACAGCCGTTCATTACAATTTCAAGAAACGACCAGGATATGAACCACTCCAAGCTCACTACCGCCAGCCCACGGTTGCCCTCTGCCGGCATCGGCGACAAGATCCGTGGCGCCTTCGCCGTCGGCAAGACCCGCTGGGGCATGCTCGCCCTGGTGTTCTTCGCCACCACCCTGAACTACATCGACCGCGCCGCGCTCGGCATCATGCAGCCGGAGCTGGCCAAGGCCATGAGCTGGACGGCGATGGACTACGCCAACATCAACTTCTGGTTCCAGGTCGGCTACGCGGTCGGCTTCGTGCTGCAGGGCCGGCTGATCGACAAGGTCGGCGTCAAGCGCGCCTTCTTCGCCGCCGTGCTGCTGTGGAGCCTGGCCACCGGCGCCCACGGCCTGGCCACCTCGGCTGCCGGCTTCATGGTCTGCCGCTTCATCCTCGGCCTGACCGAAGCGGCCAACTATCCGGCCTGCGTGAAGACCGTGCGCCTTTGGTTCCCTGCCGGCGAGCGGGCCATCGCCACCGGCCTGTTCAACGCCGGCACCAACGTCGGCGCCATGATCACCCCGGCCCTGCTGCCGCTGATTCTCACTGTCTGGGGCTGGCAGGCGGCGTTCATCGCCATGGGCTGCCTGGGACTGGTCTGGCTGGTGTTCTGGGGCCTTAAGTACTTCAACCCGGAAGAGCACCCGCAAGTACGCCAGAGCGAGCTCGACTACATCCAGCAGGACGCCGAGCCTGAGGTGGCGCGCCTGCCCTTCAGCCGCATCCTCGGCATGCGCGGCACCTGGGCCTTCGCCGTGGCCTACGCGATCACCGCGCCGGTGTTCTGGTTCTACCTGTACTGGCTGCCGCCGTTCCTCAACCAGCAGTACAACCTGGGCATCAGCGTGACCCAGATGGGCATCCCGCTGATGCTGATCTGGCTGACCGCGGACTTTGGCAGCATCGGTGGCGGCATCCTCTCCTCGTGGCTGATCGGCCGCGGCGTGCGCGCCACCACCGCGCGCCTGGTATCGATGCTGATTTTCGCCTGCACCATGGTCAGCGTGACCTTCGCCGCCCATGCCAGCGGGCTGTGGATCGCAGTGCTGGCCATCGCCTTGGCGGTCGGTGCACACCAGGCCTGGACGGCGAATATCTGGAGCCTGGTGATGGACTACACGCCCAAGCACCTGATCAGCACGGTATTCGGATTCGCCAGCATGTGCGCGGCGATTGGCGGGATGTTCATGACGCAGATCGTCGGCAGCGTGCTGATGGCGACGAACAACAACTATGCCGTGCTGTTCACCATGATCCCGGCCATGTACTTCCTGGCGCTGATCTGGATGTACTTCATGGCGCCGCGCAAGCTCGAGAGCCAATAAAGCCGGATTCCAGTTACCTCGATGGGGCCCTGACGGGCCCCTTTTTTCATGGGTGTCCGGGGGGGGCTGCACTGGCCTCATCGCCGGCGGCCGGCGCTTACAGGTAAACCACCGGCCCCGAGCGCTGTGGGGCGACAGCAGCCATTCGCGACCGTCCGCTTACGACCCATAGCGGCCAGTTCCTATGACAGCCTCAGACGAAGACTGCAGGCTGGGATAGCCACTATTGATCCAGGCGTATTTTCTCCAGCTCCGCTAAAGCGATCAGCAGTTCGGCAACAGACTGTGGCTTATGGAGATTGACGCCAGTTTGACGCGCCACCAGCTCAATTACAGCATCACGAGGCAATCCTATTTTTTGAGCTACCAGCAGGGCGCATGAGCGCGCATGTGACGCACGGTGCGGGAGTGGCTCGGTTTCATCCAGCAGCTTTTTCTTATGCGAATTGAAGGACATTCTTTTACCAGAGTATTACTCGTCAACCTTGCTGCCAACGCTACTGCTTCGTCATAGATTGCTCAAGGGCTGCTATGGGTCGAAAGCAGCCGGTCGCGACTAACCACCGTCGACCCACATCGGGCACTCAGCAACAGATTATGCGAGGGTGATCTTTTCACTGTGGTTCCAATTCTGACCATAAGCCACTTCGGCCTATACGGGCCATTAACGTCCCATAGTCTTCAAATTGATGGGTGTTAACCTCAGCCCGGCTCGTCCATGTAGCTTCACATTCTTCGCAGATCCACAGGGGAATTTGTGTAGCGCGGACAAGCATTGCTTGAACGTAACCTTGATCGCACCTTTGGCATTCGATCAGCATGTAAAAAATCTCTGATAGGACGTCGGAATAGTCTAAATCCTTTTGACCGCAAGCAGACGGCTAGGGCCGTCCACTATGGGTCGAGAGCCGCCGGTCGTGGATGGCTTCTTTCGACCCATTGAGGACACTCGGAGGGGCGCGAGCAGATCAGACCGACTCTATGGTCGGCGTGAGGAGAAGCTTACCTAAGCACTAGGCAAGCAAAGGGCGCAGGAAGCTTCTCTCGTAGCTCACGATGAACTTCAATTCGGACGCTTCCTCAACCAAACGCACGCATTCAGGATCAATTGCGGCTTCTTGCCGATACCGTTCGTAGTCGGCAAGGCTGGAGAAACTAAAGAGGCAATACGCGACGTTATTTGCCCCTTCAGCCGGGAGGAAGTAGCCGTGATGCTGTCCACCCATCCGGGTGACTACTGGAATCCAAGAGCGGGAGTAGCGTTCAAAGGCATCGATCTGATAGGGATCGATGATGTACCGGACATGGCAGGTGATCATGAAATCGTTCCTTGATATGGGATTCTCATTCTAAGAGGGGCCGATGGCTGGTCAAGAGCAATCGCAACCGCCTCGGTGCGGATGTGGTTCTTGAATCTGCTTGGTTTGGTAAACACCTCGGACGGCTGCAAAGGGTCGGAAGCGGCCGTAACCGGCAGTCCTCTTTCCGGTCAGTCGCTCTGAGTCTGAATGCCAGCTGGTGCATACCAGGGCGCAGCGGAATCGACATGTACGTGTTTATGCTTCTTCGGCAGGAACGGCGTATCAAGGGTGCCCAGCGCTATGGAAATCCAATCGGTATATTCACCTTTAGAACGTGACCAGAATAAGGTTGAGCCGCACTCCATACAAAATTCGCGCGCTACCGTCGGCGAAGAAGCATAGGTCTTGATGTAATTGGCGCCGCGGAGCACGCGCAGCTTGCTGCGCTGAATGCTTCCGTAGGATCCGAATGCGGCTCCATGACCTTTGCGGCACTGGCTGCAATGGCAATGACTCACTGCCTGGGGCGGGTCGACTAGCTCGAAACTGACTGCTGAGCACAAGCAGCTTCCTCGGTATGGCTTTGTCATTGTTGCTTCCGTGCAAATGACGCCAGCGTAACTGCTCCCGATGAGCTGGTCGAGCGGTTCTAAGACAACCGTCATAACGACCGCTTCGGGTCGATAGCAGTCATTTGTGATCGGCATCCTGGATATCAATTCGGGGCGAGCGCGGCTTCCACAGGTACAGCGCACGCCTGGTAACGGGTGAAAATCCTGTGAGAGCCGGCTCGCCGTCGATCAGGTAGCTCGCGCCATGAGCTCAAACTGTGGCGAGTACCGCCTTGGCCTTCTCCAGTGCCATGCGCGCACGCTGCTCACCACTGATGCCCTGTTCCATCAGCTGCCGGGTGGGGATCTCCAGGCTCAACGGTACGGTTGCCGGCAAACCACGCAACAGCCCCACCAGGTCGGCATCGCCTTCCCCCGGGAAGCGCCGTTCGTTGCGCGCCTGGCGCAGGATCTCGTCCATGTCCGCCGGCACCGGGCCGGCGACGTCGCACAGCTGGGCATAGCGCATGCACTGCGCCGGCAGCTGCGCCAGGTCGTCCAGCGAGGAGCGCGAGCGGTTGAAGTGGAAGGCGTCGACCAGCACGCAGCCATTGGCCCGGTCGGCGTTGGCCACCACGCGCATGGCCTGGCGCAGGTCGCGCACGTCGGTCCAGGGCATGAACTCCAGGTGCGGGTGGATGCCATAGCCGGCGGCCAGGTCGCACAGTGCGGCGAAATTTGCGGTGAGGCGCGCTTCGTCCGGGTCGTTGCCAGCCACCAGCAACTCGCTGCCACCCAGCTCGGCACCGACAGCCAGTATCGCTTCGAAATCGGCCACACAGGTGTCGGCCTTGAGCCGCAGGATTTCCAGGTCGAGCACCTTGATACCGGTGTCGCGCAGGCGCGCCTGGGTTTGCCGGCGCAGCTCGGCGTCCGCCACCAGTGGGAAGTGCTGTTCCTGCTCGGTGGCCGGCACAAGGCGCAGGCCCACATGGCTGTAACCGGCACGGGCGGCGGCTTCCACCATTTTTGGCGGGGAAAGTTCGAGCACCGTCAGGGCAGCCAGGGAAAAGATTCGGTCGGTCATGTCATTTACCTAAGGACGAAAAAATCAGGCGATGAGCGCTGGCGCGCAGGCCCGGCCCGTTTCGGCGGCTTGGCGGATCGCTTCGACAAGGGCCAGGGTACGGCCACCGTCGGCGGCATCGATCAACGGCGCTTCAGTGCCCTGGGCGACGCGAATGAAGTGCTGCAGTTGCAAGGTCAGCGCCTCGCCTGCGGGGATGGCCTCCTCGCTCTGCAACAGCGGTGTGTGCCAGCCAGAACCCGCCTCGGCGTAATGCCAGCGTTTGAGCTGTGGGATGCTCAGCGCACCCTGGGTGCCGGCCAGCAGGTAGCAGGGCTGGCCATCCTGGCGCGGGTAGATCGGGCTTTCGCCGGAGTCCAACTCCCAGCTCCACGGCGCGGCCACCGCGTCGGAGCCGGTCAGGCTGCCCAGCGCACCGTTGGCGAACTGCAGCAGCACCGCCGCGCTGTCTTCATTGGCGAAGCCGCGCACGTCGTTGCGGGTGAAGGCCTGCACCTGCACCACCTCGCCACACAGGTGGCGCAGCAGGTCGAGGTCGTGGATCAGGTTGGTGAGCAGAAAACCCGCCCCCGGCTCGCGGCGCCAGGGTGTTTCGAAGTAGCTGTCGGGCTTTTGCAGCTGCCACAGCGCGGTGACATTGATCAGCCGGCCCAGCTTGCCTTCGCCAATCACCTGATGGGCCTTGGCGATCAGCGGGTTGTGCCGCCGGTGATGGCCGACCAGCACGGGCACGCCGTGGCGGCGCGAGGCCTCGACCAGGGCACGGACTTCATCGAGGTGCACCCCCACCGGTTTTTCCACCAGCACCGGTACACCGGCCTCGACGCAATCCAGAGCGCAAGCCACGTGCAGGTTGTTAGGGTTGGCGACGATCACCGCATCGGGCCGCGCCTGCTCAAGCATCTGCCGGTGATCGGCGAAGCAGGCAACCCCGCACTCGGCAGCGAAAGCTTCAGCCTGTGGGCCTGGGTCTGCCACCGCGCACAGCTGGGCTTGCGGCAGCCGGCGCAGGTGCTGGTAATGCTGGCGGCCCATGATGCCGGCGCCGATCAGGGCGATTCGTAGGGGTGAGTTCAACGCACTGTCCTCTTGTCGTTATTGTGGCGCCGATTGTGAAACCAGATTCCAGAATCGACACTGCACAATGTAGAACCAAGTTCAGCTTTTCAGAACGACCTACCCCACAGACTGTGCGATTACCGACCAGAAATGCACATCAGGCGAACAATTCGCTTGCCCGGCTGGCCGCCGACAGCTCTTCTGCCGCTGCCAGCAGCAGCGGCGCCAGCTCGGCCAGGCGGGTTTGCGCCAGGCGGGCGCTGGGGCCGGCAATACTGAGCACGCCAATCACCTCGTCGCTCTGCGGGCGGCGCACCACGGCGGCCAGGGCTGAAGTGCCGATGGCCGAGGTCTGCTCGACCCAGGCATAACCGCGCTCACGGGCGCGCTGCAGGTAGGCCAGCAAGTCATCGGTCGAGCGCGGCGCATTGGGGCCGAACTGGGCGGGGTCGGCAATGCCTTGGCGCAACACCATCTGCAGCGCGTCTTCATCGTTCAGGCTGGCCAGCCAGGCATGCCCGGAAGCGGTGTAGAACAGCGGCGCGTCACGCCCCATGTCGGGGTCGTAGCGCAGCCCGGAACGGGCACCCTGGGACTTGGCGATCCAAGTCTGGCGGTTGCCTTCGATCACGCCAAGGCGCACCAGCTCGCCGCTGTCCTGGGCCAGGCGGTCGAGGATCGGCTGGATGATGTCGGCGCCGCTGCTCGAGAGGTAACGAAAGCTCATCGCCACCAGCTTGGCGGACAGCTGATAGCGGCTGTTGTCGCGGTTCTGCCGCACGTAACCCAGGCGCACCAGCTCGGTGAGCATGCGGTGGGTGGCGCTTTTGGGAATGTCCAGGCGCTCGGCCAGGGTTTGCAGCGGCAAGCCGTGCGGCTCGCCGGTGAGGCTTTCAACAAGACTGAAGGCGCGTTCGATCTGACTACCAGCCATGACGGGGATCCCTGAAAATTTGCCGAATTCTAGAAGATGATTCCATGCCGTCGATAGGCGTCGAGAGCCTCAGGCACTGAAGTGTCCGGTAATCGACCAGAAGTTGGCGCCTGGCCTTGCAGTGCCAGCCACATGAAAAGAATATTGTGGAATCAGGTTCCAATAATAATGCAGGAGATACCGCAATGCCCGCCGAACCCTTCCCAAGCGACTGCGACGTACTGGTCATCGGCTCTGGCGCAGCCGGGCTGGCAGCAGCAGTCACGACCGCCTGGCACGGGCAGAAGGTCATCCTGGTAGAGAAGGACCCGGTTCTTGGCGGTGCCACCGCCTGGTCCGGGGGCTGGGCCTGGGTGCCACGCAACCCTTTGGCCCGGCGTGCCGGCATCAGCGAGGATATCGAACAGCCGCGTACCTACCTGCGCAACGAACTGGGCGCCCATTACAACGCCGAGCGCGTTGATGCCTTCCTCGAAGCCTGCCCGCACATGGTGGCTTTTTTCGAGCAACACACCACGCTGCAGTTCGCCGACGGCAACGGCATCCCCGACATGCACGGCGACACACCCGGCGCCGCCCTCGGCGGCCATCAGGTGATTGCCGCGCCGTACGATGCGCGCCAGCTCGGCGCGCTGCTGCCGCGCCTGCGCAAGACCATGCGCGAGACCTCGTTCATGGGCATGCCGATCATGGCCGGTGCCGACCTGGCCGCCTTCCTCAACATGACCCGCTCGCCCCGCGCCTTGCTGCACGTGTGCAAACGCTTCATCCGCCATCTCTACCACCTGGCCCGCCATGGCCGGGCGATGCACCTGGTCAACGGGGTGGCGCTGGTGGCGCGGCTGGCGAAGTCGGCTGACGATTTGGGTGTGCGGATGATCGAGTCGACGGCGGCCAAGGGCTTGCTGATGGAAGACGGCAAGGTGCTGGGGGCGGTGGTCTCGACCGCCCAAGGCGAACGGACGATCCGCGCCAGGGCCGTGGTGCTGGCCGCAGGCGGCTTCCCCAACGACCCGGCCCGGCGCCGGCAGCTGTTCCCCCGCGATGCCAGCGGCCACGACAACCTCGCCCTGCCCCCGCCGTCGTGCTCCGGCGACGGCTTGCGCCTGGGCGAATCGGCCGGCGGCGTGGTGGCCACCGACCTGAAGTCGCCGGTGGCCTGGGCGCCCGTGTCGAAGGTGCCACACCGCGACGGCAGCGTCGGCCACTTCCCGCACATCATCGAACGCGGCAAGCCGGGCATCATCGGCGTGCTGGCCAACGGCAAGCGCTTCGTCAACGAAGCGCACGGCTATTACGACTATGTATCGGCCATGGTCGCCGCCGTACCGCAGGGCCAAGACGTCTGCTCATGGCTGGTCTGCGACCACCGCTTCCTGCGCCGCTTCGGCCTCGGCCATGCGCGCCCGGCGCCCCTGCCGATCGGGCCACACCTGCGCAGCGGCTACCTGAAGCGCGGCACCACCCTGGAACACCTGGCCCAGGCGTGCGGCATCGACCCCGTGGGGCTGAGCGCCACGGTCGCTGAATTCAACCTGCACGCACGCCAAGGCCAGGACCCTGCCTTCGGCCGCGGCTCGACAGCGTTCAACCGCAAACAGGGCGACCCGCTGCACAAGGGCCCCAACCCCTGCGTGGCGCCAATTGAGCAAGGCCCGTTCTATGCCGTGAAGGTGCAGCCCGGCTGCTTCGGCACCTTCGCCGGCCTGCGCACCGACGGCCACGCCCGCGTGCTGAACGACGCCGGCCAGCCGATCAGCGGCCTGTATGCGGCCGGCACCGACATGGCCAGCGTGTTCGGCGGCTGGTACCCCTCCGGCGGCATCAACCTTGGGCCGGCACTGACCTTCGGCTATGTCGCCGGGCGGCATATCAGCGGCGTAACGGAGTACGAATAGCGCCGGCCGGTGGCGAACCATGGACATTGGCAGGGTTTGCCACTCACACTGACGCCCACCGACCTTACCCGAGGAGGACGACTGCCCTTGAACAAGAACACCGAGCCCTCACGGGGCTGGCTGGCCAGCAAGCTGCTCGCCGACGGCCAGGAACCGGACCCGCGCTTCACCCTGGCCAACGAACGCACCTTCCTGGCCTGGATCAGGACCGCGCTGGCGCTGCTGGCCAGCGGCATCGCCGTGGACATGTTCACCGCCGAGATCTTCAGCCCCGGCACCCGCCGCCTGCTGGCGGTGGCGCTGATCAGCCTGGCCCTGCTGCTGAGCCTGCCGGCCTTCGTGCGCTGGCTGAACGTGGAGCGGGCGATGCGCCAGAAGCGCCCGTTGCCGTTCCCGCTGATCGCCCCGGCGCTGTCGATCGGCGTGTCGCTGGTGATGGCGTTTTTTGCCTACGCGGTGTTCTTCCATGCCTGACCCGCAGCTCGCCCATGCCGATGACGGCTTGCAGCCGGAGCGTACACTGCTGGCCTGGCGCCGGACCATTCTGGCGATGGTGGTGTGCAGTTGCTTCTTCCTGCGCTGGGTGCCACACCACCGCTGGCTGGCCGTAGCGCCGGCAGTGCTGTGCCTGTTGGCTGCCGGCGCTGCCTGGCTGCGGTTGCGCCGCAGCTACCAGCGCCATGTAGTCGGCTTGCAGGCTGAGACCATTGCCTCTGGCGTCACGGTGAATCTGCTGCTGGCGGTGTGCGTAACTGCGCTGTGTGCGGTGGAACTGGCCGCGATCCTGGCCTGGTAGCCAGGCCTAGCCTAGAACTGCCCCAGCCAGTACGTCACGTCCACCTCGTCGATCTGGTCGTCGCGCAGAAAGCGCTCGGCGTATTCCCTGTACACCCCGCTGCTGAGAAACAGCCACAGCAGCTGCCCGTCGATGTGGTTGTCACGGGCCATGAACACCAGGATCTTCACCGACTCGGACAAGCGCTTCGCCGGCTTGTACGGCCGGTCGGCGGCTGTCAGCGCCTCGAAGATATCGGCAATCGCCATCACCCGCTCGGCAACGCTCAGCTGGTCCTTGCCCAGCCGGCGTGGGTAGCCACCGCCGTCCATCTTCTCGTGGTGGTTGCCGGCGATGTCCGGCACACGCCGCAGCTGGCGCGGGAACGGCAGTGCAGTCAGCATGATGATGGTCTGCACGATATGCTCGTTGATCTTGAAGCGCTCTTCATCGTTGAGCGTGCCCCGGCGGATAGCCAGGTTGTACAGCTCGCCATGGTTGCTGGCATTGGCCGGCAGGCGCATGTCGAAGCCCCAGACGTTGCGCGGGTCGCCCTTGACCACCGGCGGCTTGCGCGGCCCCCAGGGCAGCAAGTGTTCGGGGCGGTCGGCCAGCAGCGGCTCATCGACCGGCAAGGCTGCAGGCGCGGCACCGGCAAAGCGCTGCTCCTCATCGCGGGAAATGCCCAGGCGGTTATCGAAATGCCGCTGCCAACGGCGCTGGCCGATGCGCTGCAGGCGCTCGACATCCTCATCCTGCATGAACTCGCCACCGATATTGGCCGTGGCGACGAACGCGAACTCTTCTTGCAGCTCGGCGCGGCACTGCTCCAGCGTGCGCTGCAGTACCGGCCCGGCCTCGCCAGCAGCCAGGCCCTGCCAGTAGGCAAGCTCGGCATCGCGCCAGAGCACCTCGAAGCGCATGCGGATTTCGTGGATGCGGTTGTACAGGGTCTCCAGCTTGGTCGCCTTGTCCACTACATATTCCGGGCTGGTGACCTTGCCGCAATCGTGCAGCCAGGCGGCAATGCGGAACTCGTAGCGCTCGGCCTCGGTCATGCTGAAATCGGCAAAGGGGCCGCTGTCGGCCTGCATGGCCTTGTCCAGCAGCATCTGCGCCAACTGCGGCACGCGCTCGCAGTGGCCACCGGTGTAGGGGCTCTTGGCATCGATGGCGTCGGCCAGCAACTTGATCATCGCGTCCAGCAGGCGTTGCTGGGCTTCGACCAGCTGGCGCGTCTCGATGGCCACGGCGGCGGCGCCGGACAGCTCCTCGACGAAGCGACGGAACGGCTCGCCCACTTCAGCAGGCTCACCCTGCAACTCCAGAACAAGGATGCCGAGCCGTTCATGGCTGCGGTCATTGAGGACCACCGCAAGGCTGCGCCCTCCCAGCGCCATGGCCTGAGTGACCGCCGTCGCCAGGTCGTGGTGCTCGCCGTCGGCGACCTCTATGACCTCGGGGTAGCCCGCACCCCGGCAGGACGCGGCCAGGCGAAGATGGCCATGGCGGTCATCGAACAGGTACACCGCCCCGGCGCCGACCCCGGCAGCCTCCACCAGATGCGTCAGCACGCCATCGAGCATGCGCTCCAGCTGCGTCTCGCGGCTGAGTGTCAGGGTGATCGCCTGGAAACTGCGGATGGTGCCGGACATGCGCCGGAGCACCCGGCTCAGCGCTCGCACTTCGGAAACCCGCGAGTCCACCCCCACTTCGCGGCTGAAATCGAAATCGGCCAGGCCGCGCACCTGCTCGGCCAGCTGGTGCAGTGGGCGGCCGATGCGCTGGCCGAGCAAGCCGCCCAGCAGCAGGAGCACGGCCATCAGCGCAGCGGTCCACAGCAGTTGCTCGAACAGCACCTTGCGCGCCCCCGCCAGCAACTCATGCGCCGGCACCGCGATCAACACTTGAAGGTCCTGCCCGGCCAGGTTGGTCAGCGGCACGCGCATGCCGTACCAGCTTGCGCCGTCGACCTGATAGACCTGTGGCCGCGTACCTTGTGGCAGCCGGCTGTACACCTGTTGCAGGCTGGGGATACCCAGCTCGCCGATTCGCGACAGGCGCACGGCGTCGCCCTCGTGCACGATGACCCGCTGCAGGTCCGGGTACGCGACCACATCGCCCTGGTCGTCGACCACGGCGATCTCGGTACCGGGCGTCATGCGCAGGTCACGGGTTTCGCTGGCCAGGTCGTTGACCGAAACGTCCATGCCGAGCACCGCCGCGCCGTCAACGCTGCGCTGGGCCATGGTCATGCCGATTTCGCGGGTGGTGAAGAAGACGTAGGGGTGGGTCAGCACGGTGCCGGACTGTGCCGATGCATCGACGAACCAGGGGCGCGAACGCGGGTCGTAGTGATAGTCCGGCATTGCCTGGGCCTTGAGCAAGGTCAGCGCCGGGTCATAGAAGCGCCACTCACCCACCATCGCTCCGCCCTCGCCAAGGCTGACACTCTGCACCAGAAAGCGGGTGCCGGGCGGCGCGGCAAAGCGCTCCAGCAACTGCGGGTCGCGCAAGCGGCGCACCAGCAGGAATTCGCCATCGGGGTAGCCGGCATAGGCGGCGCTGAGCATCTTGTTGGCATTCAGGCTTTCGACCAGCTGCGGCAGGCGCTCCAGGCGCTGCGACACGTTGCCGGTAGAAGGGTTGAAGGCCAACAGGCGAATGCTGCTCTGGGCCGGATCGACCAGGCGCCGGGCGCGTTCGTCGATGGTCTTGCCGACCTGCTGCGCGGCATCGCCGGCCGCGGCCACCAGGGCCTGGCTGATGCCGCGGTAGCCCTGCCAGGCCAGGCCGGCGCCGAGCAGCAGCATGCCGAGCATGATGGCCAGGGCCACCAGCCATTGCAGGGAGATTGCGCGTGCGGGTTTGCTCATGGCTGCCCGCTCCATGAACGCCCGATGCCCACCCTGTTCGCCCACAGGCGACCTGCCGATTCGGCAGCACGACCCAGCAACATGCAAACCATCCACGGCATTCCTTATGTGGCGACTTCAACAGTGTAATCAGTCGAGACGAACATGCCGGGCGGAGGGAGCACGCTGGCAGCTCAGCTGTCCGGATAGTGGCACGGCGACATTATTGAATTCAATAATCGGGCATGCCGGCTTGGCCTCTTGGTAGGAGCGACCTTGTGTCGCGCTGCGGCTGCGCGTCGTCCCGAGCAATCGTAGATGAAGGAGAAAATCCTGAAGCCAAACCAAACAAACAGATTGATTTCAATCCATCTCTCAGTCGAACTCTGAGACTTTAAACCTGCCCTCTCAATTAATAGAAAATTTACTATTCGGGTAACTTTTCCTACAACATTTTAGGAAGTCGAAATTTCCAAAACGAAGTGATTCCTCGCTAGCCTTCCTTTGCCAGCTTAATTTCAACGGCTGACTTCGAATACTAAATCAGAATCGCAGTTCTAAGCGCCGCCAGCTGTTAGACGAGGACTTCCCATGGGTTTCTCTCAAGACATTGCCAACCTGATCACCGAAACAGACTTCCTGCTTACTCCCTGCAAAGCCTGCCAGCGCCAGGGCCTGCCGATCCTCCCCCTGCGCCGCGCCGTGGTCCCCGATACCCGCCCCGGCAGCGACCCCGCCACGCAAACCCGGATGGGTCTGCGCACCTTGCGCAGCGGCTACCTCTATGTGCTGCTCGACCAGCGTATCTGGCATGCCTACGAAGTCACCGCGCAAGGCCACCTGCGCCGCTTCAATCCCTACGAGCCGAACCTGGGACCACCCCCGTCGCTGCCCGAGCGCTGCGTGCATGACGACCACGACATCCCGTCGTCCTTCCTCAATGTCGACACCGACACCTACGGTTCGGCCTGGCTGGCTTTCTCCAGCGATCCCTGGCCGGTCAGCGTGCTGCAAGCCTACGAGAGCGGCCGAGCGCCTGCGCAGCGCTTCGAAGGCCTGGACCTGATCCAGGCGCGCAAGCACCCTGAGCTACTGGGCCTGGCCATGACCCCGGAGAACCTCCAGGTCGATCGCCAGGTATTCGAGTATGCCCAGCAACTGAACGGCCCGTTCGACAGTGCCCATGGCTTCCACAGCCGTTTCCTGCGCAAGACTGCCCTGCGCGGTTACTTGGTCAACGCCATGGCCCGCCACCAGCTGGAAAACGGCGTGCTGGCGGTGGTGCTCGACGACACTGTCGGGCTGATTCAGGAGTACAACCACCAGCGCCTGAACTGGGTGATCAAGCGCCAGGCCTGGCGTGAGGACCCGCTGCGCGCCTATCAGCTGCAGACGTCGCAGATCTTGCAAATCATCCGCGCTACCCAGCGTGAGTGGGCGGCGCAGAAAGTACCCATGACGTCCGAGCCACAGACTGGCGACGGGCCGCCGCTGTTCACCGCTCCCGAGGTAGAACGCCAGCGCATAGTCGAAATGCACCAGCGCGAGAGCGATGAAAAACTCGAAGAGCGCTACGACGAGCCACGGCGTGCGGCATTCCATGCCGAATACGACCAAGAGGAAGCTCGCTTTCAGGCCTTCATCGACCGGCATGCCAGCACCTACGCGAACCTTTGCGAAAACGCGGCCTTCGCCCTGATCGAACAGCACGACTACGATGGCCGGGACCGCGAATCGGGCATTGCCTACAGCAAGACCATTGCTGCATGCCTGGCCGGTGGCATCACCGAAGCGCCGCCCACCAATTCTGAGCCAGCCCCGGGCACCAGTGAAACGCTGTGGCTGAAGTGGCTGCAAGACCCGAACAGCCCACCCTACCGCGCTCTGTTACTGCGCGACGGCCCTCTAATGGCGGCACTGCTGCCAAGCTTCTCGCCAACCGAGCCAATCAACTGGAACGACAGCGAAAAGCTCTACAACGCCTTGAGCAAGTTCATCACCAGTGAAGACGCCGGCCTGAAGATGCGAGACTCGCTCAAGCAGGCCATCACCGAACTGCAGGGTGCGGTGAATGCCGCCAGCCTGCGCCTGCAGGCGCGGCTCGACCCTGGTATCCAGCACGCCGTGCGGCACCTGAACAGTGCCAGCCAGCGGATTTACAACGGTGTGCACCTAATCGAACTGCAGGTGCAGATGAAGCTAGGCGAGTACTACGCGCTGCAGAGCGCTCACCTGCGTGAACTGCAAAACAGCGCCAGCAAGAAACTGGCCGAAGCGCGGGCGCAGATGATGCCGGACCTCGAAGACGTGAAGGCCGGCATATTCAGGCAAGCAGAAAAAGTCAAACCGATCATCCAGACCGGCCTGCTGAGCTTGGCCGTGCTCGATCCAAAAGTGGCGCACCAGGTAATCCCGGTCAGCGTTTGGGTCGCAGGCACGGCGCATGACCTGCATGAGCGGTTGGCCAGGGAGGTGAAGCTGAACGTCAATCAGCTGAATGATGCGGCGAAGATGGCGCTGGTGGACGTCAAAGTCGCGGCGGGAACACTGGAGTTGGATGCGCGGAAGACGCTGAATGGGATGAAGATCAGCGCGGGCCAAGCATCGCAATTGGTCCGCGACAGCTTCAGCGGGCTACGAAGAACGGGAAGAGGCTGGGAGTTGCTACTTTCGCTGGGTGGGCTCTACTTGATGAACGATAGCCTCGAAAAGAACCTCAAAATAGTGGAGGAAGAAATCGGCCCGAAGTCCAATGAGGCCATGATGGCCCTATATGGATCGAGCCTAGGTCTTCTTGGTGGAGAAATAGAGCTTTTGGGCTTATTGATGCCACACAGAGCGAAAATAGAAAACAGGTTCTCCATTGGTCGTACAGTTGCGAGAACCGGGGCAGCCATCAGCGCCATCACCGGACTCTTTGATTCAATTCAGGCATTGCTCGCAATGAGGCGAAGCAGTACCTCTGGCGACGAAACCTCATACGAATGGTACAGGTACACTTTCATCGCCGGAATACTCAGCACCGTATTCTCAACTGCTGCTGTATTCTACCCGATCATGTTTGGGCCTTTAGGAATCGCGATAGTACTTGGCTTTGTCACGTATACCCTGATGAAAACAGCCACTGAGAGCGAATCAACACCTCTAGAGCGGTGGGCTAGGCGCTGTTATTTCGGCAACGCCAACGAATCCCCACGAATCCACTGGGACTCGCCAAATTATGCGGACATTGCAATCTCCGAATTGAATGCATGCACACTGGGCCTGACAAATGGACTGACATTCGTAACCGTCAAAGCAGAGCATGCAACGAGTCCGAAAATAGGTGGCCTTGTCAACCTGGAAACCAATACAACACTAAAATTCAGAATCATGCTCCCTCAATTCACAGAAGGCACTTCCGGATACCTCTGGGCCTTAATAATCCATCGTTCAGGAGACGGTAACCCACCAGATCATACTGGAGGTGAAGTAATTGCAAGTGAACAATATTTTGTTCCATCCCTGACAACAAGAACCGCCAACCACACTTCCCTAGCACCCTCGAAACGCCCTAGAACCCCGGACTACAAAGCAGACACCATTAAAATAACAAACACCAATCAAAAGCTTCCGCAGCCCCAAGATAATTACAACTTGAAAGTCATCACTGGAACCGTAGAGCTCACTCCTGTCATTGGAAGACACAACATTTTATCCGCCACCCTTGTATCGGCCTACTGGCCAGATCGAAACATTCCGGACGCTGTCGCAGAAGTAAAAATACAGGAGGAAAAACAATGACCCTTCCTCATCGCGGATTTGGCTGGAAATATGACCTACCCGCTCCAAATGCGCCGGCTCTTCTGCAATCAATTTCCGACCAGCTAGACCCACCACCAAATCAAATCAGCCAAAATCATCTGGAAATCCCAAGATCCATACTGAAATTCAGGGGGTACTGGATCGTTATTGGGCCAATTTTGCTTCTACTAGTCACATTAGAAACAACTTTTTCAAT
The DNA here is from genome assembly GCF_002112505.1 of Pseudomonas sp. R28(2017). Classification (GTDB taxonomy): domain Bacteria; phylum Pseudomonadota; class Gammaproteobacteria; order Pseudomonadales; family Pseudomonadaceae; genus Aquipseudomonas. The sequence continues at coordinate 107,918 of NZ_NEHW01000015.1, forward strand.
ATTTAATTACTTCAGTTCATTCCCTAAAATCGACTTGGTTCTTGCGAGCGTAGCACTAGCCACATTCATTGGGTCATTCTTTATAGTTACGCCCTACCTTCGTTTCGAGTTGGAACTGCCACGCGACGAACCTATCCGCTTCAACCGGCACCGCCGAAAAGTCTACTTCTACCAGTACCGAATGGATCGCCTTCACCCGTTCGGCCGCAAGAACTGGGGAGTTAAACCGGTTGCTTACGACTGGGAGAATCTCACTGCCGAAGTTTATCGCTTTTATGCACCTTTGGGGTATGGCGGCTTAAAGGAGGAAGTCCGGATATCTGTCTGCAAGCCTGGAACCGACGAGATAATTGACCGCGTTTTCTTCACTGCAGACATAGAAAAAGGCGAACAGTATTGGAATATAGCAAGATTGTTCATGCAGCAAGGGCCCGACGCGCTCCCTGAGTTCGTCAATCCGCCTTGGGAATGGAATGAGGGCATTCATTCCAACCCTTTTGATCAGCGTGCACCAAAAGTCCAATGGCCCGCTGACATGGACCTAGAATCTCGCACCAAGCCATCCCAGGAAGATCATGCGTAAAACCTACCACATCGGGAACAAACAATGGAAAAGCCTGATCGAGATCTCGGTTGGAAATACGATCTACCTGCCCCCAATACCGAAGCGGCCATTGACCCTAGAGTTAAAAAGCCACCTCACAATTTAACCGACATAAATGAAAACCACCTCGAGTTATCCCGAGCCACCTTAAAACTAAGAGGTGGTTGGATTATCTTAGGCGTCGCGACATCAATTATGACCCTGTACTTTACAATCAGATATTTCAGCCACTTCCCGCTCAAGCTAGATTCAGCAGGACTAAAAGAGCTCTCTTGGTATATTTTCTTTCACGCCTGCATCTTCTGCCTCCTAACTCCTTACATCCGAATGGATCTTGGCTTTCCCAACAATGAACCCATCCGTTTCAACAGACAACGTCGCAAGGTCTATTTCTATCAGTACCGATTCACCCACCTAAACCCATTCGGCAAAAAGAACTGGGGCGTGATACCCGTAGCTTACGACTGGGATGACCTCACCCTCGAGGCGTACCGAGTTTATGCTCCCGGTTACGGTGGGTTCAAGGAGGAAGTGAAGATTTCGATCTGCAAACTCGGCACCGACGAAGTAATCGACCGCGTGTTCTTTACCGACGATATAGAGGAAGGCGAGCAATACTGGGCCATCGTCAGGCTGTACATGCAACAGGGCCCCGAAGCAATTCCCGACTTCCTCCATCCCTCCAGTAACAAGGATGAGACTCCGGGCCCGAACACTGAGGGAAAAATAGCTTTACGTAACCCATTTGACCGCCTGGCCCCCGAGGTCAATTGGCCCGCCGAAATGGACCTGGAATCCCGCACCGCCCCTGCCCAAGCAGAACAACCGTGAAACCAACCACACACATCGGAGGCTGAAAAGGCGGAAATCCTTGGCCTCCCTCCCCCCCACCCGCTAAACTCCCCCGCGGGTGCTAGCTGCAAGGTGCAGTGATGCAGGTTAAAGAACAGTGCAGGTCGGGCCGCCTGCAGGAGTTCTTGCGCCTATGCAAAAAACCCATTTGACCCGCGCCCAGCGCCTGGCCCAACGCGCCTTCGCCAATTTCGAGCGTTTCCTTCATATCGAAGCGGTCAGCGGCATCGTCCTGCTGATCACGGCTGTCGCTGCCCTGATCTGGGCCAACTCCCCGGCCGCCGCCAGCTACGACGCGCTGTGGCACACGCCGGTCAGCTTCGGCATCGGCTCGCTGAGCTTCTCGCAATCCCTGCACTTCTGGATCAACGATGGCCTGATGACCATCTTCTTCCTGGTCGTGGGCATGGAAATCCGCCGCGAAATCCACGAAGGCGCCCTGGCCAGCCTGCGTCAGGCCACCTTGCCCATGGCCGCCGCGGTGGGCGGCGTTGCGGTACCTGCGCTGATCTACCTGGCCTTCGGCCATGCGCCAGCCGAGCAGCAAGGCTGGGCGGTGCCGACCGCTACCGACATCGCCTTCGCGGTGGGCGTGCTGGCCCTGCTGGGCAAGTCGATCCCCTCCAACATCCGCGTGTTCCTGCTGGCCCTGGCGATCATCGATGACATCATCGCCGTGCTGATCATCGCCGTCTTCTACTCCGGTGGCCTCGACTACAGCGGTTTCGGCGTCGCCGCCGTCGGCCTGCTGCTGGTGATCGGGCTGCAGAAGATCGGCGTTGGCTCGGCCTGGGCCTATGTCATCCCTGGTGCCATCACCTGGGTCGGCATGCTGATGACCGGTGCCCACCCGACCCTGGCCGGCGTGATCCTCGGCCTGATGACCCCGGTTGCCGCCATGCCGATCGGCGAGCGCCCGCTGGATGCAGTGTCGCGCTTCACCAACGACCTGCTCGGCCGCGCCAAGGCCCCCGAGCAGGACACCGGCGACCTGAGCGCCCCACTCAAGCGCCTGCGCCTGGCCCAGCGTGAACTGGTGGCCCCGGTGACCCGTGTGGGCGGTGCCCTGCACCCTTGGGTGGCCTACGCGATCATGCCGCTGTTCGCCCTGGCCAACGCCGGCGTCGGCCTGTCGGGCATCGACCTGTCGGCCGAGGGGCCGCACTGGGTGATGACCGCCGTGGCCGTGGCCCTGGTGGCCGGCAAGCCGCTGGGCATCATCAGCGTCAGCTGGCTGATGGTGCGCCTGGGCTGGTGCAGCCTGCCGGCCCAGGTCAACTGGCGCGGCATCACCCTGATCGGCCTGCTGGCTGGCATCGGTTTCACCATGTCGATCTTCATTGCCAACCTGGCCTACAGCGACCCGGCCTCGCTGGGCGCGGCCAAACTCGGCGTGCTGTCTGGCTCGGTGATCGCTGCCGTGCTGGGCCTCGCCTGGGGCGTCACAGGGCTGCGCAAAGGCGCCAGCAAGGCGCCCGTGCAAGCGGGTTGAAACGTACCGGGGCCTGCGGGCCCCGGCATTTTTCTGTATACAAAAATTTCAAACTTTGCTTACATGCATGCCTGTGCGCCTACGACACCGGCCAACGTCGCTGCGTATTGCGCCAGGCATGAGACATGCAAGCTTCCCTGCAACACACCCCCAAGACCCTCCTGGTCAAGAACGCCGCACTGCTGGTCACCATGGACGGCGAACGCCGCGAGATCAAAGGCGGCGGCCTGTACATCGAAGACAACCTGATCAAGCAGGTCGGCCCCAGCGATACGCTGCCGCAGCACGCCGATGTGATCCTCGACATGGCCGGCAAGGTGGTCATCCCGGGCCTGGTCAACACCCACCACCACATGTACCAGAGCCTGACCCGCGTGGTGCCTGCGGCCCAGGACGGCGAGCTGTTCAACTGGCTGACCAACCTGTACCCGATCTGGGCGCGGCTGACCCCGGAAATGATCTCGGTGTCGACCCAGACGGCCATGGCCGAGCTTATCCTCTCTGGCTGCACCACCTCCAGCGACCACCTGTACATCTACCCCAACGGCTGCAAGCTCGACGACAGCATCCACGCTGCCGGCGAGATCGGCATGCGCTTCCACGCCGCCCGCGGCAGCATGAGTGTGGGCCGCAGCCAGGGCGGCCTGCCGCCTGATTCGGTGGTGGAGAAGGAAAGCGACATCCTCAAGGAGTCGCAGCGCCTGATCGAGGACTACCACGATGCCAGCCACGGTTCGATGCTGCGCGTGGTGGTGGCCCCCTGCTCGCCGTTCTCGGTCAGCCGTGACCTGATGCGCGAAGCTGCGGTGCTGGCGCGCAACTACGGCGTGTCGCTGCACACCCACCTGGCCGAGAACGTCAACGACATCGCCTACAGCCGCGAGAAGTTCGGCATGACCCCGGCCGAATATGCCGAAGACCTCGGCTGGGTCGGCCACGACGTGTGGCACGCCCACTGCGTGCAGCTCGACCAGCACGGCATCGAGCTGTTCGCCCGCACCGGCACCGGTGTCGCCCACTGCCCCTGCTCGAACATGCGCCTGGCCTCGGGCATCGCGCCGATCCGCAAGATGCGCGACCACGGCGTACCGGTCGGCCTGGGGGTGGATGGCTCGGCCTCCAACGACGGCGCCAGCATGATCGGCGAAGTGCGCCAGGCGCTGCTGCTGCAGCGCGTCGGCTTCGGCCCGGACGCGATGACCGCCCGCGAGGCCCTGGAAATCGCCACCCTGGGCGGCGCCAAGGTGCTCAACCGCAACGACATCGGCGCCCTGGCACCCGGCATGATCGCCGACTTCGTCGCCTTCGACCTGGGCCACGTGGCCTACGCCGGTGCCCTGCACGACCCGTTGGCGGCCCTGGTGTTCTGCACCCCGACCCACGTCGACACCAGCGTGATCAATGGCCGGGTGGTGGTGCAGGATGGCCGCATCACCACCATCGACCTGCCGCGGGTACTGGAACGCCACAACCAGTTGGCCTACCAGCTCGTCAGCGGCGAATAACCTGAACCACCCCGGCCGCCGCGCTCGCAGGAGCGCGGCGCGCCCGGCTGCGACCCTGTAACACCCGCACCACCGAAATGCGACTGAATCCGTGCAGTTAGACGCGTAACAAAAACAAAAGCGAGCTACTCACCATGACTTCTCCCGCTACACCTCGTCCGGAAGACGAGAACCTCGGCATTGGCGCCAACTTCGCCTATGGCCTGCAGCATGTGCTGACCATGTACGGCGGCATGATCGCCGTGCCGCTGATCATCGGCCAGGCGGCTGGCCTGTCGCCGGCCGATGTCGGCATGCTGATCGCCGCCTCGCTGTTCGCCGGGGGCCTGGCGACCTTGCTGCAGACCCTCGGCATCCCGTTCTTCGGCTGCCGCCTGCCGCTGGTCCAGGGGGTGTCCTTCGCCAGCGTGGCGACCATGGTTGCGATCATCGGCAATGACGGCACCAACGGCCTGCAGGTGGTGTTCGGCGCCGTGATCGTCTCGTCGCTGGTCGGCCTGCTGATCACCCCGCTGTTCTCGCGCATCATCCAGTTCTTCCCGCCGCTGGTGACGGGCATCGTCATCACCACCATCGGCCTGACCCTGATGCCGGTGGCGGCGCGCTGGGCCATGGGCGGCAACAGCCAGGCGGCCGATTTCGGCAGCACCGCCAACATCAGCCTGGCCGCGTTCACCCTGGCCTGCGTGCTGTTACTGAGCAAGCTGGGCAGCGCCAGCCTGTCGCGCCTGTCGATCCTGCTGGCGATGGTCATCGGCACCCTGGTGGCCATGGCGTTCGGCATGGCCGATTTCTCCCGCGCGCTCGACGGCCCTTCGGTGGCACTGCCCGAAGTGCTGCACTTCACTCCCGAGTTCCAGCTGGCGGCGATTCTGTCGATGCTGATCGTCATCGTGGTGACCATGGTCGAAACCTCGGCGGACATCCTCGCCGTGGGCGAGATCATCGGCACCGACGTCAATGCCCGGCGCCTGGGCAACGGCCTGCGCGCCGACATGATCTCCAGCGCCCTGGCGCCACTGTTCGGCTCGTTCACCCAGAGCGCCTTCGCGCAGAACGTCGGCCTGGTGGCCGTGACCGGGGTCAAGAGCCGTTATGTGGTGGCCAGCGCCGGCCTGATCCTGGTCACCCTCGGCCTGTTGCCGGTGATGGGCCGGCTGGTGGCCGCCGTGCCGACCGCCGTGCTCGGCGGCGCCGGCGTGGTGCTGTTCGGCACCGTCGCGGCCAGCGGCATCCGTACCCTGGCCCAGGTGGACTACCGCAACAACATGAACCTGATCATCGTCGCCACCTCGATCGGTTTCGGCATGATCCCGATCGCCGCACCGGGCTTCTACCACCACTTCCCGAGCTGGTTCGAGACCATCTTCCACTCCGGCATCAGCTCGTCGGCGATCATGGCGATCCTGCTCAACCTGTTGTTCAACCACCTGCGCGCCGGCAACTCCGACCAGCAGTCGGTGTTCGTCGCCGCCAGCGAGCGGACCCTGCGTTACCATGACGTGGCCTGGCTCAATGAAGGCGACTTCTTCCGCGATGGCAAGCTGTTCGACTGTGAGGGCAAGGAAGTGCCGATCATCGAAGTGGATGAGGCCCATGGGCATGCCTCGGCGCCGGCCAGGAAACAGGCCGAACACGCGCACTGACAGGCAAACCTGAAACCTGATGAACAAATCTTCATGTTCGCGTTAACGCCCTGATGGTGGGCGGGATGCGCGATCCGGGGCGGTGACCGGGTCGCGCTTGCCTTGAGGCGCGGGGCCGGGTTGCGTAGCATCGCCGGCCCCGGGGCCGCTGGGCGGCCCATTCGCGGGCAAGCCCGCTCCCACAGCTACTGCGCCGATCTTGAGCTTGCGCGGTACCTGTGGGAGCGGGCTTGCCCGCGAACGAGGGCGAAGCCCTCGCCTGCCGAATCCGCTACTGCACAGAGCCCCCATGCCGCAACCGATCCCCCTCAAGGACCACGAAAAGGAAAAACACCTGGTCAACCGCCGGCTCCTGGCCTGCGCCGCCCTGGTGTTCAGCCTGTGCGCCGTCCTGGTGGGCCGGCTCTACGTGCTGCAGGTGCTGCAACACGACCAGCAGAGCGCGGTGTCGGAAAACAACCGCGTGCACATCCTGCCCATCGCCCCTGAGCGCGGGTTGATCTACGATCGCAACGGCGTGGTGCTGGCCGACAACAAGCCCAGCTTCGACCTGACCATGACCCGCGAGCGCGCCGGTGACTCGGCCAAGGTGCTCGACAGCCTGGCCGAAATCCTCGGCCTCGGCGAGGACGACCGCAAGCAGTTCGACAAGGACCTGCGCCGCGGCCGCAAACCGTTCGAGCCAGTGACCCTGATGGTCGGCCTGACGGAAGAGCAGATCGCCCTGATCGCGGTCAACCAGTTCCGCCTGCCAGGCCTGGACGTCGAACCCCAGTTCATCCGCGAATACCCGCTGGCCGAACACTTCGCCCATTCGGTGGGCTACGTCGGGCGCATCAACGAAAAAGAAGCCAAGACCCTCGACAGCACCGAGTACCGTGGTACCCAGTCCATCGGCAAGACCGGCATCGAGCACTTCTACGAAGCCCAGCTGCACGGCCACGTGGGCTACGAGGAAGTGGAAACCAACGCTCAGGGCCGGGTGATGCGCGTGCTCAACCACAAGGACCCGATCCCCGGCAAGGACATCATCCTCAGCCTCGACTCGCACCTGCAGGTGGCCGCCGAAAAGGCCCTGGGCGACCGTCGTGGCGCCGTGGTGGTACTCGACCCGGCCAACGGCGACGTGCTGGCGATGGTCAGCAACCCAAGCTTCGACCCCAACCTGTTCGTCAAGGGCATCAGCTTCAAGCAGTACGCCGCCCTGCGCGACTCGATCGACCGGCCGCTGTTCAACCGTGTGCTGCGCGGCCTGTATGCACCCGGCTCGACGGTCAAACCCGAAGTGGCCATCGCCGGCCTCGACAGCGGCGTGATCACCCCCGGCAGCCGGGTGTTCGACCCGGGCTACTACGAGCTGCCCAACTACGACCACAAGTACCGCAACTGGAACCACAGTGGCGATGGCTGGGTAGACATGTACACCGCCATCATGCGTTCCAACGACACCTACTTCTACGACCTGGCGCACAAGCTCGGCATCGACCGCCTGCACGACTACATGGCCGAGTTCGGCCTGGGCCAGAAGGTCTCGCTGGACATGTTCGAGGAAGCCCCCGGGCTGATGCCTTCGCAGGCATGGAAGCGCGCCACCCGGCGCCAGGCCTGGTTCCCGGGCGAGACGCTGATCCTCGGCATCGGCCAGGGCTACATGCAGGTCACCCCGCTGCAGCTGGCCCAGGCCACCAGCCTGCTGGCGAGCAAGGGCGTGTGGCACCGCCCGCACCTGGCCATGACCGTGGGTGGCGAGGCGCCGGTCGACCCCAACCCGATGCCCGACATCGTGCTGCACGACAAGCACGCCTGGGACCAGGTCAACGTCGGCATGCAGATGGTCATGCACGACCCGCGCGGCATCGCCCGCGCCGCGGCCGCCGGCGCCCAGTACCGCATCGCCGGCAAGAGCGGCACGGCGCAGGTGGTGGCGATCAAGCAGGGTGAGCGCTACAACCGCAACAAGACCCTGGAGCGGCACCGCGACAACGCCCTGTTCGTCGGTTTCGCCCCGGCCGACCACCCCAGCGTGGTGGTGGCGGTGATGATCGAGAACGGCGAGGCCGGCGGGCGCGTTGCCGGGCCGGTGGTACGCGAAGTCATGGATGCCTATCTGCTCGATGAGCAGGGCCACCTCAAGCCTCAATATGCCGGCACGCCCGCAGCCAAGGCTGTGCCGCACACCTGAGCGGCTGGCGGAAACACTGCTGTCTCAAATTGCTACATTTCGAAGCGCCGAACGGGGGCTGCATGCCTGCCCGTTCGGTTCAAAGCCTCCCAGACGCACCCATTACCTCATTGAAATCAAAGCCTTGCCTTGCAAGCAGCACAGCTACGGCGGTCTTCAGGCCTGCTTTTTGCTTGAATATTCAAGTGATTTTCAAGGCATACCCCATAGACCAAGAGGTCGCCCGAGCGATCGCGTCAAGCCCTACCGTGCGAGGCATCCATGACCCCTGCAAGCCGTGTTTCCGACGACCACTTCCAGGCCTGGCTGAGCCAGGTCAATGAAGCCTGCGGCCATTTCAACGGCCGCAAGCTCGACGCCGGCTTCGTCGGCCAGCTGGAAAAGTGCCAGGCAGGCCAGATCTCCATGAGTATCGTCGACATGACCCAGGTCAACCTGTTCCGCGGCCCGCGGGAAATCCGTGCCAGCAGTGCCGACCACTACTACGCCGTGCTGCAGATGGCCGGCACCTCGCGCATCGAGCACCAGGATGCCCGCATCGAACTGCAGGCCGGCGACCTCACCCTGATCGATGCCAGCACCCCGCTGGACATGCACTTCCACCAGCGCTCGCGCCAGCTGTCGCTGATCCTGCCGCGCAGCCAGGTGCAAAGCGGCACCCGGGGCATCGGCGTGGCCTGTGCCAGGCGGATCGAGGCCAACACGCCGCTGGCCAGCATGGCCCGGCTGATGATGCTCGAAGCCGGCCGCACCCAGCACATGGCCAACCACGAGAGCCAGGCGGTGCTCGACGCCCTGATCACCCTGCTGCGCCCGGCCATTGCCCAGGACGCCATCCCCGGCAGCCACGAACGCATGTTCCGCAAGGCCCTGGCGCTGATCGACCAGAACATCACCTGCGAAGGCCTCAGCCCCGAGTTCATCGCCCGCGAAGTGGGCATTTCGATGCGCAGCCTGTACCGCATCTTCGCCAAGCACGAGCTGGTCATCGCCCAGTACATCCGCAACCGCCGCCTGGACTTCTGCGCCGAGAGCCTGCGCAACCCGGCCATGGACCAGAAGGTTTCGTCGCTGGGCTACGCCTGGGGCTTTTCCGACTCGAGCTATTTCAGCACCGCGTTCAAGGCCCGCTTCGGCATGACCCCCGGCGAATACCGCCGGCGCCACGCCAACTGACAAGCCGCCTGTAGCGGCCTCTTCGCGGCGGTTCGGCGCGCCGACTTGTCCGCAAAAGGGCAGGCCCTGCCGTCACCTTGGCACAGCACCCAAACCAACTGGCAGCCAGCACAAAAGCCGGCGCCGGGGCTTCCTGCATGATCGTTGGCATGTCTTCGGAACTTCTGCCAAACCCATAACAAAGGAAGCCAGACCATGCATCACCGCCCGTTCCGTCTCACCCTGGCCGCAGTCCTCGCCGGGGTCTCGCTTGAGGCGTCCGCACTGGAGCTCTACGGCGATGACGAGCGCCACCTCAATGCCAACGTGGAGGCCGTGTTCGGTGCGTTCCACAGTGAAGAAAGCTACGCCATCGCCCGCGACCAGCCCGGCTCCACCTCGTGGCGCGAGGGCTACATCAAGTACGGCCTGAGCGGCGACCAGCGCCTGGGCGGCAGTGGCTCGCTGTACGGCGCCTTCGCCCTGCTCAGCTCCGGCACCTGGGGCGATGGCGACGCCGCCGGCTTCAGTGACGGCAGCGAACGCACCACCAAGATCGAGGATGCCTACCTGGGCTGGAAGTCGGGCAACCTGGTGCCCGCACTCGGCGAGGATGGCATCGACCTGTCGTTCGGCAAGCAGATGATCGCGGTCGGTGACGGCTTCCTGATCCAGGGCGACGCACTGAACATCGGCCATGGCCTGGCCGACGGCCAGTTCAACCGCGGCGGCGCCTACTACCTGGCGGCGCGCAAGAGCTTCGACAAGACCGCCGTGCTGCGCCTGGGCGGCAAGCAGGGCTGGCGCAGCGACCTGATGTGGCTGCAGTCGGACAACCGCGCCCAGGCCAAGACCGAAATGCACGTCGCCACCCTGGAGCACGTGGCCGATGCCGGCACGGTCGGCCTGACCTACATCGACACCACCCACGTCGACAAGGCATTCGCCTCGCCGCAGCAGCTGGAACGCGACGGCATGAAGACCTACAGCCTGCGCGGCCAGGGCAATGCCGGGGTGGAGAACCTGTTCCTGTCCGGCGAGTACGCCAAGCAGGACAAGCCGCACACCGCCACCGAGGATGCCTGGTACCTGGAAGCCGGCTGGACCTTCGCCGACGTGCCGTGGCAACCGAATGTCAGCTACCGCTACAGCCGTTTCTCCGAAGGCTATGACACCTTGTTCTATGGCCTGAGCCGCGGCCTGGGCACCTGGTTCCAGGGTGAAGTGGCCGGCAACTATGCCGGGCCGTTCAACAGCAATGCGCGGATCCAGAAAGTAGGGTTGACGGTGAGCCCTGCCCCATCGCTCAACGTCGGGATCCTGGGCTTCAAGTTCGACACCATCGACCGCAGCCTGGGTAATGCCGACGGGCATGAGGTGGATCTTTATGCGGAGTGGACAATCAACGACCACCTGATGATCGTGCCGCTGGTGGGCCTGTACCAGCCCGATCACAGTGCCGAGCAAGGCGGGACGCAGCTGGGCAATGACAACCGCAACCTGTACAGCCAGGTGGTGTTCGTCAGTACCTTCTGAGTCGCCCTCTTCGCGGGCACGCCCGCTCCCACAGGTACCGCACAGCGCTTGAAGTTTGTGCAATACCTGTGGGAGCGGGCGTGCCCGCGAAGAGGCTAACCCGATTATCGATCAGGCACCGGCAAAGGCGCCTCACTGTTCCAGGCGGTCACCGGCCGGCTGAACAGGTTCTCGGTCTGGAAATGCGCCATCCGCCACTGCCCTTCCTCCTGCGCGAACCGCACCGTCAAACGCGCCGCGTTCAGGTGCGAGGCACCGTCGGCAAAGGTGCTGGTCTGCAGCATCACCCACCGCCCCAGCCCCTGCCCGCCTTCCACCTCGATGACCTCGCTGGTCAGGAAGTGCACGTTCAAGGCAAAGTGCGCCGGGGTCTTCATGTAGGTGGCGAACATCGCACCGATTGCCTCACGCCCCCGGTAGCCGCCGAAACTCGCGGCGTACTTGGCCCCCTTGCCCTCCCACACGGCCTCACGGGTGAACAGCCCGGCCAGCTCGTCCAGCGGGGTGCTGGCGTCGAGCTGGTCGCACAATTCCATGTAGCGGTTGATGCACACGCGAATGGCCTGCTGGTCTTCGAAGCGTTGCAGGCGGGCCTGCAATTCATGGATATCGTTCATCGCCACCTCAGAACAGGTTCAGCAGCAAACGCTCGGCCACGGCCAGCAGCTTCTCGTCGGCGCCCTTGGCCGCCACCAGTTGCAGGCCAACCGGCAGGCCGGCCTCGCTGCCCAGCGGGATGCTCAAGGCCGGGTGCCCGGACAGGTTGAACGGCCGCACCAGCGAAGTCATGCCCAGCACCGCTCGTGTGTCCGCGGCATCTTCCAGGCGCAGCGGGAAGTTCGGCATGGTCGGCAGCGCCAGCACATCGTAGCTGGCCAGGGCCTGGTCGACTTCCGCGGTGAAGCGCCGGCGCACCTCTTCCGCTTCGGCCAGCGCCGTGTCGGTGGTCTGCCCCGCCGCCGCCAGGCGCCCGGCGATGTCGGCACCGACCTTGCCGGTTTCCAGCAAATGGCCACAGCCCGCGAAGGTCTCGCGGTTGATCACCACCATGCCGGCCTCGTAGGCCGCACCAAAATGCTTGAGCTCGACGTTGCCCAGTGGCAGCCCGCTGGCGGTCAGGGCGCCCTGCACCACTTTGTGGATCGCCGCCTCGGCAGTGACCCGCAGCACGCCGATACGGGCCTTGGCCGGGACCTGCGCCGGGGTGAAGGTCGGGTCGATCATGCACATAGCCCGCACCAGCATCGGCAGGCTCGCAGCGAACGGGCCGACGCAGTCGAGGCTGGTGTGCGCCGGCATCACGCCTTTGCGGCTGACCCGGCCAAAGGTCGGCTTGAGGCCGAACACGCCGCAGCAGCACGCCGGTACCCGCACCGAGCCCCCGGTGTCGGTGCCCAGGCTGAAGTCGGCCAGGCCCGCCGCCACCGCCGCCGCCGAACCGCTGGAAGAGCCACCCGGAATGCGCCCGGGGAAGCGCGGGTTCGCCGCCGTGCCGGTGTAATGGTTGATGCCGGTGGTGCCGAACGCCAGCTCATGCAGGCTGACCTTGCCGGTCAGCCGCGCGCCGTTGGCCAGCAACTGGCTGACCACCTCGGCATGCCGTTCGGCCAGCGGGGCGTGCTCCAGCGCCTGGCTGCTGGCGCGGGTCGCGGTACCGGCGACGTCAATGGTGTCCTTGACCACGACCCGGGGGCCGCTGCCGCCCAGGTCAAGGGTTTCAACTATGATTGTCATTTTCGTGGAGCCCTTCTCAAGAATGGATGCCGGACCGTGGCCCAGCCAAGAACATGCGTGCTAATTACTGGAAATGTCAACTGAACATTCCCGTAATTACTGGCGCAGTTGCGGTGGTCAAATGCGCGGAAAGGTCTATGATGTCGCGACTATTTCCGCACAAGTAGTGAATCGATGAGCACGTCTAAAAACAAAGGCCACAGCCATCACGACCCGGCCAGCGATGAATTTCGCAAGGAAGATTTCCCCTTCTACTGGCTGGCCCGTGTGCACGGCCGCTACACCCAGAACATGGAACGTCTGCTGAAGAAGGTCGACCTCGACGTGCCGCGCTGGCGCGTGCTGTGGATCCTCAACGAGAACGGTGAATCGAGCATTTCCGAAATTTCCACCCACGCCATCGCCAAGCTGTCGACCATCACCAAGATCGTCTACCGCATGAAGGAAGATGGCCTGGTCGATACCGCGCCCAGCCCCGAAGACGGGCGCGTGACCCAGGTGCGCATCACCGAGGTCGGCCTGCAGAACATCGAACGCATGCAGGAGGTGACCCGCGAGTTGTTCCAGCGCAGCTTCAAGGGCTTGACCGAGGCGCAGGTGCAGCGGTTGAACAAGATGCTGGAAGTGGTGTTCCACAACCTCGAAACCTTGTGACTACCGGGGCCGCCGTGCGGCCCCCGCTTTCAGCAAGCCTTCGACGACTCGCACACCCGGTGGTAGGCCCGGTTGAAATACACCAGCCCGTCATCGGCGCCGCCGTGGCGGATGTCCTGGATCTCGCAGTAGAAGATGCTGTGCGAGCCCACCTCATGCACCTGGGCAATCCGGCAATCGAAGTTCACCAGCGCTTCCTGCATCACCGGCGCGCCACTCTCCAGCACCGTCCAGTCGGTGACGGCAAAACGCTGGTCCATGTTCAGGTTGCGGTTGGCAAACGCCCCCGACAGTTCCTGGTGGGTGCCGGCCAGCACGTTCACGCACAGCGCGCCGTTGGCCTTGAACTGCTCGTTGGAGTACGAGGCGCGGTTCATGCACACCAGCAAGGTGGGCGGCGAGTCGGTCACGCTGCACACCGCCGAAGCGGTGAAGCCGAAACGACCGGCAGGGCCATCGGTGGTGATGACCGATACGGCGCCACCGAGCAGCGCCATTGCATTGCGAAATTGCGATACATCTACCATGGTCGTGCTCCTCAGATATCCAGCACCAGCTTGTTCGACTTGGCCCGCGAGCAGCACACCAGGATCTGGTCGTTCGCGGCTTTTTCTTCATCGGTCAGGTACACATCGCGGTGGTCCGGCTCGCCTTCGAGCACTTCGCACATGCAGGTGCCACACACGCCCTGCTCGCACGAAATGTCGATCTTGATGCCCACCTGGGCCAGGGCGTCGAGAATGCTCTGGCCCTCGGCGACCTGCACGGTCTTGTTGCTGCGTGCGGCGACCACTTCGAAGCCGGCACCGCTGGCGTCGACCTCGACCTGGAAGTATTCCTTGTGGATGTGCGCCTCGCTGTAGCCCTGCTGGCGCGCGCCGTCGATCACCCAGTCCATGAAGCCCGACGGGCCGCAGGTGTACAGGTGGGTGCCAGGCGTGCCGCTGCCGAGCACAGCCGCCAGGTTCAGGCGCTGGGCGGCCTCTTCATCGTCGAAGTGGGTGACCACCCGGGCGGCGAACGGCGCGCTGGCCAGCGCCTCGAGGAAGGCGCTGCGGCTGCGCGAGCGCCCGCAGTAATGCAGTTCGAATTCGGCGCCCTGCTGGTGCAGGGCATGGGCCATGGCAATCATCGGCGTGATGCCGATGCCGCCACCCAGCAGGATCGAGCGGCGCGCATCGGCCGCCAGCGGGAACAGGTTGCGCGGGGTGCTGATCTGCACCTCGTGCCCTTCCAGCAGGGTGTCGTGCACGCTTGCCGAGCCACCGCGGGAGGCCGGGTCTTTCAACACGCCCAGGCGATACACCGTGGCATCGGCCGGGTCGCTGCACAGCGAATACTGGCGCACCAGGCCCGGCGCGACATGGATGTCCACATGCGCACCCGCCTCGAAGGCCGGCAGCGCCGCGCCATCGGCCCGGCCCAGGTCGAGCACGACCACGTCGGCCCCTTGGATCTCGCGCTTGCGCACGACTACGTTCAACAGTTGTTCATTCATGGCCGGTGTCCCGCCTAACAGAGGGGCGCGTGGGCGCCCCGGAAAATATCAACGCATGAACAGGCCGCCGTTCACGTCCCAGGTCGCCCCGGTGGTGAAGTAGGCCTCGGGCCGCGCCAGTTGCACGATCAGGTCGCCAAGGAAATCGGCATCACCCAGGCGCTGCACCGGGATGTTCGCCAGCAACCCCTGCATACGCTCGGCCGGCACCGCGGCGTGCACCGCAGGCGAGTCGATCGGGCCCGGTGCGATGGCATTGACGGTGACGCCGCGGCCGGCGAACTCTTTGGCGAAGATCTTGGTCAAGGTGACGATCGCGCCCTTGCTCGCCGCGTAGTGCGCACCGGTGGCGGTGCCGCCGTTCTGCCCGGCCAGCGAGGCCATGTTGATGATCCGCCCGTAGCCGGCTTCGGCCAGGTGCGCGCCGAGCACCTGGCAGCCGAGGAACACGCTGCGCAGGTTGAGGCCGACCACGGCGTCGAACTCTTCGGGGCTGATCTGCATCAGCGGCGTGGTCTTGGTGACGGCGGCGTTGTTGACCACCGCGTGCAGGGCGCCGAAGTGCTCCAGCACCTGGGCCAGGGCCTGCTCGAAGTCGGCCTTGTTGCTGACGTCGAGCTTGACCGCCAGGGTGCGCCCGCCCAGCGTTTTGGCGGTGGCCTGGGCCAGCGCCAGGTCGCGGTCCGAGACCACCACGTCGAAGCCTGCGGCAAGCAGCCGGGCGCAGAAGCGCTGGCCGAGTCCCTGGCCGGCGCCAGTTACCAATGCGACTTGATTCATGGCGCGCTCCTCAGAGGATGTAGCCGATGCCAGCAAGGGCATCGTCGCTGTTGATCAGGCTGATCACCTTGCGGTGGATCCTGAAGCCGCCCACGGCGCGGACCAGGGTGTAGGTCAGGTCGGCGCTGTAGTGCTTGAGGCTTTCCTTGCGGAACTCGCGGATGTTCTGCGCGCAGCGCACGGTGACGTTCACACCGTCATCGGCGAGTACCCGAAAGCGCGAGATCGTGCGCACGGTGCGTGGCTGCGGGCTGGTCGAGATCGACTCGCCACCGATCAGCCGCTGCACGCGAAGGCCACGCATGTGATGGTCGTCGTAGGCGTAGTTCAGGGTGTTCTCGTAGTCGGTCTCTTTCGGGTTGATCGGGATGATGTAGGTGCCTTTCTCGGTCCACA
>NZ_NEHW01000016.1 GCF_002112505.1 Pseudomonas sp. R28(2017)
CGGCATGAAGGATTCCAAGGTGATCGTCGCGATCAACAAGGATGAAGAAGCGCCGATCTTCCAGGTGGCCGATTACGGCCTGGTCGCCGACCTGTTCGAAGCGGTTCCCGAGCTGGAACAGCTGGCCTGATCCACGGATGCAAAAGCCCGGTCCTCAAACGAGGGCCGGGCTTTTTATTGCGCCTGTACCACTCAACGAACCCCGGGAAACCCCTGGAAGCTCGGCAGGATACTCATGCAGCCCGGAATCTGCCGGCAGGCCCTGGCCCCGGCAGACTCGGGCGCAGCCGAGGCCAACAACGTCAGGCCGATGATCAGCACCACCGACAGCGGCACGCAGTACGCCAGAAAACGCTGAATCTTCATGACCCACCTCTCGATCTGCCGCCCTGCCAGGCTGGCTGGCAGGGCGCAAGCACTCAGCGTTCATCCACCGTGATGATCTCGCGCCGCTCGGCCATGCTCGCTGGCACCTGGTCTTCGTCGGTGAAGAACTGCTGGTACCACTCGCGCAGGTGATACACCGGGCCATCGTTCTCGGCCAGTACCGGCTTGTCGATGCGCACCTTGTGCTTCCAGATGACCACGTCCTGGTAGAACGACTCGCGGTTGCTCTTGACGTAGGCCTTGGCGATCTCGCCGTTCTGCTCGTCGGTCAGGCCCGGCACACGCTTGACCATGCAACCGAAGCGCAGCACGAAGCTGTCCGGGGTCACCGGCACGTGGCTGTTGAGCAGGATCGCGTGCACCCGCACCTCGCCGAACATCGAGCTCAGCTCGGTAAAGTGGGTGGCCGGCCCGTAGTACGCCGACGGCGCAATCAGGTCGCCGCCCAAGCGCTCGGAGTCGCCATGGAAGATCTGCCGGCCGATATGCCCTTCGAACTCGTTGGCGAAATACTTGGTCGGGGTGCCGTGCACCGGCCCGAAATGCTGGGCGTCGACCAGGTTGTCGACCAGCTCGCGCGGGTTGGTCTCGATCAGCATGGTGTCGATGTTCCAGTCATGGATCCACTCCGGGTCGTCCATTTCCGGCAGGTGCGGAATGACCACGCCCTCCTTCGGCGGGCGCCCTTCCGGGTTGTTCCAGACGAACAGCAGGTTGTTTTCCTCGCAGGTCAGCCAGCTGCGGGTCTTGGCCTTGGGCGGTATGCGCTTGCAATAAGGGATGTCCACGCACTTGCCGCTGGTGTCGTACTTCCAGTGGTGGAACGGGCAGACCACGGCGTCGTTTTCAATGGTGCCCTGGGACAGGTCGGCACCCATGTGCGGGCAGAACGCGTCGAGGATGCTGATGGCACCGGCGCTGTTGGCGAAGGCCACCAGGCGCGTGCCGAACACGTTCAAGGTGTGCAGCTTGCCATCACGGTAGTCGTCGGCCACGCCCAGGCAATGCCAGCCCCGGGCGTAGCGGTGGGTGCGCTGGGCGCTGTCGATGGAGAGTTCGGCGAGTTTGGTCATGTTGTTGTTATTCCTGTAGGGGGTACGCCAATCACCGGCAATACCCCTGCGATGCCGGGGGGATTACCTGGCCGCTATCTTTGAGCAGCCGTGCCGGGCCCTCATCCTTCAATCGGACTAGGCCGGGCCTCATTGGCCAAAGCGCCGCGCCGCCTCCGGGCCGAAGTCGCGCGGGCTGAAGCCTGGACGGTTGAGCAGGTAGCCGGTGCGCTGCTGGTTGATCAGGTTGAACGCCAGGTAGCTGCCGGCATTGAGGTCGTGGTACAGGCCCACGCCGGCCTGGGGCCGTTGCGACTCGTAGGCGTAGAAGTAGTTGACCATCGAGGTGCGCCACAGCTCACCACGGTTGTCGTAGTTGTCGGCCAGCATCGGGAACCAGGTGTCCTCGTCGATGTACAACTTGCGCTTGCCGTACAAGTGGCGGTAACCCGGCTTCAGTGTGCCTTCCAGTTCCCACACCCGGTGGCGCTCGTAGCGCATGGCCTGCGGGTTGATGTGCCCGGGGGTGAGCAGGTCGGCGTACTTGAGGTCCGGGGCATGCAGGCGGTAGGTGTCGTAGGGGATGAACATTTCCCGCTTGCCGACGATCTTCCAGTCGTAACGCTGCCCCGAGCCGTTGAACAGGCGCACCTCGTCAACGGTGATCGAGCCACCACTGCCAGGGAACGACATGTCGAAGCCATAGCCGGGCGACTGCCGCACCCGCCGCGTGCCCGGGTCGTAGCGCCAGGCCTGGCGCGGTTCGGTCTTGTCGTTCCAGAACTCGGTGCCGGTGTTGATCTCGCCCTTGTCGCGTTGCGGCAACAGGGTTTCATTGAGGTAGAACGACGAGTTGCCTACCGTGTCACCGACCTTGCCGGGCTCCAGCGCCGGGGCCAGGTTGCGCGAATGCACGCGACCCCAGTTGATGTTGCCGTCCTTGAGCACGTAGGCGTTGTCGGAGGTGTATTCCTCGGTCCAGGCCCGCAGAGTGAAGGTCGACGCGTTCTTCAGCAGTTCCAGGCCGCTGCGCGGCACCGGGAATGGCGTGCCGCCGGTCTTGCCGACCACACCTTCGCCATCGTCCACCAGCTTGGCTACCCTGGCGTTCTCGCGGGTTGCCTGGCACACCGCATCGTCGAAGCGGAAATCCCGGTGGCTGGGGTAGACCGGCATCTTGAAGGTGGTCGGGTACAACTTGAACAGCGCCTTCTGCCCGTCAGACAGCGCATCGGCGTATTGCCCCAGGTTGTCGGCAGTGATCACGAACAAGGGCTTTTCATCAGGGTACGGGTCGACCGGGTGCTGGCCGGTGCCCTTGAACGCAACGTGCGGCGGCACGCCCAGCCACTTGCCGGAGAATGGCGGGATGCTGCCGTCGGCATTGCCGCTGGGGTCGGCGCCGACGCAGGTCAGGTCCTTGCCCAGGCGTTCGACATCCTCGGGGGCGGCCAGCACGGCACCCGGCGCCGCAACCACCAGCAACAGGCTCATGGCCAGGCCGTGGCGCGCCAGAATACTCTCGGTCATTGTTGTTCTCCTTGGTTACCGATAGCGGTGGCCCAGTATCGGCAGGCCCTCGCGGCAGCAGCATCGTCCGCTCGGACTAACGCATCTGCGCCGGCAAACTGCCGGGCTCGCCCAGCGCGACCACGCTGTTGAGCATGATCCGCACCAGCTCGGTCTGGCGCCGCACCCCGGTCTTCGAGAAGATCGAGCGCAGGTGCGCGCGTGCGGTGTTGCGGCGGATGTTGAGCCGTTCGGAAGCCTCCTCCAGGGACAAGCCGTTGGCCAACTCCAGGGCCAAGCCGGTTTCCGCCGGGGTGAGGTTGTACAGCTGCGCGGTCACCCTGTTGCTGGCCAGCGACTTGCCCACCGCATCGCGCACGTACACCACCACGGTCGGTTTGCCCTTGCCCTCGACCAGTTCCTGGGACGGCACCAGCTCGACCACCACACCCAGGTTGACCTGCCCGGACGGGCGCGACACCGACATCGCCTCGGCGCCCTGGGCGGCCAGGTGGCCTTGCCGGCTGCGCAGGAAGGCGCTGCGCACCAGCCGGCCCAACTCGCGGTTGTCGCTCGGGTAGGTGGCCTCCAGGCGGCCGCCCACCAGTTTCAGCCCGTCGTTGCTGTCGAGGATCTCGCGGGCCACCGGGTTCAGCTGCAGCACACTGCCGGTCTCGTCGAGCATGATGGTGGCGACGGCCAGGCGGTTGATGGCGTGGGAATACAGCGTGCCCAGCGAGGCACTGCGGTCGAGCAGTGCATGCATGTGCAGGGCCCGGCGCAGGTGCGGCACCAGCATCGCGCACAGCGCCCGCTCCAGCTCGCCGAAGCGCGCCTGCCCACGGGGGCGGTTGATGCGCAGGCGCAGGGTGCCACCGTCGGGCATGCTGATGTCGACGCCGAGCATGTGGAAACAGCCATAGGGCGCGCAGTACAACAGGTAGAACGACGAGCCGGCCCACTCGGCATCGCTCAGCAGCCCGTCGATGGTGAATACCGTGTCCACCGGCAGCCGGTCGAACAACGAGGCCTTCTCGCAGTAGGCAAAATGATTGACGCCGCCCTCCCCCGGTTCGACATCGCCGGCGACCATCATCGGTGACAGCAGCGGCTCATCGAGCACCCGCAGGATCAGCGTCACGTAGCTGGCCGCAAACAGCCCGCGCAGCTGGCGCAGGGCGTCGTTGAGCCGTTGGGTATCGAGCGCCGCATCGTACATGTTGCCGATCAGGCGCTCATACTCGCCGAGCTCGATGCCCAACTGCTCCAACACCTGGGCGTTAGACAGCATGGGCAGGCTCCAGATCGGGAGCGCGGGCCACCAGCGGCCGGTCGCCGTCGAACCAGGCGGCCAGCGCCGGCAGCAGGAAGATCGCGCCGAACACGTTCACCAGGAACATGAACGCCAGCAGGATGCCCATGTCGGCCTGCAGCTTGAGCGGTGCCAAGGCCCAGGTCCCAACCCCGATCGCCATGGTCACGGCGGTGAACACCGCCGCCGTGCCGCGCTGGCACATGGCGAGGTAGAAGGCGTTGCGCAGCGGCTGGCCGGCCGCCATTTCATGCTGGATGCGCTCGTAGAGGTAGATACCGTAATCCACGCCCACCCCGACGCCGAGCGCCATCACCGGCAGGGTGGCGACCTTCAGGCCGATGCCCAGCAGCGCCATCAGCGCATTGCACAGGATCGCAACGATGCCCAGCGGCACCAGGATGCACAGCACCGCACGCAGCGAGCGGAAGGTCAGCAGGCAGAACAGCCCCACCGAGCAGAACAGCGCCGCCAGCATCCACGCCTCGGCATGCTTGACCGCATCACTGGACGCCGCCATGACCCCGACATTGCCCCCGGCCAGGTGGAAGCTCGCCTGCGGTACCTGGACGCTGGCGATGATGCGCCGGGCCTCGTTGACCACATGGGCCACGGTCGCCCCCTCGTGGTCGTTGAGAAACACCAGCACCTGCATGCGTCGGCAGCCTTCGGTGACCAGCCCGGAGTCCGGTGCATAGGCCATCGAGCCTTGCTGCAGGCCACGCGAGGAACCGGGGATGGCGGCCCAGCGCGGGTTGCCTTCGTTGTTGCCAGCAATCATCGCCTTGCCCAAACCCGCGACGCTCTGCACCGACTGCACACCCGCGACCTGGCGCATCTGGAAGTCGAACGCTTCCACCGCGCGCATCACCGCCGGGTCCAGGCAGGCTTCGTCGCTGCCGTGGGTCTGCACGAATACCGCCAGCACATCCAGGCCGATGGCATAGCTGCCAACGATGCGCTGATTGTCCTGGTTGTAGCGTGAATCGGCGCGCAACTCCGGCGCGCCCGGGCCGATGTCGCCCACCGCCAGCTGCCGCGCCTTGAACACACCCACGCCCAGCAGCACCAGGCTGACCGCGAACACCGCCAGCGCTGGCCGCGGCTGCGCCAGTGCCGACAGGCGCCACCACAGCGGATGCTGGCGCACCTGTGGCTGCACTGCCCGCCCCGGCGCGGCCGGCAGGTACGACAACACCAGCGGCAGCAGCATCTTGTTGGTGATGATCATCAGCATCACCCCCAGGCAGGCGGTCACGCCCAGCTCATGGACGATGGGGATGTCGATCAGCATGATCACCGCAAACCCCAGGGCATTCATCAGCAAGGCCAGCGAGCCCGGAATGAAGATCTTGCAGAACGCCGTATGCGCCGCCTGCCGCGCCGTCGCACCGGCCAGCACGTCCTGTTTCCAGGCATTGGTCATCTGCACCGCATGGGACACGCCGATGGAAAAGATCAGGAACGGCACCAGCACCGACATCGGGTCGATGCCCAGGCCCAGCAACGGCAACAGGCCCAGCAGCCAGACCACCGGCAGCAGCGCCACCAGCAAGGCCACCAGGGTCAGGCGCAGCGAGCGCGAGTAGGCCCAGAGCAGCGCGGCGGTGATCAGGAAGGCGACAACGAAGAACAGCAGCACCGTGCTCAGGCCTTCCACCACATCGCCCACCAGCTTGGCAAAGCCCACCACACTGATCTCGATGTCGGCGCTTCCATAGTGCGCACGGATGTCTTCCAGGCGCCTGGCGACCTCCACATACGATATTGGCTGGCCGCTGCGCGGGTCGCTGTCCTGCAGGTCGGCGCGCACCAGCGCCGCCCGCTGGTCGTTGGCCAGCAGGCGGCCGGCCTGCCCGGCACGGGCGGCATTGCTGCGCACCCTTTGCAAGTCCTCGGTAGTGCCGGCGTACTGCGGTGGCACCACCAGGTCGCCGACAAAGCCCTCTTCGGTCACCTCCACATAGCGCACGTTAGGGGTGAACAACGAAGTTACGCTCGGCCGGCTGACGCCGGGGATGAAGAACACGTCATCGGTGACCTGTTGCAGCACCTTGAGGAACTGCGGGTTGTACAGGTCGCCCTCGCCCTTCCAGCGCACGCTCACCAGCAGCCGGTTGGCCCCGGTGAACACCCGGCCGAAATCGAGGAAATTGCGCATGTAGTCGTGGCGTACCGGGATCTGCTTGTTGAACCCAGGGTCGAGGCGCACCTGGGTGGCGCTGTAGCCCAGCGCCAGGGTGGCCAGCAGGAACACCCCGAGCCAGGCCCGCCTGGCGCCGAGCAAGCGGTCGGCACAACGGCGCACCCAGCGTTCGCTGCGGGCGCCGCTCATGGCCGCGCCTCCTGGCTCAGCGCCACGTCAGGTTGTGCGCCCTGGAACACGCCCCGTTCACCGGCTACCAGCAGGTGGCGGCCACTGAGGCCGACCGCCGAAGTCAAGGTACCCAGGCCACTGAGCTGGTCGATACCGAGCAGGTCACCCTCGCCATCCAGGTGAATCAGCCGGCTGCCGCCACCCACCAGCACCAGCCCGGCCTGCCCCGGCAAGCGGGCGTGGCCGTAGATCGGCTGGCTGCTGCCGACCTCGACCCGTTCCCAGCTGTCGCCGAAGTCGTGGCTGCGAAACACATGGCCACGCATGCCGTAGGCCAGCCAGGTGCTGGCCGAGAGGCGCACCACGCCGAACAGCGAACCATTGTAGAAGGCTGGCAGCTGCTGCCAGTGCTGGCCGCCATCGCCGGAGCGCAGCACCAGGCCCTGCTCGCCGACCAGCATCTGGTGGCCGTCGGCGCCGCCATCGAGGCCGTTGAAGTGGGCACTGTCACCCGGCATCTCGCGCGCAGCCCAGTGCTCACCGGCATCGTTCGAGACCAGGAACTTGCCATAGCTGCCATAGGCCACCACCTGCTTGCCGTCTGCGCTCCACACGCCCAGCAGCGGCTCGCCGAGGTCGGCGTCGTAGTGTTTTTCCTGCCAGGTCTGGCCGCCATCGGCCGAGCGCAGGATCCATCCATCATGGCCCACCGCGACCAGGACTTGATCGTTCAGGGCGACCACGCCGGTCAGCGTCACCTCGCGCCCGACGCCAGGCTGGCTGGCCCGCCAGCTGCGACCGCTGTCGCGGCTGGCCAGCAGCGTGCCGCGCTCACCGACGGCGATCAGCCGGTCACCGCTGCTGATCAGCGCATTGACCTGGACCCGGTCGGCCAGCACCTCGGTGACCGCCAGGGGCGTGGGTTGGCGGGGGGCGAAGGCAAAGACCACGGCGGCGATGACAATGGCGCTCATGACATAGCCGGTCAGCTGGCGCGAGGCAGGCTTCATTGGGGGGAACCCTCTTGGAATTGTGCCTGGATCATCCAGCCGACCCGCCCTGGGTTACATCGTCCAAATGGCTTAAGGCAACTCGAACAACCCCGCCGCCCCCATCCCACCACCGATGCACATCGCCACCACCACATAGCGCACCCCTCTACGGCGCCCTTCCAGCAAGGCATGGCCGACCATCCGCGCCCCCGACATGCCAAACGGGTGTCCAATGGCAATCGCCCCGCCATTCACATTCAACCGCTCCGGCGGGATCTCCAGCGCATCCCGGCAATGCAGCACCTGGCAGGCAAATGCCTCATTGATCTCCCACAGGCCGATATCCGCTACGCCCAAACCAAAGCGCTTGAGCAACTTCGGCACCGCCAGCACCGGCCCGATGCCCATCTCCTGCGGTGCACACCCGGCCAGGGCGATACCGCGATAGATGCCCAACGGCGTTAGCCCGCGCCTGCGCGCTTCGGCCCGGCTCATCAACAGGCTGGCCGACGCACCGTCGGAAAACTGCGAGGCATTGCCCGCCGTGACGAACGCGCCCTGCCCCACCCACTTGCCGTCCTTCCACACCGGCTTCAGCGCGGCCAGGTCCTCCAGGCGCGTGCCCGGGCGGTTGCATTCGTCACGCTCGACGCGCACCCGCTGATGCCCGGAGGGCTGGCCGTCCTGGTCGAACAGCAGCTTGTCGACCTCCAGCGGCACCAGCTCTTCGTCGAACAAACCGTCACGCTGGGCCGCCGCGGTGCGCAGCTGGCTCTGCAACGAATACTCGTCCTGCGCGGCGCGGCTGATGCCGTATCGGCGCGACACGATCTCGGCGGTTTCCAGCATGGGGATGTAGGCGTCCGGCATTACCACCTGCACCGCCTGGGACTGGGCCCGGTAGCTGTTCTTGTGCTTGGTCTGGGTCAGCGACAGCGACTCCACGCCACCGCCGATGGCAATGTTCAGCTCGCCCGTGACGATGCCTTTGGCGGCCATGCCGATGCTGATCAGGCCAGAGGCGCACATGCGGTCCACGGCCATGCCCGGCACGCCGTGGGGCAGCCCGCCGGTATAGGCACACAGGCGGCCGATATTGTAGCCCTGGGTGCCCTGCTGCACGGCGGCGCCCATGATCACATCGTCGATGGCCGCGGCCTCGACCCCGCTGCGCTCGACCACTGCACGCACCACGTGCCCGCCCAGCACAGGGGCCTCGGTGTCGTTGAACGACCCACGGAACGATTTGGCCAACGCGGTACGGGCGGTGGCAACGATGACGGCTTCATTCTGGTCCATGACGGCTCACTCGCTAACGGGGTTGAAGGTGTAACGGCTGATGGTGTCGATCACGCAGCCGGGGCGGCTTTCGCCTTCGATCTCCACGCTGACCCGCACCACCAACTGCACGCTGTCGGCCAACTGCTCGGCGCGCAGGATCTGGCCATGGCCACGTACCCGTGCACCGACGCGCACCGGCGCCGGGAAGCGCACCCGGTCGCTGCCGTAGTTCACTCCCATGGCCAGGTTATCGATGGTCAGCAGTTGCGGCAGGAACAGGTTGACCAGCGACTGGGTCAGGTAACCGTGGGCAATGCACGCACCGAACGGGCCTTGCGCGGCCCGCTGCGGGTCGACGTGAATCCATTGGTGGTCGCCCGTGGCTTCGGCAAACAGGTCGATGCGCGGCTGGCTGATGATCAGCCACTCGCTGTGGCCAAGGTCCATGCCCTCGGCAGCGAGCAAGGCCTGGGCACTGTTGAAGACATGATTCATGGGGCGCTCCTCAGGCTTGCTGCGAACTGACCGACAGCACTTCACCGACCATGTACGACGCGTAGTCGCTGGCCAGGAACATCATCACGTTGGCGACCTCCCAGACCTCGGCGGCGCGGCCAAAGGCCTCGCGGCTAGCCAGGCTGGCGAGCAACGCTTCGCTGGAGGCCTTCTTGAGAAAGTCGTGCAGGGCGATCGACGGCGACACCGCGTTGATGCGCACGCCATGCTCGGCCGCCTCCAGCGCGCTGCAGCGGGTCAGCGCCATCACTCCGGCCTTGGCCGCGGCATAGTGGGCCTGCTCCTTCTGCGCCCGCCAGCCGAGCACCGAGGCGTTGTTGACGATCGCCCCGGTACCGCGCCGCTGCATGTGCGGCAGCATCGCCCGGGTCATGCGGAAAGTGCCGGTCAGGGTCACATCCAGTACCCGCGACCACTCCTGGTCGGTCATCTCGACCACCGCCTTCTGGCCGCCGAGCCCGGCATTGTTGATCAGCACATCGACGCCGCCCAGCAGGCCCTCGGCGCGGTCGACCAAGGCCTGTACATCGGCTTCCACCGTGACGTCGCACAGCTGGCCATAAATGGCTTGCAGGCCGGTTTCCGCCTTCAGGCGCTCTACCGCATCGATCAGGCGCCGTGGGTGCACATCGGAAATCATCAAGGCCCGGCAGCCTTCCTCGGCGCTGCGCCGGGCCGCCGAATAACCGATACCGGCACCGGCGGCGGCAGTGACCAGCACCGACTTGCCGGCCAGCAGCTGATGGCCGGGGACATAAGGGGGAACGTGTTTCATGGGGCTTTCCTCGGTTCGATGGTCTGCAGGCGCTGGTCAGCTGCCCCAGACCCGTTGTGCGGCGGGTGCCTGGGCCAGAATCTGCGCCACGGCCGGGCCGATCTCCTCGACCTGCCAGCGCCCGCCCTTGTCCTGGGTGGTGCCGGTGCGCCAGCCATCGGCCAACGAGATCCGCCCGCCCTGGCTTTCGAACACCTGCCCGGTCACCTGGGCGGACTCGACACTGCCCAGCCACACCACCAGCGGCGCAACGTTTTCCGGCGCCCAGGCATCGAAGCTGCCGTCCTCCGGCGCCTTGACCACATCGGGCATCGCACTTTCGGTCATCGCCGTGCGTGCGGCCGGTGCCAGGGCATTGGCCGTGACCCCGTAGCGCGCCAGCTCCGCCGCCTGCACCAGGGTCAGCGCGGCGATGCCGCCCTTGGCCGCGGCATAGTTGGACTGGCCGATCGAGCCCTGCAGGCCAGCCCCGGAGCTGGTGTTGATGATCCGCCCGGCCACCGGCGTGCCGGCCTTGGCCAGGTCGCGCCAGCGGCGCCCGAGCAGGTTGGCCAGGCAGTAATGGCCCTTGAGGTGCACGCGCATCACCAGGTCCCAGTCGTCTTCCTCCAGGCTGATGAACATGCGGTCACGCAACACCCCGGCGTTGTTGACCAGCACGTGCACCTCGCTGAACGCCGCCAGCGCGGCGTCGATGATGCGCTGGGCGCTGGCCAGGCTGGTGATGTCGTCGCTGTTGCCGATGGCCTGGCCACCGTTTGCGCGGATCTCCTCGGCCACCGCCTCGGCCGCCTCGGCACGGATGTCGTTGACCACCACCTGGGCGCCCTGCGCGGCAAATGCCAGTGCGTAGGCGCGGCCCAGGCCGCCGCCGGCACCGGTGATGATCACAGTGCGGCCTTCACATATCGCCATGTCTGAATCCTTTTGCTTGGAATGAAGAGCGCAGCTCAAAGGCGCTCGATGATCGTCACGTTGGCCTGGCCGCCGCCCTCGCACATGGTCTGCAAGCCATAGCGGCCACCACTGCATTCCAGTTCGTTGAGCAGCGTGGTGGTCAGCCGGGCGCCGGTCGCGCCGAGCGGGTGGCCGAGGGCGATGGCGCCGCCATTGACGTTGGTGCGCGCCGGGTCGTAGTCGAGCTCCTTCCTCCAGGCCATCACCACCGAGGCGAAGGCTTCGTTGATTTCCACCCGGTCGATGTCGGCCATGCGCAGGCCGGTGCGTTGCAAGGCCCTGCGGGTGGCGGCGATGGGCGCGGTGAGGTGCCAGATCGGGTCGTCACCCAGCACCGTCAGGTGGTGGATACGCGCCCTCGGGGTCAGGTCGTAGCGCTTGAGCGCGGCCTCGGAGACCACCAGCAAGGCCGCCGAGGCATCACAGGTCTGGCTCGACACCGCTGCCGTGATCGACGGGAACTGCGGATCGACCGGCTGCAACTCGGCCATTTTCGCCAAGCTGCTCTGGCGCGGCGTTTCGTCTACGGCCAAGCCCTGATAGCCGACGATTTCACGGGCAAAGCGCCCGCTGGCAATGGCCGCCAACGCTCGCCGGTGACTCTCCAGAGCAAACACCTCCATCTGCTCGCGGCTGAGCTGCCAATGGTCGGCGATACGCTGCGCGGCATAGAACTGGTTGACCGGCTGCGTGCCGAAGCGCGCATGCCAGCCCTCGCTGCCGCTGAACGGGTCGGCAAAACCCAGCGGCTGCCCGGCCAGCATCGCCGAGGAAATCGGAATGCGGGTCATGGTCTGCACGCCGCCGACCGCCACCACATCCTGGGTGCCGCTCATCACCGCCTGGGCGGCAAAGTGCAATGCCTGCTGCGACGAACCGCACTGGCGGTCGACCGTGGTCCCCGGCACCGACAGCGGCAGCCCGGCGGCCAGCCAGCTGGTGCGGGCGATGTCGCCGGCCTGGGCGCCAATGGTATCGACGCAGCCAAAGATCACGTCGTCGTAATCCTCGGCCGGGATGGCATTGCGCGCCACCAGGGCCTTGAGCACGTGCGCGCCCAGGTCGATGGCGTGCACCTCGGCCAGCGCGCCCTTGCGCTTGCCGGTGGGGCTGCGCAGCGCATCGACGATATATGCCTCTGCCATGTGCTACTCCTCGAAGGTATGCCCCGGCCCGAGCCGGGTGCTGTCGGCGAACAGGAACGCGCCGACACGGGACTTGTGGAAACCGCGGTCGCCCCAGGACGCATCCAGCGCCCAGGCCCGCTTCATGAACATCTGCAGGTCGACTTCCCAGGTGTACCCCATCGCGCCATGCACCTGGATGCCCTGGCGCGCCGCCAGCCAGCTAGCCTCGCAGCAGGCCAGGCGGGCCTGCGAGACCCACACCGAGGCGTTCGCCTCGCCCTGGGCCAGGCCATGGGCGGCGCGGTACAGCACCGGCTTGGCCTGCTCGATCTGGCGCGCCACGTCGGCCAGGTGATGCTTGACCGCCTGGAAACTGCCGATCGGCCGGCCGAACTGCTTGCGCTGGGCCACGTAGTCCACCGACAGGTCGAGCATGCGCTGGGCCAGGCCGAGCAGCTGCCCGGCCACCGCCAGTGCGCCGCGGTCGAGCAGCTGCGCCTGCAGGCGCCGGCCCTGCTCGCCACTGGCCAGCAACGTCTGCGGCGTCGGGTTCCAGCTCACCAGGCCGAGGCGCCGCGAGGCGTCGATGCTCGGGTTGGCCTGCACATCCACCGCCGCCCGCGGCACCAGGTGGAGGTCGTCACCCACTGGCAGGATCAGCACTTCGGCCAGCTGGGCATCGCTGACCAGCGGGTTGATGCCGTGGCTGATCGCCAGGCGCACGCTGCCCTCGGCAATGCGCGGCAGCAGCTCGGCCCGCGCCGGGTGGCCGGGGTCGAGGCTGGCCAGCAGGCCGGCGGCCACGTAGGCGGTGTCGGCCAGCGAGTCGGGGATGCCGTAGTAGCCCAGCTCCTGGGTCATCAGTGCCCAGGCCACGTCGTCCATGCCCAGCCCACCCTCGGCTTCGGGCACCGACAGCGCGGTCAGGCCTTGGGCGGCGATGCGGTTGCGCAGGTCCGGCGAGCGGCCGGCGTCGGTTTCCCAGATTTCCCGGAGCATCTCCGGGGCGGCTTCGGTCATCAGGAAACGGCTGATGGCTTCGCGAAACGACAGCTGGTCATCGGTAAAGGTGAAGTCCATGGCCTGGTCCTTACTTGGGCAGGCCGAGCATGCGCTCGGCGATGATGTTGCGCTGGATCTCGTTGGTACCGGCGTAGATCGGCCCGGCCTGGGCGAACAAGAAGCCCTCCAGCCAGCCCACCGCATCGCCGGCCGCCGGGGCACCGGCCAGCAGCTCGCCACGGGCGCCCAGAAGGCGCATGGCGGTTTCGTGCATCTTCAGGTCGAGCTCCGACCAGATGATCTTGTTGATGCTCGACTCGGCACCGATCTGCTCGCCCCGGGCCAGGCGTCCGACCGTGTGGTAGGCCGACAGGGCATAGGCTTCGGCGCCCATCCAGCAGTCGATCACCGCATCGCCCAGCGCCGGGTCGCGCACGGCGCTTGCAGGGTGGGCCTTGAACAGCTCCACCAGCTTGCGCGCGGTGTACTGGAAGCGCGCCGGCGAACGCAGCAGCAGCCCGCGCTCGAAGCCGGCGGTGGCCATCGCCACATGCCAACCCTGGCCCTCGGCGCCGATGCGGTTGGCCACCGGCACGCGCACGTCGTCGAAGAACACTTCGGCGAAGGCGTCCTTGCCGTTGAGCGCCTTGATCGGGCGAATGCTGACTCCGGGCGCATCCAGCGGCACCATCAGGAACGACAGGCCATGGTGGCGGCTAGAGCCGGGCTCGCTGCGGAACAGGCCGAACAGCCAATCGGCGAAGATCGCCCGGGTCGACCAGGTCTTCTGGCCATTGAGCACGTAGTGGTCACCGTCGAGCAGCGCCTTGCTGGTGATCGCCGCCATGTCCGAGCCGGCGTTGGGCTCCGACCAGCCCTGCGCCCACATGTCGACGCTGGCCGCCATGCGCGGCAGGAAGCGACGCTTCTGCTCGGCCGTGCCGAACTCCATCAGGGTCGGGCCGAGCAGCAGCTGGCCGTTCTGGTTGACCCGCATCGGCGCCCCGGCACCGTAGTACTCTTCCTCGAAGATCAGCCATTCGGTCAGGTCGCAGCCGCGCCCGCCGAGCTCGGCCGGCCACATCACCATCGACCAGCGGCTCTCGAACAATTTGGCTTCCCAGGCCCGGTGCTGCTCGAAGCCCTCGCGGGTGTCGTAGCTGGCCAGCGGTTCGCGTGGCAGGTTGTCGGCGAGCCATGCCCGCACTTCGGCGCGGAAGGCCTGCTGCTTGGGGGTATAGGTCAGTTGCATGGCGTTCCCTCAGAACTTGGCGTCGCGTTTTTCGACAAACGCCCGGCGGGTTTCCGCCGAGTCGGGGCTGGCGTAGGCCTGCAAGGTGAAGCCCTGCTCCCAGCGGTACTTGTCTTCCAGGTTGCCGTCCTCGATGCCGTTCAAGGCCTCCTTGGCGATGCGGATCATCCCCGGGCTCTTGGCGGCGATGCGGGCGGCAATCTCCAGCGCCGTTTCCCGCAGCTGCGCCTTGGGCACCACGCGCTCGATGAAGCCGTAGGCCTGGGCCTGGGTGGCGTCGATGCTGTCGCCGGTGAAGAACAGGTAGCGCACCTTCTGCACCGGGAACAGCCGCTGCAGGTGCGCACCGCCACCCATGGCCCCACGGTCCACTTCCGGCAGGGCAAAGCGCGCGCAGTCGGCGGCCACGACGATGTCGGCGGCACCGGTGATGCCGATGCCACCGCCCAGCACGAAGCCGTGCACCGCGACGATCACCGGCACCGGGTTGCGGTGCACGGCCTTGAAGGTCTCATAGTTGCCGGCGTTGACCTCGACGATGCGCTCGGGGTGGGCGTCCAGCTCCTTGATGTCGACGCCGGCACAGAAGCCGCGGCCCTCGGCGCGGATGACGATGACGCGTACCTCGGGGTCGGCGCCCAGTGCCGTGATCTGTGCGGCCAGGGCGCGCCATTGCTGGCTGTCGAGGGCGTTGACCGGTGGTTTGTCGATGACCAGTTCGGCAATGCCCTGGTCGATCTGGGTGGTGAAGGCCGGGTTCATGAGTGTTCTCCGCTGTGGGCAAGTCTGTCGTTGGGGGTGGCCGAGGGTTCGGCCGGGCAGCGGGCAAGCAAGGCGTCCAGGCACTGGCTGGCCTCGGCGACGATGCCTTCGATGACTTCGCGGCAGCTCAGCAGCTCGCTGATCGCCGCCGCCACCTGGCCACTGGGCAGGATGCCGGCGTCCGGCTCGCCATCGACCATCGAGCGCTGCAGCAGCACCGGCTGGTTGGCGGCCATGACCACCTGCGACAGCGCCGCCGGGTCTTCGCGCAGGGCGCGCACGAACACCGCGCCCATGTGCGCCAGGCTCATGCCGGTCTGCTGCTTCCACTGCCAGGCGCTGGCCAGGGCAATGCGCAGGCGGCCGAACGGCCCGGCCTGTTCGAGGCGATTGATGAAGCGGTTCTCGATCATGCGGTGGCGCATGCCGTCCACCGCCGTGGTCACCCGCACCTGCTGCGGGTCGTCGACCTTGAGATAGCGCGCCAGGGTGCTGGCCGGGGTTGGCGATTCGCGGGTCATGAGGAACCGCGTGCCCATGGCGATGCCACTGGCACCGGCCGCCAGCACGGCGGCCAGGCCACGCCCGGTGGAATGCCCACCCGCTGCGATCACCGGCACGTTTACCGCTGCCAGCACCTGTGGCAACAGGATCGAGCCCGGCACACCACCGGTATGGCCACCGCCCTCGCCCGCCTGCAGGGTGATCAGGTCGGCGCCCAACTGCTGCGCCTTGAGCGCATGCTTGAGGGCGCCCACGGTGGGAATGCACAGCACCCCGGCCGCCTTGAAGCGGGCGATGGTCTGCGCATCCGGCCCGCGCCCATAGCTCACGGCGCGCAAGCGATAACGGATGGCCAGGTGGACGCACTGCGCGGCGTTGTCCTGGAACATGTGGAAGTTGAGGCCGAAGTTGCTGCCGTCGGTGGCGTCGATCACCTTGCGGATCTCGCCTTCCAGGGCATCGGCGGCAATCGTTGCCCCGGCCAGGAAGCCGAAGCCGCCGGCCTGGGTGGTGGCGATCACCAGGTTGGCATCGGAAACCCAGCCCATGGCCGTCTGCACCACCGGGTAACGGCAGCCCAGCGCCTCGGTCAGCGCGGTGTTCATCCAGCGGCTCACCGCTCGCCCCCTTCGGCGCGCAGCGCCTGCTTGTTGGCCTGAGCCATGCCCTTGGCGTCGAAACCGCCAAGCTTGTCGCCCGACAGCAGTTCATTGTGGGCGTGGGCGAAATGGTGCCAGGCGAATGCCGCATCCATGGCCGTGCGCTTGCCTTGCAGGTCTTCGACGTGGTTGATCGCCTGCTTGGTCAGGGCCAGGCCCATGCGCGGCTGGCGGGCGATGCCCGCCGCCAGGGCGTAGGTCACCGCCTGTAGCTGGTCACGTGGCACCACGCGGTTGACCATGCCCATCTGGTAGGCACGCTCGGCGCTCATGCGCTCGCCGCAGAACAGGAATTCCTTGGCGATGCGTGGGTTCAGCTCGTAGGGGTGGGCGAAGTACTCCACCCCCGGGATGCCCATGCGCACCACCGGGTCCTGGAAGAACGCATCGTCGCTGGCGACGATCAGGTCGCACACCCACGCCAGCATCAGCCCGCCGGCCACACAGGCGCCATGGACCATGGCGATGGTCGGCTTGGGCAGCTCGCGCCAGCGCCGGCACATGCCAAGGTAGACTTCCTGCTCACGGGCATACAGCTGCTCGCCACCGGGCTTGTTGGTGTGGTCCCACCACAGGTGCGCACGCTCGAACGGTTTGTTGATGTCGCGCCCGGGGGTGCCGATGTCGTGGCCGGCGGAAAAGTGCCGGCCTTCACCGCATAGCACGATGACCTTGACGCTGTCGTCGTCCACCGCCTGACGCAAGGCCGCGTCCAGGGCGTAGGTCATCTGCGAGTTCTGCGCGTTGTTGAACGCCGGGCGGTTGAGGGTGAGCGTGGCGATACCGTCGGCCACGGCATACAACACCGGGTCCTGGGTCTCGTACACCGCCGCGTCCTCGCGGCTGACGAATTGGCTGTCGCTGCTGTGCATGCGGGTGTCCTCAGGCGGCGCGGATGCCAGGCGGGTTGCCCTTGATCGCGCTGGTACGCAGGCCATGGGGGTCGAGACGGCGGATCAGCGCCAGCTGCTCGGCAGTCGGGTGCACGGTCTCGCGCAGCTGCGCCGAGCGCAGCAACGGGAAGCCGGTCTTGTCCTGCACTTCGTCGAAACTCACGCCCGGGTGCAGGGTGCGCACCTGCGCGGCGCGGTCAGGGCCGTCGAAGTCCAGGGTGCACAGGTCGGTGATGACCTGGCGGATGTCCATCAGGTCGCGGCGCGCGCCCTCGGGCCAGCGCTCGGCCTTGAAACCGACGCCGGAGACCATGTCCACCTCGCCACTGACGAACACCCGGGTACTGTGGTTGGGCACGAAGAACGAGTTGAGGTGGTTGATGCTGTTGCCCGGCAGGCCACGCACGCCGAGCATCGCGGTGCGCGGCTTGTGGTAGTCGCCGACGCAGGACAGGTTGGTCTGGCCCCAGCGGTCGACCTGGGTCGGCCCGATCATGGCGTGGCGGCGGCCGCCCCACACACATTCGAACACCCGCTCGAACGACAGATAGCCGCTGTAGCGTGGCGTCTGCTCGCCGCGCGGTCCCAGCGGGATCGGCTCCTCGACCAGGAACGCCTCGCTGTCGGTCATCAGCAGCTCAGGGCTGTGGGTGAGCTTGGCCAGGCTGGCGCCCAGGCGCGGTATCACGCCCAGGCCCGAGGCAATCACCTCACCATTGCCGCGCCAGGCTTCGGCGGCGGCCACGATCAGCAGTTCGGCAAGGGTGAATTCAGGGGTGGCAGTCATGCTGGAATCCTCAGAACACGGGAAGGGGCAAGGCGCCCATGCGCGCGGCACCGCCGTTGTGCGCTTGATAGGCCTGTTCGCCGCCGGCCACGCAGGCCTCGACGTAGCGCTGCCAGCCGCCCTCTTCCTGGGCGCTGGCGACATAGCCCTTGAGGTGCTCCAGATCCCAGCCGTAATCCGACGGGCAGGAGGTCGGGTGGGCACCGAGCGGTGCATGCACCACGCCGGTCACCAGGTAGCGCTCGAAGGTGTTGGCGCGGGCTTGCCCGGCATCGAGCTGCAGGCGCTCTTCCAGACGCTCGCAGGAAACGAAGCACTGCTTGGCGGCACGGGCGAACAGGTGGTCGAAATACGGGTCGGGGCCGGTCACCAGGCAGTTGCCCAGGAGGTCGGCAACGTTCACATGCAGGAACGCCACGTCCAGCTCCAGCGCCGGCATGGCCAGCAGCACCTCACCGTCGTCATAAGGCGAGCGGACGGTTTTCAGCGAAGGGTTCAGCTGTGTCACATCGGTGGCCAGGCCACAGCGGGTGGGCAGGAACGGCAGGCGCATGCCGGCAGCGCGCAGGCCCCACTGGAACATGCCCTCGTCGAGTTCCATCAGCTCCAGCTCGCCAGCCTCTCGGGCTTTGCGGTAATAAGGTTCAAGCGGGATGGCATCGAGGGTGACGAAGCCGAACACCAGCTTGCGCACCTTGCCGGCCGCGCACAGCATGCCGACTTCCGGACCGCCATAGGCGACCACGGTCAGGTCCTTGACCGGCGAACGGAGGATTTCCCGGACGATGGCCATCGGCTTGCGCCGCGGGCCCCAGCCACCGAAACCGATGGTCATGCCGTCACGCAGCTGGGCGACGGCGTCGGCACTGGTCATTTGCTTGTTCATGCTCAACTGCTCCTTACTGGTGGCCAACCGAGAAGTCGTGGCCCCAGATACTCACGCGGGTGAACTCGAAGGCCGAGTGCTCGGCCCAGTCGACCTGCAGCCCGCCATAGCCGTACTCCAGGTCGAAGCCGGACGGTGTCTTCATGTAGAAACTGGTCATGCGGTCGTTCAGGTGCTGGCCGAGGGTCGCCGATAGCTGCCCACCGTGCGCCAGCAGACGGTCATGGGCGCGGCCGACCTCGGTCATCGAGTCCACCTCGACCATCACGTGCACGCAGCCGGACGGCACCGGGTACTCGGCCAGCGCCAGGCTGTGGTGGCGGGCATTGGCGCAGTGCAGGAAGTGGATGCGCACCGGCAGCGCCGACGGGTCGGGGCGGAAGTTGAAGATGTCCGACAGGCCGAAGCCAAGCACGTCCTTGGCAAACGCAAGGGTGGCGTCGAAATCCGGTGCCGGCAGCACGGTGTGGCCAAGGCCCATGTCACCGGTGACGAAACGCGGCACCCCTTGTGGCGAGACAAACGGCTGGCAGTCGGAGCGGTGGCCCCAGCTCAGCTCATGCTGGTTACCGGACGGGTCGCTGACGGTGACCAGCGCCTGCACCCCGCGCTGCTCGATGGCCTGCGCACTGCCGACCTGCCAGGCCACGCCGCAGCGCTCCAGGTGCTGCAGGGCCTGCTCGAAGGCCTGCTCGCTGGCCAGCTCCCAGCCGCTGGCCAGGTAGCGCGGTGAATCCCCCTCGACCACCAGCATGCGGTAAGGCCGCTCGTCCATCTTCACGTACAGGCCGCCGCCGGGTGCGGCCTGCACCTGCATGCCGAGCACCTGTTCGGCATAACGCTGCCACTGGCCAAGGTTCTCGATCTGCGCGACGAAGTAGCTCAAACCACGAATGTCGATCATGCCCGTGTTCCTCCAGGCTCAAAGGGTTGCCTGGGGACCATTGTGCAAAGCGCCAACGCCATGCTCATCGTCCGTTGAGACTAAGCGCAATACGTGGTGCAGCGGGCTGTGGACCTAGTCCGTTTCAATGATTCGCGGTGTGTGGCCCAGCCCTAGATTCGCGATGTTGTCCCCCTGAATCCCGGGGCCGCGCTGCAGCCCCACCAGCCTAGAGATGCCCCCTATGGAGTTCGCTTTCACCGAGGATCAGCTGCTGATTCGCGACAGCGCCGAGCGCTTCCTCGCCCAGGCCAGCGATTCACATGCAGTACGCGCAGGCATGAGCCGCGCTGCCGATTACGACCCCGAGCTGTGCCGGCAGATCGGCCAGGAGCTGTACTGGCCGGCGCTGCTGGTTCCCGAGGCCCACGGCGGCATGGGCCTGGGCTTCGTCGAACTGGCCGTGCTGCTGGAGCAATGCGGGCGCTTTCTGCTCGGCTCGCCGCTGTTCGCCACCACTTGCCTGGCCACCCCGGCCCTGCTGCTGGCCGACAACCCGGCGCTGCAAGCCCGCTGGCTGCCGGCCATCGCCAGCGGCCAGCTGCACGCCACTCTGGCCTGCCCGCTGGAGGTCGCGCAGATGCAGGCTGAACTGCGCCCCCATGGCGAAGGCTACCGCCTCGAAGGCTGCCACGCCCAGGTCGTCGATGGCGCCCAGGCCGACCTGCTGCTGATCGCCGCACGCCGCCCAGGCAGTACGGGCGAACAAGGCATCAGCGTGTTCGCCGTACCGGCCGACACACCAGGCGTAGTACGTACTACATTACACACCCTCGACCAGACCCGCCGCCTGGCACGCATCGAGCTGCATCAGGTGCAAGTCGGCGAGGCGCAGCGCCTGTGCGCCATCGAGCAGGCCTGGCCATTGCTGCAGGCCACCCAGCGTATCGCCGCCATCGGCCTGGCCGCCGAACAGCTGGGCGGCGCCCAGCAGGCACTGGACCTGACCCTGGCCTATACCGCCGAACGTCACCAGTTCGGCCGGCCGGTGGCCAGCTTCCAGGCCATCAAGCACCGCTGCGCCGACATGATGCTGCACATCGAATGCACCCGCTCGGCGGTGTGGTACGCCGCCTGCGTGGCCCGCGAATACCTGGCCGAAGACGGTGACCCGATGGTGCGCGGCGAACTGCTCGCCGCCGCAGCCACCGCCAAGGCCCATGCCAGCGAGACGTTCTTCCACTGTGCAGCCGAGTCGATCCAGATGCACGGCGGGGTCGGTTTCACTTGGGAATACGACCCGCACCTGTACTTCAAACGCGCCAGGGCCAGTGAACAACTGCTGGGCAACCCGGCTTGGCACCGTGAGTGCCTGGCCAGCGAACTACTGGGAGAACGTACATGAAGATCGGTTTCAGCAAGGCAGACGAAGCATTCCGCCAGGAGGTTGCCAGCTGGTTGGCGGCGCACCTGCAAGGTGAGTTCGCCCAACTGCGCTTTCGTGGCGGCCCTGGCGACGAACACAGCTTCCCAGCAGAACGCAAGGCTTGGGAGCGCGAGCTGGCAGGCAGTGGCTGGGTCGGTGTGGGCTGGCGGGCGGAAGACGGCGGGCGTGGCCTGAGCATCAGCCAGCAGGTGATCTTCCACGAGGAATACGCCCGCGCTGGCGGCCCTGGGCGCATGGGCCATATCGGCGAAGGGCTGGTCGGCCCTACCCTCGCCGCATTCGGCACGCCCGAGCAACGCCAGCGCCTGCTGCCGGGCATTCTCAAGGGCGAGGCGTTCTGGTGCCAAGGTTACTCGGAGCCTGGCGCCGGCTCGGACCTGGCCAACGTACAGACCCGCGCCCGCCTCGATGCCGACGGCGAGCGCTGGTTGATCAGCGGGCAGAAGGTCTGGACCTCGCTGGCCCATGAGGCCGACTGGTGCTTCGTGCTGGCCCGCACCGAGCCCGGCAGCGTCGGCCATCATGGCCTGTCGTTCTTGCTGGTGCCCATGGCCCAGGCGAACATTCGCGTGCAGCCGATCCAGCAACTGACCGGTACCAGCGAGTTCAACGAGGTGTTCTTCGACCAGGCCGAGACCTCGGCAAGCAACCTGGTCGGCCAGCCCGGCGAAGGCTGGAAGATCGCCATGGCCCTGCTGGGCTTCGAACGTGGCGTGTCGACCCTGGGCCAGCAAATGCAGTTCCACAACGAGCTCGAAGAGGTGTTGCGCATCGCCCGCGCCAACGGCGCCGCCCGCGACCCACTGCTGCGCCAGCGCCTGGCCCAGGCCTGGTCGGGGCTCAAGGTACTGCGCTACAACTCGCTGCGCATGCTCTCCGGGCCGCAGGACGGCAGCCTGGCGCGTGAAGCGATGATCTACAAGCTGGCCTGGTCGAACTGGCATGTCGAGCTGGGCAAGTTGGCGATGGATGTGCTGGGGGATGCTGCTGAAGTGCTGGATAGCGCGCCGTACGGGTTGAACCGGTTGCAGTCGCTGTTCCTGTTTACCCGGGCGGATACGATCTACGGGGGGAGTAACGAGATCCAGCGTAACGTGATTGCCGAACGGGCGCTGGGCATGCCGCGGGAGGTGAAGGGGCGCTGAGCCCCCCCTTTAGCAGACAAGCCTGCTTCAGTAGATTTCACGGTCGAGAGGAGAGCTTGTGGGAGCGGCCTTGCCGGGGCGCCCCCACACGGTCAGCGCATCACAAATACGCCTACCGAACGCGTATCTTCGGATCCCCCGCCCCACGCCGCATGGCCTGCAGAAAGCCCTCCAGCGGCGCCGGCTCGGCAATCTGCGGCAGGGCATCCTTGTCCGGCCGCTGGGCCCAGAAGGCATCCCACGACGGGAACAGCTCGTGGAAGCTCCCGGCATAGGGCTCACGCCCCGGCCAGCGCATCTTCAGGCCCCCTATCGGTGGCTTGTTCAAGTCAGTGGCGTACCAGTAGCACGGTAGCCGTCGGCGGAAGCACCAGCGCCCGTCAATGCGCTCGTAGTCGTCCCAGTACAGCATCTGCATGATCACCCACTCCGGCCCGGTCTCATGCTCGTTCTTCGAATACACCACGCCCGTGGCGTGGTCGGCATCGCTGAACTCGATGATGTGCTGGCCCAGGTGGTGCGAGGTGCCGTGGAACTGCTTGCGCATGGTCTCGTCGAGCCAGGCCTTGAGGTGCGCGCGGCCGAACTTGTCGCGGCCGACCCGCACGTCCTCGGCAAAGCAGTTGGCCATGGCGTCCATGTCGCGCATGTCCAGGGCCAGCGCGTACTTGCCGGCCAGCTGGCGGATCGCATCCAGTGACTCCAGGCGGTCGATGCGCTGCAGCAGCGTGGTGCTGCTCTCCATGGCGGTCATTCCAGCACCGTGTACAGGTCCGAACCGCGCCCGCCGTCCACCGCCAGGCTCGCCCCGGTCACGTACGAGGCCTCGTCGCTGGCCAGGAACAGGATGGCATTGGCCAGCTCCTGCGGCAGGCCGACCCGGCGCATCGGGATGACCTTCTCGGTATTCGCCCGCGCCTTGGCGTCGCCGAGCATGCCCGCGGTCGCCGGGGTGTCGACCACCCCAGGGATGATCACGTTGCAGCGGATGTTGTCCACCGCGCCCTCGCTGGCCGCGGCCCGGCTGAAGTTGATCACCGCCGCCTTGGCGGCGGAGTAACCGGCCATCCAGGCGGTGCCGAACAGGCCGCAGATCGAGGCGATGTTGACGATCGAGCCGCCCTTGCCTTTCATCAGCTGCATCGCCGTGCGCGTGCCCCAGAAGGTGCCATCCACGGTAGTGGCGAAGTTGGCGTGCCAGTCTGCGGTGCTCATGCCGTCGATGCCACCCCAGGTGTAGGCCATGGCGTTGTTGACCAGGATGTCGAGGCCGCCGTGGCGCTGCGCAGTGGCGTGCAGCGCGGCGACATAGGCCTGTTCGTCACTGACGTCGGCCACCGCCACCTCGGCGCAGCCGCCGCGGGCGAGGATCTGCTCGCGTACCCCTTCCAGCGGCTCGCGGCGGCGCCCACACAGCACCACCAGGGCGCCCTCTTCGGCGAAGCGCAGTGCGGTCGCCTCGCCAATGCCGGAGCCGGCCCCGGTGACGAAGGCGATCTTGCCTTGCAGACGTTTGCTCATCGGTCGCGCTCCTGTCAGATAAAGGCCATGCCGCCGTTGACGGCAATGTTCTGCCCGGTGATGAAGCTGGCGTCATCACCGGCCAGGAACACCGCCACCCGGGCGATCTCGTCGGTTTCGCACATGCGCCCCAGCGGCACGTTCTTGAGCAGCGCCTGCATGTGTTCATCGGGAATGCCGGCCATCATCGGCGTGTTGGTCGGGCCCGGTACCAGGGTGTTGACGCGGATGCCCCGGGCCGCCAGTTCACGGGCGATCGAACGGGTCAGGCCCATCACTGCGGCCTTCGAGGCACAGTAATGGCTTGGCCCTTCGCCGGTCAGCGCGGCGGTGCTCGACAGGTTGATCAGCACGCCCTGGCGCTTGCCCTTGAGCATCAGCCGGGCACCCTCACGGCAGCACAGGAAGGTGCCACCCAGGTTGACCCCGATCACCCGTGCCCAGCTGTCGTCCGGCGTGTCGAGGAAGGCATCGAGGGCACCGACGCCGGCGTTGTTGACGACGATGTCCAGGCCACCGAAATGCGCTTCGACCTGGCCCATGGCATCGGCCACCGACGCGCCATCGGCGACGTTGCAGCCCAGCGCCAGCACCTGCTCGCCGAGGTCGGCAAGGCTGGCGGCGAGCGCGGCCTGGTTGAGGTCGACCGCCACCACCTTGGCCCCTTCGGCGACGAAGCGGCGCACGATGGCCTGGCCCATGCCCTGCCCGGCACCGGTGACGAAGGCCACTTTGTTCTGCAGTTTCATAGCGTTCTCCTTGGTTGACGCCTTTTGGTTTTCACCATCATTGGGCGCCTGCCAGTGCCGAACATCGTCCGATAGGACTAGCGCCATGCGCGCGTCGTGGTCCGGATGGACGATGCCGGCCTGGCCTGGGCGGCAGAGGATCGACCCTCACCCATTCGCGAACTGGAGAACCGGCATGAACCAACCCGTCGACCTGCCCCTGTCCACCGGCCATTACGCCACCCTGCCCAACGGCCTGCGCCTGCACTACCTGGACGAAGGCCAGGGCCCGGTGGTGCTGTGGCTGCACGGCAGCGGCCCGGGCGCCAGCGGTTTCAGCAACTTCAAGGGCAACTACCCGCAGCTGGTGGCGGCCGGCTACCGCAACATCCTGCTCGACCTGCCCGGCTTCGGCCGCTCCGACAAACCCGAAGACGTGCGCTACGAGCTGGATTTCTTCGTCGATTGCGTGGCGGCCTTGCTCGACCAGCTCGGCATCAGCCGCTGCACCCTGCTCGGCAACTCCCTGGGCGGCGCCATTGCCCTGGGCCTGGCCCTGCGCCAGCCGCAACGGGCGGAGCGCCTGATCCTGCTGGCACCCGGTGGTGTCGAAGAGCGCGAGACCTACTTTCAGATGCCGGGCATCCTGCGCATGGTCGGGCTGTTCAATGCCGGCCCCATCGGCCTTGAGGAAATGCGCAGCATGATGCGCCTGCAGCTGTTCGACGACTCGATCCTGCCCGAAGAGCTCTTGCTGGAGCGAGTGGCGGTGGCGGTGACCCAGCCGAAGAACCTCTTCAGCACGATGTTGGTGCCGAACATGCGCGCGCGCCTGGGCGAGATCGAATGCCCGATCCTCGGGTTCTGGGGCAGCAACGACAACTTCAACCCGGTCAGTGGCGCCCAGTACATCATCGACGGCGCACGCCAGGCGCGGTTCATCGTGCTCAACCGCTGCGGGCACTGGGTGCAGGTGGAACACCGCGAGCTGTTCAACCGTAGCTGCCTGGAGTTCCTGCAGCACGGCTGACAGGCCACTCCCACTGCGTCCAGGCGTGCGCTGTACGGGTGGGAGCCGCGCTTGCCGGCGATGGGCCGCGAAGCGGCCCCACGATTTCAAGGTTGTTGCATAGATTGCCGGGGCCGCTTCGCGGCTCATGGCCGGCAAGCGCGGCTCCCACAGGGATCAGGCAGTAGCACCCACATCCAGTCAGCCAGCAGCGCGCTGGCTGTTGAGCTGGGCATCCCCTGGTTGGCCGAGCACACAGGAGGTGCCCCCCGGGGTGTACATCATCGCCACGCAGCGGTTGCACGCCGTGCAGATCGAGTTGCGGCTCGCGCCGCTGCCCAGCTTGTTCACGTAATCCGGTTCGGCGATCAGCACCCGCCCCATGGCCACCAGGTCGAAGCCCTCGGCCATCACCTGCTCGATGCTGGCCAGGCTCTTGGCCCCGCCCAGGTAGGCCAGCGGCATCTTCACCGCCGCCCGCACCTTGCGCGCATGTTCGAGCAGGTACAGCTCGCGAAACTCGACAACCGGGTCCATGCGCCGCTGCAGTGCCATCGCCAGGGCAATCAGCGGGTTCTTCTGCTGCACGCGGTTTTCCTTGGGGAACGACGAACCGAACATGGTGGTGATCGACTCGGCATTCATCCCGGCGCTGAGCACCAGCAGGTGCGCGCCCTCCTGCTCCAGCATGCGCGCGATCTGCGCGCCGTCCTCGGCACTGTTGCCGGCGCGCACGCCCTCGGTGATGCTGTACTTGCACACTACCGCCAGGTCTTGGCCGACCGCATCGAGCACCGCCCGCAGCACCCGGCGCGGGAAGCGCAGGCGGTTTTCCAGGCTGCCGCCGTACTGGTCGCGGCGCTTGTTGTAGAGCGGCGAGATGAACTGGCTGAGCAGGTAGCCATGGCCCATGTGGATTTCCACGGCGTCGAAACCGGCCTCGCGGGCCAGCCGTGCACCCTGGGCAAAATCGCGCACCACCTGCTGCATGTCGGCTTCGTTCATCGCCTGCTTGAAGAACATGCCG
The DNA here is from genome assembly GCF_002112505.1 of Pseudomonas sp. R28(2017). GTDB lineage: Bacteria > Pseudomonadota > Gammaproteobacteria > Pseudomonadales > Pseudomonadaceae > Aquipseudomonas. The sequence goes on from NZ_NEHW01000016.1 coordinate 26,731, forward strand.
CTCATCATGCCGATCTTGTTGAAGCCGCCACTGGCCGACAGCGGCCTGGGGGTGGAGCGCTCGCGGATGAAGGTGAAGCAACCGCCGTGAGTAATCTGCGCGCTGGCCTTGCCGCCTTCGCGGTGCACCGCATCGGTCAGGGCCTTGAAATGCGGCAGGCTGTCACGCTCCAGGATCAGCTGGTTGGGCAGTGTGCGGCCATCGCGGCTGACCGCGCAGTAGGCCACGGTGGTCAGCGCCACGCCGCCGCCGGCCAGCCCCGCATGCAGCTTGGCCAGTTGCCTGGACGGCACGCCCTGGGCGCTCATGCCCTCGTTGGTGGCGGCCTTGATGAAGCGGTTCTTCAGGGTCAGCGGGCCAATGCTGAGCGGGCGGAACGGCGATCGATCGGGGTTCTGGTGCATATCAGGCCTCGTCCTCGGTGGGGTGGACTCAGAAGGTGTATTTGGCGTTGAACGACAGGTAGTCACGGTCCGCCAGCAGGCGGCCCTGGGCGACGTCCGGGGAGCTCAGGTAGGCGACGTAGGTCAGGCCGACCTGGAAGTTGCCCAGGTACTTGAAGTCGCCGCCGACGGTCAGGCGCTTCTCGGCACGGCCCAGGCCCTGGTAGGCGCTGCCGTCGACGTTCTGCTGCCAGATCACCCGGGTGGTCAGGTCCAGGCCATCGGCGATCGACGGGTAGTCCATGTAGGCGCCGACGCCGAGCAGGGTCGAGCCGCGGGTCTGGGTCTTGGACTGGAAGTCGTTGAAGCTGCCGTCCACACCCGCGCCGCCCCCGCTGATGACCAGGGTGTCGACCCCCTCGATGTACTGGTGCACCACTTCACCCATGAAGGTGGTCTGCTGCGCCAGCCAGCTCGGGCCGAGGATGTACGAGGCGTTGAGGTTGCCTTGCGAGATCTGCCCGGTGGTCGGCGCGCCATTGTTCAGGTACACCGAGGCGCCGTTGCGGTAGCTGAGGTCGCCGGCGTACTGTACCGAATCACCGACCTTGGAGCTGAAGCTCACCCCGGTCAGCTCGACGTCCTCGAAGTAGCCCAGGCGGTAGGCCGGCGCCGCCCCGGTGTTGGCGCGGGCGCTGATGCGCGAGTTGGACGAGTATCGGGTCTGCCCGGTGAAGTCGAAGTACAGCGAGCCGACCCGTTCGTGGTAGCGGTAGTGGAACAGCCCCACCTCGGTGTTCTCGGTGATCCGGTAACGCACGCCCATGCCCCACTGGCCGCCGTCACGGGGCTTGACCTCGCCGGCATAGTTGACGCCGGTGAAACGCTTCTCCGGCAGGCTGTCGATGACCCCGGCATTGAGCCGGAAGAACTCGGCGCCGGGGCCGAAGTAATCGCTGCCAAAGTAGTCGCCGACCGGGTTGAGCTCGGTCTTCTCCCACTCGTACTGGTAGAAGCCGACCAGCGCCAGGTCTTCGTTCAGCGACCATGAGGCCGACACTTGCCCAACCGGCAGATAAGCATCCTTGGCCTCGGTGCCCGGCACGTTGAACTTGGTCGCATCCACCGGCGCCTGGCCCTGGCTGATGTTGGCCCAGAACAGGCTCTCGCCCCAGGCCACCAGGTGGCGGCCGGCCTTGAGCGACAGGTACTGGGTGTCGCCCAGCTGGTAGTTGCCATACACATAGGCATCGAGCAGGCGCGCCTTGCTGCCGCTCAGGCGCCGGGTGTCCTCGACGAAGCCGTCGGGGCGGCCGACCTTGTTCACCGTCTGTGGCGAGTCGTTGGCATTGCGCTCGTGATAGACGTCGTCATAGAAGTGGCTGCCGCGGACCACCGCGCCGATGTTGTCGTGGCGCAGGCGCAGTTCGCCGAACAGGCTGAGGCGGTTGGTGATCAGCGAACCACGCTTGAAGTTGCGCGTACCGTCGTCGTTGTTGATGTCGTCGAGGTACTGGTTGGCCTGCTTGGCGGTCCGCATCGACGCCGTGTAGTTGACCGTGAGCGACGAGTCGAGGGTGGTGTCCTCGCCCAGCTCCAGGGTCGGCCCGGCACTGGCGCCGCCACTGGCCAGGCCGATGGCCACGGCCAGCCAGCGGCGCCGGGCCAGGCCCGTGTTCGCGGTAGTCATGCTGCTCTCCTTTGTTGTTATTGTTCTCGTCCGCTGCCTGAGCATTCAGGCCTGGGCCACGGCCTGCCTCAGGTCGTTCTTGGCGACCTTGTTCGACGGGTTCAGCGGCAATGCCGTAAAGAACCGCACCTGGCGCGGCACCTTGTAGTTGGCCATGCGCTCGCGGCTCCAGCCGATCAGTGCCTGCTCATCGAGCTGCTGGCCCTCGCGCAGCACCACGCAGGCGCAACCCACCTCACCCATGCGCGCGTCGGCAATGCCGATCACCGCCACCTGGGCGATGGCCGGGTGGGCCAGCAGCGCCGCCTCGATTTCCGCCGGGTAGCAGTTGAAGCCCCCGACGATGTACATGTCCTTGAGGCGGTCAGTGATGGCCAGGTTGCCCTGCGGATCCAGGCGCCCGACATCGCCGGTGTGCAGCCAGCCCTCGGCGTCAATTGCCTCGGCGGTGGCGGCCGGATCCTGGAAGTAGCCCTGCATGACGTGGAAGCCACGCAGGCAGATTTCTCCGGTTTCACCCTCGGCCACGGCGCGGTTGGCGGCATCGCGAATGCTCACTTCGGTGCCCGACAACGGCCGTCCGCTGGTGCCGGCAATCACTTCGGCCGGCGCCTGCGGGTCGCACAGGGTGGCCAGGCCACCGCACTCGGTCAGGCCATAGGCGGTGGTCACCACGCTGAAGCCCAGCTCGTTGCGCATGCGTTCGATCAGGCTCGGCGGGATGCTCGCCGAGCCGGTCACGGCAATGCGCAGGCTGGACAAGTCGGTTTCGGCCAGGCGCGGGTGGGCCAGCAGCGACAGGTACAGGGTCGGCGCGCCGGGCAGCACGCTGATGCGCTCGCGGGCGATGCGCTGGAACACCGCTTCGGCGTCGAACACTGCGTGGGGCAGGATGGTCGCCCCGGCGATCAGGCAGGTCAGCCAGCCGGCCTTGTAGCCAAAGGCATGGAAGAACGGGTTGACGATCAGGTAGCGGTCGCCCGGCACCAGCCCCAGCACCCGCACGTACTCGGCAAAGGCCCGCAGGTTCTGGCCATGGGCGCTCATCACGCCCTTGGGCTTGCCAGTGGTGCCCGAGGTGAACAGCAAGTCGCAGATGGACTCTGGCTGGATGCTCAGGGCCCGGCGCCTGGCCGTCAGCGGCTCAATGGTCGCCGCGCCGAGCAGAAAACGCTCATGGCTCAGGTCGTGGGCAGCGGCGGCCTGGTCGCAGGCGAAGATCACCTGGTGCTCCAGGGTCGCCGGGCGATGGGGGGCGAGCAGCGCCGGGTAGTCGACGTCGAGGAAGCGCTGCTGCACGAACAGCACTCGGCAGCCACTGCGGGCCAGCACGTCCGCCGCTTCTGCCCCTTTCATGCGGGTATTGACCGGCACCAGCACCGCGCCGGCGCAGTGGATGCCCAGCGCGGCGAGGATCCACTCGCGGCTGTTCGGCGCCCACAGGCCGACCCGGTCGCCCGGCTGGATGCCCAGTGCCATCAGCCCGCGGGTCACCTTCAAAACCTGCTCCGGCAGGTCGGCGTAGTCCAGGCATTCGCCGTGCTCTTCGATGGCGACATGGCCGGCAAAGCGCTGTGCGCTGTCGAACAGCAGACGGGCGATGGTGGCCGGCGCGGCGACCGGCGCTTGGGGGGTAGCGAAGTTCGGGTTCATGCAAGGCTCACTCATCGGCATCACTCGGGAAAGCGGATACGCAGCAGCGGGCTGGTGGGCACGGCCTGGCAGGCCAGAATCCAGCCTTCGGCCAGCTCGTCGGCATCCAGGGCATCGTTGTGCAGCAACTCGACCGCGCCGCTCTCCAGGGTGCACATGCACGAGGCGCAGCCGCCCACGCGGCAGGCGCTGGGCGGTTCGAGGCCGGCGCGCTGCATGGCATCGAGCAGGGTCTCGCCGCTGGCGCAGTCCAGTTGGTGGTCTTCGCCGTCCAGGCGCACCGCCAGCTGTGCGGCCATCGCCGCCTCGCTGTGGCTGGCCTGGGGCAGCTCGCCTTCGCCCGGCAGCGAAACGAAGCGCTCCACATGCACACGGGCACTGGGCATGCCGAGGCTGGCCAGCGCCTGCACGGCGGCGTCCATGAACGGCCCCGGGCCACAGATGAACGCCTGGGCATCGACCATCGGCCGGGCCAGTTCGGCCAGCTGCGCCACGGCCGGCACGCCCTGCACCGAGTCGAGCCAGTGCACCACCTGTAGGCGCTGCGGGTGGGCCGCCGCGAGGAAGCGCAACTCATCGCGGAAGATCACCGACTGTTCGTCGCGGTTGGCATAGATCAGCAGTACCCGCCCCTGCCCGGCCAGCAACGCCGAACGCAGGATCGACAGCACCGGCGTGACGCCGCTGCCGCCACCGAACAGCAGCAGGTCGCCTTGCAGGTCGCGGGGCACGAACACTCCGGCCGGCGGCAGCACCTGCAGGGTCTGGCCTTCCTGCAATTCCTCGCACAACCAGTTCGAGGCGCGCCCGTCGCGCACCCGCTTCACAGTGACCCGCAACGGCTCATCGAGCAGCGGCGTGCTCGACAGCGAATAGCAGCGTGGCAGCCAGCCACCGTCGTATGGCACGCGCAGGGTCAGGAACTGGCCGGGCTTGTAGTGAAAGCGCTCGGCCAGCGACGCAGGCACGTCGAACACCAGTGACCGGGCATCGGCGGTTTCTTCGATCACCCGCGCCACACGCAAGGCAAGATAGTCATTCATGGTTCAGGTACTCGCTGTCACCTGGCTCAGACGAACGGGTCCGGGTTGGGCAGGCCCAGCTGCACCGCGCCGAAGCTGCGCCCGTAGGCCATGAAGTTGTTGGCGATATGCCCGCGCGCCTGGTGCAGGTCGCGGAACAGCCGCGCCACCGGGTTGCTGTTGTACAGGCCCGACGCCGCCATGCTGCGCAACAGGTCGCTGATGCGTTCGGCACAGATGTTGGTGACATAGGACGACTGGTAGCGGTACAGCAGGCGCGTTTCGGTGTCCGGGTACTCGCCGGCGCGGGCCAGTTGCATCAGGTGCTCGTAGTTGCGTTCGAGCACCAGCTTCAGGCTGTCGACGGTGATCACCGCCTCGGCCACCGCGGTTTGCGCGACCGGGTCGTCGGCGGTGCGCGCACCGTGCTTGCCGATGTGCTGGGCGGCGTTGTCGCGGAAGGTATTGATCGCCCCTTGCAGGGCGCCGATGGCCGAAGTCGAGACCGCGCGGGAGAACACCTGGGCGAACGGGATCGCGTAGATCGGGTTGGTGTTCACCAGTCGCCCCGGGGTCGCCTCGATCTGCCAGTTGTTGGTGCGCTGCACGCGATGAGCCGGGACGAAGGCATCGTCGACCACGATGTCGTGGCTGCCAGTGCCGCGCAGGCCAAGCACATCCCAGTTGGGTTCGATGCGGTAGTCGGCGCGAGGCAGCAGGAAGGTGCCGTGCTCGCTGGCAAAGTCACCGTCGGCCGGCAGGATGCCGCCGAGCAGCACCCACTGGCAGTGCTCGCTGCCGCTGGAGAAGCCCCAGCGCCCGCTGATGCGGTAGCCGCCCGGCACCACGCTGACCTTGGCCGCCGGCATGTAGGTCGAGGAAATCAGCGCGCCATGGTCCTGCTCCCAGACCTCGCGCTGCGCCTCGATCGGGTAGCGCGCCACCTGCCACGGGTGCACGCCCATCACGCCGTAGACCCAGGCGGTCGACATGCAGCCTTCACCGAGGATCATCTGGATTTCGAAGAAGGTCCGCGGGTCCACTTCATAGCCGCCGAAGGCGCGCGGTTGCAGGGCGCGCAGCAGGCCGGCCGACTGCAGTTCGGCGATGGTCTGGTCGGGAATGCGCAGGTCGCGCTCGGCCTGCGCCGCACGTTCCTTGAGCTGCGGCACCATGCGCCGCGCACGTTCGATCAGTTCGACTTCTTCCTGGCTCTTTTCTCGCAAGCTGTGCATCACTGGTCTCTCCCGGTCTCGCTGCGCCACTGCGCGAGCTGGGATCGATCATCGGGGCGGCCAGGCAATCGATCATCGTCAAAGCGGACTAGTGCCGACGCGCCCTGGGCGCTAGTCCGTTGAGACGATGCCGGGGGCCAGCGGCGTGACCATAGTCGGTGCCATCGACAGCCCTGATAAGGAGAGACCGTCATGAGCATCCTGCAGCGATTCCGTCTCGACGGCGGCGTGGCCATCGTCACCGGCAGTGGCCGCGGCATCGGCCGGGCCATTGCCCTGGCCTATGCCGAAGCCGGCGCCGACGTGGTCTGCGCCGCCCGTTCGCTGGACGATGTCCAGGCGGTGGCCGAAGAGGTGCGTGCGCTGGGCCGCAACGGCCTGGCCTTCGCCTGTGATGTCAACGACGCCGAGCAGCGCCAGGCGCTGGTGCGCCAGAGCCACGAGCACCTCGGGCGCATCACCCACCTGGTCAACAATGTCGGCGGCGGTGGCCCCAACGACCCGCTGGGGCTGAGCCCGGAACAGTTCGACGAGATCTTGCGCTTCAACGTGTCCAGCGCCTACGCGTTCTGCCAGCTGTGCGTGCCGCTGATGCGCGACGCCGGAGGCGGCAACATCGTCAACATCAGCTCCGTGGCGGCGCGCTATTCGCAGCGCCACTTCAGCGCCTACGGTACAGCCAAGGCGGCGCTCAGCCACCTGACCCGCCTGCTGGCCCAGGACTTCGCGCCGCAGGTGCGGGTCAACGCGGTGGCCCCCGGCCCGACCCTCACCGCCGCGCTGAACAGCGTGATGCCCGCGGCCATGCGCCAGGCCATGGAGGCCAACACCCCGCTCAAGTGCCTGGGCAGCCCCGAAGACATCGCCGCCGCCGCGCTGTATCTGGCCTCGCCGGCGTCGGCCTGGGTCACTGGCAAGATCATCGACGTCGACGGCGGTGCCGACTCTAGCGTCTGGGTCGGCTGACTCGCCGTTTTCTCAAGCCGGCCAACCTTCTGCTCGGGCCGGCTTTTTTTATTCCTGACAGTAGCTGCCCCTTAAGAAGAGAGCCCAGCCATGGACGCCCATCTGATCACCGCGCTCGGCAACGAGCTGTTCGACGCCCTGCGCGGCCGCCATCCCCTGCAACCGTTGACCCGCCGCTACCCTGACCTGACCCTCGACCAGGCCTACCGCATCTCGCTGGCCTTCCTGCAGCGCCGCGAGGCCTTGGGCGAGCGGGTAGTCGGCAAGAAGATCGGCGTGACCAGCCGCGCCGTGCAGGAAATGCTCGACGTGCACCAGCCGGATTTCGGCTTTCTTACCGATGCCATGCAGGTCGAGGACGGCAGCGAGGTCAGCCTGGCCCGGCACCAGCTGATCCAGCCGCGTGCCGAAGGCGAAATCGCCTTCATCCTCGGCGAGGACCTGCACGGCCCCGGCATCACGGCCGAGGACGTGCTGGCTGCCACGCAGTGGGTGATGCCGTGCTTCGAGATCGTCGACTCGCGTATCGACAACTGGCAGATCCGCATCCAGGACACCGTGGCCGACAACGCTTCGTGCGGCGTGTTCGCCCTCGGCACGCAACGCCTCGACCCGCGCACGCTGGACCTGGCCAAGGTGCAGATGCAACTGCAGAAGAACGGCCAGCCGGCCGGCAGCGGCCTGGGCTCGGCGGTGCAGGGCCACCCCTGCGCAGCGGTGGCCTGGCTGGCCAACACCCTGGGCGAGCTGGGCATCCCGTTCCGCCGTGGCGAAATCATTCTTTCCGGCGCCCTGGCGCCACTGGTGCCGGTGACCGCCGGCGACCATATCAGCCTGAGCATGAGCGGGTTGGGCCAGTCCAGCCTGCGCTTCGTGCCCTGACCTTTGCGTGGAGCGTTGAACATGAGCAAGAAAATCCGATGTGCGTTGATCGGGCCGGGCAACATCGGCACCGACCTGCTGTACAAACTCAAGCGCAGCGAGGTGCTGGAGCCGGTCTGGATGGTCGGCATCGATGCCAGCTCCGAAGGCTTGGCACGGGCCCGCGAGCTGGGCCTGAAAACCACCGCCGACGGCGTCGACGGCCTGTTGCCGCACGTGCTGGACGACAATATCCAGATCGCCTTCGATGCCACCTCAGCTTACGTGCATGCGCAGAACAGCCAGAAGCTCAACGCCCTGGGCGTGCTGATGATCGACCTCACGCCAGCGGCCATCGGCCCCTACTGCGTACCGCCGGTCAACCTCAAGGCCAACCTCGGGCTGGGGGTGATGAACGTCAACATGGTCACCTGTGGCGGCCAGGCGACCATCCCGCTGGTGGCGGCGGTGTCCAGCGTGCAGCCGGTGGCCTACGCCGAGATCATCGCCACCGCCGCGTCGAAATCGGTGGGCCCGGGCACGCGCAAGAACATCGACGAATTCACCCGCACCACCGCCAATGCCGTGGAGCAGGTGGGCGGCGCCCGGCAGGGCAAGGCGATCATCGTCATCAACCCGGCCGAGCCGCCGCTGATCATGCGCGACACCGTGCACTGCCTGACCGACGACGAGCCGGACCAGCCGGCGATCCGCGCCGCGATCGAGGCGATGATCGAACAGGTGCAGCGCTACGTGCCGGGTTACCGGCTGGTCAACGGGCCGGTGTTCGACGGCAAGCGCGTGTCGATCTTCATGGAGGTGGAAGGCCTGGGCGACTACCTGCCGCGCTACGCTGGCAACCTCGACATCATGACGGCGGCAGCGGCGCGTACCGCCGAGCTGTACGCCGAAGCAATCCTCAAGGGCGAGCTGCTGCTGCGCCCTGCCCCCACTGCCCTGGCCTAAGGAGCCGACCATGGACCTCAACGGCAAACGCATCACCGTACATGACATGTGCCTGCGCGACGGCATGCACCCCAAGCGCCACCAGATCAGCCTCGACGAGATGCAGCGCATCGCCTGCGGCCTGGATGCCGCCGGGGTACCGCTGATCGAGGTTACCCACGGCGATGGCCTGGGCGGCAGTTCGGTCAACTACGGCTTCCCCGCCCACAGTGACGAGGCCTACCTCTCGGCGGTGATCCCGCTGATGAAACAGGCCAAGGTCTCCGCACTGCTGCTGCCGGGCATCGGCACGGTGGAGCACCTGAAGATGGCCCACGGCCTGGGCGTGAGCACCCTGCGGGTGGCTACCCACTGCACCGAGGCCGATGTCAGCGAACAGCACATCGCCCATGCCCGGCACCTGGGCATGGACACCGTGGGCTTCTTGATGATGGCGCACATGAACAGCCCCGAAGGCCTGGCCACCCAGGGCAAGCTGATGGAAAGCTACGGCGCCAACTGCATCTACCTGACCGACTCGGCGGGCTACCTGCTGCCGCACCAGGTGAGCGAGCGGGTGGCGGCGATGCGTGCCGCGCTGCGCCCGGAGACCGAGATCGGCTTCCATGGCCACCACAACCTGTCGATGGGCGTGGCCAACTCGATCGCCGCGATCGCTGCGGGCGCCAGCCGTATCGACGCGGCCTGCGCGGGGTTGGGTGCCGGTGCCGGCAACACGCCGATGGAGGTGCTGGTGGCGGTGTGCAAGCGCATGGGCATCGACACCGGGGTGGATGTGTTCGCCATCCAGGACGTGGCCGAGGACCTGGTGGTGCCGATCATGGACTTTCCCATCCGCAGTGACCGCGATGCGCTGACCATGGGCTATGCCGGGGTGTATGGCTCGTTCCTGCTGTTTGCCAAGCGGGCCGAGCAGAAGTATGGGGTTTCGGCGCGGGAGATTCTGGTGGAGATGGGCCGGCGCGGGATGGTCGGCGGGCAGGAAGACATGATCGAAGATACGGCGATGACCCTGGCCAAGCGCCGGGCCTGATTCGGTTCCTGCAGTACAGCGCGATGCATGGCTGCCCTGTAGGAGCGGCCTTGTGTCGCGCCTACAGGAATTGCCACAGCCTTATCACCGCCAGTCGGCGACGATCCCATGCTCTAGGGCCAACCCCTGCGCCGCCACCGTCCGCCGCTGGTACTGCGTCGCCTGCGGGTCGGTGGCCAACCACAACATCACCGCCGCCGGCACCTCAGGCGGTGCGCTGCCAGCGCGCAAGGCAATCACCCCCTGCTCGCCAATGGTCACTTTCAACGCCTCGGTGGTCACCACTCCAGGGTTCAGGGTATAGGCACGAATCCCCCGCTCGCCCAGCTCGGTCGACAAAATGCCCGACAGTCGCGACACGGCCGCCTTGCCGGCGCCGTAGGCATAACCCCAGCCGCCCTTGTCCGCCGCCACCGGCGGGTCGCTCTCGCCAGCGCCGGAGGTAACGTTGATCACTACCCCGCCGCCCTGCCCGAGCATGCGTTGCACCACGGCCTGGGTCAGCAGCAAGGGCGTCAGGATGTAGCCCTTGAACATCCGTTCCAGGGTGTCCGGCTGCAGCGCGAGGAAGGTCGAATTGAGGTCGCTGCCCTGGTAGATGGCATTGTTCACCAGCACGTCGATGCGCCCGTACTCAGCCAGCACCGCCGCACAGGCCTGTTCGGCGGTGGCGCTGTCGAGCAGGTCCATCGGTACCACCAAGGCGCGTGCGCCCAGCGCCCGGATTGCCTCGGCGGTGCCATTGAGGCTGCCGGACAACGGCGCGCCCGCAGCATCGCGCAGGGCGTGCTGATGCTGCTCACCCTCCTCGAGCGTGCGGGCGCTGATCGCCACGTCGTAACCGGCACGGGCGAACGCCAGCGCCGCCGCCCGGCCGATGCCACGGCTGGCACCGGTAATGAAGGCCACTTTGTTCATAGGGAATCCTTGTCAGAAACGCGGCGCGCGCACCATCGCGTCCATACCGCCGTCGATGAATACCACGCTGCCATGCACGAACTGCGCTTGCTCGGACTGCAGGAATGTCACCAACGCGGCGATTTCCTCTGGGCGCCCGGCACGCCCCAGCGGCGCGACGAACTCGCGCACCGCCTTGCCGAAGCGCGCATCGTCCAGCGACGCCTGGTGCAGCGGGGTCTGCACCGCGCCCGGCGCCACCACGTTCAGGCGCATGCCACGCTGGCCCCAGGCCGAGGCCAGGCTGCGTGCATGGTGGGTGATGGCATATTTGGAACAGGCATAGGCCACATGGGGCTGGCCCAGGCCATTGGCCAGGTCCAGTGCCCGCCCTTCGTCGCCGTCGAGCATGGCGCTGGTCATCGCCTGCTGCTCGGCGCCTGGCTGGGTGGCGGCCACCGAGCCAATCACCAGCGCCGCCGGGTTACGCCCACGCGCCAGGGCGCCTTGCAAACCTTCGAGCAACTGGCTCACGCCAAAGTAGTTGACCGCCAGGATCAACCCGCAGGACGGCGCGGTCACGCCAACCCCGGCGCAGCAGACCAGGCCGTCGAGCACCCCGCCGCTGCGTTCGAGCACTTCGGCAATCGCCGCCGCGCGCCCTTGCTCGGTAGAAAGGTCGGCCACCACCTCGGCATCGGCACGGTCGATGCCGATGATTTCATGACCCGCCGCGCGCAACGCCGCGGCAACGGCGGCACCAATGCCCGAGGCACTGCCGCTGATAGCTGTAACAGACATGATCGATCTCCACGATAGGTCGGTGCAGTATCGGCAGAAGGCCAACGCGCCAGCATCGTCCTTGCGGACTACGGCTGGCGAGCTGGATGTGCCTCAGGCACGGCGCGCCACGGCCAGTTGCGGCAGCGGCACCTTGAGACGCTCGGGCGCCTTCAGCGCCACCTTGGGCTTGCCGAGGGCGACCACGCTGTTGAGCAGGATGCGCACCAGTTCGGTCTGGCGGCGCACGCCAGTCTTGGAGAAGATCGAGCGCAAGTGCGCCCGCGCGGTGTTGCGGCGGATGTTCAGCTCTTCGGCGGCTTCTTCCAGCGACAGGCCGTTGGCCAGTTCCATGGCCAGCGCGGTTTCGGCGCGGGTCAGGTTGAACAGTTGCTTGGTCACCACCTCGCTGGCCAGCGACTTGCTCGCCGCATCACGGATGTACACCAGCGCCGCCGGCTTGCCGCGTTCATCGGCCCAGTCCAGCGAAGGGATCGACTCGACCACCAGGCCCAGGTTGACCAGGCCAGATGGGCGGGTCACCGACATGGCTTCGGCGCCCTTGGGCGCATCCGGGGAAAACGCGGCGCGAATCAGCCGCTGCAGCTCGCGGTTGTCGCTTGGGTAGGTCGCCTCCAGGCGCCCGCCCACCAGCTTCAGGCCGTCGGCGCTGGCGAGAATTTCCTGGGCCACCGGGTTGACCCGCAGCACGCTGCCGCTCTCGTCCAGCACCAGCGTGGCCACCGACAGGCGGCTGATGGCCTGGGAATAGAGCTCGCTGAGCGATTCGCTGCGGTCGAGCAGGTTATGCACCTGCAGCGCCCGGCGCAGGTGCGGCAGGAACATCCCGCACAGGGCGCGTTCATCGGCCGAGAAATTCGGCTCGCGCTTGGAGCGGGTGATGCGGAAACGCAGCTTGCCGCCATCGGGGGTGGAAATGTCGGCACCCATCACGTGGTACACGTCCTGCTGGCTGCAGAACATCTTGAAATAGGCGCTGCGCTCCCACTCGTCCGAAGTCATGACGTCGTCGACCGTGAACACATGGTCCGGCGGCTGGTTGGTAAAGGGCGTGTTGGTTTGCGGGTAGGTCATGTAGGTGACGTCACCGGCCCCTTCGATGTCGCCGGAGATGATCATCACGCCCATGTCCGGCTGGTCCGGCACGCGCAGGATCAGGGTCGCGTAGTTGGCGGCATACAGGGTGCGAAAGCTGGTCAGCGCACGGGCCATCAGCTTGGGGTCGAGGGCGCCTTCATAGACTTCACCGACCAGGCGATCGAAGGTTGCCAGGTCGCAGCCGAGTCGGGCCAGCGCATCATGGGTCAAGACAGCTTTTTCCACAGTCTTCTCCTCGCTCGGGCAGGCTTCGGCCGGCCCTTGTTATTTTTATTCGGCGATGTGTCCGCGGCACAGTCTCGCTGGCCGCCCTGGCGCCGACAATAGGGGCGCCAGGGTTTATTTTGTATTAGCGAATGTCTCCCGCGCCTTGGCCCACCAGCACTGGCCTGGGCACCACCTGCCGGGCGACCAGCGGTCGCCCACGGTTGAACCAGGCCGCCAGCGCCGGGAGCAGGAAAATTGCCCCCAGCACGTTGACCAGGAACATGAACGACAGCAGCACGCCCATGTCGGCCTGGAACTTCAACGGCGCAAACGCCCAGGTGCACACGCCGATCGACATGGTCAGGGCGGTGAACACCGCCGCCGTGCCGCGCTGGCACATGGCCCGGTAGAACGCCTCGCGCAGGTCGGCGCCGGCGGCCATCTCGTGCTGGATGCGCTCGTACAAGTAGATGCCGTAGTCCACGCCGACCCCGACGCCCAGGGCCATTACCGGCAAGGTGGCGACTTTCAGGCCGATACCGAGCATGGCCATCAGCGCGTTGCACAGGATGGCGACGATGGCCAGGGGCACGAGGATGCACAGCACCGCCCGCAGCGAGAAGAAGGTCAGCCAGCAGAACAGCGCCACCGAGCCGAACAGCGCCGCCAGCATGGTCACTTCGGCGCGCTTGACCGCCTCGTTGGAAGCCGCCATGACCCCGACGTTGCCACCGGCCAGCAGGAAATCGACCTTCGGCGTGCGCACATCGGCGATGATCCGCCGCGCTTCACCGATGGCATGGCTGATGGTGGCACCTTCGTGGTCGGCGAGAAACACCAGGATCTGCATCTGCTGACAGCCTTCGGTGACCAGCCCGTCGTCCGGCATGTAGGCCCGCGCCCCCTGGCTAAGGCCGCGTGCCGACCCGGGGATGGCCGCCCAGCGCGGGTTGCCTTCGTTGTTGCCGGCGATCACCCGCTTGCCCATGCCGGCCACGCTCTGCACCGACTGCACGCCACTGACCGCACGCATGCGGAAATCGAAGGCCTCGACCGCGCGCATCACCTCGGGCGACAGGCAGCCTTCTTCCACGCCCTTGACCTCGACGAACACCGACAGCACATCCAGGCCGATCGAGTAACTGCCGATGATCCGCGCATTGTCCTGGTTGTAACGCGAGTCACCGCGCAACTCCGGTGCCCCGGCGCCGATATCGCCCACCGCCAGCTCGCGGGCCTTCCAGGCGCCGCCCACCAACAGCGCCAGGCTCACGGCGAACACCGCAAGCGCCGGGCCCGGTTCGGCCAGCGCCGACAGCCGCCACCACAGGCGATGGCGCCCGGCCTCGCGGGCTTGGGCCCGCTGCAGCGTGGCAGGCTCCAGGCGCAGCCAGGAGAGGATGATCGGCAGCATCAGCTTGTTGGTGATGATCATCAGCATCACCCCGATGCAGGCGGTGACCCCCAGTTCATGCACGATGGGGATATCGATCAGCATGATCACGGCAAAGCCCAGGGCGTTCATCAGCAAGGCCAGGGAACCTGGGATGAAGATCTTGCAGAACGCCGAGTGCGCCGCCTGCCGGGCGCTGGCCCCGGCCACCACGTCCTGCTTCCAGGCATTGGTCATCTGCACCGCGTGGGACACGCCGATGGAGAAGATCAGGAACGGCACCAGGATCGACATCGGGTCGATGCCCAGCCCCAGCAGCGGCAGCAAGCCCAGCAGCCACACCACCGGCAGCAGCGCCACGACCAGCGCGACCAGGGTCAGGCGCCAGGAACGGGCGTACAGCCACAGCAGCAGCGCGGTGATGGCGAAGGCAATGACGAAGAAGCCGATCACCGTGTTCAGGCCTTCGACCACATCGCCGACCAGCTTGGCAAAGCCCACCACGCTGATCTCGATGTCGTCGCTGGCGTACTTCTGGCGCAGCGCCTCAAGCCGCTTGGCGACTTCGACATAGTCCACCGCCTTGCCGGTCTGAGGGTCGATGTCCTGAAGATCGGCACGCACCATCGCCGACTTCAGGTCGTTGGCGATCAGTCGGCCGATCTGCCCGGAGGCCGCGGCATTGCTGCGCACCTGGGCAAGGTCCGCAGCGCTGCCATTGAAGCGTGGCGGCACCACCACGTCGCCGTAGAAGCCTTCCTCGGTGATTTCGATGTAGCGCACGTTGGCGGTGAACAGCGAAGTGACGCTGGCCCGGTTGACCCCGGAGATGAAGAACACGTCATCGGTGACCTTGCGCAGGGTGTCGAGGAACTGCGCGTTGTACAGGTCGCCCTCGCCCTTCCAGCGCACGCTGACCAGGAAGCGGTTGGCGCCGGTGAAGTACTGGCTGAAGCGCAGGAAGTTGACCATGTAGTCGTGGCGCACCGGGATCTGCTTGTTGAAGCCCGGGTCCAGCTGGGTGTGGGTCGCGCTAAAGCCCAGGCCCAGGGTCAACAGCACGAACAGCAACAGCAGGCCTTTGCGCCCCTTCATCAACGCCTGGGCAGTGGCCTCGACACAGCGCGCGGTTCGGGTGTCTGCTTTTTTCATGGTTTGCCTCTCATTTGCCCAGCGTGGCGAGGTTGCCCGCACTGGCGTCGAAAACCCCTTGCTCACCGCCCAGCAGCAGCCGTGAGCCCACCATTGCCGCCGACGTCAGCGTGCCGTGCCCGGCCAAGCGCGTGACGCTGGCCAGTTCGCCACGCCCGTCCAGGCGCACCAGCGAGCCGCCGGCACCGACGATCAGCAGGCCACCGCCCGGCAGGCGGGTATGGCCGTACAGCGGCAGTGCATTGCCAAGCTCAAGCTGGCGCCAGTGCTCGCCAAAGTCGTGGCTGACGAACACGTGCCCGCGCATGCCGTAAGTCACCCAGTCGTTGCCGCTCAGGCGCACGACGCCGAACAGCGAGCCGTTGTAGAACGCCGGCAGGGCCTGCCACTGCCCGCCGCCATCACGGCTGCGCAGCACCAGGCCCTGCTCGCCGACCAGCATGCGCCGGCCATCGTCGCCACCGTCCATGCCATTGAGATGGGCGCTGTCGATGTCCAGCGCCAACGGCCGCCAGGTCGCCCCGGAATCATCGGACTGGTAGAACTTGCCGAAGCTGCCGAACGCCAGCACCCTGTCGGCACCGGCCGCCCACACACCCAGCAGCGGCTCGCCGAGCTGGTCGTCATGACGCACCTCGCGCCAATGCTGGCCAGCATCATCGGAGCGCAGGATCCAGCCGTCATGGCCGACTGCGAGCAAGCGCTGGCGGTCGAGGGCCACCACCGCGGTCAGGGCGACTTCACGCTGCGGCTCGACCACTGCCTGCTGCCAGCTGGCGCCCTGGTCATCGCTGAACAGGATGCTGCCGCGCTCGCCCACCGCCAGCACGCGGGTGTCGAGGTCAAGCAAGGCGTTGACCTGCACCCGGTCGGTACGCAGCGGGGCATCGGCGGGTGCGGCTTCGGGGCGGGGCAGGAAGGTAAAGACGATGGTCAGGCCGACGAACAGGCAGACCAGGTAGCCGATCACCGAGCGCATGGGCATCGCTCCTGATCGAGGGGCAGGTACAACGCAGCCATGGAGCCTTTCCTCTTGTTCTTGTCAGGCGGGGGCATGGGGGATAGTCGGTCGGGGGCGACCGGGAAACATCGTCCAAATGGCTTAAGGTTTGTCGGAATCGACCTGTCATCTGTGGGCCGGCGTGGGCCTCTTCGCGGGCACGCCCGCTCTCACGGGTATCTGCACAGCCCTTGAGATTTGCGCAGTACCTGTGGGAGCGGGCATGCCCGCGAACACCGGCGCAGCCGGTGCCATCCATGCATCAACGCTGGTAGAGGATCACCAGGTCGTTGATCACCGACGGCCGCTCCTGGCCAACAACGTGAATGTTGATCTCCAGCGTCATCTGGGTACCACGCTGGTTCAGCTCGACCGCCTTGACCCGTGCCCGGGCATGAATGCGCGAGCCGGCCGGCACCGGCGCCGGGAAGCGCAGGCGGTCGGAGCCGTAGTTGATCTGCGTGGTGAAGCCAGTGATCTCGAAGCCCAGCGCCAGCTTCAGCCGCGACTGCAGCACCTGCACCAGCGCGCCGTGGGCGATGGTGCCGCCGAACGGGCTGCTGCGCCGGGCCCGCTCAGGGTCGGTGTGGATCCAGTAGTCGTCACCCGAAAGCTCGGCAAAGGCATCGATCAGCGCCTGATCCACCAGCAGGCTGTTGCTCCAACCGCTGTACTGTTCGCTGACCAGCGCCTGCAGCGCGGCCTGGTCCTGGCAATCGACCTGCAGGCGGTTATCGGGCACCTCGGCAGGCGCCACTGCCTCGACCACCGGTGCTGCCTCCAGCGCTGCGGCGTCCTGCGCAAGGCCAGTGAAGCGCAACAGCCGGGTACCTTTGCCATCGACCTGGGCAAACACCGGCTGAAGCGGCATGCCAATGCGGATCTGGTCTTCCTCCAGCCCCACCAGGGTGGTGTTGACCCGCACGCCTTCGGCCAGCTCCACCACCGCCAGCTTCTGCGGCATTTCATCGATGAAGTCCGGCAGCGTCGGGATGCGCGTCAGGGTGTAGCTGTACAGCGTCGCCTGGCCGCTCACCTTGCGCCACGCCGGGTCCGGCGCCAGGCAGGCCGGGCAGTGCCGGCGCGGGTAGAACAGCCACTGGGCACAGCCGCCACACTGCTGGACCAGCAGGCGACGGGCCTTGAGCCCTTCCCAGAACGGCGCGGAGATCTCGGTCGCCACGGGCATCGGTTTGTTGTTCGACATGATCGTCATGCTCCCTGAAGAATCAATGCGCCCTGCTCGCTCATCACGCCGCCGGTACCGGAGACGTAGACGCTGTCGCAGCGCTGCAACTGGCGTTCGCCCGCGGCCCCGGCGATCTGCGTGACCGCCTCGATGACCTGGGACATGCCGCCGGCCGAGCCGGCCTGGCCAAAACTGAGCTGGCCGCCATGGGTGTTCATGGGGAAATCACCCCGCCAGGTCAGGTCGTGCTCGCGGACGAACGCCATGCCCTCGCCCTTGCCGCAGAAACCGGCGTCTTCCAGGGTCAGCAAGGCGGTGATGGTGTAGCAGTCGTAGATCTGCGCGGCATCGACGTCGGCAGGCTTCAGCCCGGCCATGGCGAAGGCGCGGCGCGAGGCCGGGCCGATCGGCGTGTGCACCATGTCCTCGGCGTAGGTCGGCGACTTGAACGCCAGGTGCTCGCCGAAGCCGGTGATGTACGCCGGGCGTTTGCGCGCACGCGCTGCCAGTTCCTGGTTGGTGATGATCAGCGCCGCGCCGCCAGCCACCGGCATGACGATCTCCAGCACGTGCAGCGGGTCAGCGACCATGCGGCTGGCCAGCACCTGCTCCACGGTCAGCGGCTGGCCGAAGAACATCGCCTGCGGGTTGGCCTGGGCATTGGTGCGCTGGTCCACGGCAATTTTCGCCAAGGCCCGTGGGTCGTAGCCGAACTGCGAGGCGTAGCGTTGGGCGATCATCGCGTAGCCGGTGTTCTGGCCCATGTGCCCGTACGGCAGATCGAACTCCGCCTCCGGTGCGCCGAACGCCGTGCTATGCCCGCCAAAACGCATGGCTCTGGCCATCCAGCCTGGGTCTTCATCCGGCCCCAAGGGCGCCATGCGCGCCGGCAGCACGCACAGCACCGCCTGGCACAGGCCCAGTTCGATGGCGGCAGCCGCGCGCCAGACCATGCCGACCGAGGTGCAGCCACCCAGGTCGACCACTTCGGCGAAGTTCAGGCGCAGACCCAGGTACTCGGCGGCCATGGCCGGGACGAACACCGAGGCTTCGTGGAACTGCGGCCCGTTGATCACCAGGCCGTCCAGGTCCGAGGCTTGCAGGCCGGCATCGCGCAGGGCCTGGGCGGCCAGGTCGGCGACCTGTTCGAGGTGGAACATTGTAGGTGCCGTGGCGTACTTCTCCGGCTTGTACTGCGCGGTACCGACTATTGCTGCGTGGCCTTTGAGCCCCATGGTGCCTCCATGCCAGCGCCCGCAGGCGCCAGCGTTGTCAGGTGATCGGTCAGAAGGTGTATTTCAACGAGAAGGTGGCGTAGTCGCGGTCGGCATAGGGCCGCTTGATCGCGTCGGGCGAGCCGAGGTAGCCGACATAGGTCAGCGCGGCTTCCAGGTTGCCCAGGTACTTGAAGGTGGTACCGACGCTGATACGGCAGTCACCCTGCACACCGGAAATGCTCCCGGCCATGGGCGTCGAGCCACTGAACACGTTGGAGAAGCGCACCGGCACCTCCAGGTCCCAGCCCTGGAACACCCCCGGGTAGCTGAACGATGCGCCCACGGTGTAGGCACTGGCGTCACGCGTGCGCCAGCCGGTCGAGGTCTTGTAGGTGTAGTTGTCGGACGCCGCGACCAAAGGTGCCAGGCTCGGCAGCAGCGCCACACCCTGCAGGTTGCCGGCCGCGGAGGTGGCATCGACGCTGTCGACTTTCACGTGGATGATCTCGCCGGTCAGGGTGGTCTGGCTGGCCCATGGCCGGTCGCCCAGCACGCGCATCGCCGAGAGCTGGAACTGCTGGCCCTTGCCGCGCGCCGGGGTCGGCCCGAGGCCGGTGTTGACCATCACCGGCGCACCGTCGCGGTACGACCATTCGCCGCCGATCTGGGTCTCGCCGAGCTTGGTCGAGGCGCTGATACCGGTAAGTTTGATGTCCTCGAAGTACTTCACCCGGTAGCCGTTGGCGGCGAAGGCGAACAAGCCGCCACCCACCGGCACCGGGCTGTAGCCCACCAATGCGGTGGCCGGGTTCTTGTCGTGGTAGTTGACGTGGAACAGCGACAGTTCCAGCGCCGGCACCGGCCGGTAGCGCAGCTGTACGCCCCACTGGCCACTGTCGCGGGGCTCGTCGGTGCCACGGTAAGGCATGTTGCCGGTCGGTGTGATCAGGAATTCGCGGCCCGGGCCGATCACGTCGGTGCCCGACAGGTAGCTGCCCACCGGGGCCAGCTCGGTGCCCTTCCACTCGTACTGCAGGTAGGCGCCGAAGGTGAACTGCGGGTTGAAGCGGTACGAGGCCGAGACCTGGCCCACCGGCAGCAGCACTTCCTTGACCTCGACACCGGGTTGCGCGGCCTTGACCGCGTCCGAGGGGTTCTGCACGCCGTTGACCCCGGGGTAGTACAGGCTCTCGCCCCAGGATTCGATATGGCGGCCGGCCTTGACGTCGAGCATCGAGTCGTTGTCGAACCGCCAACCGCCGAACACGTAGGCATCCAGCAGGCGGGTACGGCCACCGCTGTAGTACTTGGCATCGCTGGTGAACTCGTCGTTGTCACCGTCCTTGTTGACGGTGGCCGGCGAGTTGTTGTCGTTCTTGCGGTGGTAGACGTCGTCGTAGAAGGTACTGGCGCGCACCACGGCGCCGTAGTTGTCCATGCGCATGATCATCTCGCCCAGTGCGCCCAGGCGGTTGGTGGTCAGGCTGCCCTGGTTGAAGTTGCGGTCGCCGTCGTCGGCGTTGACGCCCATCAGGCGGTCGCTGGGCTTGGCCAGGCGCACGCCGATGCCGTAGCTGGTGGTGACCGACCAGTCGATGGTGGCGCCATTGTCGAACTCGATGGTCTCCCCCGCCCAGGCCGACGCCGATGCCAGGGCAATCGCCGCCGTCAGGCCGGCCAGCGGCAAACCGCGGCTGGCAAGACCAGTATCGTTATTGTTGTTCTTGTCGATCACACGGACTCTCCTGAAGGGCAGCCGGCTGGCTGCCTGGAATGGTCAACGTTGCCGTCGGGCCGGGCGCAGCTGCGGGTTGCCCCGGCGTGCCACGGCGGTAGCGGTGGCGCCCCTGATGCAGCTCACGCACCAGCAGCCCTTCGGCCATGAGGTAGTTGGCATGGGCCAACGTTTCGCCAAGCGCCATCAGTTCGTCGAAACGCCCTGACAGCTTGGGGAACAGCACGGCCATCAGTTCGAGCGCACTGCGCGGCTCGTCACAGCTGGCCAACAGGCGCGACAGCTGGGCCTGGTGATGGGCCTGCAACTGGTCCAGGCGCGCATGCAGGTGGTAGAACGGCCGCTCGTGGGCCGGCAGCACCAGCACACTGTCGGGCAGCCTGCGCAGGTGTTCGAGCGAAGCCAGCCAGTCACGCAGCGGGTCGGCCTCGGGTTCGGTGGCATGCACGCCCACCGTCGGCGTGATGCGTGGCAGCACCTGGTCGCCGGCGATCAGTACGCTGCCGTCTTCGGCATACAGGCAGGCGTGCTCGGGGGAATGGCCACGCCCCACCACCACACGCCACTGGCGATTGCCGATGGGCAGGCGGTCGCCGTCTTGCAGGCGCCGGTAGCTGTTGAAATGCAGCGGGCGGAAGTGGCCGCTCTGGATCAGCCGGTACAGTTCGTCGATCTGCTCGCCGCTGAAGCCTGCCTTGGCATGGAAGTCGTGGAAGTCCCAACCCGGCGCCTGCCCCGCAGGCACCGTCACGTACAGCGAGCGGTATTCGCTGGCGGTCATGTAGACCGGGCAGCGGTAGCGTTCGGCGAGCCAGGCGGCGACGCCGGCATGGTCGGAGTGGTAGTGGGTGCAGATCACCGCCAGCACTGGCTGCCCGGCGAACAGCCCGACAAACACCTGCTCCCAGGCGGCACGGGTCTGCTCGGTGTTCATGCCGGTGTCCACCACCACCCAGCCGTCGCCATGGCGCAGCAGGTACAGGTTGATGTGGTCGAGGCGGTACGGCAGCGGCATGCGCAGCCACCACAGGCCGTCTGCAACCTCGCGCCATTCCCCGCTGCACTGGGCCTGCGGCCAGGGGTAGCGCAGGCCGCCCGCCAGTTCGTGGCCATCGGCGTTGTATTCAGCCATGCTGGCCACCGACGAACGCTGGCAGGCCGACCTGGGCCAGCATCTGCAGCGAATAGGGCTGATAGCTGGCGCTGCCTTCGTCGCGGATGAACAGCGGGTCGGCGCAGGCTTGCGGGCAGTAGCCCTGGCGTTGCAGGTCGACCTTGCGCAGCTTGAAGGTGCTGGTCAGGTCCGCTGCCGCACTCACCCGCACGAACAGCGGCGCGGCATAGCGTGGCAGGCGGGCCTCGGTCAGCTGGTAGAACGCCTGCGGATCGAACACCTCGCCCGGCTGCATCAGCACCGCGGCCATGCCCGCCCTGCCCTCGTGCTCCGGCACCTGCACGCCGTAGACGTTGATCAGCTCAAGGCCCGGCAGGTCGCTGAGAGCGTCGGCCACCTCCTGGGTGGAGACGTTCTCGCTCTTCCAGCGGAAAGTGTCGCCAATGCGGTCGACGAAATAGCAGTAACCATCGGCATCCTGGCGCAGCAGGTCGCCCGAGCTCCACCAGGCATCGCCGGCCTGCAGCACATCGCGGCGGATCTTGCTTTCGGTGGCGGCCGCGCAGGTATAGCCCTCGAAACGGCCGCCGCCGATGTCGGGGTGGTCGACGATAAAGCCCATGGCCTCGCCCACTTCACCGACTTCGCACAGCTGGTAGAAGCCGTTTTCGTCACGCGGGTGGCAGTCGTTTTCGACGTCGTAGCGCACCAGGCGCAGGTTGGTGCGGTTCCAGTCCGGCACCCGGCCGCAGGAACCGAGGTAGTTGTCGACGTTGATCAGGTTGGTGTTGGCTTCGGTGGCGCCCCAGCCCTCGAACACCTGGAGCGGGCCGAACCGCTCGACCCAGCGTTGCCATGCCTCCGCCGACAGGCCGGCGCCGAGCATGCAGCGCAGGCTGTGCTGGCGCTCCCCGGCCTGGACCGGGCGGTTGAGCAGGTACCGGCAGATTTCGCCGATGTACTGGAACACGCTGATGCGATGGCGGTTCACGTCGCTCCAGAACTCGCGCACGCTGAACTTGCGCCGCACCACGATGCTCGCGCCCACGCGCAGTGCCGTGGAGGTGACCGAGGTGGCGGCCGCGCCGTGGTACAGCGGCAGGCAGCAATAGAACACATCGGCGCTGCTAGCCTGCAAGGTCACTTCCATCACGTCGCCCGAGGACATCCAGCGCATATGGCTGTAGCGCGCCGCTTTCGGCAGGCCGGTGGTGCCCGAGGTGAAGATCAGCAGGGTCGGTGCCTGGGCCTCTATCTGCGCACGCAGCGCCCGTGGGAAACGGCTGCGCGGCGCGGCGGCGAGGTCCTCGGTGAAGGTGGTGTCGATACCGGTCGGTAGCTCACCCGCCCATGGCTGCTCGGCATCGTTGACCAGCCACAGCGGCAGTGGCGGCAAGCCTTCGGTCGCCTGCAGGTTGCCCAGGCACTCCTCGCCAACCAGCAGGGCCTTGGCGTGGGTGGTCTGCAACGCATGCACCAAGGGCTTGCCGGCCACCTGGGTGTTGATGAAGGCCACCACCACGCCGAGCTTGACCAGGCCGAACCAGCAGGCAAAGAACGCCGGGCGGTTCTCCATGGCCAGGGCGCACACGTCGCCGGGGCGCAGCCCGCGGGCCAGGCAGGCATGGGCCACCTGGTCGGCGAGGCGGTCGACTTCGGCGTAGCTCAGCACCTGCTCGCCATAGATGAGGAACGGGCGTTCACCTTGGCGATCGGCCTGCGCTTCCAGGCGGTCGGCCAGGGTGTAAAGGTCGCGTGGCTTGATCTGCGCGCTTGCGGCGCCACGCAGGTCGAGCAAGGCCTGGGTCTGTTCGCGGCTGACTGGCTGCTGGGTCGGGAGGTGCAACGGCTGCGGCAGGTTCATTGCGCCACCTCCGCGCTGGCCTGCCAGCTGGGGTAATCGCTGTAGCCGCGTGCCCCTTGGGTGTAGAGGGTCTTGCGGTCGAAGCCGGCCAACGGCCGCCCGTCGCGCAGGCGTTCGACCAGGTCCGGGTTGCCGATGAAGTGGCGGCCAAAGGACACCGCAGCGCCCTCGCCGGCCGCCAGCGCAGCCTGCGCCGAGGCACCGTCGAAGCCATCGTTGAGGATCAGCGCCTGGGCGCTGTTGCTGCGTGCCAGGGCGAACGCATCGAGCCCCGGCACCGGCGAGCGCATGACATGCAGGTAGGCCAGGTTCAACGGCGCCACCGCCGCACACAGCACCGCACTGGTCACGGCCGGCTCGTGGTCGTCGATGTCGTTGTACGGGTTGCCGGGGCACAGGCGCAGACCGACCCGGCCCGCGCCGATGGCGGCGGCCATGGCTTCGAGCACTTCCTTGGCAAAACGCACGCGGTTCCGAGCGTCGCCACCGTAGCCATCGCTGCGCTGGTTGCTGCCGGCAGCCATGAACTGCATGGGCAGGTAACCGCTGGTGCAGTGCAGCTCGACGCCATCGAAGCCCGCCTCGCGGGCATTCAGCGCGGCCTGGCGATAGTCGTCGATCACCCCGGCAATGCCCTCGAGGGACAGCGCCTCGGGCATCTCGGTGTCGACCATGCCAGCCGTGTCACTGAACAGCTGGGTGCGCGCACGGATCGCCGAGGGCGCCACCGTGGCGGCGCCGAGTGGCTTGTTATGGTGGCTGGCAGCGCGCCCCACGTGCATAAGCTGCAGCACGATGCGCCCCCCTTCGCCGTGCACGGCACGGGTCACCTCGCGCCAGGCGGCGACCTGTTCGGCGCTGTAGATGGCCGGGGTGCGGCAGTAGCCCAGGCCACTGGCCGATGGCGCGGTGCCCTCGGCGACGATCAGCCCGGCGCTGGCCCGCTGGCGGTAGTAGGCGACCATATCGCTGCCCGGCACACCTTGGCGGTCGGCGCGGCTGCGGGTCATCGGGGCCATGACGACGCGGTTGGCCAACTGCAGGTCACCCAGCCGCACAGGCTCGAACAAGATGCTCATTTCAGCTCCTTCACTCTTCTTGTTGCCGGTGCGCAAGGGGCGCGCGACACCGGAGATGAGCTGAATGATTCACCCTGGCCAGGTGCGAAACATCGTCCGTCGAGACTAGTCCTGCAGTGCCCGCTGCAGGGCTGGCCAAGGCCGTGTGCGAGCAGCGAAACTGGTCTGAACAGACGATGAAATCGTGCCCATATGCGCCGAGCATCGGGCGCACCTAAAACAAGAAACGGAGCTGTGCTGTGAACCCATCCCCTCCCGTGACCTGGCGTACCCACTACGCCTTGCTGGTGCTGGCCAGCATCTACGTTTTCAACTACATCGACCGCCAGCTGATGGCGATCCTGATCGAGCCGGTCAAGCTCGA
Organism: Pseudomonas sp. R28(2017); assembly: GCF_002112505.1. Lineage (GTDB taxonomy): Bacteria > Pseudomonadota > Gammaproteobacteria > Pseudomonadales > Pseudomonadaceae > Aquipseudomonas. The sequence continues at coordinate 51,650 of NZ_NEHW01000016.1, forward strand.
ATTCGGCATCTCCGACACTGGCATCGGGTTGCTTTCAGGGGTGACCTTCGCGGTGTTCTACACGGTGTTCGGCCTACCCTTGGGGCGGCTGTCCGACCGTATCGGGCGCAAGCCGGTGATCGCCTTCAGCTGCATGGCCTGGAGCCTGATGACCATGCTCTGCGGCATGGCCGGCAGCTTCTTCACCCTGGTGCTGGCGCGGATCGGCGTGGCCATCGGTGAAGCCGGCGGCACCGCGCCGTCGGTGGCGATGGTCTCCGACCTGTACCCGCCACAGCGCCGCTCCACCGCCCTGGCGGTGCTGATGCTCGGTTCGAGCCTGGGCGCCATCGTCGGCCTCGGCCTGGGGGGCTGGATTGCCCAGCAGCACGGCTGGCGCTACGCGTTCCTGCTGATCGGCGCGCCCGGCATTTTGCTCGGCCTGTTGCTGTTGCTGACCGTGCGCGCCCCCAAGCCGGTGCGGCCGCAGCAGGCCAGCGCCGCGCCAGCCGAAGGCTGGCTGCAGACCCTCGGCGAGCTGCTGCGCATGCCGTCGTTCCTGTGGCTGGTGCTGACTGGCGGCGCGGCGGCGATTGCCGGCTATGCCATCGGCACCTGGAGCCCGAGCTTCCTGATCCGTTCACATGGCCTGAACATGCAGCAGGCGGGCTTTCTGGTGGGGGTGATCGGCGGCAGTGGTTCGACCATCGGTACCTTGGTGTGCGGCATGCTCACCGACCGCCTGGCCCGGCGTGATGTGGGTTGGCAGATTGGCGTGCCGCTGCTGGGTACGCTGCTGAGCATTCCGTTTGCGCTGGCCTACTTTCTTTGGCCACAGGGGACTGCGTTTTATATTGGCGACACGCCGGTGCCACAGGCGTTTCTGTTCTACAGTGCGTTCGGTTTCTTTGGGGTGTGGTGGGCGACGCCGTGCCTGGGTGCGATCACCCATCTGTTTCCGGCCAACCGCCTGGCCCAGGCCACGGCGATCTTTGTCATGGCCATGACCTTGCTGGGGGTTGGCTTGGGGCCTTTGTTGATCGGGATGCTCAGTGACCTGTTCCTGCCGAGTTTGCAGGGGGAGTCACTGCGGTATGCACTGGCGGCTTCGGTGGTGTTGCTGGTGTTGGCGACGGTGTTTCTGGCGCTGGCGTTGCCGCGGTATCGGGCGCAGATCAAGGGGTTGGCAGGTGGCAAGGTGGTTGGCGCGGTGGCGGTGTAGGGGCCGGAGTGCCTGCCTCGAGTAGTTCAGCGCCTGTGAGATCGAGCGCCGCCCGCGCGGCGCTCGATTTCCGCCCCCCTGCACATCCCAAGACAGGCCCCACATCACACAAACATCAAAAAGGCCTGGCAGGGTCTCCCCTGCCAGGCCTTGTTCACGTCCGGGATTTCAGCCCATCAACGCCCAATCGCCCGCGCCGCATCCGCGGTATACATATCCGGCGTAAACTTGCTCTCGTTCAGAATCGGCCCCTTCTTCGCTTCGTTGGTCATGCCATACCCGGTGTACTGCCCCGAGTTCAGATCCATGAAGAACTGCGACCCCGCCTGCCAGCCACTCATGTCCGGGTGGTAGTAGTAGTTGACCATCGCATGCTTCCACAGCTGCCCACGGGCATCGTAGTTGTCAGCCATCACCGCGTTCCAGGTGTCCTCGTCGATGAACAGCACGCGCTTGCCGTACACATGGCGGTAGCCTTCCTTCAGGTCGGCCTCGACCACCCATACCCGACGCAGCTCATAACGCATGAACTCAGGGTTGGGATGGTTCGGGGTCAGCAGTTCGGCGTACTTGACCGTGCCGGCGTTGGCCTTGAAGGCGTTGGCCGGGCTGTAGATCTCGCGCTTGCCCAGCAGCTTCCAGGTGTAACGCTCCGGGGCGCCGTTGAACAGGCGGTCCTCGTCCACCGTCATGGTGCCGTTGGTGCCGATCATCGGCTGGTCGTAACCGTACCCCGGCATCTGCCGCACACGCCGGGTTGACGGGCTGTAGGACCAGGCCTGGCGCGACGAGGTGACGAAGTTGTAGGGTTCGTGCGCAATGCTGATCACGCCGTTGTCACGGGCCGGCTTGAGCGTGGTGTTGTAGCTCATCGCCTGGACCATATCGGAGGTCTTTGGCTCCACGGTCGGCGAGTTGGCCTGCGACAGGTTGCGCGCATGGGCGCGGCCCCAGCCGATGCTGCCGTTGGGCAGTACCGAGGCGAGGTCGGAGATCTTCTCCTCGGTGTAGGCACGCGCCGGCAGCTGGTGGTTCCACAGCACCTCCATGCCGTTCTTGGGAATCGGGAACGGCACCTGGCCCAGGCCCTCGACACCCAGCCCATCGTTGACCAGCTGGGCATGCAGGGCATTGTCCATCACGCGTCGGCACACGTAGTCGGGGTAGCGGAAGTCGCGGTGTCCCGGGTAGATGTTCATCTTGTAGCTGGTCGGGTACTTCTTCAGCAACGCCTTCTGCCCGTCTGTCAGGTGCGCGGCGTACTGGTCCATGTTCTGCGCGGTGATCACCAGGATCGGCTTTTCATTGGCGTACGGGTCCACCGGCTGGTCACCGGAGAACTTGACGTGGTTCCAGCCCGGCACCTCGCCCAGGTACTTGCCGGTGTAGGGCGGGATGGTGCCCTCGGCATTGCCGGCCTGCTCGGCGCCGACGCAGGTCAGGTCCTTGCCCAGGCGGGCGGCCTGCGCAGGTGGCACGGCGGCGTTGGCGCTGGTGATAAGCCCGCTGTTGAGGGTCAGAGCGGCTGCGAGCATCACAGTTGTTGTTGTTTTCATGTACTGCCTCCTTCGCTGATAAAGCTTGTGGTATGGCTTCATTGTTCCGGTTCCTGCCGGCACGGCATCGTCCGGAGGGACTAAGCATCAGGCACTGACCAGACGGGCCTTGAGCTCGGCCTTGAGCACCTTGCCGGTGGCATTGCGTGGCAAGGGCTGGTCGACGCGGTAGACCTGGGCCGGCACCTTGTAGGCGGCCAGGCGCTGGGCGATGAACGCGCGTATCTGCTCGTCGGCCGGCAGGCTGGCCGCAGCGCCGTGGATCGCCAGCGCCACCACTTCCCCGAGCAGCGGGTCGGCGACGGCGAACGCCGCTGCTTCCAGCACGCCGGGCATGTCGCTGATGCAGGTTTCGATCTCGGCCGCGGAGATCTTCTCGCCACCGCGGTTGATCAGGTCCTTGACCCGGCCGCTGATGAACAGGAAGCCTTCGTCGTCCAGGTACCCGAGGTCACCGGTGTCGAGCCAGCCGTCGCGCAGGGTCTGCCGGCTGGCCTCGGCGAGGTTCCAGTAGCCTTGCATCAAGGTCGGCGAGCGCAGCCAGATCAGCCCTTCGCGGCCGGTCGGCAACGATTGCAAGGGATCATCGCCGATGCACACCTCGACAATCGGCAACGGCCAGCCGGCCGTGGCCGGGCGATAGGCAAACAGGTCACCGCCAATCGCCGCGCCGATGCCGTTGCTTTCGGTCAGGCCATAGCCACTGCCGGCGATCACCTCGGGCTTGCGCACGAGCATCTCATCCAGCAGCCCGGCCGACGAGGCTCCGCCGCCCAGGCCCAGGCCGAACAGGCTGGCGGTGTCGGCGCCGTCATAGCGCGGCGAGGCCAGCAGCTGCTGCATCATCACCGGGGCGCCATTGAACTGGGTGCAGCGCTCGTCGCGGATCAGGTCCAGCGCCTGTTCGGCATCCCACTTGTACATCAGCAGCAGGCGCCGGCCACCGCGCAAGGCCGACAGGAACTGCGCGTGCAGGCCACTGACATGGAACAGCGGCACCGCCATCAGGCTGGTCGAGGCGAAGCCGCTGCCGAGCATGCCGGCCACACGCTCGGGCGAGGTCATCGCGCAGAATGCGCCCTGGAACTCCAGCGCAGTCAGCGCCTGGCAGATCGCCCCATGGCTGGACAACACGCCCTTGGCGCGGCTGGTGGTGCCGGAGGTGTAGAGGATCAGCGCCGGCGCATCAGGCTCCAGGTCGACTGGCGCCAGCGGCAGCGGTTCGGCCGCCAGCAGGTCCTCGTAGCGCAGGCAGTGCGCAGGCAACCCGGCGTCGGCGGCGCGCCCGACCACGATGAAGGTCCGCCCGGCCGCGGCCAGGTCGTGCTGGAGCACGGCCAGACGCGCCTCGTCGCCGATCAGCAGGCGCGCACCGCTGTCCTCCACGCCGTGCAACAGCTCATCATGCAGGCCCCAGCTGTTGAGCGGCACGCACACCGCGCCGCAGCGCTGGATGGCGGCAAACGCAACCAGCCAGGCCGGCTGGTTGCGCATGGCAATCGCCACCCGCTCGCCAGGGCGCAGGCCCAAACGGCCCGCCAGCTGGCCAGCCAGGCGGTCGACCGCGTCGAAATAGTCGGCAAAGCTCAGGCGCTGCTGTTGCCAGACGACGAACTCCTTGTCGCCATGCGCCCGTGCGGCGTCGAACACCTGCATCAGGTTGCGTGGCGCATGGCGAAAATGCCGCGGGCCATCCGCGGCCGGGGTCATCACTTCAAACGGTGAACCGGGGCCGATCAACTGCGCCCAGGCATGCCGCCAATGGTCAATGCTCATCAGGGATCTCCAGCCGCTGCGCTCAGGCGCAGGCCGCGTCGAGGGCGGCATAACGTTCGCAATGGAAGTCGCGGTCACCGAGGCAGGCCTGGGCCACCCGTACCCGCTTGAGGTACAGGCCGACATCCAACTCGTCGGTGACGCCGATGCCGCCATGCATCTGCACCGCTTCGTTGGCGACCTGCAGTGCGGTATCGCCGGCCTTCCACTTGGCCAGGCTGACCAGCCGCCCACGCCGGGCGGCGTCCAGTTGCGGGTCGTCGAGCGCCGATAAGCCAGCCATTACCGCACTGCGCGCCAGGGCCAGCTCGGTGTACAGGTGCGCGGCGCGGTGCTGCAGGGCCTGGAACGAGCCGATCGGCACGTCGAACTGGACCCGGGTCTTGAGGTAGTCCACGGTGGTCGCGAACAGCTGCTGCGCCGCCCCCAGCAGCTCCGCCGCCAGGCACGCGCGGCCGCGATCGAGCACCGCGTCGAGCACCGCCCAGGCTGCCCCGGGTTCCCCCAGCAGCGCCTCGCGACCGACACGCACCTGGTCCAGGCGCAGGCGCCCGCTGTTGCGCGAGTCGATCAGTGGCAGCGCCGTGCATTCCAGGCCCTGGCTGTCGGCTGGGACCAGGAACAGGCTGATGCCGGCCTCTTCGCTGGCTTGGCCGCCGGTGCGCGCTACCACCACGTAGGCATCGGCACCGACACCATCGATGACCCAGAACTTTTCCCCGCTCAGGCGATAACCGTCGCCCTCGGCGACCGCCGCCATGGCCACGTCGCTGGGCCGGTGACGGGCACCCTCCTCCAGTGCCAGGGCCAAGCGCCGCTCACCGAGGATCGCTGCCTGCAGCCAGTCGTTGTGCTGCTGCGCCGAGCCGGCCAAGGCCAGCAACGAGCCAGCCAGGACCACGCTGGACAACAGGGGCGTCGCCGCCAGGTGTTGGCCCTTGGCCTCGAAGATCGGCCCCAGGCCCATGCAGCCGAAGTCCAGCCCACCAAGGTGCTCGCCGAACGGGATGGCGCTCCAGCCCAGCTCGACCGCCTCGCGCCACAGCTGGGTGTCGAAGCCTTGCGTCACGCCTTGGTCGCGCAGGCGCCGTTGCGCCGCCACGGGGCTGCGCGCAGCGAGAAAGTCGCGGGCACTGTCAGCCAGCAGCCGTTGTTCGTCGTTGTAACGCAGGTTCATGCCGACACTCCTTTCTTGCCATCAGGCAAACCAAGCACGCGCTTGGCAATCACATTGAGCTGCACTTCCGATGCGCCCCCGGAAATGGTCAGCGCGTAGCTGTTGAGCCAGGCGCGGGTCACCGCCAGCTCGCGCTCGCTGAAGCCCGGTGCCTGCCAGCCGAGTGCGTGGCCGCCCATGGCGTCGAGCAGCACCTCGAACTTGTCGCGCTCCTGTTCGGTGTGCAGCAGCTTCATGATCGCCATCAAGCCGCTAATGTCATCGCCGGCCCGCCCCTCCTCGGCCATGCGCTGCACCGTCAGGCCATAGGCATGCTCGTCCATGGCGCACGCCACCGCCCGTGCGTGCAACGCCAGCTCGCCCTGGCTGCGCGGCTGCGGCAGGTATTCACGCAACAGGGCCAGCAGGTCGAAGTGCGAGGGCAGGCTGAATTCGCCGAACTTCGACATGGCCTTGCGTTCGTGTTGCAGCAGGTACTTGCCGAGGTTCCAGCCGCCATTGAGCGGACCGATCAACTGGCTCTTGGGCACCGTCACACCATCGAAGAACACCTGGCAGAACGCCGACTTGCCGCTGATCAGGTCGATCGGCACCGGCTTGACCCCGGGGCTGCGCATGTCCAGCACGATCAGGCTGATGCCTTCATGCTTGGGCGCCTGGCTGTCGGTGCGCACCAGCGCGTACATCCAGTCGGACTTGTCGCCGTACGAGGTCCAGATCTTGCTGCCATCGACCACGAAGTGATCGCCAGCGTCACGCGCGGCCATCTTCAGGCTGGCCAGGTCGGAGCCGGCGTTGGGTTCGGAAAAGCCCTGGCACCAGCGCACCTCCCCACGCGCCATGGGCGGCAGCAGGCTGAGTTTCTGTTCTTCGCTGCCGTAAGCCAGCAACACCGGGCCAAGCATCCAGATGCCCAGGTTGATCTGCGGCGGCCGGCACTTGAGGCGGCGCATTTCGCTTTCCAGCACCGCCAGCTGCTCGGCATCCAGCCCGGCGCCGCCGTAGGCCTCGGGCCATTCGGGGCAGAACCAGCGCTTGTCGCGCATGCGCTCGAACCACAGGCGCGCATCGTCGTTGGCGAACTGCGGCTGGCTGGCGCCCCAGACCACATCGCCTTCGCCCATGGCGGTGCGCATCGACTGCGGGCAGTTGGCTTCCAGCCAGGCACGGGTCTCGTGCCTGAATTGCTCTATCGTGCTCATCGGATGCAACCCTCGGCCCAGGCCCCGGGCACTGCCGGGGCGGGGCCTTTCGTTGTGGTTGTGGTGGCTCAGCGCTGGGCGCGCGGCATGCCCAGGCCGAACTGGGCGATCAGCTCGCGCTGGATTTCATTGGTGCCGCCGCCAAAGGTCACGGTGACCGAGGCGCGCAGCTCGTACTCCAGGTCGCCGTGCAGCGCCGCCGCCGCCGAGCCACCACGGACCACGCCATTGGCACCGACGATGGCCGACAGCCGGCGCAGGATCTCGATCGCCGATTCCGAGCCGTACACCTTGGTGGTCGAGCTCAACGCCACGTCCATGTGCTCGCGCTCAAGGTTGGCGGCAATGCGCAGGTTGATCAGGCGCATCGCCTCCAGGCGCGCATAACACTCGGCCAGCGAACTGCGCACCCAGGCCTTGTCCATTGCCCGCCGGCCCTGCTCGTCACGGGCCTTGGCCCACAGGTAGACGCGGCGGAACAGCCCGACGACCTTGTCCGACCAGGAACCCAGGCCCAGGCGCTCGTGGTTGAGCTGCGACGTGATCAGCTTCCAGCCACCGTGCAGCTCGCCGACCAGCATGTCCCGTGGTACTTGGACGTTGTCGTAGTAGGTGGCGGCAGTCGGGTTGCTGGTGGTCGGGATCACCGTGCTGGAAAACCCTGGCAGGCGGGTGTCGAGGATCAGGATCGACACGCCCTTGTGCCGCGCCTGGTTCGGGTCGGTGCGCGCCGCCAGCCAGATGAAATCGGCCGACTCGGCGCCCGAGGTCCACAGCTTGTTGCCGTTGACCACGAAGTGCTCGCCGTCCAGCCGGGCGCTGGTGCGCAGCACCGCCAGGTCGCTGCCGGCATCGGGCTCGGAGTAACCGATGGCGAACATGATTTCGCCGGCGGCGATGCCCGGCAGAAAGCGTTCCTTCTGCGCCGCGCTGCCGTGTTCCATCAGCGCCGGGCCCACCGTGCTGATGGTCACGAACGGCAGCGGCGCGCCGGCGATATTGGCCTCTTCGAAAAAGATCAGCTGCTCGGTGGCGGCGTAGCCCTGGCCGCCATGGGCCTTCGGCCAGCCCACCGCCAGCCAGCCGTCACGGCCCATCTGGCGTACGGTCTGGCGATACAGCTCGCCGCCCTCCTGGCCGCGCAGGCGCTCGCGCAGCTCGGGGGTCATCAGCGCCTGGAAGTAGTCGCGCACCTGGCGGCGCAGCGCATGTTGCTCGGGGGTAAGATCGACGAACATGCAGTGCTCCTCAGGCCGCGCCCAGAATCAGGCCGCTGGTGGGCACGCCGGTGCCGGCGGTGACCAGCACGTTTTCCACGTCAGCCACCTGGTTGACCGCCGTGCCGCGCACCTGGCGCACCGCCTCGGCGATGCCGTTCATGCCATGGATGTAGGCCTCGCCCAGTTGCCCGCCGTGGGTGTTGATCGGCAGCTTGCCGCCACGGGCGTGGTGCCCGGCGCGGATGAACTCCTTGGCTTCGCCACGCCGGGCAAAGCCGAATTCTTCCAGCTGCGGCAGCACGAACGGGGTGAAGTGGTCGTAGATCACCGCCGTCTGCAACGCCTCGGGGCCGAGCCCGGACTGGCGGTACAGCTCCTTGGCGACCACGCCCATTTCCGGCAGGCCGGTGATGTCGTCGCGGTAGAACGAGGTCATGCTCTGCTGGCCCTGGGTGATGCCCTGGGAGCCGGCCTTGATGGTCACCGGTTTCTGCCGCAGGTCGCGGGCACGTTCGGCCGAGGTGATGACCATGGCCACCGCCCCGTCGGACTCCTGGCAGCAGTCGAGCAGGTGCAGCGGCTCGCAGATCCAGCGCGAGGCCTGGTGTTCTTCGAGGGTGATCGGCTTGCCATGGAAGAACGCCTTGGGGTTGGTCGCGGCAAAGTCCCGCGCCGCCACGGCGACCCGGCCGAAGTCTTCCGAGGTGGCGCCATAGGTGTGCATGTAGCGCTGGGCGAACATGCCGACCCAGGCGGCCGGGGTATGGAAGCCGTGGGGCATGTACCAGCCGTAGTTGACGTTGTCGAAGATCGGCGTGGCAGCAAAGCCGTAGCTGCCGCTGCCGAAGCGGTACCAGGAGCGTTCATTCATCGCCCGGTACACCACCACCACCTTGGCCACGCCGGTCGCCACCGCCATGGCCGCGTGCATCACCGGCGCACAGGCGGCGCCGCCACCGTGGGGCACCTGGGAGAAGAACTTGACGTCCTTGCAGCCCAGCAGGCGGGCGATTTCGTACTCCGGGACCTTGTCCACCGAATAGGAGCTGAAGCCCTCCACTTCCGAGGGGTCGATGCCGGCGTCGCGCAGGGCTTCGAGGGTGGCTTCGAGGGCCAGGCGCAGCTCGGTGCGCCCGGAGTTCTTGGAAAATTCGGTCGCGCCCAAGCCGACGATTGCGGCGCGCCCGGAAATCGACATCGTGTTCATGCTGCTGCCTCCAGAGGTCATGGCAGCACCAGCGCGACCGTGCCGGTCACGTGGTTGCCCATTGAGTTCTTGCCGCTCAGGGTCACTTCCACCGTGCGGGTTTCGGGGTCACAACGGGTCACGCTGCCGCTGAAGGTCATGCAGTCGCCGGGGTAGTTGGGCACGCCCAGCTTGATCTTCAACGCGGTGAAGCGCGCCAGCGGGCCGGCCCAGCCTTCGACGAAGCGCTGCACCAGGCCGTTGGTGGTGAGGATGTTCATGAACACATGGGGCGAGCCCAGTTCACGGGCGGCATCCAGGTCGTGGTGGCCAGGGAAGTAGTCGCGCGTGGCGATCGCGCCGCCGGCGATCAGCGCCACGGTGATTGGCACCTGCAGCGCGGGCAGGGTTTCGCCGGGGCGCACATCGTCAAAGCGCTTGGTGTTCTTCGAGGTCATATTTCCATCCCAGCTTGTCGTTGTCGCTCAGCCAGTCGCCGAGCCGTTCCAGGCATGCCGCCGCACCGCCCAGGGCGATGCCCAGGGCGCGGCTCCAGTAGAGGTAGCGGTGAATCGGGTAGGTCAGGTCGACGCCAATGCCGCCGTGCACGTGCTGGGCGACATGGCCGATGCGGTGGCCGGCTTCGCAGGCCAGGTAGGCGGTGGCCTGGGCCTCGGACGGTGCCGGCAGGCCGGCATCGAGCCGGTAGCACAGTTGCCACAGGGCGCTGCGCAAGGCCTCCAGGGCAATGTGCGCATCGGCCATGCTCATTTGCACCGCCTGGAAGCTGCCGATGCGCCGGTCGAACTGTTGGCGCTCGCTCACATAGGCCACGGTGCGCTGGATGTGCTCGGCACTGACCCCCAACTGCAGGGCTGCCAGGGCGGCGATGGCGCGTGGTTCGAGCCAGGCCAGCGCGGCGGCGGGTAGCACGCGGTCGGCACTGACCCGCAGGCCCTCGATGTGCAGGTCGGTGATCGCTTCGCCGTGAGTCTGCACCCCCGGCACGCGACGTATGGCCGGGTTGTCGAGGTCGAGCAGCAGCAGCCGTGGCTGGCCGTTGGCAAGTACCGGCAGTAGCGCCGCGTGGGCCTGCCCACCGAGTGCCAGGGCCGCCACCTGCCCGCTCACCTGCCAGCCCTCTGCACAGGCCGCGGCCTGCAAAGCGATGCCGCTTGCGGCGTGCAGGCCCTCCAGCGACAGGCTCAGCAAGCGCTCGCCAGTCGCCGCACTGGCCGCCAGCTGCGCCAGGTCGCCCAGGCCGAAGGCGGCCAGGGTCGCCGCCGCCAACTGGTGCCGCCACAGCGGTACCTGGCCGAGGCTGCGCCCCTGGGCCTGCAACACCAACATCAGCTCGGTCATGCCAAGGCCGCTGCCGCCCAGCTGCTCGGGGATGGCCAGGGCGTGCAGGCCGGTTTCCTGGCACAGCGCCCAGAGCGGAGCCATCAGCGGCTCGCCGCTGGCATCCCAGTGGCGCAGATAATCATCGTGGCAGTGGTCGCTGAACAGGCTCTCGGCCATCTGCTCGATGGCCCGCTGGTCTTCGCTCAATTGAAAGTCCATGGGCGCCCCTTACTCGGCCACAGGCCGGAACAACGGCAGGGTCTGCTGCTCGTCGAAGGTATGGAATTCGACCTGCAGGCGCTGGCCGATCTGCAGTTGCTCGCGTTGCACGCCGATCAACCCGGCGACCAGGCGCACGCCCTCCTCCAGCTCGATCAGGCCGATCGGGTTGGGGTAGTCGAACGGCGCCACTTCGGGGTAATGCATGACCACGAAGGAATACAGGCTGCCGCGCCCGCTGGCCTGGACGCTGTCCCACTCGAAGCTGTGGCAGGCCATGCACACCGGCGCCGGTGGGTGGCGCAAGGTGGCGCAGGCGCTGCAGCGCTGAATCAGCAAGCGGCCTTCGGCGCAGCCTTCCCAGAAGAACCGGGTGTCGTCGCTTACCCCCGGCAGCGGGCGCTTGGCCTTGGCCGGTGCGGCCTCGGGCTTGGCGGCCGGCTGCGGGTTGGCCGGGCGGAACTTGAACACGCGGAACAGCAATTCGCCCACCGGCTCGTCGCCTTCGGGCTTTTCGACGAAATGGCTCATCACCAGGGTGACGAAGAAGCCGGTGCCCAGGGCGGTGGTCTTCTCGTCGCCCACCGCGTCAAGGCGGGTGGTGTAGTACAGCCGCTCACCCAGCTGCACCGGGCGGGTGAAGCTCAGCTCGGAGTTCACCGCCACCACCGAGGCGTAGCCATATTCCTCGATCAGCTTGAGCACTTCGTACGGGTTCTGCTCGGTGGAGCCCGGCGGGTAGTTGTTGGCGTGCAGCCCTTCCATGGTCCACACCTGGAGCATGGCCGGCGGGGCGACGATCGCCTGGTGCGGGCTGCTCTGGGCAAAGTCGGGGTCGCTGTAGAGCGGGTTGTCGATGCCCATGATCTCGCACCACTGGCGGATCATCGGCGCATTCACCGCATCCCAGGCATACACCCGGCCATATTCGCGGCCCACGAGGGCGCGCACGCTGGATAGCAATTGTGGGTCAGCCAAAGTCGTCTCCTGCTACGTGAGGGCGGCGCGCCGATACGGCCACCGCCAGGTGGTCGATCAAGTCGGTAGGGCCTGGGCCGCACTGAGAAACGCTGGGCGTTCGCCACCGCCGTGCAGCAGCAGGTTGCAACCGCTGGCATAGCTGGCCAGGGGTGAGGCGATGTACAGGCAGGCGTTGGCGATGTCCTCGGCAGCGGCCATGCGCCCGGCCGGAATGCCGGCGCTGACGGCGGCGATGCCGTGCTCGCTGCCGTAATGCAGGTGGGCCTGGTCGGTCAGCACCAGGCCGGGGCTGACCGCGACCACGCGCACTTTCGGCGCCCACTCCACGGCCAGCGATTGCACCAGCGCCAGCACCCCGGCCTTGGCCGCGCCGTAGGCGGCGGTGCCGGGCGAGGCACGCAGGGCGCTGATGCTGCCGATGAAGACGATGCAGCCGCCCTGCGCCTGTGCCTGCATCAGCCGGTTGGCATGCTGGGCGGCGTTGAGCGGTGCGATCAGGTTCAGCCGCAGCACGCCCTCGTGAAAGCGTGGCGAGGCGGTGGCGGCCACCGCCGACGGGCTGCCGCCGGCGTTGTTGACCAGTACGTCGAGGCGGCCGAAGTCACGCTCAATGGTGTCGAACAGCGCTTGCAGCGACTCGCCGTCACGCACGTCGGCAGCGATGAACACCGCGCTGCGCCCCTCGGCGCGGGGCAGCTGTTCGGGCTGGCTGCGGGCGCAGACGATCACCTGCGCCCCGGCCGCCAGAAACCCTTCGGCGATACCCGCGCCGATCCCTTTGCTACCGCCGGTGACGAGCACCACCTTGCCGCTGTAATCAAAGCCCATTGCCTGTTCCTCGTTCTGCCATGGCAACCGACTCTAGAGGCTCGATGGCAGCCGTACTTCGTCTGAACGGACGATGAATGGGCCGAGGCGCGGGGCAACACTGGCGGCCATCGCGCCCCTGCACATGAGGAACACCATGCCTGATTCAGCCGCACCACCGGTCCTGCTCGAACGCTCGCTACCGGGCGTTGCACTGCTGCGGCTGAACCGCCCGCACGCCACCAATGCCCTGAGCCTCGAGCTACAAGCGCTGCTGTCGCGCCACTTCAGTGAGTTGGCTGCGGACCCGGATGTGCGCTGCATCCTGCTGACCGGTGGCGACAAGGTGTTCGCCGCCGGCGGTGATATCGGCAGCATGGCCGGGGTCGGCCCGATCGATATCTACCAGCGCCACACCGAGCGGGTCTGGGCGCCGATCCAGCACTGCCCGAAGCCAGTGATCGCCGCGGTCTGTGGTTATGCCTATGGCGGCGGCTGCGAGCTGGCGATGCTCGCCGACCTGATCGTCGCCGGGCGCAGTGCGCGCTTCTGCCAGCCGGAGATCCGCATCGGCATCATGCCCGGCATCGGCGGCACCCAGCGCCTGGTGCGCGCGGTGGGCAAGGCCAAGGCCATGCGCATGGCCCTGACCGGCCAGCCGATCAGTGCCGAAGAGGCCTGGGTGGCGGGGTTGGTCAGCGACCTGGTCGACGATGACCAGGTGCAGGCGCGTGCGCTGGAGCTGGCGGGGGTGATCGCGGGGATGCCGGCGCTGGCGGCCGAGCAGATCAAAGAGGTGATCCTGGCGGGAATGGATGCGCCGCTGGACGCGGCCTTGGCGCTGGAGCGCAAGGCCAATGCGCTGTTGTTTGCATCGCGGGACCAGAAGGAAGGGATGCAGGCGTTTATCGAGAAGCGCCCGGCACAGTTCGAGGGGCGCTGATCAGCAGAATCTGATGGGGCTGCTTCGCAGCCCTTCGCGGGCTTGCCCGCTCCCACAGGTTTAGCGCTGAACTCAAAAACACGCTGTCCCTGTGGGAGCGGGCAAGCCCGCGAAGGGCCACACAGCGGCCCCAAATTACTCATTCAAATCGACATCACCAACTGCCCACTGTCAATCCGCAATTCCACCCCATTCACCGCCCGCGCCTCGTCGCTGGCCAGGTACAACACACTGGCCGCCACATCCTCAGGCAAGCACATCCGATTCATCGGGTCACTGTCGATGGTCAACCGCGCCGGGTCGACCCCTTCAGGAAAACCGCCACGGGTCATGTCGGTCAGCACCCCATCCGGATGCAGCGAATTGCAGCGAATACGATAACGCCGCCGCCGACAGAACGCCGCCATCGAGCGGGTCAGCGCCGCCACCGCGCCTTTCGAAGCGCTGTAGGCCAGGTAATCGTCACGCCCGGCAAGGGCCGCCACCGATGACAGGTTGATGATCGAACCACCCTGTTGCTTCATCAGCGCGATGCCCGCACGGCAACCCAGGAACACACTGGCGGCATTGACCCGCATCAGCCGCTCCCAGTCACGCAGTTCGGTGTCCTCGATGTTGCCGGGCTGCAGCATGCCGGCATTGTTGAGCAGGATATCCAGCCGGCCATGGCGCTCGGCAATGACCGCCATCACCCGCTGCCACTGCGCCTCATCGCTCGCATCATGGACGATGAAGCTGGCCGCCGGGCCCAGTGCCTCGGCCAGGGCCAGCCCGGCCAGTTCATCGATATCGCTGATCAGCACCTGGGCGCCCTGCTCCACCAGCAGCCGTGCACTCGCCGCACCGATGCCTTTGGCACCTCCCGTGACCAGGGCAACCTTACCTTGCACCCGCCCGTTTCGCTCACTCATGAAGCCACCTCGCAGTCCGCGTTCAGGCGTGCCCCGTGAACCACCGCAACCCCGGCACGACGCCCGGAGAACACGCAGTCGGCCAGGGACAGGCCACTGATGTAAAGATGAGAAGGAATACCCAACGCCGTGCGCCCGGCCGCGAACAAACCGGCGATCGCCTGGCCGTCGCCGTCCAGTACAGCACCGCTGCCCTCGTCCACGCGCAGGCCACCGAGGGTCAATGCCCCCAGTGGGAAGATCGGGTTACCCACCGAGATATCGCAGGCATAGAACGGCCCCTGCTCCAGCACCCGGCGCCCGCCCGCCGACTTGCCGAACGGGTCCGGCGCCTGGCCACGGGCCGCGGCATTGTTGGCCAGCAACGCCTGGCGCAGGTTTTCCGCGCGCATACCGGTGGCCTGCGCCAACTGCTGCAGGCCCTTGCCCTTGCGCGCGCCCAACAGCATCAGCACCAACGCCGGCAGCGCCTGGAACCACCAGTAACCACCAAACAACGCCTCGCGCAGGGCTTGCTTGCGCAGCGGCGCATCGAGCACCAGCCAGGCCTGCCCGCCCTGCTCCTCCATCAACGGCTGGCCGAGGGTGGCTCCGTACACCTCTTCGTTGCAGAAACGCTCGCCGGCGCGGTTGACCACGATGCCCTTGTGCCAGCTGTACGGCGGGTTGATGAAGCGCCACGCCGAAACCCGCTGCAGCCGGTCGCTGGCCGCGCCGACGCTGAGGCCCAGACGCAGGCCGCTGCCGTCGCAGCCGGTGGCGCCGACCTTGAAATTGCGGCGGAACGCCGGTGCGTGGGCCTTGATCAGCTCGCGGTTGAAGATGAAGCCACCGGTGCTCAGGACCACCCCATTCATTGCCCGCACCAGCCAGGGCCGGGCGTGCTTGTGTTCGAGCGCGCTCAAGCGGCGGCGCAAGCGGTCGCAGTAGCCCGGCATGAAGTTCTGCAGGCGTTCGGCGCGGGCCGCCAGCCGCGCATGCTCACGCGCCGCCTTGCTGCCCGGTGCCAGGCGCCACAGCTCGGCACCGATCACCCGCCCCTGCCCGTCGAGCACCAGGCGCCGGGCGGCCGACTGCGGCATTGGCCGCACGCCAGCGCGCAAACAGGCCGCCTGCAAGTGGCTGTACAACACCGCGCCGCACTGGCCCTTGCCGACTGTACGGTGGCCACGCGGCGCCGCCGGCTGCTGGCCGGCATAGGCCGGCACCAGTTCATTGCCCGAGTAGTAGAGAAAGGCGCCGTCGGGCGGGTACGAGGTCTTGCCGCCAGGTGGCATCTGATGGGCGAACGGCGCGCCGTGACTTTCCAGCCATTGCAGGTTGGCGACGCTGTCGCGGCAGAAGCGCCACAACGTGTCGTCGCCGACCACGCCCTGGGTTTCATGCCGCAGGTAGTCGAACATCGCCTCGGGGCTGTCGTCGAAACCCGCCGCCTGCTGCTGCCGGGTACCACCGCCGGCGTACACCACGCCACCACTGCGGGCGCTGGCGCCGCCGCCGGTGAAGCGGTCGGCGACCAGCACATCGGCGCCCTCGGCGCGCGCCTGCAGCGCCGCGCAGGCCCCGGCGGCGCCCCAGCCGATCACCAGCACATCGCACTGCGCCTGCCACTGCAGCGCCGCCGCGTCGGCCACCTGCAACGGTTCGAGAATTGAGGTGACGGCGCTGCTCATGCCACCTCCCGGCGCTTGGCCGCCAGGTGATTGGCGGCCACGTAGGCAAAGGTCATGGCCGGGCCCAGAGTGCCGCCGGCACCGGGGTAGCTGGTGCCCATCACCGAGGCCGAACAGTTGCCGATGGCATACAGGCCGGCGATCACCGAGCCGTCTTCACGCAGCACCTGGGCCTGGGCATTGGTCAGCAGGCCGCCCTTGGTGCCGATGTCGCCGGCATCCAGGCGCATGGCGTAGTACGGCCCCTTGCGCAGCGGTGCCAGGCACGGGTTGGGCTTGATATTGCAGTCGCCGTAGTAACGGTCGAAGACATTGCCGCCGCGGCCGAAGTCCAGGTCGACACCGGTGCGGGCATAGTCGTTGACCTTGGCCACGGTGCTGACCAGCCCCTGGGCGTCGACGCCGATCTTGCCGGCCAGAGCCTCGAGGCTGTCGGCCTTCCAGTACAGGGTGTCGCGCCACTCCGGGCGCAGGCGGCTGTCGGGCATGACCTGGGCCGGCATCAGCGGGCCCATGGCGTAGTTGAAGCGGAAGTGCCCGTCGAAGATCACCCAGGCCGGTACCGAGCCACCGCCAGTGCTGGCGTTGTCGCGGTGCATGGCGTCGACGAATTCCAGGTACGGTGCGGCCTCGTTGACGAAGCGCCGGCCCTCGCCATTGACCACGATGGCGCCGGGGAAGGCGCGTTCGGCGAAGATGCCCCGGGGCTTGTCTTCGCCGGGCACGGCGATGGTCGGCGCCCACCAGGCCCAGTCCATCAGCGCGGTGGCCGCGCCCTGGGCCAGCCCGGCCTGCAGCGCGGCGCCGGTGTTGTTGCCCGGTGGCGTGGCACTCCAGGCCATGCGCGTCGGCTTGGGCAGGTACTGTTCACGCAAGGCCTGGTTCTGCTCGAAGCCGCCAGACGCCAGGATCACCCCGTGACGGGCTTGCAACGCGAGTTCGCGGCCTTCGCGGTAGATGCGCACGCCGCTGACCCGGCCCTGCTCCACGATCAGCTCGCGGAAGTCGCTGTTCAGCCACAGCGGCACGTTGCGGTCCATCAGCGAGCGGCGCAGCGAACACACCAGCGAGCTGCCCAGCGCGGCGCGGCGGTCAAAGCGGCTTATGCGGCGCCACTTGAAGTCGAGCTTGTAGCGCAGCATCAGCCGCAGGATCAGCAGGCGCCAGCCGAAACCACGGGCCATGGCCTTGTGCGCATCGCGCGCGGTCCAGGCGATACGGCCCATCAGCAGGGTCGAGGGTGACGGCTTGCGCAGGTTGTCGAGCTCGGCGCCGAGCAGGCTGCTGTCGAACAGTTCCGGGTCGAGGGTGCGCCCGCCGGGCAAGGCGCCGGGCAGGTGCGGGTAGTAATCCGGGTACTTCGCCGCCACCGCATAGCGCACGCGGCTGCAGCGGGTGAGCGCCTCGATCATCTTCGGCGCGTTGTCCAGGTAGGCCTGCAGGCGGGCCGGGTCGACCTGGCCACCGGCGGCGGCATCGAGGTAGCGGTGCGCCTGCTCGACGCTGTCGTTGCCGCCCTGGCGGGCGAAATAGTGGTTGTTGGGGATCCAGATGCCGCCCCCGGAAATGGCCGAGGTGCCGCCGAACTTGTCGCTCTTTTCCAGAACCAGCACGCTGAAGCCCTGGTCGGCAAGGAACACCGCCGAGGTCATCGCGCCGGCCCCCGAGCCGACCACTATCACGTCGTACTGGGTTTGAGACTGATCTTGAGCCGTCATTGTTGTTGTGCCATTCGCTAAGGTCAGGGAGGAGCCGCCAGCACCCTCGCGGTGCGGCTGGCGGCGTGCACCCCATGATCGGCGCTGGCCGACGGGCACTCATCGTCAAAGCGGACTAGGCGCTACAGCTGCGCCCCGCGCCCGGCCCACGGGCGGTCCTGCTCCAGCTGGCTGGCCAGGCGCAGCAGCAGATCCTCGGCGCCGAGCCGGGCGGTGAACAGCATGCCCACTGGCAAGCCGCTTTCGCTCTGCCCCAACGGCAGCGACAGCGATGGCTGGCCGCTGACGTTGGCCAGCACGGTGAAGCCGGCGCTGCCCATCGCCCGCTGGGCGTAGCTGTCCCAGGACTGGTCGAGGCTGAGCTGGCCGAGGGCCGGGGTGAGGTTGGCGGTGACCGGCGAGAGGATCACATCGAAGCGGCTGAACGGCTGCTCCATTGCCGCGCCAATGCGCTCGAAGCTCTGCCGCGCGCGGTACATCGCCTCACCGTTGGTGGCGCGGGCGCGCTCCAGCACCACCTGGGTGATCTGCTCCAGGTCGCCCGGGCCAGCTGCACGGCCCAGGGCCTGCTCGCGCTCGTGTACCAGGCTCGACAGCGCGGTGCCGATCACCGTGCCATGGGCGCCGAACAGCTCGCGAGGGTCTACGGCCAGCTTCAATTCTTCAAGCTCATGGCCCAGGCCCTGCAACTGCTTGATGGTCTGCTCCAGGGTGGCGGCCACTGCGGCGTCGAGGGGAGCGCCGGTCAACGACTGGCGCACCACGGCCACGCGCAACTTGCCCGGAGCACGCTGCAACTCCTCCACATAGGGGCGCTCCAGCGGTGCGCTCCAGTAGGCGCTGCCAGCTTCGTGGCCCTGCCCGGCATCGAGGAACAGTGCGGTGTCACGCAGCGTGCGCGACACCACATTGCCGACGCTGGCACCGAACCAGCCCTCGAAATGCAGCGGGCCACTGGGCGTGCGGTAACGGCTGGGCTTGAGCCCGACCAGGCCGCAGTACGACGCCGGGATGCGGATCGAGCCACCGCCGTCGGTGGCATGGGCGACCGGGACGATCCCGGCAGCCACTGCAGCGGCGGCGCCACCGGATGAGCCGCCGGCGCTCATGGCCAGGTTCCACGGGTTGTGGGTCTGGCCCCAGAGCAACGATTCGGTGGTGGTGGTCAGGCCGAATTCCGGGCAGGTGGTCTTGCCGAACGGCACCGCGCCGGCCTGCTCGTAGCGGGCGATCAGGGTGCTGGTGACCGTGGCCGGCGGCGCGTCGCGGAACAGCCGACAGCCATGGGTGGTCGGCGTGCCTTGCAGGTAGGTGTTGAGGTCCTTGAGCAGCAGTGGCACCCCGGCCAGCGCGCCCTTGGCGCTGTCGCCGGCGGCGCGGCGACGGGCCAGCAGGGCCTGGGCGTAAGCTTCGTGGAGCATGTTCACGGCGCCAACCCTGGGGTTGACGGCAGCATGCCGGGCCAGCGCGGCGGCCAGCAGCTCTTCGCCGCTGAGGCTGCCGGCGCGTACCGCCTCGGCCATGGCCCAGGCGTCCAGATTCTGGTAGTCGGTGGCCGACAGGCCACTGCTCGCCGCATCGGCAAAGCGCCCCAGCAGGCCGGCGCCCAGGCCGACGGCGCCGGCCTTGAGCACGCTGCGGCGAGACCAGTGGCTGGCCGTGGTGGAATGCGGATCTTGGGTCTGATTACTCATGGCGTCCTGTTCTTCATTGTTGTAAGTACGCATCAGTTGGCAGTGACCTGGGCCAGCATGGCGGCGAGGTAGTGCTCGCCATACGGTGGCAAAAGCCCCCACTCGCGGCGCGGGTCATGTGCCGGGGCCTGGAACACGCTGCGCAGGTGGCTGAACTGCAGGAACCCCTCGCGGCCGTGATAATGCCCCATGCCCGAGGCGCCAACACCGCCGAACGGTGCATCGTGCAGGGCGGCATGCATCATCACGTCGTTGAGCGTCACCCCGCCAGACAGTGTGTGGTCGAGCACCCGCTGTTGCTCCTGCGGGTCTTCACCGAAGTAGTACAGCGCCAGCGGCCGCGGCCGGCTGTTGATCTGGGCAATGACCTCGTCCAGCGCATCATAGGCCAGCACCACCAGGGCCGGGCCGAAGATTTCTTCGTGCATGATCTGCGCCTGCTCGGGTGGGTTGACCACGACGCTCAGGGGCCGACGACGTTCCCCCGCAGCGCCCGGGGCCACCTCGGGCATCGTCTCGACGTGCACGCCAAGCTGCTGCGCATCCTGCACCAACGCCTCGACCCGCGCCAGGTGCCGGGCATTGACCACGGCCACCACATCCGGGTTGCCGGCCACGGTCGGGTTGAGCGCGCTGTAGGCGCTGCGCAGCTCGGCAATGAAGCGCTCCAGCGCCGCCCGAGGCACGTAGACCAGGTCCGGGTTGATGCAGATCTGCCCGCCATTGGTGGCCTTGGCCACGGCAATGCTGTGCGCGGCCTTGGCCAGGTCAGCGCTGGCCGACACGATCACCGGCGACTTGCCGCCCAGCTCCAGGGTCACCGGCACCAGGTTCTGCGCAGCATTGGCCATCACCCTGCGCCCCACCGCCGTGCTGCCGGTGAACACCAGGTGGTCGAACGGCTGGGCGGTAAAGGCATCGGCCAGGTCAGGGCCGCCGGTCACTACCGCCACTTCCAGCGGGTCGAGGTGCGCGGCGCACAGTTCGGCGACCAGTGCCGCCGTGCGCGGCAGCACCTCGGAGGGTTTGAGGATGGCCCGGTTGCCGGCGGCCAGGGCCGATGCCAGCGGGCTGAACAGCGTGTACAGCGGGGCATTCCAGGTGCCGATGATGCCCACCGAGCCCTTGGGCTGGTAACGCACCCAGGCCTTGGCGCCGAGCTGGTCGTAGGGCGCGAAGGGCGCCCTGGGCTCATCGGCCATCCACTGCTGCAGGTGATCCCTGGCGTGCTTGAGGCTGGCCAGGGCACCGAGCACATCGTTCATCAGGCTGAAACCGGCGGGCCGGCCGCCGAAATCCTCGTCGATGGCCTGGGTCAGGCTCTGGTGGTGGCGCACCAGCAGGTCGATCACCTGTTGCAGGCGCTGGCGACGGCGTTCGGCGGTGACGGCGCCCTCGCCGACGAAGGCGCTTCGCTGGCGCGACAGCAGGCCGCTGAGGGCCTGGACCGATGACGGAACGGGTGGCATGGGTGTCTCCTCTGGCTGTTGACTGCGCCCGATGCGCATGGCGCCACACTAACCATGTCGCGAGGGCCGGCGCCTCGTCCGATCGGACCAGAATCGAGCAACTGCGTTAGTCCGTTGAGACGATGCCCGGCAAGGCCTGCAGGCCAATACTGGCCCCACGAAAAGCCACCCCGCATGAGGCCAGCCATGGCAACCCAACAGATCGGTTTCGACCCCCAGGCCTTCCGCGCCGCACTTGGCACCTTCACCACCGGTGTCACCATCATCACCTCCCAGGGCGAAGACGGTTCGCCCGTGGGCATTACCGCCAACAGCTTCAACTCGGTGTCGCTGAACCCGCCACTGGTGCTGTGGAGCCTGTCCAAGCAGGCGCGCAGCCTGCCGGTGTTCAGCAGCGGCAAGCACTGGAACGTGCATGTGCTGTCGATCGGACAAGAGCAACTGTCCGGCCGCTTCGCCACCCAGGGCGAGGACAAGTTCGCCGAAGTCGAGCTCGACAACGGCATCAGCGATGCCCCACTGCTGCAGGACTGCACCGCGCGCTTCCAGTGCCGTACCGCCTTCCAGTACGAAGGCGGCGACCATGTGATCTTCGTCGGCGAGGTGCTGGCGTTCGACCACAGCGACCGCGCACCGCTGGCCTTCCAGAGCGGCCAGTACGCCCTGGCCACGCGCAAGCCGCGCAGCGAGCTGCGCCTGGCCACCACGCCGCCGCCCCCGGAATGCAGCTACACCGAAGACCTGCTCGGCTACCTGCTGGGCCGCGGCCACTACCAGGTGCTCAACCAGTTGCGCCAACTACTCAGCAACCAGCAGCTGGATGAACAGGCGTTCTTCGTGCTGGCGGTGCTGTCGATCCGCGACAACCTGACCCTGGGCGAGCTCAACACCTTCGTCAGCTACACCGGCCACGTGGTCACCCTGGCCGGCATGCGCTTCCTCGAACGCCAGGGCCTGGTGGCCATCGAGGGTGATGCCGCACAGTTGCGCTTCGTGCTGACCGCCAACGGCCGCGAGCTGTCGTTGCAGCAAGTGGCGCTGGCCAAGGTGGTGGAGGAAGACCTCATCGGCAAGCTTGGCGAGGCCGATGCCCAGGCGCTGAAAGTGTTGCTCAAGCGCCTGATCGTGGTCAGCGACCCTGGCCTGCCGGACCTGTGGGCACCGCGATGAGCAGCGCCACGCCTACCCTGCCGTCGACCACGGTCGGCTGGCGCAGCCATGGCCTGCTGCTGTTGCTGGCGGCCGTGTTCGCCGACAACTTCGTCGGCCGGCAGATCCTGGCGGTGATGTTCGAGCCGATCAAGGCCGAGTTCCAGGTCGGTGACAGCGCGCTGGGCCTGATCTCGGGCCTGGCCTTCGCCGCCGTCTATGCCCTGCTCGGCTTGCCGGCCGGGCGCCTGGTCGACCGCCTGCCGCGGCTGCGCCTGCTGGCGCTAGCCTGCCTGCTGTGGGCGCTGGCCACCATGAGCTGCGGGCTGGCGGGCAGTTTCGTGGTGCTGGCCCTGGCGCGCATGCTGGTGGCGGTAAGCGAGGCGCCGACCACCTCGGCATCGCTGTCGCTGATCGCCGACCTTTATCCGCCGCAGCGGCGCTCGTTCGCCATCAGCTGTTTCACCGCTGCACCGACCTTCTCGTCGATCATCGGCCTGAGCATCGGCGCCTGGGTGGTCGAGCAGTATGGCTGGCGCACGGCGTTCATCGCTTTGGGGCTGCCGGCGCTGGCCTTTGCCGCCATCCTTGGGCTGCTGGTGCGCGAGCCGGTGCGTGGGCGCTGGGACCTGAGTGTCCTTCCGGCACCGGCCGCCGCGCCGCGCCTCGGCCTTGGCGCCGAAGCCCGCGCACTGTGGGCGCAGGCGCCATACCGCTGGCTGATCGTCGCGGGCGGGCTGACCACGCTGGGTTCCTATGCGGTGGCCATGTGGAACACCAGCTTCCTGGTGCGCTCCCACGGCCTGTCGCTGCGCGAAGCCGGCATGCTCGCCGGCGTGGTCTGTGGCAGCGCTGCCGGCATTGGCGGGCTGTTCAGCGGCTGGCTGAGCGACCGCCTGGCCCACCGAGGCGCGCATTGGCAACTGTCACTGCCGGTGCTCGGCCACCTGGCGGCGTTGTCGGCCCTGGGCAGCTACCTGCTGTGGCCCGGCGAGCGGCTGATGTACCTGGGCGCCCTGCCGGTACCGGTGGCCATGCTGTGGTGCGCGTTGTACAGCTTCTTTGCCGTGTGGTGGGTGGCGCCGTCCTACAACCTGGTCACGCAACTGGTGGCGCCACAACAGCGCGGTACCGCCATGGCCCTGCAGACCATCGTCAGCACCCTGCTGGGCGTGGGGGCCGGCCCACTGCTGACGGGCCTGCTCAGCGACCTGCTGCAACCGCTGTTCGGCGTGCAGTCGCTGCGCTACGCGCTGTTGCTGGTGAGCCTGCCGGTACTCGGGGCGGTGCTGCTGTTGCTGCGCACCTCGATGCATGTGCAGGCCGGCATGAGCGATCAGCGCACCTTCAGCAGGTGATCCAGGGACAGCTTGCCCGCCCCTCGCGCGATCAACAGCAGGAGCAACCCTGCCCAGGTCAGGTGGGTGGGCCACGCATCGGGGTATACAAACACTTCGATCACCGTGGTCATGCCCAGCAATGCGAGGGCCGACAGGCGAGTCATCAGGCCCAGCACCAGCAGCAGCGAGAACAGGTGCTCGGAATAAGTGGCCAGATGTGCCGCCAGCCAGGGGGAAATCAGCGGCAAGGCGTACTCGGTGCGAAACAGCTCATAGGTGCCCGGCGTGATGGTCAGCAAGCCTTCGACCTTGGTTCGCCCGGAAAGGAAGAACACCGAGGCAATGCCGAAGCGCGCAACCAGGCACAAGACGCTGTCGCCCAGAAGCTGTTGTAGGGCATCGGCCAGCCGGTTCCAGGCGCGCCGCAGGTTGCTGGCCGAGGGTGTAGGGTGGACGTGGTCCATGGCGGTTTCCTCAAGGAAAGCTCAGCGGGCGGAAGACCTGTGCAGCGATCAGGCGGCCGAGCAGGTCGCCGAAGTCCAGGTCCGGTTGGGTGTGTTGGGCAAACTGTGAGGCCTGCTCCAGGGACTGCCCGGCTGCGCAGGCCTGCAGAAGCGCGCAGCCACCCTGCTCCAGCGGCTGGTGAATGACGCCCTCGGGACCGCCGACGAACAGCACGCCTTCGCCGGCCCAGGGCTGATCGTCTGCCCACTCCAGCTGCTCGCGGCCGCAGCGCCACAGGCGATAGGCCGGGTGCGCCGCGCACCAGTGCCAGCGGGCGTTGTCACGGGGGTACAGAACGCTGCGCGCCAGGTCACCGGCCGTCATGCCGGCCAGCTCGGCCAGGTCCAGGCAAGGCGCATCGTGTGCACTGAAGGCCTCGTTCCAGCAGACATCCAGCCGCGCAACCTCGGCCAGGTACGGCACACCGTGTCGGGCCTGCGCCTGCTCGATGAAGTCGGCGAAGGCTGCGCCGTAATGGATCAACCGGGGATCATCGGGCGGCGCATGTCGCGCATAGGCCGCCGCGGCAGCTTCCATCCACTCGCGCCCGACCAGGGTCAGCACACTGGGAAAGTTGTCACATAACGCCGCCACGCAGCCGGCCATGACCGTGTTGCGGTACACCGCGAACGCCGGCTGCCCGGTGAGCGCCGCCAGCCCTGGCGCCGGGTGCCCCTGCAGGGCGGCGACGAACGCGTCCTGGAACTGGCTCAAGGTGAGGTTCATGGCTGCACTCCTGGGCTATCAAGGGTCGCCTGGGCCATGGCCCGTTCGTCCAGCAGTTCATTGAACGGCGGGACATTGCCATCGCGCTCGACCAGCGTCGGGCGCGGGCCGATCCGGGCGATCAGGCGCCGGTATAGCGCCCAGACCGGCTCGGCGACACGCGCATCGTGCGAGTCGATCAACAAGCTGCCTTGCGCGTCGTGGCTGTATCCGGCCAGGTGGACTTCGCTGATCGCCTCTGCCGGAAAACGGTCCAGGTAGTCGCTGGCACTGAAACCCAGGTTGTGCGCACTGACGTAGACGTTGTTGACGTCCAGCAGCAGCCCGCAACCGGTACGCCGGGCCAGTTCGGCGAGGAAATCGATCTCGTCCCAGTCATGCCCGTCCAGCTGCAGGTAATGGCTGGGGTTCTCGATCGAGATCCGCCGCCCCAGCGCTTCCTGGCTGCGCTGGATATTGCGGCTGATGCGGGCCAGGGCCTCGCTGCTGCGTGGGAACGGCAGCAGGTCGGGGTGATAGGCACCGCGCCAGGTCGACCAGGCCAGGTGTTCGGACACCAGCTCCGGCCGGGCCTGGTCGACCAGCGTGCGCAAACGCTGCAGGTGCTGCGGGTCCGGGTCGGCATCGGCCGCCAGCGACAGCGCCACGCCGTGCAGCGACAACGGGTGGCGCTCGGCGATGCGCAACAGCCAGGCAAGGCGCGGGCCGCCGACCATGTAGTTCTCCGGGTGAACCTCGAACCAGAGCCCTTCGGCGCTGCAACCGAGCGCCTGGTCATAGTGCTCGGCCTTGAGCCCGATCCCGGCGCCCAGTGCTGCCTTGCCATTCATGGTCGGCCTCTCCTGCTCAGGACTGGATCGGCGTCAGCGAACCCATGCCGTTTGGGGTCTTGATCGAGGTGCAGGTGCCAGCCGGGACGTTCTTCCAGTGCATGCCGTCGTAATCCTTTTTCGCAGAACCGGCGCAGGTGGTACCGGCGCCGGCCTTGCAGTCGTTCTTGCCGGCCATGGCCACGCCGTAGCATTTTTCCATGGCGGCGCCGCTGCCGGCCGGCTGGGTGGGGGTGGCTGCCAGGGCGGCGCTTGCCAGCGAAGCGAGGGCCAGGGCAGCGGTGGCGAGGGCTAAGGTTTTCATGCTGATGTCTCCAGAGTGGGTGGCCGTGGCACTTTTACCGGCGGCTCATGGAGTAGTTCGTGGCGTGCGCGGATCCGGTTACAGCCCTGGAAAAATTTTTCGCTCAACCGGCTGCGGCGACCTAAGGTTTCAATCCAGGGGGTCGCCAATGGCTGACTCACAGAAAATGCACCCGCGGTGTAACCCAGGCGGCCCATGCAACGAACTAATTCACAGGCACTGCTCGATGCACGCGAAGCCCAGCTGCAAGCCTTGCTGCTGGCCGGGCTGGCGGGCGATGCGCAGGCCTACCGGGCATTTCTCGCGGCCCTGGCGCTGCATGTGCGGGCGTTTCTGCGCCGGCGCCTGGCCCAGCGCCCGGCCGAGATCGAGGATCTGCTGCAGGAGGTGCTGCTGGCGGTGCACAACGCGCGGCATACTTATCAGGCGCAACAGCCGCTGACTGCCTGGGTGCAGGCGATCGCCCGCTACAAGCTGGTCGACTACCTGCGCAGCCGGGCACGCGTCGATGCGCACAACGCGCCGCTGGATGACGACAGCGAACTGTTCGCCAGCAGCGATGCCGAGCCGGCCGAAGCCAGCCGGGACCTGGCCAGGCTGCTGGAACAGTTGCCAGCGCGCCAGCGGCTGCCGATCGTCCACGTCAAGCTGCAGGGGCTGTCGGTGGAAGAAACCGCGCAACTGACCGGGCTTTCCAGCTCTGCGGTCAAGGTGGGCATACATCGCGGCCTGAAGGCACTGGCCAGGCTGATTGGAGGTAAGCATGAAGACTGATGACCTGATCAGCCTGCTGGCCGAAGGCGAAGGCCCGGTGCAGCACAACGCCACATTCAGACGCCTGGGGCTGGCCGTGCTGCTTGGCCTGCTGGCGGCAGTGCTGATGACCGCGGCCCTCTACGGTGTGCGCAGCGACCTGGCCGAGGTGGCGCGCACTCCGCTGTTCTGGGCCAAGGTGGCCTTGCCCGGCAGCCTGGCGCTGCTTGGGCTGTGGCTGACCTGCCGGCTGGCCAGGCCGGGCGTGCGCGGCGGCATGGCCTGGGGGCTGTTGGGCCTGCCTTTGCTGCTGCTGTGGCTGGGCGCGGCGCTCAGCCTTGCCGGAGCCCCCCTCGAGGCGCGCGCCGACCTGCTGTTCGGCCGTACCTGGCGCACCTGCGCGCTGAACATCACCTTGCTCTCGCTGCCGGGGCTGGTCAGCGTGTGCTGGGCCCTGCGCGGCCTGGCACCGACTCGTTTGCGCCAGGCCGGTGCCGCAGGCGGCCTGCTGGCAGGCTCGACAGCCACCTTGGCCTACTGCCTGCACTGCCCGGAGATGGGCGTACCGTTCTGGGGGGTGTGGTACGTGCTCGGCATGCTGCTGCCAACCGCACTCGGCGCGTGGCTGGGCCCGCGCCTGTTGCGCTGGTAGTGCTCAGATCCGCCGCAACCAGCCGATGAACTGGGCGAACAGCTCCGATTGCGAGTTGATGTCCAGCTTCAGGTAGAGGTTCTTGCGGTGCATCCGCACCGTCTCTGGCGAGATGCCCAACTCATGGGCGGTGGACTTCACCGAATGCCCCTGCAGCACCATTTGCGCCACTTCCCGCTCGCGCTCGGTCAGCACCCCGCAGCCAAAACTGTCGAACGCGGCCTGCACGCTCTCCTTGGCCTGCGGCTGCGGCTCCAGCCCATGCCGGGCAAAGCGCATCAGCAGCTCGCGGACCATCGGTTCCACCGCCTGCAACAGGTGCAGTTGCGCCTCGCCCAGGCGCGCACCGCTGCAGCCCTGGAACAGGCTCAGGGAGATCTTGCTGTCGTTGCCCAGGTCGACGATGAAATAGCTGTCCTCACTGCAGCCGGTGCCCAGGTAGTAGGTCTTGTAGTAGTCGCTGTCGAAGAAGTTGTCCGGGGCGATGTCTTCCAGGTGGTAGAAGCCCTGGGCCAGGCCTTTTTCCACCGCCAGGCAGAACGGGTCGAGCAGGTAGCCCGCGGCGAAATAGCGCTCCAGCACCGCCTCGTGGTAACGGGCCGGGATGCCCTGCTGGTACAGCAGCTGCGGTGGCTGGCCCTTGCGCTCGAGGCTGATCAGCATCGACTCGGCGGCCACCAGCTGGCTGATGGCTGCCGCCAGCCAAGCCAGCGCATCCGGGCCCTCGCTGTGGGCGAAGGCCTGTTGCAGGGCGCTGTGCCATTGCTGCAGGGCATGAAACGGCAGGTTTATTGTGGTGTTTTCGTGTGCTCGGCTCATGCCCCGCAGTCTACCGGCCGGGGCACGCGCGTGCATCTTTGGCTGCAGGTCGATCATTGGCCGTGATACAGGCCCTGTTCGGTCAGTTCCTGCGCTGCTTCGAGAATGCAGCTGCGCAGGGTGGCGACGATCTCGTCCACTTGGGCATGGGTGATGATCAGCGGTGGCGACATCACGTTCAGGTGCATGATCGGGCGTACCAGCAGCCCCTTGGCCTGGGCCCGCACGTGGATGCGCTCGCCGATGTTCACCGCATCCGGGAACAGGGTCTTGGTCTGCTTGTTGGCGACGAACTCGACACAGGCCATCAGCTTCATGCAACGCACCTGGCCCACCAGCGGCAGCTCGGCGAGGGTCTGCAGGCGCTGCTCCAGGTAGCTGCCGACATCGTTGACGTGGGCCAGCAGGTTTTCCCGCTCGATGATCTCGATGTTCTTCAGCGCTGCCACGCAGCACACCGGGTGCCCGCTGTAGGTGAAGCCGTGGGTGAAGCAGCGGCCCTTGCCCGGCTCGGCGATCACCTTCCAGATGCGCCCGGAGAAGATGCACGCGCCCAGTGGCAGGTAGGCCGAGGTCAGGCCCTTGGCGGTGGTGATGATGTCGGGGGTGACGCCGAACAGTGCTTCGGAGGCGAAGAAGGTGCCCAGGCGGCCGAACGAGGTGACCACTTCGTCGGCGACGAAGAGGATGTCGTAGGTCTGGCACACCTGCCACATGCGCTGGAAATAGCCCTTGGGCGGAATGATCACCCCGCCCGAACCCATGATCGGCTCGGCGAAGAAGGCCGCGACGTTGTCCGCACCCAGGGAGAGGATCTTGTCCTCGAACTCGGCCACCAGGAAGTCGAGGAACTCGGCCTCGTCCATGTCGTCTGCCGCCCGGTAGAAGTTGGGGTTGGAGACGTGGTGGATCAGCTCGTGGGCGTAGTCGAACTCCGGCACCCGGTCGGCGGCCTTGTTGCCGATCGACATGGTCAGGCAGGTGGAGCCGTGGTAGGCGTTGTAGCGGGCGATCACGTGCTTCTTGTGCGGCTTGCCGCGGCAGTTCTGGTAGTACTGGATCAGCCGGTAGGCGGTGTCCACCGCCGTGGAGCCGCCGGTGGTGAGGAACACGTGATCGAGGTCGCCCGGCGCAAGGCTGGCGAGCTTCTGGCACAGCTCGATGGCTTTCGGGTTGGCCATGTCCGAGAACGGGTTGGAATAGGCCAGCTGGCGCACCTGGTCGGCGATGGCCAGGGCCATTTCCTCGCGGCCCAGGCCGATGTTGGTGCACCACATGCCGCCGACGGCGTCGAGGAAGCGGTTGCCTTGGGTATCGTGAATGTAGGCGCCGTCACCGGCCTGGATGTTCAGCGCGCCCTGCTCGGCGTGCTCGTCGAACATGTGGTAGCCGTGCATGTAGTGGGCCTTGTCGGCTGTCACCAGCTGGTCGTTGTTCGCGGTGGCGGCCAATGGGCGAGTCGGGGTAGCCATAAGCAATTCCTTGTCGGATCGGTACGGTGAAAGGTGTCAGATGCCGGTCTTGACCGTGCTCCAGACCCGGGTGATGGCGCGCATGGCCTGCGGGTCCTGGGACTTCTGGGTGAACAGGCGCTCGCGGGTCTGCGGGTCGGGGTAGATCGCCGGGTCGTTGCGGATGTCGGCCTGCACCAGGGGCGTGGCGGCCGCGTTGCTGTTGGCGTAGTGGATGTAGTTGGTCACGTCGGCCATGGTCTTGGGTTGCAGCAGGTATTCGATGAAACGGTGGGCGTTGGCCACGTGGGGGGCGTCGTTGGGCAGGTAGAGGCTGTCGAACCAGATCAGTGAGCCCTCCTTGGGAATGAAGAACGCCAGGTTGATGGCCTTCTTCGCCTCCACCGCGCGGGCCTGGGCGGTGGCGTAATCGCCGGACCAGGTCAGGGCCATGCACACGTCACCGTTGGGCAGGCTGGTGAGGTAGTTCACCGAGTCGAACTTCTTGATGTAGGGGCGGATGCCCATCAGCACGTCCTGGGCGGCCTTGAGGTCGGCTGGCTTGGCGCTCTGCGGGTCTTTGCCGAGGTACTTGAGGGCCAGCGGGATGACTTCGCTGGGCGCGTCCATCACGGTCACGCCACAGTCGGCGAAGCGCGAGACGATCTTCGGGTCGAACAGCATGGCCAGCGAGCCGATGGGCGCGTCGGGCATGCGCTGCCTGATCTTGTCGACGTTGTAGGTGATGCCGGAGCTGCCCCAGGTGTAGGGCGCCGAGTAGACCATGCCAGGGTCGAAGGCTTGCAGGCTCTGCACCACCTGCGGGTCGAGGTTGGCCCAGCTGGGCAGCTTGCTTTTATCCAGCGGCTGGAACACCCCGGCCTTGATCAGCGGTGGCACCAGCGAGCCATTGAGCATCACCAGGTCGTAGCCAGAGCGGCCGGTGAGCAGTTTGGTCTGGACCGTCTCGTAGCCGTCGAAGGTGTCGTAGATCACCTTGATGCCGGTTTGTTTTTCAAAATCGGCGAGGGTGTTTTCGCCGATGTAGTCGGTCCAGTTGTACAACCTGAGCGTATTGCTGGTATCGGCCTCGCTGGCCAGGGCGGCCGTGGCGGTACAACACATCAGCAGACTGGAAATCACCTTCAATGCCTTGCGCATAGCAACTCCATCGTGTGATCAGGATCGGCTCGGGTGAGCGGATGGAGCCACTATCCGGGGGATTGGGGGACGGGGCCATAACCCGAATGGGTGGGGTCGTGCATCCATAGGCTGACCTTATATATACATACGTTAAATCGATTTTATTTATGCACAGGACACTGCAAGGATGCGTGGCACAGGGCCCGCATTGCTTGGTGCCCTTTTCGGTCCCTTTTTGGAGAAGCACGATGCGCCCTTTCTGGCTGGAACAAGCCCTGAAAAATCAGCCCGACGAACCCTGCCCGCCCCTGCGCCAGGACACCCGCGCCGATGTCTGCATCGTTGGCGGCGGCTATACCGGGCTGTGGACCGCCATCATGCTCAAGGAGCAGAACCCCGAACTCGATGTGGTCATCGTCGAGACGGACATTTGCGGCGCGGGGGCCAGTGGGCGCAACGGCGGTTGTGCACTGTCGTGGTCGGCGAAGTTCTTTACCCTGGAGCGTCTGTTCGGGCTCGAAGAGGCCGTGCGCCTGGTCAAGGCGTCGGAGCAGAGCATCTACGCCATCGGCGACTTCTGCAAAAAGTACGGCGTGGATGCCGACTACCGTCTCGACGGCACGCTGTATACCTCGACCAGCCAGGCCCAGGTCGGCGCCACGGACGCGGTGGTCGCCGCGCTGGAGCGCCATGGCATCAACACCTTCAGCAAACGCCCACTGGCCGATGTGCAACGGATGGCGGGCTCGGCCCAGCACCTGGAAGGCTGGTACTCGCCCGCAGCGGCCAGCGTCCAACCGGCCAAGCTGGTACGTGGCCTGCGCCGGGTCGCGCTGCAGCTGGGCGTGCGTATACATGAAGGCACGCCGATGGTCGGCCTGGAGGAAGGCCTGCCAGCCACGGTCATCACACCCCACGGCAAAGTCACCTGCGCCAATGTGGTACTGGCGATCAATGCCTGGATGGCCCGGGCCTTCCCACAGTTTTCGCGTTCGGTGGCCATTGTCTCGAGCGACATGATCATCACCGAACCGCGGCCCGACCTGCTGCAGCGCATCGGCCTGACCAGCGGCGTGACCGTGCTCGACTCACGCATCTTCGTGCACTACTACCACAACACGCCGGATGGGCGAATCATGCTGGGCAAAGGCGGCAACACCTTCGCTTTCGGCGGGCGCATGCTGCCGGTGTTCGACCAGCCATCACCCTATGCGAACCTGCTGCGCGATTCGTTGGAAAAGTTCTTCCCGGCATTCACCGGCGTCGATATCGCGGCGACCTGGAACGGCCCTTCGGATCGCTCGGTCACCGGCTTGCCGTTTTTCGGCCGCATGGGCGCCAGGGGCAACATCTTCTATGGCTTCGGTTATTCCGGCAGTGGTGTGGGCCCCTGCCACATGGGCGGTCAGATCTTGTCGTCGCTGGTGCTGGGGCTGGATAACCCCTGGACACGCTCGCCATTGCTCAATGGCCCGCTCGGGCATTTCCCACCGGAACCCATTCGTTACCTGGGGTCGTTGATGGTACGCAATGCCGTTCGCCGCAAGGAGCGCGCTGAGGACCTTGGCCGGCGCCCTCGCCGGCTGGATGTTCAGTTGGCCAAATTCGCCGCCGCAGCCGGCAAGGCAGACAAGGGGTGAACCTGGCGTCTGCCTGACCTTCGTGGGAGCAACTGTCTTATTCAAATTCTGAAAGCTTGCGCAATCTCTGTGGGAGCGGGCGAGTCGAGGCGTCGAACCGCCGCGAACACCGGCAACGCCGGTGCCATCCATCGCGCCGCCTGTTTCGCGGGCACGCCCGCTCCCACAGGTGCTGCGCAGTCGCTCAGACTGCGCAAGTGATCAGCGCTGCAGCGGATACAGTGCCTCATCGAATTGGTCCAGCCGTGGGAAGCTCAGCGGCAGGTCATCCGACAGATGCTGCAGGCGCTGTTCGTAGTTGTTCAGGAACGCCTGGCGCGCCTCATCGCTGATGTACGGCACATGCCAGGCCACGAACGGCTCCAGCACCTCGAAGCCGACATAGGCCAGGGTCCCACGCAAAATCGGCCGCAGCATGTCCTCCAGCGGCCCGTGGATCGCCCCCTCGCCGAACATGTGCTCACGCCCGCCCAGGGTCACGGTCACCAGCGCGCGCTTGCCGGCCAGGCCGCCCTGGTCGTAGAAGCGCTTGCCGCCGTAGCACACCCCGGACACCAGCACCCGGTCGATCCAGCCCTTGAGCATCGCCGGCGCCGAGAACCAGAAGATCGGGAAGTTCAGCACCAGCAGGTCGGCCCACAGCAGCTTGTCCAGCTCTTGCTGGATATCCGGGGCGATGGAACCACTCTTCACGCCCAGGCGCTGCTCCAGCGCATACACCAGGTAGTCGGGGTTTTCCCGGTGGCTGAAGTCGTCGGCGCTGGCCACCGGGTTCCAGCCCATGGCGTACAGGTCGCTGACCTGCACCTCATGGCCCTGGGCGCGGAAGGTCTGTGCCGCCTGGTCACGCAGGGCAGCGGTGAAGGATTGAGGCTCGGGGTGAGCGTGGACGATCAGGACTTTCATGGGCAATCCTCAAACAGTTGCCAAAGGGGAATTGGAGTTGCGTGTCGCCAGCAGGCGGTCGAGCCAGTCGGGGTCCATCTCCGGTTCGCAGGCGAACAGCAGCCCGGTGTAGTCACGGTGCGGCGGCTGGAAGATTGCCTCGCGGCGGCCATGGTCGACCACCCGCCCGCGCTGCATCACCAGCACCTCGTCGGCGATGGCGCGCACGGTGGCCACGTCGTGGGTGATGAACAGGTAGGCCACGCCCAGCTCGCGCTGGATACGGTCGAGCAGCTTGAGCACGCCCTCGGCCACCAGTTGGTCGAGCGCCGAGGTCACTTCGTCGCAGATGATCAGTTGCGGTTCGGCGGCCAGGGCTCGGGCGATGCAGACCCGCTGCTTCTGCCCGCCCGACAGCTCGCGTGGCAGGCGATCCAGGTACTTGGCCGGCTCCAGGTCGATCATCCGCAGCAGGTCGGCGACCCGCTCGCGCAGCGCCTTGCCCTTGAGCCCCAGGTAGAAGCTCAGCGGCCGGCCGATGATGTCGACGATGCGCTGCCTTGGGTTGAGCGCGGTGTCAGGGATCTGGTAGATCATCTGGATGCGCCGCAGCTGCTCCTTGCTGCGCTGGCGGTAGTCGGCCGGCAAGGCCTCGCCGTCGTACAGCACCTGGCCCGAGGTTGGCGGCAGCAGGCCACTGATCAGCCGCGCCGTGGTGCTCTTGCCGCTGCCCGACTCGCCGATCACCGCCAGGGTCTGGCCGCGAAAGAGCTTCAGCGACACATCGTGCAGCACCGGCTGCTGGCCATAGCGGGCATCGGCATTGCGCACTTCCAGCAAAGGCTGTTCATGGCGCGGGCAAGCCTTGGGCGACGTGTGGAAATTGCGCACCGCCCACAGCGACTGGGTATAGGCCTGCTGCGGGGCACTGAGCATGTTGCGGGTCTGCGCTTCTTCCACCAGGCTGCCGTGGCGCAGCACCATGATGCGGTCGGCCATCTGCGCCACCACCGCCAGGTCATGGCTGATGTACAGCGCGGCGCTGCCGAAGGTCTTCACCGCATCGCGGATCGCCGCGAGCACCTCGATCTGGGTGGTGACGTCGAGCGCCGTGGTCGGTTCGTCGAAAATGATCAGGTCCGGGTGGCAGGCCATGGCCATGGCCGTCATCACCCGCTGCAACTGGCCGCCAGACAGCTGATGCGGGTAGCGCTGGCCAATGTGTTCGGGGTCGGGCAGGCGCAGGATGCGGTACAGCTCCACCGCCTCGGCCTCGGCCTTGGCGCGGTCTATGCCGCCGTTGGTAATGGCCGTTTCCACGTGCTGGTCGATCAGCCGGTGCGCCGGGTTGAACGAGGCGGCAGCACTCTGCGCCACGTAGGCGATGCGCAGCCCGCGCAGCTTGCGCAGGGTTTCGGCGCTGCAATCGAGCAACGGGATGCCATCGAAGCACACGCTGCCGCCGCTGATCCGGCAACCGTCGCGCACGTAGCCCATCGCGGCCAGGCCCAGGGTCGACTTGCCGGCACCCGACTCGCCGATCAGGCCCAGCACCTCGCCGCGCTTGAGGGTCAGGTCGATGCCCTTGATCAGCGGGTGCCAGGCGCCGTCGTGGTGGCCCTCTATGCGCAGGTCACGGATTTCCAGCAATGTATCAGGGTTCATGTTCAGCACTCCTTCAGGCCACTGGACAGGTGCAGCACCCAGTCGACGACGAAGTTCACGCTCACCGTGATCAACGCCACCGCCAGGGCCGGAAGCAGCGGGCTGATGTCACCGAAGGTGATCAGCACCGCGTTGTCGCGCACCATGCTGCCCCAGTCGGCGGTCGGCGGCTGGATGCCCAGGCCAAGGAACGACAAGGCGCTGATGAACAGGAAGACGAAGCAGAAGCGCAGGCCGAATTCGGCGATCAGTGGCGCCGCGGCATTGGGCAGCACTTCGCGGGTGACCAGCCACCACAGCCCTTCGCCACGCAGCCGCGCGGCCTCGACGAAGTCCTGCACCACCACGTTCATCGCCACCGCCCGCGACAGGCGGAACACCCGCGTGGCGTCGAGCAGGGCGATCACCAGCACCAGCGAGGTGGCGGTGGTGCCGACCACGCTGAGGATCAGCAAGGCGAAGATCAGTTGCGGGATGGCCATCAGGATGTCCACCAGGCGCGACAGGCCCTGGTCGATCCAGCCGCCCTTGATGGCCGCGATCAGCCCGCACAGGCCACCCAGCAGGAAGGCCAGGCTGGTGGTCAGGAAGGCGATGCCCAAGGTGTTGCGGGCGCCGAACAGCAGGCGGCTGAAGGTGTCGCGGCCAAGGTTGTCGGTGCCCAGCAGGAACTGCGGGCTCCACGGCGCGAAGCCCTCGCCCACCACCTGGGTTTCGCCGTACGGCGCCAGCAGCGGCGCGAACAGCGCCACCACGGTGTAGGCAACAATCACCAGCAGGCCGAACTTGGCGCTCAGGGGTGCGCGCAGCACAGGTGTGATCAGGCTCATGGTCTACCCCTTCGGATGCATCAGGCGTGGGTTGCTGGCGATCGACAGCACGTCGGCGCCGGTATTGAGCAGGATGTAGGTGCCGGCGAAGATCAGGCTGCAGGCTTGCACCACCGGGATGTCGCGCTTGGCCACCGAGTCCACCAGCAACTGGCCAAGCCCCGGGTAGACGAACACCACCTCCACCACCACCACGCCCACCACCAGGTACGCCAGGTTCAGCGCCACCACGTTGACGATCGGCGCCAGGGCATTGGGCAAGGCGTGCCTGAAGATCACCCGCGCCGGCGACACGCCCTTGAGCCGGGCCATTTCGATGTAGGGGCTGGCCAGCAGGTTGATCAGCGAGGCACGGGTCATGCGCATCATCTGCGCGATCACCACCAGGCTCAGGGTCGCCACCGGCAGCACCGAGACTTCCAGCACCTCGCCCAGCGAGGCATCCGCAGGCAGGCTGGAGATGCCCGGCAGCCATTCGAGCTTCACCGCGAACAGCAGGATCAGCAGGTAGGCGACGAAGAACTCGGGGAACGACACCGCGCTCAGCGCAGCGCTATTGAGCAGGCGGTCGAACCAGCTGTTGCGGTACAACGCCGCGAGCATGCCCAGCAGCAACGCCGTCGGCACCGAGAACAGCGCCGCCAGCAGGGCCAGGCTGAAGGTGTTGCCCAGCCGCGCGCCCACCAACTCGACGATCGGCCGCTGGTTGGCCAGCGACAGCCCCAGGTCACCGTGCACCAGGCGCCACGCCCACTGCACGAAACGCTGCACGGGCGACAGGTCCAGCCCCAGCTGGGCGCGCAACGCCGCCACGGTTTCCGGGGTGGCCGACTGGCCGAGCATGGCCTGGGCGATGTCGCCTGGCAGCATGCTCACTGCCAGGAAGATCACCACCGAGACCGCAAACAGCGACAACAGGCCCAGGGCCAGCCGCTGCACCAGCAGTTTGCCAAGATTGTTCACCGTATCACTCCTTCACTGGATGCCTCGACTCGATGCAGGGTCAACAGCTCAGGCCTGCCACCAGCGCTCGATCACCCGCAGGCCGTCCAGCTCGCCATAGGGCGCCGTCAGCGGGCCATGGGCCACGCGGCTGGAACGGGCGGCGACGGAGCTGGCGAACAGCGGCACGATCGCCCCGCCGTCATCGCGGCACAGCGCCTGCATTTCGTTGTACATCTCGCGGCGCAGCGGCTCGTTCATCTCGCCACGGGCGGCGTTGAGCAGCTGGTTGAAGCGCGGGTTGTCCCAGTGGGTCTCGTTCCACGCCGCGCCCTTGGCGTAGCCGATGCTGAACATGCGGTCGGCGGTGAGGCTGGAGTACCAGAACGAGGTGGTGAACGGCTGCTTCATCCACACATTGGTGAAGAATCCGTCGGCAGGTTCGCGCACCACGTCGATGTCGATCCCGGCCACGCGCGCCTGCTCCTTGAACAGCACCGAGGCATCCACTGCGCCGCTGTAGGCGGCATCGGACGCCTGCAGGCGCACCTTGAGGCTGTCCATGCCGGCCTGGCGCAGGTAGAAGCGCGCCTTGTCCGGGTCATAGACGCGCTGCTCCAGCGCCGGGTTGATGAAGCGGTTGGCCGGCTGCAACGGGTGGTCGTTGCCGACCTGGCCGTAGCCGTACAGCACCGAGGCCAGCAGGGTCTCGCGGTTGATCGCGTGCTTGAGGGCCATGCGCACGTTGTTGTCACGGAACTGCTGGCTGTCGGTGAGCATCGGGAAGGTGTAGTGCTGGGCGCCCTTGGTTTCCTCGATCACCAGTTTCGGGTTGCGCTTGAGCAAGGACACGGTCTTGAGGTCGACCTTGTTGATCACATCGACCTTGCCGGTGACCAGCGCGTTGACCCGCGCGGCGCCGTCGGCGATGGCGATCAGCTCGGCGCTGGCGAAGTGCGCCCTGCCCGGTTTCCAGTAGTCGGGGCTGCGCTCCAGGTCCATGCGCACGCCGGGCTCGAAGCCCTTGATGCGGTAACCGCCGGTGCCCACGCCAGCCTGCCAGTCGGCCAGGCCGTCCTTGGCGGGCATGATCACCAGGTGGTAGTCGGCGACAACGTAGGCGAAGTCGGCGTTGCCCGAGTGCAGCTCGAACACCACGGTGTCGGGGGCGCTGGCGTGCACCTTGGCCACATCGCCCAGTACGGTCTTGGCCGCAGAGGTGGATTTTTCGCCCAGGTGATGCTGGATCGAGGCCACCACATCATCGGCGCTCAGGGTCTTGCCGTTGTGGAAGGTCACGCCCTGGCGCAGGGTGAACGTCCAGACCTTGGCGTCGGGGCTCGACACCCAGTGCTCGGCCAGCTCGGGGATGGCGGTGCCGTCCACGGCAATTTCGGTGAGCGTGTTGTACACCGCCGAGAAGCCGATGAAGGTGAAGGTGTCGACCCACGAACCGGGGTCTTTGGAGTCGGTGGTACTGCCCCCGGCCAGGCCCAGGCGCAAGGTGCCGCCCGGCTTTGGCGTGGCCTCGTCGGCAAGGCCGCGCAGCGGCAGGCCGAGGGAAAACACCCCGGCCATGGCCGCAGCGGCCGCGCTGTACTTGAGGAAATCTCGGCGCGGCAGGCCGCCGCCCAGAATGGCGTGAGGTTTGTTCTTGTTGTTATCGCTCATGGCATTTGCCCCTGTTGAACCGCAAGTAGTTGTTGTTCGGTCAAAGCGGATTGCGTAGAAGCTGTTTACAATTTGTAATTGTTACCGTAACAAATACATTAGCGGCAGGACAAGCTGATTTCCAGCGCCCGATACCGGGCTTTTTCAGTGGTGTAACATTGACGTTTTCGCAGGGAGCCTTTGCCCCATGAGCCAGTCGACCCGACTCATCACCGCCTCGTACATCCTTTCGTTCGTGGCGGCCAATGCCCCGCAGAAGCTGCGCACCGAAACCATCGCCAAATGGGTCAAGGTGCACCCGACCCGCGTGCGCTCGATGGTGTCGCAGATGGTCAAGGCCAATATCCTGACCTCGTACCGCGGCGCCCAGGGCGGTGTGACCCTTGCCCGCGCGCCGCAGGAAATCACCCTGCGCGAGGTGTATGACGCCGTGCAGGAAAGCTCGCTGATCGCCGAGAAGATCGACAACCCGTTTGCCGGGCTCGAGGATCACTGCAAGGTGTACGAGGTGTTCACCCGGCTGTTCGCGATGCTGGAGCAGAACATGCGCCTGGACCTGGGGGCGATCACGGCGGATCAGCTGTTCGTGGCGTTCGATACGCCGAAGGAACACTCAGCCTGAACGCCGTTTCTGAAAACTGGCGCGGTCCCTGTGGGAGCGGGCGCGCCCGCGAACACCGGCGAAGCCGGTGCCATGCACCGCGTCGCATGCTTCGCGGGCACGCCCGCTCCCACAGGGTAAAGCGGCGCATGCTGAGGCTTTGTTCTCTGCGCGACAGCGCAGCCCAAAGGGCTGGGTGATCTCCCACAGGGACTGCGCCAGTTTTCAAGATTTGA
Source organism: Pseudomonas sp. R28(2017) (assembly GCF_002112505.1). Classification (GTDB taxonomy): domain Bacteria; phylum Pseudomonadota; class Gammaproteobacteria; order Pseudomonadales; family Pseudomonadaceae; genus Aquipseudomonas. The sequence continues at coordinate 90,868 of NZ_NEHW01000016.1, forward strand.
GCAAGACAGTTGCTCCTGGCATTCAGAGCTGGATGGCCTTCACCTCGACAAACTCGTTGAGGCCTTCTTCCCCCCACTCGCGGCCATTGCCCGACTGTTTGTAGCCGCCAAACGGCGCCTGGTAGTTGAACGCCCCGCCATTGACGAAGCACTGCCCCGCACGCAGCTGGCGGCCCAGTTGCAGCGCCTTGTCGCGGCTACCGGCCCACACCGCGCTGGACAGCCCGAACGGCGAGTCGTTGGCCAGGGCAATGGCTTCGGCCTCGTCGGCATAGGGAATCAGGCACAGTACCGGCCCGAAGATTTCTTCCTGGGCAATGCGCATGCGGTTGTCGACGTCGGCGAAAAGCGTCGGCGGCACATAGAACCCACGCTCGAAGCCCGGCGCACTCACCCCGCCACACAACAGCCGCGCGCCCTCCTCCTGGCCGACCCGGATGTAGTCCTGCACCGTGCGCCGCTGCCCGGCCGAGCACATCGGCCCGAGGAAGCTGCGCGGGTCCTGCGGGTCGCCCATGACCAGGCCGCACGCCTGGTCCACGGCGATCTCCAGGGCCTCGGCATAACGCGACGCCGGCAACAGCATGCGCGTCAGCGCGGTGCAGGTCTGCCCCGAGTTGATCATCACGTCCTGCACGCCATGGCGCACCGCAGCTTCCAGCGGAGCGTCAGCGGTAATCAGGAACGGCGACTTGCCGCCCAGCTCCAGGCACACCCGCTTCACCGACGGCGCCGCCGCCTGAGCAACCCGCACGCCCGCGCCGGTGGAGCCGGTGAACGAGACCATGTCTACCTGCGGGTGCCGTGCCAGCGCCTCACCGACCTTCGCCCCCGGCCCGCTGACCAGGTTGAACACCCCGGCCGGCAAGCCGATGGCCTCGATCATTTCGGCCAGCAGGAAGGCATGCAGCGGGGTCTCCTGGCTCGGCTTGACCACTACCGTGCAGCCTGCGGCCAAGGCCGGCGCGAGCTTGCCGATCAACTGGTGCAGCGGGTAGTTCCAAGGGTTGATGAACGCACATACGCCCACGGCCTCGCGGTACACCAGCGAGTTGCCGGCTTCGCGCACTTCGTCCATCAGGCCGGCCAGCTCGATGTACTGCTCAAGCCCGGCGATGGGACCATCGACCTGTACCGACCGGCACCACTGCACCGGCATGCCCAGCTCAGTGGTGATCACCGCGGCCATCTCGTCGGCCCGCGCCTTGAGCTGTTCGGCCAGGGCGTGAATGAACCCGGCGCGCACGCTGGACGGCGTGCGCGACCAGTCGGCGAACGCCCTTCGCGCCGCGTTGACGGCGCGTTCCACATCCTCTTCGTTACCCAACGGCACCTTGCCGGCCACCGCCTCGCTGGCCGGGTCGATCACCTCGGCCATGCCCTGCCCCACGGGTGGCTGCCAGCGGCCATCGATGAACAGACGGCTGTACTCAAGCATTGTGTTGCCCCTCCATCAGTTCGCGGGCGCACAGGGCAATGCGCCGGCAGGCTTCAGCCAGCGGCTCGGCGCCGAGCACCAGGCCCAGGCGGATATGCCCGGCCGCGCTCGGGCCGAACGCTTCACCGGCCAGCACCGACACACCGTGCTGGTCGAGCAGGCGATCGGCGAAGGCCTGTGCGCTGAGCCCGGTCTCGCGGACATCGACCATCACGAACATCCCGCCATCGGGCTTGAGCGCCCGCAGGCCCGGGCAATCGGCAAGGCGTGCACACACCAGGTCGCGGCGCTGGCGGTAGGCTTCGCGCATGCCGTCAAGTTCCGGCAATGGCTGTTCCAGCGCGGCCACCGCCGCATCCTGGATGAAATCGGGCGAGCCATACAGCATGCACAGCGCCAGGTTTTCCAGGTGCGCGGACAACGCCGGCGAGCCAACCACCCAGCCGACACGCCAGCCGGTCATGGCATGGGACTTGGACAGGCTGTTCAGCGTCGCCGTGCGCTCGGCCATGCCCGGCAGGCTGGCCGGGCTGATGTGCTCGCCTTCGAACAGCAGTTCGCTGTACACCTCGTCACTGATCAGCCACAGGTCATGGCCGATGCACAGTTCGGCCAAGGCCTCCCAGGTGCTGCGCGGCAGGCTGGCACCGGAGGGGTTGTGCGGGCTGTTCAGCGCCAAGGCACGGGTACGCGGGGTAATCCGTGTAGCGACGTCTTCGGGCTGCACGCGAAAGCCATGCTCCGGGCGCACCGGCACCGGTACCACCGTGGCCCCGCAGGCACCGAACACCGCCTCGTAGGTGACATACATCGGCTCGGCGACGATCACTTCGTCACCCGGTTCCAGCACGCATTGCGCCACGCAGAACAGCGCGCACTGCGCCCCCGCCAGCACCGTCACCTGGTCGGCGCTGACCACCTGGCCACTGCGCTGCCGGTGGCGCCGGGCGATGGCCTCGCGCAGGCTGCGCTTGCCGCGCACATCGGCGTAATGGGTATTGCCGGCCTCGAGGCTTGCAACGGCGGCCTGGACGATCGGCGCCGGGGTGTCGAAGTCCGGGTCGCCGACCGAAAGCAGCAGCACGTCGCGGCCCTGTTCGAGCATGGCCAGGGCGCGGTAGTGGATCTCCCAGGCGGCGGCGCCGTCGCCGGCGATCCGTTGGGTCAAAGAGGAAAATCGCATGGCTGGTTGTCCTGTTGTGCGGGGTGGGCTCAGCGCGCGCAGGCGTGCTTGAGCTCGATCAGGGTCACGCCGTTGCGGGCAAAGCCGCCGCGCAGGTCGCGTTGCAGTTCGTCCAGGCTCTGCGGCTGTGCCACCGTGCAGCCGAAGGCACGGGCCAGGCCGGCGAAGTCCGGGTTGCGCGGCAGTACGCCGATGGGCTCGATGTTCAGGTCGAGCATGTCGTCGCGGATCTGCCCCAGGGCGTCGTTGTTCCACAACAGCACCACCAGCGGGCGGTCCAGTTCCTCGACCGCGGTCGCCAGTTCCTGCGCCGTATAGAGGAAGCCACCGTCGCCGACCAGCACCAGGCCTGGGCGCTCGGCCGTGGCGAACATGGCGCCGATGCCTGCCGGCAAACCGTAGCCGAGGGTGCCGTAGCCGGTGGGGTGCAGCCAGCTGCGCGGCGCCCTGCTGCTGAACAGGTAATTGCCGGTGTAGGCCAGCTGGGTCATGTCGGTGCTGATGAAGGCGTTGTCCGGCAGCTCGGCCGCCACCCGCTGCAGGATCGCCTGGTGAAGCGCCTGCAAGGGCCCCAGGCTCGCCTGCACGGCAGCGCGCAGGCGAGCCACGGCGGCACTGGCCTGGGTTGCATCGCGCACGCCGCCCGGCAACTGTTCGAGCAGACCCGCCAGGGTCTGCCGGGCATCACCTTGCAACGCCAGCGTGCAGGGGTAGAAGTCGTTGAACTTGCGCGGGTCGATATCCACTCGCAGCAGCTCGCCGGTCAGTGGCAGGCGCTCACGCCAGAAGTCGGTGTCGGCCATCTCGGTACCGACCGCCAGCACCACGTCAGCCTCGGCGATCAGCGCCCAGCCCGGCTCCACGCACAGGCTTGAGCCGGCATTGAGCGGCGAGTCCAGCGGTGCCAGGCCCTTGCCGGCGACACTGGTGAACAGGGGCGCAGCCAGGCGTGTGCTCAACTGCTGCAACTCGGCGCCGGCCTGCAAGGCGCCACCGCCGGCGATGATCATCGGGCGCTTTGCCGCCGCCAGCCTGGCGGCCGCCTGTTGCAGGCTGTCGAGGCTGGCCGGGCCACGCCCGGGGCGGCGTACCACGTCATTGCTCCAGTCCCGTGCCACAGGCGCGGCCAGCACGTCCAGCGGTACCGAGATGTGCACCGGGCGCGGGCGCTCGCTGTCGAACACGGCATAGGCGCGGGCGATCAGCTCCGGCAGGTCTTCGGCCTTCAGCGCCACAGCCGAGAATGCGGTGATCGGCGCGGTCATGGCGCGCTGGTCCTGGGTCTCGTGCAGGCAGCCCCAGCCTTTGCCCAGGCTGGCGGTGTGGTTGACGCTGGAGATCACCAGCAACGGAATCGAGTCGGCGTAAGCCTGGCCGATGGCGGTGGCCGCGTTGGTCACGCCGGGGCCGGTGATGACAAAGCACACGCCAGGCTTGCCGCTGACCCGGGCATAGCCGTCGGCCATGAAGCCGGCGCCCTGCTCGTGGCGGGTGAGCACGTGGCGAATGCCGCTGCCGGGCAGGCCACGGTACAGCTCCAGGGTGTGCACGCCAGGGATGCCGAAGACAGTATCGACGCCGTAGTTGGCCAGCAGGCGCACCAGCGCCTGGCCGCCTGTGAGGGTTTGGTTCGTCATGTTCATGTCCTTACACCTGGCCGAGGCGGATCAAGGCATCGACCGCCGTGGTGCCGCTGGCACCGACCATCAATGGGTTCACATCCAGCTCCAGCAGCTGGCTGGCGTTTTCGCAGGCGTAGTCGGCCACTGCGCGGATGGCGGCGACCAGTGCCTCCAGGTCGGCCGCCGGCTTGCCGCGAAAGCCCTGCAGCAAGGCCGCGCTGCGCAGGCCCAGTACGGCCTTGCGGATGGCGCCATCGGTGGTCGGCAGCAGCAGGCTCTGGCTGTCCTTGAGCAGCTCGACCAGAACACCACCGGCACCGATCACCAGCGCCAGGCCGAAATCCGCCTCGCGCTTGATGCCGACGATCAGCTCGGCCAGTGGCGCGCTGGCCATCGGTTCGAGCAGTATCTGGTCGAAGGCGACACCCGGCGCGTAAGCGACGATGCGCATGCGCATCTGCTCAAGGGCAGTGCTGAGCGCTGCCTCATCGGCCAGGTTCAGCGCCACGGCGCCGGCCTCGGTCTTGTGCGGCAGCTGCGCGCTGACGGCCTTGAGCACCAGCGGGAAGCCCACCTTGCCAGCATCGGCCAGCGCACGCTGCGGGCTGCTCAGCACGCCATTCGGGATGGGCAGGCCGAAGCCGCGCAGGGCCTGCTTGGATTCCCACTCGTTGAGCAGGCGGCTGTCTCCGGCCAGCGCCTGCGGGCACAGCGGTACCAGCGCCGACTCGCCCAGCGCCAGCAACGCCGGGCGCTGCTGCGCGTAACGGGCCACCCGGCCCCACGCCGCCAGGCCATCCTCCACCCCTTGCAGCGCTGGCACACCGGCCGCGTGCAGGCGCTCACGGGCGCTGGCCGGCAACAGCTCGGGGAACGCCGAGGTGACGAAACCGGCCTTGCCATGACGCTTGAGCGCCGCGCAGTACAGCTCCAGCAGCAGGTCGCATTCCGTGCGCTCGCCAGTGAACTCGGCGGGGTAATCGAGTACCAGCATCGCCGCATCGGCGTCGCTGCGCAGGGCGCTGTCGAGCATGCGCGCCTTGGCCGGGCCGTCGCCCCAGATCGCCGTGGTGAAGTCCAGCGGGTTGACCAGGTTGGCGTAGGCCGGCAGCACCTGGGCCAATGCTTCGACCTGGCTGGCCTCCAGCGCCGGCAGGCTCAGCTGGTTGCTTTCGCTGTAGTCGGCGATCAGCCCGGCATCACCGCCCGAGCAGGCCAGCGCGATCAGGCTGGGGCCCTTGGGCAGGTTGCCGCAGGCGGCAGCCTTGAGGGTTTCGACGAAACTTACCGGGCCGCTGACGCGAATCACCCCCAGGCGCTGGAACAGGCTGTCGTACAGAGCGTCGGAACCAGACAGCGAACTGGTGTGGCTCAGCGCCAGCTCGGCGCCGATCTGCGACACGCCGGTCTTCAGCGCGACGATCGGGATGCCCTTCTCCAGCGCCTTGTGCGCGGCGCGGGCAAAACCCGGCACGTTCTTCAGGCCTTCCAGGTGCAGGCCGATGGCGGTGACCCGTGGCTCATCGAGCAGCACGTCCATCAGCTCGGCGATGCCCAGTTGCGCCTGGTTGCCGACCGAGGCCATGTAGGCCACCGGCAACGAACGGTCGCTCATCGACAGGTTGTAGGCGAAGTTGCCGCTCTGGGTCAGCACCGCCACGCCCTTCTCTACCGCCTTGCCTCCGTGGGCCACCGGCCACAGGGCGGCACAGTGCAGGTAATCGAGCAGGCCGTAGCAGTTGGGCCCGAGCAGCGCCATGTGGCCGGCAGCTTCGAGCAGCTGCTGTTGCAGCGCCTGGCCCTCGGCACCGCTTTCGGCGAAACCGGAGGCATAGCAGATCGCCCCGCCCGCCCCTTTTTCGGCGAGTTCAGCGACACAGGCCAGGGTCAGTTCGCGGTTGGTGGCGATGAACACCGCGTCCGGCGCGCAGGGCAGCTCGGCCACGCTGCGCACGCAGGGCACACCGTCGATGCTGCCCTGCTGCGGGTTGACCAGCCACATCTGACCCGGGTAGCCGCCGTCGGCGCAGCGCTTGAGCGCACGGGCCATGCTGCGCCCGCCGACGAAGGCCAGGTGCCGGGGTGCCAGCAGGCGTTTGAGGTTGTCACGAATGGCTTGCGACATGGTGAGGCTCCGGTCCGGTCAGCGCAGCAGTGGGCGCAGCAGTTCGCGCGAAATGATGTGCCGCTGGATCTCCGAGGTGCCTTCCCAGATCCGTTCGATGCGGGCGTTGCGCCAGATCCGCTCGACCGGACCCTCGTCCATCAGGCCCATGCCGCCGTAAATCTGCACCGCCTCGTCGGCGACCTTGCCGAGCACTTCGCTGGCGAACAGCTTGGCCATGCCCGCCTCGCCGTCGGTCATGCTGCCCTGGTCCATCTTCCAGGCGGTGTGCAGGGTCAGCAGCTCGGCGGCGCGGATCTGCGTGGCCATGTCGGCGAGCTTGAACGACACGCCCTGGTAAGTGCCGATCGGCTGGCCGAACTGCTTGCGGTCGGCGGCCCATTGCAGCGACACGTCCAATGCGCGCTGGGCCTGGCCGACGCAGTTGGCGGCGACCATGACCCGGCCTGCGGTCAGCCAGGCGTTGGCCACGTCCCAGCCCTTGCCGACTTCACCGAGCACCTTGGCGGCCGGCACCTTGCAGTCGTCGAAGAACAGCTCATAGGTGTGGTAGCCCCGGTTGCTCACGCATTTGGGGCCACGGCGGATGGTCATGCCCGGGGTGCCACGGTCGACCAGGAAGGCAGTGACCGCGTTACGCTTGCGCCCGTTGTGCTCGTAGGTGTCGGTGACGGCAAAGACGATGGCGAAGTCGGCGTGCCCGGCATGGCTGATGAAGTGCTTGCTGCCATTGATCACGAAGTCATCGCCTTCACGCACGGCGCGGGTCTTGATCGAGTTGGCGTCGGAGCCGGCGCCCGGTTCGGTCAGGGCGAAGCAGTCGGTCTTCTCGCCACGGATGCACGGCAGCAGGTAGTCCTCGACCTGCTGGCCGGTGCAGGCCATGAGGATCTTCGAAGGCCGCGCGACGAACACATGCAGCGCCCAGGAAACCTTCGACAGCTCGCGCTCGATCAGCGCCTGGGACAGGTAGTCGAGGCCACCGCCACCGACTTCCTCGGGCATGTTGAAGGCATAGAAACCCGCAGCGATGGCCTTGCCACGGATCTGCGCGGCGAGCTGCGGGGACACCTCGTCGGCACGGTCCACGGCTTCTTCATGGGGCAACAGCTCCTTGGCGACGAAGCTGCGTACGGCATCCACCAACATTTCTTGTTCTTGGGTCAGTTGGAAATTCATGGCCTGTTCCTGGGTAACCGGGGAATGAGTGAGTGCTTAGTTGCCGCTGAAGCGGGGCGCGCGTTTTTCCGTGACCGCGCGCAGGGCCTCGGCGCCGTCGTCGCTGCGCCCACAGAGCAGGCCGGCGGCCAGTTCTGCAGTGAGCTGCTCGGCCAGGCTGCGCGAAGCGCCTTCGCGCATCAGGCGCTTGGTCTGGGCGTAGGCGAACGTCGGCCCCTGGGCCAGGCGCGCCGCCAGTTCGGCGGTGGCGGCTGGCAGCTGGTCGTCGGCGACCACTTCACCGACCAGGCCGGCCGCCAAGGCGCGTTCGGCGCCCCACAGTTCGTCGAGGAACAGCAGGCGCTTGGCCTGCTCGCTGCCGATCAGCCGTGGCAGGTGCCAGCTGGCACCGGCATCCGGCGAGTAGGCCATGCTGGTGTAGCCGGCCTTGAACCGGGCCGACTGGGCTGCCAGGCGCAGGTCACAGCACAGCGACAGGTCCATGCCGGCGCCCACGGCGGTGCCGTTGATGGCAGCGATGGTGGGCTTGTCCAGGGTGTGCAGACAGTGCATCAGGGCGTGCGCGGTTTCGGTCCAGCCGTAGGTTTCCAGCGCGCCTCGGGCTTCGGCTTCGGCCCATTCGGCGAGGTCGGCGCCGGCGCAGAAGATGCGGCCAGTGCCGGTCAGGACGACCACGCGCACGGCGGGGTCGGTGTTGTAGGCCTCAAGGGTGGTGTGCAGCTTTTTCAGGGTGGGGATGTCCAGCGCGTTGCGCTGCTCGGGGCGGTTCAGGGTGATCCAGGCAACGCCGGCTTCAACCTGGGTGATTAGGGACGACGGAGCGGTCATGACGGGCCTCGGATTATTGTGATTGCTGTGAGAGGTGAGGCTCATGCTAAACGAGTGTTCAGTAAGGAGGCAATTGCCGAGGTGATAGCTCTGTAACGTCGCAAGACATTGGCTATGTGCTTGTTTTATCTGGACTTATCTGAAATTTCAGAAGTTTGCGGTCCAGCGCTGTTACAACTTTGTACAACTGCCCACAACCGCTGTTTCCAGTAGCTACCGCACACTTGTGTAGGAGCGGCCCTTTCGCGACACAAGGCCGCTCCTACAGGTTCGGTGCAAGGCGATGTTTCAGGCTGCCGGCATTTCCGGCTCCAGCCCCACGCCCTGGCGCTTGCGCTGTACCAGGAAGTACGCCGCGTAGCACAGCGCAATGAAGCCGAAGCCCCAGTACAGCGAAGGCCGCTGCGTCTCATCCATCGCCAGGAACACGAACAGCGAACTGCACAGGGTGATGCACAGCAACGGCACCAGCGGGTACAGCGGCGCGCGGTACTTGAGCTCGCTCAACTGGCCGCCATCCCGCAGGAACTGCTTGCGGAAGCGGTACTGGGCCAGGGCGATGACGATCCAGGTCACCGTGCCGGCCATGCCGCTCACCGCCATCAGCACCATGAACAACGTGTCGGCAGCGACAAAGCTGGTCAGCAGCGACACCAGCGCGAAGCACAGGGTGATGAACAGCGCCCGCAGCGGCACGCCACGGCTGCTCAGCGGCGACAGGCTGCGCGGCGCCATGCCGGTCTTGGACATCGCCCAGAGGATGCGAGTGGAGGCATACAGCCCAGAGTTGCCGACCGACAGAATCGCGGTGAGGATCACGAAGTTCATCAGGTCTGCCGCGTAAGGAATGCCGACCATGTCGAACACCTGCACGAACGGGCTTTCCATCAGCCCGGCCTGCTGCCACGGCACGATCGCCGACAGCACCACGATCGCCAGCACATAGAAGATCAGCACGCGGAACACCACATTGCGCACGGCCCGCGGGATGCTCTTTTCCGGCTGGTCGGTCTCGCCCGCCGCCACGCCCATGATCTCGCAACCCTGGAAGGCATAGACCACGGTCATCATCACCGCGAACACCGCCGACAGGCCATTGGGGAACAGCGAATCGCCGATCAGGTTGCTCATCATCGGCGCCGGCGCCCCGCTGTTCAGCGAAATGCCGCCGAAGATCACCAGCACACCGACGATGATGAAGCCGAGGATGGCCGCCACCTTGATGCCGGCAAACCAGTATTCCGCCTCACCGAAGGCACGGGTGGCCAGCGCGTTGATGCCGAACAGCACCGCGACGAACAGCGCCGACCAGTACCAGATCGGCACCCCGGGGAACCAGCGTTCCATCAGCATGCCGGCAGCGGTGAACTCCAGGCCCACGGTGGTGGCCCAGCTCATCCAGTACACCCAGCCGATCATGAAACCGGTGGCCGGGCCGATGAATTTCGTCGCATGGGCCTGGAACGAACCGGACACCGGCATCTGCACCGACAGTTCACCCAGGCAGACCATCACCAGGTACATCAGGAAACCGGCAACCAGGTAGGCCAGGATCGCGCCCACCGGCCCGCCCTGGTTGATGGTCACCCCCGAGCCCATGAACAGCCCGGTGCCGATCACGCCACCGAGCGAGAGCATGAAGATGTGCCGGCTCTTCAATGCCCGCGTGAGGTGGATACCTTCAGCTTTACGGCCTTTCATTATTATTATCTCCAATAAGCGTCGAAGACCGCGTGTGCAGCGGTTGAGTCCGATTATTGGAAAGCGATGTAAGGCCCGGTTGATCGTAAAGATCAAAGATGTAAAAAGTCGTAAGGATTTTGTCGCTCAGGCGGCCAGCAGTTCGGCCAGGCTGTTTTGCGCACGTTGCAACTGCTCGTGCAGCAATGGCGCCATGGCCCGCACCCCCGGCTTGTCCCGGGCCAGGGCACGCGCTTCAAGCCGGCGCAGGGTCGCCGCCAGGCCGCACAGGCCCATGGAATCGCTGCTGCCGGCCAACCGATGGGCCAGGTGGGTCACCTCGGTGCAATCGCCTGCATCGACCGCCTCGAGCAAAGGCAGGCGCTGTTGCGCCAGGCCGTCGCGCAGGCCGGCCAGCAGGCCTTGCAGCTTCTGCTGGCCAAGCAGGGCGCGGTGCGTGTTCAGCAGCTCGTGGTCAAGCCATGCGGGGGTGGCCGGCGGTGCCTCCTGACACTGCCCCGCCAGGGCCTGGCGCAGGCTCGCAAGCTTCAGCGGCTTACCCAGCACCCCCTGCATACCGGCATCCAGATAGGCACGCACCAGTCCCGGCTGAACACTGGCAGTCAGCGCCAGGATGCGCGTGTCGCGGTTGGGCGTGCTGCCGGCACGCAGCTGTCGGCACAGCTCCACGCCACTGATGCCGGGCAGGTGTACATCCAGCAGGAGCAGGTCGAAGCGCTGCTGCGCGCACAGCTGCAAGCCCTGCTCGGCATCCTCGGCCAGCCAGACTGCATGCCCGTCACGCGTCAGCAGCCCGCGCACCACTTCACGGTTCAGGTCCACGTCTTCCACTACCAGGATGTGCAGCGGCGCCACAGCGCGGTCAGCCTGCGCCCGGGCCTGCGGCGCCTGCGCCGTTTCCAGCGCCAGTTCCAGCCAGAAGCAGCTGCCCTCCCCCTCGCGGCTGCGCACGCCGATCTGCCCGCCCATCTGCTCGACCAGGTGCTTGCTGATTGCGAGCCCCAGGCCGGTGCCGCCATAGCGCCGTGCGACCGCCTCGCTGGCCTGGACGAAACGGTCGAAGATCTTCGGCTGCATCGCCTCGCAGATGCCGATGCCGTCGTCGGTGACGCTCAGGCGCAGGCGCTGCCGCCCAGGTTGCCCCTGCACCACCTGCACGTCGACCAGGATCTCGCCACCCTCGGTGAACTTGATGGCGTTGGCCAGCAGGTTGCTCAGGACCTGGCGCAGGTACTGCTCGGCGCCGTGCTGGTAGGTGGCCAGCTGCGGGTCGATGCGGCACAGCACCAGGCTGTCGTTGGCCAGCGCGCGCGGTTCGAGCAGGGTCACGACCTCGGCACACAACTGACGCAGGGAAAAATCCACGGCCTCGGGGCGGCTTTCGCCCTCTTCGAGGCGGGCAAAATACAGCACCTCGTTGAGGATGCTCAGCAGCCCCTCGCCGGCCTTGTACAGCGCCTCCAGGCGCAGACGGTCGGGCGCCGCGAGCCCGGCGCCACGCAGCAGCTCGGCCATGCCGAGGATGCCGTTGAGCGGCGTGCGCAACTCATGGCTCATGGTGGCGAGGAAGCGCGACTTGGCCAGGTTGGCCGCCTCGGCATCGTCCTTGGCACGCATCAGGCTCGCCGTGCGCCGCTCGACCTGCTTCTGCAGTTCGTCGCGCTTGTCCTGCAAGGCCAGGCGGTCGCTTTCGCGGCGCTCGCTGTCACTGAGGATGGCCCGGCGCATGTCCTCCAGTGCCAGCGCCACGCTGTCGATTTCGTCGGCATGGGGCGAACGGCGCTTGTTCAGGCGCAGGGGCTCGTGCCATTGCCCGGCACCGATGCGCCGGGCGAAGTCGGCCATGACCTGCAGGTGGCGGGTGACCAGGCGATAGAACAACCCCGACAGCGCCAGCGCCAGGCCGCAAAGGAACACGCTCATCCACAGCAGGCTGGTCAGGCCGGTGGCGAACAGCCGCCGGTGCACCGCACCCAGGTCAGTGCTGACTTCCAGCTCGCCCAGGTGGCGCACAGGCCCTGAAGGTGGCTGGTAATCCAGCGCAAAACGCTCGACCCGCAGCGGCCCCTGCGGGTTCGGCTCACCTTGCTGCAAGGTGAAGTCGGCGCTGTTCAGGCGCACCCGCGCCACATCGGAAAAGTCCACCAACCCGCGCAGCTGCACGTTCAGCTGCTCCTGGTTCAGGTCCCACAGGCTGCGCTCCAGGCTGGCCAGGTAGCCGGCGCGGATCAACGCCATGCGCGCATCGATCTCGCGCATTTCGCGGCGGTACTCGAAGTACAGTTGCACGCTGCTGGCCAGCACCGTGAAGCACAGGCTGAACAGCAGGATGAACAGCAGCAGCCGCCGCAGCAGGCCACCTGGCTGCAGGCGGGTCATGGCTGGCTGACCACGTCGCGGTAGGTGACCTCGCTTTCATGCAGCCAGCGCTCCAGCTCGCCAGCGTCGGTCATCTGCTGCAATTGCGCGTCGATGTCGGCCATACGTTCGCTCAGCGGTGAATGGCGCGACACTGCCACGCGCAGGTAGTCGACGCTCAGTGCCGGTGCCAGCGCAACGATGTCCTGGGCACCGGGCAGGTGCTCGACGAACAGCTGGCCGGTGCGCCGTTCCTGGACCACGAAGTCGATACGCCCGCGAATCAGCTTGCCGAAGTTCTGCCCGCTGTCCGACACCCACTCGATGTTCTGGTGCTGCGCCACGAAACGGTCGAACGCCGGGCCATAGCTTTCGCCGAACAACAACCCGCCACGGTAGCGGGCGAGGTCTTCGAGCGTGTCGAACTGCAGCGGGTGCTGGCGGTTGGCGAACACCGCCACTTCCTCGCGCAGTACCGGCACCTGGGAAAAGCGCATGGTCCTGGCGCGCTGCTCCGAGGTGTAGGCCAGCACCACATCCACCCGGCCTTCGGCCGCGTCGAGCAGGCAGCGTTGCCAGTTGCCCAGCACGACCATCTCGACCTGGTAGCCCAGCCGCCCGAACAGCTCGCGCACCACCGTCGGCGCCAGCCCGCGCGGCTGCTTGCCATCGCTCCAGGACACCGGCGGATACACCGGGTAATCGCAGTAGCGCACGCTGCCGGCGGCCTGCAGCGCACCGCTGGCCAGCAGCACCAGCAGGCCCAAAAGGTACTTGCTCACGCGGCCACGCAGGCGGTGAACAGGTAGCCGGCGCCGTGGATGGTAATGATCAGCTCAGGCTCGGCGGGGTCGTCGTGCAGCTTGCGCCGCAGGCGGCCGACCAGCACGTCGATGGAACGGTCGTTGGGCACCCACTCACGGTTGCGGATCTGGTCCATCAACTGATCGCGGCTCAGGGTATGGCCACTGTTGCGCAGGAACACGCTGAGCAACTGGAACTCGCCGTGGGTCAACAGGGTTTCGCCGCCTTGCGCATCGATCAGGCGGCGGCGGTCGCAGTCCAGCGACCAGTCGCCGAACTGCTTGAGGGTGACATTGGCAGTGCTGGCCGGGCGTGTACCCTGGGCGTGGCGCACGCGACGGATCAAGTTCTTCGCACGGGACACCAGTTCGCGGGGGTTGAGCGGTTTGCTGACGTAATCGTCGGCGCCGCATTCCAGGCCGACGATACGGTCGATTTCGTCGTTGCGCCCGGTGATCAGGATGATCCCCACTTCCGAGCGCACCCGCAGTTCGCGAGTCAGGGTCAGGCCGTCCTTGCCGGGCAGGCGGATATCCAGCATCACCAGTTCCACCGGCTGCTCGCTCAGCAGCGTTTCAGCCTGTTCCGCCGTGGCGGCGCAGTGGACGGTATAGCCTTCCTGGGACAGGTAGGCCTGGAGCAAGTCACGAATCAGCGGATCGTCATCGACGATCAGTACCTGAGAGGTCATTGCGGGTAGTCCTGAGGCGCCCGAAGGCGATTTTTTTATTAGAGTGGGCCAAGACTAGCGATTGCTGAACGGTCGATCAACAGCCCTCGGTGGCTGTGCTGAAGCGTTGCCGACCACCGGCCTGCAGGCCATCGACCCAGGCCTCGCAGATCTGCACGCCCTGGGCCGGGGTGAAGGTGCCCGGGTTCAGCCCGGACTCCAGCCACAGGCCATCGAGCAAGGCGCTGAGGCTGATGGCAGCGAGGTCGGCATCGAAGTGCTCCCAGCCCTCCTCCCGGGCCAGTTCGGCCAGCAGCGTGCGCAGTTCGCGGCGGTATTCGCCATAAGAGTGGTCGTGCACCTGGTTGATCGCCTCGGCGGTTTTCACCGCGCCCCAGAACGCCAGCCAGGCATCGAGCAGCTGCGGGTCGAGCAGTTCGGCGCTGAACGAGCCACGGAAGAACGCCGACAGCCGTTCGCGGGCATTGGGCGCAACCTGGGCCATGGCCTCGCGCAACAGTTGCATGACCCGCCCGGTGACGGCCATGTAGGCTTCGGCGACCAGCTCGTCCTTGCCCGAATAATGGTGGCTGATCAGGCCCACCGAGACGCCGGCTTCGGCGGAGATCTTGCGGATCGAGGCGCCCTGGAAGCCATGGCGCTTCAGGCAGGCCAGGGTGGCCTCGACCAGATTGGCCTTGCGCAGTTCGGGCAGCATGCGGCTGAAGCGGGCTTCCTGGGTCATCGGTGGCTCTCATGGGTCGCACAGTTGAACGACTGTATAGCAACTCGCCTCGCTCGCGATAGCCTGTTTATACTCGGGCACGATAACAACAACAGAGGCACCGCCCATGACCGACCTGATCCACTCGCAACTCGACGAAGGCCTGCTGACCCTGCGCCTGAACCGCGCGGACAAACTCAATGCGCTGACCAACGCCATGTACACACGGCTGGCGGAGCTGTTCGAGGCGGCCAACAGCGACCCGCAGGTCGAGGTGATCCTGATCACCGGCAGCACCGAGTGCTTCACCGCCGGCAACGACCTGCCGGACTTTCTCGACCACCCCCCGACAGACCTGCAAAGCCCGGTGTTCCGCATGATGTGGGCGGTGCTGGCGCTGGACAAACCGCTGATCGCCGCGGTTGCCGGGCCTGCGATCGGCATCGGTACCACGCTGCTGCTGCACTGCGACCAGGTGCTGATCAGCCGTGACGCCAAGCTGCGCACGCCGTTCGTGGCACTGGGCGTGTGCCCGGAGTTTGGCGCGAGCCTGTTGCTGCCGCAGATGCTGGGGCATGCGCGGGCTGCGCAGCTGCTGCTGTGCAACCAGGCGTTCAATGGCGAACAGGCGGTGCAGTGGGGCCTTGCGACCGAAGTGCTCGAAGATGGCGCGCACTGCCTGGCCGCCGCCATCACGCTGGCCCGGCGCCTGCAGCAGCTGCCTGCCGATGCACTGCGCATCAGCAGGCGTCTGCTCAAGGATGGGCAGCGCGAAACGCTGGCCGCAACGGTGGCCAAGGAAGGCCTGCTGTTCATCGAGCGGCTCAACAGCGACGAGGCAAAGGCAGCCCTGACTGCGATGGTATCGCGCAAGAGTGCCTGAAGCGGCCAGGTGCAGTTGGATACTGCTGAGTGGGTGGGTTTCAGGGCTGCTGGATTTGCCAAGGTTACAGGTCCTTGTGGGAGCGGGCTTGCCCGCGAAGCAGGCACCGCGGTGAATGGCACCGGCTTCGCCAGTGTTCGCGGGCGAGCCCGCTCCCACAGGTAGTGCCGGCATCTCGACAATGGTTAACCTCAACGCAGGTGGTTGCATTCAACATATGGAAATCCGTATATTCGGCTTTCCATATGTATTGGTACTGCCATGCTCACGCCACCCGATGTCTTCAAGTGCCTGTCTGACGAAACCCGCACCCGCGCCACCCTGCTGATCGCAGGCCTGGGTGAGCTCTGTGTCTGCGAATTGATGTGTGCCCTGAACGACAGCCAGCCAAAGGTCAGTCGCCATCTGGCGCAGCTGCGCAGCAGTGGCATGCTGCTGGATCGCCGCCAGGGGCAATGGGTGTATTACCGCCTCAACCCGCAGCTGCCCGCCTGGGTGCACGAGATGTTGCAGGCGACATTGCAGGCCAACGCACAATGGCTGGCCGAAAACACACTGCGCCTGCAGCACATGGACGGCCGCCCCGTCCGTGACGCTGCCTGCTGCTGATCCGCAGCGAGCGAGGTGTTCATGCTGGTCGCCATTGCCGTCTTTGTTTTCACCCTCACCCTGGTCATCTGGCAACCGAAGGGGCTTGGCGTCGGCTGGAGTGCCGCGCTCGGTGCCCTCATCGCCCTGGGGGCCGGTGCCGTTTCGCTGCACGACATCCCGACCGTGTGGGCCATTGTCTGGAACGCCACTGCCACCTTCATCGCCGTCATCATCATCAGCCTGCTGCTGGACGAGGCCGGTTTCTTCGAGTGGGCCGCGCTGCACGTGGCGCGCTGGGCAAATGGCAGCGGCCACCGCCTGTTCGCCTTCTGCGTGCTGCTCGGTGCCGCCGTGTCGGCGCTGTTCGCCAACGACGGTGCGGCGCTGATCCTCACCCCCATCGTCATGTCGATGCTGCTGGCGCTGCGCTTTTCGCCCGCCGCAACGCTGGCCTTCGTCATGGCCGCAGGTTTCATTGCCGACACGGCGAGCCTGCCGCTGGTGGTCTCCAACCTGGTGAACATCGTCTCGGCCGACTACTTCAAGCTGGGCTTCGCCGAATATGCCTCGGTGATGGTGCCGGTGAATCTCGCCAGTGTGGCCGCGACCCTGCTGGTGCTGTGGCTGTTTTTCCGCCGTGACATCCCCAGGCAGTACGCGGTCGCGGCCCTGAAGCAGCCCAGCGAAGCGATTCATGACCGCGCCACCTTCAACGTCGGTGGCTGGGTGCTGCTGGTGTTGCTGATCGGCCTGTTCGCCCTCGAACCCCTGGGCATCCCGATCAGTGCGGTAGCCGCTGCCTGTGCGGCAATCCTGTTTGCCGTCGCCGCCCGCGGCCACCGCATCTCGACCCGCCGGGTGCTGCGCGAAGCGCCCTGGCAGGTGGTGATTTTTTCGCTCGGCATGTACCTGGTGGTCTATGGGCTGAAGAACGCCGGCCTCACCGACATGCTCACCCACCTGCTCGACCGCCTTGCGCAGCAAGGGCTGTGGAGCGCCGCCATCGGTACCGGGTTGGTCGCTGCCGGGCTGTCGTCGGTCATGAACAACATGCCCAGCGTGCTGGTCGGCGCCTTGTCGATCCAGGCCAGCGAGGCGCAGGGGCTGGTGCGCGAGGCGATGATCTACGCCAACGTCATCGGCTGCGACCTGGGCCCGAAGATCACCCCCATCGGCAGCCTCGCCACGCTGCTCTGGCTGCATGTGCTGGAACGCAAAGGCGTGCGCATCACCTGGGGTTACTACTTCAAAGTCGGCATCCTGCTGACGCTGCCGGTTCTGCTGATCACCCTTTCGGCTCTGGCGTTGCGCCTGAGCCTCTGACACCCGCCACGAAGCGGAGGAGCCCTCCATGCGAGTCCTGTTCATGTGCACGGCCAACAGTTGCCGCAGCATCCTATCCGAGGCCATGTTCAATCACCTGGCGCCTCGCGGATTTGAAGCCGTCAGTGCCGGCAGCTTCCCGAAAGGCCAGGTGTTGCCGCGCAGCCTGAGCACCTTGCAGCACGCCGGTATCTCCACGGCCGGGCTAAGCAGCAAGGGCAATGAGGCGTTCGAGGATTGCCCACCCGACATCGTCATCACCGTGTGCGACAAGGCTGCCGGCGAAGCCTGCCCGGTGTACTTCGGCCCGGCGCTGAAGGCGCACTGGGGGCTGGAGGATCCGTCCGATGTGGTGGGTGACGAGGCCACGGTCGACGCTGCGTTCCGCGCCACGCTGGCCCGCATCGAGTCGCGCTGCCAGGCGTTCTTCGCGCTGCCTTTCGACACCCTGGACCGTGAGCAGCTCAAGCATGAGCTGGATCGCATCGGCACGGCGATCTGAGGGTCGTCCTTCGACTAATTGCTGGCGACCGACTGGCTCGCCAGCGGGCAGCTCTGGGGGTTGAGAAAACGTGATGTCTTCAGCCAGTGCTGCTGCGGGTAGTAGGCAAACACATAGCTGCCGTGCTGCAGCGTGTCGATCAGCTTGCCGGCAATGGCCGGCCGCACGGCAGGGCACCCTTGGCTGCGCCCCAGGCGACCCAGGCCGGGCACGACCTTGGGGTCGGCATAGGCGGCGGCATGCATCACAATCGCCCGCGACATGCTGTTGTCGTTGAACCCCGGTTCCAGCCCCTGCAGGCGCAGCGAGCGGCCATGTTTGCCGCTGTAGATCTGGCCGGTTTCATACAGGCCGAGGGAGGACTGGTAACTGTTGGGGGCGTTGGAGAACGTCGTCGGTACATCGGCACCGCTGTTCTTGCCATGGGCGACCCATTCCTCGAACAGCAGTTTGCGTGCGCGCAGGTCGAACACCCACAGGCGCTTGTCCCGCGAGGCCTTGGAGTAATCGATCACCGTCAGCAGCTTGCCCGCCTCGCGGTGGCTGGCGCAGGCATAGGCGGTGAGGGCCAGGGCCAGGGTCGACAGGCTGGCGTTCGGCGCCAGTTGCTGCAGCTCGGCGGCGGTGGGCAGGGGTTGCGCGTGGGCGGCTTGCCAGGCGCTGAGGAAAAACAGGCCAATACTGGCCACTGAGAGCCGAACGGCTCCCCGCATGGGTTTGAACATCGACACGGTTACCCCGGTAAAGGCCTGTCAGCAAAAACTCAGCTGGCTTGCGGCCAAAAGCCACCACTTTGCTTGAATTCTGCGCCGTTGCCGATCATTTCTTGACCAATGGCTTAAGTTCTTCACGGTCCTCGGTGCTGATGACCGTGAATTTACCGTCGCTGCGGGTCTCCCGGGTCGACGCCCAGTCGGTGATCACCAGCATCGTGCCGACATCCATCGCGGCGCGCAGGTGCTGGCGGAATTCCGGATTGATGGTCAGCTGCCCCAATTGTTCATAGGGCGTACTGCCGTATTCCGGGTTGCTCAGGCCCACCACCGACCAACGTAAGGGTAGCGCGCCATCGAGCGCCAGGGCGGAAGGTTTTTGCAGCAGCGAATACACCGCCATGCCGCTGCGATGCTGGCTGCTTTGCAGCGACAGTGCGGGCGCCGAGCCGATCAACTGGCCGCCGCGATACACGTAGGCGCGCAGGTCGGCACGGCTGATCAGGATCGACAGCGGCCCTGACGTCGGGTCCGGGTCGTTCCAGAACTGCTGGTTACTCAGCACCAGCGGGCCCTGGGCCTTGCCTGCGCTGACCGTGGGGGCCAGCACGCCAGGGTGGTACACCTCCACCGGTGCACTGTGGGTATCGGACACGATGACGGTGGTCGAGCTGAAACCGGTGACCTCATACAGCTTCTTGGCAAACTCCAGCGGCAGGCGCACGCAACCATGGGAGGCCGGGTAGCCCGGCAGATGGCCCGCGTGCAGGGCAATGCCGTCCCAGGTCAGGCGCTCCATGTACGGCATCGGTGCACTGTTATAGAGGCTGGATTGGTGCTCGACCTTCTTCTGCAGAATGCTGAAGACCCCGGTGGGGGTTTCCCGGCCTGCCTTGCCGCTGCTTACCGTGCTGACGCCAATGGCGATGCCGTTGCGATAGACGTAGGCACGCTGCTCGGTGAGGCTGACCACCACGGTCACCGGCCCCACCGGCGAAACCTGCGGGTACCAGAGAAACTGGCCAGGCTTGAGGCTGTCGAGCTGGCGCCTGAGTTCGGCCGGGGTGGGTACCTGCAACGGCGCCGCGTCGACCCAGGCGGCGACAAGTAACAGACCCAACGCGAGCGGTAGATGCGACATCGACTGACCTCCATGGCAACCTGCCACAAGCTTATGCGGAACAACCCCGGCAAGCCACTTGTTCAACACTTCGGGTGCGCGCGGTAACAACTGCGCACATCAAACGTGCACATAATTCCCACTCGAAGGCCCGGCTTTCCACGCATTTATCCGGCAATGAAGCGCCAAGACCCTGAATTCCACTCCGTTCATGGGTTGGTACGAATCTTGTTTGTATACAAATACAAACAATAAAAGTACACAACCATCATGGAGTCCCGATGGCGTCGATTTCCCGTTCCGATGTTGGCCAGCTTGCCGATCTCCCCGCCGAAACGGCCGGCTCCATTCAGTCGCAGCTGAGCCCGCGTCTGTACAGTAGCGACCTTGCACCGACCCGTGCGGCCAATCGCACCTGGGGGCGCTACAGCCTGTTCGCGCTGTGGACCAACGATGTGCACAACATCGCCAACTACTCCTTCGCCATCGGCCTGTTCGCCCTGGGCATGAGCGGCGCGCAGATCCTCGCCGCCTTCGCCCTTGGCGCGCTGGTGATCTACGGCCTGATGAACCTGTCCGGCTACATGGGGCAGAAGACCGGCCTGCCCTACCCCGTCATGTGCCGGATCAGCTTTGGCATCCACGGCGCGCAGATCCCGGCACTGATTCGCGCGGTGATCGCCATTGCCTGGTTCGGCATCCAGACCTACCTGGCCTCGGTGGTGCTGCGCGTGCTGCTCACCGCCATCGCGCCAGACCTCAAGCCCTACGACCAGAACGCGATACTCGGCCTGTCGACCCTGGGCTGGGTCACCTTCCTCGGCATCTGGTGCGTGCAGGTGGCGATCTTCGCCTATGGCATGGAGATGGTGCGCCGTTTCGAATCCCTCGCCGGCCCGATCATCCTGGTCGCCTTCAGCAGCCTGGCGGGCTGGATGTACTGGCGCAGCGGCCTGTCGATTGCCTGGTCCAGCGGCAACGCGCCGACCGGCTCTGCGATGTGGCTGAAGGTGTTTGGCGCCGCCGCGCTGTGGGTGTCGCTGTACGGCACCATGATCCTCAACTTCTGCGACTTCACGCGTAACTGCCCGGATCGCCGGACGATCAGCGTGGGCAACTTCTGGGGCCTGCCGGTGAACATGATCGGCTTCGCGCTGATTGCCGTGGTGCTCGCCGGTGCGCAATTCAGCATCGACGGCAAGCTGGTGCAGAGCCCGAGCGACATCGTCGCCGCCATCCCGAACACAGCCGGCCTGGTGCTGGCCTGCCTGGCCTTCCTGATCGTCACCGTGGCGGTGAACATCATGGCCAACTTCGTCGCCCCGGCCTTCGTGCTGACCAACCTCGCACCAAAGGTGCTGAACTTCCGCCGCGCGGGCTTGCTCAGCGCCACCATCGCGGTGGTGATCCTGCCTTGGCACCTGTACAACAGCCCGTCGGTGATCGTGTACTTCCTCGGCGGCCTGGGTGCCCTGCTCGGCCCGCTGTACGGCATCATGGTCACCGACTACTACCTGGTACGTCGCGCTCGGGTGAACCTGCCGGAGCTGTACAGCGAAAGCCCCGAAGGTGCCTATCACTACCTTGGCGGGGTCAACCTGCGCGCCGTAGCGGCATTCATCCCGGCTGCGCTGATCGCCATTCTGCTGGCACTGGTGCCGGCGTTCGAGACGCTGTCGCAGTTCTCCTGGTTCTTTGGCGCCGGGCTGGGTGGGTTGATCCACTATGCCATTGCCAACCGCGGGGCCAGCTATCTGGAAGTGTCTGGTGAAAGTATCGCCGTCGATAGCGCACACCACTGATCGCTAGCGGCAATAAAAAAGGCTCATCGCGCATTGTGAGGCGCGATGAGCCTTTTTCGTGCTGGCCTCAGGCGGTCAGGACGCCAATGCCTGCGACCGCCGCGCCCCAGGCATTTCGAACCGCTGCGGCTGCTGCCAGGCCAACTGGGCCTGCACCTGCTCGGCAGCGTCCATGACCTTCTGCGCCCAGCTGTCATCTTCAGGGTTGACCACGACCACGCGGAAACCGTGGTCAAAGCCCTCGATCCCGACCCCTTCGGAATCATCGACATGCAAGTCGATATCAAAAGCCGGCGGGTACTTCGAAGGGGCATTCTCAAGCCCGTGCTGCTGCAGCACATGCTGATGGCGGTCACTGTTGACCACGCCGTCGACGTGAATGCCGTAAAGCATCAGCCAGCGGCGGATATACGCCGGCGTGCGGCCCGAAGAGGTGTAGATCCAGATGCTGCAGCCCTGGCGGCGCAGGTCGCGGATCAATGAACGCGTGCCACTGCGCAGCGGCTCACCCAGCCAGCGGTGGATGAAGGCCGGCAGCTTGCTGTGTTCTTCATCCGCGTGGTGCGGCAGGCAGGCCAGGGTGTCATCGATATCGAAGGAAATGCGCATCTGCGGGCGCCTGAATCTGCGCCCGATGGCTTGCCACGCACGTCGTCCACCGGCCTTGCCCTGTTCCAGCATCGAATACCTTTCCATCATCGGCTCCCCTGACGGGCCGGCACGCAGGTGCCGCGCAGGAAGAACGTTTCGGGTTCAGGCGCCTTCGCTTCCAGGAAGGCCGCATACTTTTTCTTGATCTTGGGCAATTCGTACAAAGCTTTCACACCATGCTTGGCGGAGTTGCGAATGACCGAGGACGGGTTGAAGTAGCCCTCGGCGTTGTCCAGCGTCAGCACGAATGGCGGCAGCCCTGCCCGCATCAGCAGATAGCTGACGATAAGCGACCCCGTGCGGTTGTTCCCTTCGATGAACAACTGCGGCTTGCTGAGGATGCGCACATAGACACCGGCCGCCCGCTTCCAGATCGACTCGCTGCGGTACGAGCAGTACCAGTTGTACAGGTCCTTGATGCCGCCTTCGACGTTGTTGAAAAAGCGTGCCTCGGTGGCCTCGAGGTGTGGGGCGAACTCGCGGCGGCGCGCCGGGTCGCTGCCGCACAGCACGGTGGCGTTGATCTCCAGCATCAGGTTCAGCTGCTGCAGGTCGAACAGGTCCACACCCCGTGCGACATAGTCGTCAATCAGGGCATAGCCTTCAAGCACATTGAGCAGCACCTCGTCGGTGAACGGATCACGCGGCTCGGTGAAGTGCTGGCTGAGTTCGCCAAAGCGGCCCTGCACCTCGCGCAGTGCGCGCTCTACCGCTGGCAGGTCAAGACGACATGTCGCATCCATTGGTAATCTCTTGAAACAGAACAGAGGTAAAAGCGACCCACCCCGCTCGGCCTTCCTGGCCTGCGGGGTGAGTCACCTGGCGGGTGCCGGCGGGTTCAGCTGAACTTGCCGCTGATGTAGTCACTGGTCAGCTGTTCACGCGGGTTCTGGAAGATCTGCGTGGTCGGGCCCATCTCCACCAGGTAGCCGGTGCGGGTGCCCTGGGAAATGTCCACCGAGAAGAACGCCGTGGTGTCGGCCACCCGGATCGCCTGCTGCATGTTGTGGGTCACGAGGGCGATGGTGTAGTCCTTCTTCAGCTCGACCATCAGCTCTTCCACGCGGCGGGTAGCGATCGGGTCGAGTGCCGAGCACGGCTCGTCGAGCAGCAGCACTTCCGGCTCGGTGGCGATGGCACGGGCGATGCACAGGCGCTGCTGCTGGCCGCCGGACAGCGACAGGCCGCTGACCTTGAGCTTGTCCTTGACCTCGTCCCACAGCGCGGCGCCTTGCAGGGCGTGCTTGACGCGGTCGCCGATGTCACCCTTGTAGCGGTTCAGGCGCAGGCCGAAGGCAACGTTGTCGAAGATGCTCATGGAGAACGGGTTCGGCTGCTGGAACACCATGCCGATGTAGCGGCGCACCACCACCGGGTCCACGCCCTTGCCATACACATCCTGGCCAAGGAAGTGCACATGGCCCTCGAAGCGGAAGCCCTTGACCAGGTCGTTCATGCGGTTGAGGCTGCGCAGCACGGTACTCTTGCCGCAGCCGGACGGGCCGATGAAGCCGGTGATCTCGTTCTTGCGGATCGGTACATGGCTGTCGCGGACCGCCATGAAGTTGCCGTAGAAAATCTTGTCCAGCTTGCAGTCCATGACGATTGGCGCTTCGCTGACCAAGGGAGCGGCTCTTTGCGCTGTTGATACGTTCACGGTCGAATGCTCCCTTTCTCAGTACTTGGGCTTGCCGAAGATACGGCTAAGAATGTTGACTACCAGCACGATCATCACCAACACCAGCGAGGCCGCCCAGGCGAGCTCCAGCTGGTTGTCGAACGGCATGCCGGAGAAGTTGTAGATCAGTACGGCAAGCGATGCCGTGGGGTTCATGACGGCCAGGCTGCCGTCGTGGTAGATCCAGTAGTTGCTGAACAACGCGGTGAACAGCAGCGGCGCCGTTTCACCGGCAGCGCGGGCCACCGCCAGCATGACGCCGGTGAGGATGGCCGGCATGCCGGTCGGCAGGACGATCTTCCAGATCACCTGGGCACGGGTGCAGCCCATGCCGTACGCGGCGTCCTTCATGATCTTGGGCACCATCTTCATGGCTTCTTCAGCGGTCAGCACGACGATCGGCAGCATCAGTACCGCCAGCGCCACGCCACCGGCCGGGGCCGAGTAGGTACCGGTGGTCATCACCACCAGGGCGTAGGCGAATACACCGGCGAGGATCGACGGCAGGCCGGTGAGCATCTTCGCGGCAAAGCGCGAGGCGTTCGCCAGCTTGCTCTCGGGCCCGAGTTCGGCAAGGAACACCGCCGCGAGGATGCCGACCGGCACCGCGATGGCGGCGGCAATGCCGACCATGGCGAAGGTACCGGCCATGGCGTTGCCAAAACCACCGCCCATCTCAAAGCCGGTAGGTGGCAGCTCGGTGAACACTTCCAGGTTCAGGCGCGCACCACCGCGGGAAATCAGCATGTACAGCACGGAAATCAGCGGCACGCTGGCCAGCAGGGCCACGCACCAGACCAGGGTGGTCAGCACCAGGCTGCGCAGCGCGCGGCCTTCGAAGCGGCGCTGCAGGCTGGGCAGTGCGGTGGATGCCGCGGTCAGGTCAGTCATTGTTTGTTACCCCGCTGGGCGTAGAGCATGATCAGCGACCCGAACACGTTCACCAGCAAGGTGATGAACATCAGGACCAGTGCGGCATACATCAGCACTTCGACCTCGTTCGGCCCGGCCTCCGGGAAGTTCAGCGCCAGCAAGGCTGCCAGCGTGTTGGCCGGGGCAAACAGCGAAAGGGTGATGGTGTTGGCGTTACCTACCAGCATTGCCAGGGCCATGGTTTCGCCCAGTGCGCGGCCAAGGCCCAGCACCAGGGAGCCGAAGATGCCGGTGGCGGCCGACGGCACCATCACCTTGAGGATGGCTTCCCAATGGGTGGTGCCCATGCCGTAGGCGGCCTGCTTGGTCTTCATCGGTACGCTGGTCAGCGCATCCTGGGACACCGCGGCAATGGTCGGCAGGATCATGATCGCCAGCACCAACGCCGCCGGCAGCAGGCCGGGGCCACTCAGGGAGGTGCCGAAGAACGGGATCCAGCCCAACTCGCTGTTCAGCCAGGCGGTCAGCGGCCGGATGGCCGGAATCACGACATAGATGCCCCACAGGCCGTAAACGACGCTGGGGATGGCGGCGAGCAGCTCGACGATGGTGCGAAACACCGCGGCAAGCCTCGCCGGCAAGAAATCCTGGGTGAGGAAAATGGCCATGCTGACGCCGAAGAAACCCGCGATCAACAAGGCGATCAGGGCGCTGTAAAGCGTGCCCCAGATGGCGGGCAAAATGCCGTACTTGCCCTGGTTGACGTCCCACACACTGCCGAACAGCACGTCAAACCCGTGCTTTTCCATGCCTGGAAGTGCTTTGCGTCCTACTTCGTATACCAACGCGAATACCAGCGCGAGAATCAGCACCACACCGATGCGTGCAAGGGCACGGAAGGTGCGATCGACCAGGAAGTCCTTGGTGGACGGCGGCTGGCACGCGGAGTCTGGGTTATCCGGTATGGCAAAAGGTGTGTTCATTTGGCTGATTCCGGGACTAAGGGCAAACACGCCCGGCACGGTGACCCCACCACGCCGGGCGCGCCTGAGGGTGTTACTGGATGCTCTGCGACGCTTTGCGCACTTCGTCGACAACCGACGGAGGCAGCGGGATGTAGCCCATCGAGTCGGCGATCTTCTGACCATGGGTCAGGCCGTACTCGACCATGTCACGCATGGCCTTGGCCTTTTCCGGGCTGCCGTTGTCCTTGCGGAAGATCATCCAGGTGTAGGAGGTGATCGGGTAGGACTTGGCACCTTCCGGGTCTGGCAGGTGAGCAATCAGGTTTTCCGGCATCTTCACCGCCGCGAGCGCCTCGGCACCGCTTTCGGCGTTCGGCACGACGTATTGGCCGGCCTTGTTTTCCAGCGAGGCGAAATCGACCTTGGCCAGCTTGGCGAAGCCGTATTCGATGTAGCCGATGGCGCCCGGGGTCTGGCGAACGGTGGCGGTCACGCCGTCGTTCTTCGGCGACTTGATGAACTTGTCGGTGGCCGGCCAGTTGACGGTGTTGCCTTCACCCAGGTCTTTCTTGAAGTCGGCGTTGATGGCCGACAGGTGCTTGGTGAAGACCGCGTTGGTACCGCTGGAGTCGGCACGCACGACCACGGTGATCGGCATGTCAGGCAGTTTCAGCTCTGGGTTGGCCTTGACGATCTGTGGGTCGTTCCACTTGGTGATCTTGCCGAGGAAGATGTTGGAGTACACCTCGCGCGGCAGCTTCAGGCCTTTCGGGTTGCCCGGCAGGTTGTAGGCCAGGACGATTTCACCGGCGGTCATCGGCAGCAGCTGCACGCCCTCGCCGACCTTGGCAATGTCTGCTTCGCTCATGGCCGAGTCGCTGGCGGCGAAGTCGACGGTCTTGTTCAGGAAGTCCTGAACACCTGCCCCGCTCCCCTTGGACTGGTAGTCGACGGTGACGCCAGCGGTGTTCTTGCTGAAGTCCTTGAACCAGGTCAGGTAGATCGGTGCAGGGAAACTGGCGCCGGAACCGGTCAGGCGAACGTTGTCTGCGGCAAAGGCCGAAGTGGCGCTAAGCGAGACGGCAACGGCGAGTGCAGCAGACTTCATCAGGCGTATCATGGAAAAGCGCTCCGTGTGATGGCCGGCACACTTTGCAGCAGCTGTGTTACAGCTTTGTGACTGTTGAATGGCAATAGCGCCATTCACCCCTCTAGAACGGGGTAAACAGGCCGTCGATATTCATTTCGTAGTAACCAAATATGACTAAGCACCTTGCCATCATTGCCCGACGCCACAATCAGCCATGATTCCCGCCTTGATGAGTCGTGGGCTCAGAGCGCCATGACCATCTCATGCCAGGCCATGCCACCATGGTCCGAGGGCGACGGCCGCACGTACTGGTAGCCCATCTTGCGGTACAGCTCGACATGCTGTTGCTTGCACATCAGGTGGATGGTCTGTTTGCCCTGCGCCCGCATGCGCGTGATGAACTCGCTCATCAGCCGCCTGGCGTAACCCTGGCCCTGATGGGCCGTGTCCACCACCACCGACATGATCACCACGTTGGGCGCCTGCGGGTCGTGGCCGACCAGCTCCTTGAAGGCCTCGTCGGACATCACCACCTCATGGGCACAACCACTGTTGATGAAACCGACGATGCCATGGGCGTCTTCGAGCAGCAGGAAGCCTTCAGGGTATTGGCTGATGCGCGTGCGGATCTTCTCCAGCGTGGCCGCTTCGTCACCTTCGTAGGCACCGATTTCGATCGCGAAGCAGCGCTCGGCGTCAGCGATGACGGGTTGGCGGAATGACATGTTGCTCATGGGCAGGCCTGCATAAATGAAATGATCGTGGCACTAGGGTAATTGAGCCGAGCGGCAAACCCCGCATTCTTTTCCAGGCCTATCATTGAACGCCTGCAGTGCGCTGGCCTCCCACCTTCTATGCAGGGCGAACAGCGCACTGCCTATTCACCCCCGGAGGAGCTCGCATGAAAAAGATCCTGATGGTGCTCACGTCGCATGACCAGCTGGGTGACACCGGCAAGAAGACCGGCTTCTGGCTGGAAGAATTCGCCGCACCCTATTACGTGTTCGTCGACGCCAATGCCGACGTCACCCTCGCCTCGCCCAAAGGCGGCCAGCCGCCGCTGGACCCGAAAAGCGACGAACCGGACGCCCAGACCGACGCCACCCGGCGCTTCGCCAGCGACACCGACGGGCAGATGGCCCTGGCCGACACCGTGCCCCTGGGTGAAATCGACCCCTACCACTTCGATGCGGTGTTCTACCCCGGTGGCCACGGGCCGCTGTGGGACCTGGCCGAAGACGCCGACTCGAAGACCTTGCTCGAAGCCTTCTATGCCGCCAACAAGCCGATTGCCGCCGTGTGCCACGCGCCAGGCGTGTTCAAGCACGTCAAGGCGCCAGACGGGCATCCGGTGGTCAAGGGCAAGCAGGTGACCGGCTTCGCCAACAGTGAAGAACAGGCCGTCGGGCTCACCGAGGTGGTGCCTTTCCTGGTGGAAGACATGCTCAAGGCCCATGGCGGCCAGTACTCCAAGGCGGCGGACTGGGCAAGCCATGTGGTCGAGGACGGCCACCTGATCACCGGCCAGAACCCTGCCTCATCCGAGGCCGCGGCCGAGGCATTGCTCAAACGCCTGGCGCGCTGACACCGATCGGGCCCGGGCAGCCGAACAGGTCGCCTGCCCGGGCTCCGTGAATGCACGACTACTTTGTAACTTCTTGATTCAGTAAAATTTTTAGATCGGGTTCACGGGTGAAGCCCTTGTTGGCCGCGCAACGGCCGCAAAGCAGCGCCAGTGCTGAGCCGGCGCCCTTCTCCAAACGCCGGGCGCTCGCAAACTATGTAGGAAAGCGTGAAATTTCTCGGTTTCCCGGTCCTACAAACGCCTGTTTAACCTCAACACACCGTTCATTGCTGCCCCTTCGATCATTGCCCTAACCTCCGAACGCTTCTCGCATTCAAGGACAACGCAATGATCATGGACCTGGCCGCGCGCCTGACGCCGCAGCATCGCCGACTGTTC
>NZ_NEHW01000017.1 GCF_002112505.1 Pseudomonas sp. R28(2017)
GGAGTCCACCAGGCGGCGATCGTCGGCCTGGTCGCCGACGTTGAGCGGCAAGGCGCCGAACACGCTGCCAGCGGATACCCGCTGCAGGCCGTTGACGCGGATGTCGGCGATCCTGAACGACGCGGCCTGGGCCATGGAGGCATTGAGCAGCAGGATGGAGAGCAACAGTCGCGGGTAGTTCATCGAGGGTTCCAGGCGGGCGTAGAAGAGCAGCGCGGGGCTGCCGGGAAGCGGGCGATGAGCATACGGGCGGGCTGTGTTCGGCGCGGTTAACCGAGGGTAAAGATGTGTAAAGTTGGCCCACGCTGCGCGACGACGGGGCGATCATGGTGCTTTTGCAGAACCTGGCACCTTACCCATCATGATCCCCGTACTGCTGGTCGACGACGACCGCGAACTGACCGAAATGCTCGCCCTGTACCTGGCCCGCGAGGGTTTCCAGGCCACCGCCGTAGCCACCGGCGAGGAGGGCGAGACCCGCGCCTTGAGCGGGCTTTACCGCCTGGTGGTGCTGGACGTGATGCTGCCGGGCATCTCGGGCATCGAAGTGCTGCGGCGCATTCGTGCGCGCAGCCAGGTGCCGGTGCTGCTGTTGACCGCACGGGGCGACAACATCGACCGCATCGCTGGCCTGGAACTGGGCGCCGACGACTATGTGCCCAAGCCCAGCTCGCCGGGTGAGCTGGTGGCGCGCCTGCGGGCGATCCTGCGCCGGGTGCATCCGCAGATGCTGGCCGAAAGCCAGGGCGCCGAGTCCATCGGCCGTGGTGCGCTGACCCTGTGGCCCGGGCGGCGCAAGGCGCAGTGGGGGCCGATACCGCTGGACCTGACCGGTACCGAGTTCAGCCTGCTCGAAGCCCTGGCCCGCCAGGCTGGCCAGCTGGTGAGCAAGCAGGACCTGTCGTTGAACGCCCTGGGCCGGCCACTGACCCGTTACGACCGGCGCATCGATGTGCACATCAGCAGCATCCGTCAGAAGCTCGGCCCGCGCGACGATGGCAGCAGCTGGATCCAGAGCGTGCGGGGCATGGGTTACATGCTGATTGTCGAATGATGCGCCGGCGCCTGTTCTGGAAGCTGTTCCTGGCGTTCTGGCTGGCCAACAGCCTGACCTTTCTGGTCGGTGCCGGGGCCTTCATGCTCGACGAGCTGCGCGGTGACACCCCCGGGTTGCGGTCGATGCTGGCCACTGAACTGAACCTGCTGCACCGCTATGGCGAACAGGCCGGCCGCCAGTACCTGCAGGTGTCGCCGCAGCCGCCGGATGTGCAAGTCGGCCTGTATGACGGCACCGGCCATTTGCTGGCCGGGCGCACAGTGGACACGCCACGCTTCGAGCGGGCGCTGCTCGACGAGGGCGGCCAGGCCCTGGTGCTGCGGGCTTCGGTGGCTACCCGCCTGGATGAGGCGCCGCGCCCACGGAGCATGGGCCCGTTGCTCACCGGTACATTGATGAGTGCGCTATTCGCCTTGCTCTGCAGCCTGTACCTGACCCGGCCGCTGACCTGGCTGCGCGAGGCCATGGGCCAGGTTGCCCAGGGCCGCTTCGACGTGCGCGTGCGCCCACGGCTGGGGCGGCGGCGCGATGAAATCGTCGAACTGGCCGAAGACTGCGACCGCATGGCCGGGCAGCTCAAGGCGCTGGTCGAGGCACAGCAGCAACTGCTGCACGACATCTCCCACGAGCTGCGCTCGCCGCTGACCCGCCTGCATGTGGCCATCGGGTTGCTGCGTCAGCAGCCCGATCGGGAGGAAATGCTCGGGCGCATCGAACGCGAGTCGCGACGCATGGATGACCTGATCGAGCAATTGCTGACCTTGGCTCGGGTGCAGTCACAGCAAGGCCAGGGCGAGCAGGGGGAGCTGGACGCCGTCGAGGTGCTGGCGCAGATCGTCGAGGATGCCCGTTTCGAAGCGGGCATGAAGCAGGCGCAGGTCAGCTTGCTGGGCGCCGGCACCTTTGTCACCCGTGGCCATGAGGAGTTGCTGTACCGCGCCTTCGAAAACGTGATCCGCAACGCGGTGCGCTATACCGCGCCGGGCAGTGAGGTGCGTGTCGAGGCGGTGCTGGTGGGCGGCGGGGAACAGTTGCAGGTGCATATCGTCGACCAGGGGCCTGGCGTGGAACCGGCTCGCCTGCAAAGCATCTTCGAGCCGTTCGATCGGGGCGGGCACAGTGGCGCCGATGGTTTCGGCCTGGGCCTGGCCATCGCCCGCCGCGCCATCGGGCTGCACCAGGGCAGTATCAGCGCGAAGGCGGGCGAGGCGGGGGGCTTGAGCGTGGCGATCAGGTTGCCGCGCCTGGGTTGATAGCCTGTGGCAATCGGGGGTCAGCGGCCGAGCATCACGGTCTGCAACTGTGCCTGAGCCTGTTGCACGGTTTTCGCCTGGGTCGTCAGGTCCTGCAGCAGGGTATTCAGCTCAGCCTGAACCGCAGGGTCGTTGACCTTGACGATCGGCCCGTTGATCTCGATCTGTGCCTTGTGAGCGTCCACGTAGTCGGCCACTTTCAGGCTGCTGTCGAGGGTGCCGTTGATCTGCGGCAGCACCTGCAGGAAGGTCTCGGCAGGGACGCTGACCGTGCGCTCGTAGGCTTTGTCGTAGACCACCTTGAGGTCTTCCGGCTGCTTGAGCTGGGCATGCGCGCTATCGGCCTTGGCCTTCTGCTCCTGCAGCTGGCTACCCATATCGTTCAGGCCGGTCTGTACCGCCTTGATATCCTCACGGCGGCTGGTGATATCGTTCAGTGAACGCACCGCGCCTTTCTGCAGCAGGCTGCCCAGTGGTTTCACGGCGGTATCCATGGCGCCGTTGAAGTTGGTGATCACTGCGTAATGGTCGTTGTAGGGGCCAAACGCCTTGGATTCGTCGGCGCTCAGCTTGGGCACGTGAACGCCTGGCTTGTCGACGATACGGGTTTGCAGGAATTCGCTGAAGGCAGCGCGCTGTTTGGGTTCATTGTCGCCACAGGCGGCGAGGGCCAGAGGCAGGGCGAGGGCAAGCAGCCATTGGGGGCGGAACGAGACGTTCATGTCGATGAAACTCCATGGAGGGTTGAGGCACGCCAACCTGAAGGCTTGCGTGGCGGGCAAGGGTAACGTTTTTTCGGGCCTGGATCCAATCGAAGGCTCACGGCAGGGGCAGCGTGAAGCCGTCAATTCCCCGCCCAAGCTTCAGTGCCTGGCCATGCAGCACGCGCATCAAATGCAGCGCCGACTGCGACGGCGGCTCGAAGCGCGAGTAGACGAAGCTGATGTCGAAATGGATTTCATCGGCCAGGGGCACCACATGCAGGCCGCTGTCCTGCGCGACGAACTCGTCGATCACGCTGATGCCCATCCCCTGCTTGACCAGTGCCACCGCCTCGTTGGCATTGGTGAACGACAGCAGCGAATCCAGTTGCAAGCCACGCCGCTGGATATGCCCGGCCAACAGCTGGCCGAACGGCATGTCCGGGCGGAACAGCAGCAGTGCATGGCCCTGCAGCTGTTGCAGGGTCAACGAAGGCTGCGGAGCCAAGGCATGCCCGGCCGGCATCACTACCACCATGCGCCCGCGCATGAAGGCCTGCGAATGCAGGTGGTCGTGCACCACCGGCAGTGCGGCAATCGACAGGTCGACCTTCTTCGACAGGATCTGGTTGGGCATCTCGTGCATCAGCGAGGTCTGCCATTCGATCTGCAGTGACGGCGCTTCACGCTTGAGCTGGGCCAACGCCGCCGGGATCACCACCGTCGACAGCGAGGCGCTGCAGGAAATGCGCAGCTTGCGCTGGCCGCCCGCCGCCAGTGCCCGCGCGCACTCGTTGACCTGCAGCGCCGCCTGGTACACCCGTTCGACCTCGCGGTAGAGGATTTGCGCTTCGGCCGTGGCTACCAGGCGGTTGTTGATGCGCTCGAACAAGCGGTAGGCCAGGCGCCCTTCGATGTAGCCGATCAGCTTGCTCACTGCCGGCTGCGAGACATACAGCAGCTTCGCGGCGGCACTGATCGAGCCGGTGAGCATGACGGCCCGGAACACCTCCATGTGCCGCAGCTTGAACACCATGGCACTGCCGTCTGCACTTTCCTGATCAGGAAGCATGAGTATTACCTTCGGTTATGGTCTTCGCCATCTGTGTATGAGCGCTGTGCAGCCGCCCGCAGTATCGTGAGCCCAGGCAAATCGCCCTGGCGGCGAACAATAACAAGATCTGCAGGCAAGCGCAGGGCGCTTGAAGGAACCACGCGTGAACATCTACGACGAACCCAAGATCGACTGCCATAACCATTTGTTTGACCCCGCACGCTTCGCCTACCACCCCGACGCCCCTTATGCGCCGTCCGGCCAGGAGGTCGCCACCCTGGCCCAGTTCAACCAGGTGATGGACGCCTATGGCGTGCGCCACGCCTTGCTGGTGGGGCCGAACAGTGGCTACCACACCGACAATGCCCTGCTGCTGCACGCACTGGCTGCCGGCCAGGGGCGTTTCAAGGGTATAGCGGTGGTCGAACGACAGATTGGCCTGGACGCCTTGGCCGCGCTGCGCGAGCAAGGCGTGGTCGGTGTGGCCTTCAACCCTGCGCTGTACGGCGTGCCGAGCATGCGTGATGCCGCGCCGCTGTTCGGCAAGCTCGCCGAGTTGGGCATGTTCGCCCAGGTGCAGGTCTGCGAGGACCAGTTGCTGGACCTGCAGTGGCTGATCGAGCACAGCCCGGCGCGCCTGCTGATCGACCACTGTGGCCGCCCGGATGCCGCCGGGGGCCTGCAGCAGACCGGCTTTCAGGCCCTGTTGCAGCTGGCCCGCAGCGGGCGGGCCTGCGTGAAGCTGTCGGGCATGCAGAAGTTCGCCGAGGCCGATGGCCTGTACGAGCAGAGCCACGACTACGTACGCGTGCTGCTCGAAGCGTTCGGCCCGGAGGCCTGCGTGTGGGGCTCGGACTGGCCGTTCATCCGCCAGCATTCACGGGTCGACTACGGCCCGCTGCTGAAACTGGCCGAACGCCTGATGCCCGACGCCCGCCTGCGCCGCAAAGTCATGTGGGACACCCCGCGACGGCTGTTCGGTTTCGCCTGATTCCCAGCACTTGCCATTCCAATAACAAGAGAGCAATCGCCATGAGCACTGAGCAGCCAATTGGCGTCAGGGTGTTCGATACCCTCGACAACCCCGTGCGCGCACAACAACGCACCCGTACCCGTTTCATGATCCTGGCGCTGATTTCCGGTGGCACCATGATCAACTACCTGGACCGCAGCGTGATGGGTATCGCCGCCCCGAGCATCAGCGCCGACCTGGGCCTGAACGCGGCGCTGATGGGGGTGATCTTCTCGGCGTTTTCCTGGACCTACGCCGCCGCGCAGATCCCCGGCGGCATCCTCATCGACCGCCTCGGCACCAAGCTCACCTACTGGTTGGCGCTGACCCTGTGGTCGCTGTTCACCGGCCTGCAGGGCTTGGCCCAGGGCTTTCTGTCGCTGCTGGGCATGCGTTTTCTGGTCGGCGTGACCGAGGCGCCATGCTTCCCCACCAACAGCCGTGTGGTGGCCACCTGGTTCCCGCAGAGCGAGCGAGCGCGGGCGACCGGCATCTACACCTTTGCCGAGTACACGGGGCTTGCGTTCCTGACCCCCTTGCTGTTCTGGGTGCTGCATGCCTATGGCTGGCGCTTCCTGCTGATGGCGGTGGGCCTGCTGGGCATCCTCTATGGCCTGGTGTGGTGGCGCAAATACCACGAGCCGCACCAGTCGACCTCAGCCAACCAGGCAGAGCTCGACTACATTGCTGCCGGCGGTGGCGTGGTGGACGGTGGGCAGAGGGCCACGCAGTTCCGCTGGTCGCAGATCCCGGCGCTGCTCAAGCACCGCAACATGCTCGGCATCTGCCTGGGGCAGTTCGCCTGCAACTCGACCAACGTGTTTTTCCTTACCTGGTTCCCTACCTACCTGGTCACCGAGCGGCACATGCCCTGGCTCAAGGTGGGTTGGGTGGCGGTGCTGCCGTTCATTGCCGCGTCGCTGGGCACACTGGTCGGCGGCTGGATTTCCGATGCGCTGCTGCGCCGCGGCTACTCGCTGAACCTGGCGCGCAAGCTACCGGTGATTGCCGGGTTGCTGACGGCTTCGGTCATCGTGCTGGCCAACTATGTCGCGTCCGATGCGCTGGTGATCACCATCCTGTGTGTCGCCTACTTCGCCCAAGGCATGTCGGCCCTGGCCTGGATGATCGTCTCCGACATCGCACCCAAAGGGCTGCTGGGCCTGAGTGGCGGGCTGTTCAACCTGTTCGCCAACGCTGCGGGCATCGTCACCCCGTTGACCATCGGCCTGATCGTAACCGCCACCGGTTCGTTCGTCTGGGCCCTGGCCTTCGTCTCGTCGATCACCGCGCTGGGTGCGCTGTGCTACCTGTTCATGGTGCGCGACCTGCGTCGCCTGCCGGATATTCCTTCTGATGAAACTGGAGCAAGACAATGAGCCAATCCCTGCACGGGCAAACTGCAATCGTCACCGGCGGCATGCGCGGCATCGGCCTGGCGATCGCCCAGCGCCTGCACCAGGCCGGCGCCCAGGTGGTGATCTGGGACCTCGCGGTCGATGGCTGGAACAGTGTTGAAAACGGCTTCGAGCCGGTGCTGCGCCAGGCTGTGGACGTGGCCTCGCTGGCGTCGGTGGAAGCCGCGTTCGCTGTAGCGCTGGCCCAGGTCGGCCAGGTCGAGATCCTGGTCAACAACGCCGGTATCAATGGGCCGGTCGTGGCCTCGTGGGAATACCCACCCGAAGCCTGGGACAAGGTCATCGCCATCGACCTCAACGGTGTTTTCTACTGCTGCCGCACCGCCATCCCGCACATGCGTGAGCGCGGTTACGGGCGTATCGTCAACGTCGCCTCGATGGCCGGCAAGGACGGCGTGCAGTACATCTCGGCCTATTCGGCGGCCAAGGCCGGTGTCATCGCCTTCACCAAGGCGGCGGCCAAGGAGCTGGCTCAGGACGGCGTGCTGCTCAACTGCATCGCCCCGGCCATGGTCGAGACGCCACTGATGGCCGAAATGACCCCGGAACACATCGCCGCCAGCAAGGCCAAGATCCCCATGGGGCGCTTTCTCAAGGTAGAAGAAATCGCCAACATGGTGACCTGGATCGCCGGGCCGGAGTGCAGCTTCACCACCGGTTTCGTGTTCGACCTCAGTGGCGGGAGGGCGACCTATTGAGGCCGCTGGCGGTTGCCCACCTGACGGCGCTTGACTTGGCACCGGTCGACCTGGTGCGTGAGGCAGCGCGGGCCGGGTTCAGTGCTGTGGGGTTGCGCTTGCACCCGGTACTGCCGGGGGCCACGGCCTACCCAGTGGCGTCCGGCAGCCCGGCGGCACGTGAGCTGAAAACGGTATTGGCAGGCGAGGGCGTGCAGGTCGGTGATATCGAGTTCGTTTCGCTGACCCCGCAGTTTCGGCTCGGCGACCATGAAGGCTTGCTTGCCGCAGGGGCGGACCTTGGTGCCAGCAGCCTCACGGTCTCAGGCGATGACCTGGATCATGCGCGCCTCGTTCACAACTACGCGTCATTGTGCGAACTGGCCAACGGCTACGGTCTGCGTGTGGACCTCGAGTTCATGCGCTGGCGGGCGGTGGCGAACCTGCAGCAAGCCGTGGCCGTGGTGACCGGGGCCGGGCAAGGGAATGCCGGGGTGCTGGTGGATGCCCTGCACCTTTATCGCTCGGGTGGGGATGAGCAAGCGGTAGCCCAGGTGGATCCGCAGTATCTGCGGGCCGTGCAGTTGTGCGATGCACCGCGCTCGCCGCCGCCTGAAGACCTGATTATCCAGGAGGCCCGGGAAGGGCGGTTGTTGCCGGGGCAGGGGGCGTTGCCGCTGGAGGCATTGCTGGGTGTATTGCCAACCCATGTTGCGGTGAGTGTGGAAACACCCTCGAGGCTGTTGACCAATAGCGACCGTCTGGTTGCTGCCTACCAAGCTACGCGTTTGCTGAATTACTAGCATTGACGGCGAAGGGCCAGTCACACCCTCGATATATAACAATGACCGGGGTGTGACTGGCATAGGCACCGCTTAGCCGGTAGTCTTCAAATCTTCCATGGTGTAATCCTTATCGGCGCCGTCCCAGTCGTTGAAATCAATATACTGGAGGCCCGCTGGAACCCTGCCTAGTTGAGGATGTTCCACGTATTCCTCTTTAGCATTGGTATGTAGAATCGCAGGCTTTCCCGGTGCATACGTGCCTATTCCGTGCTGGAACAGAACATAGTGTCTTGTCTGTGCTGCCATGTATAAGGGGATTTCAGCATTTGGCTTACATAATCTTTGGGGAT
Source organism: Pseudomonas sp. R28(2017) (assembly GCF_002112505.1). Lineage (GTDB taxonomy): Bacteria > Pseudomonadota > Gammaproteobacteria > Pseudomonadales > Pseudomonadaceae > Aquipseudomonas. The sequence goes on from NZ_NEHW01000017.1 coordinate 8,308, forward strand.
CGCGATGCGGAGTCGTTCATACTGCAACAAGAGCTTAAAGTCGTCTGAAACATAGTAATCAGGATAATCCTGCGAGGCGCCGGCTGCTGGAGACCTTGTGAGAGCGGGCTTGCCCGCGAATGCGGCGGCGAATCCACTGGGGCACTCGCGGGCACGCCCGCTCCCACAGGTTTGGTGGCTGACCGGCTGGGCTGTACGCTCCCGTACAGGGTGTTGATCGGCTGTTACCGTGCAGGCAGGGGACTCAAGGGTTGACCTGATAACCACGCCCCTGCAGGCACCCGCTGTAGGCGCTGGCATGTGCCGAGCTTTGCGCCTGGCCCTGGTTGCGCCGGTCTTCGCGGCGCTCCTGGCGTTGCCGCGAGGCACCTACCGCAGCACCGGCGGCAGCCCCCTGGCCGGCGCGGTTCTGCCGGTATTCCTCCTTGGCATTGTCGCCGACCCGGTCATACACCTCGTCGTGCTGATTGCCACGCACCTGGGCGCCCACCGCACCCGCTGCGGCACCGGCCGCCGCGCCCTTGACCCTGCCGCCGACATGGCTGCCAGAAGCACTGCTGCTGGCACTGTTCGCGGCGTTGGTCGCCACGGTGTTGCAGTCGTTGATGTCCAGCTGCATCTGCTGGCTGCTCTGGCCCTTGAGCGGTACCACCGACTGGGCCTGGGCTGCTGACGCCGCGCACAGCAGCATCAGCAGGTAACTCCACGTGAACGCACGCATCGCACACCTCCACTGGATGGGAATCGCATCTCACAGAATAGCTGGGGCTGCTGCATTGCGAGGGCCGTGTCTGCATTTCATACATTTGTACAGGCCAGGCGCGGTGCGCGTGTTTTTTTGCGATATCCCCCCGGCAAGTCGCCCTTCGTCACCACCCTGGAACATATCGGTATCCCTGGCGCGGGCGACATGCTCACCGTGGTGATCCTGGTGGCGGTGCTGTCGGTGCTCAATGCCGGGTTGTATACCTCTTCGCGGCTGCTCTATGTGCTGGCCAGCAACGATGAGGCGCCGCGCTGGATCGCCGGGGTCAACCGCAAGGGCGTGCCGGTGGGCCGCGGCGCGCCATGAGCAGATTGGCGCGTGCCCGGCCGCCGATGGCAATGCGCTCGGCCGCCTGCCATTCGGCCTGGCGGGTGGCGACGATGGTGGCACCGCTGACGGCATCTTCGATGGCCAGGCTGAGGTCCAGGGCATTGGCCAGGATGGCCAGCCGGCCCGCCATGTCCGGTGCCTTGCGCAAGGCCTCGGCGTAGGTCTGGAACAACCGTTCGCTGGCATTGAAGCGCTCGCGCTGGGCCTGCAGCACGCTCTCGATCACATGGTGCGAGAGCTTGACGAATGCCAGCTCGAAGCTTGCCTGCAATACCGGGAACAGCAAGCGGTCGGCAGCCTCCAGCATCGCGCCGGTCAGGCCCGGGGCGTCGTCGCGCGGAGCGACCACCAGGGCACTGACGTTGCTCTGCACCAGTTGTTCCAGCCAACTGACCTGAGCCTGGGCCTGCGCTGGCAGGCCGACCCCGGTGGTCATCACCAGGTCGCCGGGTGACACCCAGCGCCAGGGGTCCGGGAGGTCGACGGTATGGGCCCAGGTTATGACCCTGCCAGTGCCCGCGACACCGGCAACGGCGCGCAGCTTGAGGGTGTCGATGGCGATCAGGTCTTGCACCGTGAGCATGGGGTTCTCTCATTGCAACGCAGGCCCGCCCATGATCGCAGACCCGGGCGACAAGTGCTTGTTTGCGGTGAAGAAATTTGTCCGCTTCGGGCGCTGCCATTAATAACCACAGGTAAACAATGACTTGAATTTCATTGTATTACTGCAATCCGGAAAACCCCTTACCTTTAGCCCACGTGATAACCACACGCACGCTGGGCCCAAGCGCGTTCTGCCTGTACGCACCCGCCGGCCCGGTCGCCACATTCATCCGACTCACAACAATAATTCGGAGACGGCAATGGCCAAGCGATTGATAGGCAAGCTCTACGTACAAGTGTTGATAGGCGTGTCCCTGGGCATAGTGCTGGGGGTGTTCTGGCCTGCAGTCGGCACCGACCTGAAACCGCTCGGTGATGCCTTCATCAAGCTGATCAAGATGGTCTTCGCCCCGATCATCTTCGCCACGGTGGTGCTGGGCATCGCCAAGATGGAAAACATGAAGGAGCTGGGCCGGGTCGGCGCCCGGGCGCTGATCTACTTCGAGGTGCTGTCGACCTTCGCCCTGGTGCTCGGCCTGGTGGTGGTCAACCTGGTGCAGCCAGGGCAGGGCATGAATGTCGACCCCGCCACCCTCGATACCCAGGCCATTTCCACCTACACCGCTGCGGCGGCCAGCGGCTCGGGTGGATTCACCGATTTTCTCCTGCATGTGATTCCCGGCAGCGTGGCCGATGCCTTCGTCAGGAATGAAATCCTGCAGATCCTGCTGTTCTCGACCTTGCTGGGCATTGCCCTGGCCAACCTGGGCGAACGCGGCAAGCCGATGGTCGATGTGCTCGAAGCGTTTTCCCACGGCATGTTCTACATCGTTGGCCTGGTCATGCGTGTCGCGCCGCTGGCAGCCTGTGGCGCCATGGCCTTCACCGTCGGCAAGTACGGCCTGGGTTCGATCGTGTCGCTGGGCAAGCTGATGGCGACCATGTACCTGACCTGTTTCCTGTTCGTGGTGCTGGTCCTTGGCAGCATTGCGCGGATCTCGGGCTTCAGCCTGTGGAAGTTCCTCAAGTACCTGCGCGAAGAGCTGTTCACCGTGCTCGGCACCAGCTCCTCCGAGTCGGTGGTGCCGCAATTGATGAACAAGCTGGAGAAGGTCGGCGTGGCCAAGCCGGTGGTCGGCCTGGTGATCCCGTCGGGGCTGACCTTCAACCCCGATGGCCAGTGCATCTACTACACGATGGCGGCGATCTTCATCGCCCAGGCCACCAATACCCCTCTGACCCTGATGGACCAGCTGATCGTGCTCGGCGTGCTGCTGCTCACCTCCAAGGGCTCGGCGGGCGTGACCGGCTCGGGCTTCATCACCCTGGCCGCGACCCTGGCGACCATGGACAACATCCCGGTGGCCGGCATGGTCCTGCTGCTCGGCGTCGACCGCTTCATGTCCGAAGCCCGGGCCATCACCAACACCATCGGCAATGCCGTCGGCACCATGGCCATCGCCAAGTGGGTTGGCGCGCTGGACAGCGCACGGATGAACCAGGTGCTCGATGGCCAGCCAGTGACGCAGCCCGAACCACCTGCCAGTGAAACACCGGCCGCCGAGCCGGCCACCTGCATCGATAAAAAAAGCCTTGTGATGCCCTGAGGAGAAAACCGTGAATACGCTAGATAAAGACCTTGCCGTCTCATCGCTGACCGACACGTTGGCCAAGTTCACCGCCTACATCGGCAAGCGCCTGCCCAAGGATGTGAAGGCAAAGACGGCCAAACTGCGCGCAGCGGAAACCAACCCGCTGGCCATCGCCGTCTACGATTCGATGGCCGACAACCAGGAATATGCCGACAAGCTGAACCGCCCCAGCTGCCAGGACACCGGGGTGATCCAGTATTTCATCTCGGCCGGTGCGCGCTTCCCGCTGTTGGGCGAAATGGAAGGCATCCTCGAAAACGCCACCAAGGAAGCCACCGTCCACGGGCCATTGCGCCACAATGCGGTGGAAACCTTCATCGAGAAGAACACCGGCACCAACACCGGCTCGAAGATCCCGTGGCTGGACTGGGAAATCATCCCCGATGCCGACTACGCCATCGTCGACGTGTACATGGCCGGTGGTGGCTGCACCTTGCCGGGTTCGGCCAAGGTGCTGATGCCTGGGCAGGGCTACGAAGGGGTGACCGAGTTCGTCTTCGACGTCATCACCTCGCGTGGCGTCAACGCCTGCCCGCCGTTGCTGGTGGGGGTAGGGGTATCGACCTCGGTGGAGACCGCGGCACGCCTGTCGAAAAAGGCCATCCTGCGCGAAGTGGATTCCAGCCACCCCAACGAAAGCGCGGCGATGATGGAGAAGCTGCTGGAAGAGGGGCTCAATGAAATCGGCATCGGTCCCCAGGGCCTGACCGGCAACAGCAGCGTGATGGGCGTGAACATCGAGTCCTCGGCGCGCCACCCGTCAACCATCGGTGTCGCCGTGTCGACCGGCTGCTGGGCGCACCGCCGCGGCAAGATCCGCATCAATGCCGACCTGAGCTATGACATCCTCTCCCACGAAGGTGTGACCTTGTGAACAGCCCTGTGAAAAAGATCATCAGCACCCCCATCAGCGACGAAGACCTGGCCAGCCTCAACGTCGGCGATGTCGTCTACCTCACCGGCCAACTGGTGACCTGCCGCGACGTGGCGCACCGTCGGCTGATCGAACTGGGGCGCGAGCTGCCGGTGGACCTGCGCGGTGGCGCGATCTTCCATGCCGGCCCCATCGTCAAGAAGAAAGAAGATGGCAGTTTCGAGATGGTTTCCATCGGCCCGACCACCAGCATGCGCATGGAAAAGTTCGAGAAGCAGTTCATCGAGCAGACCGGTGTGAAGCTGATCGTCGGCAAGGGCGGCATGGGGCCTGAAACCACCACCGGCTGCCTTGAGAACAAGGCGGTGCACGCGGTGTTCCCAGGCGGCTGCGCGGTACTGGCGGCCACTCAGGTCGAGGAGATCGAGCGTGCCGAATGGCAGGACCTGGGCATGCCGGAGACGCTGTGGGTCAACCGTGTGCGTGAGTTCGGGCCGTTGATCATCTCCATCGACACCAAGGGCAACAACCTGTTCGAGCAGAACAAGGCGCGCTTCAACGAGCGCAAGGGCGCGGTGATCGAAAAGATCAACAGCCAGGTGCGGTTCATCAAGTAAGGCTCACCTGTACCGGCCCTTTCGCGGGCAAGTCGGGGCGCCGAACCGCCGCTCCCACAGGATCACCACAGTATCCGAGACCTATGCAGTACCTGTGGGAGCGGGCTTGCCCGCGAAAAGGCCGGTACAGGCTCAGTGGGCGGTGCGCAACGGCACTTCTCGCAACAACCAAGACAAGGCAAAGGCCACACAGGTAATCACCGCCGCCACCAGAAACACCCCATGCATGGCCCCGGAAAACGCCTCCAGATACGCCTGCTGTTGCGGCGCCGCCAAGGCATGCACCGCCGTCGGCGACAGGCTTGCAGCACCGCCACTGGCGGCCGCGAAATCACTCGGCAGGCCATCGAGCAGCGCATGGGAAAACAACGCGCCGAACACCGAAACCCCCACCGAACCACCAATCGAACGGAACAGCGTGGCCCCTGACGTCGCCACGCCCATGTGCCTGCGCTCGACGCTGTTCTGCACGGCCAGGATCAGCACCTGCATCACCATGCCCAGGCCCGCGCCAAGCAGCCCCATGTACAGGTTCATCTGCCACATCGGCGTATCCAGCTCCAGACGGCTGAGCAGCCCCAGGGCGACCACCTGCAGCAGCGTGCCGACAATCGGGAACACCCGGTAGCGCCCCCAGCGGCTGATCAGCCGCCCGGTAATCGCCGACATCACCAGCAATCCCCCCATCAACGGCAGCATCTGCAGGCCGGCACTGGTGGGCGAGGCGTCCTTTACCACCTGCATGTACAGCGGCAGGAACGTCACCGAGCCGAACAGCGACACGCCGACGATCAACCCGATCAGCCCGGCGAGCACGAAGGTACGGTGACGGAACAGGTGCAGCGGCATGATCGGTTCGGCGGCGCGGCGCTGCTCGAACACGAAGCCGACCAGGCCGATCACGGCGAACAGCGCCAGGCACAGGATGTCCAGCGAGGCCCAGGGCAGCAGGCTGCCGCCCAGGCTGGTGATCAGCACCAGCGCGCCCAGGGTGATGGTCAGGAAGCACGCGCCGATGTAGTCGACCACATGCTTGACCGGCGCCACGTGCGGGCGGAACACACTGCCGATCACCACGACGGCCAGCAAGCCCAGCGGCAGGTTGATGAAGAAGATCCAGTGCCACGACAGGTGTTCCACCAGAAACCCGCCAATCAACGGGCCCACCACGGTGGCCAGGCCAAACACGCCACCGAACAGGCCCTGGTAGCGGCCGCGTTCGGCGGGCGGGATGACGTCGCCGATGGCCGCCATGGCGACCACCATCAGGCCGCCGCCGCCCAGGCCTTGCAGCGTGCGGAACAGGATCAGCTGGGTCATGTCCTGGGCCAACCCGCACAGCGCCGAACCGAGCAGGAACAAGGCGATGGCGATCTGCAGCACGCGCTTGCGTCCGTAGAGGTCGCCGAACTTGCCATACAGCGGCACCACTACGGTAGAAGCCAGCAGGTAGGCGGTAACCACCCAGGACAGCCAGCGCAGCCCGCCAAGGTCGCTGACGATGGTCGGCAATGCGGTGGAAACGATGGTCTGGTCCAGTGCCGCGAGGAACATCACCAGCATCAAGGCGCCGAGCAGCAGCGGGATGGAGGCCTGGGTGCCCGGTTCGGCCTGTACGGAAGCGGTTGCGCCAGCGGAAGTCGGTTGCATGGGTTTGCCTTGAGCCGGTGAGTGCGATTGAGCGTCCATGTGCGGTCAGCGGCCCTTGCCCAGGGCGTGCTGGCGGCCAGCTTCCTGCAGGCCGGCGAGGGCAAAGCTGAACAGCTGGGCCGACACGTCTTCGGCCGGCATGCCGAGGATTTCATGCAGGGTCCCGATGGACCCGCGAGGGCCGATCAACAGCATCGCCCAGGGCGCGGTGACACAGAGGATGCAGCGGGTCAGTGCTGGGTCGTCCCGCGGGATGGCGGTGATCTCGCTGAACAGGCCCCTGAGCAGCGACAGCTTCAGCGGCGCTTCGGCCTGCAGGTGGGCCTGGCCGTGCGGGCTGGGCGCGAGGATTTCCGCAGCCAGCACGCGCAGGTGCCAGTTGTCGCGCCGCTGCGTGGCCTTGCGCACGACCAGTTCGACCAACGCCTGCAGCTTATCCGCCGCCGGTTGCTCGCCGAGGGTGATCCGTTGCAGGTCGCTGATGTCCAGAAAGCGCCGCCGTGCTTCGTCGAGCACGGCCAGGTACAGGCCATTGCGGCTGCCGAAGTGGTAATTGATCGAGGCCAGGTCGACCTCGGCCTTGGCCGCGACGGCCTTGTTGCTGGCTTCGGCATAACCGACGGCGGCAAACAGCTCGCCCGCGGCCTGGAGGATTCGCGTGCGGGTGGCTTCGCCGTCCTTGCGCGGTTCGCGCGGTGTGGTGGCCATGATGCGCTGCTCTTGAGTCGGAGTGATGGCAGGCAGCGTGATCTTGTTTTAACTTAAATTCAATTTAAATTTAATTGCCGCGCCCGGTCGGCGACGGATGGCGTCGCTGCGTTGCACCCGGATGGCGCAGGCCGCTAGGGGAAGCGCCCCCAGTTGTGGTATACAACTCGGTAATCGACACCACCTTTCGCAGGCACTCGGATGCGTCGCGGCTGGCTGGTGAATTTCTTGTACCTGCTCCTTTTACTGTGAAACGGAGATTCGAAGATGACCGCCACCGACCGTCTGAGCCTGCTGCAGTACGAGCACCTGGGCCTGGACGATGTTGCCGCTGCCGAGTTCAAGGTGGCTCTGGAGGAGCTGCGCAAACTGGCACTGGAAGACCGTTACGAACATCCCGCCGCCCTGCACCTGGGTGATATCGCCGACGCCTTGGACCGTCAGGAGCTGGCAGAGACCAAAAGCTGGGGGATTGGCTTTCTGCAGGGGTTGACCTGCGCCAAGGCACTCTCGCAAGAGCACCTCGAAGAGCTGCGTCGGGTGTTCCAGGCCGCGGGCGAGCGCGCGATCAAGCGCATGTGCAGGTAAGCGCCGCGTATTGAACGTGCCGCTGTTCGCAAGGGGCAGCGGCACCCTGCCAATCTTCCCGACATCCGGTTCGGAACTTTCTTGTCCCCCCCCACGATGACAAGCGCATCCGCGATTTCTCGGCTTTACTGACAGGCGCTGATGCCAAATCTTCATGCACCGAGCGCATTGAGTAGTGGCTTGGAGTGATGCGGTCCTTGGGGGAGACCATGAGCCAGAGCCAGGCACTGATCATCTGTGAGTACTGCGACGCGGTGTACCAGCGTCGGCCAGTGCAAAAACATCAACAGGCACGGTGCGTCCGTTGTGGCGGGGTGCTGTATCGCCATAAGAGCCTGACGGTCCAGCAGCGCCTGGCACTGAGTGTCACCGGCGCGGTATTGCTGGTCTTTGCCAATGCCTACCCGGTCATGACCATTGGCATGCAGGGGTTGAGCAACTCCGCGACGTTATGGGATTCGGTGCTGATCCTGAGCAGCGGCAGTATCACCTTCATTGCCCTGGTCATGGCCTTGGCCATCATCTTTGCCCCTGTGCTGCAGATTGCCTTGCTCTGCTGGGTACTCAGCTTCGCCCTGGCCGGGCGCCGTGCCCCTGGGTTTGCCATGAGCATGCGCTGCCTGGAAGGCCTGCGGCCCTGGAGCATGCTGGAAGTCGGCCTGCTGGGCGCATTGGTGGCGGTGATCAAGCTGGCGGGCCTGCTCGAAGTGATCCCCGGCATCGGCCTGGTCGCCCTGGCGGCGCTGAGCATGTTGATCATCTATATTGCCGGGCGCGATATCCGCGACCTCTGGGAGCAGGTATGAGCACGCCCGCGCTGGCCGACGAGCTGGGCCTGTGCCTGTGCCACGGTTGTGGGCATGCCTGCGAACTGGGCGGTCATGCGCATGAGTGCGAACGCTGCGGCGCGCCGCTGCACCGGCGCAAGACCAACGCCATCGCCCGTGGCTGGGCGTTCCTGGTGGCGGCGCTGGTGTTCTACGTACCGGCCAACCTGCTGCCGGTGATGCACACCGAAATGCTCGGCAGTGGCAGCGACAGCACCATCGGTGGTGGCGTGGTGGAATTCTGGGAGGCTGGTGCCTGGGACATCGCCCTGATCATCTTCATCGCCAGCATGGGCGTGCCGGCGATCAAGTTCTTTTCCCTGGGGTTGCTGCTGTTCACCGCCCAGCGCCGGTCGCGCTGGGCGTGCCGGCAGCGCTCGCAACTGTATCGCGGCGTCGAGCTGGTCGGTTACTGGTCGATGCTCGATGTGATCGTCGTCGCACTGGTGGCCGCACTGGTACAGCTGCGCGGCCTGGGCACCATCGAACCGCGCCCGGGCATCCTGTTTTTCGGCATGGTCGTGGTGCTGACCATGTTTTCGGCTATGAGCTTCGACCCACGCTTGATCTGGGATCACCCTGGCAATGAGGGAGGCCGCACCGATGGCGCAAGCGAGTGACGCGCGAAATGGAGCCGGGCAGGCAGAGGTACGCACCCGGCGCTGGAATGTTTCACTGGTGTGGATCGTGCCGATCCTGGCGATCCTGGTGGGGGCTTCGCTGGTGGTGCGCAACTGGATGCAGGAGGGGCCGGTGATTTCGATTTCCTTTCGGTCCGGCGAAGGGCTGGTGGCGCACAAGACCCAGGTCAAGTACCGCAGCGTGGTGATCGGCGAAGTGACCACCGTGGACCTTGCCGAGGACCACGACAGCGTCATCGTCAAGGTGCAGCTGGCCAACGATGCACGCTCGTTCGCCACCGAGGGGGCGCGCTTCTGGGTGGTGCGCCCACGGATCGGTGCGGGTGGGGTGTCGGGCGTCGATACCTTGCTCTCCGGCAGCTTCATCGGTGCCGATGCCGGTGAGTCGAAAGCCTCGGAAAAGAACTTTACCGGCCTGGAGCTGCCACCCGCGATCACCTATGGCGAGAAGGGCAAGCGTTTCGTCCTGAGCGCCAACGACCTGGGCTCGCTGGATATCGGTGCTTCCATCTACTACCGCAAGATACCGGTGGGTGAGGTGGTGTCCTATGCCTTGCAGAATGATGGCAAGGGCGTGGACATCGGTATTTTCGTGCAGTCACCCTACGACGCCTTTGTCACCAGCGATACCCGCTTCTGGAACGCCAGCGGTGTCGACATGCAGATTGGCGCCAATGGCCTGAAGGTCGATACCGAGTCGCTGTCGTCGATCCTGGTCGGCGGGCTGGCGTTCGGCTCGCCCGACTTTGCCCCGGATGCCCAGGCCGCCGAGGACCAGGCCCACTTCCAGCTGTTCGCCGACCGGGAAAGCGCACTTTCGCCACCCAATGGCCAGGGGCAATACCTGCAATTGCGTTTCGACCAGTCCATGCGCGGCCTGTCGGTGGGCGCCCCGGTGGAGTTCAAGGGGGTAGAGTTCGGCAAGGTCACCTCGGTCAAGCTCGATTACGACCCGGTGAAGCAGATTTTCCCTGTGGTGGTGGATGCGGTGATCTACCCCAAGCGCCTCGGCCCGGTGCATCAGAAGATGCTGGCGGTGTTCAAGCATACCGAGGGTGACCTGAACGGTGCACGGGAGTTGATCGGCACCTTCGTCGAGCATGGCCTGCGGGCGCAAGCGCGCAGCGGCAACCTGATCACCGGGCAGATGTTCATTTCCCTGGACTTCCACCCGGAAGCGCCCAAGGTGGTGTTCGACAGGACTGCCGAACCCATCGTGATTCCCACCTTGCCCGGCAGCCTGGAGATGCTGCAGGAGCAGTTGCAGCATTTTGTCGAGCGCATCGGCAAGTTGCCGCTGGAGAGCATTGCCAGCAACCTCGATGGCACCCTGCGTGACCTGCGCGCCAACCTCAAGACGTTCAACAGCCAGACGCTGCCAGGGGTGAAAGCCACCCTCGACGACATGCAGAAGACCTTGAAGACGGCCAACGCGACCATTGCCGACGATTCGCCGGAGCGCGAACGGCTGGGCGAAACGCTGGACGAGCTGGAACGCATGTCGCGCTCGCTGCGCGACCTGACCGATTACCTCGGGCGCCACCCCGAGTCGCTGATTCAAGGCCGGCCGAAGGCGGCCGGGGCGCAAGACTTGAGACCTTGAAAGTGAAAGGCCAAAGGAGTGTCAGCTGATGCATCGAGTGCGCAACCTGTGTGGGGCCAGCCTGCTGATCTGGCTGAGCGGCTGCAGCAGCACCCCGAACAATTACCACACCCTGGTCCCGGCCCAGCCGGTGCAAGGCGGTAGCCAGCATGTGCAGGTGAGCCGGGTCAGCCTGCCGCCGCAGGTGGACCGCCCGCAACTGGTGGTGCGCCAGGGCAGCAGTGGCCTGGCCATTCTGGAAACGGAGTGGTGGGGCGCGAACCTGGTGGATGAGTTCCGCAGCGCCCTGCAGGACATGCTGGGCGGCCCGGTGGCCGGTTCCAGCAGTGTGTTGCGGGTCGAGGTGCAGCGCTTCGACAGCGTGCCCGGCCAATACGCCTCGCTCGACACGCTGTGGCGTCTGAAGCGGCCAGGCGAAGCCGAAATCACCTGCCGCACCTCGGTCCAGACGGCTGCCGACAACAGCATCAACAACCTGGTCAACGCTCACCAGGCCAACCTGCGCAAGCTGGCCGAGGCCGTGCGGGCAACGGCGGCGCCTGGCAGGCCTTGCCCAACCACATGAGGCGGGTGAACCAGGGTACGGGGAGCCCGCATGAAGTTACGTACAAGATTGCTCTGGCTGTTCGTGCCGCCGCTGTTGTTGGTGTTGTCGCTCGTCTACTTTGCGGCCCAAGGCATGCTGCTGGCCCGGCTGGACAAGCAGGACGAGCGGCTGTTGGTCGCCGAAGCCGAGCGCCTGCGTGCGTTGCTGGGTAACAGCTTCGAGCGTGACGCCAACCGCCTGCGGCAATGGACGCAGGCGATGCCGGGCGCGGTGCCGTCGGCGTTCCCGCTCGATGCTGCCACGCTGGGCCGCAGTGGCTTCGACTTCATTCTCTACTTCGCCAAGGGTGAGCAGCGGGTGAGCTGGCGGCCGCTGGACCTGACGACGCTGGAGCGCCCGGCCGGTGCGCCGGCACTGAGCCTGCAGGCACTGCATGACGGCGTCGCCGAACAACTGGCGCGCCTGCTGCAGCCTCAGGATGTGGCGCCCCCTGCGCAACTGCTGGCCGTGCTCAGGGTGCCGCTGATTCTGGTGGCAGTGGATACCGCACGCAGCGGCGAACGCCCCAGCGGTGTGCTACTGGCGGGGACGTTTCTCGACAGCAAGCGCATCGCCATGCTGCAACAGCAGCTGGGCGGTGAGCTCACCTGGCTGCCCTCGGCTACCGAGCAGGCGCGGCCAGCGCTGCAGGCCGAGCTCATGAGCATCGGCAATCGCCAGGTGGTCGATGCCCGCCATCAGAGCATCGACCTGCTGTTCCAGGACAGCCTGGGCGAGCCTCAGTTGCGCCTGCAACTCACCCGTGAGCGCCACCTGTACCTGGAAGGCGAGCAGCAGCTCAATGTGTTCCTCGGCGTGACGGGAGGGCTCATCGGCCTGGCCTGGCTGCTGATCTACCTCGCGCTGGACGTCACCTTGCTGCGGCGCATTGCACGCTTGCACCAGGAGCTGCTGGCCATCGGCCCGGCGGCGGCAGGCCGTCGCCTGACCGACGACGGGCGCGATGAGCTGGGCAAGCTGGCGCGTGAAGCGAACCGTGCGCTGGACCGCCTGGAGCAGAGCGAAGCACGCGACCGGGCGATTCTCGACGCCATGGAGGACGGCTACTTCGAACTCGACGAGCTGGCCAGGATCGAGTCGGTCAACCCGGCCTTCTGCAGGCTGCTCGGTTACCCGGCGGGGCAGCTGCTCGGGCGTACCTTTGCCTCGCTGCAGGAAGAGCAAGCGCCCACCACCTCGACAGAGCCGGTGATCGCAGAAACCGAGCCCGGCGCGCCGTTGTCGGCGCGGCTGCGGCGCGCCGACGGCAGCATCGGTCACTTCGAGACCCAGATCTCCAGGCGGCATAACGCCGGGGGCCGTCTGATCGGCTATCGCGGCATTCTGCATGACGTCAGCGAGCATGTGCTGCATCAGCGCCAGTTGTTTGACCTGGCCCATCAGGATGCGCTGACCGGATTGGGCAATCGCAAGGCGTTCCATGAGGACCTCGCCCGGCACCTGCACGGCGGTGCTTTGCCGCTGGCGCTGATCTTTCTCGATCTGGACCACTTCAAGCAGGTCAACGACCGCTTCGGCCACGATGTCGGCGATGCCTTGCTGGTGTGCATGGCCGAGCGCCTGTGCAATGCCCTGCGTCAACCGGGCAACGCCTATCGCCTGGGGGGCGACGAGTTCACCGTGATCCTCCCGGGCACCGAGTTACAGGCAGCCAACGCGCTGGCCCAGCGCTTGCTCAAGGTGCTGTGCCAGCCGGTCAGTATCAGCGGGCTGAGCATCGACTTCGTCACCCCAAGCATCGGCGTTGCCCTCGCGCCTGCCCATGCCAGCGAGGTGGATGCACTGGTCAGGGCAGCCGACCAGGCCATGTACCAAGCCAAGCGCCAGCGCGGGCGGGTCTGCGTGTATCAACCGGCTGAGTAATCAGCCCAAGGTCCTGCAGGTTTCCATCAACAATGCGCGTAGCCAGCGTTGGCCAGGGTCGCGGTCGCTGCGTGGGTGCCAGGCCAGCAGCTTGCTGAAGCCCGGGATCGGCACCGGTGGCTGCATCAGGTGCAGCCCGGCATGCCTGGCGACCAGGCGGCGCGGCACGACGGCGATCAGGTCGCTGGCCAGGAGCACTTCCGGAAGGATCAGAAAGCTGGTTACCGAAAGGCTCACCCGCCGCGTGCGGCCAATGTGCGCCAGCGCCGCGTCGGTGACGCCCTCGAATGCGCCCCCGGAAGACGACACCAGCGCATGGTCCAACGCACAGAAGCGCTCCAGCGCCAGGGTCGTGCCTGTGGCGTCGGGGTGGTCCGCACGCAGGGCGCAGACATACTGCTCATCGAACAACGCGGCGCTGAGCAGGCCAGGTGTGAGGGTGGGCGGGGTGAGCAGGGCGAGGTCGATATCACCGCGCTCCAGTTGCCCGGGCAGCGCCTGTTCATCGATGGGCTGCACTGCCAGGCGCAGGTTGGGGGCCTGTTGGCGCAGGGCTGTCAGCAAGGGGGCCACCACTGCACGCAGGGCGTAGTCGGTCGAGGCCAGCCTGACCGTCAGCTCGGCGGTTGCCGGGTCGAATTCCTGTGGCTGGAGCATCTGCCCGATGTCGGCCAGCAGCCGCTTGACCGGTAACGCCAACTGCTCGGCGCGCAGCGTCGGGACGATCCCACGCTGCGCTCGGACGAACAGGGGGTCGTCGAAACGCTCGCGCAGCCGGTTGAGCATGCCGCTGACGGCCGGCTGAGTGAGGGCGAGCCGGTCGGCAGCGCGGGTTACGCTACGTTCATCCAGCAGCGCATCGAGGGCTTTGAGCAGGTTGAAGTCGAGGTTTCTGATATCAGGATTCATGATGCTGCGGATAAAAGATCGCGATTGGTCTTATGTCACGCTAGCACCCATGATGAGCCCAGTCCATTCACACAGGTGCCTCTCAACATGAACGCGATCCATTGGCCTGAAGGCTTCGTCCCCGGCTTCACAGACAACTTCGTCAGCAACGAAATCATCGTCGCCGGCCTCACGGCGGCGCAGGTCTGGCCCTGGCTCAGCCAGGCCGCGCGCTGGCCGGGCTACTATGCCAACTCGGCGAACATCTGCCTGCATGACCATCAAGGCCCGGACCTTGCCGAAGGCGTGCGCTTTCATTTTGAAACCTTTGGCTTCCCGGTGCAGGCGCTGTGCAACGAATACCAGCCACCGCAGGCCGGCGAACCGGGGCGGATTGCCTGGCATGGCTGGAGCGGGGAGGGCGCCGAGCGCCTGGATGTGCACCACGCCTGGTTGATCGAGGACCTCCCAGGCGGCCGTGTGCGGGTACTTACCCAGGAAACCCAGAACGGCAAGCCAGCGTTGGCACTGGCCAAGACCAGGCCCAACCCGATGCTCAATGGCCACCAAGACTGGCTCGATGGCCTGATCGGCGCTGCGCGCTAAGCCCAATCGGTGGGGAAAGGCTGGCGCATGGCCAATCCTGAGCCAGACTGTTGGAAGCACGCGGCCACCGATGCCGCCGTGGCCCACGGGATGTGGCGGCTTTTCGCGACCACGCCTGGCCGCTGAATGCCACAGCTTCCGAGGGGTGTAGATGATCGAGCGTTGTCGTTGCCGGTCTTTGCTGCTGTCGCTCTTCTTGCTTCTGCCGCCCGAGCTCGCGGTGGCAGAAGCGTTGTGCGGCCAGCTGACCGCTACCGGCAATCCGGAATACCCACCGTATCTCTGGCGTGACCCGAACAACCCTGATCAGTTGATCGGGGCCAATGCCGACCTGCTCAAGGCAGTGGGCAAGGCGCTTGGGGTGGACGTGAAGGTGGTGTATGGCGGGCCATGGTCAAGGGCACAGGAGGAGGTGCGTACCGGGCGTATCGACCTGATGGCCGGGTACTTCCTGACCCAGGAGCGCCAGCAGCAGATGGATTTCATCAGCCCGCCGTTCCTGCGTACCCGCAGCGTTGTCTGGGTCCGTCAGGACCGTGCCTTTGACTATCACGACTGGGCGGACCTCAAGGGGCGCAACGGCGGGACGCTGGTCAGCAACAGTCACGGCCAGCAGTTCGACGACTATGCCAGGGCCAATCTCCAGCTCGAAGCCGTGCCTGGGGCCAGGCAGGCGTTCGAGAAGCTGCTGCACAAGCGCAACGACTACCTGATCTACGAGCAGTACCCCGGCATGGCGCTGGTGCACACGCAGGGGTGGGATGCGCAGTTGAAGGTGCTCGACCCGCCGGTATCCAGCGAGGGGCTGTACCTGGCGCTCTCACATCAGTCGAAGTGCAATCGACCAGAACTGCGCCAGAGGCTGGCTCGCAAGATGCAGGAGCTGGTTACCGGGCCGGTGCCGGAGCAACTGGTCGAGAAGAATCTGGAATTATGGCGGCAGCAGGTGGGAGGGCAGCCTTGAGGGCGTTGACTACCCATCGACTTCCAGCGCCCGCTTGGCCTCACTCACGTTGACCTCCCCAGGCAACGCCACACCGTTCTTGGTCGCCAGGATTTCGGCCATCACACTGACTGCAATCTCTGCCGGTGTCTTGCTGCCGATATAGATGCCAATCGGCCCGTGCAGGCGCTGCAAGGAGGCCTCGCTCTCGCCAAAATGCTCGATCAGTCGTTCCCGCCGCGACTGGTTGTTACGCCGCGAACCGATCACGCCAATGTAGAACGCCGGGCTGTGCAAGGCCTCGAGCAGGGCCAGGTCGTCCAGCTTGGGGTCGTGGCTGAGGCCGACGATGCAACTGCGCAGGTCCGGGGCGAACGCGCGTACCACATCATCCGGCATGCCGACGATCTTCTCCACGCCCGCCACGTTCCAGCCATCCATGTATTCAGGGCGCGGGTCGCAGACGGCCACCTTGAAGCCATTGAACAGGGCCATGGTCGCCAGGTATTCGGCCAGTACCCCGGCACCGATCAGCAGCATGCGATAACCGGGGCCCAAGGTATTGAGCATGTGCCGGCCATCGAAGGCGAACTGCTCCGGAGCGCGGCTGGTGGCCAGGTGGACCTGGCCGTTCTCAAGGTCCAGCGCGCGGCGCACCAGGTTGCCGCTGTCCAGCAGCGGCAGCAGCTGCGCCAGGCTTTCCAGCGCCGGGTCGAATTCGAGAATCAGCTCGAGGGTGCCACCGCAGGGCAGGCCGAAGCGCTGCGCTTCATCGGCGCTGACGCCATAACGCACCACTTGCGGCAGGCCATGCGGCATGCCGTCGCCCTGATAGGCCGTGGTATAGCGATGGATAAGGTCATCCTCGATGCAGCCGCCGGAGACGCTGCCGACCACGCGGCCGTCGCCGCGCAGGGCCATCATCGAACCCACAGGCCGCGGCGATGAACCCCAGGTGCGGGCGACGGTGGCCAGCAGTACGCGTTCGCCGGCCAGTAGCCAGTCGTGGGTGGTGCGCAAGACCAACAGGTCGATGCTTTCCATGGAGACCTCTGTTGAAAAGTAGATACCTGTGCTGGCCTCTTCGCGGGCACGCCCGCTCCCACAGGTATCGCACCCATCTGGAATGTTGTGCATTCCCTGTGGGAGCGGGCGTGCCCGCGAAGAGGCCAGTACAGGCAACATCATTTACCGCATATGCAAGATGATCGGGCTGCTGCTGGCCGGGTCGGTGTGCCCGCGCAGCTTGCCCACAGCTTGTGCATCCACCGCGCCGCCGGAATTGCCCCAGGTGCTGCGCACGAAGCTCAGCACGTCGGCGATCTCCTGGTCCGACAGCTGCTCGCGGAACGCCGGCATGCGGTAGGCATCCGGCAGGCCAGCGGCGACGATACGCTGCGAGCCATTGAGGGTGATGTTGATCGCCGAGGCGTTTTCCGGGGCCAGGGCCGAGGTGGCACCGGCCAGCGGCGGCATCCACTCGGCCTGGCCCTTGCCGTCCAGGCCGTGGCAGCTGGCGCAGCGTGTGACATAGGTGTGGGCGCCAGGGCTGTCCAGGCGCGTGGCCGCGGAAACCGCCTGGTATTGCCAGGGCGCACCATCACGCTGGGGGTCACCGGGCAACGACTTGAGGTAGTGGGCGATGGCGCCCAGGTCGTCGTCGCTCATGAACTGCGTGGAGTTGTTGAACGCTTCGGTCATCGACCCGTACACCACGGCATGCTGATTGCGCCCGGTCTTGAGGAACTGCACGATCTCGGCCTCGCTCCAGCGGCCAAGCCCGGTGTTGTGGTCGCCGCGCAGGCTGGGCGCGTACCAGCCATCGAGCAGGGCGCCGGCGAGGAACGGCTTACCGGCTTCATCCAGTGCCTTCTCGTTGAAGGCCAGCCCCCGTGGCGTATGGCAGCTGCCGCAGTGGCCAGGCCCCTGGACGATATAGGCGCCGCGGTTCCACAGCGCGTCCTGCCCGGTCTTGGCCACGTACGGCGTGTCAGCGGCGAAAAGGCCATTCCACAGCGCGATGGGCCAGCGCAGGTTCAACGGCCAGGGGATATCGCTGGGGATGTTCGCCTGTTGTGCCGGCTGCACACCCTTCATGAAGAAGGCGTACAGTGCCTTGACATCGTCATCGCTGAGCTTGGCGTACGACGGGTAGGGCATGGCCGGGTACAACCGCCGGCCACCAGGCGCGACGCCGTGGCGCACGGCACGGTCGAAGTCGGCCAGGCTGTAACTGCCGATGCCGGTCTCGCGGTCAGGCGTGACGTTGGTGGCGTGGATCGTACCCAGTGGCGTGGCCATTGCCAGGCCACCGGCAAATGGCTTGCCGTCGGGCAGGCTGTGGCAGGCCACGCAGTCGCTGAGGCGGGCGACGTACTCGCCCCGGCTGACCAGCGCAGGGTCGGTGCTTGTGGCGGGTTCGGCCGCCAATGGCGAGGCGGGTTCGCGGGTTACATACCAGGCCAGCAGGCCGGCCGCGACCAGGCACGGCACTGCCAGCCAGCCAGCGGCTCTGGCGAAACGACGGTGGGTCATGGGGCAGTCCTTGTCCGGTCAGCTGAAGGTGTGGCGGCTCAGGGGCAGGCTACGCACCCGCTGGCCGGTGAGCTGCGCCACGGCATTGGCCACGGCAGGCGCCACCGCCGGCAACGGCGGCTCGCCGATACCGCCCATCTTCGCGCCGCTCTCGACGATGCGCACATGCACCCGGGCCATGCGCGAGGGCGGCAGGATCGGGTACAGGTCGTAGTTGCGCGCTCGCGGCTTGCCGTCGATGAACACCGCTTCTTCCACCAGCGTCTGCGACAGGCCCAGGGCCACGGCACCGTTGACCTGGTGCTCGATGATCGCCGGGTTGACGATGCTGCCGGGGTCGATCGCCTGCCAGATGTCATGCACCTTGACCTGGCCGTTTTCGATCGACACCTCGGCGATTGCCGCAGCCTCGGAGCCAAACGGCGAAGCCATGGCGATGCCCCGGGCGCGCTTGCTGCCGTCTTCTGCCGTGAACGGCCCACGCTTCCAGCCACCGGACAACTCGGCCACCGCGTGCAGCAGGTTGGTCAGGCGCTGATTGTCGCGCAGCAGGTGCAGGCGCAGTTCGTAAGGGTCCTTGCCGCCCTTGTCGGCCAGCTCGTCAAGGAACGACTCGTAGAAGAAGTCGTTCAGCGAGTTGCCCACCGAACGCCAGTAGCCAAGCATGGCCGGGCCTTTGACGTAGATCTGGGCGATGCGTTTGTTGGCAATGGCGTAAGACTTGCCCGACAGCCCTTCGAGGGCTGTTGGGTCGATCTTGTCGCCTTGCTTGCCGGCGAGGGCTTCGGTCGGGCCCTCGGTGGCGCTTACGGCTTCGATGGCCACCGGCAGCCCGTCGGCATCCAGCCCGGCGCGGAACTTGACCACGGCAACCGGGCGCAGCACGTCGCGCAGGAATTCCTCCTCACGGCTCCAGATCAGCTTGACCGGGCGGCCCACCGCCTTGGCCAGGGCGATGGCTTGCGGGTATGGATTGGCCGAGTCATACAGGAAGTGGCGGCCGAAGAAGCCCCCGAGCAGCGGCGAGTGCAAGGTGATCTGCGCGGCATCCAGGCCGGTGCGTTTGGCGATGTCGTCGCGGAACATGTCCGGCGCCTGGTTGGGCAGCCACACCTCCAAGGTGCCGTCCGGGTTGAAGCGGGCGAGGGCAGACGGCGGCTCCAGCTGGGCATGGTTGAGGTACTGGTTGTGGTAGCTGGCCTCGACCTGGGTCTTGGCACCGGCCAGGGCGCTGGCAACATCGCCCTCGTTTTCCTCGTCGCGGGCCGGCCCTTCAACGCTGGCCAGGTGCTCGCGCCAGCCGTCGCTGGAAAAATCCGCCGGCATCGGCCGCACCTTGCTGTCGGCGCCCGGCTCTTTCCAGTCCACCTGGATCGCCTCGACCGCGCGCTTGGCGTGCCACCAGCGTTCGGCGACCACGGCCACCGCGCCCGGCAACTGATGCACCGAATGCACGCCCTTCATGGCCTTGACCTGCTCTTCGTTGCGCAGGCTGCCCACGGTCATGCCCAGGCGTGGCGCGTGCTGCACGGCGGCGTGGAGCATGCCGTCGACCTTGATGTCGATGCAGTACTGGGCCTTGCCGGTGGATTTGTCGTAGGCGTCCAGGCGCCGTACCGGCTTGCCGATCCAGCGGAACTGGCTGGGGTCGCGCAGCTTGACGCTGGCCGGGTCCGGCACCGGCAGGTCCATGGCCCGTGAGGCCAGTTCGCCGTAGGCCAGTGAACGGCCCGAGGCGGCGTGAATGACTTTGCCCGGCTCGGTGGACAGCTCGCTGACCGGCACCTTCCATTGCTCGGCAGCCGCCTGCAGCAACATGGCCCGGGCCAGGGCGCCGAGACGGCGCATGGTCGGGTAGCTCATGCGCACCGACATGCTGCCTCCGGTAATGCGCATGCCGTTTTCCATCACCACATAGGCTTCACCGGGCGGCGCGCTGTCGACCAGGAAGTTGACCGGGTCGACATCCAGCTCTTCGCCAACGATCTGGGCCATGGCGGTGAAGGGGCCTTGGCCACCCTCCATGAACGGGCTGAGCAGGCGTACCTTGCCGTCCGGGCGGATTTCCAGGAACGCCGGCACCTGGGTGCCGCGCTCCGGGGTGGCTGCTGCGGCGGCCTGCACACGGGCCGAGCCCATCGGCAGGCCGAAGCCCAGCACCAGGGCGCCCACGGCGGTGCCGGCCAGGAAGCGCCGGCGCGACAGGTTGACGGTTTCGCCCAGCTGCAGCCTGAGCAGTTCTGCGGGGGTATGGACGGGGGTGTTCATCAGGCCTGCTCCCCTTGGGCCAGTGCATGCACGGCGGCATGGATGGCGTTGTAGGTGCCGCAGCGGCAGAGGTTGACCATCGCCGCGCTGATCTGCTCATCGCTGGGCTTGGGGCTGTGCTTGAGCAGCGCCGTGGCCGCCATCACCTGGCCGGACTGGCAATAGCCGCATTGCGCCACCTGGTGCTCGACCCAGGCCGCCACCACGCGCTTGCCCACCGCGTCGGCCTCGACCGCTTCGATGGTGGTCACCTCGCGCCCGACCACGCCGGCCACGGGGGTGACGCAGGCGCGCACCACGTTGCCGTCCACCAGCACCGAGCAGGCACCGCACTGGGCCAGGCCACAGCCATACTTGGTACCGGTCATGCCCAGGTCGTCACGCAGCACCCACAGCAGGGGTGTGTCGGCATCGGCGTCGACCTGGTAGGTCTGCTGGTTGATACGAAGTTCCATGGCTCACCTGCTGATCATCGGTTGATGGCGATTACGGTCTGCTGGGGAATACGTTGTTCCCCAATCCAGAAACGCTAGCACAGGGGTACGACCACTGGTCTGGTGGTGGGCGCAGGTTCAGAGGATCAGGCAAGCAATTCGTTGAAATGCGCAAGCGACTGCAATGGTCTTGCTCAACTTTCAAAAGTTGGCGCCCCCTTGTGAGAGCAACTGTCTTGCTCAATTTCTAGAATCTGGCGCGATCCCTGTGGGAGCGGGCTTGCCCGCGAACACGGGCGAAGCCCGTGCCATCCACCGCGGTGTCTTCTTCGCGGGTGAACCCGCTTCCACAGAGAAGCAAACAGGACTTCCGCGGCGAAAACCCGGATAATGCCGGCCAATTTCGTTTTGCACGCTTAAATCACGGTAATCCCCGCATGGAAATCAAGGTCAATTTTCTCGACAACCTTCGTCTTGAAGCCAAGTTCGACGACTTCACGGTGATCGCCGACCAACCGATCCGCTACAAGGGCGATGGTTCGGCCCCAGGCCCGTTCGACTATTTCCTGGCCTCGTCGGCCCTGTGCGCGGCGTACTTCGTCAAGCTGTACTGCCAGACCCGCGATATCCCCACCGAGAATATCCGCCTGTCGCAGAACAACATCGTCGACCCGGAGAACCGCTACAACCAGATCTTCAAGATCCAGGTCGAGCTGCCTGAGGACATTTCCGAGAAGGACCGCCAGGGCATCCTGCGTTCCATCGACCGATGCACCGTGAAAAAGGTGGTGCAGACCGGCCCCGAGTTCATCATCGAAGAAGTCGACAACCTCGACGCCGATGCCCAGGGCCTGCTGATGCCGGTGGCCGACACCACCACCTACATCCCCGGCAAGGACCTGCCGCTGGAGCAGACCATCGCCAACATGTCCGGCATCCTCGCCGGCCTTGGCATGAAGATCGAGATCGCCTCGTGGCGCAACATCGTGCCCAACGTCTGGTCGCTGCACGTGCGCGACGCGCAGTCGCCGATGTGCTTCACCAACGGCAAGGGCTCGACCAAGGAGGCCGCACTGGCGTCGGCGCTGGGTGAGTTCATCGAGCGGCTGAACTGCAACTTCTTCTACAACGACCAGTTCTGGGGCGAAGACATCGCCAACGCGCCGTTCGTGCACTACCCGAACGAGCAGTGGTTCAAGCCAGGCCCCAAGGACGCGCTGCCGGCAGAAATCCTCGACGAATACTGCCTGCAGATCTACAACGCGGACGGCGAGCTGCGCGGTTCGCACCTGTACGACACCAACTCCGGCAACACCGAGCGCGGCATCTGCTCGCTGCCGTTCGTGCGCCAGTCCGACCAGCAGGTGGTGTACTTCCCGTCCAACCTGATCGAAAACCTGTTCCTCAGCAACGGCATGAGCGCCGGCAACACCCTGGCCGAAGCCCAGGTGCAGTGCCTGTCGGAAATCTTCGAGCGCGCGGTCAAGCGCGAAATCCTCGAGGGCGAACTGGCCCTGCCGGATGTCCCGCAGGACGTGCTGGCCAAGTACCCGGGCATCCTCGCCGGCATCCAGGGCCTGGAAGAGCAGGGCTTCCCGGTGCTGGTCAAGGACGCCTCGCTGGGCGGTGAGTTCCCGGTGATGTGCGTGACCTTGATGAACCCGCGCACCGGCGGCGTGTTCGCCTCGTTCGGCGCCCACCCAAGCTTTGAAGTGGCGCTGGAGCGCAGCCTCACCGAACTGCTGCAAGGCCGCAGCTTCGAGGGCCTCAACGACCTGCCGCAGCCGACCTTCGAAAGCCATGCGCTGACCGAGCCGAACAACTTCGTCGAGCACTTCATCGACTCCAGCGGTGTGGTGTCGTGGCGCTTCTTCAGTGCCAAGGCCGATTTCGAGTTCGTCGAGTGGGACTTCTCCGGCCATGGCGAAGACTCCAACATTCAGGAAGCCGCGACACTGTTCGGCATTCTGGAAGACTTTGGCAAAGAGGTGTACATGGCCGTGTACGACAACCTCGGCGCCACAGCCTGCCGTATCCTGGTGCCGGGTTATTCGGAGATCTACCCGGTCGAGGACCTGATCTGGGACAACACCAACCGCGCCCTGGGTTTCCGTGCCGACATCCTCAACCTGCATAGCCTCGACGACCGCGCCCTGCGCGCGCTGCGCCGGCGCCTGGACAACTGCGAGGTGGATGACTACACCACCATCACCACCTTGATTGGCGTCGAGTTCGACGAGAACACGGTGTGGGGCCAACTGACCATTCTTGAGCTGAAGCTGCTGATCTGCCTGGCGCTCAAGCGCTTCGAGGATGCCAAGGAGCTGGTCGAGGCGTTCCTGCAGTTCAACGACAACACGGTGGAGCGTGGCCTGTTCTACCAGGCGCTGAACGTGGTGCTGGAAGTGCAGCTGGACGACGAGCTGGAGATGGCCGACTACGAGGCCAACTTCCGCCGCATGTTCGGCAACCCGCGAATGGACGCGGTGCTGGGTTCGGTGGACGGTAGCGTGCGTTTCCATGGGCTGACCCCGACCAGCATGAAGCTTGAAGGGCTGGACCGCCACCTGCGCCTGATCGAGAGCTACAAGAAGCTGCATGCGGCGCGGGCCAAGTTCGCCTGACACATCGTTGGGGCTGCAAAGCAGCCCCAATAACCGAAAGTTCATGCCCTAATCGCCAATTGGTATTGCTTCGCGCTTGCCGCTCCCCCTCATCAGCGCTTAGCTGAATCCCGCTCAAAGCTATCCCATTCCATGGCGCGTAGACCGCCAGAAGGACCTCGGCCGCGCGCACAACAAGAAGGCGCAGACCATGAGCACTCCTCTGGATACCAATGCACTGAAGGCCCGCCAGCAAGCGGCATGGGCCAGCGGCGACTACGCGGTGATCGGCACCACCTTGCAACTGGTGGGTGAACGCCTGGCCGAAGCCTGCGACTTGCGCTGGGACGAGCAAGTGCTGGATGTCGCCGCCGGCAACGGCAACGCCACCCTGGCCGCCGCCCGGCGCGGCTGTCGGGTCACCTCCACCGACTATGTGGCCGAACTGCTCAAGCGCGGTGAAGAGCGCGCCCGCGCGGAACACTTCCAAGTCGATTTCGAAGTGGCCGATGCCGAGGCGCTGCCCTACAAGGACGGTATCTTCGACGTCGTGCTGTCTACCTTTGGCGTGATGTTCGCCCCTGATCAGCCCCAGGCCGCACGGGAACTGGCCCGCGTCTGTCGCCCGGGCGGGCGCATCGGCCTGGCCAACTGGACGCCGCAGGGGTTCATCGGGCAGATGTTCAAGACCCTCGGCCGGCATGCGCCACCGCCTCCCGGCGCCTTGCCACCGTCGCGCTGGGGTGATGAAGCGCAGTTGCGCGAGCTGTTTGCCGGCAAGATCGGCGCGATGGATGTCAGCCGCCAGCAGTTCAACTTCCGCTATCGCTCGGCGGCGCATTTCATCGAGGTGTTCCGCACCTGGTACGGCCCGGTGCACAAGGCGTTCGCGGCGTTGTCGGCAGAGGCGGCGCAAGCCCTGGAGGCTGACCTGACGGCACTGCTGAACGAGAACAATCAGGCAGGGGCATCGTCTCTGGTAGTGCCCAGCGAGTACCTGGAAGTGGTGATCATCCGTTACTGAGGGGCGCGGCGCTTGAGGCTGCATGGCGGGCGTCCCCGCACCTCCATGCAAGACAGGGTGGAATACCTTTCGCTCTGCCGATCAGTAAGCGTCAGTTCTTGCACTTGGCCAGTACCACCTGGCAGGTGTCTGGGGTACCACCGGAGCGGCCGGCATAGCGGATGCAATTGTTCAGCGACTTCTGCTTGGCAATGCCCAAGGTGTTGCCCCAGGCCAGGCCGCCTTCGCCGGTGCTTGGCAGCGCCTTGGCGTAACAGTTGGAGCCCGGCGCCGCGGCGTAGTAGCGCGCCTTGCTGTTTTTGCTCGAGCAGCCGGCATTGAGCACCAGGCTGATGGCCAGAAAGGCATGCGCGGTCCAGTACGCATAAGGTCGTGTGCGGTTGGTTTTCATGGTATCCCTCGTAGCGACGCGCAAAGTCTTTCAGGATATTTCTATCAAGCCAAGCGGTGAACTATCCGAACGTCAAGGTGATCCCTACTTGAGCGCACCCTGCGCATGCCTGACGGAACAGGCCCCGCGCCCGTCTGTCAGCCCCGGGTCACCGACTGATAAGGAGGCGCCGTGAGCGCTACAGAGCAAACCCTCTACCGATGCACGCCCAGCCCGCTGCACGCGATCCTGCTGGCCGGCACGGTCCCGCTGTTTCTCGGCGCACTGCTGAGCGACATTGCCTACTTCAAGAGCTACCAGATCCAGTGGAGCAACTTCGCCGCCTGGCTGATTGCCGGTGGCTTGCTGTTCTGCGGCCTGGCGCTGTTGTTCGCCCTGGCCAACCTGATCCGCGCACCGCGCAAGGGCGGGCGGCCGACCCTGTACTTCCTGCTGTTGCTGGTGACCTGGGTGCTGGGGCTGATCAATGCCTTCGAACATGCCAAGGACGCCTGGGCGGTGATGCCGGCGGGCCTGGTGCTGTCGGTGGTGGTCAGCGTGCTGGCCTGCGTGGCCGCATGGCTGGGCATGAGCAACCTGCGTTCGGGAGGTGAGGCATGAAACCATTGCATGGATGGTCGTTGTTGAGCGTGGCGCTGCTGCTGGCCGCGTGTGGCGGTGAGGGCGAGCCGACCCAGGCTCTGGGCCCTGACCCGAAACTGCCGGCCCCCGAGCGTGGGCTGTTGCCGAGCATGAAGATCGCCCAACCGGCGCAGTGGGGCGAGCAGAAGCCCACCGTACCCGAGGGCTACAGCATCACGGCGATTGCCACCGACCTGAAGATTCCACGCCAGAGCCTGGTGCTGCCCAATGGCGATATCCTGGTCGCCGAAGGGCGTGGCGGCAGTGCCGCCAAGCTCAAGCCCAAGGACGTGATCGCCAGCCAGATCAAGGCCAAGGGCAACACCCAGGTCAAGGGCGGCAACCGCTTGACCTTGCTGCGTGATGCCGATGGCGATGGCACTTATGAGGTGCAGACGGTGTTCGCCGAAGGCCTCAACGCGCCCTACGGCCTGGCCTTTGCCGACGGCAAGCTGTACGTGGCCAACCAGGATGCGCTGGTGCGTTTCGATTACCAGGACGGCCAGACCCAGGCGGGTGGCCCGCCGACCAAGGTCACCGACCTGCCGGCCGAGATCAACCACCACTGGACCAAGGCGCTGACCATCAGCCCGGATGGCCGCTACCTGTACGTGGGCATCGGCTCGAACAGCAACATCACCGAGCGCGGCATGGAGGTCGAGATCGACCGCGCCATAGTCTGGCAGATCGATGCCGTGACTGGCGCGCACAGGCCTTACGCCACCGGCTTGCGCAACCCGACGGCACTGACCATTCAACCGGACACCGGGCAGCTGTGGACGGTGGTCAACGAGCGCGATGAATTGGGGCCGGACCTGGTGCCGGACTACCTCACCTCGGTGCGTGAGGGCGGGTTCTATGGCTGGCCCTACAGCTACTGGGGGCAGAACGTCGATGAGCGGGTCAAGCCGCAGAACCCGGACAAGGTGGCCGCCGCGCTCAAGCCGGATTACAGCCTGGGTTCCCACGTTGCCGCGCTGGGTGTGGACTTCTCCACTTCAGCCATGGGCGAGCGCTTTGCCGATGGGGTGTTCGTGGGCGAGCACGGTAGCTGGAACCGTCCGAACCCGGTGGGCTACAAGGTGATCTTCGTGCCGTTCAAGGAAGGCAAGCCGGCCGGGGAACCGATCGACTTTGCCACCGGGTTCCGCGGGGAAGACGGCAAGACCCGAGGCCGGCCGGTGGGGGTGACGGTCGACCCGCGTGGCGCGTTGATCATTGCCGATGACCTGGCCAACACAGTGTGGCGAGTGACGCGTAACTGATCGTCGCAGCAACCAGGAAGCACGCCGGCGTGGCGATTGCCTGCAGAGTGGCGGGCAATGGCTATGCTTGTTTGCGCGTAAACCTTTCACGCACACACCCGGTCTTGATCACATGGAAGCAGGCCTATGAATCCTATAAGCACCCTCGCTCGAGCTGCTGCCCTTGCCACCTTGATGTCCGCTGCCACCTTCACGGTGCAGGCTGCCGAGATTCCGATTGGCAGCCAGGCACTGGAAAGCCATGTCAAAACCCAGGTCACGGCCATCGACCTGGCCAACCGCCAAGTCACGGTCAAAGGGCCGAACGACAAGGATGTAACGCTGCAACTGACGGAAAAGGCCAAGGCGTTGCCCAATCTGAAGGTCGGTGACAACGTCGATATCTATGTCACCCGGGCCATCGCCTATGTGCTCAACAGCGACGTGGGCGGCGCGCCGAAGGCCACTGAAGAATCCGGGGAAATCCGCGCCACCAAGGACAACCCCAACCCGGGCGGTGAAGCGTTCCGCCAGGTCCGGGTGACCTCGCAGATCAAGAAGATCGACCTGAAGAATCATGAAGTCACCCTGTTGCCGCCGGAAGGCAAAGTGCAGGTGGTCAAGGTCGAGAACCCTGACCTGCAGAAACGCATGAAGAACCTCAAGGTCGGCCAGACCGTCGATGCGATCTACACCGAAGTGCTGCGGGTCGATACCTGGCGTTGATATTGGCTAGCTGGCCTGTTCGCGCCTGCAGCCGTTCCCACAAATCCCTGTGGGAGCGGCCTTGGCCGCGAAAGGGCCGGAACAGGCCATTCATCAGCATGCATGTAACGAATACTCTGCGTGCACCTTTTCAATTTCCATAGTCACCATCGATTCACCGATCATGGGCTCATCCTGTCACAGATGAGTGCCTCCATGATCTACAAGACCCTTCTGCTTGCATGCCTTCCCGTGGCGATGGCCCTGGTTGCGGGTTTCGTATTGCCTTACCAGGCCGCCAGCAACGCTGCCGTCGGCCGTGCCCTGGGGCACTGGCTGTGGGGTGCTTTCACCTCATTGACGGTCAGTTCGGTGGTGGTGATCGCGGCGTTGCTGATCCTGCGGGTGCCCATGCCCGACCTGGGCAAGGCGCTGCAAGGCCCGTGGTGGCTGTGGATCGGCGGCGTGCTGGGCGCCCTCTACGTGGCAGGTGCCGCAGCATTGACACCGAAGCTGGGCACGGCGGGCTTTCTGGTGCTGGTGGTGGCAGGGCAGATCCTGACGTCGGTGGTCGTCGATCACTTCGGGCTGATGGGCGTGGCCAGCAAGCCGGTGAACCTGGCCAGGGTTGCCGGCGTGCTGTTGATCCTGGGCGGCGTGTTGCTGGTCCAGGGCGGCTGGACCTCGACCCCGTCATCCGGCCAGGCCGTGGTCGAGCGTTGATCATTGCCCCGGTTGGCTGCACGCCCAGACCGCTTCACGCAGCCAGCGATGGCCGGGGTCGCTGCCCTTGCGCGCATGCCAGGCCTGTTGATAGGCGAGGGCGGGGATCGCCAACGGCGGGGTGAACGGGCGCAGTGACGGGTGCTGGCCCATCGGGCCAACCGCACGCCTGGCCACGGTGAGGATCAGGTCGGTGCCCGCGAGCACCTCGACGGCAGCGCTCCAGTGCGGCAACGCCAACGCGATATGCCGGCGCAAGCCTTGTGCGGCCAAGGCGCGCTCGATCTCGTCATGGGCATCGGGGTGCATGGCCATGAGCACATGCGGGCGCGTCAGCCAGTCCTCCAGGCTGAGCCCGCCCTTGGCGGGCAGCACCTGCCGATCGGCGACGCTGATGAAGCTGTCTTCGAACAAGGTCTGGGCGGTGATGTCGGCGGGCAATTCCGGGAAGATGCCCAGGGCCAGGTCGAGTTCGCCATCGAGCAACTGCGCGAGCATGGTTTCGCGGCTGGCCTGGCTGATGGCCAGGTCGACGCCGGGGGCGACGTGGCGCAGGTGGCGCACCAGCGGCGGCAGGATGATGCGCGAGGAATAGTCGGACAGCGACAACCTGAAGCGGCGCTGGGCGTGGGCAGGGTCGAACTGGGGCGCGGCCAGCAAGCCGTTGAGGCTGCCGAGGGCGTCTTGCAGCGGTTTGGCCAGGGATTGGGCGCGGGCGGTCAGGGCCATCTGGCCGTGTTGGCGGATCAGCAACGGGTCGTCGAAGTGTGCACGTAGCTGCGCCAGGGCATGACTGACGGCGGGTTGGCTGCGGTGCAGACGCAGCGCGGCGCGGGTCACGTGCTTTTCGCTGAGCAGCGCATGCAGGGTGAGCAGCAGGTTGAGGTCGATCTTGCGCAGTTCATCCATGGAACGAATGCTTCGCTTGGCTTTGGCAGGTGATTATCAGCCTAACAGATGTGCCTGCCCCTTCGCGGGTGAACCCGCTCCCACAGGATTACCTTTTCCTCAAGGTCTTTGGGGTACCTGTGGGAGCGGGCGTGCCCGCGAAGAGGCCGGTTCAGGCAACACATCCCAGCTTTGGGGGTATACTCGCCCCCCGTTTCACTGTAATCCGAGTATTCCGATGGGTCTTTCCGCAACCGCCACACCCAAACCGCGCCGCCTCGGCGCACCCTTGATCGCCCTGGCCCTGCTGCTGGCCGGCGCCTGGTTCCTCAACCTCAACGCCGGCTTCAAGCAGGTGCTGCTGCTGATGGTCGGTGCTGCCCTGGGCCTGACGCTCTATCACGCCGCTTTCGGCTTCACCTCGGCCTGGCGGGTGTTCATCACCGAACGCCGTGGCGCCGGCCTGCGTGCGCAGATGGTCATGCTGACCCTGGCCGTGCTGCTGTTCTTCCCGGCGCTGTCGGCCGGTAGCCTGTTCGGCAACCCGGTCACTGGCCTGGTCGCGCCGGCGGGCGTGTCGGTGGTGTTCGGTGCGTTCATCTTCGGCATCGGCATGCAACTGGGCGGTGGCTGCGCCTCGGGCACACTGTTCACCGTGGGCGGTGGTAATGCGCGAATGCTGGTGACCCTGCTTTTCTTCATCATCGGCTCGGTCAGCGCCACCCACCATGCCGACTGGTGGTTCGCGCTGCCCTCGTTCCCGGCCACCTCGATCGTCCAGGCCTGGGGCGTGGCGCCAGCGCTGCTGGTCAGCGTTGCCGTGTTCGCGCTGATCGCCTGGGCCACGGTAGTGCTGGAAAAGCGTCGCCATGGTGGCCTGCAAGCCCCTGTGAGCAGCGAGCACCAGGGCCTGCGCCGCTTCCTGCGTGGCCCGTGGCCGCTGCTGTGGGGGGCGATTGCCCTGGCCTTGCTCAACTACGCCACGCTGGCCCTGGCCGGCCGCCCGTGGGGCATCACCTCGGCGTTCGCCCTGTGGGGCGCGAAAACCCTGTCCAGCTTTGGTGTCGACGTCGGCAGCTGGGTGTTCTGGCAGGCCCCGGCCAATGCCAAGGCACTGGCTGCGCCGCTGTGGCAGGACATCACCACGGTGATGGACATCGGCATCGTGCTCGGTGCGCTGTTGGCGGCAGGCCTGGCGGGCCGCTTCGCGCCCAGCCTGAAGATTCCGCTGCCATCGCTGATTGCCGCGGTGATCGGCGGCCTGCTGCTGGGCTATGGTTCGCGCCTGGCGTATGGCTGCAATATCGGCGCCTACTTCAGTGGCATCGCTTCGGGTAGCGTGCACGGCTGGCTGTGGCTGATCGCGGCCTACGCCGGCAACCTGGTCGGTGTGCGCCTGCGCCCGCTGTTCTTTGCAGGCGAACGCCGCCCGGTGGCGCTCAGCGGCTGCTGATATCACCCGATCAATTGAACAAGGAGGTTCGCATGGCGCAATACACCGCCCACGTGGCCTGGGCACGTGAAGGCCAGGATTTTCTCGGCAACCAGTACAGCCGCCGGCACCTGTGGCGCTTCGACGGTGGCATCGAAGTGCCGGGGTCGTCGTCGCCCCATGTGGTGCCACTGCCGATGTCCGATGCCTCGGCAGTAGATCCTGAGGAGGCCTTCATCGCCGCGCTGTCCAGCTGCCACATGCTGTGGTTCCTGTCGCTGGCGGCCAAGCAGCGCTTTTGCGTCGAGCACTATGCCGACGATGCCGTGGGCCTCATGGCGCGCAATGATGAGGGGCGCATGGCAATGACGGTGGTCACCCTGCGCCCGCGAGTCGAGTTTTCCGGGGAGCGCCAGCCCACCCCGGATCAGCTCGAGCGCCTGCACCACCTCGCTCATGAAGAGTGCTTCATCGCCAATTCGGTGAAGACCGAGGTGCGCTGCGAGCCGGTCTATCTCAGCTGAACTCTTAAATAAATCAGATTAAGTATGTTTGATAACTTATTGATTTAATTGATTATCGCCTCGCGAGCGAGTGTTGAACACACTGCTCATAGTAAGTCTGCTTGATCGCCGATGGCTTGAGCCGTGAACGGCTGTTGTAGGTCTGTTCGGTAATGCCCATGGCGGTCATGCGCATCCAGGGTTTGGCGAACCGGCGCACCTGCAGCTTCTTGCGGGTGGCGTACAGGGTAACGCCGGAAAGCTTGGCCTGCTGCGCTTCGGCGGCGATCTGCGAGCCCCATCCACAGGTTTGGCGGTCATTCTGGCTCAGCGCCTTGGCCTGGGCGCCGAAGGCGACAGTGGCCAGCAGGCAGCCAGCCATCGTTGCTAGAATTTTTCGCATGTTGCTGTCCTAAGCATCTGAAGATGAAAGGAGTTTGCCTTCGCTTCAGATGCCTGGGGGCCAGTATTTTCGAATCAGGTAGTGGCGATGCGCAAGCGATTTGCCAGTGCCGGGCGCAGGCTGCTCAGCGCCAGGCCGGCGATCCATACCACCGACACGCCATAGTTCAGCCGTTGGTACAGCCCAAACATCTGGCCGCTCTGGGCGGCCTGGGCCATGAATACAACGGTGGTCACCGCAGCAACCCCGCACACCAGCGAAAACCAGCCCAAGGCCCTTGAGCCGGCGAGGCGCTTGCCAAGCCGGACCCATAGCGCACTGGCCACGGTCAATGAGATGAACATCAGCAGGCCGCAGAAGTTGTGCAGTTGCTGCGAACTGGACGGCTCGGCAGGTGCGCAGCCCTGGTCGCACGGAAACAGGCCAGTACCCAGACTGCCCAGGCCATGCAGCAGGACCAGGGCCGCGCTGAGCAGCGCCAGTCTCGAGGCGCGCCAGCGACGGGCAAGGCCCCAGGCAAACAAGGCGAACAGCAGGGCGAGGGGGAAGTTGTTGGCCAGGGGCGACCAGTGCTGGGTCGGGGAACCTTGGGCGCCGAGCTGGCTCATGGCCTGTTGCAGGTGGTCATAACCGGGGTAGGCCCGGGCGGTGAGCCAGACGCCGATCAGCAGCCAGAACGGGATGAGCAGGCCGCAGGTGAGCAGGGCACGGTCAAGCGGTTTCATGCGGGGCTTCCTTCCATGGAAAGCGCATACAGTACTTCAATGATGTACAGCCTGTCCCGGCCTCAACGCGGGTAAGCCCGCTCCTGCAGGTGTTGCGCAGGCTTCAGCGTCGGTGGTGACACAACGTTCAGGCCGGTGCCTTGTCGCGGCGCATCTGGGTCACCAGGGTGAACCGATCATCCGGGTGAACCGTCTCGGAAACCGCCATCAGGTCGCCGTTTTCCTCGCGGAAATGGCGGATGATCTTCAGCCCTGGAGCGCCTGCCTCGGCCTTCAGTTCACGCGCCATCTCTGCCGTCAGCAACACGGCCCGCACCTGCTGGTCGACGACTGCGATCGTTCGGCCATAGTGCTGTTCGATCAAGCCTGCGATCAACTGGTCGGGGTGTTCGTGGGCCAGATCGATGACCGCCGCGTAGTCGCGTTGGGCGTAGACATCGGTCCAGCACAGGGGCGCGGCATTGTGCTGGCGATCGACGCGGATGCTCGATACGCAGAAGTAATGCTCCTCCGGCACCA
The DNA here is from genome assembly GCF_002112505.1 of Pseudomonas sp. R28(2017). Taxonomy (GTDB): domain Bacteria; phylum Pseudomonadota; class Gammaproteobacteria; order Pseudomonadales; family Pseudomonadaceae; genus Aquipseudomonas. The sequence continues at coordinate 41,092 of NZ_NEHW01000017.1, forward strand.
GCCCCAGGCGCGCCGCTTCGCTCAGGTCGGCAACGAAGTGGCGCACGTGCTGGATCTCCCGTTGCTGGGTTTCCGCCAGGTGCGCCAGGTCGGCCACTGTCGCCAGCGACTGCGAGTAGCCACTGCGCGGGCTGCTGGCCTCGACCCGGGTACCGACCCGCTTGCGGCGTGACACCAGCCCCTGGCTGAGCAGCTGGTTGATCGCCGCCCGCACCGTGTGCCGGCTCACCTCATACAGGTCGCACAGCTCGAATTCAGTCGGCAGCAGGCTGCCCACCGGGTAACGACCGCTGGCGATGCCTGCCATCAAGTCCTTGGCCACCACGGTGTATCGGGTTTCGTTCATGTTTTCGCTCAGTCCCGTCATATGCACCGGTTGATAGTGTACTGGGGCGCGCCCGCGGTGCAGCGCTTTGATGAAATACCCCGTCGGGTGTATGTGATCGTACAACTGCTTGCGCTATCATGACGGCTGTCTTTCAAGGTGAAATACAGGGCATGACAGAGCAGCAGGTACAGGCAAGGACCCGGCGCAAGCCGCGAAGTCTGGCTCAGGAACTGGTCACGGTGCTGACCGAGCGCATTCGCAGCGGCCAGCTCAAGCGCGGCGACAAGCTGCCGACCGAGTCGCAGATCATGGCCGAGGAGGGCGTCAGCCGCACCGTGGTGCGTGAGGCGATCTCCCGGCTGCAGGCGGCCGGGCAGGTAGAGACGCGCCATGGCATCGGCACCTTCGTGCTGGATGCACCAGCCACCGGAGGCTTCCGTATCGACCCGGCGACCGTGGTCACCTTGCGCGAGGTGCTGGCGGTGCTGGAGCTGCGCATCGCCCTGGAAATCGAGTCGGCGGGCCTGGCGGCGCAACGGCGCAGCGACGAGGAGCTGGCCGGCATGCGCGCAGCGCTGGACGAACTCAACGAGGGGGCTGCGCATGCCACTGACGCGGTGTCGGCGGACTTCCAGTTCCACCTGCGTATCGCCCAGGCCAGCGGCAACCACTACTTCGCCGATATCATCAACCACCTGGGTACCAGCATCATTCCGCGGACCCGGTTGAATTCGGCGCGTTTGGCCCATGATGACCAGGCGCATTACATGAGCCGCCTGATGCACGAGCATGAGGCCATCTATGAAGCCATCGCCCGGCGCGACAGCGAAGGGGCGAAGATGGCCATGCGCATGCACCTGAGCAACAGCCGCGAGCGCCTGCGCCAGGCCCATGAAGAAGCCGAGGCGCAGGGGGCCTGAGCCTTCTATCGCCTGTTCCGGCCTCTTCGCGGGCAAGCCCGCTCCCACAGAGATATCACCAGGCCTTGGGCCAGCGCTGTACCTGTGGGAGCGGGCTTGCCCGCGAAAGGGCCGGTACAGGTAATAAAGAAAGCCCCGCAGATGCGGGGCTTTCTTGTTACTGGGCGATCAGACCGCGCCTTCGCTCCACTGCCCATTCACCAGGCGACGCAGCCCCAGTGGGTTGGCGTCGCGCAGCGCCTCCGGCAGCAGCGCCTGCGGGTAGTTCTGGTAGCACACCGGGCGCAGGAAGCGGTCGATGGCCAGGGTGCCGACCGAGGTACCACGGGCATCGGAGGTGGCTGGGTACGGCCCGCCGTGAACCATCGCGTCGCACACTTCCACACCGGTCGGGTAGCCGTTGACCAGGATGCGACCGACTTTCTCTTCCAGCAGCGGCACCAGCCAGGCGTAGGCTTCGAAGTCCTCAGGCTCGCCGATCAGCGTCGCGGTCAGCTGGCCGCGCAAGCCGAGCAGGGCGGCGCGCAGTTGGTCGTTGTCCTTGACCTCGACCGCCACGGTGGTCGGGCCGAACACTTCTTCCTGCAGCAGCGGGTCGGCTTCCACCAGCAGGCGGGCATCGGCCTTGAACAGCTGGGCGCGGGCCTGGGCACCTTCCTGAGCCTGGCCGGCCAGGTGCTCGATACCGGCGTGGGCGTGCAGGTGCTCCAGGCCACCGACGTAGCTGCGCAGGCCACCGGCGTTGAGCATGGTCTGCCCGGCCTGCTGGTCCAGGTGCTGGCCGAGGTCGGCGAGCAATTGGCTGTACTGTGCCGATTGCACGCCGATCACCAGGCCCGGGTTGGTGCAGAACTGCCCGGCACCCATGCACACCGAGCCGGCCAGCTCGCGGGCGATGGCCTCGCCACGCTTGGCCAAGGCGCCTGGCAGGATGATCACCGGGTTGATGCTGGACATCTCGGCAAACACCGGGATCGGTTGCGGGCGCTCGGCGGCCATGCGGCACAGGGCGTCGCCGCCCTTGAGCGAACCGGTGAAGCCGACGGCCTGGATGGCCGGGTGCTTGACCAGCGGCTCGCCGACGCCAGCGCCGAACACCATGTTGAACACGCCCTTGGGCATGCCGGTGCGCTCGGCGGCGCGCTGGATGGCGCAGCCGACCAGGTCGGCGGTGGCCATGTGGCCGCTGTGCGCCTTGAACACCACCGGGCAACCGGCAGCCAGGGCTGCGGCGGTGTCACCACCGGCGGTGGAGAAGGCCAGGGGGAAGTTGCTGGCACCGAACACGGCGACCGGGCCGACGCCGATGCGCATCTGGCGCAGGTCGACCCGCGGCAGCGGTTGGCGCTCGGGCAGGGCCAGGTCGATGCGCGCACCGAGGAAGTCGCCACGGCGCAGTACCTGGGCGAACAGGCGCATCTGGCCACTGGTGCGGCCACGCTCGCCCTGGATACGAGCGGCAGGCAAGGCGGTTTCGCGGCAGACGATGGCGACGAAGGCGTCATCCAGTTCGTCCAGTTCGGCGGCGATGGCGTCGAGGAACTCGGCGCGGCGGGCCGGTTTGAGGTTGCGGAATTCGACGAAGGCAGCGGCGGCAGCCTTGGCTGCCTGGTCCACTTCGGCTTCGGTGGCCTGGGCGAAGCTGTACGGCAGGGCCTCACCGGTGGTGGCGTCCAGGCTCTGCAGGCGTTGCGAACCAGCGGCGCTGCGCTGGCCGGCGATGAAGTTGTGGCCGAGGATCTCAGGCATGGGGTGCTCCTGTAGATAGGTGAAGGAAAAACCGTGATTGGCGGACTTGCTTGCCCCTGTGGGAGCGGGCATGCCCGCGAACACCGGCGAAGCCGGTGCCATGCACCGCGTGGGCTGCTTCGCGGGCACGCCCGCTCCCACAGGGAAAGCGAGCAAGCGCGGGCATCAGGTAATCGGTGCCGGATTGAACAGGGTGATGTCGTTGTGCAGGCGGTGCTGTTCGGCCCAGGTCTGCTTGCGGCCGCTGGCCACGTCCAGGTAGTAGTGGAACAGCTCCCAGCCCAGTTCCTCGATGGTCGCGCGGCCACTGGCGATGCGCCCGGCGTCGATGTCGATCAGGTCGGGCCAGCGCTGGGCCAGCTCGGTACGGGTGCAGACCTTGACCACCGGGGCCATGGCCAGACCATACGGCGTGCCACGGCCAGTAGTGAACACGTGCAGGTTCATGCCGGCGGCCAGTTGCAGGGTGCCGCAGACGAAGTCGCTGGCCGGGGTGGCGCAGAAGATCAGGCCCTTGCGGTTGACCCGCTCGCCCGGGCCGAGCACGCCCTGGATGGCGCCGCTGCCGGACTTGACGATCGAACCGAGGGACTTCTCGACGATGTTCGACAGGCCGCCTTTCTTGTTGCCTGGCGTGGTGTTGGCGCTGCGGTCCGCCGCGCCTTGCTGCAGGTAACGGTCGTACCAGTCCATCTCGCGCACCAGGGCATCGGCGACTTCCTGGTTCTCGGCGCGCGAGGTGAGCATGTAGATGGCATCGCGCACTTCGGTCACTTCCGAGAACAGCACGGTGGCGCCAGCACGCACCAGCAGGTCGGCAGCGTAGCCCAGCGCCGGGTTGGCGGTGATGCCGGAGAAGGCGTCACTGCCGCCGCACTGCATGCCGAGGATCAGCTCGCTGGCCGGCACGGTCTGGCGGCGGCGCTGGTCGAGCTTCTTCAGGCGGGTTTCGGCCAGACCCATGATCTGCTCGATCATTTCGGCAAAACCGAGGCTGGCGTCCTGCAGGCGATACAGCCAAGGCTCGCTGAGGTCCACCGACGGGTCGTTGTCATGCATCACCTGGCCGGCCTGGAGCTTTTCGCAACCCAGGCTGATCACCAGCGCCTCGCCGCCGAGGTTGGGGTTGCGCGCCAGGTTGCGCACGGTGCGGATCGGGATGTAGGCGTCGCGGGCGTTGATGGCCACGCCGCAGCCGTAGCTGTGGGTGAGGGCGACCACGTCATCGACGTTGGGGTATTTGGGCAGCAGTTCGCTGCGGATGCGCTTGACCGCGTGTTCCAGCACGCCGGTCACGCATTGCACGGTGGTGGTGATGCCAAGGATGTTGCGGGTACCGACGGTGCCGTCGGCGTTGCGGTAGCCTTCGAAGGTGAAGCCGTCCAGCGGGGGCAGGGCATCCGGTACCGCGTCGCAGCGCGGCAGGCTGTCCAGTTCCGGGGCGGCCGGCATGGCCAGCTGGCTTTCCTGCACCCAGCTGCCCTGGCGCAGGTCTTCCAGCGCATAACCGATGATCTGCCCGTAGCGGCGCACCGGCTCGCCCTTGGCGATCGGCACGGTGGCGACCTTGTGGCTCTGTGGCACGCCTTCGACCAGGGTCAGGCCATCGGCGAAGCGGGCGCCTTCGCCCAGGCCGCCGTCGTTGACCACTACCACGACGTTATCGTCATCGTGCAGGCGGACGTAGCGGGGCGAGTCGGAATGTTCGATCAACTGCATGTTTGGGCCCTACTTGTCAGGTTCTCAGGCTTTTTGTACATCCGCCCGCGGCGGCAACGGCCGGCGCGGGCGTGTTCACTCAGTGACGCGAGCTGGCCAGTTCGCCATTGGTGGCAGGCTCAGCCTGTGGCTTCGGGGCATCGTCGCGCAGCTCGATACGCTTGATCGGGCCAACGATCACCAGGTAGCTGAACACCGCCACCAGGGCGTTGGCCCCCACGTACACCAGGGCCCACTTGAACGAGCCAGTGGCGCTGATGATGTAGCCGATGACGATCGGCGTGGTGATCGAGGCGATGTTGCCGAAGGTGTTGAACAGGCCACCGGACAGCCCGGCGATCTGCTTGGGCGAGGTGTCGGCCACCACGGCCCAGCCCAGCGCGCCGATGCCTTTGCCGAAGAAGGCCAGGGTCATGAAGCCGACCACCATCCACTCGGCGTCGACATAGTTGCAGAAGACCATGGTGGTCGACAGCAACAGGCCGCAGACGATCGGCAGCTTGCGCGAGAAGGTCAGCGAGTTGCCGCGGCGCAGCAGCCAGTCCGAAATCACCCCGCCGAGCACGCCACCGATGAAGCCGCACACCGCCGGCAACGAGGCGATGAAGCCGGCCTTGAGGATGGTCATGCCCCGTTCCTGCACCAGGTACACCGGGAACCAGGTGAGGAAGAAGTAGGTGATGGCGTTGATGCAGTACTGGCCCAGGTACACGCCCAGCAGCATGCGGCTGGTCAGCAGTTGCTTGATGTAGCCCCATTTCGGGCCATCGTTGCCACGTTTCTGGTCCATGTCGACCAGGCCGCCGTTCTGCTCGATGTGCTCGAGTTCGTCCTGGCTGATGCGTGGGTGCTGGCGCGGGTTGTAGATGGTCTTGAGCCATACCATGCTGAACACGATGCCCAGTGCGCCCATGACCACGAACACATGCTCCCAGCCAAAGCTGAACACGATCCAGCCCATGATCGGCGCGAACAGTGCGGTGGCGAAGTACTGCGCCGAGTTGAATATCGCCGAGGCGGTGCCGCGTTCCTGGGTCGGGAACCAGGCCGCGACGATGCGGGCGTTGCCCGGGAACGACGGGGCTTCGGCAAAGCCGACGAGGAAGCGCAGGGTGAACAGGGTCACCACCGCCCAGGCCACCGGCAGGCCGCCGACAAAGCCCTGCAGGAGGGTGAACAGCGACCAGGTGAAGATGCTGAAGGCGTAGACATTCTTCGAGCCGAAGCGGTCCAGCAGCCAGCCACCGGGGATCTGCCCGGCCACGTAAGCCCATCCGAAGGCGGAGAAAATATAACCAAGGGTGACGGCGTCGATGCCGAGGTCTTTCTGCAGGCTGGAGCCTGCGATGGCGATGGTTGCTCGGTCTGCGTAGTTGATCGTGGTCACCAGGAACAGCATGAACAGGATCAGGTAGCGCACATGCGTCTTTTTAGTCGCTTGCATGCTGGTAATTCTCCCACTAGTTATTTTTGTGCGGGCTCACGAGTTGTAGCCGGAGTGGGGCGGGCCCACTCCGGATGCGGCAATGGCAGGCCGCGGGGTGCGTTTATTGCGGCCCCATCTTGTCCATCAGCGCGGCGAGCATTTCGTACTCTTCAGCGGTCAGGTCGGTCAGCGGGGTACGCACCGGGCCTGCGTCGTAACCGGCGATCTTGGCGCCGGCCTTGACGATGCTCACGGCGTAACCGGCCTTGCGGTTGCGGATGTCCAGGTACGGCAGGAAGAAATCGTCGATCAGCTTGCCCACGGTGGCGTGATCGTCACGGGCGATGGCGTGGTAGAAGTCCATCGCGGTCTTCGGAATGAAGTTGAACACCGCCGACGAGTAAACCGGTACACCCAGTGCCTTGTAGGCCGCAGCATACACCTCGGCGGTCGGCAGGCCACCCAGGTAGCTGAAACGGTCACCCAGGCGGCGACGGATCGACACCATCAGTTCGATGTCACCCAGGCCGTCCTTGTAGCCGATCAGGTTCGGGCAGCGCTCGGCCAGCTGTTCCAGCAGGTTGGCGTTCAGGCGGCAGACGTTGCGGTTGTACACCACCACACCGATGTCGACCGATTTGCACACGGCTTCGACGTGGGCGGCGACGCCGTCCTGGCTGGCTTCGGTGAGGTAGTGCGGCAGCAGCAGCAGGCCCTTGGCACCCAGGCGCTCGGCTTCTTGGGCGTACTCGATGGCCTGGCGGGTGGAGCCACCGACGCCGGCAAGGATTGGCACCGACTTGGCGCAGGTGTCGACCGCGGTCTTGATCACCTGGCTGTACTCGCTGGCGGCCAGGGAGAAGAACTCACCGGTGCCACCGGCGGCGAACAGGGCGCTGGCGCCGTACGGGGCGAGCCACTCCAGGCGCTTGATGTAGCCAGCCTGGTTGAAGTCGCCCTGGGCATTGAAGTCGGTGACCGGGAAAGACAGCAGGCCGTGGGAGAGGATGGATTTCAGTTCTTGTGGAGTCATTGTTGTAGGCATCCTGTGGCGCTTGGGTGAAGGGTGTTGTTCTGCGTTGGAGGTAAGTTATCGTACAACATGTACGATGACTAGTCCCCTTTGCAGAATTTTTTACCGGGCAGGCAGAGGGTGGCCGTAAGGACGGTGTCGGGTTTTTCGCGGGCAAGCCCGCTCCCACAGGTCGGGTGCAGGGCTAGAGGGGAGTGCAGGCCTTTGTGGGGGCGGGCTTGCCCGCGAAGAGGCCGGAGCGGAAAGCCAATGAGTTGAAGGACAACCTGAAGCTCAGGTTAATCGCAATCAGTCATCGTATCTCTTGAGGGGGAGAAAAAACGATCGCGGAGACAGGGACAAGCCCGCCGCCCGCTTCCACGGGAAGTGTTCTGGGACCAGCAGAGGGTGACCGGGGAAGCGGGGGCGGCCTTGCGCCGCCCCGCGATCAAAGCTAACGAAGCTGAAACCGAGTGTCAGGCGGCCTGTTGGCGCTTGATCTGGCTTTTGCGCACCTGGGCGCGGCAGGCATCGCCAAAGGCCTGGAAGATCTTGATCGAATCGGGGTTCTTCGCCGCTTGCCATTCCGGGTGCCACTGCACGGCAAACAGGAAAGGCGAGATGCTCGGGGCATGGATCGCCTCGACCAAGCCGTCTTCGGCGTGGGCGATCGGCTCGATGCCAGCGCCGAGGTTGCGCAGGCCCTGACCGTGCAGCGAGTTCACACGGATCTCGTCGGTGCCCAGGGTTTCGCGCAGCCAGCTGCCCGGCTTGATCTTCACGCCATGCACCTGGGCGTACTGCACATCGACCGGATCTTCCGGGTTTTCCCGGTGGTCGTTGAAGCCAGGCTCGGCGTAGACCTTCTGGTAGATGTCGCCGCCCAGGGCCACGTTGATTTCCTGCATGCCACGGCAAATGCCGAAGATCGGCAGGCCGCGCTTGAGCGCTGCCTTGACCAGCGGGATGTCGAACAGGTCGCGGTTCTTGTCCTGGCCCTTGCCGGGTGTTTGGTTTTCCTGGCCGTACAGGGTCGGGTCGATGTTGCTGCCGGCACCGGTCAGGTACACGCCGTCGGCCATGTCCAGATAGGTCTCGAGGTCTTCGATGCCACAGCAGGTGGGCACCAGGACCGGGACGCAATCGGCGAAGTCGACCAGCGGGGTGATGTATTTGTGGGTCATGACCTGATAGTCATGGCCTTTGCGCTCTTGGCTGCCCATGGTCATCAGGACGACGGGTTTGCGCAGGGAAGGTTGCTTGTTGCCAATGTTGCTGTTGGACATATGTCACCTTATGACAGGGCTCTGCCTGTCGTTGTTGTGCAGGTGCACGGCACGTGGCCTGGATGTGCTACCTGAAGTCCCGAGCACTGCCGGCTCATCACTGGACGATTCCGGTCGGGGCTTGTAGATAGCTTGCCAGAGCCGTTCGATATGTCAAACGAGCAAAAAGCGGTTCAGGCGCCGAATTACGGGGGCTGAACCCTTGCGAGCCTGAGCCGGCAAGGGTTTGGCAGGGGGTAAGGTCAATTATATTTAACGACGCAGTTGGATCATTGCAGCGCTGCAATGATCGGCCGCTCAGTGCAGTATCTGCGCCAGGAAGGCCTTGGCCCGCGCGGTGCGCGGCTGGTTGAAGAACACCTGGGGCGGGCTGTCCTCGATGATCTGCCCGCCTTCGAGGAACAGCACCCGTTCCGCCACCTGCCGGGCAAAGCCCATCTCATGGGTGACGCAGAGCATGGTCATGCCGGTGCCGGCCAGTTGCACCAGCACGTCCAGCACCTCGGCGACCATCTCTGGGTCGAGCGCCGAGGTCGGCTCGTCGAACAGCATGATGCGCGGCTTCATGCACAGCGCCCGGGCGATCGCCACGCGCTGCTGCTGGCCGCCGGACAACTGGCTGGGGTACTTGTGCGCCTGGCTCTCGATGCCGACCTTGCTCAGGTACAGGCGCGCCCGTTCCTCGGCGTCCTTGCGCGACAGGCCGCGCACGCTGGTGGGGGCGAGCAGGCAGTTGTCGAGCACACTCATGTGCGGGAACAGGTTGAAATGCTGGAACACCATGCCGATCTCGCTGCGCACCTGGGCTGCCTGGCGGGTGTTGGCGGCAAGGTCGGTGCCGGCGACCCGGATGCTGCCTTGCTGGGCGATCTCCAGGCGGTTGATGCAGCGGATCAGCGTCGATTTGCCCGAGCCGGACGGGCCACACAGGACAATGCGCTCGCCTTCGCGCACTTGCAGGTTGATGTCGCGCAGCACATGGAAAGCGCCATAGTGCTTGTTCAGGCCCTCGATGCGGATCAGCTCCGGGCGTGGGTCAGGTTCGGGGGCAAGGCTGGCAACGCTCATGGGGGCGGTCATGTTGTTGTTCTCCCGCTGGGTGTCAGTCGAAACGTGCCGCGCTGTAGGGCGCAGGGTCGGTGAAAGGGCGTTCGCCGGTGAGCAGTTCGGCCACCAGGCGGCCGCTGACCGGGCCGAGGGTGAGGCCGTGGTGGGCATGGCCGAAGTTGAACCATAGGCCTTTGTGCCGGGGCGCCGGGCCGATCACCGGGCGCATGTCGGGCAGGCACGGGCGGCGGCCGAGCCAGGGCTTGTCATCGAGGCGCTCGCCCAGGGCCGGGAACAGCTTGCGTGCCAGGGCTTCACAGCGCTTGAGCTGGATTTCGTTACCCGGCGCGCCGCTGGCGGCGAACTCGATGCCGGTGGTCAGGCGCACGCCGCGGGCCATGGGCGCCAGTACATAGCCGCCCTGGGTGTCGCAGATCGAATGCTGCAGTTGTGCGCCGTCGCGGGTGCCGTAGTGCATGTGGTAGCCACGCTTGATGCCCAGCGGAATGCGGTAGCCCAGGCGCTCGAAGAGGTCGCCCGACTGCGGGCCCAGGCAGGCCACCACCTCGTCGGCGGTAATCGGCCCACGCTGGCTCTCGACCTGCCATTGGCTGCCGGCCTGGCGCAAGCTGCGCGCATCGCCATGCAGGAACTGCCCGCCACGCTGCACGAACAGCGCGGCGTAGCCGCGGGTGAGGGCGCCTGGGTTGCTGACAGTCTTCGGGTCGAGCCAGTGGATGCCGCCGACCACCGCACTGTCGAGCTGATGTTCGCGTGCCTGCAGTTGCCCACGTTCGAGGATTTCGTATTGCAGGCCATAGCGGGCCAGGCCCTTGAGCTCGGCCTTGGCCTGTTCGAACAGCGCCGGGTCGCGATAGACCTCGATCCAGCCTTTGGCCTGGATCAGCCCTTCAAGGCCGGCTGCGTGGATCAGTGCATCGTGTTCCTCGACGCAGCGCTGCACCAGCGGCAGCATGTCGGCCGCCGCCCCGGCCAGGCGGCCGGGCGCCGACTGCTGCCAGTAGCGCAGCAGCCACGGTGCCGCCTTGGGCAGGTGCAGCAGGCTGTAGCGCACGTCTGGCTGGCGGTTCAGGCCATAGCGCAGCAAGGCGCCAAACTGCCGGGGGAAGGCATAGGGGATCACGCTGGAGCGCTCGATCAGCCCGGCATTGCCATGGCTGGTGCCGTTGCCGGGGTCGTCGCGGTCGATCAGGATCACCTGGCGCCCCCGGGCCTGCAGGTGCAGTGCGGTACTGACGCCGACGATGCCGGCGCCGAGAACAAGGGTCTGGCAATGCATGAATGTATCCTTCGTTCAGTTCAGGTGGCGGCCCAGGCGGGCCTCCAGGTGTTTGAGCAAGCGCCGGACCAGTTCGACGATCACCAGGTAGAGCACTGCAGCCCACAGATAGATCTGGAAGTCGAAACTGCGCGAGAACGCCAGTTTGGTCACGCCCATCAGGTCGTAGAGGGTCACCAGCGAAGCGATGGCGCTGGCCTTGATCATCAGGATCAGCTCGTTGCCCAGGGGGCCTATGGCCACCAGCAACGATTGCGGCAGGATCACCTTGAAGAAGGTGGTCGAACGCTTCAGGTTCAGTGCGCGCGCTGCTTCGTACTGGCCTGGCGCCACGGCCATCAGGCTGCCGCGGAAGATCTCGGCCTGGTAGGCGGCGGTGTTCAGGGTGAACGCCAGCAAGGTGCAGAACCAGGCTTCGCGGAAGAACCACCAGAGGCCGACGTCCTGCCAGAAGCCCTTGAGCGAACCCAGGCCGTAGTACAGCAGGAACAGCTGGGCCAGCAGCGGCGAGCCGCGAAAGAAGTAGATGTAGCCGGCCGCCATGCGTTGCAGCACCCTGTGCCGCGACATGCGCGCCAGGGCCAGCAGCAGGCCGAGCACGGCGCCCAGGCTGAAGGAGATCGCCACCAGCTTGGCGGTCACCAGCAGGCCATCGACGAAACGCGGGCCGTAGCGTTCCAGCAGGTCCGGGTCCAGCACCAGGCCCAGCAGTTGTTCGGCACTCATGCGCGTGCTCCTTGCAGGTGGCGGTTGCTGCGCCGCTCGATATAGGCGAATACCCGTCCCGAGGCGGCCGAAAACAGCAGGTAGCCCAGGCAGGCGACGCCATAGAAGAACATCGGCTCCTTGGTCACGCTGACGGCGAGGTTGGTCTGGCGCATCAGGTCGACCAGCGAGATGGTCGACACCAGCGAAGTGTCCTTGAGCAGGGACAGCCAGTTGTTCGACAGGCCCGGCAGGGCGATGCGGGTCAGTTGCGGCAGCACCACCTTGAAGAACCCGGTGCGCTTGCTCAGGCCCAGTGCCGAGCAGGCCTCCAGCTGCCCTTTGGGCAATGTCTTGAACGCGGCCAGCCAGATTTCGCTGGAGAACGCCGCGAATACCAGGCTGAAGGCGATCATCGCGGCCAGGAAGGTGTTGATCAGGAATTCGCCTTCATAACCCATCGCCGCCAGCAGCTTCTGCGCGGCGATCTGGCAGCCGTAATAGATGATCAGCAAGGTCAGCAGCTCGGGCAGGCCGCGGAACACTGTGGAGAAGGTGGTGGCCCAGGCCCGTGGCAGGCGTTTGCGCGAACGCGCCGCCAGGGCCACGGCCAGGCCCAGAGGCAGGCCGATGGGCAGGCAGGCGAGGGCCAGGGAAACGGTAACCAGCGCGCCGGCCAGCAACGCCTGGCCCCAGCCTCCGCTGGCGAAGGACAGCAAGGACAATTGATCGAGCATGACGAACCCCTTGGATGGGCTGCGCGGTTTCTTGTAGGGGCGGCCTCGCCGACGCCTCGGCGAGGCCGCTCAGAAATTGCGCAGTTTTCCGAAGATCAGTTGTAGATATCGAAGGCAAAGTACTTGCTGGCGATCTTCTGGTAGGTGCCGTTGGCAACGATCGCGGCCAGTGCGGTGTTCAGCCGCTGGCGCAGGGCATCGTCGTCCTTGCGCACGGCAATGGCGGCGTCGGCCTTGGTGTCGGCAACGTCGCCGAGGATCTTGCAGCAGGCCTGGCCGTTCTTGTTCATCCACTCGTGCAGCGGGAACTTGTCGGCGATCACCCCGTCCAGGCGGCCGGCGGCGAGGTCGGCGTTGGCCTCGTCCATGGTCGGGTACAGCTTCACGTCGGCGCCGGCCTTGGCGTACACGTCTTCGGCATAGATGGCCTGAGTCGAGGACGACTGGGCGCCGACGGTATAGCCGTCGAAGCGGGTCTGGGCATCGCTGATCTTGCTGTCCTTGGCCACGGCGACAGTCAGCGGGGTGCGGTAGTAGTGGTCGGTGAAGGCGATTTTCTTGCGCCGTTCCTCGGTGTCGATCATCGACGCCACCACGGCATCGTACTTGCGCGCCATCAGCGCCGGGATAATGCCCTCCCAGTCCTGGGCGACCAGGGTGCATTCGACCTTCATCTGTTCGCACAGGGCATGGGTGATGTCGATGTCGAAGCCGTGCAGCTGGTTGTCGGCATCGACATAGTTGAAGGGCGGGTAGGCACCTTCGGTGGCGAAGCGCAGGGTCTCGGCACTGGCGTTACCTGCCAGCAACAGGGCACACGCACCCAGCATAGCCATGGTCTTGTTCATCTCGCACCTCTTGCACTCTTGCTATTGTTGTTTGTTCGCTGGCCACGAGGTGTAGCCGACGAACTCGTTATGTAGAGCGGCAGTTGCTTCCAAGCGTTTTTCAACATCAGGCCCGAGCTTCTTGCAGACCTCGTTGACCATCAGGTGCACCCACGACAGCATGGTCGCGGTGGACTCCCAGAACAGGTTGAATTCGGTGGGGATGCGGAACACTTCGTCGGCATGGGCGTCGGCCCAGTCGCAGAAGGTGTCGGTCACCAGGGTGACCGGGATACCTGCGGCGCGTGCCTTCTGGCACAGCAGCAGGGCATGGCGCGAATAGCGGCGGGCCTCGAACACCACCAGCGTGGTGGCCTCGCTGCGGCCGAGCAGCACGTCGCCGAAATGCCCGGCGCTGCCATCGACCAGTTGCACGCCGTCGCGCAGGTACTGCAGCAGGTGGCTCATGCACATGGCGATGCCACGCTCGGTCTGGAAACCGGCGATGCACACTCGTGGCTTTTCTGCCAGGCGCTGGGCCACGGCGTGCCAGGCGTCGCTCTGGCGGTATTCGTGGACGCGGACCAGGGCTGCCATTTCCAGCTCCAGGCTGCCGGCGTTGTCGCTGACGTCCTCGTTCTGGCGATATTCTTGCAGGCGATCCCCCATCAGCCACGGCCCGTCGCCGAGGTCGCTCTGCAGGTCTTGCTTGAGCGCCTTGAGATGGGCATAACCGAGGGAGCGGCAGAAGCGCCCGACGCTGGATTCGCTGACGCCCAGCTTGGCGGCAATGCTGGCCGAGGTCTGGAACGGCAGTTCGTGCAGGTTGGCGAGCATGTAGCTGGCGATCTTGCGGCCCGAGGCAGCGGCCCCTTGCAGGCTGTTTTCCAGGCGTTGCTTGATCGGTTGGCTCATGCGGCTGCTCCAGGTGAGGCGTGGATTAGAAAATGGCTGTTTTCTGTCATGTCGTCAACAATTGACAGATAGCTGTCACTTATCGGAAAGTTTTTGTCGTTGCACACGCTGTTGCCATTCCAATTCCAAGAAAGGAGCTACAGATGTCCGCACCTTCCACCGGCCCGCTCGTGCGCGTGCCCTTCACCGAACTGCAGGGGCTGTTGCAAGCGATCTTTCAGCGCCACGGCTGCAGCGAAACGGTGGCCACCGTGCTTGCCCACAACTGCACCAGTGCCCAGCGCGATGGCGCCCACAGCCACGGCGTGTTTCGGATCCCCGGTTACGTTTCGACCCTGGCCAGCGGCTGGGTGGATGGGCGTGCCACGCCGCAGGTGACCGATGTGGCGCCAGGCTACGTGCGTGTGGATGCCGCCGGTGGCTTCGCCCAGCCCGCCCTGGCGGCGGCGCGTGGGTTGCTGGTGGAAAAGGCCCGCAGCGCCGGCATTGCCGTGCTGGCGATCCATAACTCGCACCATTTCGCCGCACTGTGGCCCGATGTAGAGCCGTTCGCAGAGGAAGGCCTGGTGGCGCTGAGCGTGGTCAACAGCATGACCTGCGTGGTGCCGCACGGTGCGCGCAAACCGTTGTTCGGCACCAACCCGATCGCCTTCGCCGCGCCGTGCGCGGGGCATGATCCGATCGTCTTCGACATGGCCACCAGCGCCATGGCCCACGGCGACGTGCAGATCGCCGCGCGTGCCGGCCAGGCATTGCCCGAAGGCATGGGCGTGGATGCCCAGGGCCAGCCAACCACCGACCCCAAGGCCATTCTCGAAGGCGGCGCGCTGTTGCCGTTTGGCGGGCACAAGGGCTCGGCACTGTCGATGATGGTCGAGTTGCTGGCAGCGGCGCTGACTGGTGGGCATTTCTCCTGGGAGTTCGACTGGTCAGGGCACCCGGGAGCGAAGACGCCGTGGACCGGGCAATTGATCATCGTCATTGACCCGAGCAAGGCCGAGGGTGAGCGGTTTGCCCAGCGCAGCCGCGAGCTGGTCGAGCACATGCAAGCCGCGGGGCTATCGCGGATGCCGGGCGAGCGGCGTTACCGCGAGCGGGAACAGGCTGAGCGAGAAGGGGTGGCGGTAACTGAGCAAGAGCTGCAAGGCCTGAAAGAATTGCTTGGCTGATCCGGCCTCTTCGCGGGCAAGCCCGCTCCCACAGGTACTGCACAGATCTCAAGGGCTGTGATATCCCTGTGGGAGCGGGCATGCCCGCGAAGAATCCAGCACAAATCCCCAGCTGTGCAAAGTTGCATAGACAACCTTGCACTTATGTGATGTTCCTTGGGCCCGACTCCGGGTATCCTCAGGGCAGTCTTTCCGAACTGTCCTGATCCAAGGAGCTGCACGCTGTGTTCAAACATGTCGATGCCTATGCCGGCGACCCGATCCTCTCGTTGATGGAAACCTTCAAGGCCGACCCGCGCGCCGACAAGGTCAACCTGAGTATCGGCCTGTATTACGATGAGGCCGGTGTGGTGCCGCAGCTGGCGGCGGTCGATGCGGTCGAGAAGCGCATCGCCGGTGTTGACCACGAAGCCTCGCTGTACCTGCCGATGGAAGGCCTGGCCAGCTACCGCCAAGCGATCCAGTCGCTGCTGTTCGGTGCCGACCACCCGGCCGTGACCGGCAAGCGCGTGGCCACCGTGCAGACCGTGGGCGGTTCCGGTGCGCTGAAAGTCGGTGCCGACTTCCTCAAGCGCTACTTCCCGCAGTCGGAAGTCTGGGTCAGCAACCCGACCTGGGACAACCACCGCGCCATCTTCGAAGGTGCTGGGTTCAAGGTGCACACCTACCCGTACTTCGACCAGGCCAGCCGTGGCGTCGACTTCGACGGCATGCTGCAGGCCCTGCAGGCGCTGCCAGCCAACAGCATCGTGCTGCTGCACCCGTGCTGCCACAACCCTACCGGTGCCGACCTCGAGCAGGGCCAGTGGCAACAAGTGGTGGAAGTGGTCAAGGCACGCCAGCTGATCCCATTCCTCGATATCGCCTACCAGGGCTTCGGCGAAGGCCTGGTGGAAGACGCCTACGCCATCCGCGAAATGGCCCGTGCCGGCGTGCCGTGCCTGGTCAGCAACTCGTTCTCCAAGATCTTCTCGCTGTACGGCGAGCGGGTAGGGGGCCTGTCGGTGGTCTGCGACGACGAAGCCACCACCCAGAGCGTGCTCGGCCAGCTCAAGGCCACCGTGCGCCGCAACTACTCCAGCCCGCCCAACTTCGGTGCCCAGCTGGTGGCTGGCGTGCTTGGCGACGCCGAACTCAACGCCCAGTGGGCGGCAGAAGTGGAAGTGATGCGCAAGCGTATCCTCGACATGCGCCAGGCACTGGTCGATGCCCTGGCGGTCCTGCTGCCAGGCCAGGACTTCCAGTTCTTCCTGCGCCAGCGCGGCATGTTCAGCTACACCGGTTTCAGCGTCGAGCAGGTGCGTCGCCTGCGTGACGAGTTCGGTGTGTACCTGATCGACAGCGGCCGGGTGTGCATGTCCGGCCTGCGTCCGGCCAACCTGCAACGGGTTGCCGAAGCCTTCGCTGCCGTACAGAAATAAGGCCGCACGGGGCCGCTATGCGGCCCATCGCCGGCAAGCGCGGCGCCTGCAGGTGTGGGAGCCGGCTTGCCGGCGAAAGGGCTGCACCGCAGCGCCTCCTTTGGCACAACCCGCTTGTAAAGACAAGTGCAACCGCTCCTCGGAAAAGGGCTTCGCAAGTGCAACCTTTCCGTGCACAATCGCGCCCCTCTTCCCCGGTTGAGTTGGGCGAATCGTCTAGTTCGCCATTCTCAGCCTGTTGCAGTCTTGCGAGTGGAGCTTCACCCGGAATGAATGAGCAGGCCCCAAGCGTTGAACAACGCTTTGCAGAATCGACCCCCGCCACCCTCGGCAGCTGGTCGCGTAACGACACCACCTGGATGCTGGGCCTGTTCGGCACAGCCATCGGCGCAGGTACCTTGTTCCTGCCGATCAACGCTGGCCTCGGCGGCTTCTGGCCGTTGCTGATCCTGGCCGCGCTGGCCTTCCCGATGACCTATTTCTCCCACCGTGGCCTGACCCGCTTCGTGCTGTCCGGGCGCAGCGGCGGTGACATCACCGAAGTGGTCGAAGAGCATTTCGGCATCAAGGCCGGTGCGCTGATCACCGTGCTGTACTTCTTCGCGATCTTCCCGATCCTGCTTATCTACAGCGTGGCCCTGACCAACACCGTCAGCAGCTTCCTGGAGCACCAGCTGCACATGGCGCCGCCACCGCGGGCGCTCCTGTCGTTCGTGCTGATCCTCGGCCTGCTGGCGATCGTGCGCTGCGGCGAGCAGGCCACGGTCAAGGTCATGAGCCTGCTGGTGTACCCGTTCATCGTTGCCCTGGGCCTGCTCGGCCTGTACCTCATCCCGCACTGGACCGGCGGCATCCTCGACAGCGCCGCCCAGGTGCCGTCGGGTTCGGCATTCCTGCACACCCTGTGGCTGGCCATTCCGGTGATGGTGTTCTCGTTCAACCATTCGCCGATCATTTCGGCCTTCGCCGTGGACCAGAAGCGCAGCTATGGCGAGCACGCCGATGCGCGCAGTGGCCAGATCCTGCGCCGTGCCCACCTGCTGATGGTGGTGATGGTGCTGTTCTTCGTGTTCAGCTGCGTGCTCACCCTGAGCAGTGCCCAGCTGGCCGAAGCCAAGGCGCAGAACCTGTCGATCCTGTCGTACCTGGCCAACCACTTCAGCAACCCGACCATTGCCTTCGCCGCGCCGCTGATCGCCTTTGTCGCCATTGCCAAGTCGTTCCTGGGCCACTACATCGGCGCCAGTGAAGGCCTCAAGGGCATCATTGCCAAGACCGGCGCACGCCCGGGTGCCAAGGCCCTGGACCGCCTGGTTGCCGCACTGATGCTGGTGGTCTGCTGGATCGTCGCCACCCTCAACCCGAGCATCCTCGGCATGATCGAATCGCTCGGCGGCCCGATCCTCGCCGTGCTGCTGTTCCTGATGCCGATGTACGCCATCCGTCGCGTACCGTCGATGCGCAAGTACAGCGGTGCACTGTCGAACGTGTTCGTGGTGGTGATCGGCCTGGTTGCGCTGACCTCGGTGGTGTACGGCCTGATCAGCTGATTCACTGCCCGCAACAGGAAAAGCCCGGAGGCTTTGTCGCCATCCGGGCTTTTTTTTGTCCACAGGATTTGTCCGGCAATAGAACAATTTCAATGTACCCATAGGCACCCGGCCGCCTTCATGATTAACTCAGTGTCCTTTTCAAAACCCCCGCATAAGGATTTCGTCATGGCTCAAGTCACGCTCAAAGGCAACCCGGTTCAGGTCAACGGCAACCTGCCACAGGCCGGCGCCCAGGCGCCGGCTTTCTCCCTGGTGGGTGAAGGCCTGGCTGACAAGTCGCTGAAGGACTACGCCGGCAAGCGCAAGGTGCTGAACATCTTCCCAAGCGTCGACACCCCGACCTGCGCCACGTCCGTGCGCAAGTTCAACGCCCAGGCCAACGACCTGGCCAACACCGTGGTGCTGTGCATCTCGGCCGACCTGCCATTCGCCCAGGCGCGCTTCTGCGGTGCCGAAGGCCTGGACAACGTGAAGAACCTGTCCACCCTGCGTGGTGCCGAGTTCCTGCAGAACTACGGCGTTGCCATCGCCGACGGCCCGCTGGCCGGCCTGGCTGCCCGTGCCGTGGTGGTACTGGACGAGAACGACAAGGTGCTGCACAGCGAGCTGGTTGGCGAGATCGCCGACGAGCCGAACTACGATGCAGCCCTGGCTGTACTGAAGTAAGGATTGCCTGGGGTAGCACGGGCTGAGGATGCCTGTGCCGGCCCTTTCGCGGGCGCGCCCGCTCCCACAGGTACGGCGCAGCCCATGAGACCTGCGATATCCCTGTAGGAGCGGGCGTGCCCGCGATAGGGCCGGGGCAGGTAAAGGAACTCTTCTGCCTGGCTCCTCTCAAAGCAACACCCTGTAACGGCCCGGAACCCTTTCCGGGCCGTTTTCATTTAAAGTTCAACCTTTTGGCAACGTCAGGCAAAGGTAAACCTCTGGTAAAGAGCCTTTGCTATACCGGTGCCAGTGCTTATCGTTCAACCTCCCAAGCCGCCATTTCTGAACAAGGTTCGTTCAACCCATGCAAGTGTCCAATTCCCGATCCCCTCGTCGCTGGCTCGTCGGCCTGCTGATCCTGCTGCTGGTGGCCCTGCTGGCCTGGTGGCTGTGGCCCGCGGCAACGCCTGCCCACAAAGCGGCTGGTGGAGGGCGCGGCGGCAAAGGCGTGGGCATGGGCATGGGCGGCCGGCCGGGTTTCGGCGGCTCCACCGACCCGGTGCCGGTGCGCGTCGAGCCGGTGCGCGTGGGTGACTTCCCGCTCTACTACAAGGCCCTGGGCACGGTCACCGCGACCAACACGGTGAATGTGCGCAGCCGGGTGGCAGGCGAACTGGTGAAAATCCTCTTCAAGGAGGGCCAGCAGGTCAAGGCTGGCGACCTGCTCGCCGAAATCGACCCGCGCCCTTACCGCATCGCCCTGCAGCAGGCCGAAGGCACCCTGGCGCAGAACCAGGCGCAACTGAAGAACGCCCAGGTCGACCTGGCGCGCTATAAAGGCCTGTACGCCCAGGACAGCATCGCCAAACAGACCCTCGACACCGCAGAGGCCCAGGTCGCGCAGTTCCAGGGGCTGGTCAAGACCAACCAGGCCCAGGTCAACGATGCCCGCCTGAACCTCGACTTCACCCAGATCCGTGCGCCGATCAACGGCCGCGTGGGGCTGCGCCAGCTCGACCTGGGCAACCTGGTGGCGGCCAACGACACCACCGCCCTGGTGGTGATCACCCAGACCGAGCCGATCACTGTGGCCTTCACCTTGCCCGAAACCGAGCTGACCACCGTGCTCGAGCGTTACCGCAGCGGCGCCAGCCTGCCCGTCGAGGCCTGGGACCGCAGCGACAGCAAGCTGCAGTCTACCGGCGTACTGGGCAGCATCGACAACCAGATCGACACCACCACCGGCACCCTGAAGTTCAAGGGCCGCTTCGAGAACAAGGACCTGGCGCTGTTCCCCAACCAGTTCGTCAACGTGCGCCTGCTGGCCGACACCCTCAAGCAGGTGGTGATGGCCCCGGCAGCGGCCGTGCAGTTCGGCAACGACGGCACCTTCGCCTATGTGGTCAACGAACAGAGCACTGTCAACATCCGCAAGCTCAAGGTCGGTGCCAGCGATGGCCAGAACAGTGTCATCCTCGACGGGCTCAAGGCCGGCGACCGCCTGGTGCTGGAAGGCACCGACCGCCTGCGCGAAGGCACCAAGGTCGAGGTGGTCGAGGACAGCTCGCAAGTGCCGACCACCCCAGGCCAGCACCTGCAGGGCCAGGACGCCAAGGGTTCGGCCCAGGCCGATGAAGCGCCTTCCGGCAAAGCGGCAGCCAAGGCGGGCGCATGAACCTGTCACGGCTGTTCATCCTCCGCCCGGTCGCTACCACGCTGACCATGCTGGCCATCGTCCTGGCCGGCCTGATCGCCTACAAGCTGCTGCCGGTGTCGGCCTTGCCCCAGGTCGATTACCCGACCATCCGCGTCATGACCTTGTACACCGGCGCCAGCCCGCAGGTGATGACCAGCGCGGTGACCGCCCCGCTGGAGCGCCAGTTCGGCCAGATGCCGGGCCTCGAACAGATGGCCTCGACCAGTTCCGGCGGCGCCTCGGTGCTGACCCTGCGCTTCAGCCTGGACATGAACATGGACGTTGCCGAGCAACAGGTGCAGGCCGCGATCAACGCCGCCAGCAACCTGCTGCCCACTGACCTGCCAGCGCCACCGGTGTACAACAAGGTCAACCCGGCCGACACCCCGGTGCTGACCCTGGCCATTTCCAGCAAGACCATGCCGCTGCCCAAGCTCAACGACCTGGTCGACACCCGCGTGGCGCAGAAGCTCGCGCAGATCAGTGGCGTGGGCATGGTCAGCATCGCCGGCGGCCAGCGCCAGGCGGTGCGGATCAAGGTCAACGTCGATGCGCTGGCCGCCAACGGCCTCAACCTCGAAGACGTGCGCACCCTGATCGGCGCGTCCAATGTCAACCAGCCGAAGGGCAACTTCGACGGCCCGACCCGGGTGTCGATGCTCGATGCCAACGACCAGCTGCGTTCGCCCGAGGAATACGCCAACCTCATCCTTGCCTACAACAATGGCGCGCCGCTGCGCCTGAAGGACGTCGCCGAAATCGTCGACGGTGCCGAAAACGAACGCCTGGCCGCCTGGGCCAACCAGAACCAGGCCGTGCTGCTGAACATCCAGCGCCAGCCCGGTGCCAATGTCATCGAAGTGGTCGACCGCATCAAGGCGCTGTTGCCATCGATCACCGACAACCTGCCGGCCGGCCTCGACGTGTCGGTGCTCACCGACCGCACCCAGACCATCCGCGCCGCGGTCAAGGACGTGCAGCATGAGCTGCTGATCGCCATCGTGCTGGTGGTGATGGTCACCTTCGTGTTCCTGCGCCGTTTCAGCGCCACCATCATCCCCTCGATCGCCGTGCCGCTGTCGCTGATCGGCACCTTTGGCGTGATGTACCTGGCCGGCTTCTCGGTCAACAACCTGACGCTCATGGCCCTGACCATCGCCACCGGCTTCGTGGTCGACGACGCCATCGTCATGCTCGAGAACATCTCGCGCCACATCGAGGAAGGCGAGACCCCGCTGCAGGCGGCGCTCAAGGGCGCCAGGCAGATCGGCTTCACCCTGATCTCGCTGACGTTCTCGCTGATCGCCGTACTGATCCCGTTGCTGTTCATGGCAGATGTGGTCGGCCGGCTGTTCCGCGAATTCGCCATCACCCTGGCGGTGGCGATCCTGATTTCCCTGGTGGTGTCGCTGACCCTGACGCCGATGATGTGCGCGCGCCTGCTCAAGCGCGAGCCCAGGGAAGAAGAGCAGGGCCGCTTCTACCGCGCCAGCGGTGCCTGGATCGACTGGATGATCGAGCACTACGGCCGTGGCCTGCAGTGGGTGCTCAAGCACCAGCCGCTGACCCTGCTGGTGGCCGTGGCCACCCTGGCACTCACCGTGCTGCTGTACATGGTGGTGCCCAAGGGCTTCTTCCCGGTGCAGGACACCGGGGTGATCCAGGGTATTTCCGAGGCACCGCAGTCCACCTCGTTCGCGGCCATGAGCGAGCGCCAGCAGGCCCTGAGCAAGATCATCCTGCAGGACCCGGCAGTGCAGAGCCTGTCGTCCTACATCGGTGTCGACGGCGACAACGCCACGCTCAACAGTGGCCGCCTGCTGATCAACCTCAAGCCCCACGGCGAGCGTGATGTCACCGCCGGTGACGTGATCAGCCGCCTGCAGCCGCAACTCGACAAACTGGTCGGTATCCGCCTGTTCATGCAGCCAGTGCAGGACCTGAGTATCGAGGACCGGGTCAGCCGCACCCAGTACCAGTTCAGCCTGTCGTCGCCCGATGCCGACCTGCTGGCACAGTGGAGCGGCAAGCTGGTGCAGGCCCTGCAGCAGCGCCCGGAGCTGCAGGACGTCGCCAGTGACCTGCAAGACAAGGGCCTGCAGGTGTACCTGGTGATCGACCGTGACATGGCCAGCCGCCTGGGCATCACCGTGTCGCAGATCACCAACGCCCTGTACGACGCCTTCGGCCAGCGGCAGATCTCCACCATCTACACCCAGGCCAGCCAGTACCGCGTGGTGCTGCAGTCACAGGATGCGGCGGTGATCGGCCCGCAGGCGCTGGAATCGATCCACGTCAAGGCCACCGATGGCGGCCAGGTGCGGCTGTCGGCGCTGGCGCGCATCGAGCAGCGCCAGGCGCAGCTGGCCATTTCGCACATCGGCCAGTTCCCGGCGGTGACCCTGTCGTTCAACCTGGCCCATGGTGCGTCGCTGGGCGAGGCGGTCAAGGTGATCGAGCAGGTGCAGCAGGACATCGGCATGCCGCTTGGCGTGCAGACCCGCTTCCAGGGCGCCGCCGAAGCCTTCCAGGCCTCGCTGTCGAGCACCTTGCTGCTGATCCTGGCGGCGGTGGTGACCATGTATATCGTGCTGGGTGTGCTCTACGAGAGCTACATCCACCCGGTGACCATCCTCTCGACCTTGCCGTCGGCGGCGGTCGGCGCCTTGCTGGCGCTGATCCTCAGCGGCAACGACCTGGGCATGATCGCGATCATCGGCATCATCCTGCTGATCGGCATCGTCAAGAAGAACGCGATCATGATGATCGACTTTGCCCTCGAGGCCGAGCGCAACCAGGGCATGAGCCCGCAGGATGCGATCTACCAGGCGGCGCTGCTGCGTTTCCGGCCGATCCTGATGACCACCCTGGCCGCGCTGTTCGGCGCCGTGCCGCTGATGCTGGCCACCGGCTCCGGTGCCGAGCTGCGCCAGCCGTTGGGCCTGGTGATGGTCGGCGGCCTGCTGGTCAGCCAGGTGCTGACGCTGTTCACCACGCCGGTCATCTACCTGTACTTCGACCGCCTGGCCCGCCGCTGGCGCCCGGCCGCTGACGCGCAGCAGGCCGAGGCATGAACCTGTCCGGTCCTTTCATCCGCCGGCCCGTGGCGACCATGCTGCTGAGCCTGGCGATCATGCTGCTGGGCGGCGTCAGCTTCGGCCTGCTGCCGGTCTCGCCGTTGCCGCAGATGGACTTCCCGGTGATCGTCGTGCAAGCCAACCTGTCCGGCGCCAGCCCCGAGGTCATGGCCGCCACCGTGGCCACGCCGCTGGAGCGCAAGCTCGGTAGCATCGCCGGCGTCACCACCCTGACCAGCAGCTCCAACCAGGGCTCGACGCGGGTGATCATCGGCTTCGAGATGGGCCGCGACATCGACGGTGCGGCGCGCGAGGTGCAGGCGGCGATCAACGCCACGCGCAACCTGCTGCCCAGCGGCATGCGCAGCATGCCCACCTACAAGAAGATCAACCCGTCACAGGCACCGATCATGGTGCTCTCGCTGACCTCCAGCGTGTTGCAGAAGGGCCAGCTGTACGACCTGGCCGATACCATCCTGTCGCAGAGCCTGGCCCAGGTCAGCGGGGTAGGGGAAGTGCAGATCGGTGGCAGCTCGCTGCCGGCGGTGCGCATCGCCGTCGAGCCGCAGCTGCTCAACCAGTACAGCCTGTCGCTGGACGAGGTGCGCACGGCGGTGTCCAACGCCAACCAGCGTCGGCCCATGGGCTTTGTCGAGGACGCCCAGCGCAACTGGCAGGTGCGCGCCAATGACCAGCTGGAAACCGCCAAGGACTACGAGCCGATCGTGATCCGCCAGTCGAACGGCACCATCTTGCGCCTGTCGGACGTGGCCACCATCACCGATGGCGTCGAGAACCGCTACAACAGCGGCTTCTTCAACGACCAGAGCGCCGTGTTGCTGGTGGTCAACCGCCAGACCGGCGCCAACATCATCCAGACCGTCGACCAGATCAAGGCGCAGCTGCCGGCCCTGCAGTCGCTGCTGCCGGCCAGCGTGCAACTGAACGTGGCCATGGACCGTTCGCCGGTGATCAAGGCCACCCTCAAGGAGGCCGAGCACACCTTGCTGATCGCCGTGGTGCTGGTGATCCTGGTGGTCTACCTGTTCCTCGGCAGCCTGCGCGCCTCGCTGATCCCCAGCCTGGCGGTGCCGGTGTCGCTGGTGGGCACCTTCGCGGTGATGTACCTGTGCGGCTTCTCGCTGAACAACCTGTCGCTGATGGCGCTGATCCTGGCCACCGGCCTGGTGGTGGACGATGCCATCGTGGTGCTGGAGAACATCTCGCGGCATATCGAGGACGGCCAGCCGCCGATGCGTGCGGCGTTTCTCGGCGCCAAGGAGGTCGGTTTCACCCTGCTGTCGATGAACGTCTCGCTGGTGGCGGTGTTCGTTTCGATCCTGTTCATGGGCGGCATCGTGCGCAACCTGTTCCAGGAGTTCTCGATCACCCTGGCGGCGGCGATCATCGTCTCGTTGGTGGTGTCGCTGACCCTCACGCCGATGCTGTGCGCCCGCTGGCTCAAGCCCCACCGTGCCGAGCAGACACGCTTGCAGCGCTGGAGCGACAAGGCGCACCGGCGCATGGTCGATGCCTACGACCGCAGCCTTGGCTGGGCCTTGCGCCACAAGCGCCTGACGCTGATCAGCCTGCTGGCGACCATCGGCCTGAACATCGCCCTCTACGTGGTGGTGCCCAAGACCCTGATGCCGCAGCAGGACACCGGCCAGTTGCAAGGTTTCATCCGCGGCGACGACGGGCTGTCCTTCAGCGTCATGCAGCCAAAGATGGAAATCTACCGCCGCGCGCTGTTGGCCGACCCGGCAGTGGAGAGCGTGGCGGGTTTCATCGGCGGCAACAGCGGCACCAACAACGCCTTCGTGCTGGTGCGCCTGAAGCCCATCGCCGAGCGCAAGCTCGATGCGCAGAAGGTCATCGAGCGCCTGCGCAAGGAAATGCCCAAGGTGCCTGGCGGGCGGCTGTTCCTGATGGCCGACCAGGACCTGCAACTGGGCGGCGGTGGCCGTGACCAGACCTCCTCGCAGTACCTGTATACCCTGCAGAGCGGCGACCTGGCGGCCCTGCGCCAGTGGTTCCCCAAGGTGGTCGCGGCGTTGCGCGCGTTGCCCGAGCTGACGGCCATCGATGCCCGTGACGGCTCCGGCACCCAGCAGGTGACCCTGGTCGTCGACCGTGACCAGGCCAAGCGCCTGGGCATCGACATGGACATGATCACCGCCGTGCTCAACAACGCCTACAGCCAGCGGCAGATCTCGACCATCTACGACAGCCTCAACCAGTACCAGGTGGTGCTGGAGATCAACCCGAAATACGCCTGGGACCCAAGCACCCTGGAGCAGGTGCAGGTGATCACCAGTGACGGTGCGCGGGTGCCGCTGTCGACCATCGCCCACTATGAGAACAGCCTGGCCAATGACCGGGTCAGCCATGAAGGCCAGTTCGCCTCCGAAGACATCGCCTTCGATGTTGCCGAAGGCTACAGCCCCGACCAGGCCATGGCTGCGGTCGAGCGGGAAGTGGCCAAGCTGGGCTTGCCCGAGGAAGTGATCGCCAAGCTTGGCGGCACGGCCAGTGCGTTCGCCAAGACCCAGGAAGGGCAGCCGTTCATGATCCTCGGTGCCCTGGTGCTGGTGTACCTGGTGCTGGGCATCCTCTACGAAAGCTACATCCACCCGCTGACCATCCTGTCGACCTTGCCCTCGGCCGGTGTCGGCGCCTTGCTCGCGTTGTACGCCACTGGCGGCGAATTCAGCCTGATCTCCTTGCTGGGCCTGTTCCTGCTGATCGGCGTGGTGAAGAAGAACGCCATTCTGATGATCGACCTGGCCCTGCAGCTGGAGCGCCATCAGGGCCTGAGCCCGGAGGAGTCGATCCGCCGTGCCTGCCTGCTGCGCCTGCGGCCGATCCTGATGACCACCCTGGCTGCCATCCTGGGTGCCTTGCCGCTGCTGATCAGCCGCGCCGAAGGTGCCGAGATGCGCCAGCCGCTGGGCCTGACCATCATTGGCGGCCTGGTCGTCAGCCAGCTGCTGACCCTTTACACGACGCCGGTGGTGTACCTGTACCTGGACCGCCTGCGTCACCGATTCAACCATTGGCGCGGTGTACGCACCGACGCCGCCCTGGACACGCCGCTATGAACTTCGCCCAGACCCCACTTCACCGTGCCTTGCAGTTGCTGACCCGTGGGCGGGGCTCACGCCTGGCCGGCGCCGGGCTGTGCGTGGCCATGCTCAGCGCCTGTACCCTGAGCCCGGACTACCACCGCCCGGCGCTGAGCACGCCGGCGCAGTACAAGCAGGCCGAGGGCTGGACCCAGGCCAACCCGTCCGATGCCATCGCCCGTGGCGCCTGGTGGGAGATCTACGGCGATGCCGGGTTGAATGCGCTGGTCGAAGAACTCAACCGCAGCAACCAGACCGTTGCGCAATCGGAAGCCCAGTACCGCCAGGCCCAGGCCCTGGTGCGCAGCAGCCGGGCGTCGCTGTTCCCCAGCCTGGACCTGAGTGCCAGCAAGAACCGTTCGGCACAAGGTACCGGCAGTTCCAGTTCCAGCCTGTCCAACAACAGCAGCGGCATCCGCAACACCTACAACGCGCAGCTCGGCGTCAGTTGGGAAGTCGACCTGTGGGGCAAGCTGCGCGAGACCTTGAACGCCAACGAGGCCAGTGCCGAAGCCAGCTTCGCCGACCTGGCCGCAATCCGCCTCAGCCAGCAGTCGGAGCTTGTGCAGAACTACCTGCAGCTGCGGGTGATCGATGAGCAGAAGCGCTTGCTGGAGGCCACCGTCGCGACCTACGAGCGTTCGCTGCGGATGAACGAAAACCAGTACCGCGCCGGTGTCGCCGGCCCGGATGCGGTGGCCCAGGCACGCACCCAGCTGAAGTCCACCCAGGCCGACCTGATCGACCTGATCTGGCAGCGTGCACAGTTCGAGAACGCCATCGCCGTGTTACTCGGCAAGGCCCCGGCCGAGTTCTCCCTGGCCGACAGCAAGCGCATTCCGGCGCTGCCGCAGATCCCGGTGGCACTGCCGTCGCAACTGCTCGAACGCCGCCCCGACATCGCATCGGCCGAGCGCAATGTGATCGCCGCCAACGCCAATATCGGCGTGGCGCGTGCCGCTTACTTCCCCGACTTGAGCCTGAGCATGAGCGGCGGCTATTCCAGCAGCAGCTTCAGCAACTGGATCGAGCTGCCCAACCGCTACTGGTCGGTGGGGCCGCAACTGGCGCTGACCCTGTTCGACGCCGGCAAGCGCAGCGCCGAGGTTGACCGCACCCGGGCGGTGTATGACCAGACCGTGGCGCAGTACCGCCAGACCGTGCTCGACGGCTTCAAGGAAGTGGAGAACTTCCTGGTGCAGTTGAAGGTGTACGCCGACGAAGCCGTGGTGCGCCAGGAAGCGCTGGAAGCGGCCCGCGAGTCGTTGCGCCTGACCGAGAACCAGTACCGCGCCGGCCTGATCGGTTACCTGGATGTGGTCAACGTGCAGACCACCGCGCTCAGTAACGAGCGCAGTGCACTGACCCTGCTGGAAGGGCGCCTGGTGGCCAGCGTGCAGTTGATTGCCGCGCTTGGCGGTGGCTGGGATGCCGAACAGGCGTTTGCCCAGCAGGAGTGAACCGTGCTCAACGGCTGGCCGCTCCTACAAGATGCGAGTCAGCCGACAAGTGGCAATATGCCTTCATTTGACATTGAAAGCGCTCTATTTCAAACAATCCGAAGACCTTTTCCATTCTTTGGATCCATTCCCATTCGCACAAACCCCGTGCGTTTCGGCAAAGCTTGAGTACAATCGTCAGTTTTTTCCGGGCCCCCCTGTCCCGAGCTGGATTTTCCAATGCTGAACGGTAGTTATTCCTCCGCGCTGGTGCTTATCTCACTCTGCGTGGCCATTCTCGCCTCCTATACCGCCCTCGACCTGACCGGCCGCATCGCCACGGCCAAGGGCCGCGCCGTGCAGCTTTGGATGGGGGGAGGCGCGTTGGCCATGGGCATCGGCGTGTGGTCGATGCACTTCATCGGCATGCTCGCCTTCAGCCTGCCCATTGCCTTGGGTTATGACATTGGCCTGACCGTGTTGTCACTGCTGATTGCCGTGTTGTCCTCCGGCTTCGCCCTGTGGCTGGTAAGCCAGCCGAGCCTGCCCAAGCTGCAGCTGGCGTTCGGTGCGTTGATCATGGGCTCCGGCATCGCCTGCATGCACTACACCGGCATGGCGGCGCTGCGCATGCTGCCCGGCATCGATTATGACCCGGCCTTGTTCGGCGCTTCGCTGGCCATTGCGGTCGGCGCTTCGGCAGCCGCCTTGTGGATTGCCTTCCGCCTGCGCCAGCACACTCCGTACGTGCGCCAGGTGCGCGGCCTGGCGGCCATGGTGATGGGGGTTGCCATCGTCGGCATGCACTACACCGGCATGGCCGCGGCGAACTTTCCCGAGGGCAGCTACTGCGGCGCGTTGACCAGCGGGTTGCAGGGCGATGGCCTGGTCTATCTGGTGCTCATCACCACCCTGGCGGTGCTGGCCGTGGCCTTGCTCACCTCGGTGCTGGATGCACGCCTGGAAGCACGCACGGCAGCACTGGCCCACTCGCTTACCCTGGCCAACCAGGAGCTGACCCAGCTGGCCTTGCACGACACCTTGACCGGGCTGCCCAACCGCACGCTGTTGTCCGACCGGATCGATCAGGCGATTGGCAAGGTGGCGGAGCAGGGCGGCTGCTTTGCGCTGATGTTCATCGACCTCGATGGCTTCAAGCCGGTCAACGACGCCTTTGGTCACCATGTCGGCGACCTGTTGCTCAAGGCCGTGGCGGCGCGCCTGCGCGGGCATCTGCACAGCCAGGACACCCTGGCGCGGATCGGCGGTGACGAGTTCGTGCTGCTGGTGGAACTGCAGGAGCCGGAAGACGCCATGGATGTAGCGGTCAAGCAGGTCAACCTGGTGTCACGCGCTTTCCGCGTCGCCGAGCATGACCTGCAACTGACGGCCAGCCTGGGCATCGTGCTGTACCCCGGCAACGGCCAGGATCAGCTCGAACTGCTGCGCAACGCCGACGCTGCCATGTACCACGCCAAGAGCGCCGGCAAGAACGGCTACAGCTTCTTCGACGCGTCGATGAACAGCAATGCCCGCCAGCAGTTGCAGCTGTTGCAGGACCTGCGCACGGCCCTGGACCAGGGCCAGTTCCGCTTGCACTACCAACCCAAGTTCGACGCCCAGGCCTGCGCACCGATCGGTGCCGAAGCTTTGCTGCGCTGGGAGCACCCACAGCACGGCCTGATGCTGCCAGACCGTTTCATCGGCCTGGCGGAAAAGACCGGCCTGATCATCCCCATCGGCGAGTGGGTGCTGGATGAAGCCTGCCGGCAGATGCGCCAGTGGGTCGAACAGGGGCATGCGGACTGGCGCATGGCGGTCAACCTGTCGGCCATCCAGTTCTGCCACGCCGGCCTGGTGGACAGCGTCGCCCGGGCCTTGCGGGAGAACGGCCTGGCAGCCAATCGCCTGACCCTGGAGATTACCGAAACCACCGCCATGCACGACGCCGACGCCAGCCTGACAGTATTGCAGCGCTTGTCGGACATGGGCGTGGATTTGTCCATCGACGACTTCGGCACAGGCTATTCAAGCCTGATGTACCTCAAGCGGCTGCCGGCCAACGAGCTGAAGATCGACCGTGGTTTCGTGCGTGATCTGGAGCAGGACAGCGACGACGCGGCGATCGTCTCGGCGATCGTCGCCCTGGGCCAGGCGCTGGGCCTGCGCATCGTTGCCGAAGGGGTGGAAACCAACCGCCAGCAGGACTTCCTGACCCGCCTGGGGTGCGATTCGCTGCAAGGCTATTTGCTCGGTCAGCCGGTGCCGGCCGAGCAGTTCATGGGCAAGTTGCAGGCGTTGCGCGAGGAAAGCGAGGCGGTTGTCTAACCCGCATCGAGCAGGGTAAAGGGGGGCGCAAAGGCCTCCATCTCGGCCTCCACGGCCTCGATGATGCGTTCGACATCCGCTGCGGCCATGATCGCCGTGCAGGGAATGCCGGCGATGGCCAGCAGGGTCTCGCCAGTGGCGCGGTCAAACAAGCGTGCAACCATGCTGCGCGGTGCATCCATGCTGGCTTCGAAGCCCAGCGGATGGAAATGCCAGCGCATCACCTGGCAGGCGTTGGGGAACGTCATCTTGTTCAAGCCAGCCTCCTTGTCCTTGCCTGGACGCGGTGATTCGGTAGCCGTTCGTTCGGCGCCGGGAACCTAACCATAGCACCTGCCACAGGTAATGTTCGGGGCAAAACAAGACAAATGTATTAATGCATGACAGCAGTCACAGAGCGGTCATGCGAGCCGTCTGACGGCAAATGGCCACGCAAACGTTTTCACTGCACGAAGGCGGCATGGTCAAGGCTTTGCTCTGCTATTTTTACCCTCATTCGGCGCACAGCGTTTTCGGACGAGCGGTGCGAGCTGGGCAGACAGGGAGACAGTCATGCGTTATTCCACGCTCACCCATCGCATCGCCGGCGAAGCCGTCGCGGCGTGGGATATTCACTACCAGGCCCAGGCATTGCGCCGCGAAGGGCGCGAAATCTTCCTGCTGACGGTGGGGGACCCGGATTTCGACACGCCAGTGTCAGTGGTCGACGCTGCGATTGCCAGCCTGCAGCGCGGCGAAACCCATTACAGTGACGTGCACGGCAGCCTGGCCCTGCGCCAGGCGATTGCCCGGCGCACCGGGGCGCACGTTTCGGCCGACCAGGTGATGGTCCTGGCCGGTGCCCAGTGCGCGCTGTACGCAGTGTGCCAGTGCCTGTTCGAAGGCGGTGACGAGGTGATTGTCGCCGAGCCCATGTATGTGACCTATCAGGGCGTGCTAGGCGCCTGTGGGGCGCAGCCCGTGCAGGTTCCGGTCAGCCCGGAGCAGGGCTTTCGCCTTGACCCGATGGCGGTGGCCCGGGCGATTACCCCACGCACCCGTGGCCTGTTGCTGAACACCCCGCACAACCCGACGGGTGCCGCCATCTCGCCGCAAGACATGGCGCTGCTGGCGCAGCTGTGTCGGGAACATGACCTGTGGCTGGTGTGCGATCAGGTGTACAGCGGCTTGCTGTTCGACGGCGAACCGGCAGACCCGATGAGTCTGCCGGGCATGGCCGAGCGCTGCGTGCTGATCGACAGCGTGTCCAAGTCCCATGCCATGAGTGGTTGGCGGGTGGGTTGGGTGGTGGGCCCGCATCCCTTGATTGCACATCTGGCAACCTTGGCCATGGCGATGCTGTTCGGCTTGCCGGAGTTTGTCATGGCGGCTGTCTGCGCGGCGCTGGAGCACAACATGCCGGCTGTACGCGAGATGCGCGAGGCCTACCGGCAGCGGCGCGACCGGGTCTGCGCGGCCTTGGCGGATTGCCCGGGGGTGCTCGCCCATCGACCGGCCGGCGGCATGTTCGTCATGCTCGATATCCGTGCCACCGGGCTCAGCGCCCAGGCCTTCGCCCAGCGCCTGCTGTTGGAGGAGGGCGTGGCACTGTTGCCCGGAGATGCATTCGGCCCCAGTGCGGCGGGCCATGTGCGCATGGGGCTGGTGCTGGATGCCGAGCGCCTGGCGCAAGCCTGCCGGCGCATCGCTGCCTGCGCTGGGCGAGTGCTAGCCGAGCAGGCCTGCCGCAATATTGATGGTGAAGCCCAGAATCGCCGTGTTGAACACAAAGCCTACCAGTGAATGCGCCAGCACCACCCGGCGCATGCCGCGCCCGCCGACGCCGACATCGGAAGTCTGCACGGCAACGCTGATGGTGAACGAGAAGTAATGGAAGTCCCAGTAATCCGGGTTGCACTCACCGTCGGGGAAGCGCAGTGCCGGTGCGCTGCGCTCACCGGTGTAGAACAGGCGGGCGTAGTGCAAGCTGAAGATGCAGCCTATCAGCAGCCATGAACCGGCCACCGTCAGCCCGGTATACAGATAGTGCACGGCCAGCGCGCTGCCTTGCAGGCCGCGGCTGGAAACCAGCTGCAGGGTGACTGCGGCCAGGCTGGCGATGGCGGCGATGCACACGGTGAACAGCACCAGGCCGGCGTTTTCGTCCTCGACACGGGCGACCGTGCGCACCTTGTCGGGGCTGGCTCGCCAGCTCAGCCACAGGACCAGCAGCAGATACAGCCATACGCCCAGGTTCCAGCCGGCAAGGATGCGCTGGACAGTATCGTCGGCAGGGATCAGCCAGGCGCCAAGCACGCCGACCAGTGCGGCGATGCTCAGGCGGGGGTGGGTACGGGTCAGGCGGTGAAGAACCATGGGCGCTCGTGGGTGGGTGCTTGGTGTGAACTCTAGACCACAGATCACTTGCCAAGCCATGGGTTCGATCAAGTCGCTGGGTTTGCGGTACCATTGCGCGCCGTTGCTTCGATTCGCTCCAGGATTCACGTTTTGTCCGACCTTTCGCAAAATCCACTGCTGCAATACCTGGCCCGGCTGGCTCCGTCCAGCCAGCAGACCATGCGTTACATCCTCCAGGACGCCGCCGACCGGCTCGGTTTCGTCGACTGCAACCTCGTCGATGTGCCATGGCACCGGCTCGAGCCTGGTCATGTGATTGCGCTGGTCGCGGCATTACGTACCGATGGCTATGCACCGAACAGCTCGTCGCTGTATGTGAATGCCGTGCGCGGGGTGATGAACGAGGCATGGCGCCAAGGGCTGATCGACCATGAGCAGTTGTTGCGCATCCGTGAAGTGAAGCCGGCGTCCGGCAGCCGCCTGCCGCCCGGGCGCAACTTGCGGCGCAGCCTGATTCGCGAACTGATGGACCTGTGCGAGGCCGACCCACGGCCGCAGGGTGTGCGTGACGCCGCCATCATCGCCTTGCTCTACGGTACCGGCATGCGCAAATCGGAATCGGTGGATATCGACCTCAGCCAGGTCGACTTCGAGGCGCGCAGCCTGCAGGTCACGGGCAAGGGCAACCGGCAGTTGATCAAGTACGCCCCGGCCTGGGCGTTCGAGAAGCTGCAGGCCTGGCTGGACCTGCGCCGGCAGGCGCTGCCCGAAGGGGCGTCGGACGACCCGTTCCTGTTCAACCGCATCCGCCGTGGCAACCACATCACCCGCGCGCGCATCACCAAGCATGCTATCTATTACATCGCCCGCCAGCGCGGCGCCCAGGTGGGGGTGAAGATCATGCCCCATGATTTTCGCCGGGCATTCATCACCCGGGTGATCGAAGAGCATGACCTGTCGATTGCGCAGAAGCTGGCGCACCATGCCAACATCCAGACCACCGCCAGTTATGACCGGCGTGACGACAACGAACGGCGGCGAGCGGTGGATCGCTTCGACTATTGAGGTCAGTGAATACTTGAAGCCAGGTCGAAGATCGGCATGTACATCAGGATCACGATCCCGCCGATCAGCAGCCCGATGAAGGTCATCAGCAGCGGTTCGAACAGTTTCACGAACCACTCCACCCAACGGCCGATTTCCTGATCATGGAAATCCGCGCAGCGTTCGAGCATTTCCCCCAGGTTTCCCGATTGTTCCCCCGCCCGCAGCAGGCGCAGCGACACCGGGGTGACCAGCTGGCCGGCCTCCAGTGCATCCGACAACGGCAGCCCTTCACCCACACGCCGGCTGGCCTGCTCGAGGCCCTGCGCCGACGCGCTGCCGAGCAGCCCGTGGGCCATGCCCATGGCGGTGAGAATCGGGATGCCGCCCTGCAGCAGGATCCCCAGCGAGCGATAGAACCGCGCCAGTTCATACATCACCAGGCGCTGGTGCAAGGCGGGCAGGCGCCGCAGTTGGCGTGATGCACAGCGCCTTACCAGCGGGTTGCGGCGCAGTACCACCAGCGTACCGATGCCACCTGCAACCGCCAGTGCCAGCGGCAGCTGCTGGGCGTGCAGGAACAGGCCGACATCCATCAGTATCCGCGACAACCAGGGCAGTTCGCTGCCCATGCCTTCGAACACCAGGCTGAAGCGCGGCACCACATAGCCGAGCAGGAACAGCACCACGCCGCCGCCCACCAGCAACAGCAGCAACGGGTAGACCGAGGCGCCCACCAGTTTCTGCCGGACCAGGTCCAGGCGCTGGCGATAACCGATGTAGCGGGCCAGGGCATCGCCCAGCGCCCCGGTACGTTCGCTGGACTGCACCAGCGCCACGTACAGGGGCGGGAACACCCGCGGCTGCTGTGCCAGCGACTGCGACAGCGAGCGGCCTTCATAGAGCTGGCGCACCAGCTCGGTCAGGACCTTGCGTGTGGCCCCGACGGGGGACTTTTCCGCCAGGCTCTCCAGGGCATCGATCAGCGGCAGGCCGGCGTGCAGCAGGGTGGTCAGCTCCTGGCTGAACAGCACCAGGTCGAATGTCGCCGCCCGGCGCCAGGCCAGGCCACCCAGGGTTTTGCCCTGGCCGCGCACGCTGACCACCCGCAACCCTTGGTGTTCGGCCTGGCGACGCGCGTGCTCGGCGTCTTCGGCGTCGATCTGTATCTGCACGATGCCCTGCCTGCCGAGGGCCTTGAGGCTGTAGCGCATGTCCGTTCTCCTCATTGCCAACTGGTGATTTCAGCGTTTTCGCCATCGCCGCCGGGCTGGCCGTCCTTGCCCATCGACAGCAGGTCGTACTCCCCCCCGTTTTCGCCGGGCTGACGGTAGATGTAAGGGCGACCCCACGGGTCCTGCGGCACCGCCTTCTGCAGGTAAGGCCCCGACCAGCGCGCCTCGCCACTGGGGGCGGTGACCAGGGCCTGCAGGCCTTGCTCGCTGCTGGGGTAATGGCCCACTTCCAGGCGGTACAGGTCCAGGGCCTTGCCCAGGCCTTCGATCTGCGCCTTCGCCACCTTGGCTTCCGAGCGACCGAGCTGGCTGAAGTACTTGGGCGCGACGATACCGGCCAACAAACCGAGCACCACCAGGACGACCAGGAGTTCAAGCAGGGTAAAGCCCCGTTGGGGGTTGGATTTGCGCTGCATGGTGAAGCCCTCCGCTGCATGGGGACACGCTTTTCCAAGCCCCATGCAACAGCCGTGCACGTCTGCCTCGGGGCCTTGCGCCATGCGCCATGGCAAGCGGCACGGTGCTTGCGTCGTTGCACAAAAGCCCGGGTTTTCCGGGGCATTTCCCCCAGATCGGGGGGCACGGCGGGGAGGCGACCGACATGCGTGTGGTGATCCTGGTAGTGACCTGGCTGGTGGCGGCATGCGCCCAGGCCGACATGTACATTTCCGTCGATGCCAATGGCAGCTATGTACTGAGCAACGTCCACCGGCCAGGACGCCATTACCAACGGGTGATCAGCGAGCCCCTTGCCCAGGCCGGCCCGGCCGACGCGCAGTTGATCACCGGGCGGCCCTATGCCGAGCTGGTGGCGGCGGCGGCCCGCGACTACGATGTGCCGCTGGCGCTGCTGCATGCGTTGATCAAGGCCGAGTCAGGCTACAATCCCAAGGCCCGTTCGGCGGCCGGGGCGGTGGGGCTGATGCAGCTGATGCCGGACACGGCCAAGGAGATGGGCGTGGAAAACCTCCTCGACCCCGAAGACAACGTGCAGGGCGGCGCGCGCTACCTCAAGCGCATGCTGACGCTGTTCGACAATGACATCACCCTGGCCGTGGCCGCCTACAACGCCGGCCCCGATGCCGTGCGCCGGCGCG
Organism: Pseudomonas sp. R28(2017); assembly: GCF_002112505.1. Lineage (GTDB taxonomy): Bacteria > Pseudomonadota > Gammaproteobacteria > Pseudomonadales > Pseudomonadaceae > Aquipseudomonas. The sequence continues at coordinate 77,232 of NZ_NEHW01000017.1, forward strand.
GAGCGGTACCGCCGTTCGCCGAGACCCGCCGCTATGTGCCAAACGTGTTGCGCGAATACCGCAAGCTGCAGGGGCTGGCCGATGATTCGCCGCTCTGAACGGGCCTTGCATCGCGAAAGTGGTGCAACTCGTCCCCAATCAATGCCAAGGTTACCCAACTCTGGGCTATAACCTTTCAAAGGTGCCCAGCAGTGGAGTCCGGTCATGGACATCGCCCCCCGTTCCGAAGCAACCGAGGCGCCTGCGGGCAACGAACCCGCCGCCCCGCGCAGACCGTTCAACCTGTTGCGCTGGTATGCCTGGGTGAGCCTGGCGATCATCCTGTCGGTGGCGGCCGGCCTGGGGCTGATTTCCAGCCGCTTCATCATCGATGAGAGCATCGAGCGCGACGCGTTGCTCACCGCGCAGTTCATCACCTCGATCGCCGATGCCGAAGTGCGCCATGTGTCGATCCCCAATGTGCGCACCATGGGCGAGCTGCTCGATCCACGCACCGACCGGACGCTCATGCCCGATGTCGACCCGGAAGCCCGGCGCAAGGCCCGCGGTGAGTTCCTTGACCATATCGCCCACCTGCCGGACATGCTGCTGGCCAACATCTATGCCCCGGACCGGACGGTGATCTGGTCGACCAACCCGGCGCTGGTGGGCAAGCTGATCGAAAGTGATGATGACCTGGACCGGGCCTTCGAGTACAAGATGCGGGTTTCGGCCAGTTACCACAATTTCGAGCAGGCACGTGCCGAACAGAAGTTCGTGGTCCCGCCGGAACAGCTGTTCATCGAAAATTACATCCCCTTGTTCGATGCCGATGGCGATACCGTGACGGCGATGGTGGAGATCTACAAGGAACCCCACGACCTGATCGTGCGCATCGAGCACGGGCTGATTCTCATCTGGCTGGCCATCACCGTCGGTGCTGCGCTGGTCTACATCGGCCTGTACGGCATCATGCGCCGCGCCGCGCGCGTGATGGCGGTGCAACAGAAGCGCCTGATCAACAGCGAGACCTACGTGGCTCTGGGCGAGGTATCTTCGGCGGTGGCCCACAGCCTGCGCAACCCGTTGGCCAGCATCCGTTCAAGCGCAGAACTGGCCCAGGCCTTCGATGAAGGCCCGGCGCAGCGCAACATCAACGACATCATCAGCCAGGTCGACCGCATGTCGCAGTGGATTCGCCAGCTGCTGCAATCCTTGCGGCCGCTGAACGACGAAGCGGTGCCGGTCGACTTGCCCCAGGTCTTGCAGGAAAGCCTGCAGAATTTTGCCGTACCACTGGCGCGCTGCGGGGTAACCCTGGACCTGCAACCGTTACCGCCGGTGCAGGTGCTCGGCCACCCGGCGCTGCTGGGGCAGATCTTCAACAGCCTGATTGCCAATGCCCTGGAGTCGATGGAACAGGGCGGGCGGTTGCGTATCGAGGTGGTCAAGCGGGACCGGCGCAGTTTGACCTTGCGCCTTGCCGATACCGGCAGGGGCATGAACGAACAGCAGCAGCGCCTGGCGTTCAGGCCATTTTTCAGTACCAAGCAAGGCGGGCTGGGTGTCGGGCTGGTATTGGTCAAACGGATCATGGAACGCTTTGGTGGTTCGGTCAGGCTGAGCAGCAGCCAAGGCCATGGCACCCGGGTGTCGCTCAGCTTTCGTTTGGTGCAATGATGATGCATGGCTTCATGAACATGCTTTAACTAATTGAAACATATGGGTTTTATAGATTTTGGGTAAAGGCTACCCAAATGTGGGGAAGCCTAGTAGATCAAGCCTTACAAATTGCTCATAACTACCTGATTTTTATGGATGTGACGATTGGTTTTGGTGCTTGGCCGAGTTCTTGCAAATTCCCGCAGCAGGTAACGCGCGACAAATGGCGGCGGCTGCCGCCCAGGTGAGGTGCTATCAAGTTGCTACTATCGGTAGCAATACGCTGACACTTCTGAACGGACTCCCTGTACGGGAACGACGCGATGCAGATGCTGGATGAAGAGGTTCCCGTAAAACCCGCCGCACTGCCCAGCAGCAGTGGCCTGGCCGTGCCGCTTCGCGATTTCAACCTGCTGCGCTGGTTCTCGGTGATCAGCCTGTTGATCATCGCCTCGGTGGCTGGCGGCCTGGGCTACGTGTCGACCCGTTTCGTGGTGCGTGACAGCGTCCAGCGCGATGCCATGCTCACGGCCCAGTTCATCCAGTCCCTGGCCCTGGCCGAAGTGCGTCATTCGCAGCTACCGCCCGGCACCACCATGGGTGAACTGCTGAACCCGCGGCTGGATCAACAGCACCTGCAGGTCAGCCCGGCCCTGGCCGAGTCGACCCGGGTCGAGTTTCTCGACCACGTCGAGCACTTGCCGGACATCCTGCTGGCCAACGCCTATGCCCGTGACCGTACCATCGTCTGGTCCACCAACCCCGAGCTGATCGGCAAGCGCATCGAAGCCGACGGCGACCTGGACCGCGCCTTCCGCTCGCGCAAGGCGGTATCGGCCAGTTACCACAAGGCCGAGGACGACCGGGAAGAGCAGAAATTCCAGCGCGAGCCCAAGTACCTGTTCATCGAAAACTACATCCCCCTGTTCGACAGCCAGGGCGAGCAGGTGATGGCCATGGTCGAGATCTACAAGGAGCCGCAGGACCTGGTGCGGCGCATCCAGCGCGGTTACGTGCTGATCTGGGCCTCGACCCTGGTGGGCGGGGCGCTGATCTACTTTGGGCTGTTCTGGATCGTGCGCCGCGCTGCGCACATGATGCAGCAGCAACAGGACCGGCTGGTGGCCAGCGAAACCTATGTGGCGCTGGGCGAGATGTCGTCAGCCGTGGCCCATAGCTTGCGCAACCCGCTGGCCAATATCCGCTCCAGCGCCGAACTGGCGGAGGAAATAGCCAGCCCACAGGCGCAGAAGAACATCACTGACATCATCAGCCAGGTCGACCGCATGTCGCGCTGGGTGCGCGAGCTGTTGGTGTCGTTGCGCCCGGCCAGTGACAGCGCCGAGGCGGTGGACCTGGTGGCGGCCCTCGAAGATACCCACCTGGCCTTTGCCCAGCAGATCGAGCGCAACGGCGTGCGGTTCAGCTTCGAAGGGCCGCAGGCGCAGTGGGTGGCCAGCCAGCCGCTGCAGTTGACGCAGATTCTCAACAGCCTGTTTTCCAATGCCCTCGAAGCCATGCCCAAGGGCGGTGTCTTGCATGCGCAGGTCACCGTGCTGGATGGCCAGCGTGCGCAGCTGCTGCTCAGCGACACCGGCAAGGGCATGAGCCAGCAACAGGAAAGAATGGTGTTCAAGCCTTTCTACACCACCAAGCAGGGCGGCCTTGGCGTAGGCCTGGCCCTGGTCAAGCGGATCATGGAACGGTTTGGCGGCTCGGTCAGCCTGAGCAGCCGTGAAGAGGAAGGAACCCGCGTCAGCCTCACTTTCAATATCGCAGCGGGAGGGGACCATGGAGCACAGCATCCTGGTAGTTGAGGATGATGAAATCCTCGGCGACAACATTCGCACCTATCTGAGCCTCAAGGGCTTCGAGGTGACGCTCTGCCACAGTGCGGAGCTGGCGTTGGAACAGATCAAGCGGGCCCAGCCCGATGCAGTGCTGACCGACAACTCGTTGCCGGGCATGAGCGGGCACGACCTGCTGCGTACCCTGGTGTCGCAGGCGCCGGACCTGAAGGTGATCATGATGACCGGTTACGGCAATGTCGAAGACGCCGTGCAGGCCATGAAGGAGGGGGCGTTCCATTACCTGACCAAACCGGTGGTGCTGGCCGAGCTCAAGCTGACCCTGGAAAAGGCCCTGGCTGCCGAGCGCATGGAACGCACCCTGTCGTTCTACCAGGAGCGCGAGGCGCAGAAGTCCGGGTTGCAGGCGTTGATCGGCGAGTCGCCGGCGATGCTCACCCTCAAGCACACCCTGCAGCAGGTGCTCGACGCTGAGCGGCGCATGGCGATGGACGACCTGCCCCCGGTATTGATCGAAGGCGAGACCGGTACCGGCAAGGAGCTGGTGGCCCGTGCGCTGCATTTCGACGGCTCGCGCAGCAAGGGGCCGTTCATCGAGTTCAACTGTGCCTCAATCCCGGCCAATCTGCTGGAGGCCGAGCTGTTCGGGCACGAGAAGGGCGCCTTCACCGATGCCAAGGAGCGCCGCGTGGGCCTGGTGGAGGCAGCCGATGGCGGCACCCTGTTCCTCGACGAGATCGGCGAGATGGACCTGGTGCTGCAGGCCAAGCTGCTGAAGTTGCTGGAAGATCGCAGCATTCGCCGCATCGGTGCGGTCAAGGAGCGCAAGGTCGACCTGCGGGTGATCAGTGCCACCAACTGCAACCTCGAGCAGATGGTGCAGCAGGGCAAGTTCCGCCGTGACTTGTTCTTCCGCTTGCGCATCATCGCCCTGAAAGTACCGCGGCTGTATGCCCGGGGCCAGGATGTACTGTTGCTGGCGCGGCATTTCCTGGCGCACCACGGGCGCCGTTACGGCAAGCCGAACCTGCGTTTCAGTGCCGAAGCCGAAGCCTTGATGTTGAGCTACAGCTGGCCGGGCAATGTGCGTGAACTGCGCAACATGCTCGAACAGACGGTGCTGTTGGCGCCCAACGAAGTGGTGCAGGGGCATCAGTTGAACCTGTGCATGGCCTTGATCGACGAGCCGATGGTGGCGCAGCCCACCGCGACCGTGTACGAAATGCCAAGGCATGAGCCGGAGCCGGGTACCAGCCTGCCGGACATGGAGCGCGACCTGGTGTGCAAGACGCTGGACCGTACTGACTGGAATGTCACCAAGTCGGCGCGGATGCTCGGCCTGTCGCGGGACATGCTGCGTTACCGCATCGAGAAGCTGGGGCTTACCCGGCCTGACAAACGCCAGTGGTAGCGCCCAGATCCGCTTGAACCGGCGAATGAGTATCCTGTGGGAGCAACTGTCTTGCTAAATATCTAGAACCTGGCGCAATAGCAAGCGCCGCTTTACCCTGTGGGAGCGGGCGTGTCGAGGCGTCGAACCGCCGCGAAGCATGCGACGCGGTGCATGGCACCGGCTTCGCCGGTGTTCGCGGGCAAGCCCGCTCCCACAGTGATCGCGTCAGATTCTGGAAATTGAGCAAGACAGTTGCACCTCAGGCCGTCTGGCTGGCGAACAATGGGCTATCAACGCTGACTGCCACTGTTCCCATTAGCGCCTTGGCCCCCGGTCCCTTCGGAGCCGCTGCCATCCATCCCCGGCAGGTCGCGGTTGTCATTCTGCTTGGCCGGCGGGCTTTCCGGATCATTGCCCTGAATGCGCGGGTCGGTATCCCTAGGCATTGGCTTCTCGATCGGGTTCAGGGTGCTATCGACACCCGGCTGTGGCGCCGGGTTGTGCGGGTCATCGGGATAAGTGGGACCGGTGCCGACCGCCAGGGCCAGCGGTGAGGTGAGCAGGGCAACCAGCAGCAGGGTCGATCGGGTCATGGCAGGCTCCATTGCGTTGGGTAGGGCTCATACCTGGTTTGGGCCCCACCCGAGCAGCTCAGGTGCCATCACCCCGATCAGCGGTCACACCACCGTCGACAGCGCCATGATGAAGATGATGCCGACGATCGACAGGATCGTCTCCATCATGCTCCAGGTCTTGAAGGTTTCTGCCACGGTCATGTTGAAGTACTGCTTCACCAGCCAGAACCCGGCGTCGTTGACGTGGGACAGGATCAGCGAGCCGGCGCCGGTGGCCAGCACCAGCAGCTCACGGTTGACCCCAGGTACCAGGTCGATAACCGGGGCGACGATGCCGGCACCGGTAATGGTCGCCACGGTCGCCGAGCCGGTGGCGATGCGGATCACCGCCGCCACCAGCCAGGCCAGCATGATCGGTGAAATTTCCGCCTGCACGGCCATCTGCCCGATCACGTTGCCCACGCCGGTATCCACCAGCATCTGCTTGAAGCCGCCACCTGCGCCGACGATCAGCACGATGGCCGCGGTCGGTGCCAGGCTCTGGTCGAGCATCTTCATGATCTGCTGGCGGTTGAAGCCACGGGCCGAACCGAAGGTGTAGAAGGCCAGCAGCAGGGCAGCGAGCAGGGCGGTGATCGGGTGGCCGATCAGGTCCATCCACTGGCGGAAGATGTGCTCGGCCGGCAGTACCACGTCGGCGAAGGTCTTGAGCAGCATCAGCGCCACAGGCAGCAGCACGGTGACCAGGGTGATAGTGAAGCTTGGCAGGTTGCCTTGGTCCGACTCTTTCGCAATCTGGTCCATCAGCTCCTGCGATGGGTTGCCCGGGATGTAGCGGGCAATGAAGTTGCCGAACAGCGGGCCGGCGATGATCGCCGTGGGCAGCGCAACCAGCAGGCCATAGAAGATGGTCTTGCCGATGTCGGCGTGGAAGATGCCGATCGCCAGCAGCGGGCCCGGGTGTGGCGGGACCAGGCCATGCACCACCGAAAGGCCGGCCAGCAGCGGAATGCCGATCTTGATCAGCGACACCCCCGAGCGCCGGGCGACGATGAACACCAGTGGAATCAGCAGCACGAAGCCGATTTCGAAGAACAGCGGAATGCCCACCAGGAAGGCGGCGAACATCATCGCCCAGTGCACGTTCTTCTTGCCGAAGGCGCGGATCAGGGTTTGCGCGATCTGGTCGGCGCCCCCGGAGTCGGCCATCAGCTTGCCGAGCATCGTCCCCAGGGCGAGAACGATGCCGACGAAGCCGAGCACGCCACCGAAACCGTCCTGGAACGATTTCATGACCTTGGCCACCGGCATGCCCGAGGTCAGGCCGAGGAAGCCGGCAGCCAGGGTCAGGGCGACGAAGGGGTGGACCTTGAAATGGGTGATCAGCAGGATCAGCCCGACGATGGTGACCAGCGCGTCGAGCAGCAGGTAGGTATCTGTAGCCAGTCCGAACATGGTTTTGATGCCTCGGTCTTATCGTTGTTTTTTTGGCGTAGCTTTTATTGAACTTCCGTCGCCTTCAGGCGTCGGGACAGCGCTATCTTTGGTGAGCCGGAAAAACCGCCGGTTCAGGCAGTCCGCGCCAGGGTCCGCTCACCGCAGGGCTTTAGCCAGGCGTCGACCGTTTCGGCAAGTACTGCAATCGGTTGAGTGGCGTCCAGCGGCAGGGTCAGGGGTTCGCCATGGGGCGCCTCGAGGGCCGCGAACTGGCTGTCGATCAGGCTGGCCGGCATGAAGTGGCCGGGGCGCGCGAGCACGCGTTTTTCCGCCTCGGCAGGGGTGAGCTCGAGGAACACGAACACCAGCTCAGGCATTGCCGCGCGCAGGGTGTCGCGGTAACGGCGCTTGAGCGCGGAGCAAGTGAGGATCGGCCGTTCGCCAGCCTTCACCGTCGCTTGCAGTTCCTGGCCCAGGCGCACCAGCCAACCGGCACGGTCATCGTCGTCCAACGGGATGCCAGCGCTCATCTTGCGGATGTTTTCGGCAGGGTGGAACGCGTCGCCTTCGATCAGGCGACCGCCGCTTCGCTTGGCAATGGCATCACCGACGCAGCTTTTGCCGCAACCGGCCACGCCCATCACCACGATGGCGGACAGGGGAGAATTCATCAGTACCTCCTGCGGGGCGAGACAGCGCTGTCTCGTCGTAGACGAAACGCCACCTCCCCAGTGTTATTGGTCTTGTCCTTACGCAGTATGGACGCTTGGCAGCGTGCTGCAGTGGCCACTACTAAAGATTACATTGCCTGCGTCCTGAGACAGCGCTACCTTAGTGGCCGTTCCCCATTCCTGCAAGTAGTAAAATTACAACATTCATGTCTCGCTCAGGCTCTCGCACCACAGGTCGTCCCACGCTGGCTGAAGTCGCCAGGCTCTCCGGGGTTTCCCCGATTACCGCATCGCGCGCCTTGCGCGGCGTGAGCACGGTTGCGCCGGAACTGGTGGAGAAGGTCATGGCCGCCGCCGCGTCCCTGGGCTACGTGGCCAACCCGGCGGCCCGGGCGTTGGCTTCGGCGCGCAGCCAGTCGGTGGTGGTGTTGATCCCGTCGTTGTCCAACCAGCTGTTCATCGACACCCTGGAGGCCATCCACGAGGTGATGCGCCCGCGTGGGCTGGAAGTGCTGATCGGCAACTATCACTACGATATCGACGAAGAAGAAAACCTGATCCGCAATTACCTGGCCTATCAGCCCTGCGGCATGCTGCTCACCGGCTTCGATCGCAGCGACGCGTCGCGGCAGATGCTGGCAGCCAGCGGCGTGCCCTGCGTGCACATGATGGAGCTGGGCGGTGAGGCGGGTGCGTTGTCGGTGGGCTTTTCCCAGCAGCAGGCCGGGCGGGCCGCCGCAACGCACCTGATCGAGCGCGGCCGGCGGCGCCTGGCGTTCATTGCCGCGCAGCTTGACCCACGGGTGATGCAGCGCGCCGACGGCTTCCGCCAGGCCCTTGCCGAAGCCGGCATGCAGGCCACCGAGCTGGAGATCCTGGCGCCGCAACCGTCATCCATTGCCTTGGGCAGCGAACTGTTCAGTCAGCTGTTGGCCCAGGCGCCCGATGTGGATGGCATCTTCTTCTGCAACGACGACCTGGCCCAGGGTGCGGTACTGCAGGCATTGCGCCAAGGCATCGAAGTGCCGCGCCAGGTGGCCATGGTCGGCTTCAACGACTTGCCGGCTTCGGCGCACATGGTGCCGCGCCTCACCTCCATTCGCACCCCACGGGCTGCCGTTGGTCGGGGCGCCGCCCAGGCACTGCTGGCGTTGCTCGATGGCAAGCGGGTAGCCACCGAGCAGCAGGACCTGGGCTTTGAACTGATGGTACGCGAGAGCTCATGAGGTTTTTCAGGAACCGTCGCTAACTGGTTAATCGCAAAGTGATATCAATCTGCTTGCGCGGCAACCATGCCGATCTATGCTCAGGAAACCCTGGGCATCAAGGATCCTGGCGCCATGTTCGATTTCCACCGCAAGTCTGATTTGCTCGAGATTCAGCGCACCCGCAAGGCCTTGGCCGAGGCTCAGGCCAAGCTCGCGGCGATCAGCCGCTGCATGGCGATGATCGAGTTCGCCCCCGACGGTACCATTCTCGATGCCAATGCCCAGTTCTGCCAGGCCATGGGTTACGACAATGAAGAACTGCGCGGCAAACACCACCGCCTGTTCTGTGACCCGGGCTATGCCAAGAGCGCCGAGTACCAGCAACTGTGGCGTGAGCTGGGCCAGGGCAAGGCCATCAGCGGCACCTTCGAACGCATCGACAAGGCCGGCCGTGAAGTCTGGCTGGAGGCCAGCTACATGCCGGTGCTCGACGAGCAGCAGCAGGTTACCAGTGTGATCAAGGTGGCCGCCGACATCAGCCAGCGGGTCAAGGACGAGCACGAAAGCGAAAGCCTGCTCAAGGCCATTGGCCGGTCCATGGCCGTGGTCGAGTTCACCCCGCAAGGGCGGGTGATCAAAGCCAACCGCAACTTCCTCCAGACCATGGGTTATTCCCTGGAAGAAGTGCAGGGCCGTCACCATGGGCTGTTCTGCCAGCCCCATGAGCGCGAATCCGGTGCATACCGCGAGTTCTGGGCTTCGCTCAATCGCGGCGAGTATCACTCGCACCGCTTCGAACGGATCAACAAGCAAGGCCAGACGGTGTACCTGGAGGCCTCGTACAACCCTATCTTCGACAGCAAGGGCCGCTTGTACAAGGTGGTCAAGTTCGCCAGCGACATCACCGCCCAGGTCAGTACCCAGCAGAGCGCCGCCACCGCGGCCCATGCCAGTTCGGTGCAGACCGATGCCTGCGCGCGCAAGGGCAGCGAAGTGGTGCAGCAGACCGTGGAGGTCATCGAGCAGATTTCCGAGGAGCTCAATGATGCCGCGCGCAGCATCGATGCGGTGAGCAAGCAGTCGGATGTGATCGGGCAGATCGTCCTGACCATCCGCGGCATTGCCGACCAGACCAACCTGCTGGCCTTGAACGCGGCCATCGAAGCCGCCCGGGCCGGTGAGCATGGGCGCGGCTTTGCCGTGGTGGCCGACGAGGTGCGCAGCCTGGCGGCGCGCACCAGCAAGGCGACACTGGAGATCGTCGACGTGGTGCGGCAGAACCACGACCTGTCGCTGACCGCCGTGGCCAGCATGCAGTCGAGCCTGTCACGCACCGGGCGGGGGGTCGCCCTGGCCAACGAGGCGGGGACGGTGATCATGGAAATCCAGCAGGGCTCGCGCCACGTGGTCGACGCCATCAGCCAGATCAGCTCGACTCTGCAATTGCACTGAGGGTGTCGCCCAGCTCCCGCAACAACGCCTGCAGGCTCGCTTCCAGCTGCAGGCGCAAGGCCTCCGTCGGCAGCCCTTGGGCATGTGCCTGTTCGATGGCTTCGCACGCCTTGACCACCCCGCGTACCCGCAACATCTTGGCGCCGCCTTTGATGCGATGGGCGAGGGCGCGCAACGCCTCGTGGTCGCCGCCGGTACCCAGCGCTTGCAGGGCGACAAGGTCTTCGTGGGCACTTTGCGTCAGCTGTTCGAGCAGGCTTCTGGTCAACTGCTGGTCATCCTGGGTCAGGTGACGCAGTTCATTCAGGTTGAAGCCGCTGGTACTGGGGGCTGACACCGGTGTGCGGGGGCGAATGTGCGGCAGGTGAGCCTTCAATGTCCGCAGCCCGATGGGCTTGAACAGGCAGTCGTCCATGCCGCTGTCCAGGCAGCGCTGATGCTCTTCGGCCTGGGCATTGGCGGTTACCCCGAGAATGCTGCAGGCGGGCTGCCCACTGGCTTGCTCCAGCTGGCGGATCCTGCGGGCCAGCTCATGGCCATCCATCACCGGCATGCTGCAGTCCGTGATGACCAGGTCGAATGTGTGTGTTTGCCACAGGGCCAGTGCCGCTTCGCCATTTTCGGCCAGCGTCACCTGGTGGCCGAGGCTGTTGAGCTGTTTTTCCAGCAGCATGAGGTTAGCGGGGTAGTCGTCGACCACCAGCACATTCAGGGGCCCGCTGTCGGTTTCGTCGTCGGCCTCCTGGTGCTCCGTGGGTGCGGGTGGCGCGCTCAGTGCAAGCGGCAACTGGACCCGCACGCGGGTGCCGACGCCTTCCACGCTTTGCAGGTCCAGCCTGCCGCCCATCAGTTCGGCCAGGGTGCGGCTGATCATCAGGCCCAGGCCTGCACCCTGGCTGGCGCGTGGGCCCGAGGCCTGGGTGAAGGTGTTGAACAGGCGCGCCTGATCGTGGGGGGCAATGCCGATGCCGGTGTCGCTCACCTGCAGCTCGACCAGCGCGGTGTCGAGCGCTGACGAGGGTTTGAATGCAAGGCGGGCCACGACCTCGCCACGGTCGGTGAACTTGATGGCATTGCTCAACAGGTTGGAGAGGATCTGCTTGATCCGCAACGGGTCGGCCAGGACCCAGAGCGGCGCGTCTGGCAGTTCGCCCTGCAGGTGCAGCCCTTTTATCCGTGCATTGCCTTCGAACACGCGCAGGGTGCTGCGTACCAGGTCGACCAGGTCAGTCGCCACCGGTTGCAGGGTCATGTGCCCGGTTTCGATGCGTGATATGTCGAGGATGTCGCCGATCAGCCCGAGCAGGCCGATGGCGGAGTCGTGAGCGGTTTGCAGGGTCTGGGTGTCGCAGTGCCCCGCACGGTTGTCTTCCAGCGCCAGTTCCAGCAGGCCGATCACCGCGTTCATCGGGGTACGGATCTCATGGCTCATGGTCGCCACGAACGCGCTCTTGGTCTTGCTGGCCTGTTCGGCTTCGTCCTTGGCCTGGCGCAGTTGCTCCAGCAGCCCGCGGCTGAAGGCCAGTTGTGCCTGCAGTGCGCGCTGAGCTTCGGTACGCTGGTGGATCAGCTTGCGCAAGTAGCTGTTCCAGAACACCACGCCCGCCAGCAGCAGGGCTGACAGCACCAGCACTTGCAATGTCAGTGTGCGGTAGTTGCGCCAAGGGCTGTCACTGACCAGGGTGCTGGTGCGCCAGCGGTTCACCAACTGGTCCAGCTCTTCGGGGGGGATGCTCATCAGTGCCTTGTCGAGAATCGCCTGCAACTGCGGCTGGTCCGGGGCCACGGCAAAGGCGGCGGCGCCTGGCTCGTCGCCCATGACACTGGCGATGCGCAGCTGCCCCTTGAATACCTGGTTGATGTAGTACGAGGCATTGATGTAGCTGCTGTAGGCGACGTCAGCATCGCCATTGGCCACTGCTTCCATCAGGCCCAGGGAATTGTCGACCATGACCAGTTTTGCCTGCGGGTAGCGGCGCACTACTTCGGCGCGCAGGTGCGAGCCCTGGAGAAGGGCGATGCGCTGCCCGTCGAGGTTTCTGACGTGCAGTGGCCAGGGTGCCTGGGTGCGCGTCACCAGCACCCTTGGGCTGACCAGATAGGGGCGGGTGTAGCGCAGCTGCGCCGCGCGTTCTGTGCCATAGCCCAGTGCCCCGATCATCTGTGCCTTGCCACGTGCGACTTGCTCGACCATCTGCTGCACGGTGCCGCGCTCGATGAACTCGAACTGCAGGCCGGTGCGCAGGGTGATCTGCTTGAGCAGGTCGACGGTGATGCCGCTGAGATGCTGATGGGTGTCGTTGAAGGTCAGGGGGGCAAGGGCGGGGTCGACCAGAACGCTCACGGTCGGGTGGTCGGCTATCCACTGCGTCTCCTCGTCAGACAGTGCAGAGAGGTGGCGCTCCAGCAACAGGCTGGTGTTGCCACTGCTCCAGCGCCGCAGGATGTTCAGGCGTTCGCTTTCGGTAATCCTGGCCATGGCACCATTGACGAGATTACGCAGCCGCAGGTTGTCGTTGGCGAAAGCGAAGGCGAACTTTCCGGGAGCCACCTGGCAGAAATGGTCGATCTTCACCATGCCCTGGTAGCTTTTGCCAATCAGGTAATCGGTGCTGATGGCATCGCCCAGATAGGCATCTGCCTCACCCAGCTCGACCGCCGCCAGGCCCGCCAGGGTCGAACGATAGAGGCTCAGTTGTGCCTTGGGATAAAGCGCACGGACCGTCTCGCCCGGCAGGTAGTGGTCGACCATCGCCAGGCGCATCCCGGCCAGGTCGTTACCCTGCGCCAAGCGGGTATTCTGACGAGTCACAATGACCGGCAGGTCATCGGCATAGGGCTGGCTGAGGCTGAGCTGGGCATCGGCGGCTTCGAAACCGTTGGAGCTGCCCAGCATGTCGATCTTGCCTGTGCGCAACGCGGCGATCGCTTCGTGGCGGCTGTCGAAGCGCCGGACTTCGACCGGGATGCCCAGCTGTTCGGCGATCAGCCCGGCATAGTCGGCACTCAGGCCTTCGTAATCGGCCAGGCTGATGTTTATCTCGAAGGGGGGGTAATCTGGCCGTGAAGTCCCCAGCAACACCGTGCCATGCTGTTGCAACCACTGGCGGTCGGCTTCGTCCATTTGCAGCGTTTGCGTGGCACTGGTGGCGCGTGCCAGCAAGTGCCGCGGCTCCCCCTCGGCCAGCGCCATGAGCGGGCAGCAGACCAGGCTGACAATCAGGGGCAGGCTGGCCAGTACTCGAGTCATGGTCAGCGGGGCTCAGTTCACGTGGTTGCGTTTGGCCAGGTCGACCATTTCCACCAGTGACTCGGTCTTGAGCTTTTCCATGATGCGGCCACGGTAGGTGCTGATGGTCTTGGCGCTGAGGTTCATGCAGGCGCCGATGTTCTTGTTGTTTTCCCCACGGCTCAGGCGCCGCAGCACTTCCATCTCGCGGTTGGACAGGCTGCTCAGGCGCTCTGGCTCGCTCTCCAGGGTATTGCTGTTGACCGACATCTGCGGGAAGGTGGAGTAGCCCTTGATCAGGGCCTTGAGGGCGAACACCACGGCCTCCAGATCCTCGCCTTTGGTGACGAATGCACCGATGCCGGCATCCAGGCAGCGGCGCACGTAGAGATCGGTGGCTTGCCCGGTCAACACCATGATTTTCGGTGCCGGATCCAGTTGCTGCAGGCGCTTGATGACTTCCATGCCATCCAGGCCGGGCAGCCCTATGTCGAGCACCACTACGTCCGGGCGCAAGTCGCGCACCGCTTGTGCCACTTCACTGCCATTGTCGACGTCGCCGACGATCTGAAAGCGCTCCTGTTCGAGCAGCCTGCGCAAGGCAAAACGGACGATGGCGTGATCATCAACGATCAACACGGTTGTCATGTCACTAACTCCTGTCGGAATGTGGTCGGTTCCCTGAAGTAATCAGGAATACGTCTGCAAGCTTTTTCTGCTGTGCGGCACGATACGACCATTCCGGATCCCTGGTAATGGCGAGTATAGATGTGTTGAACAAGCGAGCCGGTATTGTAGAAATTTCCTACAAGGCAGCCATTACAGGCATCGTCGAAGGCGAAGATGCCTGTAATGGCGGAGGGTCAGGCGCAGGGTGTGTGCGGTTTGACGATACGTTGGGTCGAGGCGGGGTTGTTGCTCAAGGCCTGGCCTACCCGCGTCGGCCGGGCCAGCAACTGGCCACCGCAGTTCGGGCAGCGCCCCTGCAAGCGGGTGTCGGCGCAATGGCGGCAGAAGGTACATTCGAACGAACAGATCATGGCCTCAGGGCTATCGCCCGGCAGATCGGTATCACAGCATTCACAATTGGGGCGCAGCTCCAGCATGGTATCCCTCCGGTCTGGTGGAATGCGCAGTCTGCTCCGCCCTTCGTCGCCTTGGCAATGCTAGTCGGCGGGGCGGTACAGGTGGGCATGGCCGGCGCGGTACAGCGCCGACTCGGCGAACGGTGCATCGCCGAGCACATGGCCGACGAGGATCAGGGCGGTGCGCCGGAAGCCCTTGCTGGCAACCTGTTCGACGATATCGGCCAGCGTGCCGCGCACCCAGTCCTGGTCTGGCCAGGTGGCGCGATGAACCACCGCAACCGGGCAGCCGGGGCCATAGTGGGGCAGCAATTCTGCGACGATGCGCGGCAGGTGCTTGACCCCGAGATGAATGGCCAGGGTGCTGCCATGCCGGGCCAGGTCGCCGAGTTGTTCGCCTGCGGGCATGGGTGAGCTGTCGCCGTAGCGGGTGAGGATGACCGTCTGCGCCACTTGCGGCAGGGTCAGCTCACAGCCCAGCAGCGCCGCGCTGGCGGCGGTGGCCGTGACCCCGGGGATGATCTGGTAATCGATGCCCAGTTCGCGCAGGTGGCGGATCTGCTCGCCGATGGCGCCGTACAGGCTGGGGTCGCCACTGTGCACACGGGCCACGTCCAGGCCCTTGGCATGTGCGGCGCGGATGGCGTCGATGATCTGCTCAAGGTGCAGTTCGGCACTGTTGATGACGGTCTCGGCCTGGTGGCCTTCGAGCACCGCTGCGGGTACCAGGGAGCCTGCGTAGATGATCACCGGGCACTGGTGGATCAGGCGCTGGCCCTTGACCGTGATCAGTTCCGGGTCGCCGGGGCCGGCGCCGATGAAGTAGACCGTCATGGTAAATCCTTGAATTGATGAAAGAGGCGATTATCTGCCGCAGGCCAGCGCCAGGGTAGCGGGGCCGAGCACCTGCCGGGCCACCTTGAGGGTGACGCTTGCGTGGCTGAGGCTGGCCAGGGCCAGTGCCGTGCTCTCGGCCACGCCCCAGCAGCCGCTGTGGGCGTAGGCGACTGCGGAGCGGTGGCTGAGTTGTGGCGCGAACGCCTGCAGTTGCTCGGCATCGAAAACCACCAACGGCAGGGCGTGACGTGCCGCGAGTTGTTGCAGGCCTGGTTCATCGGCTTTGCCGGCGATGCTGGCAATGCCGCGAAGTGCTGTGGCACTCAGGCCATGACGCTCCAGCACTTCATGCAGCAGGCTATCGAGGACCGCCACCGGGCAGCTGCGGCGGCAACCGAAGCCGGCATACAGCGCCGGCATTGGCGGGGCGATGGCCATCAGGCGTGGCTGGAGCGGCGATACAGCCAGGCGCTGAGCAGGCCCAAAGCCACCCAGAACGCCGCGTTGGTCAGCCAGGATGCGATCATGAACTGAGTCTCCAGGGCTTGCGGGGCCAGGCTTTCGTGGACCTCCGGCTGCGGTGCGCCGATCACGTGGGGCACCACCAGCAACACCGCGCCCAGCGCCTTGAGCAACCCGTGGCGTGCGAACACCAGCAGCGCCAGGCCCAGTGCGGTCGCCGCTGCGGTGCCGATCCACCAGCTCTGACGCTGACCGAGGTCGGCGGCGGCGGTACCTGGCAGCTCTGGCGGCAAGCCCAGAGTTGGCGCCAGGCAGAACACGGCGAAGCCGGCCAGCCCCCACAGTGCGCCGGTGCTGGTACGGCCCGGTTCACGCAGGCTGTACAGGGCGGCGAGGATCAGGGCGAAGCCGACGGCGACCACCAGGTTGCCGCCGGTGGTCGACAGGATGCGCTGCCAGCCATCTTCCGGCGACCAGGCTTCTTCGCTGTGGGTATGGCCAGCCCCGGCCTCTTCGCCGTGGCTGTGGTGTTCGGCAGCGGGGGCGGCCGATTCATAGGTTTCCGCCTGGAGGATCAGCGGTGCGACCCAGAAGCTTTGCAGCAGGGTCAGCAACAGGGCGGCGAGCAGGCCGCTGAACCCGGCAGTGCGGGCAATGCGCTTGATCATGGCGGCCTCAGTGGCAGGGGAAGGCGGCGCTGTGGCGGGTGTCGTGCGCGGCGTTGTGCACGGCCTCGATGTGCGAGAAGCCGGCAAAGTAGACCAGGCACAGGCCGAGCAGGCTGGCGCCGACGGCGATGACCATGCGCTGGCTGAGGGTGACGGGAGTGGCGATGCTGTGTTTGGCGCTGGTGACGGGCATGACGCGATCCTCTGCTTTGCTTTTGTTAAAAGACAATGGGGCAACGGACAAGCGCGGCAGCCCCGGGTGCGAGGCGCCCGAGGGAATGCGACAGCGCCCGCCCACCGCGGGGTGTTCATGGACGCCAGGCCGGTCTCCGGGCTTGCGAGGAGGAGCAGGGCTCCTTGAAAAGCATCACCTTCCCATGCCGGACTGCGTGGCACAGTGGTCTGGACGCTTCGCTCGCTTACCGTTGCGGGGGCAGCACCGGATTTGCCCGGCCCTGGCGAGGGCCTGCGACGCACCGATTTCCCGTTTCACCCCCAAAGGGGGCACCTGACGCAAGGCGTAAGGAGAGCACGCGGCGCGAGTGGCGTCAAATGCAATGCACCCACGCCAAGCGTCCCTCACCCCGAAGGGTGATGGTCTGCACCCCGGCCCCATGCAAGAATCCCAACCATAACAACCCCGGCATGGGACCACGACAATGAGCAAAGACCGGCTGAAATCGCCCGACTGGTACGCGCAGATGGCCCGCGTCGTCGACGCCCAGGGTTCGCCGGGCTTCGTCGAGGCGCTGTTCGCCGCGCTCAAGCTGATTGCACCGTGCCAGGCCATTACCGTGTTCCTCTACCCGCGCAAAGGCCTGCCCTCGGCACTGTTCGAAAAGGACGAGGAAGGCCCCTGGCTGCCGGAAGGCAACATCCAGAAGTACCTCGAAGGCTACTACCTGCTGTGCCCGTTCTACCGTGCCTGCATGGATGGCATCGCCCCCGGTTGCTACCGCCTCAGCGACGTCGCCCCCGACCACTTCAAGCGCAGCGAGTACTACCTGGCGTTCTACCAGCACGCCCACCTGGAAGACGAGCTCAACTTCATCGTGCCGCTCGACGAGCACCTGACCATCGCCGTGGCCCTGGCCAGCACCCGCCGCCTCGACCGGCAACAGGTCAATGACCTCAAGTGCGTGGCCCCGTGGGTCGTGGCCACGGTGCGGCGGCAGTGGAGCCACCTCGATGTCGACGCTCTCGGCGGGCGCTTCGAAAGCGCCTTGGGCCGGCAGATCAACGCTGCGCTGAACAACTTCGGCTCCTCCTTGCTCACCGAGCGCGAGTGCCGCATCGCCCAGTACCTGCTGCGTGGCCACTCGACCCGGTCCCTGGCCGAGCGCCTGGGCATCAGCGAGGACACGGTCAAGACCCACCGCAAGAACCTCTACACCAAGCTCGATATCGCCAAGCAGTCCGAACTGTTTTCGCTGTTCATCGACTCGTTGGCCCAGGCCCAGGAAGGCCTGAGCAAGGACCCGCTGGAAAGCTACCTGCGAAGGCGCTGAGCGCGCCGTTTCACCCCAACCCGATTTTTACTGTCAGCGGTCTGGCAGGGCCAACTGCACGCCGCGTTTTACCCTGGAGAACAACAATGAACGCACCGTTCCAAGCCAAGCTGCAAACCCAGCGTGATACCCGTGACTACCAGGCGGGCGACGCCGCGCACCACATCCACGCCTTCCTCGACCAGAAGGCGCTGAACGCCGAAGGCCCTCGGGTGATGGTCGGTGGCGAGCGCCTGCACCTGTGGGACAGCGACGGCAAGCGCTACCTGGACGGCATGTCGGGCCTGTGGTGCACCCAGCTCGGCTACGGCCGCAAGGACCTGACCGCCGCCGCCGCCGCGCAGATGGATCAGCTGGCCTACTACAACATGTTCTTCCACACCACCCACCCGGCGGTGATCGAACTGTCCGAGCTGCTGTTCAGCCTGCTGCCGGGCCACTACAGCCACGCCATCTACACCAACTCCGGCTCCGAGGCCAACGAGGTGCTGATCCGCACCGTGCGCCGCTACTGGCAGGTGGTCGGCCAGCCGACCAAGAAGATCATGATCGGCCGCTGGAACGGTTACCACGGCTCGACCCTGGCCGCCACCGCGCTGGGCGGTATGAAATTCATGCATGAGATGGGCGGGATGATCCCGGATGTCGCGCACATCGACGAGCCCTACTGGTACGCCGCCGGCGGTGAGCTGACCCCGGCCGAGTTCGGCCGCCGCTGCGCCCTGCAGCTGGAAGAAAAGATCCTCGAACTGGGTGCCGAGAACGTCGCCGGTTTCATCGCCGAGCCGTTCCAGGGCGCCGGCGGCATGATCTTCCCGCCGGAAAGCTACTGGCCGGAAATCCAGCGCATCTGCCGCCAGTACGACGTGCTGCTGTGTGCCGATGAAGTGATCGGTGGCTTTGGTCGCACTGGCGAGTGGTTCGCCCACGAGTACTTCGGCTTCGAACCGGACACCCTGTCGATCGCCAAGGGGCTGACGTCGGGTTACGTGCCGATGGGTGGCCTGGTACTGAGCAAGCGCATTGCCGAAGCACTGGTGGAGCGCGGCGGGGTGTTCGCCCACGGCCTGACCTATTCCGGGCACCCGGTGGCGGCGGCGGTGGCGATCGCCAACCTCAAGGCGCTGCGCGATGAAGGCATCGTGCGCCAGGTGAAGGAAGACACCGGGCCGTACCTGCAGCGCATCCTGCGCGAGGTGTTTGCCAACCACCCGCTGATTGGCCAGGTGCAAGGTGCCGGCCTGGTGGCGGCGCTGCAGTTCGCCGAGGACAAGGGCAGCCGCAAGCGCTATGCCAATGAAAACGACCTGGCCTGGCAGTGCCGTACGTATGGCTTCGAGGAAGGGGTGATCATTCGTTCGACCCTGGGGCGGATGATCATGGCGCCGGCCCTGGTGGCCAACCACAGCGAGCTGGATGAGCTGGTGGAGAAGACCCGGATTGCGGTGGACCGCACGGCGCGGGGCCTGGGCATTCTCTGAGTGTTGAAAGCGGGGCCGCCTTGCGGCCCTTTCGCGGGCTTGCCCGCGAAAGGGCCCTTACAGGCTGACGATCAGTGCGGCCCGCGGGGAATGGTCTTGAGCAGGTCTTCCGGGCTGATGTGGCCAACCACCTGAGCCACCGCGCTGCCCGGCGTCGGCAGGTCGATGATGTGGTTCTTCATCTTGCCGATCACATGCATCTCGCACGGCTTGCAGTCGAACTTCAGGGTCAGCACTTCATCGCCCTGGATCAGCTGCATCGGCGCCACCTTGGTGCGCACGCCGGTCACACCCTTGGCCTGCTTGGGGCACAGGTTGAACGAGAAGCGCAGGCAGTGCTTGGTGATCATCACCGGCACTTCGCCGTGCTCCTCGTGGGCCTCGTACGCCGCGTCGATCAGCTGCACGCCATGGCGGTGGTAGAAGTCGCGGGCCTTCTGGTTGTAGACGTTGGCCAAAAACGACAGGTGCGACTCCGGGTACACCGGGGGTGGCGTGGTCTCGGCCTTGCGCCCGCCACGTGGGTGCGCCTGCACACGGGCCTCGGTCAGCGCCTCGATGGCTTCACGGCGCAGGGCCTTGAGCTGCGAGTTGGGGATGAAGAACGCCTGCGGTGCATCCAGTTCGATGCGGTTGGCGTGGTACATCGTGGTGCCCAGCTGGCCGAGCAGGTCGTGCAACTGGTCCAGGGCCTGCTGTGGCTTGTTGGCAGCGCCGAACGGGCCGTCCAGGGCCACCTGCACGCTAACGCCTTCCTCACTGCTGACGGTCAGCATCAGGCGCTGCTCGCGCAGCACCGCATGCCACTCCACGCCAACCCGGCGCTCGGCCGAGGTGCGCAGCAAGGCCTGCTGCCAGTTGTGGTCGAGGTTGCGCGACAGCGGGTGGTTGGGCCGCAACTTGTGCAGGCCTTCCGGCATCTCGTTGGGTTCGACGCGGTAGCGGTAACGCTTCTGGCCGTCTTCCTCGAACTCGCCACGCGGCTCGGCGATGTTGGCGCGGAAACCCACCACCTCACGCTTGACCAGCACGTTGAGGCCGTCGCCGTTGGTCAGCGGCACCTCGGTGACCACCTGCAGGTCACGCTTGCCGACCTTTTCCACCACGCCGACCGCCAGGCCAGTGAAGGTCGGCGAGTCGAAGGCGCCGATGTCGACCTTGCGGTCGGTGACGAAGTAGTCGGTGCTGCCACGGTGGAAGGTCTTGTCCGGGTCGGGCAGGAAGAAATGCTCGGTACGGCCGCTGGAGGCGCGGGCCAGTTCCGGGCGGCCTTTGAGGATGGCGTCGAGTTCCTTGCGGTAGTGGGCGGTGATGTTCTTCACATAGCCCATGTCCTTGTAGCGGCCCTCGATCTTGAACGAGCGCACGCCGGCATCGACCAGGTCGGCCAGGTTGGCGGTCTGGTTGTTGTCCTTCATCGACAGCAGGTGCTTCTCGAACGCCACCACACGGCCCTGGTCGTCCTTCAGGGTGTACGGCAGACGGCAGGCCTGGGAGCAGTCACCGCGGTTGGCGCTGCGCCCGGTCTGGGCGTGGGAGATGTTGCACTGGCCGGAGAAGGCCACGCACAGCGCACCGTGGATGAAGAACTCGATGGCCGCGTCGGTTTCGCTGGCGATGGCGCGAATCTGCTGCAGGTTCAGCTCGCGGGCCAGTACCAGCTGGGAGAAACCGGCCTGGTCGAGGAACTTGGCCCGCTCCAGGGTGCGGATGTCGGTCTGGGTGCTGGCATGCAGCTCGATCGGCGGGATATCCAGCTCCATCACCCCCAGGTCCTGCACGATCAGCGCATCGACGCCGGCGTCGTAGAGCTGGTGGATCAGCTTGCGCGCCGGCTCCAGCTCGTTGTCGTGGAGGATGGTGTTGATGGTGGTGAACACGCGTGCATGGTAGCGGTGGGCGAACTCGACCAGTTCGGCGATATCGCTGACGTCGTTGCAGGCGTTGTGGCGCGCGCCGAAGCTCGGGCCGCCGATGTAGATGGCATCAGCGCCGTGCAGGATCGCCTCGCGGGCGATCGCCACGTCACGGGCAGGGCTGAGCAGTTCCAGGTGATTCTTTGGAAGGGACATGTCGTTATAGGTTCGGGCTGTCACGGTTTAGGGCGGCATTGTAGCGGTGAAATGCCTGGCTGGCACCTTCGAGTGCCGAGAGGTGTGTTGGCTGTACCGGCCCATTCGCGGGCTTGCCCGCTCCTACAGGATTTCCTCAGGCCTTGAGCCTGTGCAGTACCTGTGGGAGCGGGCAAGCCCGCGAAGGGCTGCAAAGCAGCCCCAAAGGCTCAGAACTGGTATTCGAGCCCGGCCCCCGCATACCAGGACCGGCCCGGCGCCGCCTCGTAATAGCGGCCATTGCCATCGCCGACAATCACCGACCCTACGTACTGGCGGTCGAGCAGGTTGTCCAGGCGCACCAGTTGGTGGAACGTCCAGGGCCCAACCTGCTGCTGGAACTGCGTGCGCCAGTTGAACAGCGCATAACCGGGCGCTGCATGCTGGTCGTTGGTGTCCTCGACATACACCTTGCTCCGGTACTGCCCCTCGAGCCCCATGCTGATGCCATCACGCGGCTTCCACACCAGCTCGCCGAACAGGCTGCTGCGCGGCACGCCTGGCAGTTGGTTGCCCTTGTCGATGGTCGTGGTGCCCTGGTTGAAGGCTTCGTCATACGTAGCATCGAGCAGGGTATAGGCCAGGTTTGCCTGCCAATGCTCATTCAGCTCACGCTGCACGCTCAGCTCGAAGCCTCGGCGCAGGGTCTTGCCAGCGTTGCGGTAGCTGGTGCGGCCATCGGTCGAGGCAGCGACCACGATTTCGTCTTTAGTACGGATCTCGAACACCGCCGCGTTGATCCGCGTGCGTTCATCCGGGCGCATTTTCAGGCCCAGCTCGTACTGGGTGCTGGTGGCCGGTTCCAGGCCGAAGTTGAAGCCTTCCAGTGCACCGGGTGCGTAGGCCATCTCGGCCTGGGTCGGCGTCTCGAAGGCCTTGCCGGCGCTGATGTAGCCATGCAGATCGGGGGTGAAGGCATACATGATCGACAGGGTCGGCGTGGTGCGCTGGTACTTCTTCGAACCGCTGGCATCGCCGTTGGCCAGGAAGCGGTCATCCACTTCCATTTCCATGCTGCTGTGGCGCAGGCCGGCATCCACGGTCCAGCGGTCCAGTTCCCAGTGCGCCTGCACATAGGGATCGAGGCTGGTAGCGGTGTCCTTTTCATCGCGGCGCAGCTCGCCTTTCACGCCCAAGGTGTCGCCGCTGAAGTTCTGGAAGCCCCGGCGGTCGTCGCGGCTGCGGTCGTAGTCGGCACCGAAGGTCAGGGTCAGGTTGCCGGGGGCGGCGCTGACCGGCTGGATCCAGCGCAGGGTGCCGCCGTGGAATTCGCGGTCGAAGTCGACCACACCGCCACCGCGGTTATTCGCGGGCGTGCCCTTGGAGATCGACAGGTACTGGATCACGCTGCGTTTGCCGCCATACAGGTTGAACTGCAGGGTCGCCTCGCCAAAGTAGCGCTCGTAGTTCATGCCGACCTGCTGGTGGTGGATGCTCTTGCGCGTGTTGTACTCCTCGGCGCGCGCCGCCACCGAGCGCGGGTCGTGCTTGTAGGCATCCCAGGTCTGGCCGAGCGGGTCTTGCGTGCCGTTCTGCTCCAGGGTGCTGACGATCAGCGCCAGGCGGCTGTCTTCGTCCGGCTTGACGTGGAGCTTGGCGAAGGTCTGGTCGCGGCGGGCGGCACTGTGGTCGCGGTAGCCGTCGGTGTCCATGCGCGAGGCATCGACCAGGAAGCCGGCCTGTTCGCTGCCGCCTTCACTGTAGACGTGGTTCTTGTTGAAGCCATCGCTGCCGAAGGTGGTTTCGGCACCGACCTTGGGCGGTCCAGAACCATCGCGCGAGAACATCTGGATCACGCCACCGGCATTGCTGCCATAAATGGCGGACGCCGGGCCGCGCAGCACTTCGATGCGGTCAGCCACGTCCAGGTTCAACGAGGCCGCCTGGCCCTGGCCATCCGGGGTGCTGGCCGGGATGCCGTCGCTGAGCAGCTTGATGCCTCGGATGCCGAAGGCCGACCGGGCGCCGTAGCCACGCGAGGAAATCTGCAGGTCCTGGGCGTAGTTCTGGCGGTTCTGCACCACCAGGCCGGGTACGCGGTTGAGTGCTTCCGACAGGTTGACGCCCAGCTGGCCATCGGTGATCTGCTGGCGGTCGACGGTGTCGATGGAGTAGGGCAGGTCGAAGCTTGGGTTGGGCGCGTAGGTGCCGGTGACCACCACCGGTTCCAGCAGGTTGAAGGTGGTGGCAGGTTCGGCCTGGGCCAGTGGGTACAAGCCCAGGCCGGGCAGCAAGGCGATCAGGGCCTTGCGGCGAAAAGGGGGGAATTGCATGCAGCGTCCTGCTTTGAAGGTTGCAATGGCTGGGGCCGCGTTGCGGCCCATCGCAGGCAAGCCAGCTCCCACAGGTACAGTGCAAAGCCCGAGCGCGGCGCTGTACCTGTGGGAGCTGGCTTGCCTGCGATGGGCTGCAAAGCAGCCCCAAGGCCCAACCACAGATCGAATCGGTTTAACGTTTGGCAGCCATCGCAGTGACTTCCACACGCATCTCAGGGAAGGCCAGCGCCGCAACGCCCACGGCGGCACGCACGGGCCATGGCTTGCTGAAGAAGCGCTGGTAGACCTCGTTGAACGCGGCGCGGTCGGCCATGTCGGTGAGGTAGATGGTCAGGTGCATGACCCGGTCCATGCCGCTGCCAGCCTTTTCCAGCGCGTCTTTCAGGGCCTGCAGGGTGCTCTCGCTCTGCTGGGTGATGTCGGCGTCGAGATCGGCCGGAATCTGGGTAGTCACCAGGATGCCGTTGTATTCGGCGACGTCGGAGGAAATGGACTCGGCGTCGGAATCCGGCGTGTAGATGAGATCTGCCATGGGGGTGTTTGCCTTGCAACGGAAGGAAAGTGGCAAGCCTACGCGAGCAAGCCGCAAGGGTCGAGCCGTTGGGCTCGTCTGCATTGAAATGCCGCGCCCGGGCAGTCAGAATCGCCGCCGATTGTTAACCAAGGGGCTGGCGTTGAACGAACAGACACTATCGATGCGCCTGGAACGAGTGGCGGCGCAGGTGCCGCAGGGCGCGCGGCTGGCCGATATCGGCTCGGACCACGGTTACCTGCCGGTGGCACTGGCACTGCGCGGCGTGATCGAAGCCGGGGTGGCCGGGGAAGTGGCGCACACGCCGTACGCCTCAGCCCAGCGCAACGTGCGCCGCAATGGCCTGACGCAAACCGTCACCGTGCGCCTGGCCGACGGCCTGGAGGCCATCGAGCCCGACGACCGCATCACGGCCATCAGCCTGTGCGGCATGGGCGGCAAGACCATGTGCGAGATTCTCGAGCGCGGCAAGGCACGCCTGAACGGCCGCGAGCGCCTGATCCTGCAGCCCAATGGCGACGAGCGCGAGCTGCGCGGCTGGCTGATGGACAACGGCTACCGGATCGTCAGCGAAGAATTGCTGCGGGAAAACCGTTTCGACTACGAGATCATCGTGGCCGAACCCGCCGAGGCGGTGGCCTACAGTGCCGAAGAGCTCTATTTCGGCCCTGTGCTGATGCGTGAGAAAAGCCCGGCGTTCCTGACCAAGTGGCAGCGCATGCTGCGTCAGAAACAGCAGAGCCTGGCCAACTTCGAGCGTGCCCGCGATGCCATCCCGCAGGAAAAACTGCGTGACTTCGCCCGGCAGATTGGCTGGATCAACGCGGTACTGGCCTGAATCACTGCTGCGAGCAGTTGCCCATTTCGCGGTAGTCGACCTCACGTTTCTGACCCTGGTGGTCGACATACACCATGTGCGCGGTGCCGACCTGGCAGTCGGCGGCGTTGCTGGCCGGGGTGATCGAGATGACCTTGGCCACATCCAATGGCATTCCATACTCGTAGTTGCTCGTGGCCGGCTGGCTGGCCGCTGCATCGGCGAAAGCGCCGAACGAGGCAAGGGCGGCAGACAGGGCGACAAAAGCGATCGAACGTTTCATGGCAGGCTCCTTTTTCAATGTTTTACCAATGATGTATTCATTGGTGATCCTCAATAAATGGGCTAAGTCGTGATAGATTCCTGCCTGGAACGTACGAATAAGATCGATCAAGGAGCCAAGCGCCCATGGACATGCTGCACGCGATGCGTACCTTTGCCCGGGTGGTGGAGTGCGGCAGCTTTGCTGCAGCCGCCAATGCCCTCGACATTTCCGCGGCGCAGGTGTCGCGGATCGTCGCCGAGCTGGAAAACCAGCTGCAGACCCGCCTGCTGCACCGCACCACCCGGCGGTTGCGCATGAGCGAGGCGGGCGAGCGTTTTCTGGAACGGGCGCGGCAGATCATGGCGCTGACCGACGAGGCCATGGACGAAGCGCGTGGCGCGCACCTCACCCCGCGTGGCCGCCTGCGCCTGCATTGCCCGCACGGCCTGGGCATGTTGCTGATGCCCTTGGTGGCCGGCTACAACGCCCTGTGCCCGGAAGTGGCCATCGAGCTGACGCTGTCCCAGCGCAACCCCGACCCGCTGGCCGAAGGGCATGATGTGGTGATCACCGTGGATGAGGCCTTGCCCGATTCGCAGCTGATTGCCGTGCCGCTGGGCACCATCTTCAGCATCCCTTGCGCGGCGCCCAGCTACCTTGAGACCCATGGCGTGCCCGAGCGACCGGAAGACCTGCACGAGCACCGCTGCCTGCGCATGGCCTACCCGATGCATGAAGGTGACTGGGTGTTCCCCCAGGGCCTCGACCACTGCGTGATCGCTCCGCGCGACAGCTTCCTGACCAATGTCGCCGACGCCATGCTGGTGGCAAGTGAACTGGGCATGGGCATTGGCCTGCTGCCGTTCTACACCGCCAGCCAGGCCATCGAGCAGGGGCGCCTGCGGCGCTTGTTGGCGCCGTACCGGTTACGTGAGAACGCGCTGTATGCGATCTACCCGTCGCGGCATTACCTGGATGCCAAGGTGCGGACCTGGATCGACTACCTCAAGGAACAGCTGCCGGGGTTGTTTGCCAGCCATGAACGGATCGTCGATGACGCGCGTTACTGGCGATGAAGCGGTGCTGGTTTCTTCGCGGGACAATACAGCATCAGAGTTTCAGTGGCCGTAGCGGCCGACCAGGCTCTGCGCCCCAAGTGCATGCCCTTTCAGCAATTCCATCAGGCCGCCGCGATCCAGCTCTTCCGGCAAAGTACCCAGCGGCAGGTCGGTGGCAATAAGCGTTAGCGCATAATGGTGCGGCTTGTCCCCGGCCGGCGGGCAAGGCCCGCGATAGGTCATGGTCCCGTGCGAATTGCGCCCGACGATCAGCGCCTGGCTGGTCTGCCAGCCCGCACCTTCCTCCAGCGCGCCGAGCGCCGGGTCGATGTCGTAGGCGATCCAGTGCACCACGCCCAGGCCCTTGGCGCCGTCCGGGTCGAACATCACCAAGGCCAGCGACTGCGTGCCGTCGGGCAGGTTCTTCCAGCTCAACTGCGGCGTGCGCGCCTCACCGGCACCGCAGGCCGGGTCGGGCCCGACCTGCTGCAGGCCGATGACTCCGCCATCGGTGAACGACGACGAGCTGATCGACAGCGCGGCGGAATCACCGCCCGCCGCCACGGCAGTGCAGGGCAGCAAGGCGGCGAGCAGCCAGGGTTTGAGGTTCATGGTGATTCCTCGGCAGGGCGTTGCGCCGCAGTGTAGCCCAGCGGCCGGTCAGCGGCTGTCCTGGTCTTCGGCAGTGCCGCCCGTGTGCCCGGCACCGGAGCCTGTGGCCTCGCCGGTGTTGTTGGAACCACCGGCCGCACCATCGGCCGCGTCCGAATTGCTGCCGGTGTCGCTGCTGTCATTGTCCTGGCCGCTGCCCGGGCTGTTGACGCTGCTGCCTTCACCGGCGGTCTTGCCACCTTGCTGGTCGGTTTTGGGTTTGCTGTCGGTGTTGGTGGCATCGCTGGCCGCGTAGCCGGTGGTGGAGGCGATACCCAAGGCGAGGGCGAGCAACAGCGTTTGAATGCGGATCATGGCAAGTCTCCTGGAAGGATGATCTGTCATTCGTTTGGCTGGCGCGGGCTGATGGGGTGCCGCAGGCCCGACGGGCGGTAAAGAAAAGGGCCGCTGGAGCGGCCCTTCATTTACCTGGTTTCTGGCTGTGCTGCCGGCACAGCGGCTTCTACCGGTTCCAGCGGCGGATGCTCCTGCGCCGCATGCATCAGGTCTTCGGTCACCCGCAGTTCCGCGCCGGTCGGCGAGAAGGTGGTCGACGCGGTGAACGGTGCCGGGTGCTCTGCCGCCGGGCGCTTGCCGCGACGCCAGAGGAAGAAGCACACCATGCCCAGGTTGACCACGGCAAAGGCCCAGAACAGCCCCACTTCGCCAAACTCGGTCATGGCCGGCGAAATGGCCAGCGGCGCCATGGCCGAGCCCAGCGAGTTGATCAGCAGCAGGCCCTGGATCATCGGCACCAGGGCGTCGGATGGCGCCCGGTCGGCCGCATGGCTGACGGCTACCGGGTACAGCGCGAACACGCCGCCCCCGAGCAGGAACAGCATGGCCGGCAGCAGGGCCGAATCCGACGGCAGGAACACCGTCACCAGCGACAGCACCATGCACAGCGCAGCCAGGGCGATCAGCACATCCTGGCGGTCCTTGCGGTCGGACCAACGCCCCACCGGGTACTGCAGCAGCATGGCGCCGAGGATCACCCAGGCCATCATGTTGCCGACTTCACCGACATCCAGGCCGATGCGCTGCAGGTACAGCGGCAGCAGGGCATAGATGCCGGCAATCACCACGCCGGAGCCGAAGCAGCCGACCAGCCCCGACGGGGCCACGCCCAGCAGCTGGCGCGGCTTGAGCGGCTCGACCTGGTCGAGCAACGGCGACACCCGCGGCAGGATCACGATCGGCAATACCGACAGCGCGGCGAGCATGCCGGCGAGCATGAACGGGGCGCTGTCGCCCAGGTGGGTGATTTCGCCAAGGCCGGCCTGGGCGATCACGCCTGCGCCATAGAAGGCAATCATGTACAGCGCCAGCAGGCGCCCACGGATCTTTGCGTCACCGGCCAGCAGCAGCCAGCTTTCGATCACCAGGAACACGCCGACAGCCGCCCAGCCATTGATCAGGCGCAGCACCGACCACCAGGTGGCGTCGTAGAACAGCCCCTGCAGCAGGATGGTCGCGGCGATCAGCGAGGCGAAGCTGGTGTAGGCGCGGATATGGCCGATGCGCAGGATCAGCCGGTCGTTGAAGATGGCGCCAAGGGTCAGGCCGATGAAGTAGGTCGACGACACGATACCGATGGTCGTTGCCGATTCGCCGGCAGCGTCCAGGCGCAGGGTGGTAAGGGAAGACATGAAGCCGTTGCCCAGGGCAATGATGAACAGCCCGAGCAGGGGCGCCAGCGCCATGGCCAGCAAACGCGGAGACATAGGTACCTCAAGTTGGAGTGGCGGTCAGAAACGCCTCTTCGAACGCGCACGCCAAACGGACCCATCGAGGGCCGAAAAAAGTGCACGGATGTGCCTGGGCTGGATGCGACCTGGGCAAGACTCAACCGCTGGACCCTGTAAGAGCGGGGCCGGGCGGGGTGGGTTGAGCCTATTTCACATGGGCGTCATGTGTTCAGGCCTGGACTCTGTCGTTGCTGCCGGTTGCCACCGTTCAAGGCGACGGGCGAAAAGGAAGCGCGATTCTACGGGTTGTGATCGATTTGCCCAAGAGGCTAAGGCCTGCGACGAGACGACGCAGGGCGGGATGCGACAGCTTTGTGACTGAATCCGACATTGCTGGGGTCGCGCAGTAGCCCCAGATTGCTCAAGGCTGCGGCATAATCGCCATTCCCACCAAGGAAAGCCCGCTCATGCTCGCTTCGCTGTTCGCCGTTCTCGCCCCGGTCTTCATCGTCGCCGGCATCGGTTACGCCTGGGCCCGCAAAGGCCTGGATTACCCCACCGAATTCATCGCCCGCATGGTCATGACCGTCGGCACGCCGTCGCTGGTGCTGTCGACCCTGAGCCGCACCGAGCTCGACGCCACGGCGTTCACCAGCATGGCCCTGGCCTGCCTGCTGTGCACCCTGGGCATGGCCCTGGCGGGGCTGCTGGTGTGCCGCATCTCGGGCCAGCACTGGCGGGTGCTGCTGCCGGCATTCATGTTCCCCAACACCGGCAACATGGGCCTGCCGATCAGCCTGTATGCCTTCGGCGAGCATGGCCTGGCCCTGGCCGTGGCCTTCTTCCTGACCCTGTCGATCGTGCAGTTCACCCTGGGCATGGCCATCTCCGGCACGGTGGCCTCGCTCAAGGCATTGCTGCGCAACCCCATCGTCATCAGCCTGGCCGGTGCCATGCCGATCATCTTCCTCGACGTCGAACTGCCGCGCTGGCTGGCCAATACCGCCGACCTGCTGGGTGGCATGTCGATCCCGCTGATGCTGCTGACCCTGGGCGTCTCGCTGGCCAGCATCCGCCCGCAGCACATCGGTGGCGGCCTGTTGCTCGGCGGCGTGCGCATCGTGCTGGGTGCGGCGGTGGGATGGGCCGTGGGAGCAGCCCTGGGCATGGAGACCCTGGAACGGGCGGTGCTGATGGTGCAGTCGGCGATGCCGGTGGCGGTGTTCAATTACCTGATGGCGGTCAGGGCCAACCGGCAGCCGGAGCAGGTGGCCAACCTGGTCATGTGTTCGACCGTGCTGTCGTTCGTCTGGCTGCCGGTGGTACTCGCCGGGTGGATGTGAACCTGTACCGGCCATTTCGCGGTTTTGCCCGCGAGAGGGGCGGTACAGGAGAACATTATTTGTCGAACAGTCGCTCGTGCACCCAACCCTTGTTGGTCAGCACCATCACACGCTTTTCCCTGGCCGGGGAGTCAGTGGTGGCCACCGCATTGCCCAGGTCACGGATAGTGGCCTTGACCTCGTCATTGGTCGCCCATTCCGGCAACCCGGTGATCTTGTAGGCATAGGTCACATCGGCCACGGTGTGCCCCATCATCTGCCCCGGTTCGCTGAACTGCTCGATCGCCGTCACCTCGGCCTTGCCGAAGCACAGCCCGCCGCGGGTCTGGCCGTTGAGCAGCTTCTGGGCATCGGCCTTGTAGTACTTGCGGCCCTCATCGGTAAGGTCGTAGGCGTAGTAGATGTCAGTGCGCGCCGGTTGCCACAGGCGCTCCGGCACTTCGACGCGGGAAATTTCCTTTTCGCTGACGATGCCGACCCTGGCCAGGGCATGCAACGCCTTGCTGGTGCCGGTGACGTCGAAGTCCTGGGTCTTGGTGGGGAAGTCGGTGACCACGAAACAGTGCGGGTACTGCGTGTCGAGGTAGGCCTGGGCCGCCTTGTGGAAATTGGCCTCGCTGGCGTCCTTGGTGTCCGAGCAGCCGGACAGGGTGGCCAGCAACGCCAGCGGTACGAGCTTCCTGTACATGATGAAACGTCCTTGGATTGCGAAGATAAACCGTTGGGCAGGGATTAGAACCCACGGGCTAGAGCGGCGCAATCGTGGCAGTACGGCATCTGGACAGGGTTCACATTTGAATCCGTGTTGGCTTTTTCGCGGGCAAGCCGGCGTGCGGAACCGCCGCTGCGACTTGCCCGCGCAAGGGCTTCAACGGTTCGGCACATCCCGCGTGCGCAGTTTCTCTGGCAAGGCGAACAGCACCAGCAGCGCCGTCACCACGCAGGCCCCGGCAATCAGGTACAGCGCCGGAGTGGTGGTGCCAGTCAGGTCACGAATGCGGCCCACCAGCACCGGGCTGACGATCCCGCCCAGTTGACCCAGGGTGTTGATCAGGGCGATGCCGCCGGCCGCACCCGCGCCGGCTCCGGCCAGCAATTTTGGCGGCAACGCCCAGAAGCTCGGGATCGACGCCACCACACCGGCGCCCAGCAGGCCGAGGGACACCAGCAGCAACGGCGTGTTGTCATCGAACAGCCCGGCGCAGAGGAAGCCCAGCGCGCCCAGCGAGATCAGCCCGGCGGTGAACCAGCGCCGTTCGCCCGTGGCATCCGACAGGCGCCCGCACACGACCATTGCAATGGCGCCGCAAATGTAGGGGATGGCTGTCAGCAGACCGATCATCGACGGGTTCTCGGTGCCGGCGCTGCGGATCAGTTGCGGCGCCCAGAAGTTCAGGCCGTAGGATGCAATCTGGATCAGGAAATAGATCAGCCCCAGGGTCAGGAAACCCGGAATGCGGATCGCCTGCAGCAGCGAGCCTTGACCATGGGCAGCCTGCGGTGGGTCGATGCGCGACAGCAGCAGTTGTTTTTCCGCCTGGTTCAGCCAGCCGGCATCCTCGATGCGGTCTTTGAGCCGGGTCAGCACCAGCAGGCCAAGGGCCACGCAAGGCAGGCCGCCGAGCAGGAACAGCCAGTGCCAGCCACGCATCTGCAAGGCGCCGTCGAGGTGGCCGAGGATCAGGCCGGAGAACGGTGCGCCGAACAGCCCGGCAAAGGCCGAAGCGAGGAACAGCAGCGAGGTGATACGGCCGCGGTAGTGGCGGGGGAACCAGAGTGTCAGGTAGTACAGCACGCCAGGCGCGAAGCCGGCTTCCATGGCGCCGATGATGAAGCGCAGGGCATAGAACTGCCACTCGTTGCTGACGAACACCATGGCGGCGGTGGCCAGCCCCCAGGAAATCATGATGCGGGCAATCCAGCGGCGAGCGCCGACCTTGTACAGCATCAGGTTGCTGGGTACCTCGAACAGCACATAGCCGACCACGAACAGGCTTGCGCCCAGGCCATAGGCGGTGTCGCTGAAGCCCAGGTCAGTCTGCAGCTGGAATTTGGCGAAGCTGATGTTGATGCGGTCGAAGAAGGCGAACAGGTAGCAGACCATGATCAGCGGCATCAGCCGCCAGGCGACCTTGCGCACCAGGGCTTTTTCACTGTCGGCGGTGCCATCGGCAGCCGTGTGCAGGGCGGAAAGACTCATTGTGTGTTCTCCAGTCGGGCCGCGACGTGGGCGGCCCTGTTGTTCTTGTTGTCTGGTGGGGCGTACCCCGAAGTTACTGCGCTGCAGTCAGGCTGACAGGCCGGCCGGCAGCGGGTGCAGGTCACAGTTGCGCCCGGCCTTGGCCAGCTGGCCGGGCACCTCATGGCCGAGCAGGGCAGGCAGGCCCCGCGCCAGGCGCACCAGGCCATCGAGGTCGATGCCGGTGGGGATGCCGGTTTCGGCACACAGGTTGGCCAGGTCCTCGCTGCAGATGTTGCCCGAGGCGCCCGGCGCGAACGGGCAACCACCGAGCCCGCCGAGGGCCGCATCGAAGCGTCGGGCGCCGGCTTCATAGGCCGCCAGCACGTTGCACAGGCCCAGGCCCCGGGTGTTGTGGAAGTGCAGCGTGAGCATGCTTGCCGGCAGCCGTTCCAGGCTGCGGCGAACCAGGCGTTCGACCTGGCGCGGGTTGGCCATGCCGGTGGTGTCGGCCAGGGTCACGCCGTGCACGCCCAGTTCCAGGTAGGCATCGAGCAGGCGCAGCACCAGGTCTTCATCGATGCGCCCCTCGAACGGACAGCCGAAGGCCGTCGCCACCGTGGCATTGAGGCTGACCGTGCGCCCTTGCACGGCTTGAACGATGTCAGCGAAGCCTGCCAGCGACTGCTCGCGGCGCATGCGCATGTTGGCCAGGTTGTGCGACTGGCTGGCCGAGAGCACCAGGTTCAGCTCGTCGGCAGCGGCTGCCAGGGCGCGTTCGGCGCCCTTGAGGTTGGGGATCAGGGCCACATAGACCACCCCCGGCTGGCGCTGGATGCCGCGGAACACGTCATCGCCGTCGCGCAGCGCCGGGATCGCCTTGGGCGAGACGAACGAGCCGGCTTCGATGCGGCTGAAGCCCAGGCGCGAAAGGCCATCGACCAAGGCGATCTTGTCTTGGGTGGCGACCCAGGTCGGTTCGATCTGCAAGCCGTCGCGCGGGGCCACTTCCTGGATGATCAGCTGCTCGGGGTTGGCCGGGATCATTGCACCACCCCCTGGCTGCGCAGGCGGGCGATGTCGGCTGCGGCCATCCCCAGGCCACCGAGCACGGCGTCGGTGTGCTCACCCAGCGCCGGGCCTTGCCAGTCGACACGGCCCGGCGTTGCGGAGAGCTTGGGCACGATGCCCGGCATGCGCACGGCGGTGCCGTCGGGCAACTGGCTGTCGAGCAGCATGTCGCGTGCCTGGTAGTGCGGGTCGTTGACGATATCGGCGACCGAATAGATGCGCCCGGCCGGGACTTCGGCCCGTTCCAGGGCCGCCAGCACGGCGTCGATCGGATGCTGGCGGGTCCACTGTTCGATGGCGTCGTCCAGCAGTGCGGCCTGGGCGGCGCGGCCGTCGTTGTGGGCGAACTCGTCGGCTTCGCCCAGGTCCGGCCGGCCGATGGCCTGCATCAGGCGGCGGAAGATCGGGTCGCTGTTGCCGGCAATCACCACAAAGGCGCCGTCGGCGGTGCGGTAGGTGTTCGACGGCGCGATACCTGGCAGTGCACCGCCACTGCGCTCACGCACATGGCCAAGCAGGTCGTATTCGGGGATCAGGCTTTCCATCAGGTTGAACACGCTTTCCACCAGCGACACATCGACCACCTGGCCGACGCCACCGTTGGCGCGCACATTGAACAGCGACAGCAGCGCACCCATCACCGCATGCAGCGAGGCCAGCGAGTCGCCCAGGCTGACCCCGGCACGGGCCGGTGCCGCACCCGGTTCGCCGGTGGTATGGCGGATGCCGCCCATGGCCTCGCCGATGGCGCCGAAGCCCGGGCGGTCCCGGTATGGGCCGCTCTGGCCGTAGCCGGAGATGCGCACCAGGGTCAGGCGAGGGTTGAGCGCGTGCAGCACGTCCCAACCCAGGCCGAGTTTTTCCAGGGCACCGGGGCGCAGGTTTTCGATGAGCACGTCGGTGTCCTGCAGCAACTGCTTGACGATGGCCAGGCCCTCGGCGGCCTTGAGGTCCAGCGCCAGGGACTTCTTGTTGCGTGATTGCAGGTACCACCAGAGCGAAGTGCCGTCGTGCAGCTTTCGCCACTTGCGAAGGGGGTCGCCCTGGCCCAGGGCTTCGATCTTGATCACTTCGGCGCCGAATTCACCGAGCAGGCGGGCGGCAAAGGGGGCGGCGATCAGCGTGCCGATTTCCAGCACCCGGATGCCTTCGAGGGGAGCAGGCATGTTGTGTACCTCATTGTTCTTGGACTTTGAGGGAGAGCCTACGGCTGTCAGGGACAGGGCACCAATCCTGTGTGGGCAACTACCGTTCGCGAAACGCGAAGGGTGAGTGCCCTGCCAGCACCCGCCACTTCGCGGGCTTGCCCGCTCCCACAGGGTAAAGCGGCGCTTGCTGAGGATTTGTTCTCTGCGCGACAGCGCAGCCAAAGGGCTGGGTGATCTCCCACAGGATCACCCGGACCTCAAGGGCAGTGAAATACCTGTGGGAGCGGGCAAGCCCGTGAAGAGGCCGGTACAGGACAACACTATTGCTTATCCCCACGCAGCTGCTCGAACAGCAAGCGGCTTACCGGTGAAAGCGCCTCCAGCTCCCGGGCTACCAGCAGCAACTCGCGCTCGGCCCAGTCATCGCTCAGCGTCACCGCCCGCAAGCCCAGGGCCCCGCCGAACAGCTCGAAGGCCTTGCGCGGCAGAATCCCCACACCCATGTCGGCCTGCACCATGCGGCACACGGCATCGAAACTCGGCACATGAATGCGCAGGCGCAGTACCTTGCCGGCCCGGCGTGCGGCCTCGACGGTCCGCATGTTGATCGAACTGGCCGAATGCAGGCCGACGAAGTCGTTGTCCAGAGTCTGGGCAAAGGCCACCTGCGGTTGCTCGGCCAGCGGGTGCCCCTGGCGCACCACCAGCACCAGCTGGTCGCGCTTGTAGCGCACGGCATGCAGGTCGCGGGTATCGCTGTCGCCGGAGCAGATGCCCAGGTCGGCGACACCGTCGAGCAGGCCCTGGACCACGCCGTTGCTCGGGCGCTCCTCCAGGTCGACCTTGATCTGCGCATGGTCGGCGTTGAACGCGGCAAGGTCCTCGGGCAGAAACTGGATGATCGCCGACAGGTTGGCCAGCATCCGCACGTAACCGCGCACGCCTTGCAGGTGCTCGCCCAGCTCCAGGCCGATCTTCTCCAGGTTGAACAGCATGCGCCGGGCATGGTGCAGCAGTGTTTCGCCCGCCGCGGTGAGCTGCATGCCGCGGGCCTGGCGCAGGAACAGCGGCGAGCCGAGCGCGCCCTCCAGCTCGTTGAGGCGCTTGCTGGCCGCCGACACTGCAATGGCTTCGCGCGCGGCGGCACGGGTCAGGCTGCCTTCTTCGTGGACGGCCACGAACAGCTTCAAGGTGACCAGGTCCAGGCGGCGGATCAGGTTGTTCAGCTGCATGCGGGCGTCATTCCTTGCTGCGCGTGTCGATGCTCACTACCACCGACATGCCCGGGCGCAGGCGCGCCGCGTCTGGCTGGTCGGGGTCGACGGTGATGCGCACCGGAATGCGCTGGGCGATCTTGACGAAGTTGCCGGTGGCATTGTCGGCCTGCAGCAGGGCGAACTCGGAGCCGGTGGCCGGCGAGATCTGCTGCACATGGCCGTAGAGCTTGAGGTGGTTCAAGGCATCGACGGTGAAGGTCACCGGCTGGCCGATGCGCACGTCGGCCATCTGGGTTTCCTTCATGTTGGCGATCACCCACAGGGTAGCGGGTACCAGCGCCATGAGCTGTGCGCCGGAATTGACATAGGCGCCCAGGCGCGTGCCGATCTGCCCCAGCTGGCCGTCGCGGGGGGCGGTGACGCGGGTGTTGTCGAGGTCGATGCGGGCCAGCTCGACGGCGGCCTTGGCGTTCTCCACCGAGGCTTCCAGCGAGGCGCGGTTGACGATGACCGTTTCGCGGTCCTGGCGGGCGATTTCCAGCGCGGCCTTGGCCTGGGCCAGGCTGGCGACGGCGGCAGCCTCGCTGGCGCGGGCCAGGTCCAGCGCGCTGCGCGACACCGAACCATCGCTGACCAGCGCCTGGTTGCGGCTGAGGTCAGCCTTGGCCTTGGTCGCCTGGGCCGAGGCATCGCCGATCGCTGCCTGGCGTTGGACGATGGTGGCCTCGGCGCTGTTGCGCTGCTGCAGGTTGTTGGCCAGCGCTGCCTGCTGCTGTTGCAACTGGGCGATGGCCTGGGCCAGGCGCTGCTTGTAGATGCGGTCGTCCAGCTGCACCAGCAGGTCGCCGGCCTTGACCAACTGGAAGTCATGCACCGGCACGTCGACGACATAGCCGCTCAGCTGCGGGCCGATGATTGTCACCTGGCCGCGCACCAGGGCATTTTCGGTGCTTTCGATGGCGCTGCTGAACGGCGGCAGGTTCCAGGCGTAGAGCACCAGCAGGATGCCCGCCAGGGCCACGCAGGCAAAGCTGATCGAGGACAGGATGCGCACCCGCCGCGTGCGCACCGGGCTGGTCGGTTCGCTGGGTGGCGTGCTGCCTTCCGGGGTTTCGGCGATGGCGGTGGTGGTCGTGGTGCGGGTTTCTTCGGTCATCGGTTGGCAGTACCGCGGGTGGAGTCGGATGAAGCAGCCTGGCGGGCGACATACCACAGCCAGGAGCCGCGAAGGGTAATCCAGATCATGGTCAGCACGGCGATGCTGCCGATCAGCACGAACACGTCGTTGTAGGCCATGATGTTGGCCTCGCGGGTGGCGGCGCTGGCCAGCACGCGCAGGCCGGCCTCGCTGCGCAGCGCCGGGTCGGCGAGGATCCCGGCGTAACCGGAGCCGCCGCTTTGCACGCGGGCATTGACCAGCGGCTCGAGGTAGCTGAGGCGGTCCATCAGGTGGCTGGAATGGAATTTCTCGCGCCAGGTCTGGAAGGTGCCCAGCAGCGCCGCACCGATCAGCCCGCCGAGGTTGTTGCAGATGCCGAACAGCACCGAGAAACTCACCAGGTTGCGCGGGTTGGCGCGCACGTGGCTGATGCCCAGGGCCATCGACGGGCCGAGGAAGAAGGTGCTGCCGAACGCCAGCAGGAACTGGCTGAGGTACATTTGTGCCGGGCGCGTGAGGTTGCTTGAACTGCTGTCCATGAACGCCCCGGTGGCCATCGCCAGCAGCGAGACGAATAGCGGGATCACCAGGTGCTTGGGGTCGATGGTCAGCGCACTGCTGGCCAGGCCCGCCACGGCGCCGAGCAGCATGATCCAGTACAGCGAGCGCATCTGCTCGCTGCCCATGTTCAACACTTGCAGAAAGCCCACCGCGCCGGTGGATTGCTCCGAGGTGACCATGCGGATCAGGATCACGCACAGGCCCAGGCGGATGATCGCGCCACTGCCCAGCCAGCGTGTCATCAGCAGCGGGTTCTGGCGGTTGTGCTCGATGGCCAGGCCGGTGAATATCAAGGCAATGGAACAGGCCAGGGCGACGCCGATCCAGGGTGCATCCAGCCACCAGTCGATGCGCCCCAGCGACAGTGCGGCGCAGAGCAGGGCGACGCCGCTGGCCATCAGGGTAAAGGTGAGAAAGTCCAGCGGCTCGAAGGTCTTGAAGCGGTCACCCGGGGGCAGCTTGAGCAGCAGCACGCAGCCCAGTGCAGTCAGCGCCAGGCCCAGCTCGAACAGGTACAGGCCGCGCCATTCGGCGATCTGCAGCAGGTCTTCGGAGAAGATCCGCGCCAGCGGCAGGGCCAGTTGCGAGGCGCCCAGGCCCAGCACCATGGCCTTGAGCCGCCAACGCTCGGGGAAGGCCTGGATCATGTAGTACAGGCCCAGCGAACTGAGCGCCGCGCCGACCATGCCGTGGGCGGCGCGCACGGTGATGGCCGAGTTGAGATCGTTGACAAGCAGGTGGGCGAAGGTGACCAGGGCATACAGCACCAGGAACACCTCGGTGAAGGCACGCAGGCCGAACTGCTGGCGGAACTTGACCAGCAGCAGGTTGATCGACACGTTGGTCATCACATAGGCCGCCGGCAGCCAGGCCATCTCGGCGCTGGTCGCGCCCAGCGCGCCCTGCAGGAACACCAGGTTGGCGGTGACCAGTGCGTTACCCAGGCCCCCCGTAATCGCCACCAGCAGGCCGACCACGCCATACGCCAAGCGCTTGGCCGGCGTGTGCAGGGGCGTGGAAGGGGAGCCGGGGAGGCTCGGCTTCTCGTGCGGGAGCCACTGGCGCGGGGTGTATTTGTCCATGGGGCTGACTGTACTTGAGGGGATGGGTGTGGGAACAGGTGTTCGCCTTGAGATTTATTGCGCCTGTGAGATCGAGCGCCGCGTGGGCGGCGCTCGATCTCACAGGCGCTGACAAACTCAAGACCTACCCCTAATGGCCCACCACCATCGCAGTGAACGGCGCTACATAGGCCTGCAAGGTCACCAGCCCACCCACCAGCACCGCCAGCACGATCGAGTGGAAGAACACATAGCGCAGAATTTCGCCCTCATGCCCATACCAGCGGGTCGCGGTAGAGGCCACGACGATCGACTGCGCATCGACCATCTTGCCCATCACCCCGCCCGAACTGTTGGCCGCAGCCATCAATACTGGGCTCAGCCCCAGCTGCTCCGCCGTCACCCGCTGCAGCCCGCCGAACAGCACGTTGGAAGCCGTGTCCGAGCCGGTCAGCGCCACACCCAGCCAGCCGAGCAAGGTGCCGAACATCGGGTAGAAGATGCCCGTGGCGGCGAACGCCAGACCCATGGTCGCGTCCAGCCCCGAGTAGCGCGTGAGAAAGCCCAGCGCCAGCATCGCGACGATGGTGATCAGCGAGTAGCGCACCACCCATAGCGTGCGCAGGTACTGCCGGCCCAGCTCCAGGGGCGAATAGCCCATCAGCAACCCGCCAAGGATCGCCGCGAGGAAGATGCCGCTGCCGGTGGCGGTGAACCAGGTGAACTTGTACTGGGCGTCCTCTTTCTTCGGCGCCGGGACAACGGGCGGTACTTTCTCGATCTGCTGGTGGATCGTA
Source organism: Pseudomonas sp. R28(2017) (assembly GCF_002112505.1). Taxonomy (GTDB): domain Bacteria; phylum Pseudomonadota; class Gammaproteobacteria; order Pseudomonadales; family Pseudomonadaceae; genus Aquipseudomonas. The sequence goes on from NZ_NEHW01000017.1 coordinate 116,621, forward strand.
TCGAAGGTGAATACCGGGGCGAACACCGGGTTGCCTTCACGCAGCGGCTTGCCCTGCGGGTCGAGCATGGCCGCGCCGCTGGCAGGGTCCAGCGCCGGGCGGGTGTCGAACAGGTTCTTGAAGCCCGCCGTGCCCCAGGCGAAGACGAACACGGTGAGGATGATCCACGGCAACCAGGCCTTGAACACGCTGCGCTGGTCGCGCTGGGCGAAGGTGGCCGCGGCGCCCGCTTTGCCGTCGTCCTCGACCTTGGAGTCGTCGACCCGCCCGGTGAGCGCCGCCGACGTATGCACCGTGGCCGGCTTCCACACCCGCAGGAAGGCGGTCAGGCAGGCCATGGAGATCAGCGCGGCGATCACGTCCACCAGCATCGGCCCGTGGAAGTTCGACACCAAAAACTGCGGCACCGCGAAGGTGACCCCGGCCACCAGGATCGCCGGCCACACCTCGAGCATCTTGCGCCAGCCGGCAAAGGCCCAGATCAGCCAGAACGGCACGATCACCGAGAAGAACGGCAGCTGCCGGCCGACCATGGCCGACAGCTCCATTTCATCCAGCCCGGTGACCTTGGCCAGGGTGATGATCGGTGTGCCCAGGGCGCCGAACGCCACCGGCGCGGTATTGGCGATCAGCGCCAGCCCGGAAGCCGCCAGCGGCGAGAAGCCCAGGCCGATCAGGATTGCGCCGGTCACCGCCACCGGTGTGCCGAAGCCCGCTGCGCCCTCGAAGAAGGCGCCGAAGCAGAAGGCGATCAGCAGCAGCTGCAGGCGACGGTCGTCGGTGATGCGGGCCAGGGAATCCTGCAGCACCTTGAACGAGCCGTTCTCGGTGGTCAGCCGGTGCAGGAAGATGATGTTCAGCACGATCCAGCCGATCGGCAGCAGGCCGTTGGCCGCGCCGTACAGGGCGGCGGAGCCTGCCATGTTGGCCGGCATGCCGAAGGCGAAGATCGAGATCAGCAGCGCCGAGCCCAGGGCCAGCAGGGCGGCGATGTGCGCTTTGATATGGAAGAAGGCCAGTGCTGCCAGCATCACCACCACCGGCACCGCGGCCATGAGCGTGGAGAGCAGGGGGCTTGCGAACGGATCGTAGATTTGCTGCCAGACCATTTGCCACCTCGTTTGTTGTTATGTGAGGTATCGCGATTTTTGGGCAGACGGCATACAAGATGCCAGGGGGAGTATAGGTAGGAATTCCTTTACCTGTGCCGGCTACGGGGGGCTGGAGGGGTTCGTCTCGGGTTTTTCAGCGCCTGGGAGATCGAGCGCCGCCCGCGCGGCGCATCGCGAGCTGCGCTCGCTTGTGTCTTCGAAGGAGGTAAGGTGTTAGGTGAGAGGGGTGGACGGCAAGCTGCTAGC
>NZ_NEHW01000044.1 GCF_002112505.1 Pseudomonas sp. R28(2017)
CGACGTTGATAGGTTGGGTGTGTAAGCGCTGTGAGGCGTTGAGCTAACCAATACTAATTGCCCGTGAGGCTTGACCATATAACACCCAAGCAATTTGCTAGCGCAGATTGCGGTGGTGAAGACGAAACGAACCGAAAGTTCGCAACATCACAAATATCGCATATCCGAATTCGCTAGGCTGTCCAACAGGACATTCTGGCAACAGAATTTCTTGACGACCATAGAGCATTGGAACCACCTGATCCCATCCCGAACTCAGTAGTGAAACGATGCATCGCCGATGGTAGTGTGGGGTTTCCCCATGTGAGAGTAGGTCATCGTCAAGATTCATTTCGCAAAACCCCTATCTGCACATGCAGGTAGGGGTTTTGTCTTTAAGTAGAAGCTATCGCTTCTCCTGGTAGGCTGAACGCCAACCGGTGGTGGTAAAAAGGTGGTTGACAGCGTTTTTGAATGCTGTATTATTCACCTCCCGCGACGAGAGATCGAAGCGAGTTAAGTATTTGAAGCTAAACGAGTTTCTCGCAAAAAACTTCAAAATAAACGCTTGACAGGCCCTGAGGAAAGCGTAGAATGCGCGCCTCGGTTGAGACGAAAAGCTCTTAACCAAACGCTCTTTAACAAATCGAATCAAGCAATTCGTGTGGGTGCTTGTGA
>NZ_NEHW01000018.1 GCF_002112505.1 Pseudomonas sp. R28(2017)
CGCAACGTCATGGGAGGTGGCGAGCCTGGGTTTGGGCCAAGGGGTATTGGGGGGCTTTTCACCATGGAAACCCCAAAGGGGGGGGGGTGGGGGGGGTGGGTCGATTCTACCGGAACGGCGCACGCTTTCCTGCCTTTTTAAGCATTCCCAATGCGTGGGAATTTTACTGAAAAGCCAATTTGCAACTCCCGCAGAATAAGACCTAGGATAAATGACAGCGCTGTCATTTGATAACGCTGTCATTGGTCGGAAACAGCTCTTCAGCAGGGCTGCGAGCTGCCAGAATTCGAAGCAGGTGCCGGTGCAAGGCCCTGCACGACGCCAATAAAAACAATGAGGCAACCGCGATGCACAACCACGACACCTACGCCGCCGGGCCAGCCCCTGGCGCCGTGGCCGCGTCCACCACGGCTACCCGCTATCGTTATTTGATCCTGGCCCTGATCACCATGGTCCTGGCCCTGAGCAGCGGTGATCGCGCCGCCCTGTCGGTGGCGGGTTCCGACATGAGCAAGGAGCTCGGCATCAGCTCGGTGGAAATGGGCTACCTGTTCTCGATCTTCAGCTGGGCCTATGTGATCTTCCTGATCCCCTCGGGCTGGCTGGCCGATCGCTTCGGCTCGAAAAAGACCATGGCCCTGGCCATCTGCGTGTGGTCGGCGTTTACCGTGTGCATGGGCCTGGTGCACTTCGTCGGCATGATCGTGCCGCTGCTGTTGGGCCTGCGCTTTCTGCTGGGCGTGGCCGAGGCGCCAGTGGGGCCGGCCTCGACGCGGGTGATCGCGTCCTGGTTCCCGTCGGCGGAGCGGGGCATGGCTGGGGCCATCTTCAACAGTGCGCAATATATCTCGCTGGCGTTCTTCACCCCGTTCATGGGCTGGCTGTGCTACGCCTTTGGCTGGGAATACGTGTTCATCGTCATGGGCATCGTCGGCTTCGGCATCGCCGCGATCTGGTGGAAAAACTACTACCTGCCGGTCAGCCACCCAAAGATGAATGGAGAGGAACTCGACTACCTGCGCAAGGGTGAAGCGCTGGTCGACCTCGAGGCCCAGGCTTCGCTGCCCAAGGAAAAGCGCCGCAGCTCGCTGGCTGAAGTCGGCCTGCTGTTCAAGAGCCGCATGCTGATCGGCATGTTCATCAGCCAGTACTGCGTCAGTGCGGTCACCTGGTTCTACGTCACCTGGTTCCCGATCTACCTGGTCAAGGAGCGTGGCTTCGACATCCTTCAGGCCGGCCTGGTCGCTTCCATCCCGGCCCTGTGCGGGCTGATCGGTGCGGTGTCGTCGGGCTTCTTCTCCGATTACCTGCTGCGCCGCACGAAATCCCTGAGCATTGCCCGCAAGACGCCAATCATCACCGGCGTGCTGCTGAGCTCGACCATGATGCTGTGCAACTACGTCGACGCCCAGTGGCTGGTGATTGCGGTAATGAGCCTGGCGTTCTTCGGCAAGGGTTTCGGCAACCTCGGTTTCAGCGTGGTGGCCGACACCGCCCCGCGGGAAATGATCGGTATGACCGGCGGCGTGTTCAACGCCCTGGGCAACACTGCCGGCATCGTCACCCCGGTGGTGATCGGTTACCTGCTGCACTCCAGCGGCTCGTTCAACAGCGCACTCATCTACGTCGGCGCCCACGGCCTGCTGGCAGCTTTTTCTTACCTGGTGATCGTCGGTCGCATCCAGCGCCTGCAGCTCTGCGACCTGACCGGCAAACCTTCCAACGCTCAATGATTCAGAGGAAGACCCCATGATCGAAAGCAACGTGTACATCGACCCGAAAATCGCCGCCCTGCAACCCGGGGCCGCCACCACCGACAGCATCGAGTGGATCAAGCTGTCGTACACCGTACTGCCGCTGGGCGCGCCAATCAGCGATGCCAAGGTACTGACCGGTCGGCAGAAGCCGCTGACCGAAATCGCCTTCATCTTCGCCGAAATCCGCACCCGCGAAGGCCATGAAGGTATCGGTTTCGGCTACTCCAAACGTGCCGGTGGCCCCGGCATGTACGCCCACGCCCAGGAAATCGCCCCGACGTTGCTGGGCGAAGACCCGAACGATATCGCCAAGCTCTACAACAAGCTGCTCTGGGCCGGTGCCTCGATGGGCCGCAGTGGCCTGACCACCCAGTCCATCGCGCCATTCGACATCGCCCTGTGGGACTTGAAAGCCAAGCGCGCCGGCCTGCCGCTGGCCAAGTTGCTGGGCGCCCATCGCGACTCGGTGCAGTGCTACAACACCTCCGGCGGTTACCTGTCGACGCCGCTGGAGAAGGTGCTGGAGAACGTGCAGACCTCCCGCGGCAATGGCATTGGCGGCATCAAGATCAAGGTCGGCCAGCCGGACACCAGCATCGACTTCAAACGTGTGCAGGCCGTGCGTGATCAACTGGGCGAGGGCTTCCCGCTGATGGTCGATGCCAACCAGCAATGGGACCGCGTCACTGCCCAACGCTTCTGCCGCAAGCTCGAGCAGTTCGACCTGACCTGGATCGAAGAGCCGTTGGACAGTGCCGACGTCGAAGGCCACGCCGCCTTGGCTGCGTCACTGGATACCGCCATCGCCACCGGCGAGATGCTCACCAGCTTCAACGAGCATGCCCAGCTGATCACTGCCAACGCCTGCGATTTCGTCCAGCCCGATGCGCCGCGGGTCGGCGGTATCACGCCGTTCCTGCAGATCATGAGCCTGGCCAGTTTCAAAGGCCTGAAGCTGGCGCCGCATTTTGCCATGGAAATCCACCTGCACCTGGCGGCGGCCTACCCAGAGGAGCCGTGGCTGGAACACTTCGAATGGCTGGAGCCGATGTTCAACGAACGCCTGGAGCTGCGTGAGGGCCGCATGTGGGTGCCCAACCGCCCAGGCCTTGGCTTCTCCCTCAGCGAGCAGGCCCTGGCCTGGACCCAGCACTGCGTCGAATTCGGCAAACGCCCCTGAGCAAGCCATGGCAGTGGCGCTTGTGCCGCCACTGCCATGGGCGTCATACCCATAGGAAAACACCATGAGTCACCGTGAAGTCACCCCAGTCATACGCCTCGATACCGCCGACAATGTCGTTGTCGCACGTATCGAGATCCCTGCCGGCACCGCCATCCCCGGTGAAGGCGTCACCACCCAGCAAGCCGTGCCGCTGGGGCACAAGGTCGCTGCCCGGCTGATCGGCAAAGGCGAGCCGGTGCTCAAGTACAACACGGTGATCGGCTATGCCGCCGAGGATTTGCCGCCTGGCACCTGGATGCACAGCCACAACATCGTCTTCGGTGAAACCGATCGCGATTACCGCTATGGCCTGGACTATGTGCCCACCGACTTGCTGCCGGCCGAGCAGCGCGCGACTTTCCAGGGCATCGTCCGCGAGGATGGCCGCGTGGCCACCCGCAATTACCTCGGTGTGTTCGTGGTCGGCAACTGCGGTGCCACCGTGGCGCGCAAGATCGCCAACCACTTCGACGAGCGCCGCTTGGCCGGCTTCCCCAACATTGATGGCGTGGTGCCTTATGTGCACGAAATCGGCTGTGGCATGGAAATGACCGGCGAGCCGATGGACCTGCTGCGTCGCACTATCGGTGGTTACATCAAGCACCCCAACACGGTGGGTGCGGTGGTCATCGCCCTGGGCTGCGAGCGCAACAACATCCACGGCTTCTTCGAGCAGGAAGGGCTGGTGGAAGGCGACATGCTGAAGAAGCTGGTGATTCAGGACGTCGGCGGGGTGAAGAGCGCCACCGACCAGGGCATCGCGCTGATCGAAGGCATGCTGCCCAAGGCCGGCCAGGCGCGGCGCCAGCCGGTGTCTGCCGAACACCTGATGATCGGCATGCAGTGCGGTGGTTCGGATGGTTTCTCCGGCCTTTCGGCCAACCCGGCGCTGGGCGCGGCGGTGGATATCCTGGTGCGCCATGGCGGCACCGCGATCCTTTCGGAGACCTCGGAAATTTTCGGCGTCGAGCACACCCTGACCGCCCGCGCCGCCACCCCGGCGGTGGGCCGCAAGCTGATCGAGCGCATTGAGTGGTGGCTGGAGTACAACCGCGGCCGCGATACCCAGATCAACGGCCGGGTCAGCCCTGGCAACAACGCCGGTGGCCTGGCCAACGTGCTTGAGAAGTCGCTGGGTGGCGCGAAGAAGGGCGGCAACGCGCCGCTGATGGACGTGTACGAGTATGCCCACCCGGTGAAAACCCACGGCCTTGTGTTCATGGATACTCCCGGCTACGACCCGGTCTCGGCCACCGGTCAGATCGCCGGTGGCGCCAACCTGATCGCCTTCACCACCGGCCGCGGTTCGTGCTTCGGCTCAGTGCCGGCGCCGACCTTCAAGCTGGCCAGCAACTCGCCTATGTACCAGCGTATGAGCGATGACATGGACATCAACTGCGGGCAGATCATCGACGGCGACAAGACCATTGCCCAGATGGGCCAGGAGATTTTCGAGCGCCTGCTCGCCCATGCCTCGGGGGAGGCGACCAAGAGCGAGCTCAATGGCTTGGGCGAGGATGAATTCTGCCCGTGGCAAATAGGCGTGCTCGCCTGACCCGGCCTCTTCGCGGGCACGCCCGCGAAGAAGCCCTTCCACACCTACAACAATAACGGCCAGCGCTTCAGCCTGGCCGAACGGACCGGCCATGCACAAAAACAACAAGATCCTGCCTGCTGCCTCACTGCTGTGCTTCACACTTCCGGCCCACGCCGGAGGTTTCCTGGAAGACAGCCAAGCCTCCCTGAAAGCCCAGAACTTCTACCTCAACCGCGACTTCCGCGAAGACGCCGGGATCTCCAAACGTGAGGAGTGGGCCCAGGGATTCATCCTCGATTTCCGCTCCGGCTACACCCCCGGTACGCTCGGTTTCGGCGTCGACGCCCTCGGCATGCTCGGCCTCAAGCTCGACTCAGGCCCAGGCCGCAGTGGCACCGGCTTGCTGCCGGTGGGCGATGATGGCCGCGCCCCTGACCAGTACAGCAAGTTTGGCATAACCGCAAAGGCGCGACTGTCGAAGACCGAGCTGAAGATCGGCACCCAGCTGCTCAAGTACCCGACCATCGCCTCCAGCACCGGGCGCATCCTGCCGCAGACCTTCCAGGGCGGTGTACTCACCTCCAAAGAGCTGGATAGCCTGACCTTCACCTACGCGCAGATCGACCGCACCACCAAGCGTGATTATTCCCACACAGAGGCCATGACCCTGGTCAACAAGAACCGGCGTTTCAGCGGCACGCCCGAGGCTGACGACTTTCGCATGGGCGGCGTGGACTACGTGGTCAACCCCAACCTGAGCCTCAGCTACCAATACGGTGAGCTCGACGAGATTTACGGCCAGCACTACTTCGGCCTGCTCGGCAGCACCGCGCTGGGCCCCGGCAAACTGGCGCTGGATGCGCGCTACTTCATCAGTGACGACAAGGGTGAGGCACTGGCCGGTCCGGTCGATAACCGCACGCTCAACGTGCTGCTCAGCTACAGCCAGGCCGGGCATACCCTGGGCGTCGCCTATCAGGGGCTTACCGGCTCCACGGCGATGCCTTACCTGATCGGCACTGATGCCTACCTGACCAACTACATGATGGCCGCCGACTTCATGGAAACCGGCGAACGCACCTGGCAACTGCGCTACGCCTATGACTTCGTCGCGCTGGGTATCCCCGGGCTGACCTTCTCGACCCGCTACAACCATGCCGATCATGCCAACCCGGCCACCTTCGCCGGGGAAGGACGCGAGTGGGAGCGCGATACTGACCTGGGTTACACCATCCAGTCCGGGCCGCTGAAGAACGTTAACGTGCTGTGGCGCAACGCCGCGCTGCGCTCCAATTACCAACGCGATATCGATGAGAACCGGCTGATCGTGAGCTACACATTGCCGCTGTTCTGATCACTCAGGTCATGTACGAGGAGTAGCCGCCGGGTATTGGTGGTGTGGCCGGTAAAGACTTTTACCGGCCTTTTTTTCAACCCATCTGCTGCCCTTGCTCCAACAGCCAGCCCGGCGACGGTTAGAGACTGTCCGGGTCGCCGAAGAACATCTGAATCCTCGACCTAAGCCACCGCTCCGCCGGGTCATTGTCCTGCGCCCCGCGCCACGCCATGTGCAGCTCGAACGTACGCACTTCCATCGGCAGGTCTTCAGCGCGCAGCCCACCGGCGGCGGTCAAGGCATCGGCGGTATAGTCCGGCACCGTGGCAACAATGTCGGTCCCGGCCAGCAAACTCCCCAAACCATTGAACTGCGGTACCGCCAGCACCACATGGCGCTTGCGGCCGATCTCTTCCAGCGCCTCATCGATGAAGCCCGACAGGTCACCGGCAAACGACACCAGCGCATGCGGCCGCGCGCAGAAGTCGTCGAGGGTGATGCTGCCTGGCACGCTATCTGCGCGCAGCAGCTTGGGCTTGCTGCGCCGCAACACCTTGCGCTTGGCGTTGGCCGGCAGTTCGTTGGTGTAGCTGACACCCACGGAGATCTCGCCCGAGGCCAGCAGGGTCGGCATCAGCAGGTAGTTCACCCGGCGCACCACCAGGACGATGCCGGGGGCTTCGGCGCGGATGCGCTTGAGCAGTTGCGGCAGCAGGGCGAACTCGGCGTCGTCCGACAGGCCGATGCGGAACACCGCGTTGCTGGTTGCCGGGTCGAACTCGGCGGCGCGGCTGACGGCGGTGGAGATCGAGTCCAGCGCCGGCGACAGCAGGGCAAAGATTTCATGTGCCCGTGCCGACGGCTCCATGCTGCGGCCGGTGCGTACGAACAGTGGGTCGTCGAACAGGTTGCGCAGGCGCGACAGGGCCGCGCTGATCGCCGGCTGGCCGAGGAACAGCTTCTCGGCGGCACGGGTCACGCTTCGCTCGTGCATGAGGGTTTCGAACACGATCAGCAGGTTGAGGTCTACGCGACGCAGGTCGTTTCGATTCATCGGTGCGCTTCGCCTAAAGTGGGGCAGGGGTGAATCTTAAGGCCAAAGGCTGTTACCCTGCACCGATTTCCGGGGGCCAATGCACAGGAAAGTCAGGTGCCCAATCGATGACAGGCATGTCGACTATTAATAGCCACTGATGGTCTAACGGCAAAAGCCCGGATAAAGTCCGTGGTAATACGAGATTCACACAGGCGAGGTATGCGATGTCCCGCATGATCCGTTTCCACAAGTTCGGCGCTGCCGATGTGCTCCGTTGCGAGGAGCAGGCCGAACCGTCACCTGCTGTCGGCGAGGTGCAGATCCGCGTCGAGGCGATCGGCGTGAGCTGGTATGACGTGCTTTGGCGGCAGAACCTGGCGCCATCCCAGGCCCGCCTGCCCGCAGGGATCGGCCACGAGATGGCCGGTGTGGTGACGGCGGTCGGCGAAGGCGTCGATGACATCGAGGTGGGTGACCGGGTCGCCAGTTTCCCGGCCACCAGCGCCAACGACCACCCGGTGTATGGCGATGTCATCGTCCTGCCGCGCAGCGCCATCACCCGTTACCCGGACGTGCTCACGCCGATCGAGGCCAGCGTGCATTACACGCCGCTGCTGATCGCCTATTTTGCCTACGTCGACCTGGCACGCGCCAAGGCCGGGCAGACTGCGCTGGTCACCGATGCCAGCCATTGTGCCGGGCCGGCCTTCGTGCAACTGGGCAAGGCACTCGGCCTCAAGGTATTTGCCGTCACCAAGGAACCCGAGCAGCGTGAATACCTGCTGGGCCTGGGCGCCGACAAGGTGATCGTCACCGAAGAGCAGGACCTGCTCATGCAGGTTGGCAAGTACACCGATGGCCGCGGCGTCGACATGGTCCTCGATGGCATGGGCGGGCCGCAGATGTCGCTGCTCGGCGATGTGCTGGCGCCACGTGGCAGCCTGGTGCTGTACGGCCTGCAGGGCGGCAACCAGACGCCATTCCCGGCCTGCGCGGCGTTCCAGAAGAACATCCAGTTCTACGTGCACTGTATCGGCAACTTCACCGGCAAACCGGAACTGGGCATCAGCCAGGACCAGGTGGCCTTGCAACGGGCCTTGCGCGATATCAACCAGTTCACCGCCGATCAGTTGCTGACGCCGCAGATCATCAAGGTGTATCCGTTTGCCGAGGTGGTCGAGGCCCATCGCTATATGGATGAATGCCCCTGCGGTGGGCGGGTGGTGCTCGACATGGCGCCGCGCTGACGGCATGTTTGGCAATGAAAAACCGGGCTGATGCCCGGTTTTTTGCTTTTTTGCCTGGCTATAGTTGATAAGTGTGTGATTGCCGGCTTTGTAAGTTGATGTTGCTGATTAACGATTGCCAGGTTTTCAGCTGTCTTTGCTGTGCTGTCTGTTGTGCGCTTGTTGAATTCTGAATGGTGTTTTCATCCGGATCTGTATCTTTTAATCCGTATTCAACGCTCGATAATGGCGCTTTGATAGTTGGCGCAAGGAGCGTGCGGTGGTGAAGAGCAGGCGCGGCGGTGCGCGATTCAAGGCGGTGGCGAGCGCTTGGGTGGGCTCGTATTTCTCAATGGTGTGGCGACAGCGTTTCGCAACTTCAAGGCTTCCTGATTACTTGTAGGAATATTCTTCAAACTAATCCCGCTGCGCTAATGCTCAGGTGGCGCGCTTTTGTGCAGAATGAAGTTGTGAGGTAACGCCGTGAGTATTGTTCACGACCAGGCTATGCACTTTATCTACCAGCAGGTGCTGGAGCGCCTGTTGAGTCATATGTCCAAGGAACAACGCGCTTCGCTGCAGTTGTTGATCCAGCGTTTGCTGGTGGCCGCTGGGGGGCCGGAATACATCGGTACGTTCAGGTTGCTGGTGGTTCACGGGGGCGACCGCCGTAGCGCCCGGCTATTGGCTGTACTGCGTGCCGCCCAGCTGAGCATTGCCTTGCGAGCACCGGTCACCTTCAAGCTGCGGGTGCTGGTGACCTGTTTGCCGGCAACCAGCAGCGCGTTGCTGGAACAGCATGAGCGAACCTTCAACGCGTTGTTCATGCACGATGATCCACGGGTACAGCTGCAGATGGTCGAGGGGGCGGCCGTGGTGCCTTTCTGTCACCAGGCTGGCGCCACGGCCGGGCATTTGCCGTTGTCCCGCGAAGCCTTGCTGTTGTTCGGCCACCTCGTCGATGCGCGCCCGGAAGCACTGCTGGGCAGTCGCACGCACCTGGAACTGGCTGATACCGTGCGCCTGGCACTGGCCGGATACCCCGGCGCCGATGCGTTGATAACCGCCATGCCAGCCAGCCAGCGGCGGCGCTTTGCGGCCTGGGCCCGGCGCAGCCTGCGCCTGGCAGGTATCGCCTGCCCTGGGGCGTTGCATCACTGCGTAGACAGCCTGGCCAGGTGGCTGGGCCAGTTGCATGCCGTTGCGGGTGTACCGGGCGGGCCGATCGGCGCGCCGGGCAGCACGCAGGAACGGGCATTGCCGCTGCGGGTCATCGTGATCGACGATCTGCTCACCCAGTTGCTCACTGCCGGTGCGCTGGACCTGATGACGGGCTGGGGCAACGGGCCGGGGCATGAAGGCTCACCGCTGGCGGCATTTGTCGACCCTCTGGCGCTGGCGCAGTTGCACGAGATAGGCGGGCGCTGCAGGGCGCCTGCTGCACCCCGGCAAGCCTTGCGCCTGGTCAACCAGGCTGATGCCCCCCAGCAGCCGCGCTTCGCCAAGGCCTACGGGCTTGAGCAGACCCAGCTTGCCTGCCTGTTGTACCGCCCGTTTGCCAACCAAGGGGCAGGGCTGGAGCGGTTTCTGCAGTGCCGTCACGCCGACATGCTGGTCGCCCTGCCTTACCTGCATCGGGCTTTGCAAGGCAAGTCCTGCCCTGATGCCGTCAAGGACTGGATCGTGAACACCAGCGGCCTGCCACTGGCGCAGTTGCGCCTGGTCTACAAGGGGCGGCTGGGGCCGGGCGTACGGCCACTGCTGGCCAGCCTGGCGCGGCGGGATGTGCAGTTGCGGTTCGTGGGCAGCGTGACGCGCAAGGCATCATCCTGATGGGGCGTGAGTTTGCCTATCAGGCGGTGTACCGCTACCTGGTCGCCCTGATCGACGAGGCCGAACGGGGTGGGCAGCCACGTTTGCCTTCACTGCGGGCATTGTCCCGGCGCCTGCGCGTTTCGTTGGCCACGGTGCAGGCGGCCTACAGCCTGCTCGAGCATGAAGGGCGTGTGCAGTCGGTGCCAAAGTCCGGCTACTTCGCCCAGGTTGGCGCGCAGGCGAGCCGGGCCGATGCGGCCCATGCGCTACCCGCGCAGCCGTTGCTGGAGCGCGCGCTGTTCGCCCATGAGCGGCGCCTGGGTCGGTTGCGTGCGCGGCCCGCGCGGGGGCTGGGCGGGCCACGCCTGCGTGATGCTCTGGCAGAGCGCTACACCCAGTCTTCCCGTCAGTACTGGCGACCCGAGGATGTGCACCTGGGCCCTGATGTGCAGGCGTTGCTGGAAACGCTGCTGCAGGCGCTGGCGCTGCGTGGCAGTACCGTGCTGGTCGCGTCCCCGTGCTGTTGGCGTATCTTGCGGGCCTTGCAACGTTGCGACGTGCGGGTCGTGGAGGTACCGCTGGATGCCGGCCGCAGCCCTGATCTCGGCAGTCTGTCGAGGCTGCTGGGTTCTGAGCCGGTGCGCATGGTGATCGTGCCCTCGTGCCTGGGGGCCCCGGTGGGGCGCCTGATGCCCCAGCGCGATCAGCAGCAGATCGCCGATTTGCTGGCTGCGCATCCGGTGTGGTTGTTGGAAAACGACCTGGACAGCGAACTGTGTTTTGCCGGGCCACCGCGTTCACGCTTGCGAGACTGGGTGGACCCGCGTTGGCTGCTGGTGCTGGGTTCGCTGGAGGCGGCGGTGGGGGCCGAGGCACCTTATGCGTACCTGCTGGGGCGCCATATGGCCTTGGCAGAAGCGTTCGCCCAGCGCGCCTTCGAGCTCGCCCCGATGCGGCAGCAAGCGCTGGCACAGATGATCGCCTCAGGCGAAATCGACGAGCACCTGGGCCGGATGCGGGTGGCACTGCATGGGCGCATGGAGCAACTTTGCCAGCACCTGGGCGCGGTGTTGGGCGGGCAGGTGGAGTTCGACATGCCTGAGGGCGGGTGCGCCTTGTGGGTGCGCCTGTCACCGGCAATGGTGAGCGCGCAAGCCGTGGCGGCGACGGCGGGTTCGGCATTGCAGGTGCTGGAGGGGGAGCAGTTCAGTGTACACGGGCGTTACCGGCAGTTCCTGGCGCTGACCTGGCTGGGTGAGCAGCCCAAGGCGCTGATCAAGGCGCTGGAGAACCTGGCGCGGGGCCTGGCATTTGACGCCATTCGTCGGTAGGGCGGCGGAATGAGCCAGGGAACTTGCCTGGGTACGGGGTCTGTATGTATAAACAGTGCTCACTCCAGCTGCCCGACCCCACCCTGTGATCGCCCACTCCGTCGATGACCCGCTGTATTACCTGCACAACTTCCGCCAGGTGCTGCTTTGGGTCGAGTCACGTTATGCCGACCTGCTCGATGAGCAGGAACTGGCCTTTTTGCATGCCTTTGCCGAGCTGGCACAGCCGGCCCAGGCGCTGATGGTGCGCATGGTGATGCGCAAGGGCGAGCTGTTTCGCTGTGACCGCCTGGACTATGCCGAGATCGGTGACAGCATGGCGGCCTTGCAGCCGCTGTTGGCACTGGGGTGGGTGCGCGAGCCCGAGGTACTGAGCCTTGAGCAGCTGTTCGCGCTGTTGCGCAAGGATGAACTCGCCCTTGGCTTTGCCGGGCAGTTGAGCCGGCCGCGGGCGGCCAAGGGCGACCTGTTCGAACAGTTGCGGCCCCTGTCGCTGGCCCCCAGGCCCTTGCGCGAGTGGTTTGCCCAGGCGCCGGTGGCTATCGTGCAGTGGTGCCTGCAGCCGCTGTGCGATCGCATGCGCCTGTTGTTCTTCGGCAACCTCTATCAGGACTGGTCGGACTTCGTGCTGGCCGACCTGGGCCTGCTGCGCTTCGAGCAGGTAGCGTTCAGCCCCGACTCACGTGCCCTGCAGCAGCGCAGCGAGGTCGACCAGGCCATGGCGCTGCACCAGTGTGCCGAGCGCCTGGATCTGGGTGAGGAGCCCGCATCGATCCTGGCGGCACTGGCCGACGTGAGTACCGACAACCCATGGCTGGCCCGGCGCCATGGCCGGTTGCTGTTCGCCGTGGGCCAGCAGTGCGAGCGCCTGGGTGACTGGGACCAGGCTCTGGCGGTGTATGCCCGTAGCAGCCATGCGCAAGCGCGTATCCGCCAGGTTCGCGTGTTCGAGCGCAGCGAGCGTTGGGAGCAGGCCCACGCATTGGCCCGGCAGCTGGCTGCCGCACCGGCCAACGCCCTGGAAGTGCAAGCCCTTGAGCGCATGCTGCCGCGCCTGGCGCGCAAGCTCGGCGGCCCTGCGCAACGCCGCCGGCGCGCGGCACCCCTGGAGCTGATCGAACTGGAACTGCCGCGTGAGCAGGCAGCGCTGGGTGTCGAGGAGGCCGTGCGCCAACACCTGGCACAAGCGGGCGGGGAGGCGCATTACGTGGAGAACACCTTGTTCAACAGCCTGTTCGGCCTGTTGTGCTGGGAGTCGATTTTCGCCCCGGTTCAGGGGGCTTTCTTCAATCCGTTCCAGGCCGCGCCCCAGGACTTGCATGACAGCGATTTCCAGCAACGGCGCGCGGCGCATTTCGCGGCCTGCCTGGGCCGCCTGGATGATGGTACTCATCGCCAGGCCATTCTCGACTGCTATGCGGCCAAGCAAGGCCTGCAATCGCCGTTCGTGTTCTGGCCGATGCTCAGCGAAGCGTTGCTCGATCAGGCGCTGGCATGCCTGCCCGCCGCGCACTTGAAACAGTGCTTCCTGCGCCTGCTGCAGGATATTCGCAACAACCGCGCCGGCATGCCGGACCTGATCCAGTTCTGGCCGGAGCAGCAGCGCTATCGGATGGTCGAGGTCAAGGGCCCCGGTGACCGCCTGCAGGACAACCAGTTGCGCTGGCTGGCGTTCTGCGCCGAGCACGGCTTGCCGGTGGCGGTCTGCCATGTGCACTGGAGCGAACCCGCGTGAGCTATCGCGTGGCGGTGCGGGCGTTGTGCGAGTTCAGCGCCAAGGTCGGAGACCTGGACCTGCGCTTTACTCCGTCACCCACGGCGCAGGAAGGTATCGAAGGGCATCGTCGGGTGGTCGCCCGGCGTGCCGCGGGCTATGAGGCGGAAGTCGCCCTCGAAGGCGAGTATCAGGGCCTGCTGGTGCGCGGGCGCGCCGATGGTTATGACCCGGCCGCCAATCGCCTGGAAGAGATCAAGACCTACCGCGGCGACCTGGCACGTCAGCCAGCCAACCACCGCCAGCTGCACTGGGCCCAGGCCAAGGTCTACGCGTGGCTGCTGTGCCAGGCGCGGCAGTTGCCGGCCATCGAGGTGGCGCTGGTCTACCTGGATGTCGACACCGACAGCCAGACGCTGGTCAGCGAGCACTGTCATGCCGATGCGTTGCAGCACTTCTTTGAAGCGCAGTGCCAACGTTTTCTCGCCTGGGCCCAGGCCCAGCAACAGCGCCTGGCCGAGCGCGACCAGGGTTTGCAGGCATTGGGCTTTCCTTACCCGCAGTTTCGCCAGGGCCAGCGGCAACTGGCCGAAACCTTGTACAAGGCGGTCAGCACCGGGCGCTGCCTGATGGCCCAGGCCAGTACCGGCATCGGCAAGACCCTCGGCACCTTGTTCCCGCTGCTCAAGGCCATGGTCCCGCAGCAACTGGACAAGGTGTTCTTCCTCACTGCCAAGACCCCGGGCCGGGCGCTGGCGCTGGACGCCTTGGGCCAGATCAGCGCGGGCACGCCGCAGCCGGCCCTGCGCACCCTTGAGCTGATCGCCCGCGACAAGGCCTGCGAATACCCGGACAAAGCCTGCCATGGCGAGTCCTGCCCGTTGGCCCAAGGCTTCTACGACCGCCTGCCTGCCGCACGCGAGGCGGCAGCTTTGCGGCCCATGCTTGATCGCGCCGGCTTGCGCGAGGTGGCGTTGGCGCACGAGGTCTGCCCGTATTACCTCGGCCAGGAAATGGCCCGCTGGGTGGACGTGCTGGTGGCCGACTACAACTACTACTTCGATGCCCATGCCATGCTGTTCAGCCTGACCCAGCTCAACCAATGGCGGGTCGCGGTACTGGTGGACGAGGCGCACAACCTGGTCGAGCGCGGCCGCGGCATGTACAGCGCCAGCCTCGACCAGGGCCAGTTGCTCGCCTTGCGCCAAAGCAAGCCGCAAGGGCTGGGTAGCGCCCTGGACCGGCTGAACCGGCAGTGGAACGCGCTGTACAAGGCGCAGCAGGCGCCGTACCAGGCCAGTGAGCAGCTGCCGGAGGCCTTTCTGCGGGCCCTGCAGCAGTGCATCGGGCTGATCCAGGAGCGCATGAACGAAACGCCTGCCGAGGTCGATGCCCAGGTGTTGCAGTTCTTCTACCAGGCGCTGCAGTTCAGCCGGGTGGCCGAGCTGTTCGATGAGCATTTCCTGTTCGATGTCAGCCTGCGCGATGGCCCGCGCAAACGGCGCCTGGCCAACCTGAGCCTGCGCAATGTCACCCCGGCCCGGCTGCTCGCGCCGCGCATGCAGGCCGCGCGCAGTGTGACGCTGTTTTCCGCCACCTTGAGCCCGCGGCATTTCTATACCGACCTGCTCGGCATGCCGGCCGATACCGCCTGGCTGGAGGTGGCGGCGCCGTTTCGCGCCGAGCAGCTGGAAGTGCGCATCGCCAGCCAGATCTCGACGCGCTACCGCGAACGCCAGGCGTCTCTGGCGCCGATCACCGCGCTGATTGCCGAGCAGTATCAGCGCCAGCCCGGCAACTACCTGGCATTTTTCAGCAGCTTCGAATACCTGCAGCAGGTGGCCGGCCTGCTCGCCGAACGTTTTCCCGGCATCCCGCTGTGGGCCCAGGCGCCGGGCATGGATGAAGCTGCGCGCCAAGCTTTTCTCGATCGCTTCGTGACGGGCGGGCAGGGGGTGGGTTTTGCCGTGCTCGGTGGGGCATTCGGCGAGGGCGTCGACTTGCCGGGCACGCGCCTGATCGGGGCCTTTGTCGCCACCCTCGGGCTGCCCCAGGTCAACCCGGTCAACGAGCAGTTCAAGCAGCGCCTGGGGCGGCAGTTTGGCGCCGGTTTCGACTACGCCTACCTGTACCCCGGCGTGCGCAAGGTCATCCAGGCCGCCGGGCGGGTCATTCGTGGTGACCAGGACCGCGGGGTGCTGGTGCTGATCGACGAACGTTTTGCCGAACAACGGGTACAGCAGATGTTCCCCGCATGGTGGCAGGTGGCCGTTAAATAATCCTGGGCGGCCCCATCGCACGGCATTGCAACTCCCAGTACACTGCGTGTTCCAACACCAACATCCGTTGAACTCGAGGTTTTTGCATGACGCTCAGTCCTTTGGCAGGCAAGCCGGCTCCGGCCAGCGTGCTGGTCGATATTCCCCGCCTGCTCACCGCTTACTACACCGGCCGCCCTGACGCCGCCGTGGCGGCCCAGCGCGTGGCCTTCGGCACTTCGGGGCACCGCGGCAGCTCGTTCGACCTGAGCTTCAACGAGCACCATGTGCTGGCGATCACCCAGGCCATTTGCCTGTACCGCCAGGAAAAAGCCATCGATGGCCCGCTGTTCATCGGCGCCGACACCCACGCGCTGTCCGCGCCGGCCGCCGCCAGTGCGCTGGAAGTGCTGGCGGCCAACGGCGTGCAGGTGATGTTGTCCAAGGACGACGAATACACCCCGACGCCGGCAGTGTCCCATGCCATCCTCTGCTACAACCGTGGCCGCAGCCAGGGCCTGGCCGATGGCATCGTCATCACCCCGTCGCACAACCCGCCCCAAAGCGGTGGCTTCAAGTACAACCCGCCCAACGGCGGCCCGGCCGACAGCGATGTGACCAAGTGGATCGAGGCCAAGGCCAACGAACTGCTGGCCGCAGGCCTGGCCGGGGTCAAGCGCATGGAACATGCCCAGGCGCTGCAAGCCACCACTACCCAGCGCCATGACTACGTGGCCAACTACGTGGCCGACCTGGAAAATGTCATCGACTTCGACGTGATTCGGGCCGCCAACCTGCGCCTGGGCGTCGATCCGCTGGGCGGGGCGGGGGTGCGCTACTGGTCGGCGATCGCCGAGCGCTACCAGCTGAACCTGGAAGTGGTGAACACCGAAGTCGACCCGACCTTCCGCTTCATGTGCGTGGACTGGGACGGCCAGATCCGCATGGACCCATCCTCGCCATACGCCATGCAAGGCCTGATCGGCCTGCGTGATCGCTTCGACGTGGCCTTCGCCTGTGACCCGGACCACGACCGCCACGGCATCGTCACCGCCGATGGCCTGTTGCAGCCGAACAACTACCTGGCCGTGGCCATCGACTACCTGTACCGCAACCGTCCGCAATGGCGCAGCGATGCGGCGGTGGGCAAGACCGTGGTGTCCAGCGGCCTGATCGACCGTGTCACCGAGGCCTTGGGCCGCACCCTGTACGAAGTGCCGGTGGGCTTCAAGTTCTTCGCTCAGGGCCTGTTCGAAGGTTCGCTGGGCTTTGGCGGCGAAGAAAGCGCTGGCGCATCGTTCCTGCGCAAGGACGGTTCGGTCTGGGCCACTGACAAGGATGGCCTGATTCCGGCCTTGCTGGCTGCCGAGATGACCGCACGCACCGGGCGCAACCCGAGCCAGGCCTACAACGACCTGACCGACAGGCTAGGCAAGCCATTCTCCACCCGCGTCGAAGCCAAGGCCGATGCACGGCAGAAGGCGGCGCTCAGCAAGCTGGCACCGGAACAGGTGAAGTCGACTGAACTGGCCGGTGAGCCGATCGTGCAGATCCTCAGCCAGGCACCGGGCAATGGCCAGGCGATTGGTGGCTTGAAGGTGATGACCGCCAACGGCTGGTTCGCCGCGCGGCCATCGGGCACCGAAGACATCTACAAGATCTACGCCGAGAGCTTTGTCGACGAGGCGCACCTCAAGCGCCTGGTGGAAGAGGCGCAGGTGCTGGTGGATGCGGCGATTGCCTGAATGAGCTGAGCGGGGCCGCAAAGCGGCCCCTTTCACTTACGCGACATCGACCAGGACGATTTCGCTGTCCTCGATCGCGGTGACCTTGAGCACTTCCTCCTGCTCGATCGCCACCCCATCCCGGCCCTTGGCACGCAGCCCATTGACCTCCACCAGCCCCTTGGCCGGCACCAGGTAACCGCGGCGCCCGGCATCGAAACGGTATTCGGCGGTCTCGCCAGCCCGCAGCGTCGCAGCCACCAGCCGTGCATCGGTACGGATTTGCAGGCTGTCTTCATCACCGGCACGGCCACTGGCCAGGGTCACGAAGCCCTCGCCGCGCTCCCCCTTGGGGAACGGACGGGTGCCCCAGGATGGCGCATCACCGGTACGCTCCGGCACGATCCAGATCTGGAAGATGCGGGTATCGACCTCCTCAAGGTTGTACTCGCTGTGCACGATGCCGCTACCGGCACTCATCACCTGCACGTCGCCAGCCTCGGTACGGCCCTTGTTGCCCAGGCTGTCCTGGTGGGTGATGGCGCCTTCACGCACATAGGTGATGATTTCCATGTCGCGGTGCGGGTGCGGCGGGAAGCCGCTGCCGGCGGCGATCAGATCGTCGTTCCAGACCCGCAGGTTGCCCCAGTGCATGCGCGCCGGGTCGTAGTATTCGGCAAACGAGAAGTGGTGGTGAGCGTCGAGCCAGCCGTGGTTGGCGTGGCCGAGGCCTTCGAACGGTCGCAGTTGCAGCATGGTCGTGCTCCTTGAATCAGTTGAATGACGCCATGATGCGGCAAAAATAGATCGAAAATAAGCGTAAATATCGGCTTGATATTATCAGCCTAATAGATTGATAGTGGCGATGTGGATTATGCGATTCATCGCCTAATGCACTGATCTGCAAGCATTCGCTGGCGATTTTCGGCGGATGCGGCGAACATGGCCCGCTGATCTGATATTCAACGGAGTGACCGTGGCCCAAGAGCAACCCCAGGCCCTCGCCGAACTGACCCCGCCCGCCCAGCTGCCCTGGTTTCGCCGCCTGGCTGCCCGCCTGCTGGGCCGTGGCCTGACCCGCCTGCAGGCGCAACATCGTGAATCCTGGAGCCTTGGCCACGCGCAGGGTTATGAAGCCGGTCGCCAGGTTTTGGTGATCCGCGATTCACGGCCGGACAGCGCCGCCGTGCCCGGTCAGGACGACAACCTGTTCGACGACTGGCGCCTGCCCCTGACCGCCGAGCTGAAAAAGCGCTTCAAGGCCGACGTCGCCCAGCGCCTGCCCGCCGAGGCGCAGCCCAGCGCGGCGCAGTGGAAGTTGATCTTCAGTGACACGCCATCCACCTGCGTGGTGGCCGGGGCCGGGGCGGGCAAGTCCACCTCGCTGGTGCTGCGCATCCTGCTGCTGCGCCACTACCTGGGCTACGAGCTGGACGCGATGACCGTGGTCACCTTCACCCGTGAGTCGCGCAAGGACTTCATCAAGCGCCTGGTGCAGGTGTTCGCCCTTTGGCAGCTTGACCTGCAACCGGCCAAGGCGCGCGAGCTGGTGCGCACCTTCCATTCGCGCATTCTGCCGCTGGTGCGCAGCCTGCCGGGCTTTGGCCAGGTGCGCGCATTCGAGACCCTGGGCAACGAGATGCCGGCAGGCCGTGAGGCAGAGGCCGACAGCAACCCGTTCGACCTGCGCCTGAACGATGCCCAGCGCCAGCAACTGAACCAGTGCTACAGCCAGTTGCTCGGCGAAAGCCCGCGCTTTGCCGAGATCGTCGCTACCTTGCGCCGCGAAGCCCTGCAACTCAAACCGCTGGACCCAGACCACCCGGATGTACAGAAGCGCGTGCAGGTCACCCAGTTGGCCGCCCAGCGTGACGAAGAACTGTGCGACGTGATCGAAGACCTGTGGTTCGCCGCTGGCGCCTGGCCGATCAAGGGTATCGAGCCCTGCCGCGAAACGGTCCAGATCCGCGGCAGCCGCTTCCATGTGCATGGCCGCCTGGAAGGCCTCGATGCCTGGGTGGTGCTGGGCTTCGACCCGGCGGAAAGTGCCCAGTATCAGCGGCCCGGCGCCAAGCTGGCGGTGCGTGCCGAGTGGGCGGTCAAGCGCACCTTGTTGCAGGCGTTCTGCGACAAGCCCCTTATCTGGCTCGACAACTACGCCATGGCCCGGCGCCTGGCCGCCTCACTGGCTGGCGATGCCGTGGCCGGGCCGGGGTTCGAGTACAAGGTCAAGGGCGAACTGGCCCCGGCGCCGCTGCTCGACGCCTTCGTCGGCGCCGCCAACTTCATCGAGAACCTGGGCCTTGAAGTGAGCCCGGCCGTGGCGGCCATGCGCTTCCCGACCGGCGATTCCGATGCGCTGTTTTTCGAGGCCTTGGCCCTGTACTGGAAAGCCCTTGAGGCGCACCTGCTCGACCAGTCGCCACCGGTGATGAGCTACAACCGCATGTTCGCCCTGTTCGGCGAGAACAATGCGGAAAACCTGCAGCTGCTGCCCGACCCGCTGCTCAGGCCGCTGGCGCACCTTATGATCGACGAGTTCCAGGACGTCTCGCCGCAGATCGTCAGCTGGCTGCGCGCCTGCCTCGCGGAAATCCGCCGCCGTGGCCCGGCCATGCACACCGGGCGCAATGCCCAGCACTCGTCGCTGATGTGCGTGGGCGATGACTGGCAGTCGATCTACGGCTGGCGCGGCAGCTCGCCGAAGTATTTCATGGAGTTCACCAAGGCCTTCCCGTCACCGGCCAATACGCGGGTGATGCTGGTCGACAACTACCGCTGCCAGCAACTGGTGATCGATGCCGCCGAGCACCTGGTAAGGGGCACCCCGGCCATTACCGGCAAAAAGGCACGGGCCAGTGGGCCGGCCGCCGAGCTGCCGGGCGCGCCCGTGCGGGTCTTCGACCGTGACGAGGCGGCGTTGGGCGAGACGCTGATCGAGCATTACCAGCGCGGCGAGTCGGTGATGATGCTGTACCGCAAGGGCAGCGACAAAGCCCTGATGAACGAGCATCTGCATAGCGTCCTGCACGCCGAAGCCCAGTTGCCCGCCGAGCAACGACGCCTGCGCCAGCTGACCTACCATAGCGCCAAAGGCTTGCAGGCCGATGCGGTGTTCATGCTTGGCGACTGCCAGTACCTGACCAGCTCGCCCTACAAGAACCAGGTGTACCAGCAGGCCGGCCTGGGCAAGGCCGGTGATGCCCAGCCGTTCGACACTGCGCAGAAAGAAGAGGTGCAGCGCCTGGCCTATGTGGCGGTGACCCGCGCGGTCAGGCACTGCTATTGGCATGTGGAGGCGGCCAACGCTGAAGCGGCTGCAGCGCCGCGTGCGTCCAGCCAGGTGGATGGGCGGCAGGCCTTCTTTGAAGACCTGCGTGGTCAATAGGCTTCAGTCCGGGTCGGCGTCAGCGGTCAGCTGCTCGATCAGGGCAGTTTGCTCTTGCTCGACCCTGGCAGGCGTAAGGTTGTAAGCTGCAAGATAGTGGCCCTCATTGAGGGTGACCGGTTTCAGCCGACCCGAGTCGTCTACCGGAGATTCTGGCAGTACCTCGCGCAGCAGGTCGATCACCCCGTCGCGTCCTTCAGGTGTCAGGTTGCTGTCATCTGCGGAGGGGTCCTCCAGCAAGCTTTGCAAATGGCTCATCACGTCGACCCAACGATTGCTCAGCGCCTCGAAGCGCTCGGCAAAACGGGTACGCAGGTAGATGCGCCAATCCGGATCGCGTGCGATCCATGCGCGGCACCCCGCGCGGTCGTCAACCAGGCTCTGCACGTGCTGCTCTATGTTGAAGTAGGTGGTGGCCGACAGCGGCGGTGCTGCGCCGAACCACTGGGCTGGGCCGGGTTCCGGGAAGTCGAGAAAGTCTGCGAGCTCTTCACGAAGGCTCAGGCGGATTTCCTCGAGGTCGGCATCGTCACGCATCACCAGGTCGGGGGCGATATCATCCAGGTGGGCCAGGTGCGGCAATTGCAATACCGAGATATCTGCGTGCGGCTCGCGCTCCAGCACTTGCCTGAGCTGGGCGCGGCTGGCTTCTCGGCCTTCATGGATGGCGCGCGCGCAGGCATTCACATTTTCGCGGGCGTACAGCCGGCTCATGGCCTGGAACATGCTCTGGGGGTTACGATTGGTCACCAGCTCCATGTGAGTATCGACCAGCACCCGAACACTGCTCAAGGCGTCCGCCAACGTGTTGCCTTCTGCGAACTCGAAGCGGCCAGCAACGGTTTCCAGGCGTTGCCACATATGGCTCGGAAGGTCCGGGTTGCCGAGGGTGGCCGCCCGGGTGCGGTTTTCGCTGACCTGTTCTAGCAGGGGCCAAACATCGACGTCTATCCCCCTTGCGTGAATGTCGGCAACGCGGATCATCAGGCCTTCCAGCAGCGGGTGTCCGTCATTGTCAAACAGCTGCTGCCAGCGTGCCCGGCGTGCCTGGTTGGCGCCGAGTAGCCAGCGGTTGGCTTCAATTTGCACACCCCGTTCTGCGAGCTGCTGGGCAGTGGCGTCAGCCAGATCGTTTTGCCGGAAACGCCAGCGAGTGGGCTCCTGGGCGGTGCGTAGTGCGGCAACGAAGGGACTCTGCAGTACGCGCTGCAGATCCGGCATTTCGGTCAAGCCATTGCCGTTCAGTTCCAGCGTGCGTAAACCCGGTGCCGGTCGTTCCATCAGCGCTGTCAATCCGCCTGGCCAGACGCTCAGGTCGCAATCGTTGAGGTTCAGTGTGGCCAGATGCGCCAGGTGTTCCAGGCCTGACAGGCTGCGAATCGGGTTTCCGTGCAGACCGAGCGACTGCAGGTGGGGCATTGAGGCAAGCGAATCGCCCTTGGTGATCGCCAGCTCCGTCAGCCCATTGTTGCTCAGGTCGAGCGCGCGCAGGTTGGGGGCGCTGGCCAGGGCCGCGAGCAGCGAAGGCACTTGTAATCGGGGGTTGCCAGACACACTCAGATGGCGCAGGTTCGGAAAGCTCTGCAGGAAGTCTGCCGGTATTTGTTCAAGCCCGATCGCATCAATATCCAGGCGGACGATGTGATCCATCCTTGCTGGCAGGGAGGGCAGGATTTCGATGTGCATGGATTCGAGGGTAAAGCGCTCGGAGAAGTCCCGGCGCCAGACGCGGTTGATCAGTTCTCGCATGCGTGCACGTGATGTCTTTTGCTCGGGGGTGCCGGCTACCACCCACGTACGTAGATGGTCATCCAGATTCAGCTGTTCCCGTTCCAGGGCAGTGATCTGTTCACCTGCGTTGCCGCGTTGGCGCAGAGTGATCAGCAAGGCATCGCGCTGGGTGGCGTCGAGCGTCGGGTACAGGCGCTGCAAGCGGCGCTGTTCGATGCCCTGTTGGCCCAGTCCAGCCCATGCCTTGAGGCTTTTCCAGCCTGCCAGGGGATAGCCGAGGCGACCCTCTGGCAGCCGATGCGGCGCCACGAAACGCGGCTTGATCGCGCGTTGACCGAGCAGGCGAGCAGCCCGGACGCGGTCGGCAACTATCATTTCTAAACGTTGCGCTGCATTTGAGGTTGGGTGCTGAGCCTGCAGGGCCGCGTCCAGTTTGAGGCTGTCGGTATTGGCCAGCGACGGACGAAGCAGGCCGAGCAAGGCGCGGTCCAGTTGCACAGCGGCTTGCTGCAGACGCGCCTGTTCGGCGATGCGCAGCGGTACGCGCGATAGCGTCAGGCGCTCCCGCTCTTCGGGGCTGGCCAGGCTGACGATCTCTTGCAGTACTCTGTCGGGCAAGCGCGGGAACTGTCTGCCCAATGCGGTCTGGGCAGGATCGAGAGGTTGGCGGTTGCTCGCCACCAAGCTGTCGAAGATCGCTGCGCGCTTGCCCTGCAACTGGTCACCGAGCTTGCCGGCCAGCGCTTTTGCCTGTTGCGCCCTTGGCGTGTCGGCCAGCAGGGCGCGCAGGGAATCGTCACTCAGCTGGCGCGTGACTGCCTGGCACAATTCGCCGCTCTCCAGGTCGTTCAGGGTGATCTCGATCTCCACCTGGCCGGGGGCCCACGGTGCGCCCAGGCGCGCATGGTTGCCAAAAGGCTCCGGGCCCTCGAATACCTTGAGCACGTGATTGTCCGGCCAGCCCGGCAATTGCAGCAGCTCCGGCAATGCATAGTGCTTGTAAGCGACCAAAGGCTTGCTCTGGCGGACGCGTTCGGCAATCTGGTCTGCCTCGTGGTCCTGGGTCAGGCGCTGTAAGGCATCCAACAACCGCGCCTGAGCTGGCTCGCTGGTCAGGTGCACCCGACGCAAGGTGGCGATGTCGATGCCGGTGCAGCGCAAGGCGCCAGTGAGTTCGGTATCCTCAAGTGCGCTGGCCAACGGCGTCAGTCGGCGCAGGAGCTGTGCATCATTCCAGTCATGGGGCTGCTCGTGGGCCAGGCGCCAGGCTCCCTGGCCGTTGCCGTGCAGCTGCGGGGAATAGGCCGTCGGGTCGCTGGGGTGACGGGCATGCCACTGTCCCGTGCGCTCCTCAAAAACCTCGAGAAGCTGGTTATCAAGTTGCACATAGGTCTTGCCGTCGCAGTGGAAGAGACCTTGGTCATCAGGCAGCACGGACTCGGGTAAGGGCATGTCGCTGAAGTAGCCGGCCATGTCGGGGTTCCAAAGTACCTCCTTGCCTTCTTTCCAGACGCTTTCCAGCGCGTCGACGAACCCCGATGCCTTGAGCGCCTTGCTGGCACCAGCGAAACCAGCCGTCACCACAGCATTGATGGCCAACGACTCGAGTTGCTGCAGCGCCTCGTGGGTGTCGCCTTCTTGCCACGCCTCGAAACCGGTGAATACCGAGTCCATCAAATCGTAGGCAAACACCCCGAGCATCACCGCATCCAGCCCAGGGACGAAGAAAGCAGCGACATTTAGCAGGTTCATGCCTGCGTCCAGCCATTGCTGCAGCCGCGCCTTGCGGGCCTTGGCGTCGGCATCGGCGGTGGGCACTGCGATGGCGCGGGCATCTGCCTTGAGGCGGCGCTTGTGGTTGTGGAACAGCACTGGCCAGATGGGCAAGACCAGGCGGGTTCGGTTGAAACGCAGCTCGGGCTTTTGGCGCAGTTTACGTACCCCGTCGCGGGTTTCGAACAAGGCGTCATCGAGCTTGCGGCCGAGTTCGGCCTGGTTGTCCTTGTCTGCGAAACCGACCAGATGCTGGCGGAAGGTGGTTTGCAGCAAGCGCTGGCGCAGGTGAGCACGGGCTTCTCTCGATGAAGCAAACTCCCTCACCGAGTGCTCGCTGTCCTGGGGGATATAGAGAATGCAAGGGTTGATCTGGCTGGCCTCATCCGGGCCGATCAGCAGAACATCATGGATCGGGATGTCGAACAGGCTGAAGCGCCAGCAGTGCAGTGTGTGCTCACCGTAGCGTGGCGTGCTGGTGCCGTCGCACAGTTGAGCCAGGGCATCGCGGCCTTTGCTCGACAGCAGGTCTTTGAGTGCAGCGATCTCTGCTTCGGTGTTCAGCGCCTGTCGGCTTGCGTCTATCCACAGCTGTTGGATCGTCGCCTGTGCCGGGCCGTCATAAATACTCTGCAGGTGTTCCTGATACTGGCGGCCCAGGTCCAGATCACGGCAAAGGTCGACGAACGCTTGAAGTTCGAGGTCGGGCAGCGATGCGTCGTTGTTCGGGCCAACGGTCAGGGCGTCGAACGGGCCCAGGTCGTCTGGCCCCTGAAAATTGTGCAGTGCGGCCTCCAGTAATGAGCGCCTCTGTGCCGGCCCATCAGGGCGTTTGATCAGTTCAGGCTCGTTGCCGAAATCCAGGCCAGGGGGATTTTTCTGCGTGGTATAGACCTTGAACGGCTGGTGCAGGTATTGGGCTTTTTCGACGTCGATAGCCCGAGCCAGCCGGCGCTCCAGCAAAGGCTTGCAGAACTCGCCGATCTGCCTGAGGTCCTTGAGCGCTGTTCGCAGCGCCTTGAATTGCGTATCGCGCAACGCGATGAGCTGGCGTACTTGCGCCTGATCTTCAGCGCTGGCGGCGGCAAACCAGGCATGGGGCGAGCCGTTTTCGTCAAGGTAGTCCTTGCGTACGCCCTGCACGATGCGGCTGATGTGTTCGGGATGCAGGGTCCGGGCCCAGGCGGGCAGGGTGCGGACAATCTGGGCCTGGTGATAGGGCACGCTAGTGCTGTTCATGCGGGATGCTCCGTGGTCGAAGGAGGCATCAGTCGACCGGTTTCGCCTGGCGCTTTGGTGGTACTTAGTTGCATGCGCAGGTCGGTCCTGTGCACGCGAGGGTCGGTAAGGGAGCAGCGTGGACGGGGTGACTGGGGGATGGTGGAGTACGGCATGGCGTGGGCATGCCGTGTGGGTGACGCCGGCGCACGGGGAGTGGGCCGGCGCCACGTGATGCCTGGCCATGGGCCGGCACTCTGTCAGGGAGAACTTCGATGCATTCGCTGTGCAGTCCCAAAGATCACCTGCTGGACCTCGACGGTATTGAAATAGCGGTACGCACCTGGGGACCGGAAGATGGCATTCCGGTGCTGGCCGTGCATGGCTGGCTGGATAACGCCGCTTCGTTCGAGCGCCTGGGGCCATTGCTGGAGGGCTGCTTCGTGGTAGCCCCCGATCTGGTCGGCCACGGCCGTTCCGACCACCGCCGCCACGACAGCGGCTACTACCTCTGGGAGCATGCCGAGGACATGCTGGCGGTCACCGATAGCCTGGGCCTGTCGCAGTTCCATGTGCTCGCCCATGGCATGGGGACCGGTATCGCTTCGCTGCTCGCCGCCATGACCAGTGGCATCGCCAGCATGATCTTCCTCGATGGCATGGGCGCGCCGTTCACCGTGGCCGAGGATGATCGCGTACAGCACCTGGCACGCGCCTACCGCCTCAAGCGGATGGTCCAGCGCAGCCAGCTGCAAGGTTTTGCCGAAGCCCCCAACAGCCGGTTCGACAACCTGGAAACCGCGCTCGAGCAACGGCGCAAGCGCCTGGATGGCGAGCTGGCGGACGATGCTGCGCGGCTGCTGGCGCTGCGCGACCTGCTGCAGCTGGCCGACGGTTATTGCTGGCGCCACGACCCGCGCCTGGTGCTGCCCGAGCCGATGCCGCTGACCGAACGCGAGGCTTGCGACCTGCTGCGGGAGATCCGTTGCCCGTTGTACCTGATGTTCGGCAGGCAGGGCGCTTTCGCCGGCAATGGGTTCGAACAGCGCCAGGCGGCGTTGCCGGGCCACGCCAAGGTGTCCTGGCACCCGGGTGGGCACCATTTCCACCTGGAGGCGCCGGACCGCGCGCTGGTCGACCAGATCCTGCGCGTCCTCGCCCGGCATGAAGGCGGCCTGCTGCAGCGGCTGGTGAATGAATAGCGGGTGATGGCCAGCGGGCCAGGTCCTGGGCTATGGTGGCGAACGCCATCGGGCAATCGCCACAAGGAGACCTGGCATGCGGCCGTTCGCCATCAAGCACATCGACCACCTGGTTCTGCGGGTCAGCGACTTGCCGCGCAGCGTGGCCTTCTACCGCGACCTGCTGGGTTGCACCGTCAGCCGTGAGCGCCCCGACCTGGGCATGGTCCACCTGGCGACCGGCACGGCGATGATCGACCTGGTGACGCTCGACGGCCCGCTTGGCCGGCCGGGTGGTGCGGCGCCGGGGGCGCAAGGGCGCAACCTGCACCACTTCTGCCTGCGCATCGAACCGTTCGACGAACAGGCGCTGACGGATTACCTGCAAGCGGCCGGGGTAGCGGTTGAGCCGGCAGAAAAACGTTATGGCGCCGAAGGCGAAGGACTGTCGCTGTACTGCTTCGACCCCGACGGCAACCAGGTCGAACTCAAGGGCCCGGTCGAGGCGCAGGCATGACGCAGGTCGAGGTAGTCGAGCACTGGATCGATACGCCTGGCGGCACGCTGTTCGCCCAGGACTGGCGACCACAGAACCCAACCGGCGTGCCGATCATACTGCTGCATGATTCGCTGGGCTGCGTTGCCTTGTGGCGTGACTTCCCCGAACAGCTGGCCGTGGCGACCGGGCACCGGGTGATTGCCTATGATCGGCTGGGCTTTGGCCGCTCCGCTGCGCACCCGGGCCGTTTGCAACGAGACTTTGTCGAGGCCGAGGCGCAGCAGGGCTTCGCGGCATTGCGCCGGCAGCTGGCGATCGGTGATTTCATCGTCTTTGGTCACAGCGTTGGTGGCGGCATGGCCGTGGGCTGCGCCGCAGCCCACGGCATCCATTGTCGGGGCCTGATCATCGAGTCGGCCCAGGCCTTTGTCGAAGACCTGACCTTGCAGGGGATTGGCGATGCGGACCGGCAGTTCGCCGCGCCGGGGCAGCTGCAGCGCCTGGCGCGTTACCACGGCGACAAGGCCGAATGGGTGTTGCGCGCCTGGGTGGACACCTGGCTGGACGAAGCCTTTGCCGACTGGAACCTGGATGCGCTGCTGGCGCAGGTGCATTGCCCGCTGCTCAGCCTGCATGGCGAGCAGGACGAATTCGGTTCACCCGCCCATCCCCGGCGCTTCACCACGTTGGCCGCAGGACCGAGCGTGATGCACCTGCTGCCGGGCTGCGGGCATGTCCCGCACCGGGAACAGGCCGAGGTCGTGCTGGCCGAGGTGCAGCGGTTTCTGGGGTGATGGCATACGGCGATGCTGGCAAGTGGATATTGCGGCAAAGCCGATTATGCTTCAGTTACCTTGCTGCGATTCGAGGCGGCTCGCCTCGTCGTGCTTCGCGCAACCAATGCTAGCCCTAGGGCCTGGGTGCGACGGTGAAATGGGTGTGAAGTACTCCGGCCTTCGACAACGACAAGACGGAGGCACCCCATGGCGGTTCTCGACAGCGCGTCCACGGGCAGTAGCGCGCCCCAACGGGGCATTACCAAGGAGGAGCGCAAGGTCATCTTCGCCTCCTCGCTGGGTACCGTGTTCGAATGGTACGACTTCTACCTGTACGGCTCGCTGGCGGCGATCATCGCCAAGCACTTCTTTGCCGGCGTCAACGAAACCACCTCGTTCATCTTCGCCTTGCTGGCCTTTGCCGCCGGCTTTGCCGTGCGGCCGTTCGGCGCCATCGTGTTCGGCCGCCTGGGCGACATGATCGGGCGCAAGTACACCTTCCTCATCACCATCGTCATCATGGGCCTGTCCACTGCGGTGGTGGGGCTCTTGCCCAGCTATGCGGCGATAGGCGTGGCGGCACCGGTCATCCTGATCACCTTGCGCCTGCTCCAGGGCCTGGCGCTGGGCGGCGAATACGGCGGTGCGGCCACCTATGTGGCCGAGCACGCGCCCAAGGGCCGGCGTGGTTTCTTCACCGCGTGGATCCAGACCACCGCCACGCTCGGCCTGTTCCTCTCGCTGCTGGTGATCCTGGCCTGCCGCACCGCCATGGGCACCGAGGTGTTCGAGGCCTGGGGCTGGCGGGTGCCGTTCCTGCTGTCGATCCTGCTGCTGGCGATTTCGGTGTACATCCGCATGCAGCTCAACGAGTCGCCGGTGTTCATGAAGATGAAGGCCGAAGGCAAGGCGTCCAAGGCGCCGCTGACCGAGTCGTTCGCCCGCTGGGACAACCTCAAGGTGGTGATCATGTCGCTGCTCGGTGGCACCGCCGGGCAGGCGGTGGTGTGGTACACCGGGCAGTTCTATGCGCTGTTCTTCCTGCTGCAGATGCTCAAGATCGACCCGCAGACCGCCAACCTGCTGATTGCCGGTTCCTTGCTGATCGGCACGCCGTTCTTCATTTTCTTCGGCAGCCTGTCGGACCGCATCGGCCGCAAGAAGATCATCATGGCCGGCTGCATCATCGCCGCGCTGACCTACTTCCCGATCTTCAAGGCGCTGACCGAGTACGGCAACCCGGACGTGTTCGTCGCCCAGGAGCAGAACCCGGTGGTGGTGGTGGCCGACCCTGGCCAGTGCGCCTTCCAGTTCGACCCGGTGGGCAAGGCCAAATTCACCAGCTCCTGTGACATCGCCAAGAGCCTGCTGGCCAAGCGGGCGATTCCCTACACCAACCAGGCGGCCGAGCCTGGCAGCGTGGCGCAGGTGCGCATCGGTGAGCGGGTGATCCCGAGCTTCGACGGCAGCAGCCTGGCAGCCGCCGACCTGAAGACCCAGAGTGATGCCTTCACCGCGACCATGGGCGGCGCCCTGAAAGAGGCGGGTTACCCGGAAAAGGCCGACCCGGCGAAGATCCACTACCCGATGGTGCTGTTGCTGCTGACCTTGCTGGTGATCTACGTGACCATGGTCTACGGGCCGATCGCCGCCTGGCTGGTGGAGTTGTTCCCGGCGCGCATCCGCTACACCTCGATGTCGCTGCCGTACCACATCGGCAACGGCTGGTTCGGCGGCTTCCTGCCGACGGTGGCGTTTGCCATGGTGGCGGCGACCGGGGATATCTACTACGGGCTGTGGTACCCGATCGTGATTGCGGTGATGACGGCCGTGCTGGGGATCTTCTTCCTGCCTGAGACCAAGGACCGGGATATCAGTTAGGCAGGTGCGGCCCCATCGCGGCTGAAGCCGCTCCTACAGGCACCGCAAAGGACCTGTAGGAGCGGCTTTAGCCGCGAAGAGGCCGGCACAGGTCCACATCAATCGAAATAGCCCCGCAGGCTAAAGGCATACCCGGTATCCACCCCCTTGGCCTCACCCCGGTTCCAGCGCTTCTTCAGCACGAACTCGAACGCCGGCTCGTACAAGCCATCCCTGATCAGCGCCCCCGCCAGCACCTCGACGTCATACCAGCCGTTGTCCAGCTCGATGATCGGCCGCCCCGGCACCTGATAGCGGGCTATCAGGTCACCCAGCGTCTTGGGCGTGAAGTGCTGCAGGATGCGCCAGGTGTAGAGCATCACCGCACGGTTCTCAACCTGCAGCACATAGCCGTTGCGCCGGTGCTTGAGGCGGCTGCCGGGTTCGAGCAAGGCGGGTGTGTAGCCATCGAGGGTGAACAGGATGTGGTAGGGCAGGTTGTCGACCCCGGCCAGCGGTATCACCACACCTTCGGCCACCGCCCTGTCGCCGCTGTCGTTGCGGGTGAACTCGCGGGCCAGGTCGTCGGACAGGTGGTTGTCGTGTTTGAAACGATCGAGCAGCTGGATATCGCCCAGCAGGAAATAGTCGACCAGGTCGTTGAGCACTTCGCTGAATTCGTGGCGCATCTGTTTTCCTTATTGTGGCGCACGGGATTACAGCTGCAATGTAGCCAATGGCAGCACCGGCTGCCATGGGCGTTGCTCAGTGTTTCTGGGCGATCTGGATCAGGTTGCCGCAGGTGTCGTCGAACACCGCGACCGTGACGGGGCCAAGGTCGGTGGGCGCCTTGGTGAACTTCACGCCGGCCTTGCACAGCCGCGTGTACTCGGCCTGGATATCACGCACGCCGAAGGATGTGGCGGGAATGCCGTCCTGTTTCAGCGCTTGCTTGTAAGTTTTCGCTGCCGGGTGAGCATCGGGCTCCAGCAGCAGCTCGACACCATTCGGGTCGTTGGGTGAGGTCAGTGTCAGCCAGCGATGCTGGCCCATGGGGATGTCGTGCCTGGGCTCGAAGCCCAATACGTAGTGGTAGAAAGCCAGGGCCTTGGCCTGGTCGTCGACGAGGATGCTGGTGACAACGATCTTCATAGGCGCACACCGTACCTGCGGGTCGTTATCTACCAGTAAAGACGCTCTGGCTCAATTCACCAGCGAGGCCTGCTCTGCGCGGTCACGTTGCTGCATTTCCAGATGGGGTCGAGAGTTGCGCGGCAATAGCCTTGGCGAGCTATCCCATTTCAGCAAGGAGTGATGCACATGAAACGCATGGCGATGGTTGTACTTCTGATCGGCGCGGGCATCGCGCAAGCACAAGAACCGTTGATGGCAGGTGACGGCAGCAACCAGGTCGACGACCTGCAAACCCTCCAGGGTGAGGCCGCCGACGCCAGAAGTATCGATACACCGGAAAAGCTTTCCCGGAAGAAACGCGGTGTTGGCCCTGTCGTGGGCATGGATTGCCCGCCCGAGTACAAGCTGATTGGTGATGATTGTGTCATCACCAATGTCCCCTTTGAATAAAGAGCGTCGAAGTTCGGGTGTTGCCCTGTTGCCGGCAAGCCGACAACAGGGCGATTGCGGGTTACAGCCAGCCCTTGATCTGCCGCGCCACCGCCTCGGTGGAAATGCCATAGCGATCATGCAAGGTCGGTAACGCCCCGGCATCGAGAAACGCATCGGGCAAGGCGATCTGGCGGAAGGTCGGGGTCACGCCATTGCGCAGCAGCACGCCGGCCACCGCTTCACCCAGCCCGCCGACAATCGAATGGTTCTCCGCCGTCACCACCAGCCGCCCCGGCTTGCGCGCCTCGGCCAGGATCGTCGCCTCGTCCAGCGGCTTGATGGTCGGCACATGCAGCACCGACACATCCACGCCATCCTTGTGCAACTGTTCGGCGGCTTCCAGCGCGCGCATGGTCATCAGCCCGCTGGCAATCACCAGCACGTCACGGCCACCGCGTACAACCTGGGCCTTGCCCAGCTGGAAGCGGTAATCGTAGCGGTCCAGCACCAGGGGCACGTTGCCGCGCAGCAGGCGCATGTACACCGGGCCCTGGTGAGCGGCGATGGCCGGTACGGCCTGTTCGATCTCCAGGGCGTCACACGGGTCGATCACCATCAGGTTGGGCATGGCGCGCATGATCGCCAGGTCGTCGGTGGCCTGGTGGCTGGGGCCGTAGCCGGTGGTCAAGCCGGGCAGGGCACAGACGATCTTGACGTTGAGGTTTTCCTCAGCAATGGCCATGCAGATGAAGTCGTAGGCGCGCCGCGATGCGAACACCGCGTAGGTGGTGGCGAACGGGGTGAAGCCTTCGCGCGCCATGCCCGCTGCGGCGCTCATCAGCAGCTGTTCGGCCATGCCCATTTGGTAGAAGCGCTGTGGGTGGGCCTTGGCGAAGATATGCAGGTCCGTGTACTTGGACAGGTCGGCGCTCAGGCCGACGATGTCCTGGCGCTGCTCGGCGAGCGCCGCCAGGGCATGGCCGAAGGGTGCCGGGCGGGTGGGTTGGCCTTCGGCGGCGATCGAGGCGATCATCGCCGAAGTGGTCAGGCGTTTGGCAGGTGCGGTCTGGCTGTTCATGCGCGGCTCCCGGCGTCCAGTGCTTGCAGGGCAAGGTCCCATTCGTGTTCGTCGACCCGGATGAAGTGGGTCTTGTCGCGGTTCTCGAGGAAGGGCACGCCCTTGCCCATGCGCGTGTCGCAAATGATCACCCGCGGTTGCGCGCCGCGGTGCGCGCGGGCCTGGTCGAAGGCCTGGACCAGGGCGTCGAGGTCGTTGCCATCGACCCGCTGCACATGCCAGCCAAAGGCCTGCCAGCGATCGACGATCGGCTCGAAGGCGAGTATCTCGCTGGAGTGGCCGTCGGCCTGCTGGTTGTTGACGTCGATGATGGCGATCAGGTTGTCCAGCTGCCAGTGGCTGGCGGACATCGCCGCTTCCCAGGTCGAGCCTTCGTTCAGCTCGCCGTCGGACAGCAGGTTGTACACCCAGCTGGCCGAGCCCTTGCGCTTGAGGCCCAGGCAGGCGCCGACGGCGATGCCCAAGCCATGGCCGAGCGAGCCGCCAGTGATTTCCATACCGGGGGTGTAGGCGGCCATGCCAGACATCGGCAGGCGACTGTCGTCGCAACCGTAACTCTCCAGTTCGTCTTCGGCGATCACCCCGGCTTCGATCAGCGCCGCGTACAGCGCGATAGCGTAATGGCCGATGGACAGGTAGAAGCGGTCGCGCTGTTCCCATTCGGGGTTGGCCGGGTCCAGGCGCAGGGCGTGGCAGTAGGCCACGGCCAGCAGGTCGGCGGCGCCGAGGGCCTGGCCGATGTAGCCCTGGCCCTGGACCTGGCCCATGCGCAGGGCGTTGCGGCGGATGTTGTGGGCACGCGCAGCCAGAGGCCGCGCACCCGGGGTAGCGGGTACGGCATTCATGGGGTAACTCCTTGCTGGGAAAATTAACGGTTGACCAGGCTCGCTGGCACGCGGAACACCAGTGCGGCACCGAAGATCAGCACGGCGGTGATCAGGTACATGCCGATGGCGTTGTTGCCCAAGGTGCTGGTGACCCAGCCGATCAGGAACGGTGAGCAGAACCCGGCCAGGTTGGCGAAGCTGTTGACGGCGGCGATGCCGGCGGCGGCCGAAACACCGCCGAGCAGCGTGGTCGGCAGCATCCAGAACAGTGACGAGGCCGAGAGGATGCCGGATGCCGCCAGGCACAGGCTGAGGATCGACAGGCTCAAGTGGCTGGCGAACACCGCGGCCAAGGTCAGGCCCAGGGCGCCGGCCAGCATCGGAATTGCCAGGTGCCAGCGCCGCTCGCGGTGGCGGTCGCCGCTGCGCCCGGCCAGTAGCATGGCACCGATGGCGCACAGGTAAGGCAGGCTGGTCAGCAAGCCGATGTGCAGCGGATCAGCAACGCCGGCGTTGCGCACCAGGGTCGGTAGCCAGAAGGTGATCGCATACTGGCCCATGACCACGCAGAAGTAGATACCGGCCAGCAGCCACAGGCGACGGTCGCGGATGAAGTCGGCCACCGAGCCATGCTGCACCTTGTGCTGTTCATCCTCGGCCAGTTCCTTGCGCAGCAGCGACTTTTCTTCATCGTTGAGCCAGTGCGCCTGATGGACACCGTCCTTTAGGTAGCTGAGTACCAGAATGCCCACCAGCACGGTCGGAACGGCCTCGAGCACGAACATCCACTGCCAGCCGGCCCAGCCATGCACGCCGGCGAAACGCTCCATGATCCAGCCCGACAGCGGCCCGCCGACCATGCCCGAGAGCGGGATGGCGATGAACCACAGCGCGGTCATCTTCGCCCGCCGGTAGGACGGGAACCAGTAGGTCAGGTACAGCAGCAGGCCGGGTGCCAGGCCGGCTTCGGCGACGCCGAGTAAGAAACGCAGCACATAGAACTGCCAGGCCGTCTCGACGAAGGCGAACAGGGCCGAGATCAGGCCCCAGGTGATCATGATGCGGGCGATCCAGCGCCGTGCGCCGACCTTGTGCAGGATGATGTTGCTCGGCACCTCGCAGAGGAAGTAGCCGATGAAGAACATCCCGGCGCCCAGGCCGTAGACCGCTTCGGACAGGGCCAGGTCATCCATCATCTGCAGCTTGGCGAAGCCGACGTTGACCCGGTCGAGGTAGGCGCACAGGTAGCACAGCATGAGAAAGGGCATCAGCCGCCAGGCCGTCTTGCGATAGGCATTGCTGCGCGCGGCCGTGGCCGCGTCGAGGGCTAGGGTGGTCATGTCGATCTGATCTCTTGTTGTTATCGATTGCCCCGCCGTGGCGGGGCTCAGATGCGAAACACAGTGCCAGGGCAGATCAGTGAATCAGCATGCCCCCGTTGACGTCCAGGGTGATGCCGGTGAGGTAGCTGGAGAGGTCGCTGGCCAGGAACAGCGCGGCGTTGGCCACGTCGCGGGCTTCGCCCAGACGGCCCAGGGGGATGCCTTCGATGATGGCGTGGCGGCGCTCGTCCTGCATCAGGCCGCCGGTGATGTCGGTATGGATCAGGCCGGGCGTGATGGCGTTGACGCGCACGTTGTCCGGGCCGAATTCGCGAGCCATGGCCTTGCCCAGGCCCAACACCCCGGCTTTGGCGGCGCTGTAGTGCGGGCCGCCAAAGATGCCGCCGCCACGCTGTGCCGACACCGACGACATGCAGATGATGCTGCCCGCACGTTGGGCGCGCATGGCGGGGAGCACGGCCTGGGACATCAACAGCGTGCCGCGCAGGTTGACGTCGAGGATGCGGTCGTAGTCCTTGCCGGTGATTTCCAGGGTCTTCACCGGTTGAGTGATGCCGGCGTTGTTGACCAGCACGTCGATACGGCCGAAATGCGCCAGCACCTCGGCCACCGCGTCGCGCACCTGGGCTTCGTCGGCGACGTTGGCGGCAAGGCCGAGGTGGCCTGCGCCCAGTTGCGCGGCAGCGTCGCGGGCGGCGTGCAGGTCGAGGTCGAGGATGGCCACCTTGGCGCCCTGGTCGGCAAAGGCCTGGGCGGTGGCGCGACCGATACCGCGGGCAGAGGCGGCACCGGTGACGATTGCGATTTTACCTTCGAGCAGCATGGGTGTACTCCGGATGTTTGTTGTTGTGGGTACAGCTTGGGACCCACGCGAGGGCTGGGCAACGCAGTGCACTTCAGCCTATGCTGAAAAAAATTCAGCACAGGGCAGGGGCGTGACCACGTTCGAGGCCCGTTACACCCAAGGAATGCGATGAACCACGAGCCGGGCAAGAAGCCCTTGCAACTGCCGCCGCTGAAAGCGATTCAGGCCTTCGAGCAGGCGGCGCGCTTTGGCAACGTCGCGCGCGCCGCCGAACAGCTCAACCTGACACCGTCGGCGGTCAGCCATCAGATCGCCAACCTGGAAGCGCTGATCGGCCGGCCGTTGTTCCTGCGCACGGCCAAGGGGGTGACGCTGACGGCGGCAGGCGACCAGTACCTGCGCGAGGTATCGGGCATCCTGCAGAGCCTGGCCATGGCCACCGAGCGGGCTGGCAGCGCGGTCGGCTTCGACTGCCTGCGCCTGCATTCGTCGCCGAGCTTCGGCCTGCTCTGGCTGTTGCCGCGGCTGGAGCAGTTTCGTGCCAGCCACCCGGATATCCAGATCAACCTGTCGTGTTCCTATGAAGCGCTGCACTTTGGCCGCCACCAGATCGACGTCGATATCCGCCATGGCTACCCCAACTGGCCGAGCCTGGAGGTGCGCACCATCCGCTACGAGCGCGCCACGGTGCTGGCGTCACCGGCGTTGTTGGCGCGCCAGCCGATCCAGCAGGCGGGCGACCTGCTGGGGCAGAACCTGATTCTCTCCGAGTCGGCGCTGGTGCAATGGCCGCAGTGGTTTGCCCAGCAAGGCGTGTCGTTGCCCCAGGCGCCCTTCGCCTTGAGTTTCGACCGCTCGTACATGAGCCTGGAGGCGGCCAGCCATGGCTACGGGTTCGCCCTGGAAAGCTCACTGTTGTCGCAGGACTACGTCGCCAGGGGGCAGCTGGTCCCGGTATTCGGTGCCGACCAGGCAAGCCCGGTGAGTGCTCACCACCTGGTGTTTCCGCGGGGGCATGCCGAGTTGGCCCGGGTGCGCACGTTCCTTCAGTGGATGCAGGGGCAGCTGGGGCATGATTTCAGTTACTGATTGCCACGAGCCGGAGAGGGCAGCCATTTTGTATTCAAGCCTTAGGCAAATCCTTCATCACCCAGCAGCCCGCTGAATCAGGCCACAAGGTAAAGTGACAGGAAAATACCAAGGCGCCCGCCCAGGGCGCCAACGAGGTGCCTGTGGCTTCCTACACCCTGCGACAACTCAAATACTTCGTCACCACCGTCGAGGCCGGCAGCGTCGCCGAGGCCTCGCGCCAGCTGTACATCGCCCAGCCGTCGATCTCCACGGCAATCAAGAGCCTGGAGGAAAGCTTCGGCGTGCAGCTGTTCATCCGCCACCATGCTCAAGGTGTGTCGCTGACCCCCAGCGGCAAGCGCTTCTATGCCAAGACCAAGTCGCTGCTGCAGATGGCCCACGAGTTCGAGCAGAACGCCCTGGCCGACAACGACACCGTGGCCGGGCAGATCGACATCGGCTGCTTCGAGACCGTGGCGCCGTTGTACCTGCCGCGGCTGATCGCCGGCTTTCGAGAACGCTACCCGGGCGTGGACATCCGCCTGCGCGACGGCGAGCAGCAGGACCTGATCCAGGGTCTGACTGCGGGTACCTTCGACCTGGCGTTTCTGTATGACCATGACCTGGACGGCACCATCGAAGCCGAACCCTTGATGCCGCCGCAGAAGCCTTACGTGCTGCTGCCCGAGAAGCACCGCTTCGCCGGCCAGGCCCAGGTGTCGCTGCGTGACCTGTGCCCGGAACCGATGATCTTGCTGGACGTGGCGCCGAGCCGGACCTACTTCGTCAGCCTGTTCAATGAAATGGGCCTGACGCCGAACATCGTCTTCAGTTCGCCGTCGATCGAGATGGTGCGCGGGATGGTGGGGCAGGGCTTCGGCTTTTCGTTGCTGGTGACCCGGCCGCATTCGGAATGCACCTACGACGGGCAGAAGCTGGTGACGATCGACATCGCCGAGCCGGTGGCGTTGTCGGGGTTGGCGGCGGCGCACCTGAAGCGGGTGCAACTGACCAAACCTGCGCAGTTGTTCGTCGAGTTCTGCCGCGAAGAACTGGCCAAGTTCTGAAAAGCTTCGCGGGCAAGCCCGCGCCCACAGGGTTGCGCCGAACCTTAGGTCTGCGCTGTACCAGTGGGAGCGGGCTTGCCCGCGAATGGGGCGCAGAGCGCCCCCGGCTTTCTCACAGGATCACTGCTGATCCGGCACCACTGCAATCACGTCGATTTCCATCAGCCACTCGGCCTGGGCCAGACCGGCCACCACCAGCCCGGTGGAAATCGGGAACACGCCCTTGAGCCACTTGCCCACTTCCTTGTACACCGGCTCGCGGAAACGCGGGTCGGTGATGTAGGTGGTGGTCTTGACGATGTGCGACAGGTCCGAGCCTGCCTCTTCAAGCAGTTGCTTGACGTTCTTCATCGCCTGCTCGGTCTGCGCCCGAGGGTCACCCAGGCCCACCAGCTTGCCTTCGAAGTCGGTGCCGACCTGGCCGCGCACGTAGATGGTATTACCGGCCCGCACGGCCTGGCACAGGTCGTTGTCCAGGGTCTGGTTGGGGTAGGTTTCCTTGGTGTTGAACATGCGGATGCGAGTGTGGGTAGGCATCAGTGGGCTCCGAGGGTGCTGACGTTGCTGATCGAGTGGTCGTGCTGGTCATCCGCTTCGCGCTGTTCGCGGTCGCGGTAGGCCAGGTAGGTGCGTTGCGTGGCGATATGGCCGGCGACGTGCTTGGCGTCGTGCCACACGCCCCAGATGAACGACGAGCCACGGCGCGACAGCCACGGCAGGCCGAGGAAGTACACGCCTGGCTCGCGGGCTACGCCGCGCTGGTGCTGGGGCTTGCCGTTGGCATCGAAGGTGTCGACCTGCAGCCAGCTGAAGTCGACGCCGTAGCCGGTGGCCCAGATGATGCTGGTGACGCCGGCCTGGGCCAGGTCCAGTTGCTGCAGCGGGTGGGTCATGCACGCCGGGTCGGCCAGGCGCTTGCGTGCTTCGGGCTCTTCCGGCAGGTCCAGGCCGTTGCGCTCGATATAGGCATCGGCGGCATCCAGCAGGGCCAGGTAGTTTTCGTCGCCACGGTTGATGTTGTCGACCAGGTTGTCCTGGAAGCGCGCCACGCCGTTTTCGAACGATTGGGTCAGGCCGACCAGGGTCATGCCCTGGTGGGCGAGGGCGCGGAAGTCCACGGTGTGGCCGCCGCGGGCACCGCTGACGGCGATGGTCACGTGCTCGCGGCCCGGCTTGGCGATTTCCGCGTCCCACTCGCCGAGCACGCCCAGCCACCAGCAGAAGTCGCGGTTGCGGTAGGCCCGTGGCGGGCGGTCGTGGGCGCCGACCGACAGGTACACCTGGCGCCCGGCGCGCATCAGTTCTTCGGCGATCTGCACGCCGGACGAACCGGCGCCCACCACCAGCACGGCGCCTTCAGGCAGCTGCTCGGGGTTGTAGTAGGCAGCAGAGTGGATCTGGTGCAGGTTGGGGTCTTTTGGCGCGATGGCCGGGATCACCGGCTTCTGGAACGGGCCGGTGGCGGCCACAACGCGGTTGGCACGGATCACACCTTCGTTGGTTTCGATGGTGAAGCCGGGGCGGTCGGCGTTGCGCACCACCTTCTTCACTTCGATGCCGGTGCGTACCGGCAGGTTGTACTTGCGTACGTACTGCTCGAAGTAGTCGGCGACCTGGTCCTTGCCGGCGAAGGCGTCGGCGTCGAGGTTGAATTCCAGCCCCGGGAAGCGGTCGTGCCAGACCGGGCCGTTGGCCACCAGTGAATCCCAGCGGCCAGTGCGCCAGGCCTCGGCGATGCGCTTGCGCTCCAGCACCAGGTGCGGCACGCCCAGTTTGTTGAGGTGTTCGCTCATGGCCACGCCGGCCTGGCCGGCGCCAACCACGAGGGTGTCGATTTCGATGTTGTTCAGTGTCATGTCCGAGCCCTTGTTCAGGCGGTTTTTGTCAGGTCGGTTTGGAGGACCGCCGTTGCCTGGGGCCAGACTAGGGACGCCCGGAAATTCGCGAAAATAGTATTTAGCTGGGGCTTGCCGATAAAACGGCGAAGGCCCCGATTTGCCTGGGCTTGGCTGGGGTTTTCAGGGCATTTCGTGGTGGATTGGCCGGCCTTAGTTTTTTCCTGTTCAAGGCACAGGAAAATGTTGGTTTCGTGGTCCTGAAGGTTCCGCCCAGAATGCTGGGCATCGCACAGAACAACAGGAGTTCCACCATGACCTTCTCCATCATCGGTCGCTGCCAGGAAACCGGCCAGGTCGGTATCGCCATCAGCTCGTCGAGCATCGCCGTGGGCGCCCGCTGCCCCTGGGTACGTGCTGGTGTCGGCGCCGTGTCCACCCAGAACATCACCTTGCCGGCACTCGGCCCGCAGATCCTCGATGCCCTGGAGCAGGGCCAGTTGCCGCCCGCCGCCGCGCTGGACCGGGTGCTCAGTGCCAATGGCTGGAGCGAGTATCGCCAGGTCACAGTAATCGACAGCCAGGGCCAGGTGGCGCTGTTCACCGGCAAGGAGGCGCTGGGCGTGCATAACGCCGTGGCGGGTGAGCAATGTGCGGCCGCGGGCAACCTGTTGTCCTCGCTGCAGGTGATCGAGGCCATGGTGCAGGCTTTCGAACAGGCCGGCGGGCATCTGGCTGACCGCCTGCTGGCGGCGATGCATGCGGCGATGGCGGCCGGTGGCGAAGCCGGCCCGGTGCACTCGGCGGCGCTGAAGATCGCCGGCGAGCTGACCTGGCCACTGGTGGACCTGCGTGTGGACTGGGCTCCGGAAGACCCGATCGGCGTACTCGACGGCCTGTGGCAGGCGTACCGCCCGCAGATGCAGGACTATGTCACCCGCGCCCTCGACCCGACCGCCGCGCCGAGCTACGGGGTGCCGGGCGATGAGTGAATTCAGCAGCCGCGCCTTGCTGGAGCGGCTGATCGGCTTTGCCACGGTCAGCCGCGATTCCAACCTCGAACTGATCGGTTTCATCCACGACTACCTGAACGGGTTTGGCGTGGAGTGCGAGCTGTTCCACAACCCGGAAGGCACCAAGGCCAACCTGTTCGCCACTATCGGCCCCAAGGATGTCGGCGGTGTGGTGCTGTCCGGGCACACTGATGTGGTGCCGGTGGAAGGCCAGGCCTGGACGCTGCCACCCTTCGCCCTGACGGAGCGCGACGGGCGCCTGTACGGCCGTGGCACGGCCGACATGAAGGGCTTCATTGCCTCGGTGCTGGCTGCCGTGCCGGCGTTTCTTGCGCAACCGCTGCGCCTGCCGGTGCACCTGGCGTTCTCCTATGACGAGGAAGTCGGCTGCCTGGGTGTGCGCTCGATGCTGGCCGCACTGCAACAGCGCCCGTACAAGCCGCGCCTGTGCCTGATCGGTGAGCCCACCGAACTCAAGCCGGTGCTTGGCCACAAGGGCAAGCTGGCGATGCGTTGCGAAGTGCATGGCGCGGCGTGCCACTCGGCGTACGCCCCTTACGGGGTGAATGCCATCGAGTATGCCGCGAAGCTGATCGGCAAGCTGGGCGAGATTGGTGAGGCGCTGGCCTTGCCGGCGCATCACGACGAGCGCTTCGACCCGCCGTTCTCCACGGTGCAGACCGGGGTGATCAAGGGCGGCAGGGCACTGAACATCGTGCCGGAGGAATGTGCGTTCGATTTCGAAGTGCGCGCCTTGCCGGGGTACGAAGCACAGGCCGTGGCCGACCAGTTGCAGACCTACGCCGAGGCCGAGTTGCTGCCGCGCATGCGCAAGGTGAACGCAGCCAGTGCCATTCGCCTGCAACCGCTCAGTGCGTACCCGGGGCTGGCCACGCCAGCCGATAGCGAGGCCGCGCGGTTGGTGGCCCTGCTCAGTGGCTCGGATGATTTCGGTACCGTGGCGTTTGGCACCGAAGGTGGTTTGTTCGACCAGGCTGGCATACCCACTGTGGTGTGTGGGCCGGGCAGCATGGACCAGGGGCACAAGCCGGACGAGTTCGTCAGCGTCGAGCAGCTGCAGGGCTGTGATGCGATGTTGCTGAGGTTGGTGGATTACCTCAGGCAGGCTTGAGCGGGTTGCCGGTAAACCCGTTCCCACACTGATATCACAGGCCTTGCGGGCTGCGCTGTACCTGTGGGAGCGGGCTTGCCCGCGAATGGGCTGCAGAGCAGCCCCGGCGATTTAAAAGGTAGCCTTGACCTGCAGGCCCACCACCAGCGCGTTGTCGATGCTCTTCCCGGAGAACGCCCCTGGCTCGATGATGTATTGCACATCCGGGCGCAGGTTCAGCCACGGCGTGGCCTGGTAGCCATAGCTCAGTTCGATCAGCTGCTCGGCATTGTCGATGTTGGGGAACGGCTGCCCGGCATTGAAGGCGGCGTCTTCCAGCACATCGCGGCTACGCGGGTTCGGCACGGCGCGGCCATAGCCCAGGGCCACGGTATCGCGCGGGCGGCCTTCGAACGGCTTGTACAGCACCATACCGGCGCCATACCACTTGGTGAATGGCGAAGCGGCTTCGCTCGATGCCGAATACTGGCCAAAGGCATGCAGGCTGCGGCCCGGCGAGCCGGCGTCATTCCATACCGCCTGATCGACCAGCAGGTAGTGGCCGCCACGGCCGGACACTTCCTTGTCGCTGCCGATGCGCTTCACGTCGG
This sequence comes from Pseudomonas sp. R28(2017), assembly GCF_002112505.1. Classification (GTDB taxonomy): domain Bacteria; phylum Pseudomonadota; class Gammaproteobacteria; order Pseudomonadales; family Pseudomonadaceae; genus Aquipseudomonas. The sequence goes on from NZ_NEHW01000018.1 coordinate 41,710, forward strand.
AGCTGTCGTAGTAGTAACCCAGCTTGTATTCACCCGGCAGTTCGCCCTGCAGCTTGTACACCAGCTCCACAGGCACCACGGTACCGGTGGTGTGCTTGGGCCCCAGGTGCCAGGCACGGCTGGAGTTGCCGTTGCTTTCCGGGTCGACGTTGAACGCCGCCACGCGCAGCTGCCACGAGGGCGACAGGTCGTACTTCACGCGCACGCCAAGGTGGGCGTTGGGGTAGTTGGTCCAGCCGCTGCCGCCGGACATGTTCAGCGGGTGGCCGCAGAAGCCGGCGTTCATGAAGTTGCACAGGATGCCGCTGTCCAGGCCGCCCAGGTCGTTGCCCATGGCCATGTAGCCAAGCTTGACGTTGAGTGCCGGGGTGAACAGGGTGCGCTCGTAGCTCAGTTCGGTCAGGCGGGTGTACAGGCCACCGTAGTTTTCCTGGATCGGCAGGCGGTTGCCGACCAGGTCTTCCGAGGCGCTGTTGCCGCGGCGGTCGTTGATGGTCAACTGGACCTTGCCGCCGTTTTCCAGGCCGTACAGTTTAGACAGGTCGAACTGTGCGCCGAGCTTGATGTTCTGGGAGTAGCGCGCCGAACGGTGCAGTCCACCGTGGGCGTTGTAGGCGGTTTCGCCGCTGTAGTCGCCGGTGATCTTGACGCCGTCTTCTTCGAGCTGGTGACGCAGGCCGCCCCAGTCACCGGTCATGGTGCTGCGGTTCAGCAAGTCGCCGTCGGCCAGGGCAGGGGTACTGGCCAGGGCCAGGAGCAGGGTTGGGGTAATGCGAATAGCGGATGGCATTGCGGTGTCTCGTGTTGTTATCGGGGGGCTATTCGCGAACAAGCCCGCTCTCACAAGGCCTGTGGGAGCGGGCTTGCCCGCGAATGCAGCGACGCGGTCTTACGGCAGAGCGTAAGAAATCACATAGTCGCCACGATCAGTCGACTGGCGAGCGCCGCCAGCGGTGATCACCACGTATTGCTTGCCGGTTTTCGGCGAAACGTAGGTCATCGGGCCACCCTGGCTGCCCACTGGCAGGCGGGCTTTCCAGATTTCGTTACCGTTGCTGCTGTCGTAGGCGCGCAGGTAGAAGTCCTGGGTGCCGGCGATGAACACCAGGCCGCCTTGGGTCGACAGTGTGCCGCCGAGGGTCGGCAGACCGATCTTGATCGGCAGGTGCATGCGGATGCCCAGGGGACCTGTGTCTTCCACGGTGCCGACCGGTACCTGCCAGGCGACCTGGCGCGACTTCATGTCGATGGCGGTCAGGGTGCCGAATGGAGGGGCCTGGCACGGGATGCCGGCTACCGACAGGAAGCGGTTCTTGTTCACCGCGTACGGGGTGCCCTTGAGCGGTACGGCGCCCATGCCGGTGTTCAGTGCTTCACCGCCGGAAGCGGCGCCGCCCTTGTTCTGCGACGGGATCATCTGGATCCACAGGCCCAGGCGCATGTCGTTGACGAAGATGAAACCATGCACCGGGTCGGTGGAGATGCTGCCCCAGTTCATGCCACCCAGCGAACCCGGGAAGCTCAGCGACAGGTCGGTACCCGGCGCGGTGTACAGGCCGTCGTAGCGCATCTTCTTGAAGTCGATGCGGCACAGCAGCTGGTCATACGGCGTGGCACCCCACATGTCCGATTCGCTCAGGGTCTGCGCGCCGATCTGTGGCATGCCGACCGATTTCGGCTGGGTCGGGGAGTACGGCTCGTTGGGGATATTGCTTGGTTTGACCGGCACTTCGTCGACCTGGGTCAGCGGTTTGCCGGTGGCACGGTCGAGCACGTAGATCTGCCCGGCCTTGGTGCCGATCACCACCGCAGGCACGGACTCGCCGTCGTCCTTGGTGAAGTCGATCAGGCTCGGCTGCATCGGCAGGTCGAAGTCCCAGAGGTCGTTGTGCACGGTCTGGAAGACCCACTTCTGGTTGCCGGTGGTGGCGTCCAGGGCCAGCACGGAGGCGCCGTAGGTGTGGTCCAGCTTGCTGCGTTCAACGCCGTAGATGTCGGTGGACGACGAGCCCATTGGCAGGAACACGGTGTTCATCGCCGGGTCGTAGGACATCGGTGCCCAGCTGTTCGGGGTGCTGCGCACATAGGTGCTGTCGCCTTCCGGCGCCTTGCGGTCTTCCGGGTTGCCCGGGTCGAAGGCCCAGCGCATTTCGCCGGTGATCACGTCGAAACCACGGATCACGCCGCCAGGCATGTCGGTCTGGACGTTGTCGGCGACACGGCCGCCAACCACCACGGTGGTGCCGGCCATCAACGGTGCGGAGGACAGCTGGTAGTAGGAGTCCGGCACGTTACCCAGGCCGGCCTTGAGGTCGACCTGGCCATTGTTGCCAAAGCCCTGGCAGAACTCGCCGTTGTCGGCGTCGACGGCAATCAGGCGGCCGTCGATGGTGTTGGTCAGCAGGCGACGCTGGCAGTTGGCACCGGCTGCGACGCTGCCGCCGGTGATCGGCGAACTGTTCGGCTGGGTCGGCTGGGCGATCGCGGCGGTGGCGTCGAAGTAGGCCATGCCACGGCAACGCTGCCAGACCTTGGACTGGGCGTTGATCGCGTTCTTCCACAGCTCTTTGCCGGTGTCGGCGTCAAGGGCGATCAGGTTGTTGTGCGGGGTGCAGATGAACACCTTGTTGCCGACCTGCAGCGGGGTCAGTTGGTCTTCGGCACCGTTGCCGTCACTGATGGCGACGTCACCAGTGTGGTAGGTCCAGGCCACCTTGAGCTTGTTGACGTTGTCGCGGTTGATCTGGTCCAGCGCGGCGAAGCGGCTGCCACCTTCGGTGTTGCCGTAGTGCGCCCAGTCCTTCTGCGCCTTGCCGGCTTCGACCGGGGTCATGCCCGGGCCTTTACCGGTTGGGGCAACGCTTGGGTGAGCGACGAACATGTTGCCGGCGGCGATCACCAGCACCACGGCCAGCACGCCGGCGATGCCATAGGCACCGCGGCCTGCGCTGGCGCCGTTGGCACGGGCCAGCAGCGGGTAGACCAGCGCAACCACCATGCCGATCGCGCCGAACATGAACAGGCGCGAGAACAGTGGCCAGAACACCAGGCCGGCGTCGCTCACTGCCCAGATCGCGGTGCCGACCAGGAACGCCGCGTACAGCCAGGCGCCGGCCTGCTTGCGACGTGCGATGAGAATACCGGCGATGGCCATGGCCAGGCCGCCGATCAGGAAGTACCAGGAACCGCCCAGGCCGGCGAGCTTGACGCCGCCAGCAGCCAGGAGCAGGCCGAGCAGGGCGACGATCACGCCCAAGCCGACCAGGATGATGTTTGTGGCGCCAGAGGCGCGCGGTGTTTCGTTCATGCCAGGGATCTCAGCAGGTGGAATGGGCGCAGTTTAAGCCCTTAGCTTGCTAATTAACAAGTTGGTACATAATTTTCTGAGGCTGATTGTCGCAGGGCTGAACTTGCGAAGATGTGGCTAAAAGTCTAGAACACGTTCAGAAAATTGCAGTAAATGCAGCGTTCAGGCGGCATGTAAATGTGACGGCTTAGACCTTTGTAGCATGAACGACAGGTGTTTCAATGGCTCGGCCACGGGGTGTCGATGCCATAAAACACGGCAAGCCAGACGGTCGGCTGCCCCTGGGCGGTAAATTCCACGCGATGCCGGCAATGCGCCGGAATGTCCAGGCAATCCCCCGGCACCAGCAAGCGGGTGTAGTCCTCATGCTCCAGGCGCAGCCCGGCGCTGCCGGCCAACAGCAGGATCCATTCGCCTTCGGCCTGGTCGTACCAGAAGCCGGGCGGGCTGGCCTGGCCGCAGGAAACGATGCGTTCGATGCGCAGGCCAGGGCGCTGCAGCAGTTCATCGACCCGTTCGGCAGTGGCCGGGTCGCAATGGGGCAGGGCATGGAGCAGGTTGCTGATGGTCATGGGAAATGCTCGCGCTGATGGAGGTGCTTCCACTATGGGCCTGATCGCTCTGCTGCGCGCTTCTTGACCCGCCATGTGGATTGTAGGAGTGTTCCGAAATCTGAAAACTGGAGTAGCTATGGACAAGCTCCTGGCGATGAAGATGTTCACCGCGACAGTCGATGCCCAAGGCTTTTCCGCCGCAGCGCGCAGGCTCGGCGTCGCGACTTCGTCGGTGACACGCCTGGTCGATGCGCTGGAGTCGGAGCTCGGCACGACCCTGCTCAACCGCTCCACGCGCCAGGTCAGCCTGACCGAGGCGGGCGCACGTTACTATGCGCGGGCAAGGGAGATCTTCGACGCACTGGAGGAGGCCGATGCCAGCGTCGCCGATCGTGGCGATGAGCCCGTCGGCGTGCTGCGCCTGTGCCTGCCGGTGGAGTTCGGCCGGCGCGTGATTGCACCGCACCTGGGGCCATTCCTGGCGCGTCACCCGTCGCTGGAGCTGGACATCGACATGAGCGACCGGCTCGATGACCTGCTCGACGGCCGCTACGACCTGTCCATTCGCCTCGGCGACCCGTCGCCGAACGACGAACTGGTGTGCCGCCAGCTCGGCCGCTTCCAGCGCTGGCTGGTGGCAAGCCCCGATTACCTGGCCAGGCGTGACCCGTTGCTGCACCCCGAGCAGTTGCTGCAACAGGCCTGCCTGCGTTTCCGCTACGGGCAGAAGGCGCGCGCCTGGCGCCTGCAGCGGGCCGATGAGTTGTTGGAACTGGAAGTGAGCGGGCCGCTGCGCAGCGCCAACGCCGACCTGTTGCGCGAAGCGGCGCTGGCCGGCAGCGGCATCGCCTTGCTGGCCGACTGGCTGGTGCGCGAGGACGTCGCGGCCGGGCGCCTGCAGCGGCTGTTCGCGGACTGGCAGGTCAGCCCCGGTACTGCCAACGACAGCATCAATGCCTTGTACTTGCCCAACCATCGCGGCTCTCGGCGGGTCAACGCGTTCATCGGCTTTTGCCAAGGCCTGCTCACACCCTGACCGTTACCGTTGCGCCTGGCGCAACGCCCCGTTGCGCCGGAGCCGGATTCTCCGACCGGCCAGCGCTCGGTAATGTGCCTGGCATATCCCAACCCGATGCCGAGGTACCTCGCATGAATCCCTCCCTTGCGGCTGCCCAGCCAGCCCATGCCAGCCTGAGCCGCGCCCTGGTCGCGCTGCTGGCGTTCTGCTGTGGCGCGATCGTCGCCAATATCTATTACGCGCAGCCCATCGTCGGGCTGATCGCCCCGGACCTGGGCCTGTCCACCGAGCGCGCCAGCCTGATCGTGTCGCTCACCCAGCTGGGCTACGCACTGGGCCTGTTGCTGCTGGTGCCACTGGCCGACCTGGTGGAAAACCGCCGGCTGATGATCATCACTGCCGTACTGGCCTGCGTCAGCCTGTTGCTGGCGGGGACCAGCAGCAGTGGCCAGGGGCAGCTGTTCCTGGCCTATGCCTTGCTAATCGGTTTCAGTTCGGTGGCTGTGCAGATGCTCATCCCGTTGGCCGCGCACCTGGCGCCTGAGCAGGAACGCGGGCGGGTGGTCGGCAACATCATGGGCGGCCTGTTGCTGGGCATCCTGCTGGCGCGGCCGTTGTCGAGCCTGGTCGCCGACCACTTTGGCTGGCGCACGGTGTTCATCGGTGCTGCCGGCCTGATGTTGGCAATCATCCTGTTGCTGGCGCTGACGCTGCCGCGCCGGGTGCCTGAACACAGGGCGAGCTATGCCGGGTTGATGCTGTCGTTGGTTGCCTTGCTGCGCCAATACCCGGTGCTGCGTCAGCGTTCGCTGTACCAGGCATTGATGTTCGCGGCGTTCAGCCTTTACTGGACAGCAGTGCCACTGGCCCTGGCCAGCGAGCATGGCCTGTCGCAAAGCCAGATCGCCCTGTTTGCCCTGGTCGGCGCCGTGGGCGCCATCGCCGCACCGCTGGCGGGCCGCCTGGCCGACGCCGGCCATGCCCGCGCCGGTTCGTTGCTGGCACTGGTGCTGGCGCCAGTGGCGCTGCTGCTGGGGCTGACCACGCCGGGTTACAGCGTGATCGGCCTGGGGCTGACCGGGGTGCTGCTGGATTTTGCGGTGCAGATGAACATGGTGATTGGCCAGCGTGAGGTGTATGCCCTGGACCCGGCCAGCCGCGGGCGGCTGAATGCGCTGTACATGACCAGCATTTTCCTGGGCGGGGCAGCGGGGTCGGCGGTGGCCAGTGCGGTGTTTGCCCAGCAGGGGTGGCACGGCGTGGCACTGGTGGGGGCGGCATTGCCGGGCATGGCGCTGGTGGTCTTCCTGCTGGTTTCGCGGCGCGCTTGAGAGGGGGCGCTTCGCGGCCCATTCGCCGGCACGCCTGCCCTCATAGAACAAAACATAATTCTTTGATTCAGCAAAGATCTTGTGGGAGCGGGCGTGCCCGCGAACACCGGCGAAGCCGGTGCCATGCACCGCGTCGCATGCTTCGCGGGCATGCCCGCTCCCACAGGGTAAGGCGGCGCTTGCTGAGGCTTTGTTCTCTGCGCGACAGCGCAGCCCAAAGGGCTGGATGATCTCCCGCAGTAAAGCGGCAGCTGGCTGGCCAGCGATATCACCGGCCCAGCGGCAAGGCCACGCCAATCAACGCGAACAGGCTCCCGCAGCAGCGATTGAAACCTTTGCCGCCCTTGGCCAGCCATGGCCGGATACGAAACGCCAGGCGCGCCAGCACGTATTCGACCACGCACTCCACGCTGGCGAAGGTCGCTGCCATGATCACGAACTGCAGCAACAGCCCACGCTGGGGGTCGATGAACTGCGGCAGGAAGGCACCGTAGAACAACAGTACCTTGGGGTTGGCAATAGCCGACAGCAGGCCTTGGCGGAACATCCCCGGATTGCTCAAACGGGCAGTGCGCTCGGTCACCTCCAGCTGCAGGGCAGGGCTGCGCCAGAGCTGAATGCCCAGCCACACCAGATAGGCCCCGCCCACCCACTTCAGCACGGTCAGCACCGAAGCCGAGGTCTGAAGCAACGCCGTCAGCCCGAACATCGCCAGGGCAATCAGTGCACTGAAGCCGAAAACCCCGCCGACGATGGTGAACAGCGTACGACGCGCGCCATACAGCGCGCCGTGGGTCAGGGCGAGCAGGCTGTTCGGGCCGGGGGTCAGCGACAGGCCGATGCTCGCCAGCAGGTAGATGAGCCAGGTATCCAGAGCCATGGTGTGTGCCTTCGGTATTCACGAGCGGCCAGTCTATGCGACGGCGCTGCAAGTGCAGAGTATGATCTGGACATTCAATGGTGTTTTCCGGACCTGTTTTGCATGACCCCTGATATCCACCTGCTGATCCTGCCGTTGTCTGATTTCGCCTTGCTGCCGTTCGGTGCGTTTCTCGACAAGCTGCGCTTCAGCGCCGACGACGAGGACTACAGCCAGCAACGCTACTGCAGCTGGACCCTGGCCAGCCTCACCGGTGAGCCAGTACCGTCGAGCAGTGGCGCGGTGATGCAGGTGCAGGCCATTGCCGAACAGTTACAGTGGGAAAACTACGACTACCTGGTGCTGTTCGGCAGCCGCAATGCCGAAGCGACTGCCGCATTGGCACCCCACTACCAGCGCCTGCTCAAGCGTGCGGCCAGGGCGGGGGTGAAACTGGTCGCCATCGACAACGCTGCTTTTCTGCTGGCCGCCTGCGGCCTGCTGGACGGGCACAAGGTCGTGGTGCACTGGCGCCATGAGGCGGAGTTCCGCGCATCTTTCCCGCATCTGCAGCTGCTGCGCGAGCAGCTGTACTGCATCGATGGCGCGCGTATCACCTGTGCCGGCGGCACGGCAGCCATCGACCTGGCGGTGGAGCTGCTGGCGGGTGCCTGCGGGCGCGCCCGGGCGCTCAAGGGCCTTGCCGACATGCTGGTCGACGAGTCGCGTGACAGTCGCCATGCCCTGCGTTCGCTGGAAACCGGCGCAGGGCAGGGGCGCCAGGTACAGCGTGCGCTGGCCCTGATGCGTCATCACCTGGGGGCGCGTTGGTCGATCGAGCAGCTGGCGGGCGAGCTGGGCATCAGCCGCCGGCAACTGGACCGGCAGTTCCAGGCCAGCCACGGCATGAGCGCCAAGGCCTGGTGGCTGGAAATGCGCCTGCAGCAGGCGCGCTGGCGGTTGCTCAACGCCAGCCACAGCCTGGCGCAGATCGCCGATGAGGTCGGCCTGGGCGATGCCAGCTACCTGGGAAAATGCGTGAAGCGGCGGTTTGGCTGCACAGCATTGGCGCTGCGCACAGGTGCTACGCGGCCCTTTCGCGACACAAGGCCGCTCCTACAGGGTCATTGCGGTGTGCCGAACAAGCCGGTCCAGTAGATGCCCGCATCGCTCTTTGGGTCCACCGCATAGGCCGCGCCCATTTCGCGGAAATCGGCGTTCATCAGGGTGGCGCAATGGCCGGGGCTGTCCAGCCAGCCATCCACCACCTTCTGTGCCGTGTCGCGCCCGGCGGCGATGTTTTCGCCAATCTGCCGATACAGGTAACCGGCCAGCTCAGCCCGGTCGCCCGGCGTGCGCCCGTCCTTGTCGATATGGTCGAAGAAGTTCTGGTTGGCCATGGCTCGCGTATGATTCGCCGCCACGCCCGCCAGCGTTGCATTCCAGCTCAACGCCGGTGCGGCGGGGAATGGCTGGCCACCGCACTGGTGTGGCGCCTTGCGCGCACTGTTGATGGCCTGCAACAGCTTCTGCCCTTCGGCCTGCCAGTCGCCCAGGCGCCCGCTGAGCAAAGGGCGGGCAAGCACGATGCGCCAGTCGCGGCCTTCCTGGCTGACGCCGATATCGACGAACTGTGGGTCTAGCACCACCTGGCAGAAGCTCTCTTTGATGGCGTTCATGGCCGCGTTGGCATCACGCGGGCCAGACAGGCTGATGGCCTGCACGTTAACCATCGGGTAGGCCGCGCGGCTCATGGCCTGCTGCAGGTCGCGGGTGCCTTCCGGCGACAGGGCCAGGCGCGTGTCGCTGTTGAGCGGCGGCAGTTCCACCGACACCTCGTCACCGCAGCGCTGGGCCTGGTTGCGGTAGGTATTGATCGAATCGATCAGCTGCGCCTCTTCGCCGGTGACGGCCAGGGCTCCGGTCGACATGACCAGGCCCAGCGACAAGGCGGCAACGGATGACAGGACGCGCATGTGGATCTCCCTGTGACTGGCAGCGTCTTGGTATGCGCTGCTCATCCTACACAAGCGCAAGGCGTTTGGCCCACTCTCGTGCAAAGCAATGAAAACGCCCGCAATGACTTGCGGGCGGCAAAAGAGGGAGTAGACCGGTAAACGCCAGAAAAGTGCGATGGCCAGTCAACGCGCCAGCGCCTGGTTCGGCTTGTAGAACAGAAAATGCCGGGTCTCGGCGGTCTTGCGATAGGCCTTGGCCCAGTCCGGGTGCACGTTGCGGTCATGGAAATACAAGGCGCCCCCGGTCGGGTCCTTGAGCTGCTGGTTCAATGCCTTGCGCGCGATCTCCTTGGCCACGTCGTAGCGCTGCGCTTCCTCGACCTGGTCGGAACGCCCGTCACACCACCAGGAAAACTGGCAGGACTTGGTCTCCACGCCCTGCTTGACCACACCACAGATGGTATCGGGGAAGCCTTCGTGGCCCAGGCGGTTGAGCACCACGCTGGCCACCGCGCTCATGTCCTGGGCGTCGGCGCCCTTGGCTTCCCAATAGATGGTGCGGGCCAGGCAGGTGATGCTGTCGTCCATCGGCGCCTGGCCTGCCGGGTCCACCGCCTGCACCTCGCCTGGGGTGATGGTTTCCGGTTTTTTCGGCGGCGGGGCATCCTCCACCACCTTTTTCTCCAGCTTTTCTGCCTTGTCTTCGGCCACGGCGGCCTTGGCGCTTTCGGCGGCGTGCAAGGGGCTTGCGAGCAGGGCCGAAGTCAAGCAGATCACCATCCACGAAAGGCGCATGGTCGAGTTTCCGAAGTGTGGGCTGATTCACAGTCTAGCCAAACGGCTTCACTTCAGCGTAAGCATTAGCACCAAAGGCAAGGTCACGGCCGCCACCACGGTCTGCAGGGCGATGATGGTCGCCATCAGCGGCGCGTTGCCGCCCATCTGCCGCGCCATCACGTAGGACGACGAAGCGGTCGGCAAGGCCTGGAACAGCACCGCCACGACCGCCGCCTGGCCGCTCAGCCCCAGCACGCGGCACAGGCCCCAGGTGGTCAGCGGCATGACCAGGAACTTGAAGGCCGATGCCGCCAGCAGTGGCCGCACTTGCTGGCCGAGGCTGGCGCCGCCGAGCGCGGCACCCACGCACAGCAGGCCCAGGGGCAGGGCGGCCTGCCCCAGCGCCTTGACCGTGGGCTCCAGGCCCGCCGGCAGGCCCAGGCCGGTGACCCGCAGCAACAGGCCGCCGGCGCAACCGACGATCAGCGGGTTGGCAAAGATGGCCCGCAACACGGTCGCCGGCGAGCTGTGCCGGGCACTGAAGCGGGCGAACACCAGCACGCAGAGCAGGTTGACCAAGGGCACGATGGCGGCGTTGGCCACGGCGGCCAGGGCAATCCCGGCGCTGCCGTAGATGCCGGCGGCGAGGGTGGCGCCGATGTAGTTGTTGAAGCGCACGCCGCCCTGGAACACCGAGGTGAAGTCGGCGCCCTCGTGGTTCACCGCACCCTGGTAGAGCACCAGCAGCACGGCACCCAGCAAGGTCGAAAGCATCAGCACACCGACCATGCCCAGCACCGGTACGCCTTCGAGGTTGGCCGTGGCCAGGCCATGCAGGAACAGTGAGGGCAGCAGCACGTAGTAGCTCAGGCGCTCGGCACCGGGCCAGAACGACTCGGCGAGAAAACCACGGATGCGCAGGAAGGTGCCGAGGCTGATCAGCAGGATGATGGGCACCAGGGTGGTCAGCAGCAGGTGGAGCATGGGTGTGATTCCGTGGTCGGGTACGGGCACAGGTTAGCGTGGCGGACCGGTCGGGAAAAACGTTGATTTCTGCAGTGACCGTTGAGGAAAACTGTACCTTCAGGCGTCCATGGCGGTCTTCAGCACTGCACTCAGGTGCCGCCGCTGACTTTTTTCGTGTTCCAGCAGCACCACCCGCCGCACCAGCTGAGGCTCGCCAAACGGCAGGCAGGTGGCGGGCGGCAGGCGCTGCAGGTCGTCATCGGCCATGGGAATGATCGCCACACCCAGCCCCATCAGCGCCATGCGCGCCAGCGCTTCCTGGCTGTCCAGCTCCATCTGTTCGCTGACCTGCAAATGCTGGCGGCGCAGCTCCTGCTCGATCTGCCGCCCGGCCCAGGCGCGCTTGTCGAAGCGCAGGAACGGCTGGCTGGCGAGCAGCTGTGGCAGGCTGTGGCCGGCCAGGTCGGGGTGGGCGATGGCCCAGAAGCGGTCTTCGAACAGGGGCGTGAAGTCCAGGCTTTGCGGGTAGGGGCTGACCGGCTCGGTGGTGATCGCTGCATCCAGTTCGCCATCTTCCACACGCCGTGCCAGCTCTGCCGACATGCCTGAGTTGACGCTGATGTGCAGGTCCGGATGGTGCGCCTTGATCCACACGAGGGCCTTGGGCAGGCGTCGGGCCAGGACCGTGTGGATCGCCCCCAGGCGCAGCCGGCCACGCAGGCTCGGGCCGCTGGCCAGGGCATCGGCCAGTTCGTCGTAGGCACCGAGTATGTGCTCGGCCCGCGCCACGGCCAGTTGCCCGGCCTCGGTCAGCACCACCTGGCGGCGGCTGCGGTCGAACAGCGCGACCTTGAGCTCGTCCTCGAGGGTCTTGATGTGCAGGCTCACAGCCGAAGGCGTGAGGCTGAGCAGGTCGGCGGCACGGGCGAAGGTGCCGTGGCGCGCGATGGTCACCAGGGTGCGCAGGGCTTTGAGGGACACGCGAACGGCTCCGGGCGGCAAGGGAAGTGTTTCAGTCTGTGGCTGGATGGAATGCCTGGCAAGCTGCGCAGTCCCAAAAGTCACGTGGGTACGAAACCCACCTACCCCAAGCCATGGAGAAACGACATGAAAGCAGTAGTCTTCACCGCATTGCTGGCCTCGGCCGGTCTCGCCCAGGCCGCGCAGACGGTGGAACTGAAGCTGGCCGGGGCGGATGGCCCGGGCAAGTCGATCGGTACCATCAGCATCGAACAGAACCCGTACGGCACCGTGCTCACCCCCGACCTCAAGGACCTGCCGCCGGGCGTGCATGGTTTCCACCTGCACCAGAAGGGCTCCTGCGCAGCGGCAGAGGAAAACGGCAAGCCGGTACCGGCGGGCGCGGCAGGTGGCCACTGGGACCCGGATTCCACCAACGCGCACAAGGGCCCGTATGACGACAGCGGTCACCGTGGCGACCTGCCGGCACTTTATGTCGGCGCCGACGGCAAGGCCACCTACCCGGTATTGGCGCCACGTCTGAAAGCCACGGATTTCAAAGGCCATGCATTGATGGTGCATGCCGGTGGCGACAACCACAGCGACCACCCGGAGAAGCTTGGCGGTGGTGGTGCCCGTGTGGCTTGTGGGGTGGTTGAGTAAGGTCGACAGGGCCGGGCAAGCCGGTGCTGGATTAGCTACGCAGCCACGCCACCAACCCCAGCACTGTTGCCGTGGTGTCGCGGCCATGCGGCACCACCAGGTAATAGGCTTCCCGCGGCTTCACCACCAGGTCGGTCAGGCGCACCAGCTCGCCCGAGGCCAGCAGGTGGTCGAGCATGCGCCCCCAGCCCAGCGCCACCCCATGCCCGTGCAACGCGGCCTGGATGGTGTCGGTGTACAGGTGGCAGCGCAGCCCGTAGTCGAGCTTCGGCGGGTTGCCACCCAGGGCGCGGAACCAGGTCGGCCAGGTCATCCAGCCTTCGGTGGTGGCATCGGCGTCGAGCAGGTCGGCGTGGTACAGCGCCTCCAGCGAATCGGGCATGGCATGGTGTGCCAGCCATGCTGGCGAACACACCGGAAAAACCTCTTCCTCGAACAGCTGCAGCGCCGTGCCATCCTCCCAGCGGCCATTACCGTAGCGCACCAGCAAGTCGACATCGTGGTTGCGCAGGTCGCCGGTGAACATCTGCGTGGCCAGGCGCAGGCGTATCTGGGGCATGCTCGCGCGCAGATTGCTCAGGCGCGGCATCACCCGCAGCTGGGAAAAGGTCGCGGTGGTGCTGAGCACCAGCTCCTGTTCTGCGCCACCGTCACTGAGGCGGTCGAACACCGCGGCAACCTTCTGCAGCGACTCGGACATCACCGCGAACAGCGCCTGGCCTTCGCTGGTCAGGCGGATGCCGCGGTGCAGGCGCTGGAACAGCTGGACCCCGAGGTTGTCCTCGAGTTGCCTGATCTGCTTGCTCACCGCTGCCTGGGTCACGCCCAGCTCACGGGCCGCCAGGGTGACACTGCTGTGGCGGGCGACCGCTTCAAACTCGAGGAGGGCAGTCATCGAGGGGATGATGCGTCGGTAGCCTTTGTGCGTATTGCCGTTTTCGGGTGTTTTCATGCGACGTCCTGGCAAGGCGCGACGCGCTGGTCCGCGCCGCGCGCAGACAGTGGCAGAAAACGCGGCAGGCCGATAGGGCTTCTCAGGGTTGGCGCTCGGCTACCGCACGCAAGGTCCGCAGCGTCACCACCGGGGCGTCGACGACGAAGCGGTTGGCCAGCCAGCCCGGCACGTCCGCCCAAACTGCAACTGATAGTTTTGCCAGTAGTACGATTGCTTTGCCCTTTCTAATCTGTGTGTGCGGCTAAAGAATGGCTTTGGCCGGAAGAGGGTAGTGACATGAATATTCTTGAATATGCAGGCGTGAAATTTAACGAAGAAGCCAGGCAACAAGCGAGGGCTGAAGTAGAGCAGTGGTTCAGTGTTACCTGGAAGCGCCCGAATGAAGAATATGAAACTCATGAGGGCTCAGACGCGTTCATCGACTATGAGTTTAATGTTGGCCACATTCAGCTGGTAGGCAACATAATCCGAAATCACTCATGGTTGGTGCTTAACATTCCCAACGATTATGACGACGGCATCTATGACATTATCACGTTCGACCAGAAGCTGGCGGGGGACGAAGGTGTCGTGTTGGGAGGCGCATTAGACCAAATTATGATGGTGGACTGGAATGGGAAAGTGGAATTTGCACGAAAAGAAAAATTCACGGCAACATTTTTTGCAAGCAATGAACGCGGCTATGAAATCAAGCACGCGAGCATGGAATTCAATAGCTATAAGAAGTAGTTAACAAGCGCCGTTGTGATGGCATGCGGTCATGGATTTGAATTGCATATATTCTCCATGAGGCGTCAGGCTCTCACGGCTGGCGCTCGGCTACCGCACGCAAGGTCCGCAGCGTTACCACCGGGGCGTCGACGACGAAGCGGTTGGCCAGCCAGCCCGGTACGTCCCCGGCAGGGTCTGCCTGCAACTGGTAGGTCACCTCGGTTTCGCGCTCGCCGAGCGGCTTCATGATCCATTCGCCCGACAGGTGCTGAACGCGGATCAACCCAGGCTCTTCGGGCAAGCGGCCCGGTTCGGCGCTCAGGTGGCGCACCAGGGTGCCGTCATCCAGGCGCTCGGTGCGGACCTTGAGAATGATGTCCCGTGGCAGGGTCGGCCACGGCAGGTTGGTGGTCAGGTAGACCCAGGTGCTGTCGCCGTCCACGTCCAGCAAGCGCATCTGCTCGCAGGCATACAGCCATTTGCACGCCACCCGCAGGTTTTCCTGCAGGTCGACGAGGGTACGCACGCTGGCTTTCATGGTGCTGACGCCGCGGAACTGCTGATAGGGCGAATCGGCCACGCCGCTGAGGTACACGCGGATACCTTCGCGGTCGTAGGCAATCTTCCAGTCGTCAGCGGCCAGGCTGGCGGTGGCAACCAGCAAAAGGGTAAGTATCAGGCAGCGGTTCATGGCCAGTACCGCGCTATGGGGCAGGGCTTTTCAGTATGAGCGGCAAACAGAAAGCCCGCCAGGTGGCGGGCTTTCGGGCATCAGCCTGAACTCAACGCTGTGGGTTGAGGGTCAGGTGCACATGACGGTTGACGTCCTTGTACAGCAGGTAGCTGAACTTGCCTGGGCCACCGGCGTAGCAGGCCTGCGGGCAGAAGGCGCGCAGCCACATGAAGTCACCGGCTTCCACTTCGACCCAGTCCTGGTTCAGGCGGTATACCGCCTTGCCTTCCAGCACATACAGGCCGTGTTCCATGACGTGGGTTTCAGCGAACGGAATCACGCCGCCCGGCTGGAAGGTGACGATGTTGACGTGCATGTCGTGGCGCATGTCGGCCATGTCGACGAAGCGGGTGGTGACCCAGCGGCCTTCGGTGCCCGGCATTTCGATGACAGTGGCGTTGTCGCGGTGGGTGACGAACGACTCAGGCACGGCCAGGCCTTGGACCTTCTGGTAGTGCTTGCGCAGCCAGTGGAAGGTGACGTTGGCCTTGCTGTTGTTGCGCAGGCTCCACTCGGCGCCCGGTGCCAGGAAGGCGTAGCCGCCTGGGGTCAGGGTGTGGTGCTTGCCTTCGACGGTGATGTCCAGCTCGCCTTCGACGATGAACACCACGGCTTCGGCGTTCGGGTCCAGCTCAGGGCGCTCGCTGCCGCCTTCCGGGGCCACTTCGACGATGTACTGCGAGAAGGTTTCGGCGAAACCGGTCAGCGGGCGGGCGATGACCCACATGCGCATCTTGTCCCAGAACGGCAGGTGGCTGGTGACGATGTCACGCATCACGCCTTTGGGGATGACGGCATAGGCTTCGGTGAACATGGCACGGTCAGTCAGCAGCTCGGTCTGAGCTGGGTGCCCACCGTGGGGGGCGAAGTAGGAGTGGTTCGACATGAGCGGTCTCGACTTGTTGTTCTCTCCCCGTGCCTTGGACCACACCGGCCGGTGCGTGCAGGGGATGTGCGGACAGCATAGGGGGCAGCCCGCATCATCCACAAATTAAATGTTGAAATACTCGACATTCAGTTACTGAATGCGAACCTGGCGCCCCACGTGGGCCTCCGGCAGCCGGTCGCCGAGGCCGAACAGCTTGTGGCGCAAGGTGCCGTCGGCGTAGCCCAGTGGGTAGCGACCCCGTCGCTGAAGCTCCGGTACCAGCAGCTCGACCACGTTGGCCAGGTCGTCCGGTTGCACGGCATAGGTGAGGTTGAAGCCGTCGATACCGGCCTGGTCGAGCCAGTGCTCCAGCTGGTCGGCAACTTCGCCTGGCGAGCCGACCAATACCGGGCCGCGCCCGCCCAGGCCGACGAATTCAGCGGCCTCACGCACGCTCCAGCGGCGGTTCGGGTCGGCGGCGGTGAACGCTGCCAGGGCGGCGCGGCCAGCATCATTCTCGACATATTCGATGGGGGCGTCCGGGTCGAGGCCGGCGAAGTCGATGCCGGTCCAGCCCGACAGCAGGGCGAGGGATGCATCCAGGTCGACGTAGCGGCGGTATTCGGCAAAGCGCGCCTGGGCCTCTTGCGTGGTCGGCGCGACGATCAGCAGCGCCTGGGCATAAATGAGCACCTCGTCGCGGCCACGCCCGGCTACCTCGCCGGCCTGGCGAATACCGTCGGCGTAGCGGCGCAGCACGGTAGGTGTCGGGCCGCTGATGAACACGCACTCGGCATGGCGAGCGGCGAACTGCTGGCCGCGCGCCGAGGCACCGGCCTGGAACAATACCGGGGTGCGCTGGGGCGAAGGCTGGCACAGGTGCATGCCGGGCACCTGGAAGTGCTCGCCAGCGTGCTGTATGGCGTGCACTTTCGACGGTTCGATGTAGCGGCCGGTTTCGCGCTCCAGTGCCACGGCATCGTCTTCCCAGCTTTTTTCCCAGAGTTTGTACAGCACCTCCAGGTATTCCTCGGCCAGGTCGTAGCGCTGGTCATGGCCCAGCTGACGGGCCAGGCCCAAGTTGCGCGCGGCGCTGTCGAGGTAGCCGGTGACGATGTTCCAGCCGACCCGGCCATTGCTCAGGTGGTCGAGCGTGGACATGCGCCGGGCAAACGGATAAGGGTGCTCGTAGGTCAGCGAAAAGGTCACGCCGAACCCCAGGTGCTCGGTGACCCCGGCCATGGCCGGCACCAGCAGCAGCGGGTCGTTGACCGGCACCTGCACGCCACCGCGCAGGGCGGCTTGCGGGCCACCCTGGTAGACGTCGTAGATACCCAGCACGTCGGCGATGAACAGCGCATCGAACAGCCCGCGCTCCAGCAGGCGCGCAAGGTCGGTCCAGTAGTCCAGGCGGTTGAACGCCACGCTGGTGTTGCGCGGGTGGCGCCACAACCCCGGGGACTGGTGGCTGGCGGCGTTCATGCTGAAGGCGTTGAAACGGATGTGACGAGGCATGGCCTTCACTCCCTGATCACGGCAACACGGAAGCCGGGTAGATGGCATCGGCCACCTGCAGCTTGCGCGGGATCAGGCCCAGGCCCTGGAAAGTATCGGCCAGTTTCTGCTGCTCGGCGACGATCTGGGGGGTGATGGCCACGGCGTTGTAGTTGCGCCGTTCGCTGGCCACCTCCAGCACGTTGGCGCTGATGCCCAGTTGCGGCGCCAGCAGTGCGGCGACTTCGGCGGGCTTGGTGTTGGCCCATTGGCTGACTTTGCCCAGTTCGCTGAAGAAGGTCTTCAGCAGGTCGCGGTGCTGGTCGGCGAAGGCGGCGGTGGACAGGTAGAAGGTGCGGTTGTTGGACAGGCCGCTGCCATCGCGCAGGTTCTTCAGGCCCGGCTGGCTTTCGGCTGCCGCGAGGAACGGGTCCCACAGGGTCACGGCCTGCACGCTGCCGGATTGCAGGGCGGCGACGGCATCGGCGGCGTTGTTGACGTAGGCCGGGGTGATGTCCTGATAGCTCAGGCCGGCCTGTTCCAGGGCCACCGCCAGCAGGTACTGGGCATTCCAGCCGCGGCCGGTGGCCACGCGCTTGCCTTTGAGGTCCTGCACTGCGGTGAGGTGATCCTGCTCACGCACCACCAGGCCGATGCCGCGCGGGTAGGGCTGCTCGGCGGCCAGGTACACCACCGGTTTGCCGGCGGCCTGGGCGAACACCGATGGCGCGTCTGCAGCGTGGCCCAGGTCGATGGCACCGGTGCTCAGCGCCTCGAGCAGTTGCGGCCCGGCGGCGAATTCGTGCCAGCTGACCTTCACGCCTTGGGGCGCCAGGGCCTTTTCCAGCGCGCCGCTGCCTTTGAGGATGTTGATGCTGTTGAACTTCTGATAGCCGATGCGCAGGGTCTTGGTGTCTTCGGCGAAGGCGCTGGACCAGGGCAGCAGGCTGCTGGCGAAAGTCGCCAGAATGCCGCCTAGCAGTAGGCGGCGCAGGGGGGAGAAGGGCATTGACGTCGCTCCTTGAGCAGGTGGGAAAGGGTGCACCCAGCCTAAGGAGGAGGCGTTTGGCTTTCAATTTTTTAATTCCATTTGGTTAGAATGTTTTGTTCTTTTTATATCCTTTTGTGTTTGCGTCATCTGATGACGACATTTTCCAATCCTCTTGCTAGGATTCGGGCCAAATTCGAGGAGCCCCCGTTCATGCCCATCCTGCGCCGGCGCAGCACCCGTATCGCCCTGACTGCCACCACCGGCCTGGTGGCTGCGACCCTGGGCTTTTTCGCCTGGCAATCGTTCTACCCGGTGCAGGCCGCCAGTGGCTGGCATGTCGAGGTGCTGCACCGCGACGTGGCCAAGGCCGCCTCGTTGCTGCCCCAGGCCGACGGCAGCCTGCTGGTCAGCCGCGAGCTGGATGACGGCAAAGGCAGCATCCTCAAGATCACCGCCGGCGGCGACCGCGTGGTGCTGATCGACAACCTGTCCAAGCCCGACGGCATGGTCGCGGCACAAGGTGGCTGGGTGTTCAGCCAGGAAGGCGGCCACGCGCCGGTGAGCCTGGCCCGTGATGGCCAGGTCACCCAGCTGTTCAACGGTGACAGCGTGCAGGGGCTGTGGAATGACGGCGATCACCTGTATGCCATCGAAGACCGCAAGGGCAATGGGCGCCTGATGCGTTATGACTGGGCCAGCGGCCAGCTCGACGTGCTGCGCTCGGGGCTGACCGAAACCGAGGGCCTGACCCGCTGCGCCGACGGCCGTCTGTTGTACACCGAGAAAGGCACCGGCATCGTTCGTGCGTTGTCCGACGACGGCAAGGACCCGGTGGTGGTTGAGGGCCTGCGCCATCCCACCTTCCTGATGTGCGACCAGCGCGGCCTGTGGATCAGCGAAGACAACACCCACCGCGCGCGCCTGCTGCGCGTGGACGCCGATGGCACCCAGCACGTGGTGCTGACCTTCCTCAAGGCACCGCAGTCGATCATCGCGGATGGCAAGGGTGGCTACCTGCTCGCCGAAGGCGGGCGCAATCGCGTGTTGCAGCTGACCCCGCCCGCCGACGAGGCCACCGCCCAGCGTTAACTGGGCAGGCGGCGCCCGCGCCCTGGCAGCAGCCCCAGCACCAGCATGCAACCGAGCAGGATCACCCCTGCGGCAGGCTCGGCACCGGCACCACCAGCAGCAGCGGCAAGGTCAGTACGCCACCCGCAGGCTAGCGGGTTGTTGCAAAGGATTTCAAGGTTGATGTCGCCTGTTCAGGGCAGTTCGCGGGCTCGCCCGCTCCCACAGGTATCGCGCAAATCTCACGCCCTGTGAAGTACCTGTGGGAGCGGGCAAGCCCGCGAAGAGGCCGGAACAGGCTATCCAGCTACCATCAGCAACGATTGCGGCACCGTGCTCTGCGGATGCTGTGGCTCCTGCAGGCTCAGCAGCCTGAACCCCGCCATGTCCAGTGCATTCAACCAACTGGCCAGCGTGCGGAAATACCACGGCATTGGCCGCCAGTCCCCGGCAAACCCGGCAAACGACTCCTCGCGCCAGCCGTCCTGATAATCACCGCCCGCCACGCTCCAGGGGTGCAAGGTCTGGATCACCAGCACGGCATCGGGTGCGAGCAGGGCTTTCATGGCCGCCAGCAAGGGGATGATGTCTTGATGCAGAAGGGCGAAATTGGCGCAGATCAGGTCATAGCCGCTGCCGATATCCCCGTCACCGTCGACCAGCTGGGCATAGCTGGCCTGGTGCACCTGCGCCGAACCTGCGGCCCGCGCAGCCTCGACCAGCGCGGCGTCGCCATCCACGCCAGTCACCGCGATGCCGCGATCGGCCAGCGCCCGCAACAACCAGCCCTCGCCGCAACCCAGGTCCAGTACGCGCTCAGGCTGGCGACCGAGGATCGCCAGCAGGATTGCCTGGTCGGTCACCTGCAGGCGGCTCTCGATGGCGCCGCCACGCACGGCGTCTATCCAGGCTTGGGCGTTGAACTGCCAGCTGTGCAGCAGGGCGTCTTCGGGGTTGGGCATGGTCATGTTCCTGAGCAGAGGGACTGCTCAAGCATAGGCATCTGCTGTTGCCTTGTCTGCGCTTGCCTGCGCCGGTGCCTGGAGCGCCTCGCGCCCATAGAAGCCCAGGGCGGTGGCCCAGGTGGTCAACCATACGAAGATCCCGGCCCAGAAGGTGTGCGACATGTAGTGCCAACCTTGCAGCACGCGGGTCGTGCCGTAGATGAAACCGATCAGCAGAATGGCCACCAGCAGCTTGCGCGCATGCTGCCAGCGGTAGCGCAACGCCACGAAGTACAGCGCCAGAAGGGTGAAGCCGCTGGACGCGTGGCCGCCCGGCCAGCAACGGCCTTCGCCCGCCTTGCTGAACCAGGTGAAGTTCTCGTACCACTCCACGCGTGCCTCGGGGCCGCCGTAGAGGGTGGTTTCCACCGGGCAGTACACGCTGGTGTGGCTTTTCAGGTAATGGATGACCGTGGTGCACAAGGCAAATGCCACCACCACGAACAGGAAATCACGGCGGTGACGGCTGGTGAAACGCAGCACCGGGCTGATGCGGGCAGCATTCAGGCCGCGGGTTATCAGGGCGTCGGGGTGGTTAGCCAGGCGTGGCCAGATGAACGACAGCAGCGAACCGATGATTGCCGCCTCGCCGGTCCAGTTCGGCAGGATGCGCGGCCATTTGTGGGTCACTTTCTCGAACAGCTGGTCATGCAACAGCGGGAACTGCCCGGTGACCGGGTCGAGCAGCAGGTTGCTGATCCAGCGGTCCAGTTCGGTCAGGTCGAACAGCAGGAACACGATGGCTGCCAGCAGCAGTGGCACCAGCAGGTTATTGACGTAGAACGTGGTGCGTGAAGAAACGGGCATGCTTACTTCCCTGTGCTGCTGTTGAGTGTCTGCCATTGGTTGGCGTTGAGTTGCCCGAGCAAGTGGGCCTTGCCGTTGCTGTCTTTGCTGACGAACAGCGCACTGGCATAGCCGGCAACGCGCTCACCGCCCGCCACGCCCAGCTGCCGCTCGAGGTGGTCGATGCAGCCGCTGTGGGTGACCAGCACCAGGTTGTGGCCCTCACGCTTGTGGGCCAGGGCAGCATTGGCGAAGGTGCTGTCACAGCGCGCCAGCCAGTCCTGGGTTTCGATGCCCTTGCCGAACACGAACGACGCGGTCTGCTGGGTGCGGACTTCCGGGCTGCTGAGGATATCGGCATTGGCCAGGCCCAGGCGACGGATGCCGTCGCCGACGGCGGCTGCCGCCTGGCTGCCGTCCACGGTGATGCCGGCTGGGTCGCCAAGGCAGGCGTGGTTGGAGCGGTCGCAGCGTTCGGCATGGCGAACCAGAACAATTACCTTGCCGCTGTTCCAGGCGCTGTAGACGCCATGCTCGCTCATCAGCTGCGCGCTGCCCAGGTTGGTGACATGCGTTCGAAACACGTGCCAGAGGCCGAACGCGGTGAAGGCCAGCAACGCGGCTATCAGCCAGGCGGCAGGCAGGTTCCGGCGTTTCAGGCGCAGAAGGCGCGGGTGTGTCGCAATTACATTTTCCAGCATGCTGCCACTCCGAGGACAAGGCTGGCAGCACCTTATCCTCGGGTTTGTGGCCCGACAGTGAAGCGGATGTGAAAATTGTCTTATCCCTGCCAGCCGCCGCCGAGCGTCTTGTACAAGGTCACCCGGTTGACCTGCTCGGCCAGTTGCAGGCTGATCAGCGTCTGCTGCGCGGTATAGAGCGAGCGCTGGGCGTCGAGCACATCGAGAAAGCTGTCCGAGCCTTGCTTGTACAGCGCCAGCGACAGGCTGTAGCTGGTCTGGGTGGCATCGGTCAGGTTGCGCTGGGCGTCGAGCCGTTCATGGATGTGGGCACGCACCGAGAGCGCATCGGCCACTTCGCTGAAAGCGGTCTGCAAGGTCTTTTCATAGGTGGCCACCTCGATCTCGCGATTGACCTTGGCCGCGTCGAGGCCGGCGCGGTTGCTGCCGGCGTTGAAGATCGGCAGGTTGATCGACGGGGCGAAGTTCCAGGCGCCGCTGCCGCCCTTGAACAGCCCGGACAGCTGGCTGCTGGCGCTGCCGCCGCTGGCCGTCAGGGTGACGCTGGGGAAGAACGCCGCGCGCGCCGCGCCGATGTCGGCGTTGGCCGCCTTCAGCGTGTGTTCGGCGGCCAGCACGTCGGGGCGGCGTTGCAGCAGCGCCGAAGGCAGGCCGGCGGGTACGGCGACCAGCAGCGCGGCGTTGCCCTGGCTGTCATCCGGCAACAGCGTGCTGTCCACGCGCTGACCGACCAGCAGCTCCAGGGCGTTGCGGTCCTGCTCGACCTGGCTGGCGTAATTCGCTGCATCGGCGCGGGCCGACTCCACGGTGCTGCGGGCCTGCGCCAGGCTCACCCCAGACTCGCCACCCAGGCCGTGGCTCTGCTGCACCAGGGCGTAGGTCTTCTGCTGGCTGGCATAGGTCTCGTTGGCCAGCTTGAGCAGCTGCTGGTCGGCGGCCAGGGTCATCCACGCACTGGCCACCTCGGCTACCAGGCTGATCTGGGTGCTGCGGCGGGTCTGTTCCAGCGCAAGGTACTGTTCCAGGGCGGCATCCTTGAGATTGCCCAGGCGCCCGAACAGGTCCAGCTCGTAGCTGCTGACGCCCAGGCCGACGCTGTACTGGCTGCTGACCGAGGTGCTGCCGTTGGCCAGCGCCCGCTGACGGGTGCCATCGGCCGTGGCCGACACTGCCGGCAGCAGCGCGGCGCGCTGGATGCGGTATTGCGCCTGCTGGTACTCGACATTCAACGCCGCTACCCGCAGGTCGCGGTTGCTGGCCAGGGCCAGGGCCACGGTGTCGCGCAGGCGGTGATCGACGAACAGCGCTTGCCAGCTGACATCCGCACGGGCCGCGCCGCTGTCGGTGGCAGTGCCCGGCCACTGCTCGGCCACCGGCGCCGCCGGGCGCTGGTAGTCGGGGGCCAGGTTGACGCAGCCGCTCAGGGCCAGCGCCAGCAAAACAGGGGACAGGCGCATCAGGCTTCTCCGGCAACGGTTGCGGTGCGGTTGGCGCGGCGCCCGGCCAGGCGTTGCACCAGCACATAGAACAAGGGAATGAAGAACAGGCCGAGCAGGGTGGCGGCGAGCATGCCGCCCAGCACGCCGGTGCCGATCGCCTGCCGCCCGCCAGCACCGGCACCGGTGCTCAGCGCCAGTGGCAGCACGCCGAGGATGAACGCCAGCGAGGTCATCAGCACCGGCCGCAGGCGGATGCGCACGGCTTGCAGGGTGGCGCTCAGCAGGTCCTGGCCGCGTTCGTAGCCTTCCTTGGCGAATTCGACGATCAGGATCGCGTTCTTGGCCGCCAGGCCCACGGTGGTCAACAGCCCGACCTGGAAGTACACGTCGTTGGCCAGCCCGCGCAGGCCGGTCAGCAGCAGCGCGCCAAGGATGCCCACGGGCACCACCAGCATCACCGCAAACGGCACCGACCAGCTTTCGTACAGGGCTGCCAGGCACAGGAACACGAACAGGATCGAAACGGCGTACAACAGCGGCGCCTGATTGCCGGCCAGGCGCTCCTGATACGACTGCCCGGCCCAGGCATAGCCGATGCCATCGGGCAATTGCGCCATGATCTGCTCGACCGCCGCCATCGCATCACCAGAGCTGACACCTGCTACCGGCTCGCCCACCAGTTCGTACGAGCCGAATCCGTTGAAGCGCTCCAGCAGGGGTGAAGCGGTGCTCCACGAGGTGCTGGTGAAGGCCGACAACGGCACCATGGCGTCGCTGTCGTTGCGCACGTACCAGGCGCCGATGTCTTCGGCCTGCATGCGCTTGTCGGCTTCGCCCTGCAGGTACACCTTTTTCACCCGCCCGGCGTCGATGAAGTCGTTGACGTAGCTGCCGCCCATCACCGTGCTCAGGGTGGCGTTGATGTCGCTGGCGGCAACACCCATGGCGCCGGCCTTGCGGTCGTCGATGGCGACATTCAGCTGTGGGGTGTCTTCCAGGCCCTGGGCGCGCACGTTGGCCAGGCGCGGGTCCTTGGCGGCCAGGGCGATGAACTGGTCACGCGCCTTGAGCAGCTCGGCGTGGCCGAGGCCGGCCAGGTCCTGCAGCTGCACGTCGAAACCGGAACTCTGGCCCAGGCCCTGGATGGCCGGCGGGGCGATGACGAACACGTTGGCATCGAGTATCGACGACAGCGCCATGTTGGCCCGGCGTGCGACGGCTGCTGTGCTGTGTTCGTCGCCCTGACGCTCGCTCCAGTCCTTGAGCTTGATGAAACCGCGCCCGGCGTTCTGCGCATTGCCGCCGTTGCCCAGGCCGCGCACGGTCAGGATCGAGTCGACTTCCGGCTGCTTGAGCATGTAGTCCTGCACCTGGCGGCTCACCGCCTGCAGGCGCTGGTCGGTACCACCGACCGGCAGGGTCATCTGCATCATCAGCATGCCTTGGTCTTCCTCGGGCAGGAATGCGCTGGGCAACTTCTGGAATATCAGCGCCACGCCGCCGAGTACCAGGGCATACACCAGCAGGCCGCGCAGTGGCCGTGCCAGCACCTTGCCGACGGCACGCTGGTAGCGCTCGGACGTGCGCGCGAAGCTGCGGTTGAACCAGCCGAAGAAGCCGCGCCGTACCTGGCCATGGGCGGCCACTGGCTTGAGCAGGGTGGCGCACAGCGCCGGGGTCAGGGTCATGGCCACCAGCACCGACAGGGTCATGGCCGCGACCAGGGTCACCGAGAACTGCCGGTAGATCACCCCGGTGGAGCCGCCGAAGAAGGCCATCGGGATGAACACCGCCGACAGCACCACGGCGATACCGACCAGCGCGCCGCTGATTTCGCCCATCGACTGGCGTGTCGCCTCGCGGGGACCCAGGCCTTTCTCGGCCATGATGCGTTCGACGTTCTCCACCACCACGATGGCATCGTCCACCAGCAAGCCGATGGCCAGCACCATGCCGAACAGGGTCAGGGTGTTGATCGAATAGCCGAGCAGGGCCAGTACACCGAACGTACCGAGCAGTACGACCGGTACGGCGATGGCCGGGATCAGCGTGGCGCGCAGGTTCTGCATGAACAGGTACATGATCAGCACCACCAGGGCGATGGCCTCGAACAGCGTCTTGACCACCTCCTCGATGGAGATCTTCACGAACGGCGCGGTGTTGTAGGCCACCTCGCTGCGCAGTTGCAGCTTGCTGGGGAAGAACTGCTGCAGCTCGGCCAGCTTGGCCTGTACCGCGTCGGCAACGTCTAGGGCGTTGGCGCCGGTGGCCAGGCTCACGGCCAGGCCTCCGGAGGGCTGGCCATTGTGTTCGGCGACCACGTCGTAGCTTTCGCTGCCCAGCTCGACCCGTGCCACCTCGGCCAGGGTCACCACGGCGCCGGCGCTGTTGTGCTTGAGCACCAGGTCACGGAACTGGGCGGCGGTCTGCAGCTTGCTGCGGGCGTTGATGGTGGCATTGAGCTGCTGCCCGGCGCGGGCGGGCAGGGCGCCCAGCTGGCCGGCCGAGGTGTCGACGTTCTGCGCTTCGAGTGCGCTGCTCACGTCCGACGGCATCAGCGCGTACTGCTTGAGCTTGTCCGGGTCGAGCCAGATGCGCATGGCGTAACTCGACCCCAGGGTGGTCACGTCGCCGACGCCGCTGACCCGGCTGATCTGGTCGTACAGGGTGCTGGAGATGAAGTCGCTGATGTCGGTGGCGCCGATGTCGGGGTTGTCCGACACCAGGGAGACGATGATCAGGAAGTCGCTGGCCGAGTTGTGGATCTCGATGCCTTGCTGCTGCACCGCGTCGGGCTGCCGTGCCTTGGCCTGGTCCAGCTTGGTCTGTACCCGCATCTGCGCGGTGTTGATATCGGTGCCGGCCTCGAAGGTCAGGGTGATCTTGGCGCTACCCGCCGAGCTGCTGGTGGATGACATGTAGGTAAGGCCGTCCAGGCCGGTCATGTGCTGCTCGATCACCTGGGTCACCGAGTCTTCCATGGTCTTGGCCGAGGCGCCTGTGTAGGTGGCGCTGAGGCTGATCTGTGGTGGCGCGATGTTGGGGTACTGCGCCAGCGGCAGCGTGAAGATGGCCAGGCCGCCGCCCAGCATCACCAGGATGGCGATGACCCAGGCGAAGATCGGCCGGTCGATGAAGAAACGTGCCATGTAATACGCCTCAGTTGCTGTCGTTGTGAGCGGTCAGGGTGCTGTCCCGGACCTGCACCTGTTGGCCCACGCGAACCTTCTGCAGGCCCTGGACGATCACCTGGTCACCCACCGCCAGGCCCTGGCTGACCCACCAGCGGTTATCCACCGCGCGGGCCAAGGTGAGTTCGCGCTGCTGCACCTTGCCGTCGACCACCACCAGGGCGGTGGCGCCGCCGCGTTCGTCGCGACTGACGGCTTGCTGCGGCACCAGGATGGCGTCGTGCTGCACGCCTTCCTGGACGGTGGCCTTGAGGTACATGCCAGGCATCAGCAGGCCGTCGGGGTTCGGCACCACGGCGCGGAAGGTCACGCTGCCGGTGCTTTCGTCGACGCTCACGCCATTGAAGGTGAGGGTGCCGGCATGGGCATAGGTGCTGCCGTCTTCGAGTTCCAGGCTGATGCGCGTGGCGTCCTGCTGTTCACTGGCGGCGAGCTTGCCCTCGGCCAGCTCGCGCTTGAGGCGCAGCAGGGTGCTGCTGGGCTGGGTGAAGTCGACATAGATCGGGTCCAGCTGCTGCACGGTGGTCAGGGCGGTGGTCTGCTCGGCGGTGACCAGCGCGCCAGGAGTGACGGATGAGGTGGCGGTGCGGCCAGCGATCGGTGCGTTGATGCGGGTGTAGTCGAGGTTGATCTGCGCCGTACGCTGTGCGGCCTGGGCCGATTGCAGGCTGGCGCGGGCTTCGAGCAGGGCGGCCTGGGCGCTTTCGTTGTCCTCGGCGCTGATGGCGTCGATCTTCACCAGTTGCGCATCGCGCCTGGCCTTGAGCTCCGCCGCCTTGAGCGTGGCGTTGGCCGAATTGACGGTGGCCTTGGCCTGGGCCAGCGCTGCCTGGTACGACTGCGGGTCGATCTGGTACAGCGCCTGGCCGGCCTTGACCGTGTCGCCTTCGTTGAACAGGCGCTGCTGGATGATGCCGCCGACCTGCGGGCGGATATCGGCCATCAGGTGGGCGCTGGCGCGGCCGGGCAGGGTGGTGGTCAGCGCCTGGGCGGTGCTGGTCACGTCAAAGACGGTGACCTCTTGCAGCGGGGGCGGTGCGGCAGCGGTCTCGGCTTCGCGGCAACCGCCGATGACCAACAGGCCGGCACTGAGCAACAGCGCGCGGGCCAGGGGCGAACGGGCAAACATCAGGGAGTGGAACAACGTAGGCATCGCAGGCTCCGAGCCAGAGAATTTCGATGGCCCCAGCGTGCGTGGCAATTGTGCAGGCAATGTGCAGAAAGCGTGGAGATTGCCCGGCGAGCCTTGCGGCAGCAGGGCCTGCGCGCTTCAATGTCGGCAAGTCCAATGTGCCGGCGGTGCCATGAAAGTCAGCCTTTCCCGCAAGTTCTTCATCGCCATGCTCGCGGTGTGCGCGTTCGCCGTGCTGGGCATGGTGTTCGCCGCCTACCTGAGCCTGAAGTACGGTTTTCTCGGCTACCTCAACCAGCAGGCCGAAGAACGCATGGAGCGCATCGTGCCGCGGGTCGAGCAGGCCTATGCCCGCAACGGCAGCTGGGACTTCATCCGCCGCGACAAGGACCAATGGTTCGAGCTGCTGCGCCCGGACGATGCCCGGCCGGACAAGACCTTCGACCCCAGCCTGCTGACCGTCTCGGACCTGACCGGCGCGTTCGTGCGCTTTGCCCTGCTCGATGCCCAGCGCCAGCCGATCATTGGCTACCAGGGCGCCAGCCGCGACATGCTGCTGCGGCCCATCCACCACCAGGGCCAGGTGGTCGGCTGGATGGCTCTGGCGCCGTTGCAATCGGTGACCAGCGTCGGTGACCGGCGCTTCCAGCTCAACCAGCTGCGCTCGAGCCTGCTGATAGGCCTGGCCTGCCTGCTGGCCACGGCGGTGATCGCCTGGTGGCTGAGCCGCGCCCTGTTGCGGCCGATCCGCGAAGTGGCCAGCGCGACCCATCGCCTGGCGGCGGGGGACTATGCGATCCAGTTGCCGGTGCGTTCGGCCGACGAAGCCGGGCAACTAGCCGGTGACTTCAACCGCATGGCCGCCACCCTGGCCAGCAACGAGCGCATGCGCCGCGATTTCATGGCGGATATTTCCCACGAGTTGCGCACCCCGCTGGCGGTGATGCGCGCCGAGCTGGAAGCCATGGAAGACGGCATTCGCCCGCTCGATGGCAACGCCCTGCGCTCGTTGCAAGGCGAGGTGGGGGCGCTGAGCAAACTGGTCGACGACCTGTTCGACCTGTCGCTGGCAGAGGTTGGCGGCCCCACCTATCGCCGCGAGCGCATCGACCTGCGGGTGCTGCTGCCGGTGGTGGCCGATGCCTTCCAGGCCGGTTTTGCCGAGCGTGGCCTGGCATTGCGCCTGGCATTGCCGGAAACACCGCTGTGGGTGCTGGGCGATGAGTCACGCCTGGGCCAGTTGCTGCACAACCTGCTGGAAAACAGCCGGCGCTATACCGATGCGGGCGGCCACACGGTGCTGCGCGCATTCCAGGACGGCGACCAGGTGCTGGTGCAATGCGAGGACACCGCCCCCGGCGTGGACAGCGCGTCGCTGGCGCGCCTGTTCGAGCGCTTTTACCGCGCCGAGCGTTCGCGCAACCGTGCCAGTGGCGGCACCGGCCTGGGCCTGGCAATCTGCCGTGGCATCGCCGAAGTGCACGGTGGCAAGCTGACGGCCAAAGCCTCGGCCCTGGGCGGCTTGCTGTTGTGCCTCACGCTTCCGGCTGCCGGAGATCAGGCATGAGCCAGATTCTGTTGGTGGAAGATGAACCCAAGCTCGCCGCGCTGGTGGGCGATTACCTGCGCGCCGGTGGCCACCGCGTCGACCACCTGGACGACGGCCTGGCGGTGATCCCGGCGATCCGCCAGGGCCAGTACGACCTGATTCTGCTCGACCTGATGCTGCCCGGTCGCGATGGCCTGGATATCTGCCGCGAGCTGCGCGGCTTCAGCCAGATGCCACTGATCATGATGACCGCCAGGGTCGACGAAATCGACCGCCTGCTGGGCCTGGAGCTGGGCGCCGACGACTACATCTGCAAGCCGTTTTCGCCGCGCGAGCTGGTGGCACGGGTCAAGGCCGTGCTGCGCCGTAGCGGCCAGCAGGCGCCGAGCCTGGGGCTGGAGCTCGACGCCCGTGCGTTCCAGGCCCGCTACAAGGGCGTGGCGCTGGACCTGACGCCGGTAGAGTTCCGCATGCTTGCCGCGTTGGCGGCCCGGCCCGGCCAAGTGCTGTCTCGCGACCAGCTGATGAACCACATCTACCAGGACCACCGGGTGGTGGCCGACCGTACCGTCGACAGCCATGTGAAGAACCTGCGGCGCAAGCTCACGGCAGTCACCCCGGGTCACGATCCGTTGCGCTCGGTGTACGGGGTGGGCTACAGCCTGGAGTTCGAATAGCGCATAGGGGCTGCCTGTACCGGCCTCTTCGCGGGCGAGCCCGCTCCCACAGGGATCGCGCCAGTTTTCGGATCTTGAGCAAGACAGCTTTCGTCCTGAGTGTTGCACGGTCATTGTGGGAGCGGGCTTGCCCGCGAACACGGGCGAAGCCCGTGCCATGCGCGAGGTGACTCAGGCGGTCGCGACAACCGGCAAGGGCGGTTGCTCACGCCGAATGCTGGCCAGCGGCACCGCCACCAGCAGCAAGGTCAGCACCACTGTCACGCCGATGCCCCAGGCCGCCAGGCTGAAGCCACCCAGCGAAATCAACCCACCGGAAATCGCCGGGCCCACTGCCAGCCCGAGGCTGAGGAAGCTGCCGGCGGCGGCCACCACGCGGCCTTCGCGGTCCAGCGCTGCGGCCAGGCCGGTCAGGTAGCTGAGGGCGTAGAAGTAGGTGATGCAGATGGTCATCACACCGGCGGTGTACAGGGCCTTGGAGTGCTCGCCCAGCACATAGCTGAGGCTGGTTGCGCCGGTCAGCAGGATCGCCAGGATCACCGGCGTGCTCATGCCGAAGCGCTTGCCGACCATGGCGGCGATCAGCGGCCCGATCAGGCCGACGAACGACTGGAACGACAGCAGCACGCCCAGCTCATCACCGCTGTAGCCGACCAGGGTGCCAATCCGCTCGACGAAGGCCCAGCCCATGGTGTCGCGGGCCTGGAACACGAACATCGCCAGCATCATGCAGATGGCCGGCAGGCTCAGCAGGATATTGCCCGACGCTTGCTTGCCGGCAGGCACCTGCGGCGCAGGCTCGGCAATCGGTGCGTGTTGGGCCATGACCGGGATGGCCAGCAGCATCACCGCCATGGTCGCTGCCATCGCGTAGTACAAACCATGCAGGCCATGGGCGGCCATGACCTTGGCGTAACCCAGCATCACCACGATCATCAGCACCACCGACAGCACGTTCATGTGCCCGGCAACCCGGTCCGGGTGTTTGGCGCTGGACACGGCGGCGTTGCCGCAGGCCAGTGCCAGGCCGGCGCCAATCCCCGCAACGCAGCGTACCGCCGCGAGTGCGTAGAGGCTGTCGATGTTGGCGCTGAGCAGGTTGGCGGCAATCGCCAGCACGGTGCCGACAAGCGCCAGCGTGCGCCGTGGTGCGCGGCCCATGAACGGTGCGACCAGCAGCGAGGCGAGCATGGTGAAGCCGAACTCGGCCGACATCAGCAGTCCGGCCTGGGCTTCGTTGAGTTGCAAATCGTGAATGATGGCGCTGATCAGGTACGGCAAGGCCCACAACCCGAGCAGGCCGACGCCGTAGGCAGATGCGGCGGCGGAGAACACCAGGCTCCAGCTCTCGGGCAAGCAGTGTTTTATTGTTTTCATTGGGGTAACCCCTGAATGGCATGCACACGTTGGGTAGACGCGCGCCGGTGGCCGGCGCGCGCAGGGTACGGGTTATTGCTGGCTTTCGTCGACCGGGGTGCCGTCGTCGTACTGCGACAGCCAGCTGACCATGGCATCGCGGTAGCGGGTGAAGCCCTTGTAGTCGACCAGTTCCTGGTCAAGGTCGCGGATCACCCGGTGCATGCGCTTGGCCCACTGCGGCGCGAACTCGGCCAGCTCCTGCAGGCTGACCAGGTAGGTGCGTACCGGGAACAGCACGGCGTTGCTGCGCGGCAAACGGTGCAGCGGTTGCAGCTCGATGCGCAGGTTGACCCGTTCGCCGGCGTTTTCGGCGGTCACCGTGGTGCGTTCCGGGGCCCAGTCGGGCAGGGTTTCGGCGGAGGTTTCCAGGCGCGGGTCGACGGTGATCGACCAGTTGGTGCGGCGTACCGGGTGGCCGGGGCGCAGGCGCAGGAGGAATTTCAGCGCCCGTTGCAGGATGCCCATTTCATGCAGCTTGGGCACCGGGCCGTGGAACTCCATGAAGCTCATGCCGAGGTTGAAGCGCAGTGAGTAGTCGGCACGCTGGGTGGCCATGCCAGCGCCCATCACCAGGGTGTCGTCACGCTCTTCGAGCAGAATGAACTCGCCCTGGGCCTGGCGGGTGATGTACTCCATCGGTTCCATCGGCAGGGTGCTGGCGTCGCCGAAGGTGAAGATCTGGTCGATCTGCAGCGGCCGGTTGATCCAGTGCCACTGGCTGCCTTTCTTCTCCAGGCTGAAGTGTTCGGGGTAGTCGCGCGAGTACGACTCCATCAGCAGCTCCAGCAGGTCCCACTGGGCTTCCATCATGTGCGGCAGGGCGGCGTAGTGCACGCCTGGCTGGCTGTCGAGGGTGTGTGCACGGTGGTGGCACTCGGAAATGTAGTGCTCGTCGATGTCGAATTGCCCGCGCAGTGCGCCCGTGCCGAACGGCACGTGCGGCTCGACGTTCATCGAGTACATGTACTGGTCTTCCGGATACGGGAAGGGCAGGCGCAGCACGGCTTCGCGGCTGTTCTTGTAGGTGTGGCCCTGGCCTGCGTCGGCGTAGGTCTCGATCGGCTTGAATACGGTCATGGTGTGGTTTTCCTGTTTCAGAGGTCTACGACCAGGCGGCTGCAGTTGGCGCGGGATACGCAGGGCATGAATTTGCGCTTGCTCAGCTTGTCTTCCTCGCTGAGCCAGTCATCGCGATGGTCGAGCTCGCCATCGATGTCCAGCACTTCGGTTTCGCAGTAGCCGCAGGCACCGCCGCGGCACAGGTAGGGCACCTTGTAGCCGGCCTGTTCGGCGGCCTCGAGCAACGACTGTTCGGCCGGCACTTCGAGGGTTACCCCTTGGCGGGCGAGGATGACGCTGAACGGCTGGCCGCTGGAGCCTTGCTCGACAAAGCGCTCGTAGTGGATATGGCTGTCGGTCCAGCCCAGCGCATGGGCACTGTCGAGGGTGTCGTCGATCATGCTGTCCGGGCCGCAGACATACACATGGCTGCCCAGCGGGCGGCCTTCGAGGATGTGCCGGATGTCCATGCGCGCATCGACGCCCTGCACGTACAGGTGCACACGCTCGCCATAGCGAGCCTGCAGCTCCAGGCCCAGGGCGGTGTGCTCGGGGCCGCGCACGGCCAGGTGCAGCTCGAACGTGGCCTGCTTGAGCAGCAATTCTTCAAGCTGCGAATAGACGGGGGTAATGCCCACGCCGCCGGCAATGAACACGTGCTGGCGGGCATGCTTGGCCAGCGGGAACAGGTTGGCGGGCTGCAGGATCTGCAACAGGTCGCCTTCAGCTACCCGGTCATGCAGGTAGCGCGAACCGCCACGGCCATCGCTGACCCGGCGCACGGCGATCTGGTAGGCGCTGGAGTCGTAGGGCGAGCTCATCAGCGAGTAGGCGTTGCGGTGGATCTTGTCGCCGTCTTCGACCACCACCACCACGTGGCTGCCGCCAGAAAATGCCGGCAGGTGCTTGCCGGCCGGGTCGACCAGGGTGAAACGGGTGATTTCCGGGGTGAGCGCTTCGATGCGGGCGACGCGCACGCTGAGGGTGCCGTTGTGGGTGTTCATGTGTCGAGCTCCTCGGCTGCAGGCAGTTCGCCCGGGACTTCGCCATCGGCCTTGATGCCCTGGAAGGCGGCCAGGCGGCGGGAATAGTGGTCGCGCACCACCAGGTCGAGCTGGCAACCGGGGCAGCTGAACACACGCTGGGTGACGTTCTCGGTGTAGGTGTCGCAGTGTGCGCACCACACGCGGCGGACCAGGGTGCCGCTGTGCTCGCGCAGCACTTCGTCACGGTTCAGGTCGACCGCATTGGCAGCCTGCATGGCGGTGCCGATGAAGCTTTCCGAACCACTGAGGTACAGGCGCGTACCCATGTGAGCCTGGCCCAGCCGTTCGCGCAGGGCGGTGATCAGCGCCTGGTTGCTGGGGAACACTTCCAGTCCGGCCGCTTGCGCCGTTTGCAGGGCCTGCAAGTGGTCATGGCCGGAGAACGACTCGGTGGAGTAGAGCAGGGTGCTGTGCGCGCGCTGCGCGGGGGACATGTCCGCGATCAGGCGCAGCATGGCCGCGCCGCCGCTGCCCTGGCCCGCGATCAGGTGGCGCAGGCCGCCTGCCATGGGCCGCAGCTGGTCATAGACCGGGCGGCTTTTGATGCCGGTGATAAGCATGGTGATACACCTCGTAAGCCCGAACCCCCGGCGTGTGCCGGAAGGTAACGTTGACGGCTGATTTCAGGCTCGGGCACGGGTGAAAGCAGAACCCATGCCATATTGCCTATGGTTTTATATGTTTATGACCAGCGTCGACAATCAGTGCTTGAACATCACGTGGCGCACGCAGGTGTAGTCTTCCAGGCCGTACATGGACATGTCCTTGCCATAGCCCGATTGCTTCATGCCGCCGTGGGGCATTTCGCTGACCAGCATGAAGTGCGTGTTGACCCAGGTGCAGCCATATTGCAGGCGCGCAGCCAGGCGGTTGGCGCGGCCGACGTCACGGGTCCACACCGAAGAGGCCAGGCCGTAGTCGGAGTCGTTGGCGTAGGCCAGGGCCTTGGCTTCGTCGGTGAACGGGGTGATGCTGACCACCGGGCCAAACACCTCGCGCTGGACGATTTCGTCGTCCTGGCGGGCATCGGCCAGCACGGTCGGCTCGAAGAAGAAGCCGTCGCCGGCACCGCGTTGGCCGCCGGTGATCAGGCGGATGTGCGGCTGGGCCTTGGCGCGTTGGACAAAACCTTCGACACGCTCGAGGTGCTCGCGGGTGATCAGTGGGCCGAGCTCGGTCTGCGGGTCGTCCTGCAGGCCCATGCGCAGGCTGGCCACGGCTTCGCCCAGCTTGCTGACGAACTGCTCGTAGACGCCTTGCTGGACATACAGGCGGCAGGCCGCCGTGCAGTCCTGGCCGGCGTTGTAGAAGCCGAACGCCCGGATACCCTCGACGGCGGCATCGATATCGGCGTCGTCGAAGATCAGTACCGGCGCCTTGCCGCCCAGTTCCATGTGAGTGCGCTTCACGCTGCTGGCGGTGCTGGCGATGATCCGCGCACCGGTGGCCACGGAACCGGTCAGCGACACCAGGCGCACCTTGGGGTGATTGACCAGCGGCTCGCCGACGCTCGGGCCGCGGCCGAACAGGATATTGACCACCCCGGCAGGGAACAGCTCAGCCATGATCTCGCCCAGCGCCAGGGCGGTCAGCGGGGTTTGCTCGGAAGGCTTGAGCACCACGCAGTTGCCGGCGGCCAGCGCAGGGGCGAGCTTCCAGGCGACCATCATCAGCGGGTAGTTCCACGGCGCGATGGAGGCGACCACGCCCAGCGGGTCACGGCGGATCATCGAGGTGTGGCCGGGCAGGTACTCGCCACCAGCCGAGCCCGACAGGCAACGGCTGGCGCCGGCAAAGAAGCGGAACACGTCGGCGATGGCCGGTATTTCGTCGTTCAGTGCCGCCTGGTAGGGCTTGCCGCAGTTCTGCGACTCCAGGCGGGCGAGGTTGGCGGCGTCGGCTTCGATGCGGTCGGCCAGCTTGAGCAGCAGCTGGGCGCGATCCTTGGGTGCGGTCTGCGACCAGCCGGCGAAGGCCTGGTCGGCGGCCTGCACCGCGGCATCCACCTGGCTGGCGCTGGCTTCGGCGATGTTCACCAGCACCGTGCCTTTGGACGGGTTGTACACGGCGTACGGGCTGCCTTGCCCGTCGACCAACTGGCCGTTGATCAGGAGTTTGGTTTGCATGGCGGATTCCTTGGTCGGTCTTATTGGTAGAAATCTAAACCTATGAAACCATATCTTAATATTTTTAGTTTGCCAACCACTGCGAAAAGCCGCTTCCAGGCGGTAGAATGGCCCGTCAATCGGTATCGGGCGCTGGCCCGTTCGCTATAAGATGCGAAACTGAACCTTTTAGCCGGGGTCCGCGCCAAGCCTGGCAATGCTCGATAGGGAGAGGCAATGACTGCCCTGAATAGTGCTCGTAACACCGCCTTCATCCGGTTGCGCCAGGAAGGGCGGACCGATGAAGTGGCGCGCCGCCTGATGGAGGCGATCGAGCTGGGAATGTTCGCTGAAGGGCAGCAACTGCCCAGTGAGTCGGAACTGGCCCTGCAATTGGGCGTGGCCACGGTGACCTTGCGCGAAGCCCTGGTGGTACTGCGCCAGCGTGGCTTGATCGAAACCCGCCGCGGGCGCAACGGCGGCAGCTTCGTCTGTGCCCCGGTGGAGCTGCCCGAAGCGCTGCTGCTGCAACGCCTGCGCGAGATGAGCGGCCCCGACCTGCGTGACCTGGGTGATGAACAGACGGCCATTTCCGGCACTGCGGCGCGCCTGGCCGCCAAGCGTAGTTCGCCGGAGCAGCAGGCGCGCATCGCCCAGCATATCGAAACCCTCAGCCAGGCCAGTTCGCGCCTGGCCCGGCACCGCGCCGATGCGCGATTTCATATCGAAGTGGCCGCCGCCGCCCAGTCGCTGCGCCTGACCAGCGCGGAAATGCGCCTGCAGTCGGAAGTCGGCGAGTTGCTGTGGATGGAGGCCGCCGGCGGCGGTGATGTGACGGTGGTCGAGCACGAGCACCGGGCGATTCTCGAAGCGCTGGTCGCCGGCGATGCGGTGCTGGCAGGTGCCTTGGCCGAAGCCCACGTCAGCCGTGGCATCAAGCGTCTGATCAGCCTGCGTCTGGAGCTGCTGGCCGACGAGCAGGACTGAGCCGTGCATAACAACAAAGCTGTACCTGCGTGAGGTAATGCCATGTTTGCCCTGAGCGACAACGACCCGCTGTCAGCCTGCGCCCAGCAGCTGGACCATACCCTGGGGACCATCTTCGGCCAGGTCCGCCAACTGGTGGAAGAAACCCGAGCGTTGTGGGAACGGGTGTTGGCCGAAGGCCGCCAGCCGTGTGCCAAGGACCTGGCGACCTTGCGCCCGGCCATCGACCAGCAGTTGCTGACCACCGGTGCCTTTGGCTGCGGCGGCGGCATCATCGTCGAGCCCAATGGCCTGGCCGACCGTGAAATGCACCTGGAATGGTGGTACCTGGCCGACGGCGGCAAGACCCTGCCGCTGCGCCCGAACTTCGACCGGCGCCGCGAGAACTACTACGACTACACCGAGATGCCCTGGTACAGCCGGCCGATGAAGACCGGCAAGAGCGTGGTCGAGGGGCCATATGTGGACCTGTATGGCACCAACATGTACGTGCTGACCTTCACCACGCCGATCGAGGTGCAGGGGCACTTCATCGGCGTGGCCGGGCTGGACTTGTCGCTGCACAATGTCGAACGCCTGCTGGTGCGCAGCCTGATGCGCCTGGAGCATGAAGCGGTGCTGATCTCGGCGGACGGGCGGGTGATTGCCTCGAACACGGCGAACTGGATGGTTGGCGACCTGGCGCAGGCGTTGTTGAACACCTTGCCGCGCGAGGGCATTCGCCTGGCGTTGGCCGAGTCCGAAGCCGGGTGGTCGCTGGTGCGCTTGCCGGTGCTCAGGCGCAAGTGATGGGGTGCCTGTGCGGGCCTCTTCGCGGCGGTTCGACGCTTCGATAAACCCGCTCCCACAGGGATTGTGATGACCCTGTGGGAGCGGGCTTGCCCGCGAAGAGGCCCGAGCAGGTCAAAGGGCCTTGCGCATGAACACGCGAGAAAACCCGTGCTCTTGGGCCCGGTGAGTCTCGACAAAACCCAGCGTGCGATAAATCGCGATGTTCTCGGTCATCCGCTCGTGGGTATACAGCCGCACCGCGCTGCACCCAACCTGCCGTGAACGGGTTTCGCACAGGTGCATCAGCACCTTGCCAATCCCTTGGCCCTTGCACTCGGGCAACACGGCGACATTGGCCAGCAGCATCTCGTCCCCTTCGCGCTCCAGCACCAGCACGCCCACCACCTGCGTGCCATCCAGTGCCACATGAACCTCTGCCTGCGCTACCACCTGGCAGTAGTCATCCAGCATCGGCGCCGGCGGTTTGCCAATGCGCGCGATATAGGGCGAGTAGGCCGCCTGGACCAGCCCGGTTATGGCCTCGACGTCAGCAGGCTCGGCCCTGCGCAGGGTAAGGGATGAATGCAAAGTACCACCTCCGAAAATTCGCCTGCGCTTAATGTGCGCAATCCGGCAGGGCCAATTGTTATGAGTCTGCAGCGCTTCACTCCGCTGCTTTCATACCCAAGCGGCAGATACCCCGTGATAAAACCGGCACCGAACCTGATCAATAAAAAGAACCGGAAAACCTGATGTCCTCGAACCACCCACCTGCCAATGGCCTGTTCGCCACCTTCTGCCTCAGCAGCTACCTGCTTTCCCTGTCTTATGGCACCACCTTCCTGCTGGCAATGATGCTGCGTGCACACGGTGCCAGCGAGGCCGATGCCGGCTCGGTGATCTCGGCCGCGATGCTCAGCACCTTCCTCGCCGTGATCATTTCCGGCCACCTGACCGACCTGATCGGTGCACCCAGGGCCGTGGCCGCTGGCGCGCTGTTTCTGGCTGCAGCCTGCCTGGGCTTTGCCGCCGCCCCCGGGTTCGGCACGGCCATGCTGCTGTGCGGCCTGCTGCTGGGTTTTGGCTGGGGCGTGTTCTACACGCTGGGGCCGATCATCGTGGCGATGCTGATCGAGCCGGCACGGCGGGTCAAATACTTTGCCTTGCTCTCGGGCAGCATGATGACCGGTATCGGCACCGGGCCGCTGCTGGGGCGGGCAGCGCAGGCATTGGGTTATCCGGTGGAGGCCGCTTTCGTCGCGGCGGCTGCGGCGAGCCTGCTGGGTGGGGGCCTGTTCCTGCTGATTGGGCCACGCCTGCAGCAACTGAAGACCGGCGCCGTCGCGGTGTGCAGGATCACCCCGGCTGCCGCGCGTTCGGTGCTGTCGTCCAAGGCGGCCTTCGCCATCCTCATGGTGGGCCTGGGCGGTGCGATCTTCGGTGGGTTGTCGAGCTTCCAGACGTCGTACGCCAGCGCCAGGCAACTGGACTATTCGCTGTTCTTCCTCGGTTTCATGTCGGCTGCGATCTCGTGCCGGCTGCTGATTGCGGGTTTCATCGTCAAGCGTGACCCGTACCTCATGGCCTGCCTGCTGACAGCGTTGATGGTGCTGGCGGTGCTGATGTTCATGTACGGCGTCGACAGCGCGGCGGCCTATGTGCTGGCGGCGGTGGTGCTTGGCGTCGGCTATGGCCTGACCTATTCGGTGATCAACGGCCTGGCCGCCAACGAAGCGCCCACCGGGCAGACAGCCCAGTCGCTGGTGCTGTTCAGCCTGGCCTACTTCGTTGGGGTGTTCGGTTTTCCGCTGCTGGCCGGCAAGGTCATCGTCCAGGCAGGCATGCCTGCGTTGTTGCAGTTGCTGCTGCTGATTGCCCTGGCCAACTGGTCGATCACCGTCGGCCGCCTGCTTTGGCGGCGCTGGAGCAATCGCCCCGTGATGGGCGGGTTTGAACGCGCGCACTATGCCAGTGCACTAACGGGGAGCATGGAACGCAGGAAAGCGCGAATAGTTAGCTTGCACACGAGTTGGCGTGCAACTTGCTGTCACTTTGCCATCCGATGTCGCGTATGGTGAAAACAATGTCGCTTTCAAGTAGTTCCATGCAGTTGTCATCGAGTGAGAAGGGTTGGCTGCCCTGGTTCGGCAAAACCGGCAAGTTCAGCATGGGCTGGGCCTGCCGCCTCAACCGTGCGCACTACCCGGTGGTCGAGCAGACCTTCGAAGCCATCGCCCAGACCCGCGTGCAATTGCTGCAGAACTGGGCCCGCGAGCAGTGGGAGCATCTGGCCGAACTGGCGCAGCAGATGGCACCCGGCGGCGCCGAGGTCGACCGGTCGGTGTTGCTCGACAAACTGGCCCAGGCTGAAGATTTTTCCGAGCTGTGCGTGATCGACACCACCGGCCATGTCACGGTCTCTACCTGGGCAAAGCGCGGCACCGCGCGGATCGAGCAGATGCAGGCATTGGCCCAGGGCCTGAAGGCGCCGTTCCTGCACGGCCCCTACAGCGACCCGCTGACGCTGCAGATCGGCCCGTCATCGTCGCGCTTCCATGATGAAGTGACGCTGATGTTCTACCAGCCGCTCAAGCGCGAAGGCAAAACCGTCGGCTGCCTTTGTGGCCGGGTGCCCAACGACGTGCTCGGTGACCTGATCCAGCGTGAGGCCGGGCACATCTTTGCCGAATCAGGCGACAACTACCTGTTCATGGCGCAGTCGCACTTCGACCGCACCATCCAGCCAGGCACGGCCTTGTCTCGTTCGCGTTTCGAGGACGGCACCTTCACCCACGGCGAGAACCTCAAGAGTGGCGTGCACACGCCTTGGACCACGGTGCAGATCCAGCGCCACACCGAGCTGGAGCTGCGCTTCACCGACCCCGCGACCCGTGAACTGCACCCCGGTGTACGGGAAACCATCCGTCACGGGGCCAACCTGTTCGTCACCTACCCGGGCTACTCGGACTATCGCCATGTGCCGGTGGTCGGCAAGGGCGTCACGTTCCAGTTGCCGGGCTCGCCAGACCGCTGGGGGATGATGTGCGAAGCCGACCTGGAAGAAGTCTACCGCCGCCGCTCGCTCAGCTACGGGCTGATGAAACCCTACGTGGCGACCATGGCCGGGCTGTTCGGCTGCAACTACCTGGTGCAGCACTACGCCGGCTTGCCGCAGGGGCTGAACGACGCCATCGAGGCGCTGTGCATGGTGGCCGCCACGCTGCTGTTCAGTGTGCTCGGGCCCAAGCGGCTGGCGGCACGCCTGAACGGCATGAGCGGCGTGCTGCGCACCATCGCCGAAGGCGAAGGCAACCTGCGCCAGCGCCTGGACACCAGCGCCATGGCCAATGACGAAAGTGGCGACATGGCGCGTTGGATCAACAGTTTCATCGACCGCCTGGACGCGGTGGTCGGGCAGGTGGTCAAGGCCAGCCGCACGGTCGGCGCCACCAACCAGATGATGCTGGGCCGCAGCCAGGAAGCGAGCGTGACCTCCACCGATGTGGCGGACGCCGTGCACCAGATGATGATCATCATGGAAGAACAGCTGGGCGAGCTGCAGCAGGCTTCGGTCAGCGCCGAGCAGATGAAGCAGGCCATGGACGAGGTGGTCAGCCGCGCCCGCGAGCAGTTCCTGGCGGTGCAGGCCGGCACCCAGTCGATTCGCGACGTGGTGGCGCGTTCGTCGTCGAGCGTGCAGTTGCTCGACAGCCGCATGGGCCAGATCGGCAACATCACCGGGCTGATCAGCGACATCACCAACCAGACCAACCTGCTGGCCCTCAATGCCGCCATCGAGGCGGCGCGGGCCGGGGAACACGGCCGTGGTTTCGCGGTGGTGGCCGATGAGGTGCGCAGCCTGGCCGCGCGTACCTCGCGTGCTGCCGACGACATCCGGCACATGGTCGAAGGCCTGCAGAACGAAACGCAGCAAGCCGTGAGCTTCATGGAGGAGGGCGTGCAGAATGTCGATGACAGCCTGCGCCTGGCTGAGGATGCCTCGTCGGAGAACGTGCAGCTGCATCAGGCGGTGGAAGCGATGTTCGCGATCATCCAGCAGCTCAACCGGCGCAGCATGGAATACGGCAAGACCATCGACCAGGTCAACCAGTCCTCCAGCGAGATGCGCCAGACGGCGGTGGTGTTGCAGAGCAGCGCCGAGACGGTGAAGGCCAATGCCAGCAAGCTGCAGAAGTTGGTGGGGCAGTTCGAGGTCAGCAGTGAGGGTGGGCGTGCTGCGGCAGCTTG
Source organism: Pseudomonas sp. R28(2017) (assembly GCF_002112505.1). Lineage (GTDB taxonomy): Bacteria > Pseudomonadota > Gammaproteobacteria > Pseudomonadales > Pseudomonadaceae > Aquipseudomonas. The sequence goes on from NZ_NEHW01000018.1 coordinate 83,037, forward strand.
AGCCGGCGAATCTGTGGGCGCGGTTTCATACAGGGTATGATGCGCGCCCACAATCGGAGCCCGCCATGGCCAAAGACATCGAAAACCCCTGCGTCTCGCTTTGCCAGCTCAACAGCGAGCTGTGCGTGAGCTGCGGTCGCACCCGTGAGGAAATCCGCAAATGGCGCGGCATGAAGCGCCCGGAAAAGATGGCCACCGTGCAACGCGCGGCCACGCGGATGAAGGCCATCAGCAAAAAGAACGCCAAGCGCCAGGGCAGCGACTGAAGCCGCTGCGCTTGTGTAAGATGCTGGCTCCGCACCGTTGTTGAGCCTGCCGCATGGAAACCCACTCGCTACTCGCCTTTACCCTGGTCGCCGCAATCGCCATTGCCAGCCCAGGGCCTGCCACCTTGATGGCCATCAATAATAGCCTCAACCATGGCCAGCGCAGCACCCTGTGGTCGTCGCTGGGCAATGGCACGGGACTGTTCTGCCTCTCGGCGGCCGCCATGCTCGGGCTCGGGGCCTTGTTGGCCAGTTCCGAGATGTTGTTCAGCGCAGTCAAGCTGATCGGTGCCGGCTACCTGTTCTACCTGGGTGCCCGCCAGTTGCTCAAGAAGGGCCCGATGCTGGTGGATCAGGCGGCGGCCAAGGTCAACAGGCCGACCCCGTTGAAGTTGTACCAGTCGGCGTTCCTGACCGCCGTCACCAACCCCAAGGCGACCCTGTTCTTCACCGCTCTGTTCCCGCAGTTCATCGACCAGGGCGCGCCGCTGCTGCCGCAGTTCCTGACCCTGACCGGGATTTTCGTGGCCTTGTCGCTGACGTCACTGAGCCTCTATGCCGCGCTGGCCGCGCGGGCCAAAGGCGTGCTGACCCGGCCGGCGCTGTCACGCTGGGTAAGCCGGGTGGTCGGCACCACGTTCATTGGCTTCGGTGCGGCGATTCTCGCGATGCGCCGACAGTAACCCATCCAAGGCGCTGTAGTCGCTGCCGGCGAATGCGAAGCGGCCCTTACAGTCAGGTGTCTGAATGGGTCGCAAGTTACCGTTCGCGACAGACCGCTTTCGACCTATTGCTGCCGGTGAGCCGAACAGCAATCTTTGTGGGAGCGGGCGCGCCCGCGAAGAATCAAACGCGGAGACTGGCACCGGCTGCGCCGGTGTTCGCGGGCACGCCCGCTCCCACAGAGTGCGCGTCGCGCTCACGAAACCCGGAGGACAGCTTTCGGCCAATAGTGGTCATTCGCCGTTATCGAACTCGAGGCGATTCAGCTGCCCTGGCCACTCGAAATGCGGTTGTAAGGATGCAGCTCTGTGAAAACCGGAAGCCCCGCTATCGCGGGGCTCAACCCAAATGGAAGCACGAGGTCAGAACGACTCGACTGGCTTCTTGAGTTGTTGAACAAGCTTGTTTTCATCCAGTTTCGGGAAAGAAAACTTAATGATGATGGTGGACTCGTCACCCTCCCCAGAGATGATCAGATCAGCGCCCCTGATGTTGGCAGGCGCTGAATTCATCAAACTATGGACGTTGGTGGCCCCCTTGGCCTTGGCCGGGGTGAGCCCTTCAACAAAGGAATAGGTCAAATCGTTGGCGGTCAACGCAACATTCTCGTAGTTCGTGAGTGTGCCTGTGTATTCATCCTTGTTCTTTGCTTTGCCCGCGAGCTCAACGAGATCCAGCACGGATTTCCCGTCAGCGAGCGACACCAGGGTAAATGTTTTTGAAAGAGCGCCAATGGCGCGACCGAACAGGTCACGATCATAGGGTGCAATCAGCGAAACCAACGTCAGTTGGTCACCACTGAAAATCAGGGCCGCTGTGAACTTCTGATCCAGAAAATCCACATCGTCCAGGCATCGTGCGGTAGCGCCTATGTCAGTCGAACAGTCGTAATAGCCTGCAGCCTTGGTGTATTTGGCAATCGGCGTGTCATAAGCATATTTTTTGAACAGGTTGTCTTCAGCCGCCGCATTCGGCATGCCGGTGAACATCCCCATGGCGGCCAGCACTGCAGCAAGAACTTTCTTTGACATGGATTCCCTTCCTGAATGAGCATCGAGATTGATGGCTACATGCTATCAGTCGGGTTTGTACCGCTCAATCTGAACATTCATGCGAAGCCGACCCAAGACGCCTCAGGTCCGGGGGCATAGTAGAAGGCTGAGCGGTATGCCACGCGTATACAAACCGTTTAGAAAAAATCAGATCTTGCGTGCGCCGGAACTTGCATAGTCCGCCGGTCTGTCAACCCATGTACAGCTGCCTCCCGAGTGTTTGACATCGATGCATGAGCTGGAGGCGCTGCGGGCTTTGCTTTAATCCGCGTTGATCCAGGTGCAGATGCCCAGTGTGCCTCGAACTTTGCACTAAGGCTCAAGTAATTGGCTGACTGGTCTGGCCCTTTCGCGGGCACGCCCGCTCCCACAGGTACAGCGCAAGCCTTCAGGCCTGCGGCGATCCCTGTGTGAGCGGGCGTGCCCGCGAAAGGGCCCGACCAGGCAATAGTGATTTCAGGGAAATTTACCAATGACCGCAGACGACACCCAATGCACCGTCGGCAAGACCACCTTTTTCCAGGGTGAAAACCAGACCCACCCACTCTTCCGCATCGAACCCGGCATCCCTTGCCGCGATGCCCGCGAGCAAGCCTCTGAGCTGATGGGCTATGTGCGCGAACTGACCATCCTCGGTCTGATGGACGAGAAGCCGATGATGATCTGGGCCTCGCATTATCTGAGTGCGATGGCCAAGGCGCTGATGGACGATGCCGAGCTCGGCATGACGCAATGAGCAACTAAGGCTTGAGGTCTGGGCTATCTGAGCCGGTGGTGGCATTGGCCTCGGTTTCAAGCTTCAGCCGGTCGGCCTTGCTGATGTACTTAGGCTTGTTGCTCTTGGGCGCCAGCTTGGCATTGGCCTTTTTCTGGTGGGCCTTGAGCAGCTGTTTGAGTTTTTTCTGGCGGTTCATCGTCCATCTCTGATGTGCAGCATAGGTCGCGCATTGTACCTCGGGAACTTCATGCTGCGGGCCCGGTCTGTAGCCTCTCGCTGCATTCACCTGATGATTCCCCAGACCTTTTGAGCGCTCACCTCCATGCCAAGCCAGCGCCTGCTGTCAGCAGTTCTCATGTTGTTCAGCGCCGTCGCCTGCCAAGGCGTGCTGGCAGGTTCCTACTCGGCACCGGCGCGCAGCAACAAAGCCTCGACCCAGCTGATCGAGGCCGCCTCGCGCCAGTATGAAGCAGGCAAGCTGGACCAGGCCGCCGCCACGCTGGAACGTGCGCTGCAGATCCAGCCGAACAACCCCGCCACGCTGCACTACCTGGGCGTGCTGCGCCTGGAACAGGGGCAGTATGACCAGGCTGAAGTGCTGGCGGTGCGCTCCAATCAGCGGGTGGGCAGCAACACCGCGCTGCGCAATCGCAACTACCAGCTGATCCAGGCCGCGCAAAAGGCCCGGGGTTCTGGCTGGGTGCCTGCATCTCGATAACAGGGAACATTGATGAATTGAATTCCATCGATACATGACAATTCGCCAATAATCCTGTGTTTTGGAATGAATAAACTGGCAGGCCTTTAATCGGAGCTTGCCAATGTCTGCCTACGAAACAACCGCACCGGTTGCTTCCACCTCCAAAGGCGCAGGAATCAGCATCGCGATCCTGGCCTTTTCCGCTTTTCTCATCGTCACCACCGAGTTCCTGATCGTCGGTCTGCTTCCCGCGCTGGCCAGGGACCTGGACATTTCGGTTGCCGTTGCCGGGCAACTTGTGACGCTGTTCGCCTTCACCGTGATGATCTTCGGTCCGCCCCTGACGGCGGCGCTGTCGCACCTGGAGCGGAAAAAACTGTTCATCGCGATCCTGCTGCTGTTCGCCGCCGCCAACGCCGTTGCCGCCGCCTCGAGCAGCTTCTGGGTACTGGCCGTGGCCCGTGTGGTGCCTGCCTTGGCCTTGCCGGTGTTCTGGGGCACAGCCAGTGAGACCGCCGCGCAACTGGCCGGGCCGCAGCGAGCGGGGCAAGCCATTTCAAGGGTTTACCTGGGGATCTCGGCAGCCATGCTGCTGGGCATTCCGCTGGGTACCGTGGCGGCCAGTGCGATCGGCTGGCGCGGGGCGTTCTGGCTGCTCGCCGGGCTTTCATTGATCATGGCGGCGGCCATGTGGGTGTACATGCCGAGCGTGGCGCGCACGGCAAAGGTGGATTTCCTCAAGCAGGCGCGGATCTTCAAGGAGCCCTGTTTCCTGGCCAACGTGCTGCTCTCTGTGCTGGTGTTCAGTGCCATGTTCATTGCTTACACCTACCTGGCCGACATCCTCGAACGTACCGCAGGCGTAGCCCCGGCTGATGTTGGTTGGTGGATGATGGGCTTCGGCGCCATTGGCCTGGTGGGTAACTGGATTGGCGGCAAGGCCGTCGACCATTCGCCGATCAACGCGACCCTCGGCTTCCTTGTGCTGCTGGCCCTGGGCATGGCCGCGACGGCTGCGCTGGCCCAGGGCGGCTGGCTGTTCTGTGTTGCGCTCGGGCTGTGGGGCATCGCCAATACCGCGCTTTACCCGGTCAGCCAGGTGCGGGTCATGCGTTCGGTCAGCCATGCACAGGCGCTGGCGGGCACCACCAATGTCTCGGCGGCCAATGCCGGCATTGGCGTGGGCGCCATCGTCGGCGGCATGACCCTGTCGAACCTGGGCATCGGCTACCTCGGTTACATGGCCGCTGCCGTAGCGGTGCTCGCGCTGCTGCTGGCGCTGGCGGTTCGCAACCTCGCGCCTGAGCGTTAGAGCCGACTGCTATCGGCAGGCTGGCTGCCATGGGGTGTCAGCCTTGGCAGCAGGTAGTCCAGCAGTGCGCGCACCTTGGGCTGGTTCTCGCGGCTTTTCAGCCATACCAGGTTCATGGGCAGGCCGTCCGTTGCCAGCTCGGGCAACACCTCGACCAGTGTGCCCTGGTCGAGGTGCCGCTGGGTCAGCCAGGTCGGCAGCTGGCCGATACCATGCCCGGCGAGCACGGCGGCTACCTCGCCCTCGCCATCACCGACGGCGATACGCGCCTGCAGCGTGCGCCGCTCCATCTCCCCCGGCTGGCGGCCCTTGAAGAACCATGGGCTGACCTGGCCGTCGCCGTGCCCATAGCCGACACAGTGATGCTGATCGAGATCACGCGCGCTTTGCGGGGCACCGTGCTGTGCAAGGTAGCCGGGTGAGGCACAGAAGATCAGGCGTTGCGCACCGAAATACTGGTGGCCAAGGCCAGCTGGCCAGGCATCCGGGCCGCCGATGCGCACGACGATGTCGATGCCTTCGTGTACCGGGTCGATGAAGCGGTCGGTAAACGAGATGTGCGGTTGCAGCAGCGGATGCTGGTGGATGAAATCCAGGATCAGCGGCAGCACATGCAACCGGCCATAGGAGGCTGGCAGGTCTATCCGCACCTTGCCGTGGGGCGCGTCGCCTTGCGCGCTGAGCGCATGTTCCACCTGTTCCAGGTCGGCCAGTACCGACGTGCAGGTACGGTAGAAGGTGACACCCGCATCGGTCAGCGCCAGGGTGCGGGTAGTGCGGTTGAACAGCCTTGCTCCCAGGCGTTCCTCGAGGCGCGCCACACTCTTGCTCACCGCAGACCCGGTGAGGTTCAACCGTTCGGCTGCTGCAGTGAAACTGCCCAGGTCTGCGACGGCGACGAACACGTCGAGGCCCTTCAGCCGTTCAGATGAAAACATTCGTTGCTCCTTGTGCGCCATTGGAACAGGAATTGCTCGCAATGCTGTAAACCTGACCTGGCAGGGGATTGGCCAATGCTCATGCACGACCACTACTTCATGTACTTCGTTGTCGCGACCGTGCTGGCCGTGGATGGGGTGGCGGTCACCCTGTACTGGCGTTGCAAACCCTGAAACCCAGCCTCGGGGGCAGAATACCCCTAGTCGGGGCCTTTGCGATGGATCGGCGAGCGGCAGCGCTTCCAAACCCACGGTGATGGCGGTAGCCTCGCAAGACCTTGGCCGATAGAAATTCCATTCCCATGCCTGCAGGTTTCCCCGGGTTGCCGTCACTCAATGCGCTGCGTGTATTCGAAGTGGTCGCGCGTCAGCTGAACTTTCGCCTCGCCGCCGAGGAACTGGGCGTGACCCAGGCCGCCGTCGCCCAGCAGGTGCGCGGGCTGGAAGCCAGCCTGCAGGTGCGCCTGTTCGAGCGCCTGCCGCGGGGCGTAGGCCTGACCGATGCCGGGCGTGGCTATGCGGCGAGCATCCGCAGCGCCCTGGTGATGATCGACGAAGCCACCCGGCTGTTGCGCCCGGCACCGTCCCAGCTGACGGTCAGCGTGACACCGACCTTTGCATCGAAATGGCTGATTCCAAGGCTCGGCCACTTCGCCGAGGCCCACCCCGACATCGATCTGCGGCTGCTGGCCAGCGACCGTCTCTCGCACTTCCATACCGATGGCGTCGACATCGCCGTGCGTTACGGGCAACCGCCGTTCGGTGGCGGGCTGAATGTCGAGCTGCTGATGGAGCAGCGCATCGTCGCGGTGGCGAGCCCGGCATTGCTGGCTGCAATGGGCAAGCCAGAGAGCTTTGCCGCCTTGCAGGGTTATGTCGCCTTGCACGATGGGCACAACTTCTGGCCGCAGTTCACGGCGGCCTTTTTTCCTGATCATCCGAAGCCGATGTCCAGGACCGTGCGCTTCAACCAGGCATCGCTGGCCATCGACGCGGCCATTGGCGGGCAGGGCATTACCCTTGCCAGCTACGCCTTCGTCAAGGATGACATCGCCGCTGGCAGGCTGCAGCAGGTGTTCCCCGAGCAGCTGCGGCTGGACAAGGCGTTCTACCTGGTGTGGCCCCGCAAGGCGCAGGAGGCGCCAGCGCTGGGCCTTGTCAGGGCATGGCTAAAAGGCCAGGTAGGCGAAAGATAATCTACTGGCTAGGCGAACTTTACCTGCCTCTCTCGTTCCGCGGATCGCTGCTAGTGTGATGACACTCGCAACAGCGCAGTTCCATCAACGAAGGAGGCAACATGTCTGTAGAAAAAGTGGCAATCATCACCGCCGGTGGCAGCGGCATGGGCGCGGCAGCGGCACGTCGGCTGGCGGCTGATGGTTTCAAGGTCGGCATCCTGTCCTCTTCGGGCAAGGGTGAGGCGCTGGCGGCCGAACTCGGTGGCATCGGCGTCACCGGCAGCAACCAGTCGGTCGAAGACCTGCAGCGGCTGGTGGATGCCGTGGTCGAGAAGTGGGGGCGCATCGACGTGCTGGTCAACAGCGCTGGCCACGGCCCGCGCGCGCCGATCCTGGAGATCAGCGACGAGGACTGGCACAAGGGCATGGACACCTACCTGCTCAATGTCATCCGCCCGACCCGGCTGGTGACGCCGTACATGCAAAAGCAGCAGGGCGGGGTGATCATCAACATCTCCACCGCCTGGGCCTTCGAGCCCGTCGACCTGTTCCCCACATCGGCGGTGTTCCGCTCGGGCCTGGCCGCCTTCACCAAGATCTTCGCCGACAATTTCGCCGGCGATAACGTGCGCATCAACAACGTGCTGCCAGGCTGGATCGACAGCCTGCCGGCCACCGAGCAGCGCCGCGACAGCGTTCCGCTCAAGCGCTATGGCACCAGCGAAGAGATTGCCGCCACCATCGCCTTCCTTGCCAGTGACGGTGCCGCCTACATCACCGGGCAGAACATCCGCGTCGATGGCGGCGTGACGCGCAGCGTCTGATCATCCGTGGCCGTAGCCTGGGTGGCTGCGGCCTTCATTTCGTGGATCAGGGAGTTTTCCATGCTGGACGATCTGCTCCAGCGCATCTGGGCGCAGTTGGCAATCCCGGTCGGGCCGGTACGCAACCCTTTCAGGCTGATGCAGCTGGCTACGCTGGACGCGCATGGCTGGCCGGACGCTCGCACGGTGGTGCTGCGCAGCGTCGATGCCGGTGCGGGTGCCTTGTACTTCTACGTGGACAAACGTTCGGCCAAGTGCGCTCAGGTATCCGCTGAGCCACGGGTGGCGCTGACCGCACTGAGCCCTTGCGGCGTGCTGCAGGTTCGCCTGCAGGGGCTGGCCAAGCTGGTGGACGATGCCGAGCAGCTTCAGCGTTGCTGGTGTGCGGCACGTGACAAGACCCAGGCGCTGTTCCGCCATGGCGCTGTACCGGGGCAGGTGATTGACAGCTCTGAAAGCGCTCGTGCAACCACCGCGGATGGTTTCGAGCACTTTGCAATGATGCGAATCGAGGCCACGGCCCTGGAGTGGCTGGACCTTGCACAGCCCGTTCAGCAGCGCGCGCGCTTCGAACGCCGGCAAGGCGACTGGCAAGCTGCCTGGCTGGCGCCTTGAAATCAATGTACCGACCAACAACAGAAGAAGGGCTGATAGATGAAAGGTTACTGGATCATCCTGGGGGCTGACGTCACCGATACCCAGGCCCAGCAAGAATATGGGCGGTTGTGGGGCCCCATCGCCGAGCAGTACGGCGCAACGCTCAAACGCCTGGCGCCGGGGGCATTGGTGGAGGCGCACAGCAGTACGCGGGTACTGGCTGTCGAGTTCGAAAGCTACGCCCAGGCCAAGGCGTGCTACGAAGACCCGGCGTATGCCGAAGCCAAGGCGTGGGCGCTGCGCGCCTATCGTCGCGAACTGATCATCATCGAAGGCGAGTTGAACTGATTCAGCGGTTTTTACGTTTTGCGACAATTTTTTTACGTTTGTCGTTATAACGTTACGCCGCTCGTCGTCGGTTGCCGTCAGCTCGTTCGGCTCATGACTAGCGAAGCCTGGTATTTCCTGGAGTCCTAATGAGAGTCGATCTAGACACCGAGGCCGCCGACCTCGATGGTTTACCGCGATTTCAGCGTGCAAGGGTTCATGCGCGCCAGTTGATGTTGCTGATGTACCTGGTGTTGGCGGGCGCATCGCTGCTGGCGGTCATGCAGGGGCTGATCGGGCTGTTCAGCCCTGACTCGTACTGGCTGGTCCTGCTCGCGGTCAATGGCGCCATGCTGTTGCTGCTGGCGGGCGCCGCGCAGTCGGCCTGGCGGGTGGCCAGCTGGCGTGCGACGGCCATGGGCCAGGTGCCCGTCCCGTTGATGTTCTGGCGCGCTGCCGGCGACACTGTCGAGCCTGAGTCGCTCAGCCGTTTCGATCGCTGGTGCCGGCAGGTAGCCGACGCTTGCCGCCGGCAATGGCACAGGCTGGGCGCAGAAACACCCTGGCTGGTTGGCCTGGCGGGGCTGGCACTGCTACTGGTGAGGGGGGCTTGGCGCTTTGACCTGCCGACCCCGGCGGTAGCCGGGCAAGTGACCTGGTTTGCCATCGGCCTGCTGGCCGTATTCGCATTCAGCCTGGTTGTGCTCGAGCGCCACCTGATGGCTGAAAGCGAGGCGACCTGGCCCGAGGCCGAGGCGCTTGCCGCGACATTGCGGCTGGTCATTGCCGTGCAGGTGCTGACCATTGCCTGCCTGGTCTGTGTCGACGGCGAGCGGCTGTGGCCGGCCCGCCTGGCGGTGCTGATCGGTGTGCTGCCTGGCCTGGCAGCGCTGGAACTGCTGATACGCGCCGTACTGGCGATGTTCCGCCCCGTGCGCCCGGGTGAAGAGCCGGCACTGGTGGCACGTAGCCTGGCGGGTGACCTCCTGCAATGGCCACCGCGGCCATTGGCCGTGCTGCAGGATGAACTGCACCAGCGCCTGGGCATCGACCTGCGTCAGGTGTGGGCGTTCGCCTTCATGCGTCGGGCGTTCCTGCCGGTGGCAGCACTGGTGGCGCTGGTCGGCTGGTTGCTGACCGGCATCGTCGAAGTACCGACCAACAATCGCGGGGTCTACGAACGCTTTGGCAACCCGGTGGCGGTATATCCACCGGGCTTGCATGCCGGCTTGCCCTGGCCCTTTGGCAAGGTGCTGTGGGTGGACAACAGCATCATCCATGAGTTGGCGACCACAACGGCCGAGGGTGTCAGCGAGCCCCTGGCGGCTGCCGACGGTGCGCCGCCGGCAACGGCCAACCGGCTGTGGGACGCCACTCACCTGAGCGAGAACTCGCAGGTGATTGCCGGTGCCGATGGCGGGCGCCAGGGGTTTCAGATCGTCAACATGGATGTGCGCTTCATCTACCGTATCGGCCTGAGCGACACGGCTGCCCTGGCGGCGGCCTATCACACGGCTGACGTCGAGCAACTGCTGCGCAGCGTGGCCAACCGCGTGCTGGTTCACGATTTTGCCGTTCGTTCGCTGGATGGTCTGTTGGGGGCCGAACGTGCCGCGCTCGGCCGTGACATCGGCCAAGCGGTGCAGGCCGACCTCGACCGCATGGACACTGGGGTGGAACTGCTGGCGACCTCAGTGGAGGCGATCCACCCGCCAGCCGGTGCAGCCAATGCCTACCATGCCGTGCAGGCAGCGCAGATCACCGCCCAGGCACTGGTCGCCCGTGATCGAGGGCAGGCCGTGCAAAAGGTTGACGAAGCCCGGCAGGGCGCCACCACGTTGACCGACAAGGCCACTGCCGAAGCCCATGAAACGAAGAGCCGCGCCGACACCGGCGCCTTGCGCTTCGATGCCGAGCACACCGCCTGGCAGCAGGCCGGCCAGGCGTTCATCCTCGAACAGTACCTGGAGCGGCTGGCCCAAGGCATGGCGCACGCGAGCAGCCTGATCATCGATCACCGCCTGGCGGCGAACCAGGCGCCGACCCTGGACCTGCGCAGCTATGCAGCGCCCATCGACCCTTCGCAGCCCAAACCCGCATCCGGCCGTAACCAGGAGCGTAACCCGTGAATTCCCATACCGCCCATGGTCATGACCACGACCACGACCACGATCACCACCACGACCATGCCGATACGCTCGAGCCTGCCCGTCCCGCCTGGCTACGTGTCGGGATCGCGCTGCTGCTGGTGCTGATCATGGCCGCGACGGCCTGTTTCGTGCAGGTTCGTGTCGGCGAAGCAACGGTCATCACGCGCTTCGGCAACCCGTCGCGGGTACTGATCGAACCTGGGCTCAACTGGCGTTGGCCAGTGCCGTTCGAGGCCGCCGTGCCGGTCGACCTGCGCCTGCGCACCACGTCAAGCGGGCTGCAGGATGTCGGCACGCGGGATGGCCTGCGCATCATCGTCCAGGCCTATGTCGCCTGGCAGGTGGGGGCCGATCCGCAAAGCATCCAGCTGTTCATGCGCGCGGTGCAGAACCAGCCCGACGAGGCCGCGCGGCAGATCCGCACCCTGGTGGGCTCGGCCCTGGAAACCACGGCCAGCGGTTTCGAACTGGCTGACCTGGTCAATGTCGATGCCAGCCGGGTGCGCATCGATGGCTTCGAGCAACGCCTGCGCGAGCAGATCGAGCAGCAACTGATCAACAGCTATGGGGTGCACGTGGTGCAAGTGGGCATCGAGCGCCTGACCCTGCCCAAGGTCACCCTTGAAGCCACGGTGGACCGCATGCGTGCCGAACGCGAGACCATCGCGACCGAGCGCACTGCCGAAGGCAAGCGCAAGGCGGCCGAGATCCAGTCGGCCGCCGAGCGTGATGCCCGCATCCTGCAGGCCGATGCGAGCGTGAAGGCCGCGCAGATCCAGGCGCAATCGCAGGTGCAGGCGGCGGACATCTACGGCAAGGCCTATGCCGGTGCGCCGCAGCTGTACACCTTGCTGCGTTCGCTCGACACCCTCGGTACGGTCATCAACCCTGGCACGCGGCTGGTGTTGCGTACCGACGCGGCGCCGTTCCGCGCCCTGGTCGAGGGGCCGGTGCTGCCTGCGGGGGCTGACCATGGCCAGCACTGAGCAGTTGGCGGCCAGGCTGCCGGCGGGGCCCTGGCTGCAATCGGGGCGTATCGGCTTTCTGGCGCTGTACGCGGTGGCGCTGTTGGCGGCAGTGGGTTGGCTGTTTGGCAACGTGCGTCAGGTCGGGCCGGAAAACCGTGCGGTGGTCCTGCGCCTGGGGGCCGAGCAGCGCATCCAGAACGCAGGCTTGCTGCTGGCCTGGCCTGAGCCGTTCGAGCAGGTGGTGATGTTGCCTTCGCCAGCGCGGGTGACCGAACGCCGGGTCGAGCTGTTGCTGCGCTCGGAGCTTGCGCAGAAATCAGACAAGGACGGCACGCTGGCCAGCGATGCCACGGCAGGCTCTGGCTATCTGCTGACCGGCGATGCCGGGGCCGTGCAACTGGACGTGCGGGTGTTCTATACGGTGACTGACCCTTACGCCTACGCGCGCCAGGGTCCACACGTCCAGCCCGCACTGGACCGCCTGGTGGAGCGTAACGCCGTGCAGATCTGCGCCTCGCGCGACATGGACGCCATCCTGGTCGCGCGCCCGGAACTGGTCGGCGGCGACGCTCACCTGGCCGATCAGCGCGAGCGCCTGCGTGGTGACCTGCAGCAGGGCATCAATGGCAGCCTGGCGCGGTTGCGTTCGGCGGATGCCAGCCTGGGCATCGAGGTGGTGCGGGTCGACATCCAGTCGTCGTTGCCATGGTCGGCCGTCAGCGCTTTCAACGCAGTGCTCACCGCCAGCCAGCAGGCCGAACAGGCTGTGGCCAAGGCCCGTAACGAGGCCGCTCGCCAACTGCAGCAGGCCACCCAGGCCGCCGACCGCACCGTGCAAGTGGCTGAAGCCGAGGCCAGCGAGCGGCTGTCCCGTGCCCAGGCCGCTACCGCGGCGATCGTCGGCTTGAGCCAGCAGCAGGATCCGCAGTTGCTGCTGCGCCTGTACCGCGAGCGAGTGCCGGCGATACTGGCGCGCGCCGGGTCGGTCACCACCGTCAATAAAGATGACGCCGGTCGCATGATCCTGCCGGGCCCTGCGCAATGAGTAGCACGCCTTTTTCCCCTTTCTGGAGCTGCTCGCGATGAGTACTCATTCTTGTCATGGTCACGGGCATCATCACCATGCCCATACCCACCTCACCTCCGGCCTGCTGTCGCAGGCCGAACAGCGCACTGCCGCGCGGCAACTGAGCCTGGCGATGCTGGCCCTGGGCTTGCTGGGGCTGGGGCTGGCCTGGCGCTGGCTGGCGCCCACGCAAGAGGGCGTCAGCCAGCTGCTGCTGGGGGGCGCCTCGTTGCTGGTGGCCATCCCGGTGCTGCGCTCGGCCTGGTACAGCTTGCTGCATCCCAGCCTGCATGGCCTCACCGATCAGTTGATCGCTCTGGCCATGCTGGGGGCCTGGGCAACCGGCGACCTGGCCACTGCGGCACTGCTGCCGATCATCATGATCTTCGGCCACATGCTCGAAGAACGCAGCGTGCTGGGTTCGCAAGAGGCCATTGCCGCGCTGGGGCAACTGACCCGCAGCCATGCGCGGCTGATCGATGCCGATGGCCAGGTGCGCGAGGTCGATAACGCCAGCCTCAAGCCAGGCGACCAGGTCGAGGTGCGTGCCGGTGACCGCGTGCCGGCTGACGGCCGTGTCCTGCAGGGGCAGGCCAGCCTCGATACCGCGCCCATCACCGGCGAGGCGGTACCGCTGGAGGTGGCCAGTGGCATGGATATCCATGGTGGCTCGATCAACCTCGACGGTTTGCTGCGGGTAGAAGTTACCCGGGTGGGCGATGACTCGACCTTGGGCAAGGTCATCGCCTTGATGCAGCGCGCCGAGCAAGCCAAGCCGCCCATCACCCGGCTGCTCGAGCGCCACGCTGGGCGCTACCTGGTGCTGGTCTTGCTGATTGGCGCAGTGACCTGGTTCGTCACCCGCGATGCCCAGGCCATGCTGGCCGTGCTGGTGGCGGCCTGCCCGTGCGCGCTGGTGCTGTCGGCACCGGCGACGGCGGTGGCGGGGATTGCCGTCGCCGCCCGGCACGGCATCCTGATTCGTGGGTCGGCGTTTCTTGAGGAGCTGGCCGACTTGTCGTCGCTGGTGATCGACAAGACCGGCACGCTGACTTACGGCGACCTGCGCCTGCGTAGCGTGGTCGACACCGCGGCGGTAATGCCCCAGGCCGCCATCATCCACCTTGCGGCCAGCCTCGGCGCAGCCAGCAGCCATCCGGTCAGCCGCGCCCTCGCGGCGCAGGTGCCGCATGAGCAACACCTGGCGCTGCTGGACATTCACGAACGCCAGGGCTTTGGCGTGGTCGCGCACACCGCCGAGGGTGAAGCGGCCCTGGGGCGCCCGGAACTGTTCCGCCAGTTGGGCATGCAGGTGCCACCAGTACCCGAGCATGACGGCCCGATTGCCGGGCTGGCGCTGAACGGGCAATTCCTCGCCTGGCTGCTGCTGGCCGACAACGTGCGTGCAGAGTCTGCCGAGGCCATGCAGCAGTTGCGCGAGCTTGGCCTGCAGCGCCAGTTGCTGCTGACCGGTGACCGCAGCCGTGTCGCCGAAGCCATTGCCGCGCAGGTCGGCATGATCCGCGTGGTGGCTGAAGCCCTGCCGGAAGACAAGATGCACCACGTCAACCAGGAGCTGCAGCTGGGTTTCCGCCCGTTGGTGGTGGGCGATGGCATCAATGATTCACTGGCCCTGAAGGCCGGTGTGGTGGGGGTGGCCATGGGGGCCAACGGTGCCGACATCGCACTGGCTGCAGCGGATATCGTGCTGATCAACGGCGACCTGCGGCGCCTGGCCACCTGCATTCGCCTCAGCCGCCAGTGCCGACGCACACTCCAGGTGAATGTACTGATCGGCCTGGGCTGGACCTTGGCGATTGTCGTCGCAGCCGCCTTCGGCCTGCTGGGCGCGGCGGGTGCCATGGTCGCTGCGCTGCTGCACAACCTCAGCACGCTGTTGGTACTGACCAATGCCGGGCGCCTGTTGCGCTATGACGAACGGCTTGGGCAGAGCAGCGCGGCTCCAGCGCTGCAGCCCTAGCTGAGCACGGCGTCAGGGCCAGGCTCGTGCCTGGCCGATCCGCTGTTCGCTGCAGGTGCTGTGTTCCACTCGGCGCTCTCGTGGCACTGCAGGCCACGGAAGCTGGCGGCAATGCTGGCGATGATCGGCGCATCATCGATCGGGTCCAGCCCCGGATAGGGCTTGCCGTGGTAATCACCGTCATGAGTCAGCACCGCCTCGACCTGTTTGCCGCTGGTGTCGTACAGCTGCTTCATCCATTGCGCCTCGCGGTCCTTGCTGGCACTGCAGTGCAACGCATAGTGGATGGCCAGCGCCGCACCCAAGGCCAAGGCCGGCGTGTCGATGCCATGCTTGCGGGCCAGGTCGATGCTGCTGAGGATGCGCTCGTTGCGCTGCAGCTTGCGCATCGGGTCGCGCCCCACGCGGGCACACGGGTCCTTGAACGAGCTTCTGCAACGGTCGAGAAACGCATTGGCAAACCGCTCGACCACCTCGGCCATCTGCGGGTACTCGGCCACCAGTGCGGGCGCCACTTCCTCGTGGATCAGGCGCTCGGCCAGCGCGCTCACACGGGCGTCGCCCATGCCCTGGCCGACCCAGGTGTAGCCCAGCAGGCTGGCGTACCAGGAGATGATGGCATGCGGGCCATTCCACAAGCGGTTCTTGATGATCTGGATCTGGGTGATGTCGGTGACGGTTTTCACCTGCCGCAGCCGCTCCAGCAGATCGCCGCCGCGCTCGACATACAGCGGCATGTCGGGCTCGCTGTTGAACAGCACCAGATGCAGCTGGCTCAGGGCATGGCTGGACTGGGCGAAGGGCCTGAAGCGGCTGATCAACCGCTGGTATTCAGCGGTCGGCGCTGCGGGTGCCGGTTCATCCTCAAGGCTGTTCGCAAACATCTGCGACTTGATGCGCAATTGCCGCACCAGCGCGTCATTGCTGATCTTGGAAACGATGCGGCTGACCACCGTTTCGGCGAAATGGGTCTTTTCCAGCACCTGCTTGCAGATATCCGGTGCGCACAGCAACGCCAGCTGCGCCTGCACCTGGCGGCGGACAAACGCAGCGCCGCCTATCTTGTTCAGCACGATCAGCAGGGTCAGCTCGCGACCGCGGCGCTCGAACCGTTGCAGCAAACCCTTGGCAATCACCTTGGCCTGCTGCGCGATCGCCTGCTCGGGCAGGCTCAGGCCGATGATTTCGGCGGCGTTGTACATGTCGATCACCGCGTGCTCATCGTCCATGTCGATCATGCGCACATTTTCAAGGGTCTGGTCGAACGCGCTGGCACCGTAGCGCACGCTGTAGCTGCCGAACGCGGCAACGGTCTCTCTGAGCATGCGCGAGCGGGTTGCGGCGATGATTTCGCATGGCCGGGTGTAGCCATCCCAATGGGCGAACACCTGGGTCAGGTAACCACCGCCGATGGCGCCGAAACCATGAATGCCGACACGGAACTGGTTGAGCGAGGCCGGGAAGGGCTCGGCGAGGTCCGGCATGCCCAGGTCAGGCACACACTCGCTCAGGTCGGCGAGAAACTCATGCATGCTGCCGTAGGCCTTGAGCGCGCCGGCCTTGACCTCGGGGGCGGGCGGCTTGATGTCTTCGATCAGAATGGCCTGGCCCTCGGCGCGGATGGCCGACAGCAGGCCGTTTTCCGAGTCTTCGACCATGAGGCACTGGCCTGGGTCGCAATTGAGGGCGCGAGCCGCCCGCAGGAATATTTCCGGGTGCGGCTTGCCTTGGCTGACTTCATCGCCGCAGACGGTGATGTCGAAATACTTGAGCACGTTGGCGTTGATCAAGTATTCCTCGGCGATTGCGCGGCGGCTGGAGGTGGCCACCGCCAGGGTCAGGCCGGACTTGCGCAGGCGCTCCAGCACTTCCAGCAAGCCTGGCTTGATCGGCACGCCGTGATTGCGCACGTGCTCCAGCTCAAGCTCATCGGCGCGCTGACGGATCTGCGCGTAAGGGAAGTCTTCGCCGTTGTGGGCCTTGGCGAGGGCTTCGGCCTTTTTCGCACTCAGGCCCAGCGAACCGATCAGCGTCTGTTCGCTCATGGCTTTGCCGAAGATTTCCAGTGAGGCCTGCTTCAATGTCTTGAAACGCAAGCGCTCGGTGTCGAACATCGTGCCATCCATATCGAAGATGGCGCTGAGAATGGTGTTGCCCTGAAACAAGATCATGTGGGTGTTGCCCCTTTTTCTGGCGTGAAACACTTCGCCTTCAGCGGCTGAATGGCGAGCTGATGCGCGTCGACTGCAGCGTGGGCAGTCAGGTAGGGGGCATGCGATCTACAGGAGCGCGCTCGGCTTTGACCCAGAGGTAGGGCGGTACGGCGCGGGGCGTGCAGAGAAGGGCGAGGAATTTGAAGGCAAGGCGGGCGACTTTGGATTCACGCCCACTGGCTGCAGCTTGGCTGGCAGACAATGGGCGCACATAGCGATGGATACGTGTGATTCCGAGCATGAGGTGCTGTTCTTCCTTTTCTGGTGACTGACGTTCCTTTTTACCCTTGCACGTATGCGCAAGCCGATGCAAGGCGCAAGCAACATCCGTTCGGTTACCGAACACAACCCGGCCTCGCGTACTCAAGCCTGCCACGGCAACTCCGATAGCTGCTCACCCACCGTCGAAACCTCGACCAGAAGTGGCGCCAACAACGACCAGAGGAGTACTGCCCGCATGTTTGCCGACCTGAAGATCCGTACCGGAATGTTCTGGGTGCTGTTGTTGTTCAGCCTGACCTTGTTGTTTTCCACCGTCAGTGCCTGGCGGGCAGCGCTGGGCAGCGACGAGCAGATCACCGAATTGGACCAGACCGCACACCAGTCGGACCGGCTGAACAATGCCCTGCTGATGGCGATCCGCTCCAGCGCCAACGTGTCTTCGGGTTTCATCGAGCAACTGGGCGGCCACGACGACAGCGCGAGCAAACGCATGGCGCTCTCGGTCGAGTTGAACGACAAGAGCCAGAAGCTGATCGATGAATTTGTCGAGAACGTGCAGGAGCCTGGGTTGCACGCAGTGGCCAACGCGTTGCAAGCCACCTTCGCCGAGTACGCCAAGGCGGTGGCGGGGCAACGTGAAGCCACGCGCCAACGCTCGCTGGACCAGTACTTCAAGGTCAACACCGACGCCGGCAACGCCATGGGCCAGTTGCAGGCGCTGCGCCAGCAACTGGTCGCCGCCTTGAGCGAGCGTGGCCAGCAGATCATGCTGGAATCCGACCGCCGCCTGGAGCGGGCAAAACTGCTGAGCCTGGCACTGCTGGCGGTGACACTGCTGCTTGCCGGCCTGTGCTGGGCGTTCATTGCACAGCGTGTCCTGCACCCGCTGCGCGAGGCTGGCCGGCACTTCCAGCGGATTGCCGGTGGCGACCTGAGCGTGCCGGTCGACGGGCACCGGCGCAACGAGATCGGCCAGCTGTTCCACGAACTGGCGCGCATGCAGCAGAGCCAGCGCGATACCTTGGGCAAGATCAGTGGCTGCACCCGGCAACTGGCCGACGCAGCGAGCGCACTGAACGCAGTCACCGAAGAAAGCGCCAGCAACTTGCGCCAGCAGGGCCAGGAACTGGAGCAGGCCGCTACCGCCGTCACCGAGATGACCACGGCGGTGGAGGAGGTGGCACGCAATGCCGTCACCACCTCCCAGGCCACCCATGAGTCCAATCAGCTGGCGGAGAAAAGCCGCCGGCAAGTCAGCGAAAACATCGATGGCACCCAGGCCATGACCCGCGAGATCCAGACCAGCGGCGCCCATCTGGAACAGCTGGTCGGCCAGGTGCGGGATATCGGCAAGGTGCTGGAGGTGATCCGTTCGGTGTCCGAGCAGACCAACCTGCTGGCGCTCAACGCTGCCATCGAGGCGGCGCGTGCCGGGGATGCCGGGCGCGGCTTTGCCGTGGTGGCCGATGAAGTGCGCACGCTCGCGTACCGCACCCAGGCCTCGACCCAGGAAATCGAACAGATGATCGGCCGCGTGCAACAAGGCACTGAAGCGGCGGTTGCCTCGATGCAGGCCAGCACCAGCCGCGCCCAGTCGACCCTCGACGTCACCCTGGCCTCGGGCCAGGTGCTGGAAGGCATCTACAGCGCCATCGGCGAGATCAACGAGCGCAACCTGGTGATCGCCAGCGCAGCAGAAGAACAGGCGCAGGTGGCGCGCGAGGTGGACCGCAACCTGCTGAACATCCGGGAGCTGTCGAGCTATTCGGCGGCGGGGGCGCAGCAGACCAGCGAGGCCAGCCAGGCGTTGTCCGGGCTGGTCGGGGAGATGACGGCGCTGGTGGGGCGGTTCAGGGTCTGAGGCTCAGCTTTCCTTGCCCAGCACGTAACGGTCGAACTGCTCGATGTACTCGTCGACGTTGTCTTCGAGCATCATCCGGTACTGTTCGCTGAAGTACTTCAGGATGTCCTCGCGGGCGGCGGCCATTTCGGCGCCTGACTTGAAGTTGCGGGCGCTGAGCCAGGCACTGAAGCGGCTGGCGGCGAAGGTCATCGAGGCGCTGACCTTGCCGATGTCGGCGAGTGTGTCGAGCTGCTGGTTGGCCAGGTCGATGTGCGCATCGGCGCGGTCGTAGAATGCCTGGTCAGTGGCTTGGGTCATGGCGGGGTACCTGTGTGGGCCTGTGGTGCGGGGCGCAAAGCATGCCACAGTGGGTGCCTCGCCGGCAGCCATTACCGGCGGTGACTTACCTGGCCACGGAACGGCGCCGTTTCTTGCGGTACATGTCGTCGTCGGCGCAGTTGAGCAGGGTGTCGATGTCTGCGCCGTCGGCCGGGTAGCAGGCCACGCCGATGCTGCAGGACGGCATGGGCAGGGCACGCTGCGCGCTGGCCAGCGGCACGGCCATGGCGGTGAGGATCTGCGCCATCTTTTCGGCAACGGCGCCCGCCGAGTTCAAGCCGGTCAACAGCACGGTGAACTCGTCGCCGCCCATGCGCGCCACCGTGTCCTGCTGGCCGACACAGTCCTCCAGGCGCCGTGCGACTGCGCACAGCACCTGGTCGCCGATGGCATGCCCGTGCACATCGTTGATGCCCTTGAAGTCATTGATGTCGAGGAACAGCAGCGCAAACGGGCGCTCCTGGCGCAGGGCGCTGGCCAGCCGCTCGTTGAACAGCGAGCGGTTGCACAGCCGGGTCAGCGGGTCGTGGTGGGCGATAAAGCGCAACTCCAGCTCGGCCTGGGTGAGCGCCGTGACATTACGCGCCACGCCGATGCGCGCGCCGACCTCTTCGGACCAGTAGGCCGACCAGAGGATGTGCACCACGCCGCCGTCCTTGCGCAGGTAGCGGTTGCGGAAATCGCAGTGCGACTGGCCGTTCATCACCCGGATGATCGAGGCCCGCGTGGCTTCCAGGTCTTCAGGGTGCATGTAGTGGGTGATCGGGGTGCCGATCAGCTCGTCGGCGCGATAACCGAGCAACGCCTCGCAGGCATTGCTGACGAACACGATGGTGTTGTCCCGGTCGACCACGAACACGGTGTCCAGCATCAGCTGGATCAGCTTGGGGTAGAGTGCTTGCAGGTCAACGGGCATAGGGGCGTCCGGTGCATCGGGCTCGGCGTGGCCAGCATACACAGTGCCGGGCAGGTTCCACCAGCGGCCGTTGAAGCGGATATACTCCGCGGCCGTTTTGCGCATTCAGGAGTCGTTCATGCAGCAGGTTCTGCTCATCGTTGATGTCCAGTCCACCTTCAGCCCCCCCGAGTGGCTGGTGGACGGCATTCGTCTGTTGTCAGCGAAAATTCCGTCGATCGCCTCGGTCGAATTGCACGATGAGCAAGTGACACCGTTCCAGCGCCAGCTCGGTTGGCATCCGGCCGCCGAAGACGAGTGCCTGGTCGAAGTGGACCAGGTGTTCATCAAGCATGGCTATGGCCAGACCGCCGAGACCCTCGCCCATATCAGGCAGCTGGGCGTGGAGCGCGTGCTGGTGTGCGGCATGCAGACCGAAACCTGCGTGCTGGCGGCGGGCTTTGCGCTGTTCGATGCCGGGCTCTGCCCGACGCTGGTGACCGACCTTACCGTCGGTTCATCGCTGGACCGCTCCGGCAAGTTGGGCATAGACCTCTGGAAGCATCACTTCGGCAACGTGACCACCCGCGCCGAGGTGATGGCCGAGATCGCGCAGTCGGGCCACTGAGAAAACCGCGAAAAGCCGGCGCGCATCGTTTAGCATGGGGGCGCCGATGCACCTGGCCTCCCTCCTTATCGAAACGCGCTAGCTCCCCATGACTGCCTTCTACCTCAAGTTTCTCATCACCCCCACGCTCATGCTGGCCATCTCGCTGGCAGCCAAGCGCTGGGGTACGCAAATCGGCGGCCTGCTCTCCGGGCTGCCGGTCACTTCAGCCCTGGTCGTGCTGTTTCTCAGCCTCGAACAAGGCCCGGGCTTTGCCCTCAAGGCCGTGCCTGGGGCATTGGCCGGCCTGGCGGCGGTCCAGGCGACCTACCTGTTCTACTACCTGGTGACGCGGCGGATCGGAGCGTTGCCTGGCTGCATCGCCGCGCTGGCGGTGTATGCCGCCACGGCGGCACTGATGAGCAAGCTTGGCTGGGTGGCGTTGTCGGTGGCGGTGACGCTGGCACTGCTGAGCCTGATCATCGTGGTCACCTCGCAACCGGCACCCAGCGGCAACGCCGCAGTGGTGCAACTGCCGCGCTGGGTGATCCCGATGCGCATGCTCACGGCCACCGCGCTGCTGGTGGCGATCACCGCGAGCGCCGAGTGGCTGGGGCCGGTGGCCAGCGGCCTGCTGGCGCCGATACCGGTGATCGCCTGGCCGCTGGCGGTGTTCGCCCATGTTCAGGGGGGGCACCACGAGCTGGGGGCGATCGTGCGCGGCAATGCCATTGGTGCGGTGGGCGTACTGGGCTTCTACCTGGCGGTCAAGAGCACCATCGCGCAATGGGGCAGCGTGCCGTCCATTGCCGCCGCCGTGGTGCTGGCCGTGGTCGCCACCTTCGCCCTGGCCAAGCTGCTGGACCGTCGCTGACAGCTGCACCCCAGGCCAGCGCGTGTATCGCTTTGTATCAATGCGCCTGCCACAGCTACTCGCTTACAAATCCTTCGCTCTGCTGATACGCCCGGGATACATGCCTGGGGCCAAATGAGCCAGCCCGAACGAACACGCCCTACGGCCTGCGTTCCCTGGCTCTTTCGCCCTTGAGGCATGACCGTACGACTATCAGGAGAAACACCATGTCCCGTATCCAGTTCCCCAACAAGACCCGTCTCGGCCTGCTCGGTATCGCCCTGGTAGGGGGCATCAACCTGACTTCCTCGGCCTTTGCCGTCGAAGCACTGCCACAAGGCTACCAGCTGGCGGCTGCGGAAAAGGCCGGGGAGGGCAAGTGTGGCGAAGGCAAGTGCGGCGCCAGCGGTGCCAAGGCCAAAGCCACCCAGGCCGAAGGCAAGTGCGGCGAGGGCAAGTGCGGCGCCAGCGGTGCCAAGGCCAAGGCCACCCAGGCCGAAGGCAAATGCGGTGAGGGCAAATGTGGCGATGCATCGTTCGCCCGTACCGACGCCGACCATGACGGGCGTGTTTCCCGCGCCGAACTGCTGGCGGTCGCCCCAGGCGCTGGCGCCGAGTTCGATGCGATCGACGCCAACCACGACGGCTACCTTTCCGAGGCCGAGGTCTACCAGTTCCGCAAGCACCAGTTCGACGCCAATGGCAATCCATTCCCGACCGACCTGTACAGCAAGCTGAGCCAGGCGAAGAACTGACCCTCGGCGGCCTCCTCCCCAGGCACAGGCCGGGGAGGGCGCCGCAGCACAAGGAGCATGCCGATGAACCTTTCTTCTACCCTGCAGGGCGCGGGCCTGGGCTTGCGCCGTGCGCTGCTGCCCGAACTGCTGAACATGGACGCCGGCGCCGTCGACTTTCTCGAATGTGCCCCGGACAACTGGATCGGTGTCGGCGGTGCCTTCGGCGAAGGCCTGGCGCAGCTGGCCGAGCGCTATCCGCTGGCCTGCCATGGCCTGTCGCTGTCGCTGGGTGGCCCGGCACCACTGGACCATGGCTTTCTGCGCCAGATCCGCGCATTTCTCGACCGTCACCAGGTACCGCTGTTCAGTGAGCACCTGAGCTACTGCGCCGATGACGGCCATCTGTACGACCTTATACCGCTGCCATTCACCGACGAGGCCGTACGCCATACTGCCCGGCGCATTGCTGAAGTCCAGGATGCCCTCGGCCGGCGCATTGCGGTGGAGAACATCTCGTATTACGCCGCGCCGTATCAGGCGATGAGCGAAATCGAGTTTCTTCAGGCGGTGTTGAGCGAGGCTGACTGCGACCTGCTGCTGGACATCAACAACATCGTGGTCAATGCCTGCAACCATCGCTACGACGCTGCCCGGTTTCTGGCCCAGGTGCCGGCCGAGCGGGTGGTCTGCCTGCATGTTGCCGGGCACTATGACGAAGCCCCGGACCTGAAGATCGACACCCACGGCGCCAGCGTCAAGGCCGATGTCTGGGGCCTGCTGGCCAGCGCCTATCAGCACCTGGGGCCGGTACCGACCTTGCTCGAACGCGACTTCAACCTGCCACCGCTGGCCGAACTGCTGGCCGAGGTGCAACACATCCGCAGCCTGCAACCCACGGCGCCGGCCCTGGCGGTGCGCCATGGCTGACGCGCTGCGTGAACAGCAACTGCGCATGGCCGGCCATATCCGCGATCCGCAGGCCAATCCGCCGCCGCCCGGCATCGAAGCACGGCGCCTGGCGGTTTACCGGCAACTGTTCTTCGGCAACCTGCAGTCGCTGCTGGCCGGTAGCTTCCCAGTGCTGCATGCCAGCCTGGCCGCCGAACACTGGCTGGGGTTATGCGAAGACTTCTATGCCAACCATCGCTGCCAGACGCCGCTGTTCACCGAAGTGGGCGGCGAGTGGGTCGCGTACCTGCAAGGGCGTACCGACCAGCCCGACTGGGTCGCCGAACTGGCCCATTACGAATGGATCGAGACCGCATTGTTGCTGAGCGATGCCGGCGCACCTGAACATGACCCTGAAGGTGATCTGCTCGATGGCATCCCGGTGCTGTCCAGCCTCGCCGTACCGCTGGCCTATGCCTGGCCGGTCAGCCACATCGGGCCGGCGCATTTGCCGAGCGAGGCACCCGCCGAGCCGACCTTGCTGTTGGCCCACCGGGGTGCCGACCACAAAGTAACCTTCTCGCGCCTTGCGCCGCTGGCCCATGCCCTGTTGCTGTCGTTGCAGGAACAGCCATTGAGCGGGCGCGAGCACCTGGCGGCGCTGGCCGAGGCTGCCGGCGTCGCAGCCAGCGCCATCGAGGCCCAGGGCCTTGCGCTACTGCACACGCTCAAAGCCCAGGGCGTGGTACTCGGCACCCGCCGCGGCTAGGCCGGCGCCAGGCCATTGAGCAGCAAGCGCAACGACGAATCCGCTGCCGCCTGGTAGTCGATACGTTGCCCGGCCTGGCTGGGGGCGTGCCAGCCCAGCCCGAGGCAGGACTGGGCGATGGCCCACACCGAGGGCAACACATGCTCCGGGTTCACTGGCGCCAGCTTGCCGCTGCTGATCCACTGGCGCACCTGCGCGGTGTTGTCCCGGGCCTGCTGCGCCCAGTGCTCGAGAAAGTTGCCGGGAATACGCTGGCCACCTTCCTTCAGTTCTTGCAGCAGTACCTTGGAGGCGAACGGTCGGCGCTCGAACAGGCTGATCAGCGCCGTGACCGTGCGGCTCAACGCCTGCAGTGGTTCGTCCTCGCCGGTGAACGGTGCGCAGGCCTGCAGGTAGCAGGGGGCGATGTCTTCCAGCACCTGGCTGTAGATGTTGGCCTTGGACTTGAAGTAGTAGAGCACGTTGGAGCGGGGCAGGCTGGCCAGCGAGGCGATCGCCGAGAGCTTGGTGGCGGCGTAGCCCTGCTGGGCGAATGCCTCGCCGGCGGCGTCGAGGATGACCCGGCGCACCGGTGCACCCAGGGTGTCCTCGGTGTCTCGCGGCAGTTCGAACGGCATGATGTACACGGCAACGGATCCTGGCTGCGCCCAGGTGCGTTTCCCGGGCGCTGAGCAAAATGTGAAGGCGTAATATACAGAAATATACAGCGATAGTTTGCAGGAAAATAGTGTGCAGGAAGGTTGCCGAGGCGGTCAGGTGATTGCCTTGGCTGCCGTCAGTACCAGCCCGCGCAGCCACTTGGAGGACTGCGCCCGGTGTTTGCGGGCGTGCCACAGCTGGTAATAGCGCAGCGGTTGCGCGCTGACCGGGAACGGCTCGATACGCACCGGCAGTAGTTCGGCGTAGTGCCTGGCGAAGGCGCGGGTGGTGGTGAACACCAGGTTGGACTTCACCAGTGCATAGGGCGCCAGGCAGAAGTACGGCAGGGTGGTGGTCACGTGCCGGGCCAGGCCGCTCTTGTCCAGCTCGGCGCCAATCGTGCCTTGCCCGCAGGCACCGTGGGTCAGCACGTCGAGGTGGTCTGCCTGCAGGTAGGCTTCGCGGCTCAGGCCCCCCGGGGGGACCGGGTGATCATCGCGCACCAGGCAGACCAGGTCGTCGTCGCACAGGGCCTGCAGGTGCAGGTGCTGCGCAGGGCTGCGCCAGTTGCCGATCACCAGGTCCAGCGTGCCGTCCTCCAGCCCACGGGTGTAGCCGCCTTCGGCCTGCAGGTGGGTCAGTTCCAGGGTGGCCAGCGGGGCCTGGGCGTGGAAGCGTTCGATGATGGCCGGCACGAAGAACACGCTGAGGTAGTCCGGCGTGCTGATGCGAAAATGCTGGCGGGTGGTGGCGGGGTCGAAGCGGTCGATCGGGTCCAGCACCTGCTCGATGCCGGCCAGCGCCTGGGCCAGGGGTTCTATCAGGTGCTCGCCATGGCTGGTCAGCACCATGCGGCTGCCACTGCGCACCAACAGCGGGTCGCCGGTGAGCTGGCGCAGGCGGCGCAGGGCCACGCTGACGGCTGGCTGGCTTTGGCCGAGGCGTTCGGCGGTGCGCGACACGCTGCATTCGGACAACAAGGTATGCAGCGTGCGCAGCAGTTGGGTGTCGCAATTGGGCACGGCTTTGGCCACGGCAGCCTCGCAAAGGCCCGGTGCATCTGCGCAATGCCCCGGGCCGGTTCTGGTCATTGTCTCGCTATATACTAAACAATACAGCGAGGCTTGGGCGCAGGCGGTTACCTCCAGTCCGGCAAGGCGTTGAGCAGTTCGGCCTTCTCGCCGGTGGCGGCGCCCATCAGGACAAAACCCTGCAACTGCCGCTGTGGGTCGTGGAAGACCGCACGCACCTTGGCAATGCCCCGGTCGCAGTGGCCCAGCAATTCGGTCGACCAGGCACCCTGGTCAGCCAATGGCGAAGCCACGACAGTAGGCAGCACGCTGGTTTTCACGGTCACCGGCATGGCCGGGTAGGCAACCGGCGTCCGCTGGCCGGCCAGGGTGCGCGCCAGGGCACGGGCCTGGAGCATGATCGGCAGCACGTAAGGCAACACCAGCCCATGCACTTCGGCACAGTCGCCCAAGGCGTAGACATGGCGGGCACTGGTCTGCAGGCAGGCGTCGGTGACGATGCCGCTGGCCACCGCCAGCCCGGCACTGCGCGCCAGTTCCACGCGGGGAGCCAGGCCAATGGCGCTGAGCACGTAGTCCACTTCCAGCACCTGGTCGTCGGCCATCAGCACCTGCAATGCCGCCCCCTTGCGCTGCACCGCGATGGGCGTGGTACCCAGCGCCAGCGTCACGCCGAGCGCGGTCAGGGCGCTGGCCATCGCGGCACCGGCAGGCTCCGGCAGCAGCCGGCTCAACGGCCAGCTGGCGCGGTCGACCAGGGTCACCGCGTGGCCAGCGTGCCCCAGGTCGTTGGCGAACTCGCAGCCAATCAACCCGCCACCGAGGATCGCGACCCGGCTGGCCTGGCCGATCTGCTGGCGAAAGTGGCGGTAATCGTCCAGGTCGTTGACGGTGATGATTGCCGGCACACCGTCACCGTCGAGCGCCGGGCGCCGAGGGTCCGCGCCCAACGCCAGCACCAGCGCGCTGTAGCGCTGCGGCTGGCCGGCGACGTACACGCACTGTGCGTGCGTGTCGACGCGGTCCACGCGGCTGCCGGTGATCACCCGGGCGGCCAGTTGCTCGGCCATCTGCGCGGCGCTGGCAGTGACCAGCTGCTCGGGCAGCCTGCCGCTCTGCAAGGCGTTGGACAGCGCGGGCTTGGAGTAGAACTCGCCGCCATCGCGGGTGATGATCACGATCGGCAGGTTGGCGTCGAGCTTGCGCAGTTCACGTGCCACGGTATAACCGGCCAGCCCCGAACCGAGGATCACCACCGGGTCCGGCGCCTGCGGAGCAAGCGCTTGTGCGGCCTGGGCATCCAGCGGCAGGCGGACCATGTCGAAGTCACCCTTGCCCACGCCGCATTCCGGGCAGAACCAGTCCTGTGGCACATCCTCCCAGCGGGTGCCCGCGGCGATGCCATCGTCCGGTATTCCCAGCGCTTCGTCATAGATGAAGCCGCATACCAGGCATTCCCATTTGTACATGCTTGATACTCCTCAGGGCGTCTGCCTGTCAGCTGGTGAAGGCGCGGCCCAGGCCCAGGGCGCTCAGGGCCCGGCGGTAGGCGGTGGAGGAACGGTCGGCCGGAATGTGGATTTCCAGCGAAAGGTCCAGCGGCAGGTCTTCGGGGCGGCACAGCTCGACGATGTCGCGGTCCTCCTCGAACACTTGCTGGTTGAATGCGTACACATCGTCCAGCGGCAGGTGCTGGTCGAAGTTACGGGTGATGGCGCAGAACATCCGGGTCTTGCGCGCCGAGATCGGGCTTGCGGCGTTGAGGATGACCAGGCGCTGTTCAGGGTCGGGGAAATTCACTGCAAGGCGCGCGGTGAACGGTGCGAACACGTCAAACGTGCGTTTCCACTGGAAATCGCTCGGGGCCCGGTGCTGCAGGTGCTTGGGGAAGTTGCTGACACTGCTGACGTATTCGGCGTGCATGCCGTGGGCCGTGAGTTCGGCCCGGTAGGTCGGCACCACCGGGTTGTCGCGGTCGGCGAAGGCGTCGTGGTGGATCCAGGCGAAGTGGGCGACGTCGATGAAGCCCTCGACCTGGCGCCCGGCCGAGGCGGCGATGTCGATCGACGGCGGCAGGATGCGCTGGTAGCTGTCATCGTGCCAGGAGGGCATCTCGGGGAAGGGCGCGTCGCTGCCGGCCATCAGCACCCAGACCAGCCCGTAGTCCTCGCGGGCGGTGTACATCTGGATGCGGTGGCGTTCGGTGAGGTTGGCGTTGGGTTCCGAGGGGATCCGCGTGCAGCGGCCATCGGTGCCGAAGTGCAGCCCGTGGTAGGGGCAGATGATGTTCTCGCCCTGCACCCAGCCGCGGCTCAGTGGTGCGCCACGGTGGCTGCAGATATCGCGGGCAGCGTTGAGCTTGCCAGCGGCGCGGTACAGCACGATGGGCTCATCGAGCAAGGTGACGGCATAGGGCTTGTCGGCCACCTCGGTGCTGAAGGCCACGGGGTGCCAGTGGTGGGTGAGGATTTCACGGTCGTGGGCGCTGAAGGAACTGGTCTTGGTGATCGGGTTCCAGGTCACGCGCTGACAGGCTGTGGCGGTATCGGGCATTTCGCTTCTCCTTGTTTTCGAACGGCCAGGCCATCCTAGAGAAGCGTTGCCGGCGCGCCCATGGCGCGCCGGGCATGTTGGTCATGTGCGATCGGTTATGACGCCCAGGGCCTCAACGACGATAGTAGCGGCGGTCATCGTAATGGTGGGCGCGGTCGTGATCGTGACGGCGCTCCCATTCATGGCGGCGCTCGGCTTCGCGGCGGGCCTGCTCGCGGCGCCACTGGGCCCGGCGCCATTCCTCACGGCGGCGGTCTTCATTGCGGTAATGCCAGCGGCCATCGCGCCAGTAGCGGTCGTCATCATGGGCGAGCAGCGGCGCCGGCTGGCCATCGGCGATGCTGGCCAGGTTTGGCCAGGGGCTCTGGGCGGCTTTGGCCGGCGCTTGAGCGATGGTTTCAGTGGCCAGGGCCGCCTGGGTGGCGTGCATCTGCGCCGCGGACGCAGAACCGATGGCCGCCAGGGCGAACAGGCTGGCAAACAGCAGTCTCGGAATAGTGAACTTCATGAGCCTAGGCAACCCCCGAGGTCGTCGATGAACATGCGGTTGCGCGGCGCTTGGAGGCCGCGCATACCGCTCGCTTGAGCATGTCCAGATAGACCGGTAAACGGGGAAAAGTTCAAGCCACTCAGCACTTTAATGGTCAACAGTGGCTGTGGCCCAGGCCTGCGCGGCTTTACTTGTAGGTCACCGGGCTCGGTGACAGTAGCCCGGCGAGGAAGCTGATGACGGTCATCAGCACGGTGAGGATAGTGTCGGACTTGGTCACGGGGGTGGCGAGCGTTGCCTGGTTCACGCCACTGCCGAGTACCCAGACGGAGTACAGCATGACCACTGCGAAAGACCCGACGATGACGAGCCACAGGCGGTTGGTGGTGGCATCGTTCGGCGGGCGCAGACGTGGTAGCTGTTGTAATGCCTCCTCCTTGAGTGCCTTGAGTGTGGTTTCCGGGTCGTTTTGTATTTTCTGAAGGGCCTCTGGATCGGAAAGCACATTTTTTACCAGCAACTCTGCAGAACGAATTTGACTGTCCATGGTTCGGGATCCTTAGTAGTCGACCTGGAGCAGGTCCCAGCCAAGCGCACGATTGATTGCTATTTTGAATACGTTCGCCATGGCGTCGAGTATGGCGTCGGCAAGTTGCAGGGTGATAATTGCAACAGTCCGCAAATGCATGCGGGCGACTATTTTCTGATCCTGCAATAACGCGTGGGCGCCTGCTGCATCCAAATTGCCGTTGACCAGTTGGCGTTGCACAAACAATGCATCGCTGGCCATCCGCTGGCCAAGACTCACTATCGTGGATTGGACCGCCGGCCAGTCTGCCTGGATAACCGCCTTCACTGCCTTGATCGCGTCTGCCGTGACAACATCAAAATCAACACCGTTGATAATAGTGCTCATCACAATTCCCCCGCCGGATGTTGTTTGCTCGCCTCGGCAGACTGTATGGCAAGCATGCCGCCGAATAGTATCTGTTGCCGGGTTTGCCACGTGAGCGCAGGCAGAATTTGCTCACGGCTGCGAGCGTGGTCGTTTTGCCACTTGCTGACCAGGCACTGGAGGTCGATATAGTTGCGGGTGGTCAGGTCGGCATCCGGAAAGTCGTGCTGCAGTTTGTCGCATTCGGTACTGAGCTTGCGGCTGAGCAGGCGCTCGGCCTTGGCATGTATCTGCATGCCAGTGGCGCTGATCTGTCGACTGTTGGCCAGCGAGCGCAGGATGAGTGCGTTGCTTTCGATCAACAATGAATCGTAATCAGCCTGGAAATGACTGTAGTGCCCTGGGTGTTGCCTGGCTTGTTCGGTGGGCATCACGGCCAGTTGCGGCACGTTCACTGGGCTCGCGCGCTCCCCCTTGAGCAGTAGCGTGGCTGCCTGCTTGTAGAATTGCTCGGTGCTTTGGTAGAGCTGTGCATCGTGGGGTTGAACCAGCTTTATTGCGCAGCCGGATATCAGGGTTGTACCCAGCAATAATGAGGTTGTCAGGGTTTTCATCAATAGTTTCATTCTCCTGTTCGCTAGGCTGTTGCCGTTCGGGCGCTAGTTGACGAGGCAGCCGATGGCGATTGTGGGAATAGGCCGTAGGAAGCTGTCGTCAAGTTTGCAGGCAGGAGAATATATGAAAGTGATATTTCAAATTACAGCGTGAAATGGTTACAAGAAATTTGAGTTTTAGCGGTTTTGCGAATTGTCTTACATATATTGTAAGTGCCGATAAATTCCGGTGCGGCAGGAACATTATTCGCAAGTCATTGGCAGAACATACTACTTGATTCTTGAGTAATGGCTGCTGGCGCACCGGGCGTGCCGCCAGCGTATTCGATCAAGCCTCGGGCGGGCTTGGCATGTCGCTGATCCACACCAATGGCCGTGTCGGCTCGTCGCTGCTCATGCGGGCGAATGTATCGGATTCGAGCATGGTCTTGACCTGCTTGCCGAGCGCTAGCAGGCGCTCGGCAAAGCCCGGGCCGATTACGCCGCTGTCTTCCAGCGACAGGCCGCTCTGGCGGTGCTGGATGGCCAGGTGGTAGTGGCCGGCGTTGTCGCCGCTGGCGGCGAGAATCACCGTGTAGCGAGGGCCCAGCACGCTACTGAGGCGCTGCTGCACCAGGTCTGGCAGCGAGACCGGGCTGTCGTCGTGCAATGCCGAAGCCAGGGTGGTGGGGGCGAAGGGAGGCATGGGGTTACCTGCAAGGCATGTTCATATAGGTCTCAGCTTAGGCAAGGTGACTGTCAACTTGGGTTAAGCGAGGGTAAAAACCGGTAATTTGTGCGCCGTGACTCAGAAGGTCTGCCCCAGGGAGAACTGGAAGATCTGCGTCTCGGCGTTGTCCGGTTTCTTCAGTGGCGCCGCCAGGCTGAAACTCAGTGGCCCCATCGGGCTGTACCAGGTCACCCCGACACCCAGCGACACCGCCAGCTGGTTCAGGTCGACGTTGCCGCAGCCCTGGGTGGTGGACAGGTAGCACGTGTCGGCATAGACGTTGCCGGCGTCGACGAACACCGAGCTGCGCAGCTGGCTCTGGTTCTTGATGAACGGCAGCGGGAAGAGGTACTCGGCGCCGCCGGTGACCAGGATGTTGCCGCCGAGCACGTCGGTGTCGCGGTCGGAGTAATAGGCCTGGCCGGCGCCCGCGTAGGTACCGGTGGCCGGGGTGCTGCGCGGGCCGAGGGTGCCGTCCTTGAAACCGCGTACCGAGCCCTGGCCGCCGGCGGTGTAGCTTTCGTAGAAGGGCAGGCCGTCGGTGGAGCCGTAACCGTTGCCGTAGCCCAGCGTGGTGTGCAGGCGCAGCGTGGTGTCCTTGCTCAAGGGCAGGAAGGTCTGGCCGTTGTAGTCGAGTTTGTAGAACGACAGGTCGCTGCCCGGGGTGGTGGCCATCAGGGTCAGGGCCTGGGAATGGCCGCGGGTGGCCAGTACGCCTTTGTTCAGGGTCGACTCGGACCAGCCGATCGAGGCCTTGAGGTTGTTGAAGCTCTTGCCTTCGCGCTGGATGAAGTCGTAGATCTCGTCGGCGCTGTAGGTACCCGGGCTGATGTCGTCGTGCTGCAGGGTCAGGCCGTAGGTCAGGCGCGAGGTCTCGTTGATCGGGTAGCCGAAGTTGACGCCTGCGCCGTAGCTGTTGATGGCGTAGTAGGACACCCCGTCATCGTAGTAGTCGCTGTAGTCGGTGCTGCTGTAGAACAGGTTGTAACCCAGGCTCACGCCGTCTTCGGTGAAGTAGGGGTCAACGAAACCGAAGTTGTATTTGGTCTGGTATTCCGAACGGGTCAGGCCGATGGACACCTTGTTGCCGGTACCCAGGAAGTTGCTCTGGCTGATCGAACCGCCGAGGATCAGGCCGGCGCTCTGGGCGAAGCCGACGCTGGCGGTGATCGAGCCGGAGGCCTGCTCTTCGACG
>NZ_NEHW01000019.1 GCF_002112505.1 Pseudomonas sp. R28(2017)
GTGGTGGCGGCGGCCACGGCGGAGGTGGTGGCAGCGGCGGGGGTGGTGGCCATGGCGGAGGTGGTGGAAGCGGAGGCGGCGGTAGCGGCGGTGGTGGAAGCGGGCACAGCGGCGATGGCGGCGGCGCCAGCTCGGGCCGTGGCGGCGCGGATGATGGCGGCAATCACGAAGCCAACCATGAGGCTAACCACGAAGCGAATCATGAGGCCAATGAGGCGGGTGATGACAACGGTGCAGGGCAGGGCGCGGATGACGGGGCCGATCACGATCTCGGGGATGATCGCGGCGTCGACCGGAACTGAGATTTGAGTTGCTTGCACCGGCCTTTTCGCGGGCAAGCCCGCTCCCACAGGTACATCACTAACCTTGAGGGTTGTGTAGTGCCTGTGGGAGCGGGCTTGCCCGCGAAGAGGCCTGTGCAGGCAAATGCAGATTCAGATGGATAACCGCACCACCCGATTATCCAGCACTTGCGGCTCCGGCGCCCGGCGCTTGTTCACCACCAGTTCGCCGATTGCGATCAGCCGGGTGCGCGTGACATTGCGCGACAACCCCAGCAACTGCGCGGTATGCACCTGGTTGTAATGGCAGAAGTGGTACGCCGAGCGCAGTAGGGCATTCTCGACCTTCTCGTACAAATCCCCGGGCTGTTCCTCGTACAACCGGCTGAACGCCTGTTGCAGCAGGTCCTCCACGCCATGGCTCGCCGGCTCGTCCTCCTGGCGCTCCAGGCGCAGGTTGGACAGGCGCAGGTCCTGTGCCTGCACCAGTCCGTCGCCGCAGGTCAGCAGGCTGTGGTGGATGACGTTCTCCAGCTCGCGAATGTTGCCCGGCCAGCTGTATTCGACCAGCTTGGCCTGGGCCTTGGGGCTCAGCTCCACCGGCCCGTAGCCCAGCCGTTCGCTGTAGCTGCGGATGAAGTGCCGGGCCAGCGGCAGGATGTCCCCCGGCCGGTCACGCAGCGGGTGCAACTGCAGGGTCACCACGTTCAGCCGGTAGTACAGGTCTTCCCGGAAGTGCCCGGCGTTGATCGCTTTCTCCAGCTGCACGTTGGTCGCCGCCAGCACCCGCACATTGATCGGGATGCTCTTGCGCGAGCCCAGGCGCACCACTTCGCGCTCCTGCAACACGCGCAGCAGCTTGACCTGGATCGGCAGCGGCAGGTCACCGATCTCGTCGAGGAACAGCGTGCCGCCGTTGGCCTCTTCGAACCAGCCGGCCTTGGCCGCCAGGGCGCCGGTGAAGGCGCCCTTTTCATGGCCGAACAGCTCGGCCTCGACCAGCGACTCGGAAAACGCACCGCAGTTCACTGCGATGAACGGGCCGTTGCGCCGGCCGCTGAGGTTGTGGATGTGGCGCGCGACCAGCTCCTTGCCCGTGCCGGTTTCGCCAATGATCAGGACGCTGGCCTCGCTAGGGGCGACCTGTTGCAGGTGGGCGAGCAGCGCCTGCGACCTGGGGTCTTCGAAGACCTGTGCGGTCGCCCTGATCGAGGTAGCCAATGTCGGTGACGGGGGGAGGGTCAGCAGTTGCATGAGCGATCCTTAGGAGTAGAAGGATGGGGCGGGGCGCTTGCCGCCGAGGGCCCACTCGCCGAGCTCGTGGATACGGTAATCCACCGGGTCGTGCAGGGTTTGCGTCCTCAGGTTGCGCCAGTGGCGGTCGAAGCGCAGCGAGGCGTGGGTGGCGCGGGCGCCGGTCACCTCGAACAGGCGGTTGCAGATGTCCAGGCCGTGGCGCGTGGCCGCGACCTTGGCGGTGCCGATGGCCAGGGCCAGGTCGCCGCGTTCCTCGGCGCTCAGCGCTTGCTCCTTGGCCCAGGCGCTGTCGAGCTGGCGGGCGGCGCGGTCGATCAGCAGGCGCACGCTCTCCAGGCCCACCCAGAACTCGCCGTAGTGACGCAGCACGTAAGGGTCTTCGGCGCTGCTGGCAGCGCTTGAGCGGAACCACGGCCGGCTTTCCTTGAGGCTGTACTGGCGCGCTTCGTCGAAGGCACCTTCGGCAATGCCGAGGAACAGGTTGGCGAAGTGCAACTGGGCGATCAGCGGGCGCAGGGCGGCGAACGGTGTGCTCAACGGGCCGGGGTCGAGCAGCAGTTCGCTGTGCTCGACCCGCACCCGTTCGAAGGTGGCGCTGCCACTGTCGGTCTGGCGCTGGCCGATGTTGTTCCAGTCGTTGTGCAGGGTGATGCCGGTGCGCCCGCTGGGGATGGCGGCGATCAGCAGCTTGCCGCCGGCACGCTCGTCCACTGCCGATGCGATCAGCATTTCCGAGTCGCTGGCGCCGGAGCAGAAGCTCTTCTTGCCGGAGAACTCGCACCAGCCGTCGAAGTGCTTGACCACGGTGCGGGTGTCCAGCGGGTTGAGTGCGTTACCCCAGAACCAGTGCTTGCGCGCGGTTTGCTCGAACCAGGGTTGCCACTGGTCCGGGCGCGAGAACAGGCGCACCGTGGCCAGCATCAGGTGGTGGAAGCCGAACACGTGGGCGAGCGAACTGTCGACCCGGGCGAACTCGCGCACCACCTCGAAGGTGTCATGCCAGTTCGCACCCTGGCCGCCGAACGCCTGTGGAATCACCAGCGACAGCAAACCGCTGCCGCGCAGGGCGTCGCGTTCGGCCTTGGGCGTACCACCGCGCTCGTCGCGCTCCACTGCGCTCTGGGCGAACTGTGTGGCCAGTTCGCGCGCGACCGCCAGTGCCGGGCGGGCCGCATGCAAAGGTGCATTCATGGCGACTCCTCAGGCGCTTTGGCGCAGAGCGTGATGGGCGCCGAACAGCGGCACCGCGCGCTGGGCAGCCAGGCGAATGCGTGCGTCCAGGGCATCGCTGGAAACCCGGTAGTCGGCAAGCTCGGCCTGGCTGGCGTAGACGCCGATAGGCAGGGTCAGGGCCTGCAGGAAGCTGAACAGTGGGCGCAGCTGGTGGTCGAGCACCAGCGCGTGGCGCTCGCTGCCACCGGTGGCGGCGAGCAGCACCGGGGTGTCGACCAGCGCGTCCTGGCCGATCAGGTCGAACAGGTGCTTGAAGTGGCCGGGGAAGCTGCCGCGGTAGACGGGTGCCGCAACCACCAGCAGGTCGGCTTTTTCCACCAGGCGCAGCTGTTGTTCCACGGCGTCGGGCAGTTCGCTGCGCCACAGCGCGGCACCCAGTGGCCGGGCGATGTCGCCCAGTTCGATCAGGTGTGGCTTGATGTGCAGATGCTGGCCGAGTTCGGCGAGGATGGCCTCGGTCAGGGCCAGGGTGCGCGATGGGCGGGTGGTGCCGCCGGACAGGGCGACGACGTTCAGTGGGGTGCTCATGGGCAGGTCTCCGGTTCTTGTTGAGCGGGGGACTTTGCTTGAGCAATCGTCGTGCCGAGTTGTTAATTCTTTTTAGATCAACAGGTTGCGAGTTTAAGGGCGCTACCGGTGTTGCCTTGTGGGCGTTGATTGTTGATCAGGTGTTGCGCTGCAGACAGTTGGCCGGGTGTTGGCGGCTGTACAGTTGGGAGAGTTATAGCGCAATTGTGATTAACAAAAAAAGAATAAGAATTCATATTGTTATGCATTTTTGAGGCGAAAAAAAGCCCGCTGACCGAGCGGGCTGAAAGGCACAACGCTTGCGTGATTCAGTGGTCATGCAGATATCGCAGTGGTCGCAGTGTGCCGCCCGGCCCGGCGGGGCGATTTGCCCAGCGTGACATTCTCTTGAGGCTGCCTGACAAAACGCCATGCGGGGCTGGCAGGCGGGTGGGCGGGCGTTTGAAGATCGGCCGG
Source organism: Pseudomonas sp. R28(2017) (assembly GCF_002112505.1). GTDB lineage: Bacteria > Pseudomonadota > Gammaproteobacteria > Pseudomonadales > Pseudomonadaceae > Aquipseudomonas. The sequence continues at coordinate 3,756 of NZ_NEHW01000019.1, forward strand.
CACACCTTCTTGCACTGCCATCCAGGAGTCATGTCATGAGCGATATCCAGCTGTTACCTGCCGTGGTCGAGTTCCTCGCCAGGCCCCATGGCCATTTCATCGAGGGCCGGTACCTGGCGGGCGAGGCGGGGCCATCGATCGCTATCCATGACCCCTCCAGCGGCGCGGTCATCGCCCGGGTTGCCGAGGCCAGCGACGCCGAGGTCGAACGCGCGGTGCGCAGTGCGCGGCAAGCCTTCAAGGGCGCCTGGGCCGAGGTTTCGCCGTATCACAAGGGCGTGGTGCTGAACCGCCTGGCCGACCTGATCGAGGCCAATGCCGAAGAGCTGGCGCAGCTGGAAACCCTGTGCTCGGGCAAGTCGATCAACCTGACCCGCGGCCTGGAGATCGCCCAGAGCGTGGTATTTTTGCGCTACTTCGCCGGTTGGGCGAGCAAGATCACCGGGCAGACCATGACGCCCTCGATCCCGTCGTTTGCCGGCGAGCGCTACACCGCGTTCACCCTGCGCGAGCCGGTGGGCGTGGTGGCGGGGATCGTGCCGTGGAATTTCTCGGTGATGATCGGCATCTGGAAGATCGCCTCGGCGCTGGTCACCGGTTGCACCGTCGTCATCAAACCCAGCGAGTTCACCCCGCTGACGTTGCTGCGCATCGCCGAACTGGCCATCGAAGCCGGTGTGCCGGCGGGCGCGCTCAACGTGCTGAACGGCCGTGGCCAGGCCGGGCAGCGGCTGATCGAGCACCCGGACGTGGCCAAGGTGGCCTTCACCGGTTCGGTACCGACCGGTATTGCCGTGGGCAAGGCGGCCATGGCGGCCAACCTGACCCGCGCCACCCTGGAGCTGGGCGGCAAGAATGCCGCGGCCCTGCTGGCCGATGTCGATGTCGACGGCGCCGTGGCCGGTATCGTGCAAACGGCCTACGTGCACCAAGGGCAGGTCTGCGCATCGCCAGAGCGTTTGTACGTGCACCACAGCAAGGTCGAGGAATTCACCCGCAAGCTGGGCGCGGCGCTGGGGCAGATGAAGATCGGCTCGGCACTGGACCCTGAGGCGCAGTTCGGGCCGCTGGCCAATGCCGCGCACCTGCAGAAGATTCTCGGCTTCTTCGAGCGGGCGCGGGCCAACAACACGGTGGTGTGTGGTGCCAGGGCGGTTGACCGGCCTGGGTATTTCGTCGAGCCGACCGTGGTGCTGGCCAACGGCGCCAGCGACCCGTTGCTGCATGAGGAAACCTTCGGGCCGATCGTCTGTGTGCTGCCGTTCGATAACGAGCAAGAACTGGTCGAGCTGATGAACGACAGCCCATATGGCCTGACCGCCAGCCTGTGGACCAACGACCTGTCCAAGGCGCTGCGGCTGATCCCGCAGATCGAGGCCGGCACGGTGTGGGTGAACATGCACACCTTCCTAGACCCGGCGGTGCCGTTTGGCGGGACCAAGGCTTCCGGGGTGGGGCGTGAGTTCGGCAGCGCGTTCATCGAGGACTACACCGAGTTGAAGTCGGTGATGATCAGGTATTGATTGCCCCCAGGCGTGTGGGCGCGGTTACTTGCCACTGCGCCCATAGGCCTGGCTGATGCGGTCGATCACCATCGCCAGTGCGACGATGGCCAACCCGGCTTCGACCCCTTGGCCGACATTGAGCGTCTGGATCCCGGCCAGCACATCCTCGCCCAGCCCGCGGGCGCCGATCATCGAAGCCACCACCACCATCGACAGGGCCATCATCACCGACTGGTTGAGCCCGGCCATGATGCTCGGCAATGCCAGCGGCAGGGCGATGCGCCGCAGCCGCTGCCAGCGGCCGGCGCCCAGGCCATGGGCGGCTTGCAGCAACGACGGGTCGATCTGGCTCAGGCCCAACTCGGTCAGCCGTACCAGCGGTGGCAAGGCATAGATCAAGGTGGCGAACACCGCCGGCACCTTGCCCAGGCCGAACAGCATCAGCACCGGGATCAGGTAGACGAAGGCCGGCAGCGTCTGCATCACGTCCAGCACCGGCAACAACAGGCGCCGGGCCAGCGGGCGGGTGGCCAGGAGTATGCCCAGCGGCACGCCGACCAGCACGCACAGGCCGGTACTGACCAACACCAGCGCCAGGGTCTGCAGCAGTTTGTCCCACAGCCCGAGCATGCCGATGAACGCCAGCAGCGCAACCAGCACCACGCTGCGCAGCAGGCTGCGGCTGGCGTGCCAGGCGAGCAGGCCGACCAGCAGCAACAGCAGCCACCAGGGCATCAGGCGCAGCAGGTTCTCCAGGCCGACCAGCAATTGCAGCAGCTGGTCGGAGACACTGCGCAGGTGGTCGCCATAGTGCAGCACCAGCCAGTCGACCAGGCGGTTGATGGTGTCGGCGAAGGACAGTTGCAGGGCTTGGGGGAAGCCCGCGCTCACAGGCTGGCCTCGACTTTGCCGGCCACCTCAGCCGGCAGCCAGGCCTTCCACACGTCCGGGTTGGCACGCAGGAAATCCTTTGCTGCGTCGACGGGCTGCTGGCGTTTCTCGTTCATTTCGGCCAGGGCCTTGTTCAACCGGTCGATGGGCAGGTCGACCTTCTCGAACACCGCTACCAGGTCCGGGTAGCCCTCGCGAAACGCCTTGGACACGCCGATCGACAGTTTCGCCGGCAGCGACTGGCTGCCTTTCGGGTTGGGGTTTTTCGCGTCGGTCAGGGTGGCCCAGGCGGCCGCGTCGAACGGCGGCTCCTGTAGACGCACAAGGTCATAGCGACCGATCAGCGGTGTCGGGCTCCAGTAGTAGAACAGCACCGGCTGGTCACGGCGGATGGCCGAGCTGATTTCGGCGTCCAGCGCTGCACCCGAGCCGCTGCGGAAGTTGTTGTACAGGCCGTCGAGGCCATAGGCCTTGAGCTTCTGGCTGTTGACGGTCTCCGAGGTCCAGCCGCTGGGGCTGTTGAGGAAACGGCCTTTTTCAGGCGCTTCGGGGTCGCTGAACACCTTGGGGTAGCGCTTGAGGTCATCGACGCTGCGCAGGTCAGGGGCCAGCGGCTTGAGGCCTCGGGCCTTGTCGCCCTTGATCACGTAGGCCGGCACCCACCAGCCTTCCTCGGCGTTTTTCACCGTGTCGCCCAGGGCGAACACCTGGCCGGCCTGTTCGGCCTTGACCCAGGCGGGGCTGCGCCCGGCCCATTCCTCGGCGATCACCTGCAGGTCGTTGCGCGCCAGCGCCACTTCCATGCTCACGCTGCTGCCGGGAAGGGTGTCGGTGGGGTAGCCGTAACCGTGCTCGACGATGTGGCGCAGGATTTCCGTGGTCAGGGCGCCGCTTTCCCAGCCGATGGCGCCGAAGTGGATGGGTTTGCCAGCTTCTGCCGATGCGGCGCTGTCGGTGCTGGCCAGGCCGAGGGTGAGCAACAGGCCGGCCAGCAGCGCAGGGATTTTTTTCATGGGGGCCTCGTCGATTGCCACTGCATGGGTTGCGGCAAGTGTAGACGACGGGTTTTCACTGCCTGCGGGAAGGCTTTCGCAATGGGCGCGGCAGGGGCATGCACGAACAATCCGGCCACGCATGCCACCCGGGCAGGCGGCACAAGGACTGAAAACATGAAGCTGAAATTGAACTTCACCTATTACCGGAATTTCCGTTTCGACGGCAGGTTGCACATTCGTTGCACAGGGGACGACCTGAAGAAGGTCAACCATATTCGCTACGAAGTCGAACGCATCGATGGCGATGATCCCGTGTCGTTCAACGGCGTATCCGTGTATTCCCAGGCGTACACCGGGGCCCTGGTCAATCATGGCTGCCAGGCCCTGCTTGAAGTCGAAGCCAGGGCCGGCACCTACCGCATTCAACCTCGGGTGATACTGCTCGATGCCGAAGCCGTTGCGCGGGGGCGTCCTGCAGGTGCCGCCGGGGTGATTGATCTCGAACCGTTGCTGGTGCAGGTGCAGGAGCAGGAACTGACACGCAACATGCTGGACAAGGTACCGCTGGCCAGCGGCTCGACAAGGCGTCGACGCTCGCTGCCGGACGTTCAGTTACCTGCGTATGAGGCGCTTGCACTGAGCGAGCCTGGCAAGGCTTGCCCGCCGTTGATCATCCGCTTCGTCAAGGGCGGCTACCAGCGCTTGCTTGTCGATCTGGAGCCCGAATCCAACTCCAGGCTGGTGCAGTTGTGGCCCAGGCTCAAGCAGGTCATCGACCCTCAGCCTCTGCTGGCTGCGGGGGAGCGCAATCACCCGCGACTGCAGGTGCTTGCCGACTACGGCATGCTGAAACAGCCGGCGAGCATGCTCAATGACACCTTCGTCAACCTGGCCAGAACCCTGGCGGCACTGGAGTATGTCGAGTCCCTGCAGTTCCATGTCGATGTGCAGGAGCCAAGCCCGCCAGTGTTTGCCGTGATCGCCGGTCTGATCACGCTGCTTGGCGGCGTTGCCGTCGTGTTGGCAAAGCGTGACAGCACGGATGCACAGCCCACCCCGGACTTCGAAAAGCAGCAGCATTACCTGGATGCGCCCAATTACCGTTGGAAAGGCTTGAACGTGCGGCGTGCCTGGGGCAGGCAGGTGACAGGCAAGGGTGCACGAATCCATTTCTCCGATGGCGGCCTGTTCCCCCAGCACGAAGACTTGCGCGATAACCCGAACCTGAGGGTCGTGACTCAAGGCCCCAACCACAACCCCAAGCACGGTACTGCCTCAGCCGGCATCCTGGTGGCGACCGCCAATGGTCTGGGCGTTTCGGGTATTGCGAAGGACAGCGAACTGTACCTCTATAACAACAGAGCCGAGGACGCCACCTGGCTGTCGCTGACGATCAGCGCCTTGCTGCGTCATGTCGAGCCCGGCGATATCGTTGGCATCAACCGCCAGACCATCAATCCCGCAGACCCGAATACCTTGCTACCTGCCGTGCACGATGCGTTGTGGCGGGACATGGTGCGTGAACTGGTACGGCGTGGTGCCGTGGTGGTGGCCGCAGGCTGCAATGGCAGCAGCCGTACCGATGCCGACCATGGCACGGTCGCCGGGCACGGGGTCGACCTGTCGCAACATCGAAACTTCGCCGATCACGCCGATGTTGGTGCCATTCTGGTGGGCGCATGCCAGTCATGGGATGGCAAACCCCATGCTTACTCCAACCACAACTATCGGTACCGCATGCTCAACGCCTGGGGCGACAGTGTGGTCACGCTTTCGTATGGAGACTTGCAGGACGAGGAGGGGGACGACAGGGATTACACCGACACCTATGCCGGTACGTCGTCGGCCACCCCGATGGTGACAGGCGCCTTGAGCCTGATCCAGTCCTATGCGATGGAGCAGCATCACATCTACCTCAACGCGGACCAGATGCACCTGCTGGTGATGGCGTCAGGGTACGGTGAGGCGACACTGCCCGACACCGACGTCTTGCCGATGGGGGCCAGGCCCAACGTGGAGGGGGCGTTGGTCTTACTTGACCAGATTCTGGGAGGCGGGCGCTTTCACCCGGCGTGATTGGCCTTGAGCGGTGCCGCTGCGCCTGTGCGCGCAGCGGCACCCTGGCTCAGACGCGGAACTGGTCCATCAGTGCCTGTTGCTGGTTGGCCAGGCTGTTCAGCGACTGGCTGACCCGCGCCGATTCGTTGGCCTGGCCGGACAGCGACTCGGTGACATCGCGGATGGTTGCGACGTTGCTGTTGATCTCTTCGGCCACTGCGCTCTGTTCCTCGGCGGCCGAGGCGATCTGCAGGTTCATGTCGGTGATCACGCTCACCGCCTGGCCGATGCGCTGCAGCGCGGTCACCGCCTGGCCGACCTGCTCGACACCGCCCTGGGCCTGGCGGTGGCTGCTGTCCATGGCACCGACCACTTCACGGGTACCCGTCTGCAGGGCTTCGATCACCTGGCGGGTTTCTTCCACCGATTCCTGGGTGCGCTGGGCCAGGTTGCGCACTTCGTCGGCGACCACGGCGAAGCCGCGGCCGGCCTCACCGGCGCGGGCCGCTTCGATGGCGGCGTTGAGCGCCAGCAGGTTGGTCTGCTCGGCGATCGAGCGGATCACCTCGAGCACCGAGCCGATCTTCTCGCTGTTCTGCGCCAGGCCTTCGACTTCGGCCATGGCGCTGCTCATGTCGGCGGCCAGGGCATCGATGCTGCTGGTGGTGCGGTCGATCACCGCCAGGCCTTCACGGGTGGCCTGGTCGGCATCGCGTGCAGCCTGCGCGGCCTGGGCGGCGCTGCGGGCGACGTCCTGGGCGGTGGCGCTCATTTCGTGGGAGGCGGTGGCCACCTGGTCGACCTGGCGGTACTGCTGCTCCATGCCGGCACTGGTTTCAGTGGCGATGGCCGAGGACTGGTCGGCGGTGCCACGGGCGGCCTGCACCGAGCGCTTCACCTCGGCAATGGTCGGTTGCAGCTTGTCGAGGAAGCGGTTGAACCAGCCGGCCAGCTCGCCAAGTTCGTCGCGCTTGTCGTAGGTCAGGCGGCGGGTCAGGTCGCCTTCACCGCTGGCGATGTCCTTGAGCATGGCGGCCACGCCGAGGATCGGCTTGGTCACGCCACGGGCCATCAGCCAGACCAGCAGCAGGCCGGCGATCGCCGCCGCCAGGCCCAGGCCCAGCTCCAGCAGGGTGCCGCTGGTGTTCAGGGTGTCCAGCTCTTGCTTGAGTGCTTCGGCGGGGCCGGTCAGGGCGTTTTCCGGCACATCCAGCAGCACGCCCCAGGGTTGGGCGCCGGGGATCGGCTCGAAGGCGGCCAGCACTTTCAGGCGCGCCTGGTCGTGCAGGGTGGTCAGCTTGCCCTCGGCCAGCTTGCGTACCAGTTCGGCGCCCTGGCGCGGGTCGACCTGGTCGAAGCGCTGGGCCAGCTTGCTGGCGTCGGCGCTGTAGCCGGCCAGCAGGCCGACCGGGCTGAGGATGCCGACCGTGGTGCGGCCTTCGTAGAGGCTGCGGCTGGCGTCCTGGCTCAGGGCCTGCAGGCTGTTGAGGTTGATGTCGATGGACAGGGTGGCGAGGATCTTGCCGTTGACCGCCAGCGGGAAGACGATGCTGGTCATCAGCACGCGCTGGCCGTCGATGTCATAGAAGTACGGCTCCACCACGCAGACCTTGCCGGTGCTGCGCGGGCAGCTCCACCAGGTGTTGGCCGGCTGGCCGCTGGGGCCGATTTCGGTGTTGGCCATGTCGTGTTCGGGCAGGGCCATGGCGGTCAGCTGGCCGGCGCGCGGTTGCGACCAGTACAGGGCGAAGCGCCCGGTTTCGTTGCTGCCCAGTTCGGCTTTGCCGGCGAACAGGCTGTCCTTGTTGTCCAGCGCATTGGGCTCGAACACCAGCGACAGGCCGAGCAGGTCGGGGTTGGCCTGCAGTGCGGCGCGCACCTGGCGGGTCATGTCCTCGCGCAGGTCGAAGGCGTCGAGGAAGCGTTTTTCCGCCTGTTCGCGCAGGAACAGCACCTGGCGCGAGAAGCCCGCGCCGTACTGGTAGGCATCCATGAACTGGCGGCGGATGTTCAGGGCCTGAACTTCACCTTGCGACTCGATACGCGACTGCGCGGCCTCGGTGAGCATCTGCATGCTGCTGGCCTTGACCAGGTCCGAGCTGTGGTCCATGCGGTACAGCGAAAGGCCGACGAGGAGGGTGACGATGCCGGCGAGGCATAGACCGGCGAGCAGGGTAATTTTCCACTGGATGGAAAGTTGTCGCAAAGGCATGGGGGTGAATCCCTTTTTTTGGCAGTAAGGGGTTTGGTTTTTTGGGCTTGGATTGGGGCTTCCAGCCTCCACTGTATCGGCCCTGCCCATTTTTTCTTTATTTAAACATTCAATTTAAAGTCACAGCGAAATACGCCGCAATATGGCGCTTTTGACATCTCCCTCCCACTCCGTCAGAGTGCGCGCTTTTTTGTCTGCCGCTATGAGGAACCCCACACCATGAACGCAGTGATCGCCGCCGTCGGCATCATGCTCATACTCAGCCTGTCCCGCGTGCACGTGGTCATCGCCCTGATCATCGGCGCCCTGGCCGGTGGCCTGGTCGGCGGCCTGGGGATCGAAGGCACGCTCAAGGCCTTTAATGGCGGCCTCGGTGGCGGTGCCACGGTGGCACTGTCCTACGCCTTGCTCGGCGCCTTCGCCGTGGCCATCGCCAAGTCGGGCCTGGCCCATGCCCTGGCCGACCGCGCGCTGAACATGATCGACCGCCAGGGCCATGCCAACGGCGGCAAGGTCAAATGGCTGCTGATCGGCCTGATGCTGGTGGTGGCGGTGTCGTCACAGAACATCCTGCCCATCCATATCGCCTTCATCCCGCTGCTGGTGCCACCGCTGCTGTACGTGCTGACGCGCCTGCGCATCGACCGCCGGCTGATCGCCTGCGTGATCACCTTCGGCCTGATCACGCCGTACATGTTCCTGCCGGTGGGCTTCGGCAACATCTTCCTCAACGAAATCCTGCTGGCCAACGTCGCCCGCGCCGGGGTCGATATCAGCGGGGTCAATGTCACCCATGCCATGGCCATTCCGGCGGCCGGCATGTTCGTCGGCCTGCTGCTGGCGGTGTTCATCAGCTACCGCAAGAAACGCGACTACGACCTGGCGCGCATCGAGCAGGTCGAGCAGGTCAGCGTGCAGTACAACCCGCTGACCCTGCTGGTGGCGGGGCTGGCGATCGCTGCGGCGTTCATCGTGCAACTGTGGCTGGACTCGATGATCATCGGCGCCATGGTCGGCTTTCTGATCTTCTCGTTGTCGGGCATCGTGCGCTGGAAGGACACCGACGACCTGTTCACCGAAGGCATGAAGATGATGGCCATGATCGGCTTCATCATGATCGCCGCCTCGGGCTTTGCCGATGTGATGAAGGCCACCGGCGAGGTCAAGAGCCTGGTCGAGACCTCGGCGCAATGGATCGACCACAGCAAGGGCATTGGCGCCTTGCTGATGCTGCTGGTGGGGTTGCTGGTGACCATGGGCATCGGCTCGTCGTTCTCGACGGTGCCGATCCTGGCGGCGATCTTCGTGCCGCTGTGCGTGCAACTGGGCTTCGACCCGCTGGCCACGGTGTGCATCGTCGGTACCGCAGGGGCCCTGGGCGATGCCGGCTCGCCGGCGTCGGACTCGACCCTCGGCCCGACTTCGGGGCTGAACGTGGATGGCCAGCACCACCATATCTGGGACACCGTGGTCCCCACCTTCATCCACTACAACCTGCCGTTGCTGGCGTTCGGCTGGCTCGCGGCGATGACGCTGTAGGGCGTCAGCCCTTGTTGGGCGGTGGCGAGATGCTGTTGAGGACGGTGCTGCCGTCCTTGCTGCGGGTCAGGTAGATCGGCAGCACCTTGGGCAGGTTGTCCACCAGCCGCCCGACCTCGCGGGTGTTGTAGATGCCGCTGATGCGGATGCGCCCGGTGCCAGGGTCGGCCAGCAGCAGCGGGGCGTCGAGGTAGCGGTTGATCACCGGCAGGGCCTGTTCCAGGCTCAGGTTGTCGAGCACCAGCTTGCCATTGCGCCACGCCAGGCTGTTGTCGTAGTCGTCGTTCTCGGCCAGCTGCGGCTCGAAGTCGCCGGTGTGGTAGCTGGCTTGCATGCCAGGGCCAAGGCGGTAGCCGCCGGCGCTGCCATCACTGCTGACCAGCACCGAACCCTGCACCAGCGTGACCTTGACCTGGTCCTGGTACTTCCACACATTGAACTGGGTACCGGTGACGCGGGTCTGGCCATTGCCGGCGCGGACGATGAACGGGTGGCTGCTGTCGTGCTGCACCTTGAAGAACGCCTCGCCACGTTTGAGCGTGACCTGGCGCTGGTCCTTGTAGTTGAGGTAGGTCAGTTCAGTGTGGAGGTTGAGCTCGACCGTGCTGCCGTCGCTCAACTGCACGGTCTGCATGTCGTTACCGGCTTCGAAATGCTGGTAGTGGTTGGGCAACCAGCCTTGCTCCCAACCCACCCAGCCGGCCAGCGGCAACACCAGCAGGGCCAGCGCCGCAGCCGACGCCAGCGGCCGCCAGTTGCGTGCCCGTGGCACGTGCCGGGCAGGCGGGTTGAAGTCGATGACCGTGGCGGTGCGGGGCAAGTGGTCGGCGGTTTGCCAGATTTCCAGCATTGCCTGGTATTCCTCGGCGTGACGCGGGTCGGCCGCCAGCCAGCGGGCGAACGCTTCACGTTCGTCCAGCGTGCAATCGTCGGCGTGCAGGCGCATGCACCAGTGCGCGGCGGCGTCGGTGATGGCATCGTCTGGGCTGGGATTGAGGCGGTCGTGGTTCATCGTGGCTCCGGGTTTTGCGCATTCTACCCCTGCAAAGGGGTTCCCGAGAACCGAGGTAATGGCGAATGACTATCAGTTATGTGGGTTTTTCGTCGGTTTCGCAAGGGATTTCCAGCGTTTGAGAACGCTTCGCGGCAAGCGCGAAGCGCTCCCTTGCCGGCTCAGAACTGCTCGGCCGCCATCGCGTACAGGCTGGCGCTACCGGCGCGGATGCTGGCCTCCAGGGCCAGGCTGCGCGGCAGCAGGCGCTGGAAGAAGAACGCCGCACAGGCCAGCTTGGCGCCATGGAAGCCCGGGTCTTCGGCGTGCCTGGCCTGGGCCACCGCCGCCATGCGCGCCCACATGTAGGCGTAGGCGGTCAGGCCGAACAGGTGCAGGTATTCCACCGCCACGGCATTGACCAGGTTGGCGTCCTCGCCTGCCCGGGCGCGCAGCCATTCGCTGGTGGCCTCCAGGCGCGCCAGGCTGGCTTGCAGGGCTTCGCGGTGCAGTGGTGCCCCGGCGCTGAAAGCCCGCACTTCGGCGGCGAAGCAGGCCAGCGCCTGGCCGCCATCGGCCAGCACCTTGCGCCCGAGCAAATCGAGGGCCTGGATGCCGTTGGTGCCTTCGTAGATCTGTGCGATGCGCACATCGCGCACCCGTTGCTCCTGGCCCCATTCGCGGATGTAGCCATGGCCGCCGTACACCTGCTGGCCGAGCACGCAGCTCTCCAGGCCATTGTCGGTGAAGAACGCCTTGGCCACCGGGGTCAGCAGTGCGACCAGGCGCTGGGCATGCTCGCGCTCGCCGCCATCCTCGGCGTAGCGCGCCAGGTCCAACTGCTGGCCGACATAGGCGGCAAAGGCACGGCCGCCTTCGGTGAGGGCGCGCATGGTCAGCAGCATGCGCCGCACATCGCCATGTTCGATGATCGGGTCGGCTGCCTTTTCGGACGCCTTCGGGCCACTGGCGGCGCGGCTCTGCAGGCGCTCGTTGGCATAGCGCGCGGCGCTCTGGTACGACGCCTCGGCGCAGCCAATGCCCTGGATGCCGATGGACAGGCGCTCGTAGTTCATCATGGTGAACATCGCCGCCAGGCCCTTGTTCGGCTCACCAACCAGGTAACCGCTGGCACCGTCGAAGTTCATCACGCAGGTGGCCGAGGCCTTGATGCCCATCTTGTGTTCGATCGAGCCACAGTGCACGGCGTTGCGCGGGCCGAGGCTACCGTCGGCGGCCACTTGATACTTGGGCACCAGGAACAGCGAGATGCCCTTGGCCCCGGCGGGGGCGTCCGGCAGCTTGGCCAGCACCAGGTGGACGATGTTCTCGGTCAGGTCCTGTTCGCCACCGGTGATGAAGATCTTGCTGCCGCTGATGCGGTAGCTGCCGTCAGCCTGGGGTTCGGCGCGGCTGCGGATCAGCCCCAGGTCGGTGCCGGCGTGGGGTTCGGTCAGGCACATGGTGCCGGCCCAGCGGCCTTCGTACAGCGGCGGCAGGTAGGTGGCCTTCAGCGCTTCGCTGGCATGGGCATCGATGGCCAGGCAGCTGCCGGCGCTCAGGGCCGAATACAGGCTGAAGCTGCAGTCGGCGGCGTAGAGCATTTCTTCGAACAGCACGCCGAGCATTTTCGGCATGCCCATGCCGCCGTACGCCGGGTTGCCGCCCAGGCCGACCCAGCCGCCTTCGCGGTAGGTCCGCCAGGCGTCGCGAAAGCCGTCCGGGGTGGTGACCTGGCCTGCGTCGAAGCGCACGCCTTGTTCGTCGCCATTGCGGCTGAGCGGGGCGATCAGCTGGCCGGTGACCTTCGCGGCCTCTTCAAGAATGGCATCGGCGGTTTCGCCATCGACGCGCTCGGCCAGGGCGGGCAAGCGCGCCCACAGGGCGGGGCCCTGAAACACGTCATGGAGGATGAAGCGCATGTCGCGCAATGGAGCGGTGTAGTCGGTCATATCAGGCTCGATAACGGTTCACAGGGCCTTGGCGCGGTCGCGCAGGACGTATTTCTGGATCTTGCCGGTGGAGGTCTTGGGCAGCTCGCCGAAAACCACGGTCTTCGGCACCTTGAACCCGGCCAGGTGCTCGCGGCACCAGCTGATGATGTCGCTCTCGCGGGTATGCTCGTGCCCGGGCTTGAGGGCGACAAAGGCGCAGGGCGTTTCGCCCCACTTGTCGTCGGCGCGGGCCACCACGGCGGCTTCCAGCACGGCAGGGTGCTTGTACAGGGTGTCCTCGACTTCGATGGTCGAGATGTTCTCGCCACCGGAGATGATGATGTCCTTGAGCCGGTCCTTGATCTCGACATAACCGTCGGCGTGCCACACGGCCAGGTCGCCGGTGTGGAACCAGCCGCCGCGGAAGGCCTCGGCGGTGGCCTCGGGGTTTTTCAGGTAGCCCTTCATCACCGTGTTGCCACGCATGAAGATCTCGCCCAGGGTGTTGCCGTCTTGCGGCACCGGTTGCAGGGTTTGTGGGTCGGCGACCATCAGGCCGTCGAGGGTGGGGTAGCGCACGCCCTGGCGCGACTTGATCCGCGCCCGCTCCTCCAGCGGCAGGTCGTCCCATGCTTCATGCCAGGCGCAGACGGTGACTGGCCCGTAGACCTCGGTCAGGCCATAGGTGTGGGTGACCCGGATGCCCATCTGCTCGACCGCGCCGATGACCTTGGCCGGTGGGGCGGCACCGGCGACCATGGCCTGCACCGGGTGTTCGATGGCGGCCTTGGCGGCTTCGGGCATGTTGACCAGGGCGTTGAGCACGATCGGCGCACCGCACAGGTGGCTGACCCGGTGTTCGCGGATCAGGGTGAGGATCTTCTGCGGGTCGACCCGGCGCAGGAACACGTGGGTGCCGGCCAGTGCGGTGATGGTCCAGGGGTAGCACCAGCCGTTGCAGTGGAACATCGGCAAGGTCCACAGGTACACCGGGCGGTGGCCCATGGCCCAGGTCATCTGGTTGCCGATGGCGTTCAGGTAGGCGCCGCGGTGGTGATAGACCACGCCCTTGGGGTTGCCGGTGGTGCCCGAGGTGTAGTTCAGCGAAATCGCCTGCCATTCGTCCTCGGGCCATTCCCAGGCGAATGCCGGGTCGCCTTCGGCCAGCAGCGCTTCATAGTCCAGGTCGCTGACCGCACGGCCTTCGCCGTACTCGGGGTCATCCACATCGACCACCAGCGGCGGGTGTTCGAGCAAGGCCAGGGCGGCGGTGATCACCGTGTGGAATTCGCGGTCGGTGATCAGCACCTTGGCCTCGCCATGCTGCAGCATGAAGGCGATGGCTTCGGCATCCAGGCGCACGTTGAGGGTGTTGAGCACGGCACCGATCATCGGCACACCGAAGTGCGCTTCGAGCATGGCCGGGATGTTCGGCAGCATCACCGCCACCGTGTCGCCGCGGCCGACCCCGCGCCCGGCCAGGGCGCTGGCCAGGCGCCGGCAGCGCTGGTAGGTCTGGCGCCAGTCGCGGCGAATGGCGCCGTGGATCACGGCAGGGTAATCGCCGTACACGGCGGCGGTCCGTTCGATGAAGCTCAGCGGGGTGAGGGCGACGTGGTTGACGGCAGCGGGCATCAGGCCCTGGGCGAAGATCGACATACGGTAGTCCTGTAGGGGAGGCAGACGCAGCCTGTGCGTGTGGCCCCCCGGTGGCTGATTGTTAGCTCTGATCAGGGTGCGGGCAGCGCGCCGATGGCCGCTTGCCCCTGTCGCAGTTTTACGCGAACCGCTATCGTAGTTGGAATATCGACTATAGCAATATAGTAAAACTACTATAAGAACGAGCGCCGACAGTGGACCAGACCCTTTCACCCTTGCTCGCCAAGGACCCACAACCCAGTGTGCTGCTGGCCGCCGATGCCCGGGCACTGGCAAGCAACCCGGCCTTGCAGGCGCTGACTGGCGCTGGCACGGCACTGGCCGACTGGCTGCCGAGCAACTGTGCAGCGCTGGTGCGTGCCTGCCTGCGCCAGCACCGGGCAATCGCCGATGTGGAAAAACAGGTTGGCGAACGCATTCTGCTGTGGACCTTCATCCCCGATGACCAGGGCCAGCGGGTACTGGCCCGCTGCCGCGATGCCAGCGAAGAGCGCCAGGGCGCGCGTGAAGCCAGCCGCGCCCGGCGCCTGTATCGGCTGATCATCGAGAACACTACCGACCTGATTTCCCGGCACAGCCCGGACGGCCGTTTTCTCGACGCCTCACCAGCTGCCTACCGCCTGCTCGGCCTGTGGCCAGAGCAGCTGCGCGGCATGCCGGTGCGGGCCTTGCTGCACCCGCGCGAGCGGCGCCAGGTATTGCGCCAGGCCGCCGCCGCCCTGGACCAGGACGGTTACCACACCCTGACCTGCCGCGTGCGGCATGCCGGCGGCGGGTATCGCTGGTTCGAGATCGCCAGCCGGGCGATCCGCGAGACCTACACCGGCGCCGTGGTGGAGGTGGTCAGCGTGTCGCGTGACATCACCCTGCGCATCGAGGCCCAGGAAAACCTGGCCCACAGCGCCCGGCTCGCCACCCTGGGCGAACTGGCGTCGGGCATCGCCCACGAGATGAATCAGCCGCTGGCGGCGGTGGTCAACTATGCCAATGCCAGCCAGCGTTACCTGCAAGGCCTGGAGCGCGACCCGCAGGCGCGTGAGCGGGTCGGCCAGGGCCTGCAGCGCATCACCGAGCAGGCAACCCACGCCGCCGAGGTGATTCGCCGCCTGCGCGCCTTCCTGCGCAAGGGGCCACGGCGCCTGCAGGCGGTGGAAGTGGCCGAGGTAGCGGCCGAAGCCATGCGCCTGTGCGCCTGGGAAGCGGCGCGCGACCAGGTCGTTGTCGAACTGCGCATCGGCGGGCCATTGCCGGCGGTGTTTGCTGACCGGGTATTGCTCGAGCAAGTGCTGCTCAACCTGCTGCGCAATGCCATCGAGGCCAACCGCGAGCAGCACGGCGCGCAGCCGTCACGTATCCTGCTCGGCGCCGTGCGCGAGGGCGACGGGGTGCTGATCGAGGTCGCCGACCAGGGGCCGGGCGTGGCCACCGAGCGCCTGGATGAGATCTTCACCCCGTTCAGTACCAGCAAGGCCGACGGCCTGGGCCTGGGCCTGAGCATGAGCCGCAGCCTGATCGAAGGGTTTGGCGGCAGCCTTTGGGCGCGTGCGGGTGAGGCGGGTGGGCTGGTGTTGTGCTGCCGTCTGGCAGTGAACCGGGGATAAGGAGAGGGCAGGGTGCAAGCAAAGGTGTATGTGGTCGACGATGACCAGGGCATGCGTGATTCGACCGTGTGGTTGCTGGAGTCGGTAGGCCTGCAGGGCGTGCCGTTCGCCAGCGGCCAGGCGTTTCTCGATGCCTGTGTGGACGATGGGCCGGCCTGCGTGCTGCTCGATGTGCGCATGCCCGGGCTGGGCGGCATGGCGGTGCAGCAGGCACTGCGCGAGCGCGGCCTGCAGATACCGGTGATTTTCGTCAGCGGCCATGCCGATGTGCCGATCGTGGTGCGGGCGTTCAAGGCCGGGGCGAGCGACTTCATCGAGAAGCCCTACAGCGACCAGTTGCTGCTCGACAGTGTGCAGGCAGCGCTGGAGCGGGCAGGGCAGGCGCGCCAGGGCGACCAGGTGCTGGCCGCGGTGCAGGCACGCCTGGATGCCCTGACGCCCCGCGAGCGCGACGTGTTCGTGCCGCTGGCCCAGGGCCTGAGCAACCGCGAAATTGCCGAGCGGCTGGGCATCAGTGTGAAGACCGTGGACCTGTACCGGGGGCGGGTGATGAAGCGCTTGCAGGCGGGCAGCCTGGCCGAACTGGTAGGCATGGCGATTGCCTGCCGGGCAGTGCAGGCACTGGGTTTGCGCGCGCTGTGAAACGTCGGCGGCAACGGCCGTTTCATGAAAATTTGCATAGCACCCTAATCAAAGCTTTGACATTCACTGCCTAGGCAGTAATATTTTTAAACAATTGCCCGAGCAGACCCCGATGTCCCATTTCACCCCGGAAAATTTCCAGACCTGCGCCATCGGCATGCTGCTGGGCCGTGCGGCGATCCTCAAGGACCGCATTCTCGACTGGCACCTCGAATCGGAGGGCGTCACCGCCGCACAGTTCAAGGTGCTGATCATCGTCACCCAGTACGAGGTGGATACCCCGGCCGAACTGTGCCGCTACCTGGGCCTGGACAGTGGTTCGATGACCCGCATGCTCGACCGCCTCGAGCAGAAGGGCCTGATCCTGCGCAACCGCTGCGCCGATGACCGCCGCCAGGTGCGCCTGGCATTGACCGCCGATGGCCAGCGCCTGGCCGACCGCCTGCCTGAGATTGGCGCGGCGGCGATGAACGAACTGGTCGGCGTGCTGCAGCCAGACGAGCTGAAGACCCTCGAAGGTCTGCTGGCCAAGGTCCTGCTGGGTGCCGGCGACCCGCTGACGATCCGCCGCTTCGGCGATCGTTGATCCCTGTTACGCATATTCCAAGGTATTGTCATGGCCACTCCCGCAGACACCTCAACTCCCCCCGCCGACGCGCCCGCGTCGGGCAAGCGCAAGGCCTGGCTGTTCGGCCTGCTGCTGCTGGTGCTGCTCGCCGGCGCGGGCACCTGGGCCTGGTACAGCCTGGTCGGGCGCTGGCACGAAAGCACCGACGACGCCTACGTCAATGGCAACGTGGTGGAGATCACCCCGCTGGTGACCGGCACCGTCACCAGCATCGGCGCCGATGACGGCGACCTGGTGCATGCCGGCCAGGTGCTGTTGCAGTTCGACCCTTCCGACAGCGAGGTGGCCCTGCAGTCCGCCGAGGCCAAGCTTGCCCGCACGGTACGCCAGGTGCGTGGGCTGTACAGCAACGTCGACTCGCTCAAGGCCCAGCTGGAAACCCGCCAGGCCGAGCTGCAGAAGGCCCAGCAGAACTACAACCGGCGCAAGGTGCTGGCCGACAGCGGCGCCATCGCCGCGGAAGAAATCTCCCATGCCCGTGACGACCTGACCGTGGCCCAGGCCGCCGTCAACAGCGCGCGCCAGCAACTCAACACCAGCACCGCACTGGTCGACGACACCGTGGTGTCCTCGCACCCTGAGGTGATGGCGGCCGCGGCGGACCTGCGCCAGGCCTACCTCGACCACGCCCGCACCACCTTGGTGGCGCCGGTGACCGGCTATGTCGCCAAGCGCACCGTGCAGCTCGGCCAGCGCCTGCAGCCGGGCACCGCGACCATGGCGGTGATCCCGCTGGACGAGGTGTGGATCGACGCCAACTTCAAGGAAACCCAGCTGCGCGACATGCGCATCGGCCAGCCGGTGGACATCAGCGCCGACCTGTATGGCAGCGAGGTCAAGTACAGCGGCACGGTCGACAGCCTCGGCGCCGGTACCGGCAGCGCCTTCGCCCTGCTGCCGGCACAGAACGCCACCGGCAACTGGATCAAGATCGTCCAGCGCGTGCCGGTGCGCATTCACCTGAGCCCAGACCAGCTCAAGGACCACCCGCTGCGTATCGGCCTGTCCACCGTGGTGGAGGTCGACTTGCACGACCAGAGCGGCCCGACCCTGGCCCAGCAGCCACCGCAGCAGGCCAGCTACACCACCCAGGTGTATGACCGCCAGCTGGTCGAGGCCGACGACCTGATCGCCCGGTTGATCCACGAAAACAGCGCCACCGGCAAGACGGCCCAGCGATGAGCAACAACGCTCCGGCCCAGTTCACCCCGCCGAGCCTGTTGCTGACGACCATCGGGTTGTCGCTGGCGACCTTCATGCAGGTGCTCGACACCACCATCGCCAACGTGGCGCTGCCGACCATTTCCGGCAACCTGGGGGTGAGTTACGAGCAGGGCACCTGGGTGATCACCTCGTTCGCGGTGAGCAACGCCATCGCCTTGCCACTGACCGGCTGGCTGAGCCGGCGCTTTGGCGAGGTGAAACTGTTCATCTGGGCCACGTTGCTGTTCGTGCTGGCGTCGTTCCTTTGCGGCGTGGCGCAGTCGATGCCGGAGCTGGTGGGCTTTCGGGTGTTGCAGGGGGTGGTGGCCGGGCCTTTGTACCCGATGACCCAGACCTTGCTGATTGCCGTGTACCCGCCGGCCAAACGGGGCATGGCCCTGGCCTTGCTGGCGATGGTCACGGTGGTGGCGCCGATTGCCGGGCCGATACTGGGTGGCTGGATCACCGACAGCTACAGCTGGCCGTGGATCTTCTTCATCAACGTGCCGATCGGCCTGTTCGCCGCCGCCGTGGTGCGCCAGCAGATGCGCGCGCGGCCGGTGGTCACCAGCCGCCAGCCGATGGACTACATCGGCCTGCTGACGCTGATCGTCGGCGTGGGCGCGTTGCAGGTGGTGCTGGACAAGGGCAATGACCTGGACTGGTTCGAGTCGTCGTTCATCATTGTCGGCACGTTGATTTCGGTGGTGTTCCTGGCGATCTTCATCATCTGGGAACTCACCGACCGCCACCCGGTGGTCAACCTGCGGCTGTTTGCCCACCGTAACTTTCGCATCGGCACCATAGTGCTGGTCGGTGGCTACGCGGGGTTCTTCGGCATCAACCTGATCCTGCCGCAGTGGTTGCAGACGCAGATGGGCTATACCGCCACCTGGGCGGGTTTGGCGGTGGCGCCGATCGGTCTGTTGCCGGTGATCATGTCGCCGTTCGTGGGCAAGTACGCGCACCGCTTCGACCTGCGGGTGCTGGCGGGGCTGGCGTTCCTGGCGATCGGTACCAGCTGCTTCATGCGCGCAGGGTTCACCAGCGAGGTGGATTTCCAGCACATTGCGTTGGTGCAGTTGTTCATGGGGATTGGCGTGGCGCTGTTCTTCATGCCGACCTTGAGCATCCTGTTGTCGGATTTGCCGCCGCATCAGATTGCCGATGGTTCGGGGCTGGCGACGTTCCTGCGCACGTTGGGGGGGAGCTTTGCCGCATCGTTGACGACCTGGATCTGGATTCGCCGGGCGGACCAGCATCATGCCTATTTGAGCGAGCACATCAGCCAGTTTGATCCGGCGACGCGGCATACGCTGGAGCAGTTGGGTGGGGCGAGTTCGCAGAATTATGCGAAGCTGGAGCAGATCGTGAATGCGCAGGCGTACATGATGTCGACGGTGGATTACTTCACCTTGATGACCTGGGTGTTTGCCGGGTTGATTCTGCTGGTGTGGTTGGCGAAGCCGCCGTTTACTGCCAAGGCTGGGCCAGCTTCGGCGGGGCATTGAAGCAGTAGCGTTGCTCTTGCTCTGCTTTTGCTTTGGCTTTGGCTTCTAAGCGCGCGATAGTCCAGGCGACGCAAATTGCGACTT
Source organism: Pseudomonas sp. R28(2017) (assembly GCF_002112505.1). Taxonomy (GTDB): domain Bacteria; phylum Pseudomonadota; class Gammaproteobacteria; order Pseudomonadales; family Pseudomonadaceae; genus Aquipseudomonas. The sequence goes on from NZ_NEHW01000019.1 coordinate 23,209, forward strand.
CAGGAGGCCGAACGCAGGTCTTGCGGAGGGAGGTGACGGGCATGGATGCCCGTCAAGCGCTGGGCCCCAGGATGGGGCCTGCAGCGCGGTCCTCCCGGGAGCAAGGCCGGCGCTCGGCCTCCTGAAGTCGCATTCGGCGTTTGCTGAACTACCGCGCGCCTAGAAGCAAGAGCAAGAGCAAGAGCAAGATGAAGCGTAAGCGTCCGCTGAATACACATTACGTGTCAGCAACTATTGGCTTCAGTCCACTGGTACCAGCATTCCCCTAACAACTTTATCCCAATGCTGCTCGGCAGGCGTCTGGAGGTCGTGGGTATTGGAAATGCAGAATTAAATAGTTCGTCATGCGTCTCGCGTTTTTAACGACATATGGTGTTGCAAGGAGCGGGAGTAGCCTGATAAATCAGCAGTCCCAGCGATCCTTCTTGCAAAACTTCAGCAGCGCATTGATATCTTCGTAGCCTGACAGATCCACCGCTACCGCGTAGAATAAGACCCTTGTTGGTGATGGCCCTGATTCAAATTACATCCAAAAAGGACTTTTCATGCGTAAATTTCTCCGTTTGCCGGTCTCGAAAGTAACCTGTATTACGCTTCTTTCGCTCATTGCACTGACCTTTGGCACGACAGCAACGGCGGCTGATTACGCCTGTGACGGATTTGTCGGTAGTTTCGCCAATCGTCCCGATAATGAAGCAGTCTTGAAAATCGTTAAAGATGGCAACGGCTTTGTAGTGCTTGTCCAAGGTGACTCACCTGACGACTGGGAGCGCGTGCCGCTGAAGGTTGGCATACCCGAAGATATACAGAAAGAGCTGCTCGCGGAGGGAAGGAAAATGATTCCGCTAACGTGCGCATTATCAGCTGACGACGTTTTACTCTGGCAGTTTCCGGCCGGTAGCCCAGACAACCCTTCTGAGAGCAAAAGCCGCGACCGCTCCAAGTACCCGCAAAAGACCCCTTATTTGATGATCGTCAACGGGGGAGTTGTTGCTGGGGAAACTGGACTATACCGAGTTAGAACAGAGGACTAAGCCCGCCTAGGGTAAGCGTCCGCCCAACTTACCTTGCGTAAATGCCCAGGCCATGACGGGTTTCATGTCGCGAAGTACCATGTCGGTTCCTGTGCTTAGAGTTGGACAATCCAGATCAAGCAGAGCCAGAGCACAAGCTGTACTCCGGCGATCCGCTGGTTTGAGTCTGGGCGGTCTAGAACGCGTGATTATTCAACGCTCACATTCAGCGCATGGCTGGCCACGCCGTGACACCCGCATGCCAACCGATGGCCTTGCAGCACCAAAGGCTTACCGTTCATGCGTCGGCTTGGGTGCCCTTCGATGAAAGCGAAAACCCCTTGGTGGAGCGGGCAACTGGCCTTGTCGCCCAGCACGGCTGGCGTTTTACAGTTGACGGTGTGGGTGCCAGCCAGCTGGCATGACAGCACGCTGCCCCCGGTGCTGGTGGGGTCGCCCAGACAGATGGGAGGGTTCATGCCCTGGGTACCCCTCCGGTTGGGAGGCCATACTCGAAGGGGTCAGCGCCACGGTTCTGCTGGTTCTTCGCCTTGCGCGCCTCATCTGGCGGGCTGATCATCTGCACGGTGAGGCTGCCGTCGCTGCCGGCGTACACCACGGCACTGGCACCGCCGTCGAGGTAGCTGGCGATGGTGGCCAGGTTGATCTCCACCAGTGCGCTGCTGACGCCGGTATTGCCCAGGCGTCGACCGATGTCGTAGCCCTCGTCGACATTGCCCACGTCCAGGCCTTGGCCATCGGTATTGAGGCCGTGCAAGGCGTTGGTCAGCGCGATTTCTGCTTCAGTGTTGTCAGTGGTGTCGTAGAACACGCGCAGCGGTTTTTGCCCGTCGGGCAGGGTGTCGAGGGCCTTGAGCCAACCCGCTTGCAAAGCCTTGGCCTGCAACGTGGGTTTGAGGCGCTTGCCGTGTTCGTCCTGCATCGAGACCTTGATCGGACGGTGCAGGTAACCTAGCACGGGTGCTGCGTCGAACTCCTTCAGCTGGTGCTCGGCCCAACGCACGGGCAGCCAGGGGGACGGTTCGAAATGGCCTGGGCCGCGGTTACTGATGGTTTTCCAGAGGGTGGGCAGTTGCGATTGCCAGTAGGCAGTGGACATGGTGCCTGGGGCTAGCGAGAATTTGACGCCTTTAGCGTGTTCGGCAGTTTCATACCAGTCTATAAATGCCCTGTCCCGGTCCCAGTAAAACGCCCACAGCTTGCCCAGGTCAGAGTTCTTGTTCTGATTGTCCTCGGCGTCATGGGTGACGAAGGGGCGAATGTAGCGGTCCACTCGGTCCGAGCGCGTGACCAGCAGGCCAGTCGCGCTTTCGTAGATCGTCGGAACCACGTGGCCATATTGCAGCCCCGGTGTGCCGGGTTTGCGAAAGAGATCTCGTGTCATGTCACCGTCCCGGCTCGCGATCAAGGCTTGCGGCACCTTGGGGTTATCATCAAAAAACGTGAACAGTCGATCGATCATGCCTTGAGCATGGGTCGTGCTTTCATCGTCTTGCCACAGAAATTGAGTAACGCCCAAGGTCGCAGCATTACGCCCTGAATTGATCAGACCCGCCGCTCTAAAACCGTTTTCGTAGGGGGCGGGAGGTCCTAACGCAAACACCGGGATCGGCCAGTAAGCTACTGCTTGACCTGCCGAACTTTTGAATGCGATACGAACTTTGATATCTCTGGAGCTTTTCCTGTCGGTTAATGATGGGTTGTAGTCTTTAGCGTTCTGCGGGTAAATTGAAGCGAAGTTGTCATTCTTCTTCTTGATGAACTGCCAGATTTCGGACTGGCCATCTTTATAGATCCCAAGTCCCACCCCCCGAATTTCCAAGGCGTAGGTTCTAACCTGGGTGGCCTGCCGTTCGGCGATTTTGGTCTCTACTTGCCTTCGATAGCTGGTCAACTCTGCTTTCTCATTTGCCAGGGCATTGCCCCACCAATGGATACCGAAGATCAGCAGCAGCGAGCCGATAATAGCGGCAATGCCCCAGGCCATGACGGGTTTCATGTCGCGAAGTACCATGCCGGCTTCCTGTGCTTTGAGTTGGACAATCCAGATGAAGCAGAGCCAGAGCACAAGCTGCACTCTGGCGATCCGCTGATGAGGTTTGAGTCTGGGCGGTCTGAAACGCGTGATTATTCAACGCTCACATTCAGCGCATGGCTGGCCACCCCATGACACCCGCATGCCAGCCGATGGCCTTGCAGCACCACTGGCTTACCGTTCATGCGACGACTCGGATGCCCCTCGACAAAGGCAAAAACCCCTTGGTGAAGCGGGCAACTGGCCTTGTCGCCCAGCACGGCTGGCGTTTTACCGTTGACGGTGTGGGTGCCAGCCAGCTGGCATGACAGCACGCTGCCCCCGCTGCTGGTGGGGTCGCCCAGACAGATGGGAGGGTTCATGCCTAGGATCGTCCGATACTGGGGAGGCCATACTTGAAGGGGTCAGCGCCACGGTTCTGCTGGTTCTTCGCCTTGCGTGCCTCATCTGGCGGGCTGATCATCTGCACGGTGAGGCTGCCGTCGCTGCCAGCGTAGACCACGGCACTGGCACCGCCATCGAGGTAGCTGGCAATGGTGGCCAGGTTGATCTCCACCAGCGCTCCGCTGACACCGGTATTGCCCAGGCGCCGACCGATGTCATAGCCCTCGTCGACATTGCCCACGTCCAGGCCTTGGCCATCGGTATTGAGGCTGTGCAGGGCGTTGGTCAGGGCGATTTCTGCTTCAGCGTTGTTAGTGGTGTCGTAGAACACGCGCACCGGTTTTTGCCCATCGGGCAGGGTTTCGAGGGCCTTGAGCCAACCCGCTTGCAACACCTTCGCCTGCAATGCGGGTTTGAGGCGCTTGCCGTGTTCGTCCTGCATCGAGACCTTGATCGGACGGTGCAGGTAACCCAGCACTGGCGCTGCGTCGAACTCCTTCAGCTGGTGTTCGGCCCAACGCACGGGCAGCCAGGGGGACGGTTCGAAATGGCCTGGACCGCGGTTGTCGATGGTTTTCCACAAAATAGGCAGTTGCGCTTGCCAGTAGGCGGTAGACATGGTGCTGGGTGGTAATAGCACTTTATTGCCTTTGGCATGCTCGGCGGCTACATACCAATCTCCAAAGGCCTTGCTCCGGTCCCAATAAAACGCCCACAACTTGCCAAAGTCAGTTTTTTTATCCTGATTGTCCTCGGCGTCACGGGTGACGAAGGGACGAATGTAGCGGTCCACTCGGTCCGAACGTGTGACCAGCAGGCCAGTCATGCTTTCGTAGATTGTCGGAACCACGTGGCCATTTTGCAATCCCGGTGTGCCGGGTTTGCGATAGCCGTTTCGCGTCACGTCACCGTCTTCGCTTGCGATCAAGGCTTGTGGCACCTTCGGGTTATCGTCAAAAAACGTGAACAGTCGCTCGATCATGCCTTGAGCATGCGTCGTGCTTTCATTGTCTTGCCACAAAAACTGGGTAACGCCCAAGGTCGCGGCGTTACGGCCTGAGTTGATCAGGCCTGCTGCACTGTAGTCGCTGTCGTAGGGAGCGGGCGGTCCCAGCGCAAACACCGGGATTGGCCAGTACGCTACTGCCTCACCTGCCGAGTTCTTGAATGCAATACGGACTTTGATGTTTGCGGAGCTTTCCCTTACGTCTAAAGACGGGTCGTAGTCTTTCGCGTCCTGCGGGTAGATCGATGTGAAATTGTCGTTCTTCTTCTTTATGAACTGCCAGATTTTGGACTGGCCATCTGTGTATATTCCAAGTCCGACTCCCCGAATTTCCAAGGCGTAGGTGCGAACTCGAGTGGCCTGTTGTTCGGCGTTTCTGAGCTCCATCTGGTTGCGATAATTGGCAAACTCTGCCTTCTCACTTGCCAGGGCATTGCCCCACCAGTGAATGCCGAAGATCATCAGTAGCGGGCCGACAATGGCGGCAATGCCCCAGGCTAGGACGGGTTTCATGTCCCTAAGTATCATGTTAGTTTCCTGTGCTTTGAGTTGGACAATCCAGATGAAGCTGATCCAGAGCACAAGGAGTACCCCGGCGATCCACAGATAAGGTTTAAGGTTGGGCCGCGTCTGAGTGGAGGGCGGATTGTCCTTCATCGGCCAACTCCTTGTTCGGGTGCTGTGACTACCATAGACGGTGGCATAAGCGATACCAGACCAGAGGGTGGGAATAAGCCTTCTTCATAATACCGAAAACTGGCAGTCACCAATGCTTGGGCCTCCTCACTCAGTTTCGCCCAACCCGGTAACTTCGTGGTTTTGTTATATATCGTTTTATCCACCTTCCAATCCGCAATCGCTACCAACACCTCCCGCATATCCGGATCATCAAGGCTGTGCGCCTGGCCAATAGCAATATCCATCGCCGTTACCCAGCGCTGGTTTTCAGGGCTGCGCAAAACGGCCGAGTGGTAGCTGTTAGTCTCCCTTTCTTTCTTATCTTCGCGCATCCGCTCCTGAATATCATTAGGCGTTTCTTCACGAAAAATGACGTACTCTTTCACCTCTGAGCCTCGATACACGGGTACTTGGCTTATGGCTGAAGTTTGATCACCGGGCTCTTTGCCAGCGTTCCATCGGGCCAGTTCTGCATGCGAGTCCACGCGATGAGGGCTGGTACGCACCTTGAACCATTTGAAGCGGGCTTTCGGATTGCCCAGCGCGGAGCGGATACTCACGTCATCGGGGCTGTCCTTGCCTGCCTGGGTGGGTGTGCCCCGTTCTACCTCGCCGCCAAACAAATCTGGAGCATAGGGTGGGCTTAAAGGTTCGGCATTGATCAGCACTTCCTGACCTTTTGCTATTGGCGCTTGCGAGGCCACGGCGCCGCCTGACCACCCGCCAGGGTAGCGGGGTTCCCCTTTGGCACGCAGCACCGTTTGTTGTATGGCGTCGCCGACCAGTACCGGCTTACCGTCGCGATGACGCTTGGTCCACAGGCGTTGGTAAAACCGCACGGACTGCAACGCCGCCATCGCCGGTTTGCCGTCCGGCAAGGTATTGGGCACCCCATAGGTACCGATGCCATGCACGTCGTCCAGGGCGACGGTGGTGTCGTCCGGGCAGAAGTACAGGTAAACCTTGCCGCGATTATCACGCTCGGGAAAAACGGTGAAGTTGCCGACCGTGTCCCTGCGCGAGCCCTGTATGGGTGACCACCTGGGGCCCGTGCGACCGCCGTAGGTCTTGCTGTCCCTGAGTGCGGACAGCGGCGGCTGGGCGTGGGGTGCCTGGGTGACTGCGGTGGCGATGTTGATCAATGTGGCGAGTGTGTCATGGGCTTTGGGGGTGGTTTTGGGCAGCACACTGTAAGGCGTGTCCACCATGATGACGGTGTCGGCACAGCGTTGGCCCTTGTCGATCAACAGGGCTTGCGCAAGCAGGGTAATCAAGGTGCCTTGACTGTGGCCCATGATGGTGATGGTTTCATCAGGCGATACACGGCGGATCTCACTGACCAACATGGCCAATCGCGTTGCTGCGAGCACAAAGTAACGCCGGTGTGGGCCTTTACCCATGTACTGGGTGTTGGAGAGCATGGGTTGTGCGAGATGCCGGATAAACTTGGCAAAGCCGGGGCTGTACATCTCCAGCAGGTTGTTGGTGGCATTGGCGAAGAACCCGCCGCCTTTGGCGAAGTGCCGGTCCAGGCGGTTTTCGAACACGTCCTGGTATTGGCCGCGCAGTTTGGTCGGATCGTCGTTTTTATCGCGCTTGATCTCGCCAGGCTCAGCACGATAGCCCCAGTAAAACGGGATCATCAGGCTGCGTGTTTTCGGGTCGGCCGTGTCTCGCCGATAGAGGTACGTGTCTGGATCGTCCAGCTTTGCAATGTCATCTTCACTGCGCTCTTTAACTGGGCGTTTGTCCGCAGCACTGTAGGCAGCCCCATACCGCCCCGCCTTCAGATCAGGCCGATCCAGACGCTCATTCACCCCCTGGCACAACCCCGTCTCCACCGATTCGTATGAAGCCCCCGGGTCATTCACGCCGTGCAAGAAGATCACCACCCCTGGCAGGTCGGCGGGCACTTCCATTTTGCGTTCGGTGCTGAAGTTGGGTACCAGCCGTGTGACGCTTTCAGCCACGGTAATTTGATCGCCACTCATTGGCTGCCTCCTTTGCTGCTGGTGCTGCGCAAGGCAGCCACTTGTGCCTGGTGCATCGCTTCGCGCTCGACGCGTTCGGTAAGCCCACTGGCGTCGGTCAGGCCTTGCACGGTGCTGCCATCTTCAAGCGTGATCTGGTAGGCGTGGTCTACGGCCATCCGCACGCTGTCTTCAGCGTGCCCCGGGTAGTGGAAGGCCAGGCGTTGCGCCGCCGGGTCGCGGGTGAATGCCGGCCCCTGGGCGCTGTCGGTTTTAGGTCCGACCCAGTCATGCTCACTGGCATGGACGATCACCTTGCCCTGGCTGCCGATTTCGACGCCGCCACCGATCTTGATGTAACTGCCATCGTCGGCCACCAAACGAATGGTGGGTGCGGTGACGACGACCTCGCCTTCGGCGGCCGACAGGTGCAGGTTCTTTTGGGCATTGACGGTGATGTCGTCTTCCTGGGCCTGCACCAGCACTTTGCCGCGGTTGGCGATAGCACTGATGCCCTCGTCCTGGGCGAAGGCACTGATACCCTTGCCAGCTTGCAGGCGCATGGCGGCGCCGCTGGTCATTTGCAGATGGTCCTGGGCGGTGGTGTCGTGGTTCGCGCCGGCGTAGTGGGTTTGCGAGCGCGGTGTGGCGCTGGCGATTCCCGCCTCGGCCGCAACGGCCATCACGGGGTCGCCCGGGCTGTCGCTGTCGGGCGCAGGCCACTGTTTCAGGGCCTGGCTCACGTCATCGATGCCCTCGCTGTCCACGGCCGCACCCCCGCGTGCGGCGGCGGTTTGCCCAAGGCTCTTGAACAGCTCCCCGCACTCGGCCAGCAGTTTGAGCAGTTCTTCGCGGTCCAGCTGCGCGCCCGTGGCGTCGTGGCGTGCATAGGTGGTCAGTAGCAGGCCTTGGGCGGCGCGCAGGGCAATCGCGGCGTCGGTGCGCAGTTCGGCACCGTTGCCACGGGCCTTGGCCTGGCCGTCGGTCCGCGGCTCGGTGAGCTTGCCCAGGTTGAGTGCCGTGGCGTGGTGCGTGGTACCGACGCGGGCACGCAAGGCGCCCGGCGTGTCATCGAACAACAGCTCGTTGAAACCACGGCCCTTGTGCTCCTGGGTCTGGATGCCGGAGAGCGCGCGGTTGCCTGGCAAGCCTGAGGCCTTGCTGAACCGCGGCGGCGTCTGCTCGGCGTTGTACAGCACCGAGGTGACCACAGGGCGGTCGATATCGCCGGCCAGGAAGGTCACCAGCACTTCCTGGCCGATACGCGGCAAGAACTGGTGACCGAAGCCACTGCCAGCGCTGGGCATCGCCACCCGCACCCAGGTGGTGCCCTGGGGCAGGCTGTCGCCGCGCTGCCAGTGGAACCGGACCTGCACCCGCGCCAGCTCGTCAGTGAACACTTCCTCGCCTTCCGGCCCGACCACGATTGCACTGAGCGGCCCGTTGATGGTGGGGCGCGGTACGGTGATCGGGTGGCGGTAAGGGATGCTCTGGCGAATGCAGACAAACTGGTTGTCGTAGCCTGCGGGCTCGTCGGAAAAATAGTTGTTGCGCCCCTGGTGTTCGACCGACACCAGCAGGAACTGGCGAGCGTCCGCTGCGCCGCGTTCATGGTCGAAGTGCTGGGTCAGTTCGAAGCTGTAGCCCGGCCGCATGGCCCGGCAGTTGCTGCTGCCGCTGAAGGTCTTGGCCTGGGCTTCAATGATCTCCAGGTGGCGACGGACCAGCGACTCGCCGCCGTCGCGCTGGCCATGGCTGTAGGCACCGAAAAAATCGTAGACCTCGTAGGACGCGACGTCGCCCTGTTCATTGAGGCTGCCCATCTCGATGGACAAGGGATTTCTCGGTTGCTTGTAATCGAAGGTCTGGATGGCCATCTTGCCAGGTTGCAAGCCCCGGTGGCTGCGCCACTGGGTGATCGAGTCACTGGTCTCGGTGACGAAGGCGCTGTGGTAGCGGATCTGCGGTTGTTCGGGCAGCGCTTCCAGGCCTTGGGACCGATCCGTGATGATCAGGTTGTGCCCGTCCTTGCTGTGATCGAAGTAGAAGAACAGGCCGTCCTGCTCCAGCAAGCGCAGCACGAAATTCAGGTCGGTTTCGCGGTACTGGGTGATGTAGCTGTGGGGCTTGAGCGGCCTGAGCAGGTGAAACTCGAATTGGCGCAACCCGCCGTAATGCTCGAACACCGTCCGAATGACCGCTTCAATGGTCTGCTCTTGGAAGATCCGCGAATCAACACGTCGTGACAGCATCCACAGCCAGGGGCTGAGTGTCGCGCTGTAACGCGCCAGGCCGCCGTCGCTGCCCAGCAGGTTGAAGCGGGTGATGTGGCCATGGATAGGGCGCACGCCGCCGTCGGCAAGTTCGATCTCCAGAAGGGCGGGCTGGCCCATCAATGACTTGAGTTCGAGCCTGGCATCCTGGCTGATCAGCGACAGCTCGAAGCTGAACAGCGTGGACAACCCTTCTGTGCCGCTGAAGTGCTCCAGCAACAACGCCTGGTCATCCTGGAGGGGGGTGGTGAGTTTGATCAGGCGGCGGTTCTGTGGTGTAAAAATGCTCGTCAATTCCATCGACGTAATATCCCTGCGCAAAACAAGTCGCGGAAGGTAGCACAGGTTTTGGCAGCATCGGACCGATCGGGGCACGACTTAGTTTGTCAAGACGTGACGGTCATTCCATTGCCAGGGTTTTTCACCTATTGTCGAACCTCCGTCCCTGAATGATCGGCCGCTCTATGGAGAAAGTCATCGTCATCACCGGTGCCAGCCGTGGCATCGGCGCCGCCACCGCCTTGCAGGCCGCCCGCGAGGGCTACCGCATCTGCATCAACTACCACGCCGACGACCAGGCCGCCGAGCATATCCTCGCCCAGGTCCGCGCCCTCGGCGCCGAGGCCATCACCGTACGTGCCGACGCCAGTGTCGAAGACGAGGTGATCCAGTTGTTCCACCGCGTCGACCAGGAGCTCGGCCCGGTGACCGCACTGGTCAACAACGCCGGCACCATCGGCCAGCAAAGCCGTGTCGAGGACATGTCCGAGTTCCGCCTGCTCAAGGTGATGAAGACCAACGTCGTCGGCCCCATGCTCTGTGCCAAGCACGCCTTGCTGCGCATGGCTCGCCGCCACGGCGGGCACGGTGGCGCGATCGTCAATGTGTCCTCGGTCGCGGCGCGCCTGGGTTCACCCAACGAGTACGTCGACTACGCCGCCTCCAAAGGCGCGCTGGATACCTTCACCCTCGGCCTGGCCAAGGAAGTGGCGGGCGAGGGCGTGCGGGTCAACGGCGTGCGACCGGGCTACATCCATACTGGCTTCCATGCTCTTTCCGGTGACCCCGACCGCGTGGCCAAGCTCGAACCAGGCCTGCCCATGGGCCGCGGCGGCCGTGCGGAAGAAGTGGCCGAGGCGATCCTCTGGCTGCTGTCGGACAAGGCCTCGTACTCCACCGGCAGTTTCATCGACCTGGGCGGCGGGCGCTGAGCGCGGCCCGTCAGGGCAGCTCATCCGCCAGCAGCTGGCGTACCCGCTCGGCCAGTGCCTCCAGCTCGAAAGGCTTGGTCAGCACGCTGGTACCCTGCAGCAACTGGCCGTCGCTGAGCGCCGCACTTTCGTCGTAGCCGGTGATGAACAGCACCTTCAGTTCCGGGTACAACTGCCGGCAACGCTCAGCCACCTGGCGGCCATTGGGGCCGTCGGGCAGGCCGATATCGCTCAGCAGCAAGTCGGGTTGCTCGCACTGCTGCATGTAGGCCAGTGCTGCCGGGCCATTCTCGAAGGCCTCGACCTGGTAGCCGAGCTCTTCCAGTACTTCGCCAACCACCAGGCGCAGCGCGGCCTGGTCCTCCACCAGCACGATGCGTTGCCCGCCCGCGCTGCTTGCCAACGCCTTGCGCGCCGGCGGCCGGGGGGCAATGGCAGGCTGTTCGTAGTGGCGCGGCAGGTACAGTTCGACCCGCGTGCCCTTGCCGGGGGTGGAGATCAGGCGCAGCTGGCCACCCGACTGGCGCACGAAACCGTAGGTCATCGACAACCCCAGGCCGGTGCCTTGGCCCATGGGTTTGGTGGAGAAGAACGGGTCGATGGCTCGCGCCGCCACGGCTGCGCTCATGCCGCAGCCGGTGTCGGCCACGCTCAGCCGCACATAGTCGCCAGCGGCGATTTCGAGCGGGCGTGCCTGCTCGCTGTCGAGGCAGATGTTATCGCCCTCGATATCGATCGTACCGCCGCCGGGCATGGCGTCACGCGCATTGATGCACAGGTTGAGCAGGGCGCTTTCCAGTTGCGGCGGGTCGATGAAGGTCGGCCACAAGCGGGCGATGAAGTGGCTGCGCAAGGTGATCGATGGGCCGATGCTGCGGCGTACCAGCTCCTCCATGTCGCTGACCAGGGCCGCAACCTCGGTCGAGCACGGTTGCAAGGTCTGCTGGCGCGAGAAGGCCAGCAACCGGTGCACCAGCGCCGAAGCCCGTTGCGCCGAGCCGCTGGACAGTTCCAGCAGAGGTTCCAGCTCTGCGTAACGCTGCTGGGCGAGGCGCTGCTGCATCAGCTCCTGGGCGTTGATGATGCCACCCAGCAGGTTGTTGAAGTCGTGGGCGATGCCGCCGCTGAGCTGGCCCACGGCCTCCATCTTCTGCGCCTGGCGCAGCGCCTGCTCGGCCTTGGCCAGGCGCTGCTGCTCCTGGACCCGCTCGGTGATGTCGTAGGCAAACAGGTAGGCGGCTTGTACGCTGTCGTCCTGGTCGCGCAAGGCATTGAAACGCAGCTCGTAGTGGCGTTGCCCGAACGCGCCGATCTCGGTGAACTGTTCGCCCGCCAGCGCCCGCTGCCACAACGGCATGATCAGCTCACGGTCCGCCGGGTGGTCGGCCACCAGTGCCGGCAGGTAGTCACCGACTTCGGGCGTGCGGCCGTACAAGGCATGGAAGTCATGCCTGGCCTGGCGGTTGACAGCCAGCCAGCGCATGTCGGTATCGAGCACATGCACATTGACCACACTGTCGTCGACCAGCTCGGCAAACAGGCGGCGCTCAGCCAGGGCCGCACTGACCCGCTGCTCGAGCTGTTCGTTGAGCTGTTGCAGGGCCTGCTCGGCCTTGCGCCGCTCGGTGACGTCCTTGAACAGTACCGCGACCTGGCGGCGCTCCGGCGGCTCCACACGGAAGGTGGTCACCGACAGCACATGGCCGGTGGCGACCAGCTCCTGTTCGAACTGCAGCGGCTCGCCCGTGCGCAATACCGCGCCGTAACGGGCGACCCAGCCGTCAGCCTCGTCGGGCACCATTTCGCGCAGCTTCTGCCCGACCACGTTGGGGATGCCGGCATGCGTGGCATAGGCGGCGTTGGCCAGGACATGCACGTAATCGCTGAGCGGGCCATGGGGACCGTCGAAGAATTCGATGATGCAGAAGCCTTCGTCCATGGTGTCGAACAGAAATCGATAGATGTTCTGGTCCTGGTCCTGGTGTTGCAGCAGCTGGGTCTGCAGCTGTGCATTACCCTGGCGCAGGGTTTCGATTTCCTGGCGCAAGGCGAGCAGCTCGCGGTGGGGCATGGCGACGTCCGACACAGATGAATCGCCAGACTTTACCTGTCCGCAACGCGGGCGCATAGCGGGCTACGGCGGCAAGCGCCGATTTTCCAGCAACTGCGCCACGTGCTGGTTGAGCGCCGCGAGCTCGAACGGTTTGTACAGCACGGCGCAGTGCCAGCCAGGGCTGAAGGCAAGCCGGTCGCTGGCATAGCCGGTGATGTACAGCACCGCAACGCTACCGGGGAGCTTCTGGCAGGCTGCGGCTACCTGGTGGCCATCGATGCCGCCCGGCAGGCCGATATCGGTGATCAGCAGGTCCGGGCGCACGCCCGTGTGCAGCGCTTCCAGTGCGCAGCGGCCATCGCTGAAGGCGTGCACCTGGTGCCCTTGGTCCTCGAGCACCTCGCTGATCAGCAGGCGCAGGGTGTCCTGGTCTTCCACCAGCATCACCACCTGTGGCGCTGCGCGAGTCTGCTCGCTTGGTACCTGTGGCTGCGCACCGGCTTGCTCGGCGGCCTCGCAGCAGGCACGTGGCAAGTAGAGGTGGATGCACGCACCTTGCCCCGGCGCGCTGACGATGCGCAACTGGCCGCCGGACTGGCGCACGAAACCATACACGATCGACAGCCCAAGGCCCGAGCCCTGGCCCAGTGGTTTGGTGGTAAAGAAGGGCTCGAATGCCCGCTGCAGCACCTCGGCAGGCATGCCGACACCGTTGTCGCAGACACGCACATGCAGGTAGTCGCCGCCGGGCAGGTCCAGCGCACGTGCCTGCTGCGCATCGAGCCGGGCATTTTCACTGGCGATACACAGTGTGCCGCCCAGCGGCATGGCGTCGCGGGCATTGATGCACAGGTTCAGCAGTGCGTTTTCCAGTTGGTGCGGATCGATCTGCACCCGCCACTGGCCGCCCTGGGTCTGGTCAAGGAAGGTGATGCGCGCATCGAGCGAACTGGCAATCAGCTCGCGCATGCCGGCCACCAGCTGTTGCACGTCCACGGCCTGTGGCATCAGCGTCTGCTGGCGCGAGAAGGCCAGCAGGCGTTGCACCAGCGCAGCGGCGCGCTGGGTGTTGTGCCGGGCGATGCCAAGCAGCCGGGTGGTGTCGTGGTAGCGCTGCGCGGCCTGGCGTTGTTCGGCCATCTCCAGGGCGCCGGATATACCGCCAAGCAGGTTGTTGAAGTCGTGGGCGATGCCGCCGGTCAACTGACCCACGGCTTCCATTTTCTGCGATTGGCGCAGGGCTTCTTCGATCTTGCGCATGCGCTCTTGTTCGGCCACGCGCTCGCTGATGTCGTAGGCGAACAGGTACCCGCCCTGGATCCGCTGTTGGGCGTCGCGCAATGTGTTGTAGCTGATTTCATAGTGGCGCGGGGCATCGGCCGGGCCGAGGGTGATGGTATCGGTGAACGCCTCGCCGGCAAGCACGCGCGGCCACACCGGCTCCAGCCACTGTATGATGTCGGGCTGGTTGGCGATGAACTGCGGGATGTAGTCGCCCACCTGCGGCACGAAGCCGCGCAGGCGCTTGAAGGTTTCCTGCGCGGTGCGGTTGATCGCCAGCAGGCGGAAGTTGCGATCGGCCGCAAACACGTTGGCCTGGCTGTGGTCGACCAGTTCGCCCAGCAGCTTGTTGTTGGCCTGGGCCTGGTCGATGCGTTGGGCCAGTTCCTGCATCTGTTGCGGGGAGGGCGTGGAGGGCGACACATCATCAGCTGGCATGGAGCGATCCCGCGTGTGGGTCGCTCAACTATAGCCGCACTTCTTCGGCTCTTCCTTCAGAACGAGCGGATGATCCGCCCCAGGGTTTCCATGGCGCGTTCGGCGTTCTCGTTCCATGGTGAACCGTAGTTCAGGCGGATGCAGTTGCCGAAGCGCCGAGTCGGCGAAAAGATCGGCCCTGGCGCAATACTGATGCCCTGGGCCAGGGCCATGTGGAACAGCTTGAGGGCGTCCATCTGTTCGGGCAGCTCCAGCCACAGGAAGTAGCCGCCGGAGGGCTGGCTGACGCGGGTCTGCGCCGGGAAATGGCGGGCGATGGCCGCCAGCATGTTGGCCTGCTGGCCCTCCAGAGCGTAGCGCAGCTTGCGCAGGTGGCGGTCGTAGCCGCCGTGTTGCAGGTAGTCGGCGATGGCCGCCTGGGCTGGCATCGAGGCGCACAGCGAGGTCATCAGTTTCAGCCGTTCGATCTTCTGCGCGAAACGCCCGGCGGCCACCCAGCCGATGCGGTAGCCCGGTGCCAGGCTCTTGGCGAACGAGCCGCAGTGCATCACCAGGCCCTGGGTGTCGAAGGCCTTGGCCGGTTTCGGGGCCTGTTGCGCGTAATACAGCTCGGCGTAGACATCGTCCTCGATCAACGGCATCTGGTGCCGACGCAGCAGCTCGACCAGGGCCTGTTTCTTGGCTTCGGGCATGCTCGCGCCCACCGGGTTCTGGAAGTTGGTCATGCACCACACGGCCTTGACCGGGTGCTTGTCCAGGGTCTGGGCCAGCACCGTCAGGTCCATGCCCTCGCGCGGGTGCACCGGGATCTCCACGGCCTTGAGCTTCAGCCGCTCCAGCACCTGCAGGCAGGCATAGAAGGCCGGCGCCTCGATGGCCACCAGGTCGCCGGGTTCGGTCACGGCCTGCAAACACAGGTTCAGGGCTTCCAGCGCGCCATTGGTGATCAGCAGTTCTTCCATCGGCAGCATCAGCCCGCCGACCATGTAGCGCAGGGCGATCTGCCGGCGCAGCTGCGGGTTGCCCGGCGACAGGTCGGTGACCACCATGCGCGGGTCCATGGCCCGGCTGGCACTGGCCAGCGAGCGTGACAGGCGCTGCAGTGGGAACAGCTCGGGGCTGGGGAAGGCTGAGCCGAACGGCACGGTGCTCGGGTCCTTGATCGAATCGAGGATCGAGAACACCAGGCCGCTGACGTCCACCTCGGTCGATTCGCTGAGCGGTTCCAGCGCCTGCGGTTCGCTGAACTGGCGCGGGGCATGGGCATTGACGAAGTAGCCCGAGCGCGGCCTGGCGCGGATCAGCCCGCGGCGCTCGAGCAGGTAGTAGGCCTGGAACACCGTGGACGGGCTGACGCCATGGGTCTGGCTGGCATAGCGTACCGAAGGCACGCGCTGGCCTGGGCCGAGCACCCCGGAGCGGATCAGTTCGGCAATGTCGTCGGCGAAGCGTTCGTAGCGTTTCATGGGGGCTCGGCAGGCAAGGTGAACAATCAGTGTAAGGGATCAGCGGTTCAGTGGCGCCACGAAGCGGCTGCGCGCCACGCTGCGCACGGCGGGCTGGTCGCTGTCGCGGATTTCGAAGGCCAGCTCCTGCGAGCTGCTGGCGGGGCGCTCGGCCAGCATCGCCACCGACACCGGCAGCTCGCTCATTTCTCCGGCCGGGATGCTGAACGCGGTGTTACCGTGCAGTTCGAAGCCCTCGGCATCCAGCAGGCGCAGGTGGTAACGCTGGGGGTGCGCGGTTTTGTTGATGACCTTGAGCAGGTAGATGTTCTCGATCTGGCCCTGGGCATTCTCGCGGAACAGGCCGCGGTCCTTGATCACGTCCAGCGACACCATCGGGCGCAGCTGCAGGGCTACCACCAGCGCGCCGATCATCAGCACCAGGGCAGCGATGTAGCCCAGCAGGCGCGGGCGCAGCCAGTGGGTGGTGCCGCCTTGCAAGCTGTGCTCGGACTTGTAGCCGATCAGGCCGCGCGGGTAACCCATCTTGCCCATGACATTGTCGCAGGCATCGATACAGGCGGCGCAACCGATGCAGGCCATCTGCAGGCCATCGCGGATATCGATACCGGTGGGGCAGACCTGCACGCACAGGGTGCAGTCGATGCAGTCACCCAGGCCCTGGGCGCGGGCGTCACTGCCTCTCTTGCGCGGGCCACGGGATTCGCCGCGACGCGGGTCGTAGGCCACGGCCAGGGTGTCCTTGTCGAACATCACGCTCTGGAAGCGTGCATACGGGCACATGTGCAGGCATACCGCCTCGCGCAGCCAGCCGGCATTCAGATACGTGGCGGCGGTGAAGAACAGCACCCAGAACAGCGCCACGCCGCCCAGTTGCAGGGTGAACAGTTCGTGGGCCAGAGGGCGGATCGGCGTGAAGTAGCCGACGAAAGTCAGCCCGGTGAGCACGCCGATGGCCAGCCACAGGCTGTGCTTGAGCGTGCGCCGGGCCAGTTTGTTCAGGCTCCACGGCGCGGCGGCCAGCTTGATGCGCTGGTTGCGGTCGCCTTCGGTGACCTTTTCGCACCACATGAACAGCCAGGTCCAGGTGCTTTGCGGGCAGCTGTAACCGCACCACACCCGGCCGGCGTAGACGGTGATGGCGAACAGGCCGAAGGCGCAGATGATCAGCAGCGCCGAGAGCAGGATGAAGTCCTGCGGCCAGAAGGTGGCGCCGAAGATGTGGAACTTGCTGTCGGCCAAGTCCCACAGCACGGCCTGGCGACCGTTCCAGTCGAGCCAGGCGGTGCCGAAGAACAGCACGAACAGCGCGCCGGCGAAGGCAATGCGCAGCG
Source organism: Pseudomonas sp. R28(2017) (assembly GCF_002112505.1). GTDB lineage: Bacteria > Pseudomonadota > Gammaproteobacteria > Pseudomonadales > Pseudomonadaceae > Aquipseudomonas. Next base: position 40,372 of record NZ_NEHW01000019.1, read on the forward strand.
TGCGGTACAGGCCGGTGAAACTGCGGGTGTGGATGCCACTGGCGGCAATCTGGATGGCATGGATTCGTTCAGTCATGGCGTCGGTGCTCTTACGGCCTCGATCAGGCACGAGCACTATGGCCCCCGAACTGTTTTCAGCACAGGCTCAGGTCACGTGTTAAAAACCATATCAGATTGCCGCAAATTGTGTCCGAAGCCCTAGATCACTGAGCCTGGCGTGCTGGCCTTGAGGTGCCTGCGGCTATCCACCGCACCCGCCACAGTCAGCGCGTCGGCTTCGGCTTCGGTGATCGGGAAGCGCTCGCCGGCGAGGATGGCCACGGACATGCGCAGCTGTTCGTCGGTGACGATTTCGATCTCGGGGCCTTTGCCTTCGATGCGCAGTTTGTCGCCGATCAGGGTGCAGCGTTGAGTGCTTTCTTCGATCTCGATGGGCATGGTGGGGTCCTCCGGGGGCGGTTACAGGTTGTGACCACAGGTGGGGGGAGGTTGCTGCATCGGCGTGCCCGGTGGGCACTTTGCTGCTTGTACAAGGGTCAATCTTTTGAGGTGCTTGTGCAGGCCTCTTCGCGGGCAAGCCCGCTCCCACAGGTGCTGTGCAGCTCCTGAGTGCTGTGCGGTACCTGTGGGAGCGGGCTTGCCCGCGAAGAGGCCGGTGCAGGCAGCACATCCCTTCAGCCCGGTACCCAATCCATGGATCTGATCTGGCAAACCATCCAGGCCGAATTTGCCGACATCACCAATGAACGCGAGGTCGTGCAGATTCTCGTTCGCCTGCTGATGGCGGCGGTGCTAGGCGCTGTGCTGGGTTTCGAGCGCGAACACAAAGGCAAGTCCGCCGGGGTGCGCACGCACATGCTGGTGTCGTTGGGCGCGGCATTGTTCGTGCTGGCGCCCAGCATGGCCGGTGCCGACCAGCAGGCCCTGAGCCGGGTGATCCAGGGTATCGTCGCCGGCATCGGCTTTCTCGGCGCGGGCACCATCCTCAAGGGCAACGGCCAGGACACCAGCCATGTAAAAGGCCTGACCACCGCTGCGGGGCTGTGGATGACCGCTGCCATCGGTACCGCTGCAGGCATGGGGCGAGAAGCCACGGCACTGATCAGCACGGTGCTGGCGCTGCTGGTGTTGGGCACGATGCCGCTGCTGGTGGAGAAGGTCGAAAGGCAGGACGAGGAGAAGCAGAAAGAGGAGGAGGGCAGAAAGCACTGAGGGGAGCCGAAGCTCCCCTCAAAGCGTTGTTGCCTGCTCTTTTTTTATTATTGAGGCCAGCCTTTTATTGTTTTTATAGGCCAGCCTTGGTGTCGCGTGCAACCCCCATCCGGGGTCAAGAGCAAACGTATTTTTTTGAGCGCTGACCTGCTTTCATCCTGTGGATCCGAGCCTGACTGCCGCTACCTTCAGGTAGTTTTATTGTTCTGTGTCAGTCCGCGGGGCGAACCCCTGAAAAGCCTGTCGACTCCAAAAAAATCTGCTTGCTGCGCCTCTGCCGTGTTGTTCTTGTTATGTCAGAGCCGTTACATGTTGTTTTTATTGGTTGTCGCGTTTTTCTTGTTGTTGTACCAAACATATAGCAGGTGCCGTGCCAACTTTTAAAAAACCTTTGAAATCAATGCTTTGGCTGGATTCGGCGAAATCGGGGGACCTGAAATTCTGTCGATTTGTTTCCCTGTTACCCGATTTTTTGCTGGAAGCTGTGGGGGAGGTAACACTCACCCACACTCATGTGACACCTGCATGAAACTCATTGTGCGCTACGCGCTCGTGCCACCCGCGAACCGTTGGCCCGGCCCAGCACCGCACTGATGCGCTGCCCGGCGGCGATCAGCCGGTCGAGGTCGATGCCGGTCTCGATGCCCAGCCCTTGCAGCAGGTACAGCACATCCTCGGTGGCGATGTTGCCGGTCGCGCCCTTGGCGTAAGGGCAGCCGCCCAGGCCGGCGACCGAGCTGTCGAACACGTTGATACCTTCAAGCAGGCTGGCATACACGTTGGCCAGGGCCTGGCCATAGGTGTCATGGAAGTGCCCAGCCAGTTGCTCGCGTGGCACCACGCCCGACACCACCTCGAACAGCCGACGGGTGTCACCGGCTGTGCCGGTGCCGATGGTGTCACCCAGCGATACCTCGTAACAGCCCATGTCGTGCAGGGCCCTGGCTACCGGTGCTACCTGCTCGGCGCTGACCTTGCCTTCATAAGGGCAGCCCAGCACACAGGAAACGTAACCGCGCACCCGCACGCCGTGGCTGCGCGCGGCTTCCATGATTGGCTCGAAGCGCTGCAGGCTTTCGCTGATCGAGCAGTTGATGTTGCGCTGGGAGAAGGCCTCGGACGCGGCGGCAAACACCGCCACTTCCTTCACTCCGGCCGCCAGGGCGTCCTCGAAACCGCGCAGGTTGGGCGCCAGTGCGGCGTAGGTAACACCGGCGCGCTGCTGGATGCCGGCGAACACGTCGGCGGAGCCTGCCATCTGCGGCACCCATTTGGGCGAAACGAAACTGCCGACCTCGATGTAGCCGAGCCCGGCGTCGGTCAGGTCGTCGACCAGGCGCACCTTGTCGGCGACGCTGATGGGCTGGGCTTCGTTCTGCAGGCCGTCGCGGGGGCCGACTTCGACCAGGCGGACTGTTGCGGGCATGGGCATGGTGGGGTTCCTGTCAGCGTTTGTCGTTGTTGTTCAGGGTGGCGGCCAGGGCCTGTTCGCAGCGCTCCTGGGCGGTGTCCAGTTCCAGCTGCATCTGGTGGATGTCGAGCATCTGCTGTTCAAGCTGGGCGCGGCGTTCGGCGATCTTCGCCAGCATGCTGTGGAGCTGCTTGAGGTTGCCGCTGCTGGGGTCGTACAGCTCGATCAGCTCACGGCATTCGGCCAGCGAGAAGCCGATGCGCTTGCCACGCAGGATGAGCTTCAGGCTGACCTTGTCACGGGCCGAATAGATGCGCTCCAGGCCACGCCGCTCCGGGCTCAGCAGGCCCTGTTCCTCGTAGAAGCGGATGGCGCGGGTGGTGATGTCCAGTTCGCGGGAGAGGTCGGAGATGCTGTAGGTCTGGCTGCTCATGCTTGGGCTCGGCGTGGGGTATGCCAGTATCCTGAGGGCAGGTTGACGTTTACGTCAAGCAGTTCAGCCGGGCTGCCCCGTGCGCCGGTAGCCATTGGGCGTCTGCCCGCTCAGGCGCTTGAAAAAGCGCGCGAAGTAGGTGGGGTCGCTGAAGCCCAGGCTGTCCGACAGCTGGCCGATGCTCATGCGCGTATAGATGAGGTTGCGCTGTGCCTCCAGCAGCAGGCGCTGGTGGATCACCTGCAGCGCGGTCTGCCCGCTGAGGGCCCGGCACAGCTGGTTGAGCTGCAGGCTGGGGATGTTCAGGCGCGCGGCAAAGTCCTCTACCGACAGGTGCTCGCGGTAGTGCGCCTCGACCAGCCGCAGGTACTGCCCGAGCAACTGCCGGTCACGCTCGTCCCGGGTGCGGGGGGCTTGCCCCAGTTGCTGGCGGCGGCTGATCCACACCATCAGCGCGGTCACCAGCGCTTCGAGCATGGTCGCCCGCGCGGGGGCGTTGCCCTGGTATTCCTGCTGCAGCGTTTCGATCAGGCCGCGCAGCGGGATGCGGTCCTTGCCCAGCGGGTAACACGCCGCTTTCGCCAGCACCCCCAACGGCGCGCCCAGGCGCTGTTCGAGGTCGGCCACCAGCGCGGTGCCGAAAGTCAGCACATGGCCCTGGATATCGGCGCTGAAGCGAAAGCCGTGCACGGTCAGCGGTGGCACCACCTGTATCGCGGCCTCGGTAATGGCGCTGCGCACGCCCTCGATTTCCACCTGGGCCTTGCCGCGTTGCACATACAGCAACTGGAACAGCTCGGCGTGCTGGTGCGGCTTGATCTCCCAGTGGTGCAGGCGGCTGCGTGCCGGGATCGACTCGCAATGCAGCAGGTCGGTGCCGGGCCAGTGCTGGTTTTCGCCATATAACTGGAACAGCGGGACGCCGGGGAGGGTCGATTTCATATCAGGATTGCCTGTCCGTTAATCGAACGTTTTTTGTAAAAGTGCAGTTTTCGTATTGGATATCACACTTATTTGGCGGTTGTTGCCAGTAAAAATGCAAGGGCTAACCCCAATAACGAGATAAAAACAATGAACACTCAGGTTGCAATCATCGGTGCTGGTCCGTCCGGCCTGCTGCTCGGCCAGCTGCTGCACAAGGCGGGCATCGACACCGTCATCCTCGAACGCCAGACCCCCGAATACGTACTCGGCCGCATTCGCGCCGGGGTGCTTGAGCAAGGCACCGTCGACCTGCTGCGCGAAGCCGGCGTCGCCGAGCGCATGGACCGCGAAGGGCTGGTGCATGAAGGCGTCGAGCTGCTGGTCGCTGGCCGTCGCCAGCGCCTGGACCTGAAAGGCCTGACCGGCGGCAAGACGGTGATGGTCTACGGCCAGACCGAAGTCACCCGCGACCTGATGCAGGCCCGCGAAGCCAGCGGTGCGCCGATCATCTACTCCGCCAGCAACGTGCAGCCGCACGAACTGAAGGGCGAACGGCCCTACGTGACCTTTGAAAAGGACGGCCAGACCCACCGCCTGGACTGCGACTACATCGCCGGCTGCGACGGCTTCCACGGCGTGTCACGCAAGAGCATCCCCGAAGGCGTGCTCAAGGAGTACGAGCGGGTCTACCCGTTCGGCTGGCTGGGCATGCTGTCCGATACCCCGCCGGTCAACCACGAGCTGATCTACGCCCACCACGCGCGTGGCTTTTCGCTGTGCAGCCAGCGTTCGCAGACGCGCAGCCGCTATTACCTGCAGGTGCCGCTGGAAGAGCGGGTGGAAGACTGGTCTGACGAGCGCTTCTGGAACGAGCTCAAGGCGCGCCTGCCCGACGACGTGGCGCAGCAGCTGGTGACCGGGCCTGCGCTGGAAAAGAGCATCGCGCCCCTGCGCAGCCTGGTGGTCGAGCCGATGCAGTACGGCCATCTGTTCCTGGTTGGCGATGCCGCGCACATCGTCCCGCCGACCGGTGCCAAGGGCCTGAACCTGGCGGCCTCCGACGTCAACTACCTGTACCGGATCCTGGTCAAGGTGTACCGCGAGGGGCGCACCGACCTGCTGCAGCAGTACTCGCCGCTGGCCCTGCGCCGGGTCTGGAAGGGTGAGCGTTTCAGCTGGTTCATGACTCAGCTGCTGCATGACTTCGGCGAGCACAAGGATGCCTGGGACCAGAAGATGCAGGAGGCCGACCGCGAGTACTTCCTGACATCGCCGGCGGGGCTGGTGAACATTGCCGAGAACTATGTGGGGTTGCCTTACGAAGAGGTGGCCTGAGGGCGCTGGGGTACGGCGATAGAGGTTTGGCGCCTGTTAGATCGAGCGCCGCCCGCGCGGCGCATCGCGAGCTTTGCTCGCTCCTACGTTTGTTTCGGGCCAATTATTCCTGTGGGATTTGCGCGCGAACGCCTTGGCGCATGGCGCTATATAGCGTCGTACAAACCAGGCGGTCGCGCGCGTTAATCACGGGTACACTGGCCCGAAACAAACGTAGGAGCGAGCAAAGCTCGCGATGCGCCGCGCGGGCGGCGCTCGATCTCGCAGACGCCGAAAACCTTTCGGCGAACACCCGAAAGGACGCACGCCAATGCCCCGCCCCCTCTCATTCCTGAAAACCCTGATCACCGCCCTGTGCCTGACTACCGCCAGCGCCACGACCTGGGCTGACCAGATACTCCCCACATCACCAGAGCTGGAATCCGGCTACCGCAGCGCCCTGCAGCCGGTGCACGCCAACCGGCACATGGTCGCCGCTGCCAACCCCCTGGCCAGCGAGGCCGGGCGGGCAATGCTGCGTGCCGGTGGCAGCGCCATCGATGCGGCGATCGCCATGCAGATGGTGCTGACCCTGGTCGAACCGCAATCCAGCGGCATTGGCGGCGGCGCATTCATCCTGTACTGGGACGGCCAGCGCGTGCAGGCCTTCGACGGCCGTGAAGCCGCACCGGCCGGGGTGACGGAAAGGTTGTTCCTGCAAGCGGACGGGTCGCCCATGCCGTTTCGCGCAGCGCAGATCGGCGGGCGCTCGGTGGGGGTGCCGGGCGTGCTGCGGGCGCTGAAGCTGGCCCATGATCAGCACGGCAAACTGCCGTGGAAGGATTTGTTCGCGCCAGCCATCGCCCTGGCGCGCAATGGTTTTGCGGTTTCCGAACGGCTGCATACGCTGGTGGCCGGCGACCCCTTCATCGCCCGCTCGCCGGCCATGGCGCGCTATTTCCTGGATGACCGGGGCGAGCCGCTGGCCGTCGGCACGATCCTGCGCAACCCTGCGCTCGCACAGACCTTCGAACGCATTGCAGAGCAGGGCGTCGATGCTTTCTACAAGGGCGAGATTGCCGAAGCCATGGTGGCTGAAGTGCGTCACCACACCAATGCCGGGCAGTTGTCACTGGAGGATTTGCAGGGTTACCAGGCCAAAGTGCGCGAACCGGTCTGTGGCCCATACAAGGCCTGGAAGATTTGCGGCATGCCGCCACCGTCGTCCGGCGGGGTGACCGTGTTGCAGACCTTGGGCATTCTCGACGCCCTGCAGCACACCTCGGCGGAGCGCGACCTGGCCAAACTGCCGCCGCATCAGGTGCCCTCCGTGGTGGGGCTCGAACCCGCGCCGCAGGCCGTGCACCTGATGGCCGAAGCCGAGCGCCTGGCCTACGCCGACCGCGCCCTGTACCTGGCCGATAGCGATTACGTGCCGGTGCCGGTCAAGGCGCTGCTCGACCCGGGCTACCTCGCCGAACGCGCCAGGCGGGTCGGCGAGTACAGCATGAAACATGCCCGCCCGGGCACCCCGCAAGGTGCCAACCTGGCGCTGGCGCCGGACCGCTCGCCGCTGCGGATTTCCACCTCGCACTTGTCAGCCGTCGACGACAGCGGCCAGGCCCTGGCCATGACCACATCCGTCGAGTCGGCGTTCGGTTCGCACCTGATGGTCGGCGGATTCCTGCTGAACAACCATCTGACCGACTTTTCCTTCCTGCCCGCGGAAAACGGCAAGCCCGTGGCCAACCGGGTGCAGCCGGGCAAGCGCCCACTGTCGGCGATGGCGCCAACCCTGGTGTTCTCGCGTGCCTCTGGCGAGCTGGTGGCAAGCCTCGGCTCCCCCGGTGGCTCGCAGATCATCGGCTACGTGAACAAGGCGTTGATCGGCCTGCTGGACTGGCACCTCGACCCGCAACAGGCGGCCAACCTGCCCAATTTCGGCAGCCGCAACGCCGGCACCGAAGTGGAGGCCGGGCTGGTCAGCCCGGCACTGACCCGCCAGCTGGCTGCCTGGGGCCATGAGGTCACGCCGCTGACCATGACCAGTGGCCTGCAGATCATCCAGCGCACCCCCGAGGGTTGGGCCGGTGGCGCCGACCCACGGCGCGAGGGGGTGGCGCTCGGCGACTAGCCCGGCGCATTGCCGGGCCAGGGTTCGCGTGGTAGAAGTCAGTCTTGTCATTCAGTCGTTGAATACCCAGATGTCCATCAGCGTTAAATCGAATAGAGCCCTGTTCGACCTCGACCTGTTGCGCGCCATTGTCGTGGTGGCCGATTGCGGCAGCTTCACCACGGCCGCCGCACGCCTGCACTCGACCCAGTCGACCATCAGCCAGAAGGTGCGCCGCCTCGAAGACATGGTCGGCCACCGCCTGCTGGTGCGCGGCAACCGCGACGTGCTGCCGACCGACGCCGGCCAGACCCTGCTCGGTTACGCCCGGCACATGCTGGCGCTGAACGACCAGATGCTCGAAGCCCTGGCTGGGGCCATGGTCGGGGTCACCGTGCGCCTGGGCGTGCCCGAGGACTTCGTCGGCGGGCGCACCACCAATGCGCTGTCGGCGTTCAGCCGCCTGCACCCGCAGGTCAAGCTGGAAGTCACCAGCGGCCTGTGCCGCGACCTCAGCCAGGCCTACGACAACGGTGAGCTCGACTTGGTGCTGCTCAAGCAGCGGCGCAACAGCCGCGAGGGGGTGGCCTGCTGGCCCGAGCGCCTGCAGTGGATCGACAGCGCGCGCCTGCCAGCCTTCGAGCTCGACCCGATCCCGCTGGTAACCTTCCCGCCGCGCGGGCTGTACCGCGAAGACATGATCAGTGCCATCGAAGGCATGGGCCGGCGCTGGCGCATCAGCTTCACCAGTTCCAGCCTCAGTGGCATCCAGGCGGCGGTGGCCGACGGCATGGGCATCAGCCTGCTGCCGCCCCGGGCGGCCACCGGTGAACACCGGGTGCTGGGGCAGGCGCAGGGCTTGCCGGAGGTGGACAGCTACGAGATCGTCATCGTGCACAAGCCGACGGCGGATGCGATGGTCAAGGACCTGGCAGGGGTGATGTCGCAGTTGCTTGCGGCAGGTGGAATCTGACCCAACTTCCCAAGCTTGCATAATCCCTGTGGGAGCGGGTTTATCGAGGCGTCGAACCGCCGCGAACACCGGCACAGCCGGTGCCATACACCGCGGTGCCTGCTTCGCGGGCGCGCCCGCTCCCACAGGGTCAGCATTTCAGGTCGATGACTACGGCATGCCGAGCCACTCCGGCAGTGCCAGCGAAATGAACGGCACGTAGGTCACCAGCACCAGGAACAGCAGCAGGATCGACAGCCATGGCAGCGCCGCGCGGATCGTCTGCCCCAGGGTCAGCCCGGTCACCGCCGAGGTGACGAACAGGTTCAGCCCCACCGGTGGGTGCACCAGGCCGATCTCCATGTTCACCACCATCACGATGCCCAGGTGAATCGGATCGATGCCCAGCTTCATGGCGATCGGGAAGAAGATCGGCGCCAGGATCAGGATGATCGCCGACGGCTCCATGAAGCTGCCAGCCACCAGCAGCACGATGTTGACCATGATCAGGAAGCCGATCGGCGTCAGGCCCTCGGACATCACCCACTGGGTGATCTGCTGGGGGATCTGCTCGGTGGTCAGCACATGGGCGAAGAGCATGGCGTTGGCGATGATGAACAGCAGCATGATGGTCAGCCGGCCCGACTCCAGCAGCACTTTCGGGCAGTCACGCAGGCGCATGTCCTTGTACACGAACAGCGCGATGAACGCCGAGTACACCGCCGCCACGGCCGCCGCTTCGGTGGGGGTGAACATGCCGCTGTAGATGCCGCCGAGGATGATCACCAGCAGCAACAGGCCCCAGAAGGCACGCCGGGCAGTGCCCAGCCATTCGGCGAAGCTGGCCCGTGGCTGGGCCGGCAGCTTCTTGATGCGGGCGACGATGTAGATCGCGATCATCAGAAACACGCCGAGCAGTATCCCAGGCACCACGCCGGCCATGAACAGCTTGCCGACCGAGGTTTCGGTGGCCGCCGAGTACACCACCATGACGATCGACGGCGGGATCAGGATGCCCAGGGTACCGGCGTTGCAGATGATCCCGGCGCCGAACTCGCGTGGGTAGCCGGAGCGCACCATGCCGGCCACGGCAATCGAGCCGACGGCGGCGACAGTGGCCGGCGACGAACCCGACAACGCGGCGAACAGCATGCACGCCAGCACCGCGGCAATGGCCAGGCCACCTCGGATATGCCCGACACAGGCGTTGGCGAAGTCGATCAGGCGCTGGGCCACGCCACCGGTGGTCATGAACGCGCCCGACAGCAGGAAGAACGGGATGGCCAGGAAGGTGTAGCTGTCGGAGGTCTCGAACAGCTTGATCGCCAGCGAGCTCAGCGAATCCTGGCTGAACAGCAGGATCGACAGCGCCCCCGACAGGCCCAGCGAGATGGCGATCGGCACGCCGAGGAACATGAATACGAACAGCAGCAGGAACAGGCAGATAACCGTCATCAGTGGTGCTCCTCACCGGGGTTGGCCAGCTTGCTGGCTTCGGCGGCCTCGTCGGCCAGGCCCAGGCCGTACTGGCGGTGGGTGAACAGGCGGTAGAGGATTTCCAGGTAGCGGACGATCACCAGGGCGAAGCCCAGCGGCACGATCAGCGCGATATGGCCGACCTTGATGCCGTAGCGGTCCAGGTCTTCGGCGCCGATGCCGGCCACCAGCACCGCGCTCACCCACTTGATGCTCGCCACCAGGAACAGCCCGGCATAGGCCAGGCAGCAGGCACAGGCGATCATTGCCAGCACCCGTTGCACCGGCTTGCGGGTACGCCGAACCAGCACGTCGACGCCGAGGTGGCCGGCAGTACGCACGCCGTAGGCGATGCCGAAGAAGATCAGCCAGCCGAACAGGGCCTTGGTCAGGGCGATGCTCCAGGTCATTTCCTGGGCGTAGGCCATCAGGTGGTCGCCGATGCCAAGCAGCAGGTCGCTGGCGAATGCCCAGTGGTCACTGAGCGTGTAGAACATCGTGTAGAGGTTGTTCAGTGCCACGTAGAGGAAGGTCACCAAGGTCATGGCCGCCAGGAGAAAGGCGATCATGCCTTCCTCGAAGTGCTCCCAGACACGCCTGAGCGATTGCATAGGAATTCTCCAGACAGAGAGAGGGCAGGCCACCCGTGGAGCGGGTGGCCCGGGCAGGGCGCATGAAGGGTCAGGAGGCCTTGTTGGCGTCGTCGGCGGCCTTGATCAGGTCGGCGCCGATCTGGTCGGAGAATTTCTCCCACACCGGGCGCATGGCTTCGCGCCATTGCGCGCGCTGCTCGGCGGTCAGCGCGTCGATTTCGCTGGTCTTGGCGTCGATGATCTTCTGTCGGGAAGTCTGGTTGAGGGCTTCGGCCTGCTTGTTCACCTCGACGGTGACGTCGTCCATGATCTTCTGCAGCTCGCCCCGCACGTCTTGCGGCAGGCCGTTCCAGAACTTGGCGTTGGTGATCACCATGTAGTCGATCAGGCCGTGGTTGGTCTCGGTGAAGAACGGCTGCACCTCGTTGACCTTCTGGCTTTCGTAGTTCGACCAGGTGTTTTCGGTGCCGTTGACGGTGCCGGTCTGCAGGCCCTGGTAGACCTCGGCGAAGCTCATCTTGCGCGGGTTGGCGCGGATCGCCTTGAACTGCTCTTCCAGCACGCTGGAGGCCTGCACGCGGTATTTCAGGCCACGGGCGTCCTTGGGCAGGATCACCTTCTTGTTCGCCGACAGCTGCTTGAGGCCGTTGTGCCAGTAGGCCAGGCCACGGATGCCCTTGTCTTCCATCGAGGTCAGCAGCGCCTTGCCTTGCGGGCCTTGCTGGAAGCGGTCGACGGCGGCCAGGTCGTTGAACAGGAACGGCAGGTCGAAGATCTGCACCTGCTTGTTGTAGTGCTCGAACTTGGCCAGTGACGGCGCCAGCATCTGCACGTCACCGAGCAGCAGGGCTTCCATTTCCTTGCCGTCGCCGAACAGCGAGGAGTTGGGGTAGACCTCGACCTTGACCTTGTCCTTGAGCTGCGGGTCGTCGGCGACCCGTTTCTGGAACATCAGCGCGCCCTGGCCCTTGGGCGTGCTGTCGGCCACCACGTGGGCGAACTTGATGACAATCGGGTCGGCGGCCTGGGCCAGGCCGGCCATGGACACTGCGGCGGCGCAGAACAGCGCCTGGGTCAGCTTCAACATCGGTGTCACCTCTGATTTATTGTTGTAGGAGGAGTGGAGTAAAGATGGACCAACGGGCTGCGTGTGGAGAATCAGCATTTGTATAACCCAGCGTTCGGGTTTGCTTAACACCGTCACCTGTACCGGCCTCTTCGCGGGCACGCCCGCTCCCACAGGTACTGCACAGGGCTTGAGAGCTGTGGTGTCCCTGTGGGAGCGGGCGTGCCCGCGAAGAGGCCGGAATGTTCAGTCGAGATGCCCTGCCAGCAACCGCTGCGCCCGCAACACCACCGGCGCATCGACCATCTGCCCATCGAGCTGGAAGGCCCCGGCGCCATTGGCCGCCTCGCTGGCCGCCAGCACCCGCCGCGCCCAGGCCAGCTCCTCGGCACTCGGCGCCAGCGCTGCATGAATCACCGCCACCTGCTGCGGATGAATGCACAACGCCCCGCCGTAGCCCATGTCATAGGCATGGCGCATGGCCCGTTGCAGCCCCTCGGCATCGGCGATGGCCGGGAACACGCCATCCAGCGGCGGCAGCAGGTCGGCCCCCCGCGAATGCAGTTGCACCGCCATGCGCGCCTGGTCGAGAAACTGCCGGGCCGCCTCGCTCTCGGTGTTCAAGCCCAGGTCCAGCGCCAGGTCGAGGCTGCCGAACGACAAGCGCTCGACGCCTTCTGCCGCTGCAATCTGCGCCAGCGCCAGCAAGCCCTTGGCACTCTCGATGATGGGCCACACCGGCTTGCCGCCGTGCCAGGCGACCGCCACTTGGGCGGCATTCTCCACCTTGGGCAACAGCAGCCCGGCGACCCCCGGCTGCTGCGCGCAAAAGGCCAGGTCGGCGGCGTGCTGCGGGTGCTGCGGGGCATTGACCCGCACCCATACCGAGGCCTGCGGCGTGGCCTGCAGAAAAGCCGCCAGGTTGTCGCGGGCCTGGGGCTTCAGCGCTTCCTCGACGGCATCCTCGAAGTCGACGATCACCCCATCGGCACCCGCCGCCAGGGCCTTGGCGAATCGCTCGGGCCGGCTGCCAGGCACAAACAGTGCGGAGCGCACCCGGTTCATACAACGCCTCCTGCGGCCAGGCTGGCGCGCTGTTCGGCGGTCAGGCCCAGTTCCGCGAGGATGCCCTCGGTGTGCTGCCCCAGCGCCGGCACGGCGTCCATGCGTGGGGTGAAGGCAGCATTGCGCCCCGGTGGCAGCAGCGAGGGCAACTTGCCGGCCGGGCTGTCCACTTCGCGCCAGCTGTCGCGGGCCTGCAGCTGCGGGTGCTGCCACACGCCGTGCATGTCGTTGACCCGGGCGTTGGCGATCTGTGCGTCTTCCAGGCGCGCCACCACCTCGTCCAGCGACAGGCTGGCGAACCCGTCGACGATGATCTGGCGCAGCACCTCGCGGTTTTCCGAACGCTTGAAGTTGGCGCTGAAGCGGTCGTCGCTGGCCAGCGCCGGGTCGAGCAGCACCTTCTCGCAGAACAGCGCCCATTCCCGTTCGTTCTGCAGGCCGAGCATGATCGTGCCGCCACCGCCGGTGGGGAACGGCCCGTACGGGTAGATGGTCGAGTGCGAGGCGCCGGCGCGCGGCGGTGGCGGTGCGCCGTCGTAGGCGTAGTACATCGGGTAGCCCATCCATTCCACCAGGCTTTCCAGCATCGACACATCGATGCGGCTGCCCAGGCCGGTCTTGTCGCGCAGCAGCAGCGCCGACAGCACACCGGTGTAGGCATACATGCCGGCGGCGATGTCGGCGATCGAGCAGCCGGCCTTGGCCATCTCCTCGTCACCGGGGCCGCCGGTCACCGAGAGGAAACCGCCCTCGCTCTGTATCAGCAGGTCGTAGGCCTTCTTCTTTTCATAAGGGCCGCCCGCGCCGTAGCCGGAGATGTCGCACACGATCAACCGTGGGAATCGCGCGTGCAGGCGTTCGAACGACAGGCCCATGCGTGCCGCCGCACCGGGCGCGAGGTTTTGCACGAGCACGTCGGCCTTGGCCAGCAGGGCGTCGAGGATGCCGTCGGCGGCCTGCTGCTTGAGGTCGAGGGTGAGGCTTTCCTTGGAGCGGTTGGTCCACACGAAGTGCGAGGCCAGGCCGTCGACGCGCTGGTCGTAGCCACGGGCGAAGTCGCCACTGCCAGGCCGTTCGACCTTGATCACGCGGGCGCCTAGGTCGGCCAGCTGGCGGGTGCAGAAGGGCGCTGCGATGGCATGCTCCAGGCTGACGACGGTGATGCCGTCCAGCGGGCGGGGTGCGGTTTGCGTCATGGGGTCACCTGTTCATCATCAGTGCAGTGCGGCCAGCGAGCGCGCATCGCGCAGCTGCCAGACCTGCTCGATCAAGGCCTGGCCCTGGGCCGGGCTGCGGGCGCCGGAATAGGCCAGCAGGCGCTGGAACTTGGCTTCCAGCTCCGGGCGCGAAAGGGTGTTGCCAGGGTCGCCCTTGGGCTCATCAATGGCGGCGCTGAAATGGCGGCCGTCGCTGCAGGTGACCTCGACCCGGCCCAGCCAGCGGGCCGGGTAGGCGGCGTCCACTTCAGGGTCCAGTTGCATCTGCACCTTGTCGCGCAAGGCAGCGACCCGTGGGTCGGTCAACGCCAGGTCGCGGAATTCGATGAGCTGCGCGCTGCCATGCACGGCGATCAGGCCGAGCACGGTGCCCATGGAGAACTTGGCCTGGTGCACGGTGGTGGGCGTGGTGACCCGGCCCAGTACATCGATGGCGCCCTGGTGCACGCGGGTGACCACCTTGGCGATCTGCTCATGCGTCAGGCCTTCGCGTTGCATCAGGTGCAGCAGTGCATCGGCCGCAGGGTGGGTATGGCGGCACGAGGCGTGGAACTTGAACGAAGTTTCCACCAGCGCCCAGCGCGTGCCCAGGCGGTCGCTCAGGCGCGCCGGGTCGGCATCGCTGGACATGCCGGCGGCCAGGCCCTGGTCGCCTTCGAGGATATTGCGCGCGCCGGTCAGGCCATCGGCGGTCAGGTAGGCAGCGAGCAGGCCATCGGCGGCGGCCTTGGCCGTGTGCAGCTGCTTCGAGTCGGCGGCGTCGCGCAGGAATTCCCAAAGCCCGGCGGCCTGGGTGCCGGCGCTGCCGAGCAGGTTGATGAACTGTTCCTTGTCGAAGCCCAACAACTTGCCGACGCCCACGGCGGCGGCCAGGGTGCCGACGGTGGCGGTGGTGTGGAAGATGCGGTAATGCGAACGGCCAAGGAATTCACCGATGCGGATGCCCGCTTCGTAACCGGCGACCGCGGCCAGCAACAGTTCCTGGCCGGACTTGCCAAGGTCCTGTGCTGCTGCCAGCACGGCGGAAAACACCACCGTGGCCGGGTGCAGCACCGAGCTGTTGTGCAGGTCGTCCTGTTCGACCAGGTGCGAGGCCGCGCCATTGACCAGCGCGGCGAAGTAGGGTGACGAGGTACGCCCACTGGTCAGTACGCGGGCGCTGCCTTGGGCGGGGCCCATGCGCTCGGCGTAGCGCTCGAACAGCGGGATCGGGTGCGCGCCCTGGCTGGCCAGGGCCGAGCCGAGCCAGTCGAGGAACAGGTCTTCGGTGCGGGCCAGCACAGGGCCGGGGATGTGGGCGTACTGCAGGTCGGCGAGGAAGCCCGCCAGGGCTTGGGTATGCTGCATGTTCAGGCCCTCAGAAGCTGCGTGGCAGCTCGAGCAGGTGCTCGGCCACGTAGGACAGGATCAGGTTGGTGGAGATCGGCGCCACCTGGTACAGGCGGGTTTCGCGGAACTTGCGCTCGACGTCGTATTCGCAGGCAAAGCCGAAGCCACCGTGGGTCTGCAGGCAGGCATTGGCCGCCTCCCACGAGGCCTTGGCCGCCAGGTACTTGGCCATGTTGGCGCTGGCCCCGGCGTTCTGCCCGCTGTCGTACTCGGCGCAAGCGCGCCAGCGCATCAGGTCGGCGGCCTCGAGCTCGATATGGGCTTCGGCGATGGGGAACTGCACGCCCTGGTTCTGCCCGATCGGGCGGCCGAACACCAAGCGGTCGCGGGCGTAGGCGCTGGCTTTTTCGACGAACCAGCGGCCGTCACCGATGCACTCGGCGGCGATCAGCGTGCGCTCGGCATTGAGGCCGTCGAGGATGTAGCGGAAGCCTTTGCCTTCCTCGCCGATCAGGCTGCTGGCTGGCAGTTCGAGGTTGTCGAAGAACAGCTCGTTGGTCTCGTGGTTGACCATGTTGGCGATCGGCTGCACGGTCAGGCCGTTGCCGATGGCTTCGCGCAGGTCGACCAGGAAGATCGACATGCCTTCGGACTTTTTCTTCACCTCTGGCAAGGGCGTGGTGCGCGCCAGCAGGATCATCAGGTCCGAGTGCTGGATGCGCGAGATCCATACCTTCTGGCCATTGATCAGGTATTTATCGCCCTGGCGCACGGCGGTGGTCTTGATCTTGGTGGTGTCGGTGCCGGTGGTGGGCTCGGTCACGCCCATCGACTGCAGGCGCAGTTCGCCGCTGGCGAGCTTGGGCAGGTAGTGGCGCTTCTGTTCCTCGCTGCCGTGGCGCAGCAGGGTGAACATGTTGTACATCTGCCCGTGCACGGTGCCGGAGTTGCCACCGCAGGCGTTCACCTCTTCGAGGATCACCGAGGCCTCGGCCAGGCCCAGGCCCGAGCCGCCATATTCTTCGGGGATCATCGCCGACAGCCAGCCGGCGTCGGTCATGGCCTTGACGAAGGCTTCCGGGAAGCCTTTCTGTTCATCGATCTTGCGCCAGTAGCTGGCGTCGAACTCGGCGCACAAGGCGCGCACGCCTTCGCGGATGGCATTGAGGTCATCGCTGTCGTACGTATGCATGCGGGGTGTTCCCTGTCTGGTATCAGTCGAATAGCACGTCGGCGCTCTGCGCCACGCCGTCGGCATTGCCGGCCCACAGCTGGGCCTGGCCCGGTGCGCTGATGCGCCCGGCCACTTCGAACGGGGTTGGCACGGTCAGTGGGCGCACGCCGCGGTAGGCGAAGTGGCGCACGTGCTTGCCGGGGTTGGCGCGGATGAACGCACGCAGGTTCAAGGTGGCGATCATCGGGCCGTGCACCACCAGGCCGGCGTAGCCCTCGGTGTCGCTGACGTAGGGGAAGTCGTAGTGGATGCGGTGGCCGTTGAAGGTGACGGCGGAGTAACGGAACAGCAGGGTCGGCGTCGGCGTGACCGCCTCGCGCCAGTCGGCCGGCGCCTCGGCCGGGGCGCTGCCGAGCTTGGGCGGGTTGGGTTCGCGGTAGACGATATCCTGCTCTTCGCGCACGCACAGCTGGCCGTGCTGCGAGTAGTCGTGGCGTACGGTGACGAACAGCAGGGCGCCGGTACGGCCGTGCTTTTCTTCGATGTGCAGGATGGTCGACAGGCGATGGGCCTCGGCGCCGACGGTGAGCGGGGCGATGAACTCGACCCGGCCGCCGGCCCACATGCGGTTGCGGTTGTCGGCCGGGGGCAGGAAGCCGCCGCGTGCCGGGTGGCCATCCGCGCCCAGTTGCGATTCGGCCAGCGGTTCCTGGAAGAAGCACCACATCCACAGCGGGGGCAGCGGTTGGCCGACGGCGGGTGCGGTTTCACCGAAGGTGGCGGCGATGCGCTTGATCAGGTTGCGGCTGAGCTCATCGACGGCCTCTTCGGTGCGGCCGATCCAGGCGCTGTAGTCGATGGGCGGGTGGGAAGCAGTCATAACCAGGGGCCTCTGCATTTGTTGTTATGGGCCGATCATGCGAGGCGCCCGGCATTCTGTGAATTTGCATTTGTGTAAGGCGGCGTTCATGTATGCTGAACGCCACCGCCACGACTGGACCTCCCCATGCATTTCGACCTGGCAGACCTGCGGCTTTTCATCCATATCGGCGAATCGCCAAGCCTGACCCAGGGCGCGCGCCGGGCGTTCCTCTCGCCGGCTGCGGCCAGTGCGCGGATCAAGGCGCTGGAGGCCCAGCTCGATACCCGTCTGCTGTACCGTGACAGCCGGGGCGTCGAGCTGACACCGGCGGGGCACAAGTTGCTGATGCATGCCCGCCTGATCATGCGCCAGGTCGATTACCTGAAAGCCGAGTTCACCCAGTTCGGCACCGACCTGGCCGGGCATATCCGCATCTTCGCCAACACCACGGCGGTCACCGAGTTCCTGCCGGAAGTGCTGGCCGGTTTCATGGCCAAGCGCCCCGGAGTGACCGTCGGCCTGCAGGAGCGCCTGTCGCGGGACATCGTGCGCGGTGTGCTCGATGGCAGCAGCGACATGGGCATCATCGCCGGGCCGGTGGAGGCCAGCGGCTTGCAGGTGATGCACTTCAGCACCGACCGCCTGGTGCTGATCGTGCCGGCGGGCCATGAACTGGCGGGCCGCAAGACGGTGTCGTTGAAGCAGACCTTGGCCTTTCAGCATATCGGCTTGCACGACGGCAGCACCTTGCTGAGCTTCCTGCGCGACCATGTGGAACGCATGGGCCTGAACCTGTCACTGCGCATTCAGCTGTCCAGCTTCGAGGCGATCTGCCGGCTGGTGGAGGCGGGGGTGGGCATCGGCATCATCCCCGAGTCGGCGGCGCTGCGGCACAGCCAGACCATGGAGCTGGTGACCATCAGCCTGGATGAGCCATGGGCGGTGCGCGAACGCAGCATTCTGGTGCGTGAACTGGAGGCGTTGCCGGGGACGGTGCGGGCGTTGATTGCGACGTTGATGCCAGAAGCTTGATATCAGCGGCGCTGGCCGTTTCTTGCTTGCGCTTGCTCTTGCTCTTGCTCTTGCTCTTGCTCTTGCTCTTGCTCTTGCTCTTGCTCTTGCTTTGGCTTTGGCTTTGGCTTCTAAGCGCGCGGTAGTTCAGGCGACGCAAATTGCGACTTCAGGAGGCCGAACGCAGGTCTTGCGGAGGGAGGTGACGGGCATGGATGCCCGTCAAGCGCTGGGCCCCAGGTTGGGGCCTACAACTTGCTGCGCAAGTCTACATCTCGCGCCTTCGGCTGCGCCGAAGGGGTGCTGCGCACCCTGGCCCTCCAGGCGCCTGCGTTCGGCCTCCTGAAGTCGCACTCTGCGTCGCCTGAACTATCGCGCGCTTAGAAGCCAAAGCCAAAGCAAGAGCAAGAGCAAGAGCAAGAGCAAGAGCAAGAGCAAGAGCAAGAGCAAGAGCAAGAGCAAGAGCAAGAGCAAGAGCAAGAGCAAGAGCAGGGTTGGCGAAGTTGCAGGCGTTTCGTGAGTGGCTCTTGGCGAGGCGTACAGTACTTGATCAGAGTCCCAGGGTAAGTGGTGCGTCCTTGATCCAGAGACGAGCCCCCTGAGCGCCGGCGCTGGCTTGCAAGGGCGTGCCTGCCGGCAGGCGCATCCAGCTCAGGGGCTGAAGGCTGAAGTCCGCGCTGGCCAGGCTGCCTTGCAGAAGCAGGCATTCCAGTCCGCGCCGGTTGTCCAGGCAGACAGAAGCACCGGGTTGCAGGTGCTTCAGATGAACCTGTTCATGTGCATTCGAAAACAGCAACTGGTCGCCTTGCGCTGATAAGGTAGCGACGAGCTGCTGGTCATCTTCAGGATGAAACTGCTGCAGGCGGACGAAGATCGTGCAGCCCTCCCCAGACCTTGGCGCGTGCGCGCTACCGGGTGGATTGCGGACATAGCTGCCCGCCGGGTACTGGCCGCGCTCATCCTCGAACACACCTGCCAATACCAGGAATTCTTCGCCGCCAGGGTGCTGGTGGGCGCTGAAATGGCTACCGGGGGCATAGCGCACCAGGCTGGTGGCGCGGGCCTTTTCGCCGCCAATGCGAAACAGCGGGCGGCGCTCTACGCCGGGCAGGGGGCTGGCCAGCCAGGGCAGGTCGGCACCGTGCATGATGGCGGGCAGGGACAGGTCGGCGTTCAGGCGGTCCGGGAGCATGGCGGTTTTCCGGGTATTGAAGGGGGGGCGGTACCAGCCCTCTTATGATCAGCTGTTGTCAGGTATCGATAAAGCTTCTAAAACACCGACAAACAAGAATTTCCATCTCAGAGGTGTCCACACCATGAGTGTCCGCAGCACCGCCATCGCCGGTCAAGGCAACAAAACCTGGCTATGGCCGGCCCTGTTCAGCCTTGTGGCCTTCGCCGCCAACTCGGTGTTCTGCCGCCTGGCCCTGCGCGATGGGGCGATCGATGCCGAGTCGTTCACCGTGGTGCGCCTGGCCAGCGGGGCGGCGTTTCTGCTCTTGCTCGTCGCCTGCGCAAGCCGGGCATGGCCATTGGTGGCAGCTGGAAGGGCGGGCTTGCGCTGTACCTTTATGCCTACCTGTTTTCCGTGGCCTACCTCCAACTGGGTGCCGGCGTCGGTGCCTTGCTGTTGTTCGGTGCCGTGCAGATCACCATGTTCGCCTTCGCCTGGTTCAAGGGCGAAGGCCTCAGCGCACGCACTCTGCTGGGCATGCTGATCGCTTTCGCCGGCCTGGTCCTGCTGCTGTTGCCTGGCGCAGAAGCGCCACTGCTGCTCAGTGCCCTGGTGATGGCGGCTTCCGGTGTGGCCTGGGGCGCCTATTCGCTGCTGGGTAAAGGCTCGCCCAATCCACTGGCCGACACCGCCGGCAACTTCCTTCGCAGTTGTTCGAAGGCAAAAACCTGTCAACAGGCCCGGTGTGCCCGGGCCTGACGTAGGTGATCGTGCCGGTCAGAAGAAGCTGCGCTGGGCCTTGAGGGTGACCATGCTTTCGCAATAGGTGTTGATGCCGGCATAGGCGTCGCAGCCGCTGCCGCTGAGGTCGGAGTTGCTGTAGATCAGGTTGAGGTCGATGCCCAGCCAGGGCCGCGACAGCTCCAGCGACCAGTCGGAAAACCCGCTGATCTGGCTGCCGTCGCCGATGGTGAACGGGGTACCCAGGCGGTGGTGGGCAAGCTTGACGGTCAGGTCGACATCGAACAACGGCAAGTGGCCGAAGTCGGCGAACAGGGTGCCGGTGTGGTTGTCCGGGTTGTCGCGCCAGGCGCCGCCAAAGCGGCTGCCAAGCACCGAAATGCCGCCGTACAGGGCGTAGCTGTCGGGGCCGGCGATGTTCGGCTGGCTGTAGTGGATCAGGCCCACTTCGTAGCCCAGGGTGCTGTCGAAGTGGTGCTTGTAGCCGGTGTAGCTGTCCAGGCGCAGGGTGGAATCGGGCGTCACGCCCATGCTCGGCGCGTACTGGCCGAGGTACCAGCCGCTGGGGTGGCTGAGGTCGAGGCCGCCGTGGAAGGCGCCCACCGCACTTGGCGAGATCAACCCCTGGGCCATGCTGCGCGAGGGGGTGGTGCCGAGGGTGAAGTCGAAATCGCCCAGTTGGCGCTGGATCTGTTGCGCGTGCAGTGCCGGGCTCGAGAGGAGGGCCGCAGTCAGCAACAGAAGGGGCCTGGTCATGGTCACCGTCCTGGAAGGCTTGCTCTTGAGCGGCCGAGGATACCTGTGTCGGTTGCCGGGTGGCTACTGAAGGTGGCCATTACTCGACCATTGGTCGAGGGCAGTTCATGCCCCGATTGGTTCGGCGATTTCGATCAGGTTCAGGTCAGGGTCACGTACGTACACCGAGCGGATCGGGCCGGTTGCACCCGTGCGGGCAACGGGGCCTTCGATGATGGGCCATTGCACCTTCTGCAGGTGAGCGATCACTTGTTCCAGGCCGACCTTGCTGATGAAGCACAGATCCAGGGCGCCAGGTACCGGCAGATGCGCCTTGGGCTCGAACTCATGGCCGCGGATATGGATATTGATTTTCTGGTTGCCGTAGCGCAGTGCCAGGCGGTTGTTGCCGAAGGTTTCCAGCTGCATGCCCAGCACACGGGTGTAGAAGTCGGTGCAGGCATCGATGTCGGTGGTGGTGAGGACCAGGTGGTCCAGGTGATCGATCATTGGCCAGCCTCAGTGACAGGGACTGACGGCGATCAGTCCGGGCAGGGCCATGATAGTGCGCTGAGCCGGTCTTTCAACTCAGCCTTTGATTGCAGGCCGGGCTTCGGCGACATCGGTGACCACCTGTTGGCTCGCGGAGCGTTCGATGACGCGCTTGCGCAGTTCGTATTCGTCCAGCGACAGGCCCTGGCGCTGGATGGATTCGAGTTGCAGCTGGCGGGTTTCTTCTGCGGTGTAGGGGCGCAGTTCCGGGTGGCTGGCGCAACCGGTGAGCACGGCGATCGCGGTGACGGAGAGGGCAGCGAGCAGCAGGCGGGCCGTGGTGTTCATCGGGGGAAGCTCCAGGATTCGGGCGGTGGGAATCGATGGAGCTAGGTTATTGATTGCTGGCGATCGGTAGAAATTGGTGTTGTCGATAGTGACTATTGAGGGTGATGCAAGTCTTGAACCCGCACTCTTTCACACCGTTCTTTCTGGATGCCGAAGCTTGCGAGAAGTCTGTGGGAGCTGGTTTACCGGCGATGGGCCGCATAGCGGCCCTGTCTACATGGAGGCTGGCTTTCATGACGTTTTTGCCGTGGATTAGGCAGGTCTTTTCCCAAGGGGGTGGAGTCGGTCGAATCTTTATTGATAGAAGTAGACTTTTTTGCGCTTCCTGATGAAGCGTATGGGTTCGTCGCGGGGGCACTCTATGTCCATGCGAATGTACGGGACGACGCCGCGAGGATGGCGCTAGTGGAAATCGAGGTGGCAGCGGGGACGTTGGAACTGGATGCGCGAAAGACCCTGAATGGGCCGATTTTCTCTTGGCGTTGCGCCAAGGTATCTGGCAAGGGACGCCCCCGGTAGATGCAAAGTGAATTTCAAACGGCGCCTGATGATGATTGGTTAGTTGAGCAGCCGTGCAGTTGCGCTACGCTGGAAAAACATTGCCGTGGCGCTTTACCTGCCCGCAGGAGCGCAACATGAACTTTCTTATCGAACAGGCCAGCGTACAGGGACGGCCAAGCTGGCTGGTGCATGCCTGTGGCATGACGTTCACCTTTCCCACTCAGGATGCAGCGCATAACTTTGCCAGCAAATTGGCAGAGCGAGTCGATGCGCCTCATCCGTTGCCGCCGGAAACGTTGAAGTACTGGACTGCGCAACATGCGCGTTTGAAACAGGGCATCCGTTAGTTCAGACCAACCCCGAGGGGCCGCGTATGAGTGGACGTGCACTGGAACCCATCGATCGCATTACCGAAGTGATGTTCGGGCTGCTGATGGCCACTACCTTCACCGGCTCGCTGAGCGTGGCCACGGCCGGCCGGGAAGATGCCCGGCTGATGCTGATCGCGGCTTTTGGCTGCAACCTGGCCTGGGGCCTGGCCGATGCGGTGATCTACCTGCTGCGCACCTGGACCGAACGTACCCGCAGCCGCACCTTGCTGGCCCGGCTACTGGCTGACGAGAACGGCCGCGAAGGGCGCCAGCTGATCGCCGATGCGCTGCCGGCGCGCATTGGCGAAGTGGTGGATGAGAACGGCCTGGAGCTGCTGAGGATCCACCTGTTGCGCAACGGCCAGCAACCGCTGCCCGCGCGGCTTGGCCTGCAGGACTTCAAGGCGGCACTGGCGACCTTTCTGCTGGTGGTGCTGGCGACTTTCCCACTGGTGATCCCGTTCCTGCTGATCGCGCACACCGGCACTGCCATCCGGGTCTCGAACCTGGTCGCCCTGGCCATGCTGTTCTTGGCCGGCTGGCTATTGGCGCGCTACTCCGGAGGGCGCGGTGTACTCACCGGCGTGATCATGACGCTGGTCGGGGTCGCACTGATCCTGGCCATCATCGCCCTGGGTGGCTGATGCAGGGTCAGTACTTTATGTCCCTGGCGCGTTCACGGCCTTGTTGTTTGGTGTGGCGTTTGTCCTGACGGCAGCCGGCGTTGCTTTTCTGGTCGGCATGGCGGCAGTCCTGTTTGGTCTGACGCGCGCCTTGGCGGGTTTCCTGGCGCACTTCGCGGGCTTGCTGGCGCCGTTCGGCGCGGTCGGTAACCGCCGCCCAACTTTGTAACGTGGTGGCGCACAACAGTACGGCCAGGCAAAAACGCCAGGCTCTTGAAGTTGCCATGGTGGGCCTCCTGTTGGCTGGGTTAGTTACCGAAAAGGGGGGCAGTACACGTTAAGTACAGTTCCGTTTCGATAGGCGATTTAGATTTAAAGGCAGTAAGCCTAGTTGCCATTAGTGCGTTGAAATCCAATGTACGACAGTGGTCGAAAATGGCGCCTTTGCTACCCTTATCGCACACTCTTTTCTCGCGGTATGGCCAGATGGGGAACTGCGATGCGCATGCCATTGTTAGGTGTCATGTCGATAGTGTTGTGCCTTAACGGTGTTACCAGCCTGGCACTGGCCGAAGACTTGCCGGCCCCAGACCCGGCGCCTGCCGAAGCCAAGCAGGCAGTGTTCAACCAGGAGCAGCTCGACCAGATGCTCGCGCCGATCGCGTTGTACCCCGATCCGCTGCTGGCCCAGGTGTTGATGGCGTCGACCTACCCAGGGGAGGTGACCGAAGCGGTGGCCTGGTCCAAGGCCAACCCCAAGGCCCAGGGCGATGACGCGGTCAAGCAGGTGGCCAACCAGACCTGGGACCCAAGCGTGCAATCATTGGTGGCGTTCCCGCAGGTGCTGGTGGTACTCGGCCAGGACCCGGTCTGGGTCCAGCGGCTGGGTGATGCCTTCCTGGCCCAACCCGATGACGTGATGGCCGGCGTTCAGCGCCTGCGCCACCAGGCCCAGGCGGCCGGCAACCTGACCAGCAACCAGTACCAGAACGTCACGGTGCAGGCCGCGCCCGCAGCGGCGCCGGCTGCGGCCAGTTCGGGCGGGTCGCAGAGTGCGCCAGCCAGCAGTTCATCGACCAGCACCATCATCATTCAGCCGGCCGACCCGCAGGTGGTGTATGTGCCCACCTACAACCCGACCACCACTTACGGCACCTGGGCCTATCCTGCCTCACCGCCGGTGTATTACCCGCCGTCGCCGATGTACTACGCGGGCACCGCGCTGATGGCCGGGCTGGCGTTTGGCGCCGGCGTGGCGATCATCGATTCGGTGTGGGGCGATTGCGACTGGAACAACGGCGACGTCGATATCGACGTCAACCGCTACAACAACATCAACGGCAACAACCGCATCACCAACATCCAGAACAAGTGGCAGCACAACCCCGTGCACCGTGACGGCGTGCCCTACCGCGACAACCGCAGCCGCCAGCAATACGGCCGCCAGCTCGACGGCGCCAATCAGCGCGCCGCGTTCCGTGGCGATGATGCCCAGCGTGCCCAGGCCCGTGATCGCGCCCGCAGCTCGATGGACCGGGCGGGTATCGAGCGCCCGGCCACCAGCAACCGCGAAGCCCGCGACAGTGCACGCCAGGCGCGGGCCGAAGGCGGCGTGGGCAACCGCGTGCAAGGCGCCAACAACAATGCGCGCCCCGCCGACCGCCGCGCAGAGCCGCGCAACACCACCCGCGACAACGCGCAGGCGCGCAACCAGGTCAGCCAGCGTCGGCAGGGTGAAGGCCAGGCCCGTCAGACCGTGCAGAACCGCCCGGGCAACACCGCAGGCCGGGCCCGCAACAATGCCTTCGACGGCGTTCGTTCAGCATCGCGTACCACGGCGCAGGCCAACCGCGGCCGCACCAGCCAGTCTTTCGCCCAGCGGCCCAGCGCCTCGCGTGCGGCCGGGCATCAGATATCCCGGCCCAGTGCGCCGGCACGTCGCGGTGGGGGAGGTGGCCGTCGATGAACAACAAGACCACGGTTGCTGCAGTGCTGATCGGCCTGGGCATGGCCTGGGCCAACCTGGCCGCTGCGCAGGAAGCATTCCCGACCCCGGAAAAGGCGGTCGAATCGTTTGTCCAGGCGCTGGGCGTCGAGCACGCCGACGAAGCGCGCCTGGCGCAGTTGCTGGGTGATGACTGGCGCACCTACATACCCCGCGAAGGTGTGCAGCGCAGTGACGTCGATGCCTTCCTGGAACAGTACAAGGCCCGGCATCAGATCGACAAGCAGGGCGACAGCAAGGCCATCCTGGCGGTGGGCCCCGAGCACTGGACCTTGCCCATTCCGCTGACCAGGGCCGCCAACGGCTGGCGCTTCGACCTCAAGGCCGGCAGCGCCGAAATCCGCGCCCGGCGCATCGGCCGCAACGAACTGGCGGCCTTGCAGTCGGTGCTTGCCTATCACGACGCGCAGATGGACTACGCCTCAAAGGACCGCAACGGCAACGGCGCGCTGGAATATGCCCAGCAGATCTTCAGCACCCCCGGCAAGCATGACGGCTTGTTCTGGGAAGACGAAGAAGGCGGCGAGATCAGCCCGCTGGGGCCGCTGTTCGGCAAGGACGTGGTGGGTGACGCCTGGTACGGCTACCACTTCCGCATCCTAGATGGCCAGGGCCCGTCAGCACCGGGCGGCGCCTACAGCTACCTGATCGGTAACCAGATGAGCCGCGGTTTCGCTTTGGTCGCCTGGCCGGCGAAGTACGCCGACACCGGGGTGATGAGCTTCATGATCAGCCATGACGGGCAGGTGTTCGAAAAGGACCTGGGGCCGCAGGGCGACAAGATTGCCAAAGCGATGAAGCGCTTCGACCCGAATGACAGCTGGAAAGAAGTCGACGTCGACGCCAGCGAATGAGGGCCGGTCAGCGCCCGCAGCGGAGGCTGGGTGAAAACTACCCAGCACTGTTCCGCCTTGGTGCATGCTCGCCTCAAAACAGGTCTTGGCGCACAGGTTTGTTTCGCTGAATCGGCATAAGAGTGTGCAGGTTGAACAGGGATGGTTGTGCCGATTGCCTGCAAATTTCCCGTTTTTCGCGGTTGGCAAAAGCGGCCCGCATATTGCTCCCTGCTGTCGCAACGACAACCCGGAGCACCGTGCCATGAGCTCACCTACCGAATTCCCGCTTTGCGAAGCCCCACGATCATCGCGCAAGGGGCTGCTGCCCATTGCCATGGTGCTGTTCAGCTTTACCTTCTTCACCGGCACCATGTTCGCTGGCGGCAAGCTGGGCATGGCCTTCACCTTTGTCGACATGCTGTGGGTCGCCGCCATCGGCAACACGCTGCTGGCGCTGTATGCCGCGGCGTTGGCCTTCATCGCCTCGCGCAGCGGGTTGAACACCGTGCTGATGGGGCGCTTCTGTTTCGGCGAGGCGGGCAGCCGGCTGTCCGACTTCATCCTGGGCTTCGCCGAACTGGGCTGGTACGCCTGGGGCACCGCGACCGTGGCGATCGTGCTGGTCAAGCTGCTGGGCCTGGCGGGTGGTTTCACGGTGCCGTTGATGGTGCTGTTCGGCCTGGGCTTCAGCATCACCGCAATCATCGGCTTCAAGGGCCTGGACCTGCTGTCGCGGGTGTCGGTGCCGCTGATGTTCGCGCTGCTGCTGGTGTCGATGTACATCGCCACTGCCGATGCCGGTGGCTTTGCCGGCCTGGCGGCGGTGGTGCCGCACGAAACCATGACCTTCTCGGCCGCAGTGACCATGGTCTTCGGCACCTTCGCCAGCGGCGCCACCCAGGCCACCAACTGGACCCGCCTGTCGCGCAGCGGGCGGGTGGCGGTGGTGGCCAGCATCGTCGCCTTCCTGCTCGGCAACGGCCTGATGGTGGTGGCCGGGGCCTGGTGCGCGATGGTCTACCAGCAGGCCGACATCGTCGAAGTGATGATGCTGCAAGGCCTGTCGTTCGCGGCGGTGGTGATGCTCTGCCTGAACCTCTGGACCATCCAGGGGCCGACCATCTACAACGTTTCGGCAGCCGCCTGCCATCTGCTGCGCAGCGAGCGTCGACGCACTGCCACGCTGGTGGCGGCGGCGGTGGGCATCGTGCTGGCGATCGGAGGCATGTACGAACTGCTGATCCCGTTCCTGGTGCTGCTGGGCTCGATCATTCCGCCGGTGGGCGGGGTGATCATGGCCGACTTCTGGTACCGCCACCGTGGCAAGTACCCTGCGCTGGCCTCGGTGCAGTTGCCGCGCTACAACTTCATGGGGCTGGGCGCCTACGCGCTGGGTGCGGTGCTGGCCTACGCCTCGCCTTGGGTCGCGCCGCTGGTGGGCATTGGCGCCTCGGCCCTGTGCTACATCGTCATGCTTGAACTCAGTGGCCGGCGCCGGGAGCTGGGCCAGGCGGGCATCGAGCCGTGAGCCTGGCGCTGGACGAGATCCTGCAACTGCCGGGCCTGCAGGAAATGACCGTGCGTGCTGGCGCGCGCAACCTGCAGCGGCGGGTGCGCTGGCCCTACGTGGCGGAGAACGAAGGCATCGCCGAATGGGTGATGGGCGGTGAACTGGTGTTCGTCACCGGCATCAACCACCCGCGTGGCGAGGCCAACCTGCTGAGCCTGGTCGAAGACGGCGAGGCCGTGGGGATTGCCGGGATGGTGATCCTCACCGGCGGCACCTTCATCCAGGCCATCCCGCACGCCGTGGTTGCCCGCGCCGAGCAACTGGGCCTGCCGTTGATCGAGCAGCCTTACGCCCTGAAGATGGTGGTGGTGACCCACCTGATCGGCACGGCCCTGGTCCAGATGAACCAGGTGCGCCGGTCGCGCGACGACATCCTCGGCCAGTTGCTCAGTGGCGACTATCCAAGCCTGGCCATCGCCCGCCAGCGTGCCGCGCACCTTGAGCTGGCACTGGATGAGCCGCGCCGGGTGGTGGCGCTGCGCCTGCTGCACGTCGAGCAGTTGTTCGAGCGCCATGGTCTGGCCCAGGGCGAGCGCCTCTGGCAGACCATACGGCAGGCATTGGAAGACCAGCTCGAAGCCTGGTGCCGCGAGCGGCCGGGGACGGTGACGGCGCAGTTGCCTGGCGACCTGCAGGTACTGTTGCTGGCGGATGCCGCCGACTTGTCGGTGACCCTGGGCGCGCTGCACCGGCAGTTGAGCGCGGTGGTCGGGGAGCTGGCCCTGTACATGGGCCTGTCGAGCCTGGCCGGTGATTGCGCAAACTATCGGCAGGCGCTCAGCGAGGCGCGCCAGGCCCTGGAGGTGGCGCAGCACCTGCACCCGGCCAACGGCTTCTGTGACTTTAGCGAACTGGGCGTGCTGCGCCTGCTGCAAGGTATCGTCGACCGCTCGCTGATCGACGATTTCGTCGCCCAGACCCTCGGCCCGCTGATCACCCCCGGGCGCAAGCAGCCGCATGTGCTGGTGCACACCCTCGATGCCCTGCTCAAGGAAAACGGCAACGGGCTCAAGGCGGCGCAGCGCTTGGGCCTGCACCGCAACACCATCAACCAACGCATTCAGCGCATCGAACAACTGAGCGGGCAGTCCCTCGACGACCCGCTGTTTCGCATGAACGCTTCCGTCGCCATGCTGGTATGGCGCATGAACGAAGACCAAGCTAAGGAGTAACGCCATGAACATCATCAACGCCCGCCTGCGTGGCAAGACCGGCCTGTTCCGCATCGAGCTGGACGGCGAGCGCATCGCCGCCATCACGCCACAGGCCGACGTCGCCGCCCTGGCCAGCCCGGATGACCTGGACGCCCAACAGAACCTGGTGGTGGCCCCGTTCGTCGAGCCGCACATCCACCTCGACGCCACCCTCACCGCCGGAGAGCCGAAGTGGAACATGAGCGGCACCTTGTTCGAAGGCATCGAACGCTGGGCCGAGCGCAAGGAAATCACCACCCACGACGACATCAAGACCCGCGCCACGAAGACCATCGGAATGCTGGTGGACCATGGCATCCAGCACGTGCGCACCCATGTCGATGTCACCGACCCCAAGCTCACTGCGCTCAAGGCCATGGTCGAGGTGCGCGAAGAAGTGCGCCATCTGGTCGACCTGCAGATCGTCGCCTTCCCCCAGGAGGGCATCGAGTCGTACGCCAATGGCCGGGCACTGATGACCGAAGCGGTGGCCATGGGCGCCGATGTGGTCGGCGGCATTCCGCATTTCGAGAACACCCGCGACCAGGGCGTGGCGTCGATCAAGTTCCTCATGGATTTGGCCGAGCGCACCGGCTGCCTGGTGGACGTGCATTGCGACGAAACCGACGACCCGCAGTCGCGCTTCCTCGAAGTGCTGGCCGAAGAAGCGCGGGTGCGTGGCATGGGGGCGCGGGTCACGGCCAGCCACACCGTGGCCATGGGTTCCTACGACAACGCCTACTGCTACAAGCTGTTCCGCCTGCTGAAAATGTCGGGGATCAACTTCGTCTCGTGCCCCACCGAAAGCATCCACCTGCAAGGGCGCTTCGACGGTTACCCCAAGCGCCGCGGGCTGACCCGCGTGGCCGAAATCGACCGCGCCGGGATGAACGTGTGCTTCGGCCAGGATTCCATCGTCGACCCGTGGTACCCGCTGGGCAACGGCAACATCCTGCGCATTCTCGAAGCCGGGCTGCACATCTGCCACATGCTCGGCTACGAAGACCTGCAACGCAGCCTGGACCTGATCACCGACAACAGCGCCCGCACCCTCAACCTTGGCGAGCGCTATGGCATCGAGGTCGGGCGGCCGGCCAACCTGCTGCTGCTGTCGGCACCGGATGACTACGAGATGGTCCGCAGCCAGGGCCATGCGCTGGTGTCGGTGCGCAACGGCAAGGTGCTGATGCGCCGCACGCCTGCACAAGTCGAACGTTTTGCCTGACAGCGCTGGCAAGCGGTAACGAAACCCGCGCGTCATGGCGCGCGGGTCTTGTCCAGACGCATTGCTGAAACACACCCGTACGCCAGGCTCATTGATAGCAAACTAAGCGATTGTTAAGGTCGCCCCTCCCAAGAACAATCATCAGCGTCGGCGTGATGCTACTGCCGAGCGACCTGCCTGGATCCCCGAAAATGCCTGCTAGATCTTCTGTACCCTTGAACGCGCTGTGCCTGGCCATGCTGGCGCTGGCCGGCACCGTGCACGCCCAAGACAACCCGCTCGAGGAACAGGCGTTTGCCCGTGTCGCACAGGTCGAGCCGCAGATGATTGCCTGGCGCCGCGACATCCATCAGCACCCGGAACTCGGTGAACAGGAAGCCCGCACGGCCAAGCTGGTCGCCGAGCATTTGCAGAAGCTGGGCATGGAAGTGCACACCGGCGTCGGTCGCACGGGCGTGGTCGGCATTCTGCAAGGCGGCAAGCCCGGTGCGACCGTGGCCCTGCGCGCCGACATGGACGCCTTGCCGGTCAAGGAGCCTGCCGGGCTGCCTTTCGCCTCGACCGCACGGGGCACCTATCATGGCCAGGACGTGGATGTGATGCACGCCTGCGGCCACGACACCCACACCGCCATGCTCATGGCCACTGCCCAGGTGCTGGCGGGCATGCGCGACAGCCTGCCGGGCAAGGTCATGTTCATCTTCCAGCCGGCCGAAGAAGGCTCCAGCCTGGTCAAGGGCGGGGAAGGGCGCCGCTGGGGCGCGCAGCTGATGCTGCAGGAAGGCCTGTTCGACAAGCTCAAGCCCGACGCGGTGTTCGCCGTGCACGTGATGCCTGGGCCTTCGGGGCAACTGAGCTGGCGCTCCGGGGCGACCACGGCCAGCAGTGACGACCTCGATATCAAGGTCATCGGCAAACAAGGCCATGGCGGCATGCCCTGGAACACCGTGGACCCAGTGGTGACCGCGGCGCAGGTGATCACCGGTTTGCAGACCGTGGTCAGCCGCCGCACCAACCTGACCCAGTCGCCGGCGGTGGTGACCGTGGGCATGCTGCAAGGTGGCAGCGCGCCGAACATCGTGCCGGAAAGCGTCGACATGGCCGGTACCATTCGCACCTACGACCCGGGCGTGCGTGCGCAGGTGGCCGCCGATGTGAAACTGACCTCCGAGAAAATCGCCGAGAGCGCCGGGGCCACGGCCAAGGTGTCCATCGTGCCGGCCTACGATGTGACCATGAACGACGCGCAACTGGCTGAACGCATGGCGCCGGTGCTCGGGCGCGCGGCCCATGGCAAGGTCGCGACATCACCGCTGGTGGGCGCGTCGGAAGACTTTTCGTTCTTCGCCGGGCAGGTGCCGGCGTTGTACTTCTACCTCGGGGTCACGCCGCAAGGGCAGGACCCGGCCAAGGCCGCGCCAAACCACAACCCGCGCTTCTTCGTGGATGAAAGCGCGCTGATCGTGGGGGCACGGGCGTTGTCGGGTGTGACCGTGGACTTCCTGGCGCAGCAGGCTGGCAAGCCGTAGCGCTGATCGTTGCTATCAACGTGGGCGGCTGATTTTTGTATATGAAATGACCATGCCCACGCTCCTCAGAGAGGAACGTGGGCATCGATGTGCAGCGTTTGCGGATTACTTGGCGCTGACAGCGCTGGCGGCTTCAGCTTGCTCGCGCTGGCGCTTGCGGCCGATTACCAGTACTGCGATACCGGCCACGGTGCACAGCGCGGCCAACGGCATCAGCGCCAGGGCGTAGCTGCCGGTGGCATCGTGAATGGCGCCATAGGCATTGACCATGAGGCCTCCGCCGATCAGGTTGGCCATGGCGCCCACGGCTGCAAGGCCGGCAGCAGCGGTGGAGGAAGACAGCCAGCCCGACACCAGTGCCCAGAACGGCCCTTTCATCGAGTAGGCGCCCACCAGGACCATGGTCAGCATCACGACCGTTGCCGGCAGCGACGAGGTGAACAAGGTCATCAGCAGGCCTGCTGCGATCAGCAGCATGGTCATCGCCGTGTGCCAGCGACGCTCGCCGGTGCGGTCGGAGCTGCGACCCCAGATGATCATCAGCACCGAGGCGATGCCATACGGGATGGCGTTCACCAGGCCGATTTCCATGGCGCTGAGGCCAAAGGTCTTCAGCAATTGCGGGGCCCACACGCTCATGGTGCTGCCTGCGGCAGAAGCGCCCGAGTAGATCAGCGCCAGTATCCAGATGTCCTTGTGGCGCAGCAGCTTCCACAACGAGATATGGCCGATGGCGGTCTTTTTCGAGGCTTCATCAGCCAGGCGCCGGGTAAGCCAGCCGCGCTGCTCTTCACTCAGCCACTTGGCCTGCTCGGGGCGATCGGTGAGCACGAACAGGCAGGCGATGCCCAGCAGGACAGCAGGGATGCCTTCGAGAATGAACAGCCAGTGCCAGCCACGCATGCCCATCCAGCCATCCAGGCTCAGGAGCAGGCCCGACAGCGGCGAACCGATGAAGTTGGCGGCAGGGATCGCCACCATGAACAGCGCCACCATGCGCGCACGGTAGGCCGACGGCAGCCAGTAGGTGAGGTAAAGCAGTACGCCCGGGAAGAACCCGGCCTCTGCAGCGCCGAGCAGAAAGCGCATCACGTACAGCGAGTTGGCGCCCTGGACGAATGCCGTGCCTGCCGAGATCAGGCCCCAGGTGATCATGATGCGGGCGATCCAGATGCGTGCGCCGTAGCGTTGCATGGCCAGGTTGCTGGGCACTTCGATCAGGAAGTAGGCAAAGAAGAACAGGCTGCTGGCAAAGCCGAAGACCTTGGCCGTGAGCTGCAGGTCCTCGTTCATCTGCAGGGAAGCCATGCCGATGTTGCCTCGATCGATGATCGCGATCAGGTAGCAGACGATCAGGAAGGGCAGCAGGCGCCAGGCGACGCGGCGCATGGTGCTGCGTTCGAGTTCATCCGGCAGGGATGTTGCTGAAGTCATTGTGCTCTCCAATTGTTTTTTTTCTGGAGTGACGCGTTGTGAACGTGCCCCCACTCACGAGGAGGCACGCGAGGGAGTGCGATCAGCTGGCGAACAGGTGGCGGTTGACCACGCAACGCGGGTCCAGGGCATTGCCCGCCCAGACATCGAGAACCTGTTTCAGCGCTACCAGGCCTACCCGGTCACGGGCCTCGCTGGTATTGGCGCCGACATGCGGCGTGGCGACCAGGGTCGGCAAGCCCCACAGCGGGCTGTCGGCAGGCGGCGGCTCGGGGCTGAAGGTATCCAGGCCGGCACCGGCGATGCGGCGTTCGCTGAGCGCTTTGACCAGGGCGTTGGTGTCGATCAGTTCGCCCCGGGCGGTGTTGATCAGGATGGCGCCTGGGCGCATGCGCTCGAGCTGGGCAGCGCCGATCAGGTTGTGATTGGTCTCGGTCAGCGGGCAGTGCAGGCTAATGATATCGCTTTCAGCCAGCAGGCGATCGAAATCCGCTTCACGCTCGACATGCGGGCGCTCCGGCAGTTGCTTGAGGTAGGGGTCGAACACCTTGACCTTCATGCGCAGCGGCGCCACCAGGTCCATCAGGATGCCGCCGATCGAACCCAGGCCAATCAGCCCCAAGGTCTTGCCCGACAGCTCGATGCCGTTGGCCGAGGCTTTGTCCCAATGCCCGTCACGCATGCGCGCATCCAGCAGTGCGGTTTGACGGGCCACGCTGAACATCAGGGCGAAAGCCAGTTCCGCCACCGACTGGGCATTGGCGCCTACGGCGATCGATACCGGGATGCTGCGGTCCGCAGCGGCCTGGATATCGATGGTGTTGAAGCCCACGCCATGCTTGGCGATCACTTTCAGGTTGGCCGAAGCCTCGATCATGTCACGGGTCAGTTTGCCCTGGCGCACCACGATGGCATCGGGTTGCTCGGCGCGAATGATGGCTTCCAGCTCTTCGGCCGGCAGGTAGGGCGTAGTGGGGACGATTCTGACGCCCTGTTCGGCGGCAAGGTTCATGGCCTCGGCGGCAAGCTCTGGGCCGGTCAGCAGAATGGTACGGGACATCGTGGACACCTTGTTCTTGTCAGGGGCATTTCAGGGGGCAGTCTGCCGATCATCTGCGGCAATGGGCTAAACCCTATCATAATGAAACGCTGTTGCAAGAAATTTAAAATACAGCTCGTCGCCGTCAAAAGTTAGGCTTCAAAAATCCGTTGCCATGCTCGTAATGAAATGACATTCTAAAAAACAGATTCGGCAACGGCCGATGACATCGAATAACACCAAGAGAGGTATGTCACATGAGCATTGGCTTCCAAGTGCTTGAGCGCGCACGTAAAGTCGGCGATGAGTGGGTTGCACGTTACCGTGAGGTTCCGGTCGCTAACGTCAGCGACTCGATGAACCGCATGACTGCAGGGGGTGCCCGCCTGCGCCCGATGCATCGCGAAGGCGTGCTGTGCGGCCCGGCCCTGACCGTCAAGGCTCGCCCTGGTGACAACCTCATGCTGCACTACGCGATCGACATCGCTCAGCCGGGCGACGTGATCGTGGTGGATGCCGGCGGCGACCTCACCAACGCCCTGATCGGTGAAATGATGGTGGCCTACGCGGTCAAGCGTGGCCTGGCTGGTATCGTGATCAACGGCGCCATCCGCGATGCGGCCAACATCGGCGCGGGTGACTTCCCGTTGTTCGCTGCGGGCGTTTCGCACCGTGGTCCTTACAAGGACGGCCCGGGCGAGATCAACGTGCCGATTGCCATTGATGGTATGGTGATCGAGCCGGGTGACCTGGTGATCGGTGATGACGACGGCCTGCTGTGCGTGCCTTACGACCACATTGCAGAGGTCTACGCGGGCGCCACTGCCAAGCACACCGCCGAAACCGCGCAGATGGAAAAAATTGCCCAAGGCACCAACGACCGTTCCTGGGTCCTGGAGTCCTTGAAGAAGAAAGGCTGCCTGCTGCCAGGCTGATCCAGCATGCGCTGCGCACCTTGCGATGGGGTGCGCAGCGGCTGATGGGTTGGTGTCGGTCGCCGGTCTACTGAGGATTCGCAGACTTGTCCGATTCATCGTCACCGCATCGCAAGCGCTGGCCCGCCGCCGTGCGGGCGCTCGCTCATCGCAACTTTCAGATCTACTTCGCCGGCCAGGGCGTTTCCACGCTGGGCAAGTGGGTGCAGCAGGTCGCATTGGCCTGGCTGGCCTATCACCTGACCGGTTCCGCCGTGCTGCTGGGGCTGATCACCTTTCTTTCCCTGGCACCGCAACTGCTCATCGGTCCGTTGGCGGGCGCCTGGATCGACCGGCACGACAAGCGCCGGTTGCTGATCATCGTGCAATTGATCCTGATCGTGCAGTCACTGGTGCTGGCGGTCGCAACCTGGCGCGGCTGGGTCGATGGTCCGTTCATTGCAGCCATGGCATTGTTGTTTGGCTTGCTCAATGCCTTGGAAGCCCCTCTGCGCCAAGCGCTGATCGGCAGTTTCGTCGACGACCCGGCCGACCTGCCGAACGCGCTCGTGCTCAATGCCATGTTGATCAATGCCGCACGATTCGTTGGCCCGCCATTGGCTGGCGGGCTCATTGCCCTGGCCGGTGAGGCAGCTTGCTTCGCCCTTACTGCTGTGGCTTTCCCGGCCTTGCTCGGGGGCTTGCTGAAAGTGCGCGGCACTGCCGGCCCAAAGGCCAGTGGTTCCACCACCCAGGTGTTTCGCGAAGGGCTTGCTTACATGTGGCAGGCGCGCAACGTCCGCCAGCTGTTGGTCAATGTGATCATGGTCAACCTGCTGGCGTCCTGCTACGCGGCACTGCTGCCGGTGCTGGCCAGGGCGGTCTTCGCGGGCGATGCACGCGTGCTTGGCTGGCTATGGGGGGCGGCGGGCGCGGGTGCGTTCGTGGCCACGCTGGTATTGGCAGTCGGCGGCGCCTTGCCGCGCCTGCGCCAGTTCACCGATGCCGGTGCATTGCTGTGCGCGGTGGCGCTGGTCGGGCTGTGGATGGCCGGGGCGCTGCCACTGGCGTTGTTGGCGCTGGGGGTGTTGGGTTTTGGCATTACCCTGAGCAATGTCAGTACCAACATGCAGCTGCAAAGCGGCGCGCCTAGCCACTTGCGTGGCCGGGTGATCGCTTTCTACATCGCCATGCGCTTTGGTTTCGAGGCTTTGGGTGGCATGGCGGCGGGCCTGATCGCGGCCCGCTGGGGGGCGCCGGCGACCTTGGGGATCGCCGGCGGGGCCTTGGTGGCGGGGTTGCTGGTTCAGTACGGCGTGCGGCGCCGAGGTTGAGCGGTCAGGCGGCTTGGCCTTGACCGTGCGTCGTCTGCTGCTTGGCCGGGTCGCCCAGCCAGAGCATCAGGCAGGTGCCCACTAGCAGAATTGAAGCAACAGCAAAGAACGGCATGCTGAAGCTATGAGTGGCGTCCTTGATCAGCCCGATCAGGAACGGGCCTGTGAAGCCGCCCAAGTTGCCGATCGAGACGATCATCGCCAGGCCGCCAGCGGCGGCGCGACCGGTCAGGAAGGTCGACGGTATCGCCCAGAACGTTGCCTGGAACGACAGGATGCTCGCCACCGCCACGCACAGGCTGGCGATCTTCAACACCGGCTGGTCAATCAGGGCGGCAGCCACCAGGGCCGCAGCGGCCAATGCGAGCGCGCTGACCACATAGGGCAGGCGATGCTGGCTGCGGTTGGCCAGGCGTGCCCACAGGGTCATGGCCAGCGCGCCGAGCACGTAGGGCAGGGCGACCACGAAGCCGACCACGCCGCTGTCGATACCCAGGCCCTTGATGATCTGCGGCAGCCACATGCCAATCCCGATCGAGCCGACGATGCAGCAGAAGTTGATGGTCGCCAGGGTGAACACCTTGGGGTTGGTCAGTGCGGCGCGCAGGGTGTTGCCATGGGATGCGCCAATGGCCTGTTGCTCCTGGGCCAGGCGCTGGGTCAGCCAGGCTTTTTCCCGGGGCTTGAGCCATTTTGCCTTGGCCGGGGTATCAACCAGCACGAACAGGCAGGCGATGCCCAGCAGCACGGCCGGCATCGATTCGGTGACCAGCAGCAGCTGCCAGTTCTTCAGGCCCCACACACCGTGCTGCTCCATCAGCCAGCCGGACAGGGGCGAGCCGACGATGTTGGCCACGGGAATCCCCAGCAGGAAAGCAGCGGTCGCTTTCGCCCGCCATTTCCCGGGGAACCAGTAGGTGAAATACAGGTACACACCGGGGGTGAAGCCTGCTTCGGCAAGCCCCAGCAGGAAGCGCGCAATACTGAAACTGATGGGCCCTGTGGCAAACGCCGTGGCCATGGAGATCAGGCCCCAGGTGATCATGATCCGCGCAATCCATACCCGAGCGCCGAAGCGCTGCATCAGCAGGTTGCTGGGGATCTCGAACATGAAGTAGCCGAAGAAGAACAGGCCGGCTGCCCAGCCGAACATGGTTGCGGTCAGGCCCAGGTCCTGGTTCATGCTGATGGCCGCGAAGCCGACATTGGTGCGGTCCAGGTAGCTGATCACGTAGCAGATGAAGATGAACGGCACCAGGCGCCAGAGTATGCGGCGCATCAGCCGTTCGCCCTCGGCGTCGCTGAGCGGCGCCTGGGCGGTGGTGTTTTCGTGGGTCATGTCGTCACTCTTTTGTAGTTGTTGTGTGCCCTGACAGGGGCTGGATCAGCTGTGGGAATACATGGGCAGCCCAGGCGCTGTGGTGCGCACCTGCAGGATGCTGCCGGTTTCGGATTCGGTGATGTACAAGGTCTGCCCGTCGTCGCCGCCAAAGGCCAGGTTGGTGTTGCTGATGCCGGCGCAGGAAACGATGCGCTGCAGCGGCTCGGCGACTTTCGACAGCTTCCACACCGAACCGAAACCGGTATGGGCGATGTACAGGTTGCTCTGCGCATCGAGGGCCAGGCCGTCGGGCCCGCCCAGGCCGCCATGCAGCTGGGCGAAAACGCCCACCTTGCCGACGATCGAGCCATTGCCCAGCGGGATGCGCCAGATCTGTTGGGCGCGGGTCACTGCGACCAGCAGGTGATTGAGGTGCGGGTCGTAAACAATGCCATTGGGGCTGGGGATGGTGCCTAGCAGGCAGGTGAGGTTACCGCTGGCGTCGAGCTTGTAGACCCGGCCGCTGGCGTCCTGCAGGCCAGTCTGGCCCTGGTCGGTGAAATACAGGTCGCCATTGGGTGCGAAGACCAGGTCGTTGACCCCTTTGAACCCTTCTGACCCGGCCGAGTCGAGCAGTGCTTCGATGGCGCCGGATTCCGGGTCGAGCACCATGATCCCGCGCTTGTAGTCGGTGATGAAGATGCGCCCGTCCTGGTGAATCTTCAGGCCGTTCGGCCAGCCATCGTACTGGCACACCAACTCCCATTCGCCCTGCGGCGAAATGCGGAAAATCCGCCCGTTGGGGATGTCGGTTACGTACAGGCGCCCTTGGCGGTCAAACGAAGGGCCTTCGAGGAACGAGTCGATGGCGCGGCCTTGACGGTTGGCGTTGGCCCAGGCGGTCGGGCGCACGTTGCGCAAGTGCTCGGGCAGGCGTGTGAAAACGGTGGTTTCGACAGTGGGCGGGGCAGTGAAGAAGCTCATGGTCGCTCCTGTAGGGCCAGGGGACGCCAGGGCGTCCGTTTGTTGTTTTGATTTATTTAATGCAACGTCGTTGCAAAATAAACCATAACCGGACGAAGGGTGAAGCAAATTTTACCGGCCACTCCAATTTTCGTTGGCGTTTTGCGCAGCCTATTGACGGCGTACAGGTAATCTGACTCCATATAAAGAAAACGCCGTTTCAAAAAAATAAGAACAACGTTCCCTGGAGTATCTTTCTTGAAATCCCTATCTCCGATCTGTCGCATTGCTCTGGCAACCGGCGGCAGCATCATTGGCCTGTCTGCTCAGGCCGACCTGATCAACGACAGCCATGCGAACCTGTCGATGCGCAATTTCTACTTCAACAGCGATAACCGTGACGGCACGGCGCAGCCCTCCAAGACGGAGGAGTGGGCGCAGGGTTTTCTGCTCGACGTGCGCTCCGGCTATACCGAAGGTGTCGTCGGGTTCGGCGTGGACGCCACGGCCATGCTGGGCCTGACGCTGGACAGCGGCAGGGGGCGGCATCAGGGCGGCAGCATGATCCCTTCCGATGGCGATGGCGCAGCGGACAGCTGGAGCAGCGCCGGCGTCACCGCCAAGATGAAAATGAGCCAGACCGAGTTGCGCGTAGGCCAGCTGATGCCCAAGCTGCCGGTGCTGGTGGCCTCTGATGGCCGGTTACTGCCCCAGAGCTTTCAAGGCGTGCAGCTGCAGTCCAAGGACATCGACAACCTCACGCTGATCGGCGGTGCCCTCAATCGCGCCAGGGGCCGGGCTTCGACTGACCTTACGGGCATGGCCGTAAGCGGCGGGACTCAGGAGAGTGACCGTTTCAACTTTGCCGGTGCCGACTATCGCGCCACCGAATCCCTGCTGCTGCAGTACTACGCCGGGCAACTCGAGGATTACTACCTGCAGCAGTTCGCCGGGCTCAATCACACCCTGGTGTTGACGGACGACAGCTCGTTGACGACTGACCTGCGTTATTTCCGCACCCGCTCGGACGGCGCCAACGGCAGCAGCACGGGGCGTAGCCAGGGGTATACCGTCGGTGGTTACACCGAAGGGGGCGATGGCGAGATCGACAATGACCTGTGGAGTGCGGCGTTCACCTATCGCCTGCAAGGCCACTCGCTGACCCTGGGCTATCAGAGCGTCTCCGACGATAGCAACTTCGT
This sequence comes from Pseudomonas sp. R28(2017), assembly GCF_002112505.1. Lineage (GTDB taxonomy): Bacteria > Pseudomonadota > Gammaproteobacteria > Pseudomonadales > Pseudomonadaceae > Aquipseudomonas. The sequence continues at coordinate 80,074 of NZ_NEHW01000019.1, forward strand.
GCAGATCAACCAGGGTTCGATCGACAAAGGGGCTGGCGGCAGCAGCCTGTACCTGTGGACCGACAAGATGCTGCTCAGCTTCACGCGGGCCGGTGAGCGTACGGGGTTTGCCCAGTACGGCTACGACTTCACTGCCATCGGCATACCGGGGCTGAAGGCTTCGGTGATGTATTTGAAAGGCGACCACATCCAGACCGCCGGCGGCGCCGAGCAGTCGGAATGGGAACGAGATTTCTCGCTGGACTACGTGATCCAGGGCGGCACGTTCAAGGGGCTTGGCGTGGCTTGGCGCAATGGGGAGTCGCACAGCGAGGCCGCGCGAAATGGTGACCAGAACCGTCTGATCATCAACTACACCCTGCCGCTGTTCTGAGCATCGGCCAGCCCAGCGAACGGGGCCGCATCAGCGGCACCGTTCGCTGATTGCCAGGTCAGTGGCTGCCAAGTGCCTTGCGTTGGGCGGCCACATCACTGGCGCTCACCGGCGCGCCTGAGTTACCCCAGCCGGCGCGAATGAACGACACAACATCCGCCACTTCCTGATCGGAAAGCCGCCAGGCGAAGCCGGGCATACCATAACCGGTCGGCGCATGCTGGTTGCCCGGCAGGTAGCCGCCAGCCAGCACAATGTGAATCAGTGAGGCCGCCTCCTTGCCATTGAGCACCGGGTTGCCGCCCAGGGCCGGGAACACTTCGGTGTAGCCACGCCCGTCACTGCGGTGGCAGGCCATGCAGTTATCGATGTAGGTCCGTGCGCCTGGGGTGCTCACGTCCATGTTGCTCAACTGCTGGGTGGTGTTGCTGGCGATAGCCTTGGCCGGTACGGGTTGCGGGTTCGCTGCAGGCAGGCTTTTCAGGTAGCTGGCGATGGCAAGGCGGTCGGCATCGGTCAGGTGCTGCATGCTGTGCTGGATGACATCGGTCATGCTGCCGAACACGGCTGTGCGCTCTGTTCTGCCTGTCTTGAGGAACTGCGCCAGCTCTTCCGTGCTCCAGCTGCCCAGGCCGTCGTGCGTGTCACCGCGCAGGTTTTTCGCCACCCAGCCTTCCAGGGGGGCACCGCCGGCCAGGAAGTGTTCACCATCGCTGTCGCTCAGTGATTTCTCCTGCATGCCGATGCCACGCGGGGTATGGCAGCTGCCACAGTGGCCAAGGCCGTTGACCAGGTAGCGGCCGCGCTCCAGCTGTGGGTCAGGCGAACTGCCGGCTTCGGTGGCAACCTTGGGAGCGAACGTCCAGCGCCAGAAAGCCAGTGGCCAGCGCATGCTCATCGGCCACGGGATGTCGCTGTCGCGATTCGCTTCGGCCACTGGCTGCACACCTCTCATGAAGTACGCGTACAGGTCGGCGATGTCCTGGTCGGTGACCTTGGCATACGACGGGTAGGGCATGGCCGGGTAGAGCGTGCTGCCGTCCTTGCGGATACCGTGGCGCACGGCCTTGTCGAAGTCTTCCAGGGTGTAGTCGCCAATGCCGTGCTGGTGGTCAGGGCTGATGTTGGTGGCGTAAACCGCACCGATTGGCGTTTCCAGGCCAAGGCCGCCAGCGTAGGGCTTGCCGCCTTTGGCCGTGTGGCAGGCCATGCAGTCGCCTGCGCGTGCCAGGTACTCGCCACGCTTGATCGCTGCGTCGTCGCTGGTTGTCGCCATTGCCGCCGTGCTGATGGCCAGGCTCAGTGCCGTCAGCAGGGGAAGGGTCAAATGCTTCATGGATTACACCTCCACCAACGGGCGGCCCGGGTTTTTCAGGTAGCGCTCACGGATGGCATTGGCCGACCAGTAGGCCAGCGCACCGACCAGGCCGGTCGGGTTGTAGCCGATGTTCTGCGGGAATGCCGATGCGCCGATGACGAACACGTTCGGCACATCCCAGCACTGCAGGTAGCGGTTGACCACGCTGGTCTTCGGGTCGCTGCCCATGATCGCGCCGCCGGTGGTGTGCGTGCTCTGGTAGAAGCGGGTGTCGTACGGCGTACCGATCTTCTTGGCGTTCACGGTATAGCTCGACGGGTTCATCGCCACGGCAATCTCGGCGGCCTTGTTGGTCACGTACTGCGACATGCGGATGTCGTTGTCATGCCAGTTGAAAGTCACCCGCAGCAGGGGTTGGCCGAAGGCATCCTTGTAGGTCGGGTCCAGGTCCAGGTAAGTGTCGCGGTACGCCATCACCGAGCCCTGGGTGTACAGGTTCATGCTGCGCTGGTAATTGTCGGTGACTGCACCCTTCCAGCCTTTGCCCCAGTTTGGCTCGCCTTTGGCCACGGCGGTCTGGCCGATCGGGCGTCCGCCTGTGCGATGGTGGCCGATGTTGGCGCCGCCCAGGAAACCCAGGCCGCTGTGGTCGAAGTTGTCGCCGTTGTAGTTGTCGATGGCAGTGCCGCCGGCACCGGTCCCGATGAACGGGTTCAGGTAGGTGCCCTTGGGCAGTTGCACGGTCACCGAACCCAGCATCTGGTAGGCGTAGTTACGCCCGACGACGCCTTCGCCAGTGTGCGGGTCGTAAGGCTTGCCGATTTTCGACAGCAGCAGCAGGCGCACGTTGTGCAACTGGAAGGCGCTGAGGATGACCAGGCGCGCCGGTTGCTCGACTTCATTGCCTTGTGCGTCGATGTAGGTGACGCCGGTCGCCTGTTTGCCTGACGCATCGAGGTTGACCTTGGTGACCTGGGCCAGGGTGCGCATCTCGAAATTACGGCGCTGGCGCAGCACGGGCAGGATGGTGGTCTGCGGTGAGGCCTTGGAGTACATGTAGCAGCCGTAGTTTTCGCAGAAGCCACAGAAGTTGCAGGGGCCCAGCCGCACGCCATACGGGTTGGTGTAGGGCGCGGAAGCGTTGCCGGCAGGGATCGAGAAGGTTGAGTAGCCCAGGCTGCGGGCCGCCTTGTCGAACAGCTGCTCGCCATAGACTTTCTTCAAGGGTGGCAGCGGGTATTCCTTGCTGCGCGCACCTTCGAACTTGTTGCCCCCCTCGATCAGGTGGCCCTTGATGTTGCCAGCCTTGCCCGACACCCCGGCCACTTCTTCGAAACGGGTGAAGTAGGGTTCCAGCTCCTCGTAGGTCACCCCATGGTCCTGGATGGTCATGCCTTGCGGGATGAACTTGCTGCCATAGCGTTCGGTGTAATGGCTGCGCAGTTTCAGGTCGCTGGGCAGCGGGCGCCAGCTCAGGCCGTTCCAGTGGAAACCGGCGCCACCTACGCCGTTGCCCAGCAGGAAGGTGCCTTGCTGACGATAGGGCAGGGCGACAGAGGCCGGGTTGTGACGGATGGTGACGGTTTCCCTGGACAGGTCCTGGAAGAGCTTGCCGCGGATGGTGTACGCCAGTTCGTCGATCACCTTCGGGTAGTTGGCGTCGTTGGGTGTGTCCTGGTCGGGACCGCGCTCCAGTGCCACCACATTCAGGCCTGCTTCAGTCAGCTCTGCGGCCATGATCGAGCCCACCCAGCCGAGGCCGACAATGACTGCATCTGTTTCAGGTTTCTTGATTGCCATACCGTTACCCCCGCTGGCCGTTGATTGAAACTGGACCCAGTGGATAGCGCTCGTTCGGGCGGTCGATCCAGTCCATGAAGTCGGCGCGGGCGCCGGGGAAACCGAGCATCGTCCACGCGGCCATGTGTTTGTTGCCGCCATACATCGGGTCGGCGAAATAGCCTTCCTTGACGTTCTTCAGCAGCAGGGCGAAGAAGGTGGCGGCCGGTACGCGTGCCAGTTCCAGCTTGCCGCTCTCCAATTGCTTGAACACCTGGGTCTGCACGTTCTCGTCGAGCTGCGCGAAGTGCTTGCCGAACTGCCTGAGACAGGCCGCGTCGAGGTCGGCGATGCCCAGACGGTACAGCTCGCGGGGTACCAGCTTCATCTGGTAACCCAGTTCAGCGGGCTGGTCGGTGATGAATGGCGCCTGCATGTACCACAGGCGACCGTGGGCGTAAGGCGTTTCCATCTGGCGGTCGAGGAATTCGGGTACACCGGCAGTCACAGCGCCGGGGCCTTCGTCGTCCTCAGGGATCAGCACGGCGCACGCCGCGTTCACGAATGCCCACTCGTTGTCGGTGAAGTACGTTGGGTGATAAGGCTCGGCAGGCGCGCTTGGGCTGGGGGCGACAGGGGTGCCGGCATGCGTCGGATTCGGCTCGATCGCTTCGTGGGCTGCATAGCCCACCAGGCTTACCGCTGGAATGAGGATGGCACTACGGCGCAGAAATTCGCGCCGTGAGTTGGGAGTGTCTGACATCAGGTGCTCGCTCGGTTCAGGAACAGTCTCGGTTTCGGCCCTGGCCATCTTTGTTCTGGTTTCATAGGGGGGAATGACCGGCCATGGACGTGCGGCATTATGCCTCGCAATGCATTAAAATAGAATTACGTTGCGAAAATGCCATTTTTGGCTGATGTGTAGATCGCTCGGGATCAAGTACGAAAACGCGTGACCAACGCATTGAGCTGGGTGCCCAGTTGTTCCAGGGCCTGGCTCGCCGAAGCCGTCTGGTTCGCTTGGCTGGTCGACACCGAAGACAGGTCGCGGATGTTGATCAGGTTTCGGTCCACTTCGCGGGCCGCCTGGGCTTGCTCCTCGGCGGCGCTGGCGAAGGCGAGCGTCGAGCGCAGCGCAATTGAAAGCTTTCGCATGTCTTTCCTTTGGGTAGTGAATGGGGGAAATAGTGGCGAAATGCTTTCGGCCGTTCGGCAAGAAAGCTTGAATGAAAATAGAACGACATTGCAATAAATTGGTTTGCAGTGCACTGTGTGGCCCGCGTTTCGAGCGCTCGAATGCCTGCCGTGCAGAGCGTTCGCATCCCGATGACCGTAGGTGAGATAAGAAAGATGGCCAAAGCCGCCGATGTTGTTGTGCAATGCCTGGAAAACGAAGGTGTCGAGTATGTGTTCGGCATTCCTGGTGAGGAAAACCTCGACCTGCTGGAATCCCTGCGCAAGTCGAAGATC
>NZ_NEHW01000002.1 GCF_002112505.1 Pseudomonas sp. R28(2017)
TTTCACCCGATGTAGATCTGGAAGTGCTTTCACAACAGTTGTTGAAGGAATTAGAAAAATCACTCGCTCATCTTCAATGGCTCGAGCCGCTTTCAGCTGCCGAGGTGGCAGGTGTTGAGGCTAGACGAGCCGAGTTGCGCTGGCGTCAACACGGTCAGCCCGTGCACCAGATTCAGCTGATTTTTCTGCACCGGGACGAACATGGATGCCCGCTACTGATTCAGATCACCGCGTCCAGCAACAATCCCAAGGGCATGACCGCTATCGAGCGCAGTGCCTTCGAGGAAATGCTCGGCAGCCTGGCGCTACGCGCAACGGAAGTTGAAAAGGCAGCCGCCGTATGACCGGCGCCGCTGCCCGACAGGATGATCCGGTAGAACACTCCAGTGCATTGAGCGGGTTATTGGCCGGCCTTGCTCTGGGGGCCGGAGCGGTGCTGGTCGGGATTGCAGTGGTCGGAACCGGTGGACTGGGTGGTTTGGCAATTGCGGCCATGATCGGCGCTGGCGCCGCAACAGGCGCTGGGATTGGTCAGTTGCTGGGAAGTCTTTCGCATGCTCAACGCGAGACCGGGTGGATTACCTCAGGCTCTGACAACGTGCATATCAATGGCAGGCCCGCTGCCAGAGCGCATGTCGATAAAGCGCTGTGCACCGATCATCCCGGCGTGCCGCAAACCCTGGCTCAAGGCAGTCGCACGGTTTACATCAACGGACAACCTGCTGCACGCGTTGGGGACAGTACGGTCTGTGACGGGAGAATTAGTGCGGGGTCATCGAACGTGTTTATCGGCGGTGATACCGAGACCACGGATGAGATCGTTCCAGAAGTACCCGGATGGCTTGAGGCGGCGGTATTTGGAGTGGGGGTTGCCAGTGCGGTGGCGTTGGTGGGGCCGGCAATGACGCTCTGGGGGACGTTTGGGGGTGTGGTTGGCGGCACCGTTGCAGGTGGCTATGGAGTAAAGCTGTATGGTCAGGATTCTGATCAACAAAAACTTTTGGCGTTTGGCGGAGCAGTGATAGCCGGAAGTTTGGCATCACGTTACCGATTCGGTGAGAACGGAGGTCTTGCTGCCAATTTTGGCAATCTGAAGATAACAAGACGTAGCGCAAAAGGCTATGTCGGCATGCTGCGCGGTGAGCTTTACAGGCTACCGGATGTGAAGACCGAGAGATTTCTCTATATCAAACGCCCGACCGATCAATTGAAGACCTTGCGGAGGGAGTTTGATAGCAGGGCTAGGTCTCAGTTTCTGAAAGAGTTATCCAGCGATGCGGAGAAGGTCACCCTCCTGAAAAAGGCAGGATTTAATGATGCGGAAATAAGCAGAATTCAAAGTGGAAGGGTACCTAGCAAAGAGTGGGAGGTTCACCATGTATGGCCTCTGGATGATGGAGGTACAAATGATTTTAGCAATCTGACACTTATCAAAAGTGAACCATTCCATAAAGTGTTAACGAATCAGCAGAAGGCTTTGACAAAAGGAATGCTGGCTGGCGATAAGCGCTGGATGGAGTGGCCAGTCATAGACTCGAAAATCTATCCGGGCCCCGGAGAATGAAATTGAATATTGAGGCTGAAAAGATAATACTAAAATTGATCAGTTCACTCTGTCCCGCGGAGATATTTGTGGGGAGGGCTGCCAGTAAGCATGATATTGAACTGCTTGAGCTATCTGTAAGGCGAGAATTTTCTGCAATTCTCCCGGAGCAGTATATAGATTTTTTGTCCAGGTTTGATGGCGTGGCATCAGGAGGGGTATTTATATATTCAAGTCGGCCGCATAAATATCCTGACAGTGATGGCTTTAGTCATGACTTTTTAGAATTAAACCAAATTGCAAGGGAGGTAGAGTTTATGAGGAATTTTTTAGTGTTTGGGGAAAGCGATCAAGACGAGTATGTGCTGGACTTGCTGAGCGGAAGATACCAAGTGAGGGATAAGCAAGCTTTTGATAATATTTTTGAGGAATTCGAATGTTTCGACGATATTTTAGGCTTTATGGTGAATCTAATCATGCAGCGCACTTGAGAGGCTGATAAATTTAGCGCTCTGTACTATTACATTGAGCCGGAGGTGGCAGGAGGGCTGGGTGGCGGGACAGTTCTGGATGCCTCTATACATCCTCCTGTTGTTCACTCTTTGGAATTTCAGTTTGATGGTTGGCTTGGTGATCAGCTTCTTGAGTCTTTTCCTTGCTTTATTGTTGCTGAAGTCGTATCGATCGCAATAAAAGAGGCTGGCCTCTCGGGGGTCGGCTTTGGTCCTGTTGGTGTTAAAAAATCCGAAATCTTTGATGCGTTCAACCCCGGTGTGATGCTTCCGGAGTTTGTATGGTTGAAGGTTTTCGGCGTAGCGGGTGTCTCTGATTTCGGTCTGGCTCAGGATCATCGTCTGGTTATTTCGGAAGCGGTATATAAACTTCTCAAGAGGTTTGGTCTGGAAAATGCGGAAGTTCGGGAGTGTAGCTAGAGGCGTTGGCTTTTGTTGAGGTGGTTTTGATTGCATGAGAAAGCGGGTTAAGGAACGGATTGTGATCTGGCTCTCACTCTGCCCCCGTTGCAGTGCTTGCTCTGATGTCAACCGTGAACTACCCTCCGAGCCTGCCATGTTCATGGCCATTCGAAACCCACGGACGATCATCACGGAGCTCCCCATGGAAGGTATCCCGCAATCCCAATCCACCTCTACCAACCTCAAGCCTAAATGGCAAGAGCGTTTCGCCTTCTTCGATCAGCACGGCGCGCCGACCTCCGAGTCATACAAAGCCGCTTTCCGTGCCTTGCCTTTTCGCAAGAAGCTGCTGATCAACAATAACTTCATCGGCTTTTTCTTCGGCCCGATCTACTGGTTCGTGCTGGGGTTGTGGAAGAAGAACCTGGTCATGCTGGCGATCATGATCGCCCTTGGGTTGCTGCTGGGTGTCGTCGAGGCGGTGACGGGGAGCGAGATTCCGCGTCCGGTGGATAACGGGATCAGCATGGCGTTTGCGTTTCTTTATAGTTTCTTGAGCAACCGGGCTTATTACCTGAAGCAGACCAAAGGGGTGAATGGCTGGAACCCGTTTGAGGGGCAGCGGTTTATCTGAATTCTTGATGGCGTCAGGGCTGGCAGGAGCCTGGCGAGAAAGATTCAGTGCCTGTCAGATCGAGCGCCGCCCCCTCACTTCGGATAAAGCGGCGGCAAGCTCCCACTCTCACCCGCCGGCAACAACACCTGTTCCGCCGGCGGGATCGTGCCGATCGCCCGCCACAGATCCTCACCCTGCCAATACTGCCCACTCTCGCTGTAAAGCGCCCCATTCAACCCATCCAGCGCATCCGACAGCGGCACGAACCGCGCCGCCATCTCGGCCAGGGTTTCCGGCTGCTGGCGTGCCCAGGCATCGAGCGCCTGGCGTGTAGCTTGCGGGTCGTTGGCCAGGCATGCGCGCTTGAGGTCGTCGAGCAAGGTACGCGGGCTTGGCCCGTTCTGCGCAGCACGCAATACCGCCGGTTGCGAGCGGGCGCGCCACCACAGGGCGAAGCCGAGCACCGTGGTCAGGGCGAACAGCAGGGTGGCGAGCTGCCAGGGCCACAGCAGGTGACTGGCACCGCTGCTGTCACTGACCGGCGTGTCGGCGCTCAGCGCCGGGTTGTCCTGCACGTCCAGCATACGCGCCGGCAGGCTGCTGTGTTCCAGGTGGTCTTCGCGGGTGTTCCACCAGGTGACTTCCACTGCCGGCAGGGCCAGCTTGCCGCTGTGGGTCGGCACCAGTGCTTCGCGTTCCTCGCGGTTGGCGGTCATGCCGCGTTCGCTGATCTCGTTGCGCAGCACTGGCTGGTCCGGGTAACGGCGCAGGCCGACGATCTCGGTGGCGGGCAGCTGCGGCAGCTGGGTGCTCGACAGGCCTTCGGCACGCAGGGTGATGCTGCGCGTCAGCGAGTCGCCAATCTGTGGCTGCTGGCTGGCGGGGTCGGGGTTCCAGTGTTCTTCCAGGGTCAGGCTGCGTGCCGGCAGCCACGGTACGTTGGCAGGCCAGGCTGCGGGAATGGGGCGTACGGCCAGGCGCAGCGGCAATGAACTGACCTGCACCTGGCGACCGACCCGGGCGGTACCGGCGGGTTGCTGGCCGTTGTCGGCGGCGGTGGCGGTGAAGGTCAGCGGTGGGATGTCCAGGTCGCCGCTCTGCTGTGGGTACACCGCGTAGCGGGTCTCGATCACCCCGTGGCGCACGCCGTTGATTTCTTTCTCGTAGGTGCGCGACTCGCCCAGCGGCTCGACCTTGGCGTTTTCCAGCTGCAGCGGGCTCAGGCTGCTGTCGTCGTACAGCGACACCGAATGGTAGATGCGCAGGGTCAGCACGGCCTGGGCCTGGACGTACACCTCGTTGCTGTCCAGGGTGGCCTCGACGAACACCTGCGAGGCGGTTTCCGGGCGGCTGGCGTCGGCCTGCAGCACCTGCAGGTCGATGGCCTGGCTGTGCGACTGGCCCAGCTGCAGCTCGGGGATGCGCAGGCTGCCGCTGCGCCGTGGCAGCAGGGTGATGATCCAGCGGGTGCTGGCGCGGGTTTCGCCGTCGAGGGTGTGCAGGCTGTTCAGCTGGCGGGTGCCGCGCACTTCGAAGTCGCTGTCCAGGGCGCGCAGGTCGGGCTTGCCGAACTGGGTCACGTCCTGGCTTTCGAGGGTCAGCTCAAGGGTTTCGCCGGCCTCCAGGCGCGTGCGGTCGACGCTGGCCTGCAGCGTGGGTAGGGCCTGGGCCATGACGGCCCACAACAGGCTGAGAAGCAAGACGCCGAAGCGACTCATCGTGTTTTTTCCTGATGCAATTGCTGTTCATACCAGAATTTGCGCCGCAACAGCTCCGCCGGGTTGTCGGGGATCTCGCGCAGCCATTGTTCCAGGGCCTGGCGCTGTTCGGCATCGAGGTTGGTCGATACCGGGCGCTGTGGCGGCTGGGTGATGCTGTCGTCATCGCCGCCCTGGTTGCCAGGCGCCGCCTGGCTGTTGTTGCTGCCTTCACCGGGTTGTTCGGCGCTGGCCTGTTGTTCACTGCCTGGCGTGCCTTGGACGGGGCTGCTGGCCGAGCTGCTGTTGCCTTCGGTTTCGCTGCCCGGGGTGCCTTGGGCATCGCTGTTGGCCGGTTGTTCCTCGGCCTGGGCAGCGCGTTGCTGCAGCAACTGCTGCACCAGCGCCTGGTTGGCCAGTGCCGGCTGCAGGTCGGGCTGGCGCTCCAGGGCCTGTTCGTAGGCGTCCAGGGCGGCCTCCAGTTCGCCGCTGCGGGCCAGGGCATTGCCTCGATTGTAGTGGGCTGCGGCGCTGTCGCCCTGGGCGAAGGCCTCGGCGGCACCGGCGTAGTCGCCAGCCTGGTACAGCGCCATGCCGCGCCACTGCGGGTTTTGGAAGTGCCGGGCAGCGTCTGCCGGGCGTTGCTTGCGCAGCAGCATCTGGCCCTGTTGATCGGGGCGCAGCCACAGGTCGTTGAACTCGAAGGCCTGGCTGGGTTGCGGCAGGGCCAGCAGCAGCGGCAGGCAGAACAGCCAGCCACGGCGCCCGGCACAGGCGGCCAGCAGCAACAGCGGCAACAACAGCCAGTAACCTTGGTCGGCCCAGCTGTCCAGTTGCAGGGTCTGGCCGGCATCACGCAGGTGGCGCGGGTTGTCGAACAGGCCCAGGCCGCGCAGGTCGAGGTCGTCGATGCGGGCATGGCGGTAACGCCCGCCGGTGCCACTGATGAAGGCCTTGAGGCTGGCGCTGTCGAGGCGCGGCAGGAGGATGCCACCCTGGTCATCCTTGAGGAATTCGCCATTGGCCTGGCGCACCGGAGCGCCGTCGCCGGTGCCGATGCCGAGCATCAGCAGGCTCGGGCCCTGGCGGCCGAGGGCCTGGGTGATGCCCTGGCGTTCCGGTGCGCTCAGCGCCGAGCCGACCAGTAGCAGGCGGCCCTGGCCGAGGCCGCTCTGGGCCAGCAGGGCCAGGCCTTTCTGTACGGCCAGGTCGGCGCGCTGGCCGGGCTTGGGCATGATCGACGGGTCGATGGCCTCCAGCAGGTTGCGCGTGGTGCCCAGGTCGTCCGACAGCGGCACCAGGGTGTGCGCACTGCCGGCATAGACGATCAGCGCGGTCTGGCTGTCGCTGCGGTGTTCGAGCAGGTCGAGGATCTTGCGCCGGGCCTGTTCCAGGCGGTTGGGGGCAACGTCTTCGGCGAGCATCTGCGGGGTCAGTTCGAGCAGGATCACCAGTGGGTCGGCCGGGCGCTGGCGGGTTTCTTCCAGGCGCTGCCAGCTCGGCCCGAGCAAGGCCAGTACCACCAGCAGCCAGGCCAGGCCCAGGGCCACCCACGGCAGCTTGCTGTTGCTGCCGCTGCCGCCGCCGAGCAGCACCGGGTGGAAGGCCGGCGGCAGGATCATCTGCCAGCGCCCGGCGCGCTTGCGCCGGTGCCACAGCTTGAACAGCAGCCAGCCGAGCAGGGGCACGACCAGCAGCCAGAGCGGGCGCAACCATTGTGGCCAGAGATCGATCATCGCCGTTTCCTCAGGCGCAGGCGTTTCAGGCGCTGGCGCCATTCCGGATGGGGCTGCAGGAAACGCGGTTTGCGCAGCACCTTGTGCAGCAGGTTGTCGGGCCATTGCACCGCCACCACCAGCAGCACGCTGAGCAGCAGGGCCAAGGCCAGCGGCCAGGCATACAGGGCCTTGGCGGTGCGCGCCTGAGTCGGTTGCTGGGCCACCGGTTCGAGCTGGTCGAGGGTGTCGCCGATGGCGCTGAGCTCGGCGCCGTCATGGGCGCGGAAGTAGGCGCCGTGGGTGATGTCGGCAATTTCCTTGAGCGACGCTTCGTCGAGGTCCAGGCTCGGGTTCAGGCCGAGCAGGCCGGGCGTGCCGCTGGCTTCGGGGTTGGCGCCGATGCCGATGGTGTAGATGCGCACGCCTTCCTGGGCAGCCAGGCGAGCGGCGGTCAGCGGGTGGATCTGCCCGCCGTTGTTGGCGCCATCGGTGACCAGCACCAGCACCCGGCTCTGTGCCGGGCGTTGGCGCAGGCGCTTGACCGCCAGGCCGATGGCGTCGCCGATGGCGGTGTTCTTGCCGGCGATGCCGATCTGCGCATCAATGAGGAAAGTGCGCACGGTGCGCCGGTCGAAGGTCAGCGGCGCTTGCAGGTAGGCCTGGCTGCCGAACAGGATCAGGCCGACACGGTCACCCTGGCGGTCCTGCAGAAAGTCGCCGAGCAAGGCCTTGACCAGGTCGAGGCGGCTGATGTCTTCGTCTTTCCACTGCATGTCGGGGAAGTCCATCGAACCCGAGACATCCACCGCCACCAGCAGGTCGCGGCCGCTGGAAGCCACCGGCACCGGTTCACCGAGCCATTGCGGGCGCGCGGCGGCCAACAGCAGCAACAGCCAGATCAGCACATACGGCGCCTGCTGGCGCAGGGTGGGCAAATTCAGGCGTGCGCGGCGCCCGGCCAGGCCTTCCAGTTCGTCGAGGAAGCCGACCTTGAGCACCGGCTCGCCGCTGTCGGCGGCAGGCAGCAGCAGGCGCGCCAGCCACGGCAGCGGCAGCAGCGCGAAAATCCACGGCCAGGCCAGTTCAAACATGTTTGCGAATCCAGGTTTCAACCGCCTGGCTGAGCCCGACGATGGCCTTGTCGTCGAGCTTGCACTCGGGCTTGTAGGCGCCTTCGACCAGCACCATCCAGCGGGTCAGGCCGGCCGCCGGGCAGCGGTTGTCGAGAAAGGCCAGCCACTGGCGGCCATTCAAGGTATGGCTGTTGGCGCCGGGGTAGTGGTTGCGGCACAGGCGCTTGAGCAGGGCGTTGATCTGCTGCAGCCAGGCGCCGGCCGGGGCGCCGTCGTAGGGGCGTGGCAGGCGGGCGAGTTCGGCCAGGGCTTCCAGGCGCACCGGGTCGAGCGGCAGCTCGGCGCGCACCACCGGGCGCTTGCCCGGGCGCCAGTGGCGCAACCGCCACAGGCCCCAGGCCAGCAGGGGCAGCAGCGCGAGCAGCAGCCACCAGCCCGGTGCCGGCGGCCACAGGCCGATCGCAGGCGGTGCAATCAACGGTTGCAGCTGGTCCAGCGGGTTCATTGACCGCTCCCGGGGCGCTGGGCGTTCAGGTATTCGCGCAGTTGCTCGATCATCTCGCTCTGGGTGCTCAGCGGCATCAGCAGCACGCGCAGCTTCTGCGCCATCAGCTCCCAGCGCTCGATGCGCGCTTCGGCCTGTTGACGGTAGGCCTGGCGCAGGTTGGCGTCCAGGGTGTCGAGCTCCAGCTGGGCGCCGCGCTGGGCGAAGCGCAGCAGGCCGGCAGCGGGCAGGGCGTGGTCGAGCGGGTCGGACACCGGCATCAGCAGCAGGTCGCAATGGCGCGAGAGCATGGCCAGGTGTTGCTCGGCCTGGGCGCTGAGCGAACGTTCGTCGCAGATGACGATGGCCAGGCTGCCGGGGCGCAGCACTTCACGGGCACGGCGCAGGGCCAGGCCAAGGTTGTCGGCCTGGGGCGCGGCTTCGGTGTGCAGGGCCTGATTGACCTTGGCCAGGCGGTTGAGCAGCTGCAACAGGCTTTGCTTGCTGCGCCGGGGTTTGATCTCGTGGTGCTCGTTGTCACCGAACACCAACCCGCCAATGCGGTCGTTGTGGCCCAGCGCGGCCCAGCCGAACAGCGCGGCCGCTTCGGCGGCGAGCACTGACTTGAACATCAGCCCCGAGCCGAAGAACAGGCGCTGGCTCTGTTCGACCAGGATGAAGATCGGCCGTTCGCGTTCTTCGTGGAACAGCTTGGTGTGCGGCTCCTGGGTGCGTGCGGTCACACGCCAGTCGATGTTGCGCACGTCGTCACCGGCCTGGTACACGCGCACCTGGTCGAAGTCCACGCCACGCCCGCGCAGCTTGGAATGGTGCAGGCCGACCAACGGGCTGCGCTGGCCGGGGCGGGAAAACAGCTGGATCTCGCGCACGCGGTGGCGCATGTCGATCAGTTCGGCGAGGCCGATGCGGATGCCGGGTTCGGCCTGCTGCGCGGTGGGCATGGGTCAGGCGACGGCCACGACGTCGAGGATGCGCTGGACCACGCGGTCCTGGTCGATCCCCGCCGCTTCGGCTTCGAACGACAGGATGATGCGGTGGCGCAGCACATCGAACAGCACCGCCTGGATGTCTTCGGGGCTGACGAAGTCGCGCCCGGCCAGCCAGGCATGTGCGCGGGCGCAGCGGTCGAGGGCGATCGAGCCCCGCGGGCTGGCGCCATAGGCGATCCAGTCGGCCAGCTCGGCGTCGAACTTGGCCGGGGTGCGGGTGGCCATGACCAGCTGCACCAGGTATTCCTCCACGGCGTCGGCCATGTACAGGCCGAGGATTTCCTTGCGCGCGGCAAAGATCGCCTGCTGGCTGACCCGGCGCTCGGGTTTCACTTCGCCGCCCAGCGCTTCGCCACGGGCCTGGGCCAGGATGCGACGCTCCACGGCGGCATCGGGGAAGCCGATCTTCACGTGCATCAGGAAGCGGTCGAGCTGGGCTTCGGGCAGTGGGTAGGTGCCTTCCTGCTCGATCGGGTTCTGCGTGGCCATGACCAGGAACAGCGGCGACAGGTCATAGGTGCTGCGGCCCACGCTGACCTGGCGCTCGGCCATGGCTTCTAGCAGTGCCGACTGGACCTTGGCAGGGGCGCGGTTGATTTCGTCGGCCAGCACCAGGTTGTGGAAGATCGGCCCCTGCTGGAACACGAAGCTGCCGGTTTCCGGGCGATAGATTTCGGTGCCGGTGATGTCGGCCGGGAGCAGGTCCGGGGTGAACTGGATGCGATGGAACTGAGCTTCGATGCCTTCGGCCAGCTCTTTGATGGCCTTGGTCTTGGCCAGGCCGGGCGCACCTTCGACCAGCATGTGGCCGTCGGCCAGCAACACGATCAACAGCCGCTCGACCAGCTTTTCCTGGCCTAGGATCTGGGAGGAAAGAAAGGTGCGTAGCGCGATCAGCGCTTCACGGTGTTCCATCGGCGGCGGTTCCTGGGGCTGGGCCAGGTCGCGGGCGACCTGGCAGGGGGTGATACTTTAATCTATCCAGGGGGGCGCCGACCAATGAACGCCGGGATTTTTATCGCTGCAGGCGCACCCGCGCGCCTGGTAGGGTCAGTTTTTCGAGGTGGAATGCTTGCGCCCCTGGTCGCACAGGGCGAACACCACCACCAGCACCCCGGCAATCGCCAGGATCAGCGCCACGCCATCGGTGGAATGGGTCGCCGACCCGGCCACCAGGGCGAGCCCGCCCAGCGGCGCCAGGCCACCGGCTACCGCCGTACCGATCTCGCGGCCGGTGCCAAAGCCGGACGAGCGTGTCTGGGTCGGGAACTGGCGGCTGAGGAACGAACCCTGCGGGGCGAACATCATCGGCGCAAGGATGCCGGTACCGATCGCGATGGCGATGTAGATCTGGGTGGGCTCGCCAGTGCTCAACAGCTGCAGGAACGGGTAGGCGAACAGTGCCGACAGCACCCCGCCGAGCATCAGCACGGTCTTGCTGCTCCAGCGGTCGCACAGCCAGCCGAAGAACGGCACGGCGAAGATCGCCACCAGGCTGGCAATGGTCACCGACAGCGAGGTGACATGCGCCTCCACGCCCTTGAACTGGGTCAGGTAGGCCAGCGAGAAGGTCTTGAAGATGTAGCTCAGGGCGTTGTAGCCGATGGCCACGAAGAACACCACGGCCAAGCCCTTGAGGTCGTTCCTGAACAGCAGCTTCAACGGCGATACCTGCGGCTTGCTGCTGTCGGCCTTGTCCAGCTCCTTGAAATCCGGTGTCTCGGGGATGCTCTTGCGCACCCACAGGCCGATCGCCACCAGGGCGATGCTGGCAATGAACGGGATGCGCCAGCCACCGGCGAGCAGGAAGTCGTTGCCATTCATCGTCAGCAGGTACACGGTCAGCGATGACAGCAGCAGCCCCAGGTTCAGCCCCAGCGCCGGCCAGGCGCCCTGGCTGCCGCGCTTGCCTTCACTGGCATGTTCGTAGGAGGTGACTGCCGCGCCGGACAGTTCGGCGCCCGCGCCCAGGCCTTGGATGATGCGGATCACCACCAGCAGGATCGGTGCCCAGATGCCGATGCTGGCATAGCTCGGGATCAGCCCGATCAGCGCCGTGCACACGCCCATCATGCAGAAGGTGATCACCAGCACATGCTTGCGCCCGAAGCGGTCGCCCAGGTAGCCGAACAGCACGCCACCGAAGGGGCGGGCGATGAAGCCGATGGCGAAGGTGGAAAAGGCCAGCAGCGAGGCCACCGCCGGGTTGCTGGCATCGAAGAAGATCTTCGAGAACACGATCGCCGCCATGGTCGCGTAGAGGTAGAAGTCGTACCACTCCAGCATCGAGCCGAAGATGGTCGCCGCCGCCACCTTGCGCAGGCGCTTGCGTTGCTGTTGCGGGGTCTCGTGCGCGGCCGGGGCCGCCTCATGTATCGACATGGGGGGGTTCCTTATTGTCTTTGTAGTTGTGGGTGTTGCAGGTTTCAGCGGGCCTTGAGGATCTTCTCGGCGATCATCTGGCCGATGGGGATGGCCGAGGTGGCAGCCGGCGACGGGGCATTGCAGACATGCACCATGCGCGGGGTCTCGGCGAACAGGAAGTCGTGCACCAGGGTGCCGTCGCGCATCACCGCCTGGGCACGGATGCCGGCTTCATACGGCAGCAGGTCCGCCACTTCCAGCGATGGGCAGTACTTGCGGCACTGTTCCAGGTAGCCGCGCCGGAACAGCGAGTTCTTCATCTCGGTGGTGCCCGAGCCGAGGTTGTTCCAGATCGTCTTCCAGAAGCCGGGGAAGCGGGCGTACTCGGCCACGTCGCGCCAGTTGACCGAAAACTTGCGGTAGTTCTCGCGACCGAAACCGAGCACGGCATTCGGGCCGACGGTGACGCTGCCGTCGATCATGCGCGTCAGGTGCACGCCGAGGAACGGCAGCTCCGGGTCAGGGATCGGGTAGATCAGGTGGTTGACGATCTGGTTCTTGCTGGCCGGCAGGCGGTAATACTCGCCGCGGAAGGGGATGATCTGGTGGTCGATCTTCACCCCGGCCAGGCGCGCCAGGCGGTCGGACTGCAGGCCGGCACAGGCGACCAGCTGGCGGGCGCGCCAGGTCTGGCTGTCGGTGCCGATGGCGACGTGGTCGGCATGCTCCTGGATGGCGCGCACGCTGGTCGACAGGTGCACCTCGCCGCCGGCCTGGCGGATCACCTTGGCCATGGCGTTGCACACCTGGGTGTAGTCGACGATACCGGTGGCATCGAGGAACAGCGCGCCGTTGCCGACGATGTTCGGTTCGCGTTCAGCCAGGGCGGCGGCGTCCAGGCGCTCGACCTTCAGGCCGTTCATCTGCGAGCGCTCATACAGCGCCTGCATGCGCTGCACTTCCAGGTCGTTGGAGGCCACCAGCAGCTTGCCGCAGACCTCGAAGGCAATGCCGTGCTCGCTGCAGAAGTCCTTGGTCGCCTGGGCGCCACGCTTGCACAGTTCGGCCTTGAGGCTGCCCGGCGCATAGTAGATGCCCGCATGGATCACGCCGCTGTTGTGGCCGGTCTGGTGGCGGCCGAGGCTGGCTTCCTTCTCCAGGATCAGCAGGGATGCGCCTGGGCGCTGCTGGAGCAGGGCCATTGCGGTGGCGAGGCCGACGATGCCGCCGCCGATGATGCAGTAGTCGTAGGTCATGCAGGGGTACCTTGGTGTTCTTGTCGGTGGATCTGCTTATCAGGTTGTCAGACTAAGTAGTGCGTAAAAAGGCCCGCGCCGGGCCGCGCCTGTATCTCCAGGGGTCAGTCGAGGGCGGGGAGGTCGAGCTTCAGGCGTTTGGCCGAAGCGCGCAGGTGCGCTTCGGCGCAGGCTGCGGCTGCCTGGTGGTCACCTGCGGCGATGGCCTGGTACAGCGCCTGGTGTTCGCGGTTGGCGTCGGCCGAGCCACCCACCGAGTGGGCAGCGGAGTTTTCCCAGGCGGTGCGCCGGGCGCTGGCCAGCTGGCCGCCGAGGAAGTCATGGAAGGCCACGAAGTAATCGTTCTTGCTGGCTTCGGCGATTGCCCGGTGGAAGGCCACGTCGGCAGCCGAGGCCGTGGCGAAATCGCTGCGCTTGTCGAGCATCTCTTGCAGGGCCTTGGCCATGTGGGCCAGGTCCTGTTCGTCGCGGCGGCGGGCGGCGATGGCGGCGGCCTGGGTTTCGATCCACAGGCGCATCTCGAACATCTGCACCAGGTCCGGCTTGCGGCCATGGCTGCCGGGGAAGCGGAACACGGTACCGGCAGGTGTTTGCGAAATGTAGGAACCAAGCCCGCGACGGGCGATCAGCACGCCGTCGGCCTTGAGCTGTGCCACGGCCTCGCGCACCACCGAGCGGCTGACGTTCAGCTGTTCGGCCAGTTGCTGTTCGGTGGGCAGGCGCGATTCGGCGGCCAGGCGGCCGGAATCGATCTCGGCGCGGATGGCGCTGACCACCCGCTCGACCAAGGTGTCGGGGCGCTGGAGCTCTAGCATGGAAACGGTTGCCTAGTTATCAGGTTGTCAGACAATGCCTGCGATCAGGCAGGGCTGTCAATTTTTTCAATGGGCTGTGCGCTTTGCAGGGCCGGAGCAGGAAAAAATCAGAGCTCGCTGACGAAGGTGCCGGTGCCATCGAGGATGTTTTTCAGGGTCAGTGCCACTTCCTCAAGGTCAGTCCCCGCCGAGGTCAGCAGGATCTCCAGCGCCTCATCCCCTTTCAGCGCATCGCGATCCCCGGCCGCCACCTCGATCAGCAGGCGTTGCGCGCTCAAGGTCACCTTCAGCCCATCCAGTGTCGAGGGCTCGTCATCCAGGGTCAGGTCGACGGTGTCTTCGTCCGGGTAGCGGGTCAGCAGAAACATCTGCCCCTTGTCGCTGTGGCAGCACAGGGTCGCCATGTTGTCTTCCTCGTCATCGCAAGGGGTGGCGAACAGCACGGCGGTCTTGATTTGCATGGCTACAACTCAGTTCGAGGGAATGAGAGGGAATTCTGACAGCCTTGCACACATCCATAAACGTAAAGTTGCCGCCCCTTGACCGAAATTGTCGCAGCGTTGCAAGCGGTGATGACCCATCAGTCGTTAAGCTTCGGCGAGCCCTGAACTTTACGTCCGGCTTGCCATGGGTTGGCTATCGTTGATCCGTACATGGCGGACGTGCGCGACGCTTCAACTATTACAAAGCCCAAGCGGAGTACCACAGATGGCGTTCTTCACCGCAGCCAGCAAAGCCGACTTCCAGCATCAACTGCAAGCGGCCCTGGCGCAGCACATCAGCGAACAGTCCCTGCCACAAGTGGCGCTGTTCGCCGAGCAGTTCTTCGGCATCATCTCTCTGGACGAGCTCACCCAACGCCGGCTTTCGGACCTGGCCGGCTGCACCCTCTCGGCGTGGCGCATCATCGAGCGCTTCGACCCCGAATACCCGCAAGTGAGGGTGTACAACCCCGATTACGAACGCAATGGCTGGCAGTCGACCCACACCGTGGTCGAAGTGCTGCACCACGACCTGCCGTTCCTGGTCGACTCGGTGCGTACCGAGCTGAACCGCCGCGGTTACAGCATCCACACCCTGCAGACCACGGTGCTGAGCGTGCGCCGAGGCGCCAAGGGCGAACTGCTCGAGCTGCTGCCCAAGGGCACCCAGGGCGAGGGTGTGCGCCATGAGTCGCTGATGTACCTGGAGATCGACCGTTGCGCCAATGCCGCCGAGCTGACCGTGCTGGCCCGCGAGATCGAGCAGGTGCTGGCCGAAGTGCGCGTGGCGGTGGCCGATTTCGAGCCGATGAAAGCCAAGCTGCGTGAAGTCGTCGCCGAGGTGGAAAACACCGCCTATGGCCCGGCCCAGCATGAAAAGGGCGAGGTCAAGGCCTTCCTGGAGTGGCTGCTGGACAACCACTTCACTTTCCTCGGCTATGAAGAATTCACCGTCCAGGCCGACAGCACCGGTGGCCAGATGGTCTACGACGAACAGTCGTTCCTCGGCCTGCCGCGCCGCCTGCGGGTGGGCCTGACGGCAGAAGAGCTGCGCATCGAAGACTACGCCGTGGCCTACCTCAACGAGCCGCTGCTGCTGTCGTTCGCCAAGGCTGCGCTGCCCAGCCGCGTGCATCGCCCGGCCTACCCGGACTACGTGTCGATCCGCCAGCTGGACGCCGATGGCAAGGTCATCAAGGAACACCGTTTCATGGGCCTGTACACCTCGTCGGTGTATGGCGAGAGCGTGCATGCCATCCCTTACATCCGTGTGAAGGTCGCCGAAGTCGAGCGCCGTTCCGGCTTCGACCCGAAAGCACACCTGGGCAAGGAGCTGGCCCAGGTGCTCGAAGTGCTGCCGCGCGACGACCTCTTCCAGACGCCGATCGACGAGCTGTTCAACACCGTGATGTCGATCGTGCAGATCCAGGAGCGCAACAAGATCCGCGTGTTCCTGCGCAAGGACCCATACGGGCGCTTCTGCTACTGCCTGGCCTACGTGCCGCGCGAGATCTACTCCACCGAAGTGCGGCAGAAGATCCAGCAGGTGCTGATGGAGCGCCTGAAGGCCAGCGACTGCGAGTTCTGGACGTTCTTCTCCGAATCGGTGCTGGCGCGTGTGCAACTGATCCTGCGGGTCGACCCGAAGAACCGCATCGACATCGACCCGCAGCAGTTGGAAAACGAAGTGATCCAGGCCTGCCGCTCGTGGCATGACGACTACTCGGCGCTGGTCATCGAGAACTTCGGTGAGGCCCAGGGCACCAATATCCTCGGTGACTTCCCCAAAGGCTTCCCGGCAGGCTACCGCGAGCGCTTCCCGGCGCATTCGGCGGTGGTCGATCTGCAGCACGTGGTGGCGCTGTCCGAGAGCAAGCCGCTGGCGATGAGTTTCTACCAGCCGCTGACCCGCCTGGGCGACCGTCTGCTGCACTGCAAGCTGTACCACGCCGACACCCCGCTGGCGCTGTCGGACGTGCTGCCGATCCTGGAAAACCTCGGCCTGCGCGTGCTCGGCGAGTTCCCTTACCGCCTGCGCCACGCCAGCGGCCGTGAGTTCTGGATCCACGACTTTGCCTTCACCTACAGCGAAGGCCTGAACCTGGACATCCAGCAGCTCAACGACACCCTGCAGGATGCCTTCGTCCACATCGTCAACGGCGACGCCGAGAACGACGCGTTCAACCGCTTGGTCCTCACCGCCGGCCTGCCATGGCGTGACGTGGCCCTGCTGCGCGCCTATGCCCGCTACCTCAAGCAGATTCGCCTGGGCTTCGACCTCGGCTACATCGCCAGCACCCTGAACAACCACACCGACATCGCCCGCGAACTGACCCGGTTGTTCAAGACCCGCTTCTACCTGGCGCGCAAGCTCACCAACGAAGACCTGGACGACAAGCAGCAGCGCCTGGAACAGGCGATCCTCACCGCCCTGGACGATGTCCAGGTGCTCAACGAGGACCGCATCCTGCGGCGCTACCTGGACCTGATCAAGGCCACCCTGCGCACCAACTTCTACCAGCCGGACGCCAACGGCCAGAACAAGTCGTACTTCAGCTTCAAGTTCAACCCCAAGCTGATCCCCGAGCTGCCCAAGCCTGTGCCGAAGTTCGAGATCTTCGTCTATTCGCCCCGGGTCGAGGGCGTGCACCTGCGCTTCGGCAACGTCGCCCGCGGCGGCCTGCGCTGGTCGGACCGCGAGGAAGACTTCCGCACCGAAGTGCTGGGCCTGGTGAAAGCCCAGCAGGTGAAGAACTCGGTGATCGTGCCGGTTGGCGCCAAGGGCGGCTTCCTGCCGCGCCGGCTGCCGCTGGGCGGCACGCGCGACGAGATCGCCGCCGAAGGCGTGGCGTGCTACCGCATCTTCATCTCTGGCCTGCTCGACATCACCGACAACCTCAAGGACGGTGGCGTGGTGCCGCCGGCCAACGTGGTGCGTCACGATGATGACGACCCGTACCTGGTGGTGGCGGCCGACAAGGGCACCGCGACCTTCTCCGATATCGCCAACGGTATCGCCATCGACTACGGCTTCTGGCTCGGCGATGCGTTCGCCTCGGGTGGCTCGGCCGGTTATGACCACAAGAAGATGGGCATCACTGCCCGTGGCGCCTGGGTTGGCGTGCAGCGCCACTTCCGCGAGCGCGGCATCAACGTGCAGCAGGACCCGATCACCGTCATCGGCGTCGGCGACATGGCCGGTGACGTGTTCGGCAACGGCCTGCTGATGTCCGACAAGCTGCAGCTGGTGGCGGCGTTCAACCACCTGCACATCTTCATCGACCCGAACCCGGACCCGGCCACCAGCTTCGTCGAGCGCAAGCGCCTGTTCGACCTGCCGCGTTCGGCCTGGAGCGACTACGACAGCAGCATCATGTCCGAAGGTGGCGGGATCTTCCCGCGCAGTGCCAAGAGCATCGCCATCAGCCCGCAGATGAAGGAACGCTTCGCCATCGAGGCGGACCGCCTGACCCCGACCGAGCTGTTGCACGCCTTGCTCAAGGCGCCGGTCGACCTGCTGTGGAACGGCGGCATCGGCACCTACGTCAAGGCCAGCAGTGAAAGCCACGCCGATGTCGGCGACAAGGCCAACGACGCCCTGCGGGTCAACGGCAACGAGCTGCGCTGCAAGGTGGTGGGCGAGGGCGGCAACCTCGGCATGACCCAGCTCGGCCGTGTCGAGTTCGGCCTGCACGGCGGCGCCACCAACACCGACTTCATCGACAACGCCGGTGGCGTGGACTGCTCCGACCACGAGGTCAACATCAAGATCCTGCTCAACGAAGTGGTGCAGGGTGGCGACATGACCGAGAAGCAGCGCAACCAGCTGCTCGGCAGCATGACCGACGAAGTGGCCGGCCTGGTGCTGGGCAACAACTACAAGCAGACCCAGGCGCTGTCGCTGGCTGCCCGCCGCGCCCGCGAGCGGATCGCCGAATACAAGCGCCTGATGGCCGACCTCGAAGGCCGTGGCAAGCTGGACCGGGCCATCGAGTTCCTGCCGTCCGAAGAACAGCTGGCCGAGCGCCTGGCCGCCGGCCAGGGCCTGACCCGCGCCGAGCTGTCGGTGCTGATCTCGTACAGCAAGATCGACCTCAAGGAACAGCTGCTCAAGTCGCTGGTGCCGGACGATGACTACCTGACCCGCGACATGGAAACCGCCTTCCCGCCGTCGCTGGTCAGCAAGTTCGCCGAAGCCATGCGCCGTCACCGTTTGAAGCGCGAAATCGTCAGCACCCAGATCGCCAACGACCTGGTCAACAACATGGGCATCACCTTCGTCCAGCGCCTGAAGGAGTCGACCGGCATGAGCCCGGCCAACGTCGCCGGGGCCTATGTGATCGTGCGCGACATCTTCCACCTGCCGCACTGGTTCCGCCAGATCGAGGCGCTGGACTACCAGGTGCCGGCGGAAATCCAGCTGACCCTGATGGACGAGCTGATGCGCCTGGGCCGCCGCGCCACCCGCTGGTTCCTGCGCAGCCGGCGCAACGAGCAGGATGCCGGGCGTGACACCGCGCACTTCGGGCCGAAGATCGCGCAGCTGGGGCTCAAGCTCGACGAGCTGCTGGAAGGGCCGACCCGCGAGCGCTGGATGGTGCGGTACCAGAGCTTCGTCGACGCCGGTGTACCGGAGTTGCTGGCGCGCATGGTGGCCGGCACTACCCACCTGTACACCCTGCTGCCGATCATCGAGGCCTCGGACGTGACCGGCCATGACCCGGCGCAGGTGGCCAAGGCCTTCTTCGCCGTGGGCAGCGCGCTGGACCTGACCTGGTACCTGCAGGAAATCAGCAACCTGCCGGTGGAGAACAACTGGCAGGCCCTGGCCCGCGAGGCGTTCCGCGACGACATCGACCTGCAACAGCGGGCCATCACCATCTCGGTGTTGCAGATGGCCGATGCCCCACAAGACATGGACGCCCGTGTGGCGCTGTGGGCCGAGCAGCATCGGGTGATGGTCGAGCGCTGGCGCGCCATGCTCGACGACCTGCGCAACGCCACCGGCACCGACTATGCGATGTACGCGGTGGCCAACCGCGAGCTGGTCGACCTGGCCATGAGCGGGCAGGCGGCGGTGGTGCCTTCCTGAACCTTTTGGTGAGGTAAACAAAGCCCCGGCAGCGATGCCGGGGCTTTTTTTTGTACTCCTGTGCCGGCCCTTTCGCGGGCAAGCCCGCTCCCACAGGATCTGCACCTCAGCTGATGACGGTGTAGTACCTGTGGGAGCGGGCTTGCCCGCGAAGAGGCCGGTGCAGGCTTATTTGAACCTGCGCTCCACACCTTTCTCAACGAGGATCTTCGCTGAAATTTCTTCCACCGAAAAATGCGTGGAGTTGATGTTGGGGATGTTCTCGCGGCGGAACAGGTTCTCCACCTCGCGCACCTCGAACTCGCACTGGGCAAAGCTCGAATAGCGGCTGTTGGGCTTGCGTTCGTGGCGGATGGCGGTCAGGCGGTCGGGGTCGATGGTCAGGCCGAACAGCTTGTTGTGGTGTTTTTTCAGCACCGCCGGCAGCTGCAGGCGCTCCATGTCATCCTCGGTCAGCGGGTAGTTGGCTGCGCGGATGCCGAACTGCATGGCCATGTACAGGCAGGTCGGGGTCTTGCCGCAACGCGACACGCCGACCAGGATCAGGTCGGCCTTGTCGTAGTAGTGGGTGCGCGCGCCGTCGTCGTTATCCAGGGCGAAGTTGACCGCCTCGATCCGTTCCATGTAGT
Source organism: Pseudomonas sp. R28(2017) (assembly GCF_002112505.1). Taxonomy (GTDB): domain Bacteria; phylum Pseudomonadota; class Gammaproteobacteria; order Pseudomonadales; family Pseudomonadaceae; genus Aquipseudomonas. The sequence continues at coordinate 19,694 of NZ_NEHW01000002.1, forward strand.
TGGAATTGCCGCCGATCGAGTGCGACTTGCCCACGGAATACGACGAATGGGCAGTCAATTCCTGCTCCAGCGGGGATAAAAACGTCGAAAAGATGTCGATCATGAAGCCGTTCGACGTCGCCAGGATCTCACGGATGTCCTGATTGACGATGGTGTCGAAGATGATCGGCCGCATACCATCGCGCTCTGCAGCCGTGTTGATCTGCTGCACCATGGTCCGCGCTTTTTCCGGGCTGTCGATGTACGGACGGGTGAATTTATTGAACGGAATGCTTTCGAATTGAGCGAGCAGGCTCTGGCCCAGGGTTTCGGCGGTGATGCCGGTGCCATCGGAGATGAAGAACGCGGTTCGTTTCATTTGCGACTGGGGCCTTAAGCTGATGACGTTTCTTGGATATGATAGGTTCGGTTTGCCGAATGCGGCTGTCGGCATTCTGCCATATTTCGCGAGCCTATTTTCCAGGTACAGGCCACAAGCGTCCGGCCCAGTCAGAGCGGCAGGCGGGCGCCCTTGAGCTTTTCCCATACAGTTAGTGGAGAGATCACCTTGGTAGAGTACGTAGTTTCCCTCGATAAGCTCGGCGTCCATGATGTGGAGCATGTGGGGGGCAAGAACGCATCCCTGGGCGAGATGATCAGTAACCTCGCCGGTGCCGGCGTGTCGGTGCCGGGCGGCTTTGCCACTACGGCTCAGGCGTACCGTGACTTTCTCGAACAGAGTGGCCTGAACGACAAGATTCACGCCGCGCTCGATGCCCTGGACGTGGACGACGTCAACGCCCTGGCCAAGACCGGCGCGCAGATTCGCCAGTGGGTGATGGAGGCCGAGTTCCCTGCGCGTCTGGATAGCGAAATCCGAACCGCCTTCGCCGAAATGTCCAAGGGCAACGACAACATGGCCGTGGCCGTGCGTTCCTCGGCCACCGCCGAAGACCTGCCGGACGCCTCGTTCGCCGGCCAGCAGGAAACCTTCCTCAACATCCGTGGCGTCGATAACGTGATCCGCGCGGCCAAGGAAGTGTTCGCCTCGCTGTTCAACGACCGCGCCATCGCCTACCGCGTGCACCAGGGCTTCGACCACAAGCTGGTGGCCCTGTCTGCCGGCGTGCAGCGCATGGTTCGCTCGGAAACCGGCACCGCCGGCGTGATGTTCACCCTCGACACCGAGTCGGGCTTCCGTGACGTGGTGTTCATCACCGGCGCCTATGGCCTGGGTGAAACCGTGGTGCAAGGTGCGGTCAACCCGGACGAATTCTACGTACACAAGCAGACCCTGCAGGCCGGCCGCCCGGCCATCCTGCGCCGCAACCTGGGCAGCAAGGCGATCAAGATGGTCTATGGCGACGAAGCCAAGGCCGGTCGCTCGGTCAAGACCGTCGAGGTCGACCGTGCCGAGCGCGCCCGCTTCTGCCTGAGCGACGACGAAGTCAACGAGCTGGCCAAGCAGGCGATGATCATCGAGCAGCACTACCAGCGCCCGATGGACATCGAATGGGCCAAGGACGGCGACGACGGCAAGCTGTACATCGTCCAGGCCCGCCCTGAAACGGTGAAGAGCCGCGCCAGCGCCAACGTCATGGAACGTTACCTGCTCAAAGAGAAGGGCACCGTGCTGGTCGAAGGCCGCGCCATCGGCCAGCGTATCGGCGCCGGCAAGGTCCGCGTGATCAACGACGTGTCCGAGATGGACAAGGTGCAGCCGGGTGACGTGCTGGTCTCCGACATGACCGACCCGGACTGGGAACCGGTGATGAAGCGCGCCAGCGCCATCGTCACCAACCGTGGCGGGCGTACCTGCCACGCGGCGATCATCGCCCGTGAGCTGGGCATTCCGGCCGTGGTCGGTTGCGGCAACGCCACCCAGGTGCTCAAGGACGGCCAGGGCGTGACCGTCTCCTGCGCCGAAGGCGATACCGGCTTCATCTTCGAGGGCGAACTGGGCTTCGACGTCAAGCAGAACTCGGTGGATGCCATGCCGGAGCTGCCGTTCAAGATCATGATGAACGTCGGCAACCCGGACCGCGCCTTCGACTTCGCCCAGCTGCCCAATGCCGGTGTCGGCCTGGCGCGCCTGGAGTTCATCATCAACCGCATGATCGGCGTGCACCCCAAGGCGCTGCTGAACTACGCCGGCCTGCCAGCCGATCTGAAAGAAAGCGTCGACAAGCGCATCGCTGGCTACAACGACCCGGTCGGCTTCTATGTCGAGAAGCTGGTCGAGGGCATCAGCACCCTCGCGGCGGCCTTCTACCCGAAAAAGGTCATCGTGCGCCTGTCGGACTTCAAGTCCAACGAGTACGCCAACCTGATCGGCGGCAAGCTGTACGAGCCGGAAGAAGAAAACCCGATGCTGGGCTTCCGCGGTGCTTCGCGCTACATCAGCGAATCGTTCCGTGACTGCTTCGAGCTCGAGTGCCGTGCGCTGAAGCGCGTGCGCAACGAAATGGGCCTGACCAACGTCGAGATCATGGTGCCGTTCGTGCGCACCCTGGGCGAGGCCAGCCAGGTCGTCGACCTGCTCGCCGAAAACGGCCTGGCCCGAGGTGACAACGGCCTGCGCGTGATCATGATGTGCGAACTGCCGTCCAACGCGATCCTCGCCGAAGAGTTCCTCGAGTACTTCGACGGCTTCTCGATCGGTTCCAACGACCTGACCCAGCTGACCCTGGGCCTGGACCGCGATTCGGGCATCATCGCCCACCTGTTCGACGAACGTAACCCGGCCGTGAAGAAGCTGCTGGCCAACGCCATCCAGGCGTGCAACAAGGCCGGCAAGTACATCGGTATCTGCGGTCAGGGCCCATCGGACCACCCGGACCTGGCCAAGTGGCTGATGGAGCAAGGCATCGAAAGCGTGTCGCTGAACCCGGACTCGGTACTCGAGACCTGGTTCTTCCTGGCCGAAGGCCAGGGCGCGGCCTGATGCGGTAAATTGCGGGGGCGCGTCTGGCGCGCCTCCGCCTGGTTTTTTCCAGGGCGAGTTCCAGTGATGGATCCCGCCCTTTTTTGTGCACCAAGCAACCTTATGCAAAGCAGCAGCAACCTTTTTCCCGTGGCCTTGCTCAGTGCCGAGCGCCGCGGCGACCTCAGCGAAGACGTGTACCGGATCAAGGCCGGCAACAGCCCTGACCCCAGCGTCGAACTGGCCGTGACCCGCCTGGGCCTGGCCGATCAAGGCCGGCCCCAGGGCGTGCCGGTGATCCTGCTGCATGGCAGCTTCTCCAACCGGCGCTTCTGGTATTCGCCCAAAGGCATCGGCCTGGGTGCCTACCTGGCGCGGGCCGGCTTCGATGTGTGGATCCCGGAGATGCGCGGCCATGGCCTGTCGCCGCGCAATCTTGCGTGGAAGCACAACAGCGTCGCCGACTATGCCCGCGACGACCTGCCGCTGATCGGCGCGTTCGTGCGCGAGCAGTCTGGCCAGGCGCCGCACTGGGTCGGCCATTCCCTGGGTGGAACCACCCTGGTGGCAGCCTTGGGTGGCGGATTTCTCAAGGCCGAGCAGGTGGCGAGCGTGGCGCTTTTCGGTACCCAGATCAGCCGTGTCTATTGGCCGCTCAAGGTGCCACCGCTGACTTGGGGGGCGAAACTGCTGCTCAAGCGCTGGGGGCAGATTTCCGGGCCTCGGTTCAAGCGTGGGCCCGAGGACGAGCCAATTGGCCTGGCCCTCGAGAGCATGCGCTGGCATGGCCTGTTCGGCCGCTTTGGTGACAAGCAGGGCGACTGGTGGGCGGGGTTGGCCGAAGTGGATGTACCGCTGCTGGCGGTGGCGGGTGCCGGCGACTTCCAGGACCCGGTGTGGGCCTGCCGCAAGCTGTTCGATCAGCTTGGCGGGGCGCGCAAGCAGTTCCTGCGGCTGGGGCGCGAAGAGGGCTTCGAGGCGTTCGGGCATGTCGACATGCTGGTGAGCAAGGCGGCGCAGGCGCAGGTCTGGCCACTGGTGGAGCGCTGGTTGCGCAATCCGCTGCTGCCGGTGCATGAGTCGACGGTGGTGCGCGAGCCCGTGCCTGCCAACTGAACCAGTTGCGCCTGTACCGGCCTCTTCGCGGGCAAGCCCGCTCCCACAGGGCCCCCTCAGGCCCTGTGGGCAGTGATGTACCTGTGGGAGCGGGCGTGCCCGCGAGGCCGGTACAGGCTGAATACACAACTGACTGCCCGGTCCCGGATGACTGTGATGGCGTCTACGGTGTAGCCTTGGCCGATACCCGCTTTCGTTGTGACTGACAGGAGCTTCCCATGCAGCATTACGTAACGCCCGACCTGTGTGACGCCTACCCGGACCTGGTACAGGTGCTGGAGCCGATGTTCAGCAACTTCGGTGGCCGCGATTCCTTCGGTGGCCAGATCGTCACCATCAAGTGCTTCGAAGACAACTCGCTGGTCAAGGACCAGGTCGAGCTCGATGGCAAGGGCAAGGTCCTGGTGGTCGATGGCGGTGGCTCGCTGCGCCGTGCGCTGCTCGGTGACATGCTCGCGGAGAAGGCCGCGAAAAATGGCTGGGAAGGCCTGGTGATCTATGGCTGCGTGCGTGACGTCGACGTGCTGATCCAGACCGACGTCGGGGTGCAGGCCCTGGCCAGCCACCCGATGAAGACCGACAAGCGCGGCATTGGCGACCTCAACGTGGCCGTGACCTTTGCCGGTGTCACCTTCCGCCCGGGTGAGTACCTGTATGCCGACAACAACGGCGTGATCATCTCGCCAAGCCCGCTGAAGATGCCGGAGTGACGCGCCGTACGCGCTGATGGAGCTTTGATGTTCGAGGAAGACAACGCGCAGTGGGGGCTGGTGCATGCCCTGGTGCTCGATGGTAAGGGGGGCGCGCGTTCGATTGCCCGGACCGAGCTGGATGACCTGCAGTTGCAGCCACAGGAGAGCCTGTGGCTGCACTGGGACCGTAGCCATCCGCAGACCCGCACCTGGCTGTTGCAGGACAGTGGCCTGAGCGAATTCGCCTGCGACCTGCTGCTGGAGGAAAACACCCGGCCACGGTTGTTGCCGCAGCCGGGAGAACAGCTGCTGCTGTTCCTGCGTGGCGTCAACCTCAACCCGGGCGCAGAACCCGAAGACATGGTCTCGGTACGTATCCATGCCCAGGCGCAGCGGGTCATTTCGCTGCGCTTGCGGCCGTTGCGTGCCAGCGATGAAGTCCTTCAGCAGCTCGAAGAGGGCAGGGGGCCGAAATCGGCGTCCGAACTGTTGCTGTTGATGGGCGAGTTACTGACCGAGAAGGTCCAGAGCCTGGTGAGCGACCTTTCGGAACTGGTCGACCTGGAAGAAGAAAAGGTGGAATCCGACGAGCGGTACTCCCCTGAGCAAGGCAGCCTGCAGCAGATCCGTCGCCGCGCTGCGGCCTTGCGCCGCTTCCTGGCGCCGCAGCGGGAGATCTATGCCCAGCTGTCGCGCAGCAAGTGGAGCTGGTTCTGCGATGCCGATGCCGATTACTGGAACGAGCTGAACAACAGCCTGATCCGTTACCTCGAAGAGCTCGAGCTGGCCCGCGAGCGAGCAGCGCTGGTGCTGGAAAGCGAAGACCGCCGCCGTAGCGAGCGGATGAACCGGACCATGTACCGCTTCGGCATCATCACCTGCATCTTCCTGCCCATGAGCTTCATCACCGGGCTGCTCGGCATCAACGTCGGCGGTATTCCGGGGGCGAGCAACCCGTATGGCTTCCTGCTGGCCTGCATCGTCGTGCTGGGCCTCGCGGTGGGGCAATGGTGGTTGTTCCGGCGGTTGCGCTGGGTATGAAGATGTCGAGTCATCCTGAAACATTCGTTCCACTGCGATGTGTGACCCATCGCCCGGCCACCTCGTCTCTGAGTGACACTGCGCGAGGTGCCCATGCACGATCCGTTTGAACAATCCCTGCGTGACCTGCTCAAGGCGTCGCCCTCCGGTGAGGAGCGAGACGATGCCGCATGCCTGGGTCGCGTGCTGAAAACCGCTAACCGCCAGGTCGGTGCCGGTGATCTGTTCAGCCTGCTTGGCCGTTGGAGCCAGGCGCTGCTGATCGCCGTGAACAATGGTTCGGCGCATGTTGCGCCGGTGCGTCGACACTCTACCCGCAACGCTGCCGATGGCAGCAAAGCAGATAAGGCCGATTGAATATGGAACTCGATCTCTGGACCCAGAGCCTGGTCACTGCGATGACCGCCCTATGGACCAAGGTAGCGAACTTCATCCCCAACCTGTTCGGCGCGCTGGTCGTGGTGCTGCTCGGTTTCGTGGTGGCCAAGCTGCTCGACACGTTGCTTTCCAAACTCCTGGCCAAGTTCGGCCTGGACCGCCTGATGGCCGGCACCGGGTTGACCAAGATGCTTGGCCGGGTCGGTATCCAGGTGCCGATCTCGACCCTGATCGGCAAGATCGTCTACTGGTTCGTGCTGCTGATCTTCCTCGTCTCGGCCGCAGAGTCGCTGGGCCTTGAGCGGGTTTCGGCAACGCTCGACATGCTCGCCCTGTACCTGCCCAAGGTCTTTGGCGCAGCCCTGGTGCTGCTGGCCGGCGTGCTGCTGGCACAGGTGGCCAACGGCCTGGTGCGCGGCGCTGCCGAGGGTATCGGCCTGGAATACTCCGCCGGCCTGGGGCGCATTACCCAGGGCCTGGTGATCATCATCAGCATCTCGGTGGCCATCAGCCAGCTCGAGGTCAAGACCGACCTGCTCAACCACGTGATCGTCATTGGGCTGATTACCGTTGGTCTGGCCGTTGCGCTTGCCATGGGCCTTGGCAGCCGCGAAATTGCCGGGCAGATTCTGGCCGGCATCTACGTTCGCGAACTCTACCAGGTCGGCCAGCAGGTGCGGATTGGAGAGGTTGAAGGAATGATCGAAGAGATCGGCACGGTCAAGACGACGCTGTTGACCGATGATGGCGAACTGGTGTCGCTGTCCAATCGCGTGCTCCTCGAGCAGCGAGTCAATAGCCGCTAACCGCACAAAAGCTGTTAATGTATGCCGCCGCGAAAATCGCCCCATGGGGCTGAGCGGCGACATTGACCTGACTGTCGGCCAGATCCGTTTTGAATAAAGTTCATTCGCCGCCCATGCGTTATGACCCCCGCGAACTCACCGACGAGGAGTTGGTGGCGCGCTCGCATGAGGAGCTGTATCACGTAACCCGCGCCTATGAGGAACTCATGCGGCGCTACCAGCGGACCCTGTTCAACGTCTGTGCGCGTTATCTGGGGAACGACCGCGACGCTGATGATGTCTGTCAGGAAGTGATGCTGAAGGTGCTGTACGGTCTGAAGAACTTCGAGGGCAAGTCCAAGTTCAAGACCTGGCTCTACAGCATTACCTACAACGAGTGCATTACCCAGTACCGCAAGGAGCGTCGTAAACGCCGGTTGATGGATGCCTTGAGCCTGGACCCTGTAGAAGAGGCGTCCGAAGAGAAGGCTCCGAAACCGGAAGAAAAGGGCGGGCTGGACAAGTGGCTGGTGCATGTGAACCCGATCGATCGTGAAATCCTGGTGCTGCGCTTTGTCGCGGAACTGGAATTTCAGGAAATCGCCGATATCATGCACATGGGCCTGAGCGCAACGAAAATGCGCTACAAGCGCGCGCTAGACAAGCTTCGTGAGAAATTTGCAGGTCTGGATGAAACTTAGTCCCTTGTAAATATCTCTAACGGATCGGCGAGTTCTGCTAGACTTGCCGTCGAGTTGTCCCCCGGATGTTGGTGGGACTGCTTAACTATCACCAGATGGGGATTTAACGGATGAAATTGAAAAACACCTTGGGCTTGGCCATTGGCTCGCTCGTCGCAGCTACTTCGTTCGGCGTTATGGCTCAAGGCCAGGGCGCAGTCGAAATCGAAGGCAACGTTACCAAGCAGTACTATGACAGCGAACGTAACTTCAAGAACGACGGCACCAATCCTGGTGTTCGCCTGGGCTACTTCCTGACTGACGACGTATCCCTGGACCTGGGCTACAACGAGACCCACAACGCTCGTGGCGAAGTCTTCAACAAGGACATCAAAGGTTCCAAGGCCAAGCTGGACGCTACCTACCACTTCGGTACCGTCGGCGACGCTCTGCGTCCGTACGTTTCCGCTGGTTTCGCTCACGAGAGCCTGGGCCAGGCCACTCGTAGCGGCCGTGACCACTCCACCTTCGCCAACGTTGGCGCTGGCGCCAAGTGGTACATCACCGACATGTTCTTCGCCCGTGCCGGCGTAGAAGCCATGTACAACATCGACGACGGCAACACCGAGTGGGGTCCAACCGTGGGTGTTGGTCTGAACTTCGGTGGCAGCGGTGGCAAAGTTGCTGCAGCGCCTGCTCCAGTTGCTGAAGTCTGCTCCGACTCCGACAACGACGGCGTTTGCGACAACGTCGACAAGTGCCCAGACACCCCAGCCAACGTTACCGTTGACGCTGATGGCTGCCCGGCTGTTGCCGAAGTCGTTCGCGTTGAGCTGGACGTCAAGTTCGACTTCGACAAGTCGGTCGTCAAGCCAAACAGCTACGGCGACATCAAGAACCTGGCTGACTTCATGAAGCAGTACCCACAGACCACCACCGTGGTTGAAGGTCACACTGACTCCGTCGGCCCAGACGCTTACAACCAGAAGCTGTCCGAGCGTCGTGCCAACGCTGTGAAGCAGGTCCTGACCCAGCAGTACGGCGTAGAATCCAGCCGTGTTGACTCGGTTGGCTACGGCGAAACCCGTCCGGTTGCCGACAACGCCACCGAAGAAGGCCGTGCTATCAACCGTCGCGTTGAAGCTCAGGTAGAAGCCCAGGCCAAGTAATTGGTTTGAAGCTTCCATGAAAAACCCGGCCTCGGCCGGGTTTTTCTTTGCCTGGAATTTCTATTGCCTGTTACGGCCTCAGCATCATCCGGCCGCTGCTATCCGTACCTGCATCACCTGCTCCCCTACCACCTCGCCGATTACCAGGATTGCCGGGCTGCACAGCCCGAATACACGGGCGTCCTCGACCATCCCCGATACATCGCTGCGGCATTCCCGCTGCTGTGGCAACGATGCATTCTCGATCATCGCCACCGGCATCCCCGGCGCCATGCCGCCATCCAGCAGGCCTCGGCGGATTTGCTCCAGACGCGCCACACCCATGTACACCACCAGTGTCGTGCCGCCCTGTGCCAGTGCCGCCCAGTTCAGTTCGCTGTCATCCTGGGTGTGCGCGGTCACCAGCGTCACCCCGCGGCTGACGCCGCGCGAAGTCAGCGAGATGCCGCACTGGGTCGCACCGGCCAGGCCTGCGGTGATGCCGTTGACCAGCTCCACCTCGATGCCATGGCCCTGCAGCCACAGGGCCTCCTCGCCGCCACGGCCAAAGATGCACGGGTCACCGCCCTTGAGCCTGACCACGCAACGGCCCTGCCGCGCATGGCGCAGCATCAGGCGCTGGATGAAGGCCTGGGGCGTGGAGCGGCAACCGCCGCGCTTGCCTACGGCAATCACCCTGGCCTGTGGGCAATGCTCCAGCACTACGGGGTTGACCAGGTCGTCGATCATCACCACGTCGGCCTGTTGCAGTGCGCGCACGGCCTTGAGGGTGAGCAGTTCAGGATCGCCAGGGCCGGCACCGACCAGCCAGACTTTTGCATTCATCAGCGTTTCCTCATGGGCAGGGCGCGTTCAACCCTTGAGCAGGGCGAACAGCAGTATCAGGTTGAACAACAGGGACAGCAGGGCCAGGGTCCGCCAGACCTTCAGCGGCTCGCGCTCAAGCAGCGGGCGCGGGCGGCTGGGCAATTCCTGGCGGTCACCGCGTTCGAGCAGCAGCAGCCACTGTTCGGCGGTTTCAAAGCGTTGTGCCGGGTCTGTTGCCACGGCCTGCTGCAGGTTGTGCTGCAGCCATTCGGGCAGGTCGGGGCGATAGCGTGAGGCATTCACCGCCTGGCCGAAGCGGGGGCGCTGGAAGGCCTCGATCTCGCCGTAGGGGTAGTGGCCGGTCAGCAACAGGTAGAGCGTGACGCCGACCGCGTACAGGTCCTGGCGCGGGCTCGGCGGCTGGCCCTCGAAGGCTTCCGGGGCAATGAACGAAGGCGTGCCGGGCAGCTGGTGCAGCGGCTCCTGGGAAAGGCCGGGGCAATATGCCAAGCCGAAGTCCAGCAGGCGCAGCTGACCGTCATCGCCCAGGTGCAGGTTGTCGGGCTTGATGTCCCGGTGCAGCAGGTTGCGCCGGTGCAGGACGCCCACCGCTTGCAGCAGCTGGCGGGCGATTTCCATCCATTGCGCCAGCGCCAGCGGGCCCTGTTCGGCAGCATGTGCCGCGAGGGTCTTGCCGCTGTGCTCGCGCATCACGTAGTACAGGTGCTGACGCTGGCTGGCGGCATGCAGCTCGGGGAAGTGGCGGCCTGCCACCCGGCGCAGGAACCATTCCTCCAGCAGCAAGCCCTGGGCGGCGCCGGGTTCCTGTTCACGGTCCTCGGGCAGGGTCTTCAGCAGCCAGGGCTGGCCCTGTGCATCGCGCACACGGTAGAGCAGCGACTGGCGGCTGTGTGCCAGGCGCGTTTCCACCTGCCAGCCATCGAGCAGCTGGCCTTCGCGTAGCGGGCCCGGCAAAGGCCACTGCTGCAGTTGCACCAGGGTGTCGCCGAGGTTGGCCGTGCCCAGCTGCTCGACCCGCACCAGCAAGGCGCTGGCGTTGTCCTGGCTGCCGTTGTGATGGGCACTGGCAACCAGCGTGTCGGCAGCTGACTGCAGGTCGGGCTGCTCGCGCAGCACGGCCTGGATGTGCTGGTCGCCAAGGCTGGCCCATACGCCGTCGCTGAGCAGCAGGTAGCATTCACCGGCCTGCAGTTCGCCGTCCAGGTAGTCGACCAGCAGGTGCTGGTCCAGGCCCAGCGCACGCTTGAGCACATGCTGCATGCCGGGCTGGTCCCAGACGTGGTCTTCGCTCAGGCACTGCAGGCGCCCGGCGTGCCAGCGGTAGGCCCGGCAGTCGCCCACGTGCGCCAGGGTGAAGCGGCGCCCGCGCAGCACCAGGGCGCTCAGCGTGGTCAGCAACGGTTGATTACCCTGGGCGCGCAACCAGCGGTTCTGGGCCAGCAGCAGGCGGTCCAGGGCCTGGGCCACGCCCCAGGTGGCGGGCGTGGCGTAATAGTCCATGGCCAGTGCCTGCAGGCTGGCGCGGGCCGCCAGGCCGCCGTCGGCACACTGGCTGACACCATCGGCGAGGGCGAACAGGTAACCCTTGCTGGCGGCCAGCTCCGGCGCCGGCGTGACCAGGCGCAGGGCATCCTGGTTCTCCGTGCGTGGCCCGGTGGCGCTGGCCTGGGCAAAGCTCAGTTGCAGGCTCATGGCGCCGCCTCAGACCCGTGCTGCGGTCACGGCGGCCGAGCCCCAGGTGGTGCGCCAGCGTTGCTTGACCCCGTGCAGGCCGAACCAGGCGAGCAGGCCAAGGCTGGCGAACAGCCACAGGCCCAGCTGATAGTCGCCGGTGTGCTGCTTGATGGCTCCGAGCCCTGCCGCCAGCAGGAAACCGCCGATGCCACCGGCCATGCCGATCAGCCCGGTCATCACGCCGATCTCCTGGCGGAAGCGTTGCGGCACCAGCTGGAACACTGCGCCATTGCCAGCGCCGAGGCCGAGCATGGCACTGACGAACAGCGCCAGGGCAGCGGCGGCACTCGGCAGGTTGAAGCCGACCGCGGCGATGCAGACGGCGGCCACGCTGTACATGCCGAGCAGGGTGCGGATGCCGCCGAAGCGGTCGGCCAGGGCGCCACCCAGCGGGCGCATCAGGCTGCCGGCGAACACGCAGGCGGCGGTGTAGTAACCGGCGGTGACCGGGCTCAGGGCGTACTGGTCGCTGAAGTAGCCGGGCAGGGCACTGGCCAGGCCGATGAAACCGCCAAAGGTGACGCTGTAGAAGAACATGAACCACCAGCTGTCACGGTCGCCCAGGGCCTTGAGGTAGTCGGCCGCGGCCTTCGGCTTGGGCCGTTGTGGGGCGTTGCGGGCGAGCAGGGCGAACAGGACCAGGGTCAGCAGCAGCGGAATCACGGCGAAGCCGAACACGTTGTTCCAGCCAAACCCGGCGGCCAGCACCGGGGCCAGCAGGGCGGCGAACACCGTGCCGGAGTTGCCTGCGCCGGCGATGCCCATGGCCTTGCCCTGGTGCTGCGGCGGGTACCACTGCGAGGCGAGTGGCAGCGACACGGCGAACGAAGCGCCGGCAACCCCGAGGAACACGCCCAGCAGCAGAGCTTGTTCATAGGTGTGCACGCCCAGGTACCAGGCGCCGGCCAGGGCGACGATGACGATCACCTGGCCGATCAGGCCAGCGGTCTTTGGCGACAGGCGATCGACCAGCACACCCATGACAAAGCGCAAGACCGCACCGGCAAGGATCGGCGTAGCCACCATCAGGCCGCGCTGCTGGGCGCTCAGTTGCAGGTCGGCGGCGATCTGCACCGCCAGCGGACCCAGCAGGTACCAGACCATGAAGCTCAGGTCGAAATACAGGAACGCGGCGAACAGCGTGGGCACATGCCCGGATTTCCAGAAGCTGGTACTCATCGAACACCTCACTCGGCAATGCAACGGAAACGAAAAAGACGCCGCTACCCGGTCCACTGGTGTGGAGGGGAGAGCGACGTCTTTGTCGGGAGTTTTATGAGGCAACCGCCGTTGGCTACCGGTGGAATATCTTCAGCAAGAGCTGGGCCAACTTTGTACCTGGCAAGGCCGCTCCTGCAAGGATTGCGATCGCCGTGCTTAGCCGAGCATTTCGTGGATGGCGATGATCTGCTCGGCCACCTGGATGAGCTTCTGCTGCCGGCTCATGGCCTGCCGGCGCATCAGGGTATAGGCCTGCTCCTCGTTGCAGTCCTTCATCTTCATCAGCAACCCCTTGGCCTGCTCGATGCGCTTGCGTTCGGCCAGTTGCTGGTCGCGGGCCAGCAGCTGGGCCTTGAGCGCCTGGTCGCTCTCGAAGCGGGCCATGGCCACATCGAGAATGGGCTGCAACCGCGCCGCATGAATGCCTTCGACGATGTAGGCGCTGACCCCGGCCTGAATCGCCTGGCGCATCACCGCCGGGTCATGCTCGTCGGTGAACAGCACGATCGGCCGTGGCTGGTCGCGACTGACCAGCACCACTTGCTCCATCACGTCGCGGTCGGGTGAGTCGGTATCGATCAGCACCACGTCCGGGCGCACCGTTTCGACGCAGGCTGGCAGGTCGATGGTCAGGTCTGGCGCCTCGATCACCTCGAAGCCGGCTTCGCGCAGCGCGGCCTTGAGGCGGCCAACCTTCTTCTGGGTATCGTCGATCAGCAGGATGCGCAGCATGGTGATGGCCCTCACAGACCGACTCGGGCATCGGGCGTATCGCCCAGGGCGTGCAGGCGGAAGCTGCGGGCGTAGGCATACGGATCAGTGCCGTCCCAGCGCGTGCCGTCGATCAGCAGGCTGCTGCGCATGGCTGACGCGGGGCAGGGCACGCCGAGTGCGCCGGCGGCCTCGCGGTACAGCTGCAATTGTTGCACCTGGCGAGCCACGCCGAGGTAGTCGGGGTCGTCACGCAGCAGGCCCCAGCGGCGGAACTGGGTCATGAACCACATGCCGTCCGACAGGTAAGGCAGGTTGGCGCGGCCCTGGTCGAACAGGCGCAGGGCGTGCCGGTCGTGCCAGGCGTTGCCCAGGCCGTCCTGATAGTCGCCCAGCAGCCGCGGCTCGACGTTCTCCAGCGGTGTGTCGAGGTAGGCGCTGCCGCTGAGCAGTTGCGCGGTGCTGCGCAGGTTTTCCGGGCTCTGCTCGATGAACCGGCTGGCAGCGAGCACCGCCTTGACCAGCGCGCGTGCGCTGTTGGGGTAGTGTTCGACGAAGGCGCGGGCGCAAGCCAGGACCTTCTCCGGGTGGTCGGGCCAGATCGACTGGCTGGTGGCCAAGGTGAAGCCCTGGCCCTGGCTGACGGCGGCAGCGGCCCAAGGCTCGCCGACGCAGAACCCGTCGATGCGCCCGGCCTGGATATGCGCCGCCATCTGTGCCGGCGGCACCACCACGCTGGTGACGTCGTGCAGCGGGTGGATGCCCTGGCTGGCCAGCCAGTAATAAAGCCACATGGCGTGGGTGCCGGTGGGGAAGGTCTGGGCGAAGGTCAGCCGTGCGCCATGCTGGTGCACCATTTGAGCCAGTGCTTCAGGGCTGGTCACGCCCTGGCGCTGCAGGGCCGGCGACAGGTTGATGGCCTGGGCATTCTGGTTCAGCCCCATGAGCACCGCCATGTCGCTGGCCGGTACACCGCCGATGCCCAGGTGCACGGCGTAGACCAGGCCATAGAGGCAATGGGCGGCATCCAGCTCGCCGCTGGCCAGCTTGTCGCGCAGGCCCGCCCAGGAACCCTGGCGTTTCAGGTTGAGGGTCAGGCCGTGTTGCTGGGCGAAGCCCTGGGTGGCGGCGACCACCACCGAGGCGCAATCGGTCAGGGCCATGTAGCCGATGTTGAGGCTGGGTTTTTCCGGCGCGTCGCTGCCGTTTACCCAGGCTAGAGGTGCTGTGTTCACGAAGGTCCTCGCCCGTACTGAATAGGCTGTAGGCAAGGGAAGTAGCAACCCATGTGCCAAGCCCCTGTCATGCCGGGCGCGCGCTGGCTATAATCGCTGCCTCATTCACCCCGAGCCTTGCCCGCCCATGTATACCCTGGCCCGCCAGCTGCTGTTCAAGCTTTCCCCGGAAACCTCCCATGACCTGTCCCTGGACCTGATCGGCGCCGGTGGCCGGCTTGGGCTCAACGGTGTGCTGTGCAAGCAGCCGGCCGCATTGCCGGTGACCGTGATGGGCTTGAACTTTGCCAACCCGGTGGGGCTGGCGGCGGGCCTGGACAAGAACGGCGCGGCCATCGACGGCTTTGCCCAGCTGGGCTTTGGCTTCGTCGAGATCGGCACCGTGACCCCACGCCCGCAGCCGGGCAACCCCAAGCCGCGGTTGTTCCGCCTGCCGCAGGCGACGGCGATCATCAACCGCATGGGCTTCAACAACCTGGGCGTCGATCACCTGCTCGAGCGCGTGCGTGCTTCGCGCTATGACGGCGTGTTGGGAATCAACATCGGCAAGAACTTCGATACCCCGGTCGAGCGTGCGGTGGACGACTACCTGATCTGCCTGAACAAGGTCTATACCGAAGCCAGCTACATCACCGTCAACGTCAGCTCGCCGAACACCCCGGGCCTGCGCAGCCTGCAGTTCGGCGACTCGCTCAAGCAGCTGCTCGATGCCCTGGCCGAGCGCCGTGAGCAGCTGGCCGCCGAGCATGGCAAGCGTGTGCCGCTGGCGATCAAGATCGCGCCGGACATGAGTGACGAGGAAACCGCGCTGGTGGCCGCAGCGCTGATGCAATCGGGCATGGATGCGGTGATTGCCACCAACACCACCCTGGGCCGCGAGGGCGTCGAAGGGCTGGAGCATGGTGGCGAGGCCGGTGGCCTGTCGGGTGCGCCAGTGCTGGAGAAGAGCACCCATATCGTCAAGGTGCTGGCCGGCGAGCTGGGTGGCAAGCTGCCGATCATCGCCGCCGGTGGTATTACCGAAGGCCGTCATGCGGCAGAAAAGATCGCCGCTGGGGCGAGCCTGGTGCAGATCTACTCGGGCTTTATCTACAAGGGCCCAGCGCTGATCCGTGAAGCGGTGGATGCGATCGCGGCAATGCCCAAGGCCTGAAGGCGGGCATAAAAAAGGGCCCCTTCAAGGGGCCCCTGGGCCGAAGCCCGCCGCCCGGATAGGGCGCGCATGGTGACTCGAATTCAGTGTCCTCGTTCAGCCAACGGCGTGATTTTCGTTGAGTCTATGGATGCCAGCGGTGCCAGTCATTCCGTCCCAGTTATCGCCGCGACCTTCGCGCCAGCCGTTGATCCAGGCTTGGCGAACGGAAGGAAGTGTAAAGGGGCAAAGTTCGCGGGATTTGCCGGTGACCCCGTATTGGTAGCCACGTGAATATGCTCTTTCCAACGGATCACGCTTAAGTCTTCTCATAGGGTGTTGCCCTCACTTGTTGACTGTAATGTCCCGTCGGCCTCTCCGAGGCCGGGCAGAGTCGTTCTGCCGGTTTTGCGCTCGCTGCCGGCGTGGCGAGCTGAAGGTGCCGCCTCGTTGCGAAGCGGCCTGAGACCAGTTCTATCGAATGCACGTCACCCTGTGAATGATCGATTTGTCATAAGCACGTAACCTTTCCAAGGGTGAGGGGATAAGTAAATAAATGCGACTCAACCTTGTTTGGCGTTGAGCCCGCTATGATCAGGGTTTGCCGAACCTTGACGTCATTTCGCCAGCGTTGCGGCGGGATGACAGAAATATTTGGTAATGCGACGAAGGGTCACACGGGCCCCGACTCGACGGAAATTATTGGAACTGCCTGATGATCTAAGCTGTTTTTGCCACACGGCGAGCGGCAGATCGATCAGGTGGCCCGGCCGCCTTGCTGCGATGATGCAGTAGGTAAGGCCACTCGGACGCTTGCTGGAAGGGCGTTCGGGCAAACATCGGCACGGCGATGCGTCGCCTTGTCACTTACATAGCCCAAGGCGCTGGAATTCTCATGTCGGACCGTTTCGAACTCTATCTCACCTGCCCCAAAGGCCTGGAAGGCCTGCTTGCCGAAGAGGCCCGAGGCCTCGGCCTCGATGAAGTGCGTGAGCACACCTCGGCCATCCGCGGCGCCGCCGACATGGAAACCGCCTACCGCCTGTGCCTCTGGTCGCGCTTGGCCAACCGTGTGTTGCTGGTGCTCAAGCGCTTCTCGATGAAGAACGCCGACGACCTCTACGATGGCGTGCACGCCGTCGACTGGGCCGACCACCTGGCCGCTGACGGCACCCTGGCCGTGGAATTCAGTGGCCACGGTTCGGGCATCGACAACACCCATTTCGGTGCGCTCAAGGTCAAGGACGCGATCGTCGACAAGCTGCGCAACCGTGAAGGCCTGCGCCCGTCGGTGGAAAAGGTCGACCCGGATGTGCGCGTGCACCTGCGCCTGGACCGTGGCGAGGCGATCCTGTCCCTCGACCTGTCCGGGCACAGCCTGCACCAGCGTGGCTACCGCTTGCAGCAAGGCGCTGCGCCGCTGAAGGAAAACCTCGCGGCAGCGGTGCTGATCCGCGCCGGCTGGCCGCGCATCGCCGCCGAAGGCGGTGCGTTGGCCGACCCGATGTGCGGTGTCGGTACCTTCCTGGTGGAGGCGGCCATGATCGCCGCCGACATCGCGCCCAACCTCAAGCGTGAGCGCTGGGGCTTCAGTGCCTGGCTCGGCCATGTGCCGGCCACCTGGCGCAAGGTCCACGAAGAGGGCCTGGCCCGCGCGCAAGCCGGCATGGCCAAGCCACCCCTGTGGATTCGCGGCTATGAAGCCGACCCGCGGCTGATCCAGCCGGGGCGCAACAACGTCGAGCGTGCAGGCCTGGGCGACTGGGTGAAGATCTACCAGGGTGAGGTCAGCACCTTCGAGCCGCGCCCGGACCAGAACCAGAAAGGCCTGGTCATCAGCAACCCGCCGTACGGCGAGCGCCTGGGTGACGAAGCCAGCCTGTTGTACCTCTACCAGAACTTTGGCGAACGCCTGCGCCAGGCCTGCATGGGCTGGGAAGCGGCGGTGTTCACCGGCGCGCCGGAGCTGGGCAAGCGCATGGGCATTCGCAGCCACAAGCAATATGCCTTCTGGAACGGCGCCTTGCCGTGCAAGTTGCTGCTGTTCAAGGTCCAGCCTGACCAGTTCGTCACCGGCGAGCGCCGCGAGGCCCAGGCCGAGCAGGGCGAGGCGCGCCGCCCTGCGGCGGTTGCCAGTGAGCCGGCACGCCTGTCGGAAGGCGCGCAAATGTTCGCCAACCGCCTGCAGAAGAACCTCAAGCAGTTGGGCAAGTGGGCCCGCCGTGAGCAGGTCGACTGCTACCGCCTGTACGATGCCGACATGCCTGAGTATGCCCTGGCGGTCGACCTCTACCAGGACTGGGTGCACGTGCAGGAGTACGCAGCCCCCCGCTCGATCGACCCGGACAAGGCACAGGCGCGCCTGCTCGATGCCCTGGCGGCGATCCCCCAGGCACTGAACATCGACCCGCAACGGGTGGTACTCAAGCGCCGCGAGCGCCAGAGCGGCACCCGCCAGTACGAGCGCCAGGCCACCGAAGGGCGTTTCCAGGAGGTCAATGAAGGCGGCGTGAAGCTGCTGGTCAACCTCACCGACTACCTCGACACCGGGCTGTTCCTCGATCACCGCCCGATGCGCATGCGCATTCAGCGCGAGGCCAATGGCAAGCGCTTCCTCAACCTGTTCTGCTACACCGCCACGGCCACCGTGCACGCGGCCAAGGGCGGTGCGCGCAGCACCACCAGTGTCGACCTGTCGAAGACCTACCTGGACTGGGCGCGGCGCAACCTGTCGCTGAACGGCTTCTCCGAGCGTAACCGCCTGGAGCAGGGCGATGTCATGGCCTGGCTGGAAGGCAACCGCGACAGTTACGACCTGATCTTCATCGACCCGCCGACCTTCTCCAACTCCAAGCGCATGGAAGGGGTGTTCGACGTGCAGCGTGACCATGTGCAATTGCTCGACCTGGCCATGGCCCGCCTGGCACCCGGTGGCGTGCTGTATTTCTCCAACAACTTCCGCAAGTTCCAGCTCGATGAGCATGTGAGCACGCGCTACGCGGTCGAAGAAATCACTGCTCAGACGCTGGACCCGGATTTCGCCCGCAACAACCGCATCCACCGCGCCTGGCGCCTGCAGTTGCGTTAATTCGACGAGGCACATTGCGCGCCTAATGGCCAATAGCTATAACTCAGCACAGGGCCAGAGAATTCGCAGGACGCTGACGTGATGAGATCGATCTATGTCGAAGTGGGGCGTGCGTGCGAAGGTGCTGGGCCTGTGCAGCGAGGCGATGGCTGCCTGGGCGGTGGCGCTGGTGGCGTTGGTGGCCGGCGCCCTGCTGTCGGCTGCCCTGGCGCTGGCCGCCCAGGCATTCTACAAGCAGCAGTTGCGCCAGCGCTTCGAGCTGCTGGCCAGCGAGCGCCATAGCCGCATTGCCGAGCGTTTCGACGACCAGGAGCAACGCCTGGATGGCTTGCGGCGCTTCTTCAGCTATTCCAGCGAAATCACCCCGGGCGAATTCGATGGCTACGCCCGCCCCCTGCTGCAGCGGACCCAGGCCTATTCCTGGGCGCCGCGTGTCGAGGCCGGGCAGCGGCGCGAGTTCGAGCGCCAGGCCAGTGCCTGGCTGGGGCAGGACTACCTGATCCGCGAGCTGGATGGCGCAGGTAACTGGCACCCTTCGCCACGGCGCGACCATTACTACCCGGTGCTCTACACCCAGGCCGACATGATGCAGGGGCAGCCCTACGGGCTCGATCTGCGCAGCCAGCCGGCCCGCGAGCAGACCTTGGTGCGGGCACTGCAGCCAGGCAGCATGGCGGTTTCCGAGCCGCTGGACATGCTCAGCGTCGCGCCCGATCTCAGCCGTGGCCTGCTGATGGTCGCACCGGTGTTCTCCGATGCACGGCCGGATGGCCCGCCAGCGGGGTATGTCATGGCCTTGCTGAACATGCGTCAGCTGATCACTGAAGGCCTGCCCGTCGCCACGGATGACAACCTGGTGGTGCGCATCATCGACCCGAGCGGGCGCGACGGCCATGAAGTGCTGTTCGATTCGCAGAACCCGGTGGCGGCGCTGGCCTTGGTCAGTACGCAGTTGCTGCACCTGGCCGACCACCATTTCCAGCTCGACATCCGCCCGAGTCAGGCCTTCCTGCAGGCCAACCAATCCGCCGCCGCCCTGGCCGTGGGGTTTCTCGGCGGGCTGCTGAGCCTGTTGCTGAGCGCGTTGCTCTACAGCCTGTTCAGCCAGCGCCAGCGTGCCTTGACCCTGGTCGAGCAGCGCACAGCGCAGCTGCGGGTCAGCGAGCAGTCGCTGCGCGATACCCACAACCAGCTGCGCAGCGTGCTGGACGCCGCAACCCAGGTGGCCATCATCGCGACCAGCCTAAAAGGCGAGATCAGCACCTTCAACGCCGGTGCCGAACGCATGCTGGGCTATGCGGCCAATGAAGCCATCGGGCACCTGCAGCTGGAAGACCTGGTGATGCCTGAAGAGCTCAGCCAGCGCGCCCATGCCTTGAGCCTGCGCTACGGACGGCACATCGCCGGTGGCCAGGCGATGTTTGCCGAGACCATTCAGGACAGTGGTGGCGAGCCGGGTGAGTGGACCTTGGTGCGCAAGGATGGCAGCCATTTGCTGGCCAACATGTTGGTGACCGCCGTGCTCGACGAGCAGGGGCTGTGGGTCGGCTACCTGGCGATCTGCATCGATGTCACCGAGCGGCGCCGTGTGCACGAGGCGTTGGCCCTGCGTGACCGCTTGCTGGAAAAGCTCAGCGCGGAAGTGCCTGGCGGGATCTATCAATACCAGCTGGATGCCGATGGCCATTCCTGCTTCCCCTATGCCAGCCAGGGGCTGTTCGACATCTACGAGGTCGATTTGCAGCTGTTGCGCGAGGATGCCACGGTGGTGTTCGAGCGCATTCACCCCGATGACCTGGAGCGCGTGCGCCGGTCGGTGCGTTATTCCGCCGAACACCTGTCGCCGTGGCGCGAAGAGTACCGGGTGTGCCTGCCGCGTGCCGGGTTGCGCTGGGTGCGTGGCGAAGCCACACCGGAGCCCGGCGAGGGCGGTTGCACGCTGTGGCACGGCTACCTCACCGATATCTCAGACCTCAAAGGGGTGGAGGAGGAGTTGCGTGCCCTGTCGGTGACCGATGCGCTGACCGGTATTCATAACCGCCGTTATTTCCAGGATCGGCTCAAGGTCGAACTGGACCGCGCTCAGCGTGATGGGCTGGACCTGGCGGTGATCATGCTCGACATTGACCATTTCAAGCGCATCAACGATCAGTTTGGCCATGCCGTGGGTGACCACGTATTGCGTAGCCTGTGCCAACGGATCGGTCAGCGTTTGCGCCGCACCGATGTGTTCTGTCGGTTGGGCGGCGAGGAGTTCATGGTGCTGTGCCCGGGCAGCAATGCCGAGCAGGCGCGGATGCTGGCCATGGAGCTGTGGCAAGGGGTGCGCGGTGTGCCGGTCGAGGGGGTGGGCAAGGTGACCGCGAGCTTTGGTGTGGCCGGGTGGCGGCTGGGGGAGGGGGCGGATGCCTTGCTGCTGCGTGCGGATGCCGGGGTTTACGCGGCCAAGCAGGCAGGCAGGGACAGGGTCGAGTCAGAGTTGACCTGAGGTTTTCATTGCCTGTACCGGCCTCTTCGCGGGCAAGTCGGGGCGCCGAACCGCCGCTCCCACAGGTAAACCACAGACCTCAGGCTTTGTGATGTACATGTGGGAGCGGCGGTTCGGCGCCCCGACTTGCCCGCGAAGAGGCCAGTACAGGCTAAAGGCGTATCAAGGTGCAGCAGCGGTTGTGCTGTTGTTCAGCTTCGGCTGGCGATACAGGTCGAGCAGCACCTGGTCGAGCACCTGCGAGGCACCCCAAGGCTTCGGATCGTTGAGGATCGCCGCCACCGCCCAGGTGTTGCCGTTGCTGTCGCGGCTGAAGCCGGCGATCGCCCGCACGGTGTTCAGAGTGCCGGTCTTGATGTGCCCTTCACCGGTCATGGCGGTGCGCTTGAGGCGCTTGCGCATGGTGCCGTCCATGCCTACCAGCGGCATCGAGCTGATGAACTCGGCCGAGTAGGGGCTGTTCCACGCGGCCTGCAGCAGTGCTGCCATCTCGCGGGTGCTGACCCGCTCGGCGCGCGACAGGCCGGAGCCGTTCTCCATCACCAGGTGCGGTGCGGTGATGCCTTTCTTCGCCAGCCACTGGCGCACCACGCGTTGCGCGGCACGGGCATCGTCGCCATCGGCGTCGGTGCGGAACTGTGCACCCAGGCTCAGGAACAGCTGCTGGGCCATGGTGTTGTTGCTGTACTTGTTGATGTCGCGGATCACTTCCACCAGGTCGGGCGAGAAGGCCCGGGCCAGCAGGCGTGCACTCTTCGGCACGTTTTCAAAACGGTCGCGGCCCTGGATGCTGCCACCCAGCTCGTTCCAGATCGCCCGCACGGCGCCAGCGGCGTAGGTCGGGTGGTCAAGCAACGACAGGTAGGTCTGCGAGTTGCAGCCGTCGCCCAGCTGGCCGGTGACGGTCACGCTGATGCCGTCGGCCTGCTGCACCGGGTTGTAGCGCACGTCGCCGCTGCACTGCTTGGAGGCCACGGCCTTGACCTGGTTGTCGATGTGGATGCTGGCGATCGGTGGTTCGACTGCAACGGTGACCTTGCCGCCATCGTTGCGGGCAACGAAGCGCAGGGCCTTGAGGTTGATCATCAGCGAGTCGGGCTTGACCAGGAACGGCTTGTTGACGTCGCCGCCGTCATCGTCGAACTGCGGCAGGTTGGGTTGCACGAAGTGGCTGCGGTCCAGCACCAGGTCGCCGGTGACGGTGCGTACGCCATTGGCGCGCAGGTCACGCATCAGCAGCCAGAGCTTTTCCATGTTCAGCTTGGGGTCGCCGCCGCCCTTGAGGTACAGGTTGCCGTTGAGCACGCCGTTGCTCAGGGTGCCATCGGTGTAGAACTCGGTTTTCCACTGGAAGGTCGGGCCGAGCAGTTCGAGGGCGGCGTAGGTGGTGACCAGCTTCATGGTCGAGGCCGGGTTGACCGATACATCGCCATTGAACACGGTGGCCGCGCCTGGGCCGTTCAGCGGCAGCATGACCAGCGACAGTGCGCTGTCTTGCAGCTTGTTGGCCTTGAGCGCCTGCTGGACTTTCGGCGGCAGGGTGGTATTGACGGTGGCAGCCTGGCTGGGCATTGCGAGCGGCAGCAGCAGGCCGGCGAGAACGAGGGGGCGGAGCTTTTTGATCATATGGTTTAAATACCCTGCGGACGAGGGAAAAAGACTATGGGGCTGTAAGAGATGATCACCCCAGGACGAAATATAGAGCGCATTATGCCCCAAGCGCAGCGTTCATGGGCCACGTTCGACGGAAAAGCGCCTTTGTAGCGCGGAAACTGGTAAAGTGCCGCGCGTTATTACTCAAGAGGATTGTTTCATGGCTACCAACCGTTCCCGTCGTCTGCGCAAGAAACTGTGCGTTGATGAATTCCAGGAGCTGGGTTTCGAACTGAACCTGGGTTTCAAGGAAGACCTGTCCGACGAAGCCATCGATGCCTTCCTCGACGCCTTCCTGGCAGAAGCCATGGATGCCAACGGCCTGGACTACGTCGGCGGCGATGATTTCGGCCTGGTCTGCCTGGCCAACCGCGGCTCGGTCAGCGAAGAGCAGCGCGCCACTGTCGAAGCCTGGCTCAAAGGCCGCAGTGAACTGACCAACATCGAAGTCAGCCCGCTGCTGGACGCCTGGTATCCGGAAAAGCCGATCAACCCGGCTTCCTGATGCGTGCATGAACGGCGCCCGGCACGGGCGCCGCTCGCTCAAGCCCTGGCCAGTTCCCTGGCCAGCGCTTTCTCCGCCCGGCGCATATGCCGTGCCAGAGCCTGCCGCTGCAGCTTGATGCAGGCCGCAGGCTGATGTTGCTCCTCCAGGGCCGCGCAGGCCTTCATCATGCCCTTTGCCTCCAGCAGCCGTGCCGCGCTGAGGATCTTGTGCGCCTGCTCGCGGATCTCGGCTGCCTGATGGAGGGGGTCGAAGCCCATGAGCAGTGCCAGGTCTTCCTGCAGGCTTGCATGCACGGCGGTGAGAAAACGGGCACGGTTTTCAGCGTTGTTGCCGACGATGCTGGCCAGGCCCGCAAGGTTGAGCGGGGGGGTAATGACCTGCTGCCGACGGGGTGTGATCCTGGCCAGGCATTGGCTGAGCGTACGCAGGCTGATGGGCTTGAGCAGGCAATCGTCCATGCCGGCGCTGAGGCACTTCTGCCTGACTTCCGGTTGAGCGTTCGCCGTGTAGCCCAGGATGACGCAACGCGGGCGCCCGTTCTGGCGCTCTTCGCAACGAACGGCGGTGGCAACCTGGTAGCCGTTCATGTGTGGCATGTTGCAATCGAGCACCAACACGTCAAACGGCGTGTGACGCCATTTTTCCAGGCCTTCGCGGCCATCGCTGGCGCTGGCATGGGTTAACCCCAGGTAGTTGAGTTGCTGCGCCATCAGCATCAGGTTGGCAGGGTGATCGTCGATGACCAGCACCTTCAGGTCGGGAGCGGGCGCTTCTACCTCTTCCACGTCCACTGCGGGTGTCACCGGGGTATCGACGCGCTCCAGCGGCAGCATCAGGCGAACCTGTGTGCCAAAACCCGGATGGCTCCTGATGCTCAGGTTGCCCCCCATCATCTCGCACAGGCTGCGGCAGATGGCCAGGCCCAGCCCGGTACCTGCGCGGGCGCCCTGGCTATGGGGGTTGGCCTGGACGAACGGGTTGAACAGCCGCTGCAAATCATCGTCATCAATGCCGATGCCACTGTCACGCACCTCGAGCTCCAGCGTTGACAGCACGCCTGGGCCTTCGTCGCGCAAGCCGAGCGTGACGTGGATCTGCCCTTGCTCGGTAAACTTGATGGCGTTGCTGACAAGGTTGGACAGGATCTGTTTGAAGCGCAGTGGGTCGAGCAAGGCATGGCAGCGGGCAGCGGGGCTGATGTTGACCACCAGGGACAGGTTCTTCTGCCGGGCCTGGCCATCGAACACGCGGCCTACCGACTCGACCAGTGCGGCAGGGTCGACCGCTTCCGGGCTGAGTGACAGGTGGCCGGATTCGATACGCACGATATCCAGGATGTCGCCGATCAGGCCAAGCAGGTCCCTGGCCGAGTGGTGGGCGACTTCCAGCGAGGCGGGGTCTGCTTGCCCCTGCAGGGCGCGCCTCAGTGCCAGTTCGAGCATGCCGATGACTGCATTCATCGGCGTGCGAATCTCGTGGCTGATGGTGGCAAGGAAGGTGCTCTTGGCGCGGTTTGCATCGTCGGCCAGGCGCTTGGCTTCGCGCAGTTCCTGCACCAGCTTGCGGCGTTCGCTGATGTCGATCCAGCCGCCGATGATCCCTTGCACTTCGCCCAGCGAATCACGGTAGGGCAGGATCCAGTGGTAGATGGTCATCTGCCTGTCCTTGAAGCGCAAAGGCCGGTCGATGA
This sequence comes from Pseudomonas sp. R28(2017), assembly GCF_002112505.1. Classification (GTDB taxonomy): domain Bacteria; phylum Pseudomonadota; class Gammaproteobacteria; order Pseudomonadales; family Pseudomonadaceae; genus Aquipseudomonas. The sequence goes on from NZ_NEHW01000002.1 coordinate 44,745, forward strand.
TCAGCGGCACGCCCGCCGCCATCACCTGCTGGTAGTCGGCCTGGATCTGGCGAGTGTTCTCGGCGCTGGCGAACAGGCTCTCGTCCAGGCGCCTGCCAATCACTGCTTCCAGGCTGGACTGGACGGCCTCCAGGTAGCTGGCGTTGCAGCTTTGCAGGCGGCCCTCGCGGTCGCGCACATACATCGGGTGCGGGGTGCCGTTGAGCAGCGCACCCATGAACTCGAGCTGATCGTTAAGCGCGCGTTCGGCGCGTTGGCGATGCTTGATCTGCCCCCGCAGGTGGGCGTTCCAGATCAGGGCCAGCAACAGCAACACGCCAGTGCCCAGCAGCACTTGCAGGATCAGGCGGCGCAAGGCTGGCCAACTGGCATCTTCATGGGCATCGTAGCCGCGCCAGCGATTGTTTATGACCCCCAGCTCTTCCGGCGAAATACTCAGCAGGGCCTTGTCGAGGATCGTGGCAAGCGGCATGTCCTGTTCGCTGGTGGCCATGGCGAAGACGGCCGGCTCGCTGCCCACCGTGCTGCGAATGATCAGGTCGGTGTTGCCGGCCAAGGCATGATTGGCGTCGATCAAGGGGGTGATCACGGCGTCGACGGCGCCACTTTTAAGCAGTGCCACGGAATAATAGGGGCTCTCGGTCTCGATCCAGTTGACCTGTGGGAAGCGGGTTGTCAGCAAGTCGTCCAGCTTGCTGTAACGGGAGATGGCAACGCGCTGGCCGCTCAGGTGCTCCAGCGAACCGAACTGTTCATCTTTAGCGCGGGTGACCAGCACATGCGGGCTTTCGAGGTAGGGCCGGCTCAGGTGCAAATTTTCAACGGCCATCCCGTCGCTGGCAAGCGCGGCAATCATGTTCACCCGCCCGTTTTCCAGGCGGGCAAGCATGTCGGCGGTGCCATTGGCCCGTTGCACCTCGAAGCGCAGGCCGGTACGCAGCCGTATCAGGTCGAGCAGGTCAGCGGTTATCCCGCGAAAATGGCCGTTGCCATCGAAATAGGAAAGTGGCGCCGCCGTTTCGTCGATGGCGACCTGCATGATCGGGTGGCTGCGCAGCCACTGCTCTTCCTCGGGCGTCAGCTGGAGTTTTCGATCGCTCAGCAGCAGGTCGGCGCCCGCGCTCCAGCGTTTGTAGATGCTGGCCCGTACGGCGCTGGACTGGCGATCGAGGGTGGCATTGACCAGGGTGATGAGCTGCACGTCCTGAGCGCGCATGGCAAAACTGAAACCGACGTTTTCGTGCTGGCCGAAACTGGCCATGTGCAAGCGTGGCAGGTGCCCGCGATTGAGTTGGTAGTGAGTCGAAATGGTGTCGCCGATGTACACGTCGGCCTGGCCGAATGCCACGGCGTTGAGGGCCTGGGTGGAGGAGCCGAATGCCAGCACTTCGGCATTGGGGTAGGCCGCACGGACATTCTCCTGGGGCAGGTAATGGTAGAGCATGCCCAGGCGCATGCCGGCCAGGCCTCCGTTGAGAGGGCGCTGTTCATCTTCCCGGGTGACCAGCACAGGCTGATCGACGGCATAGGGGTGGGAAAGTGCCAGGTCCTCGGTTGCCGCTTCGTAACCATTGGCGCTGCCGAGCAGGTCGATGTCGCCACGTTTAAGCGCCTGGACGGCTGCTTGCCGGTGGGGGTAGCGCACGACCTGGACCGGCAGGTTCAACGCCTTGCCGATCAGGCTGGCATATTCGGCGGTGAGGCCCTGATAGACCTGGCCACCACTGGTGATGTCGAAAGGCGGATAGTCGGGCGCCGAGGTGCCCAGGACCAGGGCATGCCGGCCCTGCAGCCATTGCCGTTGCTCTTCGGTCAATGTCGGGCTCAGCGTCATCGTCGAGGAACGGGCCAGCAGGGTATAGGGCATGGCTTCATGGGATGAGGCCTGCACCCGGTTGCAGCCCAGCGCCAGGATGACGAGCAGGAAGGTAGTCCATTGCACCATCAAGACCTCAGACCAGGGCGTTGCGTTTGGCCATTTCGATCAGGTCGACCAAAGAATCAGCCTGCAGTTTCTGCATGAGTCGCTTCTTGTAGGTACTGACCGTCTTGTTGCTGAGGAACATGCCTTTGGCGATCTCCTGATTACTGCGGCCTTGGGCGAAAAGTTGCAGGACCATCAGTTCTCGATCGTTAACGAGTCGGAAAAGTCGCAAATCTGAGTCCGCTGTTTCGTGGTTATTGTGAATGGCCTGGCTGGGGAAGTAGTTGTATCCGGCGATAACGGCCTTGATTGCACTGAGCAGTTCGTTCAGGTCTTCCTGTTTGCACACATAACCCGCTGCACCTGAATGCATGCAGCGCACGGCGAACAGCGCCGGGGACTGTGCAGTGAGGATCAGCACCTTCAGTGGCAGGGCCATGGCCTGGAAGCGCGACAGCACCTCCAGGCCGTCAAGCCTGGGGATGCTGATGTCCAGGATCACCAGTTCAGGCTGGGTTTCACGAATCAGCTGCATGGCATCCACGCCGTTGTCCGATTCGCCCACGACCTTGTAGTTCTGGTTTTCAAGCAACATGCGGACGGCAAGGCGGATGACAGGATGGTCATCGACAATAAATACAGTATTCATGTTCAAGTTCCCTGCAGCGGATGACGGAGGCAGGAGGCACCTTACCCCAGTTGCAAGTCATCGGGGATACGCGGCGAGGAGATTCGCTATATATGGGAAACGGCTTACAGGTTAATGCAAATTGAGCCACGAAGTGTAAGCATTTACTTCATTGGCAAAGGTGATTGGGTGGCTTTTCGTTTGTCTGTTTATTGGGTGTTTAATCAGTTGGCAGAGCTTGTAGGAAATTTCTGATGGGTTTCTGAAAGAGGGCGGCGTCGCTCGGTATTGCACCGGGCGATGCCGCCATGTCTTCAGACCGGGCTCGAGTGCCCGGTCATTTCCCGGGCCATCTCGCTGGCATAGCTGTCGGTCATGCCGGCGATGAAATCGATCATGCGCAGGAAGGCCGTGTGCAGCGAGTCGTGCGGGTTGGGGGCGTTGTTACCGATCAGGTCGAGCACGCGCCGGCTCTTGAACGAAGGGGCGCGCCCGCCGTGCTGTTCCAGGGCGGCCCCACAGAACGTATTGAGGAGGATTTCCAGCGTGGTGTAGGCGCCAATTTCGTGGAGTGTCTTGCGTTTGTCCTGGAAAATCTTGTTGCGCGCCATGTCCTTGGCTTGCAAAACGCAGCGCTTGGCCGGGCCATGCATGTGCTCGACCAGGTCGCCGCTCAGGTGCCCACTCAACAGTGCCTGCTGCTGTTCGACGAACGCGCGGGCAGCGGCGTTGGTCAGGTGCTCGATGGCCTTGCCGCGCAGGATTGCCAGTTTGCGTCGCCGGGAGTCGGCAGGGCCAAGCTGGCGATAGGTTTCCGGCAAGTCGTCGCCGACCAGGTCGAGCAACAGCGCTTCGACTTCGGCGTAGTGCAGCAACTCCATCTCCAGGCCGTCTTCCAGGTCGATCAGGGCGTAGCAGATGTCATCTGCCGCCTCCATCAGGTAGACCAGCGGATGGCGCGCCCAGCGCTGTTCCTCGAGCAGCGGCAGGCCGAGCTTGCGGGCGATCTGTTCGAGCAGTGGCAGCTCGCTCTGGTAGCAGCCGAACTTGTGCTTCTTGTACCCAAGGGCATCGGCATGCCGGGCAGTCCAAGGGTATTTGAGGTAGGTGCCCAAGGTGGCGTAGGTCAGCCGGGTGCCGCCATCGAACTGGTGGTACTCGAGCTGGGTGAGCACGCGAAAGCCTTGGGCGTTGCCCTCGAAGTTGAGGAAGTCGGCGCGCTCGTCGTCACTCATGTCGTCCAGCCAGCCACGCCCGGCGGCCTGCTGGAACCAGTGGCGGATGGCATCTTCCCCGGAGTGGCCGAACGGCGGGTTGCCGATGTCGTGAGCCAGGCAGGCCGATTGCACGATCATGCCCAGATCGCTGGGTTCGCACCATTCAGGCAGGCTGGCGCGCAGGGTTTCACCGACGCGCATGCCCAGTGAGCGGCCAACGCAGCTGACTTCCAGGGAATGGGTCAGGCGCGTGTGGATATGGTCGTTGCTGGTAACGGGATGGACCTGGGTCTTGCGCCCGAGGCGGCGAAAGGCCCCTGAGAAGATGATCCGGTCATGGTCTTTGTGGAAAGGGCTGCGGCCCAGTTCTTCGGCGCTGTAGAGGGCTTTGCCGAGGCGTTCGCGGGTGAGCAGGGTGTGCCAGTCCAAGGCGCGTTCTCCTGTCGATCGAAAGGTATAGCTTCCGGTGTCGTGGGCAGGCGTGCAAGGGGCAGGGTGACACCGGCCCTGTGGTATCCGGGCCGGTAATGGCGCTCAAGGGCGCCGGTTGCCTTGCAGGTAGAGGCGCACCAGCGGCAGCAGGCTGGTGCCCAGCCGGACCAGGCGGCTCAGGTTACCGCTGCGCACGCCTTTGCCGGTCAGGAAGCCAAGCGCCACGACGGCACCGATGCCCCACAATGGCGCATGCTTGATACCCAACCCGTCATGCAGCGAGCTGCCCATGCCGCGCAGGCGCTGCAAGGGTTGCAGCAACTGCCCGGACTCGTGGCGGATCTCCTGGCGGTGCATTTCCAGGCGCAGCCGCAGCAGCGCCTTGCGCAGTTCCCGCGGGTTACGGGTGTTCGGTAGTTCAGGCAGGCTCATGGCAACAGGCGCTCCCTATCCTTGGCCAGTTCTTCGAGGGTCGCACCAAACGGTGAGGACTCATCGAACACCGCAGCCTTCAGGCGCAGGCCGCAATACACCGCCGCCAAACCATAGAAGATGCACAGCCCGATGATCCCAGCCAGCCGATAGCTGTCCCACAGCAGCACCAGCAGCAAGCCGGACAAGGCCGTCAGCAGCAGCAGCGCGAACACCAGGGCCAGGCCGGCGAACAGCAGCAGGCTCAGGGTGCGCGCTTTCTGTTCCTGCAATTCGATGCCGAACAGTTCGATGTGGCTGTGCAGCAGCCCCAGCAGCGCCGCGCCCAGGCGTTTGCCCGAGGCGCTGGTGCCAATGCTGTCATTCTCCATGGGAGCTCCTTAACGCCGATTGGCCAGCAGGCCGATCAACAAGCCGACGCCTGCGGCAATTCCGATGGCCTGCCAGGGGTTTTCCTGGACGTACTGTTCGGCGCTGCCGAGGGCTGCCTGGCCGCGCTCACGCACCGAGTCCTGGGTCAGCTGCAGGGTTTCGCGGGCCTGGGTCAGGCGGTCGTGGATCTGCTCGCGCAGCTCGTCGGCCTGGTCGCCTGCCAGGTTGGCAGTATCGGCCAGCAGTTTCTCGGTATCGCGGACCAAGGCCTGGAAGTCAGCCATCAATATCTCTTGTGCATTCTTTGCCGATTTGCTGGCCATGGGGCTCTCCCTGTGTCGGTGTGCAAGTGTGTGTAGGTCATTCGAGTGACCGGGTGTATGGAAGGTTCACTGTCGGCGCTGGTATGGGCCTTGCTAATGAGACTTGCCACAACGCGGGGCGTAACCCCGGGCGGTGCGCCGAACCAGGGCGTCGAACCTGGCGGATACCGATAAACCTTAACCCAATCCATGACAAACCCAAGAAAAAACCACGCAGGCCGCGCCCGGTTCGGCAAAACCGGGCACACGCTGGCACCGAATCGGTGCAGGGATGCAGGTTCTTGAACTGTCCTGGTGCTTTTTCAGCAGGTCTGCCACTTACATGGAAAACATGCACAGCGCGATGGACTCCCTCGTCCACGGCTCCAATACCCTGTTCATCCTCATGGGCGCCATTCTGGTGCTCGCCATGCACGCCGGCTTCGCCTTTCTCGAAGTGGGCACCGTGCGCCACAAGAACCAGGTCAATGCGCTGTCGAAGATCCTCAGCGATTTCGCCATCTCGGCGTTGGTGTATTTCTTCATCGGCTATTGGGTCGCCTATGGCGTGAATTTCCTGCAGCCTGCGTCGCAACTGGCGGCCGATCATGGCTATGCGCTGGTCAAGTGCTTCTTCCTGCTGACTTTCGCTGCCGCGATTCCGGCGATCATCTCGGGGGGTATCGCCGAACGTGCGCGCTTCGCGCCGCAGCTGTGCGCCACGGCACTGATCGTGGCGTTCATCTACCCCTTCTTCGAAGGCGTGGTGTGGAATGGCAACTTCGGCGCGCAGGCCTGGCTGCAGGCCCGCTTCGGTGCGCCGTTCCACGACTTTGCCGGCTCGGTGGTGGTGCATGCCATGGGCGGCTGGCTGGCGCTGGCGGCGGTCCTGTTGCTGGGCGCGCGGCGCGGGCGCTATCGCGACGGCCGCCTGGTGGCTTTCGCACCGTCGAGCATTCCGTTCCTGGCGTTGGGCTCGTGGATCCTGATCATCGGCTGGTTCGGCTTCAACGTCATGAGTGCCCAGACCTTGCAGGGCGTCAGCGGCCTGGTGGCGATCAACTCGCTGATGGCGATGGTCGGCGGCACCCTGGCGGCCTTGTTGGCCGGGCGCAACGACCCGGGCTTCCTGCACAACGGTCCGCTGGCCGGCCTGGTGGCGATCTGCGCGGGCTCTGACCTCATGCACCCGATCGGTGCACTGGCCACCGGCCTGGTGGCCGGGGTGCTGTTCGTCTGGAGTTTCACGGCTGCGCAGAACCGCTGGAAGATCGACGATGTGCTCGGTGTCTGGCCGCTGCACGGCTTGTGCGGCCTGTGGGGTGGGGTGGCCTGCGGTGTGTTTGGCCAGACGCTGCTGGGAGGCATGGGCGGCGTCAGCCTGATCAGCCAGCTGCTGGGCAGCCTGGCAGGCGTAGTGGTCGCACTGGTGGGTGGTTTTGCCGTGTATGGCCTGATTCGCCAGTTGCACGGCCTGCGCTTGAGCCATGAGCAGGAGTTCCAGGGCGCGGACCTGTCGCTGCACCGGATCGGGGCCACCAGCCAGGATTGAGCGAGGTCAGGTGCACAGGGGGCAGGACGGACCTAGAATAGGCTTCTTCCCACAGCCAAATCGAGCCTTGCCCCATGCTGCCTGAATGCCAACTCTTCGGCACCGTCGGGTGCCACTTGTGCGAAGTGGCCGAAGCCGTGCTCATGCCCTTTGTCGATCATGGCTTGCTGATCGAACTGGTCGACATCGCCGATGACGAGGCGCTGTTCGAACGCTACGGTTTGATCATTCCGGTGTTGCGCCGCGGCGATACCTCGGCCGAACTGCACTGGCCATTCGATGCCGAACAGGTGGTCGCCTTTCTCGCCAATTGAGTGGCAGGGGTACGAATTACCTGACTGCATGACCTGGTTGTCCGAGGCAATGATGTCGAGCCGATGAACAGTCTTCGGCTCCCATGCATTGTCACCGAGAACCTTTCCATGCAGATCACACCTCATTTCACCTTGAAAGAACTGACCGCTTCGCAAACGGCCGCAAGAGATGGGCTGGACAACACCCCTTCGCCAGAGGTGGTGGCTAATCTGCGCCTGCTTTGCCAGGCGCTCGAGCAAGTGCGGGCGTTGTTCGCCAGCCCTGTCATCATCAGCAGCGGATACCGTAGCCCGGCAGTGAATGCGCGCGTTGGCGGGGTGCGCAACAGCCAGCACATCAGTGGGCTGGCTGCTGATTTCATGGTTCTCGGTGTTAACAATCGTGAAGTGGTTCGACGGGTGAGCGAGAGTGACGTGCCGTTCGACCAGTTGATTCTGGAGTTCGACAGCTGGGTACACCTTTCGGTATCGGCGGCCGCGCCTCGCCGTGAGGTGCTGACCATTCGCAAGGGGACGGGCTACCTGCCAGGCCTGCAGTGACGCTCGCTTTGATTGACGGCGCTGTGTCAGTCTTCGTATGCTGTATATAAATACAGTATCGAGGTGAACCCATGCTCAACGTCGAGCAACTCAAGTACAGCGTCAACCGTATGCCGGTGGAGCGGGTGTACGACGCTGTACTGGAATTGCGCCTCGAGGGCCTGGTCACCGATGACCGCACGCCATTCGGCAAGGTGCATTTCAATACCTGTTTTGCAGAAATCGAGGCCTTGTTCCAGCGCGCCGGTTACCACCGCGGGCTGGATGTGGTGGGCTATCAGGGGCTGGTCTACGCACTCTATGACCCTGGGCGTTGGGAGGCCGTGCAGGTGTTGCGCTGGTTGAAGGCGCATAGCGAGGGTGTGGTCGAGGCTGGTTGAGGCGTCGGGCTTGGGGGATAATGCCCGGCTTTGATTGTTCGAGCCTTGCCATGACCACGCCTTTCGACCCCGCCCACCAGCAAGCCAGCACGGTCTGCCTGCCGCCCGGCAACTGGACCACGGTGCTCGATTGCCTGTGCGATCATTTCAAGGCCATCGAGCGCGATCAGTGGCTCGACCGGTTCGCACGCGGTCGGGTGCTCGATGCCGAGGGCAGGGCGATTGCCGCCGATCTGCCCTACCGTCGCGGCATGCGCATCCACTATTTTCGCGAAGTGCCCAACGAGCGGCCGATTCCGGTACTGGAGACCATCCTGCATTTCGATGAGCACCTGGTGGTGGCCGACAAACCGCACTTTCTGCCGGTGACGCCAACCGGTGAATACGTCGAGCAAACCCTGTTGCGTCGCCTGATCCGGCGCCTGGGCAACCCTCATCTGGTGCCGTTGCATCGCATCGACCGCCATACCGCCGGGTTGGTGCTGTTTTCCGCCAATCCCCAGACGCGCAGCGCGTATCAGCGTTTGTTCCCGGAGCGGCGTATCGACAAACGTTACCAGGCCATCGCGGCCGCCTTGCCGCAACATGCATTCCCGCTGGTGCACAAAAGTCGCCTGGTGCATGGCGAGCCGTTTTTCCGCATGCATGAAGTGGCAGGGGAGGCCAACAGCGAGACCTTCGCCGAAGTGTTGGAGAAGAATGGCGAGTGGTGGCGCTACGGCCTTTCGCCTGTCACGGGCAAGACGCACCAGCTGCGTGTGCACATGGCGGCCTTGGGAGCGGGAATCTGCAATGACCCGTTCTACCCCGAGTTGCTCAAGGAAGAAGACGACTATCAGCGGCCCTTGAAGCTGCTGGCGCAGCGCTTGCGATTTGCCGACCCGTTGACCGGCGAGGAACGCTACTTCGAAAGCCAGCTGACGCTGGACTGGTAAGTTTGGAGCCTGTAATGGCCTCATCGCCGGCACGCGGGTGATGGGGCCATTACAGCGCGGCGACCGGCCTAGCGGTTGAACCGCTCCACCAGCGAATACTGGCTGCCGGCAGTGCTGGTCAGCTCTTCGCTGAGCTGCGCCGAATGCTGCGCCTGCTCGGCTGTCTGGTCGGCCAGTTCGGCGATGGTGCTGATGTTGCGGCTGATCTCGTCGGCCACCGCCGTCTGCTCTTCGGTGGCGGCGGCGATCTGGGTCGCCATGTCGGTGATGTTGGCCACCGCTTCGCTGATCCCCACCAGTGCCTGGTCGGCCTGCATGACACGGTCCACGCCTTCCTGGGCCTGGCGGTGGCCCGCTTCCATGGTCAGCACGGCGTTGTTGGCCGTCTGTTGCAGCTTGGCGATCAGGCCGTGAATCTGCCCGGTCGATTCGGCGGTGCGCTGGGCCAGTTGGCGCACTTCGTCGGCGACCACGGCAAAACCGCGGCCCATCTCACCGGCACGGGCCGCCTCGATGGCCGCGTTGAGCGCCAGCAGGTTGGTCTGGTCGGCAATGCCCTTGATCACATCGACCACGCCACCGATTTCGTCGCTGTCCCTGGCCAGTTGGGTCACGGTCTGGCCGGTTTCGCCCACGGCGGTCGACAGGCGCTCGATGGCATCGCGGGTTTCACCGGCAATCTGTCGGCCCTGGCTGGTCAGGCGGTTGGCTTCCTGGGTGGCGTCAGCGGTGCGTTGCACGTGGTTGGCCACTTCTTGCGTGGTGGCAGCCATCTGGTTGACGGCGGCGGCGACCTGTTCGGTCTCCACCCGCTGCCGCTCCAGGCCCGAGGAGCTCTTGTGGGCCAGGGTATCGGACTGGCGGGCCTGGTCGCTGAGGTGCTCGGCGCTGTCCTGCAGGCGGGTCAGGCAGGTCTTCATGCGCGCGTCCTGGCTGAGCATGGCCATCTCCAGGCGTGCCTGCACCCCACGGCTGTCGGTGAACATCTGCGCGATCAGCGGGTCGGAGGTGGTCTGTTCGGCCAGGCGCAGCAAGCGCTTGAGGCCTCGCTGCTGCCAGCCCAGGCCGAGCAGGCCGAGCGGTACCGAAAGGCCGGCGGCCAGCGCAAAGCCCCACCAGTGGCCGAGCCAGTTGCCGATCAGGAAACCAACCTGGCTGACCAGGATGAACGGCAGCCAGTCCTGCAGCACCGGCAGCCAGCGGTCACGGCGCGGGATGGCGGTCTTGCCGTCGTTGATGCGCTGGTACAGGGCTTCGGCGCGGCGGATCTGCTCGGCGGTAGGCTTGACCCGCACCGACTCGAAACCGACAACCTGGTTGTTTTCGAAAATCGGGGTGACGTAGGCGTTTACCCAATAGTGGTCGCCAGATTTGCAACGGTTCTTGACGATGCCCATCCATGGCAAGCCTTGCTTGAGGGTTTGCCACATGTGGGCGAACACCGCAGTCGGCACATCGGGGTGGCGAACCAGGTTGTGCGGTGCGCCAATCAGCTCCTCACGGTTGAAACCGCTGATCTCGATGAAGGCATCGTTGCAGTAGGTGATCACACCCTTGGCATTGGTGGTGGAGATCAACCGTTGTTGGGCAGGGAAGGTCCGTTCCCTTTGGGTAATCGGCTGGTTGTTACGCATGGCTTGAGTAATCCGCAAGGCTTTCGACTGGTATCGGCAAGCCACTGGTTTTATTGAATGGATATTTAATTTACTTGATCTTTAGCAATTGGCCATCACTGCGATTGCAGTAAGGGAAGGAGGGGCAGTGCTGAGAATGCTGTTTATACGCCCACGTTTATGACCATGAGGTGACAATTCGGGCCAATGATGACTGAGCGGCCATTAAAGTGCTACTGGTAAAGGCAGACTTTTCTTGTGGGCATGCGCATCAGGCACCGCCGGAGCGGTACCTGATGGCGCTGGCGTTGAACATGGCGTGTCAGTTGCGAATCATCTGCCGCAATACGTAGTGCAAAATGCCGCCTGACTTGAAGTATTCCACTTCATTGAGCGTATCGATCCGGCACAGCACTTCGATCTGCTGCTGTTGCCCATCTTCACGCGTGATACGCAGCGGCAGGCTCATGCCCGGTTTGAGCGTGGTACCGGCCAAGCCCAACACATCGATCCGCTCCTTCCCGGTCAACCCCAGCTGCTTGCGGTCGTCGCCAGCCTTGAACTGCAGCGGCAGCACGCCCATGCCCACCAGGTTGGAGCGGTGGATGCGCTCGAAGCTTTCCGCCAGCACCGCCTTGACCCCCAGCAGGTTGGTACCCTTGGCCGCCCAGTCGCGGCTGGAGCCGGTGCCATACTCCTGGCCGGCGATCACCACCAGCGGTGTGCCTTCGGCCTGGTAACGCATGGCCGCATCGTAGATCGACAGTTTCTCGCCCGTGGGCACATACAGCGTGTTGCCGCCTTCCTCGCCGGCAAGCATCTCGTTGCGGATGCGGATGTTGGCGAACGTGCCGCGCATCATCACTTCATGGTTGCCGCGCCGTGAGCCATAGGAGTTGAAATCGCGTGGTTCCACGCCTTTCTCGCGCAGGTAACGCCCGGCCGGGCTGTCGGCCTTGATGTTGCCGGCCGGGGAGATATGGTCGGTGGTCACCGAATCGCCGAGCAGGGCGAGGATGCGTGCGCCCTGGATGTTCTCGATGACGGGCAACGGCCCGCCGATGTCGTCGAAGAACGGTGGGTGCTGGATATAGGTGGAATCATCCTGCCATACGTAAGTCGCTGCCTGCGGCACTTCGATGGCCTGCCATTGGGCATCGCCGGCGAACACCTCGGCGTATTCCTTGTGGAACATGCCCGTGTCCACCTTGGCGACGGCTTCGGCAATTTCCTGCTGGGTGGGCCAGATGTCGCGCAGGTACACCGGTTGGCCGTCCTTGCCAGTGCCCAGGGCATCCTTGTTCAGGTCCACCCGCACGCTGCCGGCCAGGGCGTAGGCCACCACCAGCGGTGGCGAGGCCAACCAGTTGGTCTTGACCAGCGGGTGCACGCGGCCTTCGAAGTTGCGGTTGCCCGACAGCACCGAAGCCACGGTGAGGTCGGCGTTGCCGATGGCTTTTTCGACGGCTTCATCCAGCGGGCCGGAGTTGCCGATGCAGGTGGTACAGCCGTAGCCAACGAGGTCGAAGCCGAGCTGGTCGAGGTAGGGGGTAAGCCCGGCGGCTTTGTAGTAGTCGGTGACCACCTTGGAACCGGGCGCCAGCGAACTCTTGACCCACGGTTTGCGCTGCAGGCCCTTTTCCAAAGCCTTTTTCGCCACCAGCCCGGCCGCCATCATCACGCTGGGGTTGGAGGTGTTGGTGCACGAGGTGATCGCGGCGATCACCACGGCGCCATGGCGCAGAGTGTGTGTCTGGCCGCCGTGGCTGTAGTCGATCTCGCCGGCCTGGTCGGCATTGCCCACGGCCACGCCACCACCGCCTTCGCTTTCCAGGCGGCCGACTTCCTTGGCCAGCACCTTGGGTTGCTGTTCGATGAAGTGGTTGAACGCCTGGCTGACCTGGCCCAGCGCGACTCTGTCCTGGGGCCGCTTGGGCCCGGCCAGGCTGGCTTCGACCTCGCCCATGTCCAGCGCGAGGGTATCGCTGAACAACGGCTCCTGCCCAGGCAGGCGCCACAAGCCTTGGGCCTTGCAGTACTGTTCCACCAGTTGCACGGTTTCGGCCGGGCGGCCGGACAGGCGCAGGTAGTCGAGGGTGACCTCATCGACCGGGAAGAAACCACAGGTGGCGCCGTATTCCGGTGCCATGTTGGCAATGGTCGCACGGTCGGCCAGCGGCAGGTCGGCCAGGCCGTCGCCGTAGAACTCGACGAATTTGCCCACCACGCCTTTCTTGCGCAGCATCTGCGTCACGGTCAGCACCAGGTCGGTGGCGGTGATGCCTTCGCGCAGCTTGCCGGTGAGCTTGAAGCCGATCACTTCCGGGATCAGCATCGACACCGGTTGGCCGAGCATGGCGGCTTCTGCCTCGATGCCACCCACGCCCCAGCCGAGTACGCCGAGGCCATTGATCATGGTGGTGTGCGAGTCGGTGCCGACCAGGGTGTCAGGGAAGGCGTAGGTGCGGCCATCGGCATCGCGGGTCCATACCGTGCGCCCCAGGTATTCCAGGTTGACCTGGTGGCAGATGCCGGTGCCCGGCGGTACCACGCGGAAGTTGTCGAAGGCGCTCTGGCCCCAGCGCAGGAAGGCGTAGCGCTCGCCGTTGCGCTGCATCTCGATGTCGACGTTCTCGTTGAAGGCCTCTGGCGTGGCGTAGCGGTCGACCATCACCGAGTGGTCGATCACCAGGTCCACCGGCGACAGCGGGTTGATCCGCTGCGGGTCGCCACCGGCCTTGGCCATGGCGGCGCGCATCGCGGCCAGGTCGACCACTGCCGGCACGCCGGTGAAATCCTGCATCAGTACGCGCGCCGGGCGGTACTGGATCTCGCGATCAGAACGGCGTTCCTGTAGCCAGCCGGCGAGGGCGCGCAGGTCATCGGTGCCGACGGTCTCGCCGTCTTCCCAGCGCAGCAGGTTTTCCAGCAGCACCTTGAGCGACATGGGCAGGTGTTGCAGGTCACCCAGCTGCCGGCCGGCTTCGGCGAGGCTGTAATAGTGGTAGGTGCGGTCAGCCACCTGGAGGGTCTTGAGGGTGTTCAGGCTATCGAGCGAGGGCATTGCCAACTCCTTGTGCGGCGGGGCCCGGCATTGCGGGTTGTGGCCGGTGCCACCGCGCTGTTTCGGCCCGCACGGCACGGACCTGGCTGAATGGTCAGGTTAGCTCCGATTGGCACCCCTGACTCTTTTCTGGACCGGCGGGGCATGTCGCAGGTTCCGATCTTCCTTTATCATCGCCGCCCTGCCGGCGCCCGTGGTGCGCCAGCCGTCGTGGAGTAAGAGATGAATACCCTGTTCATGCATTGCCGGCCCGGTTTCGAGGGTGAGGTCTGCGCCGAGATCAGCGAACATGCCGCCCGGCTGGGTGTGGCCGGTTATGCCAAGGGCAAGCCTCAGAGCGCTTGTGCCGAGTTTGTCTGTGCCGAGGCCGAAGGGGCCGAACGCCTGATGGCCCAGCTGCGCTTCGCGCAACTGATCTTCCCGCGTCAGTGGGCCCGCGGCGCGTATATCGAGCTGCCGGAGACTGACCGCATCAGCGTGCTGCTGGAGCATCTGGCCGGGCAACCGGTATTTGGCAGTCTGTGGCTGGAAGTGCTGGACAGCAACGAGGGCAAGGAGCTGTCGACCTTCTGCCGCAAGTTCGAGGTGCCGCTGCGCAAGGCGCTGGAAAAGGCCGGCCGGCTGGTCGACAACCCCAGCCTGCCGCGCCTGTTGCTGACCTTCATCAGCGGCCGTCGGGTATTTGTTGGCGTGGCCGAGGCGAACAACAGCGCGCTGTGGCCGATGGGCATCCCGCGCCTGAAGTTCCCGCGTGAGGCGCCGAGCCGTTCGACCCTCAAGCTGGAGGAGGCCTGGCACCAGTTCATTCCGCGTGATCAGTGGGAGCAGCGCCTGGGCGACGACATGACGGGGGTTGACCTGGGTGCGTCGCCGGGTGGCTGGACGTATCAGCTGGTGCGCCGTGGCATGCTGGTCACCGCGATCGACAACGGGCCGATGGCCGAGAGCCTGATGGACACTGGGCTGGTGCAACACCTGATGGCCGATGGTTTCACCTGGCAGCCGAAGCAGCCGGTGGACTGGATGGTCTGCGATATCGTCGAGAAGCCGGCGCGTACCACGTCGCTGATCGAGACTTGGCTGGGTGAGGGGTTGTGCCGTGAAGCGGTGGTCAACCTGAAGTTGCCGATGAAGCAGCGTTATGCCGAGGTGCGTCGCTTGCTGGACCGCATGGAGGCGACGTTCAAGGCGCGCAAGGTCAAGGTATCGATTGCCTGCAAACAGCTGTATCACGACCGAGAGGAAGTGACTTGCCACCTGCGCCGACTGGACCTCAAGCTGCGCTGAAATCGCTTGCTCTGCTCTGCTCTGCTCTGCTTTTGCTTCTAAGCGCGCGATAGTTCAGGCGACGCAGAGTGCGACTTCAGGAGGCCGAACGCAGGCGTCTGGAGGGCCAGGGTGCGTAGCACCCCTTCGGCGCAGCCGAAGGCGCGAGATGTAGACTTGCGCAGCAAGTCGTAGGCCGCGCGGGCCCGGAGGGCGCCGGAGTGAGGGGACCCCGGAGCGCAGCGCAGGGGCCGGATGATGGGAGCCGGGGTTTTTGGTCACTTTTTGCCCAGTCAAAAAGTGACCCGCCGTAAGGGCGGAAAGGTGACTGTGCGTCGCCATCGCAAATGAATGCACTCGGAATAATCAAAACCACAGCAGTCAAGCTTTTGGCTTTTGGCTTTTGGCTTTTGGAAGTGGGCTTTCAAATCAGGTTTACATTCAGTCGCCAGTGTGGCGCTGAATCACCTTTTCGCCTTTACGGCGACCTACTTTTTGACTGGGCAAAAAGTAGGCAAAAACCCCCGCTCCCATCATCCGGCCCCTGCGCTGCGCTCCGGGGTCCCCTCACTCCGGCGCCTTCCGGGCCCGCGCGGCCTACGACTTGCTGCGCAAGTCTACATCTCGCGCCTTCGGCTACGCCGAAGGGGTGCTACGCACCCTGGCCCTCCAGACGCCTGCGTTCGGCCTCCTGAAGTCGCACTCTGCGTCGCCTGAACTACCGCGCGCTTAGAAGCAAAAGCAAAAGCAAAAGCAAAAGCAAAAGCAAAGCAAAAGCAAATCAAAAGCGCTCGGGCATGGCCCTCATGAATGGCTATTGGTCCTCGCTGCGCGATGCGCCACAATAGCGATCATTTGCGGAGCCTCCCATGACTGACTTCACCCCCGATGCCATCCTCGACGCCACCGGCCTGAACTGCCCGGAGCCGGTGATGATGCTGCACCAGCACGTGCGCAACCTGGCGGCCGGTGGCCTGCTCAAGGTCATCGCCACCGACCCCTCGACCCGCCGTGACATCCCCAAGTTCTGCAACTTCCTCGGCCACGAACTGCTGCAGCAGCAGGAAGAGGCCGGCACCTACCTGTACTGGATCCGCAAGAAAGCCGACTGAACCGCGCTGGAACCCACCTCCCATAGCGCCTACACTGCGCTCCCCAGACAGGAGAGCGCCATGCTGATAGTTGCCGACGAGAATATCCCGCTGCTCGATGCCTTCTTCCAAGGCTTCGGCGAGATCCGCCGTTATCCCGGCCGCAGCCTCGACGCCGCCAGCGTCAAAGACGCCGACGTGCTGCTGGTGCGCTCGGTCACCAAGGTCGACCGGCAACTGCTCGAAGGCAGCAAGGTGCGCTTCGTCGGCACCTGCACCATCGGCACCGACCACCTGGACCTGGACTACTTCGCCGAAGCCGGTATCCACTGGAGCAGCGCGCCGGGTTGCAATGCCCGGGGCGTGGTCGATTACGTGCTGGGCAGCCTGCTGACCCTGGCCGACCTGGACGGCGTGGCACTGGCGCAACGCACCTACGGTGTGGTCGGTGCCGGTGAAGTCGGTGGTCGCCTGGTGCGTGTGCTGCACGGCCTGGGCTGGAAGGTGCTGGTCTGCGACCCACTGCGCCAGGCCGCCGAGGGCAGCGACTACGTCAGCCTCGCGACGATCCTTGAACAGTGCGACGTGATCAGCCTGCACACCCCGCTGCAGCGCGGCGGTGAGCATCCGACCTGGCACCTGCTCGGCGCAGCCCAGTTGGCGCAGCTACGCCCCGGTGTCTGGCTGATCAACGCCAGCCGCGGGCCGGTGGTGGACAACGCGGCGCTGCGCGAGCTGCTGCTGGACCGCGAAGACGTGCACGCCGTGCTCGATGTCTGGGAAGGCGAGCCGCAGGTCGACCTGCAACTGGCCGACCTGTGCACCCTGGCCACGCCGCATATCGCCGGTTACAGCCTGGATGGCCGCCAGCGCGGCACGGCGCAGATCTATCAGGCCCTGTGCCGCTACCTGGGCGAGGCGGAAAAGGTGCAGCTGGCCGACCTGCTGCCACCGCCACCGTTGGCGCACATCGAGCTGGACGGCACTGCAGAACCTGCCTGGGCCCTGGCAGCGCTGTGCCGGGCGGTGTATGACCCACGGCGTGACGATGCCGATTTCCGCCGCAGCCTGAGTGACGATGTGGCCGAGCAGCGGGCGGCATTCGACCAGTTGCGCAAGCAGTACCCACCGCGCCGGGAGATCGAAGGTTTGGCCGTGCGCGTGCGGGGCGAGGCGCCGCAGTTGGCACAGATGGTCAGTGCCCTGGGTGGCCTGCTGGCCTGATTGCAGGCACAAATAAAAAACCCGGCATAAAGCCGGGTTTCAAAGCATTCGTGCCTCAGCCGTGGCGTACTTTCTTCACGCGGCTGTCTTCCAGCTCCTTGCAGGCCTTCTGGATCATCTGCTCGGTGATCTCGATCTCGTGGCCCTGGGCGTCGATGATCGAACCACAGGCCTTGGGCTGTGGTTTGCTCTGCGGTTTCACGGTGTCGCTGCCATGTTGCAAGCTCATTGACTGTCTCCTCATCAGGTTCCGGCTCAGGTTAAACCTGCGCCATGACTGGCCTGTTACAAAAGTTATCGGGCACCAAGGCCTGCTCAGTCCAACAGAAAGTGCGGCAAAGCTCCAGAGGCCTGTTAGAACGATGGGCTATAGGCACTGCCGGCGTGGATGAATGGTAGTCTTCAGTCTTCCTGCTTTCCTGGTTCACGTCATGCCCGATTCGGCTTCCTCTCGCCAACGCCGCGCCCTGCAGCTGGCCTGGCAGTTCATGCGTCCTTACCGTCGTCAGGCCTTGCTGGCCCTGCTGGCGCTGGTCGTTACCGCAGGCATCACCCTATCCATGGGCCAGGGTATCCGCCTGCTGGTCGATCAAGGCTTCATGACCCGCTCGGCGCACCAGTTGAACCAGACCATCGGCCTGTTCCTGGTGCTGGTGCTGGCCCTGGCGGCAGGCACCTTCAGCCGCTTCTACCTGGTGTCATGGATCGGCGAGCGCTGCGTTGCCGACATCCGCCGCGCGGTCTTCGATCACCTGGTGGGCTTGCACCCCGGCTTCTTCGAAGACAACCGCAGTTCGGAGATCCAGTCACGGCTGACTGCCGACACGACACTGCTGCAGTCGGTGATCGGCTCGTCGCTGTCGATGTTCCTGCGCAATGCGCTGATGGTGATCGGTGGCGTGGTGCTGCTGTTCATCACCAACCCCAAGCTCACCAGCATCGTGGTGGTGGCGTTGCCACTGGTGCTGGCGCCGATCCTGCTGTTTGGCCGGCGGGTGCGCAGGCTGTCACGGCAGAGCCAGGACCGGGTGGCCGATGTCGGCAGTTATGTGGCCGAGATCCTGGGGCAGATCAAGACGGTGCAGGCCTACAACCACCAGGCACGCGACCGCGAGCTGTTCGCCGGTACGGTTGAGGCCGCCTTTGCCGTGGCTCGGCAACGTATCGCCCAGCGCGCCTGGCTGATCACCCTGGTGATCGTGCTGGTGCTGGGCGCGGTCGGGGTGATGCTGTGGGTAGGCGGCATGGACGTGATCGCCGGGCGCATTTCCGCAGGGGAACTGGCAGCGTTCGTGTTCTACAGCCTGATCGTCGGCAGTGCCTTCGGCACCCTCAGTGAAGTGATTGGCGAATTGCAGCGCGCTGCCGGGGCCGCCGAGCGCATAGCTGAACTGTTGGCAGCGCAAAGCACGATCCTGGCCCCTCAGGCGCCCGTGACGCTGGCACAGCAGCGCGCGACGGGACGTATCGAACTGCAGCAACTGACCTTTGCCTACCCCTCGCGGCCATCGGTGGCCGCCATCGACCACCTCAGCCTGACCATCGAACCCGGCCAGACCGTGGCGCTGGTAGGGCCGTCGGGGGCGGGCAAGTCGACCCTGTTCGATCTGCTCTTGCGCTTCTACGATCCGCAACAGGGGCGCATCCTGCTCGATGGCCAACCGATCACCCTGCTGGATCCGGACGACCTGCGCCGCCAGTTCGCCCTGGTGGCGCAGCAACCGTCACTGTTCCGCGGCACGGTCGAGGCCAATATCCGTTACGGTCGCCCCGAGGCGAGCCTGGCCGAGGTCGAGGCGGCAGCCCGTGGCGCCCATGCCGATGAATTCATCCGGCAACTGCCACAGGGGTATCAGACGCCGCTGGGCGAGGGCGGCGTTGGCCTTTCCGGTGGCCAGAAGCAGCGCCTGGCCATCGCCCGGGCGCTGCTGGTGGATGCGCCGGTTCTGCTGCTCGACGAAGCCACCAGCGCCCTCGATGCGCAAAGCGAGCACCTGATCCAGCAGGCGCTGCCGAGCCTGATGGCCGGGCGTACCACGCTGGTCATCGCGCACCGCCTGGCCACGGTGCAGCATGCCGACCGCATCGCGGTGATCGACAAGGGGCGGGTGGTCGCGGTCGGCACGCACCGGCAGCTGATCGAGGAAAGCCCGTTGTACGCGCGCCTGGCCGAGTTGCAGTTCACCACGGGCTAGATGCCGCGCAGTTGTAACATTTCTGTAGCAATTGCCTGAGAGTATTGATTTCAACTGTTGCGTAAGTGCTCGACCTGGCTGCTATCGATCGATGGCAGCTTTTTTTTGGCCTGCGAACGAGGACAAGGATGTCTGTCGCGGCGCTGCAACGGCGCGCCGTTTCCTAATTCCTTGTTCCCGAGATCCGCGATGTTGCGTAAATCACTCAGAGTGCAAATTCTCACCCTGCTCGGTGGCAGCCTGGCGGCGATGCTGCTGATCGCCCTGGTGTGCTTCCAGTTCCTGTCCTCCAGCGTGCGCGGCTACGCCGACCTGGTCAATGGGCCGCTGCAGGCCTCGCAATTGATCGACGAAGCCAACCTGCAGTTCAAGATCCAGGTGCAGGAATGGAAGAACGTGCTGCTGCGCGGCCGCCAGCCGGCCGAGCTGGACAAGTACTGGCAGCAGTTCCAGGCCCGCGAGCAGCAGGTTCAGCAACTGCTGGGGCAACTGATCGACAGCAGCGATGCCCCGCTCAAGGCGCCGTTGCAGCAACTGCGTGACAGCCATCGGCAGTTGGGCCAGGCCTATGAGCAGGGGCGCCAGGCGTTTCTTGCCGCCGGTGGCGATCCGGTAGCCGGCGATCAGGCAGTGAAGGGCGTGGACCGGGCTGCCAGCGAGCAGATGAGCGCGCTGGTCGAGCAACTGCGCGCCGACGCCCGTGGCCGCGCCGCCGCGATCAATGCCGGTGCCGAACGCACCGTTTGGCTGGGCGTGCTGGTGATGCTCGGTTCGGCGTTGCTGGTTGGCCTGCTCAGCCTGTGGCGGGTCAACCGCAGCCTGATCGAGCCGATCCGCCAACTGATCGAGTACGTTGCGCAGCTGAGCCAGGGCCACTTCGCCGCCCGCGTCGACAGCCGTCGCGAGGACGAACTGGGCCGCCTGGCGCGTGCTGCCAATACCCTGCGCGATTTCCTTGCCGAAACCGTTGGCCGCCTCAAGGACAACGCCCAGGAACTGGAAGGCGCCAGTGGCCAGTTGCGCACCATCGCCGGTGACATGGCCCGTGGCACCCATGACCAGTTCCAGCGTACCGACCAGGTGGCCACGGCCATGCACGAGATGTCCGCCACGGCCCAGGAAGTCGCCCGCCACGCCGCCGAGGCCGCACGCGCCGCCGATGATGCGGACCACAGTGCCCAGGCGGGCGAGCAGGTGATGCAGCAGACCATCGACATCATCGGGGCGGTCAACCGCGAGATCGCTGGCACGGCTGCGGTGATCCGCGACCTGGAACATGACAGCTCACGCATCGGCAAGGTGCTGGAAGTGATTCGCGGCATCGCCGAGCAGACCAACTTGCTGGCCCTCAATGCTGCCATCGAGGCCGCGCGCGCCGGTGAGGCCGGGCGTGGCTTTGCTGTGGTCGCCGACGAGGTACGCAGCCTGGCGCAGCGTACGGCGGCGTCGATTGCCGAAATTCACCAGATCATCGACGCCGTGCAGTCGGGTGCGGTAGAGGCGGTCAAGGCCATCGAGAGCGGCCAGCAGCGCAGCGAGGAGGGCGCTGAGCAGGTGCAGCAGGCCGGGCATATGCTGCAGCGCATCACCCTGGCGGTGGAGGCGATCCGCGACATGAACCGGCAGATCGCCACGGCGGCCGAAGAGCAGACCAGCGTGGCCGAGGACATTTCGCGCAACCTGATCGAAATCACCCGGATTGCCACGGCCAACCAGCAGGCCGTGCAGCATACCGAGCAGGCGGGGCAGCGCCTACACGGGCTGTCGGGGCAGTTGGGTGAGGTCACCTCGCGGCTTACTGCCTGATGGATTGCTGGGGGTGCGAAGCGCCCCCAAAGGGGGAAACCCGCCATCTGCCAGGATAAAACCGTTCCCACTGTGGCGGAATGTCGCCATGCGACGCGCTGCCACACCCGTATTCATTGGCCCAAACCCAGTTGGCACGCTCCCTGCTCTGTGCGGCGCGCGTGTACACAACAACTGGACAACATCAATGAAGAAATTCCTGCTGACGTTCCTCTGCCTGGGCGTCATCGGCTGCTCCAAACCCGAAACGCCCGAGAACACCGTCGATGTGCTGCTGATCGGTGGCGGCATCATGAGTGCCAGCCTGGGTACCTACCTCACCGAGCTGGAGCCGAACTGGAAGGTCGGCGTCTACGAGCGCATGGACCAGGTCGCCGAAGAAAGCTCCAATGCCTGGAACAACGCCGGTACCGGCCATTCGGCGTTCTGCGAGCTGAACTACACCAGCGTAGGCAAGGACGGCAGCATCGACATCAGCAAGGCCGTCGGGGTCAACGAGCAGTTCGAGGTCTCCAAGCAGTTCTGGGCCTACCAGGTCGAGCAGGGCGTGCTCAGCAACCCGAAGTCGTTCATCACCAACGTGCCGCACATGAGTTTCGTCTGGGGTGACGAGAACGTCGCCTTCCTGCACAAGCGCGTGGCCGCCTTGCAGCACAGCTCGCTGTTCCGTGGCATGGAAATCAGCGAAGACCACGAGCAGATCCGCAAGTGGGTGCCGCTGGTGATGGAGGGGCGTGACCCGCAGCAGAAGGTGGCCGCTACCCGCATGGCCATTGGCACCGACGTGAACTTCGGCGAAATCACCCGCCAGCTGTTTGCCTCGATGACCCGCAACCCCAACGTCAAGCTGCACCTGAACCATGAAGTGCGCGATATCGTGCGCAATGCAGATGGCACCTGGAAGGTGGTGGTGGCCGACCTTGCCCACGGTGGCAAGGAGGCCAGCGTCAATGCCCGGTTCGTGTTCATCGGCGCCGGTGGCGGCGCGCTGAAGTTGCTGCAGAAGTCGGGCATCCCTGAAGCGGACGGTTATGCCGGCTTCCCAGTCGGTGGCCAATTCCTGATGACCGACAATCCGGACATCGTCGCCCGGCACAAGGCCAAGCTGTATGGCAAGGCTTCGGTGGGTGCACCGCCGATGTCGGTACCGCACCTGGACACACGGGTGATCGATGGCCAGGAGGTGTTGCTGTTCGGCCCGTTCGCGACCTTCTCCACCAAGTACCTCAAGCACGGTTCGTTGCTGGACATGTTCGCCTCGCTGACCCACCACAACATCCTGCCGATGATGAAAGCCGGGATCGATAACCTCGACCTCAGCACTTACCTGATGGGGCAGCTGATGCTCAGCTTCGACGACCGCATGCAGGCCCTGCGCGAGTATTTCCCCAACGCCAGGAACGAAGACTGGAAGCTGCTGCAGGCTGGCCAGCGCGTGCAGGTGATCAAGAAGGACCCGGTGCTCGGTGGCATCTTGCAGTTCGGTACCGAAGTGGTGGCTGCTCAGGATGGCAGCATCGCCGCATTGCTGGGGGCTTCGCCGGGCGCCTCGACGGCCGCGCCGATCATGCTGACGGTGCTGGAAAAGACCTTCAAGGACCGCATCAAGACGCCAGAGTGGCAGGCGCGCCTGAAGGCGATCGTGCCCAGCTATGGGCAGAAGCTGAACAACGACATCGAACTGACCAACCGCACCCGTGAATGGAGCAGTTCGCGGCTGCAACTGCTGCATGTGCCGGTGCAGGCGGAGCAGGTGACCGTGGTCAACTAGTTTCCGGGCGCAACAAAAAGCCCGCGCAAGGCGGGCTTTTTGCTGAGGATCTGGTCGGAGAGACAGGATTCGAACCTGCGGCCTTCTCGTCCCGAACGAGACGCGCTACCTGGCTGCGCTACACTCCGATGAACAAAATCCTACTGCATAGATTTTTCGGGTGCAAGCCCTTGTTGTTTAAAGGGCTTATGCCAAAAACAGCACCCGGATCAGAGTTCCTTGACGGTGCGGATCTGGTCCTTGTTCAAGCGCGTGCGCTTGCCGTCGAGCTGTTCGAATTCGTAGAAACCGGAGTCCTCGTCATAGGAGGGGGTATCCACTGCCTGGATTTCGCGGCCGTCGTTCAGGGTGATCACGGTCGGCGATGCGCAGCCGGCAAGGGCGCCAAGGCCCACGGCGAGCAAGAAGGCGGGAAGGGTCCGTTGAATCATCGTCTTTCTCCAGTGCGATGGTGCAAGATGACTTTATGACGCAGGGCGTCCACGCAAGTTCCGTTCACATTCCAGCATAGCGCCAAGCTCGGGATATTGACCTGTGCCTGTCTGCACGGTCGCCTGTGATATAACTGCGGCCATCCCTTTCCCTGCGACGGACACCCATGAAAGCCAAGGCAGATACCCCCTTCGTGGCGCTGAACATTGCCGTGCTCACGGTCAGCGACACCCGTACCTTCGAAACCGACACCTCCGGGCAGACCTTCGTCGACCGCCTCACCGCCGCTGGCCACACGCTGGCCGCACGCGTGCTGCTCAAGGACGACCTGTACAAGATCCGCGCCCAGGTCGCCACCTGGATCGCCGACGACAGCGTGCAGGTGGTATTGATCACCGGTGGTACCGGCTTTACCGGCCGTGACAGCACGCCGGAAGCTGTCGCCTGCCTGCTGGACAAGCAGGTCGAGGGCTTCGGCGAACTGTTCCGGCAGATTTCCGTGGCCGATATCGGCACCTCCACCGTGCAATCGCGTGCCCTGGCCGGCCTGGCCAACGGCACCTTGGTGTGCTGCCTGCCGGGTTCGACCAATGCCGTGCGCACCGGCTGGGATGGCATCCTCGCCGAACAGCTGGATGCCCGCCATCGACCGTGCAACTTCGTTGCCCACCTGAAGCAGGCAGCGGCCTGTGACAGCCGTGGCTGAGGCGCCAGCTGCCCGGCCACTGATGCCGGTGGAAGAGGCCCTGGAGCGCCTGCTGGCGCTGGCCGAGGCGGCACCGATCAGGGAAACCGAACGGGTCTCGCTGGCCGAAGCCGAAGGCCGCGTACTGGCCACCGAATTGGTGGCCACGCTGGATCTGCCTCCGTGGCCGAACAGCGCCATGGACGGTTACGCCTTGCGCCTGGCCGACCTGCAGGGTGAGCCATTGCCGGTCAGCCAGCGGATTTTCGCCGGGCATGCTCCCGAGCCCCTGCAGCCCAGGACCTGTGCGCGGATCTTCACCGGTGCGCCGATGCCGGCAGGTGCCGACTGCGTCGAGATGCAGGAAAACACCGAAGTGCTGGAAGACGGCCGGGTACGCTTTCTCGAAGTGCTGACGCCAGACCAGAACGTACGCCCGCAAGGCCAGGAAACCCGCAAGGGCGAACAGGTGATGGTCGCAGGCACGCGGCTCGGGCCCATCGAGCTGGGCCTGGCGGCGACGCTGGGGCATGGGCATTTGCAAGTGGTGCGGCGGGTGCGGGTGGCGGTGCTGTCCACCGGTGATGAGCTGGTCGAGCCCGGCCTGCCCCTGGGCCCGGGGCAGATCTACAACAGCAACCGGCGCCTGCTGGTCAGCTGGCTGCAGCGGCTGGGTTGCGAAGTGCGTGACATGGGCATTCTCCCCGATGACCTGGCGCGTACCCGCGAGTGCCTGGGCAGCCTGGGTGATGTCGACCTGATCCTGTCCACCGGTGGCGTTTCCGTGGGCGAGGCCGACTACCTGGGCGCCGCACTGCGCGAAGCGGGCGAGCTGGCCTTGTGGAAGCTGGCGATCAAGCCTGGCAAGCCGCTGACGTTCGGGCATTACCGCGGCGTACCGGTGATTGGCCTGCCCGGCAACCCGGCGTCGACCCTGGTCACCTTCGGCCTGCTGACGCGGCCCTACCTGCTGCGCCGCCAGGGTGTGGCGGATGTCACGCCGTTACGCTTCGATGTACCGGCCGGGTTCGAGTGGACCAAGGCCGGCACCCGCCGCGAGTACCTGCGCGCGCGCATCGACAATGGCCAGGTGCGCATCTACAAGAACCAGAGCTCCGGCGTGCTGCGCAGCGCTGCCTGGGCCGAGGGGTTGGTGGAGGTGCGTGAAGGCAGCACGCCGCAGCCGGGTGACAGCGTGCCGTTCATACCGCTGAGCGAACTACTCGGCTGAACGCCGGAGCCAGGCGCCACGGCCTTGCGTGGCGTCGGCCGGTGCCGACTGGGTCAGGCGCATGTGCACTGTTTCCAGTTGCTGGGCGGCCACGCTCCAGTCGTGACGATGGCGGGCGAACTGGCGGCCCGCCTCGCTCAGCTGGCACATGCGCCACGGTTGGTTGAGCAGCTGTGTGATCAGCAGCGCCAACTGGTCGCCGTCATCACTGCCCAGGTAATGTTCGCCGTTGTTGGCGGCCAGGCCTGAAAGGCCTTTGTCGGTGCTGATCACAGGTAACCCGGCGGCCATGGCCTCGAGGATCTTCACCTTGGAGCCACCGGCATAGCGCAACGGGGCGAAGAACAGCGCGCAACGGCGCTGCAGGTCGCGCAGGTCGGGGCGATAGCCGACCCATTCGATGCGTGGGTCGTTCCAGCGCAGTTTCCAGCTGATCGGCAAGGCGTGCCCGGCGATGGCCAGGCGTACCGCCGGGTTGCTCATCCATACCTGGGGCAGGATGTCTTCCAGGGCCCACTCGATGGCCTCGACATTGGCGGCATACTCGAAGTTGCCCACGAACAGCAGACGCTGGCTGTGCAAGGCCGGCTGGACGTTCTGGTAGTAATCGCAATCGACGCCATTGACCACCACGTTGACCGGGCGGCCACTGACCTGGCTGATCAGCTCGGCATCGTGCGGGCTCACGGCCACCACTTCGGTGGGCTGGCGCAGCACGCGCTGTTCCCAGCGCCGATAACGCCAACGGTCGAAGGCGTTGAGCGGGCGCAGCCACAGCGGCAGGCGGTCGTGGCAGGCGGCACCGGTCACCGATTCCAGGTTGTGTTCACTGAGCATGTAGGGCAGCTCGCGTGCCTGCAGCGCCTTTTCGAAAGGCTGGAAGCTGTAGCTGTGTTCGATCTGGATAACGTCCCAGGGCTCGTCCAGCAACTGTTCGAACTGGTGCCGCAGCCCGGGAGCGAGGCCATTGATGATGGCCCGCATCGGGTAGTCGATGATCGGCGAGGCGAGCAGGTTGAGCGGGCTGTGCAGCGGGCGCCGGGGCAGCACGATCAGGCGTTCGACCAAGGGCTCGAGGGCTTCGCGGGCGGCATCGCACAAGGGGATCTTCGACTGCACCAGCAAGGTGATCCGGTGGCCCTGCTGCGCGAGGGCGCGCAGCAGGTGGTATTGCCGGGTCTTGCTGCCACTGGTGGTGGGCCAAGGCAGGTAGGGCAGTGTCCAGAGAATGCGCATGAACCGGAAACCTCGCTGAAGGCAGCGGACAAAAAACGCGCCCGCCAGCCCTCAGCCGATGGCTGCCGCCGGGACGCGTCCGTAGATATCAGTAAAGCGCACGATGTCGTCTTCGCCCAGGTACTCGCCGCTTTGTACTTCGATCATCACCAGGTCGATGACGCCGGGGTTGGTCAGGCGGTGGGTGCGGCCGGGTTTGATGAAGGTCGACTCGTTGGTGTCGAGCAGAAACTCCTCTTCGCCGTTGGTCACGCAGGCCATGCCGCTGACGATGATCCAGTGCTCGCTACGGTGGTGATGCATCTGCAGCGACAGCGATTCGCCGGGGCGTACCATGATCCGCTTGATCTTGAAGCGCGGGCCTTCCTCGAGCACGGTGTACATGCCCCAGGGCCGCGTGACCGTACGGTGCAGGCGATAGGCTTCATGGCCCTGGTGCTTGAGCTGCTGGGCA
Source organism: Pseudomonas sp. R28(2017) (assembly GCF_002112505.1). Taxonomy (GTDB): domain Bacteria; phylum Pseudomonadota; class Gammaproteobacteria; order Pseudomonadales; family Pseudomonadaceae; genus Aquipseudomonas. Next base: position 71,841 of record NZ_NEHW01000002.1, read on the forward strand.
ATGACCTTGACCTCTTGGCTGCGCGCGGCGTCGGCGATCAGCAGGGCGTCGGGGGTGTCGATGACGATCAGGTTGTCCAGGCCGACGGCACCGACCAGGCGCTTGGGCGAGTCGATGTAGCAGTTGGTCACGTCGTGCAGCACGGCCTCACCGTTGCAGTGGTTGCCGTCCTCGTCGGTGTGGCGCAGGTCGCGCACCGCCTCCCAGCTGCCAATGTCGCTCCAGCCCAGTTCGCAGGGCACCACGGCGACCTTGTCGGAGCGTTCCATCAGCGCGTAGTCGATGGAGATGTCCTCGGCCAGGGCGAAGCTGTCCGGGTCCAGTTCTACCTGCAGCGCCTTGTCGCCTTCCTTGGTGGTGCTCTGCTCCAGGCAGCAGGTCATGCAGGCGAGCAGTTCCGGGGCATGTACCTGCAGTTCAGCGAGCACGGTGCCCACGCGCAGGCAGAACATGCCGGCATTCCACAGGTGGCGGCCGCCTTCCAGGTACTCGCGGGCGGTCAGGGCATCGGGCTTCTCGACGAAGCTGCTCACCTGATGTGCATGCTGGCCGATGGCCTCGCCTTGCTCGATGTAACCGAAGCCGGTTTCGGCACGGCTGGGCAGCAGGCCGAAGGTGGCCAGCCAGCCTTCGCTGGCCAGTTGCCGGGCGCACTCGACGGCGCTGGCGAAGGCTTCGGCGTCCTCGATCAGGTGGTCGGCCGGCAGCACCAGCAGCACACTGTCGTGGCCGTAATGGCTGGCACAGTGCAGCGCGGCTGCGGCGATGGCGGGCGCTGTGTTGCGACCGTTGGTTTCCAGCAGGTAGTCGAGGGCGAGGTTGTCGCGGTTGACCTGGCGGTACTCATCCTGGGTGCGGAAGAACACTTCGCGGTTGGTCACCGTCAGCACCCGCTCGACGCCGGGCAGCGCCGCTGCGCGGGCGAAGGTTTTCTGCAGCAGGCTCTGGCCATCGGGCAAGCGCATGAAGGGTTTGGGCATGGCTTCGCGAGAAACCGGCCACAGGCGGGTGCCGGCACCGCCAGCGATGATGCAGGGGATCAGAACGCTCATTTCACAGCCTCGACTCTAGGCGCTGGTTACAGCGCAGTGAAGGGGAACTTCGCGACCTGTCACGGTTTTGGCGGAAAAGTCAAAAAACCGACTTTTCACTACAGCTTCGTCCATGAAGGCCAAATATTTGTCGATCATGCGCCCGATGAGAAAAGCTTTCAATGATATTTCTGTGAATCTGGCTGTTTTTTGCTCGACCCTGCTTCAGATCAATGCACGGCGTAGCGCAGATTTACCTGCGCCGTGCAGCATTCCGCCGATCTTTGTGGTCGAGATCTGGACTGTACGGTCCCAACGGAGAAGCACCATGCCACAGCGCAAGGCAATCTTGATCCTGCATGGCAAGCAGGCCATGAACGAAGCAGTGCGCCAGGCGGTGGGCGCCCTGCGCGAGCGTGGCTGGACGCTGGATGTGCGGGTGACCTGGGAAGGCGGGGATGCCCGGCGGCTGGTGGGCGAAGCGCTGGCGGCCGGCTATGGCCATGTGATCGCGGGCGGTGGGGACGGCACCTTGCGTGATGTCGCCGAAGCCATGGGGCAGGCTCGCAGCGAAGCCAGCCTGGCGCTGCTGCCCCTGGGAACGGCCAATGACTTCGCTCGGGCCGCCGGCATTTCGCTGGAACCTGCCGAGGCCCTGGCGTTGCTGGGGCTGCCACCGCGGCCGATCGACCTGGGCCAGGTGGGCGATCAATTGTTCCTGAACATGGCCACCGGCGGTTTCGGCAGCCAGGTTACCGCCAGTACGTCCGAAGACCTGAAGAAAATGCTCGGCGCCGCAGCCTACCTGTTCACCGGGCTGTCGCGCTTCAGCGAGTTGCAGGCCGCCTCGGTCCAGCTGTCAGGGCCGGGTTTCGACTGGCAGGGCGACCTGCTGGCGCTGGGGATCGGCAATGGCCGCCAGGCCGGAGGCGGGCAGGTGTTGTGCCCGGATGCGCAAGTCGATGATGGCCTGCTCGACATCGCCATCCTGCCGGCGCCCCAGGAAATGGTCGGTGCGCTGCGTGATATGCTGGCGGGTGAGGGGTTGTTCGTGCGGGCGCGGTTGCCGTGGGTCGAGATCACCTGTTCGCAGGGGCTGGACATCAACCTCGATGGCGAGCCGCTGCAGGCCGACAGCCTGCGCTTTGCCGCAGTGCCAGCGGCGCTGAAACTGCATCTGCCGCCGAATTCGCCGCTGATCAGTCGTCCAGGCTGATGATTTTCTCGCGCACGGCGAACAGCACCAGGCCGGCGACGTCGTAGATCTGCAGGCGTTTCATGATCTGTGAGCGGTGGGTTTCCACCGTCTTGATCGACAGCCCCAGGCCGGCGGCAATTTCGCGGGTGGATTTGCCGCGCACGATCAGGCGCAGGATCTCCAGTTGCCGTGCAGTGAGGTTGTGGCGGTCGCCGCCAGGTTGCTTGCCGTGCTGCGCGCGCATCAGTGCCTGGTTGATCACGGTATGGGCGATGGCCGGGCTGAGGTACCGTTCGCCATTGCGCAGGGCGGCCAGGGCCTGTTCCAGCTCGGTCGCCGTCGCATCCTTGAGCAGGTAGCCATGGGCGCCACTTTCCAGGGCCCGCATGATCAGGTCGGGGTCGGTATGCATGGACAGGATCAGCACCCTGCAGGTGTTGCCGGTGGCGCGCAACTGGGTAAGGGCGTCGAGGCCGCTGGTCGAGCGCATGGAGATGTCCAGCAGAACGATGTCCGGTGCGAGTTGGCGAACCTGCTCGAGCAGCTGATCGCCGTCATCGGCCTCGCCGATCACCGTATAACCGGGGATATCGGATACCAGGGCACGAACCCCGGCGCGGATCAGCGAGTGGTCGTCCACCAGCAGCAATCTACAGGTCATGATGAAGCGGTAGTCCTGGCGCGTTCATGGGTACGGGGTGGCCATGGGAACAGCACGTCGATCGTCGTGCCCAGGCCGAGCTGGCTGGTGATCGCCAGGCTGCCATTGAGGGCGGTGGCGCGTTCCTGCATGCCGGCCATGCCGCGCTGGCCGGCTTCGGCGGGGTTGGCGGCAGGGAGGAAGCCCTGGCCATCGTCCTGGATCGTCAGGGCAAGCCCGGCTGCGCTGCGCTGCAGGCGGATGGTCAGGTTGCGTGCGCGGGCATGGCGCAGCATGTTGGTGACCGCCTCCTGGGTGATGCGAAACGCGGCCATGGCGACTTCCTCGGAAATACCGCCCAGGCGCTGATGGCATTCCAGGCTCCAGTGCACGTCGGTGCTTGCCAGGGTGCGTACCAGGTGCGCCCGCAGGCTGGCTTCGAGGCCAAGGCTGGCCAGCTGCCGCGGGTTGAGGATGGCGGAAACGTCGCGCACCTTGCTCAGGGTGTCTTCGAGGGTGCTGCGCAAGCCGCCACAGTGCCCCTGCAAGTCGGTCGGCACTCGGCGTTGCAGCCATTCCAGCTGCATTTTGGCGGCCGTGAGCAACTGGCCAATGTCGTCATGCAGCTCGCGGCTCAGGTGCTGGCGCTCGCTTTCCTGGACCTTGAGCATGCGCCCGGCCAGTTCCGCCGGGCGCAGGCTGATCGACTTGGCACCGTGGCTCAGGTGCCAGCAGACGCCAAGCGTGGCCACCAGTTGCAGCAACAACAGGCTGGCTGGCATGCCGTGCCCGCCCGCAAACACGACCAGGTTGGCAAGCAGGGACATCACGCACAGCAATGCCGTCGCCCAGCGCAGCAAGGTGGCGCGTGAACGGCAGCGCAGAGATATCTTCAAGCGTGGGAACATAAAATTGAGAAGCCACTGAAGTCTTGCTGATGGGGGCCGTGCACAGGTCTCGGCAGAGGCTTTGGCGTCGTGCTTGCAACAAATGGCGAGCGTGGCTTGAAGCGATACATGAAGGGCCAGCCGGCATTTCTTTGCGCGCATCTTAACACTTCGGTTCGATTTGGTCGCGGCTGGGTAATGCTTTGAAACCTCAGTATTTCCGGGCTTGGTAGCGGGTGCGCGGCGGGTTGCGAGGGTGTCAAAGTGCCATTACTGAAGTCACGTGGCGGCGACCGCAAGTTCAACTAGCAAAAGACCGCTCAAGTGCAAGGGATTGAACTAGTGCAGTACGTCACAAGTTTGGTTTTGATTGCGGCTTGAACCCTGCGCTTAGTTGCTGTTGCCAGGCAAGTTAGTGGCGCTGCGCAGGCCAGTCGGCTGAAGGCCTGGCTGACGCTGCCGGATGCGGATGCACGCAGTTGCTGCCGTTGTCGTGGCAAGGCGCACACGTTTGCGGCAATGGCTGATTCAAGGCGGCCGCCAGTTCGCTCAGCAGCGTCACCTGCTCGCAGGTATCGAGGGCGAGCCGGCCCGTGTGCCTGTCGATCAGCTCCAGTTGCCAGGCCAGCAGGGTCAGGCAGGCATTCAGCGTGGGCAGGGCTTCGTGGCCCAGGCACTGCTGCTGGCAGGCAGGAGCAAGCAGTTGTTGCAGAACACTTGCGTAGTGGGCGACTTCGCGCAGGCCCAGGGCGCTGGCGCGTCGGGCCAGGGTCTCGAGGGCGTTGTTCAGGCATCGGCAAGCGTCCGGATCATTGGCGATCAGTTCCAGATGCTGCAGGCATTCCTGGGACTGGGTCAGCAAGACCTGGGCATCCAGCAGGAAGTCCTGCAGGGTATCGATGTGAGAGACGCTGCTGTCCATCATGGTACTCCGGCGCGTTGGGCTGGAGCAGGGGATGGCCACGCCATATCGATCGCTAGCAAAAGCCTGACTCCATTCATGCAGTGAGAATGGCGTCACATTAATGGCTAAAGGATATCGCGAACATCAGGTTGCACCTGATTGCTCCTAGGGGTTTCCCTGAGGGCGCCTAAGGTGCGACAAGTTGCCCCGGAATGGATCCAAGCGGGGCGTATCGCAGTAAAGCATGATGCTATTGTGATATCAATTACCCCGCCGGGCATTTTTGCGCGGGGGTCAAGATGCGTGGGAAAGCGCCGATATAGAACGGATCATTTCATCTTTTTCGACAACCCTGGGGGTTTTCCAATGGCTGGCATTCTCGACACGGTAGACCAACGCACGCAGCTGGTGGGTGAGAACCGCCTGGAAATCCTGATGTTCCGCCTGGCCGGGCGCCAGCTGTTCGCGATCAACGTATTCAAGGTGCAGGAAGTGCTGCAGCTGCCCAAGCTGACCCTGATGCCGCAGCGCCACGCGTTCGTCTGTGGGGTGGTGAACCTGCGCGGGCAGACCCTGCCGGTGATCGACCTGTCCCAGGCGATCGGCATGCGCCCGCTGCAGCCAGGGCCGGACAGCACCATCATCGTCACCGAGTACAACCGTTCGGTGCAGGCGTTTCTGGTAGGTGGCGTCGATCGCATCGTCAACATGAACTGGGAAGCCATCATGCCGCCGCCTTCCAGTGCCGGGCGCCAGCATTACCTGACCGCCATCACCAAAGTGGACGACAAGCTGGTCGAGGTGATCGATGTGGAGAAGGTGCTCGCCGAGATCGTGCCGTACAACGCCCGGGTCTCCGGCGACAAGCTGGCCGACCCGGTGCTGGCACGCGCACGTGGCCGCGAAGTGCTGCTGGTGGATGATTCCAGCGTGGCCCTGGCGCAGCTGCGCGATACCCTGTCGCAACTCGGCGTGAAGCTGCATGTGGCCAGTGACGGCCTGAAGGCCCTGCGCCTGCTCAAGGGCTGGGCCGATGCGGGGGAGGATGTCTGCGAAAAACTGCTGATGGTGTTCACCGATGCGGAAATGCCGGAGATGGACGGCTATCGGCTGACCACCGAGATTCGCAGTGATGCGCGCCTGCGCAGGCTCTACGTGGTGCTGCACACGTCCTTGTCGGGCAGCTTCAACGAATCGATGGTGAAGAAGGTCGGTTGTGACAACTTCCTCTCCAAGTTCCAGCCGGATCGCCTGGTCGATGTGGTCAAGCAGCGCCTGCTGCTGGATACCAGCAACGCGTGATCCTGCCGTCGGCCAGGTATAAGCTTGGCTTTTGACAAGGCATGAGGCGGGCAGGGATGTTTCTCAGTGAGTTGTATCGATACCCGGTGAAGTCGGGGCAGGCGCAGTGCCTGCAGGGTTCGCCGGTAGGCCTTCTGGGGTTGCAGGGCGATCGACGCTGGATGGTGGTCGAGGAAGAGAACGGACGCTTCCTCACCCAGCGTGCCTGGCCACAGTTGGGTCAGCTGAGGGCCAGCGAGGGCGAGGCTGGCGAGTTGCTGCTGGAGCTGCCGGGGCGCCCGCCACTGCGCGTGGCGGTGCCAGGTGCCGACGATGCGCTCCGTGGCGTGACCATCTGGCGCGATACCTTGCGCGCGCCGGACGCGGGCGACGAGGTGGCTGCCTGGTTGTCGCAGTGGCTCGGCAAGGCAGTGCGCCTGGTGCATTGCCCGGAACAGCGGGCGCGATACCTGCCCAGTGGTTATGGCCTGAACAGCGACCGTGCGGCGTTCCCTGATGGTTTTCCGTTATTGCTGGTTGGGCAAGGTTCGCTGGATGAGCTGAGCCGGCGGATTGGCCGGCCCATGGAAATGCTGCGCTTTCGGCCGAACCTGGTGGTGCAGGGGGCTGAACCGTTTGCCGAGGATGGCTGGAAGCGCATTCGCATTGGCGAGCTGGAGTTTCGTCTGCTCAAACCCAGTGTGCGCTGCATCTTCACCACGCTCGACCCGGCGACCGGTGAGCGCAGTGCCGACCGCGAGCCGTTGACCACCCTGAAGACCTTCCGTGAGCGGGAGGGGGACATTCTGTTCGGGCAGAACCTGGCCGTTGATGGCGCAGGTTGGCTTGAGGTGGGGATGGAAGTCGAAGTGCTCGAATAACCTGCACCGGCCTCTTCGCGGGCACGCCCGCTCCCACAGGGATCGCACAGTATCCGAAACCTGTGCAGACCCTGTGGGAGCGGGCGAGCCCGCGAAGGGGCCGGTACAGGCTCAGCAAAGATCACATGTCATCGAAATACCGCTCATGCCAGTCCACCAGTGGCTGCGGCACATTGAGCTTCTGCCCGTAGATCACCGAGTAAGACAGCACGTTCTGCACATACTGGCGCGTCTCGTCGAACGGGATCGATTCCACCCACACGTCGAAGCTCAGGTGCTTGGCGCCTTTGAGCCACTGCCGTACGCGCCCCGGGCCGGCGTTGTAGGCCGCAGAGGCCAGTACCCGGTTGCCGTTGAACTGACCGTGCACCTGGCTCAGGTAGGCCGCGCCGACCTGAATGTTCTTTTCCGGGTTGAACATCTGCTGCGGCGAGGCCAGCGGGATGCTGAACTTGCGTGCGGTCTCCTTGGCGGTGGCCGGCATCACCTGCATCAGGCCGCTGGCACCGACGCTGGAGCGGGCATCCTCCATGAAGGCGCTTTCCTGGCGGGTGATGGCAAACACCCAGCTCGAGTGCAGCCCGCGCACCTTGGCTTCGCGCACCAGGGTGTCGCGGTAGGCCATCGGGAAACGGATATCCAGGTCGTCCCAGTATTGCGCCTGGCTGATGGTGCGAATGGCCGGGAAGTACCAGCGCATGTCGTAGGCCAGGCGTGCCTGGGCGACCATTTCGTCACGGGTGAAGTGGCGGCTCACGTGGTACCACTCGCGGCGGCCTTCGACGACCTGGCCGCGGGCGTGAAACTCCAGGGCGCGCTGAATACCCGGGGTGTTGCGCACCTTGTTGACCAGTTGCGGGCTCAGTACCAGTGGCCTGTTGTTCAGCTGGTAAGCCGTTTTTGCCCGGTCAGCCGCGAGGAAACCGTAGAAGTCACGCTCGCGCGCCACGTTCTTGTACAGCAACGGGATCTGCGGGTTGTTCGGCTGGGCCAGTTCAAGGCTGCGGGCCTGCCAGTACTTCCAGCGGTTGCTGCTGGCCAGGTCCTGTGGCAGGCGCCTGGTCAGCTCGTAGGCGTCTTCCCAGCGGCCCAGGCGCAGCAACAGGCGCAGGCGCCATTCGCTGACCGTGTTGTCGCGCAGCTCCGGGTCGTAGCGGGTCATCAGGTCAAGGGCGCGCGGGTCGTAACGGCGGGCCAGGGTCAGGCCGATCTCGCGGGCGATGGCGACCTTTTCGTCACGGGAGAAGTGCATGCGCTGGGCGTAGTCGTCGAGCATCTGCATGGCCCGATCGGGATCCTGCCGCGCCAGGCGGCGCAGGCCGAGACTGACCACGTCGGACATGGCTTCGTTGGCCGGGGTGAAGCGCGAGGGCTGGTTCAGCAGCTCGGGCTTCTGCGCCACGTCGATCAGCAAGCGGCCCTGCGGCCCGAGTGTGGTCAGGCCCTGCACCATGGTGTTGGCCAGCGGGTAGTTGCGCGCCTGGGCCGCGAGCTTGGCGCGGTTCCAGCGCTTGGCCTCGGTCAGCTGGCCTTCTGCGGCCCACATGCCGAACAGGGTGTCGCAGGCAGCGGGTTGCGACTTGCCGACGTTCCACAGTTTTTCGGCCGTGGCGAAGCCTTCGGCGCGCAGGCCGTGGCTCAACTGGTACTGGCCATTGAGGCAGTCCAGTTCGGTGAAGTTGAGCTTGGGGTCGTAGTACTTGACGAAAGTATTCCACTCGCCGCGTTCGGCCAGCCAGCGCAGCCAGCGCAGTTTCATCCAGTTGGCCTGGGGCAGGTCGCCGTGCTTGGCCAGGAAACCTTCGATTTCTTCGTTGCTGGCAGTCTTCAGGCGCGCGGTCAGTTCGTCGTACGCCAGGTAGGGCGTGAGCGGGTAGTCGCGCAGTGCCTGGGCGTAACGCAGGTAAGGGCCTTTGTCGCCCTTGGCCAGCGCACGCTTGGCCTCGTCGTAGTACTGGCGTTGCTGGGAAAGGTCGATGGCCTGCGCCGCACTGGCGGTGGCGGCGGTGAGCAGCAGGCAGGAAGCAATCTGTAACAGGCGGCTGCGCATGATACGTCCGGGCAGTTGAACCATGGGGAAGTGACGGCGAAGCCAGCACTGTTGAAATCTGATTGCCTTAGCTTAGCCGTTTGCCGGCGGCGGGTGATAGCGCTGTGCTTGTAACCGGGCGTTAACGCCGACCGGGCGTCGCCAAGCCCCTGTGCGGCAGTCAACTTAATGCCGGAAAGTGCCAAGTCAGGTAGAATGCGCGCCCGCTTTCTGGAGACGAACATGACCCTGCTCAAATTCAGCGATGTGTCCCTCGCATTCGGCGCGATGCCGCTGCTGGACAAAGTGTCCTGGCAGATCGCCCGTGGCGAGCGGGTGTGCATCATCGGCCGCAACGGTACCGGCAAGTCGAGCATGCTGCGCCTGGTCAAGGGCGAGCAGAAGGGCGACGACGGCGAGATCTGGCGCGCCCCCGGCCTGAAGATCGGTGAGTTGCCGCAGGAGCTGCCGGTCGCCGACGAGCGCACCGTGTTCGACGTGGTCGCCGCTGGCCTGGATGGCGTTGGCGAGTTGCTCGCCGAGTTCCACCACCTGAGCCAGAACATCCAGGGCGATGACGATCTGGAAAAGCTCATGCACGTTCAGCACGAGCTCGAGGCCCGTGATGGCTGGCGCCTGCAGCAGGTGGTGGAAAGCACCCTGAGCCGCCTGCAGCTGCCTGCCGACAAGACCCTGGCCGAGCTCTCCGGTGGCTGGCGCCGCCGCGTGCTGCTGGCCCAGGCGCTGGTGTCGGAGCCTGATCTGCTGCTGCTTGACGAGCCGACCAACCACCTGGACATCGGTGCCATCGCCTGGCTCGAAGAAGCCCTGCGCGGCTTCAACGGCGCCGTGCTGTTCATCACCCACGACCGTTCGTTCCTGCAGAACCTCGCCACGCGCATCCTCGAACTGGACCGCGGCGGCCTGATCGACTGGAACGGCGACTACGCCAGCTTCCTGGTGCACAAGGAGGCCGCGCTGGCCGCCGAAGAGACTGCCAATGCGCTGTTCGACAAGCGCCTGGCCCAGGAAGAAGTGTGGATCCGCCAGGGCATCAAGGCCCGCCGTACCCGTAACGAAGGCCGCGTGCGTGCCCTCAAGGCCCTGCGTGTCGAGCGCAGTGAGCGTCGCGAGCGCCAGGGCAAGGCCAACATCCAGATCGAGGCGGCGGACAAATCCGGCAAGCAGGTGATGGTGCTGGAGAACGTCAGCTTCCACCACGCCGACGGCCCGCTGCTGGTCAAGGACTTCTCCATGGTCCTGCAGCGCCAGGACCGTATCGGCCTGCTGGGTGCCAACGGTACCGGCAAGACCACCCTGCTGAAGATGATGCTCGGTGACCTGCAGCCTACGGCCGGCAAGGTCGAGCGCGGTACCAAGCTGGAAGTGGCCTACTTCGACCAGATGCGCCACCAGCTCGACCTGGAAAAGACCGTCATCGACAACCTCGCCGAAGGCCGTGACTTCATCGAGATCGATGGCCAGAACCGCCATGTGCTGAGCTATCTCGGTGACTTCCTGTTCAGCCCGCAGCGTGCGCGCACGCCGGTCAAGGCGCTGTCCGGTGGCGAGCGTGCGCGGCTGCTGCTGGCCAAGTTGTTCAGCAAGCCGGCCAACCTGCTGGTGCTCGACGAACCGACCAACGACCTGGATGTGGAAACCCTCGAGCTGCTTGAAGAGGTGCTGTGCAACTACAAGGGTACCGTGCTGATGGTCAGCCACGACCGGGCCTTCCTCGACAACGTGGTCACCAGCACGCTGGTGTTCGAAGGCGAGGGCAAGGTGCGCGAGTACGTCGGTGGCTACGAGGACTGGATCCGCCAGGGTGGTTCGGCGAAGCTGCTCGGCGTGACCGAGAGCAAGGGTGGCAAGTCCGAACTCAACAGTGCCGTGGTCGAAAAACCGGTGGAAGTGGCAGCGCCTGCACCAGCAGCGCCGGTGGCGGATGCTTCGAAGAAGAAGCTCAGCTACAAGCTGCAGCGCGAGCTGGAAATGCTGCCGGGGCAGATCGACGAGGTCGAGCAGCGCATGGCCGAGGCGCAGGAAGAAGTGAACGCTGCCGGCTTCTATCAGCGGCCGATTGCCGAGACTTCGGCGGTGCTGGCCAGGATCGAGAAGCTGCAGGGTGAGCTGGATGCGCTGGTAGAGCGGTGGGCCGAGCTGGAAGGCTAAGTCTGCTGTGCTGGCCTCTTCGCGGGTTTACCCGCGAAGAGGCCGGCGCAGGCTAAATCATTCTTTTTTCTGCAAACGCACCGCCAGCACATCGCACGGCGCGCCGTGCAGCACGTCATTGGCGGTGGAGCCCAGCAGCAACGCCAGGCCATGCCGGCCATGGCTGCCGACCACGATCAGGTCGCACTTCTGGTCCTTGGCCAGTTGGTGGATTTCCTGGCGCGGCTGGCCGTAGGTCAGGTGCGAGTCGCCGCGGTTGATGTCGGGGTACTTGTTGAACAGGCGGTCCATGCGCTCCTTGGCCTGGTCGAACTGCTGCTGTTGCAGTTGCGACAGGTCCATCGGTACATCGCCGCCGAAGGCCATGGCCATCGGCTCGACGATATGCACCAGCGAGACCTTGGCATTCGAGGGTGCCGCCAGCGCCATGGCACGTTTGATCACCGGGTCGCATTCTTCGGTAAGGTCGACGGCGACCAGAAGATGTTCGTAGGACATGAGCTGTACTCCTGACAATCGCGATAGTAGAAGTATGGTCGCTTTCCGGCAGGTCATCCGTGAATACTGAGTAACCCGCTCATTTGCAACGCTTTATGGAATCTACAGATATGACGGTATGGCTAGTGGTGTCAATCCTTGCGCTGATTCTCAGTCCGCTCTCCTGGCTGCGGCTGTCACGCAAGCAGGGGCAGCAGATGAGCCTGCGCCTGGAGGCGCGGCGCATGGGCCTGGCCATGCAGCTGGCACCGCAGCAATGGCCGCATTGGCTGGAGAAAGAGCCGCCAAGCCCGTGCCCACAGTACCATCGGGGGCGTCGTCGGGGGCATGAAGACAGCTGGTGCTACTGGCAGGTCAGCCCCGGCGTCTGGTGGAACCAGTGGAAGGAAGTGTGCGAAGAGCCACGCCTGAAGGAGGTGTTCGCGCGCTTGCCGGAGACCGTGTACAAGGTCGAGGCCGACAAGCGCATGATCGCCCTGTACTGGAGCGAGCGCGGTGATGAATCTGTATTGCAGGATATTGCCCACGCCTTCGACACCCTCGCTTGATGGCCCACAACGACAAAGCGGCAACCCGGTAGCTACCAGGTTGCCGCTTTGTCGTTTCTGCAGGGCAGAAAAGGCCAGGCAGGCCGGGAAATTCTTGAATCCAGTCGCAGTGTAGCCATTCCCAGGGCGCTTGCATGAAAAAAATGCAGCGCCGGCCGTTTCCTTGTGGTCAATCGCTGACATGAATGATCGGCAATCACTGTCATCATGTTTTGCACCCCGGCGATACAAAATGACCGGAAAGTCGCGTTTTCACCCTCTTCGGGAGCATTTGACAACGCCGATCTTTTCGGAGAATGTGTGCATACCCAAATCAAACGGGCGTATGAATTGAGCGTTTGTATGTCATCTCGCTCATACAGAATCCCGACTAGCGTGCTGACGGGTGTGCCTGGGGCAGGGGCGGCAAGGCCAGCTCTTCCACCAGCGTTCGGCGCGTACAGTTCAGCTTCCATATCGTGGAGATCAGTTGATGATTTACGAAGGTAAAGCCATCACGGTTAAGGCTCTTGAAAGCGGCATCGTCGAACTGAAGTTCGACCTCAAGGGTGAGTCCGTCAACAAGTTCAATCGCCTGACCCTGGACGAGCTGCGCCAGGCTGTCGACGCCATCAAGGCCGACGCCTCGGTGAAAGGCGTGATCGTCAGCAGTGGCAAGGACGTGTTCATCGTCGGCGCCGACATCACCGAATTCGTCGACAACTTCAAGCTGCCCGAGGCCGAACTGGTTGCCGGCAACCTGGAAGCCAACCGCATCTTCAACGCCTTCGAAGACCTCGAAGTGCCGACCGTGGCGGCCATCAACGGCATCGCCCTGGGTGGCGGCCTGGAAATGTGCCTGGCAGCCGACTACCGGGTCATGTCGACCAGCGCCAAGATCGGCCTGCCGGAAGTCAAGCTGGGCATCTACCCAGGCTTCGGTGGCACCGTGCGCCTGCCGCGCCTGATCGGCTCGGACAACGCCATCGAATGGATCGCCGCCGGCAAGGAAAACCGCGCCGAAGACGCCCTGAAAGTCGGCGCCGTCGACGCCGTGGTGGCCCCTGAGCTGCTGCAGGCCGGCGCCCTGGACCTGATCAAGCGCGCCATCAGCGGCGAGCTGGACTACAAGGCCAAGCGCCAGCCCAAGCTGGAAAAGCTCAAGCTCAACGCCATCGAGCAGATGATGGCCTTCGAGACCGCCAAGGGCTTCGTCGCCGGCCAGGCCGGCCCGAACTACCCGGCACCGGTAGAGGCCATCAAGACCATCCAGAAGGCCGCCAACTTCGGCCGCGACAAGGCCCTGGAAGTCGAGGCCGCAGGCTTTGCCAAGCTGGCCAAGACCTCGGTAGCCGAAAGCCTGATCGGCCTGTTCCTGAATGACCAGGAACTCAAGCGCAAGGCCAAGGCCCATGACGAAATCGCCCACGACGTGAAGCAGGCCGCCGTGCTCGGCGCCGGTATCATGGGCGGCGGCATCGCCTACCAGTCGGCGGTCAAGGGCACCCCGATCCTGATGAAGGACATCCGCGAGGAAGCCATCCAGCTGGGCCTGAACGAGGCTTCCAAGCTGCTCGGCAACCGCGTCGAGAAAGGCCGCCTGACCCCGGCGAAAATGGCCGAGGCGCTCAACGCCATTCGCCCGACCCTGTCGTACGGCGACTTCGCCAACGTCGACATCGTCGTCGAGGCCGTGGTCGAGAATCCGAAGGTCAAGCAGGCCGTGCTGGCTGAAGTGGAAGGCCAGGTGAACGAGGATGCGATCCTTGCTTCCAACACCTCGACCATCTCCATCAACCTGCTGGCCAAGGCGCTCAAGCGCCCGGAAAACTTCGTCGGCATGCACTTCTTCAACCCGGTGCACATGATGCCGCTGGTGGAAGTGATCCGTGGCGAGAAGTCCAGTGAAGTGGCGGTCGCCACCACCGTGGCCTACGCCAAGAAGATGGGCAAGAACCCGATCGTGGTCAACGACTGCCCGGGCTTCCTGGTCAACCGCGTGCTGTTCCCGTACTTTGGCGGTTTCGCCAAGCTGGTCAGCGCCGGTGTCGACTTCGTGCGCATCGACAAGGTCATGGAGAAGTTCGGCTGGCCGATGGGCCCGGCCTACCTGATGGACGTGGTCGGCATCGACACTGGCCACCATGGCCGCGACGTGATGGCCGAAGGCTTCCCGGACCGCATGAAGGACGAGCGCCGTTCGGCCGTCGATGCCCTGTACGAGGCTAATCGCCTGGGCCAGAAGAACGGCAAGGGCTTCTACGCCTACGAGACCGACAAGCGCGGCAAACCGAAGAAAGTCTTCGATGCCACCGTGCTGGATGTGCTCAAGCCGATCGTCTTCGAGCAGCGTGAAGTGACCGACGAAGACATCATCAACTGGATGATGGTGCCGCTGTGCCTGGAGACCGTGCGCTGCCTGGAAGACGGCATCGTCGAAACCGCCGCCGAAGCCGACATGGGCCTGGTCTACGGCATTGGTTTCCCTCCCTTCCGGGGTGGTGCGCTGCGCTACATCGACTCGATCGGTGTGGCCGAATTCGTTGCCCTGGCCGATCAGTACGCCGACCTGGGGCCGCTGTACCACCCGACCGCGAAGCTGCGTGAAATGGCCAAGAACGGCCAGCGCTTCTTCAACTGAGTGGTCAACGAGCTAGAGCGAGAGATTTGATATGAGCCTGAATCCAAGAGACGTGGTGATTGTCGACTTCGGTCGCACCCCCATGGGCCGCTCCAAGGGTGGCATGCACCGCAACACCCGCGCCGAAGACATGTCCGCGCACCTGATCAGCAAGCTGCTGGAACGCAACGGCAAGGTCGACCCGAAAGAAGTCGAAGACGTGATCTGGGGCTGCGTCAACCAGACCCTGGAGCAGGGCTGGAACATCGCCCGCATGGCGTCGCTGATGACCCAGATTCCGCACACCTCGGCCGCCCAGACCGTCAGCCGCCTGTGCGGCTCGTCGATGAGCGCGCTGCACACCGCTGCCCAGGCGATCATGACCGGCAACGGTGACGTGTTCGTGGTCGGCGGCGTCGAGCACATGGGCCACGTCAGCATGATGCATGGCGTCGACCCTAACCCGCACCTGTCCCTGCATGCTGCCAAGGCCTCCGGGATGATGGGCCTGACTGCCGAAATGCTGGGCAAGATGCATGGCATCAGCCGTGAGCAGCAGGACCTGTTCGGCCTGCGTTCGCACCAGCTCGCCCACAAGGCGACGGTCGAAGGCAAGTTCAAGGACGAGATCATCCCGATGCAGGGCTATGACGAGAATGGTTTCCTGAAGGTCTTCGATTTCGACGAGACCATTCGCCCGGAAACCACCCTCGAGGGCCTGGCGTCGCTGAAGCCGGCGTTCAACCCGAAAGGCGGCACCGTGACGGCCGGTACGTCGTCGCAGATCACCGACGGCGCTTCGTGCATGATCGTCATGTCCGGCCAGCGCGCCATGGACCTGGGTATTCAGCCACTGGCGGTGATCCGCTCGATGGCGGTGGCCGGTGTCGACCCGGCAATCATGGGCTACGGCCCGGTGCCATCGACCCAGAAAGCGCTCAAGCGCGCCGGCCTGACCATGGCCGATATCGACTTCATCGAGCTCAACGAAGCCTTCGCCGCACAGGCCCTGCCCGTGCTCAAAGACTTGAAAGTGCTCGACAAGATGGATGAGAAGGTTAACCTGCACGGCGGCGCCATCGCTTTGGGCCACCCGTTCGGTTGCTCCGGTGCACGGATTTCCGGCACCCTGCTCAACGTCATGAAGCAGAATGGCGGCACCCTGGGGGTGGCGACCATGTGCGTCGGCCTTGGCCAAGGTATCACCACTGTCTTCGAACGCGTCTGATCGCGTTGCGGGACAGCAGCCGGGGCCTTGTGCCCCGGTTTTTGTTTTTTTACAGAATTTGTTTCAAGAGGAAGGGCGACATGCAGATACAACCAGGCGTATACCGGCATTACAAAGGGCCTGAGTACCGTGTCTTCAGTGTTGCACGGCACTCCGAGAACGAAGAGTGGATGGTCTTCTACCAATGCCTGTATGGTGATTACAGCTTCTGGGTGAGGCCGCTTGCGATGTTCCAGGAGTCCGTCGAGGTTGACGGCGAGCAGGTGCCGCGCTTTGCTTTGGTCAAGGCCGAAGCAGGGCTGCCTGAGCTGTCTGGCAAGTCGCAAGCGTGATCGACCACGCTTGACCTCACTCTTTTGCCACTATATATAGCGGTGCCGCGTCCGGCACCTGACGCGTTTTTCATCTTCAGATTCAGGAATACTCCGATCCATGGGCAAATCGCTGGTCATTGTGGAATCCCCGGCCAAGGCCAAGACCATCAACAAGTACCTGGGCAACCAGTACGTGGTGAAGTCGAGTATCGGCCATATCCGAGACCTCCCCACCAGCGGTTCGGCCAGCGCAAGCAAAGAGCCGGCCGCCAAGCGTGGCAAGGCCGCTGCGGGTGAGGCTCCGGCGCTGTCGCCGAAAGAGAAGGCCCGTCGCCAGCTGGTGGCGCGCATGGGCGTCGACCCCGAGCACGGCTGGAAGGCCAAGTACGAGATCCTTCCCGGCAAGGAAAAGGTGATCGAAGAACTGCGCCGCCTGGCCAAGGATGCCGACACCATCTACCTCGCAACCGACTTGGACCGCGAAGGGGAAGCCATTGCCTGGCACCTGCGCGAAGCCATCGGGGGTGACGACACCCGCTACAAGCGCGTGGTGTTCAACGAAATCACCAAGAAGGCGATCCAGGAAGCGTTCTCGCAGCCAGGCGAGCTGGACATCGACCGGGTCAACGCCCAGCAGGCGCGGCGTTTCCTCGACCGCGTGGTTGGCTACATGGTCTCGCCGCTGCTGTGGGCCAAGATCGCCCGTGGCCTGTCTGCCGGCCGCGTGCAGTCGGTAGCGGTGAAGCTGGTGGTCGAGCGTGAGCGCGAGATCCGCGCCTTCGTGCCGGAAGAATACTGGGAAGTGCACGCCGACCTCGGCACCGCCAAGAACGCCAAGGTGCGCTTCGAAGTGGCGCGCGAGAAAGGCGAAGCCTTCAAGCCGCTGAACGAAGCCCAGGCCATGGCTGCGCTGGAGAAGCTCAAGGCGTCCAGCTACAGCGTGATCAAGCGCGAAGACCGCCCGACCAGCAGCAAGCCGTCGGCCCCGTTCATCACCTCCACCCTGCAGCAGGCGGCGAGCAACCGCCTGGGCTTCGGGGTGAAGAAGACCATGATGATGGCCCAGCGTCTGTACGAAGCGGGTTACATCACCTACATGCGTACCGACTCGACCAACCTGTCGGCCGACGCCCTGGACATGGCGCGCAGCTACATCGAGCGCGAGTTCGGCAAGCAGTACCTGCCGGAAACCCCGCTGGTGTACGGCAGCAAGGAAGGTGCCCAGGAAGCGCACGAGGCGATTCGCCCGTCCGACGTCAACATGCACCCGACCAAGCTCAGTGGCATGGAGCGGGACGCGGAGCGCCTGTACGAGCTGATCTGGCGCCAGTTCCTGGCCTGCCAGATGCCGCCGGCGCAGTACCTGTCCACCAGCGTCACCGTGGCGGCTGGCGACTTCGAGCTGCGCGCCAAGGGCCGCATCCTCAAGTTCGACGGTTACACCCGCGTGCTGCCCCAGCAAAGCAAGCCCGGCGAAGACGATGTGTTGCCGGAAATGGCCCAGGGCGAAGCGCTCAAGCTGATTCAGCTCGACCCGAGCCAGCACTTCACCAAGCCGCCGGCGCGCTTCACCGAAGCCAGCCTGGTCAAGGAAATGGAAAAGCGCGGCATTGGCCGCCCGTCGACCTATGCGGCGATCATTTCCACCATCCAGGACCGTGGTTACGTCACCCTGCACAATCGCCGCTTCTACTCCGAGAAGATGGGCGACATCGTCACCGAGCGCTTGTCGGAAAGCTTCTCCAACCTGATGGACTATGGCTTCACGGCCGGCATGGAAGAGAACCTCGACGACGTGGCCCAGGGTGAGCGCGACTGGAAAAACGTACTCGACGAGTTCTACGGCGACTTCAGCAAGAAACTGCTGACCGCAGAGTCCGCCGAAAGCGGCATGCGTGCCAACCAGCCGACCATGACCAACATTCCATGCAAGGAATGCGGCCGTCCGATGATGATCCGCACTGCTTCCACCGGTGTGTTCCTCGGTTGCTCGGGCTACAGCCTGCCGCCGAAGGAGCGTTGCAAGGCCACCGTGAACCTGGTGCCGGGCGACGAGATTGCTGCGGACGACGAGGGTGAGTCGGAGTCGCGCGTGCTGCTGGGCAAGCACCGCTGCCCGATCTGCGCCACGGCAATGGACGCATACCTGCTGGACGAGAAGCACAAGCTGCACATCTGCGGTAACAATCCGGATTGCGCCGGTTACGAGATCGAGGAGGGCAGCTACCGCATCAAGGGCTACGAAGGGCCGAGCCTGGAGTGCGACAAGTGCGGCAGCGAAATGCAGCTCAAGACGGGCCGTTTCGGCAAGTTCTTCGGTTGTACCAACCCTGCGTGCAAGAACACCCGCAAACTGCTCAAGAGCGGTGAGGCAGCGCCACCGAAGATGGACAAGGTGGAGATGCCGGAGCTCAAGTGCGAGAAGGTCGACGACACCTATGTGCTGCGTGACGGCGCTTCGGGGCTGTTCCTGGCTGCCAGCCAGTTCCCGAAAAACCGCGAAACCCGTGCGCCGTTGGTGCTGGAGATCGTGCCGCACAAGCACGAGATCGATCCGAAGTACCACTTCCTGTGCGATGCACCGCAAAAGGACCCGGAAGGGCGCCCGGCGGTGATTCGTTACAGCCGCAAGACCAAGGAGCAGTACGTGCAGTCCGAGGTCGATGGCAAGCCGACTGGCTGGAAAGCGTTCTACGACGGTGGTGCTTGGAAGGTTGAAGACAAGCGCTGATTCTTCAACGCTGTGATTGGGGCCGCTTCGCGCCCCTTCGCGGGTAAACCCGCTCCCACAGTTAGGTGCAATGCTTGAGAGCGGCGCCGTATCTGTGGGAGCGGGCGTGCCCGCGAAGGGCCGCAAAGCGGCCCCAATCATTTATGATGCAGACATCCGCCTTGCAGCCATGGGAGGTCATTCAAAATGGCCCAGGAACTCTACACCCGCACCAACCAGAAAATCTTCTTCGCTGGCCTCGCCCTCGAATCCATGGCCAAGGCTGAACAAAGTCAGGCCATGAACGCCCAGGGCCTGGTCCAGGCCGAGCGTGAATCGGCGTTGTTCCACCTGTACGGCGCGCTGCTGGGGCTGTGTCATGAAATCGGTGGCTTCTACCGTTTGCCCGTGGTGGCTTCGGTCGAACAGGCCCTTGCCGACGATGCGCTGAACACCATAGCTATTCCTGAAGTTGCGGAAATGCTCGAACTGGTTCGCCAGCGTGAGACCTGGTTGGCGCAACTGCTCAGTGCTTATGCCGATTTGTTCCGACCACCGGTCGCGAAGAAAACGCCGAAAACCGACGTCACCCAACCACTGATTCAGGCGGTCAATCTCGATGAGCCTGAGCATCCTGCGTTGTCCAGGGCGGAGTTGGAAAGCTGGCGCAACAATCTTAAAGGCTTGGTGAGACGTTTCCGTGACGCGTTGAGTGAGTGCTGATAGCTGCAACGGCTGGTACACTAACGGCCTTTCGTGGAGAACTGCCCTATATGTCTACGTCGTTTCTGGAAATTGTCGAGTTGCCTGATGGCCGTATCGAGCTGCGTCGCGCCGAGGATGAAGGCTCCCTGGTAACCCTGGATTTCTCGGAAGACGCCAAGGCGTTCCTGCAGGGCCAGCATGTCGAGGTCGCCAAGGCTATGCTCAGTGTTGGCGTGCAGATGGCAGGTCGCCTGATGGATGGCGAGCTTGAGCGCGACGAAGGGCCGCGCGTACTGCACTAAAGCGTCTGCTCACATAGCATCACAGGCAAAGCCTGAACATCAGCCGAGGCGGATGTTCAGGCTTTGTGCATTTCCGGCACTGGCAGCGCGTAGAAGCTGTTGGCGAGCAGTGGCGTTGACGCTGCCGAGCCAACTGACCACGGTGTGGCTGCGGCCCAGGCGCAGCGCTTCGCAGGCCAGTTGCAGTGCGCTCTGATTGCCGCGAGGGTGCAACAGCAGGATCCGTTCGCGGTTGAGCCCGGCATCACGCAGCCAGGCCTGGGTCAGGCTGGCGGGCGGGGCGATCAGCGTCAGCCAGCGGGCTTCTTCCTCTTCGCTCAGCTCACGCAAGACCGGGGCCAGCAGGCTCTGGCAATGTTCAGGGGCGCCACGCAGGGACAGTTCGCTGAACAGCTCTGGATGGCTGCTCTTGCGTGCCTGCTCACTGGCCTTCAGGCCTGGCAGTACCGGCTGGGCGAGGAACGCTTCGAACAGCGGAAGCTGAACCTGCTGATGTGCTTGGATGGACTGCTGCATGACGCCTCCTGGATCAGCGGCGAATGACGCCGACACTCAAACCCTCGATCACCAGTTCCTGTTCTTTCAGGTCGACTTCGATGGGGGCGAACTCGGGGTTTTCAGCGATCAGCCAGACTTTGCTGCCTTCGCGCTTGAAACGCTTGACGGTCACTTCATCGCCGATGCGGGCGACGACGATCTGGCCATTACGGGCCTCACGGCAGGTGTGTACGGCCAGCAGGTCACCGTCGAAGATGCCGACGTCCTTCATGCTCATGCCGTGTACGCGCAACAAATAGTCGGCGCGGGGGTGGAAGAAGGTCGGGTTGATGTTGCACGATTGCTCGATGTGCTGCTCGGCGAGGATCGGTGCGCCAGCGGCGACCCGGCCTATGATCGGCAAGCCGTTTTCTTCGGCCTTGGCTTCAAGGCCCGGGATACGGATGCCGCGGGAAGCGCCCGGGGTCATTTCGATTGCGCCTTTGCGGGCGAGGGCCTTGAGGTGCTCCTCGGCGGCGTTCGGCGATTTGAAGCCCAGTTCCTGAGCGATTTCCGCACGCGTCGGTGGGAAGCCGTTGTCTTCGAGGCAGCGTTTGATGAAAGCCAGGATCTCGGCTTGGCGTGGCGTCAGTTTCAACATGGCAGGCGCTCTGTCTTTTTATACAGTGACTGGAATTATATACAGTACTGGATGCGCTGCAAGCACAATGCAGCAGGAAAAACGCAGGATGACGCTTGCAGCCTGCATCCTGGCGCTTTTAAATGGCGACCGCCCAGTCACCGAGCCTTGACAGATGCAGGCCTGAAACGTATGTTTCAAACACCTGTTTGTCTCTGTCTGGCGGAGTAGTAATGGCCCAATCTGAAACCGTTGAACGCATTCTCGATGCTGCCGAGCAGCTGTTCGCGGAAAGAGGCTTTGCGGAAACCTCGTTACGGCTGATTACCAGCAAGGCCGGGGTCAACCTCGCAGCGGTCAACTACCATTTCGGCTCGAAGAAGGCTCTGATCCAGGCGGTCTTCTCGCGCTTCCTCGGGCCGTTCTGCGCCAGCCTCGAGCGCGAGCTGGAGCGGCGTCAGGCCAAGCCAGAGCAGAAGCCCAGCCTTGAAGAGCTGCTGGAAATGCTGGTGGAACAGGCGCTGGCCGTGCAGCCGCGCAGCAACAACGACCTGTCGATCTTCATGCGCCTGCTGGGCCTGGCCTTCAGCCAGAGCCAGGGCCATCTGCGGCGCTATCTCGAGGACATGTACGGCAAGGTGTTTCGGCGCTACATGCTGCTGGTCAACGAAGCCGCACCGCGCATTCCGCCGCTTGAGCTGTTCTGGCGCGTGCACTTCATGCTGGGTGCCGCGGCGTTCAGCATGTCCGGGATCAAGGCGCTGCGCGCCATTGCCGAGACCGATTTCGGCATCAACACTTCGATCGAGCAGGTCATGCGCCTGATGGTGCCGTTCCTGGCTGCCGGCATGCGCGCCGACACGGGCGTCACCGACAACGCCATGGCCAGCGCCCAGCTGCGCCCGCGCAGCAAGACCGGCAGCGCCACCGTCAAGGCCTGAAGGCTGGGCGGGGCAGGGCGCTTCGGCTAAGCTAGCGCCCATGCCTGACCTCGATTTCCTGCACATCTCCCTCGCCGACCAGCGCCTCTACGGCTTTGCCCAAGGGCAGTTGCGCGTGCGCCTTGCGGTATCCACCGCGCGCAATGGCGCAGGCGAGCGCAACGGCTCGGGTTGCACGCCGCGCGGGCTGCACCAGGTGCGTGCGCGGATCGGCGCAGGCTTGCCGGTCAATGCCGTGCTGCAAGGCCGGCGCTGGGCGGGCGAGGTCTGGTCGCCGGCACTGCATGCGCAGCATCCCGGTCGTGACTGGATCCTGACCCGCATCCTGTGGCTGAGCGGCTGCGAGCCGGGCATCAACCGCCTGGGCAGCGTTGACACCTTCCGCCGCTACATCTATCTGCACGGCACGCCTGACACGGAACCCTTGGGCGTGCCGCTGTCCCATGGCTGCATACGTTTGCGCAACACCGACCTGCTTGGCCTGTTCGAGCGAGTACCGGCACATTGCCCGGTGCGCATCGACGAGGCCGCCTGCCCCCAGTGGGCTTCACTGAATCTGCAATGAAGGATTGCCTATGACCGCCAGCCTGCAAGGCTCCCTGATGGTGGATATCGCCGGTAAATGGCTGACTGCCGAGGATCGCCAGCTCCTGCGCCAGCCGGAAGTGGCCGGCCTGATCATCTTCGCCCGCAACATCGACAGCCCGCGCCAGGTGCGTGAGCTGTGCGCCTCGATCCGCGCCATCCGCCCCGACCTGATCCTGGCGGTCGACCAGGAAGGCGGGCGGGTGCAGCGCCTGCGCCAGGGCTTCGTACGCCTGCCGGCGATGCGCGCCATCGCCGACAATGCCAATGCCGAGTACCTGGCCGAACAGTGCGGCTGGCTGATGGCAACCGAAGTGCTGGCGGTCGGCCTGGACCTGAGCTTCGCCCCGGTGCTCGACCTCGATCACCAGCGCAGTGCGGTGGTTGGCAGCCGTGCCTTCGAAGGCGACCCGCAGCGCGCCACGCAGCTGGCCGGGGCCTTTATCCGCGGCATGAATGCAGCGGGCATGGCGGCCTGTGGCAAGCACTTCCCGGGGCATGGCTGGGCCGAGGCGGATTCGCACGTGGCGATTCCTACCGACGAGCGCAGCCTCGAGCAGCTGCGCCAGGCGGACCTGGTGCCGTTTTCCCGCCTCAGCGGGCAACTGGCGGCGGTGATGCCGGCGCATGTCATCTACCCACAGGTCGACAGCCAGCCGGCCGGGTTCTCGCGGCGCTGGCTGCAGGACATCCTGCGTGGCGAGCTGGGCTTCGATGGGGTGATCTTCAGTGACGACCTGTCGATGGCCGGTGCACATGTGGTGGGTGACGCGGCCAATCGTATCGAGGCGGCGCTGAGCGCCGGTTGCGACATGGGCCTGGTGTGCAATGACCGGGCGGCGGCGGAGCTGGCGTTGACTGCCGCGCAGCGTTTGAAGGTCAAGCCGTCACCGCGCATTGCGCAGATGCGCGGGCGTGGCTTTGCCCGTACCGATTATCGCCAGCAGCCGCGTTGGCTGGAGGCCCTGGGGGCCTTGAAGGAAGCCCAGCTGGTTGATTGACCTTACTGGCCTCTTCGCGGGCGCGCCCGCTCCCACAGGGATTGCGCTACGCTCAAGGCCGGCGCCATCTCTGTGGGAGCGGGCGTGCCCGCGAAGAGGCCAGTACAGGAAAAGCCGGTCTTAGCGGGCTCGCTTGCCAGGTAGCGGGGCAAACAGCGCGTCGATCTCGTCATCGCCAAGCCGCCACTGCCCGGCCTGCCCGCCATCGAGCAGGCTCGCCGCCAGCGCGGCCTTCTCCTGCTGCAGCGCCTGGATCTTCTCTTCCACCGTCCCGCGGGTAATCAGCTTGAACACGAACACCGGCTTGTCCTGGCCAATCCGGTAGGCGCGGTCGGTCGCCTGGTTCTCGCTGGCCGGGTTCCACCACGGGTCGAAGTGGATCACGGTGTCGGCCGCAGTCAGGTTCAGCCCCACACCCCCAGCCTTCAGGCTGATCAGGAACACTTCGCTGTCACCCTGCTGGAACTGCTGCACCGGCGTGCGCCGGTCGCGGGTGTCGCCGGTGAGCAGGCTGTAGCGGATCTTGCGCTTTTCCAGCTCCTGCTCGATCAGCGCCAGCATCGAGGTGAACTGCGAGAACAGCAGCACCCGGCGCCCCTCGCTGAGCAGCTCTTCAAGCATCTCCAGCAGTGCACCGAGCTTGCCTTTGTCGGCCTGGTTGCCTTTGGTCTCGACCCCTTTGACCAGGCGCAGGTCGCAGCACACCTGGCGCAACTTGAGCAGGGCGTCGAGGATCACGATCTGGCTGCGTGCCGCGCCATTGCGGGCGATTTCGTCGCGGACCTTCTTGTCCATGGCCACCCGCACCGCTTCGTAGGTGTCGCGCTGGGCATCGCTGAGTTCGACCCAGTGCACCATTTCGGTCTTGGCCGGCAGCTCGGTGGCCACCTGTTCCTTGGTGCGGCGCAGCAGGAACGGGCGCACCCGGCTGACCAGGTGGGCCAGGCGCTCGGCATCGGCGTGGCGCTCGATCGGGGTGCGGTAATCCTGGTTGAAGCGCTTCACGTCACCCAGCCAGCCGGGCATGAGGAAGTGGAAGATCGACCACAGCTCGCCCAGGTTGTTTTCCATCGGCGTGCCGGTCAGGCACAGGCGCTGGTTGGCCTGCAGCTCGCAGACGGCGAGGGCGGCCTTGCTGGTGCTGCTTTTGATGTTCTGCGCCTCGTCCAGCACCAGCACATGCCAGGCTTGCGCGCGCAGGTGCTCCAGGTCGCGCGGTACCAGGGCGTAGGTGCTGAGCACCAGGTCGTATTCGTGCAGCTTGGCAAAATGCTTGCTGCGGCCCGGGCCGTGCAGGGCCAGCACGCGCAGGCCGGGGGCAAAGCGTTGGGCTTCGTCGAGCCAGTTGGGCACCAGGCTGGTGGGCATCACCGCCAGTGCCGGGGCGCTCAGGCGGCCGGACTGTTTTTCCAGCAGCAGGTGGGCCAGGGCCTGCAGGGTCTTGCCCAGGCCCATGTCATCGCCAAGGATGCCGCCGGTGCCCATTTCGCGCAGCGCCTGCAGCCAGTTCAGGCCTTGCTGCTGGTAAGGGCGCAGGGTGGCGTTGAGCCCGCTCGGCACTTCGACCTGCAGGTCGCGGGCATCGCGCAGGCGCCGGCCAAGGTCGCGCACATGGGCACCGCCTTCCCAGTGCAGTGGCAAGTGCGCGATCTCGTTCAGGCGTGCAGCGTCGGCGCGGTCCATGCGCAGGCTCGGGCCGACCGCGTCCTCGTGCAGGTACAGCTCGCCGAGGGTACCCATCACCGCCTTGATGCGGCCATAGGGTAGGGCGACGCGCAGCGCCGGGCTGTCCAGGCGGCCACGGTTGAGGTCGATCAGCAGGTGCTCGTCGTCGCTGCGCCGTGCCAGCTCGCTGGGGCGCAGCAGCTCGGGGTTGCTGCGCAGCAGTTGCAGCACGATCGGCAGCAGGCTGTGGCGCTGGCCCTCGACCACGATGCCCAGCTCCAGGTCGAACCATTCATGCCCGGGTGCTTCGTCGATGCTGGCGTACCAGTCGTCCACCTCCTGCAGGTTGAAGGCGAAGTCACGGTGGATATCGATGTCCCACCCAGCCTCGCGCAAGCGCGGCAGGCCGTCGCGGGCGAAGCGCAGCCAGGCCTCGTCGTCAGGCAGCTGGAGCATCTCGCCAGCGCTGTCGGGCAGGGCCTTGCTCTGGCGGGTGGCGGGCTTGAAACCGAGGTCGCGCAGCACCTTGCGCAGCGCCTGTTCGGCCTGGGGCTGGCGGCGGATGCGCTGGCTGGTGGCGTCGATCAGGCGGGTCAGTGGTTTGTCGTCGCTGCCGCTGGCGCGCAGGCCGTCGTAGTCGAACGCCAGCGCGGCGCGGTGCTGCATCTGCCGCTGCATGCGCCCGGTCTTGGGCATGTAGGCACTGAATTCGAGGCTGCCGAGGGTAAGGTGCGGCCTGGGCTGCAGGTCGTCGATGAGTTGTTCGTCCAGCGTGGTCGGCGTAGGGAGCTGGTGGTTCAAGGCGTTGAGCTTGTGGCTGAGAGGCACGACGAGGTGTTCCGGAACGTCAGGAGCGATGGTCAGTTGCAGGGCAATGTGCGGATCGAGGCTGTGTTCGAGCTTGCCCACCACGCTGCGGGTGAAATCGAAGTAATAAAGTGGCAGCAGCGCAATCACGCAGTTCAGCGGCGTTTCGCCGTGATACCAGATGCCGCGATAGTGACCATTGTCCAGGCGCACCCAGCGGAATTCGGCTGTAAGCGCAGGGCCTTCGCGCAGCAGGGGCTTGCTTTCGTCGCAGAGCATGCGGCCGGTGTCCAGCGCGCGCTGGAACAGCTCGCCGCCTTCGCGGCCTTTGAGCGGGTAGCCGCGGTCCTGGCCACCGGCCTGATTCAATGCCGAAAGCAGGCGCAGGATGCGGATGTCCTCTTCCTGGACGAAGCGCGGGGGTTCGTAAAGGAATTCGTAGAGTGACTGCACGCGGCTATAGCGCAGGCCCTGCTCTTCGCGTATGCCTTTGCGAACCCGCAGTGCACAACCGGGTTCTTCAGTCAGCCTGAGCTGGTAGCAGACCATGCGCCCGCGTTTGTCGTGGGTTTCGGCGGGCTCCTGCACGGGTTGCTCGAGGCCTTTGAGCCAGCGCTGCAGGTCGGCCGGTAGTGCGTCACCGTCACTTTTCGCCGTTGCCTGCGGCTCGCTCAAGACGAACAGCGCGGCGGCGCAATGCTTGCAGTTGTGCCCCACCGGGCAGCTGCACTGGCCGCGTACGTGGCAGCGACCCGCCAGGGCGGTGAGGGTGATCTTCTGCCGATAAGGGCTGCCCTCGCTGCCGCGACAGCTGGCTTCGATGAGCGGGCCACTGCAGTGCTCGATCTCTACTCGGTCTTCTCGGGCGTAACGCTCGCCGCGCTGCAGGACCGGGCCGGTGAACGACTGGGTCCAGTTCGGGTATTCGCGCAGCAACTGGAGAGCGTCGCGGCTCATGGCATCACTGCTCCATCATCTCCGGGTCCATCACTGGCATCTTCGGTGTGCCCGGTGCCGTGACCTTCAGCAGCAGTGCCAGGTGGCCGCCATCGAGGAAGGTCAGCAGGCCGCTTTTCATGTTGCTGTTGCTCTGCTTGAACTGCTCGCTCTGCAGTACGTTGCCGTTGCTGTCGAGCTGGTTGACCCAGAAGTTGGCGGCTACGGCGATGAAGCGACCCTCGGTGATGCTCAGGTTGCCTTCGATCGGGAAGTGGCCGAACTGCTCTGCGCCTGAACCCAGGGCGATGCGGCTCGGCTCGCTGCCAACCGGTTGCTGCCAGGCTTTGTGCAGCAGCACGGTGTAGTCGGCGGTGGCCTCCAGCCGGGTGGCCTCGTCCTGCAGCGCCAACGGGCGTTCGGCGCCTTTGTCCAGGCGTGGGGCGCCCGCGCTCCAGTCTTCCGGGGCGAACGGGCTGGTGAAGGCGGGCACGCTGTTCTGCCGCACCAGAATCATTTCCACCTGATACATGCCTTCGGCGAAGGCGGCTGGCGCGAACAGCGCGATCAGCAGGGTCAGGCAACGGATGCTACGCATGGATCTTCCTTAGGCAGGCTGTGGGGTCAGGCGCTCGAACAGCGCCTCCAGGGTATTGAAGCGTTCTTCGGGGCGTTCCATCGGGACCAGGAAACGGAACTGCGTGGCGCCTTCGAACTTGTAGCGTTTGGGCTGGCCCTGGATCAGCTTGATCAGGGTCAGCGGGTCGACCGGGGTCTCGGCCTCGAATTCGAGCTTGCCGCCATTGGGGCCGGCGTCGACTTTCTTGATGCCGAGCGTTTCCGCCTGCAGCTTGAGCAAGGTCAGGCGCATCAGGTTCTTGGTCGGCTCGGGGAGCAGGCCGAAGCGGTCGATCATCTCCACTTGCAGGTCCTTGAGGCCGTCTTCGTCGGCCGCCGAGGCGATGCGCTTGTAGAGGATCAGGCGCGCATGCACGTCGGGCAGGTAGTCCTCGGGGATCAGTGCCGGCAGGCGCAGGTTGATTTCCGGGCCGCCGCCCAGCGGTTGCTCGAGGTTTGGCTGGGTACCTTTGCGGATGGCCTTGACCGCGCGTTCGAGCATTTCCATGTACAGGGTGAAGCCCACCGCCTGGATCTGCCCGCTCTGGCCTTCGCCCAGCAGTTCGCCGGCACCGCGGATTTCCAGGTCGTTGGTGGCCAGGACGAAGCCGGCACCCAGGTCCTGGGTGTTGGCGATGGCTTCCAGGCGTTTCTCGGCGTCGGCGCTGATCTTCTGCCGCTGTGGCGTCAGCAGGTAGGCGTAGGCCTGGTGGTGGCTGCGGCCGACACGGCCACGCAGCTGGTGCAACTGGGCCAGGCCGAACTTGTCGGCGCGCTCGATGACGATGGTGTTGGCGCTCGGCACGTCGATGCCGGTCTCGATGATGGTCGAGGCGATCAGCACGTTGAAGCGCTTGTGGTAGAAGTCGCTCATCACCTGTTCCAGTTCGCGCTCGCGCATCTGCCCGTGGCCGATGCCGATACGCGCTTCCGGGACCAGCTCGGCCAGTTCGGCGGCGCACTTCTCGATGGTTTTCACGTCGTTGTGCAGGTAGTACACCTGGCCGCCGCGCAACAGCTCACGCAGCAGCGCTTCCTTGACCGTGCTCTTGTTCTGCTCCATGACGAAGGTGCGCACCGACAGGCGCCGCGCCGGCGGGGTGGCGATGATCGACAGGTCGCGCATGCCCGCCACCGCCATGTTCAGCGTGCGCGGGATCGGTGTGGCGGTCAGGGTGAGGATGTCCACCTCGCTGCGCAGGGCCTTGAGCTGCTCCTTCTGGCGCACACCGAAGCGGTGCTCCTCGTCGATGATCGCCAGGCCCAGGTCCTTGAAGCGCACGTCATCCTGCAGCAGCTTGTGGGTGCCGATGAGGATGTCGATCTTGCCTTCGGCAAGGTCGGCGGCGGCGGCGGCCACTTCCTTGGCCGACTTGAAGCGGCTCATCACCTCGACCTTCACCGGCCATTCGGCGAAGCGGTCGCGGAAGCTGTTGTAGTGCTGCTGGGCGAGCAGGGTGGTCGGCACCAGCACCGCCACCTGGCGGCCGCTGTGCACGGCGATGAAGGCTGCGCGCATGGCCACTTCGGTCTTGCCGAAACCGACGTCGCCGCACACCAGGCGGTCCATCGGCTTGGGCGCCAGCATGTCGACCCGCACCGCCTCGATGGCCGCTTGCTGGTCGGGGGTTTCCTCGAACGGGAAGCCTGCGCTGAAAGTGGCGTAGTCGGCGGCCGGGTCGGCAAACGCATAGCCCTTGCGCGCGGCGCGGCGGGCGTAGATGTCGAGCAACTCGGCCGCCACGTCGCGAACCTGCTCGGCGGCCTTGCGCTTGGCTTTCTGCCAGGCTTCGGAGCCCAGCCGGTGCAGCGGCGCCAGGGCGTCATCGCTGCCGGTGTAGCGGGCGATCAGGTGCAGGTTGGCCACCGGCACGTACAGCTTGGCGCCCTCGGCGTATTCCAGGGTGAGGAATTCGGCGGCCTGGCCGTCGATTTCCAGGGTGGCCAGGCCCAGGTAGCGGCCCACGCCATGGTCGATGTGCACCACCGGCGCGCCTTCGCGCAGCTCGGTGAGGTTCTTGATCACCGCGTCGTTGGCGGCCTCGCCACGCTTTTCGCGGCGCCGGCGTTGCATCACGCGCTGGCCGAACAGCGGGCTCTCGGCAACCAGTGCGACGGCCGGGTCATCCAGTAGCAGGCCATCGTCCAGCGGGGCGATGGTGATTGCCAGGCGCTCGCGGCCGGTAATGAAGTCGGCCCAGCCGTCGACCGTCTGCGGGCGCAGCTTGAGGCGTTCGAGCAGCTCCAGCAGCACCTCGCGGCGGCCCGCCGATTCGGCGGTGAACAGCACGCGGCCGCTGAACTGGTCGAGGAATTCGGCCAGCGCCGCCAACGGCTGGTTGGCCTTGGCTTCGATGGCCAGGTTGGGCAGGGCGCGCGCGGGGAATCGCTCGCGGCCGGCGCCGGCTTCGATGTCGTCGGCGCTGACCACCACCCGTGGCCACTGCTTGAGCTGGGCGAAGCAGTCTTCCACGGGCAGGAACAGTTCGGCCGGCGGCAGCAGCGGGCGGGTCAGGTCGCCACGGCGCTCCTCATAGCGCCCGCGCACGTCGTTCCAGAAGTGCTCGGCGGCCTGCTCGACACCCGGCAGCGAGAACACCTGGGTGTCGGCGGGCAGGTAGTCGAACAGAGTCGCGGTTTCTTCGAAGAACAGTGGCAGGTAGTACTCGATGCCGGCAGGGATGATGCCGCTGGCCAGGTCCTGAAAGATCGCGCTGCGGCGGAAGTCGACATCGAAACGTTCGCGGAAACGCGCCTTGAAGCGGGTCACCTCTTCCTTCTGCATGGGGAACTCGCGCGCCGGCAGCAGGCGGATCGAGTCGACCTTGTCGATCGAGCGCTGGGTCTCCGGGTCGAAGGTGCGCAGGGTTTCGATCTCGTCATCGAACAGGTCGATGCGATAAGGCAGCTTGCTGCCCATCGGGAACAGGTCGATCAGTGCGCCACGCACGGCGAACTCACCATGCTCGTAGACCGTGTCGACGCAGCGGTAGCCGGTAGCCTCCAGGCGCGTGCGCATCTGCTCGACGTCGATGGTCTGGCCCACGTCCAGCACCAGGCTGCTGCCGAGCAGGAAACGGGTCGGTGCCAGGCGGTGCAGTGCGGTGGTGATCGGCACTACCAGAATGCCGTGGCTCAGCTCCGGCAGCCGGTAGAGGCTGGCGATGCGCTGGGAAATGATGTCCTGGTGCGGCGAGAACAGGTCGTAGGGCAGGGTTTCCCAATCGGGGAACGGCAGCACCGGCAGGTCCGGGGCAAAGAAGCGAAGCTCCTGTTCCAGACGATCGGCGGCCTGGCTGTCGGCGGTCAGCAGCAGCGTAAAGCGGCCCGCGCTGCTGGCGGCCTCGGCGATGGCCAGGCTGAGGGCGGCACCGGGCAGGTTGCCCCAGGTTTGTTTGCCGGCCGTGGCCGACATTTGCGGTAGGCGCAGAACTGACACGGGAGATTGCACTCCAAGCGTTGCGGCAAAGAGATCGATTGTACCGGTGACGGTGCCTGCTGTCAGGCTCGACAGGCCATGAACAGCGGGCTTTGCCATCGGCGACAGGCGCTCATTGCCGGTTACGCACAGGGGCGTCATAATGTAGCCCCTTTTTTCTGTCCCTACATGTGGAAGGTTCCCGTGACTCAGAAGCCCGACCAGTGTCTTGGTGAGTGGATCGATCGTGAAGCGTTGGCTGAAGCGATGATCCCGCTTATCGGTCAGCTCTACCGCAACAACAATGTGGTGAGCTCGATTTATGGCCGTAGCCTGATCAACCGTTCGGTTATCTCGATCCTCAAAGCCCACCGCTTTGCGCGTCACCGTCAGACCGACGAGACCGAACTGTCCGTACACGAGACATTCCCCCTGCTCAAGGCCATCAGCGAGCTGAAACTGGGCGCCGCTTCGGTCGACCTGGGCAAGCTGGCCAACAAGTTCAAGCAGGAAGGCAACGGCCGCACTGCCGAGCAGTTCGTCCGTGAAGAACTGGCCGACGTGGTTGGCCAGCAGAACGCTTCGGCCCGCAAGGGTACCGACGTCGTCCTGTACGGCTTCGGCCGCATCGGCCGCCTGCTGGCGCGCATCCTGATCGAAAAGACCGGTGGTGGCGACGGCCTGCGCCTGCGTGCCATCGTCGTGCGCAAAGGCGCCGAGAACGATCTGGTCAAGCGTGCCAGCCTGCTGCGCCGTGACTCGGTGCATGGCCCGTTCGATGGCACCATCACCATCGACGAAGCCAACAACACCCTCACCGCCAACGGCAACCTGATCCAGATCATCTACGCCAAGAGCCCGAGCGAAGTCGACTACACCCAGTACGGCATCGAAAACGCGCTGATCGTCGACAACACCGGCGTATGGCGTGACGCCGACGGCCTGGGCCAGCACCTGGCCTGCCCGGGCGCTGCCCGCGTGATCCTCACCGCACCTGGCAAGGGCGCGCTGAAGAACATCGTGCACGGCATCAACCACGGCGACATCACTGCCGATGACAAGATCATCTCGGCAGCGTCCTGCACCACCAACGCCATCGTGCCGGTGCTCAAGGCCATCAACGACCAGTACGGCATCGTCAACGGCCACGTCGAAACCGTTCACTCGTTCACCAACGACCAGAACCTGATCGACAACTTCCACAAGGGCAGCCGCCGTGGCCGTGCCGCGCCGCTGAACATGGTCATCACCGAAACCGGCGCCGCCACCGCTGCCGCCAAGGCACTGCCAGTGCTCAAGGGCAAGCTGACCGGCAACGCCATTCGCGTTCCGACGCCGAACGTTTCGATGGCCATTCTCAACCTGAACCTCGAGAAGCCGACCACCCGCGACGAGATCAACGAGTACCTGCGCCAGACCGCCATGCACTCGGAACTGCACAAGCAGATCGACTACGTCAGCTCGCAGGAAGTGGTTTCGACCGACTTCGTCGGTTCGCGCCACGCCGGTGTGGTGGATGCCGAGGCGACCATCGCCAACGACAACCGCGTTGTCCTGTACGTCTGGTACGACAACGAATTCGGTTACAGCTGCCAGGTGGTTCGCGTGATGGAAGAGATGTCGGGTGTGAACCCGCCAGCGTTTCCACGCTGATCCGCTTGTAAGCGCATGAAAAAACGGGAACCTTCGGGTTCCCGTTTTTTTTGCCTGACATTTGTTGTCGTTGTGCCGGCCTTTTCGCGGGCAAGCCCGCTCCCACAGGGATACCACTGGTTTCAAGGCTTGTGATATCCCTGTGGAAGCGGGCTTGCCCGCGAAAAGGCCGGTACAGACGATCGAGATCTCGATATTGCGTGCATTACTTTCAATCCTGCTGATGCTCCTGACCGCCTGCAATCAGGGCCCGACCCTGGAGCGCCTCGGCGGCCCGACCATGGGCAGCAGCTACAGCATCCAGTACGTCCGCGAGCCTGGCGGCCCGGCACCGGCCCAGGTCCAGGCGGCGGTCGAGGCCATCCTCAACGACATCGACCAGCATTATTCGACCTATCGCGGCGATTCCACCGTCAGCCAGTTCAACCTGCTGCCCGCCAACCAGTGCATGGCCTTGCCGCCCGACATGCTCGAACTGGTCGCCCTCGGCCAGCACCTGGCCGAACTGAGCGACGGCGCTTTCGACCTCACTGTCGAACCGCTGCTCGACCTCTGGGGTTTCGGCCCGCAGGCCCGCCATGAGCAGGTGCCCGACCCGCAGGCTCTGGCCCTGGCCCGTGAGCGCGTCGGCTACCGCCACTTGCGCATCGACGGCCAGGCACTGTGCAAGGATGCCCCGGTGCAGCTGGACTTCAACAGCATCGCCGCCGGCCACGCTGTCGACCTGATCGCCGAGCGCCTGCGCGCCATGGGTGTGACCCGTTTTGTCGCCGAAGTCACCGGCGAGCTCAAGGCCGCGGGCCGCAAGCCCGACGGCAGCCCCTGGCGCATCGCCCTGGAGTTGCCGCGCGAAGACCGCCAGATCGCCCGCCAGATCATCCCGGTCAATGGCCTGGGGGTGTCGACCTCGGGTGACTATCGCCACTATTTCGAGGAGAATGGCCGGCGCTATTCGCACACCTTCGATGCCCGCCTCGGGCGCCCGGTCGACCACGACCTGGCCGCGGTTACCGTGCTTGAACGCTCGACGCTGCAGGCCGATGGTTATTCGACCCTGCTGCTGATCCTGGGGCCGGAGCGCGGCTGGGATTTTGCCGTGGCCCATGATCTGGCCGCGGTTTTGGTGACTCGGGCCGAAGGTGGCTTCGTCTCCCGAGCTACCCCCGCGTTCGAGCAGGCGGTGAAAGGCGATTGAAAGCGTTGGCAGGGATGATCGCCGCCAGGGATCGGTGAATGACATGTAGTGCAGGCAAAATTGGCCTACGACGCGACCAAGGGTTAATGTGCGCGGCGTTCACGCTTGATTAGACTGCACCCGAATTTTCTCATGACGCCCCGGCGGCATGATCGAGTCCCGCGGGTAACCGTAACCCCGGGCCAGTTCTGAAGGAGTACGCATGGCTGTCTACAACTACGACGTAGTGGTGCTGGGTTCCGGCCCGGCCGGTGAAGGCGCGGCAATGAACGCCGCCAAAGCGGGGCGCAAGGTGGCAATGGTCGACAGCCGCCGTCAGGTCGGCGGCAACTGCACCCACCTGGGCACCATCCCGTCCAAGGCGCTGCGTCACTCGGTGCGGCAGATCATGCAGTTCAACACCAACCCGATGTTCCGTGCCATCGGTGAGCCGCGCTGGTTCTCGTTCCCTGACGTGCTCAAGAGCGCCGAGAAGGTCATCGCCAAGCAGGTCGCTTCGCGTACCGGCTACTACGCCCGCAACCGCGTCGATGTGTTCTTCGGCACCGGCAGCTTCGCCGACGAGCAGACCGTCGAAGTGGTCTGCCCCAACGGTGTGGTGGAAAAGCTCAACGCCAAGCACATCATCATCGCCACCGGCTCGCGCCCGTACCGCCCGGCCGACATCGACTTCCACCACCCACGCGTCTATGACAGCGATACCATCCTCAGCCTCAGCCACACCCCGCGCAAGCTGATCGTCTACGGCGCCGGCGTGATCGGTTGCGAGTACGCCTCGATCTTCAGTGGCCTGGGCGTGCTGGTGGAACTGGTCGACAACCGCGGCCAGTTGCTGAGCTTCCTGGACTCGGAAATTTCCCAGGCGCTGAGCTACCACTTCAGCAACAACAACATCACCGTACGCCACAACGAGGAGTACGAGCGGGTCGAGGGCCTGGACAACGGGGTGATCCTGCACCTGAAGTCGGGCAAGAAGATCAAGGCCGACGCCTTGCTGTGGTGCAACGGCCGTACCGGCAACACCGACAAGCTGGGCCTGGAAAACATCGGCATCAAGGTCAACAGCCGCGGCCAGATCGAGGTCGACGAGGCCTACCGCACCACCGTGCCGAACATCTACGGCGCCGGTGACGTGATCGGCTGGCCAAGCCTGGCCAGTGCTGCCCACGACCAGGGCCGTTCGGCCGCTGGCAGCATCGTCGACAACGGCAGCTGGCGCTTCGTCAACGACGTGCCGACCGGCATCTACACCATCCCGGAGATCAGCTCGATCGGCAAGAACGAGCAAGAGCTGACCCAGGCCAAGGTGCCTTACGAAGTGGGCAAGGCGTTCTTCAAGAGCATGGCGCGTGCGCAGATCGCCGGCGAGCCGCAAGGCATGCTGAAGATCCTGTTCCACCGCGAAACCCTGGAAATCCTCGGCGTGCACTGCTTCGGCTACCAGGCTTCGGAAATCGTTCACATCGGCCAGGCGATCATGAACCAGCCGGGCGAGCAGAACAATCTGAAGTACTTCGTCAACACCACGTTCAACTACCCGACCATGGCCGAAGCCTATCGGGTAGCTGCCTACGACGGCCTGAACCGGCTTTTTTAAGCGGCTCCGGCCGGTGGCCTGAGCCGGTCGGGGAGACCGATTTCAGCCCTACCCGAGGGTGGTCTTGGCCAAACCGGGAAAGTCTGTAATCAGGCTGTCCACGCCAAAATCAGCGAGCCGGCGCATCAGTGCCGGTTCGTTGACCGTCCATACCGACACATGCAAGCCCTGGCCTTGTGCTTTGAGCAGGCGTTCAGGGGTGCACAGTGTCCAGTTCAATGCCAGCAGCTCGCAGCCATAGTTCTGCGCGACCTTCAGCGGGTCGAGCCAGGCGTACTCGGCAACCAGCCCGCGCTTCACATCCGGTACCAGCTCCTGGGCTGCACCCAGCACTTCCCGTGAACTGGAGGTGATGGTCACCTTGTCCAGCAGGCCGTACTGCTGCGCCAGTTCGCGGATCGCCAGCACGGTGGTGGCGGCGCGGGTGCGCGAGGCGCTCTTGACCTCCAGCTGCCAGTGCTCGAAAGCGCATTTCTCGAACAGCTCTTCGAGCTTCGGAATAGGGCAGGGTTGAACGTGCCCGGGGCCGCCCTTGCGCGCATCGATGCGGACCAGTTCGGCGGCCGGGTGCTCGACCACCTTGCCGCGCCGGCCGGTGGTGCGCTTGAGGGTGGGGTCGTGGATCACCATCAGCTCGTTGTCGGCCGACAGGTGCAGGTCCAGTTCGCAGCGGTTGACGCCGTGGGACAGGCACTGCTGAAAACTCTTCAGGGTATTTTCGGGGGCTTCGCCCTTGGCGCCGCGGTGGCCGTAGATCAGGGTCACGTTCGTTCCTTCAAATCAGGGGGATAGGGCTCAGGAGGCGGGGCCGTCTTGTTCCAGCTGCTGGCGCCGTTGCTGCTGTTGGCGTTGCAGGATGTGGCGGGCCAGCAGTTGCCGTTGGGCATCGGTCATGTCGGTGAATTCCGTGCCGACCTCGAAATCGCCGTCCGGGCGCGGGTCGCAGTGGGTGACCTTGCCGCGCAGCAGCAGGCCTTGGGCGCGTGGCATCAGCACCATCTTCACCTTTACCCGGGTGCCGGGGGCGATCTGCCGGGGTTGCGCGAACTCGATGCCACCTTCGGAAATGATCACGCGCTGTGGCTCGCCGATTTCACCGAGCAGGGTTTGCGCGACCACTGCGCTGAGCAGGTCGAGGCGCTTGTTCTGCGCCCGCAGGAAGGCTGCCAGGGTGCGGTCCTTCTCGCTCAGCTGGCGCAGCAGGTGCTGCGACTCGAAGTCGGACAGGTGCAGCTCGCTGAGCAGGTTGAACAGCGGCGAATCATCCTGCAACAGTTCTGCCTCAAGGGCTTCGGCCGCGCTGAGGGGGCTGATTTCCAGTGCGATCCGATCTTCGATGCGGTAGTATTCGCGGCGATCTTCTTCGTCTAATGTCGTCATGGCGAACCCATGGTTGCGGCGGTGGTCCGAGTGTAAAGCCGCCGTAGGCGCCTCGCCACAAGGACGTTCCCTTTCATCCGAACAAGCCCCGACATGTTCAGACCTCTTTTCGCATTCATCGGTACGCGTTACACCCGTGCCAAGCGCCGTAACCACTTCGTCTCGTTCATTTCCCTGACCTCGATGATCGGCCTCGCCCTGGGCGTGGTGGTGATGATCGTGGTGCTCTCGGTCATGAACGGTTTCGACCACGAGATGCGTACCCGCGTGCTGGGCATGATCCCCCATGCCACGCTGGAGAGCGGCCAGCCGATCAACGACTGGTCTGCCCTTGCCCAACAAGTAAAGCAGAATCCGCAGGTGCTGGCGGTTGCCCCGTACACGCAGATGCAGGGCCTGCTGACCCATGACGGCAAGGTGCAGAAGGTGTTGCTCAACGGCATCGACCCGGCGCGCGAGCGCGAGGTGTCGATCATCGACAACTTCATCCAGCAAGGCAGCCTCGACCAGCTGGCGCCGGGCGAGTGGGGCATCATGATCGGCGACAAGGCCGCAGCCAAGCTGGGCGTGGCCATCGGCGACAAGCTGACCTTCGTCGCCCCCGAGGTCAGCGTGACCCCGGCCGGCATGTTCCCGCGCATGAAACGTTTCACCGTGGTCGGCACCTTCCACGTCGGTGCCGGCGAGATCGACGGTTACCTGGGCCTGACCAACATCACCGACCTGTCCCGCCTGCACCGCTGGAAGCCGGACCAGGTACAGGGCCTGCGCCTGAAGTTCGACGACCTGTTCCAGGCGCCGCGCGTGGCCTGGAGCATCGCCCAGCAGCTGGGCGACCAGGAATACTACAGCCGCGACTGGACCCGTACCCACGGCAACCTGTACCAGGCGATCCGCATGGAGAAGGCCATGATCGGCCTGCTGTTGCTGCTGATCGTGGCGGTGGCGGCGTTCAACATCATTTCCACCCTGGTGATGGTGGTCAACGACAAGCGCGGTGACATCGCCATCCTCCGTACCCTGGGCGCCACGCCCGGGCAGATCATGCTGATCTTCATGGTTCAGGGCACGGTGATCGGGGTGATCGGCACGCTGATCGGCGCCGTGGTCGGGATCGTCGCCGCGTTGAACGTGAGTGCAGCGATCGCCGGCATCGAGACGCTGATCGGGCACAAGTTCCTCAATGCCGACGTGTATTTCATCGATTACCTGCCGTCGCAGATCCAGGCCCAGGACGTCTACATGGTCTGCGGTGCGGCGCTGGTCCTGAGTTTCTTCGCCACCCTGTACCCGGCCTGGCGTGCGGCCCGCACCCAGCCTGCAGAGGCGCTACGTTATGAGTGAGTCGCGCATGAGTGATAAAGTCGTTCTGAGTTGCCGCAACCTGGGCAAGTCCTACGACGAGGGCCCGGAATCGGTGCAGGTGCTGTCCGGGCTCAACCTGGAGCTGCACGCCGGTGAACGCGTGGCCATCGTCGGTAGCTCCGGCTCCGGCAAGAGTACCTTGCTCAACCTGCTCGGCGGGCTCGACCGGCCGACCCAGGGCAGCGTGTGGCTGGCCGGCGAAGAGCTCTCGGCCCTCGGCGAGCGTGCCCGCGGCCTGTTGCGCAACCGCGAACTGGGCTTCGTCTACCAGTTCCACCACCTGTTGCCAGAGTTCACCGCCATGGAGAACGTGTGCATGCCGCTGCTGATTGGCCGTACCGCCATCCCGGAAGCCCGTGAGCGCGCCGAGGCGCTGCTCAAGCGGGTCGGCCTGGGCCATCGCCTGCACCACAAGCCGGCCGAACTGTCCGGTGGCGAGCGCCAGCGTGTGGCGATCGCCCGCGCCCTGGTCAACCGTCCGGGCCTGGTGATGCTCGACGAGCCGACCGGCAACCTCGACCACCACACCGCCCAGGGCATCCAGGAACTGATGCAGGAGTTGTCCAGTGCATCGCGCACCGCCTTCCTGGTGGTGACCCACGACCTCAACCTGGCGCGTCAGATGGACCGCGTACTGAAGCTCGACGACGGCCACCTGGTGGCGATCTGACCGAGTGCACGGGGTGGCAGCGCCGCCCCGTTTTCCCGTTTAATTTGGGTGTTTCCTACATGTTCAGACCCTTGCCCATCTTCATCGGCGCGCGCTATACCCGGGCCAAGCGCCGCAACCACTTCATCTCGTTCATTTCGATGACCTCGATGATCGGCCTGTCGCTGGGCGTGCTGGCGATGATCGTGGTGCTGTCGGTGATGAACGGCTTCCAGCGCGAGATGAGCTCGCGCATTCTCGGCCTGGTGCCGCATGCCTCGATCCTGGGCGTGCAGCCGCTGGACGACTGGCACAAGGCGGCCGACGCGGCGTTGCAGAACCCGGCGGTGATGGCCGCGGCGCCGATCACCGAGATGGAAGGCATGCTCTCGTACAAGGGCGCGATGCAGCCGATCCAGGTCAGCGGCATCGACCCGGCCGAGGAGAGCAAGGTTTCCATCGTCGGCCAGCACATCGTCCAGGGCCGCCTGCAAGACCTGCAGCCGGGTGAGTACGGCGTGGTCATCGGCGAACTGACCGCGCGGCGCTTTCGCCTCAACACCGGCGACAAGCTGACCCTGATCGTGCCGGAAATCAGCAAGGAACCCGGCGGCATCACCCCGCGCATGCAACGCCTGACCGTGGTCGGCATCTTCAAGGTCGGTGCCGAACTGGATGGCTCGCAGGCTTACATGCATGTGGCCGATGCCGGCGAAATGCAGCGCTGGGCGCCAGGCCAGGTACAGGGCGTGCGCCTGAAACTGCACGACCTGTATGCCGCGCCGCAGGTGTCCAAGGCCATCGCTGCCGGGTTGGGTGATAGCTACCGTGCCGATGACTGGTCGCACACCCAGGGCAGCCTGTTCAGTGCGATGAAGATGGAAAAGACCATGATCGGCCTGTTGCTGCTGATGATCATCGCGGTGGCGGCATTCAACATCATCGCCACCCTGGTGATGGTGGTGAACGACAAGGGGCCGGACATTGCCATCCTGCGTACCCTGGGCGCCACGCCGGCGCAGATCATGGGTACGTTCATGGTTCAGGGCAGCCTGATCGGCATTGTCGGCACCTTGATCGGTGGCGTGCTCGGGGTGATCGCCGCGCTCAATGTCAGCCAGATCGTCGGCTGGCTGGAGCGGGTGAGTGGGCAACACATCTTCACCTCGGATGTTTACTTCGTCAGCAGCTTGCCGTCCGAGCTGCAGGGCGGGGATGTGCTGATGATCTGTGCGGCCGGGCTGGTGATGAGCTTCCTGGCGACCATCTATCCCGCTTACCGGGCGTCGCAGGTGCAGCCGGCGATTGGCCTGGCGGTCTGAGTCCTCCTGTCAGGGCCCTTTCGCGGGCAAGCCCGCTCCCACAGGGGCAGCACAAGCCCTGAAGGCTGTGCAATACCTGTGGGAGCAACTGTGTTGCTCAATTTCTGGAATCTGGCGCGATCCCTGTGGGAGATTCCCCAGCCCTGTGGACTGCGCTGTGGCTAGAGAACTGAGTTCGCAAGCGGTCCGCATACCCTGTGGGAGCAACTGTCTTGCTCAAGTTCTAAAAGCTGGCGCGATCCCTGTGGGAGCGGGCTTGCCCGCGAAGGGCTGCGAAGCAGCCCCCATTTCACCGAACTTCAGGCAATTCGATCACGAAACGGGTCCAGCCATCCTGGCATTGCGCCCGAATGCTCCCGCCATGGGCCTGTACGATCGACCGGGTAATCGCCAACCCCAGCCCTGCATGCTCGCTGCTGCCTTCCCGCCGTGCCGGGTCGACCCGGTAGAAGCGATCGAACACGCGCGGTAACGCCGCCGCGTCAATGGCCACCCCGGTATTGGCCACGCAAATCCGCAGCCCCGGCTCCAGCGTCACCCGTATCTGCCCGCCTGGCGGGGTGAAGCGCAGGGCATTGTCGAGCAGGTTGGACAGCGCCCGTCGCAGCATAGGCCGGTCACCCTGCACGATCGCCTCGCCCTCGCGCAGCAATTGCACTTCGTTGTCCTCGGCCAGCGGCGCGTAGTACTCCAGCAGCGCATCCACGTCTTCGTGCAGGGCCAGCGCCGTCTGCCCTGGCACCAGCAGGCCGTGGTCAGCCTTGGCGAGGAACAGCATGTCGTTGATCATCTGCGCCATCCACTGCAGCTCCTCAAGGTTGCCATGCAGAGCCTCGCGATACTCCTCCAGGCTGCGCGGACGGGTGAGGGTCACCTGGGTGTGGGTCAGCAGGTTGGACAGCGGCGTGCGCAGTTCGTGGGCGATGTCGGCAGAGAACGCCGACAGGCGCTGGAAGGCGTCGTCCAGGCGTTGCAACATGGCGTTCACGGTAGTGGCCAGTTCGGCCAGCTCCTCGGGCATCTGCGCCACCGGCAGGCGCGTGGTCAGGGAGCGTGCCGACACGCTGGCGGCCACCTGGCCCATCTGGCGCAGGGGGCGCAGGCCACTGCGTGCGGCCCAGGCACCGAGCAGGGCAGTGGCCAGCGCAGACAACCCGACGGTGAGCCAGATCAGGCGCTGCATGCCTTGCAGGAAGTGCTGGTGATGGGTGATATCGAGATACAACGTCAGCTGTGCAGGCGTCTGCTCGTCCGCGGGTACCGTGAGGCTTCGGTAATCGACGCCTTCTGCGTGCAGGGTCGTCAGCGTGGGCGTCGACGGTGTGCCTGGCAGGCCGTCACGGCTGGCGAACCAGTTGGCACCGTCGGGGCCATCGATGCGCAGCGCAAGGTCGGCCTGGTGGCTGAGCTCGTTGCGCAGGGCTGGCAAGCGACCTTGCAGCTGGCCGGGGTGCTTCACGCCAGCGAGCTGGCTGCGAAACAGAGAAAGGCGCGACTCCAGCAGTTGCTGGTCCAGTTCGACGAAATGCTGCTCGCTGGCGCGGTTGAACAGCAGCCCGGCGCCCAGCGACACGGTGGCGGTGCAGGCGGCAAACAGCAGTGCCAGGCGCGTGCCGAGGGACAGCCTGCGCATCAGTCGTGGCGCTCTTCGAGCACGTAGCCCATGCCGCGCACGGTATGGATCAGCTTGTTCGGGTGCGGGTCGTCGATCTTCAGGCGCAGGCGGCGCACGGCCACTTCGATGACGTTGGTGTCGCTGTCGAAGTTCATGTCCCACACCTGCGAGGCGATCAGCGATTTGGGCAGCACCTCGCCCTGGCGGCGCAGCAGCAGTTCGAGCAGGGCAAATTCCTTGGCCGTCAGGTCGATGCGCGTGCCGGCCCGTTCGGCGCGGCGGCGGATCAGGTCCAGGCGCAGGTCGGCGAGGGTCAGGGTGGTGTCCTGGCTCGGGCTGGCACCGCGGCGCAGCAGGCTGCGTACCCGGGCCAGCAACTCGGAGAAGGCGAACGGCTTGACCAGGTAATCGTCGGCGCCCAGTTCCAGGCCGTGCACGCGGT
Source organism: Pseudomonas sp. R28(2017) (assembly GCF_002112505.1). Lineage (GTDB taxonomy): Bacteria > Pseudomonadota > Gammaproteobacteria > Pseudomonadales > Pseudomonadaceae > Aquipseudomonas. Next base: position 114,074 of record NZ_NEHW01000002.1, read on the forward strand.
CTTCGACGGCGTCGCGGGCGGTCAGGAACAGCACCGGGGTGTCCAGGCCAGCAGTGCGCACGGCCTGCAGGATCTGCCAGCCGTCACGCCCTGGCAGCATCACGTCGAGAATCAGCAAGTCGTGGTCGCCGGTCAGGGCCAGGTACTGGCCGGTCTCGCCGTCGGTGGCCAGTTCGGTGGCGAAGCCGGCTTCGCTCAGGCCCTGGCTCAGGTACTGGCCGGTGCGGGCCTGGTCTTCGACGATCAGCAGTTTCATGCTCAATCCACAATCAGAGGGTTGGCCCGCTCCCACAGGGATGAGGGGGTGGCTGAAATGATACGTGACTAACTCGAGCCTCGCCCAAGCTGACAAAGTTGTAATCTTGCTGTCAGCCAAGCGCCAGCCGCACCTTTCTAGAGTGGCCTCATCCCGCCGTGATCTTCGGAGTCATCATGAAACACCTGTTCATCGCCGCCGCCCTGGCCCTGGTCAGCCTGCCCACCCTGGCCGGCGAGGCAAAAACCTTCGCATTCGGCGAGCCAGCCCCGGCTGCCAAGGCCACCCGCACCGTCGAAGTGGTGCTGAAGGACATCGCCTTCGAGCCCAAGAGCCTGCACGTGAAAGCGGGCGAGACCGTCCGCTTCGTGGTGACCAACGAAGGCAAGCTGCCCCATGAGTTCAACCTGGGTGACAAGGCCATGCATGCCGAGCACCAGAAAGAAATGATCGCCATGCAGGGCAAGATGTACAACGCCGCCATGCAGCATGAGGGCATGGACCACTCGCAGATGGGCCACGCGCCCGCCCAACCGATGGACCACGGTGCCCATGGCCACGACAGCGGCAATACCGTGCTGGTGCAGCCTGGCCAGCGCGCCGAGCTGACCTGGACCTTCCGCAAGTCGGCGCCCATCGAGTTCGCCTGCAACGTACCGGGGCATTACCAGGCCGGCATGGTCGGGGTGCTGACCATCGAGTAACCGGGCCTGCAAGGCGGGGTGCAAAACCGGTAGACTAAGGGCAATTTCGAACCTTCAGGTCAGTTTCCATGCATCCCGCCGCCGAACATTCCCCGCTGGGCAAATCCAGCGAATACATCGCCACCTACACGCCTTCGCTGTTGTTCCCGATCCCGCGCACGGCCAAGTGGGCCGAGCTGGGTGTGACCGCCCAGACCCTGCCGTGGCAGGGCGTGGACTACTGGAACTGCTTCGAGCTGTCGTGGCTGCTGCCGTCGGGCAAGCCGGTGGTGGCCATCGGTGAGTTCGCCATTCCCGCCGATTCGCCGAACATCATCGAGTCGAAGTCGTTCAAGCTCTACCTCAACTCGCTTAACCAGACCCAGTTCGCCTCGATCAGCGATTTGCAGGCGTGCCTGGTGAATGATCTGTCGGCCGCCGCTGGCAAGCCGGTGGGCGTGCAAGTGCGTACCCTGGCGGAAGTGGAGGCACAGGGCGTGGTGGCCTTGCCTGGGCAGTGCATCGATGCGCTGGATGTGGCGATCGACAACTACGAGCAGCCGCAACCTGAACTGCTGAGCTGCAACCCTGAGCTGATTGTCGAAGAAACCGTGCACAGCCACCTGCTCAAATCCAACTGCCCGGTGACAGGCCAGCCGGACTGGGGCAGCGTGGTGGTCGAGTACAAGGGCAGGGCACTGGACCATGCCAGCCTGCTGACCTACCTGATCAGCTTCCGCCAGCATGCCGACTTCCACGAACAGTGCGTGGAGCGGATCTACCTGGACTTGAAGAACCTGCTGCAGCCCGAGCACCTGACCGTGTATGCGCGGTATGTGCGCCGCGGCGGCCTGGACATCAACCCGTACCGCAGCACCGGGACGATCAGCCCGGCTAACCTGCGACTGGTTCGCCAGTAAATTCTGTGTAGTTGGGGCTGCCTTGCAGCCATCGCAAGGCAAGCGCCGCACCCTGTGGGAGTTGCGCTTGCCGGCGATGGGCCGCAAAGCGGCCCCGGCTGTTTCAGATCCCCATGCTGTGCAGCGAGTTGGCAATGCTGCGCAGGGTGGCGGTCAAATCCGGGTGGTCGGCTTCGAAACGCTCGATCGCCAGGTTCACCCCGTCGACCACGTTGTTGTCCGGCGTGGCTTCCTCGAGCTTCAACTGCGCTTCGATCTGCCTGGCCTCTTCGTGCAGGGCGGCCAGTTCTTCATCCGAAAGCGGTACGTTGCGGTCCAGTTGCTCGCGCAGGCTGTTCAAGCGCTCTTGCAATTCGCGGGCAGGCATTGGCTGTTCTCCATCAATGGCTTGGCAAGGCATGGACCTCAGCGAAGCGGCAAAGGTTCTCGCCTGCTTCCTAGCGTAATCCACTCGCTGGCGCTTTGCATGATCCGTATCAATGGGGCTGTGTCAGGGTTTTTCACCCTTGCTGCAGCGCAGGGCGATGTCGGCAAGGCAGGTGTCCAGTTCTTCGAGGTGGTCGATCACCGAATGCACGCCCAGGCTGAACAGCGCCAGCGTCGCCTTGCCGCGGGCCTGTTCCTGCTCTTGCGGGGTCATCGCCTGCCACTGCGCGGAGGTGCTGGCGCACGAGGGGTTGCAAGCCGCCAGTCCCACTGTCCAGAGGCCGGCGTTGAGGCCAGATTGCAGCAGTTTTGGCTCACCGCTGACCAGCACGCAACCTTCCAGGCACTCGCTCTGCAGGCTCATCAAGGCTTGCCAGCAGGCATTCGGCGCCGGCCAGCGCACGCCGTTGACCGTGTGGCCCGGCAGCCAGTCTGGCAGCACGCTGGCCAGGCGCCTGCCCTGCAGGCTGCCCAGGTCGTCCAGCCAGATGCACGGCACCTGCGCGTGGCGCAGGCCGGCCAGCGTTTCGAGGGCGCCGGGGGCGGGCAGGGGGCTGCCGGCGGTGGCCTGGACCAGGCAGTCGCGCAGGCCGAACAGCACAGCGGTAATGGCGGGTGCAGCGAGCATGGTAACGTCCCTGAAATAGTTCGCAGGCTATTGGACGATTGTTACCGTGCTGTGACGGGCAACAGTTGTTCACAAATTATTGAGCAAAAATGTGTAAAGCTGTTTATCAGCGTGCAAGGCTCTATACTGCCGCCGTACAGCAGCGCACCCGTTGTGCTTGCGGCCGAGAATTTCGATGGAGAAACATCTATGCGTAGGATAGGTGCCGGTGTGATCGAGCGAGTCACCCAGGCCTGTGTCTGCGCCAGCTTGCTGCTGGCGCCCGTGGCAGCCACCCAGGCCGCCACCGAGGAAGATCCCTGGGAAGCGGTCAACCGCCCGATCTTCCGTTTCAACGATACGATCGACACCTATGGCCTCAAGCCATTGGCCAAGGGCTACCAGTGGGTCACCCCGCAGTTCTTGCAGGATGGCATCCACAACATGTTCAACAACGTCGGCGATGTCACCAACCTTGCCAACGATGTGCTGCAATTCAAACCGCATGCGGCGGGTGTGGATACGGCGCGGTTGATCGTCAACACCGTATTCGGCATTGGCGGCTTCTTCGATGTCGGCACCAAGATGGGCCTGCAGCGCAACGACGAAGACTTCGGCCAGACCCTCGGCCACTGGGGCGTGCCCAGCGGCCCGTACGTCGTGATCCCGCTGCTCGGCCCGAGCACCGTGCGTGACGGCCTGGCCAAGTACCCGGACAGCTACACCGAACCCTACCGTTACATCAACGACGTGCCGGTGCGTAACTCGATTTTCGCCCTGAACGTGGTTGACACCCGCGCCAGCCTGCTGTCGGCCGAGAAGCTGATTCAGGGTGACAAATACATCTTCATCCGCAACGCCTACCTGCAGAACCGCGAGTTCAAGGTCAAAGATGGTGAAGTCGAAGACGATTTCTGATCGTTTGCAGGCATGAAAACGGCGACCTTTGGGTCGCCGTTTTTGTTACAGCTCAATGCATGGCCAGGATGCGCAGGCCGAATTTCTGCTGGCCACCGGGCTGATCGGCGATCCACACCACCTCGGTACTGGCATGCAGGCCCTTGAGTGCCGGGTGATCGGAGTCGATGCGCACCTCCAGGTGGTCGCCGACCTTGAATTGCCGCGGCGCCTGCACCTGCATGCCGCCGCTGGAAAGGTCCAGGCACACCGCGGCGATCACCTGCCCCTCGTGCAGCAGGCTGACCTCGGCGTCGATGCGCATGCGGATGAAATCGCGTTTCTCACTGTGATTGGAGGGCGTATGAGGCATGCTGCATCCTTCCCAATAGGTTGTACTGGTTGGCGTTCTTATAACTCCCGGTGATTTGCCCTGTAAAGAGCAGCGAACTCGACCGACGTATGCTTGAAACGCCTGGCGGATGGGAGTACCGTCTGCGCCTTACGAGGTATCTCCGCAGGTTGCCTGGCCCGGGTTCTTGGCCTACAACTCAAGTAGAGCGTTACCACAGAGTATTCCAGCAGTTGGATGTCAGCCTTGCAGACGCCCCTGCACCAACCCAAATCGGCGCCGTTCGCCCACATGCAGAAAATCAGTGCAACGCTGCTGATCATCGATGATGACGACGTGGTCCGTGCGAGCCTCGCCGCCTATCTGGAAGACAGTGGCTTCAGCGTCCTCCAGGCCGGCAATGGCCAGCAGGGGCTCCAGGTCTTCGAAGAACACCAGCCCGACCTCGTGATCTGCGATCTGCGCATGCCGCAGATGGGCGGCCTCGAACTGATCCGCCAGATCAGCGAGCGCGCGCCGCAGTTGCCGGTGATCGTGGTGTCGGGTGCCGGCGTGATGAGCGACGCGGTCGAGGCCTTGCGCCTGGGTGCCGCCGACTACCTGATCAAGCCGCTGGAAGACCTGGCCGTGCTCGAACACTCGGTGCGCCGGGCGCTCGACCGTTCGCGCCTGGTGCTGGAAAACCAGCGCTACCGCGACAAGCTGGAAGCGGCCAACCGTGAGCTGGAGGCCAGCCTGCACCTGTTGCAGGAGGATCAGACCGCCGGTCGCCAGGTGCAGATGAACATGCTGCCGGAAAGCCCCTGGAAGCTCGGCGAGTTCACCTTCGAGCACCAGATCATCCCGTCGTTGTACCTGTCGGGCGACTTCGCCGATTACTTCCGCGTGGATGAGCGGCGCATTGCCTTCTACCTGGCCGATGTCTCCGGGCATGGCGCGTCGTCGGCGTTCGTCACGGTGTTGCTGAAGTTCATGACCACGCGGCTGTTGTTCGAATTCAAGCGCAGCAGCAAGCTGCGCGAATTCAAGCCCTCGGAAGTGCTCAGCCACATCAACCGCGGCCTGATCAACTGCAAGCTGGGCAAGCACGTGACCATGGTCGGTGGCGTGATCGACGAAGAAACCGGCCTGCTGACCTACGCCGTGGGTGGCCACCTGCCGCTGCCGGTGCTGTATACCCCGGGCGAGGCCCGTTACCTTGAGGGCCGGGGCCTGCCGGTAGGGTTGTTCGACGAAGCGACCTACCAGGACCTGGTGATCGAGTTGCCGCCGCAGTTCAGCCTGAGCCTGATGTCCGATGGCATTCTGGACCTTTTGCCAGGGCATACGCTCAAAGATAAAGAAGCTGCCTTGCCGGATATCGTCAAGGCGGCGGGTGGTAGCCTGGATGGGCTGCGCCAACGATTCGGATTGGCTACGCTTGGGGAGATGCCGGATGATATCGCCCTATTGGTGTTGAGCAGGAACCTTCAATGAGTACCGGTAGAATCCAGTTCGCCGAGCAGAGCGGTACCTTTGTACTGAAATTCGTCGGTGAAGTGCGCTTGACCCTGTGTTCGGCACTGGATGCGACGATCGAGAAGATTTTCACCGCGCTGAACTTCTCGGCCATTGTCATCGACCTGACCGAAACCGAAAGCATTGACAGTACCACGCTGGGCCTGCTGGCCAAGCTGTCGATCCTGTCGCGGCAGAAGGTGGGCCTGTTGCCGACCGTGGTCACCACCAACCCGGATATTTCGCGCCTGCTGCAATCCATGGGCTTCGATCAGGTGTTCAACATCGTCGACCGCCCGGTACCGCGCCCTGAGTGCCTGACCGACCTGCCGTCGCAGGATCAGAACGAGGATGTGGTGCGCTCCAAGGTGCTGGAGGCGCACAAGATTCTGATGGGCCTGAACGATTCCAATCGCGAAGCCTTCCATGACCTGGTGAATGCGCTGGAGCGGACCTGACCTGCAAGCCTGTACCGGCCTCTTCGCGGCTTCAGCCGCGAAGAGGCCAGCAAAGCCTCCACAACGCACCAGCCCAGTCACTCTCGCTGCGCAAACTCGGCCCCTTCGCTGCCATCCGCACTCAGCTGAAGCACCCGTGCCGGCCGCCCCTGCTCATCGAAGAACACCTGCCCCAACCCCGCGCCGTTCCAAAGCCGCTCCCCGGCCTTGCTGCGGCTGGGCGTGCGCGGCACCACCTCCATCTGCCGACGCTTGGTAAACCAGTTCAGCGGTGAGCGTGGCGAATACAACCAGCGGTTGAGCCGGTCCAGCACATCCAGCAAGCGCCGCGGGAACTCGTTCTTTATCCCGCTGCTGGTCACCTGCCAGAGATGCGGGCTGCGCTGGCGATGGCGGATCAGCACCTCGTAGACGAACGAATAGTGCACGTCACCCGACAGGATCACGTAATGCCCCGGCGTGCGCGAATGGCGGAAGATGTTCAGGATCACCTGTGCCGCGCCACGGTGGGCCATCCAGTTCTCGGCATCCACCAGCAACGGGTAACCCAGCCAGCTGAACACCCTCTGCACGGTTTCGATCAGCTTGACGCCAAAGATCGGCGCCGGCGACACGATGATCGCCGAGGGGTGGTCCAGCAGCGCCTGCTGCAGTTCGCACAGCGCTTCCCAGTCGAGCAGGCCGGACGGCTTGGCCAGGTCGCTTTCGCTGCGCCAGCGACGCGTGCGGGTGTCCAGCACCAGCAGCGGTGGCTCGCTGGGCACGCTGTACTGCCAGCCCTGAAAGCGCAGCAGTTCACCGATCAGCTGGTCCTGCTGGCGGGGCAGCGTTTGGCACTGCCCGACCAGGCCGTTGCAGGCATCCGGGTCATTGCCCCAGGCCTGGCACAGCAGGTAGCCCAGCAGTGCATTGCCGATGATCCGCCGCGAGAACGGGTGGCCGTAGGCGGTTTCTTCCCACTGCGCGGAGAGGTTCCAGTCATCGGTGATGTCGTGGTCGTCGAAAATCATCAGGCAGGGCAGGTGGGCCATCACCCGCGCCACCTGGCCCAGGTTGGCGGCGAAGGCCTCGATCAGCGGCAGTTCCTCGCGGTAGCGCTGCTGGTGCCGAGGGCTCAGGCCTGCGGGCATGCCCAGGTCGACCAGCCGCCAGGGCTGTGGCGACCACACCAGCAGGTACATGGCCATGACTTCGGCGAAGGTCACCAGGTGGTTGTCGGCATTGCTGGAAGAGAAGATCGGCTTGCGCTTGCCGCCAAAGAAGCGCTCACGCAGGGTTTCGTTGCGTGCCTGGGCTGGCAGCAGGTCGGCGCGATGGTAGTAGCTGGCCGGGTGGCAGTAGAGCGCCTGGCTGTCGCTGACCACCGCGCCATCCAGCGCTTCGTCGAACAGACCCAGGCGCCCGATCAGCGCATGAATGGCGCGCAGCATCGGGCCGGCGACATCATCGGCGTACACCTGGTCGCCGGTCATCAACAGCATGGCGGGGCGCTGCTGCGGGTGCTGACAGGCCAGCAGCAGGCGGTCGGCGCAGAGCAGGCCATCGGCGGCCGGGTGATGGGGTTTGCGGCAGGAACCATGCAACAGCTGGTCAAGGCGGTCGCGCAGTACCAGGGTGGGGCGTTGGCTGCCGGGGTAGAGCAGGTGCGGGGCCCAGCTGGCAATGCCCTGGCCGTTGATCAGCAGGTCGTACTCGACGGCGACGTTGCACGGCAGGGGCTCGGCGAAGTGGATGTCCAGCAGGTGAATGAAGGCGTGCTGGCCGACCGCAACGATCTGGCAGTCGACCTTGGCGATGCCGTCGAAGATGAATTCGGGTTGCAGAGGCTGGCTGCCGACCAGCCAGATGGCCAGCCTTTGCGGTTCGAGGCGGCGCAACACCGGGCCGGCGAGCACGAGGGGCAGTGGGGATGAGGTCATTGTGCCTTTGAGTTCAGAACGCGTTCATAGCCCGCTGAAACAAAACGGGCGGAAAATGCTGAACATTTCCCGCCCGCCTGGCAAACCTTAGATGTATCAGGCTTTTTCAGCCATCAACTTCTCGAGCTTTTCCTGATCCCGGGCAAACTGGCGAATACCCTCGGCCAGCTTCTCGGTGCCCATGGCGTCCTCGTTCATCGCCCAGCGGAACTGGCTTTCGTTCAGCACCTGCTTGGCCTCACCGGCATTGCCCGGTTTCAGGATGCGCGGCAGCTCGCCCTGGTCGCTACCCAGCTTGTCCAGCAGGTCCGGGCTGATGGTCAGGCGATCGCAGCCGGCCAGTTGTTCGATCTGGCCGATATTGCGGAAGCTGGCGCCCATGACCACGGTGTCGTAGCCATTGGCCTTGTAGTAGTTGTAGATACGGGTGACCGACTGCACACCCGGGTCTTCGGCGCCGACGTATTCCTGGCCGGTGCTCTTCTTGTACCAGTCGTAGATGCGGCCTACGAAGGGCGAGATCAGGAACACGCCGGCATCGGCGCAGGCCTGGGCCTGGGCGAAGGAGAACAGCAGCGTCAGGTTGGTCTGGATGCCTTCCTTTTCCAGCTTCTCGGCGGCGCGGATGCCTTCCCAGGTGGAGGCCAGCTTGATCAGCACGCGGTCTTTCGACACCCCTGCAGCTTCGTACAGGTCGATCAGTTGGCGTGCCTTGTTCAGCAGCGCCGGCTCATCGAACGACAGGCGTGCATCCACCTCGGTGGAGATGCGCCCCGGGATGACCTTGAGAATGCCCGCACCCAAGGCCACGGCGAACTTGTCGCAGGCCAGGTCGACATTGCCCTTGGCATCGGCTTTCACCTGCTTGAGCAGCTCGGCATAGCCCGGCATGGCAGCGGCCTTGAGCAGCAGCGACGGGTTGGTGGTGGCATCGACCGGCTTGAGACGGGTGATGGCATCCAGGTCCCCGGTGTCGGCGACTACAGTGGTGAACTGCTTGAGTTGTTCCAGCTTGGAGGTCATGGGCGTGCTCTGTCCTGTGCATTTACTCGACATTACCCGAGCCCCGACGGGCGCTCAAGAGGCCAGTGGGGCAGGGCAGAATTGCCGAAGGTGATGATTCGAGTCGGCAGCTGGCACGAGGTTCCCTGTGAGGTGTCTTGATCAATTCCCAGAATCTAGCGCGCCCCCTCTGGGAGCAACTGTCTTGCTCAATTTCTAGAATCTGGCGCGATCCCTGTGGGAGCGGGCTTGCCCGCGAACACGGGCGAAGCCCGTGCCATGCACCATGGTGTCGGCCTCGCGGGCAATCCCGCTCCCACAGCTATTGCGTTGTCTTGAGGTTCGGCTCGGTTCCGGCTGGAATCAACTTCACCGCCCCTGCATCAACTCCGCTGCCTGATCGAACACCTTCAGCGGCTCCGCCGCCTTGTGAATATCCGCCGACAGCAACTGCCGGAACCTCCGCGCCCCCGGGAACCCTTGGCCCAGCCCCAGAATATGCCGGGTGATGTGATGCATCGCGCCCCCGCTTTCCATGTGCGCCACGATATAAGGCCGCAGTTGCTCCAGCGCCTCGCTCCGGCTCACAACAGGCGCCTGGCTGCCAAACAGCTGCTGATCCACCTCGGCCAGCAGGTAAGGGTTGTGGTACGCCTCACGCCCCAACATCACCCCATCGAAGGTCTGAAGGTGCCCCTGGCACTCGGCCAAGGTCTTGATCCCGCCATTGAGCACGATCTCCAGGTCCGGGAAGTCCGCCTTCAACTGCGCCGCCACGTCATAGCGCAGCGGTGGAACCTCGCGGTTCTCCTTCGGCGACAGCCCTTCCAGAATCGCGATCCGCGCATGCACGGTAAAGCTCCGGCACCCGGCCTCACGCACCTGGCCGACGAAGTCGCACAGCTCGGCATAGCTGTCGCGGCCGTTGATGCCGATGCGGTGCTTCACCGTCACCGGGGTGGATACCGCATCCTGCATGGCCTTCACGCAATCGCCCACCAGCGCCGGGTGGGCCATCAGGCAGGCGCCGATCATGTTGTTCTGCACCCGGTCGCTCGGGCAGCCGACGTTGAGGTTGACCTCGTCGTAGCCGGCTTCCTCGGCCAGCTTGGCGCAGGCGGCCAGGTCGGCCGGCACGCTACCGCCCAGCTGCAGGGCGAGCGGGTGCTCGGAGACGTCGTGGCGCAGGAAACGGTGGGCGTCGTTGTGCAGCAGGGCGCCGGTGGTGACCATTTCGGTGTAGAGCAGGGTGTGCTTGGAGAGCAGGCGCAGGAAGAAGCGGCAGTGGCGGTCTGTCCAATCCATCATCGGCGCAACGCTGAAGCGGCGGGACGGCTCAGGGCGCGTGGTTTCTGGCTTTGCGCCTGATTTTGCAGTGATTTCGTTCAACGTGTTCTGTACCGATTTTTTTGGGGGGTGGGGCGTTTTTACCAAGCGCTTGGTGCAATGTACCAATCGAATCAGGACGTGTACCAATTCTCTTGGCAGCTATCAAACCCCGCAAGAAGGCCGACGGAACCATCAGCTACACAGCTCAGATCCGCATCAACCGCGACAAGGTGACAGTCTACCAAGAGAGCCAGACGTTCGCCCGCAAACAGGCCTCGGTGGCCTGGACGAAGCGACGAGAACCGAGTTGGCAGAGCCTGGTGCGATTGAGCGGGCGAGCAGGGTAGGGCACACGTGGATGCTGACCTCACCCAGCAGGTGCTGGTGGACTACGCGCTGTGGCGCATGAGTCCTTAAGGTGGAGGAATTAAACCGCAGACGGCCGGCAATGACCTGGCGCACCTGGGGTCGGTGCTGTCCCTGGCCAGGGCGGCGTGGGGTATGAGATTGACGCGCAAGCAATGCCAGATGCACGCCTCGTGCTGAAGAAGTTCGGCTATAACCTGAAGAGCCGAGAGCGGGATCGGCGTCCTACGCTGGATGAGATCGATAAGGTGATGGAGCACTTCTTCGAAATGTTGCAGCGGCTTCCGAGCGTCATCCACATGCCCAAAGTAGTAGCGTTCGCGATTTTTTCGACCCGTCGAATGGACGAGATCACACGCATACGGTGGGAAGATTTGGATGAGCACCGGCAGACAGTGAAGGTGCGGGACATGAAAAACCCAGGTCAGAAGATCGGCAACGATGTCTGGTGTTACTTGCCGGATGAGGCGTGGATCATCGTGCAGAGCATGCCCCAAGTGTCGCGAGATATTCCCGTCCAACACGGATTCAATCGGCACGGCCTGGTTAAAGGCATGCAAGATGAAAGGGATAGAGGATCTTCATTTCCACGACTTGCGTCACGAAGGGGTGAGTCGGTTGTTTGAAATGGACTGGGACATACCGAGGGTCTCAAGCGTATCCGGTCACCGTGACTGGAACTCGCTGCGGCGTTATACCCATTTGCGTGGGCGATGGGATGGGTATAAAGGTTGGAAGTGGCTGGATCAGATCATTCAGGCACCGGTTAAACTCGGCGCCCGGGCTGAGTAGGCGGGTGGGTAACGATGCTACCGCTATCAGCGCCTACTCGTGGTAGGCATACGCTTTGGTGCGAAAGCTGCCGGTATTGAAGGGCTGCTACCGAACCTTTGTAGCTGTTCGAGGTGTCCACGTAACGAAGGTCGATTCACTCTATACACACCCGCACTTCAGACAAGAAAAAAGGAATTGCATGACAGACGAAACTAATAGCAATGGCAAGGTCAATGCTGCAGATGCTATCTCAATCGGTTTTATCGAAAAAGCGTGGGAGTTCAAGTGGGGAATCCAGCTCGTTTACGTAGCGCTGTACGCTGATGCGATACTGGCCTGGTTTCTCCATAGAAACTTGTTATCTGTCACTTATAATAGTGCGCAGATCTGGGGAAGCGTGGGTGCCCTGCTCATCGCTGCCGCAGGATTCTGCCTCACCGTATCCTTGATCATTCCATTCTTCTATAGACTCCTGAGAGTGATCGTCATCCAGTATTCTCCCAGCTGGCTCATCAACGCTTTCAGCGAGCATACTGCACGTCCCAACGAGGTGTCACTCCATTACCTGCACACCGAAGCGTTGCGAACACGAGATGATTTCCTGATGTCCATCTACCGAGAGAAAAATCCATCTTGGGTACGCAGGTTTAGCGACCATCAGCAAGCAGGAACATTGATGTGCGGTCTGGCGTTGTTAATGATCGCAGATGCTTGGGCAGGCTACGCTTCCGGTACTCAGACGCTGCTCCTATGGCTAGCCGATGGTCATGAGGTGCCGTTCTACCTTTGCCTTGCACCAACGGTCATCATGATGCTGATCACGACGATCTTGAAACCCTACCCACGATCCGATGTTTATCATCCGCTTTTGCGCAAGCAGCAAGATCAAGAGCGTGATGCAATGTATGGTCGGGGTGGCAAGATGCCGTATAACTGAGCGCGCTCATGTCGACCGTCAGCTACGGGTCGATAGCGATCATTCGCGTCTGACCGGTATCCACCCATAGCTGCCTATCTTGGATGGAAGCTAACGGCCAAAATTGGAAATTTTTCTGACGTTGTTCATTAATGAGTCAAATTTTTGCTTCAATTTTCTTAACAATCTCGGAAATGCTCTCGCCTACGATTGAGTTGTCTCGCCTCCAGTCTCCCCCGTTCTTCGACTTCTGGACATAAAGGCTCCCATCATCATTGCAGATCCTAAACGAAATGTTGCCCCCAAGCGTTGGCTGTCCTGCGACTACTGACCAGTCAGGAATTTCTGACTTAATATTATTGAGATGCGCATGGAAAGCGGAGGCTGACAGATACCTCTTTGCGGGATCTATATGGGTAGCCTTCCTTATTGCTCTTTTTAGATTGTCAGGCACCCAAGAGGGAAGTGAGGCGATATTTACGATTTTTCCTTTTTTGATTTTGCCTTGAATGCAGGAGTCAATATAAATTGATTTATCGGCCCTGGATTCTTGGCGATTGTGCTCGAGCTTTTCAGCCTTACTCAGCCACGCCATTTCCTCATAAGGCAAATAACCTCCCAATAACTGGTAGAGGATGATCCCGCACTGGTATATATCCCCTCCAAACCCATAGGAGTTCGCATCAATCGATTCAGGCGGCCTATAGAGCACCGCATGGCTAGATGCGGGTATTGCGTTAAGATCTTCTGGTATGTACTTGATCGACCCAAAGTCACCGATTATTGATCTTCCGTCCTCGCCGACGTAGATATTAGACGGTTTCAGATCTCTGTGTAGATAGCGCCGTTGGTGCAAATTCGTTACGCCACACAATATTTGGCTGGTGCGCTCAACGGCCTGAAGATTGCCGTGCTCGGTTTTTTCAAGCACATCATCGAGATCACCATTTGGACAGCGAGGAGTCACGAAATACGCCCATTCCCCATCGAGTAGACCAGCATTTTTTACTTGAAGAATATTAGGCGCCTCAATTGCAGCTAAGGTGCTGGGTTCTGCATGGTATTTTGCATCACCTCCCCAGTAGTAGAATTTAACTGCGACCTCGTTTTTTAGAATCCTATTTTCACCGAAAAAAAGATAGCCGTTTCCACCCTTGGTTATTTCCCTCGTAAATTTTATATCCTTACTTAAAGCGTTGAGCTGCGCTTTTATGTTTGGAGGGGCGCTGACATTGGAGATCAATATTTCGCTCATGCATTCAACTTCCGAATGTATAGCGAGGCAGACTTAAATGAGTCTTCTTGGTATTTCTTAAGGTTCGGGGGCAGTCTGAACGGAACCTTTTTTTCGGCGGCAGCAATACCTTGGCCAGTTTCAAAACTAACCTCGGCAATTCCGTTCAGTTGAATGAGTGCCTCCATCTTGAAAGAAATTGCACCTCCTGCCATTTGCCCTTTTTGCGCACGCTTCTTAATAACTGCCATGCCAATATTATGCTCTCTGGCAAAGTTTTGAAACGTTTCAAAAAACGATTTTACGTGTCGGCTCGACTCATCGTCGCCGAGTTTTATTTTGCGAGGCTCAATATCAAGATGCTCATAATCAGCGCCATTTTTTTTCAACAGCACAATAATTGCTTCAGAACCCTTAAGCTCGACACCACAAATTTTGTCCATGAAATTCCCTTTATAGAGATCAGAATTGCGTTTCGATTCTGGTACAAGCTAAGCGGTAAAAAAGCTAGCACGTGGCCATCAAGGAGTCCATGCCACTTTTTGGCCGCCTTAAGGATCCTTGAGCGGCATCAATTGCCGACAGTCGCCCCCTCTGGCCGAGGTCTGGGACAGTGCCATCGAGCAGACCAAGGCCGAAGTGCTGCAGGCCCGCGCGCTGCAAGAAGACTACTTACTCGGCACATTGCCAGTGGGAGCGCTTGCGCTGACGGCCTCTGTCGACGTCCAGGCCAAGCGCCTGATCGACCACACCCGGCCGGTCAGCCGACACATGACGCCTTTCTCACACCTGCTGATCATCCAGCCCTTGGACCCGAAGCTGCAGCCGTACTACTTCAACCTCAACACCGCCGCTTTCGACGAGCTGACGCGCAAGACGGCGTTCCGCTGGGCGGGGCAGGAGCGCTTGACGCGTTCGATTGCCCAGCAGGCTGTAGGGCAGGGCGAGGATAAGCTGACGATCAAAGGCGCCATTTTCCCGCTGCACAAGGGGGGCATCGGCCAACTGGGTGAGTTGCGCAGCATTGGTCGGCGCCTGCAGCCGCTGACCCTGACCACCGGGTACGGCGAGGTGCTGGGTACCTGGTGCTTGCTGAGTGTGGATGAGGAACAGGGGGCGCTGTTGGCCGGCGGCATCCCTCGCAAGCAGGGCTTTAACCTGGAGTTTGTCAGCTATGGCAATGACCTGCAGAACGTCTGACGGTGACCTGCTCGACACGTTGTGCCATGCCTACTACGGCTCGCTGGTTGGCACCGTGGAGGCGGTGTTGCAGGCCAACCAAGGGCTGGCCGAGGAACCTCAGCCATACCGCGCTGGAGTGCTGATCAAGTTGCCCGATCTGCCAGTGTCCGAGGTCGAGGAGGTCACGTTATGGGATTGATCCCGCGTTAGGCATCACAAACCCCGCTCCGGCGGGGTTTTTCATATCTGGAGCAACCCCATGAAACCGACATATCAGATCGTCGCAGATGGCAAGGACATCACTGCGTTGATCAACGACCGCTTGCTGTTGTTGCGCACCTCGGACAAGCCCGGCATGGACTCGGATGACTTTGAACTGCAGATCGATGACCGCGATCAGGCTGTCACGCTGCCGTCTCGCGGCGCCAAGGTTGAGATCTTCCTGGGCTACGCCGGGCAGGCCTTGGCGCGGTTGGGTAGTTATACCGTGGACGAGATCGAGGTCACCGGCCCGCCGGACACCATCACGCTGCGCGGGAAAGCCAGCGACATGCGAAGTAGCGGCAAGACCACGCGCAGCGGCAGCTGGGAGGACGTGTCCTTGGCCAAGATCGTCAGCGACGTGGCCGCTCGCAATGGCTGGGAGCCAGGGTGCACGGTGGAGACGAAGGTGCCCCGTGTCGACCAGCGCGACGAGTCCGACTTCAACTTCATCACTCGTCTGGCCAAGCAATATGACTGCACGGCGAAGGTGGCCAGCGGCAAGTTGTTGGTGCTCCCGCGCCAGGGTGGCCAGAGCGCGAGCGGCAAGGCGCTGGCCATTGTCACCATCAGCCGCTCGGATGTGAGCCGCTACTCGTTCCGCCTGGGCGACCGCAATACGCAGAAGGCTGTGAAGACGCAGCACCAGGACAAAAAGACCGGCAAGTTGGTGGTGGTCCAGCTGGACAACGACGACGCCCCGGATGGCCTGCCGGGGGTGCACACCGACCGGCACATTTATCCCGACAAGACCGCTGCCCAGCAGGCCGCCAAGGCTCGCCTTGCCGCATTCAACCGCAGCACTGCTGGGGTGCGCCTGGAAATGGTCGGTCGCACTGATTTGTTCGCCGAACGAACCATCAACGCTCAAGGCTTCAAGAATGGGCTCGACGGCGAGTACCTGGTTGACAGCGTAGAGCAGGTCTTCAGCGCCGCCGGCTGGTCGACCACTGTGGAATGCAACGGCGGCAAGAAGGGCAAGGCGAAGGCCAAAGGCAAGAAGAAGAAAGCGGACAAGCCACTACGCACGGTGGAAGTATCCCCGACCTAACCCACGATCACTGGAGAAACCTATGCCTATCAGCGAAAAACAGTTGCAGCAGATCCTTCCGAACGCCGGCCGCAAAGCCGGCGTTTTTGTTCCCGGCCTGAACGCGACCATGGGCAAATACGCCATCATCTCGCGCCTGCGCATGGCCGCGTTTCTTGCCCAGGTCGGGCATGAGTCGGGCCAGTTGCAGTACGTGCGCGAGCTCGGCAATGACAAGTACCTGTCGAAGTACGACACCGGCAGCCTGGCGCAGCGCTTGGGTAACACGGCCGAGGCAGATGGCGACGGCCAGCTGTACCGGGGCCGTGGGCTTATTCAAGTGACCGGACGCTACAACTACGAGGCCTGCAGTGAGGCCTTGTTCGGCGACAGCCGGCTGCTCAACACCCCTGAACTGCTCGAGCAGCCGGTTTATGCCGCGATGTCCGCCGGCTGGTTCTGGCAGAAGGAAGGGTTGAATGGCTTGGCGGACAAGATCGTCCACCCAGGTGACACCGTGTTCGAGAAGCTCACCAAGCGCATCAACGGTGGCCTCAACGGTTTGAAGGAGCGCCAAGAGATCTATGCCCGGGCGCTTGAGGTGCTGCAGTGAGCAGCTGGGTCACTCGCCTGATCGCCCTGGCGGCCCTGGTGCTCGCGTGTGCGGTCGGCGCCCGGGCAGCTTGGGTATGGCAGGCCAACACCTATGAGAAGCAGCTCGCTGTCCAGGCCGATGACTACGGCAAACAGCTGGCGGAGATGGATCGCGTGTACGGCCTTGAGCGCGAAGAGGCCGCCGCAGCGGCGCTCAATCAACTGGCAGAGCAGCAGGATGCACATCGCGCCCTGGAGGCTCGCCTGCAGGATCAGACCAAAACGCACTGGAAGGAAATGAACGATGCTCAACAAGCTCAGGCTCGTCTGCGTGACCGGCTTGCTACTGCTGATCTGCGGCTGTCAGTCATGGTCGATGCCGGAACCTTTGCCGCCCAGGGTTGTGACGGTGGGTTGCGAGAAGCCGCCAGCGCCGGAGGCATGGTACATGGAGCCTTACACGCCCAACTTGATTCTGCGCATGCTCAACGAATTGTCGCCATCACCGACGAAGGCGACCGGGGGCTGATCGCGCTGCAGGCCTGTCAGGCCTACGTCCGCGCAGTCACCCAGTAGTAAAGAGGCGAGCCGGGACGGATGCGTCAACATCCAGCCCGGCCCACCGAACCCGCAGACCCTTCCTGCAAGTCCAGCCGTGGCCCCTGCCTTGTGCACAAAGCGCGGCGAGCCTAGCACCTGTTTATCCATACAGTAAAGACTTGCATACTTATGACCTCTCCAATCATCCCCTGGATGGGTGGCAAACGCCGCCTGGCCGACCGCTTGATCCCTCTCTTTCCCCCTCATGAATGTTATGTCGAAGTCTTCGCTGGCGGCGCCGCGTTGTTCTTCATGCGTCCCCAGCCCGCCCCGGTGGAGGTGCTGAATGATCTCAACGGTGACCTGGTCACCCTCTACCGCGTTGTGCAGAACCACCTGGAAGAGTTCGTGCGCCAGTTCAAGTGGGCGCTCAGCTCTCGCCAGATTTTCGAGTGGCAGAAAATGACACGCCCCGAAACCCTGACCGATATTCAGCGCGCTGCCCGGTTCTTCTACCTGCAGCAGCACGCGTTCGGCGGCAAGGTCACGGGGCAGACGTTTGGTACCGCCACCACTGGGCCGGCCATAAACTTGCTGCGCATTGAGGAAAACCTGTCTGCCGCGTGGCAGCGTCTCGCTGGCACCTATGTCGAAAACCTGTCCTGGCTCGCCTGCGCCGAGCGTTATGATCGAGCGCATACCTTCTTCTACATGGACCCGCCTTACTGGCAGACCGCCGGCTACGGCGTGGACTTCCCGTTTGAGGAGTACGAACGCATGGCCGACTTCATGCGCCGGTGCAAGGGCAAGGTGATGGTCAGCATCAATGACCACCCAAACATCCGGCGCGCTTTCGCAGGCTTCAACTTCGAGTGCCTAGATATCCGCTACAGCAACATGAACCAGCGGCAGTGCAAGGCGGAGGTGACCGGCGAACTGGTGATCACGAACTGGGAACCGGCATCATTGGGTGGCTTGTTCTGAGCCCGTTGGGCTGCCTGAAATAGCCGGATGGATCGCAGCTGCGCCTCATAGGCCGGCTCGACCATCCGCGCCGCATAACTGTGACTATACAACCTCGCATCAAGCCGCCCTTGAAGAGTACAAGGACTCTTGACCTGATGATGATAGGGCGGCCGTTTTGTAACACCGCCCTAATGGAGAACTAGTTGTCAGAGACGAGCTTGCCAAAGGGGAATGTTGCAGTCTTCTCCCATTTGATCGCAAGATACTTTGCGCCTTCCACAGTAAAGTGGGTTTCGTCTTGGAACAGACGATATCCGTCGACTGACGTTACGCAATTCTCTTGCTCATCGCCGCAGAAGAATTCCGTGGGGATGACGGCGTGCACTCTCTCCCTAGTGGAAGCGACGCTTCGGACCACGTTGTTGGTAAATTCCTGTCGCTGCAGAATGGTTGCCTTGTCCAAAGACTTACACCGCTCAATTATTTGGCGCTCGTTAAGGATGTACCTTGGAACGTTGTCGCAACCGTCAAGTGACTTTCCAATGTTCGGCGACTGTGCAAACACAATCACTTGCCCGGCGCTCTTCAGCGCCGCGTCTACCGTGCTACCTAGTTTTTCCGCGAAGACCTTTCTGGAGGCTTCGATAGATTTCACTGGGTTAGCGGTGTCCACAATGTATTGCTGTGGCACTTTATATGGGCCGTATTGGCTCGGTTCTACGGCCCACGCCCATCGTGAGGAAATGATCACGTAGTCATACTTGGTCGTCTTTAGGTGGTTCTCCCAAGCATTGTTTTGTATCCGGCAACCTTCCTCGCGCGGATCGGGCGCTGCAAAGATGTGCGTCGTACCGAACAGTGGGTTGCACCCTACGTAGTACCAGAGCGTCACCTTGATATTGTGCTTTTTGCCGATGTAGTCGAACGCTCCACGAATGTGTGCGGCGTGGCTGTCACCGATAATAAGCGCGGTCTTAGCATCTTGATTTCTCGATCCGACATCCTGGGAATTTGCGTAAGTCGATATGAGCGAGTTGTGCCAGTCATCGCGGCGCAGATCGATTGCCTGGGTTACCTCCGACGACGCCTGCTTGTCAGAGGCGATACGCCATTCCCATCCGTTCTGCGAGTAAACCGCCACGCCGAAAGCCACCAGCAAGCTTGCTGGCGCCGCAAGGTATACAGCAAACCGCTTGTTGCTCACTGTAGGGCTAGCGCCACCTCGCACGCGCGGTGGTACCTCAATGTAGCGATACTGGGCCTGGGCAGTCGCCAAGGTAATTACACCCATCAAGACAATGTCCAAGGCGCTTGGCTGGGTGAAGATGTAGTAGTTGTAGAAGACGATGACAGGCCAGTGTGTCAGGTAGAGGGAGTATGAGCGCTCGCCAACCCACGTCATTGCCCGGTTTCTCAGCAGCCACCCAAGTCGCTTGGCACCGCCCGAGTAGATGACCAAGGCAGCCGCAGCACAGGGAAAAAGGGCTGTATATGAGGGGAAAGGCGTATTCTCGGTGAATGTCGCCATGCACCACGCGATCACCCCAAGCCCGGCCGCGAGTAGGATCTCATTCACTTGGTTGGGCAGGCGGTTCGCCGGCGCCCACACCAGCAATGCTCCAATCGCAAACTCATAGATCCGGAATGGCATGAGGAAGAACGGAGACGTTGGATCGAGACGGATCCAGGCCCAAGCGAAGTAGAGGCTGATGCAGCCCGAGATGAACAGCATCGCGGGAGCAACCCAGCGGCTGCGCGCTGATAGCAGAAACACCAGAGCTGCCGGCCACACCATGTAGAACTGTTCCTCAACGCTAAGCGTCCAGGTATGCAGCAGGGGCTTGGTCAGCGCAGATGAATCAAAGTACCCGCTCTCAAGCCAGAACCATATGTTGGAGGCCGAGAAGAGCGCAGCCACTGAAGAAGCGGCAGAGCTCTTGAAATGCTCACCAGAGAGAAGCAGGAACGAGACGATGAACGAAACGATGATCGTGCAGGCTGCCGCAGGAATAAGTCGTCTTACGCGTCTGATGTAGAAATTAGCGAAGCTAAATTTTTCTCTTTCTATCGCATCACGTATAAGGCCGGTGATTAAGAATCCTGATATAACAAAGAATACGTCAACGCCAACGAAGCCGCCCGGTATAAATGGCAAGCTCAGGTGGAAAAGGATAACTCCAAGAACGGCAATGGTTCGGAGTCCATCAATGTCTGGTCTGTACTTCAAGGCGCTCACATCAGTTCCCCAAGCTTTATCTTTGCCGCTTCTATTCCTGAGGCAGCTGACTCGTTAAGTAGTTGTCTGGCTGCAACTGGATCTCTATTTGGGTTGCTGTCGTCCAAGAGGATTTCTGCTAGATAGAACTTAGAGATGGGCACTTGTGCAAGTACTGGGCTTGTCAGGATTGTCGTTGCTTTCTCATGATTCTTTTGTATGAACCGCCCCATCTTATATTCGAGGGCTGCGCGGTTGGCTAGGATTAGATCATTTTTAATAATAAATCCCTGCTCCGCGATAAGAACAGCTAGTTTTTTGCTTTCTTTGTCTTTGCCGGAGTAAATGAAAGCGTTTGTCAGCTTCTGGGAAAACCCAATGTCTCTTGTTTCAATGATCGATCGGGCTAAATTTGATAGCTGGGAGTCACTGAAGCCAGCTATCTCTGCTCTCAAGAAGTCCGCAGCAAGCTCTGGTTTCTCTGGCGCGTCTTGTGCCAGTTCGTCCCATATGTTTTTTTTGTTCAATCGCCACTCACCTAAGGCGACGACCAGTGCAATCGCCAGCCCGGCAACTGCGATGACAAATAGGTTACTTCGTTTGGTCACTCTGGCCATCCCTTATGAGCCTGAATTGGGCGGTGCGAAAAAAATTGCGGGAATGTATCAGATTGCCATCATCCATGCAAGGCGCGTACACGGGCCGAAAAGGTTTATTGCGCAGATTGTGCGCCCATGGCTGGCAGCGCAAGGCTGCGTAAGGTTGGCGTAAGTGACACCATCGCGTATTGTCCGCACACAACCATTGCGGGAGGTACCAGGACAGCCTCGTTTTGCTAGCCTCCTTCAAATATTGATCTATATGTACAGTTCCAAGAGGAAAGAATGAAGCTGTTGATCTGTGGAGTTATAGCGCTGTTAGGATCGACGAGCGTCTTAGCTGAAAACGAAACTGAGGCGTCCATGATTGGCGACTCAGTTTTCATCCGCTCTTCATTTGGCACCAACCGTTACCTTGTGAGAAAGGTCGATCTAAAGGACTCGACCTTAGGCAATGAAGTGGTCAACTACGGTGGGGCTCGGATAGTTCCTACGAACGGTCAATTACCGTTCTCCCGCGGATTTCTCGTTTCGGCCGAGCGCGACGAGGCTGTTCCGCTTAAATTTAATGGTACCTATATAGGCGCTAACCATGGTGCCTTTTTCGGTGTGGCTTTGCCGGTCAGCTCAGCGGTGCACATCGGCAGTGAGTGGACGGATCAAGAGGGCGTAGCGTTTAGGGTCGTGTCTCTCGAAAAGGGCATAGCAACATTTATATCCAGTGAACAGGGGGCGTCAGGGGGCTGGAAATTCAAAACCGTAATTGATGGAGACCTGACCGAGGCTGGGGTGGGCTCAAAACTCTCTTCCAAGGGGCAGAGCAGGACCCAGATCTATCCGTCTGTGCGACGGGTTTCAATATCTGTTCGCTCCGACAAGCTTCAGTCGTTGGTGGAAGATTTCCAAGCAGTGAGCAAGGTTTCGGTCGACGAGGTTTACGACGTTCTCAGCCCAACCGAAGACAGACAAGTGATGGCGAGGGTTTCTGTAGCTTATGTCTTTCAGGGGAACGGAACGACCATTCAGACAACGGTGAGAGCGGTGCAGGATCTGCATGGGTTCTCACTGGCAGGCGCGCAGATATACCCTTTGAATGCCAGCGGTACAGATTTGCTGCAGCGGATTGAGTCTGGAGAGCAGCTTTCGTTATGGACTGCCATGGGGAAGGCGGGCGTAGCATTGCGTATACCCACCAAGGAGCACAGCGCTTCGCAACGGATCGAGATGGGGTCTTTCCAGTTCGGTCACAGTGCGGTAGTTCGGGGCGCTGCCCTTAATGGGAAGCCGCTGCCCCTCGTTGAGCGAATCGACGTGTCTGCTGTTCATAAGCAGTATCTGATGGCGGTAGAAGGGGGGGCTGGTGGGTTCAGCGGTGATTTGCGAGCCGGGGACGTCGTGACAGTGTCGGCCTACCGATCGTACTGGACTGGAAAAGAGCCCCCGGAGAGCTCTCTTTAGTGCTTTTCGTCTGCAGGTGAATTGGTTTTGGCTATTGCTTCGATGGTACAAAATTGGTACTTGAGATCTTAGCCTCTCCTGTATCCCTTAAAAGGCATGACCTTCAAGAAAAGTGGCGCCAATCCATCATGGGGCCACGCTGAAGCGGCGGGACGGCTCAGGCCTTGTGGTGCTTGGGTTCGTGGTCTGTTCTGGGGACATTGGGGTCTGGGGCATGATCGGAACAAGGAAAAAGGCCGATGGCGCGGTCAGTGACCTCGCGGATCGGCCTTCAGGAAAAGTTGCCCTAGTTTACCAAGAGTGGCTGGCGCGTGCCTGCCCACTGCCAGGATGGCGACGCAATGTCGGTTTGCCTCAGCCCCGCAGCCAGCCCGCTTTGATCGGCACCGCCATCAGGCTGCGGTAGCACCGTTCCGCCGAGTCAGTGACTGGCCGACCGATACGTCGCCAGATTGGAGAGAACCCTAAATATACGAAGAACGAAACAATCACCGATCCCACCATATCGAGCGGAAAGTGCACCCCCAGAAACATCCGCGCCCAGGCCACGCTCAAACCGGTCAACAAAATGACCACTCCCCACCCAGAAAAACCATCCAGCAGCAAGGTCAAGCCCATGCAGGCAAACACGGTTATATGATCGATAGGAAATGACGAATCCGACGCATGCAACATCCAGTTATGCCCCAGCCCGATCATGAACGGCCGTGGGTGCGGCCAAGCCGCCCAGATGACCTGATTGACGACCAGCGCAATCACCGTAATCAAGGTCGCCTTGAGTAGCAGCCTGCGTCCCCCACGGTGCCTCACAGCCAGAACCCCAGCATCAACACGGGTAGGAGAAAGATCAGACCCTTGGCAATGCCGATGGCGAGCAGGACCAGCCACTGCGGCGTATCACCGCCGCCGTTGATCAGCAGGAAGAGGGAGCGGTTGAGTGTTTCGAGTTCGCCCATGATGTGTGTCCCCGCCGTGCGTTCAGGCGCTGTTTCAACTTCAATTAAAGCCGCTTGCGTGCGTTGCACAGCGGCCGACAAGCAAAAAAGCCGATGGCGCGATCAGAGATATCGCCATCGGCTTTCAGACGTTTGTATCCGTCCGCGAGCTACTTCTGGTCGTTGGCCGCCGTCTGTTGAACCTGCTCCGCCTTATCCTGCGGCAACAGGTCGAACTCATGCAGCCCATCCTTGCGGTACGGGTCGCCGATCCAGCGAGGTGCCGCGGCAAACTGTGCGTTCACCAGGCTCTTGGCCGGTTCGTACTTGTCGTAACTCAAGCCTGCCAGGTCCGACAGCGTGTGAATCAGGTGCGAGCTGCTGTAGGAGCGGTTGGCCATCGACTGCAGGTCCCGTGGGTGCTCGGCCTGCCAGCTGGGTGAAGTCCACAGCAGGAACGGTACGGTGTACATCGGCCGGGTCGGTGCACCTTCGTTGCGGCCCAGGCGGTCGTGGTTGCCGGAGCTGTACACGTCTTCGCCATGGTCGGACAGGTACAGCAGGAAGCCGTTGGGCGTGGACGCCGAGTACTGCTTGATCAGGCTCGAAACCACGAAGTCGTTGTAGCGCACGGCGTTGTCGTAGAAGTTGTAGGTTTTCACCTGGTCATCGGTCAGCGCGGCCGGCGCACCCTTGCGGTCGGTGAAGTGCTGGTAGGCATCCGGGTACCGGTAGCGGTAGTCCATGTGCGTGCCCAGCAGGTGGACGATGATGAACTTCTTAGGCGCCGGGTCCTTCAGGGCCTTCTCGAACGGTGGCAGCACCACTTCGTCGTACTGGCTGGCGTTCTGGTTGCGCTGGTTGTTCAGGTACACCTGCTCGTCCGTCTGCTGCGAGAAGGTGGTGAGCATGGTGTTGCGCTTGGTCATGGTCTGCTGGTTGGTGATCCAGAAGGTCTTGTAGCCCGCCTGTTTCATCAGGTTCATCAGCGACGGCTGGGTGAGGAAGCGGTCGGGGTGTTCTTCGTCGCCGAACGTCAGAATCTGCTGCATCACCTCGATGGTGTAGGGGCGCGGGGTGACCACGTTCTGGAACACGGTCAGGCTCTTGTCGGCGGCGGCCAGGGCGTCCAGGTTGGGGGTGGTGTCGCGGTTGTAGCCGTACAGGTGCATGTGCTCGCGGGTGGTCGACTCACCGAGCACCAGCACCAGGGTGCGCGGGGCTTCGCCGCTGCTGTCCTGGAGGTTCTGCAGGGGGGGCAGGGCGGCGTTCTGGGCCAGCAGGTTCTGCATGTTGTTCAGCTGTTGCAGGTACTGGCGGTAGCCGACCACCAGTTGCCAGGGCACGGCAGGTTCCATGCGTTGCTGCACCTTTTCTGCCGCATCGGCGAAGTTGCGTTCCTGGGTGACCATCTGCTTGTAGAACGGCAGCACCAGGTTGGCGAGCAGCAACAGCACCGCCACCGGGACACGGCTGCGCAGGCTGAGGGTGACCGGGCGGATGCGAGTCCACAGCAGTACCGCGCCCACGGTGTATGCCACCAGGCCGAGCATCAGGCCAATGCTGAAGTACTGGCTGAAATACTCGCCCGCTTCGGCGGTGTTCGACTCGAACATCACGAAGATGACGCTTTGCGAGAACTCCTGATGGTAGATGCCGAAGTAGCTTAAACCCACTAGCGAAGCCGCCCACAACACCACGCCGATGACGGCGGCGAGGGTGCGGGTGAGGCGTGGCAGCAGCAGCACCGGGACGAGCCACAGGGTGCTGAGGAACAGGGCGTCGCGGAAACCGGCGAAACCGGTGGTGCCACTGAACAGCAGAAGGGCCTGGGTGACGCCGGAGAAGTACCAGAAGAACAGCAGGAGCCAGCCCAGGCCGGCCCAGTCCACGCGCTTGGGCGCGGATGGGGATGCGGTGTTTGCCACGTGTGCCTCGTAGAACCATGGCGGCAGCCCAAAAAGGGGGATGCCGGAAAGGCTGAGACGCTAGAGGGCGGAACGTGAAAATTGCGTTAACGAATTATCTAAAAAGTCTTAACAAATCATTACGGTGGGGTGGTTCCTACAAATCAAGAAACAGATTTTTCCTCTGGCTTGTAGGACGCGTCTGAATCAGTCTTTGGGGCATTGCGGTGGGAAACTGAGCTCCCTAGGCTGGCAGTGCCGTTGCAAATTCAACGGCCGGGTCTGCAAGCCCGTCGATGCCTCAGAAAATACATGCTCACCGTGTTCAATGGTGGCTGCGTGCGGGTGACCTTATGGTCAGCCGGGTTTTCTCGAGGCTCCGGTCTTGCAGGCCCGTATGCAGCCGCCACCCATTTCTCTGCAAGTGATGGGCAGTGGTCTTCTCTCACAACGCCTTGAGATATAAACCATGCTCAAAATAGTTCCCGACCCACCCTTTACTCCCGATGCATCCCACTACCTCGAAGACACCCTGGTCGAGGCCACCGAATACCTGCTCTGCGGCCTGGCCGTGGCTCAGCAGGCCGTCACCACGCTGCCGAAGTCACCTGCCACCGTCATGACCCTGTCGATGATTCATGAGATGGAGGCCGTGCGCACGTTGCTGGAGTCGGCGATTGCGCAGGTGCAGTTGAAGCGGCCTCGGCAGGTGCACACGCTGCATTGAGGCGCTGGCCCATTCGGCCGATGGCTCGGATAGATGTGGTGCCTGGGCCATCGCATTTGCGGGTAAACCCGCTCCCACAGGGATCGCGCAAGGTCTGAATTCTCCGCAAGGCTCAGGTCCGACAGAGTAGTTGTGGGAGCGGGTTCACCCGCGAAGAGGCCATCAGCCCCAGCAAATAAAGAGGATTGTGAATGGACAAGGAATTTTCCGAAGCAACCAGCAAGCTTGGCGTCACCGTCGGCTCGGCCACCTGCCTGGAAGGCGTGGCCAAAGGCAAACGCCTGTTCCGCGTAGAACCCGGCAACTGCTGCGACCACGCCATGGCGCAGGCCTCGGTACTGATGGACTGCTCGCGCCGCGCCTCTTTCATTGGTGTGATGGACGACGAACCCGCGCTGGTCTGGGCCTCGCATTACCTGTGCGAGATGGCCAAGGCGTTGATGGACGATGCGCACTTGGGGCTGCTCAAGAACCACTGAAGCAACGTGATAGCGGCTTCGACATATTGTGCATAACCGTGAAAGCGACGGTTACATTGCAGCGCGCCGTCGCTCGATCAAAGCGCCCATAGTTCATCCGGTATTCCGGATTCACTTCACTGCTTGGCCGAGGTGCCGTTGGTCGCTTCGGATTACCTGAGGGTGGTATCGATCCGGGTTTTGTACGATGATTTTCGTATTGGCAGGGATGAGCGATGGAAATTGGCTTCAGGAAGGCCAGGCGGGCAGTGATTGCTGCTCTTGAATCAGGCAACTATCTGCATGTTTCCCGTGGTGATATCGAAGTGAAAAACCTGCTGGCATCAGGGGCCGTTTCTGCCAGTGAGGTTGCCGACATCATCCGTTCCTGCAAGGGGGCGCACTACAGCAGCAGCCCTCACCACAGCGTCGCCGCTATCGAAGTCCATGTGATCAAGCGGCTGGGGTGGTACATCAAGTTCTAATTCATCGAGCCAGACACCTGGTTCATCAGTGTTCACCAATGAGTAACCCGATCATGAAGATCCTGTTCGAAGGGGAGGCCGGCAAGGCACTTTGTGAGCATTGCCAGGCAGTGGTGCAAACCCACTACGCCCGCCGGGACGTACCGTTCAGTGATGGCCAGGGTGTCGCCAAGGATATTCTTGTGGGCGTATGCAACCAGTGCGATACCGTAGTGGCCATTCCCCCGCAGTCAACGCCTGCCATTCGGGAGGCCCGCAAGCAACAACTGAAATCCATCGAAGCGCGTTTGCCCGCCGTTTACCTCGATGTGCTGGATGCTGCCATGCATGCGGTCAGTTGCGAGGCTGGGGCAAATCTGCGCAAGCTGTTTCTCGCCCACTACTTCCAGCTGTTGGTGCAGAGCCACCAGAGTGACCAGTTGCAGCCTGCGCATGAAGCTTTCATCCAGAGTCTGGAGCAGCATTGGCGCGAACGTGGGTTGGCGCCTTCCACTTCGACCCGGCGTCTGTCGATGAAGGTTAACCCGTATATGGCAGAAGACTTCATGGCACTGCAGCAGCAGACCCACATGAATCAGACCGAGTTACTCAAGTCGGTCATCGCGCGGATTCAAGCGGATGTACTGGAGGTGAGAGATCAAAAGGTAATCCATACCTTGCAGCATTTGGCTCGGCTAGCGGTGTAGATGTTGGCTGGCGGACAGTGTTTCAGCAGCTTGCCTTGCTGGAGGCAGGCAACTCTCCCAAACCTTTTCGTCATCTCGTTGAACTTGAAGCACTTTCTGCCCTGGCACGGTTGCTGCTCCGTTCCCTGGACTTTCTCAAGTCCTGCCAAGGAGCCCCCCATGAGCCAGCAACCGATCAAATTCGCCTACTGGGTCCCCAACGTCAGTGGTGGCCTGGTGGTCAGCACCATCGAGCAGCGCACCAGCTGGGACATCGGCTACAACCGCAAGCTGGCGCAGATCGCCGAGCGGGCCGGTTTCGACTACGCCCTCTCGCAGATCCGCTTCACGGCCGGCTACGGTGCCGACAATCAGCACGAATCGGTCACCATCAGCCATGCGCTGCTGGCAGCCACCGAGAAGCTCAAGGTCATTGCCGCCATTCTGCCGGGCCCGTGGAACCCGGCGCTGGCGGCCAAGCAGCTGGCGAGCATCGACCAGTTCACTAATGGCCGTGTCGCCATCAACGTGGTCTCGGGCTGGTTCAAGGGCGAATTCCATGCCATTGGTGAGCCGTGGCTGGACCATGACGAACGCTATCGCCGCTCCGAAGAATTCATCCGGGCGCTGAAGGGCATCTGGACCGAAGACAACTTCACCTTCAACGGCGACTTCTATCGCTTTCGCAACTACAACCTCAAGCCCAAGCCGCTGCAGCAGCCGCACCCGGAAATCTTCCAGGGCGGCAGTTCGCGGGCGGCGCGGGACATGGCGGCGCGGGTGTCGGACTGGTACTTCACCAACGGCAATACGGTTGAAGGGATCAAGGCGCAGGTCGACGACATCCGCGCCAAGGCCGCTGCCAATGGGCATTCGGTGAAGATCGGGGTCAATGCCTTCATCATCGCTCGCGATACCGAGGAACAGGCCCGGGCGGTGTTGCAGGAGATCATCGACAAGGCCAACCCCGAGGCGGTGCGGGCTTTCGGGCATGAAGTGAAACATGCAGGCTCCGCCAGCCCGGAAGGCGAGGGCAACTGGGCCAAGTCCAGCTTCGAGGACCTGGTGCAGTACAACGACGGATTCAAGACCAACCTGATCGGCACGCCACGGCAGATTGCCGAGCGCATCGTGGCATTGAAGGCGGTGGGGGTGGACCTGATTCTGTCCGGGTTCCTGCATTTCCAGGAGGAGGTGGCGTACTTCGGCGAACAGGTGTTGCCATTGGTGAGGGCGCTGGAGGCAGAGACGGCAGAGCAGCAGGCTGTCGCCTGACCTGCTTCCTACTCTGGCGGACGTCGCCGGCAAGCCGGCGATGAGGCTGGTAGTAACATCACATTTCCAGCGACAAGAATGCTCACACCGTCAGTGTTGGCCCTGGCGGTGAAACCCGTTAAGGTGTCGCCCCCAGCAAGGAACGCCGCGACCCCAGGGAGTAGTTGATGTCGCTTTTCAATCGGGCCAGCCCGCCTTTCGGCCTGCGCAACGGCAGTACCTTCACACCTGCCCGAACGCTCGAACCATTGCTCGACGGTTACTCTGAACTCAAGCTGCCCGGCCCGGAAACGGTGTGGGCCTGCGGTGAGGTCGACCTCGGCCAGTCAGTACGCCTGTTGCGTTACTACCTGGACAACGAAGATTACTGGCTGCAAGTGCTGATGCACGGCAGCCAGCCGGGCGATACCGTGCTGTTCGGCTACCACAGCGCTATCGCCGTGCGCGACGAGGCGCACCGGCAGAGCCTGGTCGGCTGCCTGTCCAAGGTCGGCCTGCCGATCTATACCCATGAGGGCTGCCTCTATTCCCGCCAATGGGGCCAGGCCCAAGGCCAGGCTGAACTGGTCCAGTTCCACGAGCAGGTGGTCAACCCGCAGGCCCGCTATGGCGTCCAGCACCTGTCGATGCTTTATGCCCGCGGCACGGGCCTGCTCGACCGTCGCGAATTCCTGCTGTTTTCCCTCGAAGAAGATGAGCACGGCGCGCTCACCTTCACCACCTCGCTGGGCGTCACCCTGTTCCCCACGGACTTCAACGTAACCTGACAAGGACTCACCATGCTCGACGCGCTTCGCCTGTCACTCAATGCATCGGCAGTGACCGGTTTCATCCTCTATATCAGTGTGGCGCTGCTGCTGTTCTGGCTGTTCCAGTTCATCTATACGCGCATTACGCCCCACCGCGAGTTTTCGCTGATCCGCGAAAACAATCCGGCGGCCGCCATCGCCCTGGGTGGCTCGCTGATCGGGTTCTCGCTGCCGGCCAGCAACATTATCGCCTACAGCGTCAGCATTCTCGATTTCGTTGCCTGGGTGGTGATCGCGGCCGTGGTGCAGTTGCTCGCCTTCGGCCTCACCAGCCTGGTGCTGCGCGACCTGTCCAGGCGTATCGTCAAAGGCGAACTGGCTGCGGCCATATACGCCGCCAGCGTGGCAATCAGCGTGGGCTTCCTCAACTCGGCCTGCATGACCCCGGCGGCCTGAAGTGCAAGGAGCCCTTATGAAGCCCCCTATTCGACGCAGCTCCGTCAAGCTGGTGCTGGCCGGCTCGCTGCCGCTAGCGCTGACCGCTTGTGGCCCGCAGGAAGAGCTGTACACGGTCACCCAGCAGAGCAATTACGACAGCGTGGCGGCCTGCGTTGCCGACCAGGTGCCGGAACCCGCCTGCAACGATGCCTTCAAGCGGGCGCTGGCGGATTACCAGCGCAATGCACCGACGTTTTTCACCCAGGCGGAGTGCGAGGCGCAGTTTACCCCGGACGGTTGCCAGATCACCGTTGGTGGCCGCTACATGCCGCGCATGAGTGGCTTCGAACTGCAGACCAGCGCTGAGGTCACGCAGTCTCAGCTCGACGCGGGTTATGCCCAGGGCGGTGGCTATGGCCATGTGGCCACCGCCGCAGTCGCCGGCATGCTGCTTGCGCAGATGGGCAACAGCGCCGGCCGTCATTACAACGCGCAACCCTTGTATGCCTACCGCGACGGTGCAGGCCAGCGCCACGGTCTGCTTGGCCAGCGCTACGGTGCCGCAGGCGGCGGTATTCAGCGGGTGAGGCAGGACGAAGAGAGCAGCAGCGCTTCGAGTGGCGGCGGGGGAGGCGGGGGTGGCGGTAGCTACGGCGGCTCGAGCCGCAACGAGTCGCGTTCGGCGAGCTCGGCCTCGGTCACGCGCGGTGGCTTCGGTGGCCAGGCCACTGCGCGCAGCGGTTGGGGCGGCAGGTCCGGCAGTTTCTTCGGGGGGTAGGCATGCGCAAGGTCGAACTGGCGGAGCGCCCCGACTGGCGCACGACAGCCCTGCGCGAGGGCTTTGCCTTTCACACCATCGACGGTGAGCGTTACTGGGACGAACGTGGCTACTACCAGTTCAGCGAGGCCCAGGTGGTGCATGACCTGCACGGCCCGACCACGGAGCTGCACGCGATGTGCCTGGATGCGGTCGGGCGCATCGTCGAAAGCGAGGCCCTGATGGCGCGCCTGGCGATCCCGCCAGCCTTCTTCGATCTGGTGCGCCGCTCTTGGCAAGAGGGGCAGGCCCACCTCTACGGGCGCTTCGACTTCAGCTACGACGGCAACGGCCCGGCAAAGTTGATCGAGGCCAACTACGACACGCCCACCTCGCTCTACGAAGCGGCGGCGTTTCAGCTGATCTGGCTGGAGGAGCAGATCCAGCGCGGCGTTCTGCCCGCCGATGCCAGTCAGTTCAATACCCTGGCCGAGGACCTGGTGCAGGCATTTGCAGCGATGCCGGGGCATGGCGAGTTCCATTTTTCGACCATCTCCGGTTCGCTGGAGGACCGCGGCACCACCGACTTCCTGCGCAAGATGGCCGAGCACGCCGGTATCCGCACCCGGCATATCGACCTGGAGGACATCGGCCTGAACAGCGAGGGGCGCTTTGTCGACCTGCAGGGGCGGGCGATTACGCGGCTGTTCAAGCTGCATGCCTGGGAGCACATCTTCCACGAGGAGTTCGGCCAGGCGATTGCAGGTTGCGACACGCAGTTCGTCGAACCCCCCTGGAAGGCGTTGATTTCCAACAAAGGCATTCTGCCGTTGCTCTGGGAGTGGCATGAAGGCCATCCGAACCTGTTGCCAGCCTTTGTCGACCACAGCCCGC
The DNA here is from genome assembly GCF_002112505.1 of Pseudomonas sp. R28(2017). Taxonomy (GTDB): domain Bacteria; phylum Pseudomonadota; class Gammaproteobacteria; order Pseudomonadales; family Pseudomonadaceae; genus Aquipseudomonas. Next base: position 145,845 of record NZ_NEHW01000002.1, read on the forward strand.
AGTCAGCGGTGCCCAAGGGCTGGGTACGCAAGCCGTATTTCTCGCGGGAAGGGGCCAATGTGGATATCCGCACAGCCGAGGGGGAGCGGGTTTTCGAAGACGGGCCATACGATGATGCGCCGTACATCCTGCAGGCGTTTGCGCCACTGCCGAAGTTTGCCGACAGCTATACCCTGATCGGGTCGTGGGTGGTGGGGGGCAGGGCTTCGGGGATTGGCATCCGCGAGGATGATTCGTTGATTACCAAGGACAGTTCGCGGTTCTTGCCCCATGTGGTGATCGGCTGAAGGGGTTCTTCGCGGTTTTGGCTGCGACCAGGCCAGCAAAACCGGCACAAACCCGCAGGTCGGTTTCAGGATGCGCCTGGTCGCTCGCATGCAACCCCCCGGCGCCACAAGTGCCATGCTTGTGGGATGCCCATGAGCCCAGTGCACGCAGATGCATGGCCATCGGCAAGGAGGCTCCCGTGCCCACGCCACCGTGACGTGGCCGGTGTGCCGCAGCAGAACACGCCGGATACCTGCCCCCCACAATAAATCAGGCAGGGTCCGTGATGCCGAGGTCCGCTGTATGCCTGATGAATTGCTTTACCTGCCCGCTATCCAGAGCATCCTGACCCGCGAGAAGGATACCCCCGGCGCGCTGTTGCCGATCCTTCACGCCATCCAGGACGCCGTCGGTTTCATCCCCGAAGCTGCCGTCCCGGAAATTGCCCATGCCCTGAACCTCAGCCTCGCCGAAGTGCGCGGGGTGATCAGCTTCTATCACGACTTCCGCACCACGCCGCCGGCCCGCCACACGCTGCGCCTGTGCCGAGCCGAGTCGTGCCAGAGCCGTGGCAGCGAAGCCTTGGCCGCGCAACTGCGCGAACAGCTGGCGCTGGATGATCACGGCACCAGCGCCGACGGCGCCATCAGCCTGCGCCCGGTGTACTGCCTGGGTGCCTGCGCCTGTTCGCCAGCGCTGGAACTGGATGGCCAGGTGCATGCCCGGCTCACCCCCGAGCGCCTGCGGGCGCTGGTGAACGGTTGCCTGGAGGGCGAAACATGCTGAAGTTGTTCATCCCCTGTGACTCGGTGGCGCGCGCGGTCGGCGCCGATCAGGTAGCCAGCGCCATTGAGGCGGAAGCCGAGCGGCGCCAGCTGCCGGTCGAGATCCTGCGCACCAGCTCACGCGGCCTGTACTGGCTGGAACCGCTGGTGGAATGTGAAAGCCCGCAAGGGCGCCAAGGCTTCGGCCCGGTCAGCCCGGCAGACGTGCCGTCGCTGCTCGACGCGCTGGCCGGCGAACCCGGTGGCCATTCACTGGCGCTGGGCCCGGTCGAAGAAATCCCGTACCTGAAAACCCAGCAGCGCTTGTTGTTCGCCCGCGCCGGCATCACCCGCCCATTATCGCTGGACGACTACCGGGCCCACGGCGGTTTCAAGGGCCTGGAGAAGGCCGTGGCGCTGGACGGCGCCGCCGTGGTGGCCACCGTGCTCGATTCCGGCTTGCGCGGCCGGGGCGGCGCGGCGTTCCCGGCCGGGATCAAGTGGCGCACCGTGCGTGAGGCCAGGCCCGCGCAGAAGTACGTGGTGTGCAATGCCGACGAAGGCGACTCCGGGACCTTCGCCGACCGCATGCTGATGGAGGGCGACCCCTTCCTGCTGATCGAAGGCATGATCATCGCCGGCCTCGCCGTCGGGGCCGACCAAGGCTACATCTATGTGCGCTCGGAATACCCGGACGCCATCCGCGTGCTCAACCAGGCGCTCGCCATCGCCCGCGATGCCGGTTACCTCGGCAGTGACGTGGCCGGCAGCGGCCAGGCCTTCGAGCTGCAGGTGCGGGTGGGTGCCGGTGCCTATATCTGCGGCGAGGAAACGGCGCTGCTCGAATCCATCGAAGGCAAGCGCGGCATCGTGCGCGCCAAGCCGCCGCTGCCCGCGCTCGAAGGCCTGTTCGGCCTGCCGACGCTGGTGCACAACGTGCTCACCCTGGCCTCGGTGCCAACCATCCTGGCCGAAGGCGCGGTGTTCTATCGCGATTTCGGCATGGGCCGCTCGCTGGGCACCATGCCGTTCCAGCTGGCCGGCAACATCCGCCACGGCGGCCTGGTGGAGCGCGCTTTCGGCCTGACCCTGCGCGAGCTGGTGGAAGGCTATGGCGGCGGCACCGCCAGCGGTCGCCCGCTCAAGGCCGCGCAGGTCGGCGGGCCGCTCGGCGCCTGGGTACCGCCCAGCCACTTCGATACCCCGCTGGACTACGAGGCCTTCGCCGCCATGGGCGCGATGCTCGGCCACGGCGGCGTGGTGGTGGCCGACGATACCCTGAACATGGCCAGCATGGCGCGTTTCGCGTTGCAGTTCTGCGCCGAAGAGTCCTGCGGCAAGTGCACCCCGTGCCGGATCGGCTCGACCCGCGGCATGGAGGTGGTCGACCGGCTGATCGCGACCCGCGACTTCAGCGAGCGGCATGACCAGGCCCTGCTGCTGCGCGACCTGTGCGACACCATGCAGTACGGCTCGCTGTGCGCCATGGGCGGCATGACCGCCTACCCGGTGGCCAGCGCCCTCAAGTATTTCCCCGCCGATTTCGGGCTGACCACCACGGAGGCCGCACAGTGATCAACTATTTCGATCCCGAGACCGACTTGGGCACGCCAGCCCGCGAAAGCGACGTGCAGGTCAGCCTGAACATCGACGGCCGCAGCATCAGCGTGCCGGCCGGCACCTCGGTGATGCGCGCCGCCGCCCTGCTTGGCACCAGCATCCCCAAGCTGTGCGCCACCGACAGCCTCGAAGCCTTCGGCTCGTGTCGCATGTGCATGGTGGAAATCGACGGCATGCGTGGCTACCCGGCCTCGTGTACCACGCCAGTCAGCGAAGGCATGGTGGTGCGTACGCAAACCCCGCGCCTGGCCGACCTGCGCCGCAACGTGATGGAGCTGTACATCTCCGACCACCCGCTGGACTGCCTGACCTGCTCGGCCAACGGCAACTGCGAGCTGCAGACCGTCGCCGGCCAGGTCGGCCTGCGCGAGGTGCGCTACGGCTATGATGGCGCCAACCACCTCACCGAGAAGAAGGACACCTCCAACCCGTATTTCGACTACGAACCCAGCAAGTGCATTGTCTGCAGCCGCTGCGTGCGTGCCTGCGAAGACATCCAGGGCACCTTCGCCCTGACCATCACCGGGCGCGGTTTCGAATCGCGGGTGGCAGCGGCCGGCGGCGACAATTTCCTCGCTTCCGAATGCGTGTCGTGCGGCGCCTGCGTGCAGGCCTGCCCGACGGCGACGCTCACCGAGAAGAGCCTGGTCCAGCTTGGCCAGCCCGAGCGGGCGGTGATCACCACCTGCGCCTACTGCGGCGTGGGTTGCTCGTTCCGCGCCGAGATGAAGGGCGACCAGCTGGTGCGCATGGTCCCGGACAAGAACGGCGGCGCCAACCATGGCCACGCCTGCGTCAAGGGCCGCTTCGCATGGGGTTACGCCACCCACCCCGACCGCATCACCAAACCGATGATCCGCAAGCACCTGGACGACCCGTGGCAGGAAGTCAGCTGGGACGAGGCGGTGACCTACGCCGCCAGCGAGTTCCGGCGCATCCAGCTCAAGTACGGGCGCGATTCCATCGGCGGCATCACCTCCAGCCGCTGTACCAACGAAGAAGCCTACCTGGTGCAAAAGCTGGTGCGCACGGCGTTCGGCAACAACAACGTCGACACCTGCGCGCGGGTTTGCCATTCGCCGACCGGCTATGGCCTGAAGCAGACCCTCGGTGAGTCAGCCGGCACCCAGAGTTTCGACTCGGTGATGCAGGCCGACGTGATCCTGGTGATCGGTGCCAACCCCACCGACGCCCACCCGGTGTTCGGCTCGCAGCTCAAGCGTCGCCTGCGCCAGGGTGCGCGGCTGATCGTCATCGACCCACGGCGCATCGACCTGGTCGACTCGCCCCACGCCCGGGCCGAACTGCACCTGCAGCTGCGCCCCGGTACCAACGTGGCCATGCTCAACGCCCTGGCCCACGTGATCGTCAGCGAGGGCCTGCTGGCCCAGCGCTTCATCGACGCCCGCTGCGAAACCGAAGACTTCGCCCGCTGGCGCGACTTCGTCAGCCTGCCGGAAAACGCCCCGGAGGCCCTGGGCCCGGTCTGTGGCGTGCCCGCCGAGCAGATCCGCGCCGCCGCCCGGCTGTATGCCACCGGCGGCAACGCGGCGATCTACTACGGCCTGGGTGTCACCGAGCACAGCCAGGGCAGTACGGCGGTGATGGGCATCGCCAACCTGGCCATGGCCACCGGCAACATTGGCCGCGAAGGGGTAGGGGTGAACCCGCTGCGTGGGCAGAACAACGTGCAGGGCTCCTGCGACATGGGGTCGTTCCCCCACGAGCTGCCCGGCTACCGGCATATCTCCAACGAAGGCGTGCGCGCCGAGTTCGAGCAGGCCTGGGGCGTGACCCTGCAGCCCGACCCGGGCCTGCGCATCCCCAACATGTTCGAGGCGGCGCTGGACGGCAGCTTCAAGGCGCTGTACTGCCAGGGCGAGGACATCGCCCAGAGTGACCCCAATACCCAGCACGTCACCGCCGCCCTGCGGGCGATGGAGTGCGTGGTGGTGCAGGACATCTTCCTCAACGAGACGGCCAAGTTCGCCCACGTGTTCCTGCCGGGCAGCTCGTTCCTCGAGAAGGACGGCACCTTTACCAACGCCGAGCGGCGCATTTCGCGGGTACGCAAGGTCATGGAACCGCTGGCCGGCAAGGCCGACTGGGAAGCCACCGTGGCCCTGGCCAACGCCCTGGGCTACCCGATGAACTACCGCCACCCGGCCGAGATCATGGACGAGATCGCCCGCCTGACGCCGAGCTTCCACCGCGTCAGCTATGCCGAGATCGACCGCCACGGCAGCCTGCAATGGCCGTGCAACGACGCCGCCCCGGACGGCACCCCGACCATGCATATCGACCAGTTCGTGCGCGGCAAGGGGCGCTTCATGCTGACCGGCTATGTGCCCACCGACGAGAAGGTCAACAGCCGCTACCCGCTGCTGCTGACCACCGGGCGCATTCTCAGCCAGTACAACGTCGGCGCCCAGACCCGGCGTACCAGCAACACCGCCTGGCACGACGCCGACCGCCTGGAAATCCACCCCAGCGACGCCGAAAGCCGTGGCATCCGTGACGGCGACTGGGTGGGTATCGGCAGCCGTGCGGGGCAGACCGTGCTGCGCGCCAAGGTCAGTGCACGGGTGGCGCCGGGGGTGGTGTACACCACCTTCCACTTCCCCGAGTCTGGCGCCAACGTGATCACCACCGACAACTCCGACTGGGCCACCAACTGCCCCGAATACAAGGTCACGGCAGTGGAGGTGGTGAAGGTGTTCCACCCGTCGGAATGGCAGAAGCGCTACCAGGACTTCAGTGACGAACAGCGGCGCCTGCTCAAGGAGCGCCGCACTGCGGAAAAAGCCGAGGTGCGCCGATGAGCAGTGACAACCTGGTCAAGATGGCCAACCAGATCGCCCACTACTTCGACAGCGAGCCGAACCGGCAGCTGGCGGTGCAGGGGGTGAGGCAGCATCTGAACAGCTTCTGGACACCGGCGATGCGCCGGCAGCTGGGGGAGTGGATTGCCGCCCATGGTCAGGAAGGGCTGGATGCCAAGGTGGTGGAGGCCTTGGCCTAGCGCTCGCCTGTGCCGGCCCTTTCGCGGGCGCGCCCGCTCCTACAGGAGTACCACTGGCCTGAGTGCAGTGGAGTACCTGTGGGAGCGGGCGTGCCCGCGAAAGGGCCGGTACAGGAAAAATGAAATGTCCGTCATTTATGCAAGACGAATCCCACCGCAATGCTACGCTCGCGGAAACACTCGTCACGGATATTCCCTATGGACATGAACTGGCACCAGGCCCTGCAAGAGAGCCTGAGCTGGCTTGCAATCGCCTCGTTCATCACCCTCATCGGCTTCACCGCCGCTGCCTCCCTGGCCGTGCGCTACACGCGCTGGGGCAGCCAGTTCTGGCAGCTGGCGGGGCCTTACTTCACCTTCCGGCGCAGCTGGCGCCCGCTGCTGGTGTTCGGCCTGCTGCTGGTGCTGACGCTGTTCTCGGTGCGCCTGAACGTGCTGTTCTCGTTCTGGTACAACGGCTTCTACAGCGCCCTGCAGGCGCTTGACCAGACCGCCTTCTGGTACCTGCTGGGGGTGTTTGCGGTGCTGGCCACCATCCACGTGCTGCGTTCGCTGTTCACCTTCTATGTGACCCAGGCGTTCAGCATCCAGTGGCGGGTGTGGCTGACCGAACGCCTGACGGGCGACTGGATGAAAGGCGATGCCTACTACCGCGGCCGCTTCCTCGCCGAGCCGGTGGACAACCCCGACCAGCGTATCGAGCTGGACGTCAACGCATTCGTCACCAATTCGGTGTCATTGGCCCTGGGCGCGGTCAGCGCGCTGGTCTCGCTGGTGGCCTTTACCGGCATCCTCTGGGGCCTGTCGGCGCCGCTGACGGTGGCAGGGTACGAGATCCCCCGGGCGATGGTGTTTGCGGTGTACGTCTATGTGCTGATCGCCACCTGGATTGCCTTCCGTCTCGGCCAACCGCTGATCCGCCTGAACTTCCTCAACGAAAAGCTCACGGCGAACTTCCGTTATGCGCTGATGCGCCTGCGCGAGAACGCCGAGAACATTGCCTTCTACCAAGGCGCGCCGGTAGAGCGGGCGACCTTGCTGGGCCGCTTTGGCGCGCTGATCGTCAACGTCTGGGCGCTGGTGTTCCGGAACCTCAAGTTCAGCGGCTTCAACCTCGGCGTCAGCCAGGTGGCGGTGGTGTTCCCGTTCATCCTCCAGGCGCCGCGTTTCTTCAGCGGGGCAATCAAGCTGGGTGACGTGATGCAGACCTCCCAGGCGTTCGGCCAGGTGCAGGATTCGCTGTCGTTCTTCCGTGAGTCCTACGACACCTTCGCCCAGTACCGCGCCACCCTCGACCGTTTGACCGGCTTCCTCGATGCCAACGACCAGGCCAGCGCACTGCCACGGGTGCTGACCAAAGACCAGCCACGGGCGCTGGATATCATCGGCCTGCAGGTGCTGCGCCCGGATGGGCATGCGCTGATCGCCGACCTCGACCTGCGCCTGCACGGTGGCCAGGCGCTGCTGATCAAAGGGCCGTCGGGCAGTGGCAAGACCACCTTGCTGCGTGCCCTGGCGGGCCTGTGGCCATATGCCGAGGGCGAAGTCCGGCGGCCGCTGGGTACCCAGGCGTTGTTCCTGTCCCAACGGCCTTACCTGCCGCTGGGCGACCTGCGCACCGCCATTGCCTACCCGGCCGACAGCCAGCCGGAGGATGAAGCACGCATGCAGCAGGCCCTGCGCGAGGTCAACCTGGCGCACCTGGCCGAGCGGCTGGCGGTCAGTTGCGACTGGTCGAACATTCTGTCGGTCGGTGAGCAGCAGCGCCTGGCGTTTGCCCGGGTGCTGTTCAACCGGCCGCAGGTGGTGTTCCTCGATGAGTCCACTTCGGCGATGGATGAAGGGCTGGAGCATGCGATGTACGCGCTGTTGCGCAAAGAGATGCCTGAGACCTTGCTGGTGAGCGTGGGGCATCGCAGTACCTTGGCCGACTTCCATACCCATCGGCTGGAAGTGGATGGGCAGGGCGGCTGGTCGCTGCGCCAGCAGGAGGTATTGGCTTAACCCGTGCCGGCCTCTTCGCGGGCATGCCCGCTCCCACAGGTACCGCACAGGCCTTGAGCTCCGTGCTGTATCTGTGGGAGCGGGCGTGCCCGCGAAGAGGCCGGCACTGGCAACAAGGATTCAGGGCTGATGCTCGGCATCGAGCATCACAATCAGCTCAGCCCCTTCATTCCGCACATTCCCCACTGCCTTGCCCACCGCAAACCATTCAAACGCCTCCACCGGCAAGCACTGCTCGCGCGCCAGGCGCTCGGCTTCCTCGGCAGGTACTTCAGGGTCGATCCATGCCCGGGCATGCTCTGGACTCAGCACCAAAGGCCGGCGGTCATGGATATCGACCATCCCCGCATCGCTGGCGGCGGTGATGATGACGAAGCCATCGCCCTCGTTCGGCGCCAGCCCCGCATGCACCTCGGCCAGCGCCGCCATGAACATTGGCGCCTGGCTTTTCAGGCGGATGAAATAGGGCTGTTTGCGCTTGGGGTCCTGCGGGTCGGCCACCCATTCGTACCAGCCGTCGGCCATCACCAGGGCCCGCCCTTGCGGCCACAGGGCCTTGAAGAACTTGCCGGTGGTCACCGTCTCGACCCGCGCGTTGATCGGTGCCGGCCGTTTGCCCGTGGCCCAGAACGGCGCCCACCCCCAGTGGCAAGGGTCGATGCGCAGGCCATCGGCGGCCTGGTGCAGGATGAGCACACGGCTGCCGGGGGCGACGTTGTAGCGGCCGATCGGCAGGTTGTCGTAGCCGCTGATCACGTCCTGTTCGGCGTCCAGTTCACGCAGGTAGTCGGCCAGGCCCTGGTACTGGGCGAAGCGTCCGCACATGGCATGTACCCCCACTTGTCGAAATATCCTACGGCGAAATTGACCGGATACTCGCAACGTCGTTTACTGTATATGCATACAGTTTATTATCAAGGCCGTCGCATGACTTCCATCCTGGGTCCCATCACCGGCGGCAGTGCTGCCGTGCCGCGCTATCTGTTCCGTGTCCCGGCGGGCTTTCCGTCGCCAGCCGCCGACCACATGGAGCAGCCCATCTCGCTGGACGAGCTGCTCAACCTGCGCGCACCGCACATCTATCTGGTCAGGATAGACGGCGACAGCATGCAGGGGGCCGGTATCTTCGATGGCGACCTGGTGCTGGTCGACCGCTCGATCGAGGCGCGCCATGGCCATATCGTGATTGCCGCCGTCAACGGCGAGCCATTGTGCAAGCGCCTGCAGCATGTTGCCGGGCAAGTGCTGCTGCGCTCGGAAAACCCCCGCTATGCGCCACGCTACATCATGGAGGGGGACGACTTCATGGTCTGGGGCGTGGTCACCTTCAGTGTACGCAGCCACGACCCGGCCGCCTGAACGGGCTCAGCGCAGCAGCATCACACCCAGCAGCGTGGCACCGGCAAAGCCCGCCCCGACCAGGAAGGTCGCCTGGAACCCGGCGCCATCCCACAGCAGCCCGGCCACCACGCTGGCGACCAGCAGCGCCACCCCGGTCAGCAGGTTGAACAGGCCGAATGCCGTGCCGCGCAGGTTGGCCGGCGCGCTGTCGGCGATCAGCGCGGCGAAGATGCCCTGGGTGAAGCCCAGGTGCAGGCCCCAGGCCGCCACGCCCAGTGCCAGCCCGGCCCAGCCGGGTAGCAGGGCCAGCAGCAGGTCGGCGGCGGCCAGCAGGCCCAGCCCAAACATCAGCACGCCACGGCGGCCCACGCGGTCCGACAGCGCACCGGCGGGGTAGGCCGACAGCGAATAGGCCAGGGCCATGAGCACCAGCACTGCTGGCGCCCACAACGGCGCCAGGCCCATATCCTGGGCGCGCAGCAGCAGGAACGCCTCGCTGAAACGGGCCAGGGTGAACACCATGGCCAGGCCGATCAGCCGCCAGTAGGCCGGGCCCAGGCGCACCAGTTCATCCAGCGCCAGCGGCGAGCGCAGCGGCCGCGCAGCGGGCGACGCCTCGGGTTCGCGCACGAAGGCGACGAGAATGTACACGGCGATGAACGCCGGGATCACCGCCACCCAGAACACCGTCTGGAACTGGCTCGCCGTCAGCCACATCAGCGCGATCGCCAGCAACGGGCCGAGGAAGGCGCCGACGGTGTCCAGCGCCTGGCGCAGGCCGAATGCCGCGCCACGCAGCTCGGGCGGCGTCACATCAGCCACCAGTGCATCGCGAGGGGCGCCGCGGATGCCCTTGCCGATACGGTCGACGAAGCGCGCCGCCGTCAGCCACTCCAGCCCGGAGGCCATGGGGAACACCGGCTTGGTCAGCGCCGCCAGGCCGTAACCCAGCACCGTCAGCAGCTTGCGCTTGCCCAGGCGGTCGCTGAGCGCGCCGGAGAACACCTTGGTGATCGAGGCCGTGGCCTCGGCGATGCCCTCGATGAAGCCGACGGCGACCACCGACGTACCGAGCACGGTGACCATGTACAGCGGCAGCAGGGCGTGGATCATCTCCGAGGAAATGTCCATGAACAGCGACACGAAGCCCAGCGCCCAGACGCTGCGGGGGATCTTCGGCAAGGCCTTGGCGGTGCTGCCTTGCTCGGTCTTTTCGGCGCTGCGCATCGGGAGCCTCGGCGGGGTTGTCACAGTTCGAAACTGTAGGAGTCCGTGGGCAGGATGCAAATCGGATGAGTGGCTGCAGGCTTCGGCAGGTTGCCGTGATTAACTGTATATAAATACAGTATTGCTGGTGCTGCCCGATGAAACCCACACCTGTTTTTGCCCTGATCGACTGCAACAGTTTCTACGCCAGCTGCGAGCGGGTGTTTCGCCCCGACCTGCAGCGCACGCCCATCGTCGTGCTCAGCAACAACGATGGCTGCATCGTCGCCCGCAGCGCCGAGGCCAAGCCGCTGGTGAAGATGGGCCAGCCGTACTTCCAGGTGAAAGACCTGCTGCGCCGTCACGGCGTGGTGGCGTTTTCCTCCAACTATGCGCTGTATGGCGACATGAGCCAGCGGGTGATGACGGTGATCGAAGGCATGGTCCCGGCGCTGGAGGTGTACTCCATCGACGAAGCCTTCGCCGACATGGCCGGCATGCCCGGCGACCTGGAGCGCCTTGGCCGCGACATCCGCGCCCGGGTGTTCAAGCACACCGGCATTCCGGTCGGGGTCGGTATCGCTGGCACCAAGACCCTGGCCAAGCTGGCCAACCACGCGGCCAAGCGCTGGTCGGTGCAGAGCGGTTGGGTAGTCGATCTGCGCGACCCGCTGCGTTGCGAGCGGGTGCTGAAGCGCTGTGATGTGTCCGAGGTCTGGGGCATCGGCAAACGCCTTACCGCACACCTGCAGGAGATGGGTATCCGCACCGCCTGGGACCTGTCCCGCGCCAACCCTGGCCTGCTGCGCAAGACCTTCAGCGTGGTGGTGGAAAAGACCGCCCGCGAACTGGCCGGCACGCCTTGCCTGCAACTGGAAGAGGTCGACCCGCCACGCCAGGAAATCTGCTGCAGCCGCATGTTCGGCCAGCGCCTGACCGAGCTTGCGCCACTCAAGGAAGCGGTGGCCACCTACGTGATGCGTGCGGCGGAAAAATTGCGCAAGCAGCGCTCGCTGGCGCAGCGCATGCGGGTGAGCATCCGCACCGGCATGTTCAACCCCGATGAGCCGCGCTATGCCAATGGCGTGGTGGTGCAGTTGCCGTACCCGACCGATGACGAGCGGCTGCTCACCCGCCTGGCGCTGGAGGCGGTGGAGCGGGTGTATCGCGAGGGGTTTCGCTACAGCAAGGCCGAGGTGCTGCTGATGGAGCTGTGCCAGCGCGACGAGGTGACGGGCGACCTGTTCGCGCCGGCGCAGAGCGTGAAGGCCGAGCGGGTCATGCAGGTGATCGACGGCGTCAACGGGCGCTGGGGGAGGGGGACACTGCGCAGCGCGGCGGTGCCGGCGGCGGCGCAGTGGGTGATGCGGCGGGAGTTGATGAGTGGAGGGTATACCACGATTTACGAGCAGCTTTGGACCATACCTGCACGGTGCTAGCTATCTCAATTATGGAGTGACTCAAGGCTGGATAGGGTGATGGCAAAACACTGGCTTTGCTGTTCCTATCTAAGCCACACGGATGCTGTGCATGAAATCGACATGAGTCCAAGTGTTGGTTCCGGCGCTCAAGCCGCATGGGATGTCAATTGATGAGGCTCTTTTTGATAATCACTCGGTAGGAGGGAGCTATTCAATTTGGCGAATATTTCAGACTTCAACTCTTTAATCGCCCAGGCGCAAAAGCACAATGTTCCGGTTTACGCCTTGACTGATGAGCAGATAGAGCAGGGTGGAAATATTTTGGACAATATGAAAGTTAGTCGCGATGAGTTCGCGAAGCCTTTTGAAGGCTTGGCTGACACGGTTAGAGCTTTGGATGTATAGGTTTTGCTTTTGGACGCTAAGCGGAGTGTAGTACTTCGTCTACACCTGAAGCTTGATAAGCTCCTAATATTTTGACACAGAGGCGGTTATTGCGTACCTTTCCGCGCCGCAGTAGAGTCCTGCGGCACGGGATTGGCGTCCCGTCACAGATCCGGGCACATCCACATCCAGTGGCGGTGCTCTGCATGGCTGCACCCGTTATGGGCGGGCCGTGTGTGGGAGCCTTCGGGCTCACCGGTTCTCTGTCCGGCACGCCAACCCGCACGGCTCCGTCCACCCATATTGGCGTATGGGCTCGGAGCGTCATTACAGAGAGCTGCAGGGAGTCGCACCATGCTCAAGAAGATCGTTCCCGATCCACCATCCAACTTGGATCACTCCGTCCCCTCGTCAATGCAACCTCGCTATTTTACGCGGCAGGAGGCATGCCAATGACTCAGGGTAACCCCGTTACGGCCAGCGCTCGTAAGCCTCGCGCCCTGACTGTCGAATCCCATTTCGGCACTTGTCACGATTCCCACAAACCGATGTTTACGGTACACGCTGGAGTCGATGGAGAAGACGCAATGGTCTGTGCCGTCGCAGCGCTGAAGGCCGCCTACGAGACCAATGCGCTGGCATTGGAAAAGGCGAAAGAGCCGATGCGCAGCTTGCTGATTGCAACGGAAAACTCGCTGGAGAAGGGCCTGGCATTGGCTGAGGCTGTGCTCCAAGGCCTAGAACTGGGATAGGTGATTGTTGATAGGGCCGCAGACGCGGCCCGTTCTGGTTTTGTAGGGGGTGGTGAGGCGAGGGACGAAAGCCAATTAACGGGCCTGAAGAACCTCTCGAAACACATCCGGGCGAGAAGCCGCAATGTGCAAAAGGGATCGGGCCGCCCCGGATGGCATGCGCCGGCCTTGCTCCCATTCTTGAAGCGTACGCACCGAGACGCCCAGTAGCTCCGCAAATTTGAGCTGGGAGAGTCCAGTTCTGCTTCGAGCTTTCGCTGCTTCGGTCACTTCCACTTGATGCACAGCGCCATAGCGACCAGCCTTCACATCGCGGATGGATTCCAGCAATTCCTCACCGATGTTGCGAGTAGCATCCCGAAGCATCAGTTCTTTTTCAGTCAGGGGCATGATTAAGCTCCTTCGCAATCTTGCGCAGCACGTGCGCGGGTATGTTCTCGGTGGCGCTCTTGCAGTAGATCAGCAGAGCAACCAAAGCGCCGTTGGCGAGCTGAGCGGTGTAGATGATACGGACGGCGCCTCGCTTGCCTTTGCCATCCAGGCTCCAGCGTACCTTGCGGCATCCGCCTGAGCCGGGAATCACTGCACCTGCGTCAGGGTCATTGGCGAGATAGGACATGAATGCCCCGTGCTCTTCCTCTGTCCAATAGTCGGGCCATTGCCTGGAGAATAGTGGCGCTTCAATGAACGTTAGCATACTGCATCCCTACGTCTTTGACGTAGATATTTTGCTCTGCTTGTCTGGGATCAAGAAGCGGGAGGTTGTATCGAGGGGTTGCTGAGAGGGTGGTTTGGTTCGAGATTTCCGGGCCGCGCAGCGGCCCCGGCGATCTCAAATGCTCAACCGCACAGCCAAGGTAACCAACAACACCGGCACCGTCGGCAACACACCAACCTTGACGTAATACCCCCAGCCAATCGTCACCCCCTTGGGCTGCCAGATGACCAGGGTCAGGGTGAGCAGGAAGCGAGGCTGGGAGCACGAGTTGGGGAATTCAGTGATTGTGTGAAGCGACTTGAAACATCCGTCGGTCGTACATGAAATCGTACATTTCAACTGCCGCAAAGCGCCCCCCAGTTTCCAGCCGGCATATCAGGTCGTCACCCTGGCAAAAGCTTCCCGAAAGCGCAGCATGTCCTGTTCATCGCCGACACTCACCCGCACCCAGTTCGGCCAGCTCGGCCACACCCGGCCTACCAGCACGCCCTGTTTGGCCAGCCGTTCCACCACCGGCTGGGCCGGCCCGCGCATGTCGATCATGAAGCAATTGGTCTGCGACGCTGTGCAGCGCCAGCCGCGCTCGCCCAGCCAGGCGATGGTGTGGTCGCGCAGGCGGGCGTTCTCAGCCTTGCGCCGGGGCACCAGCTGGCGATCGTTCAGGCTCGCCAACCCCGCCAGCAAGGTCGATGCAGCGGCAACGTTGTCGCCGTCATACACCTCCAGGCGCTTGAGCAATGGCGCCTGGCCGATGGCCAGGCCAAGGCGCGCCCCGGCCATGCCGTAGAGCTTGGAAAACGTCTGCAGCACCAGCAGTTGCGGGTGCTCCTTGACCAGGCTGATGCAGCTCTGGGCATCGCTGAAGTGGATGTAGGCCTCGTCCACCAGCACCACGCTGGCGGCCGGTGCGTGCTTGAGCAGGCGCTCGATATCGCGCCGCGGGGTGAGTGTGCCGGTGGGGTTGTTGGGGTTGCACAGGTAGATCAGCCCGGGGCTACTGTCGGCCGCCAGCATGGCGTCGATGTCATGGGCATGGCGCGCGTCCAGCGCTACTGCGTGCACGGTGCTGCCATGGCCTTTGGCGGCTTCGGCGGCCGCTTCATAGGAAGGTTCGGCAAGCACCAGGCTGCGCGGACCGGTGAAGGCCATCACGGCGTGCTGCAGGGCCAGTTTCGAGCCACAGAACACCTGTACCTGCGACGACGCCAGGCCATGCTCGGCAGCGAAGGTGTCGATCAGGCGGTACTGTGCCTTGTACGGGTAGCGCCCGCATTGCTCGATGCCCTCACGCATAGCCTGGCGGGCAGCGGGGCTCGGGCCCCAGGGGCTTTCGTTGTAGTTGATGCGTACCGGGCCCTGGCCGGCGCCTGGTGCAACGGGGGCCTCGCTGGCCCAGCCCGGTTGGCCAAGCAACGGCAGGGCCAGGCTCAGGCCCACCAACGAGCGACGTGTCATATCGGTCATGAAGCGACTTCCTTGTTGTCACTGGATACAGCAAGGAACGAGAACCGGTGCAGTCAATTAATGGTGGCAAAACGCCGAATAGCCCCCAAGGCAGGCGCTAATTCAGGACATTGCGCTGGTCGAGCCAGGCTTCGAAGCGGGTGAAGGTGTCGATGGCGGCCTGTACCGTGATGGCGTGCGACGGCGCTGCGGCCGATGCCTGGCCAAGCCGTTCGAGGAAGCTTCGCCAGTAGCTGCCGGTCAGCTCGCCGTACACGTCGAGGAAGGCAGCACCGCTGTCGTGGCCGATGCCCAGGCGCTCGGCCATCGCCCGCTTGAGCACCTGGCCACCCAGCGTCGAGCCTTCCAGCACGTACATCACGCCCAGGGCGCTGGCCTCGTCGTGGATGGCCGGCAGTGCCTGGCACTGTGGCAGGGCGCCGATGTCGGCTGCGCTCAGGTTCAGCGCCAGCAGGTCGCGGGCCAAGGTCGCGGTCTTGCGGCGTTCGGGCCCCTGATAATCGCTCAGGTGATGTTCCAGGGGGGTATGAAAACCGTAATAAGCTTGCAACAGGCGACGATAGGCCGCGCTATCGAAGCCAGGGCTGAAGAAGGGCAGGCGCGCCTCCAGCGCCTTGTGGCAATCACGGGTGCCTTCGCGCAGGGCGAACAGCAAGGGGCTGGGGGGTGTGGTGGACATCGGTCTGGCTCTGCTGGCAATTCGCCTGAGTTGGAGTGGTGATGCTAACCCGGCGCTCCGCCTTGGCGTGATTTTGTTTCAGAAAAATGGTTGCAGAAAAAAGGCGGCCGGCGTGTTAAACCAGTCGGCCCGACTCTTTAGTGAAGAACGCCCTGGTGAAAGCCGTACGCCTGACCTTGCTCTGCCATGCCCTGACCCAGGCCCAGAAAAACGGCCGCCTGGCGCACCCCGAGGACGGCGTCTTGCCCTTGGCCGTGGAGCGGTGGGCGATCGCCGCCGATACGCAGCTGCTGGCTGCGCCGGAGCGGCGTGCGGCACAGACAGCGGCGTGGCTCTCGTCGCAGGTGCAGATCGAGCCCGCGTTGGCTGATTGTGACCTCGGCCATTGGCAGGGCTTGCCGCTCAAGCAGTTGCAGGCCGAGCAGCCGCAGGCAGTGGCGCAATGGCTTGAGGATCCGTTCAGCGCGCCCCCAGGCGGCGAGCCGTTCGCGCACGTGTGCGAACGCGTTGGGGCCTGGTTGATGGCCTTCGACAGGCCGGGTGAATGGCTGGCGGTGACTCACCCGTGGGTGATTCGCGCTGCGCTGGTGACGGTGCTGGAGTGCCCGCTGGCTGTCGCGCAACGGATCGATGTGCTGCCGTTGTCGCGGGTGGAGTTGAGCTTTACCGGGCAATGGCGCTTGCGTGTGGGCTGAGCAAGCGCCGGTTGCCGGTTCAGAACGCCAGCTTGTAGCCGATCAGCAGCAACATGGTGGCCAGGCAAGGGCGCAGCACGCGGTCGGAGATGCGCCCGGTGAGGTGGCTGCCCAGGTAGATGCCTGGCAGCGAGCCCAGCAGCAGGTAGCCCAGCAGCGACCAGTCCATGTTGCCCATGCCGGCGTGGCCGATACCGGCGACCAGGGTCAGGGGCACGGCGTGGGCGATTTCGGTACCGACCAGGCGGCGGGTGGCCAGGAACGGGTAGAGCAGGAACAGCGCCACGGTGCCCAGGGCACCGGCACCGATGGAGGTCAGGGTGACCATGACGCCCAGTACCACGCCGGTCAGCACGGTGAGGGTGTTCAGGCTGCGGTCGCTGAGGTGGTAGTGGTCACCGGCGTGGCGACTGGCGAAGGCTTGCAGGCGCGACTTGAACAGGATCGCCAGCGCGGTGAGGATCAGCACCACCGCCAGGCCCTGCTTGATGATCGCGTTCAACGCCGTGGTGTCGGTGTGCAGGGTGCTGAGGAACCACAGGGTCAGCGCCGCCGCCGGCACGCTGCCGAGGCTGAGCAGGCCGGTGATCTTCCAGTCGATGTTCTTGTTGCGGGCATGTACCCAGACGCCACTGCCCTTGGTGATGGCGGCATACAGCAGGTCGGTGCCCACGGCAGTCGCCGGATTGATGCCGAACCACAGCAGGATCGGAGTCATCAGCGAGCCGCCGCCGACGCCGGTCATGCCGACGATGAAACCCACAACCAGTCCGGCAATGGTGAAACCGAAAGATCCTACATCCATACGCTACTCGACTGCCCAGCTTTGCCCGTTATCGGATGGGTGCCAGCATATAGGGAGTTTTTATAGCCAAATAGACTTGTTCGTTATTAGGTTATAACCGAGGTTGGGGTTGGGAGTGCCTGGCTGGAGGTTTCTGGCGCCTGTGAAATCGAGCGCCAACACAAACCCCCAGCCCTACACCCAGGCCTCAGATACGGAAACTGCCCACCAGCTGCTTCAAGCGCCCGGCCTGCTGAGCCAGGGCATCGCAATGCTGCAGGGTCTGGTTGAGGTTCTGCACCCCTTGCTGGTTCAGCGCGTTGATCTGGGTGATGTCCAGGTTCAGGCTCTCGACCACCGCCGTCTGCTCCTCGGTCGCCGTGGCCACCGACTGGTTCATGCCGTCGATCTCGCCGATGCGCTGGGTCACGCTGGCCAGGCGTTCGCCGGCCTGGTTGGCCACCTGCACGGTCTGCTCGCTCGAGACCTGGCTGGTGTTCATGGTGTGTACCGCCTCGCGCGAGCCCACCTGCAGGCTGGTGATCATGCGGTGGATCTCTTCGGCCGATTCCTGGGTCCGGTGGGCCAGGTTGCGCACCTCGTCGGCGACCACGGCAAAGCCGCGCCCGGCCTCACCGGCGCGGGCGGCCTCGATGGCGGCGTTGAGCGCCAGCAGGTTGGTCTGCTGGGAAATGCCCTTGATCACGTCGAGGATCTTGCCGATCTCGTCGGTGCTGGCATTGAGGGTTTCGATCTGTTCGCACGACTCGCTGATGCGCTGCGACAGCGCGGTCATGGCGCTGATCGCCTGCTCGACCACTTCACGGCCACCGTGGGCCTGCTCGCTGGCGCCGCTGGCGTGTTGCGAGGCATCGGCCGCATTGCGGGCGATCTCCTGCGTGGCGGCGCCCAGCTGGTTGATCGCCGCCGCCACGCTGTTGGTGCGCATGCTTTGCTCTTCGGAGCCGATGATCGAGGCATTGGACGCGTCGACCACTTTTTCCGACAGGTCGTGGACCAGGCGGGTGGCCGAGGACACTTCGCTGATCGAAGTGTGGATGCGTTCGACGAAGCGGTTGAACGAGCTGGCCAGTTCGCCGAATTCGTCCTTGTGCTGCACGTCGAGGCGGCGGGTCAGGTCACCTTCACCTTCGGCGATATCGCGCATGGCGCGGCCCATGGTGGTCAGCGGGCGCATCAGCACCGGGATCAGCAGGCCGAGCAGCACGGCGATGGCGGCCACGGCGATGAGCATGGCGATGATCGCCGAGGTGCGGAACTGGCTGAGGGCGGCGTAGGCCTTGGCCTTGTCGATCGACAGGCCGATGTACCACTGTGCCGAGGGCAGGCCGGCGACCGGGGCGAACGAGATCAACCGTTCCTCGCCGTTGAGGGTGACGTCCTGCATCCCGGCGGTCACGCGCAGGCCGCTGCCGGGGTAGATGTCCTTGAGGTTCTTCATCAGCTGGTCTTTGTCGGGGCTGACGATCACCTGGCCGCTGCTGTCGGCGAGGAAGGCGTGGCCGATGCCACCGAAATCGACCGAGTTGATGATCTCGACCAGGGTGTCGAGGGTCAGGTCGCCGCCGACCACGCCGATCAGCTCGCCGCTGTGCTTGCTTTTCACCGGTACCGCGATGGTCACCATCAGGCCACCGACTGCGCCCTGGTAGGGGGCGGTCAGCACGGTCTGGCCGGCGCTGGCTGCGCTGCTGTACCACGGGCGCTGGCGTGGGTCGTAACCGGCCGGCATCTGAGTATCAGGGCGCTGGGTGAACACGCCATTGGCCTGGCCCAGGTAGGTGAACAGGAAATTTCGCGTGTAGGAAGGCTGCTCGATCAGCCCGCCGAGGGTGCCTCCTGCCCCTTGTTCGGCAATGTCCTGCGCCAGGTTCTCCAGCACCAGAATGCGCCCGCTCATCCAGTTCTGCACGCTGCTGGCGGTCAGCGCACCGGCCTGCTGCACGGAAGATTCGATGTTCTGGCGAAGGGTGTTGCGTTGCAGATAATCGTTATAGAGCGTGAACAGCGCAAAGGCCAGCACCACGACACCGCAGGCGCTGAGGAGGATCTTGTGGCGAAATTTCAGGTTCATGTTTCGAGACCTTGAGCCATGGAGAGGGAGGGCGCCGCACGCTTGTGGCGCGATGGCGGGGCCTGTCCTCTGGGATATCGGCTCGGCCGGTAAAAGGTTGAAACACTTACCTATTTTCTTTGGCCAGGACGACGGACGGTGGGCTAGCCGGCGGCCAACAGGTCGATCAGCAGGCGTGCGCCCTGGCGCAGCGGTTGCTGCTTGCGCCAGAAGGCATGGATCGGCAGCTGCAGTTCGTTGCGGGTGTTGCGAAATTGCAGGCGCACCAGGCGCCCGGCCTCGACCAGCGGTGCCACGCGGGCCAGTGGCAGGTCACCCCAGCCAAGGCCGGCTTCGACCATCTGCAGGGCCAGGTCGAAACTGTCGGTGGACCAGTGCGTGGCACCAATTAGCGGGCGGGGGTCGAGCAGCGGCAGATCGCGGCTGCGGACCAGGATCTGGCGCACGTTGACCAGGTCTTCGAGGTAATGGATACGCCCCTCGAGCAAGGCCAAGTGGGCCGGCGACAAGGTGGCCACCAGCGACTCCATGCCGATGTGCTGGAAGCTGCGGCGGGCATCGACCTGCAGGCCGGCGAAGGCCACGCACAGGTCGGCGCGGCCGCTGTCGAGCAGGTGCAGGGCTTCTTCCTGGGGAGCGCTGAGCAGCTGGATGTCGAGCAGCGGGTAGCGTGCGCCGAGGCTGGCAATGGCCGCCAGCAGCGGGCGATGGTCGATATCGGGGACCACGGCCAGGGTCAGGTTGCTTTCCAGGCCTTGGGAAAGCTCCAGCGCGTGCACCTGCAGCATGCCCAGCTGTTCGGCGATCAGCCGCGCATGGGGTTCGAGGGCCAGGGCCTGGGCGGTGGCGCGAACTTCGCGTGGGCCGCGTTCGAACAGGGTGTAACCCAGTTCGGCCTCAAGGTTGCCGATGGCCATGCTGACCGCCGAGGGTACGCGCTGCAAGGCACGGGCGGCGGCGGAAAACGAGCCGCGGTCGAGCACAGCGAGAAACAGCTGGATATTGTCGCTGGAAAAATTCATGGCAGCCTCCTGTCAGTCAATCTGAAAGCTGCTGACTTTTTCTGTCAAGCGGATTGAAGCATCCTTGCGCCTCATTGCATTTCGAGACATGAGGTAACCCGTGCAGGGCGTCAAACGTAAACTGGTCTATGTGACCTTCTATGAACTGATCGACCTGTGCATGTCGACGATGGGGCTGGCCTACCTGTCGGACACCCAGGCATCGCACACCGGGCCGCTGGCGGTGATGATCACCACCATCGCGATGCTCTGGAACCTGATCTACAACAGCCTGTTCGAGTATTGGGAGAGCCGACAGGCCACGCGTGGGCGCAGCGTGGCACGGCGGGTGGCACATGCCGTCGGCTTCCAGCTGACCTTGGTGGTGTACTTGATTCCGCTGATCGCCTGGTGGCTGGGCATGACCCTGGTGGAGGCGTTTCTGGTGGACCTGGCGTTCATCATTCTGATCCCGTGCTACACCTTCGCCTACAACTGGGCGTTCGACCGGATCTTTGGCTTGCCGACTTCGGCCATGGCCGCTGCCTGAGGCAACCTGCCTTGGCCTCTTCGCGGGCAAGCCCGCTCCCACAGGATTTCCACTGCATCAAGGCCTGTGCAATACCTGTGGGAGCGGGCTTGCCCGCGAAGAGGCCAGGGCAGTCTGCTACGGCAGGCGTATCAGCAAAGGTTCCTGGGATACCGGTGCTTGCCGCTGCTGGGTCTGCTGCTGCTCGGAGGGCTGTGGTGCGGTGGCAAGCAGGCTGTCCTCGACCTGCCCCGATAGGTAGTACACCCCCGCAAGCGCGCCGCTCTGGCGGTTTTCCATCAGCTCCTGCCATTCCTGGTTGAGCGCGACATTGAGGATGACCCGCAACTGCTCGACCATCTCTGGCTGGTCACGGTTATGGGTCATGATCCCGTAGCCGGTCGCAGCGATCGAAATCATCGCCCCGGCGACCTTGCCCACCGCGCTGGCCACGGCGCTGGCGATACCACGTGGCGCCAGGGTAGCACCGAGTTTTTCGCTGGCATTGGTCGCCACGGACGACAAGCCCACGTCGGTTTTCCCGGGGCCTTTGCTGGCCTGCTTGTGCAGGTGCTCACGCAACGCCAGCCAGGCCGGCTGCTGCTCCAGCGACTTGGCCCGCAGCAATTGATACAGCGTGGCATTGCGGGCGGGCGGTGGCCCCAGGTGGATCGCCGGGATGCGATTCAGGCGCTGGCTGAATTCTTCGGGCGCGGCATTGTAGCGCTGGATGATGGCCGGCAATTGCTGCCCGAGCAGTTGCACATACAGCTCGCAGGCACGATCGCGGATGCCCTCGGGGTTGATCTGTTCGGCCACCGGTTCGATCACCCGCTCGTGGTACTGCTCCTGCAGGTACAGCGCCAGGCGTTTTTCCGCAGGCTCGCGGCCCTCGCCGCTGTCGAGCTTGTACCAGGCCACCTTCATGGTCAGCCATTGCTGGGTCCAGTAGCCGGTGAACCAGGGGATGAAGTCCTGTTCGGTGCGTTGCTGCACCTGCTCCTTCCACACCCGCATCGAGCGCCGCGCATAGTCGTTGGCCGAGCCGGCGGCGCCGACCGATGCCTCGATCAGCTCCTGGTCGATACGCTGCCAGGTGGCGGGATCGAGCACCGCAGCGGGGGGCGGGGCAGGCGGGCGTTTGCCGGCGCAGCCGGCAATGGCCAGCAACAGGCACAGCAGAACCAGCAATCGTCGGCTCACTCGGCTGCCTCCCGGGGGTAGAGGCTGGGTGGTCAACCGAGTATAGGGTGATGGGCCAGTGGCTGCTGTGCAGCCCATCGCCGGCAAGCGCGGCTCCCACAGCGAGTCATTCGAGGTCGAGCTTGTCTTCCAGGCGGTCGAGATGATCATGCATCAGTGTCAGCGCCGCCCCCGCATCACCGGCTTCAACGGCATCGATGATCGCCGCGTGTTCCTCCCAGGCGCAGTGGTCGCAGCAAGGCGATTCATAGCGGGCGATGATCAACGAGGTCATCGGCACCAGGCCGTTGAGAAAGCGCGCCAGCGGTGCGTTGGCCGCGACCTGGGCGAGCTTGAGGTGAAACTCGCCCCCCAGGCGGATGGCGGCGCAGCGTTCGCCGCGTTCGTGGTGCTGGCGCTCGCGCTCGACCAACTGGCGCAGCTGGCGGATCTGCGCCGGCCGGGCGCGCTGGGCGGCCAGGCTGATCAGGGTGGTTTCGGCCAGGCGCCGGGCGCTGAGCACCTGGCGCGCCTGCTCTGGGTCGGGGGCGGCCAGGTGGGCGGTGTGGCTGGGGCGCTGCACCACCACTTGCTGGTCCGACAGGCGCCCCAGCACCCGGCGGATCACCGTGCGGCTGACGCCGAAGGCATTGCCCAGGGCCTGTTCGGGCAACAGGCTGCCCGGCGGCAGGCGCTGCTCGAGGATCGCGTCGAACAGGCGCGGGTAGATCTGCTCGGCCGACAGGCGGGTCTCGCCGGCGGCGAGCAGGGCAGGCAGGCGGGGGGCGGCGTGGGCGCAGGCGGTCATGGTCGCTCTCCTGGGGTCATTGGCCGGGCTGGTCGTCCGGGATGTTGAGTTGAATGCCCATGCGCTGGCCCTCGGCGAGGATGTGCTGGCGCATCTGGGCGCTGGCCTGGGCGCTGTTGCGTTCGCGAATGGCGCGCACCACGGCTTCGTTTTCCTTGAGCCGTGCGGCCAGGTGTTCGGGCGAGTTGCGCAGCATGCTGGCGCTCTGCTTGAGCGCGTTGCCGGTCTGCTGCACCACGCTCTGGAAGATCGGGTTGGTGGTCAGGGCGAACAGTGCCTCGTGGAAGGCGATGTAGGCCTTGACCCCGGCTTCGCTGTCCTCGGCCTCCAAGGCCTCGCGCATGTCCATCAGGGTCAGGCGCAGCTGGCCGACGTCCTGGTTGTTGGCCGATTGCGCGACCAGGCCGACGATGAACGGTTCGAGGGTGTAGCGCAGCTCCAGCACGTCGGCCAGGCTGGCCGCTGCGGCGCTTTCGCTGGCCGGGTCCTGGGGCGCCATCTCGGCATCCAGCACCAGCACCCCCTTGCCTGGCAGCGCACGCACCAGGCCCAGGGTTTCCAGCACGGTCACGGCTTCGCGCAGGCTGGGGCGGCTGATGCCCAGTTGCTCGGCCAGTTCGCGCTGGCCGGGCAGCATGTCGCCGGAGCGCCATTGGCCACGGGCCAGGGCCTGGCGCAGTTTTTCCACCACTGAGTTGACGACGGTCGATGAGCTGATCACGGTTCGCTCCTGGAAGGGCCGGCGTCAGCGCCGGCCACATGGGCTCAGAATTCCTGTTGATGGGGGTTGGCTTGCTTGCGTGGCGCAGGGGCGAAGCCGGGTTTGCCATCGAGCACGTTCTGCGCACGTTCCAGGTCGATGTCCTTTTCCCAGCGGGCAATGGCCACGGTGGCCACGCAGTTGCCGATCAGGTTGGTCAGTGCCCGGCCAATGCCCATGAACCAGTCCACCGCCAGCACCAGCACCAGGCCCACCACCGGGATCGCCGGCACGGCGGTCAGGGTTGCGGCAAGGATCACCAGCGCCGAGCCTGGGATGCCGTGAGCGCCCTTGGAAGTCACCAGCGATACCAGCAGGATGGTCAGCAGGTCGGTCATTTCCAGTGGCGTGCCGGTGGCGTTGGCGATGAACACGATGGCCAGGGTCAGGTAGATGGAGAACCCGTCGAGGTTGAACGAGTAGCCAGTGGGGATCACCAGGCCGACGGTGGAGCTGCCGATGCCCAGGTGTTCCAGCTTGCGCATGATCTGCGGCAGCACGGCGTCGGATGAGGCGGTACCGAGCACGATGGTCAGCTCTTCACGCAGGTACTTGATGAACGGCAGCAGTTTCAGGCCCGACACGCGCATCACGGTGCCCAGCACGATCAGCACGAAGCCGGCGCAGGTCAGGTAGAACAGTGCCACCAGGCCACCCAGGTGCTGCAGCGACTCCAGGCCGTACTTGCTGGTGGTGAAGGCGATGGCACCGAACACACCGATCGGCGCCAGGCGCACGATCATGCCCATGATGCGGAAGATCACGTGGCTCAGCTCGTTGATCAGCCGCGAGATGCCGGCGGCCGATTCGCCCACCAGGTTCAGTGCGCTGCCGAACAGCACCGAGAACAGCAGCACCTGGAGGATGTTGTTGTCGGCGAAGGCACCGACCACCGAGGTGGGGATCAGGTCCATGAAGAACGCCGTGGCGCCGTGGATGTGCTGGCCGCGCTCGGCCAGGCTGCTGGCGTCGGCGCTGGACAGCTGGTCGAGGTGGATGTTGGCGCCATTGCCGATGCCACTGCTGAAGGCGAACACCAGGCCGATGACCAGGGCGATGGTGGTCAGCACTTCGAAGTAGATCACCGATTTCAGGCCGATGCGCCCGACCTTCTTCAGGTCGCCGGCGCCGGAAATGCCGCTGACCACCACGCAGAACACGATCAGGCCGATGAGCATCTTGATCAGCTTGATGAAGCCGTCGCCGAGGGGTTTGAGCTGCAGGGAAAGGTCGGGGAAGCTGAGGCCGCAGGCGATGCCGAGGGCAAGGCCAAGCACGACTTGCAGGAAGATCGAACGCGAGCACCATTTGAGCATGGGAGGGATCTCAGATCGGTGTCCTTGCTTCGGTGCCGCACGGGGCGAAAGAGCGCAGGACTTAATTATTGTGGTCTTACCGGTTTGTTCAGCGCCGGATCATAAAACCGCGAAAAATCCGACATTGCAAGGGTTTTTGGCCTTACCGGTCTGACCAGTTATGGAGCATCAAGAGCGCTTGGGCTCTAGTTCGGTGCATGCCGTCGATTCGCCAGCTTGTCGCATCAAGGGCCAGCGGGTTGGCTGCACCGCACCGGCAGGTTTACTTGCAAGCGGCCTGCCAAGCGTGGGGGCGTGTTCCGGGTCATGGGGTGCAGCCCGTGCCGGGCGCGGGCTGGCTCTGCCAGGTCATTCAGCGTGGGGGGTGAACGCCTGCGGGTTGGCTTCGCTGAGGGCGTGGGTCAATTGCTGCAACAACAACTGAAACGCTTCGTCACGGCTCTTTTTCAGCAGATCGGCGGCACGCTGGTAGAGGCCGCTGTCACCGGTCAGGTCAATGCGCTGCAGTACGCCTTGCTGGCGCCAGTGGATCTCGGCCAGCTCGCGCTCCAGCAGGAGGATGTAATGTTCAGGCACCGCCGGCCCGCTGTAGGCGCCCGCCGGTGTCGCTTCGTTCAGCGTATCGAAGTACTCCGCTGCACCTTCCCATTCCAGCTCGAAAGCCTGGAACGCTTGCGGGCGCAAGCGGCGCAGCCAGCGTGGCCAGAAGGACTGTGCAGCCAGCCATGGATCCAGCTGAGGGGCTGCACCTGCGGCCCACACGGCCTGTTCCAGGCGCTGCAGCGTGGCCTCGCTCAGGCGAGCGAGGTATTCGAACTGCATCCCGTCAGGTTGCGCCGGTAGGCGAAGCCGCTGCTGCAGGCGGATGCGGGCGTACAGCGCCATTTCCAGTTCGTCGAGCAGGAATTCGGGCTCGCTCAGCCGCGCATCGGCGAGGTCGTCGAGCGCTGAAAGGGCAGGGGCGGCCGCACGCTGGGCCGGGCTGTGGGCATTGGCCAGGGCTGTGCGCCTGGCCCTGCGGGCGTTGTACAGGTCGCCGATGTGGGCGTCGAGCAACTGCTGGCGATACACACCGGCCAAGGTTTCCAGCGCAGTCTGTTCGTCACTCGCATCAGCCGCCGCCAGGGACACCGACTGCCACAGGGTGACTTCGGTTTCCACCTGCTGGAACAGCAGGCTGGCCTGGTCGACGCATTGCGCGGCAGCGTCGTTCAGCAGGTCGTTGACCTGCTGCTGGAGTTCGGCGAAACCGTTACCTGCGGCCTGCTGGCCGGCACCCGTGACCAAGGTCTGCAACACCCGACGCATGCGCAAGTCCATCGCGGCCCTGTGGTGCTGATAGTCGGCCGTGCCGGGCAGGCGCTGGTAGAGGTCGAACAGCGGCTGCCAGTTTTCGTCCATCCACAATTGCGCCAGGTGGGCGCGCAACGCGCCAGGCCAGCCGGCAGACCAGTCCTCGTCATCGGAGTCGTTGAGCAATGCTGGCAGCCCGGCCTCTTCGAGCCGTTGCAGGGCCTGTTCGGAAAAGGGATTGTCATCGAAGGCATAGGTCAGTTCGCCGTGGCCTTCCCGTACACCCCGGGCAAAGGCCGTGTCGCGCAGCGGGGGAGCCTCGCTCAGTTCGTTGAGGCTCAGGTCGATGGCCCGCAGGTTCAGTGGTTGCTGATCCATCAGCGAGGTCAACCCCGCCGGCCAGTCGAAGATCGAGGTGCGCTCCAGGTCGAGTTGTTCGAGCGCTGTCCAGCCAGTAAGGTCGGGTGCCAGTTCCAGGGGGTTGTAGCGCAGCGACAGCATGCGCAGCCGGGCAAGGCCGGCCAGCGCGCTGCGGCTTGCTTCGCTCAGGGCGATCTCGTTGCAGCCCAGTTCGAGGTGGGTCAGGCTCGGCCAGCGTTGCAGCGCCAGGAAGTGTTCCGTGCCGAAGCTCAGGGTATTGAGGTCGGCCTGGAAGAAGCTCAGCCGTGGCAGGCTGGCCAGGCGCTCGAGGGTGTTGACAGGCAGCTGTTGCAGGCTACTGGACAGGTTCAGGCGCTGGAGCTGGGCCAGTCGCGCGAGGATATCCAGATCGGCCTGCCGGGACAGGTCGAGCTGGTTGTGAGACAGGTCGAGCGATTGCACTTCGCCAAGGTCGGCCAATGCCGGTGGCAAGGCCTGCAGGGTATTTTGTTCAAGGTCCAGGTGGCGAACCCGGGGGAACGCACGCAGAAAACCATCGAGCTGGGCATCGGCGTGCTCGGCCAGCCCGCTGATGCGCAAGTCGCGCACGTGCGGCAGCGTCACGCTCAGATTCGGCAGGGCGTGGACCTGCGCCGCGTCGATTTCGAGTATGACGAAGTCAACGGCACCTGTCGGGGCTTCGGGGCTTTCCCTGCGCCACGCACGGCGTATGCGCTGGGCCAGCTGGTCGCGCGCGGTACGATGTTCGGACCGGGCGCTGCCGACCCAGGCTTGAAGCTCCTGATCCAGCTGTCGGTATTCGACGCGCAGGCGTTCCAGCATGGCGTGGAAGCCCCCTGGCAACTGGCGTGCCTCGTGCTGCATGCGCTGGCGTAACAGTTGGCGTTCTTCAAGGTTGCCACCTGGATACAGCTGGTCGAACACTTCGTCGGCAGTCAGCCAGCCTTGGCCCCGGCCACTCAGGCGGTAGCCCAGGCGCTGACTGCCCGGTAGCCGCGCAGGAGGGTTGTATAGCCGGCGCAGCGGCGCCATGCCCAGGTCCCTGGCGGTTGCTTCGCGGTCCTTGCAGGCCAGCGCGAACAGCGCATCGCGCAGGCCTGACGCATCATGGATATTCAGCTTCAGGGCGTCGCGCTCGCTGTCGGGCAGGGCACGCAGCACCGTGGCCAGCAAATCGTCGCGATTGCCCAGTATTTCGCCGTTTGCATCGCTCGGCTCGTAGCCACTGGCGCTGCGCAGCACCCGTTTGGTGGTTGCGCCCTGCGCGTTGGCCAGCTCGGTCAGGCGACCGTCTTCGACCAGCTCCAGCCTTACGTCACCCGACCAGCCTGGCAGGCGCGGCAGGTTGGCGAAAACCAGCCGGTCGCGGTCGACATTCGCCGTCCCCAAGTGCAGGTCCCGCAGTGCACGATTCAGGCGTCCCTCGCGCAGATACAGGCGCGCCTGTTCTGCCAGGCGCAGTGGCAGGCGAGCGCTTTGCCTGAGCCTGGCAAGGTCCGGCGCCGATGCTGTCGCGAGGATTTCATGGCGCGCCCGTGGGCTCAGTGAAGGGAAGTCCCTGGCCAGCACGGCATTGTCAACAGTCGCGGCCGGGGCAATGGCGCTGGCGTCGAAGGCTTCCAGGTGGTCCAGTAGCAGAGCCGGCAGTGGACGGTGATCGTGCAGCAGCCGGCGCAGCGCGCCGTCATCGTAGCCGCTGCTGCGCAGCGCCTGGGCCAACGTGCTGTCGTCCAGGCCGGCGCTGGCCTGGCCAAGGCGTCGGGCCAGCACCGGGCTGCTCCAGGCCAGCGACCGCTCGTGCTCCAGCAGCCAGGTACCCTGGCCGTTGCCCAGCAGTTTGGGGTGATGGCGCATGCCCATGGCGGATGCCAGGCGCCAGCCTCCCTCGGGTTCGGCCTGCAACGCGAAGGCCTGGTCTTCTTGCAGCCACCAGTGGCGGCCCTGCCATGCATACAGGCCGCTGGCGCTGGGGCGCGTGTCTGCAGGCCATGGGCGCGGCCGGGCAAACGGGTGCAGGCCGCCATGCCACAGGCGCTCGTGGGTGCCATGGCCAATCCGCTGCCATTGGTGCAGGGCCCCAGGGGCTTCGACAAAATGCCCGGCCGCCCCCAGCGCTGCCAGCTGCGCCAGGTTTTCGAAGACCTCGAACAGGTGGGCGATGGCGGCGTCGGTTTCGCCTTCGTTGGCGGCCTCTACACCTTCGAGAAACTCATCGACCAGTTGCGCAGCGCCCACCACCAGCATCGCTTCAGCCAGGCCCGGGACAAAGAAGCTGGCAAGGTTGAGCAGGTTCAGCCCGGCCTGCAGCCAGCCTTCAAGGCTGTTCCACAGGGCTTGCGCATCGCGCTGTGCGGTGGGTACGACGATGCTGGCGGCATCCTGGCGCTTGCGCTCGAGTGCGGTGCGGGCCCGTTCGGCAAAGCAGTCCTGGCGCCAGGGAGTTGCGCTCCAGTTCAGCCGTGCATTTTTGTCGAGGGTTGCCTGCCAGAGCTGGCGGGGGCCGGGAAATACGCGGCTGAGCCAGCTGACATGCTGGCCTTTTTCCAGCTGCGGCGTGCCGGCTTCCAACGTGTCATAGGGAAAACGGGGCAGGAGGGTTTCGCGCAGGCGCCTGGCGAAATGCAGCTGCTGATCATGACTGACATAGCGCAGGAAAAACCGTCGTTGTTCGTCGTGCCAGAGCATCTGCGTCAGTGCCTGGCCCAGCGCCGCAAGGGAGGGGTACTGGCGTAGAGCCTTGCCGGGGTGCCCGGGCAGGTAAAGCAGGCAGGTCTCTTTGCTGGCCTGTGGCTGCAGGCGAATCACCAGGGGGCCGTTCAAGCGGCAATCGAACAGCGACAGGTAACTGCATTCCAAGGGGCGAGTAGGCGCCGGGCTATCCGCCAACGCCGCCTCACCCAGGGCCTCGCCGCGCTGGTCGAGACTGCCCTGCAGCCTCGCCAGGCTAAGTTCGGCGGCAAAGGCGGCGCGGTCCTGGTCCCGGTGCAGCACGCGGGCGGTGGCGGTATCGAGCAAGGCGGCCAGGTGATCCTGGTAGCGGCGGCCGAGGTCGAGGTTGCGGACCCCTTTGACGAAGTGCTCGGCATCGAGGTTGGTTGCTGCCGGTGCATCCTTGCTCAGGTACAGCTTCACCGGGTCGTTTTCGTCGAAATTCATCAGGGCGGCTTCCAGCCATGACATGTCGCGGCGCTGGCCAGCATGCCACAGCCAGCCCTGATCGACAGCGGGCAGTTCGCGGTCGGCAAACCAGTGGGCCAGGGCGTCTTCCAATGGCCCGCGGCAAAAAGCTTCGGGGGCTTGCAGCGTTGCCAGATGCTGGCGCAGCCGATGGGTGGCACGATGACTTTCGCGCAGGCGGCTCTCCAGTTGCTTGCGTTGTGCCGGGGGGCTCGCGGTCAGCCAGGCGGGCATGCGCTGCTGTATGAATGCCAGGTGGGGCGAGGGGGCGTGGGGCATGGCCGTTCTCCAGGTATGGGGAGCGGCGAGCCTAGGTGTGAAGCCTGCGCGGCAAGGGCTATCGGGCTACTGCCCGGTCTGCGGCGCCATGCATTTGATCGACGCCAGCTCGGGGTGAGCCACCAGCTTGTCGAGGTGCAGTGCGTCGTCGTTCATCCAGCTTTCGCTCAGCACCCGATAGTGCTCCATGTCGCGGCAGCGCAGGCGCAGGCTGTAGTCGAAGTGGCCGCTGATCAGCTGGCATTCGTAGACTTCCGGGCAGGCCAGCATGGTCGCTTCGAAGGCTTTTTGCGCGGCGCGCCCGCTCTGGTTGGACAGCGCCACCAGTACCAGCAACGACAGGCCGGGGGCGAGCTTCTGCAGGTCGATGATCGCGCCGTAGCCGCGAATCACGCCACGGCGCTCAAGCTTGCGCACGCGCTCCAGGCACGGGCGCGGTGTGAGGTGGACCAGGGTCGAGAGCTTTTCGAAGGTGATGCGGCCATCGTGGCGCAGCACCTCGATGATGGCCTCATCGATGCGGTCCAGAGGTTGGGCGTTGGCGTCCTTGGTGTCCATGCGCAGCGCTTCTTTCGAGAATGGGCATGGACAGGGTAGGCGTAAACCGGGGCCGCTGCGCGGCCCCCGGGTGCATCAGGCGCAGGCGGTATCTGCCTTGCGCATCGAGCGTACGCCAACCACGCGGGGTTGCAGCAGCGCATACAGGTCTTTGGGGTCGTCCAGCTTCGGCACCAGCGCGATGTCCTGGCCAATGCCCAGCATGCGCGCGGTGTCCAGCACATAACGCAAGGCCGAGTAGTCCTCCAGGGCAAAGCCGACCGAGTCGAACAGGGTGACTTGCCTTGCATTCTCGCGGCCTCGAACAAGCCCCGCGATCACCTGCCAGAATTCGACCACCGGCGACTCTTTGGCCAGTTGCTGGATCTCGCCCTCGACACGGCTTTGCGGCTCGTATTCGACGATCACCCGCGCCTGTTCGACGATGTCACGGTGCAGTTCGGTCTTGCCCGGGCAGTCGCCACCCACGGCGTTCAGGTGCATGCCCGGTTCGATCATTTCTGGCGTGAGGATGGTTGCATAGGCCTTGTCGGCCGTCACCGTGGTGACGATATCGGCGCCACGCACCGCTTCGGCCACGGAGCTGGCGACGATCAACTTCAGGCCGGGGCGGCCGGCCAGGTTGGCCACCAGCTTGGCCGTGGCGGCCGGGTCGATGTCGTATAGGCGGATCTCGTCGATGCCCATCAGGGTATTGAAGGCGATGGCCTGGAATTCGCTCTGCGAGCCGTTGCCGATCAGCGCCATGCTGCGGCTGTCCTCGCGTGCCAGGTAGCGGGCTGCCAGTGCCGAGGTGGCGGCTGTACGGATCGCCGTGGTCAGGGTCATCTCGCTGAGCAGCAGCGGGGTACCGGTGTCGACGTCGGCCAGGGTGCCGAAGGCCATCACCGTGGGCAGGTCATGCTGAGTGTTCTTCGGGTGGCCATTGACGTACTTGAAGGCATACAGACTGGCATCGGACACCGGCATCAGCTCGATGACCCCGCCGGGCGAGTGGTTGGCCACCCGTGCGCATTTCTCGAAGGCCTGCCAGCGCAGGTAGTCCTGGCGGATGTACTCGGCCATCTCCACCAGGCAGGTGGGCAGGCCTTTGCGGTTGACCAGGCGGGCGAGGTCGTGCACATCGATGTAGCGGGTCATGACGGGTCTCCTTGCGGCGACGCTTCCAGAGTGGGCTCTGGAGATATTGTCGGGCGCGGAGCATTGCGATGCTGGCTGAAGCGGGGGCTGGCGGCAGCGGTGGCGGCTGATTTCGCCCAGGCGACAGCCGAATCGGCTGTGGTCAGGTGCTGACGCCGTGGCAGGCGGCCAGGTCTTGCAGGCAAAAAAAACGGCACCTGCCAGAGGTGCCGCTTTCAGGTCACGCCATATTACTTGTGCAGCTCTTCGGCCGCATACAGCGTGTTTTCCAGCAGGCAGGCGCGGGTCATCGGCCCGACGCCACCTGGCACCGGCGTGATCCAGCCGGCGCGCGGCAGGGCGGTCTCGTACACCACATCACCCACCAGCTTGCCATCTTCCTGGCGGTTGATGCCGACGTCGATGACGATGGCGCCTTCCTTGATCCACTCACCCTTGACCAGGCCCGGCTTGCCGGCGGCCACGACCACCAGGTCGGCACGGCCGACGTGGCCGGCCAGGTCCTTGGTGAAGCGGTGGCAGACGGTCACGGTGCAACCGCCCAGCAGCAGCTCCATGGCCATCGGGCGGCCGACGATGTTGGAGGCGCCGACGATGACCGCGTTCATGCCGTACAGGTCCTGGCCGGTGCTTTCCAGCAGGGTCATGATGCCTTTGGGCGTGCACGGGCGCAGCAGTGGAATGCGCTGGGCCAGGCGGCCGATGTTGTACGGGTGGAAGCCGTCGACGTCTTTGTCGGGGCGGATGCGCTCGAGCAGCAGCGAGGCGTCCAGGTGTGCTGGCAGCGGCAGTTGCAGCAGGATGCCATCGACGGCCGGGTCGTCGTTGAGGCGGTCGATCAGCTCGGTCAGCGCTTGCTGCGTGGTCTCGCTGGGCAGGTCGAATGCCTGGGAGATGAAGCCGACCTCTTCGCAGTCCTTGCGCTTGTGCGAGACATAGACTTGGGAGGCGGGGTCGGTGCCGACCAGGATCACCGCCAGGCCCGGCGTGCGCAGGCCTTGCTGGCGACGCTCCTCGACACGTTGAGCGATCTGCTTGCGCAGGTTGGCGGCGATCGCCTTGCCATCGATTAGGTGTGCAGTCATAGACGCGTGATTAACCATCGAGAAAGGAACAATAAAGAGGGCGCATTCTCGCACGACATCGCCCAAGGGCAAAGGCGGGTGGTCGGGCAAATGCCCTAACCCCTTAAATAATTTAAATTTTTTGGAGAAAGGTGTTGACGACCTGGAGGCTCGCCTATAAGATTCGCCGCACTTGTCGGGCACAGCCTAGCACTGGTTGGCGAAGTCGGGCAGAATGAGTGGTTTAGCAGTTACCTGTTAAGGCCTCGTTCGGTTAGGCTTTAAGCTTAAGCGCCCGTAGCTCAGCTGGATAGAGCATCCGCCTTCTAAGCGGATGGTCGCAGGTTCGAGTCCTGCCGGGTGCGCCATTTAGGCAGCTTGGGCAAGCAAGTAAGGCTGTAATGCAATATGGTGGGCGTAGCTCAGTTGGTAGAGCGCTGGATTGTGATTCCAGTTGTCGTGGGTTCGATTCCCATCGTCCACCCCATATTCGACGAAGGCGCCTTTGATTGAATGATCTGGCGCCTTTGTTTTAAGCGTTACGCGGACGTGGTGAAATTGGTAGACACACTGGATTTAGGTTCCAGCGGCGCAAGCTGTAAGAGTTCGAGTCTCTTCGTCCGCACCATGCTTCTGTAAGGCTGTACCGCAACATTGCAACACCGCAATATGGTGGGCGTAGCTCAGTTGGTAGAGCGCTGGATTGTGATTCCAGTTGTCGTGGGTTCGATTCCCATCGTCCACCCCATATTTTTCGAAGGCGCCTTGATCGTGAGATCGGGCGCCTTTGTTGTTTCTGCTGGGGTCATGGCTTGGGTCATGTGTTGGCATTGAGATCGAGCGCCGCCCGCGCGGCGCATCGCGAGCTGCGCTCGCTCCTACGTTTGTTTCGGGCCAGTAATGCCTGTGACAGGCGCGCGCGACCGCCTGGTTTGTACGACGCGATATCGAGTCAGGCGCCAAGGCGTTCGCGCGCAAATCCCCCAGGAATAATTGGCCAGAAACAAACGTAGGGGCGAGCGCAGCTCGCGATGCGCCGCGCGGGCGGCGCTCGATCTGGCAGGCGCTCAAAGGCTCAAGCCAGAAACTTCGCAGCCACAACTCAATCCCCCCTTGCAATCCTCTGGTGGCACCCCAATAAAAGCTGTTAGATTTCAGCCGGTTGAAACACCGGCCCAGTTGGCCGGCAGAGGAACAGCCTGATGATTGCAAAAGAAGCCCGCCAGGCCCTGGCGCTGCAACGCTTCGCTGAGGCCAATCCGCAACTGCTCGAGGAGGTCCGCGAGCTGGATCCGCGTGAGCAGGCCCAGCAGATCGAGTGGGCATTCGAGGATGCCGCCGATGAGCAGGGGATTCAGCCTTGGGAGCTGGCGTTGCAGTTGATCGCCGAAAGCCCCGAGCAGCTGCAGGCCATGCGCCTGGAGACCCACCGCGAAGTGGCTGAAGCACTGGGCATGGAGTGGGAGGAGTACTGCCAGTTCAACGAAATTGACCCTGAATAAGACGGCGTCGCTTTCGTACCGGCAGTTGTTTGACAAGGTATTTCGGCTGCGTGCCGCCAGCGGGCGTTGCGCTGCCTTCTATATAAAGAAGCCTGGCACTTCACGGTGCGGGCATTGCAAGTTAATCGACCGGCGTGGTTTCCCGTCGTCCCGGGTGGGGTGACTTCTGGTGCGTGACTCACTAGAATGTTTGCCCTTGATTCTGGAGTCGGGCTATCGCCGGCTAACGTCTGTGCAACGAGGAATATCCATGCAAGTTTCTGTTGAAAACACTTCCGCTCTCGAGCGCCGCATGACCATCGCCGTTCCGGCCGAGCGCGTCGAGAACGAAGTCAACAAGCGTCTGCAACAGACTGCCAAGCGCGCCAAGGTCGCGGGCTTCCGCCCAGGCAAGGTGCCGATGAGCGTGATCCGTCAGCGTTTTGAAGCCGATGCCCGTCAAGAGGCTTTCGGTGACCTGGTCCAGGCTTCCTTCTACGAAGCCATCGTCGAGCAGAAGCTGAACCCGGCTGGTGCTCCGGCCGTTGAGCCGAAGTCCTTCGAGAAGGGCAAGGACCTGGAATTCGTCGCCATCTTCGAAGTGTTCCCAGAGTTCACCGTTGCCGGCTTCGACTCGATCAATGTCGAGCGCCTGAGCGCCGAAGTGGCCGACGCCGACCTGGACAACATGCTGGAAGTCCTGCGCAAGCAGAACACCCGTTTCGAGGCCGTCGAGCGCGCTGCGCAGAACGACGACCAGGTCAACATCGACTTCGTCGGCAAGGTCGACGGTGAAGTGTTCGCTGGCGGTTCCGCCAAGGGCACCCAGCTGGTACTGGGTTCCGGCCGCATGATCCCTGGCTTCGAAGACGGCCTGGTTGGCGCCAAGGCGGGTGAAGAGCGCGTTGTCAACGTGACCTTCCCAGAGGACTACCAGAACCTGGACCTGGCAGGCAAAGCCGCCGAGTTCACCATCACCGTCAACAGCGTTTCCGCACCTGTGCTGCCAGAGCTGAACGAAGAGTTCTTCGCCCAGTTCGGCATCAAAGAGTCGACCCTGGAAGGCTTCCGCACCGAAGTTCGCAAGAACATGGAGCGTGAACTGCGCCAGGCGATCAAGACCAAGGTCAAGAACCAGGTCATGGACGGTCTGCTGGCCGCCAACCCGATCGAAGTGCCGAAGGCGCTGCTGGAAAACGAAGTCAACCGTCTGCGCGTGCAGGCTGTTCAGCAGTTCGGTGGCAACATCAAGCCTGAGCAGCTGCCGGCCGAACTGTTCGAAGAGCAAGCCAAGCGCCGTGTGGTCCTGGGCCTGATCGTCGCCGAAGTGGTCAAGCAGTTCGAACTGAAGCCGGACGAAGGCAAGGTTCGCGAAATGATCGAAGAAATGGCCTCGGCTTACCAAGAGCCTGAGCAGGTCATCTCCTGGTACTACAAGAACGACCAGCAACTGAACGAAGTCCGTTCGGTTGTGCTGGAAGAACAAGTTGTAGATACTGTTCTGCAGAAAGCGACTGTGACCGACAAGTCGGTCTCGTACGAAGATGCCGTTAAGCCAGCACAGGCTCCTGCCGCCGCTGAGTAACAGGCTTCTCTCGTAGGAAACCCCCACAAGCCAGCCTTCGAGCTGGCTTGTGCGTTATCAAGCCATGACTATTTGGGAGTGAGCGCAGGACATGTCCCGCAATTCTTATATTCAGCAGAGCTCTGACATCCAGGCCGCAGGCGGCCTGGTCCCGATGGTTATCGAGCAGTCCGCCCGTGGCGAACGTGCCTACGACATCTACTCGCGCCTGTTGAAGGAGCGAGTGATCTTCCTGGTTGGCCCGGTAGAGGATTACATGGCCAACCTGGTAGTGGCGCAGCTGCTGTTCCTTGAGGCGGAAAACCCGGACAAGGATATCCATCTGTACATCAACTCCCCGGGCGGTTCGGTGACTGCAGGCATGTCGATCTACGACACCATGCAATTCATCAAGCCGGACGTCTCGACCATCTGCATCGGCCAGGCCTGCAGCATGGGCGCGTTCCTGTTGGCCGCAGGTGCCAAAGGCAAGCGTCACTGCCTGCCGAACTCGCGCGTGATGATCCACCAGCCACTGGGCGGTTTCCAGGGGCAGGCCACCGATATCGAGATCCACGCCCAGGAAATCCTCAATATCAAGGCGCGCCTGAACGAGCTGCTGGCCTACCACACCGGCCAGGACCTCGAGACCATCAAGCGTGACACTGAGCGTGACAATTTCATGAGCGCCTCGCGCGCGGCCGAGTACGGCCTGATCGACTCGGTGTACGACAAGCGGCAACTGGCCTCCTGAACCCAGGTGCCAGAGCAGGTAGGTGCCGAAAGCGCCTACCTGCGGACTTGAAAAAGCCCGCAATTGCCTTCATCTTGTGTTGCAAGCCTACCGGATTGGATCGATCGAATGACTGACACCCGTAACGGCGAGGACAGCGGCAAATTGCTTTATTGCTCCTTCTGCGGCAAAAGCCAGCACGAAGTGCGCAAACTGATTGCCGGGCCCTCGGTATTTATCTGCGACGAGTGCGTCGACCTGTGCAACGACATCATCCGTGAGGAGGTGCAGGAAGCCCAGGCCGAGAGCAGCGCGCACAAATTGCCTTCGCCGAAAGAAATCAGCGGCATCCTGGACCAGTACGTCATCGGTCAGGAACGCGCGAAGAAGGTGCTGTCGGTGGCGGTGTACAACCACTACAAGCGCCTGAACCAGCGTGACAAGAAGGGCGACGAAGTCGAACTCGGCAAGAGCAACATCCTGCTCATCGGGCCTACCGGCTCGGGCAAGACCCTGCTCGCCGAAACCCTTGCACGGCTGTTGAACGTACCGTTCACCATTGCTGACGCCACCACCCTGACCGAAGCCGGTTACGTGGGTGAGGACGTCGAGAACATCATTCAGAAACTGCTGCAGAAGTGCGACTACGACGTGGAAAAGGCCCAGATGGGCATTGTCTACATCGACGAGATCGACAAGATCTCGCGCAAGTCGGACAACCCGTCCATCACCCGCGACGTTTCGGGTGAAGGCGTGCAGCAGGCATTGCTGAAGCTGATCGAAGGCACCGTTGCTTCGGTTCCGCCGCAGGGCGGCCGCAAGCACCCGCAACAGGAGTTCCTGCAGGTTGATACCCGCAACATCCTGTTCATCTGCGGTGGCGCCTTCTCCGGCCTGGAAAAGGTCATCCAGAACCGCTCCACCAAGGGTGGCATCGGTTTTGGCGCCGAAGTACGCAGCAAGGAAGAGGGCAAGAAGGTCGGCGAATCGCTGCGCGAAGTCGAGCCGGACGATCTGGTCAAGTTTGGCCTGATTCCCGAGTTCGTCGGCCGTCTGCCGGTGCTGGCGACCCTCGACGAGCTGGACGAGGCTGCGCTGATGCAGATCCTCACCGAGCCGAAGAATGCCCTGACCAAGCAGTACGCCAAGCTGTTCGAGATGGAGAGCGTGGACCTCGAGTTCCGCACCGACGCCCTCAAGGCCGTCGCGCGCAAGGCCCTGGAGCGCAAAACCGGCGCCCGTGGCCTGCGTTCGATCCTCGAAGGCGTGCTGCTCGACACCATGTACGAGATTCCTTCGCAGAAGGAAGTCAGCAAGGTGGTGATCGACGAGAGCGTCATCGAAGGCACCTCGCAGCCGCTGATGATCTACGAGAACAGCGAGCCGCAAGCCAAGGCCGCGCCCGACGCCTGATTTCAGGTAAATGCCGGGATATGGCAGCAAGCAAGAAAGGGGCCTACGGGCCCCTTTCTGCTTTTCCTATGCAAGCGCTTGTAATTTCCCAAGCGTGCCCCCACATTAGGTCCAAGCATCATTTCCACCGGTTTCCGGCCATAAGGCCGCTGTAGAGGCGAAATCATGAAGACCACCCTCGACTTGCCTCTTTTGCCATTGCGCGATGTCGTCGTCTATCCGCACATGGTCATCCCACTGTTCGTGGGGCGTGAGAAGTCTATCGAAGCCCTTGAGGCCGCGATGACGGGCGAGAAGCAGATCCTGCTGCTGGCCCAGAAAAACCCGGCCGATGACGATCCAGGCGAAGACGCCCTGTATCGGGTCGGTACCGTCGCCACCGTATTGCAATTGCTGAAGCTGCCCGATGGCACTGTCAAGGTGCTGGTCGAAGGCGAGCAGCGCGGTGCGGTCGAGCGCTTCACCGAAGTAGAAGGGCACATCCGTGCCGAAGTTTCCCTGATCGACGAAACCGACGCCGCCGAACGCGAGTCGGAAGTCTTCGTGCGCACGCTGCTGTCGCAATTCGAGCAGTACGTGCAACTGGGCAAGAAAGTCCCAGCAGAAGTGCTGTCGTCGCTGAACAGCATCGAAGAGCCCGGTCGCCTGGTCGATACCATGGCCGCGCACATGGCGCTGAAGATCGAGCAGAAGCAGGAAATCCTCGAGATCGTCGACCTGTCGACCCGAGTCGAGCACGTGCTGGCACTGCTGGATGCCGAAATCGACCTGCTGCAGGTCGAAAAACGCATCCGTGGCCGGGTCAAGAAGCAGATGGAGCGCAGCCAGCGCGAGTACTACCTGAATGAGCAGATGAAGGCCATTCAGAAGGAGCTCGGCGATGGTGACGAAGGCCACAACGAAGTCGAAGAGCTGAAAAAGCGCATCGAAGCCGCTGGCCTGCCGAAAGACGCCCTGGCCAAGGCCCAGGCCGAGCTGAACAAGCTCAAGCAGATGTCGCCGATGTCTGCCGAGGCTACCGTGGTGCGGTCCTACCTCGACTGGCTCGTGCAGGTGCCGTGGAAGGCCCAGAGCAAGGTGCGCCTGGACCTGGCCAAGGCCGAAGAGATTCTCGATGCCGACCACTATGGCCTGGAAGAGGTCAAGGAGCGCATTCTCGAGTACCTCGCCGTGCAGAAGCGGGTGAAGAAGATCCGTGGCCCGGTACTGTGCCTGGTTGGCCCGCCTGGCGTCGGCAAGACCTCGCTGGCCGAGTCGATCGCTGCCGCGACCAACCGCAAGTTCGTGCGCATGGCCCTGGGCGGCGTGCGTGACGAAGCCGAGATTCGGGGGCACCGTCGTACCTACATCGGTTCGATGCCTGGCCGCCTGATCCAGAAGATGACCAAGGTGGGTGTGCGCAACCCGCTGTTCCTGCTCGACGAGATCGACAAGATGGGCAGCGACATGCGTGGCGACCCGGCCTCGGCGCTGCTGGAAGTGCTCGACCCCGAGCAGAACCACAACTTCAACGACCACTACCTGGAAGTCGATTACGACCTCTCGGACGTGATGTTCCTGTGCACCTCGAACTCGATGAACATTCCGCCGGCGCTGCTCGACCGCATGGAAGTCATCCGCCTGCCAGGCTACACCGAGGACGAGAAGATCAACATCGCGGTCAAGTACCTGACGCCCAAGCAGGTCAAGGCCAACGGCTTGAAGACCGAAGAGCTGGACATCGACGTCTCGGCGATTCGCGACATCATTCGTTACTACACCCGCGAAGCCGGTGTGCGTGGCCTGGAGCGCCAGATCGCCAAGGTCTGCCGCAAGGTGGTCAAGGAACATACCGGGCAGAAACAGGTCAAGGTCAAGGTCACCAGCGAGCAGCTCGAGCACTTGCTCGGCGTGCGCAAGTTCCGCTACGGCCTGGCCGAGCAGCAGGACCAGATCGGCCAGGTCACCGGCCTTGCCTGGACCCAGGTGGGCGGCGAACTGCTGACCATCGAGTCGGTGGTGATCCCTGGCAAGGGCCAGCTGATCAAGACCGGTTCGCTGGGTGATGTCATGGTCGAATCGATCACTGCCGCGCAGACCGTGGTCCGCAGCCGCGCCCGCAGCCTGGGGATTGCCGCCGACTTCCACGAGAAGCACGACGTGCATATCCACATGCCTGAAGGCGCCACGCCGAAGGACGGCCCGAGCGCCGGTATCGGCATGTGCACCGCGCTGGTGTCTGCGCTGACGCAGATTCCGGTGCGTGCCGATGTGGCCATGACCGGTGAAATCACCCTGCGTGGCCAGGTATTGGCCATCGGCGGGTTGAAGGAAAAGCTGCTGGCTGCACACCGTGGCGGGATCAAGACGGTGATCATTCCCGAGGAGAATGTTCGCGATCTGAAGGAAATTCCGGAAAATATCAAACAGGATCTGCAGATCAAACCGGTCAAATGGATTGACGAAGTCCTGCAAATTGCGCTGCAATACGCCCCGGAGCCCTTGCCAGATGTGGCTCCGGAGATTGTCGCGAAAGAAGACAAACGCGACGGCGATGCTAAGGAAAGAATCAGCACGCATTAGTAGTTTTTGGCTGGGGGGCTTTCCTTGACAGTTTTTTCGGGGCCTTGCTATAAAGCGGCACGCTATTGTCAAGTTGCCACCTGGCGCACGTTTCATAAGCTTTCCATTACATACTTAGAAACAAACTCAATAGAGAAATAAGGGGACTTAGAGTGAACAAGTCGGAACTGATTGACGCTATCGCCGCATCTGCTGACATCCCGAAAGCTGTAGCCGGCCGCGCGCTGGACGCAGTCATTGACTCCGTTACCGGTGCCCTGAAGCAAGGTGACGATGTGGTACTGGTTGGCTTCGGTACCTTCTCGGTCAAGGAGCGCGCCGAGCGCACCGGCCGCAACCCGCAAACCGGCAAGGCGATCAAGATCGCGGCCGCCAAGGTTCCAGGCTTCAAGGCTGGCAAAGGCCTGAAAGACGCCGTCAACTAAGTCGTCTCTTTCAGCCGGACCTGGCCTGGCCGGGTCCGAGCACGCTGATGGCGGGCCGCAAACGTTCCCGCCTGACACGTTTGCTAAGAAAAGGCGCATCCTCGGATGCGCCTTTCTTTTATCAGGATTCTACCCACGCTCCGCGGTTGTCGACGCAGTGGTACAGCCGTTTCTGGGGGACGCATGCTGCAAAATATCAGGGACAATTCACAAGGTTGGATTGCCAAGACCATCATCGGCCTTATCGTCGTGTTGATGGCGTTGACCGGCTTTGAAGCCATTTTCAAGGCCGCCACCCACAGCCAGGACGCGGCTAAGGTAAACGGCGACACCATCAGCCAGAATGAGCTGAGCCAGGCCGCCGACATGCAGCGCCGCCAGCTGATGCAACAGCTGGGCAAGGATTTTGACCCAGCGGTGCTGGATGACAAGCGCCTGCGCGATGCCGCGCTCAAAGGCCTGATCGATCGCAAACTGCTGCTGCAGGGCGCCAAAGATGCCAAGTTCGCCTTCTCTGAAGCCGCGCTGGATCAGGTGATTCTGCAGACGCCGGAATTCCAGGTCGATGGCAAGTTCAGCGCTGATCGTTTCGACCAGGTCATCCGCCAGCTGGGCTATGGCCGCATGCAGTTCCGCGACATGCTCGCGGAAGAGATGCTGATCGGCCAGCTGCGTACCGGTATTGCCGGCAGCAGCTTCGTCACCGACCAGCAGGTCGACGCCTTTGCCCGCCTGGAAAACCAGACCCGCGATTTCGCTTCCATGACCTTCAAGGCCAACCCGGCTGCGGTCAAGGTCAGCGATGATGAAGTCAAGGCGCATTACGACCAGCACGCCAAGGAGTTCATGACCCCGGACCAGGTGGTCATCGACTACATCGAGCTGAAGAAGTCGGCGTTCTTCGACCAGGTCAAGGTCACCGACGAGGAGCTCAAGGCTCAATATGAGAAGGAAGTCGCCAACCTCGCCGAGCAGCGCCATGCCGCGCACATCCTCATCGAGGTCAACGACAAGGTGACCGACGCCCAGGCCAAGGCCCGAGCCGAAGAAATCGAACAGCGCCTGGCCAAGGGTGAAGACTTCGCCAAGCTGGCCAAGGAGTTCTCCCAGGATCCAGGTTCGGCCAGCAATGGCGGCGACCTCGGCTTCGCGGGCCCGGGCGTGTATGACCCGGCCTTCGAGGACGCCCTGTACAAGCTCAACGACGGCCAGGTCTCGGCCCCGGTGCGCACCGAGTTCGGTTACCACCTGATCAAGCTGCTGGGCAAGCAGGCGCCGGAAGTGCCGAGCTTCGCCAGCCTGAAGGACAAGCTGACCCGCGACCTGAAGACCCCGCTGGTCGAGCAGCGCTACGTCGATGCCAGCAAGCAGCTGCAGGATGCTGCCTACGAGGCCTCCGACCTGGCCCAGCCGGCCCAGGACCTGAACCTCAAGGTGCAGACCTCCGCCGCGTTCGGCCGCGAAGGCGGCGAGGGCATCACGGCCAACCGTGGCGTGATCCAGGCAGCGTTCTCCGAAGAGGTGATGGATGAAGGTGCCAACAGCACCGCCATCGAGCTCGACCCGGAAACCACCGTGGTGCTGCGCGTCAAGGAGCACCGCAAGCCGGAGCAACTGCCGCTGCAGGCCGTGGCCCAGAACATCAGCGAACACCTGGCCAAGGAGAAGGCGACTGCCGAACTCAAGACCAAGGCGGACAAACTGATTGCTGGCCTGCGTGACGGCTCCATCGCTGCTGCCGGCGCTCACGACGGTCAGGAGTGGAAGGCACACGAAGCGGTGACCCGTGGTCAGGACGGTATCGACCCGGCCGAGCTGCAGGCGCTGTTCCGCCTGGCCAAGCCGCAAGCCAAGGACAAGCCGGTCTACGGCAGTGTGGTCCTGGCCGATGGCAGCCTGGTCGTGCTGCAGCTCAAGGGCGTCAATGAAGGCGCTGCGGCCAGCGACGACGAGAAGCAGCAGATCCGCCGCTACCTCGCATCGCGTGCTGGCCAGCAGGACTTCGCGGCTTACCGCAAGCAGCTGGAAGGCACTGCCGACATCACCCGCTAC
This sequence comes from Pseudomonas sp. R28(2017), assembly GCF_002112505.1. GTDB lineage: Bacteria > Pseudomonadota > Gammaproteobacteria > Pseudomonadales > Pseudomonadaceae > Aquipseudomonas. The sequence continues at coordinate 188,779 of NZ_NEHW01000002.1, forward strand.
TGAGTGATGGATGCATGATGAAACAGGCCGCTCGATGCGGCCTGTTTCATTTCTGCCACCTGTGCCGGCCTGTTCGCGGGCTTGCCCGCTCCCACAGGTACTGCGCAGTACCTGTGGGAGCGGGCAAGCCCGCGAAGAGGCCGGCACAGGCCATACCTAGCGCTTGATCCCTTCGTAATTGTCCAGCGTATCCCGCGCAATCTCCCGCCCCAGGGCAATCAGCTCCGGCGCCTTGTAGAACTCGAAGAAGCGGCACACCCGCTTGGGCACGTTGATCAGCACATCCGGCGGATACCCGGCAATCTTGTACTGCGCCAGCGACGTCTGCATCACCTCGAAACTCTGGTTGATCAGGTCGAGCAGCGAGGCTGGCCCGACGTTGTCGATGATGAACGAACCGGTTGCCGACTTCGGCGCACCTTCGCGCTCGGGCGCGGCGGCGGGTTGCTGGGCCTCGGGGTCGGCCGTGTCGGCCAGCCACGGGTTGGGAGGCGCCAGCCCTTCGGCGACGATCTCCTGTTCGATGCGGACCAGCTCTTCGGCAGGCTTGCGCCGGAACGGCAGGCGCGATCCCAGTGAGCTGAGCAGGGCGTCGAAGCGCATCTTGAAGGCTGCCGGGCGTTCGATCACCGGCAGTTGGTATTGCTTCTGGTTGGTGGCGTTGAGGTTGACCGCGATGATCAGGTCACAGTGGCTGGACACCACCGGTACGATCGGCAGGGGGTTGAGGATGCCGCCGTCGACCAGCATGCGGTTGCCCTGCATCACCGGCGTGAACAAGCTCGGAATCGCCGCCGAAGCCCGCATGGCCTGATGCAGGCAGCCTTCCTGGAACCAGATTTCCTGCTGGTTGGTCAGGTCGGCCGCGACCGCCGTGTAGGGGATGCGCAACTGCTCGATGTTCATGTCACCGACGATCTTGCGGATCTGGCCGAACACCTTGTCACCGCGGATGGCGCCCAGGCGGAAGCTGACGTCGACCAGGCGCAGCACATCCAGGTAGTCCAGGCTTTCGATCCAGTTGCGGTATTCGTCGAGTTTGCCTGCCGCGTAGATGCCGCCAATCACCGCGCCCATGGAGCAGCCGGCGATGCAGGCGATGTCGTAGCCGCGCCGCTCGATTTCCTCGATCACGCCGATATGGGCATACCCCCGCGCGCCTCCCGATCCCAACACCAGTGCCACACGTTTGCTCATGAACTTTCCCCGACTGGTACGACCATGGCCCTACAATGCACTCTTCGCTGCCTGTGCTTCAATCCACAGCGTGCTGAACTACGCTAAGCAAAGCACATCGAACCGGGCACTTTTCAGTTGCGCGGGCGTCGAACAGCCACTCTTTTGACCTTTGAGGTATTACCGATGAAAGCCTGGATCTGCCTTCCACTGATCGCCCTGGCCCTTGCCGGCTGCGCGGGCAAGACGGCCTACCGCGAGAGCTGCGCGACTCAGCTGGATGCCGCCTGGAAGGAGCTTGACCTGGCCAAGGCCGAAGGGTTCGCTGGTACCGTCAGCTATTCCAAGGCCCTGTCGCTGTTGACCGGTGCCAAGACGCAGCAGCAGTTCGAAGGCTACGAAGGGTGTACCCACAAAGCCGAAAAGGCCCGCTTCTACATTCGTGAGTCGCGCGCCGGGCGCTGACCAAGGAGCGTCACATGTCCGCCATGCTCGATCATGTGGTTGCCCAGCTGCTGGCCTTGCAGGTGCGCCTGCTGGCCTGTCGCGAGCGCCTGGCTGCCGATACCGACAGCGAGGCCCTGCACGACCTGCGCACCACCCTGCGGCGCCTGCGCAGCCTGTTGCGGCCATTGCGGGGGCTGCCGGGGGTCGAGCAACTGGAGGCGGCGGCCAAGGCATTGGGCACGTTGACCACGCCCCTGCGTGATCGTGAGGTACTGGCGGCCGAGCTGATCGGGCGCGGTCATGCCGAGGCCGGGCAGCGGCGCCTGGCAGGGCGGGACAGGACATTCGCCAGCGTTGCCGCCAGCCCGCAACTGAGCCGGGTGCTGGCGATTGTCGATGCGTTTCCGCTGTTCTTGCGAGCGGCGGATCGCGAGGGGCTGACCCGGTCGCTGGGCAAGCGCATCGACAAACGCCTGGTCAAGCAGTGGCACAAGCTGCGCAAGGCCCTGCAGGACCCCGCCCATGATCGCCATCGCTTGCGCCTGCTGATCAAGCGTGCGCGCTACGGCGACGAGGCTTATCCGCAGCTCGATCATGCCGGCAGGAAACTGCAGCGCCTGCTGAAGAAGGCCCAGGGCGATCTGGGTGATTGGCATGACCGCGTGCAGTGGTTGCTGCAGACCAGGGATCACGCCGACCTGGCACCCTGCAGGATCGACTGGGAGCAGGAACTGCACGAGGCCGAGCGCAAGTCCGATGTCACGCTGGACGCGCTGCAGGCGGCGCTCAAGCGGCATTAGCCCGGCAAATGACCGATATGCGGGCTGATCGGTCGAGGTTTGCTGGCTAGTATGGGCGGACCTTTCGCTCTATAGCCAGCAGCCAGGAGCCGGCCGATGAATTTCAATCAATTGCTCGACGCCGTGCGGGCGAACCCCGACGCGGTCAGCATTCCGCCCAGCTGGGCCCAGGGGCGTGCCGTGTTCGGTGGCCTGATGGCAGCGATGGTTCACGAAAGCATGCGCCTGAAACTCTCCGATGATCGCCCCGTGCGCTCGCTGGCCATCAGTTTCGTCGGCCCGGCGGCGGCGGATGTGCCCATTCGCTTCGAGGTCGAGGTGCTGCGCGAGGGCAAGGCGGTCAGCACGTTGCTGGGGCGGGCCATTCAGGATGGCCAGGTGGTGACGTTGGTGCAGGGCAATTTCGGCGCGGGCCGGCCATCGGTGGTCGATGTTGCGGCTGCACCTGCGGTGGAAATCAAACCACTGGAACAGGCGGCGCCGGAGTTGCCCTACATCAAGGGCGTCACCCCGGAGTTCATGCGCCATGTCGCCTTGCGCTGGGCGGTGGGAGGCCTGCCATTCAGCGGCAACCCGTCCCGCCACATGGGCGGCTGGGTACGCTTGCGCGATGTGGCCGAAGAGCAGGTCAACGAGGCGCACCTGCTGGCGCTGGTGGATGCCTGGCCTCCGAGCCTGATGCCCTTCCTCAAGCAGCCGGCGGCAGGCAGTACGCTGACCTGGACCATCGAGTTCATCCAGCCGACGGCGAAACTGTCGACGCTGGACTGGTGCCGCTACCGTGTCGAGACCGAGCATGCGCGTGATGGCTACGGGCACGCGGCGGCGGCGTTGTGGAGCGCGCAAGGGGAGTTGCTGGCCTTGAGCCGGCAGACGGTGACGGTGTTCGCCTGATCATCAGCGCCGGTGCTTGTGCCGTTCGCGCCAGGCCTTCCACCAGGCACCGCTGAGCACGAAACGCGGGAAGGTGATGAACTGCTCGGTCAGCAGCCGCTGCACGGCGTCCTTGCGGTTGGCGAACGGTTCGGGTTGCTCGGCTTCCAGGCGATGCCCGTGGCGCTGCAGTCCCAGGCCGGCGATCAGGGCAATGACGCCGACGGCGATCTGGCCCAGGTCCAGGGCAAACAGGCCCGACAGCACCAGCAGGGCACCGAGGATGAACAGCGGCACGGCGATCAGGTGCAACACCAGGTTGGTCGGGTGCCGGTGATTGTGGTGGTAGCCACGCCATTGCCAGGCGTGCAGGTTGGGCAGTCGTTTGCTCATGGGCGGTTCCTCGCGCACTTCGTCGCGCGCTTCGTTGAATCATGCCCAAAGCCTAGTGCGGCCCCGGGGGCGGGGCCAATCGAGGCTGGCTATGGCGATTATAGCTTGAGCTGGCCAATGGCCTTGCTCAGCTCGCCGGCAAGGGTCGCCAGTTGGCTGCTGGTGGTGGCCGAGCCGACGGTCTGCTGCACGGTCTCTTCGGTGACATCGCGGATGCTCACCACCGCGCGGTTCATCTCTTCGGCCACCTGGCTCTGCTGCTCGGCGGCGACGGCAATCTGCGTGTTGCTCTCGCGCATCTGCGCGACCGCGCCGGTAATCTCGGCCAGTGCCGCGCCGGCTTCCTGAGCCTGCCGGACACAGTCGTCGGCCTTGTACGAACTCTCCTGCATGAACTCCACGGCATCGCGGGTGCCGGCTTGCAGGTCGGCGACCATGCGGGTGATTTCATCGGTGGACGTCTGCACGCGCTTGGCCAGGTTGCGCACCTCGTCGGCGACCACGGCAAAGCCGCGGCCCAGGTCGCCTGCACGGGCGGCTTCGATGGCAGCGTTGAGTGCCAGCAGGTTGGTCTGCTCGGCAATGCTGTGAATGACCCCGACCACGCTGTTGATCTTCTGGCTGTCATCGGCGAGCTGGCGAATCATTTCGGCAGTTTGCTGCACGCCGCTGGAAAGCCCGGCGATCGAATCCTGCACCCGGCTGACCACTTCCTTGCCGCTGCCGGCGAGGGTATCGGCGGTTTGCGACAAGTCCCGGGTGGCGCCGGCATGCTGGGCGATATGGTGCACGGTGGCCGACATCTCGTTGATCGCCGTGGCGGCCTGGTCGGTCTCGCTCTGTTGGCCGAGCATGCCATGGCGCACTTCGTTCATGCTCGCGGCCAGGCGCGCGGCCCCGGAGTCCAGCTGTGCGGCAGTCTGGGCGACAGTGCTGACCACACGGTGGTAGGTGGCCTGCATGGCGTTGAACGCACCGGCCATCTGGCCGACTTCGTCACCGCAGGCCAGGGGGACGCGGGCCGACAGGTCGCCGGTCTTTTCCACGTGCAGCATCACGTCCTTGAGGGTATTGAGCTGGCTCAGCAGGAAGCGGATCAGCAGCTGCGAGGCAGCGAGCATCGCCAGCATCAGGATCAGCACGCAGACCGCGTAGTTGCTGAAGCGCTCGAGGAACACCTGGCGCAGGCTTGGGGCGGCAGCCAGCACGGCCAGTTGCTGGTCGCCATGGCGCAGCACCTGGGCGCCGTGCAACGGGTTGTCGCCGAGGATCGAGGCCGCTGGCAACGCGACCCAGCCTTGCCCATTGGCCAAGGCTTCGAGGTTTTCACCTGCGTAGGTCGGAGTCTGGCCCGCTTGCCAGGTAATCAGGTTGCCCTGGCGCGGCAGGGGCTGCCCGGCAGGCCAGGCGGCCAGCAGTTCGGCCTGGGCTTGCGCCTGGGCCTGCGCGGCATCGGCGCGGGCGCGTTGCTCCAGGTGCACCGCATACAGCACCAGCAGCAAGGTTGTGACGAAGGCCACCGCGTTGACGGCCCAGAACTTGTACTTCAGGGAAATATTGCTAAGCCAGGCACCCATGTGTAGGTCTTCTCTGAGTTGAGCGGAAACATTATTGGCAAGGTGCCATCATTGTGCCCGCGCACTCGAGAAGCAGTCATGACATGTGTCAAGGAAGCTGGAAGAAGGCTTTGGCCGTGGCGCTGGTGTGCTGGGCGCAGTGCTCGTGGCTCTCGTTGCGATGCAGCGCCACTTCGCGCAGCACTTCGGTCAGGAACGCCGGCTCGTTGCGGCCGTTTTTCGGCTTAGGCCGCAGGCTGCGTGGCAGCAGGTACGGCGCATCGCTCTCCAGCATCAGCCGGCCCTCGGCAATGTTGCCCACCAGCGGATGCAGGTGGGTGCCGCGCCGCTCGTCACAGATCCAGCCGGTGATGCCGATGTGCAGGTCCATGTCCAGGTAGGCGAACAAGGCATCGCGCTCACCCGTGAAGCAATGCACCACGGCGGCTGGCAGGTGGTCGCGGTAATCCTTGAGGATCGCCAGCAGGCGCTCGCTGGCATCGCGCTCGTGCAGGAACACCGGCAGGTGCAGTTCGGCCGCCATGGCCAGCTGGGCCTCCAGGGCCTTCTCCTGCAGTGGGCGAGGGGAGAAGTCGCGGTTGAAATCCAGCCCGCATTCCCCCACGGCGCGTACGCGTGCTTCAGCCAGCAGCTGGCGCAGTCGCCGCTCGCTGTTGCCGTCCCACGACTTGGCGTCGTGCGGGTGCACGCCAGCGGTGGCGAACAGGTGCTGGCCGTCGCCATCGAGCTGCTGGCACAGCTCCAGTGCCTGCTCGCTGACCTCCAGGCTGGTGCCGGTCAGGACCATCTGCACGACGCCGGCCTCGATGGCGCGCTCGACGATGGCGGCCTGCTGGTCGTGGAAACTGCTGTTGGTCAGGTTGACGCCGATATCGATCAGTTGCATGGTGCTACCTCGTGCCGCGGGGCGGCCAGCATAGCAAAAAGCGTGATATACGGAAAAAGCCAAGAACTTCAGGCGCTTGCCGTGGTCTTTTATCGTCATTTCTCACGATTGCGCGTACCACGATGGCTGCCGCCCACCGACCACGGACACAATTTCGCATGCTGCGATACTTGCTGACCCTGTTGCTGATGCTCGGGCTGACAACGGTCGGCCCGGCCTACGCACGCCTGCCGGGGCCGCAGCAGAACGTACCGGTGAACACTTCCCGTGACCTGCAGCAGATTCGCAGCAGCAAGGTGCTGCGGGTGCTGGTCAACCAGAGCCGCAACAGTTCGGGCGAGATCAAGGGCGAGCCGGTGGGGATCGAGTATTACCGCCTGCGCGGGCTCGAGCATTACCTCAATGCCCGGGCCGGGGATGGCCAACAGATCCGCCTGAAGATCATTCCGCGGGCCAAGGAGCAACTGCTGGGCGCCCTGCAGCGTGGTGAAGGTGACCTGGCCGCACCGGGTGAGCTGCTCGACCCGGCGCTGACGGGCGGGGTCAACAGCAGTGCGCCGGTAGTGGACCAGGTGCCGCTGTTGCTGGTCGGGCGCAAGGGCGAGCGCAGCTACACCCGCGCCGAGCAGCTGTCGGGGCGTACGGTGGCATTGACCAGCGCCAGTGCGGCAGGGGCGGTGATCCAGCAGCTCAACCAGCAACTGGCCCTGCGCAAGCGGCCGCCGATCAAGATCGAATGGGTCGATTCGACCCTGGCTGTGGAGGATGTGCTGGAGATGGTCCAGGCCGGCATCTACCCATTGACCATGGTGGAGCGCCCGATTGCCCAGCGCTGGGCCCGGGTCATGCCGAACCTGCGCCTGGACAGCCGCGTGCAACTGGGGCAAGCGCAGGCCATGCACTGGTATGTGCGGCGTGATGCGACGATGCTGCTGGCCACGGTCGATCGCTTTCTCCAGGGTTACCGCGCACCGGAGAACCAGGATGCGGCCTTCGAGCGCATCTACCGGCGCCAGTATCGCGTGCACAACCCGCTGGCGCGCAAGGACCGCCAACGCCTGAATGCACTGCGCCCGGTGTTGCAGAAGCATGGCGAGGCACAGCAGATCGACTGGCTGAACCTGGCCGCCCTGGCGTTCAAGGAATCGACCCTGAACCCGGCGGCGCGCGGCAGTGGTGGGGCACACGGGCTGATGCAGATCACCCCGTCGGCAGCGCAACGGGTGGGGGTCAGCGACACCGGTTCGGTCGATGGCAATGTCCAGGCCAGTGCGCGCTACCTGGCGCTGATCCGCCGCAAGTTCTTCGCCAGCCCGCAGATCAACGAGCGCGAGCGCATGGCGTTTGTGCTGGCGGCCTACAACCTTGGCCCGGAACGGGTGCAGGCCATGCGCGCCGAGGCTCGCAAGCGCGGCCTCAATGGGAACCAGTGGTTCTTCCAGACCGAACGCATCGCCATGGAGCAGGTCGGCATGGGGCCGGTCAACTTCGTCAATAGCGTCAACAAGTACTTCCTGGCGTTCAACCGCGAACGCACGGCACTGGAGCGGGTGGTCAGCCGCTAAGGGGAGGCAGGCTTCTTTCGGCTGGGGGCTTGCAGCTTGCGGCGTGTCGCTCTAGCATACCGCCTGCGCCGATTTAAACAGCTACTTGCGGGGCGCAGGACTGGCCCCTCTCCGGGTTATCCGAAATACCGCTAAAGCGCTGGTTCGGTGACGCCTCCCACCGCTGCCCAGCGGGATTCGCGAGGCGGAGAGAAACTCCATGAGTTGCCCACGTACCAGTGTCTGTTTGAGCCCATTGCCTGCCAGCCAGGCGTCCCGCACACCGCGCATCCTGCTCGGTGGCCAGCATCAGCCCACGCTCTTGCGTCATCTTGAAGGCTTGTCCCGCCGCAAGGGTCAGGCTCGCGCCTTTCTCATCCAGTTCGCCGAAGATGCCTGCCGCCTGGAGCAATTCGGCAGTGACCGCTTCGACCTGGCGGTGATTCAGGCGCCCGCCCGCGAAGACGCAGCCCAAGTCATTGGCGAGCTTACCCGCATTGCGCGCCAGGGCCTGATTACCCGACGCTGAGGAACGTGCCGTTGAGTACCAACATCATCACCACGGAAGGTCACGAGGCCCTGAAAAAGGAGCTGGACCATCTGTGGCGGGTGTATCGCCCGGAAATCACCCAGAAAGTGACCTGGGCCGCTTCGCTGGGCGATCGCAGCGAGAATGCCGACTATCAGTACAACAAGAAGCTGCTGCGCGAGATCGACCGCCGGGTACGCTATCTGCGCAAGCGCCTTGAAGACGTGAAGGTGGTCGCCTATTCGCCGCAGCAGGAAGGCAAGGTGTTCTTCGGTGCCTGGGTCGAGATCGAGAACGATGACGGCGAGACTCTGAAGTTTCGCATTGTCGGGTATGACGAGATCTATGGCCGCAACGACTACATCTCGATCGACTCGCCGATGGCCCGAGCCCTGCTCAAGAAAGAGGAGGGCGACGAAGTGGTGGTGAATACACCAACCGGCCAAGCGACCTGGTATGTGAACAACATCCATTACGGGCATTAAATCGATATTACCTGCTTCGGCCTCTTCGCGGGTTTACCCGCGAAGAGGCCGAAGCAGTCGACATCAACTTTCCCGCAGCACCGCCAGCGGGCTGGCATTCAGTGCTCGCCGCGTTCCCAATACTCCCGCCCCACCCACCAGCAGCGCCCCGGCCACTGGCAACACCAGCAACCACGGATGTGGGCTCCACTGCAGGTCGAACGCATAGCGATACAGCACCAGGGTGATCAGCTCGCACCCCAGTGCCGACAAGGCCCCACTGGCCGCCCCCAGCAAACCGAACTCGATGCGCCGGGCCCTGACCAGCAAGGGGCGCGCCGCCCCCAGTGCGCGCAGCAAGGCGCCTTGGCGAATCCGCTCGTCCAATGTCGCCTGCAGCCCGGCGAACAACACCGCAAGCCCCGCCGCCAGCACGAACAGCAACACATATTCGACCGCCAGCGTGACCTGGGCGAGGATGCTGCGCAGCTGTTCGAGCAAGGCATCCACCTGCAGGATGGTCACCGCAGGAAACGCCCGGGACAGTGCCACCACGTCCAGGTCATGGCCCGGGGCCAGGTAGAAACTGGTCAGGTAGGTGGTGGGCAGCCCCTGCAGGGTGCCCGGCTGGAAGATCATGTAGAAGTTCGGCTGGAAGCTGTCCCAGTGCACACTGCGCAGGCTGCTGACCCGTGCCTGCCGCTGCTCGCCGCCGATGTCGAAGGTCAGCAGGTCGCCCAGTTGCAGCTTGAGGCTGGCTGCCAGCTCGGCCTCGACCGACACACCGGGGGTTTCATCGCCGCTTGGCAGCGCCTGCCACCAATTGCCCGCGCTCAGCGCATTGCCCTCAGGCAGGTCGGCGGCCCAGGTCAGGCTGAGGTCGCGTTGTACCGCCCGCTCGCCGGAAGAGTCCTTGCTGACGACCTGCCGCACCGGTTGATCGTTGATCTGAATCAGCCGACCGGGTGTCACCGGGTAGAGCGGTGCCGAGCTGGCATTCACCTCGCGCAGGCGCTGGGCGAACGGTTCGCGGTCAGCGGGCAGGATATTCAGGGCAAAGTGGTTGGGTGCGTCCTTGGGCAGCTGTGCCTGCCAGGTGTCGAGCAGCTCTGCCCGCAGCAGTGCGACCAGGGCCATGGCCAGCAGGATCAGGCCGAAGGCCAGGGCTTGCCCGGCAGCCGCCATCGGGTGGCGCAGCAGCTGGCCCAGGCCCAGGCGCCAGGTCAGCGGTGCGCCGGCGAGCGCCTTGCGCAGGCTTTGCAGGCCGAGCAACAGCAGCCCGCCCAGCAGCAGCGCGGCGATCAGGCCACCGCCCAGCAGGGCGAAAGTCAGCAGCAGGTCAAGGCTCAGGCGCCACATGATCAGGCCCAGGGCGAGCAGGGCGGCGCCGTACACCAGCCAGCTGCTCGGTGGCACGGGCAGCAGATCACGGCGCAGCACCCGCAACGGTGGCACCTGGCCCAGCGCGGCGAGTGGCGGCAAGGCAAAGCCGGCCAGGGCCACCAGGCCGGTGGCGATGCCGGCCAGTGCCGGAAGCATGCCCCCGGCCGGCACCACGCTGGGCAGCAGGCCGTGCAGCAGGTGGAACAGGCCCAGTTGCGCGAGCCAGCCAAGCAGGGCACCGGCCAGGGCCGCGACCAGGCCGAGCATCGCCAGTTGCAGGCAATACAAGCCCAGCGCCTGGTGCCGCGACAGCCCCAGGCAGCGCAGCAAGGCGCTGGCGTCCAGGCGGCGCGCAGCGTAGCGGCTGGCCGAGAGCGCCACGGCCACGCCTGCCAGCAGCACTGCGACCAGGCTGGCCATGTTCAGGTAGCGCTCGGCTTTGCCCAGGGCGCCGCCGATCTGCCGGTTGCCGTCGCGGGTGTCGAGCAGGCGCTGGCTGGCAGCAAGGTTGTTTTCCACGGCCTGGCGATACTGCGCGAGGGCTTCGGCATCGCCGCGCCACAGGTCACGGTAGGAAACCCGGCTGCCGGGCTGGATGACCCCGGTGGCCGGCAGGTCAGCCAGGTTCATCATCACGCGGGGCGTCAGGCTGTAGAAGTTGTTGGCGCGATCGGGTTCGTAGGTCAGCACACGGCTCATGCGCAAGGTTTTCATGCCGACGTCGATGCTGTCGCCGACCTTCAGCCCCAAGGCTGCCAGCAGGCGAGGTTCGACCCAGGCTTCCCCGGGTGCCGGGACACCCCCTGGGGTTTCTTCGCCATAGGGCGTGGCGGCACTGCGCACCTGGCCGCGCAACGGGTAGGCACTCTCGACCGCCTTGATGCTCGATAGCTGGATGCCCGCATCGCCACCGACCACGCTGGTGAATTCCACGACCCGGGCGTGCTGCAGCCCCAATGCCTGGCCGCTGCCGAGCTGCTCGTCACGGGCCGGCGCACTGCCTTGCAGTACCAGGTCGGCGCCGAGGAACTCACTGGCACGCAACTGCATGGCGCCATTCAGGCGAGCGCCGAAATAGCCGATGGCGGTGCTCGCGGCGACCGCCACCAGCAGGGCAAAGAACAGCACGCGCACTTCGCTGGCGCGGAGGTCGCGCAGCAACTGGCGCAAGGCCAGGCCGCACAGGCGGGACAGCGGCATGTGCTTCATCAGGCCTCCACCGGCGCCACCAGGCGGCCTGCTTCCAGGCGGATCTGGCGCCGGCAGCGGCGGGCCAGGCGCTCGTCATGGGTGACCAGTACCAGGGTGGTGCCGCGTTCCTTGTTCAACTCGAACAAAAGGTCGCTGATGCGCTCGCCGGTGTGGCTGTCGAGGTTGCCGGTGGGCTCGTCGGCGAACAGCACGGCAGGTTGTGCGGCGAAGGCGCGGGCAATGGCGACCCGTTGCTGCTCGCCACCGGAAAGCTGGCGTGGGGTGTGGGCCAGGCGCTTGCCCAGGCCAACCCGCTCAAGCAGGGTGCGGGCGTGCTCGCGGGCGTCGCGCCTGCCGTCGAGCTCCAACGGCAGCATCACGTTTTCCAGGGCGTTGAGGCTGTCGAGCAACTGGAACGACTGAAAGACGAAACCGACATGCTCGGCACGCACCCTGGCGCGCTGGTCTTCGTCCAGTGGGCCGAGGTCGTGCCCGGCGAGGATGACCTGGCCGGCGCTGGGCCGGTCGAGGCCGGCGAGCAGGCCGAGCAGGGTCGACTTGCCCGAGCCCGAGGCACCGACGATGGCCAGGCTGTCGCCCCGGGCAAGGTCGAGGGAGAGGGCATGCAGGATGGTCAGGTCACCTTCCGCGCTGGGGACCACTTTGCTAAGGTGCTGAGCAACGAGAATGCTGGGGCCCATGGAGAATCCAATGCGAGTGTGGTGGTTGAGTGCCGGTCTGGCCCTGTATTGCCTGGCCCAGAGCGCGGCGGCGGGAACACTGCTGGTTGTCGGCGATAGTATCAGCGCCGGCGCTGGCCTGGATATCCGCCAGGGTTGGGTCTCTCTGTTGCAGACCCGGCTCAAGGACGAAGGTTTCGACGATCAGGTGGTCAATGCGTCGATCAGTGGTGACACCAGTGCAGGTGGCCAGGCGCGGCTGCCGGCGCTGCTTGCAGCGCACAAGCCGAGCCTGGTGGTGCTGGAGCTTGGGGGCAACGACGGGCTGCGTGGGCAGCCTCCAGAGCAATTGCAACAAAATCTTGCCTCGATGATCGAGCATGCCCGCGAGGCGGGGGCCAAGGTGGTGCTGCTGGGCATGCGCCTGCCGCCGAACTATGGCGTGCGTTACAACACCGCCTTCGCCAAGGTCTATGCACAGCTGGCAGAGCAGGAAAAGGTGGCGCTGGTACCGTTTTTCCTCGAAGGGGTGGGTGGCGTGCCGGGAATGATGCAGGCAGACGGCATCCATCCGGCGCAGGTTGCCCAGCAGCGCTTGCTGGAAAATGCCTGGCCGACGATAAAACCCTTGCTGTGACGCTTTAAACGGGGGCGGCTTTCGGCTAATGTTGCGCCCCCCGTTTCGAGAGCCCCCGATGCCGCGCCCTGCCTGGTCCTTGTTTGCCTACCAACTGATCGAGCCCGATGAACAGCTCGACCTGTTCGCTTGCCAGGAAATCCGCGTCCACCTCGTGGCCCGTCAGCTCGAACTCGGCGTGCCGGTCGACCGAACCTTGTGTGGCGGCCTGCTGCCTGCGCAGCCGCGCTGGTCCGGTGTGCCTCGCAGCATCTACCGCGACGGGCGCCTGTGCGACCTGTGCCGGGCGATTCTCGATGCCCAGCGCCGCGGCATGCGGCCGGTCTGGCCCGAGCTCTGAAGTGAACACAGCTGCGCAACTGCGCGCACCTTTCATCATCTGAAACGCTTGTAAGGCGCCAATGCCTCCCGCTTGCAGCGAGGCGGGTGTACAATCGTGCTTCTTGACCACCTTTCGAAGGATTTACCGGATGTTGCCGCGCTTTCCCGCCGTCACCCGTTGCCTGTCCCTGGCCGCCCTGCTGGTAGCGGGTCGCGCTGTTGCGCTGGAACTGCCACTGCCACCACCCGGTGAAGACGTCGTTGGCCAGGTACAGACGATCAAGGCCAAGTACGAAGACACCTTCGCCGACATCGGCACCGCCAACGACCTTGGCTACCTGGAAATGATCGCCGCCAACCCCGGCGTCGACCCGTGGCTGCCGGGCGCCGGCACCGAGATCATCCTGCCGACCCGTTACATCCTCCCACCGGGGCCGCGTGAAGGCATCGTCATTAACCTGGCCGAGTACCGCCTGTACTACTTCCCGAAAGGGCAGAACGTGGTGCACACCTTCCCGCTGGGTATCGGCCGTGAGGGCTGGGGCTCGCCGATCGCCATGACCAAGATCACCGCAAAGACGCCGAACCCGACCTGGACGCCCCCCGCCTCGATTCGTGCCGAGCACGCCGCAGACGGTGACATCCTGCCGACCGTCGTGCCTGCCGGCCCGGACAACCCGCTGGGGCCGTTCAAGTTCACCCTGGGTGTGCCGGGCTACCTGATCCACGGTTCGAACAAGAAGTTCGGTATCGGCATGCGCACCAGCCATGGTTGCTTCCGCATGCTCAACAACAACGTGCTGGAACTGTCGAAGATGGTCCCGGTAGGCACACCGGTGCGCATCATCAACGAGCCGTACAAGTTCGGCAGAAGTGGTGGCAAGGTATATCTGGAGGCGCACACGCCGCTCGACGATCACGGCAACCCTTCTGTGGTCGACAAGCATACCGCGGTCATCAATGCCTTGCTCAAGCGTGAAGACCTGGCCAACAACCTGCGCATGAACTGGGACATGGTGCGTGACGTGGTGGCGGCGGAAGACGGCATGCCAGTGGAAATTGCCGTGCCGACCAACAACCAGGGTGCCGAACCAATGGTTACCAGTATCCCGCCAGAACTGCAGTAACGTTTTTGCAACACCCGAGGCCCGCTCAGGTTAAAGCCTGCTGCGGGCTTCTTCGTTTCCGGGGGAGGGGTTGCGTACAGGCAATAAAAAAGCCGACCCACAAGTGGGTCGGCTTCTCAACAATCCGTGAGGATTATTACTTGCGGCTGGCTTTGTCCAGCATACGCAGAGCGCGCTCGTTGGCTTCGTCAGCGGTCTGCTGAGCCTTCTGAGCGGCTGCCAGAGCGTCGTCAGCCTTACGGTAGGCTTCGTCAGCACGGGCTTGAGCGCGAGCTGCTGCGTCTTCAGTCGCAGTCAGACGAGCTTCGGTTTCTTTGGATACGCTGCTGCAACCGGTAGCCAGAACTGCGGCCAGAGCCAGAGCAGAGAATTTCAGAACGTTGTTCATCGTGTTCCCCTTCAAGGACTTTCTATTAAATAGCCATCTCTCGGAAAAGAGAAACTGGCCGGCGTACATAGTACCCATTACTTGTAGTAAGTAAACTGACAGAGCGCAAGAACTGCAAAAAAAATGTTGCTCGGGGTGACGCCGACAAGATTTCCGGGGCTTTTGTGAAAAAACCGTGTAGCGGGCGCAAGCGTTTGTAGTACGGGAACTTTTTTGTTGAACTAACGGTGACTTTAACTGTCCTTCAGCGTCTTAAGCACAACAACATCCGGTTGCTGTTGCAGGACGTGCCAGGGCGTGGTCCCGGCGCGGGTTCCTGCCACTTTTTAACGCTGCCCACCTTGAGCAATCCCGCTTGCGGCGCCTACTATTTGGGAGTGCCCGCCCCGGTCGAACGATTGCTGTTGGCCCAGGGTCCAAGGGGCAAGAGGTGGCGTAGAGGTTCCTCCGCCGGATAAACCCCATCGGTTAAGGTAAGGGTCTGCCAGAAAGGCCTGCGAGGAGTAGTGATGAGTGAAGCGCTGACCATCCACCATGACCAGGCCGGTCATCAGTTCGAAACCAACGTGGACGGTCATCGTGCCTACCTGACGTACATGGACCTGGGCAAGCAGACGCTGGATATCTATCGCACCTTCGTGCCCAATGCCCTGCGTGGTCGCGGGATTGCCGCAGCGCTGACCGAGAAGGCCCTCGAGTACGCCGACCAGATGGGTTATACGGTGATCCCTTCCTGCTCGTACGTGGAACGCTACATGGAGCGCCAGCAGCGCCATTCGAGCAAGGTCTGAGCGGGCGTCTGCACGCCAGAGACGAAAACGCCGGGCAATGCCCGGCGTTTTTCATTACAGCAATGTTCAGCCGCGCTTGCGCTGTGGCAGCACGTCCTTGAGCTTGGCGTGCATGCTGCGCAGGGTCTTCTCGGTGGCCGACCAGTCGATGCAGGCATCGGTGATCGACACGCCGTACTGCAGTTCGTCGAGGTTTTTCGGGATCGACTGGCAGCCCCAGTTCAGGTGGCTTTCGACCATCAGGCCGATGATCGACTGGTTGCCTTCGAGGATCTGGTTGGCGACGTTCTCCATGACCAGTGGCTGCAGGGCCGGGTCCTTGTTGGAGTTGGCGTGGCTGCAGTCGACCATGATGTTGGCCTTGATCTTGGCCTTGGCCAGGTCCTGTTCGCACAGGGCGACACTGACCGAGTCGTAGTTCGGCTTGCCGTTGCCGCCGCGCAGGACCACGTGGCCATACGGGTTGCCCTTGGTGGTGACGATCGACACGCCGCCTTCCTGGTTGATGCCGAGGAAGCGGTGCGGCTTGGAGACCGACTGCAGGGCGTTGATGGCCACGGTCAGGCCACCGTCGGTGCCGTTCTTGAAGCCGACTGCCGAGGACAGGCCGGAGGCCATTTCGCGGTGCGTCTGCGATTCGGTGGTGCGGGCGCCGATGGCCGACCAGCTGATCAGGTCCTGCAGGTACTGCGGGGAGATCGGGTCGAGCGCTTCGGTGGCGGTCGGCAGGCCCATTTCGGCCAGGTCCAGCAGCAGCTGGCGACCGATGTGCAGGCCGTCCTGGATCTTGAACGAGTCATCCAGGTACGGGTCGTTGATCAGGCCTTTCCAGCCAACGGTGGTGCGTGGCTTTTCGAAGTAAACACGCATGACCAGGTACAGCGTATCGGACACTTCCTCGGCCAGCACCTTGAGGCGCTCGGCGTATTCGTGGGCGGCCTTGATGTCATGGATGGAGCAGGGGCCGACCACCACGAACAGGCGATGGTCCTTGCCGTCGAGGATATTGCGCACCACTTCGCGGCCGGCAGTTACGGTCTGCAGGGCCTTGGCGCTGAGGGGGATTTCCTTCTTGAGCTGATCAGGGGTGATCAAGGTCTCGTTGGAGGCAACGTTAAGGTCGTCGATCGGTAAATCAGCCATCGTGTTACTCGTCAGGTCACGGGTGCCGGCCGCCAGCAATCCCCGTGCGGCCCAGCAGCAATAATGTTCGCAGCGGGGAGCCGAACCTTAGCGCGTTACAGGGGGCGCGACAATGGGATTTGGCGCGGGTTGGCACACTTGTGTGTGCCTGGCTGGCCCGGAAGGTGTAAAAAAGCAGATCAACTTGTCCAGGAGAATTACATGGCTTCTCGCAATCCACGCATTGGCATCATCGGCAGCGGTGCTATCGGCGGCTTCTACGGCCTGATGCTGGCGCGCGCCGGTTTCGATGTGCATTTCCTGCTGCGCAGCGAATATGACGTGGTCCGCGAACAGGGCCTGAAGCTTGACCATGCCGTGCATGGCGCGTTGCAGATGCCGGTCAATGCCTACGCCTGCGCTGCCGACATGCCGCCCTGCGACTGGCTGCTGGTGGGCGCCAAGGCCACCAGCAATGCCGAGCTTGCACCGCTGATCGTCCAGGCCGCCGCTGCCGATGCCAAGGTGGTGCTGTTGCAGAACGGGCTGGGCGTGGAGGAGCAGTTGAGGGTGGCCTTGCCGGGCAACCTGCACCTGCTCGGCGGCCTGTGTTTCATCTGCGTCAATCGCCAGGCCCCGGGGGTAATTCGCCACCAGGCGCTGGGTGCGGTCAACCTTGGCTACCACAGCGGGCCGGCCGAGGATGGCGGTGCGGCGATCGTCGAAGCGGGCGCCGGGTTGTTCCGTGCGGCGGGCATCGACTCCCAGGCCATGGCCAACCTGGGCCAGGCGCGCTGGCAGAAACTGGTGTGGAACGTGCCGTACAACGGCCTGTCGGTGTTGCTGGGGGCCAGTACCACGCCATTGATGGCTGATGCCGACAGCCGCGCGCTGATCCAGGCGTTGATGGCGGAAGTGGTGCAGGGCGCCGCCGCGTGCGGGCATGAGCTGCCCGCTGGCTACGCCGAGCAGCTGTTTCGCATGACCGAGCAGATGCCTGATTACTGGCCGAGCATGTACCACGACCATGCCCAGCAACGCCCACTGGAGTTGCAGGCAATCTACGCCGAGCCGATTGCCCGCGCGCAGGCGGCCGGCTGCAACCTGCCGCAGATGCGCATGCTGCATCAGGCCCTGGCGTTCATCGACCGCGCCAACCGGGCTGGCTGAAACCTCTGCAGGCCGCAGCAGCAGTGCGCCGGACGGCAAAGCGTGGGTCCGGCGCACTGCTAAGCTGAAGCTTGCTCTGCCGCTACGGCAGTCGAGGAGGTCGAATGATCCGCTCCATGCTGTACGCCACCGACCTCGGTGTCTACGCGCCTTTTGTCATGCAGCACGCCCTGACCCTGGCTCGCGCCTTCAGCGCAGAGCTCTACGTGATTCACGCGGTGGAGCCCATGGGGCAGTTCGCCGAGTCCCTGCTGCAGAGTTACCTCGATGAGCAGACGCTGGATGAATTGCACAGCGAAGGCGTCAACACGGTAATGGCCAATATTGAGCAGCGGGTGCTGGAAAACTTTCGTGACGAATTGGGCGAGGACGCTGACCTGGCGCTGATCAAGGCTGTGCGGGTGCGTCAGGGGGATCCGGCGCAGGTCATTCTCGACCAGGCGCAGCGGCTCAGCGTCGACCTGCTGATCTTCGGTAGCCACACGGCCGGTGCCGGGGTGGATGTACCAATAGGGCGGACAGCGGTGCGCTTGCTGCAACTGTCACCGGTGCCGGTGTACATGGTGCCGCTCTCACAGCACCTTGGGCGTAGGAAATTGTGAAGCTGGCGGTAGGCTAGTTCGGAGTCGCGTGTAACAAAATAGTTCTAGTTTTATTTCGAGAACCACTAATATAGTTATATCTCGTCGCTGCCTGCTGCCGCTGACTTACCGCCGATTCGAGGGAAACCTATGAAGCTTCAACAACTGCGCTACATCTGGGAAGTGGCGCACCATGACCTCAACGTCTCCGCGACGGCGCAGAGCCTGTATACCTCGCAGCCGGGGATCAGCAAGCAGATCCGCCTGCTCGAGGACGAACTGGGTGTTGAAGTCTTTGCCCGCAGCGGCAAGCACCTGACCCGTGTGACCCCGGCCGGTGAGCGCATCATCAACACCGCTGGCGAGATCCTGCGCAAGGTCGAAAGCATCAAGCAGATCGCCCAGGAATTCTCCAACGAGAAGAAGGGTACGCTGTCCATCGCCACCACCCACACCCAGGCGCGTTATGCGTTGCCACCGGTGATCAGCAGCTTCATCAAGCAGTACCCGGAAGTGGCCCTGCACATGCATCAGGGTTCACCCATGCAGATCGCGGAAATGGCCGCCGACGGCACCGTCGATTTCGCCATCGCCACCGAGGCGCTGGAGCTGTTCGGCGACCTGATCATGATGCCGTGCTACAAATGGAACCGCTGCGTGGTAGTGCCGCAGGGGCACCCGCTGACCAAGCTGCCGAAGCTGACCCTGGAAGCGGTCGCCGAATACCCGATCGTCACCTACGTATTCGGTTTCACCGGCCGTTCGAAGCTGGACGAAGCCTTCAATCACCGTGGCTTGACGCCGAAAGTGGTGTTCACCGCCGCTGACGCCGACGTCATCAAGACATACGTACGCCTGGGCCTGGGCGTGGGCATCGTGGCCAAGATGGCGGTCGATACCAAGCTCGACAGCGACCTGGTGGCCCTGGATGCCAGCGAGCTGTTCGAAGCCAGCATCACCAAGATCGGCTTCCGCCGTGGCACCTTCCTGCGCGGCTTCATGTGCGACTTCATCGAGAAGTTCGCGCCGCACCTGACCCGTGAAGTGATGGCCAAGGCCATCCAGTGCCACAACAAGCAGGAGCTCGAAGAGCTATTCGAAGGCGTCGAGCTGCCGGTGCACTGAGTGCGCCAAGAATGAACAAACCGGCCCTTGGGCCGGTTTTTCTTTGCCTGCGAATCAGGCCTTGCTGATCAGGTTGCCGGCGTGCAGCCCGCATTCCTTCTGGGTCGACTCTTCCCACCACCAGCGGCCTTCGCGCTCGTGCTGGTTCGGCAACACCGGGCGCGTGCAAGGCTCGCAACCGATGCTGATGAAGCCGCGTTCATGCAGGCTGTTGTACGGCAGCTCGAGCATGCGGATGTAGCCCCAGACTTCCTCACTGGTCATCTGGGCCAGCGGGTTGAACTTGTACAGGGTGCGCTCGGGTGTGGAGAAGGCGCCGTCGATTTCCAGTGCGGCCACCTGGCTGCGGGTGCCCGGGCTCTGGTCGCGGCGCTGGCCGGTGGCCCAGGCGCTGACGGTGGCGAGCTTGCGCCGCAGCGGTTCGATCTTGCGGATGCCGCAGCATTCGCCATGGCCGTCCTTGTAGAAGCTGAACAGGCCCTTTTCCTTGACGAACGGGTCGAGCTTGTCGCGATCCGGGCTGAGGACCTCGATCGGCAGGTTGTAATGCTCGCGCACCTGATCGATGAAACGGTAGGTCTCCGGGTGCAGGCGGCCAGTATCGAGGCTGAACACCTTGACCTGCTTGTTCAGCTTCCAGGCCATGTCGACCAGCACCACATCCTCGGCGCCGCTGAAGGAGATCCACAGGTCATCACCGAAGTGCTCGAAAGCAAGCTTGAGGATGTCCTGCGGGGACTTGTTGGCATAGGTCGCGGCCAGGGCGGCGACGTCGAAGGGTTGGCTCATCAGGCGGTTTCCATCTTGGCTGTGGCGCTGTGCGCTCGTAATGGAGTGATGGTAACAAAAAATCGCGGGCTAGACGCCTGGCGATGAGCCTCAAAGGCTCTGCAGCGTTTCCATCAGCACCCGCACTTTGGCAATCGATTCCTCGTATTCGGCCTGCCAGTTCGAGTCGGCCACCACGGCGCCGCCGCCCCAGCAACTCACCTGGCCATCCTTGACCAGCAGGCTGCGGATGGCGATGGAGCTGTCCATCTCGCCGCGCACGTCCACGTACAGCAGCGAGCCGCAGTACAGCGCGCGGCGGGTGGGCTCCAGCTCGTCGATGATCTGCATGGCGCGGATCTTCGGCGCGCCGGTGATCGAGCCGCCAGGGAAGCTGTCACCGATCAGGTCCAGGGCGTCCTTGTCGCGGGCCAGCTGGCCGGTGACGCTGCTGACCAAGTGATGGACGTTGGGGTAGCTTTCCAGGCTGAACAGCTCCGGCACCTTCACTGAGCCGATTTCGCAGGTCCGCCCCAGGTCGTTGCGCAGCAGATCGACGATCATCAGGTTTTCCGAGCGGTCTTTGGCGCTGTGGCGCAGCTCTTCGGCATTGCGTGCGTCCTCGGTGGGGTTGGCCGAGCGCGGGCGGGTGCCCTTGATCGGGCGGGTTTCCACCTGGCCCTGGCTGACACGGATGAAGCGCTCCGGGGAGAAGCTCAGCAGTGCGCTGCCGTCAGCCAGTTGCTGGTACCCGGAAAATGGCGTCGGGCAGGCTTTGCGCAAGGCCTGGTAGGCTTGCCACGGGTCACCCTGGCAGGGGGCGCGGAAGCGCTGGGTGAGGTTGATCTGGTAGCAGTCGCCGGCCTGGATGTAGCGCTGCACCTGGTCGAAGGCGGCCTCGTACTGCTCCGGCTGCAGGTCGCCCTGCATGGGGGCGAGCAGCTGGAAATCGCCGCACGTCGACGTGTCGACAGTTTCGAACAGTGCCGTCAGGCGAGCCCGCTCTTCCAGCGCCAGGCTCGGGTGGAACACCAGTTGGCTGGTGCCACGCTGGTGGTCGGTCACCATTGCCCAGGCATACAGGCCCAGCTGCGCATCGGGTAATCCGAGATCGTCACTCGACAGTTGCGGCAACTGTTCCAGGCGGCGGCCGAAGTCGTAGCTCAAGTAACCGATCAGGCCACCGGCGAAGGGTAGTTCGATGCCGGCGGGCAGCTGAGCGTCACCCAGTTGCGCCAGGCTGGCGCGCAGGCGCTCTAGGAAAGCGCGGCCGTCCTCGCCGGGGTGGGCCTGCAGGTGTTGCACGGGCCAGGCGCTGAGCAGGTCGAAGCGGCCGCGTTCGGCACCGGGGCGGGCGCTGTCGAGCAGGATCGCGCCGGGGGCCTGGCGCAGGCGGGCGAAGTAGGCGGCGGGGTCAGGCTGGTAGGGCAGGGGGTGAAGCGTACAGGTCGGCATCAGTGTGGACGGCGATGTAAAAGCGAGGAGGGCGATTGTAGACCTGTGTAAGAAATGCGCCTAGCTTTGGCGCGACATTAAACTCCCTGTTTTCCCCGGGGCCGCTTTGCGGCCCATTCGCGGGCAAGCCCGCTCCCACAGGTATCGTACTTGCCTCAGGGTCTACGATCCCTGTGGGAGCGGGCTTGCCCGCGAATGGGCCGGGACAGGCTTACTGCGGATGCACATGCCCGAACAGGTTCTGGGTCACTCGCACCCGCTGCTCGGCATCTTCGGTGATCCCTTCCTTGGCCAGCGCTTCGATATGCGCCTCGATGGCATGGGTGCGCTGGGTCAGGCCGGTGTCGTTGGCGATCTGGATATTCAGGCCGGGGCGGGCGTTGAGTTCGAGAATCAGCGGTCCCTTGTCCTGATCCAGCACCATGTCCACGCCAATGTAGCCCAGCCCGCACAGCTCGTAGCAGCCGGCGGCGAGCTTCATGAAGCCGTCCCAGTTCGGCAGCTGCACGCCGTCCACCGCGTTGGTGGTGTCCGGGTGCTTGCTGATGATGTTGTTCAGCCAGGTGCCGCGCAGGGTCACACCGGTGGCCAGGTCCACGCCCACGCCAATGGCGCCCTGGTGCAGGTTGGCCTTGCCGCCGGACTGACGCGTCGGCAGGCGCAGCATGGCCATCACCGGGTAGCCCATCAGCACGATGATGCGGATGTCCGGCACACCCTCGTAGCTGATGCTCTTGAAGATCTGGTCCGGGGTCACCCGGTACTCGATCAGCGCACGGTCGCGGTGGCCGCCGAGCGAGTACAGGCCGGTGAGGATGCTCGACACCTGGTGCTCGATTTCCTCATGGCTGATGATCTTGCCCGACACCGTGCGGTAGCGGTCCTCGAAACGGTCGGCGATCACCAGGATGCCGTCACCGCCAGCGCCCTGCGCCGGCTTGATGACGAAGTCGTTGCGCCCGCCGATGATCTCGTGAAGCTTTTCGATCTGCTTCTCGGTCTCGATGATGCCGTACATCTCCGGCACATGGATGCCGGCCGCCAGGGCGCGCTCCTTGGTGATGATCTTGTCGTCGACGATCGGGTACAGGTGGCGCTTGTTGTACTTCAACACGTAGTCCGCGTTGCGCCGGTTGATCCCCATGATGCCCCGGGCCTCCAGGGCTTTCCACGTCTTGATCAGGCCAAACATCAGGCGTCAGCCTTCTTCAGGAATGCCTTGAAACGCACGAGCTCGGTCAGGCGGTAGCCGCGGTAGCGGCCCATCGCCAGCATGAAGCCCACCAGGATCAGCAGCACGGCCGGGAAGGTGAAGACGAAGTACACCAGCTCCGGCACCATCATCAGCAGGTGCGCCAGGGAGGCGGCGAACAGGGTGCCGATCGCCACTTTCATGGCATGGCCACCGCCGCGTTCTTCCCAGGTGATCGACAGGCGCTCGATGGTCATGGTCAGGATCACCATCGGGAACAGCGCCACCGACAGGCCGCGCTCCAGGCCCAGCTTGTGGCTGAACAGGCTGATGGCGGCGATCAAGACCACGACGAAGGTCAGCACCACCGACAGGCGCGGCAACATCTGCAGCTTCAGGTGTTCCAGGTACGAGCGTAGCGACAGGCCCAGTGCGGTGATCACGGTGAACAGCACGATACCGAAGCCCAGCTGGGTCTCGCGGAAGGCCAGGGCGATCAGTACCGGGGTGAAGGTACCCAGGGTCTGGATGCCGATCAGGTTGCGCAGGATCAGGATCACCAGCACGCCGATCGGGATCATCACCATGATCATGAAGGTCTGCTGAGTCTGCAGCGGCAGGCCGTACAGCGAGTATTCGAGGAAGTCGGCGTCGGTGTTCTCGTCGGTCAGCTTGGCCAGGCGGATGGCGTTCATCTCGCTGTTGTTCATGCTGAAGGTGACGTTGGCCTTCTTGCCGCCATCGACGGTGATCAGGTTGTCGTCACCGGTCCACCACAGCAGGCGATCGGCCGGCAGGCCCTGCTCGCCGGTGTCCGGGTTGAAGTACAGCCAGTCGTTGCCGTTGAAGCTG
This sequence comes from Pseudomonas sp. R28(2017), assembly GCF_002112505.1. Taxonomy (GTDB): domain Bacteria; phylum Pseudomonadota; class Gammaproteobacteria; order Pseudomonadales; family Pseudomonadaceae; genus Aquipseudomonas. The sequence goes on from NZ_NEHW01000002.1 coordinate 212,251, forward strand.
CGCAGCCATAGCTCCGGGGTCTGCGGTGTATCGGCAACGAGGCGGATGGTGTGGACCTTTTCCATCGGCACGTGGGCGATCGACAGCAGCAGGTCGATGACCTGGGCCTTTTTCATCGGCGAGGTGTCGCCGGCCAGCAGCAGCTTGACGTTGTCGTCGTTGAGGTTGTTGACCCGCTTGATGGTCTCGCTGACGAAGGTCTCGACGTCGGCCGAGTGCTGGCGGATCGGTGCCATCAGGGCTTCGGCGGCGATCTTCTCCGGGCCGTCGATGGCCAGGCTGTCACGGAAGGTCGGGCCCTTGATGGCGGACTTTTCGTTGCTGTAGCGCTTGGTCAGCACCAGGCGGTAGTACAGGGTCTGGTTGCCGCTGACACGGCGCGCCGACCAGGTCACCTTGCGGTTGCCATCGGCGCGGTTGACGCTCACCCCATAATTGTTGGAGATGAAGCTCTCGTTGAGGCTGACGTAGTCACGGTTCAGCGGCGGCACGAACATCTGGATCTTGACCGGGTCCTTGGAGCTGGCGACGAACTCGACCTTGGCGTCGATGTTCCACAGGTCGTCGGTTTCGTCTTCGGTCACCGGGATGCCGAGCACGAAGATCTGATAGGCCGTGACCGCCACGCCGAGCAGCACCAGCACGGTGATCAGGACTTTCAGATGGAGGGTAAGAGAGCGCATCGGGATTACTCTGCTTTGGGAGCGTCGGTGGCACAGGCAGGTTTGCCGGCCGCGTATTTAAGGCTTGGGTCGACCAGCGCGTCGAAGTGCTTGAGCGCCTCGGAGCCGATCAGCAGCGGGAACTGGAAGGCGCTGCGGTCGGTGAGGTTGACTTCGATGGTGCGCCGGGCCTGGCCCATGCAGATTTCAAGTTCGATGACCGGGCGGGCGGTATAGGCCTTGCCGGATTCCGCATCATAGTCGCCGGCGCGGCGCTTGATCTTGCTCACGCGCGCCAGGGGGCGTTCGATGGGGTGCGAATGGGCGGCGTCGATGGCCAGGTAGAAGCGCACCCAGCTTTCGCCGTTGCGCTTGAAACGCTTGATGTCACGGGCACTGAGCGACGCGGTCTTGGCCCCGGTGTCGAGCTTGGCGGCCACCTCCAGGTCAAGGTCGCCGAGCCGGGCGTATTCGTTCAGACCGTACACGGTCTTGCCCGCCGCCTGGCCAAGGGCCGGCAGCAGGGTGAGGCATAACAGCAATAATACGGGTGTAAGTCTCATAATCCTGGCGCGGTGCTGAGCTGTGCGGGGTTCGGGGAAAAGGTGACCGGCAACGACTGCACAAGCTTCCTCGTTCGTCTGTCAACAACATGAATTGATGACAAACACACTATCGATACTCCGTTGGAGGCGCGGCATTCTATCACGCCGACGTCTTGACGCCAGCGTGCCGCGATCTGACAACGCCATCACTGGGTAAGTTCGCTCTTAGACAATTGTCGACAATGTTGAATTTGTCTTTGACTGCGAGCCGCTGATTCGCTAGTTTCTGCTCAATCGATTAGCAAGGTGTCGACAATATGCTGGACCTCACCACCCCAAGCCCTGCCGAGACAGACGAAACGGAAACCTTGTCCGAGAATGTCTTCCGGCGCATCCAGGCGGCGATCGTCAAGGGCGACATCGCCCCGGGCAGCAAGATCTCCGAACCGGAGCTGGCGCGTACCTATGGCATCAGCCGCGGCCCGCTGCGCGAGGCCATCCACCGGCTGGAGGGGCAGCGCCTGCTGGTGCGCGTGCCGCATGTCGGCGCGCGGGTGGTGTCGCTCAACCACGCCGAGCTGATCGAACTGTACGAAATCCGCGAATCGCTGGAAGGCATGGCCTGCCGCCTGGCGGCCGAGCGCATGAGCCAGGCCGACATCGACGAGCTGCGCCGGGTGCTCGATACCCATGAGCGCGATGCCGCGTTCCAGGCCGGGCTTGGCTATTACCAGCAGGAAGGCGACTACGACTTCCACTACCGGATCATCCAGGGCAGCGGCAACCAGACCCTGGTCAAGATGCTCTGCGGCGAGCTGTATCAACTGGTGCGCATGTACCGCATCCAGTTTTCCGCCGCGCCCAACCGGCCGCGCCAGGCCTTTGCCGAACACCACCGCATTCTCGATGCCATCGAAGGCCGTGACGGCGAACTGGCCGAACTCCTGATGCGCCGCCACATCGGCGCGTCCAAGCGCAACATCGAGCGTCACTACCTGGACGCCAACAACAACAGCCCACGAGGTGAGAAATGACTGTGAAGAGCACCCCCGGTCAGCGTTTCCGCGACGCCGTTGCCGCCGAACACCCCCTGCAAGTGGTCGGCGCGATCAATGCCAACCATGCGCTGCTGGCCAAGCGTGCCGGTTTCAAGGCCATCTACCTGTCCGGTGGCGGCGTCGCCGCCGGCTCCCTGGGCTTGCCAGACCTGGGTATCAGTGGCCTGGATGACGTGCTGACCGATGTGCGCCGCATCACCGACGTCTGCGACGTGCCTTTGTTGGTGGATGTCGACACCGGCTTCGGCGCTTCGGCCTTCAACGTCGCCCGCACCGTGCGCTCGATGTGCAAGTTCGGAGCCGCCGCCATCCACATCGAGGACCAGGTCGGCGCCAAGCGCTGCGGCCACCGCCCGAACAAGGAAATCGTCACCCAGCAGGAGATGGTCGACCGTATCAAGGCTGCAGTGGATGCCCGCACCGATGACAGCTTCGTGATCATGGCGCGCACCGACGCCCTGGCGGTGGAAGGCCTGAACGCTGCCCTGGACCGCGCTGCCGCCTGCATCGAGGCTGGCGCCGACATGATCTTCCCGGAAGCCATCACCGAACTTTCGATGTACAAGACCTTCGCCGACCGGGTGCAGGCACCGATCCTGGCCAACATCACCGAGTTCGGCGCCACGCCGCTGTACACCACCGAAGAACTGGCCTCGGTCGACGTGTCGCTGGTGCTGTACCCGCTGTCGGCGTTCCGCGCCATGAACAAGGCGGCGGAGAACGTCTATACCGCATTGCGCCGCGACGGCACGCAGAAGAACGTGATCGACACCATGCAGACCCGCATGGAGCTCTACGATGCCATTGGTTACCACGCCTTCGAGCAGAGCCTCGACGCGTTGTTTGCCCAGAAGAAGGGCTGAAGGCTTTTGTTGGAGCGGCTGGCCTCTTCGCGGGCGCGTCCGCTCCCACAGGGGCCCCACAGGCAAACTGATTAGCCAGTTAGATTTCCATAACAAATTCAAGAAAGGAGAAACACCATGGCCGAAGCAAAAGTACTCAGTGGCGCTGGCCTGCGTGGCCAGGTGGCCGGCCAGACCGCGCTGTCGACCGTGGGCCAGGCCGGTGCCGGCCTGACCTACCGTGGCTATGACGTCCGTGACCTGGCCGCCGGTGCCGAATTCGAAGAAGTCGCCTACCTGCTGCTGTACGGCGAGCTGCCGAGCAAGGCGGAACTGGCCGACTACAAGCGCAAGCTCAAGGGCCTGCGTGACCTGCCGCAGGCATTGAAGGAAGTGCTCGAGCGCATCCCGCGCGATGCCCACCCTATGGATGTGATGCGCACCGGTTGCTCGGTGCTGGGTACCCTGGAGCCGGAGCTGACCTTCGAAGCCCAGCGCGAGAAGACCGACCGCCTGCTGGCGCTGTTCCCGGCGGTGATGTGCTACTGGTACCGCTTCACCCACGACGGTGTGCGCATCGACTGCACCAGCGACGAGGACACCCTGGGCGGCCATTTCCTGCACCTGCTGCACGGCAAGAAACCGAGCGAGCTGCACGTCAAGGTGATGAACGTGTCGCTGATCCTCTACGCCGAGCACGAGTTCAACGCTTCGACCTTCACCGCGCGGGTCTGCGCCTCGACCCTGTCCGACCTGTATTCCTGCGTCACCGCTGCCATCGGCTCGCTGCGCGGCCCGCTGCACGGGGGCGCCAACGAAGCGGCGATGGAGCTGATCGAGCGCTTCCAGAGCCCCCAGGAAGCCACTGCCGAGCTGCTGCGCATGCTCGAGCGCAAGGACAAGATCATGGGCTTTGGCCACGCGATCTACAAAGAGTCCGACCCACGCAACGAGGTGATCAAGGGCTGGTCGAAGCAGCTTGCCGACCAGGTCGGTGACACGGTCCTGTACCCGGTTTCCGAAGCCATCGACAAGACCATGTGGGAGCAGAAGCGCCTGTTCCCCAACGCCGACTTCTACCATGCCTCGGCGTACCACTTCATGGGCATCCCGACCAAGCTGTTCACCCCGATCTTCGTCTGCTCGCGCCTGACCGGCTGGGCCGCGCACGTGTTCGAACAGCGCGCCAACAACCGCATCATCCGCCCGAGCGCCGAGTATGTCGGCGTCGAGCAGCGCCAGTTCGTGCCGATCGAACAGCGCTGAAATAGATAAAGAGAGGCAACCCGTTTCCCCTGTGGGAGCGGGCTTGCCCGCGAATGCGCCCGGCGGGGCAGCCCATGTGTACCTGCTGACGCATTCGCGGGCAAGCCCGCTCCCACAGGGACGGTGGAACCTTCCGAACCCTGTGACCGAGCCCGAATGATGAACACTGCATACCGCAAGAACCTGCCAGGCACCGCCCTGGACTACTTCGATGCCCGCGCCGCCGTCGAGGCCATCAAGCCCGGTGCCTACGACAGCCTGCCTTACACCTCCCGCGTACTGGCCGAAAACCTCGTGCGCCGCTGCGACCCGGCCACCCTCGACGCGTCGCTGGGCCAGCTGATCGAGCGCAAGCGCGACCTTGACTTCCCGTGGTTCCCGGCCCGCGTGGTGTGCCATGACATCCTTGGCCAGACCGCCCTGGTCGACCTCGCCGGCTTGCGCGATGCCATCGCCGACAAAGGCGGCGACCCGGCCCAGGTCAACCCGGTGGTGCCGGTGCAGCTGATCGTCGACCACTCCCTGGCCGTGGAGTGCGGTGGTTTCGACCCGCAGGCGTTCGAGAAGAACCGCGCCATCGAAGACCGCCGTAACGAAGACCGCTTCCATTTCATCAACTGGACCAAGAAGGCGTTCAAGAACGTCGACGTGATCCAGCCTGGCAACGGCATCATGCACCAGATCAACCTGGAGAAGATGTCGCCGGTCATCCACAGCGACCGCGGCGTGGCCTACCCGGATACCTGCGTCGGCACCGACAGCCACACCCCGCATGTCGACGCGCTGGGCGTGATCGCCATTGGTGTCGGTGGCCTGGAAGCCGAGAACGTCATGCTCGGCCGTGCCTCGTGGATGCGCCTGCCGGAAATCGTCGGCGTCGAGCTGACCGGCAAGCTGGCGCCGAACATCACCGCCACCGACCTGGTGCTGGCCCTCACCGAGTTCCTGCGCAAGCAGAAGGTCGTCGGCGCCTACCTCGAGTTCCATGGCGAAGGTGCGCGCGCGCTGACCCTGGGCGACCGCGCCACCATCTCCAACATGGCCCCGGAATACGGCGCCACCGCCGCGATGTTCGCCATCGACCAGCAGACCATCGACTACCTCAAGCTGACCGGCCGTGATGACCAGCAGGTGCAGTTGGTGGAGACCTACGCCAAGGTCGCCGGCCTGTGGGCCGACAGCCTGGCCAAGGCCCAATACGAGCGTACCCTGAGCTTCGACCTGTCGAGCGTGGTGCGCAACATGGCCGGGCCGTCCAACCCGCATGCCCGCGTCGCCACCAGCGACCTGGCGGCCAAGGGCATCGCCGGCGCCTGGGAAGACGTGCCGGGGCAGATGCCCGACGGCGCGGTGATCATTGCCGCCATCACCAGCTGCACCAACACCAGCAACCCGCGTAACGTGATTGCCGCGGGCCTGCTGGCGCGCAATGCCAACAAGCTTGGCCTCAGCCGCAAGCCGTGGGTCAAGTCGTCGCTGGCACCCGGTTCCAAGGCCGTGCAGCTGTACCTGGAAGAGGCAGGGCTGGAAAAGGAACTGGAGCAACTGGGCTTCGGCATCGTCGCCTTCGCCTGCACCACCTGCAACGGCATGTCCGGTGCGCTGGACCCGGTGATCCAGCAGGAAATCATCGACCGCGACCTGTACGCCACTGCCGTGCTGTCGGGTAACCGCAACTTCGACGGGCGCATCCACCCTTACGCCAAGCAGGCGTTCCTGGCTTCGCCGCCGCTGGTGGTGGCCTACGCGATTGCCGGCACCATCCGCTTCGACATCGAAAAGGATGTGCTGGGCGTGGTCGATGGCAAGGAAATCCGCCTCAAGGACATCTGGCCAAGCGACGAGGAAATCGACGCGGTGGTGCGTGCGGCGGTCAAGCCGGAGCAGTTCCGCAAGGTCTATATCCCGATGTTCGCCATCGAGGAAGACCGTGGGCCGAAAGTCGCGCCGCTGTACGACTGGCGCCCGATGAGCACCTATATCCGCCGCCCGCCTTACTGGGAAGGTGCCCTGGCTGGCGAACGCACCCTGCGTGGCATGCGCCCGCTGGCGGTGCTGCCGGACAACATCACCACTGACCACCTGTCGCCGTCCAACGCCATCCTGCTCGACAGCGCCGCGGGCGAATACCTGGCGAAGATGGGCCTGCCGGAAGAGGACTTCAACTCCTATGCCACGCACCGCGGCGACCACCTGACCGCCCAGCGCGCCACCTTCGCCAACCCCAAGCTGTTCAACGAAATGGTGCGCAAGGATGACGGCAGCGTGAAGCAGGGCTCGCTGGCGCGCATCGAGCCGGAAGGCAAGGTGACGCGCATGTGGGAGGCCATCGAGACCTACATGGCGCGCAAGCAGCCGCTGATCATCGTCGCCGGTGGCGACTATGGCCAGGGTTCGTCCCGTGACTGGGCGGCCAAGGGGGTGCGCCTGGCCGGTGTCGAGGCGATCGTCGCCGAGGGCTTCGAGCGCATTCACCGCACCAACCTGGTGGGCATGGGCGTGTTGCCGCTGGAGTTCAAGCCGGGCACCGACCGTAAGACCCTGGGCCTGGACGGCAGCGAGACCTATGACGTGCTCGGCGAGCGCAAGCCACGGGCGACGCTGACCCTGGTGGTGACGCGACGCAATGGCGAGCGTGTCGAAGTGCCGGTGACCTGCCGCCTGGACACTGCCGAGGAAGTGTCGATCTATGAGGCGGGCGGGGTGCTGCAGCGCTTTGCCCAGGATTTCCTCGAAGCGACCGCTTGAACAGGACGTGAACATGGCACATGTAGCGCAAGTGAAAATCCCCGCCACGTACATCCGTGGCGGCACCAGCAAGGGCGTGTTCTTCCGCCTGCAGGACTTGCCGGAAACGGCCCAGGTCCCAGGCCCGGCCCGCGACGCCTTGCTGTTGCGGGTCATCGGTAGCCCCGACCCTTATGCCAAGCAGATCGACGGCATGGGCGGCGCCACTTCGAGCACCAGCAAGACGGTCATCCTGTCGAAGAGCATCAAGCCCGGGCACGATGTTGATTACCTGTTCGGCCAGGTCGCCATCGACAAGGCTTTCGTCGACTGGAGCGGCAACTGCGGCAACCTGTCTGCGGCGGTCGGCTCGTTCGCCATCAGCAATGGCCTGGTCGACCCGGCGCGCATTCCGCGCAATGGCCTCGCCACCGTGCGCATCTGGCAGGCCAACATTGGCAAGACCATCATCGCCCATGTGCCGATCACCGAAGGTGAAGTGCAGGAAACCGGTGACTTCGAGCTCGATGGCGTGACTTTCCCAGCCGCCGAAGTGCAGCTGGAGTTCCTTGATCCGGCTGCCGACGAGGACGGCGACGGCGGGGCGATGTTCCCTACCGGCAACCTGGTGGATGATTTGGAGGTGCCGGGTGTCGGTACCTTCAAGGCGACCTTGATCAATGCTGGCATCCCGACCGTGTTCGTCAATGCCGCCGACATCGGTTACACCGGCACTGAACTGCAGGACGCGATCAACGGCGACCCTCAAGCGCTGCAACGTTTCGAGACCATTCGCGCCTACGGCGCCGTGCGCATGGGCCTGATCGAGCATGTCGACCAGGCTGCCGGGCGTCAGCACACGCCAAAGGTGGCTTTCGTTGCGCCGCCGAGCACCTACACTGCGTCCAGTGGCAAGGCGGTTGCGGCCGGTGACATCGACCTGCTGGTGCGTGCACTGTCCATGGGCAAGCTGCACCACGCGATGATGGGGACCGCAGCCGTGGCCATCGGCACTGCTGCAGCCATTCCGGGCACGCTGGTCAACCTCGCCGCTGGCGGGGGCGAGCGCAGTGCCGTGCGTTTCGGTCATCCGTCCGGCACCTTGCGGGTCGGGGCCGAGGCGCGCCAGGTGGATGGCGAGTGGACGGTGACCAAGGCAATCATGAGCCGCAGTGCTCGCGTGCTGATGGAGGGCTGGGTGCGCGTACCTGGCGATAGCTTCTAACGCACCACTGGCGCTCGGCTTGGGATGAGTAGGGCCGCTTTGCGGCCCTTCGCGGGCTCGCCCGCTCCCACAGGTACTTCACAGCATTCAAAAACTGTGATGTCCCTGTGGGAGCGGGCGAGCCCGCGAAGGGCTGCAAAGCAGCCCCAACTTCACAGGAGCTGGCTATGAGCGCCAATGTGGACCTGAACGACCGCCCGGACTACGACCGGGTCCTGCAAACCCTCGCCGACTATGCCCTCGGCTACCGGGTCGAATCCCCTGAAGCCCTGGACACCGCGCGCAACTGCCTGATGGACACCCTCGGTTGTGGCCTGCTGGCCTTGCGATTCCCCGAATGCACCAAGCTCCTCGGCCCGCTGGTGGAAGGCACCGTGGTGCCCAATGGCGCGCGCGTCCCCGGTACCGCCTACCGCCTCGACCCGGTCAAGGCGGCCTGGGACATCGGCTGCACCGTGCGCTGGCTGGACTACAACGACACCTGGCTGGCCGCCGAGTGGGCACATCCTTCGGACAACCTTGGCGGCATCCTGGCGGTTGCCGATCACCTGTCACAGAAGCGTGTGGCCAGCGGCGAAGCACCGTTGCTGATGCGCGACGTGCTCGAGGCCATGGTCATGGCCCACGAGATCCAGGGCGTGCTGGCACTGGAAAACTCGTTCAATCGCGTCGGCCTCGATCACGTGATACTGGTCAAGGTGGCCTCGACCGCCGTGTGCGCCCGGCTGATGGGGGCCAATCGCGAGCAGATGCTCTCGGCCCTGTCCCATGCCTTCGTCGATGGTCAGGCACTGCGCACTTACCGCCATGCGCCCAATGCCGGTTCGCGCAAGTCCTGGGCAGCCGGCGATGCCTCCAGCCGTGGCGTGCGCCTGGCGGATATCGCGCTGCGTGGCGAAATGGGCGTGCCAGGGGTGCTGACGGCGCCGCAGTGGGGGTTCCATGACGTCTCGTTCAGCCATACCAACAAGGACCTGGCGGTAAAGCCGGCCGGCCAGTATGCGCTGCGCCTGCCGCAACCCTTGGCCAGTTATGTGATGGAGAACGTGCTGTTCAAGGTCAGCTTCCCCGCCGAGTTCCACGCCCAGACGGCCTGCGAAGCGGCGGTGACCCTGCACCCGCTGGTGCGTAACCGCCTGCATGAGATCGACCGCATCGTCATCACCACCCAGGAGTCGGCGATCCGCATCATTTCCAAGCAAGGCCCGCTGGCCAACGCCGCCGACCGCGACCACTGCCTGCAGTACATGGTGGCGGTGCCGCTGATCTTCGGCCACCTGGTGGCCGAGCATTATGAAGATGCCTTCCACGCCAATCATCCGAGCATCGATCGCCTGCGCGAGAAGATGGAGGTGGTCGAAGACCCACGCTTCAGCCGCGAGTACCTGGAGGCAGACAAGCGTTCGATTGCCAATGCCGTGCAAGTGTTCTTCAAGGATGGCAGCAGCACCGAGCAGGTGCTGGTGGAGTACCCGGTCGGCCATCGGCGGCGGCGCGAGGAGGGGATACCGTTGCTGGAGGCCAAGTTCCGGGAGAACCTGGCGACGCGCTTTGTGCGCCAGCGTTGTGAGCAGATCATCGAGCTGTGCAAGGATCAGCAAAGGCTGGAGCAGATGGCGGTGCACAGGTTTGTGGATCTATTCGTGATTTGAGGTTGCCTGTGCCGGCCTCTTCGCGGGCAAGCCCGCTCCCACAGGTCCTCCACAAATCTTGAAAACTGTGGGGCTCCTGTGGGAGCGGGCTTGCCCGCGAAGAGGCCGGCACAGGCGGAAACAAAAAGCCCCGGCATCGCTGCCGGGGCTTTCTTTTACTGCATGTAACTCAGCTTACGCCTGAACCACCGGGATCTTGGCGTTGGCAGCCGCTTCGCGGAACTCGGCGATCTGGTCGAAGCTCAGGTAGCGGTAGACGTCGGCAGCCATGCTGTCGATGTCCTTGGCGTACTGCATGTACTCTTCGACGGTCGGCAGCTTGCCGATGATCGAAGCGACCGCAGCCAGTTCGGCCGAGGCCAGGTACACGTTGGTAGCGTCGCCCAGACGGTTCGGGAAGTTACGGGTCGAAGTGGAGACCACGGTCGAACCGGTCTGCACACGTGCCTGGTTACCCATGCACAGCGAGCAGCCTGGCATTTCCATGCGCGCGCCGGCCTTGCCGTAGATGCCGTAGTAGCCTTCTTCGGTCAGCTGGTGGGCGTCCATCTTGGTTGGCGGGGCCAGCCACAGACGGGTCGGGATACCGCCCTTGACCTTGTCCAGCAGCTTGCCGGCAGCACGGAAGTGACCGATGTTGGTCATGCACGAACCGATGAACACTTCGTCGATCTTCTCGCCCTGTACCGAAGACAGCAGGCGGGCATCGTCCGGGTCGTTCGGCGCGCAGAGCACAGGCTCCTTGACGTCGGCCAGGTCGATTTCGATGATTTCGGCGTATTCGGCATCGGCGTCGGCCGACAGCAGCTCAGGCTTGGCCAGCCAGGCTTCCATGGCCTGGGCGCGGCGCTCCAGGGTGCGGGCATCGCCGTAGCCTTCGCCGATCATCCAGCGCAGCAGGGTGATGTTGGACTGCAGGTACTCGGCGATGGCCTTTTCCGGCAGCTTGATGGTGCAGCCTGCAGCGGAACGCTCGGCCGAGGCGTCGGACAGCTCGAAGGCTTGCTCGACGGTCAGGTCGTTCAGGCCTTCGATTTCCAGGATGCGGCCGGAGAAGGCGTTTTTCTTGCCTTTCTTCTCGACGGTCAGCAGGCCCTTCTGGATGGCGTAGTAAGGGATGGCATGAACCAGGTCACGCAGGGTGATGCCAGGTTGCAGCTTGCCCTTGAAGCGCACCAGGATCGACTCTGGCATGTCCAGCGGCATGACGCCGGTGGCGGCGGCAAAGGCCACCAGGCCGGAACCGGCCGGGAACGAGATGCCGATCGGGAAGCGGGTGTGCGAGTCGCCACCGGTACCCACGGTGTCAGGCATCAGCATGCGGTTCAGCCAGCTGTGGATGATGCCGTCGCCCGGGCGCAGCGACACGCCGCCACGGGTGCGGATGAAGTCTGGCAGGGTGTGGTGGGTGGTGACGTCGATCGGCTTCGGATAGGCCGCGGTGTGGCAGAACGACTGCATCACCAGGTCAGCGGAGAAGCCCAGGCACGCCAGGTCTTTCAGCTCGTCGCGGGTCATCGGGCCAGTGGTGTCCTGGGAACCGACGGTGGTCATCTTCGGCTCGCAGTAGGCACCTGGGCGCACGCCCTGGCCTTCTGGCAGGCCGCAGGCACGGCCGACCATCTTCTGGGCCAGGGTGAAGCCCTTGCCGGAGTCGGCAGGCTGCTCTGGCTTCTTGAACAGGTCGGAGGCACCCAGGCCCAGCTCGGCGCGGGCTTTTTCGGTCAGGCCACGGCCGACGATCAGCGGGATACGGCCGCCAGCGCGGACTTCGTCCAGCAGCACTTCGGTTTTCAGCGCGAACTCGGTGACCAGCTCGTCGCTGCCGTGACGGCGCACTTCACCTTTGAACGGGTAGACGTCGATGACGTCGCCCATGGCCAGGTTGGTGCAGTCGAATTCGATCGGCAGGGCGCCGGCGTCTTCCATGGTGTTGTAGAAGATCGGGGCGATCTTGGTGCCGAAGCAGAAACCACCGGCGCGCTTGTTCGGCACGTACGGGATGTCGTCGCCGAAGAACCACAGCACCGAGTTGGTGGCGGATTTACGCGAGGAACCGGTACCGACCACGTCACCGACGTAGGCAACCGGGAAGCCCTTGGCCTTGACCGCTTCGATCTGTGCCAGCGGGCCGACCGAACCAGGCTGCTGCGGCTCGATGCCGTCACGGGCCATTTTCAGCATGGCCAGGGCGTGCAGCGGGATGTCAGGGCGCGACCAGGCGTCCGGAGCAGGGGACAGGTCGTCGGTGTTGGTTTCGCCAGGCACCTTGAACACGGTCAGGGTGTACTTGTCGGCGATGGCCGGACGCGAGGTGAACCACTCGCCGGCAGCCCAGGAGTCCAGCACGGCCTTGGCGTGAACGTTGCCGGCCTTGGCCTTTTCGGCCACGTCGTGGAAGGCATCGAACATCAGCAGGGTGTGCTTGAGCTGTTCGGCCGCGACGGCGCCCAGTTCGGCGTCGTCGAGCAGCGCGACCAGCGTTTCGATGTTGTAGCCGCCCTGCATGGTGCCCAGCAGTTCAGCAGCGTGCTTGCGGTCGATCAGTGGCGACTTGGCTTCGCCCTTGGCCACGGCGGAGAGGAAAGCGGCCTTGACGTAGGCAGCTTCGTCGACCCCTGGCGGAACGCGGTTGGTGATCAGGTCTACGAGGAAGGCTTCTTCGCCGGCTGGCGGGTTTTTCAGCAGCTCGACCAGGCCTGCAGTTTGTTCGGCGTTCAGCGGCTGGGGCACGATACCCAGGGCGGCACGCTCTTCGATGTGTTTGCGGTAGGCTTCAAGCACAGTTATTACCCTCATCAGTGGTCCCTAAAGGGAGTCCGGGACGCTCATCCAGCATTCGATGCACCCATGCGCTGCCACGGCTTTGTGGGCCGCCCAGCCAGAGTCGCAAAGAATCCTTACAGAAGCTGCTTTCAAAGTTTTACGCCTGCAGAACGGGAGCTGATGAGGGCTGGCGCGGGCATGCGAGGGGTGCATGGCCCGGGCCAACGCCGTTCTACCGGATGAACTGTGCTCGTGACGCTTTGAAAACAGCTTCCAACGGACATGGTTGCCTTGAAAAGGCGGGATGATTCTACGGCAAATTGTCGCGGAAGGTAAGGCGGCGATCATGACTTTAACGAGTGACCGTGGTTAGACAAAGGGCTAACATGGGCCCGTGTTCCACCGCCAAGCCGTTGTTTTTCCATGTCCAACCAGTCCATCAAGACCCCTTGCGTCGGCCTTTGCTCCACGGTGTATGGAGACACGGTGTGCCGTGGCTGCAAGCGTTTCCACCACGAAGTGATCAACTGGAACGGGTACGACGACGAGCAGAAGCGCGCCGTCTGGCTGCGCCTGGAACAGCTGCTGGTGCAGGTGATGATGGCCAAGCTGGAAGTGTTCGACAAAGGCTTGCTGCGCCAGCAGTTGCAGCAGCGTTCGATCCGCTTCGTCGAGCAGCAGTCGGAATATTGCTGGGCGTATCAGTTGATCGCGCGCGGGGCGCGGATGATCCGCGATCTTGAGGCCTACGGCATGGTCCTGCTGCCAGAGTTTCGCGACTGGGAACTGCCGCAACTGCGCGATGCCATCGATCGCGAGTTCTTCCTGCTTTCGGAAGCCCATTACCAGCGCTATATCGCGCCGAGCTTCCTGCGCGATGCGGTGGGCGACGGGCAGGGCTGAGGCCCTGCCCGCAACGGCGAATCAGTCGCCGGTGTATTCGCAACCGCTGGTGCAGGTTTCGTGGATGCGCACTTTCGACAGCTCCGGCATCAACGGCTTGACTTGGTCCCAGATCCACTTGGCGATCACTTCGCTGGTGGGGTTTTCCAGGCCCGGGATGTCGTTCAGGTAGTTGTGGTCCAGTTGCTCGTAGATCGGCTTGAAGATCGCCTTGACCTCGGCGAAGTCACGAATCCAGCCGGTATGCGGGTCGAGCGGGCCGGTCAGGTGCAGGCCGACCTTGAACGAGTGGCCATGCAGGCGGCCACATTTGTGCCCTTCAGGGACGTGGGGCAGGCGGTGGGCCGATTCGAAAGTGAATTCCTTGAAGATTTCCACGCTGTCATAACTCTGTGTGAATCAATAATGCGCGCAGTCTACCAGCATGGCCGCTACAAGGCTTGCAGGCGTTCGTGCAACCGCCCGGTGGCGATCAGTTCCAGCAACTCGTCGCCCAAACGCTGGCTTTCGGCGATCGCCTTGTACCAGTAACGCTTGCGGCTCGGCGCATCGCCCATGAAGCGCTTGAAGTCGTTGCGGTCGGGCAGCTTGCCGTAGGGCAGGGCGGCCAGGTATTGCGGCGACGGGGTCATCAGCAGCACGTTCTGCAGGCGCGTGGCATCGCCCTTGCGCCAGGGCAGGGCCTTGTCGAACCAGCCGGGCACCACCTTGTCGGTGAAATGCGGGTACAGCACCAGGTCGTCACCGCGGTAGGGCAGGTCGAGGTGGTAGTCGAGCAGGCCGCCGTCGCGGTAGGTGCCGGCGCCAGCGCCGGGAATGTCACGCACACCTTCCATCACCATCGGGATCGAGCCCGAGGCGAGCAGGGCCTGGCGCAGGTTGGCCAGGTTCAGTGGCAGGCAGCGCGAGGGGAAGTCGGTCAGCGCATCGAGCGGCGGCACGCTGCGCGCATCATGCAGGATGACCCGTTCGAAGTGCCGGGCCAGGCGCGAGCGCCCCAGCAGGTTGCTGGCGATCACCGAGCCCAGGCCCACGCCCAGGCGGCCACGGTGGTCGTGGGCCAGCTGGCCGTGGCTCTTCACCACCAGGATGTTCAGGCGATAGTGCGGGTTGGCGAGGATCTGCCCGTCGCGGCCCTGCAGCAGGTCGTCGAGCATGCGCTGGCAGCTGCGGCTGATCTCGGCGGGGGTAACGCCCTTGGCGAAGTCCTGCTCGGTGTACAGCTCGCCCAGGCGACGGATGCCGGCAACCGGGTCGTCGAGGCAGGCACTGGCGAAGCGCCACGAGCCGATCGAGGCGCCGATCAGTGCGCGTTGCCGCGCTGCCGAGGGCAGCCATTCGCCAAACAACGCCAGGTCCAGGCCCTGGATGCCCAGCGGCTTGGGCCCGCCGGCCGCCCCTGGCAACACGCCCACATCGGCCGCCTGCAGGCCACGTTCGCGAATCTGCTGCAGTGCGCGCTGGCCAGCCTTGAAGGTGAGTGCAGGGAATTTGATGTGAATGGCGCTCATGACGGATCTCACGGGTAACAAGGCGGTCATTATAGGGGCTTGATACCGCTACAGCTGCGCTATCATGGCGCCAGCTGTTTTCAGGTTGAATTAAGGACCGCTGGTTAGTCTTAACCCCGTAGACAACTTGAACGTCGCTCAGGAGAGCCACCATGAAAACCTTGACTGCCCTGTTCACCGCCGCCGCCCTTGCCCTGGGCGCCAATGCTGCCTTCGCCAAGGACGTCCAGCCTGACGAAGTGGTCAAGCTGGTCAACGCCAAGACCATCAAGTCGCTGGACGAACTCAAGGCCGCCGCCGTGGCCAAGCACCCAGGCGCCACCGTCACCGATTCGGAGCTGGAAGACGAATACGGCCGCTACATCTACAAGGTCGAACTGCGCGACACGCAGAACGTCGAGTGGGATGTCGACCTGGATGCCAAGACCGGTGAAGTGCTGAAGGACGCGCGGGACAGCTGATGATCCACTTACCCCGGTCGGCGCGATACCTGGCGCTGTCGTTGCTGGCCGTGTGTTCCCTGGCCGTTGCCCGCGACCTGGACCAGGACGAAGCCCTGAAGCTGCGCCAGAAGGGCATCATCCTGCCGCTCGAGCAACTGCTGGCAACCGCCCTGGGGCGTTACCCCGGGGCGCGCCTGCTGGAGGCCGAGCTGGAAGAAGACGACGGCCGTTACGAATATGAAGTCGAACTGCTGACCCAGGAGGGCGTGGTGCGCGAGATCAAGCTCGATGCCAGCAGCGGTGCCCTGCTCAAAGACGAGGAAGACGACTGACATGCGCCTGCTGCTTGTCGAAGACAACGTGCCCCTGGCCGACGAACTGACCACAAGCCTGCAGCGCCAGGGCTATGCCGTGGACTGGCTGGCCGATGGCCGCGATGCGGTGTACCAGGGCCAGAGCGAACCTTACGACCTGATCATCCTCGACCTCGGCCTGCCAGGCTTGCCGGGCCTGGAGGTGTTGGCGCAGTGGCGTGCCGGCGGCCTGGTCACGCCGGTGCTGATCCTCACCGCGCGGGGTTCGTGGGCGGAACGCATCGAGGGCCTGAAAGCCGGGGCCGACGATTACCTGAGCAAGCCATTCCACCCCGAGGAACTGCAGCTGCGCATCCAGGCGCTGCTGCGCCGCGCCCGCGGCCTGGCCAACCAGCCAACCCTGGAAGCGGCGGGCCTGCACTTGGATGAAAGCCGCCAGTGCGTGAGCCGCGACGGCGTCGACATCCAGCTCACGGCGGCGGAATTTCGCCTGTTGCGCTACTTCATGCTGCACCCGCAGCAGATCCTGTCCAAGAGCCACCTGGCCGAGCACCTGTACGACGGTGAGACCGAGCGCGATTCCAACGTGCTGGAGGTGCACGTCAACCACCTGCGGCGCAAGCTGGGGCGCAGCGTCATCGAGACCCGTCGCGGGCAAGGCTACATCTATGCCGGGAGCGGCGGATGAAGTCGATCCAGGCGCGCCTGAGCCTGGGCCTGATCGCGGTGCTGGTGGTGGTCGGGGTAGTGCTCGCGCAGTTGACCCTGTGGTTGTTCGAAGCGGGTTTGCAGCGCTACCTGGAAAACGGCCTGCGCAAGGAGAGCGAGAACCTGCTGGTGGCGTTGGTGCGCGGGCCGAATGGCCTGCAGCTGGATGAGCGGCGCATTTCTGCGGCTTATCAGCGGCCGTTTTCGGGTTACTACTTCCGTATCGATTTCGACCAGGGCACCTGGCGCTCGCGCTCGCTGTGGGACCTGGACATGCCCAAGCCGGCCGAGCCGGGGTTGTCCGATAGCCACGAGCTGGGCCCGGAAGGCCAGCAACTGCTGGCCTTGCGCGCCGATTACCGGCGCCTGGGCCAGAACATCTCGATCAGCGTGGCGCAGGACTACTCGCCGGTGCGCGAGGGCTTTCGTCGGCTGCAGCAGCTTGGCCTGGGCATGGGCCTGGTGGCGTTGCTGATCGTGCTGGTGCTGCAGCGCATCACCGTCACCCGCTCGCTGCGCCCGCTGGAGCGCGCGCGCCAGCAGATCGCCCAGCTGCAGCAAGGCCAGCGCTCGCAGCTCGATGCCCAGGTGCCCAGCGAGCTGGCGCCGCTGGTGGGCCAGATCAACCACTTGCTCAGCCACACCGAAGACAGTCTGCGCCGCTCGCGCAATGCCCTGGGCAACCTTGGCCATGCACTGAAGACCCCGCTGGCGGTGCTGCTCAGCCTGGCGTCCAGCGAGCGCTTGAAAGGCCTGCCAGAGGTGCAGGCGCAACTGCGTGAACAGCTCGAGCAGATCCAGCAGCGCCTGGCCCGTGAGCTGAACCGGGCGCGCCTGGCCGGCGATGCCTTGCCCGGGGCGCAGTTCGATTGCGATGCCGAGCTGCCGGGCTTGCTCGCGACCTTGGGCATGATCCATGGCGAAGGCCTGCGGCTCGAGCGCGATGTGCCGCCGGGGCTGCTGTTGCCGTGGGACCGTGAAGACGTGCTTGAACTGCTTGGCAACCTGCTGGACAACGCCTGCAAGTGGGCCGACGGCGAAGTGCAGCTGGGGATTGCACCGACCACCGAGGGCTATCAGTTGTGGGTCGATGATGACGGCCCCGGGATTCCCGAAAGCCAGCGGTTGCAGGTGCTGGAGCGCGGCTCGCGGCTGGACGAGCAGGTCGACGGGCATGGGCTGGGGCTGGGGATCGTGCGCGATATCGTCGAGGCTTGGGGTGGGCAGCTGGCATTGCTTGAAAGCACCCTGGGCGGATTGCGGGTAAGCATCGAGTTACCGCGTAAGGCTCGGTAGTGCCGGGGCCGCTTCGCGCCCCCAACGACCAGATCAGCACTGCAAAAAAATTGCAGTACAGCCGCATTTTTTTGAATTAGCCCAATCTTCCGCCGGCCGGCACAATCCCCCTCACGAAACCCTGCGGTTTCCATCTCTCCATGGACGGAGCCCCTTGTGATATTGCATCCGCAATACGAGGCCCAGGCCACTTCGGCTGGGCTTTCTTTTTAATCAAAAAAACCACAGATCCTGATTACCTAAATGTCTGCCATGCGTTCCGAAAGTCGTCTGCAGCGGCTGTTGCCGGCGCCCCTGAACATCCCCCCCAAAGAATGGTTGCGTGCCGGTGTCGGCGCGTTGCTCGGTTTGTTGCTCGCCGGCTGGCTGACCAGCCTGGCCTATGGCCCAGGCATTGCCTTGCACCTGCTTGGCCCGTTGGCCGCCACGGCGGTGCTGGTGTTTGCCGTGCATTCCGGGCCGTTGGCGCAGCCGTGGCCAGTGCTCGGCAGCTATGCGCTGGCCGGTGCGGTCGGCCTGGGCATGCGCCAGGGCTTGGGCGCCGAATTGTGGGTGGCCGCTGCCGCCCTGGGCCTCTCGATCCTGGTGATGTGCCTGCTGCGCTGCCTGCACCCGCCGGGCGGCGGCGTGGCGGTGAGCGCGGTGCTGGCCGACCCGGGGCTGACGGCCATGGGCGACCACCTGCTGGAGCCGGTGTTGCTCAATGCGCTGATCCTGGTAGCCGTGGCGGTGATCTACAACCGCCTGACCGGAGTGCGCTACCCGAAGGGCGCGGTGCCGCGCAAGGACCTGCACCACACGCACGACCCGCTGCCCAGCGAGCGCGTGGGCATCAGTGGCGCCGACCTGGACCAGGCGCTGGAAGAGTTGGGGGAGTTTGTCGACGTTACCCGTGACGAGCTGGAACGCATCATCCTTGCCACCGAGCAGCATGCGCTGCAACGCAGCCTCGGCGGCATCACGGCCGGGGCGGTGATGTCCCGTGACGTGCAGTTCGCCTCGCCGCAGACCACCCTGGAGCAGGCCTGGAAAATGCTCGCCAGCCACCACCTGAAAACCCTGCCGGTGCTGCAGCAGGGCAAGCTGGTGGGTATGGTCAGCCTCAGCGACCTGGTCGGCCCGGCCATGCAGCGCGGCCAGTTCAGCTGGCGCGGCCTGTTCGGTCGCAAGGCGGTGCGCATGGAGCAGGTGATGAGCCGGCGAGTGGTCAGCGTCAGCAGCCAGCATCCACTGGAGCGCCTGTTGCCGCTGCTGTGCGAGCAGGGCCTGCACTGCCTGCCGGTACTCGACGGTGACCAGCTGGTGGGTGTGGTCACCCAGACCGACCTGGTCGCCGGGCTCAAGCGCCAGTTGCTCAGCGCCGCCGGCCGTGCTTCAGATAACCGGGTCCCAGCGTTGTGACCAATCGCTGGCGCCAGCTGCCACCAGCCGGCGCAGCACCGCGATGGCCTGCTGCAGGGCGTCGCTGTCGCGCTTGCGCGGGTAGACCAGGTAGGTCGGGTAGGTGAATTCCGGCGCTTGTGGCACCCGCTCGAACACGCCGCTTTCCAGGTAGGCCTGCACCACGCGGGTTCGGAAGTACCCACTACCGCCCTGGTCGAGGATGAACTGCAGGGCCAATGGCCCGAGGTTGAAGCTTAGCGCCGGGCGCGCGCAGTCGGGCAGGGCGGCATCATGCTGGCGGCGGAAGGCTTCGCCCCAGTCGATGTAGATGTACGGCTCGGGCTGCTCGACCCGGCGCACGCGGATCAGCTTTTCTTCCATCAACTGCTCCACCTGCAGCCCTGGGCCGTAGGTTGGCTGGTACACCAGTGCGGCGTCGAGCAGGCCCATCTCCACCTTGCGCAGCAACGACTCGCCATCGCTCACCTCGCTGCGGATGGCATGGCTGGGCAGCTCGCGGTACAGGGCGCCGACCCAGTCGAGCAGCATCGGGTTACCCAGGCTCACTTCCGCGCCCACGTGCAGCACCTGCTGGCAGCCTTCAGGCAGCGGCAGGTCGCGGCGTGCCGCTTCCCAGGTCTGCACCAGCTGGTTGGCGTAGCTGACGAAGGCTTCGCCGTCACTGGTCAGGCTGGCGCCGTTGCGGCTGCGCACGAACAGCTGACAGCCCAGCTGTTGCTCCAGGCGTTGCACGCGGGCGGTGATGGCCGTCTGCGACACGAACAGGCGTTCGGCGGCGGCGACCAGGCTGCCGCAACGCACGATTTCCAGAAAGGTTCGGGCCTGATCGATATCCATGGGCTGCTCTGTGGCGGTAAGGGGCGCCTATTCTAAAACCTTTGCACTGTTTTGGGGCGCATAAGCGCTCCCTGCAAATGTGCATATGCGTTGTGACTTTAGTCCCATGGCGGGCCGGGCGTGTCGGTCCATACTCAAGATTCGCCCTTCAATAACAACAAGTACCGGGTTGCCCTCGACATGACTTATCAGCACAGCTACGCCCACTCCATTGCCGACCCTGCCGCCTTCTGGGCCGAACAGGCCGATCATTTGGCCTGGTACCGCAAACCTTCCCTGACCCTGCAGGAAAACCCCGACGGCACCCACCAGTGGTTTGCCGATGGCCGCCTGAACAGTTGCTACCTGGCCCTTGATCGGCAAATCGAGCTGGGCCGTGGCGAGCAGACGGCGTTGCTCTACGACTCGCCCGTGACCGGCGTGCAGCAAGCGTTCACCTATGACCAGCTGCGCGACGAAGTAGCGCGCCTGGCCGGGCTGTTGCGCCAGTTGGGTGTGGGCAAAGGGGATGGGGTGATCATCTACATGCCGATGGTGCCCCAGGCAGCCATGGCCATGCTCGCCTGTGCGCGGATCGGTGCGGTGCATTCGGTGGTGTTCGGCGGTTTTGCCGCCAATGAGCTGGCCCTGCGGATCGACGATGCGCGGCCAACGCTGCTGCTGACGGCATCCTGCGGCCTGGAGTTCGACCGGGTGATCGAGTACAAGCCGCTGGTCGATCGTGCCCTGCAACTGGCCTGCCACCAGCCGCGTCATGTGCTGGTGCTGCAGCGGCCCCAGGCCCGCGCCGCGTTGCAGCCTGGCCGCGACCTGGACTGGCAGGAGGCGCTGGCGAGTGCCGAGCCGGTCCCCCCCGTGGCGCTGGCTGCCGCAGACCCGCTGTACATCATGTACACCTCTGGTACCACCGGCAAACCCAAGGGCATCGTCCGCGAAAACGGCGGTAACGCGGTCGCACTCTGTTATGCGATGCGGCACATCTATGGCATGCAGGCTGGCGATGTATGGTGGGGCATTTCCGATGTCGGCTGGGTCGTGGGCCATTCGCTGATCGTCTACGGGCCGCTGATGAGCGGCTGCACCACGGTGTTCTATGAGGGCAAGCCGATCCGCACGCCGGACGCCTCGGCGTACTGGCGGGTGGTCGAACAATACAAGGTCAACGCGTTGTTCTGCGCGCCGACTGCGATGCGTGCAATTCGCAAGGAAGACCCGGAGGGTGAGCTGATCCGCAAGCATGACCTGAGCTCGCTGCGCCAGCTGTTCCTGGCCGGGGAAAAGCTCGATACCAGCACCCATCAGTGGCTGGAGCGGGTCACAGGCAAACCGGTGCACGACCATTGGTGGCAGACCGAAACCGGCTGGCCGGTGACGGCGCCCTGCGTGGGCCTGGACGGCAGCGCGGCGCGGCCAGGTTCGAGCAACCGCGCGGTCCCGGGCTACCACGTGCGCGTGCTGGATGACGACGGGCACCTGCTGGGCCCTGACCAGCAAGGCGCCATTGTCATCGCCCTGCCGCTGCCGCCAGGCTGCAGCCAGACCTTGTGGGGCGACCATGAGCGCTACCTGCAGGCCTACCTGCAGACTTACCCGGGCTATTACCACACCGGTGACGGCGGCTACCTCGACGAAGAGGGCTTTGTCTACATCATGGGCCGCACCGATGACGTGATAAACGTCTCTGGGCACCGTCTGTCCACGGGCGAGATGGAAGACCTGGTCGCACGCCACCCGGCGGTGGCCGAGTGCGCGGTGATTGGTGTGCATGACGAGATCAAGGGCCAGGTGCCGTTGGCGCTGGTGGTGCTCAAGGATGGTGAGGGCATTGCCGAGGCGCAGTTGCTGGTGGATCTGGTGGGCAGTGTGCGTGAGGCGATCGGTGCGCTGGCATGCTTCAACCGGGTGCGCCTGGTGAAGCGCTTGCCCAAGACCCGCTCGGGGAAAATCCTGCGGGCGGTGCTGCGCAAGATTGCCGACGGGCAGGCTTATGTGCCGCCTTCGACCCTGGATGACCCGGCGGTGCTGGGGGAGATCGAGGCGGTGCTGGCGGACCTGCCCAGGGCTGGCTGATGGGTTGACCTGTTCCGGCCTCTTCGCGGCTAAAGCCGCTCCTATAAGGGCAGCGCTGTACCTGCAGGAGCGGCTTTAGCCGCGAAGAGGCCGATCAGGCAATAGCGTTATCAGGCCCGATCTGGTGCAACTGCCCCAACCGGCTACGGGTACGCATCAGGTCGGCCAGCGGCCCGCCGAGGCTTTCTTCCAGCGGCCGCCTGCCGATCACGGTCACTTGCCGATCCTGGTCATACAGCACATCCACCAGGTTGACGAAGCGCTGCTGCGCCGCCAGCGAGCATTCCGCCAGGTCATCCAGCCCATCGATGATCCACTCGTCGTACTGCCCGGCCAGTACCAGGTAGTCGATCACCGCCGTGGCCTTCTCGCAAAGGTCGTCAAAGGCCAGCAGTACCTGCCGGCCATCGATGGCCAGGGCGCGCAGCGGGCGTTTGTTCACCTCCAGCATCACCGGCTGCTCATCCGGCACCTTCAGCGCCTGGCGCTGCGCCGCAGTGCCCGGCCACACATAGTGCCCCTGGGTAAAGCGCTGGTGCTCGCGGTTGGCCGGCAGGCTGCGAAAATCGGTGTCGCCGCCGACTTCAAGCACATCCATCGCAGTGTTGATCAGGCGGATCACCGGCAGGAAACGTTCGTGGTACAGCGGGTTGGGCAGCAACCCTTCTGGCGCGTAGTTGGACGTCACCAGCAGGAAGATGCCGCGGGCGAACAGGGCATTGAACAGCCGGGTCAGCAGCATCGCATCGCCGATGTCATGCACATGGAATTCGTCGAAGCACAGCACCTGGCAGTCGCCCAGCAGCTCGTCGAGGGTCGCGCCCAGCGCATCGTCCAGCAGGCGGTGCTGGTGCATGCCCTGGTGCAGGCGGGCGAAAAAGTCGTGGAAGTGCAGGCGCCGCTTGGCTGCTACGGGTACTGCCTGGAAAAAGCCATCCAGCAGCCAGCTTTTGCCGCGGCCGACCGAGCCGTACAGGTAGAGGCTGCGAGGCTGCCCACCTTCCAGTTGCGCAAGCTGTGCGGCCATGCTGTCGATGACCCGGCGCTGGCCCTCACTGAGCTGATAGCCGCGGCTGCGCGCCTTGTCCTCGAACCAGCTGAGCAGCTCGCTCTGGTGGGGCGGCGCGCCGCGCAGGCGCTGGCCGAGCTGGCGCAGCGGGGAAGGGATCCAGGCAGACAAAAGCTGAGCTCCTTGGGCAAAGGCAGGGCAGCATGCAGCTTGCCCGAGGGCGGCCATTTTGACCAATAGATAAAGTGCCGGGCAATGATCGGCTGGCGAGATAGGTCGAGCGAACAGGCGTAGGCTAGGGGAAAACCAGACAGAGGAGGCGCGGGCATGCCTGCCGATTACGAGCTCGAGCGTTTCGTCGACGCACAGGACCGGGTATACGACCAGGTCATGCAGGAACTGCAGGCCGGGCGCAAGCGCAGCCACTGGATGTGGTACGTGTTCCCGCAGCTTGACGGCCTGGGCCACAGCATCATGGCCGAGCGCTATGCCTTGTCCGGCATCGACGAGGCTCGCGCCTATCTTGCTCATCCATTGCTGGGGCCAAGGCTGGAAGCCTGTGTGACCGCCCTCGTGCAGCACAGTGACAAGAGTGCCCGCGAGATCCTCGGCAGCCCCGACGACCTCAAGCTGCGCTCTTGCCTGACGCTGTTCAGCCAGGCCGCGCCAGGCAATCCACTGTTCCAGCTTGTCCTGCTGCAGTTCTACGGCGCTGAACCGGACGTGCGCACCCTGGCGCTGCTGGGGCGTTAGCTCAGGCCTTGCGCTGCAGCTGACGCTCGATCATGTACTTCACCGTCAACCTGCGCTCCTTGAGGTGGCGAAGGTCCTCGTCCTCGAAATTGCCTGCCGAAATCGATTCGGCGGCGAGCACCTGGTTGTCGATGTCCATGTACTCGTCGAGCAGGCGGTCGAGGGTCTTGTCCTGCTGGCGCCGCTGCTGAACGATTTCGCGCGGGTAGTGCAGGTCCTGGTAGAGGTCGTGGGAAACGGGCATGGGGTCCTCCTTGGTCAATGCAGTTCGCTTAACTGATTGGAAGGGAGGAATGCGATTGTGTTGAAGCGCAGCGGTGGAAAAACGACGGGTGGTCGCCCTGATGGCCCATGAAAATGGCTAGGGAACACTAACTTGCTGTTTTAAAGCATTTTTTTTCACGTAGGGGGTTCACAGACCGAAACTTTGTTGGTAAAGTGCCGCGCATTCCAAGACAACAACCCAGTTGTCACCTAGTTGGAATTGTCAGGGCAGCATCAGCTGCATCCGATACAGGGGCGTCGCCAAGCGGTAAGGCAGCAGGTTTTGATCCTGCCATGCGTTGGTTCGAATCCAGCCGCCCCTGCCATTTTCTCTCTTCAAATACCAAATTCCTTTTTCAGTGCAGATTAATGTCGGCGCTGGATTTTGCCGTTTCTGTTTCCTGCGCTGGCCTCTTCGCGGGCAAGCCCGCTCCCACAGGGTAAAGCGGCGCATGCTGAGGCTTTGTTCTCTGCGCGACAGCGCAGCCCAAAGGGCTGGGTGATCTCCCACAGGGAAATCACCGCCCTTGAGGGCAGTGCAGTACCTGTGGGAGCGGCGGTTCGGCGACCCGATTTACCCGCGAAGAGGCCAGGGCAGGTAAAGCAAATCTATCCAGCTACCCGCAGCAGTTCATTCAACACCCTGGCCAGCTCATCGGCCTGCACCGGCTTCTGCATCACCAGGCTCCCTGGCAATTCCAGCCCTTCCAGCTCCGCATACCCGGTCAGAAATACCACCGGCAAGCGCGGGTGCCGTTCGCGTGCCGCCAATGCCAGCTGCGCGCCGTTGAATTCCGGCATGGCAAAGTCGGTCAGCAGCAGGTCGATACCATCGTCCAGCAGTGCCAGCGCCTGCTCGCCGCTGTGCGCCTGGCGCACCTGGTAGCCATATTGGCGCAGTACGTCACCGAGCATGTCGCGCACCAGATGATCGTCATCCACCAGCAATACCGTGCGGTCCCGGCCACTGTCATCGATCGACAGGGGGGCGGGCGGCTGGGCAGGGTCGACGGCGACTTCCTGCTTCACCGCCGGCAGGTACACCGCCACCTGGGTGCCATGCCCTGGCTCGGTGTCGATGCGCACACCGCCACCGGACTGCTTGGCGAAGCCGAACACCTGGGCCAGGCCCAGGCCGGAGCCCTTGCCGATGTCCTTGGTGGTGAAGAACGGCTCGAACACCTTGGCCAGCACCTCTTCACTCATGCCGCAGCCGGTGTCGCGGATGCTCAGCATCACGTACTCGCCGGGCTCGGGGTCTTCCGGGCGCTGCGGGCGGGCCCTGATGCGTGTGTTGCGGGTCGACAGGGTCAGCTGGCCGCCTTCGGGCATGGCGTCGCGGGCGTTGATCGCCAGGTTGAGGATGATCATCTCGGTCTGGGTCGGGTCGGTCAGCGCCTGCCACAGGCTGTGGTCCAGGTCCAGGCGCACCAGGATGTTGCCGCCAAGGGTGCGGCGCAGCAGTTCTTCCAGGCCGGTGAGGGTACGGTTGAGGTTCAGCGGCACCGGCTCCAGGCGTTGGCGGCGGGAGAAGGCGAGCAGCTGCGAGGTCAGCTTGGCGCCGCGTTCACCGGCTTCGCGGATGTGCGTCAGGCGGCTGCGGGCCTTGTCCAGGTCTCCCTTGGCCAGGTCGCGCTCAAGGAAGCTGGCGCCGGTGAGGATGACCGTGAGCAGATTGTTGAAGTCGTGGGCGACCCCGGCGGTGAGCTGGCCGACGGCCTCCAGCCGCTGCATCTGCTGCAGCGCCGCCTCGATGCGTTCACGCTCGGTGATCTGCTCACGCAGGCGGGTATTGGCTTCGGCCAGGCCGAGGGCGGTTTCCCGCTCGCTGGTGATATCCCGCGCCACCACGTAAAGCAAGGTGTCTTCCGGCACCACCACCCACGACAACCAGCGCAACTGGCCGCTGGCGTGCTGGATGCGGCCGACGAAGCGTGCACTGGTGCGGCCGTGGGCGAGGGCGGCCAGCTCGGTGAGCAGGGCTTCCTGATCCGCCTCGGGTAGCAGATGCAGCAGCGAAGTCTGGCTCAGGCGCTCGCGGGAAAAGCCCAGGCTGGCCTCCCAGGCCGGGTTGAGGGCCACCGGGGTCAGGTCCTTGTTGAGCACCGCGAGCAAGTCCTGGGACAACTCCCAGGCACGGTCGCGCTCACGGGTACGGCGTTCGACCCGTTCGCCGAGCATCTCGTTGAGCTGCCTGAGCGCCTGGGTCGCCTGGCGCTGGGCATGGATGTCCTGCAGCACACCGGAAAACCGCGTGCACTGGCCGTCGACGAACTGGCACTGGCCGCTGCTGAGCAGCCAGCGCGGTTCCAGGCCGTTGGGCTGGGCGATGCGGAATTCGACCCGGTACAGCCCGTCGCTGTCCGGGCGCATGGCGTGCTCGACGGCCTCGCGTACCTTGGTCTGGTCTTCGGGGTAGATGCCGGCGTAGAACACCTGCATGTTCATCTCGGTCTCGACCGGCAGGCCGAACAAGGCCTTGCAGCGGTCGTCCCAGATCAGCTCGCCCTGTTGCGGGCGCAAATCCCAGGTGCCCATGCCGGCGGCATCGATGGCAATGCGCGCGCGTGCCTCGACATCGGCCAGGGCTTCCTCCGCACGGCGCCGGCGCTGGCGCTCCTGCACTTCGGTAAGGGCCCGGCGCACGGCCTTGGGCAACAGCGGCAGGTTCTTCTTCAGCACATAATCGGTGGCGCCCAGGCGGATCATTTCTACCGCATGTTCTTCGCCATAGATGCCCGAGAGAAAGATGAACGGCGTGTCGGGCGCCAGGCGCTGGGCGATGGCCAGCACGTCGGTGCCGGAAGAGCCGGGCAGCACGCAGTCGCACAGGATCAGGTCGAAACTGCCCTGGTGCAGCGCGTGCTCGAACCCGACGTGGTCGAACACCAGCTGCGACTGCACCTGCAACCCGCTGCGCTCCAGGCACATCAGGGTCAGCTCGGCGTCCATCGAGCTATCTTCGACCATCAATAATTTGAGCGGTGTCGGCAACATCTTTGCGCGGGCCTCAGTTGCTACCGCGCCGGTTCAGGCGCAGCGAGCCGGGTGGCGGCTCGTTGAGCACCGCCCAGAACACGCCCAGGTCGGAAATTGCGGCGACGAACTCCTTGAACTCCACGGGCTTGACCACGTAGGCATTGACCCCCAGTTCATAGGCGCGCAGCAGGTCAGGCTCTTCACGCGAAGAGGTCAACATCACCGTCGGGATGCTGCGCAGCTCTGCAGTGGCGCGTACTTCCTTGAGCACTTCCAGGCCGTCGACCTTGGGCAGCTTGAGATCCAGTAACAGGACCGCAGGATTGCCATCGTCGCGGTCGGCGTAAGCGTTGCGGCGCAGCAGGTAGTCGAGGGCGTCGGCGCCGTCGCGCAATACGATGACTTCATTGGCCAACTGGCTGCGTTCCAGGGCCAGGAGCGTCAACTCCAGGTCCCGGGGGTTGTCTTCGACCAGCAGGATGGGCTTGAGCATGGTGATACGGGTACCTCAGGTAGTTGTCGGGTGACGCGGCAGGGTGAAGTGGAAGCTGGCGCCCTGGTCGACCTGGCCTTCGGCCCAGACGCGCCCGTCATGGCGCTCGATGATCCGCCGCACGCTGGCCAGGCCGATCCCGGTGCCTTCGAACTCTTCCATGCGGTGCAGGCGCTGGAACACCCCGAACAGCTTGTTGGCGTAGGCCATGTCGAAGCCTACACCATTGTCGCGGATGTACACCTCGGTCTCACCCCGGTGCTGGTGGGCGCGGATCGTGATGTGGGCGGGTTCACGGCCACGGGTATATTTGATGGCATTGGCGATCAGGTTGTGCAAGGCCATGTTGATGAACGCCGGGTCGGCGATCACCTTCGGCAGCGGCGCGATGTCCCAGACGATTTCGCGGCCCTCGTAGTCGGGCGCCAGTTCCTGGCGGATGGCCTCGACCAACGCGTTGAGGTCGACATCCGACAGGCGCAGCGCCGAGCGGCCCATCTGCGAGAAATTGAGCAGGTTGTCGACCAGGCTACCGGCGAAACTTGCGGCCTCTTCGATGTGCTGGAGGAAGCGTCGGCCGCGCTCGCTCAGGCCGTGCCCTTCGATTTCGCCAAGCAGCTCGGAGTAGCCGGCGATGTGCCGCAGGGGCGCACGCAGGTCGTGGGACACACTGTAGGAAAAGGCTTCAAGTTCCTTGTTCGAGCGGCGCAGCTCGTTGGCCAGCTCTGCCAGCTCCTCGGCCTTGCGCAGCACGATACCCAGCACGGCCGTGCGCAGTTCGAACACACCCTCGATGAGCAGCGGGTCCCACGGTTTGCAGTAGCCGCTGATCTGTTCCTGCCAGCGATCAAAGCTGTGTCGAGGGTCGAGCGCACCGTGGGCGCCGATCTGCTTGTCGGGGCGCCCGGCCCAGTCGACCGTGCGCACTTGCTCGGGGCGGAACCACAGCAGGTAGTGCGAGTGGATCTGCGAGATGGCCACTGCCAGCACGCCGCCGGCATGGGCCGCCAGCTCTGGCAGCTCATCGATGTCACGGCGCAGATTGTCGCTGTGGAACACCGTCTCTTCGCCGCGTTGCTCCAGCCAGTGCACCAGGGCCGTGACCTGCGCCACAGGCGGGGTCTGGCCGATCAGGTCGCAGCGCTCGGCGGAGATGACCGCTGCACCGCTGGCCCCGGCGAACGCCAGCAGCACCTCGGGCAAATCGCGCAGGCCATCGCCGACGCTGTCGTGGTCGGCCATCGAGGAGATCATGCGCACGATGTGCTGGCGCAGGTCGAGCAGCTGGCGGGTCCTGGCGTGCGACTCGCGGCTCTCGATCTGCAGCGACAGCACGCTGGCCAGCAGTTCGCAGGCCGTGCGGGTGCGGAACTCGACCGCGCGCGGCTGGGCGTGGTGGCAGGAAATCAGGCCCCAGAGCTGGCCATCGACCACGATCGACAACGACATAGACGCCAGGGTGCCCATGTTGCGCATGTATTGCAGGTGCACCGGCGACACGCTGCGCAAGGCGACGAAACTCATGTCCAGGGGCTTGCCCGTGCGCGGATTGACGGCTGGGTGCAGGGGGGACGGCTGGTAATTGGCATCCTCGATCACGCGGATGCGGTTGACGCGGTACAGGTCGCGGGCCTGGCGCGGGATGTCGGCAGCGGGAAAGCGCAGGCCCAGGTAACGCGGGTAACCGGCATCGGCCAGCTCGGCGAGCACCTCGCCATTGCCTTCGGCGTCGAAGCGGTAGGCCTTGACCCGGCCGAAGCCGGTGATGCGCTTGACCTGGACCACGCACTGCTGCAACAGCTCTTCAAGGCTGTCGGCATTGTGCAGGCTGCTGACGAAGCCGCGCACCAGCGGGTAGTAGTCGCCCTGCTCGGCCAGGTCCGCAGGCAGGCGGAAGGGCTCGAATTCGGCGATCAGCACCTGGTCGTGGCGGTGCGTCAGCAGGCGCAGCGTGCCCGTGCAGGGCGCCCCCTGGCGCAGGCGTACGTCACCGATATGGAACGGGAAGGCTTCGTCACTGGGCAGGCGTTCGAGCTGGGCGCGCAGGTCGAAGCTTTCGCTGACCACATCGGCGAAGGTGCAGCCGATCAGCTCTGTGGCGGGTACGCCCAGCCAGCGTTCGACGTTCTCGCTGGCCTGCAGGATGCGCAGGTCGTGTTCATCCAGCACCAGCATGAAGCCGTGTGGCTGGATGCTGCCGGGTATCTGGATCGGCTCCTCGGCGCAGCGCTCCACGGCGGCGGCGAGCGCGTTGTCTGCAGTCATCAATGGAAAGGCTCCTGTGATGTTCTTCCATGCATGCCGCATGCGTCTGGTGCCGGCTGTCGGCTACCGAACACCGTAACAGAATGTCGATCGCTTTGCCGGCCCATGGCCATTGGAGGCGTGGGATGCCCAGGGGTTCGCCTGGGTTGGTAAATTTCTTGCCGGTTCGCTAGCGCTTTGTCGTTATCACAAAAGAATGGCACCCCGCCATCACGGTTCTGCCACCTGCTGCTACGCTCAACGTCACAAGAGAGGAACAAGGAACATCCAGTGACGGAACGCTTTGTGGCCGCGCTGTTTGGCCTGTTGTTGAGCGGCAGTGCCGTAGCAGCGGACTTCCTGGTCGAGGTGCGGGTGCTGGTGCAGCGTGGTTGCATGCTGGTCACCCAGCAGCGTGATGCGGGCGCCCAGGCCCTGGGTCGGATCGACCTGGGCGCGGCTGCGCGTCTGGACGGCCCGGATGCGCCGTTGAGTGGCGTATTGCTCAGCCAGCGCCCGCCACGCCTCGAATGCAACCCCGACACGCCGTATCAGGTGCGTGTCGACGGCGGCCAGCACGGTGGTGTCGGCGAACTGCGTTTTCTCGCCAGCGATGACGGCAAGGCCAGGCCGATTCCTTATCGCCTGTTCCGGGATGCTGCATGGCGTGAGCCGGTGGTTGTCGGTGAGCCGCATGCCGCACGGGTGCCGGACAGCGGCTCGGTTGACCTGCCGCTGTACGCCCGGATCGACAAGCTGGCCTGGGTGCCCCGCGCCGGGTATTACGCCGACCTGGTCAAAATCACGGTCACCTGGTAGCGAGGCCGCCATGCACAAGGACGTCACGCCATGAACCGCACATCGATCCTGCTGCTCAGCCTCGGCCCGCTGCTGTTGCCCAGTGGCGCGGTGCATGGCACCACCACCGGGTTCATCCAGGCGCGCCTGGTGATCAGCGCCGCCTGCCAGATCAACAGCGGCGACCAACCGCCCGCCACCTTGGGCAACCCTGGCCTGATGGACTTCGGCGAGCGCGGTCCGAACTGGGACACGCCACTGCGCACCCGGGTCGACGAGGCGGGCGGCGAGGGCAGCCTGCAGATCAGCTGCACGCCCGAAGTGCGTGCATTCAACGTGCGCATCAACGGTGGCCTGAATGGCGACGATGGTGTGCGCCGGCTGAGCAACGGCCGCGAGATGATCCCTTATCAACTGGCGGTCGACCCGGGCGGCAACAGCCGCTACGGCATCGGCCAGGCCCGAGCCTTCACCATCAGCAGTACTGCGCAGATTCCCATCCCCATCTACGGCGTGGTCGTGGCGCAACCGCGCGCGCTGCCGGCCGGGCTGTACCGCGACACCCTGAGAGTGACCCTGGACTGGTAAACGACGCAAGGAGATTCCGATGCGAACGACTTTCACCCGTTGCATGCTCGCCGGCCTCGGCCTGGCCATGGCAGCTCACGCCCAGGCCGCCACGGTGACCGGGACCATCACTTCGACCCTGACCCTGTCTTCGGCGTGCCAGGTCAACGGCAGCGGCGGCACCACTGGGCTGAACTTCGGTACCCTGAACTTCGGCACCCAGGAGGCCCTGTTCACCACGGCCAACGCCCAGGTGCTGGGCGGTGGCGGTGGCGCCATGAGCATCCTCTGCTCGGCCGGCACGGTACCGGCGATCCGCGTGCGCGCCGGGTCCCACGACGGCCAGTCGGCTGGCGGCACGCGTGCGCTGGCCGACGGCGCCGGCAATTTCGTGCCGTATGACTTCTACACCGATGCCGGGCACACCACGCTGCTGGCGATTGACGGCACCATCACCCTGCC
The DNA here is from genome assembly GCF_002112505.1 of Pseudomonas sp. R28(2017). Lineage (GTDB taxonomy): Bacteria > Pseudomonadota > Gammaproteobacteria > Pseudomonadales > Pseudomonadaceae > Aquipseudomonas. The sequence goes on from NZ_NEHW01000002.1 coordinate 244,049, forward strand.
GACCAGTACCGGCGTGGCGCAGACCGTCAACCTGTATGGCCAGGCGCGTGGCAAGGCTGGCCTGCCGGCCGGGACGTACACCGACACGGTGGCTGTCGAGTTGTCGTTCTGAGCCATGCGCAACGGGCTCGGCGGGTGCCTGATCGGCGCTGGCATGCTGCTGGTCGCACCCCTCGATGCGGCGACCACCAGCACCTTCCAGGTGAGCGCGCAGATTGTCGCTGGCTGCCTGGTGGTAGGGGGCGTGACCAGCTATGGCGCGCTGAACTACGGCACCCAGTCGGCGCTGTCCACCGGCATTCTCAGTACCTCGCTGGGCGGCACCACGGTGACCTTCCAGTGCACCCCGGGTGTGGCCTTGAGCATGAGCCTGGACGGTGGCCAGAACAGCGCCAGCGGTACGCGCAACCTCAAGCGCGGCGGGGGTACCCAGGTGCTTGCCTATCAGTTGTACCAGGACGCGGCCTACAGCCAGGTCCTGGGCATCGGCCAGAGCGTGACGGTGAGCTACACCGACGCCACGGCCATCAAGTTGCCGGTGTATGGCCGTACCCAGTTGCCCGGCAACCTGCCGGCCGGGACCTACACCGATGTCGTGCAAGTGACGGTGACCTGGTGAACGCACCGGCACACAGAAAAATACATTAAGGAGAGTTGCATGGGGGCATGCGCGAAGTGGGCGCACGGTTTGATCGGGCTGACACTGCTGGCGAGCGTCCCGGCCGGGGCGGCCACCTCGGTGCTGATCTGGCCGATCGACCCCGTACTGGAGGCTGACCAGAAGGCCGGCGCACTGTGGCTGGAAAACCGCGGCACGGCCCCGGCCAGCTTGCAGGTGCGGGTGTTCGCCTGGCGCCAGGGCGACTACCAGGAACAGTTCCAGGCCCAACGCGAAATCATCGGCAGCCCGCCGGTGGCCAACATTCCCCCCGGGCAGAAGCAACTGATCCGCCTGACCCGCACTGGCAGCTCGCCGGTCGGCCAGGAGCAGGCCTACCGCATCATCATCGACGAAATCCCCTCGCCATTGCCGGCAGATACCGGCAGCCAGGGCACCACGGCGGCGATCCGCCTGCAGATGCGCTATTCGGTGCCGCTGTTCGTCTATGGCGAAGGGCTGTGGGGCAAGGCCGACCCGCAAGGCAAGCGCAGTGCCGACGGCGTCGGCAAGCCGCAACTCAGCTGGCGCCCGGTGACGGTGCAGGGCAAGCCCTATGTGGAAATGCGCAATACCGGCCCGGTGCATGCGCGCCTGACCGATGTGGTGGTGCAACAGGGTGGCCAGGCCAAGCCATTGGCCGAAGGCTTGCTCGGCTATGTGTTGCCCGGTGCCAGCATGCGCTGGCCGGCACCGGTGGCGCCGAACGCTGGCAGCGTGATCAAGGGGAGGGTGAACGGCCAGGAAGCGGCCGAAGCGATCCGGCAAGGGCAATGAGCCCGCCGCTGAATGAGGGGCAAAGGCCATGGAGGACCTGGCAATGGTCGGAATCCGTGTGTGAGAGGGCTGTCGCGGGCTTCGCGCCGCTGGTGCCTGGGACTGACCTTGTGCGGCCCCTGCCTTGTGCTGGCCGACGACCTGCCGCCGCCGCCCAGCGAGTCAATGGCCATCGCCGACGCCACGCTGTACCTCGACCTGCTGGTGAACCAGATGCCCAGGGCTGAGCTGGTGCCGGTGCAGCAGCGGGCCGGGCGCTTGTTCCTGGACAGCGAAGTGCTGCGCGGTCTGGGCGTCAAGTTGCCAGGCGACCCGCGAGGTGAAGTGGCACTGGACGATGTGGCGGGCTTGCACGCCGATTACGACAGCCAGAACCAGCGCCTGCTGCTGCAAGTACCCCCGGCCTGGCTGCCGGACCAGCAGGTCGGCGACCGCGGCCTGTACCCTGCCAGCGAGGCGCGCAGCAGTTTCGGCGCCTTGTTCAACTACGACCTGTACCTGAACGACACCGATGATGGCGGCTCCTACCTGGCGGCCTGGAACGAGCTGCGCCTGTTCGACAGCTGGGGCACGTTCTCGAGCACCGGCCAGTGGCGCCAGTCGTTCAATGGTGCGCAGCGCGATGACAGCCGCCAGGGCTTCCTGCGCTACGACACCACCTGGCGGTTCACTGACGAGCAACGCCTGCTGACCTACGAGGCCGGCGACTTCGTTACCGGGGCCTTGCCTTGGACCGGCTCGGTGCGGGTCGGCGGCCTTCAGCTGTCGCGTGACTTTGGCGCACGTCCCGACCTGGTGACCTACCCCTTGCCGGCGTTTGCCGGCGAAGCGGCAGTGCCAACTTCGCTGGACCTGTTCATCAACGGCTACAAATCCAGTACCACCGAACTGCAGCCAGGCCCGTACACCCTGACCAACGTGCCATTCATCAACGGTGCCGGCGAGGCGGTGGTGGTGACCACCGACGCCCTTGGCCGGCAGGTGTCCACCACCTTGCCGTTCTACGTCACCAGCAGCCTGCTGCAAAAGGGCCTGTCGGACTTTTCGGTGGCCGCCGGCAGCCTGCGCCGCGACTATGCCGTGGAAGATTTCAGCTACGGTCCCGGTGTGGCCTCGGCCAGCCTGCGCCACGGCATCAGCGACGACTTCACCCTGGAGACCCATGCTGAGACTGCCGAATCGCTGCTGCTGGGTGGCCTGGGCGGCAACATGCGCCTGGGCACGTTCGGCGTGCTCAATGCGGCCTTGGCGCAGAGCCAGTTCGAAGGCGAGAAGGGCCACCAGGTCGCCCTCGGCTACCAGTACAACAGCCAGCGTTTCGGCTTCAACTATCAGCGCCTGCAGCGTCACGGCGAGTATGCCGACCTGACCCGGGTCGACACGCCCGACATGCAGCTGAGCCAGCGTAGCGAGCAGGTGACCCTGAGCGTCAACCTCAACCAGTACGGCAGCCTGGGCGCCGGCTATTTCGATGTACGCGCCGGCGACGGCAGCCGCACCCGGCTCATCAACCTGAGCTGGAGCAAGCCGCTGTGGGGCAACAGCAGCCTGTACCTGTCGGCCAACCGTGAGGTCGGCGACAGCAACTGGGCGGTGCAGGCACAGGTGGTGATGCCGTTCGACTTCGGCAGCACCCTGGCGGTGAGCAGCGAACGCAGCAAGGACGGCGAGAGCCTGCAACGGGTCAACTACAGCCGCGCCGTGCCGGTGGGCGGCGGCGTCGGCTACAACCTGGGCTATGCCGGCGGCGGCGACCGCGATGCCTACCAACAGGCCGACGTGACCTGGCGCCTGCAGTCGGTGCAGTTGCAGGCTGGCGTGTACGGCAGCAGCGGCGAGATGACCCGCTGGGCCGACGCCAGTGGCTCGCTGGTGTGGATGGATTCCGGCGTCTACGCCGCCAACCGCATCGACGACGCCTTCGTGGTGGTCAGCACCAGCGGCTACGCCGACGTGCCGGTGCGCTACGAAAACCAGGAAATCGGCCGCACCGACCGCAGCGGCCACTTGCTGGTGCCGTACAGCAGCGGCTACTACCGCGGCAAATATGAAATCGACCCGATGAACTTGCCGCCTGATGTGCTGGCGGCGGAGGTCGAGCAGCGCGTGGCAGTGCGCCGTGGCAGCGGCTACCTGCTGGAGTTCCCGCTCAAGCGGGTGCTGGCGGCGAGCATCGAACTGGTCGACGCCAATCAGCAGCCATTGAAGCTCGGTAGCCAGGTCACCCATCAGGAAAGCGGCAGCCAGGCCGTGGTGGGCTGGGATGGGCTGGTGTACCTGGAGAACCTCTCGCCACATAACCGCCTGCAAGTCATGGTGGAAGGAGGCGGGCAATGCCAGGTCGAATTCGATATGCCCGATGCCCAAGGGACCGTCCCGCTGATCGGCCCACTGGTGTGCCGATGAGGCGCCTGGTGTGTGGCCTTCTACTGTTGCTGCTGCCGGCAGGTTGCACCTGGGCGTTGTGCTCGTCGGTGGCAACCACGCCGGCGGCATTCGGCGCGATCAACTCGACCCTGGTGCGTACCACGGTACAGAGCGCTTCGAGCACCAATTCCGGGCTGCAATGCACCGGTTCGCTGCTGAGCCTGCTCACCTCCACCGACCACTTCTATGTGACCATTACCTCAAGCAGCACCGGACTGGTTGGCCCGACGGGCGACGTCATACCGTACACCGTGTATGGCGACGCGACGACCAACTACCCGGTTGCCCGTGGCGTTGCCTACGACTTCGCCCGCACCGGCATCCTCGATCTGCTGGGATTACTCGGCGGTACCACGCCCAAGGCAGTGCCGCTCTATTTTCGCACTCAGGTCGGCAGCAACGTCGCGGCAGGGGTCTACCAGGAAACCCTGAACGTGGCCTGGAACTGGAACTACTGCTCGGGGATCGGCATCGGTTCCATCTGCCTCGGGCGTGATATCGGCAGCGGCACGCAGACGCTACTGGTGACGATGACCGTGACCAACGACTGCCAGATCACCACGCCCAGCATCAGCTTCGGCAGTGCGCCGGTGGTGGCCGGGTTCGGCACGGTGAGCCAGAGCGTGACCTTGTCGTGCACCAAGGGCAGCGCCTACACGGTGGGCTTGAATGATGGGGAGAACGTGTCGGGCGGGCGGCGGCGGATGAAGTCTGCGGCCGGCAACTTCCTGGCCTACGAAATCTTCAAGAGTGCCGGTGCCGTGCGCTGGGGCTCGCTGACCACCGCCCGGCGCTCGAGCAGCGATGCCGATGTGAACCCCGGCAACGGCACCGGGACGGGTAGCCAGGTGTTCAACTACAACGCCAAGGTCTACACCGACCAGGCCACGCCGCCAGCGGCGAGTTACCTCGACAATGTGATCCTGGATGTGCAGTTCTGACAGTGCAATCCTGTATCGGCCCTTTCGCGGGCAAGCCCGCTCCCACAGGGATTGCACAATGTTCGAGGCTGTGGCGATCCTGTGGGAGCGGGCTTGCCCGCGAAGAGGCCGGACCTGCTCAGCGCAAGTCGTCGACCATCTTCAGCAAGGTCTCCAGCACCGCCCCGGCCAACGCCTTGGACCGCGCCCCCGACCACTCGGCCACTGGCTCCGGCGCATCGTCATGGTCCTTGAACGGCATCTCCAGGGTCAGCGACAGGCAGTCATACGCCATCCCCACCGCATTGCACGCCAGCGTGGTATTCGCCTGGCCTGGTTCGTCCCGCGTGTAGCCATGCACCGTCTGGAAGTCTTTGGTCACACTGCACAAAGTCGTGCGGAACTGTTCTTCCAGCTTCGCCAGCCGCGGCGTATACCCCGGGTTGCCTTCACAGGCTGCCGTGAACACATGGGGGATTTCCTCATCCCCATGCACATCGATGAACGCATCCACCCCGTACTGCTTCATCTGCGCCTGGGCAAAGAACACCTCCGGGCTGAGTTCGACACTGGCATCCTGCCAGGCCCGGTTCAGGTCCTTGCCCTTGAAGTTGGTGCGCAGGTGGCCAAGGAAGGCACCGTCCGGGTTCATGTTCGGAATCAGGTACAGGTCGGCCTTTTCCAGCAGTTTCTGAACCGTCGGGTCATTGCCTTGCAGCCGGTCGATCACCCCTTCCATGAACCACTCGGCCATGTGCTCGCCGGGGTGTTGCTGGGCGATCAGCCACAGCTTGCGCTTGCCCGCAGCGCCATCGCCGGCACGCAGCAGCGGAATATCCCGGCCTTGCACGCTGCGCCCGTGGGCCAGCAACTCGACGCCCGGGATTTGCTGGGCGCGTTCGATCAGCTGGTTGTGGCGCGCGCGGGGGTAGGGCTCGAAGTAGGCGAACCAGACTTGCTCCTGCTCGGCCTTGAGTTCGAACGACAGCGCCTTGCCATCGAACTGGCTCGGCACGCGGAACCAGCGCTGCTGGTCGTAGGAGGCCACGGCGTTGTAGCCGCTCCAGGCATTCTTGTAGGAAGACTCGCTGGCGTTGTCCAGGCTGAAGCGATGGACCTGACCCGGCGTGAGGCCGCTGACCTTGAAGTGGAACCACTGGAAGTGGCCGCTATTTGTGTCCGGGCGGATGGCCAGGCGCACCTGGGCCGGGTTGCTGGCATCCAGGACCTGGATGTTGCCGGAATCGAAATCGCAGTCGATTTGCAGGGGGGACAGCGTCACGGTCATGGGCGGGCTCCTTGGGATTTGTTGTGGGGGTACTGTACACCGCTTGAGAGGGAGTGTGCGGGTGAGAAGGCAAGGTCGCGTGTGTCGATCGCGATGATTAGTTGCTCTGCAACTTGAAATTTCAGGTTTGACTAGATGGAGAATAACTAGAAATGCCATGTTGCAAGGTTGTTCAGCTGCATGGTTTGAGTTGTTCGATTTTTTGAGAGTTTTGGTTTTTACAGCGAGTATTAGGCTCAAAAAGTCGGGGTGCTGGAAATTTCCTACAAAATATTATGAACTCTCCTTCAATGCTTCAGCTTGTGCATCTTGCGATAGTGGCTAATTATCGGTGCTCTGGAATAGGGCGGCACTCAATGGGGATGTTATTTCGAACATATCCTTTTTGTCGATTGAAAATGAGGGTTGGATCGATGAATAGACGAGACGTTTCGCAGTCCACTCGCTGTTATGTTTTATTGCTCCTCCTCATCAGTCTTCTGGGCGTGTTTCCGCTCGATGTGATTTTGCCCTCTGTGCCTTTGTTGGCCCGGGATTTTCGTGTCGATGCGCAGTACATTGCATATTCGATCAGCCTGTTCGCTGTCGGTGTCGCCATTTCGCAAACCATCATCGGTCCGCTTTCTGACCGAATGGGGCGAAAGCGTCTGCTGATTGCTGGTCTGGTGGTTTCCGTTGTAGGTGCGGCGGGGTGCATCCTCGCAACAAGTTACGAAGGTTTCATGGTTTCCCGTCTTCTACAGGCGGTGGGATGCGGGTGCTTCGTGCTTAGTCAGGCCCTGGTGCAGGATAGGTTCAGTGACCAGCAGCGCAATGCGATGCGTATCCTGATGACCAGCGCAAGTGGCTTGTTTATTTCTTTGTCACCGCTTGCAGGCAGCGTGCTCCAGGAGTATTTCGGTTGGGCAGGCAGCTTTCAGGTGTTTGTGGTGCTAGCCGTTGTTGTACTGGTGCTTTCCTTGAAGTTGCTGCAAGAGAAACCGACATCACGAGGCAGTGCAGAGGTATTGAGTAGTTATCAGGTTTTGCTCAGGGACCGCGCGTTTCTCATCAGCTCGCTTTTTTCTTGCTTGGCGTTCGCCTGCCATTTTTCATTTGTGGTCGTCTCCCCACTGTTGCTCATCGAGCAACTGGGCCTGACGGAGTTCGCCTTCTCCATGGTATTTCTCGGGTATGGGCTGGCGTACCTGATCGGCGGCTTCATTGCGAGCTGGCTGAATTGCCGCATCGGGATGCAGGCGCAGGTTGGTTGGGGATTCGCGCTCATCGGTTTGGCTGGGGTTGCTCTATGCCTGGTTGTGATCGTGCATGAGCTTGGAGTTTTCAGCCTTCTGTTTCCATTGGTGCTCTGTACCATCGGTACAACCGTCGTTCGGCCAGCTGCAACAACTCATGCGCTGGGCCGGCACCCAGAGCGGGCAGGTGCTGCGGCCTCGCTAAACAATACGATGTTGTTTGCATTCGGCGGGGGCGCCAGCATGCTGGTGGCATCTGTCAGGAGCAGCTTGCCAATGAGTCTGGCGCTGGGCTTTATTGCCTCCAGCCTTGCAGGCTGGTATTTGCTCGTCTATCTAAAAGGTTTGGAGCGCAAGTCGCGGGAAGCTACGTCGCCAATTGGTCTGTGACTCAGGCCCAATAGCCAAACAACAACAGCGCCGCCACACCCAAGCCAACCGCCACCGAACACCCACCCAGCGAAAGCGCCGCACGCCCTTGCCGGTACCAGCCATCCTGCCCCAGCTCCCGCGCCGGGGCGAGCAGGCTGCGCCAGCGCAGCTCGGTGTCATGAAACGCCTGCAGGTGTGCAGGTGCCGCGTCCAGCCAACGGCGAAAATCGATGCGCTCGCACGAGGTCACGTCCGGGCTCTGCAACCGCACATACCATTGCCCTGCCACACTGGCCAGCGCGTCTGCGCGGGGTTGCGCCACCTGCAGGGCCTGGTTCATGTTGCGTTCGATGCTGAGCAGCGGGAGGTCGAGGCGCTTGGCGATACTGGCAAAGTCCAGCTGATCGAGGCGGTTGAGCAGGAACACTTGCTGCACGCGCCGAGGCAGGCGCTTGAGCGCATACAGCCACTCATGCTCGGCTGCAGGCTCGCTGGCAGGCGTGGGGTGCTCAAGGGGCAGCAGCAGACGGCTCATGGACAGCTCCTTGCTCGAGGGTAGGGTGGGGGCATCGTCCTTGATGCAGAAACAGCCTAGTCAAAACGAGATTGATTCTCAAGTGCTGATTCCGCAAAGATTTGTAATGAGCGTTCACGCTCTGAAACACTTTTGCTATCATGCGCGCCATCAACGATCTTCATTAGCCTGAAGAGCAAAAAAAATGACCCGGCAAAAAGCCGGGTCAAAAACCGTGATTAGCCTGATGAGGAGATAATCTGGAGCGACCTAAGCTCCGGGTTATCCAGCAGATCTTGCGATCAGCTGAGTGCAATAATAATCGTTATCATTTGCCAGTCAAATGAATTTTCAGTTATCCGGTAAAAAAATTTTACCGGCGCGCTTCCTCAACCCGGCGAACGGGGCCTTTCGCCGGCAGCCGGCCATCACGTTTCTCCCTTCTTCTTTTGCCTATAAGCCGTTCTGCAGGGCGCGTCTGTGCTCCAGCAGGGCTCTGGCCATGTCGATCATGTGCATCAATGCGAACGTCAGCTCGCGGGTGCTGCCTTCCTGGTGGGTGGCGGTTTCGTGGGCGGTGGCGGCGGCGCAGCGCAGCAGCTCGATGGCGTGGTCCTGGGCCTGCTCGGCAGTGACGCCGGCGTGCAAGGTCCATATCTGGTTGTGCGCGCTGGGGCGCGTGGGGTTCGGATTGAGGTAGTAATCGAGCGCGCGGCGGGCTGCTTCGCTGTCGAGATCTGTTACGTCGTCTTTCGGTGGTTTCATCCTGATACCTGCGCAGGCCAATGGGAAAGGGTTCTGCCTGAGTTTAATACCTTGGGTATTTATGTGCTTTTCTAGAAATAATACTGAATGTTTATTGAGCGCCAGAAGGCAGTCCGTATCGTGCCAGCGATGAATATGGATAAATGGATTGCCCTCGTCCGTGACCGGATGGAGGAGTTGAAGCTCACCCAAGAGCAGCTTGCCGAGCGCGTCGGCGTGTCTCAAGGCAGCGTGGGGCATTGGGTGAACAAGCGGCGCCAGCCCAAGATCGAATCGATGAACCGTACGTTCGTCGAGATTGGCATGCCCCACTACAGCGTCAGTCTGCAGCTGCGGATCCAGGGTCAGGTTGGCGAGGAGCGTGGCACCTACGAGGTGCATGACGACGATGACGAACTTGACCTCATGCAGTACATCGTGTGCTTCCGCTACCCAGTGTTGGCGTGGGATGAGCTAGGGGCCGCAGAGATTTCCGAGCCGGGTGTATTCGAACAGACGGACTACCTGGCACAGGGCAAGGCGTTCTGGTTGACCGTGGAAAATGACACGATGAGCGCTGCCAGTGGCCGCAGCGTGCCACAGGGCATGCGCATACTGGTGGACCCGGGGCTTGAGGCGGAGCCGGGCCGGCTGGTGATTGCCCGGCAGCCGGGGAAGACGGCGATTCTGCGTGAGCTGGCCGAGGAAGGTGGGCAGCAGTACCTGAAGGCGCTGAACCGCAGTTATCCGACGCTGGTGTGTGAAGAGGGCTGCGAGTTTCTCGGGGTGGTCGTGCGGGTGCACGGCATTTTCTAGATTGTTGGGGGCCGCAAAGCGGCCCCTGTATGCCTCACTCAGCCAGTTCGACCAACACCGTCCCTTCGCTGACCATATCCCCTTCCTGGCAGAACAGCGCCTTTACCGTCCCGGCATGGGGCGCACGAATGCTGTGTTCCATCTTCATGGCTTCCAGCACCACCAGTGCAGTCCCGGCCTCCACCACCTGCCCAGGCTCGACCAGCACACGCACGATGCTGCCGTTCATGGGCGCCCCGAGCCCGCCCTGATGGCTATGGCTGGCCTCAGCCTCGGCAATCGGGTCGAAGGCTTCGACGGCGTGCATCTCGCCATCCCAGCGCAGGAACAACGTGCCAGCGCGGCGCACCGCCAGGTAGCGGCGACGGATGCCGTTCTCGTCATGGCCCAGCTGCTCGCCATCAAGCTGCCAGGTCGAAGCGGCACTGCGCTCCAGGGCAACCGCCTGGCGTTCGCCACCACTGACCAGATGCAGGCTGCTGCGCGCTGGCAGCCCCAGGCGCAGGCCATTGCGCTCGGCCCACGGCGAGCGGCAATCGTCGGCCCGCTGGTGCGGAGCCTGGCCTTGCAGCCAGGCCTCTGCCGCGGCTTCCCAGAAGCCCGCTGGCAACGCCTGCGGGGCCGGTAACAGCACCTCCTGATGGCGTGGGATGAAACCGGTATCCAGCTCTGCCGCCGCGAAGGCCGGGTGGGCGAGAATGCGGCGCAGGAAGGCAATGTTGGTTTTCAGCCCGCCGATGGCGAACTCATCGAGCATCGCCAGCAAGCGCAGGCGTGCCTGCTCGCGGTCCTGCCCCCAGGCAATCAGCTTGCCCAGCATCGGGTCGTAGAACGGCGATACCACATCGCCTTCGCTGACCCCGCTGTCCACCCGGCGGCCTTCGCCTGGTGCCGATTCGCGGTACAGCGTGAGCGTACCGGTGGCCGGCAGGAATTCATTGGCCGGGTCCTCGGCATACAGCCGCACCTCGATGGCGTGGCCGATCAGCGGTACCTGGGCCTGCGTGATCGGCAACGGCTCGCCGCAGGCCACGCGAATCTGCCAGGCCACCAGGTCGAGGCCGGTGATGGCTTCGGTGACCGGGTGCTCCACCTGCAGGCGGGTGTTCATCTCCATGAAGAAGAATTCGCCACGGGCATCGAGCAGAAACTCGACGGTACCGGCACCGACATAGCCAATGGCCTGGGCCGCGCGTACCGCAGCCTCTCCCATGGCCCGGCGCAGTTCGGCGGACAGGCCGGGTGCCGGCGCTTCTTCGACCACCTTCTGGTGGCGACGCTGGATCGAACAGTCACGCTCGTTGAGGTACAGGCAGTTGCCGTGCTGGTCGGCGAACACCTGGATCTCCACATGGCGTGGCTTGAGCACGTACTTTTCCACCAGCATGCGCGCATCGCCGAACGATGACTGCGCCTCACGCTGAGCCGAAGCCAGGGCGTCGGCCAGCTGGCTTTCGTCCTCGACCACCTTCATGCCCTTGCCGCCACCCCCGGCGCTGGCCTTGAGCAGCACCGGGTAGCCGATGCGTTCGGCGGCGGCGCGGAAGGTGTCCAGGTCTTGCGCTTCACCGTGGTAGCCGGGCACCAGCGGCACGCCGGCGTTCTCCATCAGCGCCTTGGCGGCCGACTTGCTGCCCATGGCATCGATGGCGCTGGCCGGTGGGCCGAGGAAGATCAGCCCGGCCTGTTCGATGGCGCGGGCAAAGCCTGCGTTTTCAGACAGGAAGCCATAGCCCGGGTGGATAGCCTGGGCGCCGCTGGCCTTGGCTGCGGCGAGAATCTTGTCGACCACCAGGTAGCTGTCGGCGGCCTTGCTGCCGCCCAGGTCGACACGGATGTCGGCTTCACGGCTGTGGCGGGCGTCACGGTCGGTGGCGCTGTGCACGGCGACCGTGGTCAGGCCCATGGCCTTGGCGGTGCGCATCACCCGGCAGGCGATTTCGCCGCGGTTGGCGACCAGCAGGGTGGTCAAAGCGGGGCGGCTCATGGGCGCGGCTCCTTCTTGTCGTCGGTTTGCCAGGCAGGGCGCCGCTTTTCCAGGAAGGCGCGCAGGCCCTCCTGGCCTTCGGCGCTGACGCGGATGCGGGCGATGGTGTTTTCGCAGTAGCGGCGCAGGGCCGGGCTGAGTTCGCCGTCGTCCACTTCGCGCAGCAGGTCCTTGGTGGCGCGCAGTGCTTGCGGGCTGTTCTGCAGCAGGTTGCTTACCCAGGCTTCGACCTGGGCATCCAGTTCACTGGCCGGGTACACCTCGGCCAGCAGGCCCAGCTCGCGGGCCCGCACGCCGCTGAAGCGCTCGGCGGTCAGGGCATAGCGGCGTGCGGCACGTTCGCCGATGGCCTTGACCACGAACGGGCTGATCACTGCCGGGGCCAGGCCGATGCGCACTTCCGACAGGCACAGCTGGGCGTCTTCGGCGCCGATGGCCATGTCACAGCAACTGATAAGCCCCAGCGCGCCGCCGAAGGCCGCGCCTTGCACCACGGCCAGGGTCGGCGCCTTCAGGCGATGCAGGGCGTACATCAGCTCGCCGAGTTCGCGGGCGTCATCGAGGTTGGTGTTGAAGTCCAGCTGCGCCGATTGCTGCATCCAGGCCAGGTCGGCGCCGGCGCTGAAGTGCCGGCCACGGCCGCGCAGCAGCAGGAAGCGCAGGCTGGCGTCCTCGGCCAACTGGTCGAGGGCCACGATCAGTTCGCGGATCATCAGCGCGTTGAAGGCATTGTTCTTGTCCTCGCGGCTCAGCCACAGGGTGGCAAAGCCGCGCGGGTCGCGGATCACTTCGAGGGTGCTGAAATCGCTCATGGGTCACATCCGGAATATGCCGAAGCGGCTCTGTTCGATCGGCGCGTTCAACGCGGCTGACAACGCCAGGCCCAGCACCTCGCGGGTCTGCGCCGGGTCGATGACACCGTCGTCCCACAGGCGGGCGCTGGAGTAGTAGGGGTGGCCCTGGTGCTCGTACTGGTCGAGGATCGGCTGCTTGAGCCTGGCCTCGTCCTCGGCACTGAAAGCCTGGCCGCTGCGTTCGCTCTGCTCGCGCTTGACCTGGGCCAGCACCCCGGCGGCCTGCTCGGCGCCCATCACACCAATGCGTGCGTTGGGCCACATCCACAGGAAGCGCGGGTCGTAGGCGCGGCCGCACATGCCGTAGTTGCCGGCACCGAAGCTGCCGCCGATGATCACCGTGAACTTCGGCACCTGGGCGCAGGCGACGGCGGTGACCAGCTTGGCGCCGTGCTTGGCGATGCCGCCTTCCTCGTACTTCTTGCCGACCATGAAGCCAGTGATGTTCTGCAGGAACAACAGCGGGATGCCGCGCTGGCAGGCCAGCTCGATGAAGTGCGCACCTTTTTGCGCAGCTTCGGCAAAGAGGATGCCGTTGTTGGCCAGGATCGCCACCGGGTAGCCGTGCAGGTGGGCGAAACCGCACACCAGGGTGGTGCCGAACAGCGCCTTGAACTCATCGAACACCGAGCCGTCGACCAGCCGTGCGATCACTTCGCGCACGTCGAAGGGCTGCTTGGCATCGGCCGGGACTACGCCATACAGTTCGTCGGCGTTGTACAGCGGTGCCACCGGTGCCTGGCGCTGCAGCTTGCCGAGCTTGTGCCAGTTGAGGTTGGCGACGCTGCGCCGGGCGATGGCCAGGGCGTGTTCGTCGTTGTCGGCGTAGTGGTCGGCGACGCCGCTGGTGCGGCAGTGCACATCGGCGCCGCCGAGGTCTTCGGCGCTGACCACTTCACCGGTGGCGGCTTTCACCAACGGTGGCCCGGCGAGGAAGATGGTCGCCTGCTGGCGCACCATGATCGCTTCGTCGGCCATGGCCGGTACATAGGCGCCACCGGCGGTGCACGAGCCCATCACCACGGCGATCTGCGGGATACCCAGCGCGCTCATGTTGGCCTGGTTGAAGAAGATCCGCCCAAAGTGCTCGCGGTCGGGGAACACTTCATCCTGACGCGGCAGGTTGGCGCCGCCGGAATCCACCAGGTAGATGCACGGCAGGCGGTTCTGCAGGGCGATGGTCTGCGCGCGCAGGTGCTTCTTCACCGTCAGCGGGTAGTAGGAGCCGCCTTTGACCGTGGCGTCGTTGGCCACGATCATGCATTCAACGCCTTCGATGCGGCCGATGCCGGCGATCACGCCGGCGGCCGGCACGTCTTCGCCGTACACCTCATGGGCGGCCAGCTGGCCGATCTCGAGGAACGGCGAGCCCGGGTCGAGCAGGCGGTCGATGCGTTCGCGCGGTAGCAGCTTGCCACGCGAGGTGTGCCGCTCCTGAGCCTTGGGCCCGCCGCCCTGGGCCACCTGGGCGAGCAGGCCGCGCAGGGCCTGGACCTGTTCGAGCATGGCCGCGCTGTTGCCGGCGAACTCCGCCGAACGCGGGTTGATCTGGGTGTGCAAGGTAGCCATGTGCGCCCGTCCCCTGTGCTCAGCGGGTTTCGTTGAACAGTTCGCGGCCGATCAGCATCCGGCGGATTTCGCTGGTGCCGGCACCGATTTCGTACAGCTTGGCGTCGCGCAGCAGGCGGCCAGCCGGGAATTCGTTGATGTAGCCATTGCCGCCGAGAATCTGGATCGCTTCCAGGGCCATTTGCGTGGCGCGCTCGGCGGTGTAGAGGATCACCCCGGCGGCGTCCTTGCGCGTGGTCTCGCCACGGTCGCAGGCCTGGGCCACGGCATACAGGTAGGCGCGGCTGGCATTGAGCTGGGTGTACATGTCGGCGATCTTGCCCTGGATCAGCTGGAACTCGCCGATGCTCTGGCCGAACTGCTTGCGGTCGTGGATGTACGGCACCACCAGGTCCATGCAGCTTTGCATGATGCCGGTCGGGCCACCGGACAGCACCACGCGCTCGTAGTCCAGGCCGCTCATCAGCACGCGCACGCCACCGTTGAGCTGGCCGAGGATGTTTTCTTCCGGTACTTCGACGCCGTCGAAGAACAGCTCGCAGGTGTTGGAACCGCGCATGCCCAGCTTGTCGAACTTGTTGCTGCGGCTGAAGCCTTTCCAGTCACGCTCGACGATGAACGCGGTGATGCCGTGCGGGCCCTTGTCCAGGTCGGTCTTGGCGTAGATCACGTAGGTGTTGGCGTCGGGGCCGTTGGTGATCCAGGTCTTGCTGCCGTTGAGCACGTAGCGGTCGCCGCGCTTCTCGGCGCGCAGCTTCATCGACACCACGTCGGAACCGGCGTTGGGCTCGCTCATGGCCAGGGCGCCGATGTGCTCGCCGCTGATCAGCTTGGGCAGGTACTTGAGCTTCTGCTCGTGGGTGCCGTTGCGGTTGATCTGGTTGACGCAGAGGTTGGAGTGGGCGCCGTAGGACAGGGCGACCGAGGCCGATGCACGGCTGATCTCTTCCATCGACACCACGTGGGCCAGGTAGCCCAGGCCGGCACCGCCATATTCCTCGGCAACGGTGATGCCCAGCAGGCCCATGTCGCCGAACTTGCGCCACATGTCGGCTGGGAACAGGTTGTCATGGTCGATCTGCGCGGCGCGCGGGGCCAGTTCGGCGGCAACGAAGGTGCGCACCTGGTCGCGGAGCATGTCGATGGTTTCGCCCAGGGCGAAGTTCAGGGTGGGGTAATGCATGCTGGGGCACCTTGTTGTTCTTGAAATTGGATAACACCGTAGCTCAAGTGTGAGTCGCCGAACCCTGTGGGAGCGGGCTTGCCCGCGAAAGCGTCAGCAGGATCACCGTCATTGCCTAAATGATCGCATTCGCGGGCAAGCCCGCTCCCACAGGGTTCGGCGTCAAGCTTGGGCCGGTGTTGTTCATCACCTTTACGTTAACGTAAACCTGCCTTTGGTCGCTGTCAATCCGATCATCACCTTTACGTAAACGTAAATCTGCGCCAGAGTATTCCCAGCTCGCTTCAGCCGTGCCCAGAACAACCACAAGAAGGGACACCCATGAGTCAACCAAGCTACACCCGTGGCCGCCAGGACCAACCGCTGTTGACCCTGACCATCGGCCAGGCCTTCGACGCCACCGTGGCCCGCTGCGCCGACGGCGAAGCGCTGGTGGTGCGCCACCAGGGCCTGCGCTACAGCTGGCGGCAGCTGGCCGAACAGGTCGACACCCATGCCCGCGCCCTGATGGCGCTGGGCGTGAACACCGGCGACCGGGTCGGCATCTGGTCGCCGAACTGCGCCCAGTGGTGCATCCTGCAGCTGGCCAGCGCCAAGGTCGGTGCGATCCTGGTCAACATCAACCCGGCCTATCGCGTGGGCGAGCTGGAGTACGTGCTACGCCAGTCCGGCTGCCGCTGGCTGGTGTGCGCCGATGCGTTCAAGACCTCCGATTACCATGCCATGGTTCAGGAACTGGTACCGGCGTTGGCGACCGCCAACCTTGGCGAGCTGGCCAGTGAACGCCTGCCCGAACTGCGTGGGGTCATCAGCCTGGCGGCCAACCCGCCCAGTGGCTTCCTGCCCTGGCAGGCACTGGCCGAGCGGGCAGGGCAGACCCCGGTGGAAACCTACGTGGCCCGCCAGCACAGCCTGCAGTTCGACCAGCCGGTGAACATCCAGTACACCTCGGGCACCACCGGCGCGCCCAAGGGCGCCACGCTCAGCCATTACAACATCCTCAACAACGGCTTCATGGTCGGCGCAAGCCTGGGGCTGACTGAGCGCGACCGCATGGTGATCCCGGTGCCGCTGTACCACTGCTTCGGCATGGTCATGGCCAACCTCGGCTGCATCACCCACGGCAGCACCATGGTCTACCCCAACGATGCCTTCGACGCCGAGTTGACCCTGCGCGCCGTGGCCGAGGAGCGCGCCAGCATCCTCTATGGCGTACCGACCATGTTCATTGCCATGCTCGACCACCCGTCGCGCACGCAGCTGGACCTGTCGACCCTGCGCAGCGGCATCATGGCTGGGGCCACCTGCCCGATTGAGGTGATGCGCCGGGTGATCGACCAGATGCACATGGCTGAAGTGCAGATTGCCTATGGCATGACCGAAACCAGCCCGGTATCCCTGCAGACCGGCCCGGATGACGAACTGGAACTGCGCGTGACCACCGTCGGCCGCACCCAGCCGCAGCTGGAGACCAAGCTGGTGGACGCCGACGGCTGCATCGTCGCCCGCGGCGAGATCGGCGAACTGTGCACCCGTGGCTACAGCGTGATGCTCGGTTACTGGGACAACCCCCAGGCCACGGCGGATGCCATCGACCCGGCCGGCTGGATGCACTCGGGCGACCTGGCGGTGATGGACGAGCGGGGGCATGTGCGCATCGTCGGGCGCAACAAGGACATGATCATTCGCGGCGGCGAGAACATCTATCCGCGTGAGCTGGAGGAGTTTTTCTACACCCATCCGGCGGTGGCGGATGCGCAGGTGGTGGGGATCCCGTGCAGCCGTTATGGCGAGGAGATCGTGGCCTGGATCAAGCTGCATCCGGGGCACAGTGCCACGGTTGAAGAACTTCAGAGTTGGTGCAAGGCGCGCATTGCCCACTTCAAGGTGCCGCGGCATTTCCGTTTCGTCGAAGAGTTTCCGATGACGGTGACGGGCAAGGTGCAGAAGTTTCGGATGAGAGAGATCAGTGTGGCAGAGATGACTTCTGAAACTGTCGGTTGATGTGCGGGCTCATCCGGCCTCTTCGCGGGCACGCCCGCTCCCACAGATACTGCGCCGAACTTGAATACGGCGCGGTATCTGTGGGAGCGGGCGTGCCCGCGAAGAGGCCGGAAGGGTCAGCGCAGATCCATGGCGTTGCAAAGCCCGGCGACAAGCTCGGCAACGGTCTGGAAATCACGGCGCAAGTGCACACCGTAACGTGCCTCCAACCCCATCAGCGCAAACTCGCACTTGTCTTTGTCCAGGTGGGCCAGCCAGGTCCCCAGCCACGGGTCGACCACCCCCGCATCCTGCAAGCAGTCGATCACTTGCCGCTCGAAATCCCTACGCCGCCAAAGGGTCACGATATTCACGATAAAGGGGGCTCCAAGGCAGGAAACGTGAGCCCTTATCATCAGCACGACCCGCTGGCCGCGCTACTGGCAAAAATGTCAGGCGCCGTCGTCTACCCTTAAGCCTTCACCGGTGGTTCATCACTCGGCGGATCGCCCACCGTCGGCGGCATGGTCGGTTTGATCGGCAACTCGTCCGGGTCCTGTTCCGGCACGGGCGGCGGCAGGCTTGGGTCGTCGATGTTGGGGTCGGGTGTTTCCGGTGGAATGGGAATGTTCATGGCCTGACCTCGCTGGGGTGAATTGAAGAGGTGCTGCAGGCTCTGACCGCCGGCAGCTGCCGTTCGCTCAATTTTTTTGAACCCCATGCCCGCGCCCGGCTCTGAACCCTTACCGCCACCAGCCTGAGGGAGCAAGGTCCGATGTCACGAAACGAGCCCTTCGAAAGCGTGCCCATGGCCAACGATCACCCGGACCAGGCCATCAGCCTGTCCCAGGCGCTGCTGGCGCCGCGCATCGTGATAGAAGACACCCAACCCGTGCTCGACGCCGGCACGTTCGCCGCCAAGGCCGTTAGCGGCCAACAGGTTGCGGTCAGCAGCAAGGTCTACAGCGATGGCCACGATCGCCTGGCGGTGATGCTCAACTGGCGCCAGGCCCACAGCCGCCGCTGGCACTGCGTGCCGATGCAGTCGCCGGGCAACGACCTGTGGCAGGCCGAGTTCACCCCCACCGAAATCGGCCTGCACCTGTTCAGCATCGAGGCCTGGATCGACCCGTTCGCCACCTTCTGCCACGACCTGGAGAAGAAGTACCACGCCGGGGTCGAGGTCAAGCTGGAGCTGGAAGAGGGGCGGCTGATGCTCGGCCAGGGCATCGACCTCAGCGAAGGCGTGCTGCGCGAGGAGATCGCAGCCTTGCAACAGCGCCTGGTTGCGCTCAAGGCCGATGACCAGGTGGCGTTGCTGCTGCACCCTGACACCGCGCGGCTGATGGCCGAAGCCGAGCACCGCAGCTACCTGACCCGCAGCCGTGAGTTCCCCCTCGATGTCGACCGGCCGGCCGCGCTGTTCGCCAGCTGGTACGAGCTGTTCCCACGTTCGATCACCGACAGCCCTGAGCGCCACGGCACCTTCAACGACGTGCACGAGCGCCTGCCGATGATCCGCGACATGGGCTTCGACGTGCTGTACTTCCCGCCGATCCACCCGATCGGCACCCAGCACCGCAAGGGCCGCAACAATGCCTTGCGCGCCGAGCCCGGCGACCCCGGCAGCCCTTATGCGATCGGCAGCCCCGAGGGTGGCCACGAGGCCATCCACCCGCAACTGGGCACGCGCGAGGACTTCCGCCGCCTGGTCGCCGCCGCCGCCGAGCACGGCCTTGAGATCGCCCTGGACTTCGCCATCCAGTGCTCCCAGGACCACCCCTGGCTCAAGGAGCACCCTGGCTGGTTCAGCTGGCGCCCCGACGGCACCATCCGTTACGCCGAGAACCCGCCGAAAAAGTACCAGGACATCGTCAACGTCGACTTCTACGCTGCCGACGCGGTGCCGAGCCTGTGGCTGGCCCTGCGTGATGTGGTGGTCGGCTGGGTCGAGGAAGGCGTGAAGACCTTCCGCGTCGACAACCCGCACACCAAGCCGCTGCCGTTCTGGCAATGGCTGATCGCCAATGTGCGCAGCCAGCACCCCGAGGTGATCTTCCTCGCCGAGGCCTTCACCCGGCCGGCGATGATGGCGCGCCTGGGCAAGGTGGGGTATGCGCAGAGCTATACCTACTTCACCTGGCGCAACACCAAGCAGGAGCTGCGCGAGTACTTCGAGGAACTCAACCAGCCGCCGTGGCGCGACTGCTACCGGCCGAACTTCTTCGTCAACACGCCGGACATCAACCCCTATTTCCTGCACACCTCTGGCCGCGCCGGGTTCCTCATCCGCGCCGCGCTGGCGACCATGGGCTCGGGTTTGTGGGGCATGTATTCAGGCTTCGAACTGTGCGAAGGCACGCCGCTGCCGGGCAAGGAGGAGTACCTGGATTCGGAGAAGTACGAGATCCGCCCGCGCGACTTCAACCAGCCCGGCAACATCGTCGCCGAGATTGCCCAGCTCAACCGTATCCGCCGGCAGAACCGGGCGTTGCAGACGCACCTGGGCGTGGCATTCTTCAACTGCTGGAACGACAACATCCTGTACTTCGCCAAACGCACGCCCGAGCGCGACAACTACATCCTGGTAGCGATCAGCCTCGACCCGCATAACGCCCAGGAGGCCAGTTTCGAGTTGCCGTTGTGGGAGCTGGGGCTGGACGACAACGCCGACACCCAAGGCGAGGACCTGATGAACGGCCACCGCTGGACCTGGCATGGCAAGACCCAATGGATGCGTATCGAGCCCTGGCACCAGCCGTTCGGCATCTGGCGCATCGAAAAGGCCCGTTAGCACGGCACGCCACATTCCCTGTGGGAGCGGGCCTGTGGGAGCGGGCTTGCCCGCGAACACCGGCAAAGCCGGTGCCATCCACTGCAGTGCCTGCTTCGCGGGCAAGCCCGCTCCCACAAGGATCTCGCCGAATCCAGGACAGTAAGGAGTCACCCATGGCCAAGCGTTCCCGCCCGGCAGCCTTCATCGATGACCCGCTGTGGTACAAGGACGCCGTGATCTACCAGCTGCACATCAAGTCGTTCTTCGATGCCAACAACGACGGCATCGGTGATTTCGCCGGCCTGATCAGCAAGCTCGACTACATCGCCGAGCTGGGCGTCAACACCTTGTGGCTGCTGCCGTTCTACCCCTCGCCACGGCGCGACGACGGCTACGACATCGCCGAATACAAGGCCGTGCACCCGGACTACGGCAGCATGGCCGATGCCCGCCGCTTCATCGCCGCGGCGCACAAGCGCGGCCTGCGGGTGATCACCGAGCTGGTCATCAACCACACCTCCGACCAGCACCCGTGGTTCCAGCGCGCCCGCCATGCCAAGCGCGGCAGCAAGGCGCGGGATTTCTACGTGTGGTCGGACGACGACCAGAAATACGACGGCACGCGAATCATCTTCCTCGACACCGAGAAGTCCAACTGGACCTGGGACCCGATCGCCGGCCAGTACTTCTGGCACCGTTTCTATTCGCACCAGCCAGACCTCAACTTCGACAATCCACAGGTGCTCAAGGCCGTCATCAAAGTGATGCGCTTCTGGCTCGACCTGGGTGTCGATGGCCTGCGCCTGGATGCCATCCCCTACCTGATCGAGCGCGATGGCACCAACAACGAAAACCTGCCCGAGACCCACAGGGTGCTCAAGGCGATCCGCGCCGAGATCGATGCCAATTACCCCGACCGCATGCTGCTGGCCGAGGCCAACCAGTGGCCCGAGGACACACGCCCATACTTTGGCGAAGGTGACGGCGACGAATGCCACATGGCCTTCCACTTCCCGCTGATGCCGCGCATGTACATGGCCCTGGCCATGGAAGACCGCTTCCCGATCACCGACATCCTGCGCCAGACCCCGGAAATCCCGGCCAACTGCCAGTGGGCGATCTTCTTGCGCAACCACGATGAGCTGACCCTGGAGATGGTCACCGACCGCGAGCGCGACTACCTGTGGAACTACTACGCCGAAGACCGTCGCGCGCGCATCAACCTTGGCATCCGCCGGCGCCTGGCACCGCTGCTGCAGCGCGACCGCCGGCGCATCGAGCTGCTGACCAGCCTGCTGCTGTCGATGCCCGGCACGCCCACCCTGTACTACGGCGACGAACTGGGCATGGGCGACAACATCTACCTCGGCGACCGCGACGGCGTGCGTACGCCGATGCAATGGTCGCCGGACCGCAACGGCGGTTTCTCCAGGGCCGACCCGCAGCGCCTGGTGCTGCCACCGATCATGGACCCACTGTACGGCTACCAGACCGTCAACGTCGAAGCCCAGTCCCACGACCCGCACTCGCTGCTGAACTGGAACCGCCGCCTGCTGGCGGTACGCAAGCAGCAGAAGGCCTTTGGCCGTGGCAGCCTGCGCACGCTCACGCCAAGCAACCGGCGCATCCTGGCCTACCTGCGCGAGTACACCGACGCCGATGGCAACACCGAGGTGATTCTCTGCGTCGCCAACGTTTCCCGTGCCGCCCAGGCCGCCGAGCTCGAACTGTCGCAATACGCTGACAAAGTGCCGGTGGAGATGCTCGGTGGCAGCGCCTTCCCGCCGATCGGCCAATTGCCGTTTCTGCTGACCTTGCCACCTTATGCCTTCTACTGGTTCCTGCTGGCCGCTCACGACCGCATGCCCAGCTGGCACATCCAAGCCACCGAGGGGTTGCCGGAATTGACCACGTTAGTGTTGCGCAAACGCATGGAAGAACTGCTCGAGTCCCCCTCCAGCGACATCCTGAACGGCACCATCCTGCCGCAATACCTGCCCAAGCGCCGCTGGTTCGCCGGCAAGGAAGGCCCGATCGACCAGGTACGCCTGCGCTACGGCGTGCGCTTCGGCACCGCGACCACCCCGGTGCTGCTCAGCGAAATCGAAGTGCTCAGCGATGGCGTGGCCAATCAGTACCAGCTGCCCTTCGGCCTGCTGCCGGAGGAGCAGATCAACACGGCGCTGCCGCAGCAGCTGGCGCTGTCGCGAGTACGCCGTGGCCGCCAGGTGGGTCTGATCACCGACGCCTTCGTCCTCGAACCGTTCATCCGTGCCGTGCTGCGTGCCTGCCAGGACGGCATGCAGCTGCCGTGCGGCAATGGCCAGGGCGAGCTGCGCTTCGAATGCACCGCACAGCTGGCCGGGCTTGAACTGAGCGAGGAAAGTGAAGTGCGCTACCTCAGTGCCGAGCAGTCCAACAGCTCGGTGGTGATTGGCGACCGCGTGGTGCTCAAGCTGATTCGCCGGGTCAATCCGGGCATTCACCCGGAGCTGGAGATGAGCGCCTACCTCACCGCCGGCGGCTTCGCCAACATCTCGCCGCTGCTGGCCTGGGTCAGCCGCGTCGACGAGCAGGGCGCACCGCACCTGTTGATGATCGCCCAAGGCTACCTGAGCAACCAGGGCGATGCCTGGGCCTGGACCCAGAACACCCTTGAGCGGGCCATCCGCGACGAGATGGAACCGACCAGCGTCGATGCCGAAGCGCACACCGACGCGCTGGCCGAGCTCAACGGTTTCGCCGCCTTGCTCGGCCAGCGCCTGGGCGAGATGCACCTGCTGCTGGCGGCGCCGAGCAACGATCACGCCTTCCAGCCACGCCCCAGCGACGCCGACGACAGCCGCCGCTGGAGCGCGCAGATCAGCAACGAACTGAACCACGCCCTCGACCTGCTGGCGCAGCACCGCGAGCACCTCGACACGGACAGCCAGGCCCTGGTCGACGACCTGCAACAGCAGCGCGACGGCCTTGCCCAGCACATCGCCAAGCTCGCCGAACAGGCCCAGGGCGGCCTGCTGATGCGCGTGCACGGCGACCTGCACCTGGGCCAGGTGCTGGTGGTGCAGGGTGATGCCTACCTGATTGATTTCGAGGGTGAACCGGCCCGCCCACTTGAGGAGCGTCGGGCCAAACACAGCCCGTACAAGGATGTCAGCGGCGTGTTGCGATCCTTCGACTATGCTGCTGCGATGATCCTGCGCAGCGCGTCTGCCGTGGACCTTTCCGACCCGGCGCGGCAAGCCCGGCAACGGGTGGCCCGGCAGTACCTGCACCAGTCGCGGCATGCCTTCGTCGAAGCCTATGGCCTGGCCACCGCCGCCATGCCTCACGCCTGGCAACAGGCCGAAGGGGAGCGCGCCGCACTGGAGTTGTTCTGCCTGGAAAAAGCCGCCTACGAAATCACATATGAAGCCGAAAACCGTCCGAGTTGGCTGGCCGTGCCCTTGCATGGCCTGCATGGACTGATCAGTACCTGGGGAGAGTCATAGATGAATGCAACCACGCGTGAAAACGGCGGCCTTCGGCAACGGGACCTGGATGCCCTGGCCCGCGCCGAGCACGCCGATCCTTTTGCAGTACTGGGCCCTCACGCAGACGGGCAGGGCGGCTTGCTGGTCCGTGCGTTCCTGCCTAATGCGCTGAGCGTGCGGGTGCTGGCGCGCCATGATGGGCGTGTCCTCGCCGAAATGGTGCAGGGCAGCCTGCCCGGCCTGTTCAGCGCGCACCTCGATGAGGCACACCCGTACTGGCTGCAGATCGGCTGGGCCGGTGGCGAGCAGGTGACCGAAGACCCCTACAGCTTCGGCCCGCAACTGGGCGACATGGACCTCTACCTGTTCGCCGAGGGCAATCACCGTGATCTGTCCGGGCGCTTCGGCGCCCAGCCGATTCAGGTCGATGGCGTCGATGGCGTGTGCTTCTCGGTGTGGGCGCCCAATGCCCGACGGGTCTCGGTGGTGGGTGACTTCAACAACTGGGACGGCCGCCGCCACCCCATGCGCCTGCGCCACAGCGCCGGGGTCTGGGAGCTGTTCGTGCCGCGCCTGGGCGTCGGCGAAACCTACAAGTTCGAAGTGCTCGGCAAAGACGGCATACTGCCGCTGAAGGCTGACCCGCTGGCCCGTGCCACCGAGCTGCCGCCGAGTACGGCGTCGAAGGTGGCCGGTGAACTGAGCCACGACTGGCATGACCACGACTGGATGGAACACCGCGCCCAGCGCCATGCCTACAGCGCACCGCTGTCGATCTACGAATTGCACCCCGGCTCCTGGCAATGCGAGCTCGACGAGCTGGGCGAAGTGTCGCGCTACTACAACTGGCGCGAGCTGGCCGAGCGCCTGGTGCCTTACGTGCAGCAACTGGGCTTCACCCACATCGAACTGTTGCCGATCATGGAGCACCCGTTCGGCGGCTCCTGGGGTTATCAGCCACTGTCGTTGTTCGCCCCGACTTCACGCTATGGCAGCGCCGAGGACTTCGCGTTCTTCGTCGATGCCTGTCACCAGGGCGGCATCGGCGTGATCCTCGACTGGGTGCCGGCACATTTCCCCACCGACGAGCATGGCCTGGCGCGCTTCGACGGCACCGCGCTGTATGAGTACGACAACCCGCTGGAAGGCTTCCACCAGGACTGGAACACACTGATCTACAACCTCGGCCGCAACGAGGTGCGCGGTTTCATGCTGGCCTCGGCGCTGCACTGGCTCAAGCACTTCCATGTCGACGGCCTGCGCGTCGATGCGGTTGCCTCGATGCTGTACCGCGACTACTCGCGCAAGGCCGGCGAGTGGGTGCCCAACCGCCACGGTGGGCGCGAAAACCTCGAGGCCATCGACTTCATCCGCCACCTCAACGGCATCGCCGCCCACGAGGCGCCGGGTGCGCTGATCATCGCCGAGGAGTCCACCGCCTGGCCAGGTGTCAGCCAGCCGATCCAGCAGGGCGGCCTGGGCTTTGCCTACAAGTGGAACATGGGCTGGATGCACGACACCTTGCATTACATCCAGAACGACCCGGTGCACCGCACCTATCACCACAACGAGATGAGCTTCGGCCTGATCTACGCCTATTCCGAGCATTTCATCCTGCCGATCTCCCACGATGAAGTGGTGCACGGCAAGCATTCGTTGATCGACAAGATGCCCGGCGACCGCTGGCAGAAGTTCGCCAACCTGCGCGCCTACCTGACCTTCATGTGGACCCACCCGGGCAAGAAGCTGCTGTTCATGGGCTGTGAGTTCGGCCAGTGGCGCGAGTGGAACCACGACCACCAGCTGGACTGGTACCTGCTGCAATACCCCGAGCACCAGGGCGTGCAGCGCCTGGTCGGTGACCTCAACCGGCTGTACCGCGAGCTGCCGGCGTTGCACGAACAGGACTGCCAGCCTCAGGGCTTCCAGTGGCTGATCGGCGATGATGCGCACAACAGCGTGTATGCCTGGTTGCGCTGGAGCAGCCAGGGCGAGCCGCTGCTGGTGGTGGCCAACTTTACCCCGGTGCCGCGCGAAGGTTACCGGATTGGCGTGCCGTTTGGCGAGCGTTGGCAGGAGTTGCTCAACAGCGATGCCGAACTGTATGCCGGGTCGAATGTCGGCAACCTGGGGGCGGTGGAGAGCGATGAGGTGGCCAGCCATGGGCAGCCACTGTCACTGGCGCTGAACCTGCCGCCGCTTGGGGTATTGGTGATGAAGCCGGCCTGATGCATCGCCTGTACTGGCCTCTTCGCGGGCAAGCCCGCTCCCACAGGTACCGCACCAACCTTCAGGCGAGTGCTATCTTTGTGGGAGCGGGCTTGCCCGCGAAGAGGCCGTGCCTGGCTACCACCGCATCCGCACCCCAAGGCTGCCAATCAACCCATTGATGTCGTTGCCATCCACGTCGCTGCTGTAATCGGCACTGACAAACAACGCAACCGAAGGTGTCACCCGTGCCACCAGCCCCAAGCCCAACTCCACCGTGGTCGAGTAGCGCGAGCTGGAGATCTTGTCGACCTGGTCCAGCTTCACTTCGCTGGTGTCGTTGAAGTCATACCAGACGTTGGTCCGCACATAGGGCTCGATCGGCATGCCTTTGACCTCGTAGCGCCCGGACAACTTGGCACCGACCCGGCCGCTCCAGCTGGGCTGGCTGTCGAAGGCCTGCAAGGTCTCTTCCTGCACCTGGTTGCCCGGGAAGAACCGCTGGTTGATCAACTGCGCCTGGGGCTCGATCACCCAGCCACCCCCCAACCCGATCGGGTAACCGCCTTCCACCGAAAAGGTCATCGCATGGCCGCTGTCATCCAGCCGCTGGCCACTGTCGCCACGGCCCATCACCTCGATACGCGAGCCCATGGCCACGGCATCCAGGTGCCAGCCTTGCTCATGGGTCATGCTCCAGTACACCCCCAGGCTCTCGCCACTGAGGTTGACCGCATTGCGCTGCTTGTCCCCCAGCAACGGCCGCACACCATTGAAGCTGCTCTGCAGGTTGTTGTGCCCCACGAAGATCCCCGCACGATGCACATTGCCATCGGCGGTTTCACGCACGAACAGGTCCGGGCCGATCATCAGTTGCTGGCTGGGCGCTTCCAGCTGCTCTGGCGTGCGTGCGCCAGGCTGCGGCGTGGCGCCAGGGAAGAACTGCGCCCACTGGCCGCCCACCAGGTCGGGCGCTGCCAGGCTGTGCCGTTCGCCCATCTTCTCGCTGAAGGCACTCAGCGTGCCCAGGTTCAGGCCGCTGGCGCTGACCGGGTCGAGCGACAACGTCGGCACCGTCGCCTGCTGCAGGTAGCTGGGGGAGATCGGATCTTCCTGCAGTTCGAACGCGAAAGTTTCCACCGGGGTTGCCAGAAGCATCGACGTGGAAACCGCGTAGAAAAAATGATCGAAGCGCAAGGGATTCGAGGTTCTTTTCATGGCGGATCTCCTCTGTTTTTTTGTTGTAAAGCCCAAGGACCTGGCCTGTTGTCACGAGCTGTACGACAAAAACAGAGAGCGACCCAAACCAGCACGCCAGCTTTCGCGAGCGCGCACAAAGGCGCGAGCTAGAGGCCCGGCGCGAGTTTTTACGTCTAGTGATACTGTTCAGCTAAGGAGAGACCGGCGCTTGCGTCAAGAAAGCGTGAAAGGTCTGTGCAAACTCCGTGGCTGGCATTAACCCTATGATTAACCTTGTTAATTTGCCCGGTATAGCGGCGATCGCTATTTCTGTGGCACTGGCTATGCCGAATCATTGTTACAACCGGACTTCCACCGCGAGTGGCAGATGGTCGGAAAGGTGCGTCCAAGGTTTGTGCCCCAGAATCTGTGGCGCATGGCTATCGGCGTTGCGCAGGTAGATGCGGTCCAGGCGCAGCAGTGGCAGGCGCGCCGGGTAGGTCCGGGCGAGCAGGCCATGATGGCGCTCGAAGGCTTCGTGCAGGTCGCGCTGCAGGCGCAGGGTGCGGTTGCCACGCTGCTGCCAGTCATTGAAGTCGCCGGCGATGATCACCGGGGCATCGGCGGGCAGTGCGTCGAGCAGCTGGCGCAGCAGTTGCAGTTGCTTCTGCCGGTGGCTCTCCAGCAGCGACAGGTGCACGCAGATGGCATGCACCTTGTGCTGGCCGGGAACGTCGAGCACGCAGTGCAACAGGCCGCGGCGCTCGGGGCCGGTGATCGAAACGTCGAGGTTGCGGTGCTCGATGATCGGGTACTTGGACAGCAGCGCATTGCCGTGGTGGCCGTCGGGGTAGACCGCGTTGCGGCCATAGGCAAAGTCGCTCCACATGCTGTCGGCGAGGAACTCGTACTGCGAGGTCTGCGGCCAGCCGGGGTAGCGCGCGGCATGGCGATCGTGGCTGCCGAGCACTTCCTGGAGGAAGACGATATCGGCCTGGGTGCTGCGCACCGCCTCGCGCAGCTCAGGCAGGATGAAGCGCCGGTTGAAGGCGGTGAAGCCCTTGTGTGTGTTCACGGTCAGCACCCGCAGCCGCTTCACGGGCGGGGCCTGGCGGGTGCTGGCGAAACCTGCGCTGCCGGCTTCGAGGTTCACGGTCGCTCCTCAATGCAACAGATACAGATGGGACAGGGCGCGCCTGGCCCGGTTCACTCTTCCTCGCGCTGCAACACCATCAACAGCAACGACCGCCCTTTGACTTCGAAGCTGCTGTCGAACTGCAGATGCTGCGGCTTGCGCATCTCCGGCCGGTCGGTGTCGACCAGGCAGCTCCAGTAGTCGCCTTCCGGCACGGTCGGCAGCAGGAACGGCACCATATCATGGTGTGCGTTGAAGATCAGCAGCATCGTCGCCTCCGAGCCCGGCCGGGCGATGCCGCTGACCTGGGCGCGGCCATCGATCAGCATGCCCAGGCAGCGCCCGTGCGGGTCTTCCCACTGCTCCACGCTCATCTCGTTGCCATCGGGCGCCAGCCAGGTGACGTCCTTGACCCCGATCGCCTCATTGTAATCGCCCACCAGGAAACGCGAGCGGCGCAGCACCGGGTAGGCCAGGCGCAGGCGGGTCAGGCGCTTGACGA
Organism: Pseudomonas sp. R28(2017); assembly: GCF_002112505.1. Classification (GTDB taxonomy): domain Bacteria; phylum Pseudomonadota; class Gammaproteobacteria; order Pseudomonadales; family Pseudomonadaceae; genus Aquipseudomonas. The sequence continues at coordinate 272,649 of NZ_NEHW01000002.1, forward strand.
AAGCCAGCAGTGCCTCGCCGTCCTCGTCCAGGTCCCAGTTGACCCAGCCGATCTCGCTGTCCTGGCAGTAGGCGTTGTTGTTGCCGTGCTGGGTGCGGCTGAATTCGTCGCCGGCGACGATCATCGGCGTGCCTTGGGCCAGCAGCAAGGTGGCGAAGTAGTTGCGCATCTGGCGCATGCGCAGGGCGTTGACCTGTGGGTCGTCGGTGGGGCCTTCCACGCCGCAGTTCCACGACAGGTTGTTGTCAGTGCCGTCCTGGTTGTTCTCGTCGTTGTCTTCGTTGTGCTTGCTGTTGTACGACACCAGATCGCGCAGGGTGAAACCGTCGTGGGCGGTGATGAAGTTGACCGACGAATACGGCCGGCGCCCGCGGTTGTTGAACATGTCGCCGGAGGCGGTCATGCGTGCGGCAAAATCGGCCAGCTGGCCTTCGTCGCCTTTCCAGAAGGCCCGGGCGGTATCGCGGAAGCGGTCGTTCCATTCGGCCCAGCCTGGCGCGAAGTTGCCCACCTGATAGCCGCCAGGGCCACAGTCCCAAGGCTCGGCGATCAGTTTCACCTGGCTGAGCATCGGGTCCTGACGGCAGGCGACGAGGAAGCCGTGGCGCTCGCTGTAACCATCGTGGTAGCGGCCGAGGATGGTCGCCAGGTCGAAGCGGAAGCCGTCGACATGCATCTCGCCCGCCCAGTAGCGCAGCGAGTCGGTGACCAGCTGCAGCACGCACGGGTGGCTGAGGTCGAGGGTGTTGCCGGTGCCGGAATCGTTGATGTAGTAGCGCTTGTCGTCAGGCATCAGCCGGTAGTATGAGGCGTTGTCGATGCCGCGCATGGACAGCGTCGGGCCACGCTCGTTGCCTTCGGCAGTGTGGTTGTAGACCACATCGAGGATCACCTCCAGGCCCGCGTCGTGCAGGTGCGCGACCATTTCCTTGAACTCGGCGATCTTGCCGCTGGCCAGGTAGCGCGGGTGCGGTGCGAAGAAGGCGATGCTGTTGTAGCCCCAGTAGTTGTTCAGGCCCTTGTCCAGCAGGTGCTGGTCGTTGACGAAGGCGTGGATCGGCAGCAGCTCGATGCTCGACACGCCCAGGTCCTTGATGTGCTTGAGCAGCTCGTCGTTGGCAAGGCCGGCGAAGGTGCCACGCAGTTCTTCCGGCACCGCCGGATGGAGCATGCTGATGCCGCGGGCGTGGGCTTCGTAGATGATCGTGCGCTCCCAGGGAATCTGCACGCGTTGGTCGCGGCCCCAGGTGAAGGCCGGGTCGATGACCTTGCATTTGGGCACGAAAGGGGCACTGTCGCGCTCGTCGAACGACAGGTCGCCGTCGGGGTGGCCGATGGTGTAGCCGAACAGTGCTTCGGACCATTTCAGGCTGCCGACCAGTTGCTTGGCATAGGGGTCGATGAGCAATTTGTTGGGGTTGAAGCGGTGACCGTTTTCCGGCTCGTAAGGGCCGTACACACGGTAGCCATAGACCAGCCCGGGGTGCGCGTCGGGCAGGTAGCCGTGGTAGATCTCGTCGGTGTACTCGGGCAGTTCGATACGCTCGATTTCCTGCTCGCCGGTGGAGTCGAACAGGCACAGCTCGACCTTGGTGGCATTGGCCGAAAACAGGGCGAAGTTGACCCCCAGGCCGTCCCAGGTGGCGCCCAGGGGGAAGGGCATGCCCTCGCGAATGCGCGATGGGGCGACGGAGCGGGTTTTCTTGGGCGTGCGCGGGCTCATGGCTATCCTCGAGTGGCCGTGGTGTAGGGGTAATCGCGGGGGACCTGCACCGGCCCCTCGCGGGCTAGCCCGCTCCCACAGGGACTGCACTTGGGTTGAGGTCGGTGCAATCCCTGTGGGAGCGGGCATGCCCGCGAAGGGGCCGGTGAAGGCTTACCCAGCAGTCGGCTTTTTTGCTGCCCGAGGTTTCTTGGCAGCAGCCGGTTTGCCCGCAGGCAGGGCCGCGACCTTAGGCTCTGCAGGTGCCTTAGGCTCAGCCGCTGCCTTGGGCTTGGCCGGTGCCCGCTTGCGCGGTTCGGCCTTGGGCGCCAGCGCCTCGGCTTCGGCGAGCTTGCGCGCCATGTCCCAATGCCGCTCCTCTTGCCCCTCTGGCTTACCTTCCGACTCCCAGATTTGGTAGGCGAACTCGCGTACTCGTTTTTCTTCGACACTCATCACGACGCTCCTGAATGCTATGCATGTTCAATCAACAGGTTGACCGGAAAATCCGCCAAGGCAGCGCTTAACATCAGCTCCTTTGTAGGGCTGACAGCGGCGCTGGAGAAAAGTCCAGTCCAAGTGGCAGGCGACAAGGCAAACGGCAGAATCACCCGGGTGTCTTCCCAGTTCTGTGCCGGGATCAACGGTGTAGCGGCGGCTCCGAGCAGGCCGCTGGCCAGGCGCGGGGCGACGACGATGGCGCGTTCGCCGTCACCCAGGCGGGCGAAGGCGATGACCTGGTCGGCATGCCGGCCCTGCACCTGCAGCGGCAGGTAGGCCCCCTGGCCGAACAGCTCGGCGTGGGCCTGGCGGCAGTCCAGCACGCGGGCGATCAGGGCCTGCTTGACGCGGCCATCGCGCCAGTGCGCCAGCAGCTCGGCGGGCGCGGTGGCATCGTCCAGGGTACGACGCCGGCAAGCGTAGTCCACCGGGCGGCGGTTGTCCGGGTCGACCAGGCTGAAATCCCAGTACTCGTTGCCCTGGTACAGGTCGGGTACGCCGGGCACGGTCATGCGCAACAGGCTCTGGACGAGGCTGTTGAGGGCGCCGGGGCAGGCGATCAGCTGCGCGGCATCGGCCAGCGACTGGCGCAGCTGCTGGTTTTCCCGGTCCAGCAGCAAGCCGTCGACATAGGCCGCGCAGGCTGCTTCATAGGCCTCGTTCGGCGCGCTCCAGCTGCTGCGCAGCTTGGCCTCACGCAGGGCCTTCTGCTGCCATTGGCGGATGCGTTCGGCGTACTGGCGCAGCGCGTTGTCGTCGTGCAGATCGAGGGTGAGCGGCCAGCTGCCCAGCAGCGTCTGCAACAGCAGCAGCTCATCCCCAGGGCTGGGCGCCACGCCATCCTCCAACGGTTCACGCAGCGGTGCGGCCAGCTCGCGCCAGTGCTCCACGCGGCTGGCGAACCAGGGCCCGCGCTCACTCAACACGGCCAGGCGTGCGCGGCTGTCTTCGCCACGCTTGTGGTCGTGGGTGGCGGTGGCCAGCAGGTTGCCCGGGAAGTCGCGCAGGCGGCGCTGGGCCTCGTTGTGGAAATGTTCGGGGGCGGCGCTGAACCGCTCGGCCTCGAAGCCGACGTCGTTGCGCGACAGCAGCCGCGCCGAGCGGTAGAACGCGGTGTCCTCCACGGCCTTGGCGGCGCTGGGTGCGGTCAGTTGCTGGAAGCGCACGCAGGCATGGCGCAGGTGCTTGCGTGGTCGCCCCGGGGGCATCTGACGCCAGGGCTGGCCACCGAGCCAGTGCGCGAGCTGGTCGAGCAATGGCCAGTCCGCTTCGCCCAGGTCCTGGCGGGCATGGGCCAGGGCCTGCTGAAAGAACCGCTCATCTTCGGCCGGGCGCCCGCAGGCGTTGAAGTAGGTGCGATACACCGGGTAATGCGCGACCAGTGCCTGCAACGCGCGGCGGATCGCGCCCAGGGTCAGGTCGCGGGTCATCAGGTCGTCGCGGGCGACCTGCAACAGCGCCTGGGCCACCGACTCGCAGTCGCCGGCCAGGCTGGCGTTGAGCACCAGGTGGCGCGCCAGGCGCACTTCCTCGGGGAACTCGGGGCGTTCGCTGACCGTCGCCCACAGCTCGGTCAGCGGCGTTTCGCCGGCCGGGTCGTGCTGCAGCAGCGAGACCTGGTTCATGAACTCGTAGCCGGTGGTGCCGTCGGTGAGCCAGTCGCGGTGCAGGTGTTCGCCGGCACCGAGGATCTTTTCCACATAGATCGGGAAATGCTCCAGCGCGGCCTGCAACGGGCGCCTGGCGAGCAGGCTGTCGACCCGGCGACGCAGCTTGCGGCAGTAGCCGCGCGGGTCGGCCAGGCCGTCGATATGGTCGATGCGCAGGCCGTCCACCAGGCCACGCTCGATCAGTTCGAACAGCTTGGCGTGGGTCGCCTCGAACACCACGGCACGCTCCACCCGCAGGCCGCCGAGTTCATTGATGTCGAAGAAGCGCCGCCAGTTGATGTCATCGGCCGCCGTGCGCCAGCTGGCCAGGCGGTAGGTCTGGCGTTCGAGCAGCAGGTGCAGGCGCTTGAAGCCTTCTTCGCTGCGGCTGTCGAAGGCGATCAGGGCCGACTCCAGGTCTGCGCCTTCACGCACCAGGCGCGCCAGCTCGGCGTGCAGGGGCAGGGCGGCAGCCAGTGGCTCAGAGGCGTCGCGCAAGGCAGTGAAATGCTCCGCCAGGGCCTTCAGCGCGGGCTCGGGGCTCTGCGCGAGGATCCAGCCGTAGTCCAGCGGGCAGATCGGGAAGCGGTGCTGGTAATGGGCGATCTGCAGCACGCCCGACTGCTTGTCGAATTGCAGCGGTATCTCGCCGTTCTTCAGCGCCGCGCCATAGTCGCTGCCCAGGAACGGCAACAGCAATTGCCCGGCCAGCAGCGGGTCGCTGGAGTGCCACTGGATATCGAAGAACTCCGCGTAAGGGCTGCGCCGGCCCCAGGCCAGCAGGCTCTGCCACCAGGGGTTGTCAGCGCCGCCCACGGCCATGTGGTTGGACACGGTGTCGAGGATCAGCCCCATGCCATGCTGACGCAGCGCGGCCACCAGCCGCTGCAGCGCCGCCTCGCCGCCGAGCTCGGGGTTGACGCAGGTCGGGTCGACCACATCGTAACCATGGCGCGAGCCGGCGCGGGCCTTGAGGATCGGTGAGGCATACAGGTGGCTGATGCCCAGCTGGGCGAAATACGGCACCAGCGGCACGGCGTCATCGAGACTGAAGTCGCTGTGAAATTGCAGGCGCAGGGTCGCAGTCAACGGCTTCATCGGTCACGCTCCCAGGCTTGTTCGCGGGCCTGGGCCAAAAGCTCCAGGCGCCGCGCGGCGTCTTCGTCGTCGAGCAGTTCGCGCACCGGCGCGGCGAAGCGCCGGCGCCAGTTGGGGTGGCTGCTGGTGGTGCCGGGCAGGTTGGGCTGTTCGTCGCTGCCGAGCAGGTCTTCCAGCGGGATCAGCACCAGCGGGGCGCGGGTGTGGCCGACATAGCGGATGGCGGCATCGATCAGTGCGTCGTTGTCCGCTTGTGGGCCGTAGTTGGCTTCCAGGGTGCGGCGCAGGCCTTCGCGCTCCTTCTGCCGGTCGTGGCGCCAGTGCAGTTCGGTGGCGGCGTCGATCAGTTGCAGGCGCTGGCTCCAGTCGATGTCGCGGCTCTGCAGCCAGCCGGCCAGCGGCGCCAGGTCGTGGGTGCCGGTGGTGGCCAGGGCGTCGTCCGGCCAGTCGAGGATCGGCTTGAAATGGCCGGGCTGGGTCTGCTCGAACGGCAGCACGCGCATGCCCAGCACGGCCTTGGCTGCCAACTGTTCGCGCAGGCCTTCGGGCACGGTGCCGAGGTCTTCGCCGAGGATGATCGCCTGGTGGCGCACCGACTCCAGGGCCAGCAGGCGCAGCAGGTCTTGCAGCGGGTAGTTGAGGTAGGCGCCTTGGTCGGGCTTGCAGCCACGGGGGATCAGCCACAGCCGGCGCAGGCCCATCACATGGTCGATGCGCAGGCCGCCGGCATGGGCCAGGTTGGCCCGCAGCATTTCGATGAAGGCACGGTAGCCGTTGCGCTTGAGGCCCTCGGGGGAGAAGGCGCAGATACCCCAGTCCTGGCCCGAGCGGTTGAGGATGTCGGGCGGTGCGCCGACCTTGAGGTTGGCCAGCAGCTCGTCCTGCCGGCTCCAGGCCTGGCTGCCGGCGCCGTCGGCGCCCACCGCCAGGTCGGCGATCAGGCCGACCGCCATGCCGTTGCTGCGCGCGGCATGCTGGGCACGTTGCAGGCTGCGTTCGGTCAGCCACTGGCAGAACGCGTGGAACTCGACCTTGGCCGGGTAGGCGTTGGCGAAGGCTTCGACTTCCGGGTGGTACGGGTCGTGCCAGGTGCTGGGCCAATTGCGCCAGTCGGCGCCCAGGCCATGTTCGACGGCCTGGGCCTGCAGCACTTCGAAGCGGCAGTGATGTTCGAGGGCCTGGCCGCGGGCCTCGCGGAAACTGTCGAAGTCCTTGCGCAGCGGGTGGTCGGCCTGGCTGAAGTCCTGGTACAGCGCTTCGAGCAGGCGCAGGCGAGCGTCGGCGGCGCGGGGCCAGTCCACCAGCGGGCGCTGCTCCAGGTCTTCGAGCGTCTGCTCCAGGCCACACGCCTCGACCGCCATGCGCACGGCGCGCTCGCCCAGCAGCGCGGCGGGGCTGGCATAGAGGGTGTTGAGCAGCAGGCGGCTGGACGGTGAGTAAGGGCTGTAGTGTTGCTGGTCGATGGCCGAGAGGGCGTGAATCGGGCTGATCGCCAAGGCATCGGCGCCGCGTTCGGCAGCGCTGCGTGCCAGTTGCTCCAGTGCCAGGCAGTCGCCATAACCGCCATCACCGGGGCGGCGCAGGCTGTAAAGCTGCACGGCCAGGCCCCAGCAGCGCGGCGGTGGCTCGGCGACGGCGTCGGCCAGGCTGTGGCAGCGCGGTGGTGCCACGGCGAGGGTGAAGCTGCGGTCGTTGATCTGCAGCAGGTGATAGCCGACTGGCAGGCCGCCGGGCAGGTTGCCTTGGGCATCGAGGGTCAGGTATTGCAGGCGGTTGCTTTCCAGGGTGCAGCGCACGGCGCTGCCAGGCGGGAAGTAGCGCTGCAGGGGCAGCGGTTGGTCAAGGTCGGCGGTGAGCAGCGGGGGCAGGTGGTCGGCGTCTTCGGCCGCTTCCACGGCGTGCAGGCTGGCCTGGATGGCAGCTTCGTCGCTGGCGGGGTGGCCCAGGCCGTCGAGGACCTTGCGCAGCACCTCGTCGCTGACCTGCTGTGGCCGATTGTTGGCGTCGATCCAGTCGCGGGCCAGCCCGACACGGGCGGCCAGTCGATGCAAGGCGGTTTCGCTCATGGGCTCTCCTGGTCGGGTGGAAGCAGGCTGACCACACAGCTGTGGGCGGATAGCGCGGTGTCGGGGTGAGTGGTGTCGCTGCTGTCGAACAGGCGCCGTTCGACGGCGGGCAGTTCGACCGCCTGGGGCGTGGCGGCCAGGTTCAGGTCGATGCGCAGGGTGCTGCCGTCACCCAGGCGCCAGCGTGCGGTCAGGGCCTGATCGCCCAGCACCTCGGCGCCCAGTGCGCGGCTGCCGGGCAGGTGCGGGATGATGTGGCGCTGGCGCAGGTCGAGCAGCTGCTGATAAAGGCCGTGCCAGCCGGCGATGACCTCTTTGTTCTGCGGCCGCGATGCCGCGAAGGTCTGCTCGGCATTGGGGTCGGGAATGTGTTCGCGTTGCTCGGGGTCGGCGAACGCCTTGAAGTGGGCGAACTCGCCCCGGCGGCCTTCGCGCACGGCATCGGCCAGTTCGTCGTGGAAGTCGGTGAAGAACAGGAACGGCCGGCAGCTGCCATCGTCATCGCCCATGAACAGCAGCGGGATCATCGGTGCCAGCAGCAACAGGCCGGTGGCCGCGCGCAAGGCCGCTGGCGGGCACAGGCGGGTCAGGCGCTCGCCCAGGGCGCGGTTGCCGATCTGGTCATGGTTCTGCAGGAACAACACGAACGAACTGGGTGCGAGGTGCCCGCTGGGTTCACCGCGTGGCGTGCCGTGGCGGTTGGCCTGGCCCTGGAACACGAACCCTTCGGACAGGCAGCGGGCCAGCTTGTCGATGGGTTTTTCCTGGTAGTCGGCGTAGTAGCCTTCGGTTTCCCCGGTCAGCAGCACGTGCAAGGCATTGTGGCCATCGTCGTTCCACTGGGCATCGAAGCCCTGTTCGAGCAGCGAGGCCTGGTTGTGCTCGTTTTCCAGCACCAGCCATACATGCCGGCCCGGCTCGACGGCGGCGCGCACCCGCTGCGCCAGCTCGACCAGGAAGTCGGGCTGGTCGATGGCGTGCACCGCATCCAGGCGCAGGCCGTCACAGCGGTAGTCGCACAGCCACATCAGGGCGTTCTGGATGAAGTACTCGCGCACCTCTGGGCGGCGAAAATCGATGGCCGCGCCCCAGGGGGTCTGGCGGTCTTCGCGGAAGAACGGGCTGGCGTACTGGTGCAGGTAGTTGCCGTCGGGGCCGAAGTGGTTGTAGACCACATCGACCATCACCATCAGCCCCTGGCCATGGGCATGGTCCACCAGCGCGCACAGCTGTTCGGGGCTGCCGTAGCTGTGTTGCGGCGCATAGGGCAGCACGCCGTCGTAACCCCAGTTGCGTTCACCGGGGAACTGGCCCAGCGGCATCAGCTCAATGACACTGATGCCCAGCTTGGCCAGCTTCGGCAGCTGCCGGGCGACGCCCGTGTAGCCTTCGAGCACGCCGACGTGCAGCTCCTGAATCACCGCTTCGTGCCAGGGCCGGCCTTGCCAGGGGTGCTGCCAGTCGAAGTTACCGACATCCACCACCTGGCTCGGCCCGTGCACGCCTTCGGGCTGGTAGCGCGATGCCGGGTCGGCCACTTGCAGTGTGCCGTCGATGCGGTAGTGATAGCGGTCGCCGGCCTGGCACGGGGCAACCCCCGTGTACCAGCCGTCTTCCTCGGGCAGCAGCTCGATCGCGGGCTGCTGCTCCAGTTCCAAGCTCACGCTGCGCGCATCGGGCGCCCAAAGGGCGAAGCGCGCCGACGTGGCGTCCAACAGGTGTGCGCCATGCCTGTGCATCTTCAGACCCCGCTCAGTAGTGGCTCAGGTGCGCTTGCTTGACCAGGTCCTCGTAGAGGCGCGCATAGGGTTCCACTGCCTGGCACCAGTTGAACGGCTGGGTCATCGACAGGCAGCGCATGGCGTTGAGCAGGTCCTTCTTGCCGTAGGTATAGAAGGCGCGGCTCAGCGCTTCGCGGTAACTGTCCACAGTCGATTCATCGAACAGGAACCCGGTGACGCCGTTCTCGATGGTGTCGGCCAGGCCGCCGGTGTTGCGTGCCACCGGCAGCGAGCCGAAGCGCTGCGCGTACATCTGGCTCAGGCCGCAAGGCTCGTAGCGCGACGGCATCAACAGGAAGTCGCTGCCGGCGAACATGCGCCGGGCGTCGGTTTCGTTGAAGCCGATGCGCACGCCGATGCGGCCCGGGTGACGCAGGGCCAGCTCGCGCATGGCCTGCTCCTCTTCCGGCTCACCGCGGCCAATGATCGCGATCTGCCCGCCTTGCTCGACGATGTAGTCGGCAACGCCCAGGGTCAGGTCCAGGCCTTTCTGGTAGACCAGCCGCGAGACCACGGCGAACAGCGGCCCCTCGGACGCTTCCAGGCCAAACAGCTGGCGCACGGCGTCGGCATTGCGCGCCTTGCCGTCCCAGTCGTTGATGCTGAAGTTGTGTTCAAGGTGCTTGTCGGTAGCCGAGTCCCAGCTCTCGTCGATGCCGTTGGGGATGCCACCGAGCAGGCCCTGCTGGGCCTTGCTGGCGAGGAAGCCATCCAGGCCGCAGCCGAATTCAGGGGTGGTGATTTCCTGGGCGTAGGTGGCGCTGACCGTAGTGATGTGGCTGGAGTAGGCCAGGCCGGCCTTGAGGAACGACAGCTTGCCGTAGAACTCCATGCCTTCCTGTTGCATGGCATGGTCGGGGATCGCCAGCTCCGGGCTGCAACCGCGGCTGTAGACGCCCTGATACGCCAGGTTGTGGATGGTGAACAGGGTCGGTGTGTTCAGCCCGCGCCAATGCATGTAGGCAGGCGCCAGGCCAGCGGGCCAGTCGTGGGCGTGCACCACTTCGGGCTTCCAGTGGATCATGCCTTCGCCCGCGGCGATCTCGGCCGCGGCCAGGCCCAGCCGGGCGAAACGAATGTGGTTGTCCGGCCAGTCGCGACCGTTGTTGGCACCATAGGGAGTGCCGTCGCGCTGGTACAGCTCCGGGCAGATCAGTACATAGATGACCAGGCCGTCGGCCAGGTCCATGCGGCCGATCTTGCACGGTGGCAGGGCGGCATGGCCACCGAGCTCGCCGACGATATGAATGGGGTTGTCGCTTTCCATCACCTGGCGGTAGCCGGGGATCAGCACCCGCACATCGTGCAAGTGCGCCAGGGCGCGGGGCAGTGCCGCAGACACGTCGCCCAGGCCGCCGGTCTTGACCAGGTCGGCGATTTCCGAGGTGACGAACAGGATCTTGCGCTTGTTCGGGTTGTGCTGGCGCTGGGCGCCGGGTGCCGTGCCTGTCTTGGCGAAATCCGGGGTGAGCGGCTCGCGGTTGTCCGGGTTGAATGAATCTACGTGAGGCTCGACAGCGGCACTGATCATACTTCTCTCCGTCCCTATGTGTTGGCCGGGTGCTGGCACCCGTTGCGGTATCTCGTGCTGGTTCTCTCTGGTTCTGTAGTTGCGTAAAGCTATCCATGCCCCGAAGTCGTGCGCACAGGCACAACGCGATCGGCATTCCGGCCGAAGGCGATTGGACTGGTTGGGGTAGGCGGGCCGTGCGAAGGAAGTCCTTTTGCGTTTGGCCTACTTAGTTGCTGACCCGCCACCATTTCCAAAAGTTCGACTTTTTTACGTCGCTCTTCCTCTGAGCAAATGGCGGGCCGAAACCTGAGTGTAGGAGAGCCGGCGATAAAAAGGTGACCCACTGGTCACTTTCGTTATGACCCGAGATAGACGCAAACGTTGGCGTATGTGACCGGATGTGAACGGGGGTGTTCGAGGGTGGGGCAAGGCGAATGCATGGGTGCGCCATCAGGTGGCTGGCCAGCGTGTTGCGCACCGTTATGGGGCAGTATTTCAGCAGTGTGGGAGCGCGAGGCTCCCACCCGGGGAGGGGATGAATCAGAGGCTGACGGCTTTACCGTCGCTACGGGCTTGTTCCAGCATCAGGTGCAACTGAGCGACCTGCTGGCGCAGCTGGTCACGTTCGTCCTTCAACTTGCGCAGCTCATCACGGCGTACGGAGACATAGAGGGTCTGGGTTGGAGTAGCAGGCATCAAGGTACCCATGAGCACACCTCGCGGTTTTGGCTGGTGACAGTTAAAGCGTAGACGCTTCACGCGGCGCGCATTCTGAATTCTTTTGCCGCCCATGGGAACTTTTTTGTTTAACGTTGTCTGGCCGTTCGTCGCTGAACCCTCGGGCTCGGTGCTGGACTAATCTGAAAAGTTGAACTGTGTTTGTCATCCATTTCGAAAGGGGAGCATCGGCTCATGCAATTGGGAATCGTCGGGCTGGGCCGCATGGGCGGCAATATCGCAAGGCGGCTGATGCGCGCCGGCCACCGCACGGTGGTCCATGATCGCAACCGTGACGCCGTCGTCGGGCTGGAAGGCGAGGGCGCCCAAGGTGCCCATGACCTCGGCGCGCTGGTGCAAAAGCTCAAGGCACCGCGCGCGGTGTGGGTGATGCTGCCGGCCGGCGAGCCTACCGAGCAGACCATCGCCCAGCTGGCCGCGCTGCTGGAGCCGGGTGATGCGATCATCGACGGCGGCAATACCTTCTACAAGGACGACATGCGCCGCGCCGGCGAACTGGCCAAGCGCGGCTTGCATTACCTGGATGTCGGCACCTCCGGGGGCGTCTGGGGCCTGGACCGTGGCTATTGCATGATGATCGGCGGCGAGAAGGACGTGTTCGAGCGCCTCGAGCCCTTGTTCAAGGCCCTGGCGCCGGGCGTCGGTGACATTCAGCGCACCCACGGCCGCAGCGGTGAGCATCAGCGCGCCGAGTACGGCTATATCCACGCTGGCCCACCCGGCGCCGGGCACTATGTGAAGATGGTGCACAACGGCATCGAGTACGGCCTGATGCAGGCCTATGCCGAAGGCTTCGACCTGCTGCGCAGCAAGGGCGGCAACGAGCTGCCGGAAGACCAGCGCTTCGACCTGAACGTGGCCGAGATCGCCGAAGTCTGGCGCCGTGGCAGCGTGGTCACCTCCTGGCTGCTCGACCTCACCGCCGATGCGTTGGTGGCCGACCCGCAGCTGGCGCAGTTCAGTGGTTCGGTGTCCGACAGTGGTGAAGGCCGCTGGACCATCGACGCGGCCGTCGAACAGGCGGTGCCGGTGCCGGTGCTGTCCAGCGCGCTGTTCGCCCGCTTCCGCTCGCGCCAGCAGCAGGGCACCTATGGCGACAAGATCCTCTCGGCCATGCGCCTGGGCTTCGGTGGCCACGTCGAGAAAAAAGACTGATGACCAAACAGACCATTCCTGCTGCTCCGCCCTGCACGCTGTTCCTGTTTGGCGCCAACGGTGACCTGGTCAAGCGCCTGTTGATGCCGGCGCTTTACAACCTCAGCCGTGACGGTTTGCTGGACCGCAACCTGCGTATCGTCGGCGTCGACCACAATGCGGCCACGGCCGATGAATTCGCCGAGCGCCTGCATGCCTTCATGCAGGAACGCGACAAGGGTGGCGAGGGCGCTGCCAGATGCCTGGACGAAAAACTGTGGGCGCGCCTGGCCAAGCGCCTGGATTATCAGACCGGCGACTTCCTCGACCCCGCGACCTATGCGGCGTTGGCCAAGCGCATCGAGAAAACCAGCCACGGCAACGCCATCTTCTACCTGGCCACGTCGCCGCGCTTCTTCCCCGAGGTGGCTCAGCGCCTGGGCGAGGCCGGCCTCCTTGACGAGTCTGCCGGCGGCTTCCGGCGTGTGGTGGTGGAAAAACCCTTCGGCACCGACCTGGCCAGTGCCGAGGCGCTCAACGCCTGCCTGCTGAAGGTGATGGGCGAGCGGCAGATCTACCGCATCGACCATTACCTGGGCAAGGAAACGGTGCAGAACATTCTGGTCAGCCGCTTCTCCAATGGCCTGTTCGAGTCGTTCTGGAACAACCATTACATCGACCATGTGCAGATCACCGCCGCCGAGACGGTCGGCGTGGAGACCCGTGGTGCGTTCTACGACAACACCGGCGCGCTGCGCGACATGGTCCCCAACCACCTGTTCCAGCTGCTGGCGATGGTCGCCATGGAACCCCCGGCGGCGTTCGGCGCCGATGCCGTGCGTGGCGAGAAGGCCAAGGTGATCGGGGCCATTCGCCCCTGGTCGGCGAAGATGGCCCTGAAACACTCGGTGCGTGGCCAGTACGTGGCGGGCAAGCAGGGCCGCAAGCGGCTGCCGGGCTATCGCCAGGAAAACAATGTCGCCCCCGACAGCCAGACCGAGACCTACGTGGCGCTCAAGGTGATGATCGACAACTGGCGCTGGGCCGGGGTGCCGTTCTACCTGCGCACCGGCAAGCGCATGAGCGTGCGCGACACCGAGATCGCCATCTGTTTCAAGCCGGCGCCCTACGCGCAGTTTCGCGAGTCGGAGCTGGAGCGGCCCAAGCCCAACTACCTGAAGATCCAGATCCAGCCCAACGAAGGCATGTGGTTCGACCTGCAGGCCAAGCGGCCTGGGCCGGAGCTGGTGATGGAGAACGTCGAGCTGGGCTTTGCCTACAAGGACTTCTTCAAGATGACCCCGGCCACCGGCTATGAAACGCTGATCTACGACTGCCTGACCGGCGACCAGACCTTGTTCCAGCGGGCCGACAACATCGAGAACGGCTGGCGCGCGGTGCAGCCGTTTCTCGATGCCTGGGCCGAAGGGGGCGAGGTGCATCAGTACCCGGCGGGCGAGGATGGCCCCGAAGCGGGCAATGAATTGCTGACGCGTGACAAGCGCGAGTGGCACAAGCTGGGATGAAAGATCTTTGTTGTCTGTGCGGGCCTCTTCGCGGGCACGCCCGCTCCCACAGGGATCTCACCGCTCTCAAGAGCAGTGCTCAACCTGTGGGAGCGGGCGAGCCCGCGAAAGGGCCCTGACAGGCAATCTTTGAAAGGAGGTGCAATGCCCGCCCACATCGAAGATTACGCTCTGCTCGGCAACTGCCGCAGCGCCGCCCTGGTCAGCCGCGACGGTTCGATCGACTGGTTGTGCCTGCCGCGTTTCGACGCACCGGCCGTGTTCGCCGCGCTGCTGGGCAACGAAGAAAACGGCCGCTGGCGCCTGGCGCCCAGCGACCCGGTCGAGCACACCCACCGCCAGTACCTGGGTGACACCCTGGTGCTGGAAACCACCTGGGTCACTGCCAGCGGCCGCGCCCGAGTGCTCGACTTCATGCCGCTGGACGAGGTCAACTCGATGGTGCGCATCGTCGAGGGGCTGTCCGGCGAAGCCAACTTCGAGATGGACCTGGTGCTGCGCTTCGACTACGGCCGCAGCGTGCCCTGGGTAGAGAAAATCGACCCGCTGACCCTCAGTGCGGTCGCCGGCCCCGATCGCCTGATCCTGTGCAGCAGCGTGGCGCCCCACGGTCTCGACCACCACACCGTCGCCCGTTTTCGCGTGTGTGCCGGCGAGCGCCAGGTGTTCAGCCTCCGTCACCAGCCCTCGCACCTGCCGGTGCAACCCGACTGTGACATCGACCAGGCGCTGCACCACACCCTCACGCACTGGCAGGCGTTCGCCGACCGTTGTCCCGAGGTCGGCCCCTACACCGGCCTGGTGCGCCGCTCGCTGCTCACCCTCAAGGCCATGACCTATGCACCTACCGGCGGCATCGTCGCGGCGGTGACCACTTCGCTGCCCGAGCGCATCGGCCACGAGCGCAACTGGGACTACCGCTTCTGCTGGCTGCGCGACGCCACCATGACCTTGCTGGCGTTCATGAACCTCGGCTACTTCGATGAGGCCCAGGCCTGGCGTGAGTGGCTGCTGCGTTCGGTGGCCGGCAACCCTGAACAGATGCAGATCATGTACGGCCTGGCCGGCGAGCGTGACCTGCAGGAATACACCTTGCCGTGGCTGGCCGGCTACGAGCACTCGCAGCCGGTGCGGGTTGGCAATGCAGCGTCGCAACAGGTGCAGCTGGACATCTACGGCGAACTGGCCGACGCCATGACCCAGGCGATCAAGGGCGGCCTGCCGCGCCATCCCCGCAGTGCGGCGATCTCCCGGCTGATCCTGCCCTATGTCGAGCACATCTGGCGCGAGCCTGACGAAGGCATCTGGGAAGTGCGCGGTGGCCGTCAGCACTTCGTCCACTCCAAGGTCATGGCCTGGGTCGCCTTCGACCGCGCAGCCGGGCTGGCCGACACCACCGAGGAGGGCCGCGAGCAGGGCCGCCACTATCGGCAGGTGGCTGACGAGATTCATCGGGAAGTCTGCGCACACGGGCTCGATGGCAGCGGCCAGCACTTCGTCCAGGCCTATGGCTCGGCCGAGATGGACGCCAGCCTGTTGCAGATCGCCCTAACCGGCTTCCTGCCGGCTGAGGATCCGCGCTTTCAACGTACCCTGGCGCAGATCGAGCAGCGCCTGCTGAAGAACGGCCTGCTGCTGCGCTACGACAGCGACAGCTGCAGCGACGGGCTGACGCCGGGGGAGGGCACGTTCCTGGTCTGTTCGTTCTGGCTGGCCGATGTGTATGTACTGCTGGGGCGCGAGGCCGAGGCGCAGGCGCTGTACGAAAAGCTTGCCGGCTTGTGCAATGACGTCGGCCTGCTGGCCGAGCAGTACGACCCGGCCGGCAAGCGCATGCTTGGCAACTTCCCCCAGGCGTTCAGCCATATTGGCATCATCAACACGGCGCTGAACCTGCACCGGGCTCAGTGCCCGGTGCGGGACCGGGCAAGATGTGGCTGAGCGTCCAAGCGGCGACAGGGCCGTCGGAGTAGACTAAGCCAACCCCATTCGGCAAGGAGCACCCATGAGCGTTCGTGGCCACGATCGGCAGATCGACAACATCGAGTTCAATGTCAGCGATATCGCACGGAGCAAGGCTTTTTACGGCAGCGTGTTCGGCTGGCGCCTCACCGACTACGGGCCGACCTACACCGAGTTCAGGGATGGTCGTTTGACCGGCGCGGTGTGGACGGCCCAAGCCTGATGGCCAACCACAAGATCGAAATCCGCCGTCGCAATATCGAGAAGATCCTCGTGGCCGCGGAAAAGGTGTTCGCCGAAAAAGGCTATGGCGCGACTTCCATGGGCGACATCGCCGAGCAGGCCGAGCTGCCGCGCTCCAACCTGCATTACTACTTCAGCACCAAGGACGAGCTGTTCCGCGCGGTGCTGCAGGACCTGCTGGATGTGTGGAAGCAGGACGCGCTGTGCTTCGAGAACTTCGATGACCCGCGGGTGGTGCTGACCAGCTACATCCGCGCCAAGATGGGCCATTCACGTTCACGGCCGCTGGGTTCGAAGATCTGGGCCGAAGAGATGCTGCATGGGGCGCCGGTGCTGGGGGTGAACCTCGCTGAGAGCCTGGTGCCCTGGGCGAAACTCAAGGAAGACAAGATCCGCCGTTGGGTGGCAGAGGGGCGCATCCTGCCGGTGGAGCCTTCGGCGCTGCTCTACATGATCTGGGCGTCGACACAGCACTATGCCGACTTTGGCTATCAGGTGGCGTTGCTGAACGAGGGTGAGCCGTTGTCCGACAGGGCGTTCGAGAGTGCGGTGCAGACGGTGACCTGTGTGATCCTGCGCGGGATCGGGCTGGAACCATGAACAACGGGGGCCGCTGCGCGGCCCTTCGCGGGCAAGCCCGCTCCCACAGGTGCCGCGCAAGCCTTGAATGTTGCGAGATACCTGTGGGAGCGGGCTTGCCCGCGAAGGGCTGCGCAGCAGCCCCAATGCTTCAACTGGCCTCGCGATAGGGGTTGCGCGGATCCTGGGTCCAGTTCAGGTAAGGCTTGCCGGTATCCTGCGCCACCATCTCGATGCAGTTCTCCACCGGGCAGGTGATCTGGCACAGGTTGCAGCCCACGCATTCGTCCTCGATCACGCTGTAGGCATGCGTCCCGTCTGCCTTCAGCGTGCTGGCAATCGCCTGGTGCGAAGTATCCTCACAGGCAATATGGCAGCGGCCACAGCCAATGCACGCATCCTGGTCGATATGCGCCACCGACTTGTAGTTGATGTCCAGGTACTTCCAGTCGGTGGTATGTCCCACCGCCTGCCCGCGGAACGCTTCGAGGTTGCGGTGGCCGTGCTGGTCCATCCAGCGTGCCAGGCCGTCCTTCATGTCCTCGACGATGCGAAAGCCATGCAGCATCGCCGCCGTGCACACTTGCACCGCACCGCTGCCCAGGGCGATGAACTCGGCGGCATCGCGCCAGCTGCCGATCCCGCCGATGCCACAGATCGGCAGCCCGCGGGTTTCCGGGTCGCGGGCGATCTCGGCGACCATGTTCAACGCGATCGGCTTGACCGCCGAGCCGCAGTAACCGCCGTGGGTGCTCTGATCACCAACGATGGGGTGGGCGACCATGCGGTCCAGGTCGACGCTGGTGATCGAGTTGATGGTGTTGATCAGCGACACCGCATCGGCACCGCCGCGATGGGCCGCACGGGCCGACTGGCGAATGTCGGTGATGTTCGGCGTGAGCTTGACGATCACCGGCAGCGAGCAGTGCATCTTGCACCAGCGGGTGACCATCTCCACGTACTCCGGCACCTGGCCGACCGCCGCGCCCATGCCGCGCTCCGGCATGCCGTGCGGGCAGCCGAAATTCAGCTCGATGCCATCGGCGCCGGTGGCTTCCACCAGCGGCAGGATGAACTTCCACGATTCTTCCACGCACGGCACCATCAGCGACACGACCAAGGCACGGTCGGGCCAGTCCTTTTTCACCTGGGTGATTTCCCGCAGGTTGATCTCCAGCGAACGGTCGGTGATCAGCTCGATGTTGTTGATGCCCTGCACCTGGCGGTTGGGGCCGTAGTGCGCGGAATAACGTGACGACACGTTGACCGCCGCCGGGTCCTCGCCCAGGGTCTTCCAGACCACGCCGCCCCAGCCGGCCTCGAAAGCGCGGACCACGTTGTAGGCCTTGTCGGTGGGGGGCGCAGAGGCCAGCCAGAAGGGGTTGGGTGCCTTGATACCGGCGAATTCGATGGACAGGTCGGCCATTTACGCTGCCTCCACGTTGAGCATGAGTTGGGCATGGATGGCTTCGGCGGCCAGCTTGCCGTGTTGCACGGCCTGGACGGTGAGGTCCTGGCCCTGCGCGGTGCAGTCGCCGCCGGCATAGACACCCGCCAGGCTGGTGCGCATGTTTTCGTCGACGCGGATTCGCTCGCCGTCGCGCGCCAGTTGTGCGGCGACCGGGTCGCCAAGGCTGGCATCGTCGAAGCGTTGGCCGATGGCCTTGAAGATGGCATCGGCGGCCAGCTCGTAAGTCTCACCGGTGTCACGCAGGCGGCCGTCAGCCAGTTCGGTGCGCATGAAGCGCATGCCGCGTACACGGCCGTCGTCATCGAGCAGCACGGCGTCGGGGCGGGCCCAGGTGTGCAGGCGCACCTGGTTGGCCTTGGCGATGTCCTGCTCATGGCCGGTGGCGCCCATGTCGGCATGGCCACGGCGGTAGACCAGGTTGACGTCGCGGGCGCCCAGGCGGCTCATTTGCACGGCCATGTCGATGGCGGTGTTGCCGGCGCCGATCACCAGGCAGCGGTCGGCCAGCGGCAGTTGCGCCAGGTCGTCGGCCTGGCGCAGTTCGCGGATGTACGCGGTGGCAGCGAGCAGGCCGGGGGCTTCTTCGTCGCCCAGGCCGAGCTGGCGCACGGCGTTCAGGCCCAGGCCGAGGAACACCGCGTCGAACTGGTCGCGCAGCTCGCCCAGGCCAAGGTTGGCACCCAGGCGCTGGCCGTGACGGATCTCGATGCCACCGATGCCAAGCAGGAATTCCACTTCGCGCTGGGCATAGTCGTCCACCAGCTTGTAGCGGGCGATGCCGTACTCGTTGAGGCCACCGGCCTTGTCGCAGGCTTCGAACACCACCACGTCATGGCCGTGCATGGCCAGGCGATGGGCGCACGACAGCCCGGCGGGGCCGGCTCCGACCACGGCAATGCGCTTGCCCGTAGCGGGCGAGCGCTTGAACGGGTGCTCACTGAACTGGGCATTGTCCACGGCGTAGCGCTGCAACTGGCCGATCAGCACCGGGGCGCATTCCTGGGCGTTGTTACGCACGCAGGCCTGCTGGCAGAGAATCTCGGTGGGGCACACGCGGGCGCAGCTGCCGCCGAGGATGTTGGCCGACAGGATGCGTTCGGCGGCGCCTTGCAGGTTCTCGTCGCTGATGCGGTGGATGAACGACGGGATGTCGATCTCGCTCGGGCAGGCGTTCACGCAGGGGGCGTCGTAGCAATACAGGCAGCGGGCGCTCTCGACGGCGGCCTGGCGGGCGGTGAGCGGCGGGGCCAGGTCGGTGAAACGCTCGGCCAATGGGTCGCTGCCGGCGCGTGGGCGCGGCAAATGGTTCAGGGCATCGATCACGGTTGTAGCCTCTCTTTTCTTTTTGGTCGTGGCAGTCAACGGCAATACGGCGCCGCCCGGCCTCTGAGGGCCGGTACGGCAATGCGGGTCAGGTCAGCGCTGAACGGGTGTCGGGCGCTGTTGCTCGGCGCGTCGGCCCAGTACCTCGTATACCGAGGGGTAGGCCGGGCGCTCCACGTAACGACCGGCGCCAGGCTCGGCGCGCAGGTCGCCATCGGCCCAGAGCACCTTGCCCTGGCTGATGGTGTGGCTGGGGATGCCGCGTACGGTGCGGCCTTCGAAGATGTTGAAGTCGACCCGCTGGTGGTGGGTCTGGGCCGAGATGGTGCGCGTGCCCTGCGGGTCCCAAAGCACCAGGTCGGCGTCGGCACCGACGCGGATGGCGCCCTTGCGCGGGAACAGGTTGAAGATCTTCGCGGTGTTGGTCGAGGTCAGCGCGACGAACTCGTGCATCGACAGGCGCCCACTGTTGACCCCGGCGTCCCACAGCACCGCCATGCGGTCCTCGATGCCGGCGGTGCCGTTGGGGATGCGGCTGAAGTCGTTGCGGCCCATGGCTTTCTGCTCGGCGCAGAAGCAGCAATGGTCGGTGGCGGTGGTGTGCAGGTTGCCCGATTGCAGGCCGCGCCACAGCGCCTCCTGGTGCTCGCGCGGGCGGAACGGAGGGCTCATCACATAACCAGCGGCGGTCGCCCAGTCCGGGTGGCGATAGACACTGTCGTCGATCAGCAGGTGGCCCGGCAGCACTTCGCCGTACACCGGCTGGCCCTTGGCCCGGGCGTAGGTGATTTCGTCCAGCGCTTCACGGCTGGAGATATGCACCACGTACAACGGCGTGCCGATGGTCTCGGCAATGCGGATGGCACGGCTGGCGGCTTCGCCTTCGACTTGCGAAGGCCGCGACAGCGGGTGCGCCTCTGGCCCGGTCAGGCCCTGGGCCAGCAGCTTCTGTTGCAGGTGGTAGACCAACTCGCCGTTCTCGGCATGCACGGTGGGCACCGCACCCAGCTGCAGGCAGCGCTCGAAGCTGGCCACCAGGGTGTCGTCGGCCGCCATGATGGCGTTTTTGTAGGCCATGAAGTGCTTGAAGCTGTTGACCCCATGTTGGCTGACCAGCTCGCCCATTTCTTCGGCAACCTGTTCGCTCCACCAGGTGATGGCAACATGGAAGCCGTAGTCGGACGCGCTCTTCTGTGCCCAGCCGCGCCAGGTGTGGAAGGCCTCCAGCAGCGACTGCTGCGGGTTGGGGATGACGAAATCGATGATCGAGGTGGTGCCACCGGCCAGCCCTGCGGCGGTGCCGCTGAAGAAGTCCTCGCTGGCGACCGTACCCATGAAGGGCAACTGCATGTGGGTGTGTGGGTCGATGCCGCCGGGCATCAGGTACTGGCCGCTGCCGTCGAGGATCTCGCAGTCGGTAGGGGCTTCGAGGTCTTTGCCGATGGCGCGGATCTGGCCATCGACACACAGGACATCGGCGGGATAGCTCTCTTCATGGGTAACCACGGTGGCGCCACGGATCAACAGGGACATGCCGTCTTCCTCGCAGGCTGACCGGTCTGTGCCGGTTCTTGAAATTGTTATGTGCCAGTGGCTGGAGGATACGGGTTAATCCTGTCAGGCCTGACAAGATTGGAATCTAGATGCAGTTTTGGAATTGTTCAAGAAAATAATTTATATGCATATATCGTTAATAACTATTTGATAAATAACGATTAATTGTAGAGATCACCAAAATGGTGAGGCCTTTCACCATTTTGACGCACTTGACAAGAAGCCAAATTGGTCAAGATTTTCCATGCAAAATCAGCTGCTTGATTCCTGGCTTCGAGGCGCAGGCCGCGCCGATGAAAAACCAGGCTGCACCAGTTTGAAACCTGTTGCAGGGGCCAGGGCCGGCCCAAGGTGGCGCAAGCGGCAGGCGAGGGGATAACCGTGCCCGCGCCTGCCGCGCAACAATGCTTTGCAGATCAGTTGATTACCTCCGGTCGGCGGCGGCCGGCCGGGTAGGCGCAGGCCAACCCGGCACGCAATTTGAGTACGGCCACAACCGCCAGGCCGGACCGGAGGAGCAGTACTGGTGGTGTGTGTACTCCGGCCATCGCGTTAGCCCGATGAGCAAACAACTAGAAGAAACTGGAGAAGGCCCCATGCAACAGAGCAGATCGGAAGTGATCGAGCAGGCTGGCCTGTTCGAGCTGTCCGCGGGCAGTGACGTCCTCGACAGCCCGCGCTACAACCATGACATCGCGCCGACCAAGGTGCACCAGCGCACCTGGAACAAATGGCACATCACCGCGCTGTGGGTGGGCATGTCCATCTGTGTGCCCACCTACACCCTCGGCGGCGTGCTCACGGCCTACTTCGGCCTGAGCGTGGGCGAGGCACTGCTGGCGATTCTGCTGGCCAACCTCATCGTGCTGATCCCGCTGACCCTCAACGCCTTCCCCGGCACCAAGTACGGCATCCCGTTCCCGGTGCTGCTGCGCTCGTCGTTCGGCATCTTCGGCTCCAACGTGCCGTGCCTGATCCGCGCGGTGGTGGCCTGTGGCTGGTTCGGCATCCAGACGATGTTCGGCGGCCTGGCCATCCACCTGTTCCTCGGCTCGATCTTCGACGGCTGGAAGGCGCTGGGCGGTACCGGTGAGGTGATCGGTTTCATGGTGTTCTGGGCGCTGAACCTGTGGGTGGTGCTGCGCGGCGCCGAGTCGATCAAGTGGCTGGAAACCCTGTCGGCACCGCTGCTGGTGGCGGTCGGTTTCGGCCTGCTGTTCTGGGCCTTGCCGCACATGTCGATGAGCGAACTGCTGGCGCAGCCACCCAAGCGCCCGGAAGGGGCCAGCGTGATCGGTTACTTCTGCGCCGGGCTCACCGCCATGGTTGGCTTTTGGGCCACCTTGTCGCTGAACATTCCCGACTTCAGCCGCTATGCAAAGAGCCAGAAGGACCAGATTCTCGGGCAGATCTTCGGCTTGCCGCTGACCATGTTCCTGTTCGCCGCGCTGGGTGTGGTGATGACCGCCGCCTCGGCGTCGCTGGTGGGTGAAACGGTGTCCGACCCGGTCAGCCTGATCGGCAAGATCCACAGCCCCGGCTGGGTGGCGCTGGCCATGGCGCTGATCGTGATCGCCACGCTATCGACCAACACGGCCGCCAACATCGTCTCGCCAACCAACGACTTCCAGAACATCGCCCCGCGCCTGATCGGGCGTAGCCGTGCGGTGTGGCTGACCGGTTTCATCGGCCTGGCGCTGATGAGCCACGAACTGCTGAAGAAGCTTGGCTGGATCGTTTCCGACCTGAGCCTGGAGAGCGTCTATTCCAACTGGTTGCTTGGCTACTCCAGCCTGCTCGGGCCGATTGCCGGGATCATGGTGGTGGACTACTTCCTGATCCGCCGCCAGCAACTGGACTTGGCCGGCCTGTACCGCGATGACGTGTACCCGGCATGGAACTGGGCGGGCTTCGCTGCCTTTGCCTTGCCGGTGGCGCTGACCGTGCTGGCCATCGGTAACAGCAGTTTCAGCTGGTTCTACGACTATGGCTGGTTCACCGGGTCGCTGCTGGGCGGGGCGCTGTACTACGCCCTGGGTGGCGTGGCGGTGCGTGGGCCGGCGATTGCGCCAGTACAAACCAATAAAAATGCCTGAGGAGAAACACCATGAGCCAATCCCAGCATGTGCTGAAATCCACCGAGCGCCACGTCGATAGCGCGCGCCTGTGGCAATCGCTGATGGACCTCGCCCGCCTGGGCGCCACGGCCAAGGGAGGCGTGTGCCGGTTGGCGCTGACCGACCTCGACCGCCAGGCCCGCGACCTGTTCGTCGAATGGTGCGAGGCCGCCGGTTGCAGCGTCAGTGTCGATGGGGTGGGCAATATCTTCGCCCGCAGGCCTGGGCGCAACCCCAAGCTGCCACCGGTGATGACCGGCAGCCATATCGACACCCAGCCCACTGGTGGCAAGTTCGATGGCTGTTTCGGGGTGATGGCCGGGCTTGAGGTGCTGCGTACCCTCAATGACCTGGGCATCGAGACCGAGGCGCCGCTGGAAGTGGTGGTGTGGACCAACGAAGAAGGCTCGCGCTTTGCGCCCTGCATGATGGGGTCGGGTGTGTTCGCCGGCAAATTCACCCTGGAAGAAACCCTGGCCAAGCGTGATGCCCAGGGCGTGTCGGTCGGCGAGGCGCTGAACGCCATTGGCTATGCCGGCCAGCGCGCGGTGCTCGGCCACCCGGTAGGCGCCTACTTCGAAGCGCACATCGAACAGGGGCCGATCCTCGAAGACCAGGCCAAGACCATCGGCGTGGTCCTCGGCGCCCTGGGGCAGAAGTGGTTCGACCTGACCCTGCGCGGCGTCGAAGCCCACGCCGGCCCGACCCCGATGCACCTGCGCAAGGACGCCCTGGTGGGCGCCGCGGCCGTGGTCGAAGCCGTCAACCGCACCGCTCACGCGCACCAACCTCATGCTTGTGGCACGGTCGGTTGCCTGCAGGCTTACCCCGGCTCGCGCAACGTGATCCCGGGTGAAGTGCGCATGACCCTGGACTTCCGTCACCTGGAAGGCGATCAGCTGGATGCGATGATCGCCGAGGTGCGTACGGTGATCGAAGCTACCTGTGCCAAGCATGGCCTGAGCCATGAGCTGGTCCCCACGGCGGACTTCCCGGCGCTGTACTTCGACCGTGGTTGTGTCGATGCCGTGCGCCAGTCGGCGCAGGCGCTGGGCCTGCCGCACATGGACATCGTCAGCGGGGCGGGGCATGACGCGATCTTCCTTGCCGAGCTGGGGCCGGCGGGAATGATCTTCGTGCCTTGCGAAAACGGCATCAGCCACAACGAGATCGAGAACGCCACGCCAGAAGACCTGGCGGCGGGTTGCGCGGTGTTGCTGCGAGCCATGCTGGCGGCGTCGGAGGCGATCGCCAGCGGGCGCCTGGCGGCATAACGACGCGCTGCGGGGGGCTGCTGCGCAGCCCTTCGCGGGCAAGCCCGCTCCCACAGGGATCGCGCCAGAGTCCAGAAATTGAGCAAGACAGTTGCTCCCACAGGGTATGCGGACCGTTTGCGAACTCAGTTCTCTGCGCGACAGCGCAGCCCACAGGGCTGGGTGATCTCTCGCAGGTACTGCACATGCATCGAAATTTGCGCAGTACCTGTGGGAGCGGGCTTGCCCGCGAATGGGCTGCCAGGCAGCCCCGGCGATCTCAAGCCGAGACGGCCACCAGCAGCCCATCACGCCCGATGTGGTAACGCTGCAGGTCTCGCGCCAGGGTCAGGTGCCCGGTGTAATGGGCCAGCGCCTCATCACGCACGTCATCAATGCACGGGCTGCGTTTCGGATCCCCCTGGTACCGCGCACTGAAATGCGTGAGCACCAGGTTCCGCACCCGCGCCGCTTCAGCGAACTGCGCCACCGCCGCCGCCGTGCTGTGGCCAAACGCATTGCCGCTGCGCTCGACGATGGGCAGGGTGTACGTTGCCTCATGCACCAGCACGTCGGCATCCTGGGCGGCCTCGGCGAGCAACGCCGGATTATCGTTATCGCCGCAGACGATCACCCGCCGCGGTGGCCGGGAGGCTTTCAGGTAGTCACGCGGATCGAGCCATTGCCCGTCGTGTTCGACCACCAGCCCCTTGGCCAGCTCACCCCACAATGGCCCGCGCGGGATTCCTTCGGCCTCCAGCCGCTGAACATCCAGGCGTGGTTCGGGGTTCAGTTCGGTGAACACGAAGCCAACGCTCGGTACCCGGTGCGACAGCTGCACGGTACTGACCTGTAGGTTACCGCTTTGCCACTGCCCCAGGCCCTCGACCGGCAACATGCGCAGCTCGAACGGCAGGTGGGTTGCGCTGGCTGCCAGGCTCAGGCGCACCCAGTCCTGCAGCGCGCCCGGCAGGATCAGGTCGAGCGGCTCGCTGCGCCCGGCCATCCCGGCGCTGGCCAGCAGCCCAGGCAGGCCGAAGCAATGGTCGCCATGCACATGGGTGATGAAGATGCCGCGCAGGTCGCGCATCGAGAGCGAGCTGTGCAGCAACTGGTGCTGGGTGCCTTCGCCGCAATCGACCAGGTACCAGTGCTTGCCGCTGGCTTCGATGACGGCAGTGGCGCTGACGTTGCGGGCTTTGGTGGGCACCCCGGAGGAAGTGCCCAGAAACTGCAGGTCCAATGTTTCGCTCCGTGCGTGGGGGAGCCACACCTTAGACGCAAAGCAGCGGCGCGTCGATGTTCAGGGCACGGCAGGGGTGTCCTGGCGCCAGATCAGCTTGCTGGTGTCATAACCCTGCTTGCGGGCAATCGCCACCAGTTGGTCACGCGTCTGGTCGGTGATCGCCGGTGTGCGCGACAGCAGCCACAGGTATTCGCGGTTGGGGTGGCCGACCAGCGCCACGCGGTAGTCGTTGTCGTGGTACAGCACCCAGTATTCACCCTTGGTCAGGTCCGGCGCCAGGCGGCTGAACCAGTTGTCGAAGCGCACCCAGAGCTTGTCGGTTTTGCCCGGGACCTGGGCTTCGGCAATGCCGCGGGCCTCGTTCCATTCGCCGTCCTTTTCCTTGCAGCGGTTGGTCACGTCGATCCGGCCATCCTCGCGCAAGCCGTAATGGGCTTCAGACTGCACGCAGTTGCGCTGGAAGAACATCGGCAGGCGGGCCAGCTCGTACCAGGTGCCTTGGTAGCGCTGCAGGTCGACCTGCTCGGTGGTCGGCGGGGTGTGGTGGTCGTCGTTGGAACCGACGCAGCCCATCAGGGCCAGGGTCATGCAGGAAAGCATCAGGGCCGTGCGCATCGCCATGGCAAACCTCCTGTCAGCGAGTGTGGGGCTCTCTTTGGGTTCGATGCGGGCTCGGCGTAAAAGTTGTATCGGGTCTCCCTGGTTTGAGTTTTCTGGCGCCTGTGAGATCGAGCGCCGCCCGCGCGGCGCTCGATCTCACAGGCGCTGAAAATGCCAAGGCAAGCGCCCCGGCCCTCACCCATTCTCCGGCGGCAAATCAAACGACCCGGTCTCAACTTCCCCCGCCCGCACATAGCGGGCGATGATCACGCCCTTCGGCGTCACCTGCGAATGTACCAGGGTGAAAACCCCAGGTGCAGCATCGTCGCCAAACAAGCGCTTGCCATGTCCCAGCAACACGGGGTGAATGAGTAACTGCAGCTCATCGACCAGGCCAGCGGCAAGCAGTTGCTGCACCACATCGGCACTGCCCTGGGTCAGCAGGTCAGCGCCATCCTGCTGCTTCAGGGCACGTACCGCCGCGACAATATCCGCGCCCAGCGCATGGCTGTTGTGCCAATGGAGGCTGTCACGGTCATGGGTGGCGACATGCTTGGCCACGCTGTTGAACAGGTTGGCGATGGAAAAATCCTCAGTGTCGTCCTTCACCTTCGGCCAGTAGCCGGCAAAAATGTCGTAGGTGCGCCGGCCGAGCAGCAATTCGAAAGGCTGGCTGAACAGCGCCTGCATGGCCTGGCCGAACACTTCCTCGGCATGGGGCACGAGCCAGCCGCCAAAGGTGAAACCGCCGCTGGTGTCTTCCTGAGGGCCGCCGGGGGCCTGCATGACGCCGTCGAGGCTGACAAAGGCGGCTACGATGAGTTTGCGCATGGGGCTCTCCTGAAAGGCTTGAAGGGGGTGATGATTCACCTATGGTCGAACGGCGCACGGCGATTTCGACAAGGCATGCAGTCCCGTTTTTGGCACAAGCACGGTCACGCGCCTGGGTTACCATCCACGCTGTGAACCCTTAACCCACAGGAGTGCCGCCCGTGACCGAGTACACCGCGTTCAAGGTCGAACTGACCGACAACATCGCCCATGTGCAGATCAACCGCCCGGAAAAGATCAACGCGATGAACGCGGCCTTCTGGGCGGAAATCGTCGACATCTTCCAGTGGATCGAGGACACCGATGCCGTGCGTGCGGTGGTGATCAGTGGCGCCGGCAAGCATTTTTCCGCCGGTATCGACCTGATGATGCTGGCATCACTGGCCGGGCAGATGGGCAAGGACGTTGGCCGCAATGCACGCTTCCTGCGCAAGACCATCCAGCGCCTGCAGGCGTCCTTCAATGCCGTGGACAACTGCCGCAAGCCGGTGCTGGCGGCGGTGCAGGGTTACTGCATCGGTGGCGCCATCGACCTCATCTCCGCCTGCGACATGCGTTACTGCAGCCGCGATGCGCAGTTCTCGATCAAGGAAATCGACATGGGCATGGCCGCCGATGTCGGCACCTTGCAACGTTTGCCACGTATCATCGGCGACGGCATCATGCGTGAGCTGGCCTTCACCGGGCGCAATGTGGAAGCCGACGAGGCGCTGCGCATCGGCTTGGTCAACCGGGTCTATGATGATCAGGCCGCGTTGCTCGACGGGGTCTTTGCCATTGCCCGCGAGATTGCCGCAAAATCGCCGATCGCCGTGGCCGGCACCAAGGAAATGCTCAGCTACATGCGTGACCATCGCATCGACGATGGCCTGGATTACATCGCCACCTGGAACGCCGCGATGCTGCAGTCCGAAGACCTGCGCGTGGCCGTGGCGGCGCACATGAGCAAACAGAAACCGTCGTTCGCCGACTGACCGGGCCGGGGGACGCGCAGTAAAGGAACCCCCGACATGTCAGCTCGCTGGACTACCGCAGTACTCGACCCACAGATCACCGGGGGGCTGGCCGTGGCCCGCAGCCCGGAAGGGTTCCTGGTGGACGCCAACGGCGCGCTGTTCCCCCGCGACTGGCTCAAGCGCCAGGACCTGGACGTGCTGTGCGAACACGGCATCGGCCATTTCGACGGCGAGCCGGTATTCCTGCTGGAACTGCGCAGCGCCGTCGAGGTGCCGGGCTGCAGCTGGCGCAGCCTGCGTGCGTTCATGCTGGAAGGCGACTTCGACACCTACAAAGTACTCGGCTATGCCGCACAGATCGGCACCTGGGCCCGCGAGCACCGCTTCTGCGGCAGTTGCGGCCAGGCGATGACGCAGATCCGCTGGGAGCGGGCGATGTACTGCCAGCCCTGCGACCTGCGCAGCTACCCGCGCATTTCGCCGAGCATGATCGTGCTGGTGACCCGTGGCGACGAGATCCTGCTGGCCCGTTCGCCGCGCTTCGTCACGGGGGTGTACAGCACTCTGGCGGGCTTCGCCGAGCCGGGCGAGTCGGCCGAGGACTGCCTGGTGCGCGAGGTGCGCGAAGAGGTGGCGGTGGAGGTGCGGAACATCCAGTACGTCGGCAGCCAGTGCTGGCCGTTCCCGCATTCGATGATGCTGGGCTTCCATGCCGAATACGCCGGGGGCGAGATCGTCATGCAGCCGGACGAGATCGAGGACGCCAAGTGGTTCAGCGTCCATGACCTGCCGCCACTGCCGGCCGGGCGCTCCATCGCCCGGTATCTGATCGACCTATATGTGGCGCGGCGGTTAGGCCTGCCCGAACCAGTGCTGCCACGCTAGGCGCACGGTCAACGCGAGCACCACGGTGATGAACACCGGGCGGATGAACTTGCTGCCGCCGCTGATCGCCGTGCGTGCGCCGAAGAAGGCGCCGACCATCACCGACAGGCCCATGCACAGGCCGACGATGTAATCCACCTGCCCGGAAATGATGAACACCGTCAGCGCCGCGATGTTGCTGACGAAGTTCATGCTGCGCGCCACGCCGCTGGCACGCACCAGGTCGATGGGGTAGAGCAGCAGCGTGCTCACGGTCCAGAACGCACCGGTACCCGGGCCGGCCACGCCGTCGTAGAAACCCAAGGTGAAGCCTTGGGGAAATTGCCATTTCTTCTTGATCGGCGCATCGGCATCCAGCGGCGCCTTGGGCGTGCCGCCGAACAACAGGTAGACACCGCAGGCGAAGACGATCACCGGCAGCATCTTGTTCAACCACTCGGCCGGCATGTAGTGCGCCACCACCGCACCGATCGAGGCGCCGACCAGCGTTGCGAACAAGGCTGGGCGCCATTGCGCCGGGTGGAACAGCTTGCGCTTGTAGTAGGTGAAGCCAGCGGTGGCCGAGCCAAAGGTCGAGCTGAGCTTGTTGGTGCCAAGCACCAGGTGCGGCGGCATGCCGGCGGTGAGCAGCGCCGGGGTGGTCAGCAGGCCGCCGCCGCCGGCGATGGCATCGATGAAACCGGCGACGAAGGCGACCAAGGCGAGGATCAGCAGGGTGAGCGGTTCTACGGTGAGTTCGAAGGGCATGGGTGTCTGGCAGGCAGAGGGCAGGGCGTGCGGCAAATG
Source organism: Pseudomonas sp. R28(2017) (assembly GCF_002112505.1). Lineage (GTDB taxonomy): Bacteria > Pseudomonadota > Gammaproteobacteria > Pseudomonadales > Pseudomonadaceae > Aquipseudomonas. The sequence goes on from NZ_NEHW01000002.1 coordinate 302,163, forward strand.
GCCGCGCTGGAAGAGGACATGGTAAGCCTGGGCGCAAACGGTTGCCAGTGCCGGCCTCTTCGCGGGCTTGCCCGCTCCCACAGGATCATCACAGGTTTCGAGCACTCTGCAGTACCTGTGGGAGCGGGCAAGCCCGCGAAGAGGCCGGTACAGGCTAATTACATCAACTCTGGATGAACGCCAGCAGATCCGCGTTGATCACATCGGCATGGGTGGTCGGCATGCCGTGCGGGTAGCCTTTGTAGGTCTTCAACGTGCCATTGGGCAGCAACTTGGCCGAAAGCGGTCCGGAATTCTCGTAAGGCACGATCTGGTCATCATCACCATGCATCACCAGCACGGGCTGCTGGATGCCCTTGAGGTCCTCGGTGAAGTCGGTCTGCGAGAACGCCACGATGCCATCGTAATGCGCCTTGGCGCTGCCGATCATGCCTTGGCGCCACCAGTTGCCGATGATGCCCTCCGACGCCTCCACACCCGGCCGGTTGTAGCCATAGAACGGCCCGGCCGGCACATCGCGGTAGAACTGCGCGCGGTTGCTGGCGACCTGGGCCTGGAAGCCGTCGAACACCGATTTGGGCAGACCGCCGGGGTTGGCCGGTGTCTGTACCATCAGCGGTGGCACGGCGGCAATCAGCACGGCCTTGGTCACCGGGTCACCGGGGTGGCGCGCCATGTAGCGCACCACTTCGCCGCCACCGGTGGAGTGGCCGACATGCACCGCGCCCTGGGTGCCGAGGTGGGCGACTACGGCAGCCACATCGTCGGCATAGTGGTCCATGTCGTGGCCGTCCCAGACCTGGCTGGAGCGCCCGTGGCCGCGGCGGTCGTGGGCGACCACGCGAAAACCTTTGGCCAGGAAGAACAGCATCTGCGCGTCCCAGTCGTCAGCGCTGAGCGGCCAGCCGTGGTGGAAGTGGATGACCGGCGCGTCGCGCGGGCCCCAGTCCTTGTAGAAGATCTGAACGCCATCCTTCGTTGTTACGTAGCTCATGGTCGTGTCTCCTCAGTGCAGGAACCGAAGTGAGCTATTGAGAATAGGAGGGATTTCGTTCGGCTACCGGATTTGTTGTGGCAGGACCGGCCTGTTCACGGGCACGCCCGCTCCCACAGGTCCTGCGCTTGCCTCAAGGCTTGTGCGACACCTGTGGGAGCGGGCGTGCCCGCGAACAGGCCATCACCTATGTCACATGAACCAGCGGTACTCCCGCGCACTGACTTCCTGCATGAACGCCAGATGGTCCTGACGCTTGTTCTCGCAATACACCATCACGAACTCTTCACCCAGCCCCTCGTTGACCGCCGGGTGGCTGCGCATGGCCGTGACTGCGCCGAGCATGTCTTTGGGGAAATCGATGCCGCTGCTGCGATCTTCGTTCAGCGGCGCAATCGGTTCCTGCCCGGCATCCAGCCCATGCTCCATGCCACACAGGATCGCTGCCAGCACCAGGTACGGGTTGGCATCCGCCCCCGCCAACCGGTGCTCGATACGCAGGTTGCGCGCATCCGATTCGGGAATGCGAATGCACGCATCGCGGTCTTCGAAACCCCAGCTCGCGCGGCTGGCGGCGTTGACCATGGCGCCATAGCGGCGGAACGCATTGTGGTTGGCGGCGAAGATCGGCATGCAGTGCGGCAGCAGTGCCAGACAGCCGGCCACGGCATGGCGCAACGGGCGTTGCTGGTCGGCGGCCAGCAGGTTGTTGCCGGCCTGGTCGTACAGGCTCACGTGCACATGCATGCCGCTGCCCGGTGCCTGCAGGTAGGGCTTGCTCATGAACGAGGCGCGCAGCCCGTGCTTGAGCGCGACACCCCGGGTGCTGCGGCAGAACAGGGCGGCCCAGTCGGCGGCTTGCAGGCCGTCGTCGCAGTGGCCGAAGTTGATCTCGAACTGGCCGGGGCCCAGCTCGGCGGTGATGACGTTGGCATCCACACCTTGCGCATTGGCGGTCTCGACCATGTCGTGCAGCACCTCGCTGAAGCGCGACAGCCGTTCGATGTGCATGTTGGGCTGGTCGTCCGGGTCATCGCTGAGCGGGTCGCGGGGGAACTGTGGCAGGCCCTGCTTGAGCGCCCGGTCGAACAGGTAGAACTCCAGCTCGAACGCCACCACCGGGCGAATGCCGCGACGTTCCAGGCGCTGCAGCACACGGGCAAGGACCTCGCGGGGTTCGAACTCGATGGGTGCGGCGGTGCCGTCGGAGCTGATCAGCATCTGCCCCAGCGGTTCGCGTTCCCAGCTCACCGGCTTGAGCGTGCCGGGGATCAGGCGGCGGATGGCATCCGGGTCGCCGTCGTTGAAGCAGTAGTCGCCAATCGGGAACAGCCCGCCTTGCACACCCAGCAGCACGCAATTCTGCGGCAGCTTCAACGGGCTGCCAGCGGCGACTTTTTCCAGCATGTCGATGGGGTAGCGCTTGCCATAGAAGTGCCCGGGGATGTCCAGGCTGAGCAGGTCGACATGGCTGACGTCGGGATACTGGGCACGGAACGCGCGGACTTCACTGAGCAGATCGGGAAAGCCTGTTGTTTTGGTCATGCTGTGCTCTCATCGGAATACCCAGAGGACGCGGGTCGTCTGGTCGGTCAGGTTGGCGTAGCGAAAGTGGCGGTTGGGCGGCAGCTGAAAGCTGTCGTTGGGCGCGAGGGTCACGGCTTGCTCGTCGTCGGCGAGCCAGAGGGTCAGTTCACCTTCCAGGACGAAACCGCCTTGCTCGGAGCTGTCATCCAGATGCCCCTCGCCACTGCTGGCACCGGGTGCCAGGTGGCTTTCGAGCATGGCGAAACGGCCGTTGAGGGTGGGCGAGACCAGCACGTCGCTGATGCCTTCGGCGTAGTAAATGGTGCGTCGCTCACCGGGGCGAGTGACCCAGTCCAGCGCGGGTGGCTGGCTGGCCTGGTAGAAGTAGGTAGTCGGCACCTGCAAGGCTTCGCTGATCGCCGTGAGGTCGGCCACGGTGGGCTGCGACAGGCCGCGCTCGACCTGGGACAGGAAGCCCAGCGAGCGCTTGACCTTGCCCGCCAGTTCGTCGAGGGTCAGGCCGCGGTGCTTGCGCAGGTCGCGGATCAGCAGGGCCAGGCCCAGGGCGTCTTCAGACATGATCGCGCATCCTGTACCAGGCCTTGGCCGCCGCTTCCAGCGGTGCGGCCAGCAGGTCACCGCCTGGGAAGCGGCCGTTGTCGATGCCCTGGTACAAGGCCAGCAGGTCGTCGTCGCCGAGGATTGCATCGCTGACTGCTCGCGCGGCGGCCAGGGTGGGCAGTACGCCGTGGCCGGAGAAGCCTTGCAGCCAGTAGCGCAGGCCTGCGCGGCCGACGTCCGGGGTGCGCTGGATGCTGCAGTCGATATGGCCGCCCCAGGCATAGTCGATGGCCACTCCGGCCAGTTGCGGGAACACCCGTTCCAGGTAGGGGCGGGTCGCGCTGGCGACGTCCTTGGGGATGCCGCCCAGGTAGGTGCAGCCGCCGCCGAACAACAGGCGGTGGTCGGGGGTGAGGCGGAAGTAGTCGGGCACGAACTGGTTGTCGATCACGCAACTGTTGCGTGGCAGCAGCGAGCGGGCGAACTCGGCATTGAGCGGCGCGGTGGCCACTTGGTACGAGCCGACGGGCAGCAGCCGGCGCGACAGGCCGCGGTCGAGGCGGTCGATGTAGGCGTTGCAGGCCAGTACCAGCACCTCGCAGCGCACCTGGCCGTGTTCGGTACGGGCCACATAGCCGTTGGCGCCTGGCTGATAGTCGAGGACCTGGCTCTGCTCGAAGATGCGCCCGCCATTGGCTTCGATCGTGGCGGCCAGGCCCTGGGCCAGTTTCAGCGGGTTGAGGTGCGCGCCCCTGGCGTCGTACAGCGCGGCCTGGTAGCGCGGGCTGTCGATCCATTGTGGCAACTCGTCGCGACCGATCAGGCGCAGGGCATCGTAGCCCCATTTGTGTTCGGCGTCGTGCAGGGCTTCTTCGAGCAGCTTTATCCGCCGTGGCAGCACTGCCGTCCACAGGCTGCCGAGCCGGTAGTCGATGTCGAAACCATGGCGCAGGGGCAGTTCGCGCATTTCGTCGGCGGCCCAGCACATGCTGTCCCACAGGCGCCGGGTGCGTTCCACGCCCAGGGCTTTCTCCAGTGGCGGCATGTCGCACGACCAGCCCAGCAACGCCTGGCCGCCGTTACGGCCGGAGGCGGCCCAGGCGACCCGGCTGGCTTCCAGCAGGGTCACGCGCTTGCCGGCCAGCGTCAGGCGCAGCGCGGTATGCAGGCCGCTGAAGCCAGCGCCGATGATCAGCACATCGGTGTCATGCGGGCCTTGCAGGGTAGGGCGCAGGGGGATGCTGGCGGGGTAGGTCTGGGCGTAATAGCTGGCGACGTGCTGGGCGGATTGCTTGAACATGCCTTGGCCTCGTGAAATTTATTGTGGTTATTTTCATGAAAATCTAGCAGGGTTTTTTCATGGCGCCAGGGCCGTTCGTCTTTGCGTTGTCGTTGGATATATGATCCGGGGGCCGCTTTGCGGCCCATTCGCGGGTCAAGCCCGCTCCCACAGAGGTCGCGCTAGCCCCGAATCCTGTGGCAACCCGCGAATCCTGTAGGAGCGGGCTTGCCCGCGAATGGGCCGCATTGCGGCCCCTTAGGCCCTGACAGGAAAAACAATGCGCCGCCTGCCTTCCCTGACCGCCCTGCGCACCTTCGAATGCGCCGCCCGCCATGGCCATTTCGGCCGCGCTGCCGCTGAGCTGTGCGTCACCGACAGCGCCGTCAGCCACCAGATCCGCCAGCTTGAAGAGCAGCTCGGCGTCGCCCTGTTCGAGCGCGTGGGCCGGCAGGTACGCCCCAGTGCCGAAGCCGAACGCCTGCTGCATCACTTGCAACAAGCCTTCGAGCTGATCGGCAAGGCCTGCGACGAGCTGCGCGACCCAGCTTCGCAGGCGGTGCTGCGGGTGGCGGTGACAGCGGAGCTTGCGCAAAAATGGCTGGTCGCGCGCCTGGCCGACTTCAGCAGCCGTTACCCGCACATCACCCTGCACCTGCACGATCAGCCGATCGATGCCGGAGCCCCGGCGCTGGACGTCGACCTGGCCATCACCTACGGCACCAGTGCCCTGGACGGCAGCACCCACTTCGTTCGGCCGCTGCCGCTGCTGCAGTTCTTCCCCGTGTGCAGCCCCGGCCTGTTCAACCAGGGCGGGCTCAAGCGCCCGCGTGACCTGGTGCGTCACTGCCTGTTGCACGATGATCAGGATGGCCGCACCTGGACCACCTGGCTGGCCACCCACGCCGAGGACGCCCTGCCCACCCGCCAGCTGTATTTCCCCCATGCCGCGCTGGCGCTGGAGGCTGCACTGCTGGGGCAGGGCGTGGCGATGGGCGACAACCTGACCTGCCAGGCCGACCTCCAGAGTGGCCGGCTGGTACGTCCGTTCAGTGCCAGCGTGACGGCCCAGGGGCAGTACGCGCTGGTGTGTGAACGGCTGCGCCTGGAGCGCGCGCCGGTAGCCGACTTCATCGAATGGTTCATCGAACAGCTGGGCGATAGCTGAATTCAATTCAACTATCACTGAGTTTTCATCGTTGGATGCCGCCAGCGAGGCGGCGTAGCGTGCAGTCATCACTCACCGACACGAGGTTGACCCATGGCACGTTCGCTCACCACCACCCCCAAGGCCGATGGTTTCCGCCTGCCCGGCGAATTCGAGCGCAAGGCCGGCTGCTGGCTCGGCTGGCCGGAGCGCCCGGATGTCTGGCGCAATGGTGCCAAACCTGCGCAAAAGGTCTGGGTCGAGATCGTCACGGCGATCGCCTCCAGCGAGCCGGTCACGGTCTGCGCCTCTGCTGCCCAGTACGCCAACGCCCGGCGCCTGCTGCCACCGCAGGTGCGGGTGGTGGAAATGACCTGCAACGACACCTGGTTCCGTGACAGCGGTGCCTGCTTCGTGGTCAATGACAGCAGCGGTGAAGTACGGGGTGTCGACTTCGAGTTCAATGCTTACGGCGGGCTCGACGGTGGCCTGTACTACCCCTGGGACAAGGACGACCAGATCGCCCAGAAGATCCTCGAGATCGAAGGCCTGGACCGCTACCGCGCGCCGCTGATCGCCGAGCTTGGCGGCATCCAGAGTGACGGCCAGGGCAGCCTGCTGACCACCGAGCAGTGCCTGCTCAACCGCAACCGCAACGCCCACCTGGGCAAGGCCGAGGTCACGCGTCGCCTTGAAGACTACCTCGGCGCCGAGCAGGTGATCTGGCTGCCGCGTGGCTGCAAGTTCGACGAGACCGATGGCCACGTCGACGACCTGGCCTGCTTCGTGCGCCCCGGTGAAGTGGTGCTGCAATGGACCGACAACCGTGACGACCCGCAATGGGAGATCTACCAGGAAGCCTACGACATCCTGCGCAGCACCCGCGATGCCCGTGGCCGTGAACTGAAGGTGCACAAGCTGCCGCAACCCGACGTGCTGGAATGGACTGCCGAAGAAGCGGCCGGGCTCGATCAGGTCGACGGTACCCACCTGCGCGAGGCAGGCACGCGCATCTGCGCCTCGTACATCAACTATTACGCGGGTAACACGGCCATCGTCTTGCCGCTGTTCGGCGACCGCAATGACACCGTCGCCCAGGCGACCCTGGCGGAGCTGTTCCCCGGCCACCGCATCATCGGTATCGAGCACTCCCGCGAGATCCTGCTCGGTGGCGGCAACGTCGCCTGCATCACCATGCCGCAGTACGCCGGAGGCCGCTGATGAAACGGCGCGCACTGGCGATTGCGACTGCCCTGGGCTGCGCGGTGTCGGTGGCTCAGGCGGCCGACACACAACAGCCGACCGTCAACCTGTACATCTGGGGCGAATACCTTGCCCCCGATACCTTGACCCGGTTCGAGAAGGAAACCGGCATTCGCGTGGTCGCCGATCACTTCGACTCGCTGGAAACCGCCGAGACCAAACTGTTGACCGGTGGCAGTGGCTACGACGTGGTGCTCACCGCCGGTCAGCACCTGAGCCGGGCCATTGCCAGCGGCGCCCTGCAACCGCTGGACAAGGCCAGGGTGCCGCACCTGGCGGGTGTCGGCGAAGAATTTCGCCAGCACATGGCCTTGTTCGACCCCGGCAACCGCTATGCCGGGACCTATGCCTGGGGCACCACGGGGGTGGGCTACCAGCAGCAGGCCGTGACGGCGCGCATGGGCGATGCACCGCTGGACAGTTGGGCGATGCTGTTCGACCCGCAGGTGGTGGCGAAATTTGCCGACTGCGGGGTGAGCCTGCTCAATGACCCCAACGAGGTGTTCGCCGCGGTGATGCGTTACATGGGCCTGGACATCAACCAGCAGCGCCTTGAGGACCTGAAGGCGGCGGAGGTGCAACTGCGCAAGGTGCGCCCGTACATTCGCTACTTCGACAATGACCGCAACATCAACGACCTGGCCAATGGCGAAACCTGCGTGGCGATGTCGTGGAACGGCAACGTGGCCATTGCCCAAGGGCAGGCGCAGCAGGCGGGCAAGGCGTTTGCGCTGGATTACAGCATTCCGAAGGAGGGCACGTTGATCTGGCTGGACGCGTTGGTGGTGCCCAAGGATGCTCCGCATCCGGATGCGGCGTGGAAGCTGGTGGATTACCTGATGCGTCCGGATGTGATTGCGCCGATTACCGACACCATCCACTACGCCAATGCGATCACGGCGGCGGATGGGTTGGTGGATGCGCAGATCCGCACTGCACCGGGGACCTATCCGCCGGCCGAGGTGCGGGCGCGGTTGTATGGCAAGAATGACAATGGCAAAGCGTTCAACCGTGAGCTGACCCGCGCGTTCAGCCGGTTGAAGAGTGGGACCTGACGGGTGATTTGTAATGGCTGTACTGGCCTCTTCGCGGGCAAGCCCGCTCCCACAAGTACCGCGCAGATTGTGAAAGTTGTAACGACCTGTGGCAGCGGGCTTGCCCGCGAAGAGGCCAGTAAAGGCAATATATCAGCTGGATGACTTACGCCGAGGTTGCCTTGGCTTGCGGGCAGCGGGTTTGCCCTCGGCGGCCTTGCCTTTCCCGGTACTGCGCCGCTTCTTCTTCCACGGCGCTGCCTTGCCAACGGCCGGCCCGGTAATGGTCATGCGCATCCCGCGGCATCGCTCCACCAGCTTGCCCATCCACGCCGACTGGCGTGCGACGAACTCTTCCAGGCTCATCTCGCCGCTCTGCACCATGTCCAGCGCCTGTTCCCAGATGGCCGTGGTACCCGGGTCGGCAATGGCGCGCGGCACGGCGTCGATCAGGCTGAAAGCGGCCGGGGTGGCGGACAGCGCCTTGCCGTTCTTCACCAGATAACCACGGTCGAGCAGGCCCTGGATGATGCTGGCGCGGGTGGCTTCGGTGCCGATGCCAGTGGTTTCCTTGAGCTTTTGCTTGAGCCGCGGGTCGTCCACCAGCTTGGCGACGTTCTTCATCGCCTTGATCAGGTCGCCTTCGGTGAACGGCTTGGGCGACTGGGTCCACAGGTCCTTCAACTGCACGCCGTGCACATTGCAGTCCTGGCCTTCACGCAAGGCCGGCAGCACCTGGGCTGGTTGGGCCTCGCGGCCCTTGGCCGGGGTCAGCGCCTCGGGCAGGGCGCGGCGCCAGCCGGGCTCGACGATCTGCTTGCCGACCGCGCGCAGGGCATGGCCGGCGCAGTCGAACTCGGCCTGGGTACGGTCGTATTCGTGGTTGGGCAGGAACTGCGCCAGGTAGCGGGCACGGATCAGCGTGTAGACCGCCTTGTGCTTGGCGGGCAGGCGTGCCGGGTCGCTGGCGGCGGCGGTGGGGATGATGCCGTGGTGGGCGCTGACCTTGGCGTCGTTCCAGGCGCGTGAGCGGCGCTGTGGCTCCAGGTGCGCGTGCAGTGGCGCCAGGCTGGCGTCGGCCCGCTGCAACGCGGCGAGGATGGCCGGAGCCTCGCCGTGCTGGCTGACCGGCAGGTAGCCGCAGTCGCTGCGCGGGTAGGTGATCAGCTTGTGCGTCTCGTACAGCGCCTGGGCGATGTCGAGGGTTTCCTGGGCACCGAGGCCGAACTTCTTCGAGCACAGCTCCTGCAGGGTGCCCAGGTCGAAGGGCAGCGGTGCGGCCTCGCGCACGCGTTCGGTGGCGACCTTGAGTACCCGTGCGGTACCGGCGTTGTTCATGTCTGCAGCGGCCTGCCGGGCCAGTGCCGGGTTCAGGCAGCGGCCCTGGTCGTCGCAGGTGTCTTCCGGCGCACGCCACTGGGCGTTGAAGGTTTGCCCGGCCGCTTCGAGCTGCACGTCGATGGCCCAGAATGGCACGGGTACGAAGTCGGCGATGCTGCGGTCACGGTCCACCACCAGGCGCAAGGTCGGGGTCTGCACCCGGCCCACCGGCAGCACGCCCTGGTAGCCAGACTGGCGGCCGAGCAGGGTGAACAGCCGGCTCATGTTCATGCCGATCAGCCAGTCGGCGCGGGAGCGGCCCAGGGCCGAGTGGTAGAGGTTGAAGGTTTCCTGGCCGGGCAGCAGGCGCGCCAGGGCCTTGCGGATCGAGGCGTCGTCCAGGGCCGACAGCCACAGGCGCTGGATCGGGCCACGGTAGCGGCAGTGCTCGACCAGCTCGCGGGCGATCATTTCGCCTTCGCGGTCGGCGTCGGTGGCGATCACCAGTTCGCGGGCTTCGCCGAGCAGGCGCTTGACTGCCTTGAACTGGCTGGCGGTCTTGGGCTTGACCAGCATTTTCCACTTTTCCGGGATGATCGGCAGGTCGGCTAGGTTCCAGCGCTTGTAGCGGTCGTCGTAGCTGTCGGGTGGGGCGGTTTCCAGCAGGTGCCCGATGCACCAGGTCACGCAGACATCGGTGCCCTGCCAGCAGCCGTCGGCCTTGCGGTTGGCACCGAGCACCTTGGCGATGTCTTTGGCCTGGGAGGGTTTTTCGCAGAGGAACAGGCGCATGGCCGGGAACGCTTCATCGGGGAATGATGGGCACTAGGATGCGCAAGCGGGGGCGCGGAGGCAAGTTTTATCTGGATGGATGTACAGGTTTTTGTCAGTGAAAGTGTCTTCAGCCTGTGCCGGCCTCTTCGCGGGCAAGCCCGCTCCCACAGGGACCGCACAGTTTTTCGAAGCTGTGGAGTACCTGTGGGAGCGGGCTTGCCCGCGAAGAGGCCGGTGCAGGTGAAAGATCAGGCGCGCGAGTCGCGCACCATGTCCACGTGCGGGATGCCGGCTTCGAGGAACTCCTCGCTGACTACGCGAAAGCCCAGGCGCTCGTAGAACGGCGTGGCGTGTACCTGCGCACTGAGCATCTGCTGCTTCAGGTCACGGTCCTGCGCTTCGACGATCACCGCGTTCATCAGCGCATCGCCCACTTTCAGGCCGCGCCAGTCCTTGAGCACCGAAACCCGGCCGATGGTGCCGTCAGGCAGCAGGCGGGCGGTGCCGATCGGGTAGTCGCCTTCCAGCGCCAGGAAGTGCGCGGCGCCCGGATCGTCGGAATCCCATTCCAGCTCTGGCGGTACATGCTGCTCGGCAATGAACACGGCTTCGCGGATACGGCGGATATCGGCGTTGTCCTTGTGCCAGTCGGCAAGGCGCACACGAATCTTATTCATTGGCGAATCCCAGGCTTCCTTGTTTGATCAGCTGCTGTACCAGCATAAGGCCATCCTCATCCTGCAACCACTGCTCAAGGTTGTCGATGTGTAACGCGTCGGCCGAGCACACCAGCTTGAGCAGTTCGCGCAGCTTGGCCGGCAGCGGGCAGCTGCGGCCGCTGGCGAACAGCATCAGGTCGTCGCCAAGCTCGGACCAGGCCATGCGCGCGCTCGGGTTGCGGATCAGGATGGCGCCGTCTTCCAGGGCTTCGACCAGCTCCTGTTCGTCCAGCTCTTCACCAACCACCTGCTCCGGGTAGCGCGGCTCGGTCATGAACTGGCCGAACCAGGTCAGCAGCAGGTCCTTGTCGTTGGTGTGCTTGTCGATCAGCGCCTTGAGGCGATCGAGGGCATCATGCTGGATCTGGTGCGGGTCGCTGGCAGGCTGCGCGTCGGCATCGCTGTAGCGCTCTTCGTCTGGCAGGAACTGGCCGAGGAAGTCGGTGAAGTGGGTCAGCACTTCGGCGGCGCTGGGGGCGCGGAAGCCGACCGAGTAGGTCAGGCAGTTGTCCACGGCCACGCCGTAGTGGGCCAGGCGCGGTGGCAGGTAGAGCATGTCGCCCGGCTCCAGGGTCCATTCGCCGCTCTGTTCGAATTCGGCGAGGATGCGCAGGTCGGCGTGCTCCAGCAGCGGGCTGTCGCTGTTGCACATCTGGCCGATCTTCCAGTTGCGCTCGCCGTGGCCCTGCAGCAGGAACACGTCGTAGTTGTCGAAGTGTGGGCCGACGCTGCCACCCGGGGTGGCGAAGCTGATCATCACGTCATCGATACGCCAGCTTGGCAGGAAGCGGAAGTGCTCCAGCAGCTCGGCGACTTCCGGGACGAACTGGTCGACGGCCTGTACCAGCAGGGTCCAGTCCTTCTCCGGCAGCTCGGCGAAGGTGTCTTCGTTGAACGGGCCGCGACGCAGCTCCCACGGGTGGGCGCCGTGCTCGAGGACGATGCGCGACTCGACTTCCTCTTCCAGGGCCAGGCCGGCCAGCTCGTCGGGGTCGATCGGGCTTTCGAAGTCCGGGAAGGCCTGGCGCACCAGCAGTGGCTTCTTCTGCCAGTAGTCGCGCATGAATTCGCGGGCCGAGATGCCGCCGAGCAGCTGCAGTGGAGTATCAGGATTCATGTTCAACCTATTGAAAAAACGTAATTTTCGTCCGGGAATAAAAACGCCCGGCCAGGCCGGGCGTTGAACGCGACGGTCAGCTTAGATGCGTTTGGCCTGGGCTGCCGCGTTACCGATGTAGGTCGCGGGGGTCAGCAGCTTCAGTTCGGCCTTGGCGTCGGCAGGCATGTCGAGGCCGTCGATGAAGGTCAGCAGCGCTTCTGGCGTGATGCCCTTGCCACGGGTCAGCTCCTTGAGCTTCTCGTAGGGGTTCTCGATGTTGAAGCGGCGCATCACGGTCTGGATCGGCTCGGCGAGGACTTCCCAGCAGGCGTCCAGGTCGGCGGCGATGCGGGCTTGGTTGACTTCCAGCTTGCCGATACCTTTCAGGCTGGCTTCATAGGCGATGACGCTGTGGGCGAAGCCCACGCCCAGGTTGCGCAGCACGGTGGAGTCGGTCAGGTCACGCTGCCAGCGCGAGATCGGCAGCTTGCTGGCCAGGTGCTGGAACAGTGCGTTGGCGATGCCCAGGTTGCCTTCGGAGTTTTCGAAGTCGATCGGGTTGACCTTGTGCGGCATGGTCGACGAGCCGATTTCGCCGGCCACGGTCTTCTGCTTGAAGTAGCCCAGCGAGATGTAGCCCCAGACGTCGCGGTCGAAGTCGATGAGGATGGTGTTGAAGCGGGCGATCGCGTCGAACAGCTCGGCGATGTAGTCGTGCGGCTCGATCTGGGTGGTGTACGGGTTGAACTGCAGGCCCAGCTCGTCTTCGATGAAGGCGCGGGCGTTGGCTTCCCAGTCGATCTGCGAATAGGCCGACAGGTGGGCGTTGTAGTTGCCCACGGCGCCGTTGATCTTGCCCAGCAGCGGTACGGCGGCAACCTGGGCGATCTGGCGCTCCAGGCGGTACACGACGTTGGCCAGCTCTTTGCCCAGGGTGGTCGGCGAAGCCGGCTGGCCGTGGGTGCGCGACAGCATCGGCACATCGGCGTGGGCGTGGGCCAGGGCGCGGATGGCGTCGGCGATCTGACGCATCAGCGGCAGCAGCACGTCGTCACGGCCGGCGCGCAGCATCAGGGCGTGGGACAGGTTGTTGATGTCCTCGCTGGTGCAGGCGAAGTGGATGAACTCGCTGACCTTGGCCAGCTCAGGCAGCTTGGCGGCCTGCTCCTTGAGGAGGTATTCGATCGCCTTGACGTCGTGGTTGGTGGTGCGCTCGATTTCCTTGACGCGTTCGGCGTGCTCGAGCTTGAAGTCGGTGGCCAGGCTGTCCAGCAGGGCGTTGGCTTCGGCGGAGAACGCCGGCACTTCGCCGATCTGCGGGTGGGCGGCCAGGCGCTGCAGCCAGCGCACTTCGACCAGGGCGCGGAAACGGATCAGGCCGAATTCGCTGAAAATGGGGCGCAAGGCCTGGGTTTTGCCGGCGTAACGGCCGTCTACAGGGGAAACCGCAGTGAGCGAAGAAAGCTGCATGGGGTGTTCTCGGACAGTCAGGCTTTTGGAAGGGCGCATATCATACATGAATTTCGCGCCCGAGTCGGGTGGCTGACCAAAGGTCGGGCCTGTTTGAATCTGTTGACAGACCCTGTGGGAGCGGGCGTGCCCGCGAACACCGGCGTAGCCGGTGCCATCCACCGAGTCGCCTGCTTCGCGGGCAAGCCCGCTCCCACAGGTCAGGAAGGCGAACGCATCATGTCGTACAGTTCGTTGAGCAGCTTGCGCCGGCTGAAGACCAGTTGCCAGCGGTGCCCGCCCAGCTGGCGCCACAGGCGCGCGGCGCGGATGCCGGCGAGCAGCAGGGCGCGGATCTTCGAGGCATTGCTGGCCTGCTGCAGGAAGCGCATGTCGCCGTGCACCTGGATGCGTTGGCGCAGGGTGCTCAGGGTGTCCTGATACAAGGCTCCGCTGGAAGCGATGACGTTTTCGTGAACCAGGCCGAAATGGTCGGCCTGAGACTGGATCTGTGGCAGGCGGTTGCCGATGGTGTCGAGCAGGTCGCCACGCTTGTTCAGCTGGCGCTCCAGGCCGAGCATCGACAGGGCGTAGCGCAGTGGCTCGCGCTGCAGGCTGCTGGGGTCGCGCTCCAGGGCGCCGACCAGGGCACGGTAACCGTCACGCAGGTTGAGGTCGTCGCCGCCGAACACCTCCAGGGTGTCCTTGGGGTCACGTACCAGCAGGCTGCCGAGCATGCAGCCGATGTTGGCTTCGCTGGCCTGGCCGGTGCGGGCGATGCGGTCGACCAGCACCGCGGCCTGGAACACGCCGCCCAGGGCAATCAACTGCTCCTGCAGGTTGCTCATGCGCGCGGGCTCCACGGCTCGGCCGTTTCGATCACGCCGCCGCCCAGGCACACTTCGCCGTCGTAGAACACCACCGACTGGCCCGGGGTCACGGCGCGCTGCGGCTCGTCGAACACGGCGCGGTAGCCGGTTTCGGTCAGCTCCAGGGTGCACTGCTGGTCGCTCTGGCGGTAGCGCACCTTGGCGGTCAGCTGGCGAGGGCTGCTCAGGTCGATCGGGTTGACCCAGAAGATTTCCGAGGCGAGCAGGGCGCGGGAGAACAGCCATGGGTGTTCGTTGCCCTGGCCGACCACCAGCACATTGCGGATCAGGTCCTTGTGCAGCACGTACCACGGCTCGTCACCGGCGTCCTTCAGGCCGCCGATGCCAAGGCCCTGGCGCTGGCCGATGGTGTGGTACATCAGGCCGTGGTGGCGGCCGATCACTTCGCCGTCGGTGGTCTCGATGTTGCCTGGCTGGGCCGGCAGGTACTGCTTGAGGAAGTCGCTGAAGCGGCGCTCGCCGATGAAGCAGATGCCGGTGGAGTCTTTCTTCTTGGCGGTGGCCAGGCCGTGTTTTTCGGCGATGGCGCGAACCTCTGGCTTTTCCAGTTCGCCAACCGGGAACAGGGTGCGGGCAATTTCTTTGCCGCCGACGGCGTGCAGGAAGTAGCTCTGGTCCTTGTTCGGGTCCAGGCCCTTGAGCAGCTCGGTGAGCGCGCCGGTGTCGCGGCGGCGCACGTAGTGGCCGGTGGCGATCAGGTCGGCACCCAGCGACAGGGCGTAGTCGAGGAACGCCTTGAACTTGATTTCGCGGTTGCAGAGGATGTCCGGGTTGGGCGTGCGGCCGGCCTTGTATTCCTCGAGGAAGTGCTCGAACACGTTGTCCCAGTATTCGGCGGCGAAGTTGGCGGTGTGCAGCTTGATGCCGATGCGGTCGCACACGGCCTGGGCGTCGGCCAGGTCTTCACGGGCGGTGCAGTATTCGGTGCCGTCGTCTTCTTCCCAGTTCTTCATGAACAGCCCTTCCACCTGGTAGCCCTGCTCCATGAGCAAAAGGGCGGAGACGGAAGAGTCCACGCCGCCGGACATGCCGACGATGACGCGGGTCTTGGCGGGGTCTTTGAGTGCTGGGCTGGTCATGTTTACCGGTGTGTATCAAGGGGGAAAAACGCCGATTCTATCAAAACCGGCGCGGCGCGTCAGTCGCGTAGCAGTTCGAGGCTGTGCAGCGGGCCTTTCAGGTAGTCGTCGAGGCAGCGTGGCACCAGTTCGCTGCGCCAGCGGGCGGGGTCGGCCAGCAGTTCGTCGCGGGTCAGCCACACGGCGCGGACGATGTCGCTGTCCAAGGCCAGGTCGGCATGGTGGCGCACGGGGCGTGCGGCGAAGCAGGTGCGCTGGTAGGTCACGCCGTTGCTGGGGGCGGTGTACAGGTAGATGCCGACCACGCCGGTGAGTTCGACTTCCCAGGCGGTTTCTTCCAGGGTTTCGCGCAGGGCGGCCTGGGGCAGGGTCTCGTTGGGTTCGAGGTGGCCGGCGGGTTGGTTGAAGACGTGCTGGCCTGCCTTGAATTCTTCGACGAAGAGGAACTTGCCCTCATGTTCGACGATGGTGGCGACGGTGATATGCGGTTGCCAGGTCATGTGCGGTGTCCTTTCAGATTGCCGGGACCGCTTTGCGGCCCTTCGCGGGCAAGCCCGCTCCCACAGGTACCGTGCAGGACTCAGTGTCTGCACCTTTCCTGTGGGAGCGGGCTTGCCCGCGAAGGGCTGCGCAGCAGCCCCAATCCCAGAAAGCACAAACCCCGGTGCGTGGCCGGGGTTTGTGCTGTTACTTCAAGCGAACCTTACAGGGCGGCAATGGCGCTGTTCAGGGTCTGGCTTGGGCGCATCACCTTGGCGGTCAGCGCGGCATCCGGGGCGTAGTAGCCACCGATGTCGGCCGGCTTGCCCTGAACGGCGTTGAGCTCGGCGACGATGGTCTCCTCGTTCTCGGTCAGGGTCTTGGCCAGTGGGGCGAAGCGCGCCTGCAGGGCGGCGTCGTCGCTCTGGGCAGCCAGGGCCTGGGCCCAGTACAGGGTCAGGTAGAAGTGGCTGCCGCGGTTGTCGATACCGCCGACTTTGCGCGAAGGCGACTTGTTGGTGTCGAGGAACTTGCCGGTGGCCTGGTCCAGGGTGTTGGCCAGGACCTTGGCGCGTGGGTTGTCGTAGGTGTTGCCCAGGTGCTCCAGGGAAGCGGCCAGGGCCAGGAATTCACCCAGCGAGTCCCAACGCAGGAAGTTCTCTTCCACCAGCTGCTGCACGTGCTTCGGCGCCGAACCACCGGCGCCGGTTTCGAACAGGCCACCGCCGTTCATCAGCGGCACGATCGACAGCATCTTGGCGCTGGTGCCCAGCTCCATGATCGGGAACAGGTCGGTCAGGTAGTCGCGCAGCACGTTGCCGGTCACCGAGATGGTGTCCTTGCCTTCGCGGATGCGGGCCAGGGAGAACTTGATGGCGTCGACCGGCGCCAGGACGCGGATGTCCAGGCCTGCGGTGTCGTGATCCTTCAGGTACTTCTGTACCTTCTCGATCATAACGCCGTCGTGGGCGCGGGCCGGGTCCAGCCAGAACACCGCCGGGGTGTTGCTCAGGCGGGCACGGTTGACGGCCAGCTTGACCCAGTCCTGGATCGGCGCGTCTTTGGTCTGGCACATGCGGAAGATGTCACCGGCTTCGACGTTCTGCTCCAGAACGACCTTGCCCTGGCCATCGACCACGCGTACCACGCCGTCGGCCTGGATCTGGAAGGTCTTGTCGTGGGAGCCGTACTCTTCGGCCTTCTGTGCCATCAGGCCGACGTTCGGCACGCTGCCCATGGTGGTCGGGTCGAAGGCGCCGTTGGCCTTGCAGTCTTCGATGGTGGCCTGGTAGATGCCGGCGTAGCAGCGGTCCGGGATGATCGCCTTGGCATCTTGCAGTTCACCGGCGGTGTTCCACATCTTGCCCGAGTCGCGGATCATCGCTGGCATCGAGGCGTCGACGATGACGTCGCTCGGCACGTGCAGGTTGGTGATGCCCTTGTCGGAGTTGACCATGGCCAGGGCTGGACGCTCGGCGTACAGGGCCTGGATGTCGGCTTCGATCTCGGCCTGCTTGTCGGCTGGCAGGTCCTTGATGCGGGCGTACAGGTCGCCGATACCGTTGTTGGCGTTGAAGCCTACTTCAGCCAGGGCTGCAGCGTGCTTGGCCAGTACGTCGTTGTAGAACTCTTCGACGATGACGCCGAACATGATCGGGTCGGAAACCTTCATCATGGTGGCTTTCAGGTGCACCGACAGCAGTACGCCGGAGGCCTTGGCATCGGCGATCTGCTCGGCGATGAAGGCTTTCAGGGCCTTGCGGCTCATGGTGGCGCAGTCGACGATTTCGGCAGCTTTGACGGCAGTCTTGGCCTTCAGCACGGTGGTGCTGCCATCTTTGCCGACCAGCTCGATGCGCAGGCTGTCGTCAGCCTCGATCAGCGCGGCTTTTTCGCTGCCGTAGAAGTCACCGTTGCTCATGTGGGCAACGTGCGACTTGGAGTCGGCGGCCCAGGCGCCCATCTTGTGCGGGTGCTTGCGGGCGTAGTTCTTGACCGACAGCGGTGCGCGGCGGTCGGAGTTGCCTTCGCGCAGCACCGGGTTCACGGCGGAGCCCTTGATGCGGTCATAGCGGGCGCGGGATTCTTTCTCGGCCTCGGTGGACGGCTCGTCGGCGTAGTCAGGGATGTTGAAGCCCTTGCCTTGCAGTTCCTTGATCGCGGCCTTGAGCTGCGGTACCGAGGCGCTGATGTTCGGCAGCTTGATGATGTTGGCTTCAGGGGTGGTAGCCAGCTGGCCCAGTTCCGCCAGGTGATCGCCTACTTGCTTCTCTGCGCCCAGTTGCTCCGGGAAGGCGGCAAGGATACGGCCAGCCAGGGAGATGTCGCGAGTTTCGACGGCGATGTCAGCGGAAGCTGTGAAGGCTTCGACGATCGGCAGCAGCGAGTAGGTGGCGAGGGCGGGGGCTTCGTCGGTGAAGGTATAGATGATCTTGGAACGGGTGGGCATGCGGGTTAACTCTCTGTGTGCTGAGCGTGCTCGAGTCTCGTGTTGCGCAGGGTAGGCGCATCGCCCTGGCAACGCCATGAGCGGAAAGTCGAGAGGCTGCGAGCGGTGATGGTGGATGCATCAGTCGAGCGTCAATGCTGAACTGCGGTAACAGTCCAGGCTTTTCGGCCATTCATGGCCAAGGGCGGTCCGCATTTTCCTGGGATTCGCCCCGATGACCCTTCGGTCGCGGCGGAGTATACCAAACCAATCGGGCTATTCAGCAAGGCGAAGTGACATCGGCGCCAGTTATAAGACCAAAGACGTAGGGGCAATGTGGCGTAGTGACGCACCTTCGGCGGGGTATTCTTCGCGGGCAAGCCCGCCCTCACAGCTTGCAGGTCGACGGATGTGGTTTAGGCTCATTGGATCGCAGGATGTCCAATCACACCCGACAGCGGAGTAGTGCAAGCATGGGATACCAGAAAATCAAGGTTCCGACCGACGGCGCCAAGATCACCGTCAATGCAGACCATTCGCTCAACGTTCCTGACAACCCGATCATTCCTTATATTGAAGGCGACGGGATTGGCGTCGATGTATCACCGGTGATGATCAAGGTGGTCGATGCCGCCGTGCAGAAGGCCTATGGCGGCAAGCGCAAGATCGCCTGGATGGAGGTGTATGCCGGCGAGAAGGCCACCCAGGTGTACGACCAGGACACCTGGCTGCCCCAG
The DNA here is from genome assembly GCF_002112505.1 of Pseudomonas sp. R28(2017). Taxonomy (GTDB): domain Bacteria; phylum Pseudomonadota; class Gammaproteobacteria; order Pseudomonadales; family Pseudomonadaceae; genus Aquipseudomonas. Next base: position 320,943 of record NZ_NEHW01000002.1, read on the forward strand.
GAGACCCTGGATGCGGTGAAAGACTACGTGGTTTCGATCAAGGGGCCGTTGACCACGCCGGTGGGTGGCGGCATCCGTTCGCTCAACGTGGCCCTGCGCCAGCAGCTCGACCTTTATGTGTGCCTGCGCCCGGTGTTGTGGTTCCAGGGCGTGCCAAGCCCGGTGAAGAAGCCAGGCGATGTCGACATGGTGATCTTCCGCGAGAACTCCGAGGACATCTATGCCGGTATCGAGTGGAAGGCCGGCTCGCCCGAAGCGAACAAGGTGATCAAGTTCCTCAAGGAGGAAATGGGCGTCACCAAGATCCGCTTCGACCAGGACTGCGGCATCGGCGTCAAGCCGGTTTCCCGCGAGGGTACCAAGCGCTTGGTGCGCAAGGCCCTGCAGTACGTGGTGGACAACGACCGCGAGTCGCTGACCCTGGTGCACAAGGGCAACATCATGAAGTTCACCGAGGGGGCCTTCAAGGATTGGGGCTACGAAGTGGCCCGCGACGAGTTTGGCGCCGAACTGCTCGATGGCGGCCCATGGATGAAGTTCAAGAACCCCAAGAGCGGCCGCGAGGTGATCGTCAAGGACGCCATCGCCGACGCCATGCTCCAGCAGATCCTGCTGCGCCCGGCCGAGTACGACGTGATCGCCACCCTCAACCTCAACGGTGACTACCTTTCCGACGCCCTGGCGGCGGAGGTGGGCGGCATCGGCATCGCGCCGGGCGCCAACCTGTCAGATACCGTGGCCATGTTCGAGGCCACCCACGGCACGGCGCCGAAATACGCCGGGCAGGACAAGGTCAACCCGGGCTCGGTGATTCTCTCGGCGGAGATGATGCTGCGGCACGTGGGTTGGACTGAAGCGGCCGATCTGATCATCAAGGGCACCAATGGCGCAATTGCGGCCAAGACCGTGACCTACGACTTCGAGCGGCTGATGGACGGCGCCACGCTGGTGGGCAGTTCAGGCTTTGGTGATGCGATGATCAAGCATATGTAAGGCAATTGAAAACCGGCCGCTTCCGTTAAAGAAGCGGCCGGTTTTTTCGTATACCGGCAGAGAGCAGGGGTCAGACTTGCACGGTTACGCCCTCGGACTGGCCTGCGGCGCTGGCCGCGGCGGCAGCAACAGCGGCGTCCCTGATATTGACCGCATGCAGGCCCTTGGGGCCCTGAATGATCTCGAATACCACGGATTGGCCGGCCTTGAGCGTCTTGTATCCGTCCATCTGCACCGCTGAATAGTGCGCGAACAGATCCTCGGTTTTACCCTCCTCATTGACGAATCCGTAGCCCTTGGCATTGTTGAACCACTTGACTTTACCGCTTGCCATCCCTATGTCCCTCTGCAAAGGACTCCATCACTGGAGTATCATCCACTTCATCCGCATACGAACCATGCGAAAAATCTGGTTGACTGCGCGGATCTTTATCGACCACGGTGGGTTCTTATTGGTTGTAACACCGTTTTGCCGATAGTCAAGGTCAGGTGGCGCGTGCGCCAGGGGCCGCCAATGCAGTCAACCCACAACCTTAACCTGTCGATCATGATGAAATTCTTTCCATGCATGCACCCAGTGAGATTCGACTAACATTCAATCAGGATCGCCCGCAATCGAATGAGGACGACGGCTCAGGGCTTGCGGTACAGGAAGCCAAGCCGATCCTGCAGGCGCCACCGATGTACAAGGTGGTTTTGTTCAACGATGACTACACGCCGATGGATTTCGTCGTCGAAGTGCTCGAAACGTTCTTCAGTCTGAACCGCGAGCTGGCGACCAAGATCATGCTGACCGTCCATACCGAAGGGCGGGCAGTGTGCGGATTGTTTACCCGTGACATCGCCGAAACGAAGGCCATGCAGGTCAACCAATACGCCAGGGAAAGCCAGCATCCGCTACTCTGTGAAATCGAGAAGGACGGTTAATCGCCGACCACTTGGGTATGAGGTGAAGCTATGTTAAACCGCGAGCTCGAAGTCACCCTCAATCTTGCCTTCAAGGAGGCCCGTTCGAAACGTCATGAATTCATGACCGTCGAACATCTGCTGCTGGCACTCCTTGACAATGAGGCTGCTGCGACCGTTCTGCGCGCCTGTGGCGCCAATCTCGACAAACTCAAGCACGACCTGCAAGAGTTCATCGACTCCACTACACCCCTGATCCCCGTCAACGACGAAGACCGCGAAACCCAGCCTACCCTGGGCTTCCAGCGTGTGCTGCAACGTGCCGTGTTCCACGTGCAGAGTTCCGGCAAGCGTGAAGTCACCGGTGCCAATGTGCTGGTGGCCATCTTCAGCGAACAGGAAAGCCAGGCCGTGTTCCTGCTGAAACAGCAGAGCGTGGCCCGTATCGACGTGGTCAACTACATCGCCCATGGTATCTCCAAGGTGCCGGGCCATGGTTCGCACGCCGAGAGCGACCAGGAAATGCAGGACGAAGAGGGTGGCGAAACCTCCTCTTCGAGCAATCCGCTGGACGCCTACGCCAGCAACCTGAACGAGCTGGCCCGTGCCGGCCGTATCGACCCGCTGGTGGGCCGCGAGCAGGAAGTCGAGCGCGTGGCGCAGATTCTGGCCCGTCGGCGCAAGAACAACCCGCTACTGGTGGGTGAGGCCGGTGTCGGCAAGACAGCCATCGCCGAAGGCCTGGCCAAACGCATCGTCGACGGTCAGGTGCCTGACCTGCTGTCGCAGAGCGTGGTCTATTCGCTGGACCTCGGTGCACTGCTGGCCGGTACCAAGTACCGTGGCGACTTCGAGAAGCGCTTCAAGGCGCTGCTCGGCGAGCTGCGCAAGCGCCCGCAGGCGATCCTGTTCATCGACGAGATCCACACCATCATCGGTGCCGGTGCGGCGTCGGGCGGGGTGATGGATGCGTCCAACCTGCTCAAGCCACTGCTGTCGTCCGGTGAAATCCGTTGCATCGGTTCGACCACCTTCCAGGAGTTCCGGGGCATCTTCGAGAAAGACCGTGCCCTGGCGCGACGCTTCCAGAAGGTCGATGTCAGCGAGCCATCGGTGGAAGACACCGTCGGCATCCTGCGTGGCCTGAAAGGCCGTTTCGAGAGCCACCACAACATCGAGTACAGCGACGAAGCCCTGCGCGCCGCCGCCGAACTGGCCTCGCGCTATATCAATGACCGACACATGCCGGACAAGGCCATCGATGTGATCGACGAGGCGGGTGCCTACCAGCGCCTGCAGCCGGAGGCTAACCGGGTCAAGCGCATCGACGTGCCGCAGGTCGAGGATATCGTTGCCAAGATCGCGCGGATTCCGCCGAAGCATGTCACCAGTTCCGACAAGGAGCTGCTGCGTAACCTGGAGCGTGACCTGAAGCTGACCGTGTTCGGTCAGGACGCGGCAATCGACTCGCTGGCCACCGCCATCAAGCTGTCCCGTGCCGGCCTCAAGTCGCCGGACAAGCCGGTCGGTTCGTTCCTGTTCGCCGGCCCGACCGGTGTCGGCAAGACCGAGGCGGCGCGGCAGCTGGCCAAGGCGCTGGGCGTCGAGCTGGTGCGCTTCGACATGTCCGAGTACATGGAGCGCCACACCGTGTCGCGCCTGATCGGTGCACCGCCTGGCTACGTTGGGTTCGACCAGGGCGGCCTGCTGACCGAGGCGATCACCAAGCAACCGCACTGCGTGCTGCTGCTCGACGAAATCGAGAAGGCCCACCCGGAAGTCTTCAACCTGCTGCTGCAGGTGATGGACCACGGGACCCTGACCGACAACAACGGGCGCAAGGCCGACTTCCGTAACGTGATCCTGATCATGACCACCAACGCCGGTGCTGAAACCGCCGCGCGGGCCTCGATCGGCTTCACCCATCAGGACCATGCGTCCGATGCCATGGAAGTCATCCGCAAGAGCTTCACGCCGGAGTTCCGCAACCGCCTGGACACCATCATCCAGTTTGGCCGCCTGAGCACCGAGACGATCAAGAGCATCGTCGACAAGTTCCTCATCGAACTGCAGGCGCAGCTGGAAGACAAGCGCGTGCTGCTGGAAGTCAGCGATGCCGCCCGCGGCTGGCTGGCGGTTTCCGGCTACGACGTGCAGATGGGCGCACGGCCGATGGCGCGGCTTATCCAGGACAAGATCAAGCGGCCGCTGGCCGAGGAGATCCTGTTTGGCGAGCTGGCCGAGCACGGTGGTGTGGTGCATGTCGACCTGCGCGATGGCGAACTGGTGTTCGACTTCGAGACCACGGCTGAGGTTGCCTGAGCCGCAGGGGGCTGCAAAGCAGCCCCCTGCAATCTGACAGGCACAAAAAAGCCCGGCACCTGGCCGGGCTTTTTCATGGCTAGAGCTTAGCGCGCACGGTAGGTGATGCGGCCCTTGCTCAGGTCGTATGGCGTCAGTTCGACGCGGACCTTGTCGCCAGTGAGAATACGGATGTAGTTCTTGCGCATCTTTCCGGAGATGTGCGCGGTTACGACGTGCCCGTTTTCCAACTCCACGCGGAACATGGTGTTGGGCAGGGTGTCGACGACAGTACCTTCCATTTCGAAGCTGTCTTCTTTCGACATGCAGTAGAGCCCTCGGATCCAGTGTTGGCCCGACGCATAACCGCACCGGGCAAAAAAGTGGCGTGGATTATGCCCGAAAACTGTGTGTCAAGCCAATGCTTTCAGTTGAGGGTGACCCAGCGCTGGTTTATCAACAACTCGATAGGCCGATACTGCGTCTTGTAGTTCATTTTCTTGCAGTTCTTGATCCAGTAACCCAGGTAGACCGCCTCCAGGTCCTGGCGCAGGGCCTCGGTGATCTGCCAGAGGATGGCAAAGCGGCCGAGGCTGCGGCGTTCTTCTTCAGGTTCGTAGAAGGTGTACACCGCCGACAGGCCGTTGGGCAGCAGGTCGCACACCGCCACCGCCAGCAGACGGCCTTCCAGGCGGAACTCGTAGAACCAGCAGAACGGCAGGTCGCGGACCAGGAAGGTGGAGAACTGGTCGCGGCTCGGCGGGTACATGTCGCCATCGGCATGGCGGGTCTCGATGTAACGCCGGTACAGGTCGAAATATTCTTCCTTGAACGCCGGGCGAGCGGCCGTCACGGTCAGGTCGGCATTGCGCTTGAGGATGCGCCGTTGCTGGCGGTTGGGAATGAAGCGCGCGGCGGGGATGCGCGCCGGCACGCAGGCATTGCAGTTCTGGCAATGCGGGCGGTACAGGTGATCGCCACTGCGGCGAAAGCCCATTTCCGACAGGTCGGCATACACGTGCACGTCCATCGGCTGGCTGGGGTCGAGGAACAGCGTGGTGGCCTGTTCGTCCGGCAGGTAGCTGCAGGAGTGGGGTTGAGTGGCATAGAACTTCAACCGCGCCAACTCTGTCATGATCAACCCCCTCGGTGAGACGTTGCTTTAAGTGTAAGCCAGCTGGCAGAACTCGCCTAGCAAACCCAGCTGGCGCTGTTGGGCTGGTCGAGGTGCCGTGCCAGGTAGTCGGCGAAGCGGGCGCGGCTGATGGCGCGGGCGCCAAGGCTGTGCAGGTGGTTGGTCGGCATCTGGCAGTCGATCAGCACGAAGCCGGCCTGGCGCAAATGTTCGACCAGTGTCACGAAGCCGACCTTGGAGGCATTGTCGGCGCGGCTGAACATCGATTCGCCGAAGAACAGCTGGCCGATGGCCAGGCCGTACAGGCCGCCGACCAGCTCGCCGTTCTCGCGCACTTCCACCGAGTGGGCGATGCCGCGCCGGTGCAATTCGCAGTAGGCATCGCGCATGGTGTCGGTGATCCAGGTGCCGTCGGCGTAGTCGCGCGGCGCCGCGCAGGCGGCAATTACCGCCGGGAAGTCGGTGTCGAAGCTGACCTGGTAGCGGCCTTGGCGCATCAGCTTGGCCAGCGAGCGTGAGACGTGCAGCTCGTGCGGCAACAGCACGGTGCGCGGGTCGGGCGACCACCAGAGGATCGGCTGGCCGTCCTGGTACCAGGGGAAGCAGCCATGGCGGTAGGCTTGCTCCAGGCGCTCGGGGCTCAGGTCGCCGCCAGCGGCGAGCAGGCCGTTGGGGTCGTGCAGGGCCTTTTCCAGGGGCGGGAAGGTCAGCGAGTCGCGGGTCAGCCAGGTGAGCATGGTCTATCGTGCGGTGGGGGAGGGGAGAGGGCAGCATGGCGCGCAGGGCTTGCGGGGTCAATGCTGGCAGGGTCAAGAGTCATTGGCGGGCAGCAGAATAGGCAATTTCCTACACATTCATGAAACCATAGGCACCATCCGCTACATTTGCTGTCACACCTGTGCAAAAACACAGCATAAGCCTTTGTCACGAAAGAAAATGCGTGCTCAAATTGCACCTATACGAAAGTCGCCCCCACTCAAGCTCCATACGGCGCGCCGTCATGGCGGCTGGCGGGCAGTAATGTTAAAAGTAGTGGTTCATTGGCCAGACGCCGGCCGATCACTACTGGACGCGCAGCACGCGCAGGAATAGACGCGTTTTGAAGAAATCCACCGCAACTCCAGCTCCTTTGCCCGTGCCCCTGTGGCGCCAGCAGCTGCATTACCGCCTCAAGGAAGGTGCGTTGATCGCTGTCGGCGCGCTGTGCCTGTACCTGTGGATGGCACTGCTGACCTACGACACGTCGGACCCGGGCTTCAGCCACACCAGCAACGTCGACCAGGTGCAGAATGCCGCCGGGCGTGCCGGGGCGTACTTCGCCGACATCCTGTTCATGGTGCTGGGCTATTTCGCCTACATCTTCCCGCTGCTGCTGGCGATCAAGACCTGGCAGATCTTCCGCGAACGGCACCAGCCGTGGCAGTGGAGCGGCTGGCTGTTCTCCTGGCGGCTGATCGGCCTGGTGTTCCTGGTGCTGTCGGGCGCGGCGCTGGCGCATATCCATTTCCACCCGTCGGCGAGCCTGCCGTTTTCCGCGGGCGGTGCGCTGGGCGAAAGCCTCGGCGACCTGGCGCGCAACCTGCTGAACGTGCAGGGCAGCACGCTGATGTTCATCGCCCTGTTCCTGTTCGGCCTGACCGTGTTCACCGACCTGTCGTGGTTCAAGGTGATGGACATGACCGGCAAGATCACCCTCGACCTGTTCGAGCTGGTGCAGGGTGCGGCCAGCCGCTGGTGGGAAGCGCGCAACGAGCGCAAGCGCCTGGAAGCGCAACTGCGCGAAGTCGACGATCCGGTGTTCGACTCGAAGTTCGACCAGGCGCCGAAGGCCACCGACAAGCGCGAGCCGGCCAAGCCGGCGCTGCGCGAGCGCATCTTCAAGCGTGAAGAGGCAACGGCCCAGCCCGTTGAACCACGTGAACCGACCCTTGCCCGTGAGCCAGTCGTGCGCAGTGAACCGACCCTCGCCCTTGAGCCTCTGGTGCGCAGTGAGCCAACCCTCGCCCGCGAGCCTGTCGTGCCACGTGAGCAGCCGCCTGCAACGGCCCCGACCATCGTGCCACCGGCCGCGGCCAGGGCGCCGGAGCCGAGCAAGCGGGTGATGAAGGAAAAACAGGCGCCGCTGTTCGTCGACAGCGCCGTGGAAGGTACCCTGCCGTCGATTTCCATCCTCGACCCGGCCGAACAGAAGAAGATCGAGTACTCGCCAGAGTCCCTGGCCGGTGTCGGCCAGCTGCTGGAAATCAAGCTCAAGGAGTTCGGCGTGGAAGTGTCGGTGGACTCCATCCACCCGGGCCCGGTGATCACCCGTTACGAAATCCAGCCCGCTGCGGGCGTCAAGGTCAGCCGCATTGCCAACCTGGCCAAGGACCTGGCGCGCTCCCTGGCGGTGACCAGTGTGCGGGTGGTCGAAGTGATCCCCGGCAAGACCACCGTGGGTATCGAGATCCCCAACGAGAACCGGCAGATGGTGCGCTTCTCGGAAGTGCTCGCCACGCCGCAGTACGACGAGCAGAAGTCGCCGGTCACCCTGGCCCTGGGCCACGACATCGGCGGCAAGCCAGTGATCACCGACCTGGCCAAGATGCCGCACCTGCTGGTGGCCGGTACCACCGGTTCCGGTAAGTCGGTGGGGGTCAACGCGATGATCCTGTCGATCCTGTTCAAGTCCAGCCCGGAAGACGCGCGGCTGATCATGATCGACCCGAAAATGCTCGAACTGTCGATCTACGAGGGCATCCCGCACCTGCTGTGCCCGGTGGTCACCGACATGAAGGACGCCGCCAACGCCCTGCGCTGGAGCGTGGCCGAGATGGAGCGGCGCTACAAGCTGATGGCGGCCATGGGCGTGCGTAACCTGGCTGGCTTCAACCGCAAGATCAAGGACGCCCAGGAAGCCGGCGAGATCATCCATGACCCGCTGTACCGCCGCGAGAGCATGGACGACGAGCCACCAGCGCTGAAGACCCTGCCGACCATCGTCGTGGTGGTCGACGAATTCGCCGACATGATGATGATCGTCGGCAAGAAGGTCGAAGAGCTGATCGCCCGTATCGCCCAGAAAGCGCGGGCCGCCGGTATCCACCTGATCCTCGCTACCCAGCGCCCGTCGGTGGACGTGATCACCGGCCTGATCAAGGCCAACATCCCGACCCGCATGGCGTTCCAGGTGTCGAGCAAGATCGACTCGCGGACCATCATCGACCAGGGCGGCGCCGAACAGCTGCTCGGCCACGGTGACATGCTGTACATGCCGCCGGGCACCAGCCTGCCGATTCGTGTGCACGGTGCGTTCGTCTCGGACGATGAAGTGCACCGTACGGTCGAAGCGTGGAAACTGCGCGGCGCGCCAGACTACAACGACGACATCCTCAACGGCGTCGAAGAAGCCGGCAGCGGCTTCGATGGCGGTGGCGGCGGTGGTGGCGATGGTGACGATGCCGAAACCGATGCGCTGTATGATGAGGCCGTGCAGTTCGTGCTGGAAAGCCGCCGCGCGTCCATCTCGGCCGTGCAGCGCAAGCTGAAGATCGGCTACAACCGCGCGGCGCGGATGATCGAGTCGATGGAGATGGCCGGCGTGGTCACCCCAATGAACAGCAACGGCTCGCGGGAAGTGATTGCCCCGGGCGGCCCGCGCGACTGATGAACACCTTGCCGGGCGCCAACGGTGGCGCCCGGCCTTTTCAATGCTCAATGAGGATTCCCATGCGCGCGATTCGCATGCTGTTGGTTTCTGCCCTGACCCTGGGCTCGGTTACTGCTTATGCCGGTGAGCAAGACGTACAACGCCTGACCCAGCTGTTGGAAAAATCCCAGACCATCGAGGCCAACTTCTCCCAGCTGACCCTGGACGCCGGCGGCACCAGCTTGCAGGAAACGTCCGGCAAGATGACCGTGAAGCGCCCGGGCCTGTTCTACTGGCACACCAATGCGCCGCAGGAGCAGGTGGTGGTGTCGGACGGCAAGAACGTCACCCTGTGGGACCCGGACCTGGAGCAGGCGACCATCAAGAAGCTCGACCAGCGCCTGAACCAGACCCCGGCACTGCTGCTGTCCGGTGACGTGTCGAAGATCAGCCAGAGCTTCGACATCACCTCCAAGGAGCAGGGCGAAGTGATGGACTTCACCCTCAAGCCGAAGACCAAGGACACCCTGTTCGACTCGCTGCGCGTGTCGTTCCGCAGGGGCCTGATCAATGACATGCAGCTGGTCGACAGCGTCGGCCAGCGCACCAACATCCTGTTCAATGGCGTCAAGGCCAACCAGGCGGTGCCGGACAGCCAGTTCAGGTTCGACATCCCCAAGGGCGCCGACGTCATCAAGGAGTAAGCAGAGCTCGCCATGGACCTGTTTCGAAGCGAACCCGTCGCCCAGCCGCTGGCCGCCCGCCTGCGCCCGTCCAACCTGGACGAGTACGTGGGCCAGGAGCACCTGTTGGCGCGTGGCAAACCGCTGCGCGAGGCGCTGGAGCAGGGTGCGCTGCACTCGATGATCTTCTGGGGGCCACCGGGGGTGGGCAAGACCACCCTCGCGCGGCTGCTGGCGCAGTTCTGCGATGCGCACTTCGAGACGGTCTCGGCCGTGCTGGCCGGGGTCAAGGAGATCCGCCAGGCGGTCGAAGTGGCCAAGCAGCAGGCGGGGCAGTACGGCCGGCGCACCATCCTGTTCGTCGACGAAGTGCACCGCTTCAACAAGTCCCAGCAGGATGCCTTCCTGCCCTACGTCGAGGACGGCACGCTGCTGTTCATCGGTGCGACCACCGAGAACCCGTCGTTCGAGCTGAACAACGCCTTGCTGTCACGGGCGCGGGTATACGTGCTCAAGAGCCTCGACGAAGCGGCGCTGCGCAAGCTGGTCAATCGCGCGCTGACCGAAGAGCGCGGGCTGGGCAAGCGCAACCTGCGGGTCGGCGACGACGCCTTCAAGATGCTCATGGCCGCCGCCGATGGCGATGGCCGGCGCATGCTCAATTTTCTCGAGAACGCCTCCGACCTGGCCGAAGATGGCAGCGAGATCGACGTCGAGATGCTGCAAAGCCTGCTCGGCGACAGCCGCCGCCGCTTCGACAAGGGTGGCGAGGCGTTCTACGACCAGATTTCCGCGTTGCACAAGTCGGTGCGCGGCTCCAACCCCGATGGCGCCCTGTACTGGTTCGCGCGCATGCTCGACGGCGGCTGCGACCCGCTGTACATCGCCCGCCGCGTGGTGCGCATGGCCAGCGAGGACATCGGCAACGCCGACCCGCGTGCCCTGAGCCTGTGCCTGGCCGCCTGGGACGTGCAGGAGCGCCTGGGCAGCCCGGAAGGCGAGCTGGCGGTGGCCCAGGCCATCACCTACATCGCCTGCGCGCCGAAGAGCAATGCGGTGTACGTGGGCTTCAAGACCGCCCTGCGCGAAGCTGCCGAACACGGCTCGCTGGAAGTTCCGCTGCACCTGCGCAATGCCCCGACCAAGCTGATGAAGCAACTCGGCTACGGCGAAGAATACCGCTACGCCCACGACGAGCCCGACGCCTATGCCGCGGGCGAGGATTACTTCCCGGAAGCACTCGAACCGCGCCAGTATTACCAGCCCGTGCCGCGAGGCCTGGAGCTGAAGATCGGCGAGAAGCTGCGCCACCTGGCCGAGCTTGACCGCAACAGCCCCCGCCAACGGAGAAAGCCGTGATTGCATTGATCGCCGCGGTCAGCGCGGGCGGCATTGCCGGTACCTTGTTGCGCTTCGCCACCGCGAACTGGGTCGCGGCCCACTGGCCACGGCACTTCTATGTCGGTACGCTGGCGGTCAACCTGGTCGGCTGCCTGCTGATCGGCCTGCTGTACGGCCTGTTCCTGCACAAGCCGCTGGCGCCGGTCGAACTGCGCGCCGGCCTGATCGTCGGCTTTCTTGGCGGCCTGACGACATTTTCCTCCTTCTCGCTCGATACCGTGCGCCTGATCGAAAGTGGGCAAGTGCCACTCGCCTTGGGCTATACCAGTATCAGCGTGGTGGGCGGGCTTCTGGCCACCTGGGCCGGCCTGTCCCTGACCCGTTTCTGAACCAACACCTACACATAACGAGAGAACGATATGCTCGATTCCAAACTGTTACGCGGCCAACTTCAGGAAGTGGCGGATCGCCTGGCCTCCCGTGGCTTCAGCCTGGATGTCGCGCGCATCGAATCACTGGAAGAGCGCCGCAAGGCGGTGCAGACCCGCACCGAGCAGCTGCAGGCCGAGCGTAATGCCCGTTCCAAGTCGATCGGCCAGGCCAAGGCAAAGGGTGAGGACATCGCCCCGCTGATGGCTGACGTCGAGCGCATGGCCAACGAACTGGCTGCCGGCAAGAGCGAACTGGACGGTATCCAGGCCGAACTGGACGGCATCCTGCTGACCATCCCCAACCTGCCGGACGCCAGCGTGCCGGTCGGTGCCAGCGAAGACGACAACGTCGAAGTGCGCCGCTGGGGCACGCCGGCTGCCTTCGATTTCGAGATCAAGGACCACGTCGCCCTGGGCGAAATCAGCGGTGGCCTGGACTTCGAAGCCGCGGCCAAGCTGTCCGGCGCGCGTTTTGCCGTGCTGCGTGGGCCCATCGCCCGCCTGCACCGCGCCCTGGCGCAGTTCATGATCAACCTGCACACCGGCGAGCACGGCTACGAGGAGCACTACACCCCGTACCTGGTGCAGGCCCCGGCCCTGCAGGGCACCGGCCAGCTGCCGAAGTTCGAGGAAGATCTGTTCAAGATCACCCGCGAAGGCGAAGCCGACTTCTACCTGATCCCGACGGCCGAAGTGTCGCTGACCAACCTGGTCGCCGAGCAGATCCTCGACGCCAAGCAGCTGCCACTCAAGCTGGTCGCCCACACCCCGTGCTTCCGTAGCGAAGCCGGTGCGTCGGGCCGTGACACCCGCGGCATGATCCGCCAGCACCAGTTCGACAAGGTCGAGATGGTGCAGGTGGTCGAGCCGTCCAAGTCGATGGAAGCCCTGGAAGGCTTGACCGCCAACGCCGAGCGCGTGCTGCAGTTGCTGGAGCTGCCATACCGCGTCCTGGCCCTGTGCACCGGCGACATGGGCTTCGGCGCCGTGAAGACCTACGACCTCGAAGTGTGGGTGCCGAGCCAGGACAAGTACCGCGAAATCAGCTCCTGCTCCAACTGCGGTGACTTCCAGGCGCGCCGCATGCAGGCCCGCTGGCGCAACCCGGAAACCGGCAAGCCGGAGCTGGTGCACACCCTCAACGGCTCCGGCCTGGCCGTAGGCCGTACCCTGGTGGCCGTGCTGGAAAACTACCAGCAGGCCGACGGTTCGATCCGTGTACCAGAGGTGCTGAAGCCGTACATGGGCGGCGTCGAGGTCATCCGCTAAATGGATTACCTGCCGCTGTTCCACAAGCTGCAGGGCGGCCGGGTACTGGTCGTCGGCGGCGGTGAGATCGCCCTGCGCAAGGCGCGCCTGCTGGCCGATGCCGGCGCCGCGCTGCGCGTGGTGGCGCCGGACGTCGACGGCCAGCTGGCCGCGTTGGCCCGGGAAGGTGGCGGTGAGGTGCTGGTGCGTGGCTATCAGGCGGCCGACCTGGTCGGCTGCCGGCTGGTGATCGCGGCCACCGACGACCCTGGGCTCAACGCCCAGGTGTCGGCCGATGCGCAGGCGCTGAGCCTGCCGGTCAACGTGGTGGATGCGCCGGCCCTGTGCACGGTGATCTTCCCGGCGATCGTCGACCGGTCACCGTTGGTGATTGCGGTGTCCAGTGGCGGTGACGCCCCGGTGCTGGCGCGGCTGATCCGCGCCAAGCTGGAAGCCTGGATCCCGTCGGCCTATGGCGAACTGGCCGGGCTGGCTGCGCGCTTCCGGCACAAGGTCAAATCCTTGTACCCGGACGTCAACCAGCGCCGGGGCTTCTGGGAAACCGTGTTCCAGGGGCCGATCGCCGAGCGCCAGCTGGCCGGGCAGGGCGCGGAGGCTGAACGCCTGTTGCAGGCGATGGTCGACGGTGCGCCGGTGCAGCAGGGTGGTGAGGTGTACCTGGTGGGTGCAGGGCCGGGCGATCCGGACTTGCTGACCTTCCGTGCCTTGCGCCTGATGCAGCAGGCCGATGTGGTGCTGTACGACCGCCTGGTGGCACCGGCCATCATCGAGATGTGCCGGCGTGATGCCGAGCGCATCTACGTGGGCAAGCGCCGCGCCGACCATGCCGTACCGCAGGACCAGATCAACCGCCTGCTGGTCGACCTCGCCCAGCAGGGCAAGCGGGTGTTGCGCCTCAAGGGCGGCGACCCGTTCATCTTTGGCCGTGGTGGTGAAGAGATCGAGGAGCTGGCCGAGCAGGGTATCCCGTTCCAGGTGGTGCCGGGCATTACTGCGGCTAGTGGTTGTTCCGCCTATGGTGGGATTCCGCTGACTCACCGTGATTATGCCCAGTCGGTACGCTTCGTCACTGGCCACCTCAAGGATGGCACCAGCAACCTGCCTTGGCATGACCTGGTGGCACCGGCCCAGACCCTGGTGTTCTACATGGGGCTGGTGGGCTTGCCGACCATCTGTGCCGAGCTGATTCGCCACGGGCGGGCGGCCAGTACGCCGGCTGCTTTGGTGCAGCAAGGGACCACGCGCAATCAGCGGGTGTTCACCGGCACCCTGGCGGACCTGCCGCAACTGGTGGCCGAGCATGAAGTGCATGCGCCGACTCTGGTGATTGTCGGGGAAGTGGTGCAACTGCGTGAGAAGCTGGCCTGGTTTGAAGGGGCGCAAAACAGCTGAAATCGCCGGGGCCGCAGAGCGGCCCCGGCATTCTCAATGCTAAAACAGCGGCACCGAATAGCTCACCGTCAGCCGGTTCTGATCCTGGTTCCATTCACTGGGCACCCCACTGCGCAGCATGCCGTTGCGCCAGCTAAAGCCCAGCCCCTTGAACGTCCCGCTCTGCACCACGTAGTCCAGGGCGATATCACGCTCCCATTCCTTCTCGTCACCCCCGGACGCCATGCGGATGTTGGTGCCCTTCAGGTACGCCACCGAAGCCACCAGCCCCGGCACGCCCAGCGCGGCGAAGTTGTAGCTGTATTGACCAAAGGTGGTGCGCTCGCCCGCACGGGTGAAGCTGGTCACCAGGCGGTCGGTGAACAGGTAGATGCTCGCCCCGGCGGCGCCTTCGCCGGTATTGCCCTGGTTCAGCTGGACGAAGTTGCCGCTGTCGGACACCCGCTGGTGGCCGAGCAGTACCGCGTGGCCGCCGATGGCGTAGGTGAACATGGCGCTCCAGGTGTCGTTGTCGATCTTGCCCGGCGTATCGCCCAGGCCACTGACCTGGTAGCCCGCCGCGCGGCCGCTGGCCGAGTCGTTGCGCCCGTCGGCATCGGTCTTGAAGTAGCGCAGGTCGGTGGTCAGCGACTGGTTGTCGGCCAGCGCCCAGGTGTGCACCAGGCCGGCAAAGTGCTGGAGGTAGTAATCCTGCAATTGCGCGGCGTAGTACTGCAGCTTGAGGTCGCGGGTCAACTGGTAATCGGCGCCGGCAAAGAGGAACTCGTTGCTCTGACGGGTGCCGCCTGCCACGGCCAGGCCCGAGCGGTTGGTCGAGCCGCGGCCGGTGGTGTGCTCCAGGCGACCGCCGATCAGGGTCAGGCCGTCGATTTCCCTGGACGTGAGCATGCCGCCTTCGAAGGTTTGCGGCAGCACCCGGCCGTCGTTGGCCACCAGGATCGGCAGCTTCGGTTGCAAGGTGCCGTAGCGCGCCTCGGTCTGTGAGAAGCGCAGCTTGCCGGTCAGCCCCAGCCGGCTCCATTCGTCCACGGCGCTGCCATCACTGTCGTCGGGGATCATCGAGCTGCCGCGGTGGTTGCCGGCACCACCGTCCAGGCGCACGCCGAGCATGCCCAAGGCATCGAGGCCGAAGCCGACGGTGCCATCGGTGAAACCGGACTTGTAGTCGAGCACGAAGCCTTGGGCCCATTCGGCGGTCTTGCTTTGCCCCGCCGCGCCTGGGCGGTCACGGAAATCGTTGTTGAAGTAGTAGTTGCGCAGGTTGAGGTTGGCCTTGCCATCCTCGATGAAGGCGGCCTGAGCTGCGGGCAGGGCAAAGGTGCTGGCGGTGAGCAGGTACAGGGGCGCGCGTGGCTTTCTTGTCATTGTTGTTTTCCTGAAGGCGAAAGGGCGCCCGAAACTGCCGGGCGCAAAGGGCGTGGTGCAGGGTGGGTCAGTCGGGCAGCCATTCCTGCAAGGTCAGCTCGACGGTGATGAACGACAGGTTGCGGCCGCGCTGCAGGCGGCCGGCGAAGATGTTGCCGGCGGCATCGGCCAGCACCGCCTGCAGGCGGCTCTGCCCGGCACTGACCTCGCCGCTGAGGCTGAGGATCTCGATGCCCGGGCCCGGCACGTGGATGTCCTGCATGCCCTGGCGGCCCAGGTAGTGCAGGGCGCCGTCGATCAGGCTGCCAAGCCCGCCACGGACCACGGCGCAGCTGATGCCGTGGCTGGCGCAGAGCGCCTCGGCGCTGTCGATGATGTCTTCGTTGGGCTTGAGCCGGGCGATCACCAGGCGGCCTAGCTGGCCGCTCTGTACCTGGGACTCGGCGCTGAGTGGAGCAAGGGTCATGAGGCCTCCTTGAGCACGGGGTGCAGCAGGTTGAACTGGGTTTCGGCATCCGGCTGCACCTGGTAGGCCACCTGGTCGAACAGGCACAGGCGCAGCACCAGCGGTTCGCTGCCGACGATCAGCCGGTTGAGCACCAGGTGGCCGCCGTGCTGCTGCCCGTCGCGGTCGATGAAGCCGGCGTGGCAGTGCAGCAGCGGCGCGCCGCTGGCATCGCGGCCGACGGTGAGGGCGCCGCTGATGAAGGTGATGTAGCCGTCAAGCACCACCGGCTGGCCGTAATCGTAGGGGCGCTGGCTATCGCGGGTGGTGACCATGCGGTGGTAGCTCAGGTGCGCCGCGCCGCCGCAGAGGATGCGCCCCACCGCACTCTGGTAGCGGCAGCCGTGCAGCACGGCCAGCAGGCCTTCGGCGACATTGCAGGCCAGCGGCAGCTCGACGCGCAGTTCCTGGCTGTGCGCCACCTCGCAGTCGAGCAGGCGTGGCTGCTGCGGCAGGCCGCCGTGAATGAAATGGCGCACGCCGCCATGGGTTTCGAAGTGCGGGGTCATGCCGGCTGCTCCTGGCCCGCTTCGAGCAGGGCGCGGATGTGTTTCTTGACGATCTTGCCGTAGCCGGACTTGGGCATTTCATGCCAGCGCACGAAACGCTTGGGCCACTTGTAGCGCGCCAGGCGCGGCTCAAGGTGGGCCAGCAGCTGTTCGTCGCTGACCTCGCCGGTGGTGACGATCACCGCGCAGCCGCATTCGCCCCACTTCTCGTCGGGCATGCCCAGCACCGCCACTTCGTTGACCGCCGGGTGTGTCAGCAGCGCTTCTTCGATTTCCCGTGGGTAGACGTTGGAGCCACCGGAGATGTACATGTCCGACGCGCGGCCGGTGATGAACAGGTAACCCTGGTCGTCGACATGGCCGAGGTCGCCGGTGTGGAACCAGCCATGACGGAAGCACGCCGCGTTGGCTTCAGGGTTGTTGTAGTAGCCGGCGAACACCGCCGGGCCGCGCACGCAGATTTCGCCGTCACTGCCGGTCGGCAACTCGGCGCCGTGCTCGTCGAGGATCGCCACCTGCATGCCGGTGCGCGGGTAACCGCAGGAGCCGACCTTGGCCTGCGGGCTGTCTTCGGCGTCGTGGCAGTCGGCCGGCAGCACGGTGATGTTGCCGGTCACCTCGCCGAGGCCGTAGTACTGCACCAGCACCTTGCCCAGGGTGCGCAGGGCGTGGCACTGGTCGGCGCGGTACATCGGCGCGCCGGCGTAGATCACATAACGCAGGCTGCTGTGGTCATAGCGGTCCACGGCCGGGTCTTCGGTGAGCATCTTGACGATGGTCGGCACGGTGAACAGGTTGTCGATACGGTGCTCCTGCACCAGCTGCCAGGCTTCGTCGCAGTCCAGCCGTTCGCCGGCTGGCAGCACGCAGGCTGCGCCGCGGGCGACGTTGACCAGGGCGTGGATGCCTGCGCCGTGGGACAGCGGGGCGAGCACCAGCGAACGTGACTGCTGGCTTAGGCCGGGCATCAGGTCGGCCAGGTGGTTGTTGACCACGAAGGCCATCTGGCCGTGGGTGAGCACGCCGGCCTTGGGGTGGCCGGTGGTGCCGGAGGTGTAGAAGAACCACAACGGGTCGTGATAGTGCACCTCGGCCGGGCGGAAGGCGGCTTGCAGCGGCGCGCCTTCATCGAGCAAGGCGTCGTAGCCCAGCTCGCCGCTGCGTGGGCTGCCGATGGCGATCACCGTCTGCAAGGCCGGGGAGGCCGCACGCACGGCGTCGACGTAATGGCCGAAGCCTTCGTCATAGAGCATCGCCACAGCGCCGCTGGAGCTGCCCAGGTAGGCGGCCTCAGGCGGGGTGATGCGCACGTTGGTCGGCACCCAGACCACGCCAAGACGGAACGCCACCCAGGCACTTTCGAACAGTTGCAGGTTGTTGCGCGCATGCACCAGCAGCCGGTCGCCTTTGCCCAGGCCCCGCGCACGCAAGGCGGCGGCAACACTGTCGACACGCTGCAGCAGCTGGCGCCACGACACCGTCTGCTCGCCGCGGATGAAGCCAGGCTGGTCGGGCAGGCGGCGGGCCACCTGGGCCAGCAGCTCACCGAGGTTCATCACGTTGTCGATACCGGTCATCGCACGGCCTCCAGGATGCTCACGTAGTTGGTGACGGCCGCGCCGCCCATGTTGAAGACCCCGGCCCGGTCGGCGCGGGGCAATTGCATGTCGCCGGCCTGGCCGCTGAGCTGCATCGCCGCCATCACATGCATCGACACGCCGGTGGCACCGATCGGGTGGCCCTTGGACTTGAGCCCGCCGGACGGGTTGATCGGCAGCCGGCCGTCCTTGCGGCTGATGCCTTCGGCGATCACCCGTGCGCCCTGGCCGCGTTCGGCCAGGCCCATGGCCTCGTATTCGAGCAGTTCGGCGATGGTGAAGCAGTCGTGGGTTTCTACCAGCGACAGGTCGTCGAGGGTCAGCCGTGCCTGCGCCAGCGCCTGCTGCCAGGCCCGCGCCGCGCCCTCGAACACCGTGGGGTCGCGGCGTGACAGCGGCAGGTAGTCGTTGACCTGCACCGCCGCCCGAAAACGCACGGCCGGGCCAGCGCCGTTGTGCTGGTCGGCGCGGCTGATCACCAGCGCGGCGGCGCCGTCGCTGATCAGCGAACAGTCGCTGCGCTTGAGCGGGCCGGCGACGAAGGGGTTCTTTTCCGAAGGTGTGCGGCAGAACTCGAAGCCGACGTCGCGGCGCATGTGGGCGTACGGGTTGAGGGCGCCGTTGGCGTGGTTCTTGGCAGCGATCATCGCCAGCGCGTCGGACTGGTCGCCGTACCGCTCGAAGTAGGCGCTGGCAATGTTGCCGAACACCCCGGCGAAGCCGCTCTCGATGGCCGCCTCCTCACGGGTGTAGCAGCACTTGAGCAGGATCTTGCCGACCTCGGCGGTGGGCAGGCTGTTCATCTTCTCGAAACCGACCACCAGTGCGTGCCGGGACTGGCCGCTGAGCACTGCCTGCAAGGCCGAGTGGATGGCTGCGGAGCCGGTGGAGCAGGCGTTTTCCAGGCGTACCGCCGGGGTGAAGCGCAGCGCCGGGATGTGGTTGGCGAGCAGCGCGGAAGGGAAGTCCTGGTACAGGAACCCAGCGTTGAAATGGCCGACATGCACCGAGTCGATCTGCTCAGGGTCGAGCCTGGCATGGGCCAGTGCGCCGAGGGCGGCGTCGGCCAGCATGTGCTCGGGGTCGATGTCGGGAAACTTGCCGAAAGGGGCGTGGTGCCAGCCGCTGATCAGGGGTGAATCCATGAGGTGAGTCCTCGCTCGATGGGTTTGCGAGGTCGATGGCAAGAACGGTGCCAGCCCCTTGGCAACGCGTCTGCGCCGTGCCTTTGTGGGCCTGTGCGAGGGTGTCGGCAGGTAGCAGGTGGGTGCTACAGGTGTCGCCTTGAAGGCCTGGGCGACAGTTCAGGGAGACACCTGTTACACCCCGAAGAGCGCCACTGGCCCCGCATCACAATCTGATACACCGTCGTATTCAATGGCTGATGCCTTGTGAATCAGTGGCTTAGGCCCTGATTCAGGCTTGCGTGAGGGCCATTTCGCCTAGCCGGGCAAGGGTGGCACCCCAATTGCTATGTCACTGTCACCATCGCCGTATCCCAACTCGATCAATAAGAACAAATAGGTCAGGAGAGCTTCATGAGCGATTTCACCCGCCGTTCCTTCATCAAGACGGCTTCCATGGCATCGGCCGCAGTCGCCGCCGCCGGCCTGGGCCTGTACAGCAGCAACACCCGCGCTGCCGACTTCAAACTCAAGTTCGCCAACAACCTGCCCATCAGCCACCCGATGAACGTGCGGGCCCGGGCCATGGCCAAGGCGATCAAGGAAGAAACCAACGGCGCGCTGACCGTGCAGGTGTTCCCCAGCAGCCAGCTGGGCAGCGACACCGACACCCTGGCCCAGGTGCGCTCCGGCGCGGTGGACCTGTTCTCGCTGTCGCCCGTGATCCTTGGCACCATGGTGCCGTCGGTGCAGATCAGCGCCGTGGGCTTCGCCTTCAAGGACTACCAGCAGGTGTGGAGCGCCATGGACGGCGCGCTCGGCGAGCATGTGCGCGGCGAAATCGCCAAGACCGGCACGCTGTTCGCCTTCGACCGCATGTGGGACAACGGCTTTCGCGTCACCACCACCAGCACCCGGCCGGTGGCCAGCCCTGACGACCTGCGCGGCATGAAACTGCGGGTGCCGCCCAGCCCGATCATCATGTCGATCTTCCGCGCCCTGGAAGCGGCGCCGACCAGCATCAACTTCGCCGAGGTGTACTCGGCGCTGCAGACGCGCATCGTCGAAGGCCAGGAGAACCCCATGACCCTGGTGTCCTCGGCCAAGCTGTACGAGGTGCAGAAGTACTGCTCGCTGACCAACCACGTGTGGGACGGCTTCTGGATGCTCGGCAACAGCGCCTCGTTCGCCCGCCTGCCGGCGGACATGCAGGCGATTCTGCGCAAGCATATCGACGCGGCGGTGATGGGCCAGCGCGAAGACCTCGCCAAGCTCGAAGGCAGCACCCGCGACACCTTGAAGGGGCAAGGCCTGGAGCTGGTGGAAGCGCCCGCCGATGCCTTCCGCGACAAGCTGCGCAGCGCCAACTACTACGCCGACTGGCACGACAAGTTCGGCGACCAGGCCTGGGCCATCCTCGAGCAATATTCCGGGAAGCTGGCATGATGCGCGCCCCAGCGCTACCGGCCTCCACCGTTTCGCAGCGCCTGCCGGCCCGGGTGCTGATCTGCCTCAACAGCTGGGCCATGCGCCTGGTCGGGGTGATCGCGGTCGCCTTGATGGTGATCGAAACCTTCGTACTGCTGGCGGGGGTGATTGCCCGCTACGTGTTGCACAGCCCGCTGATCTGGTCCGACGAGCTGGCGTCGTCGCTGTTCATCTGGCTGGCGATGTTCGGCGCGGTGCTGGCGCTGGACCGTGGCGAGCACATGCGCATGTCGGCGCTGGTGAACAAGCTGCCCGACGCCTGGCGCGGTTTCAGCGAGACGTTGTCGGCGCTGATCGTCTGCCTGTTCGTGGCCATGATCATCTCGCCTGCCATGCAGCATTCCCACGAGCAGATGTGGATCACCACCCCTGCGCTGGGCATCCCCGACGGCGTGCGCGCGGCGGCCTTGCCGGTGGGCGCGGTGCTGATGCTGCTGGCGGCGGTGGCGCGCATGGCGCGTTACTCGACCGTGCGCCAGTTCATGGCCGGGCTGGCCGTGGTCGGCACGGTAGCGGCGGCATTGTGGCTGGCCCAGCCATTGCTGGCGGCCATGGGCAACTACAACCTGGTGGTGTTCTTCCTGGTGCTGCTGGGCGCCTGCGTGTTCGGCGGCATCCCCATCGCCTTCGCCTTCGGCACCGCGACCATGGCCTACCTGGCGCTGGCCACCCATGCGCCGCTGTCGATCGTGGTCGGGCGCATGGATGAAGGCATGTCGCACATGGTGCTGCTGGCGGTGCCGCTGTTCGTGCTGCTGGGCGTGGTGCTGCAGCTGTCGGGCATGGCGCGCACGCTGATCGACTTCATGGCCTCGCTGCTCGGCCATGTGCGCGGCGGCCTGCAGTACGTGCTGCTGGGGGCGATGTTCCTGGTGTCGGGGATCTCCGGCTCCAAGGTCGCTGACATGGCCGCCGTGGCCCCGGCGCTGTTCCCGGAAATGAAACGCCGAGGCTCCAAGCCCGAAGAGCTGGCGGCGCTGCTGTCGGCCACCGGGGCGATGACCGAGACCATTCCGCCGAGCCTGGTGCTGATCACCATCGGCGCAGTCTGCAGCGTGTCGATCACTGCGCTGTTCATCGGTGGGCTGATGCCGGCGGTGGTGGCCACCTTGGCCATCGCCGTGGTGTGCTGGTGGCGCTCGCGCAAGGATGAGCGCCCGGCGATCGAGCGTGCGCCGCTGTCGCGGGTGGCCAAGACCTTCCTGATCGCCTTGCCGGCGCTGGCGCTGCCGCTGCTGATTCGCGTGGCGGTGCTGGAAGGGGCGGCCACCGCCACCGAAGTGTCGACCATCGGCGTTGCCTACGTGGTGCTGGTGGGGCTGGTGATGCACCTGTTCATGCGTCATATCGAATGGCGCCGGCTGTACCCGATGCTGTTGGAGGCAGCGGCGCTGTCGGGAGCGATCCTGCTGATCATCGGCATGGCCTCGTCGATGGCCTGGGCACTGACCCAGTCGGGCTTCTCGCAGTCGCTGGTGGAGCTGATCGAGGACATTCCCGGCGGCGTCATCGGCTTCATGGTGGTCACCATCCTCACTTTCCTGATCCTTGGCAGCGTGCTGGAGGGCATCCCTGCCATCGTGCTGTTCGGCCCGCTGATGTTCCCCCTGGCCGAGCTGCTGGGCATTCACCCGGTGCACTACGCCATGGTGGTGATCCTGGCCATGGGCGTGGGGCTGTTCGCACCGCCGCTGGGGGTTGGGTTCTATGCCGCCTGCGCCATCAGCAAGACCTCTTCCGACCACGTCATCCGCCGCGTCTGGGGTTACCTCGGCGCGCTGCTGGTGGCGCTGGCGATCGTTGCCTGTTTCCCGTGGATTTCCATCGGTTTCCTCTGAGAGAGCCCTGACATGAGCCAAGCTGCGAAAACGACTCTGCCTGTATCTGCCCACGGACGCGTGGCCCTGGTGACCGGTGCCGCCATGGGCATCGGTGCGGCCATCGCCGAACGCCTGGGGCATGACGGCCACACGGTGGTAGTGGCCGACATCAACCTCAACGCCGCCGAGGAGATGGTCGCCGGCCTGCAGGCCCAGGGCATCGATGCCCTGGCCCTGGCCATCGACATTGGTGACGCCGCCTCGATCAGCGCGCTGTTCGCCACCCTGCGTGAGCGCTGCGGGCGTTGCGACGTGCTGGTGAACAATGCCGGCATCGCCCGCACCCAGCCGTTCCTCGACACTGAACTGGAGGGCTGGCAGCGGCTGATGAACGTCAACCTCACCGGCACTTTGCTGTGCAGCCAGCAGGCGGCGAAGCTGATGCGCGAGCAGGGCTGGGGGCGGATCATCAACGTCGCCTCGATCAGCGGCATGCGCGCCAGCATGGGGCGCACCGCCTATGGCACGTCGAAGGCGGCGGTGATCGGCCTGACTCGGCAGATGGCCATCGAACTGGCCGAGCATGGCATCACCGTCAACGGCATCGCCCCAGGGCCGGTGGACACGCCGCTGACACGCACCCTGCATTCGGCGGCGACCCGCGAGTCGTACGCCCGGGCGGTGCCGCTGCGGCGCTACGGCACACCAGCGGAGATGGCCGGGGCGGTGGCGTTTCTGGCGTCGGAAGATGCGTCGTACATCAGCGGGCATGTGATCCCGGTGGACGGCGGGTTCATGGCCTCGGGGATTCTGGAGATCTGAGTCGCTGGTTTCGCGCAAAACCAAAGGCTGGCGCGGTCGTTGTGGGAGCGGGCTTGCCCGCGAAGCAGGCGACGCCGTGGATGGCACGGGCTCCGCCCGTGTTCGCGGGCAAGCCCGCTCCCACAACGACCGCGCCAGCTTTTTGAAGTCGGGCAAGACAGTTTCGCCCAGAGTATGGGGGTCAGTCTTCAGTCTGGCGCCGCGCCTCATCCTCCCGCGTCGCCTGCTCGCCGGCCTGCAGCGCGGTGTCGACGAAGGTGGCGATGCACGGGTTGTGGTTGTCGGCCTTCCACACCGCCACCACCTCGATCACCGGGGCCTCGCGCAAGGGCCGGAAGCTGGTACTGGCCAGGCGCATGTTGCGCATCGAACGCGGCACGATGGCCACCCCCAGGCCTTCGCCGACCAGGTTGACGATGGTCTGCTGCATGTTGATCTCCAGGCCGATGTTCGGCGTTACCCCGTGCTGCAGGCAATAGCTGCAGATCATGTCGTGCAGGGCAGGGGCGATGCGCCGGGGCACGATGATGAAGGTCTCGTCGGCCAGTTCCCGCGGCTCCACCAGTGCCTGGCCGGCCAGGCGGTGGCCGGGGGGCAGCACCAGGGTCATTTCTTCGCGGTACAGCGTGACCGTCTCCAGGCCGGTGCAATCCTGCGGGCGGTACATGATCGCCACATCCTTGTTGCCGCTGCTGATGTCCTGGGCCAGGTCCAGCGGCAGGGTCTCGGTGAGCTTGAGGTTCACCTGCGGATACAGCGCGGCATAGCGCCGGGTGATGGCCGGGGTGATGCTGTAGGCGGTGGACATCATGAAGCCCACCGACAGCCCGCCAGCCGCACCCCGCGCTGCGGCCAGGGCATTGCGCTTGGCCTGCTCGAAGGCGGCGAACACCGTGCCGGTATCGAGGTAGAAGCGCTGGCCGGCCTCGGTCAGCTCGACCCGCCGGCGTGAGCGGTCGAACAGCTTGACCCCCAATTCGTCTTCCAAAAACGCGATCTGCCGTGACAGCGGCGGCTGGGAGATGTGCAGCCGTTCGGCGGCGCGGCCGAAGTGCAGGGTTTCGGCCAGGGTGCGGAAGTACTGCAGGTGGCGGAGTTCGATCATGATGCTCTCAAAGGTATCAGTCGATGCTGGATTATGTATTGGAAAATATAACTGCGCCTCCCTAATGTGAACCTGCAACACCCCTTCGGCCCCGGCGGCGCCACAAGCGCCGCCCGCCGGCATAGTCACAAGCTATAGAACAAGAAAAAGGTGACGCTAATGACCGCTTCGACCGACCCTGTTCGCCCGTGCCTGCCCGCCGTACCCGAATGCGACATCGCCCACGACAGCGACCCGCGGGTGCGCCAGGCCTTCCGCCGTGCGCTGCGCCTGATGGAGCGCGGCATCGCCGTGTTGATTCGCGGCGAGACCGGTACCGGCAAGGAGATCCTCGCCCGCGCCCTGCATGCCCACAGCCAGCGCCGCGCCGCCCAGCTGGTGGCGCTGAACTGCGCTTCCATCCCCGAGACGCTGATCGAAAGCGAGCTGTTCGGCTACAGCCGTGGCGCCTTTTCCGGCGCGCTGCCGGGGGGCAAGAAGGGCAAGGTACAGCAGGCCGACGGCGGCACGCTGTTTCTCGATGAAATCGGCGACATGCCCTTCGAGCAGCAGACCCGCCTGCTGCGGGTGATCGCCGAGCGCGAAGTGACCCCGCTGGGCGCCGAGCGCAGCGTGCCGGTGAACTTCGCCCTGGTCTGCGCCACGCACCAGGACCTGGCGGCACGGGTGGCCGATGGCAGCTTCCGTGAAGACCTGTTCTACCGCATCGCCACCGGCGTGGTGGAGCTGCCGCCGCTGCGCGAGCGCAACGACCGCGGCGAATTGCTGTGCAACATGGTCGCCTACGAGTTGCCAGGCTGCGACCCTCGCCAGGTGCTTGGCGACGTCTGGGCGCTGCTGCTGGCGCACCCCTGGCCGGGCAACCTGCGCCAGATGCGCGCGGTGGTGCGCTATGCCTGCGCAGTGATGGAAGGCGCGCGCATCCAGCGCAGCGACCTGCCGCTGGACTTCCTCGGCCAGTGCCAGGCCCCGCGCCCGCTGCCGGCCAACATCACCCCGATCCGCCGCCCGGTGCAGCAGGGCGATGAACGCGCCGACGTGCTCGACACCCTGCAGGCCTGCCGCTGGAACATGTCCGCCGCTGCCCGCGAGCTGGGCATCTGCCGGCCCTCGCTGTATCGGGTGATGCGCCGGCTGGACATCCCGCCGCTCAAGGAACAGCTGGCGCTGGGGGCCTGCGGCAGCGCCTGAGCCTGTTTTCGTTCGCACATTCGATCAACGCCCTTTGCCATGCAGAGGGCGCGCCTGGCTACGGCCTTCTGAAAGGACAAATCACCATGAGCAACACTGCCGTGCACGCTGCACTGAACTTCACCCTGGCCGGGCGCACCGCGCTGGTCACCGGCGCCGCCCGAGGCATCGGCCATGCCATTGCGGCGGCGCTGGGGTATGGCGGGGCGCGGGTCGCCCTGTGCGATCTGGACCCGGACGCCGCCGAACAGGCCGCAGCACGTTTGCGCGAGCAGGGCGTCGAGGCGGTTGGCGTAGGGGTGGATGTGGCCGATGAGGCGCAGGTGCAGGCGATGGTCGAGCAGGTCGAGGCGCAGCTGGGCGGTGTCGACATCCTGGTCAACAACGCCGGCATCGTCTCCACCGCACCGCTGCTGGAACTGACCACAGCGGAGTGGAACCGGGTGATGGCGATCGACCTCAACAGCGTGTTCTTCTGCGCCAAGGCGGTATTGCCGGGCATGATGGCGCGGCGCGACGGGCGCATCATCAATATCGCCTCGGTGGCCGGCAAACGGGGCGGCGGGCTGTTGGGCAACAGCTGCTATGCAGCGGCCAAGGGCGCGGTAATCGCCCTGACCAAGGGCCTGGCGCGTGAGGCGGGGCCTTACGACATCACGGTCAATGCCGTGTCACCTGCATTGACCGATACCGAGATGACCAGCGTGCTCGCGCCGCACGCAAGGGCTCAGGTGCTGGCGCAGATGCCGCTGGGGCGGGCGGGGACACCGCGGGACATCGCGGCGGCGGTGTGCTTCCTGGCGTCGGCCGAGGCGGGGTTCGTGACCGGGGAAATCATGGATGTGGATGGTGGCTTCATGCGTGACTGATAGAGGGTAGGGGGCCGTAACGCAGCCCCCGGGCATCTCAAGCCTGCCAGATCCCTTTGCCCGCCAACCGCTCCCGGTCATGGGGCTGGTTGAAGTCCTGCAGCGGGCCTTTTGGCACGATGCCGTTCGGGTTGATGGTCTTGTGGCTCATGTAATAGTGCTTCTGGATGTGCTCCATGTTCACTGTACTGGCCACGCCCGGCCACTGGTACAGCTCACGCAGCCAGTTGGACAGGTTGTGGTAGTCGCTCAGGCGGCGCAGGTTGCACTTGAAGTGGCCATGGTAGACCGCGTCGAAGCGCACCAGGGTGGTGAACAGCCGCACATCGGCTTCGGTCAGGTATTCGCCGGCCAGGTAGCGATTGCGGCCCAGCAGGTCTTCCAGATGATCCAGTTCGTTGAACACCTCATCGAAGGCCGCCTCGTAGGCGTCCTGGGTGGTGGCGAAGCCTGTGCGGTACACGCCGTTGTTCACCGCCGGGTAGATGCGTTCGTTCAGTGTTTCGATGGCCGGGCGCAGTGGCTCTGGGTAAAGGTCCAGGGTGTTGCCGGTCAGTTCGTTGAACGCGCTGTTGAAGATGCGGATGATCTCGGACGACTCGTTGTTGACGATGCGCTTCTCTTGCTTGTCCCACAGCACGGGCACGGTCACCCGGCCGGTGTAGTGCGGGTCGTCCTGGGTGTAGCGCTGGTGCAGGTACTGCAGGGCGTCGAGGTGGTCGCCGGTGGAGCCTTGCTGCGTGTCGAAGGTCCAGCCATGGTCCTGCATCAGCCAGCTGACCACCGACACGTCGATCAGCGGCTCCAGGCCTTTGAGGGCGCGCAGGATCAGGGTGCGGTGGGCCCATGGGCAGGCCAGCGAGACGTACAGGTGGTAGCGACCGGCCTCTGGAGCGGGCAGCTGATTGCGGCGCTGGGCGTTTTCGCGTTTGAAGGTGCCGTCCTTGCCGTTTTCATACCACTGGTCGTGCCAGCGGCCGTCGATCAAAAGGCCCATGGTGAGCTCCTCGGAAACAAAAGTGTTTGTCGTTGGAGCCCAGTCTAGGGGAAATCGTTCGAATAACTAACGCAAAGAATGCCCTTTTACTATCTAGTTATTCGATTGGTCTCGTGTGGCCCAGTAACCCCGCGCGGTGGCAAACGCCTGTTCGCCATCCTGGCCCAGGCCACGCAGCGCCAGGGCCATGGTCGCGACCACAGCCATTTCGCCGTAGCTGTCTTCGGCCTCGCCGTGCCAGACCGCCAGCAACTGCTCGGGCTGCAGGCTCGGTGGTTTCACGTGGCGGCGTTCGCTCAGTGCCGGCCATTCCTCGTCCCAGGCTTCGCCTGCGCGGGTGCCGTAGAGGTGGCTGATGACATCGGGGTTGACCTCGATCTCGCCGCCATCGCCCTTGATCACCACGGCGTGGTCGCCGAGCAGGCGGCTGGCTTCGCGGTGCACCGCCTGGTAGCCGGGGTGGAAGATGCTCTGCAGGCCGCATCGCGCCCCCAGCGGATTGAGCACCCGCGCCAGGGAGTGGATGGGCGAGCGCAGGCCCAGCGTGTTGCGCAGGTCGATCATCCGCTGCAGCTGCGGCGCCCAGTCGTGCAGCGGGGCGAAGGCCAGGCGCTGTTGGTCGAGGGCCTGGCTGACCGCTGCCCAGTCGCGGCACAGGGGGATCTGCAGCAGTGCCAGCAATTGTTCGGTATACATGCGCCCGGCGGTGTGCGCGCCGCCGCCGTGCATGAGGATGCGCACGCCATTGGCGGCCAGGCACTTGGCGCTGAGCAGGTACCAGGGCAAGTGGCGCTTCTTGCCGGCATAGGTCGGCCAGTCTATATCCACGTCGATACGTGGCGCCTGCAGGTGCGCACGCAGGGCTTCGGTGAAGCCGGCGAGCTCTTCGGCGCTTTCTTCCTTGTGCCGCAGCAGCATCAGGAAGGCACCCAGCTGGGTGTCTTCGACCTTGCCTTCGAGCAGCAGGGTCATGGCGGCGCGGGCTTCCTCGCGGGTCAGGCCGCGGGCGCCGCGTTTGCCTTTGCCAAGGATGCGCACGAATTCGGCGAACGGGTGTTCGGCCGGGGTTTCCAGGGTCAGCGGACGGGCGTCGGTCATATGCAATTGGTCGGCTTGGGCAGGCCCGCCAGCTTGGCGGCGAGTTTGGCGGGGGTGCCGTTGAACAGGCGGTTGAGGTGCGGGCTGTTGCCCTTTTCCGTGCCCAGCTTGAGCGCGGTGTACTTGATCAGCGGGCGGGTGGCCGGCGACAGCTGGTATTCGTCGTAAAACTGGCGCAGCAGTTCGAGGATTTCCCAGTGGTCGGCGGTCAGGGCGATGCTTTCGCGCTCGGCCAGGGCCTCGGCGACCGGGTGCGACCAGTCTTGCAGGTCGACCAGGAAGCCGTCCTTGTCCAGGGCGATGGCGCGATCGCCAACGTTCAGCGTACTCATAGCCAGCTGTTGACCTTGTCGTAGTGCAGCGACAGCTCGACGAACGCCTGGTAGTCCACGGCCTTGGCCAGCGCGCTGCTGATGGCGCGGGCCTGCAGGTCTTCGTCGAGGGCGAACAGGCGCTGAGCCAGGTTGGCAGCCTGCAGCTGGCGCTGGGTGTCGCTACCCTCGCGCAGGGCATAGACCGCATCGCCGCACAGCAGCACGCCGTCGTCGGCGCCCAGCAGGCGCAGGCAGCTGTCCAGGCGCTCGTCGCCGAACGGGGAGTGGGATAACACGTGCAGGGTTGGCATCAGAGCGTCACCACTTGGTCGTAACGGGCAATCAGGGCTTGCAGGGCGGTATCGTCCAGCACCTCCACCGGCAGTGCCAGGCCATCGGCGGCCAAGCCACGGCGTGCCAGGCTGTGCTGGCAGGCGAACAGTGCTTCGACGCCGAACATAGGCAGCGCCTGCAGGTTGGCGGCAAGGTTCTTCTGCTCCACGGCGGCCGGTTGCTGGCCGGGCGCCAGCTGGAACACGCCGTCATCGAGGAACAGCATGGCCAGCGGCAGGTCGAAGGCGCCGCCGGCCAGGGCGATGTCCAGCGCTTCGCGGGCGGACGGGCCGTTCCACGGTGCCTGGCGGCTGATGATCAACAGGGATTTGGCCATTTCAGTCGCCTCCGAAGCAGACCAGGCGGTCGGCAGTTTGCGCGGCTTCATGCAGCTGGCCGAGGCCAGACAGTTCCCACGGCTTGGGCAGGTTCACCGCCGGGCGCTGGTAGCGGCTGGCTTCGGCCTCATCGAGCACGCCACGGCGCAGGGCGGCGGCGATGCACACCACCGCGTCGAGCCGGTTGATTTCGATGAAGGCCCGCCATTGGGCGGCGATGTCCTGCTCATCCTGAGGCGCGACCACGTTGGCCGAGGCGCTGTGCACCCCGTCCTGATAGAAGAACAGCCGGGCAATCTCATGCCCGCCAGCCAGCACCGCCTCGGCGAAGCGCAGGGCGCGGCGCGAGGAGGGCGCATGGGCCGGGGAAAAAACCGCGATAGCGAATTTCATGGACAACTCGTGCAAGGGAATGCCGCCATGATAAAGCAAAAAAGCCCGCGCAAGTGGGCGCGGGCTTTGTCGGCAGGGCAGGCGCGGATCAGGCGTTTTCTTTGCTCTCCGGCAAGAACCAGTTCAGCAGCAGGGCGCAGATGCCGCCGGTCGCCACACCCGACTCCAGCACATTGCGGATCGCCGCCGGCATGTGCGCGAGGAATTCCGGCACCTGTGCCACACCCAGGCCCAACGCCAGCGACACGGCGATGATCAGCAGGGCACGACGGTCCAGGCGGGTACTGGCCAGAATGTTGATGCCCGACGCGGCAACCGCACCGAACATGACCATGGCCGCGCCACCCAGCACCGGCTCGGGCACTGCCTGAATCACACCGGCCACGCTCGGGAACAGGCCCAGCAGCACCAGCATCACGGCAATCCAGATACCGATGTGGCGGCTGGCAATACCGGTCAGCTGAATCACACCGTTGTTCTGGGCGAAGATCGAGCTGGGGAAGGTGTTGAACAGGCCGGCCAGCAGCGAGTTGGCACCGTTGACCAGCACGCCGCCCTTGATGCGCGACATCCACAGCGGGCCTTCGACCGGCTGGCGCGAGACCTTGCTGGTGGCGGTGACGTCACCGATGGCTTCCAGCGAAGTCACCAGGTAGATCACCAGCATCGGAATGAACAGCGCCCAGGAGAAGCCCAGGCCGAAGTGCAGCGGCATCGGCACCTGGAACAGCGCGGCCTCGTGCATGCCGGTGAAGTCCAGGCGGCCAAGGTAGCCGGCCAGGGCATAGCCGACCGCCAGGGCGATGACGATGGCGCAGCTGCGCATCCACACCACCGGAATGCGGTTGAGGATCACGATCACCGCCAGCACGGCGCCCGACAGCAGCAGGTTTTCGCCGTTGGCGAAGGTGCCATTGGCCATGGCGCCGAAGCCGCCACCCATGCTGATCAGGCCGACTTTGATCAGGGTGAGGCCGATCATCAGTACGACGATACCGGTCACCAGCGGGGTGATCAGGCGTTTGACGAACGGCAGGATGCGCGACACCCCCATCTCGACGAAGGAGCCTGCGATCACCACGCCGAAGATCGCCGCCATCACGCTTTCGACCGGCGTGCCTTGCTTGACCATCAGCGCACCACCGGCAATCAGCGGCCCGACGAAGTTGAAGCTGGTGCCCTGCACGATCAGCAGCCCGGCACCGAACGGGCCGAAGCGCTTGCACTGGACGAAGGTGGCGATACCGGAGATCACCAGCGACATGGAGACGATGAGGTTGGTATCGCGAGCCGAAACCCCCAGCGCCTGGCAGATCAGCAGGCCTGGGGTGACGATCGGCACGATGATCGCCAGCAGGTGCTGCAGGGCTGCCAGCAGGCCGATCAACAGCCGTGGCTTGTCCTCGAGGCCAAGTACCAGTTCGTTGGCAGGCGCCGCCGCGCCTGGGCTGTGTTCGTGTGAGCTCATCGGTGAAGCTGCCCCGGAAGAAAAAAGGAGCGCATTCTACGGGCAGAAGGGCGATTGCGGTAGGGGAAGGCACGATGGCGGCATGATCGCCGACCATTTGCCTTGTTTTCTGACTTTTAAGTCAGTGTTTGGGGTGGGATTTGAGGAGGGAGAGGGAGGCTGGCAGTTGTTCGTCGGGCGCTGACCCCCTCAAGGCGAACACCCTGCAGCCCACCACATTTCCAGCGCACAAAGAAAAGCCCGCCGAAGCGGGCTTTCTCAATCAGCAATCAATCAGTCATCACGACCCATGATGCCAAACAGTTGCAGCAAGCTGATGAACAGGTTGTAGATCGATACATACAGGCTGATGGTCGCCATGATGTAGTTACGCTCGCCCCCATGAATGATCGCGCTGGTCTGGAACAGAATGCAGACCGACGAGAACAGCACGAAGCCAGCGCTGATCGCCAGTTGCAGGCCGCTGATCTGGAAGAAGAAGCTGGCCACCACCGCACCCAGCAGGACAAAGAAGCCAGCGGTGATGAAGCCGCTGAGGAAGCTCATGTCCTTGCGGGTGATCAGCACATAGGCCGACAGACCCCCGAACACCAGTGCGGTCATGGCAAACGCCGAGCTGACCACTTCGGCGCCACCGGCCATGCCCAGGTAGCGGTTGAGGATCGGGCCGAGAATGAAGCCCATGAAACCGGTAAGGGCAAAGGTAGACACCAGGCCCCAGACCGAATCACGCAGTTTGGCAGTGAGGAAGAACAGACCGTAGAAGCCGATCAGCACGACGAACACGTTCGGGTAACCGACGCGCATCTGCTGGGCGACGAAGGCCATGACACCGCTGAAGGCGAGGGTGAGAGCCAGCAGGCTGTACGTGTTACGCAGGACCTTGCTGACCTCCTGCTGCTCGGCTTGCTGGCCGTGGTGTACGGCATAATCCTGTTCGCGCATGGCGACACTCCTTATGGAACCGTGGTTTGAGACGTTCAGATGCAAGCAGTCTAACAGAGGCTCGGGAACCCGCGACACAGAGAGTTTGACAGCGTGTTTCATTACGGTATTATGGCGGCCGCAAAACGAGCTGGAAGCGTGGCCGAGTGGTTTAAGGCAACGGTCTTGAAAACCGTCGATGGGCAACTATCCTAGAGTTCGAATCTCTACGCTTCCGCCACATTATTCAGCAAAAGCCCCGATTATTCGGGGCTTTTGCGTTTCTGGTATGGGACGTCCCCAAAATTACCGCAAAGGGATGCCTCTTCAAAAGCCTGGGGTGATCAGGCCCTCACTCATTGCATCATCCCCAACTCAGCATCATCCATCAGCGCCTTGGCCAGCGCACTCAGATAATGGGCAGCCCAGATCATCATCGGCTTTTCATCCATCAACCCGACAATCGTCAGCTCCCGCACATACCCCATCAATTCCGAAGCCTGTTCCCGGGCACTCCTGCAAGGAATACCTGCTTCGATCCGAAACAGCGGATGTGCCTGATTTTCTCCCTGAAAAAACGTGGTCTTGCCGACGGTGAACCTGGTGTCGTCTGAAGTCATTGTCTTCCCCTCAAAATCTCCCGCTGCCTGGGTCGACCTTCGGCAAGCCAGTTCCCACAGATGCGGCGCAAGCTTCAGGACTGCCGGCGCCCGGCCCAGGCAGCACATGGTTTGCGGCTTAGTGCAGCGTTCGCGGTTCGGTCGGCATCTGTACCTGAATCAATGCCGCCTCAAGCAACAACCGCAGCGTCTCAAGTTCATGTGTCGACGCCATCATCAACGCCGCCGCAGGCGACTTGGGCTGTAACAGCATTGCTTGCTGCGAAACAGCTAGTGCACAGAGTGCGTAGTCCGCAGCCTGGATGAGGGTGTCTTCGAGGGAGTGGAGAGTGCGGGGTGGATCGGGGACCATCTTCAACATCATTCAATTCCTTGTAGGTGCCGCCACCTTTCTGCTGTCAAACGGAAGGGTGGCAGCTGCACGTGGGTTGACAGACCGGCGGAATTGATAAGTTCCGGCGCACGCAAGCGTGCCCGCACGTACAGCCACCATAAGGTGTGCCATAACTCAAAACCGTTACGGCCTGTCAAAGCCGTGTCACTGATGTGCAGCGACAGGCCGAGACTAGAGCGCTGGCACAGCACCCGCAACGGAAAATAGGCGGCAGCAGTATCTTTCAGAAACAGACTACAAGGAAGGTAAAAATTCTGACTTTTCGAAACATTTGTAGTGGTTTCAAGCGTGGTGTGGCCACGGCGCTGGCTGTAGATGGGCTATTGAGTTCAGCCCGAACATGCAGCACCGATGGCTGCTAGCCTTACGTCGCGTGAAGGCATTCTCAAGGTCCGCAGCGGGGCTGGAGGAAACATGAAGTTTCACGACTACAACACCAGTGGAAAAGCCCCAACGCCCGGCACAGCGAAGCCATTCGAGCCATTCACGGCATGGGCCAGAAATTGCTGGCCGCTACCAATCCTGTTGCTCGCCACGCTGGTCCGGCTGTATGGCTCGACCGCCTCCGCCATATGGTGCGACGAGGGCTCCAGCTTGTTGATGAGCCAGTACTCACCCTCGCTCATCTGGATCCACAGTGCCCATGATGTACATCCACCGCTTTATTTCCTGCTGCTACACGCCTGGATAGGCGCCTTTGGGGACGGCCTCTTTTCGATCAGGTTTCTCAGCGTGCTACCCGGTATCGGTACGGTGGCCCTTGGCATGTGGCTCGTCTACCAGGTCGCAACCCGCCATGCAGCCATCGTGGCGGGCGTGTTACTGGCCTTGTTGCCAATTGCAGTGCGTTACAGCCAGGAAGTACGCATGTACTCACTGATGGGGCTATGGCTGCTCGGCGCAACCCTCGCGCTTGTGTATTGGGTGAGAAAACCTGAGCGCCACCGTTACCTCGTCATTTATGTGCTGTTGATGGCGGCCAGTTTCTATACGCATTACTTCACCGGGCTTTGCGCGCTGTCTCACTGGGCCTATCTATGGGGTGTGCGCGGCGATGAACAACGACTCGTCACGCGGCCAGCATGGTGGGTGGCCAACGGCTTTATCTTTATTCTGTATGCTCCCTGGATACCCGGCCTGATTGACCTGCTGCGGCACCTTGACCAACTCAGGGCGGGTGGCGACATTGGCTGGATCGAGCCCATCATCATGGCGTCACTGCCATCGACAATCTGGCAGTATCTGACCCTTGCGGATGCCCGGGACCTGGGGTGGTTGCTCTACCTTGCATTGCCACTGGCGCTGGCGTTGGTGACAGGCGTTGTCTGCCTGCGTGATCGAAGCGCGCACAAATTTCACGTTCTACTGGCGATCTATACGTTTCTACCGCTGATCGTCGTATTTCTGGTGTCATGGAAGGTACCGCTGCTGGTCGAGCGCTACCTGATGTTTTCCGCGCTGGGCGTGCCGATGATACTGGCCATCGCGATCGATCAGTTGAGGCATCATTTTCGGTATGCCGCAGTCGCCATGCTGGTGATGGTGCTGACGGTAGAGCTGATCGGCTTGCACAATGACTACCAAACGGATGATGAGCAGTTCGACAAGTTGGTCAACTACGTCAATGCAAACTATCAGGCGAATGACCGCATCGTGGTCAGCGATCTTTTCTGGTATTTCAGCTATGTCTACTACAACAAGACCGGCTCGGTGCCGCTGCTCTATACACCGCCACGCGCCGATGGTCTTTCCGGACGGCCAGGCGATTACGGGTTTGGTACTTTGGTCAACAATGACGCCGACAAGGTCTATCTCGACAGCCTTGAAAAGTTATCCTTGGGCCAAACGCGAGTGTGGTTGGTCAGCAACAGTGCACCGCCCGATGATTTCGCTTCCATCCCGAGTAACTGGAACAAGGTAAGCACGCTAAAGGTCGGGGATACCCAAGTCCGTCTTTACACGTCGAGGGGGAAGTAAAACCCTGAACTGCCCGTGCCGCTTCGTCCGCGCACGTAGGCCACCGTCGACACACCGTCGCATAGCCAAACCGCAACGCTGCCATCAGGAACAAAATGAGAAAGTACATCACCGTAGCAATCGCACTGCTGGCCTCACTGGTGCTCACGGCCTGCTCCACAACGGGCTCAGGAAAGCCGCCCGGCGAAACGGCAGTCACCACTGCCAACTACCAGAAAAGTGACCTGTACGGCCTCTGGTATTCCAACGCCGATGACGGCACCTCACAAGCGTTGGCGCTGTTGCTGCTCAAGGCAGACGGTTCAGCAACCGACTTTCTGATCGTCAGTGACAAGAACTCGATGCAAAAAATCGTACAGCAGTCGTCATGGTCGTATGACGCTGAACGCAATGTGTTCGAGCAAACCGTCAGCGAAGTCTCCACCCAGAACGGCAAGGCCCCCGCGACAGTCACTCATCCCCATGAAGTCATCCGGGCATCGGTCGAACTGGTCAAACTGGATAACAAAGTGATGGGCATCAAGTTCAAAAGGGAGGACGGCGAGGTTACTGGCTACCTCAAAGGCAGCGCCGCCATGCTCGAAAAGCTCAAGCACATCCGCTGAGCGCTTGCCTGTGCAGCCTTAGCGCTGGGCTTTGTGCTGCCGTGACCGCTGGATACGGTTGACCGCGATCTGCACGCAGGCTGCCACCAGGCACAGCACGCCGATTTTCCAGCTGCCCTCCAGACCAAAATGCTCGGCCAGTTTCCCCGCGAGGATCACGCTCACGAAAATGGCTACAGGCAGGATCAGTTTGTTCATCAGGACTCCGGGGAGGGGCAAGGAAAGGCCCAAGTCTACTTCACTGGGCTTGCGCCGTGACAACGCACGTCAATAAGCGCTTCTCAGTGGCGCAGCTTCAGGCATCATGCACCCAGCCCCACTCGAAAGCCGACCCTCGCCAATGACCGACAGCACCAAACCCAACCGCGCCATCTACGACCTGGACATGCTCCGCGCCGTGGTCATGGTGGCCGACTGTGGCAGCTTCACCACCGCCGCCGCACGCCTGCATTCCACCCAGTCCACGGTCAGCCAGAAGGTGCGCCGGCTGGAGGAAATGGTCGGCCACCAGTTGCTCGACCGCAGCAACCGTGAGGTGCACCCGACCGATGCGGGAGAAACCCTGTTGCGCTATGCCCGGCACCTGCTGGCGGTCAGCAACCAGCTGAGCGAAGCGATGTCCGGCGGGGTTTCGGTCACGGTGCGCATCGGCCTGCCGGATGACTTTGTCGCGGGCAAGACGATGCAGGCGCTGGCCGCGTTCAACCGGCTCAACCCGACGGTCAAGCTGGAGATCACCGGGGGCCTGAGCCGTGACCTGATGAGCACCTATGACCGCGGCGAGCTGGACCTGGTGCTGGTCAAGCAGCGCCGCCACAGCCGC
The DNA here is from genome assembly GCF_002112505.1 of Pseudomonas sp. R28(2017). GTDB lineage: Bacteria > Pseudomonadota > Gammaproteobacteria > Pseudomonadales > Pseudomonadaceae > Aquipseudomonas. The sequence continues at coordinate 357,702 of NZ_NEHW01000002.1, forward strand.
GAGGCCAATGCCTGCCAACCGGAGCGTATCGAGTGGATCGACAGCGCACAGTACCCGAGCTTTGCCCAGGACCCGATCCCGCTGGTGACCTTTCCGCCACGTGGTTTGTACCGCGATGACATGATCAGCGCGGTCGAGGCCATGGGCCGCAGTTGGCGCATCGGCTTCACCAGTTCGAGCCTGGCGGGTATCCAGGCGGCGGTGGCCAATGGCCTGGGTGTGAGCCTGTTGCCGTCGCGGGTGGTGACACCTGGGCATCGGGTGCTGGGGGCGCAAGAGGGGTTCAAGCCGATTCGGGTGTTCGAGGCGGCGATCTTTCATCGGCCCACGGCAGACCCGATGGTCAAGGAGCTGGCCGAGATTCTGATCGGCATCCTGCGCGCCGAAGCTGAGTGAGAGGGGGATGCTTTGCAGCCCATCGCCGGCAAGCGCGGCTCATACAGGGATCGTGCAAGTGATCGGGACTTCCAGCTGGCGCGATCCTGTGTAGGAGCCGCGCTTGCCGGCGATGGGCCGCAAAGCGGCCCCAAGTAGCTCCCTATCGACGCAATTCGGCTGAAAATTGCGCAGCCTTCAACTGCAACTGCGCAGGCCCGCCCCAGAACGCACCATGGCGTACGATCACCCGCTCATGGATGGCCGCTGCCACCGCCGCCGCCGAATTTGGCGCCCTGAACAGCACGAAGCTGGCTTCGTTGCCCACCTTCAACCCGTAATCCTGCTTGCCCATCACCCCGGCACCGGCCACGGTCGCCATCTCCAGCGCTACCCGCAGCTCCTCGTCGGTATTGAAGCCCGAGCGGTAGCTGACCAGCATCGCCCGTTGCAGCATGTCGCCGTTGCCATACGGCCACCAGGCGTCCTGAATGTTGTCGTTGCCCGTGAACACCCGCACGCCGCCGGCGCGCAGGCGCAGCACCGGTGGGAAGGCGTGTTCGCCGGGGGCGTTGGTCATGATCGATACGCCGGCACGGGCCAGCACTTCAGCGCTGCGATCGACCACCGCGTCGCTGACGTCGCCCAGGCCATAGGCGTGGCTGACCGCCACCAGGCCTTGCATGCCCAGCGCCTGGGTGCGGGCGGCGATGCGCTCGAGCTGGGCGATGCAGGTGTCGCCGGGTTCGTGCAGGTGGATGTCGACCTTCACGCCATGCCGCTCGGCAATGCCGAATACGATGTCCAGCTGAGCTTCGGCGTCGCCGTCCAAGGTGCTCGGGTCGATGCCGCCGACCACCTGCACGCCCTCACGCACGGCGGCTTCCAGTACTTCGGCGGTGCCGGGGCAGGTCACCACGCCGGCCTGCGGGAAGGCCACCAGCTCGATGTCGATCAGGTCTTTCCACGTGTCCCGGGCTTCGAGGATGGCGCGCAGGTTGGTCAGGCCGGTGGTGGCATCGACGTCGACATGGCAGCGCATGGCCAGGGTACCGAACGAGGCGGCCTGGCGGATCAGCGCATCGGCACGCTCGACGATCGGCGGGGCGCTGGCGAGTTCGCGTTTTTCCACCGCCAGCCGCTCGCGCAGGCTGGCGACCGGCTGGTGCGGGCGCCAGCGGTCGCCGACAAAGCTCTTGTCCAGGTGGATGTGGCCGTCTACGAAGCCGGGTAGCACCAGCAGGCCTTCGAGGTCGATGGTTTCGCCGGCTGCGATGCTGGCGCGTTGTGGGCCGATGTGGCTGATGCGGCCGTTGTGTACGGCGATGTTCAGGGGCTGGCCATCGGCGTCGATGGCATTGATGAACTCACGGTCGTTCATGAGGGGGCCTTTTTTTCCGAGGCTTGGGTAGCGTCATACGGTAGGGAGGATCCCGCCCCCTCACAAATTAATTATCAGGATCGACCACAGTGCGTTTCTTGATACAGCCAGGGCAGTGGGCCTGTATTAAAAAGCCCACTGAAGTCGATTCCGATAATTAACTTTCAAAGCCATCAATCTCGGCCCAGGATGGCCCTCGTGACCCGCCCAGCCGCCTGCTACGGGGCTTTCGGCGCAGGTCAACACCCACAATAAAAACAAATGCCGTGTCGGAGTCCTGCCATGACCAATGATTCCAAGCTGCTGCGTGCCGCCTTGATTTTCATTGCCTGTACTTCATTCATCGTCTGTGGTGTGCAACCCATTTTCATGGGGTTGGTCACCGAGCAACTGAGCCTGTCTCTCGACCAGCAGGGCTGGGTGGTGTCGGTCGAGATGATCGGCATGACCCTGGGCACCTTGCTGTGCCCGATCCTGATGAAGCGCCACGGTGGGCGCAGCCTGTGCCTGTTCGTCGGTGCGCTGTGCGTGGCCCTGAGCGTGGCCACGGCTTTTGCCAGCAGCAACACGATGTTGCTGGTGGTGCGTCTGGCGGCCGGCACCTGTGCAGGGCTGGTGTATGCCTATGCGGTGTCGACGCTGGGCCGGTTGCCCAACCAGGACCGTTCGTTCGGCCTGATGCTGCTGCTGCAGACGCCGGAGTACTCGCTGTTCTCCGCAGCGCTGCCGTTGCTTGCCGCACAGAGCGGGACGGTGACCGCGTTGTGTGCGTTTGGTTTGTGGTACTTGCTGATCTGTGCTGCCAGCCTGGTGCTGCCGCGTCGCCCGGCGCTGTCGCTGGCCAGCGGCGAAGGCTCGTCGGCCCAGGGTGGCTCGGCGCGCACGGGGCGCACGGCGCTGCTGGGCATGCTGTTCATGCAGATCGCCATCTATTGCGTGTGGGGCTTCATCGACCAGCTGGCGCGTGACCAGGGCATAGAAGGTGTCGATATCGGCTGGGCGTTCGGCCTGTCGGCCATCGGTGGCTTGCCCGGGGCCGGGCTGCCGAGCCTGCTGGGCGCGCGGGTCAACCGCCAGCTGATGATCGCGGTGGGGCTGGTGGCGGTGTTCATCTCCATTGCCATGCTCACCGGCCACACCCGTACGCCGCTGCAGTTGTTCGTCGCACTGCTGCTGATCAACTTTGGCTGGGTGCTGTCGTTGTCGTACTACATGGCGCTGATCACCACCAACGACCCGACTGGCAAGCTCACGCCGCTGGTCAGCATTACCCTGATGGGCGCGGCAGCGGTGACCCCGGCACTGATTGCCCTGCTGGTGGAGGGCTCCAACCAGCAACTGATTTTCCTGCTGGGTACCGGGGCGTTGGTAATTGCCTTCGCCGTGACTTGCCTGGGGGCGGGGACCAAGGCTGTGCACAGCAAGGCGGCTGTCTGAACGACCGGGCCAAGCCCGCAAGGCCCTGTGCAAACCGCGCCCCGCGCTGACGGGGCGCTTGCCTTTCTACTGCAGCGTCGGCGGTTTGGCCTGAGCCGGCAATGCGGCGATTACCGCTTCTATCCGCGCAATGTCACGCGCCAGTCGCTCTGCCTCTTTGTGCTTGCCTTCGGCTTTCAAACGGTCCCGCTGCCGGCGCAGGTTGAGCAAGTTCTTCTGCAAGGCCAGGCCAGATTTATTGTATTGATCCATGTTTCTCTCGTGCCATTGGCGTCCGTGCCGTTGTAGGAAAAACGGACCGTAGCAGCCCAAAAATCCTGCGGAAACTGAGGTTTCATACAGGAAAAGGCAGATACCGCGATTCTGCCTACATGGCTCGAGTGAAACGTCCTACAAATCGCCCCGCTAGTTGTTTCAACTCATGTGCATCAAATGCCCCGCCGGATGCCCGGATTTGCTGCGGATTGCAGGGCGGCACCCGGTTCACGCGCAGGGGCAGCGCAGCCACGTTGATTTCACCGGTGGCTGAAACGTTATGTAGCAATGTTCAGGTCATTTGAAGAACTGGCTGGGGGTGATGCCGAACTGGCGCTTGAACATGCTGGCGAACGCACTGGGGCTTTCATAGCCCAGCGTGCCCGCCACATCGATGATGCGCTGGCCCAGGGCGATGCGCTCCAGCGCCTGCATCAGCCGCGCCTGCTGGCGCCATTGGCCGAAGGTCATGCCGGTTTCCTTGCGGAACAGGCGCTGGATGGTCTTCTCGTCGACGCCCAGGTGCGCGCCCCAGTCGGCCACGGTCGAAGTGTCGTGTGGCCGCTCGTGCAGGGCCGAGCAGATGGCCCGCAGCCGCGCGTCTTTGGGGTGCAGCAGCTTCAGCGGCAGCGTCGGCAGCACGCAGATCTCATCGAGGATCAGGCGCATGATTCGCGCCTCACGCGAGTCCTCGACAAACGGCCCTGTGAAGCCGACCGACGCCTTGATCAACTCACTGAGCAGGGGCGAGATGCTGATGGCCTTGCTCTGTTGCGGCAGGCCAGCGGCCGCATCGGGGCGCACGAACACGCTGCGCATCTTCACATCGCCGACGCAGCGAATGGCATGCACCTGGCCGCAGGGCATCCAGATGCCGCGGCTGGGTGGCACCGTCCAGCGCTCGGCCTCGGACTCGACCAGCATCAGGCCCTTGATGGCGTAGATCAGCTGGTGCTTGGCATGCGAATGGGGGGCGATGTACCAGTCCGGCGGGTAGTCGGTTGCCCGGCTGCCCACCTCCCAAGGCCATTCATCGACCTCCATCAGCAATTCGTGCTGGGGTTTGACCATGATGTGCTCGTGCAGTCCGGCAAGCGCCGCATCTTAGCAGCAGCGGGTAGGCTGCGCCTTCGAACGGGTCGCCGGCAGCAGTGCGGTGGCCAGGCCGAGCAGCGGCAGGAACGAAATCACCTGATACACCCACTCGATGCCATGCAGGTCGGCCAGCTCGCCAAGGCCCGCCGCACCGATGCCGCTGATGCCGAACATCAGGCCGAACATCACCCCCGACACCATGCCGACGCGGCCAGGCACTGCCTCCTGGGCGTACACCACCAGCGCGGCGAAAGCCGATGACATCACCAGGCCGATGGCCACCGCCAGCACGGCGGTCCAGGCCAGGTTGGCGTAGGGCAGGGCGAGGGCGAACGGGGCCACGCCGAGGAAGGAGACCCAGATCACCGCCTTGCGCCCGATGCGGTCACCCACTGGCCCGCCGGCAAAGGTGCCCATGGCCACGGCGGCGAGGAACACGAACAGGTACAGCTGGCTTTGCTGCACGCTCAGGCCGAAGTGCTCGATCAGGTAGAAGGTGAAGTAGTTGGTGAACGACGCGATGTAGACGAACTTGGCGAACATCAGCACGGCGATCACGCCCACGGCACGCCATATGGCACCTTTCGACAGCCCGGGCGCCTGTTGCCCGGCCAGGCCTTTGAGCTGGGTCTGGCCGTGGCGCAGGGTCCAGCCGGTGACGCGCAGCAGCACGAAGATGGCCAGGCCGGCCGCGAGCATGAACCAGGCGATGGCCGGCTGGCCGTGAGGGATGACGATGGCGGCGGTCAGCAGCGGGCCGATCGCCGAGCCGGTGTTGCCGCCGACCTGGAAGGTCGACTGGGCGGTGCCGAAGCGCCCGCCGGACGCCATGCGCGCTACCCGCGAGGCTTCCGGGTGGAAGGTCGCTGAACCGATACCCACCACGGCAGCGGCGCACAGCAGCATCTCGTAACTGTCGGCGAAGGCGAGCAGGGCGATGCCGACCAGGGTGAACAGCATGCCGGTGGGCAGCAGGTACGGCATGGGGCGCTTGTCGGTGTACATGCCGACCCACGGCTGCAGCAGCGAGGCGGTGACCTGGTAGATCAGGGCGATCCAGCCGATCTGGGCGAAACTCAGCGAGAAGTCGCTTTTGAGCATCGGGTAGATCGACGGCAGCACGGCCTGGATCAGATCGTTGAGCAAGTGGGCGAAGGCAGCGGCGCCGACAATGCGGACCAGGAAACCCTGGGGTTGGTCGACAGCGCTGGCGGGTGGGGCCAAGGTGGCGGCAGGCGTGGTCATGGGCGAGGCTCTTTTTCGAGTGATGGCAAGGCATTGCCCGACGGAGGTTATCCAGCCGGGCAATGCCTGTCTCACGCCGAACAGGCACTCACTGTCGCGATTCGGACATTCAATCGGCCAGGCTACAAGGATTGCGCCAGTCTTCGGCGGCTGAGCAAGACAGTTGCCTGCACAGGTGCTGCTCGATCCCTGTGGGAGCGGGCTTGCCCGGGAAGAGGCCGCTACAGATTCCGACAATCAGCCAGGCAATCGGTGGTTCATCCTGCTATGCCTAAACATGGCGCATTCACCCGCTCCAGGCCCCGGCGCCCCGGGGGTGGGTGTCTGGCTCAGGTGCCGAGCAACTGGGAGGTGCCACATGCTTTTCATCATTCAATGGAGCATTGCCCCGGAAAACCGTAACGCGGTCATGGCCCGCTTCGCCAAGACCGGCGGCCTGCCGCCTGCCGAACTGAAGGTCCATGGCCGTTGGCATGCGGTTGGCGAATTGCAGGGCTTTGCCGTGGTTGAAAGCAATGACCTGCAGCCGGTGTTGCAGTGGACAATGGACTGGAGCGACCTGGCGCACATGCAGGTCAGCCCGGCGATGACCGATGCCGAACTAGGCCCGATACTGGTGGCCGCCGTGAGCAAGATGACGCACTGAGCACTGTCATCAGGATGGCTGGGGTGTGGTGCCTTCTCTGGCCATCCACTTGAGCAAGGTGGCGATCGGTACGCGGCGATGCACTTCGTGACGCTGGGTATCGCCGCCACTGCCGTAACGTTCCCGATAACGGCTGACGATCAGTTCGCGCCCATCCGCCGAGACGCGGGCTTCAAGCTCGTGCAACAGCACAGGCTGCTCGGCCCCGCATTCCACACGGCGGAACAGTGAAACGGCATCACTCACTGGTATTGCCTCCCTGGCACTGGTCCGGGCGCTTGCCGGGTGCGCCGAGCTTGCCCTCGGCAACCCGGTTGGCACGCTGCTGCGCGGTGTAGTCGCGCAGGGCCTGGTAGTAGTCCGGCTGAGTGCGCAGTTTGTCGGTCAGCGGCAACGCCTGTGCCCGGCCATCCACCACGCCACCGGCCATGGCCACGGTGCCCAGGGTCTCGACGGTGTCGCTGTTGTCGCCGAACGGGTCCAGCGCCATGCTCAAGACCCGGCCAGTCGCATCGCGCAAGTTGTGCGTGCCCAGCAGCGGCAGCTCGACGATCGGGCCATCGGCGATATTCCACACGCCGAAGGTCTGGCCGAAGTCCGACTCATGGCGGGCAAGCCCCATCTTGCCGGAGACATCGATCAGGCCCGCCACACCGAGGGTGGTGTTGAAGATGAAGCGGCTCAGGCTGGTCATCGCCCGTTCGCCGTTGCCTTGCAGCAGGTCGTTGACGAACACCTTGGGCTCGCCGAAGTTGGCGGCAAAGTTGTGCACCCCTTGCTGGGCGTAAGTCGGCAACGCGGTATAGCCACGGGCGACCGGCGCCAGCAGGTAGTCGTCGACGCTGCGGTTGAACGCGAACACGGCACGGTTGGCGGGCTCGGCCGGGTCGCTGAGCTGGTAGGCGACTGGGCCGCAGGCACTGGCCGGCGGGCGCTGGCTGCAGCCGCTGGCGGCAAGCAGCGACAAGGCCAGGACCGTGTTGCGGGCAGATGACCGGGCAGCAGAATGAGTAGGCATAGGCACATTCCTGTGAAGAAGTGGCGCCGATGCTGCGTGGGTTTGATTGCCTGGGAATGTCCGGATTGTCTCGCGCCTGACACTTTGTTTCCGGGTTGAAATATATGACGGCAGCCCGGAGATGGCCTTACAGTACGCCGTAATTGCCTTTGTTCGCGGTACCTGTGTGTGAGCCATTTGCTGATTGTTGACGATGATGTTGAAGTACTCGACCTGCTGCAGAAGTTTCTGCGCCAGCATGGCTATGAGGTCGATGTGGCCCGCGATGGCAAAGGGCTGTGGCAAGCCCTGGAACGGCGGGTGCCTGACCTGGTGATTCTCGATGTGATGCTGCCGGGCGACAGTGGCCTGGTGCTGTGCCAGCGCCTGCGTGCCGAGCACAAGGTGGCGGTGATCATGCTCACCGCCATGGCCGAACTGAGCGATCGCGTGGTTGGCCTGGAGCTGGGCGCCGACGATTACCTGACCAAGCCTTTTGCCGCCCGCGAACTGCTGGCGCGGGTGCGCGCGGTATTGCGCCGGGTGAGCGAAGCGGCAGGCGGCGTGGCCGGTAGCCCGTGCACGGTGCTGGAGTTTTCCGGCTGGCAACTGGATGTGCTGCGGCGTGAACTGCGCTCCCCTGAGCAGGTCATGATTCCGCTGTCCAACGGAGAATTCGAACTGCTGCTGGTATTTGCCGAGCATCCGCGGCGGGTGCTCAGCCGCCAGCAATTGCTCGACCTGGCACGGGGTGAATCCTATGAAGCCTACGACCGCAGCATCGATGTGCAAGTCAGCCGGCTGCGACGCAAGCTGGAGGGCGACGCAGGCGCTGAACCGCTGATCCGCACCTTGCGCAATGCCGGCTACCTGTTCACTGCCACCGTGGTCAAGCGATGAGCGTATTTGCCAGGCTGCGCACAGCCCTGCCGCGGCCGCGGATCACCATCACCATCGCCCGCTGGATAGCCCTGACCACGCTGACGGCGATGCTCATCCTGTTGCTGCTCAAAGGGCTGTTCAGCCTGTTGCTGAGCGTGTGGGCACAGCCGCCGTTGCTGGAAAGCGGGGTGATCGAGAAGGTCGCTGCGGTGACCCGCATTCTTGATGCCGCGCCGGTCACGCAGCGGACCCGCCTCGCCAGCGCGGCGGGGGACAGTTCCTACACCGTGCAATGGTTGCGCAGCCATGACGAAGCGGGTGTGCCGGTGCTGGTCGATGCCGAATTCCGCAAGGGCGCGCCAACCCTGCGTGCCTTGCTGAAACGGCCTGACGCGCGCATCCAGGCCTTCGAGCCGTCCGATCTGCCGGAATATGCACCGGCGCGCGGCTATGCCCTGATGATCGAGCTGAGTGACAGGAGCTGGGTGCTGTACCGCGCCACGGACCGCAGCTGGGGCCTGGACGAACTGCCGCGCAACCTGATCATCCTTGCCTTGATGCTTGCCTCCAGCCTGCTGGTCGCGCTGTTCGCCACACGCTACCTGGCCCGCCCGCTCGAGCGTTTCGCCGAGGGCGCGCGACGCTTCGGCAAGGACTTCAATGCCCCGCCGATCCCGGTGGTCGGCCCCCATGACCTGCGTCAGGCCATTCTTGCCTTCAATGCCACCCAGGCGCAGCTCAAGCACTTCGTGAATGACCGTACCCAGATGCTGGCGGCGATTTCCCACGACCTGCGTGCGCCATTGACACGCATGCGCCTGCGCGGCGAGTTCATCGAGGACGGCGACCTGCAGGCCAGGCTGTTCAAGGATGTCGACGAAATGCAGGCCATGGTCGATGCCGCGCTGGAGTTCTTTCGTGACGATGCGCGGCTTGAGCAGACCACGGCGTTCGACCTGGCCGAGATGCTGCAAACGGTGGTGGAAGACTTCAAGGACGCGGGTATCAAGGTCGCGCTCGATGCGCCACGGCGCTGCGTCTATGTCGGGCGGCCGGTGGGTATCAAGCGGGTGCTGGTGAACCTGGTCGATAACGCGGTCAAGTATGGCCTGGCACCTGAGATGCGGCTGGCGGTCACTGCCGAGCACCTGGAAATCAGGGTGCTGGATCGCGGGCCGGGTATCGCGCCGGAATTGCAGGAGCGCGTTTTCGCGCCCTTTTTCCGCATCGAAGGTTCGCGCAATCGCGACACCGGTGGCGTCGGGCTTGGCTTGCCGGCGGTGCGCGCCATCGTGCTGGAGCAGGGCGGCAGCGTGACCCTGGCCAACCGCCCGGGCGGCGGGCTGGAGGTCAAGGTCTGCTTGCCGGTGGGCTGATCAGAGGCCCAGCTCGCTCAGGCCCGGGTGGTCGTCCGGGCGCCGACCGAGCGGCCAGCGGAACTTGCGCTCTGCTTCAGTGATAGGGTGCTCATTGATGCTGGAGAAGCGGTTCTGCATCAGGCCATCATCGGCGAATTCCCAGTTCTCGTTGCCATAGGCGCGGAACCACTGACCGCTGTCGTCGTGGTATTCGTAGGCATAGCGCACGGCGATGCGGTTGCCGGCGAAGGCCCACAGTTCCTTGATCAGGCGGTATTCCAGTTCGTGGTTCCACTTGCGGGTCAGAAACGCCTCGACCTCCGCGCGGCCACGGGGGAATTCGACGCGGTTGCGCCAGGCGGTATCGACGGTGTAGGCCAGTGCCACTTTGGCCGGGTCGCGGCTGTTCCAGCCGTCCTCGGCGAGGCGGACCTTCTGGATGGCGGTTTCGTGGGTGAAGGGAGGCAGTGGTGGGCGGGACATCGGGTGGCTCCTCGGCATTGGTTGGCAGGGAGTAGCGTAGTACTCGCTGGCGCTCCCGAGAATCCGTGCGCTTGGCATTTCATTGTTGCGTTTGGTGGAACAGTCAGCGTAGCTTCAAGTGCATGTCTTGAGTCTTACGGCGCCTATGAGATCAAGCGCCGCCCGCGCGGCGCATCGCGAGCTGCGCTCGATCTCCCAGGCGCAGAAAGTATCAAGCCGGGCCTTCAGCGCAAACGCAATTCCTTATCCACCCCCTCCATCATCACCCTGAAAAACGGATTCGAAGTCGCCCTCGAAAAACTCCCCGCGTCCACGATCAGCGCTCCACGTTCCCCGCGCATGTTCAAGCTGCCCAGGTTCACCCCGTAGTTCTCCTGGCCACTCGGCTGTTGCCCATACAGCGGATCATCGAGGGGGAAGGGCAGCGCCACATGGGACAGCGAGATCAGGCTGGCCGGATAGCTCGCGTCGATCAGGCGCTCGTCGGCCTTGCTCGCCTGGGCGGCAAAGCGCGACGACCTGAGCTGCGCATTGCCGGGACCGCGCGTGGCAATCAGGGTGCGTGCATAGGCGCGGGGCTGGGGAGTGAACATCCTGTCGCGCAGGGCCGCCACCGACGGTCTGAGCATTTCATCGATACCCAGCGAAGCGTTGGTGTCGAAGATCACCAGTTCGCTGCCATTGGCGGGCAGGTGGTCGTACAGGTCGGTCTGGACAGCTTCGGTGCTGACCGTGCCATCGACCAGCGATTGGTAGGTGAGAACCGGCGGTAGCAGGGCCAAGCGTTGCGGTTCTCGGGTTTCGGCCAGCAGATGCTGGCGCACGGCCTCCGTCAGCTCGTACGACTGGCGGGCGGCATTGATCGGAAACGAGTTGTACTTGAACGGGTTGAATTCGGGCAGCACGCTCAACCAGGCAGCCTTGGCAAATGCGGGGAATAGTGCCGGCAGCCCGGCGATGCCGGCAAAGCGGGCAAAGCGACTGACGCCGATCATGGGTGAGATCAGCACCAGGTGGGCTGGCTTGGCCAGGCGCGGGTCTTGCAGCGCGTCGAGGCTGTACTTGACGGCCAGGGCGCCGCCATTGGAGAAACCGACGATGTACAGCGGGGTACCAGCGGGCGCGCGGCGGGTCGCTTCGCGCACGGCCAGGCGGGTGGTGGCCATCCAGTCTTCCCAGTGGGCAGCGGTGAGGCCGGCCGGGACGGTGCCATGCCCGGGCAGGCGGGGGGCGACCACCACATAGCCCAGGTCCTGAAAGTGCCGGGCGAAATGGCGCAGGCTGTACGGCGAGTCGGTCAGGCCATGCAGCAACACCACCGCACCCTTGGCGGCCTGCGTGGGTTCGGCAACATAGGAACGGTTCCAGTCATGGCTGAGATTGCCTGGGAACACCCGGCTGCTGGTGGCGAAGCGGTTGTAGGCGGACTGCCCCGCGCTGGGCGGGTGTTCGCGCATGTGCCGGTTGAGCGCATTGAACACACGCTGTTCGGCCGCGAGGTAATCGCCCCAGCTGGCACGCTCGATGTCACTGACCGGCATCTCGTCAGGTACATAGGTGTGCCACGGCTCGAGCTGGAAGTCGGCAATTGCGGTGATACGGAAGGCGAACAGCGCAGCGATCAGCAAGGCCAGTACCACGAGTACCACGGCCACCAGCAAACGGCGAATCGTCATCACTCCTCCCTGATCCATATCTATGGCGCGATCGACCTGGCGCGGCTAGTGTCACTGGATTGTCCAGCGAGGCATCGAGCATGAACAGGATGTCAATTGCAGCGATCGGGCTGCTGGCAGTGAGTCTGGCCGCTAATGCCGAAGAAGGCGAGCGAGAAGGGGACTATTGGTACGTTCAGACCAGCGCCTATACCAAGCACTGGACCCACGACCCGGAGCACAACAACCACCAGGAATTGGTCGGCATCGAGCGTATCTACACCGACGGCTTGCTGTGGGGCGCGGCAACCTTCAAGAACTCGTTCTCCCAGCGGTCGTACTACGCCTACGTGGGCAAGGTCTGGGAGCACGAGCGCTATCCGGTGTATGCCAAGCTGAGCGGCGGATTGATCGAGGGCTACAAGGGCGAGTATGACGACAAGATTCCGTTGAACCATTTCGGCATCGCGCCGGTGATCATCCCGTCGTTCGGCGTGCACTGGGGGCCGGTGGGGGCCGAGTTCGTGGTGCTGGGCGGGGCTGCGGGGATGATCAACGTGGGGTTGCGGTTCTGAGCTGTCTCGTCAGGCGGTGCCCAGGGATTTGTCGGCGGCCTTGTTGCGCCCACCCAGCCACACCAGCAGCAACCCGGCAGCTGCCAGTACGCCACCGGCCATCGGTACCGCGGCGTAACCGAGGTTCAGGCTGATCACCGCGCCGCCCAGGGCGGCGCCCACGGCGTTACCCAGGTTGAACGCACCGACGTTGATCGACGACGCCAGCCCAGGTGCCTCGATGGCGGCGGTCATCACCCGCATCTGCAGCGGCGGCACCACGGCGAAGGTGAACATGCCCCACACCAGCAAGGCGATGGCGGCGCCGACAGGGCTGCCCAGGACCAGTGGCATCAGCAGCATGATCACTGCCAGAACGCCGAGGAAGATCCGCGCCGAGCCATCCAGCGACCAGTCGGCCAGGCGGCCACCCAGGCTGTTGCCCAAGGTGAAGCCAACGCCGATCAGCACCAGGCCAAGGGTGACGAAACTGTCCGAGGCGCCGGTCAGTTCCGCCAGCACAGGCGCCACGTAGGTATACAGGGTGAACATGGCGCCAGCCCCCAGCACCGTGGTGGCCATCGCCAGCAGCACGCTGGGCCGGGCGATCACTGCCAGTTCCTTGCGCACATGGGGCACGCTGCCGCGTTCACCCTTGGGCAGGGCATACCACAGCGCGGCCATGGCCAGCAGGCCGAGCACCGCCGTGCCGGCAAAGGCCATGCGCCAGCCGACTTGCTGGCCAACCCAGGTGGCCGCCGGCACCCCGCCGATGTTGGCGATGGTCAGGCCCATGAACATGGTCGCCACGGCGCTGGCTTGTTTTTCCTTGGGCACGACGCTGGCGGCCACCACCGCGCCAAGGCCGAAGAACGCGCCATGGTTGAGGCTGGTGACCAGGCGCGAGGCGAGCAGGGTGTAATAGTCCGGTGACAACGCCGAGAGCAGGTTGCCCAGGGTGAAGATCGCCATCAGCGCCATCAGCGCCGCGCGTTTGCCGAAGCGGCTGAACAGCAAGGTCATGATCGGCGCGCCGACCATCACGCCGATGGCATAGGCGGTAATCAGCATGCCCGCGCTGGGAATGCTCACGTCGACACCCTGGGCGATGACTGGCAGCAGGCCCATCGGTGTGAATTCAGTGGTGCCGATGCCAAAAGCTCCGATGGCCAGGGCAAGCAGGACGCGTCCGGGTTTCATTGGGCAGGCTCCTGGGTGTCGAGCTCGGTCAGTGGCCCTTCCAGGCGGTGGAAGCTCAGGTCGCTGGTGGTGAAGAAGGCCTGCGAGCGGCCGTTGCTGAAGTCATCGACATGCACCACGGTGGCGCCATCGGCTTCCTGCCAGGAGATCACGTAGACCCCGTTGGCGATCTGCCGCCATTGGCACTCGGCGGCGCCACTGGCGCCGGCATGGGGGCCGGAGACGATGGCATAGCGCACGTGGCGGCCGTCGTCGGAGTAGCTGTTGTGCGCGGCCAGGCCGGGGTATTCGACCTGGAAACTGCGGCCTGCGAAGGCCGGCAAGGGGGAGACGGTGCTCATCGGATGGTCTGCGTCAGTGGGGTTCACGGAATCGCGGCGGTACGCACGCTGTGATTTCAGGCCTTCGGGCAGGTGCCGTTGGCCAAAGCCAGCAGCGCACCGTCGCCCGACAGGCATTCGAGGGGGTATGGCATCAGTCCCAGATTGGCGCCAGGCCTTCAGGGCTGACTTCGCGGCCATTGCGCTCGAGGGTGGCTATGCGTGCCATGTCCTCGTCGTCCAGGCGCAGCTCACGGGCGAGCAGGTTGCTGGCCAGGTTCTCACGCTTGGTCGATGACGGGATCACTGCGTAACCCTGCTGCATGGCCCAGGCCAGGGCGACCTGGGCGACGGTTGCCTTGTGCTTGTTGGCGATCTCGGCCAGTACCGGGTCTTTCAGGACCTTGCCGTAGGCCAGGGTCATGTACGAGGTGACGGTGATGCCCTGTTCCTTGAGAAACGCAGTCAGCTTGGTGTTCTGCAGGTAAGGGCTGAGCTCGATCTGGTTGGTGGCGATCTGGCCTTTGCCGACCACGTCGATGGCCTGGCGGGTCAGTTCAATGTTGAAGTTGGACACGCCGATCTGACGGGTCAGGCCCAGCGCCTTGGCTTCGGCCAGGGCCGCCATGTATTCGGCCAGTTCGACGCCGTTGCCAGGGGCCGGCCAGTGGATCAGCAGCAGGTCGACGTAGTCGGTGCGCAGTTTCTGCAGGCTGTCGCGCAGGCTGGGGATCAGCTTGTCGGCGGCGTAGTGATCAACCCAGATCTTGGTGGTGATGAACAGCTCGCTACGCGGCACGCCGCTCTCGGCGATGGCCTGGCCGACGTCGGCTTCGTTCTTGTAGACCTGCGCGGTGTCGATGACCCGGTAGCCCAGTTCCAATGCCGACTTGACCGATTCGATGACGGCTTGGCCGGTCAGGCGGAAGGTGCCGAGGCCGAAGGATGGAATGCTCATGGATCTGCTCCTGGTGAGTGAGAGGTGAACCGAACCGAGCCTGGTCGCTCGGGTTCGCTCGATTCGAATGGGGAGCAGTGTGCGGGTTTCAGGGTGTTTGATTAAGGTGGGGCAGGGCCAAGGTCATTTGACTTGAAGTCACGAATTACCCATGGGCTCATGCGAATATGGCAAGGCGGTACGATCAGCCACTGATCAGTGACGGACTGGATTGCAGCAACCACAGCTGGCTGAGCCCCAGTACTTGTTGTTCCAGCGTGGATTGCGCGCCGACGCGCTGTGCCTCACGGTCCTGGCGCAACAGTGCGTCAAGAATGCCCAGCAGATCGCGCTCCTTGCTGTTGGAGGCATTGTTGCTGAGGTCGGTGAGCTCGATACCTTTCTGGTAGGTGCGAACCCGTTCTTTCTGGCTCGCCTGTTGCGTTGCACTGGCATCGGTCAGCACGCCATTGCTGAAGCCCTGGCGGGTAGTGCTGTTCGACTGGTCGTCGACCTCGTGGTATCGGTAGTTCTGCGATTCGCTGTCGCGGGTCAGCTGCAGGGCTACCAGGGGATTGAAACCTTCATGCCAGGCGGCGCTCAGCTTGGCCTGTTGCTGCTGCTCCACGGTCAGGTTGGTGCCACCCTTTATCTGGGTCGACTGTGAAACCTGGTAGCTGAAGTTGTCTGCCTCTTGCGGCTTTAGCGGATTGGGTTGCTGCGTGGTCTGACTGACCGATGCGTTGAAGTCGGCCAGGCCACTGAGCAGCAGGCGGCTGTTGCTGTTCAGGGCCGTTGCCGCACCGGCGGTGCGGGAGCGGTTGTCATCGACACTGTTGAGCTGGCTGAAGGCGTCCTTGAACAGCCCCATCAGTTGTTCGTCGCCGTGACCGCGTTGTTGCGCGGCGTCGAACTGCGTCAGGTAATTGGCCACTGCCGCCTGGCGCATGGCCTGGCTGCCCAGCAACGCGCCGGCCTGGGTGTCGAAGTTCATCTTTACCTCACCACCGGGGCCCTGCAATTTCAGGCTGCGGGTCTGGTCGTCCAGGCGCAGTGCGAAGGTTTGCTGTTCGCCGCCGCTGGTGACCAGCTTCGCGTCGAGTTGCAGCCCGGTGAACAGGCTCGGGTCGAGCTTGACCAATGCCCCCAGCTGCAGGCTCGGCGGTTCCTGGGTCAGGCCGTTGATGGCCGACTGGAAGCTGCTGGCCAGCGCCGCCAGGCCATCGAGTTCCTTGGCACTGAGCGTGCCGCCCTTCACCTGCGCATCCACGGCCAGGCCTTGCTCGCTGCTGTACAGGCCCAGGGTAATGTTGGCACCGGAGGCGGTGGTGAGGTTCAACGTGACACTGTTGCTGGCGTATTCGCGCAGTCGCGACTGCTGCAGGCCCAGGATCAGCCCACTGGGCGCGGACGCGTCATCCACCAGCAGGCCGGATTGGGCGATGGTCTCACCGCCATTGGCGGCCAGTTGCGCCAGCAGCGCCGCCCCCAGGCCCTGGAAACGTGCGCCGGTCGAGCCCGACTGCACGGCGCTGGCCATGTACTGGCTGAGCTTGTCGACGGCTGGTGCTTCCCAGAGGTAGCGGCTGGCGGTGTTCTCAAGGGTGCCTTTGGCGGAGTAGGTGTCGCTGTCTGTGCCGATTGATGGCTGGCCGAGGACCACCTGCGTGCTGGCGCGCATCACCGTGCCCGGGGCCTGGCTGGCGGTGTTCATCTGGATTGTCGCCGCGGGCGAAGCCTGGAGGGGGAGGGTGCGAAGGGCGGCAATCGGGTTCATCATCGGCGTTCCATGCGGATTTCGTGGGTATCCAGGCTATCGGCGTGCCATCAGGAAACCTGAGGGTGTATCGCGCACAAACGAAACGGCCCGCCAAGAGGCGGGCCGTCGGGTATTGCAGGTGACGATCAGCGGCGGCGGAACAGCGGCAGCGGCTCGTCGGTGGCACCTTGGTAGGTTACCGAAAAGTCCTTCAGGCTCTGCAGCGCGTCTTCCGGGTCCTTGTCGGCACGGATGGCGAACGCGTCGAAGCCGCAGCGGGCCATGAAGAACAGCTGGTCACGCAGCACGTCGCCGATGGCGCGCAGCTCGCCCTTGAAGCCGTAGCGGTCACGCAGCAGGCGCGCATTGGAGTAGTTGCGCCCGTCGGTGAAGGCCGGGAAGTTCAGGGCGATGACCTGGAAGTGCTGCACGTCTTCGCCGATTTCCTCTGCTTCCTGGTCGCTGTCCAGCCACACGCCCAGGCCGCCGTCGCGGGCCTTGAGCAGGTGGGCATGGTCGCGCCACATCTGCAGCGGGACGATGTAGTCGTCGCAATTGGTCAGCTCGTCGATCGAGGTTTCCTTGGGCAGCAGGTGCCAGGTTTCGTCGACGATCTGGTTGTTCTTAATGATTCGCTGCATAGACGCGTTCCTTGAAGGGGTCGATGCCGATACGCTGGTAGGTGTCGATGAAACGCTCTTCCTCGGTGCGTTGTTCGACGTACACGGCGATCAGCTTCTCGATCACGTCGGCCATGTCATCCTGGGCGAAGGACGGGCCGAGGATCTTGCCCAGGCTCGCGTCGCGCGCGGCATTGCCGCCCAGCGATACCTGGTAGAACTCCTCACCCTTCTTGTCCACCCCGAGGATGCCGATGTGGCCGACGTGGTGGTGGCCGCAGGCGTTCATGCAGCCAGAGATGTTCAGGTCGATCTCGCCGATGTCGAACAGGTAGTCCAGGTCGTCGAAACGGCGCTGGATGGATTCGGCGATCGGGATCGACTTGGCGTTGGCCAGCGAGCAGTAGTCACCACCCGGGCAGCAGATGATGTCGGTCAGCAGGCCGATGTTCGGCGTGGCGAAGCCGCCCTCGCGCAGCTCCATCCACAACGCGTGCAGCTGGCGCTGCTCGACGTCGGCGAGGATGATGTTCTGCTCGTGGGAGGTCCGCAGGAAGCCGAAGCTGTAGCGCTCGGCGAGGTCCGCGACGGCGTCCAGCTGCTTGTCGGTCAGGTCGCCAGGGGCAACGCCGGTCGGCTTGAGCGACAGGGTCACCGAGACGTAGCCAGGGCGCTTGTGGGCGCGGGTGTTGCGCGAGCGCCAGCGGGCGAAGCCAGGGAACTCGGCGTCCTGGGCGCTGTAGTCGACGTTGTCGAGGGCCAGGTACGCCGGGTCGACGAAGTGGCGCGACACGCGCTGGACTTCGGCTTCGGTCAGGGTGGTGCTGCCGCCACGCAGGTGAGCCATTTCGGCCTCGACCTTCTCGGCGAACACTTCCGGGGTCAGTGCCTTGACCAAAATCTTGATCCGCGCCTTGTACTTGTTGTCACGGCGACCGTAACGGTTGTACACGCGCAGGATGGCGTCGAGGTAGCTGATCAGGTCCTGCCATGGCAGGAACTCGTTGATGAACGAGCCGACCACCGGGGTGCGGCCCAGGCCACCACCGACCAGCACGCGGAAGCCCAGCTCGCCAGCGGCATTGCGCACCGGCTCCAGGCCGATGTCGTGCACTTCGATGGCCGCGCGGTCTTCCTTCGAGCCGTTGATGGCAATCTTGAACTTGCGCGGCAGGTAGGCGAATTCCGGGTGGAAGGTGGTCCACTGGCGGACGATTTCGCACCACGGGCGCGGGTCGACGACTTCATCCGCGGCAACACCGGCGAACTGGTCGGTGGTGGTGTTGCGCAGGCAGTTGCCGCTGGTCTGGATCGCGTGCATCTGCACGGTGGCCAGCTCGGCGAGGATATCCGGGATGTCTTCCAGCGCCGGCCAGTTGTACTGCACGTTCTGGCGGGTGGAAATGTGGGCGTAGCCCTTGTCGTAGTCGCGGGCGATCTTGGCCAGGGTGCGAACCTGCTTGGCGTTCAGCTGGCCGTACGGCACGGCGACACGCAGCATCGGCGCGAAACGTTGGATGTAAAGGCCGTTCTGCAGGCGCAGAGGGCGGAATTCTTCTTCGCTCAGCTCACCGGCCAGGTAGCGGCGGGTCTGATCACGGAACTGCTTGACGCGGTCCTCGATGATCCGCTGATCGTACTCGTCGTATACGTACATAAAAGTCCTGTCTCAGGCTGCATGCAGCTATTCGCGCGCACGGCCGCGCACTCCGGTTCGGAGCCGGAGAACGATAGCAGGTTGGGTTTATGCGCTAAAGTGATGTTTTTGCATATGAAAAGAACCAAACGAACTAAGTGAGACTGACTGGCATTTGTTACCCCTGGGTGCGACGGGTTTATACTCGATGGTTTGTCTCAACGGGTGTATCCGCATGCTCAAGGCGCTTTGCCAAAGCTTGTGCCTGGGCCTGCCACTGGCAGCTTCCGCTCAAGCCGCTTCGGTGGTGTTTCTCAATCCTGGCCACGCGAACGAGACGTTCTGGACCAGCTACTCGCGTTTCATGCAGGCCGCTGCCGATGAACTGGGCATGACCCTGCGGGTGGAGTACAGCGAGCGCGATGCAACGTTGGCGATGAACCAGGCCCGGGCGGTTCTCAAGGGCCCGCAACGGCCGGACTACCTGGTGCTGGTCAACGAGCAGTACGTGGCGCCGGAGATCATCCGCCTGTCCCAGGGTACCGGGGTCAAGCTGTTCCTGGTCAACAACGGCCTGACCGCCAGCCAGGCCAGGAGCATCCAGGCCCAGCCTGGCAAGTATGGGCAGGTGCTGGGTACCTTGACCGCCAACGATCAGCAGGCGGGCTTTCGCATGCTCCACGAGATGGTCGCCTTGCTGCCACGTGACAACGAGCCGATCGACCTGGTGGCCTTTGCCGGGGTCAAGACCACCCCGGCTTCGCAACTGCGTGAGGAGGGCATGCGCCAGGCGCTGGCCGACTTCCCCCAGGTGCGCCTGCGCCAGGTGGTGTATGGCGGCTGGAGCCGCGAGCGTGCCTACGAGCAAGCGCAACAGCTGCTGTTGCGCTACCCGAAGACCCGGCTGGTGTGGGCTGCCAACGACCAGATGGCCCTCGGCGCCATGCGGGCGTTCGAGGAGACCGGGCGCCAGCCTGGGCGCGACGTGGTGTTCGGTGCCGTCAACAGTTCGCCCGAGGCCTTGCGCGCCCGCATCGATGGCCGCCTGGGCGTGCTGATGGGCGGGCATACCACATTGGGCGGCTGGGCCATGGTGCTGCTGCACGACGATGCCCTGGGCCTGGACGTCAATCGGGATGGCAAGCATGAGCACACGCTGCCGGTGCTGCAGTCGATCGACCAGGCCAAGGCGCAGCGCTGGCTGAAGTTGCTGGAACGGGACGACTACGGTGTCGATTTTCAGCATTACAGCGCCGAAGGGCGCCCGCCGAGCTACCAGTACCCGTTTCTGACGTCACCCGTCGACTATTGAAAGACCTTGCTTGAGAGAAGGGCATTGCTCGTCTTAACTGCTGGTGGTGAAGTGCATTCCCATAACCACTACAAGAGGCAATGCAATGGGAAACTCTACCAAGGTCCGCAAAGCTGACAGCAGTGTCGATGCCTGGGCGATCCTCTGCCTGATCGTCCTGGTGGTGGTCACTGCCGTGTATTGGGTCAGCCACCAGTGACTTGAAATTCAAGACCGTGATGCAGCCACAGCGCCTGCGGGAGGGAATCCCGCAGGCGTTTTCGTTTTACTGCGCGGCGTTCAGCGGGCCGTGAGGTGCAGCGCCAGTTGCACCAGGCCGATCAGCACGGCGATGAACACCAGGGTGAACAGCGTGCCCAGGGCGATGAAGTGGCTGGCCTTGCCGTGGGTGAAGTCGCGGGCGCGGTTCTTGCCGCTTTGCACGCCAAAGGCGGCGGCGAGGATGCTGTGCAGCATCTGCCAGAAGGTCGGGGGCTTGCCCTGGCTGGAATCGTCCATGGTGGCTCCTTGAGGTATCGGAGGCAATCAGGGACAGTGTAGGCAATGGGTAAGGGGTTGCCCGTGCCGGCCTCTTCGCGGGCACGCCCGCCCCACAGGAGCATGCGGTCCCTGTGGGAGCGGGCGTGCCCGCGAAGAGGCCAACGCGGTTTTAGCTGTCGTACCCGAGGTTAGGCGCCAGCCAGCGCTCGCTCACGCTGACATCCTGGCCCTTGCGTGCGCTGTATTGCTCGATCTGGTCCTTGTCGACCTTGCCCACGGCAAAGTACTGCGCTTGCGGGTGGGCGAAGTACCAGCCGCTGACAGCCGCCGCCGGGAACATCGCGAAGTGCTCGGTCAGGAACACGCCGCTCGGCCCGGTCTCGCCAATGGCGCTGCCGTCGAGCAGGCGGAACAGGGTTTCCTTCTCGGTGTGGTCCGGGCACGCCGGGTAGCCCGGGGCAGGGCGGATACCGCTGTACTGCTCCTTGATCAGCGCTTCGTTGTCCAGGTGCTCGTCGCGGGCATAGCCCCAGTGCTCTTTGCGCACCTGCTCGTGCAGCCACTCGGCACAGGCCTCGGCCAGGCGGTCGGCCAGGGCCTTGACCATGATCGAGCTGTAGTCGTCGCCCTTGTCCTGGTACGCCTTGGCCACTTCCTCGGCACCGATGCCGGCGGTGGTGATGAAGCCGCCGACGTAGTCGGTGACGCCGCTGGCCTTCGGCGCGACGAAGTCGGCCAGGGACAGGTTCGGCTTGCCATCGGGCTTGATGGTCTGCTGACGCAGGTGGTGCAAGGTGGCCAGGGCCTGGCCGTCTTGCCCGTAGACTTCGATATCGTCATCGGCGACCTGGTTGGCCGGCCAGAAGCCGAACACCGCGCGGGCGCTGATCAGCTTCTCGTCGATCAGCTTGTCGAGCATCTCACGGGCATCCTTGTACAGCGCGGTGGCGGCTTCGCCGACCACTTCGTCGGTGAGGATGCGCGGGAACTTGCCGGCCAGGTCCCAGGAGATGAAGAACGGGGTCCAGTCGATGTATTCGGCCAGGGTGCGCAGGTCGATGTCTTCCAGCACCTTGACGCCGGTGAAGGAAGGTACCGCTGGCTGGTAGCTGGCCCAATCGTACTGCGGCTTGGCGGCGATGGCCTGGGCGTAGCTCAGGCGCTCGGTGCGGGCACTGCGGTTGGCGGTGCGTTCGCGCACTTCCACGTAGTCCTGGCGGGTCTTCTCGACGAAGCCCGGCTTCAGCTCCTTGGACAGCAGCTGGGTGGCCACACCCACCGCACGCGAGGCGTCGGTGACGTAGACCACGGCGTCGTTGCTGTACTTCGGCTCGATCTTGACCGCGGTGTGGGCCTTGGAGGTGGTGGCGCCACCGATCATCAGCGGCAGGTGGAAGTCCTGGCGCTGCATTTCGCGGGCGACGTGGACCATCTCGTCCAGCGACGGGGTGATCAGGCCGGACAGGCCGATGATGTCGCACTGCTGTTCGCGGGCGGTCTGCAGGATCTTCTCGGCCGGTACCATCACGCCAAGGTCGACGATGTCGTAGCCGTTGCAGCCCAGCACCACGCCGACGATGTTCTTGCCGATGTCGTGCACGTCGCCCTTGACCGTGGCCATCAGGATCTTGCCCTTGGCTTCCGGCTTGTCGCCTTTCTCCGCTTCGATGAACGGGATCAGGTGCGCCACGGCCTGCTTCATCACGCGGGCCGACTTGACCACCTGCGGCAGGAACATCTTGCCGGCGCCGAACAGGTCACCGACCACGTTCATGCCGTTCATCAGCGGGCCTTCGATGACCTCGATCGGGCGCGCACATTGCTGGCGGCATTCTTCGGTGTCTTCGACGATGAAGGCAGTGATGCCCTTGACCAGCGCGTGCTCCAGGCGTTTTTCGACAGGCAGCGAACGCCATTCTTCGTTTTCCACTTCCTTGGTCGCGCCGCCGCCCTTGTAGTCATCGGCAATCGCCAGCAAGGCGTCGGTGCCGTGCGGGGTGCGGTTGAGCACCACGTCCTCGACCTTCTCGCGCAGCGCGGCCGGGATCTCGTCGTAGATCTCCAGCTGGCCGGCGTTGACGATACCCATGGTCAGGCCGTTCTGGATCGCGTGGTAGAGGAATACCGAGTGGATAGCCTCACGCACTGGGTTGTTGCCGCGGAACGAGAACGACACGTTGGACACGCCGCCCGAGCTCAGCGCGTGGGGCAGGTGATCGCGGATGTAGGCGCAGGCCTCGATGAAGTCCACGGCATAGTTGTTGTGCTCTTCGATGCCGGTGGCGACGGCGAAGATGTTCGGGTCGAAGATGATGTCTTCCGGCGGGAAGCCGACTTCATTGACCAGGATGTCGTAGCTGCGTTGGCAGATTTCTTTCTTGCGCGCGGCGGTGTCGGCCTGGCCGACCTCGTCGAAGGCCATCACCACCACGGCGGCGCCATAGCGCTTGCACAGGCGGGCGTGGTGCTTGAACTGCTCGACGCCTTCCTTCATGGAGATCGAGTTGACGATGCCCTTGCCCTGGATGCACTTCAGGCCCGCTTCGATCACCTCCCACTTCGACGAGTCGATCATGATCGGCACGCGGGAGATGTCCGGCTCGCCGGCGATCAGGTTGAGGAAGCGGACCATGGCGGCCTGGGAGTCGAGCATCCCTTCGTCCATGTTGATGTCGATCACCTGGGCGCCGGCCTCGACCTGCTGCAGGGCGACTTCCAGGGCTTCGGTGTAGTTCTCTTCGCGGATCAGCCGGGCGAACTTGGCGGAACCGGTGATGTTGGTGCGCTCACCGACGTTGACGAACAACGACTGGCGGTCGATGGTGAATGGCTCCAGGCCCGACAGGCGGCAGGCCTTGGCGATTTCCGGGATCGCGCGCGGCTTGTACTTGGCCACGGCCTCGGCGATGGCCTGGATGTGGCCCGGGGTGGTGCCGCAGCAGCCGCCGATGATGTTGAGGAAGCCACTGGCGGCGAACTCCTCGACCACCACTGCCATTTCGGCCGGGGTCTCGTCATATTCACCGAAGGCGTTCGGCAGGCCGGCGTTGGGGTGGGCGGACACATGGGTGTCGGCCTTGGTCGCCAGCTCTTCGAGGTACGGGCGCAGGTCCTTGGCGCCGAGGGCGCAGTTCAGGCCCACGGAAATCGGCTTGGCGTGGCGCACCGAGTTCCAGAACGCTTCGGTGGTCTGGCCCGACAGGGTACGGCCTGAGGCGTCGGTGATGGTGCCGGAGATCATGATCGGCAGTTCGACGTTGTCGTCCTCGAACACCTGTTGCACGGCGAAGATCGCTGCCTTGGCGTTGAGGGTGTCGAAGATGGTCTCGATCAGGATCAGGTCGGCGCCGCCCTCGATCAGGCCGCGGGTGGCCTCGATGTAGTTTTCTACCAGTTCGTCGAAGGTGACGTTGCGGTAGCCGGGGTCGTTGACGTCCGGGGAAATCGAGCAGGTACGGCTGGTCGGGCCGAGCACGCCGGCGACGAAGCGCGGTTTGTCCGGGGTTTCCAGGGTCTTGGCATCGGCCACCTGGCGGGCGATGCGGGCACCCTCGACGTTCAGCTCGTACACCAGCGCTTCCATGCCGTAGTCGGCCTGGGAAATCTGCGTGGCGTTGAAGGTGTTGGTTTCGAGGATATCGGCGCCGGCATCCAGGTAGGCTTTCTCGATCGCGGCGATCACGTCCGGGCGACTGAGCAGCAGCAGGTCGTTGTTGCCTTTCACGTCGCTTGGCCAATCGGCGAAGCGCGTGCCACGATAGTCGTGTTCCTCGAGGCGATAGCTTTGGATCATAGTACCCATGCCGCCGTCGAGGATCAGGATGCGCTCTTTGAGTGCGTTCTGGAGTGCTTGGAGACGAGCGCTGCGGTCGGACATAGGAACTACCTGGTCGGGCAAATATCAGAAGGTGCCGAATCATAACAAAGCTGCGCGGTTTTTAGGCGCATTGCCCATTTGCATGAATTCTGTTCATGTTGGGCGGATGAATACAGAGCACCCAAGGACGACCAGGCAAATCGTGATGGCTTTCAATACCCAGGACTTTCCGCACATGGTGCATCGTATCCTTGTCAGCGCCTTCGCTCTGCTCATCAGCGGCGTGGCGTTCGCACAGGCCCCCCAGTCGAGCCCGGTCATTTCCTACACCCGGGACATCCAGCCGATCTTCACCGAGAAATGCGTGGCCTGCCACGCCTGCAACGACGCCGCCTGCCAGCTCAAGCTGGAAAGCCCCGAGGGCGCCGTGCGTGGTGCCACCAAGGTGCCGGTGTACCAGGGCGAACGCAGCCAGGCCGTGCCCCCCACGCGCTTGTTCTACGATGCCCACAGTGAAGATGAGTGGCGCAAGAAGGGCTTCTATTCGGTGCTCGACAACCAGGGCAGCCAGGCTGCGCTGATGGCGCGCATGCTCGAGCTGGGGCACAAGACCCCGCTCACGCCCAACGCCAAGCTGCCCGACGAGATTGTCCTGGGGCTCAACCGCAACAACATGTGCCCGCTGCCCCATGAGTTCGACGCCTACGCTGGCGCCCACCCCAAGGAGGGCATGCCGCTGGCGGTGACCGGCCTCACCGACAAGGAATACGACACCATGCGCCGTTGGCTCGCTGCCGGCGCGCCGGTGGAGTACCAGCCGATCCAGCCAAGCGCGGCCGAGGCCAGGCAGATCGCCGACTGGGAAGAGCTGCTCAACCGCCCAGGTTCCACCGAGGCACTGGTCGGCCGTTGGCTCTATGAGCACCTGTTCCTGGCGCACATCTACTTCGTCGGTGGCGAGCAGGGGCACTTCTTCCAGTGGGTGCGCTCGCGCACGCCAAGCGGCAAGCCGGTCGACATCATCGCCACGCGCCGCCCCAATGACCCGCCAGGCACTGACTTCTATTATCGCCTGATCCCGGTGCAGGGCGTGATCGTGCACAAGACCCACATCACCTACCCGATGGGGCCGCAGAAGCTCAAGCGCGTCAAGCAGCTGTTCTACGCCGGCGACTGGCACGCCAGCGCGTTGCCGGGCTATGGCCCGCGCCACCGGGCCAACCCGTTCGAAACCTTCGAGGCGATCCCGGCGGTGGCGCGCTACCAGTTCATGCTGGATAACGCCGAATACTTCGTGCGCACCTTCATCCGTGGCCCGGTGTGCCGCGGGCAGATTGCCACCGACGTGATCCGCGACAACTTCTGGGCGCTGTTCCAGGAGCCGGCCCACGACCGCTACATCACCGATGCCAAGTACCGCGGCGAAGCCACGCCACTGCTGGCCATGCCGGGGCAGATCGATGACGTCGGCAGCGTGCTGAGCCTGTGGCATGCCTACCGCGACAAACGCAACGACTACGAAAAACTGCGCCGTGAGGCCTATGCCGAAATGCCCGCGCCGGGTTGGGCGACCCTGTGGGCCGGCAACGACAACGCGTTGCTGAGCATCTTCCGCCACTTCGACAGCGCCTCGGTGACCAAGGGCCTGATCGGCGATGTGCCGCTGACCGTGTGGCTGTTCGACTACCCCTTGTTCGAGCGCACCTATTATCAGCTGGCGGTCAACTTCGATGTGTACGGCAACGTTTCGCACCAGTTGCAGACGCGCCTGTATTTCGACCTGATCCGCAACGGTGCCGAGGTCAACTTCCTGCGCCTGATGCCTGCCGACCAGCGCGGCAAGATCCTCGGCAGCTGGTACCAGAACAGCGGCAAGGTGAAGATGTGGATGGATTATGAAGACATCGACACCGACACGCCGAGCGGCATCAAGCTCGACCCGCGCGACCCCAAGCGCGACTTCGGCCTGAAGCTGCTGCAGCGCACCGGCAGCCTGAATGCTGCGCCAGACCCGATCAACCGTTGCACCGGCGCCTACTGCTCACGGCCGCAGATGAACGAAGAGTTCCGCAACGTCGAGCAGTCGCTCAGCCGCCTGGTGTCGCGCCCGGCCGCCGGCCTGAAGGTGATCGGCCAGCTGCCCGAGGCGACCATGCTGCGCATCGAAGGTGAGGGCGGCCAGCGCCAGGTCTACAGCCTGCTGCGCAACCGCGCGCACAGCAACGTGGCGTTCCTGCTCGGTGAGGCCTACCGCTACCAGCCGGGGCTGGACACCCTGACCCTGTACCCGGGCGTGCTCAGCAGCTACCCGAACTTCATCTTCAACATCCCGGCCAAGGATGTGCCGGAGTTCGTCGAAGACATGGAGTACGCCAAGGATGACGCGGCCAAGTTCGAGCGCATCGTCATGCGCTGGGGCGTGCGCCGCAGCAATCCTGAGTTCTGGCGTTACTTCCATGACCTGAACACCTACATCAAGGAAACCGAGCCGGTGGAGGCCGGGGTGCTGGACATGAACCGCTACGAGAACCTCTGATCGGTTGGGCTGACCTTTCCGAATACGCTGCGGTCGGAAACGGTGGGTGGTCCGCGGGCTGCTATGCAGCCCAATTCGCGGGCGAGCCCGCTCCCTCAGGGATTGCGCTACGCTGAAGAGCAGTGCAGTCCTTGTGGGAGCTGGCTTGCCGGCGATGGAGCGCAAAGCGCTCCCCGGGCCTCAATGCACCGGCAATCGCAGGGTATTCCATGCTGTATTCGCTTCAGGCACTGCGGGCGTTCGCCGCCTGGGTGGTGGTCTGCCACCATTTCATGCAGATCTTCTTCGACTTCCATGCCACCGGCCCCATTGGCCAACTGCTCACCGACCGCGGCGCTGTAGGCGTCGACATCTTCTTCGTCATCAGCGGGCTGGTGATCTACCTGTCGACCCGCGACAAGCCCATCGAACCGCGCCAGTTCCTGCTCAACCGGGCCCTGCGCATCGTCCCGGCCTACTGGTTCTACACCGCACTGATGGCAGGGCTGTTGCTGGCGTTCAGCCAATGGATGCCGCACCAGGCCTTCAACTGGCATCACTTGCTGCTGTCGCTGCTGTTCATCCCCGCGGAAAACCCCGGCGGCTACGGCTTGTACCCGACCTTGAACGTGGGCTGGACGCTGAATTTCGAGATGTTCTTCTACCTGTTGTTCGGCCTGGCTTTCCTGGTGCGCCAGCGCCACCACCTGTTGCTTGTGACCGCTGCATTGCTGCTGGTGAGTGAGGTGCTGGGGCGCATGGGCGTGCTCAGCCGCTTCTACAACAACGACATCATCTACGAGTTCCTGCTGGGCATCGGCCTGGGCGTGATCCACCGCCGTGGCCTGATCCGCGAAGGCCTGTGGCTGCCACTGGCGGTGCTGGGCGTGGCGGGCTATGCGATCTATCACCTGGACGCTTCGCAACGCTTGCTGCACTGGGGCGTGCCAAGCGCCATGATCGTGCTGGCGTTCATCGCCCTGGAGCCGTACTTCAAGGGCAACCGCCTGCTCAAGGCGCTGGGCGACTGCTCCTACTCGGTGTACCTGGTCCACGTGCTGGTGCTGTACGCCGGCTGGTTCGCCAGCCAGCGCCTGCACCTGAACCCGTACCTGGTGTTCGCCCTGTGCGTGCCGTCCATTGGACTAATGTCGTGGTTCAGCTATCAATGGCTGGAGCGCGGCCTGTACCGGCGGATGCAGGCCTGGCTGGCGGCACCGCGGGAGCAAACCCCGGCATTTGCGCTTTCCCGAGTCAAATACTAGGACTTTGTTCGAAGGCCAGGTTGGCGTACACTTGGCCGCAAGTCTGTGAGGAACTTCCATGAGCGCTATAACCATTACTGACGCCGCCCATGACTACCTGGCCGATCTGCTCTCCAAGCAGAACACGCCTGGCATTGGCATCCGTATTTTCATCACCCAGCCGGGCACCCAGTACGCCGAGACCTGCATCGCCTACTGCAAGCCGGGCGAAGAGAAGCCCGACGACGAACCCGTCGGCCTGAAGAGCTTCACCGCCTACCTCGACGCGGTCAGCGTGCCGTTCCTGGAAGACGCGCTGGTGGACTATGCCACCGATCGCATGGGCGGCCAGCTGACCATCAAGGCGCCGAACGCCAAGGTGCCGATGGTCAACGAAGACAGCCCGATCAACGAGCGTATCAACTACTACCTGCAGACCGAGATCAACCCGGGGCTGGCCAGCCATGGCGGCCAGGTGAGCCTGGTGGACGTGGTCGACGACGGCATCGCCGTGCTGCAGTTCGGTGGTGGTTGCCAGGGCTGCGGCCAGGCCGACGTGACCCTCAAGGAAGGCATCGAGCGCACCTTGCTCGAACGCATTCCGGAGCTCAAGGGCGTGCGTGACGTGACTGACCACAGCCAGAAAGAGAACGCCTACTACTGATCCGGACGAGGTCGCTCCTACAACGATCGCGTCAGGTCAAGGCCTAGCAACAAAGTGTTACTGTTTCAACCCCTGCGACAACAGGCCGCAGCCCGTATTCAAAGGGCTGCGGGCCATCACCGCCTTGGTCGGGTAGAAGCTCACCGGGTGTCATGCCAGAATGCCGCGGTTTTCGACCGGCCCGTCCCGAGGGCCGGCACCTTCCCTGTAAAGGATGGTTCAATGAATGATCAGTTTACCCGGCGCGCGGTTGTCGCCGGGATGGGCGTTCTCGGGCTCGGCCTGCTGGCAGGTTGCAACCCGGCCCGAGGGCTCGAGTTCAAGTACGGCAAGAACATGAGCAACGAAATCCTGGGGCGCAAGTTCAGCCTCAAGGACCCTCAAGGCAATGTCCGCACCTTGTCGAGCTTCTACGGCAGCATGCCGATGATCTTCTTCGGTTTCACCCAGTGCCCGGCCGTGTGCCCGACCACCCTGGCGCGTGCGGCCCAGATCAAGAAGCTGCTCAGGGGCCGCGACCGCGAGATCTTCCAGGTGGTGTTCATCACCCTGGACCCGGAGCGCGACACCCCGGAAGTGCTCGATGCCTACGTCAAGGCCTTCGACCCGTCGTTCACCGCCCTGACCGGCACCCCGGAAGAAATCGCCGCGGTGGCCAAGGAGTTCAAGGTGTTCTACGAGAAAGTCCCGGCTGGTGACACTTACACCATCTCTCACTCGTCCACCAGCTACGTCTACGATACACGTGGCACCCTGCGCCTGAGCCTGGGCCATTCGCTGAATGCCAAGGAATGCGCTGAAGACCTGGCAACCCTGATGGAGATTTGCTAATGGCAGTATCACTGCAACCGATCAAACGCGGCCTGGCCGCCATCGCCTTGCTGGGCCTGGCCCTGCCAGCCCTGGCGCAGACCACCGTGAGCGATGCCTGGGTGCGCGCCAGCGTGCCGCACCAGCCGTCCACCGGCGCCTTCATGACCCTCACCGCCAGCAGCGACAGCAAGCTGGTCGGCGTGGCATCGCCAGTGGCCAAGACCGTGCAGGTGCACGAGATGACCATGAACGGCGACGTGATGGGCATGAAGGAAGTCAAGGCCGTGGCACTGCCAGCCGGCAAACCGGTGAGCCTGGACCCCAATGGCTACCACGTGATGCTGATGGGCCTGACCCAGCAGGTGAAGGAGGGCGAGAAGGTTCCGCTGACCCTGACCATCGAAGATGCCAAGGGCGCCAAGGAAACCGTCGAGGTGCAGGCGGAAGTGCGCCCGCTCAACGCCGAGGCCGGCGCCGGGCATGATCACATGCACATGAATCACTGACACACGAAAGGGCCGCATCAGCGGCCCTTCTTCTTTGTGCTGCGCGCGTCAGCTACGGAAGCGTGGCAGCGGCCTTTCGAGCGTCAGCGAGGTCAGGGTCTTGCGGACCTGGGCTTCATCGGCCTCCAGCGCCTTGAGGCTGGCGCGGATCTTGCCCGCAGCGGGCACATCGCCCTGGCGGTCGATCCAGTCGGCAATTTCCTTGCAGGCACTGCTCAGGCAGGCTTGGCGCTGGTTCATCAGCGATATCAGGGTGGTGAGCTCTCTTTCGGACATGGCAGGATCCTCCGTTCAGCTCTGTCAGTGTAGCAGTGACTGGCCGGCTTGCCTGAGGCCTTGCGTCGCAGGCGCTAGCTGTGCAGGCAGGCGCTGCGATAGGCCCCCGGCGTCACGCCATAAGCCTGCTTGAACTGCCGGCTCAAGTGGCTCTGGTCGGCAAAACCCAGCGCGAACGCCACGTCAGAGGCCGCCAATCCGCTTTTCAGAAGTTCCCGTGCCCGTGCCAGGCGCCGTTGCTTCAGCCAGGCATGCGGTGGCAAACCGGTGGCCTGGCGGAACACGCGGGCGAAGTGGAAGGGCGACAGGTTGACCGCAGCGGCCAGGGCCTCCAGTGACGGCGGGTCCGCCAACTGGCTTTCCAGCAGTTCCCGCGCACGTGCCACCGCCAGCGGTTCGTTGCCGGGGGCCGTTGGTTCGGGGCAATGGCCGTGGCGCTGCACCAGCGCCAGTACCGCCTGGCGCCACGCAGTCTGTTGCTCCAGGGCGCTGGCGCCGGCTTCCGAAAGCTGGTGCAACTGGCTGAAGGCCAGCGCCAGGGCCGGGTCCTGAATCACGCTGTCCTTGAAGCGCGGCATGCCGTGACGGCTCAGTTCGAGCTCGTCCAGCACGCCGGTGACCCGCTCATGCTCCGGATAGAAGCCTCGGTAGCGCCAGCCGGCTTCGTGGGCGGTGGCGCCGGTGTGCAGCTCGTCCGGGTTGATCAGCACCATGCTGCCGACCGGCGCCAGGTGCTCGCTGCCACGGTGCCAGAAGCGCTGTGCGCCCGACTCGATCACGGTGAACACGTAGCCTTCATGCACATGCGGGGCGAAGCGCTGCTGGAAGTAGCGCGCATGCAGCATCTCGACGTCGCCGAGGGCTGGCGCCTGCCAGAGGTGGGTCTGTTCGCGCAGGGGCGTGCTCATGCCAGCCAGCTGCGCAGCAGGAAGAAGATCAACATGCTCACCAGCATGCTCAGCAACACGCTGCGGGTCAACAGCACCAGCGCAATGGCCACCAGTGCGCCGAGCAGGTAGGGGTTGAGCGGGCTCAGGTCGAGCTGGTGGCCGGGCAGGAAGATGATCGGCCCGCAGATCGCGGTGAGCATGCCGGGCACGGCAAAGCCGAGGAACTGCCGGGCGTTGGAGCTCAGGCGCAGCGGCAGGCGCGGCTCGAGGAAGGCGTAGCGGTTGAGGAAGACAACGGCGCCCATGGCGAAGATCAGCAGCCAGATCATGCGCGGCCTCCGGTGAGTTTCTGGCAGACGAAGCCGGCCGCCATGCCCAGCAGGCCGGCGGCGACCAGCGCGGTTTCCCAGTGCCAATAGCTGAACAGCACTGAGCAGAACAGCGACACCGCCACGCACACCACGGTGGCCAGGTTGCGCACCAGGGGCGCGATCAGTGCGACGAAGGTGGCGACGATGGAAAAGTCCAGGCCGAGCTGGTCGAGGTGCGGAATGTTCTGGCCCAGGACGATGCCGGCCAGGGTAAACAGGTTCCAGGCGACGTAGAAGGTCAGGCCCACGCCCAGTGCGTACCAACGGTTGAACTGTTGCTGGTCGTAGTGGCTGGTGAGGGCGAAGAATTCATCGGTGAGCAGGAAGCCCAGGCCCAGCCGCCAGCGTAACGGCTGGTTCGACAGCACGGGGCGCATGGACAGGCCGTAAAGCAGGTGCTGGGACGTCAGCAGCAGGGTGGTGAGCAGGATCGACAACAGGTTGGCGCCGCCCTTGAGCATGCCGATGGCCACCAGTTGTGCGGCGCCAGCGAAGACGATCGCCGACAGCCCCTGGCCTTGCCAGGCGCTGAGGTTGGCCTCGATGGCCATGGACCCGGCGAGCAGGCCCCAGGGGGCTACGGCCAGGGACAGCGGCAGGATGGCGATGGCGCCGTGCAGGAAGGCTTGGCGGGCGATGGGGGGGCTGCTGGGCATGATGGCTGCGACACATTTTGCGAGGTAGGGCAGCATGCCAGAGCCGTGGGGCGGGTGGCTTGAACGATCTTGCTTGTTTGCAATCAGCGCTTGCTCAGCCGGTGCTGCGCCACCACGCAGCCATTGATGTCCACTGCCTTCTGCAGCAGCGCCTGGCGATGCTCTGGATCCAGGTCGCCGAGTAGCCGGTAGACCTCGGCCTGGTAGTCGCGCTGGCGCCCCCACTGCATCTGCAGCCCCTGCGGGTGGCTACGGCTGCAGGCCAGGCGGGTGGCCGGCTGCGGGTAATAAGGTGCGTACAAGGTCGCCATGCTCGGGATCGCTTCGAGGGCTTCGCGGTAGGCCGGGCTTGCGTTGTAGGGTGGGCACCAGGTGGCAATCGCAGTGGCTGGGGGGGCAAAGCCTTGTTCAAGGCTGGCTTCCAGCAGCGGGCAGGCGGCATCGGCGATCTGTGCTGCTGGCAGGTAGGTGGTGTAGTACAACGCCAGGCGATACTGCGCCACCGGGTGGCCAAGCTCCACCGACTTTTTCAGCAACGCCACTGCCGTCGGCAGGGTGTGCGCCATCGCCCGCCCCTGGCGGTTGAGCTCCGGGTCCACGCCGATGGCGGTACGCAGGGTGCTGTTGTCGTCCGGGTTGTCGGCCTGCTCCAGCAGCGGCAGGGCCTGGCGGTAAAGCAGGTCGGCGTGTGGGTCGATGCGTACTTCGAGCGCGTTTGCGGCAAGCGGCGTGAGCGCGATGAACAGTGCCGGCACCAGCGTAGCGCGGCTCACAGGCGTGCCCCGGGCAACCAATGGGGCCGGCAGGCTGCCAGGTAACGGTGGGCGGCTTGATGATTGATCACAACTGCGCGTACGCCTCGGGCGAATCGGAACGACGGGGTATTCTAGCCAAGCGCGGGCTGAAATCGAAACCCCGACGGTCGGCTGTCAGACCAGCTTGATCGGTGTGACCTTGCGCTGGGCGTGTCGTTCCTGGGCCAGCCCCAGCTTGGCGGTGATCACCTTGGCCAGGGCATTGTTGCCCAGGTCGTTCAGGTGCAGGCGATCGACGAAGAGGTCGGCGCCGAATACCGGCGAACTGCTGAGCATGCTGTTCATGTCGTAGCAGGCCACGGGGTCTGCCTGGCTCTTGATGCGGCGGAAGAAGGCCATGTGCAGCTGGCTGTCGAATGCGCCTTCAAGCAGGCGGTCAAAATTCGTCGGTCGCTGATTCAAAGCGGACAGCATCGCTTGTTCACCCGTCGGCAGGGTTTCCCGGCACCAGGGCAGCAAGGGCTGGAGGATGAAGGTAAAGGTGGCGTGGCTGTCAGCCAGCATGCGCTCCCATTGGCGCAAGGTGCGGCCGATGCTGTCGGCGGCTCGCGCCAGGCGTTTTTCCGGGGCGGACAGCGGCCAGCTGAGGGCAGGTTCGTTGCGCCGCGGGGCCAAGGCCTGGCTCAGGCGTTGCCACAGCGATGCCCGGCGAGCCGGGCCAACGGGCGGCATGCCCTCGTTGAAACTGTTCAGGTAGGCCTGGTGAGCCTTGGCCTGTTGGGGGCCTTGCGGGCCGGCCAGGACTTCGCCGAGGGCCTCATGGGCCAAGGTGTTCAGCCCGCTGAGCAGCACCACATGGCCGATTTCGCCGAAGCGGTGCTGGTGGGTCAGGAACAGCAGCAGCTCCTGGCTGGCGTTGAGCCCGCAGCCGGCCAGGTTCAGCCAGACTTCACCGGTCAGCATCGACAGGTGCGAGGCCACCGTATGTTCATCGGAGCTGGCGCCGATACCCAGGGCGGTGGAGCCGCCGACCAGCAGGTTGATGCGCGGCGCACCGCCGCGTTCGGCAGCGGAGTAGCGTTTGCCGGCGCAATGGCTGTAGCGCAGGCCAAGGGCATCGGTGTTGATGGTGCCGGAGCGGTAGCCGCACTCGTGCACATGCAGGGTGTGCGGTGCACGGCGGTTGCCCAGCAGCAGAAAACGCTGGTAGTCCTGATGCAATGGCGAAGCGAGGCCCGGGGCGTGCGTGGCGGCTACGGTCGGTGTCATGGGCGCTCCTTCCCGGCTGGCGTTGCGGCGGCGCAGGGCGTTCAGCCCGCCAGCTCCTTGAGGTTGTAGGCCAGGCCACCGGCGGCGATCAGCAGCAGGACAACCCCCGAGGCCAGGGAAATCATGCGGTTGCTGCGTTGCGAGGTGATCTTGCCGATGGCGAAGATGTACAGGCTGAGCACGGCAAAATCGATCAGCACCCACAGCAGCGACAGCACCACCATGCTCTTGCCGAACGATTCGGTGATCTGGATGAACTGCGGGAAGAAGGCGATGAAGAAGATGATGTCCTTGGGGTTGGAAATGCCCACCATGAAGCCTTGCCACAACCCGCCGCGCCCGGCTTTGGCCGGTTGCAACTCGGCTTCGTCGGTGGCCGGCGCCTGCAGGCACTCGCGCAAGGTGCCCACGGCGATGTAGCCGATGAACAGGCAGCCCAGCAGGCTCATGCCGCTGAGCCAGGCCTTGTCGATGGCTGCGCTGGTGAGGATGACCCAGGCAGCGGCGCCGATCAGGACCAGTGACGCCCAGTTGGTGCCAACGGCGGTGAACATGGCCTTGCGCGAGCCGGAGGCCGCGGCGGTGTTGACGATCAGCGCCACCACCGGGCCGGGGGTGGCGATCAACAGCAGGACGGTGAGTGCGTAAGTCAGTGTCAGTGCGGTATTCACGGTCAGTTCTCGATCTGAGTGTCGGGTGTCGCATGGGCGTGGGCATGGAAGGGGCAGCGCGACGGATTGAGCGAGCCTGCTTCCTGCAGTTGGTACTGCTTCCATTCGAAGTTGTCGTCCTGGCCAAAGAAGCCCAGGGTTTCGGGCATGACCCCGTCGTTGTAATGGCGTACGCGATCACGTATGCGGGCGCGAATGCGTTGCCCGCTTTCGGTGCTGGCGTTGGCCACTTCGTCGAAGTTCTCCCGTGGGTTGATGACGAAGGTGATGTGCGGGCCCAGGTTGCGGCTTTTCATCAGTTGGTGGCCGGGGAAGTTCATGTTGATGAACAGCGGCATGCCGGCGTAGCAGAACGACCAGGCGTTGTCGTGCGGGTCGGTGGGGATCGCCTGTGGCCACGGATGCGGGTC
Organism: Pseudomonas sp. R28(2017); assembly: GCF_002112505.1. GTDB lineage: Bacteria > Pseudomonadota > Gammaproteobacteria > Pseudomonadales > Pseudomonadaceae > Aquipseudomonas. Next base: position 393,186 of record NZ_NEHW01000002.1, read on the forward strand.
ACGGGCGTGGACCCCACGCAGTACCTTCCAGGCCAGCGCCTGTTGCTCGGCCAGGCTGCTGTCGGCAGCGGTTTCGAGAAACACCACCAGGGGGCTGCCGATGCGTTGCTTGATCGGCACGGGGGTCATGGTGCGAACGTATTCGGCCAGGCCCTGGGCGATATCATCGGCCAGTTGCTCGGCACGGGCGAAGAGGATGTGGCAGGATGCGCCGGCTACCGCTTTGCGCCCGAACAGGCACGGGAAGTCGGGGTTGGCGAGCACGCTGCGAAAATGCTGTATGGTTTGGTGCGTCCAGTGCTGATTGTTCCGTACATGTTCATCGGCCAGCTCTAGCGCATCCAGGCGATAGCAGTTTCCATAAACCGTAAACATGATTTCCCCAGGAGATTCAAGTAAGAGAGCGTTCCACTCATATGCAGGCAGGTTGGATACTTATCTTTGTTATTTACCTGCATTTTCTGAGACGCTCTTCACGTTGTAAAACGCGTGGAACTATGACCTACTATTAGTCTCACTCATGCTTCGAGGGCGCCATGTCGGAACGGATTCAAGCTTTGCACGCCCTGCGTGCCTTCGAGGTGGCCTCGCGCTACGGCTCGTTCACCCGGGCCGCCGAAGAGCTGGCCCTGACCCAGGGCGCGGTCAGCCATCACATCAAGACGCTCGAATCCATGTTCGGGTGCGACCTGTTCGAGCGCCGCGGCCCCAAGTTGAGCCTCACCGAGCATGGGCGGCTGTTGGCCCAGGAGCTGAAGGTCGGCTTCAAGATCATCGAGAATGCCTGCGCGCTGCTGCGCCAGGACCGCTATGGGCTGCGTCTGAAAGCCCCGTCGACGCTGACCGTGCGCTGGCTGCTGCGGGCGCTGGACGGCTTCAAGAAGCTCGAAGACAACTGCAGCGTGCAGCTGTCGAGCGTGTGGATGGACATCGACTCGGTGGACTTCTACTCCGAGCCCTACGATTGCGCCATCCTCCTCGCCAACGGCCGTTTCCCGGCCGATGTCGAGAGCGTCAAGCTGTTCGATGAATGGCTGATTCCGGTCTGCCATCCGGACTACATGACGCAAGCGCAACCGGAGCTGGCCGACCTGCGCCAGTGTGAGTTCCTGCATCCGTCCCCGGACCGCCGCGACTGGCGGCGCTGGCTGGCACGCATGGATGCCCTGGACATCAGCATCGACCAGGGCCAGGTGTTCGACACCCTCGACCAAGGCATCTCGGCAGCCCAGCAGGGGCTGGGCATTTCGGTGGTCGACCTGGTGCTGGCCAGTGCCGACCTCGGCGCCGGGCGCCTGGTGACACCGTTCAAGCACGCGGTGTCGACCGGCGACGGGTATTACATGACCTGGCTCAAGAGCAGCCCGAAAGCGCGGCAGATGCACAAGCTGCGCGATTTTCTGCTGGCCCAGGTGCCGCCGCTGGCCTACAAGGACATCGACTACCTGTACGGCTGAAACCCCGATGCGGCACAGCGGCTTCGTGGCGACGGCGCGCTGGCGTAGAATCGTCGCCATCAACCGTGCAGACGAGGCGAGGACCACGCAGTGGAGTTGCAACAGGGCTTTGTCCTGACCCGGCATTGGCATGACACGCCCGACGGTACCTGTGTGGAGTTCTGGCTGGCAACGGATGCCGGGCCAAGGTTGTTGCGCCTGGCCGCGCAGGAGTCGGTCGCGTTCATCCCCCAGGCGCAGGCCGAGCACGCCCGTGTGCTGTTGGCCAAGGAGCAGGGCGTGCAGCTCAAGCCGCTGCGCCTGAAAGACTTCGATCAGCGGCCGATGCTTGGCCTCTACACCCGCCAGCACCGTCAGTTGATGCAATTGGAACAGCGCCTGCGTGCAGCCGGGATCGACGTGTTCGAAGCCGACATACGCCCCCCCGAGCGCTACCTGATGGAGCGCTTCATCACCGCGCCGGTGCAGTTCGCCGGCCAGCCGGATGCCCAGGGCGTGTATTGCGATGCTCAGCTCAAGCCCTCGCCGGGCTACCGCCCGACGCTGCGCCTGGCCTCGCTGGACATCGAGACCAGCGAGCGTGGCGAGCTGTACAGCATCGCCCTGGAAGGCTGCGGCCAGCGCCAGGTATACATGCTCGGGCCGGCCAATGGCGCTGCCGATGAACTGGACTTCGACCTGCATTATTGTGCGGACCGTGCCGAGTTGTTGCAGTGCCTGAACCAGTGGATGGCCGAGCACGACCCGGATGCAATCATCGGCTGGAACCTGATCCAGTTCGACCTGCGCCTGCTGCACGAGCATGCCAAGGCGCTGCAGGTGCCCCTGGCCCTGGGCCGCAACGCGGCGCCGATGACCTTGCGCAGCCAGGCCGGTGGTGGCCACGTGTTCGCCGATGCGCCCGGGCGGCTGTTGATCGACGGCATCGAGGCCCTGCGTTCAGCGACCTGGAGCTTCCCTTCGTTCAGCCTGGAAAGCGTTGCCCAGACCTTGCTGGGCGAAGGCAAGGCCATCGATACGCCGTACCAGCGCATGGATGAAATCAACCGCCGTTTCGCCGAGGACAAGCCGGCCCTGGCACGCTACAACCTCAAGGACTGTGAACTGGTCACCCGTATCTTCGCGCATACCCGCCTGCTGGAGTTCCTCATGGAACGCGCCTCGGTCACCGGCCTTGCCGTGGACCGCAGCGGTGGTTCGGTGGCTGCATTCTGCCACCTGTACATCCCGCAGATGCACCGCCTGGGCTTCGTCGCGCCCAGCCTCGGCAGCCGCCCGGACGAGGCCAGCCCGGGTGGTTTTGTCATGGACTCGCGCCCGGGGCTGTACGATTCGGTCCTGGTGCTGGACTACAAGAGCCTGTATCCGTCGATCATCCGCACGTTCCTGATCGACCCGGTGGGCCTGGTCGAAGGCCTGCGCCTGGCGGATGACGAGCATTCCGTGGAGGGCTTTCGCGGCGGGCGGTTCTCGCGCACCCGGCACTGCCTGCCGGCCATTGTCGAGCGTGTATGGCAGGGCCGGGAGGCGGCCAAGCGCGAGGGTAATGCCCCCCTGTCGCAAGCGCTGAAGATCATCATGAATGCCTTCTACGGCGTACTCGGCTCCAGCGGTTGCCGCTTTTTCGACCCGCGCCTTGCCTCGTCGATCACCCTGCGCGGCCACCAGATCATGCGCCAGACCCGCGCGTTGATCGAAGCGCAGGGTTATGAAGTGATCTATGGGGACACCGACTCCACTTTCGTCTGGCTCAAGGGCGCCCATGACGAAGCGGCTGCGGCGCGGATTGGCCGTGACCTGGTGGCACAGGTCAACCAGTGGTGGCGCGAGCACCTGCGCACCACCCTGAACCTGGAAAGCGCGCTGGAGTTGCAGTTCGAGGTGCATTACCGGCGTTTCCTGATGCCCACCATCCGAGGGGCGGACGAGGGCAGCAAGAAGCGCTACGCCGGCCTGGTGCAGCGCGCCGATGGCAGCGAAGACATGGTCTACAAGGGCCTGGAATCGGTGCGCACCGATTGGTCGCCGCTGGCTCAGCGCTTCCAGCAGGAACTGTACGGGCGGATCTTCCGTGGCCAGCCCTACCGTGAATATGTCGTCGAGTATGTGCGCCAGACCTTGGCGGGCGAGCACGACGCGTTGCTGGTGTACCGCAAGCGCCTGCGCCGGCCGTTGGCCGACTACCAGCGCAATGTCCCGCCGCATGTGCGCGCTGCACGCCTGGCGGATGATTACAACGGCCGCCTGGGCCGCCCTCGGCAATACCAGCGCGGCGGCTGGATCAGCTACCTGGTCACCACCGCAGGCCCCGAGCCGCTGGAGAACCTGCAGGCGCCGATCGACTATGAGCACTACCTGAGTCGGCAACTGCAACCGGTGGCCGATGCCATCCTGCCCTTCGTCGGTGATGACTTCAGTGCCCTCACCGATCGCCAGCTGCTGTTGTTCTGAGTCGCGGGGTAGCTATGTAACCCATGCCGGCAAGCCTGGGAATTAGCGTTGCCTCTTCATCAAACGTGAAGGTGCGACATGAACCAAGCTAATGCCCCTCTGGATGATCGCCGGCTGGCGATGGAACAAGGCTTTCAGGACGGCATGATCGCCCGCAGCCTGCCAAGCTGGGTTGCCCGGCTCCGGCTGGATTCTCCAGCAAGCGGCAGGCAAGGGCCGGCGCTGACTGCCGGGCAGATGGCGGCGCTGCAGCAGGCGCTGAAGGCCAGCCTGGCCTGCCGGCAGCGGCTGAGCCTGGACCTGGCGCGTCTCCAGGGCATCCGGCAACACTGCAAACCGCTATTGCAGCAGGCCCTGCGCGAAAGCCTGCATACCTCGGTCGACTGCGATTCGCTGTATTACCGGCATTTCCACTTTGTGATCACCGGCAAACCCGTGTTCGCCACCGGTCATTGGCCGCAGCAAGAAAAAGCCAGTCACGATTCGCCAGTGCTCGATGCAGCCCTGGCCAACTTCACCGAAGCGCAAGCCAGTGGACATGCCCTGCCGCGCAGCGACCGCGTGGTCGAGCGCGATGGCTCGACACTGCAGATGATGAGCGCCCAGGCATTCGCCAGAGGGTGTCGCAAACTGGACCTCGGTCAACGCTACCAGGATCACCTCGCCGCCATTCTCGATGCACCCGCCGCGCATACTGCAAGTGGGCATGCCGTGAGCGCATCATTGAAAGAGCAGCAATCGGCGACCTGGTTGGTCGACGCTTGCCAGGCCCATGCCGAGGGAGTGCTGACGGTCGCCGAGCTGGAGCTGGTGTTTGCCTTGTGCCGTGGCGACTGGCCTGTGTCGCTCGCCGGTTACCCGGTACGGGCACGTCAGCTGACGGTTTACGAATGCGCGCTCGAACAGATCGTCGTGCTCGAAATCGACGGCGCCGCCGGGTTCGGCTCGAACCGGCGAGTACTGGTGCATGTTCCCGCAGACCCGGTCAGCCCATGGAGCGCCGCGGCGGACCTCGACACCTTCATTCGTCGCACGCTGGGCAAGCGCCTGGCCGATGAGGCGTATCAGCGCTTTTTCAGCCGCTTCGTCCGCCGCCGTGACCAGGCGTCCTTTTTTGCCAGGGTCGGTCTTGAGCTGATGGACGTGGTCGAAGCCGCTTCGCGAGACATGGACCAGCACATGGCCGATTATCCGTTGCCGCTGTTCGATCACCTCGCCCAGGCCCGGATCGAGCAGATCAAGGCCGATGCAGCCTTCATCGCCGTGCCGGTCAAGGTGCTCGATAGCGAGGTCCAGCAAGCGCGGCAGGCGCGCTTCATCTCGGCCCTGTGGACGGTGGCGGGGCTGGCGGGGCTGTTCGTGCCGGCAGTGAATGCCGTGGTTCTGGCTGCAGTCGCCTGGGACATGTTCAAGCATGTGTTTCATGCCGTGGAGGCCTGGCGCGATGGCGATGTTCGGGCTGCACAGGACCATCTGCTAAGCATTCTCGGCACCGTCATTGCGGGCGGCGTCACCGCCGTGGCAGTGCGTGCGCTGAGTCGGGAGTGGAACCTGGTCGACAGCCTAGTGACGGCTCGCCTCGAAGATGGCCGCGAGCTGCTCTGGCAGTTCGACATGGCGCCTTTGCGCAGCGTCGCGCCCCCGGTCCAGGCGCTGCCTGATGAACAGGGCATCTACCGCCTGGGCGACAACTGCTGGGTGCGCATGCAAGGCCATTTCTATGCGGTGCGCCAGCGCGACGACGGGCAGTGGCAAGTACTGCCCCGCGACGGCCACGGTCCCATGTTGCGCCACAACGGCGCTGGCGCCTGGCGAGTCTGGTGCGAATCGCCGCTGGAATGGGACGAGCCCCGTGCGCTGTTCCGCCGCCTGGGTAACGATTTCGGGCAGTTGAGCGACGAACAGATCGATCAGGTGCTGGCCATCCATGCCATCGACGCCGACCAGTTGCGCGGCTTGCACGTCTGCGGCCGTGCGCCGGAAGCCTGCCTGGTCGATTCCGTGAGCCGAGTACTGCTGGCCAGGCGCATTCAGGCGTTGGTCAGTGAGCTGCGAAGCGGCACCGCTACTGACCGTGAACTGCTTGAGCGCGTGCAGCGTTGGGAGGGGGCAGAGGGGCTCCCGCCACAGGCCTTGGCAAAACGGGTATGGCGCCAGCGCCGGTCATTCCTGCAACAGTTGTACTACGAAAAATACCCCGTCACGGCGGATACCCATGAGCTGCAGCGCAGCTTCCCCAGCTTGCATCGCCTGGGCGCCGAGGAGCTGTTGAATGGAGCTCGCCAGGCGCATCTGGAGCTCTCGGCGGCTGCACTGGCCAGGCGTATCCGCTGTCTGCGGGTGCACGAAGCACTGCTGTTCGACACCCCGCAGAGCCTGGATCTGGCCCGTGTGGTGTTCAGGCTGGCGGAGCAACTACCGGGTGCCGACAAGGGCCCCGCCTGGCAGTTGTTCGACGGTGACGCACTGGAGCCGGTGAGCCAGTCGAGGGTCGGGCAACCGCTGTGGCGCCTGCACCATCGAGCCGGGGCGTTCCAGCTCAGCGATGAAAGCGGCGCCACGGTGGGCACGGATGGCGAGCTGTTCGAGGTGATGGCCAATGCCTACTCGAGTGAACAGCGCGCGGCACTGGGGCTGGGTGAGCCATTCGCTTCGCAGTTGCGGGCTGCGCTGGCCAGCCGCCTGGCGGGGCAGGAAGATAAGCTGGCAGAGTGGCTCGGTATCAGGCGTGATCCTGGCTTTTTCCGGATGCCACAACAGTTGGGTGATGGCCGGGTCGGCTACCCGCTGAGTCAGTGGCGCCGCCGCCTCGGGCTGGAACGGCAGCGCCCGGTAAGCCTGCTGGCAGAGTTGCGTGATCTGTACCCGGGGCTGGACGATGAAGCGGTCGTGCGCTGGCTCGACAACCTGCGAGCGTCGCAACGAAGCCCGGCTGCCGAGCTGCAAGCACTGCGGCAACAGCTCACGGCCTTGCGCCAGTGCCTCAGGGCCTGGCAGTTCTCAACCGTCCGCACCTGGCGCTGGAAGGCGCGCAGGGAGTTCGCCCAAGGGCTGCTCGAATGCTGGCGTTATCAGGTGCCGCGCCAGCTGGGTGCGGTTGCCGAAGAGCACGCCTACATGTTCAGCACCTACGGCAGCGACCTGGACGCGTTACCCGCACTGCCGCCCGACGTCAGCTTCGGCCATGTGACGGAAATCGGCTTGCGTACCTTGCAACTGCGCGAGGTGCCGGAAGGCTTCCTGCGGGCCTTCCCCTCGCTGCGTTCGCTGAGCGTGACCAACTGCCGGTTGCGCAGCCTGTCGCTGCCCGAGGCCATGGCCGCTCGCCTGAATGTGCTGGACCTGTCGGGCAACCAGTTGCGGATGGACGAACCGCTGCACCGCTTGCTGGCGCACGCCGGCTCGCTGGTCTACCTTAATCTGTCGCACAACCCGCTGGCGCGCGCGTTTGCGCTGGAGGGCATGCCGGGTCTGCGCACACTGCTGCTGTGCAACACGCAGTTGGTCGAGATGCCGACGGGGGTCATGCAGGCGCCGCGACTCACTACCCTTGACCTCAGCGAAAACCGCATCTTTGCGCTGCCATTCGCCTTCTATCGCTCCAGGCTGTGGCTGGGTGCCAGGGTGCGGCTTAGCGGAAACCCACTGGCGTTGGCGGCGGACGCCTGGCATGAAGTGGCTGACGGCGAAGTGCCGCTCAAGCTGCGCTGGCTCGACCTGGTTGCCCGTGGGCAGCGGGACCAGATGGCCGATATCTGGGGCAAGCTCGATGGCAAGCCTGCTTCGAGGGACTTCTTCCACCTGCTGGAGCGGCTGACCACATCGGCCGACTTCCAGGAGGGGTTCCTGGCCCGCTACCTGGCGTTGCGGGTGTTCAGGATGCTGGCCTACATGTCCGAGCGCCCGGCGTTGCAGGGGCAGCTGTATGAGCATGCGCTGACCGAACATTGCCAGGACAACGCCACCCTGCGCTTCAGTGACCTGGAGGTGCGGGTGCGGGTCTGGAAGGCCTTGCACGGTGATCTGTCCGGTGAGCGCGAGTGCGCATTGCTGCACCTGGGGGCGCAGTGCTGGCGGCTGGACACGCTGGATACGGTGGCCGGGATGCATGCCATCGCGGCGGGCCGGGCGGAGGAATCGATCGAGTTTGCGCTGGCCTACCGGCTGGCGTTGGCAGACACGCTGGATCTGCCCATCGAGCATGACGACATGCTCAACCCCGGGGTGGCCAACCTTGCAAGCCATGATCTGGTCAATGCCCAGCGTTTGGTCAGGTCTGCCCAGTCCAGCGATGCGCTGGCTGACTATCTGCTAACCCATGAATTCTGGCGCGAGCACCTGACGCAACGACACGAAGCCCGCCTGCGTGTACCGCAAGCCTTGCACGATGAGCTGGAGACGCTGCTCGCAAGCGATGCCGGGCAGGCACAGATCGACCGCCTGCACGCACGCATCCAGCAGCGCGAGCGCAATCTGCTGGAACAGCTTTCACGCGAGGCCATTGCCCGGAACCTGCCCCTGGTCTTCATACCGCCGGTTGTACCGCGGGCGTCGCTGCGTGAGTAGTAGTTATCTAGCCTGGGCCTGGCGCGTGAACCGCCTAACCTCGTGCCTTCGACAACGACGGAGGCATGTATGGGCACACCTGACCGAACCCTGACGGCGGAACAGCAGCTGGCCATGGAGCAGGCGTATCAGGACAAGCTGATCGCCAAGCGGCTGCCTGGCTGGTTGGGCAGGCTGGATAGCGTGCAGCTCGATGCAGTCAGCCAGGCGCTGAAGGCCAGCCTGCTGCATCGACAGCAGCTTGCTACTCGCCTCGCGGGCCTGCAGCCTGTCGATGCCTTCGTCAAGCGGGCATTGAACCAGGCCCTGACGGGCCGCTACGAGCGCGACGTGGATATCGACCTGTTGTACCTGCGCCGTTGGTATTACTACTTCACCGAGAAGCCGACATGGGCCACCGGGCGCTGGCCGCAGATGGACCGGGACTACACCGACACGCCGCTGTATCAGGCTGCGTTGAACAACTTCACTGCCCAGGAAGCGGCCGGGGAGGGTGAGCCCAGGCGCAATGGCCTGTTCGATGTGTTGGGCAAGGAGCTGGGGCAACGGTCGGCGGCGGACTTTGCGGGGCTCTGCCGCAAGCTGGACCTGGGCGCGGCTTATCAGCAGCACCTGGACGCCGTGCTGGATGAAGCGTTCAGGGCGACCCTGACGCAGATGCTGCGCCAGGGTTTGCTGGTCGATGCCTACAGGGCAAGAAGCGACGGGGCGCTGGATGACCAGGAGCTGAAACTGATCATCACCCTGGCGCAGGAATCGCGCCTGCAGCAGCTGGACGGTTCGGTGGTGCGCTATCGGCAACTGCAGCTCAGTGGCTGTGACGTGCAGCAGGTCATCGTGCTGCAAGTGCTTGACGAGGGTTTGTTGCGCAACACCACACGGCGAATCCTCGTGTACATTCCGGGCGACCGCAATGGTGCCTGGAGCGGCCACCCGAGCCTGCAAGGTTTTATTGGCGAAGTGCTGCAGCAACGCCTGCGGGATCGGCAGTACCAACAGTTCTTTCGCCGCTTCATCAAGCTTCGCGACCAGCAGCGGTTCTCTGCCGCCCATACCAGCGGCAGCCTGACGGGGCAGCTGCTGAGCATCGGCGAGGCGCTTTTCGACCATTTGCCAGCTGCGCGTATCGCCCAGATCAAAGACGATGCTGCGATGGTCGTCACGCCAACGGCACAAGTGGACCGCGCCCTGCAGGCGCATCGCGACCAGCAGCTCAAGCAGCAAGGCTGGGCCCTGGCAACGCTGGCCGGGTTATTCATACCGGCGCTGGGCGGCGTGGTACTGGCGGCAACCGTCTGGGAGCTGCTTGGCGAGGTGTTCCAGGGCATCGACGACTGGCGCGACGGGGACACCCAGGCCGCGCTGGAACACCTGACCAAGGTCGCCAGGGACGTGGCACTGGTCGCGCTCACCGGGGCTGGCGTTGCGCTTGCGCGGCGGGCCTGGACGGGCTCCAGCTTTGTCGATGGCCTGGTGCCGACGCAGCTGGAAGACGGTAGCGAGAAACTCTGGGACCAGAACCTGCAGGCATACCGGCGCCCGGCGCCTGCCGCGGACAATGAGGCGGATGCCTTGGGTATCCATGCCGACGGTGAGCATGACCTGGTGGAGCTGGACGGGCATTGGTACAACATCGTGCAGCGCAGCGAGGACCAGCAGTGGCAGGTACGGCCGCAGCAGGGGCACGGTCCACTGTTGCGCCATAACGGCGCAGGTGCCTGGCGGCTCTGGAGCGAACGGCCGTCGCAGTGGGCCGACCCTCGGTACCTGTTTCGACGCCTGGGTACGCCCTTCCGTCAGTTGACCGATGGACAGGTCGATCAGGTGCTGGCCAATCAGGGGCTGGCAAGCGACGATCTGCGCGCCTTGCACATGTACGGCAGGGCGCCGGACCCGGCGCTGGTCGATGCCGTATTGCGCGCGCGCCTGGCCGGGCGGGTGGCACAGCTGATCGAGCATTTGCGTGCGGGGAGTGTGCCCGTGGATTCGGATGCACTCGCCTATGCCCGGGCCTTGCCCGGTGCGGCAAGCATGCCTGGACCCGCGCTGGGCGAACTGGCCTGGGCCAGCCGCCAGGCGTTGTGGCAGCAATGGTACGAAGACGTGCAACTGCCCGAGTCTGCCAGCATCGCCACACTGCGTCGGGCGTTCCCCAGCTTGCACGTGCTGGCCGCCGACGCGGTGCTGCGTGCGGCGACCGATGCCGATCGCCAGGCGCTATTGGACTTCGCCCGTATCACCCCGGGGCTGGCCCGGTTGGCAAGGGCCAGTGCGATACATGCCCGGGTATCGCGGGTGATCGAGGCCATGCAGATCGATACCCCGCAGCACCTGGACATGGCGCGTGTGGTGCTGCGGCTGTTCGAACACTTGACCCGGACCGCCAATGGCCCGGTCTGGCGGCTGTTCGACGACCAGGCCCCAGGCCCGCTGCTGACCACCCGTGGCATTGGCACACACTATGACTTGATCCATCGGCACGGGCGTTTCGCATTGCGCGATGCACAAGGGCTGAGCTTGGGTGAGCCCGGGGATGTGTTCGAAGTCATGACCCGGGCGCTTCCTGCTGCGCAGTGGCACGCCCTGGGGCTGGCTGAGCCGGTGTCCGCCAGCTTGCGACAGGCCCTTGCCGAGCGCGCGGTCGAGCAGCGGGCGCAGCTGCCGGCGATGCTCGGGGTGGCCCGCCAGCCGGCATGGTGGGTGGCGCCGCAACGGGTCGGCAAGTGTGTCGGTTATCCGCTCAGTTGCTGCCCGGGCTGGTTCGATGCCTTCACCTTTCGGCCACGTTCGCTGGCGGCACGGGTGGCGGATCTGTACCCGGATTTTGACGATGACGAGCCTCAGATCCGTCGCTGGCTGGAAGACGTTCAAGCGGCGGGACGCGATGTGGCGCAACTGCTTGCAGAGCTCGAGCAGCAGCTCAAGCTGCTGGAGCGCCAGCTCAAGGCGTGGGCCCACAGTGCCCCCACTACCCGGCAGCGACAGGCGCGGCGCGAGTTCAGGCATGGGCTGGTCGACTGCTGGCGCTACATCGTGCCTCAGCAGAGTTACCGCATCCGTTACGAAGAGGGGTACAGCTGGCGCTGGATTGGCCGTGACGTGAACGAGTTGCCGGAGCTGCCTGTCGAGGTGAGCTTGCCGCATGTCAGGGTCCTGCAGTTCGAGCAATCGGGGCTGAAAGTGCTGCCAGATGGGTTCTTGCGTGCCTTTCCCAATGTCTGCACCCTGGAACTGATGGGTAACCACCTCAAGCGGTTGCCGGCACAGTTGGCGCAGCTCAGCCGCTTACGGTCGCTGGACCTGTATGACAACCAGATCGAACTGGACCCTTCCCAGTCCACGCTGCTTGCCAGCTGCGAGTCACTGCTTTACCTCAACCTGTCGAGAAACCCGCTGCGTGCCAATTTTTCGGTGCAGGCAATGCGCGATCTGGTCGAGCTCAGGTTGCGCGACACGGGCATCACGCGGTTACCGATCGGTGTGCTGGAGCTGCAGGACCTGCAGGTGCTCGAGGTGGGTGGCAACCGTCTTCATGAGCTGCCCGAAGGCTTCTACGACTCGCCGGTCTGGCGTCGAGGCCAGGTCACCCTGGAGGGTAACGAGCTGTTGCCTGCCGAGCGCCGGCGACTCATCGAAGCCAGGGCCGCCAGGGGCATGGAGGCCGTGCAGTCGGCCCCCGGCAATGTGCCGACCCGTCTGCTCTGGCTGGATCGCGTGGGCGATGAGCAACGCGCACCGTTTGCCTCGCTGTGGTCCAGGGTGGAGGATGAGGACGGATGTGAACAGTTCTTCAGCCTGCTCAAGGAACTCACGCAGTCCGCCGATTTCAGCGGTGCACAGGCCAGCGACCTGGCGCGCAGGGTGATGGACATGATGCAGCAGATGACGGAGTTCGCCGCTTTGCGCGAAGCACTGTTTGCCGCTGCGCAGATCGAGACCTGTGGCGACGGTGCCGCCATTCATTTCAGTGAACTGGAGGTGAGGGCCTTGGTGTGGCACGCCGAGCACGAGGCGGCGGGTGCCTGTCAGGCGCAGGTGCTGGCGCGGCTGGCGAGGCGCCTGTGGCGCCTGTCGCGGCTCAACGCTTATGCATTGCGCGACTTTCGCAGCCGGCGGCAACGATCGCCAGAGCTCGAGGAAATCGAGGTGGTGCTGGCCTACAACATTCACTTGCGCGATGGGCTCGATCTGCCGGTCAACACACAGATGATGCGCTTTCCTGCTTCCGCCCTGGTCGATGACCAGCGGGCGGCGCAAGCGGCAGCCTGGGTAGTCGGGCAAGAAACCGACGACAACCTGGCGGAGTGGATGGTGCAGTGCCGTTTCTGGCAGCGCTATCTGGAGAGCGCCCACACACAGGCCCTGCGAGTCCCTGACCATTACCGCAAACAGCTGGCGGCACTGCATTCCGAGGCCGATATCCAGGTACTGCAGGCAGTGATCGATGTGGAACAGCATGAGCGCAAGCTGGCGTTGACACGGCAAGCGCTGCAGGTGGTGGAGACGCCATGAGCCCTGCACAAGCCAGCCCTGCACCGCGCCGGGTTGGACTATGCTCTGGTCATGGGCCTTGGCTGCTGTGCCCTAGGCTGGGATCAGCCGAGGGCTCCTGGTAATGGCCAGTTACCTTTCGCCTGCCCCAAGGCGCGTCAGGTGGTTTAGGCTCTTGTCGGATCTTTCTCCCTGATCCGTAGTCTTTTGGTTTATCGAGAGAAATAAGGAGATTCGCATGCTCGTCCGGTCAATGACCCTCGCCACCTTGCTCGCTGTTGCCGGCCCGTTGCTTGCGGCTGACAGTGATGCGCCGCTGGCCAAGGAACTGGGCAAGGCCAGGCCATTGGTCGTCATCGCTCCAAGCAGTGCCGACCCCACCCTGCGGGGGTTGAACGAGGATCTCAAGGACCCGGCTACCCAGGCGGGTTTCAAGGAGCGCAAACTGGTGCTCTTCAGCGTTGCCCAGATGATGGGCAAGCGTGAGGACAAGAACCTCGAGCAGCAGACCACGATGGCCCTTATTCGCGAGCTCAAGCTGGGCGCAAGCAAGGGTACCAAGGTGATCCTGGTGGGCATGGACGGTGAGCGTCACGTGCTCAAGGATGATGATACAGGCGAGAAGATTGACCCGCAGGCGATCTTCCAGGCCGTCGATGCGCTACCGGCGAGCGAAAAGGCCGTGAGCGCGCCGGAACCTGTGGCGGCGGTACCTGAACCCAAGGCCAAGGACAGCAAGCCCGCCAAACCGGCCAAACCAGCCGCCCCCCCTAAACCCCTGGACGATTGATCGGCGAGTGCAGGGGGCCGTTTCTGTCAGCACGGCGGGGAGGCTCCTACAGGACATGCCAATTTCGGTGATTCAGCCATGTAGCGCCCATGCGGCCTAATGACTCCACTTATCAAGCAAAGTGGAGATGCATCATGACTGAAGCACGTAAAACCCTTGGCCTGCTCGGCGCTGCACTGATTGGTGGCATGGCAGTCGGTAGCAACGCGTTTGCCGTCGAACCGCTGCCACAGGGCTACCTGCTGGCCGATGCCAAGGCACAAGCCGAAGGCAAATGTGGTGAAGGCAAATGCGGTGGCGATAGCAAAGCCGAGAAAAGCGAAGGCAAGTGTGGTGAAGGCAAATGCGGTAGCAGTGGCAAGGCCGACCACGGTAAAAGCAAATCCTGATTGAGTTGCCGACTCAACGACAACGCCCCTCCTGCATGTCAGGCGGGGCGTTTTTCTTGACAGGGGATTCAATGATGAACCGCACACCCTTGCTCACCGGCCTCGGCCTGCGTCGTGGCCTGATGCCTGAACTGCTCGACCTCACACCAAGTGCAGTGGATTTTCTGGAATGCGCACCGGAAAACTGGATCGGCGTTGGTGGTGCCTATGGCCGAAGCCTGGCGCAACTGGCCGAGCGCCATGCGCTGACCTGCCATGGGCTGTCCTTGTCTTTGGGCGGGAGCTTGCCAGTGGACCGGCACTTCATGCAGCAGCTTCGGCGCTTTCTGGATCGCTACCAGGTGCGCCATTACAGCGAGCACCTGAGCTACTGCAGCGACGATGGGTACCTTTACGACCTCATGCCGATACCGTTTACCGAAGAAGCCGTGCATCAGGTCAGTGCGCGTATCCGCCAGGCGCAGGATGAATTGCAGCGGCGAATTGCCGTGGAGAACATCAGCTATTACGCCGCGCCTTATCAGGCGATGACTGAGTTGGAGTTCGTCTGTGCAGTGCTCGATGAAGCCGACTGCGACCTGTTGCTGGACGTCAACAACGTCTTCGTCAATGCCTGCAATCACCGCTACGACGCCCAGGCGTTCCTGCGCGGGCTACCCGCAGCACGCGTGGCAGGGATGCATGTGGCGGGCCATTACCAGGAGGCGCCGGATCTTCTGGTCGATACCCATGGCGCGCCGGTGAAGGACGCTGTATGGGGCCTGTTCGCCAGTGCCTGCAGGCGCTTCGGGGCTGTGCCTTCGGTACTGGAGCGCGATTTCAATTACCCGCCGTTGGCCGATTTGCTCGCAGAGGTCGAGCGCATGCGAGCCATTCAACAGGAGGTAGCGCTTGAGCAGCACATTGCGTAACCAGCAATTCATCCTGGCGCGGCATCTGCGAGATCCGCTGCGCCATGCCCCCCCTCCGGGGCTGGAGGCTCGGCGCCTGAAGGTGTACCGCGAGTTGTTCTACGGCACCATCGAAGGGCTGCTGGCGAACAGTTTTCCAGTGCTTCGGCAAACGCTTGGCGAGCAGTGCTGGCATGCGCGGGTGCATGATTTCTATGCCAGCTACCGCTGTCAAACGCCATTGTTCACCGAAATCGCCGCTGCTTTTGTCGGCTACTTGCAGGGTGTGCAGCCGAAGGCGTCCTGGGAGGTGGAACTGGCCCACTACGAGTGCGTCGAGTCACAGCTCTACTTGAGTGATGCCAAGGACCCGCCCCATGACCCCAATGGCGATTTGCTGGAGGCAGAACCCGTGCTGTCATGCACGGCAAAGGTACTGGCCTATCGCTGGCCGGTCGACCGCATAGGCCCGGGCTTTCAGCCACAAGTGGCGCCTGGCGTAGCGACCTTGTTGCTGGTTTATCGCGATGCCGGCCTGCGTGTGCGGTTTGCCCGTCTTTCCCCCATGACCTACCGCATGCTGGTGCTGCAAGGCCGGGGGCGGGACCGTCTGCAGGCGCTGTCAGCCAGTCTGCAGGAGGGGTTGGCGATGCTCAGGCAGTTGCGAGAGCAAGGCATCATCGTCGGTACCCGGTAAGTGGGAAAACGGGGCTGCCCTGCAGCCCCGGCGTGTCGTCACCGTGAGCGGGCCTTGAGCCAGTGGTCCAGGCTCATGCGCCCCGAGCCTTTGAGCAGCAGTGGCAACAGCGCGACCAGGTAGATCAGCGGCAACTTGAAGTTGCCGTACCCCTGGTCGGTTATGGCATAGCCTTGCGCCAACTCGGCCAGGCTCGACCACTGCGCAGGCCAGTGCACGGCGGCAATCGCCACCACGGTCAGCACCATCAGCCCCGCCGACGCCAGCCGAGTGCCCAGGCCGAGTAACAGCAGCAGCGGCAGCAGCAGTTCGGCCCACATCGACAGCTGCCAGTTCAGCTCTGCTGGCAGGGCGTTGAAGGGGAAGGGGAAACTCCCCTGCAAGTCGGCGAACCAGTTGCTGCCATTGAATTTCTCCAGGCCGGACTCGAAAAACTCCCAGGCCAGGAACAGCCGCAAAGGCAGGTCGGCAGTCCAGCTACCAAGGTGATCGACTTGGTTGAAGGTGCGGGTCAGTGCATTCATGTGGGTATCTCGCTTCAGGAAAGGGCGTTGGCCGCGCGGCGGGGCGCCAGCTTTGCGGTCAGTTTGAGGGCGATGGCGCTGAACATCAGGGCGAAGGCCAGTGGGTACCAGCCGCCCATGGGGATGCGTTTGTAGAACGACAGGCAGAACACTGCGGCCAACACCCACATGCCGGTGCTGTGCAGGGTTTTCCAGGCTCGGCCGCCGAGCAGCCGCATCGGGGCCTTGAACGAAGTCAGGGTGAGCAGCAGCAGGAACAGGTAGCCGATGCTGCCGGGCAGGTTCGAGGTGGCTGTGCGCCCGGCCCAGAACAGTTCAGGAAACTGCTGGGCGTAGCGGTAGATCAGCACACCATGCACGGTGTGCGAAAAGGCGAAGGCCAGGCCTAGGTAGCGCCGCTCGCGAAGCAGCCGCCGGCTGCCGCTGCCGGGCAGCAGGGTGGCTGCCGACGAGGCCAGGAAGGCCAGCAGGAACAACGCGAACGAACTGCGCGCCGTGGCGCGAATGGCACTGCGCAGGCCATCCGCGCCTGGCCCAGCGCCGAGCAGGACCACGGCGGTCATCAGCAAGGTCAGGCCCGCAAGGGCGGCGAACAGCTTCCAGCCGGAGGGCAGGGTGAGCGGCTTCATGGGTGAGGTCTCCCGGAGTGTCGTTGTGTGACCGGGAGTGTGGGCGGGACGGGTATCTGCAGTGTGTCGGTGAAAGCGGCTTTATGTATCGGACTGTAGGCACGGCGGCTGTAGGGCGGCCCGCTCGGCCGCCGATTCTGCCGTCACAGCTCGATCTGAGCGCACAACCCGCCGCTCTGGCGGTTGCTCAAGGTCAGCCTGCCACCCATGGCCTGGATCAGCTGGTGGGCAATGGCCAGCCCCAGGCCGGTACCGCCCGTGCTGCGGTTGCGCGAGCTTTCTACCCGGTAGAACGGCTTGAGCACCTCGTCCAGCTCTTCGGCGGGGATCCCCGGGCCTTCATCCAGCACCCGTATCAGCGTCTTGCCGTGCTCGCGGCTGACCTCAAGCTGAGCCTTGCCGGCAAACTTCAGGGCGTTGTCCACCAGGTTCACCAGTACCCGGCGCAGGGCATGCGGGCGGGTTTCCAGCAGGCTGCCGCTAGTGCCGTGGCGCTCTACCTGGGCGCCGCTGTCCTGGTAGTCGAACACCACGCTGTCGAGGAAGGCGTCGAGGTTGATCCGGCACGGGGTTTCGGTGTTGATGTCCATGCTGCGGGCGTAGGCTACGCCTTCGCGCACCAGATGCTCCATGGCGTCCAGGTCATGCCAGAGCTTTTCCTTTTCGACCCCTTCATCCATTACCTCGACCCGCAACTTCATGCGGGTGATCGGCGTTTGCAGGTCGTGGGAAATGGCTGCAAGCAGCTGCATGCGCTCTTTCAGGTAGGCCGCGATCCGTGCCTGCAGTGCGTTGAAGGCGACGGCGGCGTACTTCACCTCGCGCGGGCCGCTTTCGTCCAGCAGCACACCGGGCTTGTCCGGGTCGAGGTCGTCAACCGCCTGGACCAGGCGGGTGAGTGGCCCGATGGCCAGGCGCACCGCCAGCCAGGTACAGAACAAAAGCACGGCAAGCTGGATCAGCAGCACCAGCGGCAGCCAGCGCGCTACCGGGACGGGGGCCGGTGTGACATCGATGGTCAGCGGTGCGCCATCGGCCAGGCGCAAGTGCGCCTGGAAGTGCGCATTCGGGCCGGGGATCTCCTGGAAAGTCAGGCGGTACTGGCTGCCAATGGCCTTGATGATCGACTCGGCGGCCATGGGCGGGTCGCTGCTCGGCATCGCTTCGCCGGCCAGCCCTTCGTCGAGCCGGTAGCGATAGGTGCGTCGCTCCAGGCGCGGTAGCCACGCAGCGCGCTCGGCGGCAGGCAGGCGGTCGAGGATGGCCACCGAGGTGGCAACGTCCAGTTCCAGGTTGCTGAGCATCATCGAGCGGCTGCTGATGTAGCGTTCGTACGCCTGCAGGCTGAACGACAACCCATAGGCCAGCACCAGCCCGGTGAAGAAGATCAGTGCCAGGCGCGAGGCCAGGGTGCGCGGCCACTTCATGACGGCGACTCGAGCAGTTGCACCGCCAGCGAGAACACATAACCTTCACTGCGAACGGTCTTGATGCAGCTCGGCTCCCGCGCATCGTCACCCAGGCGTTGACGCAGGCGGCTGACCAGCAGGTCGATGGAGCGGTCGAAGATGTCGGCTTCGCGGCCCTGGGTCAGGTTCAGCAGTTGCTCGCGGCTCAGCACCCGCTGCGGGTGGTCGAGAAATACCCGCAACAGGCGGTATTCGGCACCACTGAGCGCCACCAGGGTGCCTTCGTTGTCCAGCAGGTGACGGGCGGTGGTGTCCAGCCGCCACTGGCCGAAGGCGAGCAGGCGGCTGCTTTCGCTGATGGTCAGGTTCGGCGGCAGCATGCGCGTGCGGCGCAGCACGGCATTGATGCGGGCCAGCAGTTCGCGGGCGGAGAAGGGCTTGGTCAGGTAGTCGTCGGCGCCCATTTCCAGGCCGATGATGCGGTCGGTCTCGTCGTTGCGTGCGGTCAGCATCAACACCGGTGTGTTGCGGTGCTTGCCGGCACGCAATTCGCGGCACAGCAGCAGGCCGTCGTCGCCGGGCATCATGATGTCGAGGACGATCAGGTCGACGCTGTTGGCTTCGAGGAAGGCGCGCATCTGCCGGCCGTCGCCGACGATGCTGGTGCGCAGGCCGTTCTTCTTCAGGTAGTTGCCGACCAGCTCGCGGATCTCACGGTCGTCATCGACGATCAGGATGTGATCGACATGTTCCATTCTCAGCGTTCCTGTTCAAGGGCAATGGGCGCAGTGTACCGAGCGCGTGGCTGCTTGCCTGCGGGGTTTTGTATTGCAGTGTATCTGCACCGGATACAGATACAGGAAGAAGCAGATCACAGGCCTGAGCGACACATGGGAGATACCTGGCGAACGTGTAATGGCTCTCGACCGGGGCGTACTGACCCCCACCTTCAATGTGTTGCAAAGGAGAGTTGCCATGAACTTCAAGACCCTCGCCAGCGCCAGCCTGTTTGCCGTACTGGGCTTCGCCGCCGTCGCCGCCAATGCCAGTTCCACTTCGATGAACGACGCCAGCGTCATGCAGTACCGCTACGGCGACCAGCTGGATGTGAAGCGCGTGCTGTCGGTGAAGGATGACCAGAGCAATGCCTGTGGGCCGATCAACACCCGCATGGACTACCTGAACTCCAAAGGCCAGAAAGAGAGCGTTGAATACCGCTCCTACGCCACGAGCGGTTGCCATGACAACTGACCGCCGGCTGTTGTTGAAAGTGGGGGGCGTGGCTTTGGCGCTGGTTGGCCTGGGCCTCGCCGGAGGGCAGCTGATGGCCCGCGACAATTACGGCGCCATGCCGTCGCTGGCCGGTGCCAGCCAATGGCTCAACTCGCCGCCGCTGGATGCGCCGGCGCTCAAGGGCAAGGTGGTGCTGGTGGACTTCTGGACCTGGGACTGCATCAACTGCCAGCGCAGCCTGCCGCATGTCAACGACTGGGCACGGCGCTATGCCGACCAGGGCCTGGTAGTGGTCGGGGTGCATACGCCGGAGTACGACTACGAGCATGATGTGGGGCAGCTCAAGAGCAAGGTGGCAAGCCTCGGCATCGGTTATCCGGTGGCGGTAGACAACGATTACCAGGTGTGGAATGCCTGGGGTAACCAGTTCTGGCCGGCGCACTATTTTGTCGATCGGCAGGGGCAGGTGCGGCATGTGCACTTCGGTGAGGGTGACTATGCCGGCCAGGAGAAAGTCATACAGGCGCTGCTGGATGAAAAAGGTTAGATCGGCGTTTACCCCTTCGCGGGCAAGCCCGCTCCCACAGGTGAAGCGCCAACCTCAAAGGCTGCGGTCAACCTGTGGGAGCGGGCTTGCCCGCGAAGAGGGCGTTGCGGTCTGTCAGGAGAGGCTGGCGAAATGTGCCTGCATCCGCTCGGCATCCGCCGGTTTGCCACTGAACAGCTCGAACGCCTTCACCGCCTGGAACACCGCCATGTTGCTGCCATCCAGCGTGCGGCAACCCAGCGCCCGCGCAGCTTTGAGCAGTTCGGTCTCCAGCGGGAAATAGATGATTTCAGCCACCCACAGGCGCGGGTGCAACAGTTCCACCGGCAGCGGCGTGCCTGGCAGCTTGGCCATGCCGACCGGTGTGGTGTTGACCAGGCCATCAGCCTCGGCCACTTCGGCCGCCAGGTCCGTGCCCAGTACCGCCCGACCCGGGCCGAAATGGCCGTTGAGGTTGTCGACCAGTGCCTGGGCACGCGCCGCATCCACTTCGAACAGCAGCAGTTGCTCGACCCCTTCGCTGAGCAACGCATGGGCCACCGCCGAGCCGGCGCCGCCAGCGCCCATTTGCACCACGCGCCGGCGCGACACATCCGGCAGGCCACGGCGCAGGCCTTCGGCGAAGCCCAGGCAGTCGGTGTTGTGGCCGACCCGCTTGCCGTCCTTGAGCACCACGGTGTTCACCGCGCCAATGCCGCGCGCCTCGTCCGACAGCTCATCGAGCAGCGGCAAGATTGCCTGCTTGAACGGGTAAGTGATGTTGAGCCCGGTAAAACCGGTGTGCTGGGCGGCATCGAGCAGCTGCGCCAGGGCGCTGTCTTCAAGCTTGAGCTGGTCGGCGTCGATCAGGCGATAGAGGTAGCGCAGCTGCTGGGCGTCGCCTTCATGCTCGTGCAGGGCAGGGGTGCGCGAGAGCTGGATGCCACGGCCGATCAGGCCGGCAAGGATGGCAGGCTGGCTCATGCGCGTGGCTCCTGGAACATCGCGGCGAAGTGGCTCAGGGCCATGCGGTAGCCGTGGCTGCCCAGGCCGCAGATCACCCCGACGGCAATCGACGAAACGAACGACAGGTGGCGGAACGGCTCGCGCTTGTGCACGTTGGACAGGTGCACTTCGATGACCGGGAGCTCGCTGGCCACCAGGGCGTCGCGAATCGCCACCGAAGTGTGGGTCCAGGCGCCGGGGTTGATCACGATACCGGCACAGCGGCTGCGGGCGGCATGGATCCAGTCGATCAGCTCACCTTCGTGGTTGGTCTGGCGGAATTCGATTTCCAGGCCGTGGGCATGGGCAGTGTCGGCGCAACCCTGGGCCAGGTCGGCAAGGGTTTCATGGCCATACTGGGTGGGTTCACGGGTCCCCAGCATGTTCAGGTTGGGGCCGTTGAGCACGAGAATAAGGGGCTTCATGGCGGGCATCGCTTTGTTGTTGTTGAATGCCGCTATGTTTGTACTGGGTGGTTAATTTCGTCAATCAGCTAGGGTGTCGCAGGGGGGCAAAGTGGGCGATTATCGGACTGATTTACGCCGTCAGCCGGATTACAGAATTGTAATTTTCGCGCCACCCCTCCGATAACCACCCGTCCATACAGTTCCTCGCCAATGCACGCCGACGAGGACGCCCGAAGTGCCCACCCCCCGCAAGATCGCCTTGCTCAGCCTGCTGTTGGCGGCCTCTGCCAGCGCCCAGGCCGGGCAAGGCATGAGCCTGCCCGAGGCGCTGAGCGCCGCCTTTGCCAACAACCCTGAACTGGCCGCTGCCGGTCGCGAAATCGGCATCGCCGAAGGCGAACGGCGCCAGGCCGGGTTGATCCCCAACCCGGAACTGGCCTGGGAAATGGAAGATACCCGCCGCGACACCAGCACCAGCACCGTTACCCTCAGCCAGCCACTGGAACTGGGCGGCAAGCGCGCTGCGCGCATCGCTGTGGCGGGTGTCGGCCAGGCCATTGCCCAGCTGGACCTTGAGCGCCAGCGCAATGGCCTGCGCGCCGATGTAGTCCAGGCCTACCACGCCGCCCTGCGCGCGCAGACGGCCGTGGAACTGGCGCAGCAATCGCAGGCGCTGACCGAGCGCGGCCTGCGTGTGGTACAGGGCCGGGTCAGCGCAGGCCAGTCGTCGCCGGTGGAAGCCACCCGCGCGCACGTGCAACTGGCCCAGGCTCAAGCAGAGGAACGTCGTGCCAAAACCCAGCGTACCGTGGCCTACCAGGCGCTGGCACGGTTGACCGGTAGCCCGCTGGCGACCTTCGACCTGTTGCCAGCGAGCCAGCTGTCACCCGGGCAGGCTCCGTCAGCCGACACCTTGCTCAGCCAGGTCGAACGGACCGCCGAATGGCGCCTGGCCGCCGCTCAGGTCGAGCGCGGCGACGCGTCGCTGGGCTCGGAAAAGGCCCTGCGCATTCCCAACCTCACCGTCAGCGTCGGCAGCCAGTACAGCCGTGAGGACCGCGAGCGGGTCAACGTGGTGGGGCTGTCGATGCCCTTGCCGCTGTTCGACCGCAACCAGGGCAATGTGCTGGCGGCCGCGCGCCGTGCCGACCAGGCCCGCGACCTGCGTAACGCGGTCGAGCTGCGCCTGCGCAGCGAAACCCGCAGCGCCGTCGATCAATGGCGCACGGCGATGCAGGAGGTTCAAGCCTACGACCGCACCATCCTGCCCGCGGCGCAGCAGGCGGTGGACACCGCCACCCGCGGCTTCGAAATGGGCAAGTTCGCCTTCCTCGACGTGCTCGATGCCCAGCGCACGCTGATCGACGCACGCGGGCTGTACCTCGAGGCACTGGCCTCGGCGACCGATGCACGGGCACAGGTCGAGCGCATTTATGGCGACCTTGATGGTTTGAGCAAAAATTCGAGCAGCAGGAGCAACAATGACTAACCCCCGCAAACTCGCTCTCCTGGCCGCTGCCATTGCCGTTCTCGGCTTGGGTGGTCTGGCCTGGACCGGTATCGATGGCCAGGCCAGCAAAGGCGAGGCCCGGCACGACGACCATGGTGAAGACAGCCATGGCCACGACGACGAAGCTGGTGAAGAGCACCAGGAACAGGAAGGCGCACTGCACCTGTCGATCGCCCAGATCGAGTCGGCCGGCATTCAGCTTGCCGCGGCCGCCCCGCGTGAACTGGGTACCGCCATCAGCTTCCCTGGCGAGATCCGTTTCGACGAAGACCGCACCGCCCATGTGGTGCCACGGGTGCCGGGGGTGGTCGAGGCGGTGCAGGCCGAACTCGGCCAGGCGGTCAAGCGCGGCCAGGTGCTGGCGGTGATCGCCAGCCAGCAGATCTCCGACCTGCGCAGCGAGCAGCAGGCCGCCCAGCGTCGCCTGGAACTGGCGCGCCTGACCTTCCAGCGTGAGCAGCAACTGTGGCAGGAGCGTATCAGCGCCGAGCAGGATTACCTGCAGGCGCGGCAGGCCTTGCAAGAGGCCGAGATCGCCCTGGCCAACGCCCGGCAGAAGGTGGCTGCCGTCGGCCCGGCGGGCGCCGGCAACCGCTACGAATTGCGCGCCCCCTTCGACGCCGTGGTGGTGGAAAAGCACCTGAGCGTGGGCGAAGTGGTCGACGAGACCAGCAATGCCTTCACGCTGTCCGACCTGAGCCGGGTCTGGGCCACCTTCGCGGTCGCACCGCGCGACCTGGCCCGGGTCACCACGGGGCGCAGCGTGACCGTCAGCGCTCCGGACCTCGGCGCCGAGGTCGAGGGCAAGGTCAACTACGTCGGCAGCCTGCTCGGCGAGCAGAACCGCGCCGCCACCGTGCGCGCCACCCTGGCCAACCCCGAGGGAGCCTGGCGCCCCGGGCTGTTCGTCAACGTCGCCGTCAATGTCGAGCGGTTCAATGCTGCGGTCGTCGTGCCCGAAAGTGCCTTGCAGAACTGGGAGGAGCAGACCGTGGTGTTCGCCCGCACCGACGAAGGTTTCCAGGCGCGCCCGGTGAAGACTGGCCGCCGCGACGCAGGCCAGGTGGAGATCACTGCAGGCTTGGCAGCCGGCACCCAGGTGGCTGCCGCGGGCAGCTTCGTCCTCAAGTCCGAACTCGGCAAGGCTTCTGCCGAGCACAGCCATTGATCGCGGGGACGCTTGCATGTTCGAACGCCTGATCCAATTCGCCATCGAGCAGCGCCTGGTGGTGATGCTCGCCGTGGTGCTGATGGCCGCCGTGGGTATCCACAGCTACCAGAAGCTGCCGATCGATGCGGTGCCTGATATCACCAACGTCCAGGTGCAGATCAACACGGCCGCGCCGGGTTATTCGCCACTGGAGACCGAGCAGCGCATCACCTTCGCCATCGAGACGGCCATGGCCGGCCTGCCGGGTCTCAAGCAGACCCGCTCGCTGTCGCGCTCGGGGCTGTCCCAGGTGACGGTGATCTTCGACGATGGCACCGATATCTTCTTTGCCCGGCAACTGGTCAACGAGCGCCTGCAGGTGGCTCGCGAGCAGTTGCCCGAAGGCATTGAGGCCGGCATGGGGCCGATCTCCACAGGGTTGGGGGAAATCTTCCTGTGGACCGTGGAGGCCGAGCAGGGCGCGCTCAAGGACGACGGCACGCCCTATACGGCGACCGACCTGCGGGTGATCCAGGACTGGATCATCAAGCCGCAGCTGCGCAACGTGCCGGGTGTCGCCGAGGTCAACAGCATCGGCGGCCATGCCAAGCAGTACCTGATCGCCCCGGAGCCCAAGCGCCTGGCGGCCTACAAGCTCACCCTCAACGACCTGATCGCGGCGCTGGAACGTAACAACGCCAACGTCGGTGCCGGCTACATCGAGCGCAACGGCGAGCAGTTGCTGATCCGTGCACCGGGGCAGGTGGCCTCGGCCGAAGACATCGCCAACATCGTCATCTCCAGCGTCGATGGCACACCGATCCGCGTCAGCCATGTCGCCCAGGTCGGCCTGGGCGAGGAGCTGCGCTCTGGCGCGGCCACCGAGAACGGCCGCGAAGTGGTGCTGGGTACGGTGTTCATGCTGATTGGCGAGAACAGCCGCACGGTGTCCCAGGCAGTGGCGGCCAAGCTCGTCGAGATCAACCGCAACCTGCCCAAGGGCGTGGTCGCGGTGACCGTCTACGACCGCACCAACCTGGTGGAAAAAGCCATTGCCACGGTGAAGAAGAACCTGCTCGAAGGCGCCATCCTGGTGATTGCCGTGCTGTTCCTGTTCCTCGGCAACATCCGCGCCTCGCTGATCACCGCCATGGTCATCCCGCTGTCGATGCTGTTCACCTTCACCGGCATGTTCAGCAACAAGGTCAGCGCCAACCTGATGAGCCTCGGTGCCCTGGACTTCGGCATCATCGTCGATGGCGCGGTGGTGATCGTCGAAAACGCCATCCGCCGCCTGGCCCATGCCCAGCAGCGTCATGGCCGCATGCTGAGCCGTGCCGAACGCTTCCACGAGGTGTTCGCCGCCGCCCGCGAGGCGCGCCGGCCGCTGATCTACGGGCAGTTGATCATCATGGTGGTGTACCTGCCGATCTTTGCCCTGACCGGGGTCGAGGGCAAGATGTTCCACCCGATGGCCTTCACCGTGGTGATGGCACTGCTGGGCGCGATGATCCTTTCGGTGACCTTCGTGCCAGCGGCCATCGCGTTGTTCGTCACTGGCAAGGTCAAGGAAGAAGAGGGCATGGTCATGCGCACCGCCCGCCTGCGTTATGCACCGGTACTCGAGTGGGTGCTGGGGCGGCGCAAGCTGGCGTTCACCGCCGCCGCCGGGCTGGTGGTGCTGTCCGGAGTGATGGCCAGCCGCATGGGCAGCGAGTTCATCCCCAGCCTCAGCGAAGGCGACTTTGCCTTGCAGGCGCTGCGCGTACCCGGCACCAGCCTGTCGCAGTCGGTGGACATGCAACAGCGTCTGGAGCAGGCGATCATCGCCCAGGTGCCGGAAGTGGAGCGGGTATTTGCGCGCACCGGCACCGCCGAGATCGCCTCCGACCCGATGCCGCCGAACATCTCCGATGCCTACGTGATGCTGCGCCCACGCGAGCAGTGGGGTGACCCGGGCAAGCCACGCGATGAGCTGATAGCCGAAGTCCAGCGCGCTGCTGCCAGCGTGCCGGGCAGCAACTACGAGCTGTCGCAGCCAATCCAGTTGCGTTTCAACGAGCTGATTTCCGGCGTGCGCAGCGATGTGGCGGTGAAGGTGTTCGGTGATGACATGGACGTGCTCAACCGCACCGCTGCGCAGATCGCCAGCAGCCTGCAGCAAGTGCCAGGCGCCTCGGAAGTGAAGGTCGAGCAGACCACCGGCCTGCCGGTGCTGACCATCGATATCGATCGCGACAAGGCCGCGCGCCATGGCCTGAATGTGGGGGACGTGCAGGATGCCATTGCCATTGCCGTCGGTGGGCGCACGGCGGGCACCTTGTACGAGGGCGATCGCCGCTTCGACATGGTGGTGCGCCTGTCCGAATCCCTGCGTACCGATGTCGATGGCCTGGGCAACCTGCTGATCCCGGTGCCTGCCAGCGCTGCAGCCGGCACGGCGCAGATTGGTTTCATCCCGCTGTCGCAGGTGGCGACGTTGAACTTGCAGTTGGGGCCGAACCAGGTCAGCCGCGAGGATGGCAAGCGCGTGGTGGTGGTCAGCGCCAACGTGCGGGGGCGCGATCTGGGTTCGTTCGTCGAACAGGCCGAACAGACCTTGCGCGAACAGGTGCAGATCCCGCCGGGTTACTGGACCCGTTGGGGCGGCCAGTTCGAGCAGTTGCAGTCGGCGGCCGAGCGCTTGCGGGTGGTGGTGCCGGTGGCGCTTCTGCTGGTGATGGCCTTGCTGCTCATGATGTTCAACAACCTCAAGGACGGCTTGCTGGTGTTCACCGGGATTCCGTTTGCCTTGACCGGCGGGGTGCTGGCGCTGTGGCTGCGGGATATTCCGCTGTCGATTTCCGCAGGGGTGGGGTTTATCGCCTTGTCGGGGGTGGCGGTGCTCAATGGCCTGGTGATGATCGCCTTCATCCGTAACCTGCGCGAGGAGGGGCGCGGTTTGCGGGCCGCGGTCGAGGAGGGCGCGTTGACGCGCTTGCGGCCGGTGCTGATGACCGCGTTGGTGGCGTCGCTGGGGTTCATTCCGATGGCCTTGGCGACAGGCACCGGGGCTGAAGTGCAGCGGCCGCTGGCGACGGTAGTGATTGGTGGGATTCTTTCATCTACGGCGCTGACATTGCTGGTGTTGCCGGCGCTTTATCAGTGGGCGTACAGACGCGAAGAGGATTGAAATCGCCGGGGCCGCTTTGCGGCCCCAGGGATCTCAGATCGGAGTACGCACCTGAGGGCTCACATCACTACCAGGTTCATCATGCAGCGAAATCCGCGATGTCTCCGGCAACGCCAACCCGCCCACCAACGCCACCAGCGCAATCACCACCAGGTAGAACGCCGGCGCCAGGCTGCTGCCGGTCTGCCCGATCAGCCAGGTCGCCACCAGCGGCGCGGTGCCGCCAAACAGGGTGTAGGCCACGTTGTAGGTAATCGCCGAAGCGGTATAGCGGGTCCGCGTCGGGAAGCTCTCCGACAGCAACGCCGCCGTCACCACACCACTGCACAGCGCCCCCACCGCCAGCAGGATCACCCCCAGCAGCGCCCCCGACATCGACCCGGAACTGGCCAGCCAGTAAGCGGGGAACACGCAGATCATCACCCACAGGCAGGTGAAGCCGATGGTCTTGCGCCGCCCGACCCGGTCCGAGAAGGCCCCGGCCAGCGGGCAACCGACAGCCGCGAACAGCAACGCCACGGTGGTCACCAGCAGCGACTGGGCGCGGGTCAGGTTGCCGACCAGTTGCAGGTAGGTGGCGAAGTAGGTGGTGAACATGTAGAACGACAATGCCGTCAGCGAGATGAACATGCCCAGGTTGCGGATCGCCCGGCCGTGGTTGCGCAGGGTTTCCTTGAGCGGCGAATGCTCATGCTCCTTGCCTTGGGCGATGGCTTCGCGGAACGCCGGGGTTTCCTCCATGCGCCAGCGCAGGTACAACCCCACCAGCCCCAGCGGTGCGGCCACCAGGAACGGGATGCGCCAGCCCCATGCAGCCATCGCCTCGGCCGACAGGCTGGCCTCCAGGCCGTAGGCGATCACCGCTGCACAGGCAAAGGCGGAGAAGGTCGAGACCGGCACGAAGCTGCCGTAGAACGCTCGCCTGTTTTGCGGCGCGTGCTCCATCAGGTAGGCACAGGCACCGGCGTATTCGCCACCGGCAGAAAAGCCCTGCAGGCAGCGCGCCAGGGTCAGCAGCGCCGGTGCGGCAAGGCCGATGCTGGCATAGGTCGGCAGCAGGCCGATCAAGGTGGTGGAGCCGGCCATCAGCAGGATGGTCAGCGACAGGATGCGCTTGCGCCCAAGGCGGTCGCCGAGCGCGCCGAACACGATGCCGCCGAGCGGGCGCAAGGCGAATGCCACGGCAAACACGGCGAAGGTCTTGAGCAGGGCGACACTGGCATCGCCGCTGGCGAAGAACTGGCTGGCGATCAGCGTGGCGAGGAAGCCATAGACGGCGAAGTCGAACCACTCGACGAAGTTGCCGATGGCCGAGGCGGCGATGACCCTGCGCAGGGTGGCGGGGGATACCTCATGGGATGCAGACATACGGAAGCTCTCCGGTTTCCATAGGCAGCCTGAATGAATGTGGCGCGCTCAGGCGCGCCATCGTTGTTATCAGGGCCAGTAGACCGAGTAGCGCAGCAGGGTGCTTCGTTCAGGGCGACATCGGGATATCTGATTCGACCACCGGCCGCTATTGCCGGCCGACCCGCCACGGTGCGTATTCCAGCTCGCTGTAGCCCTTGGCCACGCCGTGCATGTCTGGCGAAAAGCCCGGCAGCCGGCTCAGGTCCATGCCTTGGCAACGGCTGTTGAGCTGGGCCTGCAGCGTGCCGTCGAGGCGAAAATCGTTCGGCCGCAGCGGGTGCGGGTAGATCTGCACCAGGCACTCTTCGACCTTGCCTTGCGCATTGGCCTGGTAATACACCGACACCCTGCCGATGCTGTTCACCGGCTGATCGCGCAGCAGGTGCTGCCAGAAGTACTCGCGTTGCGCGATGACCTGGCGCCGTGGCGTGCCGGGTGCCTGTGCGGCGGCGGGCAGCACCACGAACATCGGTGCGCGCACTTCCACGGTGCCGTCTTCCTCGCGCATCCCTTCGGGTACCACAGGGTAGATGGTCTTCCAGCATTGCGCCTCCACCATGCTGGCCAGTGCCTTGAAGTCCGAGCGCTTCACGTCGGCAGGCAATTGCATCTCCAACCCGACCGAGGCCTTGCTGGCCTTGCAGTAGGTAGGGGCGGAGTGCTGGTCGAGTTTGACCGTCAGCATGACCACACCGACCTGCTCGTCGGTGTCTGCCGTTGCGATGCCGAGCTTCAGGGCCTGCTGCATGTCGCTGACGAAGGTTTTACGTGCCTGGGGATCCACCTTGGGCGCGACATGGCTCTGGCAGCCAGGCAACAGGAGCAGTGCAACAGACAGAAGAGCGGGAGATAGTGACTTCAACACGGGAGCTTTCAAAACAACGACTTCCTTGAATTGCCTGAGCCGGGGCTTCACGTGCCGGCGTGGATGAGGTCGCACATTATCACTGGTCGCGAGTTAGGAATTGAGAGCAAGGTAAGTAGGAAAGCTCTTAAAGTCTGTGCCGGTGTGGTAACCGGCACAGACGTGAGCATCAGAAGCGCAGGTCCAGCGCCAACTCGAAGGTCCGCGGTGCCCCCATGTAATACTGCAACCCGTAGGCCTGCTTGGCATACACCTCATCGGTCAGGTTGCGCACCCGCCCGGTGATCGTGGTGTGTTCATCCAGCCGATAGCGGGCAAAGGTGCCGAACAAGGTATAGCCCGGCGCCTTGAGAGTGTTGGCGTTGTCGGCATACACCGAGCCGACGTAGCGCGCATCCACACCCGCTGACCAGGCCGAGGTGAAGCTGTAGGTCAGCCACAGGTTGGCGACATTGGCCGGCACGTTGACCGGGGCATTGCCCTTGCGCGAGACCGACACGCCGTTGACCGCTTCGTTGAACTCATCGTACTGCGCGTCGACGTAGGCATAGTTGCCCTCGGCCAGCAGCTTCGGCGTGACCTGCAGTCGCCCGGACAACTCGACCCCGCGCGAGGTCTGCTGCCCGGCCTGGACCGTCAGGTTGGGGTTGCTCGAGTCGCGCACAGCAAAGTCCTTGCGCACGATCTGGTACAGGGCCACGGTCGCCGCGCCGCGTCCGTCGAGGAAGTCGAACTTGCTGCCCACTTCCCATTGCTCGCCCTTGGACAGGTCGAACGTGCCGACGTTGGCGTAGGTGGCTGCCGCCAGCGAGCCGGCCGGCAGGTCGGCGGCGGTGCTGTACTGGGCGTAGAGGCTGGCCGAAGGCGTCAGTTCGTAGGTCAGGCCGATGCGCCCGGACAGCGGTTCCCAGCGCCGCTCGAAGAACGCAGGTGAAGTCGGCGTCACCGCGCCGTAGTTGGTCACCTCCATGTCCAGGTAGTCGTAACGCAGGGCGGTGAGCAAGGCCAGGCGCTCGGTCAGTTGCAAGCGGTTCTCGGCGAACACCGCACGGTCGCTGGTGACATGCCGGCGCTGCTTGGTCAGCCCGGCATTCACCCCGGGGATGTCGTAGAAACTGCCAGGGTCGAAGTGCTCCGGGTCGACCACATCGGTCCAGCTCCCGGCGGTGGGGTACACGCTCTGGCGCATGTGCGAGTAGTCCAGGCCCAACGACCACTGGCTGGCCAGGCCGAACAGCTGATTGTCGTGGCGCAGCTCGATGCGGTCGCCCAGCACGCTCTGTTGGTGGCGCTGCAGGTAGGGGCTGGCGCGTTGGACGTTGCCGCTGCTGGTATAGCTGTAGCGTTCGACGTTGCGGTAATCGCGCTGGGCGCTGTAGTGGTACAGGGTGTTGTGCACGCTGGTGCTGTCGCTGAGCTGGTAGTCAAGCAGCGAGCGCAGCCAGCGCACCCGCTGTTCGTAACGGCCATCGGCGACGTTGTAGTTTTCGAAACGGCGGCTGTTGTCGATCTTCATGGTGCTGCGCCCTGGCAGGATCGGCGTGCCCCAGTACGGGCTGTGTTCGCGGTCCTCCTGGTATTCCAGCGCCAGGGTGTGGGTCAGGTCGGGCGTCAGGTCGCTGAGCAGGGAGAACGCCAGGCTGTCGGTGTTGCGCGTGTTGCGGTCGATGTAGCCATTGCCGTCGGTGTGGCTGAAGTCCAGGCGCATGAAGTGGCGGGCATCGGCCGGGTTGCTGGCCAGCGCCTGGTTGATGCCGATGGCCACCTCCGAGTCGTCGTAGCTGCCGTAGCGCACGCGGCCATCGATGATCTGCTGGTCGCGGCTGGCGGTCTTGGTGATGTAGTTGATCGAGCCGCCCACGGCACCTGCGCCGTGCAGGAAGGATGACGGCCCGCCGAGCAGCTCGACGCGGTCCAGCACCCAGGCATCCACCGGCCGGGTGGCGCTGCTGTAGCCGAGGTTGATGCCGTTGTAGAGCTGGCTGACCTGGTTCTGGGTAAAGCCGCGGTAGCTGACGAAACCGCCGTAGCCCGGGTTGGCCGAAGCGTTGACGCCGGTCATGGCGTTGATCACGTCCTGGCTGTCCTTGGCACCCCGTTCTTCGATGATGCGCCGGTCCGAGACGCTGACCGAGGCAGGTGTCTGCCGAGCGCTGAGGCCCAGCCGCGAGCCGGTGCTAATCGGCTCGTCCAGTTGCACGCCGGAGGGCGCATCGCGCTCACCATCGATGGTGGTGGCGCTGAGTTCGACGGCGGCATCATCTGCCCAGGCGAAGGTGCAGGTGCCCATGAGGAGCACCAGGGAGGTATTGCGGAGCATGTTGTTGGGTCTTCCACGCAAAGGTCATGGCTGACGGCGAGCGCGCAGGCAGGCGCGCCCGGCTCAGGTCAGGCGATTTGAATAACGGCTGCGGGGAGGACGGCAGGGGGAGCGCGGGGTGTGAGGGCAGGGCGCAGGTAACGGGGCGGCGGTTGCGCCCAGCTGCGCACGACGATGGGCGAGGTGGCGGTGACCTGTGACGGGCTGAACGACCAGCCGCCGCTGGCGATTGGCACGGCCAGGCCGAACGAGGAGCACACCGGGCAGTCGAGCTGGGCCATGTGCTGGTCGCCACCGGCACCGTCGAGGTCGATGGCCACACCGTGCTCGCTGTTGATCGAGCAGAAACCACCTTCCAGGCCGGCCAGGCGCAGGCCACCCATCTGGCCGTGGTGCAGGCCACACAGCAACAGGCTGAACAGGACGCTGGCATAGAGCGTCCAGGCAGTCAGCGTGCGGGTGTGCCGGGTGATTTTCATGGCGGCGAATCTATCACCCGGACGAACGGCAGGGTAGTGCCTGGCCGTGGCAGGTTGTCGCAGTTCAGGCCGCGCGTTCGAGCACGTCCAGCAACTCGGCGAACTCCTGCGCCAGCTTGTGGCGTGGCGCCATGTGCACCAGCGGTACCGAAACCTGGTGCGATTCGCGCATCTTGATCGAGCTGCTGAGGTACACCGGCAACACCGGCAGGCCTTCGTTGCGCAGCTGCTCGACCAGGGTCTGGTGCAGGGCGGTGCGCCCGGCGAACTGGTTGACCACCACGCCCTCTACCTGCAGCGCCGGGTTATGGTCCTGGCGCAACTCCTCGACCTCGGCCATGACGCTGAGCAGTGCCTGGCGCGAGAAGCTGTCGCAGTCGAACGGAATCAGCAGGCGTTCGGCGGCCACCAGGGCGCTGAAGGTGTAGAAGTTCAGCGCTGGCGGGGTGTCGATGTAGATCCGCTCGTAGTCCTCGCCCAGCTCCACCAGCAGCTTGCGCAGCTTGTTGATCTTGAACTTGCTCTCCAGCTTGCTCTGCAGGTCGCTGAGGTCGGGGCTGGCGGTCACCAGGTGCAGGTTGTCGTAGCGGGTTTCGGTGATCGCCACGCGGTGCTTCTTGCCAGCGGCGGTGACCGGTGACAGCGTCTGGCGGAAGAAATCGGCGATGCCGGTGGGGATGGCGTGGTCGGTCAGCCCGGTGAGGTAGTAGGTGGCATTGGCCTGGGGGTCGAGGTCGACCAGCAACGTGCGATAGCCTTCGGCGGCACTGGCCGCGGCGAGATTGCAGGCGATACTTGATTTGCCCACGCCACCTTTCTGATTGAAAACCACACGACGCATGAGACGCTCATCCATGAAGAGGGAAAATGTCAGGTTGGGGTCAATCCTATGACCGAATCACGACAGTTTTATGACAAGGTTTGTTACAACAGTGAAGTTCATCTTTCTCCAGGTGCAAGCGCTCTGTTGCGGCCTTTTCGCGGTCAGGGCCGTTCGACGTAGCGCCGGTAGAAATCCAGGGTGGCCAGGTTCTTGTCCTTGGCCTCGAACATGATGTCGAAGCGGTCGGTGAACTGCAGGGCGTAGCGGTTGGTCCAGTCGTTCCACATCTGCGCGCTATGCGGGTACAGATCGCGCTTGTTGACCTTCTCCAGCAGCGCCTGAAGGGTCAGCTTGCTGTCGGCATCGAAGCCAAGCGCCTGCAGGCTTTCGGGCGGCTGCGAATAATGCATGGTTGGCCGCACACCACGCCAACTGTCGATGATCCGCGCCACACGCGGGTCGTGCGGGTCGATGTAGTCACCCTCGTGGATCCAGCAGTGGTGGATGTCCAGCACCACCGGTGCCAGGTCGGCCAGTGCCAGGCAGTCGTCGACCCCATAGGTCTTCTCGTCGTTCTCGAACGTGATGACGTTGCGCGCCACTTGCGACAACCTTGGCCACACCTCGCGTACACCCTGCGCGCCGAGGCGCCCGGCGATGTGCACATTGCACTTGAAGTCCTGAAAGCGCTGGCCGAAGCCCATCAGGCGGATCATGTCGGCGTGGTATTCGAACTCGGCCAGGCTGTTTTCCACCACCTCCGGGCGGTCCGAGCCGAGCACGCAGTACTGGCCGGGGTGGAAGGACAGGCGGATGTCCTGGTCGCGGGCGAGTTTGCCGATGGCGGCGAAGCGCTCGGTCATCAGCGCCTGGAATTCGTCGTCGCGATAGATCGGCCCCACGTTGAGGTGGCTGTAGAGCGGCAGCAGGTCGCTGCTCAGGCGTACCATGCGCAGCATCGGCGGCAGTTCAGTGACATAGGCCAGCAGACGCAGCTGGGCGTCGAGGTTGTGCTGCACCAGCTCCAGCAGCTTGGCCCGGGCCGCTTCGGTGCTGGCGCTGGACAGCCAGCGCAGGGTGGTGGTGCGCGGGTTGAACGTGCGCTCGATGGCCTCCAGCGCCTTTACCGACAGGCTGCGGTGCGGGTGGCGGTACATGCAGGCGAAGCCCAGGCGGGGCATGGCAAGTCTCCAGTTGCGAGATGTTCCTTGGACCACTGCGCATTACAGAATGATCACTTCAAACCTGTGCCGGCGAAATACCAACTCAGGTTCAGGAGCCCGACTTTTCCAGCGTCTCCAATTCATCCTCGACCTGCTGCATGCGCTGCTCGGCCAGCGCCTGGACTTTTTCGTCCCGCGCCGTTTCGCGCATCAGGCCGGTAAGCTTGTCGCTCAGGCGTTTGCCTTCTTCGGTCTCTTCCAGCGCCCTGGCCTTCGCCGGGTCGCGGGTGGCGGCGACGATGGTGGCGAATTCGGCGTCGCTGAAGTGCTCCTCGCTGTAGAGCTTGAACAGGTCCTGGCGCTGGTCCTCGACGGTGAGGTGCTTGCGCAACACATTGCTGATGGTGGCTGCATCCAGCTGCGGGTGGGTGCGGGTCAGCAGCGCGGCCATGCGCTCGATGTTGTGGTCGTAGGCCTCCTGCAGCGGCAGGTTGGCCAGAATCTGCTGTTCCCGGGTGGGCTTCTGGTCGCAGGCAGCGAGGGTGGTGATAAGCAGCAGGGGTAACAGCAACTTCTGGATGCGGGGCATTGGGGTGGCCTTGGGGGCGTAGTGCAGAAGGGGGATTATAGCGGTGTCGGGTTGCCAGCCATCAGCCCTTGAGGTAGAAAAACGCTCGCCCAGATCACCTTTCCATGCACATGACCCAGTGGATCATCCAACCCCCCAGCCACGGCAGTATCCGTGAAGTCGTGGCCTTCATCGACAGCGCCCGCCGCGGGCTGTTCCCGATGCTTGCCGATTCGCCGCTGCCCAGGGACCTCGCCCGTTTCGCCGAGTCGTACCTGGAAGGCGAGGGGCATTTCCTCGAAGCCCGCGCTCATGGTCGGTTGATCGCAGGCGTTGGCTACTTGCCCTACGACCACCGCTTCGCCCAGCTCGACTACAAGGGCAAGCGCGTGGTCGAGGTGGTGCGCCTGTTCGTGCTGCCCGAATACCGCCGCCTGGGGCTGGCTGCGGCCCTGTTCGCCGCCTTGCGCGAGCACGCCCGTGCCGCTGGGGTCGAATGCCTGTATCTGCATACCCACCCGTTTTTGCCCGGAGCGATCCGCTTCTGGGAGCGGCAGGGCTTTGCGCTGATCGAGGTGGAGGACGACCCGGTGTGGCGTACGACACATATGGAGCATTGGCTCACCATGGAGGGCGCGGGCCTGTCAGAAACTGCCTGACAACGGCCACTCCACGGCCAGGCGGATCTGGTCGCCATCGAGCTCCGCCTGCGCCGTATTGCCCCGGTGCATGTTGTGCCGCAGCGAAAACGTGGTGCCCTTGGCCTTGCCACTCTGCACCACGTAGCGCGCCTCAAGGTCGCGCTCCCAGTGCTTGCCACCCTTGCCATAACCCAGGTACGCATAGCCGCCGTCGGGGTCGACGTGGCTGCCGTCGATCGCGAAGCCGCGAACGTACAAGGCGCTCAGGTTCAGGCCCGGCACGCCGTAGCCGCCCATGTCCAGGTCGTAGCGCGCCTGCCATGATTTTTCGTTCGGGGCGTTGAAGTCGGACATCTGCACGGCGTTGGCGAGGTAGATCGCCCCGCGGGAGACGTAGTCGAACGGCGTGTTGCCATCCACCTGCTGCCAGCCGAGGCTGACGCTGTGCGGGCCCTGGCTGTAGCGCGAGACCAGGCTCCAGGTGGTGTTGTCGATACGCCCGGACAGCGCCTTGCCGGTGTCGGTGGTACGGTACAGGTTGAGGTCCAGGCTCAGGCTGCGACGGTCGTCCAGTGCATGGGTGAGGGTGCTGCCGAGGTAGTGCTGGTTCCAGCTGTCTTCGTAGCGCGAGGTGTACAGGCTGGCGCTGAAGGCGGCGCCGGGGTTCCACACCAGGCCGGCGAGGTCGAAGCTGTTGCCCTGGCGGCCGTCGGAGTAGTTCACCACGAAGCCCTGGTCGTGGCTGGACGCATTACGGTCGGTGTTTTCGTTGAAATGGCCGGCGACCACCTTGAGGGTGGCGACCTCGCTGCTGGTGAGAAAGAATCCGGTGGCCGTTTCTGGCAGCAGGCGGCTGTCGGAGGAGCTGAATACTGGCGTCTTCACCCGCTGTTCGCCCCAGGACAGCACGGTGTTGGATACCCGCAGCTTCAGCGCCGCGCCGCCACGGCTGTATTCACGCTGTGGGTGGCCGTCGTTGTCCACCGCCAGCAGGCGCGCCTTGCCAGCACGGCCGCCGCCGCTGTCGAGCTGCACGCCCTGATAGGCGTGGGCATCGACGCCGACACCGATCAGGCCTTGGGTGAAGCCGGACTGCATGGTGCCCATCAGGCCGTAGGCCCACTCTTCAGCCATGCCATTGCGTTCGCTGCGCGGCTTGTAGGCATTGCGTGCGCTGCTGTTGCGCCCACCGTGTTTGTAATCGCGCTGGTCGTAGACCGTGCGGTTGAGCAGGCTCCAGCTGCTGTCCTCGATGAAACCGTGGCTTTGCGATTGCGCCGAATCCGCCAGGGCGAACGGGGCCAGGCCTGCCAGGGGCAGGGATAACAGCACAGCGGCGGGGCGCAACGGCATGGCGGGAACTTCCAGGTTCAGGGGGCGCGAAAACGCAGGATGCGCGCGCCGTCGAAGGGGTCGGTGAGGTAGTGAGCGTGCGCGCCGAAGGTGCTCAGCAGGCGCTCGGGGGTGAGCACTTCCAGCGGCTTGCCGAGGGCCACCAGGTGGCCTTTGTCGAGCACCGCGACACGGTCGCAGGTCAGTGCCTGGTTGAGGTCGTGCAGGGCCACCAGGGTGGTCACCGGCAGCGCCTGCACCTGTTGCAACAGGCTCAGCTGGTGCTGGATGTCGAGGTGGTTGGTCGGTTCGTCGAGCAGCAGTACCTGCGGGCGCTGGGCCAGGGCGCGGGCGATGTGCACGCGCTGGCGCTCGCCGCCGGACAGCGAGCTCCAGACCCGTTCACGCAGGTGCGTGGCGTCGAGGTCGGCCAAGGCCTGCTCGACGATGCCACGGTCTTCCCGGGAGAACGGCGCCAGCGCCGACAACCAGGGCGTGCGCCCTAGGGCGACGGCATCGAACACGCTGATCGCATCGAGGGTATCCGCCTGTTGCTCGACCAGTGCCAGCGCCTGGGCGACGCGCCGGCGCGGCAGGCGCGCCAGGGGTTCGCCGAGCAGCTGCACACTGCCGGTGCCCGGTGTGCGCAGCCCGGCCAGCAACTTGAGCAGGGATGATTTGCCCGAGCCGTTGGGGCCGACGATGCCCAGGGTTTCACCGGCGACCACGTTGAGGTCGATGTTACACAGCACGGTGTTGCCCGACAGTTGCAGGCCCAGCCCCCGGCAGGCAAGTGGCGCGACCCGCACGGTGTTCATGACGGTCATGGGCGCCCCCGGCGGCTGATCAGGATCAGCGCGAACACCGGCGCGCCGATCAAGGCGGTGACCACACCGACCGGGATCACCTGGCCACTGATCAGTGTGCGCGACAGCACATCGGCGGCAATCAGGAACAGCGCGCCGCCCAAGGCGCTGGCCGGCAGCAGGCGGCTATGGCCGGGGCCGAGCAGCAGGCGCAGCGCGTGGGGGATGACCAGGCCAACGAAACCGATGGCGCCGACGATCGACACCATCACCGCCGTTACCAAGGCTGCGCAACTGATCAGCAGCAACTGCGTGCGGCGCACGGCGATGCCCAGCGAGGCCGCCGAGTCGGCGCCGAAGGTGAAAGCATCCAGCGCCCGGCGGTGCCACAGGCACACCAGCAACCCGAACAGTGCCACCGGCAATGCCTGCCACACCGACGGCCAGCGCACGCCGCTGAGGTTGCCCAGCAGCCAGAACAGAATGCCGCGCGCCTGCTCGGCGGTGGCCGACTTGGTGATGAGGAAGGCGGTGAGGGCCGTGAACAGCTGCGAGCCGGCGATACCGGCGAGAATCACCTGGGCATTGTTGCTGCTTGGCCCGGCTGCACGGGCCAGCACCAGCACCAGCGCAAAGGCCGCCAGGGCACCGATGAAGGCGCCGCCGGACATGCTCAGGGCTGCGCTGCCCAGGCCCAGCAGGCCGACCAGCACCGCGCCGGTCGAGGCGCCAGCGGACAGGCCCAGCAGGTAAGGTTCGGCCAGCGGGTTGCGCAGCAGTGCCTGGAGGATCACCCCACACGTCGCCAGCCCCGCACCGCAGGCAGCGGCGACCAAGGCGCGGGTCAGGCGGTAGT
The DNA here is from genome assembly GCF_002112505.1 of Pseudomonas sp. R28(2017). Taxonomy (GTDB): domain Bacteria; phylum Pseudomonadota; class Gammaproteobacteria; order Pseudomonadales; family Pseudomonadaceae; genus Aquipseudomonas. The sequence continues at coordinate 431,745 of NZ_NEHW01000002.1, forward strand.
TCCAGACGATGCCGGCGTCGATCGGGTCGACCGGGTAGCCGGCCTGCCACAGGTGGTTGGCCAGCACCTGGTAGACCAGCTGTGGCGACAGGTTGGTTTCGCCGATGGCGGTACCGGCCAGCACGGCCGCGAGCAGGGCCAGCAAGGCCAGGGCGGTGTAGGGCAGGGCGTTCATCACTGCGCCGCTTTACCGCTGGCGAAGGCCGCAGACAAGGTCTGCAGGCCGCGGAACAGGCGGATGCCGGCCTGCATGGCGTCGGCGTCGAGGATGATGATGCGGTTGTTCCTTACCGCATCCATGTTCTTCGTCACCGGGTCGCTGTGGAGGAATCCGAGCTTCTTCTGGTAGTCGTCGGCAGGAAAGCGACGGCGGTCCATGCGCGCGATGATCAGCCAGGTCGGGTTGGCCTTGGCCAGGGTTTCCCAGCCCACGGTCGGCCATTCTTCGGTCGATTCGACCACGTTGCGCACGCCCAGGGTGCGCAGCATGAAGTCGGCCACGCCCTGGCGGCCGGCAACGTAGGGGTCGATGCCGAGGTCGGCACTGGAGAACCAGAACAAGGCCGACGTGTTGGCCAGGTCCTTGCCGCTCAGTTGCTGTTTCGCGTTGTCCAGGCGTGCTTTGAGGTCGGCATTGAGTGCGGCGCCGCGGTCCTGCACGTCGAAGATCTCGGCCAGCTGGCTGACGCTCTTGTAGATGCTGTCGACCTGGAATGCCTGCAGGCGGGTGCCGTCGGCGCCGACCAAGTTGTCCTTGCCTTCGCAGTCCGAGGGCAGCAGGTAGGTCGGAATGTTCAGCTCGCTGAACTGTTCACGGGTAGCGACCGCGCCTTGGGCGCCGACCATCCACTCGAACTGCACCGCCACCAGTTGCGGGCGCTTGCCGACCACGGCTTCGAAGCTGGGCTCGTTGTCGGCCAGGCGCGGCACCTTGTCGTTCAGGGCCTTGTATTCGGGCAACACGTTATTGAACCACAGCGAGGTGCCGGCCAGCTTGTCAGCCAGGCCCAGTGCGTAGAGGATCTCGGTGCCGGCCTGGCCGATGGTGACCGCGCGCTCGGGCGCCTGGGCGAAGGTCTGCGCTGTGCCACAGTTGTCGATGGTCAGCGGGTAGTGAGTGGTGGCGGCCTGGGCCAGGCCGGCCAGGCTCAGGCCGGCGAGCAAGGTGGCAATACGGGGCAGCATGGTGGGCGATCTCCTGTCGAACAGTTCGGGTGAGGAACGCACGGACAGGCATCGCCGAGCCCCTGCGCGCGCAGGGGCAACACGGATGGCCATCCCGGACACCCCGCCGGTTGGTGAATGTATGCCGGCAGGTCTCCTGACTGGTGCGTCGTCGCCCGGCTCCGGCCTTCCCGGACCTGTTGATCCAGTGGCATCGATGGAGCAGGCTCGGCACCTACAGTTGCGGGGGCAGTTCCGATTGGCACGCCTGATTGGGCGGGCCCGGGATTCCCTATTAATTCCGTGGTGGAAACCGGCGGGCCGCATGGTAGACCATCCGGCCGTCGGGTGAAACGCCAAATCAGAAGTACTTCAGCCAGCGGATGTCGCGCCGGCGCGCCTTGAGCCGGGCGAACCCGCGCACCGGCAGGTACAGCACCGCCGCCAGCAGCAGCGCGCCCAGCCACACTGCGCCGATGCCATCGAAGCCGAAGTAGTCGCCGTGGTTGAGGCCGAACAGCGCCACGCAGGCCAGGTACAGCAGCTTGAGCACGTACAGGTGCAGCAGGTAGAAGAACATCGGCGCCGCACCGAACACCGCCAGGGCGCTGATCCAGCGGGCAACCCCCGCGCGCTCGAAGGCACGCAGCAACAGCAGGCCGCAGCCCAGGGTCAGGGCCAGGAACAGCAGCGAAGGCGGGTATTTGGTGATGTTGAAGAAGCTCATCAGCGTCTGGGTGATGGTCGGGTAGCCGCTCCATGGCGCCTCGCCGTAGCCGTTGTAGATGCGCAGCACCATGAAGCCGAGCAGGGCGATGACCCCGGCCATCAGCAGCCGATGCTGGCGCTCGGCGGTATCGCTGCCTCGGGCGAACCACGGGCCGAGGCCGTAACCCAGGGCGATCACGCCGATCCACGGCAGCACCGGGTAGGAGGTGCGCAGGCGCAGGTTCTCCGAGACCTCCAGCCAGCCACGGTCATGCAGGATCGCCCACGGCACGTGCAGGGCCGACTCCACGCCGAAGTGCAGGCCATCGAGCAGGTTGTGCCCGGCGATGATCAGCGCGCCCAGGGCGAGCAGGGCAGGGCGTGGCAGCCACACCAGCAGCGACAGGGCGATCATGCTCACGCCGATGGCCCAGATCACCTGCATGTAGACCACGCTTGGCGGCAGCTGGAAGGTCCAGGCGAAGTTGACCAGGGTGAATTCCAGCACCACCAGGAACAGCCCGCGCTTGAACAGGAACGCCGAGACATCGCTGCGGCCCTGGTGCTTCTCGCCATACAGCCAGGCCGACAGGCCGGTGAGCAGGACGAACACCGGGGCGCACAGGTGGGCCAGGGTGCGGCTGGCGAACAGCGACGGGTCGGTGGCATCGATGGTCATCGGGTCGCTGACCTGGCGGTGCAGGAAGAAGGTTTCGCGCACATGGTCGAGGAGCATGAACAGGATCACCAGGCCGCGCAGGGCATCGATGCTCTGCAGGCGCTGGGTGAGCAGGGTGGGGGTGGCTGAGGCACTGGTCATGGAATGAGGTCGCAGGCAGGAATGATTGTCAAATGAAACGTTATCTTATAACTATTTCATTTGCGGTTGATAGCGGTTTTTGTGTTGCCAGTGCTGGCCTCTTCGCGGGCAAGCCCGCTCCCACAGGGATTGCGCAGATCTCAGGCCTTGCACATAACCTGTGGGAGCGGGCGTGCCCGCGAAGAGGCCATCAGCTCAGAAGGTGTAATCCACGGTGGCGAAATACGACCGTGGTGCGCCCATCACCCATTGTTCGCCACTGAATACCGAGGCCACATACTCCCGGTCGAACAGGTTGTTCACCTGCAACCCCAGCCGCACATCCGGCAGCACCTGCCAGCCGATGTTCGCATCGACCACGGTATACCCCGGCGCACGCTGGCTATTGGCCGTGTCGGCATAACGCTCATCCACATACCGCGCGCCAATCCCGGCTTCCACCTGCTGGCCAAAGCCCTTGCTCAGCCACAGGTTGGCCGTGCGCCGCGGCACATTGGCCGGGCGGTTGTCCGCACGGTCCTGGGCCACGCCATCGACCACTTCGTCGAAATCATCGTACTTCGCACGCACCAGCGAGGCATTGGCCGACACCTGCCACTGCTGCCCCAGGGCCAGCTCCAGCGACGCTTCCAGGCCATCGGAGGTCTGCTGCCCGGCCTGCTGCGCCTCGTGGGTGATCGGGTCGTCCACCAGCAGCTTGCGCTTGACGATATGGAACGCAGCCAGCGTCCACTCGCCACGGCCCTCCCAGAAGCGCTGCTTGAGGCCCAGCTCGGTCTGCTTCGCCTCGGTCAGGTCGTAGTGCATCTGCGTCGGGCTGAGGCTGACCAGGTTGTCCACCCCGTCCTCGCTGGTGGAGTACTGGCCGTAGAGCGACAGGTCATCGGTGAACGCGAACACCAGCCCGGCGCGCCAGTTACCGCCCTGCAGGCTTCGGTCACTGCGGCTGCCGTCGACCAGGTTGTCACGATCGATATGGTTCTGGTCGCGGCGCACGCCAGTCACCAGCGACAGCCGTTCGGTTAGCTGCAGGCGGTTCTCGGCGAACAGGGCAAAGGTGTGGGTGGTGGACAGCGTTTGCGGGCGGGTTGGCGAGTCGCTGTGGAACCAGCCCGGGGTCGGCTGCCATGGGTCGATGTAATCACCGTCCACGTCGTTGTAAGGCCGGTTGCTGTCGACATTGAAACGCACCTTGTTGTACTCGGCACCGACCAGCGTCTTGCTGGCCAGGCCGAACAGGCTGTGGTCGAAGGTGAAGGTCTGGCGGTCGCCGATCTGCTCCTGGTTGTGTTTGATCTCCAGGTAGCTCTGGCGCTCCAGCTGCTCGCGGTCGGCGTCCCAGCTGTAGTTCTCGGCGTTGCGCCAGTGGCGGCGGCTCTTGATGTAGTAGAGCTGGTTGCTGGCGCTGAGGTGGTCGTTGATCGCCCAGTCGCTGGTGAAGCGGGTCCACTCGTCGTGGTAGCGCTGTACGTCGTTCTGGATGTTGTAGTTCTTCTTGCGCAGGCTGCTGCGGTAATGGCCGTCGATCAGCGGCGTGCCGTAGTAGTTGGCCGGCTGGGCGTCGCCGCGTTCGTGCGCCAGGGTGAAACTCAGGTCGTCGCTGGCATCGAAGCGCAATGCAGCGCTCAGGGCCAGGCTACGTGAGTCGGTGCGGTCGACCCAGCCGTTGCCGGCCTGCTGGTTGAGGGTCAGGCGGTAGCTCAGGCGCTCGCTGAGGCTGCCGCCGCTGTCCAGCCCCAGCTGCTGGCGGTCCCAGGAGCCGTAGCCCAGGCGCAGGCGGTTGTGGATGTCGCCGGTGAACGGTTTTTTCGGGATCACGTTGATCACCGCGCCCGTGGCGCCTTCGCCATACAGCACCGAAGCCGGGCCGCGGATCACGTCGATCTGCTCGACCATCCACGGGTCGACCGGGAAGGTCTGGGTGCCGGCCCCGGTGTACAGGCGCGCGCCGTCGAACAGGGTCATCACCGAGCCATGGCCGGTGAAACCACGTGCCGACAGGCCGGTGCCGCCATCGCCCGGGTTGCCGATGAAGGTGATGCCGGGCGAGCGGGTCACGGCGTCCTGCACGGTGAGGTTGTTGCGCTGCTCGATCTGTTCGGCCGAGATGCTGCTGGTGCTGGCCGGGGTTTCCAGGGCACTGAGGTGGAGCCGTGAACCGGCTTCGGTCGGCGTGGCCAGGTCGACGCGTTGTAGGTCAACGGTATCGGTGACGGCCGTGGAGGGGAGGTTCAGCACAGGCTCGTCGGCCAGGGCTGGCAGGGTAACGGCCAGGCAGGCCGCCAGGGGGTGAAGCTTGATGAATCGGGACATGTCGTTCCACTGCTGCAGGAATGAATGGATCCCGGTGGAAAACACGCAAAGGCACACCCCGTACGCAGGCGCACGCGGAGACCGGCCTGCGCCCGCCCACCGCGGGTTGCCAAGTGAAGCTTCAGGCCGGTCTCCGGGCTTGCGAGGGTCGTGAGGCCTTCACCTTCCCATGCTGGCGCACAGTGGTGTGTCGAAGGCATCGCTCGCTTACCGTTGCGGGGGCAGCGCCGGACTTGTCGTGGACCACGACGCACCGGCTTCCCGTTTCACCCTGCGCACGGCGGCGCAGGACACCTGAAACTGGCGCGCATCTGACCATCGAATGGCCGGCGCGTCAAATGCCGGTATCAGCGCCCGCGGCGGCGCGACACCCGTGCCTCGATGTTCTTGCGCCCGATCAGCAGCGGTGGCTTCTCCACCACCGGCTCATCGGCCAGCCACTTGTACATCACCAGGCAGTCGACCAGGCCCAGGCGGGCGTGGCGATAGGCTTTGGGCAGGCGGCCAACGGTCTCGAAGCCCAACTTGGTCCACAGTGCCACCGCTACTTCGTTGCTCGCCACCACCGAATTGAACTGCAACGCCAGGAAGCCCTCCTGGCGCGCCAGCTTCTGCGAGTGCTCGCACATCAGCCGGGCCACACCACGGCCACGGGCAGCCTCGCAGACCATGTAGCCGCAGTTGCCGACATGGGCGCCCGGGCCGGCGGCGTTGGCCTTGAGGTAGTAGGAACCGAGCAGTTCGCCATCTGCTTCGGCCACCAGCGTGTGCAGCGGCAGTTGCAGCCACAGCTGGCGTGCCTGCTCGACGTTCAGTGCGGGGTCGAAGGCGTAGGTCTCGCGGGCCTGGACGATGGCCTGGAAGGTCGGCCAGAAACGCTCGAAATCGTCGGGCGTCATGGGGCGAATGTGGATCATGGCGGTTCCTGCAATGGCTAGGCCGCCAAGTCTGGGTGGCGCGGCGCCGTCGCGCAAGGGCGGCGACGCCGTTTGCCTTCAGCCGTTGGCCTTGCCCACCGCATCCATGGCGCGGGCCGAGTAGACCAGCGCGGCCCCGGCATTCATCGCCACGGCCACGCCCAGGGCCTCGGCGATCTCCTCGCGGGTGGCGCCGTGCTTGACGGCTTGTTGCGAGTGCACGGCGATGCAGCCGTCGCAGCGGGTGGTGACGGCCACGGCCAGGGAGATCAGTTCGCGGGTCTTGGCGTCCAGGTGGTTGGTCTTGGCACCCGCGCCGCTGGCGGTCATGTAGCCGGCCACGGTGTCGGGGGACAATTGCTTGAGGTCGCCGATGCCGGCCATCAACTGCTTACGGTAGGCGTCCCAGTCCATCATGCTCATCGTCTTCACCTTGGGGAGGTTGCGGGAGGAGCTTTCAGGCTAGTCGAATTTGCGCCTGTCGCCGGTTGCCGGTGACAGGCGCGAAGGGCATATCAGATGTAGACGAACACCAGCACCAGGGCCGCGACCACCAGCCACTTCTCCAGGTAGTAGCGCATGCGGTTGCGTTTTTTCAGCGCCTTGCCACGCTCGCGGATCTTGTAGATGCGGGTGAACAGGCGGTTGATGCCGCCGGTCTTGTCGCCGGCGTCGTTGGGTGCGGCGGCGGCGGCCATGACGTTGCGGCTGAACCAGCGATTGAACGCGGTGGCCCAGCGGTACTTCAGCGGGCGCTCGATGTCGCAGAACAGGATGATGCGGTTGTGCTCGGTGGTGTTGGCTGCATAGTGGATGTAGGTCTCGTCGAAGACCACGCCCTCGCCATCGCGCCAGGAGTATTTCTCACCGTCAACGTCGATGTAGCAACCGTCATCGTTCGGTGTGTCCAGGCCGAGGTGGAAACGGTAGGAACCGGCGTACGGGTCACGGTGACGGACCAGCTTGGCCCCCGGTGGCAGGGTGGCGAACATCGCCGCCTTGACCGTGCCGATGCCTTGCAGCAATTCGGTGGTGCGTGGGCACAGGGTCATCGCCGACGGGTGGCTTTCGCCGTACCACTTCAGGTAGAAGCGCTTCCAGCCGGTCTTGAAGAACGAATTGAAACCGACGTCGTCATAATTGTCGGACTTCTTGATCTCGCCCACGTGCAGCAGCTGCTGGGCTTCGGCGCGGATCTCCTGCCAGTGGTCCTTGAGCGGCTGCAGCTCGGGGAACGCCTCGACCGGCAGGTAGGGCTTGGCCGGGTGCTTGGAGAACAGGTACAGGAAGCTGTTGACCGGTGCCAGGAAACTTGAGTGGTCGCCCAGCTGACGGGTCAGCTTGTGGCGCACCCGACCGCGCAGGTGAACATAGGCGATCGAGAGGACGAAGATCAGTACGAGTGCAATTTTCATGGACGGTTACTTGTCGAAAAATGGCCATGCGCCATGGCATAAGCTCGCCAGCATAAACAATCATGGGGGTAGTTTGTACATATTGTTACGCCAATTCCGGATGACTTTGGTGTAATGGCCTATGGTGTGCGCAAACGTTTCACGTGATGGAGTTCACATGGTTCAGGACATTCGCCCCAGTGGCACCCCCTTCAAAAGGTTGTTCTTCGCCTTGCCCGTCAGCGATGCCCAACGCCGTGCGATAAGCCAGTGGCGGCGAAGTCTGGGCCTGCGCAGCGGCAAGCCGGTGCCCAGCGAAAACTTCCACCTCACCTTGCTGTTTCTGGGTGATGTGGATGCGGCCCAGGTGCCGGCAATCTGCGCGGCGGTGGACAACCTGGCGCGGCCGGGCGCGCCGTTGCGTTTGCTGCTGGATCAGCTGAAAACCTGGCAGCGCGCCAATGTGCTGGTGCTGGAACCGCAGGAAACGCCCGCCGCCTTGCGCCAGTTGGTCTATGGCCTGCAGCAGGCGTTGCTGCCGATGGGGTTCGAAGCGCAGGCCCGTGAATACCGCCCGCACCTGACCTTGTCACGGGACTTTCGCGGCCAGGCCCCGGAGGCGGCCGAGGCGCCTGATTTCCATTTCAGCGCCAGGCACTTCACTCTGTACGAATCGCGCAAAGGCCGTTACTGGCCGCTGGCGCAGTGGCCTTTGGCAGACTGACTGCCACGGCACTACTGGCGCCGAAACTACAGTAGGAGGCCACTGGCAGTTACCGGTTCATGCTCTGCGGGGCGCATTCTGGCGAATGCCTGGATGTTGGGCGCAGCAGGGCGGACAGCCCCAGTAGCAGCAACGTGCCAATGACCATTATTCCCCAAGCCCAGTGCAAGGAACTGAGGTGGTCGCGCACTACACCGGCCATCAGCGGTACGCTGGCGGCAATCAGGTAGCCACCACCTTGTACGAATGCCAGGAGTGCACCGGCTTGCGCTGGCGAGTCGGCGTGATCGAGGGTGACGATGAGCGAAAGCGGGAAAAGTGCACCGATGCCCAGCCCCAGGCACAACGTGGCCACTATCGCGAGCTGCAGCGGCGCGATCATCAAGCATGCCAAGCCCACCAGTAGCAGGATTATCACCATCGTCAGCGGCTGCCTGCGGTCGGGGTAGCGTTGAATGAATGCTGAAACCAGCAGGCCGGCGATGACTTCCGTCAGGGTAAGGGCTGCCAACAGGTAACCGGCATCGGCGGCAGTCCAGCCCAATTCGACATAGAACGGCGCAAGCCAGGCTAGCACCAGCGTATAGGCCCCGGTGCCAAGACCGAAGAACAATAGCAGCAACCAGGCTCGCCCGTTTCTGTATGGCAAGCGGGCATCGCTGCGGCTAACGGGGTGGCGACCGACGGCGAACAACCAGGCGAGCAACCCGAGCAATGCCGGCAAAGCCGCCACCCCCAAGGTCAGTTGCCAACCCATCAGGGCGGCGCCAGGGGCCGCAAAGGCGGCGGCCAGCGCTGCGCCGCCCATGATGCCGGTGGTGAACAACCCCATCAGCATACCCCCGCTATCGGGGTGACTGCGCTTGATGAACGCGGGCATCAATGCCTGGATCACTGCAATGCCGACACCTCCCAGAGCCGCTGTGGCGATCAGTGCCGAACTCGACGTCACATAGGCCCTCGCGGCGCAACTCATGGCAATCAGCGAGATACCCAGCGCCACGCCTTTGACTTCACCGACAAGGCGCAGCAGCCATGGGCCGGAGAGCGCAAACAGGCCCATCATCATGACCGGCAGGGTCGTCAGCAGGCCGCCTTCTGCGTTGCTCAGGCCCAGTTCATGTTGCAGTGTTCCCAGCAATGGGCCGATGGCGGCCATGATGGGGCGCAGGTTCAATCCGATCAGTACGGCCAACAAGCCGACGCACGCTTTGTTTGGCAGATTACGCATCGTGAGGTTGCTCCTGCAGGAAGGCACCTATTGCCAGGTTGAAGGCATGGGCGTGGGGGATGTTGAACACATGGCCGTCGCCCGCCAGGGTTATCTGTCGGGCGTGAGCGATACGCAGGCTGATTTCCTCGGCTTCCGAGCGTGGGCTGATGGAGTCTCCTTCGGCTGCGAGCACCAGGGTCGCGGCCTGGATAAGCGGCAACTGGTTGCTGACGTCGAAGTGCTTCATGCCATTGCACCAGCGGATCTGGTCTTGCGCGGACAATTGAGCGGCTTGGGCGTGCCAGGCCTGATAGAGCCGCTGGCCGCGGGCAGAGTCTGCGAAATCTGCACCGACCAACGCCGGCCAGGTTGACTTGAATCGCTTCAGGCATCCATCCGTCTGCCGCAGGCCTGCGGCCCAGTCATCGAGCATCCCCTGCCGATGTGAAGTGTTCATGTTGACGAACGTACCGGCGACGACCAGCTTCTGCACCGCTTGCGGAGCATGACAGGCCATTTCGAGTGCCACCATCCCGCCCAGGGACAGGCCGATCAGGTGTGTGCTGTCGAGCCCCAAGTGATCGAGCAGTGCCAGCATTTCCAGTGCCTGGGTATGGGCTGTGATACCTTCGGGCGCTTCACTGGACGCGCCGTGGCCCAGCAGGTCGGATACGATGACGCGATGGCCGAGGCCAAGCAGCGCGTTGACCTGAGGTATCCAGGCCCGCCCGCTGTTACCGAGGCCATGCAATAGCAAAACCGGGCTGCCGGCGCCTGCGTCGTAATAGTAATGTCGATGCTGTCCGTGTGTGAAAAATGCCATGTGTATCTCCTGATCCTTCAGCCACATGCCCGTCAAGATAGCTTAACGTTAAGATAGTTTAAAGGCGTCGAGGTTCAGGAATGTGTACGGGTTAACGTTGATAATTTGCACGATCGAGGGAAGCGATGAATGACCATGTGGATTTCGTGGTGGCACAATGGGCACAGGCGATGCCCTCGGTGGATGTCACATCCATGGAGGTATTCGGGCGTATGGTGCGCATTCAGAAACACCTGGAACGCATGCGTGCCGAAGCGCTGGCACAGTACGGATTCAAGGAAGGTGAGTTCGATGTGCTGGCAACGCTGCGTCGAGCAGGGGCGCCGTACCGCTTGACGCCAACTGAACTGTATCGTTCGTTGCTCATCACTTCGGGAGCCATGACCAACCGGCTGGCTCGGCTGGAAAGCGCCGGGATGGTCGAGCGTATTGCCGACAGCCACGACAAGCGCAGTTATCAGGTTGCACTGACTGCCGGGGGGAGGGCATTGATCGAAAGGGCCGTCCTTACACATACCGAAATTCAAGAGTTGGTGTTGGCCCCTTTGGATGCACAGCAGCGGGCAGTTTTTGCACAACTGCTGAAGCAGTTGCTCGCGCATCTGCCTGGCGAGGGGGCTCCCACTCCATGAACTGGAATATTCAGGAGGAATTTCCATGCTTCACAGCAACTACCTCAAGCAATTGGACCTGCAGGACATCGTGGTGTTTCTCAACTTGCTGGAGCTGCGTAGCGCCAAGCGCACTGCCGAGCTGATGAGTGTCAGCCAGCCCACGGTCAGTTATTGCCTCAAGCGCCTGCGCGGGTGCTTTGACGATACGTTGTTTTCTTCTTCGCAGGGTGTGCTTCAGCCGACCACCAAGGCTGAGAAGATCGCTCCCTATCTGCGGGTGGTGGTCGAGTCCGTCAACCGCTGCGCAGAAGACGACAGCACGGTGTCGCTGCAGGCCGTGCGTAAAATCTGGAGGCTTTGTGCCCCGGAATATTTTGAACTGTCATTCCTGCCTCAGGCCCTGGCGGTGCTGTCTCGCACCCATGGCAACACGTCGCTGCATTTGGATCGCCTGAGCCGTGACCTCCCGGTGGACCGGCTGATTTCGGGTGAAATTGATATCGCCATCGGCTTTGGACCGGGCTATCACCAGATGCACCCCGAACTGCAATGGCAGGCGGTGATCAACGATGATTTCGTATGCCTGACCAGCCTGGACGCGCTGGTGAACGACGGTGCAATGAGCCTGGATGAGTTTTGTGCCTCGCCCCATGTATTCCCCACGCCATGGATCTCGGAAAAGAACATGGTCGACAGCTGGTTGGACAAAGTGGGGCGCTCGCGCAATGTGCTGGTGCGCGCCAACGGCTACCAGGCCTGCGTGAACATCGTCGCCGCGGTGCCTGCCACCGTTGCGTTGCCTGCGCGGTTGTTACCGCTGTTGCGGATCCCCGCGCAAGTGAAAGTCTGCCAGCCGCCGCTTGGGTTTCCCAGCTTCACCTTGGACATGATCTGGGCGCGCGATCGCAGCGACAGCAAAGATCTTTCCAGCTTGCGCGCGTTGATCGAGCAAGTCGCCGAGGCGTTGCGGACGGATTGATGAAACGGACTTTTAATTTTTTACAACGCCTTTCGATTTCTTAAAACCAGCCACGTACTCATTTCACTTACTGTGTGGTCATCGGGTAGCGGACGTTTCTACCTGAACCCACACTTCACGGAGGAATGAGTCATGCTGGCGCACGTGCAACCCCTGGTACTTCCTTATTACGGGCAGCCGACGCCTTGCTACGGTTTCGAATGTGTAGTTGCTGTCGATCGTGACAGGCGCGTTTGTGATTCGATCAGCGGTGCAGCACTGTACGAAGACCTGGTCCATAGCGGTGCGGTCATTTACCGTGACTTTGCAGATAGTCTTACTGACTTCAATGAATTCGTCAGTGCACACTCCGCGCGCGTCACCTTCGACCCTGCACGCAAGGCGGCCACGTCGAATACTGCGGAAATCGAGGCGGGCGTGCATGAAATGGGCCTGCACCGCGAAAACGGAAACCTGCCGTTCAATCCTGACTTGCAGTGGTTCTATTGCCTGGAAGCGGCGTCTGTCGGATCGCAAACTACGCTCTGCGATGGCCAACGTGTGCTGTTCGACTTGTCGGCGAAAACCCGAAAGTTATTTGAGCAGCGCGAGATTCGATACAGCCGGCGTATTCCGTGGCAAAACGTAAAACGCTTCCTGAGCATTGAACTGCAATTGCCGTTGGAGGCGATAACGGACGCGCATCTGCAGCAAGTCAATGAGCAGGTCGCCGGGCAAACTTATCGGCGCATCGACCAACATCTCATTGCCTCGGAACTGATTATTTCAGCCGTGGAAACCAGTTGCTTCAGCGGCCGCAAAGCGTTCTGCAATTCGATGCTTGGCCCCAGTGTCAATTACGAACCGCCACGTATAACGTGGGCGGATGGGGAGGATATCTCGCTTGAAATATGGGATGAAATCAAGGAGGTAACGGAGCGCAATACCTACAGCCATTTCTGGCAGAAGGGCGACATCATTGTCATCGACAACACGCGCGTCATGCACGGCCGCCGCCGGCTGGACGATACTTCGCGTCGCATTTTCGGCGCCCAGAGCTATCGCATCGGAGGTACCGGCCAATGATCAGCAAGAAAATGCAGGATTACCTGGCAGGAACGCCCGACCGCGTCGTCATCCGTGAAATGGGCGGGCGTGAATATACCTTGCACGAATTGCGGCGTGATGTAGTGCGCCTGGCGAATGCGCTTGAGGGCCGTGTGGGCCGCTGCGAACGCAAGGTATTCGGTATCGCCATGCGCTCTTGTTACGAATGGGTCTACACGTTACTGGCGATTCAAAAAATCGGTGCAGTACTGTTGCCCGTGCCAATCGAGTTTTCCGATGATCAGATCGGCAGCCTGCTGGGCAAGGCAGCAGCGGTACTGGTCAGCGATGAGAAAACCGCTAGCCGCCTGCACGGCATTCTGCCGGACAAGCCCTGCTTCATTCCAGGCCAACTGATGACCCAGGCTATCGGCGATGAGTGGCGCAACGAAGACGAATTGATGCCGGACGGCATCGTATCGATCATCCATACCTCAGGTACCACCTCGAAACCCAAGGGGGTGATGATTCGCGACGAAGCGGTCGGCCTGTTGGTGGACAACGTGATGAAGCGCTTGCCACAGCAACCGTTGCACTACTTCTCCATCGTACCCATGAGCTTGTTGATCGAACAGGTGCTCGGCGTGTTCATCCCGATTCTGTCGGGGGGCACCCTGTCCCTGATGCCCGAGGGCGTGCCCGAATACGGCGCGGCGAGTGGCAACGCTGCGCAGTACCTGGAACTCATTGCCCCCAACCAGCCGAACTTCCTGTACTTGCCACCCAAGTTGCTGGAGGAGGCCAACATGCTGCTTGAGCACTGCTCGGTGCAGCAACTGTTCGGTTCGCAGCGCCCGCATATCATCACCGGTGGCGCGAAGATCCCGGTCATCGTCCTGGAGGCACTGGAGGCCCGTGGTGTGCAGGTGTTCGAGGCCTATGGTCTGAGCGAGAACTCGTCGATCATTTCGCTGAACTCGCCCGTCGAGCGGCGAATCGGCTCTGCCGGCAAGCTCCTCGACGGAATCGAGCCCAAGCTGGTCGATGGCGAGCTGCTGGTCCGCACGCCAACCCTGTGCGCGGGGTATTACAACGCTGACGATACTGCTTGCGATCTGTCCGATGGCTATTTGCATACCGGTGATATCGCCGAGTTCCGCGACGGCTTCCTCTACATCACCGGGCGCAAGAAGCACGTGATCATCCTCTCCACGGCACGCAACATTTCGCCCGAGTGGGTGGAGAACGTGTACAAGGAAAGCCCGCTGGTGGACGACATGATCGTCATGGGCGAGGGCAAGGACGAGCCCTGCGCCATCGTGCTCAGCACCGCTGGCACTGAGTGTGTACGTGACGAAATGGCGCGTCTGGAGCATCGCCTCGCTGATTTTGCCAGGGTTCGGCAGATTCGCGTGATCGAAGATATCGCCCTGTTCCGCGAGCAGTTCTACACCGTTACCGGGCGCCCGCGACGTGCTGAAATCGAAGCTCGCTTCATTGATCAGATGTACGCCTGAGGAGGAGGGAACCCCATGTACATCGTGCGTAATTTCTACAAGGGGCGGCCCGGCTACCGGTGCCTGCAAGAGGCGGTGCGTGCGCATTACCTGAAGCACTATGACGCCACTCCAGAGCCGCAGCCCGATCTGTTCGTCTGCCTGACAGATGCCAACGGAGGGGCCCCGGGCTATGCCTGCGCCGGTATCAGCTATGGCGACTCCGGCAAGCTGTTCAGCGAATACTACCTGGATGAAGGCCTGGATGAACGTTATGGCGTGGACCGCGGGCGCATCGCCGAAGTCGGTGCCTTTGCGTCATTCCGAAGCGGCAGCGGGGCAGGCAAGTACCTGCTCAATAATGTGATCAGCATGTTGGCGCTGCGCAACTTTGGCCTGGTTGTGCTGACCGCGACCGAACAGGTGCGCCAGCTGCTGTTGCCAATTGTCGACAACCTCGACGACCTGGGGAGTGCGGACAGAGGGCGAGTCAAGGAGCCTGCCATCAACTGGGGTACCTATTACGAGCAACGGCCACGGGTTGTGGTGTCTCGCCTGTCACCACCCAGCATCTGGACCCGCGCACCTGCACCTGAACTTGGCCTCGCCCAGCCACATTTCACCCGCCAGGCATCGGCCTGACCATGACACGCGCTGGGCATCACCTTGCCCGGCGCGCTGGAGGTAAGCATGACCGTGACCAAGCGTTACGAGAATTTCATCGTCTTTCTGGCCCCTCTGATCAACAGTGTGGGCGGCATCGCCATCGACCTGTATGCGCCCAGCATTCCCTCCATCGGCCGGGAGTTGTCGGCCAGCCCTGCGCTGATGCAGAACACCATTACCATCACGCTATTGTTCTATGCGATCGGCCAGCTGTTCTTCGGCGTCATGGCCGATGCCCGTGGGCGCAGGCCTGCGGTGCATTTGGGGCTACTGGTGTTTCTTGCCGGCAGCGTGCTTGCCACGGTGGCCACTTCCATAGAAATGCTGCTGCTGGCCCGTGCACTGCAAGGCTTCGCTATCGGCGCTTGCCAGGTGGTTGCGCGTGCCTTGCTGGTGGACATCGTCAAAGGGCCGCGTTTCTATGTGGCAATCATTTACCTCAGCCTGGCTTTCGGCCTGGGGCCCGTCATCGCACCCTATGTGGGAGGCATGATCGAGGTGCATCTGGGGTGGCGCTACAATTTCGTCCTGTATGCAGTGTACGCGGTGATCGTGCTGGCCTTTGTGCTGGCGGGGCTCAAGGAGTCGTTGCCACGCGCCGGGCGGCGCAGCCCCTTGCAGACCATCGCTGGCTACCGCTGCATCTTGGCTGACAGCCGCTTTCTTTCCTCGGTGACCGTGCTTGGCTCCAGTTTCTCGGCGTTCCTGTTGTGGAACGTGTTCGGGCCGTATGTTGTCCAGGAGCGGTTGGGGCATAGCGCACAATACTTCGGTACGACGGCGCTCGCCGTGGGTAGCTGCTACCTGGTCGGTACGTTGCTGAACCGGGCGTTGATCCGGCGCGTCAATCCGCAGGTCTTGATGTGGACGGGCATGTCGCTGTTCTTGCTAGGGGTAGCAATGATCGCTGCCAGGCCGAGTGGGCTGAGCCTGGCGAGTATCCTGAGTGGCATCATGTTGGTTGCGTTCGGTCAGGGTTTCATTTTCTCCAATGCCATGGCCCGTTCCATGTCCCTGTTCCCTGATCGAGCAGGTGTTGCGGCAAGCTTGCAAGGCTGCTTGATGTTGATATTCGGCTCACTAGCCTCAGGCATCGTCAGCACCTTGCCGCTAACGTCAAATCTCGCTATCGCCGGTGTGTTCCTGGTGCTGTGGCTGGTTTCGCTGTCAGGCATGCTGAGCGTGCGGGTACAGCAGCAGGCTACGGCGGCCTGAGCCACGGACAGCCATGCAGATCAGCCCCTGGGGCTGCGCCGCGTTCTTGGCTTCCCGGGGCAGATCTGTATGGCCATTCCCTTGATGTCGATCTACTGGGCGGTAAGAATCCTGTATCAGACAGGCAGGCTCTGGTAGGGCAGTTCATCCCCCGGGCTGCGGGCAAACTGGCGCTTGTACTCGCGGCTGAACTGCGAGGTGCTCTGATACCCCACTCGGTGCGCCGTCTGCGCCACACCCAGCCCTTCGCCGATCAGCATCTGCTGCGCCTTGAGCAGGCGCAGGCGCTTGAGGTACTGCATCGGCGCCATGTCGGTGCAGCGTTTGAAGTGCTCATGGAATGTCGACACGCTCATGTTGGCGCAGGCGGCCAGCGCCTCGACACTCAGCGGTTCGGTGTAATGCTCGCGCAAGTGCGTCAGCGCCGCACCGATGCGGGCGAAGTGCCCCTGCTGCTCCACCAGCGCCCGCAGTACCCCGGCCTGGGGGCCACGCAGTGCGGTGTACAACACTTCGCGAATGCGCGCCGGGCCCAGCACCTTGGCGTCCAGCGGGTCCTGCAGGCAGTGCAACAGGCGCTCCACGGATTCACGCATCGGCGCATCGAGCGCCGCCGAAGTCATCGACTGTGGCGTCTGCGCTTGCACTGCGGGGTCGGGTGCCAGGTCCATGCTCTGCACCAGTTCGCCCAGCACACCGCGGTCGATGTCCACCGCCACGCCCAGCAGCGGCTCGTCGGTGGTGGCGAAGGTCTCGCACATGAACGGCACCGACAGCGCCTGCACCAGGTAATGCCCGGCACCGTACTCCAGGGTACGCGGCCCCAGGCGCGCCAGTTTGCTGCCCTGGGCCAGGATCATCAGGCTCGGCTCGTAGATCTGCGGGCTGCTGGCCACGTAGTGGTCCCAGCTCAGTACCTGCACCTGGGGCAGGTGCGTGGGCACGAAGCCTGGGCGGGTGGCCAGGCTGCGGATCATTGAACACAGCGGGGCGTTGGCGTCGACGTGGCGGGTCAGTTGCATGATGAACCAGGGCAGAGAATCAGACAGTGTCATCATCGCAGATTGGCCGGCCAGCGCCAGATGCTCGAGATGAGGTCCGGAGGATCAGGCATGGATGCCGGAGGATCAGCCGTGGGCGGGGAGGGCGTTGGCGAGCAGAATGCGCGGCCTGAATCGTTTCACTTCCCTGTGAGGTCCCCCATGTACACCGCCATCGGATACGCCGCCCAAACCCCCACCAGCCCCTTGGCGCCCATGACCTTCGAGCGCCGTGCACCGCGCCCGGACGACGTTGCCATCGAGATCCTCTACTGCGGCGTGTGCCACTCCGACATCCACCAGGCGCGTAACGAGTGGGGCATCGCCGTGTACCCACTGATGCCTGGCCACGAGATCATCGGCCGGGTCACCGCCGTGGGCGACAAGGTCACATCGCACAAGGTCGGCGACCTGGTCGGCGTCGGCTGCATGGTTGACTCCTGCCGCCACTGCGAAGCCTGCGCCAAGGACCTGGAGCAATACTGCCTGGAAGGCCCGACCATGACCTACGCCACCCCGGACCGGGTCGATGGCAGCAACACCATGGGCGGCTATTCCAGCAGCATCGTGGTCAGCGAGCACTTCGTGGTGCGGATTCCGGCCGGCATGGACCTGCCCAGCGCGGCGCCGATCCTCTGCGCGGGCATCACCACCTATTCGCCGCTCAAGCACCATGGCGTCGGCCCCGGTCACAGGGTCGGCATCCTCGGCATGGGTGGTCTGGGCCACATGGGCATCAAGCTGGCCAAGGCCCTCGGCGCCGAAGTGACCCTGTTCACCCGCTCCCCGGCCAAGGCCGAGGAAGCCCGCCGCCAGGGCGCCGACCATGTCATCGTGTCCACCGATGACGAGCAGATGCGTGCCGCCGCCGGCCGTTTCGACTTCCTGCTCGACACCATCCCGGTGCAGCACGACCTCAACCCCTACCTGGAAACCCTGAAGTTCGACGGCGTGCACATCCTGGTCGGCCTGATCGAGCCGATCGACCCGGCCGTGCATGCGGCCAACCTGGTGCTCAAGCGTCGGGTGCTGGCCGGTTCGCTGATCGGCGGCATCGCCGAAACCCAGGAGGTGCTGGACTTCTGTGCCGCGCATGACATCCGTTGCGACATCGAGATGCTCGACATCCGCAACATCAACCAGGCCTATGAGCGCATGATCGCCGGCGATGTGAAGTACCGCTTCGTGATCGACATGGCCACCCTGCAGGGCTGACGCGGCACATACCGGTCTTTTTCGCAGGGCATACTGGTGCGCGCCGCCGCCATGGTTGTGAGGCCACGGCGTGACGCGTACCATGCGGGCAATCCTTCCAATAACAAACCCGTGCCTCAGCGCGGCCGATACTTGGCCCCTGACGCGCGTCCTTTCGCCATGCCTGCGGAGAACAGATTCCCACCCATGAACGGACCCATCCCCAACAACCTGCCCCCGAGCACGGGTGGCGGCAGCTGGCTGAGCGTGATCGCCCTGGCCTTGGCGGCCTTCATCTTCAATACCACCGAGTTCGTCCCGGTGGCGTTGCTCAGCGACATCGGCAGCAGCTTCGACATGACCACCGCGCAGGTCGGCCTGATGCTGACCATCTATGCCTGGGTGGTGGCGCTGGCTTCGCTGCCGATGATGCTGCTTACCCGCAACATCGAACGCCGGCGCCTGCTGCTGTTCGTGTTCCTGGTGTTCATCCTCAGCCACCTGCTGTCGTGGTTGTCGCAGAGCTTTGCCATGCTGCTGGTCAGCCGCATCGGCATCGCCCTGGCCCATGCCGTGTTCTGGGCCATCACCGCGTCGCTGGCCGTGCGCGTGGCACCGCCGGGCCAGCAGGCCAAGGCGCTGGGGTTGCTGGCAACGGGCACGACCCTGGCGATGGTGCTGGGTATTCCACTGGGGCGCGTGGTGGGCGAAGCGCTGGGCTGGCGCATCACCTTCCTCAGCATTGCCGGCGTAGCGCTGGTGACCATGCTGTGCCTGATGAAGTCGCTGCCGTTGCTGCCTAGCCAGAACTCCGGCTCGCTGCGCAGCCTGCCGATCCTGTTCAAGCGCCCGGCACTGGTGATCACCTACCTGCTGGTGACCCTGGTGATCACCGCGCAATTCACCGCCTACAGCTACATCGAGCCCTTTGCCCTGCACGTCGCGCAGATCGGTGGCGAACGTACCACGCTGTTGCTGCTGTTGTTCGGTGGCGCTGGGGTGTTTGGCTCGGTGCTGTTCAGCCGTTACAGCGACCGCTTCCCGCATGGCTTCCTGGTGGGCTCGATCGGCGTGTTGGCGGCTTGCCTGCTGTTGCTGCTGCCGCTGTCCGCTAACTTTTATGTGTTCGCGGCGCTGAGCATGTTCTGGGGCGTGGCGATCCTCAGTTTCAGCCTGTCGCTGCAGTCCAAGACCCTCAAGCTGGCGTCCGATGCCACCGACGTGGCCATGGCGCTGTTCTCCGGCATCTACAACATCGGCATCGGTGGCGGCGCTTTGCTGGGCAGTATCGTCAGTAGCCAGATGGGCGTGGCCGATATCGGCTGGGTGGGAGGCAGCGTGGCAGTGGTCGGTTTGCTGCTGGCCGTGGCCAGTACCCGGCGTTTTCGCGAGGCGCTTGGCCACTGATTTACCTGCAACGGCCCCTTCGCGGGCAGCGCCCGCTCCCACAGGGATTGCACCAACTTCAAGAGCGGTACATTACCTGTGGGAGATCACCCAGCCCTTTGGGCTGCGCTGTCGCGCAGAGAACAAAGCCTCAGCATGCGCCGCTTTACCCTGTGGGAGCGGGCGTGCCCGCGAAGCATGCGACGCGGTGCATGGCACCGGCTTCGCCGGTGTTCGCGGGCCCGCCCGCTCCCACAAGACCCCATCTAAATCAAAGAGTTATGTATTGTTCTATGAGAGGCTGGATCAGTTTCAGCTCAGCACTGCAGCCCAGGCCGACACCAGCAGCAACCCGGCCAACCCCCGGTTGAACCACAGCAAACGCCCCGGCGCCTGCAACCAGCGCGCGCTGCCCACTCCAAGCGCGGCCCACGCCGCCATGCACGGCAGCGCAATCAGCAGGAACACCAGCGCCAGTTGCCACACTGGCAACGACGGCGCGGCAAACACCCCGATCACCGCCACCGCCATCATCCATACCTTCGGGTTCACCACCTGCAATGACGCCGCGCTCAATGGCCCGAAACTGCTCCCCGATGAGGTATCCAGCGGTTCACCCGCGCTGCGCAACATGCGCAAGGCCAGCCAGCTCAGCCAGAGCACACCTGCCCAGCTCATCGCACGTTGAGCCAGCGGGTGGCGCATCAGCAGTTCACCCAGGCCCATTCCCACCAGCAGCACGACCGCCGCCGCCGCACCGCAGGCCGCGAGTATCGGCACCAGGCTGGCGCGCATGCCTTCACGGGCTCCATGGGCAAGCATCAGCAGGTTGGTCGGCCCCGGGCTGATGCTGGCGACCAGGGCGAAGAGGATGAACGGCAACAACGATTGCGACATGGTAAACGGCTCCGATTGATCAGAGCCCCATGCTCGCAGCTGACCCCGCGTCAGTCTGGAAGGTTTGAGCAGCGGCGGCGGTAGTCGGCCGGGGTCAGCTGGTAAGCGCGCCGGAACCAGCGCCCCAGATGGCTCTGGTCGGCAAAGCCCAGCACCATGGCCACCTCGGCGGGCGTCTGGCCTTGGGCGAGCAGGCGCCGGGCGCGGGTCAGACGCAGCTGGATCAGGTAAGCGTGGGGCGCCAGGCCGAAGGCGGCCTTGAAGGCCCGGGTCAGGCGGAAGCGGTCGACCCCACAGGCCTGTGCCAGCTGCTCCAGGCCGATGTCCTGGTCCAGGTGGGCGTGCAGGTAGTCACGTGCCCGCTGCGCGGTCAGCGGCAGGCGTGGGTCGGGGTTCAGGCGCTTGCGCCAGTGCAGGTGGCGGGTCAGGCAGCTGAGCAGGTCATCGGTGGCGGTTTGCCGCACGATGCGCAACTCCGGGCCATGCACGGCCTGGAAGGCCCGGGCGACGGCGCCGACCAGGCGCGGGTCATGGCACAAGGGCTCGGCGATGCTCGGCAGGCTGTCGCTCGGTGCCTGTTCGAACAACGTGCGCAGTTCGGCCTCCAGCCAATGTGGCTGCAGGTACAACGTCGAGTAGGTAAAGCCTTCGGCGGTGGGCGCCTGGCCGTTGTGGATATCGCCAGGCTCGAGCAGGAACACGTGCCCCGGCGTGCTGTTGTGGCGCACCTTGCGGCAATCGAACTGCTGCACGCCCTGCTCGGTGAAGCCAACCAGGAAGCTGTCGTGCCAGTGCGGGTCGTAGGCATGGCCGACAAAATGCGCGCGGACCGACTCGATGCCGGTGTCGGCGTCTTGCTTGAGGTCGATCCAGTTGCTCATGGCGCTGCACTGCTGACGGGTAGGGCAGTTCACCTTACCGCAGATGCGCCAGCGGGTTTAGAACAATTGTGCAGGCTGCAGCGCGGCAAAGCGCTCGCGCAACCACAGGTGCAATTGTGTCACCGCAGGCGACAGCTGCTTGCGGTGCGGGCACACCAGCGTCACCGGCGTGGCTTCGCCCTGGTGGTCCGGCAGCAGGACTTCCAGCTCGCCGGCGGCGATGTTGGCGCTGACGTCCAGCCACGACTTGTAGACGATGCCTTCGCCTTCCAGCGCCCAGCGCCGCACCACGTCGGCATCGTCGCTGACCAGTGGCCCGCGTACCTGTACGGTGCGGTTGCCAAGCTGCCATTTGTCGTACACGCGGTTGTGTTGCAGGTACAGCAGGCAGTCATGTTGCTGCAGTTCTTCGGGCGTGCGGGGGCGGCCGTGGCGGGCCAGGTAGCCGGGCGATGCCACCACCACGCGGCGGTTCCAGGGGGCCAGGGGGAGGGCGATGTAGTTGGCGTCCTGGTTCAGGCCATAGCGGATGGCGATGTCCACCGGGTCGCGGCTGAAATCGGCCATCTGGTCGGAGAGGAAGAAACGCAGGTTCAGGGCCGGGTGCTCGCGGCGAAACGCGCTGAGCCAAGGCAGCAGCAGGTTGCGGCCAATGTCCGATGGCGCCGAGACCTGCAACACGCCGCGCAGGGTGCTGTGGCTGCCGTGAAGCTGCTCGTGGCCCTGGCGCAGGGTGTCCAGCACACGCTGGGCAGTGGGCAGGTACAGCTCGCCCTCGGCGGTCAGGCGCAAGCTGCGGGTGGTGCGGGCGAACAGGCGCACGTCGAGGTCGCGTTCCAGGCGCTTGATCGCGGCAGCCACTTGCCCGGGCAGCAGGTCGGCTTCATGGGCGGCGGCGGTGAAGCTGCCGAGTACGCTGCTGCGCACGAACAGCTCCAGGTCGGTAAGACGAAGCATTTTCACTCCAGGGGTGAAAGTGTTGCTGCATTCTGCCGGTTTTTCTTATCAGCAGGAAAGATAAGATGCGCGACAAATCCCCTTTCGTTCACTGGAGTTGCAGCATGGATACCGTCTCCCTGGCCAAGCGCCGCTATACCACCAAGGCCTACGATGCCGCCCGCAAGATCCCTCAGGCCACGGTCGATGCGTTGCTCGAGCAGCTGCGCCACAGCCCGTCTTCGGTCAACTCGCAGCCCTGGCATTTCATCGTCGCCGACAGCGCCGAAGGCAAGGCCCGCCTGGCCAAAGCCACCGACGGTCGCTTTGCCTACAACTCGCCGAAGATTCTCGACGCCTCGCATGTGATCGTGTTCTGCACCCGCACCGACATGACCGAGGCGCACCTGAATGCGGTACTCGACCAGGAACAGGCCGATGGCCGCTTCCGCGACGAGCAGGCGCGGGCAGGGCAGAACCAGAGCCGTCGCGGTTACGTGGACCTGCACCGCTTCGACCAGAAGGACCTGCAGCACTGGATGGAGAAACAGACCTACCTGGCCTTGGGGACCGCACTGCTCGGTGCCGCAGCCCACGGGCTGGATGCCACGCCGATCGAAGGCTTCGACAGCAAGGTACTGGATGCCGAACTGGGCTTGCGTGAGCAGGGCTACAGCAGCGTGGTGGTGTTGAGCCTGGGCTATCGCAGCGATGCGGACTTCAATGCCGGGCTGAACAAGTCGCGTTTGCCGGCTTCGACGGTGTTTACCTTCCTCTGAGGGGCGGTGGGGGTCGGCGTGCTCGCCTCAAGCCCCCTACCACAATGCCGCAGAAGCCGCCGCCAAAGCCCGCCCGAACACCGCAATCGCCGTGTCCACCTCGGCCTCGCTGGTAAACCGCCCGATACTCACCCGAACGCTGCTGCGTGCCCGCGCCTCGTCCATCCCCAGCGCCAACAGCACATGCGAAGCCGCGTTACTCGCCGAGTTGCATGCCGAAGTAGTCGACAGCGCCAGTTCACTGGCCAAGGTCATGCTGTTGAAACCGCTGGCCTCGATGCACAGGTTCAAGGTGTGAGGAATGCGCTGCCTGGCGCAGCCATTGAGGCTGACGCCGGGCAACGCCAGCAACCCTTCACGCAAGCGTTCGGCCAATTGCTCGATACGCTGATGCTCGCGGTCACCCGGCTCACCGGCCAAGGCGAAGGCGCTGCCCATGCCAACGATCTGATGCGTCGGCAAGGTACCCGAGCGCAGCCCTTGCTCATGCCCGCCACCGTGGATCTGCGCACGCATCAGCTCACGGGCACGGGGCCCGACATACAGCGCGCCGATGCCTTTCGGCCCATACACCTTGTGCGCCGAAAACGACATCAGGTCCACCGCCATCGCCTGCAGGTCGATGGCCAGCTTGCCGACCGCCTGGGCCGCATCCACATGCAGCAGGGCGCCATGGGCGCGAACCCGTTCGCCGATGGCCGCGAAGTCGGTGACGGTACCCAGTTCGTTGTTCACGGCCATCAGCGACACCAGGCGGGTGTCGACGCGCAGGGCCGCCTGCACGGCGTAGGGCTGGATCAGGCCGCTGGCGTCCGGCGCCAGACGGGTGACGGCCCAGCCCTGGCGCTCCAGTTCGTTGACCGAGTCGAGCACGGCCTTGTGCTCGAGCTGGCTGGTGATCAGGTGGCCCGGCTGGGCCATGCCCTGGGCGATGCCCTTCAGCGCGAGGTTGTTGGACTCGGTGGCGCCGGATGTCCAGACGATGTCGTCGGCTCGCGCGCCGACCCGCTCGGCCACTTGCCGGCGAGCCTGCTCGACCACTTCGCGTGCGGCCTGCCCATAAGCGTGTCCACTGGACGCGGGGTTGCCGAAGGTCACCTGGCGACCGAGGCAGGTGAGCATGGTTTCGATGACCCGGTCATCGACCGGAGTGGTTGCGGCGTAGTCGAAATAAAGCGGGGCGCTAGGCATGGTGCGGGTCCGTGCAATGTTGCCGTGGAGTCGGCAATCGTTGCATCAAGCGTACGCGCTGAAGTGGATATGAATTTGCTCTTTATGCTGCAAAGTGGCCGGAACGAGAGAATATTTTTCTCTAACGATAGGTCGTAGCGGAATAGATTTTTTACCCTGTGGGTTCACATCGAACCCACAGGGTTTCACGAGGGCTCAGGCAGGCTCCATCGCACGCTCTGCTTCAGCCACCACACGCTCGCACAATTCGATGATCTGCTCGCGCATCCAGCGGTTGGCCGGGTCCTGGTCGGTGCTTTCGTGCCAGTACAGGTGTGTTTCCAGCGGCGGCACCTCCACCGGCAGCGGCTGGAAACGCAGCTGGTGACGGCGGGCGAAGCGCTCGGGCACGGTCATGGCCATGTCGGTCTGCTGCAATACCTGTGAAGCCATCAGGTAATGCTGAGAGCGCAGTGCGACCTTGCGCTGCACGCCCATCTTGCCCAGTGCCAGGTCGACGTAACCCAGGCCGTTGCGGCGGCTGGAGATATGGATGTGGGTCATGCCCAGGTAGTTGTCGAGGGTCAGCTTGGCATCCGCCAGTGGGTGGCCCTGGCGCAGGGCGCAAACATAACGGTCCTGCATCAGTTTGACGTGACGCACCTGCGGGTCGGTGTTCAGCGGCGCGTCGACGGCGAAGTCCAGGCGCCCGGCGGCCAGTTCCTTGGTGGTTTCGCGGCGCTTGCACAGGAAGCTTTCGATCAGCACCGCCGGGGCCAGGCGCCGCAGGCGCTGGAACAGCGGCGGCAGGATCACCGCCTCGGTGAGGTCGGTCATGCTGATGCGGAAGGTCTTGTTGGCCTGCTGCGGGTTGAAGATGCGGCTTTCCTGCACCGAGGTGCGCAGCAGCGCCAGTGCGTTGCGCACCGGGCCGATGATGTTCTGGGCCATGGGCGTGGGCACCATGCCCTGGGCGGTACGTACAAACAGCGGGTCGTTGAAGGTTTCGCGCAGCCGTGACAGGGCATTGGACACCGCCGGCTGGGTGATACCGACGATCTGCCCGGCGCGAGTCAGGTTGGCTTCGGTGTAGATCGCGTCGAAGACGATGAACAGGTTGAGGTCGACCTTGCTGAGGTTCATGGCGCCGCTCTTTGTTGGAATTATCGGCCGATCATATATCGGTTATGAATGTTTATACACGCGGAAAATAGACTAGGTAGATCGAGGCCGGCTGCTCTAGGCTCTGCCCATGTACTTCGAACCGTGAAGGTAACCCCGATGGATTTCGCCTATTCGCCCAAGGTCCAGGCACTGCGTGAACGCGTCAGCGCGTTTATGGACGCCTACGTCTATCCCGCCGAACCGGTGTTCGAGCGCCAGGTTGCCGAGGGCGACCGCTGGCAGCCCACCGCGATCATGGAAGAGCTCAAGGCCAAGGCCCGCGCCGAAGGGTTGTGGAACCTGTTTCTGCCTGAGTCGGAGTATGGCGCCGGCCTGAGCAACCTTGAATACGCACCGCTGGCCGAGATCATGGGCCGTTCGCTGCTTGGCCCGGAGCCGTTCAACTGCTCGGCGCCGGACACCGGCAACATGGAAGTGCTGGTGCGCTATGGCAGCGAGGCACAAAAGCGCCAGTGGCTGGAACCACTGCTGCGCGGCGAGATCCGCTCGGCATTTGCCATGACCGAACCGGACGTGGCGTCCTCGGACGCAACCAACATGGCCGCCACCGCGGTACGTGATGGTGACGAGTGGGTGATCAATGGCCGCAAGTGGTGGACCTCCGGTGCCTGCGACCCGCGCTGCAAGGTGATGATCTTCATGGGCCTGTCCAACCCCGACGGGGCGCGCCATCAGCAGCACTCGATGGTGCTGGTGCCGACCGATGCCCCGGGGGTGAAGATCGTTCGCCCGTTGCCGGTGTTCGGCTATGACGACGCGCCCCATGGCCATGCCGAAGTGCTGTTCGAGAACGTGCGGGTGCCCTATGAAAACGTGGTCCTCGGGGAAGGGCGTGGTTTCGAGATTGCCCAGGGCCGCCTCGGCCCAGGCCGTATCCACCATTGCATGCGCTCGATCGGCATGGCCGAGCGCGCGCTGGAGCTGATGTGCAAGCGCTCGGTCGAGCGCACCGCCTTCGGTCGGCCATTGGCGCGCCTGGGTGGCAACGTCGACAAGATCGCCGACTCGCGCATGGAAATCGACATGGCGCGGCTGCTGACGCTGAAGGCGGCCTACATGATGGACACCGTCGGTAACAAGGTCGCGCGCAGCGAAATTGCGCAGATCAAGGTGGTGGCGCCTAATGTGGCGTTGAAGGTGATCGACCGGGCGATCCAGATGCACGGTGGGGCAGGGGTGAGTGGTGATTTCCCGTTGGCCTACATGTATGCCATGCAACGCACCCTGCGCCTGGCAGACGGGCCGGATGAGGTGCACCGGGCGGCGATCGGCAAGTACGAGATCGGCAAGTATGTGCCGGTGGAGATGTTGCGTAGCAGCCGGTGATGTAAACCTGTACCGGCCTCTTCGCGGCGGTTCGGCGCCCCGACTTGCCCGCGAAGAGGCCCGAACAGGCCAACCTCATACCTTCAACTGTGATTGCTTTTCCTTCTGGCCGCGCGTCTTGATCAACGAAACCACCACCCCACCCAGCAACAACCCGAACGTCACGCCCAACGACAGCAACGCCGGCACCTTGCCCACCATGCCGTGGTAGAAGATCTTGCAGCCGATGAAGATCAGCACCAGCGCCAGCGCGTACTTGAGGTAGACGAACCGGTGCATCAGTGCCGACAGGGCAAAATACAGCGAGCGCAAGCCGAGGATGGCGAAGATGTTCGAGGTGTAGACGATGAACGGGTCCTGGGTGATGGCGAAGATCGCCGGCACGCTGTCGACGGCGAACACCAGGTCGGCCAGCTCGATCAGCACCAGCGCCAGGAACAGCGGCGTGGCGTAACGCAGGGCCTTGCTGGCGCCAGGTGGCGTCAGGCGCACGAAGAAGTGCGAGCCGTGGATCTGGTCGGTCACGCGCATGTGCCGGCGGACGAATTTCAGTACCGGGTTGTTGGCCAGGTCGGGGTGGCTGTCTTCCTTCGACAGGGCCATCTTCACCCCGGTGAACAGCAGGAAGGCGCCGAACAGGTAGAGCACCCAGGCAAAGTTCTGCACCAGCGCCGCACCTACGCCGATCATGATCGCGCGCAGGAACACCACCCCGAGAATGCCCCAGAACAGCACGCGGTGCTGGTAGCGGCGGGGGATGGCGAAAAAGCCGAAGATCATCGCCATGACGAACACGTTGTCCATCGACAGCGACTGTTCCACCAGGAAACCGGTGTAGAACTCCAGTGCCGACTGCGCGCCCAGTTCATGCCAGACCCACAGGCCAAACAGCACGCCGACGCTGAAATAGCCCGAATACAGCAGCAGGCTCTCGCGCATTTCGATCTCGCGGTCCTGGCGGTGCAGCACGCCCAGGTCGAGCACCAGCAAACCGATGACGATGGCCATGAATACCAGCCACAACCAGGTGCTGGTGCCAAGAAACGGGGTGGTGAGGAATGTCTGCAGAGCTGCCATGAGCCCCTCCTTGATTGTCGACGTTGCCTTGTGAAGATCGCAACAGTGATCCGACATCACGGCTTGGCAGCCGTCAGAGGGGCCCGGTATCACATGAGCTTGAGCCTAGACCCGTTTGCCGGTGATGCCGAATGGTGAGCTGTTACATTTCTTTGCTTGTCAGTAGACCCAGACTTCCACTCGCCGGTTACGCAAGCGGCCCTGCTCCAGGTCATTGCCGGCGATGGGCAACTCATCGCCCATGCCGGTCACCTCCAGCACCTCGACGCCACCGCGTGCCAGTTCGCGGCGTACTGCCTGGGCGCGCAGGCGCGACAGCAGGGCTGCACGGCCCGGTGTTTCCTTGGGGTCGCCAAAACCCACCAGCACCGCTTTGCTTTGCAGCTTGCCGGCCTGGCGCAGGTAGTCGGTGACCCGCTGCACGTCGCGCAGGGCCTTGTTGTCGAGGCTGGCGCTGCCTTCCTGAAAGCGGAAGTTGACGCTCAAGCGTTGCGCCTGCTGGGCCAGGCTGCGGTAGCGCGGTGGCATGTCGGCCTGCGTCGGTACCGGTTGTGCGCTGACCTGCTGCGAGACGAAACCCTGCGCGGCGACGATGGCCTGGCCGGCCGGGCTCTGGGCGAAGTCCGCCAGCGCCCGGGCCTGCGGTTTGGCATTGGCCGGCAGATAGAAGTACAACCGCCGCGACAACGGGTAGTCTTCGCTGGCCACAAGCGGACGATCCGGCAGCATGGCTGGCGCATCGCCTTCGGCCACCGCCAGCACCTTCGCCCCATGCACGGCTGCCAGGCTGCTGAAGCCGATGGCCTGGCGGTCAGCGCCGACCCGCTCGGCCAGTGCTTCGCTGGACTCGAAACGCTGCGCCTGGCTCGCCAGCTCGCCATGCTGCGGCTCCAGCACCAGCGCCTTGAAGGTTTCATAGGTCCCGGAGCGATCATCCCGCGCATACAGGTGAATGGCGCCACCAGCCACGCCCAGTTGCTCCCAGCGTTGGATCTGCCCGGAGAAGATCTGCGCCAGCTGCTGGGTGGTCAGCTGTGGCAACGGGTTGTCGGGGTGGACGATGACGGCCACGCCATCCAGGCCGATGACCTGCTCGGCGCTGGCCGAGCGCAGGTCTCCCAGCGCCTTGAGCTGGCGCACCTCGGCGTCGCTGATGGGGCGCGAGGCCGCGGCCAGGTCGGCATTACCCTGGCCCAGCGCGGCAAAGCCGGTGCTGGAACCGTGCGCGGCGATGTCGATGCGCAGCGCCTGGCCGTAGGCATCGCGTGCGGTGATCACGGTCTCGTTCGGCACCGCCCCCGGTGACTGCCGGATGTCCGTCGCCTGTTGCGCCCACAGCTGGCCCTGCACCAGCGCAGGCAACAGCGCCGCGCCAATGGTATTGGAACCTTGCACACGCAGGTGGCCCGCTTCGGCCAGGGCCGTCAGCGGGAGCAGGGGAAGCAGCAGGAGCAGCAAGCGGCGCATGCCGGGCGACCTTGTGGCATAGAGTTGCCCGGCAGATTACGACGGTGGCGTGACCGAATTGTGACAGTCAGGCAGCGTTCAACGCGTCGACAATGGCCTGGCCGACCGCCTGGGTCGAGCGGCTGCCGCCCATGTCGGGTGTGGTCGCACCACTGGCGATGACGGCTTCGATGGCCTGCAGGATGTCATCGTGTGCAGCCTGATAATGGGCTTCGCCTGTTTCCTTGCCAAGGAACTCGAGCATCATCGCGCCCGACCAGATCATGCCGATCGGGTTGGCGATATGCTTGCCGAAGATGTCCGGTGCCGAGCCGTGCACCGGTTCGAACAACGACGGGAACTTGCGCTCGGGGTTGAGGTTGGCCGACGGCGCGATGCCAATGGTGCCGGTGCAGGCCGGCCCGAGGTCGGAGAGGATGTCGCCGAACAGGTTGGACGCCACCACCACGTCGAAGCGCTCCGGTTGCAGCACGAAGCGTGCGCAGAGGATGTCGATGTGCTGCTTGTCCCAGCTGATCTCTGGGTAGTGGGCGGCCACGGCGGCGGTGCGCTCGTCCCAGTAGGGCATGCTCACGGCCATGCCGTTGGACTTGGTGGCCGAGGTCACATGCCGGCGCGGGCGATTGTGGGCCAGCTCGAACGCATATTCGAGGATGCGGTCGACACCGCGGCGGGTGAACACCGATTCCTGCAGGACCAATTCGTTGGCGGTGCCTTCGAACATGCGCCCGCCCAGCGACGAGTACTCGCCTTCGGTGTTTTCCCGTACCACCACGAAGTCGATGTCGCCAGGCTGCTTGCCGGCCAGCGGGCAGGGCACACCGGGGAACAGGCGCACCGGGCGGATGTTCACGTACTGGTCGAAGTCGCGGCGGAACTTGAGCAGCGAGCCCCACAGGGAAACATGGTCAGGCACCTTGTCGGGCCAGCCGACGGCGCCGAAGTACAAGGCGTCGAAGCCCTTGAGCTGGTCGAACCAGTCGTCCGGCATCATCTTGCCGTGGGCCAGGTAGTAGTCGCAGCTGGCCCATTCGAAAAACTCGAACTGCAGGTTCAGGCCATGCTTGCGGGCGGCGGCTTCGAGCACGCGGATACCTTCCGGGAGCACCTCTTTGCCGATGCCGTCACCGGGGATGGCGGCGATCTTGAACGTCTTGGTCATGGCCACACCTTTGTGTCTGGGGATCTGATGTGGGCCATGCTATAAGGGTTCGCTTCATTGATAATCGGCCAGTTCATTCATTCTTGGTGCACGTATCGTGAATAATCTGCCAAGCCTCGACGACCTCGATATCTTCCTGCAGGTGGCCCGCCGTGCGAGCTTCGCGGCCGTGGCCGAAGCCCGTGGCATGTCGGCGGCGTTCGTCAGCAAGCGCATCCGCCAGCTTGAACAGGACCTGGGCGTGCGCCTGCTGCACCGCACCACCCGGCGGGTGACGGTGAGCGAGGAGGGCGAGCGGGTTTACCAATGGGCGCAGCAGATCTTCGAGGCCCTGCAGCGCATGGGCGATGACCTGGACGCCGGCCAGCGTGAGCCGGCCGGGCAGTTGCGCATCGCCAGCAGCCTGGGCCTGGGCCGGCGGATGGTGGCGCCGGCATTGTCGGAGCTGGCGGCGCGCTACCCACGGCTGGACATTCGCCTGGACGTGCATGACCGCCTGGTGGACCTGGTGGCCGAAGGCGTCGATCTGGATATCCGCGTGGGCGACCAGATTGCCCCGAACCTGATCGCCAAGCGCCTGGCGCGCAACTGGCGGGTGCTGTGCGCGGCCCCGGACTATCTAGCCCGGCGTGGCACGCCGAAGAGCCTGGCGGACCTGGCCAGCCACGACTGCCTGGTGATCAAGGAGCGCGACCATCCTTTCGGGCTCTGGCACCTCGAGGGGCCCGCTGGTGAGGAAAGCGTGCGAGTCACCGGCGCGCTGTCGAGCAACCACGGCGAAGTGGTGCACCAGTGGTGCCTGGACGGGCGCGGGATCGTGCTGCGCTCATGGTGGGATGTGCACGACAGCCTGGCCGATGGCCGGCTGGTGCAGGTGCTGGACGGGTATCGGCAGAGTGCCGATATCTGGGCGGTGTATACCGCGCCACTGGCCGGGTCGGCCAAGGTGCGGGTGGCGGTGGAGTTCTTCCGGGAATATTTTGCCGACAGGTTTCAGATCCCGGACTGACAGTGCCGGCCTCTTCGCGGGTAAACCCGCTCCCACAGCGATTGCACAAAGCTTGAATGCAGTGGAGTACCTGTGGGAGCGGGCTTGCCCGCGAAGAGGGCGGTACAGCCACTAACGCACTTGGATCAATGAGCCCCAGCCGACTTGCTCAGGTCGCTCTCGGCCCACTCAGTATAGATGCAGGCATCCGCCACCGCCCAGCGCACTTTCACCGAATCCCCCGGCTGCATCGGCATGCCGGCGGCCGACAGTGCCTTTACCGTCAACTCGGTACCGCCGGCCGTCACCACATGGCAAGTCTGGCTCTCGCCCAGGAACAGTACTTCCCCCACCTTCGCGCTGACTTCGTTCCAGCCCGCCGGCAATGGCTCGCGCGCGGCCTGTTCGGCCGTCAGGGCCAGTGCTTTCTCCGGCCGCACCATGATCAGTGCATCCTGTTGTGCAGCGAGACCTGGGGTCAGGCGGATCGCCACCGGCTGGCCTTCGAAACTGCCCGCACCATTGCTGTTGGCCTTGATCCGCAGGAAGTTCGAGTTGCCCAGGAACGATGCGACAAAGGCATTCGGCGGGTTCTGGTACAGGTCGTAACCGGTACCCAGGCCAACGATCTTGCCATGGCTGAAGATGGCGATGCGCTGGGACAGGCGCATGGCTTCTTCCTGGTCATGGGTCACGTAGACGATGGTGATGCCCAGCCGGCGGTGCAACTGGCGCAGTTCGTCCTGCAGGTCTTCACGCAGCTTCTTGTCCAGCGCACCGAGCGGTTCGTCCATCAGCAGGATGCGTGGTTCGTACACCAGCGCCCGGGCGATCGCCACGCGCTGCTGCTGGCCACCGGACATCTGCGATGGCTTGCGGTGGGCGAACTTCTCCAGCTGCACCAGCTTGAGCATGGCGTCGACGCGCTTGGTGGTTTCGGTCGCGCTGAGCTTGCGGATGGCCAGCGGGAAGCCGATGTTGTCACGCACGTTCAGGTGCGGGAACAGCGAGTAGCGCTGGAACACCATGCCGATGTCGCGCTTGTGCGGCGGCACGTTCACCAGCGACTGGCCTTCGACCAGGATCTCGCCGCTGCTCGGCGTCTCGAAGCCGGCCAGCATCGACAGTGTGGTGGACTTGCCCGAGCCGCTGGAGCCGAGGAAGGTCAGGAACTCGCCGTCCTGGATCTCCAGGTCGAGGTTGTCCACGGCGGTGAAGTCGCCGTAGTGCTTGTTCAGGCCACGCAGGCTGACCAGGGTCTTGCCGTGCGCGTTGTCTTTGATGACTGCACTCATTGTTGTTTTCTCCGCACGCTCAGGCGTTGACTTCGGTGCGCCGGCGCAAGGCGGCGGCAATGAACATGACAAGCAGCGACAGGCCGATCAGCAGGGTCGAGGCCACGGCGATCACCGGGCTCAGGTCCTGGCGCAAGGTGGTCCACATCTTCACCGGCAGGGTCTGCAGGTCGGGGCTGGCCATCATCACGCTCAGCACCACTTCATCCCACGACACCAGGAAGGCGAACAGGCCGCCGGCGATCATGCCTGGGCGAATGGCCGGGAAGGTCACCTTGAAGATCGCCTGCAGGCGCGAGGCGCCGCAGATCACCGCGGCATCCTCGATCGACTGGTCGAACAGCTTCAGCGAGTTGATGATCGAGATGATGGTGAAGGGCAGGGCGACGATCACATGGCTGACCACGAAGGCGAACAGCGTGCCGGTGTAGCCCAGCTTGAGGAACAGCGCGTACACCGCCACGGCGATGATTACCAGCGGCACGATCATCGGCATGGTGAACAGCCCGTAGAGCATTTCGCGGCCAGGGAAGCGGCCCCGCACCAGGGCGAAGGCAGTGGGCAGGCCGAGCAGCACGGCAGCGACGGTGGTCAGCACGGCGACCTTGAGGCTGGCCAGGGCGGCGTCCATCCACTCCGGGTTGGAGAAGAACTGGCCATACCACTTGAACGTCCAGCCCGGCGGCGGGAACACCAGCCATTGGGACGAACCGAACGACAGCAACACGATGAACACCACCGGCAGCAGCAGGAACGCCGCGATGACCCCGGTGGTCAGGTACAGGCCCGTACGCAGCGGGCGGCCCATGGCATTGGGAGACAGGAGCATGGCGGTTTACCTCGCGTTGCCAACCGGGGATTCCGGTTGCAGCTTCAGGTACAGGTAGAAGAGCACCAGGGTGATCACCACCAGCAGTGCGGCGGCGGCGCTGGCCAGGCCCCAGTTGAGGAACGACTGCACCTGCTGGATGATGAACTCAGGCAGCATCATGTTCTGCGCACCGCCCAGCAGGGCCGGGGTGACGTAGTAACCGAGCGACATCACGAACACCATCAGCGCCCCGGAGAACAGCCCCGAGCGGCACAGCGGCAGGAACACCTTCCAGAAGTTGGTCCAGGGGCTTGCGCCGCAGATCGAGCCGGCCTGCAGCACCATCGGGTCGATGGCGTGCATGGTCGCCTGCAGCGGCAGCACGATGAACGGGATCATGATGTAGCTCATGCCGATCACCACGCCGGTGAGGTTGTGCACCATTTCCAGCGGGGTATCGATGATACCCATGGCCATCAACGCCTTGTTGATCACCCCCGAGCTCTGCAGCAACACCAGCCACGAGTAGGTGCGCGCCAGCAGGCTGGTCCACATCGACAGCAGCACGATGTTCAGCAGCCAGCGGCCCCAGCCCTTGGGCACCAGGGTGATCGCCCAGGCCAGCGGGAAGCCCAGCAGCACGCTGATCAGGGTGACCACGCCGGCCACCGAGAAGGTGTTGAACAGCACCCGTGCATAGGCCGAGTTGGCGAACAGTTGCTCGTAGTTGCCCAGCCCTGGCGTTGGCTCCAGCACCCCGCGCAGCAACAGGCCGACCAGGGGGGCGAAGAAGAACAGGCCGAGAAACAGCAGGGCCGGCAGCAGGTTGCGGCTGCCTTTCCAGCGCTGGCTCAGGCTGATGCGGCGCGGGGCCGTTCCCGGGGCGCCGGTGCCCGTGGGGGCACCTTGCGCGTTATGCAGGGCGTTGATGGCGACTTTCATTTGACCAACCACTCATTCCAGCGGGCTGCGATGGCCTGGCCGTTTTTCGCCCAGTAGGCGAAGTCCAGGGTGACCTGGTCCTGGGCGTAGGCGGTCGGCAGGTTCGGGGCCAGGTCTTTGTCGAGCTTGGCGACGCTGTCGAGGTTCACCGGGGCGTAGGCGGTCTTGTTGGCGAAAGCGGCCTGGCCTTCGGCGCTGCTGGCGTTGGCCAGGAACTTCATGGCCGCGTCCTTGTTCTTCGCGCCTTTCGGGATGACCAGGAAGTCGGCCATGACCAGGTTCTGTTTCCAGCTCACGCCCACTGGCGCACCGTCTTGCTGCAGGGCGTAGACGCGGCCGTTCCAGAACTGGCCGAGCGATGCTTCACCGGAGGCCAGCAGCTGCTGCGACTGGGCGCCACCGCCCCACCAGACGATGTCTTTCTTGATGGTGTCGAGTTTCTTGAAGGCGCGGTCCAGGTCCAGCGGGTAGAGGTCCTTGGGCGCTACGCCGTCGGCCAGCAGGGCCAGTTCCAGCACGCCGGGGCTCGGCCATTTGTACAGGGCGCGTTTGCCCGGGTAGGTTTTGGTGTCGAACAGCGCGGTCCAGTCGGCGGGCTTGTTGGCACCGAGCTTGCCTTCGTTGTAGCCGAGCACGAAGGAGAAGAAGAACGAGCCGACGCCATGATCGGAAACGAAACGCGGGTCGATCTTGTCGCGCTTGATCTGGTTGAAGTCGAGGGGTTCGAGCAGGCCTTCGCTGGCGGCACGCAGGGCGAAGTCGGCTTCGACGTCGACCACGTCCCATTGCACGTTGCCGCTCTCGACCATGGCCTTGAGCTTGCCGTAGTCGGTCGGGCCGTCCTGGACGACTTTGATGTCGGTGCTTTTGGTGAAGGGTACGGCCCATGCTTCTTTCTGGGCGTCCTGGGTGGTACCGCCCCAGCTGACGAAATTGAGGCTGTCAGCGGCCTGGGCGGCCTGACATGCCAGGGTCAGCAGGCTGGCGGACAGCACTGCGGTTACACGTTTGCTCAACAGCATGGTTACGCCCTCGTTGCTTTTGTTATTCGAGGCGGGGCTTCTGATGCGCCCGCCAACAGTATTCGGGGAGCAGCTAAAACAAAGTGTCTTGTGGCCGTTTGTAATTGTAGGTGCCGGCCTGCAGATTCAAGGTCTACGGGATATCATATTATGGTATTCCAAACTTTTGGCAAGAGGTATGAGGCGACCGGCCATCACTCCGCGTCAGGTTTGGTCAGATTGTTTGTCCAGGATCAGAAAGCGTGCGCGGTCCCTGTGGGAGCGGGCTTGCCCGCGAACACGGGCGAAGCCCGTGCCATGCCCCGCGGTAGCTGCTTCGCGGGCAAGCCCGCTCCCACAGGGGGCCGTGTTTCAACCCAGCAGGCCAGGCTCGAACGGAATGCTTTGCACCACTTCCAGCTCATACCCAGCCAACCCGGCATACTTCAGCGGTGGGCCGAGGTGACGCAGCTTGCCGACGCCTAGGTCTTGCAGAATCTGCGCCCCGGTACCGACCTCCGAATACACTTTCGACTGCCCGCGCTGATAAGGCCGAACCGGTTGGGTCAGTTGCGGCACGCGCTCGAGCAACGCCTGGGAGGACTCGTGGTTGGCCAGGATCACCACCACCCCGCAACCTTCCTCTGCCACCTTCTGCAGTGCCGCCCACAACGTCCAGTTAGCGGGGCCTGCGTATTCGGCGCCGACCAGGTCGCGCAGCGGGTCGATCACGTGCACCCGCACCAGGGTCGGCTGTTCACGGCGGATATCGCCCATGACCATGGCCATGTGCACGCCGCCTTCGATGCGGTCCTCGTAGGTCACCAGGCGGAACGTGCCGTGCACGGTTGGCAGTTCGCGCTCGCCAATGCGCTTGATGGTCTGCTCGGTGCTCAGGCGGTAGTGGATCAGGTCGGCGATGGTGCCGATCTTGATGCCGTGCTGCGCGGCGAACACTTCCAGGTCGGGGCGCCGGGCCATGGTGCCGTCATCGTTGAGCACCTCGACGATCACCGAGGCCGGGGTGAAACCGGCCAGGCGGGCCAGGTCGCAACCGGCTTCGGTGTGCCCGGCGCGGGTCAGCACGCCGCCTTCGCGGGCGCGCAGGGGGAAGATGTGGCCCGGCTGCACCAGGTCTTCGGGGCGAGCATTGGGTGCCATGGCGGCGGCCACGGTGCGTGCCCGGTCAGCGGCGGAGATGCC
Organism: Pseudomonas sp. R28(2017); assembly: GCF_002112505.1. GTDB lineage: Bacteria > Pseudomonadota > Gammaproteobacteria > Pseudomonadales > Pseudomonadaceae > Aquipseudomonas. The sequence continues at coordinate 468,557 of NZ_NEHW01000002.1, forward strand.
GGTGGTAACGCCGCTGGCGGCTTCGATCGACACGGTGAAGGCCGTGCTGAACACGCTGCCGTTGGCCGGTACCATCTGCTCCAGGCCCAGGCGCTGGCAGTGTTCGTCGGTCAGGGTCAGGCAGATCAGGCCGCGCGCTTGGCGGGCCATGAAGTTGATGGCCTGGGCGTCACAGCGCTCGGCGGCGATCAGCAGGTCGCCTTCGTTTTCCCGGTCCTCGTCGTCCACCAGCAGGACCATCTTGCCTTGCCGGTAGTCCTCGAGGAGTTCCTCGATGGTGTTGAAAGCCATGTTGCACGCTCACTGTGGTGGGGTGATTTTTATGGTATACCATCATACACAAATACTGCTAAAACAGGAGAGCAGCGGATGAAGGCCTATTGGATCGCCCACGTCGACGTGACCGACCCCGAGCAATATCAGCAGTACACCCAGCGTGCTCCCGCTGCCTTCAAGGCATACGGCGGCCGCTTCCTGGCCCGCGGCGGGCGCAGCGAAGCGATGGAGGGGCGGCCCACTCCACAGCGTAGCGTGGTGATCGAGTTCGATTCGTATGAACAGGCGGTGGCGTGCTACCGGTCGGCGCTGTACCAGGAGGCGTGCAGCCATCGCCAGGGCGTGGCAAAGGCTGAGGTGATCATCGTTGAAGGGTTCGAGCCCTGAGTCTTTTCTGATGGCCCTTTCGCGGGCTTGCCCGCTCCCACAGTTACTGCACAGTCTTCAGCATCTGTGCGGTACCTGTGGGAGCGGGCAAGCCCGCGAAGAGGCCGATACTGCTTACGGCATGCCAGGTAGCTCATGGGGCCGCAGGTCGAACACCAGCACCTCGGCATCCACGCCATTACCCAGCTCCAGCAGCTGTTCCTGGCGTATCCGCACGCCGTCGCCTTCATTCAGCACCTGGCCATTGAGCTCGATGCTGCCGCGTGCCACATGCACATAGGCATGGCGGTTCTCCGGCAAGGTCAGCGTCGCGCGTTCCGCCCCATCGAACAGGCCTGCATACACCCGCGCGTTCTGCCGCACCTGCAATGACCCGTCGGCACCGTCTGGCGAGATGATCAGGCGCAACTTGCCGCGCTTGTCCTCGGCGCTGAAGTGTTGCTGCTGATAACGCGGCGTCGCCCCTTTCACATTGGGCACGATCCAGATCTGCAGGAAGTGCACCGGTTGCGCCTGGCTGTGGTTGAACTCGCTGTGCGCCACACCGTGCCCGGCGCTCATCAGCTGCACATCACCCGGGCGGATCACCGAGCCGGTGCCCAAGGTGTCCTTGTGCTCCAGTGCGCCTTCGAGCACGTAGGAGAAAATTTCCATGTCGCGGTGCGGGTGCTCGCCAAAGCCTTTGCCAGGGATCACACGGTCATCGTTGATCACCAACAGGTCGGAGAAACCCTGCTCGTCGGGGTTGCGGTAATGGCCGAACGAGAAGGTGTGGAAGGACTTCAGCCAGCCATGGTAGGCCAGGCCACGGTCTTGGGCGTTACGGACGCTGAGCATGACGGATCTCCAGTAAGGGCAGGGCACCTTGGGCCCTGCCATGTGGTTGGCTGGCGTTATTGCAGATGTACCTTCAGTTCGTTCGCGGCCTGGCGCATCGCCGCTTTCACAGCCGGCACCTGGCTCAGCGGGTTGAGCAGGCCATAGTCATGGATCATCCCGTTGTAGCGCACCGAGGTCACCGTCACGCCCGCCGCATTCAGCTTGCGTGCATACGCCTCACCCTCATCGCGCAGCACATCGAACTCGGCCGTCTGCACCAGTGCCGGCGGCAGGCCCTTGAGCTGCTCGCTGCTGGCGCGCAGCGGCGAGGCGTAGATCTCCGCCCGTGCCTTGGCATCAGTGGTGTAGTTGTCCCAGAACCACTTCATCATCCCGGTGGTGAGGAAGTGCCCTTCTGCAAACTGCTTGTACGACGCAGTCTCGAAGCTGGCATCGGTCACCGGCCACAGCAGCAGCTGGAAGCGCAGCGCCGGGGTGCCGGCCTCTTTGGCCTTGAGCGCGACCACCGCCGCCATGTTGCCGCCGACGCTGTTGCCGGCCACGGCCAGGCGCTTGCCGTCGACACCGATTTCCTTGCCGTGCGTGGCCACCCACTGGGTCGCGGCGTAGGCTTGGTTGATCGCCGTCGGGTAATGCGATTCTGGCGAAGGGGTGTAGTCCACATAGACCGCCACCGCGTTGGAGCCGACCACCAGGTCGCGGATCAGCCGCTGGTGGGTCGGGAAGTCGCCGAGCACCCAGCCGCCGCCGTGGAAGAACATGAACACAGGCAGCTCACCTTTGACATTGGCCGGGCGCACCACCTGCAGCTTGATCGACTGGCCGTTGGCCTGGATGGTGCGTTCCTTGACCTCGATACCGGACAGGTCGACCTTCACCGAAGCCTGGGCACCGGTCAGCACGGCGCGTGCGTCTTTCGGGCTGAGCTGCTCGAGCGGCTTGCCGCCCCCTTGCTCCAACGCTTCGAGGAAGGCCTGGGTGTGCTGTTCGACGCCTGGGCTGCCGGCAGCGAAAACGCTGGACACGGACAGGGCGAGGAGGGAAGCGGTGAGCGTCTTGTGGACAATGTTCATGAGCGAATCCTTTTCTGTTCAAGTGTTGGTAGTGGGCGTCTTGTCTGGCCTTCAGGGCCATCGCTGCGACCTGTGTGTAGATTAAGGAGATGCACTCACGGGAAAAAGCCGCTATAAAGCGTTTGACTGTCACCAAGATCGAGACAATGAACCCCTACGAAGACATGCGCATCTTTGCCCAGGTCATGGAAGCCGGCAGTTTCACCGCCGCCGCCGACCGCCTGGGCATGTCCAAGCAATCGGTCAGCCGCCGCCTGATGCAGCTCGAAGAGCGCCTCGGCGTGCGCCTGCTCAACCGTTCCACCCGGCGCCTGGACGCCACCCCGCTGGGCCAGCACTATTACCAGTCGGCGCTGCGCCTGCTGGGCGAGGTGCAACAGGTGGAGCACGACATCAGCGGCCAGACCCAAGCCCTGCGCGGTACCTTGCGCCTGAGTGCGCCGCTGTCGTTCGCCATGGCTCACCTGGGCTGCCTGCTGACCGAGTTTCTGCAACTGCATCCGCAGGTGGATGTGGAAGTGGACCTCAGTGATCGCCCGGTGGACCTGATTGGCGAGGGGTATGACCTGGCGCTGCGCATTGGCGCGCTGGAGGACTCCAGCTTGATCGCCCGGCGCATTGCCGATGTCGAGCGGGTGTATTGCGCGAGCCCGGCGTACCTCGAAGCACGGGGCGTACCTGCCAAGCCAGATGAACTGGCCGAGCATGATTGCCTGCCCTATGGGCACTCGCGGCAGGTGCAGTGGCAGTTCCGCCTGGGCGGCAAGGCGCAGACCATTCAGGTGACCGGGCGGATGCGGGCGAACAACGGCGAGTTGCTGCGGGATGCGGCGATTGCCGGGATGGGGGTGACCTATTTGCCGACCTTCATCGTCGGGCAGGCACTGGCGGACGGGCGGCTGGTGACGGTGCTGGATGAATGGGTGCCGCCGGCGTTGCAGTTGTCGGCGGTGTACCCGCAGCACCGGCAGGTGGCGCGGCCGGTGCAGGGGTTTGTCAGTTTCCTGCGCGAGCGGCTGACACAGCTCTGAAACCGCGTTGGCTTCTTCGCGGGCTTGTCCGCTCCCACAGGTACACCACAGTTCTCAAGCTCTGTGGTGTACCTGTGGGAGCGGACAAGCCCGCGAAGAGGCCGGTACAGGTCAAATCATCAGCTGATCCACCCCGACCCACCCGCCATCGAACTCATCCATGGCATCCAGCACCGCCTCCTGGAAATACGCCAGCGATGCACGGTCGAACAGCAATTGCAGTGCTGGCAGTTCATCGCTTCCGACATTCACCACGATCACATTGATCCGCGCCGCCGACGTCTGCGCCACGGCACCGACCGCAAAGGCCTGCAGACGCAAATCGACCCCGCACAACTTGGCCATCACCGCACTGCAATGCTCCCCCGACAGTTGCAACCAGGCATGGCTGTCCTGACGCGGCAACAGGTAGTTGCGCCGGGCATCCTGCACCCACGTCTCTTCTTCGGCGGCCACCCGTGCGCCTTGGTCGGCAAAGCTGCCCAGCAAAAGATACTCACTGGCCGACAGGCGCGCCACCCAGCCGCCATCGTCTTGACGCAAGGCCTGGTTGGGTAGCAAGGGCAACTGGTATCCGCGTGCTTCCAGATAGGCAGCGGCGTCCCCCCCACGAAACCCGACCCGCGCAAGTCCCGTCAGGTCGGTCAACGCACAGCTGTGCAGCAGCTCGGCCCGTGGGCTGCGTGGAATGAAGGCTTCAGCTTTCAGGCTGGTCATGGTTCAGAGCTCCTGGCGCAGGTTGTCGGGATCATGGAAGGGCAGTTGCACCACCTTGGCATTGACCATCACGCCGCCTTCCACGCGGATTGGGATATGCATGCCAGGTATCGCCTGATGGGCGCCGGCGTAGGCCAGGCCGATGATCTGCCCCAAGGTCTGCGAGTACTCGCAGGAGGTGACGTTGCCGCTGATGTCCGGGCCGTCCAGCACCAGGTGGCCTTCCAGCGGTTGCGGGCTGCCCTTGGGCAGGGTGAAACCGACCAGCTTGCGTTTGAGCGGCTGGGCTTCAAGGATCTCGATCGAGCGCTTGCCGACGAAGAACGGCTTCTTGCGGCCGATCGCCCATTGCATGTCGATCTCCGCCGGGTGGGTCATGCCGTCGGTGTCCTGGCTGATGATCACGTGGCCTTTTTCCAGGCGCAGCAGGCGCTGGGTCTCGACGCCGAACGGGCGGATGCCCAGCCCGGCACCGGCCTGCATCAGGGCGTCCCACAGGCGTTCGGCGTGGCGCGCCGGCACGTGCACCTCATACCCCAGCTCGCCGACGAAACCGACCCGCAGGATCCGCGCCGCAATGCCGGCCACCGTGCCCAGTCGCACACCCAGGTAAGGGAAGGCTGCGGCCGACAGGTCAAGGTCTTCACAGACCTTGGCCAGCACCTGGCGCGACAGCGGCCCGGCCAGGTTGACGGCGGCCAGGGCAGCGGTCACGTTGGTGATGTCCACGTCCAGGCGCCACTGCGCGTTCCACTTGAGCATCTGCTGGTAGATACGGTCCACGCCGCTGGTGGTGGCGGTGACGTAGAAGTGCTGCTCGGCCAGGCGCGCGCAGACGCCGTCGTCGATCACCACGCCGTGCTCGTTGGTCATCAACGCATAGCGGGTGCGGCCGATGGCCAGCTTGGCAAAACCGAAGGTGTACAGGCGCTCCAGCAGTTCGGCGGCGTCCGGGCCGCGCACGTCCAGCCCGCCCAGGGTGGAGACGTCGATCAGGCCGACCTTTTCGCGCACATGGCGGGCTTCCTCCTGCATGCAGCGCTCGCGTTCTTGCGCCTTGCCGTAATAGGCCGGGCGCTGCCAGATGCCGGCGGGCATCATTTTTGCGCCGGCTTGCAGGTGGCGGCGGTGCATCGGCGTCTGCCGGTACGGGTCGAACGCACGGCCAGCGACATGCGCCAGCTTCTCTGCCTGGAACGGCGGGCGGGCAGTGGTCACGCCGGTTTCGCTGATGCTGCGGCCGGTGGCCTGGGCCACCAGGCGCGCGGTGGGCAGCGCCGAGTGGCGGCCCTGGGACGGGCCCATGCCGACCGTGGAGAAGCGCTTGACCAACTGCACGTCGCGGTAGCCACTGCGGGTGGCATTGACGATATCGCGCACCTGCAGGTCCTCGTCGAAGTCGACGAAGTCCTTGCCCTTGGGGTGCGGGAAGATCGGCCAGGGGAAGTTGACCTTGGCCTCGGCAACGTAGGCCGATGGCGTTGCTGCTTGCAGGCCCAAGGCCGCGAGTGCAGCAGCGGCGCCGCGGCTGGCATCGGTGAGCACGTTGTCCAGATGGTGGCGGCCGTTGACTGAGCCTGCGATATCCAGCCCGTTCGGTAACTGGCTGATGGCGAACTCGTCGCGGTTGACGTCATAGGCCAGCTTGCCACCGGCCTGGCACAGCAGTTGGTACACCGGCATGTAGCCGGCCGACATGCACAGCAGGTCGCAAGCCACACGCAGGCCGTGGTCGCCAACGTTGCCCTGGCCAGTGATCGGGCGGATTTCCGCGCCCGTGACATGGCGCATGCCTGCCTCGTGCAGGGCCTCAAAGACGGTACTACCCAGGTGCAGGGGAATGTCGCGACGCTTGAGCTCGCTGGCCAGCGCGCCATCGGCTGGCGCGGCGCGCATGTCGACCAGGGCGGCGACGGCCACGCCTTGCTCCTGCAGGTCGAGCGCGGCCAGGTAGCCGTCATCGTGGCCGGTGAGGATCACTGCACGCTGCCCCGGCTTTACGGCGTAGAGCTTCATCAGTCGTTGCGCGGCACTGGTCAGCATCACCCCGGGCAGGTCGTTGTTGCGGAACACCACGGGCTGGTCGAACGAGCCGGCTGCCACCAGGCAACGCGTAGCGCGCACCTTGTACAGGCGCTTGTGCTGGATCACCGGCAGGTAGTTGTCGGTGAACCAGCCGTTGCAGGTGGCTTCGCACAGCACCTGGATGTTCGGGTGCCCCTCGACGGCGGCCAACAGTTCCTGGCGCAGGCTGGCGGCACGGGTGCCGGCGATGTCGAAGCGGGCGTAGGTCAGCGAGCCGCCGAGCACTGGCTGCTGCTCGATCAGCAGCACCTTGGCCCCGCCATTGGCCGCGTCCAGCGCGGCGCGCAGGCCGGCCGGGCCGGCACCGATGACCGCCACATCGACAAACAGATAGGCTTTGTCGTAGTACTGCGGCTTGAAGCCGAGGTCGAGCACGCCGAGGCCGGCCTTCTTGCGGATCAGCGGCTCCCAGACCTTCCACATGCCCTTGGGCTTGTAGAACGAGCGGTAGTAGAAGCCCACCGGCATGAAGCGCGAGAACTTGCCCAGATAAGCGTCGCGGTCGTGCTCCAGGCTGCCGTTGAAGTTCTGCCCGGTGACCACCTGGCCGTCACGGGCGGCCTCCATGTCGGCCAGCACGTTGGGCTCTTCGGGGAGCTGCACCAGGGTGTTGGCGTCTTGCCCGGCCATACTCAGCGGGCCGCGCGGGCGGTGGTACTTGAACGAGCGCGACAGCAGCCAGCGGCCGTTGCCGAGCAGGGCGCTGGCGAGGGTGTCACCGGCAAAGCCCGGGCAGGCCTGGCCGTCGAACTCGAAACACAGGGGCCGCTCGCGGTCGATCAGCAGGCCCATGGGCGCGGGGAGGCGAGTAAGGCTGTTCATCCGGCGATCTCCGGGGTGGCGGCGGGGGTGAAGTCGACGCGGCGGTCGAACAGTGCTTTGGGGTCGAAGGTGCGCAGCACCTGGTCGCTGACGGTGTGGCGCTCGGCCAGGAACCAATAGCTCGAGGCGTTGTGCAGCCACCACTCGATGACCACGCCGGCCAGGTTGTCGCTGTTGAACACGTAGTCGGCCCACTCGGCGTCACTGCAGCGGGCCGGGTCGGGCATGTGCTTGAACTCGCCACCGTAGGTGAACTCGCTGATGTTGCGCGGGCCGTTCAAGGGGCAGGTCAGGATCTTCATCGTCGTGTGCTCCTAGTGGCTGGCCGCGGTGGCGCCCATTTCGTTGACTTGCTGGAAGCGGCTGAAGCGCTCCAGGGCGAATGGCGCGATCATTTCCGGCACCTTGCCGCCGCTGGCGACCAGCTCGGCCATGGTCTTGCCGCAGATCGGCGTCGACTTGAAGCCCCAGGTCCCCCAGCCGGCATCCAGGTAATAGTTCTCGACCGGTGACAGGCCCATGATCGGGCTGTAGTCCGGGGTCATGTCGGTCATCCCGGCCCATTGGCGCATCAGCTTGGCGTTGGCCATGAACGGGAACATTTCGATGGCATGGGCCAGCAGGCTTTCCTTGAGGTCGAGGGTGGAGCGGGTGTTGTACAGCGGGTACGGGTCCGAGCCACCGCCGAAGACAATCTCGCCACGGCTGGTCTGCTGCACGTAGCAGTGCAGTGCCGAGGAGCTCACCAGCGGGTCGAGGAACGGCTTGAACGGCTGGGTGACCATGGCTTGCAGCGGGTAGGTGTGGATCGGCGCACGGATGCCGGCCTTGGCCATCAGCAGCGAACTGGCCCCGGCCACCGCCTGCACCACGCAACCGCACTGCACGGTGCCACGGTTGGTCTTGACCGCTTCGATGCGGCCATTGCGGATCAGCAGGTCCTGCACTTCGGTCAGCTGGTGGATCTGTACGCCGCGCTTGGCAGCCTGCTTGGCGTAGCCCCAGGCCACCGCGTCGTGGCGCGCGGTGGCGCCGTCGATGTGCCAGAGGCCGGCAAGCACCGGCAGGTGACCGGGGTCCAGGTTCAGGCTCGGCACCAGTTCGCGGATCTGCTGGCGGTCGATCATCTCGGTACGCCCGCCGAAGTGCTTGTTGACCTCGGCGCGCTGGCGGAAGGCGCGCACGGTGGCGTCGGTGTGCGCAAGCGTCAGCTGGCCACGCTCGGAATACATGATGTTGAAGTCGAACTCGTTGGACAGGTTCTGGAACATCCGCACCGATTCCGCATAGAAGCGCACGCCCTCGGACGTCAGGTAGTTGGAGCGGATCACCGCGGTGTTGCGCGCGGTGTTGCCGCCACCCAGGTAGGCCTTTTCCAGCACCGCAACGTTGGTCACGCCGTGGTATTTGGCCAGGTAATAGGCGATGGCCAGGCCGTGGCCGCCGCCGCCGATGATCACCACGTCATAGCGCGGCTTGAGTTCGCACGGTGGCGGCAGGTCGACCTCCACCGGGTAGTCGGCGCTCAGGCCGTATTTCAGCAGGGCGAAAGGCATGCGGTGCGCTCCTGGTGGGCGGCCTGTTGCTGCAGGTCGAGGGCGAGCAGGGTGTTTTTCATCAGGTAGGCGATGGTCATCGGGCCGACGCCGCCGGGCACCGGGGTGATGGCGGCGACCTGGGGCAGCGCGGCGGCGAAATCGACGTCACCGACCAGGCGGCTGTGGCCACCTTCGTCGATGCGGTTGATGCCGACGTCGATCACCACCGCGCCGGGCTTGAGCCAGTCGGGCCCGATCAAGCGTGGCTTGCCGACCGCCGCGATAACGATGTCGGCCTGGCGGCACAACGCCGGCAGGTCGCGGCTGCGCGAGTGCACCAGGGTCACCGTGCAGTCGGCCTGCAACAGCAGCGCGGCCATGGGTTTGCCGACGATGTTCGAGCGGCCGACCACCACCGCATGCTTGCCGCGCAGCTCGCCGTAGGCATCACGCAGCAAGCGCATGCAGCCACTGGGGGTGCAGGGCGTGAGCACGTCGCGGCCCTGGGCCAGGCCGCCGACGTTGGCGCTGTGGAAGCCGTCGACGTCCTTCAGCGGGTCGATGGCCTGGAGAATGCGGTGCTCGTCGATATGCCCGGGCAACGGCAGTTGCACAAGGATGCCGTTGACCTCGCTGTCACGGTTGAGCCGGTCGATCAGGGTCAGCAGATGCGCCTGGGTGGTGTCGGCGGGCAGGCGATGTTCCAGCGAACGGATGCCCACTTCCTCGGCCCGCAGCACCTTGTTGCGCACGTACACCTGGCTGGCCGCGTCGGCGCCGACCAATACCACCGCCAGGCCCGGCTGCACGCCGCCCTGGCGCAAGGTCTGCACCTGCTCGCGGACCTCGGCCAGCACCCGCGCCGCGGTGGCCTTGCCGTCGATCAGCTTGCTGCTGGGGATGGCGTTCATTTGAAGATCACCGTGCGGTCGTGGTTGAGGAACACCCGGTGCTCGAGGTGGTACTTGACCGCGCGGGACAGGGCGATGGTCTCGGTGTCGCGGCCGATCGCCACCAGGTCGTCGGGGGCATAGGCGTGGTCCACGCGCTGCACTTCCTGCTCGATGATCGGGCCTTCGTCGAGGTCGCTGGTGACGTAGTGGGCGGTGGCGCCGATCAGCTTGACCCCGCGCTGGTAGGCCTGGTGATACGGCTTGGCACCCTTGAAGCCGGGCAGGAACGAGTGGTGGATGTTGATCGCCCGGCCCGATAGCTGGCGGCACAGGTCGTCGGAGAGGATCTGCATGTAGCGCGCCAGCACCACCAGTTCGGTGCCGGTGTCTTCGACGATGCGCATCAGCGCGGCTTCCTGCTCGGCCTTGGTCTCCTTGGTCACCGGCAGGTAGACGAAGCGGATGCCCTGGCGCTCGGCCATCGGCCGCAGGTCGAGGTGGTTGGAGACCACGGCGGTGATCTGCATGTCCAGTTCGCCCTTGGCGTGGCGATAGAGCAGGTCGGCCAGGCAATGGTCGAACTTGCTGACCATCAGCAATACGCGCAGCGGCCGGGCGCTGCTGTGCAGGCTCCAGTCCATGTCGAAACGCTGGGCCACATCGGCGAAGCCCGCCTCCAGTTGCGGGGTGTCGCCGCTGACACCGGTGTTGTAGCGGAACACCGCGCGCATGAAGAAGCGGCCATTGTCCTCGTCGTCGAACTGCGCCATCTCGCTGATGTAGCAACCGTGCTCGGCCAGGTAGGTGGTCACCGCCGCGACGATGCCGGACACGGCCGGGCAGCTGACGCGCAGGATGAAGTGATCGGGAGCGGGGTGCATGTCGGATAGGCCTCGTGATGGAGTGGGGCAGGTCGGGCACAAGGGCAAAAGAGGCTTCGCGGTGGGCGAAGTAGTGTTTCTTGGTGGGAATATAAATTTCCCTTGGGCGATTTATAGGCGATGCAAGGGGCTGTGGTCCAGTGCTTTGTGAAATTTTTTATCCTGACAGGAAAGTTCTGCTCGGGCGTTCACGGTGAACGGGCCAGTGAGGCTATGCTTGCTCCATGAGCACCCCACCCCCTCTTCGCCAACCGTGCCCCCCTGGCGCCTGTGACTGCGGCCGCGAACACCTGGCCGAGCACCCGCCAGCGGCCCAACGCATCCTCCTGCTCACCCGCCAGGAAGAGAAGCGCCTGCTCGAACGCCTGGAACACCTCAAGGACCTGGAAGACCTGCAGCGCCTGCAGCTGCGGTTGTACGAGAACCTCGGCATCCGTCTGCACATCAGCCCAGGCTTCAACGAGGTGCGCACCATGCGCGGCATCGTCATCGAACTCGACGACCAGCCCGGCCTGTGCCGCAAGACCCGCCAGTCGATCCCGGCCGCGATCCGCCGTGGCCTGGAGCGCAACCCAGAGGTGGCGTTCCGCTTGCTGGATGCTCACGACCTGTTGCGTAACACCTGAGGGCAAGGCTGCTCCTATAGGGATTCTCGCCAGGGCCGCTAATTTTTCAGAAGTTTCCTACGTCTACCTGAGAACTTCCCTGCGCCAAGGGCGCAGCGGCATCCATCACTCAAGGAGACAGGCAATGACTTCCGTATTCGACCGCGACGATATCCAGTTCCAGGTAGTGGTCAACCACGAAGAGCAATACTCCATCTGGCCGGACTACAAGGCCATCCCCGAAGGCTGGCGCGCGGTGGGCAAGAGCGGCCTGAAGAAAGACTGCCTGGCCTACATCGACGAAGTCTGGACCGACATGCGCCCCTTGAGCCTGCGCCAGCAGATGGCCGCAGCTGCCGCCCAGTGACCACGCTGAACCTGCTGTGCCTGCCGTACTCCGGGGCCAGCGCCATGGTCTACAGCCGCTGGCGGCGCAAGCTGCCGGCCTGGCTGCAGGTGCGCCCGGTCGAACTGCCCGGGCGAGGTGCGCGCATGGGCGAGCCGCTGCAGACCGACATGCAGGCATTGGCCCGGCAACTGGCCAGCGAACAGCGGTCAGTTGCCCACAACACCCCGTATGCGCTGCTCGGCCACAGCCTGGGCGCACTGCTGGCCTTCGAGCTGGCCCATGAGCTACTGGCACTGGGGTGCCCGCCACCTGCAGCGTTGTTCGCTTGCGGCACTGCGGCGCCAACCCGGCGCGAGGACTACGACGGCAACAACTGGCGCGCCCCCAAGAATGATGATGAGCTCAAGCGTGAGTTGCGCGAGCTCAATGGTACTCCGCCAGAGGTGCTGGACAACGCCGAGCTGATGAGCCTGACCTTGCCGATCCTGCGCGCCGACTTCCTGCTCTGCGGCCGTTACCTCTACCGCCAGCGGCCGGCTCTGCACTGCCCGCTGCATGTGCTGGGGGGCGAGGATGACCGGGCCAGTGGAGAGCAACTGCAGGCCTGGCGCGAGGAAACTACGGGTGACTTCACACTTGATCTGTTCCCAGGCGCGCACTTTTTCATCCATGAACAAGAAGATCGGGTGCTGGGCCGGCTCGGCGAGTTATTGCACGCTGCCTGTGATCCTTGTCGGCAATCCTCTGCGGTGTGAGCAATCAAAGCCTGTGTGACTGTCGACGATGCTGCGCTCTACTGGAGCCTTGTTGATCATCGATAAGGCTCCACCATGCCATTGCACTTCAGCACACAGGTTTCAGGTCTGTTCAGCAAGGTAGAACAGGCCAGATTTTCACCTTCGGCCGGTTGCCACGCCGTAGGCCACAATCACAAGTTCTACTGCGTTTTTCGCCAAGAGGCAGCTGCCACTACGGCTGTGTATGCGCAGATGTCACTCCCAGGTGCCTGGAGTGTGGCTCGTTCCCTGTACCTGGAAAGTCCCTACGCCGACCCCACCCTTTTCACCTTCAAGGGTGAGCTCTATGCACTGGTCGCTGGCAACACGGAGCAGGCCCAGTCGGTGCCTGCGCGTCTGACGAACATCAATGTGAATACCCTCGTCACCACAAGCGAGGTATTCACTATCCAGTTTCAAGGCACCCCTGCACTGGTGGAACACCGACAGAAGCTTTACCTGTTCTACCGCCAGCCCGGCACGGGCGAGCTGCGCTGGAGCTGGACCAGCGACCTGGACACCTGGGCGGCGTCCGAGGCCGTGATGTCGGGGGGAGAGGTTCTGACACCGGTCGGCGACCCTGCCTGCTGCGTGTACCAAGGGGTTATTCACCTGTTTCACGGTACCACCTCTGACGTATCCCACATGCGCTTCGATGGCGACTCAGGCTGGAGCCGTTCGCAGACCTTCATAGCGCGCAAATTCGAGCATCCGCCAGTTGTGGTGGTCCATGACGGGCTGCTCAACCTGTTTTGCGTCAAGCCAGAAGGGCGCCCGGTAGATACGGCCATTTACCGCTACCGCTATGACGGAAATGCTGTCGGCCTGGTCGACCTGTGCGAGAACATGTTGGCAACCGACCTTCCCGGCGCAGCGGTTGTCGATGGTCACCTGATCCTTGCCTACCGCTCGATCTGAGCCTCTGTACAAAGGAGGGCCAGATGCCTGTAAGCCGTAGAATCCGCCTGGATGCGGATTATTTTCTTACCCAAAGCGCGAGCCGGACTGCCTTGTATTTCCACCTGAGTGCGTTCGTCGACGACATTTTCGACCTGCTGTCGACGGACCCGGTCACCGCAGAACATTCAGCGGCATTCTTGAGTTATCACCTTTCAACGACTTTCGTACACAGCGGTAATTTTGAGCGCCAGATGGCGTTGGCCGAAGACCTGACGACCCTGCTAGATGCCCACTACAACGATCCCGGAACGTTGGCCGCGCTTGCGGCTGCCCCGCGCCCCCAGGCATACGCGGTGCTATTGCGCTTCTACAACATCCATCATGCCTTGTTGAGCAATGGCTTGCGTGCCACCGAAGGCCCCTTGCGTCTGGATGCCTTCGATACCTTGCGCCGGCTGCGCAGTGCCGTGGGTGGAGCGTGGCGGCCATGGCAAGCGCTTGTGCGTCTTTCGGGTGCGATCAGCGACTATTATCACATTCGGGTGGCCAACCCGCCGGGTGGTTCGGTCATCGAAGTGGGCAGGCAGACGTATCAGGGGTTTGGGGTCGATATACGGGTGGCCTCTTTCAACCTGCAGGGTTTGAATGCGCAGGGTAACAACAAGTACCAGTCGCACATCCTGCCGATGCTGGCGCAACACCATATCGTGGCCGTGCAGGAAGCGGGCGATGCGCCACCCAGTTCCCAGCTTGTGGCACCGTTGACGGTAACCGACCAATTCGGCGCGCAGCATCTGGTCAATCAGTACATCTGGCAGGCCGGGACCCAGGCGCGGCCGTTGCGCTACCAACTCTATGTGCTCGATGTGCAGCGATTGAGGGTTCGACTGGCCATGGTTGTAACGGAACAAGTCCAGGTCGACGAGGTGGTGGTCATTGCCGATGGTGTGCCCAGGATGGCGGGCCTGCAGTCGGCCAGGCCAGTGCTGGGATTACGCGTTCGGCTTGGCGGCATGGCTGAGACCGTGGCGATACTGAACTTCCATGCCATTTCCAATGGTGGTGCGAACTGCTCGCGGGTGCTTCGTGAGGTGACTTGGCACGTCGGTGCGCGCTACGCACTGGTCGGCGATTTCAACCGTGACCCACGCCCGCCAAGCCAGGCCTTCCCTCGGCGTGGCAACTGGGTCAACCCACCCGGCATTGGCGAACTGGTCATGGCGCAAAGCCCAACGCACCCCAGCTATGGGCCCACCCAGATGCTCGATTACGCCGTCACCAATGGCACCCGTGAACCGAGCGGCCTGGGTAGGGTCGGCCCGGTGATGGATTCGGATCATCGCTCGGTGTCCTATACCTTCAGCTTTTCCGGATGAATTGACGGGGCACGGCGACTGGGACAGGCTATACGCGGCGCGGCACAGCCGTCGGGCCTTTTCCTTCTCGCTGGGCTAGGGAGCTGCAATGCTGATTGATCCTCACAAGGCCACCTTGCTGGTCGTCGATATCCAGGAAAAGCTTATCGGTGCCATGAGCGACCCCGAGGGTACCCGCGCCCGGGCGCGCTGGTTGCTGGCCGCCTGCAGCGAGCTGGAGCTGCCCGTGGTGATCTCCGAGCAATACCCCAAGGGCCTGGGCCATACCTTGGCGGAACTGATCGCGGTGGCTCCGGCCGCCGAGGTGGTGGAAAAGACCCATTTCTCCTGCGTGGCCGCCGAGTGCCTGCCCGCCAGCCTGATGGCCCGCGAGCAAGTGATCGTCTGCGGCATGGAAACCCACGTCTGCGTGTTGCAGACCGTGCTCGGCCTGCTGGGCCTGGGCAAGCAGGTGTTCGTGGTCGAGGATGCCTGCGACAGCCGCACCCCAGCCAACAAGGCTGCGGGCCTTGCGCGCATGCGCCAGACCGGCGCGCAGGTGGTGACCCGGGAAATGGTCCTGTTCGAGTTGATGGGCAGCGCCAGCCACCCGCAGTTTCGCCATATCAGCAAGGCCTACATGGTCGGTGAACAGCCCTGAACGGGCGGCTGCTGGCGGCAGGGCTGATGGCCCTGGCGCTGCTGCAGGGCTGCGCCGGGCGTCGCGAGGAAGAGCCCGAAGCCGACCCGGCCAAGGTGCGTGCCCAACTGCTGCGCCTGTTGCCGGCCCAGGCCAAGGACCGCGAAGGCTGGGCCAAGGATATCCAGGTGGCGTTCGAAGCCCAGCGCATCACGCCGAGCAAAAGCAACCTGTGCGCGGTGCTGGCGGTGACCGAGCAGGAATCGACCTTCAACGCCGACCCGCAGGTGCCGAATCTGGGGCGTATCGCCCGTGAGGAGATCGACCGCCGTGCGGCGCGCCTGCACATTCCCGGGCTGCTGGTCGACGGAGCACTGAAGACCCCGTCGGGCAACGGCCAGAGCTACCAGCAGCGCCTGCTGGCGGTGCGCAGCGAGAAGCAGCTGAGCGCGCTGTACGACGAATTCATCGCGCGCCTGCCGTTGGGCAAGACCTTGCTCGGTGGCTTGAACCCGGTGCACACCGGTGGGCCGATGCAGGTCAGCATCGACTTCGCGGAACAGCATGCCAAGGATTATCCCTACACCTACGACGGCACCATTCGCCAGGAAGTCTTCAGCCGCCGTGGGGGCATGTACTTCGGTATCGCCCACCTGCTCGGTTACCCCGTGCATTACGAGCGGCAGCTGTACCGCTTCGCCGATTTCAACGCGGGGTGGTACGCCAGCCGCAATGCCGCGTTCCAGGCCGCCTTGAGCAAGGTTACGGGAGCGGACCTGGCGCTGGACGGCGACTTGATCGCCCCTGGCGCGATCATGCCCGGCAGCACCGAGCTGGCGGCGCGCAAGCTGGGGGTGAAGCTGGGGCTGCGTAACCCACAGATCCGCAGCCAGCTGGAATTGGGTGACAGCCTGGCGTTCGAGGACAGCAAGCTCTACAGCGGCGTGTTTGCCCTGGCCGATGCGGCGGCGGGCAAGCCGGTTGCGCGGGCGGTGCTGCCGGGGATCGAGCTGAAGAGCCCGAAGATCACCCGCAAGCTGACCACCGCGTGGTTTGCCGGGCGGGTGGATGAGCGCTATGAGCGGTGCATGAACCGATAGACCGCACCGACCTCTTCGCGGGCAAGCCCGCTCCCACAGGGATCGCGCCAGATTCTGGAAAATGCGCAAGACAGTTGTTCCCACAAGGAAAACACTGTTCTCGTGGGCAGTGACTTCCCTGTGGGAGATCACCCAGCCCTTTGGGCTGCGCTGTCGCGCAGAGAACAAAGCCTCAGCAAGCGCCGCTTCACCCTGTGGGAGCGGGCGTGCCCGCGAAGCATGCGACGCGGTGCATGGCACCGGCTTCGCCGGTGTTCGCGGGCACGCCCGCTCCCACAAGATCTTCGCTAAATCAAAGAGTTATGTGTTGTTCTATGAGAGCGGGCTTGCCCCCGAAGAGGCCGACCAAGTCGAAATCACCCTTCGCTCAAGGCCCCGACCACCTGTTCGATACTGGCCTTGAGCCCTGCCACCGCATCCTCGGGGTCGCTCTCCACCACCAGCAACTTCGCCCCGGCCGCCTCGATCACCTTGGCCAGCGCCGGGTCCGGCTGCCGATGGTCCAGCACCAGTGCTACATCCTGCTCCTTGAGGTTCTCACCCAGCGCCTTCAACGCCGCCTCATCCCACTTGCCATCCGTCGGCAACGGCTGCTCCACCACATCCAGGTTCAACCCGCTGGCCAGGTACCCCAATCGCTCGGACAGGCTGACCACACTCAGGTTGTCGACCTTGGCCAACTGCGTCTGGCTGCTGGCCGTCAGCTCCAGCAGCTGGCGCTTGAGCCCCGCCAGGTTGCCCTGGATCTTTGCCTTGTCGGCGGGCGCCAGGCGCTCCAGGTCATTGGCCAGCACATCGGCCATGCGCCCGAGGTTGGTCGGGCTCAGCCAGGGGTAGGCGGCATGGGCGTCATCGCCGCTCACGGCGATGCCCGGCAGCGCGCCATCGACCGGTCGCGCGGCGTCGATCTCGACGATACGAATATTGCTGCGCCGCGCCATCGGGTACAGCGGGTCGTCACGCCAGATCGAGCGTACGCCGATCACCGCGTCGGCCTGTTGCGCGGCGTTGGCCAGGGCCGCGCCACCCCGGCTGCTGAAGTACGCCGGTTGGCGGCTGGCCGGCAGGTTGGCCGGCGCGGCGCGCTTGAGTTGTACCGCAGTGCCATCGAGCAGGGCGCTGGCCAGGCTGTGGGTCACAGGCAGGCTGGTCAGCACTTGGGTGGCCGAGGCGAGCGCGGGCAGGCCGGCGAGGGCGACGGCCAGGGTCAGGTGTTTCAGGTTCATGCCGGGTTTCCTTGCAGGCGTGGGACGAGGGCGCGGGCCAGCGCGGCGAGGGCAAAGCAGATGCCGGCGACCAGGATGATCGCCGCGCCAGAAGGCACGGGCAGGTCAAGCATGATGGGCAGGAGGATGCCGAGCAGCGTGCTCAGGGTGGCAATCAGCACCGAAACGAAGAAAAACCCCTTCAGCGACTGGCTGACCAGGCGCGCCGCCGCTGCCGGAATCACCAGCAGGGCACCGACCAGAATGGCCCCGATCACCTTTACCGAGGCCACCGTGACCAGGGTCACCAGCACCACGAACAGGTAGTCCAGGGTCTTCACCGCCACCCCGCGCACCGCCGCCAGCTGCGGGTTGAAGCTGGCCAGCATGATGCGGTTGTACAGCGGCAGGGCCAGTGCCAGCACCAGCACCGCGACGATGCCCAGCACGACCAGGTCCTGGGCGCTGACGGTCAGCACCGAGCCGAACAGCACGTTCTCGAGGATATGCACGTTGATCTTGCCGGCCAGCATCAGCAGCAGGCTGGCGCCGAGGGCCAGCGACACCGAAAGGAACACACCGATCAGGGTGTCCGGTGACAGCCCGGTGCGGTTGCGCAGGAAGTTGAGCAGGATGCCGAACAGCAGGCAGTAGCCGAACAGGCTGCCATAGGGGCCGGTGTACGGCTCGCCGAGCAGGATGCCGATGGCGACTCCGGTGAGTGCGGCATGGCCCACTGCTTCGGAGAAGAAGGCAAAGCGCTTGACCACCACCAGGGTGCCGAGGCCACCCAGTACCGGGCCGATCATCAAACCGGCCAGCAAGGCATTGATCACGAAGCCGTAGGCCAGCGCCTCCGGCAGGTACCCAGCACCGGCCCAGTCCTGGACCAGTTGGCGGAATGTGTCGAAGCTCATCAGGCAAGGCGCTCGCTGCGAGGGTGGACGGAGAACAGGCCGAGCAGGCGCTCCGGGGTCAGGGCCTGGGCGGGTGGGGCGTCGAACAGCACCTGGCGGCTCAGGCCGGTGACCCGGTCGGCCAGGCGCAGCACGGCTGCCAGGTCATGTTCGATCCACAGCACGGTGGTACCGGCCTGGCGCCAGCCTTGCAGCAGTTGCTCGAACACCTGGATGCCGGCTTCGTCGAGCGCCGACATCGGCTCGTCGAGCACCAGCAGTTGCGGTTCGGGAATCAGACCCTGGGCCAGCAGCACGCGCTGGCGTTCACCGCCGGACAACGCACCCATGCGCCGCTTGCGCTTGTCGAGCATGCCGACCCGTGCCAGCGCCGCATCGATCGCCGGCTGCACCCGGCGTGACAGGCCGAGGAACCCCGGGCGCCGCTGGCACATGGCGGCCATGAAGTCGTCCACGGTCATCGGCAGCCCACGGTCGAACTCCAGGGCCTGCGGCACATAGCCGATCACCTGCTGCGCGCCTGGCCAGTGCAGGGTCAGCCGGCCCTGGTGCGGCATCTGCCCCAGCAGGGTCTTGATCAGCGAGCTCTTGCCGCCGCCATTGGGGCCGACGATGGCATGCACGCTGCCTGCCGCAACGCCGAACTGCACCTGTTCGAGGATGCGCGTGCGGCCCAGGGTCAGGTCGATGCCGGCGAATTCGATGCGCGGCCCGCCGGGTGCCGTGAGCTGGGCAGCGGCGGTCATGCGCGGTTCTCCTGGATGGCGCGGACCACGGTGTCGAGGTTGCGCTTCATCTCCACTTCGTATTTGTCCTTGGTGTATTCGCCGTAGGAAATGTGCGTCAGCGGGTACAGGCGCACGCCGGATTCACGTTGGATGGTTTCGACATAGGCCGAGGGGAAGTCCATTTCCGAGAAGATCACTTTCACGTCCAGCGCCTTGAGCTGGTCGATGGTCTTCTTCAGCTGTGCCGGGCTCGGCTCGATGCCGTGGGCGGGCTCGACCACGGCGGTCACTTCCAGGCCGAAGTCGCGCACCAGGTAGTCGTAGGCGGCATGGATGGTGGCGACGCGCAAGGTGGCGCTGGGCGCTTCGCTGACTTTGGCCAGGGCCTCGGCACGCAGGGCGCGCAGGCGCTTGGCGTAGGCGCGGGCGTTCTGCGTGTAGAGTTTGGCGTTGTCCGGGTCGAGCTTGCCCAGCTCGCGGGCGATGTTGTTGACCTGGGCGATGGTGGTGCTGATCGACAGGAAGGTATGCGGGTTGACCACCTTGCCAGCGCCGCGCGCGGCGATGCCGGTGGCCGCCAGCAAAGGTACGTTCTGGTTGGCTTCGATGGTCTTGATGCCGGGCTTTTCGCTGGCGGCGATCATGCGGTCGGCAAAGTCGTCATGGCCGACGCCATTGAGCACCACCACGTCCAGCGTGCCGATGCGCTTGATGTCTTCGGCGCGGGGTTCGTAGGCATGCGGGTTGAAGCCTGCCGGAATCAGCGGCACCACTTCGGCCTTGTCGCCGACGATGTTGCTCACGTAACTGTAGTAGGGGTGCAGGGTGATGCCGATGCGCAGGGGCTTGCCGGTGTCGGCCAGGGCCAGCGCCGGCAGGGCGCAGGCCAGGAGCAGGGCGAGGGCTTTGCGGAACATGGGGAATCCTTGGGTTCAATGACGGTGTTCGCGGGTGACCCCGGCGTCGTAGTGGCTGACCACTTGCTGCCAGCCGGCGGCGATCAGTGCGGCCTGGCCCAGGTCGTCAGGGCGCAAGGCGGTGCTGTCGCGGCGCAGCCAGACGTCGACCTCGGCACTGCCCGCGTCGGGCAGGATCAGCAGGAAGCTGCCCGCCACGTGCGGCGCCTGGCTGCGGCCCAGGTAGGCGCCGCTCGGCAGCCATTGCCACTGGTGGTTGCCACGGCTCTGGCTGCCGGCATCGGCCACGAACGGCGGCAAGCCTTCCTCGGCCAGGGCTTCGACGCTGGGTGTGGCAGCGCTTTCTTCACGCAGCAGCTGGATCTCGTCGAACGCCACGCGCAGGTCGGTGTAGATGCCTTGTTCGGCAGCGGTGAGGTCGCGACGGGCGTCGATCTGGTGGGCGGCGATGGCCTGTTCGTCCTCGCGTTCGCCGCGCAGCAGCACCACGCTGGCGGCGAGGGCGACGATCATCAGGCTGACCAGCAGCACGTAGAGGGTTTCGTGCCCGGCGCCGGCCGGGCGCACCACCTGGGTGTGGCTCATGGCTGGGCTGCTCATGGTTGCGCGATGTCGGCGTGGTCGACTTCCACGACATGGCCAGGGCCTGCGTCGAACAGTACGTAGAACTCACCGTCGGGGCGCTTGAAGGTCAGGCTCGAGTCGTCACCGAGCTTGCCGCCGACCAACACCTGTTCGTCGTAGCCGATCACGTCGAGGGTCACCCCGGGCGCGCCGCTGCCATCGGAAAAACCGCCGGTGCATTTCACCTGACCGCCCGTGACCTCTTCACACTCGCACATCGGGTTGTGGGCCAGGGCCGGGCCTGCGGCCAGTACCAGCAAGGGCAGGGCGAGCTTGCGTATCAGCTGTTTCATGGTTTGCCTCCTTGTGTTTCGAGCCAGGCCACAGTGGCCGGCGAAGCCTTGGCCAAGGGCACGGATGCCTGGTGCAGGCTGCCGTCCCAGCCTTCGAGGGTGATCCAGATCTGCGCATCGGTGCGGGTGCGCGGTGGTATTGGCAGGTTGGTGACCATGCGGTACGGCGCGCCGAAGAAAATGCTGCCGGCGGCGCGCAGGCTGCGCGGCTTGCCGATGCGCAGGTAGACCGCCTTGACCTCGTTGACGCAGGCCTTGCACAGCGCCGCGTTGAACAGCTTGAAGTGGCCGGCGGGGCCATCGGCGCGCGGGGCTTCATTGCGCAGTTCGGCGAGGTCGAGGCTGTAGGGGCCGACCTGAATGCCGCTGATCGGATGCGCGCCGAGCCCGGCGTCACCACGGAACAGCCTGACGTCGGCGAAGTACTTGGGCATGAAGCCCAGGGGGATGAGGATCAGCAGGATGTTCAGGTGGAAGCGCCACTTCAGCCACCATTGCTTGAGTGGGCGGGCGGGCACGGCGTGGGCCTGGCTCATGGGCGGGCCTCCAGGGTGGTTTCACGGTTTGCGCTGCGGGGCGCGCGTTCGCTGCGCTTGAGCGCGGCGGCGGTGGCCTGGGCGGTGCGTTTGGTCCAGATCAGCAGGCCACTGAACACCATCAGGGTCAGGATCAGGCCGAAGAAGAACCACACCAGCTTGATCGGCAGGCCGCCGAAATCGCCGGTGTGCAGCGGGCGCATGGACTCGGTGACGAACTCCAGGGCCGAGCGGTCGCTGAGCAGGAACTGGCTGTCGACCTGGCGGGTATAGGGGTTGACCGAAGCGCTCTGGAACATCAGCGGGTACCAGCCACGCCCGCCCATCTCGATGTGGCTGTAGGCGGTGGCCGGCAACGAAATGGAGGTGATGTCCAGGTTCGGGATGGCCAGGCCGGCGATGCGCGCGGCCTCATCCAGGTCGATGCGTGGCACCGGGCTGCCATCGACCGACTGTGGCACCTGCTCACGGGCGATCACCGGCACGATCGGCTCGCTGGAAATGGTGATGTGGTTGTCGGCCAGGATCGCCCTGATCAGGAACCAGATGCTGGTGATGGAAATGACCGCGATGAACCAGATCGACCAGACCCCGGCCAGGCGGTGCAGGTCGCCCCAGAAAATGCGCGCGCCATGGCCGGTGCGTACCGGTTTGAAGAACCCTTTCCAGAACTTCTTGTACACCACCAGGCCGGTCACCAGCGACGCCAGCATCGGCAGCCCGAGCAGCGACACCATGTACCAGCCCCAGCTGAAACCATGGGTGAAAGGCACCAGCCACCAGCCATGCAGGGCCCGGGTGAAGGCTTCGAAGTTGAAGTCCGGCATCTTGCCCTGGATCGCCCCGGTGTACGGGTTCACGTACAGCATCGGGCTGGAGCCATCGGCGTAGGTGACCCGGGCGGTCAGGGCAAAGTGCGAACCATCCGGCTGGCTCAGCGAGTTCACTGCCATGTCCGGCTCGGCCTTGTTCAATGCATCGAGCACTTGCTGGAAGCTCAGGCGTTCGGCGTTGTCGTCGGGCTTGCTGGCACGCACGTCGGGGTTGGCCAGCCAGACGATCTCCTGGCTGACCACGGCCAGCATGCCGGTGAAGCAGACGATCAGCACGAAGAACCAGATCGGCAGGGCGAGCCAGCTGTGGACCAGGAACCACAGCTTGGACTTGGATTTTTTCGGTGATTTGGCCATCGGTCAGTCTTCTGAAAAAGGGGCGAGCACAGGCCCAACCAAAGAGGGCTGTTATTCAAAAGACGAATGAGAATGAAAATCCTGCCAGATTAAGTGCAAGCAAATGTTTCAGGGCGCAAATGACGACAGGGCGCCCATGGCGCCCTGTCGGTCGGGTTGCAGCATCAATCAGGCACTGGTCAGGGCCACGGGGGGTTGTGCCTTGCCCTGCTGGCGAGCCAGGTCGTGGTACAGCGCCTGGCCGATTTCTGCGGCACGGGAGGGCAGAACCGACAGCAAGGTGTCACTGAGGCCATGGCTGTTTTCACAGAAGCCTTGCAGGTACACCGACGCCTGCAGGTCCGCGCTGGCCAGGACCCGGTAGTTGCGGTCTACGCTGAAGTCTTCCACGTAGTTCGCCAGCGGTGCGAGCAGGTCGCGGTGCGAGCGGCGTTCGTAGCCGGTGGCGAGAATCACCGCGTCGTAGCGGTGAGTCTGCTGTTGGCCGGTGGCCAGGTCGCGCAGGGTCAGTTCGATGCCGTCGCGGGTGGCCACCACGGCTTCCACCTGCCGCCGGCACAGCACGTTGTGGCGGAACTGGTGGGCGACCTTCTGCCGGTAGAGGATGCCGTAGATGCGCTCGATCAGGTCGAGGTCGACCACCGAATAGTTGGTGTTGTGGTACTCGCCGAGCAACTTGGCACGTTGGTCGGCCGGCTCGTTGTAGACCAGGTCGGTGTAGTCCGGGGAGAAGATCTCGTTGACGAACGGGCTGTCATCGGCCGGTTTGAGGGCGGAGCCGCGCAGCACCATGTCGACCTTGACCGACGGGTAGCTGTCGTTGAGGTCGATGAATGCCTCGGCGGCGCTCTGGCCCGAGCCGATCACCGCGATACGCATCGGCTTGCCGGCCGTGCACGGCAGTTTGTTCAGGCTGCTCAGGTACTGGGAGTGGTGGAACACCCGTGGATCGTCCTTGAACGCGCCGAACTTTTCGGGAATCTTCGGGGTGCCGCCGCTGCCGACCACCACCGAGCGGGTGCGCCGGCTGAATTCCCGGCCCTGCGCATCGCGCGAGACCAGGCGCAGGTGCTCGACCCGCCCGGCCTTCACTTCAGGCTCGATGCGCAGCACTTCCTCGCCATACACGGCCTGGGTGGCGAAATGTTCGGCGGCCCAGCGCAGGTAGTCGTTGTACTCCAGGCGGCAGGGGTAGAACGTGCCAAGGTTGATGAAGTCGGCCAGGCGCTGCTTCTGGTGCAGGTAGTTGACGAAGCTGTACGGGCTGGTCGGGTTGCGCAGCGAGACCAGGTCCTTGAGGAACGAGATCTGCAGTTCGCTCTGGGTGGCCAGGGTTTCGCCGTGCCAGCGGTATTCCTTCTGCTTGTCGATGAACAGCGCATCGAGGGCGTGGCCCTGGCTTTGCGCGAGTTCTTCCAGGGCGATGGCCAGGGCCAGGTTGGACGGGCCGAAGCCCACGCCGATCAGGTCCTTGATAGTTTCCGGGTGTGCAGACTGGCTCATGGCTGCGATTCCATAATGGGTCGAATGTGGGCGCATGCCGGGGCTCCGGCGCCTGCGCTTGTACATTGGGTGGAACGAGCCAGTGGAAGGGGAATTTACTGCCTGGGAGCGTGCCTGCGGCCAACCGGGCCTAAAGGTCTGCACCGGTCGGCCGATACGCAGGTCAACTCAAGGACCCATTGCAACGCAGGGAGAACGAACATGGTAGGTATTGCAGCAGTCAGCATCAGCAACGCTTCGGCCCAGGCGGCCAGCGTTTCGCAGGCCAGCGACACTGAAAAGACTGAATCGGGCAGCGCGACGTTGCAGGTGGACACCTCGAAGCTGCGTGGCGACGGCCAGGCCAAAGGCGCCGAGGGGGCGCAAGGCAGCGGTGGAAGTGAGGAGCCGTCACACATCAAGCAATTGCGCGAGATGATCAAGAAACTTCAGAAACAGTTGGCCGACGAGCAGAAACAACTGGCCATCCTGATGGCGCAGAAAACCGACGAAACCACCAAGCTCGCAGCAGTTACCGCCAAGCAGGCAAGCATCGCTACCATCAGTGGCGAGATCATGACGGCTACTGCGCAATTGCTGGAAGCGCTGCAGAAGTCAGGTGGCAGCAGTGCTGGCGGGATGGTCGATACCCAGGCCTGAGGCCTGCCGCACGCGTCTGTGGGGGCGGGCAAGCCCGTCCCCGATAGTTTGAAGGCCTCAGGTTATTCCGAGGCCAGGCGCCCCTTGTTGTGTTTGTCCGACTTGTACTGCATGGCCACAGCCGGTGCCGGCTTGGCTGCGCCGGTCTCCAGCCACTGGCGCATGCGGGTGGCGTCGGCGAAGTGGGTGTACTTGCCAAAGGCGTCGAGGATCACCATGGCCACCGGGCGGTTGTCCATCTTGGTCAGCAGCACCAGGCAGTGGCCGGCCTCGTTGGTGAACCCCGTCTTGGTCAGGGTGATGTCCCAGTTGCTCTTGTTCACCAGGTGGTCGGTATTGCGGAAGCCCAGGGTGTAGTTGGGCTTGCGGAAGGCCACGGTCTTCTCACGGGTGGTCGACAGCTCGCTCAGCATCGGGTACTTGCGCGATGCCATCAGCAACTTGGCGAGGTCGTGGGCGGTGGAGACGTTCTGCGTCGACAGGCCGGTCGGCTCGACATAGCGGGTGTGCGCCATGCCCAGGCTGCGGGCCTTGGCGTTCATCGCCTTGATGAAGGCCGGGTAGCCGCCCGGGTAATGGTTGGCCAGGGTGGTGGCGGCGCGGTTTTCCGACGACATCAGGGTGATCAGCAGGGTTTCCCGGCGGTTCAGCTCGCTGCCCAGACGCACGCGCGAGTACACACCTTTCATGTCCGGGTTGTTGGCGATGGTCATGGTGAGCATCTCATCCATGGGCAGCTTGGCATCCAGCACCACCATCGCCGTCATCAGTTTGGTTACCGAGGCAATGGGCACCACGCGGTCGGCATGGCTCGAATACAGTTCTTGATTGGTGTTCAGGTCGATCAGCAGGGCGCTGCCAGACGCCAGGTGCAGCTTGGACGGGTCACGTTGGACCTGGGCCGGGGGTTGTGCAGCAGCGGTCGACGGAAGGGTCGCAGTACCTGTGAGCAACAGCAGCAGGCTGAGGATGGACAGGGATGTTTTCACGTTGAGGCTCACTAAAAGTTGGTATGTCGTTGGCTGTGCAAGGGTTTTCCCCCAAAAAACCGGTGCATTCTGGAGTATGGCTGAACGCCTGTCGATTGCTCGTTGAGTCGACTGACAGAAATGAAAAAAGCTTCATGCTGTATCGGTTTTCCTGCCTCCGTTCGTCGGTTCGTCCAGGCAAAAAAAGACCCGCCAGACGGCGGGTCAGAAGAGGCGTAGGGAGCAACGCACAACAAATTCGTTCAAGCGACCAGGCAATCGGCCTGAAGCTGTTCAGCCAGGGCCTGGGCCGAGGCACGGGTCGCCAGCGGGCCGCTGACGGCTTCGCCATTGCTGACCAGGTACCAGCAGGCCAGCAGGCCTTGCTCGCGCAGGGTGACGGGGACGGCAGTGCCGACGACGGACATGATCTGGATAGTGGCCATGGGGACCTCCTGTAAAACATGGCCCTACCTTACGCAGCAGCCAACAGGGTTTGAAATCAACTCGCTCAATAGTGCTCATCAGTTTTATCAACGGTCACCAGCGTGGCGGGCCGTAATACACCGGTGGCGGGCCATAGTAAGGGCGGTACGCTGGCGGCGGCGGTGCCGGCACATAGTACGGCTGGTAGTACACCGGCTGCGGCGGGGCCTGCACATACACGGGCGGTGGCCCATAGTAGGCAGGCTGGCGCTCCACGTAGACTGTGCGGTCGTGGCCGCCATACACCGTCGCCCCGACCACGGCCCCGACCACGGCGGCGCCGAGCAGTGGGCCTGGGCCATACCAGCCATGGCCGCCGCCACCGTGGGCAGAGACCTGCCCGCTGATGGCCAGGGCACCGACCAGCAGGGCGATTCCGGGGAGATGACGGTTCATGAGACTTCCTCGCAAGGTAACCCCGCGCTTGGGGCCTTATTACTATGACTCCGGTCTCTGTAAGCCGAGCACAGGGAAACGGTAAAGGTTGTGTAAGGGACGACCGGTGGTTGCCTCTGGTACGCTGCACAAACGATTCAGTTATGAAAAAGGAGCAGGTTATGGCGACAACTCCCAGCAGAGACACCGTGCTGTGCATTTCCCTGGCCGGGCGGCCTGGCACCTTCGGCGTGCGTTTTCATAATCACCTCTACCAGCAGCTCGGCCTGGACTACTACTACAAGGCCATGAGCACCGATGACCTGCCGGCAGCGGTCGCAGGCATCCGCGCACTGGGCATTCGTGGCTGTGGCGTGTCGATGCCGTACAAGGAGGCCTGCATGGCGCTGGTCGATGAAATCGACCCGTCGGCGGCGGCGATCGAGTCGGTCAATACCTTGGTCAACAACGCTGGCCACCTGAAGGCCTACAACACCGATTACCTGGCCGTGCGACAACTGCTCGAGGCGCACCAGGTCGACCCTGCCACCGCATTCGCCCTGCGCGGCAGTGGCGGCATGGCCAAGGCGGTAGCCAGTGCGTTGCGCGATGCAGGGTTCGGGGAAGGCATCATCGTTGCCCGCAACGAGCAGGCCGGGCGGCAGCTGGCGGATGTCTGCGGCTATCGCTGGGTGGCCGAGCTGGGTGACCTGTGCCCGCCGATGCTGGTGAACGTGACACCGATCGGCATGGCGGGTGGGCCGGATGCCGAGGAGCTGGCCTTCAGCGAAAACGCCATCGCGGCGGCCGAGCGGGTGTTCGACGTGGTGGCGATGCCGGCGCGCACGCCGTTGATCCAGCGGGCCGAGGCGCTGGGCAAGCCGGTGATTACCGGGCTGGAGGTGATTGCCCTGCAGGCGTTGGAGCAGTTCGTGCTGTACACCGGGGTACGGCCCAGCCGTGAACAGGTTGAAGCGGCGGTAGCCTTTGCACGCGATGTCTGACTAACGCCGATCGCCTGTAGGAGCGGCCCGGCAAGGCCGCTCCTACAAGCTCCCGCGCAGGTCTTCAGAAGGCTTTGTGCCCTTTGTCCAGTTGCTCATCCACCAATGCCCGGCCATGGGCCAGCGATACATGCTGGGCATTCTCAAGGTCCGAGAAGAACTTCATCGGCATGGACATCCGCTTGCTGGTGTGCCCCTGTGGATCGGTGATCAGGCAACCGGCGGCGTAGGGCAGGGGGGAGTCGGGGTGGGGCATCACGCTGGCGGTGATGGTGTGGTCGCGGTATTCACAGTGAAGAGATTGCATCGTCCTTTACCTCGCTGTGGCATGTGAAGCAGTTACCTTCATATACCACAGCAAGGGGCCAGGAGTTCCCGGCCCGACGAGCGCGAACGGGCGGCGGTCAGCCCTTCAGTTCGGTTGGCTGGATCACTTCGACCCAGTAACCGTCCGGGTCCTTGACGAAGGCCAGGTGATTCATGCGGCCGTCTTGCAGGCGCTTCTGGAACGGCACGTCGAGTGCCTCGAAACGGGCGCAGGCCTCGCGCACGTCCGGCACCGAAATGCAGATGTGGCCAAAGCCGCGTGGGTCGGTATTGCCGTTGTGGTAGGCGAAGTCGGCGTCGTTCTCGGTACCGTGGTTGTGGGTCAGTTCCAGCACGCCCGGGATCGACTTCATCCACTGGTGGCGCGCGGCGTCGTCGGCAGGGATCTGCGCCGGGTCGACCAAGGCCAGGAAGTACAGGCTGAAGGCCGCTTCAGGGAAGTCCCGCTTGTCGACCAGGCGGAAGCCCAGCACGCGGGTGTAGAAGTCCAGCGACTTCTCGATGTCCTTGACCCGCAGCATGGTGTGGTTGAAGACGAACTGGGCGGTGGCAGCGTCTGGCTGTGCGGTGACGCCAGGCAGGGTTTGCAGATCGTGCAGGCTCATGGGTACTCCAGAGACGGGGCCGGCAACCAGGTGCCGGCGAAACAGACAGGGGGCCATGATACGGCAGTGAAGCGTTTGCGCAAATGAAAGCGCCCTGCTCGGAGGAGCAGGGCGCCAGAATTAGAGGCCCGCATGTGCGGGCGCGTGATGGGGTCGCTAGTCCTTTAGCTGTCTCGATACTGCTGCAGCCGTTGTGAAAAAAGTGTGAACTGGGTGTTGACGTTTCATCAGCGAACCCAGCTTTCCACGGTCGCGGCCCCGTATTGCTCTTTCCACGCTTTCAGGCCGCGGTGGTTGCCGCCTTTGGTCTCGATCAACTCGCCGCTGTGCGGGTTTTCGTAGACTTTTACCACGCGCGGGCGGCGCTGCTGTTTCGGTGCACTGGCAGCGCCACGGGTAACCGCCTTCGGGTCGAGGATGGCGATGATATCGCGCAGACTTTTGTCATAGCTTTTCATCAGGCCGACTAGTTTCTGCTCGAATTCGATTTCGCGTTTGAGGCCGGCATCCTTTTTCAGCGCCTCCAGTTGCGCCATCTGTTCCTGGAGCGCTTTTTCGGCAGCACGAAACTCTGCAAGTCTGGACACTGTAATCACTCCTGTACGTCTTTGGTGGCAGGGCGTGACGAACATTGACAAGGACTAAACGCCAGCCACACGGGTGGGTAAAACTGTTCGCTGACATCGAGTGTAGACACTTGCAGGACTTCGGTAAACCGCAAACTTTTTATAAGTAAGGCGGGAACTTTCCTAGTTTTCCGAGCGGTAATTCAGGGGCTTTTTCGGGCCGTCTGTCCAACCCTCTAGACCATGGTCCAATGGCCCGCAACAGAGCGCTTGAGCGATCATTTCAGATGATGGTCGGCTGATATTCGGCCGCGACGCATTCGCGTGACGCCGGTGTGTCACGATTTGTTTTTTTCGCCTTTCTTGTGGATGTTCCCTCGCATGTTTTCCCCCCTTCCTCTCGCCCCCGGGCGCCGCGTTGCCGGCCTGTTCCTGTTGTGTGCTGGCGCGCATGCCCAGGCCGCCGGTTTTCTTGAAGATACTCGTGCCAAGGTTGAAGCACGCACGGTCTATTTCAACCGGGACTTTCGTGACGGCCACAGCAGTTCCAGCCAGGGCGCGTCAAAACGTGAAGAGTGGGCGCAAGGCTTCATTCTCAATGTGCAATCGGGTTATACCCAAGGCCCGGTCGGCGTGGGCGTGGATGCACTGGGCATGTTCGGTATCAAGCTCGATTCCAGCCCGGCCGACAGTAACAGTGGTTTGCTGCCTTCTTCCGGGCACGACCCACGGCATTCCGCCGACCAATACGCGAAGATGGGCCTGGCGGCCAAGGTGAAGGTTTCCAATACGGTGTTGAAGTACGGCTCGATGATGCCGGACGTACCGCTGTTGAAGTACAACGATGGCCGCCTGCTGCCGACTATGTTCCATGGCGCGATGCTGACTTCCGAAGAAGTGCGTGACCTGAAGTTCACCCTGGCCCGCCTGAACCAGTACACCGCACGTGATTCCACCGATCGCCAGGATATTCGCGTGCATTGCAAGAACAAGCGCTATGCCTGCGATATCGAAGCCGACCACTTCGACCTCGCGGGCCTGGACTACCGATTCAATGATGGGCTCAGTGCCCAGTATCAGGTCGCCAAACTGGAAAACATCTACCGCCAGCATTTCCTTGGCCTGGTCGCCAGCCAGCCACTTGCGGTCGGCAGCCTGTCGGCAGACCTGCGGCTGATCAAGAGCGATGACATCGGCAACGCCCGCGCCGGCGAGATCGACCACCGGGCCTTCAGCGGCATGCTCGGCTACAGCCTGGGCGGGCACAAGATCAGCGCCGGCTGGCAGCGCATGTACGGCGAAAGTGCCATGCCGTACCTCGATGGCAGCAACCCGTACCTGGTCAACTACGCCCAGGTCAACGATTTCGCCGCCGCCCAGGAGCGTTCCTGGCAGCTGCGTTACGATTACGACTTCAAAGCCCTCGGCGTGCCCGGCCTGAGCTTCTTCACCCGCTACATCAACGGTGACCACATCAGGGTCCCGGGCAGCAATGCCGAAGGCAAGGAATGGGAACGCGACACTGAGCTCAAGTACCAGGTGCAGAGCGGCACGTTCAGGGATGTCAGCGTGCGCCTGCGTAACTCCACCTACCGCAGCAATTACGAGAAGTGGGCGCGGGACATGGACGAGACCCGGGTCATCGTCAGCTATAACTTCTCTATTCTCTAGGTCACAAGCCGGGCGCTGCCATGAAAGACTTGCTGTTGATCGGCATCGGCCCGGGCGACCCGCGGCAGATTACTGTCGAGGCGGTCGAGGCACTGCGTCGCGCCAGCGTGTTCTTCGTGCCCGACAAAGGCGCCGGCAAGGATGAGCTGGTGCGCCTGCGCAAGGTGATCCTTGAGCGCTACCGGCCCGAGGGTGGCTACCGTCTGGTGCAGGTGGCGGACCCGCAGCGCGACACCGAGGCGGATGACTACACAGGCGCGGTGCACGACTGGCACCGCCGGCGTGCCGCGCTGTATGCCCGGTTGATCAGCGAAGACATGGGCGCCGAGGATATCGGCGCCTTTTTGCTATGGGGCGAGCCGGGCCTCTACGACAGCACCTTGCGCATTCTTGACCTGGTCCGCGAACGCGGTGTGGCGCTGCGCCTGCAGGTGATTCCCGGCATCAGCAGTGTGCAGGCCCTGGCGGCGCGGCATCAGATCCCCCTCAATCGCATTGGCGAGCCGCTGACCGTGCTGCCGGGGCGGCGCCTGGCCGAGCAAGGGCAGGTGGACAATGTGGTGGTGATGCTCGACGGGCACTGCGCGTTTGCCACGCTGGAGGATCCGGCCTTGGTGATCTACTGGGGCGCTTATCTGGGCACCGCGGATGAAGTGCTGATCGCCGGGCCGTTGCAGGCCGTGAAGGCACGGATTCTTGAGGTGCGCGAGCGGGAGCGGGTGCGCATGGGGTGGATCATGGATACCTACCTCCTGCGGCGGGAGCTGTAAGCTGGGTTGCTTTTTTCGGCCTCATCGCGGCTAAAGCCCCACAGGGATATCACTGTGGAAGCGGCTTTAGCCGCGAAGCAGGCGCCACCGATCTCACGGTGTACCCAGAATTTCCACTACCTTGTCGCGCAACTGGTCGATGCTGAACGGCTTGCCAATCAGGTGCATGCCTTCGGGCACATCGAAACTCTCGGCGTAGCCGCTGGCAAACAGCACCGGCAGCAACGGCCGTACTTCACGGGCCTTGGCCGCCAGCGCTTCACCGCGCATGTCCGGCAGGCCCACGTCGGTCATCAGCAGGGCCAGTTGCTGGCTGGCATCCTCGATCACTTTTAGCGCCGATGTGGCATTTTCCGCTTCAAGGGTGCTGTAGCCCAACTCGTCGAGCACTTCGACCATCAGCATACGTACGATGTCGTCGTCTTCGACTACCAGAAGGTGCATGGTGGGGTTCCTGTTGAAATAGGCATGTCTCTACTCTGTGCGCTAGGCAGGGCCAGAAGTTCCCGAGGATACCGGCTGTGGCACGTTGATGGAACGATTCTCACACACGGGCTTCAAATACTGGCTAAATGCCCCGCCGATGCCGCTCAAGCGCGTTAGACTCGCTTGTGAACCGGTGAGCGCAGCGGCACATGAGAACAGGCTTGAGCCGCCACACTTTTTCAATGGACTTTTTTCGCGCGGGCGTTTTCAGATGATTCAAGCAGCCTCGATGGACCAGCAGAGCTTCCGCAAACTGTTGAGTCGCAATATCGGTTTGCCCTTGGGGGTGGGCCTGCTCGGCGCCGTGGCCTTCGTCGCGGTGATCAACTACCTGCTTTCGGCCATGCAGTGGGTCGAGCACACCGACCGGGTGATCGGCAATGCCAATGAAACGGTCAAGCTGTCGATCGACATGGAAACCGGCATGCGCGGTTTTCTGATCACTGGTGACGAGCGCTTCCTCGACCCCTACGAGGTGGCCAAGCCGCGTATTTTCAGCAGCTTGAATGCCCTGCGGGCGATGGTCGAAGACAACCCGCAGCAAGTCGACCGCATTGATCGGCTGATTGCGCTGCAACAGGCCTGGAATGATTTTGGCAGCGAAATGATCGGCGAGCGCCGGAAGGGCACTGGCTATCAGGAGGCGATCGGCAATGGCCGTGGCAAGCGCATCACCGACGAGATCCGCAAGGAGTTCGATGGTCTGATCCAGACCGAGCAGCAGTTGCGCATGGCACGCAATGAAAAGGTCAGCAGCGTCACCCTCACTGCCATCACGGCGTTCGTATTGTTCATCGTCGGCCTCAGCGCGCTGCTGGCCTACCTGGGGCGTCGTGACTTGCTGGCGCTGTCGGCCAGCTACACCGACAACCTGCAGGCCCAGCAGCGCGCTGCCGAGCGCCTGGAGCACCAGGCCTGGCTGCGCAATGGCCAGACCCAGCTGGCCGAGCAGGTGCTGGGCCAGCTGACCTTGCCGATGCTCGGCGACAACATCCTGCGTTTCTTCGCCAGCTACCTGGGCAGCGTGGTCGGTGCGCTCTATGTGCGCGACGAACACGGGCGCCTGGTGCGGGTGGCCAGTTATGGCCTGAGCAGCGAACAACAGGGCCGCGAGCAGGTGCTGGGCGACCACGATGGCCTGTTGGCGCAAGCCGTGCGTGAAGGGCGCCTGTTGCGCCTGGACGACCTGCCGCAGGACTACTACCGGCTCAGCTCGGGCCTTGGCGACGGGCTGCCGCGTGGCGCCTTGCTGATGCCTGCGCGTAACGATGGGCAGATCAACGGCGTGCTCGAACTTGGTTTTCTGCGTCCGCTGCAGGAACGTGACGACGAGTTGATGGAACGGGTCGGTGAAAACCTCGGCATCTCCATCGAAAGCGCCCGCTACCGCCAACGCCTGCAGGAAGTGTTGGCCGAAACCCAGCAGCTCAACGAAGAGCTGCAGGTTCAGCAGGAGGAGCTCAAGACCGCCAACGAAGAGCTCGAAGAGCAATCGCGCGTGCTCAAGGAATCCCAGGCGCATCTGGAAACCCAGCAGGCGGAGCTTGAGCAGACCAACGAACAGCTGTCCGAACGCACCGACGCCCTGGACCGCAAGAACGACGAGCTCAGCCAGGCCCAGGAAGAGCTGCAGGCCCGCGCCGACGACCTGCAGCGCTCGAGCAAGTACAAGTCCGAATTCCTCGCCAACATGTCCCACGAGCTGCGCACGCCACTCAACAGCTCGCTGATCCTGGCCAAGCTGCTGGCCGAGAACGGCGAGGGCAACCTCAGCGCCGAGCAGGTCAAGTTCGCCGAGTCCATCTACTCCGCCGGCAACGACCTGCTGAACCTGATCAACGACATCCTCGACATCGCCAAGGTCGAAGCCGGCAAGCTCGAAGTGCGCCCCGAAAGCACGCAGCTCGAACGCCTGGTCGAAGGCCTGCGCGGCATGTTCCTGCCACTGGCCGAGCACAAGGGCCTGGGCTTCGAGGTCACGGTCGAAGCGCAGGTGCCGGCCACCCTGTTCACTGACCGCCAGCGCCTGGAGCAGATTCTCAAGAACCTGCTGTCCAACGCCATCAAGTTCACCGAGCGTGGCCAGGTCAGCCTGAACATCGGCTACCAGGCCGGCAATGGCATCATCTTCTCGGTGCGCGACAGCGGCATCGGCATCGCCGCCGACCAGCAACAGGCGATCTTCGGCGCTTTCCACCAGGTCGACGGCACCAGCAATCGCCGCTATGGCGGTACCGGACTTGGCCTGTCGATCTCGCGCGACCTGGCGCATTTGCTTGGAGGGCAGATCAGTGTCGACAGCAGCCCTGGGCAGGGCAGTGTGTTCAACCTGCTCATGCCCGAGCGCTACGAATCGCAGGATGAGGAGATCGAGGCACTGAGCCTGCGGCCGGCCGTCGATAGCTTGCCGCCGGCGCCGTCGATTGCCGCGCCAGCAGTGTCCAAGCGCCCGGCGCCGGCCTTCAGCGATGATCGCGAGCGGGCACCGTTTGGCAACCGCTGCATCCTGGTGGTCGAAGACGAGCCCAATTTCGCACGCATTCTCTTCGACCTGGCGCACGAACTGGGCTACAGCTGCCTGGTGGCGCAAAGCGCCGATGAGGGCTTCGAGCTGGCCGAGCAGTACATTCCCGACGCCATCCTGCTGGACATGCGCCTGCCCGACCATTCCGGGCTGACCGTGCTGCAGCGCCTGAAGGAGCAGGCCACCACCCGGCACATCCCGGTGCACATCATCTCGGTGGAAGACCGTGTCGAGGCGGCCATGCACATGGGCGCAGTGGGCTATGCGGTCAAGCCCACCAGCCGTGAGGAGCTCAAGGAAGTCTTCGCTCGCCTGGAAGCCAAGCTGACCCAGAAGCTCAAGCACATCCTGCTGGTGGAAGACGACGACCTGCAGCGCGAGAGCATCGCTCGCCTGATCGGTGACGACGATGTCGAAATCACCGCCGTGGCCATGGCCCAGGACGCCCTGGCGCTGCTGCGCGAGAATATCTACGACTGCATGATCATCGACCTCAAGCTGCCCGACATGCTCGGCAACGAGCTGCTCAAGCGCATGACCGCCGAGGATATCCGTTCCTTCCCGCCGGTGATCGTCTACACCGGGCGCAACCTCACCCGCGAAGAAGAGGCCGACCTGCTCAAGTATTCGCGCTCGATCATCATCAAGGGCGCGCGCTCGCCAGAGCGCCTGCTCGATGAAGTGACGCTGTTCCTGCACAAAGTCGAATCGCAGTTGTCCCATGAGCGCCAGCGCATGCTCAAGACCGCGCGCAGCCGCGACAAGGTCTTCGAGGGCCGCAAGGTGCTGCTGGTGGACGACGATGTGCGTAACATCTTCGCCCTGACCAGCGCCCTGGAGCACAAGGGCGCCATCGTCGAGATCGGCCGCAACGGGCGCGAAGCCATCGAGCGCCTGGAGCAGCACGATGACATCGACCTGGTGCTGATGGACGTGATGATGCCGGAGATGGACGGCTTCGAGGCCACCCGCCTGATCCGTCAGCAGCCGCGCTGGCGCAAGCTGCCGATCATCGCCGTCACCGCCAAGGCGATGAAGGACGACCAGCAGCGTTGCCTGCAGGCCGGCGCCAATGATTACCTGGCCAAACCGATCGACCTGGACCGCCTGTTCTCGTTGATCCGCGTGTGGCTACCGCAACTGGAGCGAATTTGACTAGCGAGCGCAACACCGACATCGAGATCCGGCTGCTGATCGAGGCGATCTACCTCAAGTACAGCTACGACTTTCGCAACTACTCCGGCGCCTCGATCAAGCGCCGGGTCTTGCATGCGCTGCGCCAGTTCGACTGCCTCACGGTGTCGGCGCTGCAGGAGCGGGTGCTGCACGACCCGGGCATGTTCATGCAGCTGCTGCAGTACCTGACGATCCCGGTCAGCGAGATGTTCCGCGACCCCGGCCACTTCCTCGCACTGCGCCAGGAAGTGGTACCGCTGCTGCGCACCTGGCCGTCGATCAAGGTGTGGATTGCCGGCTGCAGCACCGGTGAAGAGGTGTATTCGATGGCCATCCTGCTGCGCGAAGAGGGCCTGCTCGAACGCACCATCATCTACGCCACCGACATCAACCCGCATTCGCTGGACCGCGCCAAGCAGGGCATCTACTCGATGCAGAGCATGCGCGAATATGAAGAAAACTACCGCCTGGCCGGTGGCCGTCGCGACTTTGCCGAGTACTACACCGCGGCCTACGGCAACGCCATCATGGACAGCAGCCTGCGTGACAACGTGACCTTCGCCGACCACAGCCTGGCCACCGACAGTGTGTTTTCCGAGACCCAGCTGGTGTCCTGCCGCAACGTGCTGATCTACTTCAACAAGGAACTGCAGGACCGCGCCCTCGGCCTGTTTCACGAGTCCCTGTGCCACCGTGGTTTCCTGGTGCTGGGCAGCAAGGAGTCGGTGGACTTTTCGGCCTACAGCCAGCGCTTCGAGCCGCTGGTCAAGCCCGAACGGATCTACCGCAAATCATGAACGGCGTGGACGCGGTGGTCATCGGCGCCTCGGCGGGCGGCGTCACGGCACTGTTCACGGTGCTGGGGGCGCTGCCTGCCAGTTTTGCCATCCCGGTGCTGTGCGTGCTGCACCTGCCGGACGACCGCCACAGCCAGCTGGCCGAGGTGCTGCAACGGCGTTTGCAGCGGCCGGTGCACCAGGCCTGTGACAAGGCGGCCATTGCCCCGGGGCAGATCTACGTGGCCGGGCCGGGTTATCACCTGTCGGTGGAAGCCGACTTCAGCCTGTCGCTGAGCCAGGAAGAACCGGTGCATTTCTCGCGCCCGGCCATCGACTTTCTCTTCACCTCGGCAGCCGATGCCTATGGCCCCGGGCTGCTCGGCGTGCTGCTCACCGGGGCCAACGAAGATGGCGCCGCAGGGCTTGCCTACATCAAGAACAGCGGCGGCCGGACCGTGGTCCAGGACCCTCGCGACGCACAGGTGGCGCTGATGCCGGAGGCCGCCCTGGCCCTGCACACGCCCGACCTTATCCTTTCTCTGAGCGGTATCGGGCAGTTGCTCGCGACCCTGGAACCCAGCGCATGCTAAGCCACACCACTGCCAAACTGCTGATCGTCGACGACCTGCCGGAAAACCTGCTGGCCCTGGCCGCCCTGATCCAGGGCGACGACCGCGAGGTGCACCAGGCGCAGTCGGCGGAAGCGGCCTTGTCGTTGTTGCTTGAGCACGAGTTCGCCCTGGCCATTCTCGACGTGCAGATGCCGGGCATGAACGGCTTCGAGCTGGCCGAGCTGATGCGCGGCACGGAAAAGACCCGCAACATCCCGATCGTCTTCGTTACTGCTGCCGGGCGGGAAATGAACTACGCCTTCAAGGGCTACGAGAGCGGCGCCGTGGACTTCCTGCACAAGCCGCTCGATACCCTGGCGGTGAAGAGCAAGGTGTCGGTGTTCGTCGACCTGTACCGCCAGCGCAAGGTGCTCGACCGCCAGTTGCAGGCGCTCGAGCGCAGCCGCCAGGAGCAGGAACTGCTGCTGGCCCAGTTGCAGGTGGCGCGAGGCGAGCTGGAACATGCGGTACGCATGCGCGACGACTTCATGTCGATCGTGGCCCACGAGGTGCGCACGCCGCTCAACGGCCTGATCCTGGAAGCCCAGTTGCGCAAGATGCACCTGGCGCGCGGCAACCTCGATGCGTTCAGCGCCGACAAGCTGCAGGCCATGGTCGAGCGTGACGAGCGCCAGATCAACAGCCTGATCCGCCTGATCGAAGACATGCTCGACGTGTCGCGCATTCGCACCGGCAAGCTGTCGCTGCGGCCCAAGGTGTTCGACCTGAGCCAGCTGGTACGCGGCCTGGTGGAAAACTTTGCGGCCCAGGCCACGGCCTTGGACACGTACATCGAGCTGCAGCGCTGCGAGCCGTTGCAGGGCGAGTGGGACGAGTTTCGCATTGAGCAGGTGCTGGCCAATCTGTTGTCCAATGCCTTGCGCTATGGCGAACGCCAGCCGGTGCAGGTGCAGGTGTTCGAACAGGACGGCATGGCCTGGGTGCAGGTGCAGGACCATGGCATCGGCATCAGCACCGCCAACCAGCAACGGATCTTCCAGCAGTTCGAGCGCGTGGCCACCCAGCAGGCCAGCGCGGGGTTGGGGCTGGGGTTGTACATCTCCGAGCAGATCGTGCATGCCCATGGCGGGCGCATCCAGGTGCAAAGCGAGGAGGGCAAGGGTGCCACGTTCAGCCTGCTGTTGCCGCTGGCGGGCGCTACCGAACAAAACGACCAGCTGCGGGCAACCTCCGCGTAAGCCTGGGGTCAGATGGCCAACTGTATGAATTTCAAGGCGTTGTCATGAGTGAAGATGCACAAGATGTGGTGTTGGTGGTCGAGGATGAACCGGCGATCCGGATGATCCTGCGCGATTACCTGGCGGGTGAGGGCTACCACGTGCTGGTGGCCGAAGACGGTGAGCAGGCGTTCGCCATTCTGGCGAGCAAGCCGCACCTGGACCTGATGGTGACCGACTTCCGCTTGCCGGGTGGCATTTCCGGGGTGGAGATTGCCGAACCTGCGGTGAAGCTGCGGCCGGACCTGAAGGTGATCTTCATCAGCGGTTACCCGGCGGAGATCCTTGAGTCCGGCAGCCCGATCGCCCGCAAGGCGCCGATCCTGGCCAAGCCCTTCGACCTCGACACCCTGCACGAGCAGATCCAGGCCCTGCTGCGTTAGCCTGCACCGGCCTCTTCGCGGGCAAGCCCGCTCCCACAGGATCACCACAAGTCTGAGAAGTGTGGAGTACCTGTGGGAGCGGGCTTGCCCGCGAAGAGGCCGGTACAGGTTAGCGCAAGGTCCGCTCGATCCCACCAACCAGCAGGCTCTCCATCAACCCCAGCCCCTGTTCCTCCGGCAAGCCCTTGAGCATCCCCGGCAATTGGTTGAGCAAGGTCGCCATCACATGCGCCGTCGCCGCCAATGCTTCGCCCTGCAACGTCGCCCGTGGCGCAATCAGGCGCAACAATCCGGCTTCGTAGCGCTTGCGCAACACCCCCAGGCAGGCCTGCTGCTCCTCGCTCAGGCAGCACAGGTCCCGTTCGGCCAGGCGAAACTGCAGGGGCCGCTCGGCATGCAACTGCCAGTGCGCGGCAATCAGGCAGCCCATTGCCGAAGCCCCACGGGCCATGGCCCGGCGCCCTTGTTCCAGGGTCGCCTGCAGTTCCTCGTACAACTCTTCGATCAAGTCGAACAGCAGGTCCTGCTTGCTGGGGAAATGGTGATACAGCGAGCCCGCCGTCAGGCCCACATGCGCAGCCAGTTCGCGCATGCTGACCTGGCCAAAGCCCTTTTCGGCGAACAGTGCCATGGCCCGGTCGCGTCGCTCTTCGAAGTTGGCACAGCGCATGGCGGCATTCACCGGGGGCATGGCGTGCGCTCCTCAATAGGTGAAGAAGCCGCGGCCGCTCTTGCGGCCCAGCCATCCGGCCGCGACCATTTCCTTGAGCAGCGGGGCAGGGCGGTACTTGCTGTCGTTGAAGCCATCGTGGAAGGCTTCCATGATCGCCAGCAGGGTATCCAGGCCGATCAGGTCGGCCAGGGCCAGCGGGCCGATCGGCTGGTTGCAGCCCAGGCGCATGCCGGTGTCGATGTCCTCGGCACTGGCCAGGCCTTCCTGGCGCACGAAGATTGCTTCGTTGATCATCGGCACCAGGATGCGGTTGACCACGAAGCCCGGGCGGTTGCCGGCGGTGATCGGCGTCTTGCCCAGCTTCTCGGTGACCACCAACGCCTGGGCATAGGTGCTGTCGCTGGTCTGCAGGCCACGGATGATCTCGACCAGGGCCATCATCGGCACCGGGTTGAAGAAGTGCACGCCAATGAAGCGTTCAGGGTGCTCGATGCTGGCGGCCAGCTGGGTCACCGACAGCGACGAGGTGTTGGTGGCGATCAGGCAGTCGGCCGCTACGTTGGCCGCCACCTGCTGCAGGATGCGCTGCTTGAGCTGCAGGTTCTCGGTGGCCGCCTCGATCACCAGCTGCGCACTGCTCAGCTGGGCATAGTCGGTGCTGGTGCGGATGCGGGTCTTCGCCGCCTCGGCGCGCTCGGCGTCGAGTGTACCCTTGCTCACCTGGCGCTCGAGGTTCTTGCTCAAGGTGGCCACGCCACGCTCCAGCGCGGCGTCGGAGACGTCCACCAGCAGCACCTGGTAGCCGGCCACCGCGCACACCTGGGCGATACCGTTGCCCATGGTGCCGGCGCCGATCACGGCAATCTGTTCAATCGTCATGGTTCAGCCCCTCAGACGCGCTCGAAGACCACGGCGATGCCCTGGCCGCCGCCGATGCACATGGTGGCCAGCGCGTAGCGGCCCTGGATGCGTTGCAGCTCGTGGATGGCCTTGGTGGCGATGATCGCCCCGGTGGCACCGACCGGGTGGCCGAGGGAGATGCCCGAGCCGTTCGGGTTGACCTTTTCCGGGTCGAAGCCGAGTTCGCGGGCCACGGCGCAGGCCTGGGCGGCAAAGGCTTCGTTGGACTCGATCACATCCAGGTCGCTGACACTCAGGCCAGCCTTTTCCAGCACCTTGCGAGTGGCCGGGATCGGGCCCAGGCCCATCAGTTCCGGCTCGACGCCGGCGTGGGCATAGGCCACCAGGCGCGCCAGCGGCTTCAGGCCCAGGCGGCGCACGGCATCACCGGTGGCCAGTACCAGGCCGGCGGCGCCATCGTTGATGCCGCTGGCGTTGCCGGCGGTGACGGTGCCGTCCTTCTTGAACACGGTCTTCATGCCGGCCAGCTGCTCGGCCGTCACATCGGCGCGTACATGCTCGTCGACGGCGAACTGCACGGTGCCTTTACGGGTTTTCAGCTCCAGCGGCACGATCTGGCTGTCGAAGCGGCCTTCGGCCTGGGCGCGGGCGGCGCGGCGCTGGCTGGTCAGGGCCAGTTCGTCCTGCATTTCGCGGCTGATACCCTGCTGGGCGGCGACGTTTTCCGCGGTGATGCCCATGTGGAAGTGCTCGAACGGGTCGTGCAATACACCGACGGTGTAGTCGATGCCCTGCAGGTCCCCCATGCGTGCACCCCAGCGCGCCTGCGGCAGCAGGTACGGGCCGCGGCTCATGGACTCGGCACCGGCGGCCAGGGCCACTTCGGCGTCACCCAGCAGCAGGCACTGCGCGGCCGAGACGATGGCCTGCAGGCCCGAACCGCACAGGCGGTTGACGTTGAAGGCCGGGGTTTCCTTGGGGATGCCGGCGTTCATTGCCGCCACGCGCGACAGGTAGGCGTCGCGCGCTTCGGTAGGGATGACGTTGGCCATCACCACATGGCCGATCTGCTCGGCGGGCACGCCCGAGCGCTCGATGGCGGCGCGGGTCACGGCGGTGGCCAGGTCGGCCAGGGGCAGGTCCTTGAGGGCCCCACCGAAACCACCGATGGCGGTACGGACGGCACTGACGACGTAGATTTCTGCGCTGCTCATAGAGGCTCCGATTGCTTAGGCATGGCGGGAGCGGGCCAGGCTCTGCGAGAATGGCCGGCGATCCCGGATGGGGTCCGAGTCTAGGCAAAGGCTCTGTTGCAGCCTATGCCGGATCTGTTCAGTCAACCTGGCATTTTTTGCCACTCAGCATAGACAGTGAATTCCGCCATGCGCGATAGCGATTCGGTCGCGGTGTACTTTCTCAATGCCATGCTGCATGCCTTGCGCGAGCAGCCGGCAGTGCTCGAGGCACGGCTGCGTGGGGTGGGCATCGACCCGGCCGTGCTCGGCCAGCCCCAGGCCCGGGTGCCGGCCAAGGCCTTCGCCCGCTTGTGGCTGGAGCTGATCGAGCTGCTGGACGATGAATTCTTTCGCCTCGACAGCCACGGCATGCCGCTGGGCAGCTTTGCCCTGATCTGCCGTGGCTTGATTCAGGAACCGAACCTGGAAAAAGCCCTGCGCCAGTGCATGGGCAGTTTCGCCCTGTTCCTGCGCGACCTGCGCGGCAGCCTCACGCTGCGCGGCGGGCGTGCGGTGATCAGCGTGCAGTCGGCGATCGCCGACCCGTTGACCCGGGTGTATGCCGAGGAAACCTACCTGGTGCTGATGATCGGCCTGCTGTGCTGGCTGGCCGGGCGGCGCATCGCCATCGACCGCACGGAACTGGCGGTGGCGCGCCCGGCCCAGGATGACGACCCGCTGCTGTGGGGGCCGGACTTGCGCCTGGGCAGCGGGCGCACCGAAGTCGAGTTCGACAGCGCCTGGTTGCG
Organism: Pseudomonas sp. R28(2017); assembly: GCF_002112505.1. GTDB lineage: Bacteria > Pseudomonadota > Gammaproteobacteria > Pseudomonadales > Pseudomonadaceae > Aquipseudomonas. Next base: position 510,864 of record NZ_NEHW01000002.1, read on the forward strand.
CCTGCCGGTGGTGCAGGACCTGGCGGGCCTGAAGACCTTCTTGCGCAGTGCGCCGCAGGGCCTGGTGATCCGCTTTCGCAACCAGAATGGCCTGGTGGCCGAGGTCTATCGCCATTTGCGCGCCCGCCGCTATGGGCAGTGGCCGACCTTGGCGGCCATGGCCGAGCAGCAAGGCATCAGTGCCAGCACCTTCCGCCGCCAGCTGGAGCGCGAAGGGCGCTCTTACCAGCAGATCAAGGATGAAGTACGCCGGGCGATGGCCTTCGAGCGTTTGCGTGAAGGCGCGCTGAGCATCGCCGAGATTGCCGAACAGGCGGGCTTTCAGGAGCCCAGCGCGTTTCACCGGGCGTTCAAGAAATGGACCGGGCAGAGCCCGGGCAGCTATCGGGCGCGGCTTGCCGGGCGTTAGCCGTCAGCCGCTCAGTGAATGGCCACCGGGTTGATGTTGACCTGGGTCGAGCCCTTGTACAGCGGTTGCCCCAGCACGAACAGGAACTCGAACGCCTTGTCCTTGACCAGTGCGCGGGTGTCGATCAGTTCCAGGTTGTAGATGCCGCGCTTGGCCAGCATGAACTGGTTGACCGGGAACTCTTCACCGGTCGGGTTCGGGTACACCTCCGAAGCCCAGGTATCGCCGCCAAAGGCGACGATGCCCTGGTCCGCCAGCCATTCGGCGGCTGCCAGGTCGATGCCCGGTTCGGTGGCGAGGAACTGCGGGTTGTCCTTGCCGATCAGTTCGAGCCAGCCGGTGTTGAACAGCACCACATCGCCCTTGCGCAAGGTGATGCCTTCTTGCTTGAGCACCGCCTTGATGTCGTCGACGCTGAACGCGGTGCCGCCCGGAACGATGGCCTTGCCGTAGTGGGCGGTCATGTCCAGCACCACGCCGCGAGTGACCATCGGTGGCACCTTTTCCACGCCCAGCTTGGTCACACCTTCGACGGTGACGAAGTCGGCCGCCTTGTTGCCGTTGTAGTAGACGTTGTCGATGCCGATGTGGCCGATGCCGTTGAGCTGGGTGCCGACGCCGGTCCAGCCGTTGACCAGTTCGTCGTTGAAGGTGAATTTGTTGCGGCCCAGGGTCTGGCCGGCCTGTTCCCCGGGCTGGATGTTGTACAGGTGGAAGCTGCGATGGCGGAACGCCGGCAGGTCTTTGCTGACCGGCACGGCCAGCGGGTAGGTCTTGCCGGTCTTGACCAGGGCGGCCGCCTGTTTGACCACGTCCGGGGTGAGCAGGTTGGCGGCGCCGATTTCGTCGTGCTTGCCGTAAGGCGAGGTCTGCCAGTCGGCGGCCAGGGCGGTCTGGGCGATGCCCGCCAGGGTAACGGTGAGCAGCAGGGGCTTGAAGCGTTTCATTGCATTCTCCTGAAGGTGAAGCGTTGTCAGGAGCGAATTCTGGGCAGGGCCGCCATGATGAAAAAGCGGCCCGGGGGACAATGACTTTTGCCCGCCGGTCAATAACCGTCGTCGTTCAGAGCCAGGCTCTGGCGCAGTTGTTCGACCATCGACACGCGCAGCGTTTCTGGCGCCTTGACCCGGATCGAGCCGGCCTGGGACAGCAGCCAGCCCATTAGCGCTCGGCTGTCTTCGACCGTGGCTGCGAGCATTGCCCCGCCGTTATCGTGGGGGGCCAGGCGCATGTCCTCGGACAGCGGCTGGTGTTCCAGGCGGCGGGCGAGGCCATCGTCGACCCAGGCGTGCAGTTCGATCTGTTGCGAGGGGGTGAGTACGTCTGGCTGCAACTGCTGGGCTGTATCCAGGCTCAGGCCCGGCTGCCAATACCAGCCATAGGGCATGCCTTTGCTGTTGCAGTGCAGCGGGAACAGCGTTGCCAGCTCATTGAGGTCGCGCTCGACGGTACGCTTGCTGGTTTTGTGGCCGGCCTTGGCCAGTGCAGCCTGCAACTGTGTGGAGCTCATCCCGGGGTGTCGGTCAGGCAGCAGCTTCAGGAGCTGCCATTGTCGGGCGATGGTGTGGCGGGTCGGGTGGCTGGGCACGGGAGCTTCATCCTTGAAGGCAGGTACGGGGCGTACCGGAGTGATGGCATATAGCTATTGCGCTAGCATACTCCTTCGGGAGATGGGATCCAAGTTTGGCGGGATCGGCGGTTGCCGGGATGCTGAGGTCGTAGCAAGGCCACCAGGTGCCTGCAGTAACATTTTCAGCGCCTATGAGATCGAGCGCCGCCCGCGCGGCGCTCGATCTCATAGGCGCCAGAGAACTCCAGGCAGGCCCCAAAAAACTCAATCCAGGCGAGTAACCCATTTACCGCCGAGGCTGCCATCTTTCAACGCCCGCAAGGCCGCAGGCAGCGCTTCAAAAGCAAACTCGCGGCGCTGCGGTGCAACCAGGCGGCCATCGGCGACGGCTTGCAGCAGTTGTTCACCGGCCACGCGAAGGGCCTGGCGATCCTGCAGGCGGCCATGGGCATGAATGCTGTTGAGCGCCACTTCATGCAGCGAGATTGCCGTGCTGAAGGCGGCCAGTGGGGCTGCTTCCTGGCGGTCCTGGATGCACACCAGGTGGCCGTTGTAGCCGAGCAAGTGGGCCAGGCTGCCCGCGTGGGTGCCGCTGACCGTGTCGAACACGCAATGCAGTGGGCGCTCGCCGAGGGCTGCCTGCAACTGGGCCTGCCAGTCGCCGTCGTGGTAGTCGAACACGCCGGCCACACCGAGCGCCTTTAGCACCGCGTGGTGGCGTTGGCCTGCCGTGGCCCAGACGCGCAGGCCGCGCTGTGCGGCCAGCTGCGCCAGATAGAAGCCCACTGCGCCCCCCGCGCCAATCACCAGCACATCGCGGCTGGCGCCGTCGGGCACCTTGGCCAGCGCCTGCCAGGCGGTGAGGGCGGGGCAGGGCACGGCAGCGGCGGCGCTGTCGTCCAGCTGTGCAGGGATGTGCATGACCAGGCTGGCATCGAGCAGACAGTGTTCGGCGAAGCTGCCGTCACGGGCCAGGGACTGGTGATAGGCGACGCGGGTGCCCAGCGGCAGATCCACGCCAGCGCCGGCGGCGACAACCACACCGGCACCATCGACGCCGGGGACGGTGCCTTGCTGCCAGGCCGGGTGCCCCCATTCACAGATCTTCCAGTCCACCGGGTTCAGGGCGATGGCGCGGTTGGCGACCAGCACTTCGCCGGGGCCGGGTTGGGGCAGAGGCTTGTGGATGAGCTGCAGGCCGTCGAGGCCGGCGTTCGGGGTCCAGGCCCAGGCTTGATGATGGGTTGGCATGCTGCAGTCCTTTTGAGACGAGTGTGGGCGGGAGGCTAGCGGGTATCAGGCAGGGGAAACAGGTAGGCGAGGGACAAGGTGTTTTGATCGCGGGACAAAAAAGCGGGGCTGCAAAGCAGCCCCGATCACTCAGCCCAGGGTTTTGGCCAAGGCTTCCAGGCCACCTTCATAGATGCCTTTGAACAGCGCCTGCGCTTCGGCATCACTGACCCCGGCCGGGGTGAATTCACCGAACCATTCGATCAGGCTGCCCTGGCCATCGGCCTTGACCCGCAGGGTCGACAGGTAGCCGGTCACCGGGAACGGGCTGGTGAGAATCGCGTAGCTGTAGCTGCGTTCTTTTTCATCGAAGGCCATCAGGCGCTCGACGATGCTGTTGCCGTCCGGGTCTTTCAACGAGCGCACGCGGCCGCCTTCGCTGGACAGGCTTTCAGGGATGAACGGCAGCCAGTCGGGCAGGCTGTCGAAGCCGCCGATCAGGGCCCAGACGTGGTCAGGGCTGTGTTGGGTGTGCAGGGAAGCGTAGGCAGTTGCCATGGTGTAATTCTCCAATTGAATTCAGATAGCGAGGCTGTCGACCACACCGCCGTCGACCCGCAGGGCCGCGCCGGTGGTGGCGGAGGAATAAGGGGAGGCCAGGTACACCGCCAGGTGGGCGACCTCGTCGACCTCGGCGGCGCGCTGGATGATCGAGCTCGGCCGTGCGCTGCGCACGAAGTGGTCGGCTTCTTCACGGACGCTGCGCCCGGAGGCCTTGGCGGCGTCGGCCACCAGCGCGGCGACGCCATCGGTCAGGGTCGGGCCGGGCAGCACGGCATTGACCGTTACCCCGGTGCCGGCCAGGCGCTTGGCCAGGCCATGGGACACTGCCAGGTTGGCGGCTTTGGTGACGCCGTAGTTGATCATGTCGGCGGGGATGGCGATGCCCGATTCGGAGGAGATGAACAGGATCCGCCCCCAACCCTTGGCGACCATGCCCGGCGCATAGTGGCGGGCAAGGCGTACGCCGGACAGCACGTTGACGTCGTAGAAGCGCTCCCATTCGCTGTCGGGCACGGCAAAGAAGTCGACGTCGTCGTAGATGCCCAGGTTGTTGACCAGGATGTCGGCCTGCGGGTGGGCGGCGAACAGCGTTTCGGCACCTTCGGCAGTGCCCAGGTCGGCCACCACGCCGTGCACCTGGCCACGCCCGCCCTGGGCGCGCAGTTCAGCCAGGGCGGCGTCGAGCGACGTCTGGCTGCGGCCGGCAATGACCACGTCGGCATGGGCGCGGGCCAGGCCGCGGGCGATGGCCAGACCAATACCGCCGGTCGAGCCGCTGATGATGGCGGTGCGTCCGCCGAGGTCGATGTTCATGGAATGGCTCCTGTGGGTGAGTTGCATCGATAGGAGCCATCCTAGTGGTGCGTTATCAGACTGTAAAAGACGTAATTCGACTGAGTTCAGACCTCTGTCGACTTGTTAGCTTCTTTATCAGCAAGCGCCAGTACCCGCTCGCGGAAGATGCCCACGATCGGTCGCAGGTCCACCTGGTGCCAGGCCGCCCACAGCTGCACGCAAGGCTGGAACCAGTCCAGCTGGCGCAGTACCACGCTTGGTCCGACGCTGCCCGACAGGCTGCTCTGCACCATGGCCAGGCCCAGCCCGGCAGACACCAGGCCGAGTACGCTCAGCGGGTCGGTGGCCTCCAGCGACAGGCGCGGAGTGAAGCCGGCATCGCCGCAGCGGGCGATGAAATCGTCGCGCTTGTTGACCTGGTCGGGCTGGCCGCCGGTGATGATCCATTCCTGTTCATGCAGGTCGGCCGGCGTCAGTTCGGCCTTGCTGGCCAATGGATGCACAGCCGGGATGGCCAACAGCATCGGGTCGTCGAGCACAGGCTGGCTGCGCAAGTCGGGGTCGTGCTTCGGTGGCGGCTCGCAGACCAGGGCGATGTCCAGGCTGCGCTGGCGCAAACCTTCGAACTGCTCGCTCGGGGTCATGTTGTACAGGGCAATGTGAATGTTCGGGCGCTCGCCGCGAATCGCCCGCACCGCGCCGGGCAGCACGCCGGCATGGATGGCGTGGTTGACGTAGCCGATGCACAGGCCACCTTCTTCGCCACGGCCCAGGCGCTTGCCCAGCGACTCCAGGCGCTCGGCATGCTTGAGCAGGCCGCGCGCTTCCGCCAGGAAGGTGCGCCCGTCGTTGGTCAGGTACAGGCGCTGGTTGCGCCGTTCGAACAGCGCCAGGCCCAGGTTGTCCTCGAGCTGGGCGATCTGCCGGCTCAGGGGGGATTGAGAGATATGCAGCTGCTCGGCGGCCCTGCCGACGTTCTCGCATTCGGCGACGGCCACGAAGTAGCGCAACTGACGTAGATCCTGCATGAGACCTCCAGGGACTTAACTGTGTCGAATTATGACTTGGACGGTCTCGTCTTGGGAAGCCTAGGATGCGCTCACGTCGTCGGCTGACGACCTTTCACACCTCTACTGGAGAAGATTCCATGAACCTGAAAGACCTCATCGCCAACCCGCTGGGCTTCGGCACCGCGCCACTGGGCAACATGTTCCGCAACGTGCCGCAAGAGGAAGTACAAGCCTCGGTGGACGCTGCCTGGAACAATGGCGTGCGTTACTTCGACACCGCGCCGTTCTACGGTGCCGGCCTCTCGGAAATCCGCCTGGGCGCCGCCCTGGCCCAGCGCCCTCGCAACGAATACGTACTGAGCAGCAAGGTTGGCCGCGTCATCCTCGACGAGCTGGAAGACCCTGCTGCCCGTGAACTGGGCGAGAAGAGCGGCCTGTTCGAGCATGGCAACCGCAACCGCATCGTCAATGACTACAGTGCCGATGCCACGCTGCGCTCGATTGAAGACACGCTCAAGCGCATGGGCACCGATTACCTGGACATCGTCTGGATTCACGACATTGCCCAGGACTTCTATGGTGACGAGTGGCTGAGCCAGTTCGAAATCGCTCGCACCGGTGCCTTCCGCGCGCTGAGCCGCCTGCGTGAAGAGGGCGTGATCAAGGCCTGGGGCCTGGGCGTCAACCGTGTCGAGCCGATCGAGCTGACCCTGGACCTTGAACAAGCCCGCCCGGACGGCTTCCTGCTGGCCGGCCGCTACAGCCTGCTGGATCACGAACGTGCCTTGCAGCGGGTGATGCCGGGCGCGCTGGCCCAAGGCCTCGGTATTGTCGTCGGCGGCCCGTACAACTCGGGTGTGATTGCCGGTGGTGACCACTACGAGTACCAGAAGGCCAGCCCGCACATCCGTGCCCGTGTACAGCGCCTGAACGAAGTGGCGGCGCGCCATGGCGTGGATATCAAGGCCGCAGCGCTGCAGTTCTCGCTGGCGCATCCGGCGGTGGCGGCGGTGATTCCCGGTGCGACCCGGCCGCAGCATGCCGACCAGGACCTGGCGGCGTTCAAGGCGGTGATTCCGGCCGCGTTCTGGGCAGAGCTGCGTGAGCTGGGGTTGATTGCCCAGCATGCGCCAGTGCCCAAGGCCTGAGTCTGCAAGGGGAGGGCTTTGCCCTCCTCGCGCCGCGGTTTGTCGCTATGACCAGCCGCGGTGATGGGCGCTGAGCTGATGCGACTTGTTTGTGCTCTATATATGGACCAAAATATGGCCCTCTATTGAGGGTGTAAAACATGCAGAACATCTTTGCTGACGTGGCCGTAAGCGTGTCGGAGCTGAAAAAGAACCCATCGGCCGTGATGACCGGCGCTGCGGGCATGCCGGTCGCTGTGCTCAATCACAATCGAGTGATGGGTTACATGGTGCCGGCCGAGTTGTACGAAGCCATGATGGAGCGCCTCGAAGATCTTGAACTGAGCGAGCTGGCCAAGTCGAGGCTGGGTGAAAAGGGCGTACCGGTATCTCTGGATGACCTATGAACTCGAGTTCCTGCCGTCCGCGCTGAAAGAGTGGGGCAAGATCGGCCACACCGTGCGTGAGCAGATCAAGAAGAAACTTGGCGATCGCTTGCAGTCACCCAAGGTTCAAGCCGATGCGCTGCGCGACATGCCTAACCACTACAAGATCAAGCTCAAGTCTTCTGGGTATCGCCTGGTCTATCGAGTCGAGGAAGAGCGCGTCGTTGTAGTGGTTGTATCGGTGGGCAAGCGTGAGCGCGGTGAGGTCTATCGTGCGGCTCAAAGGCGTTAGACCAGGCTCTGCTGCAGCGCTTCGATAAACACCTCCTCAGCCCGGCTCAATCGCTGTTCCCTGTTCCACAACAGGTGAATATCCACATCGGCAATCCCTTCCTCAGGCGGCAACTTCCACAGCAGCCCCGCCGCCACGTCCGGTGCCACCACATGCTCGGGCAGGCAGCCGATGCCGAACCCGGCAATCACCAGCCGGCGCACCTCTTCAAGGCTTGGCGACGACGCCACGATCCGCCCGGAAAACCCCTGCTGGTCGCGGAAGATGGTCAGCGGCGACAACATGCCGCCAATCTGGTCGCTGGTGAAGCTGACGAAGTTCTCCCGCTGCAGATCGCCCTCGGCCTGGCCGAACAGGGCATGGTGCTTGCCGCAGAAAAACGCATAACGCTGGCGCAGGAACAGGCGCTGCTCCAGCCGTGGCTGCGGCCTGCGGTTGAGGCTCAGGCCTGCGGTGGCGGTCTTTTCCTGCAAGGCGGCGACGATGTCCGAGCTGCGCATCACGTCGATTTCCAGGTCCACCCGTGGGTGCTGACGATGGAAGTCCGCCAGCAGGTCATCGAACCGCTCGCTGACGATGCGGCTGATCATCAGCAGGCGCACCTTGCCCACCAGTTCGTCCGCCGGCTGCTCCAGCAGGCCGCCGATCTGTGACATCTGCCCATATACCTCACCGGCCAGCTGGAACAACTGCTCGCCCATGTCGGTGAGCACGAAACGCGGCCCGCGGCGGGCGATCAGCTGGCGGCCGAGCTGTTCCTCCAGGCGCTTGAGCGCCTGGCTCACGGCCGGCTGGGTCAGGTGCAGGCGCGCGGCGGCGCGGCTGATGGACAACTCCTGGCCGATCACCCGGAAGGTGCGCAGCAGGTTCCAGTCGAGGCGGTCGTTGAGCAGGCGGTCGGACATGGCAGGCTCGATGATAAGCAGGGCTAATAGTGCGAATAATAAATAGAAAATTGACTAATCATAGCCCCGGGACGATAAATCGCAGTTATCGAAGCCTGTGAAATCGGTGTTGGATGCTTCGCGGGCAAGCCCGCTCCCACAGAGACTTCACAAGGCCTGCATGCGGTGCAGTACCTGTGGGAGCGGGCTTGCCCGCGAAGCATCCAACACCGGCCACAAGGCCAGGCGCCGCCAGAGCGTCACTGTGATCCCGTCAACTCCTGCCAGAACAACAAGCAAAGGAGCCCCCCATGAAGCCCACCGCTTCGCCCCAGCCGCGCCGTGCCGCCGCCGCCGCGTTCATCGGCACCATGATCGAGTGGTACGACTTCTACATCTACGCCACCGCCGCCGCCCTGGTGTTCGGTGCCTTGTTCTTCCCCTCCGACGACAGCCTGTTCAGCACCATGGCTGCGTTCGGCACCTTCGCCGTGGGCTTCTTCGCCCGGCCACTGGGCGGCATCGTGTTCGGCCACGTGGGTGACCGTATCGGCCGCAAGAAGTCGCTGGTCATCACCCTGTTGATGATGGGTATCGTCACCGTGTGCATCGGTCTGTTGCCGACCTACGCGCAGATCGGCGCCGCCGCGCCGGTGCTGCTGATCATCCTGCGGGTGGTCCAGGGTATTGCCGTGGGTGGCGAGTGGGGCGGTGCCGTGCTCATGGCCGGTGAACATGCGCCCAAGGGCCGACGCAATTTCTTCGCCTCGTTCGCCCAGCTGGGCAGCCCGGCCGGCTTGATCCTGTCGCTGCTGGCCTTTGGTGCAGTGACCCGTCTGCCTGAAGAAGAATTGATGAGCTGGGGCTGGCGCGTGCCGTTCCTGGCCAGCGCGTTGTTGCTGCTGGTGGGCCTGGCGATTCGCCTGGGGGTCAACGAGTCGCCCGAGTTCATTGCCAGCCGTGAGCAGGCGGCCAGGGCCCAGCGCAAGGAACAGGCGCCGGTCCTGGAAGTGCTGCGCACCGCCTGGCGCCCGCTGCTGCTGTGCATCGGCGCCAACACCCTGGGCATTGCCGGGGTCTATTTCACCAACACCTTCATGATCAGCTACACCACCCAGCAACTGCACCTTGAGCGCTCGCTGATCCTCGAATGCCTATTCTTCGTGGCGGTCATCCAGTTCTGCGTGCAGCCGCTGGCCGCCTGGCTCTCTGAAAAACTTGGCGCCACCCGCTTCCTGGCCTTGGTCGCGTTGCTGGCGATGGCCTCGCCGTACCCGATGTTCGTGCTGGTCAGCTCCGGTGAAGGCCCGTTGATCGTGCTCGGCATCGCCCTGGCGGCGGCGTGCATGGCGTCGTTCTACGCGGTGATCGCGGGCTATGTCAGCGGCATGTTCGAAACCCGCGTGCGCTACACCGCGATTTCCCTGGCCTACCAGGTGTGCGGTGCCATCGCGGGCGGCCTGACCCCGCTGATCGGCACCTGGCTGGCCCACACCTTCACCGGCCAATGGTGGCCGATGGCGGTGTTCTACACCCTGATCGCCACCCTTTCGCTGGTCTGCGTGCTCGCCCTGGCGCGCCAGTACGCCCGTAGCCAGCGCCTGGAACTGGCCTGATCGATCCACCTGATTCTGGAGTACCCGCACATGTTGAAAAGCAATGGCGATCGCCTGTGGGCGAGCCTGATGGCCATGGCCGAAATCGGCGCCACCGCCCGTGGCGGCAGCTGCCGCCTGGCCCTGAGCGACGAGGACAAGGCGGGCCGCGAACTGTTCAGCCACTGGTGCCGCGAGGCCGGTTTGACGCTGAGCGTGGATGCCATCGGCAACCTGTTCGCCTGCCGCGCCGGCAGTGAGCCGGACGCCGCCCCGGTGATGATGGGCAGCCACCTCGACACCCAGCCCGAGGGCGGCCGTTTCGATGGTGTCTATGGCGTGCTGGCCGGGCTTGAGGTGGTGCGCCGCCTCAACGACCTGAACATCCAGACCCGCAAGCCGCTGGAAATCGCCGTGTGGACCAACGAGGAGGGCGCCCGTTTCACCCCGGCCATGTTCGGCTCGGCGGTGTTCACCGGCACCCTGGCACTGGACCAGGCGCTGGCCATCCGCGATGCCGATGGCATCAGCGTCGCCGACGAACTGCAGCGCACCGGCTATGCCGGCCAACGCCCGCTGGGCGGCCAGGTCGATGCCTACTTCGAGGCGCACATCGAGCAAGGCCCGATCCTCGAAGACAACGCCAAGGCCATCGGCGTGGTCAGCGGTGGCCAGGCCATCCGCTGGCTGGACGTGACCGTGGAAGGCATGGCGGCCCACGCCGGTACCACGCCGATGCCGCTGCGCAAGGACGCCCTGTACGGCGCCGCGCAGATGATTCAGGCGGTCGAGCACCTGGCGGCTGATTTTGCGCCAGAAGGCCTGACCACCGTGGGTGAACTGTCGATCGTCAAGTCCTCGCGCAACACCATCCCCGGTTCGCTGCGCTTCACCGTCGACCTGCGCCACCACCGCGACGCAGCCATCGAGGCCATGGAGCGCGACCTGACCCTGAAGTTGCAGGCCATCGCCAGCCAGCGCGGCCTGCAGGTGCGCATCGAGCGCCACTGGGTCAGCCCGGCCACGCCGTTCGATGCCGATTGCGTGGCCGCCGTGCAGCAGGCGGTGGACGGCCTTGGCTATGCCCAGCAGTCCATCGTCAGCGGCGCCGGCCACGACGCCATCCTGCTGGCCCGCTACTGCCCGACGGCGATGGTGTTCATCCCCTGCGTCGGCGGCCTGAGCCACAACGAAGCCGAAGACGTGTTGCCCGAGGACGCCCGCCAGGGCGTCGACGTACTGCTCAATGCCGTGCTGGCCCGCGCCGGCCAGGTCGAACAAGGAGAAGCCTGATGCGTTGCTACTTCCACCCTGAACAACTGCTGCACCATCCGCGCAGCTACTACTCGCGCGGCGCCATGCGCACCCCACAAGAAGTTCCCGAGCGTGCCCGGCACTTGCTGCAGGCCGCCAAGGACCTGGGCTTCGACATCCGCCAGCCCGACGATGCCGGCCTCGATCCGCTGAAGGCCGTGCACGGCAAGGCCTACCTGGCGTTCCTCGAAGAAGCCCATGCGCGCTGGAAGGAGGTGCCCGAGGACTGGGGCGACGAGGTCATGTCGAACATCTTCGTGCGCGAGCCCAACGCCCTGCGCGGCATCCTCGCCCAGGCTGCGCGCTACCTGGCTGACGGCAGCTGCCCGGTGGGTGAAAACACCTGGCGTTCGGCCTACTGGTCGGCGCAGAGCGCCGTGGCCGCGGCCAAGGCCATTCTCGATGGCGAGCCGGCGGCCTATGCGCTGTGCCGGCCACCGGGGCACCATGCGCGCTTCGATGCGGCGGGTGGGTTCTGCTACATCAACAATGCGGCCGTGGCGGCCCAGGCTTTGCGCAGCCGTTACAGCCGCGTGGCGATACTCGATACCGACATGCACCATGGGCAGGGGATCCAGGAGATCTTCTACGAACGCAACGATGTGCTGTACGTGTCGACCCATGGTGACCCGACCAACTTCTATCCGGGTGTGGCCGGATTCGAGGACGAGCGCGGCAGTGGCTTGGGGGAAGGGTACAACCTGAACCTGCCGATGGCGCACGGCGCCAGCGAGGCGGATTTCATGGGGCAGCTGGAGATCGCGCTGGATGCGGTGAAGGACTTTGGCGCCGAGGTGCTGGTGTTGTCGCTCGGGTTCGATATCTACGAGCTGGACCCGCAGAGCAAGGTGGCGGTGACGACTGAAGGTTTTGCCGAGTTAGGCGAGCGGATTCGGGCGTTGCGCTTGCCTTGCCTGATTGTGCAAGAGGGGGGGTATCACCTGGAGAGCCTGGAGGCGAATGCGCAAGCTTTCTTTGCTGACAAGGTGGACTGGCAATAGGTGCAGGGTGCCGGCAGCAGTGGTGCTACTGCAGGCCTCTTTGCGGGTGAAACCGCTCCCGCAGTTACGCCATCGTTTTCCGATGGTTGTTTACCATTGAAGTGGTTGCGACAGGCGAGGCGACATTGTGTTAGCCCAGGATTGATACAAGGGGCAACTGATATTTTTGTCAGTTGCCCGGCTTCCGAGAGCATGTGAGTCTGATGTTGCAGTACAGGGAATTCACTGATCTTTAGGAGATTGATCATGGGAAGTGTAAAAGTCGCCAACACTAATTTGCTCGACCTGTCGGCTTTGCTGGATTATATGGAGGTGGACTCGAATCTGGATGGCAAAGTTACCTACAGTGAGGTTTCCACGTATTTCAAAGGGCAGCTCGATCGCCTGATAATTGAACGCGATTACCTCGATGAGCAGCACAGGCAGTTAGAGGGTAAGCTCAAGCGAGTTGCCCAGAAGTTCACGTATCTGCAGAAAAAATTCTCGGCGTTTAATGATACCAATCGTGATGGCTATGTTTCGTTCGATGAGTTCAAGGCCGCACTGGCGAAAATCCCTGTTGTAGTAGAGTTGGAGTAAAGGCTGTTAGGCGAGGTTCACCGCGTGCCTGTGAGATCGAGCGCCGCGCGGGCGGCGCTCGATCTCACAGGCGCCGAAAATGCCACGGCGAACACCCTCGCCGCGCCACGGTCCCTAAATCCCACCCCGCCGCACATGCTTCACCAACACCTTCTCCAACAACTCCCACATCGCCGGGTCCGTACTGAACGCCACATTGAACCGCATCCACCCGGTAGCCTTGGCATCGACCATGAACAACTGCCCAGGCCCGAGCATGATGCCTTTCTCCAGCGCATCATCCAGCAACGCCGCGCTGTCCGGAATCGCTGGGTGGCGGGTCCAGATATACATCCCTTCATCCGACTCGATGAACAGTTCAAAGCCCAATCGATGCAGATGCCGGCCAACTTCCTGATGCGCCTCGGCCAGACGCTGGCGCAGGCGTTTGAGGTGCTTGCGCCAGCGCCCGTCGATGATCGCGGCATACACCACCCGCTCCATCACCTGCGAGGTGGTCAGCCCCGAGCGCATCTTTAGGTGCAGCAGCTTCTGCGACAGCTCCGGGTTGGCCAGCAGGTAGCCGACCCGCACGTTGGGCGAGATGCTCTTCGAGTAGCTGCCCACGTACACCACCTGCTGCAGGTGGTCGAGGCTGGCCAGGCACGGTTGCGGCTCGGCGACCATGTCGGCATACAGGTTGTTTTCCACCAGGCGGAAGCCGTGCTGGCTGGCCAGCTGCAGCAAGCGGTGCAGCTGCGGCAGCGGGGTGCGTGAGCAGGTCGGGCTGTGCAGGTGCGGCTGGGTGAAGAACGCGGTAGGGCGGTGATGCGCCAGCAGCTGCTCAAGGTGATTGAGGTCGTAACCGTTCGGCGTGCGTGGCACGCCGATCAACGTCGCGCCTTGGGTGCGCAGGATACTCATCAGGTTGGGGTAGCCGGGGTCGTCCACCAGCACCACGTCACCGGGGCGCACCAGGGTACGCACGGCCAGGTCCAGCGCCTGGCTGGCACCGTGGGTCAGCATCAGCTGCGCCGGGTTGCAGACGATCGACAGCTCCTGCTGCAGGTTCTGCGCGGTCAGCGCACGCAGCTCCGGCAGGCCCATCGGGTCGCCGTAGCCAGACAGTTCCAGCGGGCTGCCGGCCACCTGGCGCAGGCCGCGACGCAGGCCTTCTTCGTACATCCAGTCGTTGGGCAACCAGCCGCAGCCTGGCTTGAACGGCAGCTGGCGGATTTCGAAGATCTGTTGCAGGTACCACTCGGAATTGAACGTCGGGCGGCCAGTCTCGGCCTCGCTGTTCTGGCATTCCAGCAACTCGTTCGCCGCACGATTGACGAAGAACCCCGCATTGCCCTTGCTCACCAGCAAGCCCTGGGCGACCAGGCGGTCGTACGCCTCGACCACGGTGAAGGTGCTCACCGAATAGGTCGCGGCGAAGGCGCGAATCGACGGCACCTTGGCGCCGGGCTTGAGGGTCTGGTTGTCGATCAGCTCGCGCAGGCCGTCGATGATCTGGTTGACCAACGGCGTGGAGGAGTCTGGATGTAATTCGAACATTCGGGGCCTTCAAGGGTGCGGAACACCAGGCGCCGGCGGGGTGTATTGCATCGGCGGCCTGTACAGTGCAGTGCGAGATTCATGCCACTGTGCATGGCTCTCTACGTCGGACATTTTTACATTAGGTGTCAGATATCGCCACATAAAGCATGTTCAGTTCGTCTCAGGTGCCAACCCTGGGGCGCGTCAGCAGGCCGCCACGGAAGGCCTGCGTGTGTTTGCGCACACCATCCTGCCCGCATTAGCACTGATGTACAGGTGAAACCGAGAGCCATCGGGGTTTCACAGTTTTCCTTGGATAAAAAGAAGCACGGGGTACACAACTGATGGACGCAACATCCACAACCACCACCGCGAAAAGCGGGCACGAGAGCAAGCTCAGTGCCTCGCTCAAGTCGCGCCACCTGACGATGATGTCGATCGCCGGGGTTATCGGCGGCGCCTTGTTCGTCGGTTCCGGCAGCGTCATCCACAGCGCAGGCCCGGCCGCAGTACTGGCCTACCTGGCCGGCGGCATCCTGGTGGTCCTGATCATGCGCATGCTCGGTGAAATGGCGACGTCCTCGCCCGACACCGGCTCGTTCTCCACCTACGCCGACCGCGCGATCGGCCGCTGGGCCGGTTTCACCATCGGCTGGCTGTACTGGTGGTACTGGGTCATCCTGATGGCCTGGGAAGCCTATGTGGCGGGCAAGATCCTGCATGGCTTCTTCCCCGACGTGAGCGTCAACGTGTTCGTGCTGGCCACGACCCTGCTGCTGATCACCGTCAACTTCTTCAACGTCAAGCACTACGGCGAGTTCGAATTCTGGTTCGCGCTGATCAAGGTGGTGGCGATCGTCTGCTTCCTGGTGGTGTGCACCGCCGCGGTGATGAACATCTGGCAGTTCGGTGAAGTGCGTGGCATGACCCACCTGACCGCCGAAGGCTTCATGCCCAACGGCATTACCACGGTGATCGGGGCGTTGCTCGGGGTGATGTTCGCCTTCCTCGGCGCCGAAATCGTCACCATCGCCGCTTCTGAAGCCAAGGACCCGGCCACCCAGATCGTCAAGGCCACCAACTCGGTGGTATGGCGTGTGTGCCTGTTCTACGTCGGCTCGATCTTCCTGATCGTCTGCCTGGTACCGTGGAACGACCCGCAACTGGGCGTTTCCGGCTATGGCGCCTACCGCCGTACCCTGGAGCTGCTGGGCGTGCCGCACGCCGAGCTGCTGATGAACTTCGTGGTGCTGACCTCGGTGAGCAGCTGCCTGATCTCGGGCCACTACACCGCATCGCGCATGCTGTTCTCCCTGGCCCAGCGTGGCGACGCGCCGTCGTTCTTCAAGATCACCCGCGCCGGCACCGGTGTACCGGTGTACGCGATCATCGGCTCCTGCGCCGTGGCCGTGGTCTGCGCGCTGATCAACTTCAGCGAGACCCTGCGCCCGAAAGACGTGCTGGAAACCCTGATGAACACCACCGGCATGATCGCCCTGCTGGTGTACCTGGTGATCGCCTTCTCGCAGCTGCGCATGCGCCGCAAGCTGATCGCCGACGGCAAGGAAGTGCGCCTGCAGATGTGGCTGTTCCCGTGGCTGACCTACCTGGTGATCGGCTTCATCATCGCCGCGCTGGTGACCATGGCTTTCATGCCTGACTACCAGATCCTGGTGATCTCCACCGGCATCGCCGCGGCCGTCGTGGTGGCCATGGGTGTGGTGCACCAGATCCGCTCGGGCAAGCAGCAGCACTAAGCGTCACTTGCTGTTGGAAACGGCCGGCTCCCTTGGGGACCCGGCCGTTTCGCGTTTCTGGGCCTGGTGTTTTTCCGCGGGCATGTGAAAACGCTGGTTCATCCAGGGGGAACCGAGCAGGGCGGCTGCGGCGATCAGTGCCAGGATGGCCAGGGCCAGGGACAGTTTCATGGGCATGCGCATAAAAGGGATGACTTCAAGCATAGGTGGACAGTTCAGGCGCATGTGCGCCGTTACATGGCTTATGCTCACAGCATCGCCCGTCAAAAGGAGCCGCCCATGGCCTGGTCCGCCACCCAGTATTCCCTGTTCGAAGACGAACGCACCCGCGCCGTGCGCGACCTGCTGGCCGCCGTACCACCGCGGCCGGTGCGCCATGCCACCGACCTTGGCTGTGGCCCCGGCAACTCGACCGAAGTGCTGTTGCAGCGCTGTCCGGATGCCCAGGTGACGGCGCTGGACAGCGACAAGGACATGATTGACAAGGCCCGCGAACGCAAGCGCCTGCACATTCCGCGGGTGCGCTGCGAGATTGCCGATATCAGTGCCTGGACCGCTCCCGAGCCGCAGGACCTGATCCTGGCCAATGCCTCGCTGCAATGGGTGCCCGACCACGGTTCGCTGTACCCGCACCTGGTGCGCCAGCTGAGCGAGGGTGGCAGCCTGGCCGTGCAGACCCCGGACAACCTCGACGAGCCCGCGCACCGCCAGCTTCGCGAGATCGCCGGCCGTGGCCCCTGGGCCGGCAAGTTCGCCGATTTCAGTCTGCCACCGCGGCATAACGCGGCGTTCTACTACGACTTGCTTAGCCCGCTGTGTACGCGGGTGGATGTGTGGCGCACCACCTATCACCACCCGCTTGCTGGCGGCGCCGAGGCGGTGGTGGAGTGGTTCAAGGGGTCAGCCCTGCGGCCGTACCTGGCGAAGCTGGATGAAGAGGAGCAGGCGAGCTTCCTGCAGATGTACCTGCAGGCCATGCAGCATGACTACCCGGCTGCCACCGATGGCAAGGTGCTGCTGCCGTTCCCGCGGCTGTTCGTCGTCGCCACCCGTTAAGGCCGCCGCCAGCGCCGGATCACGTAGCCGTAGATGGCCAGGTTGAGCAGCAGCACGACGCCGCCCAGCAGCAGCTGGATCTGCGGCGTCAGGCCGGCGGGGTAGATCAGCGGCCAGAGGTAATGCTCGACGAAGCCACCATGGTACCCCGCATCACCGGCCGCCAGGCGCATGCGGTTTTCCCAGTCGGTGAGCGGGCATTCCAGGTGCAGGCCTTCCACCGCCAGGCCCCAGCCCAGGGCGGGGAGATGCAGGAGCAGGGCGGGACGCCACCTGAGCACCAGCAGGCCGCCGAACAGGACCAGCAGGATGAAGGCCAGGTGCAGCAGGACCAGGGCGTCGGCGGATATTCGGTAGAACATGGTGGATGGGGCTGCAATTGAGGTATTCCCAGCATAGCCGGGTCGCCTGTACCGGCCTCTTCGCGGGCACGCCCGCTCCCACAGGATCACCACAGATTCGAAGATTGTGGTGATCCTGTGGGAGCGGGCGTGCCCGCGAAGAGGCCGGTAAGGTCCTACAACGCTTCCTGAACCATCTGCAGGAAGGTCGCCACCACCCGCCGCGAACGCTGCTCGCTCAGGCACACCAGGGTCTCGGTCAGGTGCCGCTGGCAGTCGACGATGGGCAACGCACACACCCGCGCATCCGCGCCAAATTCGGCCGCCGACACCACCCCCACGCCAATCCCCACCACCACGGCCTCGCGCGCTGCCTCGCGCCCCTCCACCTGAATCGCCGGGCGAATCCGCAAGCCTGCGCGCTGCATCTCCTCCTCCAGCGTCTGCCGCGTCACCGACCCCGGCTCGCGCAGTACCAGCGGGGTGTCGTCCAGGTCCGCCAGTTGGATCGAACCACGGCTGGCCCACGGGTGGTTGTGCGAGACGAACGCCACCATCGGGTCACGGCGCAACGGCACGCAAAACAGCCGCTCGTCATCGACATCGCGCCCGAGCAACGCCAGGTCGGCCTGGTAGCTGAACAGCCGGGAAAGCGACTCGTCGGTATTGCCGGTCTCGATCTTGACCTGAATGCCCGGGTAGCGCTGGCAGAAGCGCGCGATCTGCGGCAGCACGTGCACGGGCGCATCCACCGCCAGCACCAGGCTGCCGGTGTGCAGGGCACGGGAATCCTGCAGCAGGTCATGGGCTTCGGCTTCGCAGGCGAACAGGCGCTGGCTGATGCCCAGCAGGCGCTCGCCCAGGTCGGTCAGCTGCACCGAGCGCTTGTTGCGGTGAAACAGCAACACGCCGAAGCGTTCTTCGAGCTTGCGCACCTGGTCGGACACCGCCGGCTGGGTCAGAAACAGTTTTTCTGCCGCGCGGGTGAAGCTGCCGTGCACGGCCACTGCGTGGAACGCCTTGAGTTGAGCGTGGGATACCGACATGCCGACTCCAGTAACAAGCTGAGCTTATGTGTGAAATACGATAAATCGATTTTCTTTATCAGTCAGCAACTGTTTCCATACGTTTCAACCCGAGGCCGTCGCCACAAGCAGCGGCCGGGCCATGGCCCGCACACCGTGCCATCTGACCAGATGACGAGCCTTCGTCATGCAGTGCGCAACACAACAACAAGACAGGCGTTTTTTAACAATCTGCCGGCACACTTGAGCAAGAGGTCAGAGTCAATGAATCAATCACTAGCCGCGTTGAAACGCTGGCGCATCCAGATTTTCGCGATCACCTGGCTGGCCTACGCCGCCTTCTACTTCACCCGCAAAGCCTTCTCGGTGGCCAAGCTCGGCATCGGTGAAGACCCGACGTTCATGCTCGACAAGGCCGCCATGGCCAACCTCGACGCCATCTACCTGGCCGCCTACGCCGTGGGCCAGTTCACCTGGGGCATGCTCGCCGACCGTTTCGGCCCGCGGGTGGTGGTGTTGGGCGGCTTGCTGATTTCGGCGGTGGCCGCAGTGGTGATGGGCAGTTACGCGACCTTCCCGATCTTCGCTACCTGCATGCTGATCCAGGGCCTGGCGCAATCCACCGGCTGGGCCGGGCTGTGCAAGAACATCGGCAGCTTCTTCCCGGCTTCACAGCGCGGTCGGGTGCTGGGGCTGTGGAGTTCGTGCTATGCCTTCGGTGGCCTGGTCGCGTCGCCGTTCGCCGGCTGGTGGGCCTACACCCTGGTCGGCACCTGGCATGCGGCATTCTTCTCCAGTGCCGCAGTGGTGGCCGGCGTGGCCGTGCTGTTCTTCTTCCTGCAGCGCAACAAGCCCGAAGACGTCGGCCTGGCAGCGGTCGAGCCCGAGCCGCAGAGCATGGCCCCGGCCGGCAACCTGTGCAGCGTTTGGGCGCCGCTGCGCGAGATCCTGCGCAACCGCACGGTGCTGACCCTGGGCCTGGCCTACTTCCTGTTGAAACCGGCGCGTTACGCGATCCTGCTGTGGGGCCCGGTGATTGTCTTCGAGCAGATGCCTTCGGTCGGCAAGGTCGGCGCGGCGATCATCCCCACCGCCTTCGAACTGGCCGGGCTGCTCGGCCCGATCATCATCGGCCTGGCTTCGGACAAGCTGTTCGGCGCCCGGCGCATGCCGGCCTGCGTGATCAGCCTGGTGCTGCTGACAGTGACCCTGGCAGCCTTCATGGCGGCCATGCACAGTGGCAGCATCGTGATGGTGGTGGCCTTGCTGTTCGTCATGGGCCTGACCCTGTACGGGCCGGACTCGATGATCAGCGGCGCGGCGGCCATCGACTTCGGCACGGCCAAGGCCGGCGCCACGGCGGCGGGCTTTGTCAACGGCTGCGGCTCGGTGGGCGCGGTGCTCGGCGGCTTGCTGCCGGGCTACTTCGACAGCGTCACGGTGTTCATCGTGTTTGCCGGTTGCGCGCTGTTCTCGGCCCTGGTGCTGCTGCCGCACTGGAACAGCCGCCCGGCCGGCACGCCCGAGGCCAACGACGTGGCCCCGAACACCAGCATGGCGATCAAGCCACTGCGTACCTGAAGGAAAGCGGGCAAGGTCGACAAGGCGTGAGATTACTTGTCGATCCACCGTCCGAGGGCGTATAAACTGCACCCACTTTTGGCCGGTCGCTTCCTGAACCGGCCGCTGAAACAAAGAGAGTCGACATGGGCGCACAGTGGAAAGCCAAACATAGAGAAACAGCTGCCAATGCCAAGGGCAAGATCATGGGCAAGCTGGCCAAGGAAATCCAGATCGCTGCCAAATCCGGCGCCGACCCGGACATGAACCCGCGCCTGCGCCTGGCCATCGTCCAGGCCAAGAAAGCGTCGATGACCCGTGAAACCCTGGAGCGTGCGATCAAGAAAGGCGCTGGTCTGGACGGCGAAGCCGTGCAGTACCATGCCGTCAGCTATGAAGGCTTCGCCCCGCACCAGGTGCCTCTGATCGTCGAGTGCCTGACCGACAACGTCAACCGCACCGTGGCACAGATCCGCGTGCTGTTCCGCAAGGGCCAGCTGGGCGCCAGCGGCTCGGTGACCTGGGACTTCAACCACGTCGGCCTGATCGAAGCCACCCCGGAAGGCGATGCCGACCCGGAAATGGCCGCCATCGAAGCCGGTGCCCAGGACTTCGAGGAAGGTGAAGAAGAAGGTTCGACCCTGTTCATCACCGACACCACCGACCTGGATGCCGTGCAGAAGGCGCTGCCGGAGCATGGCTTCACCGTGACTTCGGCGAAGATCGGCTATACCCCGAAGAACCCGGTGAGCGCGGCCAGCCTCAGTGCTGAAGCGCTGGCCGAGGTTGAAGCGTTTCTCGAAGCGATCGACGAGAACGATGACGTGCAGAACGTCTACGTTGGCCTGACTGCCTGACCGTCGGGGCCGCTTTGCGGCCATTCGCGGGCAAGCCCGCTCCCACAGGGACAACACAAGCCATGGCATTGTGAAGTACCTGTGGGAGCAACTGAGCAACTGTCTTGCTCAATTTCTAGAATCTGGCGCGATCCCTGTGGGAGCGGGCTTGCCCGCGAATGGGCCGGTGATTTTCATCGAGGGAAGCCTGCATGAACCCGACTTTCGCCTCCCTCAGCCTCGCCCACCTGCGCACCCTCGACTGCCTCCTGCAGCTCAAGAACCTCAGCCATGCCGCCGACCGCCTGGGCGTCAGCCAATCGGCCCTGAGCCGTCAGCTGGCCCACCTGCGCGAAGCCTTCGACGACTCATTGCTGGTACGCCAAGGCCGCGGCTATGTACTCAGCGAACACGCCGAGTCCCTGGTCGAACCCCTGCGCCAGGTGCTCGAAGAGCTCCAGGCCCTGCGCCAACCTGCCACCTTCGACCCGGCCCGCTGCGAGCGGCGCTTCTGCCTGGCCGCCTCCGACTACGTGGCCGAGCACATGCTGCCGCTGCTGGTGGCCGCGCTGGAGCAGGAGGCCCCGGGCGTGTCCATCGATTACCGCACCTGGCAGGCCGGGCAGTATGCCTTGCTGGCCAGCGGCGAGATCGACCTGGCCACCACCCTGTTCGACGAGTCGCCGCCCAACCTGCATGGCCGGCTGCTCGGCGAAGACCGCGCGGTGTGCCTGATGCGCCGCGATCACCCGCTGACCGCCCTGGCGGTGCTGGGGCAGGACGATTACCTGGCCTGCAAGCATGTGCGTATTTCCGGGGGTGGCGACAAGGACAGCTTCATCGACCGCCACCTGCGTGCCCAGGGGTTGCAGCGGCGCATCAGCCTGGAGGTGCCGTTCTTCTCGGCCACCGTCCAGGTGATCGGCAACAGCCAGGCGCTGGCCACCGTGCCCGAGCACATCGCCCGGCAACTGTGCCGCCTGCATGGCCTGGCGTGGCGGCCGTTGGGGTTTGTCGAGCACACCCAGCGCTACTGGGTGGTGTGGCATCAGCGCTTGCAGGCCTCGGCCGAGCACCGCTGGTTGCGTAACCGGGTGTTCGAGCTGTGGCGGCAGTCGCAGTTCGGCGTACAGGGCGGGGTTGCGGGTTTGCCATAGCAGGTATGCGCGAAGCGGGGTTATTCGCCTGGGCGTGGGCGCCTAGACTGGGGTAGAAGATAACCCACAGGAGCGCGCGCGTGACCCCAGAACAATTCCGCCAGTACGGCCACCAGCTGATCGACCTGATCGCCGACTACCGCCAAACCGTCGGCGAGCGCCCGGTCATGGCCCAGGTCGAGCCCGGCTACCTCAAGGCCCAGCTGCCACAAGGCGCGCCGCAGCAGGGCGAGCCGTTCGACGCCATCCTCGACGATGTCAATCAATTGGTCATGCCTGGCCTGTCGCACTGGCAGCACCCGGACTTCTATGGCTACTTCCCGTCCAACGGCACCCTGTCGTCGGTGCTCGGCGACTTCCTCAGCACCGGCCTCGGCGTGCTGGGCCTGTCGTGGCAATCCAGCCCGGCGCTGAGCGAGCTGGAAGAAACCACCCTCGACTGGCTGCGCCAGTTGCTTGGCCTGTCGGCCCAGTGGAGCGGGGTTATCCAGGACACCGCATCCACCAGCACCCTGGTGGCGCTGATCAGCGCCCGTGAGCGTGCCACCGACTATGCGCTGGTGCGCGGCGGCCTGCAGGCCGAGGCCAAGCCGCTGATCGTCTATGTCAGCGCCCATGCCCACAGCTCGGTGGACAAGGCCGCGCTGCTGGCCGGCTTCGGTCGCGCCAACATCCGCCTGATCGCCACCGACGAACAATTCGCCATGCGCCCGGAGGCACTGCGGGCTGCCATCGAGCAGGACCTGGCCGCCGGCAACCAGCCCTGTGCCGTGGTTGCCACCACGGGCACCACGACCACCACCGCCCTCGACCCGCTGCGCCCGATCGGCGAAATCGCCCAGGCCAACGGGTTGTGGCTGCATGTCGACTCGGCCATGGCCGGCTCGGCGATGATCCTGCCGGAGTGCCGCTGGATGTGGGAGGGCATCGAGCTGGCCGACTCCGTGGTGGTCAACGCGCACAAGTGGCTGGGCGTGGCGTTCGATTGCTCGATCTATTACGTGCGTGATCCGCAGCACCTGATCCGGGTGATGAGCACCAACCCGAGCTACCTGCAGTCGGCGGTCGATGGGGAGGTGAAGAACCTGCGCGATTGGGGTATTCCGCTGGGCCGCCGGTTCCGTGCGTTGAAACTGTGGTTCATGTTGCGCAGCGAAGGCGTGGAGGCGTTGCAGCAGCGCCTGCGGCGGGACCTGGAGAACGCGCGCTGGCTGGCGGAGCAGGTGAATGCAGTTGCAGAATGGGAAGTGCTGGCGCCGGTGCAACTGCAGACTTTGTGCATTCGCCATCGGCCGGCCGGGCTGGAGGGGGAGGCGCTGGATGCGCATACCAAGGCGTGGGCTGAGCGGCTGAATGCCTCCGGGGTGGCGTATGTGACGCCAGCGACGCTGGAAGGTCGGTGGATGGTGCGGGTTTCGGTGGGGGCCTTGCCGACCGAGCGGGAGCATGTGGAGAAACTTTGGCTGAACCTGCAAGAAGTGGTTAAAGGCTGATATCGCTGGGGCTGCCTTGCAGCCCATTCGCGGGCAAGCCCGCTCCCACAGGCCACCACAAAGCCAAGGCTTGTGATATCCCTGTGGGAGCGGGCTTGCCCGCGAATGGGCCGCAAAGCGGCCCCTTGCAATTTATCAGTGGCTCACTGCCTGAAAGCTGCCTTTACGGCTGGCCTCGAAGGCATCCTTGTCCATCGGCTTGGCATCCGGGTTACCCAGGTCTTCCATCGCCATGCGGTGGGTCTCCGGCGCAATGTAGGCCGCCAGTGCACACACGCAGGTGATGAAGAACGCCAGGCCACCGATCACCAGCGGAATGTTGTCCGAACCCGGTGGCGCCACCAGGGCGAACAGTGCTGGCAGCATGGCCGTCAGCATGGTGCCGATGTTCTGCGCGATGGCCATGGCCGAGACGCGGTAGCGGGTGTGGAACAGCTCCGGGTAGAAGCTTGGGAACACCGCGTTGTAGCCCTGGTAGACCATGCCCCACATCACGATCGAGGCCGCAAAGGCCAGCGGCACGTTCTGGATGCTGATGGCATACAGGTAGACGAAGGCCAGCAGGCCCGAACCCAGGCAGCCGGCGATCATGGTCGGGCGGCGGCCGATCTTGTCGGACAGGTTGCCCACGAACGGGATCACCAGCACCGCGACGATGTTGCCCACCACCGGGATCCACAGGTACACGCTCTTGTCGAAGCCGATGCCGTAGGCCGGCTGCACCGCATAGGCGGCGCCGAAGATGGTGGCGACCACCGGGATCACGTTCATCAGGGCCATGAACATCACCAGCACCATGTGCTTCCAGCTGTGGCGGAAGGCTTCGCTGATCGGCGACTTGGCCACCTTGTCCTGTTTCTCTTCCTTCACGAACGCCGGAGTTTCGTGCACTTCCTTGCGGATGATGAAGCCGGCAATCAGCACGAAGGCGCTCATCAGGAACGGAATGCGCCAGCCCCAGTCGTTGAAGGCTTCGCTGGGCATGAAGTAGGCCAGTGGCAGGAACACCGCCGCCGCCAGTACCTGGCCGGCCTGCACGCCCTGCAAGGTGAAGCTGGCGTAATACCCTCGCCGGCCGAACGGGGCGTGTTCCATGATCATCGAGCTGGCACCGGAAATTTCACCGGCCACGGCAAAGCCTTGGACCAGGCGCAGCAGCACCAGCAAGGCCGGGGCCAGCAGGCCGATGTCGTGGTAGGTCGGCAGCAGGCCGACAGCCATGGTCGACAGGCCCATCAGGAACATGCACAGCAACAGCACGTTCTTGCGCCCGCGGGTGTCGCCCCAGTGGCCGAGCACGAAGGCCCCGACCGGGCGCGCCAGGTAGCCCACACCGTAGGTGGCCAGCGAGGCGATGATGGCCATTTTCGGGTCGGTGTTGGGGAAGAAGATCTGCGGGAAGATCAGCGCCGCAGCCTGGGCATAGATGAAGAAATCGTAGTATTCGAGTGCCGAGCCAATCCATCCGCTGGCGGTCGCTTTCTTGGCTTGAGAGCTTGAGTGAGCCATCGTTGTCTCCGTTGTTCTTGTAGGTCGCCGCACGGCTGGCGTCGCCCAGGGGCGGCCAGAGGGAGGTGCGATCGCTTGTCGGGAGTAGGGCGGTTATAGCGCTGACGATCGCAGGCGGTGTCTGCAAAGGGAGGACGAACGAGCAGGTGCGGATCGCAAGGCGATGGAGGTGTGCATAGGTCGGTACCCGGTTTATTGAACTTATTATGTTGTGACGTTGGGCTTGTCTGCGCAGGTTGTGCCGAACGACCGTCAGGGCAGAAGAGGGCGGCCGGTGTGCCTGCGTCTGGGTTCATGTTTGCCTAGGGTTGGCGGTGAATCAATTCGCCAAAATCGGTTTTGTGCGGTAATCGAACGCAAAACTAACCATTCCGTACAAACAGATTGCCGGGCCGACTTTACCTGCGAATAATCAACAGTGCCAAGAACCCCACGAGGTTTTGGCCCGTCGTCCGTCCAATAACAAGGAACTCCCCCATGCAGCGTTCGATAGCCACCGTGTCCTTGAGCGGCACCCTGCCGGAAAAGCTCGAAGCCATCGCCGCCGCCGGTTTCGACGGCGTCGAGATCTTCGAGAACGACCTGTTGTACTACGCCGGCAGCCCGCGTGAAGTCCGGCAGATGTGCGCCGACCTCGGCATTGCCATCACCCTGTTCCAGCCGTTCCGTGATTTTGAAGGCTGCCGCCGCGACCGCCTGCAGAAGAACCTCGACCGCGCCGAGCGCAAGTTCGACCTGATGCAAGAGCTGGGCACCGACCTGGTGCTGGTATGCAGCAACGTCCAGGCCGACGCCCTGGGTGATGAACAAATCCTGGTGGACGACCTGCGCCTGCTCGCTGAGCACGCCGGCAAACGTGGGCTGCGCATCGGCTACGAAGCCCTGGCCTGGGGCCGCCACGTCAATACCTACCAGCAGGTGTGGAACCTGGTGCGCCAGGCCGACCACCCGGCGCTGGGGGTGATCCTCGACAGTTTCCACACCCTGTCGCTCAAGGGTGACCCGGCAGCGATCCGCGACATCCCCGGCGACAAGATCTTCTTCGTGCAGATGGCCGACGCGCCGATCCTCAACATGGACGTGCTGGAGTGGAGCCGCCACTTCCGCAACTTCCCGGGGCAGGGCGAAATGGACCTGGCCGGTTTCCTTGCGCCGATCCTCGCCACTGGCTACCGCGGCCCGCTGTCGCTGGAAATCTTCAACGATGGCTTCCGCGCCGCGCCGCCTCGGCAGAACGCCGCCGACGGCCTGCGCTCGTTGCTGTACCTCGAAGAGCAGACCCGCCTGCGCCTGGAGCAGGAAGGCACCGCCATCGAACCGGGCGTGTTGTTCACCCCACCGGCCGCCAGTGCCTATGACGGCGTGGAGTTCCTCGAATTTGCCGTCGACGAAGCGGTCGGCGCGCGCCTGGGCGGCTGGCTCAAGCGCCTGGGCTTTGCCGAAGCCGGCAAGCACCGCAGCAAGGACGTGCGCCTGCTGCGCCAGAACGACATCAACATCGTGCTCAATGCCGAGCCATACTCCTTCGGCCACAACTTCTTCGAGGCCCACGGCCCGTCGCTGTGCGCCACCGCCCTGCGGGTGAAGGACGAGCACGCCGCGCTGCAGCGCGCCACCGACTTCCGTGGCCAGCCATTCCGTGGCCTGGTCGGCCCCAACGAATGCGAAGTGCCGGCCGTGCGTGCGCCGGACGGCAGCCTGATCTACCTGGTGGAGCAGGGCAAGGAAGGGCCGTCGCTGTACGACACCGACTTCCGCCTGGACCCGGCCGCCGATGCCAGCGGGGGGTTGCAGCGCATCGACCACATGGCCCTGGCGCTGCCGGCCGAGTCGCTGGACAGCTGGGTGCTGTTCTACAAGAGCCTGTTCGACTTTGCTGCCGACGACGAAGTGGTGCTGCCCGACCCGTACGGCCTGGTCAAGAGCCGCGCCTTGCGCAGCCAGTGCGGCAGCCTGCGTCTGCCGCTGAACATCTCGGAAAACCGCAACACCGCCATCGCCCATGCGCTGTCCAGCTATCGCGGTTCGGGTGTGCACCATATCGCCTTCGATTGCGCGGACATCTTCGCCGAAGTTGCCCGGGCCAAGGAATCGGGTGTGCCGCTGCTGGAAATCCCGCTGAACTACTACGACGACCTCGCGGCGCGCTTCGATTTCAACGACGAGTTCCTCAGCGAGCTGGCGTACTACAACGTGCTGTACGACCGCGATGCCCAGGGCGGCGAGCTGTTCCACGTGTACACCGAACCGTTCGAGGAGCGCTTCTTCTTCGAGATCATCCAGCGCAAGGGCGGCTATGCCGGGTACGGCGCGGCGAACGTGGCGGTACGCCTGGCAGCGATGGCCAAGCGGCGTAGCGGGGCGGCGCGCAAACCGGTGTTGTGATCATCGGTTGAGAGCTTGCCTGATCCCCATCCTGTGGGAGCGGGCTTGCCCGCGAAGAAGGCGACTCGGTGCATGGCACCGGCTTCGCCGGTGTTCGCGGGCAAGCCCGCTCCCACAGGGACAGTGCGGGCTTCAGAAATAACCTCAAAAAGCTATACAAAATACTATTCTTGTATAGAAATCCCGCCGGTGCACCGCCCGTGGTACTCAAACCTTCGGCCATCAGCGCACTCACCCTGGTCACTCTGATGATCCTGAGCCAGCCCGGATCCGCTGACTGGCAGTCCTCCCTGCCCAGCGCACAACTCTCGGGCAGCGGCGATTTCACCTGGTTCGGCCTGCGTCTGTACACCGCCCGCCTGTGGCGCGCCGGTGCTGCCTGGAGCTGGAGCGAGCCGTTTGCCCTCGAACTGACCTACCACCGGGCGCTTTCCCGGAACACCTTGGTGAAGGCCAGCATCGAAGAAATGCAACGGCTGGCGAAGCCGCCATTGGCCAGCGATACCGTCGAGCGATGGTCGGCCACCTTGTCTGAAGCCTTCGTGGATGTGCGCCCCGGCATGCGCATCAGCGGTTTGTACCTGCCCGGCCACGGTTGCCGCTTCTATGTCGATGGAAAGCTCCGCATGGAAGTGACCGAACCGGCCTTGGCTCGTGCGTTCTTTGCCATCTGGCTCGACCCCCGGTCCCGCGATGCGCAGTTGCGCGATCGTCTGTTGGGGGTTGCCGCAAACGACTGAGGAGGCTGCAGCACGTACAAGGCATTGCTGATGATCGCCTGCCTGCTACTGGGCAGTTGCAAGGTCGGTGTCGAACACTATGCCCAGGAGCAGCCGCGCCTGGACCTGGTGGCGTTCTTCTCGCGGCCGGTGCAGGCCTGGGGCCTGTTCCAGAAGCCCTCGGGCGAAGTGGTCAAGCGCTTCAAGGTACGCATCGACAGCCGCCGTGAAGGCGAGCGGCTGATCCTCGACGAGCACTTCCTGTACAGCGACGGCACGCGTCAGCAGCGCACCTGGACGCTGACCCCCGACGGCCCGAACCGCTGGCGCGGCACGGCCGGTGATGTGGTTGGCGAGGCCACCGGCGTGGTGGCGGGCAATGCGCTGCAATGGCGCTATAAGCTGGACCTGCCGGTCGATGGCCGGCACTGGACCATGGACATGGACGACTGGATGTACCTGATGGACGAGGACACGCTGATCAACCGCACCCGCATGAGCAAGCTGGGCATCGAGGTCGGGCAGATCAGCCTGTTCTTCCGCCGAGCGCCGTCTGGCACACCGTGAGCCTGCAAAAGCCCATGAGCCCGAGCCGCCACACGGTGGTGCTCGGGCTCATGGGTGCAGCCTTACGGTGCCTGACGGCCTGGCAATCAGCGCCGCAACAGGCGACTGACAACCAGCGCGAGGCCTGCTGCCACCGCCAGCGCCGTCAGTGGCTTCTCCCTTACAAATGTGGAAACGTTATCCAGGGCATCACCATAGCTTTTAGTGAGCTGGCCCGATGCCTGGCGCGCATCCCCTTCGGCTTCCAGGGCCGGATCTTCCAGCCACTTGCCGGCTGCGCTCTGCGCCTTGCCGGCGACCTTCTCTGCAACACCTTCGATCTGTTCGCGTTTCATGATTGATCAAACCTTCCTGTGAATGGCATTGGGCATCTCGCACAGGGTTAGGGGGCAGCGATTGTCGCTTAGTTCCAATGGCGCAACATTGAGGTTGGCGTTAACGCCCCGATGGGGCGCAAAACCTGGTCATCTATGCTTAGGTGGCATTTCTGTTCAGTGGACGTGAGCCATCCGCAGCGAGAGGGCAATCATGAGCAAGGTATTCGTCAACATCGGCCTGAGCCTTGACGGCTACATGGCCCCGGAAGGCATGGACATCGCGCACTGGGACAGCCCTGAATACAAGCAGTGGGGCGGCAGGTGGGGCGAGCTGATGAGCTGGATCCTCAAGCAACAGTACTTTCGCGAGAATCTCATGTTCGCCTCGGGCGGCGAAACGGGCCCGGTCAACGACATGCTGCGCCAAACCCTGGAGCGTACCGGCGCCGCCATCATGGGCAAGCGCATGTTCGAGCAGGGCGAGCGTAGCTGGCCGGAAAAAGCACCCTTCCACTGCCCGGTGTACGTGCTCACCCACGAAAAGCGCGAACCGTGGGTGCGCCCAGGCGGCACTACATTCCATTTCTGCAACGAAGGCGCCGTACAAGCCCTGGAGAAGGCCAGGGCGGTTGCGGGCGGTCGGGACATTCGCATTTCGGGTGGCGCGGACGTGATACAGCAATACTTGTACATGGATGTCATCGACGAATTGGAAATTGCCCTGGCCCCGGTACTCTTCGGCAGTGGCAGACGCCTGTTCGAGAACCTGCATGACCCCGTGGCGAAGTTTCGGATCGACAAGGTGTTGCATACCCCAGACGCCACCCACCTGCGCTACGTGCGAGCCTTCGACCAACAGCCCGCTTCCCTGCACCCCGCCACTCACGGATAATCCCTACCCAATTCCAATAATCACCCCGTGAGCCCCCATGACCGACCCCGTAGCCCCCCTCAGCCCGCCTGAACCCTCGGCTACGCGCCAACCGCGCAAGAACAACCCCGAGAAAACCCGCGAGGACATCCTCCAGGCGGCCATCAACGAGTTCGTCCAGCAGGGCCTGGCCGGCGCGCGCGTGGACGCCATCGCCGAGCGCACGGCCACCTCCAAGCGCATGATCTACTACTACTTCGGCAGCAAGGAGCAGCTGTACGTCGAGTGCCTGGTCAAACTCTACGGTGACATCCGCAAGACCGAGCAGAGCCTGGACCTGGAGAAGCTGCCGGCCGAACAGGCGATCCGCCGGCTGGCCGAGTTCACCTTCGACCACCACGACCGCAACGTCGATTTCGTGCGCATGGTCTGCACCGAGAACATCCACTACGGCGAATACGTCAAGAAGTCCCCGGCCATCCGCGAGATGAGCAGCCTGGTGCTGCAGGCATTGGGCAGCACCCTGGAGCGTGGCGTGCAAGAGGGCGTGTTCCGCCCAGGCATCGAGGTCATCGACCTGCACATGCTGATGAGCTCGTTCTGCTTCTACCGGGTGTCCAACCGCCACACGTTCGGCGACATCTTCCAGATCGACCTGGGCGACGAGCAGGTCAAGCAGCGCCACCGGCAGATGATCTGCGACGCGGTGCTCAGCTACATCCGCGCCTGAGCCCGCTTACTCGCCCAGCCGTTGCTCGCGTGACGGCGGGTAGCCGAAGTAGGCGGCGTAGCACTTGCTGAAGTGCGACACCGAGACGAAGCCGCAGGCCACGGCCACCTCCATCACCGACAGGTCGGAGTACTGCAGCAGCCGGCGGCTCTTGGTGATGCGCAGCTCCATGTAGTAACGCCGCGGCGAGGTGCCGAGCTGGGCCTGGAACAGGCGGTCGATCTGCCGGCGCGAGCGGCC
This sequence comes from Pseudomonas sp. R28(2017), assembly GCF_002112505.1. GTDB lineage: Bacteria > Pseudomonadota > Gammaproteobacteria > Pseudomonadales > Pseudomonadaceae > Aquipseudomonas. The sequence goes on from NZ_NEHW01000002.1 coordinate 541,704, forward strand.
GCTGTAGGCGGCCAGCTGGTCGAGGCTGAGGGTTTCTTCGAGGTTGTTTTCCATCAGCTCGACGATGGTGCGCAGGTGCAGGCTCATGGACTTTTTCGCCCCGGGGCCGACCTGGCGGTAGCGGGCGCCGGAGAACGACAGGATTTCCTCCACCCCTTCGGCCAGGCCGTCGCCGTACAGCCGGCGCACCAGGCCGAGCATCAGCTCCATGGCGCCGTTGGGGCTGGCGGCGCTGAGGCGGTCGCGGTCGAGGGTGAAGCTGGCCGGGGTGATGCGGGTTTGCGGGCTGCGCTCGGACAGGCTGGCGCGCTGTTCGGGGTGGATGCTGCAACCATAGTCATTGAGCACGCCGGCACGGCCAAGGAACCAGGCGCCGTTCCACAGCCCGCCCAGGGCCATGCCGTGGGCGGCGCAGTCGTCCAGCAGGCGGTCGAGCTCAGGGTATTTCAGCGGCGTTCGCAGGCCGCCGCAGACGATCAGCAGGTCGAGTTCCTTGAGCTCGTTGGCGGACAGCTCACTGGCGACCAGTTCCAGGCCCAGGTCGCTCAGCACCCGGTCGCCCTTGAGTGACAGCGGGGTGAAGAGGAAGCTGTCGGCGCGCAGCAGGTTGGCGGTGACCAGCACGTCCATGGCCACGGTGAAGCTGGCCATCGAAAAGTGCTCGAGCAGGATGAAGTCGACGCGGTAGGGGGCCTCAGGGCTACCGGCGCTGGCCTTGAGCCGCAGCATGTTGCTGGTGCTGGTCTTCTTGCTGAACTGACGTGGGGTGGGCACTCTGGACTCCGCTTCCTGGCTGGCCACGCAGAGTGTGGCGGGAGCGTGCCGGAAAGACAATCGCCGGTGGGCCTGTGTCGTATTGCAGGTCGTGTGGAGGCAAGTGGGCTATGCTGGCGCCTCTGTTCTGGAGAGCCTCGATGAGATACGCCCTTGCATTACTGTTCGGTTTGCTGCCATTGCTGGCCAATGCCCTGGAGACCGGCGAGCGGTTGCTGTCGCGCAGAGAACTGAGTTCGCAAGCGGTCCGCATACCCTGTGGGAGCGGCTTTAGCCGCGAAGAATCCAACGCGGTGCATGGCACCGGCTGCGCCGGTGTTCGCGGCTAAAGCCGCTCCCACAGTGTCCCTGCTAATTCAATGAGTCATGTGTTGTTCTATGAGCGCGGGTTCACCCGCGAAGAGGCCTGTGCGGTCAGACAAATTTTCGCCGACTGCACGCCGCTGGTCCGGCTTCAGCACGCGGCGTCCGGGAAGCCGCCGCGCAGGTTCTGCCGCAGCCAGGCAATGAACCACAACGCGTCTTCGCCGGGCGCGGGTGTCGGGCTCAGCACCTGGTAGCTTTCCAGCGGCACCCCTTGTGCCACGCAGCGCACCAGGCTGCCTTCGGCCAGCTCTTCCGACACCAGCACTTCGGTGGCCAAGGCAATGCCGTGCCCCGCCTTGGCCAGGTTGAGCACGATGTCGTTGCTGACATGGGAGGTGTCGGCCTTGACGCATTGGCGCACGCCCTGGGCGGCGAACCAGCTGCTCCACCAGCCACCGCTGTCGACATGGATCAGCTTGCACCCCGGCAGGTCCGCCACCGCCAGCGTCAAGGGGAGCGTCGCCCTGAACGCGGGTGAACAGACGGCAAACACTTCAGGGCGAATCAGCACTTCATGTACACCCGACAACTCCCCCGGCAAGCCATAGGCGATGGCCAGGTCCGCCTGGCGGGCATCGACGCTGGTGAAGGTGGCGTTGGGTTCGATGGCGATCTTCAGCTCCGGGCGCAAGGCTTTCAGCGTCTCGATGCGCGGCGTCAGCCAGCGTGAGGCAAAGGCCGGCACGCACAGGATCCGCAGCCAGCGCTCGGGTGCCCGACGGCTGACCACCTGCCCGGCATGGGCCAGCATCTTCAAGGCTTCAGAGGCGCTCTGGTAGTAATAGGCACCCTCCTGGGTCAGGCTCACGCCCCGAGGTGAACGGTCGAGCAGGCGTACGCCCAGCCAGTCTTCGAGAATCTTCACATGCCGGCCGATGGCAGGCTGGGTCACGTGCAAGGCCTGGGCGGCGGCGACGTAGCTGCCCAGGCGAGCGGCGGCCTCGAAGGCGCGTACGGCGTTCAAGGGGGGGAGCCGGTCGGGGGTCATGGGCAACCTGGAATCTGTTAGTTTTTTTAATAGTGGCTGCAAATTTATTGTGCTTTTCCGGTTCTGGCAACTTGTCCAGACTCGCTTGGGCGTACTTCCCTACCTTGCGAGGAGCGGCCCATGCCGGCATTACCCACAATAAGAACATCCCTGACCGCCTTGGCCATCGTGGCCACCCTGAGCGGCGTGGTTCACGCCGAAGACGGCAAAGGGCCGTGCGGCGTGCCGGGGCTCAAAACCTGCCCGCAGCCCTTTGACAAGGCGCTGCCTGCGGCCAAGGACATGCTCAGCTGGGACCAGGCCACCCGGGTGATCGGTTTCCGCAATACCTACCGCCTGTATGGCGGTGATGTGTTCAGCACGCGGGGCGCCAAGCCACTCCCGCTGCCCGCAGCCACCCACCCGCTGGCCGAGGTGCGCTACACCCTGGACGGCAAGCCACAAGGCATCGCCGACTATGAGCGCAACCAGAGCGTCACTGGCCTGCTGATCCTCAAGGACGGCAAGATCGCCTACGAGCACTATGCCCAGGGCAACACACCGCAGACCCTGTGGACTTCCCGCTCGGTGGCCAAGTCGGTGGTCAGCGTGTTGGTCGGGGTCGCGATCAAGCAGGGCAAGATCCATTCGGTGGACGACAAGATCACCCGCTACATCCCCGAGCTCGAAGGCACCGCCTGGCAGGACGTGACCCTGCATCAGTTGCTGCAGCACACCTCGGGCGTGGTCTGGGACGAGAACTACGCCTCGAAGGATTCCGACTTCTCCCACATGACGCAATGCGAAGCGACGCCGGACCCGTACACCTGCGTGTTCAACCTGGTGAAGTCGGTGCAGCGCAAGCCTGGCGTGAAGCCCGGCGAAGTGTGGTCGTACAACACCGGCGGTGCCTGGCTGGTCGGCCGTGTACTGGAAAATGCCACCGGCCTGACCCTGGCCAAGAACCTCGAAGCGCAGGTCTGGAGCCGCTACGGCATGCAGCAGGACGGCGTCTGGCATGCACTGGTGCCGGGCAAGGTCGACATGGGCGGGCATGGTTTCAACGCCACGCTGCGGGACTGGGGCCGCTTCGGCCAGTTCGTGATGAGTGGCGGGCAGTTGCCGGGAGGCGAAAAGCTGCTGCCGGATGACTGGATCGCCCGCTCAACCCACTGGACCCAGGCCAAGGGCTCGGTGACGGCGGCGGCACCGAACGGGCAGTACGGCTACCAGTGGTGGTACAACGCACCGGCTGCGGATGCCAACCTTGAGCCGAAGAAAACGGCGACCAGCGACCAGACGTTCTGGGCACTGGGTATCTACGGCCAGACCATCGCGATCAACCCGGCCGAGAAGCTGGTGATGGTGCAGTGGTCGACCTGGAAAAACGCCGAAACACCGAGTTCCCTCTATGACGAGCAGGCGGTATTCGTGAACGCGGTATCCCAGGCCCTGCACCGATAGCAAATCGGACTGAACCCTCACGGCTGGCAGCAACCCAACCCAGTACATGCCAACGGGAGAGTGCTCATGGAAATCGGAACGATCTGGATCATTGTCGCGGCCTTGGTCATCCTGCTGGAGATCTTCGCCATCTGGCACATCATCGGCAGCGAACGGCGCGCAGAGCGCAAGATGCTGTGGATCGTGTTCGTGGTCTATGCACCGTTCCCGGGGCTGCTGTTCTGGGCCTGGCGGGGGCCGCGGGCGGTGAAGGGCAGGGCGGTGCTGCAGGAAAAATGACGGCGGCGGTATCAGGCGCATGGCGCCTGATACCGGTGGCTTCAGTCGGGTGTGATGCCGATCTTGACGGCCGGGTCGAGGCCGCTGACCATCAGGCTGCCGGCAAAGCTGACCGTCTTCTCCACCTCCAGTGCCTTGAACTCGGCACGGATGAGGGTACGCATCGACTTGCCGGCTTCTCGGCGTTTTTCATCAGCCGTACCTGGGGACAGGACCAGCTCACCGTGTAGCGTGGTTTCGACTTTGCCGACGGTCTTCCAGCCCATCTTTTCACGCAGGTGGGCACGCGCGACTGCGGCGTCACCTTCGTGTTCATTGTTCACAGGGCTGATGGTGTAGGCGAGTTGAAACGCGTAGGGCTTGCTCATGGCTTTTCCTTTTTCTGAAGCGGCGCTGCGCCGCGGCTCTGGCCTCCGTGCCGGGAGCTGCAATCTAGCGAACTGCGCAGCGGAATCCTACATACGCGGTGTTGAACTTCTTTTCAGCAATAAAGAAATTTCCTACAGCAGCTTGACCTCTACCTAACTCGAGCCAACAGGCTGGGACGCTCATTCATACGAAGGAGCGGGTTACCCGCGAATAGGCCGTCACAGGTAAAACAAAAGCCTTAGAATGGCCTTTCCCCGAGCCCTCCGCGCCATGTCGCCCATCGAACTGCTGCCCACCACCCCCGACCAGGCCGAACTGATCCGCAACCTCTATCAGTTCTACGCCTATGAGTCCTCCGACTGGGAGCAGGAGGATGTCGAGGTGAACGGCCGTTTCTACATCCACGAAGAGCACCTGCAGCGCTATTGGCAGTCCCCAGGCTGGAGCGCCAGCCTGGTGCTGGTGGACGGTTTCATCGCCGGCTTCGTGCTGGTCGAGCGCAGCGAGCTTCCCGGCATCGATGCGCTGGAACTGGCCGACCTGTTCATCCTCAAGCGCTACCGGCGCCAGGGTATCGGTCGCGCCGTGGCCAACCAGTTCCTCACAAGCCCCGATGACTGGCTGCTGCGTTGCTACGCCCTGGACCCGATCGCAGTGGCCTTCTGCACGGCGGTGGTGGGCGACCTGCAACGGCCCGCGCAACAGATCTTCCCCGACGACGAGCCGGACCTGCTCACCTATCAGGTGACCTCGGTACTCCATTGACCGCAGGTTGATGCAGCAAAATTATGTGACCTACTTCACAAAACTCACTCGCAAGGCATAATGCCAGCACTGCTTTACAAGACCCGGGCGCGCTGGCCCGGGGTTCCTTTCGTGCGCGTCGCAGGTTCAGGTAAATTTCATGTCGCTAGTCGCAAGCCCCGACATCATGTACCGGCTGTTGATCCAGAGCGTGGTGGACTACGCCATCTACCTGCTCACCCCCGACGGTATTGTCGCCAACTGGAACCCCGGGGCCCAGCGGGCCAAAGGCTATCGCGCCGAGGAAATCGTCGGCCAGCATTACTCGCTGTTCTACAGCGAAACCGAGCGTGCCGCCGGCTTGCCCGAGCAGAACCTGGAGCAGGCCCGCAGCACCGGCCGATTCGAAGAGGTCGGTGCGCGCCTGCGCAAGGACGGCACGGCCTTTCACGCCCATGTGGTAATCGAGGCGGTGCGTGACGACCACGGCCAGCTGGTCGGCTTCGCCAAGGTCACCCGCGACATTTCCGAACGCCGCCAGCAGGAACTTCAGCTGCTGCAGGCCAAGGAGCTGGCCGAGCAGTACAGCCAGGAAATGGCCAACCTGTCGCAGTTCCTCGACTCGGTGATCGCCAACATCCCCGCCAGCGTCATCGTCCAGGACCTGGAAAGCCAACGCATCCTGCTCGCCAACCAGCAGGCCGAGCGTTTGTTCGGTGGGCGTGGCAAACCGATGATTGGCCACACCCCCGGTGAGTGCCTGGCACCGGCTGCGGCGGATTACCTGGAAAACCAGCTCAGCCGGGGCGCACGCAGCAGCAAAGGTTTTGCCGCCGAAACCCGGGTCGATACCGCCTGTGGCCCACGCACCCTGCGCAGCCGCGCATTGCTCAGCCAGCAATGCGAGGGCCAGGCGGATTACGTGCTGTTCGTGGCCGAAGACGCCACCGAAGAACTGGCCGCCCACGCGCAGATCCACCACATGGCCCACCACGACGCGCTCACCGGGCTGCCCAACCGCACCTTGTTCCACGAACGCCTCAAGCAGGCCCTTGTGCGCGGGCACGAAAGCGAAAAGCTCACCGCCGCGCTGTGCCTGGACCTGGACAACTTCAAGAACATCAACGACTCCCTCGGCCATGCCTTCGGTGACAAGCTGCTGCGCGCGCTCGGCAAGCGCTTGCGCCGCGAGCTGCGCGAGCACGACACCCTGGCCCGGCTGGGCGGTGACGAATTCGCCGTGGTGCTGACCCACCTGGACAGCCGCGAAGCCGCCTGCAACACCGCCAGGCGCCTGATCGAGGCGATCTGCCCGCCGTTCCAGATCGAGGGCCACCAGTTCTCGGTGGGCGTCAGCATCGGTATCGCCATCGCCCCCGAAGACAACGACCAGGCCGAACAATTGCTCGGTTATGCCGACATGGCCTTGTACGAGGCCAAGCGCAACGGCCGTAACCGTTACGAGTGCTTCCACCTCGAACTGGACGTCGCCGCCCGCCAGCGCCGCCTGGTGGAAACCGACCTGCGCACCGCCCTGCACCTGGGGCAGCTGCACCTGCACTACCAGCCGGTGGTGGATCAGCAGACCAGCAGCGTGACCGGCTACGAAGCGCTTCTGCGCTGGGAGCACCCGACCCGGGGCATGGTCATGCCCATGGACTTCATCCCCATCGCCGAGGAAACCGGGCTGATCCACGAACTCGGCACCCGGGCGCTGAACCTGGCCTGCCAGGAGGCGGCCAGCTGGGGCACCGAGCAGACCGTGTCGGTGAACCTGTCGCCGGTGCAGTTCAAGAACGCCAACCTGGTGCACACGGTGACCCTGGCCCTGGCCGACTCGGGGCTGGCGCCGCAGCGCCTGGAGCTGGAGATCACCGAATCGGTACTGTTGGGCAACAGCGAGGAGAACGTGCGCACCTTGCGCGCGCTGAAGGACCTGGGCGTGTCGATTTCGCTGGATGACTTCGGCACGGGTTATTCGTCGCTGGGGTATCTGCGCTCGTTCCCGTTCGACCGGATCAAGATCGACAAGTCGTTCGTGCACGACATGTGCGACAGCCGCGAGGCGATGTCGATCATCCGCGCGATTACCGAGTTGTCCAACAGCCTGATGATCAAGACCACGGCCGAAGGGGTGGAGTCGGAGGAGCAGATGCAGCGGCTGCGGGCGGAAGGGTGTTCGCACTTCCAGGGCTACCTGTATGGGCGGCCGGCGCCGGCCAGCGAGCGGTTGAAGCAGGTTTGTGTGTAGTCGTTCGAGGGCCTTGGGGGCTGCTTTGCAGCCCTTCGCGGGCGCGCCCGCTCCTACAAGGGAACGCGAACCTCTGTGGGAGCGGGCGTGCCCGCGAAGGGGCCGCAACAGGCCTCAGCTATTCCAGTCGGGGGCAAAGTCCGGGCTGACCACCCGCTGATCCTTCGGCAACCCGGCAATCAGCGCCCGGTCGGCATCATCCAGCCGCACCTCCAGCGCCGCCAGGTTGGCCAGCTGGTTCTCCCGGCTGCTGGCCTTGGGAATCACCGCCACGCCATCCTGGTCCAGCAACCACTTCAACGCCACCTGGCTCGGCAGCACACCATGCTTGCGTGCGATCTCGCGGATCACCGCCTGCTCCGCCGCACGGCCACGGGCCAGCGGGGTATAGGCGGTCAGCAGCAGGTCATGTTGGCGGGCGTAGTCGAGCAGCGGTTGCTGGCTGAGCAACACGTGGTATTCGACCTGGATCGCCGACAGCGGCGCCCCCAGCTCCTCGACCACCCGGCGCAGCAGGCCGAGCGGGAAGTTGGCCACGCCGATGCTGCGCGCCTTGCCTTCATCGCGCAGGGCCACCAGAGTTTCGATGCTGCGGGCCAGGTCCCAGTCCTTGCCGGGCCAGTGAATGTGGAACAGGTCGACCTGCTCGGTGCCCAGCGCGCGCAGGCTGTCTTCCAGCGACTGGCGCATGGCGTTTGGCGCCAGGCGGTCCCACCAGACCTTGGTGGTCAGGTGGATCTGCTCGCGGGGCACGTTGCTGTCGCGCAGGGCCTGGCCGACGGCAGCCTCGTTGTCGTAGGCGGTGGCCGTGTCGATGTGCCGGTAACCCAGCTCCAGCGCCTGGTGCACGGCACGGGTGCATTCGTCGCCGGTCATCGGCCAGGTGCCCAGGCCGATGCAGGGCAGGTCGAGGCCGTTGCGGGTGGTGAGCCGTTGCATGAAAACTCCTTGTTCGAGATCGTGGGTCCATCATTGATGGTGCGCGCTTTGCGGGGCACGAACCATGCAGCCGGGGCGGAAAGTGGTCGATCAGCGAACGGAATGGCAAAGGTCCCCTGCAAAGCGTGGAAATGAACTTCCTCAAGTCGTCGTATCTCTTCTAGAATCCGTGCAGTCGCACCTTCCCTGGCGCAGCATGCAGCCGCGCCGCCGTCGAGAACGCCATGAGTTCCAGCACACCGCTGTCCGGAGTCAACCAACCCCTGCGCGGCATCGCCCTGGTGGTGGTGGCGACGTTCCTGTTCGCCAGCCACGATGCCTTGTCCAAGTTCCTCGGTGGGCTGTACCCGATCGTCATGGTGGTGTGGGCCCGTTATGTGGTGCACACGCTGCTGATGGCCGGGATCTTCCTGCCCAAGTCGGGCCTCAATGTGCTGCGCACCCGGCGCCCGGTGCTGCAGACCCTGCGCGCGCTGAGCCTGCTGAGCACCAGCCTGCTGTTCACCACCGGCCTGCAGTACCTGCCGCTGGCCGAGGCGACCTCGGTCAACTTCCTTGCGCCGGTGCTGGTCACTGCGCTGTCGGCGCCCTTGCTCAAGGAGCGGGTGACAACCGGGCAGTGGGTGGCGGTGGTCCTGGGTTTCATTGGCGTGCTGGTGGTGGTGCACCCCGGTGGCGCGATGTTCACCCCGGCCATCCTGTACCCGTTCGGTTCGGCGCTGGGCTTCTGCTTCTACCAGTTGCTCACGCGCATCCTGGCGGCTTACGACAGCCCGACCACCAGCAATTTCTACGCCGGGCTGTGCAATACCCTGGTGATGAGTGCGCTGGTGCCGTTTTTCTGGGAGGTGCCGCGCTGGGACCACGCGCTGCTGATGCTGGCCCTGGGCGGTTTCGGCATGAGCGCGCACCTGCTGCTGACTCAGGCCTTCCGCCACGCGGCGCCCGCGCTGCTGGCCCCGTTCAGCTACTGCCAGATCGTGTTCGCCGGGTTGCTGGGGCTGCTGATCTACCGCCAGGTGCCAGACAGCGCGAGCTTGCTGGGCATTGCCATCATCTGCCTGAGTGGCCTCGGGGCCGCTTGGATGCAGCGCAAGAAGTGATAGCTAACATTGTTGGGGCCGCACAGCGGCCCCATGGCCCTGTCAGGCCAGTTGATAGGTAGTCTTCACCCGGGTAAAGAACTGTCGCGCGTGGGTCCCTTGCTCCCGCGACCCCAGGCTCGAAGCGCCATTGCCGCCAAACGGCACGTGATAATCCACCCCCGCCGTCGGCAGGTTGACCATCACCATGCCGGCCGAGCTGTTGCGCTTGAAGTGTTCGGCATGGCGCAGCGAGGTGGTGACGATCCCTGCCGACAAGCCGAACGCCGTGTCCTCGGCAGCGGCAAAGGCTTCGTCGTAGTCACGCACCTTGAATACGCTCAGCACCGGCCCGAAGATTTCCTCGCGGTAGATACGCATGTCCGCGGTCACCTCGGTGAACAGCGCCGGGGTGAACAGATACGCCCCTGCGGCGTTCTCCACCACCTCGCCCCCACACACCAGCTTCGCCCCTTGTTCACGGCCACTGGCCACGTACGCCAGGTTCTGTTCCAGCTGGCGGCCATCGACCACCGGGCCGATGTCGGTACCGGCCTGCAACGCATCGCCCACCTTCAGCGCGCGGGTGCGTTCGGCCAGGCGTGCGACGAAGGCATCGTGGATGCCCTCGGTAACGATCACCCGCGAACTCGCCGTGCAACGTTGCCCGGTGCTGAAGAACGAACCGTTCAACGCCACCTCCACCGCCTGTTCAAGGTCGGCGTCGTCGAGCACGATCAACGGGTTCTTGCCGCCCATTTCCAGCTGCACTTTCTTCATGCCTTCTGCTGCCAGGCGGGCAATCTGCCGGCCGGTCTGTTCCGAGCCGGTGAAGCTGATGCCATCGATCAGCGGCGAGCGGATGATCGTGTCGCCGACGCTGCGCCCAGGCCCGATCAACAGGTTGAACACGCCCGCCGGCAGCCCGGCCCGGGAGATGATCTCGGCCAGCGCCCAGGCCGAGGAGGGCACCAGCTCGGCGGGCTTGAACACCACGCAGTTGCCGAAGCACAGCGCCGGGGCGATCTTCCAGGCCGGGATGGCGATCGGGAAGTTCCACGGTGCAATGATGCCAATCACGCCCAGCGGCTGGGTGAACACATCGATGCCCACGTCCTGGCGCACCGACTGGTATTTCTCGCCCTCGGCGCGCAGCGCCTCCTGGGCGTAGAACTTGAACGAACGCCCGGCGCGGTCCACTTCACCGAGGGCCTCGCGGACGATCTTGCCTTCCTCGCGGGCCAGCAGGGTGGCCAGTTCCTGGCGGCGGGCAAGGATCTCGCTGCCGATGAAGTCCAGTGCATCGGCGCGTTGCTGCGGGTTGCTGCGCGCCCAGCCGGGTGCGGCGCGGCGGGCGGCGGCCAGGGCCTGTTCGGTCAGCGCCTGGTCGGCGCGCACGAAGCGCTCGATCACGTCGCCGGGGTTGGACGGGTTACGGTTTTCCAGCACGTCGCTGCCGCTGTCCAGCGCAACGAAGGCGCCGTCGACGTAACTGCTCTTGGTCACAGGGGTCATGCGCTACGGATCCTTTTGCTGGCGTTTTGGCGGGCGACGAAGTCGCTGATGTTGTCCACGGCGCTGTCCATCAGCTGCTGCATGGCGTCTTCGCTGCTCCAGGCGATGTGCGGGTTGAGCAGGAAGTCGTCGCGGTCGATCAGCTGGAACAGCGGGTTGCTCGGGTGCAGTGGTTCGACTTCCACCACATCCAGGGCCACGCCGCCCAAGCGCCCGTGTTGCAGGGCATCGATCAATGCCGCTTCATTGACCACACCGCCACGGCCGGTGTTGACCACGATGGCATCCGGCTTCATCAGGGCCAGCCGGCCAGCGTCGATCAGGTTGTAGGTTTCGGGGGTCAGCGGGCAGTTGATCGACAGCACGTCGCAGCTGCGCAGCAGCTCGGCCAACGGCCGGCAGTCGGCACCACGGCGCTTGCCGCCACGGTCCTCGAACAGCACCTGCATGCCCAATGCCCGCGCCAGCTCGGCCAGGCGCACGGCAATCGGGCCGCTGCCGATGATCGCCAGCTGCTTGCCACGCACATCGCGGATGCGGTGGTCGAAGTAGATGTTCTTGTATTCGGCCTCGCCGGCATGCACCTGGCGCATCAACCGGGTAAACGCGGCCGGGCGGCGGAACAGCTCGAGGATCATCGCCAGGCTGTGTTCGGCCACGGTGTTGGCGGCGTAGCCCGGTACGCTGGCCACTTCGATGCCATGGGCATCGCAGTAGTCGACATCGACGATGTCGCGGCCGGTCAGGGCCAGCGAAATCATCTTCAGCTTCGGCAGCTGGCGCAGGTGCTCTTCACGCAGCGGCACGCTGCAGGTGAAGGCGATGGTGGCATCCTTCAGGTGCTCGAGCATCTGCTCCGGGTGGGTGTAGGCAAACTGCTGCCAGGTGTGTTCGCAGTCCGGGCGCTTGAGCCGGGTGGAGGGCGCCAGGCCCTCGTCGTCGAGCAGGACGATATGTTCGCGCATGCGGTGTTCCTTATTTTTTCTGCGCCGGCACATAGCCGGCCGGGGCCATGCTGACCAGTTGGCGGGTGACGAAACCGGCGTCCTGGTCGTGGTCTTCCAGCGACTCCTTGCGCACCAGGGCATCACGCACCATGTGTGCGCCGAAGAAACGGAAAGGCTCTGGCGGCAGCAGCTTCATCTTCTGGTTGACCAGGCCGCAGTTGGCCCACTCGTCGTTGGCATGGTTGGCCAGCGACTTGATGATGCGGCTGGCGAACACGGTGGTGGCCACGCCGTTGCCCGAGAAGCCGATGCCGTAGCTCACCGTCTGGTGGTGGTCGAGGTAGCCGAAGTTGGGCAGGCCCTTCATGGCCCGGTCGATCGGGCCGGTCCAGCTGCTGACCACCGGCACGTCTTCGAGCTGCGGGTACAGGCGGCGCAGTTCGGCGGCAACCTTGTCGGCGGCCGGCGAGGGCTTTTCATAGAGGTTGCCGATGCGCCCGGCATAGGCGAACTGGCCCAGCGGCTTGCCGAACACCACGCGGCCGTCCGGGGTGTTGCGCCAGTAGTTGAGCACGGTGCGCGAGTCGGTCATGCACTCGCCACGGCTGAAGCCGATGGCGTCGAGCTTGGCCTTGACCGGGGCGGTGGCCACCATGTCGCTGGACATGATCGCGATCATCCGGCGCAGCTCGGGGAATTGCGCGCCCCAGGCGTTGAGCGCCAGCACCACATGGTTGGCCTTCACATGGCCCTTGGCGGTGTGCACCACCGGCTGCTTGCCGCGGACCAGGTGGGTGAACGGCGATTTCTCGAAGATCTTCACCCCCAGCTTCAGCGCCACCCGGCGCAGGCCACGGGCGAGCATGGCCGGCTGCACGGTGGCGGCGTTGGGGTCGAAGATGCCACCCAGCACCAGCGGCGAGCCGACGCGGCTGCGGATGGCTTCGCGGTCCATCTCCTGGAACGGGTTGACGTCGAGTTTCTGCAGGCCGTCAGTGAGCACCCGCCAGGAGTTCATCTGCCGCTGGTTGGTCGCGGTCCACAGCCAGCCGTCCTTGCGGTACTGGGCATCGATGCCGTGCTCCTGGCAGAAGCTGCCGATCTCGTCGATCGCCGATTCTGCCGCCTCGCAGATGCGCCGCGCCTCGACGTCGCCGCAGATGGTGCGCACCGACAGGTACTTGCCCCACCAGTTGGTGGCGATGCCGCCGTTGCGCCCGCTGGCGCCGGAGCCGCAGCGGTCGCGTTCGACGATGACGATGGTCTTTTCGGGATGTGCCTGCTTCAGGCGGATGGCCGACCACAGGCCAAGGAAGCCACCGCCGACGATACACACGTCGGCTTGAATCGAGTCCTGCAGGGCAGGGGCCAGGTCACTGTCCAGGTCCAGCGCCTGGGCATACCAGAATCCACGGTACATGAGGGGTGCCTCTGAGCATGTTGTTGTGACGACATGATGCTCAGCGCGACCAGTGGCCCGATATTACAGTCATGACAATTGATAGAACGCCGGCGCGTTTTGTCATGGACTTACTATTTGTCGTGCGGCATATGATATGCCGGACGCCAGGTGCGCCCTACAATGGCGCTAATCAGCAGGTCATGAGGCCGATGTCCATGGTTGCCCAAGAACAAGTACAAACCCCGCAGATGACGGACCCGGCCACGCAGATCAAGCCTGAACTGCGTGTCGGTTTCGTGCTGCTCAACCAGTTCACCCTGGTACCCGTCGCCGGCCTGGTGGATTCGCTGCGCTTTGCCGCCGACAAGTCGTTCCGCAGCCAGCAGGTCTACTGCCAGTGGGACTGGATGACCCTCGACGACCAGCCGATCGCCGCCAGCTGTGGCATGCCGATTTCGCCGACCAAAGCGCTCAACCTGTTCGCCCAGTACGACTACATCGTGCTGGCCGGCGGCCTGCTCGGCGAAACCCGCAACCCGCCGGCCTGGCTGCTGGATGCGCTGCGTGACGTGCATGCGGCGAACATCCCGATCATCGCCCTGTGCTCGGCGTCGTTCGTGCTGGGCAAGGCCGGCCTGCTCGACGGCCGCCGTTGCGCGGTGCATTTCACCCTGCGCGACGAGTTCCGCGAGCGTTTTCCGCTATCGACCATGGTCATCGACAAGAGCTACGTCGATGACCGCGGCATCATCACCTGCCCGGGCGGCACCGCCATCGACCTGGCGGCCAACCTGATCCGCCGCCACTGCGGTGCGGTGCGGGCGCAGAAGGGCCTGGAATACCTGCTGGTGGATGAGCGGGCCGAAGCAGAAAGCGACAAGGCTGCCAGCGACAGCGTGTACCAGAACGACCGGGTGCAGCGGGCGATCGCCTTCATGCGCGCCAACCTGGATGCGTCGATGACGCTCAAGGCAGTGGCCGAGGCGGTGGGTACCCACCCACGGCAGTTGCACCGCGAGTTCGTCGCCAACACCCAGGAGCCACCGGCCAACTACTGGCGCAAGCTGCGCCTGGATCACGCGCGGCGCCTGCTGGTGAACACCAGCCAGAACATCACCACCATCGCCTTGGCGTGCGGGTTTTCCGATGCATCGCACTTCATCCTGTGGTTCCGCAAGCAGTATGGCGAGACGCCCTACAGCTTCCGCAAGCGCCGTCACGAAGTGGAGCGCTTCGACTGGCATGGTGACAAAGTAGGCTTGGACCCTGATTTGTAACTACGTTCAAGGGCCTATTCGCGGGCAAGCCCGCTCCCACAGGGATACGCGATCCCCTGTGGGAGCGGGCTTGCCCGCGAATGGGCCGCAAAGCGGCCCCGACAATCTCAAAGCTGCCCAAAGGCCTGAATCTCGATCCTGTACTCAGGCGCCGCCAACGCAGCTCCCACGCAAGCCCGCACCGGTGGCTGCTTGCCGACCCAGGCGTCATACACCTCGTTCATCGCCGCAAACTCGCCCATGTCGGCCAGCCAGATCTGCATGCGTGTAAGGTGCTGCTTGCCAGCCCCGACCTGCGCCAGCCACTGCTCCAGCTGCGCCAGCACGCAACGCGTCTGCGCAGCGATATCGCCTGCTTCCCGCGCAACGATCCCCGAGGTTTCGATGCGCCCGTCCACCAGCACCATCTGGCTGGCCCGTGGGCCCGGGTTGATCCGTTCGATCATCTGCCGGCTCCTCAGAACAGCACGTAGGTCTTGCGCAGGGTTTCGTGGATGTGCCACACGCCTTCGCAGTTTTCCGGGAACAGTACGGCATCGCCGGCACGCAGCTCGACCGGCTCGCCGCCGTCGGGGGTGAAGGTGCAGCTGCCGCTGATGATATGGCTGAACTCGCGGTTCTTGAGGAAGCGGCGGAACACGCCCGGGCTGCTTTCCCACACGCCGATGCTGGCGCCGACCGCTTCATCGGTCTGGTCCTGGGCGGAGGCGGCATGGGCGATCGGTTCGCCGATCGGCAGGCGGGCAGGGGCCGGTTCGCCCAGCAACGAGGCAGGGGCATTGCGGACTACGGTAAGGACTTGGCTCATGACGGGTTCCTTCAGGCTTTACGAGCGACGGTTTTGTAAGTTGGCGAAGCAGCTGCGGCTTGCCCACCCAAGGCGGCGGCCTGCTGCAGGTCGAGCTTGCTGGTTTCGGGGGCCAGCCACCAGGAGATCAGCGCGCCGAACAGCGAGATCAGGGCGGCGGCGAACATGGTGTTGGCCACGCCGTAACTGGCCAGGGAGATCGGTACCAGGTAGGTGCCCACGGCGGCGCCGATGCGCGACAGCGACGTGGCCAGGCCCACGGCAGAGGCGCGGATCTCGGTAGGGAACAGTTCGTTGGGGTACACGTATTCCAGCACCTGGGCACCGCCGATCAGCACCGCGTAGGCGCCGAACAGCACCAGCACGGTGGTTGGCGAAGCGTCCGGGAACACGCCCAGCAGCACCAGCGACATACCCGACCAGAGGAAGCTGTGGATCAGCATCTTGCGCCGGCCCAGGCGGTTGATCAGCAAGGTCGCCAGCAGGCAGCCGAGGGTGAACAGGAAGGTGATGGCGATCGAGCCATAGGCGGCCCAGTCGCCGGTCAGCTTCAGCGCCTGCAGCACCTTCGGGGCGAAGGCATAGATGGCGAACAGCGGCACGATGGCGCAGGTCCAGAACAGCGTGACGAAGGCCATGCGCTTGCCGTAGCCGGAGTGGAACAGCGACCACAGCGATACCGGTTTGCCGCTGCTCTGCTCGGGCAGGTCGGCAATCGAGTAGCTGGGGCCGTAGACCTTCTTGATCACTGCATCGGCCTCGGCAGTACGGCCCTTGCTCAGCAACCAGCGCGGCGATTCCGGCGTGCCGCTGCGGGCGATCAGGAACAATGCACCCGGCACCAGGGCGCTGGCCAATACCCAGCGCCAGCCGTCGTCACCGCCCACGCGCAGCAGCAACTCGCCCACCACGTAGGCCACGGCGGCGCCGGCGAACCACATCAGCACCATGGCGGCGAGCAATGGCCCGCGCTGTTTGCGTGGCAGGAACTCGGCCAGCAGCGAGGTGGCGATCGGGTAGTCGGCACCGACCGCAATCCCGATCAGCAAGCGCCAGGCGAACAGCGCCCACGCCGACTCGACCCAGAACTGTGCCACCGAGAAACCGACGATGGCGATCAGGTCCACCAGGTACAGCACCTTGCGCCCGTACTTGTCGGTGAACCAGCCGCCGAGAAAGCCGCCAAGGAACACGCCGATCAGCGCCGAAGCGGCAATCAGGCCTTCCCAGAAGGCCGACAGCTGCAACGCGTTGGTGATCTGCAGCATGGCCACGCCGATGATGCTCAGCACATAGCCATCGAGGAACGGGCCGCCTGCGGAATAGACGGTCAGCTTGCGGTGGAAGGCGTTAAGCGGGGCATCTTCGACAGAGCGTTTGGATGTGGTCATTCAACTTACCTCTTGTTGTTATTCACGCGTCAGCGTCGCGGCACTATGGCACCGGCTTTGCGGGGCTCCATATAACGGCTGGGACGAGTCATGGGATGCGCTGGCACGCCCAGCCCAGGGCTTATGCAAGTTGTCCTGGATGTTCTAGAGGGGAGGGTGCGGGCTTTTCTATGGTGGGCTGGCAGGCAAGGCTTGTTGTTGCCTTGCAGGCCTCTTCGCGGGCTTGCCCGCTCCCACAGGATTGCCGCAGCCCAGAAGCCGGTGCAGTACCTGTGGGAGCGGGCAAGCCCGCGAACAAGGCAACGAAGATCTCCCAGAACAAGCACAAGAATCCGGAAACTGACTCATGACCCGTCCCCCCTTGGAATCCCTCGACGGCGACCACTACGACGTGGTGGTCATCGGCGCCGGTGCGGTCGGCTGCGCCGCCGCCCGGCAACTGGCCGCGCGCAACTTCCGCACCCTGCTGGTCGACCGTGGCGACATCGGTGCCGGCACTTCGTCGCGCTCCAGCCGCATGCTCTACTCGGGCCTGGGCTACCTGGCCGCGCGCTACCCGCTGTGGCAGATCCCGTTCCGCCCGTTCGACATGTGGCAACGCCTGCGCTATACCCGCGAGGTGATGCGCTGCCGCGCCGAGTTGGTCAAGGACATGCCCGGGCACCTGACCAAGCACCGTTTCCACTACCCTTTCCGCAAGGGCGACCGCTACCCGCCGTGGCTGGTGGACATGGGCTTTCGCCTGGTCGAGGCGCTCGGTGGCTGGAAGGTACCGCTGGCCTACCGTCGCCAGTCGGCGCAGCAGGCGGCCGGCGACAGTGCCATGGCCGCCGGCCTGGGTGGGGCGCTGCGTGGTGTGGGGGTGTTCGAGGAATACATGTACGCCTGGCCCGAGCGCATCTGCGTCGATACCGCGCTGGATGCGCAATGGCGAGGGGCGGCGGTGCGCACCTATACCCGCGTCAGCCAGTTGCAGCGCGGCGAAGGCCAGTGGCGCTTGACCCTGGACGAGCAGGCCCCCGAAGCCCTCGGCCAGGCGCAGGTGACTGCCAAGGTGGTGATCAACGCCGCCGGGCCCTGGGTCGACCGTGTGGCAGGCGCTGCCGATCGTGGCCCCAGGGTGCTCGGCATCAAGGGCGTCAACGTCATGGTGCGGCTGCCCGAGGCCTATCGCGGCCAGGGCCTGGAGGCGTTCTCCAGCAAGGGCGAGCCGTACTACGTGTTCCCCTGGCGTGAGTTCCACTTCATCGGCCCGACCGAGTCGCACTTCACCGACGACCCGGACACCGTGCGCGTCGAGGACGGCGAAATCGACTACATCCTCGCCGAGGCCAATCACCTGTTTCCCGACCTGCAGCTGAGCCGCGCCGACGTGCAGCACTGTTGGTGCGGGGTGCGCCCGACTTCAACCCTGGATGGCCGCAGCACCTACCTGCCGGTGCGTCTGAGCGAGGCGGCCGGCAAGCCCGACCTGCTGACCCTGACCGGCTCGACCATCATGCTCCACCGCCATGCCGCGCGGGTGATCGCCCGTGGCGTCGAGGCGCGGCTGGGCAAGCGGGGCAAGGCGCCCAAGGGCATGATCGAGCGCGAGCGCATCGATGGCGAGGACATCGCCCGCATCATCGGTCGCGAGCATGTGGTGCGGTTGGTGGACCTGGTGCGCCGGCGTTTGCCGTGGGGGCTCGACCCGGACCTGGGGCGTGAGCGGGTGGAGCAGTTGTCACACCGTGCGGCAGCGGCGATGGGCTGGTCTGAGGCCCGGCGCCAAGAAGAGCTAAAGCACTTTGAAGAGGACACGGCGCGGGTGTATCGGCAGCTCTAGATATGCATGAAGGCTGCTGGCCTCTTCGCGGGCAAGCCCGCTCCCACAGGGCATGTGCGCCCCCTGTGGCAGCGGGCTTGCCCGCGAAGAGGCCGGAGCAGGAAACGCCTATCGCCCAGCCAACCCCGAGCGGGTCAGCAAGGCATCCAGCACCACCTCGCAAGCCGCCCCCCAGTTGGCACTCACCGGTTGATGCATCAACACCGCCAGACCATCGGCAGTAAAAGTCCCGGGCGTGGCAATCGCCTGCCCCAGGGCCTTCAAGGTGTACTCCGGCTGGTGCTGCGCACTGGTCACGCAATCTTGCAGGTTGCCCAGCACCAATGCCCGCGCCTCAGCCGCCGGCAGGCCCTTGTCGATCAGCCACTGCTGCAGGTCATGCAACAGGAAGTAGAACCAGCCATTCATGCACGCCGCCACCGTGGCCAGCTCGAATGCCGGTTCATCCTGCACCACCACCAGGTTGCCCAAGGGCCCCAGGTGCTGTTCGGTCAGCGCATCGGCCGGGCACACCACCACGGTGGACTGGTTGTACTGCGCCGCATACGACAACATCACCCGCACGCAATGGGCGCCGGGGAAGGCCGTGGCCAGCAGCGCCAGGCTGACCCCGGCGGCCAGCGATACCAGGCGCTGGCCGGGGCGCAGGCGCACCTCGCCCGCCAGTTGCGCCAGCGACTCCGGGCGCACGCCGAGGATCACCAGGTCAGCCTGGTCGACCACGGCCTGGTTGCTCGGCAACACCTTGCAACCGTACTCGGCCGCCAGCGCTTCGGCGCGCCGAGCGTTGCGCGGCGACAAGTACAGCGTGCCCTTGAACCCACTGCGGCGCAGGCCGACCACGACTTTTTCGGTCAGCTCGCCGACCCCGAGAATACCCAGGCTATGCATGTTGCCTCCTTATCAGCTTTCCATGCCTGCGCGGCGCTGGCCCCAGTGCAGGTTCAGGTTGACCCCCACGCTCAGCAGCGGTTCCGGCGGGTTGCGGTTGGGCCCGTCGGAGCCGAGCAGGAAGTCGATCAGCTCGTCGCGCTCGCCGCTCAGCCAGTCGGCCAGCAGGGTGCCGGTGGCGGTGCCACGGGTGATGCCCAGGCCGTTGCAGCACAGCGCCGCGTGCACGTTCGGCGCCAGGGTGCCGAAGTGCGACAGGTGGTTGCGCGACAGGCACATGGAGCCGCCCCAGGTGAATTCGAACGGCAGGCCCGAGAGCATCGGGAAGCGCCGCTCGAACGACGCGCGGTGCTGGCGCCCGGCACGGTCCAGGTAGCGCTGCTGGGCACGGCCGTTGGCGTTGAAGCTGAAGCTGTTGCGCACCAGCAGGCGCTGGTCCGGGGTGCGCCGCAGGGTGCTGCCGAACGGGTCGGCGGGGATGATGCCCCAGGTGGCCTTGCCGCCCAGGCGCGCCTGCTCGTCTTCGGTCAGTGCGCGGGTCATGCTGGCATAGGTGAAGATCGGCAGCAGCCGGCCCGGCAGGAAACCGAAGTACGAGGCGAAGGCATTGTTGGTCAGCAGCAGCTGGTCGGCGACGATCTCGCCGTGGGCATGCTTGAGGGTGATGCGCCGGCCCTGTTCCAGGCGGGTGATGGTGGTGCCTTCGTACAGCGTGACATTGCCCGGCAGGCTTTCGGCCAGGCCCTTGGCCAGCGCGGCCGGCTGCAGCAGCTGGGTGCCGGGGGTGTACAGCGCCTTGCGGTAGAAGGCGGTGCCGAAGTGCTCGGGCAGGTCGCGGGTGTCGATCATTTCATAGGGCTGGCCGAGCTTGTCGAGGCCGCTGCGGTAGGCCTCGAGCACCGCCAGGCCCTTGTCTTCGACCGCGGCCTGGTACTTGCCGTCCGGGCGGATCTGGCAGTCGATGCCGTGCTGGTTGATCAGCCCGCGCAGGATCGATTGGGCGCGCAGGTTGAGCTTGAGGTTCATCCGCGCCGTGGCCAGGTCGCCGATGTAGTCGGGGGCGCCGATGTCGTGGGGCAGGTCGATGGCAAAGCCGGAGTTGCGCCCTGATGCGCCAAAGCCGACCTCCTGGGCCTCGACCAGGATGATCTCGTCGTCAGGGTGGTGAAGCGCCAGTTGTCGCGCAGCCGCAAGGCCGGTGAAGCCCGCGCCGAGCACCACCCAGCGCGCCTCGCTCCGCCCCCGGTGCGCGGCGCGTGGCTGGCGCTCGGGGCTGAGGTGGAACCAGCCGCAACCGTTGTCGTCCGCGGGGGTAGAGGTGTTTCTGTACATGGGATTTTATCCGTGTTGTTTTCTCCACTATCGCATCGGGGTTTACGGCGGGCATATAACGGGAGGGACGGGTGGTGGGATGTTCGGGCTCAGCTGCTTCCAGGGGGGCGGCGGCGGTACAGCGGCCGTGGGGTACTTGGGTCGATTTCGGTCAGCAGGCTGCCAGTCGCCACGAACCCGGCACGTTCGGCCAGGCGCTGGCTGGCGTGGTTGTCGATGTCGGTGGTCAGCCACACCGGGGCATCCACGGCATCCAGCAGGCAGGTCAGCGCCTCGCGCATCAGGCCCTGGCCACTGCTTGCACGGTTGACCCAATAGCCCACTTCGTACTCGTCATTGCGGGGGCGCAGGCCGATGCAGCCGATCACCTCGCCGCTGCCTGGGGCCAGCACGAAATAGCGCTTTTCCTTGGCCGGGTCGAGGAACTCCTCGGCGCTCAGCTGCAGGCTGTCGCGCACTTCATTCAAGGTCCAGTCAGGCTTGGCCCAGGCCAGAAAGGGTTGGTGCAGGGGGTAGCTGTCGATCAGGGCCTGTTGCAGCTGCTGGGCAAAAGCCGGGGCAGGGCGGACCAACATCGTGCGCGGCGTGGACAGGGTACGGGGCAGCGTGGGGTAGGGCATTACGGGCCTTCCTGGCAGGTTGATCGGCGCATCTAAGCATACTTTTGTGTAGTCTGTGTTAGCCCCGCGTGGGCCTGCCGATCATTCAAAGGAAACTGAAGGTCACCTCATGTCCGAATACACGCTGCATTGCTTTGCTGAATCCGGTAACGCCTACAAGGTTGCGCTGATGCTCGAACTCACCGGCCAGAACTGGCAACCGGTGTTCGTCGATTTCTTCAACGGCCAGACCCGCGACCCGCAATGGCGCGACGAGGTCAACGAGCAGGGCGAGGTGCCCGTGCTGGAGCATGCCGGGCAGCGGCTCACCCAGTCGGCTCTGATTCTCGAGTACCTGGCCGAGCGCACCCGCCAGTTCGGCCCGCGCGACGACCACGAGAAGCGCGAGATCTGGCGCTGGATGCTGTTCGACAACCACAAGTTCACCAGCTACTACGCGGCGCTGCGGTTCCTGCTGTGCCTTAAGAAGACCGGCGAGACAGAAGTGACCGGCTTCCTGCGCGAGCGCGCCACGGCGGCGTACCGGATAGTCGATGCGCACCTGGCGAAAACGCCGTACATGGTGGGCGAGCGGCTGACCATCGCCGACCTGTCGCTGGCGGGGTATGTGTTCATGCCGGAGGACACCGGGATCGTGCTGGCTCAGTTCAGTCATATCGAAGCTTGGAAGCAACGGATCCAGGCAGTGCCGGGATGGAAGCATCCCTATGACCTGATGCCGCGAGCGTAAGCCTGTACCGGCCTCTTCGCGGGCAAGCCCGCTCCCACAGGATCACCACAGCCTTGAATACTGTGGTAATTCTGTGGGAGCGGGCTTGCCCGCGAAGAGGCCGGCCCTGCAAAAGGCGCTATCAGTACCTCACTTCGACCCCCACATAAGCCCCGATCCCATCCCCCGGCCAGAACGATGCGGTATCGAGCCCGCGCGCGTTGTACACCGGCGTCACCGCCGTCACGTATGCCTTGTTCGCCAGGTTCTTGAGGTCCAGCGAGACCTTCCAGTTGCCCTTCGGCGCTTCATACCCAAGGTTCGCCCCCCAGATCGTGTACGACGGCGCATACAAGCTGTTGGCGTAGTCAACCGCCGTGCGCGACGCCGATTGCACATTCACCCCGGTGTACCAGCCGCTGTGGTCCTGGTACTGCAGTTCGCCCTGGTAGATGTGCTTGGGCACGCCCGGCAGCTGGTTGTCGCCGAAGGTGTCGTCATGCCGGTAGTAGAAATCGTTGTAGGTGTACGACTGGCGCCAGCGCACCAGGTCGCCCTGGGGGTTGTCCCACAGGCGCGTGTTGAGCCCAGCCTCGACGCCCTGATGAATGGTCGGCGAAGCGTTGAACGCGCCGGTCACCGCCGCTGCGGTAGAGGTGGCAGGGATGATCTGCACGTTCAGCAGTTCGTCGTGAATCCATGAGCGGTACAGCGCCAGGCTGCCGTCGAAGATGCCGTGCGAACCCTTGATGCCGACCTCGAAAGTGTTGGCCTTCTGTTCCACCAGCGGTCGGATGTACGGCAGGGTCGGGCCGGAACCTGAGTATTCCCATGAGGCGGGCGGGTCGATGCTGCGGCTGAAGTTGGTGAACACCTGCAGTTCGGGGCTGAACTCGTAACGCAGGCCGATACGCGGGGCGACGCTCCAGTTGTCGTAGTCGACATGCTGCGGGAAGGTGGTGGTGTTGGGGTTCACCGCGTAATCGATGTTGACCTTGCGCCGCACGTTGATGAACGACACACCACTGGTGAGCCACAGGTTGTCGACCAGGTTGATGTCGTTGCCCAGGGCGATCACCCGGTCGAACGAATCCTTGTAGTTGACCTGCTTGAGCGACACCTTGTTGCCGTTGGCCGAGTCCACCCCACCGCGCAGGTGCTGGGTCGAGGTGAAGGCGATATTGCTGCGGCTCTCGTGGCCGAACAGGTAGTCGACGCGGTCATAGCCCAGCAGCAGGCCGAGGTCATGCCAGTCCCAGTAGCTGGGGTTGCTCGGGCTGCGCGGGCTGTTGGTGTGGCGGTAGTCGTGGTACGACAGGCCGAAGGTCAGCCGCGCATCGTCGTCGAAAGTGTAGGTGGTCTTGCTGCCGACCCAGATGCTGCCCGGGCGGCGCGCACCGGCGCCGCTGCTTTCGGCGGTGGCGCTGGCCCGGCGCGGGTGGTGCAGGGCATTGTCCAGGGTGGTGGCGCTGGGGTCGTTGTGGGTTTCGTCGCGGTAGCGCAGCAGCAGGCGGGTTTCCAGCTTCGGGTTGAAGCGGTAGCCGGCGTTGGCGACGATGCCGGAGCTCTTCGACAGGCTGTAGTCGCGATAACCGTCGTTGCGGTAGTTGTCGGCCTGCAGGTAGTAGTCCAGGTCGCCTTCGACACCGCCGTAGCTGATGCTCTGCTTCTGGTAATGGTAGCTGCCGGCCTCGGCGCGCACGCGCAGGCCGGGGGCGCTGTAACCGCTGTGGTTGACGAAGTTGACCGCGCCACCGAGGGTCAGCGCGCCGTACTGGAAGGCGTTGGCACCGCGCAGGATCTCGGTGTAGTTGACGCCGCTGGCGTTGAGGAATTCATACGGGGTGCCGCCGGGGCCAGTCAGCGGCAGGCCGTCGAACAGGAACTTGATGCCTTCGCGGAAGTAGCCAGGCGAGGTGTTGGCGCCAGAGCCACGGATCGAGATCTTCGCCGCGTCGTTGCCACCGGTGGACTGCACGAACACGCCGGGCTGGTAGGCCAGGGTGTCCTGCAGGGTGGCGGTGCGGCCTTTGGCGACCTCTTCGCTGTCGACCACGCTGGTGCCGCCGGGCACTTCGGCGAGGGCGCTGGCGGCCTGTTGCACTTCAGTCTGCTTGGCGGCCTGCACGGTCACCGTGCCGAGGGTCGGGTCAGCGGCCAGTACCGTGACCGGGGCCAGCAGGGCCGTGGCCACGGCCAGGCGCAGTGGATTGAGTTGAATGGCACGCATCGTTGTATTCCTTGAAAGTCATCTTGGGTCCTCGGCGTTCTATGGGAATAGTCAGGCCTGTCGAAACCGGTTAGAGCAGTTTCTGTGCCAGCTGGCAAAAGGCCGGAACTTGCTGTGATTGCGGAAGTTTCAGTGTGAAGTGCTGAACGAAATAGCGAGTTTTGTTGAACACCTGTCGCTGTTTGAACAGTGCAGGTTATATCCAAATATCCGAATGCCATGGCGAACCCTGTGGGAGCGGGCTTGCCCGCGAATGCGGTATACGCTGTGCCGCCGCATTCGCGGGCAAGCCCGCTCCCACAGTGATGGATGTTGTCAGTGCAACAGGGGTGGAACACTTTGTACGTTTAATCAGTCTGCGCATTGAATGAACTTCAATGAATACACAGTTTTCAGGCTGGCACGACAACTGCAATAGCGCCTTATGTAGCCGTCTATATAAAGAGCCCGCTGTGCAGCCAAATGTCCGATTATTCAACTCATGCCTGTTGGCCAGTGCGCTGTTAATTGCCGCCTGTTCACCCGCCACGCCACCGCCCGCCCAGGGCAGCCTCAAGGGCGAAGCGGTCAGCGCAGTGAACGGCGTGATGCGCTACCCGGCCAGCGACTTCGTCGAGCAGCAGGCCGGCCAGCGCGGCGGCACCTTGCGCGTGTCGGCGGCGACCGACGCCGGCAGCTTCGATATCCACGCATTGTCCAACGGCAACATGCAGTGGATGGGCCGCATCCTCTTCGATTGCCTGGTCTACCAGGCCGAAGACGGCACCCTCACACCGTGGCTGGCAAAAAGCTGGGAGATCAGTGCTGACGGCCTGACCTACACCTTCCACCTGCGTGACGACGTCACCTTCAGCGACGGCGAGCGCTTCGACGCTGAGGCGGTGCGGGTCAACCTCGAACACATGCGCGACCCGAAGACCAAGTCGCCACTGGCCGCTGCCTACATCGCGCCGTACCTGCAGGGCCGGGTGGTCGATGCATTCACCTTCGAGGCCACCTTGCGCGCACCCTATGCGCCGTTTCTCGATGTGCTGTCGCAAGCCTGGCTGGGGATGATCTCGCCACGGCAGATCATCGAGGCGCCCGCGACCATCGCCAGCCAGCCGATCGGCACCGGGCCGTTCGTGCTGACCGGCTGGGTGCGCGACCAGCGCGCCAGTTTCGCCCGCCGCCCGGGCTACGACTGGGCGCCGCTGGCCATCAACCACCCGGGTGAGGCCTACCTCGACGGCATCGAGTTGAGCTACGTGCCCGAAGCGATGATCCGCTACACCTCGCTGGAAGCCGCCGACAGCGACATGGCCCTGGACGCCCCGGCGCAGAATGCCACGGCGATCCGCGCCAACCCGCAGCTGACCCTGCGCAACCGCATCCGCAAGGGCAACCCGGCGCGCAGCATCACCTTCAACGTCGAGCGCGTGCCGTTCGATGACGTGCGGGTGCGCCAGGCAGTGGCCAAGGCCATCGACCGCGACGGCCTGGCGTGGATCTCCGGCTTCGGCGAGTACCTGGCGAAGGGCGACTTTCTCGCCGTGAACACCCCCGGCTACGACCCGGTGGCGCGCGATGCGCTGGCCTTCGACCCGGCCGCAGCGGGGCGCCTGCTCGATGCCGCCGGCTGGACCGGGCGTGATGCCGAGGGCTATCGCACCCGCAACGGTCAGCGCCTTGGGGCGACCTTGCTGACCTACGACAACCCGGCGTTCCCGGCCAATGTCTCGGTGGCGGCCCAGGCGGACCTGCGCAAGCTCGGCTTCGACCTGCGCATCGAGCTGCTGCCGATCAGCAAGGTCATGGAGCTGCGCTACCGCGGCAACTTCGATGCCCTCGGTGGCGGCTACTGGCACACCAACACCGCCGACGGCCTGTACATCCTCTACCACAGCCAGTCGATCCCCAGCGCCCGGATGATCGGCCAGAACGTCGGCCACTTCCGTGACGCCCGCCTCGATCAGCTGCTTGGCGACGCCCGGCGCAGCACCGACCCGTCGCAGCGCCGGGCCCTGTACCGTCAGGCCCAGCAGCGCCTGGGCGAGACCGTGCCGGCCGTGCCGTCGGTGGAAAGCCAGATGCTGCTGGCCTACCGCAACGCGGTCGGCGGCGTGCTGTTCGACGGCTCGCACAACGTTCCTCTGTTCACCAGCGTGTGGCTGGCCCCTCAAGCACAGCAAAAGGAGCAACCATGAAACTGCTGGCGACCTTGCTGCGCCGCCTGCGTGACGGCGTGATCGTGCTGTGGGCGGCGGCCAGCCTGACCTTCCTTGGCATGCAGCACAGCGGTGGCGATACCGCGCTGGCGATTCTTGGCGGCCCGGATGCCATGCCGAGCGCAGCGATGCTGGCCCAGGTGCGCGCCGAATACGGCCTCGATCAGCCCCTGTGGGTGCAGTACGGCCATTACCTGCTGCGCCTGGCCCAGGGTGAGCTGGGCGAGTCTTACCGGCTGCGCATACCGGTCGGCCAGGCGATTGCCGAGCAGGCCGGCGCGACCCTGGCCCTGGCCAGCAGCGCCGCCGTGCTGGCCGTGCTGCTGGCGCTGGCCTCGGCACTGCTCACCGCCAACCGTGGGCGGCGTTTGCGGGCGCTGGTGTCGGGCATCGAACTGGTGCTGTCGTCGGCGCCCAATTTCGTGATCGGGACCGTGCTGCTGCTGGCCTTCGCCTTCTACTTCCATGTGCTGCCGCCGTCCGGTTCGAGCGGCTGGCGCTCGCTGGTGCTGCCGAGCCTGGCCCTGGCGCTGCCGATCGCGGCGGTGCTGGCCCAGGTGCTGCGCCAGGCGCTGGAGCAGGTGCTGGAGCAACCCTTCATCACCCAGGCCCGCGCCCGCGGCATGGGTGACACCGCCGTGCGCCTGCGCCATGCCCTTCGCCACGCCTTGGTGCCGCTGGTGACCCTGGCCGGCTACGTGTTCGCCAGCCTGCTGGGCGGCGCCGTGGTGCTGGAGCTGCTGTTTGGCCGGCAAGGCATCGGCCGCCTGATGCTCGACGCCACCGCCACCAAGGATGTGCCGCTGGTGCTCGGCGTGACCCTGTTGGCAGCGGCCATCTACGTGCTGGTCAACCTGCTGGTGGACCTGGCGACCCATGCCATCGACCCGCGCACCGCGCGCCCCTGAATTCACGAGAAAGGAACCGTCATGAGTCAAACCCCGATTACCGACGCCGAACTGGATGAGCGCTTGGCGCCGGTGTACGCGCGCATCGCCGAAGGCGCGGTGGCCCGCGAGCAGCAGCGCACCCTGGCCCATGAGCCGGTGGCCTGGTTGCGCGAAGCCAGCCTTGGCGCCCTGCGCGTGCCACGCAGCCACGGCGGCCTTGGCGCGAGCTTGCCGCAGCTGCTGCGGCAACTGGTGCGCCTGGGCCAGGCCGATTCCAACCTGCCGCAGATCTTCCGCGCCCACTTCGGCTTTGTCGAAGGGCGTCTGTCGTCCAACGATGCTGCCTCCCAGGACTACTGGTTCGCCCGCGTGGTGGCCGGTGAGCTGTGGGGCGCGGCCATGGCCGAGCGCACCGACAGCACCGGCAATACCGTGCAGCTTGGCGAGGGCGAGGGCGGTTTGCGCCTGGACGGCGAAAAGTACTACTGCACCGGCACCCTCTACGCCGACTGGGTCGCAGCGGTGGCCAACCACGGCGATGATTTCGTCAGCTTGGCCGTGCCGACTCGTGCGCCGGGCGTGGAGCGGGTCGATGACTGGGATGGCTTCGGCCAGCGCCTGACCGGCAGCGGTACCACGCGTTTCACCCAGGTGAAGGTGCAGCCGGAGCACCTGCTGCGCCGCTTCGCCAAGGGCGAGTTGCGCGCCGAATCCTACCTCACCGCGTTCTACCAGGCGGTGCACCTGGCGACGCTGGCCGGCATCAGCCGTGCGGTGCTGGCCGATGCCGTGGCTTTCGTCCAGGGCCGCACCCGCGCCTTCGGCGTGCCGGGGCAGTCGCAGCCGGCCGC
The DNA here is from genome assembly GCF_002112505.1 of Pseudomonas sp. R28(2017). Taxonomy (GTDB): domain Bacteria; phylum Pseudomonadota; class Gammaproteobacteria; order Pseudomonadales; family Pseudomonadaceae; genus Aquipseudomonas. Next base: position 569,834 of record NZ_NEHW01000002.1, read on the forward strand.
CGACCCGCTGGTGCAGGCGGTGATCGGTCGGCTGTCGAGCCTGGCGTTTGCCGCCGAGGCCCAGGTCAGCGCCGTGGGCCAGAGCCTGCAGGCAGTGTTCGAAGCCGGGCAGCAGGGTGACGTACCCGAGCAGCTGTATACGGACGCCGAAATCCACGCCTTCCAGGCCCAGCAGATTGTCCTGCCGCAAGTGCTGCAGGCCAGCACCTTGCTGTTCGAAGTCGGCGGCGCTTCGGCCACCAGCAACAGCCGGCGCCTCGACCGCCACTGGCGCAACGCGCGCACCCTGGCCTCGCACAACCCGGCGATCTACCGCGAGCAGGCGCTGGGCGACTACTACCTCAACGGCATCAGCCCGGCCCAGGCCTGGCGTGCCCGCCAGGCTGCCGCCAACCAAGGGCAGGGCAGCGGCGACGAAGCCAGCGCGGTCTGAACAGGAGAACCCCCATGACCACCAAACAGATGAGCCTGGGCATGAACATCCTTGGCTTCGGCTCGCACGCCGCTGCCTGGCGCCAGGGCGAGGCGGCGCTCGACGCCTACATCGACGTCAACTACTACCGCGACATTGCGCGCATCTCCGAGCGCGGCTGCCTGGATGCGATCTTCCTCGCCGACGGCCCGGCACTGCCGCCGGATGTGTCCGCCCAGCCCGGCGGGCGCCTGGAGCCGACCGTGCTGCTCACCGCCGTGGCCGCCGCCACCGAGCGCATCGGGGTGATCGCCACCTGCTCCAGCACCTACAACGAACCGTTCAACCTGGCCCGGCGCATCGCCTCGCTGGACCACATCAGCGGCGGCCGTGCGGCCTGGAACGTGGTCACCAATGCCGGTGACGCAGCGGCGCAGAACTTCGGCCTGGCCGGCGCGCCACTGCATGTCGACCGCTACGGGCGTGCCGAAGAGTTCGTCGAGGTGACCCTGAAGCTGTGGGACAGCTGGGAGGACGACGCGATCATCGGCGACCGCGCCGGTGGCCGTTTCGCCGACCCGCGCAAGGTTCACACCCTGGACTTCCAGGGCAAGCACTTTCAGGTCAAGGGCCCGCTCAACCTGCCACGCTCGCCCCAAGGCCGGCCGGTGCTGGTGCAGGCCGGCTCCTCCGAAGGCGGCAAGGCACTCGGCTCACGCTATGCCGACGCGATCTTCACCACCCAGACCACCTTGGCCGATGGCCAGGCGTTCTACCAGGAGATGAAAGCCCGCGCCAAGGCCTGGGGGCGTGACCCGCGGCACCTGAAGATCATGCCGGGCCTGTCGACCGTGATCGGCAGTACCGAGGCCGAAGCCCATGCACGGTTTGACCAGCTCAATGCCTGGCATGGCGAGCATGGCCTGCTGCAGCAAGTGGCGGGGCGCATCGGCATCGACGCCAGCGAACTGGACCCGGATGCGCCATTGCCCTGGGCACGGATTGGCGCGGTGGCGGATTTCGAACGGGGCTCCCATGGGTTTCTGGAAGCCCAGCTGAACCTGGCGCGCAGCGAGAACCTGACCATTCGCCAATTGTCGCGGCGGATCCTGGTCGGCCACCGACTGGCCGTCGGCACGCCGCAGCAGGTCGCCGACACCTTGGCCGAGTGGTTCCTGGCCGGGGCGGGGGATGGCTTCAACATCATGCCCGACATGTTCCCGTCCGGGGCGCGGGTGTTCGTCGAGGAAGTGGTGCCGCTGCTGCAGAAACGCGGGCTGTTCCGCACCGAATACACCGGCACCACCCTGCGCGAGCACCTGGGCTTGCCCAGGGCCGAAAACCAGTTTGCAACCCAAGGAGTCGCACCATGCGCTACCGCCCGTTAGGCCACACCGACCTCCAGGTCAGCCTGCTCAGCCTCGGCACCATGACCTGGGGTCACCAGAACAGCGAACAGGACGCCCATCAGCAACTGGACGCCGCCACCGCTGCCGGCATCAACTTCATCGACACTGCCGAGATGTACCCCACGCCCACCCGCGCCGAAACCTGGACCACCACCGAGCGCTACATCGGCAGCTGGATCAAGGCCCGCGGCAACCGCGACGCGTTCATCCTGGCCAGCAAGATCGCCGGCCCGGCCCGTGACCCGGGGGGCCAGGCGCACATCCGCGATGGCCTGTCGCACCACGACCGCAAGAACATCGTCGCAGCCCTGGAGGGCAGCCTGCGCCGGCTGAACACCGACTACCTGGACCTCTACCAGCTGCACTGGCCCGACCGCAGCAGCAACTTCTTCGGCATCCGCGAATACCCCTACGTCGACGACCACCCGCAAACCGCCGCCATTGAAGAAACCCTTGCCGTGCTCGACGAACAGGTCAAGGCTGGCAAGGTGCGCCATATCGGCGTGTCCAACGAAACGCCTTGGGGTGTGGCGCAGTTCCTGCGGCACAGCGAGGACCAGGGCCTGGCGCGTATCGCCAGCATCCAGAACCCGTACAGCCTGCTCAACCGCCTGTATGAAAACGGCCTGTCGGAGTACAGCCATCGCGAGGCGGTCAGCCTGCTGGCCTATTCGCCACTGGCGTTCGGGGCGTTGACCGGCAAGTACCTGAACGGGGCCAGGCCGGAGGGTTCGCGGTTGTCGTCGGTGTATCGCACGTTCAACCGCTATGGCAGTGACGAGGCCAACAGTGCCATTGGCAGTTATGTGCAGATTGCCCGGGAGCATGGGCTGACCCCGGCGCAGTTGGCCTTGGCCTTCGTGATCCGCCAGCCGTTCGTGGCCAGCGCGATCACCGGGCAGACCAGCTTGCAGCAATTGCAGGAGAACCTGAGTGCGCTGGATGTGCAATTGAGCGACGACGTGCTGGCCGAGATCCAGGCCGTGCACCGCCGTATTCCAAACCCGGCACCGTAGCCCGCATGGCAAGGGCTGCGCCCTTGTTCGCGGGCAAGCCCGCTCCCACAGGAAGCCGTCAAGTTCGGGCCTGCGGTAACCCTGTGGGAGCGGGCTTGCCCGCGAAGAGGCCCGCACAGGCGACAAACGAAGGACAGATATGAACACGATTGCATTGTCACCGACCACCGCGACAAGCAGGTGGCAGGTTCGCCCCGGCTTGACGCTGGCCTGGTCCATCCTGGCCCTGCTCCTGCTGGCAGTAGCTTTCCCTTCCTGGCTATCCCCAACCGACCCCCTGGCCGCCGACGCCCGCCTGGCTTACCTCCCGCCCAGCAGCCATTTCTGGCTCGGCACCGACGAAAACGGCCGCGACGTCCTCAGCCGCCTGGTCCACGGCGCCCGCCCATCGCTCTACATCGGCCTGGCCGCCACCCTGGTCGGCCTCGGCCTGGGCACATTGCTCGGCCTGGTCGCCGGCCTGGCCCCCGGCTGGCTGGACAACCTGCTGATGCGCGCCGTCGACGTGCTGCTGGCGTTCCCCGACCTGCTGCTGGCACTGGTCATCATCACCCTGTTCGGCCAGGGCACCAGCAACCTGATCCTCGCCGTCGGCATCGCCTCGGTACCACGCTACGCCCGCCTGGTCCGCGCGCAGACCCTGACCCTGCGCCACGCCGTCTTCGTCGAAGCCGCCGTCACGCTGGGGCGCAAGCGCTCGGCGGTGGTGTTGGCCCATGTGCTGCCCAACGCCGTGCAGCCGGTGCTGATCCTGGCCTGCATCGGCCTGGGCGGCGCCATCACCGCTGCCGCCGCGCTGAGCTTCCTCGGCTTCGGCGCGCCACCGCCAGCGCCCGAGTGGGGCGCGATGATGGCGGTGGCGCGCAACTTCATGGCCAACGCCCCCTGGCTGATGGCCTGGCCGGCGTTGGCGATCACCCTGACTGTCATTTCCATCACCGTCATCGGCCGCGACTGGCTGCGCCGTAGCGAGGGCAGAACCCCATGAGCATCTTCGAAAAGCACCCGGCACCCTTGGTGGACATCCGCGACCTGCGCGTGAGCTTCAACGGTGTGCCGGTGGTGCACGGCGTCGACCTGCAACTGCACGCCGGACAGTGCCTGGCGCTGGTGGGCGAATCGGGCTCGGGCAAGAGCGTGACGGCGCGCACCCTGGTTGGCCTCACCGGGGTGGGTGCCCATGTGCAGGCCCAGCGCCTGGCCTTTGCCGGGCAGGACTTGCGCCAGGTCGACGAAGCGGGCTGGCAGCGCTTGCGCGGTGGGCGTATCGGCTTCGTCATGCAGGATGCACTGGGTTCGCTCGATCCGCTGCGGCGCGTCGGTGCCGAGGTCGAAGAGCCGTTGCTGTTGCACACTGACCTGTCCGCTGAACAGCGGCGCTTGCGGGTGCTCGAACTGCTGCGCCAGGTCGGCGTGCCTGAACCCGAGGTCCGCGCCCGGCAATACCCGTGGCAGCTGTCCGGCGGCCTGCGCCAGCGCGCCTTGATCGCTTCGGCCATCGCCTGCCAGCCGCGCCTGCTGATCGCCGACGAGCCCACCACCGCGCTGGATGCCACGGTGCAGGCGCAGATCCTCGACCTGTTGGAGCAACTGCGCGCGCGCGACAACAGCTTGCTGATGGTCAGCCACGACCTCGCCGTGGTGGCGCGGCTGGCGGACAGGGTGGCGGTGATGCGCCATGGCGTGGTGGTGGAGCAGGGCAGTGTCGAACAGATCCTGCAGGACCCGCAGGACCCCTACACCCAACGCCTGCTGAGCGCGGCGCGGGCGGTGCATTTCCAGCGTCCGGTAGTACCGGCGCTGACGTTGGTGGAGGAGGCTGTGGAGGAGCAACCGCTGGTGCTGGAGGCACGTGGCCTGAGCAAGGCTTTCATCGGGCCGGATGGCAAGCCGCGTGAGGTGCTGAGCGATGTGTCGCTGCAACTGCGCGCCGGGCAGACCCTCGGCGTAGTGGGTGAATCCGGCTCTGGCAAGAGCACGCTGGGCCGCATCCTGCTGGGGCTGGAGCGACCGGAGCAGGGCAGTGTGCACGTGGCCGGGCAGAACTGGCTGGCGCTTTCCGCCGCGCAGCAGCGCCAGGCCCGCCAGGGCATTCAGGTCGTGTTCCAGGACCCGCTGGCCTCGTTCGACCCGCGCTATACCGTGTTGCGGGTGCTGGCCGAAGCGCTGGCCCAGGCGGGGGTACCGCGTGGCTTGCAGCGGACCGAGGCGGTGGCGTTGCTGGAGCGGGTGCAGTTGCCGATTGGGCTGCTCGACCGTCGCCCGCTGGAGCTGTCAGGCGGGCAGCGCCAGCGCATCGCGATTGCCCGGGCACTGGCCATGAAGCCCAAGGTGCTGGTGCTGGATGAGCCGGTTTCGGCGCTGGATGTGTCGGTGCAGGCACGGATCCTGGCGTTGCTGGCGGAGCTAAAGGCCGAGTTGAACCTGGCTTGTCTGTTCATTTCCCATGACTTGGGCGTGGTGGAGCAGGTGAGTGACCAGGTGCTGGTGATGCAAGGGGGCAGGGTGGTTGAGCAAGGCAATGCGGCCCAGGTGCTCGGGCAGCCACGTCATCCATACACCCGGGCCCTGCTTGAGGCGGTTCCGCATTTGCCGGCGGCACGGCCTAGCTGGTTTGAACGGATTGCGGTGTAAACCTGTGCTGGCGTTTTCGCGGGCATGCCCGCTCCCACAGGTACAGCGCAAGCCTTCAGGCCTGCGGCGATCCCTGTGGGAGCGGGCGTGCCCGCGAAAGGGTCAGACCAGGCCATGGAAATTTCAGGGAGATTAACAATGACCACAGACGATACCCAATGCACGGTCGGCAAGACCACCCTTTTTCAAGGTGAAGACCAGACCCACCCGCTGTTTCGCATTTAACCCGCAATCCCCTGCCGCGATGCCCGCGAGCAAGCCTCTGAGCTTATGGGCTATGTGCGGGAACTGACCATTCTCGGCTTGATGGACGAGAAACCGATGATGATCTGGGCCTCGCATTATCTAAATGCGATGGCGAAGGGGCTGATAGGCGCAATCCCTGTATCGGCGAGCACTGTTGCTCCCCAAACACCCCCCAGACATTTTGCCTTGCCCCCAGCACCGCCCCCCACCAAACCCCAACAAAATCAACCCATTAAACCCGGCACAACTCCTGCAACAGGCCCACCAAAGCCCAGTCACCGCAGGAGCGCCCTTGAACTCACCCATCCTCCCCCTGATCCCGCTCTGCACCGCACTGGCCCTGCTCGGCTGCGAAAAAGCCGAGCAGCACACCACGCAAAGCACCACGCCACAGCAGGGCGGCACCCTGATCTACGCCACCGACCGCGAACCCACTTGCCTCGACCCACACGTGGCTGGCGACATGCCCCAGGTGTTCGTCGCCCAGCAATACCTCGACTCGCTGGTCTCCATGGACAGCCAGGGCCAGATCGGCCCCTGGCTGGCGACTAGCTGGGAGGTTTCGCCAGACGGCCTGCGCTACACCTTCCACCTGCGCCGCGACGTGCACTTCACCGACGGCACCCCATTCAATGCCGAGGCGGTCAAGGCCAACCTCGACCACATGGCCAACCCCAAGACCCAGTCCAGCACCGCCGGTGGCTATATCCGTCAGTACCGCGGCACGAAAATCATCGATCCATACACCGCCGAGGTGACGCTGGCCACGCCCTACGCAGCCTTCCTCGAAGTGCTGGCCCAGGGCTTTCTCGGCATCCAGTCCCCCACCGCGCTGTTGCGCAGCCGTGACCAGAACTGCGAAAGCCCGGTAGGCAGCGGGCCGTTCAAGGTGGTGCGCTGGGACCGGCAGAACCAGGTGGAGCTGGTGCGCAACCCGGACTACAACTGGGCACCACCGACGGCGCAGCATCAAGGCCCGGCGTACCTCGACCGCATCGTCTGGAAGTTCATCCAGGAACCCTCGGTACGCTTCGCCTCGCTGCAGGCCGGTGAGGTCGACGTGATCGAAACGCTGCCGCCGGAATCCCACGAAGCGGCACGGCGCAACCCCGACGTGGACCTGATCATCGCCCAGCGCCCAGGCAACCCCACCAACGGCACTTTCAACCTGCGCCGGGCGCCGTTCGATGACATCCGCGTGCGTGAGGCCTTCGTGCGCAGCGCCGATGTCGAGGGCGCGCTCAAGAGCGTGTACTTTGGTGAGTTCCCCCGCGCCGGTGGCCCGCTGAGCATGGCCACGCCGTTCTACAGCGGCGACTTCGAACACAGCCAGGATTACGACCCGGCCCGTGCCGCCAGGCTGCTCGACGAAGCCGGCTGGACCGGCCGTGACAGCGAGGGCTACCGCACCAGGAACGGCCAGCGTCTGCGTGCCGTGGTGCTCATCGGCGCGCGCACGCCGCCGTCGGAACTGACCTTGTGGGAACAGGTGCAGGCCACCACCCGCCAGGCCGGCCTGGAGCTGGTGCTCGACCAGATGAGCGACGCCCAGGTCACTGCCCGGCAAGCGGCATGGGACTACGACATCCGCACCGGCTACTGGAACACCAACACCCCCGACGTATTGCGCATCATCTTCACCACCGCTTTCGTGCAGCCGGCCGGGGTCGGTGGCTATCACCAGAATTCCTCCGGTTACGCCGACCCAGGTTATGACGCACTGCTCGACAGCGCCCTGGCCACCCAGGACGCCGACCAGCGCCGGCAACGCTACTTCCAGGCGCAGCAACAGGCCGCCGCGCAATACCTGCAACTCACCACCTACCCGCAGAGCACGCGCCTGGGCATCTACAAGACCGCCCACGGCGTGCGCCTGGAGCCTTCGCTGGCGGTGACCTACCTCTATGACGCATGGGTGAACAAATGAGTACGACGACACGCGCGGTGGCCGACCCGCGCCGCGAACGCCTGGCCGCCCTTGGCCAACGCGCCGCCCTCCGCCTGGGCGGTGGCGTGCTGGTGCTGTGGGCGGTGGCGACCCTGACGTTCTTTGCCCTGCGCCTGATGCCGGGTGACCCGGTGCTGGCTATTCTCGGGGGCCCCAGCGCCAACCCGACGCCAGAGGCGATCGAAGCCGCCCGCGTGGAGTTCGGCCTCGACCAGCCCTTGGCGGTGCAATACCTGTTCTACCTCGGGCGCCTGCTGCAAGGTGACCTGGGCGTGTCCTATTCGCAGCACCTGCCGGTCACCCGCGTGCTGGCCGAGCAGGGTGGGGCGACACTGCAGCTGACCCTCGCTGCGCTAATACTGGCCTGGCTGCTGGTGCTGCTGCTGACGGTGGTCACTGCCGGGCGTGGCCGGCTGGTGGGCGGCATCGCTTCGCTGGCCGAAACCCTCAGCGCCGCCTTGCCGCATTTCTGGCTCGGCGTGGTGCTGCTGGCGGTGTTTGCCTTCGGCCTGCGCTGGTTCCCGCCCGCCGGTAGCGACAGCTTCGCCAGCCTGGTGCTGCCGGCGTTCTCGCTGGCGATTCCGTTGGCCGGGTTCATTGCCCAGGTCACCCGCGAATCCCTTGAGCTGACCCTCGAGCAACCCTTCGTCCTCACCGCCCGCACACGGGGCCTCGGCGACCTGGCCGTGCGCTTTCGCCATGCCTTGCGCCACGCCTTGTTGCCGGGCGTGTCGCTGTCGGGCTGGGCCATCGGCGCACTGATCAGCGGTGCGGTGGTGTGCGAGGTGATCTTCTCGCGCAAGGGCATTGGCCGGCAGTTGTACCAGGCGGTGCAGGCCCAGGACATGCCTTTGGTGATCGGCGTCAGCCTGGTGGTGGCGGCCGGCTATGTCCTGGCGAACATTCTCGTCGACCTGCTGTACCAGTGGATCGACCCACGGCAACAGGAGGCTGCCGCATGACTGACCTGACCCTTGACCGGGCCCTCGCGCCGTTGCGTCGGCAGCGCACAGTGAAGCTGCCGCCACTGGGCGCCAGCCTGGCCATCCTGTTCCTGCTCGCGCTGCTGCTGGCCGCACTGCTGCCAGGGCTGTTCACCCGCATCGACCCGCTCGCCATCGTCCCGCGTGATGCCTTCCAGCCGCCGAGCTGGGCGCACTGGCTGGGCACCGACCAGTCCGGGCGCGACATCTTCGCGCGGATCATCCACGGCGCCCGGCAAAGCCTGCTGATCGGCATGGCGGCCACGGCGATTTCCATGGCCATCGCCATCACCCTCGGCTTGCTCGGTGGCCTTGGCGGGGCGCGGGTGGACCGTGCGCTGGGCTGGCTGCTGGAGGTGCTGTTCGCCTTCCCCAGCCTGGTGCTGGCGCTGCTGTTCGTGGCGGTGTTCGGCAGTGGCGTCGGCCCGCTGATCGTTGCCACCGGCCTGGGCGGGGCGCCGGGGTATGCGCGGATGGTGCGCGGCCAGGTGCTGGCGGTGCGCAACGCCGGCTACATCGAAGCGGCGCGGGCGCTGGGGCATCCGACTTCGCGCATCGTACTGCGCCAGTTGCTGCCCAACGCCATGCGGCCACTGGTGGTGACGCTGACCATGGGCGTCGGCCAGGCGATCGTGTGGGCTTCGGCGCTGAGCTTCCTCGGTTTGGGCGCACGGCCACCGGCGCCGGAGTGGGGAACCATGTTGTCCATGGGGCGCGACTTCATCGCCAATGCCTGGTGGCTGACCTTCTTCCCCGGCCTGTTCATCGTCCTTACCACCCTGGCTACCACGGTGACTGGCCGCTACATCCAACAACGCCTGGAGGGCCGCCTGCCATGAGCGACAAGACCTTGATCGTCGAGGGCCTGAACGTGGCCTTCGCGGGGCGCAGTGTGGTGCGCGACCTGTCCTTCACCTTGCAACCGGGCCGCTGTGTGGCGCTGGTCGGCGAATCTGGTTCGGGCAAGAGCGTCAGTGCCCGCAGCCTGGTTGGCCTGGCCGGCGCCAAGGCCCAGGTGAGCGCCCGTCAGCTGAGGTTTGCCGGGCATGACCTGCTCGACCTGAGCGAGCGCCAATGGCGAACGGTGCGTGGCAAGGACATCGGTTTCGTGCTGCAGGATGCGCTGGTGTCGCTCGACCCGCTGCGGCCGGTGGGCAAGGAAGTGCTCGAAGTGTTGCAGACGCATCAGTACGGCGATCGCCAATCGCGTGCCCAGCGGGTGCATGAGCTGCTTGAGCGGGTAGGCGTGCCCGACGTCGAGCTGCGCGCGCGCCAGCGCCCAGGGCAGTTGTCTGGCGGCCTGCGCCAACGCGCATTGATCGCCAGTGCCCTGGCCCTGGACCCTGCGCTGGTGATCGCCGATGAGCCGACCACGGCGCTGGATGCCACGGTGCAGGCGCAGATACTTGAGGTGTTCCAGCAGATCAAGGCGCGTGGCGCCTCGCTGTTGATCATCAGCCACGACCTGGCGGTGGTCGCGCAACTGGCCGACGAGGTGGTGGTACTGCGCCACGGCGAGGTGGTGGAGCAGGGGCCGATGCGGCAGGTGCTGCGCCAGCCTCGGCACCCATACACCCAGGCCTTGTTGGCGGCGGTGCCGGCCGAGCATCCGCGTGGCAGCCGGTTGTCGCCGGAACGGGCAGGCGTGCGCCGGGCGCCACGGGCACGCGCGCACAGCGACGTGCTGCTCGAAGGCCGTGGCCTGGGCAAGCGCTACCTCGGCCCTGACGGGCGGGTACGCCAGGTGGTCCAGGGTGTCGATTTCACCCTGCGCGCCGGGCGCACCTTGGGCATTGTCGGTGAGTCCGGTTCGGGCAAGACCACGGTGGCACGCATCGCCCTCGGCCTGCTGCAGCCGGACCAGGGCGAGGTGCTGTACCGCGGCCAGCCATGGAACCGCCCGGCCAATGCCGTGAGCGAAGCGCTGCGCCGCCCGTTGCGCCGCGACATCAGCGTGATCTACCAGGACCCGCTGGGCTCGTTCGACCCACGCTGGAGCGTGGCGCAGATTCTCGATGACGCCTTGCAGGTAGCCGGTATCGAAGCGGCGGCCCGGCCGGCGCGTATTGCCGTGCTGCTGGGCCAGGTGCGCTTGCCGGCGGACCTGGCCCAGCGCCGGCCCTTGCAACTGTCCGGTGGGCAGCGCCAGCGGGTGTCGATTGCCCGGGCGATTGCCAGCGAACCGAAGGTGATCATCTGCGATGAACCGGTCTCGGCCCTGGACGTGTCGGTGCAGGCCCAGGTACTCGACCTGCTGGCGGATCTGCAGGACGAGCTGGGCCTGGCCTACCTGTTCATTTCCCATGACTTGGGGGTGATCCGCCATGTCAGCGACGACGTGCTGGTGATGCGCCACGGCCAGGTGGTGGAGCAGGCACCGGTCGAGCAGTTGTTCGAGCGCCCGGCCCATGAATACACCCGACGGCTGCTGGGCGCAGTTCCGCGCCTGCCCGGCAGCGGCAGCGCACTGGTGGTGCCGCCGCTGGACCTGGAGCACGAAGCCTTCGACCTGTTCGACGAAACCCGCCTATGGAAGATCGCGATCTGACAGTGAACTGAGACGCCAAGCCCTGCGCGGCTCCCACAGGGATCGCGCCAGATTCTAGAAATTGAGCAAGACAGCTGCTCCCACAAGCCCGGGTCACCTAAACGAAAGATGTACTTAAAGGACTGAACCATGACCACATTTCAACGCTTCCCCACCCAGACGCCTGCGACCGACGTCGTGCAACTGAAGGCCCGCATCGTTGCCATGGTACCCGCCATCGGCGCAGGTGCCGCGCAACGTGAGCGCGAACGCCAGCTGCCCCACGAAGCCATCGCCCAGCTCGCGGCTGCCGGGCTTTACACCGTGCGTATCCCGACCCGGTACGGCGGCCCCGGCGGCACGGTCAGCGATGTGATCGAACTGCTGCTGCAGGTTGCCTCGGTCGACTCCAATGTGGCCCAGGCCCTGCGCCCCGGCTTCGCCTTCGTCGAAGGCCTGCTGGCCGCCCAGGCCGAGGGCGCCGAGCAGGAGCGCGAGCGCTGGTTTGCCCGTTACCTGCAAGGTGCCGTGATCGGCAACGCTGGCTGGGAACTGGGTGGCGCCAACGGCTCGATCGCTGCGCGCCTGGTCCGCGAGGGCGAGCACTACCGCGCCAACGGCAGCAAGTTCTACAGCACCGGCGCACTGTTCGCCGATTATGTCAGCGCGGTGGCACTGGATGAGGACGAGCAACCGGTGTCGTTCATCCTGCCACGCGACCGCGAGGGCCTGGAGCTGGTCGACGATTTCGACGCCATGGGCCAGCGCCTGACCGCCAGCGGCACCACGCACCTGCGCAATGTGCGGGTCGAGGCCAGCGAGATTCGCACGCGCACGGTCGAGGAGGGCAAGCGCACCGTCGTCACGCCGTTCCTGCAGCTGTTCCTCGGCACCGTGCTGGCCGGTATCGCCCGCAACGCGCTGGACGACGCCACGCACTTCGCCCGCGAACATGCCCGGCCGATCAAGCACAGCAGCGCCAGCCGTTCGGTGGATGACCCTTACGTGGAACTGTCGGTAGGCGATATCGCCGCCCGTGCCTATGGCGCCGAGGCCCTGGTGCTCAAGGCCGCTGCAACCATTGACAAGGCCTGGGCCGCGCAACTGGATGAAGCCGCCGTCGAACAGGCCGCCATCGAGGTCGCGCAGGTTCAGTACCTGGTCGCCGAGCTGGCGCTCAAGGCGGCCGAAACCCTGTTCGATGTCGGTGGTGCCTCCACCACCGGCCGCCAGCACAACCTTGACCGGCACTGGCGCAATGCCCGCACCGTGGCCAACCACAACCCGCGCCAGTGGAAGGCGGCGGTGGTCGGAGCCTGGCAGCTCAAGGGCACCCGACCGCCCGTCTCGGGGCTGTTTTGACCGCCCAGCCGGCCTTGCTGGCCGGCCATCTGCAAAGCCCCAAGGTGCCGGTGATCATCGGCGCCGCGCTGTTCATGGAGCTGCTCGACAGCACGGCGGTGATGACGGCCCTGCCGCAGATGGCTGCCGATTTCGGCGAGCCGGGGCTGCGCATGAACCTGGTGGTGTCGCTGTACATGCTCGCCCTGGCGCTGTGCGTGCCGGTCAGTGGCTGGGCCGCCGAACGCTTTCGCCCGCGCCAGGTGATGTTGCTGGCGATGGGCTTGTTCACCACGGCCTCGCTGGCCTGCGCCCTGGCCGAAACGCTCTGGCAGCTGTGCCTGGGGCGCATGCTGCAGGGGGCGGCGGGGGCGTTGATGACCCCCGTGGGGCAGGTGATCATCCTCCGCTGGTCGAGCCGTGACCAGTTGCTGCAAGCGATGTCATGGCTGGCCTTGCCGGCCCTGGTCGGGCCCTTGATCGGGCCACTGCTCGGCGGGCTGCTGGTGACGGTGCTGTCGTGGCACTGGATCTTCCTGGTCAACCTGCCGATCTGCCTGGTCGGCTGCTGGCTGATCCTGCGCCATGTGCCGGACTACCCGGCACGGCAGGTGCCGCCGCTGGATGTGCGCGGGCTGCTGCTCAGTGGTGGCGCCTTGGCCATGCTGGTGTTCGGCCTGGAGTCGCTGGGGCTGGGGCAATTGCCGCGGGCCTGGGCACTGGCCCTGGTTGTTGCTGGCCTGGCCTGCGCCGTGGGTTACCTGCTGCATGCGCGGCGCCACCCCAGCCCACTGGTCGACCTGTCGCTGTTGCGCCTGCGCAGTTTCGGTGTGGCCCAGGCCGGCGGCGGGTTGTTTCGCCTGGGCTCGGCGGCGCAGCCGTTCCTGATCGTGCTGCTGTTGCAGAACTGCCTGGGCATGAGCCCCCTGGCGGCCGGTTGGCTGGTGGTCAGCGGCGGCGTGGGGGCGCTGTTGATGAAGCTGCTGGCCGTGCCCTTGGTGCGGCGTTACGGCTATCGACGGGTGCTCAGTTGTAACGCCGTGCTCAGCGCGGCGGGGATTGCCCTGTGTGCCAGCTTCGATCGCGATACTGCGGTCTGGCTGATGGCGGTGGTGCTGTTCGCGGCAGGCCTGGTGCGGTCACTGCAATTCTCGACCTTGGGCGCTGCCAGTTACCAGGATGTACCCGGTGAACGCTCAGCCGCAGCCAGTTCGCTGTCGGCGATGTCGGTGCAGTTGACCATGGCCATGTCGGTGAGCCTGGCCGGGGTGCTGCTGGGGTTGTTGGCCGGGCTGGACGGGCGCAGCGAAACCTCGGTAGCCGACATTGCCACCGTGATGCTGTTGTGCGCTGGGGTGTGCGGGGCTTCCAGCCTGGTGTTCCGGCGCTTGGCAGGCTGACTGGCTGGTGGCAAGCGAAGCGGCGGACTACGCTCAGAATTCGAGAAATATTCTGTAACAGTGCGACTCCATGCGGAGGCTCATCATGCTCAGGAAATGCTTGTTGGCGTTGGCTATCGGTGCAGTGCTTTCGGCTTCGGCAGTATTGTTGCCTGACTCGCTTGGCGGCGCGTCCAGTGCGTATGCCAAGGATGGTGGTGGCGGTGGCGGTGGCGGTGGCGG
>NZ_NEHW01000020.1 GCF_002112505.1 Pseudomonas sp. R28(2017)
TTTTGGCCCGGGGGAGGGTTTTGGCCTTGGGGTTGGTGTGGGGGGGGGGGGGGAATCGGTTGTGTGCCGGGGTTGTGGGGGTTGGGGGGTATGTCGCGTTTGCCCTGGCCAGCCTGGTGTTGGGGGCGGGTGCAGGGCTGCTGAATGGGGATACGCAAAAGAACATCATGGCCTGTGTGCCGCGGGCGCGTACCGGCATGGCATCCGGGCTGAGCACCACCACCCGGTTTGCTGCCATTGTGCTCGCCATCGGTATTTTCGGTGGTGTGCTGGCTACGCGTGGCGAGCAATTGCTGCGACACGCGCTGCAGCAGGTGGCGCCCGGGCAGTTGGGCAATGTCGCTGCCATGGCCACACGCGTTGCGGCGGGTGATATGCCAGCAGCGCTGGCGTTGGTCGAACCGGGCCTGCGCGAAACCCTCGCGCCGCTCACCCGGCAGGCCTTCATGGGCGGGTTCCAGGCGATGCTGCTGTGTGCCGGCTGCGCAGCACTGGTATTCGCCGTGTTCGTCGGTGCGCTATTGAGCCGTCCGTTGCCGACCGCGGTACTGCAAACCGCGCGCTAAGCTGGCTTATTGCAACTATCTTTCCTGTGCCCCACAACTATTTGAAAGCGCAGATGTCATTTTCTGCAGGCCGGCGATGTCATGGGGATACCGGCCTTAACGCACAGGAGCGAAAGGCACATGGCAGCACTGCACGGCAGCACGTTGGACGCAATCAAGACCAACCAGGCACAGGTGCTCAATGAGTGGGTTTCAAGCCTGGAAGCCAGCGGCGCCGCCCGCAACCTCAAGGATCAGACGCTCGGCCAGGAAACCCGCGAGTTCCTGCAACTGCTGATCGAAGGCCTGCAGGCAGACAGCGGCAACGACATTGGCGCGGCAGGGTGGGACGAAATCCGCCGGTTCCTGGAAAGACTCTCTGCCAGCCGGGCCCAGCTAGGGCATGACTCGCACCAGACGGTGTATTTCATCTTCGCCCTCAAGGGCCCGCTGTTCGGCTTGCTGCAGGCCCACTACAGCAACGAACCCGCACGCTTGGCCGAGCAGCTGTGGGTCGTCTCCGAACTGCTCGACAACTTGGGCATGCACACCATCCGCACCTACCAGAAGACGCGCGAAGCGGTGATCAAGCGCCAGCAGGAAGAGCTGCTGGAGCTGTCCACGCCGGTGGTGAAGCTGTGGGACGGTGTGCTGGCATTGCCGTTGATCGGTACACTGGACTCGCAACGCAGCCAGACCGTGATGGAATCGCTGCTGCAACGCATCGTCGACACAGGTTCGGAAATCGCCATCATCGACATCACCGGTGTGCCGACCGTCGACACCCTGGTAGCCCAGCACCTGCTCAAGACGGTCACCGCGATCCGCCTGATGGGCGCCGATTGCATCATCAGTGGCGTGCGCCCGCAGATTGCCCAGACCATCGTGCACCTGGGGCTGGACCTGGGCACCCTGACCACCAAGGCCAACCTTGCCGACGCCTTGAAACTGGCCTTGTCGCGCCTGGGTGTGAGCCTGGCCGAGCGGGTATAGGCCATGGAACGCATACCGATCCTGCAAATGGGCGAATTCCTGCTGGTGACCATTCAGGTCGACATGCATGACGAGCTGGCCATGCGCCTGCAGGATGACCTTACCGACCGCATCAGCAGCACTTCGGCCCGTGGCCTGTTGATCGATATTTCCGCGCTCGACATGGTCGACTCGTTCATCGGCCGGATGATCGCCGACATCGCCAGCCTGTCGCGGCTGATGGATGCCCAGGTGATGCTGGTGGGCATGCAGCCGGCAGTGGCCATCACCCTGGTCGAACTGGGCCTCACCTTGCCGGGTGTCAGTACCGCGCTGAACGTCGAGCGTGGCATGCAACGGCTTCGCCAGACTGTGAGGCGCGCATGAGTGCCCAGGACAGTGGCAGCCTGCCGGTACGTATCGAGCAGGATGTGGTGCTGGCCCGCCAGCTGGCCCGCAAGCTCGCCGGTGAATGCGGCATGCGCCTGGTCGACCTGACCAAGCTGGTCACTGCCGTCAGCGAACTGGCCCGCAACACCGTGGTCTACGGCGGTGGCGGCGACATGGACTGGCAGGTGCTGGAAGAGGCAGGGCGCACGGGCTTGCGCCTGGTGTTCCGCGATGAAGGCCCCGGCATTCCCGACATCAAGCTGGCGCTGACCGACGGCTGGACCTCCGGCAACGGTCTGGGCCTGGGCCTGACCGGTGCCCGGCGCCTGGTCGATGAGTTCGAGCTGGATACCGCTCCTGGCGAGGGCACACGGGTGACGATCACACGATGGGCATGAACATCCACGCCAGCCGTACGCAGGTGCTGCCACTCGAAGACAGCAGCCAGGTCGGCCACGCACGGCGCATGGCGCAGAAACTGGCCGAGCAGCAAGGCTTCGATGGCGAGGACGCCGGGCGCGTGGCACTGCTGGCCACCGAGCTCGGCAGCAATGTGCTCAAGCATGCGCAGCGCGGTGAACTGCACCTGCGCGCGGTGCCCGGTGCCCACGGCTGCGGTATCGAACTGCTGGCCGTTGACCGCGCGCAGGGCTTCGATACCGCAACCTGCCTGGCCGATGGCTATTCCACCGGCGGCACCCAAGGCATCGGCCTGGGCGCGATAGCGCGCCTGGCCCAGGTGTTCGACGTGCACACCGATGAGCGCGGCTCGGTGATCCTGGCGCGCTTGTACCGGCGCCACAGCGCCGACGCTGATGTTCGTATCGGCGTCAGTCACCATGCCCTGCATGACGACCCGGCCTGCGGCGACACCTGGCATGTGGCAATCGACGGCAACCGCCTCAGTGCCCTGCTGGTGGATGGCCTGGG
Source organism: Pseudomonas sp. R28(2017) (assembly GCF_002112505.1). Lineage (GTDB taxonomy): Bacteria > Pseudomonadota > Gammaproteobacteria > Pseudomonadales > Pseudomonadaceae > Aquipseudomonas. The sequence continues at coordinate 2,838 of NZ_NEHW01000020.1, forward strand.
CCACGGCCCTGACGCCGAAACCGCCGCGCAGGCCGGTGCCAGGGCGTTCGCTGCCGAGCCGTTCCTCGACCCGTTGCTGCTGATCGGGCGCCTGCACCAGGCCATGACGGGAACCCGTGGCGGTGCCGTGGCCGTCGCCCAGCATGACGCCAGCCACAACCGCCTGGCCTTCACCGGTATCGGCAACATCGGCGCCAGCCTGATCGACGGCGTGCACGCCCGTGGCCTGGCCTCGCACCCGGGCATCGTCGGCGGGCAGTACCGCAAGGCCCAGGTGTTCGACTACGCTCAGGTGAACGGCAACTTGCTGATCCTGTACAGCGACGGCCTGCAATCGCGCTGGAAACTTGAAGACTACCCTGGCCTGGTGCATCGCCACCCGGCCGTGATCGCGACCGTGCTGCACCGTGACTTCTGCCGAGGTCGGGATGACGTGACGGTACTGGTCGTCGACCTGGAGCCCTCCCATGGCTGAACCCGTAACCGACCAGGCGGCACTGGTGGCCCGCCTGCAGGCCGAAAACGACGCCCTGCGCGCAGAACTCGAAGAGACCAACCAGGGTGTGCTGGCGCTGTATGCCGAGCTGGACATCCAGGCCGAACAGCTGCGCCAGGCCTCGGACCTGAAAAGCCGCTTCCTGTCTTACATGAGCCACGAGTTCCGCACCCCGCTGGGCTCGATCCTGAGCATCACCAGCCTGCTCGCCGACGAGCTGGACGGCCCGTTGTCCGAAGAGCAGCACCGCCAGGTGGCGTTCGTCAGCACCGCCACCCGCGAGCTGTCGGACATGGTCGACGACCTGCTCGACCTGGCCAAGATCGAGGCCGGGCGCATCACCATCTCGCCGGCCTGGTTCGACATGCTCGACCTGTTCGCCGCCTTGCGCGGTATGTTCCGGCCGATTGTCGAAGGCAGCGCGGTGGACCTGATCTTCGAGGAGCCGGTGGGCCTGCCCAGGTTGTACACCGACGACAAGAAGCTGGCGCAAATCCTGCGCAACTTCATTGCCAATGCGTTGAAGTTCACCGCCCGCGGGGAGGTACGCGTTTCGGCCCGGCTGCAAGGCGAGGACCAGATCCGCTTCGCCGTCAGCGACACCGGCATCGGCATCCCGGGCGGGCTGCTGAACACCTTGTTCGAGGACTTCGCCCAGGTCGATTCGCCCTTGCAGAAACGCCTGCGCGGCACCGGCCTGGGCCTGTCGCTGTGCAAGCGCTTCGCCCTGCTGCTGGGCGGCGAGGTGGGCGTGACCAGCGAGCCTGGGGTCGGCTCCTGCTTCTACGTGATCATTCCGCTGGCCCTGGCCCAGGAGAATGCCGATGAAACCTGACCTGCGCCTGCTGATCGTCGACGACAACGCGGCCACCCGCTACGCGTTGCGCCGGCGGCTGGGCGTGCAGGGTTACGAGGTGCTTGAAGCGGGCACCGGCGGCGAAGGGCTGGCGCTGATCCGTGAGCAGCAGATAGACGCGCTCATCCTCGACGTCAACCTGCCTGACATGAGCGGTTTCGATATTGTCCGCCTGCTGCGCGAGGACGCCCGCACCGCCTTGCTGCCGGTGATTCATGTGTCGGCAGCGTCGATCCAGAGCGGCGACATCATCACCGGCCTGAATGCCGGCGCCGATGCTTACCTGATTCACCCCGTGGACCCGGACGTCTTGCTGGCCACCCTGCGCACCCTGCTGCGCGTGCGCGACAGCGAACGGGCTCTGCGCGAGAGCGAGGCGCGCTTTCAGGAGATTTTCCGCGGCGTGTCGGCGCCCATTGCGGTGCTCGACGCCGAGCTCAAGGTGCACGAGTGCAACACGGCCTTCGTCCAGCTCGTGCAGGACAATCACCACCCCGAGTACCTGCGCGAATGCTTTGCCAGCCAGCAGGACGCCGCGCTGTGCGAGTTGCGCGAACACATCGGCTCGGGCGAGCGCTGGAAGGGCCAGTTGGGCATGCTGGTGCACGGCCAGCCACGCGACACCGAGTGGCAGCTGTCACCTTACCGTACCCCCGGCCTTTGCCTGGTCTTTGTCGAGGATGTGACCGAGCATCGCCACCGCGAGCGCTTTCACCTGGCCCGGCTGGACGATGCCACCACACAGTTGGCCAAGGAAGTGGCGGAGCACGCCCGCACCGAAGCCCAGCTGTTGCAGCTGCAGAAAATGGATGCCTTGGGCAGCCTCACCGGGGGCATCGCCCACGACTTCAACAACCTGTTGACCGGCGTGATCACCAGCCTCGAACTGATCCGCAAGCGCGTCACTGAAGGGCGCACGGAAAAGGTCCCCAAGTACATCGAGGCGGCGCTGGGCTCGGCCAGCAGCGCCGCCGTGCTGACTCACCGCCTGCTTGCCTTCGCCCGCCAGCAGCCGCTGGATACTCGCCCGGTGGACGTCAACCAGCACATCCGCTCGCTGGAGGTTTTGCTCGCACGGACCATTGGCGAGCGCATCATCCTCAACCTGGATCTGTCCGATCAGTCGGCCATCGCCCTGGTCGACCCGGTGCAGCTGGAAAGCGCCGTGCTCAACCTGGTGATCAACGCCCGCGATGCCTTGCCCAAGGGCGGGCATATCTGGGTCACCACCTGCACGGCGCTGGTCCACGGTGACCCGAACCTGCGTGACGGGTCTTATGTGTCGGTGACGGTGCGTGACGATGGCTGCGGGATCGAAACGGCGCTGCTGGACAAGGTGTTCGACCCGTTCTTCACCACCAAGCCGGTGGGGCAGGGCACAGGGCTGGGGCTGTCGACCATCTATGGCTTTGCCCGCCAGTCGGGTGGGCATGTGGCGCTGCACAGTGTGCTGGGCCAGGGCACCGAGGTTACCCTGATGTTGCCCGCCACCGGCGACTGCGCTGTGGCCCCGCACCGTGAGGCAGCAGAAGACGCGCAGGGCAATGGTGAGCATGTGCTGATTGTCGAGGACATGGCTTCGGTGCGCTTGTCGGTGGCCGAAGCGCTGACCGACGCGGGGTACCGCTGCACATTGGCATCGACCATCGATGAAGCGCTTGAACAGTTGCGGCAGGAACCGGGGCCGGATTTGCTGTTGACCGATGTCGGGTTGCCGACCTTGAGTGGGCGCGAGTTGGCGGACATGGCCAGGACCTATAGGCCCGGGTTGCCGGTTTTGTTCATGACCGGGTATGCCGATGAGGCGCTGGACCGGCAGGCGTTTCTGGGGGAAGGCATGGATATGCTGGTGAAGCCATTCCGCTTGGGTGAGTTGTTGGAGAAAGTGAGGCGGGCGCTAGGCGCAGGGCGAGGGTAAAGCCTGAGTTCCGGCGTACGCATACCCGCATCAACGACCACCACGACATCAGGGGCAAACGCTCCGCCACAGGCGTTAACTGAGCAAGTCCTGCTAGGCACGCCTTCACCGCGTTGAGTGAACCTGTCGCGGACCGCATAACCAGGAGCTTGCGCCCGGTGCCCGATATTCCGACTGTCTACGCCAAACGCTTCGATGCCGTGCTTGCTTACATCGATGGCCATCTTGAGGGTGACCTCTCGGTGAGCACGCTGAGCGAGGTGGCGCATTTTTCGGCGTTTCACTTCCATCGGCAGTTCACCGCCTATGTGGGTGTGCCGGTTGCACGTTATGTGCAGCTGATGCGCCTGCGGCGTGCGGCGCATCGCCTGGCGTCCGGTGAATGCTCGGTGCTGGACGCCTCGCTCGACGCCGGCTTCGACAGCCCCGAGGCATTCAGCCGGGCCTTTCGAAGGGACTTCGGCATGACGCCCAGCGCCTTTCGACGGCAGCCGAACTGGCAGGCCTGGCATGCGGTTTTCGCTGTTCCCCACTTTTCCAGGAGCATTACCATGCAGGTACGGATGGTCGATTTCGCCGAAGTCCGGGTCGCCGCCCTCGAGCACCGCGGCCCTCCCGCGCAGCTTGACGAGAGTGTGCGCCAATTCATCCAGTGGCGCATGGGCAGCGGGCAGTCGCCGGTAGGCGCGAGCCGTACCTTCGGCATTCCATACGGCAACCCCGACACAACGCCAGCGCAAGCATTTCGCTTTGATATCTGCGGCGAGATCGACGGGGCCGTGGCGCCGAACGACTACGGCGTCCGCGAGCTGATCATTCCCGGCGGCCGCTGTGTGGTCGTTCGTCACACCGGCTCGCCCGATCACATCGGCGAGAGCATCTATCCGATCTATCGCGACTGGCTGCCCGGCAGCAACGAAGAACTCCGTGACCACCCGCTGTTCTTTCATTATCTGAGCGTCTTTCCTGAGACGCCGATGGACGAGTGGCAGACGGATATCTATGTCCCGCTGCAGTAGGGTTAAATCTGATTTTCAGCGTAACAGCGTGTTACGACGTCGGAAGATTTTAGACACAAAAAAAGACGCCCAAGGGCGTCTTCTTTTTTTGGATTTGGTGGAGCCGGGGGGATTTGAACCCCCGTCCGCCAGTACTCCGCTGTCGGTACTACATGCTTAGCCGTGTCTACTGATTTAATCCGCAGCCGCCCGACGGGCAGGGTGCTTTGGATGAGTTGGGTAAGTTTTAGTCGCTTTGCCCCCAACGTGCTACACGACGATCCTGTTCTGTATGACAATCATTTCGGGTTTACAGGCATCCCCTGATGATTGCTGGAGCCGAAGCTACCAGGAGAGCGGGCTCAGCTGCTTACGCAGCGAGAGCGTAGCCCTCGTAGTTTTCGTCATTGGCAACTATAGAAAGTTGCAACAGTGGATTTACGAGTTCTGTTACCAACTCGGCATGCACCTAGAGTTTCGCTACCGGCGTCGAATCCTGATCGGCCCCACACTAGCTCTTGGCTAACGCACCTTACGGCACGTGAGGCGGAGTATACGCCATTGCGCGGGCGACGTCGACAGCCGGTCCTGTCGCCCGCGCAGCGAGGGCTCAAGCTCCGCTGCCGCCGGCCGAACCGCTGCCTTTCTCGGTTTTTTCCAGGCGCTCCAGCACCTTGCTGGTGATGGCGATGCAGCCTTTGGTGTCACCGGACGCCTGGGCGGCCTTGGCCTTGTCGACCTGTTCGGTGAGGGCTTTGTCCAGGCCTTCGGAGGTGGCGCCGGCGGTGGCCATGCTGTCGTCGATCTTCTGCAGGTTGGCGGTGCACAGGTCATCGGCGGCGAAGGCCGGGGATGCCAGGAGGGTAGCGGCCGCGAAGAGGGCCGAAAGCGCGGTACCTTTCATGGGTGTCTCCTTTTATGGCCGCTGGGAGGTGGGCCTGTAAGGGTGGACTGCCGGGGTTTGGCGAGGGTTCCATTGGAGTGATGGCTTGTGGGAGCGGGCGTGCCCGCGAAGCAGGCGCTGCGGTGGATGGCACGGGCTTCGCCCGTGTTCGCGGGCGCGCCCGCTCCCACAGGGTTTGCGCCGCCCGCCAGTTATCGAGGGTCAGATGCTGCGCGGGCGGGTGACGCGGTCTACCAGGTAGACCAGGCCGTGATAGTCAATGCCGCTATGGCTCGACAGGCCGATTTCGCAGGTACGGCTGGTGGAGATGCCTTCGCTGCAATATTGCACCGCGTCCTTCAGGCTGCGCAGCGAATGAGCGTTGAGCTCGGGTGTGGTGAAACCCTTGTCGCCAGCGAAGCCGCAGCAGTGAATGCCTTCCGGCACTACCACCTGCTTGCTGCAACGGCGTGCCAGGTCGATCAGCGCCTGGCTTTCACCCAGATGCTGGGTGCTGCACGTCACGTGCACGGCCACCGGTTCGTCCTGGGGGGTGAACTCCAGCTTGTCGACCAGGTGGGTGCGGATGAAGCGCACCGGGTCGTACAGGTCCAGCCGGGTTTCGCCCAGGTCTTGTACCAGGCGCAGGGTGCAGGGGCTGGTGTCGCAATAGATCGGGTCGAGGCCGCCGCGGCTGGCGTGGAGCAGGGCGTTGATCAGCTCCTGGCGCTTGTGCTCGGCCTGCTCGGCATAGCCTTTGGAGGCGAACGGCTGGCCGCAGCATAGGCCGTCGGCGTTGTCCGGGAACACTACCTGGTAACCGGCCTTTTCCAGCAGGGTGCGGGTCTTGTCGAGCAGCGAGCTTTGCTCGCGGTCGGCGTAGGCGGGGCCCATTACCCGTGAAACACAAGCGGCGAGGTAGACCACGCGAGGCCGCGCATCGTTGCTCGCCGGGCCAAAGTCCATGGTGCGCAATGGCTGCGGCATGGCCGGGGTCCATTGCGGCAGGCGGCCTTTGCTGGCCTTGCTCAATGATGCACTGAGGCGCCCCAGGCGTGGGGCGCCGAGCAGTTTGCGGGCGGTGTTGGCGGCAGTCAGGGTGAAGCGGGCGCCACCCAGGGCTGTGTGAAAATGCTCGGCCAGCCAGTCGGCGGTCTTGGCGTGGTCGGCGGCCTGGCTGCGCAGCTTCTTCACCAGCTCGCCGGTATTGATGCCCACCGGGCAGCGCTGGGCGCACAGGCCGGTGGCGGCGCAGGTGTCGATGCCCTGGTACTGGTAGGTCTGCAGCAGCTCGCGGGTGTCGACGCCGGCGCGCTTCTTTGCCTGGATGTCGCGCCACATGACGATGCGCTGGCGTGGGCTGAGGGTCAGGCCTTTGGAGGGGCAAACCGGTTCGCAGAAGCCGCACTCGATGCACTTGTCGACGATCTCGTCGGCGGCAGGCAGCGGCTTGAGGTTTTTCAGGTGGATGTCTGGGTCTTCGCTCAACACCACGTCGGGGTTGAGGATGCCGTTGGGGTCGAGCAGGCGCTTGAGCTTCCACATCAGCTGGTAGGCGTCATGGCCCCATTCCAGCTCGACGAAGGGTGCCATGTTGCGGCCGGTGCCGTGCTCGGCCTTGAGCGAGCCGCCGAACTCGACGGCCACCAGCTGCGCGACGTCGTCCATGAAGGCCTGGTAGCGCGCGACTTCCTCGGCACTGTTGAAGCCCTGGGTGAAGACGAAGTGCAGGTTACCTTCCAGCGCGTGGCCGAAGATGATCGCTTCGTCGTAGTGGTGCTTGTCGAACAGCTGGATCAGGCGGTTGACGCCTTCGGCCAGTTGCTCGACGGGGAAGGTGACGTCTTCGATGATCACCGTGGTGCCGGTCTGGCGCACGGCGCCGACGGCGGGGAAGGTGTCCTTGCGGATTTTCCACAGCTGGTTGTACACGGCCGGGTCTTCGCTGAACTCGACCTTCTGTTCCAGCGGGTAGTCGGCGATCGAGGCCATCACCTGTTGCAGCTGTTCGTGCAGCAGGCTCTGGCTGGCAGCGCGGGATTCGATCAGCAAGGCGCAGGCGTTGTCTGACAGGCCTTTTACCCACAGTGGCATGCCCGGCATGTTCTGCACCGAACGCAGGCTGCGGCGGTCGAGCAGCTCCACGGCGGACACGGGCTGGCGCTTGAGCACGGTGACGGCGCGGCAGCAGCTTTCCACGCTGGGGAACACCAGCAGGGCGCTGGCCTTGTGCGGGTGGTCGGGCACGGTGTCGTAGGTGACGGCGCTGATGAAGCCCAGGGTGCCTTCGGAGCCGACCAGCAGGTGCTGCAGGATATCCAGCGGCTGGTCGTAGTCCACCAGTGCGTTGAGTGACAGGCCGGTAGTGTTCTTCAGCCGGTACTTGTGCCGGATGCGGTTGGCCAGTTCGGTGTTGGCGCGGGTTTCGCGGCCCAGGCGGGCCAGCGCTTCGAGCAGTTCGCCGTGGCTGTTTGCAAAGGCTGCGACACTGGCGGGGTCTTCGCTGTCGAGGCGGGTGCCGTCGGCCAGCACCAGGCGCAGGCCGGCGAGGGTGTGGTAGGTGTTCTGCGCGGTGCCGCAGCACATGCCGCTGGCGTTGTTGGCGACGATACCGCCGATCTTGCAGGCGTTGATCGAGGCCGGGTCGGGGCCGATCTTGCGCCCGTAGGGGGCCAGCCAGGCGTTGGCCTGGGCGCCGATGACACCGGGTTGCAGGCGGATCTGCTCGCCCTGGCCGCGGATTTCTTTACCCCCCCAGTTGTCGCCGAGGACGATCAGCACCGAGTCGCTGATGGCCTGGCCGGACAGGCTGGTGCCGGCGGCGCGGAAGGTCACCGGCACGCATTCGCGCTGGGCCAGTTGAATCAGCCCGACCACTTCGTCCTCGGACTCGACGCGCACCACCAGCTTGGGGATCAGCCGGTAGAAGCTGGCGTCGGTGCCGAAGGCCAGGGTGGAGGTCGGGTCGTCGAAACGGCGTTCGGCGGGGATCAGGCGCTCGACATCACGCAGGAACGCAGCAGGCAGGCTCATGCAATCTCCTCGCGGGGCCGCGGCGTCTGGCGCGCGGCGTGCCCCGGTCATTCAGGCGGTATCGTAGGCGGGCGCTCAGGCGCCCAGTTCGCGGACCAGCGAGTCGCGGGTGATCTCGCTGATCGACTTGGCGCCGGTCAGCACCATGGCCACGCGCATTTCCTTCTCGAACAGTTCGAGCAGGTTCTTCACCCCGGCCTGGCCATGCACGGCCAGGGCCCAGAGGAAGGCGCGGCCGATCAGCACGCTGTCGGCGCCGAGGGCGATCATGCGCACCACGTCGAGGCCGCTGCGGATGCCGGAGTCGGCGAGGATCTTCAAATCACCTTTTACCGCATCGGCAATCGCCGGCAGGGCGCGGGCACTGGACAGCACGCCGTCGAGCTGGCGGCCGCCGTGGTTGGACACGACGATGCCGTCGGCACCGAACTTGACCGCGTCGCGGGCGTCGTCGGCGTCGAGGATACCCTTGATGATCATCGGGCCGTCCCAGAATTCGCGGATCCACTCCAGGTCCTTCCACGAAATGGACGGGTCGAAGTTGTTGCCCAGCCAACCGATGTAGTCGGCAAGGCCGGTGGGGTTGCCACGGTACTTGGAGATGTTGCCCAGATCATGCGGGCGGCCCATCACGCCAACATCCCACGCCCACTCGGGGTGGGTCATGGCCTGCAGCACGCGGCGCATCGGGCCGTTGGCGCCGCTCATGCCAGAGTGGGCGTCGCGGTAGCGGGCGCCGGGCACCGGCATGTCGACGGTGAACACCAGGGTCTTCACGCCGGCGGCCTTGGCCCGCTCCAGCGCGTTGCGCATGAAGCCGCGGTCCTTGAGCACGTACAGCTGGAACCACATCGGCCGGTCGATGGCAGGCGCCACTTCTTCGATCGGGCACACCGATACGGTCGACATGGTGAACGGAATGCCGTGGGCCGCCGCCGCACGCGCCGCCTGCACTTCGCCGCGCCGGGCGTACATGCCGGTGAGGCCGACCGGGGCCAGGGCCACGGGCATGCTGAGGGTTTCGTCGAACAGGCGGGTGGAGAGGCTGAGTTCGGACATGTTCTTCAGCACGCGCTGGCGCAGGGCGATGCTGGCCAGGTCCGAGACGTTGTGGCGCAGGGTGTGCTCGGCGTAGGCGCCGCCGTCGGCGTAGTGGAAGAGGAAGGGAGGCAGCTTGCGTTGGGCCGCGGCGCGATAGTCGGTGGAGGCGGAAATGATCATGGATTCTCGCAGCGTGGGTTGAAGGAGATGCCGGGCGCGTCAGGGCGCCCGGCCCCTTTCACTTTAGTGATGAACCAGCATGCCGGTCAGCCAATAGGCCTGGATCAAGGTGATCAGGCCGACGATGGTGGCGAAGAACAGGCTGTGCTTGACGGTGAAGCGGAACAGGTCGGATTCCTTGCCGACCAGGCCGGTGGCGGCGCAGGCCACGGCGATCGACTGCGGCGAGATCATCTTGCCGGTCACGCCGCCACTGGTGTTGGCGGCAACCAGCAGGGTGTCGTTGACCCCGATCTGGTGCGCGGTGGTGGCCTGCAGCGAGCTGAACAGGGCGTTGGACGAGGTGTCGGAACCGGTCAGGAACACGCCCAGCCAGCCGAGGAACGGCGAGAAGAACGGGAACGCGGCGCCCGTGCCGGCCAGCACCAGGGCCATGGTCGACGACATGCCCGAGTAGTTGGTGACGAAGGCGAAGGCCAGCACCATGCCGATCGACAGGATCGGCCAGCGCAGTTCCCAGAAGGTCTCCTTGAAAGTGGTCAGACCAGTTTTGAAGTTGATCTTCAGCACCCACATGGAGATCAGCGCCGAAAGGAAGATCGCGGTGCCGGTGGCGGAGATCGGGTCGAGCTTGAACACCGCTGGCATGGCAGTCGGCGCGGTGACGATCGGCGCGGTCTTGATCACCAGCTGGTCGAGGTGCGGGATGGCGAAGTTGAACACGAAGTTGTACATCGCGCCGCCCGGGGCGAAGGCCGCCTTGAACGGTTTCAGGGTCCAGATGGTGACCAGCACGGTCAGGATCAGGAACGGCGACCAGGCCTTGAAGATCTCGCCGAAGCTGTATGGGGTCGGCTGGCTGCCGCTTGGCTGCACCACGGCGGCGCCGACGCTGCCTTTGGCTTCGGCGAAGGCGCGCTTGGGCTGCCAGACTTTCAGGAACAGCGTCAGGCAGATCAGGCTGGCCAGGGCCGAGGTGATGTCCGGCAGTTCAGGGCCGATGAAGTTCGAGGTGAAGTACTGGGTCACGGCAAAGCTCAGGCCGGCGACCAGGGCCGCGGGCCAGGTTTCTTTCACGCCGCGCAGGCCGTCCATCATGAACACCAGCCAGAACGGTACGAACAGCGACAGCAGCGGCAGCTGGCGGCCGGTCATGGCGCCGATGTGGAAGGCGTCGATGCCGGTGACCTGGCCGGCCACGATGATCGGGATGCCCAGGGCGCCGAAGGCGACCGGTGCGGTGTTGGCGATCAGGCACAGGCCGGCGGCGTACAGCGGGTTGAAGCCCAGGCCCACCAGCAGCGCGGCGGTGATGGCCACCGGGGCGCCGAAGCCGGCCGCGCCTTCGAGGAAGGCACCGAAGCAGAAGCCGATCAGCAACACCTGCAGGCGCTGGTCGTCGGTGATCGACAGCACCGAGCTGCGGATCACTTCGAACTGGCCGCTCTTGACCGTGAGTTTGTACAGGAACACCGCGGCAACGATGATCCAGGCAATTGGCCAGAGGCCGTAAAGGAAGCCGTACCCTGCGGCAGCCAGGGCCATGTCGACAGGCATCTGGAAGGCGAAGATCGCCACCAGGATCGACAGGGCAAGGGTGATGCTGCCAGCCACGTGGCCTTTGAGACGGAACACGGCCAGGGCCAGGAAGAAGAACACGATGGGGATGACCGCCGCCAGCGCGGACAGGCCGAGACTACCGAGCGGGGTATAGAGTTGTTGCCAGGTTTGCATATGGGGTGGCCCCTAATTGTTGTTGGTCAGGCACTGGCATTGGATAATTGGTAAGACCAATTTACAATGGCTGGTCGCTAGGTTAAAAGCGCTGTCGTGGGTGTGTCAATTTGTCCTGTGCAAAACTTTGGTCGTGGGTCGATGAACGGGCGCCTGGAGCCTTGTGAAAATCATCGGCTGATGCGTGCTGGCGCGGCGTGGATCGGCGAGAATAGGCACCCCCTGAAATTGGCCGGGGGTTTTGTGGAGAGCATGTGATGGTTTTTGATCAGGTCCGCCAACGGCGCCTGTCCGACGACATCGTCGATCGGTTGGAAGGGATGATTCTGGAAGGCACGCTGACCTCTGGGCAGCGGCTGCCGGCCGAGCGCGTCCTGGCCGAACAGTTCGGTGTGTCGCGCCCGTCACTGCGTGAGGCGATCCAGAAGCTGGTGGCCAAGGGTCTGCTGGTGAGCCGCCAGGGTGGCGGCAACTACGTGGCTGAATCGCTCGGTTCGACCTTCAGCGACCCGTTGCTGCAGTTGCTCGAGCACAGTGCCGAGGCGCAGCGCGACCTGCTTGAGTTTCGCCATACCCTGGAGGCGTCATGCGCCTATTACGCGGCCCAGCGTGCCACCGAGCCGGATCGTGCGCGGCTGAAGGCGGCGTTCGATACCTTGCAGGATTGCTATGCGCGCGCTGACGAGGTGACGCGGGCGGAGGAGGGCGCGGCCGATGCGCGCTTCCACCTGGCGATTGCCGAGGCCAGCCACAACGCGGTGTTGCTGCATACGATCCGTGGCTTGTTCGACCTGCTAAAGCGCAACGTGGTGACCAACATCGGAGGCATGTATCAGCAGCGTACGGAAACACGCGACATGCTGATCAGTCAGCACCGCGAGTTGTACCTGGCGATTGTCGAGGGCAGGGCGGAAGATGCGCGGGAGGTGTCCAGCCGGCACATTCTGTATGTGCAGGAGGTGCTGGAAGAGGCGCAGGATGAAGCCCAGCGGGTGGCACGGGCAGAGCGGCGCAGCGGGCGTTGAGATCGGTGCTGGATTCTTCGCGGGCATGCCCGCTCCCACAAGTACTGAGCAAATTTCAGGCCCAGTGCAGTCCTGTGGGAGCTGGCTTGCCCGCGAAGAGGCCGGAACAGGCTTAAAGAGTGATTACTCTTCCTTGCCCTTGTTCCGCACCGCACGCTGCAGCTCGCGGTTGGAGTCGCGTTCGCGCATGGTGTCGCGCTTGTCGAACTCCTTCTTGCCCTTGCCAAGCGCGATCTCGCACTTGATCAGGTGCTTGCTCCAGTACAGCGCCAGGGCCACGCAGGTGTAGCCCTTCTGCGCCACGGCGGCCTCCACGCGCTCGAGCTCGCGCTTGTTCAGCAGCAGCTTGCGGGTGCGCGTGGGGTCGGCGATGACGTGGGTGCTGGCGGTAGTCAGCGGGGTGATGTGGCTGCCGAACAGCCAGGCTTCGCCATCCTTGAGCAGCACGTAGCTGTCGGTCAGGTGCGCCTTGCCGGCCCGCAGGCTTTTTACTTCCCAACCGGACAGGACCAGCCCGGCCTCGAACTTGTGTTCGATGAAGTAATCGTGTCGCGCCTTTTTGTTTTGCGCGATGGTCCCGGTCGGATGTTTCTTTTGTTTAGCCATAGGGGCGGCATTATAGGCAAGTCATCGCGTGATCGGCTATGGGATTTCGGTGTGCTTGAGCCACTGCAATGAATACCGGACAATACAAGGCCTGTTCTATGCACAGAACCTGTTTTCGGCACGCTGCGAAGCGCCGCCAACCAGCCTTGGAAGTGACGCCTGGATGACTACCCATATTCAACGCTCCGCCCTGCTGCCGTACCCTGCCCAGGCGCTCTACGATCTGGTCAATGATGTGGCCAGTTACCCTGAATTTCTGCCGTGGTGCTCGGCGTCGACAGTGATCGAGGCCAGCGACACGCACATGCGGGCGAAGCTGGAAGTGGCCAAGGGCGGCATGAGCCAGCAGTTCGTCACCCGCAATGTGCTGGTGCCGGGGCAGTCCATCGAGATGTACCTGGAAGAGGGGCCGTTCACCCAGCTGCATGGCCTGTGGGTGTTCAAACCGCTCGGTGACAAAGCCTGCAAGATCAGCCTGGACCTGACCTTCGACTACGCCGGCGCGATCGTGCGTGCCACGCTCGGGCCGCTGTTCAACCAGGCGGCCAATACCCTGGTGGATGCGTTCTGCCAGCGTGCCAAGCAGCTCAATGGTTAAGGTCGAAGTGGCCTACGCCACGGCCGAGCGCCAGTGGCTGTTGGCCTGTGAAGTGCCGGATGGGGCAAGCGTGCGTGAAGCGCTGCGCTTGTGCGGGATTGCCGCGCAGGTCGGCGGGCTGGATGTCGAGCAATGCCCTGTGGGTATTTTCGGCAAGCAGGTGGCGGATGCGCACGAGCGCGTGGTCGAGGAAGGGGATCGCCTGGAGATCTACCGGCCTCTATTGCTCGACCCGAAAGAGGCGCGCAGGCAGCGTGCTGCACAGGCCAAGGCCAAGCGCTAGCTGAACTGGCTGGCAATAAAAAGCCCGGACCATGGTCCGGGCTTTTTCATCTGGCCGGCAATTACTGCGGTGAGGTTTCCAGCGGTGCCGGGGTCGGCACCGGGGTGGTCTCGATGGTGTCGATCTCGCGCTGGATGGACTCTTCCGTCGAGCCTGGCTTGGCCGGTTTCTCTTCCGGCTGCGGCTTGGCCTGCTCTGGCTGGGCGCTCGGGCTGACAGTCGTGTCGCTGCTGCCACCGAGGATTTCCTGGTCGCGGCTCACGCCTGGCATGAAGTCGCCGGACAGGCTGACCAGTTGGTCGCTGTCGTTGAAGAAGATACTCATGCGTTCCTGCTGGCGTTTGCCGCCACCCGGCTGCAGGCTGTACAGATAATCCCAACGGTTGGTGTTGAAGGTGTCCTGAAGCAGCGGGTTACCCATGATAAACCTTACTTGCCGACGGGTCATTCCGGGGCGTAATTGGTCTATCATGTCTTGCGTGACGACATTGCCCTGCTGGATGTCGATTTTGTAAACCCCGGGAAACGAGCAACCGGCGAGTGCGAGCAGTCCCGCGAGGGCGAGGCTGTTTAGCAAGAGCTTGGTGTTTTGCATCGGTGGGCGACTTCCACTATCTTGGCTGGACAACGTAAACCCCGATCATACCCGTATTAAGAGAAGCTGCGAAGCAGCATCGGCGAGAAAGCTGACCATGGTTGAAAATAGCGAATTGCGCAAAGCCGGTCTCAAGGTGACACTGCCTCGAGTCAAGATCCTTCAAATGCTCGACTCTACCGAGCAACGTCACATGAGCGCCGAGGATGTCTACAAGGCGCTGATGGAGGCTGGCGAGGACGTCGGTCTGGCAACCGTCTATCGCGTACTGACCCAGTTCGAAGCGGCTGGCTTGGTGGTACGCCACAACTTCGACGGCGGCCACGCGGTGTTCGAGCTGGCTGACGGCGGTCACCACGACCATATGGTCAACGTGGAGACCAGCGAAGTGATCGAGTTCATGGACGCTGAAATCGAGCGTCGCCAGAAAGAGATCGTGGCCGAGCATGGCTACGAGCTCGTGGACCACAACCTGGTCCTGTATGTGCGTAAGAAAAAGTAACGATTTAGCGCGTTATGAATGACAAAGGCGACCTTCGGGTCGCCTTTGTGCTTTAGAGGCTGGCAGAAGATGCACTGCTTGTTCCGGCCTCTTCGCGGGCAAGCCCGCTCCCGCAAGTACTGCACAAGCCTTGAAGTCTTTGAGCGTCCTGTGGGGGCGGGCTTGCCCGCGAATGGGGGCGAAGAAGATCTCAAGCCTTGCCGGAAACCACCATCTTGCGCGCATGCGCCAGGGATTCCTTGGTCAGGTCAATGCCGCCGAGCATCCGCGCCACTTCCTCGACCCGCTCGCGCTTGCCCAGGCTGGCCACCGCGGTATGGGTGGTGTCGCTGTTACGCACCTTGTGCACGAACAGGTGATGGTGCCCTTGCGCCGCAACCTGCGGCAGGTGCGTCACGGTCAGTACCTGGCCGCGCTCGCCCAGGCGGCGCAGCAGCTGCCCAACGATTTCGGCCGTCGGGCCGCCGATGCCGACGTCCACTTCGTCGAACACCAGGGTTGGAATGCGCGAGGTTTGCGCCGTGATCACCTGGATCGCCAGGCTGATACGCGACAGCTCGCCGCCGGACGCTACCTTGGCCAGGCCCTTGAGTGGCTGCCCAGGGTTGGCGCTGACCAGCAGTTCGATCTGCTCCAGGCCGTGCGGCGACAGGTCGTGGCCTTCGTTGGGTGTGAGCTCGATGCAGAACCGGCCACCCGGCATGCCCAGGCGCTGGATTTCCTGCTCCACGGCCACGGCCAGCTGCTTGGCCGCCTGCTGGCGCAAGGCGCTCAGCTCCAATGCCTTCTCTTTATAGTGCTGGGCAAAGGCGCCAAGCTCCTCGCCCAGGCGCTCGATCGACTCATCGCTGGCGTTCAGGCCTTCCAGTTCGTCCATCAGCTGTTGCTGCAGGTGCGGCAGCTCGGTGGGGTGCACGCGGTGCTTGCGCGCCAGGGTATAGATTGTGTCGAGGCGCTCTTCCAGTGCTTGCAGGCGCATGGGGTCGGCATCGAAATTGTCGAGGAAGCGGTTGAGTTCGCCCATCGCTTCTTCTACCTGGATCTGTGCGCTGGCGATCATGTTCGCGGCCTCACCCAGCGCGCGCGGAGCGTTCGCTGCAGCGCCGAGGCGGTTGAGGCTGGAGGTGAGGGCGCTGAGCACGTTGCCCGAATCGCTCTCGCTGCACTGGTCGATGACCTGGCGACAGATGCCGAACAGGGCTTCGGCGTTGGTCAGGTTCTTGTGCTCCTGCTCCAGGTGCTCCAGTTCGTTTTCGCCCAGGCCGAGGTTGTCGAGCTCTTCAAGCTGATAGCTGAGCAGCTGGTGGCGGGCGCGTTGCTCGTCGCCGGAATTGCTCAGTCGCTCGAGCTCAAGGCGGGTCTGGTTCCAGCGCTTGGCGGCAAGTTGCACCTGGCGGGCCAGGTCGATGGCGCCGGCGTATTCGTCCACCAGGCGGCGGTGGGTATCGGTCTTGAGCAGCGACTGGTGTTCATGCTGGCTGTGGATGTCGATCAGCAGCTCGCCCAGCGCCTTGAGGTCGCCGAGCGGGCAGGGGGTGCCGTTGATGTAGCCACGGCTGCGGCCTTCGGCGGTGATGACCCGGCGCAGGATGCACAACCCGTCGTTGTCCAAATCGCGTTCGGCCAGCCAGGCATGGGCTTCGGGGATGTCCACCAGGTCGAACGTGGCAAGGATGTCCGCCTTGTCGGTGCCGGGGCGCACCACGCCACTGTCGGCGCGGTCGCCGAGGGCCAGGCCGAGGGCGTCGAGCATGATCGACTTGCCCGCACCGGTCTCGCCGGTGATGACCGACATGCCACGGGCGATTTCGAGGTCGAGGTGCTCGACGATGGCGTAGTTGTGAATGGACAGGTGCACCAGCATGGGGGCGGCTCCCGAAGTTCAGGTCTGGTTATTTATACAGTACTTTTTTCGGCCCTGCCAATGCCCTCTGGCGGATTCTGTTGCGGCCTGCAAAACCCGCTTGCCCCTTGAAGCTGGTTTTTCCGGCCCCATATAGCCGGCAGACACGGCGAGCTTTGCTCGTACAACAGAAATTGCCCAGGAGAGAACTCATGGCTGACGAACAGCTGAATGAAAAAGACCTTAACGCCGAAGAGGCTGGTGCAGTGGATAACGGCGCCCGCGTTCAGGAGCTCGAGGAGCAGCTGGCCGCCGCCAAGGATCAGTCCCTGCGTGTCGCTGCAGAAGCGCAGAACAGCATTCGCCGCGCTGAGCAGGAAGTCGACAAGGCGCGCAAGTTCGCCCTCGAGAAGTTCGCTGGCGACCTGCTGCCGGTGATCGACAGCCTGGAGCTGGCCCTGGCGCACTCCAATGCTGATGACGAACAGGTCAAGACCATCCGTGATGGCGTCGAGCTGACCCTGAAGATGTTCCAGGACACCCTGAAGCGCTACAACCTCGAAGCCATCGACCCGCACGGCCAGCCATTCAACGCCGAGCACCACCAGGCGATGGCCATGCAGGAAAGCGCCGACGTCGAGCCGAACAGCGTGCTCAACGTGTTCCAGAAGGGCTACCTGCTCAACGGTCGCCTGCTGCGCCCCGCCATGGTGGTGGTGAGCAAGGCACCGGCAGCCCCGCAACCTTCTATCGATGAGAAGGCTTGAAATCTGTCGGGGCATCCCCATCTAGGTGTCAAGCGTTCAAGTATTACCGCAGTTGGCCAGCAGTAGCCGCTGCCACCAAATTCAAGTTTCGGGAGAGATAACATGGGCAAAATCATCGGTATTGACCTGGGGACCACCAACTCGTGCGTCTCCATTCTGGAAAACGGTAACGTCAAGGTCATCGAAAACGCCGAAGGCGCGCGTACTACCCCTTCGATCGTGGCCTACGCTAACGACGGCGAAATCCTGGTCGGTCAGTCGGCCAAGCGCCAGGCTGTGACCAACCCGCACAACACCCTGTTCGCCGTGAAGCGCCTGATCGGCCGCCGCTTCGAAGAAGACGTCGTGCAGAAAGACATCAAGCTGGTGCCGTACAAGATCGTCAAGGGCGGTAACGGCGACGCTTGGGTACAGGCCGCTGGCAAGGACATGGCGCCACCTCAGATCAGCGCCGAAGTCCTGAAGAAAATGAAGAAGACCGCCGAAGACTACCTCGGCGAGCCAGTTACCGAAGCGGTCATCACCGTTCCGGCTTACTTCAACGACAGCCAGCGCCAGGCCACCAAAGACGCCGGTCGCATCGCTGGTCTGGACGTGAAGCGCATCATCAACGAACCGACCGCCGCTGCGCTGGCCTACGGCATGGACAAGGCCAAGGGCGACCACACTGTCATCGTTTATGACCTGGGTGGCGGTACCTTCGACGTTTCGGTCATCGAAATCGCCGAAGTTGATGGCGAGCACCAGTTCGAAGTGCTGGCCACCAACGGCGACACCTTCCTGGGTGGCGAAGACTTCGACATGCGCCTGATCGACTACCTCGTCGACGAGTTCAAGAAAGAGTCCGGCATGGACCTGAAGAACGATCCACTGGCTCTGCAGCGCCTGAAAGAAGCCGCTGAAAAGGCCAAGATCGAGCTGTCCTCCGCTCAGTCGACCGACGTCAACCTGCCGTACATCACTGCAGATGCCACCGGTCCTAAGCACCTGAACGTGAAGATCTCCCGCGCCAAGCTGGAGTCGCTGGTAGAAGATCTGGTTCAACGTACCATCGAGCCTTGCCGCATCGCCCTGAAAGACGCCGGCATCGACGCCAGCAAGATCGACGACGTGATCCTGGTCGGTGGCCAGACCCGTATGCCGATGGTGCAGAAGGCCGTTGCCGATTTCTTCGGCAAGGAAGCGCGCAAGGACGTCAACCCGGACGAAGCCGTGGCCATGGGTGCTGCCATCCAGGGCGCCGTACTGGCCGGTGACGTGAAAGACGTACTGCTGCTGGACGTCAGCCCGCTGACCCTGGGTATCGAAACCATGGGTGGCGTGATGACCGCGCTGATCGAGAAGAACACCACCATCCCGACCAAGAAGTCGCAGGTGTTCTCGACTGCCGACGACAACCAGGGCGCCGTGACCATTCACGTGCTGCAAGGTGAGCGCAAGCAGGCTGCGCAGAACAAGTCGCTGGGCAAGTTCGACCTGGCTGACATTCCGCCAGCGCCACGTGGCGTACCGCAGATCGAAGTGACCTTCGACATCGACGCCAACGGCATCCTGCACGTCGGCGCCAAAGACAAGGCCACCGGTAAGGCTCAGTCGATCGTGATCAAGGCCAACTCCGGCCTGTCGGACGAAGAAATCGAGCGCATGGTGCGTGACGCCGAGGCCAACGCCGAGGAAGACCGCAAGTTCGAAGAGCTGGCCGCTGCCCGTAACCAGGGTGACGCACTGGTGCACTCGACTCGCAAGATGGTCGCTGACGCCGGTGACAAGGTCACTGCTGAAGAGAAAACCGCGATCGAAGCGGCCGTAGTTGCCCTGGAAGCCGCTGTCAAAGGCGACGACAAGGCCGCCATCGACGCCAAGGTCGAAGAGCTGTCCAAGGTTTCGGCTCCGGTTGCTCAGAAGATGTACGCCGAGCAGCAGGCCGAACAGCCTCAGGGCGGCGCGCAGCAAGCCGAGCCGGAAGCCAAGCACGATGACGTGGTTGACGCCGAGTTCGAAGAAGTGAAAGGCGACGACAAGAAGTAATCGTTGCATGTTGTCGACCCGTTCACCGGCTTGTGCCGGTGAACTGGTAGGATGTCGCCGCGCGGGGGCTTGCTCCCGCGTTGGCGTATCTGGAATTCGAGATTTTTTACAGCATTTGTCCGTGCCACTCGTGGTTTGCAGGCAGGTGCTGATGGCGCGGCGCAGATGCCGGACGCCCCACAAGGTGCAAATGACCTATGTCCAAGCGTGATTATTATGAGGTCCTGGGTGTCGAGCGCGGCGCCAGCGAAGCTGACCTCAAGAAGGCTTACCGCCGCCTGGCGATGAAATACCACCCGGACCGCAACCCGGGCGACAAAGAGTCGGAAGACAAGTTCAAGGAGGCCAACGAGGCCTACGAAGTGCTGTCCGATGCGAGCAAGCGTGCGGCGTTCGACCAGTACGGTCACGCCGGCGTCGACCCGAGCATGGGTGGCGGCGGTGCCGGCTTCGGTGGCGCCAACTTCTCCGACATCTTCGGTGATGTGTTCAGCGACTTCTTCGGTGGTGGGCGCGGCGGTGGACGTGGCGGTGCCCAGCGCGGCAGCGACCTGCGCTACACCCTGGAGCTGAACCTGGAAGAAGCAGTGCGTGGCACCACGGTCAGCATCCGCGTGCCAACGCTGGTCAACTGCAAGCCGTGCGACGGCTCCGGTGCCAAGAAGGGTTCGACCCCGTCGACCTGCCCGACCTGTGGCGGCATCGGCCAGGTGCGCATGCAGCAAGGCTTCTTCTCGGTGCAGCAGACCTGCCCGCGCTGCCATGGCCAGGGCAAGATCATCACCGACCCGTGCACCTCGTGCCACGGAGAAGGCCGTGTCGAGGAATACAAGACCCTGTCGGTCAAGGTGCCGGCGGGTGTCGATACCGGTGACCGCATCCGTCTGTCCGGTGAGGGCGAGGCGGGTACCCATGGTGGGCCGACCGGCGACCTTTACGTTGTGATCAGCGTGCGCGAGCACGAGATCTTCCAGCGTGATGGCAAGCACCTGTATTGCGAAGTGCCAATCAGCTACACCGACGCCGCCCTGGGTGGCGAGCTGGAAGTGCCGACCCTCGATGGTCGCGTGAAGCTGAAGATTCCGGAAGGTACCCAGACCGGCAAGCAGTTCCGCCTGCGTGGCAAGGGCGTGGCGCCGGTGCGTGGTGGTGGTGCCGGTGACCTGTTGTGCCGTGTGGCGGTGGAAACCCCGGTCAACCTCAGCCGCCGTCAGCGCGAGTTGCTCGAAGAGCTGCGCAGTTCGCTGGAAGGCGACAGCTCCCATTCGCCCAAGGCCAATGGCTGGTTCGATGGCGTGAAACGCTTCTTCGGCGATCTTTGAGAAGGAACAGGTTATGCGACGTATTGCGGTAATGGGCGCAGCAGGGCGCATGGGCAAGACCCTCATCGAAGCCGTGCAGCAAACCCCGGGCGCGGGGCTGACGGCGGCAATCGATCGCCCTGACAGCTCGCTTGTTGGCGCGGATGCCGGTGAGTTGGCGGCCCTTGGCCGGATTGGTGTTCTGCTGTCCGATGACCTGGCCAAGGTCGCCGATGAATTCGACGTGTTGATCGATTTCACCCACCCGTCAGTGACCCTGAAGAATCTGGCCTTCTGCCGTAAGCACGGCAAGGCGATGATCATCGGCACCACCGGTTTCTCCGTCGAGGAAAAGCAGTTGCTGGCCGAGGCGGGCAAGGATATCCCGATCGTGTTCGCCGCCAACTTCAGCGTGGGCGTCAACCTCAGCCTCAAGCTGCTGGACATGGCGGCGCGGGTGCTGGGCGATGATGTCGACATCGAGATCATCGAGGCGCACCACCGGCACAAGGTCGATGCCCCTTCGGGGACCGCGCTGCGCATGGGTGAAGTGGTTGCCAATGCGCTGGGGCGTGATCTGCAGGAAGTGGCGGTCTACGGCCGTGAAGGCCAGACCGGCGCGCGTGATCGCAAGACCATCGGCTTCGCCACGGTGCGGGCCGGGGACGTGGTGGGTGATCACACCGTGCTGTTTGCCGCTGAGGGCGAGCGCCTGGAAATCACCCACAAGGCCTCCAGCCGCATGACCTTCGCCAAGGGCGCGGTGCGTGCGGCGCTGTGGCTGGATGGGCGCGAGCCAGGCCTGTACGACATGCAGGACGTGCTCGAGCTGCACTGATCGGTTTGGTCGATGTTGGCTTGTTCGCGGGCACGCCCGCTCCCATAGGATTGGTGCAGGGCTTAGGCGCTGTGCGGCCCCCTTGGGAGCGGGTTTACCCGCGAAACAGGCGACGCCGATGTCAGTCTGTCGCAATCATGTGTTTTGGAGACACATATGCGGTAGACCGAAAACGCACTTTTCTGTAAGCTACAGCTTTAGTGTGTCCACTAAAAGCGCGCAGCGAATTGAATTCAGCACATAAAAGCGGGGTGACGTGTCCATACGTCACTCCGCTTTTTTGCAACCTGCGATCGCCCTTTCATGCTTGATTTACGGGAGGTCTTCTTGACAAAGCCAGCCATACTCGCCCTTGCCGACGGCAGTATTTTCCGCGGTGAAGCCATCGGTGCCGACGGTCAGACCGTTGGTGAGGTGGTATTCAACACCGCTATGACCGGCTACCAGGAAATCCTTACAGACCCTTCCTACGCGCAGCAAATCGTTACCCTGACCTACCCGCACATCGGCAACACCGGCACCACCCCGGAAGACGCCGAGTCGAACCGTGTCTGGTCCGCTGGCCTGGTCATCCGCGACCTGCCGCTGCTGGCCAGCAACTGGCGTAACACCCAGTCGCTGCCTGAGTACCTCAAGGCCAACAATGTCGTCGCCATCGCCGGCATCGACACCCGTCGCCTGACCCGTATCCTGCGCGAAAAAGGCGCTCAGAACGGCTGCATCCTGGCGGGTGACAACATCAGCGAAGAAGCCGCCATCGCTGCTGCCCGCGGCTTCCCTGGCCTGAAGGGCATGGACCTGGCCAAGGTCGTTTCCACCAAGGAACGCTACGAGTGGCGCTCCAGCGTGTGGGAACTGAAAACCGACAGCCACCCGACCATCGATGCTGCCGACCTGCCGTACCACGTGGTCGCCTTCGACTACGGCGTCAAGCTGAACATCCTGCGCATGCTGGTCGCCCGCGGCTGCCGCGTGACCGTGGTGCCTGCCCAGACCCCGGCCAGCGAAGTGCTGGCGCTGAATCCGGATGGCGTGTTCCTGTCCAACGGCCCTGGTGATCCGGAGCCATGCGACTATGCGATCCAGGCGATCAAGGAAATCCTCGAGACCGAGATCCCGGTATTCGGCATCTGCCTCGGCCACCAGCTGCTGGCCCTGGCCTCCGGCGCCAAGACCGTGAAGATGGGCCACGGCCACCACGGTGCCAACCACCCGGTCCAGGACCTGGACACCGGCGTGGTCATGATCACCAGCCAGAACCACGGTTTCGCCGTTGACGAAGCCACCCTGCCGGGCAACGTCCGCGCCATCCACAAGTCGCTGTTCGACGGCACCCTGCAGGGTATCGAGCGCACCGACAAGAGCGCGTTCAGCTTCCAGGGCCACCCTGAAGCGAGCCCAGGCCCGACCGACGTCGCGCCACTGTTCGATCGTTTCACCGATGCCATGGCCAAGCGCCGCTGAGCATCCTGCATCAAGGCCCCGGGCCGGCTCGCGCCGCGCCCGGAAGCGCCTGACCCAGATTGTTCAAGACGGCTTGCCGACTGACCCGCGGATTTGAGTGACAACCATGCCAAAACGTACAGACATCAAAAGCATCCTGATTCTCGGCGCTGGCCCGATCGTGATCGGCCAGGCCTGCGAATTCGACTACTCCGGCGCCCAGGCCTGTAAAGCCCTGCGCGAGGAAGGTTTCCGCGTCATCCTGGTGAACTCCAACCCAGCCACCATCATGACCGACCCGGCCATGGCCGACGCCACCTACATCGAGCCGATCAAATGGCAATCGGTGGCCAAGATCATCGAAAAAGAGCGCCCGGACGCCGTACTGCCGACCATGGGTGGCCAGACTGCACTGAACTGCGCCCTGGACCTGGAGCGCCACGGCGTTCTGGAAAAGTTCGGCGTCGAGATGATCGGTGCCAACGCCGACACCATCGACAAGGCCGAAGACCGTTCGCGCTTCGACAAGGCCATGAAGGACATCGGCCTGGAGTGCCCGCGCTCCGGTATCGCCCACAGCATGGAAGAGGCCAATGCGGTCCTCGAGAAGCTCGGCTTCCCGTGCATCATCCGTCCGTCGTTCACCATGGGCGGCACTGGCGGTGGTATCGCCTACAACCGTGAAGAGTTCGAAGAAATCTGCACCCGTGGTCTGGACCTGTCGCCGACCAAGGAGCTGCTGATCGACGAATCGCTGATCGGCTGGAAGGAATACGAGATGGAGGTGGTCCGTGACAAGAAGGACAACTGCATCATCGTCTGCTCCATCGAGAACTTCGACCCGATGGGCGTGCACACCGGTGACTCGATCACGGTCGCACCTGCGCAAACGCTGACCGACAAGGAATACCAGATCATGCGCAACGCCTCGCTGGCGGTGCTGCGTGAAATCGGTGTTGAAACCGGCGGTTCCAACGTGCAGTTCGGTATCTGCCCGAACACCGGCCGCATGGTCGTGATCGAAATGAACCCGCGCGTTTCCCGTTCGTCCGCCCTGGCGTCCAAGGCCACCGGCTTCCCGATCGCCAAGATCGCCGCCAAGCTGGCCATTGGTTACACCCTCGACGAACTGCAGAACGACATCACCGGTGGTCGCACCCCGGCGTCCTTCGAACCGTCGATCGACTATGTCGTCACCAAGCTGCCACGCTTCGCCTTCGAGAAATTCCCGAAAGCCGACGCCCGCCTGACCACCCAGATGAAATCCGTGGGTGAAGTCATGGCCATCGGCCGTACCTTCCAGGAATCCCTGCAGAAAGCCCTGCGCGGCCTGGAAGTCGGTGCCTGCGGCCTCGACCCGAAAGTCGACCTGGCCAGCCCGGAAGCCGCCAGCATCCTCAAGCGTGAACTGACCGTGCCGGGTGCCGAGCGTATCTGGTACGTCGCCGACGCCATGCGTTCGGGCATGACCTGTGAAGAAATCTTCGCACTGACCGGCATCGACATGTGGTTCCTGGTGCAGGTGGAAGACCTGATCAAGGAAGAAGAGAAGGTCAAGACCCTGGCCCTGTCGTCGATCGACAAGGACTACATGCTGCGCCTCAAGCGCAAGGGCTTCTCGGACCAGCGTCTGGCCAAGCTGCTCGGCATCACCGACAAGAACCTGCGCCGTCACCGCCACAAGCTGGAAGTGTTCCCGGTGTACAAGCGCGTCGACACCTGCGCCGCCGAGTTCGCCACCGACACCGCCTACCTGTACTCGACCTACGAGGAAGAGTGCGAGGCCAACCCGTCGACCCGCGACAAGATCATGATCCTGGGTGGCGGCCCGAACCGTATCGGCCAAGGTATCGAGTTCGACTACTGCTGCGTGCACGCAGCCCTCGCGCTGCGTGAAGACGGTTACGAGACCATCATGGTCAACTGCAACCCGGAAACCGTCTCCACCGACTACGACACTTCCGACCGCCTGTACTTCGAGCCGCTGACCCTGGAAGACGTGCTGGAAGTCTGCCGCGTCGAGAAGCCGAAGGGCGTCATCGTTCACTACGGCGGCCAGACCCCGCTGAAACTGGCGCGCGCCCTGGAAGAGGCCGGCGTACCGATCATCGGTACCAGCCCGGACGCCATCGACCGTGCCGAAGACCGTGAGCGCTTCCAGCAGATGGTTCAGCGCCTGAACCTGCTGCAGCCGCCAAACGCCACCGTGCGCAGCGAAGAAGAAGCCATCCGCGCTGCTGGTGGCATCGGTTACCCGCTGGTCGTGCGCCCGTCCTACGTACTGGGTGGCCGCGCCATGGAGATCGTCTACGAGCTGGACGAGCTCAAGCGCTACCTGCGTGAAGCCGTACAGGTGTCCAACGACAGCCCGGTACTGCTCGACCACTTCCTCAACTGCGCCATCGAGATGGACGTGGATGCGGTCTGCGACGGCACCGATGTGGTGATCGGCGCGATCATGCAGCACATCGAGCAGGCCGGCGTTCACTCCGGTGACTCGGCGTGCTCGCTGCCGCCTTACTCGCTGAGCAAGGAAGTGCAGGACGAAGTCCGCGTACAGGTCAAGAAAATGGCCCTGGAACTGGGCGTTGTCGGCCTGATGAACGTGCAGCTGGCCCTGCAGGGCGACAAGATCTACGTGATCGAAGTCAACCCACGTGCCTCGCGTACCGTACCGTTCGTGTCCAAGTGCATCGGCACCTCCCTGGCCATGATCGCCGCCCGCGTCATGGCCGGCAAAACCCTGAAAGAGCTGGGCTTCACCCAGGAAATCATCCCGAACTTCTACAGCGTCAAGGAAGCCGTCTTCCCGTTCGCCAAGTTCCCGGGGGTTGACCCGATCCTCGGCCCTGAGATGAAATCGACCGGTGAAGTCATGGGCGTCGGTGACAGCTTCGGTGAAGCCTTCGCCAAGGCCCAGATGGGTGCCAGCGAAGTGCTGCCGACCGGCGGTACTGCGTTCATCAGCGTACGTGACGACGACAAGCCGCAAGTGGCTGGCGTGGCCCGCGACCTGATCGCCCTGGGCTTCGAAGTGGTTGCAACGGCGGGCACTGCCAAGGTCATCGAAGCTGCGGGCCTGAAAGTGCGCCGTGTGAACAAGGTGACCGAAGGTCGTCCGCACGTGGTCGACATGATCAAGAACGACGAAGTGTCGCTGATCATCAATACCACCGAAGGCCGCCAGTCGATCGCCGATTCCTACTCGATTCGTCGCAATGCGCTGCAGCACAAGATCTACTGCACCACTACCATTGCGGCTGGTGAAGCCATCTGCGAGGCGCTGAAATTCGGTCCCGAGAAGACTGTTCGTCGCCTGCAGGATCTGCATGCAGGACTCAAAGCATGAGCATGACCAAGTACCCGATGACCGTCCAGGGCGCTCGCGCCCTGGAAGAGGAGCTGACCTTCCTGAGCAAGACCGAGCGCCCGCGCCTGAGCCAAGCCATTGGCGAAGCGCGTGAGCTGGGCGACCTCAAGGAAAACGCCGAATACCACGCCGCCCGTGAAGAGCAGGGCATGGTCGAAGCGCGCATCCGCGATATCGAAGGCCGTCTGCAGAACTCGGTGGTGATCGACGTCACCACCATCGCCCACACCGGCAAGGTGATTTTCGGCACCACCGTGGTGCTGGCCAACACCGAAACCGATGACGAAGTGACCTACCAGATCGTTGGCGAAGATGAAGCCGACGTGAAACAAGGCAAGCTTTCGAGCAGCGCACCGATCGCCCGTGCCATCATTGGCAAGGAAGAAGGTGACACCGTGGTGGTCAAGACGCCAAGCGGTACGGTCGAGTACGAGATTGTCGAAGTCAAACACATCTGACCGGCGCCTGCGGGCGCCATCCCTCGAGGGGATCCTCTGGCAACTGGCCCAGGTTTTCTGGGTCGGCGGCCTGTGGGTGTTCCATGTGGGGTTGGTGCCGGCGCTGAAAGTCAGTGGCCTTGCACCCTTGCTGGTGCAGGATGTCGCCGGGCAGATCGACCGCTGGTTGATCGGCGTGGCGTTGCTTGGCTTGTTGACCCAACTGGCGGTGCTGGCGAGGGTGGACGGCCTGGCGGCCTGGTGGCGGCAGTTTCGCGGGCAGATGCTGTTGTTGGGCTTTGCGGCCTGCGTGGGGTACTACACCTTGCGCTACGGCATCTCGGTCGGCGAGCGCTGGCAGATGTTCTGTTTCCTGGTACTGGGCTTCTCCGGCATCGTGCTGGTGGCCCAACCAGTCCCGGTCAGGGCGCGCCAGGCGCGCCACTGAGCGGAGCCACCGTCACTTGTAACGGTGGATGTTGGACAGTTGCTTGTTCGGCTGCGGGTTCTTGCGATAGATCAGCGCTTTCTTGCCGATGGTCTGTACCAGCTCGGCACGGCCAACCTTGCACAGTTCGGCAATGGCGGCGGCGCGCTCTTCGCGATCTTCCGAGCGAATTTCGACCTTGATCAGTTCGTGATCAGCCAGCGCACGCTCCAGTTCGGCGATCACGCCTTCGTTCAAACCGTTGCCAGCAACGATCAGGACCGGCTTCAGGTCGTGACCAATGGACTTGTATTGCTTCTTCTGCTCGTTATTGAGCGGCATAATCTGACCCTTTCCGTCTGATTCTGTAAAATTGACCGGCATTTTACCCGAGGGCCACCGGCTCCGCCCAGTCAATCACGACGCATATCATCGAGGTGCCCCGTGGTACAACGTTCCAAAAGCAGCGCAAACTGGCTGCGAGAGCATTTCAACGATCCTTTTGTGAAACAGGCGCAGAAGGACGGCTACCGCTCGCGTGCGAGCTACAAACTGCTGGAGATCCAGGAAAAGGACCGCCTGATCCGCCCCGGCATGAGCGTGATCGACCTTGGTGCGGCACCGGGAGGCTGGTCGCAAGTGACCAGTCGTCTGATTGGTGGCCAGGGCCGGCTGATCGCATCCGACATTCTGGAAATGGACTCGATCCCTGATGTGACCTTCATTCAGGGCGACTTCACCCAGGATGAAGTGCTGCAGCAGATTCTTCAGGCGGTCGGTGATTCGCACGTAGACCTTGTGATTTCCGACATGGCCCCCAATATGAGTGGTACGCCTGCGGTGGACATGCCGCGCGCCATGTTCCTCTGCGAGCTGGCCCTGGATCTGGCGACCCGCGTGCTCAAGCCTGGCGGGGACTTCCTGATCAAGATCTTCCAGGGCGAAGGTTTCGACATGTACCTCAAGGACGTGCGTAGCAAGTTCGACAAGGTGCAGATGCGCAAGCCGTCGTCTTCGCGGGACCGTTCCCGTGAGCAGTACCTGCTGGGCAGGGGTTTCAAAGGGGCATGAGGCGTATTGCGGGGTGGCTGATAGTTATTTCCAATCGGCTGCCCCGTCAGGATCGTCCGAACTTCGTGTAGTCTAGCTTTCACAAAGGGTTACAGACGGTGCCTGCGGATGCGTAGGTAATGTAGTAAGTTAGGGCGATGAATATCATGCGAGGCACGGCTGCGTCGTGCGCCGGCCTCAGAGGGTAGCGAATTGAACGACATGGCAAAGAATCTGATCCTGTGGTTGATCATCGCAGCTGTCCTGGTGACAGTGATGAACAACTTCTCCAGCCCTAACGAGCCGCAGACCCTCAACTATTCCGACTTCATCCAGCAGGTCAAGGATGGCAAGGTCGAGCGTGTGACCGTCGACGGCTACATCATTACCGGCAAGCGCGCCGACGGTGACAACTTCAAGACCGTGCGCCCGGCCATCACCGACAATGGCCTGATCGGCGACCTGGTCGACAACCACGTGGTCGTCGAAGGCAAGCAGCCTGAGCAGCAGAGCATCTGGACTCAGCTGCTGGTGGCCAGCTTCCCGATCCTGGTGATCATCGCCGTGTTCATGTTCTTCATGCGCCAGATGCAAGGTGGTGCAGGCGGCAAGGGCGGGCCGATGAGCTTCGGCAAGAGCAAGGCACGCCTGCTCTCCGAAGATCAGGTGAAGACTACCCTGGCTGACGTCGCCGGTTGCGACGAGGCCAAGGAAGAAGTGGGCGAACTGGTCGAGTTCCTGCGCGACCCGGGCAAGTTCCAGCGCCTGGGTGGCCGCATCCCGCGCGGTGTGCTGATGGTCGGCCCGCCCGGTACCGGTAAGACCCTGCTGGCCAAGGCCATTGCCGGTGAAGCCAAGGTGCCGTTCTTCACCATTTCCGGTTCGGACTTCGTCGAGATGTTCGTCGGTGTCGGTGCCAGCCGTGTTCGTGACATGTTCGAACAGGCCAAGAAGCACGCGCCGTGCATCATCTTCATCGACGAAATCGACGCCGTCGGTCGCCACCGTGGCGCCGGCATGGGCGGCGGTCACGACGAGCGTGAGCAGACCCTCAACCAGTTGCTGGTGGAAATGGACGGCTTCGAAATGAACGATGGCATCATCGTCATTGCCGCCACCAACCGCCCGGACGTGCTCGACCCTGCACTGCTGCGCCCAGGTCGCTTCGACCGTCAGGTCGTGGTCGGCCTGCCGGATATCCGCGGCCGTGAGCAGATCCTCAAGGTGCACATGCGCAAGGTGCCGGTTGGCGAAAACGTCAACCCGGCGGTCATTGCCCGTGGTACCCCAGGCTTCTCCGGTGCCGACCTGGCCAACCTGGTCAACGAGGCTTCGCTGTTCGCTGCGCGCTCCAACAAGCGCCTGGTCGAAATGAAAGAGTTCGAGCTGGCCAAAGACAAGATCATGATGGGTGCCGAGCGCAAGACCATGGTCATGTCCGAGAAGGAAAAGCGGAACACCGCCTATCACGAGGCCGGGCACGCGATTGTCGGTCGCCTGGTGCCTGAGCACGATCCGGTCTACAAGGTTTCGATCATCCCGCGTGGTCGTGCCCTGGGTGTCACCATGTTCCTGCCGGAAGAAGACCGCTACAGCCTGTCCAAGCGCGCACTGATCAGCCAGATCTGCTCGCTGTACGGCGGCCGTATAGCCGAAGAGATGACCCTGGGCTTCGATGGTGTCACCACCGGTGCATCCAACGACATCATGCGGGCCAGCCAGATCGCTCGCAACATGGTGACCAAGTGGGGCCTGTCGGAAAAGCTCGGCCCGCTGATGTATGCCGAAGAGGAGGGCGAGGTGTTTCTCGGCCGTAGTGCCGCCAGCCAGCACGCCAGTGTATCCGGCGAGACTGCCAAGCTGATCGACTCCGAAGTGCGCAGCATCATCGACCAGTGCTATGCCACGGCCAAGCAGCTGCTGATCGACAACCGCGACAAGCTCGAGGCAATGACCGAAGCCCTGATGAAGTACGAGACCATCGATGCCGATCAGATTGACGACATCATGGCTGGCCGTACTCCGCGCGAACCCCGTGATTGGGATGACGACAAGGATTCTGGCGCCCCGACTGCCCAGAACGATCGCCCGGAATCGCCGATCGGCGGCCCAGCAGCTCAACACTAAGGGCACCTATGAGCTCAGTGCAGTACCCGACCCGGTTGCCTTGCGGCAACCGGGTTCTTGATCTTTCCCGTACCCATGTCATGGGTATTCTCAATATCACGCCCGACTCTTTCTCCGATGGTGGACGGTTCAGCCAGCGTGACGAGGCGTTGCGCCATGCCGAGGCGATGATCGCGGCGGGTGCCACGCTGATCGACATCGGTGGCGAGTCGACCCGCCCCGGCGCCCGTGCGGTTTCGGTCACCGAAGAGATCGAGCGTGTGGCGCCGATGGTCGAGGCGATCAACAGTCGCTTCGACGTGGTCATTTCGGTCGATACCTCGACGCCTGCGGTCATTCGCGAATCGGCCCGGCTGGGTGCCGGCCTGATCAACGACGTGCGCGCCCTGGAGCGCGATGGTGCGCTGGATGCGGCGGCAGACACTGGCTTGCCGGTGTGCCTGATGCACATGCGCGGCGAGCCCGGTACCATGCAGGACGACCCGCATTACGAAGATGTGACCGCCGACGTAACGCGCTATCTTGAACAACGGATGGCCGCTTGCGCAGCGGCGGGCATCCCCGCCGAACGAATCATTCTTGATCCAGGCTTCGGTTTCGCCAAGACGCTGGCGCACAACCTCAGCCTGTTCAAGCACATGGAGGCGCTCTATCGCCTCGGGCGCCCGCTGCTGGTGGGTGTTTCACGCAAGAGCATGATCGGCCTGACGCTGGATCGTCCGGTCGGTGAGCGACTGTACGGCAGCCTCGCGCTGGCGGCTCTGGCCATGACCAAGGGGGCCAGCATCCTGCGCGTCCATGATGTGGCCGAGACCGTCGATGTGGTGCGCATGATTGCCGCGGTACAGAACGCCGAATAAGAACATTGGAGTCCCTATGAGCAGAAAATACTTTGGTACCGACGGCATCCGTGGCCGTGTCGGCGAATACCCGATCACTCCGGACTTCATGCTGAAGCTGGGCTGGGCTGCAGGCATGGCCTTCCGCAAGCAGGGCAATTGCCGTGTGCTGGTGGGCAAGGACACGCGTATTTCCGGTTACATGTTCGAGTCCGCGCTCGAAGCCGGTTTGTCTGCAGCCGGTGCTGACGTGATGCTGCTCGGGCCGATGCCGACCCCGGCCATCGCTTACCTGACTCGCACCTTCCATGCCGAAGCGGGCATCGTCATCAGCGCCTCGCACAACCCGCACGATGACAACGGCATCAAGTTCTTCTCCGGGCAGGGCACCAAGCTGCCTGACGAAGTCGAGCTGATGATCGAGGAATTGCTCGATCAGCCGATGACCGTGGTCGAGTCGAGCAAGCTGGGCAAGGTTTCCCGTATCAACGACGCGGCTGGCCGCTACATCGAGTTCTGCAAGAGCAGCGTACCAAGCAGCACCAGCTTCGAAGGCCTCAAGCTTGTTGTCGACTGTGCCCACGGCGCCACCTACAAGGTGGCCCCGAGCGTGTTCCGCGAACTCGGCGCCGACGTGACCGTGCTGCATGCGCAGCCCGACGGCCTGAACATCAACGAGGGTTGCGGCTCGACCCACATCGAATCGCTGCAGGCTGCCGTGCTGGTGGGCCATGCCGACCTGGGCATCGCCTTCGATGGCGATGGCGACCGGGTACTGATGGTCGACCACACCGGGGCCATCGTCGATGGCGACGAATTGCTGTTCATCATCGCTCGCGACCTGCACGAGCGTGGCAAGCTGCAAGGCGGGGTGGTCGGCACGCTGATGAGCAACCTGGGCCTGGAGCTGGCGCTCAAGGACCTGGATATTCCGTTCGTGCGGGCCAAGGTCGGCGATCGCTACGTGATGGCCGAGCTGCTCGAGCGGGACTGGCTGCTGGGTGGCGAGAACTCCGGGCATGTGGTGTGCTGCAACCACACCACCACCGGTGATGCGATCATTGCCGCGCTGCAGGTGCTGATGGCGCTCAAGCGCCGCGGCGAGACCCTGGCACAGGCCCGTCAGGCCCTGCGCAAATGCCCTCAGGTATTGATCAACGTGCGCTTTGGCGCCAGCAAGGTCGATCCTCTGGAGCATCCGGCCGTCAAGGAAGCCAGCGCCAAGGTCACCGAGGCCATGGCGGGGCGCGGGCGTGTGCTGCTGCGCAAGTCCGGTACCGAGCCTTTGGTGCGGGTAATGGTCGAAGGTGACGACGAAAACCAGGTGCGTGGCCACGCCGAAGCCCTGGCCAAGCTGGTTGCGGAAGTTTGTGCCTGAAAGAGGCTTGCCAGCGCAGATCGGGTTGGGTAAGATCTGCGCCCACTTTGACCGACGAGGTAAAGCATGCGTCGCCCCATGGTAGCTGGTAACTGGAAGATGCACGGTACCCGCGCCAGCGTCGCTGAGCTGATCCTGGGCCTGGGCAATATGTCCGTGCCAAGCGGTGTTGAAGTCGCGGTGTTCCCCTCAGCGCTGTTCATCAACCAGGTGGTTGATGGGTTGCAAGGCAAGGGGATCACTGTCGGAGCACAGAATTCTGCGGTAAAGCCCGAACAGGGCGCGCTGACCGGTGAAGTTGCGCCGAGTCAGTTGGTTGAAGCAGGTTGCAAGTTGGTCTTGATTGGCCATTCCGAACGTCGCCAGATCATCGGCGAAAGTGAAGAAGTGCTGAAAGATAAGTTTGCAGCCGCTCAACTTAGTGGTTTAATGCCGGTGCTCTGCGTAGGGGAAACTCTCGAAGAGCGTGAGGCAGGCAAGACACTCGAAGTTGTCGGGGGTCAACTAAGCAGTATCATCGACGCGTTCGGTGTTAAGGCTTTCGCCAATGCAGTAATTGCCTATGAGCCGGTTTGGGCCATTGGCACAGGTTTGACGGCTTCGCCTCAACAGGCTCAGGATGTGCATGCAGCCATCCGCGCTCAGTTGGCGGCCGAAGACGCCGAAGTTGCCGCAAACGTGCAGCTTCTCTACGGCGGCAGCGTGAAGGCGGCCAATGCGGCCGAACTGTTCGGCATGCCGGATATCGATGGGGGGCTCATTGGTGGAGCGTCCCTGAACGCAGACGAATTCGGTGCAATTTGTCGCGCCGCAGGAAACTGAACAAATGCTGGAAACAGTTATCGTTGTTTTTCATCTGTTGGCAGCGCTGTCGCTTGTAGTGCTGGTTCTGTTGCAACAGGGTAAGGGTGCGGAAGCAGGTGCATCTTTCGGCGCAGGTGCCTCAAACACTGTGTTCGGAAGCCAAGGTTCTGCTACCTTCCTGAGTAAATTAACTGCTATACTCGCTGCCACTTTCTTTTTGACAGCACTTGGGTTAGGATGCTTCGCGAAGCAACAAGCTCACCAGCTTAGCCAAGCAGGTCTTCCAGATCCAGCGGTGCTAGAAGTGAAAGAGCCGCAGAAACCGGCAGTTAATGATGATGTACCGGTGCTCCAGGAACAGAAGAGCGACACCACCAGCAAAGGTGATGTACCTCCTCCGGCCGAAGAGCAGAAGTAACGGGTTTCAAGTAGTAGTATTGCCGAGGTGGTGGAATTGGTAGACACGCAACCTTGAGGTGGTTGTGCCCATAGGGTGTAGGGGTTCGAGTCCCCTTCTCGGTACCAATTGAAGCTTGAGAGCCCGCTTTAGCGGGCTTTCTTGCAGGTGAAGGTTTGGGTTTGACCCTTAAGCAGGTTAAGTCTTATACTTTCGCCCCAGCTTTGTCGCGGGGTGGAGCAGCTTGGTAGCTCGTCGGGCTCATAACCCGAAGGTCGTTGGTTCAAATCCAGCCCCCGCAACCAGCTTCAGCGGAGCCCCTTTTCAGGGGCTTTTTGCTAGCCGAACAATTTACGGCGTCGTTGTCCTACGGCGCTTTCAGGGATGGGCGCTTCGCCCATTTTTTATTTGCACAGCATGCACGAGGGGGTTCAGGTGTCGAGCAAGCTAGAACAGTTGCAGGCCTTGTTGGCCCCGGTGGTCGAGGGTCTGGGCTATCAGTGCTGGGGGATCGAGTTCGTATCCCAGGGTAAGCATTCGGTACTGCGCATCTATATCGACAAGGAAGACGGCATCCTGGTGGACGACTGCGAAGCAGTCAGCCGTCAGGCCAGCGCGATCCTCGATGTGGAAGATCCGATCAGCAGCGAATATACCCTTGAGGTCTCCTCTCCAGGCATGGATCGCCCACTGTTCACTCTGGAACAGTTTGCCTCGCATGCCGGCGAACAAGTGAAGATCAAGCTGCGTTCACCCTTCGAGGGTCGTCGTAACTTCCAGGGCCTTCTCCGCGGTGTGGAGGATCAGGACGTGGTGGTCCAGGTGGACAACCAGGAGTTCCTGCTGCCGATCGACTCGATCGACAAGGCCAATATTATTCCCAGTTTTGACTGAGACGTGCCGGGCCCGGCGGACTATCCGGGCCCAATGGCTTGCGCAAGGCGAGGCGTACGATGAGCAAAGAAGTACTGCTGGTTGTTGAATCGGTATCCAACGAAAAAGGTGTACCGCCCGGCGTCATTTTCGAAGCGCTGGAAGTGGCCCTGGCTACTGCAACCAAAAAACGTTTTGAGGACGAAGTCGATCTGCGTGTGGAAATCAACCGCCACACCGGTAGCTATGAGACTTTCCGTCGCTGGACCGTGGTCGACGAGAACGACCTGGACGATCCGGCGATCGAAACCTGGCTGGACAAGATCAAGGACACTCACCCGGAAGCGAAAGTCGGTGACGTGATCGAAGAAAAGATCGAGTCCATCGAGTTCGGCCGTATCGCCGCGCAGACCGCCAAGCAGGTCATCGTGCAGAAGGTCCGTGAAGCCGAGCGCGCCCAGGTGGTCGACGCCTACCGCGAGCGGGTCAACGAGATCATCTCCGGCACCGTCAAGAAGGTCACCCGTGACAACGTCATCGTCGACCTGGGCAACAACGCTGAGGCCCTGCTGGCCCGCGAAGACATCATTCCACGTGAGACCTTCCGCGTCGGCGTGCGCCTGCGCGCGCTGCTCAAGGAAATTCGCACCGAGAACCGCGGCCCTCAGCTGATCCTCTCGCGCACCGCGCCGCAGATGCTGATCGAGCTGTTCCGCATCGAAGTGCCGGAAATCGCCGAAGGCCTCATCGAAGTCATGGCCGCCTCCCGTGATCCGGGATCGCGTGCCAAGATCGCCGTCCGCTCCAAGGACAAGCGCATCGACCCGCAAGGTGCCTGCATCGGCATGCGCGGTTCGCGCGTCCAGGCCGTATCCGGCGAGCTGGGTGGTGAGCGTGTGGATATCGTCCTGTGGGACGAGAACCCGGCGCAGTTCGTCATCAACGCCATGTCGCCGGCCGAAGTCGCGGCGATCATCGTTGATGAAGATGCCCATGCAATGGACATTGCCGTTGCCGAAGACAACCTGGCGCAAGCCATTGGCCGTGGTGGTCAGAACGTTCGCCTGGCCAGTCAGCTGACTGGCTGGACCCTGAACGTGATGACCGAGAAGGACATCCAGGCCAAGCAACAGGCTGAAACCGGCGACATCCTGCGCAATTTCATCGATGAGCTGGAAGTCGACGAGGAGCTGGCCCAAGTGCTGGTCGACGAAGGCTTCACCAGCCTCGAAGAAATTGCCTACGTACCGTTGGAAGAAATGCTCAACATCGATGGCTTTGACGAAGATATCGTCAATGAGCTGCGCGCTCGTGCCAAGGACCGTTTGTTGACCAAGGCCATCGCTACCGAAGAAAAACTGGCAGACGCCCATCCGTCCGACGACCTGCTCTCCCTCGAGGGCATGGACAAGGACCTGGCAGCGGAACTGGCGGTGCGCGGCGTGGTTAACCGCGAAGACCTGGCCGAGCAGTCGATTGACGACCTGCTCGACATCGACGGCATCGACGAAGAGCGTGCCGGCAAGTTGATCATGGCCGCCCGAGCCCACTGGTTCGAGTAATTAGGCGCGGCCTGAGGAGAGAAGTGCATGACGCAAGTCACGGTGAAAGAACTGGCCCAAGAGGTCGAGGCACCGGTAGAGCGCCTGCTGCAGCAGATGCGTGAGGCAGGTCTGCCGCACACCGACGCCGGTCAGGTAGTGACCGACAATGAGAAGCAGACTCTGCTGACCCATTTGAAGAGCAGCCACAAGAGCAAGGCGGAAGAGCCGCGCAAGATTACCTTGCAGCGCAAGACCACCAGCACCCTGCGTGTCGCCGGTAGCAAGAGCATCAGCGTAGAAGTACGCAAGAAGAAAGTTTTCGTGCAGCGCAGCCCTGAAGAGATCCAGGCTGAGCAGAAGCGTGAGCTGGATGAGCGCCGCGCGGCTGAAAATGCCGCTCGCGACAAGGTCGAGGCCGAAGTTCGCCAGCGCAACGAAGAGCAGGCTCGCCGTCAGGCGGCCGACGCCGCTGCTGCAGCTCCAGCCCCGGCGCCTGCCGCCAAGGCCGAGCCAGCGCCTGCCCCGGCCCCGGTAGTCGCCGACGCGCCAGCGTCCGAAGACGCCGCAGCCCGTGCTGCCGAGCGCAAGAAGGACGAAGCCCGTCGCAACGAAGGCCGTACCCGTGACGAAGACCGTCGTGGTGGCGAGCGTCGTGGCGAAGCGCCGCGCGTTTCGATCAAGGTCAAGGTCAAGGAGAAGGAAAAGGCTCCGACGCCTCGTGCCGCTCCGCGCACCACCGACGAAGAGAGCGATGGCGCTCGTCGTGGCCGTGGTGGCAAGAGCAAGCTGAAGAAGCGTAACCAGCACGGCTTCCAGAACCCGACTGGCCCTGTCATTCGTGACGTGACCATCGGCGAGACCATCACCGTCTCCGAACTGGCCAACCAGATGTCCGTCAAGGGCGCCGAAGTGGTCAAGTTCATGTTCAAGCTGGGTACCCCGGTCACCATCAACCAGGTGCTCGACCAGGAAACCGCTCAGCTGATCGCAGAAGAGCTGGGCCACAAGGTCACCCTGGTCAGCGATACCGCCCTGGAAGACTCCCTGGCCGAATCGCTGAAGTTCGAAGGCCAGACCGAGTCGCGCGCACCGGTGGTTACCGTCATGGGTCACGTTGACCATGGCAAGACCTCGCTGCTCGACTACATCCGTCGTGCCAAGGTTGCCGCTGGCGAAGCCGGTGGTATTACCCAGCACATCGGTGCCTACCACGTGGAAACCGACCGCGGCAT
Source organism: Pseudomonas sp. R28(2017) (assembly GCF_002112505.1). GTDB lineage: Bacteria > Pseudomonadota > Gammaproteobacteria > Pseudomonadales > Pseudomonadaceae > Aquipseudomonas. The sequence goes on from NZ_NEHW01000020.1 coordinate 40,284, forward strand.
GGTCACCTTCCTCGACACCCCGGGCCACGCCGCGTTCACCGCGATGCGTGCACGTGGTGCCAAGGCCACCGACATCGTCATCCTGGTGGTGGCGGCGGACGACGGCGTGATGCCGCAGACCCGCGAAGCCGTTCAGCATGCCAAGGCAGCTGGCGTTCCGCTGGTGGTTGCAGTGAACAAGATCGACAAGCCGGGTGCCGACCTCGATCGCATCCGCAACGAACTGGCCGTCGAAGGCGTGACCTCCGAGGATTGGGGTGGTGACACTCCGTTCGTCAAGGTTTCGGCGAAGATGGGTACCGGTGTCGACGAGCTGCTCGAAGCCGTCCTGCTGCAAGCCGAGATCCTCGAGCTGACCGCCACCCCGACCGCTCCAGGCCGTGGCGTCGTGGTCGAATCGCGCCTGGACAAGGGCCGTGGCCCAGTGGCGACCATCCTGGTTCAGGACGGTACCCTGCGTCAGGGCGACATGGTCCTGTGCGGTTCCAACTATGGCCGCGTGCGCGCCATGCTCGACGAGAACGGCAAGCCTGTGAAGGAAGCCGGCCCGTCGATCCCGGTCGAGATTCTTGGCCTGGACGGTACCCCGGAAGCCGGTGACGAGCTGTCCGTGGTTGCCGACGAGAAGAAGGCCCGCGAAGTTGCCCTGTTCCGTCAAGGCAAGTACCGCGAGGTCAAGCTGGCCCGTGCTCACGCCGGCAAGCTGGAAAACATCTTCGAGACCATGGGTCAGGAAGAGAAGAAGACCCTCAACATCGTCCTCAAGACCGACGTGCGTGGTTCCCTGGAAGCACTGCAGGGCTCGCTGGGCGGCCTGGGCAACGACGAAGTTCAGGTGCGCGTGATCGGTGGCGGCGTCGGTGGTATCACCGAAAGCGATGCCAACCTGGCGCTGGCTTCGAATGCAGTACTGTTCGGCTTCAACGTGCGTGCCGATGCCGGCGCGCGCAAGATCGTCGAGCAGGAAGGTCTGGATATGCGTTACTACAACGTGATCTACGACATCATCGAAGACGTCAAGAAAGCCCTGACCGGCATGCTCGGCAGCGATGTTCGCGAGAACATCCTGGGTGTCGCCGAAGTCCGTGACGTGTTCCGTTCGCCGAAGTTCGGCGCCATCGCTGGCTGTATGGTCATCGAAGGCACCGTGTACCGCAACCGTCCGATCCGCGTACTGCGCGAAGACGTTGTGATCTTCGAAGGCGAGCTGGAATCGCTGCGTCGCTTCAAGGACGACGCTTCCGAAGTGCGTTCGGGCATGGAGTGCGGTATTGGCGTCAAGAGCTACAACGACGTCAAGGTCGGCGACAAGATCGAAGTCTTCGAGAAAGTCCAGGTTGCTCGTACCCTTTAAGGGTGAGCAGGGCGCCAGCCCCCGCCGCAGGGCGGTGGGCAGCGCCTCAGTAGGTAGCGCCCGGTCAGGCTTAAGCCTGACCGGGCGTTTGCCGCTTTAAGTTACAGGTAGCAAGAATGGCCAAAGAATACAGCCGTACCCAACGTATCGGTGATCAGATGCAGCGAGAGCTGGCCGAACTGATCCGCCGTGAAGTCAAGGACCCACGCGTCGGTCTGGTCACCATCACCGCTGTGGATGTCAGCCGCGACCTGGGCCATGCCAAGGTTTTCATCACCGTCATGGGCGAAGAAACCCCGGACGCCGTGCAGCAGTCGCTCAAGGCCCTGAACAGCGCCGCCAGCTTCCTGCGCCTGCACCTGGGCCGCTCGATGCAGCTGCGCAGCGTGCCGCAGTTGCATTTCCACTTCGATGAAAGTGTCAGCCGCGGTGTCCACCTGTCGGCGCTGATCGAGCGTGCAGTGGCCGAAGACCGCCTGCACAAGGATGCCGACGAGCCGGACGCCAAGGAGTAAGCGGTGGCCCAGGTCAAACGTATCCGCCGCAACGTCAGCGGCATCATCCTGCTCGACAAGCCGCTGGGCTTCACCTCCAACGCCGCGCTGCAGAAGGTTCGCTGGTTGCTCAATGCCGAGAAGGCCGGCCACACCGGCAGCCTCGACCCGCTGGCCACCGGCGTGCTGCCGCTGTGCTTCGGTGAGGCGACCAAGTTTTCGCAGTACCTGCTCGATTCCGACAAGGGCTACGAAACGGTCATGCAGATGGGGCAGACGACCAGCACCGCGGACGCTGAAGGCGAAGTCCTGCAGACCCGCGATGTGACCGTTGGTCGCGCCGATATCGAAGCCGTGATCCCGCGTTTTCGCGGTGAAATCCTTCAAGTACCGCCGATGTACTCGGCGCTCAAGCGCGACGGCCAGCCGTTGTACAAACTGGCGCGTGCAGGAGAGGTAGTGGAGCGCGAGGCGCGTTCTGTTACTATTGGCCGCTTGGAGTTGCTCGAGTGCGAAGGCACCCGTGCACGGTTGTCGGTAGGCTGCAGCAAAGGCACCTATATCCGTACCCTGGTGGAGGATATCGGCGAGGCACTGGGCTGCGGCGCTTATGTCGCCGAGTTGCGCCGGACCCAGGCCGGGCCTTTCGCCCTGGCCCAGACGGTAACCCTCGAGGAACTCGAGCAGGCCCATGCCGAAGGTGGCAACGAAGCGCTCGATCGCTTCCTGATGCCGTCCGACAGCGGGCTGCAGGACTGGCCACTGGTGTGCCTGTCCGAGCACAGCGCTTTCTACTGGCTGCATGGCCAGGCAGTGCGTGCGCCGGATGCACCGCAGTTCGGCATGGTCCGTGTACAGGATCACAACGGTCGCTTCATCGGTATCGGTGAAGTGAGCGAAGACGGGCGCATTGCGCCGCGTCGACTGATTCGGTCGGAATGACCGAAACCACAGGCCGAGGCTTTGGCTGAAACCGGTGGAACGAGGGTGGCTGTCAGTAGGCACGGTCACAGCTCATTTTATTAATACAGGGTTTTGTCCCTGGCCTATTGGACCCCGCTTGCGGGATCCGTTTAATTTGGAGAAGCCTCATGGCCCTCAGCGTTGAAGAAAAAGCTCAGATCGTTGCCGATTACCAGCAAGCCGCCGGCGATACCGGTAGCCCGGAAGTGCAGGTTGCTCTGCTGACCGCCAACATCAACAAGCTGCAAGGCCACTTCAAGGCCAACGATAAAGACCACCACTCCCGTCGTGGTCTGATCCGTATGGTCAACCAGCGTCGTAAGCTGCTGGACTACCTGAAGGGCAAAGACACCACTCGTTACAGCGCCCTGATCGGTCGCCTGGGCCTGCGTCGCTAATAGCGGCCTGGTCAGTGGTGTGCATGGCGTGTCGCAGGCTTCGGCTATGCTGCTTTGCAGCATCGCCGTCGGGCACGCCACGCGTATCTGCGAGGTTGGCAGCCTGGTGTTGCTGAGCGGTTTACCGCTCAGCAGCCAGGCTCCCAACCTCGTGTTGTATCTGGACGGTCAATGGGGCCGATTCCCCGTTCTGCCCAAGAATTCGCAAGAAACCAGTTCCCCCAGAGCCACTGAAAAAAGGTAGGAAACCGTGAACCCGGTAATCAAGAAATTCCAGTTCGGTCAATCGACCGTTACTCTCGAAACGGGCCGTATCGCCCGTCAGGCAACCGGCGCCGTGCTGGTTACCGTCGACAACGATGTCACCGTGCTGGTGACCGTGGTTGGCGCCAAGCAGGCCGATCCAGGCAAGGGTTTCTTCCCGCTGTCGGTCCACTACCAGGAAAAGACCTACGCCGCCGGCAAGATCCCGGGTGGCTTCTTCAAGCGTGAAGGCCGTCCTTCCGAGAAAGAGACGCTGACCTCGCGCCTGATCGACCGTCCGATCCGCCCGCTGTTCCCAGAAGGTTTCATGAACGAAGTGCAGGTTGTCTGCACCGTGGTTTCCACCAGCAAGAAGACCGATCCGGACATCGCTGCGATGATCGGTACCTCGGCTGCCCTGGCAATCTCCGGCATTCCGTTCGAAGGCCCGATCGGCGCTGCCCGCGTTGCCTTCCACGAAAGCACCGGCTACCTGCTGAACCCGACCTACGAGCAACTGGCTGCCTCGAGCCTGGACATGGTCGTTGCCGGTACTTCCGATGCCGTGCTGATGGTTGAATCGGAAGCTCAAGAGCTGACCGAAGACCAGATGCTGGGCGCCGTACTGTTCGCCCACGACGAGTTCCAGGCTGTTATCCAGGCTGTCAAAGAGCTGGCTGCTGAAGCTGCCAAGCCGACCTGGGACTGGAAACCGGCCGTTGCCAACACCGAACTGTTCAACGCCATCCGCGCCGAGTTCGGCGAAGCCGTTTCGCAGGGCTACACCATCACCGTCAAGGCTGACCGCTACGCACGCCTGGGCGAGCTGCGCGATCAGGCCGTTGCCAAGTTCTCCGGTGAAGAAGGCCAACCTTCGGCAGGTGAAGTCAAAGACATCTTCGGCGAAATCGAATACCGCACCGTTCGCGAAAACATCGTCAACGGCAAGCCACGTATCGACGGCCGCGACACCAAGACCGTGCGCCCGCTGAACATCGAAGTCGGCGTGCTGCCGAAGACTCACGGTTCGGCGCTGTTCACCCGTGGCGAAACCCAGGCCCTGGTCGTTGCGACCCTGGGTACCGCGCGTGACGCCCAGCTGCTGGACACCCTCGAAGGCGAGAAGAAAGACCCGTTCATGCTGCACTACAACTTCCCTCCGTTCTCGGTAGGTGAGTGTGGCCGCATGGGTGGCGCCGGCCGCCGCGAAATCGGCCACGGCCGTCTGGCCCGTCGTTCGGTTCAGGCCATGCTGCCAGCCGCTGACGTGTTCCCGTACACCATCCGTGTGGTTTCGGAAATCACCGAATCCAACGGTTCCAGCTCCATGGCTTCGGTCTGCGGTGCTTCCCTGGCTCTGATGGACGCCGGTGTACCGATGAAGGCGCCGGTTGCCGGTATCGCCATGGGCCTGGTGAAGGAAGGCGACAAGTTCGCAGTCCTGACCGACATCCTCGGTGACGAAGACCACCTGGGCGACATGGACTTCAAGGTAGCGGGTACCGCCAAAGGTGTTACCGCGCTGCAGATGGACATCAAGATCAACGGCATCACCGAAGAGATCATGGAAATCGCTCTGGGCCAGGCCCTGGAAGCGCGCCTGAACATCCTCGGCCAGATGAACCAGATCATCGGCGAGTCGCGTACCGAGCTGTCGGCCAACGCCCCGACCATGATCGCGATGAAGATCGACACCGACAAGATCCGTGACGTCATCGGCAAAGGCGGCGCCACCATCCGCGCCATCTGCGAAGAGACCAAGGCTTCGATCGACATCGAAGACGACGGCTCGATCAAGATCTTCGGCGAAACCAAGGAAGCTGCAGATGCCGCCAAGCAGCGCATCCTGGGCATCACCGCCGAGGCCGAGATCGGCAAGATCTACGTCGGCAAGGTCGAGCGTATCGTCGACTTCGGCGCCTTCGTCAACATCCTGCCTGGCAAGGACGGCCTGGTACACATCTCGATGCTGAGCGACGCTCGCGTAGAGAAAGTGACCGACGTGCTGAAAGAAGGCCAGGAAGTCGAAGTGCTGGTTCTGGACGTGGACAACCGCGGCCGTATCAAGCTGTCGATCAAGGACGTCGCCGCGGCCAAGGCCTCGGGCGTCTAAGCGACTGACACGCAACAGGAAAAAGGGCCCTTCGGGGCCCTTTTTTTATGCGCCCCGGGAACCTTTTGCGGACTTGCATCTTGCATGCAGGTTTTCCGGCCTGATTGCAAAATGCACGACGGCCATTGGCTAGCTATTTATGTAAGTTATTGATTTATAAGGAAGCAAGCGAAACGTAAAAGCTGGCACAGCACATGCAACTACACTCTTACCTGCCGCCAGGACTTACGGCGCAGACCTTTCGAAAAACAGGAGTGACCCACATGAAGAAGTTCGCCATTGCTGCCGCTACTGCTACCGCTCTGACCCTGACCATGGCTAACGCGGCGTTCGCCCAACAGTCCACCCAGGCCCCCATGACGCTGGCGGCCGGTGAGGTGACCAAAGCCAAGGAAGCGACCTCGGACACCTGGATCACTACCAAGGTCAAGTCCGATCTGATGACCGAGAAGGGCATTCCGGGCTCCGATATCAAGGTCGAGACCAACAAAGGCGTTGTATCGCTGTCGTCGACCACCGCCATTACCGAATCCCAGAAAGAGATGGCCGTCTCGATCACCAAGAAGATCAAAGGCGTGAAGGCTGTTTCTGCTGATGGCCTCAAAGCCGAATAAGGAATGTCCCGTCGGCCAAAAGGACTTGGCCACCTTACCCGAAGCCCCGGCCTGTGCCGGGGCTTTTCATTGGCACTCAGTAAACGGGGTTGCGGGCGATCACATCGCTCTCGAAGCATTCCTGCTCGACGATCAGCGGCTCGACCAAAGGGCGGCTGTCGCGGAAGTGAGCAGTCTGGGTATGCGCTTCATACGCCTCATCGTCGCGGTAGATCTCGTACAGGTAGATGACGTCAGGGTCGACCCTGTCCTGGGAGACGTCGAACACCAGGCAGCCTGGCTCGCTGGCAACCGAGGCTGCGGCATTGACCTTGATGGCGGAGAGGAAATCGTCGGCGCAGCCGGGTTTGACACGGGTCTTGATGAACAGGCTATACACAGGGCGGTCCTTTTGTTTTAAATTCTATTCTGAATTGTATACAAAAATGGAGTCTCGCCAATGTCCGAATTACCTGCGCGTCCCGGCCGCCTGAATGGCCTGCGCCATATTGCCCTGCTGGTGCCCAACCTGGAGGAGTGCGAGCGTTTCTATGTCGACGTGATGGGCATGGAGGTGCTTAACCGGGCCAACGAGGATCTGGTCTATCTGACCTGCGGTAACGACAACCTGTCGTTGGGACGTGGGGCAGGGGCAGCCAATGGGCTGCAGACCCTCGACCATTACGGGTTCATCGTCGACAGCGTGGAGGAGCTGGAAGCCTGGTACCAGTACTTCAAGGCGCGTGGTGTGACCTTGCTCGACAAGCCGTTCAACCATGGGGATGGTGCGCGCAGCTTCCACCTGCTGGACCCAGCCGGCAACAAGGTGCAGCCGCTTTATCACCCGACGGTGTCGGGGCAGCGGCTGGTGTAAGCCTGTGCCCGCGAAGAGGCCGGACCTGTTAAGCGAAATTATTCAGCATCCAGGTGCATCGGCGTGACTACCCGCCCATCACCCTCGGCCTGGCCCAGGTTGGTATCGATGAAGTACACCCGGTCATCCTCGAGCTTGCCCTTGTCGACCAGGTAGTCCTTGATGCTGCTGGCCCGCTCCTGGCCAAGGGTGCGCAGCAATGCAGTGCTTTCAGCCCAGGATTTGATCACCGCCTCGCGCAACTTGCTGGTGCGCTCGTCGCGGCTCAGCTGTTCCCATTCGGCGGGAGGCTGTTGCTTCAGGCGGTTGCGGTAGATGCCTTCGAGCATTGCGGGTTTGTCGCTGTCATCGACCTGCAGCATCGAGGCGTTGGCCGGTACCTTGTCGCCACGGCGCTGCAGGATCTTGTACCAGGTCGCCTGGTATTCGCGCTCCAGGCGCTGCTGCGCGATCAACGGGCCGTCACTGCTCTGGGCGGCGGTGCCTTCGATTTCCAGGCGCAGTTCCGGGCGCTCCTTGAGGGCTGCTGCCAGCTTGTCCAGGGTCGACTGGGCATCACCACTGAGCTCGCTGGAGCCAGCGGCGAAGGCCACGGTACCCAGATCTTGCGACCCACCCCCGGCAATCAGCCCGCCAATGAACTTGAACGGTGCCTGTGCTGCACGCAGCACCAGGTTGCGCAGGGTCTGCCAGACGATCGGCATGACACTGAACTGCGGGTTGTTCAGGTCGCCCGAAACCGGCAGTTCGATGGAGATGCGCCCTTCGGTGTCCTTGAGCAAGGCAATCGCCAGGCGGATCGGCAGGTCCACCGCGTCCGGGCTGTCGACTTTTTCACCCAGCTGCAGCTGTTCGACCACCACTTTGTTCTCGGCCTTCAGCTGGCCATTGGTGATCAGGTAATGCAGGTCGAGGTTCAGACGGCCCTTGCGGATGCGGAAGCCGGCGAACTTGCCGGAGTACGGGGTCAAGGTGGTCAGTTCGACGCGCTTGAAGCTGGTGGCGATGTCCAGGCTGGCCAGCGGGTTGAACGGGTTGAGTGCGCCTTTGATGGTGACCGGGGCATATCGGTCGACCTTGCCTTTGACGTCGACCTTGGCCGGGGCCGGCTTGCGGTTGTCGATGGTGCCGATCTGGCCGTTGAGCTGCTGGATGGCAGTGGCGAAGTTCGGTGTCAGGGTCAGGTCGGCGAAGTTGGCCGAGCCATCGTTGATGTCGATCTGGCCGATGTGGATACCCAGGGGCTTGCTGGCTGCGGCACTGGCAGGTTTGGCCGGTTTGCTGGCCGGCGCGCCGGCCGGTTGCGGGATCAGCAGGTCGTCGACGCTGGTGGTGCGGTCTTCGTTGATGATGAAGCGCGCGTAAGGCTGCAGCAGGGTCACCTTGTCGATCGACAAGGCATCACCGTGCACATACGACAGGCCATCGACGTTCACCTGCTGCCATTTGACGAAGTCACGGCCCTTGATGGTATCCAGGGTGTGCAGCTGGTTGACCTGGGCCTTGCCCGCGACCGTGAAAGCCAGTGGCTCGGTGCTCTTGAGGTTGACCTTGAGGTCGCTGGCGAGCATGCCGCTGCGCAGTTCAAGGCGGATGAACGGGCTGATGTAGGCCTGGGCGATACGCAGGTCGATGTCGCGGGTGCTGACATCGAGCTTGGCAGTGACTGGCGCCAGGTTCACTTCACCTGCCGCCTGCAGCTTGCCTTGTTTGCCAACCCCCGTGTCGAGCTTGAGGGTGAAAGGTGACTGGTTGAGGCTGTCGAAGCCCTGCATGTCGAGGTTCAGCGGGCCGACATCCAGCGCCACCGGTTCCTGCTGGCTGCGGTCGGCAAGGTGTACCTGGTAGTTGCGCAGTTGCACGTCCTTGAGCAGCACCTGCCATGGCTTGCTCGGCGCCTTCGCGGCTTGTTCCTGCGGCGTGGGTTCGGCAGCCGCCGGCTCGGCTTTTTCTTTCGGTGTGGCCTTGGCCGGCTGGCTGGCGAAGAGCTTCTGCCAGTCGAGTTGGCCGTCCTTTTCCAGGGCCGCCCAGGTTTCCAGCTTTTCGCTGCGCACTTTACCGACAGTGACCAGCTGCTTGGCCAGATCGATGGACGTCTCGCTCACCTCAAGACTGGCCAGACGTGCCAGCGGCCGGCCATCCGGTGCCTTGATGGCGAACGGTGCAACCTTGACCGAGGTGTTGTCCAGCAACAGCTCGGTTTCCTTGGCCAGGTTGAGCTTGTAATGGGTATCGAGGTTGAACACGCCGTCTTCCAGCACCAGGGGCACGGCATCGCGCACATAGGGCCAGAACAGCTTCATCTTGCCATCGGTGACTTTCAGGGTGCCTTCCGAGCCCAGCGGCGCCAGGCTCAGGGTGCCGGCCCAATCGACCTGGCCACCGTTGGGCCCTTTGGCCACCAGGGTCATGTCGGCGTTGTCGTCCGGCAGGGTGCTGAGGTTTTTCAGCTCAAGGTTCATGTCGTCGTAGACGAACTCGATCGGCTCGCTCGGGCGCTGGTCCTCGAAATGCAGATAGCCGCCACTGAGCTTGATGCTGCCGATACGCAGCGGGAACGGGTCGCTGGGCGGCTGCTCAGGCTTGGGTTCGCTGGCAGGCAAGTTGAACAGCTTGGTCAGGTTGAGCGTACCGTCCTTGGCGAACAGCACTTCGTTGCGTGGTTTGTCGAGCTCGATGGCCTGCAGGTGCAGGGCGCCGCGCCACAGGCTGTCGAGCGCCAGGTTGGCGTACAGCCGTTCGAAACCGACCTGCTCCTTGCCGGGCTCGCCGAGCTGCAGGCCCCAGAGCGTCAGCTCGAGGCTGAAGGGGTTGAGTTCGATACGTTGCAGGTGCGCCGGCACGGCGGCGTATTGCGCCAGCTGCTGGTTGGCGATACGCAAGGCGACACCAGGAAGAATGAGGAAGCCGAGCAGGCTGTAGAGGGCCACGAGAGCCAACAGGGCGCCCAGGGCGCGAGTCAATCCTTTGTACATGTGTCGCTTCGTCTGTCTAAGCCGGAGTGCTTGGAGTATGGCACGTTAAATCGGTTCCGCTGAGGCGACCATTTTCCCGTCACTCGATGCCCATGCGCCGCCTGGCCCGATGTGCCGAACCATCACGCATGGCCCAGCGCAGGATCGGGGCTGTGCGTTGCAGGCCAAGGCGGATCATGCGCCGTTGCAGCGGCCCTTGCTGCAGGCCGAGCATGGCCTGGGCCCAGCCCGGCAGCAGGTCGATGCCGGCATGCAGCATCAGCTTGCCGACCGGCTCGGCAAGGCGGCTCGGGGCTGGGGCTTCAAGCAGGATCCCGACAACCTCCAGGCTACGCGCGCTGCATTGCAGTTGTGGGCGCATTCGCTGCAGGTAGTCCTCAACCTGCTGGCAGGAGCGGGGAACATTGCGCGCCCCGAGGTGTTCGGCGATGAGGGCGATTTCCGCATAGTAGGCATCCTGGTCGGCGCGCGACAGCTGCGGGTCGCGGTAGCGCAGGTGGGCGGCGAGGAAGCTGCTGACTTCGGCCACATGCACCCAGGTCAGCAGGTCGGGGTCGCTGGCGGCATACGGGCGACCGTCGGGTGCAGTGCCGGTCACCTGCAGGTGAATGGTGCGCACCTTGTCGATCAACCATTCGGCATCGCGGGTCGAGCCGAAGGTGGTGCCGGAGATGAACTGGCTGGTGCGGCGCAGGCGGCCGAGCAGGTCTTCGCGGAAGTTGGAGTGGTCCCACACCCCGGCCAGGGCCAGCGGGTGCAGCAGTTGCAACATCAGGGCGCTGATGCCGCCGACCAGCATGCTCGGGAAGTCGCCATGCACCCGCCAGCTGATGCTGTGCGGGCCGAACAGGCCGGGGTCGCCCTTGGGGGATTCGAGGTCGAGCTGGCCGAGGGCCAGCCCGGTAAGGCTCATGACCTGGGTTTCGATGCGTCGGCGTAGGGCTTCCATGGCGTCCTGTACTTCAGGACGGCCATGGTAAAGTGGCCGCCCGCTATTGATTGAGGCGTTTGTCGATCAGGCCCTGCACCACGCTCGGGTCGGCCAGGGTCGAGGTGTCGCCGAGATTGTCCAGTTCGTTGCAGGCAATCTTGCGCAGTATACGCCGCATGATCTTGCCCGAGCGGGTCTTGGGCAAGGCCGGTGCCCACTGGATCAGCTCGGGTTTGGCGAAACTGCCGATTTCCTTGCTGACCAGCGCCAGCAGTTCGGCCTTGAGTGTGTCGTCCGGGGTGATGCCATTCATGGTGGTGACGAAGGCATACACGCCCTGGCCCTTGAGGTCGTGCGGGTAGCCAACCACGGCAGCCTCGGCGACGCTGTCGTGCAGCACCAGCGCGCTTTCCACCTCGGCGGTGCCGATGCGGTGGCCGGAGACGTTGATCACATCGTCGATGCGGCCGGTGATCCAGTAATCGCCGTCGGCATCGCGGCGTGCGCCATCGCCGGTGAAGTAGTAACCGGGCATGGGTTTGAAGTAGGTATCGACCATGCGCTGGTGGTCACCATAGACGCTGCGGATCTGCCCGGGCCAGCTGGCCTTGATCACCAGCAGGCCGGCGCCCGGGCCTTCGATCAGCTTGCCTTTTTCGTCCAGCAGCACCGGTTGCACACCGAACATCGGCTGGGTGGCGCAGCCGGGCTTGAGCTTTTGGGCGCCCGGTAGCGGCGTGAGCATGATGCCGCCCGTCTCGGTCTGCCACCAGGTATCGACGATGGGGCAACGCTTCTGCCCGACCTCTTCGAAGTACCACTCCCAGGCTTCCGGGTTGATCGGCTCGCCAACGCTGCCGAGCAGGCGCAGGCTTTTGCGCGAGGTGCCTTGCAGCGGTGCCGAACCTTCACGCATCAACGCGCGCAGGGCGGTGGGCGCGGTGTAGAAGATGTTCACCTGATGTTTGTCCACCACTTGCCAGAAGCGCGAGGTATCCGGGTAATTGGGTACGCCTTCGAACATCAGTGAGATAGCGCCGTTGGCCAACGGCCCGTAGACGATGTAGCTGTGGCCCGTGACCCAGCCGACGTCGGCCGTGCACCAGAACACTTCGCCGTCGCGGTAGTCGAACACCACCTTGAACGTCATGGTCGCCTGCAGCAGGTAGCCAGCGGTGGTATGCAGCACGCCCTTGGGCTTGCCGGTGCTGCCTGAGGTATAGAGGATGAACAGCGGGTCTTCGGCGCCCATCGGTTCGGGCGGGCAATCGTCGCCTGCCCGTTCGGTGACATCGTGGTACCAGAGGTCGCGGCCCTCGGTCCAGGCGACATCGCCGCCGGTTCGGCGCACCACGAACACGCTGCTGACCGCCGGGCAGCTGCTCAGGGCCTTGTCGACGTTCTGCTTCAGCGCAATGCGCTTGCCACCGCGCACGCCTTCGTCGGCGGTGATCACGGTGCGGCAGTCGGCATCGAGAATCCGGTCACGCAGGGCATCCGGGGAGAAACCGCCAAACACCACCGAATGGATGGCGCCGATGCGCGTGCAGGCGAGCATGGCGTAGGCGGCTTCGGGAATCATCGGCATGTAGATGCACACCCGGTCGCCCTTGTTCACGCCGCGTGCCTTCAGGGCATTGGCCAGGCGGCAGACCTGGCGGTGCAGTTCGCGGTAGCTGATGGCCTTGGAGTCGTTGGGGTCATCGCCTTCCCACAGCAGGGCAGTCTGCTCGCCGCGCTGGGCCAGGTGACGATCCATGCAGTTGTAGCTGACGTTCAGCTGGGCACCGTCGAACCAACGGGCCTTGCCAGTCTTCAGGTCGCATTGCTGCACGCTCGACCAGGGTTTGATCCACTCCAGGCGTTTGGCCTGTTCGGCCCAGAAGGTGTCGGGGTCTTCAACCGACTGACGGTAGAGGCGGCGGTAGTCGTCGGGGGAGAGGCTGGCGGACTGGCTGACGGCCAGGGCCTCGGGATACTGCTTGATATCGAACATGGCGGGTGGTCCTGCTCTTGTGAGGGGCGAGGGACTGCAGCGGCTATTCGATGGACAGTGTAGCTGGGGGTGGTGTTCAACCTGTGACGGCCTCTTAGCGGGCACGCCCGCTCCCACAGGAACCACGCAGTTTCTGAAACTTGTGCAGTACCTGTGGGAGCGGGCGTGCCCGCGAATGGGCGGGGGTCAACCGCGGTGACGGCCGCGGAAGTAGTTGATCAGGCCTTGGGTGGAGCCATCTTCGGCGCTGTCTTCGAGGCTGCCGACAAGGCGCTGGTACACGCCCTTGCCCAGCTCCTTGCCCAGTTCCACGCCCCACTGGTCGAAGGCGTTGATGCCCCAGATCACGCTCTGCACGAACACCTTGTGCTCATACATCGCCACCAGCGCGCCCAGGCGGCGTGGGCTGATGCGTTCGACCACCAGGGTGTTGCTCGGGCGGTTGCCCGGGATCACCTTGTGCGGTGCGAGCTTTTCGATGTCCGCTTCGTTCAGGCCCTTCTGGCGCAGTTCGGCCTCGGCTTCTTCACGGGTCTTGCCGAGCATCAGCGCCTGGCTCTGCGACAGGCAGTTGGCGTACAGCCACTGATGGTGGTCGGCCACCGGGTTGAAGCTGACCACGGGCACGATGAAGTCGGCCGGGATCAGCTGGGTGCCCTGATGCAGCAACTGGTGGTAGGCATGCTGGCCGTTGCAGCCGACGCCGCCCCAGATCACCGGGCCGGTATCGGTTTTGACCGGGGTGCCATCCTGCAGCACGCTCTTGCCGTTGGACTCCATGTCCAGCTGTTGCAGGTGCTTGGTGATGTTGCGCAGGTAATGGTCGTACGGCAGGATCGCGTGGCTGCTTGCGCCCCAGAAGTTGCCATACCAGACACCCAGCAGGGCCAGCAGCACCGGCATGTTCTTGTCGAAAGGCGCGGTCTGGAAATGCTGGTCCATGGTGTAGGCACCTGACAGCAATTCCTTGAAGTTGGCAGTGCCGATGGCCAGGGCGATCGGCAGGCCGATGGCCGACCACAGCGAATAGCGCCCGCCTACCCAGTCCCACATCGGGAAGATGTTCTCTTCACGGATACCGAAGGCCACGGCGGCGGCCTTGTTGCTGGACACCGCGATGAAGTGGCGGTACAGCTCGGCTTCCGAGCCGCCCTGGGCCAGGTACCAGGTACGCGCGGCCATGGCATTCTTCAGGGTCTCGAGGGTGTTGAACGACTTCGACGAGACAATGAACAGCGTGGTTTCGGCGCGCAGGTTGGCCGACAGTTCATGGAATTCACTGCCGTCGATGTTGGCCAGGTAATGGCAGCGCACGCCGCGCTGGGCATAAGGCAACAGGGCCTCGGAGACCAGCTCGGGGCCGAGGAACGAGCCGCCGATGCCGATGTTGACCACATCGGTGATCGGCTTTTCGCTGTAGCCACGCCACAGGCCGTCATGAATGCGGCCGACCAGCTCGGTGATCTGGTTGAGTACCTTGTGCACTTCCGGCATCACGTTGACGCCGTTGACGCTGAGCTTGTCGCCTACCGGGCGGCGCAGCGCGGTGTGCAGCACCGGGCGGCCTTCCGAAGCGTTGATGATCTCGCCGCTGAACATCGACTTGATCGCATCCTGCAGGCCGACTTGTTCGGCCAGGTCCACCAGCAGGTTGCGGCTTTCGTCGGTGATCAGGTTTTTCGAATAGTCGAGGAACAGGCCGCAGCAGCTCAGGGAGAACTGATCGAAGCGCTTGGCATCGGCGGCGAAGGCTTCGCGCATGCTGAAGCCTTGCATGGCGTCGCGGTGTTTCTGCAGGGCCTGCCAGGCAGGCAGGGCCGTCACATCGTGGGGGGTACGGTAATACGCCATTGCGCGGAATTCCTTGATGCGTGGTGAGCCTTGGACAGGGCAGTGATTGCCGGGTTCAGGCTGGCCATCATTATAGGCATGTGGGAGCGGGCTTGCCCGCGAATGGGCTGCGAAGCAGCCCCGGAAGGTTATGCGGTCTTCTCGTCCAGATGCAGATACAGGTTGTCGATCAGGCGAGTGTTACCCAGGTAGGCCGCCACCAGGATCACCAGGTCACGGTCGCCGAACGCGGCCGGGCGCAGGTTCACCGCGTGGCGTACTTCCAGGTAGTCCGGGCGCAGGCCCGCAGCGATCAGATCCGCCTTGCCTTGCTCGATCAGGGCCGCAAAATCCACCTGGCCACGGCCAAGCGCTTCGCCGATCTGTTTCAGCGTGCGATACACCACCGGCGCCGTGCTGCGCTGCTCAGGCGTCAGGTAACCATTGCGCGACGACAGCGCCAGGCCATCGTCGGCGCGCACGGTAGGCTCACCGATGATCTGGATCGGCATGTTCAGGTCGCGGACCATGGCACGAATCACCGCCAGTTGCTGGTAGTCCTTCTCGCCAAACACGGCCAGGTCTGGCTGGACCATGTTGAACAGCTTGCTGACCACGGTCGCCACGCCTTCGAAATGCCCGGGGCGGCTGGCACCGCACAGGCCCTCGGAGAGGCTGGGCACACTGACGCGGGTTTGCACGGCCATGCCGTCGGGGTACATCTCTTCGACGGTGGGCGCGAACAGCAGGTGGCAGCCGGCATCGAGCAGGCGCTGCTGGTCGGCAGCGAGGGTGCGCGGGTACTTGTCGAGGTCTTCGTTGGCACCGAACTGCAGCGGGTTGACGAAGATGCTGGCGACCACGAAATCGGCACGTTGGGCGGCCTTGGTCACCAGCGCGGCGTGGCCGCTGTGCAGGTTGCCCATGGTCGGCACGAAGCCGATGCGCTTGCCTTCACCGCGGGCACGGGCGACGGCGGCACGCAGTTCGCGGACGGTCTTGACTGTGTTCATGCGCTGAATCCGTGTTCGGCAGCGGGGAAGGTCACGTCCTTGACGGCCTTGACGTAGGCGGCGAGGGCGCTGTGGATATCGGGCTGGCCTGCCATGAAGTTCTTCACGAACTTCGGCACGCGGCCGCTCAGCGACAGGCCGAGCATGTCGTGCAGCACCAGCACCTGGCCGTCGGTGGCGCTGCCGGCGCCAATGCCGATCACCGGAATGCTCACTGCCTGGGTGATTTCCGCCGCCAGCTCGCTGGGTACGCACTCCAGCAGCAGCATCGCCGCGCCGGCCTGTTCCAGGGCAATGGCGTCGGCACGCATCTGCCGCGCCTGCGCTTCCTGGCGGCCCTGCACCTTGTAACCACCCAGCACGTTGACGGTCTGCGGTGTCAGGCCCATGTGCGCGCACACCGGTACGCCGCGTTCGGCCAGCAGGCGGATGGTTTCGGCCAGCCAGGCGGCGCCTTCGAGTTTGATCATGTGGGCGCCGGCCTGCATCAGCGTGGCGCAGTTGGCAAAGGCCTGCTCGGGGGTGGCGTGGGCCATGAACGGCAGGTCGGCGAGGATCAGCGCGCCATCGTTGCCGCGTTTGACGCAGGCGGTGTGGTAGGCCATCTCGGCCGTAGTGACGGGCAGCGTGCTGTCATGGCCCTGCAGGACCATGCCCAGGGAGTCGCCCACCAGCAACACGTCGACGCCGGCCTGGCTGCAGGCCTTGGCAAAGGTCGCATCGTAGCAGGTCAGCATGGTGATCTTTTCACCCTTGGCCTTCAGGCCATGCAGGGTGGTCAGGGTTACTTCAGGCATGTAGGAAAATCCTCGTTCAGGCGCTGTGAAAAACGACTGCATACAACGCGTGTAGTCATCTTCCGGAGCGGCACATCATCGCGCGTGATGTTCGGGCACAGGTCCGTCCGGGCCTAAATACGGGTATGCGGCACTTTGGTGCCACACGGGACGCCTATAGTCGTGAGCGAGGTGGGGGAAGTCAATCACCCTGTTACCGCATTGTTACTAACAGGGTGTTACTGGCGTTACCGTGCCCTGATGAATGTCTCAAACGCCCGGTTTACAGGCGTTCCAGGCCGACGAACGGGCAGGCTTCGAGCAGTTGGGCGAGCGCACGGCCGTCGGCCAGGCGGAAGTCGCCCGACACCAGTTCGGCCAAGGGGTACAGCACGAAGGGGCGCGCGTGCATGTGGTAGTGCGGCACCTGCAGGCGTGGCACGTCGATGACCTGGTCACCGAACAGCAGGATATCCAGGTCGAGGGTGCGTGGCCCCCAGCGTTCCTTGCGCACGCGGCCCTGGTCGTTCTCGATGGCCTGCAAGGCGTCGAGCAGGTCCAGCGGCGCCAGCGTGGTGTCGAGCGCGGCCACGGCGTTGGTGTAGCGCGGCTGGCCGGGCAGCAGCGAATCGCTGGTGTACAGGGCCGAAGCGCCCGCCAGGCGGCTGTCGGCAATCTGGTCGAGCGCCTGCAGGGCGCTGCGCAGTTGTTCTGCGGGGGCGTCCAGGTTGCTACCGAGGCCGATGAAGGCGCGCGTGTTCACTCGAACGCCTCGTCACCGCCGCTGCGCTTGCGCTTGCTGCCACTGCGCTTGCGTTTACGCGGGCCGGCCCCAGTGCCTTCGTCACGGCTGCCGAGCTCGCGGATCATCTCGCGGCGTTCGCTGTCGTTGGCGTCCTGGTAATCGGTCCACCACTGGCCGAGGTCATCGGTTTCCTCGCCCGCGCTTTCGCGCAGCAGCAGGAAGTCGTAGCCGGCGCGGAAGCGCGGGTTGTCGAGCAACTGATCAGCGCGTTTGCCGCTGCGGCGCGGCAGGCGTTCCTGCATGTCCCAGATCTCGCGGATCGGCAGGGTGAAGCGCTTGGGAATGGCGATACGCGCGCATTGCTCGGCGATCAGGTCGTGGGCTGCACCGTTCATGGCCGGGATCGGCGGCACGCCCTGGTTCTGCAGATGCAGCACGCGGCTTGGCAGGGCTGGCCAGAGCAGGGCGGCGAACAGGAAGGCCGGGGTGACCGGCTTGCCCTGCTTGACGCGCAGGTCGGTGTTGTTCAGCGCCTGGCTGATCAGGGTATGGGTGTAGGTCGGGCGCTCGTCCAGGGCGTGGGCACTGGCCGGGAACAGCGGCTCGAACAACTCCAGGTCGACCAGCATTTCGAAGGCAATGGCGCCCTGGCCGGAGAGGAACAGCTTGAGGCATTCCTCGAACAGGCGCGCTGGCGGGATCTCGCGCAGCAACGTGGCCAGTTTGCGGATCGGCTGGAAGGTGTGCTTCTCGATGCCGAAGTCGAGCTTGGCGGCGAAACGCACGGCACGCAGCATGCGCACCGGGTCTTCCTGGTAGCGGTGGGTCGGGTCGCCGATCAGGCGCAACAGGCGGTTGCGCACATCGTGCACGCCGTTTGCGTAGTCGAGGATGCGCTCGCTGACCGGGTCGTAGTAGAGGGCGTTGATGGTGAAGTCGCGGCGTTGCGCGTCTTCTTCCAGGGTGCCGTACACGTTGTCACGCAGGATGCGACCACTGGCGTTGTGCGACGAACGGTGGCTGTCGCCTTGGTCGTCTTCCGAGTGGTGGGCGCGGAAGGTGGCGACTTCGATGATCTCACGGCCGAAATGCACGTGGACCAGCTTGAAGCGCCGGCCGATGATGCGCGCGTTGCGGAACTCGGCACGGACCTGCTCGGGCGTGGCACTGGTGGCGACGTCGAAGTCCTTGGGCGTGATGCCCAGCATCAGGTCGCGGACGCAGCCACCGACCAGGTATGCCTGGTAGCCCGCGCTCTGCAGGCGCTCGACGATGTTCACCGCGTGGCGGCTGAACTGGTGGCGCTGCAGCGAGTGTTGGCTCTTGTTGATCACCTCAGGCGTGGTGCGCCGGTGGTGCTGGCCCGGTACGGGGGGGCGGAAAGACTGGAACAGCTTCTTCAGCATGGGATGCACTGTTTGAAGGAATGTTCGGCCAAGAATAGGAGAATGGCCGCATGATGGGCGGGGATTCTAGCATTTACTCAGGGAATGGTGTAGGCGTTGGCAGGAAGGGCTGCCGGAAGGGGAGAAACGACAAGGGGAGCCTAAGCTCCCCAAGAAGTCGTTGCGTGCTCTTATTGTTTTTTTACTGGGCTTCTTGTTTTTGTTGAGTGCCCTGCCCACAAATCTCGAAGCTTGTGGACGACCCCCAATCCAGGGGTAAAGAGCAAACGGATTGCTTTGGCCGCTGATGTCACGTTGATCCTTCGATCCAACCAGTTCAGGCGCTGCTTTTAAGTGCAGTTTTTGTTGTTCTCTGCCTGGTCGTGGGGCAAGCCCCAAACACGCATCCTCTCCAAAAGAATCAGTTAGCTGCGCCTCCGCCGTCTTGTTTTTATTGTGCGTGAGCCGTTTCGTCTTGTTCTTATTCTGAGTTGCTGTGCTTGTTATTGTTCTTGTACCAGACATATAGCAGGTGCCGTGCCAACTTTGCGAAACCTAATGAAATCAGGGGTTTGGCGGATTTCTGCGGCTGGCGGCGGGCTGGAAATGTAGATTTTTCGTTACCGTACGCCTCGGGAACTGTTACGCCAGAAAGGTTGGGTAACAGATTTGTGCGGGAACTGCTGTGTTACCTGAGGAAGGAAATGTGGCCTTGCCGGCCTCTTCGCGGGCAAGCCCGCTCCCACAAGGACCGCACAGCTACTGAGCGTGTGGCAATCCTGTTGGGGCGGGCCCGCGAGTGGCCGCTTGGGCCGATGGAATATGAATCAGTTGTCGCTGGTGGCGTTGCTCTTGCGCCGCGGGATGCCCAGGCGCTGGCGCCGTTCCCACAGGCACTTGCGGCTGACACCCAGCTTGCGTGCCAACTCGGTCTCGGTCATGTGGTCCTGGTGCTCGAGCACGAAGTGCTGGAAGTAGTCCTCCAGCGACAGGTCCTCGGTCGGTTCGTGGCTGGCACTGTTGGCGCTGGCGCTGGCCGCTACCAGGGCGTTGTCGAGGATGTCATCTTCCTCGAGGTCGCTCAGCTCGATGTCGATGCCCAGCATGTCGGCGGAAATTTCCGCGCTCTCGCTGAGGATCACCGCGCGCTCCACGGCGTTTTCCAGTTCGCGTACGTTACCCGGCCAGCTGTAATGACGAATGGCTTGCTCGGCCTCGGCCGAGAAGTGCAGGTCGTCACGGCCGATGCGTGCGCTCTGGCGGGCGAGGAAGGCATTGGCGATCTCGTTGACGTCACTGCCACGCTCGCGCAGGGCCGGCAACTTCAGGGCGATCACGTGCAGGCGGTAATAAAGGTCTTCGCGGAACTGCCCGGCCTTGGCCAGGTTCTTCAGGTCACGGTGGGTTGCGGCGATCAGGCGCACGTCGACTTTTTGCGACTGCACCGAACCGACCCGGCGGATCTCGCCTTCCTGCAGCACGCGCAGCAGGCGTGCCTGGGCTTCGAGCGGCAGTTCGCCGATTTCGTCGAGGAACAGGGTGCCGCCGTCGGCCGCTTCCACCAGGCCGGCACGGCCGGCGCTGGCACCGGTGAATGCACCTTTCTCGTGGCCGAACAGTTCCGATTCGATCAGGGTTTCCGGAATCGCCGCGCAGTTCACCGAGATCATCGGCGCCTTGGCGCGCCGCGACAGGTTGTGCAGGGCACGGGCGACCAGCTCTTTACCGGTGCCCGACTCACCCTGGATCAGCACGTTGGAGTCGGTGGGCGCCACCTTGCGGATCTTGCTGTACATGTCCTGCATCGGCGGGCACGAACCGATGATGCCGATCTCGCCGTTGGCGGCCGCAGCACCCTTGTCGGCTGGCGCGGCCTTGCCGTTGGCCCGCGGCTCGGCGGCCGGGGCTGGCGCGGCGGCCGGGGCGTTCTGCCGGTCGCGCAGGATGCGCGCCACGGCCTGGAGCATTTCATCGTGGTCGAAGGGTTTGGCGATGTAGTCCACCGCGCCCATCTTCATCGAGTCCACCGCCGAGCGCAGGCTGGCGTAGCTGGTCATGATCAGCACCGGGGTGCCCTGGCCGAGCTTGATCAGCTCGGTGCCCGGGGCGCCTGGCAGGCGCAGGTCGCTGACGATCAGGTCGAAGGTGGCAATGCTGAAGCGTTCCTGGGCTTCCTGCACCGAGCCGGCTTCGCTGACTTGGTACTGGTTCCGTTCGAGCAGCCGACGCAGGGCCGAGCGGATGATGGTTTCGTCTTCGACGATCAGAATGTGCGGCATTGATTCAATTCTCTCGACGGTCTCGAATTTCAGGGGACGTCGCTACGACATGCCGGGGCAGGGTCACGCGGATCCGGGTGCCACGTTGCCGTTCGATGTCGGCCGGGCTGTCGATGGTGATTTGCCCATAATGCTCTTCCACGATGGAATAGACCAGAGCGAGCCCCAGTCCGGTTCCCTCGCCCGGGTCCTTGGTGGTGAAGAACGGTTCGAACAGGCGGTCCATGATGTTCTTCGGGATTCCGCTGCCCTCGTCCTCGACGATCAGGTCGACGGTGTGCTCGCAGGCGGTGCTGCGCACACGCACGGCGCTGCCTGCAGGCGAGGCGTCGCGGGCGTTGGAGAGCAGGTTGATCAGCACCTGGGCGAGGCGCTGCGGATCCCCCTCGGCCCAGTGGTCCGGGTCGCAGAGGTTGAAGAACTGTACTTCGAAATTGCGCCGGTTCAATGCCAGCAGACCGATGGCGTCCTGTGCCACTTCGGCCAGGCAGACCGGCTCTTCGCTGTTCTGATGGCTGCCGCCGGCGTGGGCGAAGCTCATCAGCGACTGGACGATGCGTGACACGCGCTTGGTCTGTTCGAGGATCTGGCTGGACAGCTCGATGATTTCGCCATCGCCTTCGCGCTCTTCGCGCAGGTTCTGCGCCAGGCAGGCAATGCCGGTGATCGGGTTGCCGATTTCATGGGCCACGCCAGCGGCCAGGCGGCCGATGCTGGCCAGGCGCTCGGAGTGCACCAGCTTGTCTTCCAGGGCCTGGGTTTCGGTCAGGTCTTCCACCAGCAGCACCAGGCCGCTGTTGCCCGGCGCCAGCGGTTCGTCGATGGCCGCCTTGTGCAGGTTCAGCCAGCGCGGCTGGCCATCCAGCGCCAGGCGCTGCTTGTGCAGGTGTTCGTCGGGCACGTTGATGAAGCCCTGCAACAGGCCACGCCACGGTTCACTGATGGTCACCAGGCGTGAGCCGACCACGTGCTTGGCGGCGATGCCGGTCAGCTCTTCCATGGCCTTGTTCCACATCAGGATTTCCTGGTCCTTGGCCAGCGAGCAGACGCCCATGGGCAGCTCCTGCAGGGTCTGGCGGTGGTAGCGGCGCAGGGCGTCGAGCTCGGCGGCCAGGCCGGTGAGGCGCGAGTGGTAGTCTTCCAGGCGGCTTTCGATGAAGTGGATGTCCTCGGTGACGTAGTTCTCGTTACCGGACTTGTAGGGCAGGAAGGTCTCGACCATATCCTGAGCCACGCTCGGCCCCATCAGCCCGGAGAGGTTGGCCTCGATACGGTCGCGCAGGCGGCGCAAGGCATAGGGGCGGCGTTCGTCGAACGGCAGGTAGAGGTCGCGCAGGGCTTGTTCGACTTCCTTCTGCGCCGCCTTGGCGCCCAGCGGTTTGGCCAGCTGGGTGGCGAACTCCTGGGGCGAGGCGGCATGCAGCTCGCGCCGCTGCGGGCGGCGCACGTTGTCCACGGCGCAAGCTTCGGCGGCGCTGACTTCCTCGGTGCTGGCATTGGTGAACAGCGAAATCAGCGTGAACAGCAGGACGTTGGCCGCCAGCGAAGCGATGGCCGCCATGTGCCAACTGGTGTCGTCGAGCACATAGATCATGTCCAGCAGCGGAATGTAGAAGCCCTGCAGGTTGCCCAGCAGCGGCAGCAGCATGGTCACCAACCACACCAGGGTCCCTGCCAGCAGCCCGGCGATGAAGCCGCGGCGGTTGGCGGTCGGCCAGTAGAGTACCGACAGCACGCCAGGCAGGAACTGCAAGGTGGCGACGAAGGCCACGATACCCAGGTTGGCCAGGCTCTGGTGGTTGTTCTGGGTCAGGTAGAACACGAAGCCGGCCGTGATGATGGCGACGATCAGTGCCCGCCGGGTCCATTTCAACCAGCGGTAGATGTTGCCTTCGGCCGGTGGTTGGTACAGCGGCAGCACCAGGTGGTTGAGGGCCATGCCCGACAATGCAAGGGTGGTGACGATGATCAGCCCGCTGGCGGACGCCAGCCCGCCCACGTAGGCCAGCAAGGCCAGTGCCTGGTTGTTGGCGGCGATCCCCAGGCCCAGGGTGAAGTATTCCGGGTTGGTACTGGCGCCCAGGCGCAGGCCGGCCCACAGCACCAGCGGCACGGCCAGGCTCATCAGCAGCAGGAACAGCGGCAGGCCCCAGCTGGCGCTGACCAGCGAGCGCGGGTTGAGGTTTTCGGTGAAGGCCATGTGGTACATGTGCGGCATGACGATGGCCGAGGCGAAGAACACCAGCAGCAGGGTGCGCCATGGGCCTTCCTGCAGCGGTGTGTGCAGCGCCGCCAGGGCGGTCTGGTTCTGCAGCAGCCACACCTCCAGCTGGTGCGGGCCGCCGAACACGCCATACAGCGCATACAGGCCGATGCCGCCCAGGGCCAGCAGCTTGATCACCGATTCGAAGGCGATGGCGAACACCAGGCCTTCATGTTTCTCGCGGGTGGCGATATGGCGCGAGCCGAAGAAGATGGTGAACAGGATGATCAGCGTACAGAAGGCAAAGGCCACCCGTGCCTTGACCGGCTCGCCGGTGAGGATGCTGATCGAATCGGCCACCGCCTGGATCTGCAGGGCCAGCAACGGCAGCACGCCGATCAGCATGATGAGCGTGGTCAGCGCGCCGGCCCAGGTGCTGCGAAAGCGGAACGCCAGCAGGTCGGCCAGCGACGACAGCTGGTAGGTGCGGGTGATCTTGAGGATCGGATACAGCAGCACCGGCGCCAGCAGGAACGCACCGGAAACCCCCAGGTAGCAGGCGAGGAAGCCGTAGCCATATTGATAGGCCAGGCCCACCGAGCCATAGAAGGCCCAGGCACTGGCGTAGACGCCCAGCGACAGGGTGTAGGTCAGCGGGTGGCGAATGATCGAACGCGGGATCAGCCCGCGCTCGCTGATCCAGGCCACGCCGAACAGCACCATGAGGTACGCGGCGCTGATCAGGATCATCTGGGTC
Source organism: Pseudomonas sp. R28(2017) (assembly GCF_002112505.1). GTDB lineage: Bacteria > Pseudomonadota > Gammaproteobacteria > Pseudomonadales > Pseudomonadaceae > Aquipseudomonas. The sequence continues at coordinate 64,206 of NZ_NEHW01000020.1, forward strand.
AGGCTAAAGCTCATCGGCATCTCGTTGGCTCTGCAGGATGAAGGTGACGACGATCAGGATCAGCCAGAGCAGGTAAGGGCGGTACCAGGCACCGGTCGGTTCGATCCACCAGTCCATGATGGCCGGGGAGAACAGGTAGATCCCCACGACCAGAAGCAGGACCAAACGATAGATGTACATGCTGGCCTCGATGGTTGGGCGCTGCGGGCTTGGACTTATTATTGGCGCAATTGACTGTGGCGATGCTAGCGGTAATCGATAGGGTTCGCCAAGAGTTTGAATTTATTGGTCTTTTGTTTTTGAGGGTAGGTTGCCTGTTCCGGCCCATTCGCGGGCAAGCCCGCTCCCACAGAAACGGTGCTGACCCTGTGGGAGCGGGCTTGCCCGCGAGGAGGCCGGACCTGCGTTAGTGCAAATCCGCCTCTGGCACCGTCGCCTGCCGGGCAATAGCTTCTGGTCGCCACTGCTCGCGTGCCACCGCCAGCACTTCGGCGGGCGTTGCCAGCAGCAGTTCGGCATCGGTGTCCTGCCCCAATGCCCGCAGCGCACGCAGCAGCAAAGGTGTTGCCTGTTCCGCCTGCAACGGCGGCGAGCGATAGGATTTACCCAGCTTGTGGCCATCAGGCTGCACGATCAGTGGAATATGCAGGTAGCGCGGTTGTGAAAAGCCCAGCAACTCCTGCAGGTACAGCTGGCGCGGCGTATTGTCGAGCAGGTCGGCCCCGCGCACGATGTCGGTAACACCCTGCCAGGCATCATCCAGCACCACCGCCAGTTGATAGGCATACAGCCCGTCACGCCGCTGGATGACAAAATCCCCGACCTCACGCCCCAGGTGCTGCTGGAACTCACCCTGCACCCGGTCGGTAAAGCGGTAGATCAGCTCAGGCACCCGCAGCCGGATCGCTGCGCCTTCCCGGGCATGCCCCGCGTTACGGCAGAACCCTGGGTAGATGCCGTTGTGGCCCTCCAGCTGCTTGCGCGAACAGGTGCAGGCGTAGGCCAGGCCCATGTTGAACAGGCGGTCGACCACCGCGGCGTAGGCGTCGTGGCGTTGGCTCTGGTACACCACTTCACCGTCCCACTCCAGGCCGTAGCGCTCGAGGGTCTGCAGAATAGCGTCGCGGGCCCCGGGCATTTCCCGGGGCGGGTCGGTGTCTTCCATGCGCAGCAGCCAGCGGCCGCCAACAGCGCGGGCGTCGAGCCAGGAGGCGAGGGCGGCGACCAGTGAGCCGAAATGCAGGAAGCCGCTCGGGGTGGGGGCGAAGCGTCCGATGTAGCGGGAGTCTTTCATGGCATTGCCGGGCATATAAATGAAAACGGGGCGCAAGATGCGCCCCGTTCGGATGGGAGAAGGGTCAGCCTTTGCCGACGGTCTTTTCCTTTTTCTCCGAGATTTCCTTGCAGTCGAAGCACAGGTCGGCGGTTGGGCGGGCTTCCAGACGGCGCAGGCCGATCTCGATGCCGCAGGAATCGCACCAGCCGTACTCGTTGTCCTGGATCTTCTGCAGGGTCTTGTCGATCTTCTTGATCAACTTGCGCTCGCGATCGCGGTTGCGCAGCTCCAGGGCAAATTCTTCTTCCTGGCTGGCGCGGTCGGCCGGGTCCGGGAAGTTCGCAGCTTCGTCCTTCATGTGGTCTACGGTGCGGTCGACACTCTGCATGAGCTCGCCCTTCCAAGCATTGAGAAGCTTGGTGAAGTGCTTCTTCATGGGCTCGCCCATGTACTCTTCGCCCTTGGTCTCTTTATAGGGCTCGACACCGTACATGGTCTGACCGGTTTTTTGCTTTTCTACGGTGGACATGAATAGACCGCCTCTCACTCATCTGATCCAATGCGCAGGCTGCTCCATCTCCGGCACCCGCCGGCCCTGCGACTGCGAGCCGCCGAACTTACCAGATAGATCGGGGGTGCGCTACCCCGCCCGACCCTAGCAGTTGACAGCGGTACGCGCCTCACGTTCGCTGCCGTGCAAAGGTAGAATCCACAGTTTAGACCCAATTGAGAGAAGGTCATGGCCCACCCCTACAGTGCGCGCAGCCGCGCCATCGAACCCTTCCACGTCATGGCGTTGCTGGCGCGGGCCAACGAGCTGCAAGCAGCTGGTCATGATGTGATCCACCTGGAAATCGGCGAGCCGGACTTCACCACCGCTGCACCGATCGTCGCTGCCGGCCAGGCCGCATTGGCCGCCGGGCATACCCGCTATACCGCCGCCCGCGGGCTGCCAGCGCTGCGTGAGGCCATCGCCGGCTTCTATGGCCAGCGCTACGGCCTGCACGTCGACCCAGAACGGATTCTTGTCACCCCGGGCGGTTCAGGCGCGCTGCTGCTGGCCAGCAGCCTGCTGGTCGACCCCGGCAAGCACTGGCTGCTGGCCGACCCGGGTTATCCGTGCAACCGCCATTTCCTGCGCCTGGTGGAAGGCGGCGCGCAGTTGGTGCCGGTGGGGCCGGAGGTCAACTACCAGCTCACCGCCGACCTGGTCGAGCGTTACTGGGACAAGGACAGCGTCGGCGCCCTGGTCGCCTCGCCCGCCAACCCGACGGGCACCGTACTGGGCCGCGATGAGCTGGCCAGCTTGTCCAAGGCCACCCGTGAGCGCCATGGCCACCTGGTGGTGGACGAGATCTACCACGGCCTGACCTACGGCATGGATGCGCCGAGTGTGCTGGAAGTCGACGACTCGGCCTTTGTCCTTAATAGTTTTTCCAAGTATTTCGGCATGACCGGCTGGCGGCTCGGTTGGCTGGTGGCACCGCCCAATGCCGTGGCCGACCTGGAGAAGCTTGCGCAAAACCTCTACATCAGTGCACCGAGCATGGCCCAGCATGCGGCACTGGCCTGCTTCCAGCCGGAAACGCTGGCAATTTTCGAAGAGCGCCGTGCCGAATTCGCCCGCCGTCGCGACTATTTGTTGCCGGCCCTGCGTGAATTGGGCTTCCGTATCGCCGTCGAACCGCAGGGCGCGTTCTACCTGTATGCCGATATCAGTGCGTTCGGTGGCGATGCCTTCGCCTTCTGCCAGCATTTCCTTGAAACCGAGCACCTGGCCTTCACCCCGGGCCTGGACTTCGGCCGCCACCTGGCCGGCCACCATGTGCGGTTTGCCTACACCCAGAGCCTGCCGCGCCTGGAACAGGCGGTCGAACGCATCGCCCGCGGGCTGCGCAGCTGGCAGGGGTAACGGGTGTTCTTTCCTCAACTCGAACAAGGGCGTCTGCTGCGCCGCTACAAGCGCTTTCTGGCCGATATCGAGCTGGCCAGTGGCGAGCAACTGACCATCCATTGCCCGAACACCGGCTCCATGCTCAATTGCATGGGCGAGGGCGGACAGGTGTGGTTCAGCCGCTCCAACGACCCCAAGCGCAAGCTGCCAGGTACCTGGGAAATCAGCGAAACGCCCCAGGGGCGGCTGGCCTGCATCAATACCGGGCGTGCCAATGCGTTGGTTGAAGAGGCTCTGAGCGCCGGGGTGATCCGTGAACTGGCAGGCTTCACCGCGCTGAAACGTGAAGTCGCCTATGGCGAGGAACGCAGCCGGGTGGATTTCCGCCTGGACTTCGCCGACGGGCCAGCCTACGTCGAGGTCAAGAGCGTGACCCTGGGTTATCCGGATACGGCCGTGGCAGCATTCCCCGATGCCGTGACCCAGCGTGGTGCCAAGCACCTGCGCGAGCTGGCGGCGTTGGCCCGCCAGGGCATTCGTGCGGTGCAACTGTACTGTGTGAACCTTACCGGTATCGAGGCCGTGCGCCCCGCCGAGGAGATCGATTTTGCCTATGCCAGCGCCTTGCGCGCTGCGGTGGCGGACGGGGTCGAGGTGCTGGCCTACGGTGTGCGCCTGGATAACGAGCAAATCGTCATCGACCGCGCGCTGCCGGTGCTGCTCAACCCGTGAGCCAGATGCCCTCGCTGTCTTCATGGCAGTCCAGGGCCTGCAGCATCTCGCCTTCACAGGGGCCCGCCACGCACTCGCCACTGTCGATCAGAAACAGCGCGCCATGGTGGGCGCAGTGGATCAGGCTGGCGCTGTCGTCAAGAAAGGCGTCTTGCGCCCAGTTCAGCGGGATGCCGCGATGTGGGCAGCGGTTGCGGTAGAGATGCACCTGACCGTGGCGGCGCACGCCGAACAGGTCGATGCCGTCTACGCTGAAGGCGCGGCTGTGGCCCTCGGCCAGGGCCGCGGAAGGACAAAGAAAGTGCATTGCAGGGAAGGCTCGTGAAACAAAGTGATGGCTTGACGCCTCAATGCGAATAATTATCAAATTGCCCGCATTCGCTGCGCCAGCCGTCTATGGTGCGCAGTTCTGCCGCCCGCCACAAGGCGTGCGGCCCGCCTTCAGAAGGAATCCGATGATGCGCCGTCCCGCTGCTTTGTTCGCCCTGTGCGCAGCGCTTGTTGTTGCCACCCAGGCCTTGGCCGCCGACCTGCCGCAGCGCTGGGTCAGCGCGGGCGGGGCGCTGAGCGAGTGGATCAGTGAATTGGGCGGCGAACCACGGCTGGTGGGCGTCGATACCACCAGCCAGCACCCCGAGTCGCTGAAGGCGCTGCCAAGTATCGGTTATCAGCGCCAGCTGTCGGCCGAAGGCATTCTCAGCCTGCGCCCGGATGTGCTGGTCGGCACCGAAGAAATGGGACCGCCGCCGGTGCTGGCGCAGGTGCGCAAGGCGGGCGTGCGTGTCGAGCTGTTCTCCAGCCAGGCCGAGCTGGCAGCCGTTGACGAGAACCTCAAGCACCTGGGCGCGTTACTGGGCGCCGAGGCGAAAGCTGCCCAGTTGACGGCCAGCTATCACCAGCAACTCGAAGCGCTGCACGTGCAGGTGAAGCAGGCCCGGCAGCATCACCAGGTGCCAGGTGTGTTGCTGTTGGTTGGCCATGCCGGCGCCAAGCCGCTGATTGCCGGGCAAGGCACGGCTGGCGACTGGGTGTTGCGCCAGGCTGGGGCGCGCAACCTGGCTGAGCACCAGGGCTACAAGAACTTTTCCAATGAGGCGCTGGCGGCGCTCGACCCGGATGTCGTGGTGTTCTCTGACCGTGCGCTGAGTGGCGAGCAGGCTTTGCAGGCATTGCTCAAGGAAAACCCGGCACTGGCCGCTTCCCGCGCGGTGCGTGACAAGCGCCTGGTATCGCTCGATCCGACCTTGTTGGTGGGGGGGCTTGGCCCGCGCCTGCCGACCGCCTTGCAGGCACTGGCGACTGCGTTCTACCCGGCAAGCACTGCTAAATGAAACAACGGATCCAGCCGCGAACACTGTCTGTTTGCCTGACATTGCTGTGCCTGCTGGCAATCTGGCTGTCGCTGGCGCTGGGGCCGGTCAGCCTGCCGCTGGTCGATACCCTGCGTGCAGGGCTGCGCCTGTTGGGTTTGCCCATTGCAGCGGACGGCCTGCAGCAGGCCGAGATGATCCTGGGGCAGATCCGTCTGCCGCGCACCTTGCTGGGGTTGGCCGTGGGCGCGGTACTGGCATTGTCGGGTGTGGCCATGCAGGGGCTGTTTCGTAACCCGCTGGCCGACCCAGGTTTGGTGGGTGTTGCCGCCGGAGCGGCGATGGGCGCGGCGGTGGCCATCGTGGGTGGCAGCTGGCTTGGGGGGATGCCGGAGGTGCTTGCCCCCTACCTGTTGTCGCTGTGTGCCTTCATCGGCGGGCTGGGCGTGACAGCGCTGGTCTATCGCCTGGGGCGTCGCGACGGTCAGACCAACGTTGCCACGATGTTGCTGGCCGGTGTTGCCATGACGGCGCTGGGCGGTGCTGCCGTCGGCTTGTTTTCCTACCTGGCCGATGATGCCACCCTGCGCACGCTGACCTTCTGGAACCTAGGCAGCCTCAACGGTGCCAGCTACGAACGCCTTTGGCCTTTGCTGCTGATCGCAGGCAGTGTGGCGATGTGGTTGCCGCGCCGCGCAAAGGCGTTGAATGCCTTGTTGCTGGGCGAGTCGGAGGCACGGCACCTGGGAGTCGACGTGGAGCGGCTCAAGCGCGAACTGGTGTTCTGCACGGCGTTGGGTGTGGGCGCAGCGGTGGCGGCGGCGGGGCTGATCGGTTTCATTGGCCTGGTGGTACCCCATCTGGTGCGCTTGCTGGCAGGGCCTGATCATCGGGTGGTACTGCCCGCATCGTTGCTGGCCGGGGGCATACTCATGCTGTTCGCCGACCTTGCGGCACGGCTGCTGCTGGCGCCCGCCGAGCTGCCCATCGGTATCGTCACCGCCTTTATCGGTGCTCCGTTCTTCCTGATTCTGCTGATAAGAGGGCGCAGTTGATGTTGCAGGTCGAAGGGCTGCACCTGAGGCGGGGCAGCAATGACGTGCTGCACGGTATTGATCTGCATCTGAGCCCAGGGCAGGTCGTGGGGGTTCTCGGCCCCAATGGCGCCGGCAAGAGCAGCCTGCTGGGTGTTTTGTGTGGCGAGTTGGCGCCGGATCGCGGGCAGGTGACCCTGCAAGGCCGGCCGCTGGCTGACTGGGCAGGGCAGGCGCGTGCCAGGCGCCTGGCGGTGCTGCCGCAGGTGTCCAGCCTGGGGTTCTCGTTCAAGGTCGAGGAAGTGGCGGCCATGGGGCGCATGCCCCACGACACCGGGCAACTGCGTGATGCCGAGATCGTCGAAGCGGCGCTGCAAGCAGCGGATGCGGTTCACCTGGTGGGCCGCAGTTACCTGGCCCTGTCTGGCGGCGAGCGGCAAAGGGTGCACCTGGCCCGTGTGCTGGCTCAGCTTTGGCCTGGCGAGGAGGGCACCACGCTGTTGCTGGATGAGCCGACGTCGATGCTCGATCCGCTGCACCAGCACACGACCCTGGAAGCGGTACGCCGTTTTGCCGACTGCGGCGCCGCTGTGCTGGTGATCCTGCATGACCTGAACCTGGCGGCGCGCTACTGTGATCGCATCCTGCTGCTCGAAAGCGGGCGCTGCCATGCCTTGGCCACCCCGCAGGAGGTGCTGACGCCAGTGTCACTCAAAGCCGTTTTCGGTATCGAAGTGCTGGTGCAGGCGCACCCGGAGCGGGGCCACCCGCTGATCATTACCCGCTAGGAGGCACTGCCCATGGCTCACCCTTTGCTGTGTGGTTCATTACTGTGCCTGGCGCTGGTGCTGGGTGGCTGTCAGGCCAGCCTGCCGCCGTTGCCGGGCTGGCAGAGCAGCGAAGGGCGGGATAACGCCGAGCTTGGGCAGATTCGCGATCTGGCCAGTGGACAGGTGATCAGCCCTGAGCAACTGATCGAGGGTTTGGCCGATGCGCCGCGGGTCTTGGTCGGTGAGAAGCATGACAACCCGGACCACCACGCCTTGCAGCTGTGGTTGCTGCGGGCGCTGCAGCAACGCCGGGCGCAGGGCAGCCTGCTGCTGGAAATGCTGCAACCCGAGCAGCAGGTCCGCGTCGATGCGCTCGCGGGGCAGGCGCAACTGCCGCAGGACCTGCCCAAGGCCCTGGCCTGGGAAGACGGCTGGGACTGGCAGCTTTACGGCCCCATCGTGCGGGAGGCCTTGCAACAGCCCATACCGCTGCTGGCGGCCAACCTGTCACCCGCAGAAATGCGCCAGGCTTATCGACACCCCGTGGTGCTGCCGGGAACCGAGTCGAATGCACCAGCGGTCAGGGCGGCACTGCTGGAACAGGTAAAGCAGGGGCATTGCGGCCTGCTGCCGGAGAGCCAGCTGCCAGCGATGCTGGCGATGCAGCAACAGCGGGATCGGCGCATGGCCGAACGGCTGCTGGCGGCACCGCAGCCGGCCTTGCTGTTTGCCGGTGCGTACCATGCGCGCAAGGACCTGGGGGTGCCTTTGCACCTCGCCGACCTGGGCGCGAAGGGCGTGAGCAAGGTAGTGCTGCTGGTCGAGGCGGGCGAACAGGTCGAGCCCGGGATGGCCGACTATGTCTGGTACACGGCGGCGATGCCTGAGCAGGACTACTGCGCCCAGCTGAGGTAGGAGCGGCCGCCCGGCATTGAAGAGGAAACCTGCGGGCAAAAAAAGACCCGGCAAAATGCCGGGTCAATAACCGTGATTAGCCTGATGAGGAGATAATCTGAGAGTCCGAACCAGGGGCTCTTAGCTTATCCAACCAGTCTCGCGACCAGTTGTGATAATCATAACGATTCTCATTACAGCGTCAATCCCCTTCGTGCTTTTATTTCATGTTTTTTTGCATGGGGCATTTCGCATCGAGTTGTTGATTGAGTGCTTCCTTGCGTTCGGCCGGCAAATCGTTCCAGTGCATGTCCAGCAAAGCACCTTCAATGGCGTACAACAGCACCTTCGACGCCCGGAATCCTCGTGTTTTCACGGCCTGGTAGGCACCCACGGCGCCCAACCGGCGCAAGTCCGATGCACTGTGGATACCGGCCGCATGCAACCACTGCGCAGAGGTCTTGCCAAGATTCTTCAGATGCTGCAATTCATCGTTCATCGAGCCTCCTTGCGATGGCTGAACGGGTCTAGGGGATAAATCGCGAGCAGGTCAGAGAGGAGTGTAGCGGGGGTTGGGAAATGCGCGGCCTTTTGCCATCGGGGGCGACGAGCTGACAGGAGCAGCCTGTGCCGGCCTCTCGCGGGTGAATCGGGGCGCCCGCGAAGAGGCCGGTACAGAAAAGCGGAGGACTTACAGGCCTGGCAGGCGCTGGCGAATCTGCTCGATCACCTGGTCCATGCCGCTGGCTTCCTGGGTATCGATGCGGGTGCTGTGTACCCGTTCCTCGGCCTCCAGTGGTTCACGGCTGGCCTGCTGGGCCTTGACCACTTCCAGGGTGGCATCCGACGGGTCGCTGTTCTCGGCCTGGCGCTGTTCCAGCCAGCTGGCGATCACCGCTTCCGGGGCGTGGCAGTCGAGGATCAGGAACGGCACGCCGGTCTCGCTGGCCACGGCTGCGGCGGCCTGGCGCTGTTCAGCCTTGAGGTAGGTGGCATCGAGCACCACCGGGAAGCCGGCACGCAAGATCGTCGCCGCCAGTTCATGCAGGCGCTGGTAGGTCGCCACGCTGGCGTCCTGGCCATAGATGCCGGCAGCGAGCTGCCCCTCATTCTGTTGCGGCTGCGCACCGAACAGGCGCTTGCGCTCCACGTCCGAGCGCAGGCGAACCGCGCCCAGCGCCTCGACCAGGCGCATGGCCACGTGGCTCTTGCCCACCGCCGACACACCATGGGTGATGGCCAGCAGGCGGGAAGGGATGGCGCTGTAGCTTTCCGCCAGGTTGGCGTAGTTGCGGTAGGTGCGCAGGGTGGTGGCGCGTTGCACGCCGTCGGCATCGGCCGACAGGCTGAACAGGGCGACCTTGGCCCGTACCAGTGCACGGTAGGCCTTGTAGAAGTTGAGCACTTCCAGGCCTTCGTAGTCGCCGGTCAGCTCCAGGTACTGGCTGACGAAGCGTCGTGCCAGGCACTTGAGGCCGCGATCTTCCAGGTCCATGGCGAGGAAGCCGGTGTCGGCCCACACATCGGTCTTGCGGAAGGGTTCGTTGAACTCGATGCAGTCGAAGATCACGACCTTGCCATCGATCACGGTAGCGTTGCCCAAATGGATGTCGCCATGGCATTCGCGGATGAAGCCATTGGCCTTGCGCGCCGCGAACAGGCCCTGCAGGCGTTCGAAACTGCTGCGTGCCCAGGCTTGCAGGTTGTCCAGTTGCTGCAGGTCGGCCTTGTCACTGAGGAACGGGCGGATCTGCTCGAAGTTCTGCTCGACCGGGGCCATGACGCTTTCAGGCGAGCCATACGGCTGATCGGCGGGCACTTGCGGTGTCTGCAGGTGGAATTCGGCAATCTGCCGGGCCATCTGGTCGATGTGGCTGGTGTCCAGCTCGCCATTGGCCTGCAGGGTGTTGAGCATCTGGCCCTGGGGGAACTGGCGCATCTTCAGCATGTATTCGATCGCTTCGCCGTCACCGCCGATCTGTGGCGCGTCGGCACTGCCGGTGATCGGCAGGACTTCAAGGTACAGGCCTTCAGTCAGGCGCTGGTTCAGGCGCAACTCTTCGTTACAGAAGTGCTGGCGCTGGCCCAGGTTGGTGAAGTCGAGGAAGCCGAAGTTCATCGGCTTCTTGATCTTGTAGGCGTACTCGCCGGTGAGCAGGACCCAGGAGATGTGCGTCTCGATGAGCTGGAACCCGTCCACGGGATGAGGGTACAGGGCAGGGTTCTGCAACGCGTTGATCAAGGCTTGGCTCACGGGAAATCCTTCCGGCGTCAGGGAATTCGAAAGCGCCATTATGGTCAATGGTGCCGTCCCTGCCTACCGCCAGAGGGCGCCTGCCTACCCTTTATAAAGTGCGTATAATCCGCCGCCATGACTCGAACCCGAAATCCTCGTACCCCTCAGAAACGCCCGACCGGCCGCTCGCGCGCCTGGCTGGGCTGGGCGTTGAAGCTCAGCCTGGTCGGCCTGGTGATCGTCGCCGGCTTCGCGGTTTACCTCGATGCCATCGTCCAGGAGAAGTTCTCCGGCAAGCGCTGGACCATCCCGGCCAAGGTGTATGCCCGGCCGTTGGAGCTGTTCTCCGGCCAGAAACTGAGCAAGAACGACTTCCTCACCGAGCTCGATGCCCTCGGCTACCGGCGTGAAAGCGCGGCCAACGGCCCGGGCGCGGCGGCGGTCAACGGCAATACCGTCGACCTCAACACCCGTGGCTTCCAGTTCTACGAGGGCATGGAGCCTGCGCAGTTCGTGCGCGTGCGCTTCTCCGGCGACTATGTGGCAGACCTTGCCGGTGCCAATGGCAAGAAGCTCGACGTGGTACGTCTCGAGCCGCTGATGATCGGCGGTATCTACCCGAAGAACCTCGAAGACCGCATCCTGATCAAGATCGACCAGGTGCCGCCCTACCTGCTCGAGACCCTGGTCGCTACAGAGGACCGGGACTTCTACAGCCACTTTGGTGTATCGCCCAAGTCCATCGCCCGCGCCATGTGGGTCAACACCTCGGCCGGCTCGATGCGCCAGGGCGGCAGTACCCTGACCCAGCAGCTGGTGAAGAACTTCTACCTGACCAGCGAACGTAGCCTGAGCCGCAAGCTGACCGAAGCGATGATGGCCGTGCTGTTGGAGATGCACTACGACAAGCGCGAAATCCTCGAGGCCTACCTCAACGAAGTGTTCGTCGGCCAGGATGGCCAGCGCGCGGTGCATGGCTTCGGTCTGGCCAGCCAGTTCTTCTTCAGCCAGCCGCTGTCCGAGCTGAAACTGCACCAGATCGCCTTGCTGGTCGGCATGGTCAAGGGCCCTTCTTACTACAACCCGCGGCGTTACCCTGACCGTGCGCTGGCGCGACGTAACCTGGTGCTCGACCTGGTGGCCGAGCAGGGCGTGGCCAGCCAGGCGGAAGTCGATGCGGCGAAGAAGATGCCACTGGGCGTGACCAAGCGCGGCAGCCTCGCCGACAGCTCCTTCCCGGCCTTCCTTGACCTGGTCAAGCGTCAGCTGCGCCAGGACTACCGCGACGAAGACTTGACCGAAGAAGGCCTGCGCATCTTCACCAGTTTCGACCCGATCCTTCAGATGAAAGCCGAAACCTCCATGGCCGAAACCTTCAAGCGCCTGGCCGGGCGCAAAGGTGCCGACGAGGTGGAATCGGCGATGGTCGTGACCAACCCGGAAACCGGCGAAGTGCAGGCACTGATCGGCAGCCGCCAGTCCGGCTTTGCCGGCTTCAACCGTGCCATCGACGCCGTGCGGCCGATCGGTTCGCTGGTCAAGCCGGCGGTCTACCTGACCGCATTGGAACAGCCAAGCAAGTACACCCTGACCAGCTGGGTGCAGGACGAGCCATTCTCGGTCAAGGGGGCCGACGGCCAGGTGTGGCGCCCGCAGAACTATGACCGGCGCTCGCACGGTACGATCTACCTGTACCAGGGCCTGGCCAACTCGCTGAACCTGTCGACCGCGAAACTCGGCCTGGAAGTGGGTGTGCCGAACGTGATCAAGACCATCGGCCGCCTCGGCGTCAACGTCGACTGGCCGGCCTTCCCGGCGATGCTGCTGGGCGCTGGTGGCATGTCGCCGATGCAGGTCGCGACCATGTACCAGACCATCGCCAACGGTGGCTTCAACACGCCGATGCGCGGCATCCGCAGCGTGCTGACCGCCGAAGGCGAACCGCTCAAGCGCTACCCGTTCCAGATCCAGCAGACCTTCGACCCGGGCTCCATCTACCTGGTGCAGAACGCCATGCAGCGGGTGATGCGCGAGGGTACCGGCCGCTCGGTATACAACGTGCTGCCGAGTTCGCTGACCCTGGCGGGCAAGACCGGTACCAGCAACGATTCGCGCGACAGCTGGTTCTCCGGCTTCAGCCAGGATCTGCTGGCAGTGGTGTGGATGGGGCGTGACGATAACGGCAAAACGCCATTTACCGGTGCCACCGGCGCCTTGCAGGTCTGGACCAGCTTCATGAAGAAGGCCGACCCGCTGCCGCTGGACATGCCGCAGCCCGACAACGTGGTGCAGGCATGGATCGATCCCTACAGCGGTCATGGCTCCGACAGAAGCTGTCCGGGAGCCGTGCAGATGCCGTATATTCGCGGCAGCGAACCGCCCGCCGGTGCAACCTGCGGCGGCGAGCAGAATCCCGTAGAGTCGGTCATGGACTGGGTCAAGGGCTGGATGAACTGAGCCCTGAGCAGCATTGATGAGGTGTGAATTGAATAAGTGGCTGTTTCCTGCCGTGACGGCGCTGGTGGTGCTCCAGGGTTGCTCCAGCGTGCAGCGTGGCAACATCCCGGTAGTGGACTCGAGCACCCGGGTGTCCAACAGTGAGCGTGTCCAGGCCCAGCGTTCGGCTGCGGGCATGAGCAACGGCACCGCGCAGGCGCAGTCGCTGCCCGAGGACTCCGGGGTGACCGTGATGATTCCGCAAGGCGCTGGTGCCGCCGGCATCCAGACCTTCCCGGCGGGCAGTGGCGCGGCACCGATCAGCACCGGCCCAATCACGCCGGGGCCGGTGAGCTCGGGGCCGGTTACTTCGGCACCGATGACGACCAACCCCAACCCGATCGCCGGCGAACCCTTCGATATCGCCTCGATGAACAGCGCGCCGGCTGCGTCCAGCGCGCCGACCGGCATTCCACGCAGCAATGCGGCTTCTGGTGGCCTGTCGGCCGATGAGCAGCTCGACGGCCCGGTGCTGGCGTTGCTGACCACCGCCCAGTCGCAGCAGGGCAGCGGTGACTACAATGGTGCCGCCTCGAGCCTGGAACGTGCCCAGCGCATCGCCCCGCGCGAGCCGCAGGTACTGTTCCGCCTGGCCCAGGTGCGCCTGTCGCAAGGCGACGCGCCACAGGCCGAGCAGTTGGCCCGTCGTGCGCTGACCTACGCCAACGGTCGCCCCGATCTGCAGGCCGAGCTGTGGAACACTATCGCCCAGGCCCGCGAGAAGCAGGGTGACAGCGCCGGTGCCGCCCTGGCGCGGCAGAAAGCGCGGGTCAACTCGTGATGGTCGAGCAGCGCATTCTCGATATCGCCGATCACCTGCTGCTCATCGAGCGTGAGCTGCAGGTGCAGGGTTGGTGGGATGACGAGCCGCCCAGTGACGAAGCGCTGGCCAGTACCGTACCGTTCGCTGTCGACACGCTCAGCTTCGAGCAGTGGCTGCAATGGATCTTCCTGCCACGCATGAAGATCATCATCGAGCTCGGTCACCCGCTGCCCAATGCCTCGAGCATCCTGGTAATGGCGGAAACCGTGTTCACCGATCGTCCGGAAGAAAGCCGCGAGCTGCGCCGTCTGTTGGCAGCATTCGATCAATTGATCGCTCCTTCCGCCTGATTTCTTCAGTTTTTCCTTCAAGGGCCGCAGATTGTGGCCCTTTTTTATGGAAATCTTATTTTTTCTGCTGCTGACTCGGTTTTTAGTGGTGGCAGGAATTCATCTTGGGGAAAAATTGGCAATAATTTTTCTTGACTTGTCGGCGCCAAATCACAAGAATCCAGATTCCGCTGTAGAGGGACTGCCAGAAGCAGACCCGCTAAGCAGATCATGAGGCGCACACCCGCGCCGCCTGTTACACCCCGCAACGCGTTACCTCGCGCTGGGTGGGAAAACCCCGCAACACTCTGGGGGGCTCCCAATACTTGCTCAGTCAGTGCTGAACGTTCGCTCATGCTCTGCTTGGCAGTAAACCTATTAAGACCCGTCCACTAGGGACGGTATTCTGGCGTTTTAGAGGTGAACAACGTGGAGCTTTTATCTGGCGCTGAGATGGTCGTCCGCTTCTTGCGTGACGAAGGCGTTAAGCACATCTACGGGTACCCTGGTGGTGCTCTCCTTCATGTTTACGACGCACTGTTCAAAGAACCGGAAGTGGAACACATCCTGGTTCGCCACGAGCAGGCGGCAACCCATATGGCGGACGGCTACGCCCGCGCCACCGGCAAGGCCGGTGTGGTGCTGGTAACCTCCGGCCCGGGCGCGACCAATGCCATTACCGGCATTGCCACCGCCTACATGGACTCGATTCCGATGGTCATCCTGTCCGGCCAGGTGCCTAGCACCATGGTAGGTACCGATGCCTTCCAGGAAACCGACATGATCGGTATCTCGCGGCCGATCGTGAAGCACAGCTTCATGATCAAGAACCCGACCGAGATCCCTGAAGTACTCAAGAAAGCCTTCTACCTGGCGCAATCCGGTCGCCCAGGCCCGGTCGTGGTCGACATTCCAAAAGATATGACCAACCCGGCCGAGAAGTTCGAGTACGTCTATCCGAAGAAGGTCAAGCTGCGTTCCTACAGCCCGGCTGTACGTGGTCACTCCGGCCAGATCCGCAAGGCTGCCGAGATGCTCCTGGCCGCCAAGCGTCCGATCGTCTACGCCGGCGGCGGCGTGATCCTCGGCGGTGGCTCCGAAGCGCTGACCGAAATCGCCAAGTCGCTGAACCTGCCAGTCACCAACACCCTGATGGGGCTGGGTGGCTTCCCGGGCACCGACCGCCAGTTCCTCGGCATGCTCGGCATGCACGGCAGCTTCACCGCCAACATGGCGATGCACAATGCCGACGTGATCTTCGCTGTCGGTGCGCGTTTCGACGACCGCGTGGTCAACGGCCCGGCCAAGTTCTGCCCGAACGCCAAGATCATCCATGTCGACATCGACCCGGCGTCGATCTCCAAGATGATCAAGGCCGACGTGCCGATCGTCGGCCCGGTCGACAGCGTGCTCAGCGAAATGCTCGGCATCCTCAAGGAAATCGGCGAGCAGCCTGACAAGGCGGCGCTGGATGCCTGGTGGAAGCAGATCGACGAATGGCGTGGCAATGGCGAGTTGTTCCCTTACGACAAGGGCGACGGCAACGTCATCAAGCCGCAGAAGGTCATCGAGACGCTGTGCGAAGTGACCCATGGCGATGCCTTCGTCACCTCCGACGTTGGCCAGCACCAGATGTTCGCGGCGCAGTACTACCGCTTCAACAAGCCGAACCGCTGGATCAACTCCGGTGGCCTGGGCACCATGGGCTTCGGCTTCCCGGCGGCGATGGGCGTCAAGCTCAACTTCCCGGACCAGGACGTGGCCTGCGTGACCGGCGAAGGCAGTATCCAGATGAACATCCAGGAGCTGTCCACCTGCATGCAGTACGGCCTGCCGGTGAAGATCGTCAACCTGAACAACGGTGTGCTGGGCATGGTCCGCCAATGGCAGGACATGGCCTACAACGGTCGTCACTCGCACTCGTACGTCGAGTCGCTGCCTGACTTCATCAAACTGGCCGAGGCCTATGGCCATGTGGGTATCCGCATCACCAGCCTGAAAGACCTCAAGCCGAAGCTGGAAGAAGCGTTTGCGATGAAGGACCGCCTGGTGTTCATCGACATCGCGGTCGACCGCAGCGAGCACGTCTATCCGATGCAGATCAAGGATGGCTCGATGCGTGACATGTGGCTGAGCAAGACGGAGCGTACCTGATATGCGGCACATCATTTCCCTGCTGCTGGAAAACGAACCCGGTGCTCTGTCCCGTGTGGTCGGCCTGTTCTCCCAGCGCAACTACAACATTGAAAGCCTGACCGTGGCGCCGACCGAAGACCCGACCCTGTCGCGTCTGACGCTGACCACCGTTGGCCATGACGAAGTGATCGAACAGATCACCAAGAACCTGAACAAGCTGGTCGAAGTGGTGAAACTCGTCGACCTGTCGGAAAGCGCTCACATCGAGCGTGAACTGATGCTGGTGAAGGTCAAGGCCACCGGTGCCCAGCGCGCCGAGATCAAGCGCACCACGGACATCTTCCGTGGCCAGATCGTCGATGTGACCGCCAGCGTGTACACCGTGCAGCTGAGCGGCACCAGCGACAAACTGGACAGCTTCATCCAGGCGATCGGCACCGCATCGATTCTCGAAACCGTGCGCAGCGGCGTTACCGGCATTGCCCGTGGCGACAAAGTGCTCAGCATCTAAATTCAAAAATTAGCGATGGCTCCGCAGGGGCCGAGATATAACCAGGGGTATTTTCATGAAAGTTTTCTACGATAAAGACTGCGACCTTTCCATCATCCAGGGTAAGAAAGTCGCCATCATCGGTTACGGCTCCCAGGGCCACGCTCAGGCGTGCAACCTGAAGGACTCCGGTGTAGACGTTACCGTCGGTCTGCGTAAAGGTTCGGCTACCGTTGCCAAGGCTGAAGCCCACGGCCTGAAAGTGGCCGACGTGGCTACCGCCGTCGCTGCTGCCGACCTGGTCATGATCCTGACTCCGGACGAGTTCCAGGGCCAGCTGTACAAGAACGAGATCGAGCCGAACATCAAGAAGGGCGCCACCCTGGCCTTCTCCCACGGCTTCTCGATCCACTACAACCAGGTTGTCCCGCGTGCCGACCTCGACGTGATCATGATCGCGCCGAAAGCCCCGGGCCACACCGTTCGCTCCGAGTTCGTCAAGGGCGGCGGCATCCCTGACCTGATCGCTATCTACCAGGACGCTTCGGGCAACGCCAAGAACGTCGCTCTGTCCTACGCCGCTGGCGTCGGTGGCGGCCGTACCGGCATCATCGAAACCACCTTCAAGGACGAGACCGAAACCGACCTGTTCGGTGAGCAGGCTGTTCTGTGCGGCGGTACCGTCGAGCTGGTCAAAGCCGGTTTCGAAACCCTGGTCGAAGCTGGCTACGCGCCGGAAATGGCCTACTTCGAGTGCCTGCACGAGCTGAAGCTGATCGTTGACCTCATGTACGAAGGCGGCATCGCCAACATGAACTACTCGATCTCCAACAACGCCGAGTACGGTGAGTACGTCACCGGTCCGGAAGTCATCAACGAAGAATCCCGCAAGGCCATGCGCAACGCTCTGAAGCGCATCCAGGACGGTGAGTACGCGAAGATGTTCATCTCCGAAGGTGCTACCAACTACCCATCGATGACCGCCAAGCGCCGCAACAACGCTGCTCACGGCATCGAAATCATCGGCGAGCAACTGCGTTCGATGATGCCGTGGATCTCGGCTAACAAAATCGTCGACAAGACCAAGAACTGAGTCTTATCGAAAGATGAAAAACGCGGCTTCGGCCGCGTTTTTTCGTTCTGGCAGTCAGCTTCTGGTATAAAGCAGACCAGTGGCCCGCCGTCAGAACCTGTTTCGCGGGCCCGTGTCGAACATTTTCCATCCTGTTGCAAGGTACCCTCCATGAGCGAACGTCCCGAAGAGCCGAACAAGCCCTCCGACGCCGAAAGCCTGCTACCTGTCGATGAGCACGTTGAAGAAGGGCATGACGCCGAAGGGCGCAAGGTGCGCCATCGCGGCATCTATCTGCTGCCCAACCTGTTCACCACCGCCAACCTGTTTGCCGGTTTCTATTCCATCATCAGCTCGATGAGTGCGCAGAGCGCTGGCGACCCGCGCGAGGCGAGCAAGTATTTCGCCTTCGCCGCCATTGCGATCTTCGTGGCCATGGTGCTCGACGGCCTCGATGGCCGTGTGGCGCGCATGACCAATACCCAGAGTGCCTTCGGTGCCGAGTACGACTCGCTGTCGGACATGGTCGCCTTCGGCGTGGCCCCGGCCTTGCTGGCCTTCGGCTGGGCGCTGGGTGACATGGGCAAGGTCGGCTGGATGGTCGCCTTCATCTATGTGGCCGGTGCGGCGCTGCGCCTGGCGCGTTTCAATACCCAGGTGGGCACCGCCGACAAGCGCTACTTCATCGGCCTGGCCAGCCCGGCCGCCGCCGGTGTGGTCGCCGGTACCGTCTGGGCGTTCAGCGACTACGGCATCCAGGGCTCCAAGCTGTCGTTCCTGGTGGCGCTGCTGGTTGCCGCGGCCGGCATGCTGATGGTCAGCAACATCAAGTACAACAGCTTCAAGGAGCTGGACCTCAAGGGGCGTGTGCCGTTCGTGGCCATCCTCGCAGTGGTGCTGGTGTTTGCCGTGGTATTCAGCGATCCGCCGCGCATCCTGCTGCTGATCTTCCTCGCCTACGCGGCATCGGGGCCGATCCAGTTCCTGCTGCGGGCACGCCGGCGCAAAGCGTGAAAATCGCTTAACGTTGGAATAACCCTCCGGCTCCATAGTCATACTGGTACATCCGTTATCCAGTGCTGTGGAGCCGACCATGCTCATCAAGCTTCCCAGGTCTTCCGATTGCAAGGCAACGGAGATCACCCCCGAAGGCATCTACCTTTCCCGTCGTACCCTGCTTGGCGGCTCACTGGCTGGCCTGGCACTGGGCGCCTTGCCCGGTGGTGTGGGCGCGGCTGAAGTCTCGCGCTATGCCGATGTGGCCCCCGGTGCCGCGCCGGGCTGGTTCAGCGACAAGCTTGGCGCTACCCACTGGCAGGCAGTGACGGTCAAGGACGAGGCGATCACGCCTTTCAAGGATGCCACCCACTACAACAACTTCTATGAGTTCGGGCCTGACAAAGGTGACCCGGCCGCCAATGGCGACAGCCTGAAGACCGAGCCCTGGTCGGTAGTGGTGGATGGTGAGGTAGGCAAGCCGGGGCGCTATGCACTGGAGGATTTCGTCAAACCCTATCAGCTTGAAGAGCGCATCTACCGGCTGCGTTGCGTCGAGGCCTGGTCGATGGTCATTCCCTGGCTGGGCTTTCCCTTGGCAGAGGTGCTCAAACAGGTCGAGCCGACTTCGAAGGCGCGCTATGTGCGGTTCGAGACGCTGAAGGATCCTCAGCATATGCCCGGGCAGCGCTCCGGCTTTGCCTTGATCGATTGGCCATATAAAGAAGGCCTGCGCCTGGATGAGGCGATGCACCCGCTGGCGATTCTGGCCGTAGGTATGTATGGCCGGGAGTTGCCCAACCAGAATGGTGCACCGTTACGTCTGGTCGTGCCCTGGAAGTACGGTTTCAAGAGCATCAAGTCAATCGTGCGCATCAGCCTGGTGGCCGAGCAGCCGGGGACTACCTGGCAGGGGCTGGCACCCGATGAGTATGGCTTCTATGCCAATGTCAACCCGACCGTTGACCATCCGCGCTGGACTCAGGCCCGCGAGCGGCGCTTGCCCAGCGGGCTGTTCAGTCCGAATGTGCGACAGACACAGATGTTCAATGGCTATGCCGATGAAGTGGCGTCGCTGTATACCGGGCTCGATCTGCGGAAGAACTATTGATGCGCTATCCCTGGTTTCGGCTGGCCATCTTCCTTGTGGGGTGCCTGTTCCCTGCGTGGTGGCTGTATGAAGCGGCGATGAACCTGCTGGGGCCGGATCCCGGGAAGATCATCATGGATCGGCTGGGGCTGGGGGCATTGACCTTCCTGCTGGTTACTCTGTGCATGACGCCGCTGCAGAAGCTGTCGGGGTGGTCGGGCTGGATCGTCGTGCGCCGGCAGCTGGGCTTGTGGGTGTTTGCCTATATCGTGCTGCACATCCTGGCGTACCTGTTCTTTATTCTGGGGCTGGACTGGGGGCAGTTGGCGGTGGAGCTGCGCAAGCGGCCCTACATTATTGTCGGTGCGCTCGGGTTTCTCGGGTTGCTGGTTCTGGCGGTTACCTCGAACCGGTATAGCCAGCGGCGGCTGGGGGCTCGCTGGAAGAAACTGCACAGGCTGGTGTATGGGGTGCTTGGCTTGGGGTTGCTGCATTTCTTGTGGATCGTCCGCTCGGACCTCAGGGAGTGGGCGATCTATGCATTTGTTGGGGTGGTGCTGATGGTGTTGCGGGTTCCTGTGGTGTCGCGGGTATTGCCCAAGGTTGCCAGGAGGCAGGGGAGGGCGGTTTGACAGGGCGGTGAATCACCTTCGCCTGGAATATTTCAAATAAATGAAATTAGAGGTTGACGGCCTTTCGAATCCCCTTATAATGCGCCCCACTTCCAGCGACATCGGAACGACAAACTCCTTGATATTCAATGAGTTAGGTGGTTAAGGTAGTGTTGGAGGCGCTTCGGTCGAATGATCGACAGCGGTTGAGATGAAGGTTGACAGCGGTTTTAAACGCTGTATTATTCGCCTCCCGCTACGAGAGATCGCAGCGAGTCAAGTGTTTGAAGCTAAACGAGTTTCTCGCAAAAAACTTCAAAATAAACGCTTGACAGCAAATGAGGAAAGCGTAGAATGCGCGCCTCGGTTGAGACGAAAAGCTCTTAACCAAACGCTCTTTAACAAATCGAATCAAGCAATTCGTGTGGGTGCTTGTGA
>NZ_NEHW01000021.1 GCF_002112505.1 Pseudomonas sp. R28(2017)
CCAGTTTGAAGGTGTATCGGGAAGGCAGACTTAGCGCCTGCCCACCCTGATATGTGCGTTGGTCGGGTGGAAGCGAAAGACAGTTGGCTCCTACGTTTGCTTCGGGCCAATTATTCCTGAGGATTTTCGCGCGAACGCCTTGGCGCATGGCGCGATATCGCGTCGTACCAACAAGGCGGTCGCGCGCGCCTGGCACAGGCGTTACTGGCCGGAAACAAACGTAGGAGCGAGCGCAGCTCGCGATGCGCCGCGCGGGCGGCGCTCGATCTCCCAGGCGCTGCAAATCTCAAGGCATACCCTTCAATGCCCGGGCGAGAAACGCGGCAGTGCGGCTGTCAGCACACCCAGCCACCACTTGCGGCGTGCCACTGACCACTACCTGGCCGCCGGCATCCCCAGCCCCCGGCCCGATGTCGATCACCCAGTCACTCTGCGCCACCACGCGCATGTCGTGCTCGACCACCACCACACTGTGCCCAGCCTCGACCAACCGGTTGAGCTGCACCAGCAAGCGGTCGATGTCCTGTGGATGCAGCCCGTTGGTGGGCTCGTCCAGCACATACAAGGTCGCCCCACGGGCCACGCGCTGCAGCTCGGTGGCCAGCTTGATCCGCTGCGCCTCGCCGCCGGACAGTTCGGTCGCCGGCTGGCCCAGGCGCAAGTAGCCCAGGCCGATGTCCTGCAGCACCTGCAGGCAACGCCGCGCCGCCGGCTGCTCGGCGAACACCCCAAGCGCCTGCTCGACCGTCAGTTGCAGCACCTGGGCGATGTTCATGCCCTGCCACGTCACCGCCAGGGTCTCGGGGTTGTAACGTGCGCCATGGCAGGTCGGGCAGGGCGCGTAGACGCTGGGCATGAACAACAGTTCGACGCTGACGAAGCCTTCACCCTCGCAGTTGTCGCAACGGCCCTTGGCCACGTTGAACGAGAACCGCCCGGCATCGAAACCGCTGGCCTTGGCCTGCTCGGTGGCGGCGAACAGCTTGCGCACATGGTCGAACAACCCGGTGTAGGTCGCGAGGTTGGAGCGCGGCGTCCGGCCAATGGGCTTCTGGTCCACCTGCACCAACCGCTTGATGCTGTCGAGCCCCGCGCTGACACGCCCGGCGCTGAACTGTTCGGGTTCATCCTCAAGGCTTTGCTCTTCAGGTTCGGCCCGTTGCTCGGCATGGCCGAGATGGGCACCGACCAGCTCCAGCAGGGCCTGGCTGACCAGGCTCGATTTGCCCGAACCGGAAATACCGGTGACCGAGGTGAAGCAACCCAGCGGAAAGCGCGCGCTGAGGTTGTCGAGGTTGTTGCGGGTGATGCCTTCGAGTGCCAGCCAGTCGTGCGGCTGGCGTGGCGTGTGTGCGTGACGCTGCTGCTCGGCGAACAGGTAGGCGGCGGTGCGCGAGGCTTCGACCTGCGCCAGTCCAGCCGGTGGGCCGCTGTACAGCACCTGCCCGCCGTGCTCGCCGGCTGCCGGGCCGACGTCCACCAGCCAGTCGGCGCGGCGCATGGTGTCCAGGTCGTGCTCTACCACATACACCGAGTTGCCGGCCTGCTTGAGCCGCTGCAAGGCATCGAACAACGCTTCGCTGTCGGCCGGGTGCAAGCCCGCCGAGGGTTCGTCGAGCACGTAGATCACCCCGAACAGCTGTGAATTGAGCTGGGTGGCCAGGCGCAGCCGTTGCAGTTCGCCAAACGACAGCGTCGGCGTGCTGCGCTCCAGCGCCAGGTAGCCCAGGCCCAGGTCGATCAGGGTGTCGATGCGCTCCAGCAATTCATTGGCGATGCGTTGCGCGGCCAGGCGCTTTTCCAGGGTCAGGTTGTCATCGTGCTGCTCCAGGTAGCCTGGCGCCGCGACCTGGCGGAACACCTCGGCCAGCGCCTGCAATGGCAGCCGCGACAGCTCGCCGATGTCGCGCCCGGCAAAGGTCACGTCCAGCGCTGCACGCTTGAGCCGCTTGCCCTGGCACGACGGGCACGGGCTGGGGCGCATGTACTGCGACACGCGCTTGCGCATCTGCGCGCTCTGCGAGTGCATGAAGGTATGCAGCACGTAGCGCCGGGCACCGCTGAACGTTCCCTGGTAACTCGGTTCCAGTTTGCGCTTGAGTGCGGCGCGGGTCTGCGCCGGGGTCAGGCCGGCATACACCGGCACGGTGGGCGTCTCTTCGGTGTAGAGGATCCAGTCGCGCTGTTCCTGGGGCAGGTCACGCCAAGGGATGTCGACGTCATAGCCCAAGGTCACCAGGATGTCGCGCAGGTTCTGCCCCTGCCAGGCCATCGGCCAGGCCGCAACGGCACGCTCGCGAATAGTCAGTGAAGGGTCGGGGACCATGGTCGCTTCGGTCACTTCATAGACCCGGCCCAGCCCATGGCACTCCGGGCAGGCGCCTTGCGGGGTATTGGGCGAGAAGTCTTCGGCGTACAGCATCGGTTGCCCGGCCGGGTAGCTGCCGGCGCGGGAGTAGAGCATGCGGATCGAGCTGGACAGGGTGGTGACGCTGCCTACCGACGAGCGCGCGCTGGGCGTGCCGCGTTGCTGCTGCAGGGCCACGGCCGGCGGCAGGCCTTCGATGGCGTCGACGTCCGGCACGCCGACCTGGTCGATCAGGCGCCGGGCATAGGGCGCGACCGATTCGAAGTAGCGGCGCTGGGCTTCGGCGTAGAGGGTGGAGAAGGCCAGTGACGACTTGCCCGAGCCAGACACGCCGGTGAACACCACCAGCGCGTCGCGGGGGATGTCGACGTCGACGTTCTTCAGGTTGTGCTCGCGGGCGCCACGGACGCGGATGAAGCCTGTTGGGGTGGTGGGGCGTGGCGACATGGCGCAGTCCTTGGCGGTGGGGAGCGCTCACGTTAACAGCATTTTCAACGGCAGGCGCGACCGGGCATGGTTTGTGGCGGGGGTGCTTCTGGGTAGACTGTGCCTTTTCAAGGAGCACTGCCCCGCATGACGCCTTTTGTTACCCGCTTGCCGCGCTGCCTCGGTTTTACCTCCCTCGCCATCGCCGTAGTCGGTGTGCTGTTCTCGCTCTATACCGCCTTCGAGGTAAATGGCTTTACGCCATTTCTGAGCAGCAACCACCCAGCCATTTGGGGCCTGGTGTTCTTCTTGCTGACTAACATGATTACCTCGGTATTGAATGCTCTGGTCTGGGTGTGTGGGTACCGGCCCAAGTGGTTCAGTTGCACCGTTGCCGTGCAGTTGCTGGTGACCATCGGCTTGCTGTTGTTGGACGGGTAACGCTACAGGCGTCTCAAGCTGCTGGTCAAACGATCCCAGAACTGCAGGGCTTGCGCGTCATTCATGAATCCCGGGCCGCTGTCCACGGTGCTGAGTTCGAGTACGGTGTAGGGCTCCAGGCTGGAATCTGGCGTGCCGGGGTATTCGAGGCGGAAGGCGTAGACGTTTTTGCCCTCGGCTCTGGACCTGATCAGCAGTTCGTCGAACATCAGGCCTGCTACTTCTTTTCGCGTCTTCCTCAATACAGTTGAGCGAGTGATGAGCTTCATCAATAGCGGCATGACGAAGCCCGACGTTCTTTGCTCATATCGCGCGATCAGCCCAGGCTCCGGCCGGCCTATGACTCGGGTGTCGAATGTCAAGTGAATGCCCGGAATCGAAGTCACCGGAAGGCCGATGGAAACTTGCTCGTTGAACTTGTCGATCGGTAGCTTCATGTAGCCATTTTCGATGGCAAACGTGTTTGTTGGTGGTGGATCGGAGAGGCTTCGGAAATGAATGTAAGAGTTCACTTCACGAGCCAGACTGGTGGCTTTGTTCAATGATGGGAGATCTATCATGTCTACTTTCTGGCGGTAGAGCATGTTTTTGTCGGTCAGATAAAATATGTCAAAATCATAATATCTATCTTTCGATACCACGATGGCCCCACCGCCATCCAGGCGAATGGTTTGGTCATAGGCGGCATATCCAAATTTCTGCATTTTTTTGAGGCCTGCAATGCGCTCGTCAAGATGCTTGTCGATGTCCTGCCTGCCATCGTGGCTGATCAGCTCGATTCTTTCGCCTATCACGTCGTAGGCTGACCAGATGCCGCTGCCGTCCGTGGGGGCAGTGAAGGTATACCTGCCAAAATAATACGCTTGATCGTCGCTGGGCATGGGCGGAGTCTGACTAAGCGAACAGGCACTCAAGGCAGCAACGAAGGTGCTGCCTAGAAGTAGCCATCTGGCTATTGTCGACTCTTTGAGCAGCGCCGATTTCATGACCTTGGCTCGCGGGTACCCAGTACATCGCGAATGTTGTCCACGACATTGCTGTCCTTGATTACATCGCTCAGCCAGCCTTCCAGCGGCATGTTGCCCCACTTGATGGCGCGCTCGATCAGGTACGGCACCGGGCTTTGCGGTTCGCTCTGCTTGAAGAACTGGGCAATGCCCGCGAGCATGGTGAAGGCCTCGTCGCGAGTCAGTGGCGTGGTGCGCATGGACGCGGGCGCGGTGGCCTGGGCGGGCGTGTTCATCGGTTCACCTGCTTCGCTGATTGGGGCAACGGTGGCGACGGGGTCTGCGACTGGCACGACCGCCGGGTGCAACTCGACGCCGCGGTCCTTGAGCAGTTTCTCGGCCAGCTGGCTGGCGCGCGACAGCATGTCGGCAAGGCTGGCGAAGCTTGGGGCTTCGTGGCCGAACAGGCGGTCGGTACTGGCTTGCAGGCGGTTGCAGGCCTGCAGGCTGGCGGCAATCTGCAAGGCCTTGGTGCGCAGGTGCTCGGTGTCGCTGAGGGCCACCGAGCGCTGGAAGATCTCGGCGTTGATCTTGCCTTCGTTCAACGCGGTCTGCATCGCCTTGGGGTTCTGCAAGGCGAGGTTTTCTACATGGCGTGATTCGTCATAGCGCAGTACGCCGAAATTCTGCCCTTGGGTGATGGGCAAGCCACCGGCAATGTCGGTAAGCGTGGTCTTGAGCCAGGAAAGGCGCGCGGCGCGCTCGTCCAGGCCGTCTTCGAGCGACGGGTAGACGCTGTCCCAGAACGTGTCGAGGATGCGTTCGGTCAGCTCGAGGCCGAAGCTGATACCTTCGAAATGCTCGCGCTGGGCCAGGCCTTCGCTGAGCCAGGCGACCAGCATCAGGTCCTTGCTCTGTTGCGCCAGCCCCTGGGCCGAAAGCTGGACGACCTGCTCCCAGTCGGCGGTTTTCAGGTCGGTCTGCCAGTCGCCCTGGGTCAGGTAGTCAGGGTCTGCCCGGCGTGCCTCCTTGATCTGGTCGAACAAGGCGGAGAAGCTCAAGTCTTCGCCACTGCCACCGTCGATCGGTGCGGCCAGCTCGGCCAGCGAAAGGTCGTTGAGGATTTCAGGCATATCACACTCTGATCAGGGGAGGGGAGCGGCGTGCCGGGCAAGCCGGCACGCTGCGGAACATGGGCCGCCTGCGCGGCCCATGGGCAAGCAAGTGCTTAGGCGAACACTTTGTTCGCGGTGCGGTCCCAGCCACCGACGATGTTGCCGCCAGCCTGGCCGTCGGTACGGTTCTGCTGGGTGTAGGTGGTCTTGATGCGGGCGAAGTTGAAGCTGATCTCTTCGATCGGCAGGTCGCTCACGGCCTTGTCTTCACCGCCCTGGTTGCCACCGGCGACGAACTTGACCGACGACACCACGACTTCTTCCATGTCGATGGTCAGGTAGGTGACCTTATCGCCACCGGCACGGTTGACGTTCAGCTTCAGCTTGGCGATGTGCTTGCCGGTGCAGCAGTGTTCGAACAGCTTGGCCGAAGCCTTGTCGACTGCCTTGCGGATCTTGAAGTCGCTCAGGGCAACACGCTCGGAGGACGCACCGCCCGAGGAGCTGGCGGTAGCCGAGGTAGCTTGGGTGGCGCCGTACTCGTAGCCCAGCACTTCGATCCAGTCCTTGTGTTTTTCATCCAGTACTTCGCCTGGGATGCCGTCGATTTGGATATACGCGTCAAAAGCCATTGTGAAACTCTCCATTAACATCATTTGAAGGGTTGCTCATGCACCCCTTGGTTTTGACCTCGCCGAACACGTCGGCCGAGGTAGCTTGCCGCCCTCCGGGCCTCCTCCTGTGAGGCCCAGGTGGCCGGTTCTTGCGGCGCGGCCTCAGTTGAGCCCGCGCACTTCGATTTCTACCCGGCGGTTGGGCTCAAGGCACTTGATCAGCTGCGCTCGCGGCTGCTGCATGTCGCAGTTGACCAGCGGCTTGCGGCTGCCTTCGCCCTGGGCGACCACCAGTTCGGCGGGCACGCCCTTGCCCACCAGGTAGGTGCGGATGGTCTGCGCCCGTTGTTTCGACACCTGCAGGTTGCCCTGGCTATCGCCGAGCTGGTCGGCGTGGCCGGAGATGACGATCTTGCCGATATTGGGCGTGTTCAGCAGTTTGCTGGCGATCGCGCTCAACTGGTTCTGGCCCTCGTTCTTCAGGCTCTGGAAGTCGGCGCGGCCGAAGGCGAACAGCGTGTCGGACTCCAGCGTGATGGTCTCGATCGAGCGCAGCGACTGGGCACGCAGGCTGTCGATGTAATTGCGCGAACTGGACATCAGGAACGCGTTGTCGAGGATGCGTGGCACGTCCGGCTCACGGATCTGGTCGCTGTAGAAAGTGATCTGGCGGCTGGCGTACAGGTAGTCCTGGTTGCCACTCTCGCTGCCGGCCACAGCCAGGCTCTTGCCGGTTTGGCGGGCGATGGCCGGGTACCAGTAGTCCGGCAGGCGTGCCTTGAGGAAGGCCGGGTCGGCCTTCTCGCGCTGGGCCGGGGATAGCATCACGTAGGTGTCCAGGGTCGCCTTGCCGAAGTCGGCGATGGATTGCGCGCGGTTGTCATGGGGCAGGGCCTCGGCCTCGACGCTGTCGACACCGCTCACCGGCTGCAGCTCGCGGGCGTTGCGCTGGTAGACCTTGAGCGTGGTCAGCAGGTACAGGGTGCGGGTCAGGTTGTCGGCCGTGGGCTTGAGCATCACGTTCTGAAGGGTGGCGAAGTAGCGATTGCGCAGGATCGGCTCCACCTCATGGCCCTGGTACAGGCCCAGGCGCATGCCCAGCGGCACGCCCTGATCGTGGTGCTGCTGATAGTAGTGCGCGGTCCAGAAGCGCAGGCGGTCAAGGCTGCGCCAGGCGGTGTACTGGCCGCTGGCGGCCTTGTCTTCGGCCTTGGCCTGGGCCAGTTCGCTGGCAATGCTGGCCAGGGTGGCGCGGTTGTTCAGGTACGACCAACCCCACAGGCTGCACAGCACCAGGCCCGCCAGGCTGGCAGCGGCCACCCAGGCGCCCTTGCGCCGGCGTTCGCGGTGGTTGCTGGTGTACAGCGCCACCAGGTGCTGGTCGGGGATGATCACCTTGCGGAACAGGCTGTTGATGAACAGCGGCGCCGGTTGGCTGCCGGCACCCGCGGCGTCGGCGTCCTGTTCGAGGGAGAAGCGTTCGGCCACATGCTGGCCGTGGCTGCCCCATTGGGCCTCGTCAGCCTCCAGTGCGGCGGTGAAATAGAAGCCACGCAGCATCTCGGCATGCTGATACGGGTTGGCACGCAACAGGCTGTCGACGAACTGCTGCAGGCGCGGCTTGAGCGCTGCCAGCTCCAGCGGGAAGCGGTAGGCGGCGTTGTTCTGCAGGGTCACCTGGATGTCCTGCTGCACCAGTTGCTGGCTCGCCACCTGCTGCCAGTAGCCGGTCAGCTCGTCCATCGCCCTGCCAAAGCGCTGGCCCCAGTCGGCCTGCTCAAAGCCCTTGTGCGAGAAGGTCTTGCCCATCACCTCGCCGCGCGCGGCGTCATCCAGCTGGCGGTAGAACGGGGTGAAGCCGGGGATCAGGTCGCACTTGGTGAACACCAGGTAGATCGGCAGGCGCACTTCCAGCAGCGCGCAGCTTTCCTGGATGCGTTCGCGCAGGCGCTTGGCCACGCGTTCCTGGTCTTCGGCCGAGCCATGCAGGATGTCGGTGATGCTGACGCTGACGATCAGGCCATTGAGCGGGCGGCGCTGACGGTGCTGGCGCAGCAGCTGCAGGAAGCCGCGCCACTTGCCGGCTTCTTCGGGGCTGTTCATGTAGCGCCCGGCGGTGTCCAGCAGTACCGCTTCGGAGCTGAAGAACCAGTCGCAGTTGCGCGTGCCGCCCAGGCCCGACACCCGTGCGCCTTCACGCTCGGCATAAGGGAAGTTCAGGCCCGATTGCAGGATCATGGTGCTCTTGCCCGCCGCCGGCTGGCCGATCACCAGGTACCAGGGCAGGGCGTACAGAGCATCCTTGGCAGCGCTACCGCGCTGTTTGTTGCTGTGCAGGCGCTCGATGCTCTGCAGCAGGCGTTCGCGCAGCAGGCTGATTTCCTCGCGGTCGGCCGGTACGGCGTTGAGCACGGCCTGGTCGGCATCGTCGCGCAGCAGGCCTTCGAGGTTGTGGTGCTGGCCGGCACCGCGGTACAGCAGCAGTACATAGCCCGCCGACAGCAGCAGGAACACGCCGATGCCCGCCAGCAGGCTGTGCAGCGAAGCGAAGCCCAGGGCGCGGCCGATGGCCCAGACCAGGAAAATCGCCAGAAAGAACGCCACCCCCAGCAGGTAGGGTTGGTAACGCAGGCAGTAGTACTTGATCTTGTTCATACAGGCGTCGCATCCAGCGCATCGACGAACTGGTCGATGACGTGTTCAAGAGGTCGGTCGTAATCGTGTGCGCGCGGCACCGCAGCCAGCGGGCTGAGCAGTTCCAGGTGCTGCTGCGTTTCGGCGCAGCCACTGAGCAGGCGATAGGCACTGCTGGCGTGGCGCGACGGGAAGCAGTAAAGGCGCGGGTGCATGAAGTCGTCGGCCAGCAGGCTCACCGCCGGCACGCTCGGTTGCCCGCTCATGCGCGTCAGCCAGGTCAACCAGAGGTCGGCCGTGGGGTTTTTCAGGCCGCGTTCGGCCGGCAGCGGCAGTTCGATGCCGCCTTCGAAGTCGCCGTGCAGCGTGGTCCGGCTGGCCTGCAGCCGCGCCAGTGCGGTGGCACTGTCGAAGCCCGGCCAGGAGCCGTGCAGGGCGCGGGCGACGTCTGCGAAGCTGTAGTCGTGGAGGAACTTGGCGTGCACACGGCGGAACAGGTCGAGGTCCTGGGCCTGCAGCGGGCGCAGGGCCTTGATCCGTTCGAACAGGCTGGCGCAGTCGGCGCCTTGCACTGCCTGGTGCAGCAACGGCTTGATCTGAGCGCTGAACAGCTCACCGAGGGTGAACGGGTTGACCAGCGCCGCGCCTTCCTCGCCCTTGAGCAACTGGAAGATGAAGAACGGGTAGCGCCGCTGGCTGGCGTCACGTGAGCTGAGCAGGCCACCGAGCAGCCAGTTGCCGTTGCGCGCACGGTAGTTGAACAGGCACATCGGCAGCGCGTCGAACAACGCCTGCCAGTCCTCGCGGTGGCGCATCGCCGCCAGCGAAGACTGCAGCCAGGCGTCGAACTCGCAGACTTCCTCCGCCGCGCCATGCAGGCTGACGAAGTCTGCGCTCGACGGCAGCTTGCCGAAGCAACCGATCATTGCGCGCCCCTGTCGTTGAGGGCGCTGAGGGCCTTGACGTCACCCAGGTCGGTCAGCTTTACCCCACCGAAGTTGCGCACCACCAGGCTCACCCGGCCGTTGGCGGTGTTCCAGCTGAAGCGCTGCTGGATGCCGTCGAGGTCTTCGACCCGGGCGCTTTCGTTCATGCGCAGCAGGCCCCAGCGCCCCGGGAAGTCGAACACGGTGACCCGTGCGCCGCTCAGGGTGACCACGTCCAGGCGGGCGCCAGGCGCGTTGCTGGTGCCCGGCCAGGCAAAACGGTTCCAGCTGCTGCGACCGTTCCGGTAGTGCTGTTCCTGGCCGTCGAGGGTGAACACGATGTCAGTAAAGTTGGCCGATGGGTCGAGCATGATCTCGAAACCGTTGTCACGGTCCGACAGGCTGGCGATCACCTGGCCCACGGAGCTGGCCTTGTCGATGCTGTTGAGCATGCGCGGGTTGACCAGCGCCGGTCCCTTGCCGTCGCCGGCACCCAGGCCTTCACCGCCGGCCAGGTTGCCGATCTCGTTGCGCTTGAAGGCTGGCAGCAGGCCGCTGTCAGGGTCGACGAAGCGCTGCAGGTCTTTCACCGATGCCTCGTTGCGGCTACCGCCAGCAATCGGGTAGCGGTGCGCCATGACCTGTTCCCACGGTTTGGCAATCTGCTGTGCCCAGGCTTTGGCGATCTGCTGGCCGGCTGGGTCGCGCAGGGTCGCCCAGGCGTACTGGATCGGCAGGCTGAACAGCCCCTGCAGCGAGCGCGACAGGCCGTCCTGGCTGGTGTCGATACTGCTTTCCACGTAGTTGCGCACGGTGGTGACTTCGCTCGGCTGGCCTTCCAGGGTTTCGCTGATCAGCTGCTTGCTGCTCTTGCCCACATCCTGCGAGCGCTGGATGTTGTTCATGCGCACCTTGAGCTTGCGCAGCGCAGCCAGGTAGCGGTCCATGATGGTGCTGTCGGCGCCTTCGGCATTGTTCTCGGCAAACACCCGCGCCACCGGCTCGAAGCGCTTGGCCAGGCTGCCGTCATCGACCGCCGGCAGTACCGGGGCGACGTTGACGGGGAGGGCGTCTTTGCTGTCGATCAGGCCGGAGACCTTGCTCCAGAAGCCGTCCTCGCGGGTGGCACCAGGGGTCGGGATGGCGTGCTTGACCGGCAGGTCCCACTGGGTGTTGTCGTTGACCGCCGCCAGCAGGTTCTTCACCGGCGAGTTCTGCACATCACTGAGCAGGCCCAGTTGCTGGGTGGCCGAGGCCAGGTCGGCAAAATGACGCACGCCGACGCTGCTGACCATCTTGTACCAGGCCTGGGTGTAGTCGCGCTTGTAGCGGGTCATGAACTCGCGAACGAAGTTGGCCTTCTGCACGATGGCATCGCCGCCTTCGCCGTCCAGTACCCAGTCAGACTCGTTGCGCAGGTTGCCTGATACCAGCTTGATCAGCTCGGGCTTGACGAAGGTGTCCCAGCCCTGACGGGTGTAGATCGCTGGCACGCCGGCAGAGCCATACAGCAATGCGCGCCCCGGTTGCGGCACCAGGTCATTGAGGCTCAGCGCCGGGAACTGGCGGCTCGATTCGAGCTGCAGGCGCAGGTATTCGCGATCGACCAGCGAGCTGGAGATCATGAACGCCTTGAGGTTTTCCCGGGTTTCGTTGATCAGCTGCTCGTTGCGTGGCAACGACGGTGCTTCGCCTTGTTCCAGCAACTGCACGTACAGGGGGGCGTTTTCTTCGATCACGCCGGCATCGGCCGGGGTGCCTTCACCGGCGGCGCTGGCCCAGGCCTGCGGCAGGCTGGCGGCGACGAAGGCGGCGTCTGGATGGGCCTTGGGCTCGGTCAGCAACAAGTAGAGCTTGAGGGTGTTGTAGGCATCGATGATCGACGCCACTTGCTGTTCGTCCAGGCGCCCGAGCATTTCCTCGGACAGCGACAGGCCACCGGTGGTGGCCGACAGTTCGGCGGCATCGCTGGCGGTGGCCAGGTTGACCTTGGCTGCATAGGCGCCGGCGCGGGTGTTGCCCAGCGCGGCCTGGGCCCTGGCGGCAACGGCGGGTGCCAATGGCTTGCCGTTGCGCTTCTTCGGTTGCGGCGCGGGGGTGAACTCCAGTTCCTGGTTGATGCCGCTGGCGAAGGTGTTGAAGGCGCGCATCTGCACTTGCAGGCTGCGGGCGATCGGCTCCAGCGCCTGGCTGCGCAGTTGCGTCAGGTAAGCCGTGCGGGTTATCTGGTGGATGGCCTCGCCATGGTACAGGCCGGCGCTCAATGGCAGCGGCACACCTTGCAGGCGATGGGCCTCGACGGTGGCCATTTGTTCGCGCAGCACTTCCAGGCCCTTGCCGGCGGCCAGCAACTGCTCGCGGTCTTCGGCCTGCTCGATCTGCGCCAGTTGCCCGCGCAGGCTGTAAAGCCACTGGCGGTTGTTGGCGAACGACAGCGCCTGCCAGCCGATGAACAGCACGCCGGTGGCTGCCGCCAGGCCCAGCAGCAGCGGGCTGAATGCACGCTGGCGGCCCATGCGCGACTGGAACAGCGTCAGGTCACGATCGGGGAAGATCACCCGGCGGAAGGTATCGGTAATGAAGTAGCTGCGGTTACCCGCGGCCTTGCTGGCGTTTTCAGTGCCGTCATCATAGGCGAGCTTCAGGGCGAACTCGTCGGCGATGGCATCTTCGTAGACCTGCCCAAGGTGCTGCTCGGTCTGCAGGGCACTGGTGAAGTACAGGCCGCGCAGCAGCAGCGGGGCGCCGCCGCGGTGGCCGTGGGTGAAGTGTTCGAGGAACTGTTCGAGAATGCCGCTCAGTTCGGCGAAGTACTGTGGGAAGTTCAGCAGGGTGCTGTCAGCCTCGGCGCCAAGGGCGATCATCTGCGCGTCGACGTGCTGGCGAACATGGCCCTGGAGGTTCTTCAGGCGCGTCTGCAGCACGGCATGCAGGCCATTGTTGCGGATTTCCGAAAGGCCGAAGGTCATGCCCAGCGGCTGCTGGCGTTCGTGCAGGTCGAGGCCGTCGAAGGCCTGGTTGAAGCCCGGCAGCTGGTCGGTCTTGCTCAGCATCAGGTAGATCGGCGGGTTGGCGCCAAGGCACTCGGCGTACTCTTCCACCCGCGCCGCCAGTTGGGCGGCCCAGGCAGTGCGTTGTTCGCTATTGGCAGCCAGCAGTTCGGGCAGGCTCACCACCAGCACCAGGCCGTTGATCGCGGCCTTGCCACGCTGCTTGCGCAGCATGCGCAGGAAGGCCGAGAACTCGCTGGCCGACTGGTCGTCGCGCAGGTAGCGGCCGGCAGTGTCGATCATCACCGCGTCAGGGCTGAAGTACCAGTCGCAGTGCTGGGTGCCGCTTTCACTGTCGCTGGCCGTGGCGATGCTGGCCGACAGGCCCGAATGGGTCAGCAGCGAGGTCTTGCCGGCGGCCGACATGCCGATCACCAGGTACCAGGGCAGGTCGGACAGCGCCGCCTTGCCGCCACCGCCGGCGGAGCGGTCGGTGCGCAGCATGGCGATGGCGTGCTTGAGGCGCTCGCGCAGCACCTGCTGGTCACGGAATTCGCCGGTGGCATTCCACGAGCGGTCGACCTCCATCTGCAGGAGGTTCTCCAGGTTGTGCTCGGCGCGGATGCGCTGGTACTGGCGCAATACGATCACCAGCAGGAAGCAGGCGCTGATGATCGCCAGCGCTTCGGGCACGTGATGGCGCAGCCACGGCACCAGCGGCGCGACCAGCCAGCAGATCAACAGGCTCGCCAGCCACAGCAGTGGCAGGAGAATCCAGAAACTTTTCAACAGACGCAGTAATGTTTTCATGTCTTCCTGACTCGGCTACCTGAGGTGTGCTCAGGCACTGAACAGCTGGCGGATTTGTTCGGAAAGCGCAGCGACGTCCTTGTCCAGCAACCAGTCGAGCGTCAGGTACACGGCGACGCAGACCAGCGCGATCAGCGCCAGGTACACCCACAGCGGCACCTCGTGGCGCAGCATCTGCGACACCTGGTCGGGCAGCGCCCAGTCCGGTGACAGGGCCTTGGGCGCCTTGCGGTAGCGGGCGATGTCCTGGCCGAGGGTGTTGGCCAGGTAGCGCAGCTGGTCCTTCTGGCCGACGCTGAACTTGCCTTCGAAGCCCAGTGCCAGGCACAGGTGGTACACCTCCAGCACGTCGATGTTCTGCTTGACGTCGGCACGCAGTGCGTCGACCTTCTCGTAGAAGCCTTCGCCGGCAAGGTGCACACCGAAGTAGCGGAACTGCAGCGGCTGCAGCTCGAAGTGCCGGCGCAGTTCGTTGTCACCCGAGCGCAGCACGCTTTCATCGAGGAACGCGCACAGGGCGTACTGGGTGTCCTTGACCTGCTCGACGCTGTAGTTGGCGGCACGGGCATCGCGTTCGAGGTTGGCGAAGAAGCGCTCGACGCTGCCTTCGAAGGCCTGCACCGAGGTGACCTGGCGGCCACGGCGCACGATCAGCGCCATGCTGATGAAGTCCTGGACCAGGTCCTTGAGCGTCGGTTTGTCGTTGGCGGCCGCGACGGCGCCCTGTTGCAGTACGGCTTCGGTCATTTGAGCACCGCCATCAGTTCAAGCTTGAGGTTGGTAAAGGCGCTGGGCGCGTAGAAGCAGATGGTCTGGGCATTCATCATTCGCTCGTACACATGGCCGTGGGGCTCGATGGCGAAGTACTGGTTGTCCAGGCGCACCGGGATCGCGTTCGGCAGGCGTGCAGCGTGGTTGAGGGTGACGCCAGGCATGGCGCTGTTGACCACCACCTCGATGTCTTCCGGCGAGCCGACCTTGAAGGCCCGCGGCACCAGCTCCAGCAGGCTGGCACCGGGCATGTCGGCGTGCACCGCGATATAGAAGTCGGCTTCGACCAGGCGCGGGTCGCGCAGCTTGCCCTGCCAGTGCCCCGGTTTGGTCAGGGTCAGGTCGATGACGATGCACTGGTTGGGCACGACGTTGTCGAGCATCACCCGGATCATTTCGTCGAGCTTGACCAGCGACGCCGCCGGGTCATGGTGATCGTACTCGGGGATATCGCTGAGCTGGGTGTCCAGGCTGAAGGTCAGCAGGCCGCCAGCCAGGTCGGCGAGGAACAGGTACAGGCGCTCCGGGTGCAGGCGCGGGTGGGCCAGCAGGTGAGCGAGCTGCGGGTGGGCCCGGTTGACGGTGTTCAGCAACCAGAACAGGGTGACGTCGCTGGAACCGAACTCGGCGATCTGGTCGGCGCGCTCGCGGCGCCGGCCCGACAGCGCCTTGTTCTTGGCCTGCAAGGCGCCCAGCAAACGCTTGCCGATGCCGGCCAGGGTCTCATGGCTGCCCAGGTGCAGGGTCGGGTGAACGAAATGCGGGTCGAGGCTGAAACCGCCCATGCTGTTGCGCGTTAGCTGGGCCAGCGGGCAATGGCTGTAGCCGTCCAGGTTGTCACCGTCGACCAGCAGCACCACGTTCAGGCGCAGGCTGGTGATCTCGTTTTCCAGCTCGCCTTCGTTGAGGTCGGGCAGGGTGTCGAACTGCTTGCGAAAGCGCCGGGCGGCCTTGTGCTCATGGCCATCCTCGACGTAGTTGAGGCCGAACGGCTCGGGCAGCTTGAGCGCGGCATAGACCTTCAGGTCGTTGGCCTTGAGCAGGTCCTTGAGGTCACGCGCGGCCGGCAGCGGGTCGTGCTGCGGGGCGTCGTACAGGCTGCCATCGGGAAACACCAGCTTCAGGCGCTTGAGCTGCAGCGAACCGTTGGCCAGGGCATCCTCGTCCACCTGCAGCGTCTGCACACCCCAATGGAACGGGGTGCCGCGCAGGGTAGCCTCGGCCAGCTGGTGCTGGTGGAACTCATCCTGGTACTGGAAGTGCTGGGGCAGCAGGAACATGCCTTCCGACCACATCACCCGGCTCTGCTTGCTCATTTGACGCTATCCACTAAAGAGTTGAGGGTTTTATCTGCCGCGTTCTGCGCCGACCGGCCGGCAACATCGGTGGCCTTGTCGAGCACCGCGTCCTGCACCTTGTCGGTGAGGGTCGGTTCGGCTTCCTTGGCCTTCTGTGCGGCCGCCAGCTGGTCTGCGGTCGGCGGCTTGTTCAGTACGTCGACGCCGCGCATGGCGCTGATTTCGGTCTTGTCCACCAGCACCCGCAGGCCGTCGGAGGAGAACCAGATGCCGTCCTTGCGCAGCGAGTTGGCGTCGAAGGCGACTTTCCAGCGCGCGTCCTGTTCGTCACGGAAGAACGCCGCCACACCCACGTAGCGCGCGCTCTTGGCCAGCGGCCACTGGTCGATTTGGCCGATGCCCGGCAGCAGGGTGATCTCGCGGGCTTCCACCAGGGTGTTGCCGAGGGCCTTTTCCGGGGTGTCCCAGAGGGTCTCGGCATCGGTGGCGGCGAAGCGTTCGAGGTCGGTCAGCTGGTACACGCGCATCACCACCGACAGCGGTTTGCCCTCGACATCGGGGTTGAGCTGGTTGCCGCCGTCGGACGTCAGGATGACCTTCTCGCTGTCGGCCAGCATGTCGGCCGCCCAGCTGTCATCCATGCGTTTGCCGATACGGTCGGTGACCCCGCAGCCGGCCAATGCCAGCAGCAGGGCGGCGGTGGTCAGGCGCTTGAGGGCGGTGGGCTTGTGGTGCATGACGGCTAAACCTCCTTGTACGGTTCAGGCCAGGCGATAGGCGAAATCGCCATCGCTGCCCAGCTCGATCGCCAGGCGCTCGATCGGCGCGTCCTGGGCCATGCGCTCGAGTACGCGCTGGGCGAGTTCGGGCATCAGGGTCTGGGACAGAATGTTGTCGATGTTGCGCGCACCGCTGTCGACCTCGGTGCAGCGCGCGGCAATGGCCTTGACCAGCGCCTCGTCGTAGCTCAGTTCGGCCTGGTGGTTGCGGGCGAAGCGCTTGGCGATGCGTTCGAGCTTGAGGGCGACGATGCGCTCGAGGATCTGGTCCTGCACCGGGTAGAACGGCACGATGCTCAGGCGGCCGAGGAAGGCCGGCTTGAACACCTGGTTGAGCTCGTCGCGCAGGCCTTCGACGATGGCGGCCGGCGTCGGCAGTTCGGCGGCGTTCAGGCAGGTCTGCATGATGCGCTCGGTGCCGGTGTTGGAGGTGAGGATGATCACCGTGTTGCGGAAGTTGATCTCGCGGCCCTCGCCGTCGTCCAGCACGCCCTTGTCGAACACCTGGAAGAACAGTTCGAGCACGTCGGGGTGGGCCTTTTCCACCTCGTCGAGCAGCACCACGCTGTACGGCTTGCGGCGCACGGCTTCGGTCAGCACACCGCCTTCGCCGTAGCCGACGTAGCCGGGTGGCGAGCCCTTGAGGCTCGACACGGTATGCGCCTCCTGGTACTCGGACATGTTGATGGTGATCAGGTTGCGTTCACCGCCATACAGGGTGTCGGCCAGGGCCAGGGCGGTTTCAGTCTTGCCGACGCCGCTGGGGCCGAGCAGCAGGAACACGCCGATCGGCTTGTTCGGGTCTTCCATGCGCGCGCGGGAAATCTTGATGCGCTTGCCGATCTCGTGCAGGGCGTGGTCCTGACCCAGCACGCGCTCGCCGAGCAGGGCTGGCAGGCGCTGCACGGTGTCGATCTCGTCACGCAGCATCTTGCCCAGCGGGATGCCGGTCCAGCCGCTGATGACCTGGGCGATGGCGCCGCTGTCGACCAGCGCGTGGACCAGTGGCTGGTCGCCTTGCACGCGGGCCAGTTCGCTGCGCAGGGCGTTGAGCTGCGCGGCGTCGGCGTCGTTGGCGGCATCCAGCGCCTTTAGCTGTTCGACCAGCGCCAGCTCCTGCTGCCACTGCTCGTTCAGTTGCTGTTCCTGCTGTTGCTCGCTTTGCAGGGCCGCCTGCAGCTCACCGAGGCGGCGGGCGTGGTCGTGGCCCTTGCCGGCTTCGTGGCCGAGCACGGCGATTTCGGCCTGCAGGTTGTCGATCTGCCGGCGGCAGTCTTCCAGCGCACCGGGCTGCGACGACTGCGCCAGGGCGATGCGCGCGCAGGCGGTGTCGAGCACGCTGACGGCCTTGTCGGGCAGCTGGCGGCCGGTGATGTAGCGGCTGGACAGGCGCACCGCCTGCACCAGCGCTTCGTCCATCACCGCCACCTTGTGGTGCTCGCGCATCTTGCCGAGCAGGCCACGGAGCATGTGAATGGCCTTGTCTTCGTCAGGCTCTTCGACCTTGACCACCTGGAAGCGGCGGGCGAGGGCGGCGTCCTTCTCGAAGTACTTCTTGTATTCGGCCCAGGTGGTGGCGGCGATGGTGCGCAGCTCGCCACGGGCCAGGGCCGGCTTGAGCAGGTTGGCGGCATCGTTCTGCCCGGCCTGGCCGCCGGAGCCGATCAGGGTGTGGGCTTCGTCGATGAACAGGATGATCGGGTGCAGGCTGCGCTTGACCTCTTCGATCACGGCCTTGAGGCGGTTCTCGAACTCGCCCTTGACCCCGGCACCGGCCTGCAGCAGGCCCAGGTCGAGGGTGTGCAGGGCGACGCCCTTGAGTACCGCTGGCACGTCACCCTGGGCGATGCGCAGGGCCAGGCCTTCGACCACGGCGGTTTTACCGACCCCGGCTTCACCGGTGAGGATCGGGTTGTTCTGCCGGCGGCGGGTGAGGATGTCGACCATCTGCCGCACCTCGAACTCGCGGCCCAGCACCGGGTCGATGCGGCCTTCACGGGCGCTCTGGGTGAGGTTGACGGTGTACTGGTCCAGCGCCGGGGTCTTGCCGCCGGCCTTGGTGTTGCTGGCCACCGGTGCTGCCGGGCTGGCAAGGGCGCTGGCCTGTTTCGATTCGGCGCTGCCTTCGACCAGGGCGGCGAGGTTCAGGCGCAGGTCGTCGGCGTTGATTTTCTCAAGCTCAGGTGCCGAAGCGACCACCACGCGGCGCAGTTCGGCATCGTCGAGCAGGGCCTGCAGCAGGTGAGCGCTGCGCACCTGGCCGACGCCGTACTCGATCGAGGCCAGCAGCCAGGCCTGTTCGATCATGCGGGTGATGTGCGGCGACAGCGCCGGGGTGCGGGTGTTGCCTTTCTTGAAGGTGCCCAGGGCGGTAACCAGCTGCGCCTGCAGGCGCTCGGCGACCACGTCGTAGTGGCGCAGGATCGGTGCCAGGTCGCTGTCGTCGTTGTCGAGCAGCTGCAGCAGCAGGTGCTCCACCTCGACGTCGTAGTGGTGCTCCGACAGGCACAGGGCCGCCGCGCTTTCGGTGGCCGTGCGGCTGGTTTCGTTGAGCTTGGCGAACAGAGACTTCAGGTTCACAAGGCGACCCCATCGTAAGGAATGTGGAAAACGGCGCAACGCGAAGGCTCCGCGTCACGGCCAGGGCGTTTGAGCCAGCCCAGCCAGCCCAGCGCGACATTGCCGCTGCGGCCCAGCTGGGCGCGTGGCACGGCCTCGCGCTTGAGGCGCGGGGCGATTTCGAAGTCCAGCTCGGCGCCTATATAGAAGCGCACCAGCTCGACCAGCTTGCGGTAGCACGCGGTACCCGGCTGGAAACGCTGGTAATCGGCAAGGCTCAGCGGGCCCAGTTCGATACGGATGCTCGACTGGTAGTCCCAGACCCGGTTGCCGGCGACCGCACTGTGGCCCAGCTGCGCGTTCTTGCGCCCCAGCTGGGTACATTGCTCGGGCTGCAGGTTCAGCCAGCGCCCGGCGAACTGCTTGGCCTTGATCGGCAGCGAAAAATAGAAGCCGAGCATCACTTCGAGATTGAGCGCGTTGCGTGGCTTCTGGCTGAGCAGCCCGGCAAAGTAGCTGAACAGCTCGCGGCGCAGCGCCGACGGCTGTTCTTCGAACTTGAGCTTCTGCGCACGCGGGCCCAGGCCGACCAGGTTGAGCAGATAGCCATCGAAGCCCGAGGTGCCGTTGCGCTCGTGCTCGATATGGAATTTGTACTTCTGCCAGGCCTCGTAGAACAGCGTGGTCATGCGGTGCGAGAAGATGTCGAGAAACGCATGGGCTGCATCGTCGCGGTACTGCACGTGGCGCTCGAGCAGCAGCTCGGTGTACGGGCGCGGCAGCACGCCCGAGGGCCCGACCAGGCCCATGAAGGTGACTTGCACCTCCGACAGTGGCAGGCCGGCCGCAGATACCTTGCCTTCGCGCTCGAAGTGCAGGTCGCTGACCTCGCTGGCCGGGAACGCCAGCGACAGCTGGGTGCGAAAACGCAGCGGGTCTTCGTGCGGCCGGGTTGCCAGGTCCATGCGCCCGGTACGGCTGTAGTGCAGGCGGAGCAGGCGCACCAATTGAAAGAATTCGAATCGGTGCGGCTCGGCTCGGGCCTGATCGATCAGACCAGGGGCTGATCGCCAGTGCGTGCTGGCCATTGGACGATTCTCTTTTCTCGTTGTTGGGAGCGCAGGCTCAGTTGGGTGAAACTGTTCATCGAGCAGTACTGGCCGAAGAAGTGGTCCAGCACCATGCCGAACAGGAACACGCCGCTGCCGGTGAACTGGCTTTCGTCAAGGGTCAGGGTGATGCCCACGCCCCGCACGAAGTTCGGCCGTGGGTGGCCGATGCGCGCGACCACCGGCTCGCTGCTGATCGCCTTGATGCCGTTGATCTGTTTGCGAATGGCCGAGACATTGCGGTAGTTGTACAGCGACAGCAGCTCGAGCAGCACTTCGCGGCCCTGGCTGACCAGCGACAGGTGGTTCAGCGACAGGTGCGAAATCAGACGCCAGATCAGGCCCTTGCCCAGCGGCACGCGCACGGTGGCGGTCGGTTTGCGCAGGCAGCGGATATCCTTGATCACCGAGTTGGCCGGGAAGTTGAACTCACCCCGGTCGCCAC
This sequence comes from Pseudomonas sp. R28(2017), assembly GCF_002112505.1. Lineage (GTDB taxonomy): Bacteria > Pseudomonadota > Gammaproteobacteria > Pseudomonadales > Pseudomonadaceae > Aquipseudomonas. The sequence goes on from NZ_NEHW01000021.1 coordinate 20,233, forward strand.
CGAACGGCAGCATCAAGGGCACATCGCGGTTGCTGCAGGTGAGGCCGATGCTGAGGGTGTCAGTGCTGGCGTCGATCAGTTCCAGGTCACGGTCGACCACGCGGATGCTCATGGCCGTGGCGTCGCCCTGGTTGCGCCGCCGGGCGATCCAGAAGCTGGTGTGCGGGTCTTGCTCGCCACGCGGCTCGAAGAACGGCTGGCAGGTGGCGACCTGGTCGATGCCGCCGATCTTGCGCACCCGCCGCACGCGGTCGATCGACACCACTTCGGCAGCATTGTGCAGCCGGGTGTCGGGGATGACCGGGTATTCGTGCTGGGTGTGGGTCAGCTTGATCGGCTCGGCCTGCTGGCGGAACAGGTTGATGATCGGCGTGCAGTTGAGCTTGAAGTTGTTGCGCCCGATGTTCTGGCTCAGCCGCGCCAGGCGCTCGCTGAGGTCGTAGTCGCTGAAGTAGAAGTTGACCTCGACCTCTTCGATCGCCTTGCCCTGCAGGATGCGGGCAAAACCACTGAGGTCGAAGAACATGAATTTGTCGGGGAAGGTGAAGTACTCGTGCAGCAGGCGGTAGCCCAGGAACGAGCGCTCGGAGTAGTCCACCAGGCCTTCGTCGCGGGCATAGCCCACGGCCTTCAGGGCTGTGGCCGGCAGCGCGACTTCGCGGCTGCGGCCTTCGTCCTGGAAGCTCAGGGTGGCTTTGGCCAGGTTGTTGAACAGCAGCTCGTACAGCTGCAGCATCAGCGTCGCTTCGCCGTCGAGGAAGAACCGCAGGCGGTCGATTTCCATCTGGCCGAACAGCGCATCGCTGGTGGCTCGCAGGCGGATGCGCAGGCGTGCCACCAGCGATGCGCTGTGGCCATTGAACGCCGAACGCTCCATCTCTGCGAACGAGGCCTGTTGCACGCTGATCGGCCACAGTTCTACCGGGTAGCAGGTGCGGAACTTGCAAACCACGCCTTCCACGGCATTGGCCTGCATCTCGGTGTGGCGCGCCACGCGGTAGGCCTCGGTGACCTTTTCATGCTTGCCCAGGCTCAGCTCGGCGATCGACATCGACGGCGTAGGGCGCAGGTAGTGCGGGTACAGCACCTCAAGGAAGGATTCGACGATTTCCGGAAACTCGTCATCGAGCTTTTTGTGCACCCGCGCAGACAGGAACGAGAACGCCTCGATCAGGCGCTCGGTGTGCGGGTCTTCGCAGTTGTCACCCTCGATCAGCAGCCGCGAAGCAATCTTCGGGTACTGCGCGGCAAACTCCTGGCCGAGGAAGCGCAGGTGCGACAGTTCCTTTTCGTAGTAGGGCAGCAGTTCGTCGAGCATCAGTTGAGGTTCTGCACTTTGTATTCCTGGGTGTTGACCTGCAGCACGGCGTCGAACGACACCTGGCGGCTGATGTCCTGCAGACGCAGCACGGCGTCCACGCGGAAGGTCAACATGCGGTGGCCGTTTTCCTGGGCCAGCAGTTGCACTTGCACCCGGCGGAAACGCCGGTCGCCGGTGCTGATCGCCCGCTCCAGCTGTTGCTGGATGAGCCGGCGATCATGGGGGTCGAGCACGCTGCGGCTGATGAAGTCGGGCATGCCGTATTCAAGGATGGAACCACCGAGCTGCTTGAAGCCGTCGAGTTCCTCGGCGACCAGGGACTGGCGGGTATTCACCAGCACCTCGAGGTCGCGGACGATGCTCGCCTTGTACTCGGCCAGCGAACAGGTGCGCTGCGCAGCCGCTTCGGCCGACTGGTACGGACGGTCGTCCAGCAGTCGGTCGAGCAGCGAGGGCAGCAGGCGGGCCTGATTACTCATGTGTCATCCCTGTACACAGCGGCCGGTCAGCCGCGGGCGCCTTGCGGCAGTTCGGCGACCAGGCGCAGCGAGGCGGTCAGTTCGTCGAGCTGGTAGTGCGGGCGCAGGTAAGTCACGGCCTTGTACACGCCAGGCTTGCCGGGCACTTCGAACACCTCGGCGCGGGCTTCGCGCAGCGGGAACTTGGCCTTGGCCTCCTGGCTGGCGGTGTCGTCGAGCAGCACGTAGCTGGCCAGCCACTGGTTGAGGAAGCGTTCCACATCCATGCGCGAGGCGAAGCTGCCGATCTTGTCGCGCATGATCGCCTTCATGTAGTGGGCGATGCGCGACGTGGCGAAGATGTACTGCAGCTGCGCCGACAGGCGTGCGTTGGCGTTGGCGATGTCGGTGTTGTACTGCTTCTGCTTCTGCGCCGACTGGGTGCCGAAGAATGCGGCGTAGTCGGTGCCCTTGCAGTGCACCAGGGGGATGAAGCCGAGGTCCGACAGCTCTTTTTCGCGGCGGTCGGTGATGGCGATCTCGGTCGGGCACTTGAGGGCGATTTCGCCGTCGTCGGTCTTGAAGGTGTGGGTCGGCAGGCCTTCGACCAGGCCGCCACCTTCCACGCCGCGAATCGCCACGCACCAGCCGTAGCGGGAGAAGGCATCGGTGACGCGGGTGCCGAGGGCGTAGGCGGCGTTCATCCACAGGTACTTGTTGTGGTCGCGGCCGTCGACGCTTTCGACGAAGTTGAATTCTTCCACCGGCGTGGTATCCGGGCCATAGGGCAGGCGGCCGAGCACGTGGGGCAGGGTGAGGCCGACGTAGCGCGAGTCTTCCGAGGCGCGGAACGACTTCCACTTGGCGTATTCGACGGTGTCGAAGATTTTCGCCAGGTCACGCGGGCCGGACATCTCGGTGAACGAGTCCCAGCCGAACAGCTCGGGCGAGGCCGCCGAAATGAATGGCGCGTGGGCCGCGGCGGCCACGTGCGAGATCTCTTCGAGCAGGTACATGTCTTCGGGGCTGCGCTTGAACTCGTAGTCGCCGATCAGCATGCCGAACGGGGCGCCGCCGAAGGTGCCGTACTCTTCTTCGTAGACCTTCTTGAACAGCGCGCTCTGGTCGAATTCGCTGGCGGCCTTGAGGTCGCGTACCAGGTCCTTCTTCGAGGCGTTGAGCAGGTGGATCTTCAGCGTGGTGCTGGTTTCGGTCTGGTCGACCTGGTACTTCAGGCCGCGCCAGGAGGCTTCCAGCTGCTGGAACTCACGGGCGTGCATGATCTCGTTCATCTGCTCGGAGAGCATCGAATCGATTTCGGCGATGCGTGCGTCGAGCACGGCGATCAGGTCTTTGCTCGGGGTCATTTCGCCCTCGAGCACCTGGTTCACCAGCTCGCCGATCAGGTCGCGGGTGCGGTTGCGCTCGGTGTCGGAGCGGGCCACGCGGCTTTGCGAAATGATGCTGTCGAGCAGCGAAGGCTGAGGGGCGAAGTTTTCCACTTCGACCAGGTCGCCGGCCTGTTGCGGTGCGGTTTGCTTGTCGGTCATGTTCGGGCTCCTGCTCAGGCGCGATCGTCGCTGGACGGGTCTTTCACTTCGGCTTCACGGCCGAATTCCTGGCCCAGGGTCTTGAGCTTTTCGGTGTTCTGCAGCACGTCCATCAGCAGCTCTTCGAGCTTGTCGTTGCCGCCCATCTTGTTGCGCAGGTCGGCCAGCTTGTTGCGCACTTCCAGCAGCTTGCGCAGCGGCTCGACCTGCTTGACCACGTTCTGTGGCTCGAAGTCTTCAAGGCTGTTGAAGTTCAGTTCGACGCCCAGCTGGGTGCCGTTCTTGGCCAGGGTGTTGTCGACGCGGTAGGTCAGGCGCGGCTTGATGCCCTTGAGCACGCCGTTGAAGTTGTCGCGGTCGATGAAGACGAACTTGCGGTCCTTGAGCTTGGGCAGCGGCTCCAGCGGGTTGCCGGAGAAATCGCCCAGCACGCCGACGACAAAGGGCAGCTCTTTCTTCTCGATGGCATCGCCGATGTCCACGTCGTAGGTGATATGGACCCGAGGTGCGCGAACGCGGTCGAGTTTGTGCTGGGTGCTTTCCTTCTTCGCCATCGTGTTCTCCAGTGCGAGCAATTCGCTGCGAATCATTGCGCGGCCCGCGAGCGGGCGCTGCGCGTTACAGTCCTTCGATCGTCAGCAGCAGGCGCTGACGGATGTCGTCGTTCATTTCCAGAATGTTGTCGCGCCCCACCAGCTCTTCGAAGCTGGTGTTGCCGGCAATTTGCGTGCTGCTGCGGATCACCGAATCGTCAGGCAGTTGCGAACGCACCGGCGAGCTGATGACGCAGAACGGCAGGTCGCCAAAGCCCTTGAGACGCTCGAAGCTGAGCCCGTAGCGCAGGCCTTCGAACAGCCGGCCAAGGCCTGGCGATTTGCTCAGGCAGTAGAACAGCACCAGGTAGTGCACCACGAAGCGGTACAGCTCGGCGCTGCTGCGGTTGGGGTCTTTGATGACGGTGCGAAACTGCGCCAGGTCGAAGGCGTGGAAACCCACCACCCAGCGCGTCGGGCTGGTGATGCGGATGACCTGGCCGCTCTGTTCGAGGACCTTGTCGTATTCCAGCGGGAACAGTTCGGGGGTGGTGCTGATCAGGTTCAGCGGCACTTCCAGCTCGCTGACCAGCTGGAACGGCGCGGCCGAGCCGATGCGCTCGTAGAGTTCGATCAACGACTGGAAGTGGCCCTGGGTTTCGCGCCCGCTGCTGCGCTGGGCGCCTTGCAGGTATTCGCCAAACAGGGTCTGCGGACGGATCAGCGGTGCCACGGTGGCAAGGTAATCCGCCGCCTGCGCCTTCAGCGCATCGGAGATCGCCCGCGTCTGGCTACGCAGCTTGATCAGTGCTTCGACATCGAATGTCTGTGTCATCGGTACATCGTCCATGAGCCTGCTTGATCGTCCTGAAACGCCAATGGCGTGGACCTGAAAATCGCGCCTCTCGGCTGCGGCAAATTCGAGTGCTGGCACATGAATATCGTGTTGCCAGCAATGCCGAGTAGGGCACCCCGCTGCGGAAGAAGTTCCGGCAAGGGGCGCGATTTTTTCCCTGTTTTGTGAAGTTGCGCAATGATGGCTGGATAGTGGCTATGTAGGGTTTTGTCTACTGGAGATGGGGCCTTGGCCCCCAAAGTCAGGGGGCTGAAGTGCTAAGGAGACGGTAAAAATTGACGTAAAAAGTTTTTGTTAAAAAGTGAAGCGGGTCTCATTTTTTTGCCCCGATCCGATGGCGCTCGGCTTCCATCGCGGCGCGTTTCAATGATGGCAACGCGACGGAATATGCCGCGCCAAAGCGGTTTCGCAGGGGGTGCTACAGCGGCTTTGCACCGGCCATGCGGCCCTCGACTCCCCACTCCCGCAACCACCCGAGCAAGGCGTGTAATTCATCGGTGGCCTCGACCGACAGCGTGCCGTTTTCATGCAGGACGGCATCGCTGAGCGTACCCATGCCGCAGGGCATCGCGAACACACTCAAACGAACCTGTTCGGGGTCGCTGTGCAGCCGTGCGTGGTAGCCCAGGAGCGTGTTGGCCCAGCTTGGGTAGCCGCCATCGCGCAGCAGCAAGGTTGCTATTCGCGCCAGTACCGCAGCGACTTCCGTCAGCTCCCAGGTGCAGGGGGTGGCCGTGCCGCGCTGGGTGCCAGGTTGCATCATCAAGAGGTGGTCCAGTTCGCGGCGGCGGCAGCGAACGACCATGGGCAGCGCTGCCGAAGGTTCCTTGAGCCAGGCATCGTAGCGGGCCTGGTCGATGCGGTAATACTCTTCGTAATCGACCAAGGGACTGCTCACCGGGATGGACAGGTAGCACTGCTGGGAAGTCAGTTCTTCTCCGAGCGAAAAGCGATGCTTGCAACTTGTGTAGGTATCGTTGAATTTCATGCTGAGAAGCGCCTTCGATGTAAGCAGCTAGCGGCCATCCACCTGGATGCAGATGTTCTGCTTGCCCACGATCTTGCATGGCCAGTTATCGTTGATGTAGCTGTCTGGTGTGAAGCACATGCGCTCATCGTTCACCCAGAACATTTGCCATCCTGAACCCGAGATGCGCAGCTTGGGGCATGACCAGTAGCCCTTGGCGGAGAGTGTGGCAGTGGTCAGCGCGATCATGACAGGCGCTACGACCATGAGTGCAACCGTCAATTGCATCGAGCGCAGTTGGAACCCGTAGAGCCAGGTCTTTTTGGGCGGGGCGAATTTCTGGCCGGTCCAGGCTGCGATCAGGCAGCCCAGGGCCATGACCGGTGCGAACGGTATTGCCGCGACAACGAAGAATGATTTGAGGGACGTTTCCACGACCGGTGCATTCCGGTAGATGCGACCGTAGAGCGGTACGATTTCAGTCCAGAGCACGTAGGCGCCAAGCGCCCCTACGGCCAGTAGGCAAAGGGCCAGGCCAATGCCCGCCAGTTTGAAAAGGATCGGGGATCTTACATGGAGTTCGGCATGATTCTTCACGGTAGCCTCAGCGTTCCTTGCTGCATCGGTCTGGTCTTTGCTGCTGTCTGGACGGGTCGTTGCCAGTGAGCAGCAGGTTCAGCAGAATGTTCGCATGGATGAGCGCAACCCACAGCAAGGAATGAACATGATCGATCTGAGAAGCCCGGATGCAACCCTGAGCGAGTACGCCCAGCGCTACGTCGACCTGCTGCCCGAGTGGTCGCCGCAGTTGCAGCAGCGCATGAGCTACACGATCGAACCCGATGCCCCCAGGCTGCCGCGTATCAAGCCTGCCTGGTTGAGCGACAGGCCCTGCACGTTGTCACCGGAGCAAGCGTTGGACCGTGCACAAGGGGCGCTGTTGGGACTGGCGATTGGTGATGCGGTAGGCACGACCCTGGAGTTTCAGCGGCGCGATCAGGGGCAGGTCAGCGATATGGTCGGCGGTGGCCCTTTCCGCCTGGCGCCAGGTGAATGGACCGACGACACCAGCATGGCCCTGTGCCTGGCGGACACCTACGCGAGCCAAGGCAAGTTCGATTTCGCGACCTTTGCCGATGCCATGGTGCGCTGGTATCGGCAGGGCGAAAACAGCGTCAATGGCCGCTGCTTCGACATCGGTAATGTCACGCGCCGAGCCCTGGAGGGGTGGGAGGCCCAAGGACTTGGGTGGATGGGTAATCTCGAGGCCTCGACAGCAGGCAATGGTTCGTTGATCAGGCTCGCGCCCACGGCCATTTTCCGACGCCATTCACTGTCGGCAACCTGGTGGCAGAGCGTAACGCAGAGCAGTGTGACTCACCGCGCAATTGAGGTATTGGAGTGCTGCAAGTTATTTGGTGCGCAGTTGCATTTGGCGCTCAATGGCGCGGACAAGGAAGAGGCATTGTCGCCGAAGGTGCGCCCCTTGCAGCCCCGGGCCTTGATCATCAATGCCGGCGAGTACAAGCACAAAACCCGTGAGCAGATTCGCTCGTCCGGGTATGTGGTCGATACCTTGGAAGCAGCGCTCTGGGCCGTATGGAATACGGACAATTTCCGGGATGCGATTCTGTTGGCGGCCAACCTTGCCGATGATGCCGACAGTGTGGCGGCGACGGCGGGGCAGATTGCCGGAGCCTTGTATGGCGTGTCGGGCATGCCGCCGGAGTGGGTGGCTAAGGTTGCCTGGTCGCAGCATATTCGTGGCTTGGCAAGGAGGCTGTTCGAGCTGGCACCGCTGGGCGATGAGCTTGATGGCCTCCTTTACAGTGGTAACGGCTAGCACACACTGCTTTGCCTGGGCGACGAGATCAGCTATTGGTCTGCCAAGCCCTGCAGCGGCTCCAGTTTCCTGTGCAGCTAACCAAGAGGCGTCGTGGGTATCATGGCGTACCTAGAGTGATCAGTTTGAAGTGATCAAGGTTTGTTCATTTCAGCGAGTAGCCTCTGAAAAGCTTTCGAGCGTCGTCCGTCGATGAGTTCGATGTAAAAGGAAGCATAGCGCTCTTCAAGGTCACGGTACGCGCCCAGCCGGGTTTCGGTAAAGTAGCGATGGCCAGGGATATCACGCGCCTCCATGGGGGTGGCGATTTCTTCATTCGTAGCACGCTTGAGCAGGCCATCCAGTTCCTTAAGCAATAGGGCCGCAGCGCGCTCATGATGTTGATAGTGCTCAAGCAACCCGCGCAGCGCCGTAGCCGCGTGTTTCAGTGCAGCTGGATTCATGGTGGGGTTCCCGTCATGCCAGGTTGTGGTTCACCTCCCACGGTCGCAGTCGAAACCATAGTCGTTTGGCGGTCGGCGTCCCCTCGGTAATCATTTTTCGCCAGGCAGGCGGATCTTGAGGCCATTGGCTGATTGCTCTGCAATGTAATAAACATGAAGTAATGCCTCGGCGAGGGCTTCGTCCGTGGGTTCAAATTCCTTAGCCGCGATAGCACCAATCGTCAGTCTGTGCAGCTTCGATTTATCCTTCTCCGTACCGTCGAACACGGCCCTGATGTACTTTAACTGATCGATGACGGTGGCATAGACAGGAAAGCCAGGGATGCGTTTTTGGCGGTCAATGGCGAGTGCGAGCGCTTTGTCTACATACTCGAGTGGTGTAGTCGGTTTCATGTTAATCACTTGGGCTTACCAACTTGAAAAATGATTTCTCGGTGGAGGTTATCTGCCTTGCCCCGCCCAGCGTCTGGAAAGGCTGGGCTTTCACGGACCAATCATCCAGCGCGGGCGCAGATATGCTGCGCAGGACAGAGACTTTTTCTGTGGTTTCGTAAACTTTCACGACTTTGGTCGCTAACGTCTCGGTTTTGTAAAGCGTCCCAATGGGGTTGATCCCTAACTGGGTTGGCAACACATCAGGAGTGGGAGAGTACCACATCCCTTGCACGCCACCGGGCACCTGGAATTGCCAAAGTTTTTTCCCGGCATTGAATGTCTCGATGCTCACGGGTTGAGAGAAATCCAGCCCGTTCATGTAACCACGGTAATTTTCGGGGAGCATCCCTTGTGATTCAAAGTAACTTGCCGCTTTGGCCTTGTTGCCGCGAATGTAGATGTCCTTGAGGACATCGCCTGTGCGGCCGAATTTCTCATTGAGGTATTCCCGGCGCGTTACTGCAGCTTGCGGGGGTTCAGCAAGGGTTGGGGGCGCAACCTCAGTCGTACGGGGCGGCTGGTAAAACGGCTGCTCGGGTTCGGCTTTCTTGAGGGGCGTCGCTTCTTTTGCCTGCAGTTCCGGATGCTCCAGTAACTTCTGCTCATTCTTCGACAGCCAGGCAGCCAGTTGCCGATTGGAGATATCCGCCTGTAGCCTTGCACTACGTGTCGCAATGTTTTCCATGCTGCTCATGACGCCGGCCTTCATCTGCCCCCGAGTCAGGTAGGTGACAATGGCCGTCAGCAGCAGCAACACCAGTTGCTCCTGACCGCGGGCCAGTTGGCGCGCGGCGCGCTCGACGCGCTCCTGGGCTTGCGCCGACGAGCCGCCGGTTGGGTCCAGGCCAGCGGGCTTGAGGCCATCCTCGGCAAACCAGGCCGTGGCCATGCCTTGCTGAAGTGTCGACAAACAGGCCGGCAGGCCTTGGTAGAAGTACTCGGCGATGGCGGACAGCCCCAGGCCCATGAGGATCAGGTTGCCGACCTGCAGGCCAATACCAGCCCCGGCCACCGCGCCTGGCGCCGCGCCGACCCCAAAGGCGAACGCCCCGGCCACGCCACCGGCGAGCGAGCCAACCGCCACGCTGCCGCCGAGGATCATCGACACTTCTTTGACCAGCTGCAGCAGTACCGGCAGGATCTGCTCGATGCCGATGGAAGACCACTTGCGCTTGAGGTTGTCCTGGATGATCGGGTAGGACAGGGCCATGGCCTGGCGTACGTTGTCGATGCGCTGGCCACCCAGGTAGCCATAGGCCTGATTGGCACCATTGCTCACCCGGCGGCTGAACCCGTCCCAGGCTTCGTGGGCGCTGTTCAGGCCGCTGTCGACGCTCTGGTTGAGCTCGCTGAATTTCTGCTCGAGATTGCGCTCGATGTCGCCCCAGCTGGGGATGTTGGTCAAAAGATCCATTTTCGCTTCACTGTCCATGGAGGTAGGCGGCGCTTCGGCGGCGAGCGCAGCGTGTCGCGTCAGACCTCAAGATTGGCGTGAAGATCCGACGGAGCGTTCATTGTTCTCACGACAGGGGTGTGGGGCAATGATGGCAATTGAGCATCGTCGCACGAATCATGGCTCTTCGCTTGCCGAAAGTGCCAGTACCACCAGTGCCTACGCTAGCCATTTGCCAGAGGGGATGAATGTCGAAAAATTTGAACCAATCCACGTTATGAAACATTTTTCTCCGCGAGTGCCGTGGACGCAAAAGGAAGCGGACCGCTCGAGTTGGTGTGGTGAGGTATGGGGTCCGATCAGCACTTCAAAAACCTTCTGCTACGGGCCATTCGGCGATGGTCCGTAGCGCTTTGGCGCAGCAGTGACGGTTGCGAAAAGTGGCGATGTGATATCGCTTTGCAGGGCTCTAAGCTCAGCGTTACAAGGCTTGTGATGTGTTGACAGGGCATCATTTGCCGGTGTCTCCTTTTGGGCGCTTCTGCCTGCCTGGCATTCGGAAATGTGAACCAGGTCGCATTAAATTCGACGCATGATGGCACTTCCCATCATGCCGGCAGTCGCATGATTCCGCAGGGCACGCGCGTGATGCGCGCATGCTGAACAAGCCCGCAAGATCAGAGTTGTAGCTGAGCATCGCATTAGCGTGCTGGCCGTGTTTTCAAGGAGATTTCGCATGATCATGGACCTGGCCTCCGCGCTGCTGTCGCCGCAGAACCGCCGCCTGTTCAAGTTTCACAACCTGGCCAACCCCGAGCAGGAGCTGCTGCTGGAAACCTTCAAGGGCACCGAGGCCCTGTCGCGGGCGTTCAACTACGAACTGCTGCTAGTTTGCGAAGACTCCGGCGTGCCGCTGAAATCGATGATGGGCCAACACGTCAGCATCGAGATCGAGCTGGCCGAAGGCGGCCCGCGCTACATCACCGGTTACCTCACACGCTTTGCCAGCATCGGCAGCGACGGTGGCATGGCGCGTTACACCGCTACCCTCAACCCGTGGTTCTCGATGCTCAAGAACCGCTTCGACACGCGGATCTTCCAGGGCAACACGGTCGAGGAAGTGGTCACCGAAGTGTTCGCCCTGTGCCCGGCGTTTTCCCGCCACGAATTCCGCCTGACCCGCCCGCAGAAGCGCTACACCTACATCACCCAGTACCGCGAGACCGACTTCAACTTCGTCCAGCGCCTGCTGGAGGAAGAGGGGATGTTCTACTACTTCGAGCACACCGCCGAAGGCCACACCATGATCATCTGCGATGATTCCAGCACCCTGGTGGACATCCCCGAACAACCGCAGATCCGCTTCCACAGCGCTTCGGTCACCGAGACTGCCGACTCCATCACCCAGTGGAGCGGCAACCGCCAGTTGCAGTCCGGCAAGATGGCCACGCAGACCTTCGACTACCGCCAGCCCAACAACCGCCTGCCGGTGGCGATGAACAGCGTGAACAAGCAGGGCGACGTAGAAAACTTCGAAATCTACGACTTCCCCGGCCAGTACACCCACGGCACCTACGACGAAGGCGAAACCCTGCTGCGCCTGCGCATCGAGGCACTGGAGTTGCGTGGCAAGAAGTTCGAGGGTGCCAGTAACTGTCGGGCCATGAAGCCCGGCTACACCTTCGAGCTGCTGCAGCACTACACCCACGACCAAGGCGCCGTCGAAGACCGTCAGTTCCTGCTGATGAGCGTGGAGAGCGAAGGCCACAACAACTACCTCAGCGGCCAGCAGGCCAGCTACTACAACACCTTCAGCTGCGTGCGCAAGAAGATCCCGTTCCGCCCGCAGCTGAGCACGCCCAGGCCGACCATTGCCGGCCCGCAGACCGCCATCATTGTCGGCCCACCGGGTGAGGAGATCTTTACCGACGAACTGGGCCGGGTGAAGATCCAGTTCCACTGGGACCGCAAGGGCCAGCACAACGACCACAGTTCGTGCTGGGTGCGCGTCGCCCAATCCGGCGCCAGCGGCGGCTTCGGCAGCATCCAGATCCCGCGTGTAGGCGACGAGGTGGTGGTGGTATTCCTCGACGGCAACCCCGACCGCCCGCTGATCATGGGTAGCCTGTACAACAGCTCCAACACCCCGCCATGGTCGCTGCCGGCGAACAAGACCCAGAGCGGCTTCCTGACCCGGTCGATGAAGGGAGACGGCGGTACCGCCAACTTCTTCCGCTTCGAGGACAAGGCCGGTGCCGAGCAGATCATCATGCATGCCGAGCGCAACATGGACACCGAGATCGAGCTCGATGAGACCCATGATGTGGGTAACAACCGTGCGATCACGGTTGGCGGCACGCACACCGAGACGGTCAAGAAAGACACCGTGGTGAAAGTGACCGAGGGCTCGTACACCCTGCAGGTCGACAACCAGTTCATCCAGGTGGCGGCCAAGCAGCACATCATCCTGCAGGTTGGCGACAGCAGCATCACGCTGACCCCGGAAGGCATCGAAATCAAGGGCAAGGTCATTACCACGACCAGCACCGACATCACCAAGATCACAGGCGCCCCGGTGCGGATCAACGACTGAGGCCAGGCTCATGTACAAACCCTCGATCTACGACCGGATCTCCGCCAGGCGCGAAGCGCTGGAAGAGGAGGCGCGCCTTGCCAAGTTGGCGGAAGAAGCCAAGGCCGCCGAACCTTTGCCCGAGCCGGAACCGGTACCCGTGGCGCTGCAGGAGGTGGCCAGCAGTTTCACCTTCGGTGGGTTCAACCTGCAGTTTCCGGGCGGCTTTCGTTTTCGCGACATCCAGACCACCCTCGAACACGAAGGTGAGCCAGTCACCTTGCATATTCGCCGCCGTGAGGTGCGTGCCAGGCAGACCCTGGAGCAGCTGTTCGACGCTGCGATCCAGGCCCTGCGTGAAACCAACCCGCAACTGCGGGTAATCCGCCAGCGTGATTGCTATGTGGCGGGCAGTGCGGCCAAGGCGCTGGATTTCCACTTCAATGCCGGCCATGCGCCTCGACACGGCCGACTGGTTGGTGCGCTGGTCCCGGTCGAAGGAAGCGACATGCCCCAGTGGCTGGATATCGCCTGCGTGGTCGACCCGAGCAGTCCAGGCCTGAGCCAGTGGCTGGTCGAATTCGACCGCATGCTCGATGGCATGGCGCTGCGCTGACACCCCTTATTTTTGCTATCAGGAATTTTCATCGCATGGATTACGAGTTGCAGGAAGGCAGCATCGCGCTGCCGGCAGGTTTCGAGGACCGCACGGTCAACATGTTCGTCCTCGGTGCCAGTGTCCCGGCGCCCTTGAGCATCACTATCTCGCGTGACACCTTGCTACCCGACGAAGCGCTGCAGGCTTATGTCGACCGCCAGATCAAGATGCTTACCTCCAAGCTGCGTGGATACACCCGCATGGGCAACAAGGCTGTCTTGCTCGGCGCGACGGCACCTGTCGCCGGCATCCAGATCGACGCCTACTACATGAACCAGGGCCGCCCGCTGTACCAGCGCCAGGCCGCGTTCATCATCAGCCCCGGGCGTGCGTTGATTTTCTCCACCACCGCGCAAGCCGATTTCAGTGCCCAGCAGAACCAGGACTGGGACAACCTGCTGGCCAGCTTCACCCCGCGCAACCCGGCCATGGCCAACGCCGAGCCCGGCGAACAGGAGTAACCCCTCATGTTCGAAGCGGCCAGGTTCGGCGACGACATATCGCACACCAGCGCGCTAGGAGGCTTCCTGATCGGGGCTGCCTTGGGTATCGCACTGGTGGCCACGGTGGCCATCGCCACCTTCACTTGCGGGTTCGGCGTGGCCTTGCTGGCCGGCCTCGCAGCCGGTATCGGAGGCAGCTTGCTGACCGCCGCCGGAGAGGCGATAGGCAGTATGTTCTCGTCTCCTTCAGGGACGATAACCACTGCCTCACCCAACGTCTTCATCAACAGCCGCAAGGCCGCCCGGGTCGAGAAGAGCATCGGTGCTTGCGACAAGCACCCAGGGCCGGTGCAGATCGCCGAGGGCTCGACCAACGTCTTCATCAACAGCGTTGCCGCTGCGCGCAAGGGCGACAAGCTGACTTGCGGCGCGACCATTTCTGGTGGTTCCGATAACGTCATCGTTGGCGGCGGCACCTATCGCTACCTGCCGGTGGACGACGAGATTCCGCAGTGGCTGCGTACCACCGTGGACGTACTGATGGCCATCGCCGGTGCCGCCGGTGGTATCGCCCAGTTGATCAAGGCCGGCACCCAGGCCGGCATGAAAGCGATCATGCCCTGCGCCCTCAAATTCACTGCAGGCTTCGTTGCAGGGGAGGTGGCAAGCCGCTACGTGGTCGAACCCGTGGCACGCCGAGCCATCGGCGGCCTGGTCGGCAACCCGGTCGACCTCACCACCGGGCGCAAACTGATCCCTGATGAAATCGACTTCAGCCTGCCCGGCCTGATGCCCATCGAATGGTCGCGCTTCTACGCCAGCGACCTCACCGTCGACAGCGTGCTCGGCAGCGGCTGGGTGCTGCCCTGGGAACAAAGCCTGCGCCGCCAGGGCTCATTCATCTACCTCACCGACAACCAGGGCCGCGAAGTTCCATTCGTGACCCTGCAACCGGGCGAACGCATCTACAACCCGCATGAGCAGGTGTACCTGGTCTGCACCGAAGGCGGTCACTACCTGCTGCAGACCCTCGACAACCTGTTCTTCTATTTCGGTGAAGTCCCCGACAGCAACACCGAAGTGCCGCTGCAGCGCATCGAAAACGCCCTCGGCCACTTCCTGCACTTCACCCGCACGCCCGACGGCACCCTGACCGACATCAGCGCCACCGGCGGCACCCGCATCCACCTGCACTACGACAACCCACTGGGTCGCCTGACCGACATCAAGCGCGTGGTCGACAATCAGGCCGTCGAAACCCTCACCCAGTACCGCTACGACGAACATGGCCAGCTGAGCGCGGTGATCAACCGCAACGGCGACACCGTGCGCAACTTCAGCTACGCCGAAGGCCTGATGGTCACCCACAGCAACGCCCTGGGCCTGGGCTGCCACTACCGCTGGGAAATCCTGGGCGATAAACCACGCGTGGTCGAGCACTGGACCAGCGACGGCGAGCACTATCACTTCCGCTACGACCTCGACGCCCGCACCAGCTGGGCCACCGACGTGCTCGGCCGCGAGCTGGAAGTGCAATACAACGCCGACCACCGTGTCATCGCCAGCCGTGACTACGGTGGCGAGCGTTACGCCATCGAGCTGGACGAGCAGGGCAACATGGTCGGCCTGGACCTGCCGGACGGCAACCGGCTCGCCTTCCAGTACGACGAATTCGCCCGCCTGCTGGAAGAAACCGACCCGCTGGGCCGCAAGACCACCTACGAATATCACCACCTGACCACGCTGGTGACCCAGGTCAGTTATCCGGATGGCAGCACCTGGCGAGCGCGCTACGACGACAAGGGCAACCTGCTCGCCGAATTCGATGCCCTCGGCCAGATGACCGAGTACCTCAACAGCGACGACGGCCTGCCGCACACCATCATCGATGCGACCTACAAGTCCAAGTACCTGTGGTGGAACACCCTGGCCCAGGTCGAGCGTTATCAGGATTGCTCGGGCAAGAGCACTTACTACCGCTACGACGAGCGTCAGCACCTGGTCGCGGTGACCGATGCGCTGAACCAGACCACCACCCTGGAGCGCAAGCCGGACGGCGAGGTGGTGCGCATCATTCATCCGGACGGCACGAAGGAAACCTTCAGCTACAACGTCTACGGCCAGGTGCTCAGCCACACCGACGGCAAGGGCCAGACCACCCGCCTGATGCGCACCGCCCGTGGCCTGCCCAGCAGCCGCGAGGATGCCAAGGGCCAGCGGGTACGTTACGAGTACGACAAGGCCATCCGCCTGACCGCGCTGGTCAACGAGAACAACGCGGCCTACCGCTTTGCCTATGACGCCTCGGACCGACTGAGCGAAGAAGTGCGGGTGGACAACCTGACCCGGCGCTTCAGCTACAACGTCGGTGGCCATCTGACCCGACTGGATGAAATCGGCTACGGCGAAAATGCCGAGCGGCCCGAGCGTCACACGCTGTTCGAGCGCGACAGCATTGGCCGCTTGATCGCCAAGCTGAACCGCGATTCACAGCAGCAGTTCACCTACGACGAAGGCGACCGGCTGCTGAGCATCGAGCGGCATCCGAGTGGACTCGGCAAGCAGCTTGGGGTGACCGAGGAAAAGCTGACGTACACCTACGATGTGCTGGGCCGGCTGACGCAAGAAATTACGTTGGAAGGTGCAGTTACCTATGACTATGACCCGCTCAGCAACCTGACCACCCTGACTGTGCCGGATGGGCGCAAGCTCAACTATTTGTATTACGGTAGTGGGCACCTTCACCAGCTGAACCTGGATGGCCAAGTCATCAGCGACATGGAGCGTGATGACCTGCACCGCGAGGTGTACCGGACCCAGGGCAAGCTCACCAGTTGTTTCGGTTACGACGCCATGGGGCGCAAGGCCTGGCAGTTTGCTTCGACCTTGCCCGCCGACAAGCTGTCGCAGGTGCACAATACCGGCATCAATACCTCACTGCTGGTGGAGCATGCCTACAACCCGATTCACCGTCGCTATCAGTATGATCCGGCGGGTGAGCTGGTCCGCACGCTCGACAAGCTGCGGGGCGAGATCAAATACGAGTACGAAGCCAATGGCCAGTTGCGCAGCCGTGATACTGGCTCGCTGGTAGGCAGTGAAGAGTTCCGCTACGACGCAGCCGCGAACCGTCTGGACTTCAATGCTCGGCAGTTCGACAAGGTCAAGGACAACCGGATCAAGCAGTGGCGCGATCAGGAATATCGCTACGACCCGTGGGGCAACCTGATCGAGAAGCGCTCGGGGCACAGCAAGCTGCAGCACTTCGCCTATGACTGCGAGAACCGGCTGGTTAAAGCTGAAAGGTATGTCGGTGGCAGACTGGAGAGCACCGGGCAGTATCGTTATGACAGCCTGGGACGGCGGGTGGCCAAGCAGGCGGAGATCAACGGCGAAGTCGAGCAGAAGCGCTTCCTCTGGCAAGGCTTGAGGATGTTGCGCGAGGAGACGCCTGGGCAAAGCATCTTGTACCTGTATGAGCCGGGGAGCTATGCGCCGTTGGCGCGGGTCGACCAGGCAGAAGGGGAAGAACAGAAGCTCTACTACTTCCATACGGACCAGATTGGTACGCCGCTGGAGCTGACCGACAGCGATGGCAAGATCGTATGGCAGGCGACGTATCGCTCGTGGGGTTCCGTAGAGGGGCTGGCCGTTAGTGATGTCGAACAGAATCTACGATTCCAAGGCCAGTACTTTGATGGCGAAACTGCGTTGCATTACAATACTTTCCGTTTTTATGACGCAAATGTAGGGCGGTTCATCACACAAGATCCCATTGGTTTAACTGGCGGTTTAAATCTTTATCACTACGTCCCCAACCCGATGTCATGGATCGATCCTTGGGGCTGGATGCCATTTTGGAAGCCTTTAAAACCTGATGGCATGGGGCATCATCCGTTTCCTCGACCTCATGCAAACACGCATGGGTTCCCTGAACTCGGAACCAAACTCGACTCACCTTCATGGTTCCCTAATGAGGTTGATGGTTCTGATAAGCTTCATCAGCAGTTCCATGATGCGATTAAAAAGGAAGGCGTGCCATTTAATAAGAAATTCGACGGAACATCTGATGATTTGGTTAAGAAGCTGAACAAAGCTTACGAAGGGTTCCCTCAGAAGGGTACTCTTAAAATTCCTCGTACTGGACAAGTGCTTGCGAAAGATGTGACTATTGGAGAAGCTTTAACTAAGTCGCTTGGTAAAAGTGGTGGCAGTAATTCAGCAGGAGGGTGCGGTTGATGAAGCGAAGTGCATTGGTGGAATTGTATTCCCCTGGAATTGTTTTGTTCGATCCGGTGATGCTGGCGAAGTTTTTAAAAGATTGGAGCGTGGCAGATAGTAATATTTTCAATGCGTTCTTGCAGGACGAGAATTTAGGGCGTCAAGCGATTGAGCAGGGAGTGGTTTGCCCAATCTATCAGATTTCTGAAAATGAGTATGCGGTGTTTGTAGAGGGTGGAGGTGAGATGGCAGGCGGTTTGCCGGAGCCGGTTTTCGTGCATTCAGGTCTGCCCCTGAGAATAGCTTCTGGCATCATGATTGTTTCAGATCTCAATGCCCTGCTTGATTGGGATGAAGGCTTTTTCTTGAATTACAAGGCTGAATTTAGCTCGCGCCTCCCTAATAATGATTACATAGATGTCCGTCCGGGGGATTATAGTTTGTCTGTTAAAGGCTATAAGAGTCTCGGTGGATACGGTTCGGATTTTGGGTATGGGCTAGATTTTACTTCTGTTCAAACTTTGCCAAGGGTTGGAAGTGACGCATCTGTGAGTGATCTAGATTTTGAATTGGTCACTCGGTGATGTCATAGTCACGCGACCGGGACTGTAGATTCAGTTGAATGGAAACTCGAATATTATCTGGGGAGTAGGCTTACGAGTGTAGTGATCTTAAGGTTCAATTCAGATAGCCTTTTCTGGTCCGCACTCTGCTTTCCATGTCCTGTCTAGCATTTCGAGGATTACAGAGGGTTAGAGGGGGCACGAATAGACAGGGCCATCCGCTAGGCAGCGTTGGGTCAATAAGAATAGTGCGACCTACTGTTTAGTAAATGGCGTATTGAACCGTCTAAACGGCGAGTACCCGGATCACCGCGCTAAATTAAAATTCTGTTCTGGGGCAGGTTGTGGCTAAGAATTTTATATTGACTATTTCAGACGAGTATCCGGAAGGTTACTGGCTCAAGATGAAGATGCTGTCGGGTCAGGATTCAGGAATATTTAAGGGGGGAGTGGTTGTAGATAATGGCATAAAAGTTTGCTTCGAGGTGGTAAAGAAAGTTAGCGCCTCAAGGCTGTTGGTTTATGACTTCTTCTTTAGCGATGGTCCCAATTTGATCTCGCCACGGCTTCATGAACTGATGAGTCGAGAAAATATTTCTGGTGTTCAGTTTGTAGATGCCGATCTAGTGCTGGATGGGGAGTCTCATGCCGGCTACAAAATATTAAATGTAATAGATAGGTCGCCTGCATTTAACTTGAAAGAATCAGTAAGTGAGCCATTGCTTAGCTATATGCCAGATGGTCCTAGATGGTTCAGCAAGATTGTTTTGGATGATAATGCTGATCTCTCTAGTGATATTGTTAGGGCTGAAGAAGAAAGTGCTACGATTGTAGTGGTTGCTCGCGTTAAATCTGTTTTCGAGAGTAACTCAATCCGTGGCGTGCAGTTCACGGTGTAGATAGCGTAGGCTTGACATTGTTTGGGGATGTTTTTTGCTGAGGTGTAATTTAGATTTAGATTAATGCGGCTAATTTGAAGTTATCTGGTCTTTAATAATTGATATTTTTAATTGGTTCTACTGAGGTACTGGTGGAACCATATTCTTGAGTGGCATATCTTGGCAAGTGCAACAGGCCGCACAAGCGAGGATATCTGGTCACTTGTACAGACCCCGACGCCCTGGGCCTGGGCTGCCACTACCGTTGGGAAACCCTCGGCGATAAACCACGCGTGGTCGAGCACTGGACCAGCGATGGCGAGCACTACCATTTCCGCTACGACCTCGATGCCCGCACCAGCTGGGCCACCGACGTGCTCGGCCGCGAGCTGGAAGTGCAATACAACGCCGACCACCGTGTCATCGCCAGCCGTGACTACGGTGGCGAGCGTTACGCCATCGAGCTGGACGAGCAGGGCAACATGGTCGGCCTCGACCTGCCAGACGGCAACCGGCTCGCCTTCCAGTACGACGAATTCGCCCGCCTGCTGGAAGAAACTGACCCGCTGGGCCGCAAGACCACCTACGAATATCACCACCTGACCACGCTGGTGACCCAGGTCAGTTATCCGGATGGCAGCACCTGGCGAGCGCACTACGACGACAAGGGCAACCTGCTCGCCGAATTCGATGCCCTCGGCCAGATGACCGAGTACCTCAACAGCGACGACGGCCTGCCGCACACCATCATCGATGCGACCTACAAGTCCAAGTACCTGTGGTGGAACACCCTGGCCCAGGTCGAGCGTTATCAGGATTGCTCGGGCAAGAGCACCTACTACCGCTACGACGAACGTCAGCACCTGGTAGCGGTGACCGATGCGCTGAGCCAGACCACCACCCTGGAGCGCAAGCCGGACGGTGAGGTGGTGCGCATCAGCCAACCGAAGTGCACGGGTGCGCTACGAGTACGACAAGGCCATCCTCGCGAATAAATAGTGGTTGTCAGGCATGGCGCTAGACGGCACGGGCTGCGCCCGTGTTCGCGGGCAAGCCCGCTCCCACAGGTTTCGCGTCAGTCCTTGGAAACTGGGCAAGCACCTGGGATCAGACGACTGCCACTTTGCAAGGTCAGCGCACTAGGGCGTCTCGATCGTGCAGTTGAGGCCAAACGCGTTTTGTTCTGTGAGCAAGCAGCCAAGGCTGTGATAATGGAGGGCAATCACAAGGGCCATGCCATGCTGACCATCTCTAACACCGTGCATCTGCCCGATGCCGACATCGAACTGACCTACATCCGCGCGCAAGGCGCAGGTGGGCAGAACGTCAACAAGGTGTCCAGCGCCGTGCACCTGCGCTTCGACATTCCCGCCTCGTCGCTACCCGCGTTTTACAAGGAGCGGCTGCTGGCGCTGCGTGACAGTCGTATCACCGGCGACGGCGTGCTGATCATCAAGGCCCAGCAGTACCGCACCCAGGAGCAGAACCGCACTGACGCACTGGCGCGTCTTGCCGAGTTGATCATCGCTGCCGGCAGGACCGAGAAAAAACGCCGCCCCACCAAGCCGACCCTCGGCTCGAAGACCCGTCGCCTCGAAGGAAAAGCCAGGCGCAGCTCGGTAAAGGCGGGGCGGGGCAAGGTGGAGTTCTAGGTCTCTGTGAAGTCCCGAAAAACCAACCGTCGCTTTCCCGGTTGATCGGAGCGCATGGAGGCATCGGTACAGTGAATTCAAACGGAGTTCCAAATGCCCTCAAGGACGACCAAGCGCAAGAAAAAACCACCGCACCCCGGCGGTGAAGTACACGATTACCTGGTAGAAATGGATTTCTGGGTCAAGTGCGCCTACCTGTTCACGCCGGCTTTCCTGGCGCTTTTTGGCGGCCTGGATGCTGTGGGAATAGCCCTCTTCATCTACCCCGTGATCAGCATCATCTACTTCATCATCCGCCACCGTTTTTTGAAAAGCCTACCGCCGGAGAAGCTGGTCCATGTGGTGCCCTGGAGTCATATCTATGAGGGGCGGAGCATATCCATGATCATCCTGAACCTCTGGGTACTGGCGGGTGGATACGCACTCTACAATCACTTTTTCTAAGTGGTTCCACTGCGTGGAACCACATTCGTTTGTACTCCCTCGCCACTCGCGCTTATCTGTCGCCAAGCACGACCTGCCTTTCCCGTCGTGATCTCAAGCGAACAACAAGAACGGGACCCACCCGCGCGAGGAGATTTCCCATGCAGCGACACCAGCACATCCTGGCCTGGCTCAACGACGTGGCCAGCGACTTGCAAGCCATCCGCCACGATATCCACGCTCACCCTGAACTCGGTTTCGAAGAAAGCCGCACCTCGGCCCTGGTGGCCACGCTGCTGCAGCAGTGGGGCTACGAGGTACACACCGGTATCGGCAAGACCGGTGTGGTCGGTGTGCTGCGCATTGGCAGCAGCCCGCGCAAGCTGGGGCTGCGTGCCGACATGGACGCGCTGCCGATCGACGAGGCCACCGGTGCCGCCTACAGCAGCCGCCACCAGGGCTGCATGCACGCCTGTGGCCACGATGGCCACACCACCATGCTGCTGGGCGCGGCGCGCTACCTGGCGGCGACGCGCCAGTTCGATGGCACGCTGACGCTGATCTTCCAGCCGGCCGAGGAGGGCCAGGGCGGTGCTGAGGCGATGCTCGCCGATGGGCTGCTGGAGCGCTTCCCCTGCGATGCGCTGTTCGGCATGCACAACATGCCGGGGCTGCCGGCCGGGCATCTGGGCTTTCGCGAGGGGCCGATGATGGCCTCGCAGGATCTGCTGACGGTCACCATCGAGGGTGTCGGCGGGCATGGTTCGATGCCACACCTGACGGTCGACCCGCTGGTGGCGGCGGCCAGTGTGGTGATGGCGCTGCAGACGGTGGTGGCGCGCAACATCGATGCCCAGGAGGCGGCGGTGGTCACGGTCGGCGCGCTGCAGGCGGGCGAGGCGGCCAATGTGATTCCGCAGCAGGCGCTGCTGCGCCTGAGCCTGCGCGCGCTGGATGCCCAGGTGCGGGCGCAGACCCTGGAGCGGGTGCGGGCGATCATCGTCAGCCAGGCCGAAAGCTTTGGCTGCACTGCCCGCATCGAGCACCGCCCGGCGTACCCGGTACTGGTCAACCATGCCGCGGAAAACGCCTTTGCCCAGCAGGTGGGTGAAGCGCTGCTGGGCGCCGACAAGGTCGATGGCAACACCCGCAAGCTGATGGGCAGCGAGGACTTTGCCTGGATGCTGCAGCGCTGCCCGGGCGCCTACCTGTTCATCGGCAACGGCGTGCAGCGGCCGATGGTGCACAACCCTGCGTACGACTTCAACGACGACATCCTGCTGACCGGCGCCGCCTACTGGGGCGCGCTGACCGAGAGCTGGCTCAAGCCGGCCTGATTCCCCCTGTATTGACGACTGCCGCTGGTAACCCGGGCGCCGCTGCGCCGGGGTGATCACTTGAACAGAAGATGGAGTGTTCCGCATGCAGATTTCCAATTCAGGCGCGTCGCGTACCCGGCAAGTGGTCGCGGCGGTCATCGGCAATGCGCTGGAGTGGTATGACTTTATCGTGTACGGCTTTCTGGCGAGCATCATCGCCCGCCAGTTCTTCCCCTCGGACGACGAATACGCCTCGCTGCTGATGGCCCTGGCGACGTTCGGCGTGGGCTTTTTCATGCGCCCGGTGGGCGGGGTGCTGCTGGGTGTGTATTCCGACCGCAAGGGGCGCAAGGCGGCGATGCAGCTGATCATCCGCCTGATGACCGTGTCGATTGCCATGATCGCCTTCGCCCCCAACTACCTGGCCATCGGCATGGGCGCGCCGCTGCTGATCGTGGTCG
This sequence comes from Pseudomonas sp. R28(2017), assembly GCF_002112505.1. Taxonomy (GTDB): domain Bacteria; phylum Pseudomonadota; class Gammaproteobacteria; order Pseudomonadales; family Pseudomonadaceae; genus Aquipseudomonas. Next base: position 43,222 of record NZ_NEHW01000021.1, read on the forward strand.
CGCGCATGCTGCAGGGCTTTGCCACCGGCGGCGAGTACGCCAGCGCCACGGCGTTTCTGGTGGAGAGCGCGCCGGCCAACCGCAAGGGCCTGTATGGCTCGTGGCAGCTGGTGGGGCAGTGCCTGGCGGTGTTTTCCGGGGCGGCGATGGTCGCGCTGGTCACCCACCTGTGCACGCCCGAGGCGCTGGACAGCTGGGGCTGGCGGATTCCGTTCGTGCTCGGCCTGCTGATCGGCCCGGTGGGGCTGTGGATTCGCAAGCACATGGAAGAGCCCGAGGAGTTCCTGCAGGCGCGCAAACAGGCCAAGGGCCAGGCGCCGAGCCTGTGGCAGGTGCTGCGTGAGCACCGCCGCAGCTTGCTGGTGTCGATGGGCCTGGCCTGTGGCGCGACGGTGTCGTTCTACGTGGTGCTGGTGAACATGCCGACCTTCGCCCACAAGAACCTCGGCCTGCCGCTGGACCAGGTGCTGCTGGTGCAGATGCTCGCGGTGGGCCTGATGACCGTGGTCATTCCGCTCTCCGGCGCGCTGTCGGACCGGCTCGGCCGGCGGCCGGTGCTGATGGCCTTCACCCTGGCGTTCTTCGTCATGGTCTACCCGCTGTATGTATGGGTGGCCGCAGCGCCGTCGATCGAGCGCCTGCTGGTGATGCAACTGCTGCTGTGCACTGCCATTGGCGGCTTCTTCGGCCCGGCGCCGACCGCGCTGGCCGAACAGTTCCCGGTCGAGGTGCGCTCAACCGGCGTGTCCGTGGCCTACAACGTGGCGGTGATGGTGTTCGGCGGCTTCGCGCCGCTGATCGTCACCTGGCTGAGCAAGGTGCTCGGCACGCCGGTGGCGCCATCGTTCTACGTGCTGTTCGCTTGCCTGCTGACCCTGCTCGGCACCTATTGCCTGAAAGAAGCACCGCGCGCCAGCAAGGCCGTGGCCTACAACCTTGGAGTGAAACCGTGAACGCGTTAGCTATCGACCCGATCGTCGCCCTCGACGCCGAGGCCCTGTCCCGGGCCATTCATGCCCGCCAGGTGGCGTGCCGCGAGGTGATGCAGGCTTACCTGGGCCATATCGAGCGTTGCAATCCGCAGGTCAATGCGCTGGTGTCGCTGCGCGAAGGGGAAGACCTGCTGGCCGAGGCCGAGGCCTGCGACCGCGAACTGGCGCGCGGCCAGTCCCGGGGCTGGATGCATGGCGTGCCCCAGGCAATCAAGGACCTGGCCGCCACGGCCGGGCTGCGTACTACGCTGGGTTCGCCGCTGTTCGCCGAGCAGGTGCCGGCACACGACGCCATCAGCGTGGCGCGGGTGCGGGCGAGCGGGGCGATCATCATCGGCAAGAGCAATGTGCCGGAGTTCGGCCTGGGTTCGCAGAGCTACAACACGCTGTTCGGCACCACCACCAATGCCTACGACCACAGTCGCGTGGCCGGGGGCAGCAGCGGTGGCGCCGCGGCGGCGCTGGCCATGCGCCTGCTGCCGGTGGCCGATGGCAGCGACATGATGGGCTCGCTGCGCAACCCGGCGGCGTTCAACAACGTGTTCGGCCTGCGCCCGTCGCTGGGGCGGGTGCCCTATGGGCCGATCCCGGAGTTGTTCGTCCAGCAGTTGGCCACCGAGGGGCCGATGGGGCGCAGCGTCACCGATGTCGCCCGCCTGCTGACGGTGCAGGCCGGCCATGATGCGCGGGTGCCCTTGTCGCTCAATGACGGCGGGCGGGATTTTGCGGCGGGGCTGCAGCGTGACTTCAAGGGGGCGCGGATCGGCTGGCTGGGCGACTACGACGGTTACCTGCCGATGGAAGATGGGGTGCTGAGTCTGTGCGAAGCCGCCCTGGCCGATTTCGCCGAGCTGGGCTGTACCGTCGAGGCCTGCCAGCCCGCGTTCGATCAGGCGCGCTTATGGCAATGCTGGCTGACCCACCGCCACTTCCTGGTGCACGGCAACCTGGCGGCGGCCTATGCCGACCCAGCCAAGCGGGCGCTGCTCAAGCCCGAGGCGCAATGGGAAGTGGAGGGTGGCCTGCAGCTCAGCGCTGCTGCTGTGTATCAGGCGTCGCTGGACCGCAGCGCGTGGTACCAGGCCATGCAGAAACTGTTCGAGCGTTACGATTTCCTGCTGTTGCCGGCGGCCCAGGTGTTCCCTTTCGACGCAGCCGAGGCGTGGCCGAAGGTGGTCGGGGGGCGGACCATGGACACCTACCACCGCTGGATGGAGGTGGTGATCGGGCCGACCCTGGCTGGCTTGCCGAGCATGAGCGTGCCGGTCGGTTTCAACGCCGCCGGGCTGCCCACGGGCCTGCAGATCATAGGCCCGGCCCAGGCCGACCATGCCGTGCTGCAGCTGGCCTACGCCCATGAACAGCTGACCCGTTGGGTGGAACGGCGCCCGCCGCCAAGCCTGTTGGTACGCTGAAAGGGCTGGCCCGGCCCGTATCTTGCTGGGCATGATGACCATCCACGCACAGACAGGGAGGTCGGAGACATGGGCACAGCCACAGACAGCGGCGGCGTGCGCTCGGTGGAGCGTGCGCTGGCCATCGTCGAACTGCTTGGCGAGCATCAGGCCCTCGGCCTGGAAGAGCTGCATTACCTCACCGGGCTGCCCAAGGCCACGGCCTCGCGCATGCTCGCCACCTTGCAGGAACAGGGCTGGGTCTACCGTGGGCTCAGCGACCGGCGCTACCGCCTGTGCGCCCGTCGCCTGTTCGGCGACCGCCAGCAGCGCTTCAAGCGCCAGCTGGTGGAAAGCGCCGCGCCGCTGTTGCTGGACCTGAGCGAGCGCACCGGGCTGGTGGTCGACCTGTCGTGCTTCGACGGCGAGCGGCTGGAGGTGATGGAGAGCGCGATTCCCCAGGTATTGCGCAAGCGTTACCCGAACAACTGCCAGATCGTCGGCCAGCATGCCAGCCTGTTCCATTCGGCAATGGGCCGGGCGTGCCTGAAGGAGTTGGCGGTGGATGAGGTGCAGCGCCTGGCCCAGCATGAGCGGGTCGGCGGTGAAGCGTTGCTGCGTGACCTGGAAGGCGATGTGCAGAAGGGCTTCGGGCAGCGTACCGAGGGGTATTGGGAGTATCCGGTGCGCTTGCCGTTCCTGATCCGGGCGATTGCCTTGCCGGTGCGGGTGCAGGGGCAACTGGCCGGGAGCATTGCCTTGCACTGGCCGCTGGACCAGGCGCCGGTGGAGCAGGTGCTCAGTTTGCACCTGAACAGCCTGGCGGCGACGGTGGGGGAAGTGCAGCATGCGTTGGTGAACTAGGCTGCCTGCCCCGGCCCCTTCGCGGGCAAGCCCGCTCCCACAGGATCACCTTGGACCTCAGCCCTGCGCAGTACCTGTGGGAGCGGGCTTGCCCGCGAAAGGGCCCTGAAATACAACACAAGCATTTGCCAACAAGCGCTGCAAGCAGCTATGCCTAAGGTCGGACCCGAGTCTAAAGGCCAAAGCCCCCATGTTGGTCATCGAGCAATTGCAAAAATCTTTCCCCACCGCCCAAGGCCCGCTCCAGGTCCTGCGCGGCGTCGACCTGACGCTCTCCCACGGCAGCAGCCTGGCCCTGATGGGCGAGTCCGGCAGCGGCAAGAGCACCTTGCTGCACCTGGTCGCCGGCCTGGATCGCGCCGACAGCGGGCGCATCCTCATCGACGGCACCCCCCTGCATGGCCAAGGCGAAGCCGCCCTGGCCCGGTGGCGGCGCGAGGGCATCGGGCTGGTGTTCCAACAGTACAACCTGATCAGCAGCCTCGACGTGGCCGCCAACCTGGCCTTCCAGGCACGCCTGGCCAAGCGCCACGACCCGCAGTGGCTGGCCTACCTGGCCGAGCGCTTGGGGCTGACAGCCTTGCTCGACCGCTACCCGGAGCAGCTATCCGGCGGCCAGCAGCAACGGGTCGCCATCGGCCGGGCACTGGCCAGCCGACCGGCGCTGTTGCTCGCCGACGAACCCACCGGCAGCCTCGACGAAGCCAGCAGCGACGAGGTGCTGGCCTTGCTCCTGCAACTGGTTGGCGAGGCCGGCAGCAGTGTGCTGATGGTGACCCACAGCCCGCGCCTGGCCGCCTGCCTGCAGCGCCGCTGCGTGCTCCACCAAGGCCGGGTGCAAGGCTGATGAACAACCTGCTGCTCGCCCTGCAGGCACTGGGCAGCCACTGGTGGCGCCACCGCTTGCAGTGCATCAGTATTTTCACCGGCTTGTGGCTGGCCACGGCCTTGTGGACCGGTGTGCAGGCCCTCAACGCCCAGGCGCGCAGCGACTATGCCCAGGCCAGCGCCGTCTTGAGCGGGCCGGCGCACCTGCAGATCGTCGCGCGCGACGGGCAGCGTTTCGACCAGGCGCTGTACGTGCAACTGCGCAGGCAAGGCTGGCACGTGACGCCGGTGCTGGAGGGGCGCTTGCGCCTGGCCGGCGAGCCGGCCGTTACCGTGAGGCTGATCGGCATAGAGCCGCTCAGCCTGTTGCCTGGCATGGCCGTCGCCGGTGCCGACCCGGCAAGCCTCGATCTACAGGCCTTCATCGGCACACCCGGGCAAGCCTGGGCCGGGCCGGATACCTTGCGCCAGTTGGCGGGCAAACTGCGCACGGCCGATGGTCAGGCTTTGCCGCCACTGGCCCTGAATGAACAACTGGCGCCCGGCGTGCTGCTGGTCGATATCGGCGTGGCCCAGGCCTTGCTCGATGCGCCGAGGCAGTTGACACGGCTGCTCAGCGACACCGACCAGCCATTGCCACCGGCTTTCGCCGAGCGTTTGAAGGTACAGCCAGCGGGCGATGACAGCGACCTGCAACGCCTGACGGCGAGCTTTCACCTCAACCTGACGGCCCTTGGTTTGCTGGCGTTCGTGGTCGGGCTGTTCATTGCCCATGCCGCCATCGGCCTGGCGCTGGAGCAGCGACGTGGCCTGATGCGCACCCTGCGCGCTTGCGGCGTGAGCCTGAAGGCGCTGCTGGCTGCGTTGGCCCTGGAGCTTGGGCTGTTCGCGGTAGTCGGTGGCCTGGCGGGCGTGGCGGCGGGCTACCTGCTGGCTGCGCTGCTGCTGCCCGACTTCGCTTCCAGCCTGCGTGGCCTGTATGGCGCCCAAGTGTCCGGGCAGCTGCACCTGCCGCTGTACTGGTGGCTGGTGGGTATTGCGGTGAGCCTGCTCGGCGCCTTGCTGGCCGGCATCGACAGCCTGTTGCGCGCCGCGCGGTTGCCGTTGCTGGCGTTGGCTCAACCGCAGGCCTGGCGGTTGGCCCAGCTGCCCTGGTTGAAGCGCCAGGCGCGGTTTGCCGCAGCCCTGGCGTTGCTGGCCTTTGCCTGCGGCGCCTTCGGCAATAGCCTGCCCAGCGCCTTCACCCTGCTGGCCGCACTGTTGCTGGCGGCCGCATTGCTGTTGCCGGGCGCGCTGGCCCTGTTGCTGGCTGGCCTGGCGCGGCATGCCCGGCGGCCGCTGGTGCAGTGGTTCATCGCTGACAGCCGCCAGCAGTTGCCAGCGCTGAGTCTGGCGCTGATGGCGTTGTTGCTGGCCTTGGCCGCGAGTGTCGGTGTGGGCGGCATGACCGAAGGTTTCCGCCGCACCTTCGTCGGCTGGCTCGACCAGCGCCTGGCCGCAGACTTGTATGTCACACCCCGCGACAGCACGCAGGCGCTGCAGATGTACCAGCACTTGCAGCAGGCCCCCGACATCTATGCCGTGCTGCCGAGCTGGCGAGTGGAATGGCGCCTGCAGCAGTGGCCGGTGCAGGTGCAAGGGGTGATCGATCACCCGTTCTATCGCAGCCACTGGCCACTGCTGGAGCAGGCTCCGGACGCCTGGGCGCAGCTGGCCAACGGGCAGGGCGCCATGCTCAGCGAACAATTGGCGCGGCGCCTTGGAGTAGGCATCGGGGATGCCGTGCAGCTGCCGGGCGAACCGCCACAGGCCATGCGGGTGGTTGGCATTCACGCCGACTATGGCAATCCGAAAGGGCAGGTGCTGGTCAATGCCGACTGGCTGCGCCAGCACGCTGCGACGGCCAGCCTGAGCGGCCTGAGCCTGCTGATCCGGCCTGGGCAGGTTGCCAAGGTCAAGGACGCGTTGCAGCAGCGTTATGGCCTGGACGAATCGCAACTGGTCGAACAGGCCAGTCTGAAAGCCTGGTCGACGCAGATATTCAGCCGCACCTTCGCCGTCACCGCAGCCCTGAACAGCCTCACCCTGGGCGTGGCCGGCGTGGCGCTGTTCATCAGCCAGCTGACCCTGGGCCAGCAGCGCCTGGGCCAGCTGGCACCGCTGTGGGCGCTGGGCGTGCCGCGCCGCCGGCTGGCCTGGCTGAGCCTGGGCCAGACGCTGATGCTCAGCAGCTTTACCGTGCTGCTGGCCATCCCCCTCGGGTTGCTGCTGGCCTGGTGCCTGGTGGCGGTAGTGAATGTCCAGGCCTTTGGGTGGCGGTTGCCCTGGCACGTGTTCGCCAGCCAACTGCTGCAACTGGCGGCGCTTGGCGTGCTCACCAGCCTGCTGGCCAGCGCCTGGCCGTTGTGGCAACTGGCGCGGCGCCAGCCGAGTGAGTTGTTGCGGCGGTTTGCCGATGAAGGTTGAGGCCTGGCTGTTGCTGGCCTGCCTGCTGCTGGCCGGGTGTGACGCGCCCGCGCCGCCGGCCAGGAGTTATGCCGGCCTTGGCGCCGAGGCGGCGGCGTTCAGGCAGGTCACGCGCAACACCGCGCTGGTGTTCCCCCGCGACCACGGCGCCCACGACGGCTATCGCATCGAATGGTGGTACGTCACCGCCAACCTGCGCGATGCCCAGGGCCGTGACTGGGGTGTGCAATGGACGCTGTTCCGGTCAGCTTTGCGCCCCGGCCCCGAGACCCACGGCTGGAACAGCCCCAACCTGTGGATGGGCCATGCCGCCCTGACCGACCCGAGCGGCCACCAGGTCAGCGAAACCCTGGCCCGTGGCGGCATCGGCCAGGCTGGCGTCGAGACTGGGCCGTTCCGGGCGTGGATCAACGACTGGTCGCTGCAAGGTGACGACAGCATCCAGCGCTTGCAGATGCGTGCCAGCGGCCAGGGTTTTCGCTATGACCTGACATTGGCCAGCGACAAGCCGCTGGTGTTGCACGGCGATCGGGGTTACAGCGAAAAGTCCGGCAAGGGCCAGGCTTCGTACTATTACAGCCAGCCGTTCTACCAGGTCAGTGGCGAGGTCGAGCGGGACGGGCAGCGCATCCCGGTAACCGGGCAGGCGTGGCTTGACCGGGAGTGGAGCAGCCAGCCGTTGGCGGCCGGGCAACGTGGCTGGGACTGGTTTTCGCTGCACCTGGGCAGTGGCGCCAAGCTGATGCTGTTTCAGGTGCGTGAAGACCAGGGGCAGCCGTACCGGGCGGGTACCTGGGTGGGCCCTGACGGGCAGGTACGTGCGTTAAAGGCGGCGGAGGTCGAGCTGACGCCGATGGACTGGACGAGCCAGGACAACGGCAAGCGCGTGCCGACCCGCTGGCGGGTTCAGGTGCCCGCGGTGCAGCTGGATGTGCGAGTCGAGGCGGTGCAGGCCAAGGCCTGGATGGGCACCCGGTTCCCCTATTGGGAAGGGCCCGTGCGGGTGAGCGGCAGCGCGCAAGGGCGGGGGTATCTGGAGATGACGGGGTACTAGCGCCGGCCTTTTCGCGGGCAAGCCCGCTCCCACAGAAATCACCGGTAGTCGGCTGTCATGCAGTACCTGTGGGAGCGGGCTTGCCCGCGAAGAGACCGGCACAGGCGGCACATTACCCTGGCTTCTCACCGCGAAACTCACTCGGGCTCACCCCACACTGCTTGCGAAAGAACCGGCTGAAATACCCCACATCGACAAACCCCAGTTCATGGGCAATCGCCTTCACGCTCGCATCCGAATGCCCCAGTACCCGCTTGGCCTCCAGCACCAGCCGGGCATTGATCACATTCATCGGGGTCATCCCCAGGTGCTCCTGGCACAGGCGCCCCAGCGTCGCCAGGGTCATGCCCAGCTCACGCGCATAGAAGCCCAAGGGCCGATGCTCGCGGTAATGCCTGTCCACCAGCTCGCGAAACCCGGTCAGTTGCTGGCTGCGCCGTGACGCGGGGCGATGTGCCGGGTCGGGTGCCACCTGGGCATGGCGCAAGGCCTGGATCAGCAGGGCCAGCAGCAGCGCCATGCTGCTGGCCACGTGCTCGGCGGCGCGGTTGTGGTATTCCTCGCGCAGGGCAAGGCACAGCGGCAGCAGCGGATCCTCTTCGGCGGGCCAGAGGGGCAGGGCGATCACCTGAGGCTTGCGGATCGGTGCCAGCAGGTTGGGTGCGAGCACCTGGGCAATGCTCTCAAGGGGTGGCTGAGCAGCGGTAATCACTTGGCCTTCGACCTCGCCGGCCCAGTGAAAACCGTGCACCACCTGCGCCGGCACATACACCACGCAGGGTGCGCAAACCTGCACGCGCTCGCTGTCGAACAGCACTTCGCCGCTGCCGCTCTGCAGGTACAGCAGCTGCAGCAGGCCGTCGTGGCGGTGCGCGGCGATTTCCCAGTTGTGCGCGCCGGAGCGTTGGGAGATCTGCTCCACATGCAGGGATTCGTGCCACACCGGCTGCGCGGTTTCGCCGTACAGGGCGTAGTTGGGGATCTTGTTCATGTTGTTGTAATTGTTCTGATCGCTACCCGGCCACTGTGCCACAGCCAGGCGCGGGCTTCAGGTGCCGGGCACAAAATTGACCGGAATGTGGCCACGCTTGCAGGTTTTGTCCATTCTGCCGGCCTGCCACTCGGCCCTAGGCTGTTCGCCAGATCAAGCGACACTCTGGAGAGCAGCATGCATAACAACAAGATTTCCTCCAACTGGCTGGGCCTGGATTCAGCCGTTTGCGTGGTCACCGGCGCGGCCGGTGGCATCGGTGCGGCGCTGGCCGCCGCGCTGGTCGAGCAGCAGGCCCATGTGGTGCTGCTGGACCGCGACTTCGACAGGTGCCGCGAGCTGGCTGCCAGCCTGGGCGAGCACAGTGTCGGTGAAGTCAGCGCGCTGGCCTGCGATATCGCCGACCCGGCCAGCGTCGAGCAGGCCGCTGCCCAGGTGCAGGCGCTGCATGGCCGTTGCGACGTATTGGTGAACAACGCCAGCGTGTTGCGCCCTGGGGCGCTGGAAACACTGAGCCTGGAGCAGTGGAACCAGGTGCTGGCGGTCAACCTCAGTGGCTACCTGCTGTGCGCGCAAGGCTTCGGCCGCGCGATGCTTGCCCGCGGCCAGGGGCGCATCGTGCATGTGGCTTCGATCGCCGCGCATTACCCGCAACCCCATAGCGGCGCCTACAGCGCGGCCAAGGCCGGGGTCAGCATGTTGTCGCGGCAGATCGCCGTGGAGTGGGGGCCGCGCGGGGTGCGCAGCAACGCCGTGTGCCCGGGGCTGATCCGCACACCGCTGTCGGCGGCGTTCTATGCCGACCCGCAGGTCGAACGCCAGCGCAGCGCGATGACCGCCAACCAGCGCATCGGCGAACCGCAGGATATCGCCGATGCCGTGCTGTTCCTCGCCAGCCCGCGTGCCGACTACATCAATGGCGCCGAACTGACCGTGGATGGTGGCCTGGAGAGCATGCCCATGGCGCTGATCCCGCGCCCCGGCTTCGAGGGGGTGAAGGCATGAACACGCGCAGCTGCGATGTGCTGGTGATCGGTGCCGGGGCCGGTGGCCTGGCGACGGCGATCACGGCGAAAAAGCACGGCCTGGATGTGCTGGTGATCGAGAAGGACGATTGCTTTGGCGGCACCACGGCGTTTTCCGGTGGCGTGCTGTGGGTGCCGGGTAACCGGCATGACCGCAATGGCAGCCATGAGCAGGCGTTGACCTACCTGCGCAACGAAACCGGCGCCTGTTTCGATGCGGCTGGCGTCGAAGCGTTCTTGCAATATGGGCCGCAGATGGTGGAATTCTTCGAGCGCGAGACCACGGTCAAGTTCGTCCCCACGCTGTACCCGGACTACCACCCGCAGGTCGAGGGCGGTGTCGATATCGGCCGTTCGATCCTGGCCGCGCCCTACGATATTCGTGGCCTTGGCGCAGACATGGCACGGCTGCGCCCGCCGCTGAAAACCATCACCTTCATCGGCATGATGTTCAATTCGTCGAACGCCGACCTCAAGCACTTCTTCAACGTCACCCGCTCGCTGGCCTCGTTCGGCTACGTGGCCAAACGGCTGCTGACCCACTTCAAGGAACTGCTGCTGTATCGCCGCGGCACCCAGGTCACCAGTGGCAATGCCCTGGCGGCGCGGCTGGTGAAGTCGGCGCTGGACCTGGGCATCCCGATCCTCACGGGTACCCCGGCGCGGCAGCTACTGCGCGAAGGCGGGCGGGTAAGCGGGGCACTGGCCCAGCAGCAAGGGGGCGAATTGCGCATCGAGGCGCGCCGGGGCGTGGTGCTGGCGTGCGGGGGGTTCTCCCATGACCTGCAGCGCCTGAAACAGGCTTACCCGCATGTACGCCGGGGCGGCGAGCATTTTTCGCCGGTACCGGCGGGCAACGCCGGCGACGGTGCCCGCATGGCCGAGGCCCTGGGCGGCAAGGTGGACATCCGCCTGCAGGCAGCGGCGGCCTGGATGCCGGTTTCGAAGGTGCCGATGGCGGGTGGCAAGCCGGTGGCGTTCCCGCACCTGCTCGATCGCTACAAGCCAGGGGTGATCGGCGTGCTGCGCAGCGGCAAGCGCTTCACCAATGAATCCAACTCGTATCACGATGTCGGCGCAGCGTTGATCGAGGCTTGTGCCGAGCAGCCGGAAACCGCCATGTGGCTGGTCTGCGACCGGCGCACCCTGGCCAAGTACGGCCTGGGCTATGCCAAGCCTGCGCCGATGCCGCTGGGGCCGCTGTTGCGTAACGGTTACCTGCTCAAGGGCAACACCCTCGCCGAGCTGGCGGCCAAGGCAGGTATCGATGGCCAAGGCCTGGAACACACGGTGCGCGAGTACAACCTGGGTGCGGTGCATGGCGAGGACCGGCAATTCGGCCGTGGCAGTACCACGTTCAACCGTTACCTGGCCGACCCCCAACAACAGCCCAACCCGTGCGTGGCGCCGCTGGGTGACGGGCCGTACTTTGCGGTGAAGGTGGTGATGGGCGACCTGGGCACGTTCGATGGCATCCGTACCAGCGTGGTCGGCGAGGTGCTCGATGGCGAACGGCGCGCCATCACCGGGCTGTACGCGGTGGGCAACGACCGGGCCAGCATCATGGGTGGCAACTACCCCGGCGCCGGCATCACCCTGGGGCCGATCATGACCTTCGGCTACATCACCGGGCGGCACCTGGCCGGGGTCGAGCAGGGGCTGGCCAGTGCCGATCAGGCGCGGGAGGTGGCGTGATGGACAGGGCCATTGTCGACCACCGTATCTACACCATCCGGCCACGCTGCATGGCGGCGTTTCTCGAAGCCTTCGAGCAGTTGGCGATGCCCATCCTGCGCCGGCACCTGGGGGCTCCGCTGGGGTTCTACGTCAGCAGCATCGGGCCGCTGAACCAGGTGGTGCACTTGTGGGCCTATGACAGCCTGGAGGATTTCGAGCGGCGCAGCGCGGCGCGCGATGCCGACCCGGATTTTGCCGCGTACCTGCAGGCCACCCGCGACCTGGTGGTGGCGCAGGAGACGCGGATCATCAAACCGGTGCGCCTGCGCGGTTGAAGTCGCCTGTACCGGCCTCTTCGCGGGCTTGCCCGCCCCCACAGGATACGGGTGAACCTGAAGGCAGTGGAGTTCCTGTGGGAGCGGGCATGCCCGCGAATGGCCTCAATAAGAACAACAAGAGGTTAGGCAAATGAACCATCCAATCGACATACGCCAACTGATCGACCAGCAACCCATCGGCGCCTACCAGAAATGGGTGGTCTTCCTCGGTTTCCTGATCATCGCCCTGGACGGCCTTGACGTCGCCATCATCGGCTTCATCGCCCCGCAACTGAAAAGCGAATGGCAACTGGGCGCCCAGGCCCTCGGCCCGGTGCTCAGTGCCGCGCTGATCGGCCTGGCCCTCGGTGCCCTGGTCGCAGGCCCCTTGGCCGACCGCTACGGGCGCAAGGCGGTGCTGCTCGGCAGCGTGCTGCTGTTCGGCCTGTGGACCCTGGCCTCGGCCTTTTCCCCCAATCTGGAAACCCTGGTGGCGCTGCGTTTTCTGACCGGCCTGGGGCTGGGCGCGGCGATGCCCAACGCCAGCACGCTGGTCAGCGAATACGCCCCGGCGCGCAGCCGCTCGCTGCTGATCACCCTGGCCTTCTGCGGTTTCTCGCTGGGGGCGGCGCTGGGCGGCTTCGTCAGCGCCTGGATGATCCCCAACCTGGGCTGGCGCAGCGTGCTGGCGCTGGGCGGGGTGTTGCCGCTGCTGGTGTTGCCATTGCTGTGCTGGCGGTTGCCTGAGTCGGTGACCTTCCTGGTCAGTCAGCGCGCCGACCCGCAGCGTATCCGGCGCATCGTCCAGCGCCTGGCACCGGCATACGGCGGCCCCGACAGCACCTTCGTGGTGCCCGCCACCCGCACGCACAAGGGCGGTGCCATCGGCACCATCCTCTCGCCACGCTACCGCTTCGGCACACTGATGCTGTGGACGGGCTACGTGCTGGCGCTGTTCCTGGTCTACCTGTTCAGCGGCTGGCTGCCAACCCTGGTGAAGGAGGGCGGTGGTTTCACCGTGTCGCAAGCGGCCATCGTCACGGCCTGCTTCCAGATCGGCGGGCCGGTCGGCGCGATTTCGGTGGGCTGGGCCATGGACCGCTGCCATCCGCAGCGGGTGCTGATGCTGACCTTCCTGTTCAGTGGTGCGGTGATTTTCGCGATTGGCCAGGTGGCCGGCGATTTCGCCTGGCTGTGCGCCATCGCCTGGGCCGTGGGCTTTGGCCTGAACGGGGCGAGCGTGGGCATGAATGCGCTGGCGGCGGCGTTCTACCCGACCGAGGCGCGCGCCACCGGCGCCAGCTGGATGAGTGGTATCGGCCGCTTCGGTGCCATCCTCAGTGCCTTTGCCGGTGCGCAGATGCTGGCGCTGGGCTGGAGTTTCGCCCAGGTGTTCGCCTCGCTGCTGGTGCCGGCGGGGCTGGCGGCCCTGGCAGTGTTGCTACAGGGTTGGCACGCCCAGGCCGGCAGGAGTACAGATGTACTCCAGTCGTCACAACAGTAACCGGAGGCCAGCGCAGGTTTACTTGAACCCTGTCACCGCATGCGGCACATAGGGCGCTTCCAGCCGGGCGATATCCTCGTCGTTCAGCTGGAACGCCAACGCCGCAATCGCATCATCCAGCTGTGCCACCTTCGAGGCGCCGACAATCGGCGCCGACACCCCGCGCTTGCCCAGCACCCAGGCCAGCGCCACCTGCGCCATCGGCACGCCGCGCTCGCCGGCGATCTGCTCGACCACGTCGATCACCCGGCCATCTTCCACTTCGGTCTTCTCGTAGAACGATTGCCCGGAGATGTCGGTACGGGTACGCGCGGTCTGCTGCCCATGCGGCCGGGTCAGGCGGCCGCGGGCCATCGGGCTCCAGGGCATCAGGCCGACGCCCTGGTCGAGGCACAGCGGGATCATCTCGCGCTCTTCCTCGCGGTAGATCAGGTTGAGGTAGTTCTGCATCGACACGAAGCGGCTCCAGCCATTGCTGGCCGCCACCTGCTGGGCTTTGGCGAACTGCCAGGCATACATCGACGACGCGCCGATGTAGCGCGCCTTGCCGGCCTTGACCACGTCGTGCAGGGCTTCCATGGTCTCTTCGATGGGCGTGTGGTAGTCCCAGCGGTGGATCTGGTACAGGTCGACATAGTCGGTGCCCAAGCGGGCCAGGCTGGCGTCGATGTTGGCCATGATCGCCTTGCGTGACAGGCCCTGCTCGTTGGGGCGGGTGCTGCCTTCCCACATGTTGGCGGGGAAGAACACCTTGGTGGCGATCACCGTTTCCTCGCGGCGGGTGAATTCCTTGAGCAGCTTGCCGAGGATGATCTCGGAGGTGCCGGCCGAGTAGCTGTTGGCGGTGTCGAAGAAGTTGATGCCTTGCTCGACGGCGTGGCGGATGATCGGGCGGCTGTCGGCTTCGCCCAGGGTCCAGGGGTGGGTGCCGGCATCCGGTTCGCCGAAGGTCATGCAGCCCAGGCACAGTTTCGAGATGTCCAGGCCGGTGTTGCCCAGTTTGACGTATTGCATCCGCTGCTCCTCAGTGATCGGTTGTGCGATGCAGGGAAGCTTAGCGGTGATGCCTGGCTGCGAAAATCCCGAATCGGCGCAGTCGCCATCCGCAAAAATTCACAAGCGCAGCAGCGGCTTGACCTGTTGCTGCAGGAAGTCGGTGACGGCCTTGATGCGGGGGGTGTTGCGAACGTCCTCGTGCACGGCCAACCAGATCTCGATGCTCATCTGCTGTTGGTCCTGGCCGGCGACCTCCAGGCCATGCTCCTGCGCCATGAATGCCGGCAGGCAGGCGATGCCAACCCCGCCGGCAGCCGCCTGGGCCTGGATGCGCAGGTCGTTGCTCTGCAGCACCAAGGGCGGGTTGCCGGCCTGGCTGAGCAGCCACTGCTGCTGCGGCGACTTGGCCTGGGATTCGTCGTAGCCGATGTAACGCAGCGCGCCCGTACTGCGCAGGTAAGCGGGCGCGGCGTACAAGCGGTAATCCAGATAACCCAGCAGGCTGGCCACCAGCGTCGGCTCGGTGGGCCTGGCCAGGGTGATGCTGATATCGGCTTCGCGGCGCGCAAGCGAGGCCCGCGACTTGCTGCCGACCAGTTTCAGGCGCAGTTGCGGGTAGCGCTGCAGCAGCGCGCCCAGGCGCCGGGCAATGATGCTGCCGAGCAACGCGGGCGGGGCGGCCAGCACCACTTCGCCTTCCACCTGCTGCTGCCCGGCATTGGCGAAGTGCTCCAGGGCGAACGACGATTGGCTCATCTGTTCGGCATATTCGCCTACCCGGCGGCCTTCCTCGGTCAGCGCGTAGGCCCTGGGGCGGCGGTCGACCAGCTTGAGGTTCAATGCAGCCTCCAGCGCAGCGATGCGCCGGGCCACGGTGGCGTGGTCGACACCCAGCAACTTGGCCGCTGCCGACAGCGAGCCGGTACGGGTGAACGCGGAGAAATGGCGCAGATCTTCCCAATCGAACATGGCGGGCCTCGGGAGTAGAGGGGCCATGATACGGCCTTAAGCCGACCGGCAGGTGCTAGGATGGCTACCATTTGCGCAACGGGTACCGCCATGCAGCCCCTCGATCACCTGTCGTTGCACCTGTTCATCGTGGTCTGCGAGGCCGGCACCATCGCCCGTGCCAGCGAGCGCGCATTCATGGCGCCGTCGGCGGTCAGCAAGCGGATTTCGGATATCGAAGCGCGCTTTGGCACGGCGTTGCTCAAGCGCAGCAAGCGCGGCGTCGAGCCTACCCCGGCAGGCCTTGCGCTGTTGCGCCATGCCCGAGGCCTGACCCGGGCCATGGAGCGCCTGGACAGCGAATTGAGCGAATACGCCGAAGGCGCCCGCGGGCATGTGCGGGTGCTGGCCAACGTGTCGTCGATCATGGAGTTCCTGCCTGAAGAGTTGTCGGCGTTCATGCTCGACAACCCGCTGATCCAGGCCGATATCGAAGAACGCTTCAGCCCGGATGTGGTGCGCGGGGTGGCTGAAGGCAGCGCCGACCTGGGCATCTGCCGCAAGTCGATGGCAGTCGGCGATCTGGAGTTCGTGCCCTACCGGCAGGATCATCTGGCCGTGGTGGTCGGCGCCGAGCACCCGTTGGCCGGGCGGGGCAGCATCGCGTTCGAAGAGACGCTGGACTACGAGCACCTGGGGTTGTCGGCCTTCGCCACGCTCAACACCTTCATGCGCAATAGCGCCGAGGCGGCGGGCAAAGAGCTGCGCTTTCGCTCGTACGTGTCGTCGTTCGATGCGGCCTATCGCCTGGTGCAGTTTGGCCTGGGCCTGGCGGTGTTCCCGCAGGAGGCGGTGGCGCGCTATGCGCAGCTGTTCGACCTGCGGGTGATCCCGCTGACCGACGACTGGGCGTTGGGCGAGTTCGTCATTTGCATGCGCGACCGCCATGCCTTGAGCCTGTCTGCGCGTCGCCTGCTCGACCATTTGCTGCTGCGCGCGCCGGCCTGGCAAACACGGGGTTGATCCATCGCGGCTGACGATGGATCAGCCCGTGAAACACGTCTTTTCTGCCTGCCGTCCTGCTCTTAGTCTGGCCCCACGCTTCAGACAGAGAGACCCCGATGACAACAATAACCATCAATGAAGTCGGTATGCGCGATGGCCTGCAAAGCCTGCACACGGTGATGCCGACCGCCGCCAAGCTGCGCTGGATCGACAACGCCTATGCCGCCGGCGTGCGCCATATGGAAGTCGCCTCGTTCGTGCCGGCCCGGCTGCTGCCGCAGATGGCTGACGCCAGGCAGGTGGTGGCCCACGCCCTGACTTACCCCGACCTGCTGGTGACGGTGCTGGCGCCCAATCTGCGCGGTGCGCAGGATGCGCTGGAGTCCGGCGCCCAGCGCATCGTTGCGCCGGTGTCTGTCAGCACCGCCCACAGCCTGGCCAATGTGCGCCGCACGCCGCAGGAAATGGTCGAGGAACTGGGGCGCATGTGCCAGCTGCGCAGCGAGCTGGGGCGTCACGATGTGCAGATGATCGCCGGCATGTCGGTGGCCTTTGGCTGCACCCGCCAGGGTGATGTGCCGTTGGCCGACCTGTGCGAGCTGACCCGCCAGGTGATCGAGGCGGGCTGTGACCTGGTCTCGCTGGGCGACACCACCGGCTACGCCAACCCCGGCCAGGTGGCGACGGTGATCCAGGCCGTGCGCGGCATTGCCGGCGAGCGCCTGCGCGCCGCGCACTTTCACGACACCCGTGGCCTGGCCCTGGCCAACAGCCTGGTGGCGGTGCAGCAGGGCATTCGCGAGCTGGATGCATCGCTTGCCGGCCTTGGCGGTTGCCCGTTCGCACCGGGAGCGTCGGGTAACACGGTGACCGAAGACCTGGTGTTCATGCTGCAGAGCATGGGTTTCGACACCGGCATCGACCTGCCGGCGCTGATCGCCTCGCGCCAGTTGCTGCGTGAGGCCTTGCCGGATGAACCGCTCTACGGCGCCATCGCCCGCGCCGGGTTGCCGCTCAACTACCCAGGAAACGCATAATGTCCAGACTCCCTTTGGACGGCATTCGTGTCGTCGAGATTTCGCACATGGTCATGGGCCCCACCTGTGGGATGATCCTTGGCGACCTGGGCGCTGAAGTGATCAAGATCGAACCCACCCGCGGTGACGGCACGCGCCGGCTGCTGGGGGCGGGAGCGGGGTTCTTCCGCACCTTCAACCGCAACAAGCAATGCGTCGCCGTCGATCTCGACACGCTCCAGGGCCGTGAAGCGGTGCTGGCGCTGATAGACACCGCCGACGTGTTCATCGAGAACTTCAAGCCCGGGCGCATGCTCAAGTTGGGCTTTGACTACGCCACGTTGCGCCGGCGCAACCCGCGGCTGATCTACGCCTCGCACAAGGGCTTCCTCAGCGGCCCGTACGACAACCGCCTGGCCCTGGACGAAGTGGTGCAGATGATGGCCGGCCTGGCCTACATGACCGGGCCGGTGGGCCGCCCGCTGCGGGCCGGCAGTTCGGTGAACGACATCATGGGTGGCATGTTCGGTGCCATTGGTGTGCTGGCCGCGCTCAACGAGCGCAACAGCACCGGGCTCGGCCGTGAAGTGCAGAGCGCGCTGTACGAGAACTGCGTGCTGCTTGCGGCCCAGCACATGCAGCAGTACGTGGTGACGGGCCAGGCGGCGGCGCCGATGCCCAACCGCATCAGTGCCTGGGCCATCTACGATGTGTTCACCTTCGCAGGTGGCGAGCAGATGTTCGTTGCCGCCACGGGCGAGGGCCAGTGGCATGCCCTGTGCCAGCTTTTGGGCCAGACGGCCTTGCTCGATGACCCGACGTTGGCCACCAATAATGACCGGGTACTGCAGCGGCCGCGGCTGCTGGCGCACCTGGCCGAGGTGTTCGCCAACCTCGACGCCCGGCAGTTGGCTGTGGAGCTGGAGGCCAATGGCATCCCGTTCGCGCCGATCCGCCGCCCGGAAGAGCTGTTCGATGACCCGCACCTGACCCAGAGCGGTGGCCTGGCGGACCTGCTGCTGGAAGATGGCAGCTGCACGCCGATGCCTTTGCTGCCGCTGTCGCTGGACGGCCAGCGCCTGCAGCCGCGCCGGCCGATCCCGCGCATTGGCGAACACACGTACAAGGTCATGCGCGAGCTGGGTTACAGCGATGAGCACATTGCCGAACTGTGCGCGGCTGGCGTGCTGAAAACCGACGAACAGGCCCAGGGGGTGCACTGAATGGCGATCTATCGATACGACACGCTGGCACCGGCCATTCACCCGGAAACCTTCATTGCCGAAGAGGCCACGGTGATTGGCGACGTCACCCTGGAGCAGGGCGCCAGTGTGTGGCCGCAGGCGGTGCTGCGCGGTGACAACGCGCCGATCCGCATCGGCCAGCACAGCAATGTCCAGGAAGGCGCGGTGCTGCATGCCGACCCGGGCTTTGCCCTGACTGTAGGCCGCAACGTCACCATCGGCCATCAGGCCATGCTGCACGGCTGCAGCATCGGCGATGGTGCGTTGGTCGGGATCCAGGCCGTGATACTCAACGGCGCGGTCATCGGCCGCAACTGCCTGGTCGGTGCCGGTGCCATCGTCACCGAAGGCAAGGTGTTCCCCGACAACTCGCTGATCCTCGGGGCGCCGGCCAAGGTGGTGCGGGAACTGAGCCCGGAAGCCATCGCTGGCCTGCAGGCCAATGCCGCCGAGTACGCGCGCAAGGGCCAGGCCTTCAAGGACAAGCTCGTGCGCATTGCCTGACGCGTTGCACGCGGTGCCCACAAAGGGCGCCGCCGCTCTCCAATAATTACAAGAATGGAGATCCACCATGGTTGCCTTGACCGGCGAAGTGGCGCGCGAGCGCGCCGACAGCCACATCGATGAACTGCTGCTGTACCGCCGCGTGGCCTGGCGCATCATGCCGCTGGCCATCATCTGTTTTCTTTTTTCCTACTTTGACCGCATCAACATCAGCTTCGCCAAGACCCAGATGCAGGCTGAGCTGGGCCTGAGCGATGCCGCCTATGGCCTGGCCGCCAGCATGTTCTTCATCGGCTACGTACTGTTCGAAGTGCCGAGCAGCCTGGGCCTAAAACGCTACGGGGCGCCGGCGTGGATCTGCCGGATCATGGTGTCCTGGGGCTTGGCCACGGCGGCGCTGGTGTTCGCCTACACCCAGTACACGCTGTATTTCCTGCGCTTTCTGATCGGGGTGATGGAGGCCGGGTTCGGCCCGGCGATCCTGTTCTATCTGGCCTGCTGGTTCCCCCGCAAGCACCTGGCGAAGATGAACGGCCTGTGGTTCCTGGCCGTGCCCCTGGCCGGCGCCGTGGGCGGGCCGGCAGCGGGCTTTCTGCTGGGGACCATGGATGGCGTGCTGGGCCTGGCGGGTTGGCACTGGCTGTTCCTGATGTCAGGGTTGCCGTGCGTGCTGCTGGGTGGCCTGGTGCTGTGGAAACTGGACCGCGACATCGAGTCGGCCCAATGGCTGAGCCGCCAGGAGAAAGACTTGCTGGCAGAGAACCTGGCCCAGGACCGACGCGTGCAGAAGCCAGTGCTGGGGTCGATCTGGCGGGTACTGCTGACCCGCGAAGTGGCGATCATGGCGTTCATCTACTACGTGGTGAAAACCGCGTCCTACGGCCTGAACTTCTGGATGCCACACCTGATCAAGTCGTCCGGCGTGCAAGACATGCTCTGGGTCGGCGTGCTGTCGGCACTGCCGTATGCGGTGGCCTGCATCGGCATGGTGCTGCTGACCCGGCGCTCCGACCGCACCGGCGAGCGCAAGCGTTATTTGGTGTACTGCCTGCTGGCCTCGGCGCTGGGTTACCTGCTGGCCTGCCTGTACGCGGACTCCTCCTGGGCGATGATGGCGGCGCTGGTGCTGGCCACGGCCGGCACCTTCATCGCCATCCCGATCTTCTGGACCATCCCGCAGTCGACCTTCTCGGGCCTGGCCATTGCCACCGGCACGGCGGCGATCAACTCGGTCGGCCAGTTGAGCGGCATCGTCGCCCCGGTGATGGTCGGCAAGATCAATGACCTCACCGGCAGCAGCTACATGGGCATGCTGTCGATTGCCCCGCTGATCCTGATCGCCTGCCTGGTGGTGATGCGCTACGTCAGGAACCCCAAAGCCTGAGTTCCACTGCTTTCCAACAAGAACAACAACAAGGCGAAACCATGAACATCTCCCTTTCCCAGCGGGCATCGCTGATGCTCGCGGCGCTTGGCTGCGCGTGTCCGGCGGCCCAGGCAGCCTTTGTCGATGATGGCAAGGGCAGCCTGGAGTTGCGCAACTTCTACTTTGACCGCGATTTCCATGGCGATACCGCCAGCCAGTCGCGGCGCAGCGAGTGGGCCCAAGGCTTCATGCTCAAGTGGCAATCCGGCTATACCGACGGTGTTGTCGGCTTTGGCCTGGATGCGACCGGCATGCTGGGTATCAAGCTCGACTCCTCGCCCGATCGCAGCGGCACCGGATTGTTGCCGCGAGGCAGCGACAAGCGTGCTGCCGACGACTACGGCAAAGCAGTTGCAACCTTCAAGGCGAAGCTGTCGCGGACCGAGTTGCAGGCCGGTGGGTTGAGCCCGCAACTGCCGCTGCTGGCGTCGAATTACAGTCGCCTGTTCCCGCAGTGGTTCAATGGGGCGCAGGTGGTCAGCAAGGACCTGGACGACTTCACCTTCACCCTGTTGCAGGTGGATGCGACCAAGCTGCGCGATTCCACCGACTTCGAAGACCTGACGGCGATGGCGCAACAGGGCGCCTATTCAGCGACGGTGAGCAGCGACCGGCTGTACTACGCCGGGGCCGATTACCAACCGTCGAAGAACCTGACCGTGAGCCTGCACAGCAGCGAGCTCGAAGACCTGTTCCACCGTGATTTCGCCGGGTTCAAGTACCGCATCGGCATGGGGCCGGGTGAGGCGTTCACCGAGTGGCGCTGGTTCAACGCCAGGGAACAGGGCAGGGCGTTGCTGGGGGAGGTCGACAACCGCACCTTGAGCACCAACTTCGGCTACAGCCTGCGCGGTCATACCTTCAGCGGCGGCTACCAGAAGGTCAGCGGCACTACCGCCTATGCCTATGTGGGGGGTACTGATACCTACCTGTTCAGCGAACAGCAGATCAGCACCTTCGCCCTGGCCAGCGAGCGTGCGTGGATGCTGCGTTATGACTACAACTTTGCTGCGATGGGCATCCCCGGGCTGACGTTCAACGTGCGTTACGTGAAGGGGGACCAGGTCGACCCACAGCGCATAGCGACGGCCAAGGGCAGGGCGCTCGAGGCAAGGGGCGGTGAAGGCGAGGAGTGGGAGCGGACCACGGACATCACTTATGTGGTGCAGTCGGGGCCATTAAGGAACGTGTCGATGCGCTGGCGAAATGCGAGCATGCGCTCGAATTTTGCCGATGCGGCGGACGAGAACCGGGTGATCGTGGGTTATACCTTCGATTTTTAAGGTGTAGCAGTTCTTCTGTGGGAGCGGCGCTTGCCGGCGATGGGCCGCACAGCGGCCCCAGGGTGGTCGAGGCTTCAAAAATCCTGCAGGTAACAGGCGAGGGCTTTGCCCTCGATCGCCGGCAAGCGCGGCTCCCACAGGGGGGCATGTCAAGGATCGCGATGTCGCAGGTTCTGAAACCGGTTTCAAAACATTTTCAAACCAGCTAGATTACGCGGCTTTTCCGGCCCGGCCGGACACCAGATGGCGCAACCCAAGGCCGCCCCAATGCTGATGAGGACCCGTAATGCCTGAGCATGCCCCCGACAACCCGCGCCGGGACTTCCTGCGCAAGACCCTGACCCTGATCCCGGTGGTCACCGTGGCCAGTACCGGCCTCGGTGCCAGCCAGTTGCTGGCCGAGCCTGTGCGCGACGAACCCTTACACGGCAAGGTGCCGGCCACACCCCCGGCGGGCAGTTATCAGCCGACCTTCTTCACCGCTGAAGAGTGGGCGTTCCTGCAAGCGGCCGTGTCGCGCATCATCCCTGCCGACGAACTCGGCCCCGGGGCACTGGAGGCTGGCGCTGCCGAATTCATCGACCGCCAGATGAACACCCCTTACGCCACCGGCGCCCAGTGGTACATGCAGGGCCCATTCAAGGCCGACGCCGCCCCGGAGCTCGGCTACCAGCTGCAACTCAGCCCGCAACAGATCTACCGCTTAGGGATAGCCGCCACGGAGGCCTGGAGCAAAAACGCCAGCGGTAAAACCTTTGCCGAGCAAGATAGCGCTACCCGAGACAAGATTCTCGGCAAGATCGAAGCCGGTGAGATCGTTTTCGAGCAGTTGCCGGCCAAGGTGTTTTTTAGCCTGTTGGTACAGAACACCCGCGAAGGCTTCTTCTGCGACCCGATTCACGGCGGCAACAAAGGCATGGTCGGCTGGACGCAGATCGGCTTCCCGGGCGCCCGGGCAGATTTCATGGACTGGGTCGAGCGCAACGCGCCATACCCGTTCCCGGCAGTTTCGATTCGTGGCGAGAGGGCGTAAGGCATGGCCAATGCAATGAAGAAGGCTGACGTGGTGATCGTCGGTTTCGGCTGGGCCGGCGCGATCATGGCCAAGGAGCTCACCGAAGCCGGGCTGCAGGTGGTGGCGCTGGAGCGCGGGCCGATGCAGGACACCTACCCGGACGGCAGCTACCCGCAGGTGATCGACGAGCTGACCTACAGCGTGCGCAAGAAGCTGTTCGTCGATGTGTCGAAAGAGACCGTCACCATCCGCCACAGCGTCAACGATGTCGCGCTGCCCAACCGCCAGCTGGGCGCCTTCCTGCCGGGCAAGGGCGTTGGCGGTGCGGGCCTGCACTGGTCGGGCGTGCACTTTCGGGTCGACCCGATGGAGCTGCGCATGCGCAGTCACTACGAGGAGCGCTACGGCAAGCGCTTCATCCCCGAAGACATGACCATCCAGGACTTTGGCGTCAGCTACGAGGAGCTCGAGCCGCATTTCGACTTTGCCGAGAAGGTCTTCGGCACCTCGGGCCAGGCCTGGACCGTCAACGGCAAGCGGGTTGGCGAAGGCAAGGGCGGCAACCCCTACGCACCTGACCGCTCCAACCCGTTCCCGCTGGCATCGCAAAAGAACGTGGTGTCGGCCAAGCTGTTCGAAAGGGCCGCGGCCAGCCTCGGTTACAAGCCGTACAACCTGCCGTCGGCCAACACCTCCGGGCCGTACACCAACCCGTACGGCGCGCAGATGGGCCCGTGCAACTTCTGCGGCTTCTGCAGCGGCTACGTCTGCTACATGTACTCCAAGGCCTCGCCGAACGTGAACATCCTGCCGGCGCTGCGCCAGGTGCCGAACTTCGAGCTGCGCGCCAACGCCCACGTGCTGCGGGTGAACCTTGACGACAGCAAGCGCAAGGCCACCGGGGTGACCTACATCGATGCCCAGGGCCGCGAAGTTGAGCAGCCGGCGGACATCGTCATCCTCGCCGCCTTCCAGTTCAACAACGTGCGCCTGATGTTGCTGTCTGGCATCGGCAAGCCTTATGACCCGGTGAAGAACGAAGGCGTGGTCGGGCGCAACTTCGCCTACCAGAACATGGGCACGGTCAAGGCGTTCTTCGACAAGGACACCTACACCAACAACTTCATCGGTGCCGGCGGCAACGGCGTGGCCATCGACGACTTCAACGCCGACAACTTCGACCATGGGCCGCATGGGTTCGTTGGCGGCTCGCCGATGTGGGTCAACCAGGCCGGCAGCCGGCCGATCGCCGGGGTCGCCAACCCGCCGGGCACCCCGGCCTGGGGCAGCGCCTGGAAGAAGGCCACCGCCGACTACTACACCCACCAGGTGTCGATGGACGCCCATGGTGCGCACCAGTCGTACCGCGGCAACTACCTCGACCTCGACCCGACCTACCGCGATGCCTACGGCCAGCCGCTGCTGCGCATGACCTTCGACTGGCAAGAGAACGACATCAAGATGAACCAGTTCATGGTCGACAAGCTGAGCAAGATCGCCCAGGCGATGAACCCCAAGTCCATTGCCATCCTCGGCAAGAAGGTCAAGGAGCACTTCAACACCGCCAGCTACCAGACCACCCACCTCAACGGTGGCGCAATCATGGGCAGTGACCCTGCAACCAGCGCCCTGAACCGCTACCTGCAGAGCTGGGACGTGCACAACGTGTTCGTCCCCGGTGCTTCGGCGTTCCCCCAGGGGCTGGGCTACAACCCCACCGGCCTGGTGGCCGCGCTGACCTACTGGTCGGCCCGGGCGATCCGCGAGCAGTACCTGAAGAACCCCGGCCCGCTGGTCCAGGCTTGAGGAGCGATGAACATGAAGAACCTGTTGATCGCAACCCTGCTGCTGGGCGCCACTGCGGCAGCCCAGGCCGATGATGCCCTGGTGAAGAAGGGCGAGTACCTGGCCCGCGCGGGTGACTGCGTGGCCTGCCATACAGCCAAGGGCGGCCAGCCCTTTGCCGGTGGGTTGCCGATGGAAACCCCGATCGGCACGGTGTATTCCACCAACATCACGCCCCACACCAGCGGCATCGGCCAGTACAGCTTCGCCGACTTCGACCAGGCCGTGCGCAGAGGCATCGCCAAGGACGGCAGCACCTTGTACCCGGCCATGCCGTACCCGTCCTATGCGCGGGTCAGCGAGGAGGACATGCAGGCGCTGTATACGTACTTCATGCACGGCGTCGAGCCGGTCGCGCAGCCCAACAAGCCGACTGACATCCCCTGGCCGTTGAGCATGCGCTGGCCGCTGTCGATCTGGCGCGGGCTGTTCGCCCCCGAGGTGCAGGCCTGGCAGGCGCCGGCCGGTGCAGACCCGGTGGTCAGCCGTGGCGCCTACCTGGTCGAAGGCCTGGGCCACTGTGGCGCCTGCCACACCCCGCGTGCCCTGACCATGCAGGAAAAGGCGCTGAGCCCGGCGGATGGTGAGCAGTTCCTGGCCGGCAGTGCGCCGCTGGAAGGCTGGATCGCCAAGAGCCTGCGCGGCGACTACAAGGACGGCCTGGGCAGCTGGAGCGAGGCGCAGCTGGTGCAGTTCCTCAAGACGGGGCGCAGCGACCGCAGCGCGGTGTTCGGTGGCATGAGCGATGTGGTCGAACACAGCCTGCAGCACCTGAGCGACGCCGACCTGACCGCCATCGCCCGCTACCTGAAGACCCTGCCGCCGAGCGACCCGAGCGACACCCCGCACGTGTATGACAAGCAGGTGGCCGATGCCTTGTGGCAGGGCGACGACAGCAAACCGGGGGCGTCGGTGTACATCGACAACTGCGCGGCCTGCCACCGTACCGATGGCCATGGCTATACCCGGGTGTTCCCGGCGCTGGCCGGCAACCCGGTGGTGCAGACGGCGGATGCCACCTCGCTGATCCATGTGGTGCTGGCGGGTGGCACGGTGCCGGCGACCCATGCGGCGCCGTCGAACTTCACCATGCCCGCGTTCGGCTGGCGCCTGAGCGACCAGGAAGTGGCGGACGTGGTCAATTTCATTCGCACCAGCTGGGGTAACCAGGGCAGTGCGGTCAGCGCCGCTGATGTTAAACACCTGCGCTAGAAGCGCCGGTGCGATCAATGTGGGAGCGGGCATGCCCGCGAACACCGGCGAAGCCGGTGCCATGCACCGCGTCGCATGCTTCGCGGGCACGCCCGCTCCCACAGGGTAAAGCGGCGCTTGCTGAGGCTTTGTTCTCTGCGCGACAGCGCAGCCCAAAGGGCTGGGTGATCTCCCACAAGTTATTCCTGAGAACTTTGAATATATATCAATAGGTTAATAGGTATACCTGTTGTCATGCCTCACCATCCCTGTGACACTCCCAAGCAAACCGTGGTTGACGAATGCTCAGGGTTTTGCTGTATTGAAACCGGTTTCATTCGCCGTCACCCGACAACAATCACAAGGGACCCGCAATGACCGATTCACCCTCCAATGCCCGCGAGCGGGTGACCATCAGTGAAGTGGCGCGCGTAGCCGGTGTGTCCAAGGCCACGGTCTCGCGCTACATCGGCGGCGATCGCCAGCTGCTGGCCGAAGCCACCGCCAAGCGCCTGGAACAGGTCATCGAGCGCCTGGGCTACCGGCCCAACCAGATGGCCCGCGGCCTCAAGCGTGGCCAGACACGCCTGATCGGCATGCTCGTGGCCGACATTCTCAACCCCTATTCAGTGGCCGTGATGCATGGCGTGGAAACCGCCTGCCGCCAGCACGGCTACAGCCTGGTGGTGTGCAACACCAACCGCGACGACGAGCAGGAGCGCCACCACCTGACGGCCTTGCAGTCCTACAACGTCGAAGGGCTGATCGTGAACACCCTCGGCCGCCACCCCGGTGAACTGCTCAACCTGCAGCGCGACATCCCCATGGTGCTGGTCGACCGGCAACTGCCGGAGCTTAAGGTTGACCTGGTCGGCCTGGACAACGCCGATGCCATCGAGCAGGCACTGGACCACCTGCAGGCGCAAGGCTACCGCGACATCCTCGCGGTCACCGAACCGCTCGACGGCACCAGTTCGCGCCTGGAGCGGGTGCAGGCGTTTACCGCATCGATCAGCAACCGCAACGGCATGCGCCAGCAACTGCTGGAAGTCGACGCCGGCCTGCCGGCCAAGCTCGGTGCCTTCCTTGCCAGCAAGGGCCATGGCCCGCAGGCGATCTTCACCTTCAACGGCGTGGCCACCCTGGCGGTTACCCGCGTGTTGCACGATTCGGGCTGCAAGCTGTTCAGCGAGGTGGGCCTGATCGCCCTCGATGAACTGGACTGGTACCCCCTGGTCGGCAGCGGCATCACCGCACTGGCCCAGCCCACCGAGCGCATCGGCGTCGCGGCGTTCGAGTGCCTGCTCGAGCGCCTGCGCGGCAGCAACGACGAGCCTCGACGCATCGATTTCAAGGCACAGCTGATCACCCGAGGTTCCACTCAACAACCGCAATGACCTGAGGGCAGCAGGGCTGCCCGCTTTGCTGTAACTCAAAAATGAAACCGGTTTCATGAGGACAACAACAAATGCACGCGAACCCCGTTTCCATCAGCCTCTCCAGCTACGGCGCCAGCCTTGTGCGGCAACGTGGCCAGCTGAGCTTTACCGAACTGCTGGCGGCTGCCGGCGTCAGTCGCATCGAACTGCGTGAAGAGTTGTTCGACGAAGCGCCCGACACTGTCGCGCTTTCGGCAGCGATCTCAGCCTCAGGCCTGGAGTGCCTGTATTCCTCGCCGCTGGAGCTGTGGACGGCGCAAGGCGAGCCAGATCCGCAATTGCCTGCGAAGCTGGCGCTGGCCAAGGCCCTGGGCGCCGTGGCGCTGAAGGTTTCACTGGGGCATTACCATGAGCAATGCGATGTCGGTGCCTTGCAGGCACTGCTGCAGGAGGGTGATCCTGTGTTGCTGGTGGAGAATGACCAGACCCCACACGGTGGGCGCATCGAGCCGCTGCTGCGCTTCTTCCAGCAGGCGCAGGGTTGGGGGCTGCCGCTGGGCATGACGTTCGATATCGGCAACTGGCAGTGGCAGGGCGAGTCGGCGTTGCAAGCCGCTCGCCAGCTCGGCCGCTGGGTGCGCTACATGCACTGCAAGGCCGTGCAGCAAGGCGCCGATGGCCGCTTGCACGCCGTGCCGCCGAAGGCTGCCGACCTGCTGGCCTGGGAGGCGCTGTTCGACGAGTTCAGCCCTGGGTTGGTGCGTGCCGTCGAGTACCCCCTGGCCGGTGATGACCTGCTGGCACTGACCCGCGCCCAAGTGCACAACCTGGCCAGGCTGGGGTTGGGTACAAGCGAGGAGGTGAGCCATGCCTGAACATGACGTGTTGTGTTTCGGCGAAACCATGGCCATGTTCGTCGCCGAGCAGACCGGTGACCTGGACAGTGTCGGCAGCTTTGGCAAACGCATCGCCGGCGCCGACAGCAACGTCGCCATCGGCCTGGCCCGCCTGGGTTTGCACGTGCGCTGGCTGAGCCGGGTAGGCGATGACTCACTGGGGCGTTTCGTGCTCGCCAGCCTGCGCCAGGAAGGCCTGGATTGCAGTCGCGTCGAGGTCGATGGCAGCCGCCCGACCGGCTTTCAGCTGAAAAGCCGTTGCGACGATGGCAGCGATCCGGCCGTGGAGTACTTCCGCGCCGACTCCGCCGCCAGCCGCCTGTCCACCGCGCTGCTCGACCCGGCGCTGCTGCAGGCCCGCCACCTGCATGCCACGGGTATTCCGCCGGCGCTGTCGGCGAGCTGCCGGGCGCTGTCCCATGCCCTGATCGACGGCATGCGCGCCGCCGGGCGCAGTGTTTCCTTCGACCCGAACCTGCGCCCGTCGCTGTGGCCAGACCGTACGACCATGGTCCGCGAAATCAACGCCCTGGCGGTGAAAGCCCAGTGGGTGCTGCCCGGCCTGGAAGAGGGCCGCCTGCTGACTGGCCAGCACACGCCCGCCGACATTGCGGCCTTCTACCTCGACCAGGGGGTGGAGCAGGTGGTGATCAAGCTTGGCGATGCCGGTGCCTATTACCGCGATGGCCATGGCGCGGGGCAGGTCGCCCCGGTACCGGTGGCCAAGGTGGTGGACACCGTGGGCGCCGGTGATGCCTTCGCCGTCGGGGTGGTCAGCGCGCTGCTCGAAGGCCGCCCGCTGGCCGACGCGGTGGCGCGCGGCAACTGGTGCGGCAGCCGCGCCGTGCAATCACGTGGCGACATGGAAGGCCTGCCACACCGCTTTGAGCTGCAAGCGCACGAACTGCGCAGAAGTGCCTGAACCGCTGAACGCCGGCTCGCCGGCCCTGTTGCGACAAAAACAACAAGCTCAGGAGAACGTTTCATGCAATCGACCCGTCTCGCACCACGCCGTTGGTGGTACATCATCCCGATCGTCTTCATCACTTACAGCCTGGCTTACCTGGACCGCGCCAACTACGGCTTTGCCGCAGCCTCGGGCATGGCCAACGACCTGAACATCACCCCCGTGCTGTCCTCGCTGCTGGGGGCGCTGTTCTTCCTGGGCTACTTCTTCTTCCAGGTGCCCGGCGCGATCTATGCCGAAAAGCGCAGCGTGAAGAAACTGATCTTCGTCAGCCTGATCCTCTGGGGCGGCCTGGCGACCCTGACCGGGATGATCAGCAACGTCTACCTGCTGATCGCCATCCGCTTCCTGCTCGGGGTGGTGGAAGCGGCGGTGATGCCGGCCATGCTGGTGTACCTGTGCCACTGGTTCACCCGCGCCGAGCGCTCGCGGGCCAACACCTTCCTGATGCTCGGCAACCCGGTGACCATCCTGTGGATGTCGGTGGTGTCGGGCTACCTGATCAAGCATTTCGACTGGCGCTGGATGTTCATCATCGAGGGCCTGCCGGCGGTGCTCTGGGCGTTCATCTGGTGGCGCCTGGTGGATGACCGGCCGGCCCAGGTGGCGTGGCTGAGCGAACAGGAAAAGGCCAGCCTGGAGCAGGCCCTGGCTGCCGAGCAGCAAGGCATCAAACCGGTGAAGAACTACCGCGAAGCGTTCCGCTCGCCCCAGGTGATCGTGCTGTCGCTGCAGTACTTCTGCTGGAGTATCGGGGTGTATGGCTTCGTGCTGTGGTTGCCGTCGATTCTCAAGCAGGCGGCCAATGTCGATATCGTCGAGGCCGGCTGGCTGGCCTCGGTGCCCTACATGGCGGCCGTGCTGGGCATGATCGGTGTGTCCTGGGCCTCCGACCGGCTGCAGAAGCGCAAGCGCTTCGTCTGGCCGCCGCTGCTGATCGCTGCCGTGGCGTTTTACGGCTCCTATGCCCTGGGCACCGAGCACTTCTGGTTGTCCTACGCGCTGCTGGTGATTGCCGGTGCCTGCATGTACGCGCCTTACGGCCCGTTCTTCGCCATCGTGCCGGAAATTCTGCCGAGCAACGTGGCCGGTGGGGCCATGGCGCTGATCAACAGCATGGGCGCGCTGGGGTCGTTCGGTGGCTCGTGGCTGGTGGGCTACCTCAACGGCGCCACGGGCGGGCCTGGCGCCTCTTACCTGTTCATGTCGGGGGCGCTGCTGACCGCTGTTGCGCTGACCGCCGTCCTGAAAACCTCACAGACCTCAGGCCGTGCCAAGCGCGGCGGCCCACGCCTGGCCATGAGCCAATAGGAAGCTGCAATGAAGAAACGCATCGTCTTGTACAAACGCCTGTCCGACGCCTTGCAGGCAAAGCTTGAGCAACAGGTGGAGGTGACCTGGGTGGACACCAGCGCCGCGGACGGCCTGGCGCGTCTGCGCGATGCCTTGCCCGGGGCGCATGGCCTGCTGGGCGCGAGCTTGCGCCTGGACAGCGCGCTGCTCGACCTGGCGCCGCAGCTGGAGGTGATTTCCAGTGTGTCGGTGGGGGTCGACAATTACGACATCGCCGACCTGACACGCCGAGGCGTGATGCTCACCAACACCCCTGACGTGCTCACCGAGACCACGGCCGATACCGGCTTTGCCTTGATCCTGGCCACTGCGCGGCGAGTGGTAGAGCTGGCCGGGTGGGTACGCGAGGGGCACTGGCAGGCGAGCCTTGGGCCGGCGCACTTCGGTACCGATGTGCATGGCAAGACCCTGGGCATCGTTGGCATGGGGCGCATTGGTGAAGCGCTGGCGCGGCGCGGCGCGGCCGGGTTCGGCATGCGCGTGCTGTACCACAGTTCGCGGCCCAAGCCCGACGTGGATGCGCGTTACGCCGCGCGTTACTGCAGCCTGGACACGCTGCTGGCCGAGGCGGACTACCTGTGCCTGACGGTGCCGCTCAGTGCCAGCACCGAGGGCCTGATCGGCGCCCGTGAACTGGGGTTGATGAAGCCCGAGGCAATCGTGGTGAACATAGCCCGTGGGCGGGTGGTGGATGAGGCAGCGTTGATCGAGGCGCTGCAGCACAAGCGGATTCGCGGGGCCGGGCTGGATGTGTTCGTGCAGGAGCCGTTGGCTGCCGATTCGCCGCTGTTGCAGCTCGATAATGTGGTGGCGACGCCGCATATCGGCTCTGCCACCCATGAAACACGGGAGGCCATGGCCAGGTGTGCGGTAGACAATCTGTTGAGTGCCTTGGCGGGCCAGCGCCCGCCAAACCTGGTCAACGAGCAGTAACGCCGAAACCTGTGGGAGCGGGCATGCCCGCGAAGAAAGCGACTCGGTGTATGGCACCGGCTTCGCCGGTGTTCGCGGGCATGCCCGCTCCCACAAGGGGGCGGGTCATGCCTTGGTTAGTAGGGTTTACTTGAAATCCCACTGCATCTGGGTCGCGATGCTCACGCCGCTGGACGACTTCACACACACATCGAGGTAGTCGGTAAACCGCGGCGGCATGGCGATGCCTTCTTCGAGCAGGCGGCTGTTGTCGAACAGGTAGTTGAGGTCGGCAAACCCGCTGTACAGGCGCAAGGCGCGCAGCACCAGGCGCGGGTTGGCCGGGCCGATGCGCGCTTCAAAGTCTTGCGCCAGGCTTTTCAGGTCATCGACATCGACCTTGCGGTAGCGCTCGCCAACCGGCTGCGCGCCATTGGCATGGGCGAACGCCTGGTCGATCTCGCCAAAGGTGCAGGCGGCCTGGTGGCCGGCAGAGATGTGGTACAGGTTGTGCTCCAGGCGTGGCTTGAGCGTCAGGCCGATCAACGCCTCGGCGCAGTAGTCGACCGGGATCACATCGATCTGCTCGTTCAGCTCGCAGGTGAAGCTCTCCAGCGCGAAGCCCATGCGGAACACCCAGAAAATGCTGGCCGAAGCCTGGCAACCGAGGGTGCGGTGGCCGACCACGATCGACGGGCGTGCCACCACCAGCGGCAGTTGCGGCAACTGCTCGCTCATGCGCCGTTCGATCTCGGCCTTCGAGGCGGTGTAGTCGACCAGCTGCTGCTCGGCGGCCGGGAACTCCCACGATTCGCTGATCGGTGACTCGCGCTGCGGGCCGCAGCTCATGGCCGTGCCCACGTGCAGGAAGCGCTTGAGGCGGGTCGAGCGGCTCATCACCTCGGCGAAGGCGTAGGTGCCTTCGACATTGACCGGCCAGATGTTCGGGTTTTTCGAGAACGAGGCCACTGCCGCGCAGTTGATCACCCGGTCGATCTGCATCAGCCGGGGCGTGGCTTCGGCCAGCCAGCGGGTATCGAGGAAGTCGCCGCAGATGATCTGCTCGGCGCGCAAGGTCAGGCAGTCCTGCTCGTCAACACCGTGTTGGCGCAGGTTGTCACGCAGGCGTTCGAGGCCTTGTTCACGGCTGTCGGCACGGACCAGGAAACACAGGTTGGCACTGCGGCCATTGGCAATCAGTTGGGCCGTTACCGACCCCCCGAGAAAACCGGTGGCGCCGGTCAGCAGCAGATGTTCGTGAAGAGCGAAGTTGATGTGTGGGGCAGGCGCGTTCATAAACTTCCTCTGAAAAGTTTATTGGCGGGTATCGAGGGTTAAGCTCGTGCCTGGAGCGCGCAGGGACTGGCGTTCAGCTCGGAGCGGGGCCGATTGTCAGGGCGTTGGGAGGGAAGTTGCAATTAACGAAATGCGGGTTTCATATGAAACAAAAGTTAATGAAAGTTTGCCCTTCATTAATTAAATGATGCGCGATGCAACAGTGCCATAACTATTGTTGTAATCAGGTGAGGTGAATGTGAAAAAAGCCTTGAACTTTGTAGGAGCGGCCCGGCAAGGCCACTCCTACAAAAGCGCGTCAGGTGGTCAGTTCGCTGGCCAGCGGCTTGGGCGCGATGGCCGCGGCAAACACCTGCTCGTTGCTGCGCAAGCTGCGCATCAGGCTGTAGCCGGTCAGCAGCATGTACAGGGCAATCGGCAAGCCGACCACGATGCTGGCCATCTGGATCGCCAGCAAGCCCCCGGCAACCACCAGGCTGGCCGCGATCGCGCCTTCCAGCACGCACCACAGCACGCGTATCCAGTGGGGCGGGTCGATGCTGCCCAGCGAGTTGAGCATGCACAGCACCTGGGTGCCGGCATCGGCTGCGGTCACGAAATGCACCGCCAGCAGCAGGCAGATGATCACGCTCAGCACCGCGCCCAGGGTCGGGCCGTCGAGGCGGTCGAGCAGGGTGAACATTGCCGTGGTGGTTTCCTTGCGCGTGGCTTCGAGAATCGGCCCGCCCTGGAAAGCCCCGGCGGCGGTCTGCTCGGCGACCGGCAGCTTCTCGTAGGCGTGGCGCACCTGTTGTTCATCCTTCAGCGCGGTGCCACCGAACACAGCCATCCACAGGATGGTCACCACGGTCGGCACCAGCAATGCGCCGAACACCAGTTCACGGATGGTCCGGCCGCGGGAAATACGCGCGATGAACAGGCCCACGAACGGCCCCCAGGTCATCCACCACGGCCAGTAGAAGGCGGTCCAGCTCTTCTGCCAGGCGCTGTCGGCCTGGGCATCGGTCCAGAAGCTCATGCCGATGAGGTTCTGCGCGTAGTCGCCGGCCGACTCGAACAGCAGGTTCATGATGTAGTTGGTCGGGCCCAGCCCCAGCACTACCAGCATCAAGCCCAGGGAAATCCACATGTTCAGGGTCGACAGGCGCTTCATGCCTTTGGACACGCCGGCCACCAGCGAGATCGAGGCGATCACCGTGACCACGGCGATGATGCTCAGCTTGAACGACAGGCTGACCGGGGTGCCGAACACCTGGTGCATGCCCATGTTGATCTGCTCGACCCCCAGCCCCAGCGACTGCGAAACACCGAAGGCGGTGACCGCGCCGCCGATGATGTCGACGGTATGGCCGATCGGCCCATAGATGCGGTTGCCGATGATCGGGTACAGGATCGAGCGCAGCGCCAGGGGCAAGCCTTCGCGGTAGGCGAAGTAGGCCAGGCCCAGGCCGATCACGGTGAAGATCGCCCACGGGTGCAGGCCCCAGTGCAGCAGGGTGATGCGCATGGCCATCGACGCGGCCTGGTCGGTCAGGCCCGGGGTGAACGGATTGCTGGCGTAATGCAGGACGGGTTCGGCGACCGACCAGAAGATCAGCCCTACGCCCATGCCGGCACTGAACAACATGGCGATCCAGGCGGCGAAGCTGAATTCCGGTTTTTCGTCAGGGCGGCCGAGCTTCAGTGTGCCGTGGCGGCTGAAGGCTATGTACACCAGCACCCCGAGGATGCCGCTGACCAGCGCCAGGTAGAACCATTTGAGGTGGTCGAGAATGGCATCGGAGGCGCTTTTGAACACCCCCGCAGCCTGGTCGCCGTGGGCGGCGCAGAGCACCACGAAGGCCACGACAATGGAGAGGGACCCTACCGTCACGATAGGGTTGAGGCCTTTGAAAAGGCCTTGTTTTGCACGCATCGGCTCTATCCTTTTTATTGTTGCAGGCGGGCGCTCGAGCGGCCCGCCTGGCGGCGTCGCGGGTGTTGCAGGGGGTTATCGGTTCAGAGGTCGATCACCAGGTCTGAAGTGGGCCGGCTGCAGCACAGCAGGCGCAGGCCTTTGTCGATCTCGCGCTGGCGAATACCGCCGTTGTGGTACATGGTGACGCTGCCTTCGAGCACGGCGGTCTTGCAGGTGCCGCACACGCCCTGGCTGCAGGAGGAAGGGACCACCGCACCGGCTTTCTTGGCTGCGGCCAGCACCGTCTGGTCAGCCCCCATGGTGAAGGTCTTGCCGGAACGGCCCAGGCGCACGGTGAAGGTATCCAGGGCTTGGCCTGGGGGCGCGGGTTCCGGCTCAGCCTGCACGTCGGCGCTGATGTCGAAGCTTTCCTGGTGATAGCGCGCCAGGTCGAAGCCAGCACCGGCCAGCAGGCCCTTGGCGGCATCCATGTAGCCTTTGGGCCCACAGGTGAATACCGCGCGCTCCATGAAGTCGGGGATCTGCTGTTGCAGCACCTCGAGCGACAGGCGCCCGAGGGGCCCGGTCCATTCCGGCTCGTCACCCTGGCTTTCGCAGAAGAACAGCGTGCGCAGGCGCGGCATGCTGCGCTCAAGGCGTGCCAGCTCGTCGCGGAAGATGATGTCCTTGGGCGTGCGCGCACTGTGGACGAAGACGATGTCGAGGTCGGCGTGCAGGTCGGCGGCTGCGCGGGTCATGGCCATCAGCGGGGTGATGCCGGAGCCGGCCGACAGGTACAGCAGCTTGCGCGCCGGGCCGGCCACCGGGGTGAAGATACCCGCCGGGCCTGAGGCTGCGAGGGCGCTGCCCGGCTGCAGGTTATCGTGCAGCCAGTTGGACACCACGCCGCCCGGCACCCGCTTGACCGTGATCGAAAAGGTGAACGGCCGGGTTGGCGTCGACGACAAGGTGTAGCAGCGCGACACGCTGCTGCCGTCGATCACCGGCGACACGGTAAGGAACTGCCCAGGCTCGTAGGCCAAGGCGTGGTAGCTCGGGCTGTGGAAGGTGAAGGTCTTGACGTCGTGGGTCTCGTTGACGACGCTCAGGCACTCGATGCGCTGGCTTTCGCCGCTGGGCCACAGGGCACCGTGGGCGGCCCAGTGGTCGCTGTCGGCGAAGCGCTGGTCGGCACGCAGGCTGGCAATGTTCGCGGTGATGTGCTGCAGCATGCTCATGGCCTCACACTCCGTGCGCGGCGAGGCGCGAGGTGTACCAGCGGGCGAACTGGTCGACGTACGGCTCGGTGAAGGTGGAGTAGGGGCCTGGGACGAAGGCCGGGTCCTGGGTGCCGCTGTGGGTGATGGCGACCAGCGCGGCGTCCTGCTGGGTGGTGGCCACCCAGACTTCGGTCAGGCGCTGCAGGTCGTAGTCGACCCCCTCCACGGCGTCGCGGTGCACCAGCCACTTGGTGCGCACCAGGGTGCGGTCCGGTGACAGCGGGATGATCCAGCTGATCATGGCGTGGTCGCTCATCACGTGGGCCCAGGCGTTGTTGCCCCACAGATGGGTGTCGCCGAGGTCGCGACGGGTCAGGTTGCCCAGCAGCTTGCTGCAGGCGACCTTGGTGTCGAGGGTTTGCGATTCGCCGCTGCCGGCAATGATCATGCGCTGGGTGCGGAACTGGGTGGGCGAGTTGTCCTGCAGGTGCTCGACGGTTTCATACAGCAGGCCGTCGCTGGCCCAGCCGGCCTCGATGCCGGCCTTGCGGACCTGGTACGCATCGTACGAGGCGCGGGCTTCTTCGCTCATTTCTTCCAGGCTGACGCCGAGGTCTTCGGACTGGTACGAGACGATCAGCTCTGGGTGAGTGCCGGCGCAGTGGTAGCACTCGCGGTTGTTTTCCATCACCAGCTTCCAGTTGCCGTTCTCGATGTAGTCGAGCTCGTAGGCAATGCGGGTGTTGGTCAGGTCGAAGGGGGCGAAGCGCGGCCCCATGACTTCTTCGAGGTCGCTGATGTCTTCCGGCGGGTTGTCGGCCAGGCAGATCAGCACGTGGCTGCCGATCACCTTGCAGTGCACCGGGATCAGGCTGCGGCACTTGGGGTCGAAGCCCTTGCCCATGTGGCTGGCGTGCTTGAGGCTGCCGTCCAGGTCGTAGGTCCATTGGTGGTAGGGGCAGACCAGCATGCCGACGGTGGACTTGCCCGGCGCCTTCAGGCGTGCGCCGCGGTGGCGGCAGACGTTGCGATAGGCGCGGATCTGTTCGTCATCGTCACGCAGGATCAGCAGCGAGGCCTTGCCGATGTCCACGGTGAAGACATCGCCTGGTTCGTCGACATCCGCGGTGACGGCTACCTGAATCCAGTGTTTGTTGAAGAAGATATCCATATCCGTTTCGAAGATATCCTGGCGGCTGTACAACTCGCCACTCATGCCAAAACCGGGCTGGCGTGATTCAACAAGTTCGCGATGCGATTTAATCGTCGGGCTGCTCATAGTTG
Organism: Pseudomonas sp. R28(2017); assembly: GCF_002112505.1. Classification (GTDB taxonomy): domain Bacteria; phylum Pseudomonadota; class Gammaproteobacteria; order Pseudomonadales; family Pseudomonadaceae; genus Aquipseudomonas. The sequence goes on from NZ_NEHW01000021.1 coordinate 80,011, forward strand.
ACCTCGGGCACTCTTATTCTTGAATTACCAAACTAATGGCGGCGATTATCAAAGTGCCCTGCCAGAGCGTCAATGCGCTTAATTTTCCGCGTTGCATTACTTCAGGTTATTCAAAAACTCTCACATTGAAGCCATTGCACCAGCGCCGCCAAGTGCGGGCTTTTCGGGCGCCCATGGGGTGCGATCAGGTAATAAGCCTGTTTGGGTCGCACCACGAACGGTTGCAGGCGAACCAGCTCGCCGCTGTTCAACAGGTGCTCCACCAGCCGGCCCCAGCCCAGGGCGATGCCATAGCCTTGCAGTGCGGCATTGATGGCATCGATGTACAGGCTGCAGCGCAGGTTGTACTGCAGGGCACCGGGGTTGCCGCCTTTCTCGCGGAACCAGCTCGGCCAGGCGACCCAGCCTTCGGAGGTGGAGTCGGCATCCAGCAGCCCGGCGCCGGCCAGTTCTTCCAGGGTGGTGGGCAGCGGATTGCGCGCCAGCCAGGCAGGCGAGCAGACCGGGAAGACTTCTTCGTCGAACAGCAAGGTGGCCTCGCCATCGTCCCACTGGCCGTTGCCAAATCGGATGTCCAGGTCGTAGTTGCGGGTGCGCAGGTCACCGGTGAACATCTGCGTCGCCAGGCGCAGCTGCACCTGCGGCAGGGCGCTGGCCAGCTGGTTCAGGCGCGGCATGATGCGCAGCTGCGAGAACGAGGCGGTGGACCCCAGCACGACCTCCTGGCGGTGGCAGCCCTGGTTGATCTGGTCGAAGGCACTGGCCACCCGCTGCAGCGACTCGGAGATGCTCACGAACAGGATGTCGCCGGCATCGGTCAGGCTGATCTTGCGGTGCACGCGGTGGAACAGCAGGGCGCCGAGGTTCTCTTCGAGCACCTTGACCTGCTTGCTCACCGCGGCCTGGGTCACGCCCAGCTCGGTGGCGGCCAGGGTGAAGCTGTTCAACCGGGCGACGGCCTCGAACTGCAGCAAGGCGGTCATCGACGGGATGATGCGGCGGTAGCCCTTGTGTTTCTGAGCGCCTGATGGGTTGTTCATCGTATTCCAGACACGGTGGCGGAGCGCCGCTGATGCACGGCAGTCCGATTATTGTTGTTGTTTGCAGCACGCGGGCAGGGCGCCCTTGGGCCAGATGATGGGCAGGGCCGAGGGCTGCGGATATTACGGCTATGACAATAAATAGGATGCCGTGGCGCGACGGGGCGTCAATGGCGGGGCTTTATAATACAAATTGACCCGGATATACAATGCGCCCACCGAGGGGCGCGTTACATTGCCAAAAAAGAAGTTTGCCTCGCTCGCCATTGCGGGCCGCCTGCCAATCATTGGTCATAAATATAATAATGAGGGTCGTATGTACCAAGGCGATGAAATACTCTCGGTAAACCATATCTTCAAAGTGTTCGGCAATAATCCGGGCATGGCCATGGAGATGCTGCGCAACGGTGCCGACAAGCACGAAATCTTCAGCAAGACTGGCCACGTCGTCGGCGTGTTCGATGCCAGCTTTTCCGTCAAGCGTGGCGAGATCTTCGTCATCATGGGCCTGTCCGGTTCGGGCAAGTCGACCATGGTGCGGCTGTTCAACCGCCTGATCGAACCC
>NZ_NEHW01000022.1 GCF_002112505.1 Pseudomonas sp. R28(2017)
CCAGTTTGAAGGTGTATCGGGAAGGCAGACTTAGCGCCTGCCCACCCTGATATGTGCGTTGGTCGGGTGGAAGCGAAAGACAGTTGGCTCCTACGTTTGTTTCGGGCCAGTAACGCCTGTGACAGGCGCGCGCGACCGCCTTGTTGGTACGACACGATATCGCGGCATGCGCGAAGGCGTTCGCGCGCAAATCCCGTAGGAATAATTGGCCCGAAACAAACGTAGGAGCGAGCGCAGCTCGCGATGCGCCGCGCGGGCGGCGCTCGGTCGCATAGGCGCTGCAAAATCTGTGGTGTACACAGGGTGCCTTAACGTTACTTGCTCTTGTTCTTCAGGGTAATGAAGCTGGCACGCATGTCCTTGGCCCAGCCGTCGAGCACCGGCTTGACATCGTTCAGGGTCAGCTTGGTCTTGTCGTTCTCCAGTTCCTTGCCCGTGCCCTTGCGCACCACCTGGGCCAGTACCTTCTGGTTGCCGCCATCAAGGAAGGCCGCCTCGACACCCACATCCACTTCCTGGTCACGGCCACCCATGGCGGTGTTGACGCCTGCCGAAATCAGCGCGATCGGGATGAATTCATAAGGCTTGAGGCTTTCATTGCTGGTAGACACCGCGGTGATTGCCGGGCGTACCACGAGGGTGCCTGGGCCGGGCGCCTTGGCCAGGGGCAGCACGCTGCCCAGCTCACGGCGCAGGGCATCGTTGAAGTAGCGGGTGATTTCACTCAGCGTCTGCTGGGAGATGACTGCCGTCGCTTGCGGCTTGGGGTAGAACTGGCTGGGCTCGATGAAGACCTGCGAATACTGGTTGATGTTGACCTTGGGGTCGATCCAGCGCATCACCGATGCGCCGGATGGGCTTTTCGCTTCTTGCAGGCGGCTGTAGTCCTTGAGGAAGCCGGAATAATCCTTGGGGTCCACGCGGTTGCTGGAGCAGGCAGCCACAGCCAGCAAAGCGGCGCACAACAGGGTAACGCGGGGCAATGATTTCATGATGTTCAGGCATCCATGAGGGGTCGGCCAGAACAACGCTAGCAGGTGCTTGGCGGTTGGCCAGTGGTCGGGCGAAAAGCCGCCTGCAATTGCCCCCCTGATCGAGGTTTGGTCATGAGGTGACCACTGACGGCCAACGCCATCCGTACCCGGTTATGGTGCTGACATTTCCTACGGCGTGTGCGGAAGACGCTATCTATGCAGCCGTGGCGACCCTTGAAAAACTATACCCGTAACGGGTATGGTTTGGAGGCCGCTCATGGTAGTTCTCAAGCGCAGGGATTTTGCGCGCTGGCAGGCCGCGCAGAATCTTTCGGATGCGATGTTGTGCCAGGCGGTGAATGAGATGCGCAGGGGGCTGGTAGATGCCAGCCTTGGTGGTGAGCTGTTCAAAAAGCGAATTGCAGGGCACGGTGTGGGCAAGCGAGGCGGGTACCGGACAGTGCTCTCTGCTCGTATCGGCAAACGTTATGTGTTCCTCCACGGTTTCGCCAAGAGCGACAAGGCCAATATCACGCCGGAAGAACAAAAGGCACTGAGCTTCGCCGGCAAGGTTTTCCTTGAGCTATGCCCCATAGCCCTCAGTCGGGCATTGCAATCAGGTGTATTGATGGAGGTTTGCTGTGAGCAGCAAAATTGTTGAATCGTTGCGTGAGGATCTGGCCGTTCTTCATGAGGCCGGGGCCGTCGGCAAGGTTACGCTTCGGGATTTCGAAGTGCTCTGTCCTGCCCCGGTGCGGGATTTCAGCGCCCTGGACATTCGCCAACTTCGCGAGGCACTGAATTTCAGCCAGCCGGTGTTTGCGCTGCATCTGCATACGAGCGCTTCCACGGTGCGCAAATGGGAGCAGGGGGAAACGCGTCCGGCCGGTCCAGCTCTGAAATTGCTAAATGTGATTGCAATCAAAGGGTTACAAGCAATTCTTTAGGTGTTCTATGTGATATAGAGCTTTTTAAGAGATTTCTATTTAAATCAATAATTTATCGTATTATTTTCAAGTTGGTTGTTTTGATGGCCCGTCGCGAGCGTCGCATTCTCGCGACAGGTCCATCCAGCGTGTGCCTAGCCCAGCGCCTCGCGCAACCGGTACCACAACATCCCCAGTGCCAGCAGCGGCGAACGCAGCGCCTTGCCACCCGGGAACGTCAGGTGGGGTACTGCGCTGAACACATCCAGCCCCTGGCTCTGCCCCTGCGCGATGCCTTCGGCCAGCAACTTCGCCGTCCAGTGGGTCACGTTCAACCCGTGCCCTGAATAGCCCTGGGCATAGAACACGTTAGGGTGCTGGCTCAGCCGCCCCACCTGCGGGAAGCGGTTGGCGGTGATGCCGATCATGCCGCCCCACTGGTAGTCGATGCGCACATCGGCCAGTTGCGGGAACACCTTGAGCACCTTCGGCCGCATGTAGGCGGCGATGTCCTTGGGGTCGCGCCCGGAGTAGTGGCAGGCGCCGCCGAACAGCAGGCGGCGGTCGGCCGTGAGGCGGTAGTAGTCCAGGCCGACCTTCTGGTCACACAGGGCCATGTTCTGCGGGATCAGCGTGCTGGCGAGTGCTTCCGGCAGCGGTTCGGTGGCCACCACGTAACTGCCGGCAGGCAGCACCTTGCCGCTCAGGCGCGGCTCCAGTTCGTCGAGGTGGGCATTGCAGCCCAGCACCAGGCTCTGCGCCCGTACCTTGCCGCGTGCCGTGTGCAGGGTCACGGTGCGGCCGTGTTCGATGCGCAGCACCGGGCTCTGCTCGAAAATGCGCACACCCAGGCCGTGGGCCACGCGCGCCTCGCCCTGGACCAGGTCGAGCGGGTGCAGATGGCCCGAGCCCATGTCCACCAGGCCGCCGGCGTACTGGTCGCTGGCGACGATCTCGTGCATGCCCTGGGGCCCGACCAGGCGGGTTTCGTGGCGGTAGCCAAGGCTGGCCAGGTCTTCCTGTTCCGCCTTGAAAGCGGCGAACTGCGCCGGGGTGTTGGCCAGTTCGCAGAAGCCCCAGCGCAGGTCGCAGGCGATCGCATATTGTTCGATGCGGCGAGCCACCAGGGCCACCGACTCGATGCCGGCCTGCTGCAGGTAGCGCACGCCGTCCTGGCCGACGTAGCGGGCAAAGCCGCTGACATCATGGCCGATGCCGCGAATCAGCTGGCCGCCGTTGCGCCCGCTGGCGCCCCAGCCGATGCGCCGGCCTTCCAGCAGCACCACGCTGAGGCCGCGTTCGGCCAGTTCCAGGGCGGTGTTGACCCCGGTCAGGCCACCGCCGACCACGCACACGTCAGCTGTCAGTTCGCCGTCGAGGCAGGGGTAGGGCGCCGCGTTGCGCGCCGTGGCGGCGTAGTACGACGCGGTATGTTGGGTATCGAAAGGCATGGCGCGTTCTCGGTTCAGCGGTTGGACTTGATCTTGCTCCAGGAGCGGGTCATGACGCGCATGATCTTCGGGCTCGGGGTGCTCGAAATGTACAACTTGTCCAGCACGGCCTGGGGTGGGTAGATCTCGGGGTTGTCGACCAGCGCCTTGTCCATGTAGGCCTGGGCATCAGGGTTGGCGTTGGCGTAGCCGACCGTGGCACTGACCTTGGCGATCACCTTCGGGTCGAGCAGGTAGTTGATGAAGGCCAGGGCCTGTTCGGGGTTGTTGGCGTCCTTGGGGATCGCCAGCAGGTCGAACCACAGGTTGCTGCCTTCCTTGGGAATGCTGTAGGCGATCTTCACCCCGTTCTTCGCTTCCACGGCCCGGTTGGCCGCCTGGAACACGTCGCCGGAATAGCCGAAGGCCACGCAGATATCACCGTTGGCCAGGTCCGAGACGTACTTGGAGGAGTGGAAGTAGGTGATGTACGGGCGCAGTTCGAGCAGGCGCGCTTCGGCCTTGGCATAGTCGCCCGGCTTTTCGCTGCGCGGGTCCAGGCCCAGGTAGTTGAGCACCGCCGGGAACAGCTCGTCAGGCGAGTCCATGAAGGCCACACCGCATTGCTTGAGCTTTTTCAGGTTTTCCGGCTCGAACAGCGTCGCCCAGGAGTCGATATGGTCGACGCCCAACGCGGCCTTGACCTTTTCGACGTTGTAGCCGATGCCGTTGGTGCCCCACAGGTACGGCACCGCATATTGGTTGCCTGGGTCGTTCTGCTCGAGTTGCTTGAGCAGCTTCGGGTCCAGGTGCTGCCAGTTCGGCAGCTTGCTGCGGTCCAGTGGCAGGAACGCACCGGCCTGGGCCTGGCGGGCCAGGAAGTGGTTGGACGGCACCACCACGTCGTAGCCGGTGCGGCCGGCGAGCAGCTTGCCTTCCAGGGTTTCGTTGGAGTCGAATACGTCATAGACGACCTTGATCCCGCGGCTGGCCTGGAAGTCGGCCAGGGTCGTGTCACCGATGTAGTCGGTCCAGTTGTACACGCTGACGCTGGGCGTGGCCTGGGCGGCGGCGCCGAACAGCAGGGCGAATGTGGCGGGGATCAGGGCTTGCAGATGACGCATGTCGACACCTCGTTGGTCTTGTTCTTTGAGTTCGGTGCAAGGGGGGGCGCCTGGCGCCCCCGGGGAATCACACGCTCAGCAGCAGGAACTCGCGCTCCCAGGAACTGATCACGCGCTTGAAGTTCTCGTGCTCGGCGCGCTTGACCGCCACGTAGCCCTGGACGAACTGCTTGCCCAGGTACTGCTGCACGGTCTCGCAGTCTTCCATGTGCTGCAGCGCATCCTCGATGGTGATCGGCAGCCGCAGGTTGCGCCGCTCATAGGCACGGCCCTGTACCGGCGCGCTCGGCTCGATCTTCTCGACCATACCCAGGTAACCGCACAACAGGCTGGCGGCGATCGCCAGGTAAGGGTTGGCATCGGCACCCGGCAGGCGGTTCTCCACCCGCATGGCATCCGGGCTGGAGGTCGGCACGCGCAAGCCGGCGGTGCGGTTTTCCTCGCCCCACTCGACGTTGACCGGTGCCGAGGTGTCCGGCAGGAAGCGGCGGAACGAGTTGACGTTCGGCGCGAACATCGGCAGCAGCTTGGGGATGTACTTCTGCAGGCCACCGATGTGGTGCAGGAACAGCTCGCTCATGCTGCCATCGTCGTTGGCGAACACCGGCTTGCCGGTGGCGATGTCGACCACGCTCTGGTGCAGGTGCATGGCGCTGCCGGGCTCATCGGTGATCGGCTTGGCCATGAACGTGGCGGTGACGTTGTGCTTGAGCGCGGCTTCACGCATGGTGCGCTTGAACACGGTGATCTGGTCGGCCAAGTCCAGCGCATCGCCGTGGCGGAAGTTGATCTCCATCTGCGCCGGGCCGTCTTCGTGGATCAGCGTGTCCAGGTCAAGGCCCTGCAGTTCACACCAGTCGTAGACGTCTTCGAACAGTGGGTCGAATTCGTTGGCGGCGTCGATCGAGAACGACTGGCGCCCGCTTTCGGCGCGGCCCGAACGGCCCAGCGGTACCTGCAGGGGCAAGTCCGGGTCTTCGCAGCGCTGGGTCAGGTAGAACTCCATCTCCGGCGCGACAATCGGCTGCCAGCCCTTGTCGGCATACAGCTTGAGCACCTTCTTCAGCACGTTGCGCGGCGACAGCTCGATCGGGTTGCCCTGCTTGTCGAAGGTGTCGTGGATGACGATGGCGGTGGGTTCGATGGCCCACGGGATCTGGTACACCGCCGTCGGGTCGGGGCGGCAGACCATGTCGATATCGGCCGCATCGAGCAGGCTGTAGTAGATCTCGTCATCGACATAATCGCCGGTGACGGTCTGCAGCAGCACGCTTTCGGGCAGGCGCATGCCGCGCTCGTGAAGGAACTTGGCGGTCGGTGCGATCTTGCCGCGGGCGATGCCGGTCAGGTCGCTGATCACGCATTCGACTTCAGTGATGCGGTGTTCTTTCAGCCAGGTGGACAGCTGATCGAAGGGGGCGTTCATACAGACCTCTTGGTTGGGTTTTTTTGTGGGAGCGGGCTGGCCCGCGAAAGCCGTTGGGTGGTTTTCAATGGGTTACGCTTCCCAGGTGACACGCTGGAGACTATCTTGGGCGCAGGCCCGCAAAGCCATCTATCCACTTTCTTCGGCAATGAATGCACCAAAAGAGTGCAAATAGGACAAAGCGTGACAACGCCCAATGCCTTGCAGGTCCAGGCTTTCCACACCACGGATGTCACCGAACAGGTGCGCGCCACACCCGGCTGGCAGCAACAATACCGGCAGATGTCGCCCGGGCATTTCAGCGGCCAGCTGCGCTGCCTGGGGCTCGATGGCGTGGAGGTGTACGAAGAGCGCCTGAACACCCGGGTCGAGCAGTTCTTCCGTGCGCCGAGCGGTTCGCTGGCGTTTTGTTTCGACCAGAGCGAAAACAGCCTGTACCTGCTCAACGAGCAGAGCCGCAACATCTGGATCACACCAGAGAACTACCAGGAAGTGGCCGTGGTATTCGACCAGGCCTTTCTGGCCCGCCACGGTCTGGACCCGCAACGGCTCGAAGGCTTGTTCATGGTGCCGCTGGGCAGCGGGCAGAATGCGTTGTTCGGCAGCTGGCTGAGCGCCACCTTGACCCGCCTTGGCCAGGCGGATTGCCCGCTGCAAGGGCAGGCACTGGCCGAGCAGTTGCTGGAGGATTGCCTGTTCATCCTCGACAACGCCTGCCAGCGCCTGCAAGGCGGGGCGCTGGGGCGGCGTGGCGAGGAACGGGCGATCATGCAACGGGTCAGCGAATGGGCCGCAGATTGCCCGGAAGAAACCCTCAATCTGGTGGAGTTGGCCGAAGTGGCCGGTGTGTCGCTGCGCCAGTTGCAGCAGGCGTTCAAGGCCTTCACCGGGATGCCGCCGGCGCACTGGTTGCGCTTGCGTCGGCTAAACGGCGCACGGCGCGATCTGTTGCGCGGCGGCGAGGTGACCGTGGCTGAAGTGGCGATGCGCTGGTCGTTCTGGCATTTGGGAAGGTTTTCAGAGAGTTACCGGCAATTGTTCAAGGAGTTTCCGAGCGAGACGCTCAAGCGGGGCAGGGGCTGATTTTTTTGTTGTCCGCTCCGGCCTCTTCGCGGGCGAGCCCGCTCCCACAGCGATAACACCAGGCTTCAGGGCAGTGACATACCTGTGGGAGCGGGCTCGCCCGCGAAGAGGCCAGAACAGACTAACCAGCATTCCCTTTGGAAAATTGCTATCGTGCCCGGCAGTTTCCACCCGAGGTCCCGATGCTCTACCTGCCTTTGCCCAGCGACCAGGCCGACCGCCTGGCCAGCGCGCCCACCGCCACCGACTTCTTCCCGACCGCCAGCCTGCTGGAGGCGGCCGCCGTGCTGTTCGTGCAGAACCTGCCGCGCCAGCCGGCCAGCGCCTCGGCGGACGCGCAGGAGCGCCGCTTCGCCGAGATCGTGCGCATCGCCAATGAGGTCGAAGGCGCCGCCCCGGGCCGCTTCCAGGGGCAGGTCGCGCAGCATTTCGACCGCGAAGCGTTCGCCATGGGGCTGGGCATGCTGGGTGAGAATGGCGTCGCCCTGGTGTCGGTCGAAACCGAATACCAGGCCGACGAGTTCCAGGACGCCGAAGGCCAGTGGAATTTCCAGTTCGCCGACACCTACCGCCAGCGCGTGACGCCGCTGCACCCGGTGTACCTGCCGTCGCTGGCCAGCGACCTGTTGCTCAGCGACCAACAGAACCGCCTGCTGCGCGAGTTCCTGAGCGGCGTCGACGAATCGGTTGCCGTGCAGGGGTTCGCCGGCACCGGCAAGACCTTCCTCATTCACCAGTTCGCGCGCCTGCTCGACCCTCAGCGCACCTTGTTGCTGGCCCTCACCGAAGGCCAGCTGCGGGCATTGCAGGCGCGGGTGAAGGATGCCCAGGCCTACACTGCGCTGACCTTCGGCCAGCTGGCCGACGAAATCCTCAACCGGGACCTCACCAGCAATGGCTGGCGGCTGCGCGACCCGTACCGCACCAAGCTGTCCTGGCGCCCGCAGGAGGCCCAGGTGGTGCGCTGGTTGAACATCCCCGACATCGGCCCGCTTGCCGCGCGCGATGTGGTGGCCCTGTGCATCAAGGCCGTGCGCAGCTTCTGCCGCAGCGGTGACAGCCAGTTGCAGCTGCATCACCTGCCCTGGGCCGGGCCGGGCACCTCACCGCTGGACCAGGAAGTGCTGCTGGAAAAGGCCCGCCTGTACTGGCAGGAATTGATCCGCCCCTCGGCGCGGGACATCCAGCTGCCGGTACGCGATTACCACCGGGTCAAACTGTTGTCGTTGACCGCCGAGGTGATCGACAGCCGCTACAGCCACGTCATCGTCGATGAAGCCCATGAGTTGTCCGCGCCGATGCTCGCAGTGCTCGACCGCAGCCCGCAGTCGGTCATCGCCCTGGGCGACGAGCTGCAGAACCTCAATGGCCTCAGCCCGCACCACGGCAACTTCATCCGCCAGCGCTACATCGACCATTCGTTGCGCGCCGGCCCGGCCATGGACGGCGTGCTCAACCCGTTGATCCAGGCGCACCCGGCCGCCATCCAGGCAGCCTTCAGTGGCAGTGCCGAGCATTACACGCGGGTGAGCTTCTTCGACACGGTGACGGTGCCCGAGCAACCGACCGCGTTGATCGTCGATGATGAATGGGGCCTGTTCGGCTGGTTCCAGCGCCTGACCCACCAAGGGGTGCCGTTCGTGCTGCTGCAAAGCGCGCGCAAGGACTTCGAGCTGTTTGTCGAGGATTGCATCGAGCTGTACCGCTACGGCACCCGGGCCCGTCACCCGATGCTGTTCCGCTATCCCAACTGGCAGGCGCTGGAGCAGGACAAGGGTGACGACAAGGCCTTTGTCGCCGTGGCCGGCATGCTGCGCAAAGGCTACACCCCGGAGCATTTTGCCAAGGCCAAGAGCCGTTACCGCTGGGACAAGGCGCCGAAGCTGTTCCTTGGGCGGGTGCGGGATGTGAAGAACATGGAGTTCGCCCGGGTCATGGTATCGCCGGAGTTGATGGTAGCGCCGACCACGACGGGCAATCGCAACGAGCGGGCGCGGCTGCTGGCAGGGCTGTATACCGCCTGTTCGCGGGCGCGGTATGAACTGATCGTGCCGGGGGGGATGCTGGACTGGGTCAAGGACCAGGTCCGGGATTGAGAGCTTGGGGCCGCATAGCGGCCCCAGGGCATCGAATCAGTTACGATCCAGCCACACAGTCTGGGCATTGGTGAACTCGCGCACACCAAAGTGCGACAGCTCACGCCCGAAACCGCTCTTCTTCACGCCACCAAACGCCACGCGGGGGTCGGAAGCGCAGTAGCCGTTGATGAACACGCCACCAGTGTCCAGCGCGGCGGTCATGCGCTCGGCCAGCGCATAGTCGGCGGTGTAGATGGTCGACGCCAGGCCGAACTCGCTGTCGTTGGCCAGTTCCACTGCATGGTCGGCATCCCGGGCCGTGATGATCGCCGCCACCGGCCCGAACAGCTCCTGCTTGAAGGCAGTCATGTCCGGTGTGACGTTGGCGAACACAGTCGGTGCGTAGAAGTTGCCCACACCTTCGACCTTGTTGCCGCCCAGCAGCAGGGTGGCGCCTTCGGCCAGCGTCGCCTGGACCTGGCCATCCAGCTCGTCACGCAGGTCGTAACGGGCCATCGGGCCGATGTAGGTGTCGTCTTCCAGCGGGTTGCCGACCTTCAGTTTGCGCGTGGCTTCGACGAACTTTTGAGTGAACGCCTCGACGACGCTGGCTTCGATGATCAGGCGCTTGGCGGCGGCGCAGACCTGGCCGGTGTTCTGGTAGCGGCCAATGACGGCGGCCTGCACCGCAGCATCCAGGTCGGCATCGGCCAGCACGATGAACGGGTCGGAACCGCCCAGTTCCAGTACGCATTTCTTCAGCGCCGCACCCGCCTGGGCACCGATGGCCATGCCGGCACGCACGCTGCCGGTCAGGGTCACGGCGGCGATGCGCACGTCGTTGATGGCGCGGGTGACACCCTCTGGGGTGACGTTCAGCACCTCGAACACGCCTTCAGGCAGGCCGGCGTCCTTGAACAGCTCACCCAGCAGGTAGGCGCTGCCCATCACGTTCGGCGCGTGCTTCAGTACATAGGTGTTGCCCGCCAGGATCGCCGGCACCGCGCCGCGCAGCACCTGCCAGACCGGGAAGTTCCACGGCATCACGGCGAGGATCGGGCCCAGCGGGCGGTACTCGATGCGGGCTTTCTCGACCTGGGTCGGCTCTGCAGCCAGCATGGCCGGGCCGTGCTCGGCATACCAGCGGCACAGGCCGACGCACTTGGCGACTTCACCACGGGCCTGGGCGATCGGCTTGCCGATTTCGCGGCTGATCATCTGCGCGAAGGCTTCGGCCTTGGCTTCGAGGGTGCTGGCCAGGGCGAGCAGGTACTCGCTGCGCTGACCCAGCGACACTTGGCGCCACTGGCCGTAGCCGGCCTTGGCGCGTTGCAGCGCCGCTTCCAGTGCGGCGTCGGTGTCGAAGGGGTAGGCGCCAATCTGCTCGCCGCTGAAGGGGTCGACGGAGATGGCGTGGGTCAGGCTGCTGATCGCACTCATGGCGGGACACTCTCGTTGTTGTTAATCAGTGACGCCAGACTAGTGGGCTATGGCTTTAATGAAAACTGAATAATAATGAGCGAAACATTCACGTTTGGAGAATGACTGTGGACCTGGTGCAACTGGAGATCTTCAAGGCCGTGGCCGAGCAGGGCAGCATCAGCGCCGCCGCCCAGCATATCCATCGGGTGCCGTCGAACCTGACCACCCGTATCAAGCAGCTGGAGGAAGACCTTGGCGTCGAGTTGTTCATCCGCGAAAAAAGCCGCCTGCGCCTGTCGCCGGCCGGCTGGAACTTCCTCGAGTACACCCGGCGCATCCTCGACCTGGTGCACGAGGCGCGGCTGACCGTGGCCGGCGAGGACCCGCAGGGCACCTTCGCCCTGGGCTCGCTGGAGAGCACGGCGGCGGTGCGAATCCCGGCCCTGCTGGCCGCCTACAACCAGCGCTACCCCAAAGTCGACCTCGACCTGTCCACCGGGCCTTCCGGGACCATGCTCGAAGGGGTGCTGTCGGGGCGCCTGGTGGCGGCCTTCGTCGACGGCCCGGTGCTGCACCCCACGCTCGAAGGCATGCCAGTGTTCGAAGAGGAGATGGTGATCATCTCGCCGCTCAACCACGCCCCGGTGACCCGTGCCCAGGACGTCAACGGCGCGAGCATCTATGCCTTCCGCGCCAACTGCTCGTACCGCCACCACTTCGAGAACTGGTTCGTCCAGGATCAGGCGGTGCCCGGCAAGATCCACGAAATGGAGTCGTACCACGGCATGCTTGCCTGTGTCAGCGCCGGTGCCGGGCTGGCCATGCTGCCGCGCAGCATGCTCGACAACATGCCCGGCTGCAGCACGGTCTGTGCCTGGCCGATGCAGGAGCAGTTCCGCTACCTCAAGACCTGGCTGGTATGGCGTCGCGGCACGGTTTCGCGCAGCCTGAGCATGTTCGTGAAACTGCTCGAAGAGCGCCGCGCCGCCTGACCACGTGTCTGCGCGAACGCCAGCCGCTGCGCAGCGTCAGATAATAGGTAAGCCATCCCCATACGGAGGGGCGAACCATGCGTAATCATCACTATGCCCTCGGCGCAACCTTGCTGCTTGCGCTGGCATTTCCCTGGACCCTGGCCGCTGCGGCTGACCTGAATGCCCCGATCGACATGCAGGCCGTGCAGTTGCAGCCCCAGGAACAGAACGGCATCCGCTACCTGGAAGGCGGCATCGGCCAGGACGAAGCCAATGCCCTGCGCCACACCAAAGGCTATGACCTGCACGTCGAGCTTTCGACCGGGCCGGGCGGCCAGTTCGAAAGTGGCGCTTCGGTGGATATCCAGAATGCTCAGGGCAAGTCGCTGTTGAGCCTTCAGGATGCCGGCCCATTGGTCTATGTGCAGCTGCCGCCAGGCCAGTACAAAGTCATTGGCCAGGCAGGCGGCACCACGGTCCAGCAGCAGGTGACCGTCAATGGCAAGGCACCCGCGACGGCAAACCTGAACTGGCGCTGAGTGGTAAAACAACAGAGGAGTACGTCTGTACTCCTCACATCGAGGAGCACCGCACCATGAGCCTCGACGTTCAGTTGCAACAGCTAGACGAGCGGGGCTATGTGTTGCTCCCCGGTGTGCTCGAACCCCTGCGCATCGCCTTGCTGCGCTGCGCCATCGATGACCTGCAGCCGCTTCATTGGGACTATCAGGGGCTGCTGGAGCATTACAAGTGTGTCTTCAATCGCAACCCGCTGTGGTTGCCGTTTCTCGATCTGCCGCCAGTGATCGCGCTCGCCGAGGCGGCGCTTGGCCAGGACTGCCACGTCATAGGCCAGACTGCCTGGCGCAGCCACCCTGGCTACCCCGGCATGGACTTGCATCTGGATCACTTGCCCATGGCGTTGCCGGACTGGTTGCGTGAACGCGGTGACTTCGTCCAGCCCATGCAGATTCTCACCGCGCAGGTGTACCTCAGCGACATCGACCACCCCATCGGCCCCACCTGGATCGTGCCCGGCAGCCACCGTGCGGCGCGCGCACCACAACCCGGTGAACAGCATTGGCAGGGGCGTGAGGCCCAGCCGGTACTGTGCAAGGCGGGTGACGCGCTGGTGTTTCGCAGCGATGTCTGGCACAGCGGCGGCGCCAACTGCAGCAATACCCGCGAGCGTGACATGCTGCAGGTGCACTATGGCCGGCGCATGGTGGCGCAGAAGTTCTCCCCCTACCTGAACTGGCAGTTCAACCCTCAGGTGCTGGAAGAGGCCACACCCCGGCAGCGGCGGCTGTTGGGCGAGCATGAGGAGGCCGAATACGACTGAGGCGGTTCGTTAGCGTAGGTAAATTCAAGCAATGCTGGCAATTCACTTTCAACTTTCTGATTATCTGGACAATAATCAGAAAAGTATTACCTCGTGTGACCGGTTGGATGCACCGGTCACCGCAAAAATCGAGGGGCCCAAGCCCCCACAGCCCGCGTTGACCATCAGGAGAAGTCATTGATGAAAACCCGTCTCGCCAGCACGCTGGCCGCCGCCCTATTGGCCCTCGCCGGCACCCCTCTGGCCCAGGCCGCGCAGGTTTCCGCTGCCGTGGGGGCCACCAGCCAGGGCGACATGACCTACCGCCTAGGCATGTCGTTCGACTGGGACCAGAAGTGGCTGCAAAGTGACATCGGGTATGTAACGGGTTATTGGGATGCGGCCTACACCTACTGGGAAGGCGGCGATGCCAGCGGCGCCCATTCGCTGTCGTTCAGCCCGGTGTTCACCTACGAATTCAGTGGTTTCACCTACACGCCTTATGTGGAAGCCGGCATCGGCCTGGCGGCCTTCTCCAAGACCGACGTGGGCGACCAGCGCCTGGGTTCGTCGGTCAACTTCGAAGACCGTATCGGCTTCGGCCTGAAGTTGCCGGGCGAGCAGAAAGTGGGGATCCGTGCGATTCACTACTCCAATGCCGGCATCAAGCAGCCGAACGATGGCATCGAATCGTACTCGCTGTTCTACAGCAAGGGCTTTTGATGCAGGGGGCCGCAATGCGGCCCCAGCATTTCAGAAGGTGTAGGAAACCCCGGCCTGCACCGTGCGCGGCGCACCCGGGTAGACGTAGGTATTGAACGCCCCCTCGTCATACCCCTTGTTGAACACGTTCTTCACGTCCAGGTTCAAGCGCACGTGCTCGTTGACCTTGTAGAAGCTCAGCAGGTCGACCACGCTGTAGCGCTCCATGGTGTAGGTAGTGGCCGCCGTCTGCCCGGCGCGGTCATCCACATACTTCACGCCAACCCCCAGGCCCAGCCCCTTGGCCAGCCCGTCCTGGAACTCATAGGTGTTGAGCAGGCTGAAGCTGTTGCGCGGGATGTTCGCCAGGCGGGTGCCGGTGGGGATGCTGTTGTCCTTGGTCACCTCGGCGTCGACATAGGCGTAGCCGCCGATCATTCGCCATTCCGGCGTCAGGTTGCCCGCAACGTTGATGTCCAGGCCGCGGCTGCGCACTTCGCCGGCCGCCACGCTGTAGGTGCCGCTCGGGTCGTTGGGGTCGCGGGTCAGCACGTTTTCCTTGACGATGTGGTAGATCGCCGCGTCCAGGCTCAACTGGCGGTCCAGCGCCTCCCACTTCACGCCCAGCTCGTATGATTTGCCCTTTTCCGGGTCGAAGCCCGTGCCTTGCAGGCTCGCGCCGCTGTTGGGCTTGAACGAGCGTGCGGTGTTGGCGTAGACGGCAACGGTATCGGTCAGGTCGTAGATCAGGCCCAGGCGCGGGGTGACGCCATTCTCGCCCTTGTTGAAGTCACCGGCATTGTTGAGCTTGTTGTCGTAGTCATGCTCGAAGCGCTCGAAACGCACCCCGGCGAGCGCTTTCAGGCGCTCGGTCAGGGCCACCTGGTCCTGGATGAAGGCTGCCCAGGTCTTGAGGTTTTCCTTGTCATGGGTGGTGGTGCGGGTCAGGGCAGGGCGCGGCTGGCCCAGTACCGGGTCGAAAATGTCGATCGGGTAGGCATTGGCGCCTGCGGCCGAACGCTGGATGATCGAGTTGTAGTCGTAGTCTTCGTACTCGATGCCGGTGAGCAGGGTGTGGGCGAAGCCGCCGGTGTCGAAGTGGCCGGTGAGGTTGAGCTGGTAGTCGCGGTCGGTCCATTCCAGCTTGCGGTAGTTGAAGTTGCGCCCCAGCGTGCGGCCATCGGCCTGCAGGCCGTTGGCTTCCACGGCGTTGCCCTTGAGCGAGCCGTCCAGCCATTGCATGCCGCCGCCCAAGGTCCAGTTGTCGTTGAGCAGGTGCTCGAAGCGCAACTGGGCCATGTTGTTGTCGTTGTGCAGCAGGTTGTCGCTGCCTTTTTCCCAGATGTTGGTGTCGCGCGAAGCCGTGCCGAGCTGGCCGGGCAGGCGGGTCAGGCCGCGATCGAGCGGGTGGTTGTTGCGCATGAAGTCGCCTTCGAAGATGACCCTGGTGGCATCGTTGACCTGCCAGCTGATCACCGGTGCGACGTCATAGCGCTCGCTCTCGACGTCGTCGCGGAAGCTCTCGCCGCCTTCACCCAGCACGTTCAGGCGGTAGGCCAGCGAGCCGTCGCTGTTCAGCGGGCCAGTGGCGTCGAGGGTGGCGCGGTGCATGCCCTGGTCGTCGAACTGGCTGCCGAGGGTGACCTTGGGCTCGCTCAGCGGCTGCTTGCTGACCACGTTGAAGGTACCGCCTGGGTCACCACGGCCGTACAGGCTGGTGGCCGGGCCGCGGATCACTTCCAGGCGCTCGACGGTGTTGGCGTCGGGGGCGTTGGGGTAGCCGCGGTTGATCGGGAAGCCGTTGCGGTAGAACTCGCCAGTGGTGAAGCCGCGTACGGTGAAGGTGGTCAGGCCCTGGCCGCCGAAATTGTTGGCGCGGCCGACACCACCGGCATAGTCCAGGCCATCCTGCAGGCGGGTGGCGCCGGTATCTTCGAGCACATCCTTGGGCACTACGCTGATCGATTGCGGGGTTTCGTGCAGGGCGGTGTCGGTGCGTGTGGCACTGGCCGAGCGGCTGGCCTTGTAGCCCTCCACCGGGCCATCGGCGCGCTCGCTGTCGGCGCTGCTGGTGATGTTCAGGGCCTGGAGTTCGATCTGGGCGCTGTCACCGAGTGGTTCGGGCTCGGCAAAGGCCAACGGGGAGAGAGCTTGAAGCACACAAAGCGAAACGAACGTGCGACGCATCGACGGTACGATCCTGAAGTAGGGCGCTGAAGGAAAGTGTTGGAAGCGTCGAGAAACTACTACGAATCATTATCAAATGCATTCTTTTTAAGTGGCACTGGTGTGCCAGATACCATGTGGTTGTCTGTGCCGGCCTCTTCGCGGGCAAGCCCGCTCCCACAGGGGGCCCGCAGCGCTTCAAGCTGTTGGTATACCTGTGGGAGCGGGCTTGCCCTCGAAACGGCCTGTTCAGGCAATGCTCAGTGAGCGGCCTTGATCGCCAGCACATTGCACAGCGGATGCTCCAGCACATGCGCGGTGGTGCCGCCCAGGAACGTCTGCATCGCATCATGCCGATGGCTGCCCATCACGATCACATCGACCCGGCTGTGGCTGACGAACTGGGCAATTGCGCGGATCGCCGCACCCTCGACAAAATGCCGCCGCTCCAGCGGAATCTGGTGGTGGTCGCCCAGCCGGTTGAATGCCGCCCGCTGCGCTGTGCGCACGCTGGCATCGAACCCCGGCATGGTGACGGTGCCGGCACCAAAGTCGGCGATATGGGTCTTGGCCGCATCACATACATGCAGCAGGTGCAGTTCGGCATCGCATTGCAGGGCCAGGGCATGGGCGCTGTGGATCACCTGGTCGTCCAGGTGTTCGCCCGCACCATGGCAGTTGAGGTCGACCGCCGCCGCAATCTGCCGGGGCAGTGGCAGGCGGATGTCGCTGACCAGGTGCACGGCCACCGGGCTTTCCTTGAGCAACTGCCAGTCCAGCGGCGTGACCAGCAGGCGCTTGAGCACCGGTTCGTGCTGCACGTCCTTGATCAACAGGTCGCACCCCAGCTGTTCGATCCGCTCGAGCGCACTGCCCAGCGGGTCGCGGGTCAGCAGCAGTTCGGTGGACACATCGAGCCCGGCGTTGCCCAGTTGCTCGGCCTGGTCGGCCAGCCACTGACGGTTGTCACCAAGCAGTCGCTCGCGCTCGCGGCCGTCGCTCATCAGGCCGAAGGTGTCGACATCGTCGACGAATACATTGATATCCAGCAGGGCACCACTGGACTCGGCCAGCGCCGCCGCGCGCTGCAGCGCCGGAGTATGGCGCATTTGCGGGCCGAGCATGACGAACAGACGCTTGAACTGGCTCATCGCACACCTCCACGTGTGGCAGCCCCCCGGTTCATGCCATGTCATCTGGTCTGTACAGTCTAGACCCGGTTGCGCCGGGCAAAACCCTTCACGCTTTTTTCACCTGGCGCTGGTATCATCGCGCCACTCATTGGGGAGTAGCCTGCCTTCGCGCCCTGCGAAGGCGCTCTGGTCAACATATTTGGCAACCTGCCATGGCCAGCGCATCCACCCGGATTGGCGAGACCAACGACCTTCCTGCAGCCAAGCCGGGCCTGCAGGTCGTCTGTCGTTGACTCGTTGCCCGGCTGGAGTCCGATCGTTGAATCCCATTTCCCTCGTCTTTCTCGCCTTCGCCATGTCCACCGATGCCTTCGCGGCCGCCATCGGCAAAGGGTCGAGCCTGCACAAGCCACGCTTGGCCGAAGCACTGCGCACAGGCCTGATCTTCGGTGTCATCGAAGCCATCACCCCGGTCATCGGCTGGCTGCTGGGCCAGGCAGCCAGCCAGTACGTCGAACAGTGGGACCACTGGATCGCCTTTACCCTGTTGCTGCTGCTCGGCGCGCACATGGTGCATGCCGGGCTGAAGCCGGATGACGAAGAGGAAGAGAAGCAGAGCCAGCACTCGTTCTGGATCCTGGCGGTGACCGCCGTGGCCACCAGCATCGACGCCCTGGCAGTGGGCATCGGCCTGGCGTTCGTCGATGTGAACATCTGGGTAGCGGCAGCAGCGATCGGCCTGGCGACCATGACCATGGTGACCATCGGCACCATGCTCGGGCGGGCGTTGGGCTCGGTGGTGGGCAAGCGCGCCGAGATCATGGGGGGCATCGTGCTGATGCTGGTGGGGGCGACCATCCTGTATGAGCACCTGAGTGCTGCATGAGGTTACCGAGGCCGCTCAGCGGCCTCCTGCCACCCACCACCCAGCGCCGCGTACAGGTTCACTTCCGCCACCAGCTGCGCCAGTCGGTCACCGATCAAACCCTGCTGCGCCGTAAACAGCGAGCGCTGTGCATCGAGAAAGGTCAGGCTGCTGTCCACGCCGATCCGGTAACGATGCTCGGCCAGGTTGTAATAACGCTGGTTCGACGCCACCAGATCGCGCTGGGCCTGCAACTGACGCTGGTAGGTGGCCCGCGCCGCCAGGCCATCGGCCACTTCCTGGAACGCGCTCTGGATGGCCTTCTCGTACTGCGCCACCTGAATGTCCTTCTGCAGCTCTGCATAGTCCAGGCTGGCGCGCAGGCTGCCAGCGGTGAAGATCGGCAGGCTGATCTGCGGTTGGAACAGCCAGGTCCCGCTGCCGCCGTTGAACAGGCCGCTCAACTGCGGGCTGGTGCTACCAGCGTTGGCGGTGAGGCTGATGCTGGGGAAGAACGCCGCCCGCGCTGCGCCGATGTTGGCATTGGCCGCGCGCAGCTGATATTCCGCCTGGACGATGTCCGGTCGGCGGCGCAGCAGGTCCGAGGGCAAACCTGCCGGCAGCCCGGCGATCTGCTCGTCAGCCAGGGGCAGGGCGGCCAGGTCGTCATCCACGGCCGCACCGACCAGCAAGGTCAGCTGGTTGAGGTCCTGGGCCACCTGGCGCTTGTAGCGCGCCACGCTGGCACGGGTGCTGTCGACGCTGGTGCGTGACTGGATCTGGTCCAGTGCCGATACCGTGCCGGCGCGGCGCTGGGCGCTGGTCAAACGCAGGCTGCGCTCGTCGGCGGCCAGGGTTTCCTGTGACAGTACCAGCAGCTCCTGGTCGGCTCGCCAGGTCAGGTAGGCGCTGGCCACGCTGGCCACCAGGCTCAGTTGCGTGCTGCGCCGCGCCTCTTCACTGGCCAGGTAGGTCAGCAGCGCCTGGTCACTGAGGCTGCGCACGCGGCCGAACAGGTCCAGCTCGTAGGCGCTGATGCCCAGCGTTGCGGCGTAGGTCGAGCTGATCACGCCCTGGTCGGTACCGGTCATGCCCCGCGGCAGGTACTGGCGCTCGCCGGTGGCGTCGGCAGACACCTTGGGCAGCAGGTCGGCACGCTGGATGCGGTACTGGGCGCGGTAGGCCTCGACGTTCAGCGCCGCCTCGCGCAGGTCGCGGTTGTTGGTCAGGGCGCTGTCGATCAGCTGGCGCAGCACCGGGTCGTGGAACACAGGGCGCCAGTCTTCGGCGGGGGGGTGGGCCAGCGCATCACCTTGATAGGCCGGGCCCTGCGGGAACTGCCCCGGCACAGGAACGGCGGGGCGCTGGTAGTCCGGCACCAGGGAGCAGCCGCACAGCAGCGCGGCGCACAGGGTCAGGGCATGTCGGGGCATCACAGGTTCTCGTGCAGTCAGGCGCCGGCCATCCATTTCGCCAGCCCATGGCGGCCACTGACCCCCAGCTTGGCGGTGGCGCGCTTGAGGTAGGTTTCGATCGAACTGTTCTTCACGTTCAGCTTCTGTGCCATTTCCGGCACTGTGCCGCCTGTCAGCAGGCCGATGCACACTTCCTCTTCACGGCTGGAAAGCCGGACGGCTTCCTGGACCAGGCGCTCGCCAAAAGCGTGGCGCAACGAGCCTGTTTCAAGCTCCGCGAGGGGGGCGCCGACGCGGCGCACCAGGCCCTGCCCAAGCAACTGGCCATGGTGCTCGACCAATGGCAGCAAGGTGTCGGAAAGGCTCTTGAGTTGGGACAGTTCAGCCAGGGAAAACGCCCTTTGACCGGGCAGGCGGTGGAAACAGATGACCCAACGCCGGTCGCCGCTGCACGACACCAGGTGGCATTGATGGGGATGCTGGGCGTCCAGCGGGGCCTTGAACTCGATCAGCAGCGGGTCGTCCATCTGCATGATGCTCTGCAGCAACGGGTGGCGCAGCGCCTCGTTGCCCGGCCGTTGCTGCGCAAGGCCGGCACTGCCCAGCAGCCTGATGCGGCTGACGCTGGCCTGGCGTGGGTCCAGGGTCCATTCGCTGAGCTCGAGCCTGTGGATCGGTACCTGGGCATCGACCAGGCGCAACATCTGTGCGGCGAAACCGTCGGCGCCGGTGCTGGCGATCAGCTCACCCAGTTGCAGGTACAGCTGAGGGTCGGGGCGGTGTGCGAGGCTGGCGGTCAGCTTCATGTGCTTTCTTCCTTGATTCAAAGCGTTACGGCGGGTGGTCTCGCGGTCGAGTGCTCCGGGTGGCGGGGTGGGTGACGGTATTCAAGCCCGCAGCAGGGGCTGCGTCTGTAATGGAAAACCGGGACAGAAAACGCCACCAATGCCGACTGGCCAAGTAGGGTATGAACCTGTGGTTTTGGGCAAATGGCCTGGAATGGCCAGTGAAATGGCGTCATATCCCTGACGTTTCGCTGCCGTTCCTGCTCAACAGGCGGTGGCGTAAGCCATCCAGGGCGGCCAGCTATGGTTGATTTCCTACAGGCTTTTCAGCTGCCATTGATACGCACTCCGGTTGTCCGGGTTTAGCGGGCCATACAGTGTGCAGAGGGGGTGCTTGAATCCGCGGATGTTCAAGCCAAGAAGGACCTGCCCCCCCATGCCTGCCGCCGAAACCTTTGCCCTGACCGTTGCCCAGCGTGATATCTGGCTGGACCAGATCGGCCACGGCGATTCGCCGCTGTACAACATTGGCGCCTATGTCGAGCTCGAAGGCGCCGTGGATGTCCCGCGGCTGTGCAGGGCGCTGGCGCACCTGGTGGCACTGCACGAAGGCTTGCGCACGGTCCTGGTGGCGCCAGACGGGCACGGAGGCGTACCGCGCCAGTACTTTGCCGACACGCTGACGGTGGATCTGCCCGAGCACGACCTGCGCGCTGCCGCAGACCCCAAGGCCGCCGCCCAGGCGCTGCTCGACAGCTGCATGCAAAAACCGTTTGTGCTGGGCGCCGGCGCCCTGTGGGGCACCCAGCTGATCCGGCTGGGCGAGCAACGCTACCTGTTCGCGCTGCAGGCGCATCACCTGATCCTCGACGGCTGGGGGGTGGACCTGTGGTTCAAGCGGGTCGCCGACTACTACAACCTGCTGGGCCAGGGCCTGCCCTTGCCCGACAGCGCGCCCGGTTACCGTGAGTTCATCGAGGACGACAGCCAGTACCAGGCGTCGGCCCGTCATGGCCGTGACCGGGACTACTGGCTGGGCAAATACCAGCAGCTACCCGATGCCTTGCTGGCGCCGCGTGAGCGCGGGCAGGTGGCAGGCGGCGAGCCCAGCGCGGCCCTCGATCTGCCCTTCGACAGCCAGTTGCTGGCGCGCATGAGCGCACTGGGCAGCGAACTGCAGGCGTCGGCCTTCCACGTGCTGCTGGCGGCGATGCACGTGTGCTGCACGCGCACCTGGCAACGTGACCAATGGGTGGTTGGTGTGCCGGTGCGCAACCGTGCCAGTGCACGGTTCAAATCGACCCTCGGGCTGTTTACCCAAGTCAGTGCCCTGCGCATGGACTTTACCCGCAACCCGTCTTTCGCCGAGCTGGTACGCAGCATTGCTGATGCGCTGAAACAGGACTTTCGCCACCAGCGCTTCGCCCTCAGCGAGCTGAACCGCGCGCTTGGCGCCCTGCGCGAAGAACGGCCGCAGTTGTTCGAGCTGATGGTGTCGTATGAGGAAGATGGCAACGCGCTGTGCTTCGGCGAGGTTTGCGGCCATACGGTGATGACCTGCAACCACCACGAACCGACGCCACTGAGCCTGCACCTGCGCAGCAACCCGCACAGCGGCAAGGCCCGCCTGCACCTGGTGCACAACCTGGCCTGGTTCGGCAAGGACGAGGTCGCCGCCCTGGCCGAACGGCTCCTGCACGTGCTGCGACAAGGGCTGGAACAGCCAGGGCTGAGCGTCGCCGACTTTGACCTGGTCACGGCCGATGAGCAGCTGCAGTTGCAGCAGTGGAACCAGGCGGCGGTCAGCGAAGGGCAGCAGGAGCAACTGATTCACCGACGGATCGAGGCCCAGGCCAGGCGAAGGCCAGAGGCCCTGGCGGCGCTGCACGGCGGCCAACGCCTGAGCTACGGCGAGCTGAACGGGCGCGCCAACCGGTTGGCGCAGCGGCTGATCGGCCTGGGTGCAGGCCCCGACCAGCGGGTCGCGGTCGTGGCCCAGCGCGGGCTGGACACCCTGGTCGGCCTGCTGGCGGTACTCAAGGCCGGCGCCGCCTACGTGCCGATCGACCCGGCACACCCGCAAGAACGCCTGGCCTACCTGCTCGAAGACAGCGCGCCGTGCGTGGTGCTGAGCCATTCCCGGTTCAGCGCACGCTTGCCAGCCCACGGCCTGCCACAGATCGAACTGGACCACGGCACCTGGCAAGCGGCAAGCGCCGAAGCGCCTGTGGTCGCGGCGCTCGCGCCAGCCAATCTGGCCTATGTCATCTACACCTCCGGCTCCACCGGCCTGCCCAAGGGCGTGATGGTCGAACACCGCATGCTGGCCAACCTGGTCGACTGGCACTGCGATGCTTTCGGCCTTGGGCCTGGGCGCCAGCAGTCGA
This sequence comes from Pseudomonas sp. R28(2017), assembly GCF_002112505.1. Taxonomy (GTDB): domain Bacteria; phylum Pseudomonadota; class Gammaproteobacteria; order Pseudomonadales; family Pseudomonadaceae; genus Aquipseudomonas. The sequence goes on from NZ_NEHW01000022.1 coordinate 22,212, forward strand.
GCCTGGCCGGTTTTGGTTTCGATGCCATGGCCTGGGAAGTCTGGCCAGCCTTGTGCAGCGGTGCGACTCTGCACCTTGCGCCGGTACGTGAAGGTGCCGAAGACATCGATGCCTTGCTCAGCTGGTGGCGTGCGCAGCCGCTGGACGTGAGCTTCCTGCCGACGCCAGTGGCCGAGCATGCCTTCGCCCAGGGCGAGCTGCACCCGACCCTGCAGACCCTGCTGGTCGGCGGCGACCGCCTGCGGCGCCTGGCCCGCGAGCGCCGTTACCGGGTGATCAACAACTATGGCCCCACCGAAACCACGGTGGTGGCCACTTCGGGTGAAGTACACAACGGGCAGGCGCTGCACATCGGCGGGCCGGTCGCCAACACCCGCCTGTACGTGCTGGACGCGCAGCAGCGGTTGCTGCCCCCTGGTGCCGTCGGGGAGTTGTACATCGCCGGCCATGGCGTCGCGCGCGGTTACCTGAACCGCCCCGAACTGACTGCCGAGCGCTTCCTCGACGACCCGTTCAGTGCGCACCCCGGGGCACGCATGTACCGTAGCGGCGACCTGGTGCGCTGGCGGGCCGACGGCACCCTGGAATACCTCGGGCGCAACGACGACCAGGTGAAGATCCGCGGCGTCAGGGTCGAGCTGGCCGAAATCGAAGCGGCGCTGAGCAGCCATGCGGCCGTGCGCGAAAGCGTGGTGCTGCTCCGTGAGGGGCAGCTGCAGGCCTGGTATATCGCCGAGTCGGCAGTCACGCCACGGGCACTGCTCGAGCACGTGCGCCAGCGCTTGCCCGCCGCCTTGCTGCCCGTGGCCTACGTCAGCCTGGCCGGCTGGCCGCTGACGGCCAACGGCAAGCTTGACCGCCGCGCCTTGCCGGCTGCGGATGAAGCCGCGATGGTACGCCGCGAGCATGAAGCGCCGCAGGGTGAAATCGAGCAGCGGCTGGCCGTGCTCTGGGCCGAACTGCTGCAGGTCGAGCGGGTAGGGCGCCAGGACCACTTCTTCGAACTGGGCGGCCATTCGCTGCTGGCGGTGCAACTGATCGAGCGCCTGCGTCAGCAAGGGCTGCAAGCTGACGTGCAGGTGCTGTTCGGCCAGTCGACCCTGGCCAGCCTGGCGGCGACGGTGGAGGTCGCCGAAGCCGCGGCAGTGCCTGCCAATGGCGTGGCGCCGGGCTGCCTGCGCATCACCCCCGACATGCTGCGGCTCGCCGCACTCGACCAGCCGACCATCGAGCAGATCGTCGCGACGGTGCCGGGCGGCGCCGCCAACGTGCAGGAAATCTACCCGCTCGCCCCGCTGCAGCAAGGGCTGCTGTACCACCATGTGAGCGAAGCCCAGGACCCCTACCAGCAGCAGGCGCTGTTCGCCTTCGCCAGCTGCACGCAACGGCAGGCGTTCATCGAGGCCTTGCAGCAAGTGATCGAGCGCCATGACATCCTGCGCACCAGCCTGGCCTGGGAAGGGCTGCAACAGCCCCAGCAGGTGGTCTGGCGCCAGGCCCGCCTGCCGGTGGAACGCTGGGCTGCGCCCACAGCGGGCGACCTGGCCGCGCAAGTGTGCAAGGCCTTCGACCCGCAACGACGGCCGCTGGACCTGCGCCAGGCACCGATGATGGCGATGGTCACCACCGAGGACCCGGGCCAGGGCCGCTGGCTCGGCCTGCTGCGCTTCCATCATCTGGTCAACGACGCGGTTTCCCTGCAGGTGCTGCTGGGCGAACTCGAAGCCTTGATGCGCCCGCGTGGCGAGCCACTGCCAGCGCCAGTGCCATACCGCAACTATGTGGCACTGAGCAGCAATGGCGAACGGCAGGCGCGTCACGAGCGCTATTTCCGCGAACAGCTGGCTGGCATCGAGCCGCCGGCCGCGATCCCCGGGCTGGGCGGGATCGCGGTGGATGAACATGACCTGCACAGCCATGGCGCCACCCTCGATGCCGCGTTGAGCGAGCGCTTGCGCCAGCAGGCCCGGCGCCACGGCGCGAGCCTGGCCAGCCTGCTGCACCTGGCCTGGGCCCAGGTGCTCGGCAGCTTGTCGGGCCGTGACGAGGTCGTGCTCGGCACCGTGCTGCTGGGCCGGACCATGGCCGGCAACGGCGCCGACCGCGCCCTGGGCATGTTCATCAACAGCCTGCCGCTGCGCGTCAACCTGGCAGCCGGCCCGGTGAGCCAGGCCTTGAGCGAAACCCATGCGCGCCTCGCCAGCCTGCTCGGCCACGAAGATGCCGCGCTGTTGCTGGCCCAACGCTGCAGCGGGCTGCCGGCAGGCACTTCGCTGTTCCAGGGCCTGATCAACTACCGCCAGGGTGGCTTGCCACAAGGCGAAGTGCTGCCGGGCGTGACACTGTTGCAGGCCAGCGAAGTGCTGAGCCACGGCCTGGTGCTGAGTGTCGATGACCTGGGCGACACGCTGCAGCTTGGCCTGCGTGCGCCGCGTGCGATCGGCGCGCCACGGGTGCTCGCCAGCCTGCTGAGCACACTGCGCCAGTTCGCCGATGGCATGGCCAGCCCCCTGACTGCACTGTGCAGCGTGCCGGACGACGAGCTGCAACGGCTGCTGCACAGGTTCAACGCCAGCGAAGACCGGCAAAGCCCACTGACCCGCACGCTGCCCGCCCTGTTCGAGGCCCAGGTGCAGCGCACACCGCTGGCCCTTGCCCTGCAGGCCGACGATGCTGCCCTCGACTACTACACCCTCAATGCCCAGGCCAACCGCCTGGCCCATCGCCTGATTGCCCTGGGCGTCGGTGTGGATGCGCGGGTGGCGGTCTGCGTCGAGCGTGGCGTCTCGATGATGGTCGCGCTGCTGGCCGTGCTCAAGGCCGGCGGCGCCTATGTGCCGCTCGACCCAGGCTACCCGGCCGAACGCCTGCGCTTCATGCTCGACGACAGCGCGCCAACCGTGCTGCTGGTGCACAGTGCCACGCTCGGGCTGTTCGATGCGCTGGCCGTGCCGGTGTTCGACCTTGACCGTGACGACTGGCAGGCGTGCAGCGCGCAAAACCCGCACGTGCCGGGCCTCGGGCCGTCCGGGCTGGCCTACGTGATGTACACCTCCGGTTCCACTGGTACGCCAAAGGGCGTGATGATCGAGCACCGCGGCCTGTGCAACCTGATGCACTGGGGCTCGCAGATCTGCCCGCCACAGCCGGGCGGGGCGTTGCTGCAGCGTGCGCCGTTCAGTTTCGACGGCTCGGTCTGGGAACTGTTCTGGCCGCTGGTGGCCGGCCTGCGCCTGGTGTTGGCGCGGCCTGACGGGCACCGGGACCCGGCCTATCTGGTGCAACTGGTGCAGGCACGGCAGGTGACGATCATGAAGTTCGTGCCAGCGTTGTTGCATCAGTTTCTGGAAACGCCGGGCGTCGAGCGTTGCAGCAGCCTGACCGATCTGTTCTGCGGCGGTGGCGAACTGACCCTGGCGCTGCTGCAGCGCATTCGCCAGTGCCTGCCGCAGGTCCGCGTGCACAACGTCTACGGGCCTACCGAGGCGACAGTCGACAGCACCGCCTGGACCTTGCGGCCCCATGAGCGCCTGCCCGGGCTGGCACCGCCGATTGGCCGGCCGATCGCCAACACCCGCCTGTATGTGCTCGACGCGCATGACCGGCCGGTGCCGTTGGGGGCGGTGGGGCAGTTGCACATCGGCGGCGTTGGCGTGGCCCGTGGCTACCTGGGCTTGCCGGCACTGCAGGCCGAACGTTTCATCGCCAGCCCCTTCGTCGAGGGTGACCGGCTGTATCGCACCGGCGACCTGGTGCGCTACCGCCAGGACGGCGAACTGGACTTCGTCGGACGCAACGACTTTCAGGTCAAGCTGCGCGGGTTGCGGGTAGAGCTGGGTGAGATCGAGGCCGCGCTGGCGGCGCACCCGCAGGTCGGGCAAAGCGTGGTGCTGATGCGCGAGGAGCGGCTGGTGGCTTACTTCACCTGCCGCGATGGGAAGCAGACCCCGGCCTTGGCGGTGCTGCGCAGTCACCTGCTGGCGCGCATGCCCGAGTACATGGTGCCGCAGGCGTTCGTTGCGCTGGCTGCGCTGCCGTTGAGCCCCAATGGCAAGGTCGACCGCCGGGCGCTGCCGGCGCCGGGTGCCGATGCGGTGATCTGCCGCGAGTACCAGGCGCCGCAGGGTGACCTGGAAACCGCGCTGGCGGCGATCTGGACCGAGGTGCTGAAGGTCGAGCAGGTGGGGCGTGAGGACAATTTCTTCGAGCTGGGCGGGCATTCGTTGCTGGCGGTGAGCCTGGTGGCGCGCATGCGCCAGGCCGGCTTGCATGTCGATGCCCGGACCTTGTTCAGCCAGCCGACGTTGGCGGGGCTGGCGGCCAGTGCCCGTCGGGAGCAGGTGGCGGTGGTGATACCGCAGACGACCATTCCGAGCTTGGGGAAACGGCGGCGGATTTGAGGGGTTCGCCTTGTAATTTTTGTCGCCGGTGAGATCGAGCGCCGCCCGCGCGGCGCTCGATCTCACCGGCGCCGAAAAACTCAAGCCAGGATTTCCCCTGCCGCACACCCCTCTGTCCCCGCTTCCCATGTCAGACCACCCGGTCACGATCCTTTAGCGTGTCGACGATCTCCCCTCCAGGCAAAGCAGGATGCTTACCGATGCTTTTCAGCGAACTGATGGCTGCTCTCTCCACCCATGCAATCCGACTCCAGCGTGAAGACCAGGACCTGATCGTCCTGGGCGACGACGAAGCCCTGGACGACACCCTGTGGGAGGCGCTGTCACGGCACAAGCCGGCCCTGCTGGAAATGCTCGCCGAGCGCGATGACGACTGGCTCAGCCCGGCGTTCCGCATCACCCCCGACATGCTGCCGCTGGTGCAACTCGAGCAGCAGGCCATCGATCGTATAGTGGCCAGCGTGCCAGGCGGTGCTGCCAACGTGCAGGACATCTACCCGCTGGCACCGCTGCAGCAAGGCATGCTCTACCAGCACCTTTCAGCCGCCGACGGTGACCCGTACCTGGCCCAGGTGCAGCTGCGCTTTGCCAGCCAGGCACACCTCGAAGCCTTCGCCCAGGCGCTGCAATGGGTGATCCAGCGCCACGACATCCTGCGCACCGCGCTGCACTGGGAATACCTCGATGAGCCCGTGCAGGTGGTCTGGCGCGAAGCCGCCCTGGTCCGTGACGCCATCGAGGTCGACGGCGACGATGCCCTGGCCCGGCTGTGCGCACGTTTCGATCCGCGTCACTACCGCCTGGACCTGCGCCAGGCGCCGCTGATGCAACTGATGCACGCCCGTGGCGAGGGCGAGCAGTGGGTGGCCTTGCTGATGTTCCACCACGTGGTCATGGACCATACCGCACTGGACATCGTACGCCGCGAAATCCAGGCGCACCTGGCCGGCGAGACGGCGCAGCTGGCGGCGCCGATGCCGTTTCGCAACGTGCTGGCTGCAGCGCGCCAGGCGCTGGACGAACAGGCCCACGAGCGCTTCTTCCGCGAAATGCTCGACGACATCGACGAGCCGACCCTGGCCTTCGGCTTGCAGGACAAAGGCCAGCAGCCACTGGAGCAGGCGCGCCTGACCCTGGCGCCCGAGCTGAGCCTGCGCCTGCGCCGCCAGGCCCGCCAGCTTGGCGTGAGCCCGGCCAGTGTCCTGCACCTGGGCTTCGCCCGCCTGCTCGGGCAACTGTCTGCACGCCAGGCCGTGGTGTTCGGCAGTGTGCTGCTGGGGCGCATGACCACGGGTGAGGGCGGTGAGCAGGCGCTGGGCATGTTCATCAATACCTTGCCGCTGCGCATCGACCTGGGCCGGCACAGCGTGCGCGAGGCGCTGCTGACCACGCACAAACGTCTCAGCGCCTTGCTCGGCCATGAGCAGGCCTCGCTGGCCCTGGCCCAGCGCTGCAGCGGTGTGGCCGCCCCGGCGCCGCTGTTCAACAGCATGCTCAACTACCGCCACAGCGCTGCCGGCGATGCCGCCGAGATCATCCCGGTGGCGCCGGGCATCGATATCGTCGGCGCCGAAGAACGCACCGACTACCCGCTGACCGTGAGCGTCGATGACCTTGGCGATGACCTGCGCCTGACCGTGCAAAGCCTGCCGCAGTGGGGCGCTGGACGTTTGTCCGGGCAGTTCGAGCAGGTACTGGCGAGCCTGGTCGACGCCCTTGAACAGGCCCCTGAAACACCCCTGCAAGGGCTGGCGGTGCTGCCCCAGGCGGAGCGCGAGCAGGTACTGGAGCAGTTCAACCGCACCACCCAGGCTTATCCGCAAGGGGTGACCGTACACGCCCGGGTCGAAGCCCAGGCCGCCCGTTCACCCGAGGCATGCGCGCTGCTGCAGGATGACGTGGCACTGAGCTACGGCGAACTGAACCGACGCGCCAACCAGCTGGCACACCGATTGATCGAGCAAGGGGTCAAGGTGGGTGACCGGGTTGCCCTGTGCCTGCCACGCAGCCCGGAACGCCTGGTCGGCTTGCTGGCGGTGCTCAAGGCCGGGGCTGCCTATGTGCCGGTGGACCCGGCCTATCCGGCTGAGCGTATCGCCTATCTGCTGCAGGACAGCCAGCCGGCGCTGGTACTGGCGAGCACCGTGATCGAGGGCTTGCCGCCCATGGCGCGCCTTGACCTGGACCAGGCTGGCGCCTTTGCCGCGAACAGCGAAAACCCTGAACTGCCCGGCCTCGATGCGCAGCAGCTGGCCTACCTGGTCTACACCTCCGGCTCCACCGGCCAGCCCAAGGGCGTGATGATCGAGCACCAGACCCTGGCCAACCTGGTGCACTGGCACTGCCAGGCGTTCGAGCTGGGTGCCGGTTCGCACAGCGCCAGCGTCGCCGGTTTCGGCTTCGATGCGATGGCCTGGGAAGTCTGGCCAACCCTGTGCGCGGGCGCCACGCTGCACTTGCCGCCGGCACACATCGGTAACCAACACGTCGACGAGTTGCTCGACTGGTGGCTGGCGCAGCCGCTGCAGGTCAGCTTCCTGCCGACCCCGGTGGCCGAGCAGGCCCTGCGCCGTGACCAGCAGCACCCGACCTTGCGCACGCTGCTGGTCGGTGGCGACCGCCTGCGCCAGTTCGAGCGCGATCCGGGCTTTGCCCTGGTCAACAACTACGGCCCGACCGAGACCACGGTAGTGGCCACCTCCGGCCAGGTCGTCGCCAAAGGTGCACTGCACATCGGCCAGCCGATCACCAACACCCGCGTGTATGTGCTCGACGAAGGCCTGCAACCGGTGCCGGTCGGCGTGCGGGGTGAGCTCTTCATCGGCGGGGCGCAGGTCGCACGCGGCTATTTCAACCGCCCTGAACTCACCGCAGAGCGCTTCCTCGACGACCCCTTCAACCCCGGCGGCCGGATGTACCGCAGCGGCGACCTGGTGCGCTGGAACGCCGACGGCACCCTCGATTATCTGGGCCGCAACGATGACCAGGTGAAGGTCCGCGGCGTGCGCGTGGAGCTGGGCGAGATCGAAGCGGCCCTGGCGGCCCGGCCGGGGGTCGATGACGCCGTGGTGCTGGTGCGCGAAGGGCGCCTGCTGGCCTGGTACACCGAGACCGCGCCGGTCGACCCTGAACAATTGCGTCAGGCGCTGCAGGCCAGCCTGCCGGCACACATGGTGCCGTGGGCGTTGATCCGCCTGGATGAACTGCCGCTCACTGGCCACGGCAAGCTCGACCGCCGAGCGCTGCCCGACCCGGACGGCGCCTTGCTGTCGAGGCAGGCCTATGCAGCGCCGCAAGGCGAGACCGAGGCTGCCATGGCGGCGATCTGGGCCGAGGTGCTGGGCGTGGAGCGGGTAGGGCGGCACGACAACTTCTTCGAGCTGGGCGGCCACTCGCTGCTGGCGGTGACCCTGGTCGAGCGCCTGCGCAAGGCCGGCCTGGTCATCGACGTGCGCGTGCTGTTTGCCCAGCCCACCGTGGCCGCTTTGGCCAGCGCGCCGGCGATCGGCGCGCCGGCCCAGGTCCCGGCCAACCGTGTGCCGCAGGGCACTGAGCGTATCACCCCGGCCATGCTCAGCCTGGTCGAGCTGGACCAGGCCAGCATCGATGCCATCGTTGCCACGGTGCCGTGCGGTGCCGCCAACGTGCAGGAGATTTACCCGCTGGCGCCGTTGCAGGAAGGCATCCTCTACCATCACCTGAGCGCCGAACAGGGCGACCCCTACCTGCTGCAGACGCGCCTGGCCTTCGACAGCGTCGAGCGCCTGCTGGCCTGGGCCGGCGCCTTGCAGCAGGTCATCGACCGCCACGACATCCTGCGCACCGCCGTGCACTGGCAGGGGCTGGCGCAGCCGTTGCAGGTGGTATGGCGTGCCGCCGAACTGGCCGTGTGCGAGGTCGACGACCTGGCCGATGAGCCGGGTGTTTCGCGTATCGAGCAATTGCACGCGCGGTTCGATGCGCGCCATCACCGGCTGGACCTGGGCCAGGCACCGCTGACCCGCCTGTATTACAGCCTCGACCCCGCCAACCATCAGGTGGTGGCGATCCTGCTGTTCCATCACCTGACCCTCGACCACACCGCCATGGATGTGGTCGCCCGGGAAATGCGCGCCCTGCTTTTCGGCCAGGGCCAATCCCTGCCGGCGGCGGTGCCTTACCGCAACTACGTGGCCCAGGCGCGCCTGGCCGACCCGGCTGGCCAAGCGGCATTTTTCCGCGAGATGCTCGCGGATGTCGACGAGCCGACCTTGCCATTGGGCTTTGCCGACGTGCAGGGCGACGGGCGCAATATCGAGAGTGCCTTCATGGCGCTGGATGCCGGCCTCAGCCTGCGCCTGCGCAGCCAGGCGCGGGAGCTGGGGGTCAGCGCCGCCAGCCTGATGCACCTGGCCTGGGCGCGGGTGCTGGGGGTGCTGGCCAACCGTACCGACGTGGTGTTCGGCACGGTGCTGATGGGCCGGCTGCAAGGGGGTGAAGGCGCTGATCGCGCGCTGGGCATGTTCATCAACACCTTGCCGCTGCGGGTCGACACCGGTGCCGGCGCGCACGCCGCAGTACGGGCTACCCACCGCAGCCTGTCGGCACTGCTCGGCCACGAACACGCCCCCTTGGCCCTGGCCCAGCGCTGCAGCGGCGTGGCCGCTTCGCTGCCACTGTTCAGCGCCTTGCTCAACTACCGCCACAGCGCCGCCGATGCACCACGCGAAGGCGAGGGCATCTGGGAGGGCGTGCGTTTGCTCGGTGGCGAGGAGCGCAGCAACTACCCGCTGACCTTGAGCGTCAACGACCTTGGCGAGGGTTTCAGCCTCAGTGTGCTGGCTGTCGAAGGCATCGGTGCCGCCCGTGTCACCGGGTGGATGGCCAACACGCTGGCGCAGCTGCTGCAGGCGCTGGAGTCTGGGCAGGAGGCTGCGGTCGATCGCCTGCCGATGCTCGATGAGCAGGCACGCCAGCAGTTGCTTGGCAGCTTCAATGCCACGGCGCAGGCGTATCCGCAAGGGCAGACCATCAGCGCCCTGATCGAGGCCCAGGCCGCGCGCGCGCCCGAGGCGTGCGCCGTGAGCCAGGGCGAGCAGGCGCTGAGCTATGGCGAACTCAACCGGCGCGCCAACCGCCTGGCCCACCGCCTGATCGAACTTGGTGTGCAGTGCGGCGACCGGGTCGCCCTGTGCCTGCCGCGCAGCATCGAGCGGCTGATCGGCTTGCTGGCCGTGCTCAAGACCGGCGCTGCCTATGTGCCGGTGGACCCGAACTACCCGCCAGCGCGCATCGCCTACCTGCTGGCCGACAGTTCGCCCGCGCTGCTGGTGGCCGACTCGACCGTGGCTGACTTGCCAGGTGAGCTGCCCCGGCTGGACCTCGACCTGCCAGGCAGCTGGCATGCCAGCGAACGCAACCCTGAAGTGGCCGGGCACGATGCTCATCAGCTGGCCTACGTGGTCTACACCTCCGGCTCCACCGGCCAACCCAAGGGCGTGATGGTCGAGCACCGGACCCTGGCCAACCTGGTGCATTGGCACTGCCAGGCCTTCGCGCTGGGCGCTGGCGAACGCACTTCCAGCGTTGCCGGCTTTGGTTTCGATGCCATGGCCTGGGAGGTCTGGCCGGCGTTGTGCGCCGGTGCCGCGCTGCACCTGCCGCCGTCGCACATCGGCAACGAGCACGTCGAGGAACTGCTCGACTGGTGGCTGGAGCAGCCGCTGAAGGTCAGTTTCCTGCCGACCCCGGTCGCCGAACAGGCGCTGCGCCGCGAACGCCAGCACCCGACCTTGCGTACCCTGCTGATCGGTGGCGACCGCCTGCGCCAGTTCGACCGCGACCCAGGCTTCGAGCTGGTCAACAACTACGGGCCGACCGAAACCACCGTGGTCGCCACGTCCGGCAGGGTGCTGCCCGGCGGCGCGCTGCACATCGGCCAGCCAGTCGCCAACACCCGCGTCTACGTGCTCGATGAGCGTCGCCAGCCAGTACCGGTGGGGGTGACCGGCGAGTTGTACATCGGTGGCGGCCAGGTTGCCCGCGGCTATTTCAACCGCCCGCAACTGACCGAGGAGCGCTTCCTGGCCGACCCGTTCAGTCGCCTGCCGGGTGCACGCATGTATCGCAGTGGCGACCTGGTGCGCTGGAACGCCGACGGCACCCTCGACTACCTAGGCCGCAACGATGACCAGGTGAAGATCCGCGGCATGCGCGTCGAACTGGGCGAGGTCGAAGCGGCCCTGGCGGCCCAACCCGGTATCGAGCATGCCGTGGTACTGGTGCGCGGTGAGCGCCTGCTGGCCTGGTTTACCGAAACCGCGCCGGTCGACCTCGCTGCGCTGCGCCAGGCGCTGCAAGCCAGCCTGCCAGCGCACATGCTGCCCCATGCGTTCATGCGCCTGGCGCAGCTGCCGCTCACCAGCCACGGCAAGCTGGACCGCCGCGCACTGCCCGAGCCGGACTGGGCAGAGCAAGGCCATGTCGAGCCCCTGGGTGAAACCGAAACCCGCATGGCCGCGCTCTGGGCCGAGGTACTGGGCGTCGAGCGGGTAGGGCGACACGACAACTTCTTCGAGCTGGGCGGCCACTCGCTGCTGGCCGTGACGCTGATCGAGCGCCTGCGCCAGCAAGGCCTGAACACCGACGTGCGGGTGCTGTTCAGCCAGCCCACGGTGGCGGCACTGGCTGCGGCGCTGGGCAAGGGCCGCCAGGTGGTGGTACCGGAGAATCGCATCCCGGCCGGCTGCAGCCAGATCACCCCGGACCTGCTGCCCCTGCTTGACCTGGACCCGGCCAGTATCGCGCGCATCGTCGCCACGGTGCCGGGTGGTGCCGCCAACGTGCAGGACATCTACCCGCTGGCCCCGCTGCAGGAAGGCATCCTCTATCACCACCTCAGTGCCAACGGCGCCGACCCGTACCTGCTGCAGTGGCGTGTCGCCTTCGACAGCCTGGCACGGCTGCAAGCCTTCGCCGGTGCCCTGGACAAGGTCATCGCCCGCCACGATGTGCTGCGCACCGCAGTACTCTGGGATGGCCTGCTGCAACCTGTGCAAGTGGTCTGGCGCAGCGCGCCAAGCGTTATCGGCGCCGGCTCGGCGGCCATCAGGCTGGATCAGGCCCCGTTGATCCGCCTGCTGTACAGCACGTCCGAGGGCGCCATCGAAGCGACCTTGCAGTTCCACCACATCGCCCTCGACCACACCGCGATGAAAGGGGTGCTGGACGAAATCCGCGACCACCTGTGCGGCCGGCAGCCGACCCGGCCGCCGGTGCCTTACCGCAACTACGTGGCCCAGGCACGCCTGGCCATCAGCGAAGCCGAGCACGAAGCCTTCTTCCGCGCCGAACTCGGCGACATCGACGAGCCCACCTTGCCATACGGCCTGGCCGACCTGCACGGCCAGGCCAGCTGCTTTGACCTGGCCACGGTGCAACTGGAAAGCCAGCAGTACCAGCGCCTGCGTCAACAGGCCCGGCAACTGGGCGTGAGTGCCGCCAGCCTGCTGCACCTGGCCTGGGCGCGGCTGGTCTCGGCCACCAGTGGCAGGGACAGTGTGGTGTTCGGCACCGTGCTGCTCGGCCGCCTGCAGGGCGGGGCTGGCGCCGATCACGGCCTGGGCATGTTCATCAACACCCTGCCGCTGCGCCTGGACCTCGATGGCCTTGGCGTGCGTGACGGCGTGCGCCGGGCCCATGAGCGCCTGAGCGCGCTGCTGGTGCATGAGCACGCTTCGCTGGCCCTGGCCCAGCGTTGCAGTGGCGTGGCCGCGCCCACGCCATTGTTCAGCGCCATGCTCAACTACCGCCATGGTGCCAGCGCCAGCGAACAGCAGGCGCAACGCGAAGCCCTGGAAGGCATCCAGGCGCTGCCCAGCGGCGGCCATGGCAACTACCCCCTGAGCATCAACGTCGATGACCTCGGCGACGGCCTGCGCATGACTACCCAGGTTACGGCGCAGGTCGGTGCGCAGCGCGTCTGCGATCAACTGCTGCAGGTGCTGGTCGGCCTGCTCGATGCGCTGGAACAACAGCCGCAGCTGCCGGTGCAGCAGTTGCCCGTATTGACGCCTCGGGAGCGCCGGCAACTGCTGGTCGAGGCCAACGCCACCGGGCACCCGCACGATCTGCAGCAGCCGCTGCACAGCCTGTTCGAGGCCCAGGTCAGGCTCACGCCCGATGCCCCGGCGCTGGTGGCTGAAGAGGGTGAGCTCAGTTACCGCCAGCTCGACGAGCAGGCCAACCGCCTGGCCCATCACCTGATCGCCCTCGGGGTAAAACCCGACGACCGCGTGGCGGTGTGCGTCGAGCGTGGGCTGTCGCTGGTGGTCGGCCTGCTGGCCATTCTCAAGGCTGGCGGCGCCTATGTGCCGGTCGACCCGAGCTACCCGGCCGAGCGCATCCGCCACATGCTGGACGACAGCGCGCCCCAGGCACTGCTGGTGCACGCTGCCACCCGCGAGCTGGCGAAGCACGCGGTGCAGGTCGACCTTGACCGGCCACGTTGGAACCGCCGGCCAATCAGCAAGCCGCACGTGGCAGGCCTGACCGCGCAGCACCTTGCCTACGTGATCTATACCTCCGGCTCCACCGGCGTGCCGAAAGGCGTGATGGTCGAGCACCGCAACGTGGTCAACCTGGTGCACTGGAGCCGGCGCCTGTGCGTCGGCGCCCGCAGCGTGCTGCACAAGACCCCGACCAGTTTCGATGCCTCGGTGTGGGAGCTGTTCTGGCCACTGTGCAGCGGCCTGCGCCTGGTGCTGGCGCGCCCGGATGGCCACCGCGATGGGCAGTACCTCGCGCAATTGATCCAGCACCAGCAGGTGAACGTGGTACAGTTCGTGCCAGCCTTGCTGCAGCAGTTCCTGGAGCAGGCCCAGAGCGCCGACTGTACCAGCCTGAGCGACATCGTCTGTGGCGGCGGCGAGCTGACCGAAGCGCTGGCGGCCCTGGTGCGCCAGCGCTTGCCCGGCGTGCGCCTGCATAACGTCTATGGCCCCACCGAAACCACCGTCGACTGCAGCGCCTGGACGCTGCAGCCCGATGCTGCGCTGCCGGGCGGCACCCTGCCGATTGGCCGGCCGATCGACAACACTGCGCTGTATGTGCTCGATAACCGCGACCAGCCGGTGCCGTGGGGCGTGGCCGGCCACCTGCACATCGGTGGCGCCGGCGTGACCCGTGGCTACCTGGGCCTGCCCCAGCAGCAGGCTGAGCGCTTTATCGACAACCCGTTCGAGGCTGGCGGGCGCCTGTACCGCAGTGGCGACCTGGTGCGCCAGCGTGCCGATGGCAGCCTCGAGTTCCTCGGGCGCAACGACCAGCAGGTGAAGATCCGTGGCCTGCGTATCGAACCGGGCGAGATCGAGGCCTGCCTGACCCGCATCGCGGGTGTGCGCGAAGCCGTGGTGCTGGCGGCCGATGCACGTCTGGTCGCCTATCACACCGGGGAACCACAGGCTGCAGACAGCCTGCGCCAGGCGTTGCTGGCACAACTGCCGGACTACATGGTGCCCGCGCAGTACATTCACCTCCAGCAACTGCCGTTGACCGCCAACGGCAAGCTCGACCGCAAGGCCCTGCCAGCCCCCGACGCGGCACTGCAGCCGCGCGCCTTCGAGGCCCCGCAAGGCAGCACCGAAACCCTGCTGGCCGCCCTCTGGTGCGAGCTGCTGGGTTTGGAGCGGGTAGGGCGGCACGACAACTTCTTCGAACTGGGCGGCCACTCGCTGCTGGCCGTGAGCCTGACCGCGCGCCTGCGCCTGCAGGGCCTGCAGGTGGATGTGCGGACCCTGTTCGGCCAGCCGACCCTGGCCGCACTGGCCGCAACCCTCGGGAGCGATCAGCACGTGCAGGTGCCCGCCAACCGTATCCCGGCGGATTGCCGGCAGATCAAGCCTGAGCTGCTCAGCCTGATCGAACTTGACCAGGCCAGCATCGACCGGATTGTCGCGAGCGTGCCGGGCGGTGCGGCCAACGTGCAGGACATCTACCCGCTGGCCCCGTTGCAGGAGGGGATTCTCTACCACCATCTGAGCGCGGCCGGGCACGATCCGTACGTCCTCTACTCACGCCTGCGCTTCGACAACCTGCAACGCCTGCAGGCCTTCGCCAGTGCCCTCGACCAGGTCATCGCCCGTCACGATGTGCTGCGCACTGCCGTGCTCTGGGATGGCCTGCCGCAGCCGGTGCAGGTGGTTTTGCGCACCGTGCCGGGTGTCTTGGCGGGCACCCTGGACGGTGGTTTGCCGACGATGAGGCTGGACCAGGCACCGTTGATCCAGCTGTTCTACACCCAGGGCGATGGCGTGCTCGAGGCCACCCTGCAGTTCCACCACATCGTGCTCGACCACACGGCCCTGGAGGTGGTCGGCGAAGAACTGCAAGGCTTCCTGCAGGGCGCCCCAGCCCCGGCCCATGCCCCGGTGCCTTACCGCAATTATGTGGCCCAGGCCCGCCTGGGCATCAGCCAGGGCGAGCACGAAGCGTTCTTCCGCACGCAACTGGCCGACATCGATGAACCAACCTTGCCGTTCGGCCTCAGCGACGTGCAGGGCGACGGCCGTGACATGCAGGAGGTCAAACTGACGCTGTCGACGACGCTTGCCTCGGCCCTGCGCCGTCAGGCCCGTGTGCTGGGCATCAGCGTCGCCAGCCTGTTCCACCTGGCCTGGGCGCGCCTGCTGGGTGCCGCCAGCGGTCAGGACCGCGTGGTGTTCGGCACCGTGCTGCTGGGCCGCCTGCAAGGCGGCGAAGGTGCCGAGCGGGCGCTGGGCATGTTCATCAACACCTTGCCGTTGCGGGTCGACCTGGGCGGCGTCAGCCTGCGCGAGGCGGCGCATGCCACCCACCAGCGGCTCAGTGCACTGCTGGCCCACGAGCATGCCTCGCTGGCGCTGGCCCAGCGCTGCAGCGGCGTGGCCGCGCCGTTGCCTTTGTTCAGCGCCATGCTGAACTACCGCCACGGTGCCGTGGCCAATGCCGAGCAACGCAAGGCCTGGCAAGGCATCGAGGTGCTCGACGGGCAGGAGCGTACCAACTACCCACTGAGCCTGAATGTGGACGACCTGGGCGAAGGCTTCCGCCTGGTGGCCATGACGCCGGCCGAAATTGGCGCGGCGCGTATCTGCGGGCAGATGAACCAGGTGCTGGAGGCCATGGTCGAGGCGCTGGAGCATGAGCCGGAGCTGTTGTTGCAGCGCCTGCCGGTGCTGGAGGCCGAAGAGCGCCAGCGCGTGCTGGCCGATTTCAACGACACGACAGTCGATTACGACCTTGAGCAGACCTTGCATGGCCTGATCGAGGTGCAGGTGGCGCGTACACCGGATGCACTTGCCGTGCGGGCTGACGAGGGTGAACTGAGTTATCGCCAGCTCAACGAGCAGGCCAACCGACTCGCGCATCACCTGGTCGCCCTGGGCGTCAAACCGGATGATCGTGTGGCGATCTGTGTCGAACGTAGCCTGTCGATGGTGGTCGGGTTGCTGGCCATTCTCAAGGCCGGTGGCGCTTACGTGCCGGTCGACCCGGATTACCCGGCCGAGCGTGTGCGTCATATGCTCAGCGACAGCGCGCCAGTGGCGGTGCTGGTGCATGCCGCGACACGCCATGTGCCGGATGCCGGGCAGATCATCGATCTGGATCAGCCCAGCTGGAATGACCAGCCTGCAAGTAACCCCGTGATTGCAGGCCTGACGCCACAGCATTTGGCCTACGTGATCTACACCTCCGGTTCGACCGGTCTGCCCAAAGGCGTGATGAACGAACACGCCGGTGTGGTGAACCGCCTGCTGTGGATGCAGGATGCCTATGAGCTCGGCGCCGATGATGTGGTGTTGCAGAAAACCCCGTTCAGCTTCGACGTGTCGGTGTGGGAGTTCCTCTGGCCGCTGCAGACCGGTGCGCGCCTGGTCATAGCCCGCCCGGGTGGGCACCGCGATCCCGAATACCTGCGCCAGGTCATTCGCGACGAAGGCGTCACCACCTTGCACTTCGTGCCGTCGATGCTGGATGTGTTCCTGTCTTCCACAGCAAACACCCCCCCTGTGGGAGCGGGTTCACCCGCGAACACCGGCGAAGCCGGTGCCATACACCGAGTCGACTTCTTCGCGGGCAAGCCCGCTCCCACAGGGACGGTGCAGGTTCTGAAGCGGGTGCTGTGCAGCGGCGAAGCCCTGCCGGGCAGCCTGGTGCGCCGCTTCCACGCCCAGTTGCCAGCCGTAGAGCTGCACAACCTCTACGGCCCGACCGAAGCGGCAGTGGATGTCAGTGCCTGGCACTGCCTAACCGCACCGGACAACACCCCGATCGGCAAGCCGATCGCCAACACCACGCTGTACGTGCTCGATGGCCAAGGCCAACCGGTGCCGCAAGGCGTGGCCGGCGAGCTGTTCATCGGCGGCGTCCAAGTCGCCCGTGGCTACCTCAACCGCACCGAACTCACAGCTGAGCGCTTCATCGACGATCCGTTCCGCCCGGGCGGACGGCTGTACCGCACCGGCGACCTCGCACGCCACCTGGCGGACGGCAACCTCGAATACCTGGGCCGCAACGACGACCAGGTGAAAATCCGTGGCCTGCGCATCGAACTGGGCGAAATCCAGGCCGGCCTGACGGCCATCGACGGCATCAAAGAAGCCGTGGTCGTGGCCCGCGATCAGCGCCTGGTCGCGTACTACACCGGCGAATCGAAAACCATGGAGGCCCTGCGCACGGCACTGCTCGCGCACCTGCCGGAGTTCATGGTCCCGGCGCTGTTCATGCACCTCGAAGCGCTGCCGCTGAGCCCCAACGGCAAGCTTGACCGCAAGGCACTGCCTGAACCCGATGCCATCCAGGATCGCGCTTATGAAGCGCCCGAGGGCGAAACCGAAACGCTACTGGCCGCCCTCTGGTGCGAGCTGCTGGGTGTGGAACGGGTAGGGCGCCACGACAACTTCTTCGAACTGGGTGGCCATTCGCTGCTGGCAGTGACCCTGACCTCGCGCCTGCGCCAGCAAGGCCTGCATGCCGATATCCGCGTGCTGTTCGGCCAGCCGACCCTGGCCGCGCTGGCGGCGGCGGTGGGCACTGCAACCGCCGTACAGGTGCCGGGCAACCGCATTGCGCAAGGTTGCCTGCGCATCACCCCGGGCATGCTGCCACTGGCAGACCTGTCACAGGCGTCCATCGACGGCCTGACTGCACAAGTCCCGGGGGGCGCCAGCAATGTCCAGGATATTTACGGCCTGGCCCCGTTGCAGCAAGGCATTCTCTACCACCACCTGGCCAGTGAAGGCGCCGACCCCTATGTGTTGCAGGCGCGTTTCGCCTTCCCCGACCAGGCCACGCTGGACGCTTTCGCCGCAGCCCTGGACCAGGTCATTGCCCGCCACGACATCCTGCGCACCAGCATCCACTGGCAGAACCTCGAAGAACCGGTGCAAGTCGTCTGGCGCGAGGCGCCCCTCGCCCAAGGGGGCGGCACCGCCATCAACCTGAACCATGCGCCCCTGATCCGCCTGCTTCCCGGGCAATCCAGCGGCCGCCTGGAAGCGACCCTGCTGATCCACCACATCATCCTTGACCACGCCGCCGTCGAGCAGCTGGTTGCGGAGATCACCGCCGTGCTGCAGGGCCGTGCGCTGGCGCACGCCAGCGTGCCATACCGCAACTATGTGGCCCAGTCGCGCCTGGGCAATCATCGCCAGGCAGCAGAGGCGATGTTCCGCGAGTTGCTGGGCGACATCGACGAACCCACCGAGGTGTTCGGCCTGCGCGACGCGCACAGCGACGCCAGCCGGGTGCTCGACAGCCGCCAGGCACTGGATGTCGCTGTCGGCAACCGCCTGCGTGACCAGGCCCGCCAGCTGGGCATCAGCGTCGCCAGCCTGGTGCACCAGGCCTGGGGCCAGGTGCTGGCGCAGCTGTCCGGCCGCGAGGAGGTGGTATTCGGCACCGTGCTGCTGGGCCGCCTGCAAGGCGGCGAGGGCGCCGAACGGGCGCTGGGCATGTTCATCAACACCTTGCCGCTGCGCGTGAGTGTCGGCACCCAGGCGGCCAGCGACGGCGTACGCCTGACCCACCAGCGCCTGGCCCGCCTGCTTGCCCATGAACAGGCGTCGCTTGCCGAAGCCCAGCGTTGCAGCGCGGTGCCGGCCGGCCAGCCACTGTTCACCAGCTTGCTCAACTTTCGTCACAGCGCCCCGGCCAAGGCCGAGCTGCGCGACGCCTGGCAGGGTATCGAGCAACTGGCCGCGCATGAGCGCAGCCACTATCCACTGGTGGTCAATGTCGACGACCTGGGTGATGCCTTCGTGCTCACCGTACAGGCGCTGGAGGACGTGGACGGGGCACAGGTCTGCCGCCTGCTCGCTACGGCCCTGGAGCAGCTGTCACAGGCCCTTGAGCTGGCGCCGGCAACGCCGCTGCGACAGCTGAGCTGCCTGGCACCTGCCGAGCGCGAGCGGGTGCTGCAGGGTTTCAACGCCACCCGCCGTGACTACCCGCGCGAGCGTGCCGTGCATACCCTGTTCGGCGCCCATGCCGCACTCAGCCCCGCGGCTGTGGCCGTGGTGCACGGTGACCGGCAATACAGCTATGCGCAACTCGACCAGCACGCCAACCGCCTGGCCCATCACCTGCTGGCGTTGGGTGTACAGCCGGGTGAGCGCGTTGCGCTGTTGCTGCCGCGCAGTTTCGACCTGCTGGCGGCGCAATTGGCGGCGAGCAAGTGCGCGGCGGTGTACGTGCCGCTGGACAGCAATGCCCCGGCCGAACGCCAGGCATTCATGATCGCCGACAGCCAGGCCCGGGTGCTGCTGACCCTCAGCAGCGAGCACCAGGTCGGCGAGGCCATGCGGGTCGAACTCGATCGCCTGGCGCTGGACGCTTTCCCGTCGCACGCGCCAGGCCTGTCGGTCAGTGCCGAAAGCGCGGCCTATATCATGTACACCTCGGGTTCCACGGGTACGCCGAAAGGCGTGCAGGTACCCCACCGCGCCATCGTGCGCCTGGTGATCAACAATGGCTTTGCCGATTTCAACAGCCAGGACCGGGTGGCATTCGCCTCCAACCCGGCGTTCGACGCCAGTACCCTGGAAGTCTGGGCGCCGCTGCTCAACGGCGGCACGCTGGTGGTCATCGATCAGCACCAGGTGCTGTCACGCCAAGCCCTGAGGGATACCTTGCTGCACCAGGCCGTGAGCGTGTTGTGGCTCACCGCCGGGTTGTTCCACCAGTTTGCCGACGACCTGCTGCCGGCATTTGCCAGGCTGCGCTACCTGATGGTCGGTGGCGATGTGCTGGACCCGGCGGTGGTCGCCCGTGTACTGCGCCAAGGCGCGCCGGCGCACCTGCTCAATGGTTACGGCCCGACCGAGGCCACCACCTTCAGCACCACCCACGAAATCGTCGAAGTGGGCGAGGGCAGCATTCCGATCGGCAGGCCGATCGGCAATGGCCGCTGCTACGTGCTCGATGCCCGTCGCCAGCCGCTGCCTGTCGGCGCGGTGGGCGAGCTGTACATCGGTGGCGATGGCGTTGCCCTGGGTTACCTGGGCCAGCCGGCACTGAGCGCCGAACGCTTCCTCGATGACCCCTTCAGCCCGCAGCCGGGTGCGCGGATGTACCGCAGCGGCGACCTGGTCAGCTGGCAGGCCGACGGCTCCTTGCGTTACCTGGGCCGCGCCGACCAGCAGATCAAGCTGCGCGGTTTCCGTATCGAGCTGGGTGAGATCGAAGCGCGCCTGGGTGCGTGCGCTGGCGTTCGCGATGCGGCCGTTGTGCTGCGTGAGGATGCCCCGGGCGACAAGCGCCTGGTGGCCTACTTCACGGCCAGTGGCGCCGCCCCGACCCTCGCCGAACTCCATGCCCAGCTGCAAGGCCAGTTGCCCGACTACATGCTGCCGGCCGCCTACGTGCTGCTGGCCACCTTGCCCTTGACCGCCAACGGCAAGCTCGACCGCCGCGCCTTGCCGCCACCTGGCCGCGAGGCCTTGCTCAGCCGCGCCTTCGAAGCGCCACAGGGGGCGGTGGAAACCGCCCTGGCGGCGATCTGGGCGGACGTGCTGAAGGTCGAGTACGTCGGCCGCCACGATCACTTCTTCGAGCTGGGCGGCCACTCGCTGCTGGCGGTGACGTTGATCGAGCGCATGCGCCAGGCCGGCCTGGGCGCCGATGTGCGGGTGCTGTTCGCCCAGCCGACCCTGGCGGCCCTGGCGGCGGCCGTGGGCAGCGGCCGTGAAGTGCAGGTGCCGGCCAACCGCGTGCCGCAGGGTGCCCTGCACATCACCCCGGCCATGCTCAGCCTGGTCGAGCTGGACCAGGCCACCATCGACCGTATCGTCGCCAGCGTGCCTGGCGGTGCTGCCAACGTGCAGGAAATCTACCCGCTGGCGCCGTTGCAGGAGGGCATTCTCTACCACCACCTGAGTGCCGGGCAGGGCGACCCCTACCTGCTGCAGTCGCGGCTGGCCTTCGACAGCCTGGCCCGCCTGCAGGCTTGGGCTGCAGCCTTGCAGCAGGTCATCGACCGCCACGACATCCTGCGCACGGCCGCGCTGACCGAGGGGCTGGCGCAGCCGCTGCAGGTGGTCTGGCGTGAAGCGCGCATGGCGGTGACCTCGGTCGACGACCTGCAAGGCGCCTCGGTCATCGATGCCTTGCAGGCGCGGTTCGATGCCCGCCATCAGCGCCTGGACCTGGCGCGTGCGCCGTTGATGCGCCTGCTGTATGCCGACGACCCGGCCAACCAGCGAGTGGTGGCGATCCTGCAGTTCCACCACCTGGCCCTCGACCACACCGCGATGGAAGTGATTGCCGCAGAAATGCGCCAGCTGCTCGCTGGCCAGGCCGACCAGCTGGCGGCCCCGGTGCCGTATCGCACCTATGTCGCCCAAGCCCGGCTGGGGGCCGACGATGCCGGTCACGAGGCGTTCTTCCGCGACATGCTCGGCGACCTCGACGAGCCGACCTTGCCGTTCGGCCTGGCCGATGTGCAGGGCGATGGCCAGGCCATCGAAGAAGCGCAGCTGCCGCTCGACCCCGCGCTGGCCCGCCAGCTGCGCGAGCAGGCCCGGCGCCTGGGCGTGAGCGTTGCGAGCCTGGCGCACCTGGCCTGGGCACGGGTGGTCGGCGTGCTGGCCAACCGCAGCGATGTGGTGTTCGGCACCGTGCTGATGGGCCGCCTGCAAGGCGGCGAGGGCGCCGACCGCGCGCTGGGCGTGTTCATCAACACCTTGCCGCTGCGCATCGACCTGACCGCGCCGGTGCAGCAGGCCGTGCGCGTGACCCACCAGCGGCTGTCTGCGCTGCTGGGGCACGAGCACGCTTCGCTGGCCCTGGCCCAGCGCTGCAGTGGCGTGGCCGCATCGCTGCCACTGTTCAGCGCCTTGTTCAACTACCGCCACAGCAGCGCTGCCAGCCCGGCTGCCGACGCTGCCAGCCAGCAGGGCGTTCGCCTGCTTGGCGGTGAAGAGCGCAGCAACTACCCGCTGACCCTCAGCGTCGACGACCTGGGCGAAGGCTTTACCCTCAGCGTCCTGGCCCAGCAGGGGATCGGTGCCGAACGGGTCACGCAGTGGATGGCCCACGCCCTGGCCCAGTTGAGCCAGGCGCTGGAACAGCCAGGCAGCACGCCAGTGGCCGGCTTGTCGATCCTTGATACGCCAGCCCGTCAGCAGGTGCTGCAAGCGTTCAATGCCACCTCCCGCCGTTACCCCCAGGGCCAGACCGTGCACAGCCTGGTG
This sequence comes from Pseudomonas sp. R28(2017), assembly GCF_002112505.1. GTDB lineage: Bacteria > Pseudomonadota > Gammaproteobacteria > Pseudomonadales > Pseudomonadaceae > Aquipseudomonas. Next base: position 44,320 of record NZ_NEHW01000022.1, read on the forward strand.
GAAACCCAGGCCGCCCGTGCACCACAAGCGGCGGCGCTGGTGCAGGGTGGCCAGGTCCTGAGCTATGGCGAGCTCAACCGCAGCGCCAACCGCCTGGCCCATCACCTGATCGCCCGCGGCGTGCAGGTCGGCGACCGGGTCGCCGTGTGCCTGCCTCGCAGCCTTGAGCGCCTGGTGGCGCTGCTCGCCGTGCTCAAGGCCGGCGCCGCTTATGTGCCGGTAGACCCCGCGTACCCGGCGCAGCGCATCGCGTATCTGTTGCAGGACAGCGCACCGGTGCTGGTGTTGACCGACGCAGGCACCCAGGCGCTGGTCGGTGACACCCTGCAGGTGCAGCTGCACGGTGATGACTGGCAGGCGCAGGCCGACAGCAATCCGCGTGTCACCGGCCTGGATGCCCAGCAGTTGGCCTACGTGATCTACACCTCCGGCTCCACCGGCCAGCCGAAGGGGGTGATGGTCGAGCACGCCACCCTGGCCAACCTGGTGCACTGGCACTGCGATGCCTTCGCCCTGGGCGCCGGCAGCCACACCAGCAGTGTGGCCGGTTTCGGCTTCGATGCCGTGGCCTGGGAAGTGTGGCCGGCGTTGTGCGCGGGGGCCGTGCTGCACCTGCCGCCTGCGCGCATTGCCGGCGAGCATGTCGACGAACTGCTCGACTGGTGGCTAGAGCAACCGTTGCAGGTCAGCTTCCTGCCCACCCCGGTCGCTGAACAGGCGCTGCGCCGCGAGCGCCAGCACCCGACCTTGCGCACCTTGCTGGTCGGCGGTGATCGCCTGCGCCAGTTCGAGCGCGATCCGGGCTTTGCCCTGGTCAACAACTATGGCCCGACCGAGGCCACCGTGGTTGCTACGTCCGGGCAGCTGCAAGCGGGGGGCGCGCTGCATATCGGCACGCCGATCGCCAACACCCGGGTGTACGTGCTCGACGAGCACCGTCAGCCAGTGCCGGTGGGTGCGGTCGGTGAGTTGTACATTGGCGGGGCAGGGGTTGCCCGGGGTTACTTGAATCGCCCGGAGCTGACCGCGGAACGCTTCAGCGACAGCCCGTTCGCGGTTGGCGAGCGGCTGTACCGCAGCGGTGACCTGGTGCGCTGGAATGCCGATGGCACACTCGACTACCTGGGCCGCAACGATGACCAGGTGAAGGTCCGCGGTGTGCGTGTCGAACTGGGCGAAATCGAGGCAGTGCTGGCGGCGCAGCCAGGTGTCGCCGATGCCGTGGTGCTGGTGCGTGACGGGCGCCTGCTGGCCTGGTTCACCGAAGCCGCACCGGTGACGGTGCAAGCCCTGCGCGAGGCGCTGCAGGCCAGCCTGCCGGCGCATCTGTTGCCGCTGGCGTTCACGCGCCTGGCCGCCTTGCCGCTGACCAGCCATGGCAAGCTCGACCGCAAGGCCCTGCCAGACCCAGACCCGGCACTGCTTGCCGGCCAGGGCTACGTGGCACCGCAAGGCCCGGTGGAAACGGCCCTGGCGCAGGTGTGGGCGCAGATGCTCAACCTCGAACAGGTAGGGCGCCATGACAACTTCTTCGAACTGGGCGGCCATTCGCTGCTGGCCGTGAACCTGACTGCGCGCCTGCGCCAGCAAGGCTTGCAGGTCGACGTACGGACGCTGTTCGGCCAGCCGACCATTGCCGCACTGGCCGCCACCCTGGGCCAGGCGCAACAGGTGCAGGTTCCGGACAATCTCATCCCGGCCGGCTGCCAGCACATCACCCCGGCGATGCTGCCGCTGGTGGCGCTGGAGCAGGTTGCCATCGACCGCATCGTCGCCCAGGTACCGGGTGGCGCTGGCAACGTCCAGGACATCTACCCGCTGGCACCGCTGCAAGAGGGCATCCTCTACCACCATGTCAGCGCCGCCGAGCATGACCCCTACGTGCTGCAGTCACGCTTCGCCTTCGCCAGCCGTGCCCACTTCGACGCCTTCGCTGCCGCGCTGGACAAGGTCATCGCCCGGCATGACGTATTGCGCACGGCCGTGCTCTGGGAGGGGCTGCCCCAGCCGGTTCAGGTGGTGTGGCGCAAGGCGCCGCTCGGCGTGTTCGAGGCTGAGGCGGGCCAGGCCCGGCTCGAGTTGGCTAAGGCCCCGTTGATCCGCTTGCTGTTCACCGAGACGGCTGGTGGCATCGACGCCACCCTGCAGTTCCACCACATTGTGCTCGACCACACGGCCATGGAGGTCGTCGGCGAGGAACTGATCGGCTTCTTGCAGGCTGATGCTGAACCTGGCCATGCACCGGTGCCGTACCGCAACTATGTAGCGCAGGCGCGCCTGGGCATCAGCCAGGCCGAGCACGAAGCGTTCTTCCGGGCGCAATTGGCCGACATCGATGAACCGACCCTGCCGTATGGCCTTGGCGATGTACAAGGCGATGGCCGTGATATCGAGGAGGCGCAGCTGTGGCTGGGCGCCGACCTGGCCCTGCGCCTGCGCCAGCAGGGGCGGCAGCTGGGGATCAGCGTCGCCAGCCTGTTCCACCTGGCCTGGGCGCGCCTGCTGGGTGCCGCCAGCGGTCAGGACCGCGTGGTGTTCGGCACCGTGCTGCTGGGCCGCCTGCAAGGCGGCGAAGGCGCCGAGCGGGCGTTGGGCATGTTCATCAACACCTTGCCGCTGCGCATTGACCTTGCCGGCGTCAACCTGCGCGAGGCGGCGCATGCCACCCACCAGCGGCTCAGTGCGCTGCTGGCCCACGAGCATGCCTCGCTGGCATTGGCCCAGCGTTGCAGCGGCGTGGCCGCGCCGCTGCCACTGTTCAGCGCCATGCTCAACTACCGCCACAGCACGGTGGCCACCGCACGCCAGCAGCAGGCGACCGAGGGTATCGTCAACCTCGCCAGCCAGGAACGCAGCAATTACCCGCTGGGCCTGAACGTCGATGACACGGGCGAAGGCTTCCGCCTGGTGGCCATGACCCCGGCCGAAATTGGCGCGGCGCGTATCTGCGGGCAGATGAACCAGGTGCTGGAGGCCATGGTCGAGGCGCTGGAGCATGAGCCTGATTTGCCGGTGCAGCGCCTGCCGGTTCTGGAAGCCGAGGAGCGCCAGCGCGTGCTGGCCGATTTCAACGACACGGCGGTTGAGTACGATCTTGAGCAGACCTTGCATGGTCTGATCGAGGTGCAGGTGGCGCGTACACCGGATGCACTTGCCGTGCGGGCTGACGAGGGTGAACTGAGTTATCGCCAGCTCAACGAGCAGGCCAACCGACTCGCGCATCACCTGGTCGCCCTGGGCGTCAAACCGGATGATCGTGTGGCGATCTGTGTCGAACGTGGCCTGTCGATGGTGGTCGGGTTGCTGGCCATTCTCAAGGCCGGTGGCGCTTACGTGCCGGTCGACCCGGATTACCCGGCCGAGCGTGTGCGTCATATGCTGACCGACAGCGCGCCAGTGGCGGTGCTGGTGCATGCGGCGACCCGTCATGTGCCGGATGCCGGGCAGGTCATCGATCTGGATCAGCCGACCTGGGGCGAGCAACCGACCAGCAATCCTGTTGTTACCGGACTGACACCACGGCATCTGGCGTATGTGATCTACACCTCCGGTTCGACTGGCTTGCCGAAGGGCGTGATGAACGAACATGTCGGCGTGGTGAACCGCCTGCTGTGGATGCAGGATGCCTATCAGCTCGGCGCCGATGATGTGGTGTTGCAGAAAACCCCGTTCAGCTTCGACGTGTCGGTGTGGGAGTTCCTCTGGCCGCTGCAGACCGGTGCGCGCCTGGTCATGGCCCGCCCGGGAGGGCACCGCGATCCTGAATACCTGCGCCAGGTCATTCGCGACGAAGGCGTCACCACCTTGCACTTCGTGCCGTCGATGCTGGATGTGTTCCTGTCTTCCACAGCAAATACCCCCCCTGTGGGAGCGGGTTCACCCGCGAACACCGGCGAAGCCGGTGCCATGCACCGCGCTGGCTTCTTCGCGGGCAAGCCCGCTCCCACAGGGACGGTGCAGGTTCTCAAGCGCGTGCTGTGCAGCGGTGAAGCCTTGCCGGGCAGCCTGGTGCGCCGCTTCCACGCCCAGTTGCCAGCCGTAGAGCTGCAAAACCTCTACGGCCCGACCGAAGCGGCAGTGGACGTCAGTGCCTGGCACTGCCTGGCCGCACCAGACAACACTCCGATCGGCAAACCCATCGCCAACACCACGCTGTACGTGCTCGATGGCCAAGGCCAACCGGTGCCGCAAGGCGTGGCCGGCGAGTTGTTCATCGGCGGTGTCCAGGTCGCCCGTGGCTACCTCAACCGCACCGAACTCACGGCTGAGCGCTTCATCGACGATCCGTTCCGCCCGGGCGGACGGCTATACCGCACCGGCGACCTCGCTCGCCACCTGACGGACGGCAACCTCGAATACCTGGGCCGCAACGACGACCAGGTGAAAATCCGTGGCCTGCGCATCGAACTGGGCGAAATCCAGGCCGGCCTGACCGCCATCGACGGCATCAAAGAAGCCGTGGTCGTGGCCCGTGATCAGCGCCTGGTCGGGTACTACACCGGCGAACCGAAAACCATGGAGGCCCTGCGCACGGCACTGCTCGCGCACCTGCCGGTGTTCATGGTCCCGGCGCTGTTCATGCACCTCGAAACGCTGCCGTTGAGCCCCAACGGCAAACTCGACCGCAAGGCACTGCCTGCGCCCGATGCCATCCAGGATCGCGCCTATGAAGCGCCCGAGGGCGAAACCGAAACCCTGCTGGCCGCCCTCTGGTGCGAGTTATTGGGCGTGGAACGGGTAGGGCGCCACGACAACTTCTTCGAACTGGGTGGCCATTCGCTGCTGGCAGTGACCCTGACCTCCCGCTTGCGCGAACAAGGCCTGGAAGCCGACGTGCGCGCGCTGTTCGACCAACCGACCCTGGCCGGCTATGCAGCCATCACAGACAGAATGGAGATCGTCCTGTGAGTATCAACCAACTCTTGGCAACACTTTCGGCCAACAACGTGCAGCTGGCGCTCAAGGACGGCCAGCTGGTGGTCCAGGGCAACCGCCAGGCGCTGACCGACGCCGCGCTGGTGGCACGCCTGCGCGAGCACAAGCCGGCGCTGGTGGCGCTGATCGAAAGCGGTGAATACGTGGCCGTGAAACAGGGCGCCGTCCACGTGCCGGGCAACCTGATCCCGCCCGGCTGCACGCGGATCACCCCGGCGCTGGTCAACCTGGTCGATCTGGACCAGGACACCCTCGACCGCCTGGTCGCGGAGATTCCCGGTGGCGCTGCCAATGTCCAGGACCTTTACCCGCTGGCGCCGCTGCAGCAGGGCATGTTGTTTCACCACGCCAGTGCCAATGGGCACGACCCGTACGTGATGCAGGCGCGCTTCGTGTTCGCCAGCGAGGCGCGCCTGCAAGCGTTTGCCGAAGCCCTGCGCGGGGTGATCGCGCGGCACGATATCCTGCGCACCTCGGTGCACTGGGCGGGCCTGGAAACGCCGCTGCAGGTGGTGTGGCGGCAAGCCGACCTGCAGGTGCTCGAGCTGCCCGGTGATGACCCGGCGCGTGGCTGGCTCGAGCTGACCCAGGCCCCGCTGATGCGCCTGTTGCGCGAAGCGCCCGAGGCCGATGGCAGGCTCAGTGCCACCTTGCAGTTCCACCATATCGCCATGGACCACAGCGCCCTGGAGGTGGTGCGCCACGAACTGATCGCCTTCCTCACGGGCGAAGATCACGGCCTGGGCACGCCGGTGCCGTTTCGCAACTACGTGGCACAGGCGGTGCTCGGTGTCAGCGAAGCGCAGCACGAGGCGTTCTTCCGCGAGATGCTCGGCGATATCGACGAAGCGACGTTGGCCTACGGCATCCAGGACGTGCAGGGCAATGGCGGCAGCCAGCAAGAACACATGATCGACCTGCCACTTGCCCTGTGCCAGCGCCTGCGTGCCCATGCCCGCAGCCTTGGCGTGAGCGTCGCCAGCGTGTTCCACCTGGCCTGGGGCCGGGTACTGGGGGGGCTGACCGGGCGCGAGCGGGTAGTGTTCGGTACCGTATTGATGGGGCGCCTGCTGGGTGCCGAAGCCACCGACCGGGCGCTGGGGATCTTCATCAACACCTTGCCGCTGCGGGTCGACCTGAACGACAGCGACCTGCCGACGGCGATCCGCGCCACGCACCAGCGCCTGAGTGCGCTGATGCGTCATGAGCATGCGCCCCTGGCCCTGGCCCAGCGGTGCAGCGGCGTAGCGGCCCCGGCGCCGCTGTTCAATGCCTTGCTCAATTACCGCCATAGCGCAGTGGGCGCCTCCGCACCCCGGCGCGCGGCGTTGGCCGGTATCGATATCGTCGACTCCGCCGAGGCCACCAACTACCCGTTGACCTTGAGTGTCGACGACCTCGGCGAAGCCTTCCGCCTGACCCTGCTGGCCAGCGCCGAGGTGCCGGCCGAGCGTGTCTGCGCCTACCTGCAGCAGACGCTGGAAAGCCTGCTGCAGGCGCCCGATGCCCAGGTCCTGGCGCTGCAGATGCTGCCAGGCAGCGAACGCCAAGCCCTGCTGGAAGGGTTCAATGACCATGCGAGCCGTTTCGAGGCGACCCTGACCCTGCATCAGCGCATCGAACACCAGGCGCACGCGCACCCCGACAGCCTCGCCGCCACCTGCGGCGAACAGACCCTGGGCTATGCCGACCTCAACCGCCAGGCCAATGCGCTGGCGCATCGGTTGATCGCACTGGGCGTGCGCCCCGATGACCGCGTGGCGGTGGTCGCCTGCCGCGGGCTGCAGACCCTGGTCGGGCTGCTGGCCGTGCTCAAGGCTGGCGCCGGCTATGTCCCCATCGACCCGGCGCACCCGGATGAGCGGGTGCACTACCTGCTCAGTGACAGTGCCCCTGTGGTGGTGCTGACCCTGCAGGCGCTGCGCGGGCGCCTGGGCGCGGTCGAGGTGCCGGTGCTGCTGCTGGACCAGCCCGACTGGCCGGCCCTTGTCAGCAACCCGACCGTGTCGGCACTGGGGGCCAGCCAGCTGGCCTACGTCATCTACACCTCAGGCTCCACCGGCCAGCCCAAAGGGGTGATGGTCGAGCACCGCACCGTCAACAACCTGGTCGACTGGCACTGCCGCGCCTTCGACCTGTGCCACGGCCGCCACACCTCGTGCCTGGCCGGCTTCGGCTTCGATGCCATGGCCTGGGAAGTCTGGCCGGCGTTGTGCGCGGGGGCCACGCTGCACCTGGCACCGCCCGCCAACGGCCATGAAGACCTCGATGCCATGCTCGCCTGGTGGCGCAGCCAGCCACTGGACGTGAGCTTTTTGCCCACGCCCGTGGCCGAATATGCCTTCAGCCACCAGCTCGAACACCCGACCCTGCGCACCCTGCTGATCGGCGGTGACCGGCTGCGCCAGTTCAACCGTACCCAGCGCTTTGCCGTGGTCAACAACTACGGCCCGACCGAAACCACGGTGGTGGCAAGCTCCGGGGTGGTCGAGGCGGGCGGGGTGCTGCATATCGGCCGGCCGGTGGACAACGCGCGCCTGTACGTGCTCGACGCGCAGCGCCAACCTGTGGCGCTGGGGGTGCCGGGTGAGCTTTACATCGGCGGTGCCGGCGTGGCGCGCGGTTACCTGAACCGCCCCGAGCTGACCGCCGAACGCTTTCTCGACGACCCCTTCAACCCCGGTGGCCGCATGTACCGCAGCGGTGATCTGGTGCGCTGGCTGGCCGATGGCACGCTCGACTACCTGGGGCGCAACGACGACCAGGTGAAGATCCGCGGCGTGCGCATCGAGCTGGGCGAGATCGAAAGCCGCCTGGCCAGCTTGCCGGGTATCAACGAGGCGGTGGTGCTGGCCCGTGAGGACCAACCCGGCCAGCCGCGGCTGGTGGCTTACTTCACGCCCCAGCCGGATGTCGAGGCGGCCACTCCGGAAGGCCTGCGTGCGCAGCTGCAGGCGCACCTGCCGGACTACATGGTGCCGGTGGCATTCGTCGAGCTGCAGGCCCTGCCACTGACCGCCAACGGCAAGCTCGACCGCCGCGCCTTGCCCAGGCCCGAGCGTTCGGCGCTGTTCGAGCAAGGCCACGAGCCCCCTGAAGGCGAACTGGAACACGCCCTGGCACAGATCTGGGCCGAGTTGCTGCAGGTCGAGCAGGTGGGGCGGCGTGACCACTTCTTCACCCTTGGCGGGCATTCGCTGCTGGCCATGCGCATGGTTTCGCAGGTGCGCCTGCGCCTGGGCGTGGAACTGCCCCTGGCCGAGCTGTTCGCCAATGCCGAACTGGCGGCCGTGGCCCAGGTGCTGGCGGGGGCCGGGCGCAGCGAGCTGCCGGTGATCGTGCCGGTACCCCGCGAGCAGCCGCTGCCGATGTCGTTCGCCCAGCAGCGGCTGTGGTTCCTGGCGCAGATGGACGGTGGCAACCAGGCCTACAACGTGCCGCTGGCCCTGGGCCTGCGCGGGCCGCTGGATGACGACGCCCTGGAGTGCGCCCTGTTGCGCATCGTCGAGCGCCATGAAACCCTGCGCAGCCACTTCGTGCCACGCGATGACAGCGCCGAGGTGATCATCGGCACGACGGCCGGTGCAGGGTGGTTCCAGCGCGAGGACATTGCCCCGGATGCAGTGCCCGGCAAGCTGCGCGAAGAGGCCGGCCGGCCCTTCGACCTGGCCCATGGGCCGTTGCTGCGGGTGCGCCTGCTGCGCCTGGATGCGCAGCACCATGTGCTGGCGTTGACCGTGCACCATATCGTTGCCGACGGCTGGTCGCTGGGGGTGCTGACACGAGAGCTGGGCGCCCTGTATCCGGCCCTGTGCCAAGGCCTGGACGACCCGCTGCCCGCGCTGGCCATCCAGTACGGCGACTATGCGGTGTGGCAGCGACGCTGGCTGGCCGGCGAGCAGTTGCAGCGCCAGGCCGATTACTGGCGCCAGGCGCTGGATGGCGCACCGACCTTGTTGAAACTGCCGAGCGACCGGCCACGCCCCGAGCGCCAGGATTTCGCCGGGGCCAGCCTGCCGCTGCAACTGGACCCGCGCCTGGCGGCCGGCCTGCGCACCCTGGCCCTGCGCCACGGGGTCACCTTGTACATGACCGTGCTGGGCGCCTGGGCGGCCTTGCTGGCCAGGTTGGCCGGCCAGGACGAGGTGGTGATCGGCTGCCCGGTGGCCGGCCGTGGCCATGCTGAGCTCGAAGCGCTGGCGGGGCTGTTCGTCAACACCTTGGCCATACGCATCGACAGCGCTTCGGCCGCCACCACCGAGGCGTTGCTCGGCCAGGTCAAGGCCCGTGTGCTGGCGGCCCAGGCGCACCAGGACCTGCCGTTCGAGCAGGTGGTCGAAATCGTTCGGCCCGCCCGCAGCCTGGGCCACACGCCGTTGTTCCAGGTGACCCTGAACTGGCAGGCAACCCAGGGCGCTGCCTTGCAGCTGGATGGCTTGCAGCTCGAAGCCGTGGCGCAGGCCGCGCAGGTGGCCAAGTTCGACCTCACCCTGAACCTGGGCGAGCACGCTGATGTGCTGGCCGGCAGCCTCGATTACGCCACGGCGCTGTTTGACGAAGTGACCGTGCGGCGCTACCTGGGCTACCTGGAAACCTTGCTGTGGGCGATGGTCGGCAACGACCAGATGCCGCTGGAGCAGGTTGACCTGCTTGGCCAAGAAGAACGCCATACCCTGCTGCACCGTTACAATGCGACCGCAGCGGATTACCCACGTGAGCTGAGCGTGGCACGCCTGTTCGAGCAGCGTGTGGCCCGTCATCCGCTGGCCCTGGCGGCGGTGCACGGCCAGCAGGCGGTCAGCTATGGCGAGCTCAACCTGCAGGCCAACCGCCTGGCCCATTACCTGATCGCCGAAGGCGTGGCCCCCGGCGCGCGCGTGGCGATCCTGCTGCCGCGCTCGCTGCCCTTGCTGGTGGCGCAACTGGCGGTGCTCAAGTGTGCGGCGGTGTATGTGCCGCTGGATATCCATGCGCCGGTCGAGCGCCAAGCGTTCATGGTCGAAGATTGCCAGGCGGTGATGCTGTTGACCCAGGCCGATACCTTGGCGAACTTCCCGGTACGCCGGGTGGACCTCGACGCGCAGGTACTCGACCTGCAAGCCGGGCACAACCCGGGCCTGGCGCAGGAAGCGGGCAATGCGGCCTACGTGATGTATACCTCGGGCACCACCGGCAAGCCGAAGGGCGTATGCGTGCCGCAGCGCGGTATCACCCGCCTGGTGCTGAACAACGGCTACGCCGACTTCAATGCCCGGGACCGCATCGCCTTTGCCTCCAACCCGGCATTCGATGCCAGCACCATGGACGTGTGGGGCGCGCTGCTCAACGGCGGGCAGGTGCGGGTGATCGATCACCAGACCCTGGTCGACCCTCAGCGTTTCGCCCAGGCGCTGGTGGATGACGGCATCACCGTGCTGTTCCTGACCACGGCGCTGTTCAACCAGTACGTCCAGCTGCTGCCCGATGCGCTGGCGGGCCTGCGCATCCTCATCAGCGGCGGCGAGCGTGCCGAACCGGCGGCTTTCCGGGCGTTGCTGGAGCGAGCGCCGGGCCTGCGCCTGCTCAATGGCTACGGGCCGACCGAGACCACGACCTTCGCCGTGGCCTGCACTGTCCAGGCGCTGGCATTGAATGCCACCCAGGTACCGATTGGCCAACCGATCGGCAACACCCAGGTCTATGTGCTCGATGCCCATTGCCAGCTGGTGCCGCGCGGGGTGGTCGGCGAGCTGTACATTGGCGGCGACGGTGTGGCACTGGGTTATCTCAATCGGCCTGAACTTACCGCCGAGCGCTTCATCGACGACCCGTTCAGCCAGCGGCCCGGGGCCAGGCTCTATCGAACCGGCGATCTGGTGCGCTGGCAGCCTGACGGCCAGCTGGAATGCCTGGGCCGCAATGACGACCAGGTGAAGATCCGCGGCTTTCGCATCGAACTGGGAGAGATCAGGCAACAGCTGTCGCAGTGCCCGGGCATTGGTGACGTGCAGGTTTCGGCGATACCGGACGGGCAAGGGCCGCTGCGCCTGGTTGCCTGGTTCACCCGCCACGACGCGGCGCTCGATGCCAGCGCCTTGCGCGGCTTCCTGCGCGGTCGGCTGCCCGACTACATGCTGCCGGGTGCCTATGTGGCACTGGCGCGGATGCCGCTGACCAACAATGGCAAGGTCGACCACAAGGCGCTACCGCTCCCTGGCCCGCAGGACTTTGCTGCAGCGGCCTACGAAGCGCCGCAAGGCGAACGCGAAACCGTGTTGGCTCAGCTGTGGGGGGAACTGCTGCAGCTGGAGCGGGTTGGGCGCCAGGACCGCTTCTTCGAGCTGGGCGGCCACTCGTTGCTGGCCATGCGCATGCTGGCCCAGGTGCGCCAGCGTCTGGGGCTGGAGCTGGCACTGGGCGAGCTGTTCGCCGATGACAGCCTGGCAGCGGTCGCGGCCAGCCTGGGCAGCCACGCCGAGCGCGCCTTGCCGGCGATCCAGCCGGGCCCACGGCTGGGCAGCCTGCCGCTGTCGTTCGCCCAGCAGCGGCTGTGGTTCCTGGCGCAGATGAGCGAGGGCAGCACGGCCTATCACATTCCCCTTGGGTTGCACCTGCACGGGGCGCTGGATACGTTGGCGCTGGAGCGGGCATTGCGGCGCGTGGTGGAACGTCACGAGAGCCTGCGCAGCCACTTTGTGGCGCAGGATGGCCAGCCGCGTGTGGTGCTGGCGGCGGATGCCCGTGGTTTCCAGCTGGTCAGGGAAGATGCGCGCGAGTTGGGCGAACAGGCGCTGGCGCAGCTGCTCGAACAGGCCGGCAGCGAACCCTTCGCGCTGAACCATGACCTGCCGATTCGTGGCCGTTTGCTGCAACGGGCCGAGGATCACCACATCCTGCTGCTGACCGTGCACCACTTGGTAGCCGATGGCTGGTCGCTGGCTGTGCTGCTGCGCGAACTGGGCCAGCTGTACCCGGCGTTCAGCGCTGATCGCGACGACCCGCTGCCGGCTTTGCCGGTGCAGTACCTGGATTACGCCTTGTGGCAGCGCCGCTGGCTGAGTGCTGAAGCCTTGCAGCGCCAGGCCGATTATTGGCGTGAGCAGTTGGCCGGGGCGCCGACGCTGGTGAGCCTGCCCTGGGACCGGCCGCGGCCGGAGCGCCAGCAGTATGCCGGTGACAGCATTGTGCTCAGCCTGGGGCCGCGCCTGAGCGATGAGCTCAAGGCCGTGTGCCGGGCCCAAGGGGTGACCCCGTACATGCTGTTCATGGCGGCGTGGGCGGTATTGCTGACGCGCCTGGCCGGGCAGGATGAAGTCGTGATTGGCTCACCATTGGCCAACCGTCGTCAGGCCGAGGTCGATGGCCTGATCGGCATGTTCGTCAATTCCATCGCCGTGCGCGTGGACACGTCGGGTACACCGGATGTGGCCACGTTGCTGGCGCGGGTCAAGGCTGCCGTGCTGAACGGGCAGGCGCATCAGGACCTGCCCTTCGAGCAGGTGGTCGAGGCCGTGCGCCCGCCACGCAGCCTGGCCCATACGCCGCTGTACCAGGTATCGCTGGACTGGGACGCAACGCCCGAGCGCCAGGCCTTGCAGCTGGGCGACCTGGCGGTGACGGCCGTGGGCGGGCAGGCGCGTATCGCCAAGTTCGACCTTAGCCTGAGCCTGGGTGAAGATGCCGATGGCTTCAGTGGCGGCATCGTGTTTGCCACCGCGCTGTTCGATCGGGCCACTGTCGAACGCTATGTGGGGTATCTGGAGCAATTGCTGTGGACCTTCGCCGAAGGCGAGCGCGCCGTTCCGGCTCACACAGGGCTGCCGAATGCCGATGAGCGCAAGCGGCTGTTGCTGGAGTTCAACGACAGCGCAGTCGATTACGACCTAGAGCAGACCTTGCATGGTTTGATCGAGGTGCAGGTGGCGCGTACACCGGATGCACTTGCCGTGCGGGCTGACGAGGGTGAACTGAGTTATCGCCAGCTCAACGAGCAGGCCAACCGACTCGCGCATCACCTGATCGCCCTGGGCGTCAAACCGGATGATCGTGTGGCGATCTGTGTCGAACGTGGCCTGTCGATGGTGGTCGGGTTGCTGGCCATTCTCAAGGCCGGGGGTGCTTACGTGCCGGTCGACCCGGATTACCCGGCCGAGCGTGTGCGTCATATGCTCAGCGACAGCGCGCCAGTGGCGGTGCTGGTGCATGCGGCGACCCGCCATGTGCCGGATGCCGGGCAGATCATCGATCTGGATCAGCCCAGCTGGAATGACCAGCCTGCAAGTAACCCCGTGATTGCAGGCCTGACGCCACAACATTTGGCCTACGTGATCTACACCTCCGGTTCGACCGGTCTGCCCAAAGGCGTGATGAACGAACATGCCGGCGTGGTGAACCGCCTGCTGTGGATGCAGGATGCCTATCAGCTTGGCGCCGATGACGTGGTGTTGCAGAAAACCCCGTTCAGCTTCGACGTGTCGGTGTGGGAATTCCTCTGGCCGCTGCAGACCGGTGCGCGCCTGGTCATGGCCCGCCCGGGAGGCCATCGTGATCCCGAGTACCTGCGCCAGATCATCCAGGACGAACGCATCACCACCTTGCACTTCGTGCCGTCGATGCTGGATGTGTTCCTGTCTTCCACAGCAAACACCCCCCCTGTGGGAGCGGGTTCACCCGCGAACACCGGCGAAGCCGGTGCCATGCACCGCGCTGGCTTCTTCGCGGGCAAGCCCGCTCCCACAGGGACGGTGCAGGTTCTCAAGCGCGTGCTGTGCAGCGGTGAAGCCTTGCCGGGCAGCCTGGTGCGCCGCTTCCACGCCCAGTTGCCAGCCGTAGAGCTGCACAACCTCTACGGCCCGACCGAAGCGGCAGTGGATGTCAGCGCCTGGCACTGCTTAACCGCCCCCGACAACACCCCGATCGGCAAACCCATCGCCAATACCACGCTGTACGTGCTCGATGGCCAAGGCCAGCCGGTGCCGCAAGGTGTGGCCGGCGAGCTGTTCATCGGCGGTGTCCAGGTCGCCCGCGGCTACCTCAACCGCGCCGAGCTCACGGCAGAGCGCTTCATCGACGATCCGTTCCACCCTGGCGGACGGCTGTACCGCACCGGCGACCTCGCTCGCCACCTGGCGGACGGCAACCTCGAATACCTGGGCCGCAACGACGATCAGGTGAAAATCCGTGGCCTGCGCATCGAACTGGGCGAAATCCAGGCCGGCCTGACCGCCATCGACGGTATCAAGGAAGCCGTGGTCGTGGCCCGTGATCAGCGCCTGGTCGCGTACTACACCGGCGAATCGAAAACCATGGAGGCCTTGCGCACGGCACTGCTCGCGCACCTGCCGGAATTCATGGTCCCGGCGCTGTTCATGCACCTCGAAACGCTGCCGCTGAGCCCCAACGGCAAGCTTGACCGCAAGGCGCTGCCCGCACCCGAGGCGGCCGAGGAGCGCCCGTACGAAGCCCCGGTCGGTGAAACCGAAACCCTGTTGGCCGCGCTCTGGCGCGAGCTGCTGGGTGTGGAACGGGTAGGGCGCCACGACAACTTCTTCGAACTGGGCGGCCACTCGCTGGCAGCGATTCGGCTGATCGACAAGCTTGGCAAGGCCGGCCTGATGGCCGCGATCAATGACGTGTTCCAGCAGCCCAGCGTAGCGGCGCTTGCCCAGCATCTGGGGGCCGGCCACCCCGGTCAGGCACAGACAGTGGTGAATGTGCGTGCCAGCGGTACCCAGGCGCCGTTGTTCCTGGTCCACGAATTCACCGGCCTGGACTTCTACTTCCCGGTGCTGGGCCAGCACCTGCCGGGGGACTTCCCGATCTACGGCCTGCCGGGTATCCCGTGTGGTGAAGCCCAACCGCGTACGCTGGAGTGCCTGGCACGCTACCAGATCGCGCAGCTGCGCAAGGTCCAGCCCCACGGCCCTTATCGCCTGGCAGGCTGGTCGTTTGGTGGCGTACTGGCCTTCGAGATGGCCAACCAGCTGCTGGGTGCGGACGAGGGGGTCGAATTCCTTGGCCTGATCGATACCTACGTGCCGCGCCTGGCCGATCAGGGCAAGGCCCGCTGGCAGGGGCCGCGGGCCCTGGAAAACCAGCTGCTGCTCAACTGCAACCGTTTCTGGCATACCCAGGGCGAGGCGGGGACCGCGCCGTTGGCGCAGCTGCAGCGCCTGGAGGCCCAGCACAGCGACTTCGCCAGCCTGCTTGCCAGTTGCCGAGAACACCATCTGCTCTACGGCTTGTGGTCGAGCATGAGCGATGTGCAGTTGCGCCACTACTTCGAGCGCGAACTGGCCCACGGTCACGCCATGGCCCATTACCGCCTGGCGCCACTCGATATGCCGGTGCACCTGTTCCGCGCCGAGCAAGGCAGCGACAGCCTGTCGAGCCTGGGCTGGCACGAGGCGTTGCCGACCCAGGCGTTGCTCGAATGCGACGTCCCCGGCGACCACCGCAGCATGATGCAGGAACCCCACGTAGCGGCGCTGGGCGCAGCGATGGTCCAGGCACTGGCAAGGCTGCCGGCGGCTGCCGAGCAGCCGGCTCATCAACCGTTGGTGGCGATCCAGACCGGGCAGCCGGGCCACGCACCGGTGTTCTGCGTGCCCGGTGCCGGCGATAGCGTCACCAGTTTCATTGGCCTGGCCGAGGCCCTGGGGCCGGATTGGCCGCTGTACGGCCTGCAGGCGCGCGGCCTGGATGGCAGTCGGGTGCCGCACAGTACGGTGGAGGCTGCTGCCGACTGCCACCTGCAGGCCATCGAGGCGCTCTACCCGCAAGGCCCGCTCAACCTGGTCGGCCATTCGTTCGGAGGCTGGGTCGCGCATGCCCTGGCCGCGCGCTTCGAAGCCAAGGGCCGCCAGGTGCGTTCGCTGACCCTGATCGACAGCGAGGCGCCGGGTGAGGGGGGCTCATGCGGCAGGCCTTACACCTTCGGCGAGGCGCTGCAAAAGCTGATCGATGCACTGCAGCTGTCCACCGGCAAGGCCTTGGGCATCGAGCCGCAGGCCTTCGCCCAGGTCAGCGACGACGAGCAAGTGCGCCAGTTGCATGCGGCCATGGTGCGAATCGGCCTGCTGCCGGCACGTTCGACCCCGCGGGCGCTGGAGGGCACGGTGCGCACCTTCGCCACGGCACTGCGCACCCGCTACCAGCCGGGTTTGAGCTACAGCGGGCCTGTAGAGCTGGTGCTGGTGGATGACCCGAGCCTGGACCCGGCCGGCAACGCCGCTGAACAGGCGGCGATGCACGCCGGCTGGCAGGCGCTGATGCCGCAACTGGCGCTGTGGCAGGGGCCGGGCGACCACTTCAGCATCCTCAAGGTGCCGGACGTGTTCAGCCTGGCGGCCTGGTGGCACGACGGCCAGGCGCTGCAGCAAGGCAAGGTGACGCAGCAATAGAAGGAGCCTCGGCCCCCATGGGAGCGGGGTCACCTGCGAATGCGATTGTGGCTTTACCGACGCGTTCGCGGGTGAACCCGCTCCCACGGGGCAAGAGGCAAGCCGTTGATCATGTGTTCTGAATGGAAGTGAGTGTTCATGGATAAGTCCAGATTCCGCAAGTTCAGCCTCGGCGCCGCCGTGGCCCTGGTCGCCGGCATCACCTTGTACGCGGTCCAGGCCCCGGCCAAGGCGCCGCAGTACATCATCGCCACGGTCGAGCGTGGCGATATCGAGAACGCGGTGCTGGCCACCGGTATCCTCGAAGGCATCAAGCAGGTGGATGTCGGCGCGCAGGTGTCCGGGCAGCTGAAGTCGCTCAAGGTCAAGCTGGGCGACAAGGTCAGCGAGGGCCAGTGGCTGGCCGAGATCGACCCGCTGGTGCTGCGCAACACCTTGCGCCAGGCCGAAGTCGATGAGGAGAAACTGCAGGCCGAAAAACGCTCGACCCAGGCCCAGCTCAGGCAGGCCAGGCGGGTGTACGAGCGCTACCGCGAACTGCAGGCCGACGAGTCGGTGTCGCGTCAGGACTTCGAAAACGCCGAGTCGGAATACGAAGTGCAGCAGGCCGCAGTGCGTTCGCTCGACGCACAGATCCAGAGCGCCCGGGTCGAGATCGACACGGCCCGGGTCAACCTCGGCTACACCCGCATCAACGCGCCGATCACCGGCCATGTGGTGGGCATCGTCACCCAGGAAGGGCAGACCGTGATCGCCAACCAACTGGCGCCGATCCTGCTCAAGCTGGCCGACCTCGACACCATGACGGTCAAGGCGCAGGTGTCGGAGGCCGACGTGATCCACATCACCCCGGGGCAGGCGGTGTACTTCACCATCCTGGGCGAGGACAAACGCTACTACGCCAAGTTGCGCGGCACCGAGCCTGCGCCGCAGAACTACGCACAGAGCACCGACAAGAGTGACGGCAGCAGTGCCAAGCCCAACGGCGCGGTGTTCTACAACGCGCTGTTCGAGGTACCCAACCCCGACCATCGCCTGCGCATCTCGATGACCGCCCAGGTGCATATCGTCCTCGATACCGCCGCCGCTGTGCTGACCGTGCCGGTGGCGGCGCTGGGCCTGCGCAACGCGGACGGCAGCTTCCCGGTGCGGGTGCTCGATGCCAAGGGCTTTGCCCAGGTGCGCAACGTGCAAACCGGCATCAACAACAACGTCAAGGTGCAGGTCAAGGACGGCCTGGCCGAGGGCGACCGGGTGGTGATCGGCGAGCCGGTGTCTGGCGAAGCAGGGGCGTGAGCATGAACATGAATGTCGAGCTGACCCCGCACAGGGCCGTCGCCAGCGGCCAGGGCGAACCGCTGCTGCGCCTGCAGGGCGTGACCCGCAGCTTCCTTGCCGGTGACCGCGAGTTCCTCGCGCTCAAGGGCATCGACCTGCAGATTCGCAGCGGCGAGCTGGTGGCGATCATCGGGGCTTCCGGCTCGGGCAAGTCGACCCTGATGAACATCCTCGGCTGCCTGGATAACGCCAGCAGTGGCAGCTACCAGGTCGGCGGCCAGGAAACCCGCGAACTGGACGACGATGCCCTGGCCGCCCTGCGCCGCGACCACTTCGGTTTCATCTTCCAGCGCTACCACCTGCTGCCGCACCTGGATGCGCTGCATAACGTCGAGATCCCGGCCGTCTATGCCGGCTCGCCACAGGGCCAACGCCACCAGCGCGCACGGGAGCTGCTGACCCGCCTGGGCCTTGGCGGGCACCTTGAGCATCGCCCAAGCCAGCTGTCCGGCGGCCAGCAGCAACGGGTCAGCATCTGCCGGGCGCTGATGAATGGCGGCCAGGTGATCCTCGCCGACGAGCCGACCGGCGCCCTGGACACCCGCAGCGGCAAGGAGGTGATGAACATCCTGCTGGAGCTGCACGCCGCCGGGCACACGGTGATCCTGGTGACCCACGACCCCAAGGTTGCCGCCCATGCCGAACGCATCATCGAAGTCAGTGACGGGCAGATCATCAGCGACCAGCGCAACGCCCACGAGGCACTGCCCGTGCCCGCGGCCGAGCCTGCGCCCACGCTGCCGGCCGCCAGGCGCCTGGTCGCCAGCCTGGGGATGTTCCGCGAGGCCTTCAAGATGGCCTGGATCGCGCTGGTCTCGCACCGCATGCGCACCTTGCTGACCATGCTCGGGATCGTCATCGGCATCACCTCGGTGGTGTCGATCTCGGCCATCGGCGAAGGTGCCAAGGGCTACGTGCTCAAGGACATCCAGGCGATCGGCAGCAACACCATCGACATCTACTCGGGCAGCAACTTCGGCGACAGCCGGGCCAAGACCATCGAGACCCTGCTGCCGGCCGACGTGGCGGCCCTGAACGCGCTGTACTACGTCGACAGCGCCACCCCGGTGATCGGCCAGAGCACCTTGGTGCGCTACCGCAACCTGGATGTCGACGTACAGCTCAATGGCGTCAGCGAACACTACTTCCAGGTGCGCAACATCCCGTTGGCCGCCGGCATCGTGTTCAGCGCCGACGACGCCCGGCGCCAGGCGCAGGTGGTGGTGATCGACCACAACACCCGCAAGCGCCTGTTCGGCAGCAATGTCGACCCGCTGGGGCAGGTGATCCTGGTCGGCAACCTGCCGTGCACGGTGATCGGCGTAACCGCCGAGAACAAGAACCTGTTCGTCGCCAGCAACCAGCTGAACATCTGGGTGCCCTACGAAACCGCCGCCGGCCGCGTGCTTGGCCAGCGCCACCTCGACAGCATCAGCGTGCGCATCAAGGACGGCGTGCCGAGCAAGCGGGTGGAGGAGGAGGTGACCAAGGTGATGCTGCAGCGCCATGGCACCAAGGACTTCTTCACCAACAACCTCGACAGCATCATGCAGACGGTGCAGAAGACCAGCCGCTCGCTGACCTTGCTGCTGTCGCTGATCGCAGTGATCTCGCTGGTGGTGGGCGGTATCGGGGTGATGAACATCATGCTGGTGTCGGTGACCGAGCGCACCCGCGAGATCGGTATCCGCATGGCGGTGGGGGCGCGGCAGTCGGACATTCGCCAGCAGTTTCTGGTGGAGGCGGTGATGGTCTGCCTGTTTGGCGGGGTGGTCGGGATCGGACTGTCGTACGGGATCGGCTATCTGTTCGAGCTGTTCGTGAAACAGTGGGAGATGGTGTTTTCGCCGGCGTCGATCGTCATGGCGTTTGCCTGTTCGACCTTGATTGGCGTGGTGTTCGGGTTTGTGCCGGCCAGGAATGCGGCGCGGCTCGACCCGATCGAGGCATTGGCCAGGGATTGAAGCTCGCCTGTTCCGGCCTCTTCGCGGGCAAGCCCGCTCCCACAGGTTCACCACGGCCTTTGAGTGCATGCAGTACCTGTGGGAGCGGGCTTGCCCGCGAAGAGGCCGGCGCAGGAGAAAACAGGGCTCAGGCTTCGGCGTACATCCAGCGCATCAACGAATGCCGCCCGCTGATCCCCAGCTTGATCGCTGCCCGACGCAGGTAGCTCTCCACGGTATTCACCTTCAGCGCCAGCCGCTCGGCCTGTTCCGGGGCCGTATGCCCGGCCAGCAACCCCAGGCACACCTGGCACTCACGCTCAGAGAGCTTCAGCCCTGACTGGCCGATGCGCTCCAGAAAACGCGCTTCGAGGCTTTCCGGTGCGCTACGTTCGGCAGTTGGCTGAAGAGCGTCGATATGCTTCTCCAGCATCGGCAGCAGCAGGGGCGAGATGTCATCCAGGCGGCTGCGTTCATGGGCCGAAAAGCCATAGGTCGAGCCCGCGCGCAGCACCTGGATCTCATAACGCGATTCGCCCTTGCGACGGATCAGGTGCAGGCGCGCCGGGTCGCTGAAATCACCTTCAAGGCAGTGATCAGAGGTAAACACGGTTTCATTGACCAGCGCCGAGTCGTTGCCACGTTCGGCAGCTACCACAGGCAACTGGCGAATCTGCATGGCATCGATGCTCAGGTGAGCCTGGATCAGGTCGTGGAGCATGCGCGGGAACTGGCGGCTGCCGGTACTGGCAATGACTTTGCCGATCTGCGGGTAGAGCAAGTGCGAATTCATCGTGTCATCCATGAGGTCCGGTGGAGCGAATCCCGCCTGGCTGCTGGCCAGCATCCTGGGCCTGCTGCGGGAGGTGCTTGGTATCCTAGTACAACGATTGAGTGACCGTTAAATGAAGTGGCAATAATGGCATAATAGTGGCACCTGTTTGTCGACGTCTACTGCCATGCGGGTTGTCGGGTATGATGCAGCCCCGACATTTCCCACGAGGCCTGCCCCATGTCCCTGAGCGCTGAACAGATCGGCGAATTCCAAGCCTTCGCCGAACAGCTGGCCGATGCCGCTGCAGCGGCGATCACGCCGTATTTCCGTGCCAGCCTGGAGGTCGAGGACAAGGGCGGGCGCCTGTACGACCCGGTAACCGTTGCCGACAAGGCGGCCGAAGATGCCATGCGTGAACTGATCCAGGTGCGTTACCCGGAGCACGGTATTCTCGGTGAAGAAGCTGGCGTGGCGGTGGGCAGCAGCCCGCTGACCTGGGTGCTCGACCCAATTGACGGCACCCGCGCGTTCATCACCGGCCTGCCGCTGTGGGGCACGCTGATTGCCCTGAACGATGGGACACGGCCGGTGGTGGGTGTGATGAACCAGCCGTTCACCGGCGAACGCTTCGTGGGCACCCCGCAAGGTGCATGGCGCAGCGGTACGCCGCTGAAGACGCGTGCCTGCGCCGACCTGGCTTCGGCCACGCTGATGTGCACCACGCCGGACATGTTCGACACCGCCGAGCGCAAGGCGGCGTTCGAAGCCGTGGCCGGCAAGGCGCGGTTGATGCGCTATGGCGGTGATTGCTATGCCTACTGCATGCTGGCTTCGGGCTTTGTCGACGTGATCGTCGAGGCGAGCCTGCAGCCGTATGACGTGCAGGCGCTGATGCCGATCATCGAAGGGGCCGGTGGGGTGATTACCGCGTGGGATGGCAGCAGCGCGCAGAATGGCGGCTGTGTGGTGGCCTGTGGTGACCCGGTGTTGCATGCGCAGGTGGTGGAGATGCTGCGTCACGCCATGTGATGGATGTGTTGCCTGTACTGGCCGCACTTTTTCCGATTTCCGGGCTCTATGCTTGGCCAGGCCGTACCGACTCCCGGTGCGGCCGCCGAATACGACCCCGGTGCCGATGGTTGCAAGCAATCCCCGATTCTTCCCACGCCTGCTGCTGGCAGGCGCCCTGATTGGCCTGGCCGGCTGTAGCCAGCAGCAAGGCCACGACATCGTCAGCCAGTTCGGCAACGGCAAGCCCAGCGAGCTGTTCCAGACCAGCGTCGACCGCATGGCCACGCTGGCCATGCGCGACAACCTGCAAAGCCTGTACCTGCTGATGAACAAGCTGTACCTGCGCAATCCCAACCAATGGAAAATGTCCGGCTATGTGGATGCCGCCACCGCCGAGCGGCAGATCCGCATCGCCATCGAACAGCGCCAGCCCTTGCCGCAACTGGGCAACCGCCGCGATCTCGCCGCCCTGAGCTATGCCTTGAACCCGGATTTTCGTGGCGACCGGGTCGGTGCCTTCATCTACGCCATCGGCAGCATGCTGATTACTGCGCACGGCGGGCGTACCGAGTTCTACATGACCGATACCATCGACCCGCTGTTCGTCAACAACGCGGCGCGCAATATCGAGAAGGCAACCTGGATGCTCAGCCAGCGGCAGGATACCAACGGGGTGCTGTTGCTGTTTTCCAACGAGATTTCGGAGGAGGGCAACAACCTGAGTTTCGCCGTGGAGTTCGGCAAGATCGTGGCGCGGCTGGATCTGCTGGCGGAGTTGCTGGATGAGCGGTATCGGCGGATTGGGTTGAATTATGCGCAGAGTCTGCTGTTGATGAATTTTTTGCCGGTGCAGTGAGGCGTATCGGCTGGCAGGTGCTGTGGCGCGCACCCAGCCGCGCCCCGGTACTCACGCCATACGCAACTGCTCCAGCAGCGGCTGAAACTCCTGCAGCAACCATTCGCGCAAGCGCCGGCAACTGGAGTCGTGTTCCTTTTCCTCGTTGAAGGCCAGGAAATGGAAGGTGTCCTTGAGCACCAGTTCCTGCTCCACCGGGCGCACCAGCAAGCCCTGGGCCACCAGCGGCGCGATCAGGTGATGCCAGCCCAGCGCCACGCCCTGGTTGTTCAGCGCCAGTTGCACCAGCAGGTTGTAATCGTTGGCATTGAAAAAATGCGGCGCGGTGCTGGCGCGGCTCTTCAGGTCGACATCGTGCAACGCCAGCCAGACATTCCAGTCGACATGCTCGGCGACTTGCGAGCGGCCATAGGGAGTGAGGTTGAGCAGCGTACCGTCGCGCAAGCCCTCCAGCGTGCGCAGTTCGGGGTGCGAGGCCAGGTACTGTGGCGTGCACACCGGGTAGATCACGTCATGGTTCAGAGGGTGCGAACTGTAGCCCGCCTGCACCTTGCCCAGCTTGGTGATGTAGATGTCCGGACGCACCCCCGGCTCCATCGACAGGAAGTTCTGCGTGGTCACCAGATTGATGTCGATGTCCGGGTTTTCGTCGAGGAACCTGGGCATGCGCGGCCCCATCCATAACGCGGCAAACGCCGGCGAGCAGCACAGGGTGACCACATGCCGGGTGTTGGTGTTGCTGCGGATGCGCTCGGCGGCCTGGGAGATGTTGACGAACGACAACTGCACCGCATCGAAGAAGATCGAACCGGCCACGGTCAGCTCCACCGCCCGGCCCACGCGGGTGAACAGTTCGGCGCCGAGGTAGGTTTCCAGCTCGCGGATCTGCCGGCTGACGGCGGCCTGGGTCACGCACAGGGCCTCGGCGGCGCGGGTGAAGTTCTGGTACTTGGCGGCGGCGACGAAGACTTTCACGGCGCGCAGCGACGGCATCTTGATCAGCGTCTGATCGGGTTCGGAGTGTCTGACCATGGTGGTGGGGCGAGGTCCTTCGTCTAGCCAGGTGGACCACTCTAGCCTGTAAACGGCCTGGCGGTAAACGCAACGGCGGTCTAGCGCCGCGCTTGCAGGCCGATTGATAACTTCAGGTAATGGTTTGGGCGGTACAAATGTCGTTGGACCCGGTCTGGATCAAGGCCTAACGTGAAACCCACGGCGCGGCATTCGCGACAGCGATGTCGAATAACTTTGAAGCAGGACTTCTGCGTGCCGGTTTTGACTCACGTTCGAATTTGAACGGACTGCCAAGCGTACTCGCACTGATCTCTACCCGCCTTATTGAAAGTGCGATGTTCAAAGATTGGTTAATAAGCATAATAAAGAGGGTCGTATGAGCCATGCCGATGAGATTCTTTCGGTAAAAAACATCTTCAAGGTTTTCGGGCCCAACCCCGACATGGCCATGGAGATGCTCCGCAAGGGCGCCGACAAGAACGAAATCTTCAGCAAGACCGGCCACGTCGTCGGCGTGTTCGATGCAAGCTTTTCCGTCAAGCGTGGCGAGATCTTCGTCATCATGGGCCTGTCCGGTTCGGGCAAGTCGACCATGGTGCGGCTGTTCAACCGCCTGATCGAACCCACCTCCGGCAGCATTCACCTCAACGGCAAGGAAATCACCGGGCTCTCCGACAAAGCCTTGCTCGACGTGCGCCGCAAGGAAATGGGCATGGTGTTCCAGTCCTTCGCCCTGATGCCGCACATGAGCGTGCTGGAAAACACCGCCTTCGGCCTGGAGATTGCCGGCGTGGCGGAAGCCGAGCGCCACAGCCGTGCCCGTGAGGCGCTGAGCCAGGTGGGCCTGGCCGGCCACGAGCACAGCTACCCGCACCAGCTGTCCGGCGGCATGCAGCAGCGGGTGGGCCTGGCGCGGGCATTGGCCAACGACCCGACCATTCTGCTGATGGACGAGGCGTTTTCCGCCCTCGACCCGCTGATCCGCAGCGAGATGCAGGGCGAGCTGATGCGCCTGCAGGCCGAGCAGCAGCGCACCATCATCTTCATTTCCCACGACATCGAGGAAGCCATCCGCATCGGCCACCGCATCGCGATCATGGAAGGCGGGCGGGTGGTGCAGATCGGCACCCCGCAGGAGCTGATCAACCAGCCGGCCAACGACTACGTGCGTACCTTCTTCAAGAGCTTCGACAGCTCGCGGGTGCTCAAGGCCGGTGACCTGGCGAAGTTCGACCCGGCCGTGGTGTGCAAGGTCAATGGCAAGGCGCCGAGCTTCCAGGCCGGCGTGCCATTCGGCTACCTGGTCGACGACCGCGGGCAGTTGCTCGGCGTGGTCGACACCGATGCCAACGGCGCCAGCGCCAGTGAGCGCTACAGCCTGCACGAGCAGCAGCCGGTGTACACCGACACGCCACTGCACGAGGTGCTGGGCATTGCGGCCGACCTGCCGTATCCGGTGCCGGTGCTCGACCGCCAGGGGGCCTTCAAGGGCACCGTGTCGAAGAACGAGCTGCTGCAGACCCTGAGCCGCCACTAAGCACAAGAAGAGGTAAGCCCTCATGTCCGAATTCAGCCTTCTCGACCCGTTCCAGGCGGCCACCATCCCCCTGGGCGACTGGGTCACTGCAACCCTCAACTTCCTCGTGCACAACTTCCGCGAGGTGTTCCGCGCCATCCGCTGGCCGATCGACCAGGTGCT
>NZ_NEHW01000023.1 GCF_002112505.1 Pseudomonas sp. R28(2017)
GCTAGCAGCTTGCCGTCCACCCCTCTCACCTAACACCTTACCTCCTTCGAAGACACAAGCGAGCGCAGCTCGCGATGCGCCGCGCGGGCGGCGCTCGATCTCACAGGCGCTGAACATCTGAAGCCCAGCACCCCAGCCCTTACGCCATTCCCTACAGGCCTTCGCCAAGCACCCGGTCGATGCTGTCGACGAAGTAGTCGACACTCGCCCGGGTGGTGCACATCGGCGGTTTGATCTTGAGGATGTTCAGGTAGTCGCCGGTCGGCTGCATGAAGATCCCCAGCTCGCGCAGGCGGTCGCACAGCAGCATGGTTTCCTCGGTGGCAGGCTCCAGGGTTGCACGGTTGCGTACCAGCTCCAGCCCCAGGTAGAAACCCGAACCATGGGCCGCGCCAGCCAGCGGGTGCTTGTCGACCAGTGCCTGCAGGCGTGCCTTGAAATAGCGCCCGGTGTCGCGTGCGTTGTCCCACAGGCCTTCCTCCTGCATCACGTCCAGCACCGCCATGCCGATGCGGCAGCTGACCGGGCTGCCGCCGGCGGAGGAGAAGAAGTAGCCCTCGGCTTCCAGGGCCTCGGCGATCTCGCGGCGGGTGATCACCACACCCAATGGCTGGCCGTTGCCCATGCCCTTGGCCATGGTAATGATGTCGGGCACCACGCCCTGTTCCTCGAAGCCCCAGAAGTACTCGCCCAGGCGGCCATAACCGACCTGCACCTCATCGGCGATGCACACGCCACCGCGGGCGCGGACCTTGGCATAGGCCTCGCGCAGGTAACCGGCTGGCAGCGAAATGCCCCCGGCATTGCCGTAAACCGGCTCGCAGATGATGCCGGCCAGCTGGCGACCACGGGCATCCAGGTCGGCCAGCTTGGCGTCGACGTCGCGCAGGTAGTCGGCGGCCGTGTCGGCACCGCGGTAGCGGCCGCGGAAGGTGTTCGGCGCCTCCACCGGGTGTACCCAGTCCGGGCGGGTTTCCAGCGCCTGGGGGTTGTCGGCGATGGACGTGGAAATGGCATCGGTGGCCACCGACCAGCCGTGGTAGGCCTCCAGCACGCTGAGCAAGTCGCGGCCGCCGCTGTAGGCCCAGGCCAGGCGGATCGCCAGGTCGTTGGCCTCGGTGCCACTGTTGACCATGAACACCCGATCAAAGCCCTCGGGGGCGAGGTCGAGCAGGCGCTCGGAGAACTCGGTGATGGCGGCGTAATGGAAGCGCGAGTTGGTGTTGAGCAGCGACCACTGGCGCGCCGATTCGGCGACCATGCGCGGGTGGCCGTGGCCGAGCACGGCGACGTTGTTGAGCATGTCCAGGTATGAACGGCCTTGCAGGTCGATCAGGTAGTTGCGCCAGCCGCGCTCGATCTGCGGCGGTTGCGCATAGTAGTGCTTTTGCGAGCGGGCGAAGCTGGCGTCGCGGCGGGCCAGCAGGGCCTGCGGGTCGGGCAACGGCTCGGCATCGCAATCGAAACCCAGCAGCGCGGCAGGCGACGGGCACAGCGCCAGCCAGGCGGCGGCTTGCGACGGTGTGGCGAAGAACGGCGGCTGGATGTGGGTATCGAGGCACAGCTGGACACTGAGGAAGCCGCAACTGCTGCCCAGGGATTGCCCCTTTGCCACCGCCTGGCCATCCGCCGGTGCCTCTTCCAGCCCTTGCAACCACAAGGCCCAGTGTGGCGTGCGCAGGCAACCACGGCCATCGCCGTGACGTTGCCAGGTACCCGTCTCGGGCGCCTGTACCCGGCTGCCATTGGGCACATGCAGCTCTACGCCCAATGCGCAGGTGGCAGGCTCTTCGGGGCGGTCGATATGGGTTTGTGACAAGCGATACTGGCCGTGCAGGCTGCAGGCCGGCGCAGCTTGCGAGGTCAGCAGGTGCTGGTCGAAGCCCGGCTGTTCCCAGTTGCCGGCTTCGCAGTGCGCGCTGAGCACGCCGAGGTCGACCCGCTTGACCGGCTGCCCGGCCAACTCGGGAAGCAGCGGCGCACAGCCAGTCAGCTCTGCGGTGTCGGCTGGCAAGCCGGCCGCCTGGAGAATGGCCGCCTCCATCAAGGCGAATGGTACGGCCGTGGCGGTATCGAAGATTTCCCACTCATGGGCGACGTTGTCGCGGGTGTACTGGTTGTCCGGGTCAACGGCCAACTGCTGCGCGCTGCTCAGCACCAGCACCGCCGCACGGTTCAGCACCAACGGCCACAGAGCACGCAGCTCGGCTTCGGACAACGGGTTGAGCGCCTGGTAGGCACTGACGGCTGGCAGGATCCGCAGCGGGTCGCCTTCGGCATGGTGCAGCAGCGCCGCGCAGGTCACAGAGAGGTCGGCGATGCGCCAGGTGCGCGACAGGTCGCCAAAGTCGATCACACCCTGCAGTTGCCATTGGCGCTGGTCGTCGCGGGCCCACACGGTGTTGTCGTCGGTGATGTCCAGGTGCACGGCCTGGGTCGGCAACTGGTCCGCCAAGGGCGCCAGGCGTTCGCCGGCCACGCGCGTGGCCTGCTCGATGCGGGCGCGCTGCCCGGCGTCCTGCAGTACCGGCAGCAGGTGCTCGATCAGCGCCTTGGCATGTTGCGGGTCCCATTGCAGGGTGCGTTCAAGGCCTGGGTGGTCGAAGTCGACCAAGGCCTTGTCGAGCCGTGCGCACAACCTGCCCAGGTCGGCCATCAGGCGTGGCGGCATGTGTTTGAGGCGGGTCAGTGGTTGGCCGTCGATGTACTCGAGCAGGCGCACTCGCAGGGGCTGGTCATCGATGTCCACTGCCAGCAAGGTCTCGCCATCTTGCGCAACTTGCACGGCGGGCACCGGCAAGCCCTGCTCGCGCAAATAGGCCAGGGCAGCATGCTGGGCTTGCAGTTCGACCTGCGCGTAGCTGCCATGGCAGGCCTTGAGCACGAAGCGCCTTTGCGCCGCGTCCACGCGAAAGTTCAGGTCCTGCTGGCTGCCCAGTGCAGTCAAGTCCCCATCAAGGCCGTAGTGCGCCTGCAACAGCGCATGAGTCCGGGCTTCGCTGAGGGAGGGGCTGGGCAGGCCGGAGCGCTGGATCAGCATGTCGAGGGCGGGGGAGGCTGACTTTTGTTGTTGGCTGGACATGGGGGCTACCGTTGTTGCTGGGAGTTGACTGCGCAGAATCTATTCCCGATCTGGCTGATGATGAAAGACGATCGTGATCAGAATTTCTGACGAATGATGGCACTTAGCCTTATTGGCCGGATTGATGTTTGGATATGGGAAGTATTACCATTTGTGCCAATTTTCTCAATTCAGCGCTATCAGGACTCAAACAATGTCGTCCCGTTTTCCGTCACGCCCCGCATTACTGGCGATTTGCTGTTCCGTAACGCTGATGGCGCAAGCTGCCGAGCCGATCCAGTTGGAGGCGACCGACGTCAATGCCGATGCCTTGAAAGCGCAACCCGGCGCGTTGCCTGAGGCGTTTGCCGGTGGCCAGGTCGCCCGCGGTGGCCAGATGGGCGTGCTGGGCAACCAGGACTATATGGATGTGCCGTTCACCATGACCAGCTACACGTCCAAGCTGATCGAAGATCAGCAGGCCGAGGACATCGGCGACGTATTGGCGAACGACCCCTCGGTGCGTGAGTCTTACGGCTTCGGCAACCAGGCCAAGGTTTTTGTGATCCGTGGCCTGCCGCTGGCGGGAGACGACATTTCCTTCAATGGCCTGTACGGCATCCTGCCGCGCCAGATAATGTCTACCGACGGCGTCGAGCGGGTCGAAGTATTCAAGGGCCCCAACGCCTTTCTCAACGGCGTGAGCCCGACCGGCACGGGCCTGGGTGGCAACGTCAACCTGCAGCCCAAGCGCGCGGGTGATGAGCCGACCCGCCGCTACACCCAGGACATCAGCGCCGATGGTCGTGTCGGCGAGCATTTGGATATCGGCCAGCGCTTCGGTGAGGACAACCGCTTCGGCGCCCGCCTGAACCTCAGCCAGCGCGAAGGCGAGACCGCCGTCGACGACCAGGACCAGCGCACCAAGCTGTTCACCGCAGGCCTGGACTACCGAGGTGACAACTTCCGTGTTTCGACCGACATCGGTTACCAGAAGCAGCGCATCAACCACCTGCGTAACTCCGTGCGTCTGAGCAGCGCCACGACCAAGGTGCCGACCGCACCGGACGCGAGCCACAACTATGGCCAGAGCTGGAGCTACAGCGAGTCGGAAGACACCTTCGGCATGGTCCGCGGTGAGTGGGACCTGAACGACAGCTGGACCGCCTACCTGGCAGGCGGTGCACGCCATACCCGTGAACAGGGCACCTACGGCACGCCAGTGCTGAGCGGCAACAGCGGTGCTGCCACCATGACGCCGTCCGACATCGTCCACGGCGAAGACAACACCAGCTTTAGCACTGGTCTGAACGGCCGCGTGCAGACAGGCCCGATCAGCCACCAGATCGCGCTGGGTGCCAACACGATGTGGACCCAGGCCGAGAACGCCTACACGTTCTATTCGCCGATCAGCACCGACATCTACAACACGGTGCAGCAGTCCAAACCGGCCACTGTGACCAGCACGGGGGGGGCCATGGGGGATCCTGGCGTGACCGGCAAGACCCGTGCCCGCAGCATCGCCATTTCCGACACTATCGGTGTGTTCGATGACCGCCTGCTGCTGACTTACGGCCTGCGCCGCCAGCAGCTACGGGTGGAAAGCTACACCTACGATGGCACCACCTCGAAAGGCGTAGCCAACCCGGCCAACGATGGCAGCCGCAAAGGCGACCCGTACGACGAGTCGATCACCACGCCGGTGTACGGCATCGTGTTCAAGGCCACCGACAGTATCTCGTTGTACGCCAACCGCATCGAAGGCCTGGCCCAGGGCCCGACAGCACCGAGCAACGTGTCGAACGCCAACGAGATGTTCCCGCCTGGCCGCACCAAGCAGCTCGAGGCCGGCATCAAGTTCGATCGCCAGACCTATGGCGCGAACCTGGCCGTGTTCCGCATCGAGAAACCGTCGGACGGCTACACCTTGGACAACGTATTCATCCGCGATGGCGAGCAGGTCAACAAAGGCCTGGAGCTGAGCCTGTTCGGCGAGCCCATCGAAGGCCTGCGCCTGATGGCCGGTGGCACGCGCATGACCTCGGAGCAGAAGAACACCGCCAACGGCACCAACGACGGCAACCACGCCATCGGTGTGCCGACCTTCCAGGTCAATGCCAGCGTGGACTGGGATGTACCGGGTGTGCCGGGGCTGGCGCTCAATGCGCGGATGCTGCGCACCGGTGGCCAGTTCGTCGACGCGGCGAACAACGTCAGCCTGCCGACCTGGAACCGCTTCGATGCCGGTGCCCGCTACAAGCTGAAAGTGGCAGAGAAGGACCTGACCCTGCGGGTCAACGTCGAGAACCTGACTGACAAGAACTACTGGGCTTCGGCCAACGGCGGTTACCTGACCCAGGGCGATCCACGCCTGGTGAAGTTCTCTGGCACCATCGATTTCTGATAATCCGTGTGGGAGCGGGCAAGCCCGCGAAGAGGACGACGCGGTGGATGGCACCGGCTTCGCCGGTGTTCGCGGGCAAGCCCGCTCCTACAGGGATCATCACAGGCCTGAAGACTTGCGCTGTACCTGTGGGAGATCACCCAGCCCTTTGGGCTGCGCTGTCGCGCAGAGAACAAAGCCTCAGCAAGCGCCGCTTTACCCTGTGGGAGCGGGCGTGCCCGCGAAGAGGCCAGACCCGCCCGCACATCATGCCATCATCAGGATCGACGCCGGTGGCTCAAATACGTCAGACATCCCCCAAAAACGCCGCCTCCAACAATTGTTTCGTATAAACATGTTGCGGTGCATGGAAGATCTCCCGCGCATCCCCTTGCTCCACCACATGCCCATGCTTGATCACCATCAACTGGTGACTCAACGCCTTCACCACCGCCAGGTCATGGCTGATGAACAAATAGGTCAGGTTGTACTTGGCCTGCAGGTTCCTCAGCAGCTCCACCACCTGCCGCTGCACCGTGCGGTCCAGCGCCGAGGTCGGCTCGTCCAGCAGAATCAGCGCAGGCTTCAACACCAGCGCCCGGGCAATGGCGATGCGCTGGCGCTGGCCACCGGAGAACTCATGCGGGTAGCGATGGCGGGTGCGCGGATCCAGGCCCACTTCCTCCAGCGCCGCAACGATCGCCGCCTCCTGCTCCGCAGGCGTGCCGATCTTGTGAATCCGCAACCCCTCGCCAACGATGTCCGCCACGCACATGCGCGGGCTCAGGCTGCCGAAGGGGTCCTGGAACACCACCTGCATCTCCCGCCGCAGGGGCCGCACGGCCTTCTGGTTCATCCCCTCCAGCTGCTGGCCATGAAAGCGGATCCCGCCCTGGCTGGAGATCAGGCGCAGTATCGCCAACCCCAGCGTCGACTTGCCCGACCCGGACTCGCCGACGATCCCCAGCGTCTGCCCCTGGGGCAGGCTGAAGTTGATCCCGTCCACCGCCTTCACGTGGTCGACCGTCTTGCGCAATAGCCCCTTCTTGATCGGGAACCACACCTTCAGGTCCTTCACCTCCAGCAACGGCGCGCCAATCGGGTTGTGCGCAGGCAACCCGCTGGGCTCGGCATTGATCAGCATCTGCGTGTAGTGATGCTGCGGCGCACTGAACAGCGTGGCGCACTCGGCCTGTTCGACGATCTGCCCGCGCTGCATCACGCACACACGATGGGCGATGCGGCGCACCAGGTTGAGGTCGTGACTGATCAGCAGCAATGCCATGCCCAGCCGCGCCTGCAGGTCTTTGAGCAGATCGAGAATCTTCAACTGCACGGTCACATCCAGCGCCGTGGTCGGTTCGTCGGCAATCAGCAGCTCCGGCTCGTTGGCCAGGGCCATGGCGATCATCACCCGCTGGCGCTGGCCGCCGGACAGCTCGTGGGGCAGGGCTTTGAGGCGCTTGTGCGGTTCAGGGATGCCGACCATTTCCAGCAGTTCCAGGGTGCGCGCCGTGGCTTCCTTGCCGGTCAGGCCTTTGTGCAGCAGGAGAATCTCGTTGATCTGCTTCTCGATGCAGTGCAGCGGGTTCAGCGAGGTCATCGGCTCCTGGAAGATCATCGCGATGCGGTTGCCGCGGATGCGCTGCAGGGTCTTTTCGTTCTGCTGTAGTAGGTCCTTGCCTTGGTAGCGGATGCTGCCGCTGGGGTGACGGGCCAGCGGGTAGGGCAGCAGGCGCAGGATCGAGTGGGCGGTGACGGATTTGCCCGAACCGCTTTCGCCGACCAGGGCCAGGGTCTCGCCCTTGCGGATGTCGAAGCTGATGCCGTCGACCACGCGGTTGACCTGCTCGCCGGTGACAAACTCCACGGCCAGGTCGCGCACTTCGATCAGGTTCTGTTCGCTCATTTCACTTCCTCGGGTCGAAGGCGTCGCGGGCGGATTCGCCGATGAACACCAGCAGGCTCAGCATGATCGCCAGCACGGCAAAGGCGCTGATGCCCAGCCACGGGGCTTGCAGGTTGGACTTGCCTTGCGCCACCAGTTCACCCAGCGATGGCGCGCCGGGGGGCAGGCCAAAGCCAAGGAAGTCCAGCGCGGTCAGGGTGCCGATGGCACCGGTGAGGATGAACGGCATGAAGGTCATGGTCGAGATCATGGCATTGGGCAGGATGTGCCGGTACATGATCGCGCCGTTGCGCATGCCAAGGGCGCGGGCTGCGCGCACGTACTCCAGGTTGCGCCCGCGCAGGAACTCGGCGCGCACCACGTCCACCAGGCTCATCCACGAGAACAGCAGCATGATGCCCAGCAGCCACCAGAAGTTGGGCTGCACGAAGCTGGCGAGGATGATCAGCAGGTACAGCACCGGCAGGCCGGACCAGATTTCCAGGAAGCGCTGACCGGCCAGGTCGACCCAGCCGCCGTAGAAGCCCTGCAAGGCGCCCGCGATCACGCCGATGATGGAACTCAGCACGGTCAGGGTGATGGCGAACAGTACCGAAACGCGGAAGCCGTAGATCACCCGCGCCAGCACGTCGCGGCCCTGGTCGTCGGTGCCCAGCCAGTTGTCCGCCGAGGGTGGCGCCGGCGCCGGTACACGCAGGTCGTAGTTGATGCTCTGGTAGCTGAACGGGATCGGCGCCCAGACCACGAAGCTGTCTTTCTTTTCCAGCAGGTCGCGGATGTACGGGCTCTTGTAGTTGGCCTCCAGCGGGAATTCGCCGCCAAAGGTGGTTTCCGGGTAGCGCTTGAACGCCGGGAAATACCATGAGCCTTCGTAGCGCACGGCAATTGGTTTGTCGTTGGCGATCAGCTCGGCGCCCAGGCTCAGGCCGAACAGGATCAGGAACAGCCACAGCGACCACCAGCCTCGGCGGTTGGCCTTGAAGCGCTCGAAGCGCCGGCGGTTGAGGGGAGAAAGGGCCATGTCAGTGCTCCCGGCTGGCGAAGTCGATGCGTGGATCGACCAGGGTGTAGGTCAGGTCGCCGATCAGTTTCACCACCAGCCCGAGCAGGGTGAAGATGAACAGGGTGCCGAAGACCACCGGGTAGTCGCGGTTGATCGCCGCTTCGAAACTCATCAGGCCCAGGCCGTCGAGGCTGAAGATCACCTCGATCAGCAACGAGCCGGTGAAGAAGATGCCGATGAACGCCGACGGGAAGCCCGCGATCACCAGCAGCATGGCGTTGCGGAACACATGCCCGTACAGCACCCGCGGCCGGCTCAGGCCCTTGGCCTTGGCGGTGACCACGTACTGCTTGTTGATCTCGTCGAGGAAGCTGTTCTTGGTCAGCAAGGTCATGGTGGCGAAGTTGCCGATCACCAGCGCGGTGATCGGCAGCACCAGGTGCCAGAAGTAATCCAGCACCTTGCCGGTGGTGGACAGTTCGTCGAAGTTGTTGGAGGTCAGTCCACGCAGCGGGAACCAGTCGAAGTAGCTGCCGCCGGCGAACAGCACGATCAGCAGGATGGCGAACAGGAACGCCGGGATGGCATAGCCGACGATGATCGCCGAACTGGTCCAGACGTCGAAGTGGCTGCCGTGACGCACCGCCTTGGCGATCCCCAGCGGGATCGACACCAGGTACATGATCAGCGTGCTCCACAGCCCCAGCGAGATCGACACCGGCAACTTCTCGGCGATCAGGTCGATGACCTTGGCGTCGCGGAAGAAACTGTCACCGAAGTCCAGCGTGGCGTAGTTCTTGACCATGATCCACAGGCGTTCTGGCGCCGACTTGTCGAAGCCGTACATGTGCTCGATCTCGGCGATCAGCGCCGGGTCCAGGCCCTGGGCGCCGCGGTAATTGGAGCCGGCCACCGAGACTTCGGCACCGCCACCGGCGATGCGGCTGGTGGCGCCCTCGAAGCCTTCGAGCTTGGCGATCATCTGTTCCACCGGGCCGCCGGGGGCGGCCTGGACGATGATGAAGTTGATGATCAGGATGCCGAACAGGGTCGGGATGATCAGCAGCAGGCGACGCAGGATGTAGGCCAGCATGTCAGTTGCCCTCATCCGTCGGGGCTTCGCTGACCGCCGGCGTCACGTTGGGCTTGACCCACCAGGTATCGATGCCGACGTCGTACTTCGGCGATACCTTGGGGTGGCCGATGTGGTTCCAGTAGGCCACGCGGTTGGTCTTGATGTGCCAGTTGGGTACCACGTAGTAGCCCCACTGCATCACGCGGTCGAGGGCACGGCAGTGCTCGATCAGGCTCTGGCGCGAGTCGGCATTGATCAGCGCCTCCACCAGTTGATCGATCGCAGGGTCGCGCAGGCCCATGAAATTGCGGCTGCCGGGGTTGTCGGCGGCGGTGCTCGACCAGAATTCACGCTGTTCGTTACCCGGCGAATTGGATTGCGGGTAGCCGCTGACGATCATGTCGAAGTCGCGCGAGCGTAGCCGGTTGATGTACTGCGAGACGTCCACGCGGCGGATCTCGAAACCGATGCCCAGGTCGGCAAGGTTGCGTTTGTATGGCAACAGCACGCGTTCGAACTGGGTCTGCGCGAGCAGGAACTCGAGGTTGACCGGTTTGCCATCCTTGTCGACCATCTTGTCGTCGACGATCTTCCAGCCGGCTTCCTGCAGCAGCTTGTAGGCCTGGCGCTGCTGCTCGCGGATCATGCCGCTGCCGTCGCTTACCGGGTTGGCGAACGCCTCGCTGAATACCTGGTCAGGTACCTTGCCCCGCAGCGGCTCGAGAATCTTCAGCTCGGCCGGCGAGGGCAGGCCGCTGGCGGCCATTTCAGAGTTTTCGAAGTAGCTGTCGGTGCGAATGTAGGCGCCGTTGAACAACTGCTTGTTGGTCCATTCGAAGTCGAACAGCAGGCTCAGCGCCTTGCGCACCCGCACGTCCTGAAACACCGGCTTGCGCAGGTTGAAGACAAAGCCCTGCATGCCCACCGGGTTGCCGTTGGGCAGTTCTTCCTTGATCAGGCGCCCGTCGCGCACGGCGGGCACGTCGTAGGCGGTGGCCCAGTTCTTCGCGCTCATCTCCAGTTCGTAATCGAAGGCACCGGCCTTCAGTGCCTCCAGTGCCACGTTGTTGTCGCGGTAGACATCGAAGGTCATGGCGTCGAAGTTGTAGAAGCCACGGTTGATCGGGAGGTCCTTGGCCCAATAGTCCTTGACCCGCTCATAGCGGATCGAGCGCCCGGCCTTGACGTCGGCGACCTTGTAGGGACCGCTGCCCAGCGGCAGTTCGAGGTTGCCCCGGGTGAATTCGCGGTTCTCGTACCAGTGCTTGGGCAATACCGGCAGTTGGCCGAGGATCAGTGGCAATTCCCGGTTGTTGGTGTGCTTGAACTTGAACAGCACCTTGAGCGGGTCTTCAGCGACCACTTCGGCCACGTCGTTATAGTACTGGCGATACAGCGGTGCGCCATCCTTGATCAGGGTGTTGAAGGTGAACACCACGTCCTCGGCGCGCATCGGGTGGCCGTCGTGGAAACGTGCTTCAGGGCGCAGGTAGAAGCGTACCCAGCTGTTGTCCGGCGCCTTCTCGATCTTGCCGGCGACCAGACCGTATTCGGTGAACGGCTCGTCCTGGCTCTGGCGCATCAGGGTGTCGTAGATGATGCTGACGTTGTCGGCCGACACGCCCTTGTTGATGAACGGATTGAGGCTGTCGAAACCGCCAAAGCTGGACTGGCGGAAGGTGCCACCCTTGGGCGCGTCGGGGTTGACGTAGTCGAAGTGCTTGAAGTCGGCCGGGTATTTCGGCGGCTCGTCATACAAGGTCAGCGCGTGTTGCGGCGCGGCCAGCGCGGGCAGGCTCAGGCAGGCGAACAGCAGGCTGCAGGCCAGGCGATGCGTTGGCTTCATTGGGTTTTCTCCGAAGGCTTTATCCACCAGGTATTCAGCCCGAGGGTATAGGGCGGCGTGGTGACGAAGGCGAACCGGTTGCGGTAGGCCAGGCGGTGATTGTCGAGGTACCAGTTGGGGATCATGTAGTACTGCCATGAGAGCACGCGGTCCAGGGCGCGGGCGGCGGCGACCTGGTCGTCGCGGGTGCGCGCGGCCAGCAGGGTGTCGAGCAGGTGGTCGACCACCGGGTCCTTGACCCCAGCATAGTTCTTGCTGCCCTTGGTCGAGGCCTGGCTGGAATGAAAGTACAGCCACTGCTCGAGGCCGGGGCTCAAGGTCTGGTTCAGGGTCATCAGGATCATGTCGAAGTCGAACTGGTCCAGGCGTTGTTTGTACTGGGCACGGTCTACGGTGCGCAAGCGCGCTTCGATGCCGATGCTGGCCAGGTTTTCGACATAAGGTTGCAGGATGCGTTCGAGGCTCGGGTTCACCAGCAGCAGTTCCATGCGCAACGGCTGGCCCTTGGCGTTGACCAGGCGCTGGCCGTCCAGCTTCCAGCCAGCCTGGTTGAGCAGGCCAAGGGCCTGGCGCAGGGTCTGGCGGCCGATGCCACGCCCGTCGGTATGGCTGACCTGGTAGGGCTGGGTGAACAGCTTGTCGGGCAGCTGGTCGCGGAACGGCGCCAGCAGCAGCCATTCCTTGCCGGTGGGCACGCCGCTGGCAGCGAACTCGCTGTTGGGGTAGTAGCTGCTCGCGCGGCGGTAGGCGCTGCTGAACAGGGCGCGGTTGGTCCATTCGAAATCCAGCATCAGGCCCAGCGCCTGGCGCACCCTGGGGTCGCTGAAGGTGGCCCGGCGGCTGTTCATGAACAGGCCCTGGGTCTGGGTCGGGATGCGATGCGGGATCTGCGCCTTGATCACCTCGCCACGGCGCACGGCCGGGAAGTGGTAACCGTTGGCCCAGTTTTTTGCCTGGTGCTCGATATAGATGTCGAATTCGCCGGCCTTGAACGCTTCGAAGGCCACCGTGGCATCGCGGTAGAACTCGAACTCGACGCGGTTGAAGTTGTACTTGCCGCGGTTTACCGCCAGGTCCTTGCCCCAGTAATTCTTCACCCGCTCGAATACCAGGCGCCGGCCCGGCTCCACCTGGGTGATGCGATACGGCCCGCTGCCCAGCGGCGGCTCGAAGGTGGTGGCCTGAAAGTCACGCTTTTGCCAGTAGTGCTTGGGCAGCACCGGCATTTCGCCCAGGCGCAGGATCAGCAGCGGGTTGCCGGCGCGCTTGAAGACGAAGCGGATGCGCAGCGGGCCGAGGATGTCGACGCGCTGCACTTCCTGCAGGTTGGTGCGGTAGATCGGATGGCCTTGCTTGAGCAGGGTGCGGTAGGAGAACGCCACGTCGGCGGCGGTGATCGGCGTGCCGTCATGCCAGCGTGCCTCCGGGCGCAGGTTGAACACCACCCAGCTGCGGTCTTCGCTGTACTCCACCGAGCGGGCGATCAGGCCATAGCTGGAGGTGGGCTCGTCACCGGACGGGTCGTACTGGCCGGTGCCGACCATCAGCGTTTCGTTCAGCTCGCTGACGCCGTACTGCAGGAAATTCGGCGTGGTGACCGGGCTGGTGCCCTTGAAGGTGTAAGGGTTGAGCGTGTCGAAAGTGCCGAATGCCATGGCCCGCAAGGTACCGCCCTTGGGCGCTTGCGGGTTGACCCAGTCGAAGTGGGTGAATGTGGCTGGGTACTTGAGCGTGCCGAACTGCGCGTATCCGTGGCTTTCGCTCACCATCGCGACGGCGGGGAAGCTCAAGGCCAGGCTGAGTGACAGCAGGAGGGGACGTATCAAGTCGGCATCCGATCCAGAGGCGTTGGGCTTGGGTCGGGGTACAGTAACAGCTTGGCGGGTATGGAAAAAGAGAGGTTTTGCAGGTGGTTGTCGAGGCCGCGGTGCGGCCCCGACGTCTGATCAATGCGAGAGGTAGACAGTCAGCGTCTGGCCTGGCTTGAGCGCATGGCCGCTGCGTGGATTCCAGCGCTTGAGGTGCTGCATTTCGACATTGAAACGTTTGGCTACAAGATACAGTGAATCACCCTTGCGCACCTTGTACTGGGTGGAACGCTGCCCGGAGGCTGCCACGCGGTTACCCGCAGCGCTCGGTGCGCTGCCGCCGCGCAGGGCCAGGACCTGGCCAGCCTTGACGCGGTTGCCCGGCAGCTTGTTCCAGCGCTGGATGTCCTTGACCGCAACCCGGTTGGCCTTGGCGATGCTGCTCAGGCTGTCGCCACGCTTGACCCGGTAGCTGCGCCCTGCAGGCGCCTTGGCTTCGGCCACGGCGGCGGCGAACACGGCCTTGTTCGGCTGCAGGCTGACCAGTTGCTCAGGCTTGAGGTTGGACAGGCTGTCGCTGAGCAGTTGCGCCTTGGCGGTGGGCACCAGCAGTTGCTTGGGGCCATCCACGGTCATGCGTTTCTTGAAGGCCGGGTTGAGCTGGATCAGTTCGTCTTCGTCGATGTTGGCGAAGGCGGCGACCCGCGACAGGTCGAGGCGGTCGTTGATCGCCACCGCTTCGAAGTAAGGCTCGTTGGCGATCGGGTTGAGGTTAACGCCATAGGCTTCAGGCGTGGACACCACCTGCGACAGCGCCAGCAGCTTGGGCACGTAGTCGCGGGTTTCCTGTGGCAGCGGCAGGTTCCAGTAATCGGTTGGCAGGCCGAGCTTCTCGTTGCGCTCGATGGCCCGGCTGACGGTACCTTCGCCGGCATTGTAGGCCGCCAGGGCCAGCAGCCAGTCGCCGTTGAACATGTCGTGCAGGCGGGTCAGGTAGTCCAGCGCGGCGTTGGTCGACGCGGTGATGTCGCGGCGGCCGTCGTAGAAATTGGTCTGGCGCAGGTTGAAGTGACGGCCCGTCGCCGGCATGAACTGCCACATGCCCGCAGCATTGGCGCGCGAGTAGGCCATCGGGTTGTAGGCACTTTCGATGGCCGGCAACAGGGCCAGTTCCAGCGGCATGTCACGCTCTTCCAGACGCTCGACGATGTAGTGCAGGTAAAGGCTGCCGCGTTCGCCAGCGGTTTCGATGAACGTCGGGTTGCTGGCGAACCACAGCCGTTGCTGCTCGATGCGCGGGTTGACGTCGATGTTGTCCTGCAGGGCGAAGCCCTGGCGCATGCGCTCCCACACATCCTGCGGCGGCTCGGCAGGCTTGACCGCCAGTGGCGAGGGCTTGTGCTTGATCCGTGCCTGGTAGCTGTGCGCGCGAACGCTGTCGGCTTCGTCGAGCTGACGGGTGCTCTGGCAGCCCACCAGGGTGGCGGCCAGCGCCAGCGCACTGATTTGGGCCAGGCGCGTCAGGGCGACTGAATGAGCGGTTCTGCGGCTACGGGAAGACATCGGCTGAGACAGGTTTCCGGGCGAAAAATTTCGGCGATTCTAGAAACCGCACCCGCCTGGGTCAACCGTTGTGAACCCGTTGCGATATATCTTGAGGTTATCAGAAGGTGTCCTTCCAAGACCTCAAAGCAGCAAAAACAGTGACCTGCGAGTCGTTTGAATGTCCCTTCCATTCGTCTGCTTTTTGTTTAACTAATGTTTCAGCGGTACGCAGGAAGGGGTTGGTCAGGCGCTCGAGACCGATGGTCGAAGGCAAGGTGATGCGATTGTCTGCGCGCAACCGGGTAACTTCATCGAACCGCTGCAGAACGTGCGGGTTCGTGGGTTCCACGGCCTTGGCGAAACGCAGGTTGCTCAGGGTGTATTCGTGGGCACAGTACACCTCGGTCTGTTCCGGCAGCGCTGCCAGGCGGGCGAGGGCAGGTTGCATCTGCGCCGGCGTGCCTTCGAACATGCGCCCGCAACCGGCGGCGAACAAGGTATCGCCACAGAACAGCAACGGCGTTGCCGGATCATCGCTGTAGTAGGCGATGTGCCCCAGGGTGTGGCCCGGCACGGCGAGTACCCGGAAGGTCACGCCCAGCACGCTGACCTGGTCACCCTCGTCCAGCGCCAGGTCGCGGCCCGGGATCTGCTCGTGGGCCGGCCCACAGACGCGGGCACCGGTCTTCTGCTTGAGGCGTTCGACACCGCCGACATGGTCATGGTGGTGGTGGGTCACCATGATGGTGTCCAGCGCCCAGTCGGGGTTGGCGGCCAGCCAGGCCTCCACCGGGCCGGCATCGCCGGGGTCGACCACCGCGCAGCGGCGTTTGGCAGTATCCTGTAACAACCAGATGTAGTTGTCGGAGAAAGCGGGAAGAGCGTCGATCTGTATCATGGTGCGGATCCGTATCGCCAGGCGTGGCACATGAGGGCATCTTAGCCGCGATGGCGCGGTGCGAGAACCTTCGAGGGAGAGCGCAATGACCGACCAAGCCTTTGCTCAGGCCGACCCGGAGTGGGTCGAGCTGATCAGCCTGGCCCGTGAGTGGTTCAACGGCCCACTCGGCCAGCTGATGCTGAAGGAAGAGGAAAAACTGCTGGAAGAAGAGCTCGGGCGCTTCTTCGGTGGCTACCTCGTGCACTACGGCCCCTGTGCCGAGGCGCCGCCCAGCGCGCCACAGGTGCAGCGCAACGTGCGCCTTGGCGCACCGCTGCCGGGGGTGGAGATCGTCTGCGAGGAGCAGGCCTGGCCATTGAGCGAGCATGCCGCCGACGTGGTGGTGCTGCAACATGGGCTGGACTTCAGCCTGTCGCCCCATGGCCTGCTACGCGAGGCGGCCAGCGCGGTGCGCCCCGGCGGGCACCTGCTGATCGTCGGCATCAACCCCTGGAGTGGCTGGGGCATGCGCCATTTCTTCAGCCATGGCGCCCTGCGCAAGGCGCGCTGCATCTCGCCGTCACGGGTCGGTGACTGGCTCAACCTGCTGGGCTTTGCGCTGGAGAAACGCCGCTTCGGGTGCTATCGTCCGCCGCTCACTTCGCCGGCCTGGCAGCAACGCCTGGCAGGCTGGGAACGGATGGCGGGGGGCTGGCAGAGTGCTGGCGGCGGGGTCTACCTGCTGGTGGCGCGCAAGATGGTGGTCGGCCTGCGGCCGTTGCGCCAGGTGCGCCGCGAGCCGATGGGCAAGCTGTTGCCGCTGCCGCTGGCCAAGGTCAACCGCACCGCCGCCAACCCGGATACCGAAAAGCACTGAACATGAGTGGTACATGAGCGATAGCGTCGAGATGTATACCGATGGCGCCTGCAAGGGCAACCCCGGCCCGGGCGGCTGGGGCGTCCTGCTGGTCTTCAAGGGCGTCGAGAAGGAACTGTGGGGCGGCGAGCGCGAAACCACCAACAACCGCATGGAACTGATGGCCGCGATCCAGGGGCTGATGGCCCTCAAGCGTGAGTGCGAGGTGGTGCTGACCACCGACTCGCAGTATGTGATGAAAGGCATCAACGAATGGATGGCCAACTGGAAGAAGCGCGGCTGGAAGACCGCGGCCAAGGAGCCGGTGAAGAACGCCGACCTGTGGCAGTTGCTCGACGAGCAGGTCAACCGCCACAAGGTCACCTGGAAGTGGGTGCGCGGGCACATCGGCCACCCCGGCAACGAACGCGCCGACCAGCTGGCCAACCGCGGCGTCGAGGAAGTGCGCGCCAAGCGTTGAGCTGCGGTACAATCGCCGCCTTTGTAACCGATGCAAGTTGGAGCGCCCCGCGTGGAGCAGCAGCAAGATAAACGCCTGGTCATTCTCGATACCGAAACCACCGGTATGCCGGTCAGCGAAGGCCACCGGATCATCGAGATCGGCTGTGTCGAGGTCATGGGCCGGCGCCTGACCGGGCGGCACTTCCACGTCTACCTGCAGCCAGACCGCGAAAGTGACGAGGGCGCGATCAACGTCCACGGCATTACCGACGCGTTCCTGGTCGGCAAGCCGCGCTTCGCCGATGTGGCCGAAGAGTTCTTCGAGTTCATCCAGGGCGCCACCCTGGTCATCCACAACGCGGCGTTCGACGTTGGCTTCATCAACAACGAGTTCGCCTTGCTGGGCCAGGGCGACCGCGCCGACATCGCCAACCACTGCACCATCCTCGATACCCTGCTGCTGGCCCGTGCCCGTCACCCGGGGCAGCGCAACAGCCTCGATGCGCTGTGCAAACGCTACGACATCGACAACTCCGGCCGTGAGCTGCACGGCGCATTGCTCGACTCCGAGTTGCTGGCCGACGTCTACCTGGCGATGACCGGTGGCCAGACCAGCCTGTCGCTGGCCGGGCATGGGGCCGAGGACAGTGAGGGGCAGGGCGGTGGTGGCAGCGAGATCCGCCGCATCGTCGGGCGGGCGCCGGGGCGGGTGATCATGGCCAGTGCCGAAGAACTCGAGGCGCATGCCGAGCGCTTGGCGGCAGTGGCCAAGTCAGCGGGTGGGCCGTCCATGTGGCAAACCCTGACCGAGACACCTGCTGGCTGATCCGCAAGCCTGTACCCGGCCCTTTCGCGGGCATGCCCGCTCCCACAGGGATCGCATGACTCCTGTGGGAGCGGGCTTGCCCGCGAAGAGGCCGGCACGGGCAGCACAAGGCCTACTACCCTCAATAGGACAACCAGTCCTGCGGAGGTAGTAGCCGGATGTACAAGGACCTCAAGTTCCCCATCCTCATCGTCCACCGTGCGATCAAGGCCGACAGCGTCGCCGGCGAGCGCATCCGTGGCATCGCCGAGGAGCTGAGCCAGGACGGCTTTGCCATCATCAAGGCTGCCGACCATGCCGAGGCGCGCCTGGTCACCACCACCCACCACGGCCTGGCCTGCATGCTGATCGCCGCCGAAGGCGTCGGCGACAACACCCACCTGCTGCAGAACATGGCCGAGCTGATCCGCCTGGCCCGCCTGCGTGCACCAGACCTGCCGATCTTCGCCCTGGGCGAGCAGGTCACCCTGGAAAACGCCCCCGCCGAGGCCATGAGCGAGCTCAACCAGTTGCGCGGCATCCTCTACCTGTTCGAAGACACCGTGCCATTTCTCGCTCGCCAGGTGGCGCGCGCTGCGCACAATTACCTCGACGGCCTGCTGCCGCCGTTCTTCAAGGCACTGGTGCAGCATACGGCCCAGTCCAACTACTCCTGGCACACGCCTGGCCACGGCGGTGGCGTGGCCTACCGCAAGAGCCCGGTCGGCCAGGCGTTTCACCAGTTCTTCGGCGAGAACACGCTGCGTTCGGACCTGTCGGTCTCGGTCCCGGAGCTGGGGTCACTGCTCGACCACACCGGTCCTCTGGCCGCAGCCGAGGCTCGCGCCGCGCGAAACTTCGGCGCCGACCACACCTTCTTCGTCATCAACGGCACTTCCACGGCCAACAAGATCGTCTGGCACGCCATGGTCGGCCGTGACGACCTGGTACTGGTGGACCGCAATTGCCACAAGTCGGTGGTCCACGCCATCATCATGACGGGTGCCATCCCCCTCTACCTGTGCCCCGAGCGCAACGAGCTGGGCATCATCGGCCCGATCCCGCTGAGTGAGTTCAGCCCTGAGTCGATCCAGGCCAAGGTACAGGCCCACCCCTTGGCCAAGGGGCGTGAACCGCGAATCAAGCTGGTGGTGGTGACCAACTCGACTTACGACGGGCTGTGCTACAACGCCGGGATGATCAAGCAGGCACTGGGTGCCAGCGTCGAGGTGCTGCATTTCGACGAGGCCTGGTTCGCCTATGCGGCGTTCCACCCTTTTTTCGAAGGCCGCTACGCCATGGGCACTTCGCGCAGCGCGAGCAGCCCGCTGGTGTTCAGCACCCATTCGACGCACAAGCTGCTTGCGGCTTTCAGCCAGGCCTCGATGATTCACGTGCAGGATGGCGCCCAGCGCCAACTGGACCGTGACCGCTTCAACGAAGCGTTCATGATGCATATCTCCACGTCACCGCAATACAGCATCCTCGCCTCGCTGGACGTGGCCTCGACCATGATGGAGGGCCCGGCGGGTCGTTCGCTGCTGCAGGAGATGTTCGATGAAGCCTTGAGTTTTCGCCGTGCCCTGGCCAACCTGCGTGAACACATCGCGG
The DNA here is from genome assembly GCF_002112505.1 of Pseudomonas sp. R28(2017). Taxonomy (GTDB): domain Bacteria; phylum Pseudomonadota; class Gammaproteobacteria; order Pseudomonadales; family Pseudomonadaceae; genus Aquipseudomonas. The sequence continues at coordinate 19,245 of NZ_NEHW01000023.1, forward strand.
CAGACGACTGGTGGTTCAGCATCTGGCAGCCGCCAGCGGCGGAGGGCATCCATCGGTTGGCCGTGCACGACTGGTTGCTGCAGCCGGGTGCGGGGTGGCACGGTTTTGCCGAGGTGAACGACGACTACGTGCTGCTCGACCCGTTGAAGGTCACCTTGGTGATGCCCGGGCTCAGTGCCGGTGGCGTGCTGGGTGAGCGTGGCATCCCTGCTGCCGTGGTCAGCAAGTTCCTCTGGGAGCGCGGGCTGGTGGTGGAGAAGACAGGCCTGTACAGCTTTCTCGTACTGTTCTCGATGGGTATCACCAAGGGCAAGTGGAGTACCTTGCTGACCGAGCTGCTGGAGTTCAAGCGCCATTACGACGGCAACAGTGCACTCAGTGCCTGCCTGCCCAGCGTGGTGGCCGTCGATGCGTCCCGTTACCAGGGCCTGGGCCTGCGCGACTTGTGCGACCAGCTGCATGACTGCTACCGCGCCAATGCCACGGCCAAGCAGCTCAAGCGGTTGTTCACGCGTTTGCCGGAAGTGGCCGTGAGCCCGGCGCGGGCTTATGACCTGATGGTGCGGGGAGAGGTGGAAGCGGTGCCGATCGAGGCACTGCCGGGGCGGGTTGCAGCGGTGATGCTGGTGCCGTATCCCCCTGGCATTGCGCTGATCATGCCGGGCGAGCGGTTCACCGAAGCGACCCGCTCGATCCTCGACTACCTGGCGTTCGCCCGGGCCTTCAACAGCGGTTTCCCGGGCTTCGTCGCCGATGTGCATGGCCTGCAGAATGAAAGCGGCCAGTACACGGTGGATTGCATCAAGGAATGCGAATGATCTCGACGCCGGTCTGTGCCAGTTCGAAGCGGTCTTCACCCAGATGGTTGACGCGATCGCCGATGGCCAGGCGGTAGGTGGTGATCGGGGCACCCTCTGCACTGCCGTCCGCCTGGAGGGTGGACTCCTGGAACTCATGGACGGGGTAGATACGGCCTTCGGCGTCACGGGCGTGGAATTGGCCGACCATTACTGCTGCCATTTGGGGGGAAACCTCTGAATTACGTGGGAAATGTCTGCAGGGATAGACCGTCAAAGGCCCCCGGAAGTTTTCAGGCGATTGAAAAAAAACCGGGCCGCCGAGGAACGGTCATCTATAACTACTGACGACCCTTTTCCCAGCAAAGGTTGGAAATCGCCATGAGCCAGGTGTATTCGGTAGCGGTTGTCGTCGGCAGCTTGCGCAAGGATTCCTACAACCGCAAGGTGGCCCGCGCACTTTCGGAGCTGGCGCCGTCCAGCCTTGCCCTGAAGATCGTCGAGATCGGCGACTTGCCACTGTACAACGAGGATGTCGAGGCCGAGGGCGTCCCTGCAGCCTGGAAGCGCTTTCGCGATGAGATCCGCAACAGCGATGCGGTGCTGTTCGTCACCCCGGAATACAACCGGTCGGTGCCGGGTGGCCTGAAGAACGCCATCGACGTGGGCTCACGGCCCTATGGGCAGAGCGCCTGGAGTGGCAAGCCAGCGGCGGTGGTGAGTGTCTCGCCGGGGGCCATCGGCGGGTTTGGCGCCAACCATGCCGTGCGCCAGTCGCTGGTGTTTCTCGACATGCCCTGCATGCAGATGCCCGAGGCCTATATTGGCGGGGCAGCGAGCCTGTTCGAGGACAGTGGCAAACTCAATGACAAGACGCGGCCGTTCCTGCAGGGCTTCATCGACAAGTTCGCGTCCTGGGTGAAACTGAACCGGGCGGTCTGAACCGCCTCCTGGAGAAGGGCCGGCCCGGCCTTGTCAGCGGTGTTAGCGGTATCCATTCCAGCTGCAGTGATACCGATGGCTTGCAACAGTATTGGCACTCCTGAACCTGACCGCTGGAGTGACCATGACCCACAATTGCGCGGCGACGCGCTCGGTCGAAGAAAAGATCGCCGTCGCCACCAATGACTTTATCGGTGCCAGGCTGCCGGCCTGGTTGCGGCATGCCTCCCGCGGCCAGATGGCAGCGCTGCATGCCGCTTTCAATGCCCACCAGGCCAGCCAGGCACGCCTGCGTGGGCTCACCCTCAAGCTTGAACCGCTGGACGTATTCGCCGAGAAACACCTCAAGTCACTACTGGCCAAGCCTCTGCCCAAGGGGGTGACGTTTTCACAGCTTGAATGGCTGGTGGTGACCCCGTGGGTCGGCACGCTCGGCAGTAGCGACATGCAGCAGTTTGGCTACAGGGCTACGCGCACCTCCGGCATCTTGAGGTTGATGAGTAATTTCAAGGCGGATAGCTCATTTTATGAGGGATCCGGGCTGGTTGCTCCTGGGCACGACGACGTCCTGTCGATCTCGGCGGCGCAGTTTGCATCCGAGTGCCGAAAGCTGGATGCGGGTAAGCACTACCAGAACGAGCTGGACCAGGTGTTCAATTCCGCTGCGCTCACTATCCTGGCCGACGACAAGCGCTCCGGGCTCGCGCTGGCCAGCAAGATCGCAGCGATGAAAGGCGACATATCAGCCGCAGTCGAGGTCGCCCTGCTCGAGATGACCCGTGAGGACATACATTTCCAGCATTCGGGGCTGCGCGCCTATGGCGGAACATTGAAGGTCCTCGGTCAGGTGGCTGGCGATGGGATGCTGGTGCGCTTGCGCGATGTGGAAAGCAAGCAGAAGGGCATCCTGCTCTTTTTGCCTGGCGACCCGCTGCAGGCCTTGCGCTATTTCGATGACGAAGCGTCGATGAACAGCGCCATGGCTACGTTGTTGCAAGACGAAACCTACCATTCCTTTTTTTCCCAGTTGATCAGCCTGGGCACCCGTGCCGAATTTGTCCAACTGCTCGGCAAACGTCTGAAAGACCCGAAGCCTGATCTTGAAATGCAAGGGGTTGTGGTCTCGGGCAGCATCTTCGCGGCGCTGGCCATAGCCCAGGTCAAGCGCACCAAGGACGATGCGCGGTTACTCCTGGTGCCAACCGATGAGGCCGATGCCCGTGCCGCGCGTGCCAGGCACGAGGCCTGGAAGACAGCCGGGTTGAACCTGAGCAATCTGGCCGGGCTGTTCATCCCAGTGGTGGGTGCCGTGATGCTGGGGCAACTGGTGGTGCAGACCCTGAGTGATGTTTTCGAAGGTGCACAGGACTGGTACGAGGGCCATCGGCATGAGGCGTTGGAGCATATGCTGGGCGTGGCTGAAGCACTGGCTGCGACCACGGCAACCGTGATTGGCGTGAGTGCCGTGCGCAGTGCCCTGGTTGCGGCCATGGAGCCGGTCAATGTGAAGAGCGGCGTTGCGCGGTTGTGGCACGACAACCTGATGCCTTACGAGTCGGTACCCGAGAACATTGTCCTGCGCCCCGATGGCCTGTATGGCGATGGCAAGCAGCGCTGGCTGCGCGCCGGTTCACGTTACTATGAAGTGCATCGGCCCGACCCTGATGGCCCGTATCGGTTACGCCATCAACGGCGTTCAGGGGCATACGAGCCTGCCGTGCTGCATAACGACCAGCGCTGCTGGCGGCCGATTTGCGAACGGCCATGGGAGTGGGATGACAGCAGCCGGATGCTCGATCGGCTGTGGCCGCAACACCCGATGGTCGGCGCCCAGCGGGCCGAGCAGATACTGAGCGTGGCCGGGGTCGATCAGGACGAGCTGCGTGGCATCCTGATGGAAAACCGGGTGCTGCCTGTCAATCTTCGAGAAGCGCTGCGCAGCTTTGATGCGGATGAGCAGATCGGGCGGTTTTTCGAGCATCTGCAGGCCAGACGCCTCGATGAACAGGACGAGAAGCTGCTCGCATGGTGCGAGGCCCTGCCCGATGTGGACAAAGGCATCGAACAGGTGCTGGCGGCAAAGCAGCAACTGCGAGGGCAGCTCTACGCGCATCTGACGCACCTGGGCCCGGTTGGCAATGAGCCGCTGCTGAAGCTGCTGAACAGGGATTTCCCAGGATTGGGAGATGCCTTTGCCAGGCAGCTGGAAAGCGAGGCCGGCACGGTTGAGCACAACGAAGCGCTAAGAACCGGCAAGCTTCCCCTGGCGGTGGCGAGCAAAGCGGCTTCGTTGCTGCGCGTGGCAAGGATCAGCAAAGCCTTGGCTGGCCTCTACCTGGCCAGCGCGTACTCGACTGAAACAGGCGAGTTGATCTTCGCATTGATCAATCAACTGGGCCCGCAGACCATCAACATCAACCTGTGTGAAGGGGAGTTCGACGGTCGCTTCGTGGCCAGCCTGGTGGCGCAGGAGCAAGGGACGCCCAGGCTGGCACTGGTATATCAGGACGGGCAGTTCAATGTCTTCGAGGTTGACGGCAGCAAGGCTGCCGTTACTGTGCGCGACCCTGGGGACCTCTTCGAAGTTATCGCCGCATTGCTGACGTCCGCTCAGCAGGCTGAACTGGGAATCGAGGGGGATGAACGGGTCGCTCAGGCGCTGCGAGCCCGTGCCCTGGAGCAGCTGCCGGCAACGCATGAACAGATTGCACGGTTTCTGGAATGGCCCGACCGGGAGCGCTGGATGAACCCCGGGCACCGCCTGGAAGACGGTCGCGTCGGTTATCTGCTCAGCGGGCGTGGTGCCGGCCAGCGCAGGCGCTCGAGGGAGGTGTTGCGAGATGGCCTGCGCCGGTATTTCCCAGGTTTGAGCGAGGTGCAGATCGATGCCGAACTGCACCGCATGCTTGCAGGGCGGGAGTCGGCGTATGAGCTCTTGACGGCGTTGCAGGACGACCATGAGCAGCTGGAAAGGGCCCTGCAGCGCTGGCGAGGCAGCGAGCTCAACGATGCCCGGCGGCAAATCCGTGGGCACGTCGTCCAGCGCCTGCGCAGGGCCTGGGCTGCGCAGGCCGAGTCGATGCCCGCGAACGATCACGGTGTGGCAGGGCAGCGCCTGACCTTGACCGACCTCAATATCACTACCCTCCCAGAGTTTCCGTTAAAACTGGATTTCACCTACATCACCTCGTTGGTGGTAAGCGGCATGGCAATCAACGAAGTGCCGGCCCAATTCCTCGGCTCGTTCACTCACCTGCGGGCCTTGAACATGGCCGGCAATGCCTTGCTGCGTGTGCCAGCGGGTATTGCCTACCTCACCGAGCTGCGCGAGCTGCGCCTGGCGCGTAACAGTATTCGGCTCGATGCCGCAGCCCAGCAGGCATTGACCGGGTTGCCGCGCCTCACCTATCTCGACATGAGCCAAAATCCCCTCGGCCAATTCGCGATGAGGTTCAATCACCTGCCGCACCTGGTGCGCCTCTATTTGCGCAACTGCCGCCTGGGTACCTGGCCGACAGGGCTGGAGCTCTGCGGTTTCCTCGAGGTGGCAGACTTGCGTGACAACCAGTTGCCGGCTGCCCCGGATGTCTTGCTGCAGATGCCCTATGAGTTTCGTCGCGTGGTCCAGCTCGACGGCAATCCGATGAGCAGCGTGGCAGTGAAACGTTTCTATGCCTTGGAAAACGTCCCTGAAGAGCCCCATGAATTGCCCCGGTCGGCGATCGCTGTACGTGAATGGTGGGTCGGCGAAGATGCCGACGCCCCGACGGTTCGTAGTCATCTCTGGGCTGCGGTGCAAGCAACTGAACCCGGGGCGAGGCTCGTGGCGCTGTTGGGCGAGCTGATTGAGTTCGCCGGTTTCAGCTGGTCGCAGTCGCACCTGCTCGAGCGGGGATGGGCCGTGTTGAGCGAATGGGATAGCAATACCGAATTTCGTCAGGCTGTCAACGCGCTGATGGAGCAGCCGGTGGCCGACGACAATGCGGCCATCGATCGCTTCAGCCAGTTGTCATTGCGTTTGCGCGTTGCGCGGGCGACAGGCCGTGTGGCTGTGGGAAGCGGTACCGAGCTGCTGGACCTGGGGCGGGCGTTGATGCGTCTGGAGTTTCTCGACCAGCACGCCAGACGCGAAGTCGCACGGCGTGTGGCGTTGCGCAACCCTGTAGACCGAACGGCCATCGTCCTTGGTTATCGGGTGCGGTTACGTCAACGCTTGAACCTGCCGGAGCAGCCCCTGGCGATGCGAGAGTCGCAGGACGGCCGGATAAGTGCTGAGCAATTGCTGGCGGCAACGCGAGGCCTACGGGAAATCGAAACGGATGAAAACCTGGCTGCCAGTCTTTGTCGCCGCCAGTTCTGGCAACGTTACCTGGCACTGGTGAATGCTGATGCTTTCAATAATCTGGCTCAACTCTACCAACAAAGGCGCAACCTGCTCGCCGGGCAACGCGCACAATTGGGCGAGCCTGAGTACCAGCACCATCTTGTCCAGCTGGACGACGAGCTGGATGCCGATACCCATGCCTTGAGGTTACAGCTCACCTTGCAGGCCATCCGCAGCCTGGCGCGAAGCCGGGGCTGAGCGCAGCGTACGAGCAAAGCCGCTGCAACAGGTGAGGGGTGAACCTGTGGCAGCGGGCTTGCCCGCCATCGGTCCGACCGCGACGGTCAGAACGCCTGCGGCATCTCGCCTTTGGCCAGGCGGCGGTTGATATCGGCAACCACCTCTGGCAGCTCGTTGATGGTGTCGATCAGGTAGTGCGGCCGCGAACCGGCAAACAGCTGGTGAATGCGTTTGCGCTCACTTTCCAGCTTCTCGGCGCTCAAGGCCCGGTAACCTTCCCAGGTCAGCCCCAGGGCATTGCCCGAGCACACCAGTGCCACGGTCCACATGCCGGCGCGGCGCCCCTCGAGAATGCCCGGCACGGTGTCGTCGACTTTCACGCACGCCGCCACATCATCGATGCCCAGGGCAATCACGTTGGCCAGCGCCTGGGCCGGCCACGGGCGGCCATTCGGGGTTTCGTCGGTCGCCACCACGTGGTCGGCGACGTAGCCGTTCTGCGCCGCCAGTTCCACTACCTTGTCCATCACCACCTTCGGGTAGCCCGAGCACGAGCCGATCTTCAGGCCCTCCTGGCGCAGGCCGGTGAGGGTGTCCAGGGCGCCGGGGATCAGCGCCGAGTGCACGGCGATCTTCTCGATCTGCAGCGGCATGAAGCGCTTGTAGATGGCGGTGACGTCATCGTCGGTCGGGGTGCGGCCGAACACCTTGCGGTAGCGCTCGGCGATCTCCGGCACGTCGCACAGGGTGCGGATGTGATCCCACTTGCCCATGCCCATCGGGCCACGGGCTTCTTCGATGGAAACCTGCACGTCGAATTCGGCGAAGGCTTCGACGAAGATCTGGGTGGGGGCGAAGGAGCCGAAATCGACCACGGTGCCGGCCCAGTCGAGGATGGCGGCTTGCAGCTGGGTGGGGTTGCTGTAGTTCATGTGCGCTTATTCCTGAAATCGGGTGGGCAAAGGGTTAGATGTCCAGCACTTCCATTTCCCGCAGCACTTGGGCCACGGCATTCACGGCGGCCTGCATGCCTGCGGCGCCGACCACGCCGATGCAGCCGACGCGGAAGGTTTCGACCTGGGTCAGCTTGCCTGGGTAGAGGATGAAACCTTTGGCCTTGACCCGCTCGTAGAAGTCCTTGAACTGGTAACGGGCATCCTTCGGCGCGTGGAAGGTGACGATGATCGGTGCCTGGATCTCGGCCGGCAGGAAGCTGCGCAGGCCAATGGCGGCCATGCCGTCGAGCAGCGCCTTGCAGTTGTCGGCGTAGCGTTGGTGGCGGGCGGGCAGACCACCTTCTTCGTTGTATTGCTGCAGCGCTTCATGCAGGGCGGCGACCACGTGGGTCGGCGGGGTGAAGCGCCACTGGCCGGTCTTGGCCATGTAGGCGTGCTGGTCGTGCAAGTCCATGGCCAGCGAGTGGGCATTGCCTTCGGCGGCGGCCAGGGCTGCTTTTTCGGCAAAGACGAAACCCATGCCGGGCACGCCTTCCAGGCATTTGCCCGAGGCTGCGATCAGTGCTTCGAAGGGGATTTCCCGGGCATCGATGGGCAGTGCGCCGAACGAACTCATGGCATCGATGATCAGGCGCTTGCCATGGTCTTTGATGACCTGGGCGATTTCCGCCAGTGGGTTGAGAATGCCCGTGCTGGTTTCACAGTGGATCAGCGCGACGTGGGTCACGGCCGGGTCGGCGGCCAGCAGGCGGTCGACATCGGCAGCGGTGGTGGGCTGGTCTTCGGCGGTTTCGAAGGTGCTGAAGGTGCGGCCCAGCACTTTGCAGATCTTCGCCAGGCGCTGGCCGTAGGCGCCGTTGATCAGTACCAGCACCTTGCCGTCGCGTGGCACCAGGGTGCCAATGGCGGCTTCCACGGCGAAGGTGCCGCTGCCTTGCAGAGGCACGCAGTGGTGGCTGGCGCTGCCGTCGATGATCGCCAGCAGTTGCTCGCAGACGCTGGCGGTCAGCTGGTTGAAGTCGCGGTCCCAGGAACCCCAGTCCACCAGCATGGCTTGGCGGGTGCGGATTGAAGTGGTCAGGGGACCTGGGGTCAGCAGAATTGGTGCATTGCTCATTCCGTTATTCCTCACAAGCGGTGGCGTGAAACTACGGGGCCTAGGTTGCAATTCGCTCTGCCATCAATCAAATTGTTTGTTGTTATCCGAGCTATAAGTCAGGCCGATAGATATGAACCTGTTCCAGTTGCGTGCTTTCGATGCCGTGGCCCGTGAAGGCAGCTTCACCCGCGCCGCTGCGCGTCTGTTCATCAGCCAGCCGGCGGTCACCGGGCACGTCAAGGCGCTGGAAGAGCACTACCAGATCACCTTGCTGCGGCGCACGGCCAGGCGCGTCGAACTGACGGAGGAGGGCACGCGCCTGGCGGCCATCACCCGTGCCATGTTCGGCCTGGCCGAGGAAGCCCAGGCCATGCTCGAAGCCAACCGGCAGTTGCTCACCGGGCGCCTGGAAGTGGCCGCCGACGGCCCGCACCGGGTCATGCCGATGCTGGCCCTGCTGCGCGAACGTTACCCGGGCATCACCGTCAACCTGCGCCTGGGCAATGCCCAGGAAACCTTGAGTGCGTTGCTCAGTGAGCATGCCGATGTTGCGGTGCTGACCGAGATCGAGCCGCGCAAGGGCCTGCACCTGCAGAACCTCTGCGAGTCGCGCCTGTGCGCCTTGCTGCCCGTCGGGCATGCCTGGGCCAGCGGCACGGGCGACTTGCCGCTGGCCGAGCTGCATCAGCAGATCATGGTGTTGCGCGAACCGAGCTCCACCACCCGCCGCACCTTCGACCAGGCCTGCAGCAAGGCGGCTGTGCAGCCCAGGGTGCTGCTGGAGCTGGACAGCCGCGAGGCGGTCACCGAGGCGGTGGCTTCGGAGCTGGGCATCGGCGTGGTGTCCTCCACCGAGGTGGCCAATGACCCGAGGGTCGTGGCGCGCCCGCTGGCCGGCGCGGGGCTGGTCAATCAGCACATGCTCGGCTGCCTGGAGCGGCGCCGAGAACTGCGCCTGATCCAGGCCTTCCTGGGGCTGGCTGCCGGCCTGTAAGGCGGGGCTGGCGTTTTTCCCCGGCGGGCCTAAGATGGCCGGCATAGAGCAGACTGGATGGCCGATGAGCGAAAAAGACACCATCTCCATGCAACTGGTGCGCGAGGCACTGTTGCAGACCTGCCCGGCCGGGCAACCCGATGTTGGCCTGCTGGCCCGCGCCGGTATCGATATCGGCCAACTCGAACGGCCAGAGGCCCGGGTCAGCGCAGAATCCTATGCAAGCCTCTGGCGGCTGCTGGCGCGGCGCTGCAATGACGAGTTCTTCGCCATGGACCCCCGTGGCCTGCGCAGCGGCAGCCTGGCGTTCATGTGCCGGGCAAGCATGGCCCAGCCGACCTTGGGCGAGGGCCTGGAAACCCTGCTGGCGTTTCTTGCACTGATGCTCGAAGACTTGCAGCCGGGCCTGGTGCGGCAGCAGAGCCTGGCCGAGATCGTGATCAACGAGCCGCGTGACGACCCGCGGCGTGCCTTCACCTACTTCACCTTCTGGATGATCGTGCACGGTGTGGCCTGTTGGCTGGCGGGGCGGCGCATTCCCATCCTGGCCATCGACCTGCGCTGCGCGGAGCCGCCGTTCTGCGATGACTACCGGGTGATGTTCTCCGAAAACCTGCAGTTCGGCCGCCCGTGTACGCGCATGATCATCGCCGCCGATAGCCTCGACCTGCCGCTGCGGCGCACGGCCGATGACCTGCAGCGGTTTCTGGCCGAGGCGCCTGGCAACATCCTGGTCAAGTACCGTGATCCGGCCAGCCTGGGCCGGCGCATCCGCACCCACCTGCTGCACCTGGACCCCGGGGCGTGGCCCGACGCCGACGCCGTGGCGCGGCAACAGAGCTTGTCACCCTCGACCCTGCGCCGCCGCCTGGGCGAGGAGGGGCAGACCTACCAAGGGCTCAAGGACAGCGTACGGCGCGAGTTGGCCATTGCCTGGCTCAGCCAGGGTGAGCGGCCCATGGCGGAGATCGCCGAGCGCCTGGGTTTTGCCGACAGCAGCTCGTTCTACAAGGCATTTCGCAAATGGTTCGGCTGCAACCCGGGGCACTACCGGGCCCTGAACCAGGCGCAGCGCTGAAGAGACAGTTCTTCCTGCTGCAGGGTGGGTCCGAGCAAGCGCAGGCTGGCAGGTCGAACCATCCTGAGGTAATCGACCATGCCCGACCAGGTCCCTGCGAAACTGCTGTACCCGGCTGATGACTTCATCGGCGAACGTTTGCCCTCATGGCTGAAAAGCGCCACGCATGCACAGATTGAGGCCTTGCGTGCCTGCATGACAGCGCACCTGCAAAGCCAGAAGGCCATGGCGCTGGCCTTGCACAAACTGCAGCCGCTCGAGCGCTTCGCTGCCGGTCTTTTGCAGCAGGCGCTCAAAGACCAGCTGCAACTGGATATCGATGTGAGCACGGCACGGTGGCGGGAGGAGCGCCGGCGCTTGGAGGTGGTCCAGGGTACGGTGCGCAATTTCGAGTCGTATTTCGTGACTGTGCCGCTGTTGCAGAAGCTCCTGCAGAACTTCAAGAACGGTGAGTCCTACTTCGAACAGACCGCTGTGATCGGTGAGGTGCAGGCTGCCGGTGAAGGCGACAGGATCCTCACTCAGCGGATCGACGACATCGTCGCTCTGTGCCGCAAGGTGGATGTGGGCAAAGCCTACCAGGAGCACCTGAAGCAAATCTTTACGCCCGCCTTCAAGCGCCAGTTGGCCGAGGATACGCGGTTGTGCCTGGCCGCCGCAGTCGAGATCGCTGGCTTGAAGGGCCAATTGGCAGTCAGCGATCTGCGGATGTTGCGCCAGATCGGCAAGGGTGAAACCGTGCAATTGCCTTCGAGCCTGCGCCTGGGCATGGGTGCCTTGAAGGTGCTCGGTCAGACAGTGAATGGTGCGCTGGCATTTGAATTGACCGGCACCGTGAGCGGTATACCTGGCCTGATTTTCAATCCGGACCGCGTGCAGGCTGTGCTGCTCTATCTACCAGATGACCATGAACAACCCTTTCACCGTTTCGACGATTGGCCATCGGCGAACCGCGCCCTGGCCAGGCGCATGAGCGGTGCCGATTTCCGCAAGGCGCTTGCCCGACGCATTAGCCTGGCAGGCCAACTGGACTATCAGCTACTGCTGCGCAAGCGCCTTGAGGATGATGAGCCGGACCTGGAGCCTGGGCTGGTGACCGCAGCAGGTGAGCGCTTCACTGACCTGGCTGACGCCCATGTGCAACGTATCTTGGCGGACGCGGCCTTCCTGGCTGTGCCGACGGCAAAGGCCAATGCCAGCGCGTCGGCAGCGCGATTGGAGGCACTGCAAACGGCGGGGCTGGTGCTGCTGAATGTAGTAGGGCTGTTCGTACCTGTCGTTGGCGCGCTGTTGCTGGCTGATCTGACCCGGCAGGTGCTCGCCGACGTGTTCGAGGGGGGCGGCGACTGGGCGCAGGGCCACCAGCATGAGGCGGTGGAGCACCTGCTCGAGCTCGTCGCGACATTGGTCACCGGCATTGGCGTCGCAGGTGGTGCAAGGGTGCTGCGCAGTGCTTTCGTCGAGCAACTGGAGCCGGTTGCCACCGAGACGGGCGAGCAACGCCTGTGGTGCCATGCGCTGCAGCCTTACGAGCAGCCCTCGACCCCGGGCTCGCTGACCGAACTGGACAATGGCCTGCTCAGTGATGGCCAGGCGCACTGGTGGCGGCGCGACGGTGTGCTTTACCGGGTACGCCGCGATGCGGCGGGTACTTGGCGATTGCTGCATCGCGACGGGCCCGGGGTGTTCGGGCCCGCACTGGAAAGCAATGGCGAGCGTGCCTGGCGGCTTGCCTGGGAGCGGCCGCTGGCGTGGCAGGGCGCCGAGATGATGCTCAAGCGCCTGTGGCCGGGCGCTGCGCAGCTTGATTCGGCGCGGATCGGGCAAATGCTGGTGGTCGCGGACATCGACGAGGCGCATTTGCGTGGGTTGTGGGTAGAAGGGCGACCGTTGCCCATCACGCTGCGCGATACGTTGGAGCGCTTTGCTGCCGATGCCCGGGTCGATGCGTTCTTCGCGCAAGCGGATGTGCTTGGTGACGACACCGAAGCGTTGCAGTGGTCTATCGACAGATTGAAACTGCAAGGGGAAAGCCTGACAGAGCAATTGCAGTCGATCCTTGAGTCGGCCGAGGCGCTGCGCGGGCCGATGCTGGAGCATTTCGCCGAGGGTTACCTTGCACATGATCCGCTGCTGGCCACGCTCAAGGGCAGCTTCCCCGGGTTGCCAGATGCTTACGCGCTGGATTTGCTGAAGAGCGCCGGTGCCGAACTGCGCGAACGCATGGTAAGTGCGGCGCGCGTGCCGCTGGCATTGGCCGAGCGGGCCCGTGGCGTCCTGCAGCAGGCCCGCCTGACCCGGGCGCGCGAAGTGCTCTTTCTGCATAACAGCTACCGTGCCGATGGGGTAACCCTGGCGTTCTCCTTGCTCCGTCGCCGCGGTTTGACCCCTGGCAGTGTGAATCTGCTACTGCGTGAGCGTTCGGCTACGGGGCCGGTGCTGGAGCGGCTGTTCCCTGAGGGCGCAGGTGCGCAACGCGTGACGGAAATGGTCTGGCGTGACGGCAGCTTCGAACTGTTCGACGCCATGGGCCGTGCCAGCGAAATCGAAGTTGCGAAGCCTCAGGGGCTTTTCGAGGTGCTTGCAGCCTGTTTGCCATCCGCTTTCCTGCAACAGCAAGGGTGGACCGGAGAAAACGCCGCTGGGCTTATCCGGACATCATTACAGGCATGGCTGCCACGCGAGCGCCTGGAGCTGATACGGCTGCTTGGCTGGCGCGAGTCCCGGCCTGTGGCATCGGCCATGCATCGCCTGGACGATGGGCGAGTGGGCTATCTGCTCAGTGGGCGAGGGCCTTCAAGCCCTGGGCAGGGGGCGATTCTGCGCCGCCGTATCGGTAGCCTCTATCCGTCATTCGACGATGAAGAGATAGAACGCTACCTGCAATTGTTGTTGACCCAGTCGCAGTCGGTCTATGCCACGCTCTTGCGCCAAGAGCAGGACTATCGACAGCTTGCGCAAAGTTTACGGCTCTGGGCTGACGCCGTTGCCGACCCCGGCCGTGGTCACCGGCAAGCGGTTGCCGATGCTTTTCTGCGGGCCTGGCGCCTTGAGGGCGAGCGGGTGATCTACAGCAACGGTCAGCCAGGTGGCATGCGGCTGCGCCTCGTCGGTGTGCCGACGGGCAGTTTGCCTGCCTTGCCGGTGGGTACGGACTTTGCCCACATCACTGACATGGTGCTGATCGGGCTGCGCCTGGAGTCGCTACCCGCCGGTTTTCTGCACAGCTTCCCCGAACTGCGCCGGCTGAACCTGAGCAACAATGCCTTGCGGGCAATTCCGGAAGGCCTGGCCGGGTTGTCCCACCTGCGCCACCTGCGCCTGCCGCGCAACCGGATTCGCCTGACGGAGCCACACGTCGAGGCGTTGGCCGGCCTGGGCCGCCTGCGCGTTCTGGACTTGAGTGAAAACACATTGGGCTCGATCAGCTTGAGCTTCAACCAGCTATCGCGCCTGCGTGAGCTTCATCTGAGTCGGACGGGGCTTCACGCCGTGCCAAGGGGGCTGGCGTGGTGTGGCCTGCTCGAATATGCCGACCTGCGCGGCAACCAGATAGCCAGCCTGCCCCAGGAGCTGCTGGAAGCACCGCTGGCCTTGCGCCGGGCGGTGTGGGTCGACGGCAACCCGTTGGCCGTGGCTGACCGTGAGCGTCTCCATGCCCCAGGCCAGGTGATCGAGGATGTGCCAGCGGGCGGCGCCACGCCCTTGCAAGCCCGAACTGCGTGGCTTGGTACCCTTGCCGATGCCGAGCAGGCGGCCCATGCCGCGCAATGGGATGCTTTGCAGGGCGAACCCGGCAACGCGCAGTTCTTTCAGCTTCTGGTTGAACTGATCGAGAGCTCGGATTTTCGTCTGGCAAGGGAGGATCTGTCGCGCAGGGTGTGGTCGATGATCGACGCCGCGAATAACAGCGCGCTGATCCGTGAGGAACTGTTCGAACGGGCTGCAGATCCCCGAACCTGTGTCGACAGCGTGGCGCACTGTTTCAGCCAGCTCGAGGTGCGCATGCGGGTTCTCCAGGTGACTTGCGGGGGGACTGCGCTCGCCACGCGTGACGAGCGCTTGCAGCTGGCCCAGCGCCTTTTCCGTCTCGATCAGGTCGAAAGCTTTGCGCGTAACGAGTTCCTGGTGCGTGAGCCAAGCGAGCCTGGCCTGGATGAGGTCGAGGTCAATCTGGCCTACCGCACGGGCCTGGCGGGCAGACTGAGTCTGATCGGGCAGCCGCAGACCCTGCAATTTGGTGCGATTGCCGGTGTGGCGCAAAGCGATCTGGATCGAGCCTTCCAGGCAGTCCTTGCTGCTGAAGCGAGTGATGAGCGGGTGCGTTACATCAGTCAGCGCGATTACTGGATCGCGTACCTGCGTGAGCGATACCCCGAGCCGTTCAAGCAGATTGCCGAGCATTTCGACAAGCAGTTGGACGCCTTGGACGAAGGCAAAGAGGCATTGGGTAGTGGCGCTTATGCCCAGCGCTGCGAACAACTGCGTCGGGATACCGAGCAAGCCTTCGAAGCGCTTGCCCTGCGGCTTACCCAGCACGAGCTGAACACCCCGGAATCAGGGCCTTCCCGGCCGACGGCGGACGCCCGTCCCTAGGCGGAATTCCTCCTGCACGAGGTGCTCGTGCAGGCGCAATTTGAGCGCCTTTGTCATTGCCTGGAGATCGCCATGCCTCAACTGAGTGAACACCCCAAGCTCGCCCACCCGGTCAACGATTTCATCGTCGAGATACTGCCTGATTGGCTTAAGAGTGCTGGGGCGGTGCCGATCAAGGCGCTGCGTGCAGCAGTGGCCAATCACCTGGCGAGCCGCACCACGCTGACAGCACTGCTGAAGCACCTGCAGCCTCTGGACCGCTTCGCCAAAGCGCGACTGGGCCCTGCCATCGAAGCGAAACTGCAGATGCCGCTGGACCTGGATACCGTGGTGTGGCGTGAAGAGCGCCTTCGCCTCAACCCGCGGCCTTTTGACCCGGGTTTGGGCGTGTTGCCCCCTGATTATGAGCAAGTGCTGGTCTACCAGCCGCTGCTGCAGACACTCTTGCAAAACTTTACGGATGGCGAGTCGTTTTTCGAAGGGACGGCGGTCATCAAGCAGCAGCCAGCCGAAGGCTCATCGGCACAGGTGCTGAGCAGCCAGATCGATGACCTCGTCAGCCTGAGTCGTGAGACCGATGTTGGCGGCGCGTATCTGCAGCATCTTGACAAGGTGCTGACTGCGGAGCTTTCCACGGCCCTGGCTAACGATCTGCGCACCCGTCTGGCGCTGGTGGTGGAAGTCGCCGCATTGCGAAAGCAGCTCCACAGCAGCGATCTGAACATGCTTCGCCTGCTCATCCAGGGCAAGAGCGCCCGGCATGCCCAGGGTTGGGTGGGTGCTGCCAGGGCGTTGCGGGTTCTCGACTGCCAGGTCGACGGCGCCATGGCCTTCGAGCTGATCGAGCCGCCGCGTCGCCAGGGTGATTTCCCGGTTGGTCCACTGCGCAGAGTCAAGGGTGTGATCATTTACTTGCCTGATGACCATGAGCGGCCGTTGCGGCGTTTCGCGGACTGGGATGCGCTCAACAGTGCGCTGGTGCGGAACATGCGTGGTCAGGTGTTCAAAAGCGCATTCACCCAGCGCATCGCATTGCATGAGCGGGCTGGTTTCCTGGCGTTGCTAGGCAAGCGCATGGGCGACGATGAACCGGATCTGCAACCGTCCTGGCTAGCGGAAAAGGATGATGTCTTCACCGCCATGGCCAGGCGACACACCCGGCGTATCAGGGAGGACGCTCGCTTTCTTGCAGTGCCCACGGCCGACGTGGACCGCCGCGCCAGCGCTGAGCGCCTCGCTGCGCTGGAAGGCGTAGGGCTGAGCTTGCTTGACCTTGCCGGGCTGTTCGTGCCCGCCATCAATGCCGTGCTGCTGGGGGACCTTGCCCGGCAGTTGCTGAGCCAGGTGTATGACGGCGCCGAGCACTGGGCCCATGGGCATCAGCACGAGGCGCTGGAGCATCTGGTAGGCCTTGCTGAATCTGCCGTGCTGCTAGGCACTGCCACATTCGGGGTACATGCCCTGCGCAGTGCCTTCGTCGACACCCTGGAACCTGTGACTACCGAGTCGGGCTTGCAGCGGCTCTGGCTGAATGATCTGACGCCTTATCGCACCGCGGCATCCGACATTTCCCTGACCGAGCGGCACGACGGCTTGTTCTCTGGCGATGATCAGCTCTGGTGGCACAATCAGGGGGTTTTTTACGCTGTGCGCCAGGACAGTGATGGCACCTGGCGACTGTTGCACCAGGGTGGTGTTGAACGCTTCGGCCCAAGACTGCGAGGCAACGGCGAGCGTGGCTGGTGGTTGCGGTACGACCGGCCGCTGGAATGGCAAGGCAGCTCCAGGTTGCTGACCAGCTTGTGGCCGGCTGCGAGGAGCCTGACTGCCGAACAGGTCGAGCAGATTCTGCTAGTGGCTGGCGTGGACGAGGCGCAACTGCGGCAGCTGCTGGTGGAGAGCCGGCGGCTACCGGTCGGGCTACGAGACACTCTGCGACGTTTCGAGGTGCAGGCCGAGAATGAAGCATTTTTCCAACCGTCAGGCGCGGGGCAGAAGTACGCCGAGCGGCTGACCTGGTGCCTCGACAGGTTATGGCTGCACGAGCAGGCGCCAGACGCACAGCTCGCTGCGATAAGCGATGCCGCACAACGCTTGCGCCAACCCATGCTTGACCACTTCGCCGACGCCGGGCTGCCAGACGATCCGGCACTTGCCGTGATCCGGCGCGACTTCCCGGGCCTGCCGAAAGCCTATGCACTGGACTTGCTCAAGGCCGCTTCGCCGCAAATGCGCCAGCGCATGGTCGAGGACATCCGCTTGCCGCTGGCGCTGGCCCAGCAGGCGCGGGTCCTGCTGCTGGAAGCGCGCCAGGTGCGAATGCGCGAGGCGTTGTACCTGCGCGGCAGCTATGGCCCAGACATGGTGCGCCTGGTGTTTGCCCTGCTTCGGCGCCAGGGTTTGAGTGCAGGGCAGATCAATCTGGTGCTGCGTGAGCGCAGCGCCAGCGGAGCGGTACAAGCGCGGTTGTTGCCGGCTTTTGGCGATGCACCGCAGACCCTCGACCTGGTATGGAAAGACGGCAGTTTTCAACTGTATGACGAAAGAGGCCTGGCCAGCGATCTTGAGGTGGCCGAGCCGCAGGGGTTGTTCGAGGTACTGGCGGCTACGCTATCGAACACTGTGCTAGCGCGCCTGGGCGGGAGCGGTGAGAACCTGGCCGGCCACATCAGAACAAGGATGCAGGCCTTGTTGCCACAGGATCGTGAGGGCCTGCTGGCATTGCTGGGCTGGCGCGAAGCCAGGCCGCTGGGCGCCTCCATTCAGCGGCTGGACGATGGCCGCGTGGGTTACCCTCTGGGCCCTGTGCTGTCATGCCTGGATTCACCTGGGACCATTTTGCGGCGCCGGGTGCGCAGCCTTTATCCGGGCTTCAGCGAGGCTCAGGTGGAGCGGTTCATACACTTCCTGCTCCTGCGCAGGTCGTCCCCCTTTACCACCTTGCTGCGTCAGGAAATGGAGTATGACGCGCTGGACCGCAGCTTGAGAGCCTGGGCCAGGCAGGGCTCTGCCGAGCAATGGCGGCTGCGCACACTGGCCAGCGACGAAATTCGCCGAGCCTGGCGGCTGGAGGGGCCACGGATCGTGGAAGACGTGGAAGGCGCGCATGGCGAAACGGAGGCGCGCTGGAGCACGCGCCTGACCCTTGCTGCTTCACCGTTAGGGGACCTGCCCGACATCCCTGCGGGCACCGATTTCTCTCATGTGACGCGTTTGACCCTGGTCAACCTGAGATTGACGGTGGTGCCGTCCGGCTTCCTTGAAAATTTCGCCTCCCTGCGGAGCCTGGACTTGAGATTCAATGAACTTCATGCATTGCCACAGGGCCTGGAGCGCCTAACCGATCTGCGCGAGCTGAACCTGGCTGGCAATCGACTTCGCCTGACCCAGGCACAGGCTGATGTGCTGGCTGGTCTGACTGAGTTGCGCCACCTGAACCTGAGTGACAACCCGATCGGTGCTGTTACCTTGCGGGTTGGGCAGCTGGCCGACTTGCACGCGCTGGTTGTACGAAGCGCCGGCTTGCAAGCGATGCCTGAAGGACTCGAGCGCTGCCAACAGCTCACGCTCGTCGATCTGCGCAACAACCAGATCGAAGCCTTTCCTCCCATACTGTTGAACTCCCCGGTGCAACGTCGCCAGGTGATGGTCCTCTCCGGCAACCCGGTTGCTGCGACGCTGAGCGCTCAATTGTCCCGGCATCGCCTGACGCCCATCGAGGATGCCGAACCTGCCTTGTCCGGCAGCAGGTGGCTGGCCACGCTCGATGCAACTGAATACGCGGCCCGCAGCGCGCAGTGGGACACGCTGCGCGCCACACCCGGTAGCGACGCATTCTTCGGCTTGCTCGACGAACTGGTCGAGAGTGCCGACTTCAGGGCTGCTGCGCAGGCCACTGCAGAGCGGGTCTGGCAGGTCGTCGGCGCAGCCGCCGGGGACGAGCGCATTCGTCAGGACCTCTTCGACATCGCCGCTGATCCGCGTACCTGTGCCGACAGTGTGGCGCACTGTTTCAGCAACCTTGAAGTGCAGATGCACGTGTCGCAATTCACCCACAACGGTGCACCCGCAGCCACCAGCAGCGAGCGATTGCAGCTTGCCCAGCGCCTGTTCCGCCTGGAAAAGGTCAATGCCCTGGCGCGGGCGGTGATGGATGAGCGCTACGGAAACGGTCAGTGGCGGGGGACCCGTGACGAAGAGGAGGTGGAAGTGAGCCTGGCCTACCGCACCGGCCTGGCCGAGCGCCTCAACCTGTTGGGGCAGCCAAGGCACATGTTGTTCGGCACATTGGCCGGCGTTACCCAGGCGGATCTGGACAAAGCCTATCAGCAGGTACTGAGCGCCGAAGCGACCGAGGAACGGGTTGTCTTCATCAGTGAACGTGAGTTCTGGGTGGCCGCGTTGCGCGAACTGCACCCTGAAGCATTCGACGCCATCGATGAGCGGTTCCAGCAAAGCTGGCAAGCCGTTGAAGCCCAATGGGAATCGAGCGTTGCCAGCGAAGCGGCATTGGGGCATCAGGAGTACCTGCGCCAGGCTACCAACCTGCGCAAGGAGCGCGAGCAGGCGTTGGCCACCCTGGCCTTGAAACTGACCCGCGAAGCAATCGAAACCCCGGTGTAGCGCTCGTGGCCTGCGGCCAAACCGGTCATCCAGATTGACAGCTTTGGCCATTGTCGCCACGCCCGGGTGGCGCGAACATCGTCGGACCGATTGTTCAACTCCAAAAACAACAAATCAGGAGTCCGACGATGCGCGATTACGCCGAGGCCGCTCGAGCGTTCGACCATGCCCAGGCCGCCACAGCAGCGTTGCATGGCGACCTCGATGCCCTCAATGCCTGTGTCGAATGCTGCGACCGCCATGCCGGTGCCGGCAAGTTGGCACTGGTGCATGTAGACCGCGAGGGCAACCCGTGCGACTACAGCTTCGACCAGCTCAAGGCGCAGGCAGCCCGTTTTGCCAACGTGCTCAGGGCGCAGGGCGTGGGCGCCGGCGACCGGGTTGCCGGGCTGATGCCGCGCACGCCCGAACTGCTGGTGACCATCCTGGCCACCTGGCGCCTTGGTGCGGTGTACCAGCCACTGTTCACCGCCTTCGGCCCCAAGGCCATCGAGCATCGGCTGGAACAATCCCGCGCCCGGGTCGTGGTCACCGATAGCCACAACCGCGCCAAGCTGGACGAAGTGCACGCCTGCCCGACGATCATCACCGTGAAGGCCCGCAGCGGTGAGCTGGATTTCCAGCAATGCCTGGCGCTGGCCTCGGCCGATTGCGAGCCGGTCATGCGCACTGGCAATGACCCCTTCCTGTTGATGTTCACGTCCGGCACCACCGGCCCGGCCAAACCGCTGGAAGTGCCGCTGCGTGCCATCGTCGCCTTCCAGGGCTACATGCGCGATGCCATCGACCTGCGCCCTGACGACCAGTTCTGGAACCTGGCCGACCCGGGCTGGGCCTACGGCCTGTACTACGCTGTCACCGGCCCATTGTCGCTGGGCCATGCCACCACCTTCTACGACGGCCCGTTCAGCGTCGAAAGCTGTGCACGGGTGATCGACCAACTGGGCATCACCAACCTGGCAGGCTCGCCCACCGCGTACCGCCTGCTGATCGCTGCCGGTGATGACTTTTCGGCGCCGATCAAAGGCCGCCTGCGTGTCGTCAGCAGTGCCGGCGAGCCGCTCAACCCGGAAGTGATCCGCTGGTTCGCCGATGAACTGGGCGTCACCATTCACGACCACTATGGCCAGACCGAACTGGGCATGGTGCTGTGCAACCATCATGGCCTGCAGCACCCGGTACATGTGGGGTCTGCCGGCTTCGCCATCCCCGGCCACCGCATCGTGGTGCTGGACGAGCAGGGCAACGAACTGCCCGCCGGCCAGCCGGGCATTCTCGCGGTCGACCGCGAGCAGTCGCCGCTGTGCTGGTTCGGCGGCTACCACGGCCTGCCGACCAAGGCCTTCGTCGGCAAGTACTACCTCAGCGGCGACACCGTTGAATTGAACCCGGACGGCAGCATCAGCTTCGTCGGCCGCAGTGACGACGTGATCACCACCTCCGGCTACCGCGTCGGCCCATTCGACGTGGAGAGCGCGCTGATCGAGCACCCGGCGGTGATCGAAGCCGCCGTGATCGGCAAGCCGGACCCGGAGCGCACCGAACTGATCAAGGCGTTCGTGGTGCTGGCCAGCGGTTACCAAGGCAGTAACGAACTGCAAGAAACCCTGCGCCAGCACGTGCGCCAGCGCCTGTACGCCCATGCCTACCCCCGGGAAATCGAATTCGTCAGCGAGCTGCCCAAAACCCCGAGCGGCAAGCTGCAACGCTTCATCCTGCGCAACCAGGAAGTCGCCAAACAACGCGCGCAACAGGCCACCCCTGCCAGCGCCTGACAAGGAACACGATCATGCAGATAGCCAACAAACACTTCATCGTCAGCGGCGCGGCCTCTGGCCTGGGCGCGGCCACCGCGCAGATGCTGGTCGAGGCCGGCGCCAAGGTCATGCTGGTCGACCTCAATGCCCAGGCCGTCGAGGCCAAGGCACGCGAACTGGGTGACAACGCCCGCTTCGCGGTGGCCGACATCAGTGACGAACAGGCCGCTCAGGCGGCGGTGGATGCAGCTGTCAGCGCCTTTGGTAGCCTGCACGGGCTGGTCAATTGCGCCGGCATCGTCGGCGCCGAAAAAGTGCTCGGCAAACAGGGGCCGCATGGCCTGGCCAGTTTCGCCAAGGTCATCAACGTCAACCTGGTCGGTAGTTTCAACCTGCTGCGCCTGGCTGCCGCGGCCATGGCTGAAGGGCTGGCCGATGACGGCGGCGAGCGTGGCGTGATCATCAATACGGCCTCGATCGCCGCCTATGATGGCCAGATCGGCCAAGCCGCCTACGCAGCCTCCAAGGGCGCCATCGCCAGCCTGACCTTGCCGGCCGCCCGCGAGCTGGCGCGTTTCGGTATCCGCGTGATGACCATCGCCCCGGGTATCTTCGAAACGCCAATGATGGCCGGCATGACCGAGGAGGTACGCGCTTCGCTGTCGGCGGGCGTGCCGTTCCCGCCGCGCCTGGGTCGCCCGCAGGAATACGCCGCCCTGGCCCGCCACATCATCGAGAACAGCATGCTCAACGGCGAGGTGATCCGCCTCGACGGCGCACTGCGCATGGCTGCCAAGTAAGGAGAACGCACATGACCCTCGCCAATGACCCGATCGTTATCGTCAGCGCCGTGCGCACGCCCATGGGCGGCCTGCAGGGTGACCTCAAGAGCCTGACCGCGCCGCAGCTGGGCAGCGCTGCCATCCGTGGTGCCGTCGAGCGCGCCGGCATCGACGCCGCCAGTGTCGAGCAGGTGCTGTTCGGCTGCGTGCTACCCGCAGGCCTCGGCCAGGCACCGGCGCGCCAGGCGGCACTCGGTGCCGGGCTGGACAGGCACACCACCTGCACCACGCTGAACAAGATGTGTGGTTCGGGCATGCAGGCGGCGATCATGGCCCATGACCTGCTGCTGGCCGGCACGGCCGATGTGGTGGTGGCCGGTGGCATGGAGAGCATGACCAACGCACCGTACCTGCTGGACAAGGCCCGTGGCGGCTACCGCATGGGTCACGGCAAGATCATCGACCACATGTTCATGGACGGCCTGGAAGACGCCTACGACAAGGGCCGCCTGATGGGCACCTTCGCCGAAGACTGCGCCCAGGCCGATGGCTTCAGCCGCGAAGCCCAGGACCAGTTCGCCATCGCCTCGCTGACCCGCGCCCAGGACGCGATCAAGAGCGGCCGCTTTGCCGCCGAGATCGTGCCGGTCGAGGTCACCGAGGGCAAAGAGAAGCGCGTCATCAAGGATGACGAACAGCCGCCCAAGGCACGCCTGGACAAGATCCCTCAGCTCAAGCCGGCCTTCCGCGAAGGGGGCACGGTGACCGCCGCCAACGCCAGTTCGATTTCCGACGGTGCCGCCGCGCTGGTACTGATGCGTCGCTCCGAAGCCGACAAGCGCGGCCTCAAGCCGCTGGCGGTGATCCACGGCCACGCCGCCTTCGCCGACACCCCGGCACTGTTCCCGACCGCGCCGATCGGCGCCATCGACAAGCTGATGAAGCGTACGGGCTGGAGCCTGGGCGAAGTCGACCTGTTCGAGATCAACGAAGCCTTTGCCGTGGTCACCCTTGCCGCCATGAAGCACCTCGACCTGCCGCACGACAAGGTCAACATCCATGGTGGCGCCTGCGCCCTGGGCCACCCGATCGGCGCCTCGGGCGCACGCATCCTGGTAACCCTGCTGTCGGCCCTGCGCCAGAACAACCTGCGTCGCGGTGTGGCGGCCATCTGCATCGGCGGTGGCGAGGCCACGGCCATGGCTGTCGAATGCCTGTATTGAGGTGAACCATGCTGGTAACTGAAGAGCAACAACAGATCGCCGATGCGGTCCGCGCCTTTGCCCAGGAGCGCCTCAAACCCTTTGCCGAGCAATGGGACAAGGAGCACCGCTTTCCGAAGGAGGCCATCGAGGAAATGGCCGAGCTTGGCCTGTTCGGCATGCTGGTGCCGGAGCAATGGGGCGGCAGTGACACCGGTTACGTGGCCTACGCCATGGCGCTGGAGGAGATCGCGGCGGGTGACGGTGCCTGCTCGACCATCATGAGCGTGCACAACTCGGTGGGTTGCGTGCCGATCCTGCGTTTTGGCACCGAGCAGCAGAAAGAGCAGTTCCTCACGCCGCTGGCCATGGGCTCGATGCTGGGGGCCTTCGCCCTCACCGA
Source organism: Pseudomonas sp. R28(2017) (assembly GCF_002112505.1). GTDB lineage: Bacteria > Pseudomonadota > Gammaproteobacteria > Pseudomonadales > Pseudomonadaceae > Aquipseudomonas. The sequence continues at coordinate 43,038 of NZ_NEHW01000023.1, forward strand.
ACCGCAGGCCGGTTCCGACGCCAGCAGCCTGAAAGCCCGCGCGCGGCTTGACGGTGACCACTACGTGCTCGATGGCAGCAAGCAATTCATCACCTCCGGGCAGAATGCCGGCGTGGTGATCGTCTTCGCCGTGACCGACCCACAGGCGGGCAAGCGGGGCATCAGCGCCTTCATCGTGCCCACCGACACACCGGGCTACCAGGTGGCCAGGGTCGAGGACAAGCTCGGCCAGCACGCCTCCGACACCTGCCAGATCATCTTCGACAATGTGCGCGTACCGGTGGCCAACCGCCTGGGCGCGGAAGGCGAGGGCTACAAGATCGCCCTGGCCAACCTTGAAGGCGGTCGCATCGGCATTGCTTCGCAGGCAGTCGGCATGGCCCGCGCGGCGTTCGAAGTGGCGCGCGACTACGCCAACGAGCGGCAGAGTTTTGGCAAGCCGCTGATCGAGCACCAGGCCGTGGCCTTCCGCCTGGCCGACATGGCGACGAAAATTGCCGTGGCCCGGCAGATGGTGCTGCACGCCGCCGCACTGCGTGATGCCGGGCGCCCGGCGCTGGTGGAAGCGTCCATGGCCAAGCTTTTTGCCTCGGAAATGGCCGAAAAGGTCTGTTCGGATGCCTTGCAGACCCTGGGCGGATATGGCTATCTGAGCGACTTCCCGCTGGAGCGGATCTACCGCGACGTTCGGGTCTGCCAGATCTACGAAGGCACCAGCGACATTCAGCGCATGGTCATTGCGCGCAATCTTTGAAGGAGCAGACTGCATGGCATTCGAAACCATCCTGTTGGACATCCACGGCAAGGTCGGCCTGATCACCTTGAACCGCCCCCAGGCGCTGAACGCGCTGAACGCGCAGATCGTCGGCGAGATCAACCAGGCCCTGGACCAGCTCGAGCGTGACCCGAACATCGGCTGCGTGGTGCTGACCGGTTCAGCCAAGGCCTTTGCCGCAGGTGCCGACATCAAGGAAATGGCCGAACTGCAATACCCGCAGATCTACGTCGATGACCTGTTCAGCGACTCGGACCGCATAGCCAATCGCCGTAAACCGATCATCGCTGCGGTGTCTGGCTTCGCCCTGGGCGGTGGCTGTGAACTGGCGATGATGTGCGACTTCATCCTCGCTGCCGACAATGCCAGGTTCGGCCAGCCGGAAATCAACCTGGGCGTGCTGCCGGGCATGGGCGGCACCCAGCGCCTGACGCGGGCGGTGGGCAAGGCCAAGGCCATGGAGCTGTGCCTGACCGGGCGCCTGATGGGTGCAGAAGAGGCCGAGCGCGCAGGCCTGGTGGCGCGCATCGTGCCGCAGGCCGAGCTGCTGGAAGAGGCGCTGAAAGTGGCGGCGACCATCGCCAGCAAGTCGATCCCGGTCAGCATGATGGTCAAGGAAAGCGTCAACCGTGCCTTCGAGGTCACCCTCAGTGAAGGTGTGCGTTTCGAACGCCGGGTGTTCCATGCCGCGTTCGCCACCGAAGACCAGAAAGAAGGCATGGCCGCCTTCATTGCCAAGCGCGAGGCGCAGTTCAAGGACTGCTGAAGAACAGCGGGCACTGCGCGTGGCAGTGCCCGTTCCTTCACTGCGCGTTGAAGAAGAACCGCTGCGCCGCCGCAGGTGTGATGCCAGCGCGGTAGACGCTACCCGGATCGTTGCTGGTCAGGTAGCGCTGCGCTGCAGTCTTGAGGTGACCCACGATGAAACCCGCCTTGGGCGTCTCCAGTGCCGGGTAGTGGAAGTGGGCATACCACAGCACTTCACCGTCATGGCTGATGGCGTATTCGTCCATGAAGTCGGCAGGGCGGCCCTTGACCTTGGCCAGGCGTGTGCGGCCGGGTGTTGCGCTGACCTGCACCTGGTCGTGTTCAATCAGGTACTGCACATCGCCCATGCGCGGCAACTGCGCCAGGGCGGCGCGGGTTCGCAGGCGAGGCGCCGCCTGGCTGAGCCGCTCGCTCTGCTGGTACAAGGCCTGCATCACGAAGGCGGCGTCCTCTTCGCGAGGTGCCGCGTCGGTCTGGTTTGCAGCGGTCAGGCGGGCTTCGATGGCGTTGATCTGCCCCAGCAGTTCCTCACGCTGCTGGTTGACCTGCTCCTCGATTTCCACCGGCAGGAACGTGCCGCTGGTGTGCGCTTCAAGCTTTTGCAGGCGTTCATCGGCCCTGCGCATCAGCGCGCTGCTTTCCTTGAGCAGGCGTTTGAGCGACTTGCCGGCGGTGGCAGGGCGCGGTTCGCTTTGATGGGCAATCTCTACCCAGTTGCCATCTTCCAGGCGGTAGGCCCGGCTGGGCACATGCTCGTCTGGCCCGGTGACATCGACAATCGAAGCATCGTTCTTGCGTGGTTCACCTAGCAGAAGGCCATGTTCCTGGGTTTCGATCAGGCCTGGCAATTGCCGGCGCAATTGCGCCACGGTCACGGTGGGCGGGTAGGAAGGCAGCTCATCGAGATCGGCCTTGACGCCATTGTCGATGTCATCCAGGTCATTGGCCAGCTCGGCGAGGGTGCGTTTGGTCGCCGTGTCGGCCTGGGTAGCGTCAAGGTTCTGCAGTTGCCGGCGCACGCTGGCCAGCTTTTCGCCCAGGCCTTGCAGCAAACGGACCTTGGCCTCGTCACTGGCGATGTCGGTGGTCAGGAACTGAACGCGCTGGCCCATCACCAGCTGGATTCCGTTCCACAGGCGTTCCAGCCAGTACAGGCCCTCTTCACCCAGCGCATGCACGAATGTCAGGCGATTGATCAGCGTCTCGACATGCAGGAACCGCAGCGCCACGGGCTGCTCACGGGTAACCTTGAGTTGCGTGATCGACTCGTACCATCGGTTGATGTCGGGTTGGCTACGGCTACTGGACTGCTGCAGCCGGGCCTGATGTTGGCCGAGGATACGGGTGGTGTCCATCAGCTGATCGAGCAACGGCGCCAGTTCGCTCAGGCGTTGCCCGGCGATCCTGCTGTCCGCATCGCTGAGTGACTCCCCCAGTGTCTGCTTGTGCGCAAGCTTGAGTAATTGCTCCCGTTGCCCTTGGTAGAGCTCATGCAGCGCGCTGAGCATGGTTTGCCGCGCCATGCCGGCCTGATACAGCAGCTTGGCACGGTTGAGCTTGAAGTCACGGGTTCCGCCAGTGAGTGTATCCAGTCGTTCGAAGTCGTCGAGATACTGCTCCCAGAACTGGGCCAAGGCTTGCACCCGGGCCAGCGAAGCTTTCAGGGTGGCGGGGTCGGCGGTATCCATTTTTGCCACTTCGGCCGCCAGCGCGTCGGTTTGCGCGTGGGCGCGACTGCTGGTCGCCCCGATACGCGCCGTCACCTCTTGCAGGGCCTGGCGGTTGGCTTCCCGGGTTTGCTGAATACGTTTGCCCAGGGGCATGCCGCCCTGCAGGCGCAAGCCCAGGTCCAGCTGCCAGCTGCCGTTCTGGTCGCGCTTGAGCCAGGGGCCAGGCGTGCGGTCGGGGCCGATGATGCGAATCTGGTCGGTGTCCGAATCTGCCGTCACCTCGAAGGGCTGTCCGTCGATGACGGCATGCAAGCGGTTTTCGTGCAGGTACAGCCCGCCCAGCGGCCCGCTCGGCGCGGGGCTGTGCAACTGCGATACCGCTACGACGGCCTGCAGGGACTTCAGTTGTTGCCGTTGGCTGGCCGAGAGCTTGCGCCTGGCGGATGCCCAGCTGAAATCCAGAAGCTCGGGCTGCGCTGGCGTAATGCTGGTTTGCGGCATCGAAGCGGCGGCAGAGGCTGGCGGAGTCTGTCCGCCTGGTTCGGCGGGTGGTTCTGGCAGCAGTTCCAGGCGTTCCCGAAACAGCGCGTGGGAAAACAGCAACATGGCGATATTGACCAACAGGTTCACCAACGCCATGCGATGCTCGGTCGGGTTCTGCTCGTCGGCAGATTCGACGTATGCCGCCAGTGCCACCTCCATCTGCGCCAGCCAGGCGATAGTGTTGACCAGCTTGCCGGCCACGGGGAGCACTGAGTTGAGCAACAGCCAGCCGAGTTTTCCCCAGCTCAGCACCCGGGTTTGCTCGCTGGTCGCTGCATGCTGGCGGAAGCGGTCGATGGTTTCTTCCACGCACGCCTGGTAGATCGCCGCGCCGGGGTCGGTCGAGGCGGGTTCGATGGTCAGCTGGACAGGGGCGGGGGTGCTCAGCGGGATCTGGCTGGTGTCATCCAGCGGGTGGAACAGATGCGGTTCGAGGAATCCACCGTGGGCGTAGATTTTCCGCACGTCCGGCGCCAGCCGCTGCAGCATGTCGGTCTGCAGTTCGCCCGGCGTGCCGAGCGCGACGAACAGCGCCAGGCGGTCGGCGAATTGCAGGAGCGTGGGGGTATGCAGCGGCCGGTACAGAAGGCACGGTAACCGCGCGGGGGTCTCTGCTTCGATCAACCAGGTGTTGTGCGGGTGATCAGCGGTTGCTCCTGGCGAGCTGATGAAGCCCAGTGGCCGGATCACCCAGCGTGGCGAGCCGGTCGCCAGTTGCGGGTTGAGCGCCAGGGCAATGCGTTCGGCAGCATCCTTGTCGATGTCCTGACCCCTCAGGTGCATTTCCAACGCTTGCGCGGGCAGCTGGGAACGGAGTTGCCGGGTCAGCAATTGCACGCGCTCCTGTCGTTGAAGCGGATCGTCGAGCATTTTCTGGCGGAGCATGGCCGGGTACGCGCTGCCGATGTCGAGTTCTGTGATGATCGTGCGCAGGTAGCTTTCGCTCAGCCAGGCCGGGAGCGCGCCGCCGTCGCGAGTGAGGGTGACTTTGCCCGGCTTGAGCAAGCCCAGGTTGCCAATGGCCAGCTGGGCCAGGCTGAAGGTGACAGGCGTGATTTCACCGGCCTGGATCACTCCGCCTTGCCCGGGCACGGCAGTGGCGGTGACCTGGTGGTTGATCACCTTCACCTGGCTGGGCTCAGGCGCGCTGTCGGGGTGATCGTGCTGCATGCGTGTTGAAAGTCGATGGTTGGCAAAGTCTTCAGCGTTGTCGATGCCGTCCAGCCAGAACTGGCCCTGCGCCCGGTCATACCCTTCAGCGATGTCGGCCAGCAGATTGCTGTAATGCAGCAAAACAGGGCTGTCGGCGTTACGCAGCCAGTCGGGCAGGCGCTCGTTGAGCGAGGCGCGACGGGCGGTTTCAAGGTCATCGCATTGGTCGAACATGGCGCTGAGTTGATCGACCAGCAGGGTCAGGGCAATCGGGTCCGGTACTGGGGTGGACTGCTTGCCGACGTGCTGGATCGCTCGAAGTTGTTGCGCCAGCATGCCCCGCGACTGGTGCTCGAACGCATCCCCCGTGGACGGCTGGAGGGTGACCCTGCGCGGCGCGTTACGAGCTGCTGCAGGCCAGCGGATGCCTATGTCTTCCAGCAGCGCCTGGCGGGAGCTGAAATCGAGGAGCCTGCCCGTCAGCGTGTACAGCAGCGTGATGGCGGCTGTCGGCTGGCTGTCGGCGCGCTCGATGAGCAGGGCGCTGGCCAGGTCGACATCCAGCTTGCCGTCGCTCGAGCAATCGATGCTCAGTTCACTGACCGCCAGCATCGCCGTGTTGCTCCAGGCTTGCCGCGAGGCGGCTTTTGGATAATCGTGCAGCAGCCGAGCGGTGCCCAGGGCCAGCGAGGGCAGGCTACCTGTCTGATAGTGGCTGTCGATGGATTGCCCGAATACTCGTCGCAGGTAACCCGCATACCAGTTCCAGGGCGATTGCCCGCTTTCATCGGGCTGGTCCCAGTAGGCGATCAGTTGCTGCAGGTGCTCATCGATCAGGCACGGGGCGACCTGATTGATCAGTTGCTCTACCGCGGAAAGTTCGACAGTCAGGGCCCAGGCGGGGTCAGGCTGATGATGATGGGTGAGATAATCATCGCCTTCAGTAAGATGCAGGGTGAGTTTGCTGCAGTAGGCTTCAACCACCGCTTGCGCCAATGGCCGGATCCACACCGTGCCGTGCCATGGCACCCAACTGACCAGATTGAGACTGGCTGGCTCCAGAGTCGCGCTCAGCCCGTGTTGCCGCCATCGTGACCGCACCATGGAGGTGGCTGTGTCAAGCAGCGTGGGGCGTTTTGCGAAGCGGCGGGCCACCTGGCAGTCGAGATTGGTGTGCAGCGCCAGGCGCTGGACGAGGGTGTCGGTCATGATCTGTCGCTCATCTGCTGGAAACAGTCATCAGGCGACATTTGATCCGGGTGGCTGTATTAGCCCGTTGACACCCGCGGGGCATCTGTTACGTGCTGTGCCTCAGGGTGCCGGCGAGCAGATTCCAGCCCTTTGGGGTAATTTCCCCGGTGATTGCTGTTGCTCATGGCGGCTTGGCGCCTTAGACTGCCGCCCCCTGTAAAAGAGTGCCGGTTGGCGCTTGAAGAATTCCGCTGCCGATGCCAAGGCGCCGGCGGCACCTGAATCGCCCAAATGCACATTTTTTCATAGAGAAATCGATGACCAAGGAACAGTTGCTGGCCATGTCGGCCGATGACTACATGAACGCTGACCAGCTGGCTTTCTTCGCTGGCCTGCTGCAGGCGATGAAAGTCGAAACCCATGAACGCATCGAGCTGAGCCGTGCCACCATCGAAGGCCTGGATACCCCGTCGGATCCTGCCGACGTGGCGTCGGTCGAAGAAGAGCGTAGCTGGCTGGTCAATGCCATCGACCGCGACCAGCGCTTGCTGCCGCAACTGGAAATGGCCCTGGACCGCATCTCCGACGAGAGCTTCGGCTGGTGCGATGACAGCGGTGAGCCGATTGGCCTCAAACGTCTGCTGATCAGCCCGACCACCAAGTACTGCATCGAGGCCCAGGAGCGCCACGAGCAGCTCGACCGCCACCAGCGCCAGGTCTGACCCGGCGCAGTGTGCAAAGCCCCATGGAGCAATCCTTGGGGCTTTTTGCGTTTGCTGCCTGAAGGGCCTTGCGGCATTTATTGCTCAAGGCGTAACACTGCTTGTACCAGGATGCGCTGTTACACGGCATTGGCTGGGCGTATCATGACCTTATCGTTAGGGTGCTATCTAAGTGCCGGAGGGAATGATGAACAGCCGAGTCGATGTAGCGGTCATGATCGGTTCAGGTGTGCCAGCCAGCCTGCAGGCGTTGGGCAAGCGGGTATGTTGGGTGGTCCTGGTCAATGGCGAGCGCCGAGGTACAGCATTCGCCACCCGTGGGGAGGCCATGGAATGCCAGGCCGCCTGGTTGCAGCTCATGCAAGAAGGCCACGCGGCCTGAGCGGTTTCAGGCTTCCAGGCTGCGGGCCAGTGCGCAGGCATCGCGGTGCAGGCGGCGAAAACCCTTGACCCTGCCCGTGGCGCTTTCGGTAACGTGGAAGAACTCGATACCGGCAGGGATGACCACATAGCGTGGCCTGTTGCTGGCGCATGTGAGGTAAGAAATGTTCTTTACCTCTCGACGGATTTCAGTGTTTTCGTGCATATTCATTCCCCGGTAATACGCTGATGGATACCTGAGCCCGTTCTGCCGAGGGGCTTGCAGTTATCTATTGCATCTTTTCTGGCGGGTTTGTTGTCAGACATTACGCTTCCCTGACGGGGAATATGCCGAAAGCCTGCTTAGAGGCCATATCTGGCAAGCCAGAGTAAAGTTTCCTGCGTGCTGCATCGTCAGCAGGCACAGACGTTTCGTGCATCACTTTATTATTCTTTTCGCCTATCGAATTGAAATGGCCGCGCCTCACCGACTCCGAGTGAGGGCGGATGTCACCGGTTTGAGGATTACTTCATTGGCAGTCAGTACACTGGATACCCACGCCTTGTTTGCCCTGGGCGATTTGCGCGGTAAGTTGGCCAAGCTGTTTCAGGGCCGTTTCATCTATGTCACCGAACAGAACCCCGAAGGCCTGTACATGGCCGAGATCGACACCGAAAGTGCCTTGGTGGTCGATGACAAGCAGCGCCTGGAACTGAAGGTCGGTGATCACTTCCGCGCCGCCGTGTTGCCTAGCCGCGAAGGTGGCAAACTGGAAATGCGCTTTCGCGAAATCAAGCTGAACGTCTACGGTGTGGGCGACTACGCGTTTGTTTCGGTGCCGGAAGGCGAGGGCATCGTGTTCCGCGAAGGCCAGGGCGTGATGCTGGTGTTCGCCGCGCAGCAGCAGGTTCAGGAAGGCCTGGGCAAGTTGCTCAAGGCGGTGACCGGCAAGGTCGCCAAGTGGCGCAAGGGCGAGCTGACCACCTTCAAGGCCAGTGAATGAACACGAGTGACGAAGCGCCGGGTACGCGTGCCGAGTTTCATCGGCAGTACCAGGCGCAAGCCCTGGCTGAGGCTCAGCGCCTGTTGGCGCAGCGTGAGGTGATGGCTGGGGGCTGGCTGAGCTGGGTAGCGGCCCAGCTGTATCAGCTGAGCCCGCCACCCTATGCCGCCATGGTCCGGCGCGAGTTGCAGCGCCTGGCTCAAGGCTGAGGCCAGCCGTTCAGTGGCCGTGATCGCGGCCGCTGCTCACTTCTTCAGGTACAGCCTCTTTCGACATGCGCTTGCGGAACAGCGCCGCCCGAGCCAGCAGCAGTGTGGTGACCGGTACGGTGATCGACAGCAGGATCGGGATCAGCCAGGCGTGCAGCACGGGGCGATCCTTGAGCCAGGAGAAGTAGATGATCGACGCCAGTGCCACGCACCAGGCACCGATCGTCGACGCCAGCGCCGGTGGGTGCATGCGCTGGAAGTAGTCTTTCAGGCGCAGCAGGCCAATGGCGCCGATCAGGGCGAAGAGGCTGCCGATCAGCAGCAGCGCGGCAGTGACCAGTTCCAGCCAGAACGGCAGTTCAAGGGTTTCGGTCATTCGATCACCTCGCCACGCAGCAGGAACTTGGCCAGGGCGAACGATCCGACAAAGCCGAACAGGGCAATCAGCAATGCGCCCTCGAAGTAGGTGTCGCTGGCATAGCGGATCCCCAGCACCAGCATCGTCAGCATGGCCAGGATGTACAGATAGTCCAGCGCCAGCACCCGGTCCTGGGCGGAGGGGCCGCGAAATAGCCGGATCAACGCCAGGCCCATGGCCAGGGCGAAGATGAACAGGCTGGCGAGGACTGCGTTGGCGAGCAGGCCTGTCATTCGAAGATCTCCATCAATGGGCGTTCGTAGGTGCGCTTGAAGTGCTCGATGAAGGCCGCTTCGTCGCTCAGATCGAACACATGCAGCAGCAGTACGCTGCGGTCCAGGGCCAGTTCCGACCACACGGTGCCGGGTACCACGGTGGTGATCATCGACAGTGCCGCCAGGCCGTGGGCGTCGCGCAGGTCCAGTGGAATGTGCACGAAGGCGGAACGGGGCGGGCGTTGCCCGGCGCGCAGCACGCCGATGGCCACCAGCAGGTTGGAGTGGACGACATCGATGCCGACCCGGCCAATCAGCCTTGCCACCACCCACGGCTTGCGCACGTGCGCATGTTGCGGGCGCAGCGGTGCCATCAGCAGCGGGGCCAGCACGCCCAGTGCTGCGCCCAGCAACAGATTGCCGGGGCTGACCGAGAGGTTCAACAGCAGCCACAGCACGAACAATGCGGCCGACAGCAGCGGTGCGGGGAACAGTCGGCTCATGGCTGCACCTGTACGTCGAGTGTGGTCGGGCCAGGGACGGGGCGGGCGGCCATCACGGCTTCGATGTAGGTGTCTGGTGCCTGCAGGCTGGCGGCGGTGTCCTGGGTGTAGCGCAGCAGCGGCTCGGCCCTGAAGCTGAGGATGATGCACAGGCCGAGCAGGACCACGATTGGCAGGCACTCATAGCGGCGCAGTACAGGTGAGGGGCGCTCCTCGGGCTTCCAGAAGCGCTGGATGCCGACCCGGCCGAAGGCGATCAGCGAGGCCATGCCCGAGAGGATCAGCAAGGCTACCAGCACCCAGCCCGCCGCCGACAGGGGTTGCTCCGCTGGCATGCCCAGCCCCTGTGGATTGAACAGCGCGCTGATCAGGTTGAGCTTGCTGACGAATCCGGATAGCGGCGGCATGCCGATGATCAGCAGGGCGCAGGCGATGAAGCTCAGGCCGAGGAACGCCATGGTCCAGGGGATGATCTGGCCGATGACCACCTTCTGCTCGTCGTCGAGGTTGATGCCTTTGGGCGGGTGCAGCGACTCGAGCGGTGAAGGCATGGCGTCTTCTTCTTCATCCAGCGGCGCTTCGTTGGCCGAGCGCGAGCGCTCCACCAGTTCGGCGAGCAGGAACAGCGCGCACAGCGCCAGGGTCGAGTTGACCAGGTAGAACAGCGCCGCGCCAGTGAGTGCTGGCTGGGCGAAACCGACCGCGCCGAGCAGGGTGCCGGCGGAAACCAGGATGCTCAGCGCGGCCATGCGCTCCAGGCGTTGCGCGGCCAGTATCGACACCGCCGCCACGGCCAGGGTGACCAGCCCCCCGTAGACCAGCCATTGGCCGCCGAAATGCGCCGACGCACCGGCCTGCCCGGAGAACAGCAGGGTCCACAGGCGCAGTACGGCGTAAAGGCCAACCTTGGTCATGATGGCGAACAGCGCGGCAACCGGCGCACTGGCCGAGGCGTAGGCAGGCACCAGCCAGAAGTTCAGTGGCCAGATGCCGGCCTTGACCAGGAAGGCCATGGCCAGGATCGCTGCGCCCGCGTGCAGCAGGCCGCGGTCGGCTTCTGGCACCAGCGGGATCTTCAGGGCCAGGTCGGCCATGTTGAGGGTGCCGGTTACGCCATACAGCATCGCTGCGCCAATCAGGAACAGCGAGGAGGCGAACAGGTTGATGGCGATGTAATGCAGCCCGGCTCGCACCCGTGCGCGGCCCGAGCCGTGCAGCAGCAGGCCGTAGGAGGCGGCCAGCAACACCTCGAAGAACACGAACAGGTTGAACAGGTCGGCGGTCAGGAAGGCGCCGTACAGGCCCATCAGCTGGATCTGGAACAGCGCATGGAAGCTGGCGCCGGCGCCATCCCAGCGGGCGCGGGCGAACAAGAGGGCGCTGATGCCGATGACGCCAGTCAGGGTCAGCAGCAGCGCTGACAGGTGATCCACCACCAGCACGATGCCAAAGGGCGCAGGCCAGTTGCCAGGCAGGTAGACACCGATCGATTCCGCCTGCCCCTGGGTGCGCACCCACAGTAACAGGCTGACGGCGATGGCCAGCCCGGCAAAGGTCGAAAGCAGGTTCAGGCGGGCCTTGACCTGACGGTGTTTTTCGCCCAGCAACAGCATCACTGCCGCCGTCAGCAGCGGTAGCAGGATAGGGGCGACGATCAGTTGACTCATGCCGCTCATTCGTCACGCTCCCGGCCGTCCACATGGTCGGTGCCGGTCAGGCCGCGCGATGCCAGCAGTACCACCAGGAACAGTGCGGTCATGGCAAAGCTGATGACGATGGCAGTGAGCACCAGCGCCTGCGGCAGCGGGTCGGTGTAGTGCAGCAGGTCCTGGGTCACGCCGTCCTTGATGATCGGCTCCTTGCCGATGAACAGGCTGCCCATGCTGAAGATGAACAGGTTGACCCCGTACGACAGCAGGCACAGGCCCATGATCACCTGGTAGGTGCGCGGGCGCAGGATCAGCCACACCCCCGAGGCGGCCAGTACACCGATGGCGACTGCAATGACTTCTTCCATCAGGCGGCTCCTGCTTGGCTGGACTTCGACGGGTTGCCCGGGCGGTAGGCCCGCACCGACTGGTGCGCGAGGGCGGTGAGGATCAGCAGGGTCGAGCCGACCACCACGGTGAACACGCCGATGTCGAAGAACAGCGCGCTGGCCACGTGCACGTCGCCGAGCAGCGGCAGGTGCAGGTGAGCGGTATGGGTGGTGAGGAACGGGTAGCCGAGCAGCATGGCGCCGACCCCGGTCAAGGTCGCGCAGAGCAGCCCGGTACCCATCCAGCGCAGTGGCCGCAGGCTCATCTGTGCTTCGACCCACTGGGTGCCGGCCACCATGTACTGAAGGATGAACGCCACCGACATCACCAGGCCGGCAACGAAACCGCCGCCCGGCTGGTTATGGCCGCGCATGAACAGGTACATCGACACCAGCAGGGCGATTGGCAGCAGCAGGCGTACCAGCACGGCGGGCACCATCATGAAGCCCAGGGCCGTGTCGGCGGCATGCCGCGGGTTGATCAGGTCGGTGACCACATCCGGCGCCAACTGACGCTGCTGGGCTGGCAACTGCATGCTCTCCTTCGGCGGGCGGAAGCGCCGCAGCAGGGCGAATACGGTCAGCGCCACGGCCACCAGCACGGTGATCTCGCCGAGGGTATCGAAACCACGGAAGTCCACCAGCATCACGTTGACCACGTTGGTGCCGCCGCCTTGCGGCAGGGCGCGGCTGAGGTAGAACGACGAGATGTCGTTGGGCGTCGGCCGGGTCAGCATGGCGTACGACAGCACCGCCATGCCGGCGCCGACCAGCACCGCCAGCAGCAGGTCGCGCAGGCGCCGGGCGCGGGCGCGGTCGAGGCTGCCGGGCAGCGGCGAGACGCCTTCGATACGCCGCGGCAGCCAGCGCAGGCCGAGCAGGATCAGTACCGTGGTAACCACCTCGACCACCAGCTGGGTCAGGGCCAGGTCCGGGGCGGAGAACCAGACGAACGTGATGCAGGTCATCAGGCCGCAGACGCTGACCATGATCAATGCTGCCAGGCGGTGGTACTTGGCCTGGTAGGCGGCGCCGATGGCGCAGGCGATCGCGATCAGCCACAGCGCGACGAACACGCCGGAACCGGGGATTTTCGGCCGCTCGCCCCAGCTCAGGCCGCTGTACAGCATCGGCGTGAGGCCGGCAATGAAGGCCGCCAGCACCAGCATGAAAAGTTGCGACTGCAGACGGCGGCTGGTCAGCAACCGCTCGACGCGTCGCGCCAGCAGCATCAGCCGGACCTGGCCGTGTTCGAACAGGCGCTTGCCATTGAAACGCTCGATCAGCGGCGGATACGGGAAGCGTCCACGGCGCAGCTGGTTGCGCAGCAGCAGGTAGAGGACGATACCGCCGCTCATGGCCACCAGGCTCATGATCAGTGGCGCATTCCAGCCATGCCAGATGGCCAGGCTGTACTCCGGCAGCGTGCCGCCCACTACCGGCTGTGCAGCGGCGGCCAGCAGCGGGCCGACCGACTGCGCCGGGAAGATGCCCACCACCAGGCAGGTCAGCACCAGCAGTTCGACCGGCGCGCGCATCCAGCGTGGTGGCTCGTGCGGCGTGTGTGGCAGGTCCTCGGCCTTGGGCCCGAAGAACACGTCGACGGTGAAGCGCAAGGCGTAGGCGACGCTGAAGGTTCCGGCGAGGGTGGCGATCACCGGCAGTGCGGCTTCGACCCAGGCAGTGGAGGAGATGAACACGGTTTCGGCAAAGAACATTTCCTTGGACAGGAAACCGTTCATCAACGGCACGCCAGCCATCGAGGCGCTGGCCACCATGGCCAGGGTCGCGGTGTAGGGCACCAGGCGTATCAGGCCGCTCAGGCGGCGGATGTCACGGGTGCCGCTTTCATGGTCGATGATGCCGGCGGCCATGAACAGCGAGGCCTTGAAGGTGGCGTGGTTGAGAATGTGGAACACCGCGGCGACTGCGGCCAGCGGGCTGTTGAGGCCCAGCAGCAAGGTGATCAGGCCGAGGTGGCTGATGGTCGAGTAGGCAAGCAGGCCCTTGAGGTCGTTCTGGAACATTGCCGCGAAGGCGCCCAGCAACAGGGTCACGGCGCCCGCGCCGCCGACGATCCAGAACCATTCGTCACTGCCCGACAGCACCGGCCAGAGGCGCGCCAGCAGGAACACGCCGGCCTTGACCATGGTCGCCGAGTGCAGATAGGCGGAAACCGGAGTGGGGGCCGCCATGGCATGGGGCAGCCAGAACTGGAAGGGGAATTGCGCACTCTTGCTCAGTGCGCCGATCAGGATAAGAGGGAGCAGCACCGGGTACAATGCGTGCTGGCGGATGGTTTCGCCGGCAGCCAGGACCTTGTCCAGGTCGTAGCTGCCGACCACATGGCCGAGCAGCAGGGCCCCGACCAGCAGGCACAGGCCCCCGGCCCCCGTCACCATCAGGGCCATGTAGGCGCCGCGGCGGGCATCGGCGCGGTGGTGCCAGTAACCGATGAGCAGGAACGAGAACAGGCTGGTCAGTTCCCAGAAGAACACCAGCTGGATCAGGTTGCCGGAGATCACCAGGCCGAGCATGGCACCCATGAATGCCAGGAAGAAGGCGAAGAAGCGCGGCACCGGGTCCTGTGGCGACATGTAGTAGCGCGCATACAGCGACACCAGCGTGCCGATGCCCAGAACCAGCAATGAGAACAGCCAGGCGAAACCGTCCATGCGCAGGACCAGGTTCAGGCCCAGGCTGGGCAGCCACAGCAGTTCTTCGCGGATCACGCCGCCATCGGCAATCTGAGGGTACAGCAGTGCTACCTGGACGGTGCCGACCAAGGCCACGAGCCCGGCAAGGATGGACTCGGCGTTACGTGCGTTGTGCGGCAGCGCAGCTGCCAGGCAACTGCCCACGAACGGCAGAAGCAGTAGCACTATCAAGGACATAGCGTTCTATTCTGGAAAGGTTCGCAAGGATCATACGTGCCGGGCCGTTGATCACCAACACGCAAGCTGTCGCAGAATCGTACAAAAGCGCTGTGACAAGCTGTTTTTTTATAACAGTTTTTTACAGAGCATAGACGTTGCCGGGCGCTTTACAGGCCGGCTTCCTGTTCGCGAGCGGCTGGCGCGTCGAGGGCTTGGCTGGTTTCACGGTTGCGGCGTAGCTTCAGTTCGCTGACTACCACCGCGATGACGATCAGCAACCCGCCGACCAGCGCGATACCGGGCAGGCGTTCGCCAGCGATGCGCCCGACGATACCCGCCCATACCGGTTCACCTGCGTAGATCAGCGTGGCGCGGGTCGGCGAGACCGACTTCTGTGCCCAGTTCATTGCCACCTGGATCACCGCGCTCATGGCGCCCAGGCCCAGCGCGCTGAGCAACAGCAACCAGGAAAAGTCGGGCAGGCGCTCCTGGGTCGGGACGATCATCAGGAAGGCCAGCAGCGAAGCGGTCGCCAGCTGCACCACGGTGACCCGGCGCACATCGACCTGGCCGGCAAAACGGCTGATCAGGATGATCTCGGCGGCGATGGCCACGGCGCTCACCAGGGTGACCACTTCGCCTTCGCTGAAATGCAGCGCGCCGCCCTCGGGCCCGGCCAGCAGCATCAGGCCGACGAACGCCAGGCAGATACCGATGCTCGGCATCAGCCCTGGCCGGCGCCCCAGCACCAGCCATTGCAGCAGTGGCACGAACGGGACATAGAGCGCGGTGATGAACGCCGACTGGCTGCTGCTGATGGTTTGCAGGCCCATGGTCTGCAGGCCGTAGCCCAGCATGATGGACACCCCGATCAGCACGCCGGCTTTCAGTTCGGTGAAGGTCAGGCCAGACAAAGCACGCGCCGAGGCCAGGCCCACGAACAGCGCCGCTGCGGCGAAGCGCAGGCCGACGAAGAACATCGGGCCGCTCACGGTCATGACGTTGTGCACCAGCAGGAAGGTGCCGCCCCACAGCATGGTGATGAACACCAGCACCATCTCCGCCTTGCTCAGGCGAAAAGATACCGTGGTCTGTGGACTGCTGGTCGCTTGGCTCATGGTCTTGCACACTCGGAGGGGGCGGCGCACAATCGCCGCAAAGTGGGCAGTATACTGCGCAACGGGTAAAAGTGAGCAATATAGTGCACAAAGATTCCGCGCACCGGGCATCGGTGCTGCAACATGTCAGTCTCAATGTCCGTAGCCTGCGCAATGCAGCCGGGATGAGCCAGAGCACCCTGGCCGAACGTTCCGGGGTCAGTCGGCGGATGCTGGTGGCGATCGAGGCGGGCGAGAAGAATGTCAGCCTGACCACCCTCGACCTGATTGCCGAAGCCCTTGGAGTGGCCTTCAGCACCCTGATCCAGGCCCCGGATCAGCGCGACCCCAGCCGCATCGACGAGCTGGCCTGGACTGGCGAGCACCCGCAGAGCAAGGCGGTGCTGCTGGCCAGCAGCAGCGCCCGGCGCGAAGTGGAAATCTGGGAATGGACCCTCGCGCCTGGCGAGCGCTACGCCAGCGAAGCCGATGCCGAGGGCTGGCGTGAACAGATCTACGTGGCCGAAGGCCAATTGACGCTGATCATCGAGGGCGCCGAGCACTGCCTGCAGGTCGGGCAGTTCCATGTGTTCCCCAGCAACTGCCGTTATGCCTACCGCAATGATGGCGCAGTGCCCGTGCGCTTCGTGCGCAATGTGGTGATCTGAGCGGCGCCAGGGTCAGCCCTTGAGCAGTTCGTCGGTCTTCACCACCTTGGCATAGGCGAACGCCAGCGCAGCCATGGTCGAATCGTGCACTTGGGCGGCCGGTACCTGCTTGCCGTCGAACGCCAGCGGCAGGGTGGCGCAGGCATCGTGGGCCACGGTGACGTCATAGCCAAAGTCGGCGGCCGCACGGGAGGCGGCGTCGATGCACATGTGGCTCATGCTGCCGACGATGGTCACGGCCTTGACCTGATGCTGGTCCAGCGTCTGCTTCAGGTCGGTGCCGAGAAACGCGTTGACCTTGTGCTTGAGTACCACCGGTTCGCCCTCTTCGGGTGCGACCTTGGAATGAATGGCCGAGCCCTCGGTCCCCGGGGCGAAGAATGGCGCATCGGTGCTTTCGAATTCATGCCGTACGTGCACCACCAGGTCGCCTTTCTGGCGCGCCGCGGCCAACAGGCGTGCGGCGTTGTCGGCGGCCTTGTCGGCACCCTCGAGGGTCCATTTGCCGCCAGGGAAGTAGTCGTTCTGGATGTCGATGATGATCAGGGCCTGCTTGCTCATGCTGCCTCCTGTGGCAGTAGTCGTTGGATGGCGATAGTTATAGGCTGTGGGCACTGACTTGAGGATTGGCGCAATCGACACAATGACGGCAAAAACTGACAGCCCCGGCAGCCTGGAGATTGGC
This sequence comes from Pseudomonas sp. R28(2017), assembly GCF_002112505.1. Taxonomy (GTDB): domain Bacteria; phylum Pseudomonadota; class Gammaproteobacteria; order Pseudomonadales; family Pseudomonadaceae; genus Aquipseudomonas. The sequence continues at coordinate 59,932 of NZ_NEHW01000023.1, forward strand.
CTGCTGCACTACCCGGGCGCTCAGCGCGCGGCGCTGCATGGCCTGAGCGACCTGTTCAGCGTGGCCAATCGCGTGGCCGCCGAACTGGGCGCGGTCGAGTTGCCACAGGTGCGTATCAGCCACTGGCAGGTCGACGAGGCGGGGCAGTTGCAGCTTCTTGAGGATAGCTGCGGCACGGCGGGCCGCCCGCCGCGTGTGCTGATCATTCCGCCGAGCCTCGAGTCGACGCCTGCAGTGGAGTTGCTTGAGCGGCACCGGCCGCCGCTGTGCCAATGGCATGGCCAGGGCACCGTGCTGGCTTCGGTGTGCATCGGCGTGTTCTTCATCGCTGCCAGCGGCCTGCTCGATGGACGGGCCGCGAGTACCCACTGGAACTATGCGCATGCCCTTGCCCAGCGCTACCCCAAGGTCCGTGTGGAGGCCAACCAGCCGCTGCTGGATGACGGCGACATCATGACTTCAGCCGGGTTGATGGCCTGGACCGAACTGGGGTTGCGCCTGCTGGAGCGCTATCTGGGTGCCGCCGTGGCCTGGGAAACAGCGCGCTACCTGTCCGTCGAACCGGTCACCCGGCCGTTGCCGGGGGCGCTGTTCAGGCCGCGCCTGGATCATGGTGACCAGGCGGTGCTGAGGGTTCAGCACTGGTTGCAGGGCGGTGGGGCGCAAGACGCCGACCTCGCCGGCATGGCAGCCTGCGCCGGGCTTGAAGCGCGCACATTCCTCAGGCGCTTTCGTGCGGCCACCGGTTTGAAACCGACCGAGTACTGCCAGCAGGTCAGGGTAGGGCGGGCCTGCCGGATGCTGGAGTTCACCCGGCGCACGGTCGAGCAGATTGCCTGGGGTGTGGGGTATCAGGACCCGGGGGCGTTTCGCAAGGTGTTCCAGCGCATCACCGGGCTGACGCCCAGCGCGTACCGGCAACGCCTCGCGCTGCCCTGATCAGGGTAGATGCGGGCCCGGACCTGCATCAGCCAGGTGGTCCTGGCGGTTGCGCAGCGGGCACTCCTTCAGCGACATGCAGCCGCAGCCGATGCAGCCGTCGAGCTGGTCGCGCAGCCTGACCATTTCGTCGATGCGCCGGCTCAGGTCGTCGCGCCAGCATGCCGAAAGCCGTTGCCAGTCTTCGGCGGTCGGGGTGTGGTCGCTGGGCAGCGCGGCCAGGGCAGCGGCAATCTCCGCCAGCGGTATGCCCAGGCGCTGGGCCATCTTGATCACTGCGACCCGGCGCAGCATGGCCCTGCGATACCGCCGTTGGTTGCCAGCGTTGCGGGTGCTTTGGATCAACCCCTTGGTCTCATAGAAATGCAGCGCGGTCACTGCCACGCCGCTGCGCGCTGCCAGCTGGCCGACACTGAGCAGTTTGTCGGGGGTGATGGAGTCTGAGCTCGGCATGGGAAAAATCGCTTGACCTTGAGTTAACTGGAGGTTTTACCCTGCTGGCCATTCCGTAGCAAGCGCCGTAGCAAGGAGACCCGCCATGACGGCCACACAGCATTCCCTGTGGTTCACTCAGATGATCGAATATGAAGTGCCCGCTTCGCGCCAGGCAGCGCTGGCTGAGGCATTGGTCACGCGCAGCGAAGAACTGGCCACGCGTTGCCAAGGTTTGCAAAGTGTCAGCATCCAGGCCAGCGACGATGGCAGCCGCGTCTTGCAGTACCTGCAATGGCAGTCACGCCTGGCCTGGGTGGAGGCTGCGGAGTGTTTTGCTGAAGAGCCGTTCTTCGACCTGCTCAGCCGCCATCAGGCGCGCGGTGTCAACTTTACCGCCTACCAGACGTTGCGCAGCCTGGTACGCGCGGCTGATGGAGGCCTGCACTGCCAGGTCGGTGGCAGTCAGGCATACCAGGGCGCGTAGTGTGGATAGCGGTCCAGGCGTGCGCCGACCACCATTTCGCTGATCCAGGCCGCCAGGATCGAACTGTAAGCCTTCTGGCTTTGCTCGCTGGATAACGCGTGATCGGCACCATCGACGATCCGGTGGGTCAGCGAGTGTGCGCTGACGAAGGCCGAACGATAGCTCATCAGCGTCGAATGCGGTACGTAGTCGTCATGTTCCGACTCGACCAGCAGCACATCGCCGGCAAACTCGGCGCAGGCCGCCAGCGCGCGATTATCCGCCGGGCCGAGGGTGCGCTGGCGGTAGGCATTGAGACGCTGGCGGTCGAGGGCCTGCTTGGGCATGTTCCATTCGTCGTCCCAGTACATTGCCGGCACCCGCAGGGCCAGCCATTTCACCGGCCGCTGCAAGGTCAGCAGGGTGGCCAGGTAGCCGCCGTAGCTGCTGCCGATGATGGCGATGGCGGTGCTGTCGACCGCCGGGTGGCTGGCCAACCGGTCGTAGGCGGCCAGCAGGTCCTTGAGGTTCTGCTCGCGGGTGACCGTCAGGCGCTGGCTTTCGGTTTTTTCGTGGCCACGCAGGTCGAAGGTCATGCACACGCAGCCCAGGCCGGTAATATGCCGGGCGCGTGCCAGGTCGCGCTGCTGGCTGCCGCCCCAGCCATGGACGAAGAGAATGCCGGGCATCTTGCTGCCAGGGCTGACCAGGGTGCCGACGATGCTGTCACCATCGACTTGCAGTTCCACGGTTTCACTCTGAATGCTCATGTTGGCGAATTCGTGCGTATTTGCTGAGTTGTCCGAGTTCACTGTCGTTTCCTTGATAGAAGAGGGTGGCGTCAGTGGGCAGGTCGGGGGCGCCGAATACTTCATGGGTGGACGCGCATACCTGCTGCAGGGCCGGGTCATCGGCAAATGCCTGCAATGCCAGGAGCTCTGCACTGCTGGCTCCCCCCAGACGCCAGGATTGTTCAAGCACGCCGCTGCGCAGATGGCCCTGGGCCGTGGTGCCGCGGGCAATGTCGTAGTTGCGGCGCGAGGCGATGAAACCCGGGAAATGCTGTTCCGCGGCTTGCTCGTAGACCATGGCCTGGTTGATCGCCAGGCGCACGTGGTCTTCCAGAGGCCGCTGCAGCAGGGCATGGTAGTCACCCCTGACCACGACCAGTTCGGAGCCGCCGTAGACCTCGGTGCCTTGGTGGTCACGGGTCAGCTGCTGGGTGCCGTGGTAGCTGCAGGCCAGGCCTGCGACGCGGACCTGGCCGACGCTGAAGGTCTCGACCTTGCTCAGGTCCTCCTCCAGCACCAGGCCCCACAGGGCCAGGTCCCGGTCGTCGATGTTGGCCAACAGCGGTTCCAGTTCATCCGCCTGGGTAATGACGTGCTGGCCACGGCCAGCACAAGCCAGTACCGGCTTCACCCGCAATGGGCCGTCACGCAGCAGCAGCCGGGTGGCGCGCCGGGCATCGGCCTTGCTGAACACCGTGTAGCCGCAGAGCAGGGCATCACTGGCCTGGCGGGCGAAGGCATCGGTCCAGCCCGGCGGGAATTCGGCATCGGCCGGTAACGGGTGGGAAATGGCCTTGGTGGCCATGTAGGGGTGGCTGACGAGGCCACCGAACAGGTCCTGCTCGCTGCGAATGCCCATGGAGGCATAACGCTCAGGGCCCACCAGGGTTTCGGTAGGCAGGTAATAGCAGCTCGGGTCTTCCCTGGCCGGCACGTCGGGCAGCACGGCATCGCAGCCCAGCAGCCGGGCCAGGCGTTCAGCGAGCTTCAGGTGCACGGCATGTTCATGTTCCGAGGTGTGCTCACGGGTGTCGAGCAGTACCACGGCGGTTTTCTGGTCGCAGGCACTGGGCATGGGCGTCTGCCTGTGTGCAATGAATGTACAGGTTGTGAAGCCGGTGTCAGCGGGAAGTTCAGCTGGAATTGACTGATGGTCCCAGGCTGGTTGTAGGAAGCGTCCTTTTTGCAGGTGACGTCATGGGCATAGCGTGCCGTGAGTCGGTCGTCACGATTGCGACACCGTGGCCGCTGTTCCATTATCCTCATCCTGGAATAACCACGATGTTTCCGCAGGAGTGCGCATGAACGTTCAGACCACGATTGAGCAGAGTGTGCCGCAGCGCCTGGCGCGCGTGCGCCAGGTCATGGGCCGGGAGGGGATCGATGCCCTGCTGGTACCGTCGGCCGACCCGCATCTTTCCGAGTATCTGCCAGGCTACTGGCAAGGGCGTCGGTGGTTGTCGGGGTTCGATGGTTCGGTGGGCACTCTGGTGGTCACTGCAGATTTTGCCGGCGTGTGGGTCGACAGCCGCTATTGGGAGCAAGCCGAGAAGGAGCTGGCGGGGAGCGGCATCGCCTTGATGAAGCTGTTGCCGGGCAAGCCGGGTGCGCTCGAATGGCTCGGGGACAATGTTCGGGTCAATGGCACCGTGGCTGTGGATGGTGCGGTCATGGCGCTGGCACCGGCGCGCCAGCTCGAAGCGCAGCTCAAGGCTCGCGCAGCGCGTCTGTTAACCGATCGGGACGTGCTCGCCGAAGTCTGGGAAGGCCGCCCGGCGCTGCCAGCCAACCCGATCTATCAGCACCTGCCGCCCTACGCCACGGTCAGTCGTGCCCAGAAGCTCGCCCAGCTGCGGGCCGCGCTGCAGGAGAAGGGCGCCGATTGGCACTTCATCGCGACCCTGGACGACATCGCCTGGCTGTTTAACCTGCGCGGCAGCGATGTGTCGTACAACCCGGTTTTCGTATCCTTCGCATTGATCGGCAAGGCACAGGCGACCTTGTTCGTCGGTGCCGGAAAGCTCGATGAGCATTTGCGCCATGTGCTAGAGCTCGATGGCATCGACGTGCGCGATTACACGGCAGTGCACGATGCCTTGGCGGGGCTGTCGGCCGGTAGCCGGCTGCTGGTCGATCCCGCTCGCGTGACCTGCGGCTTGCTGAAGAGCCTGGATGCTGAGGTGCAACTGGTCGAAGGGCTGAACCCGACCACGCTGAGCAAGTCACGCAAAGGGGAAGAGGAGCTGGTGCATGTCCGCCAGGTCATGGAACAGGATGGCGCGGCGCTGTGCGAATTCTTCGCCTGGTTTGAGGCGCATCAGGGCCGGGAGGTCATCACCGAGCTGACGGTCGATGAGCAGTTGAGCGCTGCACGTGCCCGCCGGCCTGGCTTCGTTTCGTTGAGTTTTTCGACCATTGCGGCGTTCAACGGCAACGGCGCGATGCCGCATTACCGTGCTACCGAAGAATCCCATGCGGTTATCGAAGGTGATGGCCTGTTGTTGATCGATTCTGGGGGGCAATACCTGGGGGGGACCACCGACATCACGCGGATGGTCCCCGTGGGCAGTCCGACCTTGGAGCAGAAGCAGGACTGCACGCGCGTACTCAAGGGCATGATCGCCTTGTCGCGTGCCAGCTTCCCGCGCGGCATCCTGTCACCGTTGCTCGATGCCATCGCGCGGGCGCCGATCTGGGCGGACCAGGTCGACTACGGCCATGGCACCGGGCATGGCGTTGGCTACTTCATGAACGTGCACGAAGGCCCCCAGGTGATTGCCTACCAGGCGGCAACCACGCCGCAGACGGCAATGCAGGAAGGCATGATCAGCTCCATCGAGCCGGGTACCTACCGGCCTGGAGCCTGGGGTGTGCGTATCGAGAACCTGGTGGCCAACCGCGCCTCGGGCAAAAGCGCGTTCGGTGACTTCCTGCGCTTCGAGACCTTGACGCTGTGCCCTATCGATACCCGTTGCCTGCTTCCCGAGATGCTGGCCAAGGAAGAGCGGGATTGGCTGAACCATTACCACGCAACGGTGCGTGAGCGCCTGGCACCCTTGCTGCAAGGGGCGGCGCTGGACTGGCTGAAGCTGCGTACGGCGCCGCTTTGAGCGGTTGGATGGCAGGTCGGTAAATGAAAGAAGGGCAGCGCTCGGGCTGCCCTTTCCTATTTACAGATGACGATCATGCTACGGCTGGTATAGCCGGCGGGGTTGATGCCGAACAGGTAGTCCCCGGGCTCTTCGTCAGTGTCCCCGGAGCGGGCGATTACCTTGTAACCGCGAGTGCTGCAGGAAGTGGCTGCCTTGCTGTAGCACTTGTCCCACGAAGACGACAGGCCGGAGCAATTGATATGCAGGCCCTTTCTCCCCTTTTTGACCTCAGTCTTGGCCGTTGCGGCGCATCCGGCAATGGCCAAGACGGCCAGGATGATCAAAATACGTTTCATTCCTGTCCTTAAATGCAGGGCTGACCAGCTGTCTGACCCTGTCGTTGTCGCTTCGGTTCTTCCTGAGTGTTCCTCGACTTCCGTGTGCGCACAAGTAGATAGCGTCAAGATTATGATTTTGTGACAGCTTAATCAGCGGGGCGAATGGGGACAACGATTAATCGCGTCTCAAATGAAAATATTTCTCAAATCAATCTGCGGCAACTGCTGGTTTCGACTCGCGGCGCATGGACATCGTGGCGCCGGCCGAGGCTGCGATGATGGCAAGAATCGCCAGCCACTGGGTGGTACTCAGTACTTCGCCGAGGAACAGCAGGCCGGACAATGCGCCAATTGCCGGTTCGATGCTCATCAGGGTGCCGAAGGTACGGGCTGGCATGCGGGTCAGGGCAACCATCTCCAGGCTGTAGGGCAGGGCGGTCGACAGTACGGCAACGCCCAGGGCCAGCGGGATGACGGCAGGGGTGAGCAATGTGCTGCCGGCATGGACGATACCGATGGGCGCGACGAACAGTGCTGCGACCACTACGCCAAGGGCGGCGCTCTGGATACCGTGCTCCGCGCCAGCACGCTGGCCGAACAGGATATACAGTGCCCAGCACACACCTGCGCCAAGCGCATAAGCGGCACCCAGCAGGTCAAGCGGCTGGCCGCCGTGCCCGACTGGCAGCAGCAACAACAGGCCGGCGACCGCCAGGGCAATCCACACGAAGTCCAGTGCACGGCGTGAGGCGAACAGCGCCACGGCCAGCGGGCCAGTGAACTCCAGGGCCACGGCGATACCCAGTGGTGTGGTCTGCAGCGACATATAGAAGAGGAAGTTCATGCCACCCAGGGACATGCCGTAGATGACGACGTTGCGCAGGGTGTTGGCCGTCATGCGCACGCGCCAGGGTCTGAGGATCAGCAACATGATGATGCTGGCGAAAATCAGGCGCAGGGTGGTGGTGCCTTGAGCGCCAATGATGGGGAACATGCTTTTGGCCAGTGAGGCGCCGGACTGGATCGAGGCCATGGCGATGAGCAGCAGGCCGATCGGAAACAGAGTGGCGGCCAGGCTGCGGGGTTGGGTGTTCATTTCTGCGCGTCTATCCTTGGGAAGGTGTGCGGGGTGTGCAATATAGTGCGCAATTGGCGGTGCGAGGTGCAAGGTGCCTGTTATTGGCATTTCATTCAATGTTTCAGTTTCATGAAATTAAGGCTTGACGGCCTTTCGAATCCCCTTATAATGCGCCCCACTTCCGACGTAGTCGAAACGAAAAACTCCTTGAGATTCAAAGAGTTGGACGATTCAGGTAGTATCGGAAGTGCTTCGATCGAATGATCGACAGCGGTTGAGATGAAGGTTGACAGCGGTTTTAAACGCTGTATTATTCGCCTCCCGCTACGAGAGATCGCAGCGAGTCAAGTGTTTGAAGCTAAACGAGTTTCTCGCAAAAAAACTTCAAAATAAACGCTTGACAGCAAATGAGGAAAGCGTAGAATGCGCGCCTCGGTTGAGACGAAACGCTCTTAACCAAACGCTCTTTAACAAATCGAATCAAGCAATTCGTGTGGGTGCTTGTGA
>NZ_NEHW01000024.1 GCF_002112505.1 Pseudomonas sp. R28(2017)
GCTAGCAGCTTGCCGTCCACCCCTCTCACCTAACACCTTACCTCCTTCGAAGACACAAGCGAGCGCAGCTCGCGATGCGCCGCGCGGGCGGCGCTCGATTTACGCCTCACATCCAATTCAAGGCAGGCACTTGGCCTCTTGCCGGCGCAACGCCCTTCAACATTCGACGAACGCCACCGCCAGGCCTCCGCGCGAGGTTTCCTTGTAGTTGGCATGCATGTCGGCACCGGTATCGCGCATGGTGCGGATCACCCGGTCGAGCGAAATGAAATGCTCACCGTCCCCGCGCAGGGCCATCTGCACGGCGTTGATCGCCTTCACCGCAGCAATCGCGTTGCGCTCGATGCACGGCACCTGGACCAGCCCGCCGACCGGGTCGCAGGTCAGCCCGAGGTTATGCTCCAGGGCAATCTCGGCGGCGTTTTCCAGTTGCGGCGGCGTGGCGCCCAGCACTTCGGCCAAGCCCGCAGCCGCCATCGAGCAGGCTGAACCGACCTCCCCCTGGCAGCCAACTTCGGCACCGGAAATCGACGCATTCTTCTTGCACAGGATGCCGACCGCAGCAGCGGCCAGCAGAAACGCCACCACATCGTCGTCGCAGGCGTTCGGGTTGAACTTCATGTAGTAGTGCAACACGGCCGGGATGATGCCGGCGGCGCCGTTGGTTGGCGCGGTGACCATACGCCCGCCAGCGGCATTCTCTTCGTTGACCGCCAGGGCAAACAGGTTGACCCACTCCATGGCGCTCAAGGTCGAACCGATCACGTTGGGCTGCCCGGCTTCCTGCAGGCTGCGGTGCAGCCGTGCGGCGCGGCGCTTGACGTTGAGCCCGCCGGGCAGGATGCCTTCGTTGCGCAGGCCGTTGTCGACGCAGTCGCGCATCGCCGCCCAGATCCGCAGCAGGCCTTCACGCACCTCGGCTTCCGGGCGCCAGGCGCACTCGTTGGCCATCATCAGCTGGGCCACGCTCAGCTGGTTGGCCTTGCACAGGGCCAATAGCTCGGCGCCGCTGGAAAACTCGTACGGCAGGTGAACGGCATTGGCCTCAGCCTGCGGTGCGTCGATCTCGCCCTGCTCGACGATGAAGCCACCCCCGATGGAGTAATAGGTCTGTTGCAGCAGGCTGCCCTGCCCGCCCACGGCCTCCAGGGTCATGGCATTGGGGTGATAAGGCAGGCTTTCGTCCAGCAGCAGCATGTCGCGGGCATACTGGAACGCCAGCGGATGGCTGCCGTCGAGCATCAGGCACTGCTCCTGCAGCAACTGATGGATGCGCGGTTCGATGGTGGCCGGGTCGATGCGATCCGGCCACTGCCCCATCAGGCCGAGCAGGCAGGCGCGATCGGTGGCATGGCCTACCCCGGTAGCCGAAAGCGACCCGTACAGGCGCACTTCGATGCGCTGTACCTGGGCCAACAGGCCTTGCTCACGCAACGCCTGGACAAAGCTCGCCGCTGCCCGCATCGGGCCTACGGTGTGGGAACTGGACGGGCCGATGCCAATCTTGAAAAGGTCGAAAACACTGATAGCCATGCTAATGCCTGGCCGTGTCGGCGCTGAATGCTGCCGCACGGCTGTCTGAGAAAATTGAACGGTATTGCCAATTTGCGCGATACTGCCGCGCTCATCGGCAGATGACCAACGAAACTTCCTAAGCAAGGCTTTAGCGGTACTAAACGATGCGACGGCAACTCAATGGCCAGATGTTTGTCTGGCTGCATGTCTTTTCCTGTGCGGCGCGGCACCTGTCGTTCACCCGCTGCGCCGAAGAGCTGCACATCACCCCCGGTGCGGTCAGCCAGCAGATGCGTCAGCTCGAAGAACGCCTGGGCTACAAACTGTTCCTGCGCCGGGCGCGGGGCGTGGAGCTGAGCGCCGAGGGCCAGCGCCTGGCGCAGACGGTGACCGAGGCCTATGGCAGCATCGAGGCCGAACTGCTGCGCCTGGACGCCGGGGAAATCCGCGGCACCTTGCGCCTGCGCTCGATCCCGTCGTTCCTGGCCAAGTGGCTCACCCCACGGCTGCCGCGCTTCCAGCAGCGTTACCCGGACATCGAGCTGCGCCTGGTCGCCGAAGACAGCGCCCAGGCCTTGCACCCTGGCGACTTCGACCTGGCCATCGACCTCAACGACGGCAGCTACCCCGGCATGCTGTCGACCCCGTTGCTGGACGAACAGATCTTCCCAGTCTGTTCACCCGCGCTGCTGCGTGGTCGCCCGCCGTTGCATGGCCCGGGCGACCTGGCACATTACCCGCTGCTGCATGACATCACCGCCTGGCGCGGCAGTTCGGAATACGCGGAGTGGGAATTCTACCTGGAGGGTATCGGCGCCACCGGGCTGGACGTGCGCCGCGGGCATACCTTCAACCGCAACCACCTGACCATCGAAGCGGCGATCGCCGGTATCGGCGTGGCCATTGCGCGGCGCACGCTGCTCAATGACGAGCTTGAGCGCGGCGCCTTGATCGTGCCGTTCGGCCACCCCATCGCCAACCACAAGCGCTACATGGTGCACTACCCGCCGGGCGGGTTGAACCAGCCTGGCGCACGCGCGGTGCACGACTGGCTGGTGGAGGAGGCACAAGGCTTTCGCGCCTTGCACCCGATGGCGCTACCGGCCTGATCACTCGGCGGCAATGTGCTTGATGTCGAAATTGAATGACGGCACATAGCCGGTTGCGAGCAGGTGCGGGCACTCCGAGGGCTTGAAGTCATCGCTGAGCAAGTCCTGCGTGCTGTCATAGCCCGGCATCGATATCCCGGCCATGTTCAGCAACGTATGGGGCAGCGAAGCGATGCTGACCTGCTGGTCCTCCCGGGCCTTCAACTTCTGCAATTTGCCCGATTGCTCCGCCGAGAGGTTGCCGCTGGACCAGACGAACGCCGAGGTCGACAGGTCGTATTCATTGCCCATGCCGTGGCCCAGCAGTGCCCGGCTGTCATCCAGCAAGTTCTCGCCATGGTCCGACGAGTAGACCAGCAGCGCTTTTTTCTGGCTGGCCGCCAGTTGTTGCATGATCGTCGACAGTAGCCAATCGGTGTACAGGATTGAATTGTCGTAATCGGCCGTGACCCGGTCTTTCTGGCTGCCACTGGCAGGCTTGAACTGGGCAAAGTCACTGGGGAAGCGCCGCGCGTATTCGAAGTGGCTGCCCTTGATATGAATGAAAATCGCCTGCCGATGCCCATTGGCCTTGCCCAGCACGTTCTGCAACACCGGCATCAACGCACCGTCGTAGCTGCGCTCCAGATACTGGCGATACTGCGCTTCTGCGGCGATCTGCGGAATGATCCCGCCAAAGCTGTCCACCTCCTGTGAAGACAGCCAGTACGTGTCGTATCCGGCCGCACGGAAAATCCCTACCAACGATTTGTTCGAGGCGATCAGGTCCCAGTCGCGGATGGGCTCCAGGCTCAGCAGCGAAGGCACGGCAACCGAGGTATAGGGCGCGGTGGTGCACATGCGGTTGAACTTGAACAGCCCCGGCTGCTGGTCGAGATGGGGCGTGGTCCTGTTGGGGTAGCCGTACAACGACCAGTTGTGCGGGCGCGACGATTCGCCGATGACGAATACCAGGGTCTCGAGGTCGGCCTGGTCGGAGATGCGGGTGATCTGCACCTGCGACTCCAGGCGCTGCTTGATATAGCCCTTGGACTCCACATACAAGGTGGCCGTCAGGCCGATCTGCGACAGGTAGCCGACCGGCGTGCTCTGGTCTTTCGCCACCAGGTCGAGCACGGCCCCCTTGCCCAGCGAGTTGACCTTGACGGTCTTGTAGAAGTAAGCCCCGTAGCCCAGCAGCAAGCCGCCGACCGCCAGCGCAAGCATGGCCCTGTTGCGGTACAGGCGACGCCCCCGCAGCCCGGCCAGCCCCACTCCGTAGCACAGCACGAACAAGGCCAGTATGCCGGCGATCGAGCGCCAGTAAGTCGCCAGAAAGTCGGTCGCTTCCTTGTAGTTGGTCAAGGCAATGAACAGGTAGGCCGCCGTCAGGCGCGAACCGAAGTTCAACACCACGAACAGGTCGATGCTCGCCAGCAGGTAGAAGGGCAACAGCAGCAGATGCACCTTGTACTGATTGGCCGATACGAAGCGGATTGCCAGCAGCCACAAGCATGAAATGGCAAAGGTGTACAACACCAGCAAGTCGATCTTCGCGCATTGGCAATCCGCCAACAGCCTGGCGAACAGCGGCGAAAACAGAAACGCCCATAGCACCAGTGAAGGCCACTCGGTTTTCAACAGCCTGGCGGCACCTGCCCCTCCCGCTGACAAGAAGCTCATGCCTGCTCCCCCTGTACGCCGCGCTGGATTGCAGCGTCAATAAGCCTGCTTGCCGGTGAAGGCATTGACCGTTCGCACCAGGATCACGAAGTCGAGCCACAACGACCAGTTGTTGATGTACTCGATGTCCGAATTGACCCGCTGGATCATCTGCTCGATATCCTTGGTTTCGCCCCGGTACCCGCGCACTTGCGCCAGGCCGGTCATGCCGGGCTTGATGTTGTGGCGGGCGAAGTAATCGACGATGTCCTGTGAATACAGGGTGTCGTGCTGCAGGGCATGGGGCCGCGGCCCGACCAGCGACATGTCGCCGGTCAGCACGTTGAACAGTTGCGGCAGCTCATCCAGGCTGGTGCGCCGAATGAAGGCCCCCACCCGGGTCAGCCGCGGGTCATTGCGCTGCGCTTGCTCGACCACGCCGTTTTCCGGCTGGTGCACATGCATGCTGCGGAATTTCCAGATGCGGAACGACTCCCCGGTCCAACCCGTGCGGTCCTGGCGGAAGAACACCGGCCCCGGGCTGTCCAGCTTGATGATCAGCGCGACCGCCAGCAATACCGGCGAGGCGCACAGCAGGATGAGCGCGGCCAGCACACGGTCCTCGAGGTTCTTCAGGAACAGGCTGGTCCCGGTCAGGGGTGTTTCCGAAAGGGTCAGCACCGGGATCCCGGCAATTTCACGCACGCTGTGGTTGATCAGGCGCAGCGAGAAAATGTCCGGCACCCAGTTGACCGCAATGCACTTGTCGAGCAATTTGAGGTACACATCCTGAATGACCGCGGACCCTCCCAGGGGGGTTACCAGGTACACCGTGCGGATGCCATGCTGGGCAATGATTTCGTCCAGCTCGGCAATGCTGCCCAGCACCGGCAGGCGTTGCTTTGCATCTTGTTGCGCCTCGCGCCCCGAGTCCTCTTCCTGGTCGACCCAGATGCAGCCCATCACTCGCTCGCCGAACCACGGGTTGTTGCTGATTTTCTGGTACAGGAAGTTGGCCAGGTCGCCATTGCCGATGATCAACGCGTTATCCAGCCGGGCATGGGCCGTGAAGCGCTTCTGCAACTCGCGCATGGCCACGTGCAGGAACAGCTGGACGATATAACCGATGACGAACAGTTGAACCACCAGCAGGCGTGAATAGGTTTCGCTCTGCTTGGTAAGAAAGGCGATGACCACCAGGAAACAGAAAGTCGCCGACCAGGCCTTGAACAGCCTGAAGGCCTTGACCGAAAGCCCCACATTGCTGCGGTAGATGGCGTAGTGGTCATAGATGACCGCCAGCGCGCCGATCAGCAGCAGGAGCATGATCACATAGTCGGAAGTGATGTAGCCGAACTGGTCGTAGATCAGGTACCACGCAACGCTGGTGACGGCAATGCCGTCCAGGCCCGCTTGAACGGCGTTGCTGACGCTACTTCTACGCTGGAGCAACGACCGACTGCTTCTGGGTTCGAAAACCATCGTAAGGCCTCACTGAACTGTGTGTGGCAATTGCCTGACCATCACAACGAAGCGATGGAAATTCACCTCAGGTACCTGAAAAACCTTTGAAATTTTGCAGCTCGGCGCTCAGCGTCAATTGATATCACTGTAGCAGCACCCTGGGTTTGCTGCGGGGCAGATCGAGCGCCCCGACAGGCAGCATTCAGCTGCGCCGCTGCACACGCTGCGCGGGCGCCCTGGCATAGACCAACGCGCGCAACAGGAACAGCGGATTGCCGAGAACATAGCGTGCGAACAAGCGCCTGGGCTCCTTGAGCAACCTGTACAGCCACTCCCCGTTCAGGCGCCGCACCCAGTGCGGTGCTCGCGTCACCTTGCCGCCCAGAAAATCCACGATGGCCCCGCCGCACACGATCAGGCAGGGGCTGTCGAGCGCCGCCAGCCGAGCCGCCAGCTGCTCCTGTTTGGGCATCCCCATGCCCAGCACGATCAGCGCGGGCTGGTGTGCCCGGGCGAGCCCGAGGTAAGTGTCGAACTCGGCAAACCCATCGTGCCGTGACACCACCTGCACGCCATATCGCGCTTCGCAGCGCTGAGCGGCCTCGGACAGGTACGGCTCCCGCGTGCCCCAGAGCGCCACGCGCTGGCCGCTGAAGGCCGCCAGCAGCTTGGGGATGAAATCCGTGCCATTCATGTTCAGTCCTGGGGCCAGCCCCAGGCGCCGCAGCAATATCGCCATGCCGGCACCGTCGCGCAGCAATACGTCAGCCGATGCCAGTGCCTGGCAGTAATCGGCCTTGCCGGCGACCAGGTTCATGGCATGGGCATTGACGAACCCCAGCACGGTTACCCGCTGCGCTGAACACAGCGACGCCAGCAGCCGTTGCTCGTGCGCAGCATCCTCGACCCGGTGCAACTTGCCCATGATCGTCTTCCAGCGTTGCAGCCAGGCCCAATCGCCCATCAGTTGTCATCCCGCTTCGAACGCACCCAGTCGACCTGGCGCTTGAGTAGGAACCCCAGGTACAGGGGAATCTTCCTCGCCGCATAGAACGGCGCGTACATCAGTACCGAAAACGGGATCAACTCCCGCGCAAAACGCGCCCACGCCAGCAGGACGGCAACGCCCAGCAGGCCCAACGCCAGCGTGGCAAGCCCTGCAGGCAACAGCGCGCCAAATACCCCGAACGCCAGCCAGCTGACCACGAAAAGCGCCATCAACAGCAACGACAACAAGGCCAGCGGTGGCACCAGCAGGTCCATGGCCATGCCCAACAGCGGCCAGTTACGCCGCACCAGCGCGCGCCCCAGCAGCTTGGGGCCCTCCGCCAGCACCACCCCCAGGTGCCCATGTTCCCAGCGCTTGCGCTGGATGCTCAGGCCTTCCTGGCTGGTGGGGAAGTGACTGTTGACGACAGCGTCCGGGCAAAACAGCGGCGGCTTGCCGAGCGCGGCACACTCCAGGCCCAGCTTCAGGTCCTCGACCAGGTGCCCGGTGGCCAGGTTGACGGCCGACACGTGTTCCCAGGCAAATGCCATGCCCGCGCCCATCAACTGGCAAGGCAGACCCGCCCGTGCCCAGCCGCGTGGGCGAACCAGGTTCTTCACCCGCCAGGCAAAGGCCGCGACCTGTACCTTCAACCCAGCACCGGCAGGTGCATGCATCAGGTACAGCGCTTGCGCGGGCCGGGCGTTGTCGACACAACAGCGCGCCAGCTGCTCAAGCGCACCTGCGCCTACCTGGCAGTCTGCATCAATGATGATCAGGACCTCGGGGGGTGATTGGCGCAGATGCTGCACCCCGAAGTCCAAGGCGTAACCCTTGCCCCGCCGCTGCTGATCCTGGCGCTCGACCACGTGCGCGCCCGCCGCGCGGGCCAGGCTCGCGGTCTGGTCCGTGCAGTTGTCGGCCACCACCAGCAGCTGGTCGCCTTCGCGCAATTGCGGCCGGATGCTGGCGAGCGTGGAGGCGATCAGCGATGCCTCGTTGTGCGCGGGCACCAGCACGGCCACCCGCGCACGCGCACCTTGCCGGGCGACCCGCGTTGGCGCTGGCAGGCAGGCCAGCACCACCTGGGTGAACAGCACCAGTGTCGGCAACAGCACCAGCAGTGCCGCCAGCCCCAGCAACCCACTCAACAGGCTCAGCATGTCGATGCCTTGAAATGGCCGACCAACCTGGCCGCCTGCGTATCGATGTCGTGGCGCTCGAGCACGCGCTGGTAAGCCGCCTCGCCCATGCCCTGCAGAGCCGCCACCGGTTGCTGCAGGCAGTCGAGCATGGCCTCGGTCAACGCCTCGACGGAACCGGCCGGGAACAACCAGCCGTTCTCACCCTGGCGTACCAGTTCGGGAATGCCGGCCACGTAGGTGGTCAGCACCGGACGACGCAACGCCATGGCCTCCATGATGACCACCGGCAAGCCCTCGGCAAAGCTGGGCAAGACCAGCGCGCGCGCGGCGAGGATTTCGTCGCGCACCTGCGCGCTGCTGATCCAGCCGGTGATGCGCACCTGCCCCTGCAAGCCGTGCCGGGCGATCAGCGCCTCGATCGGCCCCCGCAACTCGCCATCGCCGGCCAACACCAGTTCGAAGGCCACGCCTCGGCTCGCCAGCACCCGCGCGGCCTCGATCAGCAGCAACTGGCCCTTCTGCTCACACAAACGCCCCACGCAAACCAGCCTTGGCGCCGTCGGTAGTGCAGGCGCTGCGCCCTCGTGGAAACCGCGCTCCAGGCCACAATGCACCACCTTGACCTTGCCCCAGTGCTCATGCGCCACCCAGCGAAACAACTGGCTGCGGCCGAAGGAACTGACGGCGGCAACGAACGCAGCCCGGCGCACCTTTTCGCCCAGGTGCAGGGGCTGCGCCTTGTCGAACTCCTCAGGCCCATGCACGGTGAAACTGTAGGCGGGCCCACCCAGGGCGTTGGCCAGCATGACCACCTCTGTCGAGTTGGTGCCAAAATGTGCGTGCACATGTTGCGCAGCGGATGCCTGCAACCACTGCACCACCTGGCACGCCTCAGCCAGGTAGACCAGGTGGTAGGGCCATGGGCGGTCAGCGCGCCAGCCCTGGCGCAGCGCCAGGCGCAAGGCGGCAAGAAACGCCTTGGGTTGCGCCCGTGCCACCTCCAACAGCGGTTTCAGCAGGCTCCGCACCCCCTCTTGCAGCACATAGCGGGTCTTGCCCCGTTCTGCCAGGTCTTCGGCGTCGTGCAGTTCGGCATCCCAGCCACGCAAGGCGATACGTTGAACCTCGATGCCCTGGCGCTCCAGCGCCAGTATTTCGCGGCGGATGAAACTGTGGCTGACCTTGGGATACTGATTGATGAAATAAGCAATGCGCATAGTGCCCCGAATCTGTGTCCGTTTACTGAATGGCCAGGTCTGCCGTGCCCTGTTGCACAGGGCTGCCAGCCAGGGCGGCCTGTATCTGGGCAAACACGTCATCGAGCAACGCATGGCGCCTGCGATACATCGCCCGTTTCTTGGCCGCGACTTCCTCTGCCGCGCGCTGCGCGGGTGCCAGCGGGATGGTGAAAAAGTCCTCGCGCTCCGATGGCCCGGCGCCGTTCTCCTGCCAGATCACGTCGTAGTTGGCCGCCAGGTCCTGGTGTTTGTCGGTGCCAAAGTAGGGATGGCGATGGTGGCGATACTCATCCCCCACCGCATAGATGCGCACGGCCCCCAGCGTTCTGGCCACGCACTTGATCGCCTCGATCAGCAGGCTTCTGGGGCGCAAGCCTTCGAAGTCCTTGGTCAGGTCGCGGTAGATCGTCAGCGAGGTCTCGCTGTCCACGCCCTTGTGAATGCCCTGCACGGCGCCGATGTACAGGCACAGGCCGGCCGCCTCGCGGCACAGGGTGAAGGCGAGCGAGGCCACGCGCAGTTCGCCCTGGAACAGGTTGATCACCAGTTCCCCTTCGCGCTTGAACCAGATGGGCCGGTCGAGCACCAGGCTGCAACCGCCGGCGTATGCCGACAGGTCGCACAGCAGCCGGTGTTCGTCACGCTGCACCAGCAGCAACGGGGCACAGTGCGCCGCAACCACTTCATAGTGCGACGCCACCGCTTCAAGCCGCTGTGGGGCGCTCCAGCACTTGCTGATGTAGGGCCACTGCACGACGCCAATGCAATCGACGCCCAGCCGCTCGAAGCGGTCTTTGCCCAGTGCCCGGGACATGCGCTGGGCGAAGGCCTGCAGGCCGGACCACTCGCGCGCCATCGCCAGCGTCAACTTGTACTTGTTGTTGAGCGCGCGCAGCGAATAGCCGGGCTGCAAGGTGAGCACACTCTTGGCTAACGATCTGAACGTCATCGACATGTCATTTGTACTCGATCAGCAGCGCCTTGCCGGCCGCATACCTGTTAAACAGGAACTTTGCCTGGCCGAGCATTTCGGGAAACTTGCCCAGCACCAGAAACACCGCCTGCCACCAGTTTTCCCGGGTCGAACGCCCGCCGCGGCGGGCCAGGCGCACGATCTGCAACGGATAGACCAGCCACAACCACAACCCCCAGCCGCCCGACAACAGGCTCACGACCAGGATCGCCAGCGGCAACTGCAGGCCCCACAGCCAGGCGCGCTTCGATTCACGCAACCAATGGCGCTCCGGTGTCTGCCCATGCAGGTAGGCGCCTTCGGCATAGGCGTAACCCGCCCGCAGGCTGCGCCGCCACCATTGCCCGAAACGGGTCATGGCGGCATCGTGCAGGGTCATCTCATCGGCCAGGCGCCAGACCTTCCAGCCCTCTGCGCGCAAGCGCACGCACAGCTCCGGCTCTTCGCCGGCAATCAGCTCCGGGCGAAACCCGGACACCGCCATGAAGGCGTCGACACGCATCAGTGCATCGCCCCCGCAGGCCTTGGCTTCCCCCAACGGCGTGTCCCACTCCAGGTCGCACAGCAGGTTGTACACCGAGCGCTGCGGGAAGCGCTCGCGGCGCCGCCCGCACACCACCGCCACGTCCGGGTGCTGGTCGAGAAACGCCTGGGCCTTGCCCAGCCAGGCGGCATCCACTTCACAGTCGCCGTCGACGAACTGCACATGGCGGATGCCGGGCACGATGCCCTGCAGGCAGGCGAAGCCTTCGTTGCGCGCCCGTGCAGCGGTGAAGGGTTGCGTCATGTCCAGCGCCACCACTTCCACGCCAAGCCGGTTCGCCAGCTGCACCGAGCCGTCGGAGGAACCGGAGTCCACGTACACCAGCTGGTCCGCACGGCCCAGCAGGGACAACAGGCAGCGCTCCAGGCGCTGGCCTTCGTTGCGGCCGATCACCACCACTCCAATGCCTGTATCCATGGGCCTCACTCGTCAGCTTCGGCTGGGTCACGTGTACTGCATCGCATCGCTGTGCTTGCGCGCCTTGATGGTCGCGGGCACGCCCACTGCCAGGGAATTGTCCGGCACATCGGTCAGCACCACCGCGTTCGAGCCTATCGCCACGTTGTTACCGATGCGTATATTGCCCAGCACCTTGGCCCCGGCGCCGATGTCCACGTTGTTGCCGAACACCGGGGCGATGGGTTCTTCGACATTCTTCAGGCCCACCACCACACCGTTGCGGATCCGGCAGTCATCGCCAAAACGCGCATAGCCACTGATGACGATGCCGCCGAAGTGGTCGATGACGAAGTTGCGGCCAATCACCACCTCGCAGGGCAGCTCCACCCCGGTGATGATCTGCACGAACTTGAACAACACCTTGTAGATGAAGGAGCACACCTTGCGCAGCAAGGCCGGGCGTACGCCATAACGCCAGCGACCGAAGCGGTAGACCAGCAGCACCCAGAACCCCTGGGCGCCCCAATCACCACCATGAGCACGCAAGTCCGCGCGGATGTTATCGAACATGGTTTCACCTACCGTGTGGGTTGGCTGGCAAACTGGGTCTTGAACAACAGCGACCAGGTGGCGCGGGTGTGCCGCCAGCACGCCTGGATCGCAGCCAGGCCACGGCCTTTGAGCAGTGCCTTGAGCGCCAGCACCAGGTCGCCCAGGCTCACCAGCAGCATGTGCAAGGCCAGCCCCGCCGCACCGTGATGCTTGCGAAAATACAGCAGTTCACTCTCGATCTGATAACCGGATATCTGCCGGCTCGCCGCTTCCAGTTCGGCCACCGACTTGGAGCTTTCACCGCCGATGTGCACCACGGTGGTGTCGGGGAAGAACACCACTTTCCAGCCGGCCGCCTTGACCCGCTTGCAATGGTCCACCTCTTCGTAATAGAGGAAGTAACGCGGGTCGAACAGGCCCACCTGGTCGAGCACTTCGCGGCGCACCAGGTAGAAACAACCGGGCAGCCAGTCACATTCCCGCACCGAGGCGTGGTCCCAGTCCATTTCATCGACCATTTTCAGGCCCGGGAAGAAACGCCCGAGCCCGGTGCGCCCGACGAATACGTTCAAGGGCGTCGGGAAATAGCGGCAACTGGGTTGCAGGTCACCGTCACGGCCCACCAGGCGCACACCGAGAATGCCGCACTCCGGGTGCTCTTCCATGTAGTCGACGGTTTTCTGCAGGCTGTCGGCAGCCACGAAGGCATCGGTGTTGAGCAGCAGCGCGTACTTGCCCTGCAGATGCGCCAGCAGCTGGTTGTTGGCGCGGCCGAAACCGACATTGGCCTTGTTGCTCAGCAACAGCGCTTCAGGGCAGACCTTGCCCAGGCGCTCAACCGAGTCGTCAACCGAGGCATTGTCCACCACCAGGTAGCTGGCCAGTGCTTCCCCGCCGGCGGCGCGCAGCGCATCGAACATCGGCTGCAGCAACGACGCAGTGTTGAAGTTGACCACCATCACATCGACCGGCTTCTTATCCATGGCTGCCGTCCCCGAAGAAATAGCGACGCCGGTGCATCGCCAAGGTGGGCTCCAGCGACGGGTCGAAGGAGCCTGTGCGTTGCTTGATCAGGTCGATCCAGGGGTAGGCGTTGCAGCGATCCTCGACCCGCTTGATCAGGTCGGCCGTGGTGCAGATGACCTTGGCCGGGTTGCCGCCGACCACCGTCCCGGGTGGTACGTCCTTGGTCACCACCGCACCGGCCGCCACCACCGAATCAGGCCCGATGGTCACCCGTGGCATGACGATCGCGCCGTGGCCGATGAAACAGTTGTCCTTGATGTCGATGACACCGACCGAGTCCAGTTTCATGCCATAGCAGAGCTCGATCAGCGCCACCACACCGTCGTGGCCCAGCAGCGTGCAATCGGACAAGCCAACGTTATTGCCGATGCGCACCAGCGCCCGGTCGGTGACGTTGCAACCGACATTCATGTGGAAGTTGCTGCCCACGGAATAGAACCCGCCCCATCGGCACTGGTATTCGCCCCACTGCCTCGGTGTGGGATTGCAAAGTTTCAGGTAGGCGGTAACACCTCGCCCGGTGGTGTTGGCATAACGCGCCACTGCACTGCGTATCCATCCAAACATACGGCAAGCCTCGCAAGTCAAGCGATCCTGGACTGTCCCTGAGGCGAACACGGTCTCGTTCTTGTAGGTGCTGACCCTGTTGCACTCAACCCTTGCACACCGCTACTTCAGTTAAACGGGTTCAGGCCGCCGCACCGGTTGCCGAGCGCATCTTCTCGTTGAGGTGGTCGGCCAGCCTCAAGGCGAACTGCAGCAGTGGCATTGTCGGGTTGGAGGCCCCGCCGGTGGCGAACACGCTGCTGCCGGCGACATAGAGGTTTTCGGTGCCGAACACCTTGCAGTTGATATCGACCACCCCGTCCTTGGCGTTGGCTGCCATGCGCGTGGTGCCCATGTGATGCGCATGCGGCGACAACATCAGCGGCAGGCTGGTGTCGTAGACGTAATCGCTGAGCTTGATGAAACCCAGGCCCATTTCGGCGAACTGCTTGGCCAGTTCGTTGCCGATGCACTTGATGGTGTGCCGGTCATCGGCGCTCAACACCCAGTTGACATTGACCTTGGCCACACCCAGTTCGTCCTTCTCATCCAGCAGCGAGATACGACTCTGAACGTTGGGGAACTGCTCGATCAGCGTGGTGATCACGCCATCGCCCGGGCAACTGAACTTGGCGACGAATTCGATCTTGCTGGCCACGCCCATTTCACAGGCCAGGTTTTCCAGAAAGTGCTTCACTTCGGCCGTGCGGCCGTAGGTCCGCACATCGTCGAGCACAGACGCCAGTACATTGCCCTTGCCGGCGTGGTATTCGGCGACGAAGGCATCGGTGGTGAAGTATTGACGCGGCTCGGTGTCCTCCCCGCTGCGCAGGATGAACTTGCCCATGTCGATATTCAGGTGCTCCATGAAGCAGCGACCGACCAGGCCGTCCTTGCGCACGATGCCCGCGTCCGCCAACGACTGGCTGTTGAGCAGCTGCCTGGCGTTTTCGATGGCGCCCATCGCCAGGATGTAGTTGCGCGCAGCGACCGGCTGGCGCTTGCCGTCGTAATCGGACACCTGAACAGCTTTCAACTGGCCGTTGGCCTGATCGAACAGCAGGTCGACGCAGTTGCAGTTGATGAACACTTCCAACCCAGGCGTTTCGTCGAGCGCCGTGGCGTATTTCTGCGCAAAACGTGTTGGCGGGCTGAGCAGGAAACGGTCGGCTTCGAAATCACCACCCTTGAGGCCCGGATTCACCGCGCGAAACTCTGCGCCCTGGGGCAGGTCGACGATCTCCATGGCGCCCGGCAGATAGCGCTCGATTTCAGCGTAAGGGATCGGCCAACCGGGCATGTCGACTGGCGGGGGAACGGCAAAATCAGAGGCGGTGAAGGGCCGGCAACGGCCCATCCAGTGATTGGAGGTACCGCCCAGGTAACGCAGGCGAGCTTCCCCGGGGTACAGCTCGAGGCCGGTGGAGGTGCACTTGTACAGCGCTTGGGAGCGCGGTGTGTACTCGCGCCCGCCCCCTTCGAGCAACGCCACGCTCCATCCCGCACCCGCCAGGCGCAAGGCCAGCGTGATCCCCGCAGGGCCTGCACCGATGATGCAGAAGTCGTAAGCGTCACGCAGCTTCTTGTCGGTGTCGTAGTCCTTGATCATGAGCGCCCATCCTGGCCGTCCTGGAAGTAGCCAACCGGCAACACCCAGCCATTGATGATGACGAAGCCACCCTTTGCCGCAGGTTTGGGCGCTGCATTGGCATTGGTATTCACACCGAACAGGGCCGCCCCGGCACCCAACAGGACACAATTGCGAATAAAGCCTCTGCGCCCCAGCAACGGGGTACAAAACTGCAGCTTCCCCATGATCACAGCCCCATACCGTAGATTTTATTATGCCCCGCGCTCTGCTGCGGGCCTTGTCGGGCGACCATCAGGGTCAATCGAAAAAGCGCGTCAACCGAGCGGCACAGAGTGCCCCTGTCGCAATCATAGGCATAACCCGCACCACGCGCCTGTGCGGGAAGCTTCGCATCGCCACAATTTCAATCGACTGCATGACTTCAATCTCTGACCGAATGGCTAGAAGTCACTATAGTTTCATTTAGCCACGATGCTAGCCTCCATCCAGCCCACCGAGGGATAGGTGCCTACAACCCATGCCTGAACATTTAAGAGCCCTGGTCGTCATTGTGCTTGTGGCCAGTGTGGTTTTTTTCATGGCCCGGCGTCCGGCAACGGACCTGATCCCCCTGACGGACTTCAAGCGGCGCCGCAACCTGTGGTTTGCCTTGACCCTGGTGGCATTCGTTGCCCACAGTTTCTGGCTGTATGCCGCCGCCGCCACGGTCATCCTGCTGGTCGCCCAACGGCGCGAGCACAACCCGCTGGCGCTATTTTTCCTGCTGTTGTTCCTGATCCCGCCGGCGATGACCGAAATACCCGGCTTTGGCGTGATCAACTACCTGTTCGACATCAACCACCAACGCATCCTGACCCTGTGCGTGCTGCTGCCGGCGGCGCTGGTGCTGCGCAAGCAGAGCGCGAGCATTCGCTTCGGTCGACTGCTGGCCGACAAGCTGCTGCTGGGCAGTCTGGTGCTGACCAGTGCGCTGGCGCTGCGCGAAACCACCGTCACCGACACGCTGCGCCAGGTGCTGAGCCTGTACATCGATGTATTCCTGCCCTACTACGTGGCCAGCCGTGGCTTGCGCGAACTCAGTGACTTCAAGGACGCCATGCTCGCATTCGTCCTTGTTGGTTTTCTTCTGGCGCTGCTTGGGGTTGCCGAATATGTACGTAACTGGCTGCTGTACAACGCCCTGCTCGATGCCTTGGGCCTGCAATGGGACATGAAAGCCTACCTGAGCCGTGGTGGCTCGTTGCGCGCCAGTGTCACCACCGGGCAGGCCATCGTGCTCGGCTACGTGATGGCCGTTGCCATGGGGCTGTTCCTGTTCGTGCAACACTTCGTGCACAAACCTGTGCACCGCTACCTGGGTGCCCTGCTGCTGGCCGCCGGGCTGTTTGCGCCACTCTCGCGCGGCCCGTGGATCGGCGCCGGCGTGATCGTCGTGGTGTTCATCGCGCTGGGCAGGCACGCCGTGTCGCGCCTGGCATTGCTGGCCCTGGCCGGCGTGCTGAGCATACCGCTGCTGAGCGTCATGCCCGGTGGCGACAAGATACTCGATCTGCTGCCATTCATCGGCAAGGTGGACACCGAGAACATCACCTACCGCCAACGCCTGCTCGACAATTCGTGGATCGTCATCCAGCGCAACCCGCTGTTCGGCTCCTTCGATTACCGCAGCACCCCGGAAATGCAATCGATGATCCAGGGCGAAGGCATCATCGACATCGTCAACACCTACGTCGGCCTGGCTTTGCGTGTCGGCCTGGTGGGGTTGGGGCTGTTCCTCGGCTTTTTCGCCTGCATCCTGCTAGGTATCCGCAACGCGATGCGCACGCTCACCGACAACACCGACCCGTACCGCCTGTTGGGGCGGGTATTGCTGGCGACCTTGCTGGGGGTCCTGGTGACCATTTTCACCGTCAGCAGCATCACGGTCATCCCGATCGTGTACTGGTCGCTTGCCGGGCTCAGCGTCGCCTACATACAAATGATGCGCCGACAGCCCGCGACAGAGCTCAGCCAGGTGACCGCCGTCAGTCTTCAATCGAGGTAGTTCGATGCCCAGTCTTGCCCTGTGTACATGGACCCGCACATCGCTTCTGGTCGGCCTGCTGGCATTGCCCGTGAGCAGTTGGGCAGCGGAGTGGGTCGTTCGTGTCGACGAACAGAACGGCTTGCCCACGCTGACCCGAGGGGGCGGCCCGGCCTTCGTACCCAGCTTCGACTTCTGGGGCGCCAACTGGGGCTGGACCGGGTTCTATCCAACCCTCAAGGTCGAAGGGCCCTACCGCTACACACTGACCGGCAGCAACAAGGACCTGGACTTCGACCTCAAGGCCGACATCCAGAAACCCCAGGCGCAAACCCTCACCTGGGACTTCGACCTGCAGGCACACAGCCGGCAGAGTGGCGTGATGGGCGGCGGCATCGTCTGGCGCTTCGACCCCACGCTGATTGCCGGGGAAATGGGCGACCCGGTGCTGTTACCCGACAATCGCGGCTGGGCGTGGGGCAAGAACCCCCAAGGGCCGCATGTCGAAATGCGCTTCGAGCCGCCACTGGCCAAGGTCTATTTCGAGCGGGGCAACACCGACCAGATACGCACCTTCTTCTACACCGACCCGATCAAGCCTGGGCAACAGCAGATCAAGGCGCAGCTGAGCGTGACCGGGGATATCAGCATCGACCAGACCAGCACCGAACGCTTTGGCATGAGCGACCCGACGACATGGCCGGATGACCAGCTAGACTGGCGCACCGCTCCGGTCGACCTGTCGTTCCTAAACGCCGCGGAAAAGCCGGCCGGCAAGCGCGGTTTCGTCAAGGCCGATGGCGAGCAGCTGGTATTCGCCGACGGCACACCGGTGCGTTTCTGGGGGACCAACCTGTCGGCCTATTCGCTGTTCCGTACGCCCGACGAGGAAATCACAGCACAGGCCAAGCGCCTGTCGGCCCTGGGCTTCAACCTCGTGCGTCTGCACCACCACGACTCCCCTTGGGTAACGCCCAACATTTTCGGTGACCTGCAGAAGATCAAGGACACCCAAACGCTCAGCGCCGAGTCGCTGAAGAAGATCGACCTGTGGATCAAGAGCCTCAAGGACGAAGGCATCTACGTGTGGCTCGACCTGCATGTGTCGCGGCCCGTCACGGCCGCCGACAACATCTACGGTTTCGACGAGCTGCCCAAAGACCATGGTGTCGCCGGCCTCAAGGGCTACCTGTTCGTCAACGTCACCCTGCAGCAGGCGCTGAAGCGCTTTGCCGAGCAATACCTGACCCACGTGAACAGTTACACCGGGCTCGCCTACAAGGACGACCCGGCGATTGCCGCCGTGCTGATCACCAACGAAAACGACGTCACCCACCACTTCGGCAATGCACTGCTGCCCGACAAGGATGTGCCCAAACACAGCCGGCTCTACATGGACCAGGCCAAGGCCTTCGCCCAGCGCCACGACTTGCCGGCGGACAAGACCTGGCGCGCCTGGGAACACGGCCCTTCGAAGCTGTTCCTCAACGACCTGGAGCAGCGTTTCTACACCGACATGATCAGCTACCTGCGCAAGCTCGGGGTCAAGGTGCCGATCGCCACCACCAGCACCTGGGGCCTCAATGGCCTGTCCTCGCTACCGGCCCTGACCACCGGCGACGTGGTCGACGCCCACAGCTACGGCGGGCTCGGCCAGCTGGAGAAGAACCCGCTGAGCAGCGATGGCATGATCAACTGGCTGGGTGCGGCCCAGGTGCTGGGCAAGCCGATGACCGTCACCGAGTGGAACGCCGAGCCCTTTCCCCTGCCCGACCGCCACTCGCTGCCGCTGTACGTGGCCGGCACTGGCAGCCACCAGGGTTGGGACGCGATCATGCAATACGCCTACAGCCAGCAGGCATTCTTCGAACCGTGGCGCCGGGCCGACAACTGGAATGCCTACAATGACCCGGGGCTGATCGCTACCCTCCCCGCGGCCGCCCTGCTCTACCGGCGCCAGGACGTGCACCAGGCCACGACCCGCTACGTGTTCGCCCCTACCGCAGCGACCCTGTTCAACCAGGAGATCTCACCGGCCAATTCGGTGATGCTGCGCACCGCCATGGAGAAAGGCCGGTTGCAGATCGCCATGCCACAAACCCCAGAGCTGCCGTGGCTGCAGGCCGGCGTGATACCCGCCGACGCACAGGTGCTGAACGACCCTGGGCAGTCGCTGATCGATGCCAACGCCAGCGAAGCGGTAACCGACACGGGCGAGCTGCGGCACAACTGGCAGCAGGGCCTCTACACCATCAACACGGCCATGACGCAGGCGGCGACCGGATGGCTGGGCGGCCAGTCGCTCAGCGTGGGTGACATTCAGGTTCAGCTGAAAACCGGCTATGCCAGCGTCGTGGTGCAGAGCCTGGACGCCAAGCCGCTCAACCAGTCGCGCAGCCTGCTGATTTCGCTGGGCAGCCGCGCAGTACCCAGGCCCGACGACGTAACGCCGTTCCATGTCGAACCCCTGCAAGGCAGCCTGAGCATCAAGGCGCCGGCAGGCCTGAAGCTCTACAGCCGCAGCGCCGATGGCAAAGAAAACACCCTGCCTGCGAGCTACAAAAATGGGCGTTACCTGATCACCTTCGACGGCCAGCACATGGCCAATTGGCTGTTCTTGAAATAGGGCATATCGCCATCTACAGTCATTGAAGCCCTGTATTCCAGGCATTCGACGCTGCGTCTGTTCCAGGAGGATTGGATGAAGTACTTGGTTGTCGGTGGTGCAGGTTATATCGGCTCACACATGGTCAAGCACCTGCTGCGTGCCGGCCATGAGGTGGTGGTGGCGGACCTTGAGGCGCCGGCACCCGGCATCGAATGGGTATGCCTGGACATCGCCGACGGCCACGCGCTGGATGCCCTGTTCAGCGACTATCACTTCGATGCGGTGTTCCATTTCGCCTCGTTCATCCAGGTCGGCGAGTCGGTGGCCGACCCCGACAAGTATTACCTGAACAACGTCTGCGCGACCCTGAGCCTGCTCGAGGCGATGGTACGGGCAGGCATCAAGCGGCTGATCTTCTCCTCCAGTGCCGCCGTATACGGCGACCCTCAGTATGTTCCCATCGACGAGCAGCATCCCAAGGTGCCGATCAACCCTTACGGGCGCACCAAGTGGATGGTGGAACAGATGCTCGAAGACTTCGACCGGGCGTATGGATTGCGTTCGGTGAGCTTGCGTTACTTCAACGCGGCCGGTGCTGACCCGGAGGGCGAGCTGGGTGAATGCCATGAGCCCGAAACCCACCTGATCCCGCTGATCCTGCAGGCGGCCTCTGAGAGGCGCGAGACCGTGACGGTGTTCGGCCATGACTACGACACTCCGGATGGCACCTGCATGCGTGACTATATCCACGTCGCCGACCTGGCTTCGGCGCACGCGCTGGCCGTGGATTACCTGCTGGCCGGGGGGGCGACCACTGCATTCAACCTGGGCAACGGATTAGGGTTTTCGGTGCAGGAAGTGATCGAGACTGCACGGGCGGTTACCGGGCGGCAGATCACTGTCATTAAAGCGCCACGTCGGGCTGGCGACCCACCCCGGCTGGTGGCGGATGCTGAAAAAGCCAGGTCAGTGCTGGGCTGGCAGCCGGCGCTCACCGCACTGGATCAGATCGTGCGCCATGCGTGGGAGTGGGAGTTGAAGTATCCCTGGAAGTAATTTTACTGTTAAGGAAAGAAACTTTCGCCCACCCCCGGAAACCTGCATGAACCTCGATGCACTAAAACTTGCGGCCATCAAGCTACGCAGCCTGCTGGAGCAGCATGAGTACGATGAACCGGCTGCAGCCTTATTGCTCCAGGCCTTGAGCGGGCTGATCGAGCAAGCAGCCAATCATCAGATCACGTCACCCATGGAACCTCGAGACATCCCTGGCCATCGGTACTTTACCGAAACGCCTTTGGGCGGCTATCACGAGCTGGAGCATGCATTCGCCACTTTTTACATAGAGCTCATCGATGGCCGAAGCTCGAAAGCCTTCCAGAAATTAGAGGCGAAAATGAACGCGTCGAAGTAGCGGCAACTTCGACGCGGGCTGCAGGCGCGCATAACGCTGACAAGCCTTTCGGCTCAGGCGAGGTCGTCAGTAATACGTCCGCGGTTGCTCATCCGCCTTGTTCAACACCGCCCCTACCAAATTCGAAGACGCCAGGTGATACAGGCAATCCTCGATATCCTTCTTGCTGTTCATGCCATTGGCCACCACCAGCAGCACGCAGTCGAACTTCGGCAGCACGGTGATCGCGTCATCCGAACTGAGCAGTGGCGGCAGGTCGAATATGCAGATCCGCGAGTCATAGCGGTCGCGCAGCTCACCAATCAGGGTGTTCACCTTGGGCGATGACAGTACCTCGGTGGACATCGGTACCGGCTCGCGCGTCGGCAGCACGACAAAGCGTGGCAGTGTCGGGTTGACCAGCGCCTCTTCGAGCCAGGCCTTGCCGTTGAGCACATCGTTCAGTGCCTTCTCCATCGGCAAGCCGAGGGTGCGGCCGACCCGCGGGCGGCGCAGGTCGAAGTCCACCAGCAAGGCGGTCTTGTTGGTGTGGTGGGCGATGCTCATGGCCAGGTTGACGGCCAGCACCGTCTTGCCCGCTTCGGGCGTTGGCGAGGTGATCGCCAGCGTGCGCCAGCCATTGTCCTCCATGGCCTGCAGCACCTGGGTGCGCAACAGGTCGATCGCCCCGCTCATGTTCGAGTTCTTGTTGAAGGAAACGATCCGGTTACGCTCCAGGTGTTCCGCACTCAGCGGCACCACCTTGGTCTGTACGTAATCGAATTGCCCAAGTTCCCCGGGCTTTTCCATCACCGAAGGAACCTGCGCCGTTTCGGACGTGGCAGGCGAAACCTGGTGAATGTTCTTACCAATAGCCGGCGTAACTCTGTCCATCGCTGCGCTCCCTATTCAAACCGAGCCATAGCTTTGAAAAGCAGGAGGTCCAAAGGCATGTAGAACATGTGGACGACCACCAACAGGATAGCTACCAGCAGCAAACCGGCACCGATCATCATCGAAAGCAGCTTTTTGCGCCTGGCCTTTTCCGCGTTGGTCGAGATGTACGGCACGGCTACCAGCACACGCCGACCCAACACGCTTTCCAGGGCACCGACACCGCGCACGCGCTGATTGAGCATCTCCAGCAACATCACCAGGCCACCGCCAGCGGCCGGGGCCAGGACCAGGCCGAGGGCGACGATTTTCTTGCGGTTGGGCTTGACCGGTTTTTCCGGCATCAGCGGCGGCTCCAGCAATACGAAGCGCTCGGCCTTGTTTTCCTGCTCGAGGCTTTCGGTGATCTTCGCGCCCATTTCCTTGTTGCGGATTTCTTCGTACTTCTTGCGCGCGTTGTCATGATCGCGCATCAGCGTCACCAGGCCGCGTTCGACTTGCGGCGCTTCGAGGATATCGGCCTCATAACCTTCCATCTTGGTGGTCAGCTGGCGCTTCTGCTCGGCCAGCGATGCGATGCGCGACTGCGCGGCAGCCATCTTGGTGCGCACCCTGGCGGCATCCAGGTTCATGCCCCCGGCGGCGGCGATGCCCTGGTCGCCGGAAGCCTTGAGCACGTCGATCTTGCGCTTGATCGCCACCACATCCGGGTGCGCTTCGGTGTACTTGGTCAACAGCCGCGCATACTCCGCCTTAAGGCCCGGCAGGTCTTGCGGATCAGGGGCCACGGCCTTGCCGTTGGCGGCCTGGGTCGTAGCGCCGGAGTTGGCGGCTGCCAGCTCCAGTTCCAGATAGCGCAGTTCTTCCTGGGCCGACTTGTAGTCGCGGTCCACCTCGCGGAACTCCAGCTCCGAGCGCGACAACATGCTCATGCGCAGCTGCTGGTTCTCGGGCAAGGCATTGGAATGGGTCTGCTTGAAGTCGGCCAGCTGGTTTTCCAGGTCGGCCAGCTCGGCGCCGAGCTTGTTGGCTTCCTGGGTGAGGAATTCGGTGGTTTCGGTGGCGCGCTCGGTGCGCTGCTTCATGTTCTCGTTGAGGAACAGCGACACCAGCTCGTCAGCCACTTCCTTGGCCACGTCCGCGCGTTTGTCTTCGTAGGAAACGGTGAAGGCCACGGTGGCCTCACCGCGCCCCTTGACGTAAGTGCTGAGTGTGGCCACCACGATCGCACTGCGCATCTGCTCGATCTTGTCGGTTTCGCTGAAGCGGCTGCCGCGGTCGGCGAACAGGCCGTACTTGTCAATGATCCGCAGCAGGTTCTCGCGGGTCATCACCCGCTGGCGGATAACCTCGATGCGCTCGTCGGCAAAGCTGTTGTTGCCGGCCGAGACCAGGTCCGGGGAGATCTGCTGCGACTCCACCAGAATGGTCCCGGTCGACTGATAGATCGGCGGCACGCTGATTGCCACGCCGACGGTCGCCGCCAGCACGACCACTATGACGATCCCCAGCAGCAAGGCACGGTCCTTGATGATGGCGATGTAATCTTTGATGGAAAGCTCGTACTCAGATTTCATAGTGGCCACCAATCCGATAATCAGATGTCGGGGTATCTATACGTCAGCGTCAAGCCAGCGATGGTAGCGTCGGCATCGGGCAGGCCATCCTGTTGGCGCTGCTTGTACAGCAACGAAAGACGCAAGTCCCAGGCCGGCGAAAACGCCCGGCTGGCCCACACGCTGTAAGTCTGCAGGGTGTTGGGGTTCTGCCCTTTGCTGTCCTGCCACCAGGCATCTGCACCCACCCGGGTGGTTTCAGTGAGCAGGTAGCTCCAGCTGCCACGCACCATGTCCATCTCGGCGGCGCCGCCCTGGGCGTTGGACATCGTGGTGCGGTCGGCACTGAAGCTGGCCTCGGTGCGCGAACCGCGGTAGGTCAGCGATGCGCCGCCTTCACCACGGCGCTGGGTACCGGAACCGTCGGTCTGGTTGACACCGACATGCATGGCGCCGACCAGGCTGTCGGAGAACTGATACTTGACGCCAATGCTCGGGACATAGCTGTTGGTGGCGACTGCCGCAGTGGTGTCATCGGGCTCGTAACGCCGGGCTTCGAAACCGGTGATGATGTCGGTGCGCTCGCTCCAGGCGTAGGTCCAGGTGAAATCGTTGGCGTACTCGTCGTAACCGGTCAGCGTGCTGATGTCGTAACTGGCATGGGAATAGCGAAGTTCGTTGGCCAGGGTGCTGCGCTCGGTCACCGCACTGCTCCAGTTGCCCGTGAGCCGGGACATCTTCTGGGTGCCGTCGGTGGTGGTCACCACACCGGTGTCCTGCACCGCGCCGGAAAGCGTCGAGCTCTCATCGTATTGCGCCAGCAGGCCAAAGCCCCCGCTTTCGGTTTCGCGCTGCCAGCCCAGGCTGAGGTTGGGGTCTTCACGGTCATCCATCACCGAGCGGTCGGATGAGCGCAGCACATGCATGCCCACGCCCATGCGCAACTGGTCGCGATCGAACTGACCTACCAGGGTGTAATCAGGTGCAATGATGGTACGCGTCACACCTTTCTCCTTGGACTTCAGGAGCAATGGGTTGCTGTCGTACTCGACAGTCGTTGGAACTTCGACTGAAGACTGCCAGCTGGCGGCATCAACCATCCCGGAGAACGGCATCATCATGATTGCCGTTACAACACTCGTCGTTTTATTGATAGGCACAAGTCGTTCTTAATTATTAGGAGAGTCAGGGTACGACCAGCGTATCGCCAGCCTGAAGTTGGAAGTTGGTGGACATGTCACGCCCAGAAACCAGATCCTTGTAACGCACCGGCATGACCTTTTGGCCGCGAATGACCTTGATGGCACTTTCGTCGGCGAATTTGTCCATTCCACCCGACATGCTCAGGGCCTGAAGCACCGCCGTAGGGCCTGCCATCGGTACCGGGCCGGGCTTGATCACTTTGCCTTGAACATACACCAGATTGCCAGCGGTGCTGGTGACCACCACGCTGACATTCGGCTGGGCCAGGTAAGGTTTCAGCGCGGTCTCGATCTTTTTCGCCACGGCGGTGGCTTCGAGGCCTGCGACATCCACCCGACCCGCCAGCGGGAAGGTGATGCTGCCATCGGGAAGGACCACGGTTTCCTGACGCAGGGTATCTTCCTGCCAGACCGAGATCATGACTTTGTCACCGGGGCTTAACAGGTAGGCAGAAGAGGAAGTGTCGGCGGCGGCGGTACCAGACCAGGCCACCAGGGCGCAGAGCACGGACATCAGCAAACGTACCATGAGGGATCCCTCCGGCCAGTCGGCCCAGGTTAAGAGCACTGAATGAGTACAACGACGAACCTCTCGCTCCGCTTCGCAGCCTGCTGGCTGCGACGGCCTCACCCATCCTGGAGGCCCTCTACCGCGATGCCGCCCTGCCTGCCTTTGGTACCGCTGTTGCCACCGTGGGCACTGGCTACTGGAATATAGCAACAGCTGTAAAATTGACAAGCATCGGCCAACCCGAAAAACGCGAACGTCCACTCTTTTAGCGTCAACGCATTGGCATCGCGATAAAACCGCAACAACTTAGATCTTCTTTCTGTTGGCCACCGCGATAAAACCGATCACCGCAGACGCAAACAACCACCCCGCCGTGGACAGTGGAACAATGGTGTTTTCAGTCAAGTAAGAGTCAGCCGCTCGCGCTGCACCAGTCAACAATACCAACAAGAAGAAAGACTTGATGAGCAGAGTCGAGCGCATAGACGCCTCCTGCAAAGAGGAAAGTTGTTATTGATTTGGCGGAAGACTGGATCGCTGTTGATTTGAGCTTATGGGCACAATGACATTACGTCAATGATCCGACACCATAATAAATCTCAATGGACCACGGCCGCTCTCGTCAAAATGCCGTCAGCAGAATTTGCTGGGTTCGGCGCGCTGCCAGGGCTGCAGGGCGGCGTGCAGCCTGGCAGTCGACTGCCGACACAATCGGCCATCAATAAGGGAACAGATCCAGGGTTCGCTCCACTTCATCGGTATCGATGGTGAAGCCTTCGCCTTGCGGCTTTCCGACCACAAACCCGAAGTGTTGGTGATCGCGATCCGTCAGGTATTTGTAATAGCTCACGAACCGGTTCGGCGGCTGCAGCGCCAGTATCGAACCGCCGGGCTGCAATACATTGACGCCATGCACCAGCTGGCTGCCTTCCACGCCAATCACTGTCCTGGCCCCCGCGCAGGCGGCGACGATGGTTGGCACATCGGATTTCATCGGGTCGATGATGCGAAAGCCGCGGGTTTTCTGCAGGTGCGCGGCAACTTCCAGTTCATTGCGCATCAGGCGCAAGTCACCCTCGCTGCCACGCAGGATGAACACCCCCGGGTGCGGCGCCGGGTCGACATGCGACAGCAACTTGTCACCCATGGCGCGGTAGCGTGCGTACCGGCTGCGGTTGTTGCTGAGGTCATCGAACAGCACCAGCTCATGGAAGAACGCACCTCGCGTGCGCAATGGCTGCATGCCCAGCCAACGTTCATACGCCGGCCCTTGACTGAACAGCGGGTAGCGGGCCGACGGCGCCGTGGTCACCGGCACGCCCTCTTCGCAGGCCAGGGCGTAGGTCGGGCAGTCTTCCATCAGCCAGGTACCGAACCAGGTATTGCCATTC
Source organism: Pseudomonas sp. R28(2017) (assembly GCF_002112505.1). GTDB lineage: Bacteria > Pseudomonadota > Gammaproteobacteria > Pseudomonadales > Pseudomonadaceae > Aquipseudomonas. The sequence goes on from NZ_NEHW01000024.1 coordinate 26,310, forward strand.
TGGGTGCAATAGATGGCGCCACGGTCGATTTCATGGTCCACCGCAACGCCTGGGAAGCGGCTCGGCTTCAATGACAACCAATGGCTTGCACTGCCTTTGTACAAGGCGCCGTCGACCAGCCACACATCCTTGAGCAGGTAGCCGCGGGTAGGGCCTTGCTCGACGCTGATCCCGCCTTCCATGGTACGGGCCGGATGCACATAGGGATAAAAGCGCTTGGCTTCCCAGCCCGTCACCCGCTCCAACTGGTTGGGCAGGTAGAACGCTGGCGGCGACACCGTGGTCTCGCCGGGGGCGATATCCCAGGTCTTCTCTGCGATGCGCTTGATGTCGATGTCTGCCTTGCGCGCCAGCCGCTTTCTCGCGATGTGCCGGTAGGCCGCCAAGGTCCAGGTGTTCTGGGTGGCAGCCGAAGAGCCACTGAAGTTCGAAATGCCGCTACCCATGAAGCGCCCCTCCCGATGTGACAGGTCTGGCCTGATGCAAGGCACGCACTCCAGGCTTGCCTTGAAGACGGTTCAGCTGGAAACGACGACCCGTTCCATCATGGGCGGGGACTGCACCGTGGCATAACGGCTGCGCAGGGTCTGCAGGAAGGACTCGCCGCTGCTGCTGGCGCCATAGAGGTAGATCTTGTGCAGGCCGCCGAACACCATCTCGTGATAACGGCTGGCGACTTCATCGTCACTCGGCCCTTCCGGCAGCCCCAGGTGAAGCGTCAACTTGTTGCCCTCGATGGCAAACAACGGCGTGTCCCAGAGGAACTGCGCTGTACCCGTGCGCGGCAAGCGGATGAACAGGTAGGCATGGTTGCCCAAGGCATCGATGTCACCGCCGCGCCGGCGTTTCCACTTCAGCAGGCCATCGTCCGGGCGGGCCAGGCAAAGGCCGATATCGTAATAGTCATAACCATTGGCCAAGGCCCACTCCAGGGCCATGAACGTGGTGATCGAATTGACCTCGCGCAGCCTTTTCGGGTCCGAGAACACCGCTTCGCAGTAGCCGAAACGCAGGGTGCTCCAATAACGTTTGCCATCGCGTGTGATCTCGCAGCCCAGGTGGCAGCCGATCACCTCATCGCCACAGGTGATCAGATCGAGGCGCCCCACCCCCTTGGCCAGGCGAAACACCTCGTCGGTGGGAAACTGCGCCGCATGGATACCTTGCCGGGCAGTAGCATACGGCCGCAGCAGCTGTTGATCGGCCATGGCGATCTCGTCATCAGCCAGTGTCTGGCGCATCTGGTAGAGCGGGCGGTTCTTGCGAATGCTGCGGCGCAGTTCGCTGTCATAGCGGGCGGTGATGTCGTCGAGCGAACGGCCCAGGGGCACCACGGCGCTCAGGTAGTGGGGCACCGTCAACGCGCCCGAGGTGGGCATCTCGCTCACCACCACCACATGCCGGGTCGATGCCGGCGCAGCCTCTTCGGCCGCTTCAGCCGCTGGCTGTTGGCCCTTGCCGCCAATCAGCAGCTTGGCCATTTCACGCTGCTGCTTCCTGCCGATGTAGAGGATTTCATAGGGGCTGGCCTGTTGCAGCCGGAAACGCGAGATTTCCCAGCGCCAGAAGCAGTTACGGGCCAGCAGCTCGCGTAACTTGCTTGAAACAGTCCGAATCTCGTAGCGCAGGGAAGGCGAGACCACTTTTCGCGCCACAGCCGCCAAGTTCTCTTTCATGTCTTCTTCGACGTCCTTTGATGTTGTCAACGGGGCTGATCGGAAAACAATAAAGCGGAGCTTGAAAGCCTGCATAACGCGTTGATTTATAAACTATCAACTTCGGATGCCGCCTTCACATTCAGTAACAATTTAAGATGCAGGTACGCTGCTTGGCAAGCGGCATTTTGACAGTATCGCAATGTAATTAATGGCGCCAATTTTCTCGCACGGGGGCGCCTCAAGTATTGCTTTTGCTATATATCAGCCGTGTGCCAATGCATTGAAACTTGCGCTACTCCATTACCACCGCAAACGACTGCACATACTGCCTGATGGCCCCTTTCCCCGAAGGAGCCTCGCCATGGCCAACCCAACTGCCGCTTTGCCCCATGAAGAACTGATCACAACGCAACTGCCCGTCTGGTCCCACCACAACACACCCGCACATTGGCAAGCGCTGCGCCAGAGCCAGCGCCTTGAGGCCTTTGACCAAGACTGGTACAACAATGCCGCGCCTGACCTGCGAGAAGCCGTGCAGGCCAGCCACACTCGCCTGCTGCGCTCACAAGCCAGGCTGGCTCGTCTGCTCGAATGCCTGAAGCAGATCACCGAGTTTGCCGAGCCGAAGCTGCAATCACGCCTGACCGAACTCGGCTTCACGGCCCCCCTGCGCGACAGCGAACTGCTACGCGTCGAACGCAGCTGGAACTGGAGCGCATTGGGTTACCTCTACAGCCACCGCCGTGACAATTTACTGCAGGCTGCATTGCAGAATTTTGCCGATGACGAGACGTTCACCCGCGAAAGCGCCATCGCCCTCAGCGGCGCCATCCATGTGACGCCCATCACGGTGCATGGCAGGGTCGTGACGGGCCCGCAAACGCCAACCGCGCAGGTTGCGCTGGCATCGGAGCAGTATCAGGTCGAGCGCCTGGCGCTCACGCCCGAGGCGTTTGCCCAAGCCTGCCGCGAACTCGACCTCGGTGGCGCTTACCAGGCCCACCTGCAGCAGTGTTTCACTGCGCCCCAGGTGCGCGCCCAGGGCATTAAGGTGCAACAGGACCGTCTGCGCCTGGCAGCGGACCTGGGCTACCTGCGCCAGGAACTGAACGGCAAGGCCCGCGATCAGGTCGAGCTGCTGCTGCAAGGCGGCGCAGTAGCGTGTTGGCAACTGACCCTGTTCGGCATCCTGTTGCACGAGGTGATGCTGATCGATGCTGGCCACGCCGGTTGGCTGCTGTATTTGCCCGGCAACGCCCCTGCCCTGCACGACTGCGCCGATCTGGATGCCCTCAACCAGGTGCTGGCAACCCGGCTGCGGGAGCCAGAAAACCGTCAATGCTTCCAGGCCTACCTGAGCCAGGCTGACCAGCCGCGCTTGCTCGACCTGCTGCAACAGAACCTGGACAACAGCAACCCGGCCGACCTGCACATCACGCTACAGGCCATCAGCGGCGAACCCTTCGGCTTTTATCAGGACCTGCACCTGGCCCGCCTGAAAAGCGAAGCCGGACACCTCGCAGTGCCCACTGCCCTGGCCGATGCCGAGGCCCGTGCCAAACGCCTCGAGCAATGGGAAAACCTCGGCCTGGACATGCTCAACGTGGCGGGCTTCTTCATCCCGGCCATCGGCACCCTGATGCTGGCCGTCACCGCCTGCCAATTGCTCGGTGAAGTCTACGAAGGCTATGAAGCCTGGCACGAAGGAGACCGCCACCTGGCCATGCAGCACCTCGAAGCCGTCGGCCTGAACCTGGCGCTGATCGGTGGCCTGGCAACGGCAGGGCGCATCGTGCCGAAGCTGTTCAAAAGCCCCTTGCTGGAGAACCTGCAGGAAGTGCGCAGCAGCGACGGCCGCTACCGCCTCTGGCAGCCCGACCTGAAGCCCTATCGCAGCCCCCGGCAACTCCCGGAAGGGCTGCAGCCTGATGCGCAGGGCCAGTACCTGCATGACGGCAGCCATTACATACGCATGGAAGGTGAACTCTACGAACAACGTTTCGACCCCGACATCCAGCAATGGCGAATTGTCCATCCCGAAGCACCGGATGCTTACCAGCCGCCGCTGGAGCATAACGGTCAGGGCGCCTGGCGCGCGGCCCATGAACAACCGCAGCAGTGGCCATTCACCGTGCTGGCAAAACGTCTGGGCGAAGCTTACGCGGCCTATACGCCGGAGCAACTGGAGCTGGCCGGGCGCATCTGCGGTGTCGACGCAGCCCGCTTGCGCCAGGTGCACCTTGAGGGCCAACCGGCGCCGTCGCTATTGCTTGGCACCTTGAAGCGCATCGCAACGCGCACCAAGGTCGCCCCCCTCGAGGACGAGGCCGGGCAACTTCTGCTGCAGCGTCACCCTGAATGGCCGCTGGTACGTGCGCTGGAAGAATTGATGGTGCCCCTGCAAGGCACAACCGACAGTGAGCGGCTGTTGTTCAGCTGTCTCGACGACCTGCCTGAATGGCCTGCGGACCTGCGCCTCGAGCTGCGCGCCGGTAGCCCGCAAGGCCCGTTGCTCGACAGCGTGGGGAGTAACCTGGCCGGCAGGGTCTGCAGGGTCATCAAGGCCGCCGAGGGTTATGAGGCCGATCTGGGTGAACGACCTGCCCCGGCGCCCCAGGATCAGAACCTGTGCCGGGCAGTCGAACAGGCATTGCCAAGCGCCTGTCGCGAGGCGCTGAGTGTCACGGCCACGGATGGCGACACCCTGCGTCAGCGTGTACTGGCCTGGACCGAACCCCGGCGCAGTGACCTGCTTCAGCGCCTGTGGGGCGCAGGTGCGCGGCGTCGAAGTGCCCGCGCGGGGCTGCAAGGCGGCCGCCAGGCGGTGCCCAGTGGCGACTTTCTAAAAGCCCCACCGGCAACCCGCTACCGCCGCCTGTACCCCACCGCGACTGATCAGGATTACCTCCGTGCCAGGGATGACTGGCAACTGCAAGGGCGCTCACCCGCAATGGAGATGCGCAACCTCGAACGGCGCCTGGAGACCCTGCGCCGCGACCTCGGCGAGTGGGCACGCCCCGACCCGCACTACCCTCATCGGCGCCAGGAGGCCGTTGCTCGCATCATCAATGCCTGGCGACGCCTGTCCAGGCTGCCGCTGGGCCACGATGCGATGATCTTCAGCCTTGACCTTTCGCGCCTCGATCTGGAGGACCGCGACCTGGCCAGCCTGGCATTGCCGGACGAATTCACTCACATTGAACATGTGTCGCTCGAGGGCAACCGCCACTTGAGCCAGTTACCCGCCGAGTTCTACGAACGCTTCCCCAGGCTCAAGCGTCTGCTTCTGAGTCATTGCCGCTTCAATCGCCTGCCTCGCCTGGCCAATCCCCAGGCGCTGGCCTGGCTGGACCTCGACCACAACCGCATCACCTGGGATGACAACGCCCAGCAGATGCTCGACCAACTCACCCACCTGGGCGTGCTGGACATGGGCAGCAACCCGTTGCTGCACGCGCCCGACCTGAGCCGGCTAACAGGCCTGTACACGCTGTTCCTCGACAACTGTTCACTGACCGAATTGCCGCGCGGACTGGCTAGTATCACCCGCACACCCGTGACCATCGACCTGGCCGATAACCAGCTGCAACAGTTGCCTGCCAATTTTCACGTGCCGCAGCAGGTCGCCCAGGCCATGCACCTTGAAAGCCCATGGCTCAGCCCGCGCATGCTCGTTGAAGTCGAAGCCTACAACGCAGCGCATCAGGTGGACCTGCTGGTGGACAACAGCGACTATGAAGAGTTTTTCGAGGGCACCGGCCCCGGCGAACAGGCACTCTGGCAGCGCCTGCCGCTGCAGTATCGACGAGACCTGAGGCAACTGCTCGATCTCGAACCGTTCGCTTCCCGCCCGCGGCGGGCCCTTGTGGAATTCTGGCGCCGCCTGACCGTGATCGACGTTAACCCGTTACTGCGTCAACAGGCCTTCGAGCGCCCGGCACGTGAGCTGTTCAACCTGGTACTCGAGCGCCCGACCTAACGGGGCAGGCGCGCCCTGAGCGGGTTGCCCACCACCCATTTCTGCAATTCGGCGGCCGGCATCGGCCGCCCCAGCAGGTAGCCCTGGCCCTGGTCACAGCCGGCATTGCGCAGGAAGTCATATTGCTGCTGGGTCTCGATCCCTTCGGCAGTGATGCGATAGCCCAGCGCATGCCCCAGGTCGATGATCGCCCGGGCGATGGCCACCGCATCGTCGTCATCCGGCAGGTCCTTGATGAACGCCCGGTCGATCTTCAGGTGGTCGATGGGCAAGGCGCGCAGGTAGGCCAGGGATGAATAACCGGTGCCGAAGTCGTCCACCGCCGTGGCCACGCCCATGGCCTGCAGCTGGGCCAGCGCCGCGCACGCCTGTTGCTGGCTTTCCATCAGCAGGCTCTCGGTGATTTCCACTTCCAGCAGATTAGGGGCCAGCCCATGGCGCTCCAGGGCCATGGCCAGGCTCGAGACATAGTCGCTGCGCTCGATCTGCAACGCCGCCACGTTGACCGCCAGGGGCCCCGGCAGGCAATCGGAGGCGCGCCAGGCGGCCAATTGCGCACAGGCCAGGTCGAGCACGCGCTCCCCCAGGGGGATGATCAGGCCGGTGCGCTCGGCAAGCGGGATGAACTCACCAGGCGGGATCAGCCCATGCTCCGGATCACGCCAGCGCAGCAAGGCCTCGACCCCTTCCAGCTGACCGCTGAACAGGTCGACCTTCGGCTGGTACCACAACTCGAACTCGTTGTCCTGCAACGCCCGGCGCAAGTTGCGCTCCAGTTCCAGGCGCTGGTGCAGGCGTGCCGTCATGTCCGGGTGATAGGGGCGCCAGGCGTTGCGCCCGCCCTCCTTGGCCGCGTACATGGCAGTGTCGGCATGGCGCAGCAGGCTGCCAGCGTCTGCGCCATGTTGCGGGCACCAGGCCAGGCCGATGCTGCCCGTCACCAGCGCGGCATTGCCATTGAGGTCGAACGGCCGCTGCAAGCAGCGCAGCAGCTGGCGAAGCTGGTGGCTGACCTGGCCCTGGGTGCCCTGGAGCATGAACACGAATTCATCGCCGCCCAGCCGGCACACCCGGTCGCCGGTGTCGAGTTCCTGCAGAAAACGCGCGGTCGCCTGCTGCAGCAGCAGATCGCCCATGGCGTGGCCCAGGCTGTCGTTGACCTGCTTGAAACCGTCGATATCCAGCAGCAGCACGGCCAGGCCATGGCCTTCGGCAGTGGCCTCGGCCAACTGCTGCTGGAACAGCACCCGGTTGGGCAGGCCGGTGATGGTGTCGTAATGCGCCAGGCGTTCCAGCTGCGCCTGCGAGCGCTGCAGTTCGCGGTTGCGCTGGTGCAGCTGGCGCTGCTTGCGGTTGATCTGCGCGATGAACAGGCTGAGCAGGCCGCTGCAGGTCAGGGCGAACCAGAACAGCGGCGAGTGGAACAGGCTCGCATCCTGCTGGCTTTGCTGGCGCTGGATGTCCACGTGGCCAAGGGCCATGGACACGCCGATACCGGCCAGGGAAACGCCGACCGGCAACAGGCGGCGAAGGGCGCGACGCACCGTGCCAGCAGTCGATATCGGTTCGTGGGTCATCGGGGAATTGGACGGGGTCATAAGCCTGCAGGTGTGGGCGCTTGTCGTTGTATCGGCGCGGCACGCGCAATATTGAGCCAGACTGGTGTTTTTCTTGCCCAGGGTGCATGCTCGAAGCTGAAGCGTTTCACCCGCCCAGACACGTGAGGTGCAGTACCCATGGACCATCTGCTCGATTCGCTGTTTCCTGCCGCCGGCGACATTCCCGAAAACTGGCGTCTCGGGAACCCGCTGGAACAACGCGACTACCTCGTGAACGGTGAACTCAGGCGCTGGGACGGGCCACTGGCCACGGTGCGCAGCCCGGTGTGGCTGAAGGAAGCGGACGGCGAGCGGCAGGTGGTGCTCGGCAGCGCGCCACTGCTCGACGCCGACACGGCCCTCACCGCCCTGGACGCCGCAGTGAACGCCTACGACAAAGGCCGCGGCGCGTGGCCGAACATGCGCGTGGCCGAACGCATCCAGCATGTGGAGCGCTTCCTGGCGCGCATGCGTGAGCAGCGTACCGCCGTGGTCAAGTTGCTGATGTGGGAGATCGGCAAGAACCTCAAGGATTCGGAAAAGGAATTCGACCGCACCTGCGACTACATCGTCGACACCATCAACGCCCTCAAGGACCTCGACCGCCGCTCCAGCCGCTTCGAGCTCGAACAAGGCACCCTCGGCCAGATCCGCCGTGCGCCGCTGGGCGTGGCGCTGTGCATGGGCCCCTACAACTACCCGCTCAACGAAACCTTCACCACGCTGATCCCGGCCTTGATCATGGGCAACACCGTGGTGTTCAAGCCGGCCAAGTTCGGCGTGCTGCTGATCCGCCCGCTGCTCGAAGCGTTCCGCGACAGCTTCCCGCCGGGGGTGATCAACGTCATCTACGGCCGTGGCCGGGAAACGGTCAGCGCGCTGATGGCCAGCGGCAAGGTCGATGTGTTCGCCTTCATCGGCACCCACAAGGCCGCCAGCGACCTGAAAAAACTGCACCCCCGCCCGCACCGGCTGCGTGCAGCCCTGGGCCTGGACGCGAAGAACCCCGGCATCGTCCTGCCCCAGGTGGACCTGGACAACGCCGTGGAAGAGGCCGTGACCGGCGCGCTGTCGTTCAATGGCCAACGCTGCACGGCGCTGAAGATCCTGTTCGTCCACGAGGACGTGATCGAGCCCTTCCTCGACAAGTTCCAGCGCAAGCTCGCCGCGCTCAAGCCCGGCATGCCCTGGGAGCCGGGCGTTGCGCTGACGCCGCTGCCGGAACAGGGCAAGGTCGATTACCTCGACCAGCTGGTGGCCGATGCCACGGCCAAGGGCGCACGGGTGCTCAACGAAGGTGGCGGGCAGAGCCGCGGCTCGTTCTTCTACCCCGCCCTGCTCTACCCGGTGAGGCGCGACATGCGCGTGTACCACGAGGAACAGTTCGGTCCGGTGGTACCGGTGGTGCCTTATCGCGACCTGCAGACCGTGATCGACTACGTGCTCGACTCCGACTACGGCCAGCAACTGAGCCTGTTCGGCAACGACCCGGCGACCATCGGCAGCCTGGTCGACATCTTTGCCAACCAGGTCGGCCGCATCAACCTCAACGCCCAGTGCCAGCGCGGCCCCGACACCTACCCGTTCAACGGCCGCAAGAACAGCGCCGAAGGCACCCTGTCGGTGCACGATGCCTTGCGCGTATTCTCCATCCGCACCCTGGTCGCAACCCGCTTCCAGGAGGCCAACAAGGCACTGATCAGCGAGATCATCCGCAACCGCCAATCGACCTTCCTGACCACCGACTACATCTTCTGACGGCTGCGCTTATAGGAAATAGATCTAGCAACCCTGTCGATTTTCCATCGGTGCAAACGACTCTAAGGCAACAGGGCGCCAACCGGCGCCCCAAGCAAAGGAGCGTCGAACATGGCAGTCAAACCCATTCCCGATGGCCAGCACAGCATCACCCCGTACCTGGCCATCAACAACGCCGCCAAGGCCATCGAGTTCTACAAGCAGGCCTTTGGCGCCACCGAGATGTTCCGCCTCGAAGGCCCGGGCGGCACCGTCGGCCACGCCGAACTGCGCATCGGTGATTCTTCGCTGATGCTCGGCGACCCCTGCGACCGCGAAGGCGGCCTCACCGCCAGCCAGAAACTCGCCGGTGCCGGCGTCGGCCTGCACCTGTATGTCGAAGACTGCGACAAGGTCTACGCCCAGGCCCTGGCGGCAGGCGGCACCCAATTGCACCCGGTGACGGACCAGTTCTACGGCGACCGCAGCGGCACCCTGAAAGACCCGTTCGGCAACATCTGGTTCGTCTCCACCCACAAGGAAGACCTGACCCCCGACGAAATCCGCGCCCGGGCCGCCAAGATGTTCAGTAATAGTTGAGCGACAAGTTGAAAGCGCGGCGCGTTTGCCTGAAGCTTCAGGCTCGTAGCTTGGAGCTGCTTCATGCGAATCATCGACAAAACCGCCGCGCAGGTGCGCAGCCTGACCCCGGCCGAGGAAGAACTGCTGGTCGGTTTCGCCACCGGCAGCCTCGCCGGCCCTCGCCTGCTGCAGGCCAACCAGTTGCTGATGAAGGTGCGCAGCGCCAACCAGTGGCTGGCCTGCGATTGCCGAAAAGATGCCTTGCCGGTGCTCAACGTCACCCTCAATGGCAGCACCGGCACGCTGTTTCTGAAAAACAACCCGGGCACTGCCGAACATGCGCCCGGCTGCCCGTTCACCAAGGACGAGCGCGAAGCCAACGAGCGTGAGGACGAACCCGTCGCGCCTGCTGCCTGGCTGGCACCCGATACACCGCTGCGCCTGATCGGTGATTACCGCAGCGCCAGCGACGCCAGTACCGGTGCGGCAGACAGTAACGAGCGCCGCGAACAGCAGCGCCTGTTGTCGCTGCTGCTGACCTGGATCGAAACCAGCGGCCTGAACCTGTACGCCACGCACCTTAAGAAAGACCTCACCGGCCAGTTCGCCGAGCTACGCAGCGTCGCCAGCCGTTACCCGCTGCTCGAACGGGTACCAGCCGGCAACTACCTGGAAACCCGCCTGGACATGAAGCACATGATGATGCTCAAGTCCCGCCTGCGCGAAGCCAAGGTGTTCGGCAACCATCGCCGCCATGGCCTGCTGCTGGACTGCGTCGACCAGATCAAGGGGCGCAAGCTGTTCAACAACCGCAGCGAAGACGGCTTCGATTTCCAGGGGCATCATCTGTACTGGGGCGGCAGCCGAACGTCTGGCCCGCTGCTGGCGCTGGCCCTGTACTCACCGACCACGGCGGGCAGCCACTTCTATGAACTGATCCACGTGGCGAGCGTGCCGGTGCTGTCGCGCGCGCAGATGTTCCCGGTGTACCGCGATGAAGAGCGCGAGCCACTCAAGGCGCTGGTGTCGCTGATCGACTGGATGGCCAGCAAAGGCGTGAAAGTGCAGATGCGCAGGCCGGTGATCGGTGGCCAGGTGATGGACGAGCTGGTGCTGACCTCGGACCAGGACCGGGTGCTGTCGGTGTCGCTGCTGGAGAAGCCGATCGGGCCGGAGCCCGATGCCGAGAACTTCAAGCGCTATGCCGACTTCAAGAGCCTGGAGACCTTCCGCAAGTATGTGGCCGGGTTCTTCATGCGTGAGCGCTGAAGACCGCGTCGCCCTCTTCGCGGGCACGCCCGCACCCACAAGCATTGCGCATTTCCTGTGGGAGATCACCCAGCCCTTTGGGCTGCGCTGTCGCGCAGAGAACAAAGCCTCAGCAAGCGCCGCTTTACCCTGTGGGAGCGGGCGTGCCCGCGAAGCATGCGACGCGGTGCATGGCACCGGCTTCGCCGGTGTTCGCGGGCACGCCCGCTCCCACAAGACCTCAGCTAAATCAAAGAGTTATGTGTTGTTCTATGAGAGCGGGCGTGTCCGTGAATGGGCCCTGTCGATCAGAATGCCGCCCGGAAAATCCCCTCGATCTCATCCTGGCTGGCCGGCCGCGGGTTGGTGAGGCCACAGGCATCCTTCAAGGCGTTCTGCGCCAGGATGCCGACATCCTCGAGCTTGGCCCCCAGCTCCGCCAACCCCGCCGGAATGCCCACCGCCAAAGCCAGGTGCTCGATGGCCGAAATCGCCGCCCCCGCGCCCTGCTCCGCATCCAGCCCACAGACCTTGATGCCCATGGCCTTGGCCACATCGCGCAGGCGTGCGGCACTGACCTTGGCATTGAAACGCTGCACATGGGGCAACAGCACGGCATTGCACACGCCATGGGGCAAGTCGTAGTAACCACCCAACTGGTGCGCCATGGCGTGCACATAGCCCAGCGAAGCATTGTTGAACGCCATGCCGGCCAGGAACTGCGCGTAGGCCATGTTCTCCCGCGCCTGTAGGTCGTTGCCGTCGTTGACGGCCTGGCGCAGGTTCTCGCTGATCAGGCTGATGGCCTTGAGCGCGCAGGCATCGGTGATCGGCGTGGCCGCCGTCGACACATAGGCCTCGATGGCGTGGGTCAAGGCATCCATACCAGTGGCCGCCGTCAGCCCCTTGGGCATGGCGACCATCAGCGCCGGGTCGTTGACCGACAGAATCGGCGTGACGTTGCGGTCGACGATGGCCATTTTCACGTGGCGGCGCTCGTCGGTGATGATGCAGAAACGGGTCATCTCACTGGCCGTGCCCGCCGTGGTATTGATGGCGATCAGCGGCAACTGTGGCTTGCGCGAGCGGTCGACACCCTCGTAGTCGCTGATATGCCCACCGTTGGTGGCGCACAAGGCAATGCCCTTGGCGCAGTCATGGGGCGAGCCACCGCCCAGCGACACCACGCAGTCGCAGCGCTCGCGCTGCAACAGGGCAAGGCCGGCCTCGACGTTGGCGATGCTGGGGTTGGGCTTGGCGCCGTCGAACACCACCGAGTCGATATCCTGCAAGGCCAGCATGCGCCCGATACGGGCGGCGACGCCGGCCTTGGCCAGGCCCTGGTCGGTGACGATCAGCGCCTTGCGAAGGCCATAACCGGCAATCGCCGTCATGGCCTCGTCGAGGCAGTCGATGCCCATGATATTGACGGGCGGGATGAAGAAGGTGCTGCTCATGACCGGATCCTCCTGGCAGGTCTGTCTGCCAGTGAGGATCCGCCCGTTCAAACAACAGGATGTTGACCCAGAGCAACGTTAGCCCAGGAACAGCTGGTAAGCCGGATTAGCGGTTTCGTCCCAGTAGCGGTAACCCATCTCGTCCAGTGCCTGGGGCAAGCTGGCCTGCTCGTCGGCCGGCACTTCCAGCGCGGCGAACACGCGTGCTTCGGCCGCGCCATGGTTGCGGTAATGGAACAGGCTGATGTTCCAGCGCTTGCCCAGCCGCTCCAGGAAGCCCAGCAGCGCCCCCGGCCGTTCGGGGAACTCGAAGCGCAGCACCCGCTCATCGGCCCCCGGCGCGGCATGCCCACCCACGGTATGGCGCACATGCAGCTTGGCCAGTTCGTTGTCGGTCAGGTCAAGCACGCTGTAGCCCTGCCCGCGCAGGCTGGCCAGCAGCTGCTCGCGCGGGTCGTGCACGGGGTGGGTCTGCACGCCAACGAACAGGCGCGCTTCCTTGCCTGGGTAATAGCGATAGTTGAATTCGGTGATCTGGCGCTTGCCCAGGGCCTGGCAGAAGGCCCGGAAGCTGCCGGGCTGTTCAGGGATGGTCACGGCGATGATCGCCTCGCGCTGCTCGCCCAGCTCGGCACGCTCGGCCACGTGGCGCAGGCGGTCGAAGTTGACGTTGGCGCCAGAATCGATGGCCACCAGGGTCTGCCCCTGCACGCCCTCGCGGGCCACGTACTTCTTGATCCCGGCCACGGCCAGGGCGCCAGAGGGCTCGGTGATCGAGCGGGTATCGTCGTAGATGTCCTTGATCGCGGCGCACAGCTCATCGCTGCTGACGGTCACCACTTCATCGACAAAATGCCGGCACAGCTCGAAGCAATGGGCACCGACCTGCGCCACCGCCACGCCATCGGCAAAGGTACCGACCTGCGGCAGGATCACCCGCTCGCCCGCCGCCATGGCAGCCTGCAGGCAGTTGGAGTCTTCCGGCTCGACACCGATCACCTTGACCTCGGGGCGCAGGTACTTGACGTAGGCGGCAATGCCCGCGACCAGCCCGCCACCGCCAACCGGTACAAAGATCGCGTCCAGCGCACCCGGCTGCTGGCGCAGGATTTCCATGCCTACAGTGCCTTGGCCAGCGATCACGTCCGGGTCGTCGAATGGCGGCACGAAAGTCGCCCCGTCGCTGTCGGCCAGTTTCAGCGCGTGGGCCAGGGCATGGGGGAAGCCCTCGCCGTGCAGCACCACGTGGCCACCCCGGGAGCGCACCCCTTCTACCTTGAGTGACGGCGTGGTGGTGGGCATGACGATGGTCGCCTTCATGCCCAGGTGCGCTGCCGCCAGGGCCACGCCCTGGGCATGGTTGCCCGCGGAGGCGGTGATCACACCGCGTTCGCGCTGGGCAGCGCTCAGGCGCGACAGCCGGGTATAGGCACCGCGGATCTTGAACGAGAAGGTCGGCTGCAGGTCTTCGCGCTTGAGCAGCACCTGGTTGCCGAGGCTGGCAGACAGCGCCGGTGCGGCTTGCAAGGGGGTCTCGATGGCCAGGTCGTACACCGGCGCGGACAGAATGCGGCGCACCTGTTCCGACAGCAGTTGCTGCGGGGTGGACGGTGTACGAGGGCTGACGTTGAGGCTGGTCATCGATTGCAACTCCTTGGCTGTTTTTCACGTTGCCCAGGAGTCAGAGAGTAGAAACCCGCCTCCAGGGCGGGTTCGGTGCACGTACGCGCTAGCCCGCCAAGCTGATAATGGCGGTAATAATAATGGCGTTCACGTGCGGGAAGGTGTTCATGGGTAGGGAAGTTATCCCGCCTGGCTTGGCCAAGTCAACACTTGGCTTGCTGCGCCGACAGCGGCACGTCGAAGACCTTGTCGAAGCCCCACTGGAACACGAAGGCATAGGCGAAGAAGAACACGAACAGTGCCAGGTTGGTGAGCAACGCTGCCCACAGGCTGACATCCAGCCAGTACGCCACCAGCGGCAGCAGGATCAGCACCAACCCGCCCTCGAAACCCAGGGCATGCAGCAGACGCCGCAGGAACGTGCGTTCGCGCGCGTGCTGGCGCGCCTCCCAACGCTCGAAGGCCCAGTTGTAGGCCATGTTCCAGCTCATGGCGATGCCCGACATCAGGATCGACAACACGGTCGACTGGGCCATGCCGGCGCCAAACGCCAGTTCCAGTGCCGGCGCCACGCAGGCCACGGCGATGGCTTCGTAGAGGATGGCCTGGACGATCTTGCGTGCCTTGCCTTGCATGTTCAGCTCCCTGGGAAAACGACCTTCAAACTTACAGCACGCAGCCTACAGGAAAAAGCCTGAAATACATATTTGACTGACCGTTCAATCAAGAAACATTAGGCTAAACGTTTCCGCAACACCCATCCCCCTGGCACCCTCGCCTGCGCCCGCCCCCCGCTGTGCATTGGACAACCCCGCATCCGGCTGCTTGTATCTAATGACTTGCAAGCGGCGACATGTCGACCCACTTCGTCCAGGGAATCGAACGAGGAACAAGACTATGGCGAACTCCGTCATGATGGTTTTCGGTACCCGCCCCGAAGCGATCAAGATGGCCCCGCTGGCCCGCGTCCTGCGCGAATGGCCCGAGGTCGATCTGCACATCTGCTCCACCGGGCAGCACCGCGAAATGCTCGAACAGGTACTCACCGCCTTCGGCCTGAGCGTCGACCAGGACCTCAAGGTGATGACCCAGAACCAGACCCTCAACGGCCTGGCCCGCGACCTGCTGGGCAAGCTCGACCAGGCCTATGGGCAGGTCAAGCCCGATATCGTGCTGGTCCATGGCGACACCACCACCAGCTTCATCGCCAGCCTCGCGGCGTTCCACCGGCACATTCCCATCGGCCATGTCGAAGCCGGGCTGCGGACAGGCAACCTGCAGCAACCCTGGCCGGAGGAAGCCAACCGGCGCCTGACCGGAGTGATTGCAGACCTGCACTTCGCCCCCACCACCAAGGCCCGCGACAACCTGCTGCGCGAAGGCGTGCCCCTGGAGCAGATCGAGGTCACCGGCAACACCGTGATCGACGCGCTGCTGTGGATGCGCGAATACCTCACGCAAACGGCATGGCACCCCGCCGCCGATTCGCCGCTGCACGCGCTGCAGGACGACCAGCGCATGGTGCTGGTCACCGGCCATCGCCGGGAGAACTTCGGCGCAGGCTTCGAGCGTATCTGCGTGGCCCTGGCCGAACTGGCCCTGCGCTACCCCGATGTGCAATTCGTCTACCCGGTGCACCTCAACCCGCAGGTGCAGAAGGCGGTCTACGGCCTGCTGTCCGGGCGCGGCAACATTCACCTGGTGGCGCCCCAGGACTACCAGCACTTCGTCTGGCTGATGAACCGCGCCCACATCATTCTCACCGACTCCGGCGGCGTCCAGGAAGAAGCCCCGGCGCTGGGCAAACCGGTGCTGGTGCTGCGCAAGGTCACCGAACGCCCTTCGGTGCTGGAAGGCGGCACGGTGAAACTGGTAGGCACGCTGACCGAACGTATCGTCAGGGAAACCAGCCAGCTGCTCGACGACCCCGAGGCGTATCAGCGCATGGCAAGGGTCTTCACCCCCTTCGGTGACGGGCATGCCAGCGAAATCATCGCCGCACGCCTGAGCCGATGGCTCGAGGAAACCGCCGCCAAGCGAGACGACGCATGAGCCTGGCCTTCATCGACTTCCTCACCTACGTGCTGTTCGGCCTGAAAATCCTCGCGATCATCCTCGCCTCGCTGATGTTCCTGCTCGGCCTCGACGACCTGTTCATCGACCTGTGCTACTGGAGCCGCAAGCTGATCCGCCGTTTCCGCATCTACGACAAGCACGAAAAGGCCGACGAGAAACGCCTGTTCGACGTACCGGAAAAACCCCTGGCGATCATGGTCCCGGCCTGGAACGAGGTCGGTGTGGTCGGCGAAATGGCGCGCCTGGCGGCTTCGACCATCGACTACGAGAACTACCAGATCTTCGTCGGCACCTACCCCAACGACCCGCAGACCCAGGCCGACGTCGACGCCGTGTGCCTGCACTACCCGAACGTGCACAAGGT
Source organism: Pseudomonas sp. R28(2017) (assembly GCF_002112505.1). Classification (GTDB taxonomy): domain Bacteria; phylum Pseudomonadota; class Gammaproteobacteria; order Pseudomonadales; family Pseudomonadaceae; genus Aquipseudomonas. The sequence goes on from NZ_NEHW01000024.1 coordinate 42,632, forward strand.
GGTCTGTGCGCGCCCCGGCCCGACCAGCAAGGCCGACTGCCTGAACAACATCATCGATGCCATCCTGCGCTTCCAGGACGATGCCCGCATCGAGTTCGCCGGGTTCATCCTGCATGACGCCGAAGACGTGATCTCGCCCATGGAGCTGCGCCTGTTCAACTACCTGCTGCCGAACAAGGACATGATCCAGATCCCGGTGTACCCCTACGCGCCGGAATGGAAAGGCTTCACCGCCGGGCACTACGTCGACGAGTTCGCCGAGAACCACGGCAAGGACGTGATCGTGCGCGAAGCGCTGACCGGCCAGGTGCCCAGCGCCGGTGTCGGCACCTGCTTCAGCCGCCGCGCCATCAGCGCCCTGCTCGAAGACGGTGATGGCATCGCCTTCGACGTGCAGAGCCTCACCGAAGACTACGACATCGGTTTTCGCCTGAAGCAGAAGGGCATGAAGTGCATCTTCGCCCGCTACTCCATCAGCGACCCGGCGCTGGCCCTCAAGCACGAGTGGGTACCGGGCATGAGCCGTGAGTTCGCCCAGGTGATCTGCGTGCGTGAGCACTTCCCGCGCGACTGGCAGCACGCCATCCGGCAGAAGTCGCGGTGGATCGTCGGCATCGTCTTCCAGGGCACCAGCAACCTCGGCTGGAGCCGTACCGGCGCGCTCAACTACTTCCTCTGGCGCGACCGCCGGGGCCTGTTCGCCTACCTGTTGAGCTTCCTGGTCAACCTGTTGCTGCTGGTGTTGCTGGCCATGTGGCTGGTGACCGTGATCGCCCCGGATTCCTGGCGTTTCATGTCGATCCTCAGCGACAGCCAGCTGCTCACCACCCTGCTCTGGCTCAACGGCCTGATGCTGGTCAACCGCCTGTTCCAGCGCGGCTGGTTCGTCACCCGCTACTACGGCATCTTCGAGGGCCTGCTGTCGGCGCCACGGATGATGTGGAGCAACTTCGTCAACTTCTTCGCCAACCTGCGTGCCCTGCGCCAGGTCATGGAGATGGGCGATTCGCGGCGGGTGGCGTGGGACAAGACCACCCACGAGTTCCCCGCCCTCGCCTCGCCGGCGCGCACGCCACTGGGCCACCGGTTGGTGGAAAAAGGCTACATCACCGAGGAACAGCTGGAGCAAGCGATCACCAGCCCGGTGCGCCGCCGCCTGGGCCGCGAATTGCTGCTGCGGGGCTGGCTGAACAGCGAGCAGCTTGTAGAAACGCTGGCCGAGCAGCTGGACCTGCCCTGGGCACCGCTCAACCCGTTCAAGCTCGACCCGCACCTGATCACCCTGCTGCCGCGCCGGCTGGCCACGCACTATGGCGTGCTGCCGGTCGCCGAAAACGGCAATACCCTGATCCTGGCCAGCGAAAGCCCGGTCAGCCAGGTGTCACTGGGGGTCATCAGCCGCCAGTTGAAACGCCCGGTAAGCTGCCGCCTGGCGCCCCAGGGCCGCGTTACGCTGGGCCTGCGTTATCACTACCCGAGCCCTTGGCAGACGCCCGAAACCCACGACATGCTCACCGTACTGGAACGGCACCAGGATGATGCCGATCTGCTCGAGCGGGTCAGCCAGCACCAGGTCATGCTCGGTGCGCTGCTGCAGGTACGCGGCATGGTCCCGGCCACCCTGTTCAACCAGGCACTGATCGATTTCGACCCCGAGCAGCAGAGCCTCGGCGAGCACCTGATCGCCCGCGGCATCATTACCGAGGAGGTTCTGCAACAGGCCCTCGCCGAACAGGCCAGCGAACAGCAGGCTGCCTTTGACCTGACCCGGGAGGTGGCATGAAGCCGCGTCTGTCCCTCACCCTTTCCGGCCTGTTGCTGTGCTCCACCGCGCTGGCCACCCAGGCAGCGCCGATGACCGAATTCCAACGGTTCACCAGTTACCCGTTCATGGAGCGCAGCTACCGCGAAGCGAAGAAGGACAACTGGGCCGAAGTCGAACGCCTGACCCGCCATGTGCTCAGCCGCGTGCCGAACAACGATGAAGCCCGTGCGCTGTTGGTCGAGGCCCTGGCCCACCAGCGCCGCTACAAGGACGCCGAAGCCATGGCCGAACAACTGGGCAATGGCCCCGAATACGCCAATGCCCTGCTGGAACTGCGCCTGACCTGGATCGAGCAGGACCCGCCACCGGCCAGCCAGGTGGAAGGTTGGCTGGCCAGTGCCGACGGTACCCGACGGGTGCGCTTGTGGCAGGCCTACAGCCTGAGCCTGGCCAAGTTCGGCGGCGCCGGCAAAGCCCTGGAATGGCTGAACCAGCTGCCGCCTCGTGATGATGGCCAGGTGTTGCGCCTGGCCCGGGCCAACTTCGCCGAGCAGCTGCGCAACTGGAAGGAAACCATCGAGCAACTTCAGCCGCTGGCCGACAAGCGCCAACTGCCGCCAGAAGACTGGCAGCGCCTGGCCAATGCCTATGTCCAGCAAATCGACGAAAAGGGCCTGGATAAACTGCTGCAAAGCGCCCCCTCACCTGAAGTGGCCAACCAGACTCGCCTGGCCATGGCCAATCGGGCCATCGCCGTCGGTCACAACCAACTGGCGCAGCGCTGGCTGGAAAAATTGCCCACCGAGCAGTTGCAGCAACCTGAGCAACGCCAGCAGCTGTGGGAGCTGGCTCGTGAGGGCGATGACGCGCCGCTGGTACGGCGCCTGAGCAACGAACTGCAGCGGCCTTGCCTGGAAACCGTCGATTGGTTGTCACGGCGCGACCCGGACGTCGCCCGCGAACAGTTCAAGGGCTGCCCTGCCAGTGCAGACCCACGTGCTTATGCCGTGCTCAAGCAGCGCCTGTATGGCGACCCGGTGCAGCCGCCACAACCTCGCACTGCCGCCGAATGGGAAAGACACTACCGCCAGAGCGGCGACCTGGCAGCGTTGGAACAAGCGACATTCCTCTTGCTGCAGCAAGGCCAGAGCGAGCGCGCCCGCACCCTGCTGGAGCCGGCCTATGACCGTCACCAAGGGCGCCTGCCGCCCTCGCTGCTGCAGCGCCTGGGCAATCTCTATGCACGCAACGATGGCCCATTGAACAGCCAGCGCATGCTCGGGCTGATCCCCAGGGTCGACGCCAATACCCGCGCCCAGTTGCTCGGCCGCCTGGCAGAAAACGGCCAGTGCGACGCCGTGCGCCGGGCCATCCCGGCGAACCCGACCGAAGCCGGCCAGTACCGCGCCCTGGGCCGCTGCGCCATGCCCGATCAACCGGGTGAAGCGGTGGTGTATTACCAGGCCGCCGAACGCCTGGGTGACCGTGGCAACCGCCTGCCCCTGGCCTACGCGCTGGAAGCCGCTGGCGACTCCGAAGCCGCCCAGCCGATCTGGCGCAGCCTGCCGGCCAGCGCCTGGAACGATAACGCCCGCCTGACCGCCGCACGCGGCGCCTTGAATGCCGGCGATGCCGACGCCGCCCGCCGCTACTGGGACGCCGCCGCACACAACAGCGCCGATGACTGGGCACTGGGTGCCGCCATCGCTCAACGCCAGGGCGACCTGCAAGCGGCGCTGGGCTTCCAGCGCCAGGCCCTGGCGCACAACCCGCGGGCCGACCACTACTACGCGGCGGCCAGCACCGCGCAACTGGCCGGCGACAGCGCACAGAGCACCGCCTGGCTGGCCGAAGCCGTGCGCCTGGCACCCGACCAGCCGCGCTATCGTGCCGATTACGGCATGCGCCTGGCCGGCTCGCAGGACGTGGCCCAGCGCCGCCAGTCGATCCCTTATCTGGAACGCGCCACCCACGATTTCCCCGAGGACTATCGCCTGGGCGAGACCCTCGCCCTGCGCTACGACGAAGCCGAAAACAGCGCCGCCGCACGCCGCGAACTGCGCCGGGTGATCGACGTGGAAGAGAACCTGGTCGATGGCGACGACGAATACGGCAGCCTCGAAGCCCGCAAGTACCGCCAGCGCCGCGCGCACGAAACCCTGTCACGGCGCGACACCATCACCCTGGCCAGCACCTGGTCGCCCGCCGGCACCTCGACCAACGACAAGTTCCTCGATAACGGCCAGCGCAGCGGCACCTCGCGTCGGGCGCAATCGCAGAATGTGCAGCTGGCCATGTGGGACCACGCCCTGGGCGAGGAACCCAGCCGCAATGGCAGTACCCTGTCGGTCTACGGCCGGGTCCTGTTCGGCGGCCAGAGCCGCACCGATTATGCGCAAAGCATGGGCACCGGCGTCGGCCTGCGCTACAAGCCGCTCGGCCAGGCCAACCTCAACCTGTATGCCGAGCTGTACCACCAACGGCAGATCGATGACGACCACTACAGCGGCCTGAGCCTCGGCGAACTGCTGAGCCCGGCCAAGGTCGGCGGCAACTGGGGCGACTTGCGCCACCATGGCGAATCGAGCAACGACCTGCTGCTGCGCGCCACCGCCTCGTTCCTCGACCAGGGCGACTGGCGCAACGACTGGCGGGTCGACGAAGACGACTGGAACGAGCGCTTCCTCTACCTCGATGCCGCCTGGTGGACCCGCGCCGGCGACCACGCCTGGCTGTCGCGCTACCAGCAGGGCCATGCCTGGAAACTGCCCGGCAACTCGCCGCAGACCGTCATGCCTTATGGCTTCTTCGAGTTTTCCAGCCAGGACCCGAGCAACGACTGGCGCCAGGATGCTCGCGCCGGAGTCGGCGTGCGTTGGCAATGGTGGTTCGACGACGACCGCTACAACGCCCACCGCGGCTCGCTGAAAGTGCGCGCCGAATACCAGCAGTCGCTGGGTGGCAACCTCTACAAGAGCGCCAATGGCGTGCTGGTTGGCGCGGAGATGACCTTCTGATGCGTACCCTCCTGGCAATCTGCATGCTCGCCTTGTGCCTGCCGGCCGTGGCCGACCAGCGCCTGTTCTACCAGCCACTGAACCGCGATGCCACGGTGACCCCGGCGCAATGGCAGCAACTCTGGCGCGCCACCCGGGCGCAAGGGGGCAAGACCCTCATCGTGCAATGGAGCGCCTACGGCGACAGTGATTTCGGCGGTGCCCAGGGCTGGCTGGCCAACAGCCTGCGCGAAGCCCACTCACAAGGGCTGGAGCTGGTACTTGGACTTTACATGGACCCAGCCTATTACCAGCGCATCGAAGCACTCGACGGTGACGGCCTGAACAATTACTGGAAATCGCAACTGGGCCGCTCGCTGAGCCAGTACCAGCAGGTTCGCCGGGACTGGCAGCTGCCCGTTACCGGCTGGTACCTGCCGATGGAACTGGACGACCTGCACTTTCGCGATGCCGGTCGCCGCGAGGCGTTGTACAGCCAGCTGCAGGCGTTCAACCGGCAGTTGGACAAACCGCTTCATATCAGCGCTTTCAGTGCTGGCAAGCTGGCGCCGCGGGTCAATGGCGCCTGGCTGGATCAACTGACCGGGTTGGGCTTGACTGTGTGGTGGCAGGACGGCGCGGGGACCGGGCGGTTGCCGCCACTGGTGCGCCAGAGCTATGAACAGGCGCTGCCGTGCCGGGTGGGTGTGGTGCGCGAGGCGTTCCGCCAGGTGAGTGCTCCGGGGCAGGCATTTCGGGCTGAGCCAGCGGAGCCGATGCTGAATGCGGGGTGCCATGCCGAAGCAGTGTTTGCGCTGCGCTACCGGCCTTGGTCCCGGGGTGTTCTGCCACAGAATTGAGTCAACCTGCACCGGCCCTTTCGCGGGCAAGCCCGCTCCCACAGTGATTGCACAGATTTCAAGAACTGTGGCGATCCTGTGGGAGCGGGCTTGCCCGCGAAAGCGCCGGTGCAGACGAAGCAGTACTCACAGGAGCCACGATGTTCAAGACCATTGAAGAACACGTACGCAAGCAGGTCGCCCCCGCCGCCCTGCGCGCCGAGTTTCGCCAGCATGAATTCGAAGCCATGCGCCCGTTCTGCATGCTGGTGTTCTGCGTCAGCATCCTGATCTGGCTGGTCTTCGACCTGATCGTCAGCTTCCTCGGCGGCCAGGGTTTCACCTGGCTGTCCTACCTGTTCATCACCCTGCTCGGCTGCCTCACGGTGATCCTGCGCTTCACCCGCCGCAGCCACCATTTCGACGTGCTCAACCTGCTGTTCATCTGCGCCATCACCTTGGGCATGCGCCTGGTCATCGAAGGTATTCCCGAACCTCTGCGGCCAGTGTGGCTGGTGCTCGGCGTGTCGACCGTGCTCTATGCCGTTTCGGTTCTGCCCGTGCGGCGCTGGTCGTTCTTCTGCGCCATGGCCATTACCTGGGTCATGCTCAGCCCCTTCTACCACACCCGGATCGAAGCCGATGAACTCGAAGGCGCCATGCTGATCAGCTACGCCCTGTTCCTCAGCGGCCTGGTGACCTACAGCTACCTGCAGATACGCCAGGCCAAGCTGCACAACTTCTACCTGTCCAAAGTATTGCTGGAACAGGCATACATCGATGCCCTGACCGAGATCCCCAACCGCCGCTCGTTCATGGCCAAGGCTGAACGCCAGCTGCACCTGGCAACGCCTGGGCAGTATCTGGCGATGATCGACATCGACAACTTCAAACGGGTCAATGATAGCTTCGGGCATGATGTCGGCGACGAAGTGCTCAAGCGCGTGGCCATGCACATTCGCGCCAGCATGAACGGTTTCGAGTACGCCCGGCTGGGTGGCGAGGAGTTCGCGATTCTGTTCGACGGCCTGGACGAGCAACGCGCCTTGCAGCAGGTTGGCGGCTTGTGCAGCAGGGTGCGGGAAGACAATGCCGATCACCCGGTGACCATCAGTATCGGCCTGGCCCAGGTCAACCGTGGCGATTCCTTGACAGCAGCGCTGGTCCGGGCGGACCAGGCGCTGTATGCGGCCAAGCACAGTGGCAAGGACCGGTTCGTGCTGTGGCAACCGGCCCCATGAGCGAGAGGCATGGCGCATCATGCCTGGATCGCTTAGACGAAGTAGCAGACCAGATACGACTTACCCACGCGGCGATCGGTGTTGGCGGTACCGCCCAGGATCAGACGTTGTGGGTCCGGGGCCAACGCACAACGCGCCACGTCGGCACCCGCCTCGATATTGGTGCGTTTGAGGCCGCCGTCACCGAAGGTCGGATCGAGCAAGCCGTTGGCCTGGAACCGCCCTACGAGGAATTCGGTTTCCCTGGCGTTGTAGGGAATGCCCGTCAAGCCGGCAGCCACGCTACCGCCTTCGCGCCCCGGCTGACAGTGCACCCAGCGCGCGCCCGAGGCGACCGGGGCCAGATGCACCTCGCCACCATTGAAGGTTGGGTCGAGCCGGCCATCGGCGGTCACGTGCCCCTGTACAGCTGCGTAGGGCAATCGATCGGTCGAGCCGCTGACGATCAAGCCACCGTCTCCACGTTCGATTACGTCATAAAACTCGATGCCTACCCTGTTCTTGCCTCGTGGGGCCGTTACCCGAAGGATCCCTCCTGTACCAAAAGCAGGATCAAGCATGTCGTCGTGGCGCATGCGCAACAGCACGCCTTCACCGTCTGTGGCACCCCAGGCGACGATTCGACCATCAGCCAGCTCGGTGACACCTTCCATCCAGACGTTGGGTTCATCGCATAGCGGTAATTGCCACACGCCACCCTCATGGAAACAAACGTCCAGGTTGCCACATGCCGTGACACGCACCAGCAAGCCACAACTTTGTGCCTGCTCATCGAATCGTGTTACAGCGATCAATAGTTTGCCGTTTCGCTGCTGGATAAGGCCATACGGTTCGTCATATTCGCTCAGTCCCTTCAGTTCGAGCCTGACAATACCGCCGTTACCGAAACATGTGTCCAGGGAACCATCATGCTTGAAACGCGCAAGGAGCGGATATCTCACGGCCTTTGAGCGGTCCTCGGCCAGTACGATGAAACCATCCTCTGCAGAGGCAATTACCTCCACTGGCACCGCGCTCACACCTGCGCCAAAGGCCGCCATGACAAAGCCACCGTCACCGAAGCTGGCATCCGGCTGTCCTTCAGCCGTCAGGCCCGCCAGCCCAACATAAGGCTGACCGGCATCCCGGTACTGGGCCAGCGCGATAAGCCTGGATTGACTGATTGCCAGCCCATGCACGCCACTTTCCACACCACCAGGAAATACAATTTCCACTTTGCCTTGGTCACCGAACGCCGGGTCAATTTTGCAACTTCTTACCACGTTGTTATCTAACATCTTGATCTGACTCACATAGAGAACTTGGAAATGAATTGATTCCATTTGCAGTCCTACATGTCCAGTCATGGGAAATTGACAAAATATTACCGCCCAACAATTTGGGGGCAATGAAAAAAATCCAAATATAAAAGTTGAAAAACCCTATGCAAAGTTACAGGGTGCCACTCTCAGATCTGCATGTTTCAGGAAACTTATCCTATATGAATGTTCCTGCTTTCCAACGCCGTCAGACCACAGGCAAGCGAATCCTGAACGATGCACCTCCCAGGGTCGAGTGGCCGACTGTCAAAGCCCCCCCCTGCCCCTCGATCGCCCGGCGACTGATCGCCAGGCCCAGACCGAAACCGCCGGTATTGCGGTCACGGCTGCGGTCCAGACGATAGAACGGCTGGAAGATCCGCTCACGTTCCTCGGCAGGAATCCCGATGCCGTCATCCTCCACCGTCAACAGGCAGGCACCGTCCGCCTCCAGGCGCAACCTCAGCAACAGGCTCTCATCGCAATAACGCATGGCGTTGCGCACCAGGTTCTGCACCGCCCGGGCGGTCAACCGCGGGTCCAGCACAAAGCGTGGCAAGTTATCCTCGGCCTGAACTTCCCACTGGATGCCCCGGGTGTCGAGTTCTTCGGCAAAGCCGCCGAGCACGCTGTCGACCAGTTCCAGCAACGACACCTCGACCCGCTCGCGGGCCTGGTCGGCATTGTACAGGCGGCTGTACGACAATAGCTCGAGCACCAGCTCGTCCAGCTCGCGCACGTGCCCGACCAGCTCCAGCAGGCGCTTGCGGCTGGACGGTGGCACCTCGTCGAACAGCAGCACCAGGCCGAAGTCCAGCCTTGTCAACGGTGTGCGCAGCTCGTGGGAGACCGCGTTGAGCAGCTCGCGCTGCTGGTTGACGTGGCGTTCGAGGTCACTGGCCATGGTGTCGAACACGCCCGCCAGTTCGCCGATGTTCGAGTGCGCAGAGATGTGCGTGCGCTCGGCCATGTGCCCCTGGCCCAGGCGCCGTGCGGTTTCCTTCAGCCGCTCCAGGTCGCGCCAGTGCGGCCACACCCAGAGCAGCAGGCAACCGAGCATCGCCGCACCGATCAGCACGGTCACGCCCCAGGACAATACGTTGATGTCCAGGGGGTCCGGGGGTGCATGCAGGCTGACCAGCCAGTCCTTGTCCAGAGGGGCCAGCACCGTTTGGTAATAGCCCCAGTCGCCGATCCGCACGGCATACAGCCCGTGCTCCAGACGCGCTTTCTCCTGCGGGCTCAGGCCGGCCTTTTCGCTGCGCAGCAGCTTGACCTCCAGTGGCGCGAAGACCTTGGCCAGGTCCTGCTCCACCGCCGGCCACTGCGCCTGTGGCGCCTGGTGGAACTGGCGCACGATCAGCGACTGCACGCCCTTGGCCTGGTCCAGGTTGTAGGCCATGAAGCGGTCGTGGAACAGGCCGACGATGGCGTCCGGAATCAACAGCAACGCCCCGGCGTAGGCAACGATGATAACCAGATAAAGGCGCACCAGGATCTTCAGCATGGCACGTCAGCACTCCCACTCGACACGGCTGAACAGGTAACCCTTGCCCCACACGGTCTTGATCTTGCGCGCCTCGCCGGCACTGTCGTCGAACTTGCGGCGCAGCTTGGAAATGGCCACGTCCACCGAGCGGTCGGTACCGTTGAACTCGATACCGCGCAACTGCTGGAGGATGCGGTCGCGGCTGAGCACCTCGCCGGCGTTGCGCGCCAGCACCACCAGCAGGTTGTATTCACCGCTGGACAGTTCCACCTCTTCGCCGCGCCAGCTGACCAGGCGCTCGGCCAGGTCGATGCGCAGGCCGCCGATGAGGATCTGGTGGTTGTCCAGGCGCGGCTCGTTGACGCTGCTGCGGCGCAGCAAGGTGCGCACGCGAGCCAGCAGCACCCGGGGCTCGCAGGGTTTGGTCACGTAGTCGTCGGCACCCATTTCCAGGCCCAGCACCTGGTCGTGGCTGTCGTCACGGGCCGTGAGCATCAGGATCGGCAGGCTCTGCGACGCCTGGCGCAGCAAGCGGCACAGTTGCAGGCCATCGATGCCTGGGAGCATCAGGTCGAGAATCACCAGGTCAGGGTTGTCCTGCCTGAAGGCGTCCAGCACATGGTCGCCACGGGCAATCACCCGGACGTGGAAATCGTTGCGTTGCAGGTAGCTGGCGATCAGCTCGGACAGCGCACTGTCGTCTTCGACCAGAAGAATGTTGGGCATAGGGGTTTGCTGGAAAAATTGAAGGAGGCTTCACCGGCCCTTCGCGGGCAAGCCCGCTCCCACAGAAAGCGGTGCTGTACCTGTGGGAGCGGGCTTGCCCGCGAAGGGGCCGGCACAGATACCTGCAGAATATAGAAACCTACAAACCCGCAGGACTGTTCTTAACACTTTTTCACACAGGTCCTACAGGTGTTAACAGCCATCCGAGGAACGGTTGCCTTAGGATACGCAGGGTCATCATCGGAAGATCCGCATGCCTATTACCCTCCCCCCGCACCTGCGCCCCCTGGCGCTCGTGGCGCTGCTCACGCTGCCCCTGGCCGGTTGCGACGACTCGGCCGAGCAGGACGAAAAACAACCCACGCCCCAGGTGCGGGTAGAAACCCTGCACCTGCAGCCCCTGGCCATCAGTACCGAACTGAGTGGGCGCATCCTGGCCCCGCGCACGGCAGAAGTGCGCGCCCGGGTCGCCGGCGTGGTGCTCAAGCGCGTCTATCGCGAAGGCAGCGACGTGAAACAGGGCGATGTGCTGTTCCTCATCGACCCGGCGCCGTTCAAGGCCGACCACGACAGCGCCCGCGCGACCCTGGCCAAGGCCGAGGCCACGCTGTACCAGGCGCGCCTGCAAGAGCAGCGCTACCGCCAGCTGGTCGACGACAAGGCGGTCAGCCGCCAGGAATACGACAACGCCCGCGCCGCCTTCCTCCAGGCTGACGCTGCCGTTGCCGAAGCCAAGGCGGCGCTGGAGCGCGCCCGCCTGAACCTGGGCTATGCCACGGTCACTGCACCAATCTCCGGGCGCATCGGCCGTGCCCTGGTCACCGAAGGTGCCCTGGTCGGGCAGAACGAGACCACGCCGCTGGCGACCATCCAGCAGCTCGACCCGATCCACGCCGACGTCACCCAGTCGACCCGCGAACTCACCGCCCTGCGCCGGGCATTGCGCGCAGGTGAACTGCAGCAGGCCGGCGATGGCCAGGCCCGCGCCACCTTGATCCAGGACGATGGCAATGCCTACCCGCTGCCGGGCAAGCTGTTGTTCTCGGACATCAGCGTCGACCCCAGCACCAACCAGATCACCCTGCGCAGCGAATTCCCCAACCCGGACCTCGACCTGTTGCCAGGCAGCTACGTGCGCGTGCGCCTGGAGCAGGCCGTGCAGCCCAAAGGGCTCAGCGTGCCGCAGCGGGCCATCCTGCGTGACAGCGCCGGGGTGCCGAAGGTGCTGGTGGTCGACGCTCAGTCGCGCATCAGCGAACGCCAGGTGGTGCTGGGTAACGCCCAGGGTGACCGCTGGCTGGTCAGCGACGGCCTGGCGCCCGGCGAGCGGGTGGTGGTCGAAGGCCTGCAGCACGTCAAGGCGGGCGACCAGGTCCAGGTCGACCCCGCCGCTCAGTCCATCGTCCAGCACAACGGCCAGTGAGGGCCTGACCCATGCCGCAGTTCTTCATCGACCGCCCGATCTTCGCCTGGGTGGTCGCGCTGTTCATCCTGCTGGCCGGCGCCCTGGCCATCCCCCAGCTGCCGGTGGCGCAGTACCCCAACGTGGCGCCGCCGCAGGTGGAAATCTACGCCGTGTACCCGGGCGCCTCGGCGGCCACCCTGGACGAAAGCGTGGTCAGCCTGATCGAGCAAGAGCTCAACGGCGCCGACAACCTGCTGTACTTCTCGTCGCAGAGCAGCCTGGGCAGCGCCACCATCACCGCCACTTTCGAGCCCGGCACTCACCCCGACCTGGCCCAGGTCGACGTGCAGAACCGCCTCAAGGTGGTCGAGTCGCGCCTGCCGCGCCAGGTCACACAGCAAGGCCTCCAGGTAGAAAAGGTGTCCACCGGCTTCCTGCTGCTCGGCACCCTCACCTCGGAGGACGGTAGCCTCGATGAAACCGCGCTGTCCGACATCCTCGCGCGCAACGTGATGAACGAAATCCGCCGCCTCAAGGGCGTCGGCAAGGCACAGCTGTATGGTTCCGAACGCGCCATGCGCATCTGGATCGACCCGCGCAAGCTGATCGGCTTCAACCTCACCCCCAACGACGTGGCCGAGGCCATCGCAGCGCAGAACGCCCAGGTCGCCCCCGGCAGCATCGGCGACCTGCCTGCCCGCGGCACCCAGGAAATCACCGCCAACGTGGTGGTCAGGGGCCAGCTGAGCACGCCCGAGGAGTTCGCCGCCATCGTCCTGCGCGCCAACCCGGATGGCTCCAGCGTCACCGTCGGCGATGTCGCCCGGGTCGAGGTCGGCGCCCAGGAATACCAGTACGGCACCCGCCTGAATGGCAAGCCGGCCACCGCTTTCAGCGTGCAGCTGGCACCAGGGGCCAACGCCATGGAAACCGCCACCCTGGTGCGGGCGAAGATGCAGGAGCTGGCGCGCTACTTCCCCGAAGGGGTCAAGTACGACATCCCCTACGACACCTCGCCGTTCGTCAAGGTGTCGATCCAGCAGGTCATCAACACCCTGTTCGAAGCCATGCTGCTGGTGTTCGCGGTGATGTTCCTGTTCCTGCAGAACCTGCGCTACACGCTGATCCCGACCCTGGTGGTGCCGGTGGCGCTCATGGGCACCTTCGCCGTAATGCTGGCCATGGGCTTCTCGGTGAACGTGCTGACCCTGTTCGGCATGGTGCTGGCCATCGGCATCCTGGTCGACGACGCCATCGTGGTGGTGGAGAACGTCGAGCGGATCATGGCCGAAGAAGGCCTGCCGCCCAGGGAGGCCACGCGCAAGGCCATGGGCCAGATCAGCGGTGCCATCGTCGGCATCACCCTGGTGCTGGTGGCGGTGTTCCTGCCAATGGCCTTCATGAAAGGCTCGGTGGGGGTGATCTACCAGCAGTTCTCGCTGTCGATGGCGGTGTCTATCCTGTTCTCGGCGTTCCTTGCCCTGAGCCTGACCCCGGCCTTGTGCGCCACCCTGCTCAAGCCGCTGGCCAAGGGCGAACAGCACGAGCGCAAAGGCTTCTTCGGCTGGTTCAACCGCCGTTTCGACAGCATGAGCAATGGTTACCAGCGCTGGGTGCTGCAGGCACTCAAGCGCAGCGGCCGCTACCTGCTGCTGTATGGCGTGCTGCTGGCCGTGCTGGGTTATGGCTTCAGCCAGTTGCCCACCGCGTTCCTGCCCACGGAAGACCAGGGCTACACCATCACCGACATCCAGCTGCCACCGGGCGCCAGCCGCATGCGCACCGAGCAGGTTGCCGCGCAGATCGAGGCGCACAACGCCGAAGAGCCGGGCGTCGGCAACACCACGCTGATCCTCGGTTTCAGCTTCTCGGGCAGTGGCCAGAACGCCGCGCTGGCCTTCACCACGCTCAAGGACTGGTCCGAACGCGGCGCCGCTGACAGCGCGCAATCGATCGCCGACCGCGCCTCGATGGCCTTCACCCAGCTCAAGGACGCCGTGGCCTACTCCGTGCTGCCACCCCCGATCGACGGCCTGGGTGAGTCGACCGGGTTCGAGTTGCGCCTGCAGGACCGCGGCGGCATGGGCCATGAGGCACTGATGGCTGCCCGTGACGAATTGCTGGCCGGCGCGCAGAAGAGCAAGGTGCTGGCCAACGTGCGCGAAGCCTCGCTGGCGGAAAGCCCGCAGGTGCAACTGGAAATCGACCGCCGCCAGGCCAACGCCCTGGGCGTGTCGTTCGCCGACATCGGCTCGGTGCTGGACGTCGCCGTGGGCTCCAGCTACGTCAACGACTTCCCCAACCAGGGCCGCATGCAGCGGGTGGTGGTGCAGGCCGAGGGCGACCAGCGCAGCCAGGTCGAGGACCTGCTGAAGATCCACGTGCGCAACAGCAGCGGCAAGATGGTGCCACTGGGTGCCTTCGTCCAGGCCAGGTGGGTCAGTGGCCCGGTGCAGCTGACCCGTTACAACGGCTACCCGGCGGTGTCGATTTCCGGTGAGCCGGCGGCGGGTTACAGCTCGGGTGAAGCCATGGCCGAGATCGAGCGCCTGGTCGCCCAGCTGCCGGCCGGTACCGGCCTGGAATGGACCGGTCTGTCGCTGCAGGAACGGCTGTCCGGCAGCCAGGCACCGCTGCTGATGGCGTTGTCGTTGCTGGTGGTATTCCTGTGCCTGGCGGCGCTGTATGAAAGCTGGTCGATCCCGACTGCGGTACTGCTGGTGGTACCGCTCGGCGTACTCGGCGCGGTGCTGGCGGTGACCTTGCGCGGCATGCCCAACGACGTGTTCTTCAAGGTCGGCCTGATCACCCTGATCGGCCTGTCGGCGAAGAACGCCATTTTGATCATCGAGTTCGCCAAGCACCTGGTCGACCAGGGCGTGGACGCTGTCGACGCCGCCGTGCAGGCCGCCCGCCTGCGCCTGCGGCCGATCGTCATGACGTCGCTGGCGTTCATCCTCGGCGTGGTGCCGCTGGCCATCGCCACTGGCGCAAGCTCGGCGAGCCAGCAGGCAATCGGCACCGGGGTCATTGGCGGGATGCTCAGCGCCACGCTGGCGGTGGTGTTCGTGCCGGTGTTCTTCGTGGTGGTGATGCGCCTGGCCGGGCGCGGCCGCACCAAGGCCGAACAGGCGCAGGCAAGCGAAGCCTGACTGGACAAGCCGTGCGTTGAATGAGAGGGTTCCGGGCATTGACTGCCCGGAACCCTTTTTCATGCCTGATGCCCTGCCCCCCTGCTCCGTTTTGATCCTCGCCGGTGGCCGCGGCCAGCGCATGGGCGGGCGCGACAAGGGCCTGCTGGAATGGCGCGGCGAGCCGTTGGTCGCGCATATCCACCGCACTGTGCGGCCGCTCAGTGATGACTTGGTGATTTCCTGCAACCGCAACCAGCAGGCGTATGCCGCTTATGCTGACCAACAGGTGGGCGATGCCGAGGCGGACTTCCCCGGGCCGCTGGCCGGGGTGATGGCCGGGCTGCAGGTGGCCAGGCATGAATGGGTGGTGCTGCTGGCGTGCGATGCGCCGTTGGTTGACAAGGCACTGATCGATAGCCTGCGGCAGTTGGCCGTGACTGGTGACAGTGTCGCAATGGTGCGCCAGGGCGGGTTCTGGCAGCCTATGTTCAGCGTCTTGCCGCGGCGAGTGTTGCCGGTGCTGGAGCAGGCCTGGCTGGCGGGTGAGCGCAGCTTGCAGAAGGCCTTGTTGCGGGAGGCTGTGCAGGGGTTTGAGTGTACCGAGGATGATCCGCGGCTGAGCAACTTCAATAGCCCCGATTTGCTACAAGGCTGAATGTTCCACCCTCTGTACCGGCCCTTTCGCGGGCAAGCCCGCTCCCACAGGGATTGCACCCATTTCAGGTCCTGTAAAGATCCTGTGGGAGCGGGCTTGCCCGCGAAAGGGCCGGTACAGGCGATACATCATCGCGCCGTCAGTTCCTCGATACTGATCTCACGCATCCGGAACTTCTGCACCTTGCCGGTCACCGTCATCGGGAACTCGTCGACGAAGCGGAAGTACCTGGGCACCTTGAAGTGCGCGATCCGCGCCTTCGCCCAGTCGCGCAGCTCGTCCGCGTTGGCGGTATGCCCGGGATGCAGGCGCACCCAGGCGACGATCTCTTCGCCATACTTGCTGCACGGCACGCCGATCACCTGCACATCGGCGACCGCCGGGTGGGTGAAGAAGAACTCCTCCAGCTCCCGTGGGTAGATGTTCTCGCCGCCGCGAATGATCATGTCCTTGCTGCGCCCAACGATGCGCACATAGCCCTGCTCGTCCATCACCGCCAGGTCGCCGGTGTGCATCCAGCCTTCGCCATCGATGCTCTCGGCGGTGGCCTTGGGGTTGTTCCAGTAACCCAGCATCACGCTGTAGCCACGTGTACACAGCTCACCGATCGCGCCACGCGGCACAGTGTTGCCGTCGGCGTCGACCACCTTGCTCTCCAGCCGTGGCTGGGTGCGGCCAACGCTGGTCACCCGGCGCTCCAGGTCATCGTCGGGCCCGGTCTGCAGCGACACCGGGCTGGTCTCGGTCATGCCGTAGGCAATCTGCACCTCGGCCATGTGCATCTCGCCGATCACCCGGCGCATCACCTCGATCGGGCAGGTGGCGCCGGCCATGATCCCGGTGCGCAGGCTAGACAGGTCGAATTCGCCACGCTGCGGGTGGTCCAGCTCGGCGATGAACATGGTCGGCACGCCATACAGCGCGGTGGCCTTTTCCTCGGCCACGGCGCGCAGGGTTGCCAGTGGGTCGAAGGCATCATTGGGGTAGATCAGCGTGCTGCCGTGGGTCATGCAGCCCAGGTTGGCCATGACCATGCCGAAACAGTGGTACAGCGGCACCGGTACCACCAGGCGGTCGTGCTCGGTCAGGCCCAGGCTTTCACCGACCATGTAGCCGTTGTTGAGGATGTTGCTGTGGCTGAGCGTGGCGCCCTTGGGGAAGCCAGTGGTGCCGGAGGTGTACTGGATGTTGATCGGGTCGTCGCAGCGCAGGTGTGCCTGGCGCTCGGTCAGAGCCTCGTGGCTGACGGACTCGGCACGGGCTTGCAGGTCATGCCAGGCGAGGAAGCCTGCCGGTGGTGAGACCGCCAGGCTGACCACGCCGCGCAGCTCGGGGAAGCGCTCGCAGACCAGGGCGCCGGGCTGACCGTTCGCCAGGCCCGGGACCAGGCCCAACAGCATGGCGTGGTAATCGGAGGTCTTGAAGGCGTCGGCGCAGATCACCCAGCGGCAGCCGGACTGGCCGAGGGCATAGTCCAGTTCGCTGGAGCGGTAGGCCGGGTTGATGTTGACCAGGATCGCGCCGACCTTGGCGCTGGCGAACTGGGTGATGCACCATTCGGCGCAATTGGGTGCCCAGATGCCCAGGCGGTCGCCGGGTTGCACGCCCAGGGCCATGAGTGCGCGGGCATGCTGGTCGACGGCGTCGGCCAGTTGCTGCCAGGTGTAGCGCAGGGCCTGGTGGCGGACCACCAGTGCTTCGCGGTCGGGGAAGCGGGCGACGGTGGTGTCGAAGGCATCGCCGATGCATTGGCTGAGCAGGGCCTTGGTCGGGTTGCCCTGGGAGTAGCTTGGCTGGGGCATGGGCGCTCTCTTGTTGTTCTTGTGTTGTTTGAACTGACCTCTTCGCGGGCAAGCCCGCTCCCACAGGGCCCTCCACCAGCGCTTGTGGGAGCGGGCTTGCCCGCGAAGAAGCTCACGCCGAGTTAGCGGACGAACACCTGCGGCGTGGTGGTGGACATGTCACCGCCCGGCAGCTTGATGTTCTTCACCTTCTCCAGCGTCTCGGGGTCGAACACCGCCAGGTCGTTGAAGGTGCCGCCCAGGTACAGCTTGTCGCCCTTCTTGTCGAAGGTCACGCAGTAGTAGGTGTGCTCCAGGTTAGCCGCCTTGATCAGCTTGCGCTGCTTGATGTCGTACTTGGCCAGGCGGTTGAGCACGCCGTAGATCTGGTTCGGGTCCTTGGGCGAGCGCAGGCCGGTGAAGTAGATCTCGGTCAGGTCGGCGAACTCCTGGGTGTGGGCCTTGCCGGTCTTGAGGTCGATGCTCAGGTAGCCGTACAGCGGCTGCGCCTCGTTCGGGTCCTGCTTGGCGTCCTTGAACTTGGCAATGGTGTAGAGCATCGAGAACTCATGGCGCGGGCTCTGGTGCGGCCAGAAGTACAGCACATCGGGGGCGCTGTAGCCCTCGCGGTTCCAGTTGCGCAGCGGCAGCGCCACGCTGTACTTGCCGGTCTTGACGTCCATCTTGTAGATGTCCGGCCCGACGAAGAACAGGCTGCCATCGTCGGCAGCGCGCATCAGGTAGACCTGGCGCGGCATCGGGAAGGTGCGCACCGGCTTGGCCTCCAGGCCGTCGGCGGTGCTGTATACCTCCAGGCGCGGCGGCTTGACCACGTAGTGGTCGTTCAGGCGCTGGGTCGGGTTGACCGTGGCGTATACCTCTTTGCCATCGGGGCTCAAGGCGAACGAGTACATCGACTTGCCGACTTCACCGGGTACGCTGGACAGGTTGGCGTGGAAGGTGGTCTTGCAGGTGTCCAGGTCGATGCCGTAGATGTCGGCATAATGGTTGTTGAGCACGTAGGCGGTGCGGTTGTCCGGCGCCATCATCGCGGTGCCGGGGCCGAACTTGTCGGGCATCTGGCAGCTCTTGTACAGCGTGTCGCTGGCCACGTCGATGACGTGCAAGTTGTTCGGGTAGTTGGTGGTGATCAGGTATTCCTGGCCAGCCTTGAGGGCCGGGCCGGCATCATCGGCCTGTACCGCCCAGGCGCAGGCCGTGGCGGCGATGGTCAGCGCGAGTTGCGCGCAGCGTCCAGCTTTCATGCGGTTTCCCCTTGTCATTCTTGTTGGGCCGGTCACTTGTCTTTAGGGAACACGGTGCCGAGGTTGCGCCAGTCTTCCTGGGAATTGTTCGCCTGGGCGTTCCAGTCCTGGTAGGTGCTCATCATGTCCGGCACCTGGGCCGGCCACCAGCACGGGTCGGAGCAACCGTACAGGTCGGCCTCCATCGGCTGGCACAGCGAGCTGACGCCGCCAAAGGCGTCCACTTCCCAACCTGGGTCGGTGGTGGCGGTGCAGCCGGCCACCGCGCTCATGGCCAGGACGTCCGCGACGCGGTCTTCGGCGGCGGCCTGTTCGAGGATGCGCGCCTTGTTGTTCAGGGGCTTCAAGTGCTTCATGTCAGTGCGCCTTCCGCGGGGTGATGTAGCGGTCGATGAAGGCCGGGTTGGCGGCCATGATGCGGCTGTAGACTTCGATGCCGAAGTCGACCCAGTCGCGCATCAACTCGCAGTAGTGGTAGGTCGGGTGCTGTGGGTCGCCGTAGCGGGCGTAGCTCTCGTGGTAGCAGCCGCCGGAGCACAGGTTGCGGATGCGGCAGCTGTCGCAGCCGGTGTTGCTGCGGTCCAGGCGCTGCGACAGGAAGTCGTTGAGCTGCGCCTGCTTCACGCCCTGGTGCACATTGCCGAAGGTCGGCAGGCTGGAGCCGGTGAAGCGGTGGCACAGGTTCAGCTCGCCTTCGTGGTCCACGGCCAACATCTTCAGCCCGGCACCGCACGGCAGGGCCTTCTTGTGGCCTTCGTGGATGTCGGTGATCAGCTGGTGCAGGTTGGAGAAGCCGATGTTGCGGTGCTCCAGCGCCGCCTCCAGGTACTTGCGCCCCAGCGCCTTCATGTTGGCGAACACCTGCACCAGCTCTTCGCCGGTGAGGTTGAAATCGGCCATGTCGCCGGAGGTGACCGGGGCAAAACCGACTTCGGCGAAGCCCATTTCGTTGAACAGATGGTTCCAGATGGTTTCGACGTCGGTGATGCCGCGGGTCAGGGTGACCCGTGCACCCACCGGGCGGCTGGTGTAGCGCGACAGCAGCAGGTCGGCCTTGCGCCGCACCACGTCATAGGTGCCCTGCCCGCCCACGGTGATGCGGTTGCGGTCGTGCACGGTCTTCGGGCCGTCGATGCTGATCGACAGGCCGAAGCGGTGGGCGTTGAGCCAGTCGATGATCTCTTCGGTCAGCAGGGTCGCGTTGGTGGTCATGATGAACTCCACCTGCTTGCCGGCTTCGGCGAAACGCCGCTCGCAGTAGGCGACCATGTGCTCGATCAGCGGCCGGTTGGACAGCGGCTCGCCACCGAAGAACACCACGCTGTAGCGTTCCTCGTCGGGTGATTCCTTGAGCAGCATCTCCACCGAGGCTTCGGCGGTGGCGGTGCTCATCTTCTTGCCGGCGGACGGTTTGTCCAGGTCTTCCTTGTAGCAGTAGGTGCAGCTGAGGTTGCAGCCGGTGTTGACGTTGAGCACCACGGTGTTCAGTGCCGTGCGCTCGACCTGCTTGAGGGCGATTTCCGGGGTCAGCGGCGAGCCGTCGCTGACCAGCTCCAGCGCGATCAGCTCGCGCAGGGTGCCCTGGATTTCATCGCCGGCAAACTGCTGGCCAAGGCGCTGCATCAGCTCCTCGGCCGAGCAGCCTTGCTGGCGCAGGGTGTCGATGATGCCGCCGGTCACCGCGTCGGCGGTGAACAGCGAACTGCTGGGGATATGGAACAGCATGCGGTCGGCATCGACCTGCACTTCGTGCAGGTTGCGTTCGACCAGGTTCAGTAGCGCGCCCATGGCGACCTCCCGATAATCGATCCGTTGGAAAACCCGTTACGCCCTGCCCTTACGGCAGCGGCGGGTTGTTCCAGCGCTGGACGGTGACGATCATGTGGCCCTCACCGCTCTGGCCGCCGTCTGCCAAGGTGGCGATGACTTTCAGGTTGCCGGCGTTGTTGGTCATCATCTTGCGCGCCGGGTTCGGGCCGGCGCCGCCAGGTACGAACACACCGTCGGCCTGCATCTGCCCGGCGAACTTGACGTCTTCGTCCTCGACCGCACGCTCGTTGAACGGCTCGACTTTCCAGCTGGCCGGCAGGTAGCCGATGCGCAGCGGCTGGCCACTGGCGTCCTTGCCCCAGGCTTCGGCTTCGAAACGCCCCTGGACCTTGGGCACCGAGGCACCGTTCTCGCCGATACGGGCGATGGAGAATGCCGGCACCACCTTCACTTCCTCGACCTTGTCGTACACCGCCAGGTTGACGCCCTTGAGCTCACCCACGGCAACATCGCGCTGGCCAGGCTTGGCATCGGCCGCAGCGCGGGCCTTCACACGCACCAGGGTCGGGGTCTGTTCCAGCACCTCGGTCACTTGCACGCCGGCGCCCAGGTCAGGCTTGCCGGCCAGGCCGGTGCCAACCAGGGTGATCTCGCTTTCGCCACCGGCCTTGATGAATGCCGGTTGTACGGCGAGCAGGCGCGCCTTGCCCTCTTTGGCTGCGGTGAAGTCCAGGCCACGCTCGTCGTGGTCGGCCTCGAACATGCGGCCCTTCATCTCGCCGTCCAGCGCGGCAAAGACCTGGCGCAGGTTGCTGTCGCCGACCTTGACGTTGCCGCGCCATTCATAGCCGTTGTAGAGAATCGCCGTGCCGCTGCCGTTGAATGGCGTGCCGTCAGCGTAGCTGCCCTTGACCTCGACCTTGAAGGTATCGCCCTGGTCGGCGCTGACGGTCATCACCCCGCGCACATCGCCCTTGGCCAGCATGTGGCCGCTGAACGCCCACTGCCCCGGCAGCGCGTCGGCGGTCGGCTTGGCCTTCTGCCATTCGGCCCAGGCCGGGCTTTCCAGCGGGAAGCGCTTGGCCAGGTCCGGTACCACTTGCTTGAGGGCGATTTCCAGCCAGTCGCGGTCACGCGCCTGGGCCTGGTATTCCAGGGATGGCCACTGGCCGAGGTGGAAGTTGATCAGGTGCTCCCACTCTTGCGCCGGGCGCCGTTGCAGGGCGACACGGGCACCGGAGTGGCAACGACCACAGGTTTCGCTGAGCTGGGTGTCGAAGTGCTCGACGGTGTTGAGCCGGCGCTCCATGGCGTAGCGCACGCCATCGGTCTCGCTGGGCGCCAGGCCCTGCTTGTCGGCCAGGTACTTGACCAGGGCGCGACGGTCGTCGTCGCTGATCTGCAGACCATGCATGATCTGCATGCGGGCGATGCTCATCAGCCAGCCTTCCGGTGTCTTGCGCTGGTGGCTGATGCGGCTGTAGGTATCGTTGCCCTCGGGGATATGGCACCCCATGCACTTGTTCTGCAACAGGCTCGGGCCCTGCTCGGCCGCCATGGCCTGGGTGCCCAGCAGTGCGGCGGCGACCAGCGCCAGTTTGCCCGCATGCCGCCGGAGTCGAGTCGTCTTCAAGGTCAGACCTCCACGGTTGTTGTTCTTATGGTTTTCACACGCTTTGGGACAGCAGGTGTGCATGTGAAGGTTGTGATACAGGAACTGTGCCAGGTGCAGTAAAAGTGTTTCCTTTCAAGCTTTTAGCCGGTTTTCAGGCCTTGGCCAGCAGCAGGCATGGCCAATTGCAGCGTGCCATTTCGCGACAGGGTGTTTCATCCTGAGACAGGGGCCTGCTGCGCAGGCCTTCGCGGGCATGCCCGCTCCTACAGGTATCGCACCGGCCCCAGGCATTGTGCATTCCCTGTGGGAGCGGGCGCGCCCGCGAATAGGCCGCAACAGCCACTGTTTCACCACCGTCTCACACCGTCTCAATGTGCAACAGCGCAGCCTTGCAATCCCAACCTTGCACCTTCGCAAAACCCAATCAGTTCAGCACCTTGCGGCCATTGGGCAACCTTGGCACGGCCATTGCGCCAGTGCCCGTCACATCCAATGACAAGAGGCACAGCCCCATGCTTTCCGAACTGCCCATCCTGCCCGCCACCCGCGCCTTTCTCGAGCGCAAGCTGAAGATGCGTATCGGCGCCGACTGGCAGGACGCCGCCAGCGGTCGCACCCTGGCGTTCCGCAACCCGGCCACTGGCGAGGTGCTGGGTGAAGTGCCCGCCGCCGAGGCCGAAGACGTCGACCGCGCGGTGCGTGCCGCACGCCAGGCCTTCGACGACTCGCCGTGGAGCCGCATGCGCCCGCGCGAGCGGCAGAACCTGCTGTGGCGCCTGGCCGACCTGATGGAGCGCGACGCGCAGCAACTGGCCGAGCTGGAATGCCTGAACAACGGCAAGAGCGCCGTCGTGGCCAAGGTCATGGACGTGCAGCTGGCCATCGACTTTCTGCGCTACATGGCCGGCTGGGCCACCAAGATCGAGGGTAGCACCGTCGAAGCGTCCATGCCGTTGATGCCCAACGACCAGTTCCATGGTTTCGTGCGTCGCGAAGCGGTCGGGGTGGTCGGCGCCATCGTTGCCTGGAACTTCCCGCTGCTGCTGGCCTGCTGGAAGCTCGGCCCGGCCCTGGCCACCGGCTGCACGGTGGTGCTCAAGCCCGCCGACGAAACCCCGCTGACCGCCCTCAAGCTGGCCGAGCTGGTGGACGAGGCTGGCTACCCGGCCGGGGTGTTCAACGTGATCACCGGCACCGGCCTGAACGCTGGCGCAGCGCTGAGCCGCCACCCGGGCGTGGACAAGCTGACCTTCACCGGCTCCACCGAGGTGGGCAAGCTGATCGGCAAGGCGGCCATGGACAACATGACCCGTGTCACCCTGGAGCTCGGCGGCAAGTCGCCGACCATCGTCATGCCTGACGCCAACCTGCAGGAAGCCGCCGCCGGCGCCGCCACGGCGATCTTCTTCAACCAGGGCCAGGTGTGCTGCGCGGGTTCACGCCTGTACGTGCACCGCAAGCACTTCGACAATGTGGTGGCCGACATCGCCGGTATCGCCAATGGCATGAAGCTCGGCAGCGGCCTGGACCCGGCCGTGCAGATGGGCCCGCTGATCTCGGCCAAGCAGCAGGACCGGGTCACCGGCTACATCGAGCTGGGCCGTGAGCTGGGGGCGACCATCGCCTGTGGCGGTGAAGGGTTTGGCCCGGGTTACTTCGTCAAGCCGACGGTGATCGTCGACGTCGACCAGCGCCATCGCCTGGTGCAGGAAGAGATCTTCGGGCCGGTGCTGGTGGCGATGCCGTTCGACGACCTCGACGAAGTGATCGGCATGGCCAACGACAACCCCTATGGCCTGGGCGCGAGCATCTGGTCAAACGACCTGGCGGCGGTGCACCGGATGATTCCGCGGATCAAATCGGGTTCGGTGTGGGTCAACTGCCACAGCGCGCTGGACCCGGCGCTGCCGTTCGGGGGCTACAAGATGTCCGGTGTCGGGCGTGAGATGGGCGCTGCGGCTATTGAGCATTACACCGAGCTCAAGTCGGTGCTGATCAAGCTCTGATGTATTGATCGCCTGCTGTGCGCTGGCTGCCCACTTTTATCCAGGGTGAACAGCGCACTGCCAGTGCTCCGTGGATGCAGGCTATTTTGTAACCCCTTGATTCAGACACTTTTTGACATCGGTTTCGAGCGTGAGGCCCTTGTCGGCCGCGCAGCGACCGCAAAGCAGCGCCAGTGCTGAGCCGGCGCCCTTCTCCAAACGCCGGGCGCTCGCAAACTGTGTAGGAAAGCGTGAAGTTTCTCGGTTTCCCGGTCCTACAAACGCCTGTTTAACCTCAACACCCCGTTCATTGCTGCCCCTTCGATCATTGCCCTAACCTCCGAACGCTTCTCGCATTCAAGGACAACGCAATGATCATGGACCTGGCCGCGCGCCTGACGCCGCAGCATCGCCGACTCTTC
>NZ_NEHW01000025.1 GCF_002112505.1 Pseudomonas sp. R28(2017)
CACCCGCCCAACCCGCCTGCTTGAGGCTTTGCATGCTGGAAACGCCCGTGATCACCCCTGGCCCCAAACCGGGTCTCGCTACCCTCGATGACGTGGCGAAGATGGCCAAGGTCTCGCCCATCACCGTTTCCCGGGTGATCAACCGGCCAGAACTGGTGTCGGAGAAAACCCAGAAAAAGGTGCGCAATGCCATCCGCAAGACCGGATATGTGCCCAACATGCTCGCTGGCGCCCTGGTGTCGCAGCGCAGTCGGCTGGTCATCGTGGTGGTGCCGAATGTCGCCAACCGCGCCTTCGTCGACACTATCACCCAGCTCGGCCAGCGACTGGCCACGGCGCGCTACCAGCTGCTGCTGAGCCAGTCAGACCTGGCAAACAGCAGTGAAGCGGAACTGATCGATGCGATCCTCGCCCGCCGCCCCGACGGCATCGTGCTGACGCGCCAGCTGCAAAGCCCTGAAGCGCGGGAAAAGCTGATCGCTCGTGGCATTCCGGTGGTAGAGACCTGGGAGCTGGCGCAGGACCCGATCGACACGGTGGTCGGTTTTTCCCACGAGGCCGTTGGCCAGGCCATGGCCGAGCACATCATCGAACGCGGCCACCACCGCGTCGGCCTGGTTTGGAGCGATGACGCCCGCGCCACCCGACGGCGCCAGGCGTGCACCGATACCTTGCGCAAGGCAGGCGTCGAAGTGATCGGCTGCGAGCTCGAAGCAGTACCCGTAAACATGGGCCACGGCCGTGAAGCCATGGCCCGACTGCTGGCGGCCAAGGTGCCGATGGATGCGGTGATCTGCAGCATCGACCTGCTCGCCCAGGGAGTCATGGCCGAGGCCCAGGCCAACGGCCTGCGGGTGCCTCAGGACCTGGCGGTGATGGGTTTCGGCAATCTGGAATTCGCCGCCCATACCCACCCGCGCTTGAGCACGGTGAATGTTGACGGCGGACGCATTGGCCTGCGTACGGCGGAGTTGCTGCTGCAGCGGATCGAAGGCACTCTGGGGCGCGGGGAACAGGTAGAGGATGTGGGTTTCAGCCTGGTGGTTCGCGAAAGTACCTGAAGGCTGCGTGCGTCAATCGCCCGCCCAGCGCAGCAGCTGCGCCGCCATCTGATCCCAGGCCTGCTCGACTTCGGCCACCCCGAATGCGCGCAAGCTCGAATGCACCATGCCCTCGCCCACCCAAGCCCGGGCCACCCCACCCGCCGCCGCCAGCGCATCGACATAGGCCAGCCCGTGATCGCACAGCGGGTCGACTCGTGCCACCAGCACCAACGCCGGTGCCAGCCCGGTAAAGTCTTCAGCCTCCAGCGGCAGGGCGCAGGGGTCATGACGCTGCGCCGGTTGCGGCAGAAAACCCGCCAATGACTTCATCAACCCCGCCACCGTCATCAACGGCGCCTCGGCCTGTTCGCGCATCGATGGCAAGTGCTGCCGAGCCGTGAGCACCGGATACACCAGCATCTGTCCCAGTGGCTGCTCCAACCCGTCACGGCGCAAAGCCATGCACAGGCCCGCAGCCAGCGTGCCCCCTGCGCTGTCCCCCGCCACCATCAGGCACGTCGTGCTGAGGCGAGGGTCGACCAGCCCGGCCCGTAAACCGTGCCAGGCGTTCAGGCAGTCCTCCAGCGGCGCCGGATAGGCATACTCTGGCGCCAGCCGGTACTCCACGGCAACGATCGCCAGTGGCACCCGCTGCGCCAGAGCGTGGGCAAACCAGTCATGGGTGTCGAGATTGCCTAGGTCCCAGCCGCCGCCGTGCAGGTACAGCAGCGTTGGCCACCCCCCGGGCGGCATTTCGCCCGGGGGGGTGTAACAGCGCAGGCGCAAGCCCTTCAGGTCGATATCAGCCACCTGCCAGCCCAGCGGCCGCGGTGGCGTGCAGGCACGGCAGGCGGCGAGAAAGGCTTCGCGCCGGGCCGCCAGGCTGTCGTCACGCGGGGCGAAACGCCGGCTGTTGTCTATATAGGCCTGCATGGCAGGGTCGAGCGGACGGGATACCACGGGCGATCCTCCAGGTCAGAGCAAGGGCAAGGTATAGGCGATGATCACCCGGTTTTCATCACGCCGGCCGGTGGCATCGCCTTGCAGTTCGACGTTGCGCCAGCGCAGCGCCAAATTCTTCAGTGGCCCGCTCTGGATCACGTAGGTGATGTCCAGGTTGCGCTCCCATTCACTGCCGTCCTCGCCGGCCACCTTGAAATTGTCACCCTTCACGTAGCGGGCGAACGCGGTCAGCCCCGGTACACCAAGGGCCGCGAAGTCGAGGTCGTAGCGGGCCTGCCAGGAGCGCTCCTGGGCGCGGTCGAAGCGCAGCACCTGTACGGCATTGGCCACCCCAGGCAAGTCGGTGTCGTGGATGAACGGCAAGGCGCTGTCACCCGCGTTGTACTGGTAGCCGAGGCGGAACGTCTGCGCGCGCAGGTTGGCGCTGAGCATCGCCGAGGTCATGCGGCTGTCGAGCTGGCCGGCTTTTTCGCTACCGGATTCGCCGGTGTCGAGGTAGTTGAGCGTGCCGGAGAGGGTCCAGTCACCGGCCTTGAGGGTGTGGCTGCCGGTGTACAGGGTTTGCTGGTAGACGTCCGCCAGGCGGCCGGTCCACACCCCCAACGAGGTTTGCGGCGTGGCGCGCCAGGTGCCACCGAGGTAATCGAAGCGGTTACTGAACACGCTGTAGTAGTTGCCCACCTGGATATCCCGGGCACCGGCGAATTCGCGCTGGTTGACCCGGCGCATCTGGCCCAGGCCGATGTCAAGGTTGTCCAGCTCGCGTATATCCAGCGTCGCCCCTTCGAAGAACTGCGGCAGCAGGCGCGCGTCGCCAGAACTGACCAGCGGAATTTTCGGGAACAGCCCGCCCACCTTGAGCTCGCTCTTCGAGTACTTGAACTTGATTGCCGCCGTGGCCTCGGAAAACTCGTCCACCGAGCGCGGGTCGGCATTGCGCGGCCCGCCGGCGCGATTGTAGGCCCCGGGCAGCAGCGCTGTGCCGCTGCGAGAGGGCGACGAGTCGAGCTTCAGGCCGAGGCCTGCGTACACATCCATGCCCACCCCGACAGCCGTGTCGGTGTAACCCGACTCGCCCTTGAGAATGAAGCCCTGGGCCCACTCCTCAAGCTTCGACTGAGCGGGCCTGGTGGAATCACGCAGGTCGTGGTTGTAGTAGAAATTGCGAAAGGTCAGGTTGGCCTTGCTGTCGTCGAGGAACGCGCCCTGGGCGCACAGCGGGCCGAGCCCGAGCAGCAGGGACAGAGGTTTTGCAGCGCGAGCGAAGCCCGCTCCAGTCGAGGAGTGTTTCATTGTTGTTGTGCTCTTCTTATAGGTATGTAGGGTGTTGCGTCAGCGGTGTTGCCAGGTGAATTCGAGAGTGGCCTCCAGGCGCTGGCCCGGAGCGAGTTCATGGGTGCCGGTTTCGGCCCAACTGTCGCGGGGCTGGTTGAACGCGTCAGCCAGATGCGACACCGGCTCCAGGCACAGGTAGGGGCTGCCGACCGGGGCGAAAGCGACGAAGTGGTTCAGTACTTGCGAGGCCTGAAGGTGCACATGGCCATTGGCGTAATCGATTTGCAGCTGGCCATCCCAGCGTGATTGGTAATGCGCGAGAGGCTCGCCCGCATCCGCGTCGATCGACCAGTTCCTGACACCCTCCAGGTACGCGCCGGTAGCCATGTACTCCTCGTCGATCTGCCATTCGCGCCCGGTGCGGTACTGCACGCGCATGCCGGGGTGGCGCTGGAAGTACGGGTGCAGCCCGAGGCCGCCAGGCATGGGCGTCTGCCCCAGGTTTATCAGCACCAAGGTGATCCGCAGGCGTGCGCCGTCGAGTGCGAAGTGCTGTTCGGCGCGAAACGCCCAGGGCCAGTGCTCGCCTTGATAGTCGCAGGCAATGCTCAAGTTATCGCTGCCTGAGGTCATCACTTGCCAAAGCTGGGTGTGGGTCACCCCATGCAAGGTATGGGGCCGAGCAGCCGGATGCGCAGGCAGCGCATGTTCGGTGCCAGCGAACTGCAACCGCGCGTTGCGAATGCGGTTGGAATACGGCATCAGCGGGTAGGCACCGGCCCGTGGCCAGTCCAGCGGGTTGAACTGATTGGCGTTGATCGGCAGCAGGATATCCAGTCCCTCGGCATTGAGGTGGGCGATGCGCCCGCCCCAGGCCGGCAGCACGCCCAGCGACCAGGTGGAGTTGCTCAGAACCACGGTGTGCATAGAACCTCCAATGCCATTTTCCAGGCATGCACAGCCCCTGCCGCCGTGCCGAGGCACGGCGGTGAGGCGGTAAAGGATCGGGTTAGCGGCGGAAGCGTTCGGCCACTTGCAGGTCGATGTCCAGGCCCAGGCCTGGACCTTGCGGCACCTGCAACCGGTTACCCTGGCGCAGCTGCTCTACCGGGTAGAGCCAACCGGCGGGCTCGACAAACAGGTATTCGATCTGCGGTACCTGCGGCTGCACCGCCGCCAGGTGCAAGGTGGCGATCAGGCCCGGGCCGAAGTACGGGCAGTGCGGCAGCACGACGCCCGCATGGTGCTCGGCGAGCGCGGCGATGCGCAGGCACTCGGAAATGCCGCCGACCTTGGTTACGCTGGGCTGGACCGAATCCACGGCGCCGCTGCGCAATGCCTGCTCAAATTGCACGGCGGTGCACCAGTTCTCTCCGGCCGACAGTGGCACGCCCTGCCCGCGCAAGCTGGCCAGGGTGGCAAAGTCCTCCGGCGGGAAGATCGGTTCCTCCAACCAGGACAGTTGCAGGTCGGCCAGCGCTGGCAGCCATTCGCGGGTATCGGCCACGGACCAGGCACAGTTCACGTCGGTGGCCAGCGGCACGTCGTGGCCGATGGCACGGCGGCAGGCAGCGATCTCCGGCACGGTCACTTCATGCAGCTTGATGTCGGTGAAGCCCATGCCCAACGCCTTCTCGCAGATCGCCGGGGCAACCTGATCGTCGGCATAGCGCACCAGGCTCGCATAGGCTGGCACCTGCTCGCGGGTGGCCTGGCCAAGCAGCCTGTGCAAGGGCACGCCTTCACGCCGGGCCGCCAAGTCCCACAAGGCGATATCGACACCGGAAATGGCGAACATCGTCACGCCATAGCGGCCGAACAAGTGCAGGCGCAGTTGCAACTCACGGTTGAAGGCGGGAATGTCGTCGACCTGCCGGCCCAGGAGCAGCGGCGCGACCAGGCGATCGATCAGGGCCTTGGTGGCATCGGCGACGAAGTAACCGAACGCCTCGCCCCAGCCGACATTGCCCTGCTCGTCCTCCAGGCGGATCAGCACGTTCTCAAGGGTGTGCCAGGTAGTCGGCGTGATGCCCTGGCCCTTGCCGCCATCATGGAAGGGAATTTCAACGACCTGGGTATCGATACGGACGATCTTCATGCTTGCTCCAGAACACTGGCCAGGGCCACACCGGCATAGGCGCCGCCAACATGGTCACGACCAGATCCAACCGGGGCCATGGCCTCATAGGCGAGGAAGTTTTCGGCCAGGTGCTCGGCCGCATTGTCCTGTGGCCGGTAACCCAGCGCGCGGGCGCGGTTGTTGTGGAAGAGCGCCTGGGGGCATTCCGACACACCGTAGACGATCTCGTGGCGCACCTCGGGATGCTCCAGGCCGATCAGCACCAACTGAGCCAGGTCGCGGGCGCTGGTCCACAGGCGCAGGCGCCGGGCATCGGCAACCTTGCCGTCGGCGTTGCCGATACGCACGATGAACGTGGCCAGCTCGCTGCGCTGGGAGAAGGTGGCGCAGGCCGCTTCGCCGAACACCTTGCTCAGCGCGTAGTAGCTGTCCGGCGCCACAGGGTGATTGTCGAACTGCTCGGCCGTCTGCGTGGGGTACTGGCCCAGCACATGATGGCTGCTGGCGAACACGAAACGCCGCGCCCCGGCGCGCTGGGCGGCTTCGAGCAGGTAAAGGGTAGCGTGGTAGTTGGGCTCTACCGTGGCCTGGAACTGGATATCGGTGCCGTGGGCACAGGCCAGGTGCAGCACCGCGTCGACACCCTCGCAGGCCTGGCGGACGAAGGCCGGGTCGGTCAGGTCGCCGACCAGGGCAGTTTCATTGGCGGCCAGCTCGCTGACCGGCCGGCGATCCAGCAGGCGCAGGCTGAAGCGCTCGCGCAAGAAGGGGCGCAGGGCGGTTCCGACGATTCCGGCAGCGCCGGTGACTAGAAGCGTAGGCATGGTGTATTCCCGTAAAACGTAGGTAGCAGTCATTTCAGGCGGCAGCGACGACGTTGGCTTGCCGGGCCGGCTTCTGGCCGACGAACAAAGCCACGATCAGCGCACCGACGATACCCAGCACGGCAGCCAGACCAAAGCCGCTGCCGTAGGTGCCGGTGGACTGGATGATGAAGCCGGTCACGGTCGGCGCAACGATACCGGACAGGTTGGCCAGGCCATGCATGAAGCCCCCGGCAGTACCCACCTGATGGTCCGGCACGGCGTCCTGGATCAGCGACCAATAGGCTGGCGCGGTCAGCATCAGGAAGCCGATGGCCACCGTCATCACCACCACGGTGCTGGTCACGCTCTCTACCTGGCCGGTCAGGCCGATGCACACCGCCGCCACCAGCAGGCAGCTGACCAGTACCACCTTGCGCGAGAACAGTTGCTTGCCGGTGCGCTTGTACACCCAGTCGATCAGCAACCCGCCGCAGATGAAGCCGACGGTGCCCACCAGCCAGGGTAGCGCGGTGACGATGCTCATGGCCTTGAGGTCGATGCCCTTGGCCTCGATCAGGTAGCTCGGGAACCAGGTCATGAAGAAGTACAGGATGTAGTTGTAACAGAACAGCGAAACGCCAGTGACCAGCACCGAACGCTGCAGGATGATCTGCAGCACCGGGGTATGCGGCGCCTCTGCGACGGCAGTGACCGGGGCATCACGACCTTCGTTGATCAACGCCAGCTCTTCGGCCGACACCTGCGGGTGCTCTTTGGGAGTAGAGGCCGCCAGGCGGTACCAGGCGATTGCCCACAGCACGCCGATCACCGCGATCACCACGAAGGCCACGCGCCAGCCCAGCCACAGGGCGAGAAACCCCACGATCGGGCCGGCCAGGGCGCCGCCCAGTGGGCCACCTGCCTGGTTGATGCCGATGGCGCGGGCGCGCTCCTTGATCGGGAACCAGCTGTTGACGGTCTTGTTGGCGGTGGTCGACACCGGGCCTTCGCCGACACCGAACAGAGCGCGCACGATCAGCAGCGACCAGAAGTTGAAGGCCAGTGCAGTGGAGCCGCATAGCACCGACCAGAAGCTCATCGACCAGGTCAGCACACGCTTGGGCCCGAAACGGTCAGCCAGGTAGCCACCGACGAAGCAAAACAGCGCATAGCCGAAGAAGAAGCTGCTGAAGATCATGCCCTTCTCGGCGGGCGTGAGGTGATACTCCTGGGTAATGAACGGCATGGCGATCGACAGGGCAGCCCGATCGACATAGTTGATGATCATGGCCAGGAACAACATGGTCAGGATCGTCCAGCGATAG
Organism: Pseudomonas sp. R28(2017); assembly: GCF_002112505.1. GTDB lineage: Bacteria > Pseudomonadota > Gammaproteobacteria > Pseudomonadales > Pseudomonadaceae > Aquipseudomonas. Next base: position 7,493 of record NZ_NEHW01000025.1, read on the forward strand.
TTCTTTTTCTTGTTCATGTACGACTCCGCCCGGCACCTGTGATGCCGGATCTTTTTTGTTATGACGCCTGGCCCCCACAGAGGGCCAGGTGCCTCTGGGGTCAATCAGACGCTGTAATCCACCGCCACCCACTCGAAGTACTGCTTGAGCTCGGCGACCAGGGCCAGGTGCGCCGGGTGTGGCAGGTATCGCTGTACCGCGTCGGCGTCGTCGAAGCTGGACTCGAGGATGTAGTCCCAGCAGATCGGCCGATCCAGTTCGTTGGCCGCGACACGCCAGTCGCGGATGAAGTCGATTTCTTCGGTGAGGTCGCGCATCCGCGCCACCAGCACCGATTCCAGTTCAGGCTGCGCTTCGACGCCCGGCAGGCGGCGGAACAGCACGATATGTCGCATCATCGCCCTGCCCTCCTCAGCACAGGGCCCATGCCGGCGCGTCCTGCAACGCCACCGGGCGCAGGAAGCGCTCGATGGCGGCAAAGCCGACCGAGGTGGACTGTGGCGCGGTGGACGACGGCCATGGCCCGCCGTGCTGCTGGGCGTGGCACACGGCAACGCCGGTCGGCACACCGCTGAACAGCACGCGCCCAGACACTCGCTGGGCCGCACGCAGCAGTTGGCGGTTGTCGGCGCTGTCGGCCTCAAGGCCCCACAGGGTGGTGGTCAGGGTGCCGCCGATGGCGTCGAGCACTTCAGCCACCTGGGCCACGGAATGCGCGGTAACGATCAGCGCCGCTGGGCCGAACATTTCCTCACGCAGATGGGCATTGCCAATGAACGACGCGGCATTGGTGGCGAACAGTCGCGGCGCCGGGCCGGCACCATCAGGCTGCGCAGTGATCACCGGCGCAGCATTGGCAGCTACCGTGGCAGCTGCCGCCTCGAAGCCCTGCTGCATGCCCGGGGTCAGCATACGGTGGGTGGTGATCGGCGCAATGGCCTCGGCCAGCTGAGCGACGAAACGCTGACTGTGGGGTGAATCGAGCAGCACGATCACGCCCGGACTGGTGCAGAACTGGCCGCAGCCCAGGGTGATCGAGCCCGCCAGGGTCTTGGCCAAGGCCTCGCTGTCATTCTCCAGCACCGCCGGCAAGGCTACCAGCGGGTTGATCGAACCCAGCTCGCCGAAGAACGGCACCGGGCGTTCACGGTCATTGGCGGCCTGCCACAGGGCTTTGCCACCCTGGTAAGAGCCGGTGAAGGCCACGGCGGCGATTGACGGGTGCTGTACCAGGTAGGTGCCGGCGGCACGATCTTGCGCTTCGGCCAGGGTCAGCAGGCCGGCCGGCAGGCCCTGGGCGCGGACCACGCCAGCGGCCAGGGCAAACACAGCGCGGGACAGTTCCGGGTGGCCGGAATGCGGCTTGATCACCACTGGGCAACCGGCGGCCAGGGCCGAAGCGGTATCGCCGCCCAGCACCGAGAAGGCGAACGGGAAGTTGCTGGCCGAGAACATCGCCACCGGGCCCAGCGGGCGCTGCACGCGGGTCAGGCGTGGACGGCCGGCAGGTGGAGCACCGGCGATTGCCTGATCATCGACCTGACGGTATGGCACACCGGCTTCCACCTCGCTGGCAAAGCCACGCAGCTGGAAGGCAGTGCGGGCCACCTCACCGTTCAGACGGCCTTCACCGAGGCCGCTTTCGCGGTCGGCGATTGCGACCAGTTCAGTCTGCTGCTGTTCCAGCGCATCGGCCAGGCCGCGCAGCAGGGAGGCGCGCTGGGTGGCACTGGAATCGGCCCAGAAGTCGGCGGCGGACGCCGCTTGGGCGACGACTGCGTCGATGGCAGCGAAATTCGGGTTTTGCGGGGTGGTCATGGGTAACTCCTTCAACATTGCGGTGCGGCCATTCGCGGGTTTACCCGCGAAGAGGCCAGTGGCCTTAACGCGCCTTCGGCTCCAGGTGATACCCACGGCCGACATAGTCGAAATCGACCAGCTCGTTGATCACCACGTCCTTGTCGGCCGGCGAGGCGTAATAGGCGCGGATCTCCTTGATCAAGCCACTCTTCTCGTCGAACACGTACCACTCGTCACCACGCAAGGCCGTGCCCAGCTTGCTCTTCCAGTGAGTCCACTCGATCACCGCCTCGTTGCTGTCGTGGCTGACCAGGATCTTCTCGATGGTCCACTGCGAGCCCAGGTTCTCCACGCACCACACCCACTTGCGGGCGATGGTGTCGGCAGTGCGCCAGGGGATCTCCGGCAACCCCGAGGGGAAGTAGTGAACCGCGTCTGGGGTGAAGCAGGACACCAGCTTGTCGTAGTCGCCTTCGTTGCAGGCGTCGAAGTAGCGGCGGATCAGTTGGGCATGCTTGTGCTCGGCCATGGCTCAGCCCTCCTCGCGGTCGATGATCGACGGGATGGCCGGGCGGCCGGCGGCGACCCAGGCGTGGTAGTCGGACACCGACGTCGGGCTTGGCGGGTAGACGCCCCATAGTGCTTCGCCAGCAGCGATGCGCATGGCCAGGTAGTTTTCGATGTCGTCCTGCACGCTGCACACTTCTGCCAGCTCTTCGGCCAGGTGCGCGGGCACCACGGTCAGGCCATCGGCGTCACCAACGATGATGTCGCCCGGGTATACGGCCACCCCGGCGCAACCGATCGGCACCTGAAGGTCAGCGACATGGTGGTAGGAAATACGCGTGGTCGCGGTGATCTCACGGGCATAGGCCGGCAGGCGCATGGCGGCGATCTCACTGCCGTCACGCAGCGCACCATCGGTGACGATGGCTTTGGCGCCACGGGCCAGCAGGCGGGTCACCAGGATATTGCCGGCCGATGCGGCGGCCGGGTCGTTGCGGCTATCGATCACCAGCACGTCGCCCGGCTGGATCTGCTCCACGCCCACCCATTGCAGGTTGTCGTCGTTGGGCTTGGTGGTCATGGTCGAGTAGGTGTCGATGTCTTCACGGGCCGGAATGAACCGCATGGTGAAGGCACGCCCGGCGAACGGCTTGGCATCGCGACACATGGCGCGCAGGCCGACCAGCGCCGGCTGGCGGAAGCCACGTTTGAACAGTTGCGTGGTCAGCGAGCCGCTGCTGCAGGTGGCCAGTTTGGCCAGTACTTCGTCGCTGACGACGACCTGCTTGCCGGAGACGCTCTCATGGGCATCGGCGTAATTGTGGATGACGGACATTGTTGTAGGTTCTCCTCACGGGTTCATCCGATGGGCGGCCAGGGCAAATTCCCAGCATATGGAACGTGCATTCACTGAAAGCCCTGCTGAGACCGATTCTATGGCGGATAAATGGGAGAAAAAGCGGCAGAATGGGTACTCAGGCAGCCGAGTTCCAACAGATGGGAATCACACAATGAAAACAGGTGAAGGCACCGCCGCACTCGAAAAGGCCCTGGACGTACTACAGGCCATAGGCGCAACCGCCAACGGTATCAGCCAGGCCGAGCTGGCGGAGCAGGTGCCGCTGCCGCGCACCACGCTATACCGCATCATCGCCACCCTGGTGGAGCGCGGCATGATCCGCCGCGACCCGACACGCAAGGTCTACCGCCTGGGCTTCAATTATCTGGAGATGGTCCGCAACGCCTACCTGGAGCCGGACCTGGTGGCCGCCGCCAGCGCCGAGCTGCGTGCCCTGCGCGACCTCACCGGAGAAACCTCCTACCTGGCGGTGCTCGACGGCAATCAGGTGCTGTCACTGGAGCGCTGCGAAGGCGCCCACACCCAGCGCTCGGCCGCCAGCCTCGGCCAGGGCAAGCCGGTGTATTGCACCGGCCAGGGCAAGGCGATCCTCTCGGCGCTCTCCCCTACAGCCCGCGACGAAATCCTCAAGGGCCTGGTGCTGACGCCACTGACCCCGCTGACTATCACCGACCGCCGCCGCCTGCTGGCCGAATTGCAGATTACCCAAGTGCGCGGCTACGCCCTCGACGACGAGGAAATCCGCCTGGGCATCCGCTGCGTCGCCGCGCCAATCGTCGACAAGCAGGGCCTGGTGCGCGGGGCGCTGAGCGTGGCCGGGCCCGCCTACCGCCTGACGCTGGAGCGCCTGACCCTGCTCGGCCCGGAACTGGCTGACGCGGCGCGCCGGGTCGGTGAACAGCTGCGTCCGGACACCACTCCGCGCGCCGCCGGCGAGCTCAGCGTGCTGCCCGGCCCTTGGGCGTTTCACGGTGCATTTCCGCGCTGGCACGCGGGCCAGCGCGTACTGTACTGGGCCGACACCCTGGCGCCAGCCATCCATTACTGGGACGGTCACAGCAGCCGCCTGCTGACCCGCCTCGACCTGCCGGTGCGCGGCATGGAGCTACACCCCGACGGCCTGCTGGTGGCCCAGGCCGGCGGCTGGTCCTTGATCGATTGGAATGGCAACGAACACCCGCGCCAGGATCTGCTCGGCAGCCGTCTGCTGGCATTGGCCACGCATCCGTCCGGCGCCCTGTGGGCGTGCGCCAAAAGTGGTAACGGCTGTTTGATCGGCGAACTCAGCGCCGAGGGCGAACTGCGCCATGGCTGGTCGTTGCCAGAACAGGTCAGCACGTTCAGGTGGGATGCCAAAGGCAGCGCGGTTTATGCCCTGGCACCGGAGGCCGGGGACATCCTGTTGCTGCAACCGGGAAGCAGCAGCGTGCGCCGGCTGGCCTCGCTGCCACGTGGCGGTGGCAGCTTGGGCGGATTGGCGCTGGATGGTAAAGGTGGTGTCTGGACCACGCAGCTGGATGGCTGGAGCCTGGCGCGCTTCGATGCTGAGGGCAACCTGGACCGTATGATTGGATTGCCGGTGCCAAGCCCGACCGACCTGTGCTTTGGTGGAGAAGATGGCACCACCTTGTTCATCACCAGTGCCCGCCATGCATTGCAACTGGAAACCTTGGCCAGCGCGCCGAGCTCAGGGTGCCTTATGCAAATGCAGACTTGAGCTTCAACGCCCTCACGGGTTCACCAAATACAGACTCGCTGTTGCGGGGTCGCTAGTGGTCCATGGCTACCGGTGAGTCCGCTCTGAGCCGGCCCCTCTGATTACCAGATTCCGCAAACCAGGGTAAGCCTCGATCGATTCGATGCCGTCCTTGTTCAATTCCACCTTGCCGATTCGCCGACCTGTACCTTATGCTGACTGTATACAGTACACGAAGATAAATTCCCCATGAAGAAACTCAGCGCCCCCGCTCAACTGATCGAGCGCGTCTATGAGGCGATCCTCGAGGCTATCTGCGATGGCACCTTGCAGCCCAACGAACGCATCACCCAGGAAGGGCTTGCCGAGCAGTTGGGTGTATCGCGACAGCCTATCCTGCAAGCCTTCCAAATTCTCAAGCGTGAAGGCTTCATCGAGGAAAACGGCCGTAAAGGCGTGGCGGTGACGCCCCTCGACGCAAAGCGACTGGTCGAGGTCTACCAGGTCAGGGCGGCACTGGATGCACTGGCCGCCCGGTGCGCGGCGCTGCGTATCCGCCAACTCGGTGCAGGCCCTTTCAAGGACATCGCCTCGCAGGTCATCCAGCAAGGCCGCCGTGCCGTGGAGTCCAACGACACGCGCAATCTGGTTGTGACGGACATGGCGTTCCACAGCGCCATCTACGAAATGTCGGGCAACCCAGTCATTGCGCAAACCGCTGCGCTGCACTGGCATCACATCCGCCGGGTGATGAGCGCCATTCTGCGACATGACGTGCGCACCTTCGCCGGGGTCTGGGACGAACACCAGGCGATCATCGAAGCGATCCTCGACGGCCTTCCCGACCAGGCAGCGTCGCTGGCCCAGCAGCATGCGGAAAGCGCTGCAGAACACCTGGCGAACGTATTGCAGAGCGGCGAATTCAACGCCACCCTCAAACAGGCCTGAATGCTGCCCCTGGCAGCTTTCAGCCTCCCGCAACCGACCGGGCTGTTTACCTCATGCTTGCCATCGTCAATGTCGCCTTGCCGATCTTCGGGTTGATCTTCGTCGGTTTCTTCGCCTATCGCCTGGGCGTGCTGGGCGACGCCAGCTCGGCTGAACTCAACCGGTTCGTCGTATACCTGGGGCTACCTGCACTGCTGTTCGAGTCCATGGCCAAAGCAAGCACCCTGCAGACGCTGAACATCACCTACACCTTGGCATTCACTGCGGGGATGGCCGCCGTGTTTCTCGTGACACTGGCGACAAGAATGCGCAGCGGCGTCCTTTTCAAGGATGCGACCATCGATGCGGTGGCGGCCAGTTACCCCAACGCGGGTTTCCTCGGCATTCCGCTGTGCGCGCTGACATTTGGCCAAGCCGGCATTGCGCCTGCCGTCATCGCGACGATCCTGTCCGCCTGCATATTGTTCGCGGTCGCCATTATCCTTATCGAGGTGTCGCACCAGCCTGACAAACGTGTTGCCCAGACCCTCAGGCTGGTGGGCGGCAGGCTGCTGAAGAATCCGATACTGGTCGCCCCGCTCCTGGGCTGCCTGGTGGCCTGGAGTGGTTATCCCCTGCCGCAGAGCCTGCAACGCTTCTTCGAACTGCTCGGTGCCGCAGCAGGCCCCTGCGCCCTGGTGTCGATCGGCCTGTTCCTGGCTGCGGCAAAATTGCGCAATCTCGACGTGAAGGGGCTGGGGTTGCTCGTGGCGATGAAGCTGCTCGTTCAGCCCGGGATCACAGCCTTGCTGGTTTTCGTGGTATTTCCCATCCCGACGGTATGGGCCTGGTCAGCGCTGTTGCTCAGTGCCTTACCCATTGGCAATGGCCCATTCATGCTGGCTGCGCTGTTTGACCGGGACGCCAAGCTCATGTCCCACGCCATCCTGGCGTCGACCCTGCTCTCCCTGCTGACGGTGTCGATCATTCTTGCCTGGGTTCCAACCTTTTGAGTACCGGCTGCATGCTGTGGCGACCGACTACGGGCGGTCGCCACAGCAGGCTTCACGCCAGCGAGCCTACCGTGCCTTCGAGTAGCTGCCAGGCGTGCTGGCCGAAGTTCTCGCGCCATTTGGCGTAGTAGCCCGCCTCCCTCAACTTCGAGCGAAACGCATCGGGTTCAACGTTGCTGATGGCCAGGCCCTTGCCGTCGAGCTGCGCAATCACCGAATCCTGCATCGCCCGAAGATCGGCGCGCATGTTCACACCGGCTTCGTTGATATGCTTGCTGACCAACGCCTGCACATCCGCAGGCAACCGTGCGAAGCGGGCCTTGTTGCCCAGGATCCAGAACCCGTCCCACATGTGGTTGGTGAGCGAGCAGTACTTTTGCACTTCGTACAGTTTGGCCGAGTTGATAAGGCTCAGCGGGTTCTCCTGGCCTTCGACGATCCGGGTCTGCAGCGAAGAATAGACTTCGGCGAAGTTGAGGCTCACCGGCGCCGCCTCGAAACTGCGGAACATGGACATCAGCATGGGGCTGGGTGGAACGCGCAGTTTCATGCCGGCGAGGTCCGCAGGCGATGCGATTGGCCGAGTGCTGGTAGTGGTGACCCTGAAGCCGTTGTCCCAGATCTTTTCGAAGGCGAACAGGTTTTCGCTTTTGGCAATTTCTTGCCTGATATGTGCACCCAACTCGCCATCCATGGCCGCCCACACCTGGTCGTAATCCTTGAACGCAAAACCCACCGCGCTGATCTGCGCCGCGGAAATCAGCGTCCCCAGGATGACGGGCGGGCCTGCATAGAAATCGATAGCACCTGACCGCGCCTGGGCGATCATGTCGGTGTCGCCGCCCAACTGGCTGCTGGGGAACACCTGCAATGTCACAGCCCCGCCTGATGCCTCCTTGATCCGTTTGGCTGCCTCCCTGGCGCGCACATTCATGGGGTGTGTCATCGGTAGGTTATTGGCAAATTTCAGATTGAAATCCGCTGCACGCGAAGTGCCGCTATAAAGCCCTGCGGCTCCAGCCGCCAGGGCTGCGGACGCGAGTGTTGCGTTGCCCAGGAAGCGACGACGGGTCATTTCGGTCATGGTGACTCTCCTGCTGATTTTTTTGTTATTGAGGCTGCCAAGAGTGCATTGACAGCATAATCGCAGGTTCGTAGTCTGTATACAGAACACTGAACATAGAACACATAAACCCGTACGGGCCCATTTGCGGGAAGTTGCACGACAGGAGAAACCAAGCCAGGCGTACGCCATGCGCCTTGCAGCTGGCCCGACCCCGATCGACGCATCGACCGGTGGTCACAACTCAGGCGGGCATGCCCTGCCATCGACTGACGCACGGAGATACTCATGAAGCTGACACAAGAACAAATCAAAGCTTATGAAGAAGAAGGCTACGTCCTGCTGCCGGGGCTTTTCTCCCAGGAAGAAGCCGCGCTCATGAAGTCGCGCCTGCCGTTGCTGTACCGAATGGACAGAGAAGAAGTGATCAAGGAAAAAAGCGGAGTGGTACGCACAGTGTTCGCTGCGCACACGTTCGACGATGTCTTCGCTCAAGTGGCGCGACACCCACGCCTGATCGAACCGGCGCGCCAGCTGTTGGGCAGCGATGTCTACATGCATCAGTTCAAGATCAATGCCAAAGCCGCTTTCAATGGTGACATCTGGCAGTGGCACCAGGATTTCGGCACTTGGCACCAGGACGACGGCATGCCTGAGGCCCGGGCCATGAACGTCGCGATCTTCCTGGATGAAGTCAACGAGTTCAACGGCCCGCTGATGTTCATTCCCCGCTCGCACATGTTAGGCCGTCTGGATGCCAGCCACGACCGCAGCACAACCAGCTATCCGCTGTGGACACTGGACAATGCCAAGGTCTCGGAGTTGGTCGAACAAGGCGGCATCGTCGCCCCCAAGGGGCGCGCCGGGACAGTGCTGATTTTCCAGAGCACCCTGGTCCACGCCTCCTCGCCCAATCTCTCGCCCTGGGATCGCAACACGCTGTACGTCACCACCAATGCAGTGGACAACGCCATTACCCGGTTCAAGCGGCCCGACTACATCGCTCACCGCGACTTCACGCCGATACAGACCGTCGGCGATGACGCGCTGAGCGGCTTCCTCCACGCCGTCGCATGACCCTACGGCGCGCCGGCCGCCACGCACGGCCCGGCGCGCCTCTTCGGACAGACTGGATAACGACAATGACAAATTCCAAGCATGAGAAAGTCGTGATCGTCACGGGTGCCGGGGCGATCGCCGATGGCTGGAGCAATGGCCGAGCCGCAGCCGTCATGTACGCTCGGCACGGCTATCGGGTACTGGCAGTTGACCGCAACCGCGCCTCCGTGGAACGCACGCGTGACATCATTTTCGAAGAAGGCGGCCAGTGCAGGGTGTTCACTGGCGATGTCACCTGCGCAGAGGATATGCGTCAGATGGTGGACGCGGCGCAAGACCATTTTGGCGGCGTGCATGTACTGCATAACAATGTTGGCATCGCCGAAACAGGAGGCCCGGTGGAGGCCAGCGAGGCCAGCTGGAACAAGCTGATCGCAGTGAATCAGACCAGCCTGTTCCTTACGTGCAAGTACGCGCTTCCGGTCATGCAAGCGCAGCGCAGCGGGGCCATCGTAAACATCGCGTCCATCGCAGCGCAACGCTGGCTTGGTTTCCCTTACGTTGGCTATTCCGCCACCAAGGCGGCCATGATCGCATTCACACGTAATGTGGCAATCCAGTATGCGCCGCTGGGAATTCGCGCCAACTGCATATCGCCAGGTTTCATGGATACGCCCATGGTGAGCACGTCGTTGACCCAAGCCTATGGCGGTGAAACCCAAGCGATGCTGGACAAGCGACATGCCCAATGCCCCATGGGGTTCATGGGCGACGCCTGGGATGTGGCCAACGCGGCAGTGTTTCTCGCTTCGGATGCCGCGCGCTATATCACAGGCATCGATCTGGTGGTCGACGGCGGGCTCACCTTGCGTTGTGCGTGAAGCCCCATCCAGAACGCATCTTGCAACCCGTGCTTTCTTGCGCGAAAGAGCAGTCGAGAGTAACCAATGAACACGTGCTCAGGGCTCTTGCTGGCTAGCCTGCCCTGACCGTGCCCCGGGTTTGCTGTCAGTTAGCCGGCCCACGCAAAGCGGGGGCAGTCATTGCCCCGGCTTTGCGTGCAAATGAGCAATCAGCACCACCTGACGAGTTGGTGAACTGCTGTCGCATAGGTGGCGTCCGGCTCAGTCGTGCAGGGCGGCTTACCTGGACGCATGCTGAAGGCGCTGCTTCCGACCATCTCAAAGAAGGGCTGGACGCAAAAGAAACCGGCCGCCGTCGCAGCGCGCAAGCGTGCCGGGCATGAAACAAACGGATAGCGTGAGCTGATCAGGCACAGCGTTTAAGGATAGTCTTGATCGGGCGCCTTACTCGACGCTTCGACACATCCCTGGCTTTGATCCAACGGCAAGCCTCGATCTCGTTTCGAGGGCGTGGTTTATCGTCTGCCTTGCGGGCTTCGAACAGGTAATGGATCACCTTGTCTTCTCGGTACATCGTGAGGTAACGGAGCTCGTCGAACGCGAGACCAGTTTCTTCGGCCATCTCCCGCATAGCCGCCTCAAGCGGCGTCTCGTCTCGCTCGACTCGGCCACCAGGTAGGTTCCACTTGGCGTTGCGCTTGCGAACGAACAAGACTTCACCATCCTTGCGATAGATGATGGTAGCGCGCAGCTTGATGCCTTTGCGTTTCGCTGTTGCAGTGTCCATTGCCTTCATGCGCTGCCCTTGAAGTTGGCTGGCCTGGATCCGGCAGGTTCCTTGCCGAGGGTAAATCGTCCGTGTGTCGGTTAGATGACCGGTATAACGATGGCAACGTTCAACGTATCGGCTCCGAAGCGTTTAAAATGCCTCTTAGTGAAGGCTCATCCGATGGCCATCGATACGTCCCAGCAGCTCCCTTGAGATCGCTCTGGTACCGATGTGCCAAATGGTTTACCCAACTTGCGAGTAGGCAGTGAATGAGTACCGCCTGACTTGTTGGTCTGAACTTTGCTGTCCGCCATGGCTTCCCCTGCATACCGATTACGTAAATACGCGGCTGCAGGAGCTGACATTCATGAGAGCACTGACCTACCACGGAGCACACGACGTCAGGGTCGATAACGTCCCTGACCCGATCATCGATCAAGAAGACGACATCATCCTCAGGGTCACCGCCACAGCCATTTGCGGCTCCGACTTGCACCTCTACCGAGGCAAAATCCCAGAAACCGAAGCCGGCGATATCTTCGGCCATGAGTTCATGGGCGTCGTCGAGGACACCGGGAATGCAGTCACTAATCTCCAGATCGGCGACCGCGTGGTGATTCCCTTTGTAATCGCTTGCGGCAGCTGCTTCTTCTGTCAGCACGATTTGTTCGCTGCCTGCGAAACCACCAACACAGGTCGTGGCTCGATCATCAACAAGAAGGGCATTCCACCGGGCGCCGCTTTGTTCGGATACAGCCATCTCTATGGCGGTATCCCTGGCGGCCAAGCGGACTACGTCAGGGTGCCCAAGGGCAACGTCGGCCCGTTCAAAGTGCCCACCACGCTGGCCGACGACAAGGTGCTGTTCCTCTCGGACATTCTGCCAACCGCCTGGCAGGCGGTCATCAATGCCGAGATTGGCCAGGGCTCATCGCTGGCGATTTATGGTGCCGGGCCTGTGGGCTTGCTGAGCGCCGCCTGTGCGCGAATGCTCGGCGCTCAGACCATCTTCATGGTCGACGACAACGATTATCGCCTGGCCTACGCACAAGAGGCCTATGGGGTCATACCGATCAATTTCGAGCAAGACGACGATCCCGCCGACAGCATAATCCGCCAGACGCCAGGCATGCGCGGCGTCGATGCGGTGATCGATGCGGTCGGTTTCGAGGCCAAGGGCAGCACTGCCGAAACGGTGATGACGGCGCTGAAAATCGAAGGAAGCAGTGGCAAGGCGCTGCGCCAGAGCATTGCTGCGGTGCGACGCGGTGGCGTTGTCAGTGTCCCCGGTGTGTACGCGGGCTTCATTCACGGGTTCATGTTCGGCGACGCGTTTGACAAGGGCCTTACCTTCAAGATGGGCCAGACCCATGTGCAGAAATACTTGCCTGAACTTCTTGAACACATCGAAGCAGGACGCCTGCAACCAGAGCTGATCGTCACCCACCGCCTGGCACTCGAAGAAGCGGCCATGGGCTACAAGATGTTCGATCAGAAGCAGGACAACTGCCGCAAGGTCATCCTCGTGCCAGGCGCGGCAGCGGGCACCTTGGGCCCTGACTTCGTGTAAAGGAGGCAAGCACATGAACGGTCTCGCCAGCTACTTCTGGATTGCCGTGGCAACAATCCTTTTACTCATCGATCTGTGGGCCATCGTCAGCGTGTTCCGGAGCGACAAGCCGGATGCAGTCAAGGCGGCCTGGGCCCTGCTGATCGTGGCGCTACCGTTGGTTGGTCTGGGTATCTGGGGCGTTGCTGGCCCGCGCGGTATCAAGCGAGGCACTGGCCCCACTTCCGACGAGCACAGCAAAGGCTGACATCTTCGAGCTCCACTTACAGGGGTTTCAACATGATCGATCAAGCGACAGGCATGAAATCAGGCGAACGTTATCGCGTGGAAAACGTGGAGCGCGCTCATCAGTTTCCAGGCTTCTTTCAAAACGGGAAGTATTACCTCGGCCCTGAACTTCTCACCGCCGTGGGCTGGCTCGAAGGTACGCGCTTCATCTACGACAGCCTGGATGCCGAAGGTGAGCCCGTATTTCCAAACCGGGAGGCAGGCACGGTCGAAGGGCTGACGTTGACCCTGATCGATGGCACCTCCCTTGAGCTCTCGCGGATCGAGGCCAGCGACCCCATTGCCCCCCTTGACCCCAGCGCCTCGGGTGCGGAACGAGAAGCGCCTGACCGTGGCGCTCCGCTCAAAGGGCCTCTGCGCGGCAAGGTCGTGGTCATCACCGGCGCATCCAGCGGCATAGGCCGAGCCGCCGCGCATGCCTTTGCGTGCAAAAGTGCTCGCCTGGTACTCGCCGCACGCGATGAAGAGGCGTTGTTCGACGTGCTGGATGAATGCACCGATTGCGGTACGGATGCCATAGCGATCACGACCGACGTCACCCACAGCGACCAGGTTCAAGCGCTTGCCGCTCAGGCCGCAGACTTTGGACATGGACGGATCGATATCTGGGTCAACAATGCCGGGGTCGGCGCGGTCGGCAATTTCGAAGAAACGCCGTTGGAGGCGCACGAGCAGGTCATCCAGACTGACCTGATCGGTTACCTGCGAGGTGCCTATGTCGCCCTTCCCTTCTTCAAGGCACAGGGCAGCGGCATTCTGATCAACACGCTGTCGCTGGGCAGCTGGGTGGCCCAGCCCTACGCCGCCGCTTATTCGGCGAGCAAATTCGGCTTGCGTGGACTGACCGAGGCATTACGGGGCGAATTGACTGAGTTTCCCAACATCCATGTTTGCGATATCTATCCAGCAGTCATGGACACACCAGGCTTCCGAGACGGCGGTAATTACACCGGACATGCGCTGACACCGCCAGGCCCCGTATACGATCCCGAAAGGGTGGCGAAGGCTATGGTGGCCTGCGCAATCTCGCCTCGGGCTCACACCACGGTTGGCGCTGCGGCGCGCCTCGCACATTTGGCCAGCTACCTGATACCAAACCTGCCACTGTTGTCAGGGAGGCTGACGCGCTGGGGGATAAATCGCAGCCCCATAGCCGAAGCATCGTCAGGCAACCTCTTTGAGCCTCCGAGTGGCAGGAGGGGTATCGACGGAGGTTGGAGGAAGCCAAAAGATAAAACGCCGCTGCTGATCGGCGCAGCGGTGCTGGGAATCCTTTTGGGTTTTAGCCTCACACATTCACGACGCGGGGATAGATAGAGAAGGTCTGCTTACAGAGGAATGAGCGTGGTTTCATTGCGAGATCACGTTCGATCCCTACTTTGCTAACGAACTCGTGGGATTAACATGGCGATAGTCCTCCCCTGCTACCGCTCTCAAGTAAGCAGCGTCAGCCTCCAGACGAAGATCGCGCCATTCCTGCCAGCAGATAATCCCTCGACGATCCATCTCATCGGCCTGGCGAAGCAGTTCCTCGTGATAGTCGTCAGGCGAGTCCATGCGCAATGCCCTGTCTTCAAGCACCCGATACCAAACCGCCAGACAATTGAGCTTCAGCAGTTGGGCGGCAGACAGGTTTTTCTCGAGCGTTCGCATCAGGAGGCCTCATACGCTGATGGAGGGTTGAGTCACCCTTGCTCCCAGAGGTTCAAAACAGCAGTGTCAGCGGCTCGCAACCAGATTCACATGAGCACGTTAGCCACAGTCGCGTTCTCGGATAAGTAGCGCGACACACTGTTCAAGTGAATTTTTTGAAGACCCGCGATGTCAGACTGATGGCGCACTGCTACGTCTTGCTGGCGACCAGCGAGAAGACCTGGATGTCCTTTCCCTTCAGGCAGGCGGATTTTGAGTATTGTCATGAAAAAGCTGGATCACGCATCTACATCCTCTTCAACCCGTGTCCTCGTCGTTGAGGACGAACCCATGATTCGCGAGCTTCTCACCCTCTATCTCGAAGATTGGGGAGCCTCAGTTACAGCGGTAGCTACCGCTGATGAAGGTCGTGAAATACTGGATAACGAGGATTGGGCGCTGCTACTCAGTGACGTTCAGACGCCGGGTTTACTTAATGGCGTGGATCTGGCCTGGATAACTAATCAGCAAGCCCCTCGGACTCGTATCATCGTTATGAGTGGCTACTACGAGTTCGCCGGTCGGGTGTTACCGGAGGGCGCAGTGTTCTTGCCCAAGCCCTGGCCCTTGACACGGTTGCATGAAGTCATCACCGCAAGCTTGGAAGACTTGCCATCCACGATCACGGCACCCACTTGAATTGATAGCCTGATTTCCATCAGTGGATAAGGGTGGGCAAGCTTATGTGGCGTATCCAGACCGTGCTCATCGACAAGGATCCGGTACGCCTTGACTGCTACGGTCGAGCGGATGCGCTTGCCCATGAGAAAACTGGCCAGCAACCATCTGAACACCCCGCCGACATCGGTCACCTCGATGCCGAGGTCTCGAGCAGTTACGGCCTTCAACCTTTACTGCGGCGCGGGTCAGCCGCTCTTGGGTAGGTGCGCTCTTCTTCGAGGGTGCCATCCGCTTTGTGAATCTTCACCGACGCTGTCTTGCCATCAAAGAAATCTGCAAGGGCGTTGACCAGTTCCTGTTTGATCGCCGCACGTTTGGACGCTCGTTCGGCACCGACTTTCTTCAATTCCCAGCCATCTGCTGCCGGGCTGAGGTGATAATTGTCCATCGTGTAGTTCTCCGGGCTAATTGAATGGGTCGTCATCATCCTGGATGTCGTCCTCTGCCTCGGCTGCATCCGTGGCATCGGCATCATTCAAGGGTGGCGACGTAGGCTTTTGCGGGTCGTTGATGAACGGTACGTCGCTGGGGCCCTTTTCTTCAGAGCCCTGCGTTTTCGGCTGCATGGCAATACCTCCAGGCAAGTGAATCGGACACTGCGCCTCAGGTACCTGAGGCAGCTCCCGAGAACTTTTTGACATCGATAGGTTGCGCTACGAATTCCGGACCCTGGCCCGCGAGCCGCCACTTCACATTGGCGATGCCGTAGCGCTCGGCCATCGGCCGACTGACCCGTTTGATTTTCTGCTCACTGAACCTTGGAATAATGCCAACGCCAGCATCACAACTGGCCCAGTGCCAGGCGACGGCGTTGTCCATCTTCTCCATACGAATGATGAATGTCCGAGGTTCACCGTGAAGTTCGTACTCAATGACATACAGTTGCTGTCCCACCACCAGAATTCCCTCCTTAGTTCATGTGCTATTGAGCAAGCCGGGGAAGCATTAATTCCATCGAACTGGCAACTGACACGTTCAGGCCAGTTGGATGTACACCGAATAGCAACCCAGCAGCACCCAGAACCCCAGAAAGATCCACGGCGTGCGCAGCGAAAACAGCAGGGATTTCCGATGCCCTGCACGCGAGGTTTCAGCCTCGCAGAACAGCGGCGACTCGTCATAAGCCAGCCCCATCAACGGCTCGCTACGCAACAGGTGACTTTGCTTGAGCTGCCAGTGATCGATGATGTTGTAGGCCGCCCGGATGCCAGGCCAGGCGTTGAGCGAGCTCAATACCCCAAGCAAGGCAAGAAACGCTGGCACGATCAGTGTGAACATCTCGCCCCACCCCTGGTTAAGGTTGCCCATGGAAGAGACAAAGGCGATGACCAGAAAAGACTGGGCAGCCAGGTAGGCATCCGTGCGATTGGCCAAGATGCTGGTTTCGTACTGGATCTCACGGCGGTAGAAGTCCAGGCGCTCCTTGGGGGAGCCAAACATCCTGGCATTGTGCTCGCTGATCTCGTGCTCAGGGGTCGCTGGTGTAATGATTCGAGGCACTCGCTGCTCCGGAAATTGCGCTCCGGGCTATGGGGTGAGCGTGGAGCCGAGCACGGTAGAACAGGCGATGGAGCCCATAATTCAATTCGATTGAAATCTCGCACCACTCGTCGCACCAGACGCAGATTGAAACCAACACACCGGGGCCGGGCCTTTCGAACCGGTATGAGTGTTCTCAACTGCAGGAGCTACCACCATGCGAGACTTTCCTACTCCGCCCTTCCCTTCACAGCCGCAAAACGTCCCCGGCTCGCAGCGCAAGATGGAACCCCAGCCGGATTGCGGTGAGCAGTCGTACACCGGCCACAATCGACTGACAGGCAAGGTTGCACTGATCACCGGGGGTGATAGCGGAATCGGCCGGGCAGTGGCCATTGCCTATGCCCGTGAGGGCGCCGACGTGGCAATCGCCTATCTTGATGAGCATGAAGACGCGCAAGAAACCGCACGCTGGGTCGAGCAGGCAGGCCGCCAATGCCTGTTGTTGCCCGGAGACCTGGCGCAAAAACAGCACTGCTACGACATCGTCGAAAAGACGGTCAGCCAGTTCGGGCGTATCGACATCCTGGTCAATAACGCGGCGTTCCAGATGTCCCACGAGACGCTGGAAGAAATTGACGATGATGAATGGGTGAAAACCTTCGATACCAACATCACTGCGATTTTCCGGATTTGCCAGGCGGCACTGCCTTCCATGCCCAAGGGCAGCTCGATCATCAACACAAGTTCGGTGAACTCCGACGATCCCTCGCCCAGTTTGCTCGCCTACGCCACGACCAAGGGCGCGATTGCCAACTTCACCGCGGGGTTGGCCCAGCTGCTTGGCAAAAAGGGCATTCGGGTCAACAGCGTGGCGCCTGGCCCTATCTGGACACCTCTGATCCCGGCCACCATGCCCGACGAAGCAGTCAAGAACTTCGGCTCGAGCTATCCGATGGGGCGACCGGGGCAGCCGGTCGAAGTCGCGCCGATCTACGTGCTGCTGGGCTCCGATGAGGCCAGCTACATCAGTGGATCACGCTACGCAGTCACGGGCGGTAAACCGATCCTCTAGTCAAAGGAGGCTCGCCTGTTTGGCGAGCCTCACTGCGTCGCGGTTCAATGTTTGTGCTGGTTGTGATCACGTGCCGTTTTTTGCGCCGTGGAGTCATGGGACGTACCGGTCGATCCATCCGGACGATGGGCATCGTTGTCCCGCTCCTGCTCCCCGTTTGGCCCTGTTTGGCCACCTGGTTTTTGCGTATCGGTCTGTTTCATCACGCTGTTCTCCTGGTCTTTGCCTGTGAACAAGGGAAGCCTCAATACAGAGCAAAGTTCAAGCCCGGGTCGCTGCAGAAGACAGGCGGGCAACAGATCCGATGAACCAAATGCGCCAGGGTCGCGTCCACAGCAAAACAAGCGAGTCGACACTGGAATGGCAAACGACCCTGTACTGGCCGCCCTTGGCTATCTGAAAGACAACCAATTGATCCTGACCACTGCAGAGTCGTGTACTGCGGGCTGCCTGGTGGCTATGCTGGCGGCGGTACCGGGTACCGGAGAGGTGCTGGAAAGCGGCTACGTCGTCTACTCACCCAGCGCCAAGAAACGCTTGCTGGGCGTCAGCGCCGAAACCATCGAACGCTACGGCCTGACCAGCGAAGCAGTGGCCTGGGAGATGGCCTTGGGTGCCTTGCGCGACAGCGACGCCAACGTGGTGATCGCCACCACTGGCGTGGCAGGGCCGGCACCCGAGTCCGGGATACCACCGGGCACCCTGTGCTTCGCGTGGGCTTTTGCGGGTGAGCCAATCGCGGTTTTCACACGCACTCAACGTTTCTTCGGCGAGCGGTCTGAAGTCATGCGTCAAGGCGCCCTGTTCGGCTTGACCCGGCTTTCCCACTACCACCAGCGCTGGTTACGCGGCGAGCGCGCCTGAGGGCAAGGGATCATGTCGGAAGATGAACGGGTATCCAGGCATCATCCTGTTCAAGAAGACATGCCGAGGCAGCAGCGCGTCTGGCGTTTCGAACGCGTGGGGTGGTATGTGCTCGTGGCCATCGTGCTACTTGCCTTGGCAGGCCTGTTCGGTAATGGCCCCTTGAGCGATGCCGAGGTAGTGAGCCAGGATGGACGGGTACGGGTCGAGTATCAGCGCCTGAGCCGAAGTGGCACCACGGACAGCCTCTTCATCACCGTTCAGGGCACACCTGGCCAACCGGTGGAGGTGGTAATCGAGGGACCATTGCTTCGTGACGCCAGTATCGAGACGTTACAACCGGAGCCGCAACGGTCGACGTCACAGGGTTCGGCCTTGTTGTTCGAATTGGGTACTGGGCAAGAGGGTGTCGCGACCTTGTACCTGACCCTTCGAAGTGAACACGTGGGTATTCTGCAGGGCAGCGTCAAGGCGGGCCCCCAAAGCGCCGTTCACTTCTCCACGTTTCTTTACCCCTAGGAGTGCATCATGGATTCGATCCTCCGCGCAGCCGGGATGTACGTCGCCCTCATGCTACTGTTTCGGGTAGCCGGGCGACGCTCACTTGCCGACCTGACAACCTTCGACTTCGTCTTGCTGCTGATCATTGGCGAAGCCACCCAGCAGGCGCTGCTTGGCGAGGATTTTTCATTCACCAATGCCATGCTGGTCATTGCCACGCTGATCGTCCTGGACGTCGGCCTTTCGCTCGCGAAGCTCAACTCCAGGCCCTTGGCCAGGTTACTGGACGGGCACGCTACCCTGGTTGTCGAGAATGGGCGCTTTCTGCATCACCGCATGCGTCGGGCCCGCCTCACGGAGGACGATATTCTTGAGTCAGCGCGGGACAGCCAAGGCATCGAGAACATCGAGCAGGTCAAGTTCGCCATCGTCGAACGCAACGGAAAGATCTCGATCATTCCCGCCGAATAAGGCACTTGGCCACCCTTGCCAAGGTCTCGACCGTCTACAGCGCCAAAATCGCCTGGCCATGGTCGATCGTGGGAATGGGCATCAGTTGGCGACAGGACACCAGCCACGCTCGCATCCGTTCGGTATCGAAAATCTGACCCTCTTCCATCATTACCAGGATGAGCGCCTGGGACATTCGGTAACAGCCACACGCAGAGCAGCGTCGTTCTTCCCAACCGCCAATGCATTCGACGGACTCAGCTTGTCCGGCGCAAATCAGACAACTCATGTAAACCCCCTTTTGTTCTTGTTCCGCGCAGGGTGAATGCGAGGGCACGAAGCGCCCACGCCTTTCGCTTTAGTTGAGATTTCCGTGCCAACGCTAAATTCCCTCTATTTTCTCGGCGCCGAGCTGAAACGAACCAGGCGCCATGCAGGTATGTCCCAAGCAGAACAGCTCATCTCTGAGGCACGCCGATGGAAAGGGAAGCGGTCGAAGTTCAACACGGTACACCTCTGCGCGATGAGGGCGGATGGCTTCCCCTGGAGGAGTATGGTGCGCTGGGCGATGGGCGCTCTGTAGCACTTGTGGGGCTGGACGGCTCCATCGACTGGTGGTGCGTGCCGCACATGGACTCCCCGCCCCTGTTCGACAAGCTGCTGGCCCCTCACACAGGCGGCTTCTTTTCCATCACCCCCAGCGAGCCATTCGTTGCTGAGCGCCGCTACCTGCCAGACAGCAACGTGCTCGAAACAATCTTTACCACCCACCAGGGTCGTGCGCGGCTGACCGAGTCCTTGAACAGTGGCCCAGCTGGGCGCCTGCCTTGGGCTGAACTCGCCAGGCGCATCGAAGGCATAGAGGGTCAGGTCGATTTCGAGATCGCCATCGACTTCGGAACCCAGGCCGACACGGTGAGCCCCTACGTGGCGCCGAACGACAACGCCTGCGTTTTCCATGCGGGCCGAATACTCGGCATGTTCCTGCACGACCAGCAGGTGCAAATCGCACGCAAGGACGACATGGGCGTTCGTGCTCTCCTTAGCCTTGCGGCAGGTCAACGCTCAGTAGTGGCGATCATCGCAGGGCGCGATGAGCCGCTGGTGGTACCGCCATTGGCCCTGATCGATGAACGTATCGACGGCTCGCACCGGGAGTGGTGCCAATGGTCGAAGGGGCTGGTCTACAACGGCCCGTACCAGACCCAAGTAGTCCGCAATGCCCTGGCCCTCAAGCTCCTGCTGTCCTCTCCGAGTGGCTCGATCATGGCGGCAGCAACCTCATCCCTACCCGAACGGATTGGCGGCAGAAAGAACTACGATTACCGCTTCGCCTGGATACGCGATGCCGGCTACACCATCGAAGCGTTTCTGGGTATCGGCGCGCAGCCAGAAGCCAAGGCTGCGTTTACCTGGCTACTGCGCCGGCTGGATGAACTCGGGCCTCGGGTGTTCTATACCCTCGAAGGTGCAATCGGTAACTGCGTACGCCCGGTCGACCTGCCTGGCTACAAGAACTCGCCACCCGTTGTCGGCAATGACGCCCGTGACCAACTGCAACACGGGGTGTTCGGCGACATTTTCGAAACAGCGCGTTGCTTCATCGACAGCGGCAACATCCTCGATGCGCCAAGTGCCATGCTCCTCTCGGGCCTTGCCGACCAGTGCGCCGACGGTTGGCGTCAGCAAGACGCCGGGATCTGGGAGCTGCCGGAAAAGCAGCACTACACAATGTCCAAGATCAGCTGCTGGCAAGCCTTGAGCCGCGCCATCGAACTGGCAGATGGTGGTCACCTTCCCACCACCTGCCGAGAGCGCTGGGATCGCGAGCGTCAGCGCATCCAGAACTGGATCGAAGCGCACTGCTGGAGCGAGGAGCGCCAGGCCTACCTGTTCTACCCCGGCAGCGGGCGACTGGACGCCTCGCTGGCATTGGCCGTCAGGTTTGGTTACCCCAGCAGCGGGCGCCTGCGCAGCACGCTGGACGTCATTCAAGGGGATCTCGGCGCTGGCGCTTTCCATTATCGCTACACCCAGGCACAGGAAGAAGAAGGTTGCTTCCTGGCCTGCACCTTCTGGTTGATCGAGGCCTGGGCCATCCTCGGCCAGCAAGATCGCGCCGAGGCCGCGTATGCGGACGCTTTGCAAGGCCTCTCCCACGGCGTGGGCATCTACGCGGAGATGATCGATCCGGCGTCTGGACAGTATCTGGGCAACCTTCCGCAAGGCTTGACCCACCTGGCAGCCCTCAGAGCTGCGATGGCCATCGGTGGCTGCCATCCCCAACGATGACGCCAGACATCATCTGCGTGGAACCGTATCGCTTGCCAGGGACTCAACCACAGGCAAGTTTGTAAATCCTATCCGTGATGAGGTAACGCCATGAACGCTATCGACTTACTGATTCAAGACCACAAGCTGGTGAAGAAGCTGCTCGAAGAACTCTCGACCACCACCGAGCGAGCGGTGAAGAAACGGGCCGAGTTACTTCACCGAATCGAGCAGGAGTTGCAGATTCACACCGCGCTCGAAGAACAGATTCTCTATCCGGCCATCAAGCAAGCGGGCGGCAAGGAAGAAGCGAAGATGTACTACGAGGCCAAGGAAGAGCACCGGACTGTCGACTCCCTCGTCCTGCCCGACCTGCTGCACACCGAAACCGGCACTGTCGAGTTCGCCGGGCGCGTCAAGGTGATGAAAGAGTTGCTGGAGCATCACATCGAAGAAGAAGAAAGCGAACTGTTCCCCACCGCCAAGAAGTTGCTCGGCAAGGCCACCCTTGAGGAGCTTGGGCAAACCATGGAAATGCAGAAAAAGATGCTCAAAGGTGAGCAGCGCGCGGCTTGATGTGGCGACTACCTGCCAGTGCACGCGACGCTGGCAGGTATCCAGACGATGAGTGGGAACGTTTTAATGGAACATTGGCTCGAGTGGTTGGAATGGCCTGCCATGGTGATGACCGTGCTGGCCGCGTGGTGCATCGGTTCGCGCCGCCCGGGAAGACGCAAGGCAGGGTTCTGCTGTTTCATCGCAAGCAACGTGCTGTGGGCTGTGTGGGGCTGGCAGGCGCAAGCCTGGGCCTTGATCATCTTGCAGATCTGCCTCTGCGCCATGAACCTGCGAGGGTGGCGGAAGAACACGCAACTGGAAATTACCGGGTGATAGCGCCTCGGGAGCTGAATTTCTCGCCATGCTTCCTTCCCTGGAAGCAGCGAGACCGGATCAGGCAGCAGGCTTGAGTACCACTTTTGTCCAGCCGTCATCCCGCGCATCGAAATGTTTGTACGCATCGGGACCTTCAGCCAGTTTCAAGCGATGCGAAATGATCTGCGAGGGCTTGGCACGCCCATGATGGATGAGCGCCGCAAGGCGGCGATTGTAGGCCTTGACGTTCGCTTGGCCCGTTCGAATCTGCTGGCCCTTGAACCAGAACGCACCAAAGTCGAAGGCCATCTTGCCCTCTTTCGCCAACTCGTTCCTGGCGCCCGGATCCTCTGGCACGAACACCCCGACCACGCCGATGCCACCGGTAGCCTTGGTGGATGCCACCAGGTTGTTCATGGTGAGGTAATTGGCTTCATGGCCATGCTTGTCGCAGCACTGGTAACCCACGCATTCACAGCCCCGGTCGGTGCCTTTGCCGTGGGTGAGGTTCATGATCTCTTCCACTGCTTTTTGCTCGACTGCGTTGATGGGGGTTGCCCCCAGCTGAGCGGCGAGTTGCAAGCGATCCGGCTGGTTGTCGATGACGAACACCTGGGACGCGCCTTTGATGATTGCCGAGTGGGCCGCCATCAGGCCGACAGGGCCCGCGCCGTAGATGGCAATGCTCTCACCAGGCAGCAAGCCGGCTAATTCCGTCGCATGCCAACCCGTCGGGAAAATATCCGAGAGCATGACGTAGTCATCTTCATGTTCCTGGGCATCTTCAGGCAGTACCAAGCAGTTGAAGTCTGCATAGGGCACACGCAGCAATTCAGCCTGCCCTCCCTGATAGGGGCCCATATCGGCGAAGCCATAAGCGGCGCCTGCAGTACCAGGGTTGGCTGTGAGGCAGAACCCAGTGAGGCCTTTCTCGCAGTTTTCACAGAAGCCACAGCCTATATTGAAGGGTAGGCAGACCCGATCGCCGACTTTTATCCGATCGACTCCGCCCCCCACCTCGATCACCTCACCGAGATTTTCATGGCCAAACACTCTGCCGGCTTCGAACGAGGTGCGTCCCTCGTACATGTGCAGGTCAGAACCGCAAATATTGGTCGTGGTGATGCGCACCAGCACGTCCGTAGGCTTTTCAATTCTTGCGTCCGGTACGTTCTTGACCGCAACGTCACGTGGGCCGTTGTACACGATTGCTTTCATGCTGAACTCCAGAATGAGAGGGGCGACAGAAATGCGCCCTGCTCAGTTCTGGTGATGGCGGGGCAGGTACGTTCAGCGAGGTGGCCCTCTCAACAGACCGGTGGCGCTAAATGCTGTCGCTCCCACCGGCGTTCGAATCGCCCGCGCTATTGGGTTGGAAGTGAGACGCGGAATACGGTACCAGATGCCTGGCTCGACTCGACATCGATGGAGCCACCATGGCGAGCGACAATTTCACCAACAATGAACAACCCGAGGCCCAGCCCCCCCGATGCCTCATGGTGTTCCGAAGTCAACCGCGAATATCGGCCTTTAGGGTCAAACAGGTAAGGCAAGACATCCGCTGGAATGGGCTTGCCCCAGTTATGCACGCTGAACTCGACCGCCGTTGTGCTTTGCGTCAGCGTTACGGTAATGGGCTTGGCATGATCGCCATGGTGAAACGCATTGGCAATGAGGTTGGAGAACACCTGCCCCATCCGGGTGGCGTCAAACTGGCCCAGGGCCCGGTTACCGTCCTGCAGGACAACGGTGATCTCAGGCCGGGAAACACGCAGCTCTTCTACAAGTGAATGACACACCTCTGACAGATCGACTTTCTCCTTCTGGATGGGAATGCCGCTGCCCAGATTGGCTTTTGCGAGATCCAGCAGGTCCGTGACGATTTGCCTGGATCGCCCGACACTGGTCACAACCTGATTCGCAATCCTGCGGTCGCGCTCGGCAAGCTGGCTTTGGCGACTCAACATCTCGGCCCCCAACAGCGCTGCGGTCAAAGGCGTTCTGAGGTCATGCCCGAGCACGCCGAGGATCAGTTTTCGGGTGGTTTCCACCGCGATGCCATAGGAGGTGATCGACTCGCCCAAGGCCTGGTCAATGGCCTCGTTGAAGCGAACCATGTCATCGATAGCGTGGGACTCACCCGTCATTTGCAGCGCCAGCCAAAGGCGCAGCACCGTGGCACGCAGCGCCCGATACTCGGCAACGACCTGGTCCAGGGTAAATCCGGCATCCAGCCGCGAAACCGCATGGACCTGGGCGGCCGTTTCAACCGGGCTGGGTACCTGCAGGCCTCGGGATTTCTGGTACTGCTCGACTGCAGTCTGTGGCGACGCCATGTCCAGAGCCACGGTTCGCAATATGCCTTCGGCGTGATTGCGCAGGCCTGACGCATCGAGGTCTGGCATCGGGGTATCGACAGTACGAGCGAAATCCTCCCAAGCCTCGAGGATGGGCTCCATGTTTTGCGCGATGAAGTCAGACAACCTCACGTCAGATCCTCACTGAAATCCCGTGGCTGTCAGGGGTGAATGATTAGCATAGCCAAGGCTGCCAACGAGGCAACGCAGGCGCCGTTGAGGCATCGTCTTTGAACTTCGAGCCCGGATCAGGGCCTCCCTTTAAGGTCTATGGAAAACGGAGATTCAACAATGAGTGCACAACTGAACGGCAAGCGCGTGGCCTTTCTGGTCACCGATGGTTTTGAGCAAGTGGAGCTGACCGGGCCGCGTGACGCCTTGCAGAAGGTGGGCGCGGTGGTCGACATCCTGGCTGACAAGGAAGGTGCGGTGCGCGGCTGGAACCATGACAAGCCCGCCGACGAATTTGCCGTGGATGCAACCTTCGACAGCGCCCACCTCGATCTTTACGACGCCATCGTGCTGCCTGGTGGCGTACAGAATTCCGACACCATCCGGCTGATACCCGGCGCCCAGAAGCTGGTGAAAAGTCACGATTCGGCAAGCAGGCCGCTGGCAGTGATCTGCCATGGGGCCTGGCTGCTGGTGTCCACAGGCTTGGTCAAGGGCAAGCGGATGACCAGCTACAAGACGTTGCAGGACGATATTCGTAATGCTGGCGGCAACTGGGTAGACGAAGAGGTCGTGGTGGACGGCAACCTCATCACCAGCCGCAAGCCGGACGATATCCCGGCCTTCAACGAGCAGTTGATCAGGGCGCTGGGTGGCTGAGTGCCGCTTGGCAGTACCCCTGAGGTGCAGGCCCACTACCCTTGGCTGCGATAGCCACTCGGCGTCATGCCCAGCTGCTTCTTGAAAGTCTTGGAAAAGTGCGCGGAGTCGGCAAAGCCCCAACGGGTACCGATGTCGGTGATCGAGCGATGCCCATAGGCAGGGTTGCGCAAGTCCTGTGCGGCCTTGAGTAGCCGTTCGCGGAGGATGTAACGGCAGACACTGTCGCCGCTGGCTTCGAACAGGCGATACAGCTGGCGGCTGGAAATACCCAGTTCCTCGGCCAGGGCGACGGGCGTCAGGCGCGGCGAGTCCAGGCGCTGCTGGATCAGCGACTGCACTTCGTGCAGGTGCAGGCCGGGCGAGCTGTCACGCGCCCGGTACTCCAGCACCGAGCCGAGCAGCCCGACCAGCGCGGCCTGCAGCCCGTCACCGTCTTCCGCGCAGGCCCACTGTTCGAGTTCGCCTTCGGCCACCTGGCGCACCAGCGTCGCCAGCAACTGCCCGCACGCACCGGCGGTGGACAGCTTGCCGAAACGGCTGGCATCCAGGTTCTTCAAGCGCTCACGGGGCAGGTGGATGGACACGTGGGAGAACAGCCCGCGGGGGATCATCTTCATCGCCTGCGCCGAGTCCAGCAGGGCCATGTCACCTTCGCGCAGGTCCATCACCCGGTCGCCCAGTTCGATGGACATTTCCCCGCTCTGTTGTAACACAAGGAAACAATGTGAGTCGCCGTCACGCCCCGCGTCGCGCCCTGAGCGGGCGATTGCATGGGCATTGCTGCGGATGTGAGCGACCTGTGTGGTGCCCAGCAGCGAGGGGCGCAAATCGCCGATGAAAAGGCTCTGGCAGTGGTCGTAGCGGGTTTCGAAGCGCCCGCAAATAGCGTGGACACGGGTGTTCCAGACAGACATCGCTTGACCGTTCATCAACCACCTCTATCGAAAGCACGCGCCATATTAGTGCAATATTCACGTGATTTTGGGTAACAAAAAAGCTGTGCCCGAAGCGCAAGCACATACCGCGCCACATTGCCCATCGTGCCCTGCGACCGACGGCTCGTTGCGGATCACGCAACAACATTGCGCGCGCTTGTCATTGAGCGCCCTGCCCGCTGCCCTTTAGCGTGCCCTACCGTTTGCCCGGGCTTTTATCCAGGAGTCACGCTTGATGTCCAACCACTACGAACTGCTGCGCTTCACCTTGCGCGTGCGCACCCCCGGCCAGGCCCTGCCGCGCCTGCAGGCGGCCTTGCAGGCCGCCATCGAAGGCGTCGAACTGATCGGTTGCTGGGTGTCCGAGATCGGCCCGCAAAACACCATTGCCGTGCTGCGGCGCTTTGCCAGCGTCGAGGTCCAGGCGGCCGAACGCGAACGTGTGCTGCTGGCCAGCGATGCGTTCGGTATCGGTGAGTTCGTGCTCGAGCAGCACATGGACGACTACCGCCTGTTCCCGTTCCTTGAGCCGCTGGCGCCCGGCAAGCACGGCCCGTTCTATGAACTGCGTGAGTACGACCTGGTCAGTTCCGGCCTGGCACCGACCCTGGCCGGTTGGCGCAAGGCGGTCGGGCCGCGCACCGGCGAGGGGTATTCACCGGTGTATGCAGCGTTCTACGCCACCAATGGCCGGGTGCCGCGCTACCTGCACATCTGGCCCTACGCCAGCCTGGAGCAACGCCTGGATGTGCGCACCCGCGCCGTCGGCGACGGGGTATGGCCGCCGGAAAACTCTGCCCCGCAACTGCAGAAGATGAACTCGGTGGTCTACCTGCCCGCGGCCTTCTCACCGCTGCACTGAGGCCATCGCGCGGCGCCGCTGCAGCCGGCGCAACAGCCTGTCGACAGCGGCCATGGCCGGGGCGCGCACGCCCTGGCGCCGGGCATGGGCCAGCAACGCGCCGGACAGCGCGTCGATCTCCATGCGCCTGCCATGCTCCAGGTCCTGGAGCATGGAGGGCTTGTGCCCGGCATGCACGACGAACGCCTGCTCCACCGCCTGCATGACCCGCTGCGGGTCCAGCGCCACACCCACCGAAGCGGCAATCGCGGCGGCTTCGGCGACCAACTTGAACGCCACCTGGCGGCCACGCGAGCAGCGGCCAAACTCGCCCACGCTTGCCCCCGCCAGGGCACACAGCGAGTTCAGGGCCGTGTTGAAGGCGACTTTTTCCCAGATGCTCACCTCGATATGCGGGTCTTCGATGCAGTGCATGCCGCCGCGCCGCAGGCAGTCGGTCAGGGCCTGCAACGGCCCGGCCTGCTGCGGCCCAGGCAACAGCCCGCGCAAGCGCACCTCGCCAGCGCCGCTGCTGCGTACGCTACCCGGCGCCAGCACATCGGCCGGGTACAGGGTCATGCCGATCGCCAGGCAAGGGTCAGCCACGTACTCGCGCAGCACCGGCACGCTGTCCAGGCCGTTCTGCAACGTCAGCACCAAGGTCTGTTGGCCGAGCAGATGCCGGCTTGCCTGCATCGCCTGGCGGGTGTGGTGACTCTTGGTCAGCATCAGCATGGCATCGACCTCGCCTTGCACCTGCTCGGCGCGCGCCACCCGAGGCCAGTACACGCGGGCGCCCCGTTCGTCCTCCAGGCGCAGGCCATGGCAGCGCAGGGCGTCGAGCAGCCGCTCATCGACGTCCACCAGGGTCACCTCGGCACCGGCATCGATCAACCTGGCGGCAAACAGGCTGCCCATCGCCCCTGCCCCGATCACTGCAATCTTCATGTCTGGTTTCTTCCTTGTTTGCGCGAAATGAAAAAGCTCGCCGGGTCATCCCCAGCGAGCCTTTTCTACCCAGGCTGCGGCCATCACAGCTTTGGCAAGGTGACCGCATCGCCAAGCGGCTCGCATTTACCCGCCTGCTGCGAGCGCAGCACGGCAGCACCGTAGATCGCCAGCACGCTGATCGAGCAGGCACCGGAGAACAGCAGCACCGCCGTATAGCCGTAGGCTTCGATCAGCAGGCCACCGACCGCCGGCCCCACGGCCGCGCCGACCGACAGGCACAGCGCGCCCAGGGCCACCAAGCGGCCCGACAGGTCGAACTCGGCCATCACGCCGAAGGTGTAGGCCAGCACGAAACTGATCGAGAACAGGAAGCACATCACCCCGGCCACGTAGGTGGTCAGCGAATCGAACTGCGCCAACAGCACCAGCCCGGCCACCTCGGCCGCGATGATCACCGCCACCGGCAGGAAACGCCCGGCTTTCAGGCCGACCGACGAGGCGATGAAGCCGCCGCCGGCATTGATGATGAAGCCCACCGCCAGCACCGAGCCGATGGTGTCCGAAGCCAGGCCGCTCTTCTTGCCCATCAGCTCGAGGAACGCCCACACCGACATGATGCCGGTGAGGAACACCAGGCTGGCCAGCAGGCTCAGCCAGGCAATGGTGCGGCTCTCACGGCACACCACCGGCGCCCCGCCAGCGCCTGCTTCGAGCTGCCGCGCGCTGCGGCGCGGTACCCACGGCAAAGGCGCTACACCCATCAGCAGCAGGCTGATGACCAGCGTCACCAGCATGCCCTGGAAGCCCCACTGCGGCGCCACCGCGACCGGCAGCACGATCAGCAGCAAGGCGCCGGGCACGGTCTCCATGCCCAGCTTGAAGCCGAATGCCCGTTCAGGTTGCGCGCTGTCGCCGAAAATGGTCATCGCCAGGGCATACAACGCGCCCGTGCCGGCCCCTGCCAGGGCCATGAGCAGCATCAGCGTCTCGTACGTGGGGTTGCCCAGCATGCCGGCCAGCGCAATCGCCACCAGCACCGACGACAGGGTGGAAATCACCCGCCAGCTCAGGCGCTGGATCCACAGCAGCGAGGCCAGGCCGAGCACGCCGAAACCGAGGTTCATGGCCATGGCCAGGCTGCCCAGTTGCTGTTCGCCATAACCGAACTGCTCGGCCAGGGCGCCGAACAGCACCGGCAGCACATTGAGCAACAGCGCCCCGCCAGCGGAAACCAGGCCTGCGCAGATGTACACGGACGTCTTGTCAATCGGATTGGATGTTGTTGTTTTCATGGACTGATCCTGAATTGAGGGGCCTTGTCACCGCCACAGTGTGCAACGCCCGAAGGCGTGCGGCATGTACCGCTTTGCCGGGCTTTTGGTCATGGCTGCCAGCGCTGTTGCGGCCCGAAACCCGCTGAAAACGGGCAAAGCCCCACGCTAGACAGCGCGAGTCGATAGGCCTGCAGGCACCCCGTGATTCCTGACCAATTCGGGATAGCCGGGCGCCCTGGCGGGTTCCTAACATCGGCACCGTCGGCAGCAGCCTTCGCAGCCGGCCCTCTTCCTCCGCCCCGAGATGAGCCATGACGACAACTACAAGAATCGACTTTCTCTACCTGTCCGAGCAGGACATGATCCGCGCCGGTGTCACCGACATGCTGGCCTGCGTGAACACCATGGAGCAGATGTTCGCCCTGCTCCACCACGGCGACTACCGCATGGCCGGGCCGAACAGCGACTCCCACGGCGCGATGATCACCTTCCCCAAGGACTCGCCCTTCCCCAACATGCCCAAACCCACCGCCGACCGGCGCATGATGGCGATGCCCGCCTACCTGGGTGGCGACTTCTGCACCGCCGGGGTCAAGTGGTACGGCTCCAACATCGCCAACCGCGACAAGGGCCTGCCGCGTTCGATCCTGATGTTCACCCTCAATGACCCCGACACCGGCGCGCCGCTGGCGCACATGTCGGCCAACCTGCTGTCTGCTTACCGCACCGGCGCCATCCCCGGCGTTGGCGCACGCCACCTGGCCCGCCGCGACTCGCGGGTGATCGGCCTGCTGGGCCCGGGCGTGATGGGCAAGACCACCGTGGCCGCGTTCATGGCCGTGTGCCCGCAGATCGACACCCTCAAGCTCAAGGGCCGCGGCCAGAAAAGCCTGGACGATTTCATCAGCTGGGTGCGCGACAGCTACCCGCAGATCACCACCATCGACGTGGTGGACAGCATCGAGGACGTGGTACGCGGCTCGGACCTGGTCACCTACTGCACCTCTGGCGAAACCGGTGACCCGTCCAGCTACCCGCTGGTCAAGCGCGAGTGGGTCAAGCCCGGCGCGTTTCTGGCCATGCCGGCCGGCTGCAGCATCGACGCCGGCATGGAACAGGCCGACGTGCGCAAGGTGGTCGACAACACCGGGCTTTACGAGGCGTGGTTCGAGGAGCTGCCCAAACCCGCGCACAACCATGTGCCACTGGTGGGCGTGCGCTTCATGGACATGATCGCCGAAGGCACGCTGCCGGCCGAACAGCTGGAAGACATCGGCAAGATCGTCGCAGGCGTCGCGCCCGGCCGGCTCAACGACGAGGAGATCATCATCATGTCGGTGGGCGGCATGCCGGTCGAGGATGTGGCCTGGGGCACGGTGGTGTACCGCCAGGCACTGGAACGCGGCGTCGGGGTTCGCCTGAACCTGTGGGAAAGCCCGGCCCTGAGCTGATTCATCCACCTTTTCAATCGTAAGGACAGTGCCATGCTGCAGATCACCAAACTCAAGACCGGCTCCAAATACGAGACCCTGGGCAGCTACTCGCGCCTGGTGGCCGTGGACGACTGGATCTTCGTCTCCAACACCGCCGGGCGCAACCCGGCGACCGGCGAAATCCCCGAAGACCTCGAGGCACAGACCCGCCAGGTGTTCGCCAACATCGAAGCGGCGCTGAATGCCGTGGACGCAACCCTGGCCGACGTGGTCTGCTCGCGGGTGTTCATCCAGAGGCCTGAGGATGTCGCCAGCGTGATGACTATCGTCGGCGAAGTGTTTCGCGGCATCGACCCGGCCAGCACGGTCACCTGCCCGCCCCTGGGCGCGACGGTCTACCGGGTGGAGCTGGAGGTCACCGCCTACCGCGGTGCATCGCGTGCCACCACTCAGCTGATCGACCTGTCGCGCTAGCCCGCCCCGAGGAGAACCGTCCATGTCCCCTGTCATCGCGCCGGTGCACTGCGCAACCACACCTCCCCGTGCCACCACCGTGGTCATCATCGGCGGCGGCATCGTCGGCCTGACCGCAGCCCTGACCCTCGCCGAGCGCAACATCCCGGTGGTAGTGCTGGAGAAAGGCCGCATCGCCGGCGAGCAGTCCTCGCGCAACCTGGGCTGGGTGCGCAAGACCAGCCGCCACCGCGAAGACCTGCCCCTGGCCCTGGCTGCGGACCGGTTGTGGGCACACATGCCCGCCCGGGTCGGGCGCGAGGTCGGCTATCGGCAGGCGGGCATCCTGTTCGCCGCCCGCGAGCCCGGGCAAATGGCGATGCACGAGGCCTGGCTGAAGTCGGTGCAAGGCTTGCCGGTCGGTTCGCGGCTGCTGAGCAATGCTGAAATTGCCCAGCGCGTACCCGGTGGACAAGCAACCTGGGCCGGCGGGATCTTCACCGAAAGCGACGGCCGGGCCGAGCCGACCCTGGCCAGCAGCGCCATCGCCAGCGCCGCCATGGCCCGGGGCGCGGTGATTGTCGAGCACTGCGCCGTGCGCAGCGTGACCACTGCCGCCGGGCGCATCGACGGCGTGGTGACCGAACACGGCGAGATCCGCTGCGAGCAGGTACTGCTGGCCGGCGGCTTGTGGTCGCGGCGCCTGCTGGGTAACCACGGCGTCGCCCTGCCGACCTTGCCGCTGAATTGCTCGGTACTGCGCACGGCGGCCATGGAAGGCCCGACCGACATCGCCGTGGGCGGCCCGGACTTCTCGTTCCGCAAGCATATCGACGGCGGTTTCATCATCACGCAACGGGGTGCCCTCGATGCGCACCTGACCTTAGATCATGCCTTGCTGGGGCGGCGCTACCTGCCGCAGTTCCGCGCACAGCGGGGGTTGCTGCGGGTGTCGTTCGGCAAGCCGTTCTTCAAGGACCTGGCGCTGGCACGGCGCTGGTCGCCCACGGCCGTCTCCCCGTTCGAGCGCATCCGCACCCAGGACCCGGCTGCCAACCCGGCCTTGAACCAGGAGGCGCTGAACAACCTCAGGGCCGCCTGGCCGGTATTCAAAGAGGCGCGTATCGAGCAGGCGTGGGCCGGCACCATCGATGTGACGCCCGACTCGCTGCCGGTGATCGGGCAGGTTCAGCAGCTACCGGGTATGGTGCTTGCCACCGGCTTCTCCGGCCACGGCTTCGGCACCTCGCCCGCGGCCGGGCAACTGGCGGCGGACCTGATCGATGGCAGTACCCCGCTGGTCGATCCCTCGCCTTACCGACTGGATCGCTTTGCCTGAACGACACTGCCCTGGCGAGCGGTGTGTGAAGGCAGTTCACCGAACAGCGCGCGGTAGGCCCCGGAGAAATGCCCGAGGTGGGTGAAGCCCAGGTCGCTGGCCACCCGGGCGACGGTGAACTGCTCGGCTGCGGTGCACTGCAGCCGTTGGCGTACGGCATTCAGGCGTACCGCGCGCAGGTACTCGACCGGGCTCAGGCCGGTGACCCCCAGGAAACTGCGCTGCAAGGTGCTGCGGCTGACATCCAGCCGCTCGCAGATCTGCAACACCGACAACGGCTCGTCCAGGCAATCCAGGGCCATCTGGTGCGCCTGCCGGACCAGGTAGGCGCTGACCGCAACACTGCCCCCGCGCCCCGCGCCGTCCTCGCTGACCTGCTCCAGCAACACCAGCATGCACTCCAGCAACAAGTCCTCAAGCTGGGCTTCCACCAGTGCTTCACCCTGCAGCGCGGCATCGATCAGCCCCTGCAATTGCAGGCGTATCGCCGCCAGGAAAGCCGGGCTGACCTTCAGCCGGGTGGTGCGGTTCAGCGCACGCAGTTCCTGGGCGCTGAACTCACGCTCGGCCAACTGTTCCAGACGATCGGCATCGACACTGACCGCCAGCAGGTCCATGCCTTCGGGCGCATGGACGAAAAACTCCTGGCCACTGTGAAGAAGCGTGACATCCGCACTGCCGACACTGCTGCCCTGGAACACCCCGGCACCCGCGCTGCCTGCGGGGAGCGCCAGGCAAAAACGCCGCGCCGGCGCCACCCCGTGCTGGACCACACGCTTGTCCAGGCACTCACGAAAAATCTGGAAGCGCTGCGCGGTGAGGTGCGTCAGTTCGGTGTGGGCACTGCCGGCGCTGATCTGGTCGTAGGTCTGTTGCCAGCCGAGGATCGCGCTGGCGTGGGTGTTGACGTCATTGAAGCGATGGCGTTGGGCGTGCATGGCGTGACTGTTACCTCAATTGCATGAGGCGAAACAAAGCAAGGAGTGGGCCACACTGTCCCGCACGCCCTGCTGGCGCTGCGCCCGCACGCACCAACTCGGGTCAAAACCTGCGGCAGGTCGCATGACGCGCTGTTTTGATGCACGTCATGCGACCACCCTGGCAACGGCCGGTCACCACGGCGCGCTGCGCTGCCTTTCTGTGCCGCGATAAAACCACACTGTTTCAATGCCTTAGCGCTCATCCCCAGGCGTGCCAGCGCTGCGCCGAACTTTCGGCACCTTCATTGCAATGGCCTTTTGCATGCACAACGCACTGCCAGCAACGGTAGCAAGGAGTGGCTATGTCCCGGGCTTTTTTCAATGAAATGTACGAAGCGAACGGCAGC
Organism: Pseudomonas sp. R28(2017); assembly: GCF_002112505.1. Lineage (GTDB taxonomy): Bacteria > Pseudomonadota > Gammaproteobacteria > Pseudomonadales > Pseudomonadaceae > Aquipseudomonas. The sequence continues at coordinate 41,537 of NZ_NEHW01000025.1, forward strand.
TGCCGCCCGCATTACCAGGAGTTCGCCCGCTGGTTGGCCAATACGCCGCTGGAGCTGCTGGCGCAACGTCGGCGCGAAGCCGACCTGCTGTTTCACCGCGCCGGCATCACCTTCACCCTGTACGGCGACCAGCAGGATACCGAGCGCCTGATCCCCTTCGACATCATCCCGCGCAGCATTCGCGCCAGCGAATGGCGCATGGTCGAGCGCGGTTGTATCCAGCGGGTGCAGGCACTGAACCTGTTCCTCCAGGACATCTACCACGACCAGCGCATCCTCAAGGCCGGGATCATCCCGCCAGAGCAGGTGCTGGCCAACGAGGGCTACCAGATCGCCATGCAGGGCCTGGACCTGCACCGTGGGCTCTACGCCCATATCGCCGGCGTCGACCTGGTGCGCGACGGCGATGGCAGCTACTTCGTGCTGGAAGACAACCTGCGCACCCCCAGCGGTGTCAGCTACATGCTCGAAGACCGCAAGATGATGATGCGGCTGTTCCCCGAACTGTTCGCCGCCCAGCGCATCGCCCCCATCGACCATTACCCCAACCTGCTGCTGGACACCCTCAAGAGCGCCAGCCCGCTGGACAACCCCACCGCCGTGCTGCTGACCCCGGGCCGTTTCAACAGCGCCTACTTCGAGCATGCCTTCCTGGCGCGGGAAATGGGCATCGAACTGGTCGAAGGCGCCGACCTGTTCATCCGTGACGAGCATGTCTACATGCGCACCACCGCCGGCCCGCAGCAGGTGGACGTGATCTACCGGCGCCTGGACGACGACTTCCTGGACCCGCTGTCGTTCAACCCGGACTCGATGCTGGGCGTGCCGGGGCTGATCTCGGTGTACCGCGCCGGCAATGTGGTGCTGGCGAACGCGGTGGGGACCGGGGTGGCCGACGACAAGTCGATCTACCCCTATGTCGCCGACATGATCCGCTTCTACATGAGCGAAGAGCCGATCCTCAACAACGTGCCCACCTGGCAGTGCCGCCGGCCTGCGGACCTGTCCCATGTCCTGGCCCACCTGCCCGAGCTGGTGGTCAAGGAAACCCAGGGCTCCGGTGGCTATGGCATGTTGGTCGGGCCGGCCTCGACCCACGCCCAGATCGAGGACTTCCGCGCCCGCATCAAGGCCCGCCCGCATGCCTACATCGCGCAACCCACATTGTGCCTGTCTACCTGCCCGACCTTCGTCGACAGCGGCATCGCCCCGCGCCACATCGACCTGCGCCCGTTCGTGCTGTCTGGCAGTGAAACCCGCCTGGTACCTGGTGGCCTGACCCGCGTGGCGCTGCAGGAAGGCTCGCTGGTGGTCAACTCGTCGCAGGGCGGCGGTACCAAGGACACCTGGGTGGTGGAGGACTGAACCATGCTTTCGAGAACCGCTTCCGACCTGTACTGGATGTCACGCTACCTGGAGCGTGCGGAGAACCTCGCGCGCATGCTCGAGGTCAGTTATTCGCTGTCGTTGATGCCCCAGGCCGGGCGCAGTGACGGCCACGCCGAACTGGCCATGTCGCTGCTGGCCTCGGGCACGCTTGACGACTACCGCCGCCGGCACACCGAACTCGATACCGAGCGCATGCTGCACTTCTTCGCCCTCGACGCGACCAACCCCAGCAGCATCTATTGCTGCCTGCAGGCGGCCAGGACCAATGCCCACGCGGTACGTGGGCGGATCACCGCCGACATGTGGGAGAACATCAACGCCACCTGGATCGAGATGCGCAACATCGCCGGCAACGGCCTTGGCCGCTATGGCATCAGCCAGTTCTGCGACTGGGTCAAGGAGCGCTCGCACCTGTTCCGCGGGGCGACCTCGGGCACCATCATGCGCAACGATGCCTACAGCTTCATCCGCCTGGGGACCTTCCTGGAGCGGGCGGACAACACCCTGCGCCTGCTCGATGCGCGCTATGAAATGTTTGGCGAAGCTTCCGAAGAGGTCAGTGACGACTCTGCCCGCGGCTATTACCAGTGGAGTGCCCTGCTGCGCGCGCTGACCGCGTACGAGGCCTTCAACGAGCTCTACCGCGCCGCGCCCAGTGCCCGGCCGGTGTCCGAGTTGCTGTTGCTGCGGGTGGACGTGCCGCGCTCGCTGCATGCCTGCATCGAGGAGCTGGACCAGATCCTCGCCAGCCTGCCCGGCAGTACCGGGCGCGCCGCCCAGCGCATGGCCGCCGAACTCAATGCACGGCTGCGCTACACCGCGGTCGACGAAATCCTCGAAGCCGGCCTGCACCCGTGGCTGACCGACTTCATCGGGCGCATCAACCAACTGGGCCAGGCGGTCCGTTACTCCTACCTGGAGGTCGTATGAAACTGTCCATTCGCCACGACACCACCTACAGCTACGCCAGCGACGTCTGCAACAGCATCCAGTTCCTGCGCCTGACGCCACGCAGCAGTGAACGCCAGCGCATCGATGAATGGCAGCTGGACCTGCCCTGCAAGGTGAAGGGCCAGATCGACCCCTATGGCAACATCCTGCATGTGCTGACCCTGGAAAAACCCCATGGTCACCTGGCGCTGACCGCCAGCGGCCGGGTGGAGATCGACCCGGCATGCGAGCAGGAGGCCGGTGATCAATCACCGCTGCCCTTCCTGCGCGGCAGCCACCTGACCCAGGCCGATGACACCCTCAAGGCCTTCGCCCGCCAGCACTGTGGCGAACACCGCGACCGGTCGGCGTTGATCGGGCTGATGCAAGGCCTGGCCGAACACATGCTGTACCGCCCGGGCGCCACCTCGGTGGGCACCACCGCCATCGAAGCGTTCAACGGCGCTGCCGGGGTCTGCCAGGACCACACCCACGCCTTCCTCGCCTGCGCCCGCAGCCTGGGCATACCGGCCCGCTACGTCTCCGGCTACCTGTGCACCGAGGACGAGCAGCACCTGGCCAGCCACGCCTGGGCCGAAGCCTGGGTCGACGACGCCTGGTACAGCTTCGACATCACCAACCGCCTGACCCGGCCGGAACGCCACCTGAAGCTGGCAGTGGGCCTGGACTACCTCGATGCCTGCCCGGTCAGGGGCGTGCGCCGGGGTGGCGGCGCCGAATCGATGCAGGCCAGCGTCCATGTCCACCGGCAGTGACCACCGGCAGCATTCGTTCATTGAAATAACAAGGGAACCCGCATGACTTACTGTGTCGCCATGCACCTGGCGGACGGGCTGGTCTTCATCAGCGACTCGCGCACCAACGCCGGCATCGACCAGATCTCGACCTTTGCCAAGTTGTTCGTGTTCAGCCTGCCGGGCGAGCGCCTGATCGTCCTGCAGACCGCCGGCAACCTGGCCACCTCGCAGTCGGTGGTCAACCTGCTCCAGCAACGCACCCAGGGCCCCGGCCCTCACCTGCTGAACGTGGCCACGCTGTACGACGCCACCGTGCTGGTGGCCGACACCCTGCGCGAAGTGGTCAGCCGCGACCGCAGCAAGTTGACGGCCGGCATCGACCTGAGCTGTTCGTTCATCGTCGGCGGCCAGATTGCCGGCGCGCCCATGGCCATCTACAACGTCTACGCGCAGGGCAACTTCTTCCAGGCCACCGCCGACACGCCGTTCCTGCAACTGGGCGAAAGCAAGTACGGCCGGCCGATTCTCGACCGCAACCTGAGCTACCACACGCCCCTGGACGAAGCGCTGCGCTGCGGCCTGATCTCGTTCGACTCGACCATTCGCAGCAACCTGTCGGTAGGCATGCCGCTGGACCTGCTGGTGTACCGCAAGGGCAGCCTGGAAACCCACTCGCGCCAACGCATCAGCAACGACGATGCCTATTACGCACAGATTCGCCGGCAATGGAGCGATGGCCTGAAAAGGCTGCTGGCCGAGCTGCCAGCGCCACCGTATGGCTGAAGGGCGGCACCCGGCGCATGAAATTGTACAAATATTATTTTCTGTATAGCTTTATCCAGCCACCTGCACTATACCTTGTACAGTGATCAGAACTTGTACAGGTATTGTGCATGTCCACCTACCTGCAGCACTTCACCGAACGCTTTGCCGCGCTGGGTACAGGCAATCTCGAGCTGTTGGGCGACTTGTACAGCGAGGATGTCACCTTTCGCGACCCGCTCCATCACATCAGCGGACTTGCCGCCCTGCGTGGCTATTTCGCGCAGCTGTATGCCAATGTGGCCGAGGTCCGCTACACCTTCGAGGGCCTTGACGAACTACAGCCGGGCCACGGCTACATCCGCTGGACCTTGCACTACCGCCACCCACGTCTGGCCGGCGGCCAGCCGATCAGCCTGCAAGGCTGCAGCCACCTGCGCTGGCGCGGCCGGGTGCACTTTCATCAGGACTACTTCGACGCCGGCGCCTTGCTGTATGAGCATGTTCCCGTCATGGGCCAGGCGGTTCGCTGGCTCAAGGGCAGGCTGGCATGAGCCGCTGCTGGCTGACCGGTGCCAGCAGCGGCATCGGCGCGGTACTGGCGCAGCGATTGCTGGAGCAGGGGCACCAGGTGGCGCTGGGGGCACGCCGGGCAGAAAGCCTGGCAAACCTCGCCGCACGCTTTCCGGGCCAGGCCCTGCTGGCCGTCGGCGATGTCGACCAGCCTGAGCAGGTGGCCCGGATGGCCACGCAGATCGAACAGGCCTGGGGCGCGCTCGACCTGGTGATTCTGAATGCGGGCACCTGCGAGTACCTGGAGCCGGGGCAGTTCGACGCCGCCCTGGTCGAACGGGTGATGCGCACCAACCTGATCGGCACCAGCCATTGCCTGGCCGCCGCCCTGCCTTTGCTACGCCGCGGCCAGCGCCCGCACCTGGTGGTGATGGGCAGCTCGGTCAGCTGGCTGGCGCTGCCACGGGCCGGTGCCTACGGCGCCTCCAAGGCAGCGCTGCGCTACCTGGTCGAGTCACTGCGCCTGGACCTGACCCGCGAGGGCATCGACGTCACCCTGGTCAGCCCCGGTTTCGTCGACACCCCGCTGACACGCCGCAACGACTTTGCCATGCCCCAGCTGTGGAGCGCCGAGCGCGCCGGCGGGTACATCGTCGCGCGCCTGCCCCGTCGCCCGCTGGAGATCAACTTCCCCACCAGCTTCACCCTGTTGCTGCGCCTGCTCGGCGCACTGCCGGCACGCTGGCGCCTGAAGCTGGGCCAGCGCCTGGCGCGCCAACCCCAGGGCTGAACCATGCGCATCGCCATCATCGGCAGCGGCATCGCCGGCCTCACCTGCGCCCACCTGCTGTCACGCCGGCACACAATCACCCTGTTCGAAGCGGCAGACCGGGTCGGTGGGCACACCCATACCGTCGATGTGCACTGGCGCGGCCAGCACTATGCGGTGGACACCGGTTTCATCGTCTTCAACGACTGGACCTACCCGCACTTCATTCGCCTGCTGGAACACCTGGGCGTCGCCTCGCAGGTGACCGAGATGAGTTTTTCGGTGCACGACCCGCGTACCGGCTTCGAATACAACGGGCACGACCTGCGCAGCCTGTTTGCCCAGCGCCGCAACCTGTTGTCGCCAGGCTTCTGGGGCATGCTGCGCGATGTGCTGCGTTTCAACCGCCAGGCGTTGGCCGACCTGGACCAGCAACGTATCGATGGCGCGACCACCCTGGGCCAATACGTGCGCGACAACCGTTACGGTCAACGTTTCATCGACCATTACCTCGTGCCCATGGGCTCGGCCATCTGGTCGATGTCACGGGCCGACATGCTGAATTTTCCATTGCAGTTTTTCGTGCGTTTCTGCCGCAACCACGGCCTGCTGTCGGTCAACCAGCGCCCGCAGTGGCGGGTGATCGAGGGCGGGTCACGCAGCTACCTGGCACCCCTGTGCCGGCCCTTCGCCGAGGGCATCCGGCTGAACTGCCCGGTGCAACGGGTGAGCCGCGACGACGAAGGGGTGACCGTGGCCTGGGGAGGCGCCAGCGAACGCTTCGACAAGGTGGTGTTCGCCTGCCACAGCGACCAGGCCTTGGCGCTGCTGGGCAACCCCAGCGCGCAAGAGCAGGAGATACTCGGCGCCATCCGCTACGCCAGCAACGATGTGGTGCTGCACACCGACACCCGCTTGCTGCCCCGCCGGCGCCGGGCCTGGGCCAGCTGGAACTACCGCCTGGGTGGCAGCGAACAGGCCCCCGCAGCGCTCACCTACGACATGAACATCCTGCAGGGCATCGAGGCGCCGGTGACCTTCTGTGTCAGCCTCAACCAGACTGTGCTGGTGGACCCGGCGCAAATCATTGCCCGTTTCGAGTACGCGCACCCCCAGTACAGCCTTGCCGCCGTGGCCGCCCAGGCCCGCCAGGGCGAACTGCAGGGCCCGCTGCACAGCTACTACTGTGGTGCCTACTGGGCCAACGGGTTCCACGAAGACGGCGTGCTCAGTGCGCTGAACGTCGCCAGGCACTTTGGAGAACAGCTGTGAACAGCAGCCTGTGCCACGGCTGGCTCAGCCACCGGCGCCTGACACCCGGGCACCACGCGTTCCGCTACCGCATCGGCATGTTCTACCTGGACCTCGACGAGCTGCCGCGCTTGCTGAGCCTGTCCCGCTGGCTCGGCCGCGCGCGCCTGGCGCCCTTGTGCTGGCGCGAAACCGACTACCTGCCGGTGCTCACTCGCCAGGGCATGCCCTTGGCAGAGGCCGCGCGCCTGCTGGTTGGCCAGGCCACCGGGCAGGTTCCCGACGGCGCCGTGCACCTGCTGACGCAACCACGCTGCTGGGGGCTGTCGTTCAACCCGGTGAGCATCTATTTCTGCCACGACCGCCAGGGGCAGGTCGCAGCCGTGCTGCTGGAGGTGCGCAACACCCCCTGGCGCGAGCGCTTTCAGTACGTGCTGCCGGTGCACGGCGAGCTGGCCCAGCCCTTTGCCGTGGCCAAGGCCTTCCATGTCTCGCCCTTCCTGCCAATGGACATGGACTACCGGCTGCGTTTCGCCGTCGATGGGCAGCGCGTGCGCGTGCACATGGAAAACTGGCGCAACGGGCAGCAGGTGTTCGCAGCCGACCTCGCCCTGCAACGCCAACCGCTCGACCGCGCCAGCCTGCAACGTCACATCGTCGCCTTTCCCTGGATGAGCCTGCGCACCGTGACCGGTATCTACTGGCAAGCCCTGCGCCTGCTGCTCAAACGCACGCCCGTGCACGACCACATCGCCAGCCAGCACGACCTGGCGCTTGGCCAACCCATCCGCGAGGAGCCCGACCATGCCCGAACCGACCTTGACCGTTAGCAAATCGGCCGGCATCGCGCCGCTGCTCGGCGGCCTGGCCAGGCGTGCGGTGCTGGCGCAGCTGCGCCACCTGAGCCATGGCCATCTGCGCCTGATCAGCCAGGGCCGGCAGTGGACCTTCGGCGATGTCGCCAGCCCGCTGTACGCGGAAGTGGAGATCATTGACGACGCCGCCTGGGACCTGGTGGCCGGCAATGGCTCGATCGGCGCCGGCGAGGGCTACATCCACGGTTACTGGCGCAGCCCGGACCTGGCTGCGGTGACCCGGCTGTTCGTCGCCAACCTCGACGTGCTGGACGCCATGGAAGGCGGCCTGGCCCGCCTGGCACGCCCGGCCCTGCGCCTGTTGCATCGCCTCAACCGCAACAGCCGGCGCGGCGCGCGGCGTAACATCCTGGCCCATTACGACCTGGGCAATGCGCTGTTCGAGCGGCTGCTCGATCCGACCATGATGTACTCCGCCGCTCAGTTCGACAGCGCCGAGCAGAGCCTGGAGCAGGCCCAGGCCAACAAGCTCCGGCAAATCTGCCAGAAGCTCGAACTCCAGCCCGGCGACCACCTGCTGGAAATCGGCAGCGGCTGGGGCAGCCTGGCCATCCACGCGGCCTTGCAGCATGGCTGCCGGGTCACCACCACCACCCTCTCCGCTGCCCAGCACGCGTACACCGTGCAACGGGTCAAGGCGCTGGGCCTGGAACGGCACGTCACGGTGCTGCACGAGGACTACCGCGACCTGCGCGGGCGCTTCGACAAGCTGGTGTCCATCGAAATGATCGAGGCCGTCGGCCACCGCTACCTGCCTACCTACTTCCGCCAGTGCGCCGCGCTGCTCAAGGACGACGGCCTGATGCTGCTGCAGGCCATCACCATCCGCGACCAGCGCTACGCCCAGGCCCGGCGCTCGGTGGACTTCATCCAGCGCTACATCTTCCCCGGCGGCGCCCTGCCCTCGCTGAGCGTCCTGCTCGACACCGCCAGCCGCCAGACGGCGCTGAACCTGGTGCACCTGGAGGATTTCGGCCAGGACTATGCACGCACCCTGCGCCATTGGCGCGACAACCTGCGCCATGCGCGCACGGAGCTGGCCAGGCTCGGCTACGACGACACCTTCCAGCGCCTGTGGGAGTTCTACCTGTGCTATTGCCAGGGCGGCTTCGAGGAGCGGACCATCGGCGTGGCCCAGATGCTCTGGGCCACGCCCAAGGCGCGGCGGGCGCCGCTGCCCGGCACCTGACCATGGGCCGCCGTGGCTGGCTGATCGGCAATGCGCTGTGGCTGCAGGCCGGCTGGTGGCTTTGCGTGCTGGGGGCACACAGGCCCTGGCTGTTGCTGATCGTGCTGCTCGGCCTGCTGCTGCACCTGTGCCTGAGCCCCGGCGGCGAGCTGCGCGTGCTGCTGGGGATCGCGGCAGCGGGCTGCCTGCTGGACAGCAGCCTGGGCATGCTCGGTGTGCTGCGCTTCGCGCAGTGGCCGCTGCCGCCCTGGCTGGCACTGCTGTGGCTGGTGTTGGCCAGTGGCATGCGCCACAGCCTGGCTGGGTTTGCCCGGCCCGCGTGGCGCGCGGTGTTGCTGGGGATGTTCGGTGGGCCGCTGGCTTACCAGGCCGGCGCCCGGCTGGCCGGTGTCGGCTTGCCGATGGGGGACCTGGAAACCGCGCTTATCCTGGCGGTGGTCTGGGCGGTGGTGTTGCCGCTGGGGTTGTGCTTTGCGGCCAGGGTCTGATCGCCACACCTGTCGGCGAACACCTGTCAGCCATCACGCATGCCCAACCTCCACGCCAAGCACCTGTGCAACCAGCCGCTGCAACTGCTCCCGCCGGGCACCTGTCCATTCTGCGGAAAAATTCAGCGCCATGAAGTTCGAGAACGCTCCAGCCGGCGAAAAGAACGGCCCCGGGATAAAGTCGAACGTGTCGTGCCCGGCCGTCATGGCCAGTTTCATCGAGTCGAAATGCCGAGGCCCTCTCACCCAGCACAGGTAGCCACCGCTTGGCGCCGACACCGCTACCCTGCCGGATGACGTCGCCGTGAGCAGTTCGATGCCCTGCCTCATGCGCTCGGCCAGTGCCTGGCTGGCGTGCCGTAGATCCCGCTCGACCTGCCGGCTCTTCAGGTAATCGGCCAATGCAGCCTGCAGCGCAACATGCGGCAGGTGCGTACCGGCGAGATGCCGGTTGGCAATGAGCCTGGCAGCGTGGCGGCCGGCCAGGACCCAGCCGATTTCATGGGACGAGGACAGGTACGAAGCGGTACCGCCGAACTGCACCACCGTGTCATCGTCGTCGAAGGCCTTGAGCGAGAGTGTGTTGAGTTCGCCATGGCCGAGTTCGCCAGCCATGTCGTTCTCGATGATGAGCGCCTCATGCTGCCGTGCTGCGCGCACCAGCCTCGCCAGGATGTCCCCGCTGTAGGTGACACCCGTGGGCACACGGTTGACGCCCATCAGCACACAGCGCTTCACGCCCGTGCTCTTGAGAATGTGCTCGAACTGCTCGGGGTCGACGCCGTACGTGGGGTGGGTGTAGATCTCCACGGCCTTGATGCGCCGATGGCGCAGGCTTTCCAGTACCGGGTAGAACGACGGGCTCTCGACCAGCACCGGCGCCCCTTCCTGGCACAGGGTGTCCAGGCACAGGTTGAACGCCTCCATTGCCGAGCGCGTGAGTACCACCCCGTCCTGGCCGGTGAACGCTTGCCGCTGCCCTGCGCGGTGCACGATCGCGGCTTTCAGCGCCGCCAGCTCCACCAGCCCATGGCCCGCTTCGCCAGGCGTTTGCAGGAGTGCGCGGCGAAACCCCTTGACCAGCCCTTGCTCGGGCACCAACCCATGGGCCGGCAGCATCGCGGCCGAGGCTCGGGCATGAAATGGCAGGCGGGCCAGTGCATCGTCAAGCGAACGGACGTCATCCGGCGGCATCACCGGCATCCTGGCCGACATCCGGTGCTGCGCCACCTTGGCCGGGCTGGCGACGTAGAACCCCGAGCGATCCCTGGAATGGCACACACCTTGGGCCTCGAGCAGTTCATATGCCCGGTAGACGGTCACCACACTGAAGCCCGTTTCGCCAGCCAGGCGACGGAGCGAGGGGAGCTTGTCACCCGCTGCGATCACACCTGAATCGATCCGTTTCTGCACCAGCTCGGCAACCTGTCTGAAGCGCTGCATTCGGCCCCCAATCTGTACTACATGAAATCACGAAAATGTGTGCATTGTAGTACAGAGGCTACACGCACTAGAGTCGGCTTACCAACTGACCCAGTGAGGGAAACATGGAGCATTTCGTCATCGTCGGCGGCGGCCTGGCAGCGCACCAGTCGGCCAGAAGCATCCTCGATGCGCGCCCCGACGCGCGTATCTCGATGGTCAGCGCCGAGCAGCACCTGCCCTATGACCGCCCTCACCTGTCCAAGGGCTATCTCGCCGCTGATGCTTGCGAACCCCAGTTACTGAGCGGGGCGACATGCTATGCGCAACCCCGGCTGAAGCTGATTCATGGCAGGCGTGCGGAGGCAATCGACAGGGCGGCTGGGCGTGTTCACCTGGATAACGACGAAGCACTCGGCTATGACCGCCTGATCCTCGCCACCGGCTCGCGGGTCAGGCACCTGCCTGCAGACCAGGTGCATGCGCCCGTGCACTATCTGCGCACCCTCGACGACGCGCGGGCGGTGCGCGACAAACTTGTCGAAGGCGCGGCGGTGGTGATCGTCGGCGGTGGCTTCATCGGCCTGGAGGTGGCCGCTGCGGCCCGCCAGCGGGGCTGCCGGGTCACCGTCATCGAACCCCGTCAGCAGTTGCTCGCCCGTACCGGGTCGCCGGCCCTGAGCCAGTGGGTCGATGCGCTGCACCGTGCCCATGGCGTGAACATTCAACTCGATACACGCGTGCTGAGTATCGACCCGGCCGACGGCGCCAGGGCGCGGGTCGAAACCAGCGCCGGGCCTGTCCTGGCCGACATTGTGATTGCCGGCATCGGCGTGCTGCCGAACATGGAACTGGCTGCGGCCTGCGGCCTCTCGGTAGACGACGGCATCGTGGTCGATGAGCGCTGCGCGACGTCCGACCCGAGCATCTTCGCCGCCGGCGAGGTCACCCGCTACCCGGTGGCGCACCTGGGCGTGAGTACGCGCTCCGAGTCATGGACCGCCGCCAGCGAGCAAGGCAGCGCAGCGGGGCGTGTGGCGGCCGGCGATGCGGCCGCGTGCTACAGCGAGATGCCCTGGTTGTGGTCCGATCAATACGACAGCAGCCTCCAGTGCATAGGCCTCACCCACCTCGCCTGCAGCTACTCGTTCATCGGCGAACCCGGCGCGCAGCAATGGCTGGCGCTGGGCTGGGGCGCGCAGGACCAGCTGGCCTGCGCCATCGCCGCGAACCGGGGGCGTGATCTGGCGGCGATAAGGCGCGCACTGAAACGCAACGATGCGCTGCCGGACGTCTACTGGTCGACCCGTGCCTCAGCTACCCCCACTCTTCTTTGAAATCGGTCGGAGAACCGCCCCATGGAACAAACCTGGATCAAAGTCTGTGAAGCCGCCGACGTGCAAGCGGATGCGGCATTCGCCTGTGAAGTCGAGGGCCGGATGATTGCGGTGTATCAGGTCGATGAGCGCTACTTCGCCACCGACAATGTCTGCCCCCACGCCTATGCGCTATTGTCCGACGGCTGGCTGGAAGGCATCGAGATCGAATGCCCGCTGCACGGCGCACGCTTCGACATCACCACGGGCGCGGTGCTCGAGGGGCCGGCCGAATGCGCCTTGAAAACCTACCCGGTGCGCGTCGAAGGCAATGAAGTGCAGTGCCTGGTGTGACCCACAACCCCCTATGACGAAGGGACCGATATGCACGTGATCGACGCTTTGAGCTCGGACTTCTACGAAGTCGAGTGCGCAGACAAACCGGCCAGCATGTGGGATGTGTTCCCGGGCTGGAACGCCCATGACCGCTTCGGCATCGTCATCTACGAGCCGTTGGCCGCCCTGGGAGCGACCCACCTGATCCAGCTGGCCTGCATGTGTTTCTACGACATCAAGCCGGTGCGCCGCACCGAGCGCAAGGTCTACCCCGAGATGTTCGCGATCCACGTGGGCGGCTGGTGGGGTGGCCATGGCAACTTCGACTTCTGGCCGCCGCGTCGTGAGATCCAGGTGCCGGACGACCACCGTGAGATTCTGGGCGCGCTCAACGATTTCGGCATCACCCGCCTGGCGCTGCCGGAACGCCCGGCGCGCGAGCTGGTGCACCGGCGCAAGGAAGAAGACTGCGCCCTGGACCGCCTCGCCACCTCGATCTTCTATAGCCCCACGGGCCGCGTCGCACGGCCGGACTTCACCATCCGCAGCAACAACCGGCGCAGCGAACGGGATGTGCAGCGCAACATCAACCCGGTGCAGCTTTCCGAGCAGAGCATTGCGCAGTTGCAGAAAACGGCGGTTCCGGTCAAAGAGACCGATGCCGACTTCGCACCCCGGCAGATCGAACTGAACGTCAATGTCACGGCAGCCATGCGTGACCAGGCCGAGCGCAACCGTGCCGCGCTGAAAGTCGACGGGCTCATCACCGAGGGCTACCGGTTCATCGACCCGGCGCAGTCGCTGAAGTGCCTGTAACCGATCACCAGGCCGCCAGTATTCGCTTGCTTGACGGCCCTTCCTCAACCACCTCGTCTCACGCGTAAGTCGTCTGCCTGGAGCGAACCGGGCCCTCGACGACGACACGCCGTGCATGCCCCACACCCCAGGCCAGGGCGCGGCTCATCGACTCCCCGGGCCTTGAAGCGAAGGCTTCTTCATGCAACGCCTTGCCGCAGTCTGCGTACACACCAATGAACATCTGCGTGTTTCCTGTTCGCGACAGTCGCACCTGGACATCGATGGTCGTGCCATCGTCCAGGGTTTCATCGTGGGCCCGATGATGAAGCATCGGATCAGCCCAGCCCCTGAACACCTCACCACGAATCCGCATGCCGCCCTCCTACGACTTTAGTCCTATGTGTATGGCTCACCATAGCGGAGAAGGCCGATAGCGCAACGCGAGCGTGGCAGATTGCCTACAGGTTCCGACTACCGGCCAGGCTAGTCGGCCAGCGGGTACAGGCTCTGCAGCAATCGGTCCTGCGCCGATTGCGGCCCCAGGTAGCGCGTGAACAGTTCCTCACCCCGCTGCCCCGCAAGCGCCTGGCTCAAGGCGCTGTCCACCAGCAGCCGAAAATCCTCGTCGCCACGGGCCATCGCCAGCGCGACCCGGTTCATCACGAACAAGTGCTCCGGTACCCACAATTGCTCATGCTCGGCCTGCCCGGCCAGGTAGCCCAGCAGGACCATCCGATCGCCGAGGAAGGCATCGACCTCGCGCGCCGCCACCCGGCGCACCCCTTCCTGATACGTAGGCACCTCCTGCAGGGTGGATTGCAAGCCAAGCTGGCGAATGCGCTGCCGGGCCCAGTCGCTGCTCACCGTGCCTTGCAGCACGGCAAAGCGGTGTTTGCTCAAGCCCGCATTGATCGTCGCCCGCCAGCGTGGGCCGTTATCGCCCCCACTGCCACTGAGCGGGCCAAGCAAGGTACTGGGCGCATCACGCCGGACCATGGCCGCCAGCCCAGAGGTGAAGATCGGGATGGAGAAGTCCAGGGTTTTTCGCCGGGCGAGGGTTTCCACCACGGGGGTGCAGAACAGATCGACCTGCCCGGCACTGAGCGTGTTCGCAACGTCCGGCTCCGCCAGCGCGCGCCAGCGCACCTGCAGCCCGGCGAAACCGGGCGCCTGGCGAAGCCGTTCGGCGACGGCGCGGCACAATTCGACCGCATAGCCCTGGGGGGCCTGTTCACTGCCCGCGGAAAACGGGGCAAAGCCTTCCATGAAGCCAAGCGTCAGCACCTGGCTGTCACGTATCCGGCTCATGGTATCGGCTGCAGCCACCGTGCCACAAGGTGCCACCCAGCCGATCAGGCTGGCCAGGCACACGCCGGCCAGCGTCGCTCTGCGGCTCATGGCGTGCCTCCGATCATGTCCAGCCCCTTGATGAAGCGCTTGGCAATGAAGCCGAACAGCAAATACCCCAGCGCCATGATCAGTGCCGCACCGAACACCGCCTCCAGGCCCGAGGCGTAAAGCGCATAGAAGCAATAGCACACGGCGACCAGCATGATTGCGCTGTTGCGGCGGAAAATGGCGATGTCCACCTGGGCCTTGTACATGATCACCAACAAACCGGTCAGCGAGGTGATGTACGGAATGATGTTGGTGACCGCCGCCAGGTTGACCAGCCTGCCGAACTGGGCGCTGGCATTGGGCGACAAAGTCGACAAGGCAATCAGGCTCTGCATCAGCGCGCAGGTCAGCATCCCGGCCAGGGGAACACCGCGGGCCGTGGTGCGGGTGAACAGTTTCGGGAACAGCCCCTGCCCGGCCGTGACCTTGGCGGTCTCTGCCAGGGTGAACTGCCAGCCCAGCAGCGAGCCGACGCAGGCGATCACCGCCAGGCCCATGATCACGTTGCCAACGGTGTCATCGAACATTCGCGCGTACGCCAGGGCAAACGGTGCACTGGCGTTGGCCAGGTCGGGGTTGGGCACGATGCCCTGGATGACGCTGGTCGAGAGGATGTACACCACCGCCGCGCCCAGGGTGCCGAGCAGGCAGGCCAGCGGCACATTGCGCTTGGGGTCCTCCACTGCGTCGGAGTTCTGCGCGGCCGACTCCATGCCCAGGAACGCCCACAGTGTCAGCGGAATGCTGTTGGTGATGGCCTGGCCGACAGGCACCTGCCCCGGGTTCCAGGCCTGCTGGAACGTGGCAGGGCTGAACCAGAACCAGCCGATCAGGCTCAGGCCGGCCACCGGGACGATCACGCCCCAGACACTGATCGCCCCCAGGCGCCCGGTAATGTCGGCGCCGCCCAGGTTTGCCAGGGTGGTGAGCCAGATCAGCGCCACCGCCCCGACCAACAGCGGCACCGCACCGCTGCCGAGCCAGGGCAGGAAGGGCGTGAGGTAACCGACGGCCGAAATGCCGATGGCGACATTGCCGATCATCAGCGAAAGAAAATACAGGTACGAACAGAGGAAAAACGCGGATTTGCCATGGGCCTCTTCACTGTAGGCCGACATGCCGCCCGAGCGCGTGCAGTAGATGCCGCACTGGGCAAAACAATAGGCGATGGCCATCGACCCCACCGCCGTGATCACCCAGGACAACAGCGAAACGGCGCCGATCTGCGCCATGCTTGCGGGCAGCATGATGATGCCGGAGCCCATCATGTTCACCGTGACCAATGTGGTGAGCCCGACCAGGCCCATTTTCTTTGCAGGATCGCGCACGATGATGACCTCCGCGCTACTCGTCGATGGCAATGGGGGATTGCACTACAAGAGCTTCGGCCAGCCAGGTGCAATGCACCCGCAACGCGGCCAGTACCGCCAGATTCTGCTACATGATGATGGCTGGTGATTTGCCATGCAGCCAGCGGTGAGGGTGAACAAAACCGTCGTTTGCTTCTTTGCGGGAGTGTCCCATGCGAGCCATGAAACAGTTGCGGCATGACTTCATCCGTGAATTCTGGCGCGGCCTGCGCGTCGTCTGGCCAATCGTGTCGATACTGCTGGCAGTCATGGCCCTGCTCGGGCTGGCGGTCGGCGAGCTGGAAGGCTGGCCCGTGGGCGATGGCCTGTACTTCTCGTTCGTGACAGGCCTGACCATCGGCTACGGTGACCTGGTGCCCAAGCTTGGCCTGGCGCGCTGCCTGGCCATGCTGATCGGCCTGGCCGGCATCGTCATGACCGGGTTGATCGTTGCGGTCGGCGTGCATGCGTTGCGCAATGTCCTGGAGGCCCAAGGTGTCCGCTGAAACCGGTGGTGAAGCTGTTTGCCAGCAATGGCGCACACACCCGTACCGGCAGCGAATTCGATGTGGCGGGGGTGGTCTGGCAGCACCGATTCGGCGGCGGATTGTGAAGGCCTGCTGACTTTGACAGCCCCCTCCCCGCCAACTACTCAATAGGTTTGTGAAATCGCAAGGTGAGGAACATGAACATGGAGCGTACCCTGGCTTCCCTGCTGATCGCGAGTGGCCTGCTGGCAACCGGGCAGTCCCTTGCCGGCGGAAAGGACCTGGCGCCAGGGCCGACCGTCAACGATGGGCCGTTGCTCTGGCACAACGAGAGCCTGACCTACCTCTGGGGCAAGAACTTCAAGGTCGACCCGCCCATCCAGCAGACCTTCACCTTCGAAAGCGCGAGCAACTGGACGTGGGGCGACATCTGGTTCTTCGTCGACCAGATCAACTACAACGGCAAGGAAAGCGCCAACAATGGCAAGAGCAGCTATTACGGCGAATTCAGCCCGCGCCTGTCGCTGGGCAAGATCAGCGGCACCGACCTGTCATTCGGCCCGATCAAGGATGTGCTGATCGCCAGTACCTACGAATTCGGCGAGGGTGATGTCGAGGCTTACCTGCTCGGCCCTGCCGTCGACCTGGCCATCCCCGGTTTCGACTACTTCCAGCTGAACCTCTACTACCGCAAGCCCGACGGCAACCGCGTGCCCTCCGGCGCGTGGCAGGTGACCCCGGCCTGGGCCATCACCCTACCCGTCGGCAACTCGGACATCCTGTTCGACGGTTTCATGGATTGGGTGGTCAACAACAAGGATGCCAGCGCCAGCCACCGCAACCAGTCGGACTACCACGCCAACCTGCACTTCAACCCGCAGCTCAAGTACGACCTCGGCAAGGCCATGGGCTACGAGGCCAGGCACCTGTACGTGGGGCTGGAGTATGACTACTGGTCGGACAAGTACGGCATCAGGGACTCGCAAGGCTTCACCACCGATCAGAACACCGCGAGTGCTTTGGTCAAGTATCACTTCTGAGCTCACTGGCAACGATGGGTCGCAATCTGCAGGTGAACTCAGAGGCAATCTTTGTGGGAGCAGCTGTCTTGCTCAATCTCTATAATCTGGCGCGATCCCTGTGGGAGCGGGCTTGCCCGCGAACACGGGCGAAGCCCGTGCCATTCACCACGGTGTCGGCTTCGCGGGACAAGCCCGCTCCCACCGCTCTTGCCATTTCCGCTGTTCCCTCCCATACCACCTGCATGCCCACCTCCATGTCCGCCGCCGTTGCCGCCTCCGTTACCACCTCCGCCGCCATGACCCGCCTCCAGAGGCCCGGGATCGCCAAAAAGCTCGATGGCAGATTAATCGGACGACTTCCCCACTACGATGGCTATGAGTGGCAACACCACCACCACCACCACCACCACCACCA
>NZ_NEHW01000026.1 GCF_002112505.1 Pseudomonas sp. R28(2017)
CGGCATGAAGGATTCCAAGGTGATCGTCGCGATCAACAAGGATGAAGAAGCGCCGATCTTCCAGGTGGCCGATTACGGCCTGGTCGCCGACCTGTTCGAGGCCGTTCCAGAGCTGGAAAAGCTGGTCTGATCCGCCAGCTTCACTTATAAAGAAGCCCGGCCCTCGCATCGAGGGCCGGGCTTTTTTGTTGTCGGGCAAGGAGTGAGGGATGGTGTTGCGCGAAGCGGGCAGGGTGCTGGCATGCATGGTGGCGCTGTTGTCGCCGGTGGTGATGGCGGCAGGCAAGTGCGAGCGACTGGTGGCCACGGGCAGCCCGGACGCACCGCCCTACGCCTGGCAGGACCCGAGCGATCCGAAACACCTGATCGGTGCCAATGTCGACCTGCTGCGCCAGGTGCTTGGCGAGCTGGGGGTGAACGTCGAGGTGCTCAGTGCCGGCCGGCGCGATCAGGCGCTGGAAGAGGTGCGCAGCGGGCGCATGGACCTGCTGATCGATACCCCCCTGCAAGTGGAGCAATTGACTGCGCTGGACTACATCCATCCGCCCTTGCAGCTCAATGAATACCTGGTCTGGACGCGCCATGACGCGACCCTGGAGGTCGACGGCCCGGCTGACCTGGCCAAGTATCAGGGCAGCCTGTCCGAGCGTGCGCGCCTGACCCCGGCATTCACCGCCTTTGCCAAGGCGCAGCTCAAGCTGGTGCCGGCGCAGAACCTCACCCAGGCCTTCCAGAAGCTGGTGCTGGGCCAGGTCGATTATGTGTTGGCCGGGCGCTACTCGGGCATGGCCATGGCCCAGAGCCTGGGCATGAGCAACAACCTCATCGCTCGCGGCTTGCCGGTGGACCGCCCCGGTCTGTATCTGGCCGTGTCGCACAATTCGGCCTGCAATGACGCGTGGTTGCGTGGGCAATTGGCGAAAAAGCTGACAGAATTGCCGATCTCCGGTGCGTCCGAAGCCGTGCTGCAGCGTAATGTCGAGCGTTGGAAAGCGCAGATGCAAGTGCAGGCGGACGCCCCAAAACATTAGGAAGAATGCGTGAGAACCCAATCCCTTATCCTGGCCGTGGCCATGCTCGGCCTGGCTGGCTGCGCCAACGACCCGGCGCCCAATGAGCAGATGCGAATTTCCGAGCAGGCGCTGGAGCAGGCCAAGGCAGTCGGTGCAACCGACCAGGTCGAGGCCCTGAAGCTGGCCGAAGACAAGTTCGCCCGGGCCAAGACCAACATGCTGACCGAGGACTACCGTGACGCGCGCATGCGCGCCGAGCAGGCCGAGCTGGACGCGCGCCTGGCCGAGGCCCAGGTGCTGAACCAGAAGAGCGAAGAGCAGCTTCAGCTGCTGCAGACGCGGGTCAAGCGCCTGCGCAAGCAACTGGAGGTGCAGCCATGATGCGCTTCAACGCCAAGGCTGTGGCACTGCTGGTGTTGCTGGCCGGTTTGCAGGGGTGTGCCAGCCAGCGCAGTTCGGCGGCGCTGGACGACGCCACTGCGGCCTTCCAGAAGGTCAAGGACGATGCCGATGTGCTGCGCAGCGCCCCGCGTGATGTGATCCGCGCCGGTGAGTCGCTGTCCCGCGCCGAGCGCCTGTCCAGCTACATCGGTACGGGCAGTGACGTGCGCCATTATGCCTACCTGAGCCAGCGCTACAGCGAGATTGCCAGCGAGCATGCCAAGCTGGCGCTGAACGAGGAGCGCCGGGCCAAGCTCGACCTCGAACGTCAGCGTCTGCAGTTGGCCCTGCGCGAGGCCAAGTTGGCCAGTGTGCAGCAGCAGGGTAAATGGGTGGAAAACCAGATTGCCGCGTTGGCTTCGGAGCAGGCTGACCGGGGCCTGGTGATGACCCTGAGTGACGTGCTGTTCGACACCGGCAGTGCCGACCTGAAGAATTCCGCCAGCCGCACCGTGCTCAAGCTGGTGCAGTTCCTTCAGCTCAACCCGCGTCGCGTGGTGCGGATCGAAGGCTATACCGACAGCACCGGCACGCCTGAGGACAACCTCAAGCTGTCGCGCGATCGTGCCCAGTCGGTGGCCGACATGCTGGTCGACCTGGGGATCAATGAAAAACGCCTGCAGGTCGAAGGCTATGGCGACCAGTATCCGATCGAGGCCAATGCCTCGGAGCGGGGCAGGGCGCAGAACCGCCGGGTCGAGATCGTCTTCTCGGACGACAAGGGCAAGCTCGCACCGGCCCGCTAAGGATCGGAAAACGGGGCCGCTTTGCGGCTCCGGGTTAATTGTTTAGACAGATGTCACACAACTCTGCTGTTGACTACCTTGCCATCTGTCCCAGTACACTTTGCAACTGTTACGGTATGCTCTACCGTCAGTGAGTCGTACAAGAACAACGAGCCCGCCCGCGTGCCGAGACTGCCCCATGACCAACCTGCTGTTGTACCAGCGTATCGCCCAGCAACTGGCCGATGACATCCGTCGCGGTGTCTACCAGCCAGGCGAACGCGTACCGTCTGTGCGCAAGATGAGCGCCCAGCTCAACGTCAGCCATGCCACGGTGTTGCAGGCCTACGCCAATCTCGAGGACCAGGGCCTGATCCGTGCCCGGCCGCAGTCGGGCTACTACGTGCACCAGACGCCCGCCCTGACCGCGCAGACGCCGGATATCGCCCGGGTCGAGCGCCCCGGCCTGGTCACCCGTGCCAGCATCATCCAGCAGGTATTGACCGAGGCGCGGCGCGATGGCGTGTTCCCGTTCGGCGCTGCCGTGCCGCACGTCGATTACCTGCCTGTGCGCGCGCTGCACCAGCAGATCGCCAAGGTCACCCGCTTTCACAGCCCGCGTGCCTTCAGCTACATGTTCAGCCCGGGTTTCGAGCCGCTGCGCCGGCAGATCGCCATCCGCATGCGCGATGCCGGCGTGCTGGTCGACCCGCGTGAGGTGATCGTCACCCATGGCTGTGTCGATGCCTTGCAAATGTCGCTGCGCGTGCTGACGCGCCCGGGTGACCTGATAGCGGCCGAGTCGCCGACCTATTACGGGCTCCTGCAGCTGGCTGACCTGCTGGGGCTGAAGGTGATCGAGATCCCCAGTGACCCGTCCACCGGCATCAGCCTCGAAGCCCTGCAGCTGGCCGCCAACCAGTGGTCGATCAAGGCGTTGGTGTTGACCACGCGCCTGAGCAACCCACTGGGCGGCACGGTGCCGGAAGAGCGGCAAAAGCAGTTGCTGCGCCTGGCGTCGGACTTCGATATCCAGATCATCGAAGACGACATCTATGGCGAGTTGATGTTCGAGCAGGGCAAGACCAAGGCGCTCAAGGCCTTCGACCGGCTGGACCGGGTCATCTATTGTTCGAGCTTTTCCAAGACGCTGTCGCCCGGGGTGCGGGTTGGCTGGATGGTAGCGGGGCGTTACCAGGATGAAATCCAGCGCCTGCAGACCTTCACCACCCACTCGGCGTGCAGCGTGACGCAGATGGGCGTGGCGGCGTACCTGGAAAACGGCGGCTACGACCGGCACCTGCGCTATATCCGCCAGGAGTATCGCAAGAACCTCAGTGCCTACCAGCTGGCGGTGCAGCAGCACTTCCCGGAGGGTACCCAGATGACCCGGCCAACCGGTGGCTTCATTCTCTGGGTCAGCCTGCCAGGGCGGGTCAATACCCAGGAGCTGCATGTGCGCGCGCTGGAGCAGGGTATCAGTATCGCGCCCGGGCTGATCTTCAGTAACACCGAGCAGTTCAACCACTGCATCCGGCTCAACTGCGGCATTCCCTGGAACAAGGAGGCCGAGCGGGCGGTCATCACGCTCGGGTTGCTGGCCCAGCAATTGTGCCGGGAATCGCAGCCCTCACTTTTGTAGGCTTGCCAGCGGCGGGCGGAACAGGGAGCATACGCACTTTTCCAGTCCCGCCTGTCTGTCGATGTCCATGAATCTGTTGCGATGTGCCGCCTTGATGATCTGTTTGGCCCCGTTCTGCCTGCCGTGTGGTGGGGCTCAGGCTGCGCAGCCTGCTGCCCATGTGCAGGCGGGGCATGACAAGGCCGCAGGCAAGGCGTCAGCAACACCGGCAGCCAAGGCCAAGGTGGCCAGTAAGGCCAAAGCCAAACCCAGGCCCAAGCCGGTCAGCAAGGCGATCACGCAACCGTTGCCCAAGGCCAGGCTCGACCTGAGCTTGCCGACCGACATGGTCAAGAACCTCGAGCCTGAAGTGGGCGATGCTTCGACACGCCGCAAACCTTTGCTGCCTGCCATGTTCACGGAAAAGCCGGAAACCAGCGACAGCCCCTTCCAGCTCAACGGTCGCTTGATCAGCAACGAGATGCAGCTGCAGCTGCGCAACGACAGCCGCCGCGATGTGGAAGGCGCAGCAATCGAATTCGAGTTCCGCAACTGAGCAGGGTCAACTGACTGCCGGGTCACGGCAGATTTCATCGGGCCAGCAATTTCAAACGCATGTTTGAGCGGTTACTATCCAGGGACGTTCGTCCCGTTTTGCTTCAGGGAGTCCTGATTTAGCCATGAATTGTCGTGAGGGCTGTGGTGCCTGCTGCATCGCCCCGTCCATCAGCTCGGCGATGCCGCGCATGCCTCAGGGCAAGCCGGCAGGCGAGCGCTGCCTGCACCTGACTGCGGAAAACCTCTGCGACCTGTTCGGCAAGCCCGAGCGGCCGGCGGTGTGTGGCGGTTTCAAGGCGGATGTCGAGGTGTGTGGCAATGACCGCGACGAGGCGATCAGGATTCTTGGCTGGTGGGAGCAGATAACGGCGGCGTGAAAGGCTGGATCTTCGACAACAAGGATAAACATGATGAGATCGTTCAAGCGTATTGCACTGCTGTGTGGCATGGGTGTCCTGCTGGCGCCGGCTGCCTGGGCTGAGAACTGGCAAGTGGCCAAGGACGAGGAGGGGATCAAGGTTTCGCTCAGTGAGGTGGCGGGCTCCAAGTACAAGGCCTACCAGGGCGTGACCCTGATCAAGGCGCCGCTGGCCAAGGTCCAGGCGCTGCAGGAAGACGTGGCAGGGGCGTGTGCCTGGATTCACGAGTGCAAATCGCAGAAGCTGCTCAAGCATGAAGGCGATCAGAGCTGGACCTACACCCAGTTCAATACGCCATGGCCGGTGACGCCGCGTGATTCGGTGTTGCACGTGACCACGGTCAAGGGCGCGGATGGCAGCTTGACGCGAAACCTCAAAGAAGAGCCGACGTACATTCCGGAAGAGAAGGGCTTTGTACGGGTGGCGAAGGTGGAAGGTTTCTGGAAGCTGGTGCCCAAGGGTGACAGTACCGAGGTGACTTACCAGGTGCACACCGAGCCTGGCGGCAGCGTGCCCTCGATGATCGCCAACAAGTTTGTGGTCGATTCGCCGTTCAATACCCTCAAGGCGCTGCGCGAGCGGGCCGAGAAGAACTGAGTTCGGCTCACCGGCAATAAAAAAAGGCTGCCCGAGGGCAGCCTTTTTGCGTTCGGCGCGCAGCGCTTACTTGCGGTCCTTCAGCTCGACGATGTCGCGCTGCAGCTCGCCGGTGTACAGCTGGCGAGGGCGGCCGATCTTGTACGGGCTGGAGAGCATTTCTTTCCAGTGCGAGATCCAGCCGACAGTACGTGCCAGGGCGAATATCACGGTGAACATGCTGGTCGGAATGCCGATCGCCTTGAGGATGATGCCCGAGTAGAAGTCGACGTTCGGGTACAGCGAGCGCTCGATGAAGTACGGATCGGTCAGGGCGATCTCTTCCAGGCGCATGGCCAGTTCCAGCTGTGGATCGTTCTTGATGCCCAGCTCGCCCAGGACTTCGTCGCAGGTCTTCTTCATCACGGTGGCGCGCGGGTCGCGGTTCTTGTAGACGCGGTGACCGAAGCCCATGAGCTTGAACGGGTCGTTCTTGTCCTTGGCCTTGGCGATGTACTTGTCGATGTTCGAGACATCGCCAATTTCATCGAGCATGGTCAGGACCGCTTCGTTCGCACCGCCGTGGGCCGGGCCCCACAGTGCGGCGATACCGGCAGCGATACAGGCGAACGGGTTGGCACCCGAGGAGCCTGCCAGGCGCACGGTGGAGGTGGAGGCGTTCTGCTCGTGGTCGGCGTGGAGGATGAAGATCCGGTCCATCGCCTTGGCCAGCACCGGGCTGATCGGTTTGATCTCGCACGGGGTGTTGAACATCATGTGCAGGAAGTTTTCCGCGTACGACAGGTCGTTGCGCGGATACATCATCGGCTGGCCCATGGAGTACTTGTAAACCATCGCGGCCAGGGTCGGCATCTTGGCGACCAGGCGCACCGCGGAGATTTCGCGGTGTTGCGGGTTATTGATGTCCAGGGAGTCGTGGTAGAACGCCGACAGGGCGCCGACCACACCGCACATCACCGCCATCGGGTGAGCGTCACGGCGGAAACCGTTGAAGAACGACTTCAGCTGCTCGTGAACCATGGTGTGGTTCTTCACGGTGCTGACGAACTGTGCCTTCTGCTCGGCATTCGGCAGTTCGCCGTTGAGCAGCAGGTAGCAGGTTTCCAGGTAGTCCGATTTCTCGGCGAGCTGTTCGATCGGGTAGCCGCGGTGCAGCAGCACGCCCTTGTCGCCGTCGATGTAGGTGATCTTCGACTCGCACGAGGCGGTTGCCATGAAACCAGGGTCGAAGGTGAAGTGACCAGTGGCCCCCAACCCGCGGACGTCGATTACATCAGGACCAACGGTGCCGGTTAAAATGGGCAGCTCGACGGGGGCAGCGCCCTCGATGACCAACTGCGCTTTTTTGTCAGCCATGTGGCCTCCTATTAATGCTTGAAATCATCAGACAGCCCCCCACGCAGGGCCCGCACCACTATAGAGAAGTAAATTCGAATGTCAATTTGCCTAAAGGCTGGTTGAAAGGCCCTCTGAAGCCTGATTTTTCTAGAATTTCTCGCCCATTTACGCCTTTTGCCCGCTAAAGGCAATCCGCTATTTGGGCTACCCCGTCACGTTGTCATAAGCAGCCTAACTGTCTATACTCGGCACCCGACTCCCAGGGGCTTGCAAGCCCGAACTGCTGGGGGTCGCCGTTCCCTGGGTGGTGGGTACCTGACCAGTACACTTACCAACAACTTTGCCCTGATTCGCTAGGGGCTCTTCAGTGTGAAAAAAGCCGTGAAAAGCCAACGACCTGTAAACCTAGACCTAAGGACCATCAAGCTTCCTGTCACTGCGTACACGTCCATTCTGCACCGTATCTCCGGCGTCATCCTGTTCCTCGGCCTTGCCATCATGCTTTATGCACTGGGCAAGTCGCTGGGTTCCGAGGAAGGCTTCGGTGAGGTGAAGGCGTGTCTGACCAGCCCGCTGGCCAAGTTCGTGACCTGGGGCCTGCTGTCCGCCCTGCTTTATCACCTCGTGGCAGGTGTACGCCACCTGATCATGGACATGGGTATCGGTGAGACGCTGGAAGGCGGCAAGCTGGGCTCGAAAATCGTGATCGTCATCTCCGTGGTGCTGATCGTTCTGGTGGGAGTTTGGGTATGGTAACCAATGTCACGAACCTGTCGCGTTCGGGCCTCTATGACTGGATGGCGCAGCGCGTATCGGCGGTCGTTCTCGCGGCTTACTTCATTTTCCTGATCGGCTACGTGGTCTGCCACCCAGGCATCGACTACACCCAGTGGCATGGTCTGTTCTCCAACAACGCGATGCGGATCTTCAGTCTGCTGGCCCTCGTTGCCCTGGGCGCTCACGCCTGGGTCGGCATGTGGACCATCGCCACCGACTACCTGACGCCGATGTCGTTCGGCAAGTCGGCGACTGCGATTCGTTTCCTGTTCCAGGCGGTATGCGGCGTTGCGATGTTCGCTTACTTCGTCTGGGGTGTGCAGATTCTCTGGGGTATCTGATCCATGGCTAGCATTCCAACCATTTCCTTCGACGCCATCATCATCGGTGGCGGCGGCGCCGGCATGCGCGCAGCGCTGCAGCTGGCCCAGGGCGGTCACAAGACTGCCGTAGTCACCAAGGTCTTCCCGACCCGTTCGCACACCGTATCCGCCCAGGGCGGCATCACCTGCGCCATCGCTTCGGCCGACCCGAACGACGACTGGCGCTGGCACATGTACGATACCGTCAAGGGTTCCGACTACATCGGTGACCAGGACGCTATCGAGTACATGTGTCAGGAAGGCCCGGCTGCGGTCTTCGAACTGGACCACATGGGTCTGCCGTTCTCGCGTACCGAAACCGGCCGTATCTACCAGCGTCCGTTCGGTGGCCAGTCCAAGGACTTCGGTAAAGGTGGCCAGGCTGCCCGTACCTGTGCCGCTTCCGACCGTACCGGTCACGCGCTGCTGCACACCCTGTACCAGGGCAACCTGAAGGCAGGCACCACCTTCCTCAACGAGTACTATGCCGTTGACCTGGTGAAGAACAAGGAAGGCGCTTTCGTCGGCGTGATCGCGATCTGCATCGAAACCGGCGAAACCATGTACATCAAGTCCAAGGCCACCGTTCTGGCCACGGGCGGTGCCGGTCGTATCTACGCCTCCACCACCAACGCCCTGATCAACACCGGTGACGGTATCGGCATGGCCCTGCGTGCTGGCGTGCCGGTGCAGGACATCGAAATGTGGCAGTTCCACCCGACCGGCATCGCCGGCGCCGGTGTACTGGTCACCGAAGGTTGCCGCGGTGAAGGTGGCTACCTGATCAACGCCCACGGCGAGCGCTTCATGGAGCGTTATGCGCCGAACGCTAAGGACCTGGCCGGCCGCGACGTGGTTGCCCGTTCCATGGTCAAGGAAATCATCGCCGGCAACGGCGTGGGCCCGAACAAGGACCACGTACTGCTGAAGCTGGACCACCTGGGCGAGGAAGTGCTGCACAGCCGCCTGCCAGGTATCTGCGAACTGTCCAAGACCTTCGCCCACGTCGACCCGGTCGTTGCGCCGGTTCCGGTCGTTCCAACCTGCCACTACATGATGGGCGGCGTTGCCACCAACATTCATGGCCAGGCCATCACCATGGACGAAGAAGGCAAGGATCACATCATCCCTGGCCTGTTCGCCGTAGGTGAAGTGGCGTGCGTATCGGTTCACGGTGCCAACCGCCTGGGCGGCAACTCGCTGCTCGACCTGGTGGTGTTCGGCCGTGCTGCCGGCCTGCACCTGGAGAAGGCACTGAGCGACGGCATCGAGCACCTCGACGCCAGCGACACCGACATCGACGTTGCCCTGAGCCGCCTGAACAAGCTCAACGAGCGCTCCACTGGCGAAGACGTTGCCAGCCTCAAGCGCGAGCTGCAAAGCTGCATGCAGAACTACTTCGGTGTGTTCCGTACCGGCGAATACATGCTCAAGGGTATCGAGCAGCTGGCCGGCCTGCGTGAGCGCATCGCCAACGTCAAGATCAACGACAAGTCCCAGGCCTTCAACACCGCGCGTATCGAAGCGCTGGAGCTGCAGAACCTGCTGGAAGTCGCCGAAGCTACCGCCATTGCGGCCGAAGCCCGTAAAGAGTCCCGCGGCGCGCACGCCCGTGAAGACTTCGAAGACCGTGACGACGAAAACTGGCTGTGCCACACCCTGTACTACCCGGGTGAGAAGCGCGTCGCCAAGCGTGGCGTCAACTTTGCGCCGAAGACTGTTCCAGCCTTCGAACCAAAAGTCCGGACTTACTAAGGGTGGCTGCTATGTTGAAAGTCGAAGTTTATCGTTACAACCCGGACACCGACTCGGCGCCCAAGATGGAGTCGTTCGACGTCGATACCGGCGGCAAGGACCTGATGGTGCTGGACGTGCTGGCGCTGATCAAGGAGAAGGACGAAGGCTTCTCGTACCGTCGCTCCTGCCGTGAAGGCGTTTGCGGTTCCGATGGCATGAACATGAACGGCAAGAACGGCCTGGCCTGCATCACCCCGCTGTCGGGCGTGGTCAAGGGCAACAAGCTGGTTCTGCGTCCGCTGCCAGGCCTGCCGGTCATTCGTGACCTGGTGGTCGACATGAGCATCTTCTACAAGCAGTACGAGAAGGTGAAGCCATTCCTGCAGAACGACACGCCGGCTCCGGCCATCGAGCGTCTGCAGTCGCCGGAAGACCGCGACAAGCTGGACGGTCTGTACGAGTGCATCCTGTGCGCTTGCTGCTCGACCTCCTGCCCGTCGTTCTGGTGGAACCCAGACAAGTTCCTGGGCCCGGCCGCGCTGCTGCAGGCCTACCGCTTCCTGGCCGACAGCCGTGACACCAAGACCCAGGAGCGCCTGGCGTCCCTGGATGACCCGTTCAGCGTATTCCGCTGCCGCGGGATCATGAACTGCGTCAACGTTTGCCCGAAGGGTCTGAACCCGACCAAGGCGATCGGCCACGTACGTAACATGCTGCTGCAAAGCGGCACCTGATTCAAAACGTTGTAACTGCAGTAAGCCGAGGTGCGGGTGGTGAGCCCGCACTGAGGTAAAACCTGAGCAAGGGCCCACAAAGCCCGCGCTCGATACCTATGAAGATATGAGACCAGCAGGGGCTTTCCGGGCTGGTACCCGGAAAATCAGCAGGATCCAAGTGGCGTGGTTCAGTCGCTTTATTCGGACTTTTCCAGGTTTGCTGTGGCGCTTGCCGATCAGTCCCCTAACCGAGGGTGACCAAGCATGCAAGAAAGCGTGATGCAGCGCATGTGGGATAGCGCCCACCTTTCAGGTGGTAACGCTGCATATGTGGAAGAGCTCTACGAGCTCTACCTGCACGACCCTAACGCTGTGCCAGAAGAGTGGCGCACTTACTTCCAGAAGTTGCCAGCCGACGGCAGCACCGCTACCGATGTATCGCACTCGACGATCCGCGACCATTTCGTACTGCTGGCAAAGAACCAGCGCCGCGCCCAACCGGTTTCCGCCGGGAGCGTGAGCACAGAACACGAGAAGAAGCAGGTTGAAGTTCTGCGACTGATCCAGGCCTATCGTATGCGCGGCCATCAGGCTGCCAAGCTCGACCCGTTGGGGTTGTGGCAGCGACCTGCGCCTGTAGACCTGTCGATCAATCACTACGGCTTGACCAATGCCGATCTTGATACGACCTTCCGTGCCGGCGACCTGTTCATCGGCAAAGAGGAGGCGAGCCTACGCGAGATCTTCGAGGCACTCCAGAAGACATATTGTCGCACCATTGGCGCCGAGTTCACCCACATCGTCGATTCCGAGCAGCGCAGCTGGTTCCAGCAGCGCCTGGAAAGCGTGCGCGGCCGTCCGGAATTCTCGGCTGACGTGCAGACGCACCTGCTCGAGCGCGTGACCGCCGGCGAAGGCCTGGAGAAGTACCTGGGCACCAAGTACCCGGGCACCAAGCGTTTCGGCCTCGAGGGTGGCGAAAGCCTGATCCCGATGCTGGACGAGATGATCCAGCGCTCCGGCTCCTATGGCACCAAGGAAGTCGTGATCGGCATGGCCCACCGCGGCCGTCTGAACGTGCTGGTCAACACCTTCGGCAAGAACCCGCGCGAGCTGTTCGACGAGTTCGAAGGCAAGAAGATGAACGAGCTGGGCTCCGGTGACGTGAAGTATCACCAGGGCTTCTCCTCCAACGTGATGACCCCCGGTGGCGAAGTTCACCTGGCCATGGCGTTCAACCCGTCCCACCTGGAAATCGTCTCGCCAGTGGTGGAAGGTTCGGTGCGCGCCCGTCAGGACCGTCGCAACGACACCGTGGGTGACAAGGTTCTGCCGATCTCGATCCACGGCGACGCTGCATTCGCCGGTCAGGGCGTGGTCATGGAAACCTTCCAGATGTCGCAGACCCGCGGTTTCAAGACCGGCGGCACCGTGCACATCGTGATCAACAACCAGGTCGGTTTCACCATCAGCAACCCGCTGGACGCTCGCTCCACCGAGTACGCCACCGACGTCGCCAAGATGATTCAGGCGCCGATCCTGCACGTCAACGGTGACGATCCGGAAGCCGTGCTGTTCGTGACCCAGCTGGCTGTCGACTACCGCATGCAGTTCAAGCGTGACGTGGTCATCGACCTGGTCTGCTACCGTCGCCGCGGCCACAACGAGGCCGACGAGCCGAACGGCACCCAGCCTTTGATGTACCAGCAGATCACCAAGCAGCGCACGACTCGTGAGTTGTACGCTGAGGCGCTGATCCAGGCCGGTCGCATCGATGCCGAGCGCGCCCAGGCCAAGATCGACGAGTACCGCAACGCCCTGGACAACGGCCTGCACGTGGTGAAGAGCCTGGTCAAGGAGCCGAACCGCGAGCTGTTCGTCGACTGGCGTCCGTACCTGGGCCATGCCTGGACCGCGCGTCACGACACACGTTTCGACCTCAAGACCCTGCAGGACCTGTCGGCCAAGCTGCTGGAACTGCCAGAAGGTTTCGTCGTTCAGCGTCAGGTCGCGAAGATCTACGAAGACCGCCAGAAGATGCAGGCCGGTGGCTTGCCGATCAACTGGGGTTATGCAGAGACCATGGCGTACGCCACCCTGCAGTTCGAAGGTCACCCGATCCGCATGACCGGTCAGGACATCGGCCGTGGCACCTTCTCGCACCGTCACGCGGTGCTGCACAACCAGAAGGACGCCAGCACCTACGTACCGCTGAAGAACCTGTTCCCGGGCCAGCCGCGTTTCGACCTGTACGACTCCTTCCTCTCGGAAGAAGCGGTACTGGCGTTCGAATACGGCTACTCGACCACCACGCCGAACGCGCTGGTGATCTGGGAAGCCCAGTTCGGCGACTTCGCCAACGGTGCCCAGGTGGTGATCGACCAGTTCATCACCAGCGGCGAGCACAAGTGGGGCCGCCTGTGCGGTCTGACCATGCTGCTGCCACACGGTTATGAAGGGCAGGGCCCGGAGCACTCCTCCGCGCGCCTGGAGCGTTACCTGCAACTGTGCGCCGAGCACAACATCCAGGTCTGCGTACCGACCACGCCGGCACAGATCTACCACCTGCTGCGTCGCCAGGTGATTCGCCCGCTGCGCAAGCCGCTGGTGGTCCTGACGCCGAAGTCGCTGCTGCGCCACAAGCTGGCCATCTCGACCCTGGAAGACCTGGCAGAAGGCTCGTTCCAGACCGTGATCCCGGAAATCGACAGCCTCGATCCGGCCAAGGTCGAACGCCTGGTGCTGTGCAGCGGCAAGGTCTACTACGACCTGCTGGAAAAACGCCGTGCCGAAGGCCGCGAAGATATTGCCATCGTGCGTATCGAGCAGCTGTATCCGTTCCCTGAGGACGACCTGGTCGAAATCCTCGCGCCTTACACCAACCTCAAAGCTGCGGTCTGGTGTCAGGAAGAGCCGATGAACCAGGGCGCCTGGTACAGCAGCCAGCACCACATGCGCCGTATCCTGGGCCGCCACAACAAGGCACTGGTCCTGGAATACGCCGGCCGCGACGCTTCCGCCGCGCCAGCCTGTGGTTACGCATCGAAGCACGCCGAGCAGCAGGAAAAACTGCTGCAAGACGCCTTCACTGTTTAATGCCTTCGCGCACCTGAAACCGAATTTAAGGAAACACAGATAATGGCTATCGAGATCAAAGCCCCAACCTTCCCGGAATCGGTTGCCGATGGCACCGTTGCCACCTGGCACAAGCAGCCGGGCGACGCCGTCAAGCGTGACGAGCTGATCGTCGACATCGAGACCGACAAGGTCGTCCTGGAAGTGCTGGCCACCGCCGACGGCGTGCTGGGCGCGATCGTCAAGGGCGAGGGCGACACCGTCCTGTCCGACGAAGTGCTGGGTTCGATCGTTGATGGTGGTGCCGCCGCCGCCGCTCCAGCTGCCGCCCCGGCCGCTGCTGCTCCAGCTGCCGCTGCTGCCGACGCTGGCGAAGACGACCCGATCGCAGCTCCAGCCGCGCGCAAGCTGGCTGAAGAGAGCGGTATCGACCTGGCCACCGTTGCCGGCACCGGCAAGGGTGGTCGCATCACCAAGGAAGACGTCGTCGCCGCCGTCGCCAACAAGAAATCGGCTCCAGCGCCGGCTGCCAAGCCTGCCGCCGCCGCTGCTGCTGCCCCGGTTGTCGTTGCCGCTGGCGACCGCACCGAGAAGCGCGTGCCGATGACCCGCCTGCGTGCCAAGATCGCCGAGCGTCTGGTCGAAGCCCAGTCGAACATGGCGATGCTGACCACCTTCAACGAAGTCGACATGACCGAAGTCATGGCCCTGCGTTCGAAGTACAAGGACCTGTTCGAGAAGACCCACAACGGCGTACGCCTGGGCTTCATGTCGTTCTTCGTCAAGGCCGCCACCGAAGCGCTGAAGCGCTTCCCGGCTGTCAACGCCTCGATCGACGGCAACGACATCGTCTACCACGGCTTCGCCGACGTCGGCGTTGCCGTGTCCAGCGACCGTGGCCTGGTGGTTCCGGTGCTGCGTAACGCCGAGTCGATGAGCCTGGCTGAAATCGAGAACGGCATCGCCACCTTCGGCAAGAAAGCCCGTGACGGCAAGCTGGCCATCGAAGAGATGACCGGTGGCACCTTCACCATCACCAACGGCGGTACCTTCGGCTCGATGATGTCTACGCCGATCGTCAACCCGCCGCAGGCCGCGATTCTCGGCATGCACAACATCATCCAGCGTCCGATGGCCATCAACGGCCAGGTGGTTATCCGCCCGATGATGTACCTGGCACTGTCCTACGATCACCGCCTGATCGATGGCAAGGAAGCGGTAACCTTCCTGGTCACCATCAAGAACCTGCTGGAAGATCCGTCTCGCCTGCTGCTGGACATCTAACCCTCTGGCTGCGTACCGTGCCGGCCCTGGCTTCGCGAGAAGCCATGCCGCGCGGTCCGCGGCCTGTAGCTTGTAGCTGATAAGGAATCTTTTATGACCCAGAAATTCGACGTAGTGGTAATCGGTGCAGGTCCTGGCGGCTATGTTGCTGCCATCAAGGCCGCACAACTTGGTCTGAAGACTGCCTGTATCGAGAAGTACACCGACGCCGAGGGCAAGCTGGCCCTGGGCGGCACCTGCCTGAACGTAGGCTGCATTCCGTCCAAGGCGCTGCTGGACAGCTCCTGGAAGTACAAGGAAGCCAAAGAGAGCTTCAACGTCCACGGTATCTCCACTGGCGAAGTGAAGATGGACGTCGCCGCGATGGTTGGCCGCAAGGCTGGCATCGTCAAGAACCTGACCGGTGGCGTTGCCACCCTGTTCAAGGCCAACGGCGTTACCTCGATCCAGGGCCACGGCAAACTGCTGGCTGGCAAGAAGGTCGAAGTCACCAAGGCTGACGGCACCACCGAAGTCATCGAAGCCGAGAACGTGATCCTCGCTTCCGGCTCGCGCCCGATCGACATTCCGCCAGCTCCGGTCGACCAGAACGTCATCGTCGACTCCACCGGCGCCCTGGAATTCCAGACCGTGCCTAAGCGCCTGGGCGTGATCGGTGCTGGCGTGATCGGCCTGGAGCTGGGCTCGGTATGGGCCCGCCTGGGTGCTGAAGTCACCGTCCTGGAAGCCCTGGACACCTTCCTGATGGCTGCCGACACCGCCGTGTCGAAAGAAGCCCAGAAGACCCTGACCAAGCAAGGCCTGGACATCAAGCTGGGCGCTCGCGTCACCGGCTCGAAAGTCAACGGCAACGAAGTCGAAGTGACCTACACCAACGCCGAAGGCGAGCAGAAGATCACCTTCGACAAGCTGATCGTCGCGGTCGGCCGTCGTCCGGTGACCACTGATCTGCTGGCTGCCGACAGCGGCGTGACCATCGACGAGCGTGGCTACATCTTCGTCGATGACTACTGCGCTACCAGCGTACCGGGCGTCTACGCCATCGGTGACGTGGTGCGTGGCATGATGCTGGCGCACAAGGCCTCGGAAGAGGGCATCATGGTCGTCGAGCGCATCAAGGGCCACAAGGCCCAGATGAACTACGACCTGATCCCGTCGGTTATCTACACCCACCCGGAGATCGCGTGGGTCGGCAAGACCGAACAAGCCTTGAAGGCCGAGGGTGTTGAGGTTAACGTAGGCACCTTCCCGTTCGCGGCCAGCGGCCGTGCGATGGCAGCCAACGACACCGGTGGTTTCGTCAAGGTCATCGCCGATGCCAAGACCGACCGCGTCCTGGGTGTTCACGTGATTGGCCCATCGGCTGCCGAACTGGTGCAGCAGGGCGCAATCGCAATGGAATTCGGCACCAGTGCCGAGGACCTGGGCATGATGGTCTTCAGCCATCCAACCCTGTCCGAAGCGCTGCATGAAGCAGCGCTGGCAGTGAATGGCGGCGCCATTCACGTGGCCAACCGTAAGAAGCGTTAATTATAAGAAACCACGGCGGGCTGCCCGTCGTGAGTCTTGCGTGCATGACTCACCGCGGAACGTCCGCCGGACCGGACTACACGGGAAAACCCGGGGTCAATGGTCACAGGTGGTGCGGCGCCAGCAATGGCGCAGCGCCGAAGCGCAGTACCTAACGAAGACGGTAAAAAGCATGAATCTTCACGAGTATCAGGGTAAGCAGCTGTTCGCTGAATACGGCCTGCCAGTTTCCAAGGGTTTCGCTGTCGATACCCCTGAGCAAGCGGCTGAAGCCTGCGACAAGATCGGCGGTTCGGAGTGGGTCGTAAAGGCTCAGGTCCACGCCGGTGGTCGCGGTAAAGCGGGCGGCGTCAAGCTGGTTCGCAGCAAGGAAGACGCCAAGGCGTTCGCTGCGCAGTGGTTGGGCAAGAATCTGGTGACTTACCAGACTGACGCCAACGGTCAACCAGTCTCCAAGATCCTGGTCGAGTCCTGCACTGACATCGCCAAAGAGCTGTACCTGGGCGCTGTAGTGGACCGTTCGAGCCGCCGTATCGTGTTCATGGCTTCCACCGAAGGTGGCGTGGACATCGAGA
Organism: Pseudomonas sp. R28(2017); assembly: GCF_002112505.1. GTDB lineage: Bacteria > Pseudomonadota > Gammaproteobacteria > Pseudomonadales > Pseudomonadaceae > Aquipseudomonas. The sequence goes on from NZ_NEHW01000026.1 coordinate 16,769, forward strand.
AGGTCGCTCACGAAACTCCTGAGAAGATCCTCAAGGCTACCATCGACCCACTGGTTGGCGCTCAGCCGTTCCAGGGTCGTGAGCTGGCGTTCCAGCTGGGTCTGGAAGGCAAGCAAGTTCAACAGTTCGCCAAGATCTTCGTTGGCCTGGCCAAGCTGTTCAAGGATCACGATCTGGCCCTGCTGGAAGTGAACCCGCTGGTGATCAAGGCCGACGGCGACCTGCACTGCCTCGATGCCAAGATCAACATCGACGCCAACGCCATGTACCGTCAGCCTAAGCTGAAGACCTTCCACGACCCGTCGCAGGACGACGCCCGTGAAGCCCACGCTGCCAAGTTCGAACTGAACTACGTTGCCCTCGAAGGCAACATCGGCTGCATGGTCAACGGTGCCGGCCTGGCCATGGGTACCATGGACATCGTCAACCTGCACGGCGGCAAGCCAGCCAACTTCCTCGACGTGGGCGGCGGCGCTACCAAAGAGCGCGTTACCGAAGCGTTCAAGATCATTCTGTCCGACAGCAATGTCGCGGCCGTTCTGGTCAACATCTTCGGCGGCATCGTTCGCTGCGACATGATTGCCGAAGGCATCATCGGTGCAGTGAAAGAAGTCGGCGTAAAAGTGCCGGTTGTTGTTCGCCTTGAAGGTAACAACGCCGAACTGGGCGCTAAAGTACTGGCAGAAAGCGGTTTGAACATCATTGCGGCAACCAGCCTGACCGACGCTGCTCAACAAGTTGTCAAAGCTGCGGAGGGCAAGTAATGAGCGTCCTGATCAATAAAGACACCAAAGTCATCTGCCAGGGCTTCACCGGCTCGCAGGGCACTTTCCACTCCGAACAAGCCATCGCCTACGGCACCAAGATGGTTGGCGGCGTTACGCCAGGCAAGGGTGGCACCACCCACCTGGGCCTGCCAGTGTTCAACACTGTGAAAGAAGCCGTGGAAGCCACCGGCGCTGACGCTTCGGTCATCTACGTTCCGGCTCCTTTCTGCAAGGACTCGATCCTGGAAGCAGCCTTCGGCGGCATCAAGCTGATCGTCTGCATCACCGAAGGCATTCCTACCCTGGACATGCTGGATGCCAAGGTCAAGTGCGACGAGCTGGGCGTGACCCTGATCGGCCCTAACTGCCCAGGCGTCATCACCCCGGGCGAGTGCAAGATCGGTATCATGCCAGGCCACATCCACCTGCCAGGCAAGGTCGGTATCGTTTCGCGCTCCGGCACCCTGACCTACGAAGCGGTCAAGCAGACCACCGACGCCGGCTTCGGCCAGTCGACCTGCGTGGGCATCGGCGGCGACCCGATCCCGGGCTCCAACTTCATCGACATCCTGAAGCTGTTCCAGGAAGACCCGAAGACCGAAGCGATCGTCATGATCGGTGAGATCGGCGGTTCGGCTGAAGAAGAAGCGGCGGCCTACATCAAGGCCAACGTCACCAAGCCAGTCGTTTCCTACATCGCCGGTGTTACTGCACCAGCGGGCAAGCGCATGGGCCACGCTGGCGCCATCATCTCCGGCGGCAAGGGCACTGCGGACGAGAAGTTCGCCGCGCTGCAGGACGCTGGTGTGAAGACCGTGCGTTCCCTGGCTGACATCGGCAAGGCCCTGGCCGAGCTGACCGGCTGGGAAGCCAAGAAGTAATACCTGCTACACCCCCCACGCGCACAGAGGCCACCTTCGGGTGGCCTTTGTCGTTTTCGGGTTGTTGTTTTCCTGCACTGGCCTCTTCGCGGGCAAGCCCGCTCCCACAGAGACCGCACTACCTTGAAGGCTATGCAATTCCTGTGGGAGCGGGCTTGCCCGCGAAGAGGCCGGTACAGGCAAAGTGAAGTATTCGATAGGTTTGATAGGAATTTTCGCGCAGACGAAAGTTTCAATACGGCGATAATTCCTGCTGTCTCCGGTCACACAGACGACAAACATGTACGCACATCGGACAAGCAGCACTGTATCAGTGCGTTTACCGGGTAAAACGGTTAATCTACGCGTTCACTCTGTGCCCGTACCCCAAAAGGGAACGACACGCTAAACGGGTCTGGCCTATCAAGCCGGGCAGCATTTCCCCTCATCCAAAGGGAAATCCCCTCTCGAATCCCGATTTCAGCAGTGTGGTACTACCTTAAATGAAAGTTCTCAAAGGCCAGGATATCCTGGCGCTTGGCTTTATGACGTTTGCGCTTTTCGTAGGCGCCGGCAACATCATCTTCCCGCCTATCGTCGGTCTGCAGTCTGGCCCGCACGTATGGATGGCGGCCCTGGGCTTCCTGGTGACTGCCGTGGGCCTGCCGGTCATCACCGTGGTCGCCCTGGCCAAGGTCGGTGGCGGCATGGATGCCCTGAGCAGCCCGATCGGCAAGTTCTTCGGCGGCCTGCTGGCGGCCGTGTGCTACCTGTCGGTGGGCCCGTTGTTCGCGACGCCGCGCACCGCGACCGTATCGTTCGAAGTGGGTGTGGCACCGCTGACTGGTGAAAGCCCGACGGCGCTGTTCATCTACAGCCTGGTGTACTTCGCCGTGGTACTGGCCGTGTCCATGTACCCCGGCAAGCTGCTCGACACCGTTGGCCGCTTCCTCGCGCCGTTGAAAATCATCGCCCTGGCGGTGCTGGGCATCGCTGCCTTCGCCCTGCCAGCCGGGACCATCGGTGAAGCCCAGCCGGCCTATGCCGCTGCTGCCTTCTCCAAGGGCTTCTCCGACGGCTACCTGACCATGGACACCCTTGGTGCCCTGGTATTCGGTATCGTCATCGTCAACGCCATCCGCTCGCGCGGTGTCGAGTCGCCGAAGCTGATCACCCGCTATGCCATCATTGCTGGCCTGATCGCCGGCGTCGGCCTGGCCCTGGTGTATATCAGCCTGTTCCGCCTGGGTGCCGGCAGCCACGAGATCGCCGCCGGTGCCAGCAACGGTGCCGCCGTTCTGCACGCCTACGTGCAGCACACCTTCGGCTCGCTGGGCAGCGGCTTCCTCGCCGTGCTGATCGCCCTGGCGTGCCTGGTGACGGCCGTTGGCCTGACCTGCGCCTGTGCCGAATACTTCAGCCAGATCCTGCCGCTGTCGTACCGTGCGCTGGTGGTGATCCTGGCAGGCTTCTCGCTGCTGATCTCCAACCTGGGCCTGACCAAGCTGATCATGTTCTCGATCCCGGTGCTGACCGCCATCTACCCGCCGTGCATCGTGGTGGTGGGCCTGAGCTTCGTCAAGGACCTGTGGCATTCGCCAACCCGCATCCTGGCTCCGGTGATGCTGGTGTCGCTGGTGTTCGGTATCGTCGATGCGATCAAGGGCAGCGACATTGCCCATGTGCTGCCGGACGTGCTGGCACACCTGCCACTGAGCGACCAAGGCCTGGCCTGGCTGGTGCCTTCGGTGGTGACGCTGGTTGGCGCCGTGGCCTGTGACCGCATGCTCGGCAAGCCGCGCGAAGCGTTGGCCTGATGGCACAAGGCGAAGCCTGAGGGCGGCACCGGCCACAAGCCGTAGGGTGCACGCCAAAGGTGGAGGCTCGAAAGCCCCGCATCTGAAAGGATGCGGGGCTTTTTCGTTTCAGTGTGTGCCTTTTGCCACTTGTAGGCGTCGAAACCCGGTCACTATTCTTTGTGCACCTGGCCCTCGGGAATTCTGCATGAACTTCATTCAAAGCAATCTCCACAACCTCCTGGCTGTCTGCTGGTTCGCCCTGTGCTGGGGTGGCTACACCCGCTATGCCATCTGGAAGGGCCGCGATACCGCGTGCCTGGCCAGCGTGCTGCACCTGTACCGGGAAGACTGGATGCGCCGCATGCTGCTGCGCGACAACCGCATCGCCGACGCCAGCGTGATCGGCAACCTGGAGCGCAATGCCTCGTTCTTCGCCTCCAGCACCCTGATCATCCTCGCCGGCATTCTCACCGTGCTGGGTGCTTCGGATCGCGCCCTGTCGCTGCTCGCGGACCTGCCACTGGTGCAGCAGGCATCCCAGGGCATGTCGGAGATCAAGCTGCTGTGCCTGGCCATGGTCTTCGTCTACGCCTTCTTCACCTTCAGCTGGTGCATGCGCCAGTACAACTTTGCCGCGGTGCTGGTGGGGTCGGCGCCAATGATCGGTGAGCGTCAGGTCAACGAACTGGAGCGCAAGGCCTTTGCCTCGCGTGCGGCACGCGTGCTGTCGCTGGCAGCCAACCAGTTCAACTTTGGCTTGCGCTCTTACTACTTCGGCATGGCCATGCTTACCTGGTTCATCAGCCCCTGGCTGTTCATGGTCGTGAGTGTCGGTGTCGTGCTGATTCTGTATCGCCGTGAATTCCACTCCGATGTGCTGGATGTGATGGTGTTCACACCCACCGAAAGTGCACCGACAGAAGTGCCGAGGGAAAGTTCCAGTAGTATTAACTGAAACGTTTAACTCAATAAAGGCAGGCACAAAAAAACCCGACGATGTCGGGTTTTTCTGTTCTGCTTGAATTACTGCTTGGCAGGTTCGGCCGGCGCGGTTTCCGGTGCCGGAGTCGCTGGGGCGGCCTCTTCGGCAGCCTTCTTCTCGGCTTCGGCCTGATCTTTGGCGGCTTCGGCGTTTTCCTTGGCGGCGTCGTTCATTTTATCCTGAGCTTCGCCCATCTTTTCCTGGGCTTGCTCGGCGTGTTGCTGTGCGTCTTGGGCTTTGTCTTCGCTCGCTTTATCGCAAGCAGCCAGGCCCATGGCAGCAGCCAGCATCAGAGCAAAAGCAAAAGGTTTACGCATGGGGGTGTTTCCTCTTGGTGAATAACTGAGTTGTTCCTTCGAGTTCAGCCATGCGGGATAAGTTCCGTGTGAATTACAGATATATAACGCCGCGTTCTATATAGACTTTTTACTGGTTTTATGCCGTTACGGCAGTGATCACGGAAACAGCGCATGAACGATTCAAGCTTGCAGGCCATGGCCGAACGCTTTCTTTCAGCATTGAAACATTGCCAGTTGTTGCAGATGCGCGTGGCCCGTGCCGACAGTGGCGGCATGACGCTGGTCATGCCCTGGTCGCCGGCGATCGTTGGCAACCCACAGACCGGTGCGATACACGGTGGGGCGTTGACCACATTGATGGATACCACGTGCGGCATGGCCACCTTGTGCGTGTTGCCGCGCTTCGAGGTGTGCCCGACGCTGGACCTGCGTATCGACTACATGCACGCCGCTGTGCCGGACAAGCCGATTTACGGCCATGCCCAGTGCTACCGGGTGACCCGTGACGTGATCTTCACCCGGGGCACAGCCTATCAGGACGACCCCGAGCAGCCGATCTGCCATGTGGTGGGGACCTTCATGCGCCTGGGCCAGGAGATCAAGGGTGGCATCCGTTTCGGCAACAGCCTGAAGGAGGGCGGGGCATGATCCCTGAAGACGTTCGCCAACAGTTGAACGCGGCCCACGCGGTCGGCGACTACGGCCCGTTGCTGGCCTTGATCCCTTACGCCGGCCTGATCGGTATCGAGTGCCAGCGCGACGGCGATGACCTGCTGTTTCGCCTGCCGGCCAGCCAGGACAATATCGGCAACCCCTTGCTGCCAGCCATCCACGGTGGCGTCATCGCCGGCTTCATGGAGCTCTCTGCGGCCCTGTACCTGCTGATCTACAGCGAGAGCGCGAGCATTCCGAAGATCATCGATTTCTCCATCGACTACCTGCGCGCCGGGCTTTATCGCGACACCTACGCCCAGTGCCAGCTATGGCGCCAGGGCCGGCGCGTGACCAACGTGGCGATCACCGCCTGGCAGGCTGACCGGCAGTCGCCGATCGCTACCGCCCGCGCGCATTTCAAGATCGAACCGGAAAAGCCCTTGAAATCGTCCGGGCAGCCCCCATCTGCATGACATCCGCCGTTAAAGCAGGCCATGTCGGCCGCCAGGCGCCACTGCCATCAGATCGGAGTTTTGAAGACCATGAGTGTGGAGACTCAAAAAGAAACGCTGGGCTTCCAGACCGAGGTAAAGCAACTGCTGCACCTCATGATCCATTCGCTGTACTCGAACAAGGAGATCTTCCTGCGTGAGCTGATCTCCAACGCCTCCGACGCCGCCGACAAGCTGCGCTTCGAGGCCCTGGCCAAGCCAGAGCTGCTCGAGGGCGACGCCGACCTGAAGATTCGCCTGAGCTTCGACAAGGCCGCCGGTACCGTGACCCTCGAGGACAACGGCATCGGCATGAGCCGCGAAGAGGTCATCGCCCACCTGGGTACCATCGCCAAGTCCGGCACCGCCGACTTCATGAAGAACCTCACCGGCGACCAGAAGAAGGATTCGCACCTGATCGGTCAGTTCGGCGTGGGCTTCTACTCGGCGTTCATCGTCGCCGACCAGGTCGACGTCTACAGCCGCCGTGCCGGCCAGCCAGCCGCCGAAGGCGTGCACTGGTCGTCGAAGGGCGAGGGCGAGTTCCAAGTCGCCACCATCGACAAGCCACAGCGCGGTACCCGCATTGTCCTGCACCTGAAGAAGGACGAGCAGGAATTTGCCGATGGCTGGCGCCTGCGCAACGTGGTCAAGAAGTACTCCGACCACATCGCCCTGCCGATCGAACTGCCCAAGGAGCAGGCCGAAGCCGCCGAGGGTGAAGAGCAAGCGGCGCAGGAATGGGAAACCGTCAACCGCGCCAGCGCCCTGTGGACCCGTTCGCGCTCCGAGGTGAAGGACGAGGAATACCAGGAGTTCTACAAGCACATCGGCCATGACTTCGAAAACCCGCTGGCCTGGAGCCACAACAAGGTCGAAGGCAAGCTCGAATACAACTCGCTGCTGTACGTGCCGGCCCGCGCACCGTTCGACCTGTACCAGCGCGAAGCGCCACGCGGCCTGAAGCTGTACGTGCAGCGCGTATTCATCATGGACCAGGCCGAGTCGTTCCTGCCGCTGTACCTGCGCTTCATCAAGGGTGTGGTCGACTCCAACGACCTGTCGCTGAACGTGTCCCGCGAGATCCTGCAGAAAGACCCGATCATCGATTCGATGAAGACCGCGCTGACCAAGCGTGTGCTGGACATGCTGGAGAAGCTGGCGAAGAACGAGCCTGAGCAGTACAAGGGCTTCTGGAAGAACTTCGGCCAGGTGCTGAAGGAAGGCCCGGCAGAAGACTTCGCCAACAAGGAAAAGATCGCCGGCCTGCTGCGCTTCGCCTCCACCCAGGACGACAGCGGCGAGCAGAGCGTTGCCCTGGCCGACTACCTGGCGCGCGCCAAGGAAGGCCAGGACAAGATCTACTACCTCACCGGCGAGTCCTACGCCCAGGTCAAGAACAGCCCGCACCTGGAAGTCTTCCGCAAGAAAGGCATCGAGGTACTACTGCTGACCGACCGTATCGACGAGTGGCTGATGAGCTACCTCAACGAGTTCGATGGCAAGGCATTCGTCGACGTCGCCCGTGGCGACCTGGACCTGGGCAAGCTGGACTCGGAAGAGGACAAGAAAGCCCAGGAAGAAGTGGCCAAGGACAAGGAAGGCCTGGTCGAGCGCCTGAAAGGTGCATTGGGTGACAGCGTCGCCGAAGTGCGCGTCTCGCACCGCCTGACCGACTCGCCGGCGATTCTCGCCATCGGCGAACAGGACCTGGGCCTGCAGATGCGCCAGATCCTCGAAGCCAGCGGCCAGAAGGTGCCGGAGTCGAAGCCGATTTTCGAATTCAACCCGACTCACCCGCTGATCGAGAAGCTGGACAACGAGCAGAGCGAAGACCGTTTCGCCGAACTGTCGCACATCCTCTTCGATCAGGCCGCACTGGCGGCCGGTGACAGCCTGAAGGACCCGGCGGCTTACGTTCGTCGCCTGAACAAGCTACTGGTCGAGCTGTCTGCTTGAGTTGATGTACAGGAAAGCCCGCTTCGGCGGGCTTTTTTCATGGCGGGCTGTTTTAAGAAAAATGCCTAAGGAGTGCTTGATGAGCAAGGTAATCGTCGAATCGCTGGTCTATCACCTGTCCGGCAAGACGTATGAGAGCCGCCTGGTCTACGAGCCAGGAGCGCTGGGTCGGCCGGGCCTGGTGATGGCACCGAACTGGATGGGCATCGGTGAAGGCGCCGAGCGTATCGCCAAGGAAGTGGCCGAGAAGGGTTATGTGGTGCTGATTGCCGACCTTTATGGGCAGTCGGTGCGCCCGTCCAATGCCGATGAGGCAGGGGCGGCGATGATGCCGCTGAAGAACGACCGTGGCGAGTTGCGCAAGCGCATGAAAGAGGCCCTGGACCAATTGCTGGGGCAGTCCAAGGCGCTGCTGGAGCCGGGCAAGGTGGCAACCTTCGGCTTCTGCTTCGGCGGTTGCTGCGCCCTGGAACTGGCCCGTACCGGCGCCGACCTGAGGGCGGCAGTGTCGTTCCACGGCACGCTGGACACGCCGAACCCTGAAGATGCCAAGCGTATCAAGGGCTCGGTACTGGTATTGCACGGTGCTTCCGACCCGCTGGTGCCGAAGGAGCAATTGCCGGCGTTCGAAGACGAGATGAACGCGGCCAAGGTGGATTGGCAGCTGCTGAGCTACGGTGGCGCGGTGCATTCGTTCACTGACCCGAATGCCAATGTGCCGGGCAAGATGCAGTATGACCGTCGCACCTCGGAGCGCGCGTTCCGCTCGATGCACAATCTGCTCAGCGAAGTGTTCCAGCGCTGACATCGCCTGGGGCCGCAAAGCGGCCCCATTCAGCGAGGCAACTCGATTCTCGAAGTTTCCCCAGGCACCACCGGCCAATCCCCCGCAGCCCACTTGGCCCTGGCCCGCTCGATCAACTCCACATCACTGGCCACAAAGTTCCAGTTCATCCGCCTCGGCCCATCCAGCGGCTCGCCGCCAATCAGCACCAACTGGCATTCTCCCTCGGCGCACAGGGTGACCTCTTCCCCTTCCGGCAACACGACCAGGCTGCAGGCCGCAACCTGTTCGCCATCCATGAACAGCTCGCCATCGAGCAGATACAGCGCCCGCTGCGCATGTTCGTCGGGTACCACCAGGGTAGTGGCCGGCTGCATCAGCACATGTGCGTAAAGGGTAGGGGAGAGCACCGGCACCGGTGACTCCAGGCAGAACCCGCTGCCGGCAATCATGCAGATACGCACGCCCAGATTGTCACTGACCGGCAGGCTCGCCGCCGGGTGGTGGCTGTAGCTCGGCTCGCCCTGTTCCAAGGCCTGTGGCGATGCCAGCCATACCTGTAGCCCATGCAGGCGTGAGCCATGGGCCAGGGCGTCCGCAGGCGTACGCTCTACGTGCGCCACTCCCTTGCCAGCGGTCATCCAGCTCACATCACCGGGCAGTACCCGCTGCTCCGAGCCAAGGCTGTCCTTGTGCAGGATCGCGCCTTCGAACAGGTACGTCAGTGTGGACAGGCCAATATGCGGGTGCTGGCGGATATCCATGCCATGGCCTGGCGCATAGTCGGTCTCGAGCATGTGGTCGAAGAACACGAACGGGCCGACGCTGCGGCACTGGGCCGAGGGCAGCGGGCGCAGGATCGGCTGGCCCTCGACCGATTCGGCACGAGGACGGATGATCAGGGGGCTGCTCATGGCGGGCTCCAGGCGGGTAGGAAATACCCCAAGCATAACGGTTTGCCGGGCAATGCTGAACCGTTGCGCTGGCTGCCGGGTCTACCCTGTTCATGCCAGGAAAAGGACGTAGCCCATGATTGCCAGAGCGCTGGCCTGCATGCTGTTGTCTGGCTGGCTATGCCAGATGGCACAGGCCCGTGACTACCGCTACAGCGATGCCCATTTGCACTACGTGGATTTCTTCCAGGAGACCGAGGGCATGCCGGCGCTGATCAAGGCCATGGATCAGGCAGGTATCGAGCATTCGATGATTTCCGGCATCCCGGTGGCCAAGAAATGGCACGAAGACGAGCCCAAGCGCCCGCGCTATTACGCCGGCGACGACGCCGATGCCTATTGGTACAGCGCCACCGATACCTATGTGGCTGCTGCGCTGGAAAAACTGCCGGCCGAGCAGCGAAAGCGTTTTCACCCGTTTCTGACGGGCTTCAACCCGGTGGACAAGAATGCCGTCAGTCATATCGAGCGCATGCTCGAACTCAACCCCGGGCTTTGGCAGGGAATCGGCGAAGTGTTCACCCGGCATGACGACCTGACTGCGCTGACCAGTGGCGATACCCCGCGGGCCAACAACGAGGCCATGACCCGTGTCTATCACCTGGCGGCGGAACGCGACATGCCGGTGCTGCTGCACTCGAACATCACCTCCAAGCGTGAGCGCAACCCGCTGTACCTGGCCGAGATCGAGGAGCCGCTGCGCAATCATCCGCATACCCGGTTCATCTGGGCGCATGCCGGAAGCAGTGCGGAGATCCATCGGCACCAGACGCGGATGGACTTTCTGTTGCCGGTGTTGACGCGCTTGCTGGCGGATTATCCGAATTTGTATGTGGATTTGTCGTGGAGTGTGCTGGAGCCCTATCTGCTGGACGAGCAGGGCGTGCCGCGCAAGGAGTGGCTGGCGCTGGTCGAGCGCTATCCGGAGCGGTTCATGCTGGGGTCGGATGTGGTGGGGCGGTTTGGCAGCCTTGGGGAGCAGATGCACGGCTTCAGGCCGTTTCTGGATGCCTTGCCCGAAGAGGTGGCCAACAAGGTGGCTCGGGATAACTTCCTGGCGGTGTTGCCCAAAGGGAGGAAGTAGTCGCCTGTACTGGCCTCTTCGCGGGCAAGCCCGCTCCCACAGGGATTGCGCAGCGCTCAAGGCTTGTGCGGTCCCTGTGGGAGCGGGCTTGCCCGCGAAGAGGCCAGTGCAGGCAACGCAAATGAAAACGCCCCGAACCGGTCGGGGCGTTTCACTTGCCGCAGTAGCGTCTTACTTGCCAGCCCAGCGCTTGAGCACCAGGGTGGCGTTGGTGCCGCCAAAGCCGAAGCTGTTGCTCATGACCGTGTCGATCTTGGCGTTTTCTTCGGTTTTGCGCAGTACCGGCAGGTCGGCGACTTCCGGGTCCAGCTCGTCGATGTTGGCGGAGCCGGCGATGAAGTTGTTTTCCATCATCAGCAGGCAGTAGATCGCCTCGTGCACGCCAGCGGCGCCCAGCGAGTGGCCCGACAGGCTCTTGGTCGAGCTGATCTTCGGTGCCTTGTCGCCAAACACTTCGCGAACGCCCTTCATCTCGGCAACGTCACCGACCGGGGTCGAGGTGCCGTGGGTGTTCAGGTAGTCGATCGGGGTGTCGACGGTGGACAGCGCCTGCTGCATGCAGCGGATGGCACCTTCGCCGCTCGGCGCGACCATGTCGTAGCCGTCGGAGGTGGCACCGTAGCCGACGATTTCGGCGTAGATCTTGGCGCCGCGGGCCAGGGCGTGTTCCAGCTCCTCGACCACGACCATGCCGCCGCCGCCAGCGATGACGAAGCCATCACGGTCGGCGTCGTAGGCGCGCGAAGCCAGTTCCGGGGTTTCGTTGCGCTTGGTCGACAGGGCGCCCATGGCATCGAACAGGAACGACTGGCTCCAGTGCTCTTCTTCACCACCGCCGGCGAAGACGATGTCCTGCTTGCCCCACTGGATCTGCTCCAGGGCGGTGCCGATGCAGTGTGCGGAAGTGGCGCAGGCCGACGAGATCGAGTAGTTGATGCCCTTGATCTTGAACGGGGTGGCCAGGCAGGCCGAAACGGTGCTGCCCATGGTGCGGGTGACGCGGTACGGGCCGACGCGCTTGACGCCTTTTTCGCGCAGGGTATCCAGCGCTTCCATCTGGTTCAGGGTCGAGGCGCCGCCGGAGCCGGCAACCAGGCCGGTACGCGGGTTGGACACCTGCTCTTCGGTCAGGCCGGAATCCTTGATCGCGTCCTGCATCGCCAGGTAGGCGTAGGCAGCGGCGTGGCCGACGAAGCGGTAGACCTTGCGGTCGATCAGTTCTTCGAGGTTGAGGTCGATGGACCCGGAAACCTGGCTACGCAGCCCCATTTCCTTGTATTCCGGGTTGTAACGGATACCCGGACGGCTGTTGCGCAGGTTTTCGGTGACGGTAGCTTTGTCATTGCCCAGGCACGATACGATGCCCAGACCAGTGATAACGACGCGGCGCATGCGAATAACCCTTAGAAATTGTCAGTGGAGGTGAACACGCCGACCCGCAGGGCTTCGGCGGTGTAGATCTCGCGACCGTCGACGCTGACCGAGCCATCGGCGATGGCCATGTTCAGCTTACCCTTCAGGACGCGCTTGATGTGAATGTTGTAGGTGACTTTCTTGGCGGTCGGCAGTACCTGGCCGAAGAACTTCACTTCGCCCGAACCCAGCGCACGGCCACGGCCCGGCAGGCCTTGCCAGCCGAGGAAGAAACCGACCAGCTGCCACATGGCGTCGAGGCCCAGGCAGCCCGGCATCACCGGGTCGCCTTCGAAATGGCAGGCGAAGAACCACAGGTCCGGGGTGATATCCAGCTCGGCGACCAATTCACCTTTGCCGTACTTGCCGCCTTCTTCGCTGATATGGGTGATGCGATCGACCATCAGCATGTTCGGCGCGGGCAGTTGCGCATTACCTGGGCCGAACAGCTCACCGCGACTGCAGCGCAGCAGGTCTTCCCGAGTAAAGGCGTGTTGTTTGGTCATGCGAGCTCCTCAATAACCCCCTGTGGCAGGGGATGAATCTTCCCGGCCGGCCCTTCTTGCTTCTGGGACGGCAGCCTACAGGTAGACTATTGCGTTGTGGTGAAAGTCACAGCGCACCTGGCGAAAGAAGTACAGGTGTGCACTGAAACGTCTATTTTCAGGTCCGAACAAGGTCCTGTCCAGTACTTAAGACTGCCGCACTTTAGCATTTATCGCCAGTCGCCGCTGTCCGTCCTGGCAACCAGCGCTGCAATACCCGCTGCAACTCGGTGCGGCGGAACGGTTTGCTCAGGTAATCGTTCATGCCTGCGGCCATGCAGCGCTCCCGGTCACCCTGCAAGGCATTGGCGGTCAAGGCGATGATCGGCAATTGGCCGCAGGCCGGCAGCTGGCGGATACGCCGGGTGGCTTCGTAGCCATCCACCTGGGGCAGACGGCAATCCATCAATACCGCAGCAAACTGATGCTGGCTGACCTGTTCCACCGCCTGTAACCCATCGTGGGCCACGCTGACCTCCATCCCCAGGCTGCGTAACATGGCTTCGATGACGCTTTGATTGACCGGATTGTCCTCCACCAGCAGGATGCGTTTGCCCACCTCCAGGGGCGCACTGCCCGCCGAAGCGCCGGCCGGCGTTGCCGGTACGGTGCTGGCCAGGGGCAGCGGCATTTCCAGGGTAAAGGTCGAGCCCAGCCCTTCGCGGCTTTCGCCGCGCAGCTTGCCGCCCATGCGCTCGGCCAGGGTGCGGGCGATCGACAGGCCCAGGCCCGTGCCGCCATAGCGCCGCGAAATCGAGCTGTCGGCTTGCTGGAAGGCGACGAACATCATTTCCAGGCGTTCGCTGTCGATGCCGATGCCGGTGTCGCGCACGCTGCAGGTGAACCACAGCAACTGGCGGTCAAGCAGCTGCCAGCGCGCCTCGACCTGAACTTGGCCACGCTCGGTGAACTTCAGGGCGTTGCCGATCAGGTTGAGCAAGATCTGGCGGATGCGTGTCGGGTCGCCCACCACCTGGGGTTGTGCGCCCTCTGCCGGCAATTGCAGGTGCAGCTCCAGGCCGCGCTGTTGGGCGCTGTGCTGGAATGACTGCACGCTGCTGGCGATCAGCTCAACCAGGTTGAAGTCGATGTGCTCCAGCTCCAGCGTGGTGCGTTCGATCCGCGAGAAGTCGAGGATGTCATTGATGACTTTCAGCAAGTGCCCGGTGGACTCGCTGGCCACCGCCGTGTAATCGGCCTGTTCGCTGGTCAGCTGGGTGGTTTCCAGCAACTGCAGCATGCCCAGCACACCGTTCATGGGGGTGCGCAGTTCGTGGCTCATCATCGCCAGGAACTCCGACTTCGCGCCGTTGGCCTGTTCGGCTTCCTCGCGTGCCTGGATCAACTGGGCGATGGCCTGCTTTTGTTCGGCGCTGGCCTGGTCCAGGGCGTTGGCCAGGTTGTTGATATGGCGCGCCAGGTGGCCGAGCTCGCTGTCGTCGACCACCGGCAGCGGGGCGTTGAATTCACCCTGCTGGATGGCCTTGACCGCGTGGCCCATGTCGCTGATCGGCTTGGCCAGGCTCATGGCCAGGCGGCGCGCCAGGAGGAACGTGAACAGCAGGGCGAAGAGCGCAAGGATGCCAGCCTTGAACACGATCTCCTGCTGGCGCTGGCTGAAGGCGTCGTCGGACATGCCGACGATCACCCGGCCCAGGTAGTCGTCGCCGATGGCCGGTGCCGGCGCCTTGCCCTGTTGCAGGAAGTCGCTGTCCAGGCGGATCTGCTGCAGGCGGATCGGCGCCTGGAACACTTCCACCTGCTGCGCCCGGTTGTTGCTCTCGTCCTGCTGCTCGACGTACACCAGGATGTGGTTGCGGCTGTCCTGCACCTCGAGGAAGCGCACATGCGGGATGCTCAGGGTGGCGCGCATCAGGCCTTCGAGCACTTCATTGTTACCGGATATGACGCCGTACTCGGAGGCGGGCGCCAGCTGGTTGGCAATCAGCTGCCCTGTGTGGTTCAGCTCCTGGCGCAAATCCTGGATCCGCACGAAGGTGAAGAAGCTGATCAACAGCAAGGTCAGCAACAGTGCCGGGCCCAGGCTGATGATCTGGGTGCGGGTATGGATGTCCCAGCTCAGGCGTTTGCTCATGGGGTGGGTTCTCCTTCGGCCAGGGCCTTGGCGGTGGCGTTCGGATCGATCGGTTCAAGGCCCAGGGCGCGCGCCACCTGCTGGTTGCCGCTGACGCCGTAGTGCATCGGGTACAGGCTGCGCGGCCAGCGCGCCGGGGATTGGTCGAGCAGCTGGTCGAGCACGGCCAGCCAGTCATCCTGGTCGCTGTAGGTGCTGGCCAGGGCGCCGGCGCGGACGAAGCCGGCGTTCGGGCCGATCAGTGCCATCTGCCGGCCATAGCTGCTGAGCAGCAGGTTCTTCGCCGTCTTCGAGTTGTACAGCTCGGGGTCGTCGATGCCGAGCAGCACGTCGCTGCTGGCCAGCAGGTGCTGCAAGGGGCGGCTGTCGCGTTGGTCCGGCCAGTCCTGGGCGACGATTTCAAGGCCCAGCGCGCGTGCTGCCTGGCGCAGTTCGTCGAGCATGAAATGGCTGTGCTCACCGTACAGCACGCCGATACGCTGGGCCTGCGGCAACAGGTAGCGGGCCAGGCGCAGCTGCCGGGCCATGGGCGGGTCGCTCCACAACAGCGTCAGGTACGCGGGTCGCGACTTTCCCAGGCGTTGTTCAGCCTGTACCCGGCTGATGCGCATGGCCAGGGCAGGTGGCCCGCTGTTTTCGCCCAGGCGCCACTCCAGCGCGGCGTTGTCGAGCAGCACCAGGCGCACGTCAGCCTTGAGCTGGCTGGGGCGGGCCAGCTCGGCGACGCTGCGAAAGTGCACCTGGTCATGGCTGCGGCGGCCTTGCAGGGCTTCGACGAAGCTGCGCACGCCGGGCTGGTCTTCGCCGCCAACCAGCAGGATTTCGCTGGCGGACAGCGACCCCAGTGGCCACAGGCAGAACAGCAGCAGGCGTAGCAGCCGGGCCATCAGAACTCCAGCTCCGCGCTTACGCTGAGGCGGTGGCGGCTGTCATAACGGTTCTGAATCAACGTGGTCGGCTCGTCGTCCAGGCGTTGCTGCCACAGCGCAGCCAGCTCCAGGTTGCTGCTCTGGATGCGAAAACGCTTGGCCACGCGCAGGTCGAGGCGCTCGTAACGGTACTGGTTGAGCGCATCGTCGCCGTAGTAGAACAGCGCGCTGGACCAGCCATCGCCCCACTCGCGCATCCACCCGGCCGAACCACTGTTGCGGGCGGTGTTGGCGCTGTCGGCGGGGTTGCTGGCCCAGGCATCGACATAGGCATAGGTCAGGCGCAGGCGATCACGCGGCGCCAGGCGCCAGTCGAACTGTGCCTCGCTGCCGGTGAAACGGGCCTTGTTGGCGTTGCTGGCGATGTACTGGTTGTTCTTCAGGGGCTCGCTGATCATTCCGGTGATCTCGTCGTAGAACAGCTTCACATCCATGTTCAGGTCGATGTCGCTGAAGTAGCCGTTGTAGCCCAGTTCGCGCGAGCGCATGCGCTCCTGCTCGAGGTCGCCCGGGCCGCGGGTCTTGACGAAGTATTCGGCATTGCGCTGGCCGAAAGCCGAGGGGTTCAGGTTCTTGACCGTGTAGCTCCAGTTGACGTTGTTCTCGAACATGTCCGGCGAGCGCACCGCCTCGGAATACACCGCGCGCAGGCCGTGGCGCGGGGTGATCAGGTAGTTGACCGCCATGCGCGGGGTCAGGGAGCTGCCGGACAGGCGCGAATCCTCGAGCATCGCACCGCCCTGAAGAATCCAGTGCTCGTCGGCGCGCCACTCCAGCTGGCCGAACAGGCGCCAGGTCTGGTCGTCGATGCTGCCATTGAAGTACGTCTGCGAATCGGCGCGATCATAGCGGTAGTTCATGCCGCTGAGCAGGCGCAGGCTGTCAGTCAGGCTCAGGGTGTCCTGGACTTCCAGGTCATAGCGGGTTTCGCGGGTGCTCTGGTCGACATCGCCGCAGACCACGTTCTTGCCGCCCTGGTTGTTCCACTGGTCCTTGATCGCATCGACCAGCGCCTGTTCCTCAGGGTTGCTGCTGCTCGGCGGGTTGTTCGCGCCGCGGGCGACCTTTTCGGCGAAGTCGGGGTTCATCTGCCACAAGCGGGTCAGCTCGGGGCTGAACGACAGTGCCGCGTCGCAGGCGCGCCAGACCTGCTGGCGGTCGAAATGCTGGGCCGAACCCTGCACATACAGGCTGTGCTCGGGGTTGAAGTCGATGTTCCAGCGTACCGAGCCGGCATAGTCCTTGGCGTTGACGTCGGCGTTGTCGCCGGTCTGGGTGACGTAGGGGAACACCGGCTGGTAGGTATACGGCCGCTGGTTGCTGCCTTCCTTGGCCGCCAGTTGCCATTCCAGGGTCTGGTCCGGCGCCAGTACGTGGCTGACACTGAGGTTGAAGCGGTTCAGGCGGCGGCTGTCGCGGTAGTCCTGGCCGAACTGGTTCTCGTCGAAGCCATCGTCCTGCTGGCCGGACACCGACAGGCGCAGGTCGCCACCGTCCCAGCCGAAGCCGTGGCTGAGGTAATAGTCGTTGATGCCGTCCTGGCCGCGGGTCAGTTTCATCCGTGTGCCGTGGCTGTCGGCCGGGTTGCGGGTGAGGATGTTGACCACCGCCATCAGCGCGTTGGCGCCGTAGCTGACGGTGTTGGGGCCGCGGAACACCTCGATGCGCTCGATGTCCTCGATGGCCACCGGGATGTCGCTCCAGTCCACCGTGGCCAGGCCGGCACGGTACACCGAGCGGCCGTCGATCAGCACTTGCATGCGCCGCGCTTCGTTGACGTTGCTGCCATGGTAGTTGACGGTCGGCTGGTTGCCGGCGCCATAGCCGATCATCATCCCCGGGACCAGGCGCAGCAGTTCTGGGATGTCGCGCGCGCCGCTGGCACGGATCAGTTCGTTGTCGAGCACGGTCATGCTGCCCGGCACTGCCGCCGGGGATTGTTTCAGGCGCGTGGCGGTCAGAACCTGCGGCAGGTCCGTGTTGTCGATGAACAAGTCGTCAGCCATGGCCGAGCCGCCGAGCAGGGCGGTCAGCAGCAACAGGCGAGGGTAGGGGGGCGGGCCGGGGAACACAGGACAGCCTTGTCTCAGGATTGAAACAGGCATGTTAACTGACCGGGAGGGTTTTGCCAGTGCGTCATCGACGACGCCAGCCTTGGCGCTTGGCAGGGGAGCCGTATAATGAGCGGGTCGCCACTTAACTTATTGGCTTTAACGGATTGAATATGACTGAACAGCAACCTGTTGCAGTTCTGGGAGGCGGCAGCTTCGGCACCGCTGTGGCGAACCTGCTGGCCGAGAATGGCGTGCCGGTGCGTCAATGGATGCGCGACCCCGAGCAGGCCGAGGCGATGCGGGTCAACCGCGAGAACCCGCGCTACCTCAAGGGTATCCGCCTGCTGGACGGTGTCGAGCCGGTCAACGACCTGCTGGCCACCTTGCAAGCCAGCGACCTGATCTTCGTTGCGCTGCCCTCGAGTGCCCTGCGCAGCGTGCTGGCGCCGCATGCCGAGCTGCTGCGCGGCAAGTACCTGGTCAGCCTGACCAAGGGCATCGAGGCGCAGAGCTTCAAGCTGATGAGCCAGATCCTCGAAGAAATCGCACCCGAGGCCCGCATCGGCGTGCTGTCCGGCCCCAACCTGGCCCGCGAGATTGCCGAGCACGCACTGACCGCCACCGTGGTTGCCAGTGAAGACGAACAACTGTGCCAGCGGGTGCAGGCGGTGCTGCATGGGCGCACCTTCCGGGTCTATGCCAGCAGCGACCGCTTCGGTGTCGAACTGGGCGGCGCGCTGAAGAACGTCTACGCCATCATTGCCGGCATGGCCGTAGCCCTGGGCATGGGCGAGAACACCAAGAGCATGCTGATCACCCGCGCACTGGCCGAGATGACCCGCTTTGCCGTCAGCCAGGGTGCCAACCCCATGACCTTCCTCGGCCTGGCCGGTGTCGGTGACCTGATCGTCACCTGCTCCTCGCCCAAGAGCCGCAACTACCAGGTCGGCCACGCGCTGGGCCAGGGCCTGAGCCTGGAGCAGGCGGTCAGCCGCCTGGGCGAAGTGGCCGAAGGGGTCAACACGCTCAAGGTGCTCAAGGCCAAGGCCCAGGAAGTGCAGGTCTACATGCCGCTGGTGGCCGGCCTGCATGCGATCCTGTTCGAAGGCCGCACGCTGAACCAGGTGATCGAACACCTGATGCGCGCCGAGCCCAAGACCGACGTCGATTTCATTTCCATCAGCGGTTTCAATTAAGCAAAGGAGCAGCACATGAACGATACCCCCGAGCGCGCCCAGCGCGAGTCGATCATCCTGCGGGTGCTGTGGATGCTGGTGTTCCTGGTGGTCTGGCAACTGGCCGAGCTGTTGCTCGGTGGCCTGGTGCTGGTGCAGCTGATCTACCGCCTGGTCTATGGCGCACCAAGCGCCAGCCTGATGAACTTTGGCGACAGCCTCAGCCAGTACCTGGCGCAGATCGGTCGTTTCGGTACCTTCCACACCGACCAGAAGCCCTGGCCGTTCGCCGACTGGCCGGCAGCGCGTGCCCCGGAAGGCGAGGCGCCCCACGCCGTGGCCCCGGCAGCGCACCCGGTGCGCGACGAGGAGCCCAAGCTGTGAAGCTGTGGGTGCTGCGCCACGGCGAAGCGGAACCGCGCGCCAATACCGACGCCGAGCGGCGCCTGACCGGTCATGGCCGTGAACAGGTGTTGCACAGCGCAGCCCGGCTGCTGGGTCAGCCATTGCAGGCGATCATCGCCAGCCCTTATGTGCGTGCGCAACAGACGGCCGCCCTGGTGCACGACACCTTGGGCTTTGCCGAACCCGTGCGCACCGTGCCATGGCTGACCCCCGACAGCGATGTGCGGCAAGTGATTGGCGAAATCGAACGCCTGGGCCTGGAGCACGTGTTGCTGGTCAGCCACCAGCCACTGGTGGGGTCGCTGGTCGGCATGCTCGAGCATGGCCATGCGCAGCAGCCGGCGCCGATGAGCACGGCCAGCCTGGCGGAGCTGGAAGGCGACTGGCCGCTGGCGGGGCTGATGGCATTACGTGCGCTTAATTCGCCTGACTGAGCGGGAGCAACTGGCATTTTTGCCAGTTGCCTTCATTTTGGATCCAACGGATGCTTGGCGCCAGGATGACCAGTGAATGGAAAGGCAGGGAGCGTTGAATGAGCGGGTTGATGCACGAGCTTTTGCGCTCTCTGGATCTGCAGCCCACGATTGACACCGTGCAGCGCAACAGCCGGCTCGATTTCGCCCAGTACGCCCTGTTGCGCGAGACCGCCGACGCCAAGCTCTATCACCTGATGGGCAGAATCCGTCACAAGGTCGAGCAGCACCCTATGGACAACCTGCTGGTCGAGCAGGACCTGAACGAGCTGCAGCAGTCCTGCGTGCGCATGTCTCACCTGCTGCAAAGCAGCTGCCTGGCCTTGCGCCGGCTGCAACTCGATGTCCAGGACCAGCGCCTGGCCCGCGAGGCGCTGGAAAGCCAGATCGCCTTCATGCAGGCTTGCCTGCGCCGTTCGCTGGCCAGTTTCGACGAGTCGGCATGACCTGATTGCCCTTGGCGATGACATTTACAGACGTTGCCGAGTGCCGGCGCGATGCCGACAATGGGCCATCATCCCCCGACCGGACCAGGCGCCATGTCGCAGCAGATCTTCTTCGCCCACGCCAACGGTTTTCCTTCGGCCACCTACGGCAAGCTGTTCGCCGCACTGGCGCCGGATTATCAGGTCAGTCACCTGGCCCAGCATGCCCACGACCCGCGCTTTCCGGTGGACGACAACTGGCAGAACCTGGTCGATGAACTGCTGCACCACCTGGCCCAGCAGGAGGCGCCGGTCTGGGGTGTCGGCCATTCGCTGGGTGGCGTGCTGCACCTGCATGCCGCCTTGCGCCGGCCCGAGTTGTACCGCGGCGTGGTGATGCTCGACTCACCGGTACTGACCCGTGCGGACCAATGGCTGCTGCGCACTGCCAAGCGCTTTGGCTTCATCGACCGCATCACCCCGGCTGGCCGCACCCTCGGGCGGCGTGAAGCTTTCGCCGACCGTGACAGCGCGCGTGACTACTTTGCCAGCAAGTCGCTGTTCCGCCACTTCGACCCGGATTGCCTGGAAGCCTACCTCGAGCATGGCCTGCAAGTGGGCGAGGATGGCTTGCGCCTGCGCTTCGACCCGGCCACCGAGATCAGCATCTACCGCAGCATCCCGCACGCCAGCCCGGCGCCCGCGCGCCAGCTGCAGGTGCCGCTGGCGATGGTGCGTGGCGAGCGCAGCACGGTCATCCGCCGCCACCATGCACTGGCGGTGCGCGGCATTCCTCGGGGCGAGTACCACAGCGTGCCGGGCGGGCACATGTTCCCGCTGGAACGGCCGACCGACACCGCCAGCCTGATCAAGGGCCTGTTCGACCGCTGGAGCCTGGCATGAGTACCCAGGTCGAGGAAGTCCGCCTGAGCCTGGGCCATATCGAGCTGGCCGCGCACCTGTTTGGCCCGGAGGATGGCCTGCCGGTGATCGCCTTGCACGGCTGGCTGGACAACGCCAACAGCTTCGCCCGCCTGGCACCGCAGTTGAAGGGGCTGCGCATCGTTGCCCTCGACCTGGCCGGGCACGGTTATTCCGAGCACCGTCCAGTGGGCGCTGGCTATGCCCTGGCCGATTACGCCCACGATGTGCTGCGGGTTGCCGAACAACTGGGCTGGCAGTGTTTTGCCCTGCTCGGGCATTCGCTGGGCGCGATCATTTCGGTGCAGTTGGCAGGTGCCTTGCCGGACCGGGTCAGCCATCTGGCCTTGATCGACGGTGTCATTCCCCCGACCGGCGCCGAGCAGGATGCCGCTGAACGCCTGGGCATGGCCCTGCAGGCCCAGTTGCGCCTGGACGGCAAGCGCAAATCCGTCTATGCGAGCCTGGAGGAGGGCGTGCAGGCGCGCATGAAGGGCATGGTCGCGGTCAGCCGCGAAGCCGCCGAGCTGCTGGCCCAGCGTGGCCTGATGCCGGTGCCTGGCGGTTACAGCTGGCGCAGCGACAGCCGCCTGACTCTGCCATCGCCGGTGCGCCTGAGCCAGGCCCAGGCCATGGCCTACGTACGGCGGGTGAGTTGCCCGGCCAGCCTGGTGGTGGCCGCTGACGGGATGCTGGCGCGCCACACCGAGTTGCTGGAGCAGCTACCCTTTGCACAGGCGGTGTTGCCCGGCGGGCATCACCTGCACTTGAACGACGAACAGGGTGCGGCCCTTGTCGCAGACTGTTTCAATCGCTTCTTTGGCTTTGCTTGACTTGCACCGGACAAGTGTCGAGGCTTGGCGGGTTGAACAGGGAGACAACCATGCAACTGCCAGACATCCTGGAGCTTCAACCCGGCGCGCCGCGCCGCATGGCTCGCCGATGAGCGCGCCCGTTTCCATCCGTACTGCCTTCGCCGCCTGCCTGGTGCTGGCCAGCCCCTTGCTGTGGGCCGGCAGCCTGCCGGTGCCGGTGGACGCCAAGGTGGTCGACCAGCGCCCTGCCGTGGAGCAGGAACGCGTCTACCCCATGGGCCCGCTGCGCAAGATCAGCGGCCGCCTGCGCGTCGAAGACAAGATCGAAAGCCGTGGCCAGGTCAGCTCGGTCACCTACGAGCTGCCGGTCGAGCGCAGTGCTCGCGAGGCCTTCACCAGCGCTCGCGAAACATTGCAGCAAGATGGCGGTTACCCGCTGTTCTGGTGCCAGGGCCGCGATTGCGGCGAAGGCAGCCTGTGGGCCAACGATGTGTTCGCCAATGCCCGGTTGAACGGCGGCGACGAGCAGCAGGCGTTCATCCTCCTGCGCCGCTCGGCCGAGGAGGCCGATACTTTGGTTGCGCTGTACAGCGTCACCCGTGGCAACCGCCGCGCCTACCTGCATGTGGAAGAATTCGTCGCCAGTAGCCCGCTGGGCGAGATTCTGCCCACCGCCGCCACGGTGCTGCGCGAAATGCGCGACACCGGCAAGCTCGACTACCCTGACCTGGCTGAACCTCGGGACAGCTGGGTGACCTTGCTGGCGCGCAGCCTGAACCTCGACAGCACCTTGCGCGCGAGCCTGAGTGGCGTGCAGGCCGAGGCCTGGCGCCAGCAACTGGTCAAGGCAGGCGTGCGTGACGGCCGGCTCGAAGTCGGCACTGCACCTACCGAAGGCCTGCACCTGGAACTGATTCGTTGAGTGAGCGCCACCATGGCCAACAATGACCGCCTGCTGATCCAGATTCTGCTGCTGGCGCTGCTCGGTGCCGCCCTGTGGGTCATGGCACCGTTCATATCCGCATTGCTGTGGGGGGCTATCCTGGCGTTCGCCAGCTGGCCGCTGATGCGCCTGCTGACGCGTGTGCTCGGCGGGCGGGAAACCCTGGCGGCGAGCTTGCTGACCACCGCCTGGATCCTGATCGTGGCCTTGCCGCTGGTGTGGCTGGGCTTCAACCTGGCCGACCACATACGAGATGCCACCGCCTTTGTGCGGGACGTGCAGGTCGACGGCCTGCCCGATGCACCTGACTGGCTGGGCGGCATTCCCTTCGTTGGCGAGCGCCTGGTCAGCTGGTGGCAATCCCTCGACCAGCAAGGCGCAGCCCTGCTGGCCTCGGTGAAACCTTACCTGGGGCAGGTCGGTAACTGGTTGCTGGCGCGCAGTGCGCAGATCGGCAGCGGTGTGCTGGAGCTGACCTTGAGCCTGGTGTTCGTGTTCTTCTTCTACCGTGACGGGCCGCGGCTGTCGGCATTCGTGCTGCGGCTGCTGAACCGGCTGGTGGGCGAGCGGGCCGATTACTACCTGGAACTGGTGGCCGGCACCGTGCAACGGGTGGTCAACGGCGTGATCGGCACGGCAGCGGCGCAGGCCCTGCTGGCATTGATCGGCTTCCTGATCGCCGGGGTGCCTGGGGCGATCGTGCTGGGGCTGGTGACCTTCATGCTCAGCCTGATCCCGATGGGGCCACCGCTGGCGTGGATCCCGGCGACCGGCTGGCTGGTGTGGAAGGGCGATTACGGCATGGCGGTGTTCCTGGGCATCTGGGGCACCTTCGTCATCAGCGGCGTGGACAACGTGCTCAAGCCGTACCTGATCAGTCGCGGTGGCAACCTGCCGCTGGTGATCGTGCTGCTCGGCGTGTTCGGCGGCTTGATCGCCTTTGGCTTCATCGGCCTGTTCATCGGGCCGACCTTGCTGGCGGTCGGCTACAGCCTGCTGCTGGACTGGAGCCGCAATTCGGCGCCGGCCCAGCAATGAACCTGTAGCGGCCTCTTCGCCGGTTTACCCGCGAAGAGGCCAGTGCAGGCATTCAACAAACCTCATCTTTACGCATTCTTTATTCCCACCCCCACCCTCTGGTCTCGCCCCTTTACGCCCCTCGCTCGGACAATTCCCTTAAAGCGGTACAAGCCGCAAAAAGGGGAGTTCCACTCATGTACATGCTCGACGGTCTGTCACTGCTGCTGGCAGTGGCGTTGGCGGTTTACCTGCTGGTGGCGCTGCTGCGCGCCGATCGCAGCTAGGGAGCGGCCATGCACAGTTACGATTACGCTTTGCTAGTGGCATTTTTCGCCATCGTGCTGTTGCCGGCACCCTGGCTCGGGCGTTTCTACTACAGGGTCATGGAGGGGCAGCGCACCTGGCTGACGCCCGTGTTGGGGCCGGTGGAGCGGGGCTGCTATCGCCTGGCCGGGGTGCGCGCCGACCAGGAACAGAACTGGCGGCAGTACACCCTGGCCCTGCTGGCCTTCAACCTGGCGGGCTTCCTGTTGCTGTTCGCCGTGCTTCTGCTGCAGGGCTACCTGCCACTCAACCCGCAGCACCTGCCCGGCCAGGGGTGGTCGCTGGCGTTCAACACGGCGGTGAGCTTCGTCACCAACACCAACTGGCAGGCCTACAGCGGCGAGGCGTCGGTCAGCTACCTGAGCCAGATGCTCGGCCTGACCGTGCAGAACTTCGTCAGCGCCGCCACCGGCCTGGCCGTGCTGGTCGCCCTGTGCCGTGGCATCGCCCGCCGCTCCAGCACCAGCCTGGGCAACTTCTGGGTCGACATGACCCGCGCCACCCTCTACGGCCTGCTGCCGCTGTGCCTGCTGCTGGCGCTACTGCTGGTCTGGCAGGGCGTGCCGCAGACTTTCGCCGACTACGCCCACGCCGTGACCCTGCAGGGCGCCGACCAGACCATTGCGCTGGGCCCGGCCGCCAGCCAGATCGCCATCAAGCAGCTGGGCACCAACGGTGGCGGCTTCTTCGGTGTGAACTCGGCGCACCCGTTCGAGAACCCTACGGCCTGGAGCAACCTGTTCGAGGTGGCCTCGATCATCCTGATCCCGGTGGCGCTGGTGTTCACGTTTGGTCACTACGTCAAGGACCTGCGCCAGAGTCGCGCAATCATCGCCTGCATGCTCGGCCTGTTCCTGCTGGGCGGTGCCACTGCGCTGTGGTCGGAACACCAGCCGAACCCGGCACTGGAAAGCGCCCAGGTGCAACAGAGCGCGCCCATGGAAGGCAAGGAGAGCCGCTTCGGCACCACCGGTTCGGTGCTGTGGACAGTAACCACCACGGCAGCCTCCAACGGCTCGGTCAATGCCATGCACGACAGCCTCAACCCGCTGACCGGCATGGTCGCGATGGTCAACATGATGGTTGGCGAGGTGATCTTCGGCGGCGTCGGCGCCGGGCTCTACGGCATGCTGCTGTTCGTGCTGATTGCTGTGTTCCTGGCCGGCCTGATGATTGGCCGCACGCCGGAATACCTCGGCAAGAAGCTTCAGGCGCGGGAAGTGCAGTTGCTGGTGGCGACCCTGCTGGTGATGCCAGTTGGCGTGCTGGTGCTCGCGGCCATCGCCGCCAGCCTGCCAGGGCCAGCCAGTGCAGTAAGCAACCTGGGCGCCCATGGCTTCAGTCAGCTGCTTTACGCCTATACCTCGGCCACCGCCAACAATGGTTCGGCGTTCGCCGGGTTTGGCGCCAACACCGTGTTCCATAACGTGATGATCGGCCTGGCCATGCTGATCGGCCGCTTCGGCTACATCCTGCCGATCCTGGCCCTGGCCGGCAGCCTGGCGGCGAAGAAGAGCGCGCCCCAGGGCATGAACAGTTTTCCCACCCATGGCCCGCTGTTCGCCTGCCTGTTGCTGGTGACCATCCTGCTGGTCGGTGGCCTGACCTTCCTGCCGACCCTGGCCCTCGGGCCGATCGCCGAACAACTGAGCCTGGGTTTCTGAGGAATCATCCATGAACATGCCCATTCCTGAAGTGAAAGCCTCGCACAGCGCCAAGGACCAGACCCGCTTCGCCGCCCTGTGGCGCCCGGCGCTGGTGCAGGCCTTCGTCAAGCTCGACCCGCGCCAGCTCAAGCGGGCGCCGGTGATGCTGGTGGTTGCCCTGACGGCCATCCTCACCACCGCGTTGTGTTTCGCGCCTGGCAATGGCGTCAGCACCGGCGTTGCCGCGCAGATCGCCCTGTGGCTGTGGTTCACCGTACTGTTCGCCAACTTCGCCGAGGCCCTTGCCGAAGGCCGTGGCAAGGCCCGAGCCGACAGCCTCAAGGCCGGTAGCCAGGGCTTGACGGCGCAGCGCCGCAAACGCGATGGCAGTTTCGAAAGCGTCGCTGCCACGGCGCTGCGCAAGGACGATGTGGTGCGGGTGGTGGCCGGCGAGATGATCCCCGGTGACGGCGAGGTGCTCGAAGGCATCGCGGCGGTCAACGAAGCGGCCATCACCGGCGAGTCCGCACCGGTCATCCGCGAGTCCGGCGGTGACCGCTCGGCCGTCACCGGCAACACCCGGCTGGTCTCCGACTGGCTGCTGATCCGCATCACCAGCAACCCCGGCGAATCGACCCTGGACCGCATGATCGCCCTGGTCGAAGGCGCCAAGCGGCAGAAGACCCCCAACGAAATCGCCCTCGACATCCTGCTGATCGGCCTGACCCTGATCTTCCTGATCGTGGTGGTGACCCTGCAACCGTTCGCCCATTTTGCCGGCGGCAGCCTGCCGCTGATCTTCCTCGCCGCGCTGCTGGTGACGCTGATTCCCACCACCATCGGTGGGCTGCTCTCGGCCATCGGCATCGCCGGCATGGACCGCCTGGTGCGCCTGAACGTGATCGCCCGCTCCGGGCGAGCTGTGGAGGCGGCCGGCGACGTTCATACCCTGATGCTCGACAAGACCGGCACCATCACTTTCGGCAACCGCCGCTGCAGCGCCCTGCACGCCGCCCAGGGTGTGACCGCCAAGGAACTGGGGGAGGGCGCGTTGCTCGCCTCGCTGGCCGATGACACCGCCGAGGGCAAGTCGATCGTCGAGTACCTGCGCCAGCTGCACGACTTCATCGAGCCGTCGCCCGGGCAGTACCAGGCCATCGCCTTCAGCGCCGAGACGCGCCTGTCGGGTATCGACTTCCAGCAGCACCGCTACCGCAAGGGCGCTGTCGATGCGGTGCTGGCCTTCGTCGGCATGCAGCGCCTCGACCTGCCCACCGCGTTGGCCCGTGAAGTGGAACGCATCGCCCAGAGCGGTGGCACCCCGCTGCTGGTGTGCCTGGACAAGCGCCTGCTCGGCGTGATTCACCTCAAGGATGTGGTCAAACCGGGTATCCGCGAGCGCTTCGCCGAGCTGCGCAAGCTGGGCATCCGCACCGTGATGGTGACCGGTGACAACCCGCTGACGGCGGCAGCCATTGCCGCCGAAGCCGGAGTGGATGATGTGCTCGCCGAAGCTACGCCAGAGAAGAAACTGGCACGTATCCGCCAGGAGCAGAACGATGGCCGCCTGGTGGCCATGTGCGGCGACGGCGCCAACGACGCCCCGGCGCTGGCCCAGGCGGACGTCGGCATGGCCATGAACGATGGTACCCAGGCGGCGCGTGAGGCGGCCAACATGGTCGACCTGGACAGCGACCCGACCAAGCTGCTGGACGTGGTGCAGGTGGGCAAGGAACTGCTGGTGACCCGCGGGGCGCTGACCACCTTTTCCATCGCCAACGACGTGGCCAAGTACTTCGCCATCCTGCCAGCGCTGTTCGCCGCCATCTATCCACAGTTGAGCGTGCTCAACCTGATGCAGCTGGCCAGCCCGCAGAGCGCGATCCTGTCGGCCATCGTGTTCAACGCGCTGATCATCATCGTGCTGATCCCGCTGGCGCTGCGCGGCGTGCGCGTGCAGGCGGCGAGCGCGGCGCACCTGCTGCGGCGCAACCTGCTGATCTACGGGCTGGGGGGCATTGTCGTGCCGTTTGCCGGGATCAAGCTGATCGACCTGCTGCTCAATGCCTTGCACCTGGTCTGAGGAGGCCATCATGAACCGTTACGTACGCCCGGCGTTGAGCCTGATTCTGCTGATGACCGTGGTCACGGGTGCGCTGTACCCGCTGGTGGTGACCGGGGTTGCCCAGCTGGCGTTCCCCAAGCAGGCCAATGGCAGCCTGGTGCGCGATGCGCACGGCCAGGTGCGCGGATCGGCCCTTATTGCCCAGGATTTCCAGGGCGATGGCTGGTTCCATTCACGGCCTTCGGCGGGTGCTTTTGCCACCGTGGCCAGCAGCGCGAGCAACCTGGCACCGAGCAACCCGGCGCTGGCCGAACGGGTCAAAGGTGATGCCGCGGCGCTGTACCAGGCGCAGTTGGGGCCGGTGCCCCAGGCCTTGCTGACCACCTCTGGCAGCGGCCTGGACCCGCACTTGCCACCGGCAGCGGTGGTTTACCAGATTCCCCGAGTAGCCGCAGCGCGGCAGGTGCCGGTGGAGCGCTTGCAAGCCTTGCTGGAAGAGGCCACCCTCCACCCATTGATCGGGCCACCGGTGGTCAATGTGCTGGCCTTGAACCAGGCACTGGAACATCTTTGACCGGGGGCCGCTCTGCGGCCCTTCGCGGGCTTGCCCGCTCCCACAGGGATCGCCACAGCTTTCATGCCAGTGGTATCCCTGTGGGAGCGGGCAAGCCCGCGAAGGCCTGCAGAGCAGGCCCAGGGAATACGCAAAAGCGCAAATGCTGAAGGATGAAACATGAGTGACTCCACCCGCGCAGACGCGCTGTTGGCCAACCTCCCACGTAGCGGTCGCGGCCGGCTCAAGGTCTTCCTCGGCGCCGCCCCAGGCGTGGGCAAGACCTTCGCCATGCTCCAGGCAGCCCATGCCCAGCAACGCCAAGGTGTGCAGGTGTTGGCCGGGGTGGTCGAAACCCATGGCCGTAGCGAAACCGAAGCGTTGCTCGGCGGCCTGCTCCAGCAGCCCCTGCTGCGCAGCGAATACCGTGGCGTCACCCTTGAGGAAATGGACCTTGACGGCCTGCTCAATGCTGCCCCGACCCTGGCCCTGGTCGACGAACTGGCCCACACCAACGCCCCCGGCAGCCGCCACGCCAAACGCTGGCAGGACGTGCAGGAGCTGCTCGCCGCCGGTATCGACGTGTACACCACGGTCAACGTCCAGCACCTGGAAAGCCTCAACGACAAGGTCCGTGGCATTACCGGCGTGCAGGTGCGCGAAACCCTGCCGGACTGGGTGCTGCAGGAAGCCTTCGAGCTGGTGCTGATCGACCTGCCGCCACGTGAACTGCTCGAGCGCCTGCGCGAAGGCAAGGTCTACGTGCCGGAGCAGGCGCGGGCCGCCATCGACGCGTACTTCTCGCAAACCAACCTTACCGCCCTGCGCGAGCTGGCCATGCAGACCGCCGCCGCCCAGGTCGACGCCGACCTGGCCCACGGATACCGCCTGCGCGGCGAAGCGGCGCCGGCCTTGCGTGGGCGCCTGCTGGTGGGCGTGGATGGCGATGACCAGGCCGAGCGCCTGGTGCGCCATGCCAGCCGCGTTGCCCAGCGCCGCCACCTGCCGTGGAGCCTGGTGCACGTCGACAACGGCCGGCTGCGCGACGAAGCCGCGCGCCAGCGCCTGCAGGCGGCCCAGCAACTGGCCGAGCGCCTGGGGGGCGAGGTGGTGTTGCTGCGTGCCGGCGAGGTGGCGCGGACCTTGATCCAGCACGCCAGTGAGCGCCGTGCCAGCCTGGTACTGGTCGGGCAATCCCGTGACCGGCTGCGCCGACGCCTGTTCGGCGCCGGTGTCGCCACCCGGCTGCTGCGCGAAAGCCATGGCCTGGAGATCAACGTGCTCGACCGCGACAGCCAGGCACGCCCGGCGCGTGCAGCGGTCAGCAGGGTGTGGGTCTGGCGCCATTACCTGCTGGCGCTGCTGGCCACGATGTTGGCAGCCGGCCTGGCGTGGGGCGTGTCGAGCGTGCTGGCGCTGCCCAACATCTCGCTGGTGTTCCTCGCCGCCGTGCTGCTGGTGGCCGTGCGCAGCAGCCTGGGCCCGGCGCTGGCCTGCGCGGCGCTGTCGTTCCTGACCTACGATTTCCTGTTCATTCCGCCAAACTTCTCGTTCAGCATCCAGCGCGAGGAAGACGTGCTGACGCTGGTGTTCTTCCTGCTCATGGCGGCCCTCACCGGCAACCTTGCGGCCCGCCAGCGCAGCCAGCTGCAGGCCCTGCGGGAAACCCAGGCGCAGACCAACCAGCTGCTCGACCTGTCGCGCCGGCTGACCGTGGCCACCGACCGCCAGGCGGTGTTCAATGCCGCCGGCCGCCACCTCAATGGCTGGAAAGACGTGCAGGTGTGCCTGCTGGAGCGCAACAGCGAAGGCCTGCTGCAGCTGGCCAGCGGCGAATCCCAGGCCTTGAGCGACAACGAGCGCGCCGCCGCCGAGTGGGCCTGGCAGCACGGCCAGGCCGCTGGCCACGGCAGCGATACCTTGCCCAACGGCCGTTGGTGGTGGTGGCCACTGGCAGTGGACGATCAGCCCCTGGCACTGCTTGGTGTGCGCCCACGCTCTGGCGAGCCGTTGAGCGCGCAGCGCCGACGCCTGCTGATGGCCCTGGGGCAACCCCTGGCCCAGGCCCTGGCCCGCGCGCGGCTGGCCGAACAACTCGAAGCCGCCCGCCTGCACGGCGAAACCGAGCAGTTGCGCAGTGCCTTGCTCGCCTCGGTGTCCCACGACCTGCGCACCCCGCTGACGGCCATGCGTGGCAGCATCGACAGCCTGCTGGCACTGGGCGAAGCAATCCCCGTCGAGGACCGCCGCGAGCTGCTCGAAGGCACGCGCAACGAAGCCGAACGCCTGGACCGCTACATCCAGAACCTGCTCGACATGACCCGCCTCGGCCACGGCGGCCTCAAGCTTGCCCGTGACTGGGTGGCCCCCGCCGATATCGTCGGCAGTGCCCTCAACCGCCTGCGCGCGGTACTGGCGCCGCTGCGCGTGCACACCGATGTGCCCGCTGAACTGCCGCTGCTGTTCGTGCACGCCGCGTTGATCGAGCAGGCGCTGATCAATGTGCTGGAAAACGCCGCACGCTTCTCGCCCGTGCAAGGCCGCCTGGAACTGCAGGTAACGGTGCATGACGAGCAGTTGCACTTCGCCGTCAGCGACCAGGGGCCCGGGATCCCGGTGGCCGAGCGCGAGAAGATCTTCGACATGTTCTACACCGCTGCCCGTGGCGATCGCGGCGGCCAGGGCACCGGCCTGGGCCTGGCGATCTGCCAGGGCATGATCGGTGCCCACGGCGGGCAGATCCTGGTCGGCGAAGGCATCGATGGCCACGGCACCTGCATCACTCTATGCTTGCCGCTGCCCCAACAACCTGAAGCCGAAAGCGAAACCCCATGAGCCAGTCCGCCACCCTGTTGGTCATCGACGATGAACCGCAGATCCGCAAGTTCCTGCGCATCAGCCTGAGCTCCCAGGGCTACAAGGTGATCGAGGCCGCCACCGGCAGCGAAGGGCTGGCCCAGGCGGCCCTGGCCAAGCCCGACCTGGTGGTGCTCGACCTCGGCCTGCCCGACATGGATGGCCAGCAGGTGCTGCGTGAATTGCGCGAGTGGAGCACAGTGCCGGTGCTGGTGCTGTCGGTGCGGGCCAGCGAAGTGCAGAAGGTCGACGCGCTGGATGGTGGTGCCAATGACTATGTGACCAAGCCTTTCGGCATCCAGGAATTTCTTGCCCGGGTGCGCGCACTGTTGCGCCAGGTGCCGCAGTCGGGCGGCAGCGAAGTGACGGCCAGCTTCGGGCCGCTGGTGGTGGACTTCGCTTTTCGCAAGGTGACGCTGGAGGGTTTGGAAATCGCACTGACGCGCAAGGAGTACGCACTGCTGGCGCAACTGGCCGGGCACCCGGGGCGGGTGATTACCCAGCAGCAGCTGCTCAAGGATATCTGGGGGCCGACCCATGTCGACGACACCCACTACCTGCGGATCGTGGTGGGGCATCTGCGGCAGAAGCTCGGCGATGACCCGACGGCGCCACGGTTCATCATTACCGAGGCGGGGGTGGGGTATCGCCTGGTGGCACCTCAGCCCTGATGTGATCCCTGTGGGAGCGGGCATGCCCGCGAACACCGGCAAAGCCGGTGCCAAACTCCGCGGTGCTTGCTTCGCGGGCACGCCCGCTCCCACATGGGCCGCGCTGTTTCAGGCCCTGGGTGGTTCTTTGTCGAAGAGCTGACGCATCACTTCCAGATAACGCCTGGCGCCCAAGCCCAACGGTCGTGGTTTCAGCCAGATAATGTCCACCCACAACCGCAACCGACTGGCCATGTTGTCAAAGCGCACCTCGGCCAGCGCCCCCGAGGCAATCAGCGGCTCCACCAGCGGCTGTGGCAGGTAGGCCCAACCCAGGCCGGATTGCACCAGGTCGAGCGTCGCCAGGTAGCTGTCGGTCAACCATATGCGCCGCGACAGCACCATGCGCGGGTCCGAACCGGTGGCCTTGCCAGAGGCCACGATGATCTGCCGCTGTTCGGCAAACGCTTCCTCAGGCAGCGGCATACCGCTGTTGCTGCCTGCGGGGTGGCGTGGCGAGGCGACGGCCACCAGCAGCTGGCTGCCGGCTTCGAGAAAAGACTCGCGCTCATCGATCCCCGGCCGTTCGAACACCAGCGCCAGCTGCACGCTGCCTTCATGCAGCAGGCGCACCGCCTCGGTCTGGGTCGCCGAGCGCACTTCGATCTCCAGGCTGGGGAATTCCTTCGCCAGGGTTGCCAGTGGCTGGCTCCAGCGGCCGGTCTGCAGCTCCGGGGCCATGGCGATGGTCAGGCGCTTTTCCAGCCCCTGGTGCAGTTGCAGGGCCTGGGCGTCGAGCAGGTTGAGCTGGCAGATCACCTGCCGGGCCTGGGGCTCCAGGGCCAGGGCGGCGCTGGTCGGCAGGGCTTTACGTGTCGCCCGGTCGAACAGGGCCAGGTCCAGTTCGGCCTCCAGTTGCGCAATGGCCATGCTCACGGCCGACGGTACCCGCCCCAGCTTGCGCGCGGCGGCAGAGAACGAACCCGCCTCCAGCACGGCGAGGAAAATTGCCAGGGAGTCACTGCTGAAGGCCATGTTGATTGAAACCTGCTGTCGGGGAAGGTTGTGAGAAAGAGTAATGGATTGAATTGAGAGAATGTATCTGGGCTGCTAGAGGTTGGCCTGGAGATGTTCAGCGCCTGTGAGATCGAGCGCCGCCCGCGCGGCGCATCGCGAGCTGCGCTCGCTCCTACGTTTGTTTCGGGCCAGTAACGCCTGCGACAGGCGCGCGCGACCGCCTTGTTTGTACGACGCAATATCAAGCCATGCGCCAAGGCGCCCGCGCGCAAATCTCCCAGGAATAATTGGCCCGAAACAAACGTAGGAGCCAACTGTCTTTCGCTTCCACCCGACCAACGCACATATCAGGGTGGGCAGGCGCTAAGTCTGCCTTCCCGATACACCTTCAAACTGG
>NZ_NEHW01000027.1 GCF_002112505.1 Pseudomonas sp. R28(2017)
GCCGGCAAGGTCGAAGCGACCATCACCGGAACTACCGGTGGTGATTTCGAGAACCTCAACGTCAGCTCGACCCCGGCAGTCACTGCCGTTACCGACTCGCTCGACACCAGCACCGTGGTGCTGACCGCCACCCCAAGCGTGACCGAAGGCGGCACCGTGGTGTACACCGCCACCGTCAGCGCGCCAGTCACCGGTACGCCGCTGGTGATTTCCCTGGCCAACGGCCAGACCATCACCATCCCGGTCAACGCCAGCTCTGGTTCGGTGGACTACATCGCGCCGAACAACGTCTACACCACCAACACGCCGCTGACCAACAGCATCACGGGTGTGACCGGTGGCAACTACGAGAAACTGGAAGCCTCGGGCAACCCAAGCACCACGGTCACCGACGACCCGGCGCACCTGGACAACACCGGTCTGGCCCTCACAGCCACCAATACTGTCCAGGAAGGCGGCCAGATCACCTATACCGCCAAGCTGACCAACCCGGCTGGCACCGAGATGAAGGTGACTCTGAGCAATGGCGCGGTGATCACCATCGCCAAGGGCCAGAGCGAAGGCACCGTCACCGTCGATGCACCGAAGAACACCGTGTACGTGGACGCAGGTAGCGTCAGCGCGACCATCACCGGCACCACCGGCGGTGATTTCGAGAAGCTGAACGTCAGCGCGACCCCGGCGGTAACCGCCGTTACCGACAGCATCGACACCAGCACCGTGACCCTGTCCGCCACCCCGAGCGTAACCGAAGGCGGCGTCGTCACCTACACCGCCACCGTGACCTCGCCGGTGACCGAGAAGCCGCTGGTCATCAGCCTGGCCAACGGCCAGACCATCACCATTGGTGTCAACGAGACCAGTGGTTCGGTCAACTTCACCGCACCGAACAACGTCTACACCACCAATGCGCCGCTGACCAACAGCATCACCGGCACCACCGGCGGCAACTACGAGAAGCTGGAGACCACCGGTACGCCAAGCACCACGGTCACCGACAATCCGAACAACCTGGACACCACCAACGTCAACCTCACGGCGACCGGTACCGTCCAGGAAGGCGGCCAGATCACCTACACCGCCAAGCTGAGCAACCCGGCCGGCAGCGAGATGAAGGTCACCCTGAGCAATGGCGCAGTCATCACCATCGCCAAGGGCCTGAGCGAAGGCACCATTACTGTCGATGCGCCGAAGAACACCGTGTACGTGGACGCCGGCAGCGTCAGCGCGACCATCACCGGTACCACCGGCGGTGATTTCGAGAAGCTGAACGTCAGTACAAACCCGGCAGTGACCTCGGTCACCGACACCATCGACACCAGCACTGTGACCCTTACCGCCACGCCATCGGCGGTCGAAGGCGGCGTGATCACCTACACCGCTACCGTCACCGCACCGGTCACCGGCTCGCCGCTGGTGATTTCGCTCGCCAACGGCCAGAGCATCACCATCGGCCTGAACCAGACCACCGGCTCCGTGGACTTCGTGGCGCCGAACAACGTCTACACCACCAACCCGGCGGTGACCAACAGCATCACCGGCGTGACCGGCGGCAACTACGAGAAGCTGGTCACCAGCGGTACCCCAAGCACCACGGTGACCGACAACCCGAACAGCCTGGACACCACCAACGTCAGCCTGAGCGCGACCGGTACCGTCCAGGAAGGTGGCCAGATCACCTATACCGCCAAGCTGAGCAACGCGGCGGGCAGCGAAATGAAGGTGACCTTGAGCAACGGCGCCGTCATCACCATCGCCAAGGGCAAGACCGAAGGCACTGTCACCGTCGACGCACCGAAAAACACGGTGTACGTGGATGCGGGCGAAGTGAAGGCGACCATCACCGGCACCACCGGTGGTGACTTCGAGAAGCTGAACGTCAGCGCGACCCCGGCGGTAACCGCCGTGACCGACACCATCGACACCAGCACCGTGACCCTGACCGCCACCCCGAGCGTGACCGAAGGCGGCGTGGTCACCTACACTGCGACCGTGACCTCGCCGGTGACCGAGAAGCCGCTGGTCATCAGCCTGGCCAATGGCCAGACCATCACCATCGGTGTCAACGAAACCAGCGGCACGGTCAACTACACCGCACCGAACAACGTCTACAACACCAATGCGCCGCTGACCAACAGCATCACCAACGTCACCGGCGGCAACTACGAAAAACTGGTCACCACCGGTACCCCAAGCACCACGGTGACCGACGGCACCAACACCAAGGACACCACCGGCCTGAGCCTGACGGCCACGTCGACGGTCGCCGAAGGCGGTCTGATCACCTACACCGCCAAGCTGACCAACCCAGCCGGCACCGAGATGAAGATCACCCTGAGCAATGGTGAAGTCATCACCATCGGCAAAGGCCTGAGCGAGGGCAGTGTCACCATCAACGCGCCGGCCGATGACCCGTACATCGATGCCAGCACGCTGAAGGTCAACATCACCGGCTCCACCGGTGGCGACTTCGAGCAACTGGTTACCGACGGTTCGTTCGTCGAAACCAAGGTCACCGACACCATCGACAACACCGGCCTGAGCCTGAGCGCCACTCAGACGGTCGCCGAAGGTGGCCAGATCACCTACACCGCCACCTTGACCAACAAGGCCGGCACTGCCATGACCGTCACCCTGAGCAACGGCGCGGTGATCCACATCGATGCCGGCAAGACCTCTGGCACCGCTACCGTCGCGGCCCCGGCCGATGACGTGTACATCGACGCGGGCAACGTCTCGGCGACCATCACCGGCACCACCGGTGGCAACTTCGAACAGCTGACCGTCAGCGACAAGCCTGCGGTCACCGCCGTGACCGACACCATCCAGACCACCACCCTCAGCATCAACGGCACCGCCGCAGTGGCCGAGGGCGGCACGGCCACCTACACCCTGACGCTGACCAACCCGGCGCAGACCGACGTCACCGTGAAACTGAGCTACAGCGGCACCGCCAGCAACGGAGCCGACTACACCGGCGTGGTCAGCGTGGTGATCAAGGCCAACAGCTCGACGGCCACCTTCACCGTCCCGACCATCAAGGACAACATCACCGAAGGCCCCGAGCAGTTCACCGTCAAGATCGACTCGGCCACCGGCGGCAACTTCGAGAACCTGGCCATCAGCGGCAGCGCCGGCAGCGCCACCACGGTCATCTACGAACCAGCCCCGGTGCTGGACCTGGACGCCAACGACTCCAGCGGCAAGGCCGGCGCCGACTACCAGACCACCTTCACCGAAAACGGCAAGGGTGTGTCGATCGGCGATGTCGACGTCAGCATCACCGACTACGACAGCTCGATGCTGACCGGCGCCACCGTGACCCTGACCAACCGTCAGCCAGGCGATGCCCTGAACCTGGGCAACAGCGTCAACGGAATCACCATCAATGCCAACAGCACCGACGGCAAGGTGGTGCTGACCCTGAGCGGCACTGCGTCGCTGGCCGACTACATCCAGGCGATCAAGAACATCACCTTCATCAACACCAGCGAAGACCCGAGCACTACGCCACGGATCATCACGGTAACGGTGACCGATGGTGTCAACACCTCCAACACCGCGACCACCACGGTCAACGTGATTGCCGTGAACGATGCGCCGACCACCACTGGCGGCGCGGTCACCGGCAACGAGGACACCGACCTGGTACTGGCCTGGAGCGACTTCAACGTCAGCGACGTCGATTCGCCGCTGAGCAGCCTGGGCGTGACCATCAACACCCTGCCAGGCGCCGGCAAACTGCAACTGCTGGTCGGTTCGACCTGGACCGACGTCAAGGCCGGCCAGACCGTCAGCCAGGCCGACATCGCCGCCGGCAAGCTCAAGTTCGTACCGGCCACCAACGAATCTGGCGTCGACGGCTACGGCGGCACCGGCGTGGGCAACAAGCAGGCCGACTACGCGCAGATCAAGTACACGCCTACCGACGGCAAGGATGCGGGCACCCAGGCCACGCTGAAGGTCGACATCAAGCCGGTCGCCGACGCCCCGACGCTGAGCATCGGCAACAACAGCGTCAACTCGCTGGGCCTGACCAAGGAAACCTGGACCTCGCTCAAGGACCTGGGCACCAATGGCAACGGCATCACCGGTGACGCGCTGAAGAACGTGTTCGCCAACTCCGGCAAGGCCGGCAAGACCGAAACCGTGACGACGGTCGACACCACGGCCAGCATCACCGCAGGTTCGGGCTCGAAGACCTCCGGCCTGATCTACCTGGAAGCCGGCAAGACCTATACCTTCAGCGGCACCGCCGACGACAGCCTGCAGATCGTCATCGGCGGCAAGAACGTTGCCGGCGCCATCTGGGCCAACTCCAGCGGTGCCATCTCTGGCAGCTTCACGCCGACCACCAGCGGCTACTACACCCTGGAAATCTACAGCGCCAACCAGGCGGGCCCGGGCAGCCTGGACATCAACATCCAGGTAGACAAAGGTGCGGTCACCGACCTGAACAGCACCAACATCCCGATGTATCCGAGTGTCAGCGCGCTGGCGAATGCCGGTGTGACGGTGTCCGACCTGCATGGCAGCAACGGCACGGGCTACTACGACGGCTACAAGCTCAACGAAGGCGGCGAGAACGGCGCACCGATCAAACTGGTGAGCATCAACACCGCACTGACCGACACCGACGGTTCGGAATCCCTGAGTGTCAAGCTCTCGGGCATCCCGGCAGGTTCGGTACTGGCAGACAGCGCAGGCCACACCATCACCGTGGGCAGCGGCGCCGTCGATGTCACCGGCTGGAACCTGGGCAGCCTGACCATCAAGCCACCGGCCTACTACCAGGGCCAGTTCGACGTGAAGGTCAGCTCGACCTCGAGCGAAAGCGTCGGCGGCAGCACCGCGACCACCGAAGGCACTATCAAGGTCACGGTCTACCCGCAGACCTACACCACCAGCAACCTGTCGTCCGACAGCGACACCATCACCGGCACCGATGGCAACGACATCATCGTGTCGGACGTCAATGGTCTGCACGTTGTACCGGGGCAGAACTACAACATCGCCTTCATCGTCGACACCTCGGGCTCGATGGGCTCGTCGGGCGTGAATGCGGCCAAGTCTTCGCTGGAGTCGGTCTTCAAGACCCTGGCCGCCAGCGTCAAAGGCGCCCAGTCGGGCGTGGTCAACATCCTCCTGGTGGACTTCGCCACCCAGGTCAAGAGCACGGTCTCGGTGACCCTCAACGACGCAGGCCTGAAAACCCTGCTGGCGGCACTGAACAACCTGTCGTCCGGCGGTGGCACCAACTACGAAGATGCCTTCAAGACCACCGCCAACTGGTTCCAGTCTCTCAAGGATGGCGGCAGCACCGGCAGCAACCAGACGTTCTTCATTACTGACGGCCAGCCGACCTACTACCAGACCAACGAGAAGACCAACCCGACGCTGGGCAACTCCGGCGTGACCATGGACGACTACCTCGCCTCGATCAACTACAAGGCGGGCATGACGGTCAATGCCTACATCAACAACAGCAACTACATCAGCATCGACAGCAGCGGCAATCTGCAAGTGCAGACATACAGCAACAAAAACGGCTGGTCCTACAGCACGTCCGGCCAACTGCATGCCGAAGGCAATGGCAGCTACGAGCTGTCGAAACTGGCCGGTACCGGTAACTCCACCGACAAAGACACGCTGTCCAACTCGACCGACAGTTTCAAGATCCTCTCGGCCTTGTCCGACGTCGAGGCGATCGGCCTGAACAGTGGCGTCAATACCAGCGACCTGAAGCCGTACGACTCCGATGGCAAGCCGCAGACCAACATCGACCCGAGCAAGCTCGCCGATGCCATCCTCGGACACACCGAGGCCACCCTGCCGGGCAACGACACGGTCAACGGCGGCGATGGCAACGATATCATCTTCGGCGACCTGGTGACCTTCCCGTCGATCGCTGGTACCGGCGTCGAGGCCATCCAGGCCTATGTCGCCGGCAAGACCGGAGTCGAAGTCGGTGACGTGGACGCACGGGCGATGCACCAGTACGTCAGCGAGCACTACACCGAGTTCGACATCTCCGGGGCCAACGACGGCAGCGACACCCTGATCGGCGGCGCAGGCAATGACATCATCTTCGGCCAGGGTGGCAACGACTACCTCGATGGCGGCAAGGGCAATGACATCCTGCTCGGCGGCAGCGGCAACGACACCCTCATCGGCGGCCAGGGTAATGACATCCTGATCGGTGGCAGCGGTGCCGACCTGTTCGTTTGGAAGGCAGGTGACGTGGGCAACGATGTGATCAAGGACTTCAAGGCCAGCGAGGGTGACCGCCTCGACCTGCACGACCTGCTGCAGGGCGAGACGGCCAGCACCATCGACAACTACCTGAAGATCACCACCGCCGCAGATGGCACCTCGACCTTGCAGGTCAGCTCCGACGGCAAGCTCAACGCCGGCGGCAGCGCCGACGTGACCATCAAGCTCGAAGGCGTGAACTGGTCGAATACCACGGTGAACTCGCTGATCAGCGGTGCCGACCCGACCATCAAGGTCGATCACTGATCCCTCCCCGCGGTGGCCAGGCCTGGCCACCGCGGGGGCGGCCTTCCCTGACTTCCTCGCGCAGCGCATACTCACGCGCCGGGCTCACCTGCCTGGTGAACTTTGCCTATGCTGCGGATTACCAACTAAGGAACCATCGTGACGAGGGACGACGCCATGTTCTACGTGCAACGCGACGCCGACGGCCAGTTGCTGCGGGTAGAAGCTGCCCCCTATGCCGAATTCACGGAAATGCTCCCGGCCGACCATGCCGACATCCTCGAATGGTTTGCCGACGACGTGGTCGAGACCAGCCTGCGTCAGCTCAAGCAGAGCGACCTGGACATGATCCGCGTGCTGGAGGACTTGATCGATGTGTTGACCACCAAGGGCGTGATCAGCATCACCGACTTGCCCGCCGGCGCCCAGGCCAAGCTGCTCAACCGCTCCACCGCGCGCAAGGCGCTGGGCAGCTTGAACAACCTGATCCAGGAAGATGAGGACAGCGGGTTGATCTGAACCGCATTCTGCAAACCGACGCGGTCCCTGTGGGAGCGGGCTTGCCCGCGAAGCAGGCGCCGCAGTGGATGGCACCGG
Organism: Pseudomonas sp. R28(2017); assembly: GCF_002112505.1. GTDB lineage: Bacteria > Pseudomonadota > Gammaproteobacteria > Pseudomonadales > Pseudomonadaceae > Aquipseudomonas. The sequence continues at coordinate 7,096 of NZ_NEHW01000027.1, forward strand.
CTTCGCCAGTGTTCGCGGGCAAGCCCGCTCCCACAGGGTACTGTCTACAGGGCCGTAGACCTCATCAGCGCTCGCGCAAGGCCTCGGTGCGGGCCTTGATGATCGGCTTGAGCAAGTAGCTCATGATGGTCTTCTTGCCGGTCTTGATGTCCACCGTAGCGACCATGCCGGGGATGATCTGCAGCGGTTTGTCGTCGCTGCCCAGGTGGCTCTTCCCGGTGCGCAGGCGGATCGGGTAGTAAGTGGTCTTCTTGTCTTCGTCGGTGATGGTGTCGGCGCCGATCTGTTCGAGCTTGGCCTCGAGCCCGCCGTAGATCGTGTAGTCATAAGCAGTGAACTTGACCATGGCCTCCTGCCCCGGGTGCAGGAAGGCGATGTCCTTGGGCAGGATCTTCGCTTCGATCACCAGGGTGTCGTCCAGCGGCACGATCTCGATGATGTCGCTGCCTGGCTGGATCACCCCGCCGATGGTGTTGACCAGCAACTGCTTGACGATGCCGCGCACCGGTGAAGTGACCAGCGTGCGGTTGACCCGGTCGTCCAGCGCCTGAGTGGTCGCGGTGGCCTTGTTCAGGTCGGTGCGCGCCTCGTTGAGCTGGGTCAGCGCGTCGCTGCGGAACTTGCCGCGGGTTTCCTCGATCTTGCTCTGCACTTCCTTCACCGCCGCCTCGGCGCGCGGGATGGCCAGTTCGGTGGCGTCCAGTTCGCCACGGGTCTCCACTTCGGAACGGCGCAGGCGCAGGATCTCGACCTGGGAAATCGCCCCCTTGGCCACCAGCGGCTCAGACATGCCGATTTCCTGGCGCAGCAGCTGCAGGCTGTTGGCGTACTGGGCGCGCTTGGAATTGAACTCGCGCAACTCCTGCTGCTTCTGCACCAGTTGCTGCTGCAGGCCATTGACCTCGTCATTCAGTTGCTGCCGCCGGCTGGCGTACAGCGATTCTTCGCTGGCCGCCTGGCTGGGTGCAGACTCGCGCAGCTTGTCGTCGATCGTCAGCGGCCGGTCCTCGACCTCGGCACTCAGGCGCTCGACGCGCAAGGCCATGGCCACGCGTTCGGCCTCCGTTTCGCCCTTGTTCGAGATGAAGCGCGTCTGGTCCAGGCGCAGCAAGGGTTGACCGACTTCCACCACTTCCCCCTCCTTGGCGAAGATCTCGGCGACGATGCCACCCTCCAGGTTCTGCACCTTCTGCACCTTGGACGACGGGATGGCCTTGCCCTCCCCCCGGGTCACTTCATCGATGGGCGCGAAGCAGGCCCAGACGATCAGGAACAGGAAGAACGCGATCACGCCCCAGATGGTCAGGCGCACGACACGCGGGGCGTCTTCGATCAGCGCCTTGTTGACCTCGGGCAGCGGTTGCCCATGCAGCGAATCGGAGCCCTTGAAATAGCGCCGCAGGCTGTCCTTGAACTGGCCGATCTCGAGCTTATGCAACACTGATCTGCCCCTTCTTCAGTGCATCCATGACGGCAGCTTTCGGGCCATCGGCGACCACCTGGCCGCGGTCGATGACGATCAGCCGGTCGACCAGCGTCAGCAGCGAGGCCCGGTGGGTCACCAGCAGCACGGTCTTGCTCTCGATCACCGCCTGCAGGCGCTGCTTGAGGCGCTCTTCGCCTGTATTGTCCATGGCCGCGGTGGGCTCGTCGAGCAGGAGGATCTGCGGGTTGAGCAGCAACGCACGGCCGAGGGCGACGTTCTGCCGCTGGCCGCCGGAAAGGTTCTGCCCGCGCTCGCCGACCTGCAGCTCGTAGCCGTCCGGGTGCAACCGGGCGAATTCATGCACACCGGCCAGTTCGGCGGCCTGCAGGATCAGTTCGTCCTCGATGTAGCGGGCGCCGCTGACCAGGTTGTCGCGCAGGGTACCGGCCAGCAGCTGGATGTCCTGCGGCACGTAGCCGACGTTGTGGCGCAGCTCGCTGACGTCGATCTGACGGATGTCCACACCGTCGACCAGCAGCGAACCATTGTCCGCCTCGTACAGGCCGACGATCAGCTTGGCCAGCGAGCTTTTGCCCGAACCGCTGCGGCCGATGATGCCGACCTTTTCACCCGGGCGGATATTCAGGCTGATGTTCTTCAGGGCCTGGTTCTGCTGGTTGGGGTAGGTGAAATCGACGCCGCGGAACTCGATGGCGCCCTGCAGCACCTGGCGGCTAAGCGGGCGTTCCTCGAAATTGCGCTCTTGTGGCAGCTCCATCATCTGGTTGGTCGAGGCCATGGTCACCTTGGCCTGTTGATAACGCGCCAGCAACCCGTTCAACTGGCCAAGCGGGCCGAGGGCGCGACCACTGAGCATGTAGCAAGCCACCAGGCCACCCATGCTGAGGTTGCCGTCGATGATCAGGTAAACACCGACACAGATCATCGCCACGCCGGCCATCTGCTGGATCATCAGGGTGATGTTCATGGCCAGGCCCGACAACACTTTCACCCGCAACTCAAGGCGGCTGAGCGTGCCGAGGGTCTGTTCCCACATGTACTGGCGTTCGCTCTCGGCATTGTTGACCTTGACCGCGTCCAGCCCGGCCAGGGTTTCGATCAGGCTCGACTGGCGCTCGGAGGCCAGTGCCATGGTCCTTTCCATGGTCGCCATGAGCGGTTTTTGCAGCGCATAGCCGATGCCCAGTGCCAACGGGAAGGCCAGGACAGGAATCCACACCAGGTGGCCGCCGATGATGGCGATGACCATGAGGATGATCAAGGTGAACGGCAGGTCGATCAGGCTGGTCAGGGTCAGCGAGGCGAGGAAGTCGCGCAGGCCCTGGAACTCGTGGATGTTCTGGGCAAAGCTGCCGACCCGCGCCGGGCGGTACTTCATCGACATGCCGACAATGCGCTCGAACAGCGTGGAGGAGATGATCAGGTCGGTCTTCTTGCCCGCCAGGTCCAGGCACAGGCTACGCAACCCTTTGAGGATCAGGTCGAACAAGTAGGCGCCGGTAATACCCACCGCCAACACCCACAGGGTCGACGTGGCTTGGTTGGGTACCACGCGATCGTAGACGTTCATCACGAACAGCGGCGCGGCCAGCGCGATCAGGTTGATCACCAGGCTGGCGGCGATGGCGTCGATGTACAGCCACTTGCTGCGCAGCAGGGTGTCACGGAACCAGGACTTGGCGCGCGGGATGAGATTGCCGTGGTTGACGTCGTACTTGTGCTGCGGCTGGGCGAAGAACACCTTGCCGCTGTAGTCCTCTACCAGCGCCTCGCGGCTGACCAGCACCTCGCCACCGTCGCTCTCGCTGAGCAGCAGGCGTGCGGTGTCGGCGTTTTCCCAACCGAGCAGGACCGCGGCGCGGCCTTCCTTGAGCAGCAGCATGGCCGGCATGGCAATGCTCGGGATCTGCTCCAGCTTGCGCTGCAGCAGGCGGCCCTGCAGCCCGGCGCGGGCAGCGGCACGGGGCAGCAACTCAGGGTTCAGGCGCTGAGCCGGCAGGGGCAATCCAGTGGTCAGCATCACTCGGCTGGCGGGTTTCTGATGCAACACGCACAGGGTCAGCAGACAGTCCAGCAGGGGATCGTCATGCTGACTACGCGGATCGTGGTTGAGCTGGACTCGTCTGACGTCGGATTCCACGTGGCGCTCTTCCTTGCAGTAGTTGGAACAATTGCCGATTGTTCTTTCCAGCAGACGACAGCGAAACCCGAAGGTTCATGACGGCTGCACAGCGGACGATTCTAAAAATATACCCACCCCTCCAACAGCACTAACAAAAGACTAACGATTCATCACACAGGCGCAAGTCAAAGTTGCGCTTCGCTTGTTGGCAGCGCCGCCGTTGTATCCGCAAAGTCATGCAGGACGGGGCTTTAAAACAGAGCGCCACATTTTCGATGATGCAAAGACATTACAACTAATACGAAAGTAAGAGTTGGCAAGCGGATAATTCACGATATGACTTTAGCTTGCCCACACTCGCAGCCTCGCAACCGAAGTCAATCATTCGTCGTTTTCAAATCAGCCAAAAGCCGTGTGCGCAACAGTTTGATATTCAGTGAATAAAAGCACTTTCGAATCATTCCAAAGACCCGTCAACGGGGCATGGAAGGTACTGGTCGAGTCATCTGGAGAGCCCCATGAGCACGGTAGTCGCCATCGTCAAAAGCATTGTTGGCCAAGTCATCGCGGTGTCCCCGGAAGGCATCCGCCGTGTGCTCATCGAAGGTGATCGGCTGTATGCGGGCGAGCAGGTACTGACCGGTGTGGGGGGGGCCGTTACCCTGCAGCTGGCCGATGGGCGCTACCTGGACCTCGGTCGCGACAGCCAGTGGAGCGCTGGCACGCCTGACAGCAGCGCCGACATGGGCATGGCCACTGCACAGGCGGCACCGTCGGTGGAGCAGTTGCAGCAGGCCATTCAGGCGGGCGCCGACCCGACCATGGCGCTGGAGGCGACGGCAGCGGGCCCGTCGACATCGGGCGGCAGCAGTGGCGCGCTGGGTGGCGGGCACAGTTTTGTCATGCTCGAGGAAACCGCTGGGCGGGTCGACCCGACGATCGGCTACCAGACCGGGCCGCTGAATTTCAGCGAGGGCCTGCGCTTCGAGCAGTTCGCCGGCCTGGACACGACCGTGGCCGCAGACACAGGCACGGCCGTGACGCTGAGCGCGACCCCGTCGATCAGCGAGAACGGCGGTACCATCGTCTATGTCGCCACGGTTGGCCAGGCCCCGCTCAGCGAACTGACCGTGACCTTGTCCAATGGTGCGGTGATCGTGATTGCCGCCGGACAGACCAGTGGCTCGGTGAATATCGCAGTGCCCGCCAACGACACGGTGTACGTCGATGGCCGGGTGCTGTCGGTGAACATCACCGGCACCAGTGGCGGCGGCCTACCCGTCAACATCGACAATACCCCGGCCAGCACACGTGTGGTCGATAGCATCGACACTACCACCGCCACCCTCAGCGCCAGCCCTGTGGTGGCCGAAGGGGGGGCGATCACCTACACCGTGACCCTGAGCAACCCGGCGCAGACCGCCGTCACGGTCAGCCTGTCCAATGGCCAGGTCATCAACATCGCCGCGGGCCAGAGCAGCGGCAGCGTGTCGTTGCAGGCGGCAAACGATGTGTACCAGGGCGCGAGCACGCTCAGCACCAGCATCACATCCGCCTCCGGGGGTAACTTCGAGCACCTGGAGGCAAACCCTGCCCCCGTTCTGACGGTGATCAACGATTCGGTCGACACCACTACCGTAACCCTGACGGCCAGCACATCGGCCAGCGAAAACGGCAACATCCTGTATACCGCCAGCCTCTCGGCACCGGTCACCGGCACACCGGTGGTTGTCACCCTGGCCAACGGCCAGGCCATCACCGTGGCGGTGGGCCAGAGCGTCGGCACGGTCAGCGTACCGGTGGGCAACGACGTGTATCAGGGGCAGGGGCAAGTCAGTAACAGCATCAGCACGGTCAGCGGTGGCAACTTCGAAAACCTGGTCGCCAACCCGACGCCGGTCAGCACCACGATCAGCGCAGTGCAAGACACCACCACGGTGAGCCTGAGCGCGACCCCGAGCGTGGCCGAGGGTGGCCAGATCCTCTACACCGCGACCCTCAGCAACCCAGCCCAGAGCGCCGTTACGGTGACCCTGAGCAACGGCCAGACCATCACCATCGCGGCCAACCAGGCTTCCGGCAGCATCAGCGTGGCCGCACCGGGCGACGATCGCTATGTCGATGGCGGGCTGGTCAGCGCGCGCATCATTGATGCCAGCGGCGGCAACTTCGAGCAGCTGGCAATCAACAGCACGCCGGCGCTGACGACGGTCACCGACACCCTCGATACCTCGACCGTGATGCTCAGTGCCACACCTTCGGTGGCCGAAGGCGGGACCATCCTCTACACCGCCACGGTGAATGCACCGGTGACCGGCTCACCGTTGCTCGTCAGCCTGGCCAACGGACAGATCATCACCATTGCGGTCGGCCAGAGCGCCGGCACGGCCATGGGAACTGCAAGCAACGACGTGTACCAAGGGCACGCACCGGTGACCAACAGCATCGTCGGGGTCAGTGGCGGCAATTATGAAAACCTGGTGGCCAACCCGGCACCGGTCAGCACCAACGTCACCGACGTGTTGGACAGCGTGCGGGCAACCCTGAGCGCGACAGCTTCGGTGGCCGAGGGTGGAAGCATTGTCTACACCGTGACCCTCGACGCACCGGTGGCGGGGGCTCCGGTGGTGGTCACCCTCAGCAATGGGCAGACCATCAGCATCGCCGTTGGCCAAAGCGTCGGCACAGCCACGGCTACGGTGAGCAACGAGCCTTACCAGGGGCATGCCGCAATCAGCAACAGCATTGCCGGGATCAGCGGGGGCAACTTCGAAAATCTGGTGGCAGACCAGGCGTCGGTCAGTACCCGCGTGACCAATGTACCGGACAGCATCGCCCTGACTTTGACGGCGACCCCCGCCGTCGCCGAGGGTGGCACCATCGTCTACACCGTGACCGTGAATGCACCGGTGACTGGCGCGCCACTGGTCGTCAGCCTTGCCAATGGCCAGACCGTCACCATCCCGGTCGGGCAAAGTTCGGGAACGGTCGCTGCGGTTGTGGATAACGATGCCTACCAGGGGCATGCGCCGATCGGCAACAGCATCACCGGGGTCAGCGGGGGCAACTACGAAAATCTGGTGGCCGATCAGACGCCAGTCAGCACCACTGTCACGGATGTGCAGGACACCACCACGGTCAGCCTGACCGCCACGCCGTCCGTGCTGGAAGGCGGCACCATCGTCTACACCGCAAGCGTGGGAGCGCCGGTCACCGGCAGCCCGGTCGTGGTGACCCTGACCAATGGCCAGACCATCACCATCCCGGTCGGCCAGAGTTCGGGAACTGCGACCGGCGCCGTGAGCAATGATGTTTATCAAGGCCATGCCCCGGTCACCAACAGCATCAGCGACGTGTCTGGCGGCAATTACGAGAACCTGATCGCCGACAAGACCCAGGTCAGCACCAACGTCACGGACGTGCAGGACACCACTACCGTGACCCTGACTGCCACACCATCCGTCGCCGAGGGCGGCACCATCGTCTACACCGCCACGGTGAATGCCCCCGTCAGCGGCTCTGCAGTGGTCGTGACCTTGGCCAATGGGCAGATCATCACCATCCCCGTAGGCCAGAGCACCGGCACGGCCACCAGCGCCGTGAGCAACGACGTCTACCAGGGACATGCGCCGGTCACCAACACCATCACGGCCGTCAGCGGCGGCAACTACGAAAGCCTGGTGGCCAATGCCGCGACGGTCAGCACCACCATTACCGATGTGCAAGACACTACAACGGTGACCCTGACGGCCACGCCGTCCGTATCCGAAGGCGGGACCATCCTCTACACCGCCACCGTCGGCGCGCCAGTGACCGGCAACCCGGTCGTGGTCACGCTGACCAATGGTCAGATCATCACCATCGCGGTCGGCCAGAGTTCCGGCACTGCTACAGGTGTCGTCAGCAATGACGTCTATCAGGGCCATGCGCCCGTCACCAACAGCATCAGCAGCGTGACCGGTGGTAGCTACGAAAACCTGGTGGCGGACAAGAGCCAGGTCAGCACCAGCGTGACGGACGTGACGGACACCACCACCGTCACCCTGACCGCCACACCGTCCGTAGCTGAGGGTGGAACCATCCTTTACACTGCCACTGTCGACGCGCCCGTTACCGGTAGCCCGGTCGTGGTGACCCTCAACAATGGCCAGACCATTACCATCCCGGTCGGCCAGAGCTATGGCACCGCCACGGGTGCCGTCAGCAACGACGTCTACCAGGGCCATGCGGCAGTTTCCAACAGCATCACCAGTGTCAGCGGCGGCAACTACGAGAATCTGGTTGCCGATCAGGCCCCCGTCAGCACCAGTGTCACCGACGTGCAGGACACCACCACCGTCTCGCTGTCGGCGACGCCGAGCGTGGCTGAAGGTGGCCAGATCGTGTACACCGCCACCCTGACCAATGCCGCCCAGTCTCCAGTGACCGTCACCCTGAGCAACGGCCAGACCATCACCATCGGAGCCAACCAGACTTCCGGCAGCGTCAGTGTCGCCACCCACGGCGATAACCCCTACCTCGATGCCGGCCAGGTCAGCGCCCGCATCACCAACGCCACGGGGGGCAACTTTGAGAATCTGGCGGTTAACAGCACCCCAGCAGTGACCAACGTCACCGATACCGTCGACACTTCAACTGTCAGCCTCACCGCCACGCCATCCGTGGCCGAAGGCGGGACCATCGTCTACACCGCCACGGTCACCGCACCGGTCACCGGTTCTGCCGTCGTGGTCACCCTGGCCAACGGCCAAACCATCACCATTCCGGTCGGCCAGAGTTCCGGCACCGCCACCGCTGCAGTCTCCAATGACGTCTACCAAGGCCATCCTGCCGTCAGCAACAGCATCAGCAATGTGTCGGGCGGCAACTATGAAAACCTGGTGGCCGATAAGACCCAGGTCAGCACCAGCGTCACCGATGTGACGGACACGACGACGGTCACGCTGACGGCCTCGCCGTCCGTGGCCGAAGGCGGCACCATCCTCTACACCGCTTCCGTCGGTGCCCCGGTCACCGGCAGTCCGGTGGTGGTCACGCTGACCAATGGCCAGAGCATCACCATCCCAGTCGGCCAGAGCACCGGCACTGCCACCAGCGCCGTGAGCAATGATGTTTATCAAGGCCATGCCCCGGTTACCAACAGCATCAGCGACGTGTCTGGCGGCAGTTACGAGAACCTGGTCGCAGATAAGTCCCAGGTCAGCACTACGGTCACGGATGTGACCGACACCACGACGGTCACCTTGACGGCCACGCCATCCGTAGCCGAGGGCGGGACCATCATCTACACCGCAAGTGTGGGTGCTCCGGTCACCGGTAGCCCAGTGGTGGTCAGCCTGGCCAACGGGCAGAGCATCACTATCCCGGTGGGCCAGAGCTCCGGCACGGCCACCGGCGCCGTGACCAACGATGTTTATCAGGGGCACGCGGCCGTTTCCAACAGCATCACCAGTGTCAGCGGCGGCAACTTCGAGAATCTAGTCGCCGATCAGGCCCCCGTCAGCACCAGTGTCACAGACGTGCAGGACACCACCACCGTCTCGCTGTCGGCGACGCCGAGCGTGGCTGAAGGTGGCCAGATCGTGTACACCGCCACCCTGACCAACGCCGCACAGTCGCCGGTGACCGTCACCCTGAGTAACGGCCAGACCATCACCATCGGCGCTAACCAGACCTCTGGCAGCATCAGCGTTGCCACCCACGGCGATAACCCCTACCTGGATGCCGGTCAGGTCAGCGCCAGCATTACCAATGCATCGGGCGGCAACTTTGAGAACCTCGCAGTCAACAGCACCCCAGCGGTGACCAATGTCACGGATACCGTCGACACCTCGACCGTGAGCCTGACCGCCACGCCATCGGTGGCCGAAGGCGGGACCATCATCTACACCGCCACGGTCACCGCACCGGTCACAGGTTCTGCCGTCGTGGTCACCTTGGCCAACGGCCAGACCATCACCATCCCGGTCGGGCAGAGTTCCGGCACCGCCACTGCTGCAGTCTCCAACGACGTCTATCAGGGCCATCCCGCAGTGGCCAACAGCATCAGCAATGTGTCCGGCGGAAATTACGAAAACCTGGTGGCTGACAAGACGACGGTCAGCACCAGCGTCACGGATGTAACGGACACCACCACAGTCACCCTGACGGCCACGCCATCCGTGGCCGAGGGCGGATCCATCATTTACACCGCAAGTGTGAATGCCCCCGTCACCGGTAGCCCAGTGGTGGTCAGCCTGGCCAACGGGCAGACCATCACCATTGCCGTCGGTCAGAGTTCCGGCACCACCACCGGCATGGTGAGCAACGATGTCTATCAGGGTCAAGCGCCAGTCACCAACAACATCACCGCCGTCAGCGGCGGCAACTATGAAAACCTGATCGCCAATACCGCCACCGTCAGCACCACGGTCACCGATGTTCAGGACACCACCACAGTGACGCTGACCGCTACACCATCGGTGGCCGAAGGCGGAACCATCCTCTACACCGCCACTGTCGACGCACCCGTCACCGGTAGCCCGGTCGTGGTCAACCTGGCCAACGGCCAGACCATTACCATTGCAGTCGGCCAGAGCTCCGGCACGACCACCGGCGCCGTCAGCAACGACGTCTATCAGGGCCATGCACCGGTCACCAACAGCATCAGCAACGTGTCTGGCGGCAATTACGAGAATCTGATCGCAGACCATACTCAGGTCAGCACTAGCGTCACTGATGTGCAGGACACCACCACCGTGTCGCTGTCAGCGACCCCGAGCGTGGCTGAAGGCGGCCAAATCGTATACACCGCGACCCTGACCAATGCCGCGCAGTCTCCGGTGACCGTCACCCTGAGCAACGGCCAGACCATCACCATCGCCGCCAACCAGACTTCCGGCAGCGTCAGCGTTGCCACCCATGGCGATAATCCCTATCTCGATGCCGGCCAGGTCAGCACGCGCATCACCGACGCATCGGGCGGTAACTTCGAGAATCTGGCGGTCAACAACACGCCAGCAGTGACCAGCGTCACCGACACCGTCGATACTTCTACTGTCAGCCTGACCGCCACGCCATCCGTGGCCGAGGGCGGGACCATTGTCTACACCGCCACGGTTACCGCACCGGTCACAGGTTCTGCCGTCGTGGTCACCTTGGCCAACGGCCAAACCATCACCATCCCGGTCGGGCAGAGTTCTGCCACCGCCACTGCTGCAGTCTCCAACGACGTTTACCAAGGCCATGCACCGGTCACCAATAGCATCAACACCGTGTCCGGCGGCAATTACGAGAGTCTGGTCGCAGACAAGAGCCAGGTGAGCACCACCGTTACCGATGTGACTGACACCACCACTGTCACCCTGACCGCCACGCCGTCCGTGACAGAAGGCGGAATTATCCTCTACACCGCCACCGTAGGCGCACCGGTTACCGGCAGCCCGGTCGTCGTCACACTGACCAATGGCCAGACGATTACCATCCCGGTCGGCCAGAGCTCGGGGACTGCCACCAGCACCGTCAGCAACGATGTCTACCAAGGCCACGCCCCGGTTTCCAACAGCATCAGCAACGTGTCCGGTGGCGACTACGAAAACATGGTGGCCGACAAAACGGCGGTCAGCACCAGCGTCACAGACGTGCAGGACACCACCACGGTCTCGCTGTCAGCGACCCCGAGCGTGGCCGAAGGCGGCCAGATCGTTTACACCGCCACCTTGACCAACGCCGCACAGTCGCCGGTGACCGTCACCCTGAGTAACGGCCAGACCATAACCATCGCCGCCAATCAGACCTCCGGCAGCGTCAACGTTGCCACCCATGGCGATAACCCGTACCTCGATGCCGGCCAAGTCAGCGCGCGCATCACCAACGCCAGCGGAGGCAACTTCGAGAACCTGGCGGTTAACAGCACGCCAGCAGTGACCAACGTCACCGATACCGTCGACACCTCTACCGTGAGCCTGGCCGCCACTCCATCGGTGACCGAAGGCGGCAGCATCGTCTATACCGCCACGGTCACCGCACCGGTCACCGGGACTGCCGTCGTGGTCACCCTGGCCAATGGCCAGAGCATCACTATCCCAGTCGGGCAGAGTTCGGGGACCACAACGACGGCAGTCTCCAACGACGTCTATCAGGGCCATGAGCCCGTCACCAACAGCATCACGGCCGTCAGTGGCGGCAACTACGAAAACCTGGTGGCGAACACTGCCATCGTCAGCACCACGGTCACCGATGTCCGGGACACCACCACCGTCAGCCTGACAGCCACACCATCCGTAGTCGAAGGCAGCACCATCCTCTACACCGCCACCGTGGGCGCACCGGTCACCGGCAGCCCGATCGTCGTCACACTGACCAATGGCCAGACGATTACCATCCCGGTCGGCCAAAGCTCTGGCACTGCCACGGGCGCCGTCAGCAACGACGTCTATCAGGGCCATGCCGCCGTCACCAACAGCATCAGCAACGTGTCCGGTGGTAATTACGAAAACCTGGTGGCTGACAAAGCGACGGTCAGTACCAGCGTCACCGACGTGCAGGACACCACCACGGTCTCGCTGTCGGCGACGCCAAGCGTGGCTGAAGGCGGCCAGATCGTTTACACCGCCACCCTGACCAACGCCGCCCAGTCGCCGGTGACCGTCACCCTGAGTAACGGCCAGACCATCACCATCCCGGTCGGGCAGAGTTCCGGCACCGCCACTGCTGCAGTCTCCAACGACGTCTATCAGGGCCATCCCGCAGTGGCCAACAGCATCAGCAATGTGTCCGGCGGAAATTACGAATACCTGGTGGCTGACAAGACGACGGTCAGCACCAGCGTCACGGATATGACGGACACCACCACAGTCACCCTGACGGCCACGCCATCCGTGACCGAAGGCGGCACCATCCTCTACACCGCCACCGTGGGTGCCCCCGTTACCGGCAGCCCCGTCGTGGTGACCCTGACCAATGGCCAGAGCATCACCATCCCGGTCGGCCAGAGCACCGGCACTGCCACCAGCGCCGTGAGCAATGATGTTTATCAAGGCCATGCCCCGGTCACCAACAGCATCAGCAACGTGTCTGGCGGCAGTTACGAGAACCTGGTCGCAGACAAGTCCCAGGTCAGTACCAGCGTGACGGACGTGACGGACACCACCACAGTCACCCTGACGGCCACGCCATCGGTGGCCGAAGGCGGGATCATCCTCTACACCGCCACCGTAGGCGCGCCCGTCACTGGTAGCCCGGTCGTGGTCAGCCTGGCCAATGGGCAGACCATTACCATCCCGGTCGGCCAGAGCTCTGGCACCACCACCGGCGCCGTCAGCAATGATGTCTATCAGGGCCATGCAGCCGTTACCAACAGCATCAGCAATGTGTCCGGCGGAAATTACGAAAACCTGGTGGCTGACAAAACGACGGTCAGCACCACAGTCACCGACGTGCAGGACACCACCACCGTGTCGCTGTCGGCGACGCCGAGCGTGGCTGAAGGCGGCCAGATCGTTTACACCGCCACCCTGACCAACGCTGCGCAGTCTCCGGTGACCGTCACCCTGAGCAACGGCCAGACCATCACCATCGCCGCCAACCAGACCTCGGGCAGCATCAGCGTTGCCACGCACGGCGATAACCCCTACCTGGATGCCGGTCAGGTCAGCGCGCGCATTACCAATGCATCGGGCGGCAACTTTGAGAACCTCGCAGTCAACAGCACCCCAGCGGTGACCAGCGTCACCGATACCGTCGACACCTCGACTGTCAGCCTGACTGCCACGCCATCAGTGGCCGAAGGCGGGACTATCGTCTACACCGCCACGGTCACCGCTCCGGTCACCGGTTCTGCCGTTGTGGTCACCTTGGCCAACGGCCAAACCATCACCATTCCGGTCGGCCAGAGTTCCGGCACCGCCACCGCTGCAGTCTCCAATGACGTCTACCAAGGCCATCCTGCCGTCAGCAACAGCATCAGCAATGTGTCGGGCGGAAACTATGAAAACCTGGTGGCCGACAAAACCCAGGTCAGCACCAGCGTCACCGATGTCACCGACACGACGACGGTCACCCTGACGGCTACGCCATCCGTAACAGAGGGAGGGACCATCATCTACACCGCCACCGTAGGCGCACCGGTGACCGGCAGCCCGGTGGTGGTCACGCTGACCAATGGCCAGACCATCATGATCCCGGTCGGCCAGAGCTCTGGCACGGCCACCGGTGCCGTCAGCAACGACGTCTACCAAGGCCACGCGCCGGTCACCAACAGCATCAGCAATGTGTCCGGCGGCAATTACGAGAGCCTGGTCGCAGACAAGACCCAGGTCAGCACCAACGTCACCGATGTGACTGACACCACCACGGTCACGCTGACAGCCACACCATCGGTGGCCGAAGGCGGCACCATCCTCTACACCGCCACCGTTGGCGCTCCGGTCACCGGCAGTCCGGTGGTGGTCACGCTGACCAATGGCCAGAGCATTACCATCCCGGTCGGCCAGAGCTCAGGAGCTGCCACCGCCGCCGTCAGCAACGATCTCTATCAGGGCCATGCGGCCGTCACCAACAGCATCAGCAATGTCAGTGGCGGCAACTACGAGAATCTGGTGGCCGACAAGTCCCAGGTCAGCACCAGCGTCAGCGATGTGACCGACACGACGACGGTCACCCTGACGGCCTCGCCGTCCGTGGCCGAAGGCGGCACCATCCTCTACACCGCTTCCGTCGGTGCCCCCGTTACCGGCAGCCCTGTCGTGGTGACCCTGACCAATGGCCAGAGCATCACCATCCCCGTCGGCCAAAGCTCTGGCACTGCCACGGGCGCCGTCAGCAACGACGTTTATCAGGGCCATGCCGCCGTCACCAACAGCATCAGCAACGTGTCCGGTGGCAATTACGAAAACCTGGTCGCTGACAAAACGGCGGTCAGCACCAGCGTCACAGACGTGCAGGACACCACCACGGTGTCGTTGTCGGCGACGCCGAGCGTGGCCGAGGGTGGCCAGATCGTTTACACCGCCACCCTGACCAACGCAGCGCAATCCCCGGTGACTGTCACCCTCAGCAATGGCCAGACCATCACCATCGGCGCCAACCAGACTTCCGGCAGCATCAACGTTGCCAGCCATGGTGATAACCCGTATCTCGACGCCGGACAGGTCACTGCGCACATTACCGATGCATCGGGCGGCAACTTCGAAAACCTCGCGGTCAACAGCACGCCAGCGGTGACCAACGTCACCGATAGCGTTGATACCTCGACTGTCAGCCTGAGCGCCACGCCATCGGTGGCCGAAGGCGGAACCATTGTCTACACCGCCACGGTCACCGCACCGGTCACCGGTTCTGCAGTAGTGGTCACCCTGGCCAACGGCCAGACCATCACCATCCCGGTCGGCCAGAGTTCCGGCACCACCACTGCTGTAGTCTCCAATGACGTCTACCAAGGCCATCCTGCCGTCAGCAACAGCATCAGTAATGTGTCGGGCGGAAACTATGAAAACCTGGTGGCCGACAAGACCCAGGTCAGCACCAGCGTCACCGATGTGACCGACACGACGACGGTCACCTTGACGGCCACACCATCCGTAGCCGAGGGAGGGACCATCCTCTACACGGCCAGCGTGGGCGCACCCGTCACCGGCAGCCCGGTGGTGGTCACGCTGACCAATGGCCAGACGATTACCATCCCGGTCGGGCAGAGTTCGGGCACCGCCACCGGCGCCGTGAGTAACGACGTTTACCAGGGCCATGCCTCCGTCACCAACAGCATCAGCGACGTGTCTGGCGGCAGTTACGAGAACCTGGTCGCAGATAAGTCCCAGGTCAGCACTACGGTCACGGATGTGACCGACACCACGACGGTCACCTTGACGGCCACGCCATCCGTAGCCGAGGGCGGGACCATCACCTACACCGCAAGTGTGGGTGCTCCGGTCACCGGTAGCCCAGTGGTGGTCAGCCTGGCCAACGGGCAGAGCATCACTATCCCGGTGGGCCAGAGCTCCGGCACGGCCACCGGCGCCGTGACCAACGATGTTTATCAGGGGCACGCGGCCGTTTCCAACAGCATCACCAGTGTCAGCGGCGGCAACTTCGAGAATCTAGTCGCCGATCAGGCCCCCGTCAGCACCAGTGTCACAGACGTGCAGGACACCACCACCGTCTCGCTGTCGGCGACGCCGAGCGTGGCCGAAGGTGGACAGATCGTGTACACCGCCACCCTCACCAATGCCGCCCAGTCTCCAGTGACCGTCACCCTGAGCAACGGCCAGACCATCACCATCGCCGCCAACCAGACCTCCGGCAGCATCAGCGTTGCCACCCACGGCGATAACCCCTACCTCGATGCCGGCCAGGTCAGTGCGCGCATCACCAACGCCAGCGGAGGCAATTTCGAAAACCTGGCGGTCAATACCGCTCCAGCGGTGACCAACGTCACCGATACCGTTGATACCTCGACTGTCAGCCTGACTGCTACGCCATCGGTGGCCGAAGGCGGCACCATCGTCTACACCGCCACGGTCACCGCACCGGTCACCGGTTCTGCCGTTGTGGTCACTTTGGCCAACGGCCAGACCATCACCATCCCGGTCGGGCAGAGTTCCGGAACCGTCACCGCTGCAGTCTCCAATGACGTCTACCAAGGCCATCCTGCCGTCAGCAACAGCATCAGCAATGTGTCGGGCGGAAACTATGAAAACCTGGTGGCCGACAAGACCCAGGTCAGCACCAGCGTCAGCGATGTGACGGACACCACCACGGTCACCCTGACGGCCACGCCATCCGTGACCGAAGGCGGCACCATCCTCTACACCGCCACCGTGGGTGCCCCCGTTACCGGCAGCCCTGTCGTGGTGACCCTGACCAATGGCCAGAGCATCACCATCCCCGTCGGCCAAAGCTCTGGAACTGCCACGGGCGCCGTCAGCAACGACGTTTACCAGGGCCATGCCACCGTCACCAACAGCATCAGCGACGTGTCCGGTGGCAATTACGAAAACCTGGTGGCGAACAAGGCGGCTGTCAGCACCTCGGTGACCGATGTTCAGGACACCACCACCGTTACACTGACGGCCACGCCGTCTGTGGCCGAGGGCGGGACCATCCTCTACACCGCCACTGTCGACGCACCCGTCACCGGTAGCCCGGTCGTGGTCAACCTGGCGAACGGGCAAATCATCACCATTGCAGTCGGCCAGAGCTCCGGTACGGCCACCGGCGCCGTGACCAACGATGTCTATCAGGGGCACGCGGCCGTTACCAACAGCATCACCAGTGTCAGCGGCGGCAACTACGAGAATCTGGTCGCCAATCAGGCCCCCGTCAGCACCAGCGTCACAGACGTGCAGGACACCACCACCGTCTCGCTGTCGGCGACGCCGAGCGTGGCCGAAGGTGGACAGATCGTGTACACCGCCACCCTGACCAACGCTGCGCAGTCTCCGGTGACCGTCACCCTGAGCAATGGCCAGACCATCACCATCGCCGCTAACCAGACCGCGGGCAGCATCAGTGTTGCCACGCACGGCGATAATCCCTACCTCGACGCCGGCCAGGTCAGCGCCCGTATCACCAATGCATCGGGCGGCAACTTCGAGAACCTCGCAGTCAACAGCACCCCAGCGGTGACCAACGTCACCGATACCGTCGACACCTCGACCGTGAGCCTCACCGCGACGCCATCGGTGGCCGAAGGCGGCACCATTCTCTACACCGCTTCCGTCGGTGCCCCGGTCACCGGCAGTCCGGTGGTGGTCACGCTGACCAATGGCCAGAGCATCACCATCCCAGTCGGCCAGAGCTCTGGCACGGCCACCGGTGCCGTCAGCAACGACGTCTATCAGGGCCATGCCGCCGTCACCAACAGCATCAGCAACGTGTCCGGTGGCAATTACGAAAACCTGGTGGCTGACAAAACGGCGGTCAGCACCAGCGTCACTGACGTGCAGGACACCACCACCGTGTCGCTGTCGGCGACCCCGAGCGTGGCCGAAGGTGGACAGATCGTGTACACCGCCACCCTGACCAATGCCGCGCAGACCCCGGTAACCGTCACCCTGAGCAATGGGCAGACCATCACCATCGCCGCCAACCAGACCTCGGGCAGCATCAGCGTCGCCACCCACGGCGATAATCCCTACCTCGACGCCGGCCAGGTCAGCACCCGTATCACCAATGCATTGGGCGGCAACTTCGAGAACCTCGCAGTCAACAGCACCCCAGCGGTGACCAACGTCACCGATACCGTCGACACCTCGACCGTGAGCCTGACTGCCACGCCATCGGTGGCCGAAGGCGGCAGCATCGTCTACACCGCAACGGTCACCGCACCGGTCACCGGTTCTGCAGTAGTGGTCACCTTGGCCAACGGGCAGAGCATCACCATCCCGGTGGGCCAGAGTTCCGGCACCACCACTGAAGTCGCCAGCAACGATGTCTACCAGGGCCATGCCCCGGTCACCAACAACATCACGGCCGTTAGCGGCGGCAACTATGAAAACCTGGTCGCCAATACCGCCACGGTCAGCACCACGGTCACCGATGTTCAGGACACCACCACAGTGACGCTGACCGCCACGCCGTCCGTAACCGAGGGTGGGACCATCCTCTACACCGCCACCGTCGGTGCCCCGGTCACCGGCAGCCCGGTCGTGGTGACCCTGACCAATGGCCAGAGCATCACCATCCCGGTCGGCCAAAGCTCGGGGACTGCCACCGGCGCCGTCAGCAACGATGTCTATCAGGACCATGCGGCCGTCACCAACAGCATCAGCAACGTCACTGGCGGCAACTTCGAGAATCTGGTGGCTGACAAATCCCAGGTCAGCACCAGCGTCACTGACGTGCAGGACACCACCACGGTCTCGTTGTCGGCAACGCCAAGCGTGGCCGAAGGCGGCCAGATCGTTTACACCGCCACCCTGACCAACGCCGCGCAGTCTCCGGTGACCGTCACCCTGAGCAACGGCCAGACCATCACCATCGCCGCCAACCAGACTTCCGGCAGCATCAACGTTGCCACCCATGGTGATAACCCGTATCTCGACGCCGGACAGGTCACTGCGCACATTACCGATGCATCGGGCGGCAACTTCGAAAACCTGGCGGTCAACAGCACGCCAGCGGTGACCAACGTCACCGATACCGTCGACACCTCGACTGTCAGCCTGAGCGCCACACCGTCGGTGGCTGAAGGCGGGACCATTGTCTACACCGCCACGGTCACCGCACCGGTCACCGGTTCTGCAGTAGTGGTCACCCTGGCCAACGGCCAGACCATCACCATCCCGGTGGGCCAGAGTTCCGGCACCACCACTGCTGCAGTCTCCAATGACGTCTACCAGGGTCACCCCGCAGTCAGTAACAGCATCAGCAATGTGTCGGGCGGCAACTATGAAAACCTGGTGGCGAACAAGGCAGCAGTCAGCTCAACCGTCACCGATGTACAGGACACTACCACCGTTACCCTGACCGCTACGCCGTCCGTGGCCGAAGGTGGCACGATCGTCTACACCGCCACTGTAGACGCGCCGGTCACCGGCAGCCCGGTGGTGGTCATGCTGACCAATGGCCAGACCATAACCATCCCCGTCGGCCAGAGCGCTGGCACTGTCACGGACGCCGTCAGCAACGATGTCTACCAGGGCCATGCCCCGGTCACCAACAACATCACGGCCGTCAGCGGCGGCAACTATGAAAACCTGGTCGCCAATACCGCCACGGTCAGCACCACGGTCACCGATGTTCAGGACACCACCACAGTGACGCTGACCGCCACGCCGTCCGTAACCGAGGGTGGGACCATCCTCTACACCGCAAGTGTGGGTGCTCCCGTTACCGGCAGCCCGGTCGTGGTGACCCTGACCAATGGCCAGAGCATTACCATCCCGGTCGGCCAGAGCTCTGGGACTGCCACCGGCGCCGTGAGCAACGACGTCTATCAGGGCCATGCCGCCGTCACCAACAGCATCAGCAACGTTACCGGAGGCAATTACGAAAACCTGGTGGCCGACAAAACGGCGGTCAGCACCAGCGTCACAGATGTGCAGGACACCACCACGGTGTCGTTGTCGGCGACGCCGAGCGTGGCTGAAGGCGGTCAGATCGTTTACACCGCAACCCTGACCAATGCCGCGCAGTCTCCGGTGTCCGTCACCCTGAGCAATGGCCAGAACATCACCATCGGAGCCAACCAGACTTCCGGCAGCGTCAGCGTTGCCACCCATGGCGATAATCCGTATCTCGATGCCGGCCAGATCAGCGCGAGGATCACCAACGCCACCGGGGGCAACTTCGAGAACCTGGCGGTCAACAGCTCGCCAGCGGTGACCAACGTCACCGACACCATCGACACCTCGACTGTCAGCCTGACCGCCACACCGTCGGTGGCTGAAGGCGGGACCATTGTCTACACCGCCACGGTCACCGCACCGGTCACCGGTTCTGCCGTCGTGGTCACCTTGGCCAACGGCCAGACCATCACCATCCCGGTCGGCCAGAGTTCCGGCACCGCCACCGCTGCAGTCTCCAATGACGTCTACCAAGGCCACGCGCCGGTCACCAACAGCATCAGTAATGTGTCCGGCGGCAATTACGAGAGCCTCGTCGCCGACAAGTCTCAGGTCAGCACCACCGTTACCGATGTGACTGACACCACCACCGTCACGCTGACCGCCACGCCGTCCGTGGCCGAAGGCGGCATCATCCTCTACACCGCTTCCGTCGGCGCCCCGGTCACCGGTAGCCCGGTGGTTGTCACACTGACCAATGGCCAAACGATTACCATCCCGGTCGGCCAAAGCTCCGGCACTGCCACGGGCGCCGTCAGCAACGACGTTTATCAAGGCCATGCCGCCGTCACTAACAGCATCAGCAGCGTCATCGGTGGCAATTACGAAAACCTGGTCGCTGACAAAACGGCGGTCAGCACCAGCGTCACGGACGTGCAGGACACCACCACCGTGTCACTATCGGCGACGCCCAGCGTGGCTGAGGGTGGCCAGATCGTTTACACCGCCACCTTGACCAATGCCGCCCAGTCTCCAGTGACCGTCACCCTGAGCAACGGCCAGACCATCATCATCGGAGTCAACCAGATTTCTGGCAGCATCAACGTTGCCACCCATGGCGATAACCCGTACCTCGATGCCGGTCAGGTCAGCGCGCGCATCACCAACGCCACCGGGGGCAACTTCGAGAACCTGGCGGTCAACAGCGCGCCAGCAGTGACCAGCGTCACCGATACCGTCGATACCTCGACCGTAAGCCTGAGCGCCACGCCATCTGTGGCTGAAGGCGGGACCATCGTCTACACCGCCACGGTCACAGCACCGGTCACCGGTTCTGCCGTGGTGGTCACCTTGGCCAACGGGCAGACCATCACCATTCCGGTCGGGCAAAGTTCCGGCACCGCTACGGCGACGGTATCCAACGACGTCTATCAGGGGCACCCCGCAGTCACCAACAGCATCAGCAATGTGTCGGGCGGCAACTATGAAAACCTGGTGGCGAACAAGGCGGCTGTCAGCACCTCAGTGACCGATGTCCAGGACACCACCACCGTTACTCTGACCGCTACGCCATCCGTGGCCGAAGGCGGCACGATCGTCTACACCGCCACTGTAGGCGCACCGGTCACCGGCAACCCGGTCGTGGTGACCCTGACCAATGGCCAGAGCATCACCATCCCGGTCGGCCAGAGCACCGGCACTGCCACCAGCGCCGTGAGCAATGATGTTTATCAAGGCCATGCGCCGGTCACCAACAGCATCAGCAACGTGTCTGGCGGCAGTTACGAGAACCTGGTCGCAGACAAGTCCCAGGTCAGCACCAGCGTGACGGATGTGACAGACACCACCACAGTGACGCTGACCGCCACGCCGTCCGTGAACGAGGGCGGGACCATCCTCTACACCGCCAACGTGGGTGCTCCCGTTACCGGCAGCCCGGTGGTGGTCACGCTGACCAATGGCCAGACCATCACCATCCCAGTCGGCCAGAGCGCTGGCACCGCCACGGGCGCTGTCAGCAATGACGTCTACCAAGGCCATGCAGCCGTTACCAACAGCATCAGCAACGTGTCCGGTGGTAATTACGAAAACCTGGTGGCTGACAAAGCGACGGTCAGCACCAGCGTCACCGACGTGCAGGACACCACCACGGTCTCGCTGTCGGCGACGCCAAGCGTGGCTGAAGGTGGCCAGATCGTGTACACCGCCACCCTGACCAATGCCGCCCAGTCTCCAGTGACCGTCACCCTGAGCAACGGCCAGACCATCACCATCGCCGCCAACCAGACCTCCGGCAGCATCAGCGTTGCCACCCACGGCGATAACCCCTACCTCGATGCCGGCCAAGTCAGCGCCAGCATAACCAACGCCACCGGGGGCAATTTCGAGAACCTAGCGGTCAACAGCACACCAGCGGTTACCAGCGTCAGCGATACCGTGGATACCTCGACCGTCAGCCTGACCGCCACGCCATCGGTGGCCGAAGGCGGGACCATCGTCTACACCGCCACAGTGACCGCACCGGTTACCGGCTCCGCCGTTGTGGTCACTTTGGCCAACGGCCAGACCATCACCATTCCGGTCGGCCAGAGCTCAGGGACCGCAACAGCGGTGGTATCCAACGACGTTTATCAGGGCCATTCCGCGGTCACCAACAGCATCAATAACGTCTCCGGCGGCAACTACGAGAATCTGGTCGCAGACAAGTCCCAAGTCAGCACCAGCGTGACGGATGTGACGGACGCCACGACGGTCTCACTGTCGGCGACGCCGAGCGTGGCTGAAGGCGGCCAGATCGTTTACACCGCCACCCTGACCAACGCTGCGCAGTCTCCGGTGACCGTCACCCTGAGCAACGGCCAGACCATCACCATCGCCGCCAACCAGACCTCGGGCAGCATCAGCGTTGCCACGCACGGCGATAACCCCTACCTGGATGCCGGTCAGGTCAGCGCGCGCATTACCAATGCATCGGGCGGCAACTTTGAGAACCTCGCAGTCAATAGCACCCCAGCGGTGACCAGCGTCACCGATACCGTCGACACCTCGACAGTGAGCCTCACCGCCACGCCATCGGTGGCCGAAGGCGGGACCATCATCTACACCGCCACGGTCACCGCACCGGTCACAGGTTCTGCCGTCGTGGTCACCTTGGCCAACGGCCAAACCATCACCATTCCGGTCGGCCAGAGCTCCGGCACCGCCACCGCTGCAGTCTCCAATGACCTCTACCAAGGCCATCCTGCCGTCAGCAACAGCATCAGTAATGTGTCGGGCGGAAACTATGAAAACCTGGTGGCCGACAAGACCCAGGTCAGCACCAGCGTCACCGATGTGACCGACACGACGACGGTCACCTTGACGGCCACACCGTCCGTGGCCGAGGGCGGGACCATCATCTATACAGCCACCGTGGGCGCCCCGGTCACCGGCAGCCCGGTGGTGGTCACGCTGACCAACGGCCAGACCATCACCATCCCGGTCGGCCAGAGCTCCGGGACCGCCACGGGCGCTGTCAGCAATGACGTATACCAAGGCCATGCACCGGTCACCAACAGCATCAACAACGTTTCCGGCGGCAATTATGAAAGCCTGGTCGCTGACAAGACCCAGGTCAGCACCACCGTTACCGATGTGACTGACACCACCACCGTTACCCTGACGGCCACGCCGTCTGTGGCCGAGGGCGGGACCATTACCTACACGGCCAGTGTGGGCGCGCCCGTAACCGGCAGCCCGGTAGTAGTCAGCCTGGACAATGGCCAGACCATCACCATTGCAGTCGGCCAGAGCTCCGGCACCGCCACGGGCGCCGTGAGCAACGACGTTTATCAAGGTCATGCGCCAGTCACCAACAACATTACCGGCGTCAGTGGCGGCAGCTACGAAAACCTGGTGGCAAACACTGCCACCGTCAGCACCACGGTGACCGATGTTCAGGACACCACCACCGTCACCCTGACCGCCACGCCATCCGTGGCCGAAGGCGGGGCCATCCTCTACACCGCCACGGTGGGCGCACCGGTCACTGGCAGCCCGGTCGTGGTCAGTCTGGCCAACGGCCAGACCATCACCATTGCCGTAGGACAGAGCTCGGGTACCGCTACGGCTGCCGTGAGCAACGATGTCTATCAGGGCCATGCAGCAGTCACCAACAGCATCACCAGTGTCACTGGTGGCAGCTACGAAAACCTGGTCGCCGACAGAACCCAAGTCAGCACCAGCGTCACGGATGTGCAGGACACCACCACGGTCTCGCTGTCGGCGACACCGAGCGTGGCTGAGGGTGGCCAGATCGTTTACACCGCGACCCTGACCAACGCCGCGCAGTCTCCGGTGTCCGTCACCCTGAGCAATGGCCAGACCATCATTATCGGAGCCAACCAGACCTCTGGCAGCATCAACGTTGCCACCCATGGCGACAATCCGTACCTCGACGCAGGCCAGGTCAGCGCCCGCATCACCAACGCCAGCGGGGGCAACTTCGAGAGCCTCGCAGTCAACAGCACGCCAGCGGTGACTAACGTTACCGATACCGTCGATACCTCGACCGTCAGCCTGACCGCCACACCCTCCGTTGTTGAAGGCGGCACCATCATCTACACCGCGACCATCAGCGCGCCGGTCACCGGCAGCCCGGTCGTCGTCACACTGACCAATGGCCAGTCGATTACCATCCCGGTCGGCCAGAGCTCGGGAACTGCCACCGGCACCGTCAGCAACGACGTCTATCAGGGCCATGCCGCCGTCACCAACAGCATCAGCAACGTGTCCGGTGGCAATTACGAAAACCTGGTGGCTGACA
The DNA here is from genome assembly GCF_002112505.1 of Pseudomonas sp. R28(2017). GTDB lineage: Bacteria > Pseudomonadota > Gammaproteobacteria > Pseudomonadales > Pseudomonadaceae > Aquipseudomonas. Next base: position 31,452 of record NZ_NEHW01000027.1, read on the forward strand.
AAACGACGGTCAGCACCAGCGTCACGGACGTGCAGGACACCACCACCGTGTCGCTGTCGGCGACGCCGAGCGTGGCCGAAGGTGGACAGATCGTTTACACCGCCACCCTGACCAATGCCGCGCAATCCCCGGTGACTGTCACCCTCAGCAATGGCCAGACCATCACCATCGGAGCCAACCAGACCTCCGGCAGCGTCAGCGTTGCCACCCACGGCGATAATCCCTATCTCGATGCCGGCCAGGTCAGCGCGCGCATCACCAACGCATCGGGCGGCAACTTCGAGAACCTGGCGATCAACAGCGCGCCGGCAGTAACCAATGTCACCGATACCGTCGATACCTCGACCGTAAGCCTGACCGCCACGCCATCGGTGGCTGAAGGTGGCAGCATCGTCTACACCGCCACGGTCACCGCACCGGTCACAGGTTCTGCCGTCGTGGTCACCTTGGCCAACGGCCAGACCATCACCATCCCGATCGGCCAGAGTTCCGGCACCACCACCGCCGCTGTCAGCAATGACGTCTACCAGGGCCACCCTGCCGTCAGCAACAGCATCAGCAATGTGTCGGGCGGCAACTATGAAAACCTGGTGGCGAACAAAACCGCAGTCAGCACCACCGTCACGGACGTGCAGGACACCACCACCGTGTCCCTATCGGCGACGCCCAGCGTGGCCGAAGGTGGCCAGATCGTCTACACCGCCACCCTGACCAACGCCGCGCAAACCGCCGTGACCGTGACCCTGAGCAACGGCCAGACCATCACCATCGGCGCCAACCAGACCACCGGCAGCGTCACCATCGCCGCGCCAGGCGACGACCCCTACATCGACGCAGGCCAGGTCAGCGCCCGCATCACCAGCGCCACTGGCGGCAACTTCGAGAACCTGGCGATCAACAGTACGCCAGCAGTGACCAACGTCAGCGATACCATCGACACCTCGACCGTCACGCTGACTGCCACACCGTCGGTGGCCGAGGGCGGCACCATCGTTTACACCGCCACCGTCAGTGCTGCTGTGACAGGCAGCCCGGTGACGGTGACCTTGGCCAATGGCCAGACCATCACCATCCCGGTCGGCCAGAGCTCCGGCACCGCCACGGGTACTGTGACCAACGACGTGTATCAGGGGCACGCGCCCGTCACCAACAGCATCACCGCCGTCAGCGGTGGCAACTACGAGAACCTGGTGGCCAACCAGGCACCGGTCAGCACCAGCGTCACCGATGTGCAGGACACCACCACCGTCACCCTGACGGCCACGCCATCCGTGGCCGAGGGCGGCACGTTCACCTACACGGCAAGCGTCGGCGCGCCGGTCACTGGCAGCGCCGTGACAGTGACCCTGGCCAACGGCCAGACCATCACCATTCCGGTCGGCCAAAGCTCCGGCACCGCCACCGGCAGCGTGACCAACGACGTCTATCTGGGCCACGCGCCGGTCACCAACAGCATCACCAACGTGTCCGGCGGCAGCTACGAAAACCTGGTCGCCAACACCGCCACCGTCAGCACCACGGTCACCGATGTACAGGACACCACCACCGTCACCCTGAGCGCCACACCATCGGTGGCCGAGGGCGGCACCATCCTCTACACCGCCACCGTCAGTGCTGCGGTCACCGTGACCCCGGTGATCGTGACCCTGACCAATGGCCAGACCATCACCATTGCGGTGGGCCAGAGTTCCGGTACCACCACGGCGGTCGTGAGCAATGACGTGTATCAGGGCCATGCCGCCGTCACCAACAGCATCAGCAGCGTTTCCGGTGGCAGCTACGAGAACCTGGTGGCCAACAAGGCCGTGCTCAGCACCAGCGTCACCGACGTGCAGGACACCACTACCGTTTCCCTGACCGCCACTCCCACCGTGGCCGAGGGCGGCCAGATCGTCTACACCGCCACCCTGACCAACCCGGCGCAAACCGCCGTCACCGTGACCTTGAGCAACGGCCAGGCCATCACCATCGGCGCCAACCAGTCCTCCGGCAGCATCACCGTGGCCGCGCCAGCCGATGACGTCTACCTCGACGCGACCACGCTCAGTACCACCATCACCAACGCCACCGGGGGCAACTTCGAAAGCCTGGTGGTCAACCCGGCGCCAGCGGTCACCGCCGTGACCGACACGTTGAACACCACCACCCTCGGCATCACCGGCTCCGCCACCGTGGCCGAGGGCAACAACGCCACCTACACCCTGACCCTGAGCAATCCACCGCAGACCGACGTGGTGGTCAAATTGAGCTACAGCGGCACCGCCACCAACGGCGTCGACTACACCGGCGTGGCCACGGTGACCATCAAGGCCAACAGCAACCAGGCCACCTTCACCCTTCCGACCATCAAGGACAACGTCACCGAAGGCACCGAGCAGTTCACCATCAAGATCGACTCGGCCACCGGAGGCAACTTCGAGGGGCTGGCAGTCAGCAGCACGGCAGGCAGCATCACCACCCAGCTGTACGAGCCGGCCCCGGTACTGGACCTCGACGCCAACGACTCCAGCGGCAAGACCGGTGCCGACTTCCAGACCACCTTCACCGAAAACGGCAGTGGCAACTCGATCAGTGACCTGGACATCTCCATCACCGACTTCGACAGCACCCAAATGGCCGGTGCCACCGTCACCCTGACCAACGCCCAGGCTGGCGACGCGCTGAACCTGGGCAGCAGCGTCAACGGCATTACCATCACCTCCAGCGTGACCGCCGGCAAGGTGGTGCTGACCCTGACCGGCAACGCCTCGCTGGCCGACTACATGCAGGCGATCAAGAACATCACCTTCGTCAACACCAGCGAAGACCCAAGCACCACGCCGCGGATCATCACGGTCACGGTCACCGACGGGGTCAATGTGTCCAACACCGCGACCACCACGGTCAACGTGGTGGCGGTCAACGACGCGCCTGTGTCCACCGGAGGTGTCGCGACCGGTGTCGAGGACACCGCGCTGGTGCTGAACTGGAGCAACTTCAACGTCACCGACGTCGACAGCCCCACCTCGAGCCTGGGCGTCACCATCACCCAACTGCCGACCCTTGGCACCCTGCAGTACAACAACGGCACCGCCTGGGTGAACGTCACGGTCAACCAGACCGTGAGCCAGGCCGACATCGCTGCCGGCAAGCTCAAGTTCGTGCCGCTGGCCAACCAGTCCGGTGCCGATGGCTACGGTGGTACCGGTGTGGGCAACAACCAGGCTGACTATGCACAGATCAAGTTCAAGCCCACTGACGGCATGACCCCGGGCACTGAAACCACGCTGAAGGTGGACATCACGCCGGTCGCCGACGCACCTACCCTGAGCATCGGCAGCAACACCGTCAATTCGCTGGGCCTGACCAAGGAGACCTGGACCACCCTCACCGGCCTGGGTACCAACGGCAACGGCATTACCGGCGATGCGCTGAAGACAGTGTTCGCCAACTCCGGCACCGCCGCTACGTCAGCCACCACCACCAACGTGCAGTCCGACGCCACCGTCGCGGCCCAAAGTGGTTCGAAGACGTCCGGCCTGGTGTACCTGGAAGCCGGCAAGACCTACACCTTCAGCGGCACCGCCGACGACAGCCTGCTGGTGAACATCGGCGGCAAGACCGTGGTCACCGCCACCTGGGGCGCTGGCGGCACCGTGGCGGGCACCTATACCCCCACCACCAGCGGCTACTACACCCTGGAGATCTACCACGCCAACCAGTCGGGCCCAGGCAGCTACGACGTCAATATCAAGGTTGGCAGCGGCACGGTGGGCGATTTCAACAGCACCAGCATCGCGATGTACCCGAGCGTCACCGCACTGGCCAATGCCGGTGTCACGCTGTCCGACCTGCACGGCAGCAGCGGCCAGGGCTACTACGATGGCTACAAGCTCAACGAAGGGCCGGAGAACGGCAGCGTCAAGCTGGTGGGCATCAGCAGCAGCCTGACCGACACCGACGGCTCCGAGGCCCTGAACGTCAAGCTGGGTGGCATCCCGGCGGGCTCGGTGATCAGCGACAGCGCCGGGCATAGCGCTACCGTGGGGGCGACGGCCGTCGACGTCAGCGGCTGGGCCCTGAACAGCCTGACGATCAAGACACCGTCCTACTACAGCGGCCAGTTCGATGTGAAGGTCACCTCGACGTCCACCGAGTCGGTCGGCGGCAGCTTTGCCACCACCGAGGGCACGCTGAAGGTCACGGTGTACCCGGACACCTACACCACCTCCCAGTTGACCACTGCCAGTGACAGCACAACCGGCACCTACGGCGACGACATCATCATCGCCGACACCGCCGGCCTGCACATGGCCGCCGGCACCAACTACAACCTCGCCTTCATCGTCGACACCTCGGGCAGCATGAGCACCACCGGCATCGAGGCGACCAAGGCGTCACTGGCCACCACGTTCCAGACGTTGCTGGCGGATGCCAAGGCCACCGGGGTCGGCACAGTGAACGTACTGCTGGTGGACTTCGCCACCCAGGTCAAGAGCACGGTTGCGGTCACCCTCAACGATGCCGGCCTCAAGACCTTGCTCAATGCCCTGAGCGGCATGAGCGCGGACGGTGGCACCAACTACGAGGACGCCTTCAAGACCACCGCCAACTGGTTCCAGAACCTGAAGAATGCCGGCGTCACCGGCACTAACCAGACCTACTTCCTCACCGATGGCCAGCCGACCTACTACCAGACCGGCGAGCAGACCAACCCGGCCCTGGCCAACAGCTCGGTCAAGCTCGACACGCTCCTGACCAACATCAGCTACAAGATGGGCGACACGATAACCAACTATCAACTGGACACCAGCAACCGGGTGTCGATCGACGCCACCGGCAAGCTCACCGCCGAAACCCGCAGCTTCGACCTGCTGAGCCTGAGCTACAAGTGGAGTGCCGTGACCACCGGCCTGATCCACGCCGAAGGCAACGGCGGTTACGAGCTGTCGAAGCTGGCCGGCACCGGCAGCACCACGACCAGCGACACCCTGAGCAACGCCACTTCCAGCTTCGCGTTGCTCGCGGCGCTGTCGTCGGTCGAGGCCGTCGGAGTTGGCACGGGCATCAGCAACACCGACCTCAAGCCGTTCGACAGCGACGGCTTACCGCAGGTCAATGTCGACCCCAGCAAAATCACCGATGCGATCCTCGGCCATACCGACCAGACCATTGCCGGCGCCGACACGATCAACGGTGGCGATGGCCACGACATCATCTTCGGCGACCTGGTGAGCTTCGACTCGATACCCGGCAGCGGCATCGAGGCCGTCCAGGCCTTCGTCGCGACCAAGCTGGGTGTGGACGCCAGCCTGGTGGATGCCAAGGTGATGCACCAGTACATCAGCGAGCATTACACCGACTTCGACCTGTCGCGCACCAATGACGGCGCCGACACCCTGATGGGCGGGGGCGGCAACGACATCATCTTTGGCCAGGGGGGCAACGATTACCTCGATGGTGGCAAGGGCAATGACATCCTGCTCGGCGGCACTGGCAACGACACGCTGCTGGGGGGCGAAGGCAACGACCTGCTGTTTGGCGGGGCCGGCAACGATACCCTGATCGGCGGCAAGGGCAACGACATCCTCAGCGGTGGCGCTGGGGCCGATACCTTTGTGTGGAAGGCCGGCGACCTTGGCCAGGACGTGATCAAGGACTTCAAGCTGAGCGAAGGCGATCGGCTGGACCTGACCGACCTGCTGCAAGGTGAACGTGGCACGACCATCGACAATTACCTGAAGATCACCACCGTGGGCGGCGAATCGACCCTGCAGATCAGCACCGAGGGCAAGCTCAACGCTGCCGGCGGCCTGGCCAACGCCGATGTCAGCATCAAGCTGGAGGGGGTGGACTGGTCGCACACCTCGATCAACTCGCTGATCAGCGGCGCCGACCCGACCATCAAGATCGACAACAACAACAGCTGACGGGCAGGCGCAGCCGGGCAAAGTTGCCTATGCTGCGCCAGAACCGACCCTTGAGGACTCAACGTGACGAGGATGGACGCCATGTTCTATGTGCAACGCGACAGCGAGGGCCAGTTGGCACGGGTGGAAGCCGCGCCCTACGCCGAGTACACGGAAATCCTGCCCGCCGACCATGCGCAAGTGCAGGAGTGGTTTGCCGACGATGTCGTCGAAAACAGCCTCAAGCAGCTCAAGCAGAGTGACCTGGACATGATCCGCGTGCTCGAGGACCTGATCGAGGTGCTCACGGCCAAGGGCGTATTCAGCATCACCGACCTGCCGCCGGGGGCCCAGGCCAAGTTGCTCAACCGCTCCAGCGCGCGCAAGGCGCTGGGCAGCCTGAACAACCTGATCGAGGAAGAAGAGGAAGGCGGGTTGATCTGAGCCTGCGGGGCGCAATGCGCCCCAACGTACCTGAGGTCAGCGCCAGGGGGCCGGCTCACCGACCAGCTGCCCCTGAATACCGCCCACCCCCATCTCTACCAGCACGCCGCGCTCCCCTTCGGTCTCTACCCGCTCGGCGATCAGCGGCAGGTCGATACTGTGCGCTGCGCGCTGGATCGCTTCGATGAACAGGCGCTTGTGCTGTTCCTGATCGATATTGCGGATGTAACTGCCATCGATCTTCAGGTATGCCAGGCCCAGATGCGCCAGGTTGCCGATCATGCTGAACCTGCCGCCAAAGCGCTGCAGTGCCAGGCCAAAGCCCAGGCCATGCAGACGTCGGGTGAGCTTTTCCAGCGAGGCCTGGTCGGGCAACTGCTCCTCACCGATCTCGAATATCAACCGCGCGCCCAGCGCTGGGTTCTGGCCTAGCAATTCGTACACACGCTGCAAGGCTGCAGGGTCGGCCAGCGTTGCAGCAGACAGGTTGAGCGCGAGTACCTGGTCATGGCCACGCAGATGCCCCAGCACTTTCTCCAGTACCAGCACATCCAGCCGCGACATCCAGCCAAAGCGCTCCAGCCATGGCAGGAAGCGGCCGGCTGGCAACGCTTCGCCCTGGTCGTCGTGCAGGCGTGAAATCACCTTGTGATGAAGGACCCGCTGCGTCTGCCTGGCATCCACCACAGGCTGGAAATACAGCTCGAACTGCCCTTTTACGAAGGCTTCATCCAACCGTGTGTGCCAGGCATGCTGGCTGTCGCCGGCCACAGCGGCCACGCCCTGCTCAAGGCATACCCAACCTGGAGCTGGTTGATTCTCGGCACGGGCCAATGCCTCGTCGGCCAGCTTGAGCAGCGCCTGAGGAGCGTCGCCGGGGCTGAACGGAGCAAGGCCGATGCAGGCAACCGGGTCCACGTCGCTGGCACCTGTCTCGTGCAGGCTCAGCAAGGTCGCCTCCAGCGCCTGGGCGAGCTGCACCGCCTCTTCATGGACCATGCCCGGAGCCAGCACAGCGAACTCACCGCCCCGGCTGCGGGAAATCAGGTCGTTGGTTTCCGGGAAGCTGGCACAGGTACGGCGCAGCTGCTCACCCACCGCTTGCAGCAGCTGGTCAGTGCGCTGGCCGCCCAAACGTGCGTTGAGCCCGGCCAGGCCCTGCACGCGCAGCAGCAGCAGGTAACCGGCACGCGCTTCTTCCAGGTTGCTGACCCGGGCAGTCAGCTGCATCTCGAAATACCTCCGGTTGGACAGCCCGGTGAGGCTGTCCTGATAGGACTCGGCGCGCAACCGCTCACTGCGCTCGGCCTGCTCGGTGAACAAGGCCTTGAGCTTCTCGACCATCTGGTTCATCGCCTGCACCACACGGCGCAGTTCCGGCGTGCGCGGCAGCTCTGGCAGGCTGAGGAATTCGCGGCGGGCGATGGCGTGCGACTGCTCGACCATGTAGTCCAACGGCCGCAGCTGGCGGCGCAACAGCAAGGCACCCAGCACAGCACTGGCCGCCCCGCACAACAACAGCCAGCCGAGGCTGCCCAATGCGCTCTGCCAGAGCTTGGCGATAGCGAACATCGGGTGGCTGATCACCTCGACCCGCGCCGCCTGCTGCCAGCCGCGGCTGACGATGGCATCACCACCGGCCGCTTCCAGGCCAATCAGGTGGATGAACCAGGCGGGCACGCTGCCAGGGTCTGGCTCGGCATGACGCTCCACCAGCACGGCGTTGGAGCCAAGGTCGATGACCTTGATGCTGGCGTAATAGCCGCTGTCGAAGATTGAGCTGACCATCAGCTCGACCATCGCCGGATCATCGATATTCGGCGTCAACGACAATGCCAGCGCAGTGGCCGCGTCCTGGGCGTGCGAACGCAACTGGTTGACGTACTGGCTGCGCGAGCTTTCCAGGCTGACCATGAAGCTGCCGCTGAACGCGACCACCAGGAACAGGCAAATGGCCAACAGCAATTGTTTGAACAGTGACATCTGTGCTCCTTCAGTAAACCGGTTCGGCCGGGAACCCTTCGGCCTGCATTTTCTTCAACACGTCCTGCCAGCGGGACAGGCGCTTGGTGTCGCCGACCTTCTTGTTGCCTGCAGCGCCGGTCAGCCACAGGCCTTCACCGTTGAAGGCATATACCGGTAGCAAGTCTGTCCGCTGGCTGGCCGGCTTGATCGCGTCCATCAGGCTGTCGAGCACCAGTGGCTGCGCCTGTGGGCTTGAATAATAGGTCAGGACCATATGCGCGCGGTTCTGGCGCAAGGCCTTGACGTAGGTGATGCGCAGCTTTTCGCTGGGGATACCCATGCGACGCAGGCTGAAGTATTTGGCGATGGCGTAGTCCTCGCAGTCGCCGGCCCCTTTGATCAACGCCTGAATCGGAGTGGCCCAGTAGTCGACCTCGTGCCACAGGTCGATATCTTCGGCATAGCGCAATTGCTGGTTGAAGAACTGGTTGACCACCTGCAGGCGCTGCAGCTCGCTGCCCTGGCTCTGGGTAGCCATCAGGTTCTGCCAGGCATCGATTCGGCCCTTGCCTGCGCCAAGCGGGCCGTACAATGCCTGGGCCTTGCGACTGATCTCGGCAAAGTCCCAATCCGCGTGCAACGCGCCCAGCAGCAAGCTACCCAGCAGCAGGGCAAGGCCAACACATCGCACGGCGGTTTTGAGCAGCCAGGTAATCGCCACTGCGAGGCCCTGTTCAGGTCATTCCAAGTGGCGATGGTGCGGCTTGGAGGCTCAAAAGACAATGGCACCCTGCAATCATGTCACCGGTGGTCGGCCTGCTATCACTTTATTGTTAGGCCTCAAGGCGTACCGCTTCCTTTGCCTGGCAAGTTGATCCAACATATTCGTGGTCTTGCTGCGCGCACCCCGTTGCGGGTGCCGGTTTGACAAGGCCCCTTGCCTATCACTAGCTTTATTGGATCCAACTCTTGTCGTCGAGGCACACTTCGCTTGGCCGAGAAAATCAAACTCAGTAACGTGCTGGCCAGCGAGCAGCTGCCGGCACACCTGGCCCGTGGTGTCATCGAAGAGCGCCTGCGCAGCGCCATTCTCGATGGCCGCCTGCCACCCGGCACTGCCATGCGCCAACAGGAAATCGCGGACTTGTTCGGCGTCAGCCGCATGCCGGTGCGCGAAGCGCTGCGCCAGCTGGAGGCGCAATCGCTGCTCAAGGTGGAAATGCACAAGGGCGCGGTGGTCGCACCGTTGATTGGCGAGGACGCGGTCGACACCTATGCGTTGCGCGTACTGCTCGAAAGCGAAGCGCTGCGCCAGTCGATCCCGCTGCTCGATGCCAGCGACATTGCCAGCGCCCGAGGCTACATCCAGCAACTGGAGAACGAAACCAGCCATGCGGAAATCGGTCGTCTCAATCGGCTGTTCCATATGGCGCTCTATGGGAAGGCATCCAACCAGAAACTGCTGCGCCTGATCGAGAACGAGCTGAACGAGGAAGAACGCTTCCTGCGCTTTCATTTGTCGTCCATGGGGCTTGGCAAGCTGACCCAGGACGACCATAACGCCTTGGTCGATGCGGCGGCTGACAAGCTGGTCGACGAGGCAGTCAGGGTGCTGGAGCAGCACCTGAACAATGGCGCGCGGGTGATCAGGAACTACCTGGACAAACAACTCGCCCGCTAGTATCCAAGTGAGGCTACGGCAGCTTGCTGTAGCCCGGAAAGAAAAAACCCCTGTCTGCAGCGCAGACAGGGGTTTTTATTTGAATCTTGACGATGACCTACTCTCACATGGGGAAACCCCACACTACCATCGGCGATGCATCGTTTCACTGCTGAGTTCGGGATGGGATCAGGTGGTTCCAATGCTCTATGGTCGTCAAGAAATTCTGTGTGCCGGTCCGTCCTGAGGACGTACCCGCGAAATCTCTGTAGTTCCTACTTAAAGACAAAACCCCTACCTGCATGCGCAGATAGGGGTTTTGCGAAATGAATCTTGACGATGACCTACTCTCACATGGGGAAACCCCACACTACCATCGGCGATGCATCGTTTCACTACTGAGT
>NZ_NEHW01000028.1 GCF_002112505.1 Pseudomonas sp. R28(2017)
TGTGGACCGAGAAAGGCACCTACATCATCCCGATCAACCCGAAAGAGACCGACTACGAGAACACCCTGAACTACGCCTACGACGACCATCACATGCGTGACCTTCGCGTGCAGCGGCTGATCGGTGGCGAGTCGATCTCAACCAGCCCGCAGCCACGCACCGTGCGCACGATCTCGCGCTTTCGGGTACTCGCCGATGACGGTGTGAACGTCACCGTACGGGCCGCGCAAAACATCCGCGAGTTCCGCAAGGAAAGCCTCAAGCACTACAGCGCCGACCTGACCTACACCCTGGTCCGCGCCGAAGGCGGTTTCAGGATCCACCGCAAGGTGATCAGCCTGATCAACAGCGACGATGCCCTTGCCGGCATCGGCTACATCCTCTGAGGCCAGGCCGATGAACGATCAACTGCTCGATGTGATCGTCCAGGCTCGCGAGGTGCAAGGCGGCGACGTGGTCGTCCTCGAACTGGCCGCCGTCGATGGCCGGGCGCTGCCGCGTTTTGCCGCCGGCGCCCACGTCGACCTGCACCTGGCCCCCGACCTGGTCCGCCAGTACTCGCTGTGCGGCGACCCGGCGCAGGCCAATGTCTATCGCCTTGGCGTGCTCAAGGACAACCAGTCCCGCGGCGGCTCCGTGGCGGTGCACGAACAGCTGCAGCCCGGCACACCGATGCGCATCAGTGCACCGCGCAACCTGTTCCCGCTGGCCGACGATGCGCAACGCTCGATCCTGCTGGGTGGCGGCATCGGCATCACGCCGATGATCGCCATGGCCCATGCCCTGCACGCCCAGGGCCAGCCGTTCGAGCTGCACTACCGCGGCCGCTCGCGCAGCCGCTGCGCCTTCGTCGATGAACTGCTGGCCGCGCCGTTCGCCGCCAGCGTGTTCACCCACTTCAGCGACGAAGGCCCCGAACAGCAACTGGACCTGGCCCGCGTGCTCGGCCCGGGCAGCCCCGGCGTGCACCTGTACACCTGCGGCCCGACGGGCTTCATGGACTGGGTGATCGAAGGCGCACGCCGGCAAGGCTTCGATGAGCAGCACATCCACCACGAGTACTTCCAGGCCGAGGTCGACACCTCGGGCGACAGCTTCGAGGTGGTCGCCGCGCGCAGCGGCAAGACCGTGCAGGTGCAAGCGAGGCAAACCCTGACTGCCGCCCTGCGCGAAGTGGGCGTCAAGGTCGAGGTGTCGTGCGAGCAAGGTGTGTGCGGCACCTGCCTGTGCGATGTGCTCGAAGGCGAACCTGACCACCGTGACCACTACCTGACCGATGAGGAGAAACAGAGCAACGAACAGATCGTGCTGTGCTGTTCCCGGGCGCGCGGCAAGCGCCTGGTGCTGGATATCTAGAACAACAAAAACAATACGTGACAGACAAGCGGGCCCCAGACCTGCAGAGCCCCTCTGCCCAGTTGAACCACTGCCCAGACCTTGTACTGATCACATTTCCAGGATTACCCCATGGATCTCAAATGGCCGTTGCGTGCGAAATCGTTGTGCTTGTGTGTGGGCACCGTGTTACCCCTGACCAGCTTCGCCGACGTGGTGGATGAGAGCCACCTGTCGCTGAATTTTCGTAACCTCTACCTGAACCGTAATTTCACCAATTCCAGTGCGCCGGTGTCCAAGGTCGGCAACTGGTCGCAGGGCTTCGACCTGCAGTTCGAGTCCGGCTACACCGACACCCCGTTGGCCGTTGGCCTTGATCTCAATGGCCAGTATGCCTTTCGCCTGGACTCCACCGGCAACGATGGCTCGCTACCGTTCAGCCGCCATCGCCAGCAGGCTGCCGACGACTACAGCCGTGGCGGCGCGACGCTGAAGCTCAAGTACGCCAAGACCCAGGTGAAGATCGGTGACCAGAAGCCGTTCTACCCGGTCGCCTCCAACGACCCCAGCCGCCAGCTCGACACCATTTACCAAGGTGCGGTGATCGAGTCGCGCGACATCGACAACCTGACCCTGGTCGGTGGGCGCTTCTGGTCGATCGTCACCCGCGAGTCATCCAACCACGAACGCCTGTACCGTTATGGCACCAACGACAGCCTGGACAGCGATGGCCTGGACTTCGCCGGTGCCACCTACAACTTCACCCCGGATCTGCAGGGCAGCTACTTCCACGGCGTGCTCAACGACATCTACAAACAGGACTATGGCGGCATCAAGCACACCCTGAAGTTCGCCGACGGCTACCAGCTGAAGACCGACGTCGGTTACTTCAACAACCGTGAAGACGGCGCCGCACGCAGCGGCCCGGTGGACAACCGCGCCTACTTCGGCCTGGTGACCCTGGAAAAGAGCGGGCACATGATCGGCGCCAGCTACCAGCGCATGACCGGCGACACGGTGTTCCCGACCCTGAACGGCTACGTGCCGCAACTGTGGCTGCCGAACTGGGCGAGCATCCCCTTCATCCGCCCGGACGAGCGCAGCTGGTCGGTGCGCTACGGCTATAACTTCGTGGCCATGGGCATCCCCGGCCTCAAGCTGTTCACCCGCTATATCAAGGGCACCGACGTCGATCGCGGCCCGGGCCTTGCACGGGACCAGGAAAGCGAGCGCGACATCATGCTCAGCTACGTGGTCCAGAGCGGCCCGCTCAAGGATCTTTCGGTCGACCTGAAGAACATGCGTACCCAGCAGAAATACGGCAGCGACTACACCGAGTACCGCCTGATCACTTCCTACACCTGGAAGTTCTGGTAAGTGGCCCGCATGGAGATGGCTCATGACTAACCTCAACACCAGCATCACCCGCGACACCGACCCACGCACCATGCGCCGCATCGTCATCGCCTCGGTGCTGGGCAACGCCCTGGAATGGTACGACTTCTTCCTCTACGGCACGGCCGCGGCGCTGATCTTCGCCCCGTTGTTCTTCCCCGCCGGCACCGACCCGGTGCTCGGCACCCTGGCCTCGTTCGCAGGCTTTGCCGTGGGTTTTCTCGCCCGCCCGCTGGGCGGCCTGATCTTCGGCCACATCGGCGACAAGGCGGGGCGCAAAAAGGCCCTGGTGATGACCCTGGCGATCATGGGTGCAGCGACCTTCGCCATGGGCCTGTTGCCCACCTTCGAACAGGCCGGCTACCTGGCCCCGGCGTGCCTGGTGATCCTGCGTGTGCTGCAAGGGGTGGCCTCGGGCGGTGAATGGGGTGGCGGCGTGCTGCTGCTCAGCGAGAACGCACCGAAGGACCGCGTCGGTTTCTATGCGGCCTGGAGCCAGCTGGGCGTGTCGGGTGGTTTTGTGCTCTCGGCAGCGGCCTTCTACCTGGTACAGATGCTGCCCCATGAAGACATGATGAGCTGGGGTTGGCGCGTGCCGTTCCTGGCCAGCATCCTGATCTTTGGCGTCGGCGTGTACATCCGCCGGCGCCTGCCGGAGAGCAAGGCCTTCGTCGAGGAACAGGCACAGGCGGACAAGCCCGAGCACATGCCGGCCATGGAAGTGCTGCGCAAACACCCCAAGGCGGTGCTGCAGGCCATGGGCATCCGCATCGCCGAAAACGGCAGCGCCTACCTGTTCCTGGCATTCACCATCGCCTACGCCAAGTTCACCGGGCTGGACACGCAGCTGGTGCTGGCCAGCGTGATGGTGGCGATGATCGTCGAGGCCGGCACCATCGTGTTCTGGGGCTGGCTGTCGGACATCATCGGCCGGCGGCTGGTGTATGCCATCGGCTCGGTCGGTTTGATGGTGCTGGCGTTTCCGTTCTTCTGGATGCTCGATACCCACTCACCCGTCTGGGTGTACCTCGCGGCATTGCTGGGCATGGCCTTCTGTCATGGCGCGATGATCGGCACCCAGCCGGCGCTGATGGGGGAGCTGTTCCCGCCCAAGGTGCGGTATTCCGGATTGGCCATGGGGCATGAAATTGCCTCGATCTTCTCCGGTGGGTTGGCACCCTTGGCGGCGACGGCGTTGTTCAGCCTGTACAAGGATGCCTGGCCGGTGTCGGTGATGCTGGTGGTGATGGGGGCCATTACCACGCTGGCGGTGATTACCATCAAGCCGCAGGCCAAGGCCTAGATTTACCCGGTTTTTGCCCGGGCCTTTCCGTGCGGGGAGGGTTCGGGCATTTTTATTTCTTGCATCTGGCCTCTTCGCGGGCAAGCCCGCTCCCACAGGTACTGCGCAAGTCTTGAGGCTTGCGAGGACCCTGTGGGAGCGGGTTTGCCCGCGAAGAGGCCGGCCCAGGCAGCACCTTTGCCATTGAAATTGCCCACCCGTGCCAACCTCTTGCCCCTGCCTGCCAATCCACCCTCAAGCCATTCCGCCCTGCGCGAAGCCCCGGTAGCCTGCCGCGAGCCCAACTCGCGTCGCGGAAAACAACAACATGACCAACGCCTTGAGCATCCACAACAAGATCACCCTGCTCGCCAGCCTGTGCCTGGCTGCCGTCGTCGTGCTCCTCACTGCCTTGGCCCTGGCCCAGCGCCAGAGCAGCGAAGACCAGGTCGGCAGCAGCGCCAGCGACATGCTGCTGGCCGCCGCGCGCAACAACCTGCGTGCCGAAGGCCAGGCACAGGCGCTGCAGATCCAGCAGGGCTTCGCTCACGCCTACACCTTTGCCGAAGGCGTCGGGCGCCAGGTCATGCACCTGCGCCAGCGCGCAGGCATGCCCCCTGCCGAGCTGCGCCGCGACCTCACCCAGGTGCTGCGCGATGCCCTGGCCGGGCGCCCGGAGCTGCTGGGGCTGTTCATCACCTTCGAGGCCAATGCCCTGGACGGCCACGACGCCGACTTCCCCGGCCGGCTGGACCTGGGCAGCAACGACCAGGGCCGCTTCGCCCTGTACTGGCTGCAACCTGGCCCCGGCCAGCTGCAGGCCGTACCGGGCGACGAGAAGATGCTGGCCGACACCTCGCCCGGCCCCAGCGGCGCGCCGTTCAATGCGTTTTTCAGCTGTTCGCGGGCCAGCGCCAAGCCTTGCCTGCTCGAACCCTATGTCGACAGCTCCAGTGGCACGGCGCGGCTGGTCACCAGCCTGACCCTGCCCCTGATCGACCAGGGCCGCGTGGTGGCGGTGATCGGCCTGGACATCGACCTGGCGACCCTGCAGCGTGATGCCGAAAAGGCCGCCGCCGCGCTGTACGACGGCCAGGGCGATATCGCCATCGTCAGCACCGCCGGGCTGCTGGCCGGTGACAGCAGCCACCCCGAACGCCTCGGTACGCTGCTCAAGGCACGCCACCCCGAGCAGGCCGCTGCCATGCTCGACGCCGCAGGCGCAGGCCATACGCAGGCGTTCGAGGATGCCCGGCACATGCGCATGCTGGTGCCGATCCAGCCCTTGCCTGAAGCCAGCCCCTGGGCCGTGCTGGTCAGTGTCGGCAAGGACGTGCTCGGCGCGCCGGTGGCCGCCCTGCAAGAACAGATGCGCACCCAGCGCCTGCACAGCCTGGCCCTGCAGATCGGCCTGGGCCTGGGCATCGCGCTGTTGGGCGTGGCGATGATGTGGCTGACCGCACGCAGCGTCAGCCGCCCGCTGTTGCGGGTTGCCTACCTGCTCGAAGACATCGCCGAAGGCGAAGGCGACCTGACCCGGCGCCTGGCCTACCCCGGCAAGGACGAACTGGGCCGCCTGAGCCGCGCCTTCGACCGCTTCCTGGAACGCCTGCAACCGGTGATCGCCCAGGTCCAGGGCGGTGTGCGCGACACCCGTGACACCGCCGACCAGTCGGCGCGCATCGCCAGCCAGACCAGCGCGGGCATGCAGCAGCAGTTCCGCGAGATCGAACAGATGGCCACCGCCCTGCATGAAATGTCCGCCACCGCCCAGGCGGCGGCCCACAGCGCCGCGCAAGCCGCCGAGGCGGCGCGCCATGCCGACCAGGCCACCGGTGCCGGGGTGCAGGTGATCGAAAGCACCACCCAGGGCATCCAGGCCCTGGCCACCGGCATGAGTGAGGGGATGCAGCGCCTGAATGCATTGGCCGCAAGCAGCGAGCAGATCGGTGCAGTGATGGGCGTGATCCTGTCGATTGCCCGGCAGACCAACCTGCTCGCGCTCAATGCGGCGATCGAAGCAGCCCGTGCCGGTGACGCCGGCCGCGGCTTTGCCGTGGTCGCCGACGAGGTCCGCGGGCTGGCCCAGCGCACCCAGGCCTCGGTGGAAGAGATTGGCGCGATCATCGACAACCTGCGCAACGGCACCCACGAGGTGACCGGCGCCATGCAGCACAGCTACCAGCAGGCCCAGGCCAATGCCGAACAAGCGCGCCAGGCCCTGCAGGCGCTGGCGCAGATTCGCCAGGCAGTCAGCGTGATCACCGACATGAACGTGCAGATCGCCTGCGCCGCCGAACAGCAGAGCAGCGTGGCCGAAGAGGTCAACCGCAACGTCGAGGCGGTGCGCGATGTCACCGCCTCGTTGTCCGGCCAGGCCGAGCGCTCGGCGGGGATCAGCCAGCAGTTGAACGACCTGGCGTCAGAGCAGCAAGGGCTGATCGAGCGCTTCAAGGCCTGAGGCAAAGCGCGGCGCCAGCCCGGCCTGGTGCAGGCGTTGCACCAGGTTCGCCAGGCGCGCGTGGCGGTAGGCGTCGATGTCGGTATCGCGGTAGTCGTAGAACCCCACGCTATCGCGCAGGCCGTTACGCCCGCTGGCCATGTTGTCCAGCACCGATGCCGGTGCCTGGTAGCGCTCGCCCAGGTGGCGGCTGAGGTAGCTTGATGCGTGGTGCAGGATGTCACCACCGCCCCAGTCGATGAACTCCAGCAGGCCCAGTACCGAGAAGCGCAGGCCAAAGCCGGTGCGTACGGCCAGGTCGATCTGCTCGGCGCTGGCCACCCCCTCCTCGACCATACGCGCCGCCTCGTTCATCACCAGCGCCTGCAGGCGCGGCACGATGAAGCCGGGGGTGGCGTTGCACAGCACAGGCACCTTGCCGATGGCCTGCAAGGTGGCCAGCAGCTCGGTAACCACCGCTTCGCTGGTTGCGGCGCTGCGTGAGACTTCCACCAGCGGCATCAGGTGCGCAGGGTTGAGCCAGTGGGCGTTGACCATGCGCCCAGGCGCGCTGACCATGGCGGCCAGCTCGGTGACCAGGAAGGTCGAGGTGGTCGAGGCGATGATCGCGTCCGCCGCCACATGCCGGTCGATCCAGGCAAAGGCCTCGCGCTTGGCTTCGAGCACTTCGGGCACCGCTTCGAACACCAGCCGGCAACCTGGCAGCGCCTGGCCGCCCTCCCGCAGTGTCTGCAGTTGTATCCGCGACAACAACCGCTCGGCCTGCTGCGCGCCGATCAGTTCGAGGGCCACCAGGCGCTGCGCCTCGACGGCAAGGTTACGCCTGACCGCCTCGAAATAGCTGGCCTGGGCTTGCGCCTGCCGCGCCTTCAGGTCGATCAGGCTGACGTGGACGCCGGCCTGGGCGAAGGCCAGGGCGATGCCCTCGCCCATCCGCCCGGCACCGACCACGGCAATGCGCTGCAATGGCCCGCTCATGGCGCAACACCGTTACGCAGCAAGGCCGCCATCTGTTCACGGTCGAGCTCGGCCAGGCCGAGGTTTTCCAGGGTGCGGCCTTC
Organism: Pseudomonas sp. R28(2017); assembly: GCF_002112505.1. GTDB lineage: Bacteria > Pseudomonadota > Gammaproteobacteria > Pseudomonadales > Pseudomonadaceae > Aquipseudomonas. Next base: position 7,535 of record NZ_NEHW01000028.1, read on the forward strand.
GCCATACAAATCACGCCCGGTCACCGCCGAGGCCAAGGCCAGCAAGCCCTGCGCCACCGGCGTCGGCACGCCGGCCCAGCGCCCGACCGAGACCAGCAGCGACAGCCCCAGGCGTGTGTCTTCGAGCATGTAGCGGTGCTGCTGCAGGTCGATGTTCTCGCGCCAGTCGCCGCTGTCAGTGAGCTTGCCGTGGGCGCCACGGCCGTACATCCACTCATCGCCCTGGTCAGTGTTGTAGTGGTCGGCCAACGGGAAGTGCGGCGCCGGGTAGCCCAGCGCCTCGCGCACGCGCATGCGTTCGGCATCCAGTTCATTGGTCACCCGGCGGATCGACGGCTGGGTGCCTTCGTTGTGGATGTCCCACGACGCGAAGTGCTCCAGCGGCCCGGCATTCATCAGGATCAGCGGCGGGTGAATGACCGGCCCGGCGTTCATCAAGGCACCGCTCAGGGCATCTTCGATCGGCTCGACGCTGGGGTAGGCCTCGCGCAGCACGCTGAAGGCAGGCGCCGACAGGCGGCTGGGCAGCACGCCAGTCGGCAGGCGCGTGGCGTAGGCACTGATCACCAGCTGGTCGGCGCCATGCTTGCGCACCAGATAAGGCAGGGTACCGGTTTCGGCGAAGGCCACCTCGGCCAGGTTGCCACAGTCACGCATGGCCTTGGCGAACAGGTAGCTGCCGAAGGTGCCGGGCGGCAGGAACACCACCTGGCCGGCGCTAAGCAGCGGCGCGACTTCAGCGGCCAGGGCCGCGTGGCTGGTCGCCGGCAAGGGGATGATCACCAAGTCCGCGCCCTGCAGCGCCTGGGCCAGGTCGCTGACCAGCTGCAGGTTATCGCCAAGGGCCAGCTGGCGGGTGCCGCGATAATCGCGCACGGTGAGGCTGCCCATCGCCTGCAGGGTTTTCAGGGCCGTAGCGTCACGGCGCCAGAGCCGGGTGGCATGGCCACGCTCGGCCATCTCGACAGCCGCTGCATAGCAGCCGTGGCCACCGCCAAGAACAGTGATTTGCATGGGTGAAACTCCGCGTGTGTAAGGTAGGCCGATGCTAGCCATCACGCGTATTGCCAGCGCTGCGGATCGCGCAGGCACCCTACCGATTGCGCAGCTTTCAGCCCCTGAGCGTGGCCGAGGGCGGGCAGCCGAAGCGCTGCCGGTACTGCTGGGTGAAATGCGCAGGGCTGTTGATGCCGAAACGCAGCAGTACCTCGGTCACGCTCCCCTCGCCTTGCTGCAGCGCCGTGTGCACCGCCTGCAGGCGCCGGTCGCGGATGTACTCGACCGGGGTCTGCCCGAGGAACTGGCGAAAGCCGTTCTGCAGCGTGCGCACCGAAACGCCACTGAGCGCACACAGGGTGGCCAGCGCCAGCGGCTGGTCCAGGTTTGCCTCGATGTACTCGCGGGCCCGCCGCACATGGCTGGGCAACGGGGTGCCTGCCGGTTGCCGCAGCGCAGCGCAATAGTTGTGCGGCAACTGGGTCAGCAGCAGTTGCACCAGGTGATCCACCAGGCCCTGGCGTAATGGCGCCAGGCTCAGTTGCAGGGCGAACAGCCGGCACAGGTAATCCAGGGTCAGGCCCAGGGCATGGACGCCTGGGTGGTCGGCGGCGAGCGGCACCTCGAATACCAGCGGCTGCCCCAGGCTACGCCCCAGCAGCTGCTGCAAGTGCAGCTCCAGCGCCTCACGGGGCATGCTCAGCACGGCATTGCGGCAGGCGCCGCCAGTGACGATACGGCTGCTGGTGAACGGCGAGCAGACGCTCAGCCCGCCCGCCGCCACGGCCGCATGCTCGCGGCCGTGGCTGACTTCGCACTGCCCCTGCAAGGTGGTGCGGAACAGGTACTGCGCGCCTGTGCCCTCCAGGCTGACCTCCACCGGTGCGTCGTAGTGCAGCTGCAGCAGGCGCGCGCCGGCAAACTCCACGCCGCTGACCTGCAACTGCGGCGCAGCATCGTCCAGCACCCGCAGCCGATGCGGGCAGAGATAGCGGGCCAATTGCACCTGCATCTCGGCCACATCCTGCGAGTGAAACAGCGGAAACCGCTCCAGCAGCTGGATGTCCGCCAGCATCTCAGGCCTCGCCGGGGTGTTCGCGGCGCATGCTGTCACGGAAGCACTTGCAGCCCTTGGCCAGCAGCACGATGGCCAGCAGCGAGGCAGCGAAACTGACGATCGACATCGATGAGCCGACCGCTGCCGGGGCGCCAAAGTAGCGGTCGGTGATCAGCGCCACCAGCGTGGTGCCCAGGCCCAGCCCGAGCAGGTTGCTGATCAGCAGGAACACCGCCGACACCTGGGCGCGCACCTGGTTGGGCGAGAGGATCTGCATGGCGGCCGTGGAGGCCGGCATCGGGAACGAGGCGAAGAACATCGCCGGCACCAGCAAGGTCACCGACAGCCACAGCTGGTCGACCTGCGAATACAACACCGCCGGCACGATCATGCCCACCGCGCCGATCACCCCGGTGCGCATGGCCGCATCGCTGCGCCCGCGCTTGGCCAGGTGGTCGGTGAGCCAGCCGCCGAACACCACGCCGGTGGTGTTGGCCAGCAGCAGGATGGTGCCGAGCATGAAGCCGGCCTGCTCGGGGCTCATGCCGAACTTGCGGATGTACAGCGCCGGGGTCCAGCTCATCATGCAGAACAGCGCCATGGCGTAGAACGAGAAGCCCAGGTAATGGCAGCCGAAGGTCGCCCGATGGCGGCCGATGAAGCGCAGGCCATCACTGAGGCGAACCTTGCGTACAGTACCGTCGGCGTCCAGCTGCGCACCCTTGCGCTGTGGGTTGCGCACGGTCAGCCAGACCAGCAGGCCGACGATCACCCCGGGCAGCCCGACGATGAAGAACGCCAGCTGCCAGGCTTTCATCGCGCCGAGCAAGGCCACTTCGATGGTTTGCGCGTCCTTGAGCAGGGTGATCACGTAGCCGCCGACCAGGAAGGCGATGCCACCACCGACGAACGAGCCGATCGAGTAGATCCCCACGGCGCGGCCGAGCTTCTCCTTGGGGAACAGGTCGCTGAACATCGAGTAGGCCGAGGGCGACAGGGCCGCCTCGCCTACCCCGACGCCGATGCGCGCCAGGAACATCTGGGTGAAGTTCTTGCTCAGGCCGCAGGCGGCGGTGGCGAAGCTCCAGAAGATCACCCCCACGGCAATGATGCGCGGGCGCGAGAAGCGGTCGGCCAGGTAGGCGATGGGCATGCCCATGAAGGCGTAGAACAGCGAGAACGCCAGGCCGTGCAGCAGGCTGAACTGGGTGTCGCTCAGCTGCAGGTCGGCTTTGATCGGTTCGATCATCAGCGCCAGGATCTGCCGGTCAACGAACGAGAAGATGTAGGCCACCATGCACAGGATGACCACGTACCATTCGTAGAAATAGCGTTTGTTCTGCTGCTTGAGGTGTTGCGCTTGGGTGAGAGTATTCATGCTCGCGAATTCCTGAAGGGACAGCCTGGAAAGGGATTACAAGGCAGTGACCTGTCAGTAACAGGCGAGCGCACGCATGGCGGGGTTACGCATGACCAGTGACCTTTATTCTTATTGGAATGGTGTATGGCGATTACTTGAATTTCAGCCAGTCCTTGCACCCTGTGGGAGCGGTTGTGCCCGCGAACACCGGCAAAGCCGGTGCCATGCACCGCGGTGTCTGCTTCGCGGGCATGCCCGCTCCCACAAGGATTGAGTCAGGGCTTAGCCTGCTTGCAGCGCCCGTGGCCGGTGGCTGCGTTCCTCGGCCTCTGGGGCCTTGGCGGTCTGCAGCTGGAAGTCGAACGACAGCTCGGCAAAGCGCTCGCCCTTCACACCTCGGTCACGGGCCGCTGCGGCATCGTCGACAAAGCGCAGGTCGCCGATCAGGCCGTCGCGGGTGGCATAGGCGAAGTCGTCCCACAGGTACTTGTCGCCGGCAAAGTTGATCTGCGTGGTCAGGTGGCGGTGGCCCGGTGCCGAGATGAAGAAGTGCACGTGGGCCGGGCGCTGGCCGTGGCGGCCAAGCAGGTTCAGGCATTCCTGGGTCGGGCCCTGGGGATCGCAGCCATAACCGGACGGCACGATGGAGCGCGCACGGTAGCGGCCTTCGGCATCGGTGACGATGCGTCGGCGCAGGTTGTACTCGGACTGAGTGGAGTCAAAGTACGAGTAGGTGCCCTGGGTGTTGGCATGCCACAGGTCGACGGTGGCGCCGGCCAATGGCTGGCCATCGGCATCGAACACCTGGCCCTGGAGGAACATCACCACGCCCGGATCGGTGCCGTCGTCCATGCGCGCTTCACCCTCGGACAGCGGTGCACCGGCCACGTACAGCGGGCCTTCGATGGTGCGCGGGGTGCCGCCGCCCAGGCCGGCCTCGGCGTCCTTGGCGTCCTGCAGCAGGTCGAGGAAGTGCTCGATGCCCAGGCCGGCCGCCAGCAGGCCCGCCTCGTTGCGCCCGCCCAGGCGGTTGAGGTAGTCGACAGCATGCCAGAACTCGTCCTCGCTGACCTCCAGGTCTTCGATCAGGCGCGCGGTGTCCTGCAGGATGCGCAGAATGATCTGCTTGAAGCGCGGGTTGCCTTCGGCCTGGCCGAGGCCGGCCACTTGCTCGAAGAAGGCCTGGATATCGGCGGTGTGGGAGATCTTCACGGTCATGTCTGCTTACCTCGAATTGTTCTTGTCAGGTAGTCGTGGTTCAAGGGTGAATCAGCGGTCGTCGCTGTGGATCGACGAGGGGTGGCGGCACAGGCCGTCGACCTCGATGTCCATGTACGGGAACAGCGGCAGCTGCATCAGCGTGTCGTG
>NZ_NEHW01000029.1 GCF_002112505.1 Pseudomonas sp. R28(2017)
GCGGTGAAATCGACCGAGCCGGAGCTGGCATTGACCGGAATGGTGATGCTCTGACCGTTGGCCAGGGTGATCACCAGCGGGGTGCCGGTCACAGGTGCAGTGACGGAAGCGGTATAGGTGATCACGCCGCCTTCAGTCACGCTCGGGGTGGCCGTCAGGGTCACGGTCGAGGTATCGATCGAGTCAGTGATCGCAGTCACAGCCGGCGTCGGGCTGACTTCCAGGTGCTCGAAGTCACCACCGGTGGTGCCGGTGACCGTCACGCTGACATTGCCAGCATCCACATAAACGGTGTTGGCCGGTGCATTGAACGGCACGCTGCCTTCGGTCTCGCCCTTGGCGATGGTAATGACCGCGCCGTTGCTCAGGGTGATGGTCATGTCGCTGCCGGCCGCATTGGTCAGCTTGGCGGTGTAGACGATGCTGCCGCCTTCCTCGACGGTGTTGCTGGCCGTCAGGGTCAGGCCGGTGCTGTCCAGCTTGGCTGGATCATCGGTGACCGTGGTGCTTGGGGTGCCGGCAGTATCCAGCTTCTCGTAGTTGCCACCGGTGACGCCGGTGATGCTGTTGGTCACCGGTGTATTGGTGGTGTAGACGTTGTTCGGCGCGGTGAAATCGACCGAGCCCGAGCTGGCATTGACCGGGATGGTGATGCTCTGACCGTTGGCCAGGGTTATCACCAGTGGAGTGCCAGTGACCGGCGAGGTCACGCTCGCGGTGTAAGTGATTACGCCGCCTTCCACGGCCGAAGCGGTGGCGGTCAGAGTGACAGTCGAGGTATCGATCGAATCGGTGATCGCAGTCACGGCTGGCGTCGGGCTGACTTCCAGGTGCTCGAAGTCACCACCGGTGGTGCCGGTGACCGTCACGCTGACATTGCCAGCATCCACATAAACGGTGTTGGCCGGTGCGTTGAACGGCACGCTGCCTTCGGTTTCACCCTTGGCGATGGTAATGACCGCGCCGTTGCTCAGGGTGATGGTCATGTCACTGCCGGCCGCATTGGTCAGCTTGGCGGTGTAGACGATGCTACCGCCTTCCTCGACGCTGTTGCTGGCCGTCAGGGTCAGGCCGGTGCTGTCCAGCTTGGCTGGATCATCGGTGACGGTGGTAGACGGATTACCAGTGGTGTCCAGCTTCTCGTAGTTACCGCCCGTCACGCCGGTGATGCTGTTGGTCACCGGGGTGTTGGTGGTGTAGACGTTGTTCGGTGCGATGAAGTCGACCGAGCCCGAGCTGGCATTGACCGGAATGGTGATGCTCTGGCCGTTGGCCAGGGTGATCACCAGCGGGGTGCCGGTTACTGGAGAGGTCACACTCGCGGTGTAAGTGATTACGCCGCCTTCGGTGACCGAAGGCGTGGCACTCAGGACGACCGTCGAGGTATCGATCGAGTCGGTAACGGCAGTGACTGCCGGGGTCGAGCTGACGTTGAGGTTCTCGAAATCACCACCGGTAGTTCCGGTGATGGTCGCTTCGACCTTGCCGGCATCCACGTAGACAGTGTTCTTCGGCGCATCGATGGTGACGCTGCCTTCGCTCAGGCCTTTGCCGATGGTGATGGTTTCACCATTGCTCAGGGTGACCTTCATCTCGCTGCCGGCTGGGTTGGTCAGCTTCACGGTGTAGGTGATCTGGCCGCCTTCCTCGACGGAACCGGTGGCGGTCAGGCTGACACCGGTGGTGTCCAGGCGCGACGGGTCATCGTTGACCGTGGTGCTTGGGGTGCCTGCGGTGTCCAGCTTCTCGTAGTTGCCACCGGTGACGCCGGTGATGCTGTTGGTCAGCGGGGTGTTGGTGTTGTAGACGTTGTTCGGCGCCACGAAGTCCACGGAGCCGGTGGTCTGGTTCAGGCCAATGGTGATGGTCTGGCCGTTGGCCAGGCTGATGACCAGTGGCGAGCCGGTGACCGGCGCGCTGACGGTGGCGGTGTACACCACGGTGCCGCCTTCGGTGACCGAAGGCGTGGCACTCAGGACGACCGTCGAGGTATCGATCGAGTCGGTAACGGCAGTGACTGCTGGGGTCGAGCTGACGTTGAGGTTCTCGAAATCACCACCGGTAGTGCCGGTGATGGTCGCTTCGACCTTGCCGGCATCCACATAGACGGTGTTTTTCGGCGCATCGATGGTGACGCTGCCTTCGCTCAGGCCTTTGCCGATGGTGATGGTCTCACCATTGCTCAGGGTGACCTTCATCTCGCTGCCGGCTGGGTTGGTCAGCTTCACGGTGTAGGTGATCTGGCCGCCTTCCTCGACGGAACCGGTGGCGGTCAGGCTGACACCGGTGGTGTCCAGGCGCGACGGGTCATCGTTGACCGTGGTGCTTGGGGTGCCAGCGGTGTCCAGCTTCTCGTAGTTGCCACCGGTGACGCCGGTGATGCTGTTGGTCAGCGGCGTGTTGGTGTTGTAGACGTTGTTCGGTGCTACGAAGTCCACGGAGCCGGTGGTCTGGTTCAGGCCAATGGTGATGGTCTGGCCGTTGGCCAGCGAAATCACCAGCGGCGAGCCGGTCACCGGTGCGCTGACAGTGGCGGTGTACACCACGACGCCGCCTTCCGTTACCGAAGGCGTGGCACTCAGGACGACCGTCGAGGTATCGATCGAGTCGGTAACGGCAGTGACTGCTGGGGTCGAGCTGACGTTGAGGTTCTCGAAATCACCACCGGTAGTTCCGGTGATGGTCGCTTCGACCTTGCCGGCATCCACGTAGACAGTGTTCTTCGGCGCATCGATGGTGACGCTGCCTTCGCTCAGGCCCTTGCCGATGGTGATGGTTTCACCATTGCTCAGGGTGACCTTCATCTCGCTGCCGGCAGGGTTGGTCAGCTTCACGGTGTAGGTGATCTGGCCGCCTTCCTCGACGGAACCGGTGGCGGTCAGGCTGACACCGGTGGTGTCCAGGCGCGCCGGGTCGTCGGTGACGGTGGTAGACGGATTACCGGTGGTGTCCAGCTTCTCGTAGTTACCGCCCGTCACGCCGGTGATGCTGTTGGTCACCGGGGTGTTGGTGGTGTAGACGTTGTTCGGTGCGATGAAGTCGACCGAGCCCGAGCTGGCATTGACCGGGATGGTGATGCTCTGGCCGTTGGCCAGGGTGATCACCAGCGGGGTGCCGGTTACTGGAGAGGTCACACTCGCGGTGTAAGTGATTACGCCGCCTTCCACGGCCGAAGCGGTGGCGGTCAGAGTAACAGTCGAGGTATCGATCGAATCGGTGATCGCAGTCACGGCTGGCGTCGGGCTGACTTCCAGGTGCTCAAAGTCACCACCGGTGGTGCCGGTGACGGTGGCGCTGACATTACCGGCATCGACGTACACGGTGTTGGCCGGTGCATTGAACGGCACGCTGCCTTCGGTTTCACCCTTGGCGATAGTGATGACGGCGCCGTTGCTCAGGGTGATGGTCATGTCGCTGCCGGCCGCATTGGTCAGCTTGGCGGTGTAGACGATGCTGCCGCCTTCCTCGACGGTGTTGCTGGCCGTCAGGGTCAGGCCGGTGCTGTCCAGCTTGGCTGGATCATCGGTGACCGTGGTGCTTGGGGTGCCGGCGGTGTCCAGTTTCTCGTAGTTACCGCCAGTCACGCCGGTGATGCTGTTGGTCACCGGGGTGTTGGTGGTGTAGACGTTGTTCGGTGCGATGAAGTCGACCGAGCCCGAGCTGGCATTGACCGGGATGGTGATGCTCTGGCCGTTGGCCAGGGTGATCACCAGCGGGGTGCCGGTTACTGGAGAGGTCACACTCGCGGTGTAAGTGATTACGCCGCCTTCCACGGCCGAAGCGGTGGCGGTCAGAGTAACAGTCGAGGTATCGATCGAATCGGTGATCGCAGTCACGGCTGGCGTCGGGCTGACTTCCAGGTGCTCAAAGTCACCACCGGTGGTGCCGGTGACGGTGGCGCTGACATTACCGGCATCGACGTACACGGTGTTGGCCGGTGCATTGAACGGCACGCTGCCTTCGGTTTCACCCTTGGCGATGGTGATGACCGCACCGTTGCTCAGGGTGATGGTCATGTCACTGCCGGCCGGGTTGGTCAGCTTGGCGGTGTAGACGATGCTACCGCCTTCCTCGACGCTGTTGCTGGCCGTCAGGGTCAGGCCGGTGCTATCCAGCTTGGCTGGATCATCGGTGACCGTGGTGCTTGGGGTGCCGGCGGTGTCCAGTTTCTCGTAGTTACCGCCAGTCACGCCGGTGATGCTGTTGGTCACCGGGGTGTTGGTGGAGTAGACGTTGTTCGGTGCGATGAAGTCGACCGAGCCCGAGCTGGCATTGACCGGGATGGTGATGCTCTGGCCGTTGGCCAGGGTGATCACCAGCGGGGTACCGGTTACTGGAGAGGTCACACTCGCGGTGTAAGTGATTACGCCGCCTTCGGTGACCGAAGGCGTGGCACTCAGGACGACCGTCGAGGTATCGATCGAGTCGGTAACGGCAGTGACTGCCGGGGTCGAGCTGACGTTGAGGTTCTCGAAATCACCACCGGTAGTGCCGGTGATGGTCGCTTCGACCTTGCCGGCATCCACGTAGACAGTGTTCTTCGGCGCATCAATAGTGACGCTGCCTTCGCTCAGGCCCTTGCCGATGGTGATGGTTTCACCATTGCTCAGGGTGACCTTCATCTCGCTGCCGGCAGGGTTGGTCAGCTTCACGGTGTAGGTGATCTGGCCGCCTTCCTCGACGGAACCGGTGGCGGTCAGGCTGACACCGGTGGTGTCCAGGCGCGCCGGGTCGTCGGTGACGACGGTGGTCGGCGTGCCGGCAGTATCCAGCTTCTCGTAGTTGCCACCGGTCACGCCGGTGATGCTGTTGGTCACCGGGGTGTTGGTGGTGTAGACGTTGTTCGGCGCGGTGAAATCGACCGAGCCCGAGCTGGCATTGACCGGGATGGTGATGCTCTGACCGTTGGCCAGGGTTATCACCAGTGGAGTGCCAGTGACCGGCGAGGTCACGCTCGCGGTGTAAGTGATTACGCCGCCTTCCACGGCCGAAGCGGTGGCGGTCAGAGTAACAGTCGAGGTATCGATCGAATCGGTGATCGCAGTCACGGCTGGCGTCGGGCTGACTTCCAGGTGCTCAAAGTCACCACCGGTGGTGCCGGTGACGGTGGCGCTGACATTACCGGCATCGACGTACACGGTGTTGGCTGGTGCGTTGAACGGCACGCTCCCTTCGGTTTCACCCTTGGCGATAGTGATGACCGCACCGTTGCTCAGGGTGATGGTCATGTCGCTGCCGGCCGCATTGGTCATCTTGGCGGTGTAGACGATGCTACCGCCTTCCTCGACGCTGTTGCTGGCCGTCAGGGTCAGGCCGGTGCTGTCCAGCTTGGCTGGATCATCGGTGACCGTGGTGCTTGGGGTGCCGGCGGTGTCCAGTTTCTCGTAGTTACCGCCAGTCACGCCGGTGATGCTGTTGGTCACCGGGGTGTTGGTGGAGTAGACGTTGTTCGGCGCGGTGAAGTCGACCGAGCCGGAGCTGGCATTGACCGGGATGGTGATGCTCTGACCGTTGGCCAGGGTGATCACCAGCGGGGTGCCGGTCACAGGTGCAGTGACGGAAGCGGTATAGGTGATCACGCCGCCTTCAGTCACGCTCGGAGTGGCCGTCAGGGTCACGGTCGAGGTGTCGATCGAATCGGTGATCGCAGTCACAGCCGGCGTCGGGCTGACTTCCAGGTGCTCGAAGTCACCACCGGTGGTGCCGGTGACCGTCACGCTGACATTGCCAGCATCCACATAAACGGTGTTGGCCGGTGCATTGAACGGCACGCTGCCTTCGGTCTCGCCCTTGGCGATGGTAATGACCGCGCCGTTGCTCAGGGTGATGGTCATGTCGCTGCCGGCCGCATTGGTCAGCTTGGCGGTGTAGACGATGCTGCCGCCTTCCTCGACGCTGTTGCTGGCCGTCAGGGTCAGGCCGGTGCTGTCCAGCTTGGCTGGATCATCGGTGACGGTGGTGCTTGGGGTGCCGGTGGTGTCCAGCTTCTCGTAGTTGCCACCGGTGACGCCGGTGATGCTGTTGGTCAGCGGGGTGTTGGTGGTGTAGACGTTGTTCGGCGCGGTGAAATCGACCGAGCCCGAGCTGGCATTGACCGGAATGGTGATGCTCTGGCCGTTGGCCAGGGTGATCACCAGCGGGGTACCAGTGACTGGAGAGGTCACGCTCGCGGTGTAAGTGATTACGCCGCCTTCCACGGCCGAAGCGGTGGCGGTCAGGGTCACGGTCGAGGTGTCGATCGAATCGGTGATCGCAGTCACAGCCGGCGTCGGGCTGACTTCCAGGTGCTCGAAGTCACCACCGGTGGTGCCG
>NZ_NEHW01000003.1 GCF_002112505.1 Pseudomonas sp. R28(2017)
TCACAAGCACCCACACGAATTGCTTGATTCGATTTGTTAAAGAGCGTTTGGTTAAGAGCTTTTCGTCTCAACCGAGGCGCGCATTCTACGCTTTCCTCATTTGCTGTCAAGCGTTTATTTTGAAGTTTTTTGCGAGAAACTCGTTTAGCTTCAAACACTTGACTCGCTGCGATCTCTCGTAGCGGGAGGCGAATAATACAGCGTTTAAAACCGCTGTCAACCTTCATCTCAACCGCTGTCGATCATGCGATCGAAGCGCCTCCGACACCACCTTAACCACCTAACTCGTTGAATCTCAAGGAGTTTGTCGTTCCGATGTCGCTGGAAGTGGGGCGCATTATAAGGGGATTCGAAAGGCCGTCAACCCTTAATTTCAAGAAACGTTAATATCGCTGAAAAACAAAGCGGGGAGGCCTGTCGGCCTCCCCGCTTCATTTCATCCCTTACAAGCTAGGGAACGCAAACTGCGACGCCTCATGGCTGGCACGCTGCGGCCAGCGCTGGGTGATTGCCTTGCGACGGGTATAGAAGCGCACCCCATCCGGGCCATAGGCATGCAGGTCACCAAACAGCGAACGCTTCCAGCCACCGAAGCTGTGGTAGGCAACCGGCACCGGCAGCGGCACGTTGACACCGACCATGCCCACTTCGATCTCGTCGCAGAACAGGCGCGCCGCTTCACCGTCGCGGGTGAAGATGCAGGTGCCGTTGCCGTACTCGTGATCGTTGATCAGCTGCATGGCCTGCTCCAGGCTGTTCACGCGCACCACGCACAGCACTGGGCCGAAGATCTCTTCTTTATAGATGCGCATCTGCGGGGTCACGTTGTCGAACAGCGTGCCACCGACGAAGTAGCCATCTTCATTACCCGCCACACGGAAGCCACGGCCATCCACCACCAGCTTGGCGCCAGCGGCAACGCCGTCGTCGATGTAGCCGACAACCTTGTCACGGGCAGCAGCGGTGACCAGCGGGCCCATGTCCAGGCCGCAGGAAGTGCCAGCACCAATCTTCAGGGCCTTGATCTGCGGCTCCAGCTTGGCGATCAGTGCATCGGCAACCTGGTCACCCACGCACACCGCCACCGAAATAGCCATGCAACGCTCGCCGCACGAACCATAGGCGGCGCCCATCAGCGCGCTGACCGCGTTGTCCAGGTCGGCATCGGGCATCAGCACCGCGTGGTTCTTCGCACCGCCCAGGGCCTGCACGCGCTTGCCGCGCTTGGTGCCTTCGGCATAGATGTATTCGGCAATCGGAGTCGAACCGACGAAGCTCAGTGCTTTCACTTCCGGCGCTTCGATCAGTGCGTCGACCGCTTCCTTGTCACCGTGCACCACGTTGAGGATGCCCTTTGGCAGGCCAGCCTCCAGCAGCAGCTGGGCAATGAACAAGGTGGAGCTCGGGTCGCGCTCGGATGGCTTGAGGATGAAGGCGTTACCGCAGGCGATGGCCAGCGGGTACATCCACAGCGGCACCATGGCCGGGAAGTTGAACGGGGTGATGCCGGCGACCACGCCCAGTGGCTGGAAGTCGGACCAGGCGTCGATATTCGGGCCGACGTTGCGGCTGTACTCGCCTTTCAGCACTTCCGGCGCCGCGCAGGCGAACTCGACGTTCTCGATGCCACGCTTCAGTTCACCGGCCGCATCTTCCAGGGTCTTGCCGTGCTCTTCGCTGATCATCTGCGAGATACGGGCTTCGTTCTGCTCCAGCAGCTGCTTGAAGCGGAACATCACCTGGGCGCGCTTGGCCGGTGGGGTATTGCGCCAGGCCGGGAAGGCAGCCTTGGCCGAATCGATGGCTTCCTGCACGGTCGCGCGGCTGGCCAGTTCGACCTTGCGTACGGCCTGGCCGGTAGACGGGTTGAAGACATCGGCGGTGCGCTCACCCTTGGTAACCAGTTCGCCGTGGATCAGGTGCTGAACAATGCTCATGCAAAACTCCGGATAAAGAAAGTTGAGGCAGGCGCGTGGTTAGATCACGCGCCCTACGTCAAAAGCGGAAAGATCAGTCGATCTGGTTCAGGGCTTCACCGACCGCGTCGAACAGGCGGTCCAGTTCCTGCGGCTGGGTATTGAAGGTTGGGCCGAACTGCAGGGTGTCGCCACCGAAACGCACATAGAAGCCGGCCTGCCACAGCTTCATGGCTGCTTCGTATGGACGCACGATGGCATCACCGTCGCGGGCAGCGATCTGGATCGCGCCGGCCAGGCCATAGTTACGAATGTCGACGATGTTCTTGGTGCCCTTGACGCCATGCAGCAGCTTCTCGAAGTGCGGCGCCAGTTCGGCAGCCGACTGCACCAGGCTTTCCTTCTGCAGCAGGTCGAGCGCAGCGATACCGGCGGCGCAGGCTACCGGGTGAGCCGAATAGGTATAGCCGTGTGGGAATTCCACGGCATATTCCGGGGTCGGCTGGTTCATGAAGGTCTGGTAGATCTCGCTGGTGGCGATGACCGCCCCCATCGGGATGGCACCGTTGGTGACCTGCTTGGCGATGCACATCAGGTCCGGGGTGACACCAAAGGCCTCGGAACCGGTCATGGCACCCATGCGGCCGAAACCGGTGATGACTTCATCGAAGATCAGCAGGATGTTGTGCTGGGTGCAGATTTCGCGCAGGCGCTTCAGGTAACCCTTCGGCGGCGGCAGCACACCGGCGGAGCCGGCCAGCGGCTCGACGATCACCGCGGCGATGTTCGACGCATCGTGCAGTTCGATCAGCTTGAGCATTTCATCGGCCAGGGCGATGCCGCCCTCTTCCGGCATGCCCTTGGAGAAGGCGTTCACCGGCAGCACGGTGTGAGGCAGGTGGTCGACGTCCAGCAGCTGGCCGAACATCTTGCGGTTGCCGTTGACGCCGCCCAGGCTGGTACCGGCAATGTTGACCCCGTGGTAACCACGGGCACGGCCAATGATCTTGGTCTTGGTGGCCTGCCCCTTCAGGCGCCAGTAGGCACGCACCATCTTCAGCGCGGTATCGCAGCACTCGGAGCCGGAGTTGGTATAGAAGACGTGATTCAGGTCGCCCGGGGTCAGCTCGGCGATCTTCTCGGCCAGCTGGAACGACAGCGGGTGGCCGAACTGGAACGCCGGGGAGTAATCGAGAGTGCCGACCTGGCGCGCGACCGCTTCGGTGATTTCCTTGCGGGTATGCCCGGCGCCGCAGGTCCACAGGCCAGAGAGGGCGTCGAAGATCTTGCGCCCCTTGTCATCGACCAGGTAGTTGCCTTCGGCCGCCACGATCAGCCGTGGGTCGCGCTGGAAGTTACGGTTGGCGGTGTAGGGCATCCAGTGGGCATCCAGCTTCAACTGGCTGGCGATACCGGCAGGAGCGGTTTCGGGCATGTTCATCGGCGGTTCCTCGGAAGACGATTAGGCAACGATGGATGTTGTTGCAGCTAAATTCGCACGCGGATAAAGTCTGAAAAAGCCTACATTTCTAATCTTCAGGTAGCGCAAGACTAAACTTATGAGCCGACGCCCCGACCCTCTCGCGCAAGTCAGCGATTTCGACATCCGCCTGCTGAAAATCTACCGAAGCGTCGTTGAATGCGGCGGTTTCTCGGCGGCGGAGAACGTACTGGGGATCGGCCGCTCGGCCATCAGCCAGCAGATGAACGACCTCGAACAGCGCTTGGGTTTGCGCCTGTGCCAGCGCGGCCGTGCCGGTTTCTCGCTGACCGAGGAAGGCCGCGAGGTCTATCACTCGGCCCTGCAGTTGCTCAGTGCGCTGGAAACCTTTCGCACTGAAGTCAACGGCCTGCACCAGCACTTGCGCGGCGAGCTCAACATCGGCCTGACCGACAACCTGGTCACCCTGCCGCACATGCGCATCACCCATGCCCTGGCCGAGCTCAAGGACCGCGGCCCGGATGTGCGCATCCAGATCCGCATGATTGCCCCCAGCCAGGTCGAGCAGGGGGTACTGGACGGCAGCCTGCACGTCGGCGTGGTACCGCAGACCAGCCCGCTGTCCGGCCTAGAGTACCAACCGCTGTACAGCGAACGGTCTCAACTCTACTGCGCGGTTGGCCACCCGCTTTTTTACGCCGACAACCAGCAGATCGACGATGATCGCCTCAACAGCCAGGAAGCGATCGCGCCGACCTTCCGCCTGCCTGCGGAAATCCAGGCGCACTACCAGGCCCTCAACTGCACCGCCAGTGCCTCGGACCGCGAAGGCATGGCGTTCCTGATCCTCACCGGGCGCTACATCGGCTACCTGCCCGACCACTACGCCACCTTCTGGGTCCAGCAAGGTCGCCTGCGTGCACTCAAGCCGGCGCAACGCTTCTATGACCTGAGCCTGAGCTGGGTCACGCGCAAGGGGCGGCGACCGAACCTGGTGCTGGAAAGCTTCCTGGAAAGCCTGGCTGCGACACGCTGATGCCCGCTTCTGACGCTAAGGCTTGTCACGCCAGCACAGGCAGGTAATCTTGTCCGACATTCGTTGCCACAGACCTGTCCGGAATCGTCCATGACCCTAGAAGTCCCTGCGCATCGCCTCGCCGCCTCGGGCAAGCCCGCCGGCCGCATCCGCCAGAAGAACGAGCAGGCCATCATCCAGGCCGCCGAAGACGAATTCGCCCGCCATGGGTTCAAAGGCACCAGCATGAACACCATCGCGCTGAAGGCCGGCTTGCCCAAGGCCAACCTGCATTACTACTTCACCAACAAGCTCGGCCTGTACATCGCCGTGCTGAGCAACATCATCGAGCTGTGGGACAGCACCTTCAACGCCCTGAGCGTCGAGGACGACCCGGGCGAAGCGCTGAGCCACTACATCCGCACCAAGATGGAGTTTTCCCGGCGCAACCCACAGGCTTCGCGGATCTTCGCGATGGAAGTGATCAGCGGTGGCACCTGCCTGACCGAGTACTTCAGCGCCGACTACCGCGAATGGTTCCGCGGCCGGGCCGCCGTGTTCCAGGCCTGGATCGAGGCCGGCAAGATGGACCCGGTCGACCCGGTGCACCTGATCTTCCTGCTCTGGGGCAGCACCCAGCACTACGCCGACTTCGCCACCCAGATCTGCCAGGTCACCGGCCGCAGCCGCCTGACCAAGCAAGACATGGAAGATGCCAGCAACAACCTTATCCACATCATACTCAAGGGGTGCGGCATCAAGCCGGCTGCCTGACGTTCATCTATGCCTTCTACCCTGCTCGACCTCTGCGAATTTCGCGAGGAAATCCGCAAGAGCCGCTTCATCACCCTCGCCGGCCCGATCAACAGTGCCGCCGAGGCGATGAGCTTCATCGAACGCCACAGCGACCCAGCCGCCACGCACAATTGCTGGGCGTGGAAGATCGGCGGGCAATACCGCAGCAACGACGATGGTGAACCCGGTGGTACCGCCGGGCGGCCGATCCTTGCGGCCATCGAGGCGCAAGACTGCGACCAGGTGGTGGTGCTGGTGATCCGCTGGTACGGCGGCATCCAGCTGGGCACCGGTGGGCTGGCTCGCGCCTATGGCGGTGGTGCCAACAAGTGCCTGCAACAGGCACCGAAACGCCTGCTGATTCAACGCAGCGAATACAACTGCAGCTGCGCTTTCAGCGAACTGGCACTGGTGAAACTGCGCCTGGCCGAGGTGGATGGCCTGGTGCTCGACGAGCAGTTCACCGCCAATGGCGTCGACCTGCAGATTGCCGTGGGCGCCGAGCATCAACCCGCCCTGCAACAGCAACTGGCCGACCTGAGCCGCGGCCGGATCATCCTCGAAGCCTGCTGAAACTTGCCCACATCTACTGTGGGCCGGCCTGTGGATAAGCTTGGGGCACTCCTTTACAGCCCATGCCCGGCAAGGCCTGCAGAGCATTGAACATATTTTGATCACTGTTTGATGACAGCCGTAAACACCTGAACCCTCAAGACTTATCCCCAGTGTGTCAGGCGCATTACACAACCCCTATCGTTGCGCTTGCTCACATTTACTGTGGACGACGCTGTGGATAACCCGTTAGCCAACGGGGCAAGCCCCCGCTCGCCCACGGCCCCAAGCCACTGATCATTTTTTGTTCAGTCTCGGGAAAAAGCAGATGCGCGCCGTCTGCATTATGCTCAAAGCCTTTCACTTCAACCGAACAAGGAGCGCTTACATGGCCAGCTCAAAAAACGCCCTCATCATCGGTGCCTCCCGTGGCCTTGGCCTGGGCCTGGTACAACGCCTGCACGAAGACGGCTGGAACATCACAGCCACCGTGCGTAATCCCCAACAGCCTGGCGACCTTGCCAAGGTAGCGGGCGTGCGCATCGAACAACTGGAAATGAACGACACCACCCAGCTCGACGGGCTCAAGCAGCGCCTGCAGGGTGAGGTGTTCGACCTGGTGTTCGTCAACGCTGGCGTCATGGGCCCTCTCCCGCAAGACCTGGAAACCGTCAGCACCCAGGCCATCGGCGACCTGTTCATGACCAACGCCGTGGCCCCGATCCGCGTTGCCCGCCGCCTGGCCGGCCAGGTGCGCGAAGGCAGTGGCGTGTTGGCATTCATGAGTTCGATCCTGGGCAGCGTGACCATCCCCGACGGTGGCGAGATCTGCCTGTACAAGGCCAGCAAGGCCGCGCTCAATTCGATGATCAACAGCTTCGTGGTCGAACTGCAGCGCCCCGACCTGTGCGTGCTGGCCATGCACCCGGGCTGGGTGAAGACCGACATGGGCGGCGAAAACGCCGAGATCGACGTGCTCACCAGTACCCGTGGCATGCTCGAACAGATCAAGGCACAAAGCGGCCAAGGTGGCCTGCGCTTCATCAACTATAAGGGCGAGCCACTCACCTGGTGAAGTGAATACCGACCGGCCGGGCGCAATGCCCGGCCAGGCCCTGTAGAATGGCGGCAACCGTACCTGATTCGAGACATCCCTCTATGTATGACTGGCTGAATGCCCTGCCCAAGGCAGAACTGCACCTGCACCTTGAAGGCTCGCTGGAACCCGAACTGCTGTTCGCCCTGGCCGAGCGCAACAAGATTGCCCTGCCGTGGAACGACGTGGAAACCCTGCGCAGCGCCTACGCCTTCAACAACCTGCAGGAATTCCTCGACCTGTATTACCAGGGCGCGGACGTGCTGCGCACCGAGCAGGACTTCTACGACCTGACCTGGGCTTACCTGCAGCGCTGCAAGGCGCAGAATGTCATCCACACCGAACCGTTCTTCGACCCGCAGACCCACACCGACCGCGGCATCCCGTTCGAGGTCGTGCTCAATGGCATCAACCAGGCGCTGAAGGACGGCCGTGAGCAGCTGGGCATCAGCAGCGGCCTGATCCTGAGTTTCCTGCGTCACCTGAGCGAAGACGAAGCACAGAAGACCCTCGACCAGGCCCTGCCCTTCCGCGACGCGTTCATCGCCGTCGGCCTGGACAGCTCGGAAATGGGCCACCCGCCGAGCAAGTTCCAGCGCGTCTTCGACCGCGCCCGCAGCGAAGGCTTTATGGCGGTGGCCCACGCCGGCGAGGAAGGCCCACCCGAGTACATCTGGGAAGCCCTCGACCTGCTGAAGATCAAGCGCATCGACCACGGCGTGCGCGCCATCGAAGACGAACGCCTGATGCAGCGCATCATCGACGAGCAGATCCCGCTCACCGTCTGCCCGTTGTCGAACACCAAACTTTGCGTGTTCGACCACATGAGCCGGCACAACATCCTCGACATGCTCGAGCGTGGCGTGAAGGTGACAGTGAACTCGGACGACCCGGCCTACTTCGGCGGCTACGTCACCGAGAACTTCCACGCCTTGCACACCCACCTGGGCATGACCGAAGACCAGGCCCGCCGGCTGGCACAGAACAGCCTGGATGCCCGCCTGGCCTGAGCGGAAGAGGGCGTTGCGGGCTAGCCCAGTTGCAACGTCATCACGCGGGCTATGCGGTTGATCTGCTGCACACCTTCGGCAGAAATCTGCAACACCCGCGAGCCTTCAGACTCGCGTATCCAGCCAGACTGCAGAAACAGTTTGAGCAATGCCTGACCAAGGCTGCCGCCCAAGTGCGGCCCTTGGTCGCTCCACTCGTTGCAGTGGCAGATCACACAGCCGCGCTGCTTGCGCGATGCCAGCGCGTCTATGTAGACGCCGATGGCGGCCAGCTGCATTCGCCCCTCCTCGCTGACCATCAGCTCTGCCTGGCTGCCCTCCAGCCAACCCGCCACCACCAGCCGGTGATACAGCTCACCGGCCAGCTCGCCCCCCAGATGATCGCCACAGCGACGTGCCCTGCGCATCGACATCGGCAATTGCAGGGCCTCTGTGCGCGGGCCCTTTTCCGTCGCCAGCTGCACGCTGGCCAACGCTTCGACGGCGACGCCCACCTGGGGTGTCGCCAGCCTGAAGTAGCGTTTGCGCCCGCGCGCCTCGAGCCTGAGCAGGCCGGCCGAAGACAGCAACGACAGGTGGGCACAGGCCGAAGACGAGGTCAGCCCGGCCATCATCGCCAGCTCATCGGTC
Source organism: Pseudomonas sp. R28(2017) (assembly GCF_002112505.1). Classification (GTDB taxonomy): domain Bacteria; phylum Pseudomonadota; class Gammaproteobacteria; order Pseudomonadales; family Pseudomonadaceae; genus Aquipseudomonas. Next base: position 8,456 of record NZ_NEHW01000003.1, read on the forward strand.
GGCCGCGGTGTGCCATCGATTAGCGCCCACAACATCGCGCTGCGCTTGGGGTCGGCCATCAGGCCGGCAATCTGACTGATACTGCTGACTGCATTCATGTCCCTGTATCTCCCCGCATGATCACGTCTGGTTTCCATAGGCCAGCCTTGGCTACGCTCATCGCCCCCAAGCAAGCTGCCCTGGCGCAAGTATAAGCCGCACCCGCGCCCCTCCCGGCAGCCCGGCACATGCTCAGGCAGGCTCATCCCGCGTTGGGTGGGGCACCCCTCACACGAGTCAACGGAGCATTCAGATCTTCACAACGTGGGGCAGATAGGAAAATACAGGGCATGAGGAAGGACGGCCCAGGGCGGGCAGCGACTCTGCTGACAGCGCACTTCCCTAAGTAGCGCAAATCAAAGCGAAGCTTCCACAACAATCCAGGCAAACCTGGCGGAATCGTCGGACGGGCCATTGGGAAATGGGTGCCTTGACCGCCAGTCAGGACACCCAGCGAAGTCATGGCGCCGAGTGCCTGCGGCGCTACACTTGACCCGCTCTCCCCCCAATCGGAGGTATGCCACGATGAAGATTGTCGTCAGCGCGTCGAACCGTAACCCCAACTGCCCGTGGCAGGTAAGGCTCGACCAGCATGTGGTGAGTTTCCGCAGCGAGGCAGAAGCACGCGCCTTCGTCGCCACCCTGGAAACCCGCCTGCAGGCACCTCACCCGCTCATGCTGGACGCGTGGCCTGCAAACGCCGGGTCAACAGCGCGACACTGACCACCAGCGCCCCGCACAGGCTGATCACCAAGGTCATGGGCACTGCACTGCCGTCATGCAGCACGCCGACCAGCGACGCCGCACCGGCCGCGACGCTGAACTGCAGGCAGCCCATCAGTGCGGACGCGCTGCCTGCCCGGGCGCCCTGGCCGCTCATGGCGCAGGCCGAGGCGTTGGGGATGATGCAACCCAGGCTGGCAATGCAGACGAACAGCGGCACCAGCAATGGCCACAGCTGCGCCGGGCGCAAAGCTGCCACGCCAAGCAATACCAGCCCCGCTGCCAGGTAGAGCCAGACCGCACGCACCAACAGGAATGCCGGACCGCGCTTGGCCAGCAGGCGCGCATTGACCTGGGCGACCAGAATGAAGCCGGCGGCGTTGGTACCGAACAGCCAGCCATAGTGCTCCGCAGGTACGCCATAGAGCTTGATGAATACGAAAGGCGAACCAGCGATGTAGGCAAACATCCCGGCAATGGCGATCCCGCCGGTCAAGGCATGGCCGATGAACACGCGGTCCGCCAACAACCGCAGGTATTGGCGCAATGCCCCTGACAACGGCTGGCGCGGCATGTGCGTCGGCAGGCTCTCCGGCAGGCCCAGGCTCACCGCCAGCAGGCTGGCAGCACTGAACAGGCTCAGCGCCAGGAAAATCGACTGCCAACCGGCCACGTTCACCAAGACCCCGCCCAGCATTGGCGCAAGGATCGGAGCCAGGCCCATCACCAGCATCAACTGCGAGAACACCTTGGCCGATGCCACCGGGTCGCACTTGTCACTGACAATGGCCCGTGACAGCACCATGCCGGCGCAACCGCCCAGTGCCTGGACAAAGCGCGCCACGATCAAGGTGTCGAGGTTGGGGGCGTAGGCACAGGCCAGCGAAGCCAAGGTGAACAGTGCCACACCAAACAGCAACGGCTTGCGCCGACCAAAGCGGTCAGCCACCGGCCCGTAGGCCAGCTGGCCGATCGACAGGCCGAGAAAATAGGCCGCCAAGGTGGCCTGTACATGTTTTTCATCGGTGGCGAACGCCTGCGCCATGGCCGGGAAGGCGGGCAGGTAGAAGTCGATCGCCAAGGGCCCGAACGCACTCAGTGCGCCCAGGATCAGCACCATTCGCAGGTTCATCAGGAATCCATAGCAGGCTAAGCAAGCCGCCAAGTCTACCTGCTGGAGCGGCCTTGTGTCGCGATCACGACACGAGGCCGCTACTACATCGCTTCAGCCTGGTAGCCTTCCTCACGAATGGCCGCCAGCACTTGCTCGGCCGCCAGCGAGCTTTGCACACGCACTGTCTTGCCAGCCAGGTCGACTTCCACCTTGGCCTGCGCATCCTGCTCCTGCACCGCGCGAGTCACTGCTTTCACGCAATGGCCACAGGTCATGCCTTGAACATTGAACACTTGCATGGGTATCGCCTCCTTCAGGGTTTTACCCAGTTTCAAGCTTGCCATCGGGGCAAGGTCAAGTTCTGCATGAAACGGCCGGGCTGGAAATCCGCGCGGACCTCGGCCAAGCTGCGCCTTTGACGATTTGTGCAAGCAGGAGATTCTTCATGTTCAGGACAGCAGTGGGTGTTGTCGGGCTGTTGGCCGCGCTGGCCGCAGTGCCACCGGCCAGCGCCGAGGGCAACTCGGACTACAGCGTGCTGATCATTTCCCGGGAACGCCTGGAAGTGGCCACCAGTTGCGAAATCGGCGTGTACCTCAATGATCAGCTCTCCGGCCGCGTGTTCCAGGAACAGTCCACGTCCTTCAACCTGCCGCCCGGCCCGGTCGACGTGCGCCTGCGCCTGCTGCCCGGGCAAATGCCAGGCTGCGCCCCAGGCATCGAGGACCAACGCAGCACGCGGCTCAACCTGCAAGCGGGCCAGATCAGCAAGTACCGCATCGCCATGGGCCACAATGGCCTTGAATTGAAGCGAGCCGGCCTGGGCTATTGACCTTCCCCGGGTGGCAAGGTTGATGCTGATGCTCAAGCCCTGCCAAGGAGGAGCGCCATGCCCGCATCTACCACGTTCGACCTGCCGATCTCCGGCATGACCTGCGCCAGTTGCGCTGGCCGTGTGGAGCGCGCCCTGCGAAAAGTCAGCGGCGCTGATCAGGTCAGCGTCAACCTCGCCACCGAACAGGCCAGGGTCCAGGCCCCGGCCGACAGCCTGCCAGCCCTGGTCGAGGCCGTGCGCGGCGCCGGCTATGGTGTGCCGACCCGAACCGTGGAGCTGCAGATCGGCGGCATGACCTGCGCCAGCTGCGTAGGGCGTGTCGAGCGCGCACTAGGCAAGCTGCCGGGCGTCGAGCAGGTCAGCGTCAACCTGGCCAGTGAACGTGCCCACCTGGAGGTGCTGCAGGCCCTCGATGATGCGCTGCTGATCGGCGCAGTCGAAAAAGCCGGCTACAGCGCCAGCCTGCCGCACGCGGCCAAGGATGATCAGCAGGATGCCCAACGGCGCCTGCGCAACGAGCGCCTGGCCGTCGCTGCCGCGCTGTTGCTGGCCCTGCCGCTGGTGCTGCCGATGCTGGTACAGCCGTTCGGCCTGCACTGGATGCTCCCTGCCTGGGCGCAGTTCGTGCTGGCCACCCCGGTGCAATTCATCCTCGGCGCACGCTTCTACAAGGCCGCCTACAAAGCCGTGCGTGCCGGGGCCGGCAACATGGACCTGCTGGTCGCCCTGGGCACCAGCGCGGGTTATGGCCTGAGCCTGTACCAGTGGGCCAAGGCCCCGGTCGGCATGCCACCCCATCTTTATTTCGAAGCTTCGGCGGTGGTCATCGCCCTGGTACTGCTGGGCAAATACCTCGAAAGCCGGGCCAAGCGCCAGACCGCCAGCGCCATCCGCGCCCTCGAAGCGTTGCGGCCGGAACGTGCCATACGCGTCATCGATGGCCGCGAGGAAGACGTGGCGATCGCCCAGTTGCGCCTCGGCGACCTGGTGCTGGTCAAACCCGGCGAACGCTTCCCGGTCGATGGCGCAGTGGAAGAAGGCAGCAGCCACGCCGATGAGGCCCTGATCAGCGGCGAGAGCCTGCCGGTGCCCAAGCAGCCCGGCGACAGCGTCACCGGCGGTGCCATCAACGGCGAAGGCCGGTTGCTGGTGCGCACCCAGGCACTGGGCACCGAGACCGTGCTGGCCCGCATCATCCGCCTGGTCGAAGACGCACAAGCGGCCAAGGCACCGATCCAGAAACTGGTCGACCGGGTCAGCCAGGTATTCGTGCCCGCGGTGCTGGTGCTGGCACTGCTCACCTTGCTTGGCTGGTGGCTGGCGGGTGCGCCGCTGGAGACCGCGCTGATCAATGCAGTCGCCGTGCTGGTGATCGCCTGCCCCTGCGCCCTGGGCCTGGCCACGCCAGCGGCGATCATGGCCGGTACCGGAGTGGCTGCCCGCCACGGCATCCTGATCAAGGACGCCGAAGCCCTGGAGCGTGCCCATGCGGTCAATCGCGTGGTGTTCGACAAGACCGGCACCCTCACCTCCGGCAGCCCGCGCGTGGTCCACAGCCAGGCTGTGGTCGATGACAGTGCTGACCTGCATCGCCTCGCCGGTGCCCTGCAGCGCGGCAGCGAGCACCCACTGGCCAAGGCAGTGCTGGATGCCTGCGCCGAGCTGGGCCTGGAGGTTCCCGCCGTTGCTGACAGCCAGTCGCTTACCGGCCGCGGCATTGCCGGGCGCGTGGAGGGCCGCGAACTGGCGCTGGGCAACCGCCGCCTGCTCGACGAAAGCGCACTGCAACCCGGCGAGCTGGCCGCCAAGGCTCAAGCCTGGGAAGCCGAAGGCCGCACCCTGTCGTGGCTGATCGAACGGGGTACAGCGCCTCGCGTGCTCGGCCTGTTCGCCTTCGGTGACAGCCTCAAGCCCGGCGCCGGGCAGGCCATTGCCGCCCTGCATGCTCGCCACATCAGCAGCCACCTGCTGACCGGTGACAACCGCGGCAGCGCCAAGGTGGTGGCCGATGCGCTCGGGATCGACGATGTCCACGCCGAAGTGTTGCCGGCCGACAAGGCCGCCACCGTGGCCGCCCTGAAAAAGGACGGCGTGGTGGCGATGGTCGGCGACGGCATCAACGATGCGCCGGCCCTGGCCGCTGCCGACATCGGCATCGCCATGGGCGGTGGCACCGACGTGGCCATGCAGGCAGCCGGCATCACCCTGATGCGCGGCGACCCACGGCTGGTGCCCGCTGCGCTGGAAATCAGCCGCAAGACCTATGCGAAAATCCGCCAGAATCTGTTCTGGGCCTTCATCTACAACCTGATCGGCATTCCCCTGGCCGCACTGGGCTATCTCAACCCGGTACTGGCCGGCGCCGCCATGGCGCTGTCCAGCGTCAGCGTGGTCAGCAATGCCCTGTGGCTGAAGACCTGGAAACCCACCAGCACTTCGCAGGAGGCCCGATGAACATTGGCCAGGCTGCCCGCCGCAGCGGGCTCAGCACCAAGATGATCCGCTATTACGAATCCATCGGCCTGCTCAAGCCGGCCACCCGCACCGACAGCGGCTACCGCGTGTACCAGGCCGAGGACCTGCACAGCCTGGCCTTCATCAAGCGTTCCCGTGATCTCGGCTTTTCCCTCGAAGAAGTGGGCAAACTGCTGACCCTGTGGCAAGACCGCGGGCGCGCCAGTGCCGACGTCAAGGCGCTGGCCATGCAGCATATCGATGAGCTGAATCGGCGTATCGAGGAACTGGTGAGCCTGCGTGACACCCTGGGTGAACTGGTTGCCCACTGCCAGGGGGATGACCGCCCGGATTGCCCGATTCTGAAAGACCTGGCCAATGGCGCTGGATGCTGCCATTGAGAGGTCGCGGCTCAACACTGTGGCGGGCTGATATCAACACGCCACAGTGTTTTGGTATGCCATATTAGCCCAAAGCCGACCGAATAGTCGCCAAATGCGACCTCGCCCAATAAATACGGGCACTTTCGCTAAAAATCCCCCGGAAGCTGCCGATGTAGTTGCTACCTGCCTCGCGTGCAAAAAATAAATTCCGGGAGTGTCGATGAACATCAAACAGAAACTGACCTGGGCGTTCGCGATCATCGCGGGCTTGCCCATCGTCCTCGTGGCCACCTTGGTGGTGATCAACCTGCGCGGTGAAGCCCGCGACGGCTTCCTCGACGGCAGCAGCCGGGAAATCCGCCAGGTCAGCAATGCGATGAACATCTTCTTCCAGGGCATCGACCAGAACGTCGCCTACCTGGCCTCACAGCCGATGGTGGCGGCCACCGGCAACAACCTGAACAAGTTCATGAGCGCCAACCCGTCCTACGAACTGGGCGATCAGGACAAGCAACTGCTGGAATTCTTCACCCGCCTGGCAGAATCCCACCCAGGCTATGCCTATGTTTCCTACGGCGTGAGTGATGGTGGCTACGTCGGCTGGCCGGCCGGGCAAAAGTTCGTCAACTATGACCCGCGCCCACGCCCGTGGTACCAGCTGGCCATGGCCAACCCCGGCAAGACCGTGCGCACCGGTGCCTACTACTGGGCTGCCGACGATGCCGTGCTGATCAGCACCGTACGCGCCGTCGCCAACCAGCTCGGCAACCCGGGCGGCGTGGTCAACATCGACGTGTCGCTCAAGGGCCTGACCGAGATCGTCAAGCAGATCAAGCTGGGCGAAAGCGGCTACCTGATGCTGGTGGAAAGCAACGGCAACGTGATGGTCGACCCACGCGATGCCAGCCACAACTTCAAGCAGCTGGCCAGCTTCGGCGATGGCTACGCCGAGCTGGCCAAGGCCGGCAAGGGCCTGGTCGAGGTCGAGATCAACGGTGAGCGCTACATGGCCAACGTCTACCCTGACGAGAAGCTGGGCTGGACCTTCATCGGCCTGATCCAGCACGGCGAGGTGATGCAGACCACCACCCGCCTGACCTGGCTGATCGGCGCCATCGCGCTGGTGCTGGCGGCACTGTTCGCCGCGGTCGGCGCAGCCTTCGCCAAGCTCATCGTGCGCCCGATCAACAGCGTCACCAGCGGCCTCGAAGACATTGCCCAGGGCGAAGGCGACCTGACCCGCAACCTCGACGTGCGCGGCCGCGACGAAACCGCGCAACTGGCCAACTGGTTCAACCAGTTCCTGGGCGCGATTCGCAGCCTGATCCAGCATATCGGCTCGGCCGCCAGCAAGATCCTCAGCACCTCCAGCAGCTCCACCCGGGTCTCCAGCGACATGGCCGAGGCGGCCGGGCGCCAGCGTGAAGCCGTGGACATGGTCTCCACAGCCTTCCACGAAATGGTCGCCACCGCCAATGAGGTCGCCCGCTCCTGCAGCCAGGCCGCGCAATCGGCCGACAGTGGCCAGCAACAGGCCCGCGAAGGCCAGCAGCAGATCGACGCTGCGGTCAACAGCGTCGACCGCCTGAGCCAGGAGATCGAGCAGTCGGCCCAATCGATCCAGCAACTGGAGCGCGACAGCAACGCCATCCAGTCGATCCTCGGCACCATCCGCTCGATTGCCGAGCAGACCAACCTGCTGGCACTCAACGCGGCCATCGAAGCGGCCCGGGCCGGCGAGCAGGGCCGTGGTTTCGCCGTGGTGGCCGACGAGGTGCGGGCCCTGGCCAAGCGCACCGCCGACTCCACCGCCGAGATCGATGGCTTGCTGGGCAACCTGGCCAGCCGCACCGCCGAAGTGGCCGAGCAGATGCATGCCAGCCTGGAAGTGTCGCAGCAGTCGGTCAGCCGCATCGGCCTGGCCCGTGACAGCTTCGGGCAGATCCGCGAGTCGGTGGACATCATTCGTGACATGAACACGCAGATCGCCACGGCGGCAGAAGAACAGCACCAGGTGGCCGAAGACATCAACCGCCATATCAGCCAGATTCATGGCGATGCGCAGCTGGTGGCGGAACTGGCCCAGGCGGCGCGTCAGGACTCCGAGAGCCTGGCGGGGCTGTCCAATGAACTGGATTCGCTGGTGCGCCGCTTCCGCACCTGAGTCCTTCCGTTCTGGCCTCTTCGCGGCGGTTCGGCGCCCCGACAAGCCCGCGAAGAGGCCGGTACAGGCAACGTCAGAGCTTCAATTCTCCAGGAGTCGCCCCGAACAACTGCTTGAAGGCTGCGATGTAGGCCGAAGTCGAATCATAGCCACAGCCCAACGCCGCTTCGGTCACGCTGTCCCCCGCCTCCAGCAACGCCAGCGACGACAACAGTCGCATGCGCTGGCGCCAGTTGCGAAAACTCAACCCGGTCTCGCGCTGGAACAGCCGCATCAAGGTCTTTTCCGAGCACCCCAGCTGCACCGCCCACTGCTGCAATGTCTGCACCTGGTCCGGTTCGGCAATCAGCCCATTGCACAATGCCAACAGCCCCGGATGCCGCGGCAGCGGCAGAGAAAACCCTACCTCGGGCAAGGTGCGCAACTGATCGAGCAACACGGCCACCAGGCGGCCCTCGACACTGTCGCCCTCGGCATATTCAGCCGGGAACAGGCAGAACTGCTTGATCAACTCCCGCGCCAGCGCTGTCACTTCCAGTACCCGGCATTGCGCCGGCGCCCACGGGCAGGCATCACGGCGGATGTACAGGCTGCGCATTTCGGCCTGCCCCGAGGTGACCACTTCATGTTCGGCATCGGCGGGGATCCACACGCCCCACTGCGGCGGGGCGAAGTAGCTGCCATCGTCGGTATACACCCCCAATACACCACTGATGGCGTAGGAAAACTGCACCCAGTCGTGGCTATGGCGAGTCGTCCAGGACCCGGCGCCAAGACTTTCGGCGCGGGCATAAAGGGGCCTGGGCAACCGCTCCAGAGCAGGAATGGCACGGGGATGTCCGATCGTCTGCATAGCGAATTCTTGTAGTGCTGAGCAGACAAGCCTAACAGAGATCAGCGTCGCCCTCTTCGCGGGCAAGCCCGCTCCCACAGAAGGCCGCGGTGTTTCACCGCTCGACGATTACCGTCACCCCCTGGCCACCCGCCGCGCAGATCGAGATCAGCCCCCGCCCCTTGCCTGCCTTGGCCAGCAACTTGGCCAGATTTGCCAGAATCCTCCCGCCAGTAGCCGCGAAAGGATGCCCTGCCGCCAGCGAGCTGCCTTTGACGTTGAGCTTGCTACGGTCGATGGCCCCCAGCGGTGCCTCAAGCCCCAGTTTCTGCCGGCAGTACTCGGCATCTTCCCAGGCCTTGAGGGTGCACAGCACCTGTGCCGCAAAGGCTTCGTGGATTTCGTAGTAGTCGAAATCCTGCAAGGTCAGGCCATTGCGCGCCAACAAGCGTGGCACTGCGTACACCGGCGCCATCAGCAAGCCCTCGCGGCCGGTGACGAAATCCACGGCGGCGGTTTCGCCATCGACCAGATAGGCCAGCACCGGCAGGCCCTGCTGCTGCGCCCATTGTTCGCTGCCCAGCAGCACCAGCGAGGCACCATCGGTGAGCGGCGTGGAGTTGCCCGGCGTCAGCGTGCCCAGGCCGCTGCGGTCGAATGAGGGTTTGAGCCTGGCCAGTTGTTCCAGGGTCAGGTCAGTGCGCAGGTTGTTGTCACGGGTCAGGCCCATGAAGGGCGTCAGCAGGTCATTCTGCCAACCTTCGCTGTACGAGGCCGCCAGTTGCTGATGGCTGTGCAGCGCCAGCGCGTCCTGTTCCGCCCGGCCAATCGCCCAGGTTTGCGCCATGCGTTCGCAATGCTCGCCCATCGACAGGCCGGTGCGGGGCTCGCCATTGCGCGGGAGTTCGGGTTTCAGGTGGCTTGGGCGCAATTGCAGGAACGGCTTGAGCCGCTCGCTCAAGGTCTTGCCGCGGTTGGCCTGCAAGAGGATGCGCCGCAGCCCTTCGTTGACGCCGATGGGGGCATCGGAGGTGGTGTCCACGCCACCGGCAATGCCACAGTCGATCTGCCCGAGGGCAATCTTGTTGGCCACCAGCAGCGCTGCTTCCAGCCCTGTGCCGCAGGCCTGCTGGATGTCGTAGGCCGGCGTCTGTGGCGCCAGGCGCGAGCCGAGCACGCATTCGCGGGTCAGGCTCATGTCCCGCGAATGCTTGAGCACCGCCCCTGCCACCACTTCGCCCAGGTGCAGCCCATGCAGGCGATAACGCTCGATCAGGCCTTCCAGGGCTGCAGTCAGCATCGCCTGGTTGCTGGCGCTGGCATAGGCGCCGTTGGAGCGGGCGAAAGGAATACGGTTGCCGCCCAGTATCGCGACCCGGCGAGTTGAACGCATGCGCTTGTTCCTCCTGAAACCATTTGGTCCGTACAGCCTAGGTGTTTTTGCCGCATTCGAACGACCTTGCCACAAAGTTGGTCCACACTTGCAAGCTTGCCTTCAAGGAGACCCGCACATGAGCGACCGCTATCTCGGCTTTGCCAACTCCAACCTCGGGCGCCGCCTCGTCGATGCCCTTGGCCTGCCGCGCCCGGCGCCGCTGGAACGTTGGCAGGCGGGCCGCCTGCGCCCGGTGGAGGGTGCACTGGTGCTCGGTGGCGGGCCACTGGCGAATCAGGTCGAGGCCATCGCCCCGCGCCTGACCGAGGCGCTGTACAGCTTCAATGGCGACGGCCTGCAGGCGCCTGCCTGGGTCGCCGGCCTGGGCCCGAAACTCAAGGCCGTGGTGTTCGACGCCAGCCATCTGTCCGACAGCGACCAGCTGAAGCAGTTGCGCGAATTCTTTCAGCCTTTGCTGCGCAGCCTCGCCCCCTGTGCCCATGTGGTGATCCTTGGGCGTGCACCGGAATCCCTCGACGACCCACTGGCCAGGGTCGCCCAGCGTGCCCTGGAAGGCTTCAGCCGTTCGCTGGCCAAAGAGCTGCGCAACGGCGCTACCGCGCAGTTGTTGTATGTGGGCGCGGGCGCGGACGAACAGCTCGAAGGCGCCCTGCGCTTCTTCCTGTCCCCCAAGAGTGCCTTTGTGTCCGGCCAGGTCCTGCGCCTGCAGGCCTGTGCCACCCAGGTCGAAGACTGGACCCGCCCGCTCGGTGGCCGTCGCGCCCTGGTCACCGGCGCCGCACGCGGGATCGGCGCCGCCATCGCCGAAACCCTGGCGCGCGATGGTGCCGAAGTGATGCTGCTCGACGTGCCCCAGGCCCAGCAGGAGCTCGATGCCCTCGCCGCACGCCTCGGTGGCAAGGCCCTGGGCCTGGACATCTGCGCCAGCGATGCTGCAACGAAACTGCTCGAGGCCCTGCCCGACGGCATCGACATCGTCGTGCACAACGCCGGCATCACCCGCGACAAGACCTTGGCCAACATGACCCCGGAATACTGGGATGCGGTGCTGGCAGTCAACCTCAAGGCACCGCAGGTGCTGACCCAGGCCCTGTACGATGGCGGCGCGCTGGGCGACAACGCACGTATTACCCTGCTGGCGTCGGTCAGTGGCATTGCCGGCAACCGCGGCCAGGCCAACTATGCCGCGAGCAAGGCGGGCCTGATCGGTTTCGCCGAAGCCTGGGCGGCGAAGCTTGCCGAGCGCGGCGGCAGTATCAATGCCGTGGCCCCCGGTTTCATCGAAACGCACATGACCGCCGCCATGCCCATCGGCCTGCGCGAAGCTGGGCGACGCCTGAGCTCGTTGGGCCAGGGTGGGCACCCGCAGGATGTCGCCGAAGCCATCGCCTGGCTCAGCCAGCCGGGTAGCGGGGCGGTCAACGGCCAGGTGCTGCGCGTGTGCGGCCAGGCCTTGATGGGAGCCTGAACATGAGCCGCCAATGGCAAGACCTGCACAGCCCGGATTCGCGCGCCAGCCTCTACCTGCGCGCCGCCAGCAAACGCAAGATCACGGGCGATACTCTGCCCAGCGGCGGCCTGCGCAGCTTCATCCGTGTGCAGCCCGGCAACCTGGCAGCCTACCGCCGGCTCTGCCACTTCACCGACGATGGCCGCTTGCCCGGCACTTACCCACACGTGATGGCCTTCACCTTGCAGTTGCAACTGCTGACTGCGCACGACTTTCCCTTCCCATTGCTCGGGCTGGTTCACCTGCACAACCGCATCGATGTGCTCCGCCCGCTGGGCGGCATCGACGGGCTGCGCTTTGCGGTGTATGCCGACAATCTGCAGGCGCATGCCAAGGGTGGCACCTTTGACCTGGTCACCGAAGCCGAAGATGGCCTTGGCCTGCTCTGGCGCGAGACCAGCCGCATGCTGGTGCGTGGCCTGAAACTGGATGGCCAGCTGGACGATGGCGAGGAGAACGAGCCTGGCGCCCTGGCGGAGGTCACCCGCTGGTACGCCGACGCGGACATCGGCCGGCGCTACGCCAAGGTTTGTGGCGACTACAACCCGATTCACCTGAGTGCCGCCAGCGCGCGCCTGTTCGGCTTCCCCAAGGCCATCGCCCATGGCATGTGGAGCAACGCCATGGCATTGGCGGCCTTGCGTACGCACCTCCCGAACAGTGGTTATCGCTTCGAGGTCGGCTTCCGCAAACCAGTGCGCTTGCCCTCGGAGGTTGTCCTCAGTGCCAGCGAAGCGGGGCCGGCGGGCGAGTTGCGGCTGGACGGGCATGGCGGGTTGCTGCACATGGTCGGGCGCTGGGCCGTGCTCTAGCGCCCTGATTGCACTTGCTTTGCATCGGGCCTGCGCTGAAGCTATGCAGCATTAGGAGACCCCCGATGAACCTGCAAGAACTCACCGAACGCCTGCACCAGATCCGCGACAACAATGATTGGCGCGGCTTCCACAGCCCGAAGAACCTGGCCATGGCCGCCAGCGTCGAAATGGCCGAGCTGGTGGAAATCTTCCAGTGGCTGAGCGAGGACCAATCGCGCCAGCTGCCCGCCGATCAGCTGGCCCATGCCGGCCAGGAAGTCGGCGACGTGGTCCTCTACCTGTTGCTGCTGTGCAGCGAGCTGGGCCTGGACATGGAGCAGGTGGTACGGGCCAAGCTGGCCGACAGCGAGAGGCGTTTCGCCCGATGAACGACCGTCACTTCGATGAACTGGCCACACGCTTTGCCGAGAAGATCTACGGCGGCGCCAAAGGTGCGATCCGCCTGGCCGTGCTCCAGGCCGACCTGGCCGACGCCCTGCCAGACCGACCGCTGCGGGTGCTCGACATTGGCGCCGGCCTTGGCCACATGGCCTTGTGGCTGGCCGAGCGTGGCCACGATGTGACGCTGGCCGAACCCGCCGCACCGATGCTCGAGGGTGCCCGGGCGCGCTTCGCAGAAGCGGGTCAAGCGGCAACCTTCATCCAGGCGCCCTGGCAAGAGCTGCTTGGCCAGCTCACCGAGCCCTATGACCTGGTGCTGTGCCACGCCGTGCTGGAATGGCTGGCCGAACCGCAGAGCATCCTGCCGGTGCTGCATCAGCTGACGGCCCCGGGTGGCTGGCTGTCGCTGGCGTTCTACAACCGCGACGCGCTGGTCTACCGCAACTTGCTCAAGGGCCATTTCCGCAAGCTGCGCAGCAACCGCCTGGAAGGCGAAAAGCAGAGCCTGACCCCGCAAAAACCGCTTGATCCACGGGAACTCAAGGCGCAACTTGAAGTGATGTGGCAAGTCGAAAGTGAGAGTGGCGTGCGCGTCTTCCACGACTACATGCCCAAGGAATTCCAGGACAAGGCCGAGCTGCTCGACCTGCTGGAAATGGAACTGGCCCACCGCCGTCACCCAAGCTTCGCCGGGCTCGGCCGCTACCTGCACTGGATGTGCCGCCCCCGCTGACTGCGCCCCTCCAGGAGGGTTACATGCCGTACCGTCTGTTGTGCCTGGCCCTGCTGCCGCTCACCCTGGCCGCCTGCCAGGCCAGCAACCCTTATGTGGCCAGCAGCCGCCCACTGCCGCCGGCCCCGCCACAAGCGGCCAACACCTTCGACGCCAGTGCCTACCCGGCGCCGCCACGCGACTATGGGCACTACCGCAGCTGGAGCTGGCGCAACGGCCAGCTGCCAAGCGGCAATGCCGAGGCCGACCCGGCACAGCTTGCCGACGCCGTCAGCGGCGCCCTCGACCAACATGGCCTGCGCCCTGCCCGGGGCGCTGCCGGCGACTTGCTGGTGAGCGCCGACATGCGCCTGGAGCGGCGCCTGCGCCAAGTGCGTGACTATGACTACTACGACCCCTATTACGGCCCGTACCCCTACGGCGGTGTCGGCTTCGGCGGCTACCGCAACGGTTACGGCGCCTACGGCAGCGTGCCGATCGTACGCACCTACGAAGTGGAGGTGATGGTGGTGCGCATCGATCTGTTCGATGCCCGCAACGGCCAGCCGGTGTGGAGCGCCAGCGCTGAAAGCGGCAGCGACAAAGGCTCGCCGCGCGATCGCGAGACCGCCCTGCGCGAATCGGTTCACAAGGCGCTCAGCGGCTATCCTCCCAGTTAACGCCTAACGGAGAACCATCATGTTGCGCCGCCTCGTTCTACTGTCATTCGCGCTGTTGCTCGCCGCCTGCTCAAGCAACAACGTTCAGCAGGATTTCGACGCCAGCCGCGATTTTGCCGCCTATCGCAGCTGGGCGTGGCAGGAACCGGGCCTGCAATACCGCCCGGACGATCCACGCATCAAGAGCGACCTGACCGAGCAGCGTATCCGCGCGGCGGTCGCCGACCAGCTCGACCAGCGCGGCCTGCGCCCCGTCCAGGGCAGCGCCAGGCCTGACGTCACCGTCCGCGCCTACCTGATCGTCGAACAACGCCAGCAACAGATCACCACCAACTATGGCGGGGCCTGGGGCGGCTACTGGAACGGTTACTGGGGCGGGCCGATGTACAACGAAACCCGCAGTGTCGACTACAAGGTGGCGACCATCCAGGTCGACCTGTTCGATGGCCATGACGGCAAGCTGGTCTGGCGTGGCAGCGCCGAACAGATCATGAACAACTACCCGCCCAGCCCCGACGAACGTAACAACGCAATCCAGAAGACCGTTGCCCAAGTCCTCGGCAACTATCCTCCGGGCCGGGTGAAGTAAACCTGCCACTTCGCAAGCGGCCTGGTTACGACACCAGGCCGTTTCCCCGCCGACCTTTTTGCCACCCTGACCTGCCCGTTCGTCAGATCGCGTCTACCCTGATTAGGAAACCTGACTGATCGGGTAGAAGTGTTCAACGAATGGGAAAGGCGGCCTGCCGATGCAAAGCATTGTTCTCCTGATGTGGCTTGCCTTGTGCACTGAACAAGATATCCGCGAGCGCCAGATCGCCAACATGCTGACCCTGGGGTTTGCCGCGGGCGCCCTGGCCTGGCTGTTCGCCACCGGGCACAGCTGGATCGGCGCCGATGCCAGCGACGCCGGCTGGGCCCTGGCCATCGTCATGTTGCTGACGCTGCCGGGCTACATGCTGGGCCGCTTCGGTGCCGACGACGTCAAGCTGATGGGCGCACTGGCCCTGGCGACCAGCCCGCAATATGTGCTCGGCACCTTCATCGGTGCGGGCGTCAGCGTGGTGCTCTGGCTGCTTGCCCGCAGGCGCCTGTGGACGCTGCTCAACCCCAAGGTGAAGAAGCGCCTGGCCACCCTGACCGAAGAGATGGGCGACAAGCAGGCCTTCGTCCCCTACGTGCTGGCGGGCTTTCTGCTCACGGCTGTATGGATCCAATGAACATCCCTGTTGTCCGATGACTTGTACAAACCTTGTACAGAATCGCGAGCAGCGTCTATTTTTAAGCTGCCAGAGCGTCTGGCCCGGGAGCAGGGCCGCTTACGAACAGGGAGTTGATCGTGAACATTTCATTTAGTGAGGTAAAGGTTCTGGTCGTAGATGACCAGGCGCTGATCGTCGAACAGTTATGTGAATTCCTCGAAACCCAGGGCCACCACTGCGTCGCGGCCCATTCCACCGATGAAGCCATCGAACGCTTCATTGCCGACGCAGCCATCGGCCTGGTGTTGTGCGACCTGCACATGCCCGATCGCGATGGCATCGAATTGGTTCGTGCACTGAAGGACATTGCCGGTCGCCAACGCATGTTCGAAGCGATCATGCTCACCGGGCGCGCCGACAAGCAGGACGTGGTCCGCGCCCTGCGCGAAGGTTTCGCCGATTACTACCAGAAGCCCATGGATCTCGACGAACTGCTCGAGGGCGTGCGCCGCCAGGAGCAAGTGCTGCTGGAGCGCAAGGCCAGCTTCCAGGACCTGGGCAACCTCAACCAACGCTTGCAGGACCTGGCCGGCTCCATCGACGAGCTCTACCAGGACCTGGAAAAGGCCCGCGGCCAGGGCGTACACCGCCGCGCCACCGACGTCGTCGAAGAGACGGAAGGCGAACTGCCGGCGGCTTTCGAAAAACTGTCACCACGGCAACTGGAAGTCGCCAGGCTGGTGAGCAAGGGCAAGACCAACTACCAGATTGCCTGTGAACTGGGGATTACCGAGAACACCGTGAAACTGTATGTGTCGCAGGTGTTGCGGTTGACCCACATGCACAACCGCACCCAGTTGGCGCTGGCGTTGACGCCGAGTTCTTCGCCGGTGCATCAGCGGTTTACCACGCATTGAGTTCGTCTCGACCTTGCATGACTGCCACTGGCCTCATCGCCGGCAAGCCAGCGCCCACAGGGATAACGCTGGCCTGGTGGCGGGTGGCTATTCTGTGAGAGCTTGCCGGCGATGAGGCCGGTGCAGCCAGCCTCTACTCCAGCAAATAGCTGAAGCTCATCACCCAGCGCGGCCCCCGGTTCTTGCTGTCCAACGCCACATCCGCCAGCGGCTTGGCCACCTCAAATGCCACATTGCCGTAACGCCCATCCCCAAGCCGCACACCCAACGCTGCCGAGCGCATCCTGGCATCTTCGAGTGGCCCGCCGTTGTACCACGCCTGCGCAGCATCCAGCAGCGCATAGGGCTGCATCAGCCGTACCCAACCAGCGCCAGGCTGGATGCTGTAGTTCAGCTCGTACGCCACGCCCCAGCCCTTGTCCCCTGCCGCTTGGTCCTGCGGGTAGCCATGGCCGAAGTGCTGCCCGCCAAATACCGCACGCTCGCTGTCGGGCAGCCGGTCATCGGTCCAGTACAAGGCGCCTGACAGCACGCCCTGCCAGTGCTGAAACAGCGGGTCGCTCTGCAAGCCAGCGACGCGAAAGCGCAGAAAGTCCATGTCGTAATCGGCATCGCTGCGTGCCCCCAGATAATCCAGCCCCTGATACACCCCGGCGCTGACCCTGCGCAGCCGCCCGGCCTCGACCTTGCGCCAGTCACCTTCGAACGACAGCGCGCGTACATAGGTGTCATTGCGCCCCAGGCCACCGCTGAGATCTTCGTTGTGCTCGCTGACCGAATAGACATGCCCTGACACCGCCAGCCATTCATCCGGCGTGACGATCACCGGCTGGGCAAGCCCGACTGCATAACGTTCGCTTTCAATCCTCTGAAAAAATTGCGAACCATGCTCCAGACGCACCGGTGTGCGCGGCTCGCTGCGATAGCGAGCGGCCGATAGCAACAACTGGCTGCCCTGTGCATCCAGGTGCTGGCTGTAATCGAGGCGCTGGTATTCAGTGTGGTCATCGCCCGGCGGCAGTAGCACGCTGGCCGTCAACTGTTCGGCAACGCGGGTCTGGGCATTGCTGGCGACCTTGAACAGCCCCTGCAAGCCGTCGCGGCTGCCATCGCTGAGCGTCATCGCCGCATCGAAGGGCTTGCGCCTGGCATTGAGGATAAGCCGCGTGGCGCCTTCGCTGCGCTCGAGCTGGGCCAAATCAGCCTGCAGCGTCACGCCCGGAATGCGCTGGGCCAGGCCGATGAACCGGTCGAGCGTCGCCTGGGTCAACGGGCGTTCCGCGCGCAAACGCTCCAGCAGCTGGTCGAGGTAAGCGCCAGCGGGGCCGATCTCTCCTTCCCGCCGAACCTCATGAACATACCCCTCGACCAACACGACATGCACGCGGCCCTCGGCAAAGTCCTGATCAGGCAGGTAAGCCTGCGACAGCAGGTAGCCGTCGCGCTGGTAGCGCTGGGTCAGGCGTTCGGTGAACTGCTGCAACTCGCCGACACTCACCTCGCGACCGACCAAGGGCTGGTAATGCTCGCGCAGCTCGCTCAACGGGTAGACCGTCCCCCCTTCGAAGCGCACCTTGTGCAATACGAAACGGGTGTCCACGGGCAACGTGCTGGTTACCGCCCTGGACGGCTCCAGGTGCAGGCTCGGGGCAAGGTGGCGGTAGGCCTCGATCGGCAGGTTCGCGCTGGGCAGGCGGCGCTCGTATTCGTGGCCGTCGAGCAACACAGGCAAGGGCTCGGCAATCACCAGACCGGCCCAGGGCAGCAGCAACAGGGGCATCAGCAGAAGGCGCATAGGACGCTCCACAATCCCTTGGGTACCGGGGCGTCGGCCGGCCTCACCCGTCACTTGCAAGCGTAGGTGTTGCCCCGTTAATCGTCGAACGCCTATTCGTTGACCTGGAACGCCACCCGCGCTGTTTCTCCGCTTTCGTCCAGGGCACTGAGTTCGAACTGCCCGGCCTGTTCGAAACGCACCAGCACGCTGCCCTGCCCTTCGCTTTCGCCCAGCGGCTGGCCGTTGAGGAACCACCAGCGCCGCCCGCCGCCGCCGAGGGCAGAGACGTACAACTGCAGGGGTTCTCTGCTGGTGGCAGGGCGCCGCAGGGTGTCGCCGGGGCGAACGCCAACGATGGACAGCGGTGGCGAGCTGGCCGGCACCTGTGGCGGGCAGCTCGGGTCAACCGCCGGCAGCCGCGCCGTACGCCGCTCGGCGCGTGGCAACCAAGGCTCCAGCGGTGCCGGCCACAGGGCGATGTCGAGCGCCTTGGCGCCCGGGCAACTGCCGTCCACGCGCAGGCCCTGGGCATTCACCCAGACGCTCTCGCGCAGCCCCAGGCCGAGGGGCTGGTCGGCAGCCTGCAACGTGGGCGGTGTAGTGCCATCGAGGGTCCAGGCGAAACGCTGGCGCCGGCAGTTCGGATCCTGTCGGTTCATCGGCTGGCCCAGCGGCCAGCAGATGGCCGCCACGCCAACACTTTCCGGCACGCGTTCCACCGGTACCCGGATGCCCCGCTGGCTGTCGCGGTTGCTCAATAAGTCATGCACCTGCAGCATCAACGGTGCCGCCGAGGCCAGGCCGAACTGCCCGGGCACCGGCGTACCATCGGGCCGACCGATCCACACGCCGATCAGGTAACGCGGCCCTACGCCGATCGACCAGGCATCGCGAAAGCCATAACTGGTACCGGTCTTCCAGGCCAGTTGCGGGCGCTGCACCAGTTCGGCATGGGGGTCGCGGTCGGGCCGCGCCTGGCCACTGAGGATGCGCCGGATGATCCAGGCCGCGCCTGGCGACATCAACCGGCGCTCCAGCAGAGGATCCTGTGGCTGCAGGCGCACCTGCGCGCTGCTGCCACCCCGGGCCAGTGCCGCGTAGCCGCCGACCAGGTCCTCCAGGCGGCTACCGGCACCGCCCAGAATCAATGCCAGGTTGGGCTCGGCCAACGGCGGCAGCGCCAACGGCACGCCGGCCATGCGCAACTGCGCGGCGAAGCGCTTGGGCCCGTAGGCTTCGAGCAATTGCACTGCCGGCAGGTTGAGCGACAGCGCCAGCGCCGAGGCGGCAGACACCGGGCCGCTGAAGCCCATCGAGAAGTTACCGGGCCGATAGTCGCCGTAGCGCCGCGGCACGTCCTGCAGCAGCGATTCGGAGTGGATCAGGCCATCATCCAGGGCCAGGCCGTAGAGAAACGGCTTGAGCGTCGAGCCTGGCGAGCGCAACGAACGGACCATGTCGACATGGCCGAAACGGCGCTCGTCGCTCAGGTCGATCGAGCCCAGGTAAGCGCGCACCGCCATGCTCTGCGCGTCGACCACCAGGATCGCCGCCGAGGTGCGCTCCGGCAGGCGTGCACGCCAACCCAGCAGCAGGTCCTCGAGGCGCCGTTGCAGCGAGGCGTCGAGGGTGGTGCGAATCAAGGTCGGGCTGCCTGGGGTGTTCAGCCGCCGCGCCAGCAGGGGCGCCAGTGCTGGCTCCTGACGCGGAGCCAGCAGCAGCGGTTCCTCGGCAGCCTCCTTGAGCTGTTGAGCCGGCCACACCTGATACTCGCCCAGGCGCTGCAGCACCTTGTCGCGCGCACGCTGGGCGCGGGCCGGGTGGCGGTCCGGGCGCAAGCGGCTCGGTGCCTGTGGCAACACGGCCAGCAAGGCAGCCTCGGCGGGCGTGAGGTGCTGCGGCGACTTGCCCAGATACGCCCAGCTGGCCGCCGCCACGCCCTGCAAGGTGCCGCCGAACGGGGCACGGTCCAGGTAGAGCTGCAGGATCTCGCGCTTGGACAGGTGCCACTCCAGTTGCGCGGTGCGCCACAGCTGCCGCAGCTTGCCGCCCAGGGTGCGGTCATGTGGGTCGAGCAGGCGCGCCACCTGCATCGACAAGGTACTGCCGCCAGACACCACCCGCCCGCCGCGCAGGTTGAGCCAGGCCGCGCGCGCCAGGGCCAGCGGGTTGACCCCTGGGTGGCGGTAGAACCAGCGGTCCTCGTAGGTCAGCAGGGCCTGCAGGTACAGTGGCGACACCTCTTCCGGGCTGACCGGGTAGCGCCACACGCCATCGGCATCGGCAAAACGCCACAACGGTGTGCCGTCCTCGGCCAGCACCACCCGTGCCAGGTCATTGCCCGGCATCGGCAGTGGCCAGATGCGGTCGGCCAGCCACAGCAGGCCGAGCAGCATCAGGATGATGACCGCGGCGGCACGCACAAGCCGTCTCGCTCGGGTACGTGGCCGCGCTAAGCTTGGCATCGGGAACCGACCTGGCCAGGTAATGGCCAAAGGCTTGGGAACGGCAACCGTGCCGATTCGTTCATCAGGAAGCAACTATGCATGTAGAAGGTTTTTTCGAGTGGCTTGGCCAGGCACTGGGGTCGCTGATCCGCTTCATCGTCGACGCCCTGAGCGGCCTGTTCAACCTGCTGGCCAATGCCGGTGGCAATTTCATCGATGGCCTGGCACGCACGCTGGGCATGGACACCTCGCTGCTCAGCATCCTCGCCCTGATCATCGGCCTGATGCTGCTGTACTCGGCCATCCGCGCCTTCATGCGGGCTTCGATCATCCTCGGGATCATCTGGCTGGTGCTGGGGCTGTGGGTAATGAGCTGGGTGATTCACTGATTTTGAGCGGCCTTGCCGGGGCGCCGGACCGGTCGGAAAGGGGCGCGAAGCGCCCCCCAGACTTCAGCCTGGCAGCTGAAATTGCCGGGGCTGCTGTGCAGCCCTTTCGCGACACAAGGCCGCTCCTACAGGGGCCGCGCAAGGCCTAACGCGCTTTCACCGTCATCTCGCCTTGCCCATCCCCCACCGCCTGCAGGTTTGGCCGGTACATCGATTCCACCTGCGGCGGCGGCACCCGGTAGGTGCCCGGGGTCACCGCCCGCGCCAGGTACAGAAGGTGCGTGGTGCCATAGCCGTCGAGCTTGAGCGCCGCCACGTAGCGGTCATCACGATACTCCTGGTGCACCACGCTGGCGTTCTGCATCGACTCGCGCCACTGCTTCACCGCGCTGCTGGCGTTGTCCAGGCTGGCCGCGCTCTGTGCCAGGTTCTGGTTTTCCAGCTCCAGGCCTGCCGGCAGCAAGTCGACCACCAGAGCATCCGGCACGCGATCTGTGGCCTTGAGCGCCAGGTGCACCAGCACCAGGTCGCCGCTGCGCAGGTCGTGCAGGTCAAGCGGCTGGCCATTCATGCCCAGGTAATCACGGCGGATCTCCATGCCGTTGCCACCGGCGGCAGGCGCCTGGCGTGGGTAGCCGGAGAGGGTCAGTTGCTGGTAGAGGGTTTCGCTGCCCTCGTTCTGCACGCTCAGCGGCGAGGCCAGCAACGGCCCTTCGAGCTTCATGCCCGCCTCGGCATTGTTGAATTCACGCACCTCACCGGCACTGTCCAGGCGAGCCTTCCACGGCGCTTGCGGCTTGCCCAGCAGGCCACGGCCGGCCAGGTACAAGGCATTGCGCTCCTGGGTCGACAACCAGCGGTTGGCCGCCAGCTCGTCCGACAGGGCGAACAGCCGCTGGTCGACCTGGTTGCTGGCCAATTTGCTCTCCTGCAGCAGCGCCAGGATCAACGCCTGGTCGCGCAGGCTGCTGCCATAGTCGGCCATCCAGCCCTTGCTGCGGCTGATGCCCAGCCCCGCCTGCAGCGCCTGCTCGGCGCGCGGCTTGTCGCCCATCGCGTCCAGCGCCACCGCCAGTTGCACCAGCGGCAGGCCGGAGCGGGCATCGGCGCGGCGCTCGAACAGGCTGCGCAGGGCGCCCAGCGGTGCCTGCTGGCTGCGCGACAGCACCAGCGCGGCGTAGGCTTGCACAGCAAAGCGGGTGTGCTCGGCGTTCTCGCTGTAATCGACTTCGATCAGGTTGCGTTCCTGCAAGTAGCGCAGCAGGCGCTCGTTGGCCTTCTTCAGGGCCTCGGCCGGCACACCGTAGCCCTGGTCGCGGGCACGCAGCAGGAAG
The DNA here is from genome assembly GCF_002112505.1 of Pseudomonas sp. R28(2017). GTDB lineage: Bacteria > Pseudomonadota > Gammaproteobacteria > Pseudomonadales > Pseudomonadaceae > Aquipseudomonas. Next base: position 30,560 of record NZ_NEHW01000003.1, read on the forward strand.
TCGGTGACATAGGCGGTCAGCCAGTATTCCTCTTCACTGTCCGAACTCCACAGGCCGAAGCTGCCGTTGTAGCGCTGCATGCCCAGCAGGTGCTCGATGCCCATCTCGATCTTGCGCTTGCGCACCTCGGCCGGCTCGCCCTTGATGCCCAGGCGCTTGAGGCTTTCGGCATCGGCGTACAGCGACGGATAGAGGCCGCTGGTGGTCTGCTCCAGGCAGCCATAAGGGTAGGCTTCGAGGGCGCGGATCTGCTCGGCCAGGTTCAGCGGCGGGCGGCTCGACAGCGCCAGGCTGGCTTCCAGGCCGGCGGGCTCGAAGGCGGCCAGGTCGCTTTCCGGCAGGGTCCATGGCTGGTCCTTGAGGGCCACGCGGTAATGCTTGAGCAGCGCCGGGTAGGCCGGGCGCACGCCCAGGGTCCATTCGCGTTCGAAGGTGTTCGCTGGCTCACCTGGCAGTTGCAGGCCATTGACCCGCACCTGCACCTTGCCCTGCCCCAGGCCACCCAGGGCCTGCACCGGGATCAACAGCGTGCTGCGCTGGCCCTCGGCCAGGGCGATGTTCTGCTGGGCGCTGGCCGCCAGGCTCAGCTGGCCCTCGGTGCGGATTTCGACATTCAACTGCTGCGCTCGCCCCGACAGGTTGGCCAGGTCCAGCGCCAGGCTGGTGCGGTCACCGCCGGCCAAAAAGCGCGGCGCCGACAGTTCGGCGATCAGCGGCGCGGCCACCACCGTCTTGCCCTCGGCCATGCCGAAGTGCTCGTCGGTCCAGGCCTGGGCCATCAGCCGCAGTTCACCGTTGAAGTCCGGGATATCGACCGTCGCTTCACCTTCGCCCTGGTCGTTCAGGGTCACCGGCAGGCTTTGCTGGGCGACAATAGTGACCGTGGTGTTGGGGCGCTTGCCGCCCTTGGCCATCGCCGCGTCACCACCAAAGGCCAGGCTGGCCAGGCGGCCCTGGCCGGCTTCGATCAGCTGGCCGTAGATGTCCAGCTGGTCGGCGCCATAGGCTTTGCGACCGAACAGGCTGGCGAACGGGTCGGGGGTCTTGAAATCGGTGATATTGAGGATGCCCACGTCGACGGCGGACAGCAGCACCTGCACCTGCTTCGGCACGCTACCGTCGGCATTAGCGGCCTTGATCTTCACCGTCAGCGGCTGCTTGGGGCGCATCTTCTCCGGCGCCTGCAGGTTGACCGCAAGCTTGCGTTCGGCACGCGCCAGCGGCAGGTGGAGCACGCCGACGGCGCGCTTGGGCGTGGCATTGGCCTTGCGCTCGCCCGGGCGGATCACCAGCGCGCTGATGTACAGGTCGTGGCGCGCCCACTGCTTGTCCAGCTGCACGTCGAAGGTCTTGCCCTCGGCGGGCACCTCGATTTCCTGCCACCACAGCGGGCCATCGCTGGACTCGATCATCAGGTAGCCGCTACCGGCCGCTGGCGGGGTCACGGTGACCTTGGCGGTGGCGCCATCGGCATAGGCCGGCTTGTCCAGCGCCAGCTTCACCTGGTCGGGGCGCACCGCGCCGCCTTCGGCGTTGTCCTGAGCACGGTAACCGGCCCAGAAGCGTTCGCTGGACACCAGCCCGGTCTCGGGGTCTTCCACCTCGACGCGGTACGGCCCCCATTCCACCTGGAAGCTCAGCTTGGCGGTGGAGCCGGCCTTGACGCTGAGGGTCTGCTCGCTCTGGGTGAGGAACTTCTCGTTGAAGTTGTAGCTCCAGCCATCGCTCTGCGAGTAGTTCCAGTAGTAGTCGCGGCGCTCGCGGATCAGGCGCACTTTCAGGTCGTTGGCGGCGAGCTTGTTGCCAGCGCGGTCGGCCACCAGGAACTCGAATTCCACCGGGCCATCGCTGTCGGTCTCCTCACCGTCGAACAGGCCGCGCAGGCCGGGCAGGCGCTCGGCCGGCCAGATCGGCTGTTCGAGGCGGCGGGTGATCGGCCGTCCACCGGACTCCTGCAAGCTGGCCTGCACGGTCAGTTGCAGCGGGGACCGTGCTTCGGCCCAATGGCTTTCGATATCGACCACTGCCTTGCCGGCCTGGTCGAGGGTGACTTCGTCGAGTTCCAGGTCCTGGGTCAGTTCGCTTTCGGTAACCGAGCCGAACTGGTAGCCCGGCAGTGCCGGCACCGCTTCGCGCAATGGGCGCACGTAGGCTTGGCCACTCAGGCGATTGCCGGCAGCCGGCGCACCGTAGAGGTAGCGGCCATTGACCTGGATGCGCGCATCCTCCTCAGGCGACAGCGGCGTATCGCTACCCTTGAGTTCCAGCGCCAGGCGCTCGGGCAGGAAGTCTTCGACCAGGAACTCGTACACCTGCTTGCGACCGCCGCCCAGGTCGAGCAGCAATTGCCAGCGGCCGGTCGGGGCCTCCGTGGCCAGTTGCAACTGATACTGGTACAGGCCATTGGCGTCGGCCTCCCAGACGAACTTGCGGCTGACCTGCTCATCCGGGCGACGCACTTCCACGCTGACCGGCTGTGCCTTCACCGGCTTGCCATCCTGGTCGCGCAGCAGGCCGTTGAGCAGCACCGTTTCACCCGGGCGATAGAGGTCACGCGGGCCGAAAATGAAGAACTGCAGCGGGTTGGCCTGGGGGCCGGTGATGTCGAATTCGGCCAGGTCCAGGGCTGCGGTGTTCAGGCGCAGCAGGGTGGTGTGCACGCCCTGGGTGGCGATCAGGGTGTCGGCCTTGGCCGTGATCGGCAGCTGGGCATGGCCGGCGCCATCGGTCTTGGCCTGGGCCAGCAGCTTGCCCTTGTCGTCATGCAGCTCGAGGTTGACGTCCTTGAGCGCCTTGCCACCTTCCAGGGCCTGGGCGAACACGTCCAGGCGGTCACGGTAGCGGTGCGCGGATACGCCGATGTCGCTGAGGGTGAACAGCGTCGCCGGCTGCGAATAGTCATAGGTCCCGGAGGCGCGCATCACGGCCAGGTACACACCCGGCGCCTGCAGCGGCTTGATCCCGGCAATCGGCAACAGCACGGTCTCGCGGGTGTTGCGCGCCGGGTTCAGGTCGAAACGGCCGCTGTAGACCAGCTCGGCCATGTCCAGGGTTTCCTTGGACTGGTAGTAGTACAGGCTGCTGTTGCGGCCCCAGTTGGCCAGGAAGGTCGAGAGCATCTCAGGCTTGACCCGGAAGAACTCGACATCGACCTTGGGTACGTTCAGCGCGATCACCGGCAGGCCTTCGGCCAGGCGGGTGGGCAGCAACGAACCACGGCTGGCGAAGCCGACGGTGGGTTGCATGTCGCGGGTTTCGAGGCGGCTCACCGAGTCGCTGTCGAGCCTGTTGCCGTTGACCGCCAGCAGGCCCTTGTCGACGGTCAGCACCAGCTTGCGCTGCGGCTCCAGGTGGCGCAGGCGCAGTTCCATCTGGTTGTCGGAGAGTTCCCAGGCACCGTCGACCTTGCCGTTGACCGTATCGACCAGGTGCACCTTGGCGGCGAAGTCCTGCTTGGCGTCCAGCGGTGCCGAAAAGCTGATCGACAGGGTACTGGCGCCATCGAGCTGCACCTCCGAGACATCCAGCACGCTGAGCTCGCGCCCCTCGTAGCGTTTGGCGAGGACGGCAGGGTCCTCGCGCTTGGGCGCCGGGGCCTCGGCCACAGCGCTCGCGGCCGGTTTTTCGGCGGGCGCGGGTTTGTCCGGTGTCGAGGAATCACAGGCACTGAGCAAGGCCAGCGCGCAGGCCAGCAACAATCCTTTGTTGAACATGGAGTGGGAACTCTTTGGCAGCGTGTACGTGAGGGCAGCAACTATAGCGCAATGGCGGATTCGGCACTTTCACCGATGCGGCAAGTGAGACCAGGTTCGCGTGGTTTGGTTGCCTTGCCGTTACAATGCGCCCAGCCGAATACTGGGGGCGCTCTGCGCCCCTTCGCGGGCAAGCCCGCTCCCACAGGATAGAGGCGCCTTTGTGGGAGCGGGCTTGCCCGCGAAGCGGCCCCACAGCCTCAGGAATTGCAATGTCGCAACTGACCACCGACTGGCAGCACCGCCCCACTCACCGCAAGGTCTGGGCGCTGGCCGCGCCGATGATCCTCTCCAACATTTCGGTACCGCTGGTGGCCCTGGTCGACAGCACCGTGATCGGCCACCTGCCCCATGCCCACCAGCTCGGCGCGGTGGCCGTGGGCGCCACGCTGTTCACCTTCATGGTCGGCCTGATGGGCTTCCTGCGCATGGGCTCCACCGGTTTTGCCGCCCAGGCCGCCGGGCGTGCCGACGGCGCGGCGCTGCGCCAGGTGCTGGTGCAGGGCCTGCTGCTGGCCGTGGCCTTCGCCCTGCTGATCGGCCTGCTCGCCCTGCCCTTCAGCCAGCTGGCGCTGCACGCCATGCAGCCGAGCGAGGCGTTGCAGCAATCCACCGAGGCGTTCTTCCACACCCGGCTGCTCGGCCTGCCAGCAGCGCTGGCCAGCTATGCGCTGGTCGGCTGGTTCCTCGGCACCCAGAACGCACGGGCGCCGTTGGCGATTTTGCTGACCACCAACCTGCTGAACATCGCCCTCAACCTGTGGTTCGTGCTGGGCCTGAACTGGGGCGTGCTGGGTTCGGCACGCGCCTCGGTGATCGCCGAATGGAGCGCCGCCCTGCTCGGCCTGGCCCTGACCCGCCCGGCCCTGCGCGCCTACCCCGGGCAGGTCGCCTGGGCCGCGCTCAAGCGCTGGCACGCCTGGCGGCCATTGCTGGCGGTAAACCGCGACATCTTCCTGCGTAGCCTGGCGCTGCAGCTGGTGTTCCTGCTGATCACCGTGCAGGGCGCCCGCCTGGGCGAAGCCACGGTAGCGGCCAATGCCCTGCTGCTCAACGGGTTGCTGCTAACTGCCTACGCGCTGGATGGCCTGGCGCATGCCGTGGAGGCGCTGTGCGGGCATGCCATTGGTGCGCGGGACCGAGATACCTTGCGCCGGTCACTGGTGGTGGCCTGTGGTTGGTCGCTGATCACCAGCGTGGGGTTTGCCGGCGTGTTCCTGCTCGGTGGGCACCTGTTCATCGACCTGCAGACCGATATCGAAAGCGTGCGGGCGGCGGCTTATCCGTACCTGCCGTATCTGGCGCTGCTGCCGTTGATTGCGGTGTGGAGTTACTTGCTCGACGGGCTGTTCATCGGCGCGACCCGGGCGCGGGAGATGCGCAATGCGATGTTGCTGTCGGTGCTGATTGCATTGCCGTTGGGCCTGCTTCTGAGTGGGCTTGGCAACCATGGGTTGTGGTTGGCGTTTCTCGGGTTCATGGCGTTGCGGGCGGTGACGTTGGGGTGGGTTGGGTGGCGGTTGCAGAAAAGAGGGTGTTGGATTCAGTAGCGTCGGGGCCGCTTTGCGACCCTTTCGCGACGCAAGGCCGCTCCTACAAGAAACGCGTAAGAGCGGCCTCGGCGGTCAAGACGAGAGGTAGGACGAGCGCGTCAGGCCCAGGCGCAACGCATCGAGGAACTGGGTCCGCTCACGTGCGCTGATCTTGGCGCTGGCCACCTTGTCGCGGTAGTGCGTCATCAACTCCTCCGGGGACAGGTGCACGTAACGCAGCATGTCTTCGATGGTGTCGTGGGTCTCGATACCGGCGTGGTACACGCTGCCATCGGCGTTCTGGTAGATGTTCACCGAGTCGGTGTCACCGAACAGGTTGTGCATGTCGCCGAGAATTTCCTGATAGGCACCGACCAGGAACACGCCCAGCAGGTAATCCTCGCCTTCGTTGACCGCATGCACCGGCATGCTGGTCTCGATGCTCTGCTCGTCGACGTACTGGTTGATCTTGCCGTCGGAGTCGCAGGTCAGGTCCTGCAGCACCGCGCGGCGCATCGGCTCCTCGTCCAGGCGGTGCAACGGGATGATCGGCAGTACCTGGCCAATGGCCCAGGTGTCCGGCAGGCTCTGGAACACCGAGAAGTTGCAGATGTACTTGTCGGCCAGCTTGTCGTTGAGCTCGTCCAGCACCTGGCGGTGAGAGCGCTGACGGGCCTTCAGCGAGTTGTGCAGGCGGCGGCACACGGCGAAGTAGCACTGCTCGGCCAGGGCCTTCTCGGCCAGGCTGATCTTGCCATCGGCGTACTGCGCCGCCACGTCGCCCAGGTAGTGGGTGGCGCGCCAGTAGGTCTCGGTGACCATCTCGATGTCGGTCGGGCCAAGCAGGTCGACCAGCCATTGCACGGTTTCCGGCAGGGCTTCCTTGTTCTCGATGGTCGGCACGTCGTCGTTGTGCTTCTCGACGTCGGTCACCTGGATCACCAGCATCGCGTGGTGCGCAGTCAGCGAACGGCCACTCTCCGAGAAGATGTGCGGGTGCGGCAGGCCCTGCGCGTCGCAGAACTCCTTGAGCATGCCCACCACCACGCCGGCGTAGTCGTCCATGTCGTAGTTGATCGAGCTGGCGTTGCGCGAGTGGGTACCGTCGTAGTCCACACCCAGGCCACCGCCGACGTCGATATGGTCGACCGGCAGGCCCAGTGCACGCAGTTCGCCGTAGTAACGGATGGCTTCCTTGAAACCGTGCTGGTAGTCGGCCAGGTTGGCGATCTGCGAGCCCATGTGGAAGTGCAGCAGGCGGATGCCCTGGTCCAGGCCGGCATCGCGGAAGCGCTGCACCACCGAGATCAGCTGAGCAGCAGACAAACCGAACTTGGACTTCTCGCCCCCGGTGTCGGCCCACTTGCTCGAAGCCAGCGACGACAGGCGCACGCGCAGGCCGACCTGTGGCTTGACCTTGAGCTCGGCGGCCTCGTCGATCACCAGGGCCACTTCCGACTCTTTCTCGATGACGATGAACACGTTGTGGCCGAGTTTCTGGCCCATCAGCGCCAGGCGGATGAACTCGCGGTCCTTGTAGCCGTTGCAGACGATGGTGCCACCCTTCGGCGCCAGCGCCAGCACTGCCAGCAGCTCGGGCTTGGAGCCGGCCTCCAGGCCGATCGACACGTTCTGCGTGGCGATGATGTTTTCCACCACCGCTTCCTGCTGGTTGACCTTGATCGGGTACAGCGCGGTGTACTGGCTCTGGTATTCCAGGCGCGCGATGTTGGCATCGAAGGCACCGGTCAACTGGCGCACGCGGTCCTGCAGGATGTCGGGGAAGCGTACCAGCAGCGGCAGCGACAGGCCGCTCTGACGCAGCTCGTCGACCTGCTCGAACAGGTCGATCGGCGCGCTGCCGGGGCCGTTGGGGCGCACTTCGACGCGCCCGGCTTCATTGATGGCGAAATAACCAGCGCCCCAATGGCGGATGCCATAAACACTGCGGCTGTCGGCCACGGTCCATTGGCTACCATCGTCTTTGCGTGTGCGTCGTACGGACATTGAAGTCCCCTATAGATAAGTCCAGGACACTGCCCCGCAAGGAGGCGGGCGCAGTGTAAAAGCCAAAAATGACGATTCGTCCGTGCCCTGGGGTAGACCCTGGTCACGGGAACGAGTTTAGAAAGCGTTGGGCAAAAAATCGCGGGGGCGCATCAGCCGCCGGACTTTTTCGCCTTGAAGCCCTGTTTGATCAGCTCGGCGATCAGCAGCTCGACATGGTCGCCCTGGATCTCGATGACCCCATCCTTCAGTGCGCCGCCGGTACCGCAACGGCGCTTGAGGGTGGTGGCCAGCTCCTTGAGCTGGTCGAGCGGCAGCGGCACGCCGGTGACGGTAGTCACGGTCTTGCCACCACGGCCTTTGCTTTCACGGCGCACACGGGCGATGCCGTCACCTTCGGGGATGACTTGCTGCTTGCAGGTGCAGGCGTCCACCGGCTGGCCGCAGTCGGGGCAGTGCCGACCGGCATCGGTGGAGTAAACGAGACCGCCAAGGGCGGCGAAGGAAGAAGCTTTCTTGGCCACTTTTGTTCCTCTGTGCTGAGGACAAAAACTGGTCGACGGGAGCCGACCGCGAAGCCCCACTCTGGCAGGGGCGGCGCTACTGCCGCAAGATCCTGCGGCAGCCCGAAAAGGGCGCGCAGTGTAACGATAAATCAGGCTGTTGCTAAGTACTGGAATGCGCCATTTTGCGAATGTTTTGCGACCCCTTCGCGGGTAAACCCGCTCCCACAGGTACTGCGCAGGTTTCACGGCCTGTGAAATCCCTGTGGGAGCGGGTTTACCCGCGAAGGGGCCGGCATGGCCCACGCATCTATTTGAGGCTTGCTTTATAGCGCTGCAACGCCGCCAACGAGTCCGGGCAATACGGCTTCGTCAGGCTTTCTTGCTCAGCCTGTTCCAGGCCAATGAAGCGCGCCTCGATCACCTCTTCCGGCTGCAGCCGCAACGGCGCATCCGACACCGCCGAAAACACCGCGCACCACAGGCGGTTGTCTGGCTGGTCGAAATAGAAGCGCTCATGAAAACGCAGTTCGACGCCTTCGATGCCCAGCTCCTCGGCCAGCTCGCGGGCAGCCGAATCGGCATACGCCTCCCCTGCCGCCACCATGCCACCGGCCGCCACGTCCCAATACCCGGGGTACAGCGCCTTGCTCAGGGTCCGGCGGTGCACACACAACTCACCCGCGCTGTTGAACAAGAGGATGAACGTGCAGCGACCGATCAGGCCACGCTCACGCAGCTCGGCCCTGGGCAACGCGCCGAGCACCTGGTCGGCTTCATCCACCCAGGTGACCCGTTCACGGTCGGAAGCCGCCCGATGGGCGGCCTCGTTGGCGCTGATGGCCACGCTCAACCCTGCGACAGCAGCTGACGCAGGTCGATGACTGCGGCGTTGGCCCGGGAAATGTAGTTGGCCATGACCAGCGAATGGTTGGCCCACATGCCGAAGCCGCTGCCGTTGAGCACCATCGGGCTCCACAGCGGCTCCTGCGAGGCTTCCAGTTCACGAATGATCTGGCGCACGCTGACCGTGGCGTTCTTCTTCGCCAGCACGTCGGCGAAGTCGACCTCGATGGCGCGCAGCAGGTGCGACAGCGCCCAGGCCTGGCCACGGGCTTCGTAGAACACGTTGTCGATCTGCAGCCACGGGGTTTCCACCAGCTCTTCATCCACCTGCGGCGCCTGGCCGGCGACCACCGACTCGGTCTTCAGGGTGGTGTTGAGCTTGACCCGGCCAACGCTGGCCGACAGGCGCTGCGACAGCGAACCCAGGCGGGTGGCGACGTCACCCAGCCAGTTGTTCAGGTTGTCGGCACGGGTATAGAAGGCGGCGCCCTTGTCGCCAGCGGCCAGGCGGGCCTGATAGCGGCTCAGCGACTTGATGCCCTCTTCGAACTCCGACTCACTCGATGGCAGGATCCAGCTCTTGTTGTCGAAGTTGAAGCGCGGCTCGGCCTTGGCCAGGTCGGCATCTTCAGTGGACTGCGACTGCGAACGGGCGAAGTCCTTGCGCAGGGCGCGGGACAGGTCACGTACCTGCACCAGCACGCCGTATTCCCAGCTCGGCATGTTGTCCATCCACAGGCCTGGCGGGAAGCGGTCGTTGGAAATGTAGCCACCCGGCTTGTTCAGCAGGGTACCGGCCACGCTCTTGAGGGTTTCGATGGTGGTATAGCCCACCACCATCTGCTGGCCGTTACGCTCGGCGGCAGCCTGGGCGTTCTGCTGGACCGGGAACAGCGCCGGCTCCTCGCTCCAGTACCAGCCCAGGCCCAGGCACACCAGCAGGTACAACCCGATCAGGGTCCCCAGGGCACGGCTCCAGAGCCCGCCAAAATAGCTACGGGCAGCGGCGCGGCGGCCATCGACACGCTCGCGGGGCTCGGCGTTGGCCTCGCGGTTTTTCCAGTCCAGCATGGCTTTGTCCTTAATCAGTCACGACGGTTCAGGGGCTTGGACCACAGGCCAGCGCCAGGGTGCCACGGCAAGCCCGCGTCGCAGCACTATAAAGCAGACACCGCCGTACGCATAAGCGACCAATGAGTCAGTAACTGAATATTCGTTCGTAGGCCTTTGTTGACGCGGAGCACGTGCGAATGGAAAAAGCGGTGCTAGCATAGAGCCATCATCGAACCTGCATAGCCCTCTAACAAGTAGCCAGGACATGACCCAAGCCGCAGAGCCGAGCCAGGAGCGCCTCTCGCAGGAGCTCGAACAGCTGTTGCAGCGCCTGTCGCGTACGCGCCTGCGCCACGGCGACCTGCCCGATCAGCTGGAATTGCCGCCTGCGCGCAAACCCGTCTACCTGCTGCTGCACGACCATGAACGCGCCGAGCGCCTCGCCCAGCAGCTGGAGTTCTTCGGCCTGAGCGCGCAGCCCCAGCCCTGCGCCAGTGCGTTTCTGGCGTCACTGGCCGAGCAACCGCCGGTGGCCATCGTCATGGATGTCGACTTCTCCGGCCCCGGTGCTGGCCTGCCGTTGGCGGCGCTGGCGCAGCAGGGCCGGGAGCCGCTGATACCGCTACTGTTCTTCAGCCTGCACGAAGCCGATACGCCGACCCGCCTGGCCGCCGTGCGCGCCGGCGGCCAGGCGTTCCTGACCGGTACGCTGGAGGCCTCCAGCCTGCTGGAAAAACTCGAAGTCATGACCAGCAACGCCCAGCAAGACCCCTTGCGCGTGCTGATCATCGACGACTCACGCACCCAGGCCCTGCACACCGAACGGGTACTGAGCAGTGCCGGAATGCTGACCCGCAGCCTGAACGACCCGATCGGCGCCATGGCCGAACTTGCCGACTTCCAGCCTGACCTGATCATCCTCGACCTGTACATGCCGACGTGCTCGGGCCCGGAACTGGCCAAGGTGATCCGTCACAATGACCGTTACGTCAGCGTGCCGATCATCTACCTGTCTGCCGAGGACGACCTGGACAAGCAGCTTGATGCCATGAGCGAAGGCGGCGACGACTTCCTGACCAAGCCGATCCGCTCGCGGCACCTGATCACCACCGTGCGCAACCGCGCCGCCCGTGCCCGTCACCTCAAGGCCCGCATGGTCCGCGACAGCCTGACCGGGCTGTACAACCACACCCATATCCTGCAGCTGCTCGAAGACTGCAGCTATCGCGCCCGCCGCGAACGGCAACCACTGAGCTTCGCCATGCTCGACATCGACCACTTCAAGAAGATCAACGACCGCCACGGCCACCCCATGGGCGACCGGGTGATCAAGAGCCTGGCACTGTTCCTCAAGCAACGCCTGCGCAAGACTGACTTCATTGGCCGCTATGGCGGTGAAGAGTTCGCCATCGTCATGCCCGACACTTCGCTGGAAGCCGCGCACAAGGTGCTGGATGAAATTCGCCGGCGCTTTGCCGAAATCCTTTACCCGGCGCAGCCTGAGGATCTGCAATGCACCTTCAGCGCCGGGGTCGTGCAGCTGGACGATGCGCTGGATGCGCTGAGCATGGCCAGCACGGCGGATGAGGCGTTGTACCGGGCCAAGCATGCGGGGCGTAATTGCGTGGTCAGGGTGGAGCCGTAACTGTCGCGCGCAATAGCTCAACGCCACCTTCGTCATCACCTGGTAACAAATTCGCCATAAATTCAGGCACCTATCTCTCGACTCCCCCCCGCAGGAAGTTCGCGGCTATGCGCCTGAAGTGGCTTACCAATTTCAACACCTTGTTGCTGGTGACCGTGTGTATCGCCTTGGGTGCGACCTTGTGGTGGTCGCAACGTGCCCTGGAACGGCCCTATCAGTTGATGGAGCGTTACCTGGGCCTGTCACAGCAGTTCCAGAACCAGACAGTGCGCAATATCCAGGCGTACCTGGGCAGTGGCGACGCCTTGCGCCACGCGGCTGCCGTTGAGGCAAACATGCAACTCGAAGGCTCGCTTGCCGACTGGCCGCCGGAGCTCGCCGCCAAGTTGCGCCCGAGCCTGGACACCCTGCAGGCCTTCACCGCCAATGAACTGCTCGCCGCCGGCAAGCTGGCCGGCGACCCGCAGGCCCTGCTGCTGCAGGCCGAGCGCGAGCTGGGGGCCAACTTCGAACAGTTGGCCGGCTATGCCCGCGACAGCGGCAGCAGCGAGGCCAACCGCTACCTGCTGCCACTGCTCGACGCCACCGTGCACCTGGGCCGCCTGTCGCTGGCCCGGGACAAGCTGGTCAGCAGCGGCCGTGCCGAATTGGCCGACGAAGTCGAGCGCGAGCTGCAACTGATCCGCAGCCAGGCCCAGGCCATCGACGGCCTGCCGCTGCTGGGCGTGACCCGTGCTGCCGAATCCAACGCCGACGACTTCGCCGCCATGATGGGCCTGCAATCCCAAGCCAGCGAACAACAGGAAGACGTGGCCGTCGGCCTCAAGCGCGAGCTGCAAAGCCTGCTGAACCGCTACCCTGCCGAACTGCAACGCACCCGCGAGCAGATCGAGCGCCGCACGGCCCTGGCCGCCAGCACCAATCAGCGGCTGGAAGCCGTGCAACAGGCCATTGCCGGCCTGGAGCCGGAAGTGCGTGGCCAGCACGCGAAGATTGCCGGCGAGGTGCGCATCATCCAGGGGCTGATGATCGGCCTGATCCTGTTGATCGCCTTGCTCATCGACACCTTGCAGCGCCGCCTGGCCCGCACCTTGACCAGCCTGGCCCCGGCCCTGTCACGCTGGGCCGAAGGCGACTTTGCCGCGCCCATCGCACTGGGCAAGACCAATCGCGAGCTGCACGATATCCAGGAATCGCTCAACCGCCTGCGCCAGTACCTGGTGGCGCTGGTCGGCACCATCCGCCACAACGCCGAACAGGTCGCCGGCAGCAGCCACGCCCTGGCCGGCATGAGTGCCGCGTTGCACGATGGCGCCGAGCGCCAGGCCGGCGATACCGGGCAGATTCGCGATGCGCTGGGCGAGCTGGAAGCCACCATCCAGCAAGTGGCCGGCGACGCCAGCTCCGCCGCCGATGCCAGCCGCGATGCCGGGCGTGCCGTGGAACAGGGCCAGACAGTGATCGGCCAGAGCCTCTCGGGGCTGCGCGCGCTGGTCGACGAGGTGCAAGGCAATGCACGCATGATCGAACAACTGGCCGAAGAATCGGCCACCATCGGCGGGGTGCTGACGGTGATCCGCTCGATCGCCGAACAGACCAACCTGCTGGCCTTGAATGCCGCCATCGAGGCCGCCCGTGCGGGTGAGATGGGCCGCGGCTTCGCGGTGGTGGCCGACGAGGTGCGCTCGCTTGCGCAGCGCACCACCGGGGCGACCGGCGAGATCCAGGCGCTGATCGACCGCCTGCAACAGGCGGCGCGAGAGTCGGTGGCCGGGATGCGCACTCAGCTTGAACATGCCGAAGCCACCGCCAACCAGGCCCAGGCCGCCGACGGCGCGCTGGATGAGATTGTCAGCGCGATCCGCACGATCGCCGACACCGCGGTGCGGATTGCCGATGTCACGGCGCAGCAGAGTGGCGCGGTGAGCGAGATTCGCGATCACAGCGAGCGGATTCACGCCTTGGGCGAGGACAACCTGCAGCGCATCGGCGAAGGGCGTGAGCAAGGTGAACAGCTGCTGAGCCTGGGCGGGGAGCTGAGCAAAGCGGTACGGGCCTTCAGGGTCTGAGCCTTCCTGTTACGGCCTCTTCGCGGGCAAGCCCGCTCCCACTGGTACCCCAAGGCATTCAAGGGCTACAGTAAACCTGTGGGAGCGGGCTTGCCCGCGAAGAGGCCAGAACTGGCGACACTCAACCCGGCGGCCATGTGTCGCCCTTTAGCCTCCCACCCTTTCAACCCTCACCAACTCCGCTATCATGCGGGCACGTTCCACCTCGCGAGTCCGCCATGCGCCGCCTGTTTTTCCTGCTGTTCCTGCTGCTGGCCAGCCCTGCTTTCGCCTCGGGCCTGCTCGACAACCGCCCCAGCGCCACCCTCGGCGCCGCTTCGCTGTCCAACAACGCCGACTTCCTGCCGGTACACGAAGCCTTCAAGCTCAGCCTGGTGCAGGCCGACGCGCAGACCCTCAAGCTGCGTTTCGTCGCCACCGACGGTTACTACCTGTACCGCCACCGCTTCCATTTCCGCACGGAACCGGCGGACATCGCCCTGGGCACGCCAAACATCCCCAAGGGCGAGGCCAAGCACGACGAATTCTTCGGTGACGTCGAGGTGTACCACGGCGTACTCGACATCGAGATCCCGCGCACCGACGCCCGTGCCTTTACCCTGCTGGTGGGCTACCAGGGCTGCGCCGACAAGGGCCTGTGCTACCCGCCAGAAACCGAGCGCCTGAGCATCGATGGCGAAGCTGCCGCCGCCGGAACGGCCCTGCCTGCAGGCAGCGAACAGGGCTGGAGCTGGAAATCGCTGCTGCTGTTTTTCCTCGCCGGGGTTGGCCTGACCTTCACCCCCTGCGTGCTGCCGATGCTGCCGATCCTCTCCGGCGTGGTTTTGCGCGGTCAGGTTGGTGGCCTGCGCGGCCTGGCCCTGTCGCTGGCCTACGTGCTGCCGATGGCCGCCAGCTTCGCCGTGCTCGGTGCGCTGATGGGCCTGTTCGGCGCCGGCCTGAACCTGCAGGCACGCCTGCAGTCGGCCTGGGTACTGGTGCCGTTCGCGCTGTTCTTCGTGGTGTTCGCCCTGGCCATGTTCGGCCTGTTCGAGCTCAAGTTGCCGCAGGCCCTGAGCAACCGCCTGAACAACGTCGCCAACCACACCCGGGGCGGCTCGCTGCTCGGTGCCGCGGTGCTCGGCGTGCTTTCCAGCTTGCTGGTCTCGCCCTGTGTGTCAGCACCGCTGGCCGGCGCATTGCTATATATCAGCGCCAGCGGCGATGCCGTGGGCGGCGCGCTCAAGCTGTTCGCCCTGGGCCTGGGCATGGGTGCCCCCTTGCTGCTGATTGCCACGGGTGGCGCGGCCTGGTTGCCGAAGAGCGGCCCGTGGCTGAACACCGTGAAAAACGCCATCGGTGTGTTGCTGCTGGGCCTGGCCATCGGCCTGCTCAGCCGCGTGCTGCCGGGGCCGGCGACCATGCTGCTGGTCGGTTTCCTGGCAGCCGGTGTGGCGCTGTTCCTGGGTGCCCTGGAGTTCGTGGTCAAGGCACCACGCCAACGCCTGGCACAACTGCTCGGCCTGGCGTTGCTGATGTATGGCCTGGCCTGCTGGTATGGCGCCCTGAACGGCCAGGGCGACCCGTTGCGCCCCTTGCCAGCCCCCGTCACGGCCAGCGCCAACAGCCCGGCGGCGGCCACATCAGCTGCCTGGCAGACCGTGACCACACCGGCCGCGCTGGACGCTGCCCTGGCCGAAGCCAAGGCCGCCGGTCAACCCGTACTGCTGGACTGGTACGCCGACTGGTGCATCAGCTGCAAGGTGATCGAGCGCGAAGTGCTGAACGCGCCGCAGGTTCAAGGGCAGTTGCACGCCTTCAGGCTGCTGCGTTTCGACATCACCGAGAGCAGCGCCGAGCAGCGCTCGCTGCTTGACCGCTATCAGCTGTTCGGGCCGCCCGCGCTGCTGTTCTTTGCCGCGAACGGCAGCGAAATGACCACCGATCGGGTGGTTGGCGAGATAAACGCCGGGGAATTTGCGCAGATTTTGACGCGCGTGCGCGGCAAACTCGGTCTATAACTTCCCGCGTGCCGGGAAATTTCTCCAAATGAGTGACCAGATTTAATTATTTGGTCACATACTTCGCGCGAACCTCGGGCAACGTGCTGGCTATTGCCGGGAACTGGACACTTGCCGTCGCTTTGCGGCACACTCGCCGCGCTGTGTCGAATTGCCCTACAAATCCAAGGAAACCGCAGATGGCAACCCTACTGGTGCTTCACGGCCCCAACCTGAACCTGCTCGGGACTCGCGAACCGGGCCACTACGGCGCCGTGACCCTGGCCCAGATCAACCAGGACCTGGAGCAGCGCGCCCGCGCCGCTGGTCACCATCTGCAGTACCTGCAGAGCAATGCCGAATACGAACTCATCGATCGTATTCATGCCGCACGCAACGAGGGTGTGGACTTCATCCTGATCAATCCGGCGGCTTTCACCCACACAAGCGTCGCATTACGTGACGCATTGCTCGCGGTGAGCATCCCATTCATCGAAGTGCACCTGTCCAACGTGCACAAACGCGAACCGTTCCGTCACCACTCCTACTTTTCCGATGTTGCCGTAGGAGTGATCTGCGGCCTGGGCGCCAGCGGTTATCGCCTGGCCCTGGAATCCGCACTGGAACAACTGGCTGCCAACGCACAGCCCTGATAACGAAAACCCTGGCCTCAGTGGGCCGGGGTTAGAGAGAAACGTTCAGATACGTTTTTAAATTTCGCCCCCTGACCGAACCTTTGGGAGTTGATGATTAATGGATATCCGTAAAGTCAAGAAACTGATCGAGCTGCTGGAAGAGTCTGGCATCGACGAGCTGGAGATCAAGGAAGGCGAAGAGTCGGTCCGTATCAGCCGCCACAGCAAGACCCCGGCTGCCCAGCAGTTCTACGCACCTGCGCCAATGGCTGCCGCACCTGTTGCCGCACCAGCCGCGGCCGCTGCCGCTGCCCCAGCCGCCGAAGCTGCCGCTGCTGCCCCAGCCCTGAAAGGCACCGTGATCCGTTCGCCGATGGTCGGTACCTTCTACCGCAAGCCTTCGCCGACCTCGCCGAACTTCGCTGAAGTTGGCCAGAGCGTGAAGAAAGGCGACACCCTGTGCATCGTCGAAGCCATGAAGATGATGAACCACATCGAAGCCGATGTTGGCGGTGTCATCGACGCCATCCTGGTGGAAGACGGCCAGCCGGTTGAGTTCGACCAGCCGCTGTTCACCATCGTTTGAATCGCGGAGAGCCAACGATGTCTGGGAAGCTCGAAAAAGTCCTGATCGCCAACCGTGGGGAAATTGCCCTGCGCATCCTGCGTGCCTGCAAAGAGCTGGGCATCAAGACCGTCGCCGTGCACTCCACGGCCGACCGTGAACTGATGCACCTGGGCCTGGCAGACGAGTCGGTCTGCATCGGCCCTGCATCGTCCAAGGATTCCTACCTGCACATCCCGGCGATCATCGCTGCCGCCGAAGTCACCGGCGCCACCGCGATCCACCCGGGTTACGGCTTCCTCGCGGAAAACGCCGATTTCGCCGAGCAGGTGGAAAAGTCCGGTTTCGCCTTCATCGGCCCGAAAGCCGACACCATTCGCCTGATGGGCGACAAGGTTTCGGCCAAGGACGCGATGATCAAGTCGGGCGTGCCAACCGTACCGGGCTCCGATGGCCCGCTGCCGGAAGACGAAGAGGTCGCCCTGGCGATCGCCCGTGACGTCGGTTACCCGGTGATCATCAAGGCCGCCGGTGGCGGTGGTGGTCGCGGCATGCGCGTGGTGCACAAGGAAGAGGACCTGATCGCCTCGGCCAAGCTCACCCGTACCGAAGCCGGTGCTGCCTTCGGCAACCCGATGGTCTACCTGGAGAAGTTCCTGACCAACCCACGTCACGTGGAAGTTCAGGTGCTGTCCGACGGCCAGGGCAACGCCATCCACCTGGGTGACCGTGACTGCTCGCTGCAGCGCCGCCACCAGAAGGTGCTGGAAGAAGCCCCGGCCCCGGGTATCGACGAGAAGGCCCGTCAGGAAGTCTTCAAGCGTTGCGTCGATGCGTGCATCGAGATCGGCTACCGCGGTGCCGGTACCTTCGAGTTCCTGTACGAGAACGGCCGTTTCTACTTCATCGAGATGAACACCCGCGTGCAGGTTGAGCACCCGGTGTCGGAGATGGTCACCGGTATCGACATCGTCAAGGAGATGCTGAGCATCGCCGCTGGCAACAAGCTGTCGTTCCGCCAGGAAGACGTGGTCATCCGTGGTCACTCGCTGGAATGCCGGATCAACGCCGAAGACCCGAAGAAGTTCATTCCGAGCCCAGGCAAGGTCAAGCACTTCCACGCCCCGGGCGGCAACGGCGTACGCGTCGATTCGCACCTGTACAGCGGCTACTCGGTTCCGCCGAACTACGACTCGCTGATCGGCAAGCTGATCACCTACGGCAAGGACCGCGACGAAGCCATGGCGCGCATGCGCAATGCCCTGGACGAGATCGTCGTCGACGGCATCAAGACCAACATCCCGCTGCACCGCGACCTGGTGCGTGATGAAGGTTTCTGCAAAGGCGGCGTGAACATCCACTACCTCGAGCACAAACTGGCCAGCCAGGAGTGATCGCGTTAGCGTGATGCAGCAAAAACCCCGGACTGGTTCCGGGGTTTTTATTGCCCGTCTTCAGGGATTTGGCGCCTGTGAGACCGAGCGCCGCCCGCGCGGCGCATCGCGAGCTGCGCTCGCTCCTACGTTTGTTTCGGGCCAGTAACGCCAGCGGCAGGCGCGCGCGAACGCCTTGTTGATACGACGCAATATCGCGCCATGCGCCAAGGCGTTCGCGCGCAAATCCCACAGGAATAATTGGCCCGAAACAAGCGTAGGAGCGAGCGCAGCTCGCGATGCGCCGCGCGGGCGGCGCTCGATCTCACAGGCGCTAAAATGTTGTGGCGAACACCTGCCAGCCCCGACGCTAACCCTTCATTCGCGGCATCTCGATCCGATGCTCATGCACGCGCCGATACAAAGTCGCCCGCGATATCCCTAAGGCCCGTGCCGCTTCCGCTGGCTTCCAGCGGTGCCGTATCAAAGCATCGAGCAGCAGTTGCCGCGCCGGGCTCGAAACGCCGACAACAGCCGCAGGCACGACATCACCCCGCACCTCCTGTGGCAGGCTTTCCAGGCACACCTGCCCGCCCTCACTGACCGCACAGGCATATCGCAGTACCTGTCGCAGCTGGCGCAAATTCCCCGGCCAGCGGTACTCCAGCAGCGCCTGCAACGCATCGTCGGCCAGCACCACCTCAACCCCACAAGCCTCGGCCTCCTCAGCCAGCAACTGATGAATCAAGCCCAACCGGTCGTCGCGCTCACGCAGCGGCGGCAACTCGAACCGGGCATTGGCCAGACGGAAATACAGGTCTTCACGAAAACGCCCTTCACTCACCATCGTCGCCAGGTCGCGGTGTGTCGCACAGATCACCTGGATATCCACGCGCTCCCGCCGCGCTGCGCCCAGCGGCGCTACTTCGCCTTCAGCCAGCACTCGCAGCAACCGGGTCTGCAGATGCAGCGGCATGTCGCCAATCTCGTCAAGGAACAAGGTGCCGCCATCGGCCTGCTGCAGCAGCCCCTGCATGCCTTTGCTCGACGCACCGGTAAACGCCCCGGCGACATAGCCGAACAGCTCGCTCTCGATCAGGCTCTCAGGGATGGCGGCACAGTTCAGGGTGACGAACGGCCCGTCACGGCGCTGGCTCTGCTGGTGCAACTGACGCGCAAAGACCTCCTTGCCTGCACCGGTCTCACCCTGCACCAGCACCGCCAGGTTGCAATCCTTGACTCTTGTGGCCAACCGCAGGTGCTGTTCGATGCGCGAATCCTGGGCTTGCTGCAAAGGTTGCGTCCAGCCCCGCCGCTGGGGCGCGCTGACCCGCCCGAACAATCCGCCCCACCCCGGCAGGCGCTGGGCCGATGCCTCGTTGGCACGGCGCAGCTGGTCCATGTCGAACAACTCGCCAATGTGCTCAGGCAAACGCCCATGCCGTGCCAGCAAGCGCTCGCGGGCCAGGCTGTTGATCCCCAGCACCCGACCGTCGGCTTCCCAGGCGAGCAAATAGTCGGGCTGGCTCTCCACATAACCCGGGGTGCCATGGGCACGCATCACCCAGTGACCCTGGGCGCTGTGCATGAAAAAGGCGTTCTCGATCTCCCGTGCGGTCTGTTCAACCAACTGCAGGATCAGGTGCTGGCTGCGGCGGTCGTCCGGGGATTGCAGGGCCGACACATCGACCACGCCGAGCAACTCGCCCTGTGGGTCGAATACCGGCGCCGCCGTGCAGGTCAGGCCGATGAAGGCGGCACGAAAGTGATCGCGCTTGTGCACCGTGACCGACGCCTTGCTGGTCAGCACCGCCGCCACGCCACAGGTGCCCTCCTCGCCCTCCGACCAGCAGGTGCCCAGGTAAAGGCCGGCCTTGCGACAGTCGTTGCGGATGGCCGATTCGACCCGGTAATCGATGGTGCGCCCCAGGGCATCGGTCAGCAGCACGCAATAGTCGGCGCCGCGCACCCGCGCATGCAGACGCGCCACGGCATCGCTGGCAATACGCAGGAACAGTTCGGCACGTTCGCGGCATTCGTTGAGCAGGCTTTGCGAAAGGATGCGCGGCCCCTGTTGGGAGCCGGGGTCAAGACGGTACAGCTCCATGGAACGGCGCCATGAGTCGAGGATCAGCGGCGGCACCGGTGCCTGGGGCAGGCGGTCGGCGTTCTTCACCACCCGACTGACGCAATCGACATGGGCTCGGGAGTTCGCGGCAAGCATGAGGCCTCCGGTTCCTGTTTGTTCTTGTCGTTGTGCGGCCATTAAGCGCCTGCCGGCATGTCCCGACAAGCGCTGTGTGATTACCGGTGGGCTTGAGACGCTGCGTCTCAAGCGCCCGGCTGGCGCCTGGCAATGCTGGCACGCAGCGTCTCAAACAAAGGCCACTGCAACCTGGCCCGACTGCCGCCTGGCCGCTCTGCAACAGCACTTGCAGGGCAAAGGAAGGAACCTGGCACCCACCTTGCTCAAGCCTAGGCAAACAAGAACACGAGGTGTGCCATGCCGCAGCCCGCCCCGATCATCGGGATCATTGCCAACCCTGCCTCCGGCCGTGACCTGCGTCGCCTGACCAGCAATGCAGGGCTCTACTCCAGCACCGACAAGGCCTCGGTCATCCAGCGCCTGCTTGGCGCCTTTGGCGCCACTGGCGTCGCCAAGGTGCTGCTGCCCACCGACATGACCGGTATCGCCGCCGCCGTGCTCAAGGCCAGCCTCGGCCCCATGGCGCAGGACCAGCACTGGCCGCACCTGGAACTGCTCGACCTGCCATTGACCCAGACGGTCAGCGACACCCGCCTGGCCACCCGGCAGATGGTGGGGCGAGGCGTGAGCATGATCGCCGTGCTGGGCGGCGACGGCACGCACAAAGCCGTGGCGGCCGAGGCTGGGGACACGCCTCTGCTTACCCTGTCCACCGGCACCAACAACGCCTTCCCGGAACTGCGCGAAGCCACCAGCGCAGGCCTCGCTGGCGGCTTGCTCGCTGGTGGCCGGGTGCCTGCCAGCATCGGCCTGCGCCGCAACAAGCGGCTGCTGGTGAAGGTACCGCAGCAACAGCTGTGTGAGTGGGCGCTGGTCGAAGTGGCAGTGTCGCCGCAACGCTTCATCGGCGCTCGCGCGCTGAGCCGCAGCGAAGACCTCAGCGAAGTCTTCGCCTGCTTCGCCGAGCCCCACGCCATTGGCCTGTCCGCACTCTGCGGGCTGTGGCAACCGGTGGCCCGCCATGAACCACACGGTGCCTGGGTACGGCTCAACCCCGGTGCCGAACAGGCCTTGCTCGCGCCGCTTGCCCCCGGCCTGCTGCAAGGCTGCGGCATCACCGCCAGCGGCACGCTCAGCCCCGGTGTGGCGCACCGCCTGAGCCTCACCGCCGGCACCCTGGCCCTGGATGGCGAGCGCGAGATCGAGTTCGCCGAACACGACACCCCGACCATCACCCTTGACCTGCAAGGCCCATTGACGGTCGACGTCGAGGCCGTGCTGGCACATGCCGCCCGTCATCACCTGCTGGCCGTCCCGCACGGCCATCGGCTGCACCCTGCAACCCCGTGTTGAGACAACCCTGGAGAACAACAAGATGTCCACTCACCTCAGTTCAGAGCAATTGCTGCATGCCTATGAAGTGATGCGCACCATCCGTGCCTTCGAAGAACGCCTGCACGTGGAGTTCGCCACTGGCGAGATCCCCGGATTCGTCCACCTGTATGCCGGCGAAGAAGCCTCCGCCGCCGGGGTCATGGCGCACCTGCGCGACAGTGACTGCATTGCCTCGACCCACCGCGGCCATGGCCACTGCATCGCCAAGGGAGTCGACGTGTACGGCATGATGGCGGAGATCTACGGCAAGAAGACCGGCGTGTGCGGCGGCAAGGGCGGCTCGATGCACATTGCCGACCTGGAAAAAGGCATGCTCGGCGCCAACGGCATAGTCGGTGCCGGTGCACCACTGGTGGCGGGCGCCGCCCTGGCTGCCAAGATCAAAGGCAATGACAACGTGGCCGTGGCCTTCTTCGGCGACGGCGCCTCCAACGAGGGCGCAGTGTTCGAGGCAATGAACCTGGCCTCGATCATGAACCTGCCGTGCATCTTCGTCGCCGAGAACAACGGCTACGCCGAAGCCACCGCCTCGACCTGGTCGGTGGCTTGCGACCATATCGCCGACCGCGCCGCCGGCTTCGGCATGCCAGGGGTGACCATCGACGGCTTCGACTTCTTTGCCGTGCACGAGGCTGCCGGCGCCGCCATCGAGCGCGCCCGTTCAGGGCAAGGCCCGTCGCTGATCGAGGTCAAGCTGAGCCGCTACTACGGCCACTTCGAAGGCGACGCACAGACCTATCGCGCACCCGATGAAGTGAAGAACCTGCGCGAATCCCGTGACTGCCTGCTGCAGTTCCGCAACAAGACCACCCGTGCCGGCCTGCTGCAGGCGGCGCAACTGGACGCCATCGACGCCCGTGTCGACGACCTGATCGAAGACGCCGTGCGCCGCGCCAAATCCGACCCCAAGCCCCAGCCCGCCGACCTGCTCACCGATGTCTACGTCAGCTACCCCTGAGCCCGGAAAACAAGAACAACAGGAGAACCACCATGGCTAGAAAAATCAGTTATCAGCAGGCCATCAACGAAGCCCTGGCCCAGGAAATGCACCGCGACAGCAGCGTGTTCATCATTGGTGAAGACGTTGCCGGTGGCGCGGGCGCCCCAGGCGAAGATGATGCCTGGGGTGGCGTGCTCGGTGTCACCAAAGGCTTGTACCACCAGTTCCCGGGGCGCGTGCTCGATGCGCCGCTGTCGGAAATCGGCTACGTCGGTGCCGCAGTCGGTGCCGCCACCCAAGGCCTGCGCCCGGTGTGCGAGTTGATGTTCGTCGATTTCGCCGGCTGCTGCCTGGACCAGATCCTCAACCAGGCCGCCAAGTTCCGCTACATGTTCGGCGGCAAGGCGGTCACCCCGCTGGTGATGCGCACCATGTACGGCGCCGGCCTGCGCGCCGCTGCCCAGCACTCGCAGATGCTCACGTCGCTATGGACCCACATCCCCGGCCTGAAGGTGGTCTGCCCGTCCTCGCCGTATGACGCCAAGGGCCTGCTGATCCAGGCGATCCGTGACAATGACCCGGTGATCTTCTGCGAGCACAAGCTGCTCTACAGCCTGCAGGGCGAGGTACCGGAAGAGGTCTATACCGTGCCATTTGGCGAGGCCAACTTCCTGCGTGACGGCGACGACGTGACCCTGGTGACCTACGGCCGCATGGTCCACGTGGCCATGGAAGCCGCCAGCAACCTGGCCCGCCAGGGCATCGACTGCGAAGTGCTGGACCTGCGTACCACCAGCCCGCTGGACGAGGCCAGCATCCTCGAAAGCGTGGAGAAGACCGGCCGCCTGGTGGTGATCGACGAAGCCAACCCGCGCTGCTCGATGGCCACCGACATCAGCGCACTGGTCGCGCAAAAGGCCTTCGCCGCGCTCAAGGGCCCGATCGAGATGGTTACCGCGCCGCACACCCCGGTGCCGTTCTCCGATGCCCTGGAAGACCTGTACATTCCTGACGCGGCGAAGATCGAAGCAGCCGTGCGCAAGGTGATCGAAGCTGCAAGGAGTGCCGCATGAGCCAGATCCATACCCTGACCATGCCCAAGTGGGGCCTGTCGATGACCGAGGGCCGGGTCGATGCCTGGCTCAAGCAAGAGGGGGATGAAATCAGCAAGGGCGACGAAGTGCTGGACGTCGAGACTGACAAGATCAGTAGCAGTGTCGAGGCGCCATTCAGCGGCGTGCTGCGCCGCCAGGTGGCCCGCCCCGACGAAACCTTGCCGGTCGGTGCGCTGCTGGCGGTGGTGGTGGAGGGTGAAGCCGAAGAGGCAGAAATCGACGCCGTGGTGCAACGTTTCCAGGCCGAGTTCGTCGCCCAGGGCAGCGCCGACCAGGCCCAGGGGCCAGCACCGCAGAAAGCCGAGGTAGCCGGGCGCCTGCTGCGCTGGTTCGAACTGGGTGACGGTGGTACGCCGCTGGTGCTGGTGCACGGCTTTGGCGGCGATCTCAACAACTGGCTGTTCAACCACCCGGCACTGGCGGCCGAGCGACGGGTCATCGCCCTGGACCTGCCGGGGCATGGCGAGTCGGCCAAGGCCCTGGACAAAGGTGACCTGGATGAACTGAGCGAAACCGTGCTGGCCCTGCTCGACCATCTGGGCATCGCCAAGGCTCACCTGGCCGGGCACTCCATGGGGGGCGCGGTCAGCCTGAACGTGGCACGCCTGGCGCCGCAGCGGGTGGCGAGCCTGTGTCTGGTGGCCAGTGCCGGGCTGGGCGAGGCAATCAATGGCCATTACCTGCAAGGCTTCGTCGCCGCGGCCAACCGCAACGCGCTGAAGCCGCAGATGGTACAGCTGTTCGCCGACCCGGGACTGGTGACCCGGCAGATGCTCGAGGACATGCTCAAGTTCAAGCGCCTGGAAGGCGTGGATCAAGCCTTGCGCCAACTGGGTTCGGCGCTGGCCGACGGTGACCGCCAGCGCCATGACTTGCGCGGGGTGCTGGGGCAGCACCCGGCGCTGGTGATCTGGGGGACCGCGGACGCGATCATTCCAGTGGCGCATGCCAGCGGGCTTGAGGCCGAGGTGCTGCTGGTGCCTGGGGTCGGGCACATGGTGCAGATGGAGGCGGCGGAGCAGGTGAACCAGCGGGTGCTGGAGTTCCTGAGCAGGCACTGACCTTTTCAACTGTCTGTTCCGGGCTCTTCGCGGGCAAGCCCGCTCCCACAGGATCTCCTGACCTTGAAGACCATGGATAACCTGTGGGAGCGGGCTTGCCCGCGAAGAACGCGACACGGTCTGCCGCCCCTGCTCTACAAACCCCCCGCACTCGCGTAAACTGCCAGGCTTCTCGCAGCCTCGGGCTGCCCCTGTCCGATTTACCAAAGGTGCCCGCCATGCCTTGGCTGCAAGTACGCCTGGCCATCAGCCCGGAACAAGCCGAAACCTACGAAGACGCCCTGCTCGAAGTCGGCGCCGTATCGGTCACGTTCATGGACGCTGAAGACCAGCCGATCTTCGAACCCGACCTCAACACCACCCCGCTGTGGTCGCATACTCACTTGCTGGCCCTGTTCGAAGCCGACGCCGAGCCTGAAGCGGTGTTCGCCCACCTGCAATTGCTGACCGGCGCCGAGTTGCCCGAGCACCAGGCCGAGGTGATCGAGGACCAGGACTGGGAACGCAGCTGGATGGACGGTTTCCAGCCGATGCGCTTCGGCCAGCGCCTGTGGATCGTGCCGAGCTGGCACGAGGCCCCGGATCAGGACGCGGTCAACCTGCTGCTCGACCCCGGTCTGGCCTTCGGCACCGGCACCCACCCGACCACCGCGCTGTGCCTGGAATGGCTCGACGGCCAGCAGCTGCAAGGCACCCAGGTGCTGGACTTCGGCTGCGGCTCGGGCATCCTCGCCATCGCCGCCCTGCTGCTGGGCGCTCGCGAGGCCGTGGGTACCGACATCGACGTGCAGGCCATCGAAGCCTCGCGTGACAACGCCCAGCGCAACGGCATCGCCGACGACAAACTGGCGCTGTACCTGCCCGAGCGCATGCCGGCCATGCAGGCCGACGTGCTGGTCGCCAACATCCTGGCTGGCCCGCTGGTGTCGCTGGCGCCGCAGCTGTCCGGCCTGGTCCGCCCAGGTGGCCTGCTGGCCCTGTCGGGCATCCTCGCCGAACAGGGTGAGGAAGTGGCCGCGGCCTATGCTGCCGACTTCGACCTGGACCCGATCGTCGTGCGCGACGGCTGGGTGCGCATCAGTGGTCGGCGCCGCTAAGCGGGCCTAGAATAGTTCTCTGCACAGCTCCCGGATCGCCGCATGACCGACAGTTTCGTCACCCAGTGCCCGCATTGCCAGACCAGCTTTCGCGTCACTCATCACCAGCTGAGCGTGGCTCGCGGCGTCGTGCGCTGCGGCCACTGCCTGCAAGTGTTCAATGCGGCCAAGCAGTTGCTGGAGCAGAACCGTGCCGGGGCCAGCGCTGCCCCCGTGGCACCACCGCCAGCGGTGGTCGAGCCGGTCGCGGCGCCTGAACCGGTCGCCAGCGAGCCGCCACCGGTGGAAAAAGAGGACTGGGCCATCACCGCCCAGGCCCTGGATGAACTCGACCTGGACCAGGAGCTCGCCCGCCTCGAACGCCGTGGCGAGGCTGCCGAACCGCGTCTTGACGCCAAGGCCGGTGCCCTGCAGGCCCGTCGCGACGAGCCGGCTGCCGATGAGCATGCTGATGAACCGTTCGGTACCGCGACCGACGACCGCCATGAACCGCTCGCGGCTCATGAACCGGCGCCGGTACTGCTGGACGAGCAGCCATTGGAGCCGGAGCCGGGTGATCGTACCGAGCCGACCCTCGGCGGCAACCTGGACCTCGACCTCGACGACGAACCCCCTGCGCAACACGCTGCCGAGCCGGAGCCCCAGCAACGGTTCGACGAGCACGATGACGATGTGATTCACGAAAAAGGCCTGAGCGCCCGTGATGACGACGACACTGACCTCCAGTTGTCGGCCCGCGACGACGACCCGCTCGAGCCGCTGCCTGGGGAACGCCTGGAGCCCGGCTTCGCCGCCAAGGCTGAGCGCCCGTCACGCAAGGAGCCGCTGGTCGACGTGGTCGACGACCCGCTGCAACTGGGCTGGGAAAAACCCCAAGCCAACTGGGGCAAGCGCCTGCTGTGGGGCTTCCTGTGCCTGCTGGCCGCTGGCTTGCTGGCATTCCAGTATGTGTGGTTCCACTTCGACGAAATGGCCCGCCAGGACCAGTACCGGCCGGTGTTCCTGCAGCTGTGCCCGATGCTCGGCTGCGAAGTGCCGACCCGCGTCGATATCGGCCGGATCAAGAGCAGCAACCTGGTGGTACGTAGCCACCCGGACTTCAAGGGCGCCCTGATCGTCGACGCGATCATCTACAACCGCGCCCCGTTCGCCCAGCCATTCCCGCTGCTGGAGCTGCGTTTTGCCGACCTCAATGGCCAACTGATCGCCAGCCGTCGGTTCAAGCCCAGCGAGTACCTGTCGGGCGAACTGGCCGGGCGCGGCGAAATGCCCAGCCAGACGCCGATCCATATCGCCCTGGATATTCTCGACCCGGGCCCCAAGGCCGTGAACTACAGCCTCAGCTTCCGCTCGCCGGAATGACGACCCAGGGCTGGCAGCCGGATTATCGGCGCCAGCCTGCTGTCGCAAACCCTCGGGCATAAGGCCGGAGCTGTTCAGAATTTATCCAAATCCTTCTTTATCCGGTCACCGAGAGCGGGTATCATGCCAACCCTTTTTCGGACTCCCATGATTCGGCCCCACAACAGGGAACACCTATGTCGGCGGTACGCATCGGCCCATACACACTACGCAACAACCTGATCCTCGCGCCCATGGCCGGGGTCACGGACCAGCCTTTCCGTACACTTTGCAAGCGCCTGGGCGCCGGCATGGTGGTGTCGGAGATGGTCAGCAGCGACATGAGCCTGTGGAACAGCCGCAAGTCCAGCCTGCGCCGCATCCATGAAGGTGATCCCGAGCCGCGCTCGGTGCAGATCGCCGGCGGTGATGCGCAGATGATGGCGGCGGCGGCGCGGGCCAACGTCGAGGCAGGCGCCCAGATCATCGATATCAACATGGGCTGCCCGGCAAAAAAAGTCTGCAACAAAGCTGCAGGCTCTGCTTTATTGAGAGATGAAGCTCTGGTCGCCGAAATCCTCCACGCCGTGGTCGGCGCAGTGGACGTGCCGGTGACGCTGAAAATCCGCACCGGTTGGGACCGGGCGAACAAGAACGGCCTGACCGTGGCGAAGATCGCCGAACAGGCCGGCATTCAGGCGCTGGCGGTGCATGGCCGCACACGTGCCGACCTTTACACCGGCGAAGCCGAATACGACACCATCGCTGCCATCAAGCAGGCGGTGTCGATCCCGGTTTTCGCCAATGGCGATATCACTTCGCCAGAAAAGGCCCGGGCGGTGCTGGATGCCACCGGGGTCGACGGCTTGCTGATCGGCCGGGCTGCCCAGGGGCGGCCATGGATCTTTCGCGAGATCGAACATTTTTTGGGGACCGGCCAACATTTGCCGGCCCCGCAGTTGGACGAAGTGGAACGCATCCTGCTGGAGCACCTGGCCGCGCTGCACGCCTTCTATGGCGATGTGATGGGCGTGCGTATCGCCCGCAAGCACGTGGGCTGGTACCTGGCAACACGACCCGGCGGCAAGGAGTTTCGCTCCCGGTTCAACGCTTTGGAAGACACACAAGCGCAGTGCGCCAACGTTCGCGCGTTTTTCAGCGAGCGTCGACAGAGCCTTGAGACAGAGGACGGACAAGGGGTGGCCGCATGACGATGATGACCGAGACATTAGTGAGTGGAACAACGCCCGTGAGCGACAACGCCAACCTCAAACAGCACCTCAACACGCCGAGCGAAGAGGGCCAGACCCTTCGCGACAGCGTCGAGAAGGCGCTGCACAACTACTTCGCACACCTGGAAGGCGCGACCGTCACCGACGTGTACAACCTGGTGCTCTCCGAAGTCGAGGCGCCCCTGCTCGAAAGCGTGATGAACTACGTGAAGGGCAACCAGACCAAGGCCAGCGAGATGCTCGGGCTCAACCGTGGCACCCTGCGCAAGAAGCTCAAGCAGTACGACTTGTTGTAAGCCAGAATCCCAATCAGAAAAGGCGGCCTCTGCGAAGAGACGCCTTTTTTGCTGACTCCACCGCGTTATTGGAACCCGAAATGACCGACCAGACTACCCGCCTGCCAGTCCGCCGCGCCCTGATCAGCGTCTCCGACAAGACCGGTATCCTCGAATTCGCCCGTGAGCTGCAGCAGCTCGGTGTCGAGATCCTGTCCACCGGCGGCACCTACAAGCTGCTCAAGGACAACGGTGTGAACGCGGTGGAAGTGGCCGACTACACTGGCTTCGCCGAAATGATGGATGGCCGGGTCAAGACCCTGCACCCGAAGATCCACGGTGGCATCCTCGGCCGCCGCGGCACCGACGACGCCATCATGAACGAGCACGGCATCAAGCCGATCGACCTGGTTGCAGTCAATCTGTACCCGTTCGAAGCCACCATTTCCAAGCCAGGCTGTGACCTGCCGACCGCCATCGAGAACATCGACATCGGCGGCCCGACCATGGTCCGTTCGGCTGCCAAGAACCACAAGGACGTCGCCATCGTGGTCAACGCCAGCGACTACGCCGGCGTGCTGGAAGGCCTGAAGGCCGGTGGCCTGACCTACGCCCAGCGCTTCGACCTGATGCTCAAGGCGTTCGAGCACACTGCCGCCTACGACGGCATGATCGCCAACTACATGGGCACCATCGACCAGGCCAAAGAGACCCTGACCACCGAAGCACGCAGCGAATTCCCGCGTACCTTCAACAGCCAGTTCGTCAAGGCCCAGGAAATGCGCTACGGCGAGAACCCGCACCAGAGCGCGGCGTTCTACGTTGAAGCGAAGAAAGGCGAGGCCAGCATCTCCACCGCCGTCCAGCTGCAAGGCAAGGAGCTGTCGTTCAACAACGTGGCCGACACCGACGCCGCGCTGGAGTGCGTGAAGAGCTTCGTCAAGCCGGCCTGCGTCATCGTCAAGCACGCCAACCCGTGCGGAGTGGCCGTTGTGCCTGAAGACGAAGGCGGCATCCGCAAGGCCTACGACCTGGCCTACGCCACCGACACCGAGTCGGCGTTCGGCGGCATCATCGCCTTCAACCGCGAACTGGACGGCGAAACCGCCCAGGCCATCGTCGACCGTCAGTTCGTCGAAGTGATCATCGCGCCGAAAATCTCCCAGGCTGCCCGCGACGTGGTGGCGGCCAAGCAGAACGTGCGTCTGCTGGAATGCGGCGAGTGGCCAGCCGAGCGCGCTGCCGGTTGGGACTTCAAGCGCGTCAACGGTGGCCTGCTGGTGCAGAGCCGCGATATCGGCATGATCACCGCCGATGACCTGAAGATCGTCACCAAGCGTGCCCCGACCGAGCAAGAGATCCACGACCTGGTGTTTGCCTGGAAAGTCGCCAAGTTCGTCAAGTCCAACGCCATCGTCTACGCCAAGCAGCGCCAGACCATCGGCGTCGGCGCCGGCCAGATGAGCCGCGTCAACTCCGCCCGCATCGCCGCCATCAAGGCCGAGCATGCCGGCCTGCAGGTACAGGGTGCGGTCATGGCCTCGGACGCGTTCTTCCCGTTCCGTGACGGCATCGACAATGCGGCTAAAGTGGGTATCAGCGCCGTGATCCAGCCGGGTGGCTCGATGCGTGATGCCGAGGTGATTGCTGCCGCTGATGAAGCCGGCATCGCCATGGTATTCACCGGCATGCGCCACTTCCGCCACTAATTACGCGGATCCCGGGCAAACGGCGATCCTGTGGGAGCGGGCTTGCCCGCGAATACGATGGTGCATGCACCGCCGCATTCGCTGGCAAGCCCGCTCCCACAAGGTTCGGCGCGAGCCCCTGGATCACCTGAATCGAGGTTTTGACATGAAAGTTTTGATCATCGGCAGCGGCGGCCGTGAGCACGCCCTGGCCTGGAAAGTCGCCCAGGACCCACGCGTCGAGAAAGTCTTCGTCGCACCCGGCAACGCCGGCACCGCCATTGAAGCCAAGTGCGAGAACGTCGCCATCGACGTCTGCGCCCTGGAGCAGCTGGCCGACTTCGCCGAGAAGAACGTCGACCTGACCATCGTCGGCCCGGAAGCGCCGCTGGTGATCGGCGTGGTCGACCTGTTCCGCAGCCGCGGCCTGGACTGCTTCGGCCCGACCAAGGGCGCGGCCCAGCTGGAAGGTTCCAAGGCGTTCACCAAGGACTTCCTGGCGCGCCACAAGATCCCGACCGCCGACTACCAGAACTTCACCGAGATCGAGCCTGCTCTGGCCTACCTGCAGGAAAAAGGCGCACCGATCGTGATCAAGGCCGACGGCCTGGCGGCGGGCAAGGGCGTGATCGTCGCCATGACCCTGGAAGAAGCCGAAGCCGCCGTGCGTGACATGCTGGCCGGCAACGCCTTCGGCGAGGCTGGTTCGCGTGTGGTCATCGAAGAGTTCCTCGACGGCGAGGAAGCCAGCTTCATCGTCATGGTCGACGGCCACAACGTGCTGCCAATGGCCACCAGCCAGGACCACAAGCGCGTCGGCGACCAGGACACCGGCCCGAACACCGGCGGCATGGGCGCCTACTCCCCTGCCCCGGTGGTTACCCCGGACGTTCACCAGCGTGTGATGGACCAGGTGATCTGGCCGACCGTGCGTGGCATGGCCGAGGAAGGCAACGTCTACACCGGCTTCCTGTATGCCGGCCTGATGATCGACAAGGCGGGCAACCCCAAGGTCATCGAGTTCAACTGCCGCTTCGGCGACCCTGAAACCCAGCCGGTCATGCTGCGCCTGGAGTCGAGCCTGGTGCTGCTGGTCGAAGCCGCCTTCGCCAAGGCCCTGGACAAGGTCGAAGCACAGTGGGACCCGCGCCCGAGCCTGGGCGTGGTGCTGGCTGCCGGCGGTTACCCGGGCGACTACGCCAAGGGCGACGTGATCAACGGCCTGGAGGCTGCGGCCAAGATCGAAGGCAAGGTGTTCCATGCCGGTACTTCGCTGAAAGACGGCCAGGTCGTCACCAACGGCGGCCGCGTGCTCTGCGCCACCGCCATGGGTGCCAGCGTTGCCGATGCCCAGCAACAAGCCTACCGCCTGGCCAAGGAAGTGAACTGGAACGGCAGCTTCTACCGTACCGACATCGGCTACCGGGCCATCGCCCGCGAGCGCGGTGAGCACCAGCAGTAAGTTGTACCGGGTTGCCGCAGCACGCCAAGGCACTTCGCGTCTGCGGTACCCGGCTGGTCGACAGGGCCCCCAGGGGCCTTGCCTTCGACTTGGCGCGCCGCGCATAGTTAGTATCTGGCACATCGGCTAGGAAGGGATCTCGTAGTGCGTCGGCTTCGGATTGCCACAGCTCTGATCGTCAGCTTGCTGACTCTGCTCTGCCTGTTGCCGGCTTCGGCCGAACAGGGCGGAGGCTGGTCCGTTCTGCTCGATGAACAGGCCAACCTGCAGTTGAGCGACGTGCGTTCCGATCGCTACCGCAGCCAATTCAGCCCGATCACCCTTGGCCAGCTCGATGCAGCACCGCCCGAACAGGCCCTGTGGTTGCACTATCGCCTGGAGCCGGGTGACCAGGAGCAGCTGCTGCGCATCTTCGCCCCTGACCTGTCCCGTCTCGACCTCTATGCCCTGGATGGCGACAGGCTGCTGCGCCAACTGCACCATGGACGCCAGGCCGGCAACGCCAGCCCCACGCTGCGCGGCAGCGACCATGTATTATCCTTGCCCAACAGCCAGCACGCGCTGGACATCTATCTGCGCCTGGTCTCGGAGCACCAACTGCGCCCGGCGATCAGCCTGGAGCCTGCAGCGCTAGCGGCCTCCGACCATAGCCAGCCGCTGCTGTTCGGCATGCTGTTCGGCGGCCTGGTGATGCTCATCCTGCACAACCTGATCCGCTTCCTCTATACCCGCTCCAGCACCACCCTGTATCTGGCCCTTTACCACGGGCTGATGATGCTCAGCGGCCTGATCCTGCTCAACCTCAGCGGCCCGTGGTGGCACCTGTGGCACAGCGCGCAAACTCCGGCCGCCTACCTGACCCTGGTACTGGCCGGGCTGTCGGGGCTGTATTTCACCCAGCATTTCTTCTCGCCCTGCAATTCGCCGCGGCTAAACCGCCTGCTGCACGGCGAAATGCTGGTCGCCGCGGTCAGCGGGCTGATCCTGCTGTTCGTCGATACCTTGCCGCTGAACCTGATGACCTATGCCCTGCTGGCAGTCGGCAGCGTGACCATGCTGCTGGTCAGCAGCTACCACTGGTACAAGGGCTATGCACCAGCACGGCTGTTCAGCATCGCCATGCTGGTGTTCAACCTTGGCGGCCTGGTGTTGCTGCCCGCCCTGCTCGGCCTGACCCGCACTTCGACGCCTTGGCTGCTGTGCATCCTCCTGGGCATGACGGTCGCCAGCGGCTTGCTGCTCAACCTGGCCGTCAGCGAGCGCCTGCGGCGCATCAGCGAGGAACGCTTCAGCGCCAGCCGTGCACTGGCTGCCAGCGATGCCGAGATCAACGCCAAGGCAGAGTTCCTGGCCAAGATCAGCCACGAAATCCGCACCCCCATGAACGGGGTGCTGGGCATGACCGAGTTGCTGCTTGGCACGCCGCTGTCGGTCAAGCAGCGCGACTATGTGCAGACCATCCACAGCGCCGGCAACGAGCTGCTGACACTGATCAACGAGATTCTCGACATTTCCAAGCTGGAGTCGCGACAGATCGAACTGGATGACGTGCAGTTCGACCTCAACGCCCTGATCGAAGACTGCCTGAACATTTTCCGCGCCAAGGCCGAGCAGCAGAACATCGAGCTGATCAGCTTCACCCAGCCGCAGGTGCCGCGGGTCATCAGCGGTGACCCGACGCGCCTGCGCCAGGCGCTGTCGAGCCTGCTGGAAAATGCCCTGAAGAACACCTCCCAGGGCGAGATCCTGCTGGTGGTGGCACTGGACCAGCGCGGCGAAATCCCGCGCCTGCGCATTGCCGTGCAGGACAGTGGCGAGCCGCTGCCAGCTGCCGAACGCGAAGCCTTGCTGCAGGCCGAACTGCACAGCCACCACTTCCTCTCCAGCAACAAGCTCGGCGGCCACCTCGGGCTGGTCATCGCCAAGCAGCTGATCGGCCTGATGCAAGGCGAATTCGGCATCAAGAGCAGCACCAGCATGGGCAACACCCTGTGGCTGACCTTGCCGCTCGACCCGTCACGCCTGGAGCAGCCACCGGCAGACCTGGACGGCCCATTGCGCGACGCCCGGGTGCTGGTGGTGGACGACAACGACACCTGCCGCAAGGTGCTGGTGCAGCAGTGCAGCGCCTGGGGCATGAATGTCAGCGCGGTGCCCTCCGGCAAGGAAGCGCTGGCCCTGCTGCGGACCAAGGCGCACCTGCGCGACTACTTCGACGCGGTGTTGCTGGACCAGAACATGCCGGGCATGACCGGCATGCAGCTGGCGGCCAAGATCAAGGAAGACCCGAGCCTGAACCACGACATCCTGGTGGTGATGCTCACCGGCATCAGCAACGCGCCCAGCAAGGTCATCGCGCGCAATGCCGGGGTCAAGCGCATCCTCGCCAAGCCGGTTGCCGGCTATACGCTCAAGACCACCCTGGCTGAAGAACTGGCCCAGCGCGGCCACGAGCAGACGGTCCCGGCGCCGCTGCCCGGCGCGCCGGCTGTGCTTGAGCTGCCGAACGACTTCCGCGTGCTGGTGGCCGAAGACAACAGCATCTCGACCAAGGTCATTCGCGGCATGCTCGGCAAGCTCAACCTGGAGCCCGATACCGCCAGCAACGGTGAAGAGGCCTTGCAGGCGATGAAGGCACAGCGTTACGACCTGGTGCTGATGGACTGCGAAATGCCGGTGCTGGACGGTTTCTCCGCGACCCAGCAGTTGCGTGCCTGGGAAACCACCCACCAGCGCCAGCGCACCCCGGTGGTGGCGCTCACTGCGCATATACTGGCAGAGCACAAGGAACGCGCGCGGTTGGCCGGCATGGACGGGCACATGGCCAAGCCGGTGGAGCTGTCGCAGTTGCGCGAGTTGATCCAGTATTGGGCCAACCAGCGCGAAGCCAAGGCTGACCCTGCGCACAGCTCGTAACCAAACCGGTCGCTCCTGCACACCACCCTTATCCCTCAAGGATCATCCCATGCTCCATGAGTTGTTCAGTGTCTACCTGAAGATGCTGGTGCTCTATAGCCCGTTCTTCGTGCTTTCGTGCTTCATCAGCCTGACCCGCGGCCACTCCAGCAAGGAGCGCAAGCAACTGGCCTGGAAGGTCGCCTTCGCCGCACTGGTGGCCAGCGTGCTGCTCTATCTGTTCGGCCGGGTGATCTTCGGCATTTTCGGCATCACCGCCGACGCCTTCCGCATCGGGGCCGGCAGCGTGCTGTTCATTTCGGCGCTGGGCATGGCCCAGGGCAAGCCGGCGGTGCAGGCCGACAACGTGCAGCAGGATGTAACCATCGTGCCGCTGACCATTCCGCTCACCGTGGGCCCCGGCACCATCGGTGCATTGCTGGTGATGGGCGTGGGCCAACCACACTGGGACGACAAGTTGCTGGCCATCGTCAGCATCGCGCTGGCCAGCTTCACCGTAGGCCTGGTGCTTTACCTTTCCCATGGGATCGAGCGGATTCTTGGAGACCAAGGCTTGCAGATCGTCAGCCGCTTGATGGGGCTGTTCGTCTGCGCCCTGGCGGCGCAGATCATCTTTACCGGGATCAAAGGCTACCTGGTGCTCTAGACATCCATCTCGTGGATTTCCTTGAGGGCAATGTTCACCAGCGCGCGCTCGACCGCACTGCGCCGCTCCTGGTCGAACATCCGGGTGTTGAAGTGCACAAGCTCGGCGGTAACCCGCATGTCGCGCCGCTCGCGGAACAGGAAACCGGCCGTGAACCCAGCGCTGTCGCCCGCCTCGTGATACAGGACGATGTCCACGTAATTGCGGCTTACCGGGGCGCATGACATCAGCTGAAACTGTGCCCGCTCCCGGCTCCGTTTTTCGAAATGCAGCAATGGCGGGCCATTCTTTTTCAGCGCGTTCATGGCCAGGCCCATGTGCGTGGAGTGGGCCTCCCCTGCGACAGCGTCGATCTTGCTCAGCACCTGCTCGACCACGGCTACCCGCTGGGGTGAGGGCCAGTGCACCTGTTCTGCCGTCTTGGCATCCCAGCCCAGGTACTTCAACCGGTTCAGGTAATAGTTGTACTGCGCCTGGGCAGGTGCATCCGCGAGGTCCCTCAAGGTCGCGGTCTCGGCCCACAACGCGGCAAGCTTCACCGCCTCGCGCTGCGCCTTGCTGGTGCCCGGGATGAACGATACCAGGCTGGCGCCCACCACTGTCGCTTCATGCATGTCCATGGTCAGCCTCCGCTATCAGCGGGCCCAGGTTCCTGATGTGCCTGGCCTTATCCTTTTTCTCAAGCAAGGCATGCAGATGCTGCCGAACGTCCTGCGTCACTGAATCACCCAGCACCACGACACTCTCACGCAGGTCCACCCCGTCGGCTTGCTCACTGTCGACAGCCAGCCCGCACAGCGTCATCGACGCGTCGGGAAGCAGCACGCCCAACTCGAGAACGAGCGCGCAGGCTTTCTCGTTTTCGGCAACGGTGAAGGGCCTCAAGTGTTGCTGGACCTGGTCCTGCGACAGCTTGGCAATGGCCGCCTGCAGGTAACCGCAGAGCCTGGGGTGACGGGCCTGCAGTTTCTCTTTGAGCAGTAGAGTCGGGGTCAGCTGGGCCCCTTCGGCCAGGCGCTGGTAATCACTGCCGCTGCGGGTGAAGACCCAGCCACGCGCCTCCATGACGCTGCGGTATCCGCTATACCAGCGGGCGTAGTGTGAAAAACGTGAACCGTTGAGTTTGTCGGCGCGCAGTTGGGCGAACAGCAACGAGTCCAGCACATACTGCTGGCCTGGCAATGCCGTGTCGGCGACCAATAATGCCGTGCCGCCAACAAGCCACAAGGAATAGGTTTCCTTGGTCATCGGAATACCTCGATTACGAATACCGAAATAGAAAAACGGGACCCTGAGGTCCCATTCCCGTGTCAAATCTCGAATTCACTGGCTGCCTTGACGGCCTTTGCGATGAGCTTGCCTTCGATAGACGCGCGCACCTCATCGGTGTAGACGATGGGGTTGAAGCTCAGCACGGCCGAGCCGCTGTAACGGTCTTTACTGGCGCTCTTCCATTCGAACACGGTGGTTTCCAGGTCGTTTTCCCCTGGCGTAGCGCTGAAGGCGTTCACCAGCATGAACACTTCGCCCTCGGGCGTTTCGATGCAGGCGCCCAGGCCGGTGGTCGAAACAGGGTGACCCTTGATGTTCTGCTTGTAGATATCCTGGGCCTCGGCGATGTTGCCCAGTGCTTCCATGCCGTTGCCGATCAGCTGCGACAGGGCCTCACCAATCGGGCCCCCGAGCAAAGCCTTGCCTGCAGCACTGGCGATCTTGAAGGCGACCGGGCCCAGGGTCAGCGATCGGCTCTGGTCGTAGTCACGCTCGTAGGAGCGCTTGCCCACCACCCAACCGCAGGTGCGCATGACGTCCAGAAACTGGTTGAACCAGGCCTCGGACTCGCCATCGCGATCATGCTGCTTCGATGCCACGCGGGAGGCGAACTGGAAGGTGGTCTTGGCATCGCGCCGGGCTTGGGCGGACATGCCCGCACTCATTGCCAGAAGGGATTGTTCGACAACGGCGATGCTATCGCCTGTGATGGTTTGATCGGTCATCTGCAAAGCTCCAGGAAGGCCCCGACGGGTAATGTCGAGGGGCCTTCACCCTAGGCTGCAGACGACCGGATAGCAGGCATGAACCGGTTCCCCGGTGCTTCAACCGGCAGTGGGGTACCATCGCGGCGTGTACACCCACTGCGAGCCGTCGGCCCTAGGGAACTGGCATGTCGTGGAAGAGCCCAGCAAGACCATGGTGCGCATGTCGACCATGTCCGGTACCAGCTCGGCCAGGGAGACGACCTTGAGCGTCTGCCCGGGCCTACCGATATCACGGCCAAGGACTACAGGGGTATCCGCGCCGCGGTGCTGGCGCACGATTTCCAGGGCACGCCCCAACTGCCACGGGCGCGACCGGGAAATCGGGTTGTAGAACGCCAGCACCAGGTCGGCCTGGGCCGCCAGGTCCAGGCGTTGCTCGATGACCGACCAAGGCTTGAGGTTGTCCGATAGCGACATCACGCAGAAGTCATGCCCCAACGGCGCACCGGCTTGCGCGGCGGTGGCCAGCGAAGCCGACACCCCCGGCAGGATCTCAAGGTCGACGCGGTGCCAGGCGGGGTCGCTGGACTGATGCAGGGCTTCGAGCACCGCCGCTGCCATGGCGAATACACCCGGGTCGCCCGACGACACCACCACCACCGAACGCCCCTGGGCCGCCAGTTCGAAGGCATGCCGGGCACGCTGCATCTCTTCACGATTATCGGTGCAGTGCTGCACCTGATCGTCACGGAACGGCCCGGCCATGCGCACGTAGGTCTCGTAGCCGAGAATGTCCTCGGCACGCGCCAGCTCCGCCTTCACGGCAGGCACCATCAGCTCGGCGGCACCAGGGCCCAAGCCAATTACCGCCAGGCGACCGCGCTTGCGGCCCAGCCGTGCAGCATCGACCGGCACCAGGGCCTGCGCGATCACCAGGCCCGACTGCTCGATCAGTCGAGCCTCAGGCAAGGCCTCTGCCGCCATGTCGGTCAAGGTGCCGTTCATGGCCGCGAAGCGCAGCACGGCGCCCAGTTCAGTGGCGGCCTCCTGCAAGGATGGCTCGGCCATCGCCTGCTCGGCGACCAACAGGCATGCCAACGAGGGCTCGGCAATGCCGGCCTCACGCAAGGCACCACGCACCTTCTCGGCCAGACCAGGCCCACCTGCAGCGAGCGCCACCACCACCGAACGCGGGTGGATCAGCAGCTCGTCACGGCTGGCCACACGGGCGTCACAGCCGACATGAATGGTACGACGGGCGTTATCGCTGGCCGGCAGTTGCCCCTGCGCAAGCCAGGGTGCATCACCCTCGACACGCACGCTTTCGCCGGCCAGCAGGTCGGAGACAAAGCGCTTGCCTTGCTCAAGGTCTGCCAGGGCATAGCCCTCGGGCGGGTTGAGCAGGCAAGTGCCGAAACGCAGTTCACCACTGGTGGTGATCGCCGCCGACACACCCAGCGCCTCGCCGAGCTCGCGAGCCATGACGTTGACCCCGCTCAGGCCACCCAACAGCGGCACCACCGCGCTACCGTCCTCGGCCACGGCCAGTACCGGCGGTTCCGCACCTTTCTCATCGAGCAGGCTGGCCAGGCTACGGATGACGATGCCGGCGGCGCACAGCGCGATGATCGGGGTGTTCTGCTGGTACAGCACGCGCAGGGTGTAGCCAAACCCGTCGTAATACTGATCGGCGCCCTCGACCCGTCCACGCAGGCCGTGGATGGTCGCCTGTGGATAACGCTGCTGGATACGCTGCGCCGTTGCCAGGCTGCCGCCACCAAGGATGACGATGGCCGGCGCCTGTTGCCTGTTCAGCCCTGCCATTTTTCACCCGGCACGATGATCAGCGAGAAGTACGGCGAGGACTGCGGGTCGACCGCGTCCAGCGCCACGATTTTCTGGTTGGCCATGGTCGCCCGCTCGACATACAGCGCGCGCCCGTCCAGGCCCAGCTCGCCGAGCACCTGACGCACCTTGGGGAAGTTGCGGCCAAGCTTCATGATCACCGCCGCATCGGCGTCTGCCAGCCGGCGCTTGAGCTCTTCGGCGGGCAGCACGCCCGACAGTACCGACAGGCTCTGGTTGCGATACACCAGCGGCGCGCCCAGTACCGAGGCCCCCCCGAGCATCGAACACACGCCCGGGACCACTTCGGCCTCATGCTGCCGGGCGAGGCGGTCGTGCAGGTACATGTACGAGCCGTAGAAGAACGGGTCACCCTCGCATATCACGGCCACATCGCGGCCGGCATCCAGGTGCTCGGCCACCTGTACGGCCGCTTCATCGTAGAAATCGCTGATCACCTGCTCGTAGGACAGCGGCGCAGGCAGGGCCTCGGTGGTCACCGGGTACACCAGCGGCAACAAGGTCTGCTCGGCTTGCAGGTGCGCCTCGATGATGCCGAAGGCGTTGCCGCGCTTGCCCTTGGCCACGAAATACGCCACCACTGGCGCTTCGCGCAGCAGGCGCAGGGCCTTGACGGTGATAAGTTCAGGGTCGCCGGGGCCTACGCCCAGGCCCAGCAGTCGTCCGCGCGCCATCACTCCACCTCCGTGGCCAGGGCGTTGACTGCGGCCGCGGCCATCGCGCTGCCGCCCAGGCGGCCTTGCATGATCACGAACGGCACACCGCGGCTGTCGGCGGCCAGCATCGCCTTGGACTCGGCAGCGCCGACGAAGCCGACCGGGAAGCCGAGGATCAGCGCAGGTTTGGGTGCACCGGCATCGATCATCTCCAGCAGGTAGAACAGCGCGGTCGGGGCATTGCCGATCACCACCACGCTGCCTTCCAGGTGCGGGCGCCACAGCTCCAGGGCCACGGCGGAGCGGGTGTTGCCGGCCTCCTTGGCCAGGCCTGGCACGCTCGGGTCACGCAGGGTGCAGATCACCGGGTTGTTGGCGGGCAGGCGGGCGCGGGTAATGCCTTCGGCCACCATGTGCGCATCGCAGAGGATCGGCGCGCCATTGGCCAAGGCTTCGCGACCGGCGCGGCCGGCACCTTCGGAGAACTGCAGGCCGTCGATGGCCTCGACCATGCCGCAGGCATGGATCACGCGCACGGCGAGCTTTTCCAGGTCTGCGGGAATCCGCTCGAGCCGGGCTTCCTCGCGGATGATCCGGAAGGAATTGCGATAGATCTCCTGACCATCGCGGATGTAGTCAATCATCAAGGTGCTCCGTCGGCAGGGCGAGCATGGCGCCTGCTTCGTTCAAGGTAAGGTCGGTGGCGCGCAGGGCACCCAGGCCCGGCAGGTGCGCGTCACGCAGATACAGGTCATAGCGGCCCGCTGAACGGGCCAGCAAGGTAGCCGGGGCGACATGGGCCACGGCACAGGAACGCGGGCAGCCGGACAGGTGCACGCTGCCGGGCGGGCCACTGCCCAGCCGTGCCGCCAGCTCGACGGCATCGGCCTTGGTATCGGCCTGGCCCCTGGCGCAGCCACTGCTACCGGTGCAGGCGATCATCCGCGCCAAGGGCGCATCGGCCTGGCAGAGCAGGCCCAGCGCCGATAGCTCGGCTCGGGCCTGTTCGAGGCCGGCAGCAGCGATATTGGTCAACATCAGGCTTTGCCACGGGCTCAGGCGCAGGCTGCCATCACCCCAATGGCGGGCCACCGCAGCAGCCCCGCGCAACATGGCGGGTGACAACCGGCCCAGCGGCGGTGCGACGCCCAGCGCCATGCCCCGCTGCTGTGTCACAGCACCCAGCCATGGGCTTTGGCTGATTTCGCGCCGCCACTCAAGCACGGCCGCATCGCGGCGCACCTGCAG
This sequence comes from Pseudomonas sp. R28(2017), assembly GCF_002112505.1. GTDB lineage: Bacteria > Pseudomonadota > Gammaproteobacteria > Pseudomonadales > Pseudomonadaceae > Aquipseudomonas. Next base: position 71,642 of record NZ_NEHW01000003.1, read on the forward strand.
GCCGAGGCCGTTGATGAAGACATCGACCGGGCAGCCTTCGAGCAGCTGGCGCAGGCGCGACTGTTCAGGGCTGGCCAGGTCAAGGAAGCGATCAAGCACCGCGCGCACCAGCGCCAGCGCCTGCTCCAGCGGCACCGCGCCCAGTACCTGGCCGTCAGCCGGGCAACTGGCCAGGCCGAATGCCAGCCAGTCACGCTGCTCCAGGCGCAGTGCCGAAAGCCACAGGTCGTGGGGGTGTTCGAGCATTGCCACGCCTTCACCGCCGTCCAGTTGCAGGGCGAACTTGGCCGACAGTTCATGAAAGCGCGAGGTGCCTTGCAGCAGGTCGAGGATCTGCCCGGCCAGGGGGCGCACGTCCAGTAACATCTGCGGGTCATGCCCGGCCAAGGGGCTGAGCATCAGGTTGCGCACATCGTCACTGGCGGCGTCGCGCGGGCCGAGGCCCGCTGCCAACAGGCTTTCGACCAGCCCGGCATGATCGCTGCCGATGCCACGGATCTGCAGGTTGCCGCGGTTGGTGGCCTCGATCACCCCACCGGCATAGCGCTCGGCCGCTGCCGCCACCGCGTCAGCCTGGTCGGCCAGCAGCAGGCCGCCGGGCAACTTGATCCGGCAGATGCCGCCGTCACGGGCGCTGACGATGCGCCACAACCCCGGGCAGGCCGAGGGACGAGGTGTTACAGCGGGCGTGTTGGCTGGCGTCAAAGGGGTGTCCGGCAATCGCTGAAAATGCGCTTGAGTGTAGAAGGCGCGGTATTATGCCTGCTTTGTCCGGCGGCATGAAAAGCCGGTGGTCGAGCATCAACAGCGATCGAGCATAAATTCAGCACCGCGTCGCCTTCTTCGCGGGCAAGCCCGCTCCCACAGGTGCTGCACAGGCTTCAAGGACTGTGGCAATCCTGTGGGAGCGGGCTTGCCCGCGAAGGGGTGCGAAGCAGCCCCAAAAAACGGCGGAACGAATCACATGACCCCCTGGCTGACAGTAGTAGGCATCGGCGAAGACGGCTTCAGCGGCCTGGGCAAGCAAGCCCGGCGCGCCCTGCTGGGCGCCTCTCGGATCGTCGGCAGCCCGCGCCAGCTGGCCCTGCTGCCGCGCTGCATCGGCGCACAGCGGCAAGACTGGCCGAGCCCGTTCTCCCTCGCCCCGGTGCTGGCCCTGCGCGGTGAGCCGGTGTGCGTGCTGGCCAGCGGTGACCCGATGTTTTACGGCGTCGGCGCCAGCCTGGCGCGGCAGGTACCGGCCGCAGAAATGCAGGTGCTGTCGATGCCCTCTTCCTGCGCCCTGGCTGCCGCCCGCCTGGGCTGGCCGCTGCAGGACGTGCAGGTGGTATCGGTAGTCGCACGCCCCCTGGCGGCGCTCAATGCCCACCTGTACAGCGGCCAGCGCCTGCTGGTGCTGAGCAACGATGGCGATAGCCCTGCGGCCATCGCTGCACTGCTGCGCGAGCGCGGTTTCGGGCCCAGCCGCCTGCACGTACTGGAGCACCTCGGCGGTGCGGCCGAGCGACATCAGCGCGGAACCGCCGATGACTGGCCCCACAACGAAACCGCCGCCCTCAACCTGGTCGCCATCGAATGCCTGGCCAGTCCGGATGCCCCGCGCCTGTCACGCGTGCCCGGGCTGGCGGACAGTGCCTTCCGCCATGACGGCCAGCTGACCAAGCGCGACGTGCGCGCCATTACCCTGGCCCGCCTGGCGCCGCAGCCCGGCGAGTTGCTCTGGGACGTCGGCGCCGGATGCGGCTCGATCGGCATCGAATGGATGCGCGCCCACCCGGCCTGCCGCACCCTGGCCATCGAAGCCGACGAAAGCCGCCAGGGTTTCATCGAATACAACCGCGATGCCCTCGGCGTGCCGGGCCTTCAGCTGGTTCGCGGCAAGGCACCCGACGCGTTGGCCGAACTGGAACGCCCGGACGCCATTTTCATTGGCGGCGGCGTCACCCGCGAAGGCGTGCTGCCCCTGTGCTGGGAACGCTTGCGCCCCGGCGGGCGGCTGGTGGCCAATGCGGTGACCTTGCAGAGCGAGCTGGCCTTGGCGCTTTTCCGTGAACAGCACGGCGGCGAGCTGACCCGTATTCATGTCGCCCAAGCCCAGCCATTGGGCGCCTTCGACACCTGGCGCCAGGCGTTGCCGATCACCTTGCTCGACGTGGTGAAACCCCTCGATGCGTGAAGAAACCCACGAGCAGCCCGCGCCCCTGCGCAGCGGCCTGACCACCGGCAGCTGCGCCACCGCCACCAGCCTCGCGGCTGCCCGGCTGCTGCTGACCGGCCAGTGCGACGATGCAGTGAGCATCACCCTGCCCAAGGGCAAGGCGGTGCAAATGCGCCTGGAGTTCTGCCGCCTGGTCGGCGAGCGCGCCGAAGCGGGCACGCTCAAGGATGCCGGCGACGACCCGGACGTCACCCACGGTGCCCTGCTCTACAGCCAGATCCGCTTGCAGGTACAACCTGGCATACGCTTCGTCGCCGGCCAGGGTGTCGGTACCGTCACCCGGCCCGGGCTGGTGCTGGCAGTGGGTGAGCCGGCCATCAATCCCGTGCCACGACGGATGATCAGCGAACATTTGCAGCAGCTGGCCGACGACTGCAGCTATCCAGGCGGCTTCGAGGTCACGGTCAATGTGCAAGGGGGTGAGGAACTGGCGCTGAAGACCATGAACCCGCGCCTGGGCATCCTCGGCGGGTTGTCGATCCTCGGCACCAGCGGCATCGTCCGGCCCTTCTCTTGCTCGGCCTATATCGCCTCGATCCACCAGGGCATCGACGTCGCCCACACCAACGGCTACACCCACATTGCCGCCTGCACCGGCAACGCCAGCGAAGACACCATGCGCCGGGTCTACAACCTGCCCGAGATCGCCCTGATCGAGATGGGCGATTTCGTCGGGGCAGTGCTCAAGCACGTGCGCAAAGTGCCAGTGCCACGCCTGACCCTGTGCGGTGGTTTCGGCAAGATCAGCAAGCTGGCTGCCGGGCACATGGACCTGCACAGCCGCCACTCGAGCATCGACCTGCCACAGCTGGCCGGCTGGGCAGCAGACATCGGCGCCAGTGACGAGCTGCAAGCGGCCATCATTGCCGCCAACACCAGCCAGCAAGCCCTGGCGCTGGCACATGCCGCCGGCATTGCCCTGGGCGACGCAGTGTGCGCTCATGCCCTGGCCTTTGCCCGCAGCGTGGTGCCGGCTCAGGTGCACGTCGAAGTGTTCGCCATCGACCGCCAGGGCGGCGTCGTCGGCCAGGCCGGTGTGCAATGAGCCGCCGCATCCTGCTGCTCGGCGGCGTCACCGAAGCGCTGGCCATCGCCCGCCAGCTCGGCCCCGAGCACGTCTACAGCCTGGCCGGCATCGGCCGTGTGCCGCAGGACCTGGCATGCCAGGTGCGGGTCGGTGGCTATGGCGGCGCACACGGCCTGGCCGCTTACCTGCGCGAAGCCGGCATCACCCTGCTGATCGACGCCACCCACCCCTACGCCGCGCAGATCAGCCGCAACGCTGCCAGCGCCGCACAGGCAGCTGGCATTCCTTGCTGGGCGCTGCGCCGCCCGGCCTGGCAGGCGCAGCCGGGGGACGACTGGCGCGAGGTGGAAGACTGGGCTGGGCTGATCGAAGCGCTCAAGCCGTTCCGGCGGCCGCTGTTCACCCTGGGGCGCGAGCCGCTGCAACATCTTGGGGAGATTCCGCCGGAGCAGTTCTGGACCTTGCGCGCGCTGGAGTCTTACCCTGGTAACTCACGATGCGAGATCATCGGAGCACGCGGACCATTTTGCGTCGACGGTGAACGCAGGCTTTTTGCAGAGCGGGGTATCGATGTGCTGATCAGCAAGAACAGCGGTAGCGTGGCAACCGAACCGAAGCTGGAAGTGGCGCGAGAGCTTGGGCTTCCGGTACTGGTTTTGAAACGTCCGGTTTTGCCTGACGTAGATCGTGAATTCGAAACTGCAAAAGCACTGGTCGCGACGCTTGAAGAAGGCGGCCGCCGAGCGTGAACGCAAAGTCGACGTGACCCGCACCGAAGGCGCCAAGCGGGCGGCGATCCGACTTGCCCGCGAACAAAAACCACACCGCACGAACTGAGCGCTGCAGCCCACCTGCGTCACTTCACCGCACCCCGTCATTTTTACCTATACTCCGCCTTACAATACCGCCCACGATTCCTGACCGGATCTCTCCATGCCCCCACGTCGGCACATTGCCTGGATAGCCTGCCTTGCAGTGCTGTTCAACCTGCTGGCCATGCCGCTGTCTTCTGCCGCGCCCAAGGGCCCGGCCGAGCAGCTGCTGTGGGGGGCTTTCTGTTCCAGCCTGGCCGGCAAGGCCAAGGCCGATGTCCAGGCCCTGGCCAAGATCGACCTGGGTACGCAAAGCGATCAGCACTCCAACATGCAGCACTGCTGGTGCTGTTCGGGTGCCGCACCGCTACTGGCCCTGCCGGGCTATCCGCCGCAGCTGCACAACCCGCCCACGCTGCTGGCCGGGCATGCCCCGCCGTTAATCGACTACCAGCCCACGCCGCGCCAGCTATGGCCTGCGCTCAATCCCCGTGCCTCTCCCCTGGTCTGAGTTCATCACGCTGTCTGCCTGAACCTGAACCGATGGAGACTCACCATGCTCAAGCAAGCCCTTGTACTGGCTGCCCTGCTGCTGCCCGGCGCCTACGCCAATGCCCATGAATACACCGTGGGCGACCTGCACATCGCCCACCCGTGGTCACTGCAACTGCCGCCCAACGCCCCCAACGTCGCCGCCTATTTCGTCGTGCACAACAACGGCAAGGCCGATGACCGCCTGCTCAGTGTCGACAGCCCGATCAGCGATGACGCGCAATTGCACGAGCATGCCATGAGCGCCAGCGGCGCCATGAAAATGCAGCAGGTGCAAAGCGTGGTGGTGCCCGCCGGCAAGGACCTGACCTTCGCCCCCAGCGCCTACCACGTGATGCTGATGCAGCCCAAGGACCGCAGCCTGCTGAGCGACGGCAAGCGCTTCCCGTTGACCCTGCACTTCGAGAAGGCCGGCGACATCACCGTCGACGTGGCCGTACAGAAGCAGGCGCCGGCGGACCAGCCACAGGCTCACGAACACGCGCACTGACACCCGCTGACAGGCGCTCGCCAACATGAGCCAGCCGCGCAACAGCCTCAGCCGTACCACCCGCCCTGAACGCAGGCGCGTCGGTGGCGGCTGGCTGAGCCTGTTCGCCATGTGGATGATTTTCATCGGACCGCTGGTTTCCCAGTCGATGCCGATGGACCACCACGCCGGCATGAGCATGCCGATGGACATGTCGATGTCCATGCCTGCGGCTCACGCCCATGGCAGCGATGCCCATCACGGCCACGGCAACGATGGCCAGCTGCATGTGATGTGGGAAAAGTGTGGCTACTGCAGCCTGCTGTTCAACTGCCCCGCCTTGCCACAAACCCTCAGCCCGCTGAGCGTCGCCAGCGCAGCTCCCCCCACCCTCATCCCGGCAGCCACGCACCAGGGCCATGCCCGGCAGGCCGTGTTCCCCGGTGCGCGCAGCCGCGCGCCGCCCCTTTCGATCAGCGTCTGACACCACCGTTATCGCCCGGAGCCAGGAGGCTTCGCGCACACTCATGACTGATCGACTGGAATCACTATGTCCGGCTGCACCCCTGTTTTAGCCCCGTCCCTGCGAGGGACATTCGCCGCGCTGTGCGGCTCGCTGCTCGCGCCCATGGCCCTGGCCGCCGACCCTGGCCATGAAGGCCCTGAGGCCGAGCTGAGCCCGACGGTGATCACTGCGCTGGCGCCAAGCTCGCCGCTGACCGTGGTCACCAACCCCAAGGACCCGCGCCAGCCGGTGCCGGCCAGCGATGGGGCCGACTACCTGAAGACCATCCCCGGCTTTTCGGCGATCCGCGCCGGCGGCACCAATGGCGACCCGGTGTTGCGCGGCATGTTCGGCTCACGCCTGAACATCCTCACCAACGGCGGCGTGATGCTCGGCGCCTGCCCCAACCGCATGGACGCCCCGACCTCCTACATCGCCCCGGAAACCTACGACCGCCTGACCGTGATCAAAGGCCCGCAAAGCGTGATCTGGGGGCCAGGCGGCTCGGCGGGCACCATCCTCTTCGAGCGTGAGCCGGAAAAGTTCGGCACCCTCGGCAGCCGGGTCAACGCCAGCGTGCTGGCCGGCTCCAACGGTCGCTTCGACAAGGTGCTCGATGCGGCCGCCGGCAACAGCCAGGGCTATGCACGCTTCGTCGGCAACCAGTCACACTCGGACGATTACGACGATGGCAACGGCGACACCGTGCCTTCGCGCTGGGAGAAATGGAATGGCGACGTGGCCCTGGGCTGGACGCCCGACCAGGACACGCTGCTCGAACTCACCGCTGGCAAGGGTGACGGCGAGGCACGTTATGCCGGCCGTGGCATGGACGGGGCGCAGTTCAAGCGCGAAAGCCTGGGCCTGCGCTTTGAAAAATCCAACCTCGGCGAAGTGCTCGACAAGGTCGAGGCGCAGGTCTACTACAACTACGCCGACCACGTGATGGACAACTACAGCCTGCGTACCCCCTCGGGCACCGGCATGATGGCAGGCCCCATGGCTGCCGCCGTCGACCGCCGCACCTTGGGTGCACGCATCAAGGCCACCTGGCGCTGGGCCGACGTGCAACTGATCAGCGGCATCGACGCGCAGACCAACGAGCACCGCGCACGCAGCGCCATGGGCATCGACACCTACAAGGACAAACCCTGGGAAAAGGATGCCGATTTCCACAACTACGGCGCATTCGGCGAACTGACCTGGTACGCCACCGCTGAAGATCGCCTGATCACCGGCGCCCGCCTGGACCGCGCCTCGGCCCGGGATTTTCGCGACGACAGCGCCACCAACGGCAACACCCGCGCCGACACGCTGCCCAGCGGTTTCATCCGCTACGAGCACGACCTGGCAGCGCTCCCCGCCACCACCTACATCGGCCTCGGCCATGCCCAGCGCTTCCCGGACTACTGGGAGCTGTTCTCCCCGGACCAGGGCCCGGCCGGTTCGGTCAATGCCTTCGACAGCATCAAGCCCGAGAAGACCACCCAGCTCGACTTCGGTATCCAGTACCGCGACGAGCGCCTGGAAGCCTGGGCCTCGGGCTACGTCGGCCAGATTCGTGACTACATCCTGTTCGACTACCGCTCCGGGATGATGGGCATGAGCGCCACCCAGGCACAGAACATCGATGCCCGCATCATGGGCGGCGAACTGGGCGCGGCCTACAAGCTCAGCGAACGCTGGAAGGCCGATGCCACCCTGGCCTACGCCTGGGGCAAGAACAGCAGCGATGGCAAGGCACTGCCGCAGATGCCGCCGCTGGAAAGCCGCCTGGGCCTGACCTACAGCCGCGACAGCTGGAGCGCCGGCGCCCTGTGGCGCTTGGTGGCGGCGCAGAACCGCATTGCCGAGAACCAGGGCAACGTGGTCGGCAAGGACTTCGACAAGAGCGCCGGTTTCGGCGTGTTCTCGCTCAACGGCGCCTACAAGGTGAACCACAACCTCAAGCTCAGCGCGGGGGTCGACAACCTGTTCGACAAGACCTACGCCGAGCACCTGAACCTGGCCGGGAATGCCGGGTTCGGCTACCCGGCCACAGATCCACAGCCGGTGAACGAGCCAGGCAGGACCTTCTGGACCAAGGTCGATTTCAGCTTCTGACAACAACAACGGGCGCGGCTTGGGCTGCGCCCATCAGCTGGTCAAACAGGAGGTTCCCATGAGCGGAACGCGCATCTCATTCTACAACCTGGCCTGGCGTTGGCACTTCTATGCGGGGCTGTTCGTGGCCCCGTTCATGATCCTGCTGGCGATCACCGGGATCATCTACCTGTTCAAGCCGCAACTCGACCCGCTGCTGTACCGTGACCTGATGGTGGTCGAGGCCGGCCACCATCGACAGAGCGCCGACACCCTGCTGGCCGAAGTGCGCCAGGCCTACCCGAAGGGCCATGTCGGCCAGTACCTGCCGCCGATCGACGCCGAGCGCAGCGCGCAGTTCGTGGTGCATGACGGCGGCCGCGAGCTGAATGTGTTCGTCGACCCGTACAGCGGCAAGGTCCTTGGCCAGCAGGACGGCAAGCAGAACCTGCAGGCCATCGCCCGCGCCCTGCACGGCGAACTGATGGTCGGCACGGTGGGTGACCGCCTGGTGGAGCTGGCCGCAGGCTGGGGCATCGTGCTGGTGGTGTCCGGCCTGTACCTGTGGTGGCCACGCGGGCGCAATGGCGCCGGTGTGTTGTGGCCGCGGCTGTCGGCACGCGGGCGGCTGTTCTGGCGCGACCTGCATGCGGTGACCGGGTTCTGGGGTTCTGCCCTGCTGTTGCTGATGCTGGTCAGCGGCATGACCTGGACCGGTATGTGGGGCAAGCAGTACGCCGATCTGTGGAACCGCTTCCCGGCGGCCATGTGGAATGACGTGCCCAAGTCGGACCAGGAAGCCCGCGAGCTGAACAGCGCGCACCGCCAGACCGTGCCGTGGGCGATGGAGAACACGCCGATGCCGCAGTCCGGTGCACATGCCGAGCATGCCGGGCATCACACCCTGGACAGCGCACCGGCTGCGCCCCAGGTGAGCCTGCAACAGGTGGAAGACATCGCCACTGCACGCCAGGTGCAACCGGGTTACAGCATCACCGCGCCGACCACTGCAGAAGGCGTATACACCATCGCCGTGTTTGCCGACGACCCGCGCAACGACGCCACCCTGCATGTCGACCAGTACACCGGCAAGGTACTGGCCGATGTGCGCTGGCAGGACTACAGCCCGGTGGCCCGCGCTACCGAACTGGGCGTGATGCTGCACGAGGGCAAGATGTTCGGGCCGTTGAACCAGCTCATCATTCTGCTGGTGTGCCTGATGATCCTGCTGGGCTCGGTCAGCGGCCTGGTGATGTGGTGGAAACGCCGGCCCGAGGGTGGCCTGGGCGTGCCGCCGCTGCGCCATGACCTGCCGCGCTGGAAGGCGGCGGTAGGGGTGATGCTGGTGCTGGGCGTGATGTTCCCGCTGGTGGGGGTGTCGATGGTGGTGATGTGGGTGGTCGATAGCCTGGTGGTGCGGCGGCGCCGGGTGCTGGCCAACGCCTGATACCCTGCACTGGCCTCTTCGCGGGCAAGCCCGCTCCCACAGAGATGGCACAGGCCTTGAATTCTGTGGAATACCTGTGGGAGCGGGCTTGCCCGCGAAAGGGCCGTCACAGGCGTAGTACTGCGACCCAAAAGTCGAGTCGATCTGTCGCGCCCCTATCTGGCACGAGCGTGTTAGCCTAACCGGCTACCTCTGACAAGAAGACCGACCTTCCAAGGGAATGCAGCTTGATGACGCAAATTTCTCCCAACGCGCCAGATGAGCAACATCTGCAGCGCAACCTGACCAACCGCCACATCCAGCTGATCGCCATCGGCGGCGCCATCGGCACCGGCCTGTTCATGGGCTCGGGCAAGACCATCAGCCTGGCGGGGCCATCGATCATCTTCGTCTACATGATCATCGGCTTCATGCTGTTCTTCGTCATGCGCGCCATGGGCGAACTGCTGCTGTCGAACCTCAACTACAAGTCGTTCATCGACTTCTCCGCCGACCTGCTCGGCCCCTGGGCCGGCTATTTCACCGGCTGGACCTACTGGTTCTGCTGGGTGGTCACTGGCATCGCCGACGTGGTCGCCATCGCCGCCTACACGCAGTTCTGGTTCCCCGACCTGCCGCAGTGGATACCGGCGCTGACCTGCGTGGGCCTGCTGCTGTCCCTGAACCTGGTGACCGTAAAAATGTTCGGGGAGATGGAGTTCTGGTTCGCCCTGATCAAGATCGTCGCCATCCTCGGCCTGGTCGCCACCGGCCTGTACATGGTCATTACCGGCTTCACCTCGCCAAGCGGGCGTACCGCGCAGCTGGCCAACCTGTGGAACGATGGCGGCATGTTCCCCAATGGCCTGATGGGCTTCTTCGCCGGCTTCCAGATCGCCGTGTTCGCCTTTGTCGGCATCGAGCTGGTGGGCACGACCGCTGCTGAAGCCAAGAATCCCGAGCGCACCCTGCCGCGGGCGATCAACTCGATCCCGGTGCGGATCATCGTGTTCTACGTGCTGGCACTGATCGCGATCATGGCGGTGACCCCATGGCGCGACGTGGTACCGGGCAAGAGCCCGTTCGTGGAACTGTTCGTGCTGGCCGGCCTGCCGGCGGCGGCGAGCATCATCAACTTCGTGGTGCTGACTTCGGCAGCCTCGTCGGCCAACAGTGGCGTGTTCTCCACCAGCCGCATGCTCTACGGCCTGTCCCAGGAAGGTGACGCACCACGGGCGTTCGAGAAGCTGTCGAGCCGATCGGTGCCGGCCAACGGCCTGTTCTTCTCCTGCGCCTGCCTGCTGCTGGGGGCGGTGCTGATCTACCTGGTGCCGAACGTGGTCGAGGCATTCACCCTGGTGACCACGGTGTCGGCGGTGCTGTTCATGTTCGTCTGGACGCTGATCCTGCTGTCGTACCTGAAGTACCGCAAGCACCGCGCCGCGCTGCACCAGGCGTCGCACTACAAGATGCCGGGCGGGCGCTTCATGTGCTACGTGTGCCTGGCGTTCTTTGCCTTCATCCTGGTGCTGCTGAGCCTTGAGGCGGATACCCGCTCGGCCTTGCTGGTAACGCCAGTCTGGTTCGTGCTGCTGGCACTGACCTATCAGGGCGTGCGTAGCCGTCGTCATCCCCGTTCGGCTGTGCGTAACGGCTGACGGCCCAGGGGGCTGCTCTGCAGCCCCAATCCTGTGCACGCAAATCCAACGAGCACCAAGCTGGACCTCGCAAACGCCCCAACACCTCGCACAACCCCTCTATTGCGCACCTTCCGCCGTTAGGCACACCCCTTGCAACGCCCCTCCCCGCTTGGCCAACACCATAAAAACTCAGCGGAGAGAGCACATGAAGCGACGCAGTCTGATCAAGGCCTTTACCCTTAGCGCATCGATTGCCGCAATGGGCCTGAGCTGGAGCATCCAGGCCGCCGAGACCATCAAGGTCGGCATCCTGCATTCGCTGTCGGGGACCATGGCGATTTCCGAGACGTCGCTCAAGGACATGGCGCTGATGACCATCGACGAGATCAACGCCAAGGGCGGTGTGAACGGCAAGCTGCTCGAGCCGGTGGTGGTCGACCCGGCCTCCAACTGGCCGCTGTTCGCCGAAAAGAGCCGCCAGCTGCTGACCCAGGACAAGATCGCGGTGGTGTTCGGCTGCTGGACCTCGGTATCGCGCAAATCGGTGCTGCCGGTGTTCGAGGAACTCAACGGCCTGCTGTTCTACCCGGTGCAGTATGAGGGTGAAGAGATGTCGCCGAACGTGTTCTACACCGGCGCCGCGCCCAACCAGCAGGCCATCCCGGCCGTGGAATACCTGATGAGCGAAGATGGCGGCAGCGCCAAGCGCTTCTTCCTGCTGGGCACCGACTACGTCTACCCGCGCACCACCAACAAGATCCTGCGCGCCTTCCTGCACAGCAAGGGTGTGGCCGACAAGGACATCGAAGAGGTCTACACCCCGTTCGGCCACGCCGATTACCAGACCATCGTCGCCAACATCAAGAAGTTCTCCGCCGGCGGCAAGACCGCCGTCATCTCCACCGTCAACGGCGACTCCAACGTGCCGTTCTACAAGGAACTGGCCAACCAGGGCCTGAAGGCCACCGACGTGCCGGTGGTGGCGTTCTCGGTAGGCGAAGAAGAACTGCGCGGCATCGACACCAAACCGCTGGTGGGCCACCTGGCGGCGTGGAACTACTTCGAGTCGGTGGATAACCCGGTCAACCAGAAGTTCGTTGCCGACTGGAAGGCCTACGCCAAGGCCAAGGGCCTGCCGGGTGCCGACAAGGCAGTGACGAACGACCCGATGGAAGCCACCTACGTCGGCATCCACATGTGGGCCCAGGCTGCCGAGAAGGCCAAGTCCACCGATGTCGACAAGGTCCGCGAAGCCTTGGCCGGGCAGACCTTCAAGGCACCGTCGGGCTTCACCCTGACCATGGACAAGACCAACCACCACCTGCACAAGCCGGTGATGATCGGCGAGATCCAGGATGACGGGCAGTTCAGCGTCGTCTGGGAAACCGAGCAGCCACTGCGGGCACAGCCGTGGAGCCCGTTCATTCCGGGCAATGACAAGCGCCCTGATTACGCGGTGAAAGGTAACTGAGTGCATTGGGGCCGCTTTGCGGCCCATTCGCGGGCAAGCCCCGCTCCCACAGGGACCGCGCAGGTTTCAGACCTTTCACCGTACCTGTGGGAGCGGGCTTGCCCGCGAAGAATCCACCACTGTATTCCAGGACTGCCCGAATGCTCAGAATCCTGCTCACCCTCCTGCTGCTCCTACCCCTGGCCAGCCAGGCCAGCGAGGGCGAATTCTTCCTCACCGCCAAGCCCGCCGAGCAGGCCCGCCTGCTCGAAAGCTGGGCGGCGCAACCCGATGCCGCGCGCCTGCCACTGCTGGACAACCTGCGCCAGGGCCGCATCGCCGCCGACGACTCGCGCAAGGTGCGCCTGAACAACCGCCTGCGTGGCCTGATCGACAACGCCCTGGCCAGCCACCAGTTGCTCAGCGACAACAGCACCACCCGCCTGGCCGCTGCCCAACAGCTGCAAAAGAGCGCGCAACCGGCACAGATGGCCTTCCTCGACCGGCGCTTCAGCAGCGAGCAGGACGCCGCCGTGCACGCCGCCCTCGGCCTGGCCCTGGCCAACCTGCAACTGGGCGCCAGCGAGCCGCCAGTGCGCCTGGCCGCCGTGCGCCTGCTCGGTGAAACCGGTGACCCGCTGGCCCGCACCCGCCTCGAAGCCTTGCTGCAACCAGGCGCCGAGAGCGACCCCGGCGTGCGCACCGCCGCCGAAACCAGCCTGGCCCAGGTCAAGCGCAAGCTGCTGGTCGGCGAGCTGCTCGGCCAGGCCTTCAGCGGCCTGTCGCTGGGCTCGATCCTGCTGCTGGCCGCGCTCGGCCTGGCGATCACCTTCGGCCTGCTCGGGGTGATCAACATGGCCCATGGCGAGATGCTCATGCTCGGCGCCTACAGCACCTACATGGTCCAGGTGCTGCTGCAGCGTTACGCCCCCAGCGCCATCGAGTTCTACCCGCTGATCGCCCTGCCGGTGGCCTTCATGGTCAGCGCCGGGGTCGGCATGGCCCTGGAACGCACGGTGATCCGCCACCTCTACGGGCGCCCGCTGGAAACCCTGCTGGCGACCTGGGGCATCAGCCTGATCCTGATCCAGGCCATCCGCCTGCTGTTCGGCGCGCAGAACGTCGAGGTCAGCAACCCGTCCTGGCTGTCCGGCGGCATCCAGCTGCTGCCGAACCTGGTGCTGCCGTACAACCGCCTGGTGATCATCGGTTTCGCGTTGGCGGTGGTGCTGCTCACCTGGCTGCTGCTCAACCGCACGCGGCTGGGCCTGAACGTGCGCGCCGTCACGCAGAACCGCAACATGGCCGCCTGCTGCGGCGTCTCCACCGGGCGTGTCGACATGCTCGCCTTCGGCCTCGGCTCCGGCATCGCCGGCCTTGGCGGCGTGGCCCTGAGCCAGGTCGGCAACGTCGGCCCGGACCTGGGCCAGAGCTACATCATCGACTCGTTCCTGGTGGTGGTGCTCGGCGGTGTCGGGCAGCTGGCCGGCAGCCTCTGGGCAGCGTTCGGCCTTGGCATCGCCAACAAGCTGCTGGAACCGCAGATCGGGGCGGTACTCGGCAAGATCCTCATCCTTGCGTTGATCATTCTGTTCATCCAGAAGCGCCCGCAAGGCCTGTTCGCCCTCAAGGGACGGGTAATCGACTGATGAACCAGCCACTGCTTGTCACCGCTACGCAAAAGGCCGGGCCACGGCTGTCGCTGGCCATCGGCGCGGTCGTCGTCCTGCTGCTGGTGGCCCTGCCGCTGCTGTCGCTGCTGCCGGCCGATCACTCGCTGCAGGTTTCGGCCTACACCCTGACCCTGGTCGGCAAGATCCTCTGCTACGCCATCGTCGCCCTGGCGCTGGACCTGGTCTGGGGCTATGCCGGGTTGCTGTCGCTGGGCCACGGCCTGTTCTTCGCCCTCGGCGGCTACGCCATGGGCATGTACCTGATGCGCCAGGCAGCCGGTGACGGCCTGCCGGGGTTCATGACCTTCCTGTCGTGGAGCGAACTGCCCTGGTACTGGGCCGGTACCCAGCACTTCGCCTGGGCCCTGTGCCTGGTGGTGCTGGCGCCTGGGCTGCTGGCGCTGGTGTTCGGCTGGTTCGCCTTCCGCTCGCGGATCAAGGGCGTGTACTTCTCGATCATGACCCAGGCCCTGACCTTCGCCGGCATGCTGCTGTTCTTCCGTAACGAAACGGGCTTCGGCGGCAACAACGGTTTCACCAGCTTCCGCACCATCCTCGGCTTCGACATCGCCGCGCAGGGCACCCGCGCGGTGCTGTTCCTGCTCACCGTCGGCCTGCTGCTGGCCAGCCTGTACCTGTGCTGGCGCCTGACCCAGAGCAAGTTCGGCCGCCTGCTCACTGCCGTGCGCGACGCCGAAAACCGCCTGATGTTCTGCGGCTACGACCCACGCGGGTTCAAATTGCTGGTGTGGGTGCTCAGCGCCGTGCTGTGCGGCCTGGCCGGCGCGCTGTACGTGCCGCAGGTGGGCATCATCAACCCCAGCGAGATGTCGCCGACCAACTCCATCGAAGCCGCCGTGTGGGTGGCGCTGGGCGGGCGCGGCACGCTGATCGGCCCGCTGCTCGGTGCCGGCCTGGTCAATGGCATGAAGAGCTGGTTCACCGTGGCCTTCCCGGAGTTCTGGCTGTTCTTCCTTGGCGCGCTGTTCATCCTCGTCACCCTGTACCTGCCCAAGGGCGTGGTCGGCCTGTTGAAGAAAAGGAGCCAGTCATGAGAGGCGTGCCCCCGGTACACCCGGAGTTCATGCTCGAACCGGTGTTCGACACCCTCGGCGCCGGCCGCGACGCCATTGGCCTGGGCCAGAGCCGCAAGGCCGGCCTCGACACCCGCCATGGCACGGTGCTGAGCCTCGAGGACATCAGCGTCAGCTTCGATGGCTTCAAGGCCCTCAACGCGCTGAACCTGTACATCGGCGTCGGCGAACTGCGCTGCATCATCGGCCCCAACGGCGCCGGCAAGACCACGATGATGGACGTGATCACCGGCAAGACCCGCCCCGACACGGGCAGCGCCTTCTTCGGCGACACCCTCGACCTGACCCGCATGAGCGAATACCAGATCGCCCAGGCCGGCATCGGTCGCAAATTCCAGAAGCCCACGGTGTTCGAGGCGTTGACGGTGTTCGAGAACCTGGAGCTGGCGCTGAAGACCGACAAGTCGGTGTGGGCCAGCCTGGCCGCGCGCCTGGGCGGCGAACAGCGCCAGCGCATCGAGGACGTGCTGACCACCTTGCGCCTGCTGCCCCTGGCCCAGCGCCAGGCCGGCCTGCTGTCGCACGGGCAGAAGCAGTTCCTTGAGATCGGCATGCTGCTGGTGCAGGAGCCACAACTGTTGTTGCTCGACGAACCGGTGGCGGGCATGACCGATGCCGAGACCGAGTTCACTGCCGAGCTGTTCAAGGGTCTGGCTGGCAAGCACTCGCTGATGGTGGTGGAGCATGACATGGGTTTCGTCGGCAGCATTGCCGACCATGTGACCGTGCTGCACCAGGGCAGCGTGCTGGCGGAAGGTTCGCTGGAACAGGTGCAGGCGGATGAGCGGGTGGTCGAGGTTTACCTGGGCCGCTAGACAAGCAAACCTGCACCGGCCTTTTCGCGGGCAAGCCCGCTCCCACAGGTACGGTGCAGGGCTTCAGAACTGCGCGGTCCTTGTGGGAGCGGGCTTGCCCGCGAAAGGGCCGGTACAGGCAACGCAGACTTCCCAGGAATTTCCACATGCTGAAAATCGACACCCTGCACCAGTACTACGGCGGCAGCCACATCCTCCGGGGCCTGTCCTTCGAAGCCAAGGTCGGCGAAGTCACCTGCCTGTTGGGCCGCAACGGTGTGGGCAAGACCACCCTGCTGCGCTGCCTGATGGGCCTGGTGTCGGCCCGCGAGGGCACTATCGAGTGGGAAGGCAAACCGATCACCGCACTCAAGCCCCAGCAGCGGGTCCACGCCGGCATCGCCTACGTGCCCCAGGGCCGCGAGATCTTCCCGCGCCTGACTGTCGAGGAAAACCTGCTGATGGGCCTGTCACGTTTTCCGGCTCGCGAAGCGCGGGAAGTGCCCGCGTTCATCTACGAGCTGTTCCCCGTGCTGGAGCAAATGAAGCAACGCCGTGGCGGTGACCTGTCCGGTGGCCAGCAGCAACAGCTAGCCATCGGCCGGGCCCTGGCCAGCCGCCCGCGGTTGCTGATCCTCGACGAACCGACCGAAGGCATCCAGCCCTCGGTGATCAAGGAAATCGGTGCGGTGATCCGGCGCCTGGCCGAGCGGGGCGACATGGCGATCCTGCTGGTCGAACAGTTCTACGACTTCGCCGAAGAACTGGCCGACCAGTACCTGGTCATGGCCCGTGGCGAGATCATCCAGCGTGGCCGCGGTGAAAACATGCAGGCCGAAGGTGTGCGCGGGCTGGTAACCATTTAATCTGCAATCAACGACCCTGCGAGACGCTGTCATGAGTTACCACATCCGCGATGCCCTGCCCACCGACGTACCGGGCATTCTCGACATCTACAACGACGCCGTGCGCAACACCACGGCGATCTGGAACGAAACACCGGTGGACCTGGCCAACCGCCAGGCCTGGTTCGAAGCACGGGCGCAGCAGGGTTACCCGATCCTGGTAGCCGTGGATGACACCGGCGTGCTGGGTTATGCGTCGTTCGGCGACTGGCGGCCGTTCGAAGGTTTTCGCCTGACCGTGGAACACTCGGTGTATGTGCGCAATGACCAGCGTGGCAAGGGCCTGGGCCCGCTGCTGATGGCGGCGCTGATCGAGCGGGCGCGTGGGTGCGGCAAGCATGTGATGGTCGCGGCCATCGAAAGTGGCAATGCCGCGTCGGTGCGCCTGCATGAGCGACTGGGCTTCGTGGTGACCGGGCAGATGCCGCAGGTGGGAGTGAAGTTTGGCCGCTGGCTGGACCTGACCTTCATGCAGCTGGTGCTGAATCCGGGGGCGGAACCCAGCTGAAGTTGATGTTGGCTGTGCTGGCATCTTCGCGGGCTCGCCCGCTCCCACAGGGATCGCACAAGACCTGAAAGCGGTGCATTACCTGTGGGAGCGGGCATGCCCGCGAAGAGGCCGGGCCTGCAAACATCACATCTGGGTGAATCTGCCCAGCCGCTGCCTGAGCATGCTGTTCTCGCTGCGCAGCTGCTGCACCTCCTGCAACAGCTCCAGCGCCAGCGCCACCCCTTCCCACTCCAGTTCCAGCTCCTGATGCAGCTTCGCCGCGCGCTTGGCCAGCAACGGCGCCTGATCGTCGAACAACCAGTCCTCCGGCGTTCGCCCGGAAGGTTCGACAATGCCGTGCTCGACGATTTCGATCACGCAGTCAGCCGTGATATCGGCTTCCTGACACAGGGTACGCATGTCCAGTTGAACGATCAGGGTGCTGCTCATGATCACTTACTCCATTGTGTCCTCGGGTCGAACGCCGACTTCTCGGAAAGCTGGGTCCACAGTTCACGGGTAGCAGCGTCGGACGCCGGCGGCATCACCACTTTCAGCTGCGCATAGAGGTTGCCGCGCTCGCCGTTCTTGTTGGCCAGGCCCATGCCCGGTACACGCAGGCGCTGGCCGCTTTGGCTGTCGGGGCGGATGGTCAGGTTGATCTTGCCGGTCAGGGTCGGCACCGCCACCTTGGTGCCCAGGGCGGCCTCCCACGGCGCCAGCGGCACGGTGATGATCAGGTCATGACCTTCGACATCGAACAGCGGGTGCGGTGCCATGCGCACGGTCAGGAACAGGTCGCCATTGGCACCACCGCCAACGCCTGGGGCGCCCTGGCCCTTGAGGCGGATACGCTCGCCATCGGTGACCCCGGCGGGGATCTTCACGTTCAGGGTCTTGGTGGTGAACCCGGTGCGCTGGCCGGCCGCGTTGGTCTGCGGCACCTGGAAGCTGATCTGCTTGGATTCCTTGCTCAGGGTTTCTTCCAGGAAGATCGCCAGTTCCAGTTCCACATCCTGCCCTCGCCTGCCGGCGCTACGTTGTTGTTGCCGGGCGCCACCGCCGAACGGGTTGCCGCCGCGGGCACCGAAGATCGAGCTGAAGAAGTCGGAGAAGTCGCCGCCCTCGAAGCCACCGCCAGCGCCACCTGCGCCGCCACGGCTCTGCCAGCCCGGTGGTGCCTGGAATGGCCGACCATGCTGGCCGCCATACTTGCGGATTTCGTCGAATTCGGCGCGCTTCTGCGCGTCACCCAGCACCTCGTAGGCCTCGTTGGCCTCCTTGAACTTGTCCTCGGCGTCGCGCTCCTTGCTGACGTCAGGGTGATACTTGCGCGCCAGCTTGCGGTACGCGGCCTTGATCGCCTTGTCGTCCGCCGTGGGCTCTACGCCGAGTATCTTGTAATAGTCTTTGAAGTCCATCTATGGATCACCAGTGTGAATTTACGAGTTGCAACTGAAGATAGGGGTCAAGCATAGCCTTTCAAGGTGCGCTTGGGGTTGCCTCAAGGCAGACGATCGGTCTTGATTCTGTAGCCAACTGGCATAAACTGCGCGGCCGTTTTGCCTCCGGAAGCCTTTTCCCATGTCTGACGTATCGCCGGCCCGCGCCCTGGGCATCGACTTCGGCACCTCCAACTCCACGGTCGGCTGGCACCGCCCGGGTGTCGAATCGCTGATCGCCCTGGAAGACGGCAAGATCACCCTGCCGTCGGTGGTGTTCTTCAACATCGAGGAGCGTCGCCCGGTGTATGGCCGCCTGGCGCTGCACGAGTACCTGGAAGGCTACGAAGGCCGCCTGATGCGCTCGCTCAAGAGCCTGCTGGGCTCCAAGCTGATCAAGCACGACACCAGCGTGCTGGGCAGCGCCCTGCCGTTCAAGGACCTGCTGGGCATGTTCATCGGCGAGCTGAAAAAACGCGCCGAGGCTGCCGCCGGTCGTGAATTCGAGCATGTGGTGCTGGGCCGCCCGGTGTTCTTCGTCGACGAAGACCCGGCAGCCGACCAGGAGGCCGAAGACACCCTGGCCGAGGTGGCACGCAAGATCGGCTTCAAGGACGTGTCGTTCCAGTACGAGCCGATTGCAGCGGCGTTCGACTACGAGTCGGGCATCAGCCGTGAAGAGCTGGTGCTCATCGTCGATATCGGCGGTGGTACTTCGGACTTTACCTTGATCCGCCTGTCGCCCGAGCGCCACCAGGTGGCCGAGCGCCAGGACGACATCCTCGCCACTGGCGGCGTGCACATCGGCGGTACCGACTTCGACAAGCAGTTGAGCCTGCAGGGCGTGATGCCGCTGTTCGGTTACGGTAGCCGGATGAAGAGCGGCGCGCTGATGCCCACCAGCTACCACCTGAACCTGGCGACCTGGCACACCATCAACGCCCTGTACTCGCAGAAGTCGCAGCTGGCCCTGGGCAGCATGCGCTACGACATCGAGGACACGCTGGGCATCGATCGCCTGTTCAAGCTGATCGAAGAACGCGCCGGTCACTGGCTGGCGATGGAAGTGGAGGCCAGCAAGATCGAGCTGACCGAGCAGGTCAGCCGCCGCGTCGACCTCGGCCGCATCGAGCGCGAGCTGGGTGTGGACCTGACCCGGGTGTTGTTCGAAGAGGCCATCGAAGGGCTGCTGGAGCGGGTGCGCGGCAGCGTGACCGAGTTGCTGGCCAAGGCTGGCGTGAGCGCGGGCCAGGTCGACACGGTGTTCTTCACCGGCGGTTCGAGCGGGATTCCGGCATTGCGCAACAGTGTTTCGGCAATGCTGCCGAATGCGCGGCATGTGGAAGGCAACATCTTTGGCAGCATCGGTAGTGGTTTGGCCATCGAAGCTCGCAAGCGCTACGGCGCAGCCTGACAGATCGGTGTCAGCTTCTTCGCGGGCAAGCCCGCTCCCACAGGTATCTCACAAGGCCTGAAGCCTGTGCAGTACCTGTGGGAGCGGGCTTGCCCGCGAAGAGGCCGGCACAGGTAGATCAGACCAGCTCGGCCCGCTTCAGCTCACTCTTCAGGTAGGCGTAATACACCGGCCCCGCCACCACCCCCGGCAAGCCGAACGCCGCCTCGAACACCAGCATCGCCAGCAACAGCTCCCAGGCCTTGGCACTGATCTGCCCGCCGACGATCTTGGCGTTGAGGAAGTACTCGACCTTGTGGATCACGATCAGGTAACCCAACGCCGCCGCCGCCACCCAGATCGACAACGACATGCCAACGATGGTGATCAGGGTGTTGGACATCAGGTTGCCGATCACCGGCAGCAGCCCAAGCAGGAAGGTCAGCACGATCAGCGTCTTGGTCAGCGGCAGGTGCACACCGAACAATGGCATCACCACGGCGAGGAAAATGCCGGTGAACGCGGTGTTGAGCATCGAGATCTTGATCTGCGCGAAGACGATGTTGCGAAACGCCTGCACCAGCAGGTTCAGCCGCTCGAACAGGGCCGCAGCCAGGGGCTTGCGCCGCGAAATGTCGGGGATGCGCTGCAGCGCGATGATGGCGCCGAGGATCATGCCGATCAGCAGCGTCACGAACATGTGTGCCATGCCCTTGCCCACCAGCTGCAGGTCGCTCAGGTGGCTCTTGATCCAGTCACCGATGGCCACCTTGAACTCCGCCGCACTGGCCGGCAGGTAGGCCTCGATGAACGGCGGCAGCTGGCTACGGGCGCGTTCGACCAGGGTCATGAACTTGTCCAGCGAGGCGCCGGGGTTCTCGGCCTCGTGCAGCAGGAAACTGAAGGCACCGGCAATCAGCAGGGTCAGGACGCTGACCACCAGCACACCCAGCAATGCCACCGCCAGCCAGCGCGCACGCTGCCCGGCAATCAGCGGCTGCAGGCGCGGGGTGAGCATGTTCACCAGCTCGAACACCAGCAGCCCGGCCAGCAGGCTGGGCAGCAATTTCAGGGGCAAGGCCAGCAGCAGGCCTGCCATGACGATGATCAGGCTGGCCAGGGTAATCTGACGGGGGGTGAAAGTCATACAGCCTCGACGGCAGACAGCGGGAATGCCCGCAGTCTGCCAGCCTTCAGGACACAGGCATAGGCGCAGGTCACTTCTTCTTCAGGCAGTCGCTCATGAACGCCTTGCGTTCGTCACCCTTGAGCGCCTTGGTGCTGGCGTCGGCGTTGCAGGTCTTCATCTTGTCCTGCTGCGACTGCGGCACATCCTTCTTCAGGCAGGTGCTCATGAACGCCTTGCGTTCATCGCCCTTGAGGGCCTTGGTGGTGGCGTCAGCGTTGCAGGTTTTCATCTTTTCCTGTTGCGCCGTGTTGGCGGCAAACCCTTGCGCGCTGAACAACAGGGCCAGCGCCAGCAGCGGCATGTGCAGCATTTTCATGGAGTGGTCTCCTTGACTCCGTGCCCGATGCACGGACATGCGCCTGAGTGTAGACAAGATTTTTTACATTTTGCCCGGGCATGGGCCTTCATAATGGCCAGCCAAGGCGTCACTGCCGAAACGAAAGAGTCTGTTGCTGCATGAATTACGCGTTTCCCCTTTTCGCCATCCTCATCTGGGCCGGTAACACCGTGGTCACCAAGATGTCGGCCGGCGCCATCTACCCTGCCGAAATCGGCTTCTACCGCTGGCTGCTGGCCGGCGCACTGTTCACCCCGTTCCTGCTGCCCGCCGTGTGGCGCAATCGTGCGGCCATCCGCCCGCACCTGGGCAAGGTGGCCATCCTTGGCGTGCTGGGCATGGCCGTGTACCAGAGCCTGGCGTACTTCGCCGCCGGCATCACCAGCGCCACCAACATGGGCATCATCCTCTCGCTGATGCCGCTGATGTCGCTGGCCCTGTCCATCGCCTGGCTGGGCCAGCGCTTGAGCTACGGCGCCCTGGCAGGTGCCGTGGTGTCGTTCGTCGGCGTGCTCGAAGTGGTTTCCGCCGGCCAGCCGGGCATCTTGCTGGAACACGGCTTGAACAGCGGCGACCTGCTGATGCTGGTAGCGACCCTGGCCTACGCGCTGTACAGCTTCCTGTTGAAGAAATGGCAGCTACGCCTGCCGCCGTTGCAGCTGCTGTACCTGCAAGTGCTGGTGGCCATCTTGGTGTTGCTGCCGCTGTTCCTGCTCTCGGACAAGACCGGCCTGAACGGCCACAACATCGGCCTGGTGCTGTACGCCTGCGTGCTCGCCTCGATGATTGCGCCGCTGGTGTGGATGCAGGCCGTGCATCGCCTGGGGCCAAGCCGTACCACGTTGTTCTTCAACCTGCTGCCGGTGGTGACCGCTTTGATTGCCGCAGTGGTCCTCGACGAACGACTGGCCAGCTATCACCTGATCGGTGGCCTGCTGACCTTGGCCGGGGTCATCCTGGCCGAGCGCTGGACCACCCCGGTACGCCGCTAGAGCCCGGCTGCCTTGAGCCGCGCCGCATGTTCGGTGAACAGCCGCAGCGGCTCGGCGCCCTTGCCCACGGCGCCTAACGACTGGTTGACAATATCCAGGTGATCGAGCGGAAAATCATCACCGATCACCTGCCCCAGGTGCGAACTGAAACGCCCGACCATGCCATCGCAATGGCCCTTTTCCCTGACGAAACTGCGCGCGAACAGCCGGCAGAAGCGGTTGCTGCCGTCGAAGCGGTTGCGCCCCTGGTCGGTCAGCCCCGGCTGCAAGGTGCCGGACCAGGAGTAGTAGCGCACGCCGTTGACCTCATACGCCCCCTCCCCGCCCCAGGTATCCGGCAGGCCCTGTGGATAAACCTGGTTGAACAGGGCCACGCCGGCGCTGGTCAGGGCCTTGTGCGAAGCATGCACGTCGACCGGCAGCGGGTCGCGCCGCCAGCCGGTTTCCAGCCATACCAGCAACACCGCGAGGCCATGCAGGATGGCCTTCAGGATGCGCCCCTGGGGTGAATCACCCGGCGCCGTGCGCGCCAGGTGATCGGCCAGCTCCGAACCATGATTCGGCCCCGCCACCGAAGTGACCGAGGCCACCCGATCCGGCCGCCTGGCCGCCGCATAACGCGCGTTCAGCGCCCCCTGGCTATGGCCGATGAGGTTGACCTTTGCCGCGCCGGTACGCTGGCAGATGTCTTCGATGATTGCCAGCAACTGCTCACCGCGCACCTCGTTGGAATGCAGTGGCGAGACCTGTACCGGGAAGACCTGCGCGCCACCCTTGCGCAACGCCGGCACGATGCCGAACCAGTACGGGTAGAGCAGCACCCGGACAAAGCCGAGCATGCCTGGCACCAGCACCAACGGGTATCGCGTGGCCAATTCCTGCTGCATGGTTTGAGCCCCTTTCCATGGACGATCGGCCAACACTAGCGCCGCTTCGGTGACCATCGCAATCGAACTCCTGATGCACCGTGCGGTTCCAAACCAGAACAGACCCTTTGCAAGGAGCGGGACCATGTACAAGCAGACCCTGGCAATCCTTCTGGCAGGTGTGGCCCTGGCCGGTTGCAGCAACCGCCCAGAGAACCCGGTGGACTATGTCACCTACCGTGACGAGCCGCTGGTCAAGCAGGTGGAAAACGGCATGACCATGCAGAAAGTCATCGCCATCGGCGGCAGCCCGTCGAACGCGATCGACCTGCCCCACGGCGGCACCTGCAACGACTACATCCTCAACCGCGACGGCCACCAGCAACCGTACTACGTGCGCTTCGACGCCACCGGCCATGTCGATGCCAAGGGCTTCAAGACCTGCAAGCAACGAGAAGAGGACAGCAAAGCCGCCCACGGCGCTTGAGCCCCCTACCTACCGTGAACACCCGTCCTGATCTGTGTGGAGACAATCATGAGCAACGTTGAACTGACCGATGTGCAAACCCTGCGCGAGCGTGCCCGTCAGCATGTCGAGCAAGGCGCGGTGACCGAGGGCTACCACGCCGACCGCCAGGAAATCCTGCGCCTGCTCAACGAATCGCTGGCCACCGAGCTGGTCTGCGTGCTGCGCTACAAACGCCATTACTTTATGGCCAGCGGCATCAAGGCCAGTGTGGCAGCCAGCGAATTCCTCGAACACGCGAATCAGGAAGCCGAGCACGCCGACAAACTGGCCGAGCGCATCGTGCAGCTGGGCGGCGAGCCGGACTTCAACCCGGACAACCTGACCAAGAACTCCCATGCGCAGTATGTAGCCGGCAGCTCGCTGAAGGAGATGGTGCTGGAGGACCTGGTGGCCGAGCGGATTGCCATCGACAGCTATCGCGAGATCATTCAGTACATTGGCGATAAAGACCCGACCACGCGACGGATCTTCGAAGATATCCTGGCCCAGGAAGAAGAGCACGCGGACGACATGTCCGATCTGCTTCAAGGGCTTTAATCGCAGGGGCCGCTTTGCGGCCCCCTGCTATTTCTGCTTTTTCACCGCAGCCGGCGCCTTGCCGGCTTTCATCTGCTGCAGCAACGGCGTGCACTGGTTGGGCTCATCACCGCTGCTGGGCGCCACCAGCGCCAGCAACCCGGCAGCCGGCCCGGCCACCACCCCCAACGCCACCATCCCCGCCCCGCGCAAGGCCAGCGGCACCGCCTGCACCCCCGCACTCGGCTTGACGAACGGCCCACGCACATACAGCGGTGAACGCAACGAGAACAACCGCAGCCCCTTGGATTCCGGGGTGATCTTCAAATCCAGCTGTTCACTGGCAAAGTTGGCCGTGCCGTTGATGTAGATGATCGCGTTCTCGGTGTCGAAGATGAACAGCCGCGTGGTTGCCAGCCCGTCCTTGATCCCCACGTCCGCCGCCGCGCAGTTGATCTTCACGTCTTCATCGCCGAACAGTTTGCCAACCACATAGTTGCCCACATTGAGCCCGGCAATCTCCATCAGGCTGCGGCTGATGGCGCCGTCATTGATCAGTAAACGCAGGTTGCCGTTGGCCGTGCCCAGCAACGCCGCCACCGAGTTGCCACGGCCACTGATGTCGGCATCGCCGTTGAGCTCGCCGAAACTGGTCTGCATCGGCGCAAAACCGGGGAACAGCTGCTTGAGCTTGAAGCCACGCGCGGTCAGCTGGGCGCGCCCCTGCAGCGGTACGTTGCGACCGTCCAGGCGGATATTGGAGTCCAGGCTGCCACCTGCCACGCCAAAGCGCAGCGGCTCCAGGCGCAGCAGGCCGTCATCGAGGATCACGTGGGCGGACAGGTCGTTGAATGGCAGCTTTTCACTGTGCACGATGCGCTTGCCGGTAAAGCTGACGTCGGCGTCCATGGCGCGCCAGCGTTCGGTGCGGAACTCCTCCACCGGCAGCACCTTGTCGGCCGGCTGCTTGCTGGCACCGCCGCGGGCTTTCTGCTCGGCATTGGAGTCGGCGCCGATCAGCGGCGCCAGGTCCTTGAACAGCAGCTGGTTGGATACCAGGTTGCCGGACAGCTTGGGCCGTGGCTGGCTGGCGACGAAGGCCAGGTCGCCATGGATATCGCTGTCTCCGATCTTGCCGTTGAAGCCCTGGTAATTGAAGGTCGCGCCTTCGGCCGCATGCAGGTTGGCGCTGAGCCGGCCGTCGGTGGAATAGGCCGGGGTGTCGGGCAGCGTCACACCGGTCAGCGGGTAGAGGTTGCCCAGGCTGGCACCGGACAGGCGCAAGCGCAGGTCCAGCGCGCCGAGGTTGCGCGGGTCGGTCAGGGTGCCGGCGAGCACCACATGGGTATCGGCGATGCGCACGTCAGCCTGCAACGGGAACGGCTGGCTGGCGTCCTGCAGCGCCAGCAGGCCGCCGATCTTGCCGGTGCCGGATACCGGCTGGCCTTTGTAGCGGCCCTGGGCCTTGAGCCCGAACGCATAATCCTGGGCGCCCCCAGCTTTGTCGGCGCTGGCCTTGCCGACGATGTCGCTGAAAGGGATCGGTTTGCCGAGCGGGTCGATCTGCACCTTCATGCTGGTTTTCAAGGTCTGGTCGTCGAAGCTGACATTGCCTTGGTCGAAGCCGATGGCCCCGATGTCCAGCTGCCACTTGGACGGTTCCTCGTTCTCATCCTTCGGGCCGAAGTCGAAGGTCCAGTTGGCACGGCCATCGGCCAGCCGCGTCAGGCTTGCGGTGGGCCTGGTCAGGTCGATGCGCGGGATGCTGATCTGCTGGAATACCAGCGGCAGCGGCGCCAGGCGGAACTCCACACGCTCAAGGCCGACCATCTTCGGCTCCTTCAGCCAGTCGGGGTTGCCCAGGGTCAGGTCTTCGGCAATGAAGTGCGGCCACGGCACCCAGGCGCGCCAGCCGCCTTCTTCCGGCTCGGTGCGCCAGTGCACGGCGAGGTTGCCATTGATCGCGAACGGCCGGTGCAAGGCCTCGGACACCTTCTCGTTGAGCAACGGCTTGACGCGGTTCCAGTCGAAGGTGGCGATTATCACGACCAGGATCGCCAGGAGGGTCAACAAGGTGGTTAAGGTCCAGACGAGGATTCTGGCGGGACGCGTCATTGCGTGATTCTCCTGACGGCATGGCATGAAGCGGGCGCAACGATGGCACTCAATATCTCGGACTGACGAAAACCCGCTGGGTTTTATCGGAGACGGCCATGATAGCGAGTTTTTTCTGCCTTCCTGCTTGGTTTTGGCCCTTGCCCCGCAGCAGGTGTTACCTCTATCGATTACCGGCAAAAAGCCATACAGCGCGACACAACCACCGAAATAGAGCCATCGAGCAACGCTATCAATACCGTCGATTGTTACCATTACCCGTATGAACTTCTCTCTGGCGTCACCGGGCGTAGCATTGGCTTCGTACCCACTTTCCAGCCCCCGAGAGGAGCACCGAACCATGAAACGCACTCTGCTGTCCCTGACCCTGTCCATCCTGGCTGCCAACGCCTTCGCCCTGCCAGCGGCCGACCAGCACCTGACCGCCGAATCGCGCTCCAGCGCAGCTGAAATCGCCCAACCGCTGAACACCGTTGCCGAAGGTGGTTCGGACCGCCTGATCGAACGTAGTGGCCGTGTTGCCGAAGGTGGCTCGGACCGCCTGATCGAACGCAGTGGCCGTGTTGCCGAAGGTGGCTCGGACCGCCTGATCGAACGCAGTGGCCGTGTTGCCGAAGGTGGCTCGGACCGCTTGATCGAACGCAGTGGCCGTGTTGCCGAAGGTGGCTCGGACCGCTTGATCGAACGCAGTGGCCGTGTTGCCGAAGGTGGCTCGGACCGCCTGATCGAACGCAGTGGCCGTGTTGCCGAAGGTGGCTCTGACCGCCTGATCGAACGCAGTGGCCGTGTTGCCGAAGGTGGTTCGGATCGCCTGGTTGAAATCAGTCATGTGAGCTGATTGCCATGGCCGAAAAGAACAATCTCTGTCACACCGCTTGCTCCCCTCCCAGCCCGGTCCATTGACCGGGCTTCGTTTTTTTATCTAGAGTGCCCAGCCTCACCGTCACAGAAGCCCGCCCCATGCTGCCGCGCGCCGAACAGAAGCTACAGACCCGCCAGGCCCTGCTGGACGCCGCCTGCCAGCTCATGGAGAGCGGCCGTGGCTTTGGCAGTATCAGCCTGCGTGAAGTGGCCAAGGCGGCCGGTATCGTGCCCACCGGTTTCTACCGACACTTTTCCGACATGGACGCCCTGGGCCTGGCGCTGGTTGCCGAAGTCGACGCCACGTTCCGCCAGACCATCCGCCTGGTGCGGCATAACGAATTCGAGCTCGGCGGCATCACCGATGCTTCCGTGCGCATCTTCCTCGACGTGGTCGCCGCCCACCGCGCCCAGTTCCTGTTCCTCGCCCGCGAGCAGTACGGCGGCTCGCAAGCCGTGCGCCAGGCCATTGCCCGCCTGCGCCAGGACATCAGCGACGACCTGGCCACCGACCTTGCGCGGATGAAGCGTTGGCAGCACCTGGACGGTGCGGCGCTGGCGGTAATGGCCGACCTGGTGGTGAAGACCGTGTTCGCCACCCTGCCGGAACTGATCGACAGCCCGGAGCCAGGTTATCCACAGGCGCTGACGGCACAGGAAAAGATCACCCAGCAGTTGCGCTTCATCTTCGTCGGCGCGCGGCACTGGCAAGGGCTGGGTAACCCGAGCTGATCGCTCGCCTGCTTCTGGCCCTTTCGCGGGCAAGCCCGCTCCCACAGGGACCGCACCGGGGCTGAGGGCAACACAATACCTGTGGGAGCGGGCTTGCCCGCGAAGAGGCCGGCACAGCCAACCCGCAACCCTAGTTCTGCTACCATGGCGCCCTGCCCGAAAGCGACGAGCGCCCACATGCCCAACCCCCGCCCCGCCCTGCCCGAACTGGCCCGCTTCAACCAGCACTTCGCCGACCGCATCGTGCCGCTGTGGCAAGGCCCGGGCTGGAACGCCGACATGGCCCTGCCCTACGAGGCCCTGGACGCCCAGCATCGCCCTTTGCCGGTGCAGCGCTACCGGGCGATGGCCTGTGCTCGCCAGCTCTACCTGTTCAGCAGCCGCATCGGGCAGCCGGGTGCGGCCGAACGGGCGGCGGCACTGTTCCGTTCGTTGCAGAAGCACTTCCACGACGCCGAGCACGGCGGCTGGTTCTACAGCATCGACGCCGAGGGCAAGCCGCTGGATCGGCGCAAGGACCTCTACACCCACGCCTTCATCGTGTTCGCTTGCGCGCACTACTGGGGCAAGGTCGGCGAAGGGCTGGTGGAAGCCACCCTCAATGCCGCCCTTGAAGTGGTCGACAAGCAGTTCGCGCGGGATGACGGCCTGTACGAAGCCAGCCTCGGCGAAGACTGGGCCGACCTCGGCAGCGGTCCGCTGCAGAACCCGCAGATGCACTTGGCAGAAGCCTTCCTGCAGGTGCTGGCGGTGCGTGAGGACGAGCACGTGCAGCAATCGCTGCTGCAATTGTGCGAATCACTGCAAGCACACTTCATCGAGCCACAGCATGGGCTGATGCTGGAAAAGCCAAGGGGCGCTGTGGATAACTGGTTCGAGCCGGGGCACCAGTTCGAATGGTTCTACCTGCTGGAAACCTCGCCGCTGCTGCGGGGGACCGCGCTGCATGCATCCATCGACCGGGCCTTCGGCTATGCCGAGCTGTGTGGGGTAAACAATGCGGCAGTGCTGGCCATGCTCGATGTGGATGGCAAGGTGCTCGATGCGACCCAGCGGATCTGGGCACAGGCGGAATACCTGCGGGCACTGGTGTTGCGCCCGGGGAACGAAGCGAAACTACTGGTCCAGCTCAAGGCAATGGAACAGCAGTTCCTGCATGCCGGTGGCTGGTATGAGTGCCGGGATGGTGAGGGCGCGGTGAGCCGGCATGACATGCCTTCGACTACGCCCTATCACCTGGCAACCTGCCTGGAAGGTCTGCAGCGCTTGAACTGACGCATTCGCGGGTAAACCCGCTCCCACAGCGACCGCACTGAACCTGTGGGAGCGGGCTTGCCCGCGAAGAGGCCTTCAGCTCAGCCCTTGGCCGACCGATCGATCGAGAAGCCTGCCCAGTCCTGGCTCACTGGCATCAGCTCGAGGCTGTTGATGTTGATGTGAGCTGGCTGGTTGAGAATCCAGAAAATGGTCTCGGCGATGTCCTGCGGCTGGATCGGCTCAGCGCCAGCGTAAGTGGCGTCGTACTTGGCCTGGTCGCCGCCGAAGCGCACCAGCGAGAATTCGCTCTCGCACAACCCCGGCTCGATGTTGCTCACCCGCACCCCAGTACCGCGAAGGTCGCAGCGCAGGCTCAGAGAGAACTGGCCGACAAAAGCCTTGGTGCCGCCATACACGTTGCTGCCGGGGTACGGGTAATTGCCCGCCACCGAACCTACGTTGAGGATCGACGCACCGCGGCCGTGGGCGATCAGCCGTGGCAGCAGCAGACGGGTGGTGTACATCAGGCCTTTGATGTTGGTATCGACCATGGTTTCCCAATCGTCGAGGCTGCAGTTCTGCGCCGCATCCACACCCAGCGCCAGGCCCGCGTTGTTCACCAGGCCACGCAGCTTGTCGAAACCGGCCGGCAGGTTGGCGATGGCCTGTTCCATGGCCTTGCGGTCACGCACGTCGAGCACGAGGCCGTGCACTTCGGTCTTGGCCGACAGTTCGGCGCACAGGGCATCCAGGCGGTCCTTTCGACGGCCGGTGAGCACCAGCTTCCAGCCGGCTTCGGCGAAGCGGCGGGCGGTGGCCTCGCCAAAACCGGAAGTCGCGCCAGTGATGAATACGGTGGACGTCATGCTCTGTTCCTCACGGTAGGTTGTCATCGGCAGCCTTGCAGCATGCCCGCGACAGGCGCTGGCGGCAAGCCGTTCAGGTCGCTGTTCATTTTTTGTTCATATGGGTCAAACCCTTGTGGCAGAGGGCCCGCCGCCAGCTATGCGCATGTTATCCACAAGGCTTTCCCCACGGATTGGGGGCAACTTGTCCACTGCGCGGAACCCTTTCAGCGTACCGTGGTCGGTGGATATCTTTCCGGTGATGGCGCAACGCTTTCAAGCATGCCGCCTGCAGCGGTCTGTCCAAGGCTTTCCCACAGACTTATCCACAGGCATTCAGGCGGCTTTCACGGGGTGTGACCTGTGCAGAAAATGCTCATGAAATCATCCACAAAGGGCCACTGATCAAATTATGACCAGCGCTTTGCAGGCCTTGCAAATAAAGGCATAGAGCGAGGTGCCACCATGTTTTCCACAGGCGGTTCCACATTAATCGTGGAAAACATTCAACCTGTGGAAACAAGGGCTTGCGAGGGGATTGTCGAGTGGGTCGAGAAAGATATGCGACAAGTTGTCCACACAGAGACCGGGGCTGCTTTGCAGCCCCAGATTCAATTCAATGTCCGCCCAAGTACGCGTTCCTCACCTCTTCATTGACCAGCAGCTCCTGCCCCGTCCCGCTCATGCGGATCTGCCCGTTGACCATCACATAAGCCCGGTCCGACAACTTCAGCGCATGGTTGGCGTTCTGCTCCACCAGGAAGATGGTCATGCCGCTCTTGGCCAGTTCGCGCAAGGTCGCGAAGATCTGCTTGACCACGATCGGCGCCAGCCCCAGCGAGGGCTCGTCCAGCAGCAACAGCTTTGGCCGGCTCATCAACGCCCGGGCAATGGCCAGCATCTGCTGCTCGCCACCGGACATGGTCATGGCGCGCTGGTTGCGCCGCTCCTTCAGGCGCGGGAACAGCTCGAACATGCGCTGCATGTCTTCAGCGGCATGTTTGTCGCCAATGGGGATGGTCCCCATCATCAGGTTCTCCTCGACGGTCATGTCGGGGAACACCCGGCGCCCTTCCGGCGACTGGGCGATGCCGTTGGACGCGATGTAGTGCGACGACTTGCGGGTGATATCGGTGCCCCGATAAACGATATGCCCGGACGCCGCCCGCGGCTGGCCGAAGATCGACATCAGCAGGGTCGACTTGCCGGCACCGTTGGCGCCGATCAGGCTCACCGTCTCGCCTTCGTTGATGTGCATCGAAACTTTTTTCAGCGCCTGGATCGGCCCGTAGAAGACGTCCAGTTCCTTCAGTTCGAGAATGGGTGCAGTCATACCAGTTCCTCTTCGTCGGCACCCAGGTAGGCGGCGATCACCGTCGGGTTGTGGCGAATTTCCTGTGGTGCGCCTTCGGCGATCACGTTGCCGTGGTCGAGCACGACGATATGGTCGGAAATGCTCATGACCATGCCCATGTCGTGTTCGATCAGCACCACGGTGATGTCGTGCTCGTCACGCAGCACGCGGATCATGCGGCTCAGGGCTTCGGTTTCCTGCGGGTTGAGGCCGGCGGCCGGCTCGTCCAGGCAGATGATCTTCGGCCGTGTGCACATGGCCCGGGCGATTTCCAGGCGGCGCTGCTGGCCGTACGACAGCTCACCGGCCAGGCGGTTGGCGCAGTCGACCAGGTCGACCACTTCCAACCAGTAGAACGCGTGGTCCAGGGCATCGCTCTCAGCCTTGCGGTAGGCCTTGGTGTTGAGCACACCGGCCAGCAGGTTGCGGTTGACCCACATGTGCTGGGCCACCAGCAGGTTTTCCACCACCGACATTTCCTTGAACAGGCGGATGTTCTGGAAGGTCCGCGCCAGGCCGGCGCGGTTGACCAGGTGGGTACCGCCGAACATTTTGTAGTACAGCCGGTTGGCAAAGCGCGCAGGCGACACGAAATCCGCCGCCTGGAAGCGCTCGCCGAGCAGCTGGATGACATTGGTGTGGCTGCCGCGCACGTTCAGCTCGATGCGCCCGCCACTGGCCTTGTAGAAGCCGGTCAGGCAGTTGAACACGGTGGTCTTGCCAGCACCGTTGGGGCCGATCAGGGCAAAGATCTGGTTGCGTTTGACCTTCAGGCTGACGTCGCTGAGCGCCTTGATGCCGCCAAACTGCATCATCAGGTTGTCGACCGAGAGAATGATTTCGTCGCTCATGGCGCCACTCCTTTACGCGGGGTCACACCGGTACGGCTGATGCGGATCAGCCCACGCGGTCGCCAGATCATCATCAGCACCATCAGCACGCCGAACAACAGCACGCGGTATTCCGAGAAGCTGCGCAGCAGCTCCGGTGCCACGGTCAGCACGAACGCCGCGATCACCACGCCAACGGTCGAGCCCATGCCGCCCAGCACGACGATGGCGAGGATCAGCGCCGACTCGAAGAAGGTGAACGACGACGGGTTGACGAACCCCTGGTAGGTGGCGAAGAACACCCCGGCCAGGCCTGCGGTGGAAGCACCGAGGGTGAAGGCCGAGAGCTTGACCAGCACGTGGTTCAGGCCCATCGAGCGGCAGGCGATCTCGTCTTCGCGCAGCGCTTCCCAGGCGCGGCCGACGGGCATGCGGGTCAGGCGGTGCTTGATGTACAGCACCGCCAGCACGACGATGAACAGCACGGTGTAGATGAACACGAACTTGAGGTTGGCGTTGTAGTCGATGCCGAGGAACTCGTGGATCGGCACCCCGCCGTCCTTGGCCCTGCGGCCGAACTCCAGGCCGAAGAAGGTCGGCGACGGCGCCGGCATGCCGTTCGGGCCACCAGTGAACGACAGCCAGTTGTTCAGCACCAGGCGGATGATCTCGCCGAAGCCCAGGGTCACGATCGCCAGGTAGTCACCGTGCATCCGTAGCACCGGGAAGCCGAGGATGCACCCCGCCAGCGCCGCGGCGATGGCCGCCAGCGGCAGCACGCTCCAGAAGCCCAGGCCCAGGTACTGGTAACCCAGCGCCAGGCCGTAGGCACCGATGGCGTAGAACGCCACATAACCCAGGTCGAGCAGCCCGGCCAGGCCCACCACGATGTTCAGGCCCAGGCCCAGCAACACGTAGATGAGGCCGAGGATGACCACCGTCAGCAGGTACTTGTTGGCGAACACCGGGAAGATGATGGCGATCACCACCAGCGCCGGGATGATGTAGCGCAACCGCGACTTGTAGTCCGGCGAATTGACATGCACGCCCGACCCGCCGCTGTCGAAGCCTTCGAGCATGCGCCGCCCGGCGGCGGTCTGCACGTAGAGGCTGAGCAGGAAGCGCCCGAGCATCACCCCACCGACCAGCCACGCCACCCGACGAGGTTCGGCGTTGAAGGTGTAGCCGTCGAGCACCACGCCGACGATCGGGCCGAAGACGATGAGCGCCAGCAGGCCGGCGACGATGGTCTCGAGCAAGCTGCGCTTGAGATCGAAACCTTTGGTTTCAGAGGCAGAAGCAATCTTGGCAATCGACATGTTCACACCTTAGCCACGAGCGGGCGACCCAGCAGGCCTTGTGGGCGGAAGATAAGGATCATCACCAGCAGCGAGAAGCTGAACACGTCCTTGTAGTCGGAGTTGATCAGGCCAGAGAACAGCGACTCGGAAATCCCCAGGATGATCCCGCCGAGCATGGCGCCTGGCAGCGAACCGATGCCGCCAAGTACCGCGGCGGTGAATGCCTTGATCCCGATGATGAAGCCGGCGTAGAAGTCGAAGGTGCCGTAGTTCAGGGTGATCAGCACGCCGGCCAGCGCGGCCATCACCGCACCGATGACGAACACATAGGAAATCACCCGGTCGGTGTTGATGCCGAGGATCGAGGCCATCTTGCGGTCTTGCTGGGTGGCGCGGCACATGCGGCCGAGCTTGGTGTACTTGATCACGTAGGTGAGCAGGCCCATGCCGACGAACGCCGCTACCAGGATGAAGATCTTGGTGTAGGTCAGTTGCACGAAGCCGGTGCCGACTTCGATGCGCATGGCGCCTTCCAGCAGGGTCGGCACGCCTTGCTGGCGGGCGCCCTGGCTGATCTGTGCGTAGTTCTGCAGGATCAGCGAGATGCCGATGGCACTGATCAGCGGTGCCAGGCGGGTGGAGTTGCGCAGGGGTTTGTAGGCGATGCGCTCGATGGTGAAGCCATACACGCCCGTGACGACGATGGTGAACAACAGCGTGCCCAGCATCAGCAGCGGGAACGACTCGATACCGAAGTAGGCCAGCAATGCCAGGCTGATCGCCGCGAGGTACGCGGAGATCATGTACACCTCGCCGTGCGCGAAGTTGATCATGCCGATGATGCCATAGACCATTGTGTAGCCGATGGCGATCAGGCCATAGACCGACCCGAGGGTCAGGCCGTTGACCAGTTGCTGCAGGAAAATACCATCCATAACGCAATCTCACCTGAGCGAGACTGCACAAGCGCTGACTACCACAAGCCACGGATGAAGCGGGCCTGGCAGCGCAGAACCGTGCACGTCTCCGAATAAGGACCGGTACCGCAGGGGCAATGGCCCGGACGGGCGTCCGGGCCAGCTGCCGTTATTATTTTTGTTTTTCCAGCTGGTGGTACTTGCCGTCCTTGTCCCACTGGTAGACCACGTAGTCGGAGACGGTCAGGTCGCCCTTGCTGTCCCACTTCTTCTCGCCCATGACGGTCTTGACCGGGTTGGCCTTGAGCCATTTGGCGGCGTCTTCGCCCTTGTTCGACTTGGCGCCGTTGAACGCGGCCGCCAGTGCCTGCAGCGACGCGTAGGCGTACAGGGTGTAGCCTTCCGGCTCGGTACCGGCCTTGCGGAACTCCTCCACCACCGCCTTGCTGTCTGGCAGCAGGCGTGGGTCGGCACCGAAGGTCATGTACACGCCATCGACGTACTGCGCACCACCGGCGGTGGACACCAGTTCGTCGGTGACGATGCCGTCATCGGACATGAACTTGACGTCCTTCAGGCCCTGCTCGCGCAGCTGGCGCACCAGCGGGCCGGCTTCCGGGTGCAGGCCACCGAAGTAGACCACGTCGGCACCGGCGGCGCGGATCTTGGTGACCACGGCGCTGAAGTCTTTCTCGCCACGGGTCAGGCCTTCGTACAGCACCGGCTTGACGCCACGCTTCTCCAACTGCGCCTTGGTCGCATCGGCCAGGCCCTGGCCGTAGGTGTCCTTGTCGTGCAGCACCGCGACCTTCTTGCCCTTGAGCACGTCGACGATGTAGTCGCCGGCGACGATGCCCTGCTGGTCGTCGCGGCCGCACATGCGGAACATGGCAGAAAGGCCACGCTCGGTAACCTGCGGGTTGGTCGAGCCTGGGGTAATGGCGATCACGCCAGCCTCGTCATACACCTCGGAGGCCGGAATGGTGTTGGAGGAGCAGAAGTGCCCGACCACGCCGATCACCTTGTCCTGGTCGACCAGGCGGTTGGCCACGGCCACGGCCTGCTTCGGCTCGCAAGCGTCATCGCCTTTCACCAGGACGATCTTCTCGCCATTCACGCCGCCTGCGGCGTTGATCTTGTCGGCCGCTGCCTGCGCACCTTTCATGTACTGCTCGCCAAACGCTGCGTTGGCCCCGGTCATGGGGCCCGCGACGCCGATCTTGACGTCGGCCTGAACATACGAAGAAACACCCAGTGCCGTAGCTACGGCCAGAGCCAGGAAACCTTTCTTGTAAAACGTCTGCGACATGAGGTGGTGCTCCTAGAGTTTTTTTTGGTTGGCACTACAACTTCTCAGCCCTGTGCTCAGAGCAAGGGCCGTGCCATCGGTTTTGTCTTCCGGGAAAACTCACTGCAACGGTCGCCCCCAGGCGACCGACGGCCTTTTCTTTATTGAGCGTGCAACCGTCTGCCACGCGGCAGGCGCCACCACACGTACAGACAAGGAGCAACCGTCAGGTGCCATCATTGCAACCCTGGCAAAGTGTTTACGTGCAACCGCCCTGTAACAGTGGACGTCACCGAAGTGCACACCGCTGGTGCGCGACTGCTACAGGCAGCACTGTTTCAAGGCTAGCTGGTGCACGGAAAAATCACCTGAATTGGCCATTACACGGCCTCTGTGGGCGCGGGCTTGCCCGCGAACAGGCCGGCCCAGACACAACAAGACCGAAAAGACTGGCACAATGTCCCCCATTCGCCGTTTCCGGAGCCCCCTTGATGAGCGAGAGCGCATTTGCCGAGCGCATCGTGCACAACCTGCTCGACACCGACTTCTACAAGCTCACCATGATGCAGGGCGTGCTACACAACTACCCGGACGCCGACGTCGAATGGGAATTTCGCTGCCGCAACGGCGAGGACCTGCGCCCTTACCTTGGCGAGATCCGCCATCAACTCGAGCTGCTCAGCGACCTGACCCTGGATGATGGCCAGCCGGCCTTCCTCGAACGCATCAGCTTTCTCAAGCCCGACTTCCTGCGCTTTCTGCGCCTGTTCCGCTTCAATTTGCGCTATGTGCGCATCGGCATCGAGAACGACCAGCTGTTCCTGCGCCTGAAAGGCCCGTGGCTGCATGTGATCCTGTTCGAAGTGCCGCTGCTGGCCATCATCAGCGAAGTGCGCAACCGCCACCTGCACCCACGCATGCGCCTGGCCGAGGCCCGTGACCAGCTGTACCGCAAGTTCGACTGGCTGCGCGCCCACGCCAGCGACGACGAACTGGCCGACCTGCAGGTCGCCGATTTCGGCACCCGTCGGCGTTTTTCCAGCCGTGTGCAGGAAGACGTGGTGCGCGTGCTGCGCGACGACTTCCCCGGCCGCTTCGTCGGCACCAGCAACGTCGACCTGGCATGGAAACTGGATATCAAGCCGCTGGGTACCATGGCCCACGAGTGGATCATGGCCCACCAGCAGCTCGGCCCGCGCCTGATCGACAGCCAGATCGCCGCGCTGGACTGCTGGGTCCGCGAGTACCGCGGCCTGCTCGGCATCGCCTTGACCGACTGCATCACCATGGATGCCTTCCTCAACGATTTCGACTTGTACTTCGCCAAGCTGTTCGACGGCCTGCGCCATGACTCGGGCGAGCCGGTAGCCTGGGCGGAAAAGGCCATCGCCCATTACCAGCAGCTGGGTATCGACCCGATGACCAAGACCCTGGTGTTCTCCGACGGCCTCAACCTGACCCGCTCGCTGGACATCTTTCGTGCCCTGCGCGGGCGCATCAACGTCAGTTTCGGCATCGGCACCAACCTCACCTGTGACATCCCCGGTGTGGCGCCGATGAACATCGTGCTTAAAATGACCGACTGCAACGGCTCGCCGGTGGCGAAGATCTCCGACGAAGCCGCCAAGACCCAGTGCCGCGACGAGAACTTCGTCGCCTACATGCGTCACGTATTCAAAGTCCCCAGCAAGGAGTAACCCATGCAAGCGGTTCAGCAAGAGATTGCCCAGGCGCTGAAGGTACAGCCGCCGTTCGCCGACGCCGCTGCGCTCGAGGCCGAAGTCGCCCGGCGCGTGGCGTTCATCAAGGACTGCCTGGCCCATGCCCGGCTCAAGACCCTGGTGCTGGGCATCAGCGGCGGCGTCGATTCGCTGACCGCCGCCCTGCTCGCCCAGCGCGCCGTCAACGAGCTGCGCGCCGAAACCGGCGACAAGGCCTACACCTTCATTGCCGTGCGCCTGCCCTACCACGTGCAGCATGACGAGCACGACGCCCAGGCCTGCCTGGAGGTGATCAAGGCCGATGAAGTGCACACCGTCGACATCGCCCCGGCGGTGAAAGCGCTGGCAGCAGAAGTGGTGGAATTGAAGAACGGTTCACCGACCCTGGTGGACTTCGTCGTCGGCAACGTCAAGGCGCGGACCCGCATGGTTGCCCAGTACACCATCGCCGGCGCCCGCGCGGGCCTGGTGATCGGCACCGACCACGCCGCCGAGGCGGTGATGGGTTTCTTTACCAAGTTCGGTGATGGTGCCTGCGACCTGGCGCCGCTGAGCGGGCTGGTGAAGAACCAGGTGCGGGCGATCGCGCGCAGCTTTGGCGCGCCGGAGTCGCTGGTGGAGAAGGTGCCGACCGCGGACCTTGAAGACCTGGAGCCGGGCAAGCCGGACGAGGCATCCCACGGCGTGACCTACCAGCAGATCGATGCCTTCCTGCATGGGCTGCCGGTGGACCAGGCGGCGTTCGACATCATCGTCGCCACCTACCGCAAGACCCAGCACAAGCGCGAACTGCCGTTCGCCCCATAAAAAGCTTCGCGGGCAAGCCCGCTCCCACAGGATAAGCACTACGCTCAAGGGCAGTGTTTAACCTGTGGGAGCGGGCTTGCCCGCGAATAGGCCCTAGAAGCCTATACAGCTGTCATTACTTGACGACGACCTTGCCTTTCATCATCGAGATGTGGCCCGGGAAGGTGCAGAAGAAGCTGTAGTCACCACCGGCTTCCAGCTTGGAAGTGTCGAACTTCACTTCGGTTTCTTTCTCCGGCGCGCCGATCATCTTGGTGTGGGCGATGATGCCGGCGTTGGCGGCGTTGATATAGTCGTTTTCCAGGCCCTTGCTCATGCCTTCGGTGGCAATGCCCTGCATGTCTGCAGTCTTGCTGATCACCAGGTTGTGGCCCATGACATTCTTCGGCAGGTTGCCGGAATGGGTCAGTTTGACGGTGAATTCCTTGCAGCTCTTGTCGACGGTGAATTCCTTGCTGGTGAAGGACATCTGGTCGGTCGACTCGACGGTCACCGAGCACTCGGCGGCGAAGACAGAGGCGCTGGCGAGGGTCAGCAGGGATACCGCTACAGCTTTCGCAAACATCATGAATCTCCTTGGCAGGGTTTTATCAATTGCGAGACTGCCTGAAACCGTTCAGCCCCCTGCTGATATGGGTCAAGGGGGTGTCAAGTGGCCAGCCAGTAGAATTGTTCAATGGATTGTATACAACCAATCTAAGGGCACATCATGCCCTTTTAATAGACGATGGGACAACCTCTCATTTAGGAGCAATCGTAATGTCCCTTTCAAGTTTCATGAACAGCCTGCTCGCCGCCTACGCTCACGGGGCCACCGGCGCCAGCTGTGAATTCGCCCGCCCAGAGTGAAACCGGCATTGGAGACGTCAGACAATTCGCTTTACCCTGTCAGCGATATGACTGGAGAAGCACGATGTCTGTACGTTCCGTTTGTGTGTTCTGTGGCGCCAGCATAGGCGCCAACCCTGCCTACCGTGAAGCGGCCGTTGCGCTTGGCCAGGCCATTGCCCGCCGCGGCCTGACGCTGGTCTACGGCGGTGGCGCGGTTGGCCTGATGGGCACTGTCGCCGACGCGGCCATGGCAGCCGGTGGCGAAGTAATCGGGATCATTCCGCAAAGCCTGATGAATGCCGAAATCGGCCACAAGGGCCTGAGCCGTCTGGAGGTGGTCGACGGCATGCACGCGCGCAAGGCACGCATGGCCGAGCTGAGCGACGCTTTCATCGCCCTGCCGGGTGGCCTGGGCACGCTGGAGGAGTTGTTCGAGGTGTGGACCTGGGGGCAGCTGGGCTATCACGCCAAGCCGCTGGGGCTGCTCGATGTGAATGGCTTTTACGAGAAGCTCGGCGGGTTCCTCGACCACATTGTCGAAGAGGGCTTCGTGCGGCCGCAGCATCGGGCCATGTTGCTGCTGGCGCAGCAGGCGGATGAGCTGCTGGACGGGATGGAGCGCTTCGAGTCGCCAGTGCTGCCGAAGTGGGTCGACAAGCAGCCTGACTGATCTCGATCAGTAGGCCGAACACCTAATCTGTGGGAGCGGCGGTGCGGCGACCCGACGTGCCCGCGAATGCGGCAGTGACACCATCGCATTCGCGGGCACGTCGGGTCGCCGCACCGCCGCTCCCACAGGGTTCTATGTAGCTTTCAAGGTCAGCGCGGGATGACCGGCTGGCGCGGCTTCTTGCCCTTGCCGCCGCCGCCCTTGGCCGCTTCCTTGCGCTCCTTGGCCGCCTGCTGGTTGCGGGCAAATGCCTCGGCCTTGGCCTTCTCGCGCTTGTCCCACGGTTTGCTGCCATCACTGCCACGCGGTGGTAGGCCAGTGTGCTGGGTAAGGATCTTCTGATCCTTGCCCACCTTGTGGCTGCCAGCCGGGGTCGAGTTCTTGCGGCGCGCACTCTGGTACGTGTCGGTCTGCGGCTGGTGCAGTGGGATCAGCTGGTGCTTGCCCGGCCCGATCAGGTCGGCACGGCCCATGCGCTGCAGCGCCTCACGCAGCATCGGCCAGCCTTTCGGATCGTGATAGCGCAGGAACGCCTTGTGCAGACGGCGCTGCTCGTCGCTCTTGACGATCTCCACCCCTTCGCTCTTGTACGTGACCTTGCGCAGCGGGTTCTTGCCCGAGTGGTACATGGCCGTGGCCGACGCCATCGGCGATGGGTAGAACGCCTGCACCTGGTCGGCGCGGAAGCCGTTGCCCTTGAGCCACAGGGCCAGGTTCATCATGTCTTCGTCGGTGGTGCCCGGGTGCGCGGCGATGAAGTACGGGATCAGGTACTGCTCCTTGCCCGCCTCTTTCGAGAACTTCTCGAACATGCGCTTGAAGCGGTCATAGGTGCCGATACCCGGCTTCATCATTTTGTCCAGCGGGCCACGCTCGGTGTGCTCCGGGGCAATCTTCAGGTAACCACCAACGTGGTGGGTGACCAGTTCCTTCACATACTCTGGCGATTCCACCGCCAGGTCGTAACGCAGGCCCGAGGCGATCAGGATCTTCTTCACACCTGGCAGGGCACGGGCCTTGCGGTAAAGCTCGATCAACGAGCTGTGGTCGGTGTTGAGGTTCTCGCAGATGCCCGGGAACACGCACGACGGTTTGCGGCAATGCTTCTCGATGTCG
The DNA here is from genome assembly GCF_002112505.1 of Pseudomonas sp. R28(2017). GTDB lineage: Bacteria > Pseudomonadota > Gammaproteobacteria > Pseudomonadales > Pseudomonadaceae > Aquipseudomonas. The sequence continues at coordinate 112,688 of NZ_NEHW01000003.1, forward strand.
TGGCTCTTGCAGGCGATGCGGTACATGTTGGCGGTCGGCCCGCCAAGGTCGGAGACCACGCCGGTGAAGCCCGGCACCTTGTCACGCATCTCCTCGATCTCGTTGAGGATCGACTCGTGGGAGCGGTTCTGGATGATGCGGCCTTCGTGCTCGGTGATCGAGCAGAAGGTGCAGCCGCCGAAGCAGCCACGCATGATGTTCACCGAGAAACGGATCATCTCGTAGGCCGGGATGCGCTCCTTGCCATAGGCCGGGTGCGGCACACGGGCGTAGGGCATGCCGAACACGTAGTCCATCTCCTCGGTGCTCATCGGAATGGGTGGCGGGTTGAACCACACGTCCACTTCACCGTGTTTCTGCACCAAAGCGCGGGCGTTGCCCGGGTTGGTCTCCAGGTGCAGCACGCGGTTGGCGTGGGCATAGAGTACCGGGTCGTTACGTACCTTCTCGAACGAAGGCAGGCGGATCACCGACTTTTCCCGGGTCACGCTCGGGCTGTCGAGAATCTGCACCACCTTGGCTTCGTTCGGGTCTTCCTGGTCGCCCTTGGCCTGCTCGATGGCACAGGCCTGGGTGTCCTGGGTGTTCACGTAGGGGTTGATGATCTTGTCGACGCGGCCCGGGCGGTCAATGCGCGTGGAGTCGATCTCGAACCAGCCTTGCGGCGTGTCACGGCGCACGAACGCGGTACCGCGCACATCGGTGATGGTTTCGATCTTCTCGCCGTTGGACAGGCGCTGGGCGACCTCGACCACCGCGCGTTCGGCGTTGCCGAACAACAGGATGTCGGCGCTGGCGTCGATCAGGATCGAATGACGGACCTTGTCCTGCCAGTAGTCGTAGTGGGCGATGCGGCGCAGCGAAGCCTCGATGCCGCCGAGCACGATCGGCACGTGCTTGTAGGCTTCCTTGCAGCGCTGGCTGTACACCAGGCTGGCGCGGTCCGGACGGCTGCCGGCCAGCCCACCTGGGGTGTAGGCATCGTCGGAACGGATCTTCTTGTCCGCGGTGTAGCGGTTGATCATCGAGTCCATGTTGCCGGCGGCCACGCCGAAGAACAGGTTCGGCTCGCCGAGCTTCATGAAGTCGTCTTTCGACTGCCAGTTCGGCTGGGCGATGATGCCCACGCGGAAGCCCTGGGCCTCCAGCAGGCGGCCGATGATGGCCATGCCGAACGATGGGTGGTCGACGTAGGCATCACCGGTCACGATGATGATGTCGCAGGAATCCCAGCCGAGCAGATCCATCTCCTCCCTGCTCATCGGCAGGAAAGGTGCTGGCCCGAAGCATTCGGCCCAGTACTTGGGATAGTCGTAGAGTGGTTTGGCTGCTTGCATGTCAGTGACCGGTTCTGGTGTGCAGGGAAATCGCGGGCGCGGAATATAGCACAAATTTTGACCAAATCCGACGGTGGTTGTCGGATTCATTTCGAGCATGGGCCCGCGTGTGGGCGCGGGCTTTCCCACGACTGTTCTGGAACATGCTCCATGGCATTCGCGGGCAAGCCCGCTCCCACAGGGGCCTCAGCCAGCCTTTACTCGTCGTCGTCGAAGTTGTACATGCCCGGCGCGAGGTTCTCGAAGCGGGTGTATTTGCCGATGAACGCCAGGCGCACGAAGCCGATGGGGCCGTTACGCTGCTTGCCGATGATGATTTCCGCCACGCCCTTGTGCTCGGTCTCGGGGTGGTACACCTCGTCGCGGTACACGAACATGATCACGTCGGCGTCCTGCTCGATTGCACCGGATTCACGCAAGTCGGAGTTCACCGGGCGCTTGTTCGGGCGCTGTTCCAGGGAGCGGTTCAGCTGCGACAGGGCGATCACCGGGCAGTTGAATTCTTTGGCCAGGGCCTTGAGGGAACGGGAGATCTCGGAAATCTCGTTGGTCCGGTTGTCACCGGCCGAACCCGGGATCTGCATCAACTGCAGGTAGTCGACCATGATCATGGCGATGTCGCCGTGCTCACGGGCCAGGCGGCGGGTACGAGCGCGCATTTCCGAAGGACTGATACCGGCGGTATCGTCGATGAACAGCTTGCGATCGTTGAGCAGGTTCACCGCCGAGGTCAGGCGCGGCCAGTCATCGTCATCGAGCTGACCGGAACGCACCTTGGTCTGGTCGATGCGGCCCAGCGACGAGAGCATACGCATGATCAGCGATTCACCTGGCATTTCGAGGGAGAACACCAGCACGGCCTTGTCGGTCCGCAGCACGGCGTTTTCCACCAGGTTCATGGCGAAGGTGGTCTTGCCCATCGACGGACGGCCGGCGACGATGATCAGGTCGGCCGCCTGCAGGCCGCTGGTCTTCTCGTCCAGGTCGGTGAAGCCGGTGGACACGCCGGTGATGTCGCTGTCGGAGTTGAACAGCGTGTCGATGCGGTCGATGGCCATGGTCAACAGTTCGTTGACACCCACCGGGCCGCCGGTTTTCGGCCGCGCTTCGGCGATTTGGAAGATCTGCCGTTCGGCGTCGTCGAGAATTTCCTCGGCATTGCGCCCTTGCGGGTTGAAGGCGTTGTCGGCGATGTCGGTACTGATGCTGATCAGCTGGCGCAGCGTGGCCCGCTCGCGAATGATCGCGGCGTAGGCCTTGATGTTGGCCACCGACGGGGTGTTCTTGGCCAGTTCGGCCAGGTACGCCAGGCCGCCGACCTGAGACGACAGGCCTTCCTTGTCCAGCTGCTCGTGCAGGGTCACCACGTCGAATGGCTGGTTGGCGTCGGCCAACTTGTGCACGGCACGGAAGATCAGGCGGTGGTCATGCCGGTAGAAATCGCCATCCGACACCTGGTCCAGCACCCGCTCCCAGGCGTTGTTGTCCAGCATCAGGCCACCGAGCACGGCCTGTTCGGCCTCGATGGAATGCGGCGGCACCTTCAGGGCAGCGGTTTGCAGGTCGAGCTGTTCGGAGTTGGTGATCTCGTTCATGGCCACGAAAGAATTCTGGAGGATGAAAAAGACAAAGGGCACGGCCTGAATGAACAGGACCGTGCCCGATGTTAACCGGCTATCCCGTGAGGGACCACCAGTCAGCGCAGCTTAGGCAGCTACGACGACCACACGTACGGTGGCTTCAACGTCGCTGTGCAGGTGCACGGCTACGTCGTATTCGCCAACCTGACGGATGGTGCCGTTCGGCAGACGAACTTCAGCCTTGGCCACTTCAACGCCGGAGGCGGTCAGGGCGTCAGCGATGTCGTGGGTGCCGATCGAACCGAACAGCTTGCCTTCGTCGCCAGCGGTGGCAGTGATGGTCACTTCCAGCTCGGCCAGTTGGGCAGCACGGCTTTCAGCCGAAGCTTTACGGTCAGCAGCTGCTTTTTCCAGCTCGGCGCGACGCTCTTCGAACGCAGCCAGGTTGGCGGCGTTGGCAACGGTGGCCTTGCCGAATGGCAGCAGGAAGTTACGGCCGTAACCAGCCTTAACTTTAACTTTGTCGCCCAGGTTGCCCAGGTTAGCGACTTTTTCCAGCAGGATCAGTTCCATTTGGTAAAACCTCTTAACTTTTAACCTTCACCGTTCGCGGAGTCTTTCCCCGGAGGGGACTTGCGACCGCGAAAATCAATCAGGCTGTCGACAATGGCCAGGACCATCAGCAACGGGTAGATCAGCTGCATGATCAGCGGCAACGTCACGTACATGCCCACCAGCCAGAACCCGGCCAGTCGCCCCTGTGCCACCAGCCCGTGCATCAAGGCGATGCCAGCCAGCACCAGAACCAGGCTCGACGCCGATGCCAGGATGATGAACTGCGACCCGATAAACGGAGCCACCACCATCACTGCCACCAAGACCGCCATGGTCTGTTTCGGCAACTTCAGTTCGCGAAACTCGCGACCGAAGCCTCCAGGGTTGTACAACGCTGCCTGCCAATAACGCGCCAGCACCAGGGCCAACACGCTGAACAATTGCACCGTCACTGCTGTGGAAGCGACCAGCACAGGGCGGATCAGCTCACCGGAGAGCACCGGCTCCCCTTCGATTTTCGGCATGGCTTCGGCAAACGCCTTGGCCAGCACATCGAAGGTCTGCGCCAACGCCATGTCGAGCACGAGGCTGAAAACCACGGCGAACACGGCACTGGCGACCAGCACACGGCTCCAGGGATGCTCGGCGCGCAACAGCGCGGCCAGGCCCAGGGCACCGGCAATCACCAGGAAGGTGATCGGATCGCCCATGAACCACACGGCCAGCCCGGCCAGCAGGCCGCCGGCGATGACCGTTGAAGCATCCTTGAACCCACGCCGCAGCAGCACAAGGCTGCCGGCAGCGGCACTCAACCAGAACAGCAGCGGCAGTACCGCGCTGATGACCACCACCAGGGTGGCCTGCACACGACCGCGCATGATGAAACTTGCTAACGCTCGCATGCTAATCCCTTACTGCTTGTCGACGACCCGGTCTCAGCGGCCGTGGCTGTCGGTGTAGGGCAGCAGGGCCAGGAAGCGGGCGCGCTTGATAGCGGTAGCCAGCTGACGCTGATAACGAGCTTTGGTACCGGTGATACGGCTTGGAACGATCTTGCCGGTTTCGGATACGTAAGCTTTCAGGGTGTTGAGATCTTTGAAGTCGATCTCTTTCACGTCTTCAGCAGTGAAGCGGCAGAATTTACGACGACGGAAGAAACGTGCCATTTAATAGGCTCCTCTAAAGGTCCGTGGATTACTCGTCAGCGTTATCGCTGGAGTCGCTGTCATTGCTGTCGTCGCCGTCGGCGGATTCAGCATGCTCAGGACGCTCACGACGCTCACGGCGCTCGCTGCGGTTTTCTTCAGCCTTCAGCATCTCGGACTGGCCGGTTACGGCTTCGTCGCGACGGATGACGAGGTTACGGATAACGGCATCGTTGTAGCGGAAGTTGTCTTCCAGCTCGGCCAGGGCCTTGCCAGTGCACTCAACGTTCAGCATCACGTAGTGAGCCTTGTGAACATTGTTGATTGCGTAGGCCAGTTGACGACGGCCCCAGTCTTCCAGGCGGTGGATCTTGCCGCCATCTTCTTCGATCAGCTTGGTGTAACGCTCAACCATGCCGCCGACTTGCTCGCTCTGGTCCGGGTGAACCAGGAAGATGATTTCGTAATGACGCATGAATGCTCCTTACGGGTTAGTAGTCTGCCAGCGAATCTGGTCAGACAAGGAGTGAATGACACTGTATGTCTTGCACGGAGGGGAGGCACATGTGCGCCTGCCAGCTCGGCAAGGGGCGCAATTGTAGAGAAGGCGCGGCGCACAAGCAAGGTGATTGGTGATTATTTGAACAGCCGGAAACATATTCACAGGTTACCTGCCTCTTCGCGGGCAAGCCCGCTCCCACAGGGTTCTGCACCTGCGGGAGCGGGCTTGCCCGCGAAGAGGCCGGTACAGGCTGAAGGTCAGCGCTTGGCCTGACGCTGGCGCACGGCCTCGAACAGGCAGACGCCCGTCGCCACCGACACGTTCAGGCTGCTGACGCTACCGCTCATCGGCAACTTCACCAGGAAGTCGCAATGCTCGCGGGTCAGCCGGCGCATGCCCTTGCCTTCCGCACCCATGATCATCACCAGCGGGCCGGTCAGGTCCTGCTGGTAGATCTCCTGCTCGGCCTCGCCCGCGGTGCCGACCACCCACAGGCCCCGCTGCTGCAGCTTCTCCAGCGTGCGCGCCAGGTTGGTCACGGCGACCAGCGGGATCACTTCCGCCGCGCCGCAAGCCACCTTGCGCACCACCGGCGTCAGGGTCGCCGACTTGTCCTTGGGCACGATCACTGCCGTGGCACCTGCCGCATCGGCAGTACGCAAGCAGGCGCCGAGGTTGTGCGGGTCGGTCACGCCGTCCAGCACCAGGATCAGCGGCGGTGTTTCGCTGCGCTCGAGCAATTCCTCGAGCATCAGCTCGCCCCACACCTGGCTCGGGCTGACCTCGGCAACCACGCCCTGGTGCACGCCCTCGACCCAGGCATCCAGCTCACGGCGCTCGGCCTGGCCAACCGGCACGCGATTTTCTGTGGCCAGTTCCAGCAGTGCCTGGATGCGCGGCTCACTGCGCCCTTCCGACAGCCAGATCTGCTTGACCCGCTTCGGATGGTGCTGCAGCAATGCCTGCACGGCGTGCACGCCGTAGATCTTTTCCAGCTGACTCATGACTTGCTCTTGCTCTTGCGTGGCGCACCGGACTTCGGCGGGCCTTTACGGTGCTTGGTCGGCTTGCCGGACGACTTGCCGCCTTTGTCCGACTTGCTGCTGGCGTGGCCGCCAGTGCGCGCCTCGCTCATCAGCGCCTTTTTCATTTCACGGCTCTTGCGCACTTCGGCGTTACGCTGAACGGCGTCTTTCGGGAAGTACGCTTCAGCCGTTTCGCTCTTGCGGCTGCGTGGCTTTGGCGTGGCCTTGGCTTCGACCGCAGGCTCGGCCTTATCGGCCGCCGGCGCGGCGGCACCACGCCCCTTGCGGCCGATTGGCGCACTGAGCTGCTGCTCGGAGACTTCGAAGTCGATCTTGCGCTCGTCGAGATCGACGCGCATGACCTTGACCTCGATGGTGTCGCCCAGGCGGAAGCTGCGCCCGGTACGCTCGCCCGACAGGCGGTGGTGCACCGGGTCGAAGTGGTAGTAGTCGCCCGGCAGCGCACTGACGTGCACCAGGCCTTCCACGTAGATGTCGGTCAGTTCGACGAACAGGCCAAAGCCGGTAACCGCGGTGATGACACCCGGGAAGGTCTCGCCCACGCGGTCTTTCATGAACTCGCACTTGAGCCAGTTGACCACGTCACGGGTGGCTTCGTCGGCACGGCGCTCGGTCATCGAGCACTGCTCGCCAAGCTGGTCCAGAGCATTCACGTCGTACGGGTAGATACGCGCCTTGGGGATGCTCATGGCGCCGGCACGCTTGACGTGCGGGGTATCGACCTTGGAACGGATGACGCTGCGGATGGCGCGGTGCACCAGCAGGTCCGGGTAACGGCGGATCGGCGAGGTGAAGTGGGTGTACGCCTCGTAATTCAGGCCGAAGTGGCCGTTGTTGTCGGTGCTGTACACCGCCTGGCTCAGCGAGCGCAGCATCACGGTCTGGATCAGGTGGAAGTCCGGGCGCCCGGCGATGCTCGCCAGCAGGGCCTGGTAGTCCTTCGGCGACGGGTCCTTGCCCTTGTGCAGGGTCAGGCCCAGCTCGCCAAGGAAGGCGCGCAGTTTTTCCAGGCGCTCCGGCGGCGGGCCGTCGTGCACGCGGTAAAGGGCTGGCACTTCGTGCTTCTGCAGGAACGCGGCGGTGGCGACGTTGGCCGCCAGCATGCACTCTTCGATCAGCTTGTGGGCATCGTTGCGCACGGTCGGGCGGATTTCCGCGATCTTGCGCTCGTCACCGAAGATGATGCGGGTTTCCTGGGTCTCGAAGTCGATGGCACCGCGGGTGTGACGGGCATCCACCAGCACCTTGTACAGGTTGTACAGGTTCTTCAGGTCCGGCACGACTTCCTTGTACTCCTCGCGCAGCGCCTTGCCCTCACGGGTGCGGGCGTGCTCGAGCATGCTGCTGACCTTGTTGTAGGTCAGGCGGGCGTGGGAGTGGATCACGCCTTCGTAGAACTGGTAGTCGACCATCTGGCCGGTTTTGTTGATGGTCATTTCGCAGACCATGGCCAGGCGATCGACATGCGGGTTCAGCGAGCACAGGCCGTTGGACAGCTCCTCGGGGAGCATCGGCACCACGCGCTCGGGGAAGTACACCGAGTTGCCGCGCTGCTGGGCTTCGTTGTCCAGGGCCGAGCCCAGGCGCACGTAGCTGGAGACGTCGGCGATGGCTACATACAGGCGCCAGCCGCCAGAGAACATGCGCAGCTTGCCCAGCGGTTCGCAGTAGACGGCGTCGTCGAAGTCGCGGGCATCCTCGCCGTCGATGGTGACGAACGGCAGGTGGCGCAGGTCGATACGCTTCTCTTTGTCCTTCTCCTCGACTTCGGAGCGGAACTTGCGCGCTTCCTTGACCACATCGTTGGGCCAGACATGCGGGATGTCGTAGCTGCGCAGGGCAACGTCGATTTCCATGCCCGGGGCCATGTAGTTGCCGATTACCTCGACCACATCACCCTGCGGCTGGAAGCGCGGCGTGGGCCAGTGGGTGATCTTGATCTCGACGAACTGGCCGATCTTGGCACCACCGTTACGCCCGGCGGTCACCAGCACTTCCTGCTGGATCTTCGGGTTGTCCGGGGTCACGTAGCCGATGCCGCCTTCTTCGAAGTAGCGGCCGACCACGCTCTCATGGGCGCGGGAGATGACCTCGACCAGCACGCCCTCGCGGCGGCCACGGCGGTCGACGCCCGAGACGCGGGCCAGGCCGCGGTCGCCGTCGAATACCAGGCGCATCTGCGACGGGCTGAGGAACAGGTCTTCGCTGCCGTCATCGGGAATAAGGAAGCCGAAGCCGTCACGGTGACCGGAGACACGGCCGCAGATCAGGTCCAGCTTGTCCACCGGGGCATAGGTGCCGCGCCGGGTATAGATAAGCTGGCCGTCACGCTCCATGGCACGCAGGCGGCGGCGCAGGGCTTCAATCTGGTCTTCTTCATGAAGACCGAACTCTGCCGCCAGCTCCTCGCGCGCGGCCGGTTCGCCACGGTCGGCAAGGCGCTGCAGGATCAGCTCACGGCTGGGAATGGGGTTGTCGTATTTTTCCGCTTCGCGAGCGGCCTCGGGATCGAGGGATTGCCAATCGGCCATCAGAAGGGGTTCACCTTGGGGTATATAGATAGGAATTCTGGCATGTGTGTATTGAAACCGGAAATGTCAGCCTTGGACAGCCCCCGCAGCAGTGTATAGAGAGGGGCAATAGGCCTTCGGAATCAACAAGTTGAATTTTTTGAGATTTTTTTCGCTTGGGGGGTTTACAGCCCCCCGGACCGTCCGTATAGTGCGCACCACAACGACGGACAAGCCCGAAGTTGTAGTAGAGATGAACGGCGCTGTAAAGCATCTTTTAATCTCGAATGTGTGCCCAGGTGGCGGAATTGGTAGACGCGCTGGTTTCAGGTATCAGTGACCGCAAGGTCGTGGAAGTTCGAGTCTTCTCCTGGGCACCAAGTATTTTCAAGTAACAGATGACCAAGGATCTGTTACTACTGTGTGAAAGCGAACGATAGTCGCCTTCTCCAGATGATGTAAAGCTTTGCCCAGGTGGCGGAATTGGTAGACGCGCTGGTTTCAGGTATCAGTGACCGCAAGGTCGTGGAAGTTCGAGTCTTCTCCTGGGCACCATACAAAAACCCACTAGCTTGCTAGTGGGTTTTTTCTTGCCTGCGATTTTTCATCCCCTCCCCCAACGGCTCCCGTGGGAGCAAGTGTCGTGCTCAATTTCTGGCGCGATCCCTGTGGGAGCGGGCTTGCCCGCGAAGAGGCCAGCACTGCAGACAAACCTTCACACGTTACACCTTCGTCTGCCGATGAATTTCTCGTCACCCGGCCACTTGAGAAACGATTTCGTTTACCATTGTTTCCGAATATGTAGCCGTAAGCGAGGAAGTACCCGCATGACGATCCGCCCGCAACCGCTGATGCGCACCCTGGCTGCCGCAGTCCTGAGCCTGGTGATCGGCGCTCCGGCCGCCCTGGCAGACGAACCGGTCACGCTGACCATGTACAACGGCCAGCACAAGGAAATCGGCGAAGCCATCGCCAAGGCCTACGAGGCCAAGACCGGCATCCACATCAATATCCGCAAGGGCAGCAGCAACCAGCTGGCCAGCCAGATCATCGAGGAAGGCGACCGCTCGCCGGCCGACATCATCTATACCGAAGAGTCCCCGCCGCTGAACAATCTGGGCGAACTGGGCCTGCTGGCGAAGATCGATGACGCCACCGCGAACATGGTGCCCAAGGAGTACGTAGGCGCCAACGGCACCTGGATGGGCATCACCGCCCGCACCCGCATCGTGGTGTTCAACCCGAAGAAAGTCGACGAGAAAGACCTGCCGACCACGGTCATGGATTTCGCCAACCCGGAGTGGGAAGGGCGCGTCGGCTATGTACCGACCAGCGGCGCCTTCCAGGAGCAGGCTGTGGCCATCCTGAAGATGCACGGGCGTGAGGCCACCGAAGAATGGCTGACCGGCCTGAAGGCCTTCGGCAAGACCTACACCAACAACATGGTCGCCCTCAAGGCCGTGGAAAAAGGTGAAGTCGCTGCGGTACTGGTGAACAACTACTACTGGTATGCACTGCAGCGTGAGCGCGGCAAGCTGGACACCAAACTCTATTACCTGGCCGATGGCGATGCCGGCAACCTGGTCACCATCTCCGGCGCCGCCGTGGTCAAGGCCAGCAAGCACCCGAAAGAATCCCAAGCCCTGCTCAACTGGATGGCCAGCGAAGAAGGCCAGCGCGTGATCACCCAGACCACCGCCGAATACCCGCTGCACAAGGGCATGGTCTCCGACCGTGGCCTGAAGCCGTTCGAGGACCTGCGCCCGCCGAAGATCTCGCCAGCCGACCTGGGCAATGCCGAGGAAGCGATCGAGCTTGAACGCGAGGTCGGCCTGCTCTGATGACTGCCGCCCTGTCCGAGCCGGTGCCGGTACGTTTCGTGCCGCGCCGCAAGCGCCCCTCGATCTGGGTGGTGCTGCCTGTGCTGTTCCTGGTGGCGATGAGCGTGCTGCCGCTGCTGTACGTTGCCATGAAAGCCTGGGAAGCCGGCTGGCGCGAAGCCCTGCACCTGCTCTGGCGCCCGTTCGTCTGGGGGTTGATGCGCAACACCTTGATGCTGATGGCCGGGGTGACGCTGGCGTGCATGGTGGTGGGCCTGGCCTTGGCCTGGCTGCTCGAACGCAGCAACCTGCCCGGCCGCCGGCTGTGGGGCGTGGTGCTGTGCCTGCCGTTCGCCGTGCCGTCGTTCGTCAGCAGCTTCACCTGGGTGTCGCTGAGCTCGGACTTCGAAGGCCTGGGCGGGGCGATCCTGGTCATGGCGCTGTCCAAATACCCGCTGGTGTTCCTGCCGGTGGCAGCGACCTTGCGCAACCTCGACACTTCGCTTGAAGAGTCGGCGCGCACCCTGGGCTACAGCCGCTGGGGCGTGTTCCGCAAGATCACCCTGCCGCTGCTGTGGCCGTCGATGCTCGGCGGTGCGCTGCTGATCGCCCTGCACATGCTGGTCGAGTTCGGCGCGCTGTCGATCCTTGGCCTGCAGACCTTCACCACGGCGATCTACCAGCAGTTCGAACTGGAATTCAGCAACGCCAATGCCGCGATGCTCTCGGCCGTGCTCCTGGCACTGTGCCTGCTGATGCTGTGGCTGGAACTGCGCGTGCGCGGCAAGGCCCGCCACGTGCGCATCGGCCAGGGCGTGGCGCGCCGCGGGCAGCCGGTGCGGCTGCGTGGCTGGATGCCGCTCGCGCAACTGTTCTGCCTGGGCCTGGCGATTCTCGGCAGCGGCATTCCGCTGGCCATGCTGGGTTACTGGCTGAGCGTGGGGTCGTCGGCAGCCTTCCCGGTCGCAGCAATCAGCAAAGCACTATTCACTTCGCTGTCGGTGTCGCTGGGCGGTGCGGGCTTCTGCGTATTGCTGGCATTGCCGGTCAGTTTCCTGGTGGTGCGCTACAGAGGCCGCCTGGCACTGTGGGCCGAACGCCTGCCTTACCTGCTGCACGCCCTGCCCGGCCTGGTGATCGCGCTGTCGCTGGTGGTTTTCTCGCTGCACTATGTGCCGGCGCTGTACCAGACCACCGCGCTGTTGCTGCTGGCTTATGCGCTGCTGTTCCTGCCCTTGGCCCAGGCGCCGGTACGCACTGCGCTGAACAAGGCTTCGCCGACCCTCGAAGAAGCGGCCCGTACCCTGGGTGCCAGCAGCTTCGCAGCGTTCTGCCGGGTGACCCTGCCGATCATCTTCCCGGCCATGGCGGCGGCCTTTGCGCTGGTGTTCCTCGATGCCATGAAGGAGCTTACAGCTACCCTGCTGCTCAGCCCGACTGGCATGACCACCCTGGCCACCGAAGTCTGGGCGCATACGGCCAACGTCGAGTTTGCGGCGGCGGCGCCTTATGCGGCGTTGTTGATTGTGGTTTCGGGGTTGCCGGTGTATTTGCTGACTACGCGGATGTACTTGAATAAGGCTTGAAAGCTTGCCCAGGCTGCAATGCGGCCTGGGCAGCTCACTTCCCAGATACGATCCGTAAAACCCGCAAAAACAGATTGATAATGTCCAGGTACAGTGATGCGGCGCTGTCTATCGCGTTATCAACGGTCCGCTCAATCTGATTCGCACGCCCCCAATCAACCCCGATATAGCCACAGAATATCACTGCGGTGATCCAATCCATTACCGCGAGGTGGATACTGAATAACCAGACCTGCGCCAATTCAACGAAGATCACAATGAACAAGGCTATACACAATGACGCCTCGATGCGCTTGAAGAAGCGGGGGAACGCAGACCCCAGCAGCATCATCGTAACGGTTAGCAAGACGGTCGCCTGCAAGGCATTCACAATGTTTTCATGTGAGTACCTCGGGAGGACGATGACAAGCAGCAATCCGACCGGAATCACGATCAGGTTATAGCCGAGGAAACTGTACAACGGCCTTTCAGACTTGAAGATGATCGCGACACCCCCTAGCGCGGTGATCAAATAGCCAACCACAAACAGCATCATGGGGACTGACCGAACAATATCGGGCGGCACCTTGATTACCAAATACCAGTTGACGAAGAAGCCCCACAGCAGTACTGCGCCGAGGATCAAATTGTAGGTGCTCGCCGATATTTTATGATTGGCCCCGAGTCGATTGAAGGTATCGTTCTCCAGCATATCCATTATGCCCTCTGGATCTTTTTCTATAAGTGCCATGTGCAATTGAAGGCTCAACGCCGCCCGAATTAGCGACTAATATTTCGCGATGGCGGTGCCTTATGCGGCGTTGTTGATTGTGGTGCGGCCTGATGATGCGCCACCCGCAGAGCTGGCGGTGGCAGAGGTGCTCTGGTTGACACCGAACTTGTAGCCAGCGATCTCGATCCAGTTGGTGAACTGCTCGTCCAGTGCTTCGCCAGCGATTTCGTTGATTTGAATATAAGCATCGAAAGCCATGCTTACCTCTCCTTGGCAATATTTGGGCTGAATAACGACAGCGCTCTCACATTGTCGTCTTGCGGTTATGCCTGAAAAGCAGACGGCGGATTAGCGCTGTCGCCTCAAGGCCCGGTTGACACTAGTTCCCTGTGCCAAGCCACGCAATAGCCCGTACCCACTAAAGCAGACTTTGGGAAACTGCCTACAACATCGGGTAAAAATTCTGATTTATTAAGTAAGAATGTTTTGCTTATCGACGCTCGAATCGATGCCCCTGCAGGTTGGCCAGCATCCGCCGCACGATCACGCCATGAACCCTTCCAACCGGCACCATGTACAACCGCCCAAAGGTGTTGAAGCACTTCACCGAAGTCGTCACGCTCAACTGCGGGAGGCCGCACTCCCCTGCCGACACGTCCATGCAGACCATGACAGCCAGGTGCGTATCGCGCGAGGTCAGCACCAGTTGCTGGTCGCTTATGGCCTCGACTGTGAAGAAGTCGAGGCGCTCGCCGACGGCTGGCACCTGACCTGGATCGCGGCGAGTGAAGCCGTGAATATCGGTGACATTGAAACGGCGTGAGATGAAGTCACGGATGCGGAAGGCCCTGGCCAACCAGCCGGGGACGTCCGAGGTAATGGCGCAGTATGCTTGCACGGCGGCCAGTGGCGCCGTGAGTGGCACGCTGTCAGTGTGGAGAAAGTCCAGGTCGGCCTGGGCGGCGATTAGTTGGACAGCCATGCACAATTCCCTTTGTCATGTGTCGCCGACAGCTTAGCAACACCACGGAGGATGGCACGGGCTTCGCCCGTGTTCGCGGGCAAGCCCGCTCCCACAGGGTTCGCGCCAACTTTTAAAGATTGAGCAAGACAGTTGCTCCCATACAGATCGCGCCAGACTTCAGGCATCGAGCAATGGCTGTACTCAGGCCCTGAATTGCCCCAGGCTGGCGCGCAACTGGGCTGCCAGCTCATCCAGCACCTTGCTGCTGGCCGTGGTCTGCATCACCACCTCAGCCGACCGCTCGGCCTGGGCATGGATGTTTTCCACCCGCCCCCTCACCGCTTGCGCGCCATGGGCCTGTTGCTCAGCAGCGCGGGTCGCCAGGCCGATGGCTGCGTGCACCTGCTCCACGGCCGCCTGCACCGACTGCTGGCGACGCTCGTTGTCACGCAGCACCAACAGCCCCTCGCTGGCCTTGAGCCCGGCCTGGCTGATGGTCGCCACTGCTTCCTTGGCACCCTTCTGCAGCGCGGCAATGTGCGCCTGGATGTCGCCGGTAGAGCTTTGGGTTTTGCTCGCCAGTGCCCGCACCTCATCCGCCACTACGGCAAAGCCGCGACCGGTCTCGCCAGCGCGTGCGGCTTCGATTGCTGCGTTGAGGGCCAATAGGTTGGTCTGCTCGGCTATCCCGTGAATCACTGTCAGTACCACTTCAATCTGTTCGCTCTGCTTGGCCAGGCGCTCGATCACCTGCGAGCCAGTCTCCACCTGGCCGGCAAGGTTCTCGATCAGGCTCGCCAGTTGCGTAGAAGAACGACTGTTCTCATCGGTCGCCTGGCGAATGTCCACGACCTGCTGCAATGCCGCCTGCATGGCCTGGCTTTCAGCCTGGGCCTCGTCTGCCATGCTCGACAGATCGCGCAGGCTGGCGGCCACTTCGTCACGCTGCAACGCCGCCGCGGCATCGGCGCCGGCGTTGCGCTGGGCCATGGTGCCGATCTCGACACCGGTGCGCTGGGCCACCTCACCGGCCTCGCGGACGATGGGCTGCAGCTTGTCGACGAAGCGGTTGACCGCCGAGGCCATGTCGCCGATCTCGTCGCGACTGTCGAGGGTCACGCGCTTGGTCAGGTCACCTTCCCCGGCGGCAAGATCATTGAGCGCAGCGATCAGCAGGCGCAGCTTGCTGAGCACGCGGCGGCCCAATACCACGGCCACCACCAGCAGCACACCCAGGCCGACCACCACCAGGCCCAGGCCAATGCGCCAGCGCAGCTCGGCAGCCGCGTCGCGCACAGTCTGCGCGGTGTTGGCCTGCATTGCGGTGGCGCTGGCCTGGGCAGCTTCCAGGCGTTCACGCAGGGCCTTGCCACTGTCGGCGGCCGCCGCCCCCAGGCTATCGCCCACCAGTTGCTCACCACTGGCGATCAGGGCACTGAAACGCTGGTCGAGCGCCTTTAGCGCCTGGTCAACGCCAGCCGTGGAAACCCCCATCAGGACTTTACCGATCTCGGCACCATTGGGGCTGATCGAGGCTTCGACAAAATACACCGACGGATCGCGCCGCGCGGCTTCGAGCACCTTGTCCAGCGCCCGCTCGCCCTGCCCCTTCTCGATCAGCGCCTGGTTGATCGGGTTCTGCCGGTTCAGGTAACGGGTGAGGTGCTGGCCCTGGGCGTCGTCGTAGATCACGAACAACACGTTGGGGTTGCGCTGGGCGCGGCGGGCGAAGTCGGAGAGCATCGGCACATCGTTGTCCCAGATCGCCCGCGGGGCGACCGAGGCCAGCAATTCGGCCATGTCGTTGGCCGAGTCCTTGAGGTTTTTCTCCAGGGTGCCGCGCAGCTGCTGCTGCTCGTCCTGCAGCCGCGTGGAAAGGCCTGCGCTCAGGCGCTGGCGGGTGCTGCTGGAAAGGCTATCGAGGCCCCCGCGCACGTCCTGCCCGGCCTGCTCCAGCTCGCCGGCGAGCTGGCGGCTGTCATTGCCCAAGCGCTCGCCAAGATCGGCTTCCAAGGCCGTTACGGTGCTGCGGGTCAGCGCAACGGCGACCAGCACCTGCACCAAAAGGGCGATACCAAGGGCAACAAACACAGGCCGCAAGAGGCGGCTTCGTAACAGTGAAAGGATGGCAGACACGGTGTAACCCTCGTGTTTTCTGGCGCCACTATTTTGATGGCATCTACAGAAGCTTCTTATAGCAAGGGTTGTGCCGCATACAGCAGGGATACACGCCAAGGTCTAGCAATGCCGCCAGGCCTGGGCCACAAATGAAAACGCCGCGATCCTTTTCAGGGCCGCGGCGTCAGATCAGCCTGGAGGGCAGATCAGGCGAACGGATGACGCAGGACGATGGTCTCGTTGCGGTCCGGGCCGGTCGAAATGATGTCGATCGGCGCGCCTACCAGCTCTTCGATGCGCTTGATGTAGTCACGCGCAGCTTGCGGCAGCTCTTCCAGGGTTTTCACGCCCAGGGTCGACTCGCTCCAGCCTGGCATCTCTTCGTACACCGGCTCCAGGCCGATGTAGCTGTCGGCATCGGAAGGCGCGTCGATGACGGCACCGTTCTCGTTCTTGTAGCCAACGCAGATGTTGATGGTTTCCAGGCCGTCCAGCACGTCCAGCTTGGTCAGGCAGATGCCCGAGATGCTGTTGACGTCGATGGCACGACGCAGGATGACGGCATCGAACCAGCCGCAGCGACGGGCGCGGCCGGTGGTCGAACCGAACTCGTGACCACGCTTGGCCAGGGTGGCGCCGGTCTCGTCGAACAGTTCGGTCGGGAACGGACCGGAACCGACGCGAGTGGTGTAGGCCTTGGTGATGCCCAGGATGTAGTCCAGGTACATCGGGCCAACGCCGGAACCGGTGGAGATGCCGCCAGCGGTGGTGTTGGAGCTGGTGACGTACGGGTAGGTACCGTGGTCGATGTCCAGCAACGAGCCCTGGGCGCCTTCGAACATGATGTCCTTGCCGGCGCGGCGCAGGTTGTGCAGCTCGGCGGTAACGTCGAGCATCATCGGCTTGAGCTGCTCGGCGTAGGCCATGCACTCGTCCAGGGTCTGCTGGAAGTCGATGGCCGGCTCTTTGTAGTAGTTCACCAGCTGGAAGTTGTGGTAGTCCAGCAGCTCACCCAGCTTGGCGGCGAAACGCTCGCGGTGGAACAGGTCGCCAACGCGCAGGCCGCGACGTGCAACCTTGTCTTCGTAGGCTGGGCCGATGCCGCGGCCGGTGGTGCCGATCTTGGCTTCGCCACGGGCTTTTTCACGGGCCTGGTCCAGAGCCACGTGGTACGACAGGATCAGCGGCGCAGCCGGGGAGATGCGCAGGCGCTCGCGCACCGGTACGCCCTTCTCTTCCAGCTTGGTGATTTCACGCATCAGGGCGTCCGGTGCAACGACCACGCCGTTGCCGATCAGGCACTGTACGCCTTCACGCAGGATGCCCGAGGGAATCAGGTGCAGAACGGTTTTTTCACCGTTGATCACCAGGGTGTGGCCCGCGTTGTGGCCACCTTGGTAGCGCACTACGGCGGCAGCATGTTCGGTCAGCAGATCGACGATCTTGCCTTTGCCCTCATCACCCCACTGGGTGCCCAGGACGACGACATTCTTACCCATTACATTGGTCCTCATTCACGCAAACTTGGTTGCCGGCCTACTGCCGACGCAGAAACTCACTGGGCCAGCGGCAGAACCTGCCAGCGCCCGTCTTGCTGAATCAATTGACGATCACAATCCGCCTCGAGAGCAGCACTCAACGGCTGGCCAGGCAAAGCCTGGACCACACGCTGGCCCTCGTTGCGCAACTGGCAGACCTGCTGCCAGAGGGCCGCGTCGCCGCTGTCCGGCATCCAGATGCCGCCAGTTGGCAATACGACCTCCGCTCGCCCCAGTGTGACCAGGGTCTTCAAATCCGTGGAGAAACCGGTGGCCGGGCGAGCCCGGCCAAAGTCGGCGCCGATGTCGTCATAGCGGCCGCCCTGGGCGATCGATTGACCCTCGCCCGGGACGAACACGGCGAACACCACGCCGGTGTGATAGTGGTAGCCACGCAGCTCGCCAAGGTCGAAGTACAGCGGCAGCTCCGGGTAGCGCGACGCCAGGCGATCAGCGATCGCCAGCAGGTCGTCGAGCGCCGCCAGCACGCTGGCCGGGGCACGGCCCAGGCGCACGCGGGCCTCGGCCAGCACTTCACGGCCACCGCACAGCTCGACCAGGGCGCGCAGCATGTTGCCCAGGTCCTTCGGCAGGTCGGCAGTCAGCGCCTGTACTTCATCGACCGATTTGCGCTGCAGGGCATCGAACAACTGCTGTTCGACCGCGCCCGACAGGCCGGCGGCACGGGCCAGACCGCGGTAGATACCAACATGGCCGAGGTCCATGTGCACATCGGCAACGTCGGTCAGCTGCAGCGTGGCGAGCATCAGGCTGATGACTTCGACATCGCTGGTCGGGCTGGCGTCGCCGTACAGCTCGGCACCCAGCTGAATCGGGCTGCGCGAGGTGGACAGGGCACGCGGCTGGGCATGCAGCACGCTGCCGGCGTAGCACAGGCGGCTCGGGCCCTCACGGCGCAGGGTGTGGGCGTCGATGCGCGCCACCTGCGGGGTGAAGTCGGCGCGGAAGCCCATCAGGCGGCCCGACTGCGGGTCGACCACCTTGAAGGTGCGCTGATCCAGGTCCTGGCCGGCGCCGGTGAGCAGCGACTCCAGGTACTCGATATGCGGGGTGACGACCAGCTCATAGCCCCAACTCTGGAACAGGTCCAACACCTGACGGCGCGCGATCTCGATACGCGCAGCCTCAGGTGGCAGTACTTCCTCGATGCCATCTGGCAGCAGCCAGCGGTCTACCGTTGCCATTACGCCATTTCCCCTCTGGTCCGGGCGGCTTGCCAGCAGGCGAGCCGTCAGTAAAGCCGGTACCGCGCACAGCAGCGGGCAGCACTGATCCCAGCGCAGCCACCGTACCCGATACCCTCGAATTGCCTTGCGAGCTGACCAAACCGTCAACTGGCGCTTTGCCAATCAACCTTGCAGACGCAAAAAAGCCGGGAAATTTCCCGGCTGCCTCATCATACACCCCTTTTCATTCAGGATGCACCCCGCCTGGTGTTTTAGCTGCCAGGCGGGGCGCCGCTGCATGAAAATCAGGGCCTGAGCATCACGGCTTGCTCTTGTCCAGGAAGCGGAAGAACTCGTTCTTCGGATCCAGGACCAGCACGTCGCTCTTGCTCGAGAAGCTCTCGCGGTATGCCTGCAGGCTACGGTAGAACGCATAGAAATCAGCGTCCTGGGAGTAGGCCTTGGCATAGATGGCGGCCGACTGGGCGTCGCCATCACCGCGGGTCTCTTCCGCTTCGCGATAGGCTTCGGCCAGCAGTACACGGCGCTGGCGGTCGGCATCGGCGCGAATACCTTCGGCCAACTCGTTACCTTTGGCGCGGTGCTCGCGGGCTTCCCGCTCACGTTCGGTGCTCATGCGGTCGAACACGCTGCGGTTGACTTCCTTCGGCAGGTCGATGGCCTTGACGCGCACGTCGATGACCTCGATACCCAGCTCCTTGCTGGCCATGCGGTTCAGCGATGCGGTGATGTCAGCCATCAGCGCGTCACGTTCACCGGAAACCACCTCGTGCAGGGTACGTTTACCGAACTGGTCACGCAGGCCGCTTTCCAGACGACGCGACAGACGCTCGTCGGCGATCTGCTTCATGCCGGAAGTGGCGGTGTAGAAGCGCTCGGCATCCTTGACGCGCCACTTGGCGTAGGCGTCGACCATCACCGCCTTCTTCTCCAGGGTCAGGAACCGCTGGGTCGGGGCGTCGAGGGTCATCAGGCGTGCGTCGAACTTGCGTACCTGGTTCACGTACGGAATCTTCACGTGCAGGCCCGGCTGGACATCCGCCTGGACCACCTTACCGAAGCGCAGCAGTACCGCACGCTCGGTCTGGGACACGATGTAGAAGCTGTTCCAGGCCACAATGGCCAGCACCACGGCGGCGATCAGGGCGATCAGCGATCGGTTGCTCATCAGCGGCTCTCCCTAGTGCGCAGTGGCTGCTGTTGCTGTTGCAGGTCCTGCGCGGCACGTGCGGCCGCATCGTTGACCGACGGGCTGACACTGGTGCTTGGCGCGGAAGCGTTGCGGCTGCCTTCGACCATCTTGTCCAGCGGCAGGTAGAGCAGGTTGTTCTGCCCGTCCTTGGCCGTGACCAGAACCTTGCTGGTATTGCTGTAGACCTCTTGCATGGTCTCCAGGTACAAGCGCTGACGGGTCACGTCAGGGGCCTTGCGGTACTCGCCGACCAGTTTGGTGAAGCGGTCGGCCTCACCCTTGGCGCGGGCGATGACTTCGTCGCGGTAACCGTTGGCGTCCTCGATGATGCGCTGGGCCTGACCACGGGCTTCCGGCACCACGCCATTGGCGTAGGACTCGGCCTGGTTGCGGGCACGCTGCTCGTCTTCGCGGGCGCGGATCACGTCGTCGAAGGCTTCCTGCACTTCACGCGGGGCTGCCGCGCTCTGTACGTTGACCTGGGTGACGGTGATACCGGTGCGGTAGTTGTCGAGGAAGCGCTGCAGGCGCTCGCGGATATCCACGGCCATCTGCTCACGACCCTCGGTCAACACCTGGTCCATCGAGGTGGAACCCACCACGTGGCGCAGGGCGCTGTCGGTCGCATGCTGCAGGCTGACCTCAGGCTGGTCGACGTTGAGCACGAAGTCCTGCAGGTTGCTGATCTTGTACTGGACGGTCAGCGGCACCTCGACGATGTTCTCGTCTTCGGTGAGCATCTGCCCCTGCTTGGTGTAGGCACGCTCGCGCGTGACGTTTTCCATGTACTTGCGATCGATTGGCGGGAAGTAGATGTTCAGGCCGGGACCGACCGTCTCATAGTACTTGCCGAAGCGCAGCACCACGGCCTGCTCCTGCTCGTCGACCACGTACACGGCGCTGTACAGCCAGATGGCAGCAAGCACCGCCAGGCCAATGCCCAGCAGGCCGTAGCCGCCACCCTTGCCGACATTGCGGTCACCGCCGCCACGTTTCTTGCCACTGCCGAACATGCCGTTCAGGCTGTCCTGCAGCTTGCGGAAGGCCTCGTCCAGATCCGGCGGGCCCTTCTTGTCGCCACCACCGCCGCCACCGCGACGGCCGCCCCAGGGATCCTGATTGTTCGAGTTGCCACCCGGCTCGTTCCAAGCCATAGCGCTCTCCATCTGATAAAGCAAAGACGCGCCCACGGCGCGCCGTCCAATGCTACAGAATGCCTGCCACTGCTGCCCGGCGACCTCGCCGGGCATTTATTGCAAAGTGTGTTGCTCGACAAACACTTGCGGCTCCATGCCTTCACGACTGACCAGGCGATTCAACTCGACCCTGGGCAGGCGAACACTCAGCAGGCTGCGCCCTTCTTCGTCATGCGCTTCACTCTGCACGGCACCCAGGGCAAAGAATTGCGCGCGCAAGCGGGCAAAACGCTGCTCCAGACACAGGGTACCGACAAACAGATCATCCCCCAGCAACTCGGCAATCGCCTGGCCGACCAGCTCCAGGCCACGTCCATCTCGTGCCGATACCCAGACCCGCTGCGGCTTGCCATCGGCATCACGCTGAATCTGCGGCTCGACATCTTCAAGCAGGTCGAGTTTGTTATAGACCTCGAGGATCGGCAAGCCTTCGGCACCGATCTCGCCCAACACGGCCAGCACTTGCTCGATCTGCTCCATGCGCTCTGGCTCATGGGCGTCGATCACATGCAGCAGCAGGTCCGAGTTGCTCGACTCTTCGAGCGTAGCCCGAAATGCCTCGACCAGCTTGTGCGGCAGGTGGCGAATGAAGCCCACGGTGTCGGCCAGCACGATCGGGCCCAGGTCGGCCAGCTCGAGCCGGCGCAAGGTCGGGTCGAGCGTGGCGAACAGCTGGTCGGCCGCGTACACCTCGGATTCGGTCAGGGCATTGAACAGCGTGGACTTGCCGGCGTTGGTATAGCCGACCAGCGAAACCGAAGGGATATCCGCGCGCTTGCGGCCACGACGGGCCTGCTCGCGCTGGCTGCGCACCTTTTCCAGACGCCCCTTGATCTGGCGGATACGTACCCGCAGCAGGCGGCGGTCGGTTTCCAGCTGGGTCTCACCCGGGCCACGCAGGCCGATACCGCCTTTCTGCCGCTCAAGGTGGGTCCAGCCGCGCACCAGCCGCGTGCTCATGTGGTCGAGCTGGGCCAGTTCGACCTGCAGCTTGCCTTCATGGGTACGCGCCCGCTGGGCGAAGATGTCGAGGATCAGCCCGGTACGGTCAAGCACGCGGCACTCGAAGACGCGCTCGAGGTTGCGTTCCTGACTGGGCGTGAGGGTGTGATTGAAAATCACCAGGTCTACCTGTTCGGCTTTGACCAGGTCGCGCAATTCCTCGACCTTGCCGCTGCCAATCAGGTATTTGGCCGTAGGCTGATGCCTGGCTACCGTGGCCAACGAGACGATGTCGGCTCCGGCCGACAGTGCCAGTTCCTGAAACTCCTGCGGGTCTTCGCGCGCCTCAGGGTTCTGACCTTCCAAGTGAACGAGCAGCGCCCGCTCACCACCACCGTGGCGCTCAAAGAACAATGCAGGCTCCTATCAGGCGTTGCCTGGCTCGCTGTCGCCGTGTTCGGAATCGGACGGGCTTGGCAGGCGAACCGGACGGGCAGGAACCACGGTCGAGATGGCGTGCTTGTAGACCATCTGGCTGACGGTGTTCTTCAGCAGTACCACGAACTGGTCGAAGGATTCGATCGAGCCCTGCAGCTTGATCCCGTTGACCAGATAGATCGATACCGGGACCTTTTCTTTTCTCAGTTGATTCAAGTAAGGGTCTTGTAGCGAATGCCCTTTTGACATATGCCGCACTCCTGTAAGGATAAATAATAGAAAATCAGAAAAATTGATAAGTCAGGCCGCCCCTTCGCAAGAATAGACGGCTATCAGCAGGGACTCAGCTCAATATGGAGACGGCCCCAAGGTATTTCAAGGTGCGGGACAGATTGTCGCAGGCCAGGCTGTCGAGCCAATGCACATCAGGCCAGCCACGCAACCAGGTGAACTGCCGCTTGGCCAGCTGTCGAGTGGCAATGATACCGCGTTCTCGCATCTCATTCTCAGTCAGCTTGCCGTCGAGGTAGTCCCAGACCTGCCGATACCCCACTGCCCGTATAGACGGCAGCCCGGCGTGCAAGTCACTTCTGGCTCGCAGCGATCGGACCTCATCGACGAAGCCCTGTTCCAGCATCTGCGAAAATCGTAGCGCAATTCGCTTATGCAAAATGTGACGATCCGCAGGCGCAATCGCCAAACTCGCGACAGTATAGGGCAAATGCCCGCCGGCGCCTGCGTCTGCGCCGCTACTTTCCGCGAATTGACGCTGACGATGGGCTGTCATGCTCTGGCCGCTCACCCGGTACACCTCCAGCGCCCGGATCAGCCGCTGCGGGTCGTTGGGGTGGATGCGCGCCGCCGACTCCGGGTCGACCTGCGCCAATTGCCGGTGCAACTCAGCCAGGCCCAGCGCCTCGGCTTGGGCTTCCAGCTCTGCGCGCACGGCGGCATCGGCCGCCGGCATGTCTGCCAGGCCTTCAATCAGCGCCTTGTAATAAAGCATGGTGCCACCGACCAGCAGCGGAATCTTGCCGCGCGCGGTGATATCAGCCATCGCCTCCAGCGCATCGGCGCGAAACTGCGCGGCCGAATAGCTCTCGGCCGGGTCGCGGATGTCGATCAGCCGGTGCGGGTAGGCCGCCAGAATCTCTTTGGAAGGCTTGGCCGAACCAATGTCCAGGCCACGGTAGACCAGCGCCGAGTCGACACTGATCAGCTCGCAAGGCAGGACCTTGGTCAGCTCGATGGCGAGGTCGGTCTTGCCGGCCGCCGTCGGGCCCATGAGGAATATCGCAGGGGGCTTGCCGCTCATGTCATCGACCGCGCAGGAAAAGTTTGTCCAGATCGTCCAGGCCCATCTGGGTCCAGGTCGGGCGACCATGGTTGCACTGGCCGCTGCGCTCGGTGTTTTCCATGTCGCGCAGCAGGGCGTTCATCTCGGGGATGGCCAGGCGCCGGTTGGCGCGCACGGCGCCGTGGCAGGCCATGGTACCGAGCAGTTCGTTGAGGTGCGCCTGGATACGGTCGCTGGTGCCGTACTCCATCAGGTCGGCGAGCACGTCCTGGACCAGGCGATTGGCCTCGGCCTGCTTGAGCAGCGCCGGGATCTGGCGGATCGCCAGCGTTTCAGGGCCCAGGCGCTGCAGCTCGAAGCCCAGGCGCTGGAACCACTGGCCGTGCTCCTCGGCGCAGTCGGCCTCGCGCTGGCTCAGCGCCAGGGTTTCTGGCACCAGCAGCGGCTGGCCGCTGAGGCCTTCGCTGGCCATGGCCACCTTGAGCCGCTCGTACATGATGCGCTCGTGGGCCGCGTGCATGTCCACCAGCACCAGGCCAACGGCATTCTCGGCGATGATGTAGATGCCCTTGAGCTGCGCCAGGGCATAACCCAGCGGCGGGATGTCGCCCTGGCTTTCCGGCAGTGTCGAAGGGGCTGGCGTGCCATCGTTCAGCGGCTTGTAGAACTCGCGGTAGACCGCCTGGGACTCGGCGGCCGGCAACGGCTGCGACGGGCGCGGTGTGTACTGGTACTGGTAACCGGCACCACTGCCGCCATTGGAGATGGAATGCTGCGGCGCCTGCGGCTGCTCGAGCACCGGCGAGGCCAGGCGCATTTCGCCCTGCGGGCCGAACTCACCCGCCTGCTGGCCAGTCGGGCGAAGCACTTCAGGCACGGCCGCTGGCGCAGCCAGCTGATCTTCCGGGCGCACGTCCGCCAGGGCACGGTGCAGCGTGCCATAGAGGAAGTCATGCACCGAGCGGCCTTCGCGGAAACGCACTTCGTGCTTGGTCGGGTGCACGTTGACATCGACGCCATTCGGCTCGAGCTCGAGGAACAGCACGAAGGTCGGGTGCCGGCCGTTGAACAGCACGTCGCGATAGGCCTGGCGCACGGCATGGGCGACCAGTTTGTCGCGCACCGCACGGCCGTTGACGAAGAAGTACTGCAAATCGGCCTGGCTGCGCGAAAACGTCGGCAGGCCGACCCAGCCCCACAGCCTCAGACCATTGCGTTCTACGTCGATCGGCAGCGCCTGCTCCATGAAGCCCGGGCCACAGATGGCGCCGACCCGCCGTGCACGGGCGGTTTCATCATGCGCCTCATGCAGGCTGAGGATGCTCTTGCCGTTGTGGCGCAGGTGGAAGCCGACATCGAAGCGGGCCAGGGCCAGGCGGCGGATGACTTCCTGCAGGTGATCGAATTCGGTCTTTTCGGCCTTGAGGAACTTGCGTCGGGCCGGGGTATTGAAGAACAGGTCGCGCACTTCCACCGAAGTGCCGACCGGATGCGCGGCCGGCTGCACGCGCGGCGTCATGTCACGGCCTTCGGTCTCTACCTGCCAGGCCTCGCCAGCACTGGCCGTGCGCGAAGTCAGGGTCAGGCGCGCCACCGAGCTGATCGAGGCCAGGGCCTCGCCACGGAAGCCGAGGCTCAGTACCCCTTCAAGGTCTTCCAGCTCGCGAATCTTGCTGGTGGCGTGACGGGCCAGGGCCAGCGGCAGGTCGTCGGCGGAAATGCCACTGCCATCGTCACGCACCCGCAGCAGCTTCACACCGCCCTGCTCGACTTCCACGTCGATGCGCCGGGCACCGGAGTCCAGGCTGTTTTCCAACAGTTCCTTGGCCACCGAAGCCGGGCGCTCAACCACCTCACCTGCGGCAATCTGGTTGGCCAGCCGCGGGCTGAGCAGCTGGATGCGCGAACCACCACTCATTGCGAAGCCAGTGTGGTAGCGGGGATATCGAGGTGCTGGCCGACCTTCAGCTCATCGGTCTTGAGGCTGTTGGTGCTGCGCAGGCTGGTCACGCTGACCTGGTAGCGCACGGCGAGCATCGCCAGGGTTTCGCCTGGGCGCACGGTGTGCTCACGCGGGCCCTGGGCAATCTTGCCACTGTCACGCAGCCAGGCAACGTAGGTGCCAGGCGGCGGGTTCTGCTGGAAGTACTGGCGCACACCGGTGTGAATCGAACGCGCCAGCGCTTGCTGATGGCTAGCGGTGGCCAGCTTGGCCGCTTCATTGTTGTTCGAGATGAACCCGGTTTCAACGAGGATCGACGGGATGTCCGGCGATTTCAACACCATGAAGCCCGCCTGCTCCACCCGCTGCTTGTGCAGCGACGTCACGCGGCCCATGTTGCCCAGCACCTTCTGCCCGACGTTCAGGCTGGAACTCAGCGTGGCGGTCATCGACAGGTCGAGCAGCACGCCCGCGAGCATGCGGTCCTTGTCGTCGAGGCTGACGTTGCCAGCGCCACCGATCAGGTCGGAACGGTTTTCCGTGTCGGCCAGCCAGCGTGCGGTCTCGGAGGTGGCGCCACGGTCGGACAGGGCAAACACCGAGGCGCCGAACGCCGCGCGCGACGGGGCGGCGTCGGCGTGGATCGAGATGAACAGGTCGGCCCCCTTCTTGCGGGCGATCTCGGTGCGCTTGCGCAGCGGGATGAAGTAGTCACCGGTACGGGTCAGCTCGGCGCGATAGCCCTTCTCGGTGTTGATCTGGCGCTGCAGCTCCTTGGCGATCTGCAGCACGATGTCTTTCTCGTGCTGGCCGCGCGAGCCCGAAGCCCCCGGGTCTTCACCGCCGTGGCCGGCATCGATGGCGACCACGATGTCGCGCTTGCCGCTTGGCACCGGTGGCAGCTTGATTGCAGGCTGAGCCGGGGTCACCGGCACGGCTGGCGTGGTCGCCGGGGTTTGCACGGGTGTTGGCGGCGGGGTCGGCGCCGTGGCGGCGATGGCATCGGCTTCCTGGTCGTACAGGTCGACCACCAGGCGGTTGCCATACTGGGCATTGGGCGCCAGGGTAAAGCTCTTGGGCGTGACCGACTTCTTCAGGTCGACGACCACACGCAGGTCGGTGGGGGTACGTTGGGCCGAGCGCACGCTGCTGATCGGCGTGTTCGAGGTCGACACGTTCAGCGGCGCGGCCAAGGTCGCGCCGTTGATGTCGATCACCAGGCGATCGGGTGCGCTGAGGGTGAAGACGCTATGCTGCACGGGGCCAGACAGGTCGAAGACCAACCGCGTGTTGTCCGGCGCACGCCACAGGCGCACGCTCTTGACTTGAGTGACGGCCAGAGCGTCAACGGTCACCGCTGTCAGCAGCAATCCAACGACAGCGACCAGTGCGCGTATGCGCATACCTACCCCACTTACTGTTTATAGTGTTCGGCCAGTGCAGTGCACCAGGCCTCGCCGCGAGCCCCCTGCGGCGTAAGGTCAAGCGAGCGGCCGCCCGCTTGGGGGCTTATGGTAATGGTCAGGTCGGGCTTTGGCAAAACGCCCGCACCCTTTTGTGGCCATTCGAACAGGCACAGCGGGTCGCCCTCGAAATAGTCACGAATGCCCATGAACTCCAGCTCTTCAGGGTCGACCAGGCGATACAGGTCGAAATGGAAGGCGCGTATTTCACCAATTTCGTAGGGTTCTACCACGGTGAAAGTCGGACTTTTCACTGCACCAGTATGGCCCAGCCCACGGATCAAGCCACGCGAGAGCGTGGTCTTGCCCGCCCCCAGGTCGCCTTCCAGGAAAATCACGCCACGACCGCCGGTCACCTCGGCCAGTGTTGCGCCGAATTCGACCGTGGCCGCTTCATCGGCCAGAAACAGGGTTAAGCCAGACACGCAGAATGCTCCTCCAACAACTCACGAATGACCGGCGCCAGATCACTGGCCGCCAGGCCTCTACCTTTGACGCCCAGGCGTTCCCCCGCACAGGCGTGCAACCATACCCCCAGGCCCGCCGCGCTCCAGGCGTCCAGCCCCTGGGCCAGCAACGCTGCCAGCACGCCGGTGAGCACGTCGCCCAGCCCGGCGCCAGCCATCGCTGGATGCCCACGCTCGCACAGCACCAGTTGGCCGGCAGGGTCGGCCACCAAGGTGCCGGCGCCCTTGAGCACGCAGACACTGGCATAGCGGCGGGCCAGCTTGCGCGCCGCGCCCGGGCGATCAGCCTGCACGGCCTCGGTGGATATGCCCAGCAGCCGCGCCGCTTCCCCCGGGTGCGGGGTGAGGATGCTGCCGCTGGGCAACGCCAGTGGCGTGCGGGCCAGCAGGTTCAAGGCATCGGCATCCCACACCTGCGGCCGCTCGGCGTTGGCCACCGCAGACAGCAGGCTGCGGCCCCAGGCGGCCTGCCCCAGACCGGGGCCCACCACCAGCACCGAGGCACGCTCCAGCACACCGATCAACTGATTGGCCGACTCGACCCCCAGGCACATGGCCTCCGGCATGCGCGCCAGCCCGGCCACGACGTGCTCCGGGCGCGTCGCCACGCTGACCAGCCCGGCACCGCAGCGCAGCGCGGCCTCGGCGCTGAGCAGCACGGCGCCACCGGTGCCCAGGTCACCACCGACGACCAGCACATGGCCAAAGTCGCCTTTATGGGCGTGCGCAGGACGTGCCGGCAGGCGTGCGACGGTCACGCTGCTGAGCAGTTGCGGGGCATTGCTTAGGTGTTTGGTCTGCGGCATGGGGTCAAAGGCTCCAATGTCTGGCAGAATTATACGCACCTGAGCCCGTATTGCCTGCCCATCCATGTCCGCCTGCACCCCTGACCTCGCCCAACTGGCCCAATCCATCAAGATCTGGGGCCAAGAACTCGGTTTTGCTCACGTCGGCATCGCCGGTGTCGACCTTGGCGAACACGAACAGCACCTGCAACGCTGGCTCGACGCCGGCTACCAGGGCGAAATGGAGTACCTGGGCGCGCATGGCAGCAAACGCGCCCACCCCGACCAGCTGATTCCCGGCACGGTACGCGTGGTGTCACTGCGCATGGACTACCTGCCCGGCGACACGCAGATGGCGCAACGCCTGGCCCAGCCGGAAAAGGCCTACGTCTCGCGCTACGCCCTGGGCCGCGACTACCACAAGCTGGTGCGCAAGCGCGTGCAGTTCCTGGCGGACCGCATCCAGGAAGCGATCGGCCCGTTCGGCTACCGCGCCTTCGTCGACAGCGCCCCGGTGCTGGAGAAGGCCCTTGCCGAACAAGCCGGGCTGGGCTGGATCGGCAAGAACACCCTGCTGCTCAACCGCAAGGCCGGCAGCTACTTCTTCCTTGCCGAACTGTTCGTCGACCTGCCGCTGCCGGTGGACGAGGCGCATACCAGTGAACACTGCGGGCGCTGCCAGGCGTGCCTGGACATCTGCCCGACCCAGGCTTTCGTCGGGCCGTACGTACTGGATGCACGGCGCTGCATTTCCTACCTGACAATCGAGTTGCGTGGGCCTATTCCGGTCGAATTGCGTTCCATGATGGGCAACCGCGTGTTTGGCTGCGATGACTGCCAGATCGCCTGCCCATGGAACCGCTTTGCCAATTTCAGCAAGGAACAGGACTTCCAGCCACGGCATGGGCTGGAAAATGCCGAGCTGGCTGAAATGTTCCTGTGGGACGAGCGCACTTTCTTGCGCAGGACCGAGGGCGGGCCATTGCGCCGGGCGGGATATGAGCGGTTCTTGCGCAACCTGGCGGTGGGGCTGGGTAATGCGCCCTCGACGATTCCTGTAATCGAGGCGCTGAAGGCAAGGCGCGAAGATGAGTCGGAGCTGGTGCGCGAGCATGTGGAGTGGGCGCTGGACCGGCACGGCATCCACTAGCCCCCGCCATACTCTGCTTACAAAGCCTGCGCGATCCTTGTGGGAGCGGGCTTGCCCGCGAACACCGGCGAAGCCGGTGCCACCCACCGAGTCGCCTGCTTCGCGGGCAAGCCCGCTCCCACAGAGACCGCGTAGCCCGTGAACCTTGCAATTACTGCTGGTCGTTGTAGTGGAACTTGGGCATTTCCCAATGGAAACGGATTGCCAGCAAGCGCACCAGAAAACCACCGAACAAGGTCAGCAACATCGCCTGCTCCGCCGGGACCTTGAAGTACACGCAGCCCAGATAGAACCAGGCCGCCGCGAACGACACGCTGGCATAGAGTTCGCGACGGAACACCAGCGGGATGTCGTTGCAGAAGATATCCCGCAGGATCCCGCCAAACACTCCGGTAATCACCCCGCTGATTGACGCCACCAGCATGCCCTGCCCCATTTCCAGCGCGGTCATGCAGCCAATCAGGGTAAAGGCCACCAGGCCCAAGGCATCCAGCACCAGGAACAGCGAGCGCAAACGGCGCATCATCGGCGCAATGAAAATCGTCAGCAGCGCAGCGAAGCTGGTCAATACCAGGTATTCCGGGTGCTTCACCCAGGTCAGCGGGTAATGGCCCAGCAGCACGTCACGCACCGAACCGCCCCCCAGGGCGGTCACGCAGGCAATCAGCACCACGCCAAACCAGTCCATGCCTCGGCGGCCGGCGGACAGGGCACCGGTCATGGCTTCGGCGGTGATGGCGATCAGGTAGAGCATCAACAACATGGCGCGGGTCCGTGCGGGAAAGGCGCGCAGTCTAACCAGTTGCCGGAGGCACCAAAAGAGGGCGCGAGCACAATATCGGCGCCCTTTCGGCTCATACCTTGATGAAATGCTCGCGGTAGTGACGCAGTTCGGCGATCGACTCGCGGATATCGTCCAGCGCCAGGTGGGTGCTGCCCTTCTTGAAGCTGTCACGCACGTCCGGCGCCCAGCGCGCCGCCAGCTCCTTCAAGGTGGAGACATCGAGGTTGCGATAGTGGAAGTAGTTTTCCAGGCCGCGCATGTGGCGGTAGAGGAAACGGCGGTCCTGGCAGATGCTGTTGCCGCAGATCGGCGACTTGCCTTTCGGCACCCATTGCTCGAGGAAGGCGATGGTCTGCGCCTCGGCTTCGGCCATGCTGATCTTGCTGTCGCGCACGCGCTGGGTCAGGCCCGAGGCGCCATGGGTGCGGGTGTTCCACTCGTCCATGCGCGCCAGCACTTCGTCACTGTGGTGGATCGCGATCACCGGGCCTTCGGCCAGGGTGTTCAGTTCGCTGTCGGTGACGATGGTGGCCATCTCGATGATGACGTCGTGGTCCGGGTCCAGGCCGGTCATTTCCAGATCGATCCAGATCAGGTTCTGTGGGTTCTGCATGAAGGGGCTCCTCGTATAGGCCGTCATATTAGCCTAGCGACGCCGGCCTGCGCATGCGCGGCGCAAAGGTAACCAGAATGGTCAGCGAGCTGGCGTGCTAAACTGCCTGCCGTTTTCAACTTGCCCCACCTTGGAAGGTCCATGGCCAAACGCCAGCTCAATCGTCGCCAGAACTGGCGTATCGAAAAAATCCAGAACGAACGCGCCGCTCGCGCCGCCAAACGCGAGCAGCACGTGCTGCAGGAGCTGGAGGGCGGTGACCTGGGGCCGGAACAACTGGGCCTGGTGATCGCCCACTTCGGTGTGCAGGTCGAGGTGGAGGCCCAGGACGGCGAAGTCGCCGGCCAGGTATTCCGCTGCCACCTGCGGGCCAACCTGCCGGCGCTGGTCACTGGCGACCGCGTGGTCTGGCGCGCCGGCAACCAGGGCATCGGCGTGATCGTCGCGCAGATGCCGCGCAGCACCGAGCTGTGCCGGCCGAACAACCACGGCCAGCTCAAGCCGGTCGCGGCCAACGTCGACCTGATCGTGATCGTCTTCGCCCCGGCACCGGAGCCGCACCCGAACCTGATCGACCGCTACCTGGTGGCCGCCGAGCACGCCGGTATTCGCCCGCTGTTGCTGCTGAACAAGGCCGACCTGATCGACGCCGAGAACGGCCCGGGCCTGCACGCACTGCTCGAGGTCTACCGCGAACTGGGCTACCCGCTGCTGGAAGTCTCCGCGCACCACGGCGATGGCATGCAGCGCCTGCAGCAGATGCTCGACGGTCACATCAGCGTGTTCGTCGGCCAGTCGGGCGTGGGCAAGTCGTCGCTGGTCAACAGCCTGCTGCCGGATGCCGGCACCCGCGTCGGCGACCTGTCCGAATGGTCCGGCCAGGGCCAGCACACCACCACCACGGCGCGCCTGTATCACTTCCCCAACGGCGGCGACCTGATCGACTCGCCGGGCATCCGCGAATTCGGCCTCGGCCACGTCAGCCGCGACGACGTGGAAGATGGCTTCATCGAGTTCCGCGACTTGTTCGGCACCTGCCGCTTCCGCGACTGCAAGCATGATCGCGAGCCGGGGTGCGCGCTGCTCAAGGCCCTTGAAGATGGCCGCATCAAGCCGCAGCGGATGAACAGCTACCGCTCGATCATCGCCAGCCTGCCGGAAGACAGCTACTGATTTGTAGGAAATGTTACCGGAGCGCGTAGGACGCCTCCGGTTTTCCTGCCATCTATTGCCCTGCCCCTCGCTTTCCCTGAAGGTCATGACTTCCTATCAGGGAGGGCAACCGCCATGCCGGTTTTCATCAGTTACCGCCACGAAGAGCGGCTTGACGCCTTCATCCTCAACGAACGCCTGCTACTTGAAGGCATCACCGCGCAGCTGGTGGAATTTGACGCCAGCGGGCAGCCCCGCGAAGACGCCCATGGCAGCGCCTGCCAACAGATAAACGATGCCACCCACTGGATCGGCCTGCTACCCGCAGCGGCTTGCGATGACTGGTGGACAGCCCGGCTACTGGAAGCTGCGGTAACAGCCAATCGACGGGTGAGCTTCTACCACAGAGGCGGCGGCGAGTTGCCCGAGCACCTTGGCAGGTGGCCAGTGATGCGCGAACGGGCGCATATCGACCTGTTCGTGCGGGCCTACCACGATGAATGCACCTTTCAGCGCGCAATGATTCTGCCGGCAGAGCGCGGCTCACGTGTCGACCGGGACAATGCCGATTTCTTTCATGCCGATCTCAAGGCCAAGATCAGGCGGGGGTTTTGAAACTTTTGGGGCTGCCTGGCAGCCCCAGCGGTTACTGATCCTTCTGCTCATCCATCTTCAAGGTCCCATCTTCGAAGATGTTCAGTTTCTGGCGCAGTTCGCGCGGCTGCATCGGCGCCTCGGCAGCAGCATCACCTGCCGCCGGTGCTGCCGGGGCCGCCGCCCCAGGCGCTGCACCTGGTGGCGGAGCCGGCTGGGCTGGCGCCTCGGGCGCGCCCTGCTCACCCTCGATATTGCGCTGCGCCTTCTTGGTCAGGACGATGATATCGATGCGGCGGTTGACCGGGTTGAACGGGTTCTTGCGGTCGAACAGCGACGACGAGGCATACCCGACCACCCGCGCCACCTGTTCATCCGGGTAGCCGCCGGCAACCAAGGCACGCCGGGCGGCATTGGCGCGGTTGGCCGACAGCTCCCAGTTGCCGAAGTCGCCAGTGCCGGAGTACGGCTTGGCATCGGTGTGGCCACTGATGCTGATCTTGTTCGGCACAGCCTTGATGGTGTCGGCCATGGCCAGCAGGATGTCTTCGAAATATGGCTGCAGGCGCGCGCTGCCGATGTCGAACATCGGCCGGTTCTCGGCATCCATGATCTGGATGCGCAGGCCGTCCTGAGTGATCTCGAACAGGATCTGGTCCTTGAACTTCTGCAGTTGCGGATTTTCCTCGACCTTGTTCTGCAGCTCTTGCAGCAGCAGTTCGAGGCGCTCGCGCTCGACCTGTTCGGCCATGGTCTCGACCTGGTCCTTGTCCAGCTGGATGCTGGTGTCAGGCGTAGGCTCGGACTTCTGCTCCGGGTTGATGGTCTTTTCCGGCGCCAGCTGCGGCGAGCCACCCAGGTCGATGATGTAAGGCGTGCCACTCTCGGAAAAACCGATCGGGTCCTTGAAGTAGCCGGCAATGGCGATCTTCTGTTCAGGCGTGGCCGTGGATAACAGCCACAGCACCAGGAAGAACGCCATCATCGCCGTGGCGAAGTCGGCGAAGGCGATCTTCCAGGCGCCGCCATGGTGCCCGCCACCGAAGCGCTTGACGCGCTTGATGATTATCGGCTGATTGTTCTCCATGACTCAGCGACCGCGAACCGCTTGTTCCAGCTCGGCGAAGCTTGGGCGATGCTTCGGATACAGCACCTTGCGCCCGAACTCGACGGCCAGCGAAGGCGGCATGCCGGACGCCGAAGCCACCAGCGAGGCCTTGATCGATTCATAGAGGTTGAGCTCTTCCTTGGCATCGTGCTCAAGGCACTTGGCCAATGGGCCGAAGAAGCCATAGGCCGCGAGAATACCGAAGAAGGTACCGACCAGTGCCGCACCGACGTGCATGCCGATGGCCTTCTGGTCGCCATCGCCGAGCGACGCCATGGTCACCACGATACCCAGTACCGCCGCCACGATACCGAAGCCGGGCATGCCGTCGGCGATACCGGTGACCGCGTGCGACGGGTGCTCGAGCTCTTCCTTCATGCTCAGCAGCTCCATGTCGAACAGGCCTTCCAGCTCATGGGGCGCCATGTTGCCGGTCGACATGATGCGCAGGTAGTCACAGATGAACGCGGTCATGCGCTCGTCGCCCAACACTGCCGGGTACTTGGCGAAGATCGGACTGGCTGCGGCGTCTTCGATATCGCTCTCGATCGCCATCATGCCTTCGCGGCGGCTCTTGTTGAGGATTTCGTACACCAGGCCCAGCACTTCCAGGTAGAAAGCATGGGAGAAGCGCGAGCCGAACATCTTCATCGACTTCTTGATTACATGCATGGTCATGTAACCGGGGTTGGCCTGCATGAAGGCGCCAAAGGCTGCACCGCCGATGATCAGCACTTCGAACGGCTGGATCAGCGCCGCGATCTTGCCGTGGGAGAGTACATATCCGCCGAGCACGCTCGCGAATACGACGATGATGCCGATAATTTTAGCCATAGGTTCAAAGCACTTGCTGTCGTGGTCAGGGTGAGGGACGGGAGCTTTAAAACTCTTCTTCTACTTATCGGCAGAACTGCGCCAGACTATAGCCACTCAAAGCGAAAAGCCAGTTCGGACTGATGTCAAAATGCCAATGGAATCCAAGGTGCCCACTCAGAATCCGCGTACGCTAGAAGCCTGGGTCAAGCTGCTCGACGGTGTTCGTGTACCGGTCCCGAAGCAGAGTTACGACCGGGTCATGAGCGCGATCAACGACAGTCGCCGCTCGTTGCGCGACATCGCCGAACTGATGCAGGACAGCCCCGCCCTGGTGCTGTCGGTGATGCGCGAGGCCAACCACCCCGCCAACGCCAGCCAGGCCGAGCCCGCGGAGAGCCTGGAAGTGGCCCTCAACCGCCTGGGCCTGGCACGCAGCAAGGAGCTGCTGATGCGCCTGCCGGCCCTGCCGGAAGACGACATCCCGCCAGTGCTGCGTCAGTTCCTGTTGATCAGCCAGCATGCTGCACAACAGGCCAGCGGCTTGTTCGCCAGCCGCCTGGCGCGCCTGTGGCAGGAGATCCACTGGGGCAGCCTGCTGTTCCTCGCCCCCCTGTGGCCGTTGGCCCTGGCCCATCCCAAGCTGCTGGACGCCTGGGAGCTGCGGGTCATCCACAAGGGCGAAACCGCAGCCGACGTGGAGAATGAACTGTTCGGCGTGCGCATTTTCGCCCTGTGCCAGGCCATGGCCGAACACTGGCGCTTGCCCAAGTGGGTGACCCAGGGCTATCGCCTGCTGCTCGAAGAGCGCGACCAACTGGCCCTGGTGCTGAGCATCGCCCGCGAAGAAGACCTGCTCAGCCAGCAGCATCGCCTGGACGAAGCACCCGGCTTGCGCCGCTGGTTCAACGAACCGGCCAATACTGTGCTGCTGGCCAACAACCTGGCGCTGGCGGCGCAGGTGGGCTGGGACAACCCGCATCTGCTGCGCTGGCAACTGCTGACCGCGCTGTACCTGCAGACCTCGCTGGAAGACGTGCAACAGCAGGTTCACCAACAAGCAGCGGCCAGCGCCCGGCGCCACGCCCGCCATGCCCTGTTCCACCCCGCCGAGGCGCTGATCTGGCCCTGGGACCAGCGTCGCCCGCACCCGGACATGCTCACCCCGCCACCACCGCCCAGCGAGGCGCTCGGCCGCTGGCGCAAGCTGTGCCAGGAGCTGCTGGCACAACCCAGCCCCTTCACCAATGCCGTGCACCTGGCCACCCATGCGCGCGAAGCGCTGCAAGCCTGCGGGATGCAGCGCATCATGCTGCTGAGCCTGGACAAGGCCGCCGACTGCCTGCGCGTACAGCAGATCGCTGGCCTGCCCAAGGAAGCCGGAGGCATCGCCCTGGACATCGAGCAGAACAAACTGCTGCAAAAACTGATGAGCAAGGTTGGCCAACTGCGCCTGACGCCCGAGAACCACACCCAGTTCTCGGCGCTGCTGCCGGCACCGCTGCGTGCGCTGTTCCACAGCGAACACCTGTTGCTGCGCTCGCTGGGCGTCGGCGACCAGGTGCTGATGCTGGCGGTGGCCGACCAGGGCGGCAAGCCCCTGGCCGATGTCAGCGTGCAGGCCTTCGGCAAGACTTCGCAATGTATCGAACGCGCGCTGGCGGTGTTTGCCAACCGCGGCGCCTGAGCCATGCGCTACAATCGCCCCTCTTTCCACTCTGGAGAACGTGGATGACTGACTTTTCCGGCCTGCCTTTGGTGATCGAAGCCGCAGACCTGCTGCCGCGCCTGGATTCGCCCCAGTTGATCCTGGTCGACCTGAGCAGCGCCAACCGCTATGTCAGCGGGCACATCCCCGGCGCCCGCTTCGTCGAGGGCAAGCGCACCCAGCTTGGCCAGCCTCCGGCGCCAGGCCTGCTGCCGGCCCTGGCCGACCTGGAAAAACTGTTCAGCGAACTCGGTCACCGCGACGACGCCGTCTACGTGGTGTACGACGATGAAGGTGGCGGCTGGGCCGGCCGCTTCATCTGGCTGCTCGATGTCATCGGCCATGCGCGCTACCACTACCTCAATGGCGGCATCCAGGCCTGGCCGGCAGACAAGCTCTCCACCGATGTGCCGGTACCCGGCAGCACGCCTGTGCACCTGCAACTGCACGGCGAACCGACCGCCACCCGCGAGTACCTGCAAAGCCGCCTGGGCGCCGACGACCTGGTGATCTGGGACGCCCGCGGCCCGCAGGAATTCAACGGCGAGAAGGTCCTGGCCGCCAAGGCCGGGCACATTCCCGGCGCCATCAATTTCGAGTGGACGGCCGGCATGGACCTCAACGATCACCTGCGCATCCGCACGGACATCGCGCAGGTGCTCGAGCAACTGGGCATCACCCCGGACAAGGAAGTGATCACCCACTGCCAGACCCACCGCCGCTCCGGTTTCACCTACCTGGTGGCCAAATCCCTCGGCTACCCACGCATCAAGGCTTATGCCGGCTCGTGGAGCGAATGGGGCAACCACCCGGACACGCCTGTCGAAGTTCAAGGACAATCAACGCAATGAAATCCCGTCTGTTCATCCTCAGCCAGTACCTGCTGCCGCACCACTTGTTGTCGCGCCTGGCTGGCTGCATCGCCGAATGCCGTGCACGCTGGTTCAAGAACGCCTTCACCGCCTGGTTCGCCAAGCGTTACCAGGTGAACATGAGCGAAGCGCTGGTCGAAGACCTCACCGCCTACGAGCACTTCAACGCCTTCTTCACCCGCGCCCTGAAGCCAGGCGCTCGCCCGCTGGACGAAACTCCCGGCGCCATCCTTTGCCCGGCCGACGGTGCCGTCAGCCAGCTGGGCCCGATCGAGCACGGTCGTATCTTCCAGGCCAAGGGCCACAGCTTCAGCGCGCTTGAGTTGCTCGGCGGCGACCCGGCGCTGGCCGCACCGTTCATGGGGGGCGAATTCGCCACCATCTACCTGTCGCCGAAAGATTACCACCGCGTGCACATGCCGCTGGCCGGCACCCTGCGCGAGATGGTCTATGTGCCGGGCCGCCTGTTCTCGGTCAACCAGACCACCGCCGAAAACGTCCCGGAGCTGTTCGCCCGCAATGAGCGCGTGGTGTGCCTGTTCGATACCGAGCGCGGGCCGATGGCCGTGGTGCTGGTCGGCGCCATGATCGTCGCGTCGATCGAGACCGTTTGGGCCGGCCTGGTCACGCCGCCGAAGCGTGAGCTGAAGACCTTCCGCTACGACGAAGGCAGCCGTGCGCCGATCCATCTGGAGAAAGGCGCCGAACTGGGCCGCTTCAAGCTGGGTTCGACCGCCATCGTGCTGTTCGGGCCGGAGCAGGTGAAATGGGCCGAAAACCTGGGTGCAGCTTCGGCTGTGCGCATGGGTGAATTGCTGGCCAGCCCAGCCCAGGCTTGACCCTGGACAAAAAAAAAGGCCCTGCATCAGCAGGGCCTTTTTTTATCCGGCGATCAGCCGCGGGCGTCGCGGTCGCGCAGGCCCAGCAGGTACAGCACGCCATCCAGCCCGAGGGTGGAAATCGCCTGCTTGGCCGACTGGCGCACCAGCGGCTTGGCGCGGAAGGCCACACCCAGGCCGGCCAGCGACAGCATCGGCAGGTCGTTGGCGCCATCGCCCACGGCGATGGTCTGTTCCAGCTGCAGGCCTTCTTCACTGGCCAGCTGCTGCAGCAGGTCAGCCTTGCGCTGGGCATCGACGATAGGCTCCACGGCCACGCCGGTCACCTTGCCATCGACCACTTCCAGTTCGTTGGCGAACACGTAGTCGATGCCCAGGCGCGCCTGCACCTGTTTGGCGAAGTACGAGAAGCCGCCGGACAGGATCGCCGTCTTGTAGCCCAGGCGCTTGAGCTCGGCGAACAGGTTCTCGGCACCCTCGGTCAGGCGCAGGGAAGCACCGATCTCGTCGAGTACGCCGACATCCAGGCCCTTGAGCAGCGCCATGCGCTCCTTGAAACTGGCGCGGAAGTCCAGCTCGCCACGCATCGCCCGCTCAGTGATCGCGGCAACCTGCTCACCCACGCCGGCCGCCTTGGCCAGTTCATCGATGACTTCCGCTTCGATCAGCGTCGAGTCCATGTCGAATACCGCCAAGCGGCGGTTACGGCGGAACAGGTCGTCTTTCTGGAACGCGATGTCGATGTTCAGCGCTTCGGACAGCGCGAAGAAGTCGGCACGCAATGCCTGGGCATCGCTCGGCACGCCGCGCACGGAAATTTCCAGTGCCGCCTTGCCCGTCTCGCTCGAAGCGCCCAGGGCAACCCGCGCCGACAGACGCTCGATACGTTCGATGGTCAGGCCGTACTGGCTGATGACGGCGCTGACGCGTTGCAATTGCTCGGGGGTGATCTTGCGGCTGAGCAGGGTGACGATATGCCGTGCTTCGCCCTGGGCATCGGCCCAATGCTGGTAGTCAGCTTCGGAAATCGGCGTGTAACGCGCTTGCAGGTTCAGCTCGTGGGCCTTGGACTGCACGCTCTGCAGCAGGCTGGTCGCCACTTCATTGTCCGGGATATCGACCAAGATGCCGAACGACAGGGTGCCGTGCATGACCGCCAGGCCGATGTCGAGGATGTTCACACCGCCCTGGAGCAGGACGCCGGTAATGGCGGCGGTGAGACCGGGGCGGTCCTCACCGGTGATGTTGATCAGAACGATTTCGCGCACAACCTGGCTCCGACTTCGATGAAAAATGCGCATTCTACCGATTTTCCATGACCATCGGGCGCCAACTCCACTTTGCCGACAAAACACTGCTCGCTATACTGCCCAACACTTTTATGCCATTAAGAGCCGAGCTCTGTGAACCGGCCCACGCCCGTCAAAACCGACAACTTCTTCATCATGATCTTCCGAGCCCTGCGCCAACGTCGCGTGCCCCTGGCACTGCGCATCGCCACCACCAACATTTTCCTGGTGGCGCTGGCGCTGGTGATATACGCCTGCGTGATGGGCCTGCAGTTCAAGCAGGCCATGCACGAGCAGGCTGACGCCCTCGGCCAGAGCCTGACCACCCAGACCGCCACCTCGGCAACCGAGTTGCTGGTGTCCAACGACATCCTCAGCCTCAATGTGCTGCTGGGCAACCTGGTGAAGAACCCGCTGGTGGCCCATGCGGCCATCTACAGCGTGGACAACCGCATCCTCGCCGAGGCCGGCCAGCGCCCGCGCAACAGCCTGCTGGGCGAAGCCGAAGGCCTGTACCAGACCAAGATCACGTTCCAGGACGTGACCGCCGGTCAGCTGCGCATCAGCCTGGACATGAGCCAGTTCCAGCAGCCGATGCTGATCAGCCTGCAGAGCATGGGCATCCTCGCCGCCATCCTGCTGGCGCTGGCGCTGAGCCTGAGCCTGCGCCAAGGCCGCCACATCACCCTGCCGCTGCTGCAGCTGCGGGTGTGGCTGCGTGACCCGCACCCTTACACCCCGGCCATCGACCGCCAGGACGAAATCGGCGACATCGCCCGCCAGTTGCACGCCCGCCTGGCACCGCCACCTCCGCCCGAGCCGGAACCGGAGGAGGAGGAAGACGAGTTCGACGAGTTGCACGACGAAACCCCAGCCAAGCCCGCACAGCGCGCCAGGGCGGTGGTCCAGGCGGACGAGGACGACGACGAGGCGTTCGCCGGGCTGCTGGACGACGAGGAGCAACCGGCGGCCAAACCTGCCGTGGTCGAATCCGACGAACCACAGAACACCGCCGTGCTGGCCGTTCAACTGGGCTCCCAGGAGCAGTTGCGTCGCCTGCCACGCACGCGCCTGACCGAGCTGCTGGAACGCTACCGGGGCTGCCTGGAGCAGGCGGCATCGCTGTATGAAGGCGACGTCCACACGCTCAACGATGGCAGCACCCTG
Organism: Pseudomonas sp. R28(2017); assembly: GCF_002112505.1. Taxonomy (GTDB): domain Bacteria; phylum Pseudomonadota; class Gammaproteobacteria; order Pseudomonadales; family Pseudomonadaceae; genus Aquipseudomonas. Next base: position 153,120 of record NZ_NEHW01000003.1, read on the forward strand.
GTGCTGTTCCACAGCCGCGACTGTGGCGAGGATTACCTGACCAACGCCATCTGCTGCGGCGAGCTGCTGCGGGCGCTGGGCCATGCCCTGCAGATCGAAGTGGCCGACAGCGGCATCACCCTGCAACTGCAGCTGGGCCTGGCGCTGGGCGATGACTTGCAAGGGCTGGAACAGGTCGACCTGCTGATGGCCGAGAAGGCCCAGGACGCCCTGGCGCTGTCGCAGCACAGCCGCAACCTGCTGCTTGTCGAGCGGCAGATCAGTGATGACGAGCTGATCCGCAAGCGCGCCCGTATTCGCCCGATTGCCAGCCCTGAAGGGGCTTGCTGTGTGGAACGGTTGATGGAGCCTTACCCATCGATGCTGGAACGCCAGCTGGCGCGGATGCACGAGCGCCGGGCCTGATATCCAGGGGGCCGCTTTGCGGCCCATCGCCGGCAAGGTCGGCTCCCACAGATGCAGCACAAGGCTCGAGCCCGTGGACCCGCGGCGAATCGTAGCCACAAAAAAAGCCCGCTAAGATGCGGGCTTTTTTGTGCCTGGCGGTTCGATCAGAACCGATAGACTTCCATATCGGTGCGAATCGGCGAAGCCATCGGGATCTTCGACTTCTCCGGCTCTTTCTTGACCTGTACCGGTGCTGCCTGCTTCTTCGGTGCTTCTTCAGCAACCGCAGGTTGGTTGGCCAGCGGTTTGACCGCCGTGCTCAACTGCTCGGCCAGCTTCTGCAGCAACTGCCCCTGGGCCTGAACCTGGGACGACTCGCTGCCCTCGTGCGGCTGCTCGAGGTGAACGATACGGTTGTCACGCACATGGCCACGACGGTCGAGCAGGCGCCATTGCGCGTCGAGGATCGCGGGCTGGTTCTTGCCCGAGTCCAGGCGAGTGATCGACAGCAGCACCTGCACGTCCGGGGTGAAGCCGGTGCTGGCCGGAGCCAGCACCACGCGCTGGCTGTCCAGGCGCCAAGCCAGCTGGCGCACCAGCAACTGATCGATGTCCGCCGACAGGCTACCGGCCCAACGACCGTCGGTCGCCGAACTCAGGCTGCCATCGGCCTGGCGCTGCAAGAAGGTTTCGCGCTGCAGATAATCGGCTACCGACACCGGGCCGAGCACCACGGCCATGCCCGCACTCTGCGAAGGCTGGCCAGGATCACCGCTGTCGAGTTGGTACAGGGCAACCGGCTGGTGCATGCTGCACCCGCCCAGCCCCAGCAAACCCGTCATCAACAGCGCAAATGGAAGGCGCAGGAATTTCATTCAACCCATCCAGGCGGTCGCCACCAGGCAAACCGCAGTGATACTCATAGAGATTCAATCGGGCACGCGGCCACGCCGGCACCACAAGCGCACTATCATCCGCGAAATATCGGTCGGACTCCAGCATTTCTGCCTGGAACGGCGCTGAAATTGCCGTTCCAGACATTTCGTCGGATTATGCCGGCCCTTCCACCTGCAAGCTGTCGACCCGCTGGAAGCCGCGTGGCAGCTTGCTGCCGCGCCGGCCACGTTCGCCCTTGTAGTGCTCAAGGTCGTCAGGCTTAAGAGACAGGGTACGCTTGCCGGCTTGCAATACAAGGGTTGCACCCTCGGCGATCACCGCCAGATCGGTGACAAATTCTTCACGACTGGCTACCCGATCACCGGGCACACCGATGATCTTGTTGCCCTTGCCTTTGCCTAGCTGTGGCAGGTCGGAAACCTTGAATACCAGCAAGCGACCTTCGGTGGTCACTGCCGCCAGCCAGTCCTGCTCACGGTTGGCCACCGGGCGCGGGGTCATGACTTTGGCGCCGTTGGGCAAGCTGAGCAGGCCTTTGCCGGCCTTGTTCTTGGCCTGCAGGTCTTCGCCCTTGACCACGAAGCCGTAACCGGCGTCCGAAGCCACCACGTACAGGGCTTCATCGTCTGGCAGCAGCACGCATTCGAACGTGGCCCCAGGCGGTGGCGTCAGGCGGCCGGTCAGCGGTTCGCCCTGGCCCCGCGCCGATGGCAGGGTGTGCGCAGCCACCGAATAACTGCGCCCGGTGGAGTCGATGAGCACGGCAAACTGGTTGGAACGGCCTGCCGCAGCGGCCTTGAAGCCGTCGCCCGCCTTGTAGGACAGGCCGGTAGCGTCGATGTCGTGGCCCTTGGCGCAGCGCACCCAGCCCTTTTCCGAGAGCACCACGGTGACCGGCTCGGTCGGCATCAGCTCGTTTTCCGACAGGGCCTTGGCTTCGGCGCGCTCGACGATTGGCGAGCGGCGGTCGTCGCCATAGGTTTCCGCATCCTTGATCAGCTCGCTGCGCACCAGCTTGCGCAGCTTGGCATCGCTGCCCAGCAGGGCTTGCAGCTTGGCCTGCTCCTTGAACAGTTCGTCCTGCTCGCCGCGAATCTTCATCTCTTCCAGGCGCGCCAGCTGGCGCAGGCGCGTCTCGAGGATGTAATCGGCCTGGATCTCGGTCAGCTGGAAGCGTTCGATCAGGGCCTGCTTGGGGTGCTCTTCGGTACGGATGATGTGGATCACTTCATCCAGGTTGAGGAACGCGGTGAGCAAGCCTTCCAACAGGTGCAGGCGCTTCTCGACCTTGTCCAGGCGGTGCTGCAGGCGGCGGCGCACGGTGTTGGTGCGGAACTCCAGCCACTCCAGCAGCAGCGCGCGCAGGTTCTTCAGCTGCGGGCGGCCGTCGAGGCCGATGATGTTGACGTTGACCCGGTAGCTGCTTTCCAGGTCGGTGGTGGCGAACAGGTGCTGCATCAGTTCGTCGGCATCGACGCGGTTGGAGCGTGGAATGATGACGATGCGGCACGGGTTCTCGTGGTCCGACTCGTCGCGCAGGTCGGCGACCATCGGCAGCTTCTTGGCCTGCATCTGCGCGGCGATCTGCTCCAGCACCTTGGCCCCGGAGACCTGGTGCGGCAACGCGGTGACGACGATGTCGCCGTCCTCGACGCGGTACACGGCGCGCATGCGGATCGAGCCACGACCGCTTTCGTAGATCTTCTGGATTTCCGCACGCGGGGTGACGATTTCGGCTTCGGTCGGGTAGTCCGGGCCCTGGATGTGCTCGCACAGTTGCTCGATGGTGGCCTTGGGCTCGTCGAGCAGGCGCACGCAGGCACTGGCCACTTCACGCAGGTTGTGCGGCGGCACGTCGGTGGCCATGCCCACGGCGATACCGGTGGTGCCGTTGAGCAGGATGTTCGGCAGGCGCGCCGGCAGTACCGCAGGCTCCTGCAAGGTGCCGTCGAAGTTCGGTACCCAGTCGACGGTGCCCTGGCCCACTTCACTGAGCAGCACCTCTGAATAGCGCGACAGGCGCGCCTCGGTGTAACGCATGGCGGCGAACGACTTCGGATCGTCCGGCGCACCCCAGTTGCCCTGGCCGTCGACCAGGGTATAGCGGTAGCTGAACGGCTGAGCCATCAGCACCATGGCTTCATAGCAGGCCGAATCGCCGTGGGGGTGGAACTTGCCGAGCACGTCGCCGACGGTACGGGCGGACTTCTTGTGCTTGGCGTCGGCATCGAGCCCCAACTCGCTCATGGCGTAGACGATGCGTCGCTGCACCGGCTTCAGGCCGTCGCCGATGTGCGGCAAGGCGCGGTCCATGATCACGTACATGGAGTAGTTGAGGTAGGCCTGTTCGGTGAAGTCAGCCAGCGAGCGGCGTTCGACGCCGTCCAGGCTGAGTTCCAGTGAGTCGCTCATGCGGGCCTCGTCATTTCAGGTTCTGGCGCAGCAGCATGGTGCCGCCGCGCTGGGTAAATTCAAGTTGTTTCAGGGCGCTCATGCCCAGCAGCACGGTCTGCCCGTCCAGGCCCGGCACCACCAGCGCGCGCACGTTCTGCAGGCGGATATCGCCCAGTTGCAGGGTGCCCAGCCGGGTGCGGTAGCCTTCGGTACGGCCGTTGGCAGTGCTCAGCACCACCGGGCTGCCGCGCTGCAGGCTCAGGTCGTTGGCCAGCGCCTCGGGGATCGCCACGTCGGTGGCACCGGTGTCGAGCATGAAATGCACCACCTGGCCGTTGATCGCTCCGTCCACCACGAAGTGGCCTTGGCCGTTGCCCAGCAGGCGCACTTCGATGAAGCCGTCACCGTGCGACGACTGCACCTGGGTGTTCGGGTTGCGCTCGTGGTCTTCCCATTGCCCGAAGAAACGCGTGGCAAGGAACAGCCCCGCCGCCCAGGCGACGATCATCAGTACCTTGCCGGCGCGCTTGCCCGGTGGCTGGCTCATGGCGTGGCGCTCCAGCCGCCCTGCGGCGCGTCGAAGCGCCAGACGATCGGCCGGCTTTCGCCATCGGCGCGATCACCATTGTTGTTGTCCAGGCCGATCCAGGCGCCCTTGGCATCGATCACCAGCGCTTCGGCCAGGCCGAACGGTTGGTCGTAGCGGCGTTCCGGCAGCAGCGCCTCGGCGGCGAACGACCAGCACTGCTCGACCTTGCCACTGGCGGCTTCACGCCGGCACACGCGGTAGGCGTTGCGTTCGAGGGTGAACAGCTTGCCCTCGAACCAGGCGAGGTCAGCGAAGTCGCGTGACAGCGCCCGCGGGTTGGGCATCTGTGGCGGCTGCATCTCGACCCCTGCTTCGCTCAGCAATACGCAACTGCGCCCGCAGGTCCACACCGACTGCTGCCGCTCGATGGCCACCAGGCCGCGCCGCTCGCGCTCGGCCGCCAGCCACAGGCGGTCACCGGCCGGGTTGATGGCCAGGCCCTCGAACAGGGCATTGAAGTTGAGCAGCATGCCGCTGGCCCGGGCCTGGCGTACCATCGCCGGGTCGATCTTCAGCCATTCCGGTTCACCTTCGGCTGGCAGTTGCAGCACCGCCGCATGGGCCTCACTGGCCAGGTAAAGGTTACCCGCCTGGTCACAGGTGATGCCTTCGTAATCCAGTTCACCGCCGCGCACGTAGGAGGCCGCCCAGTTGCGCGACTTCAACCCCCACGGCAGGCCGCTCTCGGGCACCGGCGGTGGCGTGAAGGTCAAAGGCTGTGCGCGCCAGACGGCATTCTGCTGGTCGAAGCGGTAGATGCGGTCGTCATCACGATCGGAAACGCCCCACAGCCCGCCCCGGCACTCGGCCAGGCCGGACAGGTTACCACCGCGCATGCCATCGATCGGGTGCTCGGAGGCCAGCTTCAGTTCCGGCCAGTTGCCCGCCAGGCTTGGCAGGGCAACCAACGCCGCACAGGCCGCGACCAGCAGACGTATCAAACCAGGACCTCAGCCAGGTTGCCTTTGGTTTCCAGCCAGTTCTTGCGGTCGCCAGCACGCTTCTTGGCCAGCAGCATGTCCATGATCTCGGTGGTGCCTTGCACGTCGTCCAGGGTCAGCTGGACCAGACGCCGGGTGTTCGGGTCCATGGTGGTTTCACGCAGCTGCGGCGGGTTCATCTCACCCAGGCCCTTGAATCGGGTGACCTGTGGCTTGCCGCGCTTCTTCTCGGCCACCAGGCGGTCGAGAATGCCATCACGCTCGGCTTCGTCGAGGGCGTAATAGATTTCCTTGCCCAGGTCGATGCGGTACAGCGGCGGCATGGCGACGTAGACGTGGCCGGCCTCGACCAGCGGGCGGAAGTGCTGGACGAACAGGGCGCAGAGCAAGGTGGCGATGTGCAGGCCGTCGGAGTCGGCGTCGGCGAGGATGCAGATCTTGCCGTAGCGCAGCTGCGACAGGTCGGCCGCACCCGGGTCGACACCAATGGCCACGGCGATGTTGTGCACTTCCTGGCTGGCCAGCACTTCGCCGCCGTCCACTTCCCAGGTGTTGAGGATCTTGCCGCGCAGCGGCAGGATGGCCTGGAACTCCTTGTCGCGGGCTTGCTTGGCCGAACCGCCGGCGGAGTCACCCTCGACCAGGAACAGCTCGGCGCGCATCGGGTCCTGGCCGGCGCAATCGGCCAGCTTGCCGGGCAACGCCGGGCCTTGAGTGATGCGTTTGCGCTCGACCTTCTTGCTGGCCTTGAGGCGCCGGCCGGCGTTGCTGATGGCCAGCTCGGCCAGCTGCATGCCCAGCTCGGGGTGGGCGTTGAGCCACAGGCTGAAGGCGTCCTTGACCACGCCGGAGACGAACGCCGCGGCCTCGCGGGACGACAGGCGTTCCTTGGTCTGGCCAGAGAACTGTGGCTCCTGCATCTTCATCGAGAGGACGAAGGTGATGCGCTCCCAGACGTCTTCCGGCGCCAGCTTGACCCCACGCGGCAGCAGGTTGCGGAACTCGCAGAACTCACGCATGGCATCGAGCAGGCCTTGGCGCAGGCCGTTGACGTGGGTACCGCCCTGGGCGGTGGGGATCAGGTTGACGTAGCTTTCCTGGACGCTGTCACCGCCTTCGGGCAGCCACAGCAGGGCCCAGTCGACGGCTTCCTTGTTACCCGCCAGGCTGCCGCAGAACGGCTCGTCGGGCAGGCGCTGGAACTCGCTGACCGAGTCGACCAGGTAGGAACGCAGGCCGTCTTCGTAGTGCCACTCGACCTTTTCGCCGCTGGCCTTGTCCTCGAAGCTGACCAGCAGGCCCGGGCACAACACGGCCTTGGCCTTGAGCACGTGCTTGAGGCGGCTGATGGAAAACTTCGCCGAATCGAAATACTTCGGGTCCGGGCTGAAGTACACGCTGGTACCGGTGTTGCGTTTGCCGACCGTGCCGACCACTTCCAGCTCGCTGGCCTTGAAGCCATCGGCAAAGGTCATCTGGTACTCGTTGCCGTCGCGCTTGACGCGCACGCGCACCTGGGTCGACAGGGCGTTGACCACCGAAATACCCACACCGTGCAGGCCACCGGAGAACTGGTAGTTCTTGTTGGAGAACTTGCCACCCGCGTGCAGCTTGGTAAGGATCAGTTCGACGCCCGACACGCCCTCTTCAGGGTGGATATCCACCGGCATGCCACGGCCATCGTCGCTGACTTCCAGCGAATGGTCGGCGTGGAGGATGACCTGCACCGAACGGGCGTGACCGGCCAGGGCTTCGTCGACACTGTTGTCGATGACTTCCTGGGCCAGGTGGTTAGGCCGGCTGGTGTCGGTGTACATGCCCGGGCGTTTACGCACCGGGTCAAGGCCGGAGAGGACTTCGATGGCGTCTGCGTTATAGGCGCTAGCGCTGGGATTGGCCATGGATTCTCGTCGTCAGTCTGGTGAATGCAAAAAGATCAAAATACAGAAAAATCGAGCGCCGCATACTGCTGCCGGGCAATGCCGGCAAAGGCCAGCAGGCCTGGCAGTTGCTCGGCAAAGCCCTGGTAGCTGTGGTCGCCACCGGCCTGGATGCGCAAGGCGCAAGCCCGGTAGTAATGCTCGGCGTGGCGGTAGTCCAGGGTTTCATCGGCGGTCTGCAGCCACACTTGATAGCGGCCAGGGTCGCTCGGCGCCGGCACTTCCAGTTCGGCCAGGGCCTGCACATGGTCCAGGGTCAGCTCCCAACTTTCGCCAGTGTAGTGGTTGCGCTGGGTGCCCAGATAACCGTCGAAGCGCTTGTGCGGGGTGACTGCCGGGTTGACCAGCAGGGCCTTGAGCCCATGGCGCTCGGCCAGATGGGTGGCATAGTAGCCGCCGAGCGAACTGCCGACCAGCAGGGGCGCCCCGAGCTCGGCGATGGCGGCTTCGAGCTGGGCCATGGCCTGGCGCGGGTGGTGGTGCAAGGCCGGGACGCGCAGTTGCTGCGACAGGCCCAGCTGCTGCATGACAGCCTCGAGCTGGCGCGCCTTGGCAGAAAGCGGCGAGCTGTTGAAGCCATGGATATAGAGGATGGAACCCGACATGCTGCCCCCGGAATCTGTGGCTTCGCGCCCGATCTGGCGGGCACAGGGACGCGCAGTGTAGCGCGTTCACCGGGTTTTGGCGCCAGATGGCCAATTTCGCAACAATTTCATCAAAGAGCGGGGGCCGCCGTGCGGCCCCAGGATCTTCAATACCCCGCGCTGTTGAAGTCGAGCTTCACTTCAAAATCAGCGGCCCGCGCCACCCCAGTTTCCAGCTGCCCGTCGGCATGCAACCGCAGCCAGCGATACCCTGGCTGCTCTTCGCTGACCTTGAAGTCCTCGCTGCCTGCAGCGAACTGGATGCAGGTCGACGGCGTGGCCAGCAGTCGCAAGCCATCGCGCAGTTCATCCCACTCCTGGTGGATATGCCCCCAGAGCAACGCCTTCACCTGTGGATAACCGCGCAGGCGCTGCAGCAACTCATCGGCATTGCGCAAACCGATCGGGGCGATCCAGGCGCAACCGATATCCACCGGCTGATGGTGGCAGCACACCAGGCAATGGCGCTCGGCGGCCGACGCCAAGGCTTCATCGAGGATCGACAACTGGTCCTGCTCAAGCAGCCCATGGGTAGCGCCCAGCACCGCCGAATTGAGCATGACCACCCGCCAGCTGCCGATATCGGTCACCGACTGCACCAGCTCTGGCGCGACTTCGGCCATGACCTTGGCTTCATCATGGTTACCCGGCAGCCAGCGGGTCGGCACCGCGATTTCCCGGGTCAGCTCACGGAAAGCTTCATAGGACGCGACACTGGCATCCTGGGACAGGTCACCGGTGCACAACAGCAAGTCGACACGCGGTTGTTCACGGCGCACCTGGGCCACCACGTGGCGCAGGCTGTCGCGGGTATTGAGGCCCAGCAACGTGCCCGCCGGGTTGGCGAACAGGTGGGCATCGGTCAGTTGCACCACATGCACGGGCGCAGGGAAAGGGGCTGGGTGCGGCAACGGCCGTCTCCTCGAACGGATTCTGCACGAATTATGGCGCTGGAACGGTTGCGAGCAAACACTCGAAACCGACCCAGCTCACATTTCAGCGCACACTTGCCAGTTCGTGGCCGCAGGCCAGGCAATGGCTGAGCCATTCGCCGAGGAACAGATTGAGCTGCGCCTTCTCGTCGGGCTGGTGCATGGCCTCGTTGGGGTACGGGTAGATGCTGCGCAGGCGGCGGGTATGCTCGGCGCTGACCACTTCGGCCATGCGCGCATCGTGATACACCTGCACCTCGAGGTGCGGCACCGGCAGCCAGGGCAGGCTGTGCTCCTGGCGCACCCGCAAGGTGGTGGTATAGGGGCAGGCCAGCAGCACATCGAGCACCAGCACGCCAAGCATCTGGTCGCCCTGGGTCATGCCGATGCGCCGCGAACTCTGGGTGGTACGCATATCGGGCAGCAGGCGCATGAGCCGGGCATAGTTGGCCTCGCAGGCTGCCTGCAGCCCGGCCAGATCGACCCGATAACGCTCACGCAAGAGGTTCACTTCCACATACCTCGAACTTCATCTTTGTTCAGCGCCAGCCACTGCAGGCTGATGATGGTCGCCGCGTTGCAGATACGCCCATCGCGTACCGCCTGCAGCGCATCGTCGAACGACCAGACGCGCACGCGGATGTCTTCACCCTCTTCTTCCAGGCCATGCAGGCCGCCAGCGCCTTCACTGGTGCAGCGACCGAGGTACAGGTGCACGTATTCATCACTGCCACCCGGCGAAGGGAAGTAGCGGGTAATCGGCCACAAGGCACCAATTGTCAGCCCGGCTTCTTCCTCGGCTTCGCGATGCGCGACTTCTTCCAGTTCCTCTTCCCTGTCGATCAGCCCGGCAACCATCTCGATCAGCCAAGGGTTGGCGATCTTGTCCACCGCGCCGACACGGAACTGCTCGATCAACACCACTTCATCACGCAGCGGGTCGTAAGGCAGCACACAGACCGCATCGTGACGCACGAACAGCTCGCGACTGATCTCACGGCTCATGCCGCCGGCGAACAATTCATGGCGCAGATGCACCTTGTCGAGCTTGTAGAAGCCCTTGAAGCAGTTGGCCCGCTTGACGATCTCGATCGCCTTGGGCACCGAATTCAACGTGTCTGACATGGAAATCCTCATGACCTCATTTACCGCATCGCGCCATCCTACTCTGCACGGTTGCCCGTTTCACCCCTTTCCGGCAACCGTTCGCGCACTCGGGACAGCACGCCTTCACTCTGTTAGCTTAGTGGCGAACTGAAGGCCGCGCAGACGGTCAAAGGCCGACTTTTCCCTGTTCTGCAAGGATCACCATGACACTTGTCAAACTGACTTCCGTGGCCGTGCTGGCACTCGCTCTGGGCGCCTGCCAGAGCGTGTTCGGCCCCAATTACCGGACCCCGCTCGAGGTCAAGCGTGATGCCTGGGAGCACGTCAAACCTGGCTGCAGCGCAAGCGACTGCCCGCTGGTGAACATCGACACCATCCACTTCCCGGCCCAGCCCAAGCTCGATGCCATCGTCGAAAAGCGCCTGCTGCAACTGACCGAAGACAATCAGCATGGCACCGCACCAGCCACCTTGCAGGCTTACGAGCAGCAATACCTGGCCAGTGCCGACAAACGCAACAGCAGCTACCTGCAAGCCAAGGTACGCGAGCAGCATGACGGGCTGGTGATCATCGAGCTGTCCAGCTACCTCGACAGCGGCGGCGCCCACGGCATGCCGGGGCGCGGCTTCATCAACTACTCGCGCAAGCTGGACAAGGTGCTGACCCTGCAGGACATGCTGGTACCAGGCCAGGAGGAGACCTTCTGGAAGACCGTGGAAGAGTCGCACCGTGCCTGGCTGATCAGCGTGGGCATGGACAAGGACGCCGAGTTCGTCAAGACCTGGCCGTTCAAGAAGTCGCCGCACATCGCCCTGACGTACGGCGCAGTGGTGGTGAAGTACGAAGTCTATGCCATCGCGCCCTACTCCATGGGCCACGTGGAACTTAAGATCCCCTACCCGCGCCTGAACGGCGTGCTCAAGCCTGAGCTGTTTCCCGGCCGCGGCTGAAGCTCAGTAGCCCGTGCAGCCCGCCTGCCAGCAGCAAGGCTGGCAGGGTAGCCCCCAGCTCCGGCGCCTTGGCGGCGATCACGTGATAGGCCGCCACACCCACCACCCAGGCCACCAGCGCCTGCCAGTGCAAGCCATCGACCTGCGCCGGCAGGCGGCGGCGGCGAATCACGTAGTGGTCCATCAGCACCACACCGAACAGCGGCGCGAACACCGAACCGATCAGCAGCAGGAAGTTCTCGTACTGGGTCAGTGGCGCCAGCAAGGCGATCAGCGTGCACAGCACACCAATGGCCAAGGCCAGGTGTTCGACCTTCAGCGGCAGCAACACGCCGGTGGAAACGGCCGCCGAGTGGATGTCAGCGAAGGCCTTTTCCGACTCGTCCAGCAGAATCAACAGCAGCGGAATGCCCATGCCGGCGCCTGCCAGGGCAAGCAGCAGCGCATTGACTTCGCCACTGGCGGCGAACGCCAGGGTGTAGGCCACGCCCAGGCTCATCAGCCAGGTATTGCCGATGAAGTAGCCCACAACGGTGCCACCGAATACATGCTTGCCGTTACGGGCAAAGCGCGAGTAGTCGGCGATCAGCGGCAACCACGAAAGCGGCATGGCGATGGCGATGTCGAAGCCTACGGCCAGCGACATCGAACCGTCCCCGGCACGGTTCCACAGAGCAGCCAGGTCAGCCTTGGCAAACAGGTTCCAGGTCAGCCACAGGCACGCCCCCAACAGCAGCCAGATCCCCCAGGCACGCAGCACCTTGCGCACGAACGCCAACGGGCCGCTGACGGCGAGCAGGGTGGCCAGGGCACCGAAGCACAGGGTCCAGAGCATCGGGCTGTTCCAGGCGCTGTCTTCACCGAATGCCCGGGCACCCAGCAGGCTGGCGGCATCGCGCATGACGATGATCTCGAAGGCGCCCCAGCCCACCAGCTGCAGCAGGTTGAGCAGCGCCGGCAGGCGTGCGCCATGGCGGCCCAGGCTCAGCTTCAGGGTGCCCATGGCCGACAGCCCGGTGTCACTGCCAATGACACCGGCAGCCCCCAGCAGCAGCACACCGACACCGGTGCCAAGGACGATGGCCAGTATTGCGCCGGCCAGGCCAAGGCCAGGGGCCAGCATGGCGCCGACCTGCAGGACCATCAGGCCGATGCCGAGGGAGAACCACAGCGAGAACAGGTCACGGGCGCCGAAGATGCGCTGGTGGGTGGGGACCGGGTGGTCGGGGGAGAATTGGCTGGGTGATGTCATTGTTATGTTCGCAGGAGGAATATGGAGTTGCATGCGCCATCCTGTGGGAGCGGGCTTGCCCGCGAACACCGGCGAAGCCGGTGCCAAACACCGCAGTGCTTGCTTCGCGGGCAAGCCCGCTCCCACAGGGTCGGGTGATGCGTCTTAGACTTTGTGGTACAGCTGGCTGCCTTCCTGGCGGAACCGCTCGGCCTGCTCGCGCATGCCTTGTTCGACCGTCACGTCCACGGCCTCGATCTTGGCTGCGTATTCACGCACTTCCTGGGTGATCTTCATCGAGCAGAACTTCGGCCCGCACATCGAGCAGAAGTGCGCGACCTTGGCCGATTCCTTCGGCAGGGTCTCGTCATGGAAGGCACGCGCAGTGTCCGGGTCCAGGCCCAGGTTGAACTGGTCTTCCCAGCGGAATTCGAAACGCGCCTTGGACAGGGCATTGTCACGAATCTGCGCGCCCGGATGACCTTTCGCAAGGTCCGCAGCATGGGCGGCGATCTTGTAGGTGATGATGCCGGTCTTGACGTCATCCTTGTTCGGCAGGCCCAGGTGTTCCTTGGGCGTGACGTAGCAGAGCATGGCACAACCGAACCAGCCGATCATGGCTGCGCCGATACCCGAGGTGATGTGGTCGTAGCCCGGGGCGATGTCGGTGGTCAGCGGGCCGAGGGTGTAGAACGGCGCCTCGTCGCAGCACTCCAGCTGCTTGTCCATGTTCTCCTTGATCAACTGCATCGGCACGTGGCCGGGGCCTTCGATCATGCACTGCACATCGTGTTTCCAGGCAATCTTGGTCAGCTCGCCGAGGGTTTCCAGCTCACCGAACTGGGCCGCGTCGTTGGCGTCGGCGATCGAACCCGGGCGCAGGCCGTCACCGAGCGAGAAGCTGACGTCGTAGGCCTTCATGATTTCGCAGATCTCGTCGAAGTGCGTGTACAGGAAGTTTTCCTTGTGATGCGCCAGGCACCACTTGGCCATGATCGAGCCACCGCGGCTGACGATGCCGGTAACCCGCTTGGCGGTCAGCGGCACATAGCGCAGCAGCACACCCGCGTGGATGGTGAAATAGTCAACACCCTGCTCGGCCTGTTCGATCAGGGTGTCGCGGAACAGCTCCCAGGTCAGGTCCTCGGCCACACCATTGACCTTTTCCAGGGCCTGGTAGATCGGCACGGTACCGATCGGCACCGGCGAGTTGCGGATGATCCATTCACGGGTTTCGTGGATGTGCTTGCCGGTGGACAGGTCCATGACGGTGTCCGAGCCCCAGCGGATGCCCCAGGTCAGCTTGGCCACTTCTTCCTCGATCGAGGAGCCCAAGGCGCTGTTGCCGATGTTGCCGTTGATTTTCACCAGGAAGTTGCGACCGATGATCATCGGCTCCACTTCCGGGTGGTTGATGTTGGCCGGGATGATCGCGCGGCCACGGGCGATTTCCTGGCGGACGAATTCCGGGGTGATTTCTTTCGGGATGTTGGCACCGAAGCTGTGGCCGGCGTGCTGCTCGTTGAGCAGGCCGGCGGCGCGGGCTTCCTGCAGCTTCATGTTCTCGCGGATGGCCACGTATTCCATCTCGGCGGTGATGATGCCCTGGCGGGCGTAGTGCATCTGCGAGACGTTGGCGCCCGCCTTGGCCCGGCGCGGGTTGCGCACGTGGGCGAAGCGCAGCTTGGCCAGCTCGGCATCGTTCAGGCGCTGCTGGCCGAAGTCGGAGCTCAGGCCGCCCAGGCGCTCGGTGTCACCGCGCGCGTCGATCCAGGCCGAACGCACGTCCGCCAGGCCCTTGCGCACGTCGATGATGACGTTGGGGTCGGTGTACGGGCCGGAGGTGTCATAGACCAGCACCGGCGCGTTGCTTTCGCCACCGAAGTCGGTCGGGGTGTCGTCCAGGCTGATTTCGCGCATGGGCACGCGGATGTCCGGGCGCGAGCCTTCGACATAGACCTTGCGCGAACGCGGGAACGGTTGCACGGACTGCTGATCGACTTGCGCCGATTCGCTGAGGTTGATCGTTTTTTCTTGTTTGGTCATCACAGGCTCTCCAGACGGCTTCCTAGCAGTGGAATGTCGGGGTGAACCTGAATGGCGTGGACGCACCCGTTGACGGGTGCAGTGCCGGATATGGGGGTGCCTGAAGCTGCATGCAGCTGCGACATTCCCGGACCTGGCACAAGAGGCTCCCCGGGAAGGCGAGCAATCTTGTTCCCTACGCAGGCGCTAACCTGATCAGGTTCAACGGGATCCGCACCTCTGCGATCTCAGCCTTTGCTTCAAGGCACCCCGACAAGAACATGCGCAGTCTAGACTGGAGTGGTCGGCAAAGCCAAGCGGGTAAAACGCAGGGGAGATGAAAGGCGCAACCTATGATTGTTGACGGATGCGCATGGCACTACACTGGCCCGTCGCTCGATACTCAACAGTTCAGTAATTAAATTTCGTACAAGGATTGCCTCTATGCTGCGCAAACTTTCACTGGCGATAGCCGTGTCTTGTGCGTCCAATGGCGTGGTCTGGGCAGCGGATGTGCCCACGACGGTAAAGACCGATCTGGTCAGTGTTTACCAGGAAGCAGTCGACAACAACGCCGATCTTGCTGCCGCCCGTGCCGATTATGGCGCCCAGAAAGAAATCGTGCCGCAGGCTCGCGCCGGCTTGCTGCCGAACCTTTCGGCCGGTGCCGAGATGCTCAATACCCGCACCAAGATCGACCAGCCGTCGGCCACCGCCAACCGCAGCGGCAATACCTGGAGCGCGACCCTCGCGCAACCGATCTTCCGCGCCGATCGCTGGTTCCAGCTGCAGGCCGCCGAAGCGGTCAACGAGCAGGCGGCGCTGCAACTGTCGGCGACCGAGCAGAACCTGATCCTGCAAACAGCGCAGGACTACTTCTCCGTGCTGCGTGCCCAGGACAACCTGGCGGCGACCAAAGCCGAGGAAGCGGCCTTCAAGCGCCAGCTGGACCAGTCCAACGAACGTTTCGACGTCGGCCTTTCCGACAAGACCGACGTGCTGCAGTCCCAGGCCAGCTACGACACCGCCCGGGCCAACCGGATCATCGCCGAGCGCCAGGTGCAGGATGCCTTCGAGGCCCTGGTCACCCTGACCAACCGCGAGTACAGCTCGATCCAGGGTGTGGTCCACACACTCCCGGTGAAGTTGCCGACCCCCAACGATGCCAAGGCCTGGGTGGAAACCGCTGGCCGCCAGAACCTCAACCTGCTGGCCACCAACCACGCCGTCGCCGCCGCCGAAGAAACCCTGCGTCAGCGCAAGGCCGGGCATGCGCCGACCCTCGATGCCGTGGCCAAGTACGAAAAAGGCGACAACGACAGCCTGGGCTTCACCAACCCGTCACCGTTCGGCCAGCGCTACAGCGGCGATGTGGAACAGACCAGCGTCGGCCTGCAGCTGAACATTCCGATCTACAGTGGTGGCCTGACCAGCTCGCAGGTACGCGAGGCCTATCAGCGCCTGAGCCAGAGTGAACAGCAACGCGAGAGCCTGCGCCGCCAGGTGGTGGAGAACACCCGCAACCTGCACCGCGCAGTGAACACCGATGTGGAACAGGTGCAGGCACGCAAGCAGTCGATCATTTCCAACCAGAGTGCGCTGGAAGCCACCGAGATCGGCTACCAGGTCGGTACCCGCAACATCGTCGACGTGCTCGACGCCCAGCGCCAGCTGTACACCTCGGTGCGTGACTACAACAACAGCCGCTATGACTACATTCTCGACAACCTGAGCCTGAAGCAGGCTGCCGGGACCTTGAGCCCGCAGGATCTGCAGGACCTCAAGCAGTACCTGAAACCGGACTACAACCCGGACAAGGACTTCCTGCCACCGGATTTGGCGGCCGCTGCTGCCAAGAACTTCGAACGCAGGCCTTGAGATTATTGTTGGCCTCTTCGCGGGCGCGCCCGCTCCCACAGGGATTGTGCAAAACCTGAGCCCTGCGCAGTACCTGTGGGAGCGGGCGTGCCCGCGAAAAAGCCAACACAAGAATCAGCTGAGAAGCCTGCCCAGCCCATCCAGCAAGCGCTGCAAGGCGCCCTGATTGGCGCGCATCACCGCCCTGCCCGCCTCGCCCATGCGCTGCGCATCCTGCGGCAATTCGATCAGGCGCCGTACCGCCTCGCTCAGCCCGTCGGCATCATCGACCTGCTGCAACGCCCCCGCCTCGCGCAACATCGCGCTGATTTCAAGGAAGTTGAACACGTGTGGCCCCATGAGCACCGGCAATGCCAATGCCGCAGGCTCCAACGGGTTATGGCCGCCCGTGGCCACCAGGCTACCGCCGACGAAGGCGATATCGGCCAAGGCATAGAGGAACAGCAACTCTCCCATGGTGTCGCCAAGCAGCACCTGCGTCTGCGCTTGCACCGGCGTGCCGGCAGAGCGACGTACCGTGGCGAACTGCCCAGCGCACAAGGCATGCACGCCATCGAACCGCTCAGGGTGGCGCGGCACCAGGATCAGCAGCGCATCACCGTGCACCTGCAACAACTGCCGGTGCGCCTGCAGGATCAAGGCGTCTTCCCCCTCATGCGTGCTGGCAGCGATCCACAGCGGACGCTGGTCGGCACCCCACTGTTCGCGCAGTGCCCTGGCACGGGGCTGCAAGTGCTCATCGATCTTCAGGTCGAACTTGATCGAGCCGGTAACCTGCACGCACTCAGGACGGGCACCCAGCTCACGGAAACGCCGGGCCTCGGTCTCTGTCTGCACGGCGATCAGGCTCATCTCACCCAGCATCGGCCGGGTCAGCCTGGCAAAGCGCCCATAACCACGGGCCGAGCGCTCGGACAGCCGGGCGTTGGCCAGGGCCACCGGAATGCCGCGCCGGGCGCACTGGTGGATGTGGTTGGGCCACAGTTCGGTTTCCATGATGATGCCCAGCCGCGGGCGCACATGGTCGAGAAAGCGCCCGGCCGCCCAGGGCAAGTCGTAAGGCAGGTAGCAATGCTGGATGCGCGGTTCATCGGCGAACATCGCGCGAATGCGCTCGGAGCCGGTCGGGGTCATGCAGGTGAGCGTGATCGGCAGGTCCGGGTAGGCCTTGAGCAGCGCACGCACCATTGGGGCGGCGGCAATGCTTTCACCGACCGACACCGCATGCACCCAGATCCCGCCCTGGCGCATGGCCGGCAGGTGGAGGGCAAAGCGCTCACCGATGCGCTGGCCATAGGCCGGTGCCTTGCGCGCGCGCAGGTACAGGCGCAGCGCAACCAGCGGCAGGCCCAGGTGAAACAGCAAGGTATAGAGTGTTCTGTTCATGGCGGCGGAGTTTACCCGATCGCGCGCAGGTGCACCGCAAAGCGCTCGGCCAACCATTGCGCGGCCGGGCCCAGCGGCTCGTCGCGGCGCCAGGCCAGTTCCGCCACCAGCGCTGGCGGGCGCCATTCGCTGTCGAGCTCGACCATGTGCGCCTGGTAGGTCGGGTACTGCACCACATGCCGCGGCAGCCAGGCCCAGCCCAGGCCACGCATCAGCAGTTCGGCCATGGCGTAGAAGCTGTCGGCACGCCAGACGTGCGGGCTGATTGCCTCGCCGCCGGGGTAGCCACTTTGTTGCGGGGTGATCAGCAATTGCCGGTGCCGGGCCAGTTGCTGACGGGTAACCCGGCCTTCGCGGGCCAGCGGGTGGCCGGCCGCACACACCGTGACCATTTCCACACTGCCCAGCGCACGCCGCTCCAGCGCCGCCGGGATGCGCTCGTGGTGGAAGAACAGCCCCAGGTCGGCACGCCGCTCGGCCAGCTTGCGCGCCACATCGCCCTGGGCGCCACTGGCCAGCTGTACCTCCAGATAGGGATAGCGGCTGGCCAGTTCGTCGAGGCTGTCGATCACCGGCTGATAAGGCATGGCCTCATCCTGGGCGACCCGCAGCAGCGCTTCCTGGCCGCGCATCAGCGCCAGCGCGCGGCCATCCAGGCGCTCGCACTGGCGCAACAGCTCACGGGCATCCTCGAGCAACGCCGCACCGTTTTCGGTCAGTTTCGGTTGCCGTCCGCTGCTGCGCTCGAACAGCGTGACACCCAGGTCGGTTTCCAGCAGGGCGATGGCATTGCTGATGGCCGACTGCGCCTTGCGCTGCTCGCGGGCCACTGCGGAAAACGAGCGCAATTCGGCTACGCGCAGGAAGGTGCGCAGTTGTTCAAGGTTCCATTGCTCGGCCATTGGCCTATCTCCCATTCGGATAGGTAATGACTTTACCGCATCTGGGCAACCGCTAAAATGCCGAGCCAGTTACCGGAGGATCCTGTCATGAACGCCTACACCTATCTCGCCATCGCCATCTGCGCCGAAGTCATCGCCACTGCCTCCATGAAGGCGGTCAAAGGGCTGAGCACGCCGTTGCCGTTGTTGCTGATGGTGGTCGGCTACGGGATCGCGTTCTGGATGCTCACCCTGGTGGTGCGCAGCATTCCGGTAGGCATCGCCTATGCGCTCTGGTCAGGGCTGGGCATCGTGCTGATCAGTGTGGCGGCGCTGGTGGTCTATGGGCAGAAGCTGGATGTACCGGCCATGCTGGGCATGGCGATGATCGTCGGCGGCGTGGTAGTGATTCAGCTGTTTTCCAAAACTGCCGGGCACTGAGGCAGCCTGTATACTTGCCAGCTGTCCCAGTCTTCGAGGTACCGCCATGCCATCCGCCATTTCCACTGACGTGCTGATCGTCGGCGCCGGGGTCGCAGGCCTCTGGCTCAATGCCCGCCTGCGCCGCCTGGGTTACTCGACGGTGCTGGTGGAGCGCGCCAGCCTCGGTGGCGAGCAGACCATCAAGTCCCAGGGCATCATCCACGGCGGCACCAAGTACGCCTTGCACGGCGCCCTGACCGGCGCCTCGGAAGCCATCGCCGACATGCCGCGACGCTGGCGCGAAGCGATCGAAGGCAACGGCGAACTGGACCTGACCCGTACCCGCCTGCTTTCCGATGCCCATTACCTGTGGTCGCCAGGCACCCTGGCCGGCAACCTGACCAGCTTCTTCGCCAGCAAGGCCGTGCGTGGCCGGGTCGATCAGGTAAAGGGCGAGCAATTGCCACCCGCCCTGCAAGACCGCGGCTTCAAGGGCAAGGTCTACCGCCTGGCGGAACTGGTCATCGATGTACCCAGCCTGCTCGCCAACCTGGCCGAACTGGCCGGTGACAGCCTGCTCGCGGGCGAACAGGTCGAGCCGCTGCGCGAGGCCGACGAACTGGTCGGCCTGCGCGTCGACGGCCGCGAAATCCGCGCCCAGCGCGTCGTCTTCAGCGCCGGCGCGGGCACCGAAGACCTGCTGCGTGCTTTGGGCCTCGAGCAACCGGCCATGCAGACCCGGCCGTTGCACATGGTCCTGGCCAAGGGCCCGAACCTCAAGCCGCTTTATGCGCACTGCCTGGGTGGCGGGCCGAAACCGCGCGTAACCGTCACCACCCACCCGGCTGCCGATGGCCAGTGGGTCTGGTACCTCGGCGGCGATATCGCCGAAGCCGACGGCGTAGCCCGCGAACCTGCGGCGCAGATTGCCGCGGCGCAGAAGGAAATCGCCAGCCTGCTGCCCTGGGTCGACCAAAGCCAGGTGCGCTGGGCCACCCTGCGGGTCGATCGTGCCGAGCCCGCGCAGTCTGGCCTGGTCCGCCCCGACAACGCCTTCCTCGCCGAGCAGCAACGCCTGCTGGTGGGCTGGCCGACCAAACTGGCACTGGCACCGGACTTCAGTGACCGCGTACTGGCCAGCCTCGAACGCGATGGCGTGCGCCCGGCAGCCCGGGCCGACCTGGCCGGCTTGCCGCGCCCGGCCCTGGGTGTACCGGCCTGGGAGCAACTGCTGCCATGACCCTGCCAACCTTGCATGGCTTGCACCGCCCGCTGGGCAGCACCGGTTTCAAGGTCTCGCCGCTGGGCCTGGGCACGGTCAAGCTGGGCCGCGACCAGGGCGTCAAGTACCCCAATGGCTTCACCATCCCCGGCGATGACGAAGCGCGCCTGCTGCTGGCCCAGGCCCGCGAACTGGGTATCAACCTGATCGACACCGCGCCGGCCTATGGCCGCAGTGAAGAGCGCCTGGGCCCATTGCTGCGCGGCCAGCGTGATGAGTGGGTAATTGTCAGTAAAGTGGGTGAAGAGTTCGAAGACGGCCAGTCCAGCTTCGACTTCAGCGCCGCCCACACCCGCCGCTCGGTGGAGCGTAGCCTGCAGCGCCTGGAAACCGACCGCATCGAACTGGTGCTGGTGCACTCCGATGGCAACGACCTGGAAATCCTCGAGCAGGAAGAGGTCTACCAGACCCTCGCCGCGCTCAAGCAGGAAGGCAAGATCCTTGGCTACGGGCTGTCAGGCAAGACCGTCGCCGGTGGCCTGAAGGCACTGGAACAGGGCGATTGCGCCATGGTCACCTATAACCTCAATGAGCAGGCGGAACGCCCGGTACTGGACTACGCTGCCGAGCACGGCAAGGCCATTCTGGTGAAGAAGGCGTTGGCCAGCGGGCATATCTGCCTGGCCCCTGGGGTCGACCCGGTGCAGGCCAGCTTCGAGCTGCTGTTCGCCCACCCGGGCGTGAGCAGTGCTATCGTCGGCACCATCAATCCGTTGCACCTGGCCCACAACGTGGCCACCGTCGCCCGCATCCTGGGCCAGCATTGAGTTGCCACCCAGCCAAGATGGGCCTGGAGACTGACCCGACGCAAGGAGGAGCCTCGTGGCGCGTACGCTGATCCGCAAGAACCCGAGCAACTTCAAGACACTGCCGCTGCATGTCGAAGCCACTGCCGAAGGCCTGGTCTACCAGAGCATCGGCATGCCCCTGAACTTCGCCCAGACCCAGCAGCGGCGGCGCGCCATCCAGCTCGCCGACAAGCAGCGCTTCGTGGTCGAACTGGCCAACCTGGGCGTTTCCGTGCGCCTGACCCTGCATTGGCAGCACCGTGATTACTGGGTGCTGGTGAGGCAACGCCGCCAGGACCGCGGTGACGTGGTACTGAAGCTGATTTCCGGCTACGTCCCCGCCCAGGAGCTCAACCTGCCGCTGCACACCGCCGTTCAGGAAGTGGCTGAAGAATGCCTGCTGGAAACCCCGGAAGGCTGGCTGAGCGGGCGCTTCAACGACACCTGGCTGCCAGCCCCGTATGCCGCTGCCCTGCATTACCGCGAAGCGTTGCCCTTCGTGCTGACGCCAGAGTCGGGGGCGGCCCGCCCGGTGCACTGCGGCAACCTGATGTTGCTGGAACGGCCACGGGCCTATGTGCACCTGCCGACGGCTTCGTTGCAGCTGATCTACGACATGCGCCTGCAGGTGCCAAGGGAGGCCAAGAAGCTCAGCCTCTTCCATGTCGATGAGCGCCTGGAAGGCGACCAACTGGTGGCGCGGCTCAATCGCAAGCGGCCGGACCTGTACCTGATGCCGGTACAGGATGGGCAGCCGCTGGCCGAGCTGTACACACTGAAGAAAGATGAGCTGGTGCCGGCGAGCACCCGCGGGCTGTACCTGGCCGAGAGCTTTGCCCGGCAGGAAGGCTGGGTGGTGGCCGATGAGCGGATTCGCTGGAAGGACTGGGTGAAGCAGCAGGGCCTGGTGGAGCGCAAGGTGGCACCGGCTTCGCATCTGCAGCGCTTTGGTGACAAGGCACGAGCGCTGCTGGAGCGAGCCCGTACTTCACTGCACAAGTGATATTCCTGGGCTTGCGCTCCCGCAGGGGCCGCCGAAGCGGCCCAGGGCTCGATCAGTGCTTGCGGATCTTCTCGACAATGGCTGTGGTCGAGCTGTTTTCGACCAGCCCCAGCACCTTCACGGTACCGCCATAGCCCTTGACGATATCGGCACCGACCACCTGGTCGATACCGTAGTCCCCGCCCTTGACCAGCACGTCCGGCTTGACCTGGCTCAGCAGGTTTTCCGGCGTGCCCTCCGGGAAGCTGATCACCCAATCCACCGCGCCCAGGCCCGCCAGCACAGCCATGCGCCGGTCGGCACTGTTGATCGGACGGCCTGGCCCCTTCAGGCGGCTGACCGAGGCATCGTCGTTGACCGCGACGATCAGGCGATCACCCTGTGCCCGCGCCTGCTCCAGGTAGGTGACATGCCCGGCATGGAGGATATCGAAGCAACCGTTGGTGAAGACGATCTTCTCCTTGTGCGCCCGCGCATCGTCGATGGCCAGCAGCAGTTGCTCAAGGCCCAGCACGCCACGCTCGGAACCTTCCTCACGCTGGATCGCCCGGCGCAGCTCCGGCGCACTGATTGCGGCAGTACCCAGCTTGCCGACCACGATACCTGCAGCCAGGTTGGCCAGGGCCACGGCGTGCGGCAGGTCTTCGCCTGCGGCAATGGCAGCCGCCAAGGTAGAGATCACGGTGTCGCCGGCACCGGTCACATCGAACACTTCGCGAGCCCGTGCAGGCAGGTGCAGCGCCGGCTGGCCGGTGCGCAGCAGGGTCATGCCGTGCTCGCCACGGGTCACCAGCAACGCGCCAAGGTCCAGGTCCTGCAGCAATTGCAGGCCTTTGGCGACCAGTTCGGCCTCATCGGCGCAACGGCCGACGATGGTTTCGAACTCGCTGAGGTTCGGGGTGATCAGGCTGGCACCACGGTAGATGGAAAAATCCTTGCCCTTGGGGTCGGCCAGCACCGGAATGCCCTTGGCACGCGCGGCCTGGATCAGGCTCTGGTGGTTTTTCAGCGCGCCCTTGCCGTAGTCGGACAGGACCAGCACCTTGACCCCTTCGAGCAGGCTGTCGACTTCCGCCCCCAGCGACAGCGGGTCGGTGGCGAACGGTTCTTCGAAATCGATGCGCAGCAGTTGCTGGTGACGGCTCATGACCCGCAGCTTGACGATGGTCGGCTGGTGCGCGATGCGCTGGAACACCGAACGCACGCCAGCGGCCTGCAGGCTGTTGGCGAGGCTGTCGGCGGCCTCGTCCTGGCCGGTGACACCGATCAGCGAGGCTGGCGCGCCGAGGGCGGCGATGTTCAAGGCAACGTTGGCCGCGCCGCCGGGGCGATCCTCGATCTGATCGACCTTGACCACCGGCACTGGCGCTTCAGGCGAGATACGCGAAGTACCGCCATGCCAGTAGCGGTCGAGCATGACATCGCCGACCACCAGTACCGGGGCTTGATCGAAACGCGGCATGGACAACTTCATGGGCAACCCATATGGAAATAATGAACAGGGGCAGGATATTAGCACAGGGTAGGCGACGGCTTTACGGCCAGATACACCCTGCAAAATTCCCGTGACAATCGGGGCCGATATGGCCCCGATCAAGGCAGGTCAGGTGATGTCGGCCTTGGCCGGCTCATCCAGGCCCATGGCATGCAGGCGGGCATAATGGCCATTGGCCGCAAGCAGTTCGGCATGGGTGCCGCGCTCGACCAGACGGCCCTGATCCATCACCAGAATCAGGTCGGCCTTCTCGATGGTCGACAGGCGGTGGGCGATCACCAGCGTGGTACGGCCCTGCATGACATGATCGAGAGCCGCCTGGATATGCCGCTCGGACTCGGTATCCAGCGCCGAAGTGGCCTCGTCGAGGATGAGCAGCGGCGCATTCTTCAGGAGTGCCCGGGCAATCGCCAGGCGCTGGCGCTGGCCACCGGAGAGCAGCACGCCGTTTTCACCGACTTCGGTATCGAAGCCCTTGGGCAGGCGGTCGACAAACTCCTTGGCGTAGGCGTCTGCAGCTGCCGCTTCGATATCGGCACGCGGGGCGCCCGCCAGGTCGCCATAGGCGATGTTGTTGGCCACGGTATCGTTGAACAGGGTGACGTGCTGGGTCACCTGGGACACATGGCGGCGCAGGTTGCGCAGGCGATAGTTTTCGATCTCCACGCCATCGAGCAGGATCTCCCCCTGGTCGTGGTGGTAGAAGCGCGGGATCAACGCCGCCAGGGTCGACTTGCCGCTGCCCGAGCGCCCGACCAGGGCAATCATCTGCCCGGGCTCGGCGACGAAGCTGATGTCGCTCAGCACCTCGCGCTCGGTGCCAGGGTAGGTGAAGCTCAGGTTGCGCACTTCGAGGCGGCCTGCCACACGGTCCTTCTCGACGGTACCGGTGTCGACCTCCGGCTGCTCGTCCAGTTGCTCGAAAATGCTTTCGGCACCGGCCAGGCCCTTCTGGATGGTCGAACTGACTTCCGACAGCTGACGGATCGGCTTGGGCAGCAGGCCAGCTGCGGTGATGTAGGCCACCAGGTCACCGGCGGTGGACTCGCCCCGCAGGAACAGCACCAGGAACATCAACGCCGCCATGGCGGTGTAGATCACCAGCTGCAACAGCGGCGTATACAGCGAGCCGGTCTTGGTCATGTGCAGCTGCTTGTCGGTGTTGCTCTGGCTGGCCTTGCCGAAGCGCTGCTGCTCGTAAGCTTCACCGCCGAAGCTGCGGACCACGCGGTAGCCCTGGATGGTCTCGGAGGCGACATGCGTCACGTCGCCCATGGCGGACTGGATCTTCTTGCTCTGCTTGCGGAATTTCTTGCTGGCAATGCTGACCATCACCGCGATCACCGGCAGGATGGCGACCATCACCAGGGTCAGGTGCCAGTTCATCCACAGCAGGTAGCCGAACAGGAACACCACCGTCAGGCCTTCACGGATAACGACCTTGATCGCATCGGTGGCGGCACCGGTGACCATGGTCACGTTGAAGGTGATCCGCGAAATCAGGTGGCCCGAGTTGTGGTTGTCGAAGTAGCGGTTGGGCAGTACCAGCAGCTTGTTGAACAGTTCCACGCGCAGGTCATGCACCAGGCACAGGGAAACCTTGGCCAGGAAGTAATTGCCCAGGAACGAACCCAGGCCTTGCCACGCCGCGATCAGGATGATCAGCAGCGGCACCGCCTGCAGCAACTGCAGGTCGCGCAGGTACGGGACATTGGGGAACAACACCGCTTCCGGGTTGCTCAGCCCGTCGACGAAATACTTGAGTATCCCGGCCAGCATGGGCTGGGTCGAAGCAAAGATCACGAAACCGACGATGCTCAGCAGGAAAATGCCGACATAGGGTTTCACGTAGCTCAGCAGCCGGAAGTAGATCTTCAGGCTGGAGCTGTGCTCCGCCGGTAGCGGTGTTTCGGCCATCATCGAGCTCGCTGTTCAGGTTGAACCGGAAATTTTACCACAGGCATCATTTTCGGCACGCATCCATGGCAACAACATGACCAGAGCAACCGGCAGCCAACTGACGAACCACTCCGCGCGCGGTGTGGCCGTCAGGCTGGCAGCATCGAACTGCATCGCCATTGTCGAAAAGACCCAGAGACCGAGCAGGATCTTGCCCATCGAGGTATGCCGGGCGCGAACGATCTCACCTAGGGCGAACAGCCAGACTACAGCCCACAGCAGCATGCCGGGTAGCCCCAATTCCAAGGCGACGTGGGTGAACATGTTATGGGAATGATCGAACTGAAGGCCCGCAACGCTCACGCGGTAGGAGGATCCAAGGCCCAACCCACCCCACGGATGCGCATCGATCATGCTCAATACCACCTCGAAGATCTGTGGACGATAAGACACACCGCGCGCAGTTAGCAGGTCATACATGGCAAAGATGGCCAGCCCGATGCTGACAATTGCCATCACCGCAATCACGCGGCTATGCCGGTCCCGACACCATAGTGGGGCAAGCAACAAAGTAAACAGCAAGGACAACACTGCACCTCGGCTCTGACTGAGCACGACGAAGGCGCCCATGCAGGCCAATGCCAGCAACCAACCAGCCCGGGCAAGCCGTTGGCGGGGCATCTGATACAGCAGCAACAGCGCTGCGGCAGCCACCACATAGGCACCGAGAATCGGATGCGAGATTCCGCCGATACCGGTCAGCCGCGCGTTCAAAGGTTCGCCCTGCAGGCCATAGAAATGCACGATCGACACAAAGGCAGCGAAGGCCAGCATTGCACTACCCGCCTGCAACAGGTGCCGGACACGGGCAGCGCCGGCTTGTGCCAGCATAGGGAACGCCAGCAAGAACACGAATATGTAAAGTAAACGCTTGGCCTCACGACCCGCATCTTCGGCAGAGGTCCAAGCCAGGCTGATCAGCCCCCACACCATGAGCAACACGATGCTGACCCACATCGCCGGTTGCCGCCGCCAGGCTTCGACCAGCACCCGCCGAGCCGGCCAGGCGAGCAGCAGCATGGGCACCCACAGGAACAGAACCAAACCTTGCTGATAAAACTTGTTGCTAGGCGCCAGGGCAATCGCCCCTAAGAACCACACCAGACCAAACCCCAACCAGGCCTTAACCCAGTTTTTCTCGTAGACCATAGGTCCCCTCGGTCAATCAACGACACCATACGTTGGTGCTGCAGCGTTATTTTCGGCATTATTGCCGGTCAAATTGTTCGCCAGACGACAAGGCTCAACTCATGCAATGCTCCCGGCTCTCCCAGGTCGACTTCGATCAGCTGATACTAGGCGCCCAGGTACTGGAGGCTGACAGTCATGGCGCCAAAGTCTACCTGCTTGGCGATGGAAATTTCCTTAAGGTATTTCGTCGCAAGCGACTGATTTCATCTGCGCTGCTGCGTCCTTACTCGCAACGTTTCGTCGACAATGCCGCGCGCCTTGCACAGTTAGGTATCCCGACCCTTGAGGTGATCAGCCAGCACAGACTGGATGTGCCGGGTAGAACAGCCGTGCTATATCGCCCACTGCCCGGACGCACCTTGTTGCAAATGTCTCGCGACTCCGGTTTCAGCTGGGATGACTACCTGCCCCGCCTGATCGAACTGATCCGCCACCTGCACCGCAGCGGTATCTATTTCCGCTCCCTGCATCTGGGCAATGTAGTCGTCACGACTGGCCAGCGCCTCGGCCTGATCGACGTGGCAGACATGCGTTTCCTGCGCCCGCCACTGTCTGCCCGCATGATCCGTCGCAATGTGCAGCACATGGTACGTTACATTGAGCGGGAGAAGCTGACAGACCGGTTCCCCCTCGCCGATTTCGAAGCGGCCTTGCTGGCGCACTGATCTCAACCACGCAGCAGGCTGTGCGCCCCGTCGCAGAAAGCCTGCCATGCGGCCTCCGGCGCCAGCGCCTGCCGTTGCCGGGCGGCCAGCGCCAGCGCGCCAGCTACATCGCAACACGCGATCTGCTGCGCCCAGGCTTCCACGTCGCCAACTGCCAGGTAACACCCCGACTCCTGCAATTGCTCGCGAAACACCGGCAAATCGCTGCAAACCACCGGCACATCCGCCATGACGGCTTCTTGCACTACCAGACCCAAGCCTTCGGCACGCGAAGGTACCAGGAGCCAGTCAAACGCCCGGTATAGTTGCTGCAAGTTATCGTGATGGCCACACAGACGCACGCTATCGGTCAGGCCCAGGCCATCTATCCGAGCCTGCAGGCTGGCGCGCAGGGGGCCGTCACCGACAATCGCAAGCTGCATGCCCGTATGCCCCGCAGCTCTGGCGAAGGCCTCGATGATCATCTCGAAACCTTTGCTTTCGACCAGCCGCCCCACGGCGCCGAGCAGCAGCCCCCGGGCTGGCAGCGCCAATACCTGGCGCGCCTGCTCACGACTGAGCAGCGGCCTGGCAAACGCTTGCGGGTCAAACGCCATGCGAAGGGTCTGTACTGGCCGGCCAATGTCATGTTCCAGCGAACGCGCCAAGGTGTGCGAGACTGCAGCGATACTCAACCGCTCTACAGGCAGCCTGTTGAGCAACTTCACATCGCTGTCGTTCAGGCGGGTCATGCCATGGAACAGGACCTTGGCCCGAACTTCAGGGATCCGCTGCATCACTGGCAAAACCAACCGCGCCACACCAACGCCATCGAGCAGGATCACGTCCGCCCCAGCTTCCTTCAGCGCCCGCTGCAGACGCAGACGCAGCCAAGGCCTCAATAGACGCCACAGGTGCTTGCCCTTCAATGCACGTTGCGGCATGTGCCATACGCGGGTCGTACCCCAAGCGTGGCACCGCTCACCACCGAGTAGCAACCAGTTACTGATACGGGCGTCGGCCCCCGCGTGCGACAGCACTTGTTGATGGACTTTATGGATGGACATGTACGGCGAACCGCCCGCCCACATCATGTTGACAATATTCATGGGGATAGCGCCGCTCTCCCGTGCAAGCCAGATGGGACTGCAACGTCAATGACAGAAAAAAAAGATCCCATGCCGACCAGGGTATCCAAGCGCTGCGTCAATGCCCGTCTTGTCCCGGCGTAGAGCCGGGTAGACACCCTCCCTTCAGCATAGGCTGGAATATTCAGGTTAGAAGCCCAGCTTAAGCCGCAAGCGCTGCCACGCAGACAGCGGCGGCTGCGGCCTGAGTGCCGGGCGCATATGTTCAACAATGCTGCGCCCCACAGCAGCGAAACTGAAACGCGACACTGCCAGCTCTCGACCCTTTTCGGCAATTTGCTGCGCAAGCGCAGGGTTTTCCCGCAAGATGCGCAACTTCGCCTGCAGCATCGGGATGTTGTCATAGAACACGACGTTGACCATGTCCTGCAGGCCCAGTGCGCGGTTCTCGGCTTCGCCCTGGTCGTATGCCAGCAGCACGCAGCCACAGGCCATGGCTTCGAAGTTCTTGATCATATACTCGCCCATGCCGACATCGGCACTGACGAAGAACTGGATACGGTTGAGTGTGTTGCAGTAGTCCTCACCCGACTTGGTGCGGGTCACCACCAGGTTCTCGACCCGCCCCAGTTCATCCAGCAGCGCCTTGCGCCCGCTGTAGGCGACGCTGTTGGTGCTGCCGACGAAGGCCAGTTTGATATCGCGCTCGCGGCCTTGGTCGGCCAGCAGTTGCTCATCGTAGCCCTTGGGCACGAACACCGCGTCGAAACCCTCCTGGCGCAGGCGTTCGCTGACCCTGTAGCCCGAGCTGATCACCCGCGCCCACGGCAGCTTGCGGTAATGCGCACTGAACTTGCCGGTGTACTTGCAGGGAATGTAGTTCTGGTAGGCGTCGTGCTCGAGAATGACCAGGTTCGGCACCGTGCGGATGAAGGCAGCCTGACGCATCTCTTGCTTGAAGCGCAGGAAGAAGACAATGCGGTCATAGCGCTCGACCTGCACTTCACGTTTGAAATAGCGGCGCAGGTTGCGCTGGTCCTCGCTGCTCAGCCAGCGCAGGTCGCATTCACAGTTGGCCGCGACGCCGTCGTACAGGCGATCGAGGATCGCACGTTGTTCCTTCTGTACCAGAAATAGGACTTTCATTACTTTCCTTGGGCGCTCTGCGCCATCGCGGTCGGGTTTACAGCTCACGCCGCCAGAACAATTCGTGCCGGCGCACGGCCTTGCGGAAGAACTCGTTCTCCCCGTAAGGCGACGCGCTGCGCCCCGCCAGCCAGCGCTGCAGCAACCGGCGCAGGCGGCGCTTGAACGGTGCCGGGGGCTGCAGGTCGTGCATCATGCCCAGGGCCATGGCCTTGTCACGCTGGGTAGCGACATCCAGCAGCAGGGTGCATGGCGCCCAGGCCTGTTCGGCGCTCAACTGCGGAGGCAAGGCCACGCCATCGCCGCTGTCGCCCATGGGCCAGCGGTCGTTGTCATGCAGGTGGTTGGCGTAGCACAGCAGTGTCTGCGGCTGCCAGGGCAAGCCCTGCAGGGCCTCCATGACGGCCGCCTGGGCGCAGATATGGTCGGGGTGCGGATCAAGCTGCGGGTGCGGCATGACCAGCACTTCAGGCCTGGCCATTTCCAGCAGGGCCCGCAAGTCGGCCAGCAGGTTTTGCCAGGTTGGCGCACCATCGCGGTCCGCCGGCAGCGTAAACGGGTTGAACTGGCGGAACGGGCGGATATCGGCCATGTCCGCTTCGCGGGACGCAGCAGGCTGATCAGGGACGGCCTGCATGATGGGCAGCTGCAGGCAGAAATACCCCAACTGCAAGCAGCGTGACTCGGGAACGCCGGCCCAGCGCGGTACGGCGATGCTGTCCCAGGCGCGCAGGCGGCCCTTCAGGCGGGCAGCCTCCGACTTGCCCAGGCCCATCTGCTGATAGTGCTCGGCCTCGATCTCACCCGCAGTCAGGGTCACCACCCAAGTCTCGTCTGCCTGACTGTACAAACCATAAGCCGCCAGCTCGGCATCGTCGGCATGCGGCGCTATCACCATCACGCGGCGGCGCTGAAGATCGACGCTGGGCGTTACCCACAGGCGTGGCTCACCCTGCAGTCGACAATGGCGCCCGCGCAGGCGCAGCGTGCCCGCCTGCAGAGGTGACGCCAGCCCGGTGAGGTTGAGGAAGCGCAGCCCATCGACGCCACGCTCGAAGGTTTGCCGGTCGCCGAGTTCGGCGCCGTGCAGCTCGACCCGCGGGTCCAGGAAGCGCCCCAGCCAGCCACTTTTCACCCGGACCTCAAGCACCAAGGTTTCATCGCCCTGCAACGCCGCGCCCACCTTGAGCAGCCCGTCGCGCAGCACGACCGGCGCCTCGTGGGTCAGTTCGCCAAAACGATAGGCGTAATCCTCGCCAGGCGCATAGAACAGGTGATCGGCGAACCACGCCTCGTGAGCGGCCCAGAGCAGCGGCAGCAGCAACAGCGGCAGCCACCACCAGCTGAAGACACCCAGCGCCACCAGCACCACCAGGCTGGCCAGCAAGCCCAGGCGCTTGTTGCGCCGATGGCGTTTGAGCAGCTGCTGTTTGCGGCTCACGACTGGAATACCGGCACAGGGTTGCACCAACGGTCCTTGTACTCACGGTCGGCACGCCCGAACGAGAAGCGCAGGGGCTTGTTGCGCGCCCGGGCATCTTCCCAGGCTGCCTGGGTATTGAGGAAGCTCAGCACGCTACCGGGGCTGAAGGCCTTGGTCTCCGGGTCGACGCCGCCATTGATGTATTCGACGCTGATCCATTCGGGCGCTTCGACGCGATACACCAGCTGGATGGCGATTGGCTTATCGTCGAGCATCAGCACCGAACCGATCAGCAGCTCGCGCAGGCGCTCCAGCACATCGGCCATGCGCTCGGCACCGGTGGCCGGGAAGCCCCAGCGGCGCTGGAACAGGTCGCAGTACATGGCGGCGATCTGCTGCGCGCTGAAGTCGCTGATCGGGCGCACCACGCCGCCCGCCTCTTCCAGCAGGCGCAATTCGCGGCGCTGGTTGTAGCGGAACTTCTTCGACAGGTCTTCATGGGCGCGGGCCATGGCCAGCTGCTCCTTCTGCACCTTGAGACCGCTGAAGCGGCCTTGGTTCAGCTCGGACAAGTAGCGTGCAGCGTGGCGCAACGGCGCGCCAGCATCAGCCGCCGCCGGCAGGATGATCTCGGCATTGCCAAGGTCGAACAGGGCTTTCTTGCCGGCACGCTTGAGCACGTCCTTGGCCAACGCCAGGTGGCGCCCCCAGGTCGCAATAGCGGCTTTCAGCTCGCCCGCCTGATAACAGCCCAGGTAACGCACCGGAATCTGGGCCAGATCGGCCAGTTGCTCGACCACCAACGGGTGCGTCGCGACGCTGCCACCGAAACGCGCCCACGCCTGGGCATAGGTCGGTGCATCGATGGCCTGCCAACCGCGTTCGCGAAAGGCTTGGATATGATTGAGCATCAAGCCTTCCCCACCAGCGCACGAACCTGTGGCAACTGCCAGAACGCCTCGCGCACGGCCTGGTCGGAGAAACGCTCGTGCAGGCGCCGCAGCATGTGCGCGGCGCAGGCATCGCGCTGCTGTTGATCCAGCGCAGCCATGTGCTTGAGGCCCTGCGCCAGTTGCCCGCCATCGGCCAACGGGAACAGCACGCCAACACCTTCGACCACCTCACGCGCACCGCCGCAGGCCGTGGCCAGCACCGGCACGCCGGCGACCATGGCTTCGAGCAGGACCATGCCGAACGGCTCATGGTCGGAGCTCAGGGCAAACACGTCGAAGGCCTGGAAATAGCGACGGGCATCCGGCACCTGGCCGAGGAAGTCCACCTGCGCGGCAATGCCCAACTCGGCAGCCTGCGCCTTGAGCTTGGCCTCCAGGCGGCCCTTGCCGAGGATTGCCAGGCGTGCGCCGGCCGGCAGGCCTGGCAGCGCTTCGGCAAAGCCGCGCAGCAAGGTTGCCTGGTCCTTGTCAGGGTGCAGGCGGCCGACATTGCCGACCACCCATGCCTGGGCGTCCAGGCCCAACGCTTCGCGGGCCTCGGCACGAGATACCAGGGCAGCTTGCAGGGCGTCGATATCGATACGGTTGTACAGGGTCTGGATTCGCTCGGCCGGCCACTGCGGCAGGCAACGGCGCATGTCGTCACGCACCGCATCCGACACACCCAGCAAGCTCAGGCGCTTGCTGAACAGGTTGGCGAACAGACGCCGCCCCTTGCGCTCATAGTCGCCGAACGCATGGTGCACACCGATCACCGGCAAGCCGGTGCCCAGCAGCGCGACGTAGATCGGCTTGAAACGGTGAGCGATGCAGAAGCTGAAGTTGCGCTCCGCCGCGATGCGCCGCAGGGCCCGAATCGCGCCGAGCTTCAGGCCCCGCACGGCCTTGGAGCTGAATTCGAGAAACAGCACCTCGTCCGACGCACAGCCAGCCGCAACCTGCGGGTCGGCGGCGCCGGTGAGGAACACGGTAGTGACCTTGTAGCCGCTGCCCTGGAACAGGCTGGCGTACTGACGGGCACAATCGAGGAACGGCCCGTCATAGCCATGGCAGAACTGCAGGATCCGCGCTTCAGAGCGGCTGGTCATAGGCGGCTGCGCCGTCCTTCACGACCAGGATGTCTTCCATGATCAGGTACTGCAGGTCCGAACCGAAGAACATGTTCAGCGCATCGGTCGGCGAGCAGATCATCGGCTCGCCACGGCGGTTCAACGAGGTGTTCAGCGACACGCCGTTGCCGGTCAGGTCTTCCAGCGCCTTCATCATGTCGTAGTAGCGCGGGTTGTATTCGCGCTTGAGCACCTGGGCACGCGAAGTACCGTCCTCGTGGACCACCTCCGGCACACGGGTCTTCCACTCTTCAGCCACTTCGAAGGTGAAGGTCATGAACGGCGCCGGGTGATCGACCTTGATCATCTGCGGGGCGACGGTATCGAGCATCGACGGGCAGAAAGGTCTCCAGCGTTCGCGGAACTTGATCTGCTCGTTGATGCGGTTGGCCACGCCCGGCACGCTTGGGCAGCCGATGATCGAACGCCCGCCCAGGGCACGCGGGCCGAATTCCATGCGGCCCTGGAACCAGGCCACCGGGTTGCCTTCGACCATGATCTTGGCGATACGCTGCGGCATGTCGTCGAGCTTGCGCCACTTCGGCGCGTTCGGGTGACGGGCGCAGGCGGCGATAACATCTTCGTTGGTGTACGAAGGGCCGAGGTAGACGTGCTCCATCTTCTCGACCGGCACGCCACGGGCGTGGGAAACATAGGCTGCAGCACCGACGGCGGTACCGGCGTCACCGGAAGCCGGCTGGACGAACAGTTCCTTGACGTCTGAGCGGGCGATGATCTTCTGGTTGAGCTTGACGTTCAGCGCGCAGCCGCCGGCGAAGGCCAGCTTGCCGGTTTCACGCAGGGTGTCGCCCAGGTAGTGGTCGATCATCTGCAGGGCGATCTTCTCGAACAGCGCCTGCATGCTGGCCGCGTAGTGGATGTACGGCTCGTCGGCGATGTCGCCTTCGCGCTTGGGACCCAGCCATTCGATCAGCTTCGGCGAGAAGTAGAAGCCCTTGCCCTTCTCTTTATGGCGGCGCAGGCCGATGACGTTGGCGTACTCGGTGTTGATCACCAGTTCGCCATTCTCGAAGCTGGCCAGGCGCGAGAAGTCATACTTGCTGGCGTCGCCGTACGGCGCCATGCCCATGACCTTGAACTCGCCGTCGAGCATCTCGAAACCGAGGAATTCTGTGATCGCGCCGTACAGGCCACCCAGCGAGTCCGGATCGAAGAATTCCTTGATCTTGTGGATCTTGCCGTTTTCGCCGTAGCCGAAGAAGGTGGTGGCGTACTCGCCCTTGCCGTCGATGCCGAGGATCGCGGTCTTTTCCTTGAAGCCCGAGCAGTGGTAGGCGCTGGACGCGTGGGCCAGGTGGTGCTCGACCGGCTCGATCTTGATCTTCTTCGGGTCGAAGCCCAGCTGCTCCAGGCACCAGACGATCTTCTTGCGGTAGCGCTTGTAGCGACGGTTACCCATCAGGATCGCGTCGAGGGCGCGGTCCGGGGCGTACCAGTAACGCTTGGCATAGTGCCAGCGGGCCTTGCCGAACAGGCTGATCGGGGCGAACGGGATGGCTACCACGTCAACGTCGGACGGCTTGATGCCGGCTTGCTCCAGGCAGAACTTCGCCGACTCGTAGGGCATGCGGTTCTTCGCATGCTTGTCACGCACGAAGCGCTCTTCTTCGGCGGCGGCAACCAGTTTGCCGTCGATGTACAGGGCCGCGGAAGGGTCATGGCTAAGGGCGCCGGACAGGCCAAGAATCGTCAATGCCAAGGGATTAGCCTCTTCATTCGGTAGAGATGCGCCAGCGGCCTCATGGGCGGGTGGCGGCTAAAGGGCGAGATTATAACGCAAAGATCAGGGCTGACACTGCATTACCTGTAGGAGCGGCTTTAGCCGCGAACACCGGCTTTGCCGGTGCCATCCAGCGCGTCGCCTGCTTCGCGGCTAAAGCCGCTCCCACAGGGACCGCGGCGCGCGTGCAAGCCTGATTACTCAGCGATCAGCCAGTCCATGCGGAAGCTGCCGGCCGTCTGCGCCAGCTCCTTGGCCAGCCACGGCAGCAGTTCGCGCAGTTCTTCTTCCAGCCCCCACGGCGGGTTGGCGATGGCCAGGCCCGAGCCGTTGAGGCCTTGCGGACTGTCCTGATGGTGCACATACAGCTCGACCCGCAGCAGCTTTGGCGCGCCAGTGCTGGTCAGGTCCTGGTAGAAGCGGGTCAGCGAGCGCTGGTCCTTGATCGGGTACCAGATGGCCGCGACGGTCTGGCGCATGCGGCCGATTGCCTCTTTCATCGAGGTGGTGCAGCGTTTGAGCTCGTCAGCCTGCTCGAACGGCGGATCGATCAGCATGATCGCGCGCTTTTCCTGCACGGGCAGCAAGGCCCGTGGCACGTGCCAGCCTTCGCCCAGGTGCACGACCACGCGCGGGTCCTTCTTCATGTTCTCTTTGAGCAGCGGCCCGTCTTCCGGATGCTTTTCGTTGAGCAACGCACGGTCCTGCTGACGCATCAGGCGACGTG
Source organism: Pseudomonas sp. R28(2017) (assembly GCF_002112505.1). Classification (GTDB taxonomy): domain Bacteria; phylum Pseudomonadota; class Gammaproteobacteria; order Pseudomonadales; family Pseudomonadaceae; genus Aquipseudomonas. The sequence continues at coordinate 188,274 of NZ_NEHW01000003.1, forward strand.
CCAGCTCGGGCGAACCCGGGTAGTAGCGCAGTTCACCATCGGCATTCAGGCGCTTGATGATGCGCAGGTAGTCCGCAGCCATGGCCGGCAGGTCATCGCGGTTCCACAGGCGAGCGACACCCTCCAGGTATTCGCCGGTGCGGGTCGCCTGGTCGCCTTGCAGGTCGTACAGGCCGAGGCCGGCGTGGGTGTCGATGTAGGCGAACGGCTGCTCCTTGCGCGACATCAGGGCGATGAGGCGGGTCAGCACGATATGTTTGAGGACGTCGGCGTGGTTGCCGGCGTGGAAGGCGTGACGATAGTTCATGGCAACTCCTGCGGGGGTGGCAAGTTTACCTTGCCTTGCAGGCGGAGTCAGGCCTGACTGCTGATCGGCGGCGCCCGCGAGGCAGGCGCCACCGATTCAACGGGGATTACTTGTCAGCGTGATACGCCGCGTCAGCGGTTTCGAAGCGCTGCACCATCGCCTGCGACGGGCTGCCCAGCTTGCTCACCACGATGATGGCAATGCTGGCGAACAGGAAGCCAGGGATGATTTCGTACAGGCCGAGCGTGTCGAAGTTCTTCCACAGGATCACGGTCAGCGCACCCACCACGATGCCGGCCAGGGCGCCGTTACGGGTCATGCCTTTCCACAGCACCGAGATCAGCACCACCGGGCCAAAGGCCGCACCGAAACCAGCCCAGGCGTAGGCGACAAGACCCAGCACGCGGTTTTCCGGGTTGGCCGCCATGGCAATGGCGATCAGGGCCACGGCCAGCACCATCAGGCGACCGACCCACACCAGCTCGCCCTGCGAAGCGTTCTTGCGCAGGAAGGCCTTGTAGAAATCCTCGGTCAGGGCGCTGGAGCAGACCAGCAGCTGGCAGCTCAGGGTACTCATCACCGCCGCCAGGATGGCCGACAGCAGCACACCGGCGATCCACGGGTTGAACAGGATCTTGGCCAGCTCGATGAACACACGCTCATGGTTCTCGGTGACCGGGCCCGCCAGATCGGGGTGCGCCGAGAAGTAGGCGATACCAAAGAAGCCCACGGCGCAGGTACCGGCCAGGCACAGGATCATCCAGATCATGGAGATGCGACGGGCGTTGGCGATCGATTTCACCGAGTCGGCGGCCATGAAGCGCGCCAGGATGTGCGGCTGGCCGAAGTAACCCAGGCCCCAGCCCATCAGCGAGATGATGCCGACGAAGGTTGCGCCCTTGAGCATGTCGAAGTTGGCCGGGTTCTGCGCCTCGATGGCCAGGAAGGTGGTATCGAAACCACCGGTGGAGATCAGCACGATCACCGGAGTGAGGATCAACGCGAAGATCATCAGCGAAGCCTGCACGGTATCGGTCCAGCTCACCGCCAGGAAGCCACCGACGAAGGTGTAGGCGATGGTCGCTGCGGCACCGGCCCACAGGGCGGTCTCGTACGGCATGCCGAAGGTGCTTTCGAACAGGCGGGCACCGGCGACGATGCCGGAGGCGCAATAGATGGTGAAGAACACCAGGATGACGATCGCCGAGATGATCCGCAGCAAGCCGCTGGTGTCTTCGAAGCGGCTGGAGAAGTAGTCCGGCAAGGTCAGTGCATCGCCGTTGTGCTCGGTCTGCACGCGCAGACGGCCGGCAACGAACAGCCAGTTCAAGTAGGCACCGACGGTCAGGCCGATGGCGATCCAGGCTTCGGAAAGGCCGGAGAAGTAGATGGCGCCCGGCAGGCCCATCAGCAGCCAGCCACTCATGTCGGAAGCACCGGCGGAGAGCGCGGTGACCACGCTGCCCAGGCTGCGACCGCCGAGGATGTAGTCGGAAAGGTTGTTGGTGGAGCGATAGGCTGCGAAACCGATCAGCACCATTGCCGCGATGTAGATCACGAAGGTGATCGTTAGTGGATTGCCCATGCGTGTGCCCTGGCGTTTGTTTTTATCTCATGCGCAACCTGCTTGAAGACGGTTGCACCCAGGCGGCGAATGCTATGCAACAACGCAAAGTCGGTGCAACCATTTTTCATTTGCAAGTTGCACCCGGCCGTGCCCTTTCAGAAAAATCCCGTTTCTTGCTTCTTTTTGGAGCAAAAACCGGGTTTTTCATAAGAAAAGGCACTGTAATGGTTTCTTTTTTTGCTGTAGGAAATATCGCCAGACGAGTTGCACCTTTTCCTCGAAAAAAACGGGTTGCACCTGGTTGCACCCGAAATCGCCTACCGCTAATCTTGGCGCAGCTTAAGCCACAACCGTGGCAATAATGAGGATAAGAAATTGGCGACGACCACCCTTGGGGTCAAACTTGACGACCCGACCCGTGAGCGACTCAAAGCAGCTGCGCAGTCCATCGACCGCACGCCGCACTGGTTGATCAAACAAGCGATCTTCAATTACCTGGAGAAGCTCGAGGGTGGCGCCACCCTGACCGAACTCAACGGTCACGCCAACAACCTGGCCGATGACGCTGGCGAGGTCCAGCCAGACCACGCCCACCAGTGCTTCCTCGAATTCGCCGAGAGCATCCTGCCGCAGTCGGTCCTGCGTTCGGCGATCACCGCCGCCTACCGCCGCCCCGAGCAGGAAGTGGTGCCGATGCTGCTGGAGCAGGCGCGCCTGAGTGCCCCGCTGGCCGAAGCCACCAACAAGCTGGCCGCCGGCATCGCCGAAAAACTGCGTAACCAGAAGAGTGCTGGCGGCCGTGCCGGCATTGTCCAGGGCCTGCTGCAGGAGTTTTCCCTGTCGTCCCAGGAAGGCGTTGCCCTGATGTGCCTGGCCGAAGCCTTGCTGCGCATCCCTGACAAAGGTACCCGCGACGCCCTGATCCGCGACAAGATCAGCAACGGCAACTGGCAGCCGCACCTGGGCAACAGCCCGTCGCTGTTCGTCAACGCCGCCACCTGGGGCCTGCTGCTGACTGGCAAGCTGGTCTCCACCCATAATGAAGCCGGCCTCACCTCCTCGCTGACCCGCATCATCGGCAAGAGTGGCGAACCGATGATCCGCAAGGGCGTCGACATGGCCATGCGCCTGATGGGCGAGCAGTTCGTCACCGGCGAAACCATCGCCGAAGCCCTGGCCAATGCCAGCCGCTTCGAAGCCAAGGGCTTCCGTTACTCCTACGACATGCTTGGCGAAGCCGCACTGACCGAGCATGACGCACAGAAGTATCTGGCGTCCTACGAGCAGGCCATTCACTCGATCGGCAAAGCCTCCCATGGCCGCGGCATCTATGAAGGCCCGGGCATCTCGATCAAGCTGTCGGCGCTGCACCCACGCTACAGCCGTGCCCAGTACGAGCGCGTGATGGAAGAGCTGTACCCACGCCTGCTGTCGCTGACCCTGCTGGCCAAGCAATATGACATCGGCCTGAACATCGACGCCGAAGAGGCCGACCGCCTGGAGCTGTCCCTCGACCTGCTCGAGCGCCTGTGCTTCGAGCCGGCCCTGGCGGGCTGGAACGGTATCGGCTTCGTTATCCAGGCCTACCAGAAGCGCTGCCCGTACGTGATCGACTACGTCATCGACCTGGCCAAGCGCAGCCGCCACCGCCTGATGATCCGCCTGGTGAAGGGTGCCTACTGGGACAGCGAGATCAAGCGCGCCCAGGTCGAAGGCCTGGAAGGCTACCCGGTCTACACCCGCAAGGTGTACACCGACGTGTCCTACGTTGCCTGTGCCCGCAAGCTGCTGGCCGTGCCGGAAGCCATCTACCCGCAGTTCGCCACCCACAACGCCCACACCCTGTCGGCCATCTACCACATCGCCGGCCAGAACTACTACCCGGGCCAGTACGAATTCCAGTGCCTGCACGGCATGGGTGAACCGCTGTACGAACAGGTTGTAGGCAAGGTCGCCGACGGCAAGCTGAACCGTCCGTGCCGCGTGTACGCCCCGGTCGGCACCCACGAAACCCTGCTGGCCTACCTGGTCCGCCGCCTGCTGGAGAACGGCGCCAACACCTCGTTCGTCAACCGCATCGCCGACCACTCGATTTCCATTCAGGAACTGGTCGCCGACCCGGTCGCCAGCATCGAGCGCATGGGCACCCAGGAAGGCAGCATCGGCCTGCCGCACCCACGCATCCCGCTGCCACGCGAGCTGTATGGCAGCGACCGCGCCAACTCGGCCGGTATCGACATGGCCAACGAACACCGCCTGGCGTCGCTGTCCTGCGCCATGCTGGCCACTGCCAACAACGACTGGAAAGCCGCCCCGCTGCTGGCCTGCGCCGCCAGCGAAGCTGCAGCTGTGCCGGTATTGAACCCGGCGGACCACCGCGACGTGGTCGGCCACGTGCAGGAAGCCACCGTCGCTGACGTCGACAATGCCATCCAGTGCGCGCTGAACGCCGCGCCGATCTGGCAGGCCACCCCGCCAGCCGAGCGCGCCGCGATCCTGGAGCGCACCGCCGACCTGATGGAAGCCGAAATCCAGCCGCTGATGGGCCTGCTCATCCGCGAAGCCGGCAAGACCTTCGCCAACGCCATCGCCGAAGTGCGCGAAGCCGTGGACTTCCTGCGCTATTACGCAGTGCAGGCACGCCACGACTTCAGCAACGACGCTCACCGCCCGCTGGGCCCGGTGGTGTGCATCAGCCCGTGGAACTTCCCGCTGGCGATCTTCACCGGCCAGGTGGCCGCAGCCCTGGCTGCCGGCAACCCGGTGCTTGCCAAGCCAGCCGAACAGACCCCGCTGATCGCCGCCCAAGCCGTGCGCCTGCTGCTGGAGGCCGGCATTCCGGAAGGCGTGCTGCAACTGCTGCCAGGTCGCGGTGAAACCGTCGGTGCCGGCCTGGTCGGTGACGAGCGCGTCAAAGGCGTGATGTTCACCGGCTCCACCGAAGTGGCCCGACTGCTGCAGCGCAACGTCGCCGGGCGCCTGGACAACCAGGGCCGGCCGATCCCGCTGATCGCCGAAACCGGCGGCCAGAATGCGATGATCGTCGACTCCTCGGCGCTGACCGAGCAGGTGGTCATCGATGTGGTCTCCTCCGCCTTCGACAGCGCCGGCCAGCGTTGCTCGGCCCTGCGCGTGCTGTGCCTGCAGGAAGACTCCGCCGACCGCGTGATCGAAATGCTCAAGGGCGCCATGGCCGAAAGCCGCCTGGGCTGCCCGGACCGCCTGGCCGTGGACATCGGCCCGGTGATCGACGCCGAGGCCAAGGCCGGTATCGAGAAGCACATCCAGGGGATGCGCGAAAAAGGCCGCACTGTCTATCAAGTGGCAATCGCCGATACCGCCGAGATCAAGCGTGGCACCTTCGTCATGCCAACCCTGATCGAGCTGGACAGCTTCGATGAACTGAAGCGTGAAATCTTCGGCCCGGTGCTGCACGTGGTGCGTTACAACCGCCGCAACCTCGATCAGCTGATCGAGCAGATCAACGCTTCCGGCTACGGCCTGACCCTCGGCGTGCACACCCGCATCGACGAGACCATCGCCAAGGTGGTGGAAACCGCCAACGCCGGCAACATGTACGTCAACCGCAACATCGTTGGCGCTGTGGTGGGCGTGCAGCCGTTCGGTGGTGAAGGCCTGTCCGGCACCGGCCCGAAAGCCGGTGGCCCGCTGTACCTGTACCGCCTGCTGTCGACCCGCCCGGCCGACGCGATCGGCCGCCACTTCCAGCAGCAGGATGGCGCAGGCCAGCCGGACCGTGCCCTGCACGACCAGCTGATCAAGCCGCTGCACACCCTCAAGGCCTGGGCCGAGAGCAACCAGCAGACCGAACTGGCCGCGCTGTGCGACCAGTTCGCGAGCCAGTCGCAGAGCGGCATCGCCCGCCTGCTGCCCGGCCCGACCGGTGAGCGCAACACCTACACCATCCTGCCGCGTGAGCACGTGCTGTGCCTTGCCGACAACGAGGCCGACCTGCTGGCTCAGTTCGCTGCCGTGCTGGCGGTCGGTAGCTCGGCGGTGTGGGCTGATGCAGAGCCGGGCAAGGCCTTGCGCGCTCGCCTGCCGAAGGAGCTGCAGGCCAAGGTCAAGCTGGTGGCGGACTGGAACAAGGACGAAGTGGCGTTCGACGCCGTGATCCATCACGGCGACTCTGACCAGCTGCGCAGCGTTTGCCAGCAGGTGGCCAAGCGCGCTGGCGCGATCGTCGGTGTGCACGGGCTGTCCAGCGGCGACCACCAGATTGCACTGGAGCGCCTGGTGATCGAGCGGGCGGTGAGTGTGAACACTGCGGCGGCGGGCGGTAACGCCAGCCTGATGACCATTGGCTGACGCCAAGGGTTGTTGATGAAAAGGAGAGCTTCGGCTCTCCTTTTTAATGGGCGCATGCTTTGGAGCAGTTGAGCGCAACTTTCGGAAATGGACTACAAGATGCGGTAAAGATCTGAGATTTTCCAGGATTCCAGGGACCGTTACACTGACAAACTCGACGAGCGCATCTTGAGGTTTACCATGATCGCCACCCGTACGCCCCCTTGGAGGTCGGAATGACTACAAAAGCCGCCAACAAGCCCAAAGCTGATAACCCGTACATAGAATCTGCTCAGCGCATTCGACAGTTGGCACAGATACTTGCCGACAATCCAGCTGAGGCTAAAGCGTTCCGTGCCATGACGGGTGTGTTCACTGCTAAAGGCAAGCTCAGAGCCCGTTACCGATAAATGTATCAACAGTCCCCTTCAATCGTTTTCGGGTTTCATGGCTGTGATCGTGAAGTCGATGAAGCCATACTGGCGGGTGAGCAGATATCACCCAGCAAAAATGATTATGACTGGCTCGGTGACGGCGCTTATCTTTGGGAAAACAGCCCAGAGCGTGCGTTGAGCTACGCCCACCTCATCAGGAAGTACAAGCGTGGGAAAGGATCAATAAAAGAACCCTACGTCGTTGGTGCAATCATCGACCTCGGGCTGTGCCTCAACCTGACAGAGGAAGGTGCTCTGACAGAGCTTGGAGAAGCCTATCACCTGTTAGCTGCCAACACTGATGTTCTGCCCAAGAACAAGCCCGGCTTCTCAGGCGATCCTGACAACTTGAAAAGATTCCTCGACTGCGCTGTTTTCCAGTACCTCCACTCAGCCCGAGAGATTACAGGCCAAGAGCCCTACGAGTCGATTCGCTCGCCGTTTCTGGAGGGAGCCGAAATCTATCCGGGCACTTCGTTCAGGCAAGAAACCCACATTCAGATTTGCGTCCGCAACCTTGGTTGCATCAAAGGATACTTCCGCCCGTTGAATGCTGACGGCACTCCTTTTCAGCGCTGAAAAGGCTGCCTCAAGACCATGGCACTGGAGATTGCATGCCCAAGACGTACAGCCTGAATCTCCACTGCCATCGCCGCAGTAAAACTTCGCCTCACATCAGGGATGAAAGCTCGATCAGGGCAAATAGCTGCGCCACTCTGATCGCGGTACATATCAAAATCCAGACCCAGTTGCTCGCAGTAAAATGACCATTGCTCTCTCCCGCCACTTCACCGGCGGCAAGATTAATGCCTTTTTGCACGGACATCATCCACGCCACCCAAACCAGCTGAAAGATGAACCCCACCACATAAGAGGGCCACAGCTGATCTACAAGAACGACACTGACAACGAGACCCAGCAAACAGATGCCGTAGTAACCCAACGTCAGACTGAGGATGCTCCAGGCACAGGATTTACCTGAGAGGCGAATGTGTTCATCTACTCGCCTCAGCAACGGATAAATGAAGAATATTCCGAAAAAAGATCGCCAGAAAGGGCTTACATTTTCGCCCGTCCTGCCCCTATGCAGCCTCCAACTTTGATAAAAGCAATACAACCAGTAAAAGCCCACGGTGAAGAATGTCATCACGCCAAGTTTCATGGGCGACACTACGAAAAAGGGCATTTCGAGATCCTGGGCTTTACCTGCACTGCTATCAAGTACGTCAACCATCAGAAGCGCTTCCTTGTGAACACCAAACGCGCATTCAAAACCAGTCAGTACTGGAGCCGCAGTAGTCCAGATACCATGCAAATTGTAGGAATCATCTCGACGGTTAAGCGGTGCCAGCCGAGCACCTCATGCCCCCCACAATCTTCACCTTCTAAACCCATATCACCCAAACCTATTAACCTCCCCCCACCTCTCCCAACCCCCTAGACTCGCAGCATCCCGCCTCAGGACCGCCCCCATGCCCGAGACCCTGCTCAGCCCCCGCAACCTCGCCTTCGAACTCTACGAAGTCCTCGACGCCGAAGCCCTGACCCAGCGCCCGCGCTTCGCCGATCACAGCCGCGAAACCTTCGACGCGGCCCTGACCACCGCCCGCACCATCGCCGAAAAGTACTTCGCCCCGCACAACCGCAAAGCCGACGAAAACGAGCCGCGCTATGTGGACGGCCGCGCCGAACTGATCCCGGAGGTAAAGCCCGCCGTCGATGCCTTCCTCGAAGCCGGCTTCCTCAACGCCAACCGCGATTTCGAAGTCGGCGGCATGCAGTTGCCCAGCCTGGTCTCGCAGGCCTGCTTCGCCCACTTCCAGGCGGCCAACGCTGGCACCACGGCCTACCCGTTCCTGACCATGGGCGCCGCCAACCTCATCGAAAGCTTCGGCACCGACGAACAGAAGCGCCTGTACCTGCAGCCGATGATCGAAGGCCGCTACTTCGGCACCATGGCGCTGACCGAGCCCCACGCAGGTTCGTCGCTGGCCGATATCCGCACCCGCGCCGAACCCGCGGGCGATGGCACCTACCGGCTCAGGGGCAACAAGATTTTCATCTCCGGCGGCGACCACGAACTGTCGGAGAACATCGTGCACATGGTGCTGGCCAAGCTGCCGGACGCACCGCCCGGCGTCAAAGGCATTTCGCTGTTCATCGTGCCGAAGTACCTGGTCAACGAGGACGGCAGCCGCGGCCCGCGCAACGACGTGCTGCTGGCCGGGCTGTTCCACAAGATGGGCTGGCGCGGCACCACCTCCACCGCGCTCAACTTTGGCGACAACGGCCAGTGCGTCGGCTACCTCGTCGGCCAGCCACACCAAGGCCTGGCGTGCATGTTCCAGATGATGAACGAGGCACGCATCGGCGTCGGCATGGGCGCGGTGATGCTCGGTTACGCGGGCTACCTCTACTCCCTGGAATACGCTCGCCAGCGGCCCCAGGGTCGGCTGCCAGACAACAAGGATCCGCAAAGCCCCGCTGTGCCAATCATCGAACACACCGACGTGAAGCGCATGCTGCTGGCGCAGAAGGCTTATGTGGAAGGCGCCTTCGATCTGGGCTTGTATGCCGCACGGCTATTCGACGACACGCACACCGCCAGCGACGAAAGCGCCCGTAAACAGGCCCAGGAACTGCTCGATTTGCTGACTCCGATCGTCAAGTCCTGGCCCTCGACCTTCTGCCTCAAGGCCAACGAAATGGCCATCCAGATTCTCGGTGGCCACGGCTATACCCGCGAGTACCCGGTGGAGCAGTACTACCGCGACAACCGCCTGAACCCGATCCATGAAGGCACCGAGGGCATCCAGTCGCTCGACCTGCTGGGCCGCAAGCTGGCGCAGAACAACGGTGCAGGCCTCAAGCAACTGATCCGCCTGATCGCCGCCACGGCCGAACGCGCCAGCCATCACCCAGGCCTGGACACCCTGCGCCAGCCGCTGGAGCAGTTGGTCAACCGCCTGCAGTCGGTGACCCTGGCACTGCTCGGCGACCTGGCCGAGGGCAAAGTCGCCGGTGCCTTGGCCAACTCGGCCCTGTACCTCAAGGCCTTCGGCCACTGCGTGATTGGCTGGCGCTGGCTGGAACAGGCGATCCACGCCGAACGCGGCCTGCTCGAGGGCGCCCCCGCCGACCGCGACTTCTATCTCGGCAAGCTGCAGGCCGCACGTTATTTTCTGACCTGGGAAATCCCTGCCTGCCATAATGAGCTGGCATTGCTCGAGGCACGCGACGACACGTGCCTGGCCATGCAGGACGGGTGGTTCTAGGGGGAGCCACCGTGAAAACGGAGGCTTCCAGATGTTCGATTCCAGCGCCCTGCTGCGCCAGCGCTTCGCCGCGCTGCGCAGTACGGCCGAGTTGTTTTCCCTGCGCCATGTGAAGCAGTCGCACCAGGCGCTTTCGGTTCGCCGCAATGTGGCCGAACCGCCTATCTTCAGCCACGACGAGGGCGCCATGCTGACGGTGCGGGTCAATGGCGTGGAGGCCTATGCGGCCACCGCCGACCTGTCACAGGCCGGCCTGCAACGGGCCCTGGAACAGGCCGAGGCATTGGCTCGGCAGATCGCCCGGCACAGCCTGCTCGACCTGCGCGGGCAGCCTGTGACCAGCGCGCGTCACGACCACATCTCGCCCAACTTCGACCAGCCGGTACCGAGCCTGGCCGACTGCCTGGGCCTGCTCGCCGGCGAATCGGCCAGCGTACCCAAGGACAGCCGCCTGGTGGACTGGCAGGCCAGCCTGGGCTTGAGCCTGGTGGAGCAGACCTACCTGAACTCGGCTGGCGCCGAACTGCGCCACGCCCAGCGCTTCCTGTTCCCGGGCCTGAGCGTCACCGCCAGCGACGGCCAGGACAGCCAGAGCCGCAGCCTGGGCCGCGACAACTTCGGCCAGCAAGGCGGCTTCGAGATCGTCGAACGCTGTGGCCTGGTCGGCGCAGCCCGCCGGGTCGCCGATGACGCATTACAGCTGCTGCTGGCACCCAACACCCCAAGCGGCGCACGCGACCTGCTGCTGATGCCCGACCAGATGATGCTGCAGATCCACGAATCCATCGGCCACCCGCTGGAACTGGACCGCATCCTCGGTGACGAACGCAACTACGCGGGCACCAGCTTCGTCAAAGCCAGCGACTTCGGCCACCTGCAGTACGGCTCCAGCCTGCTCAACGTGACCTTCGACCCGACCATCGGCGAAGAGCTGGCCAGCTACAGCTTCGATGACGACGGTACGGCCGCCAGCAAGCAGTTCCTGATCCGCGATGGCCTGCTGGTGCGCCCGCTGGGCGGGGCCCTGTCACAGTTCCGTTCGGGCCTGGATGGCGTGGCCAACAGCCGTGCCTGCGGCTGGAACCGCGCGCCGATCGACCGCATGGCCAACCTCAATATCGAACCGGGCGACCAGTCCCTCGACCAGCTGATACAGGGCATCGAGCACGGCATCCTGATGCGCACCAACCGCTCCTGGTCCATCGACGATGCGCGCAACAAGTTCCAGTTCGGCTGCGAATGGGGCCAGTTGATCGAAAACGGCGAGCTCAAGGGCGTCGTCAAGAACCCCAACTACCGCGGCATCTCCGCGCAGTTCTGGCGCAACCTCGCGGCGGTCGGTGACCGCAGCACCTTCCAGGTCCTGGGCACGCCCAACTGCGGCAAGGGCGAACCCAACCAGGTGGTGCGAGTCGGGCATGCCGCGCCCGCCTGCGTGTTCCGCCAGATCGACGTATTCGGAGGAGACGCCTGATGAAACACGTTTTCGAAGCCTTGATCGCGGGTGTCCTCCAGACGTTGCAAGCCGACGAGCAATTTACCCTCGGCTACAGCGCCGAACAGTCACAATTCGTCCGTTTCAACCACGCCAAGGTGCGCCAGGCCGGCGAAGTGAGCCAGGCCAGTGCGCAACTGCGGTTGATCCGCGATGGCCGCCAGGCGGAACAGCAGGTGACCTTGAGTGGCGATGCGCAACTCGACCAGCAACGCCTGATCACAGCCTTGGAACAGTTGCGCCAGACCGTGCCGCTGCTGGCCATCGACCCGTACCTGCGCCTGGACGAAAGCGCATGGCACAGCCACAGCCAGCACGAGCAGCCGTTGCCCGAACTGAGCGAAGTGCTGGCCCTGCTCGAACGCGAGGCCGGCGACCTGGATCTGGTCGGCATCTACGCCGCCGGCCCGATCTGCCGGGGTTTCGCCAGCTCGTTCGGAGCCATTGGCTGGCACCAGGCCAACAGCTTCAACTTCGACTGGAGCCTGTTCCACGAAAACGCCGAGGCGGTGAAGGCCAACTATGCCGGCCAGCACTGGAGCGCCGACGACTTCACTGCCCGCTTGCGCCTGGCACGGGAACAGCTGGGTTTCCTCGGCCGCCCGGCAGTGACCCTCAAACCCGGCAGCTACCGCGCTTACCTGGCCCCTGCGGCCATGGACGAAATCGCCGGCATGCTCTGCTGGGGTGGTTTCTCCGCACAGGCCCTGGCCACCGGCAACAGTGCCCTGCAGCGCCTGTACAACGGCGATGCGCAACTGCACCCGATGGTGAGTTTCAGCGAACAGGTCAGCGGCTCGCTGAGCCCGGCATTCTCCGACGAGGGCTCACCGCGCCTGGATGTACCGTTGATTCAGCAGGGTAAAGCGCTGCAACAGCTGGTCAGCGCCCGCAGCGCAGCGGAGTTCGCGTTGCTGGCCAATGGCGCCGACAGCTACGAGTCGCCGTGTGCGCTGAGCCTGGCGCCAGGCAGCCTGCCCAGCGAGCAGATCCTTGAGCGGCTCGATACCGGGCTGTACATCAGCAACCTGTGGTACCTCAACTACTCTGACCTGCCAGCGGCCCGCATGACCGGGCTGACCCGCTTTGCCACGTTCTGGGTGGAGCACGGCGAGATCCAGGGGCCGGTGAGCACCATGCGCTTCGATGACAGCCTGTACAGCCTGCTTGGCAGCCAGCTGGAGGAATTGACCCGCGAGCGCGAGATGATCCTCTCGACCAGTACCTATGGACAGCGCAGTACCGGGTCGAGTCATCTGCCGGGGGCGCTGGTCAAAGGGCTGACCCTGACATTGTGATTGGCCTTGCCGGCCTCTTCGCGGGCACGCCCGCTCCCACAGATGTGATGCCGTACCTGTGGGAGCGGGCATGCCCGCGAAAGGGCCGGCACTGACGGAAGAGGAAGCCATGCCCGAACGCACCCCGCTGGACCCCACCACCGCCCGCTGGCTGCCCTGGGTGGTGGCCATCGCCTTCTTCATGCAGTCCCTGGACGGCACCATCCTCAACACCGCCCTGCCGGCCATGGCCCGCTCGCTGGCCGAAGACCCGCTGCGCATGCAGGGCGTGATCATCGCCTACATGCTTACCGTGGCCCTGCTGATTCCCGCCTCCGGCTGGATCGCCGACCGCTTCGGCACCAAGCGCATCTTCTTCAGCGCCATCCTGCTGTTCAGCTTCGGCTCGCTGCTGTGCGCCGCGGCCAACAGCCTCGGCTTCCTGATCTTCGCCCGCATCGTGCAGGGCCTGGGCGGTGCGCTGATGCTGCCGGTCGGGCGCCTGGTGGTGTTGCGCGCCTACCCACGCACCGAGCTGGTGCGGATCATGAGTTTCATCACCATCCCCGGCCTGCTCGGCCCGCTGCTGGGCCCGACCCTGGGCGGCTGGCTGGTGGAAATCCTCAGCTGGCACTGGATCTTCCTGCTCAACCTGCCAGTCGGTGCGCTGGGCTGCTATGCGGTGTGGAAGTTCATCCCCGACCTGCGCGGGGTCGAGCGCACCCGCTTCGACGGCCCCGGTTTCATCCTGTTCGGCGCGGCCATGGTGCTGATCACCATCGCCATGGAAGGCCTGGGCGAGCTGCACCTGCCGCACCTGCGGGTGATGTTGCTGCTGTTCGCCGGCATGGCCTGCCTGGCCGCCTACTGGCTGCGCGCCGGGCGCGACCCGGAGCCACTGTTCTCGCCCAGCCTGTTCCGCGTGCGCACCTTCGCCATCGGCATCCTCGGCAACCTGTTCTCGCGCCTGGGCAGTGGCGCCCTGCCGTTCCTGGTGCCGCTGCTGCTGCAGGTGGCGCTGGGCTATTCACCGGCCGAGGCCGGCATGAGCATGATTCCGCTGGCCGCCTCGGCGATGCTCGCCAAGTCGGTCGCCCGGTCACTGATCGAGCGCCTGGGCTACCGCATCGTGCTGACCGGCAACACCTTGCTGCTGGGCATCCTGCTGGCCAGCCTGGGCCTGGTCGACGAACAGACGCCATACGCCGTGCTGCTGGTGCAGCTGGCCTTGCTTGGCGCGGTCAACTCGATGCAGTTCACGGCGATGAACACGGTGACCCTGATCGACCTCGACGATGCCAGCGCCAGCAGCGGCAACAGCCTGCTGTCGGTGGTCGCGCAACTGTCGCTGAGCCTTGGCGTGGCCTGCGCCGGTGCCTTGCTCGGCGGTTTCACTGCGGCAGGCAGTGCCGAGGGTGTGGAGACCACCTTGGGGGCGTTCCAGCTAACCTTCGTCACCATCGGGGTGATGGCCATGCTGGCGGCGGCGATCTTCCTGCAATTGTCGCCGACGGACGGAAGGCGTGCCCGTCGTCCGGAACAACACATGGAGTCGTAGGGCGAATGGCCACGAGGCTGGTAGACTGTGCGGCATTTTTCGCTTCGCAACGCAGGCCCGCCTCGTGACCACCGAATCCACCGACTTTGCCACCTTGCCGCTGTCCACCGCCATGCTGGCCAACCTGGACGCCCTCGGCTACGCCTCGATGACGCCGATCCAGGCCCAGAGCCTGCCGGTCATCCTGCGCGGCCAGGACCTGATCGCCCAGGCCAAGACCGGCAGCGGCAAGACCGCCGCCTTCGGCATCGGCCTGCTCAACCCGATCAACCCGCGCTACTTCGGCTGCCAGGCGCTGGTGCTGTGCCCCACCCGCGAGCTCGCCGACCAGGTGGCCAAGGAGCTGCGCCGCCTGGCCCGCGCCGAGGACAACATCAAGATCCTCACCCTCTGCGGCGGCGTGTCGCTGGGCCCACAGATCGCCTCGCTGGAACACGGCGCGCACATCATCGTCGGCACCCCGGGGCGCATCCAGCAGCACCTGGACAAAGGCACCCTGGTGCTCGACGGCCTGAACACGCTGGTACTGGACGAAGCCGACCGCATGCTCGACATGGGCTTCTTCGACGCCATCGCCAGCATCATCGGCAAGACCCCGTCGCGTCGCCAGACCCTGCTGTTCTCGGCCACCTACCCGGCCGGCATCGAACAGCTGGCCGCCGACTTCATGCGCAAGCCGCAACAGGTCAAGGTCGAAAGCCTGCACGCCGACAACCAGATCGAGCAGCGCTTCATCGAGATCGATCCGCAGCAACGTCTGGAAGCGGTCACCCGCGTGCTTGGCCACTATCGCCCGCAATCGTGCGTGGCGTTCTGCTTCACCAAGCAGCAGTGCGAGGACGTGGTTGCCCACCTGACCGCCAAAGGTATCGTCGCCCAGGCCCTGCATGGCGACCTGGAGCAGCGTGACCGTGACCAGGTGCTGACCATGTTCGCCAACCGCAGCAGCTCGGTACTGGTGGCCACCGACGTGGCGGCCCGTGGCCTGGATATCGACGGCCTGGACATGGTCATCAACGTCGAACTGGCGCGCGATGCCGAGATCCATGTGCACCGCGTGGGCCGTACCGGCCGTGCCGGTGAGAAAGGGGTGGCGGTCAGCCTGGTGGCGCCAGCCGAAGGCCATCGCGCCCAGGCCATCGAGGACCTGCAGAAGCGCCCGCTGCGCTGGGACCAGCTGGACAGCCTTAAGAACAAGGGCGAGCCATTGCTGCCGCTGATGAGCACGCTGTGCATCGCCGCCGGGCGCAAGGACAAGCTGCGCCCGGGCGACATCCTGGGTGCGCTGACCGGCGATGCCGGGATCCCGGGCAAGCAGGTCGGCAAGATCGCCATCTTCGATTTCCAGGCCTTCGTTGCCGTGGAGCGGCCGCTGGCCAAGCAGGCCATGCAGCGCTTGAACAGCGGCAAGATCAAGGGCCGGTCCCTGAAAGTCCGTATCGTCTGATCATTCTTGGGGGCCGCTGGGCGGCCCCGGCAATTCCGAAGAGGTAACACCGTGCACTCCACCGACGTGATCATCCTCGGCGCCGGCGCCGCCGGTCTGATGTGCGCCCAGCTCAGCGCCCGCCGTGGCCGCCGGGTGCTGCTGCTCGACCACGCCAACAAGCCCGGCAAGAAGATCCTCATGTCCGGCGGAGGGCGCTGCAACTTCACCAACATGTACACCGAACCGGCCAACTTCCTCTCGCAGAATGCGCACTTCTGCAAGTCGGCCCTGGCCCGCTACACCCAGTGGGACTTCATCGAGCTGGTGAGCAAGCACGGCGTGCCGTACCACGAGAAGAAGCTCGGCCAGCTGTTCTGCGACAACAAGGCCAGCGACATCCTCGACATGCTGCTGGCCGAATGCGATGACGCTGGCGCCGAAATCCGCATGCACACCAGCATCGAACACATCGAGAAGACCGAAACCGGCTACCTGCTGCAAACCAGCGGTGGCCAGTTCGCCTGCCAGTCGCTGGTGATCGCCACCGGCGGCCTGTCGATCCCGACCCTGGGCGCCACCGGCTTCGGTTACCAGGTCGCCCGCCAGTTCGGCCACACCCTGCTGCCGACCCGCGCCGGGCTGGTGCCGTTCACCATCACCGAGCCCCAACTCAAGGCACTGTGCACCGAGTTGTCGGGCACCTCGCTGGACTGCACAGCCAGCTGCAACGGCACCAGCTTCCGCGAGAACCTGCTGTTCACCCATCGCGGCCTCAGTGGCCCGGCGATCTTGCAGATCTCGTCGTTCTGGGAAGCCGGCGACACCGTGGAGATCAACCTGCTGCCCGATCGCGACGCGCTGAGCTGGTTGCAGCAGATGCAGGCCGAGCGCGCCAATGCCGAACTGAAGACCGTGCTGGGCGAGGTGTTCACCCGCAAGCTGGCCAACCTGCTGGCCGAGCAGTGGTTCGAGTCGCGGCCGATGAAGCAGTACACCCCGGCGGAACTGGCGCAGATCGCCGAAAAACTGGCGAACTGGCAGGTGGTGCCAGCCGGTACCGAAGGCTACCGCACTGCCGAAGTGACTCTCGGTGGCGTTGACACCCGCGAAGTATCGTCCAAGACCATGGAATCGCTGAAAAGCCCCGGCCTGTACTTCATCGGCGAGGTACTCGACGTCACCGGCCACCTGGGCGGTTTCAATTTCCAGTGGGCCTGGGCATCCGCCAACGCCGCTGCGCAGTTCGTGTAGAGTAGAATCCATTCAGCAGCACGGAACGCTTCTTGCTGGCCGTGCTGCAATGCATTCATTCGATCACTGCCTAGCAGGCCATCATGTCATCGAGTTCGTTCCGTCAGTCACTGCGTCGCCTGTGGGGCCAAGACAAGTTCAGCTACAGCATCCGGGTCACCATCGCCCTCACCGGCAGCCTGGCCCTGTGCTGGTACCAGAACGAGATGGCCCTGCTGATCCCTCTGTTCCTTGGCATCATCGCCAGCGCCCTGGCCGAGACCGATGACAGCTGGCAGGGCCGCCTCAGCGCCCTGGCCGTTACCCTCACCTGCTTTGCCATTGCCGCGCTGGCGGTCGAGTTGCTGTTCCCCTACCCGTGGGTCTTCGTCATCGCCCTGGCGCTGGCCGCGTTCGGCCTGACCATGCTCGGCGCCCTTGGCGAGCGCTATGGCGCGATTGCTTCGGCAACGCTGATCACCTCGGTGTACACCATGATCGGCGTGGACCAGCGTGGCGGGCAGGTCACCGACTTCTGGCACGAGCCGATGCTGCTGGTGGCTGGCGCGGCCTGGTACGGCCTGCTTTCGGTGCTGTGGCAGGCGCTGTTTTCCAACCAGCCGGTGCAGCAGAGCCTGGCCAAGCTGTTCTTCGAGCTCGGCAGCTACCTCAAGCTCAAGGCCAGCCTGTTCGAGCCGATCCGCAACCTCGATGTCGAGGCCCAGCGCCTGGAACTGGCCCGGCAGAATGGCAAGGTGGTGGCGGCACTCAACGCGGCCAAGGAAATCATCCTGCACCGGGTCGGCAACAGCCAGCCGAACGCCAAGGTCAGCCGCTACCTCAAGCTGTACTTCCTGGCCCAGGACATCCACGAACGGGTCAGCGCCTCGCACTACCCTTACAACGCCCTCAACGAGGCGTTTTTCCACAGCGACGTGATGTTCCGCTGCCAGCGCCTGCTGCGCAAACAGGGCGCCTCCTGCCAGGAGCTGGCCCGCTCGATCCGCCTGCGCCAGCCTTTCGTGCTGGCCACCGGCTTCGCCGAGGCCCTGGAAGACCTCAACGCCTCGCTGGAACACCTGCGTATCCAGAGCAACCCGGCCTGGCGTGGCCTGCTGCGTTCGCTGCGCGCCCTGGCCGCCAACCTGGCGACCCTCGACCGCCTGCTCAGCGCCGCCAGCAACCCCGACAGCCTGGCCGATGCCAGCGACAGCAGCCTGCTCGACCGCTCGCCACGCACCCTGAAGGACGTGTGGACGCGCCTGCGCACCCAGCTGACACCGACCTCGCTGCTGTTCCGCCACGCCCTGCGCCTGCCGCTGGCGCTGTCGATCGGTTACGGCATGGTGCACCTGATCCACCCGACCCAAGGCTACTGGATCATCCTCACCACGCTGTTCGTCTGCCAGCCCAACTACGGCGCCACCCGGCGCAAGCTGGTGCAGCGGATCTTCGGCACCGCGATCGGCCTGACCGTCGGCTGGGCGCTGTTCGACCTGTTCCCCAACCCGGTCATCCAGTCGCTGTTCGCCGTGGCCGCAGGCGTGGTGTTCTTCGTCAACCGCACCACCCGCTACACCCTGGCCACGGCAGCGATCACGCTGATGGTGCTGTTCTGCTTCAACCAGATCGGCGATGGCTACGGCCTGTTCCTGCCGCGCCTGTTCGATACCTTGGTCGGCAGCCTGATCGCCATTCTTGCGGTGTTCCTGTTCCTCCCCGACTGGCAGGGCCGGCGCTTGAACAAGGCGCTGGCCAACACCCTGGCCTGCGCCAGCGTGTACCTGCGTCAGATCATGCAGCAATATGCCCACGGCAAGCGCGACGACCTCGCCTACCGCCTGGCCCGGCGCAACGCCCACAACGCCGACGCGGCGCTGTCGACCACATTGGCCAACATGCTCATGGAGCCAGGGCATTTCCGTAAGGAGGCCGATGTCGGCTTCCGCTTTCTGGTGCTGTCGCACACCTTGCTCAGTTACCTGTCGGGGTTGGGCGCGCACCGTGATACAGCCCTGCCGGCAGAGGTGCAGGAGCAGTTGATCGATGGCGCCGGGCAGCGCCTGGCCAATAGCCTGGACGAGATAGCCAATGGCCTGGCGGCGCGGCTGCCGGTGGCGATTCACAGTGATGCCGAAGAGGCGCTGGCCGATGCCCTGGAGCAGATGCCGGACGAGCTGGACGAACACCAGCGGTTGGTGCAGACGCAGCTGGCGTTGATCTGCCGGCAGTTGGGGCCGTTGCGGACCTTGGCTGCACACCTGATCAAAGAGGCCCCGTCAGCCTGAGTTTTCCTGTACTGGCCTCATCGCGGGCAAGCCCGCTCCCACAGGATACCCACCGAGAGCTGTGTTGAACCTGTGGGAGCGGGCTTGCCCGCGAAGAGGCCAGTACAGTCAGAAGGTATTAGAAGCCATGCTGACGCATCAGCCGTGCATAGCTGCCATCGGCCTTCATCGCCGCGATGGCTTGCTCGAACCGCTCGACGATCTGCTGATGATCGGGGTGCTTCAGGCTCACCAGAATATGCAGGGTGTTCTCCGCCAGCAGCGGCCCCATCAGCGTCACGCCCTCGCGCACTGCCTGCGGCTCGCGCTGCAGGTTGTAGCGCGCCACGTATTCATCCTCCACCGCTAGGTTCACTCTTCCGGCTGCCAGCATGCGTACCGCGGTGGAGAAGTTGCGTACCTCCACCTTGTGCAGGCGGGTGTCACCATCGAAGGCGGGTGAATACGCATAGTCGCGCACGACCGCAATGCTGTAGGGATACAGGTCGCCCTGATCCTTGTAGCGGAACGTGTCGCCCTTGCGCTTGAGCAGGCGGATGCGATTGCTCAGGTAGCCCTTGGAAAACTGCCCGATCTGTGTGCGTGCGTCGTTGTACCAGGCGCTGATCAAAACGTCGTAGCGCCCTTCCCCAATGCCCATCAACGCCCGCGCCCAAGGCACTTCCTCGTAGCCGCTGGCATAACCGGCGCGGGACAGCGCCGTGGTCACCAGGCTGGTGGCCAGGCCGCCACCTGGCATGGCGCTGTCGGTGAACGGCGGCCAGTTGTCGGCCACCAGCCGCAGCCTGTCCTGGCCGAATGCAGGGGTTGCCAGGAGCACGCCCAGCAAGCCCAACGCGCAAAGCAGTGGCCGCATGCAGAAGTCCTTTTGCAGTGGGGGGCACACGCTGAAAGGCGAATCGCAGATGAGAGTACACAAAGCCGCTGCCTGGGGCAGCGGCCAATAATGTCATTTAGCCTCTATTTTGGCCGAGCTGCGAAAATTTGCGATGATCAGCCATCCATTTCAGGAGGTACCCCATGTCCATCCACTGGCTCTGCAAGCATCACGCCGACCTCGACAAGCAGGAGCTCTACGCCATCCTGCAACTGCGTACTGCCGTGTTCGTGGTCGAGCAACGCTGTGCCTACCAGGAAGTCGATGGCCAGGACCTGACGGGCGACACCCTGCACCTGATGGGCTGGCAGGATGACAAGCTGGTGGCCTACCTGCGCCTGCTCGACCCGCAGTCCCAGGGGGGTGATGTGGTCATCGGGCGAGTGGTGACCTCACCAGAGGTGCGCGAACTGAAACTCGGGCATCCGCTGCTGCTCAAAGGGCTGGAAGCGGCCGGGCACTGCTGGCACGGCACACCGGTGTACCTGTCGGCCCAGGCACATTTGCAGGGCTTCTATGCCCGCCACGGCTTCGAAGTGGTGGGTGAGCAGTACCTGGAGGACGATATTCCGCACATCGGCATGCGCAAGGTCATGGATACCCCAGCACTTCCCTGATCTGCCGCAGGTGCCGGATGATCCACTGCTTGTCGATCGCCCCCCAGTCATGGATGCGGTAATGCCCGGCATGGTTGCGCGCACCTTCCTGCTGCTCGAACGCGCAGACGATGTCCAGGTCGGCGAGTGCGGCGATGGTATCCTGCGCCGTACGCCGCGGCATGCCGGTGGCCTCCATCAACGCCGGCACGCTGGTGGCGGTCTGGCTGTCGATCAGCCAGGCCACGTACAGGCGGCGGTAGAAACTGCTCTTGGTCTTGCTCACATCCATGCTGCGTGATCCTTACAGGTTGCCCGGCAACTCCCGATAGGTCAGGTAGACGCGCAGGTCGAATTCCAGTTGGTGGTAAGCCGGCTCCATGTGCTGGCAGAGCTGGTAGAACGCCTTGTTGTGATCGCGCTCGCGCAAGTGCGCCAGTTCGTGCACCACGATCATGCGCAGGAATTCCGGCGCCGCCTCCTTGAACAGCGAGGCGATACGGATTTCCTTCTTGGCCTTGAGCTTGCCGCCCTGCACCCGCGACACTGCGGTATTGAGCCCCAGGGCCCGATGGGTCAGGTCCAGGCGGTTGTCGAACAGCACCTTGTCCAGGTTTGGCGCGCTGCGCAGGTATTGCTGGCGCAGGTCCTGGGCATAGCCGTACAGCGCCTTGTCGCTCTGTACGTCATGGCGGCCGGGGTAGCGGCGCTGCAGGTACTCGCCCAGGCGGTCGCTGTCGATCATCTGCCGCACCTGCTCCTGCAGGTGCGGTGGGTAGGCTTGCAAATAGCGTAATACGGTCATGGCACGGCATTCGGCGTAACGAATGCCGATTCTAGCCAATCATGGCCGCAGCCAGGGAAAAATCGCCGGGAAGCCAGTGGCATCCGCCGCCGTCATCGGGTGTGCGACCAGAAAACCCTGCACGTAAGCGCAACCGTTTGCTTTCAGCCACGCCGCCTGGGCCTGTGTTTCAACCCCCTCTGCGATCACGGTGATGCGGTAGTCCGCGCACAGGCCGATGACACTGCGCACCAATGCGGCATCCACCGCCGAGTCCGGCAGGCGAGCCACCAGGTGGCGGTCCAGCTTCAACGTGTCGATGGGCAGGTCGCGCAACATGCGCAGCGAACAGTCGCCCGCGCCGAAATCGTCCAGCGCCACGCGCACGCCCAGTTCGCGCAGGCGGTGTATCTGCTTGATCGCCGCGTCGATGTTGTACATCAGCGAGGTCTCGGCGACCTCGACCTCCAGTTGCGCCGGGTCGAGCTGATAATCCTGGATCACCCGCTGCAGTTCATCGACCAGGCTGGGCATGGAGAACTGTGCGCGGCTCAGGCTGATGCCCAACACCAGTTCCGGGGCGAAACACTGGCACCAGGCCTGACGCTGCGCGGCCCCCTGGCGGTAGATCCAGCTGGCCAGGCGGTTGATCAGCCGTGCTTCTTCCAGCAAGGGTATGAACAGCCCTGGCGGTACATCGCCAACGCTGGGGTGCTGCCAGCGCAGCAGGGCCTCGAAGCCCCGTAGCTGGCCGTCGGCAAAGGCCACCTGGGGTTGGTACACGAGGCTGAAGTCCTGGGCCTCGATGGCATTGCGCACGCTGTCTTCAAGCATCAGCCGCGAGCGGGCGCGGCCATTGAGTTCCTGATCATAGAAGCGATACTGCTGGCGACCGGCCTGCTTGGCCGCATACATCGCCGTATCGGCAGCGCGCAGCAGGCCTTCGACATTGCTGCCACAGTCGGGGTAGGTGGCGATACCGATACTGACGCCCAGGCACACATCCAGCCCTTCCACCTGCTGCTGGATCGAGACCCGCTCGAGCAGCTTCTCGGCATAGCGCCCGGCCTGTTCCGGATAGGGCAGGCCGTCGAACAGCGCGGTGAACTCGTCGCCGCCCATGCGCGCCAGCAGGGCCTCGCTGCCAAGGCAGTCCTTGAGCTGCTCGGCCACCCAGTGCAGCACCCGGTCACCGGCCTCATGGCCCAACGAGTCATTGATCCGCTTGAAGCCATCGAGGTCCATGTACATCAGGGCCTGGGCCTTGTTCGAGCGTTCGCCGCGCAGCAGTGCGCCTTCGGCGGCCTGATAGAAACCGCGGCGGTTGAGCAGCCCGGTCAAGGGGTCGGTCACCGCCTGGTATTCGAGCTGCTGGTGCAGATTGCGCTCAACCGACATGTCCAGCACCGTGACCACCATGGCCTGCTGCTCCGCCGGCAACGGCGCGCACGACAGCGCCACGGGCACCAGCTGACCACCCGGGGTACGCAGGTGGGCATCATGGACCCGCACGATCTGCCGTGCGAGGTAGGCGTTGTGAAACTCGGATTCGCTCCACAGGGTTGCGTTGGCCAACTGCAGCAGATCGAGCAGATGGGCACCTTGCAGCTGTTCGACCGGGGTATCCATCAAGCGCGAGATCGCCGGGTTGGCAAAGCTGATGACACCTGCGGTGTCGACCACCAGGATGCCTTCGGCGGCATTTTCCAGGATCGAGGCATTGAATGCCCTGGCGGCTTCCAGCTCGCGAGTCAGCCGCTGCAGCATGCGCCGGTTGCGCTGCTGGTCCAGCTGCGCTTGCACCTTGGGCTTGAGAATCTGCGGATCGAACGGTTTGAAGAGGTAATCCACCGCCCCACTGGCATAGCCCTTGAGCACGGCGGCATCGGACTGCTCGTTGGCGGTGAGGAAAATGATCGGGGTCAGCCGGGTTCGCTGGCTGCCGCGCATCAGGCGGGCGACCTCGAAGCCGTCCATTTCGGGCATCTGCACGTCGAGCAGCACCAGATCGACCTCGTGTTCGAGCAACGTACCCAGGGCTTCCATCCCCGAGCTTGCCGTCAACACTTGCCAATCGTTGCGCGCCAGCAAGGCCCGCATGCTGATGAGGTTTTCCGGGTAATCGTCTACCACCAGGAGAACCGATTTGCCATCCAGTGGTTGAGGGTAAGCGCCATCCATGCTGCTTCTCTTGTTTGATCGACTTCGACTTGCTATTGGATCCGATTAATACTCTAGACCTGCGGTTGCGACAAGCAATGCAATCAGATCGCTATCAGTGGATAAGTTTCACGGTAGCCGACTAACGGTCACCTTGCTGCATTTGACGCATAAAAAAACCCGCATCGCTGCGGGCTTTTCTTCGTGCGCCTGTAGATCAGTTGACCTTGGCGGCCAGCTCACCTTTCAGGTAACGCTGGAACATGCCTTCCAGGGAGATCGGCTTGATCTTCGAGGCATTGCCGGCGGTACCGAACGCTTCGTAACGGGCGATGCACACGTCGCGCATGGCTTTCACGGTTTCACCGAAGAACTTGCGTGGGTCGAACTCGCTCGGGTTCTGTGCCATCAGGCGGCGCATGGCACCGGTGGACGCCAGGCGCAGGTCGGTGTCGATATTGACCTTGCGCACGCCGTGCTTGATACCTTCGACGATTTCTTCGACCGGCACGCCGTAGGTTTCTTTGATGTCGCCGCCGTACTGGTTGATGATCGCCAGCCACTCTTGCGGTACCGAGGAAGAACCGTGCATCACCAGATGGGTGTTAGGGATGCGCTTGTGGATTTCCTTGATGCGGTCGATGGCCAGCACGTCACCGGTAGGTGGCTTGGTGAACTTGTAGGCACCGTGGCTGGTGCCGATGGCGATGGCCAGGGCGTCCACCTGGGTCTTCTTGACGAAGTCGGCGGCTTCTTCCGGGTCGGTCAGCATCTGGCTGTGGTCCAGCACGCCTTCGGCGCCGATGCCATCTTCTTCACCGGCCATGCCGGTTTCCAGCGAACCCAGGCAGCCCAGCTCGCCTTCCACCGAAACGCCGCAGGCGTGGGCCATGGCCACGGTCTGCTGGGTGACGCGGACGTTGTACTCGTAGTCGGTCGGGGTCTTGCCGTCTTCACCCAGCGAGCCGTCCATCATCACCGAGCTGAAGCCCAGCTGGATGGAGCGCTGGCATACGTCAGGGCTGGTACCGTGGTCCTGGTGCATGCACACCGGGATGTGCGGGAATTCTTCGATGGCGGCCAGGATCAGGTGGCGCAGGAATGGTGCACCGGCGTATTTGCGGGCGCCGGCCGAAGCCTGGACGATCACCGGGGAGTCGGTCTTGTCGGCCGCTTCCATGATGGCGCGCATCTGCTCGAGGTTGTTGACGTTGAAAGCCGGAACGCCGTAACCGAACTCGGCGGCGTGGTCCAGCATCTGGCGCATGCTAATGAGTGCCATTGTGTATCTCTCTCCCGACAAGCGTCGTTTGTTTCGTGCAAGCCTGCCGCAGGGGCGGTTGCTGTTCAAGTAGTGTGGGCCGCCTGTGCGGCCCGGCCAGTCACGGTGCCTTGCAGCCCCGCCCAATCAGGTCGTTGGTTGCCACCCAGTACACCAGGCCTTCTTCGCCCTTGGTGTGGAAGGCCAGCACGCCATCGCTGTACAGCGCGCCAGAGGCGCCCGGCTCGGACTTCAGCCGGTAGACCTGGTCACCCCCGCCGAGGCGTACGTCAACCTGGTCCCGTTGTGCATCAGCGAAGCGCCACAGCACTTCAGCCTGGGTGTCGCAGACCCAGCGGGTCCAGTTGTCCGCCGGGGCGGAAGGTGCAGGCTGTATCAGCGAGCATCCTGCCAGTGTCGCCAGGGCCATCGAGGCCAGCAGCGCTTTCATTACATATCCTCTAGATGACCACACAGCGGTCGCTTGGTTGCCTGCCCCGACGAAACGCACAGCATCAGGGGCAACCTGGCGCCTGGCGCTGGTGTTCTTCGTCATACTTCTCCAGGCCTTCCGGGCCTACGCGCTTGCTGATGACCGGCACGGTCTCGGCCTGCCACTCGGACTGGTAACAGCCACCCTTGGGCGGCTGCGCCGGGTCGGCATCCGACGACGGGCCGCTGGAGCAGGCGCCCAGCAGACCGGCCAGGATCATCACGGGCAATTGCTTGACCATCAGGTCGCTCCCTTTGCCAGGCGCCATCATTGTCAGGCTTTTGCCCGCTCTTCCAGGATCGCCACGGCTGGCAGCACCTTGCCTTCGACGAACTCGAGGAAGGCACCGCCACCGGTAGAAATGTAGGAGATATCCTTGCTGACGCCATATTTGTCGATGGCAGCCAGGGTATCGCCACCACCGGCGATGGAGAACGCAGCGCTGTCAGCGATGGCCTTGGCCAGCACCTTGGTGCCGTTGCCAAACTGGTCGAACTCGAACACGCCGACCGGGCCGTTCCACAGGATGGTCTTCGACGACTTCAGCAGCTCGGCGAAATTGGAAGCGGTCTGTGGGCCGATATCCAGGATCATGTCGTCGGCGGCTACGTCGGCGATGGCCTTGACGGTCGCTTCGGCATCCTCGGCGAAGGCCTTGGCAACCACGACATCGACCGGCAGCGGCACGCTGACCTTGGCGGCGATGGCTTTGGCCGTTTCGACCAGGTCTGGCTCGTACAGCGACTTGCCAACCGGGTGGCCGGCAGCGGCCAGGAAGGTGTTGGCGATGCCACCACCGACGATCAGCTGGTCGCAGACGCTGCTCAGGCTGTTCAGCACGTCCAGCTTGGTCGACACCTTGGAGCCGGCGACGATGGCCGCCATCGGCTTGGCCGGGGCCTTCAGGGCCTTGCCCAGCGCGTCCAGCTCGGCCGCCAGCAGCGGGCCTGCGGCAGCGACCTTGGCGAACTTGGCCACGCCATGGGTGGAACCTTCGGCGCGGTGAGCGGTACCGAAGGCGTCCATGACGAACACGTCGCACAGGGCGGCGTACTGTTGCGCCAGCTCGTCGGCGTTCTTCTTCTCGCCTTTGTTGAAGCGCACGTTCTCGAACAGCACCAGGTCACCGGCATTCACCTGAACACCGTCCAGGTAGTCGGCAACCAGCGGCACTTCGCGGCCCAGGGCCTTGCTCAGGTAGTCGGCAACCGGCTTGAGGCTGTTCTCGGCAGAGAACTCACCTTCGGTCGGGCGACCCAGGTGCGAGCAGACCATTACCGCCGCACCCTTTTCCAGGGCCAGCTTGATGGTCGGCAGCGCTGCCAGGATACGCGCATCGCTGGCTACCACACCGTCCTTCACAGGTACGTTGAGGTCTTCGCGGATCAGTACGCGCTTACCTTGCAGGTCGAGGTCGGTCATCTTCAACACGGTCATGAATGCAGTCCTTCAGGGCTGTTTGCTGCGGGTTGGGTGGACGACGTGCAGATAATGTTCGGCAACGTCGAGCATACGGTTGGCGAACCCCCATTCGTTGTCGAACCACGCCAGCAGGTTCACCAGGCGTGGGCCTGAAACGCGGGTCTGGCTGGCATCGACGATGGCCGAATGCGGGTCATGGTTGAAATCACAGCTGGCGTGAGGCAGCTCGGTATAGGCCAGCAGGCCTTTGAGCGGGCCGCTCTGCGCCGCCTCGCGCAGCACCCGGTTGACCTCGGCCGCGCTGGTGTCGCGGGCGGTCTGCAGGGTGATGTCCAGGCACGAGACGTTGACGGTCGGCACGCGTACCGCTTTGGCCTGGATTCGCCCGGCAAGTTCCGGAAGCAGGCGCTCGATGCCGCGCGCCAGACCAGTGGACACCGGGATCACCGACTGGAAAGCCGAGCGCGTGCGGCGCAGGTCTTCGTGGTGATAGGCGTCGATCACCGGCTGGTCGTTCATCGCCGAGTGGATGGTGGTGATCTGCACATATTCGATGCCGAATGCCTGGTCCAGCACGCGCAGCAGCGGTACGCCGCAGTTGGTGGTGCAGGAGGCGTTGGACACCAGGCGTTCGCTGCCGGTGAGGCAACTCTGGTTGATGCCATAGACCACAGTGGCATCGACATCGGCCTCGCTGGCCATGGGCTGAGAGAACAGCACGCGCGGCGCGCCGGCATCGAGGAAACGCTGGCCATCGGCGCGGGTGTGGTAGACGCCGGAGCACTCCAGCACCAGGTCGATGCCCAGGGCGGCCCAGTCGATGCCTTCAGGGGTGGCACTGCGCATGACTTTCACGCAGTCGCCATTGATGTGCAGACAATCGCCGTCGACCTTCACCTCGCCGGGGAACCGCCCGTGGGTGGAGTCGAAGCGAGTCAGGTATTCGATGCTGGCCTGATCGGCCAGGTCGTTCAGCGCAACGATCTCGAAACCGGCCTTTGCCCCCCGCTCGAACAGTGCGCGCAGGACACAGCGGCCGATGCGGCCGTAACCGTTGAGTGCAACTTTGTAGGGACGCGGGTGGGGCATTCGGGGCTCACGAGACAGTTTTATTGTCATCAGCCTGCGGCATGTGGCGTGGCCCTATTCGCGGGCAAGCCCGCTCCCACAGAGGTTGCATGTGACCCTGTGGGAGCGGGCTTGCCCGCGAATCAGGGGCGACATCGCCCGCAGATCTTTACATCAGTCTTCCAGCAGCTCTTCGGCGGTGCCCAGGATGTTTTCCAGGGTGAAGCCGAATTCCTCGAACAGTGCAGCGGCCGGCGCCGATTCACCGTAGGTGGTCATGCCGATGATACGACCTTCCAGGCCGACGTACTTGTACCAGAAGTCAGCGTGGGCGGCTTCGATGGCGATGCGCGCAGCGACTTCGACCGGCAGTACGGACTGCTTGTAGGCGGCGTCCTGGGCATCGAACACGCTGGTGCAAGGCATGGAGACCACGCGCACCTTGCGGCCCTGTTCGGTCAGCTTGGCTTGCGCCTGAACGGCCAGGCCCACTTCGGAACCGGTGGCGATCAGGATCAGCTCAGGCTCGCCCGCGCAATCCTTGAGTACGTAGCCACCGCGGCTGATGTCGGCGATCTGCTGGGCGTCGCGCTCCTGGTGCTGCAGGTTCTGACGCGAGAAGATCAGCGCCGACGGGCCGTCCTTGCGCTCCAGGGCGTTTTTCCAGGACACGGCCGATTCGACCGCGTCGGCGGGGCGCCAGGTGTCCAGGTTCGGCGTGCTGCGCAGGCTGGTCAGCTGCTCGATCGGCTGGTGAGTCGGGCCGTCTTCGCCCAGGCCGATGGAGTCGTGGGTGTAGACGTGGATCACACGCTGCTTCATCAGCGCCGACATGCGCACGGCGTTGCGGGCGTATTCCATGAACATCAGGAAGGTCGCGCCGTAAGGTACCAGGCCACCGTGCAGGGCGACGCCGTTCATGATCGCGGTCATGCCGAACTCACGCACGCCGTAGAACACGTAGTTGCCGCTGGCATCGTTGGCTTCGACGCCCTTGCAACCTTTCCACAAGGTCAGGTTGGAGCCGGCCAGGTCAGCCGAACCGCCGAGGAACTCGGGCAGCATCGGGCCGAAGGCGTTCAGCGCGTTCTGGCTGGCCTTGCGGCTGGCGATGGTTTCGCCTTTGGCGGCCACTTCGTTGATGTAGGCCTGGGCCTTCTCGCTGAAATCGGCCGGCAGCTCGCCGCTGTCACGGCGCTTGAACTCGGCAGCCAGCTCCGGGTAGGCCTTGGCGTATGCATCGAAACGCTGGTTCCAGTCGGCTTCGGCCTTGGCGCCGGCAGCCTTGGCATCCCACTCGGCGTAGATGTCGGCAGGGATTTCGAACGGACCGTGGTTCCAGTTCAGTTCCTTGCGGGCCAGGGCGATTTCGTCGTTGCCCAGCGGTGCGCCGTGGCAGTCTTCCTTGCCCTGCTTGTTCGGCGAGCCGAAACCGATGATGGTCTTGCAGCAGATCAGGGTCGGACGGTCGCTCTTGCGCGCGGTGTCGATGGCCATCTTGATTTCGTCGGCATCGTGGCCGTTGACGTTGCGGATGACCTGCCAGTTGTAGGCTTCGAAACGTGCCGGGGTGTTGTCGGTGAACCAGCCGTGCACTTCGCCGTCGATGGAGATGCCGTTGTCGTCGTAGAAGGCGACCAGCTTGTTCAGGCCCAGAGTGCCAGCCAGCGAGGCGACTTCGTGGGAGATGCCTTCCATCATGCAGCCGTCGCCGAGGAACACGTAGGTGTTGTGGTCGACGATGTTGTGGCCTTCACGGTTGAACTGGGCGGCCAGCACTTTCTCGGCCAGGGCAAAGCCCACGGCGTTGGCGATGCCTTGGCCGAGCGGGCCGGTGGTGGTCTCGACGCCAGGGGTGTAGCCGTACTCCGGGTGGCCCGGGGTGCGGCTGTGCAGCTGGCGGAAGCCTTTGATGTCATCGATGGTGACGTCGTAGCCAGTCAGGTGCAGCAGCGAATAGATGAGCATCGAGCCGTGGCCGTTGGACAGCACGAAGCGGTCGCGGTCGGCGAAGCTTGGGTTGCTCGGGTTGTGCTTCATATAGTCGCGCCAAAGCACTTCGGCGATATCCGCCATGCCCATTGGGGCACCTGGGTGGCCGCTGTTGGCCTTTTGCACGGCATCCATGCTGAGGGCACGAATGGCGTTGGCACGTTCACGACGGCTGGGCATCGCTTATCTCCTGGGGCTTGAAAGAGGTGGTGTTACTAAAAAAGGCGGCCATTTTCGCCCACTGCGGGGGCCGGGGGCAATGACGGATGGTCGCAGTTGGGGGATTTTCCTGTGATTGGCCGCCATTACGGCGAAAAAACCGCCAGGGCCACCCGCCCATCAGTCAATATCAAAACTTTTTGATATTGGCCTTGCGAGGGCAGCCTTGCCTGTCTAGACTGCCGCCCCATGAACCTCCGAGCGCAACCGATCCCTCAGCAAAGCGACACACTGGCCGCCCTGTGCAAGGCCAGTGGCGACGAGCTGCGCCTGAACGTGTTGCGCGCCTTGGCCAGTGATTCGTTCGGCGTGCTGGAGCTGGCGCAGATATTCGACGTCGGCCAGTCGGGCATGAGCCACCATCTCAAGGTTCTGGCCCAGGCCGAGCTGGTGGCCACCCGGCGCGAAGGCAATGCGATCTTCTACCGCCGCGCCCTGCCCGACAGCCAGCGCTTCGGCGGGCGCCTGCACATGGCCCTGCTCGATGAGGTCGACGGCCTGACCTTGCCGGAAGATGTCCAGGCCCGCATCGCCCAGGTGCAGCAACGCCGCGCCGCCACCAGCCAGGACTTCTTCCTGCGCGTGGAAGAAAAATTCCGCGCCCAGCAAGACCTGATCGCCGGCTTGCCGCAATACCGCGAGAGCCTGCTGGCGCTGCTCGACAAACTGAACTTCGCGCCGGCCGCCAGCGCACTGGAGGTCGGCCCCGGCGATGGCGGCTTCCTGCCAGACCTGGCACGGCGCTTCGCCCAGGTCACGGCCCTGGACAACAGCCCGACCATGCTCGAGCTGGCCCGCCAGGTCTGCGAACGCGAACGCTTGAGTAATGTAAACCTGCAGTTGGCCGATGCACTGGGTGCAACGGATGTGGAAGCCGACTGCGTTGTGCTGAACATGGTGCTGCACCATTTCAGCGACCCGGCCCTGGCCCTGCGCCAGCTGGCCAAACGGGTGAAGGCAGGCGGCAGCCTGCTGGTCACCGAACTGTGCAGCCATGACCAGGGTTGGGCGCGGGACGCCTGCGGCGACCTCTGGCTCGGCTTCGAGCAGGACGACCTGGCCCGTTGGGCCGCAGCAGCCGGGCTGGCCCCCGGGGACAGCCTCTATGTGGGCTTGCGTAACGGTTTCCAGATCCAGGTCCGCCATTTTCAGCGGACGGCTGGCGACACTCACCATCGGTAAATTTTAGGAACCCGTCGAGATGAGCGAAT
This sequence comes from Pseudomonas sp. R28(2017), assembly GCF_002112505.1. Classification (GTDB taxonomy): domain Bacteria; phylum Pseudomonadota; class Gammaproteobacteria; order Pseudomonadales; family Pseudomonadaceae; genus Aquipseudomonas. Next base: position 219,525 of record NZ_NEHW01000003.1, read on the forward strand.
ACTCCCTTTTCACCTCCGAGTCCGTGTCCGAAGGGCATCCGGACAAGATCGCCGACCAGATTTCGGACGCGGTCCTTGATGCCATCATCACCCAGGACAAATACGCCCGCGTTGCGTGCGAAACCCTGGTCAAGACCGGTGTCGCCATCATCGCCGGCGAAGTCACCACCTCCGCCTGGGTCGACCTGGAAGAGCTGGTGCGCAAGGTCATCATCGACATCGGCTACAACAGCTCCGACGTCGGCTTCGACGGCGCCACCTGCGCCGTGATGAACATCATCGGCAAACAGTCGGTGGACATCGCCCAAGGCGTCGACCGCTCCAAGCCGGAAGACCAGGGCGCAGGTGACCAGGGCCTGATGTTCGGCTACGCCAGCAACGAAACCGACGTACTGATGCCAGCGCCGATCTGCTTCTCGCACCGTCTGGTCGAGCGCCAGGCCGAAGCGCGCAAGTCCGGCCTGCTGCCGTGGCTGCGCCCGGACGCCAAGTCGCAGGTCACCTGCCGCTATGAAAACGGCAAGGTAGTCGGTATCGACGCGGTGGTTCTGTCGACCCAGCACAACCCTGAAGTGTCCCAGAAAGACCTGCAGGAAGCCGTGATGGAGCTGATCGTCAAGCACACCCTGCCGGCCGAACTGCTGCACAAAGGCACTCAGTACCACATCAACCCGACCGGCAACTTCATCATCGGTGGCCCGGTGGGCGACTGCGGCCTGACCGGTCGCAAGATCATCGTCGACTCGTACGGCGGCATGGCCCGTCACGGTGGTGGCGCGTTCTCCGGCAAAGACCCATCCAAGGTCGACCGCTCCGCCGCCTACGCCGGCCGCTACGTGGCCAAGAACATCGTTGCCGCCGGCCTGGCCGAGCGTTGCGAGATCCAGGTGTCCTACGCCATCGGCGTGGCCCAGCCGACCTCCATCTCGATCAACACCTTCGGCACCGGCAAGGTCTCCGACGACAAGATCATCCAGCTGGTGCGCGAGTGCTTCGACCTGCGTCCGTACGCCATCACCAAGATGCTCGACCTGCTGCACCCGATGTACCAGGAAACCGCTGCCTACGGTCACTTCGGCCGCGAACCGCAGCAGAAGACTGTCGGCGACGACACCTTCACCACCTTCACCTGGGAACGCACCGACCGCGCCCAGTCGCTGCGTGACGCTGCCGGCCTGTAATTCTCCTGCAGCGGTAAACGAAAGCCCCTGCCGAGTGATCGGCAGGGGCTTTTTCATGACATATCGGCTGACAACTGCGCGCCGCGCCGCTCGCTCCCGTTGCCTAGGCTGAGGGTTCCCCTCCGCCAAGCAAGGATGCTGGCCATGCCATTGCTGCTCCTGTTCCTGCTCTATTTATCGTTCAACGCGCAAGCCAACGGTTGCCCGACCTGGTCGGTCGAGCGGGCACGCGCAGAAGTCTCCAGCCTGCGCGCGACCGTCCAGCAGTGGGATGACCGCTACCATCGCCTGGGCGAGTCGCTGGTGCCCGACGAGGTCTATGACCAGAGCCGGCAGCGCCTGCTGCACCTGCTGCACCTGCAAGGGTGCTTTGCACTGGAGCACCCGCTGGATTCACTGGCCAGCGCACGCGGGCCGATCGCCCACCCGGTCCGCCACACTGGCGTCGACAAGCTGCCGGACGAACAGGCCGTGAGCCAATGGATGGCCGGCAAGACCGGTGTCTGGCTGCAACCGAAGGTTGATGGCGTCGCGGTGACCCTGGTCTATCGCCAAGGCCGGCTGGTCCAGCTGCTCAGTCGCGGTGACGGCACCCAGGGGCATGACTGGAGCCGGCATATCGAAGTCCTCGAAAACATCAACCGGCACCTGCCCAGCCCGCTGGACCTGACCCTGCAAGGGGAGCTGTACATGCGCCTGGATGACCATGTGCAGGCACAGGCCGGCAGCGTCAACGCCCGCTCCACTGTCGCGGGGCTGTTGGCGCGCAAGCAGTTGGCGCGTGAACACGGCGCAGGCATTGCGCTGTTCGTCTGGGACTGGCCGCAAGGGCCGAGTGATCAAGGCGCGCGTGTAGCGCAGCTGGCTGCGCTAGGCTTCCCCGACAGCCAACGTTTCAGCGTAGCCATCCACAGCACCGACGAGGCCGCACGCTGGCGCCTGCACTGGTACCGCACGGCCCTGCCCTTCGCCACGGACGGGGTGATCCTGCGCCAGAATGCCCGGCCACCCGCCGAACGCTGGCAGAGCAATGCGCCTTACTGGATCGCGGCCTGGAAGTACCCCTTTACCCAGGCGTTGACCGAGGTACGTGACGTGCACTTTCGCATTGGCCGCACAGGCCGCATCACGCCCATCCTGAAGTTGCAGCCGGTGCAACTCGACGACCGTCGTGTCACCCAGGTGAGCCTGGGCTCGCTGGCTCGCTGGCAGGCGCTCGACATTCGCCCAGGGGACCAGGTGGCCATCAGCCTGGCAGGGTTGACCATTCCACGCTTCGAGCAGGTGGTGTTGCGCGCTACCCAGCGCAATACCGTCGCAGCACCTGCGCCAGATCAATACAGCGCCCTGACCTGCTGGCAAGCTAGCGAAGGCTGCGAGGAGCAGTTCATCGCCCGCCTCACCTGGCTCAGCGGCCAACAAGGCCTGGCCATGCCAGGCACCGGGCCCGGTACATGGCGACGACTGGTGCAGGAGGGGCTGGTAATGTCGCTGGCAGACTGGCTGGCGCTGGATGCCGAGCGATTGGCCCAGCTACCGGGCATCAGTGCTACCCGCGCCAGGCGCCTGCAACAAAGCTTCGAGGCAGGCCGAACCCGGCCGTTCGCCCAGTGGGTCAGCGGGCTTGGCGTACCGATACCGCGCAACCTGCCACTCGAAGGCAACTGGGCCAGCCTCGCCAGCCACTCAGCTGCGCAATGGCAGGCCTTGCCCGGTATCGGCGCAACCCGCGCCAGCCAGCTACAGGCTTTTTTCGCGCAGGAGCACGTGCAGGACCTGGCACAACAGCTCAGCGCAAGCGGCATTCAAGGGTTCCCGGCTGCAGCCACCCGCCAGAGGCAATGAGATTTAACAAAATCAGCTGTAGGCAAACGCCGAGATTGTTCCAGAAATATCCAACAAGGGTTCCTAAATCGTCAAAAGCAAGGCAGGATTTGCCCCATCTTTTGCTGCCCCGCCCCCTCAAGGAGGCTTTGATGAAATTGATTTCCACCCTGGCACTGCTGACCACGCTGGGTCTCGCGGCTGGCGTTGCCCACGCTGCCCAGCCCGATGAAGGCCTGACCGGTTGCGCCGCCAAGCGCAGCGCCATCGAGAACCAGCTGAAAATCGCCCGCGACCATGGCAACAGCGATCAGGTGGCAGGGCTCGAGGAAGCACTGCGCGGCGTTGACAATTGCACCGACGCCGGCCTGCGCAAAGAGCGCGAGCAGAAAGTGCTCGATGCGCGTCACGAGGTGGCGCAACGCGAGAAAGACCTGAAGAAAGCCGAGAAAAAAGGCGACGCGGAGAAGATCATCAAGCGCAAGGACAAGCTTGCCGAGTCTCGTAAAGAGCTGCAGGAAGCCGTGGACGACCTGGACCGCTGATCTTGCCTGATCGCCTGTGAAGGCAGGCGATCAGTGATTGCGGAATTCGGTATGGCACGCCTTGCAAGCCGCCTCGACCTTGTCCATCGGTGCCTTCAACTGCGCCGCGTCCAACGGCTGGGCCCGCGTCACGCCGACCAACTCCCCGGTCACGCCTTCCAGTTGCCGGGCAAGGTCATGGAAACGCGCCTGACGCTCCCACACGTCCGCTCGCGCGCTACTGTCGCCCTCATCGCGCACCTGGGGAAAATGCTGCCACGGTGCGTGGGCCAGGCCATCGAGCTTCAATGCCCCTGCGGCGAACTTCACCCCGTCGAAAGGCAACCGGCCGCGCAACATGCCGCCCATGTCTTCGCTGGTCTTGAGCATGTCCTTGAAAATGGCCTTGCGCTTGCCCAGCGGCGAGTTGGGGTCGACCCGGTCACAGGCCGTCAGGGCAAGGGCAGCAAGCAGTACTACGGTCAATCGCTTGAACATCACGGTCACTTCAGCCTACGCAAAGGGGCGGCCAGTATCGCCGCCTGTCAGGCAAAGACCAATAGCCACATAAAACACAAGGGCGAATCTTCATGTTCGCCCGCCACAGGTACCCACTGATGAAATCTGCCCTGCGCCATCTGGCCTGGACACTCCCGGCACTCGCCCTGCTGGTCGGCTGCAACGGCGGCGAAACTGCCAAGCCCGAACCCCACGCCATCGCCACCTATGCCCCGGCCACCTGGAAAGACCTGCCTGCGGTCAGCGATGAAGACTTGCTGGCCGGCTTCTATGCCTGGCGCAGCGGCTGCGAAAAGCTCAAACGCGACCCGGTGTGGGCCGCCACCTGCGAGGCCGCCGGCAGCGACACGGCGAGCGCCACCCAGGTGCGCACCTTCCTTGAGCAGAACCTGCAGGTGTATGGCCTGCGCTCCGCCGACAACAACGCCAACGGCCTGATCACCGGCTACTACGAACCGGTCTACCCTGGCAGCCTGAAACGCACCGAAGCAGCGCACGTGGCGGTGTATGGCGTACCCGACGACATGATCGTGGTCGACCTGGCCAGCGTATACCCCGAACTCAAGGGCAAGCGCCTGCGTGGCCGCCTGGACGGGCGCGTGCTCAAACCCTATGACACCGCCGAGGTGATCAGCCGCGATGGGGTCAAGGCGCCCGTACTGGCCTGGCTTACCGATCCGATGGACCTGCAGTTCCTGCAGATCCAGGGCTCAGGCCGGGTCCAGCTGGAAGATGGCCGCCAGCTGCGGCTGGGCTATGCCGACCAGAACGGCCACCCCTACCGGCCAATCGGCCGCTGGCTGGTGGAGCAAGGCCAGTTGAAGAAAGAAGACGTGACCATGGGCAGCATCCACGCCTGGGCCATGGCCAACCCGCAGCGCGTGCCGGAGCTGCTGGCCAGCAACCCCAGCTACGTGTTCTTCAGTGCCCGCCCGGACAGCAACGAGGGGCCGCGCGGTTCGCTGAACGTACCGCTGACAGCGGGCTACAGCGTGGCCATCGACCGCAAGGTGATCCCGCTGGGCAGCTTGCTGTGGCTGTCGACCACGCGCCCCGACGGCACGCCGGTGGTACGCCCGGTGGGCGCTCAGGATACCGGCGGGGCAATCGCTGGCGAAGTGCGTGCGGACCTGTTCTGGGGGACCGGGCCGCAAGCCGGCGAGCTGGCGGGCAACATGAAGCAGCAGGGGCAGATCTGGATGCTCTGGCCCAAGGGCAAGCCACTGCCGGAGGTGCCTAAAGTGCTTTGATCGGCGGTGGATTCTTCGCGGGCAAGCCCGCTCCCACAGGCGCTGCACAGATCTCAAGACCTGTGGGAGCGGGTTTATCGAGGCGTCGAACCGCCGCGAAGCAGGCGGTGCGGTTTCAGACCGAAACCACGAAGAACGAAATGATGATCGCCAACCCGGCAAACCACACCAGCGACCGCAGCGCTGCCCAGTCCGCCAGGTAGCAAATGATATATAGCAGGCGGCTGGTGATATACATCACCCCCAGCACATCCTGGGTCACCTGCTCGGCATTGCCGACGATATCCGCCACCAGTACCGCTGCGGCAAACGCCGGGAACGCCTCGTAGCCGTTCTGCTGCGCCGCATGGGCACGCCTTGGCAGGCCCGACAACGTATCGAGGAAGGCACGCGGATCATGATTGTCCTTCAGGCCGAAGCGGCCACTGCTGACCTTGGCGATCAAGGCACAAAGCGGGTTCAACAGCAGCGCGATCAGGATGCACCACAGGGCAACGGTCATGCTCATGACTCCTCGTTCGAAAATGGGTTAGAGCTTCATCACCAGCATGCCCGCCAGGACCAGCCCGCAAGCTAGGAGTCTCGGCCCGCCAAAAGGTTCTTTGAGGTAGCGCATGCCCAGCAGCACCACCAGGATCACACTCAACTCGCGCAGGGCCGCTGCTTCGGCCACCGAGCCCAGGTGCATGGCCCACAGCACCAGTGCATAGCTGAGCAGCACACAGAAGCCCACCGCCAGCCCCAAGCGCCATTGTGTGCGCCAGAACAGCACGAACGGCGCCCGCCGCGCCACGCTGGCCAGCAACGGGAATGGCCACGCACTGAGCAGCGTCAACCACACCAGGTAGTCCCAGGGCTTACCCCACAACCGCACCGCCTGGCCGTCGAACCAGGTGTAGCAGCCTATGCACAGGCCGATCAGCGCAACCACCGGCAACATCGACCAGGGCAACCGGTCACCGCCACCGCCCTGCCACAACAGGCAAGCCATGCCACACGGGATCAGCAGGATGCCGATGATCTGCTGCTGGCTGAGCGACTCACCGGCAAACGCCAGGGTCAGCCCCAGCACCACCAGCGGCGACAGCCCGCGCATCAGAGGATAGACCAGCCCCAGGTCACCGACCCGGTAGGCCTGGATCAGCAGGAACCGGTACAACTGTTCGGCCAGCGCCGAAGCCAGCAACCAAGGCCAGATCTGCGCGGGCGGGAATTCGGTGAAGGCCACTGCGCACACGGCGAACAGCAGCGCGACGAGGTCCATGCTGGCAATCACCAGCAGGCGCTCGCCGCTGAATTTGATCAGGGTGTTCCAGGTCGCGTGCAGCAGGGCGGCGACCAATACCAGGGAAGTTGCCAGCACGCCTTTGAGTCCTTGTGACGTTTTTGAGGGATGAATATATAGCGTTGGGGTGCGGGTTGCCTGTGATGTGTACGCCCGGAACGATTCCAACAATTCTGGTCAAATCCTGTGTCCCGAGCCCCTCGCCAGATCATCAAAGAACTGCCCGAGTCATTCGGGTAACGACTTGGAAGCCACTGTCACAGGAATCGGGATGCTTGAATTAGTTGCCGCGTTTATCTGCCTCACCACCCTCCTCACCTATGTCAATTACCGCTTCATCGGCCTGCCGCCCGCCATCGGCGTGATGGTCACGGCGCTGCTGTTCTCCCTGATGCTGCAGGGCCTGAGCCTGATCGGCTTCCCTGGCCTGGAAGAACGCGTCGAAGGCCTGATGAACCAGATCGACTTCAACGACCTGCTGATGCACTGGATGCTGGCGTTCCTGCTGTTCGCCGGCGCACTGCACGTCAACCTCAGCGACCTGCGCAGCTACCGTTGGCCGATCGGCCTGCTGGCCACCCTGGGCGTACTGATCGCCACCGTGGTGATCGGCTACCTGTCGCACTGGGTGTTCGCCCTGTTCGGCTGGCAGGTGCCGCTGATCTATTGCCTGCTGTTCGGCGCACTGATCTCCCCGACCGACCCGATCGCCGTGCTGGGCGCGCTGCGTACCGCCAACGCCTCCAAACCCTTGAAAACCACCATCGTCGGCGAATCGTTGTTCAACGACGGCACCGCAGTGGTGGTGTTCACCGTGTTGCTGGGCATCATCCAGCTGGGGGAAACGCCCAGCGTCTCCGACACCGCCATCCTGTTCGCCCGCGAAGCCATCGGCGGCGTGGTGTTCGGTGGCATCATCGGCTATGCCACCTACCGCATGATCAAGAGCGTCGAGCAGTACCAGGTCGAAGTCATGCTGACCCTGGCGCTGGTAATCGGTGGTTCGGCAATGTGCTACGAGCTGCATGTTTCGGCGCCGATCGCCATGGTGGTCGCCGGCCTGATCATCGGCAACCTGGGGCGTAACCTGGCGATGAACGACATGACCCGCCGCTACATGGATGGCTTCTGGGAACTGATCGACGACATGCTCAATGCCCTGCTGTTCGCCTTGATCGGCCTGGAGCTGTTGCTGCTGCCGTTCAACTGGCTGCACCTGGCGGCGGGTGGCGTGCTGGCGGTGGCGGTGCTGGCCTCGCGCCTGCTGACCGTGGCACCGGCGATCCTGTTGCTGCGCCGCTGGCGCACGGTGCCCCAGGGCACCATCCGTGTACTGACCTGGGGAGGCCTGCGTGGCGGCGTGTCGGTGGCCCTGGCGCTGTCGCTGCCCATGGGCGACGAGCGTGACCTGCTGCTGTCGATCACCTACATCGTGGTGTTGTCGTCGATCCTGGTGCAGGGCTTGAGCATTGGGGGAGTAGTGCGCAAAGTTAGCGCTCAGCCTTGAGAATGCCGGGGCCGCTTCGCGGCCCCAGCATCATCACTCCACAGCAGAATCCGGGAACTGGTCCTGGACATACTTGATCTCAGTCCGCCCGTGAGCTGCCGGCAAGCCGTCTTCGCCCAGGTTGACGAAGACCATGCGGTCTACCGTGAGGATGCTCTTGCGGGTGATCTTGTTGCGCACTTCGCAGCGCAGGGTGATCGAAGTACGGCCAAACTCGGTGGCGGTGATACCCAGTTCGATGATGTCGCCCTGGCGCGAGGCACTGACGAAGTTGATCTCCGACATGTACTTGGTCACCACCCGCTGGTTGCCCAGCTGGACGATGGCGTAGATCGCCGCTTCTTCGTCGATCCAGCGCAGCAGGCTGCCGCCGAACAACGTGCCGTTGGGGTTGAGGTCTTCGGGTTTTACCCATTTGCGGGTGTGAAAGTTCATCTGTGCTCCTGACCTGCTTGGCTAACGTGAAGTAATGATGGCAGAGCGGCCGCCAGCGCTCCATTGAACATCGACTATCGTCGCGATAAATCGACAGAAAGCCTTGGGTGTGTCACACAGCCACGGCTATAATCGCTGCCGATTCACATGGCTGCCCGCAGTGGCAGCCATCCCGCCACCCATCCGAGGGGCGCTGCAGCAGGCTCGGCCTGTCAGGCTCGGTTGGGGCGTTGTCCGCTGAAGCGGACGCTCAACGCACAACGGCGCCCATTCGCACACTACGAATGGAGGCTCTCATGAGCGCTGTAAACACGCCTGCTGGTTTTTCCGACTTCAAGGTCGCCGACATTTCCCTGGCCGACTGGGGCCGCAAGGAAGTCATCATCGCCGAATCGGAAATGCCCGCACTGATGGGCCTGCGCCGCAAGTATCAAGCCGAGCAACCGCTCAAGGGCGCGAAGATCATCGGCTGCATCCACATGACCATCCAGACTGCCGTGCTGATCGAGACCCTGGTCGCCCTGGGCGCCGAAGTCCGCTGGTCGTCGTGCAACATCTTCTCCACCCAGGACCAGGCCGCCGCCGCCATCGCCGCCGCCGGTATCCCGGTGTTCGCCTGGAAAGGTGAAACCGAGCAGGAGTACGAGTGGTGCATCGAGCAGACCATCCTCAAGGATGGCCAGCCTTGGGACGCCAACATGGTGCTGGACGACGGCGGTGACCTGACCGAGATCCTGCACAAGAAATACCCGGCCATGCTGGAGAAAATCCACGGCGTGACCGAAGAAACCACCACTGGCGTGCACCGCCTGCTGGACATGCTGGCCAAGGGCGAGCTGAAAGTCCCGGCGATCAACGTCAACGACTCGGTCACCAAGAGCAAGAACGACAACAAGTACGGCTGCCGTCACAGCCTGAACGATGCCATCAAGCGTGGCACCGACCACCTGCTGTCGGGCAAGCAGGCCCTGGTGATCGGCTACGGTGACGTGGGCAAGGGCTCGGCCCAGTCGCTGCGCCAGGAAGGCATGATCGTCAAGGTCACCGAAGTCGACCCGATCTGCGCCATGCAGGCCTGCATGGACGGCTTCGAAGTCGTTTCGCCGTTCAAGGACGGTATCAACACCGGTACCGAAGCCGGCATCAACGCCGACCTGCTGGGCCGCATCGACCTGATCGTCACCACCACCGGTAACGTCAACGTCTGCGACGCCAACATGCTCAAGGCCCTGAAGAAGCGTGCCGTGGTCTGCAACATCGGCCACTTCGACAACGAAATCGACACCGCCTTCATGCGCAAGCACTGGGCATGGGAAGAGGTCAAGCCGCAGGTTCACAAGATCCACCGCACCGGCGCAGGTACCTTCGACCCGCAGAACGACGACTACCTGATCCTGCTGGCCGAAGGCCGCCTGGTGAACCTGGGCAACGCCACTGGCCATCCAAGCCGCATCATGGACGGTTCGTTCGCCAACCAGGTGCTGGCGCAGATCTTCCTGTTCGAGCAGAAGTTCGCCGAACTGCCAGCCGCCAAGAAGGCCGAGCGCCTGACCGTGGAAGTGCTGCCGAAGAAACTCGACGAAGAAGTGGCCCTGGAAATGGTCCGTGGCTTCGGTGGCGTGGTCACCCAGCTGACCCCGCAACAGGCCGAATACATCGGCGTGACCGTCGAAGGCCCGTTCAAGCCGCACGCCTACCGCTACTAAGCGGCAGGCTTGGAGCCAACCCGCTCCAACGCCGAAACCTGAACGATGCCCAAGCCAGATCGGCCTTCACCGATCTGGCTTTTACTTGCAGCTTGCTGCTTGAGGCTTGCTGCTTGAGGAACGCCTGATGTCCCAAGATCGCCGTTACAGTTTCGAGTTTTTCCCAACCAAGACCGACGCCGGTCACGAAAAGCTGATGGGCGTTGCCCGCCAGTTGGCCGCGTACAACCCGGACTTCTTCTCCTGCACCTATGGTGCCGGGGGTTCCACCCGCGATCGCACGCTGAACACCGTGCTGCAGCTGGAAAACGAAGTGAAGGTGCCGGCCGCGCCACACCTGTCGTGCGTCGGCGACACCAAGGACGAGCTGCGCGCCCTGCTGGCCGAGTACAAGGCTGCCGGCATCAAGCGCATCGTCGCCCTGCGTGGCGACCTGCCGTCGGGCATGGGCATGGCCAGTGGTGAACTGCGTTATGCCAGCGACCTGGTCGCGTTCATCCGCCAGGAAACCGGTGACCACTTCCACCTGGAAGTCGCCGCCTATCCGGAAATGCACCCACAGGCGCGCAACTTCGAGGCCGACCTGGGCAACTTCGTGCACAAGGTCAAGGCCGGTGCCGACAGTGCCATCACCCAGTACTTCTTCAACGCCGACAGCTACTTCTACTTCGTCGAGCGCGCGCAGAAACTGGGCGTGGACATTCCGGTGGTGCCCGGCATCATGCCGATCACCAACTACAGCAAACTGGCGCGTTTCTCCGATGCCTGCGGCGCCGAGATCCCGCGCTGGATCCGCAAGCAGCTGGAAGCCTATGCCGACGATACGGCGAGCATCCAGGCCTTTGGCGAAGAAGTCATCACCCGCATGTGCGAGCAGTTGCTGCAAGGCGGCGCACCGGGCCTGCACTTCTATACCCTCAACCAGGCCGAGGCGAGCCTGGCGATCTGGAACAACCTGAAGCTGCCACGCTGAAACTATTTGGCATCAACGGATTCTGAAATGCATAGGGCTTTAGTCGTAGACTAAAGCCTTACTTTTTTCTGGATCTGACAGGTGTCGTCTGCAATGCAACATTTCCTGCCATCACGTCCCCAGCTCGTGTACCTGGCGTTTGGCCCGGCCACCTACCACCAGGAAGCCTGCTTCAGCATCGTCAGCGCGCTGGCCCGCCTGGGCGACATCGCCAACCCGGCCATCGATATCCAGGTCTATACCGACAATGCCGAGCCTTACGGCAAACTGCCGGTGACCGTTCATCTGCTCGACGAGGCAACCCGCAAGGCCTGGAACCAGCCCCACGGCTATCACTTTCGCAGCAAGCATGTGCTGATGCGCCAAGTGCTGCAGCAACACCCTCAGGCCGTGCTGATCGACACCGATACCTTCTTCCGCAAGTCACCGCTGCAACTGTTCCAGCGGGTCAAGCCCGGCACACTGCTGTGCAACGCCATTGGCGCGCGCTATGGCGAGAACCAGAAGTGCCTGCTGTACACGAACCTGCTCAGCATTCTCCAGTCACGCGGCCTGGCCGACTGCCAGATGCCGCTGGTCAACTCGGGCGTGATCGGCCTGTGCGCCGAGGACGCCGATGTCCTGGACCGTTCCATTGCCATGATGGACGAGTTCTATCCGCTGGCCCGCACTGCCTATACCCTGGAAGAGTTCTGCCTGGCGGTGGCCGCCTACCGCAAGCTGGACCTGGCCCAATGCACCGACGTCATTCACCACTACTGGAGCCGCAAGGCCCAGTTCCGCGCCAAGATCCAGGCCTGGCTACGCAAGCACGGCGACAACCCACTGGGGGCGGCGGCGCTAGCCGACGTGGTATTGGTCAACGACCAGCTGCCACGCCCGCCGACCCTGCAACGTTTGGGCTACAAGGCCTTGAGCCTGACCATGCCCAGCCGCGAGCGTCAGTTCGTGCGCGAGCTGCTGTATGGCTGCTACCCCTACCCCAACGAGTTCGACCGCGCTTGCGCACCGGCCTGGTGGGACAAGGCACTGGAGAACCTCAACGAACGTTACGGGCGAATCGAACCCGAGCAGTTGCGCCAGTGCCTGCGCCACCCAAGCCTGCGCCTGTCACTGGGCAGCCGGCGCAAGGATGTCGAGGCGCACCTGCTGCGTTCTGCCCATCGTTGAGGCCCGCACCGGGGGCAGCCATCTTCACTGGCCTTGCCCCTGGTGAGCGCGTAATCTCGCGCCATGCCCCACATCGCCCAATTGTTGTGCATCCTGCTGCTCGCCTGCCTGAGCCCGATGGCGCTGGGCGAGCGGCTGCGTCTGGTCAGCGACGACTGGGCGCCTTATGTGTATCGCGAGGGTGGCCAGGCCAGAGGGATCGACTATGAAGTCACCACCGAGGTGTTTCGCCGCCTGGGTGTCGAAGTGGATTGGCAGTTCCTGCCATGGAAGCGCTGCCTGGCTCTGGTGGAGCAAGGCCAGGCTGACGGGGTGATGGACATTTTCCAGGTCGAGTCGCGCAAGACCTACATGGTCTACCCGGCAGAACCCATGTCTGATGTTCAGTTCGTGCTGTATCAGGCCAGCGACCGGCGCCATGCCGTGCACCAGCTGGAAGACCTGGCCGGCCTGACCGTCGGCACGTCGCCGGGCTACGCCTACGACACGGCGTTCAGCGAATCCTCGGGTTTCCGCCGCGAGACCGCCCCGAGCCACGAAGCCAATTTCGGCAAACTCATCCGCGGGCGCATCGATCTGCTGGTCACCGACCGCCTGGTCGGGCGTTACCTGCGCCGCCAGCTTGGCCTTGAACAGCAGGTCGAGGAGCTGCCCCTGGTCATCAGCCGCCAGGCGCAATACCTGGGCCTGGCACGCAAACCGGGGCATGAAGCGCTGGCTCAGGCGTTCAGCGAAGAACTGCGCCGCTTCAAGCAGGAGCCGGCATTCGAGGCGATTATCGAACACTACATCGGCGACACTGGCGATCTTGCCGGCGCCGTTGAGCAGCAGGAACGCAGCACGCTGCGTTAGCTCTGTTATACTCGGGCCTTCCCGCCCGGCTCACGCCCGGACGCTCGGCCTCGCAACAGGCATCCCGATCGGCATAGACGCCCCTTGGCGTCCACCTTCCGCTTCCCGGATGTGCAGTGAAAGCCCAGCTGGACCGGACGCGATCGCATCCCTTCGATGCCCGTCGCGCCAGGCAGAATATCCCAACGGGCCCAGCCCCCACGAGAACAGGATTGCCCATGTCCTTTGCTTCCCTCGGTCTCTCCGAGGCTCTTGTCCGCGCTATCGAGGCAGCGGGCTACACCCAGCCGACCCCGGTGCAACAGCGGGCCATTCCCGCCGTGTTGCAAGGCCGCGACCTGATGGTTGCCGCACAGACTGGTACTGGTAAAACCGGCGGCTTTGCCTTGCCGATCCTTGAGCGCCTGTTCCCGGCCGGCCACCCCGACAAATCCCAGCGTCATGGCCCGCGCCAGCCGCGCGTACTGGTCCTGACCCCGACCCGCGAACTCGCCGCCCAGGTACACGACAGCTTCAAGGTGTACGCCCGCGACCTGCCACTGGTCAGCGCCTGCATCTTCGGCGGCGTCGGCATGAACCCGCAGATCCAGGCCATTGCCAAGGGTGTCGACGTGCTCGTCGCGTGCCCGGGGCGCCTGCTCGACCTGGCCGGCCAAGGCAAGGTCGACCTGGCCCACGTGGAAATCCTGGTCCTCGACGAAGCCGACCGCATGCTCGACATGGGCTTCATCCATGACGTCAAGAAGGTCCTCGCCCGCCTGCCGGCCAAGCGCCAGAACCTGCTGTTCTCGGCGACCTTCTCCAAGGACATCACCGACCTGGCCGACAAGCTCCTGCACAACCCGGAGCGCATCGAGGTCACCCCGCCGAACACCACCGTCGAACGTATCGAGCAACGCGTCTACCGCCTGCCCGCCAGCCACAAGCGCGCCCTGCTGGCGCACTTGATCACGCTGGGTGCCTGGGAGCAGGTGCTGGTGTTCACCCGTACCAAGCACGGCGCCAACCGCCTGGCCGAGTACCTGGAAAAGCACGGCCTGACCGCCGCCGCGATCCACGGCAACAAGAGCCAGAACGCCCGCACCAAAGCCCTGGCCGACTTCAAGGCCAACAGCGTACGCGTGCTGGTGGCCACCGACATCGCCGCCCGTGGCCTGGACATCGACCAGTTGCCCCACGTGGTCAACTTCGAACTGCCGAACGTCGAGGAAGACTACGTGCACCGCATCGGCCGGACTGGCCGTGCCGGGCGTTCGGGCGAAGCCATCTCCATGGTCGCGCCGGATGAGGAAAAGCTGCTCAAGAGCATCGAGCGGGTCACCAAGCAGAAGATCCCGGACGGCGACCTGATGGGCTTCGATGCCAGCCAGGTGGAAGCCGAAAAGCCTGAAGTGCGCGAGCGCCAGCAGAACAATGGCCGCGGTGGCCGCAATCAGCAGCAGGCCCGTGGCGAAGGCGGCAAAGACGCCAACGGCGGCCGCAAAGACAAAGGCAAGGACAAAGGCAAGGCCAAGCAGCAAGCTGCGGAAAAACCGGCCGACAAGGAAAAGTCCGGCGACAAGCAGCAGCAACAGCGCAAGCCACGTGACAAGAAGCCGCGCCAGCAGCAACAGGCCAGCAACAGCCCGGTCCCAAAAGCACCTGCCGACCGTGATCCGGAAGAGTTCCTGGACGACGATATCGACAACTTCGGTAACCGCGCCGACTACGTCAGCCCTTACCAGAACGGCAAAGGCCAAGGCCGCAACCGCCGTCCGGGTGGTGCAGGTCAAGGCCAGGGCCAAAGCCAGGGCGGCCAGCGCAGCAACAATGGCGGTGGCCAGGGCCAGGGTCGCAATGCAGGCGGCCAGCAGCGCAGCGCCAGCGGCGACAAGCGCCCACGCAACAACAACGGTGGCGGCGCCCGTCGTGACAACAATGGCGGTGGCCGCGGCCGTTCGGCCGGCCGTGACGATGCATCGCGTCAGGAACCGGCAGTGCGCAGCACCCGCGAACAACACCAGCCAGTGATCATCCGCAAGGAATCCAAGCTCGACCGTTACCCGACGCCCGAGCAGCTGGACGACCTGCCGAGCCGCCCACGCGGTGAGCGCCCGGCACTGCTCACCCGCAAGGGCTGAGTCGCGCACAAGGCATAAAAAAACGCCGCCCGATGGGCGGCGTTTTTTATTGCCTGGGCAATGCTTACTTCTGCTTCACGCCTTCGACACTGATGTCCAGGTCCAGCGTCTGCGAAGTCGGGCCTGGGCCCTTGATGCCAAAGTCGTTCAGGTTCAGGGTAGTGGTGGCGTTGAAACCAGCGCGCTCGCCGCCCCACGGGTCCTTGCCCTCACCGTTGAAGGTGGCCTTGAAGGTGACCGGCTTGGTCACGCCGTGCAGGGTCAGGTCGCCGGTCACGTCAGCAGTCTTCTCGCCAGTCGACTTGACGGCGGTGGAGACGAACTTGGCGTCCGGGTACTTGGCGACGTCCAGGAAGTCCTTGCTGGCGATGTGCTTGTCACGCTCGGCATGGTTCGACCAGACACTGGCAGTCTTCAGGTCGACGCTGATCTTGCTGGCCTCAGGCTTGGCGCTGTCCCAGGAGAAGTCGCCGCTGAAATCCTTGAAGGTACCGTGGATGAAGCTGTAGCCCAGGTGGCTGATCTTCCAGTCGACGAACGCGTGCTGGCCTTCCTTGTCGATCTTGTACTCGGCAGCCATGGCCTGGCCGGCGGAGAACAGAGCGGTACCGAGCGCCAGAGCGGCAAAAGTCTTTTTCAACATCCTTACTTCCTTCCTATGCAATTGAGGTTGAGAGTCAAGCTTTGCGGCCCAGCATGCGGGTCAGGGTCGCGTCACGGTCGATGAAATGGTGTTTCAGGGCGGCCAGGGCATGCAGCACGGCGAAGATCACCAGGCCCCATGCCAACCACAGATGAATCACGCCGGCCACGTCTGCCTGATCAGGCAGGTCGCTGATCAGCGCCGGCACGTCGAACAGGCCGAACACCGGGATACCGACGCCGTCGGCAGTGGAGATCAGGTAACCGGCGATCATTACCGCGAACAGCCCCAGGTACAGCGCCAGATGCCCCAGCTTGGCCGCCACGCGGGTGAATGCCCCGTGGTTGGCCGGTGCCGGAGGTGGCGGGCTGATGAAGCGCCAGACCACGCGCAGCAGCATCACTGCCAGCAACACCAGACCAATGCTCTTGTGCAGGTCCGGGCCGGCCTTGCGCCAAGGGTCGTAGTAGTCGAGACCGACCATCCACAGGCCCAGGCCGAACAGGCCGAAGACTGCCAGTGCAACGCCCCAGTGCAGGACGATGCTGACCACGCCATAGCGAGAAGGTGTATTGCGCAGTTGCATGATGACGTGATTCCCCGTGAAAGCTGTGCACAGACTAACGCGTAACGTATCGAATAAAAGCTTAAAAAATTGCTCTGGATTATCGATAAATCCGATAGTTAGTGTGCGAGTTTCCTATTAAGGAAACATTAACAATAGTTGGAGAGTTAGCGGTTTCCAGTGCCGGCCTCTTCGCGGGCACGCCCGCTCCCACAAAGGAATGCGCTGTAGCTGTGGGAGCGGGCGTGCCCGCGAAGAGGCCAGAACAGGCTTTAGTTTGCCTTGGCCTGGGTATCGGCCAACGGCTTCTTCACCGGCTCGGATTTGACCGTGGCCTTCTTCACCTCGACCGGCTTTTTCGCCTGTTTGGCCGCGGGCTTGTGCGCCGGGGCATGCTTGGCCGGTGCAGCCTTGGTCGCGGTGGGTTTGGCCGGCTCTTCCTTGGCGACTTCTGCAGGTGCAGGGGTAGCAGGGGCGGCTGCAGGCGCCGGCGCCGGCGCCGGGGCAACTTCCTCGGCCTTGGCAACCGGCGCAGCCTTCACTTCAGGCTTGTCAGCACCGCCACCGAACAGGCGTGAGAAGAACCCGCCGCTGTCCTTCTTCGCCACCGCTGCGCCCGCCGTTGCCGCTGCCGCGACGGTTGCGGCCTTGGCCGGGTCGAACGACTTGCCTGCCAACAGGTCCTGCACCTGGCTGGCGGCACGCTGGCCACTGCGCAGGGCGCCTTCGAGGGTGCCTGGGTAAAGCGCATCGGTGTGCTCACCGGCAAAGGTGATGCGCTGCACCGGGCGCTCCCACAGGCGCCAGTACTTGCTGATCTGCCCCGGGCCGTAGGCCAGGTAGGCACCACCGGTACCGGCGTCGACACTGTAACGCTTGACCTCGTAACCGGTGAACGCGCCACGGGCCTGTGGATAGAACGCATGCAGGCGGATCAGCACCTGGTCGACCATCTGCTTGTCGCCGAAGGCCTGCAGCAGGCGCGCATTGTCACCCGACAGGTTGATCACCACGTTGGCACCGCCCTTGAGCGCCGGCTCGATCCACAGCATGCCGAGGCCGGCGTTGCTGAAGATCTCGCCCGACATGCGCGCGCGGCTTTCCCATACCGGCTGCTTGAACTTCAGCATCAGCTGGTCGCGCCAGCCGTAGTTGGTGCCCCTGAGCGCTGCCACGTGCTGGGTGTCCAGGCCCGGGGTGATCTGGATCTTGGCCAGCGCCCGCAGCGGCACGGCCATCACCAGGTAATCGGCCTTGTAGTCCGTGCTGCCGACCTTGACGGTGACGCCATCCTTGTCCTGCACGATTGCCGTGACCGGCGAGCTGGTCTTGATGGTCTTCAGCTGCTTGACGAAGGCCTGGGCCAGCACCGGGCTGCCGCCAGGCAGGCGCGCGGCACGCAGGTCGCGATCACTGACGCCACGGTAGACGCGGTTCTGCTGGGCGAAGTAGAGCAGCGACAGGCGCGATGGCTCGTCATAGCGGGTGCGGATCTGCTGGTTGATCAACTGACGGGCGGTGGTCGGCAATTGCAGCTTGTCGAGCCAGGTGGACACGTTGATCTGGTCGAGGGCGAACAGGGTGCTGTTCGCCTGCGGGTTGAGCGGGTCATCGATCGAACGGGCGAGGTCGTCGAGGGTCTTCTCGTACCGCTTGAGCGCCTCGGCAGTGGCCGGTTGCTTGGTGGTCAGGTCGGCGGCACTGAAGTACTCCCCGTCGATCAGGTAGCCAGGGGTGCGCACGAACTCGGGTGCGGGCAGGGTGTCGAGCTTGAACCGGTCGAGGTACTGGTTCAGCACCGGCTGAGCCTTGCCATTGCCGATCCACTCGCTGGTGGCCAGGCCCGAACGGCCGCCCATGCCCGACTTGGCCTCCAGCAGGGTGACCTGCCAACCCTTGTTCTGCAGCTCATAGGCTGCCGTCAGGCCCGCCAGGCCGCCACCCACCACGATTGCCGAAGGTGTCTTGTCCTTTGCCAGCGCGGCGCCGCTGGACACACCGATCAATACCAACGCGCACAGGCGCACCCAAGCAGCAGCCATGTCGGCGAACTCCGAGTTGAAATTGCAGGGATGGGAAGAGGCGGGAACGCCCCGAGAGTCGATGCGCTAAGAATACGTCAGGTATCCAGACCCTGCCAGCACAGCGACATCAAGTGCCTTTGGCAACTGGCATTTTTGTCAGTAGCCAGGCTTGCGACCATTGGGTGAAGCTGCCGAAAGTGGCTGAGAAAACCGACAAAAGGAGCTGCGCCATGACCTATGAGGAGCATTTCGCACAGGTAGAGAGGCAATTCTTGTGGCACAACCAGACGGTCCTGACCCCCTCCGGCCTGAAGATCCGTTCCAACGCCACGTCATGGACCGGTTTGCATGAAGCCTTCAAAGGCGTTGACGGTACCGAGCTGGTGATTGGCGAGCATAGCGACGTGGAGATCACCTTCAATCAGGAAGTCGAAAGGCTGCGCCTGGAGTACTACGTCGTCAGCGACCACCATTACGACGATATGCAGATGCTGCTGGATACCGACGGCTACGATCGGGACCTGATCGCTCCTGCCCCGCGCAACTTCTACTGGCTCACCCTTTCTGGCAGCGGCTATACCGATTTCAGGCCGGGCCCGGTTTCCACGCAACCCTACCATCAAGTCATCGAAGGGCCGTTCCGACGCCTGACCATATCCACTTCACAGGCCGGCACCGTTCATATCCGCAAGCTGGAATGGACTCGCACCTGCCGCCATTGACCACTAGCGGTTGTCCTGCCCCCTGGCATTGCTTAGGCTTACGCGTTCAAAGCAGGCAGCAAGCCAGGAGAAGCGCCCATGGGCCTCAACGATCAGTGGATGCAACGCGACCTCAAGGTCCTGTGGCACCCCTGCACCCAGATGAAAGACCACGAGCAGTTGCCGCTGATCCCGATCAGGCGTGGCGAAGGCGTATGGCTCGAGGACTTCGACGGCAAGCGCTACCTGGATGCCGTGAGCAGCTGGTGGGTCAACGTGTTCGGCCATGCCAACCCGCGCATCAACCAGCGCATCAAGGACCAGGTCGACCAGCTGGAGCACGTGATTCTCGCCGGCTTCAGCCACCAGCCGGTGATCGAGCTGTCCGAGCGCCTGGTGGCCATGACCCCGGCCGGGCTCGACCGGGTGTTCTACGCCGACAATGGCTCGTCGTGCATCGAAGTGGCGCTGAAGATGAGCTTCCACTACTGGCAGAACATCGGCAAACCGGCGAAAAAGCGCTTTGTCACGCTGACCAACAGCTACCACGGCGAAACCATTGCCGCGATGTCGGTGGGTGACGTGCCGCTGTTCACCGAAACCTACAAGGCGCTGCTGCTCGACACCCTCAAGGTGCCAAGCCCGGACTGCTACCTGCGCCCCGAAGGCATGAGCTGGGAAGAACACTCGCGCAACATGTTCGCCGCCATGGAGCAGACCCTGGCCGAGCACCACGAAACCCTCTCGGCGGTGATCATTGAACCGCTGATCCAGGGTGCCGGCGGCATGCGCATGTATCACCCGGTGTACCTCAAGCTGCTGCGCGAAGCCTGCGACCGCTATGACGTGCACCTGATCCACGACGAGATCGCCGTCGGCTTCGGCCGCACCGGCACCATGTTCGCCTGTGAACAGGCCGGCATCCGCCCGGACTTCCTGTGCCTGTCCAAGGCCCTGACCGGTGGCTACCTGCCGCTGGCCGCCTGCCTGACCACCGACAAGGTGTACCAGGCCTTCTACGACGATTACCCTACCCTGCGCGCGTTCCTTCACTCGCACAGCTACACCGGCAACCCGCTGGCCTGCGCCGCCGCCCTGGCGACACTGGACATCTTCGAGCAGGACAACGTGATCGAGGCCAACAAGGCCCTCTCCACGCGCATGGCCAGCGCCACCGCGCACCTGGCCGACCATGCCCACGTCGCCGAGATTCGCCAGACCGGCATGGCCCTGGCCATCGAGATGGTTCAGGACAAGGCCACCAAGGCCGCCTACCCGTGGCAGGAGCGTCGTGGCCTGAAGGTGTTCGAGCACGCCCTGACCCGCGGTGCCCTGCTGCGCCCGCTGGGCAGTGTGGTGTACTTCCTGCCGCCGTACGTGATTACCCCGGAGCAGATCGACTTCCTCGCCGAAGTGGCCAGCGAAGGCATCGACCTCGCCACCCGTGACAGCGTCAGCGTCGCCGTACCGGCCAACTTCCACCCCGACTTCCGCGACCCGGGCTAGTCGCCGCACCTCCTTCCTTGTGGGAGCGGGCTTGCCCGCGAACGAGGGCAAAGCCCTCGCCAGACACCGCGGTGCCTGCTTCGCGGGCAAGCCCGCTCCCACAGGGGACTGCGTACAACCCTATACCGAGCTGAACCATGAGACTGTCCCGCTTCTTCATCGACGCCCCCCTGAGCCTCGGCGAGCACGACCTGCCCGAAGCCCAGGCCCACTACATCGGCCGTGTCCTGCGCATGGCACCCGGCGACGCCGTGCAACTGTTCGACGGCAGCGGCCAGGAATACCTCGGCCAATTGCTCGAAGTCGGCAAGAAGACCGTGCGCGTCAGCCTCGACCAGGCCCTCGCCGGCCAGCCTGACTCGCCGCTGCACGTCCACCTCGGCCAGGGCCTGTCCCGCGGCGAGCGCATGGACTGGGCGATCCAGAAAGCCACCGAGCTGGGTGCCAACGCCATCACCGCGATCGTCAGCGAACGCTGTGAAGTGCGCCTGAAGGACGAACGCGCCGACAAGCGCCTGGCCCATTGGCGCCAGGTGGCGATCAGTGCCTGTGAACAATGCGGCCGCTCGACCTTGCCGGTCATTCATCCGCCGGTGACCCTGGCCGAATGGCTCAAGGGCACCGAAGCCGACCTCAAGCTGGTCCTGCACCCGGTGGCCGAGCCACTGACCAGCCATGACAAGCCGGCGACACTGGCCTTCCTGATCGGCCCTGAAGGGGGCCTGAGCGACGCGGAAGTCGAGCAGGCCAAGGCCGCTGGCTTCCACGCTGCACGCCTCGGGCCGCGGGTGCTGCGCACCGAGACCGCCCCCGTGGTGGCGCTGTCGGTGGCGCAGCAGCTGTGGGGTGATTTTTCGTAAGCAAAAAGCTAACGCACGTACAGCGACACCGCCACGAAGTGCATCAGGCTGCCGGCAATCACGAACAGGTGCCAGATGCCATGCCAGTGGCGGAAGCGGCTGTCGAAGGCGAAGAAGATGATGCCCACGGTGTAGAACACCCCGCCGGCCGCCAGCCAGGTGAAGCCGGCAGTGCCAAGGCTGTTCAGCAGGGGCTTGACCGCCACCAGCACGATCCAGCCCATCACCGCATAGATGATGATCGACAGGATGCGCGCCTCCGAGCGCGGCTTGATTTCCTGCAGCATGCCGATCACCGCCAGGCCCCAGACCACGCCGAACAGGCTCCAGCCCCAGGGCCCGCGCAGGCTGACCAGGCAGAACGGCGTGTAACTGCCGGCGATCAGCAGGTAGATCGACAGGTGATCGAGCTTGCGCATGATCACTTTCGCCCGCCCGCGGGTGCTGTGGTAGAGGGTGGAAATGCTGTAGAGCAACAGCAAGGTGCTGCCGTAGATGGAGAAACTGACGATCTTCCAGGGGTCACCCTGCAGGCCCGCGACGACGATCAGCCAGATCGCACCGATACAGGCCAGGACGGCACCGACCAGGTGGGTCCAGGCATTGAAGCGTTCACCGTAGTACATGCAAACACAGACCTCCTGAAGTGGGCTGGGTTCCTGAACAAGCCTGTTCCCGCCTTTGGCTTCACATCCTACCCAAGGGCAGGTTGCAGTTCAGCGTCACGCACCAATCTTTCCAGCCCGGCCAGGTCCGGCACCCGCGCCACCTGTTCGCCCACCTGCACGGCGGCCAGCTCCAGGCTGCCCAGCGGCACATCCACATAGTTGAGCTGGCTGTCGAGCTTGCACGAACGCGGGATGTCCTGCAGCAGCACAGCCAGGTAGCGCAAACCGGTATCCCCCAAGGCATTGAGCACCACGATCCGCGCCCTCTCGCCACACGGCGTTTCACCGCCACAGGCCGCCTCGAAGCCGATCAACGGCAAATGCTGCTGACGCCAGTCGATCCAGCCCAGATGCCAGGCCGGGTCACCCGGCTGGCACACCAGGTTACGCTGGCCGATCAGCTCGACCACGGCGACGTTGGGCAACACCAAGGTACGGTCGCCCAACGGCAACAGCAGGCCGGTAAGGCTGCTGCGCTGCCCTGCAATCAGTTCAAGCATGGGTATGGCTCCAGTGGGCAATGCTCTGCAGCAGCACCGACTCCTGATAGGGTTTGCCCAGGTAATCGTTGACGCCAATGGCCATGGCCCGGTCGCGGTGCTTCTGCCCGGTGCGCGAGGTGATCATGATGATCGGCAGGTCTTTCAGGCGCTCGTCGCGGCGGATGCGGGTGGCTACTTCGAAACCGTCCATGCGCGGCATCTCGATGTCCAGCAGCAGTACGTCCGGGCGGTGCTCTTCCAGCAGGGCCATGGCATCCACTCCGTCCTTGGCGGTCAGTACGCTCATGCCATGGCGCTCCAGCAGCCGGCTGGTGACCTTGCGCACGGTGACCGAATCGTCCACCACCATCACCAGCGTGGCCCGCCGCGGTGCCGGGCCGAACAAGGTGCGCTGCACCCCGCTGCCGCCGGGAAGACGCGCCAGCCGCCGCTGCTGGCCGCGCAACTGGCCCAGCAGGTCAAGGATCAGCACCACCCGGCCATCACCGAGCAAGGTCGCCCCCGACAGGCCTGCCACAGCGGCGAACTGCGGGCCGAGGCTCTTCACCACGATTTCACGGCTCGGCGACAGGCTGTCCACCTGGATGGCGAACGACTGCTCCTGGGAATGCACCAGCAACACTGGCAGCGGCACGCTCTGCCCCAATAGCACCGGGCGTGGCAGACCTTGCAGCAATTCGCCCAGGTAGCGCAGGTCATACGCATGGCCGCCGTACACGTAACGCGGGGCATCCAGCTGATAACAGGCGGCCAGTTCGGCCGGTGGTACACGCACGATGCCCTCGATGGTGTTGAGCGGAATGGCGTACTGTTCTTCGCCCAGGTGCACCATCAAGGCCCGATTGATCGACACGGTGAACGGCAGGCGGATCAGGAAGCGCGCGCCCTTGCCCTGGGCCGACTCGATGGTCATCGAGCCGCCCAGCTGCTTGACCTCCTCGTGCACCACGTCCATGCCCAGGCCGCGCCCGGAAATCTGAGTGATCTTCTCTGCCGTGGAAAAGCCTGGGCGCAGGATGAACTGCAGGATCTCGTGATCGCTCAGGTGCGCTTGCGGGTCCAGCAGGCCGCGCTTGATCGCCTTGCGCCGTACCGCCTCCAGTGGCACGCCGGCGCCGTCGTCAGTCATCTCGATGACGATGTCGGCGCCCTCATGCAGCAAGTTCAGGTGAATGGTGCCCTGCTCCGGCTTGCCCGCGGCCAGGCGTGCCTCGCGCGCTTCCAGGCCATGGTCGACGGCATTGCGCAACATGTGCTCCAGTGGCGCGACCATGCGTTCGAGCACGCTGCGGTCCAGCTCGCCCTCGGCGTTGCCGACCACCAGCTCGACCTGCTTGCCCAGCTCGCTGGCCACCTGGCGCACCACCCGCTGCAAGCGCGGCACCAGGCGTTCGAACGGCACCATCAGGGTCGCGGTCAGGCCCTCCTGCAACTGGCTGTTCACCCGCGCCTGTTGCTGCAGCAGGCTATAGGCCTCCTGCGCGCGCTGGGTAAGGGTTTCCTTGAGGTCGAGCAGGTCCGAGGCCGACTCGAACAGTGCCCGCGACAGCTGCTGCAGCTGCGAATGGCGGTCCATCTCCAGCGGGTCGAAGTCTTCGTAGGCATCCCCCTCGAACGCCTGCCGGCTGCTGATCCGCCCCTGGGTCTCGATGTCCAGGCGCAGCAGCTGGTCGCGCATGCGCTCCAGGGTGGTTTCCATCTCGTTGAGGGCGAACTGGGCGTCGTTGACCTGCTGTTCGATACGGCCACGAATGACCGAATGCTCACCGGCCAGGTTACCCAGGTCGTCAAGCAGCTCGGCGTCGACCTTGACCATGTCGCCTGGCGCGCGCTCCGGTGCCGCTGCCGGTATTTCGGCAGGCGCGGTGTCGGCCGGGGCCTGGCCGGCCGCGCTGTCGGTCAGCGCGGCACTGCTGAAGTTGCGGATGTAGTCGATCAGCGCGGTAGCGGCATGCAACGGCTGGCCAAGGCGCACGGCGTCGAGCATGTGCGCCAGGCGGTCATGACAGTTCTGCAGCAACGCGAACAACGGCCCGCTCGGCGGCAGGCGCCCTGCAGCGAGCAGCTCGTAGAGGAATTCCAGTTCATGGGCCAGGTCGCCGATGGCGCTGATCTCGACCATGCGCGCACCGCCCTTGAGGGTGTGCAGATCACGCAACAGGTTCTCCACCTCGACGCTGCTGCGCGGGTCGGCCTGCCAGCGCGCCAGGGCGGCGGCGGCGCTCTCGACGATGTCCGAACTTTCTTCGAGGAAGACTTCCAGCAGCTCCTTGTCGCCTGGGCTGGTGGGTTCATCATCCTGCTCCAGTGAACCCGACAGCGGCGTCACCGCCTCAGGGCTGACCAAGCCGGTGGCATCCGGAGCCAGTGCGCCATCCAACAGTTCGCGCAGGGCGTCGACGCAGTCAGGCCGCGGGCTGAGTTCCTGCCCGGCAGCCACTTCGTCGAGCATGTCCAGCAGGGCCTCATGGGCTTGCTGGGCAACGGCGAAGAAGCGCGGGCTGGCGCCCAGGCTGCCCTCTTCCACGGCGCCGTAGACGTCAAGCAGCGCCTCGCAGACGGCATCCATCTGCCACAGATCGGCCAAATGCGCCGCATGGCCAAGGCTGGTCAGCTCATCGAGCAAGGTATCCAGCGGTTCGCGCTGCCCGGGCTGCTGTTGCCAACGCGACAGCAGCGACTCGGCATCCAGCAGGATGTCCATGGCCTGGGCGAGGAAACTGGCGATCAGCTGCGGATCGCGCTTGCCTTGGCGGCCGTGCTGCGGCTCGGCATGCAGGCTGGCCAGGCGCAAGTCCACTGCTTCACCAACCTGCTCGATCAACTGGGCCGCACCCGCAATGGCTGCCAACGGCGCACTGCCCAGCTGCGCCACGCCTTGCAGGAACAGGCCATGGGCTGTCTGCAGCCAATGCATCTCCGCCGCCTGCAACGGCAGTTGGTGCCCCCGGTACTCGCGCACCAGGCGGTCGAAGGCGGTGGCCAGCTCGGCGATCGGCATGACCCCGGCCATGGCAGCGCTGCCCTTGAGGGTGTGCAACGCGCGCTGCAGGCTGTCGCTGACTTCACTGCCCTGGCCATCGGCGCCCTGCAGAAAGCCTTCCAGGCTGGCCAGGTGGCCTTGTGCTTCATTGCGGAAGATATCCAGCAGCTGCGGGTCGAGGCCATCGATGTCGGTGCTGACCGGGGTGTCGTTCTCGGCCAGGGCGTGCAGATGGCTCGCCAGTTGTTCGACCTCGGTCAATTGCGGCAACTGGCCAGCTGCAAAGTCGGCCAGCAGGTCGGGCAGATGGACGAACACCTGTTGCAGCGCCACCGCGCCCTCCGGGGTCAGGGCGATGCGCCCCTCCAGCACCCGGTTGAGCAAGTGCTCACCGCCCCAAGCCAGCTCAGCCACCGCTTCGGCATGCACCATGCGCCCGCTGCCCTTGAGCGTATGCAGGTCACGGCGCACCTCGACCAGGGCGTCGCGCAGGCTGTTGTCGGCGCGCCAGCGCAGCCAGTGCCGTTCGATCTCCGGCAGCAGCTCGCCGGCTTCTTCGAGGAACACCTCACGCAGTTCATCGTCGATGCCATCGCTGCCATCCTGCGCCTCGGGTGGGCCTGCATGGGTGCACTGCACACCCAGCCTGGTCAGGCTGGCACGGGCCATGTCGAGGAACGGTTGAGCATCGGCCAGCGGGTCGGCGACCCGCCACTGCAAGTAGCACTCGGCGGCGCTGAGGGCCTCGGCCAGGTGGGTCAGCTCATCCGCCGGTGGCTCCACCTCCAGGTGCTGCAGCCAGCCCTGCACATAGCCCGCGCAGCCGGCGAACACCTCGGCGGCCGCCGGCAGCATCAGCATCGCCAACGCGCCGTACACTTGCTGCAACAGCCCCGGCAATGGCTGCAGACGCTGGCGCGGCCAACCGGATTCCAGGCAATCGCCGATCAGGTCCTTGGCCTGCTGCAGCACGGACAGTGATTCGTGCAGCACCATCTGGCGAATCTCGGCCAGGTCGGAACCGGGCAGGCCGCCCTGCCCGCCTTCCTCCAGGGGCAGGACCATGCCGTTGAGCGTGGCCTCCACGTACAGCAGGGCACCGGCCACATCCATCAATACCGCGTCGTCCACCGCGCGCTCACCCTGGGCCAGGGCCTGCAGCGCCAGCACCTGGTCGATGATCACCCGGCGCGGTTGCTGGAAGCCCAGCACTGCCAGGGTATCGGCAACATGGCGCAACGGCGCGAGCAGCGCTTCCAGCTCCTCGCTGTGCTGACGGTCGCCGCGCACGAACTGGTCCAGGCGCTCCTTGATCCGCATCAGGTCGTCGCACAGGGCGCTGATCACCGAGCGCAGGGCATCACGCCCCGGCCCGGCCTGCATCTGTTCCCGCCAGTTGCCCAGCGACAGGTCGAGGTTGGCCAGGTCATCGGAACCGGCAAAGCGCTGCGCAGCGCCGCTGATCAGGCTGCCCTGGGCCAACGGCTCGACGCCACGGCAGGCGCGCAGCTGGTTGAGCAGCGGCAGCATCACCAGGGGCAGGTCATGGCGGGCACCGCGCAACCGCTCCAGATAGGACGGCAGTTGCTCCAGGCCCCGGAACAGCGGCCCCAGGCAGTCGCCACGCGGGCTCACCTGGCCTTCGGCCATGGCCTTGGCCAGCAGCTCCAGCTCTTCGGCCAGGCGCGTGGCCCCGCGCAGCTCGAGCATGCGCAGGCAGCCATGCACCTGATGCAGGTTGTCCACAACGAAAGCCAGCATCGACAGGTTGTCGGTCTCGCCGGCAAAGCGCTCCAGGGCCTGACGGGCCTGGCTCAGGCAATCAAGGATGGCGGCCCGGGTCCAGGCCAGGGCCACGGTATCGTGGCGCTCGGGGCTTACGACGGCAGAAGCCATGGGTTTTCCTCAGCTTCGCCCGGCCGGAGCCGGCAGGGTGAAACCGGAGACCGAGCGGCGCATCTCGCTGGCCATCCGCGCCAGGTGGCGGATGCTGTCAGCGGTGGCGCCGGAGCCGGCGGAGGTCTGTGCGGTGATCTGCTGGATCACCGCCATGGTGTGGGAAATCTGCCCCGCCGAGGAGGTCTGCAACTGGGCGGCATCCGAGATGCTGTGGATAAGTTCGGCGAGGTTCTGCGATACGCCTTCGATCTCGGCCAATGCCACGCCGGCATCCTGGGCCAGGCGCGCGCCGCGCACCACCTCGGCGGTGGTCTGCTCCATGGAGATCACCGCCTCGTTGGTGTCCGCCTGGATGGTCCGCACCAGTGCTTCGATCTGCCGGGTCGCCGAAGACGAGCGCTCGGCCAGCCGCTGCACTTCGTCGGCGACCACGGCAAAGCCGCGGCCGGCTTCACCCGCCAGCGAGGCCTGAATCGCCGCATTGAGGGCAAGGATGTTGGTCTGGTCGGCAATGTCGTCGATCAGGCTGACGATGTCGCCGATTTCCTGGGAGGACTCACCCAGGCGCTTGATCCGCTTGGCGGTGTCCTGGATCTGCTCGCGGATGTTGTCCATGCCGTTGATGGTGTTGTGCACCACCTCGTTGCCCTTGTTGGCGATTGCCACCGAACGCTCGGCGACCTTGGCCGACTCATAGGCGTGGGCCGATACCCGGTCGATCGACTCGACCATGTCGCCAACCGCCTCCGACGCCTCGCTGATCTGCTCGGCCTGGTGTTCCGAGGCCTTGGCCAGCTGGCGCGCGGTGTTCTGCGTGTCCTGCACCGCAGCGGCGACCTGCTCGGCGCTGTGGTTGATGGTGGCCACCAGGTCACGCAGTTGGTCGACCGAGTAGTTGATCGAGTCGGCGATGGCGCCGGTGAAGTCTTCGGTTACCGACACGGTGACGGTCAGGTCGCCGTCGGCCAGCTCTTCGATTTCATCGAGCAGGCGCATGATCGCCTGCTGGTTGCGCTCGTTCTTTTCCGCGGTTTCCTGCAACTGGCGGTGGGTGGTGCGGACCATCACCAGGCCGATCAGGATGATCGAAGCCAGCGCCAGCAGGCCCAGCGCGTAACCGCCCACGGTATCCAGGGTGCGGCCACTGGCCAGGTTCTCGAAACCGTTGGCCAAATGCGAGGCTTCATCGAGCAGGGTCTGCGACAGGCTGAAGATGTTGCCGGCCGCTTCGCGTACGCGGAACAGCTCGGGCGAGGTTTCGAGGATTTCATCGACGGAACCTGCCACGAACTGGAACAGTTCGGCGATTTCCGCCAGGCGGGCGCGGGCGTCCGCATCCTCGACGCGGGTCACCTGGATCGCCGGGTTGCCGCCCAGCATGCCCTCGAGCACCTGGCCGAAGCGGCTGGCATCGCGGCCGAAGGTATCGGCAGCCTGCGCCGCCGTATCGTCGCCGGCCAGCACGGTGTTGACCGAACCGAGAATGCGTTCGGCCAGCAGAAGCTGACGTTGGGCCACCACCACCTGGTTGGCCGGAGCACCGCTCTGCAGCAGGATCTCGACCACCTTTTCGTACTCGACCTGCAGCTGCGGCACGGTTTCGGCGAGGGTCGCCGCCACCTGGTGCAACGACAGCACGGTCTGTTCACTGGCCAGAATGGTGTCGGTGTTCTTGCGCAGGTTATCCCAGTCCTGGCGCACCGCTTCCATTTCATCGCGGACCGCGGCCGGCGCCGCCGGCAGGCCGGTGGACTTGTCGCCTTCGCGCAGGTAGCCCCAGCGCCGCTCGAAATCATTGCGCGCATCCGACAGCAGCTTGAACGCCAGGGCCTTGCCCGCCGCCGCCTCGGTGGCGTTCTTGGCGATGCGCTGGGACAACACCCGCAGCTCGCCGGCGTGGCCGATGTACTGCTTGTCGTGGTTGGCCTGGGTGTTGAGGTAGGCGAAGTTGGCGAACAGCAGGATGATCGACAGGATCAGGATCACGAACAGCACGGTGATCTGCACGATGCTGCGCGTGCGTGGGGTCATGCTGGCGGGGGCGACGGGGGTGGCCGGCTTGTTCACGTTCGAAAGTCCTATAGCGCCACGTCAAGAAAACCCGGCGCCTGGGCCAGGGCGAAGGGGCTGAAGATCGCCCAGTTGCGTTCACGCGGGAAGTGCCCCTGCACGAAGCGGGCAGCCGCCCGCAACAGCGGTTGCGGTGGCGACAGTTCCAGGCTGCTCAGGGCGAAATGCTGCAGGCCCAGCACCTCGTCGACCAGCAGGCCGACGAACAGGTCTTCGTGGTCCAGCACCAGCACCCGCCGCTGTTTGCCTGGCGCGGCAGGGCCAAGGCCGAAGAAACTGCTCAGGTCCATCACCGGCAGCAACCGGCCGCGCAGGTTGGCCACGCCGCATACCCACGGCTGCACGCCAGGCACGCGGCTGCTGCGCGGCTCGCGCAGTACTTCGGCGACCTCGCCCATGGGCGCGACAAACCACTGCCCGGCGATGCGAAAACCGATGCCGCTCCATTGCTGCAGGCGGGTGTCCTGCGGCGGCTGGTCGGCCACCAGCAGGCGGCAGCGCCGGTCGATGTCCAGCAACAGCTCGAAGGCGGTCAGCGACGCGCCCTGCGGGCGGGTGGTCAAGCGCCCAGTACTTCTTTGAGCTTGGCGATCAGCGCGTCTTCTTCCACCGGTTTGGTCAGGAAGTCACGGGCGCCCTGGCGCGTGGCCCAGATGCGGTCGGTTTCCTGGTCCTTGGTGGTCACCACCACCACGGGGATGGCGCTGGTTTCCGGGTCCTTGCTCAGCTGGCGGGTGGCCTGGAAGCCGTTCATGCCGGGCATGACGATGTCCATCAGCACCGCATCGGGCTTTTCCTGGCGGGCCAGGGCCACGCCGTCGGCACCGTTGCTGGCCTTGAGCACCTGGTGACCGTGCTTTTCCAGCCATTCGGTCAATCTGTACATCTCTGTCGGCGAGTCGTCGACAATCAGAACTCGGGCCATGCTGTTTCCCCATCAGGAAATTGAAGGCCGCGCCTGCGCGGCGCGGTCAGGGTGCGGGTTGTTCGGGCGCGGCGAAACCGGGCACATGGGCCCTGATCGCGTCGAGCAGTTCTTCCTTGCTGAATGGTTTGGTCAGGAACTGGTCGGAACCGACCACCCGGCCGCGGGCCTTGTCGAACAGGCCATCGCGAGACGACAGGAGAATCACCGGGATGTCCTTGAAGGCACTGTTGTGCTTGATCACCGCACAGGTCTGATAACCGTCCAGACGCGGCATCAGCACGTCGACGAAGATGATCTGCGGCTGGTGGTCGATGATCTTGGCCAGGGCATCGAAGCCGTCACTGGCAGTGATCACCTCGCAGCCCGCTTCGCCGAGCAACATCTGCGCGGTGCGGCGGATCGTGCGGGAATCGTCGATCACCATCACCTTCAGGGGCTGTTCCATAAGTTGCGCTACCATCGCTGCACGGTGTGGGCGGCAAGCCGCTGATGGCTTGCAGCTTGAAGCTGAGGGCATTTTTAGCACACTCCGGGGGCCCATTCCATCTGCCGCCCCCTTGACCCGCGGCGTTCACAGCGCCACCCTGAGCCACTTTTCTTTCGATTCACCGCGGCCACGGGCCGCCAAGAGGAACCACCCCATGAGCGTTCGCCTCGGCATTGTCATGGACCCGATCGCGTCCATCTCCTACAAGAAGGACAGCTCGCTGGCCATGCTGCTGGCCGCCCAGGCCCGCGGCTGGGAGCTGTTCTACATGGAGCAGCGCGACCTCTACCTGGGCGCCGGCCAGGCCCGCGCCCAGATGCGCCCACTGAAGGTGTTCGCCGACCCGGCGCGCTGGTTCGAGCTGGGCGAGGAGCAAGACAGCGCCCTGGCCGAGCTGGACGTGGTGCTGATGCGCAAGGATCCGCCCTTCGACATGGAGTTCGTCTACAGCACCTACCTGCTGGAGCAGGCCGAGCGCGAAGGCGTGCTGGTGGTCAACCGCCCGCAGAGCCTGCGCGACTGCAACGAAAAACTGTTCGCCACCCAGTTCCCGCAGTGCATGGCTCCGACCCTTGTCAGCCGCCGCGTCGACATCCTGCGCGAGTTCGCCAACAGCCGTGGCGACGTGATCCTCAAGCCGCTGGACGGCATGGGCGGTGCCTCGGTGTTCCGCCACCGCAAGGACGACCCCAACCTGTCGGTAATCCTGGAGACGCTGACCCAGCACGGCACCCAGCAGATCATGGCCCAGGAATACCTGCCGCAGATCGTCGACGGCGACAAGCGTATCCTGATGATCGACGGTGAGCCGGTCGACTACTGCCTGGCCCGTATCCCCGCCAGTGGCGAAACCCGTGGCAACCTGGCTGCCGGTGGCCGCGGCGAAGCCCGCCCGCTGACCGAGCGCGACCGCTGGATCGCCGCCCAGGTCGGCCCGTCCCTGCGTGAAAAGGGCCTGCTGTTCGTCGGCCTCGACGTGATCGGCGACTACCTCACGGAAATCAACGTCACCAGCCCCACCTGCATCCGCGAGATCGACGCGGCCTACAACACCGATATCGGTGGCAAGCTGATGGATGCCATTGATCGCCAGCTCAAGGCGCGCTGACCGCCGACGCGGAGCAAATGCGCGGAGTGGGGTATGATGCCGGTCCTTTTCGACTGAGCTGCTGCCCCGCCCTGCGGTTGCTGGATACCCGATGACGCTGCCTGCCGACATCCCCGCCGACCTGCTGCCCCCGCGCGTTCGCCCGGTGGACCGGCTTGGCTTTACCCTGTTCCTGGCTGCCCTGGTGCACCTGGCGCTGATCCTTGGCGTCGGTTTTACCGTGGTCAAACCTGCGGAAATCCGCCAGACCATGGACATCACCCTGGCCACCTTCAAAAGCGAGAAAGCGCCGCAGAAGGCTGATTTCCAGGCTCAGGACAACCAGCAAGGCAGCGGTACCCTGGAAAAGAAGGCGGTACCCACCACAACAGAAGTGGCGCCATTCCAGGACAGCAAGATCAACAAGGTCACCCCGCCTCCTGCGGCCAAGCCCGAGGTGGCACCGCCGCCCACGCCAGAGAAGTCCGCAGTGGCGACCAAGGCGCCAAAAGCGCAGAAGGTCGAGCCCAAGCCGAAGGAAAGCAAGCCCCAGCCCAAGCCAGCGGCGGCCACGCCGGACTTCGACAGTTCGCAACTGTCGAGCCAGATCGCCAGCCTCGAGGCGGAGCTTTCCAACGAACAGCAGATGTACGCCAAGCGCCCGCGCATTCACCGCCTGAATGCGGCATCGACCATGCGCGACAAGGGTGCCTGGTACAAGGAAGAGTGGCGCAAGAAGGTCGAGCGGGTGGGTAACCTGAACTACCCGGACGAGGCACGCCGGCAGCAGATCTACGGCAACTTGCGGATGATGGTGTCGATCAACCGCGATGGCTCGCTGTATGAGGTGCTGGTGCTGGAGTCGTCCGGGCAACCGGTGCTGGACCAGGCGGCGCAGCGTATCGTGCGGCTGGCGGCGCCCTTTGCGCCGTTTACCGGGGACCTGGCCGAGTTTGACCGGCTGGAGATCATCCGCACCTGGCGCTTTGCCCGCGGCGACCGCCTGTCCAGTAACTGATCCGACGGCCCTTTCGCGGGCAAGCCCGCTCCCACAGGACCCCGCAATTGCCAGGCTTGCGGTGACCCTGTGGGAGCGGGCGCGCCCGCGAAGAGGCCGGCAAAAACGACACAAATCCGCACCTTGTCAGTCTCGCCACCTGGCGCCACACTATCCCCCATGAAAACCCTCACACCGAGCTACCTCAAGCATCAGTTCCTGATCGCCATGCCGCACATGGCCGATCCGAACTTCGCCCAGACCCTCACGTACATCGTCGAGCACAACGCCAATGGCGCCATGGGCCTGGTGGTCAACCGACCGCAGGAGCTGAACCTGGCCGACATTCTCGAGCAGTTGCGCCCGAACGAGGTACCACCGGCCAGCACCTTGCAGGTGCCCATCTACCAGGGTGGCCCGGTGCAGACCGACCGAGGTTTCGTGCTGCACAGCAGCGAATGCAGCTACCAGGCCACCGTCGAGCTGCAGGGCCTGTCGCTGTCCACGTCACAGGACGTGCTGTTCGCCATCGCCGAAGGCGTAGGGCCGCAGCAAAGCCTGATCACCCTGGGCTATGCCGGCTGGGAAGCCGGCCAGCTGGAAGCCGAACTGGCCGACAACGCCTGGCTCAACTGCCCGTTCGACCCGGACATCCTCTTCGCCATGGATAGCGAACAGCGCCTGGGCGCCGCGGCCCGCAGCCTGGGCATCAACCTCAGCCTGCTGACCAGCCAGGCGGGGCACGCCTGATGGCACCACTCCACCAAGAGTTGCGCTTACTGCTGGGTTTCGACTACGGCACCAAACAGATCGGCGTGGCCGTCGGCCAGGTGGTGACCGGCCAGGCCCGCGAGCTGTGCACCCTGAAGGCGCAGAACGGCGTGCCGGATTGGGCCCAGGTGGAAAAGCTCATAGCTGAATGGAAGCCCGATGCCATCGTCGTCGGCCTGCCGCTGAACATGGACGGCACACCGAGCGAGATGAGCGAGCGCGCAGAAAAGTTCGCACGCCGCCTCAATGGCCGCTTCAACCTGCCCGTGCACACCCACGACGAACGCCTGACCACCTTCGAGGCCAAGGGCGAACGCCTGGCCCGTGGCGGCCAGCGCGGCAGCTACCGTGACAACCCAGTCGACGCCATCGCCGCCGCCCTGCTGCTGCAAGGCTGGCTGGAGGCCAATACCTGATCTTTCCGCGTTTGCGTCGGGGCCATCAAAGCGCCCCGGGCGCCCCCAGGAGATACGCAATGAGCCTACCCAATCCCGCCGACCTGATCCGGCAGATGGCTGTCGACCTTCGTGCCCATCTGGCCCGCCGCAACATCACCGAGCCGCGCTTCATCGGCATCCGCACCGGCGGCGTCTGGGTTGCCCAGGCCCTGCAGCAGGAAATGGCCGACCAGACCCCGCTGGGCACTCTGGACGTGTCGTTCTATCGCGATGACTTCAGCCAGAACGGCCTGCACCCGCAAGTGCGCCCCTCGGAGCTGCCATTCGAGGTCGAAGGCCAGCACCTGGTGCTGATCGACGACGTGCTGATGAGCGGTCGCACCATTCGCGCCGCACTCAACGAACTGTTCGATTACGGCCGCCCGGCCAGCGTCACCCTGGTCTGCCTGCTCGACCTGGATGCCGGCGAACTGCCCATCCGCCCCAATGTGCTTGGCGCCACCCTGTCGCTGGCCGCCCATGAACGGGTAAAATTGACCGGACCCGCACCGCTCGCCCTCGAGCGCCAGGACCTCGCCACCGCTTCTGCCCTTTAAGAGTCCCCTCGCGATGACGCCAATCGACGCCAAGCGCCCGCTGCAGCTCAATGATCAGGGCCAGCTGCGCCACTTTCTCTCGCTCGACGGTTTGCCCCGCGAACTGCTCACCGAGATCCTCGACACCGCCGACTCGTTCCTCGAAGTCGGCGCCCGGGCCGTGAAGAAAGTCCCGTTGCTGCGCGGCAAGACCGTGTGCAACGTGTTCTTCGAGAACTCGACCCGCACCCGCACCACCTTCGAACTGGCCGCCCAGCGCCTGTCTGCCGACGTGATCAGCCTGAACGTGTCGACCTCCTCGACCAGCAAGGGCGAGACCCTGTTCGACACCCTGCGCAACCTCGAAGCCATGGCTGCCGACATGTTCGTCGTGCGCCACTCCGACTCCGGCGCCGCGCACTTCATCGCCGAGCACGTGTGCCCGGACGTCGCCGTGATCAACGGCGGTGACGGCCGCCACGCACACCCGACCCAGGGCATGCTCGACATGCTCACCATCCGCCGCCACAAGGGCAGCTTCGAGAACCTCTCGGTGGCGATCGTCGGCGACATCCTGCACTCGCGCGTGGCCCGCTCCGACATGCTCGCGCTGAAGGCCCTGGGCTGCCCGGATATCCGCGTGATCGGCCCGAAGACCCTGATCCCGATCGGTATCGAGCAGTACGGCGTGAAGGTCTACACCGACCTCGCCGAAGGCCTGAAGGACGTCGACGTGGTGATCATGCTGCGCCTGCAGCGTGAGCGCATGGCGGGCGGCCTGCTGCCCAGCGAAGGCGAGTTCTACCGCCTGTTCGGCCTGACCACCGCACGCCTGGCCGGCGCCAAGCCCGATGCCATCGTGATGCACCCGGGCCCGATCAACCGCGGCGTGGAAATCGAATCGGCAGTGGCCGACGGCAAACACTCGGTGATTCTCAACCAGGTCACCTACGGCATCGCCGTGCGCATGGCCGTGCTGTCCATGGCCATGAGCGGGCAGAACGCGCAACGTCAATTCGACCAGGAGAACGCCCAGTGACCATCAGCATTCTTGGCGCCCGGGTCATCGACCCTGTCAGCGGCCTGGACCAGGTCACCGACCTGCACCTGGACGGCGGGCGCATCGCCGCCATCGGCGCCGCCCCGGCCGGTTTCAGCGCCAGCCGCACGATCGAGGCTCACGGCCTGATCGCCGCGCCCGGCCTGGTCGACCTCGGCGTCTCGCTGCGCGAGCCGGGCTACAGCCGCAAGGGTTCCATCGCCAGTGAAACCCGCGCCGCCGTGGCTGGCGGCGTCACCAGCCTGTGCTGCCCACCGCAGACCAAGCCCGTGCTGGACACCTCGGCAGTGGCCGAACTGATCCTCGACCGTGCCCGCGAAGCCGCCAACAGCAAGGTCTACCCGATCGGCGCCCTGACCAAGGGCCTGGAGGGCGAACAGCTGGCCGAACTGGTTGCCCTGCGTGACACCGGTTGCGTGGCCTTCGGCAACGGCCTGAAGGAAATCCCCAACAACCGTACCTTGGCCCGCGCCCTGGAATACGCCGCCACCTTCGACCTGACCGTGGTGTTCCACTCCCAGGACCGCGACCTGGCCCAGGGTGGCCTGGCCCACGAAGGCGCCATGGCCAGCTTCCTCGGCCTGCCGGGCATCCCGGAAACCGCCGAGACCGTGGCCCTGGCGCGCAACCTGCTGCTGGTGGAACAGACCGGCGTGCGTGCGCACTTCACCCAGATCACCAGCGCCCGTGGCGCGCGGCTGATCGAGCAGGCCCAGCAGCTGGGCCTGCCGGTGACGGCCGACGTGGCGCTGTATCAGCTGATCCTCACCGACGAGTCGTTGCGTGAGTTCTCCAGCCTGTACCACGTGCAGCCGCCACTGCGCACCGCCGCCGACCGCGACGGCCTGCGCGCGGCGGTGAAATCGGGGGTGATCCAGGCGATCTCCAGCCACCACCAGCCCCACGAGCGCGATGCCAAGCTGGCTCCGTTCGGCGCCACCGAACCGGGCATCAGCAGCGTCGAACTGCTGCTGCCGCTGGCCATGACCCTGGTCGAGGACGGCCTGCTCGACCTGCCGACCCTGCTCGCCCGCCTGAGCAGCGGCCCGGCCAAGGCCATGCGCCTGCCGGCCGGTGAGCTGAAAGTCGGCGGCGCCGCCGACCTGGTGCTGTTCGACGCCAAGGCCTCGACGATTGCCGGCGAACAATGGCTGTCGCGCGGCGACAACTGCCCGTTCATCGGCCACTGCCTGCCGGCTGCCGTGCGTTATACCTTGGTCGATGGGCACGTCTGCCACGAGGCCTGAGTAACCTTCTTCGCGGGCAAGCCCGCTCCCACAGGATCACCGCAAGCCATGGCCTTGTGAGCAACCTGTGGGAGCGGGTTTACCCGCGAATGGGCCAACCTCGATAGCCCCGTCGAGCGCGACCATTCATCCCCCCCGGTTGAAATCCTTCCCCCCACCCCCATATGAGTCTGCATCAGGCAATTTTGCCCCGCTGCGTGGAGACTCTCCCCTTGACCACCATCGTTTCTGTCCGCCGTAACGGCAAAGTCGTCATGGGCGGCGACGGCCAGGTATCCCTCGGCAACACCGTGATGAAAGGCAACGCCAAGAAGGTTCGTCGCCTGTACAACGGCGAAGTGATCGCCGGTTTCGCCGGTGCCACCGCCGACGCCTTCACCCTGTTCGAGCGCTTCGAAGCCCAGCTGCAGAAACACTCCGGCCACCTGGTGCGTGCTGCCGTCGAGCTGGCCAAGGAATGGCGTACCGACCGCTCCCTGAGCCGCCTGGAAGCCATGCTGGCGGTGGCCAACAAGGACGCATCGCTGATCATCACCGGCAACGGTGACGTCGTCGAACCGGAAGACGGCCTGATCGCCATGGGCTCCGGTGGCGGCTATGCCCAGGCCGCAGCCCGCGCCCTGCTGAACAAGACCGACCTGTCGGCCCGGGAAATCACCGAGGCTGCCCTGAACATCGCCGGTGACATCTGCGTGTTCACCAACCACAACCTGACCATCGAGGAGCAGGACCTGGCCGAGTGATCAGCTGTTCTGGCGCCCCATCCCGGCGGTGGGGCTTTTCCACGCTGACACATTCTGCTTCAGGACCGTATTGATCATGTCCATGACCCCCCGCGAGATCGTCCACGAACTCAACCGCCACATCATCGGCCAGGACGACGCCAAACGCGCCGTCGCCATCGCCCTGCGCAACCGCTGGCGGCGCATGCAGCTCCCCGCCGAGCTGCGTGCCGAAGTGACGCCGAAGAACATCCTGATGATCGGCCCTACCGGCGTCGGCAAGACCGAAA
This sequence comes from Pseudomonas sp. R28(2017), assembly GCF_002112505.1. Taxonomy (GTDB): domain Bacteria; phylum Pseudomonadota; class Gammaproteobacteria; order Pseudomonadales; family Pseudomonadaceae; genus Aquipseudomonas. Next base: position 257,855 of record NZ_NEHW01000003.1, read on the forward strand.
TCGCCCGCCGCCTGGCCAAGCTGGCCAACGCGCCGTTCCTCAAGGTCGAAGCGACCAAGTTCACCGAAGTGGGTTACGTCGGCCGCGACGTCGAGTCGATCATCCGTGACCTGGCCGATGCCGCGCTGAAAATGCTCCGCGAACAGGAAATCGTCCGCGTGCGCCACCGCGCCGAAGACGCCGCCGAAGACCGCATCCTCGACGCCCTGCTGCCGCAGGCGCGGGTCAGCAGCTTCAGCGAGGAGGCCGCACAGACCAGCACCGATTCCAACACCCGTCAGCTGTTCCGCAAGCGCCTGCGCGAAGGCCAGCTGGACGACAAGGAAATCGAGATCGAAGTGGCCGAGAACATGGGCGTCGAAATCGCCGCGCCACCCGGCATGGAAGAAATGACCAACCAGCTGCAGAGCCTGTTCGCCAACATGGGCAAGGGCAAGCGCAAGACGCGCAAGCTGAAGGTCAAGGAAGCGCTGAAGATGGTGCGCGACGAGGAAGCCAGCCGCCTGGTCAACGAGGAAGAGCTCAAGGGCAAAGCCCTGGAAGCGGTCGAGCAGCACGGCATCGTGTTCATCGACGAAATCGACAAAGTGGCCAAGCGTGGCAACGTCGGCGGTGCCGATGTATCCCGTGAAGGCGTGCAGCGCGACCTGCTGCCGCTGATCGAAGGCTGCACCGTCAACACCAAGCTGGGCATGGTCAAGACCGACCACATCCTGTTCATTGCCTCCGGTGCGTTCCACCTGAGCAAGCCGAGCGACCTGGTGCCGGAGCTGCAAGGCCGCCTGCCGATCCGTGTCGAACTCAAGGCACTGACCCCGGAAGACTTCGAGCGCATCCTGAAGGAGCCGCACGCCTCGCTGACCGAGCAGTACAGTGCGCTGCTGAAGACCGAAGGCCTGAACATCGAGTTCGCCGCCGACGGCATCAAGCGCCTGGCCGAGATTGCCTACCAGGTCAACGAAAAGACCGAGAACATCGGTGCCCGCCGCCTGCACACCCTGCTCGAGCGCCTGCTCGAAGAGGTATCGTTCAGCGCCGGTGACCTGGCCAGCACCCACGACGAAGCACCGATCCTCATCGATGCGGCGTATGTGAATGGCCACCTGGGTGAACTGGCACAGAACGAAGACCTGTCGCGCTACATCCTGTAAGAGCGGCGTCGTCTTCTTCGCGGGCAAGCCCGCTCCCACAGGTTATGTGATCACCTGTGGGAGCGGGCTTGCCCGCGAATGGGCCCTTGAATACCTTCTCAGGAAGCTGGAAGCTTGCACCATCAGCTCCCGAGAGATTCCAGACCATGGCCCGCCTGCCCACCGCCATCAACCTGCACAAAGCCTCCAAGACCCTCAGCCTCACCTACGCCCCCGGCGAGGTCTATCACCTGCCCGCCGAATTCCTGCGCGTGCACTCGCCTTCCGCCGAGGTCCAGGGCCACGGCAACCCCATCCTGCAGTTCGGCAAGATCAACGTCGGCCTCGCAGGCCTGGAACCTGCCGGCCAATATGCACTGAAACTGACCTTCGACGACGGCCATGACAGCGGCCTGTTCACCTGGGAATACCTCGAGCAGCTGTGCCTGCGCCAGGAGCAGCTGTGGGCCGAGTACCTCGATGAACTGCACAAGGCCGGCAAGTCCCGCGACCCGGCCGAATCGGTGGTCAAACTCATGCTCTAACTCAAGCCTTCCATGCTTTAGAGCGCATTTTCTAATCTCATCTGTTTGAATGCCTTACAGACAACTCTTCAACCGGTTGTCTTGCGCATTACATGAAAGTCGGGTAACCAATGGAGCTGGCAAGTTCCCTGCATTGCCTTGAGGGCAATCAGGCACTGGCCGGTATGTAGAGGTCGCGAGCGAAAGCAGGCTGTCTTCACACGCAGAATCCCCCGCAGCTCATCGCCGAATGCATCCGGCCCGCAGCACCGCTGTTCCTTATCACTGGTCACCCGAGTAGCAGTACCGGGCTGTCCGCTGTGCGTTGCGCCACAGCAATCCGGTACTCGTCTCAGGACAACGGAGCGTCGTAGATGAGTAACAAGAACAACGATGAGTTGCAGCGGCAAGCCTCGGAAAACACCCTGGGGCTGAACCCGGTCATCGGCATCCGCCGCAAGGACCTGCTGAGCTCTGCGCGTACCGTGCTGCGTCAGGCCGTGCGCCAGCCGCTGCACAGCGCCAAGCATGTCGCGCACTTCGGCGTGGAGCTGAAGAACGTGCTGCTGGGCAAGTCCAGCCTCGCCCCGGAAGGTGACGACCGTCGCTTCCAGGACCCGGCCTGGAGCAAGAACCCGCTGTACCGCCGTTACCTGCAGACCTACCTGGCCTGGCGCAAGGAGCTGCAGGAGTGGATCGGCAGCAGCGACCTGTCGCCCCAGGACATCAGCCGCGGCCAGTTCGTCATCAACCTGATGACCGAAGCCATGGCGCCGACCAACACCCTGTCCAACCCGGCGGCGGTCAAACGCTTCTTCGAAACCGGCGGCAAGAGCCTGCTGGACGGCCTGTCCAACCTGGCCAAGGACGTGGTCAACAACGGCGGCATGCCCAGCCAGGTCAACATGGACGCGTTCGAGGTCGGCAAGAACCTTGGCACCAGCGAAGGCGCCGTGGTCTACCGCAACGATGTGCTGGAGTTGATCCAGTACAGCCCGATCACCGAGCAGGTGCATGCCCGCCCGCTGCTGGTGGTGCCCCCGCAGATCAACAAGTTCTACGTCTTCGACCTGAGCCCGGAAAAGAGCCTGGCGCGCTTCTGCCTGCGCTCGCAACAGCAGACCTTCATCATCAGCTGGCGCAACCCGACCAAGGCCCAGCGCGAGTGGGGCCTGTCCACCTACATCGATGCGCTGAAGGAAGCGGTCGACGCGGTACTGGCGATCACCGGCAGCAAAGACCTGAACATGCTCGGCGCCTGCTCCGGCGGCATCACCTGCACCGCCCTGGTCGGCCACTACGCCGCGCTGGGCGAGCAGAAGGTCAACGCCCTGACCCTGCTGGTCAGCGTGCTCGACACCACGATGGACACCGAGGTGGCGTTGTTCGTCGACGAACAGACGCTCGAAGCGGCCAAGCGCCACTCCTACCAGTCCGGGGTGCTCGAAGGCAGTGACATGGCCAAGGTGTTCGCCTGGATGCGCCCCAACGACCTGATCTGGAACTACTGGGTCAACAACTACCTGCTCGGCAACGAGCCACCGGTGTTCGACATCCTGTTCTGGAACAACGACACCACGCGCTTGCCCGCGGCCTTCCACGGCGACCTGATCGAACTGTTCAAGAACAACCCGCTGACCCGCCCGGATGCCCTGGAAGTGTGCGGTACTGCCATCGACCTGAAGAACGTCCAGTGCGACATCTTCAGCGTCGCCGGCACCTCCGACCACATTACCCCGTGGCAGTCGTGCTACCGCTCGGCGCACCTGTTCGGCGGCAAGATCGAGTTCGTGCTGTCCAACAGCGGCCACATCCAGAGCATCCTCAACCCGCCAGGCAACCCCAAGGCCCGCTTCATGACCGGCGCCGACCGCCCGGGCGACCCGGTGGCCTGGCAGGAGAACGCCGAAAAGCATGCCGACTCCTGGTGGCTGCACTGGCAGACCTGGCTGGGCGAGCGCGCCGGCGAGCTGAAAAAGGCCCCGACGCGCCTGGGCAACCGTGCCTATGCCGCCGGCGAGGCGGCACCGGGGACGTACGTCCACGAGCGTTGAGTCGCAATGCCGTGGCCGCTTGGAGCGTGCCACGGTACATTTTCAAGCCACAGAGCCACGCGCATGCCGCTACCCTACATATTCCGCACCGTCGAGCTGGACGACCAATCCATCCGTACTGCGGTGCGCCCGGGCAAGCCGCACCTGACCCCGCTGCTGATCTTCAACGGCATCGGCGCCAACCTTGAGCTGGTGTTCCCGTTCATCGAGGCACTGGACCCGGACCTTGAAGTCATCGCCTTCGACGTCCCCGGCGTGGGGGGCTCGTCCACCCCGCGCCACCCGTACCGCTTTCCCGGCCTGGCCAAGCTGACCGCACGCATGCTCGACTACCTGGACTACGGCCAGGTCAATGTCATCGGCGTGTCCTGGGGTGGCGCCCTGGCCCAGCAGTTCGCCCACGACTACCCCGAGCGCTGCAAGAAGCTGGTGCTGGCGGCCACCGCTGCCGGTGCGGTGATGGTGCCGGGCAAACCCAAGGTGCTGTGGATGATGGCAAGCCCCCGGCGCTACGTGCAGCCATCGCATGTCATCCGCATCGCGCCGCTGATCTATGGCGGCGGTTTTCGCCGCGACCCGGACCTGGCCATGCACCACGCGGCCAAGGTGCGCTCCGGTGGCAAGCTGGGCTACTACTGGCAGCTGTTCGCCGGGCTGGGCTGGACCAGCATCCACTGGCTGCACAAGATCCAGCAGCCGACCCTGGTGCTGGCCGGCGACGACGACCCGTTGATCCCGCTGATCAACATGCGCCTGCTGGCCTGGCGAATTCCCAATGCCCAGCTACATATTATCGACGACGGTCATCTGTTCCTGATCACCCGGGCCGAGGCCGTCGCCCCCATCATCATGAAGTTTCTCCAGCAAGAACGTCAGCGCGCGGTCATGCACCCCAGCCCAGCCTCTGGTGGCTGAATGGTTGCTTGCTGTTGCATGAACCCAACCGTGGCCTGACAAGGGAGTTGTTGCCATGACAGAAAAACCGGCCAAAGGAACGTCAACGCTCCCCGCCACCAGCATGAACGTGCAGAACGCCATCCTCGGCGTGCGCGGTCGCGACCTGATTTCCACCTTGCGCAGCGTCGGGCGCCATGGCCTGCGCAACCCGCTGCACACCGCCCGCCACCTGCTGGCCTTGAGCGGCCAGCTGGGCCGGGTGATGCTCGGCGACACGCCGTATCAGCCGAGCGCGCGCGATACACGCTTCAGCGATCCGACGTGGAGCCAGAACCCGTTCTACCGGCGCGGCCTGCAGGCCTACCTGGCCTGGCAGAAACAAACCCGCCTGTGGATCGAGGAAAGCCACCTGAGCGACGACGACCGGGCGCGTGCGCACTTCATCTTCAACCTGATAAACGACGCCCTGGCCCCGAGCAATTCGCTGCTCAACCCGCTGGCAGTCAAGGAGCTGTTCAACACTGGCGGGCAAAGCCTGGTACGCGGTGTCGCCCACCTGCTCGATGATCTGCGCCACAACGACGGCCTGCCGCGCCAGGTGGACGAGCGCGCCTTCGAAGTCGGCGGCAACCTGGCCGCCACGCCCGGCGCGGTAGTGTTCCGCAACGATCAGCTGGAGCTTATCCAGTACAAGCCCATGAGCGAGAAGCAGCACGCCCGACCCGTGCTGGTGGTGCCGCCGCAGATCAACAAGTACTACATCTTCGACCTGCAGCCGACCAACAGCTTCGTCCAGTACATGCTCAAGAACGGTTTGCAGGTGTTCATGGTCAGCTGGCGCAACCCCGACCCACGCCACCGCGAGTGGGGCCTGTCGAGTTATGTACAGGCGCTGGAAGAAGCGCTCAACGCCTGCCGCAGCATCAGCGGCAACCGCGACCCCAACCTGATGGGCGCCTGCGCCGGCGGGCTGACCATGGCCGCGCTGCAGGGCCACCTGCAGGCCAAGCACCAGCTGCGCCGGGTACGCAGCGCCACGTACCTGGTCAGCCTGCTCGACAGCAAGTTCGACAGCCCCGCCAGCCTGTTCGCCGACGAGCAGACCATCGAGGCGGCCAAGCGCCGTTCGTACCAGCGCGGCGTGCTGGACGGTGGCGAAGTGGCGCGGATCTTCGCCTGGATGCGGCCCAACGACCTGATCTGGAACTACTGGGTCAACAACTACCTGCTCGGCAAGACCCCGCCGGCCTTCGACATCCTTTACTGGAATGCCGACAGCACCCGCCTGCCGGCCGCCCTGCATGGCGACCTGCTGGACTTCTTCAAGGTCAACCCGCTGACCCATGCCGCTGGCCTTGAGGTGTGCGGCACACCGATCGACCTCAAGCAGGTCGACCTCGACAGCTTCACCGTGGCCGGCAGCAACGACCACATCACGCCATGGGACGCGGTGTATCGCTCGGCCTTGCTGCTCGGTGGCGACCGGCAGTTCGTGCTGGCCAACAGCGGGCACATCCAGAGCATCATCAACCCGCCCGGCAACCCCAAGGCCTACTACCTGGAAAACCCCAAGCTTTCGAGTGACCCACGCGCCTGGTTCCATGACGCACAGCGCCGCGACGGCAGCTGGTGGCCGCTATGGCTGGAGTGGATCACGCCGCGCTCCGGCCCGCTCAAGGCGCCACGCACGGAGCTGGGCAACGCCACCTATCCACCGCTGGGCCCTGCGCCAGGCACCTATGTCCTGACCCGATGAGCACCACGACTGGATGAAGACCCGCGACCGTATCCTCGAATGCGCCCTGCAGCTGTTCAACTCACAGGGCGAACCCAATGTATCGACACTGGAGATCGCCAACGAACTGGGCATCAGCCCGGGCAACCTGTACTACCACTTCCACGGCAAGGAGCCCTTGATTCACGGGCTGTTCGACCGTTTCGAAGAAGCGCTGATGCCGTTGCTCGACCCACCGCTGGAAGTGCGCCTGGAGGCCGAGGACTACTGGTTGTTCCTGCACCTGATCGTCGAGCGCATGGCCCAGTACCGGTTTCTGTTCCAGGACCTGTCCAACCTGACCGGGCGCCTGCCCAAGCTGGCACGGGGCATGCGCAGCCTGATCAATGCACTCAAGCGCACGCTGGCGGCACTGTTGGCCAGCCTCAAGGGCCAGGGGCAAGTGGTCAGTGAGACAGAAGCATTGGGGCAACTGGTGGAACAGATCACCCTGACCTTGATGTTCTCGCTGGACTACCAGCGGGTGCTGGGGCGCGAAGGCGACGTGGGGATCGTGGTGTATCAGGTGATGATGCTGGTGGCGCCGCATCTTGAGGTGCAGGCACGGGGGGCAGCCGAGGCGTTGGCGGTACGGTATCTGGAGGGGTAGGCCTGTTGCTTCGGCGCAGGGGCCTCCGCGGACATGTCGGGGCGCCGAACCGCCGCTCCCACAGGGCCCGCGCTGACTTTCCGATCTGCGCTGTACCTGTGGGAGCGGCGGTTCGGCGCCCCGACATGCCCCCGAAGAAGGCGACCCGGTATCAGATCAGGGTACCGGTGCCCGCCGGTGCCGACGGGGTGCTGCTGGCCGGGATAGCGGCAGGTGCCGGCGCTGCGGTAGCGGCCGGCGCGGCGCTGGCCGCTGGCGCTGCCGGTTTGGCGGCTGCCGGCTTGGCAGGGGCCTTCTTCACCGCTGGCTTCTTCGCAGCGGCAGGCTTGGCGGCAACAGGCTTGGCAGCTGGTTTTGCCGCTGGCTTGGCCGCTGCGGTCTTGGCTGCAGGCTTGGCCGCGGCAGTTTTTGCTGCCGGTTTGGCTGCTGCCGGTTTGGCCGCCGCCGTTTTCGCCGCGGGCTTGGCCAATGGCTTGGCCGCCGCCTTGCTCGCTGCCGGCTTGGCCGCTGCAGCACGCGAGGAGATCGGGGTGACCGAAGCGCCGGTCAGTTTCTCGATCTGCTTGGTCAGGCTGTCGACCTGCTGGTGCAGGGCCTTGATCTCGTTGCGGCTCGGTACGCCCAGGCGCGAAATGGCGCTGTTCAGGCGCTTGTCGAAGGCTTCTTCGAGTTCGCTCCACTTGCCCAAGGCACGGTCCTTCACGCCGGAAACGCGTGAAGTGGTCGACGACTTGGCGCTTTCTGCCACGTCTTCAGCGGTCTTCTTGGCTTGCTTCTCGGCCTTCTCGCCATCCTTCACCAGCGAGTCGAACAGCTTCGGACCGTCCTGGTCGACTTTCGAATAGATACCCAGCCCCGCCAGCCAGATCTTGCGGGAGTACTTCTCGATCCCGCCGATCCAGGAGCTGCCTTCTTTGTCGGAATTCTTCTTGCCAGCCATCCTGCTCTCCTTATGGTTTGTGCGCGACGCGCTCGAGCAGCTCATGCAGCTGTTCAAGCTTGATGGACAACGCCTCAACGTCATGTTTAGACGGAATGCCAAGGCGATTCAAGGCGCGACCTACCCGTGCGTCGAAAGCTTTTTCGATCTTGTCGAGTTGAACTTCGACCTTGCCGCGGACGCGGCTGACTTCCTGAGTGGCTTCGTCGATCTGGTTGTTGGCGGCATCGAGCTCTTTGTCGATACGCTTCTTGCCGCGTTTCTCGACGCCTTCACCGGCTTTCACCAGCTCCTGGAAGTAGTCGGAACCTTCCTGGCCAACACGCGCATAGGCGCCGATGCCCGCCAGCCAGATCTTGCGCGCGTAGCCGCGCACCTCGCCCAGGGTGCTCTGGGCGTCTTCCTTTTTCTTCACAGTCACTTTGGCCATGCTCTGTACCTCATGCTCATGAGTGGAGGGAGGATGCGCCCATGGAGGTTGGGCTTGAGCACAAGGTAAAGAGGAAAATTAGAATCCTCACCCTAAGGCAAGGGCAGCCGCTTCACGCCAGGGCCTTGTCCAGGGCGCGCTCGATCTCGCCCTTGATGGTGCTGCTCATCATCGACAGCATCATGCCGAGCTTCAGCTCCACGCGGATGCTGTCGTCAAAGATGTGCACGCTGCCGTTGGCGCCGCTGCGCGCCACGTCGACCCGGTCACCGTTCCAGGTGGCCTTGAGGTCGTATTCGCGGCTGAGCTTGTCGACCAGCGCTTCGGCCTTGGCGCGGGCGGCATCGCGGCCGAGGGAGTGTTTGCGTTCGACGCTGATCTGGGTCATGCGGGCGTTCCTGGGTATGTAGACATAATCTGCATTATGCCCGCCCCTGCCCCATGGCACACCCCGCCAAGACAAATCCGCCCGTTCGCCCTAGAATGGCGGTAATTTTTTCCGGTGAAGCGATATGAACGACCAGCGCAAAGGCGACCACGCCGAACCCACCACCCATTTCGGCTACCAGGACGTCCCTGAAAGCCAGAAGGCGAAGAAAGTCGCAGAAGTATTCCACTCGGTGGCCGCCAAGTACGACCTGATGAACGACGTGCTCTCCGGCGGCATGCACCGCCTGTGGAAGCGGTTCACCATCGAGCTGTCGGGCGTGCGCGCCGGCAACCGCGTGCTGGACATCGCCGGTGGCACCGGCGACCTGGCCGCCAAGTTCTCGCGCCTGGTCGGCCCGACGGGCCAGGTGGTGCTGGCCGACATCAACGACTCGATGCTCAAGGTCGGCCGTGACCGCCTGCTCGACCGCGGCGTGGCCGGCAACATCGAATTCGTCCAGGCCGACGCCGAGAAGCTGCCGTTCCCTGACAACCACTTCGACTGCGTGACCATCGCCTTCGGCCTGCGCAACGTCACCCACAAGGACGAAGCCATCCGCTCGATGCTGCGTGTGCTCAAACCGGGCGGGCGCCTGTTGATCCTGGAGTTCTCCAAGCCGACCAACAAGCTGATGTCCAAGGCCTACGACGCCTACTCGTTCGCCTTCATGCCGCTGGCCGGCAAGCTGATCACCAATGATTCGGAAAGCTACCGTTACCTCGCCGAGTCGATCCGCATGCACCCGGACCAGGAAACCCTCAAGAGCATGATGGTCGAGGCCGGTTTCGACCGCGTCACCTACCACAACATGACCAGCGGCATCGTTGCCGTGCACCGGGGAATCAAGCCCTGATGCTGCTGGCCGGGCTGCTCGCCAGTGTCGAACATGGCCTGAACCGCGTCCTGCGCATGGACAGCACGGCCTTGCCGCGGCTGGCCGCGCTGGAAGGCAAGGTCATCGAGATCGACTGCCGCCAACCGGCCCTGCAGGTGTTCATCCTGCCCGATGAAGAAGGCCTGATGCTCGCCGCCCACTGGGAGGGCGAGGTCGACTGCAGCCTGCGCGCCCCGGCTGGCAGCCTGGTGCAACTGGCCGTGGCCAGTGACAAGACCGCCGTGCTGCACAGCCCGCAGGTCGAACTGCATGGCGACAGCGCCGTACTGCTGGACCTGTTCGGCGTGCTGCAGGACCTGGAGCTGGACTGGGAACACGAACTGCAGCGCTGGCTCGGGCCGGTGGCCATGGCGATGCTCGCCGGCCATATCCGCCTGCGTGCACGCTGGACCCGTCAGGGCCTGGCACGTTTCAGCCAGAACCTGTCCGAGTACCTGGCCGAGGAATCACGCACCCTGGTGGGCCAGCGCGAAGCCGAAGCCGCTTTCAGCGAGCTCGACACCCTCAAGCTCGATATCGAACGCCTCGAGGCGCGCCTGCTGCGCCTCTCCCGATCCCTTGATACCAGCGATAACGCATGAAGCTGCTCGCCGTCCGCCGTCTTTTTCGCATCCAGCGTGTGGTGATCCGCTACCGTCTCGATGACCTGTTGTTCGATCAACCCCTGCTGCCCTGGTGGCTGGCCAGCCTGCGCCTGCTGATGCCCTGGCGCTGGCTGCCGCGCAAACCTTCCGAGCTCAACCGTGGCGCGCGCCTGCGCCTGGCGCTGCAGGACCTGGGGCCGATCTTCATCAAGTTCGGCCAGTTGCTGTCCACGCGCCGCGACCTGCTGCCCACCGACATCGCCGACGAGCTGATGCTGCTGCAGGACCGCGTACCGCCGTTCGATCCGCAAAAAGCCGTGGCGATGATCGAAGATCAGCTCGGCGCCAAGGTCGGCGAAGTATTCAGCCGCTTCGACGTCGAGCCGCTGGCCTCGGCCTCGGTGGCCCAGGTGCATGCCGCCCGCCTCAAGACTGGCGAAGAGGTGGTGGTCAAGGTGGTTCGCCCGGGCCTCAAGCCAGTGATCGCCCAGGACCTGGCCTGGCTGTTCCTGATCGCCAAGGCCGCCGAACGCGCCTCGGCCGATGCCCGCCGCCTGCACCCGGTGGAAATCGTCGGCGACTACGAAAAGACCATTTACGACGAACTCGACCTGCTGCGCGAGGCGGCCAACGCCAGCCAGCTGCGGCGCAACTTCGAAGGTTCCGAGCTGATGTACGTGCCCCAGGTGTACTGGGACCTGTGCCGCCCCAAGGTACTGGTGATGGAGCGCATCTACGGCGTGCCGGTGACCGACATGGCGACCCTGGCCGACCAGCGTACTGACATGAAGATGCTGGCCGAGCGCGGCGTGGAGGTGTTCTTCACCCAGGTGTTCCGCGACAGCTTCTTCCACGCCGACATGCACCCGGGCAACATCTTCGTCAGCACGGTCAAGCCGTGGAGCCCGCAGTACATCGCCATCGACTGCGGCATCGTCGGCAGCCTCACCGCCGAGGACCAGGACTACCTGGCGCGCAACCTGATCGCCTTCTTCAAGCGCGACTACCGCCGCGTTGCCCAGTTGCACATCGACTCGGGCTGGGTGCCGGCGCACACCAAGGTCAATGAATTCGAAGCGGCAATCCGCACCGTGTGCGAGCCGATCTTCGAAAAACCGTTAAAGGATATTTCCTTCGGCCAGGTGCTGATGCGCCTGTTCCAGACCGCACGGCGCTTCAACATGGAAGTCCAGCCGCAGCTGGTGCTGTTGCAGAAGACCCTGCTCAACATCGAAGGCCTGGGCCGCCAGCTGTACCCGGACCTGGACCTGTGGAGCACCGCCAAGCCGTTCCTGGAGCGCTGGATGCGCGAGCGCATGAGCCCCAAGGCGGTCATCGGCAACCTGTACAGCCAGGCTGAACAGTTACCCCACCTGGCCGGCATGACCCGCGACCTGCTCGAGCGCTTGTCGCAGCCGCACCTGGAAGACCCGCAACTGCCGGAACGCCGTCGCCAGGGCGACCGCTGGGCGCTGCGCCTGCTCGGCGCCGGCCTGCTGGGCGGCGGCGCGGTGCTGGCCGCGGGTGCCGCCGAAACCGCCAGCCTGGCTGCTCCGGCCGCCTGGCCGGCATGGCTGATGCTGGCTGCTGGCCTTTACCTGATCGTGCGCCAATAGCCAGCCGCGCTGCTGGCTGGCACACTAGCGCAAAGGGCCCGGCACAGGAGCGGGCCCGCTTTGGAGTCGACGATGAAAGACTGGCTGGACGAGATCAAGTGGAACAGCGACGGCCTGGTACCGGCGATCGCCCAGGACCACAAGACCGGACGCGTGCTGATGATGGCCTGGATGAACCGCGAATCGCTGGCGCTGACCGCCGCCGAGCAACGCGCTATCTACTGGTCGCGTTCCCGTGGCAAGCTGTGGCGCAAGGGCGAAGAGTCCGGCCATGTGCAAAAGCTGCATGAAATGCGCCTGGACTGCGATGCCGACGTGATCATCCTGATGGTCGAGCAACTGGGCCATATCGCTTGCCATACCGGCCGTGAAAGCTGCTTCTACCGCGTCTACGAAGACGGCCAGTGGAACACCGTCGACCCGGTTCTGAAAGACCCGGATGCCATCTACAGCGCAGGACACTGACATGAGCGACACCCTCACCCGCCTGGCCGAAGTGCTCGAAGCGCGCAAGCAAGCGGCGCCCGACAGCTCCTACGTGGCCAGCCTGTACCACAAGGGCCTGAACAAGATCCTCGAAAAGCTCGGCGAAGAGTCCGTCGAGACCATCATCGCGGCCAAAGACGCCGCAGTGAGCAAGGATTACAGCGATGTCATCTATGAAACCGCAGACCTGTGGTTCCATAGCCTGGTCATGCTCAGCGCGCTGGGCCAGCATCCACAAGCCGTGCTGGATGAACTGGAGCGCCGTTTCGGGCTTTCCGGGCACGATGAAAAGGCCGCGCGAACGCCTTCGGCCTGACGTATTTTGGGCCCGCCTCCACAGGGGCCGCGTTGCCGGAACGATTTGCTGAACACACATTTTTCAGGAGTACGAAATGGGTATTTTTGACTGGAAACACTGGATCGTCCTGCTGGTCGTCGTCGTCCTGGTGTTCGGCACCAAGAAGCTGAAGAACTTCGGCAGCGACCTGGGCGAATCGATCAAGGGCTTCCGCAAGGCCATGAACGAAGAAGAGAACAAGCCGGCCGAGCAGACCCCGCCACCGGCCCAGCCAGTGCCGCCGGTGCAGAACACTGCCCAGCCGCAGCAAGGCCACACCATCGAGGGCCAGGCCCAGCCGGTCCAAGAGCCGCAGCGGAAAGACTGAGCCATGTTCGGCATCAGCTTCAGCGAGCTGCTGCTCGTCGGCCTGGTCGCCCTGCTGGTGCTCGGCCCCGAGCGCCTGCCGGGTGCCGCGCGTACCGCGGGGCTGTGGATCGGGCGGCTGAAACGCAGCTTCAATGCGATCAAGATGGAGGTCGAGCGCGAAATCGGCGCCGACGATATCCGTCGCCAGCTGCATAACGAGCACATCCTGCAGATGGAAGAGGAAGCCAAGCGTATCCTCAACCCGCAGACACCGCCTGCACCGTCGCCAACCGCCACCCAGCCTGCCGCTGCGCCGACGGCAACACCGGTAGCACCGGCGGCCACGCCTGCACCGCCCGAACAGCCTCAACCGCCGCGAGCCCCATGAGCGAAAATCCGGAACACGACCAGCCGATGCCGCTGGTCTCGCACCTGACCGAACTGCGTACCCGCCTGCTGCGCTGCGTGGCGGTCATTTTCCTGATCTTTGCCGGGCTGTTCTCGTTCGCCCAGCAGATCTACACCCTGGTGTCGGCGCCGCTGCGTGACCATCTGCCGGCCAACGCGACGATGATCGCCACCGACGTGGCCTCGCCGTTCCTGACGCCGTTCAAGCTGACCATGATCGTTTCGCTGTTCCTGGCGATCCCGTTCATCCTCCAGCAGATCTGGGGCTTCATCGCACCAGGCCTGTACCGCCATGAAAAGCGCATCGCCATTCCGCTGCTGGTGTCGAGCATCCTGCTGTTTTACGCCGGCATGGCCTTCGCCTATTTCCTGGTGTTCCCGCTGATGTTCAGCTTCTTCGCCAAGGCCACACCGGAAGGCGTGGCGATGATGACCGACATCGCCGCCTACCTCGACTTCGTCATGACGCTGTTCTTCGCCTTCGGTGTCGCCTTCGAGATCCCGGTGGCCGTGGTGCTGCTGGTGTGGATCGGCGTGGTCGACGTGAAGTACCTGAAGAAGGTTCGCCCGTACGTGATCATCGGCTGTTTCGTGGTCGGCATGATCCTCACCCCGCCAGACATCTTCTCGCAGACGCTGCTGGCCGTGCCCATGTGGCTGCTGTTCGAGATCGGCGTGCTGTGCGGCAGCCTGATCCGCAAGCGCAGCCATGCCGAAGACGAAGCCACCAACGATCATAACGACCAGCCGCCAGCGACCCAGCCGTGAACCTGTTACTCCTTGAAGAGGCCGACTTCGTTTCGGCCGACCGTGTCGTTCTCGCTGATCGGCGCTTCACCCACATGCAGGACATCCACCGGGTCGCCGTGGGCGACACGCTGCGCGTGGGCCGCATCAACGGCCTGATGGGCAAGGCCACGGTGCTGCGCCTGGAAGCGCACGAAGCCGAGCTGCAGGTCGCCTTCGACCAGCAGCCCCCGGCAAAACTGCCGCTGACCCTGGTGCTGGCCGTGCCGCGACCGAAGATGCTGCGCCGGCTGTTCCAGACCGTGGCGACCCTGGGTGTGCCGCGGCTGATCCTGGTGAACAGCTACAAGGTCGAGAAAAGCTTCTGGCAAACGCCCTTTCTCAACCCTGAAACCATTCGCGAGAACCTGATTCTCGGCCTGGAGCAGGCCCGTGACACGGTGCTGCCCGAGGTGATCATCGAGAAGCGCTTCAAACCGTTCGTCGAAGACCGCCTGCCTGCCCTCGCCGAAGGCACCCTCGGCCTGGTCGGCCACCCCGGCCCCTACCCGGCCTGCCCACGCGCCGTCGAGGGGCCCGTCACCCTGGCGATCGGGCCGGAAGGTGGCTGGATTCCCTATGAAGTGGACCTGCTCGGCAAGGCCGGCCTGGCACCCGTGCAGCTGGGTGATCGCATCTTGCGTGTGGAAACCGCTGTAACTGCCTTGCTCTCAAGGATTTTCTGACGAGCGGGTCAAGTTCCTCCTATAAAGTTTCCCCGCGGCAAGCCGATGGCGTTGGCAACACTACAATAATCCGTGCTGCCACGTTGCCGGGGAGTCGAACATGTACCAATGGTTTTCCCAATCGCTGGGGAATGTAAGCGTCAATCGCAAGTTGGGACTGGGCTTCGGCCTGGTGTTACTGCTGACCCTGGCCATCACCTTCACCGGTTGGCAAGGCCTGGACAGCGTCACCGCGCGTGGCGACAAGCTGGGCAACATTTCGGTGATCCACCAGTACACTCAGGAGCTGCGCATCGCCCGCCAGCACTACCAGCGTGACCGCAACGAGGCGGCTATCGGCGAGCTGGAAAAGGCCCTGGGCAATCTCGAGCGCCAGATCAGCTTCATGCTCGGGCAGATCGAGCAACCCACCGACCAGCAGCGCCTGCAACAGCAACAGGCGGCCGTGAGCCAGTACCTGCAGGCCTTCAACGACCTCAAGCAAGCCGCCCAGCGCCGCGAGGCCGCTCGCGGCGTACTGGGCGACAGCGCCGACAAGGCCGTCGAACTGATCAGCCGGGTGCAGCAGCGCCTGCTTCAAAGCGGCGATATCAGCCAGTACCAAAATGCCGTGGCAGTCAGCGCGCTGGTGCAGCAGGCGCGCTTCCAGGTGCGTGGCTACACCTACAGCGGCAACGCCGAGTACCAGCAGACAGCCCTGACGGCCATCGACCAGGCCCTGGCCGAGCTCAAGGCACTGCCTGCCAGGTTGCCCGCCGAATACGCCGCCAGCCTTGATGATTCAGCCACCGCACTGGCCGCCTACCGTGATGCAGTGACCCAGTTCGGCACCGCCCAGAGCGCCAGCGAACAGGCACTGCAACGCATGGCCGACCAGGGCACGGTACTGTTGCAGACCAGTGAGGCGATGACCGTTTCGCAGACCGAAGTGCGCGATGCTGGCACTGCCCAGGCCAAAGTCATGCTCGGCGGTGCCACGGCCCTGGCCTTGGTACTGGGCCTGCTCGCCGCCTGGGCGATTACCCGGCAGATCATCATCCCGCTGCGCCAGACCCTGGCCGCCGCTGAACGCGTGGCCAACGGCGACCTGCGCCAGGACTTGCATGCCACCCGCCGCGACGAACTCGGCCAGCTACAGTCCAGCATGCAGCGCATGACCCAGGGCCTGCGCGAGCTGATCGGGGGTATCGGCGATGGCGTGACGCAGATCGCCAGCGCCGCCGAAGAACTCTCTGCGGTCACCGAGCAGACCAGCGCCGGAGTCAACAATCAGAAGGTCGAGACTGACCAGGTGGCGACCGCGATGAACGAGATGGCCGCCACCGTCCATGAAGTGGCGCGCAATGCCGAGCAGGCCTCTGAAGCTGCGGCAATGGCCGACCAACAGGCACGCGAGGGCGACCGTGTGGTTGGCGAGGCGGTCGCGCAGATCGAGCGCCTGGCCAGCGAGGTGGTCAATTCCAGCGAAGCGATGAACCAGCTCAAGGCCGAAAGCGACAAGATCGGCAGCGTGCTCGACGTGATCAAGTCGGTGGCCCAGCAGACCAACCTGCTGGCGCTCAATGCGGCCATCGAAGCGGCGCGTGCCGGTGAGGCAGGGCGAGGCTTTGCGGTGGTCGCCGACGAAGTGCGCAGCCTGGCCCAGCGCACCCAGCAATCCACCGAAGAAATCGAAGAGCTGATCGCAGGCCTGCAGAGCGGTACCCAGCGGGTGGCCAGCGTGATGGACGCCAGCCGCCAGCTGACCGACAGCAGCGTCGAACTGACCCGCCGCGCCGGCAACTCGCTGGAAACCATCACCCACACGGTGTCGTCGATCCAGGCCATGAACCAGCAGATCGCCACGGCCGCCGAGCAGCAGAGTGCCACGGCCGAAGAGATCAATCGCAGCGTGATGAACGTGCGCGATATCTCCGACCAGACCTCGGCGGCGAGCGAGGAGACTGCCAGCTCCAGCGTCGAACTGGCTCGCCTGGGCACCCACCTGCAAGGGTTGGTTGGGCGGTTCCGGCTCTGACAGTTCACTTCATGTGCTGAATTTTCCTACATAGTTTTCAGGTCAAGTCCTACAGGCCCTGAGCCGATGGGCAGGGATGGGATGCCGGCATCACGCCAGCACCCATCCCTACCCACAGGACGGAGACCTGCCATGTTCGGCTACCTCAATCACAGGCTCGGCAATATCAGTGTCGGCGCCAAGCTCGCCCTCGGCTTCGCCGTGGTCCTCGCGCTCACCCTGGCCACCACGGTCACTGGCTGGCGCGCCCTGGACGGTGCCATCAGCCGCTCGGAACAACTCAGCGAAATCGGCCGGATCAATGATCTGGTCAAAGACCTGCGCGCCGAGCGCATCACCTACCGGGTGCTGGCGGACGACGCCAGCAAGGCACAGATCGCCGGCATTCTGCAGCAGCTGGATGCCATGCTGACCACCCTGCAACAGCGCAGCAGCGTCGATGATTCACGCCAGATGCTGACCCAGAAGCTGCAACTGCTGCAGCGCCTGCGCGAGAACTTCATCACCCTGCAGCGCAGTGTCGCTGCCCGTCGCGCACTGCGCGCAGGCATGCAGGCGCAGGAACAGAAGCTGAACGACGTCATCGACGAACTGCAGACCCAGGCCCTGCTGAAGATGCCGGCTGACAGCCAAGGGGGCGTGCTGGGCATGATGGACACCCTGAGCCGCCAGGTCGACACCGCCAACCAGCAGAGCCTGGTGCCGGCGTACACGTTCTCGCCCCTCGAGGACTTCGCCAAGGTCGGTGATACCGCGCTGAACGCAGCCGATACCAGCCTCGGCCAGCTGCTCCAGGGGCTCGCCCCGCTAGGCCTGCCACGCACGCTGACCGAACAGCCCGGCATCGAGCTGGGCAAGTACCGCACCAGCCTGGACCAGTATCGCCGCACGGCACTGCAGGTCGAACAGCTGCAGAATGAAATGGAGCAGATGGGCAACGAGCTCCGGGCGGCCAGCCTGGAGCTGGGTGAACGGAAGGTGGCACAACGCGACAGCGAGGCTGTTGCCGCCCGCTCCTTGCTCACCAGCGTGGCGCTGCTGGCCCTGGTCGTCGGCATCGTCGCCGGCTGGCTGATCACCCAGCAGATCACCCAACCCCTGCGCCAGACCCTGGCATTGGCCGCACGCATCGCCAAAGGCGACCTGAGCCAGCTCGACCTCGTGCAGCGCCGCGACGAGATGGGCCAGTTGCAGACCCGCATGGGCGAAATGACCGTGAGCCTGCGCGAGCTGATCGGCGGCATCGACCACGGTGTCGGCCAGCTGTCACAGGCCGCATCACAGCTGGCAGCCAGCAGCGAGGACACCAAGCTGCGCATCAACCAGCAGCGCGAGGAAACCGACCAGGTGGCCACTGCCATGAACCAGATGAGCGCCACGGTGCAAGAGGTTGCGCAGAATGCTGAACAAGCCTCTGTGGCGGCCACCAACGCCGACCAGCAAGCGCAACTGGGTGATCAGGTGGTGGCCGAAGCCATCGGCCGTATCGAACAGCTGGCGCGGCAGATGGACCATTGCCTGGCCGCCATGCAGCACCTGGCCGGCGAAAGCCTGCGCATCGGCAGCATTCTCGATGTCATCAAATCAGTGTCGGAGCAGACCAACCTGCTGGCCCTTAACGCGGCGATCGAGGCGGCACGTGCCGGTGAAGCCGGGCGCGGTTTTGCCGTGGTGGCCGATGAGGTGCGCGGGCTGGCACAACGCACCTCGACGGCGACCGAGGAGATTGGCCAACTGATCGACAGCCTGCACAACGGTACCGACGAAGTGAACCGCTTGCTGGACAACAGCAAGAACCTGACCGAGCAGAGTGTGGAGCTGAGCCGCAGGGCCGGGCATGCCTTGGCGCAGATCACCGACACGGTATCGATCATTCAGGGGATGAACCAGCAGATTGCCACGGCCAGCGAGCAACAGAGCGTGGTGGCCGAGCAGATCAACCGTAGCGTGATCAGTGTGCGGGATGTGTCGGACCAGACCAGTGCGGCCAGTGAGCAGACGGCGGCGTCGAGCGGGGAGCTGGAGCAGTTGGGGCGGCAATTGCGAGGGATGGTGGGGCGCTTCAGCCTTTGAGACCGAGTCGCCCTCTTCGCGGGCAAGCCCGCTCCCACAGGTCAATCACCAGCCTTGAGAGCGGTGCAGGACTTGTGGGAGCGGGCTTGCCCGCGAAGAGGACGGCGTGGTTACAGCACCTGGCGCAGGAAGGCCTGCGCGCGCGGGTCCTTGGGCGCTGCGAAGAACGCGGCCGGTGCCGAATCTTCCAGCAGTTTGCCGTGGTCGAAGAACAGCACGCGGTCTGCCACTTCGCGGGCAAAGCCCATTTCGTGGGTAACACAGACCATGGTCATGCCTTCCTGGGCCAGGGTCTTCATCACGTCCAGCACCTCGCCGACCATTTCCGGGTCGAGCGCCGAGGTCGGCTCGTCGAACAGCATCACCTTCGGGTCCATGGCCAGGGCGCGGGCGATCGCCACCCGCTGCTGCTGGCCGCCCGAGAGGCGCGACGGGTATTCGTTGGCCTTCTGCGCAATGCCCACCTTCTCCAGCAACGCCCGGGCCTTGGCTTCGCGCTCGGCCTTGTTGCGCTTGCGCACCACCTTCTGCGCCAGGCACAGGTTCTCCAGCACCGTCATGTGCGGGAACAGGTTGAAGTGCTGGAACACCATGCCGACTTCGCGGCGGTAGGCGTTGATGTCGGTCTTCGGGTCAGCCAGTTGCAGGCCGTCGATGGCCACATGACCTTCGTCGAAATGCTCCAGGCCATTGAGACAGCGCAGGAAGGTCGACTTGCCCGAACCCGACGGGCCGAGCACTACCACCACTTCGCCCTTGGCAACTTGCGTGGTGACGTTATCCACAGCCCGTACCACATGGCCACGGGTGTCGAAGACTTTCAGCAGGTCACGGACTTCAATCACTTTGTGCAAGCCTCCGCTCGAGCCGGCTGGCAATGTGCGACAGCGGCAGGTTGATCAGCAGGTACAGGCCTGCCACGCAGAACCAGATCTCGAAGGTCGAGAACGACGTGGTGATGGCCTCACGGCCGCTCTTGGTCAGTTCGGTAATGGCGATGACCGACACCAGCGAAGTGTCCTTGACCAGGCTGATGAACTGCCCGGCCAGCGGTGGCAGCACGCGCTTGAAGGCCTGTGGCAGGATCACGTGGCGCATCGACTGGCCGGCGTTCAGGCCCAGCGAGCGCGCCGCCTCGTTCTGCCCCTTGGCGATGGATTGCACGCCGGCCCGGACGATTTCCGCAACATAGGCGCCGGTGAACAGCGCCAGCGCCGCCACCCCGGCAAACTCGCGGGACAGGTTGAGCACGGTGCCGATGAAGAAGTAGAAGATGAAGATCTGCACCAGCAGCGGTGTACCGCGCACCAGCTCGACATAAACGGTCGACAGGTCACGCAGGGTCGGGTTGTTCGACAACCGGCACAGGCCAGCGAACAGGCCGATCACCAGGCCCAGCGCGCCGGACACCACCGAGATCCACAAGGTAGTCCACAGGCCCCAGGCCAGCGGGCCCGCGGCCCAGTGACGGGTCACGCCAATCTGGTCGCCTTCGGCAACATCGTCGCCGCGGCTCAGTTGCAGGCTGTCCTTGGCCACGTCGAGCACTTGCTGTTCGCCGTTCTCGTCCTTGAGCGTGACACGCGCGGTGTCACCGGAAACGACGATTTCCTGCACGGTGCCGTAACCGGCGGCGCGCTGAACTTCCTCGGCCTTGTAGGCGAAGTACTGCGGTACGCGGTTCCAGCGCCACTCGTAGGAAATCATCGAGGTGGCCATGTACAGGCTGAACGCCAGGCCCACCAGGACCAGGGCGGTCAACCCGTGCCAGGGCCACTGGGCTTTCTTGTGTTTGATCACGTGGGGTACTTCCGTAAATGCGAACGCGCAGGGTTTGCCTGCGCGTCGGGGTCAAAAGCCGGGCTTGTGGCCTGGGCCTTATTCCATTTCCTTCAGCCAGTCCTTGTTCTTGAACCACTTGTCGTGAATACGATCGTAGGTCCCGTCATGCTTGATCTGGTGCAGGAAGTTGTTGATGAAGTTGATGCTGTCGTAGTCGCCTTTCTTCAGGCCGAAGGCCAGCGGCTCGTAGGTGAAGGGTTCTTCGAGGAACAGCAGCTTGCCAGCACCGGCCTTCTCCACCGCCACCACGTTGTACGGCGCGTCGTAGACGAAGGCGTCAGCCTTGCCATTGACCACGTCCATCACCGCTTCCTGCTCGTTGTCGTAGCCGTGGTACTTGGCTTTGCCGATCAGCTTCTTGGAAACCATCTCGCCGGTGGTACCGAGCTTGGAAGTCAGGCGGTACTTCTCGTTGTTCAGGTCCTTGTACGACTTGATCTCGCCAGCCAGCTCCTTGCGGATCAGCAGGGTCTGGCCAACCACGATGAAGGGCTCGCTGAAGTTCAGGCGCAGGTTGCGTTCCTGGGTCAGGGTCATGCCGCTGCCGATCATGTCGAACTTGTCGGTCAGCAGGGCCGGGATGATACCGTCATACGCGGTGGAAACAGCCTCGAACTTGACGCCCATGGATTTGGCCATGGCTTTGAGGATATCGACCTCGAAACCGATGATCTCGCCGCGCTTGTTGGTCATCTGGAACGGCATGTAGGTTGGGTCCATGCCCACCCGCAGGGTGCCGCGCTTGACCGCGTCATCGATGGCGCCGGCCTGGGCCGCTGTTACGGCGACCAGGGCGGTGACACCGACCAGCAGTCGCGAAAGGTATTTCTTGATCATCACCACGTCCCCTAGCAAGTAAAGAAGCGAATCTTATTGTCTTGGCACGGCCGTGCCGGCCGATGCGGATTATCGGAGAGGGATGCTAACGCATGGCGGCGCTCGGACCTAGAGCCGGGGGGGACTTTGTTGGCCAAAATCGGCCTGGGCCCTAAAAAGCTTCGCGGGCACGTCGGATCGCCGCACCGCCGCTCCCACAGGTACTGCACAGCCTTTGAGGCATGCGCTGTACCTGTGGGAGCGGCGGTGCGGCGATCCGACGTGCCCGCGAAGAGGCCCTGTCAGGCGCCGACGAGTGCCGGCTGGCCTTCATTCTCCGGATGCAGTGGCAGCAGCGGCGAATGCGGGTCGTTCTTGATCGAAGCACGCCACACATCGATCCACGCCGCATTGTGCTCGGCCCAGACCTGCTCGTGCAGGCGGCTCAAGGCCACCGGGTCGCTGAGCAGGGCCAGGCGGGTATTGAGGTCCAGCCCTTTCGGCCCGACTTCGATCGCCTTGGCCACGCGCTCGGCACGCAGCGCCTCGATCGGCGCGGCCTGGCCGTGACGGGCAGTGGCCATGGCGCAGGCCAGGGCATTCTGCCGCGGGTCGACCACTGCACGCACGAAGCCGTCATGCAGGGCATGCCAGCGGTTCTCGTGGGTGTACTGGTCGGTCGCCAACAGCTCTTGCGGGGTGGCGTATTCCTCGGGGATGAGGAACAGCTTCTCGTCCTTGGCCGCCAGGCCCAGGCGCGTGCGGCTGGAAATCACCGAGACCGGGATCGACAGCACCAGCGAGCCAACGATCGGCGCCAGCCACCACAGGAACGCCGGGTTCAGCCATGCCACCAGCCCGGCCCAGGCGAAGCCCAGCAGGGTTTGTGGACCATGGCGGCGCACTGCTTCGCTCCACGGGGTGGAGTCGTCGTCACGCTGCGGCGAGTTCCAGGTCGCTGCCCAGCCGAGGAACGCGGCCAGCACGAAGCGGGTGTGGAAGATCATCCGTACCGGCGCCAGCAGCATGGAGAACAGCATCTCCATCAGCATCGACAGGGTGACCTTGATACGCCCGCCGAACTCGACGGCGCCTTTGGCCCAGATCAGGATGACACTGAGCAGCTTGGGCAGGAACAGCAGCACGATGGTGGTGGAGAACAGCGCCACGGCCTTCTCCGGGTGCCACTGCGGCCACAACGGGTAGAGCTGGTACGGCTCGATGAAGTACTGCGGCTCCATCAGCGTGTTGGTCGCCAGCAGTGCGGTCGACAGCACCAGGAACAGGAACCACAGCGGTGCCGACAGGTACGACATCACGCCGGTGAGGAACACCGCACGGTGCACCGGGTGCATGCCCTTGACCAGGAACAGGCGGAAGTTCATCAGGTTGCCGTGGCACCAGCGGCGGTCGCGCTTGAGCTCGTCGAGCAGGTTCGGCGGCAACTCTTCGTAGCTGCCCGGCAGGTCGTAGGCAATCCACACACCCCAGCCGGCGCGGCGCATCAGCGCGGCTTCGACGAAGTCGTGGGAGAGAATGGCCCCGGCGAACGCCCCCTTGCCCGGCAAAGGCGCCAGCGCGCAGTGCTCGATGAACGGCTTCATGCGGATGATCGCGTTGTGGCCCCAGTAGTGCGACTCGCCCAGCTGCCAGAAGTGCAGGCCGGCGGTGAACAGCGGGCCGTACACGCGGGTAGCGAACTGCTGCATGCGCGCATACAGGGTGTCCATGCCCGAGGCTTTCGGCCCGGTCTGGATGATGCCGGCGTCCGGGTTGGCCTCCATCAGGCGCACCAGGCTGCTCAGGCACTCGCCGCTCATGACGCTGTCGGCGTCGAGCACGACCATGTACTTGTACTCGCCACCCCAGCGGCGGCAGAAGTCGTCGAGGTTGCCGCTCTTGCGCTTCACGCGGCGGCGGCGACGGCGGTAGAAGATGCGGCCGAAGCCCTTGGTCTCGCGGCACACGTCCAGCCAGGCCTGTTGCTCGGCCACGGCGATGTCGGTGTCGTTGGTGTCGCTGAGCACGAAGAAGTCGAAGCGGTCGAGGTTGCCGCTGGCAGCCACCGACTCGAAGGTCGCCCTGAGGCCTGCGAACACACGCGGCACGTCTTCGTTGCAGATCGGCATCACCAGCGCGGTACGCGCCTCGGGCGCAATCGGCTCGTTGCCTGCACTGCTACCCGAAATCTTGTATTTGTCTCGCCCGGTGAGCAGCTCGAGGAAGCCCATCAGCGCGGTCCAGAAGCCCGCCGAGACCCAGCAGAAGAGGATGCCGAACAGCACCAGGATGGACGTCTGCAAGGCATACGGCCAGACCTGCACCACGGTGTCCCACAGCGGCTGCCTGATCACTTCGTCGAGGTCGACGAACGACCAGCCCTGGTACGGCAGGATGCCTTTCATGTAGAAGCCGGCGACGATGGTCTGGCCGATCATCAGGGCGAGCAGGATGTAGCGGCGGATCGAACCGACCGTGCGCCAGCGCGCTGCGGGCAGCTCGCGCTTGGGTGGCTGCGGCGCGTTGGTGCGGCCCGTCATGCGCCGCCACAGGCGGATCAGCACGTTGGTGCGCCATGGCTCGGGCACGACCTTGGTGCGCTTGATCGGCGGTGCGATCTTCAGGCACAGGCGGCCGCTGCCGTCGACACCGAGCATCTCGGCGTCTTCCAGTTCGGCGGCGCTGCCCACGGTCAGGCGCGGGCCGACCGAGGCCTGCACGGCCTCGGTGGCGTTGGCGGCCGGGTTGGCCGCCAGGCGTTGGTGCAGCTCACTGAACGAGGTGCAGCTGGCGAGTTCCGCGCGCTGCTCATCGCTCAGTGGGAGGTGGGCCAGGTATTCGCCAAGCGATTCTGGCCTTGCGCTTGAGTTACTCATCGGCAGGCAACTGATAGCTCCAGGTCTCGGTCAGCACTTTTTCAGTGGTGGCCGGGGTCCCGTTGGTGGGCGCCGCATCGGCGGCAGGTTGTTCGGCCTTGGCTGGTTCCGCCTTGGCGGTCTTCTCATGCTTGGCGTGCTTGGCCGCAGCCTTTTCCTGCTTGGCTTCAGCGGCAGGCTTGGCCGGTTCGACCGGTACGTCACGCACCAGCGCAGCGCGCATTTCGGTGGACTTGTTGGCTTCCTTGACCTTCAGCCGCAGGGTCAGGCGCCAGCCCTTGGTCTCCGGGTTATAGCGCAGGTTGTTCTCGACCACCTCGGCGTTGTCGCCAACGCTGATCTGGCTGCGCACCGGGGTGTCTTCCGGCAGGGCGGCAAGGGCCGGGCCGGCAAAGTCGACCAGGAAGGCGACGCTGCCGTCTGGCTGGCGGATCAGGTTGGACTGCTTGACGTCACCGGTGGAGCGCAGGGTCTGCTTGACCGAGCCCAGGTCAGGGGCCTGGAACTGCTGCTCGTCGATGGTCCAGTGCAGGCGGTAGGCGTATTCGAACGGCTTGCCTGGCTCAGGCAGCTTCTCCGGGCTCCAGAAGGCAACGATGTTGTCGTTGGTTTCGTCGGCGGTCGGGATTTCCACCAGGTCGACAGTACCCTTGCCCCAGTCACCTTTCGGCTCGATCCAGGCGCTCGGGCGCTTCTGGTAGTTGTCGTCGAGGTCTTCGAAGTCGCTGAAGGCGCGCTGACGCTGCATCAGGCCGAAACCACGCGGGTTCTCGACACTGAAGTTGCTCACGGCCAGGTGTTTCGGGTTGTTCAGCGGGCGCCACAGCCACTCGCCGTTACCGGCGTGGATCGACAGGCCTTCGGAGTCATGCAGGGCCGGGCGATAGTTCAGCACCTTGGACGGCTGGTTGGGGCCGAACAGGAACATGCTGGTCAGCGGGGCGATGCCCAGGCGGCTGACCTGATCACGCAGGAACACCCGCGACTGCACGTCGACCACGGTGTCGCTGCCCGGGCGCAGGATCAGCTTGTAGGCGCCGGTGGAGCGTGGCGAGTCCAGCAGGGCGTAGATCACCAGGTGCTTGTCGGCCGGCTTGGGTTTCTCGACCCAGAACTCGGTGAAGCGCGGGAACTCTTCGCCCGATGGCAGCGCGGTGTCGATCGCCAGGCCACGGGCCGACAGGCCGTACACATGGCCCTTGCCGACCACGCGGAAGTAGCTGGCCCCGAGCAGGGTCATGATTTCGTCCTGCTTGTCGGCCTTGTTGATCGGGTAAAGCACGCGGAAGCCGGCGTAACCGAGGTTCTTGACGGTGTCCGGGTCGTGGGGCACGTCACCGAACTCGAAGCGGCTCGGGTCGTACTTGATTTCCTCGACATTGGTGGCCGTGATCTCGTTGATCTTCACCGGGGTGTCGAAGTGCATGCCCTGGTGGTAGAAGGACAGCTTGAACGGGGTCTTGTCCTTGGCCCACTCGGCCTTTTCCTGCAGGAAATGGATCTTCTGGTAGTCCGCGAACTTCATGTCACGGAAGACAGCCGGCAGGTTGCTTTTTGGTGCTTCGTATTTCTGGCCGGCCAGATCCTTTGCCTTGGCTGCAACATCGTCAAGATTGAATGCCCACAGCTGGCCCGCGCTCATCAGGCCGACCAGTGCCACACTGGCCATCAGGGCCTTGCGCAGCCCGGTGCCGGGGATTCTAGATGCTTTTTGGGGACTAACAATCACGAGCAACCCTCGCCGAAAACAGATCATGAAACCAACGGCCAGCGACAAATGCCGGGTTGGCGAGCACTGTTCGGACCCCATGAGGGCGTAATGATTCCCCAAACAGGTCCAGACAATGCTCGAGTCAGAGTGAAACGAACCTGCGAACGCAGGCTCACGCAGCGCGCGATTATCCAGCAGGTCGCGTTACAACGCATCAGGCTGGACCAACTATTTATCGTACAAAACCCCTTGTTTTCCTATAAACAAAGGGTTTTTCGACCTCATATTTGTAACAAGAATGTCACAGGGCCATCATTGACCAGGTGCACCTGCATGTCTGCACCGAAGCGCCCGCTCGCCACATCGGCATGCTGGGCATGCGCCTTGTTCAAAAGATAGTCGAACAATTCGGCCCCGAGCGCCGGTGGCGCAGCCGTCGAGAAGCTCGGGCGCATGCCGCTGCGCGTATCGGCCGCCAGGGTGAACTGCGACACCAGCAGCAAGCCGCCTCCCACATCCTTGAGCGAAAGGTTCATCTTGCCCTGATCATCGCTGAACACGCGATAGTTCAGCAGCTTGTGCAACAGCTTGTCGGCATGTTCGCGCGTATCTTCAGGCTCGACGGCCACCAGCACCATCAACCCCTGGTCGATGGCCCCGACAATCTCCCCGCCGACTTCCACGCGTGCGCCGCGCACGCGCTGCAGCAAGCCCCTCATGCTTCTTCCAGCGGCAGGTCGAGCAGACGGCGGGCCATCTGGTCGGCCGCCCGCACCAGGGCATCGGTGATACCTGGCTCGGAGGCGGCATGGCCGGCGTCGCGAATCACCTTGAGTTCGCTGTTCGGCCAGGCCTGGTGCAGCGCCCAGGCGTTGTCCAGCGGGCAGATCACGTCGTAGCGGCCATGCACGATCACCGCCGGCAGGTGGGCGATCTTCGGCATGTCGCGAATCAGCTGGTCGGGCTCCAGGAACGCGTTGTTCATGAAGTAATGGCATTCGATGCGGGCGATCGACAGCGCGCGCTGCGGTTCGGAGAAGCGGTCGACCACCAGCGGGTTCGGGCGCAGCGTGGCGGTGCGGCCTTCCCAGGTGGACCAGGCCTTGGCCGCGTGCATCTGGGCAATCTGGTCGTTGCCGGTCAGGCGCTTGTGGAAGGCCTTGACCAGGTCACCCCGCTCTTCCGGCGGGATCGGCGCGATGTAGTCCTGCCAGTAGTCCGGGAACATGCGGCTGGCGCCTGCCTGGTAGAACCACTCGATTTCCTGCGGGCGGCACAGGAAGATGCCGCGCAGGATCAGCCCATGCACGCGCTCGGGGTGGGTCTGGGCATAGGCCAGGGCCAGGGTCGAGCCCCAGGAGCCGCCGAACAGCACCCATTTGTCGATGCCAAGGTGCTTGCGGATGCGCTCAAGGTCTTCGACCAGGTGCCAGGTGGTGTTGTTCTCCAGGCTCGCGTGCGGCGTGGAGCGGCCACAGCCGCGCTGGTCGAAGGTGATGATGCGGTACAGGTTGGGGTCGAAGTAGCAACGGCTCTGGGCATCACAGCCCGCGCCCGGGCCACCGTGGATGAACACCACAGGCAGACCTTCCGGCGAGCCGCTTTCATCGACATACAACACATGCGGCGCTTCCACGGCCAGATCATGCCGGGCGTAGGGTTTGATCTGCGGGTAGAGGGTCTGCATCGCGCACTCCGTGTGAGGTTTGGTTCGGCCGTGGGCCATCATAAACCTGAATTGCGCTTTGAGCATGCCCCCTGTGTCGATCGCAGCCCCTCTACCCTCCATCTACTACCGGTAACGCTCCGCGCCCCAGCTCAGGGTAGCCTCAAGCATGCGCTGCAAGACACGCTGAGTGGGTTGGGCCAGATCTTCGCGGTAAGCGAACGGTTCGACCTCTTCCATATAGGTGCTTTGCGCCAGCTCCAGTTGCACCGCATGGATATGGTTGGCCGGGTCGCCGTAGTGACGAGTGATGTGCCCGCCTTTGAAGCGCCCGTTGAGCACATGGCTGTAGCCTTTTGCCTGGCCACAGACCGCTTCCAGGCGCTCGGCCAGCTGCGGATCACAACTCGCACCATTGAAAGTGCCCAGGTTGAAGTCCGGCAGCTTGCCATCGAACAGGTGTGGGATCAGCGAGCGAATCGAGTGAGCATCCCACAGCAATGCATAACCATGGGCTTCACGCAGGCGCGCCAGCTCGCTCTGGATCGTGTTGTGATAAGGACGCCAGATCGACTCCAGGTAGGTCTTGCGCGCCTCGGCGGTCGGCTCCAGCCCTTCCTTGAACAACGGCTCGCCATCGAACAGCGTGGCCGGATACAGCCCGGTGGTGGCACCGGCATACAACGGCTTGTCGTCGTCCGGTCGGTTCAGGTCGATGACGAAACGCGAATACTCCGCCGCCACCACGCTGGCACCCAGCTCACGGGCGAAGTCATAGAGGCGCGGGATGTGCCAGTCGGTGTCGGGCAGGCTGCGCGCCTGCTCGACCAAACCCTTGTCCACGGCCGGGGTCAGCTTGAGGCCGGCATGGGGCATGCTGATCAGCAGCGGCAGGCGGCCTTGGTGAAAACTCAGTACCTTGTCCATCGTGCCTCGCTCAGTTGGAAATTTCGTGGCCCTTGCGCACCACGCGCTTGGGCAGGTCACCGCCCAGCCAGTAGGCCAGGTCGGCAGGGCGGGCGATCTGCCAGGCGACGAAATCGGCGACCTTGCCGACCTCAAGCGAGCCGTGGCTGTCACCCAGGCCGAGTGCCGTGGCCGCATGCAGCGTGACGCCGGCCAGGGCTTCTTCCGGGGTCATGCGGAACAGCGTGCAGCCCATGTTCAGCATCAGGCGCAGCGACAACCCAGGCGAGGTGCCCGGGTTGAGGTCGCTGGCCAGGGCAATCTTCACACCGTGGCGACGCAGGGCCTCCATCGGCGGCAGCTGGGTTTCGCGCAGGAAGTAGAAGGCGCCCGGCAGCAGCACGGCGACCGTGCCGGCGGCGGCCATGGCGATCGCGTCTTCCTCGGTCATGAACTCCAGGTGGTCGGCCGACAGCGCCTGGTAGCGCGCCGCCAGGCTGGAGCCGTGCAGCGAAGACAACTGCTCGGCATGCAGCTTCACCGGCAGGCCCAGTTCATGCGCCTTGATAAATACCTTTTCGACCTGTGCCGGGGAGAACGCCAGGTGTTCGCAGAAGGCATCCACCGCATCCACCAGGCCTTCGGCGGCCAACGCTGGCAGCATCTCGTCACAGATGTGCGCGATGTAGTCGTCTGCCCTGCCGGCATACTCCGGCGGCAAGGCATGGGCGGCCAGGCAGGTGGCGCGCACCGCCAGTGGCAACTCGTCGGCCAGGCGCCGGGCCACGCGCAGCATCTTGCGCTCGTTGGCCAGGTCCAGGCCGTAGCCGGACTTGACCTCGATCGTGGTCACGCCATCACGCATCAACGCCTGGACCCGCTGGTGAGCACTGGCGAACAGCTCATCCTCGCTGGCCGCGCGGGTGGCCCGCACGGTACTGGCGATACCACCGCCCTGGGCGGCGATCTCGGCATAGCTGACGCCCTGCAGGCGCTGTTCGAACTCGCCGCTGCGGTTACCGCCGAACACCGCATGGGTGTGGCAATCGATCAGCCCCGGGGTGACCCAGGCGCCGCCCAGGTCCACCGTGCGGTCAACTTCGAACGGCTGCAGCTCGGCGCGCGGGCCGATCCACTCGATGAGCCCGGCGCTGGTGACGATGGCCGCGTCCTCGATGATCGAGTAACGGCCCTCGGCCAGGGTTGCCGCGTGGCAGTGCTGCCAGAGGGTTCTCATGTGCAATCTCCTTGACTAGCGGTGCAGCTCGACCGGTGCGTGCTTGCCTGCGCGCGGCTTGCACCACAGCAGGTAGGACGCCACCAGGAACACCACCCAGACCACGCCGACCAGCAAGGCCGCCTGGGTATCCGGGAAGTAACCGAGCACACCGAAAATGAACACCATGAAGGCAATGGCCATGGCCGGGCCGTATGGCCAGAAAGGTACCGGGAACTGCAACTGGGCCACCTCTTCACGGCTCATGCTGCGGCGCATGGCCACCTGGGTGACCAGGATCATCAGCCACACCCACACAGTGGCGAAGGTGGCGATGGAGGCGATCAGCAGGAACACGTTCTCCGGGATCAGGTAGTTGAGCAGCACACCGACCAGCAGCGCCGCGCCCATCACCACCACGGTCATCCAGGGCACGCCGTGCTTCGACAACTGGCCAAAGCTGCGCGGCGCGTGGCCTTGCTGGGCCAGGCCGTACATCATGCGGCCAGCGCCGAAGATGTCGCTGTTGATCGCCGAGATCGCGGCCGAGATCACCACGATGTTCAGCACGGCCGCGGCCGAGCCGATGCCCAGGTGGCTGAAGATCTGCACGAACGGGCTGCCTTCGCTGCCGATCTGCGGCCAGGGGTACAGGCACATCAGCACGAACAGGGTCAGCACGTAGAACAGCAGGATGCGCAGCGGTACGGCGTTGATCGCCTTGGGGATGACGCGCTGCGGGTCCTTGGCTTCACCGGCGGTGACGCCGATGATCTCGATGCCGCCGAAGGCGAACATCACCACGGCGAACGACGCGATCAGGCCGCCGATGCCATTGGGCATGAAGCCGCCATGTGCGATCAGGTTGCTGATGCCCACGGCATGTTCGCCACTCACCTGGCTGAAGCCGAAGGCCATGATGCCGAGGCCGGCCAGGATCATCGCCACGATGGCGCCGACCTTGAGCAGCGACAGCCAGAATTCCATTTCGCCGAACACCTTGACGTTGCACAGGTTGAGGCCGCCAATCACGAAGACGATGCCCAGCACCCAGATCCAGCGGGCCACTTCGGGGAACCAGAAGCCCATGTAGATACCGAAGGCGGTGATGTCGGCGATGGCGACGATGACCATCTCGAAGGCGTAGGTCCAGCCGAGGATGAAGCCGGCCATGGGGCCGAGGTAGGTGGTGGCATAGTGGCCGAAGGAGCCGGCCACCGGGTTGTGCACGGCCATTTCGCCGAGGGCGCGCATGACCATGAATACGGCGGCGCCGCCAATCAGGTAGGCCAGCAGCACGGCCGGGCCGGCCATCTGGATGGCCGAGGCGGAGCCGTAGAACAGGCCGGTGCCGATGGCGGAACCAAGGGCCATGAAACGGATGTGGCGGGCCGTTAGCCCGCGTTTGAGACCTTGAGCTTGTTGCATGTCACGTCCTTAAATTGTTTTTGTGGTCGTGAGATCGATGGGGGCTGCTGTGCAGCCCATTCGCGGGCAAGCCCGCTCCCACAGGTACAGCACCAGCCTTGAAGACTTCGGTACTCCTGTAGGAGCGGGCGTGCCCGCGAAGGGCCGCGCAGCGGCCCGGGGGGCATCACAGGCTAGGCAGGACGCCGGCTGGCAGCAGCCCGGTCAGGCTGCCCTTGGCCAGCAGCTCGACGGCGGCCTCGATGTCCGGCGCAAAGAAGCGGTCACGGTCGTAGTGCGGCACTTCACGGCGCAGCGCCTGGCGCGCCTGCTCCAGCTTCGCCGACGTCTTCAGGCCTTTGCGCAGGTCCAGCCCCTGACACGCACCCAGCCATTCGATGGCCAGCACGCCACGGGTGTTCTCGGCCATTTCCCACAGACGCTTGCCAGCGGCCGGGGCCATCGACACGTGGTCTTCCTGGTTGGCCGAGGTCGGCAGGCTATCGACACTGTGCGGGTGCGACAAGGCCTTGTTCTCGCTGGCCAGGGCGGCAGCGGTGACCTGGGCGATCATGAAGCCGGAGTTGACCCCGCCGTTTTCCACCAGGAACGGCGGCAGCTGGGACATGTGCTTGTCCATCATCAGCGAGATGCGGCGCTCGCTCAGCGAACCGATTTCGGCGATCGCCAGGGCGATGTTGTCGGCGGCCATGGCCACCGGCTCGGCGTGGAAGTTGCCACCGGAAATCACGTCACCTTCGGCGGCGAACACCAACGGGTTGTCCGACACGGCGTTGGCTTCGATGCCCAGCACCTCGGCGGCCTGGCGGATCTGGGTCAGGCAGGCGCCCATGACCTGTGGCTGGCAGCGCAGCGAGTACGGGTCCTGGACCTTGTCGCAGTTCTTGTGCGACAGCGACACTTCGCTGGCGTCGCCCAGCAGGTCGCGGAAGCAGGCAGCGGTGTCGATCTGGCCACGCTGGCCACGCACTTCATGGATACGCGCATCGAACGGCGAACGCGAACCCAGTGCCGCTTCGACGCTCAGGCCACCGCAGGCGATGGCGGCGGCATACAGGTCTTCGGCCTGGAACAGGCCGCGCAGGGCGTAGGCGGTGGAAGCCTGGGTACCGTTGAGCAGGGCCAGGCCCTCCTTGGCAGCCAGGGTCAGCGGCTCGAGGCCGGCGACCGCCAGCGCTTCGGTAGCCGGCAGCCACTGGCCCTGGTAGCGGGCCTTGCCTTCGCCCAGCAGTACCAGCGACATGTGCGCCAGCGGTGCCAGGTCGCCAGATGCGCCGACCGAGCCCTTGAGCGGGATGTGTGGGTAGACTTCGGCGTTGACCAGGGCGATCAGCGCATCGATGACCTTGCGGCGGATACCAGAGAAGCCACGGCTCAGGCTGTTGATCTTGAGGACCATGATCAGCCGCACCAGGGCGTCGTCCAGCGGCGCGCCGATACCGGCGGCGTGGGACAGGACCAGCGAGCGCTGCAGGTTCTCGAGGTCGTGGCTGGCAATGCGGGTGGAGGCCAGCAGGCCGAAACCGGTGTTGATGCCATAGGCGGTACGGTCTTCGGCAATGATCTGCTCGACGCAGGCGACGCTGGCGTCGATGGCCGGTGCGGCGCTGGCATCCAGCTGCAGGCGCACGGGTGCGGCGTGGATCGCGCGCAGCTGGGCCAGGGTCAGGGTGCCGGGCTTGAGGGTCAGTTCGGTCACTTCGCTACTCCAATTCTGTCGGGGGCCCGCGGGCCCCTCTTGTTGTTCAGTATCACCCAAAGTGCAGCGATCAGCCCGTGATCATTGGCAGGTCGAGGCCCTGCTCCTTGGCGCAGTCGATGGCGATGTCGTAACCGGCATCGGCGTGGCGCATCACGCCGGTCCCCGGGTCGTTGGTCAGCACGCGGGCGATACGCTCGGCGGCTTCATCGGTACCGTCGCAGACGATGACCATGCCCGAGTGCTGGGAGAAGCCCATGCCCACGCCACCGCCGTGGTGCAGCGAAACCCAGGTGGCGCCGCCTGCGGTGTTGAGCAGGGCGTTGAGCAGTGGCCAGTCGGAGACGGCGTCGGAGCCGTCGCGCATGGCTTCGGTTTCGCGGTTGGGGCTGGACACCGAGCCGGAGTCCAGGTGGTCACGGCCGATCACCACCGGGGCCGACAGCTCGCCGCTGCGCACCATTTCGTTGAAGGCCAAGCCCAGCTTGGCGCGCAGGCCCAGGCCAACCCAGCAGATACGTGCCGGCAGGCCCTGGAAGCTGATGCGCTCGCGCGCCATGTCCAGCCAGCGGTGCAGGTGGGCGTCGTCCGGGATCAGTTCCTTGACCTTGGCGTCGGTCTTGTAGATGTCTTCGGCATCACCGGACAGCGCCGCCCAGCGGAACGGGCCGATGCCGCGGCAGAACAGCGGGCGGATATAGGCCGGGACGAAGCCTGGGAAGTCGAACGCGTTGGCTACGCCCTCTTCCTTGGCCATCTGGCGGATGTTGTTGCCGTAGTCGAAGGTCGGGATGCCCTGCTTCTGGAAGTCGAGCATGGCCTGCACGTGCACGGCCATCGACTGCTTGGCGGCCTTGACCACGGCAGCCGGCTCGGTCTGCGCGCGGTCGCGGTACTGTTCCCAGGTCCAGCCGGCTGGCAGGTAGCCGTTCAGTGGGTCGTGGGCGCTGGTCTGGTCGGTGACCATGTCCGGGCGCACGCCACGCTTGACCAGCTCGGGCAGGATTTCGGCGGCGTTGCCGTGCAGGGCGATGGAGATCGCCTTGCCTTCGGCG
This sequence comes from Pseudomonas sp. R28(2017), assembly GCF_002112505.1. Taxonomy (GTDB): domain Bacteria; phylum Pseudomonadota; class Gammaproteobacteria; order Pseudomonadales; family Pseudomonadaceae; genus Aquipseudomonas. Next base: position 292,056 of record NZ_NEHW01000003.1, read on the forward strand.
GTGTACTTGGCGATGCGTGCCAGGGCGTCGTCGAGGTCAGTGGCCTGTTCGTCGACGTAGCGGGTTTCCAGGCGGAAGTCGATGCGGCTCTGCTGGCATTCGATGTTCAGCGAGCAGGCACCGGCCAGGGTCGCGGCCAGTGGCTGGGCGCCGCCCATGCCACCGAGGCCGGCGGTCAGTACCCACTTGCCTTTCAGGCTGCCGCCGTAGTGCTGGCGGCCGGCTTCGACGAAGGTTTCGTAGGTGCCTTGGACGATGCCCTGGCTACCGATGTAGATCCAGCTGCCGGCGGTCATCTGGCCGTACATGGCCAGGCCCTTGGCGTCCAGTTCGTTGAAGTGTTCCCAGTTGGCCCAGTGCGGCACCAGGTTGGAGTTGGCAATCAGCACGCGTGGGGCGTTGCTGTGGGTCTTGAACACGCCGACCGGCTTGCCCGACTGTACCAGCAGGGTTTCGTCGTCTTCCAGGCGGGTCAGGGTCTCGACGATCTTGTCGTAGCAGGCCCAGTTGCGTGCAGCGCGGCCAATGCCGCCATACACCACCAGCTCTTTCGGGTTTTCCGCGACCTGCGGGTCGAGGTTGTTCATCAGCATGCGCAGTGGCGCTTCGGTCAGCCAGCTCTTGGCGGTCAGCTTGTTGCCACGTGGGGCACGGATTTCAACGTCACGGTATTTGTTGTTGTCAGTCACGGGAAGGTCCTCGGCGGTTGTCCGCAGGCAGATGTGTCGTGGTCAATATACAAACACATCTTTACTTGTATGTACAAGCATGGACAACCAAATTTATCGGACCACTCCTCCGAATTCATGAAAGCACTGGGGCCGCCTTGCGACCCTTCGCGGGCAAGCCCGCTCCCACAGGAATGATGAAGCTGTCGAAGCTTGCACTTTCACTGTGGGAGCGGGCTTGCCCGCGAAGGGCTGCGCAGCAGCCCCAGCTATTTCAATTTGAAATGAGTTCGATCAGGCAGAACCGCCCTTGAACATCCAGCCCCAGCAACCCGTCGTTACCCTCCAGCCGCAGGCAGTCGTACAGACCCAGCGTGTGCGTTTCCCCAGCCATCGCCACTTCCACCTGGTTGCTCGCGGCAAACAGCAACACCGTCGACGCCGAGCTGTACAAGCGGCTGGTGCCATCGAACCACTGCAAGCGCGCCCGATAGCGCTGCGGCGCATAGATCAGGTTGAAGTCGCGGATCGGCCCACCGAGCAACGTGCAGCTGACCTGGCTCTCGCCACTGAAGGCGAACGCATCGAACGGCAGCAACGGCCGGCTGGCCTGGCCGTCGACCAGCAAACGCATGCCGTCGCCCTGGAGCACGGTGATGATCCGCTGGTAGCCGGCGAACACCGAAAACCCGCCCGACTCCTCGATATCGGCGATCGACAGGCGCCAGCCGAAGCCATCGAGCCCTTCGCCGTTGTCACGGGTGATCTCTTCGGTGAAACCGCCACCGTTCTTCCAGGGCATACGCGGGTAATCCTGCGCACGCAGCAACTGCAACTGGGTCATTTACTGAAACGTCCTTCAAGGCGGTGACGGGAACCGGGGTGGATCAGCCGCGCCGCCGTCACCGGCTGGCGGCCGGACCAGGTGCGCCGGCGGATCAGCAGGCAGGGTTCGCCGCGCTCGATCTGCAGCAGGCGGCACTCTTCGGGCTCGGCAAGAATCGCCTCGACCACGTGCTCGCCCTCGGTCAGCGGCGCGACCTGGGACAGATAGGCATAGGGCGTTTGCCGGGTGAAGTCCTGCTTGAGGTACTCGGGGGCGATGGCCGCGTTGACGTAGCGGTCCTCGATCTGCACCGGCACGCCGTTCTCGTAGTGCACGATCAGCGAGTGGAACACCCGCTGCCCTTCACGCATGTCCAGCGCCAGGGCGCGTTCGGAGCCTGCGGCCTCCTCGGCCAGCTTGATCACCTGGCAGCTATGCTGGTGGCCACGGCCGGCGATCTCGTCGGCGATGTTGTTGACCTCGAACAGCGCCGAGCGGGTCTTGGGTTCGGCAACGAAGGTGCCCACACCCTGCATGCGCACCAGCAGGCCCTCAGCGGTGAGCTCACGCAAGGCGCGGTTGATGGTCATGCGGCTGAAGCCCAGCTCGCTGACCAGTTCGCTCTCCGAGGGTACCCGGTGATGCGGTGGCCAGCTGCCGTTTTCGATCTGCTGGATGATCATCTGCTTGACCCGCGCATACAGCGGCGCCGGGCCCTCGCCCATCTGGGCAACCAGCGCGGAGACAGGAGGTGTCGGCACGGCGTTGAGTCCTTAGGCAATGGAATGAGCGGTAGCTTGCCGCAGTTTACCCGGCAGGCAAACGCCTGTATATGTATATACAAGTTAAACAATAACAGGATTTTTGCCGATGTCCGCCTATTTTGCCGAACGCGCCCTGCTGCCTACGGGGTGGGCCAATAACGTCCGCCTCGAAGTGTCCAGTGACGGCTTGCTCAGCCGCATCGAAGCCGACGCCTCGGCCGACGGCGCCGAACGCCTGGCCGGGCCGCTGCTGCCTGGCATGCCCAACCTGCACTCGCATGCATTCCAGCGGGCCATGGCGGGGCTGGCGGAGGTCGCGGGCAACCCCAACGACAGCTTCTGGACCTGGCGTGAGCTGATGTATCGGCTGGTCGGCAAGATCACCCCGGAGCAGCTGCAGGTCATTGCCCGCCAGCTGTACATCGAAATGCTCAAGGCCGGCTACACCTCGGTGGCCGAATTCCACTACGTGCACCATGACCAGACGGGCAAGGCCTACGCCGACCCGGCCGAGCTGTCGCGACGCATCAGTGCGGCCGCTGCCAGCAGCGGCATCGGCCTGACCTTGCTGCCGGTGCTGTACAGCCATGCCGGTTTCGGCGGCCAGGCCCCCAGCGAAGGGCAGCGGCGTTTCATCAATTCCACCGAGCAGTACCTGCAATTGCAGGCACAACTGGCGCCGCTGCTGGCGGCACAGCCCGCCCAACAGCTGGGCTTGTGCTTCCATTCGCTGCGCGCGGTCACGCCCGCCCAGATCGCCGAGGTGCTGGCGGCCGGCAACCAGCAATGCCCGATTCACATCCACATCGCCGAACAGCAGAAGGAAGTCGATGACTGCCTGGCCTGGAGCGGGCTGCGGCCACTGCAATGGCTGTATGAACATGTCGATGTCGACCGCCGCTGGTGCCTGGTGCACGCCACCCATGCAGAAGCGGATGAAGTCACGGCCATGGCACGCAGTGGCGCGGTGGCCGGTCTGTGCCTGACCACCGAAGCCAACCTGGGCGACGGTATCTTCCCGGCGGTGGACTTCCTGGCCCAGGGTGGGCGGATGGGTATTGGTTCGGACAGCCATGTTTCGCTGAGCGTGGTCGAGGAACTGCGTTGGCTGGAGTATGGCCAGCGCCTGCGGGATCAGCGGCGCAACCGGCTGTACCGTGGCGACCAGCCGATGGTCGGGCGCACGCTGTATGACGCGTCACTGGTCGGCGGGGCGCAGGCGCTGGGGCAACCGGTTGGCGAGCTGACGGTGGGCAAGCGGGCCGACTGGCTGGTGCTGGATGGGCAGGACCCGTATATCGCCATGGCCGAGGGGGACGGGATTCTCAACCGCTGGCTGTTCGCGGGCAGCGACCGTCAGGTGCGGGATGTGATGGTCAATGGTCGGTGGGTGGTGCGTCAGGGCCAACATGCCCATGAAGAGGAAAGCCGACAGGCGTTTGCCGGCGTGTTGCGAGCGCTACTGGGCTGAATGCAGAGGGGCCGCTAAAGCGGCCCCCGTCATTTCAATGCATCTGCACGATCTGCTTGTCCGGCGTACGCCAGATCAAGCGGCTGGTGTCATAGCCCTGCTGGCGGGCCTTGGACATCAGGCTCTCGCGCTCCCATACCGGCAGGGTCGGCGTGCGCGACAGGATCCACAGGTACTTGCGGTCCGGGCTGCCGACGATCGCGGTACGGTAGTGGTCGTCCACATACAGGATCCAGTACTCGCCCTTGGCCACGCCTGGCACCAGGCGGGTGAACCAGTTGTCGAACTCGACCCACAGCCGGTCGGTATGCCCCGGTTCCTGGATGTTGGCGTGCCCCTCGGCGCGCAGCCATTCATCCCCCATCGTACGGCAGCGGTTGAGCACGCCGTAGGAGCCATCGGGCTTGAGGTTGTAGTGCGCTTCGGACTGCGCGCACTCGGCCTGGTACTTCATCGGCAGGCGCGCCAGCTCGTACCACTTGCCCTGGTAGCGCTTGAGGTCGACATCACCGGCGGTCTTCGGCGCCAGCGGGTCGTTGGCGGAGGTGGCGCAGCCACCCAGCAGCATCACCAGGCACAACCCCAGCAGCAGGTGCAGACGCCTCATTTGAGACCCTGCCCGGAGTAGATCAGCACCTTGTCGGCCGCGTATTGCACGCTGATGAAGCTCTTCTCGTCCCCCCAGGTACAGCTGCTCATGCCCAGTGCACCGGAGCACTCGGTGGGCGTGCCGAGCAGCTGCTCGACCTCGGCCTTGTTCATGCCGGCCTTGAGCTTGGAATAGTTTTCCTGATTGATCTTGCTGCACGCAGTCAGGACGACGCACAAGGACAACAGGGCGAGGGAACGCAACGACATGAAGGGACACTCCTGGTAAATAGACACAGGCGAGTGGCCTGCAGTGACCTTCGACGGGAAAATCCCTCCCTGGTTCCCTGACCACACCGCTTTCGTCGTACGCCGTTGGTCGGCTGGACCTGCTCAAACGATTAATGTTTTGACGCGACGCGACGACACAGCGAGCACGCTGTGGCGAATTGCCACAGCGCCCTCCTATGCCTTGCCTTGTGCAGACCAGAAAAATGACCAAGAACCTCAAGTTCAGCCACAAGATCCTGCTGGCCGCCGCCCTCGTGGTGGCCGTTGCCTTTACCTGTTTCGTGCTGTTCAACGACTACCGACAACGCCAGTCCCTGCGCAGCGACACGCAGACCAACCTGCAGGACCTGGGCAGCCTCACCGCCGGCAACATCCGCAACTGGCTCGACAGCCGGATCCAGCTGCTCGACTCCCTGGCCCAGCAAGTCGCTGTCGATGGGCCAGGTAAAGCCAGCCTGGACCGTAGCTTGGCCCTGCCGGTGTACGGCAAGAATTTCCAGCTCACCTATTTCGGCGGCCAGGACGGCAGCATGCAGTCGGTACCGGTGGGCAACCGAGCCGCCGACTACGACCCACGGGTACGGGGCTGGTACAAGGCGGCCAGCGCCAGCGGCCAGACCATCGTCACCGAGCCGTACATTTCCGCCTCGGCCGGCAAGCTGGTGATCACCCTGGCCACCCCGGTGCAGCAAGCGGGCAAGCTGATCGGCGTCAGCGGCGTCGACACCGACCTGCAGACCATCAGCAACCTGATCAACGCCCTGAACTTCGACGGCCAGGGCCATGCCTTCATCGTCAACGGCGAAGGCAAGATCCTGATCCACCCCAAGGCCGACCTGGCCCTGAAAACCCTGGCCGACGTCTACCCGCAAGACACACCGCGCATCGGCAGCGGCCTGAAGGAAGTCGAAGTCGATGGCCGCAAGCAGTTCATCAGCTTCACCCACGTCGATGGCGTACCGTCAGCAGACTGGTACGTGGCCCTGGTACTCGACCAGGATGCAGCGTTCGCCATGCTGGGTGAACTGCGTACCTCGGCCATCGTCGCCACCCTGATCGCGGTGGTGGTGATCATCGCCCTGCTCGGTTTGCTGATCCGCGTCCTGATGGAGCCGCTGCACCTGATGGGCCGCGCCATGCATGACATCGCCGAAGGCGAAGGCGACCTCACCCGGCGCCTGAGCATCCACGCCCACGATGAGTTCGGCAGCCTTGGCCAATCGTTCAACCGCTTCGTCGAGCGGATTCACGAGTCGATCCGCGAAGTGGCCTCGGCCACCGGCCAGGTCAACGCCGTGGCCGCCCAGGTGGTGGACGCCTCGAATGCCTCGATCGCCAACGCCGACCAGCAGTCCAGCCGCACCAGCAGCGTGGCGGCAGCGATCAACCAGCTGGGCGCCGCCGCCCAGGAAATCGCCCAGAACGCCGCGCTGGCCTCGCAGCACTCCAGCGAAGCACGCGGCCTGGCCGAAGATGGCCAGCAGGTGGTCGGGCGCACCATCGATGTGATGAACCAGCTGTCGGCACGCATCAGCGACTCGTGCGGCAACATCGAGACACTCAATGCCCACACCGCCAACATCGGGCAGATTCTCGATGTGATCAGCGGTATTTCCCAGCAGACCAACCTGCTGGCGCTCAACGCCGCGATCGAAGCGGCCCGTGCCGGCGAGGCCGGGCGTGGCTTTGCCGTGGTGGCCGACGAAGTACGCAACCTGGCGCACCGCACCCAGGAGTCGGCACAGCAGGTGCAGCGCCTGATCGAGGAACTGCAGGCCGGCGCGCAAGTAGCGGTCAGCACCATGAACCAGAGCCGCCAGCACAGCGACCACAGCGTGGGCATTGCCAACCAGGCCGGCGAGCGCCTGGGCAGCGTGACCCAGCGCATTGGCGAGATCGATGGCATGAACCAGTCGGTGGCCACCGCTACCGAAGAGCAGACGGCCGTGGTCGAGTCGATCAATGTCGACATCACCGAGATCAATACGTTGAATCAGGAAGGGGTGCAGAACCTGCAGAGCACCTTGCGTGCCTGCACCGACCTGGAGCATCAGGTCGAGCGGTTGAAACACCTGGTGGGCAGTTTCAGGATCTGATATCTGCGGTGCCTGCTTCGCGGGCAAGTCGGGGCGCCGAACCGCCGCTCCCACAGGGACAGCGCAGATTTCGAAGGCTGTGCAGTACCTGTGGGAGCGGCGGTTCGGCGCCCCGACTTGCCCGCGAATAGGCCCTTGAATCAGAACCTGGAACCAGGCTCCAGCAGGAAGTCCATTTCTTCGCTGGTACTCGGCCGCCCCAGCACCAGGTTACGGTGCGGGAAGCGGCCGAACCGGGCAATCACCCGCTGGTGCTGTTCGGCGTAATCGAGGAAACCTTCGAACAAGCGCCGGTTGCCCTCTGGCTGCTCTTCGAGCAGCACCTGGTAACGTTCGACGCACAGGTTCTGCCAGTCCAGCACCTCGGCATGCTCCAGCACCAGCAGCACGAACACCCGCTGGATCGGCAGCAACTGGTAATCCCAGTGCTTCTGCAAACCCTGCATGGCCACCACCTGGGCACGCCGGTCGCCCTCGAAGGCGCGCGGTGTATCGCGGTAGAGCATGCGCGGCAGCTGGTCCAGCAGGATCAGCAAGCCAAGCCAGCCTTGCGGGCTCTGCTGCCACTCGTCGAGCCCACCCGCCAGGGCGTGCTCGACCAGGTCGCCAAACAGCGCCTGGGCTTCGGCATCGTGATGCTTGCCGAACCACAGCGTGCTCTTCTCGTCAGCCACGGCCTGGGGACTGGTGCCCCAACCGAACCACCACTCCAGCAACGGCTGCCAAGGTGCGAGCATGACTTACTCCTTGTGGTAGGCGGTGACGCGCTCGACCTCTTCCTTCGAGCCGAGGATCACCGACACGCGCTGGTGCAGGCTTTCTGGCTTGATGTCGAGGATGCGATCGTAACCGTTGGTGGAAGCGCCGCCGGCCTGTTCGATGATGAACGACATCGGGTTGGCTTCGTACATCAGGCGCAGCTTGCCTGGCTTGCTTGGCTCGCGGGCATCACGCGGGTACATGAACAGACCGCCACGGGACAGGATGCGGTGCACGTCGGCCACCATCGAGGCGATCCAGCGCATGTTGTAGTTCTTCTTCAGCGGGCCGGTCTCGCCAGCCAGCAGTTCGCCCACGTAGCGCTGCACCGGGGCTTCCCAGTGACGCTGGTTGGACATGTTGATGGCGAACTCGGCGGTGCTTTCCGGTACGCGGATGTTTTCGTGGGTCAGGACGAAGCTGCCCAGCTCGCGGTCCAGGGTGAAGCCCTTGACGCCGTTGCCCAGGGTCAGGATCAGCATGGTCTGCGGGCCGTAGATGGCGTAACCGGCGGCGACCTGCTGGGTGCCTGGCTGCAGGAAGGCGTTTTCGTTCAGGGTTTCGTTCTGGCTCAGGTACTCGTTAGGGCAACGCAGTACCGAGAAGATGGTGCCGACCGACACGTTGACGTCGATGTTGGACGAGCCGTCCAGTGGGTCGAAGACCAGCAGGTAGGCGCCTTTCGGGTACTTGCCCGGGATCTGGTAGGCATTGTCCATTTCCTCGGAGGCCATGCCGGCCAGGTGGCCGCCCCATTCGTTGGCCTCCAGCAGGATATCGTTGGAGATCACGTCCAGCTTCTTCTGGACTTCGCCCTGCACGTTTTCAGTGCCCATGCTGCCCAGCACGCCACCGAGGGCGCCTTTGGACACGTGATGGCTGATTTCCTTGCACGCACGCGCCACCACTTCGATCAGGAAGCGCAGATCGGCAGGGGTATTGTTGCTGCGGGTCTGCTCAATCAGATAGCGACTCAGGGTAACGCGGGACATGTATGGCTCCGAAAGGAATAGGGGGAGAAAAACCCCCGCAGTTTACAGGGAGAGTTGCAGGCTAGCGAGTGATGAGACTCGCCACGGCTCTCTGACGGCACAATAGGTCGGTAGTTCAGCAAGCGCCAGGCCGATGGTCTGGTTGTGGGCCCATTCGCGGGCACGCCCGCTCCCACAGGTGTTTCGCGAGCTTCAAGGCCTGCGCTGTAACTGTGGGAGCGGGCGCGCCCGCGAAGTGCCTCACATCAATCCAACGCCTTCCAGATCTCGCTGGCATATTCACGAATGGTCCGGTCCGAGGAGAACCAGCCCATCCGCGCCGTGTTCAGCACCGCCATGCGCCACCATTCCTGCGGTGTGTGCCACAGCTCCTCGACACGCCGCTGGGCATCCCAATAGGCATCGAAGTCGGCGCACACCAGGAAGCGGTCATAGGCCACCAAGCCGTCGATCAGCCCCGTATAGCGCGACGGATCATCCGGCGAGAACACCCCGCTGCGAATGGCCTGCAGCACATCGCTCAAGCGGTTTGACGCGGCGATCGCGGCGTTGGCACCGAAATCACCGGACCGCTTGCGTGCCTCCACCTGCTGCGCGGTCAGGCCGAAGATGAACATATTGTCCGCCCCCACCTGTTCACACATTTCGACATTGGCACCATCGAGCGTGCCGATGGTCAGCGCGCCGTTGAGGCCGAACTTCATGTTGCTGGTGCCGGAGGCCTCGTAACCGGCCGTGGAGATCTGCTCCGACAGGTCCGCCGCCGGGATGATGCTTTCGGCCAGGCTGACGTTGTAGTTGGGCAGGAACACCACCTTGAGCAGGCCACGCACCGTCGGGTCGTTGTTGACCACCCGGGCGATGTCGTTGGCCAGCTTGATGATCAGCTTGGCCTGGTGATAGCTGGCCGCTGCCTTGCCGGCGAAGATCTTCACCCGCGGCACCCAGTTGGTACCAGGGTCGTTGCGCATGGCCTGGTACAGCGCCACGGTATGCAGCAAGTTGAGCAGCTGGCGCTTGTATTCGTGGATCCGCTTGACCTGCACGTCGAACAGCGCCTCGGGGTTGACCGTGACGCCAATCCGGTCCTGGATGATGCTGGCCAGCGCGCGCTTGCTGTGCAGGCGCTGGGCGGCGAACTGCTTGCGAAAGCCCGGTTTGTCGGCGAATGGCACCAGCCCGGCCAGGCGCCCCTCGGGGTCGTCCTTGAGCTCCGGGCCCAGTGCCTCGACCAGCATCTCGGTCAACTGCGGGTTGGACTGGTACAGCCAGCGGCGGAAGGTGATGCCGTTGGTCTTGTTGTTGATCCGCTGCGGGTAGAGCTTGTGCAGCTCGGCGAACACCGTGCTCTTCATCAGCTTGCTGTGCAGCGCCGACACGCCATTGACACTGTGCGAGCCCAGGAATGCCAGGTTGCCCATGCGCACACGGCGGCCGTTGTCCTCTTCGATCAGCGAGACTGCCCGCAGCACGTCGAAGTCGTGCAGGCCTTTGGCGCGCAGGCTGTCGATATGGTAGGCATTGATCAGGTAGATGATCTGCATGTGCCGCGGCAGCATGCGCTCCATCAGCGCCACTGGCCAGGTTTCCAGGGCTTCGGGCAACAAGGTGTGGTTGGTGTAGGCGAGCGTGCCGACAGTCAGCTCCCAGGCTTTTTCCCAGGGCACTTCGTGCTGGTCTACCAACAGCCGCATCAGCTCCGCCACGGCAATCGACGGGTGGGTGTCGTTGAGCTGGATGGCCGCCGCATCAGGCAGGTTCAGCAGGTCCTTGTGCATGTTCAGGTGCCGGCGCAGCAAGTCTTGCAGCGAAGCCGACACGAAGAAGTATTCCTGGCGCAGGCGCAGCTCCTGCCCGGCCTCGGTGCTGTCGGCCGGGTACAGCACCCGGGAAATGCTCTCGGCCCGCGCCACCTCGGCCACGGCGCCCAGGTGGTCACCGGCATTGAAGCGCTCCAGGTGCAGTTCTTCCAGCGCCCGCGCACGCCACAGGCGCAAGGTGTTGACGCTGGCACCGCGCCAGCCGACCACCGGCGTGTCATAGGCAACAGCCCGTACCGTTTCGCCCGGCCACCACACCTGACGCTGAATGCCGCCGGCATCGTGCACGGTCTCGACACTGCCGCCGAAACTGATCGGGTAGATCACTTCCGCACGCTCGAACTCCCAGGGGTTGCCGAAGTCCAGCCAGTTTTCGGTCTGTTCCTGCTGCCAGCCATCCACCACTGCCTGGCGGAACAACCCATGCTCGTAGCGGATCCCGTATCCGTGGGCGGCAATGCCCAGGGTCGACATGCTCTCCATGAAGCACGCCGCCAGGCGGCCCAAGCCGCCGTTGCCCAGCGCGGCATCGGGTTCGAGCAGGCGGATGCGCTCCAGGTCCACGTCCAGCCCTTCCAGCGCATCACGGGCGATGTCCAGCAAACCCAGGTTGCTCAGGCTGTCGTACAGCAGGCGGCCGATGAGAAATTCCAGGGAGAGGTAATAGACCCGTTTCTGGCTACGTCGGTAGGCCTGCCGGGTGTGGTCCATCCAGTGATCGACCATGTGATCACGCGCCGCCAGGGCAATGGCTTCGAACCAGTCGTGGTCGAACGCATGCTCCGGGTCCTTGCCGACCGCGTAGGTCAGTTTGTTCAGTACAGCGGCACGAAATTCGGCCACCTCGGCGTCACGTGCTTTGGGTTCCTGGGACATGCGGCATCCTCTGGCAAGTTGACGAAAGCGGAGGGAGATTGTTGAGACTAGACCCTTCGACAGGGAGCGACAGTGACTGTTCGCAGTTTTCATGCCGACACTGTGATTCCGGCAAAAGGTTGTTCACAATTTGAGCAACTCGGGTATGATCGCGCGCCCCAAGACCGTGATTCACCCCCATAACGATGAAAACGACCCTGATTGCTGCGGCCGAAGTCGACCGCCTGGAGACCTGGCAGCGCTACACCAGCAACATGTGCCATGGCTGCCATTCGACCTGTTGCACCCTGCCGGTGGAGGTGAAGATCAAGGATCTGATCCGCATTGGCGTGGTGGACGAGTTCGAGAAAGACGAACCACCGAAGAACGTAGCCAAGCGTTTGCAGAAGGAAGGCATCATCGAACGCTTCAACCAGAAGTCGGGGATCTTCACCCTGACCCGAATGAGCAACGATGACTGCATGTACCTGGATCGCAAGAGCCGGCTGTGCACCATTTATGACAAGCGGCCCGATACCTGCCGCAACCACCCGAAGGTCGGGCCGCGGCCGGGGTATTGTGCTTACAAGCCGAAGGTAGTTGGTCGGTGATTCGCTGCCCTCTACAGGCATATCGCAAAACTTGAAGCCCTTGTTTGACCCTGTGGGAGCGGGCTTGCCCGCGAAGCAGACACCGCGGTGCATGGCACCGGCTTCGCCGGTGTTCGCGGGCAAGCCCGCTCCCACAACCCCTCTTCCGCCACGATATCCCACAGCTTCTTCAGACGTTTCCTACGCATCTGAGCTGGTGATAAGGCCACCTGCGAAATACCCTACAAACCCTGTCGACTCGCGTCTGATTGTTACTGGAAACCTGTCTCTCTAGGCTTTCCAGGTCGCTGAATGGTTCAGCGATCGAGGTGTGGAAACCTTGGCAATTCAACTGGCTGCTGTCGTCATGACAGCTGTACGCGGGAGGCTCTCGAGCCTACCGGGTTTGCCATGTGCCTGGTTTTCCACCCCGTGTACAGCTGTCACCCCAATGTGTGGAAACGGATGGGTGGCACATGAACTACATGGTGCCAATATGAAAAAGATCGTCCCCGACCCACCCCACCACTTCGACCTCCCAGACGGCACGACCCTCACCCATGCCATCTGCGAAAACCTCGTCCCCCTCGACCACGTCTTGGTCAACATCACCCACTACCTGATGATCGCCTACAACCACAGCCACCGCGCCCTCGACGGCATTGCCGATGACCACACGCGGGAAACGCTGGTGAATGGCTTGAGAGCCTTGCAGTTGGCCTGGGGGCAGGCGGATGCCTTGTCGCTCGCCTTGGAGCGTGCCGGCAGCACGCATTGATGTCCCCCTTTTCGCGGGCGCGCCCGCTCCCACAGGGACCGTGCAATGCCCGAGGCCGGCGCCGTACTTGTGGGAGCGGGCGTGCCCGCGAACACCGGCAGAGCCGGTGCCATCCACATCAGAGATTCAGGGAGAGAAACCAATGACCGAAAACAACCAGACCACCCCCGGCAAAACCTGTTTCTACCAGGGCGAAGAACACAAACAACCGCTGTTCCAGGTCTGCGCGGGCATCCCCTGCCAGGACGCCCGCGAACAAGCCTCCGAACTGCTGGGCTGCGTGCGCGACCTGACGCTGACCGCCGTGATGGACAACGACCCGCAACTGATCTGGGCAGCGCACTACCTCAGTGCATTAGCCAAGGCCCTGCTGGACGACGCCGAACTGGGCATGCGCTTCTCACGTGTTCTGCGCCGGGAAGCTGCGGCAAGCACCACCCTGATCCGTCGGCGGGTGCTCGGGGTACGTCTGCGGCAGCACGCTGACCGGGCTGGTGGCGATGAAGCCATCAGCGAACTTCGCTTCGACGAACTGCGCCTGCCATCCCGTAGCGGGCTCCGTGCGTTGCAGGGTGAAGTGTTGCTTGGGCGCGAGCGTTTCGGACTGGTAGCGCACCCCGCAGGCATAACGGAAGTCGCGGTCCTGGCTGTTGCTCGCCGTCCACACTTTCACCGCCACTGGCGTTTCGGAGAAGTCGACGAGCATCTGCCCGGCCTGCCCGCTTGCCGACACCTGCACGCTCGGCAGCGGTTTGCCATCGCGCAGGCGCGTCACCACCGGCACCAAGGTGCTGACCACCGCTTGTCGCACACCACCATGGTCGGAATTGGGCAACACCCTCAAGCTGGTCATGCCTGGCAGGCGCTGCTGATAATCGGTTACCGGATCAGGCGCGAAGAAGTCGTCACCACTGGCTGATACCAGGTACTTGGGAATGGCCAGGCGCTGCCCCTCCTCGCCCAGGTACTGCATCGGATCCATCATCACCATCAGCCGCTCGAATGCCGGGGTGCCCAGCTGTTGCAGAACACCGGCCTGCTGGTAGGAACCCAGCGCCAAGGGCCAGTGCCCCCCATAACGTTTGCGCAATCCAGCCAGCATGTCCGAAGTGTCCGCGACGTCGATCACACTGGGCACGATGGCCATCACCCGCTCATCGGCCAATGCCGTGAGCCATGCACTCCAGCCGCGCTTGGAAGCACCCGTGATGATGAAACGGTCCACCGTGAGCCCCTGCTTGCCCAGCTCCTGCTCGGCCAGGTCCATCGCCCGGCTCGCCGCCGCAGCCATTGGCACATGCAGTGGCAGTTCCGGCGCCGCCCCACGCAGCGAATGGGCCCAGGTATGGGCGACAGCGTCATCCTCGCGCAAGGGCTTGTCGACATCGGCAAAGGTTACGTACTGGTTGGGCACATCGCTGATCATGACCACGGCCATCTGCGCCTTGAGGGCGACTTCGCGCAACGCTTCACGGGCATAGTCAGGGGTTTGCGCCGGCCCGTGCCGCACGCCGTTGTTCACCACCAGCAAGGCTTTGCCAGGCACTGCATTGCCCGGGATGTGCAGCTCGACATTGTGCTCCCAGCGGCGCGGCTCAAGCACCGGGGCAGGTTCCCACACCTGCGAAACCATCTGCAGGCGACGGAGTGCGTAACCAGGCTCGGAGGCCTGCTCGATCAATTCAGATTCCAAGGGTGTCTGGCGCACCTTGCCAATATGGCACTGAACGACCTCCTGCGGACGCGGGTTGGTGCATTCCTGCACGGCGCAAGCCTGCAAGCTAACCATCAGGCAGGGGATGGCCATCGCCAAGCGATAATTCATGGTCATGCTTCCTATACGAGAGAATGCACTCCACGCTAGGCATGACAACGAGCACTCACAAGGCGCGAAAGGCTCTGGAAGATGCAACCTACGCGAGCTTGAGACATCACCTACAAAAACCTTGCGCCATACAAACAAAAACGCCCCCGGCCTTTCGACCGGGGGCGTTTTCATTCAGCCTGAGCTAACTCAGTTCTTGGCTTTCTTGGCAGCGCGGGTACGCTCGCCTTCGTCCAGGATCTTCTTGCGCAGACGGATCGACTTCGGCGTCACTTCGCACAGCTCGTCGTCCTGGATGAATTCCAGGGCCTGCTCGAGGGTGTGGCGAACCGGCGGAACCAGGGCGATGACTTCGTCCTTGCCCGAAGCACGCATGTTGTCGAGCTTCTTGCCTTTGGTCGGGTTCACGCCCAGGTCGTTGTCACGGCTGTTCAGGCCGATGATCTGACCGTTGTAGATCTCCTGGCCGTGTTCAACGAACAGCTTGCCGCGAGCCTGCAGGGTTTCCAGCGAGTAGGTCAGTGCCTTGCCAGTCTCGACCGAAACCAGAACACCGTTCAGACGGCCGGACATCTGGCCCGACTTCATGGTGTCGTAGCGATCGAAGATCGAAGTCAGGATGCCTGCACCGTTGGTCAGGGTCAGGAACTGGTTACGGAAACCGATCAGACCACGGGCTGGAATGTTGTACTCCAGGCGAACACGGCCCTTGCCATCCGGCACCATGTTGGTCAGGTCGCCTTTACGCAGACCCATCTCTTCCATGACCTTGCCCTGGGATTCTTCAGGGATGTCGATGGTGACGTTCTCGAACGGTTCCTGCTTCACGCCGTCGACTTCGCGGATGATCACTTCAGGACGGCCTACAGCCATCTCGAAGCCTTCACGGCGCATGGTTTCGATCAGCACGGACAGGTGCAGCTCACCACGGCCCGATACCTTGAACTTGTCAGGGGAATCGGTTTCCTGAACGCGCAGAGCAACGTTGTACAGCAGCTCCTTGTCCAGACGGTCCTTGATGTTACGGCTGGTGACGAACTTGCCTTCCTTACCGCAGAACGGCGAGTCGTTGACCTGGAAGGTCATCGAAACGGTCGGCTCGTCAACGGTCAGCGGCTTCATCGCTTCTACCGCATCCGGGGCGCACAGGGTGTCGGAGATGAACAGCTCGTCGAAACCGCTGATGCAGACGATGTCGCCAGCCTGGGCTTCTTCGACGTCGACGCGGTGCAGGCCGTGGTGGCCCATCAGCTTGAGGATACGGCCGTTACGCTTCTTGCCGTTGGTGTCGATGGCGACAACCGGGGTGTTCGGCTTGACGCGGCCACGGGCGATACGGCCAACACCGATAACGCCGAGGAAGCTGTTGTAGTCCAGAGCGGAGATCTGCATCTGGAACGAGCCGTCACGGTCAACGTCCGGCGCTGGTACGTTGTCGACGATCGACTGGTACAGGGCGGTCATGTCTTCGCCCATGGCGGTGTGGTCCAGACCGGCAATGCCGTTCAGGGCCGAGGCGTAGACGACTTTGAAGTCCAGCTGTTCGTCGGTGGCGCCGAGGTTGTCGAACAGGTCGAAGATCTGGTCCAGCACCCAGTCAGGACGCGCGCCCGGACGGTCGACCTTGTTGATCACGACGATCGGCTTGAGGCCGGCTTCGAAGGCCTTCTTGGTCACGAAGCGGGTTTGCGGCATCGGGCCGTCCTGGGCGTCGACCAGCAGCAGCACGGAGTCGACCATCGACATTACACGCTCAACCTCACCACCGAAGTCGGCGTGGCCGGGGGTGTCGACGATGTTGATGTGGTAGCCGTTCCAGTTGATGGCGGTGTTTTTCGCCAGAATGGTAATACCGCGCTCTTTTTCCTGGTCGTTGGAGTCCATGACGCGCTCGTCGTTGAGCTCGTTACGCTCCAGGGTGCCGGACTGACGCAGGAGTTTGTCGACCAGGGTGGTTTTACCATGGTCAACGTGGGCGATGATGGCGATGTTACGCAGATTTTCGATCACAACTGTATCTCGATCAGAGGATTCGGTTGCCACCAGTTTAGGTGGCGAATATGTAAGGTTTGAGGCTCAGCGGGCCCGATGGTCGGGAGGGCGATGGCGGATGCTGCCGCCATACAGCCCTGGCGTCTTATGTCGGACGATAAACACGCACATTGGCATGTCCCTCACTGAGCAGGTGGTGTGCGTGCAAACGGCTCATCACACCTTTGTCGCAATACAGCAAGTACTGGCGCATAGGGTCCAGATGCTTGAACTTGCTGTTGATCGCATAGAACGGCATGGCCTGGACTTCGATACCTTCCAGCGCCAGGGGTTCGTCTTCCTGGGCATCGGGGTGACGAATGTCGATGACGATCTGGCCCGGCAGCGCCTCGGCCACTTCCTCGACTTCGATGTCCTTGCCCAGCTCGTCGATCACGTGGTCGATGGAGATGAACTTGGCGCGCTCCAGGGCGCGCTCGAGCACGGCCATGTCGAACTGCTTTTCTTCGTGTTCCATGCGGTGACGCTTGGCATGGGTGGTCGGGTTCACCGAGATCACGCCGCAGTATTCCGGCATGTGCTTGGCGAAGTCGGCGGTGCCGATTTCGGTGGCCTGGTCGATGATGTCCTGCTTGTGGCTGGCCAGCAACGGGCGCAGCACCAGCTTGTCGGTAGCCGAGTCGATGATCGACAGGTTCGGCAGGGTCTGGCTGGACACCTGGGAAATCGCCTCGCCGGTGACCAGCGCGTCGATCTGCAGGCGGTCGGCCATGTGCGCGGCACCGCGCAGCATCATGCGCTTGAGGGTCACGCCCATGTAGCTGTTGTCGACCTTGTTGAGGATCTCGCCGACCACTTCTTCGAACGGCACGCTGATGAACAGCACGCGCTGGCTGCTGCCGTACTTCTTCCACAGGTAGTGGGCCACTTCCATCACACCTAGCTCGTGGGCACGGCCACCGAGGTTGAAGAAGCAGAAGTGGGTCATCAGGCCACGGCGCATCATCTGGTAGGCCGCCACGGTGGAGTCGAAACCACCGGACATCAGCACCAGGGTCTGCTCCAGGGCGCCCAGCGGGTAGCCGCCAATGCCATTGTGCTGGTTGTGGATCACGTACAGGCGCTGATCGCGGATCTCCATGCGCACCACGACTTCTGGCGTCTTCAGGTCGATGCCGGCGGCGCCGCACTGCTGGCGCAGCTGGCTGCCGACGTAGCGGTCAACGTCCATCGAGGTGAAGTCGTGGTGGCCGCCGCGCTTGCAGCGCACCGAGAAACGCTTGCCGGCCAGCAGGTGGCCGAAGTGCTGCTTGCACTTGGCGACGATGTCGTCGAAGTCACCCAGCGGGTATTCCTCGACCTGCAGGAAGTGGGTGATACCCGGGGTGCAGGTGAGGCGCTCGATCATCTCGCGCTGGACCTTCTCGTCCTCGACGCGGGTGACCACCTCGAGATTGTCCCAGACACCATCGACCGCGAGCTCTGGATCGAGGTCCTTGAGCACGTTGCGGATGTTCTTGCCGAGCTGACGGATGAAGCGCTTGCGCACCGGCCGGCTCTTGATGGTGATTTCTGGGAAGACTTTGACGATAAGTTTCATTGGGTTAACAGCGCGCGCAGGGCCTGCCGAAAATAGGGGGCGCGAATTATAGCGGAAATTGCTCAGGATTTGACCAACTTTTGATCAGAAGCTTTCAGATAAATGCAGGAGCCGGGTTTTGTGCTGCCTGTACCGGCCCTTTCGCGGGCAAGCCCGCTCCCACAGGGTCCGCACAAAATTCCAGCCCGGCGCTATCACTGTGGGAGCGGGCTTGCCCGCGAAGAGGCCCTCAAAAAAAGCACACACTGAAAGCCATGCACTGCTTTGGTGCTCTACACTCGATTCTTGCCTCGTAAGGGTGCACTTTTACCCGCTGCCAGCCCGGCAAATGCCCGCAAACGCCCCTTTTTATCTCGCCCTCGCCATTTTCGGGCACTGGCATGCAATTTGCTCCCTTGTGAGGCAGGTACGCTTGGCCGACTATCCGCGCCCGGCAACACCCTTTTTCCAGAGCAGCGGCCCACCGCGCTCTAGACCCTCCGGAGGACAACATGTCGAAGTCGGTTCAACTCATCAAAGATCATGACGTCAAGTGGATTGATCTGCGTTTCACGGACACCAAGGGCGTACAGCATCACGTGACCATGCCGGCGCGTGATGGCCTGGACGAAGACTTCTTCGAAGTCGGCAAGATGTTCGACGGTTCCTCCATCGCTGGCTGGAAAGGCATCGAAGCTTCCGACATGATCCTGATGCCGGTCGACGAGACCGCCGTCCTGGACCCGTTCACCGAAGAACCGACCCTGATCATCACCTGCGACATCGTCGACCCGTCGAGCATGCAAGGCTACGATCGCGACCCACGTGCGATCGCCAAGCGCGCCGAAGAGTACCTGAAGAGCACCGGCATCGGTGACACCGTATTCGCAGGCCCTGAGCCAGAGTTCTTCATCTTCGACGAAGTGAAGTTCAAGTCGGACATCTCCGGCTCGATGTTCAAGATCTTCTCCGAGCAAGGCTCGTGGATGTCCGACGCTGACGTGGAAGGCGGCAACAAAGGCCACCGTCCAGGCGTGAAAGGCGGCTATTTCCCGGTTCCGCCGTTCGACCACGACCACGAAATCCGCACCGCCATGTGCAACGCCCTGGAAGAAATGGGCCAGACCGTTGAAGTTCACCACCACGAAGTGGCGACTGCCGGCCAGAACGAAATCGGCGTCAAGTTCAACACTCTGGTGAAGAAAGCTGACGAAGTACAGGCCCTGAAGTACGTCGTGCACAACGTTGCCGACGCTTACGGCCGTACCGCTACCTTCATGCCGAAGCCACTGTACGGCGACAACGGCTCGGGCATGCACGTACACATGTCGATCTGGAAAGAAGGCAAGAACACCTTCTCCGGTGAAGGCTATGCCGGCCTGTCCGAAACCGCCCTGTACTTCATCGGCGGTATCATCAAGCACGGTAAGGCCCTGAACGGCTTCACCAACCCGTCGACCAACTCGTACAAGCGTCTGGTCCCAGGCTTCGAAGCCCCGGTAATGCTGGCCTACTCGGCTCGCAACCGTTCCGCCTCGATCCGTATTCCTTACGTCGGCAGCCCGAAAGCCCGCCGTATCGAAGCACGCTTCCCGGACCCATCGGCCAACCCATACCTGGCCTTCGCGGCCCTGCTGATGGCTGGCCTGGACGGCATCCAGAACAAGATCCACCCAGGCGATGCAGCCGACAAGAACCTGTACGACCTGCCGCCAGAAGAAGCCAAGGACATCCCGCAAGTGTGCGGCAGCCTGAAAGAGGCTCTGGAAGAGCTGGATAAAGGCCGTGCGTTCCTGACCAAGGGCGGCGTGTTCTCCGACGACTTCATCGATGCCTTCATCGAGCTGAAGTCGGAAGAAGAGATCAAGGTCCGCACCTTCGTGCACCCGCTGGAGTACGAGCTGTACTACAGCTGCTGATCTGATTGGCGCCTTGCGCCGATCTGATTCACCGAAAACGGCCTTCTTCTGAAGGCCGTTTTTTGTTTTACACCCGTCCGTTTCAGATGCGTCCTACAAGCAAGGATTGGCTGACTGCGCACAATCCAATCTCCGACAACCAGGAGATTGCCATGCGCCTCACCCCCTTCGTGCTGTGCTTCACCTTCTCCCTCCTTGGCTGCAGCGCCAACTCGCCACCCGAACTCACACCCGTGCTCGCGGCAATCGGCCAGCGCCTGGACCTGGCCCAGTCCGTGGCAGTGCACAAGTGGGACAACGCCCTGGCGGTCGAAGCGCCCGCCCGCGAACTGCAAGTCTTGCAGCAGGTTCACGCCTCAGCGCCCGACTATGGCCTGACGCCCGAGCGGGCGACTGCCTTCTTTGCCGACCAGATCGAAGCCAACAAGATGATCCAGTACGGGTTCATCGACCGCTGGACCGCACTGGGCAAGCGACCACCCCAGCAACCCCGGGACCTGGCCAATGAGCTGCGCCCACGGCTGGACATGCTGCAGTCGACGCTACTTCACGAACTGGGCCGCCTTGACCGGCTACCGATCAAAGATTGCCCACGCAAGCGGGCGGACGCCCTTGCCAGATATGCAAACGACCCCCTCCGGCATTTGGCCATGGTTCGAGCTACCGCGCAGTTGTGTGCGCCTCACTCAAGCTGAAGGATAACGATCATGCGTATTGCACTGCTTCTGCTCACGACATTACTGATTACAGGCTGTAACGAGCCGCCACCACCAAGCACCGAGATAACGTCCAGGACACTCCTGCGCACAGGGGTCGCCTGGGACCAGACACCCTACACGCATTACCCACAAGGCCAGCCCGAGCTGTCACTGCTGAAAATCCACATCCCGGCCCGTTCGACGCTGGACTGGCACTGCCATCTGGCGCCAAACATGGGCTACATGCTGAGCGGTGCGATCGAAGTGGAAAACGCAGCTGGCATTCGCGTCAGCCTCAAGGCCGGTGACACCTTGGCCGAGATCGTCAACGGGCTTCATCGGGGCCACACCACCGCTGAACCGGCCGAGATCCTGGTGTTCTACGCCAGTGCCAAGGGTATACCGCCATTTACCTCCGCAGGCGAATGCCCACCACCCGCCCCGGCTGAGGGAGCGCCTGGGTCCAGCGCAAGCTGAACCCTGCCAGGCAACTTGCCGGACCGTTGAAATCGAAACTTATCGGATACTCTCTATGCTCTATATTGGTGCACTTAACAGGCGCACGCCCTTGAGTGCACCCTAAAACAGGTCACAAGGCTCGTTGAATCAGGGCAATCTGGTCCGAATAGGCGCAATTGCAGGTCTTTATCAGGCAATTCCGCTTCTTTTCGGAGCCTTGGTTTGTTTCTTGCATTTTCTTGTGCAGAGACTGGCATCCGCGGATCCGCCGCCTGCCCGGCCATGGCCGTGCCCTGCCTGACAAGCGCCAAAAGAGGTCAACGACGCCTTATGACCATCAGCGATGCACAGCACCGTCTGCTTCTGGACAACCTGACCACCGCCACGCTCCTGCTCAACGCCGAGCTGCGCCTGGAGTACATGAACCCGGCTGCGGAAATGCTCCTGGCCGTCAGCGGCCAGCGCAGCCACGGGCAGTTCATCAGTGAGCTGTTCACCGAATCGACCGAGGCGCTCAACTCGCTGCGCCAGGCCGTGGAGCAGGCGCATCCGTTCACCAAGCGCGAAGCGCAACTGACCTCGCTGACCGGGCAGACCATCACCGTCGACTATGCGGTGACGCCGATCCTGCACCAGGGCAATACCTTGCTGCTGCTGGAAGTGCACCCGCGTGATCGCCTGCTGCGCATCACCAAGGAAGAAGCCCAGCTGAGCAAGCAGGAAACCACCAAGATGCTGGTGCGCGGCCTGGCCCACGAGATCAAGAACCCGCTCGGCGGCATCCGTGGCGCAGCACAGCTGCTGGCCCGCGAGCTGCCCGAAGAGGGCCTGCGCGACTACACCAATGTGATCATCGAAGAGGCCGACCGCCTGCGCAACCTGGTCGACCGCATGCTCGGCTCGAACAAGTTGCCGTCGCTGGCCATGACCAACATCCACGAGGTGCTGGAGCGGGTCTGCAGCCTGGTCGAAGCCGAAAGCCAAGGCTGCATCACTTTGGTGCGCGATTACGACCCAAGCCTGCCGGACGTGTTGATCGACCGCGAACAGATGATCCAGGCCGTACTGAACATCGTGCGCAATGCGATGCAGGCGATCAGCTCGCAGAATGAGCTGCGCCTGGGCCGCATCTCCCTGCGCAGCCGCGCCGTGCGCCAGTTCACCATCGGCCACGTGCGCCATCGCCTGGCGGCGCGCATCGAGATCATCGACAACGGCCCGGGCATCCCCGCGGAACTGCAGGACACCCTTTTCTATCCCATGGTCAGTGGGCGCCCGGACGGTACCGGGCTCGGACTGGCCATTACCCAGAACATCATCAGCCAGCACCAGGGCCTGATCGAATGTGAAAGCCACGCAGGGCACACCGCCTTCTCGATCTTCCTGCCCCTGGAACAAGGAGCCACCGCCTCATGAGCCGAAGTGAAACCGTATGGATCGTCGATGATGATCGCTCCATCCGCTGGGTCCTGGAAAAAGCCCTGCAACAGGAAGGCATGACCACCCAGAGCTTCGACAGCGCCGATGGTGTCATGGGCCGCCTGGCTCGCCAGCAGCCGGATGTGATCATTTCCGACATTCGCATGCCCGGTGCCAGTGGCCTCGACCTGCTGGCGCAGATCCGCGAGCAGCACCCGCGCCTGCCGGTCATCATCATGACCGCCCATTCTGACCTGGACAGCGCCGTGGCGTCTTACCAGGGCGGTGCCTTCGAATACCTGCCCAAGCCATTCGACGTCGACGAAGCGGTGTCGCTGGTCAAGCGCGCCAATCAGCACGCGCAGGAACAGCAAGGCCTGGATGTCCCGCAGGCCCTGGCCCGCACCCCGGAGATCATCGGCGAAGCACCGGCGATGCAGGAGGTCTTCCGCGCCATCGGCCGCCTGAGCCACTCCAACATCACCGTGCTGATCAACGGCGAATCCGGTACCGGTAAAGAACTGGTGGCGCACGCCCTGCACCGCCACAGCCCGCGTGCTGCATCGCCGTTCATCGCCCTGAACATGGCAGCGATTCCGAAGGACCTGATGGAGTCCGAGCTGTTCGGCCATGAGAAAGGCGCCTTTACCGGCGCGGCCAACCTGCGCCGCGGCCGTTTCGAGCAGGCCGACGGTGGCACCTTGTTCCTCGACGAGATCGGCGACATGCCGGCCGACACCCAGACCCGCCTGCTGCGGGTGCTGGCCGATGGCGAGTTCTATCGGGTTGGCGGCCATGTGCCGGTGAAGGTCGATGTGCGAATCATCGCGGCGACCCACCAGAACCTGGAGTCGCTGGTAACGGCCGGCAAGTTCCGCGAAGACTTGTTCCACCGCCTCAACGTGATCCGCATCCATATCCCGCGCCTGGCCGACCGCCGCGAGGACATCCCGGCGCTGGCCCGTCACTTCCTCGGCCGTGCCGCCCAGGAGCTGGCCGTCGAGCCGAAGCTGCTCAAGCCGGAAACCGAAGAGTTCATCCGCAACCTGCCGTGGCCGGGCAACGTGCGCCAGCTGGAGAACACCTGCCGCTGGATCACCGTGATGGCCTCCAGCCGCGAAGTGCTGATCGGCGACCTGCCGCCCGAGCTGCTGAACCTGCCGCAGGACGCAGCACCGGTGACCAACTGGGAACAGGCGCTGCGCCAGTGGGCTGACCAGGCCTTGGCGCGAGGGCAATCGAACCTGCTCGACAGCGCGGTACCCAGCTTCGAACGGATCATGATCGAGACTGCGCTCAAGCACACCGCCGGGCGCAGGCGTGATGCGGCAGTGCTGCTGGGCTGGGGGCGCAACACCCTGACGCGCAAGATCAAGGAACTGGGGATGAACGTGGCGGGAGGGGAAGACGATGAGGGTGAGGAGCACTGATTTAGCGGTTCACCTGTAAGACCCTTGGGGCCGCTTTGCGGCCCCAGCCATTTCTGCCCTCCGATGCACCGATGCTGTGCCCGACGCACCTCCCCAAGGCACAAATCCCCTCGAAAACCGACCAAATCGCCCTCAAAGCCCAGTATTCACGGGTTTTGCAAAACTGGCACGCCCCCTGCAATAGCTAATACATATCCAGTTTCGGGGGCCCTGGTACAGGCAGGCCGGGTGACCCCTCTTTTATTCGCAGTAACGCCGGTTTTGGGGACCTCGGTACAGGCAGGCCGGGATATCCCCCCTTTAATACGCTGTAACCCCTTTTGGGGACCTCGGTACAGGCAGGCCGGGACATCCCCTCTTTTATTCGTGCAGCTTCACCTGCACCCGCCAACGCCCAGCGTCCTCTGCACCGGCCCATTCGCCGTGCAGGGGGCGCGCGGCAATCACCGTCAGCAACAGCCCCGTGTCACTCTTCTGCAAGCGCCAGCCGACCGGCTTGCCCTGCAGGTCAAGCTGACCACGCTGCGCCTTGCCCTCGGCCTCGAACAACAGCGCCACGGTACCCTCGACATTTTCGCCATGCAGCCTGGGTTCTTCGTTGAACCACAAGTCCAGGCCATCCTGCACCACCTCGACGTGCTCAAGCACATGCTCATCGGGGGCAGTCAAACGGCCAATCATCAGGCCCACCAGCACGCCGAACAGCGCCAGGGAAAGCAGCATGCGCGGCCAGGCCTTCGAACGCAGGTCGGGTTCGGAGGTAGAATGCTCGTCATCTTCACGTTTGGAGCCGTGCATGTTTCACGTCATCCTTTTTCAACCAGAAATTCCGCCGAATACCGGCAACATCATCCGCCTCTGCGCCAACAGCGGTTGCGCCCTGCACCTGATCGAGCCGATCAGCTTCGAACTGGACGACAAGCGCCTGCGCCGTGCGGGGCTGGATTACCACGAGTATGCCACGCTCAAGCGCCACGAAAGCCTGGCCGGATGCCTGGAAAGCCTGGGCAATCCACGGCTGTTCGCCTTCACCACCAAGGGCTCGCATCCGTTCCATGAAGTGGCTTATCAGCCCGGTGATGCGTTCCTGTTCGGGCCTGAGAGCCGCGGGTTGCCAGCCGAAGTCCTGAACAGCCTGCCAGCCGAGCAACGATTGCGCCTGCCGATGCGGCCGGGGTGCCGCAGCCTGAACCTGTCCAATACCGTGGCGGTGACCGTTTATGAGGCCTGGCGGCAGAACGGGTTTGCCGGGAGCTGACCTATAGCCTGATCCGGCCTCTTCGCGGGCAAGCCCGCTCCCACAGGGACCGCGCAAAGCTTGAGGATTGTGCAATACCTGTGGGAGCGGGCGCGCCCGCGAAAGGGCCGGTACAGGCAACAAAAAAGCGCCCCGAGAGGCGCTTTTTTGATACCGGCAGAATTACTGCACGGTCGGCACTTCACCGGCTTCCTGCATGCGCTGCATCTCTTGCGCGTACAGGGCGTCGAAGTTGACCGGCGACAGCATCAGGGCCGGGAACGAACCGCGGGTCACCAGGCTGTCCAGGGTCTCACGGGCGTACGGGAACAGGATGTTCGGGCAGAACGCGCCGAGGGTGTGGCTCATCGAAGAAGCGTCGAGGTTCTTGATCAGGAAGATGCCAGCCTGCTGAACTTCAGCGATGAAGGCCACTTCGTCGCCGTTCTTGACGGTTACCGACAGGGTCAGCACCACTTCGTGGAAGTCGCCTTCCAGGGCTTTCTGCTTGGTGTTCAGGTCCAGGGCAACGCTCGGCTCCCAGGTCTGACGGAAGATCTGCGGGCTTTTAGGGGCTTCGAACGACAGGTCACGCACGTAGATGCGCTGCATGGAGAACTGAGGGCTGTTGTCTTCTGCAGCAGCGCCGTTGGTCTGTTGGTCAGTCATGGCAGATCCTTGATCCTAATGTTTTTGAATGCAGTGCAAATCAGGCCGCCAGCAGCGCGTCGAGCTTGCCGGCGCGCTCCAGGGCATAGAGGTCATCGCAACCACCGACGTGGGTGCTGCCGATCCAGATCTGCGGCACCGAGGTACGGCCGGCCTTCTGGCTCATTTCGGCGCGAACCTGCGGCTTGCCGTCGACCTTGATTTCCTCGAAGGCCACGCCCTTGCTCTCGAGCAGGTACTTGGCGCGCATGCAGTAGGGGCAGTAGTCGCTGGAGTAGACGATGACAGGCTTCATATCACTTCACCAGGGGCAGGTTATCGGCTTTCCAGCTGGAAACGCCACCGCTCAGCTTGGCGGCAGTGTAACCAGCCTTGAGCAGCTCGCCGCAGACCGCGCCGGACTGCTGGCCCATCGCGTCGACGACGATCAGGGTCTTCTCTTTGTGCTTTTCGAGCTCGGTCATGCGGTTGACCAGCTTGTCCTGCGGGATGTTCAGCGCACCGACGATGTGGCCGGCGGAATATTCCTTGGACGGGCGAATGTCGATGACCAGTGCCTTGTCGGCATTGACCAGCGCGGTCAGCTGGCCGTTGCTCAGGCTCTGGCCGCCACGGCGCAGTTCATTGACGAGCAGTGCGACCAGCAGAACCACGAAGATCGCCACCAGGATGTAGTGATCTGTCGCGAATTGAATCAGGTGAGCAACCATCAGCGGTGTTCCAGGCGATTGAAAATGCCGGCCAGTATACACAGCCCCCCAGTGCCACCAAAGCCCGATGGGCCGCTGGTAAAGGTACCTTCATGTTACCGGCGTGCCTGCGCCGGTCGGGCGACAGGACGATTGTTCGCCGCTGATGGCGCATTTGCCCTAAAATGCGTGTCTTTATCATCTTTGAACAACCGTGAGTTTGATTGATGACGAGTACGCCCAAACCCCTGGTCCTGATCATCCTGGATGGATTCGGCCACAGCGAAAGCCCCGAATACAATGCCATCTATGCCGCCAACACGCCGGTCTATGACCGCCTGCGCGCCACCCAGCCGCATGGCCTGATTTCCGGCTCCGGGATGGATGTCGGCCTGCCGGACGGGCAGATGGGCAACTCCGAAGTCGGCCACATGAACCTCGGCGCCGGGCGCGTCGTCTATCAGGACTTCACCCGGGTGACCAAGGCCATCCGCGATGGCGAGTTCTTCGAGAACCCGGTGCTCACCGGCGCGGTGGACAAGGCTGCGGGTGCCGGCAAGGCGGTGCACATCCTCGGCCTGCTCTCCGACGGTGGCGTGCACAGCCACCAGGACCACCTGGTCGCCATGGCCGAACTGGCCGCGCAACGGGGTGCCGAGAAGATCTACCTGCACGCCTTCCTCGATGGCCGTGACACCCCGCCACGCAGTGCGCAATCGTCGATCGAACTGCTCGACGCGACCTTCGCCAGGCTCGGCAAGGGCCGTATCGCCAGCCTGATCGGCCGTTATTTCGCGATGGACCGTGACAACCGCTGGGACCGCGTCAGCGCCGCTTACAACCTGATCGTCGACAGCGTTGCCGACTATACGGCCGACACCGCGCTGGCAGGCCTGGAAGCAGCCTACGCCCGCGAGGAGAACGATGAATTCGTCAAGGCCACGCGCATTGGCGAAGCCGTCAAGGTCGAGGACGGCGATGCCGTGATCTTCATGAACTTCCGCGCCGACCGCGCCCGTGAACTGTCGCGTGCCTTCGTCGAGCCGGACTTCAACGAATTTCCGCGTGCACGCCTGCCGAAAATGGCGGCCTATATCGGCCTGACCCAGTATTCGGCAAAGATCGCCGCACCGGCAGCCTACGCTCCGTCCAGCCTGGACAACGTGCTGGGCGAATACCTGGCGAAAAACGGCAAGACCCAGCTGCGCATCGCCGAAACCGAGAAGTACGCACACGTCACGTTCTTCTTCTCCGGTGGCCGCGAAGAGCCGTTCGAAGGCGAAGAACGCATCCTCATCCCGTCGCCGAAGGTCGCCACCTACGACCTGCAGCCGGAGATGAACGCACCGGAAGTGACCGACCGCATTGTCGAAGCCATCGAGCAGCAGCGTTTTGACGTGATCGTGGTCAACTACGCCAACGGCGACATGGTCGGCCATACCGGCGTGTTCGAGGCTGCGGTAAAGGCGGTCGAGGCGCTGGATACCTGCGTCGGGCGCATCGTCGAGGCGCTGGAAAAGGTCAACGGCGAAGCACTGATCACCGCCGACCACGGCAACGTCGAGCAGATGGAAGACGCGTGCACCGGCCAGGCGCACACGGCGCACACCAGCGAGCCGGTGCCGTTCATCTATGTCGGCAAGCGCAAGGTGCAAGTCCGCGAAGGCGGCGTGCTGGCCGACGTGGCGCCGACCATGCTGAAGCTGCTTGGCCTGGAAAAGCCGGCAGAAATGACCGGTACCTCCATCCTGGTCGACGCCTGATTCTGTACAAAGGGGCTGCAAAGCAGCCCTCTTCGTAGATGAATTCCAGACAAACGCCCCACTGCCCCGGCAGCGAGGCGTTTTTTTTGCCTGCCTGCACGGGCATACTAGGCCAGTCTCCATCCTTGGTACGCCAAACCCCATGCTACGCGCCCTGATCCCTTTAGCCCTGTCCTGCCTGCTCAGCCCGGCCTTTGCCGATGAGCGCGCACAGACCCAGCAGCAACTGGACGCCACCCGCCAGGACATTGCCGAGCTCAAGAAGACGCTGGGCAAGCTCCAGGAAGAAAAGGCCGGTGTGCAAAAAGACCTCAAGGCCACCGAAACCGACATCGGTAACCTGGAGAAGCAGGTGGAGGCCCTGCAACAAGAACTAAAAAAGACCGAGGGCGAGCTGGAGCGCCTTGATACCGAGAAAAAAAAACTCCAGAGCGCCCGCGTTGAACAACAACGGCTGATTGCCATCCAGGCCCGTTCGGCCTACCAGAACAATGGTCGCGAGGAATACCTCAAGCTGCTGCTGAACCAGCAGAACCCCGAGAAATTCGCCCGCACCCTGTCCTATTACGACTACCTGAGCAAAGCGCGCCTGGAACAGCTCAAGGCGTTCAACGAGACCCTGCGCCAGCTGGCCAGCGTCGAGCAGGACATTTCGCGCCAGCAGGAACAGCTGCTGGCCCAGCGCGCCGACCTCGACACGCGCCGCCAGGCGCTGGACACCGAGCGCAGCAAGCGCCAGCAGGTCCTGGCCAAGCTCAACAGCGACGTGAAAGACGGCGACCAGAAGCTGCAGGCGCGCCAACAGGACCAGGCCGACCTGGCCAAGGTGCTCAAGACCATCGAGGAAACCCTGGCTCGCCAGGCCCGCGAAGCCGAAGAAGCGCGCAAGAAAGCCCTGCTTGCCCAGCAGGAAGCCGAGAAACGCCGCCAGCAGGAGGCCCTGGCCGCCCGAGCGGACAAAGAACAAGAGGACGCCGAGCCGCCGAAAAAGGCCCGCACCACCCTCGGCCCGCTGGTGTCCAGCGACGGTGCCAGCTACGGCGGTGCATTTTCTGCCGCACGGGGAAAACTTCCCTGGCCGGTCAATGGTCGATTGCTGGCACGCTTCGGTGATGCCCGCGGCAATGATGTCCGGGCCAAGTGGGACGGCGTGATGATCAGCGCCAGCCCCGGCACCCAGGTACACGCGGTGCATGGCGGGCGCGTGGTGTTTGCCGACTGGTTGCGTGGCGCTGGACTTCTGGTCATTCTCGACCATGGTAATGGTTACCTGAGCCTGTACGGCCACAACCAGAGCCTGCTCAAGAGCGCCGGCGACATCGTCAAGGCCGGCGAAGCCATCTCCACCGTTGGCGACAGCGGTGGCCAGGACAGCGCAGGCTTGTACTTCGCCATCCGCCAGCAGGGCCGGCCAACCGACCCTTCGCAGTGGTGCCGCGGCTGACACATTACATACGGTGTAGCACCATGCGCTGCGCCGATGCTCCGCAGGGAGCGTTTACAGGATCAGGAGTTCGTTCGACATGCTGCACTCGCCTCGCCTCACCCAGCTGGCCCTGACCATCGCCCTGGCGATCGGTGCGCCCCTGGCCAGTGCCGCTGAGCCGGCGAAAGCCTCGCCAGCCAAGCCTGCCGCCGTGCCGGCCACCGAGGTGACCGCCAAGGCGCCCCTGCCGCTGGAAGAGTTGCGCACCTTTGCCGAGGTCATGGACCGCATCAAGGCCGCCTATGTCGAACCTGTGGACGACAAGACCCTGCTGGAAAATGCCATCAAGGGCATGCTCAGCAATCTTGACCCGCACTCGGCCTACCTCGGCCCCGAGGACTTCCAGGAGCTGCAGGAAAGCACCAGCGGCGAATTCGGCGGCCTCGGCATCGAAGTGGGCCAGGAGGACGGCAATATCAAGGTAGTATCACCGATCGACGACACCCCGGCCTCGCGCGCTGGCGTGCAGGCCGGTGACCTGATCGTCAAGATCAATGGCGCGCCAACCCGCGGCCAGACCATGACCGAAGCGGTCGACAAGATGCGCGGCAAGGTGGGCGAGAAAATCACCCTGACCCTGGTGCGCGACGGCGGCACCCCGTTCGACGTGACCCTCGCCCGTGCGGTGATCCAGGTCAAGAGCGTGAAGAGCCAGCTGCTGGAGAGCGGCTATGGCTACATTCGCATCACCCAGTTCCAGGTCAAGACCGGTGACGAAGTCGGCAAGGCCCTGGCCAAGCTGCGCAAGGACAACGGCAAGAAACTGCGCGGGG
Source organism: Pseudomonas sp. R28(2017) (assembly GCF_002112505.1). Classification (GTDB taxonomy): domain Bacteria; phylum Pseudomonadota; class Gammaproteobacteria; order Pseudomonadales; family Pseudomonadaceae; genus Aquipseudomonas. The sequence continues at coordinate 322,492 of NZ_NEHW01000003.1, forward strand.
TGATCCTCGACCTGCGCAACAACCCCGGCGGCGTACTGCAGTCGGCAGTGGAAGTGGCCGACCACTTCCTGACCAAGGGCCTGATCGTCTACACCAAGGGCCGCATTGCCAACTCCGAGCTGCGTTTCTCCGCCGACCCGGCCGACGCCAGCGAAGGCGTGCCACTGGTGGTGCTGATCAACGGCGGCAGCGCCTCGGCCTCGGAAATCGTCGCCGGCGCCCTGCAGGACCAGAAACGTGCCGTGCTGATGGGCACCGACAGCTTCGGCAAGGGCTCGGTACAGACCGTGCTGCCACTGGCCAACGACCGTGCGCTGAAACTCACCACCGCGCTGTACTACACCCCCAATGGCCGTTCGATCCAGGCCCAGGGCATCGTCCCCGACATCGAAGTGCGCCCGGCCGTGCTCACCGCCGATGCCAGCGACAACGACACCTTCAAGGAAGCCGACCTGCAGGGCCACCTGGGCAACGGCAACGGCGGTGCCGACCGCCCGACCGGCAGCAGCAAGCGCCAGGAGCGCCCGCAGGACAGTGACTACCAGCTGAGCCAGGCGCTGAGCCTGCTCAAGGGCCTGAACATCACCAAGGGCGACTGATCCACCCCATGCGTTATCTGCTGTGTCTGCTGTTCTGCCTGATGGCCGGGGTCGCGCAAGCGGCGCCGGCCGGCAAGGCCTACCTGAGCATCATCATCGACGACCTGGGCCAGAGCACCGAGCGCGACAGCCGCACCCTCGCCCTGCCTGGGTCGGTCACCCTGGCGATCATGCCCGACACCCCACACGCCACCGACTTCGCCCGCCAGGCCCACAAGGCTGGCAAGACGGTGATCCTGCACATGCCCATGGACCCGGCCACAGGCCCCTACGCCTGGCACCCCGGCATCCCCATCGAAGAGCTGGCGCGACGCCTGGACGCCGCCCTGGCCAAGGTGCCGTACGCCGCCGGCATCAACAACCACATGGGCAGCCGCATGACCGCCCAGCGCGAGCCGATGGCCTGGTTGATGGGCGAGCTGCAGCGGCGCCACCTGTTCTTCGTCGACAGCCGTACCAGTGCCGCCACGGTCGCGGCGGCCGAAGCACAGGCTCAAGGACTGGCGCATGTCTCACGGGATGTGTTCCTCGATGACGTACGCACCACCGAGGCGATTAGCGGGCAGCTTCAACAAGGTATTGCCCTGGCGCGCAAGCAAGGCTCGGCAGTGCTGATCGGCCACCCTTACCCGCAGACCCTCGAGGTGCTGGCGCGTGAACTGCCGCGGCTCAAGGAGCAGGGTGTCACGCTGATCAAGCTGCAGCAGATGATCGCCGAGCGCGGCAACCAGGCCATGCCCGCCCATGGCAAGCAAGGCCGCTACAGCAACCGCTGAGCGAGCGCTTCACCTATGTACCGCCAAACACCCCGGTAGCGCCCTCACCCTTCGTCCTCCACCCCAAGGAGGTACGACATGCAAAAGCCACTTTTACTGACCACGCTGGGCCTGACGCTGCTCAGCCAGTGGGCTGGGGCCAGCAGCAGCCCGAGCCCTCTGGCGGCGGCTGAAACCTTGTACAACAGTAGCGGCCAAAGCCAGCACTGGACTGGTGTAGGCAGGCTGGTTGCACTCAACCGGCACTGCATCGGCACACTGCTGGACACCCGCCCCGCCGATGAACCCCCGGCTGGGCCAGCCTATATCCTGACAGCTGGCCACTGCGCTGGCGGCATCAATGGCAAAGTCATCGTCGACCAGCCGATTACCGGCAGCATCGCCTTCAATTACTTCGCCGACACACAAGACCGCCGCCGCACAGTGCCGCTGAAGCGTACGGTATGGAACAGCTTGCAAGGTGCCGACCTGGCTTTGCTGGAGCTGGATGCCACGCTGGAAGAACTGACAGGGCAAGGCATCACACCGCTCAAGCTCGGTACTTCCCCCGCATCGGGAAGCGCGGTGCAGGTAGTCGGCGAACCCAGCTCGATAGGCAAAGGCTTGCGCCTGTCCACCTGCACGGAGCGCTTCCAGAGCACGTCCAGCGTCGGCAACTGGGTGTGGCGCAATGCCAGGCGCAATGACTGCCAGGGCCTTGATGAGGGTGCATCCGGCAGCCCGGTGGTGGCTGCCGACAGCCAGCACCTGGTCAGCATTGCCAACAGCCTGCACGGCAGCGAGGTCGGTGCGATACCGGTGCATCGTGTTCAGGGCTGCTTCAGTGCAGGCCGGGTGGACCTCGAACTGCCCACCTGCCAGTTGCTGCCAGGTTTTCAGCTGGAACCACAGGGCCCCGGCCTGAAAACGCTCACCAAGGCCAGAACCCTGGCCGATGGTTCGATCGAACAGGCCCGCTGGGGCTTCCAGTTCCTGATCGACACGCCGCGCTACCGCTACAAAACAACCACCGACGCACTCGCCTGCGAAGACCCGACCGGCTACAGCGGCACCATCCCCGCGAGCGAAGCCATCATCAACGACCCGATCGGGCCGGAGCCAGGCACTCATTACCTGTGCCTGGTCGGCGTGCAGTCGCCAGACCAGTTGCCTTCTCGGGCGCTCATGGCCAACAGCCTGAGCATTGCCGTCGAACTGCTGCCTCCAGGCAGGCCACAGGCGCAGGTGAACACTGAACGGCTGGCTGATGGCAGCCTCCGGGTCAGCTGGCTGAAAGCCCCCGACATCGCATTTTACCGAGTGAAACGCGGCGCACCGGCAACGACCGACTGCAACGATGGTGCAGGTTACCGCCTGCTGCCCGGGTACAGCCGCGACATACCGGCAGCCGCACTGCCATTGAAGTTGTGCAGCGTTGCCATCGACCTGATCAAGCAAAGCTCCGAGTTTCGCACCGACCTGTTACAGGCCGCGCCTTGACCCGGGCTCTATCAGCCAGGCAAAGAAAAAGGGCCCTGTTCTGGCGAACAGGGCCCTTCATCATGCCGTCAGCTTCGGTCAGCTATACACACGCCCCAGCAACTGGCGGTGGCTTTCGAACTGATCCAGCACATCACGCACGATCTGCTCGGGTGCAAAGCCCATCAGGTCGTACTCCTGGCTGCCATCGTGCAGGTACACCTCGGCACGGTAGAAGCGCTGGCGAACTTCCGGCTCGCCCTGCACCGGTGCCTCGCTCGGCGCGGCCATGTAGCCGTCCAGGCTCACTTCGTAAACGAACGGGTTGCCCTCATCCATCATCACCCGCAGGCCCATCATGTTGCGCGACTGGCCAACACGGGTTTCCACCTCGAAGCCCAGGGTCTGCAACTGCGCGGCAGCTTCTTTGAGCGCAGGGCTGACTTGCTTGTCCATGAAGCGCTGCACCACCGCCTGGGTCGGCTGCAGGTCCAGCTGGCTCAGGCGCTCGGTGAAGCCGCGACGGCCACGGGCGGCCAGCTCGGCGCGCTCCTGTTCGACCGCCACGTCCTGCTTCATGGCCTTGTACAGGCCGAACATGAACAGCACCAGCACCACCGAGAACGGCAGGCCTGCCAGCACCACCATGGTCTGCATGGCTTCGAAGTTACCGGCGAACAGCAGGCCGATGGTGACCAGGGTGATGATCACCGACCAGAACACCACCATCCAGTGCGGGGCGTCTTCATCGACCTTGCCGCCTTTGCACGACAGGTTGGCCATCATCACTGCGCCAGAGTCGGCCGGGGTGAGGAACAGCACGAAGCCGACGAACACCGCCACACCGATCACGATCTTGGCCGCCGGGAAGTATTCCAGCAGCTGGTAGATCGACATCGACGGCTGTTCTAGCGCGGTCTTGCCCAGCTCCACCGCGCCCTGGTTGATCACCAGGTCCAGCGCGGTGTTGCCGAAGATCGACAGCCAGGCCAGGGTGAAGCCCAGCGGGATCAGCAGCACGCCGCTGACCAGCTGGCGCACGGTACGGCCCTTGGAGATACGGGCAATGAACATGCCGACGAATGGGCCCCAGGAGATCCACCAGGCCCAGTAGAACACGGTCCACAGGCCCAGCCAGCGCTCGGACTTGCCGGCTTCGCCTTCATACACGTAGAGGTCGAAGGTTTTCAGCACGATGCCGTTGAGGTAGTCACCGACGTTCTGCACGAAGCCGTTGAACAGGTGCAGGGTATTGCCGGCCAGCAGGACGAAGATCAGCAGGCCGCTGAACAGCAGGATGTTCAGGTTGGACAGGCGGCGGATGCCGTTTTCCACACCCGACACCGCCGCCACGGTGGCAACGCCTGCCATGACCAGGATCACCACCAGCAGGTTGGTCTTGCTGTGGTCCATGCCGAACAGGTATTCCAGGCCCGAGGCCACCTGCATCGAGCCGATGCCGAGGTTGGTGACAAGGCCCAGCAGGGTGACGAACATGCCGAAGATGTCCACGGCATTGCCCGCAGCGCCCTTGACCCAGCGCTCACCGACCAGCGGGTACAGTGCCGAGCGCAGGGCCAGCGGCTGGTTGTGGCGGTAGGCGAAATAACCCACGGCCAGGCCGACCAGGGCGTAGATCGCCCAGCCATGCAGGCCCCAGTGCAGGAAGGTCAGCTGCAGGCCCTGGCGCGCGGCCTCGAGGCTGGCCGGGGTGCCTTCCGGTGGGTTGAAGTAGTGGTCCAGCGGTTCGGAGGCGCCGAAGTACAGCAGCGAGATACCGATACCGGAGGAGAACAGCATGCCGGCCCAGGCGCCGTAGCTGAAGTCGGGCTGGTCGTCCTTGCCGCCAAGCTTGAGCTTGCCGTAGTCGGAAAAGGCCAGGTAGACGACGAACAGCAGGTAACCGCAGATCACCAGCATGTAGTACCAGCCGAAGGTACGCGTCAGCCATTTCTGGGCCACGCCCAGCACCTGGCCGGCGGTTTCGGGTACAGCGATCAGCAAGGCAGTCAGAACGAGGATCATCAGCGCGGAGGTGAAGAACACCACGCGGTTGACCCGTACCCTCTCGGCGGGGGGCTTGGTAAGTGAGGCAGAACTCATTGCACGAATGCTCCGGGCAGTACGGCTGTGGAGGCTAATCAGTCTTTCCCGAGCAATTGGTGGAATATCCCCACTGCATCAGGTGTTATAAAAGCACCCTGGAAACCGTGATCCCGAATCGATACGTTGCAAAAAAACAGACAGGTGGCCTGCTGAAAATGCCACGCCTCATTGGAGGTGCGCGCATTCGTCACAGATCACCCCGCCCGCTCCAAGGGCCTGTCGCAGGGCCAGTGACCCTACGGCAGAATCTGCATTTCGCATCGCTCATGCCCGTCAACGCCTTGTATTCCGGGGGTTACGCGATTTCCTGGGGTGTCAATCCGTGCCTCATTGATCGCTTGAAAGAGTGTCAATGGCACAAATTGTCGCAGAGCTTATTCTTTATTGATTGAACGTTCAATCAAAACAAAATAGACTGGCCTTCGCCGAGTCAGCCGCCTGTCGTCTGCTTGCAGGGCCTGAGGAGATAGCAAGATGCCCAAGGTCGGTATGCAACCCATCCGCCGCCAGCAGTTGATCGAAGCCACGTTGCAGGCGGTCGATCAGGTCGGTCTGGGGGACGCCAGCATTGCGCTGATTGCCCGTTTGGCCGGTGTGTCGAACGGCATCATCAGTCACTACTTTCGGGACAAGAACGGCCTGATCGCAGCGACAATGGGTTACATCATGAACATGCTCAACGAAGGCGTTAGAGCACGTCGCCAGGCCCTGACGGACGACAGCCCGCGCGCCCACCTGAAAGTGATCATCGAGGGCAACTTCGATGCCAGCCAGGTGAACGGCCCGGCAATGAAAACCTGGTTGGCCTTCTGGGCTTCCAGCATGCACCAGCCCGATTTGCACAGGTTGCAGCGGATCAACGATCACCGCTTGTATTCCAACCTGTGCTGCCAGTTCCGCCGCGCCCTGCCGCTCTACCATGCGCGCAAGGCAGCCCGCGGCCTGGCGGCCCTGATCGACGGCCTGTGGCTGCGGGGTGCCCTGTCGGGGGATGCATTCGACACCGACCAGGCGATACGGATTGCATACGAATACATGGATCTACAACTGGCTAAACAGCACACCCTGGACACAACCGACCAGGCCGCTGATCAAGCACGCACGGCCCTTGCCCACCCGGCAGGAGCGTGACGCGCAGCCAACCACACACTGCACTTGCGAGGACACTATGGCCCGTTTCGGAACGCAAAAACTCTACATTGATGGCGCTTACGTCGACGCTGGCAGCGATGCCACCTTCGAAGCCATCAACCCGGCCACCGGCGAAGTCCTCGCCCACGTGCAACGTGCCACCGAGGCCGACGTCGAGAAGGCCGTGGAAAGCGCCGAGCGCGGCCAGAAGGTCTGGGCGGCAATGACTGCCATGCAGCGTTCGCGCATCCTGCGCCGCGCCGTCGACATCCTGCGCGAGCGCAACGACGAGCTGGCCATGCTGGAAACCCTGGACACCGGCAAGTCGTACTCGGAAACCCGCTACGTCGACATCGTCACCGGCGCCGACGTGCTGGAGTACTACGCTGGCCTGGTACCGGCCATCGAAGGTGAGCAGATCCCGCTGCGCGAATCGTCCTTCGTCTACACCCGCCGCGAGCCGCTGGGCGTGACCGTCGGTATCGGCGCCTGGAACTACCCGATCCAGATCGCCCTGTGGAAATCCGCCCCGGCCCTGGCCGCTGGCAACGCGATGATCTTCAAGCCGTCGGAAGTCACTTCGCTGACCACCCTGAAACTGGCCGAGATCTACACCGAAGCCGGCCTGCCTAACGGCGTGTTCAACGTCCTGACCGGCAGCGGCCGCGAAGTCGGCACCTGGCTGACCGAGCACCCACGCATCGAGAAAGTCTCCTTCACCGGCGGCACCACCACCGGCAAGAAGGTCATGGCCAGCGCCTCGAGCTCGTCGCTCAAGGAAGTCACCATGGAACTGGGCGGCAAGTCGCCACTGATCATCTGCGCCGACGCCGACCTGGACAAGGCCGCCGACATCGCCATGATGGCCAACTTCTACAGCTCCGGTCAGGTCTGCACCAACGGCACCCGCGTGTTCATCCCGGCTGAAATGAAGGCAGCCTTCGAAGCCAAGATCGCCGAGCGCGTTGCCCGCATCCGCGTTGGCAACCCGGAAGACGAGAACACCAACTTCGGCCCGCTGGTCAGCTTCCAGCACATGGAAAGCGTGCTCGGCTACATCGCCAAAGGCAAAGAAGAAGGTGCCCGCGTGCTGTGTGGCGGCGAGCGTCTGACTGCCGGTGATTTCGCCAACGGTGCCTTCGTCGCGCCGACCGTGTTCACCGACTGCAGCGACGACATGACCATCGTCAAGGAAGAGATCTTCGGCCCAGTGATGAGCATCCTCACCTACGAAACCGAAGAAGAAGTCATCCGCCGTGCCAACGACACCGACTACGGCCTGGCCGCCGGTGTCTGCACCAACGACATCTCCCGCGCCCACCGCATCATCCACCAGCTGGAAGCCGGTATCTGCTGGATCAACGCCTGGGGCGAATCGCCGGCCGAAATGCCGGTCGGTGGCTACAAGCAGTCGGGCGTCGGCCGTGAGAACGGTGTCAGCTCGCTGGCTCAATACACTCGCATCAAGTCGGTCCAGGTCGAGCTGGGCGGCTACAACTCGGTCTTCTAAGGCCCTGTCCAGCCACGCCCGTGCCACTGCGCACGGGCGTTCCGCTCCCTGATCACCGCCAACACGAGGGTACTTCCATGTCCCAAGAATTCGATTACATCATCGTCGGAGCAGGCTCCGCCGGTAACACCCTGGCTACCCGCCTGACCGAAGACGCCGGCGTCAGCGTGCTACTGCTGGAAGCCGGTGGCCCCGACTACCGCTTCGACTTCCGCACCCAGATGCCAGCCGCCCTGGCCTTCCCACTGCAGGGCCGCCGCTACAACTGGGCCTACGAGACCGACCCGGAGCCGTTCATGGACGGCCGCCGCATGGAATGTGGCCGCGGCAAGGGCCTGGGTGGCTCGTCGCTGATCAACGGCATGTGCTACATCCGCGGCAACGCCATGGACTTCGACGGCTGGGCAGAACTGCCAGGCCTCGAAGACTGGACCTACCTGGACTGCCTGCCGTACTTCCGTAAAGCCGAAACCCGCGACATCGGCCCGAACGACTACCACGGCGGCGAAGGCCCGGTCAGCGTGGCCACGCCGAAAGCCGGCAACAACCCGCTGTTCCACGCCATGGTCGAAGCCGGCGTGCAGGCCGGTTACCCGCGCACCGAAGACCTCAACGGCTACCAGCAGGAAGGCTTCGGCCCGATGGACCGTTCGGTGACCAAGAACGGCCGCCGTTCCAGCACCGCCCGTGGCTACCTGGACCAGGCCAAGAAGCGCCCGAACCTGACCATCGTCACCCACGCCCTGAGCGACCGCGTGCTGTTCGACGGCAAGCGTGCCGTTGGCGTGACCTACCTGGTCGGCGACAGCGAAGAGCGCGTCGAGGCCCGTGCCCGCAAGGAAGTGATCGTCAGCTCCGGCGCCATCGCTTCGCCGCAACTGCTGCAGCGCTCCGGCGTCGGCCCACGCGCCCTGCTGGAAAGCCTCGACATCCCGGTGGTGCACGACCTGCCGGGCGTAGGCGAGAACCTGCAGGACCACCTCGAACTGTACCTGCAGTACGCCTGCACCCAGCCCGTGTCGCTGTACCCATCGCTGCTGTGGTGGAACCAGCCGGCCATCGGTGCCGAGTGGATGTTCAAGGGTACCGGTATCGGCGCCAGCAACCAGTTCGAGGCTGGTGGTTTCATCCGTACCCGCCCTGAGTTCAAGTGGCCGAACATCCAGTACCACTTCCTGCCGGTGGCGATCAATTACAACGGCTCCAACGGCGTGAAGGAACACGGCTTCCAGGCGCACATGGGCTCCATGCGCTCGCCGGCCCGTGGTCGCATCCAGGCCAAGTCGAAAAACCCGCGCCAGCACCCGAGCATCCTGTTCAACTACATGTCCACCGAGCAGGACTGGCAGGAATTCCGCGACGGCATCCGCCTGACCCGCGAAATCATGGCCCAGCCGGCACTGGACCCGTACCGCGGTCGCGAGATCAGCCCGGGCGCCCACGTGCAAACCGATGAAGAGCTGGACAAGTTCATCCGCGAGCACGCCGAAACCGCCTTCCACCCATCCTGCTCGTGCAAGATGGGCACCGACGACATGGCAGTGGTCGACGGCGAAGGCCGCGTGCACGGCATGAAAGGCCTGCGTGTGGTCGATGCGTCGATCATGCCGCTGATCATCACCGGCAACCTCAACGCCACCACGATCATGATCGCCGAGAAGATCTCGGACAAGATCCGTGGGCGCAAGCCGCTGCCACGCAGCACCGCCAAGTATTACGTGGCGGGCGATGCACCGGTGAAGGGCAAGCCGATGCGTGAAGTGAAGCAGGCGTAAGCCTGCACCGGCCTCTTCGCGTGCAAGCCCGCGAAAGGGCCGCCCCAGGCAACACAAGAAAAGGCACCCACCGCGGTGCCTTTTTTTCATCTGCAGAAACGCTTTACATGCTGCCAATTCATCAGGTTAGAATCGATTGGCACGCGACTTGCCAGTCAAGTCATTTTCCCCGCGCCACCCCGGAGTACCTGCCTTTGGATGCCAGCACCATCAACAGCCTGTTTCTGATCGGCGCATTGCTGGTGGGCGCAAGTATCCTGGTCAGCTCGCTGTCGTCGCGCCTGGGCATCCCCATTCTGGTCATCATCCTCGCCGTCGGCATGGTCGCCGGTGTCGATGGTGGCGGCATCATCTTCAACAACTACCCGACCGCCTACCTGGTGGGCAACCTGGCACTGGCCGTGATCCTCCTCGACGGCGGCCTGCGCACCCGGGTGGCGAGCTTCCGCGTGGCGCTGTGGCCGGCGCTGTCGCTGGCCACAGTCGGCGTGATGATCACCACCGCGCTCACCGGCATGGTGGCCGCCTGGCTGTTCAACCTGAGCCTGATCCAGGGCTTGCTGATCGGCGCCATCGTCGGCTCCACCGACGCCGCGGCGGTGTTTTCGCTGCTCGGCGGCAAAGGCCTTAACGAGCGGGTTACTGCCACGCTGGAAATCGAATCGGGCAGCAACGACCCGATGGCGGTGTTCCTCACCGTCACCCTGATCGACATGATCGCCAGCGGCCAGACCGGCCTGCACTGGAGCCTGCTGGGCCACTTGCTACGCGAGTTCGGTATCGGCGGCCTGCTTGGCCTGGGCGGCGGCTGGCTGATGCTGCAGCTGGTCAACCGCATCAACCTGGCCGGCGGCCTGTACCCGATCCTGGTGGTGGCCGGCGGCCTGGTGGTGTTCTCGCTGACCAACGCCCTGCACGGCAGCGGCTTCCTCGCCGTGTACCTGTGCGGCCTGGTGCTGGGCAACAAGCCGATCCGCAGCCGCCACGGCATCCTGCACATGCTCGACGGCATGGCCTGGCTGGCACAGATCGGCATGTTCCTGGTGCTCGGGCTGCTGGTCACGCCCCACGACCTGCTGCCGATCGCCCTGCCGGCGCTGGGCCTGGCGCTGTGGATGATCCTGGTGGCGCGGCCGCTGTCGGTGGTCGCCGCCCTGTTGCCGTTCAAGGCCTTCCATGGCCGCGAAAAGGGCTTCATTTCCTGGGTCGGCCTGCGCGGCGCGGTGCCGATCATCCTGGCGGTGTTCCCGCTGATGGCCGGCCTGCCGGACGCCCAGCTGTTCTTCAACCTGGCGTTCTTCATCGTGCTGGTGTCGCTGCTGGTGCAAGGCACCAGCCTGCCGTGGATGGCCAAACTGCTGAAAGTCACCGTACCGCCGGACCCGGCACCGATCTCGCGCTCTGCGCTGGAAGTGCACGTCACCAGCGAATGGGAGCTGTTCGTCTACCGCCTGGGTGCGGAAAAGTGGTGCATCGGCGCCGCCCTGCGCGAGCTGAAAATGCCCGAAGGCACGCGTATCGCCGCGCTGTTCCGTGCCGAGCAACTGCTGCACCCGTCCGGCAGTACGGTACTGGAAGTCGGCGACATGCTCTGCGTGATCGGCCACGAACATAATTTGCCGGCCCTGGGCAAGCTGTTCAGCCAGGCACCCCAGCGTGGCCTGGACCTGCGCTTCTTCGGCGACTTCGTGCTCGAAGGCGATGCCGAGCTGGGCGCGGTGGCCGCCCTTTATGGCCTGAAGCTGGACGGCCTGGACGCGAAAATGCCGCTGGCGCAGTTCATCCGACAAAAGGTCGGAGGCGCTCCAGTAGTAGGCGACCAGGTCGAATGGCATGGCACGATCTGGACGGTGGCGACCATGGACGGGAACAAGATCCAGAAAGTCGGCGTCAGATTCCCCGAAGGAACGCGACCCGGACCAGGATTGTTCCTCTAAACTTCGTTTCTGCCGGATCCACAAGTAGTCTGCCTATGTCCCTGCGCGTGTACCTTCGCACAGCCCTGCTCGGGCTGTGCCTGTCCCTCTCGTTCGCCGCTGGCGCGGCCGAGCTCCCCACCACGACCAGCATCCAGAGCAGCCTGAACAAGATTTCCCAGCCCAAGGGTGCCGAGGCCGACCCCAAGGCTGCGCAACAGACACCCGAGCAGAAGGCTCAGCAACAGGTGCTGGAACAGACCCTGGCGCTGCTGCTCAGCAAGGAAGACAGCGAAAAGAAGCTTGAGGCACTCAAGCAGCAATTGGCTGGCGCGCCCAAGGAAACCGCCGACAGCCAGCGCGAACTGATCAAGCTCAAGGCCAGCAAGCCCCTGCCAGTGGCCCAGCGCTACGCCAACCTGAATGTGCCGCAGCTGGAGCAGATGCTCAGCGAGCGCAGCACGCAGCAAGGCGAACTGCAAAAGGCACTGTCGGACGCCAACAGCCTGATCATCAATTCGCAGACCCGCCCGGAGCGGGCCCAGGCCGAAATCAGCAACAACCAGACACGTACCCAGCAGATCAACTCCAGCCTCAAGAGCGGCAAGGACAACGGCAAGCCCCTCAACAGCGACCAACGCAACAAGCTCAACGCCGAGCTGGCATCGCTCAATGCCCTGACCTTGCTGCGCCGCCAGGAGCTGGCCGGCAACGGCCTGCTGCAGGACCTGGGCAATGCCCGTCACGACCTGCTGATCGAGCGCGCCACGCGGATGGAGCAGGAAATCCAGGACCTGCAATCGCTGATCAACGAAAAGCGCCTGGCCCAGTCGCAGCAGACGGTCACCCAGCAATCGATCGAAGCGCAGAAAGCCGGCGGCAGCACCCTGCTGGCCAACGAAAGCGCTGCCAACCTGAAACTGTCCGACTACCTGCTCAAGAGCACCGACCGCCTCAACGAGCTGACCCAGCAGAACCTGCGCAGCAAGCAGCAGCTCGACAGCCTGACCCAGGCCGACCAGGCCCTGGACGAACAGATCAGCGTGCTCAAGGGCAGCCTGCTGCTGTCCAAGATCCTCTACAAGCAGAAGCAGGCCCTGCCGCACCTGAAGGTCGACCGCGACCTGGCTGACCAGATTGCCGATATCCGGCTTTACCAGTTCGAGGTGAACCAGCAACGCGAGCAGATGAGCAGTCCGGCCGCCTACGTCGACAACCTGCTGGTCGGCCAGCCGCAGGAGCAGGTTACCCCGCAGCTGCGCAAGGCGCTGCTGGAGGTGATGATTACCCGCGCCGACCTGCTCGAACGCCTCAGCCGCGAGCTGTCGGCACTGCTCAACGAATCGATCACCTTGCAGCTCAACCAGAAGCAGCTGCTCGGCACTGCCCAGGGCTTGCGCACCACGCTCGAAGAGCAGATGTTCTGGATCCCCAGCAACAAGCCACTGGACTGGGAGTGGCTGAGCCTGGTGCCGGCACGCTTCACCGACCAGGTGGCCAACCTGCCTTGGGGTTCGGGCCTCAAGGAGCTGGCCGATGGGCTGAGCCAGCGGCCGCTGCTGTTCCTGCCGTTGCTGCTGGTGATCGGCGCCCTGCTGTGGCGGCGCAAGTACCTGCACCAGCGACTCGGCAAGGTGCACCAGGATATTGGCCACTTCCGCCGTGACAGCCAGTGGCACACGCCCCAGGCCATCCTGATCAACATCCTGCTCGCCATGCCGGTCAGCCTGGGCCTGGCACTGTGCAGCTACGCGCTGCAGATCGACGCTCGTGGCCAGAACGCCAACCTGGGCGCCGCCCTGTGGCAGCTGGCCCAGGCCTGGCTGGTGTTCTACACCGCTTATCGCATCCTCGCCCCTGGCGGCGTGGCGGAAATCCACTTCCGCTGGCACAAGCCCCAGGTCGAGTTCCTGCGCGGCTGGGTGCGCCGCCTGGGCACCGTGGTGCTGGCCCTGGTCGGGGTGGTGGCGGTGGCCGAACACCAACCCTCGGCGCTGGCCGAAGATGTGCTGGGCATCGCCATCGTGCTGACCTGCTACGCCCTGATGGCCTGGCTGCTCAGCCGCCTGCTGCTGAGCAGCCCGGCGCACCGCGACACCTCGCTGTTCCGCAAGGCGGTCGGGGTGGCCTTCACCGCCCTGCCGATCGCGTTGTTCGTGGCGGTCTGCTTCGGCTACTACTACACCGCACTGAAACTGACCGACCGACTGATCTACACCCTCTACCTGCTGCTGTTCTGGCTGGTGATCGAGGCCGCTTTCGTCCGTGGCCTGTCGGTGGCGGCGCGGCGCCTGGCCTACCAGCGCGCACTGAGCAAACGCCAGGCGGCCAAGGAAGGGCTGGACGGCGAAGTCATCACCGAAGAGCCGACCCTGGATATCGAACAGGTCAACCAGCAGTCGCTGCGCCTGATCCGCCTGGCCCTGCTCGGCGGCTTCATCGCCGGCCTGTACTGGGTGTGGTCGGACCTGATCTCGGTGTTCGCCTACCTCAACAATTTCACCCTGTACGAGTACACCAGCGGTACCGGCGCCACTGCCAGCATGGTGCCGATCAGCCTGGGCGACTTCCTCGGTGCACTGGTCATCATCGGCATCACCTTCGCGCTCGCACGCAACCTGCCCGGCCTGCTCGAAGTCCTGGTGCTGTCGCGGCTCAACCTGGCCCAAGGCAGTGCGTACGCCACCACCACCTTGCTGTCCTATGTCATCGTCGGCGTCGGCATCGTCAGCACCCTGTCTACCCTCGGGGTGAGCTGGGACAAGCTGCAATGGCTGGTGGCAGCGCTGTCGGTGGGCCTGGGCTTCGGCATGCAGGAGATCTTCGCCAACTTCATCTCCGGCATCATGATCCTGTTCGAGCGCCCGGTGCGGATCGGCGATACCATCACCATCGGCAACCTGTCCGGCACGGTGAGCAAGATCCGCATCCGCGCCACCACCATCACCGATTTCGACCGCAAGGACATCATCGTCCCCAACAAGACCTTCATCACCGGCCAGCTGATCAACTGGTCGCTGACCGACACGGTCACCCGGGTGACGCTGAAGCTGGGCATCGACTACGGTTCCGACCTCGACCTGGTGCGCGACCTGCTGCTCAAGGGCGCCCACGAGAACCCGCGGGTACTCAAGGACCCGGAGCCGATCGTGTACTTCCTCAACTTCGGCGAGAGCTCGCTGGACCACGAACTGCGCATGCACGTGCGTGACCTGGGTGACCGCAACCCGACGCTGGACGAGATCAACCGCTACATCAACCGCGAGTTCAAGGCCCACGACATCAAGATCTCGGTGCGCCAGGTCGAGGTGTTCCTGATGGACCAGAAAGGCGGCAAGCAGCAGTTGATCCCGATCGAGCAACCTAAACCGGATGGCACGGCACCGGCCTGAGTAGGGTCGAATACTTTATGCTGTGCAAATCCCCTGCGAGGGCTTCGCCCTCGTTCGCGGGCAAGCCCGCTCCCACAGAGACCGCACATTACCTGTAGGAGCGGGCTTGCCCGCGAAGGGCCGCAAAGCGGCCCCGATGTCCCGACTTCAGGAGCCGGCCCCGTGAAAGCCCTCGACCAACTCACCTTCGACAACCGCTTCGCCCGCCTGGGCGATGCGTTCTCCACCCAGGTCCTGCCCGAGCCGATTGCCGAGCCGCGCCTGGTGGTGGCGAGCGAGTCGGCCATGGCCCTGCTCGACCTCGACCCGGCCCAGGCCGAATTGCCGGTATTCGCCGAGCTGTTCAGCGGCCACAAGCTCTGGGATCAGGCCGACCCGCGGGCAATGGTCTATTCCGGCCACCAGTTCGGCTCGTACAACCCGCGCCTGGGCGATGGCCGCGGCCTGTTGCTGGCCGAAGGGCTGAATGACCAGGGCGAGCACTGGGACCTGCACCTCAAGGGTGCTGGCCAGACGCCGTATTCGCGCATGGGCGACGGCCGCGCCGTGCTGCGCTCGTCGATCCGCGAGTTCCTCGCCTCCGAAGCCCTGCATGCCCTCGGCATCCCCAGCAGCCGGGCACTGTGCGTGATCGGCTCGAGCACCCCGGTATGGCGCGAAACCCGCGAGAGCGCGGCCATGCTCACCCGCCTGGCGCAGAGCCATGTTCGTTTCGGGCATTTCGAATACTTCTACTACACCAAGCAACCGGAACAGCAGCGCGTGCTGATCGACCACGTGCTGGAGCAGCACTACCCCGAGTGCCGTGATGCCGAGCAGCCTTACCTGGCCATGTTCCGTACCATCGTCGAGCGCAACGCCGAGCTGATCGCCCGCTGGCAGGCCTATGGCTTCTGCCACGGGGTGATGAACACCGACAACATGTCGATCCTCGGCATCACCTTCGATTTCGGCCCGTTCGCCTTCCTCGATGACTTCGACGCCAACTTCATCTGCAACCATTCCGACGACCGTGGCCGCTACAGCTACGCCAACCAGGTGCCGATTGCCCACTGGAACCTCAGCGCCCTGGCCCAGGCCCTGACCACGGTGATCGAGGTGGAACCGCTGAAAGAGGCACTGGGGCTGTTCCTGCCACTGTACCAGGCGCACTATCTGGACCTGATGCGTCGGCGCCTGGGCCTGACCACCGCAGAAGACGACGACATGGCGCTGGTCGAACGCCTGCTGCAGCGCATGCAGAGCGGCGGCGTGGACTACAACCTGTTCTTCCGCAAGCTGGGTGACCAGCCCGTCGCCGAAGCGCTCAAGGTGGTGCGCGACGACTTCATCGACCTCGCCGGCTTCGACACCTGGGGCGCGGATTACCTGGCCCGCTGCGAGCGCGAGGCGAGTAATGCCGCAGGCCGCCGTGAGCGGATGCACGCGGTGAACCCGCTGTACGTGCTGCGCAACTACCTGGCGCAGAAGGCCATAGAAGCGGCCGAAGCGGGGGATTACAGTGAAGTGCGCCGCCTGCACCAGGTGCTGAGCAAGCCGTTCGAGGAGCAGGCCGGGATGCAGGCCTATGCCGAGCGCCCACCTGAGTGGGGCAAGCACCTGGAAATCAGCTGTTCTTCATAATATTCAAGGAACCTACATGTCCGACCCACTGGTAATCCCCTGCCCCCACTGCAACGGCCTCAACCGCCTGCCGGCGGCGCGCCTGGGTGACAACCCGAAATGCGGGCGCTGCAAGCAGGACGTGCTGCTGAGCACCCCGTTCGAACTCAGCGAAGCCAACTATGCCAGCCAGATCAAGGGCGACCTGCCACTGCTGATCGACGTCTGGGCCGACTGGTGCGGCCCATGCAAATCCTTCGCTCCGACCTTCGAACAGGCCGCCCGCCAGCTCAGCGGTCGCTGCCGCCTGGCCAAGCTCGACAGCGAGGCCAACCGCAACCTGGCCGGGCAACTGGGCATCCGCTCGATACCCAGCCTGATCCTGTTCAAGAACGGCCGCGAAATCAGCCGCCAGGCCGGGGCGTTTCCACTCCAGTCGTTGCTGGAGTGGCTGCGTAGCCAGGGGGTCTGAAGCGCATGTCTTGAGCTGTTTGGTGCCTATCAGATCGAGCGCCGCCCGCGCGGCGCTCGGTCTCATAGGCGCTGAAGATCTTCAGCCATTCTCTTCGAGCAGCGAGTGCAACTCGACAAACTGCTGGGTCAGCTTGTGCCGCGGTTCCAGGTGAATCAGCGGCAGGCTAGCATGGTGCGATTCACGCATCTTCACCGAACTGCCCAGGTATACCGGTAGCACCGGCAGCCCTTCGGCCAGCAGTTCGTCGAGCATCTGCTGGGGCAGGCTGGCGCGGGACTGGAACTGGTTGACCACGATGCCTTCGACCACCAGGTCTTCATTGTGGTCATCCTTGAGCTCTTCGATCTCGGCCAGCAGTCCATATAGCGCCTGGCGCGAGAAACTGTCGCAGTCAAAGGGGATCAGCACGCGATCAGCGGCAATCAATGCGGAAACCGCATAGAAATTGAGGGCCGGCGGCGTGTCGATGTAGATCCGCTCGTAGTCCTCGTCCAGCTCGTCGAGCAACTTACGCAGCTTGTTGATCTTGTGCTTGGCCTCAAGCTTCGGCTGAAGGTCGGCCAGCTCCGCCGTGGCGGTGACCACATGCAGGTTGTCGAACGGGGTTTCGTAGATATCGACCTGGTTCTTCTTGCTGAACGGCCCGCTGGACAGGCTCTGCTTGAAGAAATCGGCGATACCCATGGGAATGTCGTCGCCGGTCAGACCGGTCAGGTACTGGGTCGAGTTGGCCTGGGCATCCAGGTCGATCAGCAAGGTCCGATAACCTTCGCTGGCGCTCACTGCCGCCAGGTTGCAAGCGATGCTCGACTTGCCCACGCCACCTTTCTGATTGAACACCACGCGCCGCATGATTGACCTCCGTGTATCAACGAATGCCCGAGTATGTGGCGGCGCAGCGGCAATGGCCAGTGCCATTTGCCCAGTGGCCGGCGCAGGCTGCAAAGATCACCCCTGGCCTGCCATCAGCCCCGTGAGCAACTCGGCGAACGCCCGGGCCATCGCCGAACCGCCACGCTCGCGCTGCACCAGCCACACCGCCGACATCGCCCCTTCATCCAGCAGCGTGCGGTACACCACGCCTTCGATACGCATGCGCTGGAACGACGCTGGCAGCACCGAGACGCCAAGCCCCGCGGACACCAGGCCGATGATGGTCATCGCCTCGCCCGCTTCTTGGGCAAAATGCGGGTTGAAACCCGCCTGGCGCGCCAGGCTCAGCAACTGCGCATGCAATCCGCTGCCATAGCTGCGCGGGAAGAACACGAACGGTTCATGGGCCAGGGCGGCCATGTGCACGCCATGCTCGGTGCATTCGGCCAACGGGTGCGAGGCGTTGATCACCGCCACCAGCGGCTCGCGGAACAGTTCGGTAGCCACCAGGCCCTCCGGCAGTGGCATCGGCCGCATCAGCCCGACCTCGATGGATTCGTCGAACACCCCTTCGGCAACGTCGCGACTGCTCATTTCCTTGAGGTTCAGGTGCACGGCCGGGAAGCGCTGGCGAAAGGCATGGATGGCCTTGGGAATCTTCGACGTGAATGGCGCCGACGAGGTGAAGCCGATCTTCATCTCGCCCAGCTCACCCAACTGCGCACGGCGCGCGACATCGGCCGCCTTCTCCACCTGCGCCAGCACCTGGCGCGCCTCTTCAAGGAACAGCCGGCCGGCCTCACTCAGCTCGACCCGACGGTTGGTCCGCTCGAACAGGCGAGCACCCAGTTCCTGCTCCAGTGCCTGGATCTGCTGGCTCAATGGCGGCTGAGAGATGCCCAGTTGCTGGGCCGCGCGGCCAAAGTGCAGCTCTTCGGCAACGGCGATGAAGTAACGCAGATGGCGCAGTTCCATGATCAGCTCCAAACAAGTCGCTAAACGTCTCAAATAGGTCGAACAATATATTGGATCTAATCATTAGCCAGCTATATGCTTTTTTCATTGCACCAGAGGTACCGCCCGTGAAAACTGCTGTAGCCCCCCTTCCTGCCGAGCCAGAACCTGCCCCCCTGAACGAAATGTGGATCGAGAAAGGCACCCCGGCCTTCATGAAGACCGTGCTGGCACTGTTCAGCGGCGGCTTTGCCACGTTCGCCCTGCTGTACTGCGTGCAGCCGATGATGCCGCTGCTGTCGAAGGAATTTTCCATCAACGCGGCGCAGAGCAGCCTGGTGCTCTCGGTGTCGACCGCGATGTTGGCGTTCGGCCTGTTGATCACCGGCCCGATCTCCGACCGCATCGGCCGCAAGCCGGTCATGGTCTTTGCCTTGGTCTGCGCCGCCCTGTCGACCCTGGCCAGCGCGGTGATGCCGAGCTGGGAACTGGTACTGGCCACCCGCGCCTTGGTCGGCCTGTCGCTGAGCGGCCTGGCAGCGGTGGCGATGACCTACCTGAGCGAAGAGATCCACCCGCAGCACATCGGCCTGGCCATGGGCCTGTACATTGGTGGCAACGCCATCGGCGGCATGAGCGGGCGGTTGATCACCGGTGTGCTGATCGACTTCGTCAGCTGGCACACGGCGATGCTGACCATCGGCGGCCTGGCCCTGGTGGCGGCGCTGGTGTTCTGGAAAGTGCTGCCCGAGTCGCGCAACTTCCGCCCGCAGCTGATGAGTCCACGCAACCTGCTCAATGGCTTCGTCATGCACTTCAAGGATGCCGGGCTGCCGTGGCTGTTCCTCGAAGCCTTCCTGCTGATGGGCGCCTTCGTCACTCTGTTCAACTACATCGGCTACCGCCTGCTGGCCGAGCCTTACCACATGAACCAGGCGCTGGTCGGCTTGTTGTCGGTGGTGTACCTGTCGGGCATCTATAGCTCGGCGCAAGTTGGCGCACTGGCTGACAAGCTGGGCCGGCGCAAGGTGTTCTGGGCCAGTATCGTGGTCATGGCAGGCGGCTTGCTGATGACCCTGGCCAACCCGCTGGCGCTGGTGATTGTCGGCATGCTGGTGTTCACCTTCGGCTTCTTCGGCGCGCATTCGGTGGCCAGCAGCTGGATCGGCCGTCGGGCGCTGAAGGCCAAGGGGCAGGCTTCGTCGCTGTACCTGTTCAGTTATTACGCAGGGTCCAGCGTGGCCGGTACGGCGGGCGGGGTGTTCTGGCATCAATGGGGGTGGAACGGCATCGGCTTGTTCATCGGCAGCCTGCTGGCGGTGGCGTTGCTGGTGGCCCTGCACCTGAGCAAGCTACCGCCAAAATCGGTGTGAAGCATTCGCGGGCACGCCCGCTCCCACAGGGACCGCGCCTCACTTTAGGTCAGCGCTGTACCTGTGGGAGCGGGCGTGCCCGCGAAAGGGCCCTAAAGTCAGCTCAACAAAAAGCCCGGCACTTGGCCGGGCTTTTCGTTTCAGGGCGCTTACTGGTGGTACTGCGCCGACAGTTCATGCACGGCGTTGATGAACACACCCGCATGCTCCGGGTCGACTTCTGGTGTGATGCCATGGCCCAGGTTGAATACATGGCCAGTGCCGTGGCCATAACTGGCCAGAATGCGCGCGACTTCGTTGCGGATAGCTTCTGGCTTGGCGTACAGCACGGTCGGGTCCATGTTGCCCTGCAGGGCCACTTTGTCACCGACGCGGCGGCGGGCGTCGCCGATTTCGCAGGTCCAGTCCAGGCCCAGCGCGTCGGCGCCGGCTTCGGCGATGCTTTCCAGCCAAAGGCCGCCGTTCTTGGTGAACAGAATTACCGGCACCTTGCGCCCTTCGTGCTCGCGAATCAGGCCGCTGACGATCTTGCGCATGTAAGCCAGGGAGAACTCCTGGTAGGCCGCCGCCGACAGGTTGCCGCCCCAGGTGTCGAAGATCTGCACCGCCTGGGCACCCGCGAGGATCTGCCCGTTGAGGTAGCTGGTGACCGACTGGGCCAGCTTGTCCAGCAGCAGGTGCAAGGCTTGCGGGTTGTCGTAGGCCATGGCCTTGGTCTTGCGGAAGTCCTTCGACGAGCCGCCTTCGACCATGTAGGTGGCCAGGGTCCATGGGCTGCCGGAGAAGCCGATCAACGGGACGCGGCCGTTGAGCTCGCGGCGGATGGTGCTGACCGCGTCCATCACGTAGCCGAGGTCTTTCTGCGGGTCAGGGATCGGCAGCGCTTCGATGTCGGCAGGGGTGCTGATGACCTTCTTGAAACGCGGGCCTTCGCCGGTTTCGAAGTACAGGCCCAGGCCCATGGCGTCAGGGATGGTGAGGATGTCCGAGAACAGGATCGCCGCGTCCAGCGGGTAGCGGTCCAGCGGCTGCAGGGTGACCTCGCAGGCGAACTGCGGGTTCATGCACAGGCTCATGAAATCACCGGCCTTGGCGCGGCTGGCGCGGTACTCCGGCAGGTAACGGCCGGCCTGGCGCATCATCCAGACAGGGGTGACGTCTACGGGTTGCTTGAGCAGTGCACGCAGGAAACGATCGTTCTTCAGGGCAGTCATGTCGGCATCCGGAAAAATAGTGCGGGCATTTTCTCAGACGCCAGCGCAAAAGGCACGGTCAAGACCATGCGTTTTGTCTATTGGGTGCCACAGATCAAACGATTTTGTATACAAAAAAGCTTCGCGGGCAAGTCCGCTCTCACAGGATATGCACATCATCCTGTGGGAGCGGGCTTGCCCGCGAATGCGATGGATCAGACTTCGAGGTAGTCCAGGATGCCTTCGGCAGCGTTACGGCCTTCGAAGATCGCCGTCACCACCAGGTCCGAACCGCGCACCATGTCGCCACCGGCGAACACTTTCGGGTTGCTGGTCTGGTGCTTGAACTTGGCTTTCTCCGGTGCCACCACGCGACCCTGGCTGTCCAGCTGGATGCCATGCTGCTCGAACCACGGTGCCGGGCTGGGGCGGAAGCCGAAGGCGATCACCACGGCGTCGGCCGGCAGGATCTCTTCGGAACCCGGGATCGGCTCGGGGCTGCGACGGCCACGGGCATCCGGCTCGCCGAGACGGGTCTCGACCACCTTCACGCCTTCGACCTTGTCCTCGCCGACGATAGCGATGGGCTGGCGGTTGTAGAGGAACTTCACGCCCTCTTCCTTGGCGTTCTTCACCTCTTTGCGCGAACCCGGCATGTTGGCTTCGTCACGGCGATAGGCGCAGGTCACCGACTTGGCGCCCTGGCGGATCGAGGTGCGGTTGCAGTCCATCGCGGTGTCGCCACCGCCCAGCACCACGACCTTCTTGCCCTGCATGTCGACGAAGTCTTCCGGCGACTTCTCGAAGCCGAGGTTGCGGTTGACGTTGGCGATCAGGAAGTCCAGCGCGTCGTGCACGCCAGGCAGGTCTTCACCCGGGAAACCACCCTTCATGTAGGTGTAGGTGCCCATGCCCATGAACACCGCGTCGTACTCGGCGAGCAGCTGTTCCATGGTGATGTCCTTGCCCACCTCGGTGTTCAGGCGGAACTCGATGCCCATGCCGGTGAAGACTTCGCGGCGATTGCTCAGCACGGTCTTTTCCAGCTTGAACTCGGGGATGCCGAAGGTCAGCAGGCCGCCGATTTCCGGGTTCTTGTCGAACACCACCGGGGTCACGCCGCCACGCACCAGCACGTCGGCACAACCCAGGCCAGCGGGACCGGCGCCAATGATGGCGACGCGCTTGCCGGTTGGCTTGACCTTGGACATGTCCGGGCGCCAGCCCATGGCGAAAGCGGTGTCGGTGATGTACTTCTCGACCGAGCCGATGGTCACCGCGCCAAAACCGTCGTTCAGGGTGCAGGCACCCTCGCACAGGCGGTCCTGCGGGCACACACGGCCGCACACTTCAGGCAGGGTGTTGGTCTGGTGCGACAGTTCGGCCGCCGCCAGAATGTTGCCTTCGGAGACCAGCTTCAGCCAGTTGGGGATGAAGTTGTGTACCGGGCACTTCCATTCGCAATACGGGTTACCGCAGCCCAGGCAGCGGTGCGCCTGCTCCACGGACTGCTGCGGCTTGAACGGTTCGTAGATTTCCACGAACTCCTTCTTGCGCTGGCGCAGCAGCTTTTTCTTCGGGTCCTTGCGGCCCACTTCGATGAACTGGAAGTCGTTGTTCAGACGTTCAGCCATTTTTCAAAACCTCTTTACCGCAGTTGCCAGCCTCAGGCTGCAAGCTGCAAGACGATCACTTGAGCACGACGGGCCCCGCGCACGGGGCCGTCACTTGCAGCTGTTCTTACTGCGGGTTGGCACGGGTGCTGGACAGCAGTTGCTTGAGGTTGGCCGCCTTCGGCTTGACCAGCCAGAAGCGCCGCACATAGTCGTCCAGGTTCTCGAAGAGCTCACGCCCCCACTCGCTGCCGGTCTCTTCCACGTATTCGCCAAGGACCCGCGCCAGGTGGCTGCGGTAGGCTTCCATCGCCTCACCACTGATGCGCTGGATTTCCACCAGCTCGTGGTTGAGTTTGTCGACGAAGCTGTTGTCCATGTCGAGCACGTAGGCGAAGCCGCCAGTCATGCCAGAACCGAAGTTGTAACCGGTCTTGCCCAGAACGCAGACAAAGCCGCCGGTCATGTATTCACAGCAGTGATCGCCAGTACCCTCGACAACAGCGTGGGCGCCGGAGTTACGCACAGCGAAGCGTTCGCCCGCGGTACCAGCGGCGAACAGCTTGCCACCGGTGGCGCCGTACAGGCAGGTGTTGCCGACGATGGCACTGTGCTGGGTTGCAAACGGGCTGCCGGTTGGCGGCACGATGGTGACCTTGCCACCGGTCATGCCCTTGCCGACGTAATCGTTGGCGTCGCCTTCCAGATGCAAGTTCAGGCCACCAGCGTTCCACACGCCGAAGCTCTGCCCGGCAGTACCCTTGAAGCGGAAGGTGATCGGCTTGTCGGCCATGCCCTGGTTGCCGTACAGCTTGGCGATTTCGCCAGAGATACGGGCACCGATGGAACGGTCGCAGTTGCAGATGTCGAGGCTGAACTCGCCACCGGCCTGGTCGCGGATCGCCGGCAGGGCCATCTCGACCATCTTCTCGGCCAGCTCGCCCTTGTCGAACGGCGGGTTCTTGTCGACTTCGCAGAACTGCGGCTTGTCGGCCGGGATGTGCGAGCTGCCCAGCAGCGGGGTCAGGTCCAGGTACTGCTGGCGCTCGGTGTCGCCCGGCAGCACGTCAAGCAGGTCGGTACGGCCGATCAGCTCGCCGAGGCTGCGCACGCCCAGCTTGGCCAGCCACTCACGGGTTTCCTCGGCGACGAAGGTGAAGAAGTTGATCACCATGTCGACGGTGCCGATGTAGTGGTCCTTGCGCAGCTTGTCGTTCTGCGTGGCTACGCCGGTGGCGCAGTTGTTCAGGTGGCAGATGCGCAGGTACTTGCAGCCCAGGGCGATCATCGGCGCGGTGCCGAAGCCGAAGCTCTCGGCGCCGAGGATGGCTGCCTTGATCACGTCCAGGCCGGTTTTCAGGCCGCCGTCGGTCTGTACCCGCACCTTGCCGCGCAGGTCGTTGCCACGCAGGGTCTGGTGAGTTTCAGCCAGGCCCAGTTCCCACGGGGCGCCAGCGTACTTGATCGAGGTCAGCGGCGAAGCACCTGTACCACCGTCGTAACCGGAGATGGTGATCAGGTCGGCATAGGCCTTGGCCACGCCGGCGGCGATGGTGCCAACGCCAGCCTCAGCTACCAGCTTGACCGAAACCAGAGCCTGCGGGTTGACCTGCTTGAGGTCGTAGATCAGCTGGGCCAGGTCTTCGATCGAGTAGATGTCGTGGTGCGGCGGTGGCGAAATCAGGGTCACGCCCGGTACCGCATAGCGCAGCTTGGCGATCAGGCCGTTGACCTTGCCGCCTGGCAGCTGGCCGCCCTCGCCGGGCTTGGCGCCCTGGGCAACCTTGATCTGCAGCACTTCAGCGTTGACCAGGTATTCCGGGGTCACGCCAAAGCGGCCGGTGGCCACCTGCTTGATCTTCGAGCTCTTGATGGTGCCGTAGCGCGACGGGTCTTCACCGCCCTCACCGGAGTTGGAGCGTGCGCCCAGGCGGTTCATCGCCTCGGCCAGGGCTTCGTGTGCTTCCGGCGACAGCGCGCCCAGCGAGATACCGGCGGAGTCGAAACGCTTGAGGATGGCCTCCAGCGGCTCGATCTGGTCCAGCGGCAGGGCCTCGTCGGCCACCTTCACTTTCAGCAGGTCGCGGATCATCGACACCGGGCGCTGGTCGACCAGCGTGGTGTATTCCTTGAACTTGGCGTAGTCGCCCTGCTGCACGGCGGCCTGCAGGGTGTTGACCACGTCCGGGTTGTAGGCATGGTATTCGCCACCGTGGACGAACTTCAGCAGGCCACCTTGCTGGATCGGCTTGCGCGCGCTCCAGGCTTCGGCTGCCAGCAGCTTCTGGTCGCCTTCGAGGTCGACGAAGCGCGCACCCTTGATGCGGCTGGACACGCCCTTGAAGCTCAGGCCGACCACTTCCTCGGCCAGGCCCACGGCTTCGAACAGCTGGGCGCCACGGTACGAGGCGATGGTGGAGATACCCATCTTCGACAGGATCTTCAGCAGGCCCTTGGAGATGCCTTTGCGGTAGTACTTGAAGACTTCGTCCAGATCGCCCAGCACTTCACCGGTACGGATCAGGTCGGCCAGCACTTCGTAGGCCAGGTACGGGTACACGGCCGAGGCACCGAAGCCCAGCAGCACGGCGAAGTGGTGCGGGTCACGGGCAGTGGCGGTTTCGACCAGGATGTTGCTGTCGCAACGCAGGCCCTGCTCGGTCAGGCGGTGGTGCACGGCACCCACGGCCAGCGACGCGTGCACCGGCAGTTTGCCCGGGGCGATATAGCGGTCGCTCAGCACCAGCTGGGTCTTGCCGCCGCGCACGGCTTCTTCAGCCTGGTCGGCGATGTTGCGGATGGCCGCTTCCAGGCCGACGCTCTCGTCATAGTTGAGGTCGATCAGCTGGCGGTCGAAGCCTTCGCGCTCCAGGTTCATCAGCGAACGCCACTTGGCGGGCGAGATGACCGGGGAGCTGAGGATCACCCGCGAAGCGTGCTCCGGGGACTCCTGGAAGATGTTGCGCTCGGCGCCCAGGCAGATTTCCAGGGACATGACGATCGCTTCGCGCAGCGGGTCGATCGGCGGGTTGGTCACCTGGGCGAACTGCTGGCGGAAGAAGTCGTACGGCGAACGCACGCGCTGCGACAGCACGGCCATCGGCGTGTCGTCACCCATCGAGCCGACCGCTTCCTGGCCCTGCTCGCCGAGTGGGCGCAGCACCTGGTCACGCTCTTCGAAGGTGACCTGGAACATCTTCATGTACTGCTTGAGCTGGTCAGCGTCGTAGCTGGCCACGCCCTGGTCGTCGGTCAGGGTCGCCTGGATGCGCAGGGCGTGCTGACGCAGCCAGCGCTTGTACGGGTGGCGCGACTTCAGGCGGTTGTCGATGGCGTCGGTGTCGAGGATCTGGCCGGTCTCGGTGTCCACGGCGAGAATCTGGCCCGGGCCGACACGGCCCTTGGCCAACACTTCCTCAGGCTGGTAGCCCCACACGCCGATTTCCGAGGCGATGGTGATGTAGCCATTGGTGGTCGTCACCCAGCGCGCCGGGCGCAGGCCGTTACGGTCGAGCAGGCACACCGCGTGGCGGCCTTCGGTCATGACGATACCGGCCGGGCCGTCCCACGGCTCCATGTGCATGGAGTTGTATTCGTAGAAGGCGCGCAGGTCGGCGTCCATGGTCTCGACGTTCTGCCAGGCTGGCGGTACCAGCATGCGCACGCCGCGGAACAGGTCGATGCCGCCGGTGACCATCAGCTCCAGCATGTTGTCCATGCTCGAGGAGTCGGAACCGACACGGTTGACCAGCGGGCCGAGCTCTTCGAGGTCGGGGATCAGGTCGTTGGCGAACTTGGTGCGACGGGCCATGGCCCAGTTGCGGTTGCCGGTGATGGTGTTGATCTCGCCGTTGTGGGCGAGGAAGCGGAATGGCTGCGCCAGCGGCCATTTCGGCAGGGTGTTGGTGGAGAAGCGCTGGTGGAACACGCAGATCGCAGTTTGCAGGCGCTCGTCACCCAGGTCTGGGTAGAACGCCGCGAGATCGCGCGGCATCATCAGGCCTTTGTAGATGATGGTCTTGTGCGAGAAGCTGCAGATGTAGTGGTCGGCGTCGTGGGCGTTGGCCACGGACGAACGGCGACGGGCACTGAACAGCTTGATGGCGAATTCCTGATCGCTCAGGCCTTCACCGCCGATGAACACCTGCTCGATCTGCGGCAGGCGCTCCAAAGCCAGGCGACCGAGCACGCTGGTGTCGATCGGGACCTTGCGCCAGCCGACCAGCTTCAGGCCGGCAGCGACGATTTCGCGGTCCATGTTGGCGCGGGCAGCTTCGGCTTTGACCGGGTCCTGGTTGAAGAACACCATGCCGACGGCGTACTGCTTGGGCAGCTCGACGGCGAAGTGTTCCTGGGCCACGGCACGCAGGAATTGATCAGGCTTCTGCATGAGCAGACCGCAACCGTCACCGGTCTTGCCGTCGGCGTTGATGCCGCCGCGGTGGGTCATGCAGGTCAGTGCCTGCATGGCGGTTTGCAGAAGGTGGTGGCTCGGTTCGCCCGTCATATGGGCGATCAGGCCAAAACCACAGTTGTCCTTGAATTCTTCGGGATGGTACAGACCTGTTTTCATAGACACTTTCTCACCAGGTTCACCTCTCAACCGGAGGTAAATCTCTTTTATGTACAACCACTTACCATCCACGCCGATCAAATGCCAGCTTTTTTGCGGTGGCCATGGAAAACCATTGTTGCACAGCGACAGTCATACCCACAAATTTTCATGTCTCACCATTGAAAATTTATGTCGCAATTTTGAATGTTTTGCGCCGTACGCCGTGATAGCGGCTTGGTTCGAGTCTGAAGCGTTTCAGCCATGACTGCAACAGAGGCTTGTGGCCGGCAGTCTGGGACAGAAAAGCCTGCCGCGCTCAGGCGCAGCAGGCTATTCGAATGTCGTTAATCGCTCAGCAACTGGGCGGCGGGGGTGATGCCGCCCGGCAGGTATCAGCGGGCCGAAGCCAGCTCTTGTTGGACGCTGGCAACGGTACGTGGCCAAGGTTTACCAGCCTGGACCTTCGCTGGCAAGTTCTTGATTGCCGCAACCGCTGCGTCGCGGTTGGCAAAGTTGCCGTAGGTGACCACATACAGTGGCTTGCCCTGCAGGTTTTTCTTGAAGTAGCGATACTCGCCACCCTGTGCCTTGACGAAGGCCTGGGCCGACGCCTCGGAACTGGTGCCGAGGATCTGCACCACATAGTTGCCAGGCTTCTGGCCCGAGTACCAGCCACTGCTGCCGGTGCCGCCGGCAGCCGGTTTTTCCACCGGCTTGGCGGCTGGCTTGGCGGTAGCGACCTGAGTCGGTGCCGATGCCGGCTTGGCAGGCGCAACCGGCTTGGCAGGCTGGGTAGCGACAGGTTTCGGCGCAGGCGCAACCGGCTGCACCGGCTGTACCGGCGCGGTAGCCTGGGCCATGCTCGGCGCCGGGCCGGCAGGCACGCCCTGGGGTGGCGCGATGGTGGTCACGGTCGGCGGGTTGCCAGGCTGCAAGGCGGTATCACCGGCAGGGCCACCCTCTTCGCCATCACCCATGCCGGCAGCTTGCGCCAGCGGCTCGCGCATCACCGGCTGGGACTGGCCCACCAGCGGCAGCGGCATCGGCTGCGACTGGCCGGAGAACTCGATGGCCGGGTTACCGTTGTTCGATTGGGCGCCACCTGGTTGGCCCTCGCCCAATGGCAGCTGGGCCTGGGCCACAGGCGCCTCGGCAGGGGCCTTGTCGCCCTTTTTAGGCATCAGCACCGCAGCACCTACGGCCACCACGACGACAGCGGACAGCGCGAGCACGTGTTTCTTAGGCATTTTGAACCCCATGGATGGTCGCTTGACCGTGGTACGGCTGGCGATCATGGCTTCGATCAAAGTATCGCGGGCGACCTGGTTGATGTTGCCAGGCCATCCGTCGGAGTTTTCATGAATATCGACTAGCTGTTCACGGCTGAACACCTCGATGCCCCGGCCAGCGCCTTCCAGGCGTTGCTCCAGGTACTCGCGGGTTTCTTCCTCGCTGTACGGGGCGAGCTCTATGACGTGGAAGCGCTCTTCCTCGACCTGGATCTCGTCCAACCCGGCAATCAGCGACGGCTCGCCGAACAGGAACACGTGCGGGCGCCCTTCTGGTAGCCCAGCCGCCAGTTCCAGCAACGCTTGGAGTGCCGACTCGTCGAGTTGTTCCGCATCGTCAACCAGCAGATAGACTTCCTGCCCGGTCAGTGCCAGTTGCACCACCTTGTTCAGGATCGCCTGCACTTCTGGCTGGGCCACTTCCAGTGTTTGCGCCACCTGGCCAAGCACACTGGCGGCATCGCTGGCGCCGCGGGCAGATACCACCACGCTCAGCACCGACTGTTTGTTGGTACTGGCCACCAGGGCCTGGCGCAACAGGGTCTTGCCGCTGCCCACGGGGCCTGTGACCACCAGCATCAGCTGGCTGTAGCGCGCCAGGTGATGCAACTGGCCCAGCACCGGCTTGCGCTGGGCGGGGAAGAACTTGAAGCCGGGCACACGCGGCGCGAACGGATCGTGGCTCAACTGGTAATGTTCGAGGAACGCCTCATCGGCATGCAAACTGGTCATTACGCTGTCACAACCTCAAAGCTGGGCCACGATCGCGCGGTAATCCGCCGACAGCGTGGCCTGAAGAATCTCTTTCGGATAGTCGTCGGTGATCACGGCCTCGCCCAGCTGGCGCAGCAGCACCAGGCGCAGGCGGCCATCGAGTACCTTCTTGTCGACCGCCATATGCTCCATGAAATGCGCCGGGGTCATTTCCTGTGGTGGCACCACCGGCAAACCTGCGTCCTGCAGCAGGCGGATTGCGCGATCTCGCTCGGCCTGGTCGATCCAGCCCAGGCGCATGGACATTTCCAGGGCCATCACCGTGCCCGCAGCCACGGCTTCGCCGTGCAGCCATACACCGTAGCCCATGTGGGTTTCGATGGCATGGCCGAAGGTGTGGCCCAGGTTCAGCGTGGCACGCACGCCGGACTCACGTTCGTCGGCGCCGACCACGGCAGCCTTGGCAGCGCAGGAGCGGCTGATCGCCTCGGTCAGTGCAGCAGGCTCCAGGGCACGCAGGGCCTGCATATTGTCTTCGAGCCAGGCCAGGAACGGCTTGTCACAGATCAGGCCGTACTTGATCACTTCGGCCAGGCCTGCCGACAGCTCGCGCGCAGGCAGCGTCTTGAGGCTGGTGGTGTCGATCAGCACCGCGTTGGGCTGGTAGAAGGCACCGACCATGTTCTTGCCCAGCGGGTGGTTGATGCCGGTCTTGCCGCCGACCGAGGAGTCGACCTGGGACAGCAGGGTGGTCGGCACCTGGATGAAGTCGACGCCACGCTGGTAGCAGGCCGCCGCAAAGCCGGCCATGTCGCCGATCACGCCGCCGCCGAGGGCTACCACGGTGGTACGGCGGTCATGCCGCGCCGTCAGCAGGCCATCGAAGATCAGCTGCAGGGTTTCCCAGTTCTTGTGGGCCTCGCCGTCCGGAAGGATCACCGGCAGCACCGAGTAGGCACCGAGGGTCTTGCTCAGGCGTTCGAGATACAGAGGCGCGACGGTTTCGTTGGAAACGATGGCGACCTGCCGCCCGCGGATATGCGGCGCCAGCAGTTCAGCCTGGTCCAGCAGGCCTTCGCCAATGTAGATCGGGTAGCTACGCTCGCCGAGGTCGACCTTTAGTGTCTGCATGTATCCCCACAATGTACTTGGGCGCGGCGCCGGCTGTGCGACCCGCGCGGTAACGTTGAACCTCGCCTCGGCGCTGGCCGAGAATAGTCCCGGCTTAGCGGGGCGGCAACTGCTGCAGGCGCTCGAGAATGTCGAGCACCACCATGCGTGGCGGCCGTTCGTCGGTTTCCACCACCAGGTCAGCGATCTCGCGGTAGAGCGGGTCGCGCGCTTCCAGCAAGGCGCGCAGGGTCGCTTCCGGGTTGGCAGTGCGCAGCAACGGGCGGTTGCGATCGCGGGCGGTTCGCCCAACCTGTTGCTCCACCGAGGCATGCAGGTAGATCACCCGGCCGCCCTCGTGCAGCGCCTGGCGGTTTTCCGCACGCATTACCGCACCGCCGCCGGTTGCCACGACCACGCCATCGAGCGCGCAGAGCTCGGCGATCATCGCCTGCTCACGGTCACGGAAGCCCGGTTCGCCTTCTTTATCGAAGATCCACGGGATGTTGGCGCCGGTTCGCAGTTCGATTTCCTTGTCGGAATCCTTGAACAGCAGGCGCAGCTCTTTGGCCAACAGGCGCCCGATGGTGCTTTTACCAGCGCCCATGGGCCCTACAAGTATCAAATTTCGCACAGAATCAACGACTCACAGCAATCGCCTGGTCACTCATGATACGCGGAGTCAGGAAGACCAGCAGCTCGGATTTTTTCTCTTGTAATGCATCGCGTCGAAACAGCCGCCCAACATACGGCAGATCGCCGAAAAATGGCACCTTGTCGACCACATTGTTTTGCGTGGTCGAATAGACGCCACCGATGACAATGGTTTCACCGTCCGCAACTCGCACCTTGGCATTGACCTCGTTCTTGCGAATCGGCGGCACGTCGTTCAGGGCATTGACGAAGTCAGGCTCGTCCTTGGTCACCTTGACCGTCATGATGACCTTGCCGTCCGGGGTGATCTGTGGCGTGACTTCCAGCGACAGCGAGGCCTCGCGAAAGGCCACCGAGGTGGCGCCACTCTTGCTGGTTTCCTGGTACGGCACTTCGGTGCCCTTCAGGATCCTGGCGGTTTCCTTGTCGGCCGTGACCACTTTGGGCTGGGAGATGATTTCGCCGTTGCCGCTCTTTTCCATCGCACTGAGCTCCAGATCCAGCAGCACACCGCCGCGCAACAGCCCCACACCGAGGCTGGCGCCAGCCCGCTCCATGCCCAAATCGACGAACAGGTCCTTGCCCAGTTGCGGCGCTTCCCCGTACAACTGCCGCCCCCAGCGCACGCCCAGGCCTTTTTCATAGTCGACACTGGCCTCCACGATGCGCGCCTCGATCTCCACCTGCCGTACCGGCACATCGAGCTGAGCGACCAACTGCCGCAACTCGGCCAGGCGGTCTGCTGGCTGGTGGGCCACCAAGGTGTTGGTGCGCGGGTCGACGCTCAGGCTGCCTCGGCCAGTCAGGATGCCGTCATCCGCCAGGGTTGCCAGCAGCAGCTCGGCAAGGTCGGAGGCCTTGGCGTGATGGATCGGCAGCAGCTCACGTTGCAACGGTTGCAGCTGCGCATCCAGCTCCTGACCGATACGCGCGCCACGGGATTGCTCGGCCAGCTCGGCGGCGGGCGCCACCAGCAGCACATTGCCCTCCTCGCGCCGGGCCAGCCCCTTGCTACGAAGAACCAGTTCCAGCGCCTGGTCCCAGGGGACTTCGTGCAGCCGCAAGGTGACATTGCCTTGCACCGTGTCGCTGGCCACCAGATTGATCCCGGCGTAGTCGGCCAGCACCTGAAGCACCGAGCGCACCTCGACATCCTGAAAATTCAGCGATATGGGCTCACCCCGATAGGGCGCTGCCAGGCACCGCTGGCTGGGTATCAGGGCCACCGCCATGCACATCAACAGCCATTTCATCACCGTCCGTGATCTCCGTATTGGCGCTCTTCCTGAGCGTCAGCATGACCGTGCGCTCGCGCCACACGCCCCCTATGAACAACCGCTCGCGCACTTCCAGCTGCCGCTCGCCGACCAGCACCACAACCCCTCCTCCACGCCCCAGCCGGTCACCGGGGCGCACGCGATACAAGCGCCCTGCCGACGCCAGCAACGCTTCGCGCTGCGCCCCCCGCTGCAGGCTGCCGACCATCTGCAATTGTGCCAGCGGGACGCTGGCAAGCCCTCTTTGGGCAACACGCGTCGCCCAGGCAGAAAACGGATCGACGCCCACAGGCAGCACCTGCGCGCGTGCAGGTGAGTCAGCCAGGGCTACCGGTTCGGGCACTGAACCGTCGGCCTGGTAGGCATGGACCCGCATGCCAAGGCGCAGCAACCCGGGCTCCTCATCGGCAGGCTCAAGCCGCAGCACTTCGGCGCGCAACAGGCGCACCTGGCCAAGCCAGTCGTCCAGCCACATTCGCAGCCCCGAATAACGCCCGACCACCTGCACGTCCACAGGCGTCTGCCTGTAGCCGGGCTGCCTTACCTCATCACGCACTTCGAGTTGCTCGAAGTGCAAGCCGTGTGCATGCCCTGAGGCGGCCAGCTGGTCCAGCAAATCGCTCATGCCGGCCCCGGCAGCAAGGCGCCAGCGAGCATCCTGCAAAAGTTGCTGCGCATCATCGAGCGCCTCGCGCGCGCCGGGCAGCGCCAGTGCCTCGCCAGCCTTGGTTTCATGATCCTGAAGCAAGCGGTTCTGCCTGGTGTGCTCTGCGTCCTGGAGCTGCAAC
Organism: Pseudomonas sp. R28(2017); assembly: GCF_002112505.1. GTDB lineage: Bacteria > Pseudomonadota > Gammaproteobacteria > Pseudomonadales > Pseudomonadaceae > Aquipseudomonas. Next base: position 355,625 of record NZ_NEHW01000003.1, read on the forward strand.
CAGTGCGGCAGGCGAAACAGGCAACCAAGCCCAAACACGATAAGGCCTGCGGCGCACGGCAGCGCAAAGCGGACAAACCGCGAGCGCTCGACAAGGGCCTGCCACGCGCCTTGCTCAAACAGCCTCAAGACCAGAGCGCCGACAGACGAGCCAGCAACACAAACGCATCGCCACCCGGCTGGCTTTTGAGGCTTTTGAGCTCCAGATCATGCATCACCCCAGAGCGCTCAAGCTCACGCATGAACTGCGCCACGACGGCGCCAGAGGCGGCCACACCGAGCATGCGCAGCCGTGAGCCTTCCAGCTCGAGCTTGCGCAGCTGAACGCCTTCCGGCAACGCCCGCTCCAGGTCAGCGAACACGGCAGTCACCAGCCCTTGGTCGGCGCGCAAGCCCGCCAGTGCAGCGGCCTGTGCACGCACCACGCCATAGGACCGGATGACGCGGTCATGCTCGGCCCTCTGCGCATCGAGCGCGTCGATTGCAGCCTGCTGACTGTTGTTGGCAACGGCCTGCTGCCTAACGCGCTGCCGGGCCAGCTGATCCATCAGCATCACGGCACATAGCGCCACCACCGCCGCACCCACCACCATCAGGCGCAAACGCCGGAGCGCTGCCAGGCGCTGCTGCTCCCGCCAGGGCATCAGATTCAGACGCAGCATCAGTGCACGCTCCCCATCGCCAGCGCAAAGGCCAGGGCCATGCAGTCGTCACTGCAATCCACCCCTGCTACAGGCGGCAAGGGCCGGCATGGCAAGCCGAGATTCTCACTCATCCCCACGAGAGAGCCTTGCCCGATCGCTGCAGCGCCGACCACCAGTACCTCTTCCGGGGCCTTACCCTCACCGAATACATCGCCGGGCAAACTCGGCCCCACCTCCAGGAGCAACTCCCGCCGTAATGGCAGCGTATCGCCAAGCCAGCCGTGCAGCGTCGCACTGCCCGGCTCGACGCGCAGCAGTGCTGCTGCGCCCTTGGCTTGGCGTGGCATCAGCCGGCGCAGGGCAATGCTGTCTACCTCCACCACCTCCAGCTCCAGCCCTGCGGCCTGGAACGCCGCGGCCAAAGGTTGCAGTGCACTCTGGCGACTGGCTGCCACCAACACATCCAGGCTACCTGGCTGCAGCTGCGAAGCACCCAGCACCTGAAAATCCAGCACCAGGTCGTCAAGGGGAATGGGAAACAGCCGGTCCGCGTCCGCCAGCAGTTGTGCCTCCATCTGGCTCGGGGCCTGATTGATGGGCAGCTGGCACAGCTTGCAGATCACTTGCGAGGCTGGCAGCGCCACCGCTGCCCGGCGCTGGCGACTGCCAGATTGCCGAAGCGCGCTGCGCAAGGCGACCACGACTCGCTCAGGGTCTTGCCAGCCGTTACCAGGCGCAATCGGTTCGATGGCCTGAGAGACCCAGACAAGCTGTTCATAGCGCCCCCGACAGCGGCGCAACTGGGCAATACGTACAGCGTCGGAGGCGATTTCCACCCCCAACAGTGAACTGGCATCCCTGCCAAAACGTCGAAGCATCACGATTTCCTTGTTACAACCATGAACCGCCCCATTGCCGGGCCTGAACGGCCAGACGGTGCAGCGGGCCGCCCGGCCGGTCACCCGGCGGGGCGAAAAATGCTTATAATGCCCAGCGTTTTTTCGTCCGCCGGCCCCGTGCGCAATTCACCTCTCAATCTGGACACCGAAAAGCCTTGATACGCCTGCTGAAGTTCTTCTGGTGGTCTTTCGTCGCAGTCATCTGCGCGCTCGTACTCGGTGTGAGCGGTGCGTTTCTGTATCTTAGTCCCAACCTGCCATCGGTCGATTCGCTCAGAAGCATCCAGTTGCAGATCCCCCTGCGGGTGTACAGCAGCGACGGCAAGCTGATTGCCGAGTTCGGCGAAATGCGCCGCTCGCCGATCCGCTTTGCGGAAATTCCGCCACAGTTCATTCAGGCACTTCTGTCAGCCGAGGACGACAATTTCCTCAATCACTACGGCGTCGACCCCAGCAGCCTGATGCGCGCTGCGACCCAGCTGGTGAAGACCGGTCACATCCAGACCGGCGGCAGCACCATCACCATGCAGGTGGCGAAGAACTTCTTCCTCACCAGCGAGCGCAGCTTCTCGCGCAAGACCAACGAGATCCTGCTGGCCCTGCAGATCGAGCGCGAGCTGACCAAGGACGAGATCCTCGAGCTGTACGTCAACAAGATCTACCTGGGCAACCGTGCCTACGGTATCGATGCGGCCGCGCAGGTCTACTATGGCAAGTCGATCCGTGACGTGAGCCTGGCCCAGATGGCGATGATCGCCGGCCTGCCCAAGGCACCGTCGCGCTTCAACCCGCTGGCCAACCCGGTACGCGCCAAAGAGCGCCGCGACTGGATCCTCGGCCGCATGTACAAGCTCGGCAAGATCGACGAGGCGAGCTACCAGGCCGCCCTGGCCGAGCCGCTCAATGCCAGCTACCACGTACCGACCCCCGAAGTGAACGCGCCTTACGTCGCCGAAATGGCCCGCGCCGAGATGGTCGGCCGCTATGGCAGTGACGCCTACACCGAAGGTTTCCGCGTCACCACCACGGTACCAAGCGACATGCAGGAAATGGCCAACAAGGCCATCCTCACCGGCCTGTCCGAATACGACGAACGCCACGGCTACCGCGGCCCTGAAGCACGCTTCCCGGGCAAAACCCTGGCCGCCTGGCAGCAGGAACTGAGCAAACAGCGCAACCTCGGCACGCTGGAGCCCGCCATCGTCACCCAGGTCGAGAAGCATGGCCTCAAGGTACTGACCCGTGACGGCAAGGAAGAAGATGTCGCCTGGGACACCATGAAATGGGCGCGCCCGTTCATCAACACCAACGCCCAGGGCCGTGCCCCGCAGTCGCCTGCCGATGTTGCCCAGGTCGGCGACCTGGTCCGCCTGCAGCGCCTGGACGACGGTAAGCTCAAGTTCAGCCAGGTGCCTGGAGCGCAGAGCGCGCTGGTCACCCTCGACCCGTACAACGGCGCCATCCGCGCCCTGGTCGGCGGCTTCTCGTTCGAGCAGAGCAACTACAACCGCGCCATGCAGGCCAAGCGTCAGCCCGGCTCCAGCTTCAAGCCGTTCGTCTACAGTGCGGCCCTGGACAGCGGCTACACCGCCTCCAGCCTGGTCAACGATGCGCCGATCGTGTTCGTCGACCAATACCTGGACAAGGAATGGCGGCCGAAGAACGACACCAATACCTTCCTCGGCCCGATCCGCCTGCGCGAAGCGCTGTACAAGTCGCGCAACCTGGTGTCGATCCGCCTGCTGCAGGCCATGGGTGTGGACCGCACCATCGACTACATCGCCAAGTTCGGCTTCAACAAGCAGGACCTGCCGCGCAACCTGTCCCTGGCCCTGGGCACCGCGACCCTGACTCCGATGGAAATCGCCACCGGCTGGAGCACCTTTGCCAACGGCGGCTACAAGATCAACCCGTACCTGATCGACCGTATCGAAAGCCGCAATGGCGAAACGCTGTTCACCGCCAACCCGGCCCGGGTACCGCAAGGCGCCGAAGACCATGCAGGGCTGGCCGCACCGGAACAGCCGATCAGCACTGCCGCCCTGCCGGGCGAGGCGCCCTCGGCCTTGGGCCAGATTGCCCCGCCGCCGCAGACCCCGGCCATTGCCGAACAGATCGTCGACGGCCGCACCACCTACATCCTCACCAGCATGCTGCAGGACGTGATCAAGCGCGGCACCGGCCGCCGGGCGCTGGCCCTGGGCCGCGATGACCTGGCGGGCAAGACCGGCACCACCAACGAATCCAAGGACGCCTGGTTCTCCGGCTACAACGCCGATTATGTGACCACCGTGTGGGTCGGCTTCGACCAGCCGGAAAGCCTGGGCCGCCGCGAATACGGCGGCACTGCGGCACTGCCGATCTGGATGAACTTCATGGGCGCGGCACTGAAGGGCAAGCCAAGCCACGCACCAGCCGAGCCGGAAGGCATCCTCAGCCTGCGGGTTGACCCGGTCAGCGGCCGCGCGGCCTCGCCGAGCACACCGAACGCCTACTTCGAGCTGTTCAAGGCCGAGGATTCGCCGCCTTCGGTGGATGAGCTGGGTAACGGCGCAGCGCCAGGCAGCCCGCTGCCGGCCGATGAAGCGGCACCGATGGATCTGTTCTGACCTCAGCTTTTGGGGTGATGCACAAATCGAGCGCCGCGCGGGCGGCGCTCGTTCTGACAGGCACCAAAGCCCTCCCGCCGAACACAAAAAAAGCCCCGACTCTCACGAGCCGGGGCTTTTTGTTGCTACAGCTGCAATCAGCCGTTGAACACTTCATCCACGCTGTTCAGCGGGTAGTGCTTCGGATATGGCAGGGTAGCCACGCCGGATTCGATGGCAGCCTTGGCCACAGCGTCGGAAACGACGGTGATCAGACGAGCGTCCAGCGGCTTCGGAATGATGTACTCGCGACCGAACTCCAGGCCTTCAACGCCGTAAGCTTCGCAGACTTCCTTCGGTACCGGCAGCTTGGCCAGGTCTTTCAGGGCGATGGCGGCGGCGATCTTCATTTCTTCGTTGATGCGCTTGGCGCGAACGTCCAGGGCACCACGGAAGATGAACGGGAAGCCCAGCACGTTGTTGACCTGGTTCGGGTAGTCGGAACGACCGGTAGCCATGATCACGTCGCTGCGAGTGGCGTGAGCCAGCTCTGGGGAGATTTCCGGGTCCGGGTTCGAGCAGGCGAACACGATCGGGTTGGCAGCCATCGACTTCAGGCCTTCCGGGCTCAGCAGGTTCGGGCCGGACAGGCCTACGAACACGTCAGCACCGTCCAGGGCATCGGCCAGGGTGCGCTTGTCGGTCGCGTGGGCGAACTGGGCCTTGTACTGGTTCAGGTCGTCACGGCCAGCGTGGATCACGCCGCTGCGGTCGATCATGAAGATGTTCTCGACCTTGGCGCCCATGCTGACCAGCAGCTTCATGCAGGAGATGGCGGCAGCGCCGGCACCCAGGCAGACGATCTTGGCGTCTTCGAGCTTCTTGCCGGCGATTTCCAGGGCGTTGATCATGCCGGCCGCGGTAACGATCGCGGTGCCGTGCTGGTCATCGTGGAACACCGGAATGTCGCACTGCTCGATCAGGGTGCGCTCGATTTCGAAGCACTCTGGAGCCTTGATGTCTTCGAGGTTGATGCCACCGAAGGTGATCGAGATGCGCTTGACGGTGTCGATGAAAGCTTGCGGGCTTTCCGAGTCGACTTCGATGTCGAACACGTCGATACCGGCGAAACGCTTGAACAGAACGCCCTTGCCTTCCATCACTGGCTTGGAAGCCAGCGGGCCGAGGTCACCCAGACCGAGGATGGCGGTGCCATCGGAAATGACCGCGACCAGGTTGCCCTTGCCGGTGTACTTGTAGGCCAGCTCAGGATCACGGCCGATTTCACGCACGGGTTCTGCGACGCCTGGGCTGTAGGCCAGGGCGAGATCGCGGGCGGTGGCGGTGGGCTTGGAGAGCTCGACGCTCAGTTTCCCCGGACGAGGTTGAGCGTGGTATTCGAGAGCGGCGGTTTTCAGGTCTGACATGGTGGGCATTCCGCTATTTACTGTTCTGACGGACCGCCGAGGATACGCAAAGAGCCGGGGAGCCACAAGACTGGTCAGTCACTTGTGTCAAGGCCTTTGGCCTACGACTTTAAGCTATCACGCACGGGGGCATTCGACTCACAGTGTGTACAATCCAATAGCGAACTGTCTACATCTTTTCAGCCTGAAGTGCGCTGCAACATGGCCGGATCGGTCAACGGCAACACCCAGCGTCGCTGCCCTGGCTTGAGCCCACCCTTGCGGGAACGGTCCAGCACCCAGCCGCGCGCCTCGACCTGGCGTCCCTTGAGGTTAGCGAAGAAGCTGCCAGGGAAGGTGCGTTGCAGACGAGCGGGAATCTGCAGCACCACGGTGTCGTCCAGTTCGAGCCAGATACCGCCACGATTGCGCTCGATCCCGCGGATGGTGCCAGCGACTACGGCGAAGCCCGATTGCTTCACGCTGGCCGCCTTGCGCACGGGTGAACTGCGCCACAACCCTGCCCGCGCTGTGCGCGCTACCCGCTCGGCCGCTTGCTGGCAGCCCGCCAGGCGCACATTGGGTGCGATGGCCACGTGATAGCCAAGCCCTTCACTGAGCAGCTGCGCCTCAAGATTGTCGCCATTACGGTTATAGATGTGCGCCAGGGTGCGGCCGTACTTGTCCTTGCGCTCAACACCTGGCACCAGCCCGACGCGCCCGTCGCTGGCCTTGACCAATGCCTGCAGGCGCCGCCTGGCGGCCTCGGCGTAAGGTTCACTGGTGCGTCCCTTGCGCCCGATTTCAGGGGCATTGATGCCGATCATGCGCACACTGCGACCGTCGGTCAGGCGCAGTGTGTCGCCATCCACCACCTGGCGCACCGCCACCGGCTGCGGTCGCTCCGGCAACGGGCAGAACGCCAGGGCCGGGAGCTGCCAGATGGCGCCCACAAAAAAGGCGCCCACGAGGGGCGCCTTCTTCAGCAACAACGCGAAGCCCGAAGGTTTCGCCATGCGCATGATTACTTCTTGGTACCGAACATACCGAAGCGATCGGCGAACTTCTGTACGCGACCACCGGTGTCCAGGACTTTCTGCTTACCGGTGTAGAACGGGTGGCACAGGTTGCAAACGTCGATCGCCAGGGTGTTGCCCAGGGTCGAACGCGTTTCGAACTTGTTACCGCAGCTGCAGGTGACTGCAACTACTTCGTAGTTCGGGTGGATACCTTCTTTCATGGTCACTTCCTCGAGCTGCGTGCCGCCACCCAACACCTATTGTTGAATACCGCACGTAATTAGGCGGCGAATAATACCAGAGCACCGCGCCAACGCAAGTTGTCGCTTGCACCGACCGTCGTCTGCTAGGCTCGCCAGTCTTTGAAACGCCCTCCGAGATCTGCCGCGTGCCCGACGTCATCCTGCGCCTTGCCCTGCCCTCCCCGTTGCGCCGCCTGTTCGATTACAAGGCGCCAGCGAGCATGGCGCGCCAGGTATTGACCCCGGGCATGCGCATTCGCGTTCCTTTCGGGCGCCGCGAGATGATCGGCGTGCTGGTGGAAGTGTGCGAGCAGAGCGAAGTGCCTGCCGACAAGCTCAAGCCCGCCAGCGCCTTGCTCGACCCGGTTTCGCCGATCCCGCCAGCACTGTTCAAGCTGTGCCTGTGGACCGCCCAGTACTACCAGCACAGCCTCGGCGACACCCTGAGCTGGGCGCTCCCCACGCTGCTGCGCCAGGGCGAACCTGCCGAAATGCGCCAGGAGCGCTTCTGGCACGTGGCCCCCGGCGCACGCCTGGAAGACCCACGCATCGCCCGCGCCCCGCGTCAGCGCGATGCACTCAAGACCCTGGCCCAGCACCCGCACGGTGTGGCGCACAGCCTGCTGAGCAAGCTCAACCTGAACAAGGACAGCCTCGACCTGCTGCTGGCCAAGGAGCTGGTTCAGCTGGAAGTGCGCCGCCACCTGCCGGCGCATCGCCATGAACACTGGCTGGCGCAGCCGGAACTGCCCCTCAACGATGAACAACGCGAGGCCTTCGACGCCGTGCGCGAAGGCTTTGGCGGCTTCGGCGCCTTCCTGCTGGCCGGTGTCACCGGCAGCGGCAAGACCGAGGTGTACCTGCAACTGATCCGCGAAACCCTGGAAGCCGGCAAGCAGGCGCTGGTGCTGATCCCCGAGATCAACCTCGGCCCACAGACCCTGGCGCGCTTCGAGCAACGCTTCAATGCCCGCATCGCCCTGCTGCATTCGGCCGTGAACGACCGCGAGCGCCTCGACGCCTGGCTGGCCGCCCGCGACGGCGAGGCCGACATCATCATCGGCACGCGCTCGGCGCTGTTCACGCCGATGAAGAACCCCGGCCTGATCATCATCGACGAAGAGCACGACGGTTCCTACAAGCAACAGGAAGGCCTGCGCTACCACGCCCGCGACCTGGCGCTGGTGCGCGCGCACCAGGAGAACATCCCGATCCTGCTCGGTTCCGCCACACCGTCGCTGGAAACCCTGCACAACGCACTCACCGGCCGCTATCGCCTGCTGCGCATGAACCAGCGCGCCGGTGGTGCCCGCCCACCGCGCATGCTGCGCCTGGACGTGAAAAGCCTGCCACTGGACAGTGGCATCAGCGGCCCGTTGCAGCAGGCCATCCGCCAGACCCTGGAGGCCGGCCAGCAGGTGCTGGTGTTCCTCAACCGCCGTGGCTTCGCCCCGACCTTGCTGTGCCATGACTGTGGCTGGCTGTCCGAATGCCCACGCTGCGATGCCCGCATGACCGTGCACCAGCGCTCTGGCGTGCTGCGCTGCCACCACTGCGGCTACGACGAGCGCCTGCCGCACCAGTGCCCGCAGTGCAACCACGTCGACCTGCGGCCCGTTGGCGCCGGCACCGAACGCGCCGAAGAGCGCCTGAAAGTGCTCTTCCCGGATTACCCGATCCTGCGCGTGGACCGCGACAGCACGGCGCGCAAGGACGCCATGCACAACTTGTTCAGCACCATCCAGCGCGGCCAGCCGAGCATCCTCGTCGGCACCCAGATGCTGGCCAAGGGGCACCATTTCCCGCGGGTGACCCTGGTTGCCATCCTCGATGCCGATGGCGGGCTGTTCTCCGGCGACTTCCGCGCCAGCGAGCGCATGGCCCAGCTGATCGTCCAGGTCGCTGGCCGCGCCGGGCGCGCCGAAGAGCCCGGCAAGGTGATCATCCAGACGCATCTGGCCGACCACCCGTTGCTGGTACAACTGACTGAGCAAGGTTACTTCGCCTTCGCCGAGCAGGCCCTGGACGAGCGCCGCAACGCCGGGCTGCCTCCGTTCTCGCACCTTGCCCTGCTGCGCGCCGAAGCGCACAAACCCGGCCAGGCCGAAGGCTTCCTCGACGAAGCCTGCGCCGCCGCCGAGCGCCTGGTCGCCGAACAGCGCCTGCCCGGCATCGAACTGCTGGGGCCGGTGCCTGCCCCCATGGAGCGGCGCGCCGGGCGATTCAGGGCGCAATTATTGATTCAGGCCAACACCCGAGCCCCCTTGCATCGACTGATCAGCGCCTGGTTGCTAGTGTTGGAGCAACTGCCGAGCGGGCGCCAGGTACGCTGGTCGCTGGATGTCGACCCGGTTGACCTTTATTAAGCTTCTGCCCCAAAGGTTGGCAACCTGCCCCCGGCAACGGATAATGCCCAGTTTTTCCACCTGCGCATCCAGGCGCTCCACCGCGCTTGCGGTCGAAAAGAGATCCCCATGAAAGACACCATTCGCCAGCTGATCCAGCAAGCCCTCACCCAACTCGTCACCGACGGTGTGCTGCCTGAAGGGCTGTCGCCGGCGATCCAGGTGGAAAACGCCCGGGACAAGACCCACGGCGATTTCGCCAGCAACATCGCCATGATGCTGGCCAAGCCGGCCGGCATGAAGCCGCGCGACCTGGCCGAAAAACTGATCAACGCCCTGCCGGCCAGCGCCGACATCAGCAAGGTCGAGATCGCCGGCCCAGGCTTCCTGAACTTCTTCCAGAACACCGACGCCCTGGCCAACCGCCTGGACGCCGCGCTGGCCGACGCCCACCTCGGTGCGCGCAAGGCGGGCCCTGCGCAGAAGGTGGTGATCGACATGTCGGCGCCGAACCTGGCCAAGGAAATGCACGTCGGCCACCTGCGCTCGACCATCATCGGTGACAGCGTCGCCCGGGTGCTGGAGTTCCTTGGCGACGACGTGATCCGCCAGAACCACGTGGGCGACTGGGGCACCCAGTTCGGCATGCTGCTGGCCTACCTGGAAGAAAACCCGATCACCAGCGACGAGCTGTCGGACCTGGAAAACTTCTACCGCGCCGCCAAGAAGCGCTTCGATGAATCCGAAGAGTTCGCCACCCGCGCCCGTGGCCTGGTGGTCAAGCTGCAGGCCGGCGACGCAGATTGCATGGCGCTGTGGACGCGCTTCAAGGACATCTCGCTGTCGCACTGCCAGAAGACCTACGAGCTGCTCAACGTCAAGCTGACCATGGCCGACGTGATGGGCGAAAGCGCCTACAACGCCGACCTGGCCAACGTGGTCGCCGACCTCAAGGCCAAGGGCCTGCTGGTCGAGGACCAGGGCGCCCAGTGCGTGTTCCTCGAAGAATTCAAGAACAGCGAAGGCGAGCCACTGCCGGTGATCGTGCAGAAGGCTGACGGCGGCTACCTGTACGCCACCACCGACCTGGCCGCCGTGCGCTACCGCAGCAACGTGCTCAAGGCCGATCGCGCCCTGTACTTCGTCGACCAGCGCCAGGCCCTGCACTTCAACCAGGTGTTCGAAGTGGCCCGCCGTGCCGGCTTCGTCGGCCACCCGATGCAGATGGAGCACATGGGCTTCGGCACCATGAACGGCGCCGACGGCCGCCCGTTCAAGACCCGCGACGGCGGCACCGTGAAGCTGATCGACCTGCTCACCGAGGCCAAGGAACGCGCCTACGCGCTGGTGAAGGAAAAGAACCCGGACTTTACCGAAGACGAACTGCGTCACATCGGTGAAGTGGTCGGTATCGGCGCAGTGAAATACGCCGACCTGTCCAAGCACCGCACCAGCGACTACAGCTTCAACTTCGAGCTGATGCTCAACTTCGAAGGCAACACCGCGCCTTACCTGCTGTACGCCTACACCCGTGTAGCCGGTGTGTTCCGCAAGCTGGGCAAGGGCTTCGACGAAGTCGACGGCAAGATCGTGCTGCAGGCCCCCCAGGAGCAGGACCTGGCCGCGAGCCTGGCCCAGTTTGGCGAGGTGCTCAACAGCGTCGCAGACAAAGGCACGCCGCACGTACTGTGCAGCTACCTGTACGACCTGGCCGGCCTGTTCTCGAGCTTCTACGTGAACTGCCCGATCCTCGCCGCCGAAACCCCGGAGCAGCAGCAGAGCCGCCTGCGCCTGGCTGCCCTGACCGGCCGCACCCTGAAGCAAGGTCTGGAGCTGCTCGGCCTGGAAACCCTGGAGCGCATGTAAGTTGGCTGCCAAGAAAAAACCCGCCCCCAAGCGCGGCGCCAGCCGTCAGACCGCCCCAGCCAAGCAGCCGATCCCAGGCTGGGTATGGCTGGCGGTCGGCCTGACGGTCGGTGCATTCATCGTCTTCCTGATGAAGCTCGAACCCGGTGGCGGTGACATCAAGCGCACCAAGCCCGAGCAGCAGAAGCCAGAGAAAGTGGCCGAGGCCAGCAAGTCGACCACACCGGCAACGCCACAGCCGCCGGTAAAGCCGAAGTACGACTTCTACACGCTGCTGCCGGAGTCCGAGGTGATCGTGCCGCCTGAGGCCGTGCCGGAGAAAACGCCGCCAGTGCCCGCGCAACCCGTGACCCCGGTCACCCCGGCCGAAGCCGCGAAGATCGATACCGCGCGCGCCCAGGCCGCGCTGCTGGGGCAGACGCCGCCGCCAGCGCCTCCGGTGATCAAGCCGGCGGCGACCACGCAGTACTTCCTGCAGGCCGGTTCGTTCCGCAAGCAGGCCGACGCCGACAAGGTCCGCGCGCAGATCATCCTGCTCGGCCAGGTGGTCAAGGTCGAGTCGGGCACCGTCAAGGAAGAAACCTGGTACCGCGTATTGGTCGGGCCGTTCAGCAACCGCGAGCAGCTGACAGTGGCGCAGAAGCAGCTGGCAGGGGCCGGGTTCAGCAACCTGCTGCTGCAGCAGCGACAGACCCGCCAGTAACGAAAAAGGCCTTGCCGCACAGCGCGACAAGGCCTTTTTCGTAGGCGCCTGCGGCCCTATCGGCTGCGGCTGTTGGCTTCGGAAACCTGGCTGTTCAAGGTCCAGAAGTCATACAGCACACCCACCAGGAACAAGCCGCCGGTGAAAGAGTAGATGATCGCCGAGATCCACTTGCCCTGGTACAGGCGGTGCACCCCAAAAATGCCCAGGAAGGTCAGCAGGATCCAGGCAATGTTGTAGTCGATACGGCCGGACTGGAAGCGCATGTCCGCCTCACGGTCCATCGACGGGATCAGGAACAGGTCGATCAGCCAGCCGATACCGAGCAGGCCCAAGGTGAAGAACCAGATCGTCCCGGTGATCGGCTTGCCGTAGTAGAACCGGTGCGAGCCGGTGAAGCCGAAGATCCACAGCAGGTAGCCGATGACCTTGCTGTGGGTGTCGTGATAGGGCGCCCCCTGTTGATAACTGTTCATTCATAGCCCTCGTGGGTTATCCAAAAATTTTCTAAATAAAAATGTGACTTTTCCGCCGCAGGCCGACGTACGGCAGCATGACAATCGACCAACGGCCCTGAAAAGGCGCAAAAAGCTGTTATAAAGTTGCGCGCCAAACACATAAACACTCATAAGAGCTTCATCTATGCCGCCTTTCTTCAAGACATGGCTGACCCTCTGCCTATTATTGCCCCTGGCCGCCCACGCCACCAATCGTGAGCAACGACTTCCCAATGGTTTCACCGGCTACACCAGCAATGCCTCGGTGAAACACGCGCCCGTCAAGCAGACCACACTGCACGCGCGCTCGTCCTATTCCAGCAAGGGCCACAACCTGCCTGCCGTTGCGGCGATGTCGCCGAAGCAGAGCAGCGATGTGCTCAGCCGTGCGGTCAACGTGCTCGGTACCCCTTATGTTTGGGGCGGCAGCAACCCGAAAAAAGGGTTCGACTGCAGCGGGCTGGTCAAGTACGCGTTCAACGACGTGGCAGACGTCGACCTGCCGCGTACCTCCAACGCCATGGCCCAGGGCCACGGCGTTAAAGTGGCGAAGAGCGACCTCAAGCCTGGCGACCTGATCTTCTTCAACATCAAGAGCCGTCGGGTCAACCACGTTGCCATCTACCTGGGTAACGACCGCTTCATCCATGCGCCGCGTACCGGCAAGCGGGTGAGCATCGACAACCTGAGCAAGCCTTACTGGCAGCAGCACTATGTGGTTGCCAAGCGGGTGCTGCCGAAAGAGCAGCAACAGCTGAGCCTGGCCAAGCGCTAGATCGGCGCAGGCTTCTTCGCGGGCAAGCCCGCTCCCACAGAGAAATCGCAGTTTTCAAGGGCTGTGCAGTACCTGTGGGAGCGGGCATGCCCGCGAAGAGGCCGGAACAGGCGCTAGAGATCGCTGATCAGCCCCTTCTCCCTCAGCCCCCGTATCGCCCCTTCCATCGTCCGCATCCCCTGCGCCGCACCCGCCTGCATCACCGAACACAACTGCGCCATCCGCCCCTCACTCACCAGGTTGCGTACCGCAGGTGTCGCCACCAGCACCTCTCTCGCCGCCACCCGGCCGCCGCCCACGCGCTTGACTAGCACCTGCGCCACCACCAGCCTCAGCGACTCCGCCAGCATCGCCCGCACCAACGGCTTTTCCTCCGCCGCAAACACCTCGACCAGCCGGTCGATGCTGGCGGCCGCCGACCGCGTGTGCACCGTGGCCAGCACCAGATGCCCGGTCTGCGCCGCGCGCAACGCCAGGCGGATGCTCTCCAGATCGCGCAGTTCGCCAATCATGATCACATCCGGGTCCTGGCGCAGGGCGCTGCGCAGCCCTTGAGCGACGTCACGACAATGCCGGCCTATCTCACGCTGGTTGACCAGGCTGCATCGGCTGCTGTGGATAACTTCAACAGGGTCTTCGAGGGTAATGATATGCAGCGCCCGCTCACGATTGAGCCGGTCGATCAGCGCCGCCAGGGTACTCGACTTGCCGCTGCCGGTCGGGCCACCCACCAGCACCAGGCCATCCGAGTGCCGCGCAACGGCTTGAAACACTTCTTCAAGGTCTAGGTCATCGACGCTGGCAATGCGTTTCGCAATCAGACGGATCGAGGCTGCCAGGCCGTTCAGCTGCCGAAACAGGTTGAGACGAAAGCGCCCAAGTGCTGGCAGCTCCAGTGCCAGGTCCAGTTCATCGCCTTGCCGCCATTGCTGGTACTGCCCTTCGTCGAGCAGCGGCGCCAGCGCGTCGCTCAATGCGGCTGTGGTCACGCTCGGCAGGTCCATGCGCCGCAGCTCCCCATCCACACGCAGCATGGGTATTTCGCCCACGGCCAGATGCAGGTCGCTCGCCCTTGCATCCTCGGCCCGGGCCAACAGGTCGGTCACGTCCATGAGACTCCCCAATAGCCATCAAGCAGGTAGAATGCCGAAGATCTCCAGAGCCGACGGCATTGATCCATGTCCACCATAGCAGACAACCTTTCCGCCCTCGTCGCCCGTATCCATAGCGCTGCCCAGGCTGCCGGGCGCGACCCGGCCAGCGTCCAGCTGCTGGCGGTGAGCAAGACCAAACCGGCCGCCGCCATTCGCGAAATCCACGCCGCCGGCGTACGGGATGTCGGGGAAAACTACCTGCAGGAAGCCCTGGCCAAGCAAGAAGAACTGCGCGACCTGCCCTTGATCTGGCACTTCATCGGCCCCATTCAGTCGAACAAGACCAAAGCCATTGCCGAACATTTCGACTGGGTGCACTCCGTGGACCGCCTGAAGATCGCCCAACGCCTGTCCGAACAGCGCCCTGCGGGCTTGGCGCCGCTGAACATCTGCCTGCAGGTGAACGTCAGCGGCGAAGACAGCAAGTCCGGTTGCGCCCCGGCCGACCTGCCAGCGCTGGCCAAGGCCGTGGCGGCACTGCCCAACCTGCGCCTGCGCGGGCTGATGGCAATCCCCGAGTCGACCGAAGATCGCGCCTCCCAAGAGGCCGCCTTCGCCAGCCTGCGCCAGCTTCAGCAAAGCCTGGCGCTCGGCCTGGACACCCTGTCGATGGGCATGAGCCACGACCTGGAAGCGGCCATCGCCCAGGGAGCGACCTGGGTACGTATCGGTACCGCCCTGTTCGGCGCGCGCAATTACGGGCCCAACTGATTCCATGCTTTACTCACTCTTTCCCTCAAGGACCTGACATGAGCAAGACACGTATTGCCTTTATCGGCGCCGGCAACATGGCCGCCAGCCTGATCGGCGGCCTGCGTGCCCAGGGCCTGGACGCGGCGCAGATCCGTGCCAGCGACCCCGGCGCCGAGACCCGCACCCGCGTCCAGGCCGAACACGGCATCGAAGCTTTCGAAGACAACGCCCAGGCGATTGCCGGTGCCGACGTGATCGTGCTGGCAGTGAAACCGCAAGTCATGAAGGCCGTGTGCGAGTCACTGAAGCCAAACCTGGCAGCTGGCCAGCTGATCGTCTCGATCGCCGCCGGCATCACCTGCGCCAGCCTGCAAACCTGGCTCGGCGCCCGCCCGGTGGTGCGCTGCATGCCCAACACGCCGGCGCTGCTGCGCCAAGGTGTCAGCGGCCTGTACGCCACCGCTGAAGTGTCCGCCGAACAACGCCAGCAGGCCGAACAGCTGTTGTCGGCAGTCGGTACCGCCCTATGGCTGGAACAGGAACAGCAACTGGACGCCGTCACTGCGGTTTCCGGCAGTGGCCCGGCCTACTTCTTCCTGTTGATCGAAGCGATGACCGCTGCTGGCGAAAAACTCGGCCTGCCTCGCGAAACCTCCTCGCAACTGACCCTGCAGACCGCCCTGGGCGCCGCGCACATGGCCGTGGCCAGCGATGTCGATGCCGCAGAACTGCGCCGCCGCGTCACCTCGCCCGCCGGCACCACCGAAGCGGCGATCAAGTCGTTCCAGGGCAACGGTTTCGAAGCCATCGTCGAACAGGCGCTGGCAGCGGCGTCGAAGCGTTCCGCCGAACTGGCCGAACAATTGGGCAAATAAGGAGCTGTTGATGAATGCACTGTCCGGCGCCGCGATCTTCGTGGTGCAAACCCTGGTCAGCCTGTACCTGGTGATCGTCCTGCTGCGCTTCGTGCTGCAGCTGGTCAAGGCCAACTTCTACAACCCGCTGAGCCAGTTCGCCGTGCGCGCCACCCAGCCGCTGCTCAAGCCGATCCGCCGGGTGATCCCCAGCATCGGCGGCCTGGACACGTCGTCGCTGCTGCTGGCGATCGTCATCCAGGCGCTGCTGATGGGCTTCGTGCTGATGATCACCTACGGCACCTTTGGCGACATCCTGCACCTGCTGATGTGGGCCATCATCGGCATCACCTCGCTGTTCCTGAAAATCTTCTGGGTGGCGATGATCGTCATGGTGATCGTTTCCTGGGTCGCACCGAACAGCCACAACCCGGCAGCCGAGCTGGCCTGGCAGATCAGCGAACCGGTGCTGGCACCGTTCCGCCGCATCGTACCCAACCTGGGCGGCATGGACATCTCGCCGATCTTCGCCTTCCTGGCGATCCAGGTGATCCAGTCGTTCGTCATGCCACCGCTGGCGGCCTACGCGGGCATGCCACAGGAACTGTGGCGGATGATCTGACCCCTCGCACGCCCAGCGGCAAGCCTTTGCTTGCCGCTGGGGATGGTGCTCTTTAGACTTACGCCTCCGTCAAGCGTGAGCAGGGTCGATGTCCACTGTCCTTCCCGAAGATTCCGTCGGTCTGGTTACACCGCAAATTGCCAGGTTCGATGAACCGCTGGCCCTGGCCTGTGGCCGTTCGCTGAACAGCTACGAGCTGGTCTATGAGACCTATGGCACCCTGAACGCCAGCGCGAGCAATGCCGTGCTGATCTGCCATGCCCTGTCCGGCCATCACCATGCCGCTGGCTACCATGCCACCACCGACCGCAAGCCGGGCTGGTGGGACAGTTGCATCGGCCCCGGCAAGCCGATCGATACCAACCGTTTCTTCGTGGTCAGCCTGAACAACCTCGGCGGCTGCAATGGCAGCACCGGCCCGAGCAGCATCAACCCGGCCACCGGCAAGCCTTATGGTGCCGAGTTCCCGGTACTGACCGTGGAAGACTGGGTGCACAGCCAGGCACGCCTGGCCGACCGCCTGGGCATTGCGCAGTGGGCGGCCATCGTCGGTGGCAGCCTGGGCGGCATGCAGGCCCTGCAGTGGACCATGACCTACCCCGATCGTGTGCGCCACTGCGTGGACATCGCTTCGGCACCCAAGCTGTCGGCACAGAACATCGCCTTCAACGAAGTGGCACGCCAGGCCATCCTCACCGACCCCGAATTCCACGGTGGCTCGTTCCAGGACCAGGGCGTGATTCCCAAACGCGGCCTGATGCTGGCGCGCATGGTCGGCCACATCACTTACCTGTCCGACGACTCGATGGGTGAGAAATTCGGCCGCGAGCTGAAAAGCGACAAGCTCAACTACGACTTCCACAGCGTCGAATTCCAGGTCGAGAGCTACCTGCGCTACCAGGGCGAGGAGTTTTCCGGCCGTTTCGACGCCAACACCTACCTGCTGATGACCAAGGCCCTGGACTATTTCGACCCGGCCGCGGCCAATGGCGGCGACCTGGCGGCCACCCTGGCCGACGTCAAGGCGGATTACTGCATCATGTCGTTCACCACCGACTGGCGCTTCTCGCCGGCCCGCTCGCGGGAGATCGTCGATGCCTTGATGGCAGCGCGCAAGAACGTCTGTTATCTGGAGATCGACTCACCTTATGGGCACGATGCCTTCCTGATCCCCACGCCTCGCTACATGCAGGGTTTCGCGAACTACATGAACCGCATCGCCATCTGAGGACAGCATGAGAGCCGATCTGGAAATCATCCACGAGTGGATTCCCGCCGGCAGCCGGGTACTCGACCTGGGCTGCGGCAATGGCGAGTTGCTGGCTTCGCTGCGTGACCGCAAGCAGGTCACCGGCTATGGCCTGGAGATCGACGCCGACAACATCGCCGCCTGCGTGGCCAAGGGCGTCAACGTCATCGAGCAGGACCTCGACAAGGGCCTGGGCAACTTTGCCAGCAACAGCTTCGACGTGGTGATCATGACCCAGGCCCTGCAGGCCGTGGAATACCCTGACCGCATCCTCGACGAGATGCTGCGGGTGGGGCGCCAGTGCATCATCACCTTCCCCAACTTCGGCCATTGGCGCTGCCGCTGGTACCTGGCCACCAAGGGCCGCATGCCGGTGTCGGACTTCATGCCGTACACCTGGTACAACACGCCGAACATCCACTTCTGCACCTTCGCCGACTTCGAAGAGCTGTGCCATGAGCGCCGTGCCAAGGTCCTTGACCGCCTGGCCGTCGACCACTTGCACCGTAACGGGTGGGGTGGGCGGCTTTGGCCTAATCTTCTAGGTGAAATCGGCATCTATCGCGTCAGCAGCCCGGGCCTGCAGGAGCACCAACTGGCGGTCTGACGCCCACCGGAGGATTCGCACCATGCGTCGCCTAGCCCTGTTCCTGATCAGCCTGTGCCTGGCCCTGCCAGTGATGGCGGCCGATGCCGCCCGCCCCGAGCGCAAGGAGGTCTTCGGCGACGTGACGGTGCACTACAGCGCCTTCACCTCGAGCATGCTGCAACCGGACATCGCCGCTGCCACCGGGCTCACCCGCAGCAAGAACCAAGGCGTGCTCAACATCGCCGTGCTCAAGGCCGACAAGCCGGCCATGGCGGTGGTCAGCGGTACCGTGAAAGACCTGACCGGACGTACCAGCCCGCTGTCGTTCAAGCAGATAACCGACCAGGGCGCGGTGTACTACATCGCCCAGTTCAAGATCGAGCAGGCCGAGACCCTGACCTTCGACCTCAATGTCGAGACCGGCGGAGTCAGCCACCCACTCAGTTTCAACCAGGACGTATTCCCAGGCGAATGATGAATTTCCAGCAACTCGTATTGGCCAGCCACAACGCCGGCAAACTCAAGGAACTGCAGGCCATGCTCGGCCAGTCCGTGCAACTGCGCTCGATCGGTGAATTCAGCCAGGTAGAGCCCGAGGAAACCGGCCTGTCGTTCGTCGAGAACGCCATCCTCAAGGCCCGCAATGCCGCGCGCATCTCCGGCTTGCCGGCGCTGGCCGACGACTCCGGCCTGGCCGTGGACTTCCTCGGCGGCGCGCCGGGCATCTACTCGGCGCGCTATGCCGACGGCAAGGGTGACGCGGCAAACAACGCCAAGCTGCTCGAAGCCCTGAAAGATGTGCCGCAAGAACAACGCGGCGCGCAGTTCGTCTGTGTGCTGGCCCTGGTACGCCACGCCGATGACCCGCTGCCGATCCTTTGCGAAGGCCTGTGGCACGGCAGCATCCTGTTCGAGGCCAGCGGCGAGCATGGCTTTGGCTACGACCCGTTGTTCTGGGTACCAGAGCGCAAGTGCTCGAGCGCCGACCTCGCCCCTGTGGATAAGAACCAGCTCAGCCACCGCGCCCGCGCCATGGCCCTGCTGCGTCAACGTCTGGGCCTGGCATGATCGCAACGCTGTCCGAAGCCGGCGCGGTGGCGCTCACCAGCCTGCCGCCGCTGGCGCTGTACATCCACATCCCGTGGTGTGTGCGCAAATGCCCTTACTGCGATTTCAACTCCCACGCCGCCGGGCCTGAGCTGCCTGAAGAGGCCTACGTCGACGCCCTGTTGACCGACCTCGACCTGGAACTGGCCGCCGTGCAGGGCCGCACCCTGTCGTCGATCTTCTTCGGCGGTGGTACGCCGAGCCTGTTCAGCGCCAATGCCCTGGGGCGCCTGCTGCGCGGCGTGGAGCAGCGCATCCCGTTCGCGTCGGACATCGAGATCACGCTCGAGGCCAACCCGGGTACCTTCGAGCAGGAGAAATTCAAGGCCTACCGGCAGACTGGCATCAACCGCCTGTCGATTGGCGTGCAGAGCTTCCAGCCAGCCAAACTGGAGGCGCTGGGGCGCATCCACAACGGCGACGAAGCGATCCGTGCCGCCGGCATGGCACGCGCTGCGGGCTTCGACAACTTCAACATGGACCTGATGCATGGCCTGCCCGAGCAGTCGCTGGACGACGCCCTGGGCGACCTGCGCCAGGCCATCGACCTGGGACCGACGCACCTGTCGTGGTACCAGCTGACCGTCGAGCCGAACACGGTGTTCTGGAACCAGCCACCGGAACTGCCCGAGGACGATATCCTCTGGGATATCCAGGAAGCGGGCCAGGCGCTGATGGCGGCCAATGGCTTCAAGCAGTATGAAGTTTCGGCCTACGCCCAGCCTGACCGTGCCGCCCGACACAACCTCAACTACTGGCGCTTCGGTGACTTCATCGGTATCGGTGCCGGCGCCCACGGCAAGCTGACGTTTGCCGATGGCCGCATCCTGCGCACGTGGAAGACCCGCCTGCCCAAGGATTACCTGAACCTGGCCAAGCCGTTCAAGGCTGGCGAGAAGCTGCTGCCGGTGGACGAGCTGCCGTTCGAGTTCCTGATGAACGCCCTGCGCCTCACCGATGGCGTGGAAGCCGAACTGTTCACGCAGCGCACCGGGCTGCCCCTGCCACAACTGGCCGAAGCCCGCCGCGCAGCCGAACAAAAGGGCCTTTTGCAGGTCGAACCGGATCGACTGGTGGCCACGCCACGCGGCCAGCTGTTCCTCAATGACCTGCTGCAGTACTTCTTGACCTAAGGATGACCCATGGATCTGGTACTTGATCTGCTCGCCACGGTTTCACGCTGGAGCCGCAGCAATCTGTCGGAGATTTCCCTGGCCCTGGTAGGCTGCCTGCTGGTGCTGTTCGGCACCGATATCAAAGGCTGGGTGGACCAGCGTCTGGGTGCCCTGGCGGGCGCGCTGCGGGTGCCGGTGATGGCTGCCCTGGTGATGATCGGCAGTGGTGCGGCGCTGATCTATGCCACGCCTTGGGTGGTGAAGGGGTTGGGGCAATTCAACAACTACGCGCTGGCGCCAGTGTTGTTGGTGGTGCTGGTGTTGATTGGCGTGGTCGCTGATCGTCGCGGGTGAGCCTGCTAAAAGCTGCCCCGGAGAACCAGGGCAGCCCTACCACCTGACTAGCCCTTATTGGGCATCATCGAAGTGATCGCGCATGAAGTCTCGAACGGTCTTGAGCACAGTCAAGATCCGGATGAGCTTCCAGACGCGGCTCAGCGCATCAAGCAAACGCTTCATATGCCTTGGCCTCCGTGTTGGCGGGCCAATCCTCCAGCATCTAACCGGCGCTTCGATGCCTTCGAAAACCGTGTGACAGCTTTCGGTGAAGTGGCCAGGTCAATGGCCCTTCGAAAAATTCACCGGCACGGTTCTCAGGCCGCGTCGAAGGGGCCGGAAAAGCAGAATTCTTCGCCTACCCGGCCCATCACCGAAATTATCCACACTGGAGCAGCGCGATGATACTTGGAATACGCGGTCGAAACTGTTAACCACTCCGACACACTTGATGCTGAATATGTCTCATCATTGACCCATCGTCTCAGGCTGCCTATGATCCTCTGACCGTGTGGCGGCTTTCGGCCCCGGAGCGGAGGATACTCAGTCCTGTCGCTCCCATAAAAAAACCGCTCTTCTCAGAGCGGTTTTTTTTCGCCTGCATTTCTACAGGCCTCAGTATATCGAAAGGCTCAATCCGCCAATCAATCCACCTTCTCGAACTTCAAGTCCCACACCCCATGCCCCAGCCGCTCGCCGCGGCGCTCGAACTTGGTGATCGGGCGCTCTTCCGGGCGCGGCACGTAGGTACCGTCTTCAGCGCGGTTGCGATAGCCCGGGGCGGCGCTCATCACTTCCAGCATGTACTCGGCGTACGGCTCCCAGTCGGTTGCCATGTGGAACACGCCACCGGGCTTGAGCTTGCGACGCACCAGCTCGGCGAATTCCAGCTGGACGATGCGGCGCTTGTGGTGACGCGCCTTGTGCCAAGGGTCAGGGAAGAACAGCATCAGGCGATCGAGGCTGTTGTCGGCCACGCAGCGGTTGAGCACTTCAATCGCATCGCAGTCATACACCCGCAGGTTCTTCAGTCCCTGGGTCAGTACGCCGTTGAGCAGCGCACCAACACCCGGACGGTGCACTTCGACACCAATGAAGTCCTGTTCAGGCGCGGCAGCGGCCATTTCCAGCAGGGAATGGCCCATGCCGAAGCCGATCTCCAGCGTACGCGGCGCCGAACGGCCGAACACCTGGTCGTAGTCCACCGGGCTGTCGGCCAGCGGCAGGATGAACTGCGGGCCGCCCTGGTCAAGGCCGCGTTGCTGGCCTTCGGTCATGCGCCCGGCGCGCATCACGAAGCTCTTAATGCGGCGGTGTGGGCGCTGGTCGCCGTCGGCGGTGATCGGCGTATCTTGCGAGTCAGTCATCAGGGGCTCTTACTTGATCAGACCATCCAGCGGCGAAGAGGCGCTGGCGTAAAGTTTTTTCGGCATGCGGCCGGCCAGGTAGGCCATGCGGCCGGCGAGGATAGCGTGCTTCATGGCTTCGGCCATCAGCACCGGCTGCTGGGCATGGGCGATGGCCGAGTTCATCAGCACGGCTTCACAGCCCATTTCCATGGCGATGGTGGCATCGGAGGCGGTACCCACACCGGCATCGACCAGTACCGGCACCTTCGACTCTTCGAGGATGATCTGCAGGTTGTACGGGTTGCAGATGCCCAGGCCAGTGCCGATCAGGCCAGCCAACGGCATCACCGCGATGCAGCCGGCTTCGGCCAGCTGGCGGGCGATGATCGGGTCGTCGCTGGTGTAGACCATCACGTCGAAACCGTCCTTGACCAGCACTTCGGCGGCCTTGAGGGTTTCGATCACGTTGGGGAACAGGGTTTTCTGGTCGGCCAGCACTTCCAGCTTCACCAGCGTGCGCGACTCGTGGGACTTGTGGCCATCGAGCAGCTCACGGGCCAGGCGGCAGGTACGAACCGCCTCGACAGCGTCAAAGCAACCTGCCGTGTTTGGCAGGATGGTGTACTTGTCGGGCGACAGCACGTCGAGCAGGTTCGGCTCGCCCGCATTCTGGCCCAGGTTGGTCCGGCGCACGGCCACGGTGACGATCTCGGCACCCGAGGCTTCGGTTGCCAGGCGGGTTTCGTCCATGTCACGGTATTTGCCGGTGCCGACCAGCAGGCGCGACTGGAACGTGCGCCCGGCCAGGATGAAGGGCTTGTCGCTGCGAACGTTGCTCATCGATGTTCCTCTGAAAAGGTTACAGGGCTATCAGGTGAATCGCCGGAGAATGCTCAACCGCCACCGATGGCGTGGACCACTTCGACCTGGTCGCCTTCGTTAAGCTGGGTGCTGTCGTGCTGGCTGCGCGGCACGATATCCAGGTTGAGTTCCACCGCCACCCGGCGCCCGGTCAGTTCCAGGCGGGCCAGCAGGGCCGCGACGCTTTCGCCAGCGGGCAATTCGTAAGGTTCACCGTTCAGTTGAATGCGCATGCGCACGGCCACCATTGTTCTTTGGGGCCCGCATTCTAGCGCCGATCCACGCACGAACCCAAGGGCGCTGCACGCCATTAGTCGCGATAGTGGACAGTTTGGTCAGCCCAGCCGCCAGGCAGCCAGGCCCAGGCACAGCCAACCGGCGAGGAAGCACAGGCCGCCGATGGGGGTGATCATGCCCAGCTTGCCCAGGCCGCTGAGGGTCAGCAGGTACAGGCTACCGGAGAACAGCACGATCCCCAGGGCGAACAGACCGCCGGCCCAGCCCACCAGGCGCCCCGGCAGGTGCGCCGAAAGCACGGCGACACCGAAGATCGCCAGGGCATGCACCAGCTGATAGGTCACCCCGGTATGGAAAATGGCCAGGTAATCGGCCGTCAGGCGGTTCTTCAGCCCATGTGCGGCGAACGCGCCCAAGGCGACGCCGGTAAAGCCGAAAAAGGCGGCGAGCATGAGGAAGCTGCGAAGCATGGGACGACTCCTTGTATCGGGTCTGTATAATGGCCCGTTCCACCGGTCCGGCCAAGCCATCGTCATGCTGTCATCCATTCTCCGCCGCCTCGCCCGCGCCCTGCTCTGGTTCGCTGCCGGCAGCATTGTGCTGGTACTGGTGTTTCGCTGGGTGCCACCGCCGGGCACGGCCTTGATGCTCGAACGCAAGGTGCAATCGTGGGTGAGTGGCGAACCGATCGACCTGCAACGCGACTGGGAACCGTGGGAAAACATCTCCGACGAGCTCAAGGTGGCGGTCATCGCCGGTGAAGACCAGAAGTTCGCCAGCCATTGGGGCTTCGACATTCCGGCCATCCAGGCGGCACTGGCGTACAACGAGCGCGGTGGCAGCATTCGTGGCGCCAGCACCCTCACCCAGCAGGTGGCCAAGAACCTGTTCCTGTGGTCGGGCCGCAGTTGGTTCCGCAAGGGGCTGGAAGCCTGGTTCACCGCACTGATCGAGCTGTTCTGGTCGAAGGAGCGGATTCTCGAGGTCTACCTGAACAGTGCCGAATGGGGCAAAGGCGTGTTCGGTGCCCAGGCTGCGGCGCGTTATCACTTCGGCGTCGATGCCAGCCGACTGACCCGCCAGCAGGCCGCACAACTGGCGGCGGTGCTGCCGAGCCCGATCAAGTGGAGTGCCAGCCGGCCAAGTGCCTATGTGGCGAGCCGGGCGGGCTGGATTCGCCGGCAGATGAGCCAGTTGGGCGGGCCGAGCTACCTGATGCAGCTGGATGCTTCGCGTCGGCCATGAGCGGGTTGGCCAGTAGAGCCAACGCAAATAAAAAAGCCGCTGCCCCTTAAAGGGCAGCGGCTTTTTAGTGCAGCCAGGCTCGATCAGATGGTGATCAGCGCCTTGACCTTGTTCATCGCATTCTTCTCCAGCTGGCGAATCCGCTCAGCCGACACGCTGTACTTGTCAGCCAGCTCATGCAACGTGGCCTTTTCTTCCGCCAACCAGCGCTGGTAGAGAATGTCGCGACTACGGTCATCCAGGCCTTGCAGCGCTTCGTGCAGGTTGCTGGTGGAGTTGTCGCTCCAGTCGGCATCCTCCAGCTGCACCGCCGGGTCGTAGCGGTGGTCTTCCAGATAATGCGCAGGCGACTGGAAGGCGCTGTCGTCATCGGCTTCGGCTGCCGGGTCGAAGGCCATGTCCTGGCCACTCAGGCGGCTTTCCATCTCGCGCACTTCACGTGGCTCGACGCCCAGGCTTTCTGCCACGCGATGCACTTCGTCGTTGTTCAGCCAGGCCAGACGCTTCTTCTGGCTGCGCAGGTTGAAGAACAGCTTGCGCTGGGCCTTGGTGGTCGCCACCTTGACGATGCGCCAGTTGCGCAGGATGAATTCGTGGATCTCTGCCTTGATCCAGTGCACGGCGAAGGACACCAGGCGCACGCCCATTTCCGGGTTGAAGCGCTTGACTGCCTTCATCAGGCCGACGTTGCCTTCCTGGATCAGGTCAGCCTGGGCCAGCCCGTAGCCTGCATAGCTACGCGCGATATGCACAACGAAACGCAGGTGGGCCATCACCATTTGCCGAGCGGCCTCGAGATCCTGCTCGTAGTAGAGACGCTCGGCCAGATCACGCTCCTGCTCGACAGACAACAGCGGGATGCTGTTGACCGTGTGCACGTAGGCTTCCAGGTTTGCACCAGGAACCAGGGCATAGGCAGGTTGCAACGATGTGGTCATTCAAGAACCTCCGACTTACAAAACTCGCGCCTTGTGAGCGCTGTCAACATTGACCCGGAACGACCGTACAAGTTCCATCGTGAAGAAAATGTCAATGCTGGCACGTAAAAACTATCGCGGCGCCAGCTCGTTCAAATGGCGGGCGACGGCGATCCATGCACCGATATACCCCAACAGCACCGCTCCGATCAAGAGCGACAGACCATCGGAAGCGGGTACCCCGCCCAGGGCGAAGTCACTGCCATACAGCCCGGACAGCCCTACCACGGCCTCGTTCAGCCAGTTCAGGCCGAACGCCAGGATGGCCCAGGCCAGCACGCCCGCACCCAGGCCGTACAAGGCGCCCATGTACAGGAAAGGCCGGCGTACGTAGCTGTCGGTGCCGCCAACCAGCTTGATCACTTCGATCTCGATGCGGCGGTTTTCAATATGTAGACGAATTGTGTTACCGATTACTAACAGCAGCGCAGAAATCAGCATCACTGCCAAGCCGAAGACAAACCGGTCGCCCAGTTTGAGGATCGCCGCCAGGCGCTCCACCCATACCAGGTCCAACTGCGCGTTTTCCACCCTTGGCAGTTCCGCCAGGCGCTGACGCAGGGCTTCCAGAGCCGGCTTGTCGACTTCGGTCGGGGTCACCACCACGACACCGGGCAACGGGTTGTCGGGCAGTTCGCGCAGGGCTTCGCCCAGCCCGGACTGCTGCTGGAATTCTTCCAGGGCCTGCCCGGGGCTTACGTACTGGGCGTCGGCGACGCCCGGCATGCGCCTGATGTCGTCGCGCAGGGCTTCACCCTGCTGGCTACCCGCATCGAGCTTGAGGTACAGCGAAATCTGCGCAGCGCGCTGCCAGGAGCCACCCAGCACCTCGATGTTCTTCAACAGCAGCGACAGGCCCATCGGCATGCTCAAGGCCACGGCCATCACCAGGCAGGTGAAGAAGCTGCCGATCGGCTGCTTGCCCAGGCGCCGCAGGCTGTCGGCCAGGCTGGCACGATGGCTTTCCAGCCAGGCGTGCAGCAGAGTGCGAAAATCCGGGCCGTCGTCGTCATGATCGCCGCCCTTCTTCTTGGCCGGCTGCGGGTCGGCGGCCTTGGGCGCAACGCGCTCGGATACCTTGGGTGTACGTGTAGTGCTCATTGCCCGGCCTCCCCATCGCCGATCAGACGGCCGCGCTGCAGGGTCAGCATGCGGTGGCGCATGCGCGCAATCAGTGCCAGGTCGTGACTGGCGATCAGAACCGTGGTGCCCAGGCGGTTGATGTCCTCGAACACGCCCATGATCTCTGCAGCCAGGCGCGGGTCAAGGTTACCGGTGGGTTCGTCCGCCAGCAGCAAGGCCGGCTGGTGGACGATGGCGCGGGCGATACCGACCCGCTGCTGCTGGCCCGTGGACAGGTCGGCCGGGAACAGCTCGCCCTTGTCGGACAGCGAAACGCGCTCAAGCGCCGAATCCACACGCTTGGCGATCTCGGCCTTGGACAAGCCGAGAATCTGCAGCGGCAGCGCGATGTTGTTGAACACCGTGCGGTCGAACAGCAGCTGGTGGTTCTGGAACACCACGCCGATCTGCCGACGCAGGAACGGGATCTGCGCATTGCTGATCTGGCCCAGGTCCTGCCCGGCCAGCATCAGCTTGCCGCTGGTCGGGCGTTCCATGGCCAGCAGCAGGCGCAGCAAGGTGCTCTTGCCGGCGCCCGAGTGGCCGGTGACGAACAGGAACTCGCCCCGGCGCGCCCGGAAACTCAGCTCATGCAAGCCGACATGGCCATTAGGGTAGCGCTTGGCAACCTGTTCGAATCGGATCATGGTCAGTCTCGCTCGGCGAACAGAGCCTTGACGAACGGCTCGGCTTCGAAGGTGCGCAGGTCGTCGATGCCTTCACCGACACCGATGAAGCGGATCGGGATGTTGAACTGCTTGGCCAGGGCGAAGATCACCCCGCCCTTGGCGGTGCCGTCCAGCTTGGTCAGGGCCAGGCCGGTCAGTTCGACGCTCTGGTTGAAGTACTTGGCCTGGCTGATGGCGTTCTGCCCGGTACCGGCGTCGAGCACCAGCAGCACCTCGTGCGGCGCTTCGGCGTCGAGCTTGCCGATCACCCGGCGGACCTTTTTCAGCTCTTCCATCAGGTTGTCTTTGGTGTGCAGGCGGCCGGCGGTGTCGGCGATCAGCACATCCACACCGCGGGCCTTGGCAGCCTGCACGGCGTCGAAGATCACCGAGGCGGAATCGGCGCCGGTGTGCTGGGCGATCACCGGGATCTGGTTACGCTCGCCCCACACCTGCAACTGCTCGACGGCGGCGGCGCGGAAGGTATCACCGGCAGCCAGCATGACTTTCTTGCCTTCCAGCTGCAGTTTCTTGGCCAGTTTGCCGATGGTGGTGGTCTTGCCGGCACCGTTCACGCCGACCACCAGAATCACGTAGGGCTTGTTCTGCGCCTCGACCTTGAGCGGCTGCTCGACCGGGCGCAGGAGTGCGGCCAGCTCTTCCTGCAGCGACTTGTACAGCGCGTCGGCGTCCGCCAGCTGCTTGCGGGCGACCTTCTGGGTCAGGTTCTGGACGATGGCCGAGGTGGCTTCGACGCCGACGTCGGCGGTCAGCAGGCGGGTTTCGATCTCGTCGAGCAGGTCGTCATCGATGACCTTCTTGCCCAGGAACAGGCTGGCCATGCCTTCGCCGATGCTGGCACTGGTCTTCGACAGGCCCTGCTTGAGGCGGGCGAAGAAACCCGGCTTGGACTGCTCGGTGGCCACCGGCGCAGCAACCACGGGGGCTGGTTCAGTGGTTACAGGGGCAGGGGCCACGACGGGGGCCACTACCACCGGCTCCGGCGCGGGACGTTCCGGAATCACCGGCGGCGCCTTGGGCTCCAGGTCCGGCACCAGTGCCACAGGCTCTTCAGCGACCGGAAGCACCAGGTTGCTGACAGGGGCAGGCTCGACCACCGGGGCAGCCGCTACCGGCGCTGCTTGCAGCGGCATGGAGGCGACGGGTTCAGGCGCCGGTGCGACCAACGGCTCAGAGGCAATCGGCTCAGGCTCGGGCGCTTGCAATGGCTGGGAAGCGACCGGTTCTGGCACAGGTGCTTCGAGCACCGGGGCCACCGGCTCGACTGGCTCGACCGGCGCAGGCTGCTGCGCATCGACAAGCGGCTGCGGGGCAGCAGACTGCGGCGCTACCGGCTCGGCTGGCTGCACCTCGGGCGCTTGTGGCTCAGGCGTTTGAGGCTGTTCGGCGACAGGTTGCTGCGGCTTCTTGCGAAACCAGCTGAACAGGCCTTTTTTCTCGCCAGCCTCAGCCGGCGCTTTTTTGTCGTCGTTGGAACCAAACATGGAAGACGGCTATCTCAGGGTAGCGATGGGCCAGCAGCTGGCGCATCGGGAATTCTCTAAACGCAGAACAGACTATTTTGAATCCGACTGGTTCATGCGCAATGTTTTGTCTTAATGAGCCTGCGGGCCAGAACGGCGACAGGCATGGTCGCCAGGCAACCGGATCAGTATCCTAGCACCTCCTGGCCCGCCGACGCTAAACCAGCGGGCCGCCGAACAGGTTAATCACCGTATGAATGCTCTAGCCCGCCGCGCCGCTGGCCTGCTGCTCAGCACGCTCTGCCTGCCGCTCGCGGCTTTCGCCGCCGACGTGCAACCCACCCACGAATTCATCCTCGACAACGGCCTGAAAGTCGTCGTGCGCGAAGACCATCGCGCCCCGGTGGTGGTGTCGCAGATCTGGTACAAGGTCGGCTCCAGCTACGAGACCCCGGGCCAGACCGGCTTGTCCCATGCCCTGGAGCACATGATGTTCAAGGGCAGCGCCAAGATCGGCCCCGGCGAGGCCTCGCGCATCCTGCGTGACCTCGGCGCGGAAGAAAACGCCTTCACCAGCGACGACTACACCGCCTATTACCAGGTGCTGGCCCGCGACCGCCTGCCGGTGGCCCTCGAACTGGAAGCCGACCGCCTGGCCAGCCTGCGCCTGCCTGCCGACGAGTTCGCCCGCGAAATCGAGGTGATCAAGGAAGAACGCCGCCTGCGTACCGATGACCAGCCAAGCTCCAAGGCCTTCGAGCTGTTCCGCGCCATGGCCTTCCCGGCCAGCGGCTACCACACCCCGACCATCGGCTGGATGGCCGACCTCGAGCGCATGAAGGTCGAGGAACTGCGCCACTGGTACGAATCCTGGTACGCACCGAACAACGCCACCCTGGTGGTGGTTGGCGATGTCACCGCCGATGAAGTGAAAGGTCTGGCGCAGAAGTACTTCGGCAGCATTCCCAAGCGCGCCGTGCCGCCGGCCAAGCTGCCGCTGGAGCTCGCCGAGCCTGGCCAGCGCCTGCTGACGCTGCACGTGCGCACCCAGTTGCCAAGCCTGATCTATGGCTTCAACGTCCCGAGCCTGGCAACCGCCAAGGATCCGCGCAACGTGCACGCCCTGCGGCTGATCTCGGCCTTGCTCGACGGCGGCTACAGCGCACGCATGCCGGCACGCCTGGAGCGTGGCCAGGAGCTGGTGGCCGGCGCCTCGTCCAGCTACAACGCCTTTACCCGTGGCGACAGCCTGTTCCTGATCTCGGCCACGCCGAACGTGCAGAAGCAGAAAACCCTGGCCGACGTCGAGAAAGGCGTCTGGCAGCTGCTCGATGAACTCAAGACCACTCCGCCCAGCGCCGAAGAACTGGAGCGCGTGCGTGCCCAGGTGATCGCCGGCCTGGTCTACGACCGCGACTCCATCAGCAGCCAGGCCACCACCATTGGCCAGCTGGAGACGGTCGGCCTGTCCTGGAAGCTGATCGACAGCGAGCTGGACGAACTCAAGCGCGTTACCCCGCAAGACGTGCAGAACGCTGCGCGCACCTATTTCACCCGCGAACGCCTGAGCGTTGCCCACGTACTGCCCGAGGAGTCCGCTCATGAGTGATCGCAGCGCACCGCGCTATACCCTGATCGGCACAGGCATCATCGCGCTGGTGGTGGCCGTGGCCGCCGTGCTCGCCCGCCCTGCCCACTCCGAAGCCGAAAGCAGCGCCGCACGCCCGGCCAACACCCTGCAGTCGCTGGCCGAGCTGGACGGCAAGGCACCCAGCCGGCGCCAGCTGAACATCCAGCACTGGACCACCGCCGAAGGCGCCCGAGTGCTGTTCGTCGAAGCCCGCGAACTGCCGATGTTCGACCTGCGCGTGACCTTCGCTGCGGGCAGCAGCCAGGACGGCAACACGCCCGGCCTGGCTACCCTGACCAACGCCATGCTCAACGAGGGCGTGGCTGGCAAGGATGTGACCGCCATCGCCGAAGGCTTCGAAGGCCTTGGCGCCGATTTCGGCAATGGGTCCTACCGCGACATGGCCGTGGCCTCGCTGCGCAGCCTGAGCGCCAAGGACAAGCGCGAGCCGGCGCTCAAGCTGTTCGCCGAAGTGGCCGGCAAGCCGACCTTCCCCGAAGATGCCCTGAAACGCATCAAGAACCAGCTGCTGGCCGGCTTCGAATATGAGAAGCAGAACCCTGGCAAGATCGCCGGCAAGGCCCTGTTCAGCAAGCTCTACGGCGACCACCCCTACGCCCAGCCAAGCGATGGCAGTGCCGAGAGCGTGCCGGGCATCACCCTTGAGCAACTGCGTGCGTTCCACAGCAAGGCCTATGCCGCTGGCAACGCGGTGATCGCCCTGGTGGGCGACCTCAGCCGCGAGGAAGCCGAGGCCGTTGCCGCCCAGGTGTCCGCCGCCCTGCCCAAAGGCCCGGCGCTGGCCAAACCGGCCCAGCCGGTCGAGCCCAAGGCCGGCGTCACCCATATCGACTTCCCGAGCAAGCAGACTCACCTGATGCTGGCCGAGCTCGGTATCGACCGCCAGGACCCGGACTGGCCGGCCCTGTCGCTGGGCAACCAGATCCTCGGCGGTGGCGCATTCGGCACCCGCCTGATGAGCGAAGTCCGCGAGAAGCGCGGCCTGACCTACGGCGTGTACTCGGTGTTCAGCCCGATGCAGGTGCGTGGCCCGTTCATGATCAACCTGCAGACCCGTGCCGAACTCAGCGAAGGGACCCTCAAGCTGGTACAGGACATCCTCGCCGACTACCTCAAGATCGGCCCGACCCAGCAAGAGCTGGACGATGCCAAGCGCGAACTGGCCGGCAGCTTCCCGCTGTCCAATGCCAGCAACGCCAGCATCGTCGGCCAACTCGGCGCCATTGGTTTCTACAACCTGCCCCTGACCTGGCTGGAAGACTTCATGCAGCAGTCCCAGGCGCTGACCGTCGAACAGGTCAAGGCAGCGATGAACAAGCACCTGGCAGCCGATAAACTTGTGGTCGTCACCGTTGGCCCGAAAGTGCCACAGCAGCCACTGCCGGCCCCCACTGACAAACCGTCCGAGCAACCGCTCGGCGTACCGGAGCACTAATGCCTAGATCCACCCCTCCCGCCCGCCCGCAGCAGGGCCAAAGCAAGGGCCAGGGTCACCTGCGCATCATCGCCGGCGAGTGGCGCAGCCGCCGCCTGGCGGTACCGGAAGGCGAAGGCCTGCGCCCAACCCCTGACCGCGTGCGCGAAACCGTGTTCAACTGGCTGGCGCCCTACATCGAAGGTGCCCAGGTGCTCGATGCCTTTACCGGCAGCGGCGCCCTGGTGCTGGAGGCACTGTCCCGTGGCGCCGAGAATGCCGTGGCGCTGGACAGCAACCCGGCGGCCATCGCCAACCTGAAGAACAACCTCGAGATCCTGCGCTGCCCGCGCGGGCAAATCTTGCAGACCGACGCCCTGCGCTACCTGCAGAACCCGGCCAAGCAGCAGTTCGACGTGGTGTTCCTCGACCCGCCGTTCCATCAGGACTTGCTGGCCAACACCTGCAACCTGCTGGAACAGAACCAGTGGCTGCGCGAACAGGCGTGGATCTACACCGAAAGCGAGGCCGCCCCCTCGACGCTGCCGATGCCCGGCAACTGGCGCCTGCACCGCGAGAAGAAGACCGGCCAGGTGCACTATGCGCTCTGGCAACGGGGCTGATCCCGCAAGCCGTATCACGATACAGCTAACCCGCTGCCAGCAGGGTTGAAGATGCTCCCACGATCTTGCTGGAGCACTTCAACCATCTCGACCTAAGCTACAACGTAGAGGTCAGTCTCGGCCCAAGCGTCGAACAGCAACCTCTGCCAGCCCCCGACCAATAGCGCAGGTACAGCGGCGGGGTTGCGTGGCACTCTACGCAGGCACATCACGAGTCGCCCAGCATGCCCAGTCTCACCGCCACGTTCCGCCCGGCCATCGGCCTGTCCAACCCCCACCTGCAAACCCTGTGGGGGCCACTGTGGCGCAAGCTGCCGGAGCTGGAACGAAACCGCGAACGCCTGTGGCTGGCCGATGGCGATTTTCTCGACCTCGACTGGCATGGTCCGCACAGCCCGGAGGCGCCACTGGTGCTGGTGCTGCATGGCCTGACCGGCTCGTCCCATTCACCCTACGTCAAAGGCTTGCAACAGTCGCTGCAGGCCCGCGGCTGGGCCAGCGTGGCGGTGAACTGGCGCGGCTGTTCCGGCGAGCCGAACCTGCTGCCGCGCAGTTACCACTCCGGCGCCAGCGAAGACCTCGCCGAGGTGGTCGCCCACCTGCACGCCCAGCGCCCGTTGGCTCCGTTGTATGCCGTCGGCTACTCGCTGGGCGGCAATGTGCTGCTCAAGTACCTGGGGGAAAGGGGCTCTGCCAGCCAGCTGCAAGCCGCCGTGGCTGTTTCGGTACCGTTTCGCCTGGATCAGTGCGCCGACCGCATCGGCCAGGGCTTTTCCAAGGTGTATCAGGCGCATTTCATGCGCGAGATGATGGCCTATGTGCAGGTGAAACAACGGCACTTCCGCGACCGCGGGCACCACGAGGGCCTGGCCGCGCTCGACCGGCTGGGGCCTTTGGGAAGGTTGAAGACGTTCTGGGATTTCGACGGCAAGGTCACCGCGCCGCTCAACGGTTTCAACGATGCCCACGATTACTATCGCCGCTCATCGAGCCGGTTTTATCTGGGGGAGAACCGCACGCCGACGCTGATCATCCATGCCACCGATGACCCGTTCGTGTTCGGCCACAGCCTGCCCACGGCCAGTGAACTGGCGCCGCAAACACAGTTCGAGCTGCATGAGCGGGGTGGGCATGTCGGGTTTGTCGACGGCAGCCTGAGGAATCCGGGCTATTACCTGGAGCGGCGGATTCCGCAGTGGCTTGTCGACGGTCAGTGATTACTCGCCAGTCGCCACGCCATGCTTGGGATCATTGATCCATTCACTCCACGACCCGGCGTACAACTTGCCCAACGGATACCCCGCCAGCGCCAGGGCAAACAGGTTGTGGCAGGCCGTCACCCCTGACCCGCAGTAGGCCACCAGTTGCTCTGGCGAGCGCCCTGCCAGCTTCTCGGCGAAACGCTGCTTGAGCTGCTCCGGCGCCAGGAAGCGCCCATCGGCACCGAGGTTTTCGTTGAAGGCCGCGCACTGGGCGCCCGGAATGTGCCCGGCGACAGGGTCGATCGGCTCCACCTCACCCCGAAAGCGCGGCAACGCACGGGCATCGATCAGGGTCAGGTCGGGGCTGCCAAGGCGCTTGGCCAGGTGCTCGGCGTCGATCAGCAGTTTGGCATCTGGCTCACCGCTGAACGTCCCCTCGCGCTTGGTTGGCGCATCCAGGCTCAGCGGCAGATGCGCCGCATGCCAGGCCTTGAGGCCACCATCGAGGATCGCCACGTCGCTGCGCTTGCCCAGCCAGGCCAGCAACCACCAGGCCCGGGCGGCAAAAGCGCCGGGGCCATCGTCGTACAGCACCACTTCGCTGTCGTCGTCCAGGCCCCACTCGCGCAGGCGCTCGACCAGCCGGTGCGGGTCCGGCAACGGGTGTCGGCCGGTGCGGCCCTTGCTGACCGGCCCGCTCAAGTCACGCTCCAGGTCGGCAAAGTGCGCGCCGGCGATATGCCCCTCGGCATAGCTGCGTTGGCCGTAATCCACATCCTCCAGGGCAAAACGACAATCCAGGATCACCAGTTTGGGCGAGTCCAGGCGCTCGGCCAGCTGTTGCGGGGTGATCAATTGCGCAAGGGGCATGACAATCTCCTGATCGATGGCACGAAGGCCCTGGCTACTGTTCCAGGGCCTGATTGAACGGAACGTGGAATTCCTGGCACAGGGCGTCCACGGCGCTGCGCGCGTCAAGGGTGACGAAACCGAGTTCCAGCACCAGCACCTGATAGACGCCACGCTTGAAGGCTTCTTCACCCAGGTGCGCAGAATGTTCCCGCGTTGTACTGAGAAAGCGTACCCACGAGGTCAGCACGATCCAGGCATTGATGGTCAGCGATTCGATCTGCGCAGCTTCCATGGCCAGGATCCCGGCATCGACGAAGCCACGGTAGATCGCCTGGCCCTGGCGCAGGCAGCGCTCGGAAAAGCGCCGGTAGCGGGCGGCCAGCTCGGGGTCGCTTTCCAGCAGGTGTTCCAGGTCACGGTGCAGGAAGCGGTAGTTCCACATCGCCGCGAGCAGCGCCTTGAGGTAGAAACGCTTGTCTTCGACCGTGGCCCTGCGGCCCTGCGGCGGGCGCAGGAAGCTGTCCACCAGCTCTTCGTACTGGCTGAACAACAGGGCGATGATCGCCTGCTTGTTGGGGAAGTGGTAGTACAGGTTGCCGGGCGAGATTTCCATGTGCGCGGCAATGTGGTTGGTACTGACGCTGCGTTCGCCCTGCTGGTTGAACAGCTCCAGGCTGTTCTGCACGATGCGCTCTCGGGTCTTCATGCGCGGGGCCATGCTCAGCTCCCAGTCTGCGGGCTTTCGGTAATGGGCCATCATACGGTCATTCATGCCGCTGATGCACCGTTTGCGCCGGTGAAAAAAGTCGCACCATGGTACGAATTAGAGTATAGGCTCTAGAGACTTCGAGCCCCGACGGGAGACCACCGTGACCTCGCCCATCGCCTTGCCTCCTGTGCATTCCGACACCGACCTGGAAGCGACGTTCGCCGCCCAGCGCCTGGCCTTTGCCGGCAACCCCATGCCGCCAGCGGCACAGCGCCGGCAGTGGCTGAAAAGCCTGCGCGAGGCCCTGCTGGGCGACCAGCAGGCACTGATCGAAGCCATCGATGCCGACTTCAGTGGCCGCAGTACCGACGAAACGCTGTTGGCCGAGCTGCTGCCTACGGTGCAAGGCATTCGCCATGCCGAGCGCCACCTGCAGCGCTGGATGCGCCCGGCCCGACGCGCCGTGGGCCTGGCCTTCCAGCCGGCCAGCGCCCGCGTGCTGTACCAGCCGCTGGGCGTGGTGGGCATCATCGTGCCGTGGAACTACCCGCTGTTTCTCGCCATCGGCCCGCTGACCGGTGCCCTGGCCGCCGGCAACCGGGTCATGCTCAAGCTGAGCGAAGCCACACCAGCCAGCGGTGCAGCCCTCAAGGCACTCCTCGAGCGCGTGTTCCCCGAGGACCTGGTCAGCGTGGTACTGGGCGAGGTCGATGTCGGCCAGGCGTTCGCCCGCCTGCCCTTCGACCACCTGCTGTTCACCGGCGCTACCAGCATCGGCCGCGAGGTCATGCTGGCCGCCGCACAAAACCTCACCCCGGTGACCCTGGAACTGGGCGGCAAGTCGCCCGCCATCGTCTCGGCCAGCGTACCGCTGGACACCGCCGCCGAGCGCATCGCCTTCGGCAAGACCCTCAACGCCGGCCAGACCTGCGTCGCCCCCGACTACGTGCTGGTGCCACGTGAGCGCCTGAACGACTTCGCCGAGGCCTACCGCAGCGTCGTCAGGCGCATGTACCCCCGCATCGCCGACAACCCCGACTACAGCGCCATCATCAACCCACGGCAGTTGCAGCGCCTGCAGCACCTGCTGGACGACGCCCGCGGCAAGGGCGCCCAGGTGCTCGACCTGTACGCCGACGAGCCGCGCCAGGGCCGACGCCTGCCGCCGCACCTGCTGACCCGGGTCAACGACAGCATGCGGGTGATGCAGGACGAGATCTTCGGCCCGCTACTGCCGCTGGTGCCATACGACCACCTCGACGATGCCCTGGCCTACATCAACCAGCGCCCTCGCCCACTGGCGCTGTACTACTTTGGCTACGACCGTGGCGAGCAGCAGCACGTGCTGCAGCACAGCCACTCCGGTGGCGTGTGCCTGAACGACACCCTGCTGCACGTGGCCCAGGACGACTTGCCGTTCGGCGGCGTCGGCCCCTCCGGCATGGGCCACTATCATGGCCGCGAAGGCTTCCAGACCTTCAGCAAGGCCAAGGCGGTGCTGGCCAAGCAGCGCCTGAACGCCGCGCGGCTGATCTACCCGCCCTATGGCAAGGCCTTGCAGCGGCTGGTCTACAAGCTGTTCATCCGCTGATGCAGCGCCGTGACCTGTTGCGCTTCAGCCTGGGCGCCAGCCTTTTCCTGAGCACCGCCAGCCTGGTCGGCTGCAACGCGCAAACGCCTGCTGCCGGTTACCAGATGCTGCGCGACGATGACCTGCCCGCCCTGCTTGCGCTGATTCCGGTGGTGCTCGCGGGCACCGCAGCGAGTGACGAACGGGTGCTGCAAAGCCTCGACCAAACGCTGGCAGCGCTATCGCCAGAAATGCTCAAGCTCACCCGGCAGTTGTTCGATGTACTCAACCTGCCGCTGACTCGCGGCCCGCTCACCGGAATCTGGGGCGCCTGGGAGCAGGCCAGCGGCGCCCAGGTCACGGCATTTCTACAACGCTGGCAGGACAGCTCGCTGAATTTGCTGCGCATGGGCCATGCCTCGCTGTTGCAACTGCTGCAAATGGCCTGGTACGAGTGCCCGGAAGCCTGGGCCGCCTGCGGCTACCCCGGCCCACCCAAGATCTGACAACAAGAGCATCCTCAATGCCTGTAACCGACCCGTTTCGCCAAGGCCTCGAACGTGGCTGGATCACTTATGACGGCTCACGCCTGCAGCAGGACCTGACGCTGGAAGCCGACATCGCCGTGATCGGCAGTGGTGCCGGCGGCGCCACCAGCGCACAGATGCTCAGCGCGGCCGGCCACAAGGTGCTGCTGATCGAGGAAGGCCCGTTGAAGACGAGCAGCGACTTCCATCTGCTGGAAAACGAGGCCTACGCGAGCCTCTATCAGGAAGGCCTGGGGCGCATGAGCAAGGATGGCGCCATCACCATTCTGCAAGGCCGCGCCGTGGGTGGAACCACCCTGATCAACTGGACTTCGAGCTTTCGCACACCGCCGCAGACCCTGGCGCACTGGGCCACGGTGCATGGCGTCAGCGGGCTGGGGGAAGCACAGTTGCAGCCCTGGTTCGAGCGTATCGAGCAGGATCTGGGTATCACGCCCTGGGCAATGCCTGCGAACGCCAACAACGACGTACTGCGGCGCGGCTGCGAACAACTCGGCTACCGCTGGGCAGTGATCCCGCGCAATGTGCGCGGTTGCTGGAACCTCGGCTACTGCGGCATGGGCTGCCCGGTCAATGCCAAGCAGTCGATGCTGGTCACGCGCATACCGGCGACCCTGGAAAAAGGCGGTGAGCTGCTCTATCTCGCGCGCGCCGAACGCTTCGAGCACAACGGCGAGCGGATTTCCCGGCTGCAGTGCCAGGCCCTGGACGCGCAGGGGATCCACCCCACTGGCCGGCAGATCAGTGTGCGCGCCCGCCATTACATCGTGGCTGGCGGCGGTATCAACAGCCCGGCCCTGCTGCTGCGCTCCAAGGCCCCCGACCCGCACGGACGGCTGGGCAAACGGACCTTCCTGCACCTGGTCAACTTCAGCGCTGCGCGCTTCGACGAACGTATCGACCCGTTCTACGGTGCTCCGCAATCGATCTACAGCGACCACTTCCAGTGGCAGGACGGCGTCGATGGGCCGGTGGGCTACAAGCTGGAGGTGCCGCCCTTGCACCCGGCCCTGGCCAGTACCCTGCTAGGTGGCCAGGGCAGCGAAAACGCCAAGCGCATGGCCGAGCTCCCTCACACCCACGTGATGCTGGCGTTGCTGCGCGACGGTTTTCACCCCGAAAGCACGGGGGGCACGGTAGAGTTGCGCGGGGACGGTTCGCCAGTGCTGGATTATCCGGTCACCGACTACCTGAGGGACGGCCTGCGCCGCGCCTTCCACAGCATGGCGCAGATCCAGTTCGCGGCGGGCGCCGCGCAGGTCACTCCGGTGCACAGTGACGCCAGCGCCACAGCCAGCCTGGGCGAGGCCCGGCGCATGATCGACGCCTTGCGCCTGGAGCCGTTTCGCACCCGGCTGGGGAGCGCCCATGTCATGGGGGGCTGCGCAATGGGTGACGACCCGCGCCAGGCGGTATGCGACAGCCTCGGTCGTCACCATCAACTGGCAAACCTGTCGGTACATGACGGTTCGCTGTTCCCCACCAGCATCGGCGCCAACCCACAGCTGTCGGTCTATGCCATCAGCGCCATGCTCACCGACGCCTTGGCCGCCCGCCTGGCACAGAGTGCATGACAACAAATACACGCCCTGTCTATAGTGCCATCAGCCGGCCGCATGACTTGGCCGGGCGCAATCGCTGCGCTACCATCCGACTCCCCAACGCACTCCAGCCAGGATGACGCGATGAACCGAGTGTTGTACCCGGGTACTTTCGACCCCATTACCAAAGGCCATGGCGACCTGGTCGAGCGCGCTTCGCGCCTGTTCGACCACGTGATCATCGCGGTGGCGGCCAGCCCGAAGAAAAACCCCCTGTTCCCGCTGGAGCAACGGGTCGAGCTTGCCCGTGAGGTCACCAAGCACCTGCCCAATGTCGAAGTCATCGGCTTCTCCTCGCTGCTGGCGCACTTCGCCAAGGAACAAGGTGCGAACGTGTTCCTGCGCGGCTTGCGCGCGGTGTCGGACTTCGAATACGAGTTCCAGCTGGCGAACATGAACCGGCAACTGGCGCCCGACGTCGAGAGCCTGTTCCTCACGCCATCGGAACGCTATTCGTTCATTTCTTCGACGCTGGTGCGGGAAATAGCCGCATTGGGCGGAGATATCAGCAAATTCGTCCACCCTGTGGTGGCCGAGGCGCTGACCGAACGCTTCAAGAAGTGACCTTGCACGCCTGATCATCGCGCCCGCGTGCACTGCGGGCGCGAATGCGGCACAATTGTGCCCAAAGCGTTGAACATGCCCGGGCGATGCGCCCCGGCCGGAGTCCCCATGTCCCTGATCATCACCGACGATTGCATCAACTGCGACGTCTGCGAACCCGAGTGCCCGAACGAGGCCATCTCCCAAGGCGAAGAGATCTACGTGATCGACCCGAACCTGTGCACCCAGTGCGTCGGTCACTATGACGAACCGCAGTGCCAGCAGGTCTGCCCGGTCGACTGCATCCCGCTGGATGAAGCGCACCCGGAAACCGAAGACGAGCTGATGGCCAAGTACCGCCGGATCACCGGCAAGGCCTGATCGCAGAAGGCTAGCGCTGGCAGCGCGGGCAGTACACGCTCGCCCGCTGCCCCAGCTTCACTTCGCGCAAGGTCGTGCCGCACAGCTTGCACGGCTGGCCACCCCGCCCGTAGACGAACAATTCCTGCTGGAAGTAGCCCGGCTGCCCGTCGCCGCCGATGAAATCGCGCAAGGTCGTGCCGCCCTGCTCGATGGCCGCCGCCAGTACCCGCTTGATCTCGATCGACAGCTTCAGGTACCGCGCCCTGGAAATCCCGCCCGCCTCCCGGCGCGGGTCGATGCCGGCGGCAAAAAGCGCCTCGGTCGCATAGATGTTGCCCACACCCACGACCACCGCGTTGTCCATGATGAAGGGCTTGACCGCCATGGAACGCCCGCGCGACAGCTGGAACAGGCGCTCGCCGTCGAACAGGTCGGTCAACGGCTCCGGCCCCAGGCGCAGTAGCAACTCGTGGTTGAGCGGGTCGAGGCTCCAGAGCATGGCACCGAACCGTCGCGGGTCGGTGTAACGCAGCATCAGCCCCGACTCCAGCTCGATATCGACATGTTCGTGCTTGGCCGCTGGCAAGCCCAGTTCCACCAGGCGCAGGTTGCCCGACATACCCAGGTGGCTGATCAAGGTACCCACCTCGGCGTTGATCAGCAGGTACTTGGCCCGCCGCTCGACGCTGACGATACGCTGCCCGGACAGGCGCACGTCGAGGTCCTCGGGGATCGGCCAACGCAGGCGCCGGTCGCGCACCACCACGCGGCTGACGCGCTGGCCTACCAGGTGGGGGGCAATCCCGCGCCGGGTGGTTTCGACTTCAGGTAATTCCGGCATCGATTCAGTGCCCGCCCAGTTCGCGAATGTTCTGTTTCAGGGTCTCGAAGTCGTACTCCGACAGACCGATATAGTCCAGCACCAGCGGGCCGACCACATTCCATTCATGGTCGACGTTCTGGTTGCCCAGCACACGGTACGAGGCGCAGATGTGCTCGGCCATTTTCAGCACGGCCAGCAGGTTCTTCAGCTGGCTCTGGGTATTGCGCGAGGAGTCTTCGCGGAAGATCGCCAGGGCATTGTGGTGGTTGGCGATGGCCGCGCTGATGTGCTCCGGCAGGCGCCAGGACTTGGCGGTGAAGTAACCCACCACGGAATGGTTGGTGTTGAATGCGCGGTTCTCGGTATCGACCACGCGCGTTTCCTCGCTGGCCTTGGCGTAGGCGTCTTCCAGCACCTGCATGTACTCGGGGAAGCGCTTGAGCATCAGCGGGACGCCGCAGTCGTGGAACAGGCCGAGGGTATAGGCTTCGTCGGCAGCCTGGATGCCGGTGCGCTTGGCCAGGGTCAGGCAGGTCATGGCCACGTCCTGGGCGGTGTCCCAGAAGCGGTTGAGGGTGACGATGGTCTCGTCGCTCATCTCGCCCTTGATCGACTGCGCGTTGATCAGGTTGATGATCGAACGGCTGCCCAGCAGGTTCACCGCACGCTGGATCGAGCCGATCTTGTTCGAAAGGCCGAAGTGCGGCGAGTTGACCAGCTTGAGCAAGGCACCGGCCAGGCCAGGGTCCTGGGAAATCAGCTTGGCGATGGTTTCCAGGTCCGGGTCGGGCATGTACTGCTCGAACTGCAGGTCGACCATGATCTGCGGTTGCGGCGGAATGGTGATGCCTTGCAAGGCTTGCTGGATCTGTTCGGCGCTGAGTTCTTGGGACATGCGTGCACACTCGTGAAGGACCCGCGATTTTAACCCTCTAAGTGCTCACCGTGACAAATGCAGCGCCCGGGAGATCGAGCGCCGCACAGCGGCCACTTTCAGCAACGCTTGGGTTTCCCGGGCAACTGCGCTTCAATACGCGCACTTTTCAGCCCCCCCAGGATGAGCCCATGGCCACCCCAACCAAGCAACAGAAACGCGCCAAGCGCGCCGCCAGCAAGGCCAAGCAGAACCGCATGGTACGCAGCGGCCAGGCGGTCAAGGCCAGTGCCGGTGACAGCACCAGCATCGAGCAAGTGTTCAACAAGGCCATGGAGACCGACAGCTACAAAGAGCTGTTCGCGAAGATGAAAACCGCCCAGGAAACCAGCCTGGTGGCGATGATCTCGGTGTTCCTGGTCGACCCGCTGCTGGCCTTGGTACTCAAGGGCCACAAGGAAGAGCACGCCACCGACTACATCGTGCTGGTGTTCAACGCCTACCGCACCTGGCTCGACGGCGCCGACGAAGACACCACCATGGCCTGGCTGGAAAGCGATGAGTTCCAGGAAGCCTATATCGCGGCTTCCGAGCTGGTGGCCAAGCAGCAACAACAGCAGAAGCAGTTTGGCTGAACCGGCTGCATTACTTGCTCCGGCCCTCTCGCGGGCACGCCCGCTCCCACAGAGATCGCGCCGCCCTCAGGCCTGTGGTTAACCTGTGGGAGCGGGCTAGCCCGCGAAAGGGCCGGAACAGGCAATAAAAAAGGCCGCGCCCTGCACAGGACGCGGCCTTTTCATTTCAAACAGCGCGGATCAGTTATCCAGCGCCACTCGCCCGGCAGCTTCACGCTTGCGGTGCACCAGCAAGCCGGCCGCCACCACGCCAATGCTCAGCAGCGCAGTCGCGATGATTTCGGCACGGTGGTCTTCACGCAGCGCCATCACCACCAGCACGGCAACGATGAAGGCGATGGTCGCCCAGGTCAGGCCCGGGAACAGCCACATCTTGAAGGCGATCTTCTCGCCACGAGCTTCACGCTGGCTGCGCATGCGCAGTTGCGAGATGGCAATCACCAGGTACACCAGCAGCGCGATGGCGCCAGAGCTGGCCAGCAGGAACTCGAACACCTGGGCCGGGGCCACGTAGTTGGCGAACACGCAGAGGAACGCGGCAGCGGTCGACAGCAGCACGGCCACATGCGGCGTCGCCGCCTTGGTGGTGCGCTGGGCGATGGCCGGGGCGTCGCCACGCTTGCTCAGCGAGAACAGCATGCGCGAGGAGGTGTACAGCGCCGAGTTCAGGCAGCTGGTCACAGCGACCAGGACGACGATGTCGACGATCAGCTTGGCGTTCGGCACGCCGATGCGGCTGAGCACGGTCTGGTAGGAACCGACTTCGGCCAGCGCCGGGTCGTTCCACGGCACCAGGGCCACGACCAGGAAGATCGACACCAGGTAGAACAGGCAGATACGCCAGATCACCGAGTTGGTGGCACGGCTGATCTGCTTGCCTGGGTCTTTCGATTCGGCAGCCGCGATGGTGACGATTTCGGTACCCATGAACGAGAACATGGTGGTCAGCATGGCCGCCAGCACTGCGCCCAGGCCATTGGGCATGAAGCCCTGGGTGTCGAACAGGTGCGCAGCACCGCTCACCTGGCTGCTGGGCACGAAGCCGAACATGGCGATGCAGCCGACAACGATGAAGCCGATGATCGCCAGCACCTTGAGCAGGGCGAACCAGAACTCGAACTCACCGTAGTTCTTGACGCTGCACAGGTTGGTCAGGGTCAGCGCCAGGGTAATAAGGAGAGAGAAGGCCCACAGGTCCACGGACGGGAACCAGGCGTGGAGGATGGCCGCAGCGGCGTTGGCCTCCAACGGGATGACCAGCACCCAGAACCACCAGTACAACCAGCCAATGGTGAAACCGGCCCAGCGGCCAATGGCGCGGTCGGCATAAGTGGAGAACGAACCCGTATCCGGCGAGGCGATCGCCATTTCGCCGAGCATGCGCATCACCAGTACCACAAGGGTACCGGCGGCGGCGTAGGCCAGCAGCACGGCCGGGCCGGCCGCTGCGATGGCATGGCCGGAACCCACGAACAGACCGGCGCCGATAACGCCAGCAATGGACAGCATGGTGACATGCCGTTGTTTGAGCCCCTGAGCGAGGTCATTGGAATTGTTACCGCTCATTAAAACTACCTTTGTAAGGAGTGGACCACTCCGACTGCGGGAACAGAGCGCACCTGGGGTTGACCTAGGCGTCGCTGCAATCGGCGGTTTCCTACTGGCAATAAGCGCGCCATGTGCTGAATGCATTCGTCAGATTGATACTTCGACCTTTAAACGGCGCGGGTTGCAGGGCATTCGGCCAACCCGTGACCGAAAGGTCGCCAAAACCCCATGCCAGGTCCGGATTACGGAAATACCCACTTACAAACGCACCAAAGGTGCTCCCCGGTAACACCTTTGCACCAGCGCAAAGCACAAAAGTGCAACCCGAAGGTACAACCGTCCCTCCCCAGTTCAACAGGCTGAAGTCGCACCCGCAGCTGCGAGCCAGACCCGCGAATGGTCTAAAACCGCTTCCCAGTGCCGGCCAAAACTGGCACCATCGCGCCTTTTTTCATCAAGGCTATGGCGCTGGGCGCGATCCTTTGCGGACATCTGCGCGACGTTGCACTGCAACGATGCGACAAACTGCCCCGGCAATGCCTTGAGCCCCCTGCGACCCTGTTGGCCGTCATATTGCCGCTATGCTAGCGTGGCGCTCGCCAGGAAGGCCGCCAACAGCTGGGAACGCACCCGATCACATGAGGACCGCACATGGCCCAGGCCACGCCCGCGCTGGAAATCC
This sequence comes from Pseudomonas sp. R28(2017), assembly GCF_002112505.1. GTDB lineage: Bacteria > Pseudomonadota > Gammaproteobacteria > Pseudomonadales > Pseudomonadaceae > Aquipseudomonas. The sequence goes on from NZ_NEHW01000003.1 coordinate 399,908, forward strand.
GCAATCTGCACAAACGCTACGGCGAGCAGGAAATTCTCAAGGGCATTTCGCTGACCGCGCGCGACGGTGACGTGATCTCCATCCTGGGGTCGTCCGGCTCCGGCAAGTCCACCCTGCTGCGCTGCATCAACCTGCTGGAAAACCCGCACCAGGGCGAAATCCTGGTTGCCGGCGAAAGCCTCAAGCTCAAGGCCGCCAAGAACGGCGACCTGATCGCCGCCGACAACCGCCAGATCAACCGCCTGCGCAGCGAAATCGGCTTCGTCTTCCAGAACTTCAACCTGTGGCCGCACATGTCGATCCTCGACAACATCATCGAGGCGCCACGCCGCGTGCTTGGCCAGAGCAAGGCCGAGGCCATCGAAGCCGCCGAAGCGCTGCTGAACAAGGTCGGCATCTACGACAAGCGCCACAGCTACCCCGCCCAGCTTTCCGGTGGCCAGCAGCAACGTGCTGCCATCGCCCGCACCCTGGCCATGAAGCCCAAGGTCATCCTGTTCGACGAGCCGACCTCGGCGCTCGATCCGGAAATGGTCCAGGAAGTGCTTAACGTTATCCGCGCACTGGCCGAAGAAGGCCGTACCATGCTGCTGGTGACGCACGAGATGAACTTTGCCCGCCAGGTGTCCAGTGAAGTGGTCTTCCTGCACCAGGGCCTGGTTGAAGAGCAAGGATCGCCGCAGCAGGTCTTCGAGAACCCGACCTCGGCGCGTTGCAAGCAATTCATGTCCAGCCACCGCTAACGGAGCAATACATGCACACTTACAAGAAGTTCCTCCTGGCAGCCGCTGCCACGCTGGTGATGTCGGCAAACGCCATGGCCGCGGAAAAACTGCGCATGGGTATCGAAGCCGCCTACCCACCGTTCAACAACAAGGATGCCAGCGGTAACGTCGTCGGCTTCGACAAGGACATCGGCGACGCCCTGTGCGCCAAGATGAAGGTCGAGTGCTCGGTGGTGACCTCCGACTGGGACGGCATCATCCCGGCCCTGAACGCCAAGAAGTTCGACTTCCTGGTCTCATCGCTGTCGATCACCGACGAGCGCAAGCAGGCTGTCGACTTCACCGACGCCTACTACTCCAACAAGCTGCAGTTCATCGCGCCGAAGAATGTCGACTTCAAGACCGACAAAGAGTCGCTCAAGGGCAAGACCATCGGCACCCAGCGTGCGACCCTGGCCGGTACCTACCTCGAAGACAACTTCCCGGGCGTCGACGTCAAGCTCTACGACACCCAGGAAAACGCCTACCTTGATCTGGTTGCCGGGCGCATCGACGGCATCCTCGCCGACAAGTACGTGCAGTACGAGTGGCTCAAGAGCAAGGACGGCTCGAACTTCGAGTTCAAGGGCGAGCCAGTGATGGACAGCGACAAGATCGGCATCGCCGTGCGCAAAGGTGACCCGCTGCGCGAGAAGCTGAACGCCGCACTGGCGGAAATCAAGGCTGACGGTACGTACAAGAAGATCAACGACAAGTACTTCCCATTCAGCATCGAATGATCCGCTTGACCTGCGCGCCCCTGCGGCGCGCAAGTCCCTAGAATGACCTGCCCATGAATATCGACCTGCACGGATTCGGTCCGGCCATGATGGCCGGCACCCTGATGACCGTAAAACTGGCGCTCTGCGCCTTGCTGCTGGGGCTGGTCCTGGGCCTGCTCGGCGCCCTGGCCAAGACTTCCTCGATCAAGCCGTTGCAATGGCTTGGCGGCTTCTACTCGACCCTGGTGCGCGGCGTGCCCGAACTGCTCTGGGTCCTGCTGATCTACTTCGGCACCGTCGGCCTGATGAACAGCCTCGGCGAAGCCTTGAACATGCCGGGCCTTGAGCTCAGCGCCTTCGCTGCCGGCGTCATTGCCCTGGGCCTGTGCTTCGGCGCCTACGCCACTGAAGTGTTCCGCGGTGCGATCCTGGCGATCCCCAAGGGCCACCGTGAGGCCGGCCTGGCGCTGGGCCTGTCCAAGGGCCGCATCCTGTCGCGGATCATCCTGCCGCAGATGTGGCGCATCGCCCTGCCGGGCCTGGGCAACCTGTTCATGATCCTGATGAAGGACACCGCGCTGGTATCGGTGATCGGCCTGGAAGAAATCATGCGCCACGCACAGATCGGCGTGACCGTGACCAAGGAGCCGTTCACCTTCTACATGGTCGCCGCCTGCATCTACCTGAGCCTGACCATCATCGCCATGACCGGCATGCACTTCATGGAAAAACGCGCCGCTCGCGGCTTTGCGAGGGCCGAATAAATGAATTGGGAAGTCATCATCAAGTGGCTGCCGCGCCTGGCCCAGGGTGCGACCCTGACCCTGGAGCTGGTAGCCATCGCCGTGGTCGCCGGGTTGATCCTGGCCATCCCGCTGGGCATCGCCCGCTCCTCGCGCCACTGGTACGTGCGCGCCGTGCCGTTCAGTTACATCTTCTTCTTCCGTGGCACGCCACTGCTGGTGCAGCTGTTCCTGGTCTACTACGGCCTGGCACAGTTCGACGCCGTGCGTTCCAGCTCGTTGTGGCCGTACCTGCGCGATCCATTCTGGTGCACGGTGCTGACCATGACCTTGCACACCGCTGCCTACATCGCCGAGATCCTGCGCGGTGCGCTGCAGTCGATCCCCAAGGGTGAGATCGAAGCCGCACGGGCGCTGGGCATGTCGCGCGGCAAGGCGCTGTTCTACATCATGCTGCCACGTGCCGCGCGTATTGGCCTGCCGGCCTACAGCAACGAAGTGATCCTGATGCTCAAGGCCAGTGCCCTGGCCAGTACCGTGACCCTGCTGGAACTGACCGGCATGGCCCGTACCATCATTGCCCGGACCTACCTGCCGGTGGAGATCTTCTTCGCTGCCGGGGTGTTCTACCTGGTGATCTCGTTCGTGCTGGTGCAAGGCTTCAAGCTGCTGGAGCGCTGGTTGCGCGTGGACGCCTGCCAGGGCCGCTAAACACCCACTGCCGTCTTCGCGGGCTTGCCCGCGAAGAGGCCTCAAAAACCCTTCACACACCAAGCCACACCCATGTCCCACTACCTCCACAGCCATCAGCTTCATGACCGCTTCCAGGCCCTCGACCAGTTCCTGACCGAGCACCAGCCGCTGTGGAAACCCCGGCCCTTCACTGCCCTGCACCTGGACTGGGAGGCCGAGCATCCCGAACTCGCCGCCCACCTGCGCCAATGCACCCTGGCCGATGCCGAAGCCGACATCGACCCGCAAGGCCTGCCCGCCCCGTTCCCGCAACTGGCCGCGCAAGCCGCGCAGCTGTCGGCCCTGGGCGAGCTCCCCGACACTGGCCTGCCCGGCGCCGGCCACCGCCTCGACGTCAACGTCCCAGGCCGCAAATGGCAGCAGATAGAAGCCTTCAGCCGCCGCCTGGGCTTCCGCGAAACGACCCGTCACTGGCTCGACTGGTGCTCCGGCAAAGGCCACCTCGGCCGCCGCCTGCTGCAGCCAGGCCAGCAGCTGACTTGCCTTGAGTACAACCCCGAGCTGGTCGCCGCCGGCCAGGCCCTGAGCGACCACCACCACCTGCCCGCGGCCCACATTCACCAGGATGTGATGGCCGCCAGCAGTACCCAGCACCTGAACCACGAGAAAAGCGTGGTCGCCCTGCACGCCTGCGGCGAACTGCACGTGCACCTGCTGCGCCAGGCCAGCCAGCAAGGCTGCCGCCATCTGGCTGTGGCCCCTTGCTGCTACAACCGCATCCCCGGCGAGCACTACCAAGCGTTATCCACAGCCGCGCAGCGCTCGCCGCTGCATCTGAGCATGACCGACCTGGGCCTGCCGCTGAACGAAGCCGTTACCGCCAGCGCGCGCGTGCGCCATCAGCGCGACTGCTCCATGGCGCGGCGCCTGGGCTTCGACCTGCTGCAGCGTGAGCAGCGCCGGAGCAATGAATACCTGTCCACCCCTTCGCTGCCGATCGCCTGGCTGGACAAGCCTTTCGAGCAGTACTGCCGTGAGCTAGCCGACCTGCGCCAGGTCGACTTGAGTGGCAACCCGGACTGGGCCGCGCTGGAGGCCGCCGGCTGGCGGCGCCTGGCCGAAGTGCGCAACCTCGAACGCCTGCGCAACCTGTTCCGCCGCCCGCTGGAGCTGTGGCTGGTGCTCGACCGCGCCCTGTTCCTCGAAGAACAAGGCTACGACGTGCGCCTGGGCACTTTTTGCGATTACCCGCTCACCCCTCGCAACCTGCTGCTGCTCGCGGAACGCACTGATTAGCCACCCCAAAACCTGTGGATAACTCTGTGAACAAGCTTGTGATGACCTGTTGGATTCAAGCGCTATTTCAACCGTTCGGCTTATTCCCACCCGCGCCTCAAGCCCAGTAAAAACAGGCCTTTGCGCAAAGACCGGCGGTATGGAGAAGCGGCATGCCTTTCGCGCAAGGCGACAATGCCTCTTGTGCATAAACAAAATTTCGATTAGGCAATCGCTCCCACAGAAGTACCCGCAATGGCGACTTCGATAGCCTCCTCTGTGGGAGCGGGCTTGCCCGCGAATGGCCCTCGAATCAGTGCACCTTATTCTTGCCCAGCTCAATGTCATCATCAGCGCCTTGGCCAGGATCAGTAAATAGTCGGCGGCGCCTAAAAGCTTGTGGTCGTCCTCCGCGTCCCCCTCACGCACAAGGTGCTTGATATAGCCGAGCAACACCGACACATGCTCATAGGCATGGTCGATCGGGATGCCCGGCTGCACGCGCAGCAGATCGACCGTTGGGTTACCCGCTTCCAGGAAGGTCTTCGCCCCTGCGGTGACGGTGGTTTCAGCGGCATCACTCATGTGCAGGCCCCTTTTCATCGCTCAAGCTCGCCAGTGCATGCTGGAACAGGATCAATGCCGAATCGGCCGCATAGGCGGCATTGGCCAGCGTATTCAAACCGGGCTCGCCGGCGTGGAGACGGCAATGTTCGTCAATGGTTTCGGCGACGCCGCGGATAAGCTCGGCGCCGTGGGTGATGGCATCTTCAGGGGAGATGTCGCTGTGGACGGAGAAGTACGGGGTTTGGATTAGAAGATGGGGTGGATCAGGAACGATCTTTTTCATGACAGCAGCTCCTTCAATGGAACCACCACATGGACCTTTCTCACGGATTCAGGTGGCAGTCGTACACGGGGTGAGAAAACCGAGGGAGCTACAAAGCTCGGCCAGGCCGAAGCCTGCCCGCGTACGACCGCCATAACGGACCAGCCGAATAACTCCTTGTCGGGTTTCTCACACCCGGTCACCAGGAATTGGCAACCCAGGAACGTTATCCCTGGGCCACTTCCCCGCCAACAGAGAAGGGTCGACTAGCCGCGTAGGATAATTCCCAAATACCTCAATCCTGAAGTATTTGGTTTCAAGTTCAGAAATCCCTCACAAAATCACCACGGTCTCTGTGGGAGCGGGTCCACCCGCGAAGAGGCCCGACGGTGTATCATCCGCCCTCCAAATCAGTAAAAAGCTACGTCGCACGCTGCCCGCCAGCCCTGCGACCGTCTGGCGTTGCGCCAGATTCGACAATGGACTAACGGACTACAGCATCGTGACCTACACCAAACCCCTTGCCCTGCTGGCCTTCACCCTGACCCTGGGCGCCTGCACCAACAGCCCTGCCCCGCACCCTGCCAGCAACCTGGACTGGAACACCCCGGGCATGCAACTGGGCGGCGACAACGGCCTGCCCCTGCGCGTCGAAAGCCCCTGCCGCAAGCGCGGCTGCGACAACGACAAGCTGTTTTTCAACCCCGGGAAGACCGAGCCAAACGTCAATACCATCCACCGCGGCTGGTAGGAAAATTCTCCTTTCAGGCCGGTGACTTAGGTCATTTGCGCACAATCGCAAGGAAGTGGTTTACAGGCGCCAACCGATCGTTATAATGACGCCCCATTGCCGGTATAGCTCAGATGGTAGAGCAACTGACTTGTAATCAGTAGGTCCCGGGTTCGATTCCTGGTGCCGGCACCATTCAAGGTTCCATAGAAAGCTTTCAAAATCTCTGGAACCCCCGAAAAACCCGCCTTCTGGCGGGTTTTTTCGTTTTGGCGTTCCGTCGGATTCCGAGGGTAGCCAGCGCTAATAAGGGTACTTTTAAGGATACCTACCAATTCGACATTGGAAAGTACCCTTATGGCTCGCACAACGGCTCCCCTTACCGACAACGCCTGCCGCACTGCAAAGGCTCGCGAACGTGAGTACAAGCTTTTTGACGGGGATGGCCTTTACCTGCTCGTGAAGCCCAACGGTCGCAAAGGCTGGCGGCTCAGGTACGTGAAGCCCGATGGTCGCGAGGGCCTGACCTCACTCGGCAATTACCCGGTGGTCGGGCTGGCTGACGCTCGCCACAAGCGCTTCGAGCTCAAACAGCAGCTCGCCAACGGCATTGACCCCATCCAATCCAAGCAGCAGGCCAAGGTGCAAGCCGTAATCAATGGCCGTACCTTCGAAAGCGTCGCGCTCGATTGGTATGCCGGGATGGTGCCCAAGTGGGCGCCGGGCCACGCCAAGACTGTGCTCAGCCGGTTGAAGACTCACGTATTCCCTTTGCTCGGTGCCAGGGCAATCGTCGAGCTCGATACCCACGACCTCATGCAGCCTCTAGAAGCCGTGACGAAACGCGGCACCATCGACGTGGCGCTTAGGATCAAGAACTACCTTCAAAGCATCATGCGCGAAGCCAAACGGCTGCGGCTGATCACCTCGAACCCGGCTCACGACCTCGACGGCTCGATCAGAGCACCACGGGTTACACATCGACCCGCACTACCCTTATCGCGGCTGCCAGAGCTGCAAGCACGCATCGACGACTACAAAGGTCGTCCACTCACACGCCTTACCGTGATGCTGTCGCTGCACGTGTTCGTACGCTCCAGTGAGCTGCGCTTCGCCCGCTGGAACGAGTTCGACCTCAATCGCGGTATCTGGGAGATCCCCGACACTCGCCCGGCGCTCGACGGCGTACCGTTTTCCACAAGGGGTACGAAAATGGCCGGAGACATTCACGTTGTACCCTTATCGCCGCAAGCAGTGGCCTTGCTTGAGCAGATCCACGCGATCACCGGCAAGTTTGACCTGGTGTTCGCGGGAGATGCCAAACCGTGGAAACCGATGTCCGAGAACACGGTGAATGCCGCGCTCAGGACGATGGGCTACGACACCAAGGTGGATATCTGCGGCCACGGGTTCCGAGCCATGGCGTGCAGTGCGCTGGTCGAATCCGGACTTTGGTCAGAGACGGCCATCGAACGGCAGATGAGCCACAAAGAACGCAACAACGTGCGCGCCGCTTATACCCACAAGGCCGAGTTCCTCGAAGAGCGCCGGATGATCATGACCTGGTGGAGCCGGTTTCTGGAGGCGAACCGCGAGGACCATGTGACGCCACATGAGTTTGCCAAGCAGACGGGCGAGAACGTCACGCGGCTTCGCAGTGCCAAGAGGACCGAGTAACCCGCCGCACCACCACCTCAACTCGCTGTGAAGTTACCCACAGCACCGCATGAAGCTCCTCCGCGCGGGTCCTTTCAAACGGGGCTGCAAAGCCGCCCCGTTTGAAAGGACCATACCTAAGAAAAAAACTGCTGGCACAGCTTACGACTGTGGAAAACCACTGATGTCCACCGGGGGATATTTTTATCCACAGGCGCTAAATCCCTGATATCGCGCTGCTTGACGAATATTGTCCACAAGCGTAGACCGGGAGTCGCAAGAGCTGTCGATGACAGCACCCAGGTGACCTGAACCTTAAAGGTCACGCCGCTCTGCGGTGGTTCACCCGCAAGTACGATTCGCGTCCGGCAGCTCGTACGGTCACTACCCATGTGATGGATGCCAACTCAATATCGTTGCCCCTGCGGCAACCACCCTACCTATCTGCTCAGCAGCAACCTATCCGCTTGGCCATTTCGCGTGCGCCAACCTGCGCCCGTCTCTTTCACTGGAAAGAGACGGGCGATCCTGACACTGCTGCAGCCCTGATCGCACATGGCTCAGCGGCACTTCCCCTCGTGACAATTGGCGTGACAAACGCCGATGTCACCAGCAACAGCCATGCAGATGATGGTGCCGCAGACCAAGGAATGGACTGCACCTGACTGACAGTCAGGCATGCCCCGGTCATCGCATTGCTGCGTTCACCCGACTCAGGATCTTCAGGCGCTGGTCTCGTCAGCCAGTGCAGCCTCCACCCGCCCACCGGTAACGGTGCTCAGGAGGCCAGATCATGAGATGCCCTTGCTCCCGGATGTAAGGAGCCGCCAGTCCCGCGTTAGAGGACATCCCCACAGGTCGCAGGGGCCTTGATCCCTGATAACACTCAGCATTCTTGGCGGGATGACGTGGGAAGGACGGGAGAGCATAAGAAGAGGTGACCAATATGGCATTGGTGGGTAGACGCGATGGCCGCAATTTCGGCTACGGCAGACAATTGAGCTACGCAGGGCCGCAGGCGCTGAAAGACATGTTTGGCGGTGGCCATTACGGCACGGTCAAAGCGCACGGTGATCGCTGGCAAGCATTCGTCAAATGGTGTCGCTCCGAACAGGGGCCCGGCATCAATGATGCGCGACAGATTGATCGTAAGGTGTTGGCTAACTACGCGGCGTATCTGCGCAACATGGTTGGGAGCGGTGACCTCGCCGTCAGTACCGCACAAAACCGGCTATCCAGCGTTAACAGGACCATGGCGGCGCTTCGCGGTGATCAGTACGTGAAATTGCCCAGTCCGAGCAAGGCGCTGGGTATGCAGCGCACAGGAGTTCGACATTCAGTGCCGCAGGGCCGGGACCGCGAACAGGTTAAGCAGATCGTCGATGCGCTTTGCAACCAACATGAACTACGGGCCGCCGCGATTGTTTTGTTGGCGCGAGCCACCGGTATGCGCTTGCGTGAGGCCATCTTGGCTGACCTGCCACGGCTAAGCCGCGAGGCTAACGACCTAGGCAAGATCAACATTCAGGATGGCACCAAAGGTGGCCGCGCTGGCGCCTCGGCGCCACGTTGGATTGCGATGGATGACCGTATACGAGAGGCGCTTGATTTGGCACGGCAGGTGTCGCCTGAGGGTAGCCGCAACCTGATTGCGGCACACGAAAGCTACGTGGATCTGCTGCAAAAAATCATCCGACCGGCACGGGACATCCTGCATATACACAACCTCAAAGGGTTCCATGAGCTACGGGCGGCGTACGCATGTGACCGCTACGAGCAAATCACCCAACACCGCGCACCTATCAACGGCGGTAAATGCTACCGGACAGATCAGCACCTTGATCGTGAGGCCCGAAGGCTAATCAGCTATGAGCTAGGGCACGGTCGGGTCGATGTAATCGCAGCCTACATCGGTGGGCGGGTATGAGTAAGTCATTCGACATGGAGCTGTTCCTGTCTGGAGTACTGACCGGCTCGCACGCAACTCGGCAACGCCACATACGGCAGGCGAAAATCATCCAGGCTGAGATTGCCGTGCGCTGGCAGCGAGAAACGCCTTGGGTTTGGCAGAGAAAGCATGTCGCGTGGTTTCTCGGTCATCGGATGAGCCAGCGCAGTGAAGCGACGCGGTATTACTACGTGCTGACGGTTCGGCTACTCGCCCGTCGCCTAGAAAAGTCATGGGTTTTTAATCTCTGATTCGGACCTGATGCTGGTAATAATGAACGGCACCAATCGGTTATCACAGGCCGCTCATAGGCAACCGTCTCCGGCCTGGCGGCCGGAGACGTACCAAGGCACTACAGGATCGGCATGAACGTGTTTTTTCTCTAAATCAGGAACGCGCTATAGAGCTCGCCAGTGTGCCTCGAACCGCGCCACGGCTGCTTGAACAGACCCTAGGTTCAGCCGAAAGTAGACTTGACAAAAGCTCGCATACCAATAATATTGGTGCCCTCTTTACGCGCTTTAGGAGCTTTCGAGCTCTAGTCTGGTGTATAGCCGGACTCTAATTTATTGAACGGTATTAGTTGCGACGAAGGCTCGCGTGGGCTTCACTCGTCGCACTCGTGCCTTAGCACTCGCACTCCTCGCAAATCCCACGCGAGCCTTCGCCGCTATATCTTTGGTAAAGAGAACCTCCTGGAGACGCAATCAAGTGCCATGGACTAGGGTCGACTAACGTGACGTTGAAGTACGATGACAAAAGACTCGAGTCACTAGCTCATATTTCTCTTGAAAACTCCCGTGTCGTTCTGACTCATCCAATCCTTTTTCTCTGCGGTGGCCAAGTAGACGTTAAGTCGGCTGTTCCGACTTCTGTTAGAGGGGCACTTGTTGAGTATTTGCACAAAGCCCGTTGTCATCTTGCAGACAGCATTACTCTGGCTGAAGACTTTAAAGACTGGATTCATGATGCTGTTTACAAAGATCTCTTGGCCTTTGAGAGCGACATTGCACACATATCATCCTTGATTGTTATAATCCTCGAAAGTCCGGGCGCACTAGCTGAGCTCGGGCTATTTGTTAAAAACAAAGCTCTCAAGAATAAAATACTGGTCTTTGTCAGGCAAGATCATTACGAAGAAAGTTCCTTCATTAAGCTCGGGCCATTAAGATACTTGCAAGGCGTAAAGGAAAGCAGCGTCTGCTCCTATCCTTGGGATAACAATGACCTAGCAGGAAGTCTATCTTCTTCATTAAAAGAGATGAGAGAAGATATCTTAGGCGCCATATCTAATCGAGACGACTCAGAGGCGTTCAACATAGATAATGAAGGGCACATCGCCTTCGTAATTTATGAAATCATTAAAGTTTTCAGAGCTTTGAAGCTTATGGAGATTGAAGGCTACCTTCGAGCCCTCGACATTAACATTTCAAGAGACAAACTAAAAAGACTTATATTTCTGCTCGGAAAATTCAACCTGATTAAGAGCTCGAAGCGAGGCCATATCGACTATTACTATGTCGCCCTCGATGTAGTTATGGTGGAGTTTGCAGGGAAATTTGAACCGACCAAGGTTAAACTTGCGGCACAGCAATATTATGCGACCAATGATAGCGAATCGAGAAGAATGCATGTGATTCAGTCTGCCTACGCTATGGCTACTCCCGAGCCGGTCGTCTTGCCAGTGGGGGCGGAGTGATGCTGATTTTAGAAGAACTGGCAAGCAAGCTATTAATCAGTACCGCAGAATTAGTAAAGTTTGTTAACACTGCACCCTACCGATATAAGGTGTATTCAATTCCAAAACGGAGTGGTCGAGGACTAAGAGTCATTGCACAGCCTACTGAAGTGCTAAAAGTAATACAGCGCATGGTTCTCGATAGTTACTTGAAGGACCTTCCGATCCATGATTGCGCTACAGCTTATAGAGATGGCTTAAGCATCAAGGAAAACGCCGCAGTACATCTGGGTAGCAAATATCTGCTAAAGATGGATTTTTCGGACTTCTTTCCGTCCATAGGACCGAGCGATCTTATTTCGCACATAAAGAAACATAGAAAAGATATCGCTAGAGAAGATGCTTACGCCGTAAGGAAAGTATTTTTCTGGGCTACAAAGAAAGACCCTGTGCATAGACTTAGCATCGGCGCACCATCATCACCTTTCATATCTAACACCTTGATGTACGATTTTGACTGCAAGATTTTCGAAGAGTGTGCTCGTTTAGGTGTCAAGTACACACGTTATGCGGACGATCTCACATTTACAACTAATGTACGAGGCGTTCTGTTTGAGCTTCCCGATATAGTAACCAAGACTTGTGCCGAGATTGAATATCCGACCTTAAGAGTAAACCAGGAAAAAACTGTTTTTTCGTCAAAAGGAAACAACCGCCACGTCACAGGGCTAGTACTAACAAATGACAACAAAATATCACTAGGCCGAGAGAAAAAAAGATACTTTAGATCATTGATTCATAGATACTCACTTGGTGGCATGTCTAGTAAAGACATCTATGCACTCAAGGGAAGGCTGGCATTCGCTAAGCACGTGGAGCCGACATTCTATAATGCTATTGTTCAAAAGTACGGTGCGGAACTAATTAAATCAATCATGGAATACCAGATTTTAAAATAGCTGTTTGCTCTCAGGTCTCGACTCACCTGCATACAGCTCTTAGCCACGACACCAAAGCGCTAGGCCTCACAAGAACAAGCGTCAGTAAATCTGTATTGATCTAGGACACGCATCCTTTCTTTTATTCATTACATCCACAACGTATCGATCACTTTAATTTTGGCACTTCCCATAACCTTGCGCCGCAGAAAAGGAGACAAATTTATTTTTCGGCGATGATTGACGTGCCATTAAATAAATTTGTCCCCTTTTTCCTTCAGAGCGGATAGCTAACGCCCGAGACTGAATACTCAGCACACTAACATTTACGCTTAAAAAGTCAGGACCTTACTGTAGATAGTGATCTAGGTTGTGCTCGCGCACGGAACTAGCTCACTCAACTATTCTCCGCTGCATGTAATCCCTGATCAGTCGTGCCAAATTTCACCCGCAATCTCAGATAAAGTCGGATCAGCAATACCTCTAGTTACCCTACAAAGGTCGATATTCTGTCCAACTTGAGCCTGTAGCTTTCCTCTGAGAGAACGCTCTACAATTTTCCCGTGCATGAAGCCGCGCATATTGCCATCAAAGTTTTGCGTGCACTGCCGAGCAATAACACCAGCATTTGGCTTGGCGCCACCTCTGTAGGAATCTTGAAGCTGTCGATTGTATATTGTGTTTATGTACTTCTCCAGTATCGCATCTCGTCGTTCATTGAGACACTCCTCTATCAACACTGAAACTTGCTGCTGTGTTAGCCGCGGGTATAACTCGGAAATATGCTCCTCATCTACAAAATGACTTTCAGCATCATTCCCGACCGAAATAAAAACTTTTATACCTACAGCTTCTAAACCTTCCTTATACTCCAAAACTTCTGCGTCCGTCATATAATCCCGATCGCGATGAACAACTACAGTTGTACCTGGAGCATGTTCAACTATAAATGAATTCAACGCCTGCGCGATCTGTATATTCGAGCAACCATTATATGACCAGACTTGATACTCCCCAGGCAAGAAACCAGAAGCCTCAGCAATAAGATTTATGTAACTTACATCTGCATCTTCAGTAAGCAATATGCAAGGTATCTCGCCATTTCTCAGTTGATCCCCCTTATCAAGAGCCCCGATTTCTAGCAAAATGCTTCGCTCAAGGTCTTCCGAATCCTCAACCAAAGAACAATTATTTATCCAGTGAATAGTCGCATCATCTTTAAGCGCATCGAAAAAATGTCGAGAATGCGTAGATATTATAAGTTGACAGCCGGTTTCTTGATGTAGCTCTTTGAGCAAGATCGCTAAAATTCTTTGGTTATTTGGGTGCAAGTGCGAATCAGGCTCATCCAATATAAGCAGCTTAGGCTTGTACAAATAGTAATAAGCCAGTATTTGAATGGCTTGTAGAATTCCTGTCCCACACGAATCAATTGGCAGCGACACTTCATTACTAGTAACTCTCGCATTGATATGCTCATCAATATTGGAGTCAAACCTCACGCTTATCTCATAATCTGGAAATACAGTCTTAAACTTATCCTTAAACGATTGCCATGACTGATTATCCTTAGATAGCAGCAGCAAAATATTTCTAAAGACACTATTCGAGTCTCCTTTTGCAGCAGCTTTGCGGACAACTGATGGCGGTCTATATTCTTCAAAGGAAGGTATTCCTGCTAGACCAGGAACAATCATTGAATAAGGGCTTTCAATATTTTGGAGATGCTCTCCCAACGCTCGACCTTCTAGCGAGGTAGTAATATTTCTATTCCTACCTTTTCGTATAGTAACAGTTGAATTTGTGTTCTCAACAAAAGTTACTTTAATCGCATGCTCCAATGAAGTCTGAAGCCTTCCGTACGGTGCTAACGCTTCAACGTCCCTCAAAGGTGAGTAAATCAACGATTCACTAGAAAGTGATGAGGGGCATCTATCTTGAGACCACCGCGCGCCTTGTTGTGCAGTAGTCTGTGCAATAGACACAGAAAATTGGATTGCTTGCTGAATACTGCTCTTACCCGCATTATTAGATCCAATAAGGAGATTTATACCTCCTAGAGGAATTTCAATATCCGTAATGTTCTTAAATCGCTCAATTTTCACAGAACTAAGCAAACCCATCTCCTTATTAACATAAAAACATTAGAGATCAAAACTATAAAAGTCATTACCCGAACGATCAAAATCCGTTATGCAACAGAGCAACAATTCATCAAGCAATGCTTTAGCGCACAATCAATGCCTCCCGACAATGACAATCATGGCCACTGACCGTCCCAGCCAAATTTAACCGGGAACGCCCCTTCAGAAATGACAGGCCATGGATAATTATTATTTCTTAACGCAGCCAAAAAACTACCGCAGCCTCAAATATCGTAAGTTACATCGCGACGGTTATGCTCACCACTTGTAACAGGAAGCTATCATTTTGCCAGCAACACGTCCATCGGTGAGTAGCTACAGCGGGCCGATTGTCACTGCTTAACAGCTCTAGAGGGACTCCCCTATTCGTGAAACCACGCGAGATTAGCCATAGCCCAGAACGTTAGAGTGCTTCCCATCTTGCTAAAGTTAGTTATGCATCTTGGACTATCAGACAGAGCCTTAGGGTAGTTTTAGAGATACTGGCTCATGCGCATTGACTAAAAATCGCTACATATCAAAAACTTACTGAGTTTTTCGACTCCTGGTGCCACCATACGCAGTACTAAAAAGGCTCACCGAAAGGTGGGCCTTTTTTGTTTTCAGTGTCGTTTGCACGAGCAAATGCAACACGACAACCATTGACCACGTACACGCAGCGAAATGCAGGCCTGCTGAGGCCATTCTGGGATGCCAACGACTCCCGTTACTTTGGCTTGCGCATGGAAGACCCATGCGGCGCACATGTGTGAGTCATGGTTACCGATGAAATGCCAGGTGAAGAGGCTGTGCTGTAGCTGCCATAGCTTGTTCATAGCCTGACGCTGGACGCCTCCCTGCCCTAACAAAAGGGGCCGCGTTGCGGCCCCGATTGATCAGAACGCAGTACTGACCGTCAGCGACATGTTCCGCGGATCGCCGTAGATCGCCCCGGCATAGAACCCGTACTGGGTGTAGTAGTGCTTGTCGAACAGGTTGTCGACATTGAGGCTCACCGAGGTGTCGTCGGTCAGCTGGTACTTGGCCATGGCGTTCCAGATCGCATAACCGGACCAGTTCACGTCGGTCGCCCCTGCACTCACGCCGTTCACCGGCTGCCCCGCGGGGCTGGAGATGGCGCGGATGTTGGTTTGTGCCTTCACCCCGGCGCCGAGGGTCAGGCGGTCCAGCGGGCCGGACAGGCGATAGGTGGTCGAGGCCTTGAACAGGTGCGACGGGTCGCTGCGCCCATCGCTGTCGACGCGACGGAAGTGCAGGTAGGTATAACCGGCATAGAGGTTCCAGTTTGGCGTCAGGGCGCCGGCGATTTCCAGGTCGATACCGTCGGTTTCCTGGCCGGTGCCGGCCTTGTAGGCATCACCGCCAGTCGGCGTGGTCAGGCCGTTATCAAGCACTGCCTTGTTCTGCTGCTTGGTGCGGAAGTACGCCGCCGAGGCGTTCAGGCGCCCGTCCAGCCACTCGCCCTTGATACCGGTCTCGTAGCTCTGGCCACGAATCGGCTCGACCTTGGTACCGCTTTCGGTCTCGGCCGTCTGCGGGTTGAAGATGTCGGTGTAGCTGGCGTACAGCGAGTAGGTGTCGTTGAGGTCGTATACCGCACCCAGGTACGGGGTGACGATGCCGTTGTTCTGCTGGTTGCTGCGCACACCGGCCACGCTGTTGGTGGTTGCCGAATAATCGGTGGTGCGCACGCCGACGATCACCGACAGCGGGTCGGTGATGCTCAGCCGGGTGGCGGCATACATGCCCTGCAAGCGAGTGGTGGTCTTGCTGTGGCGGCCGGTGCGCGTGGCGATCATGTCGTAGTCGCTGTCCACGCCGTTGTGCCAGTCGGTGAGCGGGAAGCCGTTGTTGGCGCGGAACTGGCAGCCCACCGAGGGTGCGCTGACGCGGTCGTCGCTGACCATGGTGCAGCTGTATTCCGGCGACCAGGCCACGGTACGGCTGTCGTTGTAGCCGACCATCGCCTGGTGGGTGCGGCCGAACAGCTGGAACGGGCCAGACAGGTCGATCTGCGCAGACTGCTGGGTGGTGTCGCTGGAACTGTGCAGGCCGTTGAGCACCGCGCCGCTGCCATCCTGGTCCCAGTAGCCGCCATAGCTGCCACGGCCAGCCGAGTTGACCTTGGCCAGGCCACGGTGGTTGAGCACTTCGGCAGTGCTCTGGGCAGCCTTCAGGTCCAGGGTCCAGTCGTTGTCGAAGCGGTGCTCCAGCGAGCCGAAGGTGGTGCGGGTGGTGTATTCGCCGAAGCTCCAGCTCGGCACCACGTTGGTGCTGCGCGGCAGGTCGGTCTTGCTGCCGTCCTTGTACCAGATCGGGATGTTGGCGCCCCAACCGCCACCGACCACCTTGTTGTATTCGTACTGGTAGCCGGCGCCAATCGTGGTGGCATCGTCGATGTCGAACGCGAAGTTGGCCAAGGCTGCGCGTGAGCGTTCGGACTGGTTGTCGCGGAACGAGTTGGCGTCGCCCTGGGTCATCACGAAGCGCGAACGCAGGCGGCCGTCTTCGGACAGCGGCAGGTTGAGGTCGGCGCCCAGGCGGCGTTTGTCCCAGCTGCCATAGGTGGCGTAGGCGCTGCCGCCGAAGGTTCTGGTCGGTGCCTTGCGGATCAGGTTGACGGTGGCCGATGGGTCTCCGGTGCCCCCCAGCAGGCCGTTGGCGCCGCGGACGATGTCGATGCGCTCGTACAGGTCCATGTTCAGCGCGTTGCCGCCACCGCTGAAGTCGGAACCGCCCTGGAATTGCAGGCCGTCGACCTTCCAGTTGCTGATCGAGTAGCCGCGGGCACGGAAGTCGGTGCGCCCTCCCACTTCGGACTTGGTGGCGCTCACGCCTGGCGTGGTGTCCAGCGCCTGCTCGATGGAGTGCACATCGCGGTCATCCATCTGCTGGCGGGTGATGGTGGTCACCGACTGCGGCGTCTGCCGCGGGGTCAGCTTCAGGCCGGTGGAACTGCGGGTGCTCTCCACCGTGTAGCCAAGCTGGCCGGTTTCATCTGCGGACACTAGCGCACTGTCCTCGATCTGCGTGGCATCCAGCTCCAGGGGCTGGCGTTCGGCAGCCAAGGCGCTGCCACTGATGGCGACGGCAATGAACAAGGCAAGCGGGTGCAGGCGGCTGCCGCCCCGGACAACTGGAGTGAAGTCGGTCATGGCGCTCTTGTGATTCATTTGGGAAGGCTTCGTATTCGCAGATGATTTTTTGTTACGATTCTAGGGATCCGCCCCCTGGGCTCCATACCCGGCTTGTACGGGGATGTAATTGAACGTAACGAGCGCTGCCGGCCCTCGCCCAACAGGTGTTTTCCCGATGAGCACGACCTTGCTGGTTGTCGATGATGACGACGAGATCCGCGAACTTCTTTGCGATTACCTCACCGATGCCGGCTATACCGTGCTGGCGGCAGCAGACGGTGAAGGCATGCGCGAACAGCTGGCCGCGAGCAAGGTCGACCTGGTGGTGCTCGACCTCATGCTGCCCGGCGAGGATGGCTTGAGCCTGTGCCGCCAGTTGCAGGCCACACCTGGCCTGGCGGTGATCATGCTGTCGGCCAAGGGCAGCACGCTGGACCGCATCATCGGCCTGGAAGTGGGCGCGGATGACTACCTGGCCAAGCCGTTCGAACCCCGTGAGCTGATCGCCCGCATCAAGGCGGTGCTGCGCCGCCCGCAGCGCCTGGACAGCCCGGCGCAAGAGCCAGCCGCCGAAGCCCAGCGTTTTGCCGGCTTCAGCCTCGACCACGTCAAACGCCTGCTGACTCGCCCGGACGGCGAAACCCTCACCCTGCCGCGCTCCGATTACCGGGTGCTGCGTGAACTGCTGGAGGCCAACAACCGCGTGGTCTCCCGCGATCAGCTGACACGCAGTGCGTTTGGCCGCGATCACCACCCCGACGATCGCTCGGTGGACATGTGCATCAGCCGCCTGCGCCAGCAACTGCGCCGCGCGCCGGCCAGCGGCATACAGATCCTGACCATCCGCAACGAAGGCTACCTGCTGAGCATTGCCCGCGCCGAGGCAGACAGCTGAGATGCGTTGGCTCCGTCGCCTGTGGCCACGCACGCTGTTTGGCCAGCTGCTGCTGATCATGGTCAGCGGCACGCTGGTGATCCAGTTGATGTCGAGCAGCATCTGGTTCGATGTGCGTTTCGCCCAGGTGCTCGAGGCACCGGTCCGGCTCATGGCCGCACGCAGCGCCCCGCTGATTGCCCAGGCCGATTGCCACACCGAGAACCTGCAGGTACCGGCGCACTATCAGCTGCGTTGTGCCGAGAGCGAACCTGCACAACCGGAGGACCAGCGGCGCGGGCGCCGGCGCGTCGAGCTGCTACTGCAACAGGCGCTCAAGTACGAACTGGGCCATGCGCAGGCGGTGCGCCTGCTGAAGGTGCAACTGACCGATGAACGGGGCCAGCCGATCGTCTGGCGCAGCCTGTTCGGCCTGCGCACTGCCCAGGCGCATATCCAGTTCGCCGTGCCGTTGCCCGATGGCCATTGGCTGAGCATCGACGGCCAGGAGCTGCAGGGCTGGAGCGGCGAATCGGCGTGGGTGCTGATCAGCGATTACCTGCTGCGGGTGTACGCGCTGCGCATCGTTGCCGTGCTGCTGGTCTGCCTGATCGCGGTGCGCCTGTGCCTGCGCCCGTTGCGGCGCCTGGCCGATGCGGCGCGCGGGCTGGGCAGCAACCTCGCGCAGCCACCGCTGGCCCTGGACGGCCCGGAGGAAGTCAGGCAGGCCGCACTCGCCTTCAATGCCATGCAGCAGCGCCTGATCGCCATGGTCAACGACAAGGCCTACTTCCTGGCCGCCGTGTCCCACGACCTGCGCACCCCGCTGACACGCATGCGCCTGCGCCTGGAGCGGCTGCCGGACGACGAGCAGCGCGAACGCCTGCGGCAGAACATCACCCAGATGGACAACATGGTTGGCCAGGTGCTCGACTACCTGCGTGCCGGCGAGCAGCAGAACCTTCAGCTGGTCGACCTCGACCGCCTGGTAGCGCGGCTGTGCGCCGACCTTGCCAGCAGCGCGGAGCCTTTGCCCGTACAGGGCAAGGGCGGCAGCCTGCGGGTCGATGCCTTGTTGCTGCAACGCTGCCTGCAGAACCTGGTGGTCAATGCCCTGCGTTATGCCAGGCAGGTGTCGGTGACACTGGAAACCGCCATCACTGGCGTGTACATCCACATCGACGACCGCGGCCCCGGTATCGCGCCTGGCCTGCTGGCCACCATCACCGACCCGTTCGTGCGTGGCGAAGGGTCACGCAACCAGGCGTCCGGGGGCTACGGCCTGGGGCTGAGCATTGCCCAGCGCATCGCCAGCAGCCATGGCGGCGAACTGCTGCTGCACAATCGCGAGGGCGGTGGTTTGCGCGTCAGTGTGTTGCTGCCCCGGTGAGCCAGCCCCCCTCGTTCGGGTAATAGTCTTTTACCAAAACCCCAGGTTTTCCCGCCCCGGGGTTTGCCTATCCTAGGCCGCGTCATCCAACCTGCGATGGACCCATGAAAGATTCGCTTCCCAGCCGTTATGCCTGCCTGGCCCTGTGCCTGCTGTTCACCTTCGCCAGCATCCCGTTCCTTGCCCAGCACAGTTGGCTCTGGCCGCTGACGGTGGTTGCCGCCCTGCTCAGCCTGGTCGGCCTCAACGACCTGCGCCAGAGCCACCACGCGGTGCGGCGCAACTACCCGATCCTGGGCAATATCCGCTACCTGATCGAAACCATCCGCCCTGAGATCCGCCAGTACCTGATCGAAGGTGACGACGACAAGCTGCCGTTCTCCCGTTCGCAGCGCTCGCTGGTGTATGCCCGGGCCAAGAACGAGAGCGCCGAGAAAGCCTTCGGCACGCTCAACGATGCCTACAAGCCGGGCTTCGAATTCATCAGCCACTCGATGTTGCCTGTCGCCACACCCGACCCGGCGTCGTTTCGCATTGCCATTGGCGGGCCGCAATGCCGCCTGCCCTACTCTGCGTCGATCTTCAACATCTCGGCCATGAGCTTTGGCGCGCTCAGCGCCAATGCGATTGCCGCGCTCAACCAGGGCGCACGCCTTGGCCGTTTCGCCCACGACACGGGCGAAGGCAGCATCAGCCCTTACCACCGCGAGCATGGCGGCGACCTGATCTGGGAAATCGGCAGCGGCTACTTCGGTTGCCGCACCGAAGACGGCCGCTTCGACGCGCAACGCTTCGCCGAGCAGGCGCGCAGCCCGCAAGTGAAGATGATCGAACTCAAGCTCAGCCAGGGTGCCAAGCCCGGCCATGGCGGGATTCTGCCGGCACACAAGGTCAGCCCTGAGATCGCCGCCACCCGCGGTGTGCGCGTGGGCGAGGACTGTATCTCGCCCGCCGCGCACAGCGCATTCCGCACCCCGGTGGAGCTGCTGCACTTCATTGCCAGCCTGCGAGAGATGTCGGGCGGCAAGCCGGTGGGCTTCAAGTTCTGCCTGGGCCACCCGTGGGAATTCATGGGCATCGCCAAGGCCATGCTGGTCACCGGCATCACCCCGGATTTCATCGTCGTCGACGGCAAGGAAGGCGGCACCGGCGCGGCACCTCGGGAGTTCAGCGACAACATGGGCGTGCCGATGCGCGAAGGCCTGATGTTCGTGCACAACACCCTGGTCGGCCTGAACCTGCGCTCGAGCATCCGCATCGGCGCGGCGGGCAAGATCGTCAGTGCCTTCGATATCGCCAGCGTGCTGGCCATCGGCGCCGACTGGGTCAACTCGGCACGCGGCTTCATGTTCGCCATCGGCTGCATCCAGTCGCAGAGCTGCCACACCAACAAGTGCCCGACCGGCGTCGCCACGCAAGACCCGTTGCGCCAGCGCGCCTTGGTCGTGCCCGACAAAGCCGAACGGGTGGCCAGCTTCCATCGCAACACGCTGCATGCCCTGGCCGAGATGCTCGCTGCCGCAGGCCTGGAACACCCCTCGGAGCTCAAGCCCAAGCACCTGGCGCGGCGTATCAGCACCAGCCAGATCAGCCTGTTTTCCGACTTGCACCAGTTCCTCAAGCCTGGCGAATTGCTCAGTGGCTCGATTGAAAGCGAGTTCTATGCGCGGATGTGGCGGATGGCGCGCAGTGACAGCTTTGCGCCGGAGACAGGGGAGGTACCGGCCACGCCGGCAGCGGCCAGCGTGCGCCGCAAACAAACAGCCCCGGCATAGGCCGGGGCTGCTCGCGACGCTCGGTCAGGATCAGAAGATGCTGATCGGGTACTCGACGAATACGCGGACTTCGTTGCCGTCGTCGTTGTAGCCGTTCTGCTGTACAGCGTTGTTGGTGCGAACGAACGAGCTGCGCAGCTTGATCGACAGGTCCTTGGCCGGGCCGTCCTGAACGACGTAGCGGATCTGGTTGAAGATCTCGCGTTCTTTACCTTCACCGAAGCCCTGCGGGTTATCGACGTTGCGGGTGTTGATGTTGTCACCCACCACGTAGGCCAGCTTGTAGGTCAGGCCCGGGATGCCGTAGGCGCCGAAGTCCAGGCCGTAGCCCAGCTGCCAGGAGCGCTCGTCTTCGGCGTTGAAGTCGGACCAGTAGGAGTTGGCCAGGTAGATGGTCGAGCCACCGTCACCCACGCCGCCTTCATTCTGGTACCAGCCGTAGTTGTAGCCGGTGCTGCCGGTGCTGCGCTGGTGCGCGATGGTGAACGAGTGCGCGCCGTAGGCGTAGGTCGCAGCGAGGCTCCAGATGGTGTTGGAATCGCCGTTGAGTTTGGCAGCCTGGACGAACTTGTTGTCGATGTCCGACTTGTAACCGTTGAAGTCCAGGGTCAGGGACTGGTCACTGGCGATCGGGAAGACGTAGTTCAGGCCCAGGTAGTGCTTCTTCATCACGTCTTCGTTGTCTGCGGTGTACAGCGAAGCGGTGAAGTTGTCGGTGAACTTGTAGCTGCCGCCGAGGACGTTGATCGACTTCAGGCCGCCACCGTCACGACGCTCGGCGCTCTTGCGCGCTTCCTGGGTGAAGCGGCCGGCGTTCAGCTCCAGGCCTGCGATCTCCTTGGAGGTGATCAGGGTGCCGGTGAAGCTTTCTGGCAGCAGGCGGGCGTCGTCGTATTGCAGCACTGGCAGGGCTGGCATCTGGTCACCGTACTTGAGCACGGTGTTGGAGATGCGGAACTTCACGGCTGCGCCGGCACGGGCGAGGTCGTGCGGGCCGCTGGCGTTGCCATCGGCATTCACGCTGTTGTGCGGCTTGAAGAAGTCGACACCGGCGCCACCGTTGTGGCCTTTGCCGCCGTCCAGACGCACGGCGTACAGGCCGAAGGCGTCGACACCGACACCGACGGTGCCCTGGGTGAAGCCAGAGGAGAAGTTGGCAATGGCTGCCTGACCCCATTCGATCTGGTCATCGGTACCGTGCTTCTTGTCACGGTTGATGTAGGCGTTGCGCAGAAGAACGTTGGCGTGGCTGTCCTCGAGGAAGCCCTTGCTGTCGGCCTGATCGTTGGCCTGGGCCTGGGTCGCGGCGATCATCGCCAGGGCGACCAGGCTGATCCTGGTTTTCAACATGTTGTTTTCCTTATTTCTAAATCAAAAACGCTTTGCACAATTACGCCAGGAACCAACGCCCCTTCGTAGGTTCGACGCTATGCGGATCCGAACTGAAAGGCCCGCCAATCGTTGTGTGGCGGGCCTTTCGCAGCAGCATGGCCAGGGGTGGCCAGCAAGCGTTGGCCGAATCCTAGCCCTGCGCGATTACAAATGTCAAAAAATCGTGAATTGCAGGTCGATATAACCAATTTCGCAGTAATGGCTGGTGCATTTTCATATGACTTGAGGCAATCGGCAGGCATTTTGTCTTTTGTGGGATTGTTCGGCAGCAACCCGTGGCAAAAGCCTAATTTACAAACTGACACATATGTAAAGACAAGTCTTTACAAACACCCAAGCGACAGCAAATAACAAGCATTACCATTCGCGCCTGTTTTTCATTTACCTCAGTCCGGATGTTCTGATGCTTGCCCCCAACCGCCTGCCCTCATTTGGCCTTGGCCTGTCACTGTTGATCAGCGCCAGCCTGGCCAGCGCCTCCAGCACCACCCTGCCCGAACTCTCGGTAACTGCCGAGAGTGAACGCGAAGAAGACAACCCCCAGGTCAAGGAGGTCAGCACCGCGACCCGTACGTCGACGCCGGTGCGCTATGTGCCGCAAGCCATCGACTCGGTAAAGACCTCCAACGTACTGGACTACGGCAGCAATACCCTGGGCGAGGCGCTGGAAGGCATTCCCAACGTCAGCAGCGGTGCCGATACGCGCTTCGACAGCGTACGTATTCGCGGCTTCGAGGCGAGCAACGACTTTTACCTGGACGGCATCCGCGACGACAGCCAGTACATTCGCGACCTGCATAACATCGAGCGGGTCGAAGTGCTCAAAGGCCCGGCAGCCGTGCTTTATGGCCGTGGCAGCCAAGGTGGCATCGTCAACCGGGTAAGCAAGGCGCCAGAGCGTGGCCGGCGCTCGTCGATCGAGGCCCAGGGCGGCAGTGAAGACCTGCGCAGCCTGTATGCCGACCTCAGTGCCGACCCCAGCGACAGCCTCAGCCTGCGCCTGAACATGGGCAACCAGGACAACAACAGTTTCCGCGACGGCATCGACGGTAGCCGGCAACTGTTCGCGCCGTCCATGAGCTGGCAGCTTTCACCCGACCTCAACTGGCTGGTGCAGTACGAGTACAGCCGCTACAACCGCACGCCTGACCGGGGCATTCCCGGTGTCGACGGGCGCCCGGCGGATGTCGGCCGCAGCACCACCTTCGGCGACACCCAGCGCGACTACATCGACGACCGTGCGCAATCGTTGCGCTCTCGCCTGAACTACCAGCTCGACGAAACCTGGCAATTGCGCCACACCCTCGGCCTGTTCACGCTCGACAGCCAGTTCGACAACACCTACGTCACGGGCTACAACGCCCGCAACAAGACGGTTACCCGCCAGCGTTGGCAGCAAGACCTGACCACCCGCAACCTGTTCAACAACCTGGAAGCCGAAGGTGATTTCGCCACCCTTGGCCTGGAACACAAGCTGTTGATCGGGCTGGAGTTCGGCAATCAGCGCCGTGACCCGACGCTGTATACCGCCGCGCCGGTCGCGGCCGGTGGCAGCCCGGTACCCAGCCTGGATGTCTACCACCCCGACCGCAGCCTGCAGCACAACGGCCGCATGCTGGTGTCCAGCGACAACCACACCGTGGTCGACAGCCGCGGGCTGTACCTGCAAGACCAGATCCGCCTGAACGACCAATGGCAATTGCTGGCCGGGGTGCGTTTCGACCAGTTCGAGGTAGAGACCACGAACAAGGTCCGCAACCTTTCCGAGAAACAGGACAGCAACACCACCAGCCCGCGCCTTGGCGTGATCTACACCCCCTGGCGCGACCATTCCTTCTATGCGTCGTGGAGCAAGACATTCTCGCCGGTCGGCGGTGGCCTGATCGGCATCACCCCAGGCGCGCCGGGCAACACCAACGACACCAGCCCGGAGCTGACCCGGCAGAAGGAGATCGGGGTGAAAAGCGACTGGCTGGACGAACGCCTGAGCACCACCCTCGCCATTTATGAACTGGAGCTCTACAACCGCCGCACGCGCGACCCGAACAACCCGGAGATCACCCTGCTCAGCGGCCTGCAACGCTCACGCGGCATCGAACTGACGGCCACCGGCAACATTGTCGGCAACTGGTACGTCCGTGGCGGCATCGGTTTGCAGGACGCCACCATCGTCAAAGACAACAATGGCCTGGAAGGCAATCGCATCAACGATGTGGCAAAACGCAACGCCAGCCTGTTCGTGACCTGGAAACCAGAACTGGGCTGGTACGCCGAGTCCGGCCTGACGCTGGTCGGAGAACGCTACGCCGATAACCAGAACACCACGGTTTTGCCAGGCTATGGCCGTTGGGACGCGCTGGCAGGGTTCCGCACCCATGACTGGGATATGCGGGCAGCGCTGAGCAACATCACCGACAAGACCTACTACAGCTCGGCGACCAGTGCCGCGCAGATCCAGGTCGGTGACCCGCGCAGCCTGGTGGTGACCGGTACTTACCGTTTCTGACCCGCTTTTGCACCTTGCTCAAACGAAAACGCCACCGCAAGTGCGGTGGCGTTCTTCATGGGGCGGGCTCCTGCCCTGGTCAGTGCCAGACCCCCAGCAGCGCATCCAGCTCAGCATCGCTGATCAGCCCTTGAGGATAGCGGCCGTCAAGCAGACGTCGTGGGTCGGTCGTCCTGACCCGATTGCCTCCATGGTGTTTCAACCACTGCGCCAGAATCTTGAGCGAATGATGATTGACTGCCGATGGGCGCAAAGCCGTCTCACTTGCTGCGTTCATGTCCACACGTACTCCCTGGGCCCGTGAGCGGCTAATTTACGTTGTGATTGTTACAGTACCGAGAGCCCGGCCTGCCTGGTTAACTCCCTGAAAACAATACAAAACGTATGCCATCGGGCCTTCCGGATATCGCCGGAGCAAAAAAAAGCCCGTCATCTGACGGGCTTCTTCGTGGGGCAGTGATCAGCGCTTGACCGGTGCCGGCTGCTGCTGGGTCAGGCAGTGGATGTTGCCACCGCCGAGCAGCAGTTCACGCCCCGGGATCATCACCACTTCGTGGTCCGGGAAGACTTTGGCAAGAATCGCTCTGGCCTGCGCATCTGCCGGGTCGTCGAAGCTCGGCGCGATGATGCCGCCATTGACGATCAGGAAGTTCACGTACGAACCGGCCAGGCGCACCGACGGGTCGCGCTCCTGGCTGCCGGCCACCTGGTCGACACCGGCGCATTCTGCTTCAGTGGCGAACAGCGGGCCGGGGATCGGCATCTTGTGCACCACAAACTCGCGGCCTTTGGCGTCACGGGTGTTTTTCAGCACCTCGTAGGCCGCATGGCAACGGGCATAGTTGGGGTCGTTGGAATCATCGGTCCAGGCCAGTAACACTTCGCCCGGGCTGACGTAACAGCAGAAGTTGTCGACGTGGCCGTCGGTTTCGTCGTTGTACAGGCCTTCGGGCAACCAGACGATGGTTTCCACCGCCAGCTGCTCGCGCAGGATCTCTTCGATCTGCTCGCGGTTCAGGTGCGGGTTGCGGTTGCGGTTGAGCAGGCACTCTTCGGTGGTGATCAGGGTGCCTTCGCCATCGACATGGATCGAACCGCCCTCGAGCACGAAGCCTTCGGTGTGGTAGCGCTGGCAGCGCTCCATTTCCAGTACCTTGGCCGCCAGTTCTTCATCCCGGTTCCACGGCGCATACAGGCCACCGTCGAAGCCGCCCCAGGCATTGAAGCCCCAGTCCACGCCACGTACCTCGCCGTGGTCGTTGATCACGAAGGTCGGGCCGGTGTCCCGCACCCAGGCGTCGTCGTTGCTGATTTCCACCACCCGAATGTTCGGCAGGTCCAGCTGGCGACGGGCGTTTTCGTACTGGCCGGCGGAAACCGCCACGGTTACCGGCTCGAAGCGGGCGATGGCCTTGGCCAGGGTGACATGCGCCGCCTGGGCTGGTTTGCCGCCCAGGCGCCAGTTGTCCGAACGCTCCGGCCAGACCATCCAGACCTGGGTTTGCGCAGCCCATTCGGCGGGCATGTGGAAACCGTCGGCGCGGGGGGTGGAGTTGAGGGTCTTCATGGGTAACCTCTGCAAAGGCACTGGGCCGATGGTCGATGGATAGCAAGTGAATGTGACATTCCCGACGGTGTGTGATGCCCGCCGAGATTGGCTAATTTATAACCGATACATATCGACTTTAGAAGCCTTATATATGATCAGTATCTGACAAATTTCTATTTTTTACCGATATAGATCGATAAACGGTCAGCCAAAGACAATCCAGACCCGACGTTCGATATAATCGCTTCGCGCAGGCTGCGTCACCGTGCCAAAAAGCCTCAAGATGAAACCTGTTTCATTTTTCTGCTGGGGAACCCGGCCCTGTGGCCGATAACCCGGTGCAAAGATGAAATCAGCAGGTGGGCGCGTGCTGGCTCACCGCCAGCCGATCTAGGCTCAGTTTGCCAAGGCGGCGGACTTAGAGCGGACCTTTCAAGGTCGGACCCTCAGCACACTGACCGAAGAATCTCCATGAACATCATAGCGACCGAGATACCCGACGTAGTCATCATCGAACCCAAGGTCTTCGGCGACAGCCGTGGCTTCTTCTTCGAAAGCTTCAATGCCCGCGAATTCAAGAAGCAGACCGGGTTCGACGGCCACTTTGTCCAAGACAACCATTCGCGCTCCCAACGGGGTGTGCTGCGCGGTCTGCATTACCAGATCGACAACCCTCAGGGGAAACTGGTGCGCGTGGTGCAGGGCGAAGTGCTGGACGTGGCCGTGGACATACGCCGCAGTTCGCCGTACTTCGGCCGCTGGGTGGCCCGGCGCCTGACCGCCACCGACCACCTGCAGTTCTGGATCCCACCCGGGTTCGCCCACGGTTTCCTGGTGCTGAGCGAAACGGCCGACTTCCTGTACAAGACCACCGACTACTACAACCCCGCCGCCGAGCGCTCGATCCGCTGGGACGACCCTGACCTGGCCATCGACTGGGGCGTCGAGAACCCGACCCTGTCGGCCAAGGACCAGGCTGCCGTGCTGTTGAAAGACGCGGACCTGTTCCCATGAAGATTCTCGTCTGTGGCCACAATGGCCAAGTCGCTCAGGCGCTGCAGGCGCAGTTGAACGGGCTTGGCGAAGTGCATGTGCTGGGCCGCGAGCATCTGAACATGGCCCGCCCCGAGGCGCTGCGCGAGCCAGTGCGGCGCCTGGCCCCGCAGCTGATCATCAACGCCGCCGCCCATACCGCGGTGGACCAGGCCGAAAGCGAGCCAGACCTGGCCTTCGCGATCAACGCCGAAGGCCCGCGGATCCTGGCCGAAGAGGCGGTGCGCCTGGGAGCGCCGCTGATCCACTACTCCACCGACTATGTCTTCGATGGTGAAAAGGCCTTGCCCTACACCGAGCTCGACCGCCCCAACCCGCTGGGTGTGTACGGCCGCAGCAAACTGGCCGGGGAGCAAGCCATCGCCGACGTGGATGGCGAGCATCTGATTCTGCGCACCAGCTGGGTCTATTCGCTGTACGGGCGCAACTTCCTGCTGACCATGCAACGCCTGCTGCAGGAAAAACCGCAATTGCGCGTGGTCAACGACCAGATCGGTGCCCCCACCTGGGCCACCACCATCGCCGTCGCCACCCGGGCACTGATCGAGCGCTGGCAGGCCGGGCAGCGCGGTGCCTGGGGCACCTATCACCTCACCGCCCAGGGCGAAACATCCTGGTTCGGCTTCGCCCAGGCCATTGGCGAACAGCTCAAGGCACGCGGCCTGCCCTGCGCCGAGCTGCTGCCGATCCCTTCCAGCGAATACCCGACCCCAGCCCGTCGCCCAGCCAACTCTCGCCTTAACTGCTCGCGCCTGGCCCAGGAGTGGGACGTCCACCTGCCGCACTGGCACCAGGCACTGATCGACTGCCTCAAGTAGCGCATAATTGCGCCAGACCCACCTGGCGCATTTACGCGATGATTGCAAAACCCACACCCCCTCGCCGTCCCCGCTGGCGCAGCCTGGCCCTGCTGGCCCTGTGCCTGGCGCCTTTGCTGTGGCCACTGCACCACCTGGCCGAGCGCTACTACCAGGACGAACTGGCCTCGCAGAACCGCCAGACCCTCGACCTGTACGTCGCCAACCTGCTCGGCACCCTGCACCGCTACGAAACCCTGCCGCAGATCCTCGGCGACCTGCCGGCGCTGCGCGGCGTGCTGGCCGACCCGTTCCGCCTCGAGGCGGTCACCAATGCCAACCGCCTGCTCAAGGACATCGTCCACCAGACCGGCGCCGAAGTGATGTACCTGATGGATGTCAGCGGCAACACCCTGGCCGCCTCCAACTGGGACAAGCAGGACAGCTTCGTCGGCCGCAATTTCTCCTTCCGCCCGTATTTCAACGAAGCGATGGCCGGCCACCTGGGCCGCTTCTTCGGCCAGGGCACCACCTCGGCCAAGCGCGGCTACTTCTTCGCTGCCGCCGTACGCGACAGGGAGCGCATCGTGGGCGTGCTGGTGGTCAAGGTCGACCTCGACCACACCGAAACCCTGTGGGGCCGTACCCCCGAGCAATTGCTGCTGACCGACCACAACGGCGTGGTGATCCTCACCTCGCGCCCCGACTGGCGTTTTCGCGCCACCCGCGTGCTGACCGAAGCCGAGCGCCAGGCGATCATCGCCATCCAGCCCTACCCGACCCAGGCGCCGCAGCCGCTGGTGCTCAACCAGGACGCCTGGCTGACGCAGACCCGCGACATCAAGGAAACCGGCTGGCAAGTGAGCATCCTCGCCCCCCGCACGCTGGTCGACCGCTCGGTGCAGACGGTGATGGCCATCGGCGCCGGCACCCTGCTGGTGCTGATGCTGTTCACCGGCCTGGTGATGCAGCGGCGCCGCCACTACATCGACCGCATCGATTTCGAGGCCCGGGGCCGCCAGGAGCTGGAGTCACGCGTGGCCGAGCGTACCGCCGCCCTCGAAGGCCTCAACACCCGGCTCAAAAGCGCCGTGCTGGAGCGCGAGAACGCCCAGCAGGAGCTGGTGCGCGCCCAGGACGAACTGGTCCAGGCCGGCAAGCTCTCGGTGCTCGGCACCATGTCGGCCAGCATCAGCCACGAGCTCAACCAGCCGCTGGCGGCGATCCGCAGCTACGCGGAAAACGCCGAAATCCTCCTCGACCATCAACGCACCGAAGACGCCCGCGGCAACCTCAAGCTGATTGGCGAACTGACCGGGCGCATGGCCTCGATCATCGCCCACCTGCGCGCCTTCGCCCGCCGCGACCGCCACGCCCCGGAAAGCGTGGCCCTGCAACCGGCACTGGATGACGCCCTGGCCCTGCTGGCCAAGCGCCGCCGGGCAATGGCCGTGGAGCTGATCCGCGACCTGCCCGAAGCCACCCTGTGGGTGCAGGCCGGCGAAACCCGCCTGCGCCAGGTACTCGGCAACCTGCTGGCCAACGCCCTCGACGCCCTGACCGAAAAAGCCAACCCGCGGCGCCTGTGGCTGAGTGCCGAACAGCGCGATGACTACGTCTACCTATACATTCGCGACAACGGCCCGGGCTTCAGCCGCCAGGCCATGGAGCACGCCAAGGAGCCGTTCTTCACCACCAAGACCCGCACCCAGGGCCTGGGCCTGGGGCTGGCCATCTGCGAAAGCCTGATGCGCGCCCTGGGCGGTGAACTGCTGCTGGCCAACCACCCCGAAGGTGGCGCCCTGCTCACCCTGCAACTGCGCGTGGCCGCACCCGGCGCTACCTTGCCCACTTCGGAGGACCCCTCGGCATGACGACCGAGCCTTACATCGACAGCCAGGCCCAGGTGATCCTGGTCGACGATGACCCACACCTGCGCCAGGCCCTGAGCCAGACCCTCGACCTGGCCGGGCTCAAGGTGGTCGCCCTGGCTGACGCCCAAGGACTGGCCGAGCGCATCGAGCCCGACTGGCCGGGCGTGGTGGTCAGCGATATCCGCATGCCCGGCATCGACGGCCTGCAGCTGCTGGAGCAGTTGCACGGCCGCGACAGTGAGCTGCCGGTGCTGCTGATCACCGGCCACGGCGATGTGCCGCTGGCGGTACAGGCCATGCGCGCGGGCGCTTACGACTTCCTCGAAAAGCCCTTCGCCAGCGACGCCCTGCTCGACAGCGTGCGCCGTGCCCTGGCCTTGCGCCGCCTGGTGCTGGACAACCGCAGCCTGCGCCTGGCCCTGAGCGACCGCCAGCAACTGGCCACCCGGCTGGTTGGCCACTCACCGTCGATGCAGCGCTTGCGTGAGCAGATCGGCGCCCTGGCGGGTACCCGGGCCGATGTGTTGATCCTCGGTGAGACCGGTGCCGGCAAAGAGGTGGTCGCCCGTGCCCTGCACGACCTGTCCAGCCGCCGCACAGGCCCGTTCGTGGCGATCAATGCCGGCGCGCTGGCCGAATCGGTGGTCGAAAGCGAGCTGTTCGGCCACGAGCCGGGGGCCTTCACCGGTGCGCAGAAGCGCCGTATCGGCAAGTTCGAGTTCGCCAACGGCGGCACGCTGTTCCTCGACGAGATCGAGAGCATGAGCCTGGACGTGCAGGTGAAGCTGCTTCGCCTGCTGCAAGAGCGGGTGGTCGAGCGGCTCGGCGGCAACCAGCTCATCCCGCTGGATATCCGCATCATCGCAGCCACCAAGGAAGACCTGCGCACCTCCGCCGACCAAGGCCGCTTCCGCGCCGACCTCTACTACCGCCTGAACGTGGCGCCGCTGCGCATTCCACCCTTGCGCGAACGCGGCGACGACATCCTGGTGTTGTTCCAGCACTTCGCCGACGCCGCCAGCCAGCGCCATGGCCTGCCGCCGCACAGCCTGCAGCCCGCCCAGCGGGCCGTGCTGCTGCGCCATGACTGGCCGGGCAACGTGCGCGAACTGCAGAACGCTGCCGAACGCTTTGCCCTGGGCCTGGAGCTGGCCCTCGATGGCCAGGCGCCGCCTGCCGCCGCCACCGCTGCGCCGATCCTGCTGGGCAACCTCAGCGAGCAGGTCGAACAGTTCGAACGTTCGTTGATCGCCGCCGAACTGGCCCAGCCCCACAGCTCCATGCGCAGCCTCGCCGAAGCCCTCGGCATCCCGCGCAAGACCCTGCACGACAAGCTGCGCAAGCACGGCCTGCATTTTGAAGGCGGTAGCAGCACCAGTGACGACCACGAGGAAAATCGCCCATGAGTTCCGACAGCCAATACCTGCAGTCCGTGCTGCACGGCGACATTCCACTGACCCGCGAAATGGGCCTGGAAGTCATCGATTGGCAAGCCCAGACCTTGCGCCTGCAACTGCCGCTGGCCGCCAACGTCAACCACAAGAGCACCATGTTCGGCGGCAGCCTGTATTGCGCCGCGGTGCTGGTGGGTTGGGGCTGGTTGCACCTGCGCCTGCGTGAGCTGGGCATCGATGACGGGCATATCGTCATCCAGGAGGGCCAGATCAGCTATCCACTGCCGGTGACCGGCACGGCGGTGGCACGTTGCCCGGCGCCGGACGAAAAGACCTGGGAGCGGTTCCTGACGATGTACCAGCGCCGTGGCCGGGCCAGGCTGACCCTGGAAACCACGGTCAGCAACGTTGGCAGCGACGAACCCGCTGTCACCTTCAGCGGGCAGTACGTCCTGCACCGCTGACAGCGGCTGGCGCGACCTCTGTGGGAGCGGGCGTGCCCGCGAACACCGGCGAAGCCGGTGCCATGCACCGCGTCGCATGCTTCGCGGGCACGCCCGCTCCCACAGGGTAAAGCGGCGCTTGCTGAGGCTTTGTTCTCTGCGCGACAGCGCAGCCCACAGGGCTGGGTGATCTCCCACAGGGATCGCGCCAATTTTTAAGTAATGTGCAAGACAGTTGCTTGCACAAAGGGCGACCGAACCTCAGATCAGATCAAGGAAGGCCTGGCGCCAGGCAGCTTTGGCAGGCAGGGCCAGGAAGAACGGGTTGAGCAAGGACTCGCGCGCCGGGTAGCGGAACGGCTGGCCATCCACTTCGATCACCTCACCACCGGCACCTTCCAGCACGCCTTGGGCCGCCGCCGTGTCCCACTGCGAAGTCGGCGCCAGGCGCGGGTAGCAGTCGGCGCTGCCTTCGGCCAGCAGGCAGAATTTCAACGAACTGCCGATATTGGCCAGCTCCAGTTCACCCACGGCAGCACGCAGGCCAGCCAGCAACGCCTCCTGTTGCGGGCTGGAATGACGACGGCTGGCCACCACGGTGAAACGGCCGCCGGCAGGCGGCGTATTGCGCACTTGGACAGGTAGCGGCTCAGCAGCCCCTTCTGAGCGCCAGGCGCCAAGGCCGCGACCGCCGAAATAGCAGCGCCCGCTGGTCGGCATCGACACCACGCCAAACACCACCTCGCCGTTCTCGACCAGCGCGATGTTGACGGTGAATTCCTCGCTGCCGGCGATGAACTCCTTGGTGCCGTCGAGCGGATCGACCAGCCACCAGCGGCTCCAGCCCTGGCGCTCGGCCAGCGGGATATTGCAGTCCTCTTCGGACAGCACCGGAATCTGCGGCGCCAGCGCCTGCAAGCCATCGGCAATGACCTGATGCGCGGCCAGGTCGGCAGCCGTCACCGGTGAATCGTCGGCCTTGCTGGTCACCGCCACGTCGGCGCGCCAGAACGGCAGGATGGCCTTGCCGGCCAGCTGGGCGAGCTTGACCACTTCGTGCATCAGCTGCAGGTCGTTCATGCTTCGAGCAGCCCCCGCTGGATCAGCAGGTCACGGGCCAGGTACAGCGCCGCCAACGCCCGCCCCTCGGTGAACTGCGGGTGCATGGCCAGGGCCGAAAGCTCGCGCAGGTTGACCTTGTCGACCCGCATCGGCTCCGGCTCGTCGCCCTCCAGGCGCTCCTCGTAGAGGTCGCTGGCCAGTACCACCTGGATCTTCTGGCTCATGTAGCCCGGCGACAGCGACAGCTCGGTCAGGTGCTCCAGCTGGCGAGCGCCAAAGCCGGCTTCTTCCTTGAGTTCACGGTCGGCGGCGGCCAGTACGTCCTCACCCGGCTCGATCAGGCCTTTGGGCAACGACAGCTCGTATTCGTCGGTGCCGCCGCAGTACTCCTCGACCAGCACCGCGTGCTCGGCGTCGAGCATGGCCACGATCATCACCGCGCCGTAGCCATTGCCTCGGCCAACCAGGCGCTCATAGGTGCGTTCGTTGCCATTGCTGAAGCGCAGTTGTACGGCCTCGACCCGGAACAGGCGGCTGCTGGCGACGATTTCGCGGCTGAGGACGGTGGGTTTCTGGCGCATGGGGCAGCTCCTTGGCGTGAACGCGTTACTATACCGTGGCTTGCCGACTGATCGAGAGTTTCCCATGCCTGTTCTTCCCTGGTCTGCCATCGACACCGTCCTGCTGGACATGGACGGCACCCTGCTCGACCTGCACTACGACAACCGCTTCTGGCTCGACCACCTGCCCCAGCGCTACGCCGAGCTGCACGGGGTCAGCCGGGCCATGGCGGAAATGGAGCTGCAGCCGCTGTTCGAACGCAATGCCGGCACGCTCAACTGGTACTGCCTGGACTTCTGGAGCCGCGAGCTGAAGCTGCCGATTCGCGAACTCAAGCGCGAAATCGCCGACCTGATCGCCCTGCGGCCGGATGCCGATACTTTTCTGGCGGCCATCCGCAAGGCGGGCAAACGTGTGGTGATGATCACCAATGCCCACCGCGATTCGCTGTCGCTGAAACTGGAGCGGGTGGAACTGGCACCGTATTTCGAGCGGCTGATCAGCTCGCACGATTACGGCTACCCGAAGGAAAACCCGCAGTTCTGGGAGGCGTTGCAGGCGGATATCGGCTTCGACCCGGCGCGCAGCCTGTTCATCGATGACACCCTGGCCATCCTGCGCAGTGCGCGGCGCTTTGGCGTGGGGCATCTGCTGGCGGTGCGCCAGCCGGACAGCCGGGCGCAGCCGCGTGATACCGAAGAGTTTGCAGCGGTCGAGGATTACCGGGAATTACTGACAGGCCTGTAAGGGCCCCTTCGCGGGCAAGCCTGCTCCCACAGGTACTGCACCAACCTTGAATGTGGTGCGGGGCCTGTGGGAGCGGGCTTGCCCGCGAAGAAGCCACTTAAATCAGTCAGGAATACGCAGCACCTGCCCCGGGTAGATCTTGTCCGGGTGCTTGAGCATCGGCTTGTTGGCCTCGAAGATCTTGTTGTACTGGCCGGCATTGCCATACACGACCACCGAGATGGCTGACAGCGTGTCACCCTTTTTCACGGTGACGAACCTTGCCGCCGCCACGACTGGCCCGGTCACGGTGATCTGGTCATCGACGCTGGCCACCCCCTCGATGTTACCGGCGGCGAGAATGATCTTCTCTTTCTCCTCCTGGCTGGCCACCTCGCCCTTGAGAATGACCTTGTCACCCTCTACAGTGGCCGAGATGTTCGGGTTGCCCAGGCCGACACTTTCCACGTGTTTCTTCAACTGCTCCTCGGCATTGGCATTGCCGGGAGTCAGCAGGTCGATCAACTTCTCGCCGGCTTCCTTCACGAAACTGAACAGGCTCATGACGCGCTCCTTGTTGACGTTAACCTCGGAGCCAGGAGTCTAGGCCAGGATTGCCCCTCGCGCCCCACTGCGACCAATCGACGCGGTCTATCAAGGCATAGACCCTAGCGATTAGACGCGCGCTGCCCTGCGGCCTAGGCTTGTGCTATCAAACAGCCGCCAACCGTCAGCCTTCCGATGCCAAGCAAACCTCCGGTGTGCGCAGCCTCCATGCCTCTGGCCCTGCCCGCCGCCAGCAACACCTACGACTACGTCCAACTCAGCGACGGCGAACGCGCCTGCACGCCGCTGGCCGAAGAAGTCGCCCTGGCCATTGCCTATAACGGCCTCAACCAGGCGGTGATGCTGGTCAGCCCAACCGACCTGGAAGACTTCGCGGTCGGTTTCAGCGTCGGCAGCGGCATCGTCGAAGGCACGGCGGAAATCTATGACCTGAAGCTGTCCGGCAGCGGCTCGGCGATGTACGCCGACCTGGAGATCTCCAGCCGTGCGTTCTGGAACCTGAAGAACCAGCGCCGCCAACTGGCCGGCACCAGCGGTTGCGGCCTGTGCGGGGTGGAAGCCCTGGAGCAGGCGCTGCCGGACCTGAACGCACTGCCTGGCGCACCGCTGCCGCCGGCGCAATGGCTGGCGGGCCTGCGTGAACGCATCGATGCATTCACACCGCTGGGCCAGCATTGCGGCGCCGTGCACGCCGCTCTGTTCATGAACGCCCAGGGCGAATTGCTGATGGGCCGCGAAGACATTGGCCGGCACAACGCCCTCGACAAGCTGATCGGCGCCTTGCTGCGCCAAGGCGTCAGCACCGAGGGCGGCCTGGCCATCGTCACCAGCCGCTGCAGCCTGGAGCTGATCCAGAAAGTACTGCGCGCCGGCATCCAGACCCTGGTCAGCCTCTCGGCGCCCACCGGCCTTGCCCTGCAATGGGCACGCAAGCACAACCTCAACCTCATTCATCTGCCCAAACACAGTGCACCGCGGGTCTACAGCCCAGCGGCGGAGTCGTAACAGCCGTGACCTCGTACCAGCAACTCCCGGACAACGCCCCAGCCTCCACCCCTCGCTACCAGCCCTACCACGGCCCCGCCGGTGGTTGGGGCGCGCTGCGCAGCGTGGCCAAGGCCTGGGTCGGCAGCGACAACGCGCTGAAGAACATCCGCGCCCTGCTCAAGACCAACCAGAACGGCGGCTTCGACTGCCCCGGCTGCGCCTGGGGCGATTCGCCCGAGAGCGGCATGGTCAAGTTCTGCGAGAACGGCGCCAAGGCGGTCAACTGGGAAGCCACCAAACGCCGTGTCGATGCGGCGTTCTTCGCTCGCTACAGCGTCAGCGCATTGCTGCAGCAGAGTGACTACTGGCTTGAGTACCAGGGCCGCCTGACCGAGCCGATGGTCTACGACCCACAAAGCGATCGCTACCAGCCGATCGCCTGGGATGCCGCCTACGCACTGATCGCCCGCGAGCTGAACAAGCTGGCCACCCCTGACCAGGCCGAGTTCTACACCTCCGGCCGTGCCAGCAACGAAGCAGCCTACCTGTATCAGCTGTTCGTGCGCGCCTATGGCACCAACAACTTCCCCGACTGCTCGAACATGTGCCACGAAGCCAGCGGCGTGGCGCTGGGGCAGAGTGTCGGCGTCGGCAAGGGCACCGTCACCTACGACGACTTCGAGCACGCCGACGCGATCTTCGTCTGGGGCCAGAACCCAGGCACCAACCACCCACGCATGCTCGACCCGCTGCGCGATGCGGTAAAACGCGGCGCCCAGGTGGTCTGCGTCAACCCGCTCAAGGAACGTGGCCTGGAGCGCTTCCAGCACCCGCAGAACCCGCTGGAGATGCTGACCAACAGCGACCGCCCGACCAACACCGCGTTCTTCCGCCCGGCGCTGGGCGGTGACATGGCGTTGCTGCGCGGCATGGCCAAGTTCGTCCTGCAATGGGAGCGCGAAGCGCAGGCCAAGGGCGAGCCGGCCGTGTTCGACCACGTGTTCATCGCCGAACACGGCCATGGCGTGGAGGAATACCTGGCCGCGGTAGACGCCACCTCCTGGGCGCACATCCAGGAACAATCCGGCCTGACGCTGGCCGACATCGAACTGGCTGCGCGTATGTACTGCCGCGGCAAGCGGGTGATCATGTGCTGGGCGATGGGCATCACCCAGCACCGCCATTCGGTGCCGACCATCCAGGAAATCGTCAACCTGCAGATGCTGCGCGGCAACATTGGCGTGCCGGGCG
Organism: Pseudomonas sp. R28(2017); assembly: GCF_002112505.1. Classification (GTDB taxonomy): domain Bacteria; phylum Pseudomonadota; class Gammaproteobacteria; order Pseudomonadales; family Pseudomonadaceae; genus Aquipseudomonas. Next base: position 437,366 of record NZ_NEHW01000003.1, read on the forward strand.
CCGGCCTGTGCCCGGTGCGTGGCCACAGCAACGTGCAGGGCGACCGCACCATGGGCATCAACGAGCGCCCACCAGTGGCCCTGCTCGACGCCATGGAAAAGCGCTTCAACTTCCCGGTGCCGCGGCACAACGGCCACAATACCGTCGAGGCGATCCACGCCATGCTCGACGGCCGTTCGAAAGTGTTCATCGGCCTCGGCGGCAACTTTGCCCAGGCCACCCCGGACACTGAACGTACCGCCCAGGCCCTGCGCAACTGCGAACTCACCGTGCACATCAGCACCAAGCTCAACCGCAGCCACCTGATCCACGGCAAGCAGGCACTGATCCTGCCGTGCCTGGGCCGCACCGACATCGACCTGCAGGCCGACGGCCCACAGGCAGTCACCGTGGAAGACTCGTTCAGCATGGTCCACGCCTCCAATGGCCAGCTCAAGCCGCTGTCGCCACAGATGCGCTCGGAGCCTGCCGTGGTTGCCGGCATCGCGGCCGCCACCCTGGGCAAGCACCCGGTGGACTGGCACTGGCTGGTGGCCGATTACGCGCGCATCCGCGACCTGATCGGCGACACCATTGCCGGCTTTGCCGGCTTCAACCAGCGCCTGGCCCACCCGGGCGGTTTCTACCTGGGCAACAGCGCCGGCAGCCGCCAGTGGAAGACCACCACGGGCCGCGCCAACTTCAAGGCCAACCTGCTGCCCGATACCCTGATCGACGAGCGCGTGCGCGCCAGCGGCCAATTGCCGGACCTGATCATGCAGTCGATGCGCTCCCACGATCAGTACAACACCACCATCTACGGCCTGGACGACCGTTACCGCGGCGTGCGCGGCCAGCGCGAGGTGCTGTTCGCCAACGAAGCCGACATCATCCGCCTGGGCTTCCAACCAGGGCAGAAGGTCGACATCGTCTCGTTGTGGGGGGATGCGCATGTGCGCCGTGTGCACGGCTTCACATTGCTGGCCTTCGACATCCCTGCCGGGCAGGCGGCGGCGTACTATCCGGAAGTGAACCCGCTGATTCCGCTGGAAAGCATTGGCGACGGCAGCCATACGCCGACGTCCAAGTTCGTGGCCATCAAGCTCGAACGCGCTCGCGACGACGGCCGAATCCTCTAAGCGAAAGTACCCGGCTAAAAGCAAAAAAGCCCTGAACCGCGAGGTCCAGGGCTTTGTCACAATAAGCTCAGACAAGCGAAAATCGATAAAGTTTCATAGCAAATACAGTAACTTAGAGAATTGTGTACAACTCGTGTTACTCGTCGGATTTTCGTTGCCAGCGGGCTTGCGTAGCCTCAAATTCGCCCTCGTCATCCCTATGAGGCTTTCTCGATGAAGAAGTACTCCTCGATTCTGTTGTTGTCTTTCAGCTTGCTCAGCGGCGTTGCCATGGCAGGCGGCAATACCGAGGCTGGCATTGGCGGCGCATTGGGTGGGGTACTCGGCTCCGTAGTGGGCAACTCCATCGGTGGTAGCACTGGCGGTGCCATTGGTGCCGGCCTGGGCGGTGCGGCCGGCGGTGCCCTGGGTGCCGACAAGCGCCAGCGTGGCGAGGCCGCCATCGGTGGCGCACTGGGCGCCGCAGGCGGTAACGTGGTCGGTCGCTCGGTGGGCGGCACCACCGGCAGCTACATTGGTGCGGCCGCAGGCGGCGGTGCCGGTGGTGCGCTGGGTAACTACATGGGCAACAAGGCCGATGAAGACGAGCGCCATGACGAGCGCCGCTACCGTCGCGATTACGACGACCGTCGCCACTACGACCGTGGCCGCCACTATGGTCACCGCAAGCACCGTCACTGGCGTGACTGATACCTGGGGCTCAGCCTGCGGGTAACAAGAGCCCTGCCCTCACCGGCAGGGCTTTTTCATGCCTGCAACTCGAGTTGCAGGCCGGCCAGGATCATCTGCAACGCTTCGGGCAGTGGCACTGGCCTGCCGCTGGCGCGCTCGATGAACACCTGCACCACCGTCCCCGCCGCGCACGCATCGGCCTCCCCCGGACGGTAGAGCGCCAGGCGGTACTCCACCGTACTGCCTGCCAGCCGCGTCACCCCAAGACCCACCTCCAGCACATCCGGGAAGCCCGGCAAGGCGTAGAAGTCTGCCGTCGAACTCACCACGAAGGCCACCAACTCGCCATCGCGCAGGTCCACATCTGCCTGTTCGACAAGGAAGGCCTGGATGGCGGTTTCGAAGAAGCCATGCACGGTGGCGCCAGCGATGTGGCCGTTGACGTCGTTGTCCTGAGGGCGGGTGAGGATGGGGTGAAAGTGGGAGAAGGCGGTGCGATTGGGAGATTCGATCATGAGTTATCCACAATTGGTTACATCAGAGAGAAGCTTCCCACAACAAGTCAGGAAGGCCTATAGTCGCAATCAACTATAGATTGCATAGCATGGTGCATTCCCAATGAAACCGAGAACCACACCCGTGCCTACTCATCAGCTGGACCATGCAACCCTTGGCCGAATGGCAGAATCAGGCCGAATCAACGCAACGCACATTGTAGGCCAGCCCGGAGGCTGGGCAGTTCAGGTTGACGTCAACCATCAGGAACATGTGCTCATCGCACAACGCAGTGGCAATGTCAGGCTGTTCAAGAAATTCGAGACCTTGGTGACCTACTTGCTCGACCTCGGTATTGATCATTTCCAGGTCGATGCGTCCACCTTCGACCCGAGCCAGCTGAACACCTATCAACGCCCTGACCGTGCGCTGGCACTCAAGCGAGCTCATGAGGCAGCAGCCTACGAAAGCTGGTTTGCCGAACAGGTCGAGGCAAGCCTCGAAGATGTGTCCCCCGTGATCGAGGACGATGACGCGGAGCGGCAGTTCGCCGCCTACCGCGCCAACCTCAAGGCCAAGATCCGCTGATGCGCCTTGTTTGGCGAAAAATGGCTCTGAAAGACCGATTTCGCATCATGGAGCGCATTTCCCAAGACAATCCTGCCGCAGCCATTCTGCTGGACGAGACCTTCAGAGACAAAGCCAGGCGCGCCACTCAGACACCGGCGCTCTATAAAGCCGGCAGGTATCCAGGAACGAGAGAAATCGTCGTAAGGCCAAATTACGTGTTGGTCTACCGGGTCATGGACGATTGCATTGAAATCATCAGAATCCTCCATGCGCGACAGCAGTGGCCCTGATCCAGACACAAAAAAGCCGCCCCAAGGGGCGGCTCTCTTGTTACGGCTGGGTCCGCTTACAGCTGCGGGCCAGCGGCCTTGATGGCGTCGGAAACTTCAAACTTCTTGAAGTTTTCGATGAACAGCTTGGCCAGGCCTTGGGCGGCCTCGTCGTAGGCAGCCTTGTCAGCCCAGGTAGCGCGTGGGTTGAGCAGCTCGGTGTCAACGCCCGGAACGGCCTTCGGCACGTCCAGGTTGATGATGTCCAGGTGCTCGGTTTCGGCGCCGACCAGAGCACCGCTCTGGATGGCGGCGATCACGCCACGGGTGGTCGGGATGCTGAAGCGCTTGCCAACGCCGTAGCCACCGCCGGTCCAGCCGGTGTTGACCAGGTAGACCTTGGAACCGAACGCGTTGATACGCTTGATCAGCAGCTCGGCGTACTCGCCAGCCGGGCGCGGGAAGAACGGTGCGCCGAAGCAGGTGGAGAAGGTCGACTTGATGCCGCCGCCCGAACCCATTTCGGTGGAACCGACCAGCGCGGTGTAGCCGGACAGGAAGTGGTAGGCCGCCTGCTCGTTGTTCAGGATCGAAACCGGAGGCAGAACACCGGTCAGGTCGCAGGTCAGGAAGATGACGGCGTTCGGCTCACCACCCAGGTTGGCTTCGGCGCGCTTGGCGACGTGCTCCAGCGGGTAGGCGGCACGGCTGTTCTGGGTCAGGCTGACATCGGCGTAGTCGGCGTGCTTGTTGGCGTCGAGAACGACGTTTTCCAGCACGGCGCCATGCTTGATGGCTTTCCAGATGACCGGCTCGTTTTTCTCGGACAGGTCGATGCACTTGGCGTAGCAGCCGCCTTCCATGTTGAAGACAACACCTTCGCCCCAACCGTGCTCGTCATCACCGATCAGGTAACGGCTTTCGTCGGCCGACAGGGTGGTCTTGCCGGTGCCCGACAGGCCGAAGAACAGGGTCACATCGCCTTCTTCGCCGATGTTGGCAGCGCAGTGCATCGGCAGCACGTCGGCGGCCGGCAGCAGGAAGTTCTGCACCGAGAACATGGCTTTCTTCATTTCACCGGCGTAACGCATGCCAGCGATCAGCACCTTCTTCTGGGCGAAGTTGATGATCACGCAGCCGTCGGAGTTGGTGCCGTCGCGCTCAGGCTCGCAGACGAAGTTGGCGACGTTGAGGATCTGCCACTGGTCGCGACCGGCCGGGTTGAACTGGCCTGGCTCCGGGTTGATGAACAGGCAACGACCGAACAGGTTCTGCCAGGCAGTCTGGGTGGTCATCTTCACCGGCAGGTAGTGCTCGGCAGCAGCCCCTACGTGAACGTAGGAAACGAAGTGATCCTGGGCGTTGTTGAACGCCTCGACGCGAGCCCACAGGGCATCGAACTTGTCGGCCGGGAACTTGCGGTTGATCGGGCCCCAGGCGATGGCGGCCTGGGTGGAAGGTTCTTCGACGATGAAACGGTCAGCCGGCGAGCGGCCAGTACGGTGGCCAGTTTCGACTACCAGTGCGCCAGTATCGGCCAGCACGCCTTCACCGCGTTGCAGCGCTTCTTCAACCAGCTTATCGACGCTCAGGTCGGTGTACACGGTGTTGTTGGCTTGCGTCATGAGATACCCCATCCGGCCCGAGGCCGAGTGCTCCAAACGTTTTGTAGTTGTCTCGAAAAAACTACTACAGCGAAAAAAGTGGCCGGATTATGCCAGAAACGCCCAAAAAAAGTAGGCCCCTCCTGTCGTAACCGCGCTTTTGCGCAATTCGACAGGAGATTCCCCTGAAATTAAACGTTTCAGTGGCGAGTTTCTGACGCCGCTTCCGTGCCGCCACCGGCAAACAGTTGCGCCACATCGCTGGCATCGAAGAAATAGCGCTGGTTACAGAACTGGCAATCGATCTCCACTGTACCACCGCACTCCTCGACCAGCGCCTTGGCATCGTGCTCGCCCAAACTGACCAGCGCATTGCCGGAACGTTCGCGCGAGCAGCTGCACTTGAAGCGCAGCGGCTGGATGTCGAACAGGCGTACCGCGTCTTCGTGATAGAGGCGGTGCAGCAGGGTTTCGTTGTCTTCCGACCACTCTTCGGGCTTGAGCGTCTTGGCCAGGGCAATCACGTGCTGCCAGCTGTCCTCGCGCTCTTCGTCGTCCGGCTGGCGATCGCGAGGCAGCTGCTGCAGCAGCAGGCCGCGGGCCTTGCCGCCTTCGGCGTTGAGCCAGAAGCGGGTGTTGAGCTGCTGCGACTGCACGAAGTAGTTGGTGAAGCACTCCGACAGGTTGGCACCGTCCAGGTCGACGGTGCCCTGGTAGCGCTGGCCCTTGACCGGATCGATGGTCAGGGTCAGGTGGCCGCCGGGCATCAGTTGCTCCAGGGTGGCATCGGCCGGGATCTGCTCCGCTTCGTAGCGGGCCATGCCACGGATGTCACGCTCACCCGAGCATTCGACCATCAGCAGCGGGATCGGCCCTTCGGAGCGCGCCTGCAGGATCAGCAGGCCGTCGAACTTCAGCGCGCCGACCAGCAAGGCGGTGGCAGCCATCAGCTCGCCTAGCAGCGCCTGCACCGGCTGCGGGTACTCGTGACGCGCCAGCACCGCGGCGTAGCTGTCATCGAGAGACACCCACTCGCCGCGCACGTCGCGCTCGTCGAAGATGAAACGTTGGGTGAAATCGGTATCAGGCAAATCGCTCATAGGTTTTGGCTATCTGAAAATGATGACAAAATGGTTACACGGGATGTCGAACTACTGCGAGATCCCGTGGGAGAGCGCCCACAAGGCACTCTTGTTCCTGTTTGCAATAGAGGTATTTTATGGACAATCGACCACTGTTCCAAGCAAGGTGGTCCTGGGGGCCATTGGCAGCCTGTACGCTGCTTCCCATCGCTCTACTGTGTTTCTGGTTATGGCCTATTGGCCAGATCCTGTGCCTGACTTTCGACGAGTGGCTATTCCATAGCCTCAATACGCCATTGGCCGACAACACCACCTGGCGCTACATCTGGACCGTCGGCAGCCTGCGCCCTTTCGACATCGTCGTCGGCCTGACCCTTCTGGCCGTGCTGATCCGTGGCGATTGGGTGTTCAAGGCCAGCCAGGTTCGCGAAGCCTTCTTTGGCTTCCTGGTCACGCTGCTCCTATTAGTGGTGATTCGCGCGCTGTTTTCCAAGTGGGTGGATGCAATGGGCTGGCAACATGACAGTCCTTCGATGGTGTTCGACCACGTGGTGCACCTGAGCAGCTACTACCCGAACCTGGAAAAAGCGTGGGAGCTGAAAGACCGCTCCAGCAACAGTTTCCCTGGTGATCACGCCTCGGTGCTGCTGATCTGGGCCTTGTTCATGAGCCTGTTCAGCCGCCGCCTGGTGCAACACCTGGTGATCTGGGGCCTGGCCTTCCTGTTCATGCTGCCGCGGCTGGTGGCCGGGGCGCACTGGGGACAGGACGATTACATCGGCGGCCTGCTGATGGCGGTGCTGGCGTTGGGCTGGAGCTGCCACACGCCGCTGGCGGCCAAGGGGAGTGCCTTGCTGCTGCGCTGGACGGCGCCATTGTTCGCCATTGCGAAGAAGGTGCCATTGGTCGGACGGTTGGCGGTAATCCGCTAGAGCCCAGGGGCTGCTTTGCAGCCCATGGCAGGCAAGCCAGCTCCCACAGGTATTGCGCAAGTTCCGAGATTTTTGCCGTTCCTGTGGGAGCTGGCTTGCCTGCGATGGGCCGCGCAGCGGCCCCGGCTATTCAAAGCTCCCATGCAGCTGGTGAATCTGCCGCCGCTGCTTCTTGTTCGGCCGGCCATCGGTGGTCACCCCCATCGCCCCCGCCTTGCGCATCTCGGCTGCCTGCTCGCGGCGGCGCACGCTGTCTTCGGTCTCTGCATACAGCGCCTGCGCCTCAGGCGCCCCGCGCCGCACCACCGACAGCGCCTTGACCACGACCGTGCGCTCATCGAACCCGGTGCGCAACACGAACTCATCACCCACCCGCGGCTCCTTGCCCGGCTTGCAGCGCTCGCCCCGGCAATGCACCTTGCCGCTTTCGATCGCGGCCTTGGCCAGCGCACGGGTCTTGTAGAACCGCGCCGCCCACAGCCATTTGTCCAGGCGGACCTTGTCGTCGTCCTCGGCTTTTTGTGCCATCTCGTTACCTCGAATTCTGTCTTTCATCGAACTGTACTACCGTAACTGACGGATGCAAAAAGTCCCCGCCGTGCTTACAGTTCACCACCTTATCCGCAGGGTGTGCTTCGTGAAGAAATTTGACCATCTGACAGTGATCGGCCTGCGCGAGTGGGTGGCCCTGCCCGACCTGGGTGTGGCGGGCCTGCGCGCCAAGATCGACACCGGCGCCAGCACTTCCAGCCTGCATGCCACCGAAGTCGAGCCGTTCGAGCGTGACGGGCAACCGTGGGTACGCTTCACCGCTCACCTTGGCTCGGTGGTGCAGTTGCGTCACCGCCGCTGTGAAGCGCCGCTGGTGACCATGAAGACCATCAAGAGCTCCAACGGCCAGGCGCAGACGCGTTACGTGATCCGCACCACACTGGCCCTGGGCGATGCGGTGTGGGAAGTCGAGTTCACCCTGGCCTGCCGCAAGAACATGCGCTATCGCCTGCTGCTGGGTTCCAAGGCGCTCATACACGGCCAACTGGTGGTCAACCCTGGCCTTAAATACGTGCAAGACAAACCGGCCTATCCGGCCACCCTCTCCCCTGTCACAGGTGCTGCATGAAGATCGCTGTGCTGTCGCGCAATCCGCGTCTGTATTCCACCCGCCGTCTGGTCGAAGCCGGTACCCAGCGGGGCCATGAAATGGTGGTGATCGACACCTTGCGGGCCTACATGAACATCGCCAGCCACAAGCCGCAGATCCACTACCGCGGCAAGCCGCTGGAGGGCTTCGATGCGGTGATCCCGCGCATCGGCGCCTCGGTGACCTTCTACGGCTGCGCGGTCCTGCGCCAGTTCGAGATGATGGGTGTGTACCCGCTCAACGAATCGGTGGCCATCGCCCGCTCACGTGACAAGCTGCGCTCGCTGCAACTGCTGTCGCGCCGCGGTATCGGCCTGCCGATTACCGGTTTCGCCCACTCCCCGGATGACATCCCCGACCTGATTCAGATGGTCAACGGCGCGCCGCTGGTGATCAAGGTGCTGGAAGGCACCCAGGGTATCGGCGTGGTGCTGTGCGAAACCACCAAGGCTGCCGAGTCGGTGATCGAGGCATTCATGGGGCTGAAGCAGAACATCATGGTCCAGGAGTACATCAAGGAGGCCGGCGGTGCGGATATCCGCTGCTTCGTGGTGGGCGACAAGGTGATCGCTTCGATGAAGCGCCAGGCCAAGCCGGGGGAGTTCCGCTCCAACCTGCACCGCGGTGGGGTGGCGAGCCTGATCAAGATCACCCCCGAAGAGCGCATGACGGCCATTCGTGCCGCCAAGGTGATGGGGCTGAGCGTGGCAGGTGTGGATATCCTGCGTTCGAATCACGGGCCGTTGGTGATGGAGGTGAACTCGTCGCCGGGGCTGGAGGGCATCGAGGTGACCACCGGCAAGAACGTCGCCGGGATGATCATCGAGCACTTGGAAAAGAATGGCGGGCCGAATCAGACCCGGACCAAGGGCAAGGGCTGACTCTAGCCTGTACCGGCCTCTTCGCGGGCAAGCCCGCTCCCACAGGGTGCTCCAAAGGCATCAGGACATGTGAATCACCTGTGGGAGCGGGCTTGCCCGCGAAAGGGCCGGTACAGCAGAAACACATTCAGACCGCATTACGCGGCAGCAACAGCCCCAATGGCAGCCTTACCCGCGCCTCGATCCCACCCCCGGACCGGTTGCGCAACTCCACATTCCCGCCATGCTGCGCCGCGATCCGCTTGACGATCGCCAACCCCAGCCCGGTCCCCTTGCCCCCGCGGGCACGGTCGCCGCGGATGAACGGGTTGAAGATGGTTTCGAGCTCCGATTCGTCGATCCCGGTACCCCGGTCCAACACGCTGAGCACCACATACGGCGCACTTTCGTCACCGGACACATAGGCCGCTACCTCGACGCCCTTGCCAGCATGATGCAGGGCATTGCCGATCAGGTTGCCGAGCATGCGCTTGAGCGAAACCCGACGCAGCGGGAACGGCGGAATCGGCTCCAGGCACAAGCGCACACGCTCTTGCGGCTGGTTGTAGGGCGCCACCACTTCACGCACCAGGTCAGCCAGGTCGACCTCCTCGACCGGCTCGTCCCGCCCATCGCGAATGAACGCGAGGAACTGGTCAAGAATCGCGTCCATGTCCTCGATATCGCGGACCATGTCGTCACTCAGTTCGCTGTCGCTGTCCAACAACGACAACGACAGGCGCAGGCGCGTGAGCGGCGTACGCAGGTCATGGGAAACCCCCGCCAGCATCAGCTCGCGCTCACGCCCGGCCTGTTCGACGTCCTCGGCCATCTGGTTGAAGGCGCGGTAAACCTCGGTCATCTCGCTGGGCGTGTCACTGATCGGCAAGCGCACGCTGCGCCCCTGGCCCACCTGCCGGGCGGCGAACACCAGGCGCTTCAACGGTTGGTTGAGCTGGCGCACGAAGATCCACGCCGAGGCGGTCGACAACAGGCCGATGGCCAGGAACCAGCCCAGCACGTTCCAGATCTTCTGCCCACGTAGCGGGTGCGGGTACAACGGCACCTTCAGCCAACCCGGGCCCAGGCTCGGTGCGTTCACCCATAGCGCTGGCGGCGCATGGATGCGCAGGCGCACCTCGGTGTCTTCACCCAGCTCGGCCTGCATCTGCCGCTGGTAGATCTCGCTGTATGGCCAGTGCTGCTCGCCCTCCGGCACGCCGGAACCGGTGACCCGGATCAGCCCTGCGGCTTCGGCGATCTTGTCGCGGTTCTCTTCATCCGCGGCCCAATAGGCGCGCAGGGTCAGCGCCACACCGTGGCTGTACTGCCGATCCACCAGCACGTCCTCGTTCATCAGCAGGTAGACCAGCGTCAGTGCCTTGGAGAACAGGACAACGATCAGCACCAGCCACAACGTGCGGGCGAAGAAGCTTTGCGGAAACCAGAGCGGTGTTTTCATCGACGACGAAACATCATTTGCCGGCGTTTCCGTCTGGCACGAACACGTAACCTACGCCCCACACCGTCTGGATGTAGCGTGGCTTGGACGGGTCCGGCTCGATCATGCGGCGCAGGCGCGAAATCTGCACGTCGATGGAACGCTCCAGGGCATCCCATTCGCGGCCACGGGCCAGGTTCATCAGCTTGTCGCGGGTCAGCGGCTCACGGGCGTGCATCACCAGTGCCTTGAGCACGGCGAACTCGCCGGTGGTAAGCATGTGCACTTCGTCGCCACGCTTGAGTTCGCGGGTCGCCAGCGACAGCTCGTAGTCGCCGAAGGTGACCGACTCGTCCTCGCTGCCGGGGGCACCCGGCACACTCGGCGACTGGCGACGCAGCACGGCCTTGACCCGTGCCATCAGTTCGTCCGGGTTGAACGGTTTGCCCAGGTAGTCGTCGGCACCCAGCTCCAGGCCCTTGATGCGGCTGAGCTCGTCACCTTTGGCGGTGAGCATGATGATCGGGATCTGGTTGTTCTGCTGGCGCAGGCGCTTGCATGCAGACAGGCCGTCCTCGCCCGGCAGCATCAGGTCGAGCACCACCAGGTTGAACACCTCACGCTGCAGCAGGCGGTCCATCTGTTCGGTGTTGGGCACCGCGCGGGCGCGGTAGCCCTTGCTGGTGAAGAAACGTTCCAGCAGGCTGCTGAGCCCCGGATCGTCGTCGACGATGAGAATCTTGTCACCTTCAGCGGTGTTTGGCGTGCCGGTCATGAATAACTCCTCTGATATCGCCGCGCATTATGGCGTAGCCATTGCTGCACGTTGCGTGAGCATTGTTAGCAGATTTTTCCCCGGGCGCCAGTTCCGACTGGCCGGGCGCCATCACCGCAAGCCGTTTGCGATGGGTATAATGCGCGGCTTTCATCCAGCGCCACCGGGCCGAAGGCCCACCGGCGACCCCCGTATTCACAAATGTCAGGTGGTTTACATGGACAGCATCAACAGCCGTATCGCCGAGGAACTGGGCGTACGCCCCCAGCAGGTCGAGGCGGCCGTGGGCCTGTTGGACGAAGGCTCGACCGTGCCCTTCATCGCCCGTTACCGCAAGGAAGTGACCGGTAGCCTCGACGATACCCAGCTGCGCCACCTGGAAGAGCGCCTGCGCTACCTGCGCGAACTCGACGAGCGCCGCGCCAGCATCCTGTCCAGCATCGAGGAGCAGGGCAAGCTGACCCCGGAACTGGCCCGAGAGATCAAGCTGGCCGACACCAAGACCCGCCTCGAAGACCTCTACCTGCCGTACAAGCAGAAGCGCCGCACCAAGGGCCAGATCGCCCTGGAAGCCGGCCTCGGCGAACTGGCCGACGGCCTGTTCAACGACCCGAACCTGGCGCCGGAAAGCGAAGCCGCGCGCTTCGTCGATGCCGAAAAAGGCGTGACCGACGTCAAGGCCGCGCTGGAGGGTGCCAAGTACATCCTCATGGAGCGCTTCGCCGAAGACGCCTCCTTGCTCGAAAAGCTGCGCAACTTCCTCAAGCAGGAGTCGGTGCTCAGCGCCCGCGTGGTGGCCGGCAAGGAAGAGGAAGGCGCCAAGTTCCGCGACTACTTCGCCCATGACGAACTGCTGCGCACTGCGCCTTCGCACCGCGCCCTGGCGATCTTCCGCGGGCGCAACGAAGGCGTGCTGAGCGCCTCGCTCAAGGTCGGCGAAGAGCTGCCCGGCACCCTGCACCCGTGCGAATTGATGATCGGCAACCACGTCGGCATCGAAAACCGCAGCCGCCCGGCCGACAAGTGGCTGGGCGAGGTGGTGCGCTGGACCTGGAAGGTCAAGCTCTACACCCACCTGGAAACCGACCTGTTCGGCGAACTGCGCGACAACGCCGAAAGCGAGGCGATCAACGTCTTCGCCCACAACCTGCACGACTTGCTGCTGGCCGCCCCGGCCGGCCCGCGCGCCACCCTGGGCTTCGACCCGGGCCTGCGCACCGGCTGCAAGATCGCCGTGGTCGATGCCACCGGCAAGCTGCTGGACCACACCACGGTCTACCCGCATGCGCCGAAGAACGACTGGGACCGCACCATTTCCATCATGGCCGCCCTGTGCGCCAAGCATTCGGTGGAGCTGATCGCCATCGGCAACGGCACCGCCAGCCGCGAGAGCGACAAGCTGGTGGCCGAGCTGGTCAAGAAGTACCCGGCACTGAAGATCACCAAGATCATGGTCTCCGAAGCCGGCGCTTCGGTGTACTCGGCGTCGGAGCTGGCCGCCCGTGAGTTCCCGGACCTGGACGTGTCGATCCGTGGCGCCGTGTCGATCGCCCGTCGCCTGCAGGACCCGCTGGCCGAGCTGGTGAAGATCGACCCGAAATCCATCGGGGTCGGCCAGTACCAGCACGACGTCTCGCAAATCAAACTGGCCCGCGGCCTGGACGCTGTGGTCGAGGACTGCGTGAACGCCGTGGGCGTAGACGTCAACACCGCGTCGGTGGCGCTGCTGACCCGTATTTCGGGCCTGAACGCTACCCTGGCCCAGAACATCGTCGCCCACCGCGACGCCAACGGCCCGTTCGCGACCCGTGCAGCGCTGAAAAAGGTCAGCCGCCTGGGCGAGAAAACCTTCGAACAGGCTGCCGGCTTCCTGCGCGTGATGAACGGCGACAACCCGCTCGACGCGTCCGCCGTGCACCCTGAGGCCTACCCGCTGGTGCAGCGCATCGCCGCCGGCACCGAGCGCGACATCCGCTCGCTGATCGGCGACAGCAGCTTCCTCAAGCGCCTGGACCCGAAAAAATTCACCGACGAGACCTTCGGCCTGCCGACCGTCACCGACATCCTGCAGGAGCTGGACAAGCCTGGCCGCGACCCGCGCCCCGAGTTCAAGACCGCTACCTTCCAGGATGGCGTCGAGGACCTCAAGGACCTGGAACCGGGCATGATCCTCGAAGGCGTGGTGACCAACGTCACCAACTTCGGCGCCTTCGTCGACATCGGTGTGCACCAGGACGGCCTGGTGCACATCTCTGCGCTGTCGGAGAAGTTCATCAAGGACCCACGCGAAGCGGTCAAGGCCGGCGACGTGGTCAAGGTCAAGGTCATGGAAGTAGACATCCCGCGCAAGCGCGTCGGCCTGTCCATGCGCATGAGCGACACCCCGGGCGAAAAGGTCGAAGGCAACCGCGGCGGCAACCGTGGCAATGGCGGCAACCGCCAGCAACAGGCGCCACGCCAGCGTGAAACCGCCACTGCAGCCCCGGCCAACAACGCCATGGCCGCGCTGTTCGCCAACGCCAAGACGCTGAAGAAGAAGTGATGGACATCCCCAAGGACTTGGTCCAAAGCGCCTACAGCCAGCTCCTTGGCTGCCGCGTGCAACGCCTGGATACCGGCGTTGCCGAGGTGGCCCTGGCGCTCGAACCGCAACTGCGCAACCGCGGCCAGAAGCTGCACGGCGGGGCGATCTTCAGCCTGGTGGACATCGCCATGGGCCTGGCCTGCTCGGCCAGCCACGGCTTCGACCAGCAGAGCGTGACCATCGAATGCAAGATCAACTACCTGCGCGCCGTCAGCGACGGTGAGGTGCTGTGCACGGCCCGCGTGCTGCATGCCGGGCGCCGCACCCTGGTGGTCGACGCCGACGTAGTTCAAGGCGACAAACTGGTGGCAAAAGCGCAAGGAACCTTCGCGGTTCTCTAGCTCACCAAGCTGTATATGCGGTATTTTTCGGCAGTGCGCTGGCACTGCCGGAACCGCGTAAACCAGGCGACAACGCCAGTTCCTTTTTTCCTACCCTTGTAGACCGTCATCTCTACCCCCATATTGGGGCGACTGACGCGTGAAGGAATACATCTTGAGCGACCTCCTCAACCGCCGCCTGAGCCTGCTCGGCGCCAATCTTCCCCTGCTCAAGCAGTGCCTGCACGGTATTGAGCGCGAATGCCTGCGCGTGACTGACGAAGGTCGCCTGGCCCAGACCCCACATCCGGAAGCCCTGGGATCGGCGCTGACCAACGAGCAGATCACCACCGACTATTCCGAGTCGTTGCTGGAGTTCATCACCCCGGCCCTGCCCGACCCGGCCAAGGTGCTCGAAAGCCTCGAACAGACCCACCGCTTCGTCTACAGCAAGCTGGGCGACGAGTACCTGTGGAGCCCGTCGATGCCCTGCACGCTGCCGGCCGAGGAGGACATCCCGATCGCCGAGTACGGCACCTCGAACATCGGCAAGCTCAAGCACGTCTACCGCAAGGGCCTGGCCCTGCGCTACGGCCGCACCATGCAGTGCATCGCCGGCATCCATTACAACTTCTCGCTGCCTGAAGCGCTGTGGCCACTGCTGCGCGACGCCGAAGGTGGCGAGGAAAGCGACCGCGACTACCAGTCCTCGGCGTACATCGCGCTGATCCGCAACTTCCGCCGCTACAGCTGGCTGCTGATGTACCTGTTCGGTGCCTCGCCGGCGCTGGACAAAGGCTTCCTGCGCGGCCGCCCGCACCAGCTCGAAGAGCTCGATGCCGAAACCCTCTACCTGCCCTACGCCACCAGCTTGCGCATGAGCGACCTGGGCTACCAGAGCAACGCCCAGGCCGGCCTCACGCCCTGCTACAACAACCTCGCCAGCTACACCGACAGCCTGCGCAAGGCCGTGGGCACGCCCTACCCGCCCTATGTCGAGGTGGGTACGCACGTGGATGGCGAATGGGTGCAGTTGAACACCAACATCCTGCAGATCGAGAACGAGTACTACTCGAACATCCGCCCCAAGCGCGTCACCTACACCGGCGAGCGGCCGATCCAGGCGCTGACCTCGCGCGGCGTGCAGTACGTCGAGGTGCGTTGCCTGGACATCAACCCGTTCCTGCCGGTGGGCATCGACCTGACCGAAGCGCGCTTCCTCGATGCGTTTCTGCTGTTCTGTGCCCTCGATGAGAGCCCGCAACTGGACAACGGCGAGTGCGGCCAGTGCACCAGCAACTTCCTCACCGTGGTCAAGGAAGGCCGCCGCCCAGGCCTTGAACTGCACCGCAACGGCCAGCCTGTCGGCCTGCGTGAGTGGGCCAGCGAACTGATCAGCCGCATCGGCCAGCTGGCCGGGCTGCTCGATCAGGCTCAGGGCAGCGACGATCACGCCAAGGCCCTGGCGGCCCAACAGGCCAAGGTCGACGACGCCTCGCTGACCCCGTCGGCCCAGGTGCTGGCGCGCATGACCGAGCATGACGAAAGCTTTGTCGAGTTCTCCCTGCGCCAGAGCCGCCTGCACGCCGAGACCTTCCGCGAGCAACCGCTGTCGGTCGAGCAGCAACAGGCCTTCGAGACCCTCGCTCGCGAGTCGCTGGCCAAGCAGTCCGAGCTGGAGCAGGAGGAAGTCGGTGACTTCGACCTGTTCGTCGGCGCCTACCAGGCCAGCATCCTGGCCATCAGCAACTGATGAGCCGCACCGCCACCCAGCGCAAGCCGCGCGCCAGCAGCCAGGCCAGGATCGAGGCGATCCTGGTCGCCGCGCGTGAGCTGCTGGCCGAACACGGGGTGGCGGGGCTGTCGATCTACAGCGTGGCCGAGCGGGCGCAGATCCCGCCGTCGTCGGTGTATCACTTCTTCGCCAGCGTGCCAGCCTTGCTGGAGGCGCTGACGGCTGACGTGCACCGGGCTTTTCGCGAGGCCTTGAGCGCGCCGATCGACAGTCGCGCGTTCGCCACCTGGCACGAGCTGTCGCGGCTGATCGAGCAGCGCATGCTCGACATCTACAACGAGGATGCGGCAGCGCGGCAATTGATTCTGGCCCAGCATGGGCTCAGTGAAGTGGTGCAGGCCGACCGGCAGCACGACATGGAACTGGGCGACCTGATGTACAAACTGTTCGACCAGCATTTTCACCTGCCGGTGATGCCGGCCGATGTGGATGTGTTCGCTTTGGCCATGGAGCTGAGCGACCGGGTGTATGCGCGGTCGGTGCAGTTGCATGAGGCAATCACCCCGCGCATGTCCGAGGAAGGCAAGCGGGTGTTCGAGGCGTATCTGGGGCTTTATCTTCCGCCGTTTCTGGCCAAACGTACCCGCTGAAAGAATGGGGCCGCGCTGCGGCCCTTCGCGGGCAAGCCCGCTCCCACAGGGGTCCGCGCAAGATCTGATTACTGCGCAGTACCTGTGGGAGCGGGCTTGCCCGCGAAAGGCTGCAAAGCAGCCCCTGATACCCGCATCACAGCTTGGCGATGGACACTTCAGTCGACTTCACGAAGGCAATCACTTCGCTGCCCACCTGCAGTTCCAGCTCTTTCACGGAGCGGGTGGTGATCACCGAAGTGACGATGCCCGAAGCAGTCTGCACGTCGATTTCCGACAGTACCGGCCCTTCGAGGATTTCTTTCACGGTGCCTTTGAACTGGTTGCGGACGTTGATGGCTTTGATGGTCATGGCTTGATTCCTTCTCTTTGGCTACTAGGGTTCAGTGCGCCCAACGCAGCTGCGTGGGCAAAGGGGCTACAGGGTCCGGCTCGGGCGCAGTGCCCGGGGCCGACAGAACACGGTTGAGCACTTCGCTTTCCAGCGCGGCCAGGCGGTGCGAACCACGCGCCCTTGGCCTTGCCAGGTCTACGGTGAGGTCCAGGCCGACTTCGCCGTCTTCGATCAGGATCACCCGATCAGCGACGGCCACCGCCTCGTTGACGTCGTGGGTCACCAGCAGCACGGTAAAGCCGTGCTGGCGCCACAGGCGTTCGATCAGTTGCTGCATCTCGATGCGGGTCAGCGCATCCAGCGCACCCAACGGCTCGTCCAGCAGCAGCAGGCGCGGTTGATGGATCAGGGCGCGGGCCAAGGCCACGCGCTGCTTCTGGCCACCGGACAACGCTGCTGGCCATTCATTGGCACGGTCAGCCAGGCCGACCGCCTCCAGCGCATCCAGTGCCCGCTGGCGCCAGTCACCACTGAGCCCCAGGCCAACGTTGTCGATCACCTTCTTCCAGGGCAGCAGGCGCGCCTCCTGGAACATCAGCCGCGTTTCCTCGCGGGCCTCGCTCAGCGGCGCGGCACCGGCCAGCAACTGGCCGGCGGTCGGCTGGTCGAGACCGGCCAGCAGGCGCAGCAAGGTGCTCTTGCCGCACCCACTGCGACCGACGATGGCAACGAACTGGCCGGCCGGGATATGCAGGTCGATACCTTTCAATACTTCCCGCTGACCAAAGGCCTTGCGCAGGCCGTTGGCGGCCAGCGGGATGCCACGCAGCAGGCGTGGCGGCTGTTCCTTGAGCACAGTCATGCGCCCTCCTTCTTGGCCACTTGATAGGCCGGGTGCCAGCGCAGCCACACTCGTTCCAGGCCGCGGGCGGCGAGGTCGGCAAGCTTGCCAAGCACGGCGTACAGGACGATGGCCAGTACCACCACGTCGGTCTGCAGGAACTCGCGGGCGTTCATGGCCAGGTAGCCGATGCCGGCGTTGGCCGAAATGGTCTCGGCGACGATCAGGGTCAGCCACATGAAGCCCAGGGCAAAGCGCACGCCGACCAGGATCGATGGCAGCGCACCGGGCAGGATCACCTGGCGGAACAGGCCGAAACCGGACAGGCCATAGCTGCGGGCCATCTCCACCAGTGCCGGGTCGACATTGCGGATGCCGTGGTAGGTGTTCAGGTAGATCGGGAACAGCGTGCCCAGCGCGACCAGGAAGATCTTCGCCGACTCGTCGATACCGAACCACAGGATCACCAGCGGGATCAGCGCCAGGTGCGGCACGTTGCGGATCATCTGCACCGAGCTGTCGAGCAGGCGTTCGCCCCAGTTCGACAGGCCGGTGATGAAGCCCAGCACCAGGCCGATACTGCCGCCGATCACGAAGCCCAGCCCGGCCCGCCAGCCACTGATGGCCAGGTGGCTCCAGATTTCACCGCTGCGCACCAGCTCGACGCCAGCGCTGACCACCGCGCTCGGCGCAGGCAGGATGCGGGTCGACAGCCAGCCGGCGCTGACCGCCAACTGCCAGGCCGCCAGCAGCAGCACTGGCAATGCCCAGGGCGCCAGGCGCTGGCTCAGTGTGGTGGAGGTTGCACGACTCATGACCCGGCCCTCAGCTCTGCGCGACGGACTTGGGCAGGATGTCGTTGGCGACCATCTCGCCGAACGGGCTCACGTAGCCGCCCGCCTTGGCTTGCTCCGGCCGCTGCACATCGAGGTGCGGGAACAGCAGCTCGGCAACCCGATACGACTCTTCCAGGTGTGGATAACCAGAGAAGATGAAGGTATCGATACCCAGCGCGGCGTATTCCTTGACCCGCGCCGCCACGGTCGGGCCATCGCCGACCAGCGCAGTGCCGGCACCGCCGCGCACCAGGCCGACACCGGCCCAGAGGTTGGGGCTGACTTCCAGGTTGTCGCGGTTGCCCTTGTGCAGGGCGGCCATGCGCTGCTGGCCGACCGAGTCGAAACGCGCCAGGGAAGCCTGGGCGCGGGCGATGGTGTCGTCGTCCAGGTGCGAGATCAGCTTGTCGGCGGCAACCCAGGCTTCTTCGTTGGTTTCCCGCACGATCACGTGCAGGCGGATGCCGAAGCGCACTTCGCGCCCCTGGGCGGCGGCTTTCTCACGCACCTGGGCGATTTTCTCGGCAACGGCACTTGGTGGCTCGCCCCAGGTCAGGTACAGCTCGACCTGCTCGGCGGCGAGGTCCTGGGCCGCGTCCGACGAGCCACCGAAGTACAGCGGCGGGCGCGGTTGCTGGATCGGTGGGTAGAGCAGCTTGGCGCCCTTCACCTGGATGTGCTTGCCGTCGTAGTCGACAGTTTCGCCTTCCAGCACCTTGCGCCAGATGCGGGTGAACTCGACCGAGGCTTCGTAGCGCTCCTGGTGGTTCAGGTGCAGGCCGTCGCCGGCCAGTTCATCCGGGTCGCCCCCGGTCACCAGGTTGAACAGCGCACGGCCGTTGGACAGCCGGTCGAGGGTAGCGGCCTGGCGTGCGGCCACGGTCGGCGAAATGATGCCTGGGCGCAGGGCCACCAGGAACTTCAGGCGCTGGGTCACCGGGATCAGCGACGCGGCCACCAGCCAGGAATCCTCGCAGGAACGCCCGGTGGGGATCAGCACGCCGCCGAAACCAAGGCGGTCGGCGGCCTGGGCGATCTGCTGCAGGTAACCGTGATCGACCGCACGGGCGCCGTCGGATGTGCCCAGGTACTTGCCGTCACCGTGGGTAGGGAGGAACCAGAAAATGTTAAGGCTCATTGGAGTTGTCTCCTCAAGGGTGGCTCATGCCGGGGCGGCGCCCCGGCGCAGGCGAATCAATCAAGGCGCAGTGGCGACCTTGGCCGGGGGTGTCCAGATCACGTCCTTGATGCTCAGCGGCTTGGGAATCAGCTTGAGCGCCTGGAAGGTGTCGGCAATCTTCTGTTGAGCGGCCACCACTTGCGGGGTGAGCGGCTGGGCACCGTAGCCTTGGCGTTTGACCGAGGTCAGGGTGATGTCGGCCGGCAGGCCGAGCAGTGGCGCGACCTGGTTGGTGACTTCCTGCGGGTTGGCCTGGGACCACTGGCCCACGGCACGCACTTCGTCGATCAGGGTGCTGATCACCGCCGGGTGCTGGGTGGCATAGTTGCGGGTCGCCAGGTAGAACTGGTGGTTGTCGACCAGATCCTTGCCATCACGCAGGGTACGGGCCTGCAGCTGTTGCTCGGCGGCGGCCTGGTACGGGTCCCAGATCACCCAGGCATCGACGCTGCCACGCTCGAAGGCGGCGCGGGCATCGGCAGGTGGCAGGTAGACGGGCTGGATGTCGCTGTATTTGAGGCCGGCATCTTGCAGGGCGCGGACCAGCAGGTAGTGAACGTTGGAGCCTTTGTTGAGGGCGACTTTCTTGCCTTTGAGTTCTTTCACCGACTGGATCGGCGAGCCTTTCGGCACCAGGATCGCTTCGCTGTGCGGCGCCGGTGGCTCGTAGGCCACGTAGAGCAGGTCGGCACCCGCAGCCTGGGCGAACACAGGCGGCGTTTCGCCGGTGACGCCGAAGTCAATCGAGCCGACGTTCAGCCCTTCGAGCAGTTGCGGGCCGCCGGGAAACTCGGTCCATTGCACTTGCACGCCCTGCTCGGCCAGGCGCTTCTCCAGCGTGCCCTTGGCCTTGAGCAGCACCAGGGTGCCGTATTTCTGGTAGCCGATACGCAGGCTC
Organism: Pseudomonas sp. R28(2017); assembly: GCF_002112505.1. Classification (GTDB taxonomy): domain Bacteria; phylum Pseudomonadota; class Gammaproteobacteria; order Pseudomonadales; family Pseudomonadaceae; genus Aquipseudomonas. The sequence goes on from NZ_NEHW01000003.1 coordinate 457,703, forward strand.
TCGGCCTGGGCTTGGGTGATGGCGCCGAAGGACAAAGCCGCCGCAAACAGGGCGACCAGACCACGACGCAAGAAGACTGTGCGCATGGCGCTCTCCTGTGCGATTGGGGTTCGGGTTGCACCTGCTTGCCTCGTTGGCGGGCGAGTAAGGTGGTGGAGCGATGACTCGGCCGGTCAGTGGTTTCGGCGTTGCCTTGTGTTCTGTTGGAGTGACATTAACAGGCTGTACATATATCTAGAAATCATATTTTTTCATTTGTTTATTCCATTTTATTAGTCAGACCTGAGGGCACCTGCCACAGCACCTGTGGGAGCGGGCTTGCCCGCGAAGAAGCCACCACTGTTCCCGCAGGCATAAAAAAGGGCCGTCGAAACGGCCCGAAAATCCCTGCTATGGCTAAGAGCAATGCAACGAGGAATTCATCAACGGTTAGGTTGCGGGGTCAGCCGCAGATAGGGTTTCACTGCCCGGTACCCTTTCGGGAAGCGCTGCTTGATCTCGTCTTCGTCCTTCAGCGAAGGCACGATCACCACCTCGTCGCCGTCCTGCCAGTTACCTGGCGTGGCGACCTTGTGGTTGTCGGTGAGCTGCAGCGAGTCGATCACCCGCAGGATCTCGTTGAAGTTGCGCCCGGTACTGGCCGGATAGGTGATGGTCAGGCGCACCTTCTTGTTCGGGTCGATGACGAACAGCGAGCGCACGGTGAGGGTGTCGCTGGCATTGGGGTGAATCAGGTCGTACAGGTCGGACACCTTGCGGTCGGCGTCGGCGATGATCGGGAAGTTGACCACGGTGTTCTGGGTCTCGTTGATATCCTCGATCCACTTATGGTGCGAGTCGACCGGGTCGACCGACAGGGCGATGGCCTTCACGCCGCGCTTGGCGAAGTCTTCCTTGAGCTTGGCGGTCAGGCCCAGTTCGGTGGTGCACACCGGGGTGAAGTCCGCCGGGTGGGAGAACAGCACACCCCAGCTGCTGCCCAGCCATTCGTGGAAGCGGATCTTGCCTTCACTGGATTCCTGCTCGAAGTCCGGGGCGATGTCGCCGAGTTTGAGGCTCATGGGGTGCGGCTCCTGTGCTGTGTTCTGGCTGATGGGTTCAATGTGCCTGCATTCGATGAGAAACAAAAAGAATAAATAACGATTTATTTATAACTTTTACGCATACGAAATCGCGACCACAAAAAAGCCTCGCACTAGGCGAGGCTTTCTGTGTGGCTACGGCTTACAGGAAGCTGTAAGTGTAGTTCACGATGAAGCGAGCCTGATCCTGGTCTTTGGTGAACTCGCTGGTCGAGCCACCGCTACCACGGTAGACACCTTGACGCAGGCTGAAGCCTAGGCCTTTGAGCGTGCCTTCCTGGATGGTGTAATCGATACGGGCGTCACGCTCCCACTCATTGTAGGTGCCGTGGCCAGAACGGTAGCGAATGTCGTCACCGCGCAGGTAGGAAACAGAGGCCTTCAAACCCGGAACACCCAGACCGGCGAAGTCATAGGAGTACTGGCCGAAGTTGGTGTTCTCACCAGCACGAGCGAACTGATTGATCATGCTATCAGTGAAGAGGTAGAAGCTCGAACCACCAGCACCTTCGGAGCTGCCGTTGTCATTAACCAAGCTACCTTGGTTCAGCCATACGAAGCCGCCGTCATCACCTACCTGCTGGCGACCAACCAGGAAGGAGTGGCCACCCAAGGTGTAGGTGAACATTGCCGACCAGGTTTTGTTGTCGATTTCGCCAGTGTTCTTAGCGTAGCCGCCGTTGTTGTTGAAGTTGTAGGTGCTGTCGTTGCCATTCTTGCCGTCACTGCTGCTGTCAAAATAGCGCAGGTCAGTCTTGAACGACTGGTTGTCCGAGATTTTGAAGACGTGAGTAGCACCCAGGAAGTGCTGCTTGTAGAAGTCTTCCAGATTCGAGTAGTAGTACTGCAGGGTGAGGTCTGGAGTCAGCTTGTAGTCAAGGCCACCGTAGCGGAACTTGTTGCTTTCTGCAGTAGCGCCAGCAACCGACAGACCGGTGCGGTTGCTCGAAGCACGACCCATGGCGTGGGTCAATTGACCGGCGTTGACGGTCAGGTTGTCGATTTCCTTCGACTGGATGGTGCCACCTTCGAAGGTCTGCGGCAGCAGACGGCCATCGTTGGAGACCAGAATCGGCAGGTTTGGCGCCAGGGCGCTACCGTAATGAACTTCAGTCTTCGAGAAGCGCGCTTTCGCGTTAGCACCGAGGCGAGCCCATTGGCTCTCTGCCGACTTATCATGAGCGCTAGGGAAGAAGCTGCTGTTATCAGGGTGCTTGCCTTTACCACCATCGAGGTGGATACCCCACAGCGCCTGGGCGTCAACACCAAAGCCAACAGTACCCTGAGTGAAACCAGAGATGTAGTCGAGCTTGAAGCCCTGACCCGACTCACGGTTGTCGTTCACGCCACCCTCACGGGTATCGTTGTTGAAATACATGGTGCGCGAGCTCAGCGCGAGCTTGCTGTCTTCAACGAAACCTGCGGCACCTGCTGCTTGGGCGAAAACCCCCACTGCCACGGCCAGAGCCAGGCTGGACTTGTACATGTTTTGCTCCTCTACGTTCTAATTCTTGTGTATCTCTGGCGGCAAGGTCTGTTGCCCCGCTCAACCGTGGATGGGCGATTAGCCCCAAAGCGTGACCATTTAGTCAATCGTTTCTAAACGTTTCTCGACTTTGGTCTAAGACGCCCCCTGCGCTACAGGATAATGACAATCCTATAAATCCAAAATGACCGTTTTATGAATTCGTAAGATTTTTAAGGAATATCGTAGGAACCTTTACTGCCAAAAGTTGTATCGGCGCCGTCAATCATACCTTTAGGTTATTTGCAAACGTTTGCCGACCAGCAACCGCTCAGTCCCCCATGCGAAGGGAAGAAAGACTAGCAGCGGATCGCTGTTACGCCAGCCGCCTTGACGGCGATGGCCAGCGTTAAAGCGTTTGGCTCCTAAGCTAATTCTAAAAAGTTATTTATTTTCGATTTCTTAGATCATCTAGTCTTCTCGCCATCCAACACATCCGTTGCCTGACGAGAGGTTCACCATGATCCCGCATGCTCCGCTGCGCCTGTTCGCCGCCCTGACCCTCGCCAGCGCCAGCTGGTTGGCCCAGGCTGCAGACCTGACCGTTGCCTACCAGACCACCGTCGACCCGGCCAAGGTGGCCCAGGTCGATGGCAACTACGAAAAGGCCAGCAAGGCCAGCATCGACTGGCGCAAATTCGATAACGGCGCCGACGTGATCACCGCGGTGGCCAGCGGCGACGTGCAGATCGGCTACCTCGGTTCCAGCCCGCTGGCTGCCGCCGCCACCCGCAAACTCCCGGTCGAAACCTTCCTCATCGCCACCCAGATCGGTGCCGGCGAAGCCCTGGTCGCCCGTGACAGCATCAAGACCCCGCAAGACCTGGTCGGCAAGAAAGTCGCCGTACCGTTCGTTTCCACCGGCCACTACAGCCTGCTGGCCGCACTGAAGAGCTGGAACATCGACCCGTCCAAGGTGCAGATCCTCAACCTCGCGCCACCGGCCATCATCGCAGCCTGGAAGCGCGGCGACATCGATGCCACCTACGTCTGGGACCCGGCCCTGGGCGTGGCCAAGGAAAACGGCAAGGTGCTGATCACCTCGGGTGAGCTGGCCGAAAAAGGCGCACCGACCTTCGATGCCTGGATTGTGCGCAAGGACTTCGCCGCCAAGCACCCGGATGTGGTCAAGGCCTTCGCCAAGGTCACCCTCGACGCCTACGCCGACTACCGCAAGGACCCGAAAGCCTGGCTGGCCAATCAGGACAACGTGGCCAAGCTGGCCAAGCTGTCCGGCGCCAAACCAGCTGATATCCCGGTGCTGCTGCAGGGCAACGTGTACCCGCTGGCCGCCGACCAGGCCAAGGAGCTGGGCGCGCCAACCACCCAGGCGCTGACCGACACGGCCACCTTCCTCAAGCAGCAGGGCAAGGTCGACGCGGTGCTGCCGGACTACTCGCCGTACGTCAGCGCCCAATACATCCCCAACTAAGACTGCAATCGCACGGAGCCTGCCATGGCCTTGCTCGAACTGGAGCGCATCAGCGCACAGTACCCCGGCGCCACCGCCCCGGTGCTGGCCGACATCAACCTGAGCCTGGGGCCAAGCCAGTTGCTGGTGGCCCTGGGGCCATCGGGCAGTGGCAAGACCTCGCTGCTGAACCTGATCGCCGGCTTCGTCGCCCCCAGTGCCGGGCGCATCACCCTCGACGGTGTGCCGGTGCAGGGCCCGGGTGCCGAGCGTGGCGTGGTGTTCCAGGATGACGCCCTGCTGCCGTGGCAGAACGTGCTGGGCAACGTGGCCTTCGGCCTGGAACTGGCCGGCGTGCCCCGCGCCCAGCGTGAGGCCAAAGCCCGCGAGATGCTGGCCCTGGTCGACCTCGATGGTTTCGGCGAGCGGCGCATCTGGCAACTGTCCGGCGGCCAGAAGCAGCGCGTGGGCCTGGCCCGGGCACTGGCTGCCGACCCGCGGGTGCTGTTGATGGACGAACCGTTCGGCGCCCTCGACGCCTTCACCCGTGAACAGATGCAGGAGCTGCTGCTGCAGGTCTGGCAGCGCACCAGCAAACCGGTGTTCCTGATTACCCACGACATCGAAGAAGCCGTGTTCCTCGCCAGCGAGCTGGTGCTGCTGGCGCCCAACCCCGGCCGCGTGGTCGAGCGCCTGCAGCTGGACTTCGGCCAGCGCTACGCCGCTGGCGAGTCGGCCCGGGCGATCAAGTCCGACCCACGCTTCATCGAAACCCGCGAGCATGTCCTGGCCCGCGTGTTCTCCCAACGCCAAAACCTGCAGGAGCGCGCATGAGCAGCCTGGATCTGCCGGTCGCCGGCAAACGCGACAACCACACGCAGCCCGCCCCTCAGGCGCGCCGCCCATTGCCTACCCGCTGGATCAGCACCCTCACCCTGGCCAGCCTGCTGCTCGCCTGGTGGTTGGTGACGGCCGCCGGCTGGATCGAGCCGCTGTTCCTGCCCTCGCCCGGCGACATCCTGGCCAAAGGCTGGGCCCTGCTCACCCAGGGCTACATGGACGCCAGCCTGTGGCAGCACCTGGGCGCCAGCCTGGGGCGCATCGGCCTGGCCCTGGCCGCCGCGACCCTGACCGCCATCCCGGTCGGCATCGCCATCGGCTACAACCGCGTGGCCCGCGGCATCCTCGACCCGCTGATCGAGTTCTACCGGCCGATCCCGCCGCTGGCCTACCTGCCACTGATCGTCATCTGGTGCGGCATCGGCGAGCTGTCCAAGGTGCTGCTGATCTACCTGGCGATCTTCGCCCCGATCGCCATCGCCACGGCCACCGGGGTACGCACCGTCGACCCGGCCAAGCTGCGTGCGGCGCAATCGCTGGGCGCGACCCGGGCACAGCTGATCCGCCATGTGATCCTGCCCAGTGCCCTGCCCGACATCCTGACGGGCGTGCGCATCGGCCTCGGGGTTGGCTGGTCGACCCTGGTCGCCGCCGAACTGATCGCTGCCACCAGCGGCCTGGGCTTCATGGTGCAGTCGGCGGCGCAGTTCCTGGTCACCGACGTGGTGGTGCTGGGCATCCTGCTGATCGCCCTGATCGCCTTCGCCCTGGAGATGGGCCTGCGCGCCCTGCAACGCAAGCTGGTGCCCTGGCACGGGCAGAGCCACTGAACCCCTGTTGACCACGCCAGCAGCCTGGCGCCTGATTGAAGAGACCGACATGAGCCTGACCATCACTCCCCTCAGCCCGGCGCTCGGCGCGCAGATCAGCGGCGTGGACATCAGCCGCGACATCACCGCCGAACAGCGCGATGCCATCGAACAGGCGCTGCTGCAGCACCAGGTGCTGTTCTTCCGCGACCAGCCGATCAACCCGCAGCAACAGGCACGTTTCGCCGCCCGTTTCGGCGACCTGCACATCCACCCGATCTACCCCAACGTGCCAGAAACGCCGCAAGTGCTGATCCTCGACACAGCGGTGACCGACGTGCGCGACAACGCCGTGTGGCACACCGACGTGACCTTCCTGCCGACCCCGGCGCTGGGTGCGGTGCTCAGCGCCAAGCAGTTGCCCGCCTATGGCGGCGACACCCTGTGGGCCAGTGGTATCGCAGCGTTCGAGGCCCTGTCGGCGCCGCTGCGCGAGATGCTCGATGGCCTGACCGCCACCCATGACTTCACCAAGTCGTTCCCGCTGGAGCGCTTTGGCACCACGGCCGAAGACCTGGCCCGCTGGGAAGCGACCCGACGCAACAACCCGCCATTGTCGCACCCGGTGGTGCGCACCCATCCGGTAAGCGGGCGCAAGGCGTTGTTCGTCAATGAAGGGTTCACCACGCGCATCAACGAATTGAGCGAGCTGGAAAGCGAGGCGCTGCTGAAGCTGCTGTTCGCCCATGCGACGCGGCCGGAGTTCAGCATTCGCTGGCGTTGGCAGGAGAATGACGTGGCGTTCTGGGACAACCGCGTGACCCAGCACTTTGCAGTGGATGACTACCGGCCGAACCGGCGGGTGATGCACCGGGCGACCATCCTTGGGGATGCACCTTTCTGAGATTTCCTGCTCCGGCCTCTTCGCGGGCTTGCCCGCTCCCACAGGCTCATCACAGTTTCTGAAAGCTGTGCAGGACCTGTGGGAGCGGGCAAGCCCGCGAAGAGGCCGGTACAGGTATTAGCGGACCAGATGCAGGAACTGCATGTGCCGTTCGTACTGGTCGAGGATGTCGTTGATGATCTGCTCCTTGCTGTAGCCCACCAGGTCATAGTTCTGGCTGCCTTCGCTCAGGTGCACCTCGGCCCGGTAGTAACGGCGGTTCTTCAACTCCTGCGTACCCAAACCACCCAGCGCGAACGACGGCGTGAAGTAGCCGCGCATCTGCACCTGGTAGATGAACGGCTGCTCCTCGCCATGGCCCACCTTCAGGCTGACGTTGTCATGGCTCGGGTCGTCCTGGGTCACCAGCACCAGCCCCTTCTGCTCGAACACCTCGCGCACTTCGGCAATCGCCGGGCGCACCACGTCATCCATGAAGCGGTACACCTCATCGCGCGACGGGAAGTGCACGGCCTGGCTCAAGCGTTGACGCCAGCCGCCACGGCCGCGGCGTGACTGGGCGAACGGCGCCAGCGAGTGCATCTGCGCAATCTGCCGCTGGCTCTCCAGGTAGAAGGCCTTGTGCAGCCCCCACATCATGCACAGCAGAATCAGCGAGAACGGCAGCGAGGTCAGCACCACCGCCGACTTCAGCGAGTCGATGCTGCCGGCGAACAGCAGGCCGCTGGTGATCAGCGCGGTCATCGCGCCCCAGAAGATGCGCAACCAGTTCGGCCCGTCCTCGTCGGCACCGCCGCCCTTGGCAGACAGGGTCGAGAGCACCACCGTGCCGGAGTCGGCCGAGGTGACGAAGAACACGAAACTGATGAACACCGTCACGGCGATCACCGTCTTGCTCCACGGGTAGGTTTCCAGCAGCAGGTACAGGCTCATCGACGGGTTGTCCAACGCCGACTGGCCGAGCGCGGTCATGCCGTGGTTGATGACCTGGTCCAGCGCGCTGTTGCCGAAAATCGACATCCACGCCAAGGTGAAGCCCAGCGGGATCAGCAGCACGCCGAAAACGAACTCACGGATGGTGCGGCCCCGCGAGATACGCGCAATGAACAGGCCCACGAACGGTGCCCAGGCAATCCACCAGGCCCAGTAGAACACCGTCCAGCCACCCAGCCAGTCACGTTGCTCGCCGTAGGCGTAAACGTCGAAGCTCTTGCGCGGCAAGGCGCCGAGGTAATCGCCGAGGTTCTGGATCAGGGTATTGAACAGGTGCTGGGTGGGCCCGGCGAACAGCACGAACAGCAGCAGCGCGCAGGCCAGGAACAGGTTGATGTCGCTCATCACCCGCACGCCCTTTTCCACCCCCGCCACGGCAACCGCCACCGCGGCGCCCATCATCAGCGCGATGAGGACCACCTGCACCCACTGGCTGTGGCTGATGCCGAACAGGTAGTCGAGGCCGGCGTTCAGGTGCAGTACGCCAAAGCCCATGTCGGCGCCCAGGCCGAACACCGTGGCGATGATGCCGAAACCGTCCACGGCATAGCCGATCGGGCCGTTGATGCGTTTGCCGATCAGCGGATACAGCGCCGAACGCAAGGCCAGCGGCAGGTTATGCCGGTAGGCGAAGTAGGCCAGCGCCATGCCGACGAAGGCGAACACGCCCCAGCCATGCAGGCCCCAGTGCAGAAACAGGATCTGCATCGCCTGGCGCCCGGCCTCGGCCGTGCCCCCTTCGCCCTGAGGCGGGGTGAGCATGTGGGTCAGCGGTTCGGACACGCAGAAGAAGAACAGCGTGATGCTGATGCCGGCGGCGAACAGCATGCCGGCCCATGACAGGTAACTGAACTCGGGCTCGTCGTGGTCGGCACCCAGCTTGATCTTGCCGTAGCCAGACAATGCCGTGACCACGACGAACACCAGGTACAAGCTCATGGCCAGCATGTAGTACCAGCCGACCGTGTTGGCCGCCCAGTTCTGCGCAGCCAGCAGCCACTCGCCGGATGCCTGCGGGAAGAGGATGACCACCAGGCCGAAAAGAAGAATGAAACTTGCCGCGAAGTAGAACACCGGCGGGTTCATGCGGATCTTGCCATTGGCAAGGGATGGGGACGGTGCACTCATGAAACAGGCACCTCGTCGATCGACGTGAGGTTCGGAATGAACGGGTTCAGCAAAGGAATCCTCCTGTTGAACACCGGCAGCGGACCAGCGTTTTTCATTGAACAAGCGTTCAAGTTAAACATGGATCGGCTTTCAAAGCGAACCGGGGCGCCGATTGGCGCCCTCCTGTTCCGGCCCTTTCGCGGGCAAGCCTGCTCCCACAGGTGATTCACAGATTTCAGGATTTGTGACGCCCCTGTGGGAGCGGGCGTGCCCGCGAAAGAGCCGGAACAGGTAAAGGTCAGTTCTTGTCCTGGCAGTCCAGCTGCAGGTTGGCCTGGGTGATGTTGCTTTCTGCCGGCACGCTGCGGGTCAGCCAGACATTGCCGCCAATGGTCGAGCCTTTGCCAATGGTAATCCGCCCCAGGATCGTCGCCCCGGCATAGATCACCACGTCGTCCTCGACGATCGGGTGGCGCGCCAGCCCCTTGTGCAGCGTGCCCGACTCGTCGCTGGGGAAGCGCTTGGCGCCCAAGGTAACCGCCTGGTAGATGCGCACCCGCTCACCGATGATCGCGGTCTCGCCAATCACCACACCGGTACCGTGGTCGATGAAGAAGCTCTGGCCGATCTGCGCACCGGGGTGAATGTCGATACCGGTGGCCGAATGCGCCAGTTCCGAGCTGATCCGCGCCAGCAGCGGCAACCCCGCCTGGTAAAGATGGTGAGCCAGGCGGTGGTGGATGATCGCCAGGATGCCCGGATAGCACAGCAACACCTCGTCTACGCTGCGCGCCGCCGGGTCGCCGTGATAGGCCGCCAGCACGTCGGTATCGAGCAGCACACGCAGGCCCGGCAGGGCCGCCGCAAAGCCCTGGATCAAACGCAGAGCCTGGGCGTCGATGCCCTCCAGTTCCGCCTTGCTCTGGCGCGCGGCATAACGCAGTTCCAGCCGCGCCTGTGCCAGCAATGCGGTCAGCGCCGCATCGAGGGTATGGCCGACGTAGAAGTCCTCGCTCTCTTCACGCAGGTCGACCGGGCCCAGGCGCATCGGGAACAACGCACCGCACAGCTGCTCGAGAATCTGCCGCATGGCCTCGCGCGAAGGCAGCTCGCGCCCGCCCTGCTCGCCGCTGCTGCGGCCATTGCGGCTGCGCCATTGCTCGCGGGCTCCGCGCAGGCCACTGACGATGTTATGCAGTTGCCAGTGCCCAGATGAAGGTTGTTCGCTCACGGTGTTCTCCTGCCGAAGGTGGCCAATCTGTCGTTATGCGATCCACTCTACGGCAAATCCGCCCCTTGGAAAAAACAACGCTTTATTCCATCCTGCGCTAAGTCGGGCATAAGCCGCGATGACGGCGGCAGTATCCTGGCCTACCCTCAAAGCAGCCAAAACCTAGCACAGATCAAAACGGAAATAAGAAAATAAGTTTTTATTATTTCCTGGCCTATGCAGCCAACTCTATAGTCGCCACCCACTACTTCCACAACAAGCGCGGGGCCTGACATGTCGAAATTTGCCAAACCGCTTCTCAACGCCAGCCTGGCCATCCTGCTAGGTGCCGGCCTGTTCGGCCAGGCCTTCGCCGGCGAGCAACTGAAGACCATCCAGGAAAAAGGCGTGATCAACGTCGGCCTGGAGGGCACCTACCCGCCGTTCAGCTTCCAGGATGAAAACGGCAAGCTGACCGGCTTCGAGGTCGAGCTGTCCGAGTTGCTGGCCAAGGAGCTGGGGGTCAAGGCCAAGATCCAGCCGACCAAATGGGACGGCATCCTCGCCGCGCTGGAGTCCAAGCGCCTGGACGTGGTGGTCAACCAGGTGACCATCTCCGAGGAGCGCAAGAAGAAGTACGACTTCTCCGAGCCTTACACCATCTCCGGCATCCAGGCGCTGATCCTGAAGAAGAAGGCCGAGCAGCTGAATATCAAGGGCGCGCAGGACCTGGCCGGCAAGAAGGTCGGCGTGGGCCTGGGCACCAACTACGAGCAATGGGTGAAGCAGGACGTGCCGAAGGCGGATGTGCGCACCTATGAAGACGACCCGAGCAAGTTCGCCGACCTGCGCAACGGCCGCATCGACGCCATCCTGATCGACCGCCTGGCCGCACTGGAATACGCCCAGAAGGCCAAGGACACCGAACTGGCCGGCGATGCGTTCTCGCGCCTGGAAAGCGGCGTGGCCCTGCGCAAGGGCGAGCCTGAACTGCTGGCAGCGATCAACAAGGCCATCGACAAGCTCAAGGCCGACGGCACGCTGGCCAAGCTGTCCGAGAAATACTTCGGTGCCGATGTCACCCAATGATCGCTGAAAGCCTGCAACTCGTTGCCGACTCCACGCCCTTCCTGCTGAAGGGCGCGGGTTATACGGTGCTGCTCAGCGTTGGCGGCATGTTCTTCGGCCTGGTGCTGGGCTTTGCCCTGGCGCTGATGCGGTTGTCGAAGATCCTGCCGCTGAACTGGCTGGCCCGGGTCTATGTGTCGTTCTTCCGTGGCACGCCGCTGCTGGTGCAGCTGTTCGTGATCTACTTCGGCATGCCGCAGATCGGCATCGAGCTCGACCCGATCCCGGCCTCGCTGATCGGCCTGTCACTGAACATGGCGGCCTACATCTGCGAGATCCTGCGGGCGGCGATCTCCTCGATCGACCGTGGCCAGTGGGAAGCCGCCGCCAGCATCGGCATGACCCGCACCCAGGCCATGCGCCGGGCGATCCTGCCCCAGGCGCTGCGCACCGCACTGCCGCCCCTGGGCAACAGCTTCATCTCGCTGGTCAAGGACACCGCGCTGGCCGCGACCATCCAGGTGCCAGAGCTGTTCCGCCAGGCGCAGCTGATCACCGCGCGCACCTTTGAAGTATTCACCATGTACCTGGCCGTTGCAGTGATCTACTGGGTCCTCTGCAGCATCCTCGCGCACTTCCAGAACCGCATGGAAGCGCGGGTCAACCAGCACGACCAGGAGCAATGAGATGATCGTCGCCAAAGGCCTGACCAAGCAGTTCAAGGGCCAGACCGTGCTCAACGGTATCGACCTGACCGTGCAACCCGGCGAAGTGGTGGCCATCATCGGCCCCAGTGGCTCGGGCAAGACCACCTTCCTGCGTTGCCTCAACCTGCTGGAAACCCCGGATGCCGGGCAGATCCAGATCGGCGACATCAGCATCGATGCCAACCGCCCCCTCGGCAGTCAGCAAAGTGCGATTCGCCGCCTGCGCCAGCAGGCGGGCTTCGTGTTCCAGAACTTCAACCTGTTCCCGCACCGCACGGCTCTGGAAAACGTCATCGAAGGGCCGGTGATCGTCAAGAAGACACCCCGCGAACAAGCCATCGACCTCGGCCGGCGGCTGCTGGCCAAGGTCGGCCTGGCGGGCAAGGAAGACGCCTATCCACGGCGCCTGTCCGGCGGCCAGCAGCAGCGCGTGGCCATCGCCCGCGCGCTGGCCATGGAACCTGAAGTGATCCTGTTCGACGAACCCACCTCGGCCCTCGACCCGGAGCTGGTCGGCGAGGTGCTGGCGACCATCCGCGGCCTGGCAGAGGAGAAGCGCACCATGATCATCGTCACCCACGAGATGAGCTTTGCCCGGGATGTGGCGAACCGGGTGATCTTCTTCGACAAGGGCGTGATCGTGGAACAGGGCGAGGCCAAGGCGCTGTTTGCCAACCCGAAGGAAGAACGTACCCGGCAGTTCCTGCGCAAGTTCCTCGGAACCACTGCTGCGCAAGACTGAAAGTCTCGGCTGGATTCTTCGCGGGCACGCCCGCTCCCACATTGATCGGTGTACGCAGCACGCTGTGGGAGCGGGCGTGCCCGCGAAGAAATCCCTCTTCTAAACATATTCCAAAGAGTTAGTTCATAAAGTTTTGATAAGCCATTAGGGTATATGAACCGGACCACCGGACCAGCAAACGTTTGTCGCCATCAGCTGAAGCGACGCATCCACTTTGTGAGGTTCGGTTCTGATGACCACCCAGCCAAATACCCCATACCACAGCGACCTCGACAGCTCGCCCCTGCTACTGCCGGCCAAGGTACTGCGCAACGACGCCGAAGCCCTGCAAGCCGCCCGTGAACTGGCCGCCAGCGCCCGCGAGCAGGCCGCCCGCCGCGACCAGCAGCGCAAACTGCCCTGGGCAGAAATCGAACAGTTCACCCGCAGCGGCCTGGGCAGCATCAGCGTGCCCAAGGCCTACGGCGGCCCGGACGTCTCGTTCGCCACTGTCGCCGAGGTATTCCGCCTGATCAGCGCCGCCGACCCGGCCCTGGGGCAGATCCCGCAGAACCAGTTCGGCATGCTGCAACTGCTGCGCCTGACCGCCACCGAGGCCCAACAGGCGCTGATCTTCCGCAGCGTGCTGGACGGCTGGCGCATCGGCAACGCCGGCCCCGAGCGCGGCACCAAGGACACCCTGACGCTCAAGGCCAGGATCACCCGCAGGGGTGACGGCTATCGCATCAGCGGTGAGAAGTTCTACTCCACCGGCGCACTGTTCGCCCACTGGGTGGCGGTCAAGGCACTGGACGACGAAGGCCGCCAGCGCCTGGCCTTTGTCCGCCGTGGCAGCCCGGGGCTGCGCATCGTCGACGACTGGTCCGGCTTCGGCCAGCGCACCACCGCCAGCGGTACCGTGCTGCTCGACCAGGTACCGGTGGACGCCGAACTGGTCATCGACAACTGGCGCCAGCGCGACATCCCCAATATCCAGGGTGCGGCCTCGCAGCTGATCCAGGCGGCCATCGATGCCGGCATCGCCGAGGCCGCCATCGACGACGCCATCGCATTCGTCCGCGATAAGTCCCGGCCCTGGATCGAAGCCAAGGTCGAGCGCGCCAGCGATGACCCTTACGTGATTGCCGACATCGGCCGCCTGAAGCTTGAGCTGCATGCCGCCGAGGCGCTGCTGCGCAAGGCCGCGCGCGTGCTCGACGAGGTCAACGCCGGGCCGGTCGATGCTGCTGGCGCCGCGCGGGCGTCGATTGCCGTGGCCGAGGCCAAGGTGCTGACCACCGAGATCTCGCTGCAGGCCAGCGAGAAGCTGTTCGAGCTGGCGGGCAGCCGCGCGAGCCTGGCCGAGTTCAACCTCGACCGCCACTGGCGCAATGCCCGGGTGCACACCCTGCACGACCCGGTGCGCTGGAAGTACCACGCGGTTGGCGCCTACCACCTCAACGGCACCCTGCCCGCCCGGCATTCATGGATCTGATTCGAGGCCACCATGACAACATCCGTTATCACCAGCGACAGTCAAGCCCTGGCTGTCGCGGAACACGTCGCCCAGCAACTCAAACGCGACAGCGCCCTGCGCGACCGCGAACGCCGCCTGCCCCACGCCGAACTGGAGCTGTTTACCCGCTCCGGGCTGTGGGCCATCAGCGTACCGAAGGCCTTCGGTGGCGCTGGCGTGTCCAACGTCACCCTGGCCCAGGTCATCGCCCGTATCGCCCAGGCCGATGCTTCGCTCGGGCAGATCCCGCAGAACCACTTCTACGCCCTGGAAGTGCTACGGATAAACGGCAGCCCCGAGCAGCAGCGGCGCCTGTATGCCGAAGTGCTGGCAGGCCGCCGCTTCGGTAACGCCTTGGCCGAACTGGGCACGAAAACCGCCCACGACCGCACCACCCGCCTGACCCGCGACGGCACCGGTTACCGCATCAACGGCCGCAAGTTCTACGCCACCGGCGCGCTCTATGCGCAGCGTATCCCGACCTCGGTGATCGACGACCAAGGCCGCCAGCAACTGGCCTTCGTCCCCGCCGACAGCCAGGGCCTGCAGGTGATCGACGACTGGAGCGGCTTCGGCCAGCGCACCACCGGCAGCGGATCGGTGACGTTCGACAACGTCTGGGTCGATGCAGACGACGTGGTGCCGTTCCAGAGCGCCTTCGAGCGCCCGACCCCGGTCGGCCCGCTGGCGCAGATTCTTCATGCGGCCATCGACACCGGCATCGCCCGCGCCGCCCTGGAGGATGCCCTGCACTTCGTGCGCACACGCAGCCGGCCATGGGTCGACTCCGGCCTGGACAAAGCCAGCGACGACCCGCTGACCCTGAAGAGCTTCGGCCAGCTGGTGATCCGCCTGCATGCCGCCGAAGCGTTGCTCGAACGCGCCGGCGAGTTCCTTGACCGAGCCCAGGCCGACAGCCAGGCCGACAGCGTGGCGGCCGCCTCCATCGCCGTTGCCGAAGCACGGGCGATCAGCACGGAGGTATCGCTCGCCGCCGGCACCACCCTGTTCGAGCTGGCCGGCAGCCAGGCCACCCTGGCCGAGCACAACCTCGACCGCCACTGGCGCAACGCCCGCGTGCACACCCTGCACGACCCGGTGCGCTGGAAGTACCACGCCATCGGCAACTACTACCTGAACAACGAAAACCCACCACGCCGGGGGACCATCTGATGGCCAAGCAGATCCTGCTCAATGCCTTCAACATGAACTGCATCGGGCACATCAACCATGGCCTGTGGACCCACCCACGGGACACCTCGACCCAGTACAAGACCCTGGAATACTGGACCGACCTGGCGCGCCTGCTGGAGCGCGGGCTGTTCGACGGCCTGTTCATCGCCGACATCGTCGGCACCTATGACATCTACGGCAATTCCGTCGACGTGACCCTCAAGGAGTCGATCCAGCTGCCGGTCAACGACCCGCTGCTGCTGGTCTCGGCGATGGCCGCCGTGACCCGCAACCTGGGCTTCGGCCTCACCGCCAACCTCACCTACGAGGCGCCATACCTGTTCGCCCGGCGCCTTTCCACCCTCGACCACCTGAGCAACGGCCGGGTCGGCTGGAACATCGTCACCGGTTACCTCGACAGTGCCGCCCGCGCCATGGGCCTGGAACAGCAGCCCGAGCACGACCGCCGCTACGACCAGGCCGACGAATACCTGCAGGTGCTGTACAAGCTGCTGGAGGGCAGCTGGGCCGATGATGCCGTGGTCAACGACCGCACACGCCGGGTGTACGCCGAGCCAGGCAAGGTGCGCAAGGTCCGCCACCAGGGCGAGTTCTACAAGGTCGAGGGCTACCACCTCTGCGAACCCTCGCCACAACGCACACCCGTGCTGTTCCAGGCGGGCAGCTCGCCGCGCGGCCTGGCGTTCGCCGGCAACCATGCCGAATGCGTGTTCATCAGCGGCCAGGACAAGGCCGCCACCCGCGCCCAGGTCGACAAGGTCCGCGCCGCCGCCCAGGCCGCCGGCCGCGATCCGCAGGCGGTGAAGGTGTTCATGGGCATCACGGTGATCGTCGCGCCCACCGAGCAGCAGGCCCAGGCCAAGTACGCCGAGTACCTGCAGCATGCCAGTGCGGAGGCCGGCGTGGCGCACTTCGCCGCCTCTACCGGCATCGATTTCGCCGCCTACGGGCTGGACGACCCGATCGGCGCCAGCAAGGGCAACGCCATCCAGTCGGCCACTCGCCAATTGCAGGATAACGCCTGGACCCGCCGCCGCCTGCTGGAGCAGCACGCCCTGGGCGGGCGCTATGTGACCTTGGTCGGCGCGCCGGATCAGGTTGCCGAGCAGCTGATCGCCTGGGTCGACGAAACCGGCCTGGACGGTTTCAACCTGACCCGCACCGTCACCCCGGAAAGCTACGAAGACTTCATCGAACTGGTGGTCCCGCAACTGCAGCAGCGTGGCCGCTACAAGACCGCCTACGCCGACGGCACCCTGCGCCAGAAGCTGTTCGCCAGCGATCACCCGCACCTGCCCGCCGACCACCCAGGTTCCACCTACCGCAACACCTCTACCCCTGCCCCGACTGGAGCCCTGCACCATGCTTGAGAAACTGTTCCGGCCCGTCGCGGCCATCGCCATCACCCTCGGCCTGTCCACCAGTGCATTCGCTGCCGAACCACTGAAGATCGGTACCACGGCCGCCTTCGCCATCCCCTTGGAGGCGGCAGTGGAAGAAGCCCACAAGCAAGGCCTGGAGGTGAAGCTGATCGAGTTCAGCGACTGGATCGCGCCGAATGTCAGCCTCAACAGCGGCGACATCGACGTTAACTACTTCCAGCACATCCCCTTCCTGGAGAACGCCAAAGCTGCGGCCGGTTTCAACCTGGTGCCCTATGCCCCGGGCATCATCAACAACGTCGGCCTGTACTCGAAAAAGTACAAAAGCTTCGCCGAGCTGCCCGAGGGCGCCAGCGTGGCCATCGCCAACGACCCGATCAACAGCGGCCGGGGCCTGCAGCTGCTGGCCAAGGCCGGCTTGATCACGCTCAAGCCGGGTGTCGGCTACAAGGCCACCGAGGACGACATCGTCGCCAACCCGAAAAAGCTGAAGATCCTGCAGGTCGAAGCGGTACAACTGGTGCGCGCCTATGACGACGCCGACCTGGTCCAGGGCTACCCGGCCTATATCCGCCTGGCCAACAGCTTCGATGCCACGTCGGCGCTGCTGTTCGATGGCCTGGAAAACAAGGAATACGTGATCCAGTTCGTCATCCGCCCGCAAAGCAAGGACGACCCGCGCCTGGCCAAGTTCGTCGATATCTACCAACACTCGCCGGCCGTGCGCGCGGCGCTGAACAAGGCCCATGGCAACCTGTACCAGGCCGGTTGGGAGGGCTGACATGAGCCAGGCCAACGCGCTCAGGGCGCCCACCGCACAACCATCGCCGCCAACGGCCAGGGAGCAGGCCCTGCGCCCGGAGGTCAACCAAGCCCATGTCCGTTTCATCGGGCTGGGCAAGACCTACCCAGGCCAGCAGCAACCGGCGCTGCACGGCATCGACCTGAACATCCGCCGTGGCGAAATCTTCGGCATCATCGGCCGCAGCGGCGCGGGCAAGTCGTCGCTGCTGCGCACCATCAACCGCCTCGAGCAGCCGAGCCAGGGCCGCGTGCTGATCGACCAGGTGGACATCGCACCGTTCGACGAGGACCGCCTGGTGGCGCTGCGCCGGCGCATCGGCATGATCTTCCAGCACTTCAACCTGATGTCGGCCAAGACCGTGTGGCAGAACGTCGAGCTGCCGCTGAAGGTGGCGGGCGTGGCCAAGGCCGAGCGCCAGCGCAAGGTGCGCGAGCTGCTGGAGCTGGTCGGCCTGCAGGAAAAGCATCAGCTCTACCCGGCGCAGCTGTCCGGCGGCCAGAAGCAGCGGGTCGGCATCGCCCGGGCGCTGGTGCATGACCCGGAAATTCTGCTGTGCGACGAAGCCACCTCGGCCCTGGACCCCGAGACCACGGCGTCGATCCTCGAACTGCTGCGCGACATCAACCAGCGCCTGGGCCTGACCGTGGTGCTGATCACCCACGAAATGGCCGTGATCCGCGACATCTGCCAGCGCGTGGTGGTGCTGGAGCGTGGCGCGGTGGTCGAACAGGGCGAGGTCTGGCGCGTGTTCGGCAGCCCACGCCATGAGGTCACCCGCACCCTGCTCGCGCCGTTGCAGACCAAGCTGCCCGCGGCTTTGCAGGCAAGCCTGCGGGCCAGCCCGGCAGGCCGTGACAGCGCAGTGGTGCTCAAATTGACCCTGCTCGGCGAGCCCGCGCTGTCCGACCTGTTCACTGAGTTGGGCGGGCGCGTGCGCCTGCTCCAGGGTGGCGTGGAAACCATCGGCGAGCAGGCCCTGGGGCAGCTGATCCTGTCGATCCAGGGTTCGCCGCACGACACGCATCAATTGCTCGAACGCGCCCGCCGCTGGGCCGAAGACGTGGAGGTACTGGGCCATGTGGTTTGATCGCTTGCTCGAAGGCCTGCTCGACACCCTGCTGATGGTGGGCGTGTCTTCTTTGATCGCGTTGCTGGTGGGTGTGCCGATGGCGGTGCTGCTGGTCACCAGTGACAAAGGCGGCATCTTCGAGGCCCCGTTGCTGAACCGGGTGCTGGGCGCCTTCGTCAACCTGTTCCGCTCGATCCCGTTCCTGATCCTGATGGTCGCGCTGATCCCCTTCACCCGGCTGGTGGTGGGTACCACCTACGGCGTGTGGGCCGCCGTGGTGCCGCTGACCATCGCGGCCACGCCGTTCTTCGCGCGGATTGCCGAAGTCAGCCTGCGCGAGGTCGACCACGGCCTGGTCGAGGCGGCGCAAGCCATGGGCTGCCGGCGTTGGCACATCGTCTGGCATGTCCTGCTGCCCGAGGCGCTGCCGGGGATCGTCGGTGGGTTCACCATTACCTTGGTGACACTGATCAACTCGTCAGCCATGGCCGGGGCGATTGGCGCGGGAGGGCTGGGGGATATTGCCTATCGGTATGGGTACCAGCGCTTCGACAGCCAGATCATGTTAACCGTGATTGCCATGCTGGTGGCCTTGGTGGCACTGATCCAGCTGGGTGGGGACCGGTTGGCGAAAGGCTTGAACAAGCGTTAGCCCTGGGGCCGCAAAGCGGCCCCGGCTGTCTCAGCCCCAGTGCAGATCCGCAGCCGGCACCGGCCGCCCGAACCAGTACCCCTGCCCCATCTGGCACTGTTGCTCCAGCAGGAACCGCGCCTGCTCCGCCTGTTCGATGCCCTCGGCATGCACCTGCATGCCCATGCTCCGGGCCAGGGCAATGATCACCCGCACAATGGCGATGTCATCATCGTCCAGCGGCAAGCCGGCCACGAAGCCCTGGTCGATCTTCAGCTTCTGCACCGGCAAGCGCTTGAGCCGCAGCAGCGACGAGTACCCCGTGCCGAAATCATCGATGGCCAGGTTCAGGCCCAGCTCACGCAAGCGATGCAGTTGCTCCAGCGCCACCTCCGGGTCTTCCATGACCGCACTCTCGGTCACTTCCAGCTCCAGCAGTGCAGGGTCCAGGCCCGTCTCGTGCAACACATCCGCCACCTGTCGGTACAGCTCGCGCTGGCCGAACAAGCGGCTGGAGATATTGACGGCAACGAACGCCAGCGTACGTCCTTGTTCCTGCCACTGAACCATCTGCCGGCAGGCCTCTCGCAACACCCAGGCATCGATCTCGGCGATCAGCCCGGTGCGCTCGGCGATCGGGATGAACTCGCCCGGTGGCACCAGCCCGCGCTCCGGGTGTTGCCAACGGACCAGCGCCTCGACGCCGACCATCTGCGCCGTGAACAGGTCATGCACGGGCTGGTAGAACACCCGCAGTTCATCCTTGGCCAGTGCCCGGCGCAGCTCGCTGGCGGTCTCCACCCGGTGCTGGGCGTGGGCAGTCAGTTCCTCGGTGTACAGCGCATAGCAGGCACGGCCATTGCCCTTGGCCTTGAACAGCGCCGAGTCGGCATTGCGCAACAGCTGCTCGGCGCTCAGCGCGTCATTGGGGAACAGGCTGATACCCACGCTGGCACTGATGAACAGCCGGTGACCATCGAACTCGAAGGGCTCACGCATGCGCTCGATGATGCCCTGCGCCAGCTTGCCGGCCTGGCCCACCTGCTGGCAGTTCTCGGCCAGCACGCCGAACTCGTCACCGCCCAGGCGTGCCAGGGTCACGTTGTTGCCCACGGTGTCGCGCAGGCGTTCGCCGACCAGCTTGAGCAACTGGTCGCCGATGGTATGGCCCAGGCCGTCGTTGATGCTCTGAAAGTGGTCGAGGTCGAGCAACAGCAAGGCGCAGCCGCGCTTGTTGGCCTGCGCTGCGGCCAGCGCCTGTGCGGCGCGGTCGTTGAACAGCAGGCGGTTGGGCAGGCCAGTGAGCGGGTCATGGTGGGCCAGGTACGCCAGTTCCTGCTCGGTGTGCCTGATCGCACTGATATCGCTGAACACCGCCACGTAATGGGTCAATTCGCCGCTGTCATCGCGGATGGCGCAGATCGTCTGCCACTGTGGGTAGATTTCACCGCTTTTGCGGCGGTTCCAGATCTCGCCGCTCCATTCACCCTTCTCGGCCAGGGCAGCGTAGATCTGCTGGTAGAACGGCACGCCGTGGCGGCCCGACTTGAACTTGCTGGGGCGATGGCCCAGCACTTCTTCCTGCTGGTAGCCGGTGATGCGCATGAAGGCACGGTTGACGTGCACGATCAGGCCTTGGCGGTCAGTCACCAACACGCCTTCCAGGGTGCTGTCGAACACCGCCGCGGCCATGCGCAGGCGCTCGCGGTCCTCGCTGCGCAGGCGCGCGCCGATACCGATGAAGTTGAGCAGGCGCGCTCGTGATACGAAGATCAGCAAGGCACTGACCAGCACCCACACCACCACGTTGATCTGCCGGCCCACGGTCAACGCCAGGGGGTCGTCAGACATACTGTGCAGGACCACCTCGGCCAGCACCAGCCAGAGGAACGAGAGCACCACATACAGCGCGGCCATGCGCAAGGCGTCGCGAACGGAAACAGACATGTCGGGGGGGAAAGCCCATGAAAAAGGATGGGGCATTATAAAGGCTGAAACATGCCGTGACTTCCTATCTGAAAGGGTGACTGGTTTTATTTCCCCGCCAAGGGATAATCACACCCTTCTCCCTGCATTCCCGAGGGCTTCTACACCTATGTGGTACAACGGTCTGCTCGACTTGTCGGCCTGGCAACTGGTGGGCGTCACCCTGCTGATGACCCACGTGACCATCGTCAGCGTCACGATCTACCTGCATCGCTACTCCGCCCACCGCGCCCTGGAACTCAATGGCGCGCTCAAGCACTTCTTCCGTTTCTGGCTGTGGCTGACCACGGCGCAGAACACCCGCGAATGGACGGCCGTGCACCGCAAGCACCACGCCAAGTGCGAAACCCCGGACGACCCACACAGCCCGGTGTACAAGGGCCTTGGCACGGTGTTGCGCAAAGGCGCCGAACTCTACCGCGAAGAGGCGCGCAACCCCGAGACCCTGCGCATCTACGGCAAGAACTGCCCGGAAGACTGGATCGAGCGCAACCTCTACTCACGCTACAAGCTCGGCGGCATCGTGCTGATGGCGGTCATCGACCTGCTGCTGTTCGGCACCATCGGCATCACCATCTGGGCGGTGCAGATGATGTGGATTCCGTTCTGGGCCGCCGGGGTGGTGAATGGCCTGGGCCACGCGGTCGGCTACCGCAATTTCGAATGCCGCGACGCCGCCACCAACCTGGTGCCGTGGGGTATCGTCATCGGTGGCGAAGAACTGCACAACAACCACCACACCTACCCCAACTCGGCCAAGCTCTCGGTCAAGCGTTGGGAGTTCGACATGGGCTGGGCGTGGATCCGCCTGTTCTGCCTGCTGCGCCTGGCCAAGGTGCAGCGTGTGGCGCCCATCGCCCACCGCGTCGAAGGCAAAGCCAGCCTGGACATGGACACAGCCATGGCCATCCTCAACAACCGCTTCCAGATCATGGCCCAGTACCGCAAGCTGGTGATCGGCCCGCTGGTCAAGCAGGAACTGGCCAAGGTCGATGCTTCGGTACGCCACCGTTTCCGCCGTGCCAAACGCCTGCTGTCGCGGGAAACCAGCCTGTTGGAAGACCGCCACCACGTGCGCATCGAGCGTATGCTTGCCCACAGCCAGGCACTGAAGACCATCTACGAGAAGCGCCTGGCCCTGCAACAGATCTGGGCCCGTACCAGCGCCAACGGCCACGACATGCTGGCGGCCATGAAGGACTGGGTGCACGAGGCCGAGGCCAGTGGCATCCATGCCCTGCGCGACTTCGCAGCACAGCTGAAAACCTATTCCCTGCGCCCCACTGGCGCCTGATAGCCGCTGATCGGCACGCCCTGCAACGGGGCGTGCCTGCTGGAACTTCCCCCCTGAAAATCCACTCAAACCCGGCATATCGCCCGCGTGGCGGGCCGGTCCGTGGCCGCGCGCCTTATCAATGAGAACTGCTCCGTGCTCATGGCCAAGAACCTTCCTCCGTCGTTGTCAGGTACCCCGCCTCCCGAAGCCGCACAAACCTTGCTGGCCCTGCTCCACGCCCAGGGCGAGGTCGCCCGCCTGAGTGAACGCGAACAGCTCTACAGCTCGCTGCTCGACAGCGTCAACGCCGTGCTCTGGGCCTTCGACTGGGAGACCCGCCAGGTGCTCTACGTCAGCCCCGCCTACGAACGCATCTTCGGTCGCCCGGCCAGCCTGGTGCTGGCCGACTACAACGAATGGCGCGACAGCATCTACCCCGACGACCTGGAATTCGCCGAACGCAGCTTGGCGCAGGTGCTGCTCAAGGGCGCAGTGGAAGACCGCGAATACCGCATCCTCAACGCCAGCGGCCAGGTGCGCTGGCTCAGCGACAAGTGCTACATCAACCAGCAGAGCGACGGCGAGCGGGTGATCATCGTCGGCATCGCCGAAGACATCACCGAAAAGAAGCAGCTCGAAGGCGAACTGCAGCGCCTGGCCACCACCGACGTGCTGACCCAGAGCAGCAACCGCCGGCACTTCTTCGAATGCGCCCAGCAAGCCTTCGACAGTGCCCGTGAAGACGGCACGCCACTGGCCTTCCTGCTGCTGGACATCGACGACTTCAAGCGCATCAACGACAGCTACGGGCACCAGGAAGGCGACCAGGTATTGCAGCGTATCGCCGACAGCGGCAAGGCCGTGCTACGCCGTGGCGACCTGTTCGGGCGTATCGGTGGCGAGGAGTTCGCGGCGGTGTTCCCGGGCTGCAATGCACAGGTGGCCGAGCAGATTGCCGAGCGCCTGCAACGGGAGATTCAGCGGCAGGGCTTCAGCCATGGTGATGAAACGTACTGCGTCACGGTGAGCCAGGGGCTGACCGGGCTGACGGACGAAGACGAGTCGCTGGACAGCTTGTTCGCCCGTGCCGATGCGGCGATGTACCGGGCCAAGCGGCAAGGCAAGAACCAGATAGTCCGAGGCTGACTGGGGCTGCTGCGCAGCCCTTCGCGGGCAAGCCCGCTCCCACAAAGTACGGCGCCGCCCTCTAGAGCTCTACCATTCCTGTGGGAGCGGGCTCGCCCGCGAAGGGCTGCGAAGCGGCCCCAATATCTCAAGTCGAAGCTGGCGCTTCAGGAGCAGGCGGTTCCTCACCCTGCGGTTTCACCTCAGGATTCTCCACCTTGCGCAACCGGTTGAGCTCAGGCAGCCCAACCTTCAGCAAGCGTGCCGTCTTGTTGCTGGCGATCTTCTCCAGCCCCTGATCCGCCGGCAGCCGCGCCAGTTGCCCGGCCAGGTTCAAGGCCAGGATCTCCCGCGAATACACCCCGCCACCCAGCTGGTAGATCGCCGCGATCAGCTCGCGCAGGCTCAGCGGCAGGCGCCAGCGGGTACGCAACGCCGAGCCGAATGCTGCGCCAAACTCGTTGAGCGACTGCTGCACCCGGTCCTCGTCCAGCTCACCACCGGCCAGGCGCCACTCCTGCAGGCAGCGCAACACCGCCAGGTCGCCCAGGCAATGCAGCAGGCCGGCACAATAGCAGCGCTCCTGATCCAGCTCGAGCATGCGCGCCAGCGTACGGGCGTATTCGGCCGTGTGCAGCGACAGGTTCCAGTAATGCGTGGCATGTTGCGTCAGCAGCGGGTCACTCAGGCGTGCGCTGCGCTTGAGGGTGAGCCCGAGAATCAGGTTCATGCTCTGGGTGCTGCCGAGCTTGTTCAGCGCCTGCATCAGCGTCTGCACCGGTGCGTCACGGTGCAGGCTGGCACTGTTGGCAGCGGCGATGAGCACCGCCGTGATCTGCGGGTCGTCGCGCACTTCCTCTTCGAGCACCTTGAGGTTCAGGCCCTGCGGGTTGAGTGCGCGCTTGATCGCCACCTGCACGTCAGCGAACAGCGGCCCGCCATCGGCGGTGGCGCGGCGCTGTTCGAGGTAGGCCGGCAGGTTGGCGCCAGGCTGCAACGGCGGCACCGGGCAGGCGATCTGCTCGCCCACGGCCAGCAGCAGCTCTTCCAGGCTCTTGCGCAGCTTGTCCAGGTTCAGCGGCTTGCTCAGGTAGGCCGTGGGGTGCAGCGGCAACGCTTCGCGCACGCTGGCGCTGTCGCTGCGGTTGCTCATGAGAATGAACGGCAGCCCCGGGCCCTTGGCGCGCACCTTGCGCAGCAGGTCAAGGCCATCGAAGCCCGACAGTTCGCGCGCAGCGATGATCAGGTCGGGTTTGCTGGCCAGCGCCGTAAGCGCTTCAGAGCCGTCGGCGCAGACCTGCAAGCGCGCATCACAACGCACACTGAGCAACATTTCGCTCAGCATTTCGCGTACCCAAGGGTCGCCTTCGGCAATCAATACGCACGGCGGCGTGGGGTCTGCAGCACTCATGGCCAACTCCTGAATATCCCTGACACACAGTCCTTCGCAGCTTCCAAGGCAAATCCTCCCACAACCATAGCGTCACACGGCTTTTCTGGGCACAAAAAAAACCCGCCGAAGCGGGTTTTTTTTAGAAGCGCATCACATCAGGCGAGTTCAGCGAAGCACTCTTCGATGATGGCCAGGCCTTTGTCCAGCAGCGCGTCTTCGGCGGTCAGCGGAACCAGGATACGCAGGACGTTGCCGTAAGTACCGCAGGACAGCAGGATCAGACCCTTGTCGCGTGCCTTGGCCACAACCTGGGCAACGGCAGCAGCGTTCGGGGTGTGGGTGCCTTTTTCGAAGACTTCCACAGCGATCATCGAGCCCAGACCGCGGACGTCGCCGATGATCGGGTGCTTCTTCTGGATTTCGCGCAGGCCAGTGGTCAGGCGCTCACCGACAGCCTTGCTGCGGTCCAGCAGTTTTTCTTCCTCGAACACCTGGATAACGGCCAGGGCCGCGGCGCAGGCGATCGGCGAGCCGGCGTAGGTGCCGCCCAGGCCGCCCGGAGCGATGGCGTCCATGATCTCGGCCTTGCCGCACACACCGGCCAGCGGGAAGCCGCCAGCGATGGATTTGGCGAAGGTGGTCAGGTCAGGCGCGACGCCCATCTGTTCCATGGCGAAGAAGGTGCCGGTACGGCCAGCGCCGGTCTGCACTTCGTCGGCGATCAGCAGGATGCCGTGCTTGTCGCACAGCTCGCGCAGGCGCTTCATCAGCTCTTTCGGCGCTGGCAGGAAGCCGCCTTCGCCTTGTACGGGCTCGAGGATGATCGCGGCGATGTCGCGCGGCTCGGCGTCGTTCTTGAAGATGCGCTCGACCGAAGCGATGGCGTCGTCAACGCTCACACCGTGCAGTTCGCTCGGGAACAGGGCGCGGAAGATGCCGCCTGGCATCAGGCCCATGCCAGCGGAGTACGGCACGACCTTGCCGGTCAGGCCCAGGGTCATCATGGTACGGCCGTGGTAACCGCCGGTGAAGGCGATCACGCCAGCGCGGCCAGTGGCGGCACGGGCGATCTTGACGGCGTTCTCGACGGCTTCGGAGCCGGTGGAAACCAGCAGGGTCTTCTTGTCGAAGTCACCTGGGACCAGCTTGTTGATCTTCTCGCACAGCTCGACGTAAGGCTCGTAGGCCAGCACCTGGAAGCAGGTGTGGCTGACCTTGGTCAGCTGCTCTTGCACAGCTGCAACCACTTTCGGGTGCAGGTGGCCGGTGTTCAGTACTGCGATGCCGCCGGCGAAGTCGATCAGTTCGCGGCCTTCAACGTCGATCACTGTCGAGTTCTTCGCCGATTCGACGAAGATCGGGTGAATTTGGCCAACGCCACGTGGGACGGCGGCTACACGACGTTGCATCAAGGATTCGTTGGTCTTGCTCATGGTGCCCTCATTTGCGCCGATCAGCGGCGCTTTTATTCGGGGGTGGCTGGGTGTGCTCGCGAACAGTATTCGTTGATCGACTGCCGTGAACGCCCTGGCCACCAGGTACTGCGATGTCAAAAAGGCCAGCGAGACGTCGCTCTCGCGCCCCGCTGGCAGAGGTAAAACCGTTTACCCGGCGATCAGACGCTGATGCACAGGTATTTGATTTCGAGGTAGTCCTCGATACCGTACTTGGAGCCTTCGCGGCCCAGGCCCGAAGCCTTGATGCCGCCGAATGGCGCGACTTCGTTGGAGATCAGGCCGGTGTTGATACCCACCATGCCGTATTCCAGGGCCTCGGCAACACGGAACACACGGCTCATGTCACGGGCGTAGAAGTACGAGGCCAGGCCGAATTCGGTGTCGTTGGACATGGCGATGACTTCGGCTTCGTCTTTGAAGCGGAACAGCGGCGCCAGTGGGCCGAAGGTCTCTTCCTTGGCGACTGCAGCGGTTTTCGGCACGTCGACCAGAATGGTCGGTTCGAAGAAGTTGCCTTCGATCAGCTTGCCACCGGACAGCACCTTGGCGCCTTTGCCAACGGCGTCTTCGATGTGTTCCTGGACCTTGGCGACAGCCTTGCCGTCGATCAGCGGGCCAGTGGTGGTGCCTTCTTCCAGGCCGTTACCGATCTTCAGCTTGGCGACTGCAGCGGCCAGCTTCTGGGCGAACGCGTCGTAGACGCCGTCCTGCACGTAGATACGGTTGGCGCAGACGCAGGTCTGGCCGTTGTTGCGGTACTTGGAGATGATCGCGCCCTCGACCGCCTTGTCCAGGTCGGCGTCGTCGAACACGATGAACGGGGCGTTGCCACCCAGCTCCAGGGAAACCTTCTTGATGTCCTTGGCGCATTCTTCCATCAGCTGGCGGCCGATTTCGGTCGAGCCGGTGAAGGACAGCTTGCGTACCAGGGAGTTGCCGGTCAGCTCGCCGCCGACTTCGCCAGCGCTGCCGGTAACCACGCTCAGCACACCCGCCGGGATGCCGGCGCGGGTGGCCAGCTCGACCAGGGCCAGGGCGGAGTACGGGGTCTGCGAAGCAGGCTTGAGCACCATGGTGCAGCCAGCGGCCAGGGCCGGGCCGGCTTTACGGGTGATCATCGCGGCCGGGAAGTTCCACGGGGTGATGGCCGCGGTAACGCCGATCGGCTGCTTGATGACGATCAGGCGCTTGTCTGGCTGGTGGCCTGGGATGGTGTCACCGTAGACGCGCTTGGCTTCTTCGGCGAACCACTCGATGAACGAGGCGGCGTAGGCGATTTCGCCCTTGGCTTCGGCCAGCGGCTTGCCTTGTTCGGTGGTCATCAGGCGAGCCAGGTCGTCCTGGTTCTCGATCATCAGTTCGAACCAGCGACGCAGCTTGTTCGAACGCTCCTTGGCGGTCAGTGCGCGCCAGGCCGGCAGGGCCTTGTCGGCAGCTTCGATGGCGCGGCGGGTTTCCGCGGTGCCCATCTTCGGCACGGTACCGATGACTTCACCAGTGGCCGGGTTGGTCACATTGATGGTCTGGCCGCTGTCCGCATCCAGCCACTCACCGTTGATGAAGGCTTGCTGGCGGAACAACTGAGCGTCTTTGAGCTGCATGTCGGCTTCCCGAATTGTTGATTGTTTGAAAAGCGCCCAAGGCAGGGCATCGAGCGTTTGAAATCTCAAACGAATGCTAAGCGGCTGCTGGGGTGTTGGACAATAGGCTGTTCGAAAAAAAGAACGAATGGTCGAACAGACTGGGTAAAAATTCATGATTCTGCACAGTGGCAACCGGCCGCTTCGCGGGCAAGTCGGGGCGCCGAACCGCCGCTCCCACAGGTACTGCACAGGCACTGAAAACTGTGGAGATCCTGTGGGAGCGGCGGTTCGGCGCCCCGACTTGCCCGAGAAGAGGTCGGTACAGGTTAGACGATGCAGCTGAAGGAAATGTGATGGGAGGACCGACGGCCCTCCCGGCAGGAATCGATCAGAATGCCTTGGCCAGGTCGATCACCAGCGCCCGGTAGCCAACCGAGCCAGGCTGGCGGCTGTGGACCTTGAGTTCCACCAATACCTCCTGGGTGCCACGACGCACTTCATTGAGCACCGTGGTGGTCAGTTTCTCGGGCGTGAGGAAATTCACCGATGCCGAATAGATGAACTGTGTGTCGGTCTCCGGCCGGTAGGCCACCACCGAGGTCACCGGGCTGTACCACTCGTCGCCGCGTTCCTTGCCGTACTCCCACACCTGCTCCACCCTGCCCTTGGCTTCATCGATCTTGTACTCGACCGCCCGGCTGTAGTTTCCGCTCAGCTTGGTCGGCGCAAAGTCGCGCCCCCAGCCGTTGTCGAACACGGTCAGTGTACCTTTGCCGGTAAGCCAGGCGGTGTGCTGGGTCCAGGACCAGTCGAAGCCTTCGCTCTCGACCGGGGTCAGCACCTTCTCGCGCAGATGCTGCGGCCAGCCTTGTGGCGAAGCGAGAATCCACTTCACCTGCTTGTCTCGCCCGATCTTCACCACGCCCTGATGCCGCGCTGAAACGATAATGCTGTCGTCATCGGCGTCGTAGTCAATGGCATTGACGTGTGCCCAGTTACGCCCGGTGCCTACCCCCGGGGTATCGCCGAACGGCAAGTTGCCTTCGGCCAGTTCGTTGGCCAGCCGGTCATCCTGTTTCTGCACGCCTTCGGGCAGCTGGATGGCCGCCTTGCCCAGGGTTTCCAGCAGGTCGCCGCGATAGGGATCGAGGATCTGGTTCAGGTCCCAGAAGTCCAGTACGTCGCCTGCTTCGCTGACCTCGATGATGTGGTCGCGGATCGAGCGTACCCGCTTGCCATCCGGGCGACGGTAGTCGCTGGTGCCGACTCGCAGCAGGTAGGTGCCGTTGCTGGTTTCGCGGATCTCGTGGGAGAAGTCGGCAAACTTGTCCGGCAGGGTGCGCTGCCAGATGCGCCGGCCGAGCAGGTCGTACTTGGAGTAGGTCTGGCCCTGGCCCCAGATCAGCTTGCCGTCGCGGGTCTGCTGGAAGCCCATGGTCCCGCCCAGGCCGTCGCGACGGTTGGAATCGTGGATCTGCTCGATATCCAGGTACCAGCGCACATCACCGTTGCTGTCGGCGATCCAGTTGTTGCCGACCTGGTCCCACTCGGCAGCGCCGCCCAGGCCGTTCCACTTGAAGGCGCGGCCGCCGGGGATGTCACCTTGCAGGTGGTTGAACAGGTACAGGCGCTGCTCGAAGCCTGGCGCCACCTTGACCGGTTCCACCTGCGGCAGTGCGGCCGTCTGTTTCGCCACCACCGGCAGGCGCACGGCCGGGGCGTAGATCTGGTACTGCTCGCGGATGCGCTCGCCGTCGAGCTTGTAGGTCACTTCCACCTGGTTGACGTGATCCGGGTACAGGCCGAATACCGGGATGCCGCCATAGGTCCACAGCGAGCGTTCGGACACCTCGTAGGTGATGTCCACACCGCGCTCGCCCTTGCCGCGCACCCGCACATGGGCGGCGCTCAGGCTGCGACCACCGTCGCGGATGATCGCGGTCAGCGGTGCCAGGCGGTAGGGGTTGACCACCACATCGCCGAGCAGCGCCTCGCCGCGCTCGGGGACTTTGGCAGTGAGGCAGGCGCCTTCAGGCAGCGCGGGGGTTTCGGTCTTGGCATTCATGGCAAAGCTCCTTGTGCTCAGAAGTCGTAACGGGCGGTGGCGCCGAAGGTGCGCGGGGTACCGAGCACGCCGGCATAACCACCGTTGGCGGAGTTCCACAGGCTGGTGAAATAGGTCTTGTCGCCGGCGTTCTTCACCCACAGCGACAGGTCGACCACGCCGTCGCCCTGGTCCAGGCGCACACCGGCTGAGAGGTTGACCAGCGCGTAGCTGGGGATCTGGCCGAAGTCGGAATCGTCGATGGTGCCCACGGCTTTTGAACGGAACGCGTAGCTGGCCGTGACATAGGGCTCGACGTGCTGGCTGGCCTGCCACTTGTATTCGCCGTTGAGGTTGGCGATGTACTTGGAGGCGCCGACCACCTGGTGGCCGGACAGGTCGCAGGTGGCGGTGGCATTGGCCAGGCTCACCTCAGGCGGGCATGGAGCATCCTTGTAGTCGGTGTAGCGCACGTCATTCCACGAACCATTGAAGTTGACCGTCAGGCCGCGGATCGGCAGCGCCGTGGCTTCGAATTCCAGCCCGCGCGAGCGCACGCTGCCGGCGTTGGCCAGGTACTGCACGCGGTTGATCTGGTCGTAGACGTTGGCCTGATAACCGTGCACCTCGGCCCAGAACAGGTTGGTATTGAGCTGCAGGCGGTCGTCGAACAGCGAGCTTTTCAGGCCCAGTTCGGCGTTGTTGACCCGCTCGGTACCGACCAGCAGCGAGTCGGTACCCAAGCGTGGCGCGGCACCGACCGTGAGGTTGATACCGCCGGACTTCTCACCGTGGGTGAGGGTGGCATAACCGAGCAGTTGCTCGTTGAAGCGGTAGCTCAGGCCCAGCAGGCCGGAGGGGCTGAAGCTGTACTGGTTGAGGTCACCCGAGTCGTACGCCCCTACCCTGCCCTGGCGCGCAGCGGCGGCGGCCCCGGTCACGGCGGCTCCGCCGGTTGGCGCATCGCGGGTCACCCAGGCGCTCTTTTCCTCGTAGGTGCCGCGGATACCGGCGGTGAAGTCCAGGCGGTCGGTAAGGTGCCAGGTACCTTGGGCGAACAGCGCGTAGCTGTCGGTATCGATATGGCCGTTGCCGATGGTATTGACGTTGGCCAGGGCGCCCGCCGGGGTGATGTTCCAGATGTCGGCCTGGGGGCCGTAATACGTGAAGGACTTGTTGTCTAGGTCCTGCTTGAAGTAGTACGCGCCGAGCACATAGTCGAACAAGCCACCGGTAGGCGAAGCCAGGCGGATTTCCTGGGAGTATTGCTTGTCGCGTACCGACACCCCCGCGCTGTAGAACACCGGCACATCGAGGCCGTCGTCGTTGCGCGGGGTGAAATCCCACCAGCGATAGGCGCTGATCGAGGTCAGGGTGAAGTCGTTGGGCAGGGTCCAGTTGGCCTCCACCGAGGTCCCACCCTGGAACACCGTCACCTGTTGATCGGCATCGAAGTTGACCTTGCGGTCCTTGCCCGACACCAGCGTGGCGCCCGCCTGGGCGGCCAGGCTCTCGTAGCGGTTGACGCCGTTGATGGTCGGCCCGGTGCTGTACAGGCTGAGGATGCCGTTGTTGGAGTCTTCCTCGTTGTATTCGCCGATCCAGCGCAGGTTGAAGGTTTCGCTCGGCTCGAACAGCAACTGGGTACGAAAGCCCTGGCGCTTGCCGCCGTTGAGATCATCACCGTTGTGGATGTTCTTCACATAGCCATCGTCCTCGGTGTGATAGGCACTGATGCGCCCGGCCAGCGTCTCGGTGATCGGCCCGGAGTAGCTGCCCTGGGTCTGCAGGTAGCCATCCTCGCCAATCGATTGCTGGATGCTCCCCTCCGGGTGGAAGGTCGGTTTGCGCGTGGTGATGTTCAGCACGCCTGCCGTGGTGTTCTTGCCGAACAGCGTGCCCTGCGGGCCGCGCAGCACTTCCAGCTGCTCGACGTCGAGCAGGTCGAACACGGCCATGCCCGGGCGGCCCAGGTAGACGTTGTCCAGGTAGATGCCGACGCTGCCTTCCAGGCCATCGCTGGCCGGGTTGTTGCCCAGGCCACGAATCGAGATGCTCGACTGGCGTGCATGCACATAGGCGACGTTGGTGCTGGGCACCAGCTGTTGCAAATCCTGCACACGGTAGATGCGCTGGGTTTCCAGGGTTTCGCTGCTGAGCACGCTGATCGGCGTGGGCACGCTCTGGGCGGTTTCTTCACGGCGGCGGGCATTGACCGTGACCGTGCCGAGCTTGGCCTCCTGCTCTACAGCCGGGGTAACGCTGACGGGCTCTTCGGCGAAGCTGCCGTTGGATGCTGCCAGCAACACGCCGGCGGCCAAGGGTTGCAAGGTGAAACGCGACGCGCGCGCAGGCCAACGGGAAAGTCCGGACATGCAGATGCTCCTTGAGGCATGGGCCCTGGGCGAGCATTTCCGTTGGCGGAACCGAATCGCGGTCAGATGGGCTTATATTCTTTTAAGAGATATAAATATTTGTAATTCATATTTTGTGGAATAAGTGACTCCCTTTATAAGGTGGGTAACCCACTTCATCAATTGCATTCGACCGAAAGTTTTCATGTAGAAAATGCATATCGACCTCCGCCAGCTCCGCCACTTCATCGCCCTTGTCGAGCACCGCAGCTTCGTCGCCGCAGCGGCTGCGGTGAACCTGTCGCAATCGGCCTTCAGCCGCAGCATCCAGACCCTGGAGCACAACATCGGCTGCCGCCTGGTCGACCGCGCCAGCAAGGAACTCTCCCCTACCCGCCAAGGGTTGCTG
The DNA here is from genome assembly GCF_002112505.1 of Pseudomonas sp. R28(2017). GTDB lineage: Bacteria > Pseudomonadota > Gammaproteobacteria > Pseudomonadales > Pseudomonadaceae > Aquipseudomonas. The sequence goes on from NZ_NEHW01000003.1 coordinate 490,307, forward strand.
GTGCTGGAGCACTCGCGGCGCCTGGTGCATGGCGCGCACAACCTGGTCAACGAGATCCATCAGTTCAACGGCGCCACCACAGGTGTGGTGCGCTTCGGCTCCGGCCCGGCACCCGCCGGCGGCCTGGTGCCACGGGCGGTGGCACGCTTCGTCGCCGAGTACCCGGCGGCGCGCACCTGTTTCCAGGTGGATAACTGGCAGGCGCTGAACCGCAAGCTGATCGCCGAGGAAATCGAGTTCTTCGTTGCCGACACCCGCCAGTTCGAGTCCGACCCGGATTACCGCGTGCACAAGCTGGCACCGCAGCGCTGGCACTTCTGCTGCCGGGCCGGGCACCCGCTGACCGAGCAGGCCGAGGTACGTGCACGGGATGTGTTCGACTACCCCCTGGCGACCACTTTCCGCCCGCCGAACATCCGCAAGATCCTCAGCGACCTCAGCGGGCGCCAGGATTTTCTGCCGACGGTGGAGTGCGAGCATGGCTATGCGCTGCTGAACGTGGTGATGCATTCGGACACCATTGGCATCGCCTGCAATGCCAACTTGCGGCCTTACCAGATGGAGCGGGGACTGGTGGCGTTGCAACTGGTGGACCTGGCACCGGAGCAGGAAGAGGCGTTCTACACCCGCTATGGGGTGGTGAGCCGGGTGGGATATGGCTTGTCGCCACTGGCGCAGGGGTTGGTCAGGCAGCTGATTGCCTGTGACACCGAGATCTGAGGGGCCAAAAGGCCCCTGTGGGAGCGGGCTTGCCCGCGAACACCGGCAGAGCCGGTGCCATCCATCGCGGTGCCGGCTTCGCGGGCAAGCCCGCTCCCACAGAAGTACCCTACAGAGCTCATGCCTTGTGGATAGTCCGGCTCAACTGCCCATCAACACCAACCGGCACCTCGCCGGCCAGGGTCACACGGCGCACCACCCGCGGCTGGGTACCGTAGTCATCCACCGCATAATGCTGCGTGGCGCGGTTATCCCAGATCGCCACATCCCCCGCCTGCCAGCGCCAGCGCACGGTGTTCTCCAGCCGCGTCACATGCCCCTGCAGTACCGCGAACAGGTGCTGCGAGTCGGCCAATGAATAGCCCTTGATGCGCTTCACGAAGTGCCCCAGCTGCAACGCCCGTTCCCCACTGATCGGGTGCACCCGCACCACCGGGTGCTCGGTTTCGTACACGGTCGAGGTGAACACCTTGCGATAACGCTCAAGCTTCGCCGGGTCGACATCGGGCTTGATGCTCGCATAATCGTATTCATTGCTGTGCACCGCCCACAGTTTGTCGGCCAGCTCGCGCAGCGGCTCGGGCAGCTCCTGGTAGGCCGCCGCCGTGTTGGCCCACACGGTATCGCCACCGGAAGCCGGCGCCACCACGCTGCGCAGGATCGAGGCTTTGGGGTAGGCATCGACGAAGGTCACGTCGGTGTGCCAGGAGTTGGCCCGCTGGCCTTCGGCGCCGTCCAGCTGCAGCAGGTAGCTGGTGCCATCCACCACCGGTACGGTGGGGTGGGCGACCGGTTCGCCGAGCAGCTTGGCAAAGCCTTCCTGGTTCAGGTCGTCCAGGTGGGTCTGGCCACGGAAGAAGATCACCTTGTGTTTCACCAGGGCGGCCTGGATGGCGTCAACGATGGCGGCATCCAGGTCGGCGGACAGCTTCAGCCCACGGATTTCGGCGCCGATGCGGCCGGCAACCGGGTGGATGTCGAGTTCGAGGGCGTGTGGCGCTAAGGCCTGTGCGGCATTGCTCATGGTCGTGGTCCTTGCGGTCATGGTCGGGTTGTGGGTTCAGCGGGCGGCCTGCACGGCCTGTTGGTGTTGCAGTGCGCTATCGAGGAAGCGCGGCTCGATCCACTCGGAAACCTGGAAGCCGCGGCGGATCAGGCGCTCGCGGGCAGCCAGGTCGACGCCCTGCTGCAACTGGGCGACAAAGTCGGCGTCCAGCCGTGGATCGAAGTAATGGGCGAGGTCTTCCTGGGCCAGGTCATCACTGAGGATGCTGCGTGGCCAATTGGCGTTGCTGGCCACCAGGTCGACGTAGGCGTCGCGGTTGTGCTCGTCGCGCAGCCAGCTGGTGGCCTGCTCCTGGGCATTGACCAGGCGCTGTACCAGATCGGGGTACTTGCGGATGAAATCGCCCGTGCCGAGCAATACCGCCTGGGTGCTGCCGGCACCTGCCAGATCGCGGGAATTGACCGGCAACTCGACCAGCCCGCGCTCACGCAGCGACAGCAGGCTGGACAGGCCCCAGGTGGCGTCGATCTGTTTGGCGGCCAGCGCCGCGTTGGCGGCGTTGAAATCCAGGTTGATCACTTTCAGGTCACGCTCGGACAGCCCTTGGCTGGCCAACGCGCTGGCGAACGACAGCTGGTTGGCGGTGCCGCGGAACACCGCCACACGCTTGCCCTTGAGGTCGTGCAGGGTCTTGATGCCGGAGCCCGGTACCACGCCCAGGTAGCTCTTCACCCCACGCACGCCGGCTGACAGCACGCGGGTATCGAGGCCATTGGCCTTGCCGACGATCGCCGCCAGGTCGCCCAGGTAGGCGAAGTCGGCCTGGCCGTTGGCCAGGGCTTCGTTGACCACAGGGCCTGCGCCCTTGAAGAAGTGCCAGTCGATACGGATGCCGTCTTTGGCGAATTCCTTTTCCAGCAGTTGCTGGTCACGCAGCACATCGACCACGCCGCCAGCACTGTGCTTGCTGCCAGCGCTCAGGTCAGGCACGGCGATGCGGATGCTCTCTGGCTTGGCCGGCTCGGCAGCGTGGGCGCCCAGGCTGAAGGCCAGACCGAGGGCGGTGATCAGGTGGCGCAGTGGGGTTTTCATGGCAAGGCTCCTTGGCAGGCTGCCACCGGCGATGGCCGGCGCTTTGGCCAGAAGCTAGGCAGGTCTGGTTAGAACCTACAAAGATCAAAATTTCATTTTTTAGTAACTGAAAGACATAAATGAGGAACCATGCGGGGCGCGGGGGGGCTTGCGGGAAACGCATGGAAAATATGAGCAAAACGCAATGACAAGGGGGTTCCGCATGCATGGCTTGCATGCTCTTATCTCTTGAAAGTCACTTGTGTGAATTTTTAATTCCATAAGTGAATAACATTGGAACGCTTCGAGAGATGGCCGATGAATGGAGTTCTGAGCAGGAATCGGGGGGGGCCGCTGCACGGCCCATTCGCGGCGCAAGGCCGCTCCCACAGGGCCCGCATCCTCTCCGGGAAGCGGGCTCTACCTTGGTTGCTGCCAGCGTTGATTGCGCTGCTGTGGGTGGTGGCGAGCCGGCAGCACTGGATGAGCGAGCAGATCCTGCCGGCACCGTCGCTGGTGTGGCAGAGCGCGCTGGAGTTTGGCTCCGGTGAGCTCTGGGGGCACTTGTGGATAAGTCTGCAGCGGCTGCTCTGGGGGCTGTTGGCGGGCATCAGCAGCGGCTTGCTGCTCGGCACCTGGCTGGGCACCTCACGCCATGCGCAGACCTTGGTGCTGCCGACCTTCGTGGCCTTGGCGCAGATCCCCACCCTGGCCTGGATCCCGCTGTTCATGCTGTTCTTCGGTATCGGCGAACTGCTCAAGCTGGTGGTGCTGGTGAAGGCGGTGGTGGTGCCGGTCACCTTGCACACCCTGGTTGGCGTGCGCGATGCCCAGCCCAAGCTGCGCGAAGCCGCCGCCGCCCTGCGCCTGCCACGCCATCTGTTGTTCCTGCGCCTGCTGCTGCCGGCCGCCCTGCCCGCCTTCCTCACCGGCGTGCGCCTGGCCCTGGCGACTGGCTGGACCTCGTTGCTGGCCGTTGAATTGCTGGCCTCCAGCGAAGGCATCGGTTACCTGATGGTCTGGGGCCGGCAGCTGTTCATGCTCGACCTGGTGCTGTTGTGCATCCTGGTGATCGGCCTGGTCGGCGCGCTGCTGGAACGTGGCTTCTCGACCCTGGAAAAGCGCCTGCTGTACTGGCCGCAACCGGCCACCGGCGAACAACAGCGCGGGCCCATTCCTCGGGGCTGGCAAAGCCTGCTGCTCCCGGCGGCACTGCTGGCGCTGTGGCAGGCCAGCAACAGCTTCGGCTGGGTCGACCCGAACATCCTCACTTCCCCGCTGAACGTATTGCACACACTGTTCAGCGGCCTGGCCGATGGTTCGCTGCCAGAGGCCATGCTGCTGAGCCTGCAGCGCACCCTGACCGGCCTGCTCCTGGGCGGCGGCGCCGGCTTGCTCAGCGGGCTGTTGCTGGGGCTGTCCCACCACGCAGAACGCCTTTTCGGGCCAAGCTTTTCGGCCCTGCGCCAGGTGGCACTGTTCGCCTGGGTACCCTTGCTCACCGCCTGGTTCGGCCTGGGCGAAGGGGCCAAGAACGTGTTCGTCGGCCTGGCTGCATTCTTTCCACTGCTGATCGCCACCCAACGTGGTATCGCCAGCCTGTCGCCACAACTGGGCGAGGCGGCCCGCACGCTACGCCTGAACCTGTGGCAACGCCTGCGCCTGCTGGTGTTGCCGGGTGCTGCCCCGGCCATTTTTGCCGGCCTGCGCCTGTCGCTGATCTATGCCTGGCTCGGCACCATCGGCGCCGAGTACTTCATGCCCTCGGACGGCGGCATCGCCAGCCTGATGATCGGCGCCCAGCAACTGTTCCGCATGGACCAGGTCATGGCCGCGATGGTCCTGATCGGCCTGGTCGGCGCCCTGCTCGGCGCCCTCGGTCAACGCCTCGAATCGCGCGCCACGCGCTGGAGAACCGCATGAATGCCTTCAATGCCTCACACCTGCTCGCGGCCAACCAGGCCGACACCACGCCACCGCTGGTCAGCTTCGAAGGCGTCGGCAAAACCTTCAGCGTCGATGGCCAGCCCTTCGAGGCCATCCGCAACTTCAACCTGGCCATCAACGAAGGCGAGTTCATCGCCATCGTTGGCGCCTCGGGCTGCGGCAAGTCGACCTTGCTGCGCCTGCTGGTCGGTCTGGACACCGAATACAGCGGCAGCATCCGCGTCGATGGCCAGGCGGTCAGCGGCATCGGCGGCGAGCGTGGCATCGTGTTTCAGGAACATCGCCTGTTCCCCTGGCTGACGGTGGAGCAGAACATCGGCCTGGGCCTGGTCAACGAACACCTCAGCCAGGGCGAGCGCGCCCGGCGTGTGCACGAGTTCGTGCAACTGGTGGGCCTGGTCGGTTTCGAATCGGCCTACCCGCACCAGCTGTCCGGCGGCATGGCCCAGCGCGTGGCGATTGCCCGTGGCCTGGTGGCCAGCCCGCGCATCCTGCTGCTCGACGAGCCGTTCGGCGCGCTCGATGCACTGACCCGCCAGCAATTGCAGGACGAACTGCTGGCTATCCGCGAACGCGCCGGCATCACCACCTTGCTGGTGACCCACGATGCCGAAGAAGCTACCTACCTGGCCGACCGGGTCGTGGTGCTGGAGCCGCGCCCCGGTCGCATCAAGTCGGTGGTGGACGTCGACCTGCCGCACCCGCGCCTGCGCACCGGTGTGGCGTTGCATGGGCTGCGCGAAAAGGTCCTGCACCAGATTACCGGAGACGGCGGCTACCTGCCGCCGCCGGCACGCCGGGTAGAAGGGTTGCGGCCAGAGCTGATCGCCCTCTAGGGCCACTGCGCAGCCGGGAAGAATCGCTCGACCACAGCGTCATGCTGCACCAGCTGCTGGTAAGCCTGGCGGTCGAAGGGCAAGCCGGTGCGCATGGCGTAGACCGGTTTGCCTGCAGGCTTGGCGACTTCCCGCAAGCGGATGCGCAGGAAACGGTAATGCGCACCGCCGACCTCGCCAGCAGACTCGATCTGGAAGTAACGCCCGGGTGTGAACAGTACTTCCGCCTCCTGCCAGTTCAACGACAAAGAGGCCACCGGCACGCCACTGGCCTGGCCATCGGCGAGCAGTTCGTACAACACCGTGTTGTCGTCGAAATGCCCCGCCACCTGTTCCAGCGGCAGGTCGACCGCCTCCTTGGGCAGCATGAACCGGCGCGGGATGAACGGGCTCTCGGTAAAGGACGTGATGTCGGTGCTGACCAGCACGTCGCCTTGGCGAATTGCCCCGGCCCGCCAGCGCTCCCCGATGGTCACACGCGGGCCACGGCCTCCGCGCCACAGCACCTTGGCGCCGCTGCCAGGGAGTTGCTCCATCGAGTCGAACAGGTTGTCGAGGTAGGCCCGCAGCTCGTCTTCAGGTATCGCAGCCAGGCGCTGCCTACCGATGCTGAATACATCGTTGACCTTGGCCATGTGCCCACTGTATTGCTCGATCAGGTTGTTGTGCACTTCACCTTCGTGCCTGAAGCTGTAGAAGCGCTCGCCTTGGCGCTCCACATGCGGCGTGCCGAATTCGTCCATCGGCGCCATGTGCCCTTCGAACTCGGGCAGGTCGGCCCGGTTCAGCAAGCCCCTGTGGCGCTGGCGCACAGCACGCGAAACCAGGTCGCTGGCGGTGTCATCCACCTCCATGTAAGCATCCCACTGTTCTGGAGCGCCCTTCGGCAGCACCGAGAACGCCGAAAACGCTATCACCAGCACATCGCACAGCGCTGAAGTGAAGACTTCGATGCGTTGAGCCTTGGTTGGAGCATGCACCAACGCATCGATATCCAGCGCCAGGCGAATGCTGCCGAGCACGAGCAGCACCATGCCGTAGGGCTGCCACGCCAGGGTGAACACACTCAGTAGAGCGATCACCATGCCCAGCTCATGGCGCCAGAGCTGCTTGCGCAGGTCGCTGTTGGAGACCAGAACACGGTGGCTGGCTTCAATGTCCTCCTTGACCCAGTCAGCCATCTGCTCGAACAGCGGCCGAGAGACTTCGGCGCCCAAGCCAAACGGCCAGTGTGGCACCGGGCCCGTGCCGCTGCGCTCACGCAGTTTCTGCAGCCCTGCCTTGCGCGTGGCTTCGTCAACCTGGGCGTACGGCTGGTGCAGGGCGTCGTACCAGCGCTGCCCATCTTCCGCGTGCAAACGCCCGGACACCCAGCTGCGCAAAGCGGCTACGTCATCGAATGCCCGCAGTACCACGTCCGCCGTCGGGGTATAGAGAAGAAAACGGCCATTGGGGACAGCGAAGGTCAGCAGGTGCCCCCCACCGTGCATCGGGTAGTACCGAACGGAATAGGTTCCGCCGCCGCCCGGGCCTTGCAAGCTGGCCAGGCTCAGACGCTTCCCGGCCTCCAGCCCCAACCAGACCCATAGCCGCTGGCGATCCTCGGTGGTGATATGGCCATCGGCGAGGCTGCTTTCGATGGCGGCGATGAAACGAACCTTGAGCAGCAACGGCAAGTCCCTGCCTTCACTGCGCCAGAACCGATCCGTGCGCTCACGCACCACGCTGGCAAAGTCGAGATCCCAGAAATGCCCCCTGACCTGCACCGGGTCGAGCTTAACTTCATTGTCCGCACCGTATGCCTTCGCGTCCGGGCCTGCATGGTAAAACCCATTCAAGCGGAAGATCGCATCGGCATCTTCATCCTGCACCTCGACATCAAGCCGCCTGATCCACAACTCGGTAAAGGTCAGCGAGCTGACCGGTGCATGGTGGTGGGTCCAGCCGGTAAAGCAGCGGGCTCGCCGGTTGTCCCCCGTACGGAAGTGGTGCCACCACACCTGGTCGGGGTCCAGTGCCAGGCCGGTCTGCATCGACAGGTACGCGCTTGCCTGCTCATGCGCCAGCGAATGCAAATCAGGAAATGCCTCGCGGTATCGCCGGGCCTTTTCCACAATCACCTTGGCGTCCTTGAGCCACGCCAGGCTCTGCTCGTAGGGGTCGCTCATGCTTATGTTCCTCGGTTCGAAAGCCTTGAAACTGCTCCGACCCGAGGCAATGAATGGGGTACAGCTATGCCACCCCTAGCCCGCGCAAGTAGTCCCAGGGGTAGATACCCCGTTGGTGCCCATCGCTGAACAACAGTTGCACGCCGTAACCCTGCGGCTCGATGCGCTCTACCCGTACACCGTCCTGCACCACGCCGATTGCCCCTCGCAAGCGGGCGGCGCGGCATTGCGAGCACGGGCAGGCGCCGCGCAAGCGGGCGTGGCTGATGACCTGCTCGGCATCCTGCCAGCGCACGGTCAGCTGGCCTGCCTCGCGTTGGTTGCGTATTGCGCTCGGGCTGTTCATCACGCAGCCCCGCGCAGCTGCGCCAAGGCGATGCGCACGGCCTTGCGCACTTCTGGATCGCTGTCCGCCTCAGCCGCCTGCAACACCGGCAAGGCACGGGCTTGCCCCAGTTCGCCGAGCGCCAGCGCGGCTTCCTTGCGCAGGTTGGCAATGCCATGGCCGAGCAAGTCGGCCAGGGCATCAAGCGCCTCGCCATGACGCAAGCGGCCCAATGAGCGGGCAGCGCGCAGGCGTACTTGCCAGAAGCCATCGCCCAGCGCCGCCACCAGTGCCGGCCCCGCCTGAGCATGGCCCACCTTGCCCAGCGTCGTCGCGGCTTCTTCGCGCACTTGCCAGGCGGCATCGCGCAGGGCGCCAACCAGCGCCGGCAACACAGTAAGATCACGCGCAAGCCCCAAGGCGCCAATCGCGGCACGGCGTACCTCGGTGTCGGGCTCGTGCTCGGCCAGCTTCGCCAAGGCAGGCAGCGCCGGCGCGTGCTTGAGCCACCCCAGAATACCCACGGCTTCTCGCCGCACTGCCGCGTCGTGGTCCTCCAGCGCCCGCAGCGCAGGCCCGGCAGCGTCGTCCAGGCGCAACTCACGCAGGGCGCGCAAGGCACTGGCGCGGACGAAGCCATCGGCGTGGGTCGTCCACGGCAGAATCAACTGCCCGGCTTCCGGGCTCTTCAGCTCGCTGAGGCTCTGCGCGGCAGCCAGGCGTACGGCTTCGGCAGCATCCGCCAGCGCAGCGCACAAAGCCTGAACCACTTCCGGCTCCTCCCAGGCTTCCAGCAGGCGCGCGGCCTCGGCGCGCACGTCGTCAGCGCCATCGACCAACAGGGCATCGGTCAGCCACGGCAAGGCATCGGGGTCTTCCAGGTCGGCCAGTTCGATCAAGGCAATGCGCCGCACGCCGGCGTCGTCGGCTTCGAGGCGTGGCAGCAGTGCGAGAATTTCGGAGTTGTCGGTGCTTCGTACAGTCATAGCGCGATCCTGAGCGGCGGATGGTCGGTGGCTGGCAGGCCAAGTGGCGTCAGGCGCGGCAGTTCGCGGCCCTCTTCATGGCGCAGCAAGGCCAGGCAATGGCGTTTGAGGTGGGTGAATTCAGGGCTGGTCAGCAGGCTGGCGCGGCGCGGGCGGGCAAAGTCCAGGCGCAGGTCTTCGATGAAGCGACCGGGGCGCGGGCTCATCACCAGAATGCGGTCGGCCAGGAACAGGGCTTCGTCGATATCGTGGGTGACGAACACCACGGTGGTGCGGATGCGCGCCCAGATATCCAGCAGCAGCTCCTGCATGCGCGAGCGGGTTTGCGCATCCAGGGCGCCGAAAGGCTCGTCCATCAGCAGCAGGCGCGGGCGGTTGATCAGCACCCGGGCGATCTCGGCACGCTGCTGCATACCGCCGGACAACTGGCTGGGCCAGCGCTCGGCGAAGTCGGCCAGCCCCACCAGCTGCAGCATCTCGCGTGCCTGCTGGCGGCGCTCGGCCTTGCCCAGGCCTTGCATCTTCAGGCCGAAGGCGACGTTGTCGAGCACGCTGCGCCACGGCAGCAAGGTGTGGTGCTGGAACACCATGCCGCGCTGCGGCGACGGCTCGGCGATGGCCTGGCCATCCACGTTCAGTTGGCCGCTGCTTGGCACCAGGTGCCCGGCCAGGGCGCCGAGCAAGGTCGACTTGCCACAGCCGGACGGCCCGAGGATACAGACGAACTCCCCTGGCGCCACGGCAAAGTCCAGGCGCTGCACCGCCTCGAAGGCTTCACGGCCCTGCCCCAGTCGAATCGACAGGCCATGCCCATCGATGCGCCCGGGCACCTGTTGATAACTGTTCATCAGCTGGCCCTCCGCGTGCGGTACCAAGGCGTGGCGAATGCGCCGAGGCGCTTGACCAAGGCGCTGCTGCCCATGCCCAGCACGCCGATCAGCAGCATGCCGACGATGATGTCGGGGTAGTTCTGCAAGGTGTAGGACTCCCAGGTGTAGTAGCCGATGCCGAACTGCCCGGCGATCATCTCGGCAGTGACCAGGCAGAACCACGAGGTGCCCATGCCGATGGCAAGGCCGGTGACGATGCTCGGCAACGCGCCGGGCAGTACCACTTCGCGCAGGATCGCCCAACGCCCGGCACCGAGGCTGCGCGCCGACGCCACCAGGCGCGGGTCGACGGCATCCGCGCCATGCACGGTGTTGAGCAGGATCGGGAACAGCGCACCGGTGAAGGTGATGAACACCATCGACAGCTCCGACGAGGGGAACATCAGGATCGCCAGCGGGATCCACGCCACCGCCGGTATTGGCCGCAGCACTTCGAGTGGCGGCAGCAAGGTGTCCTCGGCCCATTTCGAGCGGCCGATCAGCAGGCCCAGGGCCACCCCCAGCAGCGCCGCAGCGGCATATCCGGTAAACACCCGCGACAGGCTGCTGCCCAGGTGCGCCAGCAGCGCGCTGGAGGTCAGCAACTGCCAGGCCGCCGCCAGCACCGCCTGCGGCGTGGGGACGTAGGTGAAGGTCAGCAGGCCAAGGTCCAGCTTGACGCTGGCCGCCACCTGCCAGAACAGCAGGCAGGCCAGCAGCGAAGCCAGGCGCACGGGCCAGCGCTTGAGGTCGCGGGTCATCTCGGTGCCTCCCGGTCAGCGCTGGGCGACCAGCTTCTGGTTGGCACTGACGAAGTCCAGCGCTTCACCACCATGGGCCTTGGCGTACTGTTCGGCCTGGTCCTTGAGCAGGAAGGCGGCCAGCTCGCCGTGGGCATTGCGCACGAACCAGGCCTGGTTGGCGAGCAGCTTGATGCCGCTGTCGGCAGCCTGGGCGTAGATCGCGCGGATGTCCTTGCCTTCCTGTTCCAGCTGGGCCAGCGCGCCGAGGGCCGCTTCCGGCGAGGCGTAGTGGCGTACCTTGTCTTCACCGCGTACCCAGATCTGCGCCAGGCGGCTGAAGTCGGTGATCGGCTTGCCGGTGAGCGCATCGTTGGCCTTGAGCGGCAGTGGGTCGTAGTGCTTCAGCGCCTTGTCGTAATCCAGGCCGGCCTGCTTGAAGGCCGCGCGGATGTACTGGTCGTCGATGAACTGGTCGGTGTCGAGGCCGCGGTCGGTCTTCTTCAGCAGCTTGAGCGTGTCGATGGAGGTGGTTACCGCCTGGCGGTATTCAGGCTTCCAGGTCAGGTCGCGGGTCTGCAGGCCGAGCGGGCCGTGGAACAGGTAATTGACCTCGGCCTCGATGCCGGTGACCTTCTCGATCAGTTCGCTGTATTTTTCCGGTTCTGCAGCGATCAGGCGGTCGGCTTCCAGGCTGGCGCGCAGGTAGGCGGTGACCACCTCCGGGTATTTCTTCGCATAGTCGGCGTCCACCAGCGCGCCGTGGAAGGTCGGCGCGTTGGCCTGGGCACCGTCGTAGACCTTGCGGGCAAAACCGCGGTTGGGGAACAGCTCGGCGAACGGCACGAAATCGGCGTGGGCGTCGATGCGGTTGCTGCGCAGGGCGGAACCGGCGATCTCCGGCGCCTGGGCGATGATTCGCACGTCCTTCTGCGGGTCCCAGCCCTGGGCCGCGACGGCGCGCAGCAGCATACCGTGGGCGGTGGAGGCGAACGGCACGGAAATGGTCTTGCCCTTCAGTTCAGCCAGCGACTGCACCTTCGACGCTGCCGGCACGACAATACCGTTGCCGCTGCCATGCACACTGCCCGACAGCACGCTGATGAACAGGCTGCGCTTGCCGGCATCCAGGTGCGCGACGCCGTTGAGCGAGCCGGGGAAATCGGCCATGGCGCCGAAGTCGAGCTTGCCGGCGACCATCTCGTTGGTGAGCGGCGCGCCACTGGTGAAGTTCTTCCACTCGATCTGGTACTGGGCATCCTTGTACTTGCCATCGTGCGGCAGGTACTTGTCGAGCAGGCCCAGCTCGCGGATCAGCAGGCCGCCAGTGGCGCAGTTGATGGTGGTGTCCTGGGTGCCGATGGCGATGCGGATGGTTTCGGCGCTGGCGTTCAGGCCGGTGAGCGCCAGCGCGAGGCCGGCCACGGTTGCTACAAGGCGCATGGGTGTTTCCCCTCGAATCGTTTTGAGTTGTGTAATCGTCTCCGCCACCGGGCTTGGGTGGTGGGAAACGAGGGGGGCATTGCAGGAGGCGCGTCCGGTGGTTCGCCGGATGGCGGGGTTGCATCAGCGCAGCAGGTACGGGATATCGACCTTGACCGCGCCGGTGGGGCAGTCTTTCTCGCAGGGCATGCAGTACCAGCACTCGTCGAAGGCCATGTAGGCCTTTTGCGTGGCCGGGTTGATCGCCAGCAGGTCCATGGGACAGACCTCGACACAGACGGTGCAGCCTTTTTCGGCGATGCACTTGTCTTCGTCGATGGTCACCGGGGCGCTGCTGCGAAAGAAGATTTCCTGGGGCTGGTAGGCCATTTCACGGGGTCCTTGGGGCCTTCATGGGCACCCTTTCATCTAGAGGCTTGCACATTTCCCTGTGGGAGGTGTCGCTCAGGCGGCATTGGCTTTGACTCTCAACCGGTCATAGGCAGTCTGTTCCTGGGCATCCAGCGCGATCAGGTACGGCTCGACTGCTTTCTTGAAACTGGTCATTTCACCGTTCTCACCTTTTTTCAGGTGGCAATGGCAGAACCACTCGGCATCGTTGCGTTCGGGAAAGTCCACCCGGTGGTGGTACAGGCCCCAGCGGCTCTCCTCGCGGAACAACGAGGCGCGCGCCGCCATCTCCGCACAATCGCGGATCACCGAGACTTCCATGGCCCGCATCAGCTCATGCGGGTTGCTGGCTTTCATCTGCTCGAGATCACGCTCGATCTCGGCAAAGCGCGCCAGGCCGATTTCCATTTTCCTGGTCACCTTCGGCGGCTGCAGGTAGTCGTTCACCATGCGTCGCAGCTTGTATTCCACCTGCGCCGGCGGCAGGCCATGCTCACGGTGCAGTGGGGCAAATACCCGTGCGCGTTCGCGCTCGACTTGCGCGTGGTCGACCTCGGCCAGTTCCCGCCCGGCCACGTATTGAGCGGCGTTCACACCGGCAAACCAGCCGTATGTGAAGGCGCCGAGCATGTAGTTGTGCGGCACCGCCGCCATGTCACCGGCGGCATACAGGCCTTTGACGCTGGTCTCGGCCTTCTCGTTGACCCACACCCCCGAGGCCGAATGCCCCGAGCAGAAGCCGATCTCGGAGATATGCATCTCGACCATGTGCTGGCGGTAGTCGGTGCCACGCCCGGCATGGAACTGGCCACGGCTGGGGCGCTCGTTGCTGTGCAGGATCTCTTCGATGTTCTGGATGGTTTCCTCGGCCAGGTGGTCGAGTTTGAGGAACACCGGGCCGTTGCCGCCTTCGAGCTCCTGGTGGAACTCCCACATCATCTGCCCGCTCCAGTAGTCGCATTCGATGAAGCGCTCGCCCTTGCTGTTGGCGGTGTAGCCGCCCAGCGGGCCAGTGACATAGGCACAAGCCGGGCCGTTGTAGTCCTTGATCAGCGGGTTGATCTGGAAGCACTCGAGGTTGGCCAGCTCGGCACCGGCATGGTAGGCCATGGCATAGCCGTCACCGGCATTGGTCGGGTTCTCGTAGGTGCCCATCAGGTAACCCGACGACGGCAGGCCCAGGCGCCCGGCGGCGCCGCAGGCGAGGATCACCGCCTTGGCCCGGACCACGCGGAACTCGCCGGTGCGGCAATCGAAGCCCAGCACACCGGCAGCGGCGCCCTCGGCATCGAGCAGCACACGGGTGCAGACCATGCGGTTGCTGATCTCGACCCGGGCGCGCTTGAGCTGGCGGTACAGCACCTTCTTGATGTCGTGGCCTTCGGGCATGGGCAGCACGTAGGCGCCCATGTGATGGACCTTCTTCACCGCGTAGTCGCCGGTCTCGTCCTTCTCGAACTTCACCCCCCAGCGGTCGAGCTGCTCGATGGTTTCGAAACTGTGGGTGGCGTAGGCATGCACGGCGGCCTGGTTGACGATGCCGTCGTTGGCCACGGTGATTTCCTTGGTGTACTGCTCGGGCGTGGCATGGCCGGGGATGATGGCGTTGTTCAGGCCGTCCATGCCCATGCTGATGGCGCCGCTGCGCTTGACGTTGGCCTTGTCCAGCAGCAGCACGCGCAGGTACTTGTCGTGCTCCTTGGCCTTGATCGCCGCCATCGGCCCGGCGGTGCCGCCGCCGATGACGATGATGTCGTAGTCCTGGGTCTCGATGCTCATGCCTTGCTCCCCTTCTGGCGGTCGATGCGCAGGCGGTACTGGAAGGCATCGCCGCGGTAATACAGGTGTTCGAAGTCCAGCGGTGTGCCGTCGGCGGTGTGGGTCAGGCGCTCGATGCGCATGATCGGCGCGCCCTCCTCCACCTCCAGCGCCTGGGTCAGGTCGCTGTCGGCCAGCACCGCATCGATGGCCAGGTCGGCGTGCCCGAGGGCGATGCCGCAGTCGTTCTCCAGCAGCAGGAAGATGTCGCGGGTGACCAGGTCGGCCTTTTCCAGCTTTTCACCGACGGCCTTGGGCAGCCAGGTCAGCTCCAGCGACACCGGCTCGCGGTTGATCAGCCGCACCCGGCGGATCTCGGTGACCAGGCTGCCCTCCTCGACCTGCAGGCGCGCGGCCACCAGGGCACTGGCCGGCACATGGCGGAAGCTGCGCAGGCGGTTGATCACCTCGTAGCCCATCTGCGTCATCGACTCGCCAAGCCCCTGCAGGGTGCTGACGTTCTGGAACGCCTTGGGCTTGGCGACGAAGGTGCCTTTGCCGTGGATCTTGAAAATCAGCCCTTCTTTCTGCAGATCGCCCAGCGCCTGGCGCACGGTGATACGGCTGACATCAAACGCCTTGCCCAGCTCGCTTTCCGAGGGCATGCGGCTATGCGGTGGGTACGTACCGTCGAGGATGCGCTCGCGCAGCAATTCCTTGAGCTGGGTGTAGAGCGGTACCGGGGACAGGGGGAGCAGTTCGGCCATGGGTCTCTTCGCTGATCGATGACTTGTTATAACAAGTTGTGACCAGATCATAGAGGGCATAAGAACGGATAAGGAAATACTGATATCGCATATGGATAGATGGATTTTTCTTGCCCATAACCGACCACAGGGGAAAAACAGCCATAGATCAAGGCGATGGACGCCGCCGAATCAGATGGGTATCATGCGTGCGCGTTGCACTCGTAGCTCAGCTGGATAGAGTACTGCCCTCCGAAGGCAGGGGTCGTGGGTTCGAATCCCGCCGAGTGCGCCATATCAGAAAGCCCTGGGATCACTCCCGGGGCTTTTTCATTTGTGCGACATGTCGCGCTTCTGGCACTCCCGTGCCATGGGTCATTGGTGTTAGCGTGGGTCCCTTCCCGTTCCCGACGGGTATCCCACAACAATGATTCGCGAAGGAATGCGTGCTCATGCACCTGAAAAAGCTCACCTCCACCGCCCTGCTGCTGGCCAGCATCGGCCTGTTCACCCAACCGGCCCAGGCCAACCTGACCCAGCAACAGTCCGCCGCCATCGTCAAAGCCTTCGACGGCAGCAACCCGGCCGACTTCAAGCAATTCCTCGGTAAACTCAAAGGCAGCGACCTGGCCAAGGCCGACAACCTCGCGGCTACCCTCGATGCCTACCTGGCCGGCAACTCGCTCACCGCCGAGCAGCAGAACGAGATCAACCGCCTGCTCGGCCTGTACACCCGCATCAAGTACGCCAAGGCCGCCACGGAAAACCTGCGCGAGCTGGTCGCTATCCCCACCTTCAGCGTCGATGGCGTACCCCAGCACGAGAACCCCGAGTTCCTGAAGATCGCCGACAAGATCAAAGCCCTGGCCGAAAGCTTTGGCCTGGCCTTCCGCAACGTCGACAACCGCGTCTACGAGATCTCGCTGGGCGAAGGCAAGGAAGTGGTCGGCATTCACGCCCACGCCGACGTGGTGCCGGTCAACCCGGACAACTGGAAACTGGCCGACGGCACCCGCCTCGACCCGTTCAAGGTCACCCTGGTCGGCGACCGCATGTACGGCCGCGGCACCGAGGATGACAAGAACGGCATCATCGTGGCGATGTATGCATTGAAAGTGGCCAAGGATGAGAAGCTGCCGCTGGCCCGGCAATTCAAGCTGCTGATCGACACCACCGAAGAAACCAGCGGCGACGCCATCCCCTACTACTTCGAGCGCAACCCTACGCCCGACTACAACCTGGCACTCGATGGCGGCTACCCGGTGGTGATCGCCGAAAAAGGCTACGGCACCGTCATGGCCAGTTTCAGCAAACGCCCGGCCACGGGCCAGGGTGCGGAAATCATCAACCTGACCGGTGGCCTGGCGACCAACCAGATTCCGACCACGTCGGTGGCGACCTTGGTTGGCGAAAACCCGCAAGCCTTGGCCGAGCGCCTGAAGAACGCCGGCGCCGACTATGTGAAGCGCAATGGCGGCGACTTCAGCATCGATGCCAAGGCCGATGGCAAGAACGTGCTGCTCACCGTGACTGGCGTTTCTGCCCACTCTTCAGAGCCAGAGTCGGGCGTCAACCCGGTGGCACGCATGCTCGATTTCCTCAATGGCCTGGGCCAGCAGGTGCCGCTCAAGCACAACCACTTCACCGATGCCGCCCGCTACGCCGCCGACAACTGGGGCCTGGACTACCTGGGCAACAAGCTCGGCATCGGCTTCAAAGACACCTTCATGGGCCCACTGACGACCTCGCTGACGTTCGTGGGCGTGGATGACAAGGGCCTGAAGCTGGCCGTGAACCTGCGCATCCCCAAAGGCAAGCCGCTGGCCACGCTCAAGGACCAGCTGGCCGACAAGCTCGGCAAATGGACCCGCCAGAGCCACACCTCGGTGGCCTTCGACTACAGCCTCGACGAGCCGATGTTCCGCAACCCAGAAGGTGAATGGGTCAAAGCCCTGCTCGATGTGGCCAGCGAGAACCTGGGCATGAAACACGAATTCGGCACCTCGGCCGGCGCCACCTCGGTGCATGACCTGCCCAACGGCGTGCAGTTCGGCCTGGCCATGCCGGATGTGAAGTACACCGGGCACAACGACAACGAGTTCAAGACCGTGGAACAGTTCATGCTCGACCTGCAGATCGTGAGCGAGATGGTGGCGCGGATCGGGCAAATGCCCAAGCTCTGATGCTATTGCGATCAAACAAGGCGCCTGCGGGCGCCTTTTTTGCGTCGGCAGATTTTAATCTGCAACTTCTTGGCGCCATGATTTTGCCATTAAGGAAATATTTGCTAACCTCCGCTCCGTCCGCTCTCGATAGCGGCAACGAACATCTATCAGGGACGCGTTCGTGGAACGCTCGAAGGACTCGCAATGGCAATGGTTTTCTGCCGCGGCTGCGCTCGTCAGCTGCACGATTCGGCACACACCTGTCCACAATGTGGCGCCCCGCAATTTGCAAAGTCCGCCGACACCCAGGCCAGTGGCGGCCAATCGCCATGGCTGGGGATCACGTCCCTGATACTGGGCATCATTTGCCTCCTTTCGCTGTTCGATGACAGCGAATGGGACCGCGATACCGTGCTCGGCCTAGGCACATTCGCCAGTATCAGCCTGGTCATGGGCATCATCAGCATCAGCCAGAAGAAACCCGGCAATGGCTTGGCCATTGCCGGCGTGGTCATGTCTGGCGTCTCGCTGATCTGTTTAGTCGGACTATTTGCAAGTTAATCAAACTGTGAGGGAAAACATATGAGCATGGTGTTCTGCCGTGGCTGCGCCAAACAGATCCATGAGTCGGCATTGAGCTGTCCGGGCTGCGGTGCAACCCAGGTTGCCAGCGGTGCCGGCATGGCATCGACTGCTGTTGCCAACAACACACCGATCACCTTCGGCAACGTCTTCTTCGAAGTGATGAAGAAATATGCGACGTTCAATGGCCGCGCCCGCCGCAAGGAATACTGGCTGTTCTGCCTGGTCAGCACGCTGATCTCGTTCTGCATCGGCTTTGTCGAAGGCTTGATCGGTGCGCCGCAGATCATCAGCGGCTTGTACAGCCTGGTGCTGCTGCTGCCTGCCATAGCCGTCGGCGTGCGCCGCTTGCATGACAGCGACCACAGCGGCTGGTGGTTATTGGTACCGATCGTCAACCTGATCTTCATGATCCAGGAAGGTACCAAAGGTGATAACCGCTTCGGTCCAGACCCGAAAGCCGGCATGTAAGCGGTTCGAGAACGCAACATCAAAGGCGGCCTGCGGGCTGCCTTTTTTGTTGCAGGCGCTGAAGGCCCATGACGTTTTTCAATCGACTCGATGCCGTTTCCTGCATTGCCGTGCAGGCCGGCGTGCCGGATGCTTTATTTACTCCGAGAGCTCGTCTTTTTCACCCGCAGAGGCCCGTATGAAGACCGTCGAACAAATCCTCAAGACCAAGTCCCAGCACCAGACCGTGTACACCATCGGCCCGGATGACTCGGTGCTCGACGCCCTGAAACTGCTGGCGGAGAAAAACGTCGGTGCCTTGCCGGTGGTCGAAAACGACCAGGTGGTAGGCATCGTCAGTGAACGGGACTATGCACGCAAGCTGGTGCTCAAGGGCCGCTCCTCGGCCGCCACGCCAGTGCGCGAGATCATGAGCGCGCCGGTGATCACGGTGGGGCCCAAGAAAAACCTGGACTACTGCATGCAGCAGATGACCGACCGTCATCTGCGCCACCTTCCTGTGGTCGAGGACGGCAAGCTGCTCGGCCTGTTGTCGATCGGCGACCTGGTCAAGGAAACCATCGCCGAGCAGGCTAACCTCATCAAGCAGCTGGAGCAGTACATCCGCGGCGAATGATGGCGCCTCAGTGGTAGGCGCGCTCCAGCTCGTCCAGCTGATGGTCGAAGCTGCGCAGGCGCGCCGACCAGGTGTACACCAATACCTCCAGGTCACGGTTGAGCACGGCGGTATTGCCGTGGCCGTTGCTCGACGGCTCGCACAGGTCCAGTTGATAACGCTCGCGGGCCATGGCCGTGGCCACGCTGGACAGGTCGCGGGCATTGGCCAGCCAGTGATGGTGATGGTCGTGGATTTCCCGGTCGAGCGCCCGGCACTGGCGCTTCAAGGCATCCAGGCTCTGCTCCAGGGGGGTGCCCTTGAGCTCGCCCATCACCTCTTCGAAGGTACGACCGGAATGCCAGTAGCTGCCCCAGAAATAGCGATCGAACACTGTCTCGACGCGGCGTAGCGCGACCTTGGTGTTCCAGATGGTCAGCAATGTTCGCCCCTGGATCACTTCACGCTTGTTCAGGCGCAACTGCTGCCAGGCAATCCAGGTCAGCGCCACCAGCGCGACCGCGCCAGTGACGGCGGCGGCAGCGTAGAGAAACTGTATCGCCTGGTTCATCTGCTGGGTGTGGCGGATGCCGTAAAAGTAACCGGCCGTCAGGGTGCCCAGGATCGTCACGGAGCACCAGAAACCTGGTGCGTAGGGATCTTTCATCACGCTATCCCCTCTTGTTTTCCCTGAGCATAGCAACGGCCAATCACTCGTCAGGTGCCGCTCGGCACTTTATTTTCGGGGGCGGCGTAGCGCTTCGTTGAGTTGATCGAAAGGCACCGCCCAATCGGCATCTTCAATGATGCTTTCCTTCAGGAAGGCGCGTTGGGAGTCGGTCCAGAACGGTGCATCCACCAGCTTGGTCTCGTTCTTCAACGGTGAGTGGCTGGTGATGAACTGGTCGATGCTCTGCGCATCGTCGGGCAGGCCCAGTTGCTTGAACAGCTCGGCGAATGGATGGATCGGTGCGTCCATGGTTCCTCCTGTGTGCCGGGCTGGCCGTCCACGACGCCGGCCCGGCATTGGCTTGAGAACATCAGCACAGCTCGCGTACTTCGGCTTGCGGTACCAGTTTGAGGTACTGCTCCATGCTCATGTGGATCAGGTGATCGTGGTCACCCGCCTCCAGGTAGACATCGCCTTGGCGGGTAAGACTCGAATCGAGCAGCATCTTGATCTGATAGGCGTCACCCATCGCCGGGATGGCACCCCGCTCGCAATCGCCGAACAGCATCGGCAAGGCGCTTTCGCGGGTCAGTTGCCAGGCGCCGGACATGCGCACCTTGCTCATGTCCATGTGCCGGTTGGCCGGTAGCACGGCCATGATGTAGTTGCCATGGCGGTCGTCGAGCATGACCGACTTGGCGACCCGCTCTGCCGGTACCCCGGCCGTACGCGCCGATTCCAGGCTGGTGGCCGAGTGTGGGTGGGGAATGATGTCGTAATCGCAGTTGGCCTGGTCCAGGCGCTGCTGCAGGGTCTTGGCCATACGCATGATGCACCTCCGGTTTCGCCCCCAATTTCCAATTTTAGGCCTTGGGCTGGCAGGCATGGCTAAACTTCAAGCAGAGAGGTCCACGAGGTGACGACAGGTGATCACTCGATGTTGCCGCTGCCTGCTGCTGTTGCTGCTGCTCGGCCTTGCCCAGGGCGGCCAGGCGGCGCCCGGCAACGTCTGGGTACTGGGCATCGATGACGCCATCGGCCCGGCCAGTGCCGACTACCTGCTGCGCAACCTCGAACAGGCCAATGCCCAGGGTGCCCAGTTGGTGGTACTGCGCCTGGATACCCCCGGCGGCCTGGACAGCGCCATGCGCCAGATGATCAAGGCGATCCTCGCCAGCCCGGTGCCGGTCGTCAGTTTCGTTGCCCCCAGCGGCGCCCGTGCCGCCAGCGCCGGCACCTATATCCTGTATGCCAGCCACGTCGCCGCCATGGCCCCGGGGACCAACCTCGGCGCCGCCACGCCCGTGCAGATCGGTGGCCTGCCCGGTACACCAAAGGGCGACAAGGCCAAGCCGAGCGACGAGGAACAGACCCTGGCGCGCAAACAGGTCAACGATGCCACCGCGTACATCCGAGGCCTGGCCCAACTACGCGGGCGCAATGCCGACTGGGCGGAACAGGCAGTGCGTGAGGCAGTCAGCTTGCCTGCCAGCGAAGCGCTGCGCCTGAAAGTGATCGACCAGGTCGCCAACGACCTGCCCGACCTGCTGCGCCAACTCGACGGCAAGACCTTGGTCGCCGCCGGCCAACCGCGGCTGCTGCAAGCACGGGACGCAGCCCTGATCGAGCACCTGCCGGACTGGCGCACGCGCCTGCTGGCCGTCATTACCAACCCCAGCGTGGCGCTGATCCTGATCATGATCGGGGTGTACGGCCTGCTGTTCGAGTTCATGAACCCCGGCTCGGCGCTGGGCGGCGTGGTCGGCGGCATCTGCCTGTTGCTGGCGCTGTACGCCCTGCAGTTGCTGCCGGTGAGCTTCGCCGGCGTGGCGCTGATCCTGCTCGGCATCGCCTTCATGATCGCCGAGGCGTTTCTGCCCAGCTTCGGCGTGGTCGGGTTCGGCGGTATCGTGGCCTTCGTGGTCGGCGCCGTGATCCTGATCGACACCGACGCACCGGGCTTTGGTATCCCGCTAACGCTGATCGGCACGCTCGCCGTGCTCTCGGCGCTGTTGATCGGCGGTGTGCTGGGCATGGCCATCAAGGCGCGGCGGCGGGCTCTGGTCAGCGGTGACGCCGGCCTGGTCGGCAGCCTGGTGACGGTCACCCAGGTGCTGGCGGACAACCCGTTCTGTGGTTCGGTACAGGCCCAGGGCGAACAATGGCAAGTCCAGTGCACAACGCCACTGCAACCCGGGCAGAACGTTCGGGTCACGGCGCGCCATGGCGTGATGCTGGAAGTGAGCGCCGCCGCGCCGGCGGCGCAAGGAGACGGATGATGTTCATGCAAGTGGGTTTTGGCGCGGTGCTGATCGTGCTGGCGATGCTGTTGCTGTCGGCATTTCGCATCCTGCGCGAGTACGAGCGCGGCGTGGTGTTCCAGCTGGGGCGCTTCTGGCAGGTCAAGGGCCCGGGGCTGATCCTGCTGATTCCGGTGATCCAGCAGATGGTCCGGGTCGACCTGCGCACCGTGGTGCTGGATGTGCCGCCACAGGATGTGATCACCCGCGACAACGTGTCGGTGAAGGTCAATGCGGTGGTGTATTTCCGCGTGCTCGACCCGCAGAAGGCGATCATCCAGGTCGAGGACTTCCTCGTCGCCACCAGCCAGCTGGCGCAGACCACCTTGCGTGCAGTGCTGGGCAAACACGAGCTGGACGAGCTGCTGGCCGAGCGCGAACAGTTGAACCTGGACATCCGCCAGGTGCTGGACGCCCAGACCGACGCCTGGGGCATCAAGGTGGCCAACGTCGAGATCAAGCATGTCGACCTCAACGAATCGATGGTCCGCGCCATCGCCCGCCAGGCAGAAGCCGAACGCGAGCGGCGGGCCAAGGTGATTCACGCCGAAGGTGAATTGCAGGCGTCGGAAAAGCTGATGCAGGCCGCGCAGATGCTCAGCAAGGAGCCGGGGGCCATGCAGTTGCGTTACATGCAGACATTGGGGGCGATTGCCGGGGACAAGAGTTCGACCATTGTCTTTCCGTTGCCGGTCGACTTGCTCAAGGGGTTGGTGGACAAGCAGAAATGACCGGGGCTGCAGGGCAGCCCCGGCTTGCGATCAGATAGGCGCCCGACGCAGGGTGGCGAGGAAGGTGGCCGCGCCGATGAACAACCCGGCAAAGGTACGGTTCAGGCGCTTCTGCTGCTTGGGCGTGCGCAGCAGGCGCAGCACCCGCGAAGCCAGCCCGGTGTAACCCGCCATCACCAGCATGTCGACGCTGATCATGGTCACGGTGATCGCGATGTACTGCGGCAGCAGCGGCGCATGCGGGTTGAGGAACTGCGGCAGCACGGCGAGCATGAACACCAGTGCCTTGGGGTTGCTGACGTTGACCAGGAAACCGCGGAACACCAGGCTCAACGGTTTGCCGATCGGGCGCACGCCGGACTCGTCGGCCATGTCCATCGGCAGGGCACGCCATTGCTTGTAGGCCAGGTAGACCAGATAGGCCACACCGAACCACTTGATGACCTGGAAGGCGGTGGCGGAAGCGGCCAGGATGGCGCCGACACCGGCAGCGATGATGGCGATCTGCACGATCAGGCCCAGTTGCAGGCCCAGGGCATTCCAGTATCCCCGCCAGAAACCGTACTGCAGCCCGCTGGACATCGAGGCAATCGCCCCGGCACCCGGCGACAGGCTGATCACCCAGCACGCGGCAAAGAAGCCCAACCACACTTCCATCGACATCACACACCTCGCTCAACAATTGTTGCAAAACATTAAGCTAAGGGGTTGGCGAAAAAATAACCAGTAAATTTTGCGGGATTTCCGTCGCCTGCACTGGCCCCTGTGGGAGCGGGCTTGCCCGCGAAGAGGTCAGTGCAGGCAACAGCAAGCGATCAGGACAACGCCTCAAGCTCAGCCTGCATGCTTTCAAGGGTTTCCAAGGCTTCCATCCAGGCCTCTTCCAACTCACCCTCGCGCTGCTTCAACTTGGTCTGCCGCGCCAGCAGATCGCGCAACTCATCCTTGCGCGCCGCTTCGTACACACCACCATCACCCAGCGCGGTCTCGACCTCGGCCAGCTGCGCATGCACCTGGTTGAGCTCGCTCTCCAGCTTGTCGGCCGCCTTCTTGTGCGGTGCCAACTGCTGGCGCAGGGCCGCTGCAGCCTGGCGCTGGGCCTTCTTGTCGGTCTTGTCCGGGTTGGCCGGCGCATTGCTGGTTGGCGCACTGCGCTGGCGGTACTCGACCAGCCAGCGGCTGTAGTCGTCGAGGTCGCCATCGAAAGGCTCGACCTTGCCATCGGCCACCAGCAGGAAGTCGTCGGTGGTGCTCTTGAGCAGGTGACGGTCGTGGGAAACCACCACCACGGCACCGGCAAACTCCTGCAGGGCCATGGTCAGCGCCAGGCGCATTTCCAGGTCGAGGTGGTTGGTGGGTTCGTCGAGCAGCAGCAGGTTCGGCCGCTCCCAGGCGATCAGCGCCAGAGCCAGGCGGGCCTTCTCGCCACCGGAGAAGTTCACCACCGGCTCGTCGACACGGTCACCGTGGAAATCGAAACCGCCCAGGAAATCGCGCAGGGTCTGCTCACGCTCGGTCGGCGCGATGCGCTGCAGGTGCAAGAGCGGGCTGGCCTTGTCGTCCAGCGAGTCGAGCTGGTGCTGGGCGAAGTAGCCGACGGCGAGGTTCTCGCCACGTACCAGGCGGCCCGACAGCGGCTCAAGCTCACCAGCGAGGTTCTTGATCAGGGTCGACTTGCCGGCGCCGTTGGGGCCGAGCAGGCCGATGCGTGCACCCGGCACCAGCTGCAGCTTGACCTTGTCGAGGATCGCCTTGTCGCCATAGCCCAGGCGCCCTTCGGACAGGCTCAGCAGCGGGCTGGAAATCTTCTGCGATTCGCGGAAGACGAAGTCGAACGGTGAATCGACATGGGCCGCAGACAGCTCTTCCATGCGCTCCAGGGCCTTGATCCGGCTCTGCGCCTGACGGGCCTTGGTGGCCTGGGCCTTGAAGCGGGCGATGTACTTTTCCATGTGCGCGCGCTGCGCCTGCTGCTTCTCGTAGGCCTGCTGCTGCTGCGCCAGGCGCTCGGCACGGGTGCGCTCGAAGGCGGTGTAACCACCCTTGTACAGGTTGAGCTTGCGCTGCTCGACGTGCAGCACATGGTCGACCACGGCATCGAGGAAATCGCGGTCGTGGGAAATCAGCAACAGCGTGCCCGGGTAACCCTTGAGCCAGTCTTCCAGCCACAGGATCGCGTCGAGGTCGAGGTGGTTGGTCGGCTCGTCGAGCAGCAGCAGGTCGGACGGGCACATCAGCGCCTGGGCCAGGTTCAGGCGCATCCGCCAGCCACCGGAGAAGTCGCCGACGCGGCGGTCCATCTGCTCGTTGGTGAACCCCAGGCCAGCCAGCAATTTACGGGCGCGGGCATCGGCGGTGTAGCCATCGGCCACTTCCAGCTCACTGTGCAGGCGCGCCAGGGCGGTGCCATCGTGGGCCTGCTCGGCCACGGCCAGCTCGGCCTGGACCTTGCGCAGGCGAGCGTCACCGTCGAGCACATAGTCCACGGCCAGGCGGTCGAGGGTATCGACTTCCTGGCGCATGTGGGCGATGCGCCAGTCACCGGGCAGCTGGCAATCGCCGGCATCGGGCGACAGCTCACCGCGCAGCAAGGCGAACAGGCTGGATTTTCCGGCGCCGTTGGCACCGATCAGGCCGGCCTTGTGACCGGCGTGCAGGGTCATCTCGGCGCCTTCTAGCAAGCGCTGCGGACCACGCTGTAAAGTGAGGTTGGATAGTCTGATCATAGTGGTCGCGGAGTCTACCAGCTTCCTCGGCCCACAGCGTGAGTGGAATCATGTACACCGACCTGTGGAATCACGCCCTGGCGCTCTATGCCCGCCCGGGTGTCGAAACGGCTTGCCTGGAGGTGCAGGCAATGGAGGGCGACGTCTGCCTGCTGCTGTGCGCGACCTGGCTGCAGGCGCGTGCAGTCACCTTCAGTGACGAGCGCGCCCAGGCCCTGCATGCGATTGCCGGCTCCTGGCAACACGATGTGGTGGCGCCGTTACGTCGCCTGCGCCAGCAATGGCGCACGCCCGCGCAGCACGATCCACACCTGGCGGCGTTGCGCGAACAGCTGAAAGGTCTGGAGCTACAAGCGGAGAAGACGTTGCTGCAACGGCTGCAAACCTGTGCGCAGCAATGGCCCGGAGGCTCGCATGAGCCCACGGACGATTGGCTGGACCGACTGGCACCGGCCCAGGCCCGTGGCCACGACGCGCTGGTTAGCTTGCGCGTCGCGGCCGCAGCGCTTCAGGAAGCCGAAGACGGCGCCTGAACTGGGGTGCTGGCGGGTGCCGAGGGGGCGGCGGGAGCGGCCGAGTTGGTCGCAGGCGCACTGGCGGCGGGTGTAGCCGGTTTGGCTTCGGCAGGTTTGGCTGCGACGGGTTTTGCCGGGGCCTTCGCTGCTGGTTTTGCGGCAGGCCTGGCAGTCGCTGGTTTGGCTGGCGCCTTGGCAGCAGCAGGTTTCGCCGCTGGCTTGGCGGCGGGTTTGGCTGCAGCGGTTTTGGCCGGGGCTTTAGCTGCTGCTGGCTTGGCTGCCGCTGGTTTGGCAGGCGCCTTGGCAGCTGCAGGCTTCGCGGCTGGCTTGGCGGCTGGCTTGGCGGCAGGCTTGGCGGCAGGCTTGGCGGCAGGCTTGGCGGCGGCTCTGGCCGGGGCTTTGGCTGCTGCAGGTTTGGCAGGCGCCTTGGCAGCTGCAGGTTTCGCGGCTGACTTGGCGGCAGGTTTGGCAGCGGCGGTTCTGGCCGGGGCTTTGGCTGCTGCTGGCTTGGCGGCCGCTGGTTTGGCAGGCGCCTTGGCAGCAGCGGGTTTCGCGGCTGGTTTGGCTGCAGCAGCTTTCGCGGCTGGCTTGGCAGCGGCAGCGCGGGCCGGGGCCTTGGTTGCGGCCGGTTTGGCCGGCGCCTTGGTGGCAGCAGGCTTGGCGGCGCTGCGGGCCGGTGCCTTGGCAGCAGCAGGTTTCACGGCCTTGGCAGCCACGACACGCTGGTCGAGTGCCTTGCCAGCAGCCTCACGCACCTTGCCGACACCTTGAGCCAGCTTCAGGCTTTCCTGGGCATCACGCTTGAGTTGCTGAATATAAGTACGCGTCTGGGTCTGACGTTCCTTGAGCGAATCGAGCAATCCTTCAAGTTCACCAATAGCCTTTTGCGCCTTGTTCTGTGCCTTGGCCTTGCCTGCCTTGGCCGCATCCTGCAACTTCAGGCGACCGTTGTGCAGTTTTTCCTGGGCTTTGCCGCGCTGCTTTTCCAACTTGGCCAGCAATTTCTCCGCATCAGCCAGCGCTTGCGAGCAGGCCTCTTCCAAGTGTTCGAGCAGGCTGCCCGAAAGTTGCTGGAGCAGGTGTAACGGCGTATTTACTGGCTTCTTTTTAGCCGACATGGTTTACCTCCTGGCTGACGAGATTGCGGCTCATACTATGCTTCTGCTGCTACCGCCGCTAGGGCATGTTGACAGTATTGATGGCGCCGCGTTGCATGCCTGGGCAAAGTTGTTATCTTGCAGCTCCGTGCAAGTGTAGTTGCTTAACAAAACGTTGCTGATATTTACACATGTCCAGGCAACAACGCTGGCATACTTCCCTGCTCATCGAGCAGGAGTTACCCATGCCGCGTTATCTTGTTTTCGGCCTTTACCTGATGGCGCCATTCGCCCTGGCCGCCACCGATACCGCACCTGCCGATGATCACGACCTGGCCTACAGCCTCGGCGCCAGCCTGGGTGAGCGCCTGCGCCAGGAAGTGCCCGGCCTGCAACTGGATGCGCTGGTCGAAGGCCTGCGCCAGTCCTATCAGGGCCAACCACTGAAGCTCGACAAGGCACGCATGGAAGCCATTCTGCAACAGCACGAAGAGCAGGCCAGCAGCGCCGCCGAACAAGCCGAAGTGACCAAGCTGCAAGCCGTGGAAACCCGCTTCATGGCCAACGAGCGGGCCCGCGCCGGCGTGCACGAGCTGCCAGAAGGCGTGCTGTACAGTGAGCTGAAAGCGGGTAATGGCACGCAGCCCAAAGCCGGCGGCAAGGTGCAGGTGCGCTATGTCGGCAGGTTGCCGGATGGCTCGGTGTTCGACCAGAACCAGCAACCGCAGTGGTTCAGCCTGGACTCGGTGATCGAAGGGTGGCAGGTGGCGCTGCCCCACATGAAGGCGGGTTCGACCTGGCGCCTGGTGATTCCCTCGGCACAGGCCTACGGTGCCGAGGGCGCAGGTGACCTGATCGCGCCCTACACACCGCTGGTGTTCGATATCGAGTTGCTGGCGGTCGGCGACTGACGCCGACCTTCAGGCTTCGACCGCGCCCTCTTCCTTGTGCGCGTTATGCAGCACCTCGATCAGGCAGTCTTCGAGCTCGAAGCGTTCGTGCAACAGGCCGCCCAACTTGCCCAGCTTCTCGGCGAAGCGCTCGGTGTCCTTGCATTCGCCCTTCTCGCAGTGGTCATTGAAAGCCAGTGCGATCTGGGTAATGTCGTTGATTCGCGGGTTGATCTCTTCGGCCAGTTTCAGCGCCTTCTGATCCCCGAACGCCTTGGCCTCGGTGACCAGTTGCTCACTGACTTCGAAGTGCCAGGCCGACACATAGTCGACCAGCACCGCGCAGAAGTCGCGGTTCTTGTCCTTGTCGGCAAAGGCTGGCTTGGCGTCGCGCAAGGTGCGAAAAGCCTGGACCAGCTCCTCTCGCTCCTCGAGCCAACGGTCGATCAGCTTGTGAACCCCACCCCAGCGTTCCTGGGCGTTCTGACAACTATCGAGCATGGCGATCTCTTCCCTTCTGGGTAGATGCCGCTGCACCTCGCACCACGACCGTGCAGCACAAAGGTGACATCAGCAGGACGGCATCGAGCAGTTGTGTTTTCGGTATGCGTGCTGGGAGATTATTCCCGCGCGTGCTTAGCATCAAGGTACGCAGCAGACAAAGTTCATACAAGTGTTTAATACCCCGATGCACCACCATTGGTCGCGCTATCGGCCACCGGCATGCCCCAGGTCAAGGATTGCCAAGCGAGCGGAAACGATACGCCAGCAGCCAGCTCAAGGGCAGCGCCGCCAGCAGCAGAAACGCCAGCAGGCTCCATTCCGGCAAGGTCAGGTCGATAAAGCTCCAGGTCAGCGAGCTGCAATCGGGCCCGCCGAGCAACAGCTGCCGCGCAGCTTCGCGCCACGACAGTTCGAACATGCGCCCGATCGGCAACGGGCACAGGTGGCTGGCATCACTCGCGCCCTGTAACCACACATGCCGCGCCGCCAGCAAGGCACCGCCGGCCGCACTCAGCAGCGCCGTTCGTGCGTAACGCCGGGCCCCGGCAATACCAGGCGCATGCAGCACCATACACAGGCACACCAGCGCATACACACCCAGCAGTACCCGCTGGCTGAAACATAATGGGCAAGGCACAAGCCCAAGGGCACTTTCGAAATAGAAGGACGCGCCCAGCACTGCCAGCGAGGCGAGGCATGCCGGAATGAAAAACGTGCGCAAACTGGCCAGCGACATGGGCAGACAGCTCCCGGGAAATGGAAGTGGCCTGGAACGTTAGAGGAAAGGCCGGGGTTGTTTCAAGGCGCTACAGGAATGACAAGTCGCTGTATTGCAAGGGAAGTTACCATCAAAGCTGTAGGAAACTTCTTAAGAACAGAATGCAGAACTAACTTTGAACGCAGAATAAGTTACCAGCCCCATGAGCCCGCACACCGGCGCGGGCTCATGGGTCGTTCAGGCGCGCACGCCCTCAGGCAACGGCAATGCCAGAAGGCGTTCATCGAGCAGGCCCAGGCCTTCCTCGAACAGCTGGTTGCTGCGTTCGGTTTCGCCGAGGCTGGCGAGCAGGCGTGCCAGTTCGGCACAGGCTTCCGGGTTGCGCTCCATGCGCAGGCTGCTTTCGAGGTAGTCGCGCGCCTTGCCCCACAGGCGGTTCTGCAGGCTCAGGCGACCCAGGGTGAGCAACAGGCTCGGGTCTTCTGGATGGGCCTTCAGCCAGCCTTCGGCGGTTTGCAGCTGACGCGCCGGGTCATCACCGCGTACCAGGCCATACAGGCGGGCCAGGTGGCTTTCGTATTCACGCTTGAGCGCAGTGCGCAGCACCTGTTCGGCTTCGCCCTGGGCACCGACCTGGCGCAGCTGTTCGGCATAGGCCAGCACCAGCTGCGGCTCCTGGCGCTGGGCTGCGGTCAGTTGCTGCCAGGCGCGCTCAAGGGCCTGACGGGCGCTTTGCGAATCCTCGCCACGGGTGATCGCCAGGCCAAGGTTCTGGCCCCAGGCACGCTTTTCCAGCGCGGCCAGCTCGTCGGCCGGCAACACCTTGCCCTTGCGCAGGTCCGGCAGCAGGCGAATCAGCGCCGGCCAGTCGCCACGCTCCAGGTGCAGGCGCTGCAACAGGCGCAGCACCTGAGTGTTATGGGGGTGGCGCTCCTGCATGGCCAGCAGGGTCTCCAGCGCCGCATCGCGTTCGCCGCGGTCCATCTGCAATTGCGCATGGGTCAGGGCAATGGCCAGTTCGGCCTGGGGCTGGCGCTCCAAGGCACGCTCGAGCAGGTTGTCGCTGTCTTCCTTGCGCCCCTGTTCATTGGCGGCGCGGGCGGCGCCGAGGTAATACAGCAGGGGCTGGCGTTCAGCCTCGGCCGCACGATGCAGGTGGCGCTGGGCACTGGCCCAGCGGCCCTCGGCCAGGTCCAGCTGGCCCTGTTCGATGGCGATCCGCACGCGCCGGCTGCGGTTGCGCCGCGACCACGGGTTGACCACGCCACTGGAAGCCAGCACCAGGCCGACCAGGTAACGCAGCAGCAACAGCAATACCACCACGCCAGCCAGCGCCGCGAGCGCCGCCCATAATCCGGACTGGTAACGGAAACCGCCGTAGGCGATCAGTACATAGCCACTGTGCTTGGCCACCGCAATGCCCAGCGCTGCGGCAATCACGATCGCCAGTACGGCCAGCAGGTAGACACGCTTCATGGTTTGCCCCCTTCAGCCTCGGCTGGCAGATGGCGGCGCTGGATGTAGGCCTGCACTGCCGCCAGGCTTTCGCTCAGGTCGGGCGTCACGACCGAGACAGGCTGCTCAGCCAGCGCATTGAGGCTGTCGAGCATCGCCTTGCTTTGCGGGTTGTCGGCGTTGAAGTTGGCCAGCAGCACACTGCGTGCATCATCCAGGGCCTGGTTGTAGACCTTGGCCTCGCCATTGAGCGCAGCCCACTGCGCCTGCTCGATGGTCAGGCTCAGGGCCAGGCGCAGCTGGTTGAGCTGCTGACCAGCCAGCAACGGCCGCACATTGTCGTCGGCATTGAAGTCGATCTGGAAATACTTGGAGATTTCTGCCCACCACTGCGACAGGCGACTGGCCCCATCACCGTCGGCCGTCAACGCGCCAAGCGCATCGGCGTTGCTGGCGAATTCGGGCGACTGGGCGCTGAGTTGCTGCACCAGGTCACGCTGGGCGGCGAGCTTGAGGAACAGGCCGGTGCGGTCCGGCTGCTGGGTGCTGTTGAGTGTGGCCAGGCTGCGCGCCAGTTGCTCACGGGCGGCAAAGGCGCCCGGGTCGCTCTGCTCGCGGAGAATTTCGTCGGCACCCTCGACCAGCGCCTTGGCGCTGGTGATGTCCTGCAGCGCCGACAAGCGCAGGGTGGCCAGGCGCAACAGGTGTTCGGCCTCGGCCAGGCGCCACTCCTTGCGGCTCTCGCCGAGTACCGTTTCCAGGCGCTGGCTCAGACGCTGCTGGTCGCCTTGCAGTTGCACCACCAGGCGGCGGCGGTCTTCCAGCTCGCTGGCCGCCGGCAGGCTGGCCAGTTGCGCACTGATCTGCTGTTCACGCTGCTGCAGTGCAGCGGCGCGCTGGTTGAGGGCTTCGAGGTGCTGGCCCTGGTTCACTTCACTGCCTTGCAGCTGCCGCACCTGCCAGACACCCCAACCACCTACGGCAACCCCGGCCG
Source organism: Pseudomonas sp. R28(2017) (assembly GCF_002112505.1). Taxonomy (GTDB): domain Bacteria; phylum Pseudomonadota; class Gammaproteobacteria; order Pseudomonadales; family Pseudomonadaceae; genus Aquipseudomonas. The sequence goes on from NZ_NEHW01000003.1 coordinate 521,725, forward strand.
CACCCAGCAACAGCGCCAGCACGGCCAGACCACTGCCAGAACGCTTTACGGGCTTGTCGGTGACGGGTTGCGCCGGCTCCTGCGCCGACGGCTGATCATTGTTGGACAAGACAGTTTCGCTCACGTATCCATCCTTTGCATGGGGGCGCCCCGCGCTAGTGCGAAGCGCCTTGAGAGGCAGGTGCAGCACTGCGCTGCACGGCTGCCAGCAAGGCCGTGGCACTCGCGCCACGGCAATCCACAACCTGTTGGGCCCCGGCGGCCCGGGCCTGTTCGGCGACCCGAGGGCTTGGCACGAACAACGGCAGGCGGGCCACCCGCGGCCAGTCGGCGGCGGCCATCTGCTGCAAATGTTCAAGACCCTGCCCACTGCTGACCACCAGGCCATTGAGGCGTTCCGCTTCTATGCGGCGCATCAGCGTGCCCGCCGGGTACTCCGGCAGGCAGCGACGATACAGTTCCAGATATTCGACACTAGCACCTTGCTCTGCAAGACGCTCGGCCAGCAGTTCGCGACCTCCGACGCCGCGAACGATCAGTACCCGTGCCTGAGGCGCGGCAACAGCCTGACGCAGGGGCGCCAGCGCGAGCAAGGCTTCGCTGTCGTCACCCTGCGTGGGGAATGTCACCTGAAGGCCCGCGCACTGCAGCACTGCTGCCGTCGCCTCACCCACTGTGAACCAGCCTGCGGGCGGCGCTTGCAGGCCAGCACGCTGCAGCTGCTCGAGCAGCAGCCGGGCCGCCGGCTTGCTGACCACGATGATCGCCTGGTACTGCGCCAGCCCGTCCAGCTGTTGACGCTGTTCGTCAGCCAGAGCGACAGGCTCGATGGCCAGCAGTGGCAGGCAACTGCTGGCCACACCGGCAGTGGCCAGGCTCTGCGCCAGTGCCGCGCAGTCCTCTTCAGGCCGGGTCAGCAACAGGCGCCAAGGGCTCACGGATGCCCGGCCTCGCCGTAGACTTCCTTGAGAATGGCTTCGGCGCCCTGGCCCAGCAGGTCTTCGGCAACCTGCACGCCCAAGGTTTCTGCAGCCTCCCGCGGCGCGCGGGCATCAGCCACCAGCAGGGTGCCGCCACTTGGCTGGCCCACCAGGCCACGCAGCCACAGCTGGTCGCCTTCGAGCACTGCATAGCAGGCAATCGGCACCTGGCAGCCACCGTTGAGGCGCTTGTTCAACGCCCGCTCGGCCACCACGCGGTCGGCGGTATCGGCGTGGTGCAGCGGCGCCAGCAACCCATGGATTTCGCTGTCGGCGCTGCGGCACTCGATACCCACCGCCCCCTGGCCGCCGGCGGGCAGGCTGTCGTCAACGCTGATGGAAGCGCTGATGCGGTCCTCGAAGCCCAGGCGGATAAGGCCCGCCGCAGCGAGGATGATGGCGTCGTACTCACCGGCATCGAGCTTGGCCAGGCGCGTGTTGACGTTGCCGCGCAGGAAGTGGATTTTCAGGTCCGGCCGGCGTGCCAGCAGCTGGGCCTGACGGCGCAGGCTGGAGGTGCCGACGATGCTGCCAGCCGGCAGGGCGTCGAGGCTGGCGAAGTGGTTCGAGACAAAGGCATCGCGTGGGTCTTCGCGCTCGCAGATGCAGTACAGCCCCAGGCCCTCGGGGAAGTCCATGGGTACGTCCTTCATCGAGTGCACGGCGATGTCGGCTTCATTGTCCAGCAGCGCTGTTTCCAGCTCTTTGACGAACAGGCCCTTGCCGCCGATCTTCGCCAGTGGCGCATCGAGCAGCTTGTCGCCGCGGCTGACCATGGGCACCAGGGTCACCAGCAGACCGGGGTGTGCCTGCTCGAGGCGGGCTTTGACGTATTCGGCCTGCCACAGGGCCAAGGCACTTTTACGGGTGGCAATGCGGATTTCGCGAGTGGACATGTAACGCCCCGATCCAGAGAAATGCCGCTGATGATAACAGCATCACCGGAGCCTGTAGGAGCGGCCTTGCGTCGCGAAAAGGCCGCAAGGCGGCCTCGGGGTCTGTGGGTGGGAGCATCCATCCTGGGGCCGCCAAGCAGCCCTTTCCGACCGGTCCGGCGCCCCGGCAAGGCCGCTCCTACAAGGGTTCGGCGACCCTTCTCAAAGTGTTTGCATCATCTTGCGCACGCCCGCCACATGCCGTCGGCTTACTGTCAGGGCATCGCCGTCAAGGCCCTTGAGGAACAGCTGGAAGTGCCCCAATGGCGTGCGCTGCAGGCGTTCGATACGCTCGCGGGCAACCAGTGCATTGCGGTGGATGCGCACGAAGCGCTCGCCGAATTCGTCTTCCAGTGCCTTGAGCGGCTCGTCGAGCAGCACTTCCCCGGCTTCATGACGCAAGGTCACGTACTTGTGGTCGGCGATGAAATAGATGACCTGGGGCAAAGGAATCAGCTCGATCCCTTTGCGCGTGCGCGCACTGATATGGCTGCGCGGGCCGCCGCCTTCGCTGCCTGGGCGGGTCAGCGCCGCCAGCTGGGCACGGTTGGGCTTCTCGGCCTTGCGCAAGGCATCGCGCAGGGCCTGGAGCTGGATCGGCTTGGTCACGTGGCTGAGGGTGCTGTCCATGAAAGCCTCCGCACCGTATTCATCATCGCCGGTACAGAACACCACCGACGGTGGCGCCTCGCGCTCGCACAGGCGAGCGGCGACCTGCAGGCCATCCAGGCCTGGCATGCCGATGTCCAGCAGAACCACATCGGGCTTGAGGCTTTCGATCAGTGCCAGGGCCTCCTCGCCGTTGGTGGCGCTGGGCTCCAGCACGGTGTACCCCTCCAGTTCAGCAATCAGCCGTGTGAGGCGTTCACGGGCTTGGGGTTCGTCATCAACGATCAGGACATTCATAATTGCTCTGGATTCCTGAGTGAGTCTCGCACAGGTATAGCGTAGACAAGAGCAGGTCGAGCGACACTGCGGTCACGCTCTAGACCGATACGAAGGCCAAAGATTCACTGAGCCGGCAGAAACGCTGCCAGTCCTCTGTCCAACTGTAGACGGTCCGTGGAACACTGCCGTTCAATCGTTGAATATCGTCCTGGCCTGCCTTTATGGATGTTTTCCAGCGGTTTCTGTCGACCGACGCCCTGCGGCAGCCGGCCCAACCCTGCTATTATCGGCGCCACTTTTTCGTTCACGCCTGCAATGAGTGAATCCATGAGCACCGACAAGACCAATCAGTCCTGGGGCGGCCGCTTCAGTGAGCCCGTCGACGCCTTCGTCGCCCGTTTCACCGCCTCGGTCGACTTCGACAAGCGCCTGTACCGCCACGACATCATGGGTTCGATCGCCCACGCCACCATGCTGGCGCAGGTCGGCGTGCTCAGCGATGCCGAGCGCGACACCATCATCGATGGCCTGAAAACCATCCAGGGCGAAATCGAGGCTGGCAGCTTCGACTGGCGCGTCGACCTCGAAGACGTGCACATGAACATCGAAGCACGCCTGACCGACCGCATCGGCATCACCGGCAAGAAGCTGCACACCGGCCGTAGCCGCAACGACCAGGTGGCCACCGACATCCGCCTGTGGCTGCGTGACGAGATCGACCTGATCCTGGCCGAGATCACCCGCCTGCAGCAGGGCCTGCTGGAGCAGGCCGAGCGGGAAGCCGAAACCATCATGCCCGGCTTCACCCACCTGCAGACCGCCCAGCCGGTCACCTTCGGCCACCACCTGCTGGCCTGGTTCGAAATGCTCAGCCGCGACTACGAGCGCCTGGTCGACTGCCGCAAGCGCGCCAACCGCATGCCGCTGGGCAGCGCCGCGCTGGCCGGCACCACCTACCCGATCGACCGTGAACTGACCTGCAAGCTGCTGGGCTTCGAGGCCGTGGCCGGCAACTCGCTGGACTGCGTCTCGGACCGTGACTTCGCCATCGAATTCTGCGCTGCCGCCAGCGTGGCGATGATGCACCTGTCGCGCTTCTCGGAAGAGCTGGTGCTGTGGACCAGCGCCCAGTTCCAGTTCATCGACCTGCCTGATCGCTTCTGCACCGGCAGCTCGATCATGCCGCAGAAGAAGAACCCGGACGTACCGGAACTGGTGCGTGGCAAGAGCGGCCGTGTGTTCGGCGCCCTGACCGGCTTGCTGACCCTGATGAAAGGCCAGCCGCTGGCCTACAACAAGGACAACCAGGAAGACAAAGAGCCGCTGTTCGACGCCGCCGACACCCTGCGCGACTCGCTGCGCGCCTTCGCCGACATGATCCCGGCGATCAAGCCCAAGCACGCCATCATGCGCGAAGCGGCGCTGCGCGGTTTCTCTACCGCTACCGACCTCGCCGACTACCTGGTGCGCCGCGGCCTGCCGTTCCGTGACTGCCACGAGATCGTCGGCCACGCCGTGAAGTACGGCGTCGACACCGGCAAGGACCTGGCCGAGATGAGCCTGGACGAGCTGCGCCAGTTCAGTGACCAGATCGAGCAGGACGTGTTTGCCGTGTTGACCCTGGAAGGCTCGGTGAATGCCCGTAACCACATCGGTGGTACGGCACCGGCCCAGGTGCGTGCTGCCGTGGTTCGTGGCAAGGCCCTGCTGGCTTCGCGCTAAGGCCGATTGCGAGGGCCTTGCCCTCGTTCGCGGGCATGCCCGCTCCCACAGGTATGGTGCAAGGCTCAGGCAATGCACAATTCATGTGGGAGCGGGCGCGCCCGCGAATGGGCTGCAAAGCAGCCCCCGGTCATTCAGCGCTTGCCGCTGCGAATCATCTCCATGAAGGCCGGCATCGCCGCCTCCTTGTCCGCCACGACTTTCGCCATGTGCGGGTTCTCGCGCATTTTCTCGAGCAACGCCTTCGCCTCAGGGAAGTCTGCCAGGAAGTCGATGTTCAGCACCTTCTTGCCGACTGCATACGCCAGATCGACCGAGAAACAGAACATCAGGTCGGCCAGCGTCAGCTCCTCGCCCGCCACATAAGGCGCAAAGCGCCCATTGCGTTTGAGCGTGGCAAAGCCCGCCAGCAGTTCGCTACGCGCCCGCTCCTTGATCAACGGCTCCACGGCCGAACCGAAGAACGACTCGGCATAGCAGGTACGCGCCGGCAATTCGATGTACAACTCGATTTCCTTGAGCAGCTCGCGCACCTTGGCCTGTTCGAACGGGTCGGCCGGCAGCAGCGCCTTGCCACCGCCGGTCTGCTCGATGTAGTCGAGGATCACGCTGGTCTCGCTGAGGAACCCGTGTTCGGTTTCCAGCACCGGCACCTTGCCCCGCGGGCTGACTTCCAGCGCCTGCGGCGCCTGCCCGCCATAGAAGGTGACTTCCTCGAAAGGCAGGCCTTTCTCCAGCAGGGCCAGCTTGACCATGTTGTAGTAGTTGCTGACCGAGAATCCGTGAAGCTTGAGCATGGGGTTACAGCCTCCAGGCCGTGTGGGGATGGCCCGGCTGTTATAGACCGTACGCCGCTGCCTGACCAGCGTCATGCACCCGGTCGATGACCGGGCATTGCCGGCGCGGGCATGGCAAACTGTGCATCCCACCACAGGAGTACCGCCATGAGCGAGCACGACGAAATCGACAATGACGACGAAGCCTTCGCCGAGGCGACACTGACCGAGGCCATCGAAAACCAGATCGAAAGCGGTGAGCCGCCAGCGGCCAAGGCCACCTTCAACAAGCTGACCCTGGTCGGCTACGCGCGCGAAGACATCCTCAACCTCATGGCCCACGTGCTGGCCTTCGAGATCGACAACATGCTCCAGGAAGACCGCGCGTTCAACGGCGAGTGGTACGAGACCGCCCTGCGCGCCCTGCCCGAGCTGCCACCTGAGATGGATCAAGGCGACGACGAATAACCCGACTACACTCTTGGATCAGGCACCGCTGGCGGTGCCGCCATCCTCGTCTGGAAGTCAGGAGTCGCCATGTCCTTTACCCCCGAACTGATCGCCGAACTGGAAGTGCTCGCCCTGTTCAACCTGGACAGCAGCCAGGAAGGGATCAAGATTCACGCCAACGCCTCTCCCGCTCTGGTCGCCGCGGCCAAGCGCCTGCACGACAAGCAGCTGACCGATCAGCCCGATGGTGGTTACCTGACCAGCCTGGGGCATGATGCGGTGGAGAGCGTGCAGTTGCTGTTGAATGTCCTCAAAGCCCCACAGCCCGCCTGAACCTGCACCGGCCTCTTCGCGGGCAAGCCCACTCCCACAGGATTTACACTGCCCTCAAGTACGGCGCGGTACCTGTGGGAGCGGGCTTGCCCGCGAATGGGCCAGAACAGGTGATAGAAAAATGGCGCCAATAATCCATATTCCGCTTATCCGACTGCCCCACTCAGGTTAAACTCGCCCACAGCTCCCCCGGCCCGCCCTGAGTGCGCAATGAACCACCCCCACGAAATCCGCCCTGACCTGGACGAAGGCATCGACCGCAAGGTGCTGGCGACATTGCGTGCGCGCTTCCTGCACATCAACCAGTGCCGGCTCGAGCGTGCAATGGAGGGCCTGTCGAGCCGCCAGCAGCTGGTCCTGACCCTGTTGCCGCTGCTGTTCCACGTCAACCATCCGCTGTTGCCCGGTTATGTTTCCGGCGCCACGCCGGCTGGGGTGGCGGGGTTCGAGCCGGATGCCGAACAGGTCGCCGATGCCCAGCGCCTGGCCCGTTCGTTCGCCTACAAGGCGCGCCACGGCAACCCGCCACGGCCGATCCACGGCCTGTTCCTGATGGGCAGCCTCGGCTCGCTGGCCCAGGCCGAGCAGAGCGACATGGACCTGTGGGTGTGCCATGCTCCCGGCCTGAGCGAAGCCGAGCGCGAGGAACTGCGGCGCAAATGTCAGCTGCTGGAAGCCTGGGCGGCCAGCCAGGGGGCAGAGGCGCATTTCTTCCTGATCGACCCGCAAAGCTTCGCCCAGGGCCAGCGTGACAGCCAGCTCAGCTCCGACGACTGCGGCACCACCCAGCACTTCCTGCTGCTCGACGAGTTCTACCGCACCGCCATCTGGCTGGCCGGGCGCACGCCGCTGTGGTGGTTGGTGCCGGTCTATGAAGAGCACAACTATCAGGCCTATACCCAGACCCTGCTGTCCAAGCGCTTCATCCGCAACCAGGACGCCCTCGACCTTGGCAACCTTGCGCATATCCCGCCCGGCGAATACGTCGGCGCCGGGCTGTGGCAGCTGTTCAAGGGCATCGATTCGCCGTACAAGTCGCTGCTCAAGCTGCTGCTGACCGAGGTCTATGCCAGCGAACACCCGACCGTGCGCTGCCTGAGCCTGGACTACAAGCAGGCGGTGTTCGCCAACCAGCTCAACCTCGACGAACTCGACCCCTATGTGATGGTGTACCGGCGTATCGAGCGCTACCTGCAGCAACGCGGCGAAACCGCGCGGCTCGAACTGGTCCGGCGCAGCCTGTACCTGAAGGTCAACAAGAAGCTGAGCGGCCTGGACCGCAGCCGCAGCAACGGCTGGCAGCGACAGCTGTTGCAGCGCCTGGCCGATGAGTGGGGCTGGGACGAACGCCAGCTGGCCATGCTCGACAGCCGCAGCCAGTGGAGGGTGCGCCAGGTCGCCGTCGAACGCCGTGAACTGGTAGCGGAGCTCAACCACAGCTATCGCTTTCTCGGCCAGTTCGCGCAACGCCAGGGCGCCAACAGCCGCGCCGACCAGCGTGACCTGAATGTCCTTGGCCGGCGCCTGTACGCCGCCTTCGAACGCCGCGCCGGCAAGATCGAAGTGATCAACCCGGGCATTGCCCCCGACATCGCCGAAGACACCTTGACGCTGGTCCAGTCGCCAAACCGCAAGGAGCCTGGCAGCCATCACTGGGGGCTGTACAACGGCAGCCTGGGGGTGCACGAATGGGAGCATTTCAGCCCGATCAAGCGCTGCCGCGAACTGCTCGAACTGCTGACCTGGGCCCACCGCAATGGCGTCATCGACAACACCACGCGCCTGGCCCTGCACCCAGGCGACAGCGACCTCAGCGAATTCGAGCTGTTCAACCTGCTGGGCAGCCTGCAGCAGAGCATCCCGCTGCCACTGGGCAGCGCCAGCGAAGAGCGCCTGCTGCAACCAAGCGTTGCCGATGAGATCCTGCTACTGGTCAACGTCGGTGTCGACCCGCTGCGCCATCACCGCGACCTGAACATTCTGATGACCACCGAGCGCACCGACTCGTTGAGCTATGCCGGCGTACGCGAGAACCTGGTGCTGACCGTCGACCAGATCACCCTCAACAGCTGGAACGAAGTGCTGGTGCAGCGCTACGACGGTGAACACGCGCTGCTGCGCTGCCTGCGTGACTTCCTCAACAGCCTCGGCCAGCGCAGCCACCGCCCGCAGGTGCGGGTGCGCTGCTTCTGCCACAACCGCGCCCAGGCCATCAGCCAGCGGGTCGAGGAGATCTTCGACACGGTGCAGCTGCTGCTCGACCAGGGCCTGAACCACCGCTACCTGCTGCAGGTAGCGCAATACACCCATGTGCTGGAGCTGTCGCCCGGCCAGGTCAGCCTGGCGACCCTGGCCGGGCATGACGCCGTGCTGGATTACCTGGGCGAAGAGCGTAGCCACTACAGCCCGTTGCACCTGGATGGCAACGCGCTGCAGGACTACGACCTGCCCCTGGTACTGGAACACGGCCGGCGCAATTGCATCCAGGTGTTCTACCGCCTGCTCGACGGCTGGGCCGACCTGTACGTGCTGGATGAGTACAACGCCCTGTGGCAGCAGCGTCTGCCGCTGCACGACGAGAACCACCTGTTGCTGCCGTTGCAGCGTTTTCTGCGTTCGGTAGTGGTGCGCCACGATGCCCGCCTTCCGCTCGACCATCTGCAGCAGGCTTCACTTGGCATCCACTATGCCCAGTTGCTGCCCTCCGGGCCGGGCAAGGCACGCAGCATCGAGCCGCGCCCGGCACCCAGCGCTGGCCTCGACCAACCTTACTACGAGGTTCAGGCCATTCTGCAGGCCGGTACGGGGGATGACGTGCATGTGACGCTGTATTGCGACCAGCAGGAGTTTTCCGAACTGGACCATGGCGACCAGCTGTATGAAGTGGTCGCCCGGCAGATCCTTGGCCAGCGCCGCAGTGCCGGGCACTACCGCTGCTATATCACTGACCTGGACCTGTCCGAGCTGCTCGAGGATGAGCAGGGGTCGACCAGCCTGTACCTGCGCTACAAGCGTGAGCTTGAGCAGGCACTGAATGATGGATTGGCGCAGTTGCAGGCTACTCTGGAGCCTTGAAGATTTTGGGGCCGCTTCGCGACCCCGGGGATTTCAGAGGTCGAAATCGCCAGCCGCTTCTGGCTGGTATTCGACTTCCAGCAGCTTCAGTTTCAGGGTCTTGCCCCCCGGTGCCGGCCAATCGATCTGCTCACCCACCGACAAGCCCAGCAGCGCACAGCCGATCGGTGCGAGGATCGAAACCTTGCCCTCGCCCCCCGCATCCTTCGGGTACACCAGGGTCAGGTGGTAGTCCTTGCCACTGGCTTCCTCACGGCAATGCACGCGCGAGTTCATAGTCACCACACCGGCGGGCACTTCCTCGTGGCCGACCACCTGACCGGCACGGTCCAGCTCCTCCTGCAAGGCAAGCACACCCGGCGTGCTGTCGTCGAGGCTGTCGATCAGGCGCTCGAGACGCTGTACGTCCAATCGGGTGAGGATGAGGGAAGGCTTGGTGCTCATGATCCAGTCAGACTCCTTTGAACAGGCGGTTTCCTGCAGGCAGATAAAGCAAAACCCCGCCCAAGGGCGGGGTTTGTGAATGCTTTTGCGTCACCGACGCTTGACCCGACACTACCACAGCCGGGCAAATACTCAAGCCCGCGCGCGCAGGGCCTCGGCTTCGCGGCAGATCTGCCGGCGCCGTTCGTCGTCGGCAAAGCGCCATTCGCGAATGTGCTCGACATGCCGGTGGCAGCCGGTGCACACCCGCTGCTCATCCAGCCGGCAGACGCTGATGCAGGGTGACGGCACCGCCGGGCTGACGTTGCTGTACAGCGGCTTGGGCGGCCGCGCCTGGCTGGTCATGTCAGATCTCGTCGAAGTCCAGCTTCTCGCCGGCCCGCTCCCAGACGATGCGCTCGAGCATTTCATTCAGCAGCTCTTCGCTCTTCTCGCACACCCACTTGCCGCTCTCTTCGTCGTAGTCGAAGTGAAAGCCGCCGGAACGGTCGGCCAGCCACAGCTGGCGCAGCGGCTCCTGGCGGCTGAAGATCAGCTGGGCGCCACCTTCGAACTTGACGGTCAGCACGCCGCCGGAGTTTTCCATGTCCAGGTCCAGGCCGCTCTCGTCGAACAGGTCTTCCAGGGCCTGTTGGGTCGCGTCGACCAGATCATGGAAACGCGCTTCGCTCAAACTCATTGCAGGAACCTCGAAATTGGCTGCTTTACGGGCAAGCCGGGCAAGATACGGGCGCCGGGCCATGAATGCAAAGGTTTAGCCGCTCCCCGGCACTGGCTTCATTACCGGCAGCAAGAGCCCCTAAGCATAGCCCGCCCGACGGACCGGCTCTTGCATAGGCAATCCGCCGGTCGCTCGGTATACTCGGGCGCAATACTGCATATTTCAAAGGATTTCACCCATGAAGCGCCTGATTTCCTCGCTCGCGGCGCTGGTCGCGGTTGCCTGCCTTGTTTCGGCCTGCGGTCAGAAGGGCCCCCTGTACCTGCCAGAAGACGGCAAGGACGGCAAAGGCCCGAAAAAGTCGCACCAGCACCAGCACGCGCCTGCGGTCCAGCCGCAAGAAGAGCAGCCAATCCAGCCCGAGCAGACGCCAGCGCAGTAAGGAAATCAGATGAACGCTTTCAACTACCGCGACGGTGAACTGTTCGCGGAAGGCGTGGCCCTCTCGGCCATCGCCGAACGTTTCGGCACCCCGACCTACGTGTACTCGCGCGCTCACATCGAAGCCCAGTACCGCAGCTACACCGATGCCCTGCAAGGCACCGAGCACCTGGTCTGCTTCGCCGTCAAGGCCAACTCCAACCTCGGCGTGCTGAACGTCCTGGCGCGCCTGGGCGCGGGCTTCGACATCGTCTCCGGCGGTGAGCTGGAGCGCGTGCTGGCCGCAGGCGGGCGCGCTGATCGCGTGGTGTTTTCCGGTGTCGGCAAGACCCGCGAAGACATGCGCCGCGCCCTGGAAGTCGGCGTGCACTGCTTCAACGTCGAATCCACCGACGAGCTCGAGCGCCTGCAAGTGGTGGCCGCCGAGATGGGCAAGATTGCCCCGATCTCGCTGCGCGTGAACCCGGACGTCGATGCCGGTACCCATCCGTACATCTCCACCGGCCTCAAAGAGAACAAGTTCGGCATCGCCATCGCCGACGCCGAAGCCATCTACGTGCGCGCCGCGCAACTGCCGAACCTGGACGTGGTCGGTGTCGACTGCCACATCGGCTCGCAGCTGACCACCGTCGACCCGTTCCTCGATGCCCTCGACCGCCTGCTGGCCCTGGTCGATCGCCTGGCCGAGTGCGGCATCCACCTGCGCCACCTGGACCTGGGCGGCGGCGTTGGCGTGCGCTATCGCGATGAAGAGCCGCCGCTGGTGGCGGACTACATCAAGGCCATCCGCGAGCGCGTCGGCACCCGTGACCTGGCCCTGGTGTTCGAGCCTGGCCGCTACATCGTGGCCAACGCCGGCGCCCTGCTGACCCGCGTGGAGTACCTCAAGCACACCGAGCACAAGGACTTCGCCATCATCGACGCGGCGATGAACGACCTGATCCGCCCGGCCCTGTACCAGGCCTGGATGGGTGTCAGCGCCGTTGCCCCTCGTGCCGGCGAAGGCCGAGCCTACGACCTGGTCGGCCCCATCTGCGAAACCGGCGACTTCCTCGCCAAGGACCGCATCCTGAACCTGGCCGAGGGTGACCTGCTGGCCGTGCAGTCGGCGGGCGCCTATGGTTTTGTCATGAGCTCGAACTACAACACCCGTGGCCGTTGTGCGGAAATCCTGGTCGACGGCGACCAGGCTTTCGAAGTCCGCCGCCGCGAGACCATCGCCGAACTGTACGCTGGCGAAAGCCTGCTGCCGGAGTGACCCCATGCTGCTGCGCTTTACCAAGATGCATGGGCTGGGCAACGACTTCATGGTCCTCGACCTGGTCAGCCAGCACGCACACATCCAGCCCAAGCACGCCAAGCAATGGGGAGACCGCCACACCGGTATCGGCTTCGACCAGTTACTGATCGTCGAGGCGCCGAGCAACCCGGAAGTGGACTTCCGCTACCGGATCTTCAATGCCGACGGTTCCGAGGTCGAGCAGTGCGGCAACGGTGCGCGCTGCTTCGCCCGCTTCGTGCTGGACAAGCGCCTGACCGCGAAGAAACGCATCCGCGTGGAGACCAAGGGCGGCATCATCGAGCTGGACGTGCAGAACGACGGCCAGGTGTGTGTCGACATGGGCCCGCCGCGCTTCGTCCCGGCAGACATCCCTTTCATTGCCGACGAACAGGCGTTGAACTACCCACTGGAAGTGGACGGCCAGGTGCATTCGATTGCCGCCGTGTCCATGGGCAACCCGCATGCCGTGCTGCGCGTCGATGACGTGCACACCGCGCCGGTCCATGCGCTGGGCCCGAAAATCGAGAACCACCCGCGCTTTCCGCAGCGGGTGAATGCCGGTTTCCTCCAGGTCATCGACCGCCATCGCGCCAACCTGCGGGTGTGGGAGCGTGGTGCCGGCGAGACCCAGGCCTGTGGCACCGGCGCTTGCGCCGCAGCCGTGGCTGCCATCAGCCAGGGCTGGATGGACTCTCCGGTGACCCTCGACCTGCCGGGTGGCCGCCTGAACATCGAATGGGCCGGCCCCGGCAAGCCCGTGTTGATGACCGGCCCAGCCGTACGCGTCTTCGAAGGACAGGTTCGTCTCTAAGCGAGTAACCGCCATGACCGATCAGCCAGTACCCCAGCAGCCCGATGAGCTCGATGCCGATGCGGTGGTCGCCTACCTGCGCGCCCACCCCACCTTCTTCGCCGAGCACGACGAGCTGCTGATCGAGCAACGCATCCCCCACCAGCGCGGCGACAGCGTGTCGCTGGTGGAACGCCAGCTCAAGCTGCTGCGCGACCGCAACATCGAGATGCGCCATCGCCTGTCGCAACTGATGGACGTGGCCCGTGACAACGACCGGCTGTTCGACAAGACCCGCCGGTTGATCCTCGACCTGCTCGATGCCGGCAGCCTGGAAGAAGTGGTGATGGCCGTCGAAGACAGCCTGCGCCAGGAATTCCAGGTGCCTTTCGTCAGCCTGATCCTGTTCGGCGACAACGCCGCGCCCGTCGGCCGCTGGGTGAGCAATGCCGAAGCCCAGCAGGCCATCGGCGGCCTGCTCGGCGGCGGCAAGACCGTCAGCGGCAACCTGCGCGAGCACGAACTGGCCTTTCTGTTCGGCAAGGAGCAGCAGCAGGAAGTCGGCTCCAGTGCGGTTGCAGCTCTCGAATACCAAGGGTTGCATGGCGTGCTGGCGATCGGCAGCCGCGACCCGCAGCACTACAAGAGCAGCGTCGGTACCTTGTTCCTCGGCTACATCGCCGAAGTGCTCGGCCGCGTGGTGCCGCGCGTGACCCAGACCCTGCGTCCGGTGCGCTGATGGAACGCCAGCTGGAGGCTTATTGCGCACACCTGCGCAACGAGCGCCAGGTGTCGGAACACACCCTGCTGGCCTACCGCCGCGACCTCGACAAGGTCATCGAATACTGCAACAGCCAGGGCATCGCTGGCTGGGGTGCGCTGCAGATCCAGCAGCTGCGCCAGCTGGTCGCTCGCCTGCACCATCATGGCCAGTCCGCGCGCAGCCTGGCGCGGCTGCTGTCGGCGGTGCGCGGCCTGTACCGCTACCTCAACCGCGAAGGCCTGTGCCAGCACGACCCGGCCACCGGCCTGAGCGCGCCCAAGGGCGAACGCCGGCTGCCCAAGGTACTGGACACCGACCGCGCCCTGCAGCTGCTCGATGGCGGCGTCGACGACGACTTCATTGCCCGGCGCGACCAGGCCATCCTCGAGCTGTTCTATTCCTCCGGCCTGCGCCTGTCCGAGCTGAACAACCTTGACCTCGAGCAGCTCGACCTGGCCGCCGGCCTGGTGCAGGTGCTCGGCAAGGGCAGCAAGACCCGCGTGTTGCCAGTCGGTCGCAAGGCCCGTGAGGCCCTGCAGGCCTGGTTCAAGCTGCGCGGCATCGGCGGCCCGCGTGACAGCGCGGTGTTCATCACCCGCCAGGGCAATCGCATGAGCCCGCGGGCCATCCAGCTGCGGGTCAAGGCTGCCGGCGAGCGCGAGCTGGGCCAGCACCTGCATCCGCACATGCTTCGCCATTCCTTCGCCAGCCATGTGCTGGAATCGTCCCAGGACCTGCGCGCGGTGCAGGAAATGCTCGGCCATGCCGACATCAGCACCACACAGATCTACACCCACCTGGACTTCCAGCACCTGGCCGCGGTGTACGACAGCGCCCACCCTCGGGCCAAACGCAGCAAAGGCACAGACTCATGAGCATCAAGCTGATCACCTTCGACCTCGACGACACCCTGTGGGACACCGCGCCCGTGATTGCCAGCGCCGAGGTCGTGCTGCGCGACTGGCTCGAAGCCAACGCCCCCATTCTCGGCGGCGTGCCGGTGGAGCACCTGTTCGCCATCCGCGAACGCCTGGTGCAAGCCGAGCCGGGCTTGAAACACCGCATCAGCGCCCTGCGCCGGCGTGTGCTGTTCCACGCCCTGGAGGAAGTCGGCTACGGCGAGAAGCAGGCACAGGAGCTGGCCAACGAGGGCTTTGAAGTCTTCCTGCATGCTCGCCACCAGATCGAGGTGTTCCCCGAGGTACAACCGGTGCTGGAGATCCTGCGCCATCACTACACCCTGGGCGTGGTCACCAACGGCAACGCCGATGTCCGCCGCCTGGGGCTGGCGGATTACTTCCGCTTTGCCCTGTGCGCGGAAGACCTGGGCATCGGCAAGCCCGACCCGGCGCCGTTCATGGAAGCGCTCAGGCTTGGCGAGGTTGAAGCCGGTGCGGCGGTGCACATTGGTGATCACCCGGGCGATGACATCGCCGGAGCCCAGCGGGCCGGGTTGCGAGCGGTGTGGTTCAACCCGCAGGGCAAGGCCTGGACCGGGGAGCGGGCGCCGGATGCAGAGATCCAGCGCCTGTCCCAGCTGCCTGACATCCTGGCGCGCTGGCGCTGACAGGGGCCGCTGCGCGGCCCATTCGCGGGCAAGCCCGCTCCCACAGGGACCGTGCAGGCCCTGAGGCCTGTGGTGAACCTGTGGGAGCGGGCTTGCCCGCGAAGAGGCCGGCACAGGCAACCCAAATCCCCCAGGCACAAAAAAGCCCGCAGCGACGGCGGGCTCTTTTGCGATCAGCCACTCAGATAGGGCGGCTGCCGTACTTGTTGTCCGGCTTCTTGGGCGGGTCGGCGACCACGTTGGCCTCGACTTCCTGCACCTTGCCACCGCGCGAAAGGAATTCTTCCATCGCCTTGGCCAGGGCATCACGCTCCTTTTGCTTGGCTTCCATGCTCGGCATCTCGTCTACCGAGACAGCCGCCTTGGATTTGCCCTTGGCAGTCGGCGCCGGGCTGCTGTCGTCATCGCCAGCATCTTCCGCACCATCGTCAGCCGCCGCTTCGAGGCCCTCATCAGCCTCGTCTTCGTCGCCTACTTCGAGGTCATCATTTTCCAGATCGTCGTCGCTCATGTTCTACCTCATGACTTGCGAAAAGCAGGTTAGTTATAGACCAGTGCAGCCGTAGACCGGCAGCCACCAGTGAAAATTCAACTGGCCGTGGGTTAGGCCACTGCCCTTGGGTCGGCGCTCCTGATGGGAGGCGGCACCCAGCAGGCCCTGCTCCTGGCAGGACCTGACAAATCCTTGAACCCTGCTGGCCACACGCTAATGGCAAGCCTAGCAAAGGCTGGTAAAGCGTGTGGACTACTCGTCAAACACCCTTTGGCGCGCATTCTAGCGCGCCCGTGGAAAAAGCAAAGCTCCATAAACGCCCGATGACTTGTAAGTTTTTGGCCTACGTCGCGAACGTGAGTGATAAACCGTTTGCTCTGCGGGAAATCGTAAAAAACAGGCAAAAAAATGCCCGGCGAACCGGGCAAGTTTTTCCAGCGTCGCGGTTACAGGTTGTAGCCGCGTTCGTTGTGCTGAGCCAGGTCGAGGCCGACCGACTCTTCTTCTTCGTTGACCCGCAGGCCCATCACCACATCCAGCACCTTGAGGATCACGTAGGTGACGATGGCGGTGTAGGCCACGGTGAAGATCACGCCCTTGGCCTGGACCCAGACCTGGGCACCGATGTCGGTGACCGCGCCGAAGCCGCCCAGGGCCGGTGCCGCGAACACGCCGGTAAGAATGGCGCCGATGATGCCGCCAACACCGTGCACGCCGAAGGCGTCGAGGGAGTCGTCGTAACCCAGCTTGCGCTTGAGGGTGGTGGCGCAGAAGTAGCAGACCACGCCGGAGGCCAGGCCGATCACCAGGGCGCCCATCGGGCCCACGGTACCGGCAGCCGGCGTGATGGCGACGAGGCCGGCGACCACACCCGAGGCGATGCCCAGGGCACTTGGCTTGCCGTGGAAGATCCACTCGGCGAACATCCAGCCCAGTGCAGCGGCGGCGGTGGCGATCTGGGTCACCAGCATGGCCATGCCAGCAGTGCCGTTGGCGGCGGCGGCGGAGCCTGCGTTGAAGCCGAACCAGCCGATCCACAGCATGGCCGCGCCCATCAGGGTGTAGCCCAGGTTGTGCGGGGCCATCGGGGTGGTCGGGTAGCCTTTGCGCTTGCCCATGACCAGGCAGCAGACCAGGCCAGCGATACCGGCGTTGATGTGCACCACGGTGCCGCCAGCGAAGTCGAGCACGCCCCAGTCCCACATCAGCGCGCCGTCACCGCTCCACACCATGTGGGCGATCGGTGCGTAGACCAGGGTGAACCAGATGCCCATGAACACCAGCATCGCCGAGAACTTCATGCGTTCGGCAAAGGCACCGACGATCAGCGCCGGCGTGATGATGGCGAAGGTCATCTGGAAGGTGATGAACACGGCTTCAGGGAACAGTGCGGTGGCCGAGGTCAGGTTCGCAGGCGTGACACCGCTCAGGAACGCCTTGGAGAACCCACCGACGAAGGAATTGAAGTTGAGCACGCCCTTTTCCATACCGGTGGTATCGAAGGCCATGCTGTAGCCGTAAATGACCCAGAGAATACTGATCAGGCCAGTGATGGCAAAGCACTGCATCATCACCGACAGCACGTTCTTGGAACGCACCATGCCGCCGTAGAACAGGGCCAGACCCGGAATGGTCATGAACAGCACCAGCGCTGTCGAGGTGAGCATCCAGGCGGTGTCGCCGGAGTTCAGCGCTGGGGCAGCTGCTTCCTCTGCCAGGGCAAGCCCGGGCATTACGAGGGACAATAGGGCTCCTAGCCCTGCGATCTTACGCAGAGTCATGTTGTTTTCTCCTGGGGCGTTGGGTTTGGTGAGGCTTTTTTCGGCGCTTAGATCGCGTCGGTATCGGTTTCGCCGGTACGGATGCGGATCGCCTGCTCCAGATTCACCACGAAGATCTTGCCGTCACCGATCTTGCCGGTGTTGGCCGCCTTGGTGATGGCTTCGATCACTCGATCAAGGTCCTTGTCGTCGATGGCGACGTCGATCTTCACTTTGGGCAGGAAGTCGACCACGTACTCCGCGCCGCGATACAGCTCGGTGTGGCCCTTCTGCCGGCCGAAACCTTTGACTTCGGTGACGGTAATGCCCTGCACGCCGATTTCCGACAGCGACTCGCGCACGTCGTCCAGCTTGAACGGCTTGATGATGGCTGTGACTAGCTTCATGAAACTCTCTCCCGATTTGGTGGACTTGCCCCAGGAAAACAAACCCGTCTCAAGTCTAAGCGCAGCGGTTGGCTTTGTAACGCGTCGTCGGCATCCGGCTCCGCGTGCGCACTGCCTGGTCACAAGGAACTGCATCAGTGCATGGCTCGTACAGGTCTTTGCAGAAACCTTGCCAGTTCCGCTAAACCACCGGAAAACAGCGAGTTATGTGAATCAGTCGGGATTGGCCAGTCGCCAGCATGGTAAACATGCACAACTTCGGTGCGCGCCCGCCTGCAGCGCTGCTCGAAAAATGTGCAGCGGGCTGAGGCAATGGCACAGGTTGGCCCCGTGCTACACTGCGAGCCATTTCTCAGTATCAGTGGACAGCCCGACATGCTCGCGCCCAAAGCCCTTCTCGACGCCCTGAGCGACCAGGCCTCGCGCCTGTTCAGCAGCGATACCGCCCAGCCTCGCGCCGAACTGGAAAGCCAGTTCAAGGTGCTGATGCAAGGCGCCTTCAGCAAACTGGACTTGGTCAGCCGTGAAGAATTCGACAGCCAGATGGTCGTGCTGGCACGCACCCGTGCCCGCCTTGAGGCCCTGGAGAAGCAAGTCGCCGAGCTGGAAGCGCGGATGGCGCCAGCTGCGCAGGAATAAAACAATCGATAAGGAGTACGTCACCATGAAAGTCAGTGCCCGCAACGTCTTCGAAGGTACCGTCAGCGCCGTGCAGCCCGGCGCAGTCAATGCCGAGGTCGAGCTGACCCTCGCCGGCGGCGAGAAACTGGTGGCGGTGGTCACCATGGCCAGCTTGCATAACCTCAACATCAATGTCGGCAAACAGGCCGTGGCGCTGGTCAAGGCACCTTGGGTGGTGCTGATGACCGATGCCGACGGCTACAAGCTGTCTGCCCGCAACGCCCTGGAAGGTGAAGTGGTACGCGTAGGCGACGGTGCGGTGAACGCCGAAGTGGTGCTCAAGCTGGCGGGCGGCACCGAGGTGTTCTCCATCGTCACCCGCGAAGCGGTGCAGGAACTTGGCCTGGCCCCCGGGGTAAAAGCCACCGCCCTGATCAAGGCGTCGCACATCATCCTCGGCGCCAAGCCATAAAAGCTCCGGGGCCGCCGAAGCGGCCCCGACTTCGATCAGGCCGAAGCCCGCTGCTGGCCGGTGGCCTTGGGCGGCAGTTCGCTGGCATGCAAGTCGCCACGGAACAACGCCGCCCCGCACACTGTGAACAAGGTTTTCACCCGGCTGTGCGAATTGCGGATCTCGGCCTGTATTGCTTCGATGAGCGGATCGCTCGACTGCAGCGCAACGGCGCGATTGGCCCACTCGATTGCCGCAAAACGGCTCTGTTTACGCGTGCCGCAGCCTTGCATCCAGGCCAGCCCCAGTTCGGCACAGGCACGCGCGGCAACCCAGGCATCCGGGTGCTCGGCCAGCCCCAGCAGATAGTCGACCGCCTCGACACGCTCCTGCGCATCACCGTATTGGCGCAGCAGGATGCCTAGCTGCAATTGCGCCTTGGCATGCAGGTGCGGATGGCTCTGCGCGTCGAGCAGCCACCGCTTGACCGCCAGTACTGCCTTTCGGTCTTCCAGCCCCTGAGGGAGGCTCATTCGCTGGCGGGCCAGGTCGAACTTGGCCTGCGGGTGGCCAGACTCCGCCGCGCGCAGCAGCCAGTGCTCGGCCGCCTTGCCACTCAGATACTGCTCGGGAGTGTTGTCGAGCCAGCCACGATGCAGATCGTACAGCGCGATGGCGGCATCCGGCAGTTTCAGCTCCGCACAGGCCTCATACAGGAAATGCGCGGCCTCATGCAGGTTGGCAGCCCAGAGCAAGCGCGGCACTTCGAGCACCTCGAAGCCCTGCCCCTCGCGCCCGCACTGACGCCTGACCGCCAATCGCAACCACGTGCCTGCCTGCTCGACAGATTGCCCAAAGCCCCACAGCCCGAACTGATGCCCCGCAGCCCGCAGTGCGCAGGCCGCTGCCTGTCGACGGTCATCGCACAGCCGCTCGATGACGGTGCGCAATACCTGCGAATGGTCCTGCGCCTCGTGGAACAGCACCAGGCACACAAGGCTACGGAAAGGCTCGCCAACGGCCGGAACGAAGCCGTGATCAGGGTACAGCGCGACACTGTCGACAAAATCACGCATCGCACCGTCGTAATCGTGCATCGAATAGCGCCGCAGGGCGCCACGCCGGGCCAGCAGCGTAGCGCGCTCCCTGGGCCTGAGCTCGCGCCGGGCCCACTGGGCAAACGTTTTTTGCCAGGTCGCGACTTGTGGCAGTTGCCGGGCATGCGGCAGCCAGAATGTGCCTTCCAGGGCCAGCCAGCGAATCGCATTGCGCTGTGCTTCGGACCAACCCTGGCATAGTGGGCCGCTGACCAGTGCGTCGATCGCCTCATCGCTGCCGCCCCAGCGTGGAGTCTGGTAAGTGGCATAGGCCTCGATCGCCTCGAAGCAGCCGGGGAACCACGCCAGCGCATGGCGCAGCCAGTAATCCCGGGCATTTTCGCCTTGCTCATGCAAGCGCGCGCTCAACCCTACCGGCAACGTTTGCGGCAGCGCCTGCAAGGGGGTCAGGCCGCACCTGACCAACAGCGGCGCAGCAGCCTCCTGCACTTCCACATCGGCATGCGCGCTGGGCCGATAGCGCGCGAGCTTTCCAGCGAACAATTCGACCAACCAGCCGGGCTCGCGCAGGTACGCGCTGATGTGGAGCATGCCGATCACGGCGGCAACCGGTTGCACGCAGCACTCCATGGCCCGCAGGAAATGCGCCGCGCCTTTCTCGCAGGCCTGGTCGGCGGCCAGCCGGCGTTCTTCGCAGACCTCATCGGAGCCAACCTGCCCATGGATCTGGCAGGCGTGGTTGAAGCAGTGAAAACCCATCACCACGTGCGGGTGATAAGCCTTGGGGCAGGTATCGATCCAGGTTTTGAGGGTTTGCGTCAGGGCCTTGCCGCCCTGCATGTCGCAATCCAGCATGTAGCCTTGGACAGCCTCCAGGTAGACGGGGCACTCACCGGGGGGCGCCTGCCGCCACTGCGCCTGGAGCGCATCGAACAAGCGGTTGAGCTCAGTGAATTCATTGGCCTGCACCCGTTCCCGGATCTGCTGGCGGGTGCGAATGAGCGTTTGCACGGGCAGTACCTTAAGTCCATTTCAGGGTTGCGCTGCCATCCAATGGCAACACCTTTAGCTCTTGAACACTAAGCCATAGCCGGGCTCTTCGCAAAGATATTGGATCCAGTATTTGTCAGATTGTGTGAAACGACAGGAAAAAGCCCTGGTATGCAAAACAAAGTCGCATTTTTCTTGCGCCTACCTCGCAGAAACTCACTAGGCTTCGACAGGCCGCAGGAAGCGGCTCCAGATCCAGCGACAACGGAGCGTCCATGTCCCTCGCCCTCGTCCACAGCCGCGCCCAGGTCGGTGTGCAGGCCCCTGCAGTCAGCGTCGAAACCCACCTGGCCAACGGCCTGCCCCATCTCACCCTGGTCGGCCTGCCGGAGACCACGGTCAAGGAGAGTAAAGACCGTGTACGCAGTGCCATCGTCAATTCCGGGCTGAATTACCCACAGCGGCGCATTACCCAGAACCTGGCACCCGCCGACCTGCCCAAGGACGGCGGGCGTTATGACCTGGCTATCGCCCTGGGCATCCTGGCCGCCGACGGCCAGGTGCCATTACCCGCTTTGGCGGAAATGGAATGCCTGGGTGAGCTGGCGCTGTCAGGCAAGTTGCGCCCCGTGCAAGGCGTGTTGCCGGCTGCACTGGCGGCACGCGAGGCCGGCCGGGCCCTGGTGGTGCCGCGGGAAAATGCCGAAGAGGCGAGCCTGGCCGGCGGGCTTGTGGTGTATGCCGTGGGGCACTTGCTGGAGTTGGTGGCGCACCTTAACGGGCAAGTACCGCTGCCGCCCTTTTCCGCCAATGGCCTGGTCTTGCAGCAGCAGCCTTACCCGGACCTGAGCGAGGTGCAGGGCCAGGTCGCCGCCAAGCGGGCACTGCTGCTGGCCGCGGCTGGGGCGCATAACCTGTTGTTCACCGGGCCACCCGGCACGGGCAAGACGCTACTCGCCAGCCGCCTCCCAGGCTTGCTGCCACCACTGGACGAGCACGAGGCGCTGGAGGTGGCGGCGATCCAGTCGGTCAGTGGCCACACACCGCTGAGCAGCTGGCCGCAGCGGCCATTTCGCCACCCGCACCATTCGGCCTCGGGGCCGGCGCTGGTAGGCGGCAGCAGCCGGCCGCAACCTGGCGAAATTACCCTTGCGCACCATGGCGTGCTGTTTCTCGACGAGCTGCCAGAGTTTGAAAGGCGCGTGCTGGAAGTGCTGCGCGAGCCACTGGAGTCGGGCGAGATCGTGATTGCGCGGGCACGCGACAAGGTACGATTCCCTGCGCGCTTCCAGCTGGTGGCGGCGATGAACCCCTGCCCGTGCGGCTACCTGGGCGACCCCACCGGCCGTTGCCGCTGCAGTACCGAACAGATCGCGCGGTATCGCAACAAGCTGTCAGGCCCGTTGCTCGACCGCATCGACTTGCACCTGACCGTGGCCCGCGAGACCACCACGCTGAACAACCAGCCAAGCGGCGAGACCAGTGCCGCTGTGGCTACCAAGGTGGCCCAGGCCCGCGAGGTGCAGCAGCGCCGGCAAGGGTGTGCCAATGCGTTTCTGAACCTGGAGGGGTTGCGGAGCCATTGTCAGCTGGCAGCGGCGGACCAGGCTTGGCTGGAGACTGCCTGTGAGCGGCTGAGCCTTTCTTTGCGGGCAGCGCATCGGCTGCTGAAAGTTGCACGCACATTGGCAGATCTGGAAGGCAGCCAGGCGATCAGCAAAGGCCATCTGGCCGAGTCTTTGCAGTACCGGCCAGGGAGCAGCTAGACCTTTGGGGCTGCTTTGCGACCCCAAGATTCATCAGGAAAACTTGTCCCGACCGATCAGCCCCGAGACCGAATATACCCCAGGCCCGGTCAGCGCCAGTCCGCCATAAAGCGCCACCAGCAACCAGGCAAACTGCCCCTGCTCCAGCGACCAGTCCGGGTGCACCACCAGCAGCGCCACCAGCAAAACCGCCAGCACCGGCAGGCAGGCCAGCCGCGCGGCCACGCCCAGCAGCAGCAACACCGGGCACACCACCTCGGCAAACACCGCCAGGCCCAAGGTCAGCGGCGCCCCCAGGCCAAATGGGTCTTCGATGCGCTGCAACTCCCCGCTCCAGTCCAGCAGCTTGGGCAATCCGTGGATGGAAAACAGCAACAGCGCTGCCATCACCCGCATGAACAGCAGGCCGGTGGCAGTCAGCAGCGGTGATTGGGCGTCGAACAGGATCTTGAAGCGTTGCATGGCAAAGGTCTCGCGGTTCTATCAAGCCGATCAGCATTGCCCGATTGCCCGGCAAATGATTGCTCAGGTGTGCTCAATAAACCGCCAGTGCCGCTTCGACCACCTTGAGCAACGCCTCTTCGGAAAACGGCTTGCCCAGGCACGCCAACGCGCCATTGCCCAGCGCCGCCTGCACCGCGCCATCGTCCCAGTGCGCCGACATGCAGATCACCGGCAAGCGCCAATTCCGCCGCGCCAGCTCGCGTTGCACGTCCAGCCCGCTCACCCCCGGCATCCTCAGGTCGAGCAAAACGCACCCCGCCTCACGCACCAGGTCCGAGCCCAGAAACACGTCCCCCGCCGCGAACGCCAAGGTCTCGAACCCTGCCGAACGCAGCAGGTTGGCCAGGCTTTTGCGCACCGAAGCATCGTCATCGACGATGCACACCGCTCTGCTCATGCGCCGGACCGAGCCTCGATGACGTTGTGCATGGCCACCAGCTCCAGCAGCGAGCGGGACTGCATCTTGTTCATGATGTTTTTCTTGTGCACCTTGGTGGTCACCTCGCTGGTGCCGATTTCCCTGGCGATCTGCTTGTGCGACAGGCCACCCGCCACCAGCGAGAACACCTGGCGCTCGCGCTGGGTCAGGCGCTGGTACTTTTCCTCGACCTGCCGCGCATGCTGCCATTTGCGCCCCTCGACCACGGCACGGGCGCGTACCGGTTCGAGCAGCGCCAGCAGCTGGTCTTCGTCGAAAGGCTTGGTCAGAAACTCCACGGCACCGGCGCGCATCGCCTGGACCGTCATGGGGATGGTGCCGAAACCGGTCATGAACACGATGGGCCAGGGCAGCGCCAGCTGGCGCAACGCAGCCTGCACTTCAAGGCCGCTGGTTTCGGGCAGGTGCATGTCCAGCAGCAGGCAGGCGCAGGGGCTTTCCAGGCGTGCGTCGAACAGCTCCTCGGCACTGGCGAACAAACGGTGTGGAATGTCCTGCGAACGCAACAGACGGCCCAGTGCCTTGCGCACCGATGGGTCATCATCCACCACCAGCACAGGCACGTTGGCACTCTCGTCGCCCGTTTCGCCGCCATCGGACCCGGCGCACAACGGCGACTGGCCCAGTGCCAGGCAAGGCACCTCGAGGCTTACTTCGGCAGCCAGGCGATAGCCCCGGCGCGCCACGGTCTGGATCAACCCGTGATCGCCGAAGGCCTTGCGCAGCAGCGAAACCTGCACCTGCAGGTTGTTGTCCTCGACCACCGTGCCGGCCCACACCTGGCTGAACAGCTCTTCCTTGCCAACCACCCGGCCCTTGGCCCTGATCAGCGTGGCCAGCACCTCGAACGCACGCCCGCCCAACGGGATCGGCTTGCCGTCGAGAAAGGCTTCTCGCCGCTCCAGCGACACCTGGGCATTGCCTATTCGGATCATGGTTTCCTCGTGCGGGAGCGGGCGTTTGCGCAGCCCCGGGCAGCCTAGGCCAGCGAACGCGATCGGACAATTATCCCGAGGGATAGGTTGGTCTCAAAACTATACAAGCGCCCGCCAGCCGCCAGGGATTGATAACGGACAACAGCGTGCCCGTTCCTGCCAAGCCGGCTGCAAGCCGCATCCATGCTGGGCCCGCTGCGTATACTCGGGCGTCTGGATGTCGTTAGCAGGGGGTGCTAGATGCTCGATGAACGCCTCGCCCACAGGCCCATCGATTTTGATCAGTCGATCGACGAGGACTGGTTGAATCGTTGCGACATCACGCAACTGGGCCAGGAAGGCGACCTCAGCTACTTCCGCCTGCATGACCCTGCCACCCGCCAGGCCTGGATCGCCGTGCGCGCCCCGGTCGAGGCACCTGCAGCCTGCCAGCGCCTGGAACGTGACTACCGCCTGCAACTGGACCCACAATGGGCCGTGATCCCGACGGCCTTCGTCCGCTCCGCCGAGGGGCCGTTGCTGGTGTACCCTACCGGCCGCTCCATTGCCGACCTGATTACCCAGGGCCCGATCGGCCTAGGGCCATTCCTCGACATCGCGGTAAACGCCGCCAACGCCCTGGCCCTGGCCCACGAACACAATGTGCTGCACGGTGCGCTGCAACCGCAGCATGTGTGCCTGCAACCGAACCATCGGGTACGCCTGGGCTGTTTTCGGGCCGACACGCCAGAGCTGATCAGCGCTCAGGGCAGCGCGCTCGGCAACTGGGCCTATCTGGCGCCGGAGCAGATCTGCCCCCACGGCAGCAGCAGCGACCGGCGCAGCGATATCTATGCCTTGGGCGCGATCCTCTACCAGCTGCTGCTGGGCGAACTCCCGCTGGCCGGGCGCGATACCCAGCACTGGCGCCAGCTGCATGCCGGCGTTCAACCCCGCGCTGCCTGCGAGGTCGACAGCCAGGTACCACAGCCGCTGAGCGGGATCCTGGCCAAGGCGCTGGCCAAGGAGCCCGACGCCCGCTACCAGAGTGCGCGAGCCCTGACAGTGGACCTGGCCCACTGCCAACGGCAATGGGCCGCCGGCAAGCCCATCGCCGCCTTCGAGCCCGGGTGCGCCGATCCCGTTTCGCCCAGCCGTGAGCGCCTGTATGGACGCAGCGCCGAGCAGAAGGTCATCGCCTTGCTGCTCAAGGCCATGCGCCGAGACAGCAAGCCTCAGGTCCTGTTCGTCAACGGCGCTGCCGGCATGGGTAAATCGAGCCTGGTCGAGGCGTCGCTCAAGGCCAATGCCGAAGGCTACTGGGCTATCGGCACGTGCAACGGCCAGGAGCAGGCCGTGCCTTATGCGCCATGGGTCGAGATCCTCCGCTCGCTGACCACCCAGCTGCTGGCCAAGAACCGCCAGGCTCTCGACACCTTGCGCCGCGAAATCCTGCGCCGCCTCAAATGCCACGGGCGGCTACTTGGCCAGTTGGCGCCTGACCTGCAACTGGTCCTCGGCCCCCTGCCCGACATGCCGGAGAAACCTACCCGCCTTGCGCTGCAGAAGGAACAGCAGGCGGTCATCGCGTTCCTGCAGGTGTTCAGCCGCCCGGGCCACCCGCTGGTGTTGTTTTTCGATGACCTGCAGTGGGCTGATGATGCCAGCCGGCAGTTGCTGGCACAGCTGCTCGCCTCTCAACCCGGCAACCTGTTGCTCGTCTTCGCCCGGCGCGATGACAAGCAAAACGCCAGTAAGACGCTTGCCACGCCGGCAACGCTGGGCAGTACCACACTGAACCTGCGTCCACTGGCTGTCGGCGCAGTCACCGAGCTTATCGGCGAGCGCTACCACGTCAGCCCTGACGAGGCTTCGCAGGTTGCCGAACTGGTGCATGACAAGACCGCTGGCAACCCGTTCTTCATCAACCAGATACTCAGGGCCATGGTCGAGGACCGGCTGTTTACCTTCGATACCCAGGCCATGCGCTGGTCGTGGTGCCTGAAGGCCGTGGCCCGGCACCGCTATTCCGATAATGTCGCC
This sequence comes from Pseudomonas sp. R28(2017), assembly GCF_002112505.1. GTDB lineage: Bacteria > Pseudomonadota > Gammaproteobacteria > Pseudomonadales > Pseudomonadaceae > Aquipseudomonas. The sequence continues at coordinate 548,278 of NZ_NEHW01000003.1, forward strand.
GACCTGATGATCCACCGCCTGGCCCGCCTGCCAATGCCCCAGCGCGAAGTGCTGCGCATCGCCAGCGCGGCAGGCAGCCGGTGCGATGAGCGCCTGCTGCGGCGCCTGCTTGCGCCTTTGTCGGGCGAGCAACTGAAGGCCATGGTTGAAGCGGGTTTCCTGCTACCTGGCCAGAAAGGCCTGGGCTTCGCCCATGACCGGGTGATGGAAGCCGCCTACGAACTCACCCCTGCGCGTGATCGCGCCCAACTGCATACCAGCATTGCCAAAGCCATGTTCCAGGCTTGGCGCAGCGACTTGCAGGAGGCCGTGTTCGAGATCGCCAACCAGCTGCAACGCGCCAACCCACGCGGGTTTGCAACGGATGAGCAGGAAGTTTTCCTGCAGCTTCTGCATGACGCAGCGTTGCGCTCGCGCGACAGCGGCGCCTACGAACAGGCTGCGGACTACCTGCATACGTCCGAGCAGCTGTTGCACCTGGGTGCCACTGCACAAAGCCACGCCACACATGCCTTTGCCAACGCCTGCCTGGCTGCCGAGTGCGACATGCAACTGTCGCGCATGGCCGAAGCCCAAGGGTGGCTGACGGCATGCCGCCAGCGCGCGGGCTCGGCGCTGGACCAGGCGCGGGTTTGCCGGCTGCAGGCGCGCTTGCACACATTGCGCGGCGAATACCAGGCCGCCATCAGCAGCGCCGCCGCCGGCCTCGAACTGCTGGGTATCAACCTGGCCCGCGGTGTCGACCCGCAACAGGTTCACGCCTGCCATGCCAAGATTCAGACCCTGATCGAGGCGAAAGGCCGCCATTGCCTGGCGTCGCTGCCTCGTGCCGATTCGGAGCAAGTGACGGTCGCGATCAGCCTGCTGGCCACCCTGTCCTCATCATTCTTCGTGCAGGACGATATCGGCTTCCTGCACCTGGGCAAGCTCATGGAACTGTCGCTGCTGCACGGCGTGGCCCCTGGCAGCACCTATGGCCTTGCGTGGTACGGGGTGATGATCGCCGAGCGCTTCGGTAGCTACCACGACGGCCATGCCTGCTGCCTGGCTGCGCTCAAGCTGATCGAGCGGTACGGCTTCGAGACCGACCTCACCAGCGCCCTGCTGGCCCTTGACCAGGTCAGCGCCTGGACCTCGCCCATCGAATTCGCCCGCCACACCGCGCTGGAGGCGGTAGAGTCGACGCGCTTGAGCGGCGACCAGGCCATGGCCTGCTATGCCTGCAACCATCTGGTTTCCGACTCGCTGTTCATGGGCCGTTATCTGCCGGAAGTGGCCGAAGAGGTGGAACAAGGCCTGGCTACCGTTCGCCATTACGGCTACAGCGATATCGAGCAGATACTGCAGGCCCAGCAGGCATTCGTGGCCAACCTGAGTGGTGTACCCTGCACGGCCTCGCCCGCGCCGGTGAACTCGCCCACCACGCTGTTCTTCCGGCACCTGTTCAGCGGCATGTCAGCCTTCTACCTGGGCAATATCCCGCAAGCCATGCACAGCCTTGGCGCCGCCGGCGACAACGCCTGGGCGGCACCGGCGCACATCAACCTGGCGGACTATCACCTGTTCCACGGCCTTGCCCTCGGCAGCCCGGAAGCCCCCGGCAGCCTTGCTGACAAACTGGCCGAGCTGCAGGCCCTGCGCGAGCGTTTCGGCCACTGGGCCGGCTTCAATCCGGTGACGTTCCGCAACAAGCTGCTGCTGATCGAAGGTGTGATCGCCAAGCTCGAAGGCGACGGCCTGGCGGCCATCCGTTGCTTCGACCAGGCGCAGATCGCCGCCACCGCCGCCGGCTTCATCCACGAGCAGGCCCTGGCCCACGAACAGCTGGCCGAGGTGTGCATCCCCAGCGGCCTGATCTCCGGTGCCAACCTGCACCTGCGCATTGCCCGCGACTGCTTTCATATCTGGGGGGCGACCGGCAAGGTGCACCAGCTGGAGGCCTTGCACCCGTTCTTGCGCACGCAATCCGTCCAGGAGACCTCGCGCTCCACCCAACAGGCCAGGCTGGACCTGGAAGCCGGCATCGAGGCGGCCCGGGCGTTGTCCGAGGAAGTGCTGCTCGAAGGCTTGATCGAGACACTGATGGGACACCTCACCCAGCATTCCGGCGCCGACCACGGTGCGTTGCTGATCGTCAGTGGTGCCGAGTTCCAGATGGCTGCGCTCGCCTACATCGACGATGCCGGGCTGCACGTAAGCATGGACAACTGCCAGAAGTTCATGACCCAGGCGCCGCTGTCGATCATCAACGCCACCATGCGCACCAAGAAACCGTTGGTGCTCAATGACGCCCTGGGCGATTGCCCCGAGGCCTTCCGCCAGGAGCTGCACGCGCGCAACGCACGCTCGGTGCTGTGCCTGCCGCTGGTGATCCAGGGCGTGCTGATCGGCCTGGTGTATCTGGAAAACCGCCTGGTGCCGAACCTGTTCGGCAGCCAGCGCCTGGCCATGCTGGAGATCCTCGCCTCCCAGGCCGCCGTGTCGTTGCAGACGGCCAAGTTCTATACGCGCCTGGCCGAAGACAACCAGGCCCGTGCCCAGATGGAAGCGGAACTGCGCCGATCGCGCGCCGAACTTGCACGCAGTGCGCACCTGCAGGTGATGAACGAGTTGTCGGCGTCCATCGCCCACGAGATCAGCCAGCCACTGCTGGGTATCGCCTCCAATGCCGCGGCCAGCCTGCGTTGGCTCAAGCGCGCGGAACCCAACCTGAAAGAGGCGATTGCCGGGCTGGAAGACATACGCAATGACAGCGAACGTGCTGCCAACATCGTCCGCGCACTTCGCTCGTTGGCCAAGCAGTCGCCTATGCAGCTCAAGCCGGTCAAGGTCGACGAGCTGATTCGCGAGGTGCTGCGCCTGACCTCGGCCGATGCCGCCAAGTACGTGGTCGATGTGCAGACGCAGTTGCAGCCAGGGGTGTGCGTGATGGCCGATCCGGTGCAGCTGCAGCAACTGGTATTCAACCTGATCACCAATGCGCTGGAGGCGCTGACGGGGTATCGCAGTGATGGCGTGTTGCGGATTGCGTCTGTCGTTGCCGGGAATGTGGTCGAGATCTGCGTGGACGACAACGGGCCCGGCATTGCGGCGGATGAGCGGGAGCGGGTGTTTGACGCGTTCCATACCACCAAGGACGCTGGTCTGGGGATGGGGCTGGCAATATGCAGCTCGGTGGTCCAGGCCCATGGCGGGCGGTTGCAGGCGTTGGCGTCGGAGTATGGCGGGTGCCGGATTCGTTTCACTCTGCCTTTGAGCAATTCATAGCCGGTACCGGCCTCTTCGCGGGCAAGTCGGGGCGCCGAAGAGGCCAATACGGGTTTACCTCAGCGAGCGCTTAGCGCCGCATAGCTGTTCATCAGGTTGCGGTAGTTGGGAATCCGCTGCGACAGCAGGTTACCCAGCCCTTCGATGTCGTTGCGCCAGTCACGGTGCAACTCACAGGCCACCGAGAACCAGTTCATCATCTGTGCTCCCGCCTGGGTCATGCGCACCCACGCCGCCTGCTGCACGGTTTCGTTGAAGGTGCCCGAAGCATCGGTCACCACGAACACTTCAAAGCCTTCAGCCAGCGCCGACAGGGTCGGGAACGCCACGCACACATCGGTCACCACGCCGGCGATGATCAGCTGCTTGCGGCCGGTGGCCTTGATCGCCTTGACGAAGTCTTCGTTGTCCCAGGCGTTGATCTGGCCTGGGCGAGCGATGTACGGCGCGTCCGGGAACATCTCTTTGAGCTCTGGCACCAGCGGGCCGTTGGGGCCTTGTTCGAAGCTGGTGGTGAGAATGGTCGGCAGGCCGAAGAACTTGGCCAGGTCGCCCAGGGCAAGGACGTTGTTCTTGAACTCGTTGGGCGAGAAGTCCTGCACCAGCGAGATCAGGCCGGTCTGGTGGTCGACCAGCAGCACCACGGCGTCGTCTTTGTTCAGGCGCTTGTAATCAGGTTGGCTCATGGGGGTGACTCCTTGGGTTGGGAAAACGGGCCGGGGCTCATTCAAGGGCTTATCCCGAGGGGTTATACCGGCGGATAGAATCGGCTTAAGGATGGGCCTGCGCCTGGCGCCAGGCCTTGGGCGGCTGGCCGACCAGGCGGCTGAAGGCACGGGTGAAATGGGCCTGGTCGCAGAAGCCGCACTCCAGGCTCACGTGGGTGATCGGTACCTCGGTGGCGAGCAGGCGCTTGGCCTTTTCCATGCGTGCCAGCAGGCGCCAGGCCTGGGGCGAGAGGCCGGTGTTGACCTTGAAGGCGCGGGAGAAATGGCTGCGGGTGAGGTTGCACAGCGCAGAGACCTCGATGATCGACAGCGAGCTGCGCAGCATCAGTTCCTTGGCTTGGCGCAGCCGCGCAGGCGTCAGTGCGCCGGGCGTTGGCAGTGCCTCATGGGGCGTCCCAGGGTGCATGGCGACTCTCCTGTTCAATGCAGAAAGTCTCGCCGTCGGCACGTGACAAAGTCCTGAGCCAAACCTGAATTGTTGTTAATTGTGCGTTGCTGGCCCTGGCCTTTTGGCCGATACCCTAAGATGCGTTTCGTATTCAGCTTCAGGCCGCTGCTGGCGGCCGGCATTCAAGGCGATAGAGGTATGCAGGAAAAACACGCTCGACGCACCGTGGCCATGGTGCTGTTCAACGATGTGCTGTTGCTGGATGTGACTGGGCCGATGGACGCCTTTGCCATTGCCAACCGCTTCTTGCCTGAAGATGAACACTACCGGCTGCTCACGGTGGCCGAAGACCAGAGCCCGATTCGCGGCTCGTGCGGCCTGCGGGTCGTGGCCGACCTGAGCCTGGTGGAACTGCCGGGCAGTGTCGACCTGTTGCTGGTGCCAGGCGGGCCAGGTGCCTATGACGTCGCCTTGCCGCAAGTGGAGCGCTGGTTGCCCGAGGCCGTACGCGGCGCCAGGCGCTTCGGCGCAATCTGCACCGGGGTGTTCCTGCTCGGGCGCGCCGGGTTGCTCGGTGGCTATCGCTGCACCACCCACTGGAACTACGTGGAGCGGCTGGCACAGGCGTTTCCCGAAGCCAAGGTCGAGACCGAGCAGATCTACGTGATGGACCGCGACCTGATCACCTCCGGCGGCATCACGGCGGGCATCGACCTGGCGCTGGCCATCGTCGCCGAAGACCACGGCAAGGCGCTGGCCCTGGAAGTCGCCAAGGTGCTGCTGGTGGCGCGCCACCGCCAGGGCGGGCAGACGCCCTACGGGCCATTGCTGGCGGCGGTGCCGCGGGACGGCTCGCCGATTGCCCGGGTGCAGGCGTATATCGTCGACCATATCGACCAGGCGTTTACCGTGCAGAAGATGGCCGACCTGGTGGCCATGAGCGGGCGCAACTTTGCCCGGACCTTTCAGCGCGAGGTCGGCATCACGCCGTTGCAGTACCTGCAGAATGCGCGGATCGACCAGGCGCGCAAGCTGCTTGAATGCGGCGACCTGCCGTTGAAGGTGGTCGCTGCCCGCTGCGGATTTGGCAGTGACCGGCACATGAGGAAGGTGTTCTGCGAGCGGATCGGCATGACACCGGCGCAGTATCGGGCGCAGTTTGGCGGAGGGTGAGCCTGTCAACCAATTCGGGACAATGTTTCTTCCCGGGAGCAGATTGTCTGTGTCATGACCAACCTCCAGAATGGTCCGCCAAACTGTTCAAACGCTGCCCCGGCAGCTCATGGAGTACGAGCCAATGCCACACGAAGGCAGCCTTCTGCAAACCGCGGTGATCTTTCTGCTCGCCGCAGTCGTCGCCGTCCCCCTGGCCAAGCGCCTGCAACTGGGGGCTGTGATCGGTTACCTGCTCGCGGGCGTGGCCATCGGCCCGCAGGCCCTGGGCCTGATCCGCGACACCGAAAGCGTCGCGCACATCTCCGAACTGGGCGTGGTCCTGCTGCTGTTCATCATTGGCCTTGAGCTGTCGCCCAAGCGCCTGTGGCTGATGCGCAAATCGGTGTTCGGCGTCGGCACCGCCCAGGTGCTGCTGACCGGCGCGGTGATCGGCGCCATCGCCCTGTTCGGCTTCGGCCAGTCGCTGCCGGCAGCCGTCGTGCTCGGCCTCGGCCTGGCGCTGTCGTCCACCGCCCTCGGCCTGCAGAGCCTGGCCGAAAGCAAGCAGCTCAACGCGCCCCATGGCCGCCTGGCGTTCGCCATCCTGCTGTTCCAGGACATCGCCGCGATCCCGCTGATCGCCCTGGTCCCGCTGCTGGCCGCCAGCGGCCCGGACACCAGCCACGGCGACAGCCTGCAACACGGCCTCAAGGTGTTCGCCAGCATCGCCGTGGTCATCATCGGTGGCCGCTACCTGCTACGCCCGGTGTTCCGCACCGTGGCCCGCACCGGCCTGCCGGAAGTGTCCACCGCCACCGCGCTGCTGGTGGTGATCGGCACTGCCTGGCTGATGGAAGAAGCCGGCATTTCCATGGCCCTGGGCGCCTTCCTCGCCGGCCTGCTGCTGGCCGACTCGGAATACCGCCACGAGCTTGAGTCGCAGATCGAACCGTTCAAGGGCCTGCTGCTGGGGCTGTTCTTCATCAGCGTCGGCATGGGCGCCAACCTGAGCCTGCTGCTGCAAATGCCACTGGTGCTGCTGGGCCTGACCCTGCTGCTGGTGGCGGTGAAGCTGGCGTTGCTGATCGGCGTCGGCCGCCTGGCCGGTGGCCTGAACAACGCCAGCGCACTGCGCCTGGGCATGGTGCTGGCAGCCGGTGGCGAGTTCGCCTTCGTGGTGTTCAAGTTGGGCAAGGACCAGGGCCTGTTCGACACCCAGACCTATGACCTGCTGCTGATGACCATCACCCTGTCGATGGCCATTACCCCGCTGCTGATGCTTGGCTGCGCCCGCGCCCTCAAGCGCCCGCAACCGGCGCGGGAAGTGCCCGAGCAGTACAAGACCATCGATGCCGGCACGCCGCGGGCGGTGATCGTCGGCATGGGCCGCATGGGCCAGATCGTCGCGCGCATACTGCGGGCGCAGAAAATCCCGTTCATTGCCCTGGAGACCTCGGTGGACACCATCGAGATGACGCGCATGTTCGAACAGGTGCCGGTGTTCTACGGCGACCCGCTGCGCCCCGAGGTGCTGCATGCGGCCAAAGTGGGTGAAGCGGAGTACTTCATCATCACCATCGACGACCCTGAAGCCGCGATCCATACCGCTGAACGGGTGAAACGCCAGTACCCGCACCTGAAGGTGCTGGCCCGCGCGCGTAACCGCCAGCATGTGCACAAGCTGGCGGATGTGGGCGCCGAACCGATCCGCGAGACGTTCTACTCCAGCCTGGAGATGACCCGCCGTGCGCTGGTCGGGCTGGGCCTGAGCGACGAGCAGGCAGCGGACCGGATCGAGCGGTTTGCCCAGCACGACGAGGAAGTGCTGGAGGCCCAGGGGCTTGTGCGCGATGACCGGGCCAAGGTGATGCAGACGGCCAAAGAGGCGCGGGTGGAGTTGGCCCGGTTGTTTGACTCGGATGCGGATTAACGCGCTTTCCACTTATCGTGGGCGGCCTGCTCGGCCAGGTATTGGCGGGCAGCGCCCAAGCCGGCAGCCTCGAGTTTTTGTGCCAGTTCGAGTGAGATTGGCGCATGGCCGCTGAGCACGGCGGCCAGTTGGTCTTGTGGATAATCGAGCATTTTCGCCAACTGCGCAGTTGTCATGGCGAATTCGGGCATCACATCTTCGCGCAGTGATTCTCCTGGATAGGGAGGGTCAAATTGAGGCATGGCAAGTCTCCTGGATTAGCTTCCCGATGTTCTTCTCCTTTCGCGCTGGATATCAGTTCATAACGTCTGAGCGCGCTGTCAGAATTCTCCTAAATCCTTTTGTGCTATTCGGGTCGCTGCGCGGCCTCGATGGTCCGAGTCTCCGTAGCGTGTTGAGTAAAGCTCGTGAAGTGCCTGGCAGAATAAAGGGGGCCGGGGCTACCAGACACATGCCTTTATGACTGTGGCGCCTGTGAGATCGAGCGCCGCCCGCGCGGCGCATCGCGAGCTGCGCTCGCTCCTACGTTTGTTTTCGGCCAGTAACGCCTGTGACATGTGCGCGCGACCGCCTTGTTTGTACGACGCGATATCGAGTAAGTCGCCAAGGCGTTCGCGCGCCAATCCCCTAGGAATGATTGGCCCGAAACAAACGTAGGAGCCAACTGTCTTTCGCTTCCACCCGACCAACGCACATATCAGGGTGGGCAGGCGCTAAGTCTGCCTTCCCGATACACCTTCAAACTGG
>NZ_NEHW01000030.1 GCF_002112505.1 Pseudomonas sp. R28(2017)
CCACCACCACCACCACCACCTTTGGCATAGGCCGATCCAATAGGTGAGATATCGGCGGTCTCATCTATGAGGTGCTGCATAACGTTCTGGACTAAGTCCACCAGCCTTTAAAGCGCATGAAGTGCAGCGTCGCACTTCGTGCTGACGGTGTTCGCCCCGAGCATGATGGCAACCGTCCAACCCGCCTACCCTGCCACCCTGTCAAAGGCGTAATCCTTGTAAATCAACCACCCGATCCCATAAGAGCACTGTACATGCCTATCGACTTCAGACCCGCTCAAGCCTCGGACGCACACGATATTGCGCGCTTCTTTCAACTGACATCGGAAGGCATGGCCGATTACATATGGAGCAAGCTTGCCGCACCTGGAGAAGCATTGCTGAGTGTCGGTGCGTCTCGCTATGCCAGGGAACAGGGCGACTTTTCCTACAAGAACTGCCTGATGGCCACTGTCGAAGGGCGCGTCATCGGCATGATGCATAGCTATGCCTTGCACGAAACCCCTGACAGGCCAGTCGAGACAGACCCGGTCCTCGCGCCCTACTCCGACATGGAAATACCCGACACCTTGTACATATCCAGCCTTGCCCTGGATGAGGCCTGGCGCAGCCAGGGGTTGGGCGTGCAGTTTCTCCGCCACGCCCAGCAGCGCGCTGAGGACGCTGGCCTGGATGGGCTATGCCTGATCGATTATGCAGAAAACCACGGTGCACGCCGCTTCTACGAACGTCACGGTTTTCAGATTGTTAAAACCTGCCAGATCGTTGCGCACCCGATGCTGGGCGTCACCGGTGAAGCCTATTTGATGTATCGCCCTAACCCCAACGTGCTCGAGAAAAAACCATGAACAACAAACTCACCGTGTTCCGCGAACTGGATATCCAACCGGTGCGCGACCTTCCTTTTTTTGAAGAGATCGTGGAAGGCACCCCTCACACGCTGACGTCCAAGTACTATCACGATGAACAGCAAGGTCGCATTTCCGGAGAATGGGAAGCCAGCACCGGAGCGTGGCGCATCGACTACAAAGTGTGGGAGTTCTGCCATGTGCTGAGTGGCTGCTGCGTCATCGAGCTCGAGGGTTGCGCCCCCGTCACACTGGCCGCTGGCGACACGTTCATCATCGAACCGGGCGCCAAGGGTAAATGGACCGTGCTGGAAGACATGAAAAAGAACTTCGTGATACTCCTACCCGCGAACTAGTTGCTGGAAAGCGGGCCCAGAAGCGATCTTTGTCTGAGCAACTGTCTTGCTCAGTTTCCAGAATCTGGCGTGGTCCATGTGGGAGATCACCCAGCCCTTTGGGCTGCGCTGTCGCGCAGAGAACAAAGCCTCAGCATGCGCCGCTTTACCTTGTGGGAGCGGGCGTGCCCGCGAAGCATGCGACGCGGTGCATGGCACCGGCTTCGCCGGTGTTCGCGGGCGCGCCCGCTCCCACAAGACCTCAGCTAAATCAAAGAGTTATGTATTGTTCTATGAGAGCCTGGGTGGCAAGGCTGCCAACAAGGCCGGCCCTGAGAAGAAAACGGCCAAGCGACCTCGAAAGGCTTCTTGAGTCCTGCGCTAGCATGCGCCGCTTTACCCTGTAGGAGCGGGCTTGCCCGCGAACACGGGCGTAGCCCGTGCCAGGCAACGCCATTTCATGGGCTGGCCTGTTCGCGGCACAAGCCCGCTGCCACGGAATCACTGCCAACCTCACTGACCGCTTCACTTGCCCGAGAGTTCGCTGCGAACGATCTCTGCCCCTGCACTCAAAGCACGCAGCTTGCCGCTGGCGACCCGACGCGGCAGCGGCGCCATGCCACAGTTGGTGCACGGATAGAGCTTGTCGGCATCGACGAATTTCAGAGCCTTGCGCAGAGTACTGGCCACTTCCTCCGGGGTCTCGATTGCAGGGTTCGCCACGTCGATGGCACCGACCATCACCTTCTTGCCACGGATGAGTTCGAGCAGGTCCATGGGCACGTGTGAGTTGTGGCATTCCAGCGAGATGATGTCGATGCTGGACTTCTGCAGCCTGGGGAAGGCTTGTTCATACTGCCGCCACTCCGAACCCAGGGTCTTCTTCCAGTCGGTGTTGGCCTTGATGCCATAGCCATAGCAGATATGCACCGCCGTTTCACACTTCAGGCCTTCGACCGCCCTTTCCAGGGTGGCTACACCCCAGTCATTCACCTCGTCGAAGAAAACATTGAAAGCGGGTTCATCGAACTGAATGATGTCAACGCCAGCAGCCTCGAGCTCCCGCGCCTCCTGGTTGAGGATCGTGGCGAATTCCCAGGCCAGTTTTTCGCGGCTCTTGTAATGCTTGTCGTAGAGCGTATCGATCATGGTCATGGGGCCTGGCAGCGCCCACTTGATCGGTTGCCGGGTCTGCTGGCGCAGGAACCTGGCATCTTCGACAAACACCGGCTTTTGCCGCGCAACGGCGCCCACTACCGTCGGCACGCTCGCATCGTAGCGGTCACGGATCCTGACGGTCTCGCGCTTGTCGAAGTCAACGCCGCTCAGGTGCTCGATGAAGGTGGTGACAAAGTGCTGGCGCGTCTGCTCGCCGTCACTGACGATATCGATGCCGGCGTGCTGCTGCTCTTGCAGGGCCAGGCGTAGCGCATCCTGTTTGCCTTCGGCCAATGCCTCGTCGTGCAACTTCCAGGGTGACCAGAGTGTCTCGGGTTGAGCGAGCCAGGAAGGTTTCGGCAAGCTGCCGGCAGTGGAAGTGGGTAGCAGTTTTTTCATGGTGTATGACCTTGTATGCCGGGTAATTCAAGCAGCGTAATGAGCGGACCACTGCTCGAGCATATGGTGGTAAGGCTTGATGAAGTGTTCCTCGACAAAGCGGCCCTGCTCGATGGCCAGCCGGCTACGTTCCTCGCGGTCATAGACGATGCGCGTCAATGAGTAATCCTGATGTTGCAAGCTGGGCTGGTAAGACTTGCCTGCAACAGAATTCGCGTTGTAGATCTCGGGCCGATAAATCTTCTGGAACGTATCCATGGTGCTGATGGTGCTGATCAGTTCCAGCGGGGTGTAGTCGCCGAGCAAATCACCAGAGAAATAGAATGCCAGGGGGGCGACACTGTTCGGCGGCATGAAGTAACGCACTTTCAAGCCCATTTTCTCGAAATAGGTATCCGTCAGCGAGTATTCGTCTTGCTGATACTCAACGCCCAATACCGGGTGCTGGTTTTCAGTTCGCTGATACTTCCGGCTGCTCGAAACGCTCAGGCAGATAACCGGCGGTTTGGCAAAATGCTCCTTATACACCGTTGAGCTGACGAAGCATTTGAACAACTTGCCGTGCAGTTCACCAAAGTGCTCAGGCGTGCTGAAGGCTGCCTGGTCTTTGTTGTGCCCGAGCAGTAATACGCTGAAATCATAATCGCGCACGTAAGAAGAAAAATTGTTCCCCACCATGCCCGCGATACGCTCACCGGTGGTGCGATCGACGATGTTCGTTTTCAATATTTCAATCAAGGGCAACGCGTGATCGCGGCGCTGATCACCCACGCTCATTTCGACGGAAATGATTTCAAGCTCGACACGGTAACGATCCCCTTCGGGATTGTCCCAGTGCGCCAGGGCGTTGAAGCGGTTGTCGATCATCTTCAACGTGTTTCGCAAATTCTCCTGGCGGCTCGCACCCCTCGCCAGGTTGGCAAAGTTGGTCGTGATGCGCGTCGTTTCTGCCGGACGATAGTGTTCGTCAAAACGGATGCTTTTTATGGAAAACTTGAAATCATCGTGTGCCATCACCGACCGTCCCACTCAAATATTTAAATAGTCTTTAGTGGGACGCATTCTAGGTTCAGGGCTTGTTCGCGTGGAACTGAATTGATTTCACAGTGCCTTTAGCCACATTCATGACGCATACGACCACTGCCGTTGCGGGGGCAGTGGTTCGTCTATGCTGAATGCTCTCTGGTGAAGGAGTTACCCCATGTCAAAGCTTTATCCCAGTATTGATCCCGAGGGGCTGGTCGAGTACTCGGTGGTCTACACCGACCGCTCGCTCAATCACATGTCGCAGGCCTTCCAGGGCGTGATGAGGAACATTTCCAGCACCCTGCAACAGGTCTACAACGCCCAGGCCGTTGCGGTAGTCCCGGGCAGTGGTACTTTCGGCATGGAGGCGGTAGCGCGACAGTTTGCCAACGGCCAGCAGTGCCTGGTGATACGCAACGGCTGGTTCAGTTATCGCTGGAGCCAGATCCTCGAGATGGGCCACATCCCGGCGGCCACCACGGTGCTGAAAGCCCGACCGGTCGACACAGGGCGCCAGGCGGCCTATGCCCCGCCCTCTCTGGACGAAGTGCTGGCGGCCATTCAGACGCACAAGCCGCAGGTCGTCTTCGCCCCCCACGTCGAAACCTCCTCCGGGATGATCCTGCCCGACGATTACCTGCGGGCCATCGGCGACGCCACGCATGCGGTTGGGGGCCTGTTCGTGCTGGACTGCATCGCCTCCGGCACGCTGTGGGTCGATATGCAAAAGTGCGCAGTCGACCTCTTGATCAGCGCACCCCAGAAAGGCTGGAGCGCCTCCCCCTGCTGCGCCCTGGTGATGCTCAGTGCCTTGGCCCTCGAGCGCATCGCGCAGACCCAGAGCAGCAGCTTTGCCTGCGACCTGAAAAAGTGGCTGCAGATCATGCAGGCGTACGAACAGGGCGGGCATGCGTACCATGCGACCATGCCCAGCGATTCACTGGCGCGCTTCAACGACGTCATGAACGAGATGCAAGCCTACGGTTTCGACAAGCTGCGCGACGAACAACAGGCGCTGGGCGATCGGGTGCGCGCCCTGTTGGCCGGCAAAGGCATCAGGAGTGTGGCCGCTGCCGGCTACCAGGCCCCGGGCGTGGTGGTGAGCTACACCGATGATGCCGACATCAAGAACGGCAGCAAATTTGCCGAGCACGGCCTGCAGATTGCCGCTGGCGTGCCGTTGCAATGCGACGAACCCGCCGACTTCCAGACCTTCCGCATCGGTCTGTTCGGGCTTGAAAAACTGCACAACATCGAGCGCACGGTCAGCACCCTTGAACAGGCGCTGGACGAAGTGCTGGTGAACTGAGCGCTCACCCTGGCTGCAGCCCCTGCAAACGGCAGAACCGGTTGGTCGGTTGGCTGGCCGTGCCGCCCTCTACAAGCGCGGCACGGCTTCCACGTTGTGGCTGAACACATCTGGCTGGGTGCCTGCGCAACCTAGCCCGGCCCATTCAGATTCGCCCCCGCTACTCGAAACGGACGATCCCCGGTCGCCAACACTGCGCTACTGTTGTTGCCAGCCCCCTACCCGCCACCCCAACATGATTGACTGGAGAACCTATGAGGGTACTGGTAAGCGTCAAGCGAGTGGTCGACTACAATGTCAAGGTTCGCGTCAAGGCGGACAACAGCGGTGTCGATCTGGCAAATGCCAAGATGTCCATGAACCCCTTCTGCGAAATCGCCGTGGAAGAAGCCATACGCCTGAAGGAACAGGGTATCGCCAGCGAGGTCGTGGTGGTTTCCGTCGGCCCGGGTGCCGTCCAGGAGCAGCTGCGTACCGCCCTGGCTCTGGGTGCCGATCGCGCCATCCTGGTCGAAGCCGCTGACGAGCTGAATTCCCTGGCCGTGGCCAAGGCCCT
>NZ_NEHW01000031.1:2302-5273 GCF_002112505.1 Pseudomonas sp. R28(2017)
GTGCGAATTTTCGGCGAATGTCGTCTTCACAGTATAACCAGATTGCTTGGGGTTATATGGTCAAGTGAAGAAGCGCATACGGTGGATGCCTTGGCAGTCAGAGGCGATGAAAGACGTGGTAGCCTGCGATAAGCTTTGGGGAGTCGGCAAACAGACTGTGATCCAGAGATCTCTGAATGGGGGAACCCACTCAGCATAAGCTGAGTATCTTGTACTGAATACATAGGTGCAAGAGGCGAACCAGGGGAACTGAAACATCTAAGTACCCTGAGGAAAAGAAATCAACCGAGATTCCCTTAGTAGTGGCGAGCGAACGGGGACCAGCCCTTAAGTTGATTTGAGATTAGTGGAACGCTCTGGAAAGTGCGGCCATAGTGGGTGATAGCCCCGTACACGAAAATCTCTTGTCAATGAAATCGAGTAGGACGGAGCACGAGAAACTTTGTCTGAACATGGGGGGACCATCCTCCAAGGCTAAATACTACTGACTGACCGATAGTGAACCAGTACCGTGAGGGAAAGGCGAAAAGAACCCCGGAGAGGGGAGTGAAATAGAACCTGAAACCGTATGCGTACAAGCAGTGGGAGCCTACTTGTTAGGTGACTGCGTACCTTTTGTATAATGGGTCAGCGACTTATATTCAGTGGCGAGCTTAACCGAATAGGGGAGGCGTAGCGAAAGCGAGTCTTAATAGGGCGTTTAGTCGCTGGGTATAGACCCGAAACCGGGCGATCTATCCATGGGCAGGTTGAAGGTTAGGTAACACTGACTGGAGGACCGAACCGACTACCGTTGAAAAGTTAGCGGATGACCTGTGGATCGGAGTGAAAGGCTAATCAAGCTCGGAGATAGCTGGTTCTCCTCGAAAGCTATTTAGGTAGCGCCTCATGTATCACTGTAGGGGGTAGAGCACTGTTTCGGCTAGGGGGTCATCCCGACTTACCAAACCGATGCAAACTCCGAATACCTACAAGTGCCGAGCATGGGAGACACACGGCGGGTGCTAACGTCCGTCGTGAAAAGGGAAACAACCCAGACCGTCAGCTAAGGTCCCAAAGTCATGGTTAAGTGGGAAACGATGTGGGAAGGCTTAGACAGCTAGGAGGTTGGCTTAGAAGCAGCCATCCTTTAAAGAAAGCGTAATAGCTCACTAGTCGAGTCGGCCTGCGCGGAAGATGTAACGGGGCTCAAACCATGCACCGAAGCTACGGGTATCACCTTTTGGTGATGCGGTAGAGGAGCGTTCTGTAAGCCTGTGAAGGTGAGTTGAGAAGCTTGCTGGAGGTATCAGAAGTGCGAATGCTGACATGAGTAACGACAATGCGAGTGAAAAACTCGCACGCCGAAAGACCAAGGTTTCCTGCGCAACGTTAATCGACGCAGGGTTAGTCGGTCCCTAAGGCGAGGCTGAAAAGCGTAGTCGATGGAAAACAGGTTAATATTCCTGTACTTCCAGTTATTGCGATGGAGGGACGGAGAAGGCTAGGCCAGCTTGGCGTTGGTTGTCCAAGTTTAAGGTGGTAGGCTGAGATCTTAGGCAAATCCGGGATTTCAAGGCCGAGAGCTGATGACGAGTTGCCATTAGGCGACGAAGTGGTTGATGCCATGCTTCCAAGAAAAGCTCCTAAGCTTCAGATAACTGGGAACCGTACCCCAAACCGACACAGGTGGTTAGGTAGAGAATACCAAGGCGCTTGAGAGAACTCGGGTGAAGGAACTAGGCAAAATGGCACCGTAACTTCGGGAGAAGGTGCGCCGGCGAGGGTGAAGGACTTGCTCCGTAAGCCCATGCCGGTCGAAGATACCAGGCCGCTGCGACTGTTTATTAAAAACACAGCACTCTGCAAACACGAAAGTGGACGTATAGGGTGTGACGCCTGCCCGGTGCCGGAAGGTTAATTGATGGGGTTAGCGCAAGCGAAGCTCTTGATCGAAGCCCCGGTAAACGGCGGCCGTAACTATAACGGTCCTAAGGTAGCGAAATTCCTTGTCGGGTAAGTTCCGACCTGCACGAATGGCGTAACGATGGCGGCGCTGTCTCCACCCGAGACTCAGTGAAATTGAAATCGCTGTGAAGATGCAGTGTATCCGCGGCTAGACGGAAAGACCCCGTGAACCTTTACTATAGCTTTGCACTGGACTTTGAATTTGCTTGTGTAGGATAGGTGGGAGGCTTTGAAGTGGGGACGCCAGTTCTCATGGAGCCATCCTTGAAATACCACCCTGGCAACTTTGAGGTTCTAACTCAGGTCCGTTATCCGGATCGAGGACAGTGTATGGTGGGTAGTTTGACTGGGGCGGTCTCCTCCCAAAGAGTAACGGAGGAGTACGAAGGTGCGCTCAGACCGGTCGGAAATCGGTCGTAGAGTATAAAGGCAAAAGCGCGCTTGACTGCGAGACAAACACGTCGAGCAGGTACGAAAGTAGGTCTTAGTGATCCGGTGGTTCTGTATGGAAGGGCCATCGCTCAACGGATAAAAGGTACTCCGGGGATAACAGGCTGATACCGCCCAAGAGTTCATATCGACGGCGGTGTTTGGCACCTCGATGTCGGCTCATCACATCCTGGGGCTGAAGCCGGTCCCAAGGGTATGGCTGTTCGCCATTTAAAGTGGTACGCGAGCTGGGTTTAGAACGTCGTGAGACAGTTCGGTCCCTATCTGCCGTGGACGTTTGAGATTTGAGAGGGGCTGCTCCTAGTACGAGAGGACCGGAGTGGACGAACCTCTGGTGTTCCGGTTGTCACGCCAGTGGCATTGCCGGGTAGCTATGTTCGGAAGAGATAACCGCTGAAAGCATCTAAGCGGGAAACTTGCCTCAAGATGAGATCTCACTGGAACCTTGAGTTCCCTAAAGGGCCGTCGAAGACTACGACGTTGATAGGTTGGGTGTGTAAGCGCTGTGAGGCGTTGAGCTAACCAATACTAATTGCCCGTGAGGCTTGACCATATAACACCCAAGCAATTTGCT
>NZ_NEHW01000032.1 GCF_002112505.1 Pseudomonas sp. R28(2017)
CGAACCGTCGAGTGCGTAGCCCCAGCCGTGGTACGGGCAGACGAAGCTGTTGGTCTTGCCCTTCTTGTGCTCGCAGACGGTGGCGCCTCGGTGGCGGCAGCGGTTGAGCAGCACGTTGATGCCTTTCTTGCGGTCGCGCACCACGATCACCGGCTGCTTGCCGATGTAGGTGGTCTTGTAGCTGCCGGCCTCGGGCACTTCGCTTTCGTGGGCGACCCAGATCCAGGTGCTGTGGAAGATCTTTTCCAGCTCGGCATCGAACAGCGCCGGGTCGGTGTACAGGGAGGTGTGAACGCGGTCGGGCTGCACCAGCTCGGCCGGGTCGACCGTCAGGTTGACGGCGGGGATCAGGTTGGTCACGGCATGGTCCTCGAATCAGGCGCGCTGGATGATCAGTTCGCGGCCGACACGGGCCTCGACCTTGGCGTAGCGCCACAGCTTGTACGGCCCCTCGCCCACGGCGGTGGTGCGGAACAGGTTGCAGGCGGCGTGCACGGTCTCGATGTCCGGCACGTCGGCCAGCAGGTAGGTGGTCCAGGGGAAGCCGTCGGACGGGCCGACCATGCCCTGGTCGTCATCCATGTTGCCCAGCACGTTGACGCCGGCCAGGTCGTGGATGCCGTTCCACATCGCGCTGAACGCGGCCCACACCTGCAGCTGCTCCTCACGCGGGGCGTCGAAGAAGTTCTGGTTGATGCCCATGCAGAACAGCACGCGCAAGGCTTTCTTATCGCTCATGTCAGTAATCCCGAAAGTTACAGGTAGCCCGGCAGGGGCTGTTTGCCGAAGAACATCGCCCCGGCGTTCTGGTAGGTGACGTCACCCATGAAGGCGTGCTGGGTCACCACTTGCGCATCGTTGACGCAGCGGGCCAGCGGGCTTTCGTTGTAGATGCCGGTCATGCCCGAGAGCATCTGCGCGCTGCGCGCCACTTCGGCGGCCACGCGCGCGGCATGGGTGGAGGACAGGCGCAGCAGGTTGGTGACCTCGATCGGCACCGGGTCGCCGGCCAGCACATGGGCCCAGGCCTGCTCGATGGACTCGTAGAAGAACGCCCGCGCCGAACGCAGCGCCGCCTCGGCCTTGGCCACGTCGACCTGGGCCAGTGGGCGGTCGGCCAGCGCCGGGGCGCCGGTGACAGAGATGCGCCCGCTGGCCATGCCCGACAGCTCGTCCAGCGCGGCGCGGGCAATCCCCAGGCCGACCACCGAGAGCACCTGGGTGGCGAACGACAGCGACGGGTAGCGGAAGAACGGCTCGTCGAGGTTGGGCTTGCCACCGCGAACGAAGGTCCACTGCTCGCCAACCACCACATCCTCGACCAGCAGGTCGTGGCTGCCGGTGCCGAGCAGGCCGACGGTGTCCCAGGTTTGCTCGATGCGCGCCTGGCTGCGCGGCAGCACCGCCAGGCGCGGCAGGTCGAGCTTGTCGCCGTTGCGCGGGGCGATGCCGACACCGACGATGTCGGCGCCCATCGAGCCGCTGGAGTACTTCCAGCGGCCGTTGACCTTGAAGCCGCCAGGCACGATCTCGGCCGGTTGCGGCGGGAAGATGCCACCGGCGAACACGGTGTCGGGGCTGTTGCCGTAGATTTCGGCGATGGTCTCCAGCGGCAGCGCCGCCAGGTACACCGGGCTCATGCCGAAGCTGGCGACCCAGCCGGCCGAGCCGTCGGCATGGGAAATGCGCTCGATCATTTCGCAGAAGGCACCCGGCGAGCATTCCAGCCCGCCAAAGCGTTTCGGCACCAGGGCGCGGTATACGCCATGGGCCTTGAAGGCATCGATCACATCGCGGGAAATGTGGCGCTGGCGATCGAACTCACCCAGGCGGGCACGTTCACGTACCCCGTCAAGCAAGGCCTCGAAGGCAGGGCCAGAGGCGAGCGCCGACACAGGCGCGGCACGCAGGCAAAGCGAATCCATGGACATTCTCCGTCTCAGGCGCGGTTTTCGTGTTGTTTGGCAGGCGGCGAAATGGCCAGGCTCGGCAAGGGCGAGCAGCGGCCACGCAGGGGGGCAAAGGCTGGGTCGGGCGGCATGGTTCTGTCTCTCTTGTTTTAGGTGCCGGTGACAAAAATTTGCGACCGATTACGTGAATTGTCAATTGAATTTTCACGCTAAAAATCACCATGACCGCTAGGTTTTTCATCCACTCAAACGATCTAAAACACCCTATATCATTGATTAAAATCAGTTTTTATATCGATTGCAGCTCACGAAAAATCCGCTAAAAAAACTAACCACGCATGCCAATATGCCGAAAAATTTTTAGTCGACTTTTCACATGATTCCGGAGAGAAAAAAGCTGGTGTAGGATGGCCAGGCAAGGAGCGCAACAAGGTCGGCCACCCGAGCCGCGCCCATAAAAACAACAGCCAGCGCCCCACCCGGATCGATGGGGACACGCCAATGCCTGCCGTGATTACCCCGAGGTCGAGGCCATGCCCACCCGCCACATCGACTTGCAGGACCATCGCCTGCGCTATCTGCACCTGAGCCATGACAAAGGCTCCATGCGCGCCGCCGCCGAAGCCCTGGGCGTCGCCACCTCATCGGTCAGCCGGCAGATCGCCCGGCTGGAAGAGGAACTGGACATCGAACTGGTCCGCCCTGGCACCCACCGCATCAGCCTGACGGCTGCCGGCGAGGCTGCGGTGGACTATTACGTCGAGCGCATCCGCCAGCACGCCCAACTGGTCGATCGCCTGGACCAGCTGCGCGGTCAGCAGCAGGCGTCGACCGTGATCGCCATCGGCGAGGGCCTGCTGGGTGCCCGGGCGATCAATTCGCTGCAGGGGTTTCTGCATGCCCATGGCGCGCACAAGGCCGAAATCATCAGTGCGCCCTCGCTGGACGTGCAGCGCCGGGTGCTGGCCGACGAGGCGCACCTGGGCGTGATCTTCGCTCCCAGCGCCACCGCACGCCTGACCCGCCTGTACAGCCTGGCCCAGCCGCTGCGCATGATCGTGCACCGCGACAGCCGGCTGGCCGCGCGTACCACGGTCAGCCTGGAAGACGTCGCGCGCGAATCGCTGGTGCTGCCGGGTGCCGACTTCCGCGTGCGTGAACTGGCGGATGCGGCCTGCAAGGACCAGCCGTTCGCCATCGTGCCCACGCTCACCTCCAATTCGCTGGCGGTGATCCTCGATTTCGTCCGCTCCGGCATGGGCGCCACCTTGCTGGCCGAGTTGCCGATCATCGACGAGCTCAAGAACGGCACGTTCAAGGCGCTGGCCATCGATTGCCCGGCGATGAATGCGACCGATATCCAGATCGTCACCCGGCGCGGGCGCACCCTGGATGGATTGAGCCGCGAGCTGGCCACGGAGATGGCCAGGGCCGTGCGCATGGCAATGCATTCCTGAAGTTTGCTCTGCAGAAAAGGTAGAACCTCACACCGCCCTGTGGGAGCGGGCTTGTCGGGGCGCCGAACCGCCGCGAAGCAAGCAACTCGGTGGATGGCACCGGCTCTGCCGGTGTTCGCGGGCAAGCCCGCTCCCACAGGGATTGCGCCAGCGTTGTCTTTTGAGCAACAGGGCGTTGTTGCACAAAACGCAACGACATTGCCCGCCGCTGTCATTGAGCCCCTCCCCCCTGCCCTTTAGCGTTGCTCACATAAGAAATCGCCCCACATAGGTGACCCCGTGAGCAACCTGATCCCCGCCGTCAACCTGACGGTCGACCCGGCCGAGCTGGTGCAGCCCGACCGCGTCCACACCTCCCTGTACACCGACCCGGCCCTGTTCGACGCCGAGCTGGAGAAGATCTTCCACAGCACCTGGATCTGGGTCGCCCACGAGAGCGAAGTGCCCGAGGCCGGCAGCTACAAGACCACCTACATCGGCAAGCAGCCGGTGATCGTGGTGCGTGACCGTAAAAAGGGCATCAACGTGCTGCTCAACCGCTGCCGCCATCGTGGCGCCACCGTGTGCGAGCACAAGAAGGGCAAGACCAACAGCTTCGTCTGCCCGTACCACGGCTGGGGCTACGCCCTCGATGGCTCC
>NZ_NEHW01000033.1 GCF_002112505.1 Pseudomonas sp. R28(2017)
CAGGCCCAGGGCGTTGCTGTGGGTGACCATCAGGCCTTCGGCGTAGCTGAAGTTGCGCACGGTGTCGCCGTTGCGGTTGATCACCGCGCTCAGCTGGCCGTGTTCGTCGTAGCGGTACTGGGTGAGGGTTTCGACGGCCTGGTTGTCGACCACACGCTTGATGTCGGTCGGGTTGCCGTCGGGCGTGCCATAGGACCGAGACTTGCGCCTCAGTCCATAAATCTGAATTTTAAAGATCGATTGGCTAGCAGGCTGGGAACGTCAATACAACCTATAAAGCATAGCGTCACAGTCAAAGTCACACGCGATAGACATTGAGGTTTAATTCATTGTCATCCAAGCTGCCTTTGATCTTCACCGAAGCTCATCTAGTCAATTGTCCACTCACACGCATGTCTATGCGAGGCTAATTTGCCTCGCACAAATGCACCTTCTACCGATCAAAGTGCCAACCCAATCAATCAGATTGAAAAAGTAAAAAATCACATCTCGATAAACTCATCATTATCCTGATAATAATTTAAGGCCTTGACATAATCATCATGCGACGCATCAGGATTTTGCTCCGCCAACAAAGTTACAACATCAACAAACTGCTGTCCAGAATATAGATAGCTCAAGCCCACTTTTTTTACGGACTCTGGATAGATCTCCTTATCGTCCTTAACATTTGGATAATCGGCCACAAAATATTGTACTTTTAAATCTAGGTGATCTTGATCCTGACCATAAAGACAAAAATCATCATCTTGCTCTGCAAAAATCTTAACGTGCTCGATTAATTCTGAAAGAGCATAAAACTTATTCTTCAATAACATTACATATCTCCAATTGATTAACCACAGCAAATTTTTCCCGTTGCACCGTCAAGCTTGCCTTTTCGCCCTTGAGCGCCACCACCCCATATGTCTCGACCACCTTTACCAGTCGGGTGGTATAACCCATGATTCGACTTATGATCCATACGATCCACAAGAGATAGCCTATTAACATCCTCGTGGTGGTGCCACGTCAAACCAGGGGGGCTGCCGCTTTTAGCCCCTGTCTTAGCCCACTCCTCAAGTTTCGGATATCGATTCAGCATATCCTTCCTGAATTCGGGCTCAAGTTCCATCCTATTCAAAAGATCGGTATTAGCCCTATTAAACTGGACGGCATCGCTTGAATATCTATACTGAGGATCCAATGTGTGATCATGGAAAATATTATACTTGCCATTATTCGGCCTGTTCGCTAAACCGAGCGGGTCAACCCAAGCCAAAGGATTAATAGCATATTTGTATAAGTTAGAACCACCTTGTAACCCAATCGGGTCTTGAGTTACAAACCTACCGGTGCCAGTGTCATAGTAGCGGAGCGTGTTGTAGTGCAATTCGGTTTCGCTATCGAAATACTGGCCTTGTAAACGTAGATTTTGCTGAACCTCATCGACCACTAGGTTTTCTATCGAACCCCACGAACGATACGTCGCCTGCCAAACGATTTTGCCTTCGCTGTCGGTCAACTCCAGCGGCGTGCCAATCTGGTCCGTGTGGAAGTAGTAGAGTTTCTGCTCTTCACCCTCTGTCTGATCGACCCGCGCCAACGGCGCATAGCTACCCGGCTCATACAGGTACAAGATGCTTTGCCCAGGTGTCTCTTCGCGCAGCATCCTCAAGCCTTGCCAGAGGAAGCGCTTGTGCTCGACTTCACCGTTGATCTCCGCCTGCTTGGCCACCCGCCGCCCCAGGCTGTCATACCGGTACTGCCCGATGCTCTCCAGTCTGCCAGCGACATACGTTTCAGCTTTAACCAGCCGGTTCTCGCAGTCATAGGCAAAGTACTGCAACTTGCTGTGCCCCGAGCGCTTCTCGATCAGGTTGCCCCACGGGTCGTAGCGATATTCCTGATCCCGCCACTGCTTGATCCGGTTGTCCTTGACCTTGTCAAACTGTCGGGCGTTGAAGTCCAGACGGTTCGCGGCTGCGTCGTAGCGGAACTCTTCACTGCCCACCAGCGAGCCGGTATCACGGCTGCGCAACTGGCCATTGGCTTCGTACTCGTACTTGATCTCGCCTCGCAGCTTGTCGAGGGTGCGCACCAGCTCTCCGGCCGGGTCGTACTGGTAACGGCGATGAATCGGGTTGTAGGCATGCTCCACCAGCAGCGAGGTATTGATGCCGGTGTTGTGCACCTGCGACAGCTTGTCGGCGGGCAGCATCGAAGCGTATTGCCAAGCCTTGCGGCCCATGGAGTCATAGCCAAAGCAACTGGTGAGCTTGCCCTGGGTCCGGTACACCTCGCGGTGCAGGTCATCACGCTCCATGTCGCTGATCACCTGGCCATCCAGGTTCAGCTGGTGCAGGTGGCCGCTGCCGTAGTACAGGTGGTTGACCTTGCGCCCATCCGGCAGGGTCAGTGTGGTCAGGTTACTGAGCGGGTCGTACTCGTAGCCCAGCGTGCCATCGGGCGTGATTTCATGCGTCAGCCGCCCCAGCACATCGTAGGTGTACGCCAGCTTTTCCTCGGTCACCCCAAGTTGCTTGCCGAGTCCACTCGGGTGCCGCTCGATGCTCAACAGCCGGTCACCTTCGTCGTAGGTGAACTGCTGCTGTGAATCGCGGTTCAGCTTGGCGATCAAGCGGCCAATGCTGTCGCGCTCGAACAGCGTATGCCGCTCGGGCCGCTCGGCATTTTCGCCGTAGCCGATTTCATCCAGTCGGGTCAGATGGCCACCGACGTTGTAGCTGAAGCGCCGGGTCAGGTTGTCCACC
>NZ_NEHW01000034.1 GCF_002112505.1 Pseudomonas sp. R28(2017)
GCGATGCACACGATGCAGCAGCAAACCCTGGTGGTGCTGCGCCTGCGCTGCAGCGACGGCGTCGAAGGCATCGGCGAGGCCACCACCATTGGCGGCCTGGCCTACGGCTACGAGAGCCCCGAGGGCATCAAGGCCAACATCGACGCGCACCTGGCCCCCGCGCTGATCGGCCTGCCCGCCGACAACATCAATGCCGCCATGCTCAAGCTCGACAAGCTGGCCAAGGGCAACACCTTCGCCAAGTCCGGCATCGAGAGCGCCTTGCTCGATGCCCAGGGCAAGCGCCTCGGCCTGCCGGTCAGCGAGCTGCTTGGCGGGCGGGTGCGTGACAGCCTGGAAGTGGCCTGGACCCTGGCCAGCGGCGACACCGCCCGCGACATCGGCGAAGCCGAACACATGCTGGACATCCGCCGGCACCGGGTGTTCAAGCTGAAGATCGGCGCCAACCCGCTGGAGCAGGACCTGAAACACGTGGTGGCGATCAAGCGCGAGCTGGGCGAACGTGCCAGCGTGCGCGTCGACGTCAACCAGTACTGGGACGAATCGCAAGCCATCCGCGCCTGCCAGGTGCTCGGCGACAACGGCATCGACCTGATCGAACAGCCGATCTCGCGCATCAACCGCGGCGGCCAGGTGCGCCTGAACCAACGCAGCCCGGCACCGATCATGGCCGACGAATCCATCGAAAGTGTCGAAGATGCCTTCAGCCTGGCCGCCGATGGCGCGGCCAGCATCTTCGCCCTGAAGATCGCCAAGAACGGCGGCCCGCGCGCCGTGCTGCGCACCGCGCAGATCGCCGAAGCGGCCGGCATCGCCCTGTATGGCGGGACCATGCTCGAAGGCTCGATCGGCACCCTGGCCTCGGCCCATGCGTTCCTCACCCTGCGCCAGCTGACCTGGGGCACCGAACTGTTCGGGCCGCTGCTGCTGACCGAAGAGATCGTCAACGAACCGCCGCAGTACCGCGATTTCCAGCTGCATGTGCCGCGTACGCCGGGGCTGGGCCTGACCCTGGACGAGCAACGCCTGGCGCGCTTTGCCCGCCGCTGAAAAACACACAACCCCTACCTGTGGGAGCGGGCTTGCCCGCGAAGCAGGCGACGCGGTGGATGGCACGGGCTTCGCCCGTGTTCGCGGGCATGCCCGCTCCCACAGGGGCCGCGTAAGCCTTCAGACATTTGCAAGACAGGAGAAAGCAACATGCTGTTCCACGTGAAGATGACCGTGAAACTGCCGGTCGACATGGACCCGGCCAGGGCCGCGCAACTGAAGGCCGACGAGAAGGAACTGGCCCAGCGCCTGCAGCGCGAGGGCACCTGGCGCCACCTGTGGCGCATTGCCGGGCACTACGCCAACTACAGCGTGTTCGACGTGCCCAGCGTCGAGGCGCTGCACGACACGCTGATGCAGCTGCCGCTGTTCCCGTACATGGACATCGAGGTCGACGGCCTGTGCCGCCACCCCTCGTCGATCCACAGCGACGACCGCTGA
>NZ_NEHW01000035.1 GCF_002112505.1 Pseudomonas sp. R28(2017)
TCGGCGTACTTGACGAAGTCCGGGTTGCCGTAGTCCAGGCCGAAATCGGTGAAGCCCATGTTGGCCTGCTTCCAGCGGATCATGCCGTAGCCGTCGTCACGCAGGATCACCACGGTGATGTGCATGCCCAGGCGCACAGCGGTTTCCAGCTCCTGGCTGTTCATCATGAAGCCGCCGTCACCACACACCGAGATCACCGGGCGGTCCGGGTACACCAGGTGCGAGGCCATCGCCGACGGCAGGCCGGCGCCCATGGTCGCCAGGGCGTTGTCCAGCAGCACGGTGTTTGGCTTGTGCGCCTTGTAGTTGCGGGCGAACCAGATCTTGTAGATGCCGTTGTCGAGGGCAACGATGCCTTCGGACGGCAGCACGCGACGGATGTCGGCGACCATGCGCTGCGGGTAGACCGGGAAGCGGTTGTCGTCGGCACCTTCGGCGATTTGCGCTTCGTTCGCTTCACGGATCGCCATCAGGCGGGTGAAGTCCCAGTGCGCGGTGTCGTTCAGCGCTTCGCTGATCTGCCACACGGCGTTGGCGATGTCGCCGATCACTTCGACCTGCGGGAAGTACACGGCATCGACTTCGGCGGAGCGGAAGCTGATGTGGATGACTTCGGTGCCGCCACGGACCATGAAGAACGGTGGCTTCTCGATCACGTCGTGGCCGATGTTGATGATCAGGTCGGCCGCTTCGATGGCGCGGTGGACGAAGTCACCGGACGACAGCGCGGCGTTGCCCAGGAAGCGCGGGTGGCGCTCGTCGACCACGCCTTTACCCATCTGGGTGGTGATGAACGGGATGCCGGTCTTGTCGATCAGCTGCTTGAGGACCTTGGCGGTCATCTTGCGGTTGGCCCCGGCGCCGATCACCAGGATCGGGCTGCGGGCCTTCTGCAGTTTTTCTACAGCGGCTTCGATGGCCACGTGCTCGGCCAGCGGGCGACGGTGCAGGCTGCGCGGGATCGGCAGGGCGTCGGTCTGCTCGGCGGCGATGTCTTCCGGCAGCTCCAGGTGCACGGCGCCCGGCTTTTCTTCTTCAGCCAGGCGGAACGCTTCGCGCATGCGCGCCGGGATGTTGTCGGCCGAGGCAAACTGGTGAGTGTACTTGGTGATGGGGTCCATCATGCCGCACACGTCGATGATCTGGAAGCGGCCCTGCTTGGACTTCTTGATCGGCTTCTGGCCGGTGATCATCATCATCGGCATGCCGCCCAGGTAGGCGTATGCACTGGCGGTGACCAGGTTGGTGGCGCCAGGGCCCAGGGTCGACAGGCTGACGCCGGTCTTGCCGGTCAGGCGGCCATAGGTGGCGGCCATGAAGCCGGCGGACTGCTCGTGGCGAGTCAGTACCAGCTTGATCTTCGACTTGCGCAGGGATTCCAGCAGGTCGAGGTTTTCCTCACCAGGAATGCCGAACACATACTCGACACCTTCGTTTTCCAGGCATTGCACAAC
>NZ_NEHW01000036.1 GCF_002112505.1 Pseudomonas sp. R28(2017)
CCAGGAGCAGCTGCGTACCGCCCTGGCTCTGGGTGCCGATCGCGCCATCCTGGTCGAAGCCGCTGACGAGCTGAATTCCCTGGCCGTGGCCAAGGCCCTGAAAGCCGTTGTCGACAAGGAGCAGCCACAGCTGGTCATCCTCGGCAAGCAGGCCATCGATAGCGACAACAACCAGACCGGCCAGATGCTGGCTGCGCTGACCGGCTTTGCCCAGGGCACCTTCGCCTCCAAGGTGGAAGTGGCTGGCGACAAGCTGAACGTCACCCGTGAAATCGACGGCGGCCTGCAGACCGTTTCGCTGAACCTGCCCGCCATCGTCACCACCGACCTGCGCCTGAACGAGCCACGCTACGCGTCGCTGCCGAACATCATGAAGGCCAAGAAGAAGCCGCTGGAAACCGTCACTCCAGACGCGCTGGGCGTTTCCCTCGCCTCCACCAACAAGACCCTGAAGGTTGAAGCCCCGGCTGCCCGCAGCGCTGGCATCAAGGTCAAATCGGTGGCCGAACTGGTCGAGAAGCTGAAGAACGAAGCGAAGGTAATCTAAATGACTATCCTGGTTGTCGCTGAACACGAGAACGGTGCCGTAGCCCCGGCCACCCTGAACACTGTCGCCGCAGCTGCCAAGATCGGTGGTGATATCCACGTGCTGGTTGCTGGCGCAAACGTCGGTGCCGTCGCCGAAGCCGCTGCCAAGATCGCTGGCGTGGCCAAGGTGCTGGTGGCCGATAATGCCGCCTACGCCCACGTGCTGCCGGAAAACGTCGCGCCGCTGATCGTCGAGCTGGCGAAGGGTTACAGCCACGTGCTGGCCCCGGCCACCACCAACGGCAAGAACATCCTGCCGCGCGTTGCCGCGCTGCTGGACGTCGACCAGATCTCCGAGATCATCTCGGTCGAGTCCGCCGACACCTTCAAGCGCCCGATCTACGCCGGTAACGCCATTGCCACTGTGCAATCGAGCGCTTCGGTCAAGGTCATCACCGTGCGTACCACCGGCTTCGACGCCGTGGCTGCCGAAGGTGGCTCGGCTGCTGTCGAAGCTGTGGCTGCTGCGCACAACGCCGGCATTTCGACCTTCGTTGGCGAAGAGCTGGCCAAGTCCGACCGCCCAGAACTGACCGCTGCCAAGATCGTCGTTTCCGGCGGCCGCGGCATGGGCAACGGTGACAACTTCAAGCACCTGTACAGCCTGGCCGACAAGCTCGGCGCTGCCGTCGGTGCCTCGCGCGCCGCGGTCGACGCAGGCTTCGTGCCCAACGACATGCAGGTCGGTCAGACCGGCAAGATCGTCGCGCCACAGCTGTACATCGCCGTCGGTATCTCCGGCGCGATCCAGCACCTGGCCGGCATGAAGGATTCCAAGGTGATCGTCGCGATCAACAAGGATGAAGAAGCGCCGATCTTCCAGGTGGCCGATTACGGCCTGGTCGCCGACCTGTTCGA
>NZ_NEHW01000037.1 GCF_002112505.1 Pseudomonas sp. R28(2017)
CAAACGTAGGAGCCAACTGTCTTTCGCTTCCACCCGACCAACGCACATATCAGGGTGGGCAGGCGCTAAGTCTGCCTTCCCGATACACCTTCAAACTGGCTGATCACACCATGGTTTTCCATCACGGACCATGGCATTGAGCCTCACCAGCAGCACACGCATGCAGGCCACCAGAGCTACTTTTGCTGGCTTGCCGCTCGCTCGCAGCCGGGCGAACCGCGCTTTGAAATCTGGATTCACTCGAGTCATTACCAGGGCGCACATGTAGGCCGCTCGACGCAGTTTCGCCCGGCCGCCGTATACATGGCGCTTCCCGTTCTTCGCCCCACTGTCGTTGTTGTAGGGCGCCACGCCCGCCAGGGCAGCTACTTGCGAACGGTTCAGATCGCCCAGTTCTGGCAGAAAGCAGAACAGGCTGGCGATAGTCACGTTGCCAACACCCTTGATCTCGCTCAGACGTTCGAGAAGGTGTGCATCGACACGGCGACTCTGCTCAGCGATCTGCTTATCGCATGCCTTGATCAAGATGCGTAATGTCGATTCGAGCGTTTTGTAGTGCTCTAACACAACAGGCAGCGAGGCCTGCCTGATGCGGCGACGATTGTCATCGCGCTGCTGGACCAGGCTGTCACGCTGATTGACCAACTCGGTCAGTTCCTCGCGGGCATCGTCGGGCACAACGAAATGCTTATCCTTCAAGGCAGAGGCAAACAGGGCCAGCATCCGTGCATCGATAGGATCGGTCTTGGCCCGCTTGCCCATGGCTAGGGCGAATTGACGCGCCCGAACGGGATTGATTCGTTGCACTTTCAACCCGGCCTTGGCCAGCAGCTTGACCGACAGCCTTTCGTAACCGCCGGTGGCTTCGACCAACACACGTTCGACCGCGTGGGCTTTGAGATACCGAGTGATAGCCTCGAGCCCAGCAGCGTCATTGGTCACGCAAAGCTCGGAGACCTCGGGATACAGCGCCACTTGTAAGGTGGCTTTGGATACATCGATTCCGGCGTAGGCAGACATGAGTAAAGCCTCTAGTCTTGGAGATGAGAGGTCGCTCTGGCCTGGCTCACGCTTGTTGTTCGAGGTCGGACTCAGTCAACTGTTCGAGCTTGAGCCAAAGCGAGAAGAGTGGACGGCAGCTCGGCTCCTACCCGTGCTCATGGCACCGTGAGCTAGCAGCTTGCCGTCCACCCCTCTCACCTAACACCTTACCTCCTTCGAAGACACAAGCGAGCGCAGCTCGCGATGCGCCGCGCGGGCGGCGCTCGAT
>NZ_NEHW01000004.1 GCF_002112505.1 Pseudomonas sp. R28(2017)
CGACGTTGATAGGTTGGGTGTGTAAGCGCTGTGAGGCGTTGAGCTAACCAATACTAATTGCCCGTGAGGCTTGACCATATAACACCCAAGCAATTTGCTCATGCAGATTGCGGTGGTGAAGACGAAACGAACCGAAAGTTCGCAACATCACAAATATCGCATATCCGAATTCGCTGGGCTGTCCAACAGGACATTCTGGCAACAGAATTTCTTGACGACCATAGAGCATTGGAACCACCTGATCCCATCCCGAACTCAGTAGTGAAACGATGCATCGCCGATGGTAGTGTGGGGTTTCCCCATGTGAGAGTAGGTCATCGTCAAGATTCATTTCGCAAAACCCCTATCTGCGTATGCAGGTAGGGGTTTTGTCTTTTCTGGCTTTTACCTGGGCCAGGATCGGCAGCCAGCCGTGATATCGTTCCCATTCTCCTCTCAGGGACTTTTCCATGCCCAACACCACCTCATTGCAACCTGGTTTCATGATCGTCCACGGCAACCGTCTGGACGACTTGCGCAGCCTGGTGGTGAGTTGGATGCGCCGCTATCCGCTGGCACCGCTGGAAAACGAAATTGCCCTGGTACAGAGCAATGGCATTGCACAGTGGCTCAAGCTGGCCCTCGCCGAGGATCCACAGGACGATGACATGGGTGGCTGCGGAATTGCCGCCGCCATCGATGTGCAGCTGCCCGGTAGCTTCATGTGGCAGTTGTACCGCCAGGTGCTCGGGCGCGACGAGATCCCTGAAGTGTCTCTGCTCGACAAGGCGCCGCTGACCTGGCGCCTGATGCGGCTGCTGCCTGCACTGATCGAGCGCCCGCATTTCGAGCCGCTGCGTCGCTTCCTTACCGATGACAGTGACCTGCGCAAGCGCTATCAGCTGGCCGAGCGCCTGGCCGACCTGTTCGACCAATACCAGGTCTACCGTGCCGACTGGCTCAAAGACTGGGCAGCCGGCGAGCACATCCTCAATACCGCCCGTGGTGAGCGTAAGCCCCTCGCCCCAGGTAACCGCTGGCAGGCCGAACTTTGGCGAGCGTTGCTCGAGGATGTCGGTGAACAGGGCATGGCGCAGAGCCGGGCAGGGGTGCACCAGCGCTTCATCGAACGCATCAACAGCTTGCAAGAAGCACCTCACGGGTTGCCTTCGCGGGTGATCGTATTCGGTATTTCCTCCCTGCCCGCCCAGGCATTGGAGGCACTGGCCGGGTTGGCCCGTTTCAGCCAGGTGCTGCTGTGCGTTCACAACCCTTGCCGTCACCACTGGGCCGACATCGTTGCCGACAAAGACCTGCTACGCCACCAGTACAAGCGCCAGCAGCGCAAGCACGGCATGCCGTTGCAGCTGGACGACGAGTCGCTGCATCAGCATGCCCACCCACTGCTGGCTGCCTGGGGCAAGCAAGGCCGTGATTACATCAACCTGCTGGACAGCTACGACGACCCCGGCAGTTATCAAGGCGTATTCAGCGACGGGCGTATCGACCTGTTCAGCGAAAGTCAGCCCACCACGCTGCTGAACCAGTTGCAGGACGACATTCTCGAACTGCGCCCACTCGCAGAAACCCGGGAACGCTGGCCTGAGGTCGACCTGAACAAGGACCGTTCAGTGCGCTGCCACGTGGCGCACAGCCCACAGCGCGAAGTGGAAATCCTCCACGATCAGTTGCTGGCCCGCTTCAGCGCCGACCCCACGCTGCGCCCGCGTGACGTTATCGTCATGCTCCCGGCAATCGACACCTACGCCCCGCATATCCGTGCAGTGTTCGGCCAACTGCAGCGCAACGACCCGCGCTACATTCCGTTCACCCTGACCGACCAGGGCCAGCGTGGCCGCGACCCCTTGCTGATTGCCCTGGAACATCTGCTCAAGCTGCCTGACAGCCGCTTCGCCGTCAGCGAAGTACTCGACTTGCTCGACGTCCCTGCAGTGCGCGCGCGTTTCGGCATCCGCGAAAGCGACCTGCCTACCTTGCACCGCTGGATCGAAGGCGCGGGCATTCGCTGGGGTTTGAACGCCGATCAGCGTGCCACCCTCGGGTTGCCTCAGGGCCTGGAGCAGAACAGTTGGCGCTTTGGCCTGCGGCGCATGCTGCTGGGGTACGCCGTGGGCGTGGGAGAGGGCTGCGATGGCATCGAGCCGTACGATGAAATCGGCGGTCTGGACGCCGCGTTGATCGGCCCCCTGGTTGCGCTGCTCGATGCCCTCGATGTGGCCAACCAGGCGTTGTCCCAACCCGCCACCGCCAGCGAGTGGGGGGACCGCCTTAACGCCTTGCTGCAGGTGTTTTTCCTGGCCGAGGAAGAGCACGACGAATTTCTCTTGATGCAGTTGCAGGCGCTTCGCGACAGCTGGCTGGAAGTCTGTGAGACCGTAAACCTGCAAGAGCCGCTGCCACTCACGGTGATCCGGGAGGCCTGGCTCTCGGGCCTCGACGAGGGCAAGTTGTCCCAGCGTTTTCTCGCCGGCTCGGTGAACTTCTGCACCTTGATGCCGATGCGGGCAATTCCGTTTCGCGTGGTGTGCCTGCTGGGCATGAACGACGGCGACTATCCGCGCGCCCAGCCGCCGCTGGACTTCGACCTGATGGCCAGCGATTACCGCCCGGGCGACCGTTCGCGTCGGGAGGACGACCGTTACCTGCTGCTCGAAGCGCTGCTGTCGGCCCGTGACCAGCTCTACATCAGTTGGGTTGGCCGCAGCATCCGTGACAACAGTGAGCGACCGGCCTCGGTGTTGATCGGCCAGTTGCGCGATCACCTGGCTGCCGGTTGGCGCCTCAAGGGTGATGCTGACGGCCAGCAGCTGCTGCACGCCTTGACCCAGGAGCACCCGCTGCAGCCCTTCAGTGCGCGCTACTTCCAGAAGGGCAGCGCGTTGTTCAGCTATGCCCATGAATGGCAATTGCTGCACCAGCAGACTGCTGAGGAGCAGCAGCCTGACCTTGACCTGCCACCGTATGTCAGCGATGAAGCACTGACGCTGACCCAGCTGCAGGATTTCTTGCGTCACCCTGTGAGGCATTTTTTCAGCCAGCGCCTGAAAGTGTTCTTCGAAGCCCTCGAAGCCCCCACACCAGATGAAGAGCCCTTCGTCCTTGACGCCTTGCAGCGCTACAGCGCCAGCGAAAGCCTGCTGGGTGCTGCCCTGAGTGACCCTGACAACGCCGAACGTGCATTACAGGCCCAGGCCCGCCGCCTGCAAGCCTGCGGCATGCTGCCCCTGGCAGGTTTCGGTGAACTGCTGCAAGCCGAACTGATCCAGCCACTGCCCGATCTGCTGCAGCGTCATCACCAACTGCTGCAGCGCTGGCCCACGGTGGTCGACGGAGCGCTGCCGATCCACTTCGAGCACGCCAGCCATCGTCTTGAGGGCTGGCTCGGCCGGGTCTATCAGGCCGACGATCAAAGCCTGTTGAGCATCACCACGGTTCCCAACACCATCAGTGCCGGGCGCAATAACCTCAAGTGGCACCGTCTGATTGGCAGCTGGGTGATGCACCTGGCCGCCTGCGCCGCCGGTTATCCACTGCACAGTGCGCTGCTGGCCAGTGACGTCACCCTGCTGCTCGGACCCTTGCCGCAGGCTCAGGCGGGCGAACAATTGGGCCACCTGTTGGTAGCGCGCCAAGCCGCGATGAATGCACCGCTGCCTGTCGCCGCCAAGACGGCCTTTGCCTGGCTGGCTCAGGAAGATCCGGACAAGGCCCTGGCTGCCGCTACCCGAGCCTACGAGGGGGATGGCCGCACCAGTTTCGGTGAGCGCAGCGAAAGTGTTGCCCTGGCCCGGCAGTTCCGTGACTTTGCCGCGCTCAGCGCCGACGAAACCTTCGAAGGCTGGTGTGAAACCTTGTACCGCCCCCTGTTCAGCGCCGCCTGGCAGGCCCAAGCCAATCCGGAGCGTGAAGCATGACCCAGGCCCGCCCCCTGGCACTGAGTTTTCCCCTGCATGGCAGCCAGCTGATCGAGGCCAGTGCCGGCACGGGCAAGACGTTCACCATTTCCGCGCTGTACCTGCGGCTGATCCTCGGCCATGGCGGTGAGCAAGGCTTCGGCCGCGAACTGCTGCCGCCGCAGATACTCGTGGTGACTTTCACCGATGCCGCCACCAAAGAGCTGCGCGAGCGTATCCGCGCCCGCCTGGCCGAGGCCGCGCGTTTCTTCCGCGGCGAACTGGAAGGCGGCGACCCCCTGCTGCACCAACTGCGCGATGACTATGCCGAAGCAGACTGGCCACGATGCGCCAATCGCCTGGAAGTTGCCGTGCAGTGGATGGACGAAGCGGCGGTGTCGACCATCCATGGTTGGTGCCAGCGCATGCTCCGTGAGCATGCGTTCGACAGTGGCAGCCTGTTTACCCAGAGCCTGGAAACCGACCACAGCGACTTGCTCGGCCAGGTCATGCGCGACTACTGGCGGCGCTTCTGCTATGGCATGCACGGCGAAGCGCTGAACTGGGTGCGCAGCCATTGGGGCAGCCCCGATGCCTTGCTGCCGCGCATCCGCCCGCTGTTCGGCCGGGTACGGGCGCAGCAGGACGAAGCGGAGCCGCAAGCGCTGATCGAGGGTGCGTTGCAACTGCGCGGCGAGCAGTTGAGCCAACTCAAGGCGCCGTGGGCGCAATGGGCGGGCGAGCTGCAGCAAATCTGCCGCGACGCCGTGGCGGCGAAACAGGCCGATGGCCGCAAGTTGCAGGCGCGCTACTTCGAACCCTGGTTCGAAAAACTGCGCACCTGGGCCAGTGATGATCAAGCGGTGGAACTCGACCTGGGCACGGGCTTTACCCGCCTGACCCCAGACGGGATGGCCGAAGCCTGGAAAGTCGGTGATCCACCCGACCACCCGGCCTTCGATGCGATGCAGAACCTGCAGCAACAGTTGCAGGCCCTGGCCAGCCCGGATGCCCGCTTGCTTGAACATGCTGCCGCCTGGGTGGCGGCGCGCTTCGAAGTGGAAAAACGCCGCCGTGCCGAAATGGGCTTCGACGATATGTTGCTGCGTCTGCAGCAGGCGTTGGCCACGGAGTCGGGCGAACGCCTGGCGGCGTTGATCCGCGAGCAGTTCCCGGTGGCGTTGATCGACGAGTTCCAGGACACCGACCCGGTCCAGTACGGCATCTTCGAAAGCATCTACCGCATCAGCGAGAACAACCCGGAAACCGGCCTGTTCATGATCGGCGACCCCAAGCAGGCGATCTACGCCTTCCGCGGTGCCGATATCTACACCTACCTGTCGGCCCGTCGCGCCACCGCCGGGCGCCTGCACAGCCTGGATACCAACTACCGCTCCAGCCAGGCGATGGTCGCGGCGGTCAACCAGGTGTTCCTGCAGGCAGAAGCCCGTGCGCAGGGCAAGGGCGCCTTCCTATTCCGCGAAGCCGACGACAACCCGCTGCCGTTCGTCGAGGTCCGTGCCAAAGGCCGAAGCGAACGCCTACTGATCGACGGCGAGGCCTGTGCGGCCCTGCAATGCTGGCAGCTGGAAAGCGAAGAGCCGGTATCCAGCACGCTCTACCGGCAACAGCTGGCTGCCAGCTGCGCGAGCCATATCGTTGCGGTATTGAATGGTGGCCAGCGTGGGGTCACCGGCTTCAGCGATGACCAGGGCGGGCTGCGCCCGTGCCAGCCGTCGGACATCGCCATTCTGGTGCGTGATGGCCATGAAGCGCAGCTGGTGCGCAACGAGCTGGCCGCTCGCGAAGTACGCAGCGTGTACCTCTCCGACAAGGATTCGGTATTCGCCGCCCAGGAGGCCCATGACTTGCTGGCCTGGCTGAAGGCCTGCGCCGAGCCGGATTCCGAGCGCCTGCTCAAGGCCGCACTGGCCAGCCTGACCCTGGAGCTGTCGCTGGCTGAACTTGATCAGCTGAACCAGGACGAGCGGGTGTGGGAAGGCTGGGTCATGCGTTTTCGCCGCTACCGTGAGATCTGGCAGCGCCAGGGTGTGTTGCCCATGCTGCGGCACCTGCTGCACGACTTCGAGCTGCCGCGCATGCTGATCGGCCGCACGGATGGCGAACGCGTGCTGACCAACCTGCTGCACCTGGCCGAACTGCTGCAGCAGGCGGCCGGCGAGCTGGACGGCGAACAGGCGCTGATCCGTCATCTGGCCGAGCACCTGGCCAACTCCGGCCAGGCGGGCGAAGAGCAGATCCTGCGCCTGGAAAGCGACGAGCAGCTGGTCAAGGTGGTGACGATCCACAAGTCCAAGGGCCTGGAGTACCCCTTGGTCTACCTGCCGTTCATCTGCACCAGCAAGCCGGTGGACGGCAGCCGTCTGCCCCTGGCCTGGCACGACAGCCAGGGCAACGCACAACTGACGCTGACCCCCGACGCCGAGCAGATCGCCCTGGCCGACGAGGAGCGCCTGGCCGAAGACCTGCGCCTGCTCTATGTGGCCCTGACGCGTGCCCAGCACGCCTGCTGGCTGGGTGTCGCCGACCTCAAGCGCGGCAACCAGAAAAGCTCGCAGCTGCACCGCTCGGCGCTGGGTTACCTGCTGGGTGGTGGCCTGGCGCTGCCAGGCTCGGAGCACCTCAAGGTATGGCTGCAGAGCTTGCTGGCAGGCTGCGTGGATATTGCCTGCCCGTCATTGCCGGAGGCCAGCGATGAGCATTACCGTGCGACCCAGGCCGAGCGCGAGCTGGTGCCCGCCCGCAAGCCACGCCGGGCGGCTGCCGAGCATTGGTGGGTCGCCTCCTACAGTGCCTTGCGCGTTGGCGAACAGACCCTCGGCGCCGACAGCTCACAGGCTCAGCAACTGCTGGATGACGAAGTTGCCGACACCCAGCTGATCCGTGAAGTCCCCGCCGACGGCGGCGACATCCATCGCTTCCCCCGCGGCCCCAACCCGGGCACGTTCCTCCATGGGCTGCTGGAGTGGGCCGGCCGCGAAGGCTTTGGCGACGTTGCCGGTAATGCCAAGCTCATCGAGCGCACTGTCGGCCAGCGTTGCAACCGCCGCGACTGGGCCGGCTGGATCCCGACACTCAGCCAGTGGCTGCAGCGCCTGCTCAACGAGCCACTGCCGGCCGGCCCTGCGCAGCTGACGCTCGCGCAACTGCAGCATTACCAGATCGAGATGGAGTTCTGGTTCGCCAGCCACAATGTCGACGCCGTGCAACTCGACCGCCTGGTGGCCCGCCACACCCACCCCGGCAGTGCACGCCCGGCAGCACAACCGACTTTGCTCAACGGCATGTTCAAGGGTTTCATCGACCTGGCCTACGCGCTCGACGGGCGCTATTACGTGGCGGACTACAAGTCCAACTGGCTTGGCCCTGACATTCAGGCATACGACACCCAGGCCATGGAAAAAGCCATCCTCGAGCATCGCTACGACCTGCAGTACGTGCTGTACCTGCTGGCCCTGCACCGCCAGTTGCGCGCCCGGCTGCCTGATTACGACTATGACCGCCATGTCGGCGGTGCCCTGTTCATCTTCCTGCGCGGCGCCAGCAGCAGTGGCCACGGTGTGTACTTCGCCAAACCGCCACGTGAGCTGATCGAGGCCCTCGACGCGTTGTTCCGTGGCGTGCACGCGCCCGAGCAGCAGGACCTGTTTGCCGGAGCCGCGCCATGAGCCGAACCCTCGACGATCTCTTGCCTACGCCACTGCACGCCGAGCATCTGCTGGCCCTGGCCCCTCAGCACAACAGTGCAGACCTGTTGCAGTTGCTCGATCGCTGGGTGGAGCGTGGCTGGCTGCGCGCGCTAGACCGGGCGTTCGTCAGCTTTCTCGAAGAGCGTGCCCCTGGCAGTGACCCGTTGCTCTTGCTGGCGGCCGCCCTGGCCAGCCACCAGCTGGGCCACGGGCATGTCTGCCTCGACCTGCAACAGACCCTCGCCGAGCCGGACTTCGCGCTGTCGCTGCCTCCGGAAGGCGATGCCCTGACCGGGCCGTTGCTGCTGCCCTCGCAACTGCTGGCCAACCTCGGCTTGCCGACCTGGCTGCAACGCATTGCCGCCAGCCCGCTGGTGGCAGCCGGCGATACGCCGGGCCAGCAGTCGCGGCCGCTGGTGCTCAGCGGCCAGCGCCTGTACCTGCGCCGCTACTGGAGCTACGAGCGGCAGATCGACCAGACCCTGCGCCAGCGCCTGAGCCAGGACGAAGCGGCCCCGGCCGACCTGCCAGCACGCCTGGCGCAGCTGTTCGACGAAGGCGCCCAGGCCGGCCAGGTGGACTGGCAGAAACTGGCCTGCGCCCTGGCCACCCGCGCAGGCTTCAGCATCATCACTGGCGGCCCCGGTACCGGCAAGACCACCACCGTGGTGCGCTTGCTGGCGTTGCTGCAGGCACCTGCGGTGGAGCAGGGCAGGCCGCTGCGCATTCGCCTGGCTGCGCCGACTGGCAAGGCCGCTGCACGCCTGACCGAATCCATCGGCCAGCAGGTTGAACGGTTGCAGGTGAGCGCCGACGTGCGCGGGCAGATCCCCACCGACGTCAGCACCGTACACCGCCTGCTCGGCAGTCGCCCGGGCTCGCGGCACTTCCGTCACCACGCCGGCAACCTGCTGCCGCTGGATGTGCTGGTGGTCGACGAAGCGTCGATGATCGACCTGGAGATGATGGCCAACCTGCTTGAGGCGTTGCCGCCCAAGGCACGGCTGATTCTGCTGGGGGACAAGGACCAGCTGGCCTCGGTCGAGGCTGGCGCCGTGCTCGGTGACCTGTGCCGGGATGCCGAAGAGGGCTGCTACTCGCCCGCGACCCAGGCCTGGCTGGAACAGATCGGTGGCCAATCGCTGGCTGCCAGTGGCCTGAAACCTGGCGATGCACAACGCAATCCGCTGGCCCAGCAGGTCGTGATGCTGCGGTTTTCGCGGCGTTTTGGCGAAGGCAGTGGCATCGGCCAGCTGGCGCGCCTGGTCAACCGCCAGGAGGCCCAGGCGGCACGTGACCTGCTGAGCCTTCCGCCAGCGGACGTGTTCGGCCTGGCCTTGCGCGGCGAACAGGATCGGGCCTTCGACCGCCTGATTCTCGATGGCCTCAACCGCGGTAACGAAGGGCCTCAGGGCTATCGCAGCTACCTGCGTGCCATTGGCCGCCATCGCCCGGCGCCGGGTAGCGCATTCGACGATCCGCGCTGGGAACAATGGGCCGCCAAAGTGCTGCACAGTTTTGAAGACTTCCAGCTGCTGTGCGCCGTGCGCAAGGGTGCCTGGGGGGTCGAAGGCCTCAACGAGCGAGTGGCGCGGGTGCTGCACAACGCCGGGCTGATCGACAGCCAGCAGCCCTGGTATGAAGGCCGCCCGGTGCTGGTGACACGCAACGACTACGGCCTTGGCTTGATGAACGGTGACATCGGCATCGCCCTGCGCCTGCCGGATGAGCACGGCGAAGCGCTGCTGCGCGTGGCCTTCCCGCGCAACGATGGCAGTGGCGGGGTGCGTTTCGTTCTGCCCAGCCGCCTCAACGAGGTGGAAACCGTCTACGCCATGACCGTGCACAAATCCCAGGGCTCCGAGTTCAGCCACACCGCGCTGGTGCTGCCGGATGCACTCAACCCGGTGCTGACCAAGGAGCTGGTGTACACCGGCATCACCCGGGCCAAGCATTGCTTCAGCTTGATCGAGCCGCGCCAGGGTATTTTCGAAGAAGCAGTGCTGCGCAAGGTTCGGCGCATATCCGGTCTGATGCTCGAACAAGTCTGACGCGCCTACAGATAGCCAGCGTTGTGCTATCGTTGCGCCGACTTCACACAGGATTTTGAGAGAATTCTCACATGACAGGCGCCAGGGAGCGGTTGACAGGCTGTGCGCTTTCGCTGCTGCTGGTCGCCCTGTCGCTAATGGCCGGCCCTGCCCAGGCGGACGGTTCGGCCACCGCCGCACAGGCCCAGCAGCGTGCCAGGGCGGTGACCCAGGTGGTCCTGGGGATCCTCAGCTATGCGCGCTGGCCTGCCGAGCCAGTGCCCTTGCGCCTGTGCCTGGTCGGCCCCACCGAATACGCCGACGACCTGATCAAAGGCAGCGTGCAGAACTCCGGGCAACCCTTGCAGGTACGGCGCCTGCTGGCCGACGACCGGCAGGTTGCCCAGGCCTGTGACGCCGTGTACATCGGCAAGCTCGACGATGGCCAGCGCGACCGCCTGTTCCAGGCCATCAGTGGCCGCCCGGTACTGAGCATCAGCGAAGCCGACGACCCATGCACGGTCGGTAGCCTGTTTTGCCTGCGCGTCAGCGATCAACAAGTCGCCTTCGAGGTCAACCTCGACTCCGTGGCGCGTTCCGGTGTGCGTATCCACCCCAGTGTGCTGCAGCTGTCACGGCGCCGCGGAGCGCTGCCATGAAGCGTGCAGCCATGAAGGCCGGCAACAAGCAGGGCGTGCGCCCGACCCTGCGCTCGGTGCTCGGCCGTGGCCACCTCAGCGTGGCCCTGCTGGCGGTGGGCCTGGCTGGCATCTCGCTGACCCTGCTCGGCGTGTTGGCCCTGCGTGTGTACGCCAACCACAACCTGCACCTGATTGCCCGCTCGATCAATTACACCGTCGAAGCCGCCGTGGTGTTCGACGACAGCGCCGCGGCCAATGAGGCGCTGGAGCTGATCGCCAAAACCGAAGAAGTGGCCGATGCCAAGGTGTTCAACAACGACGGTGAGCAGCTGGCGCACTGGCAGCGCAGCGATGAGGGCGTGCTCGCGCACCTGGAGGCGCAAGTGGCGACGGCCTTGCTGGATGAGCCGATCAACCTGCCGATCATGCACCAGCAGCAGAAGGTCGGGCATATCGAACTGATCGGCCAGGGCCGCAGCCTGCTGCTGTTCCTGCTCAGCGGCCTGGGCGGCATCCTGTTCTGCACCATCCTCAGTGCCTTCGTCGCCTTGTACCTGTCGCGGCGCCTGCTCGGCGATATCGTCCGGCCCCTGCGCGGCCTGGCCAGCGTCGCCCACGCCGCCCGTCGCGAGCGCAGTTTCGACCGCCGGGTACCGGAAGCGCCCATCGCCGAACTCAACGAGCTGGGCAACGACTTCAACGCGTTGCTCGATGAACTGGAGGTCTGGCACAGCCACCTGCAGAACGAAAACGCCACCCTGGCTCACCAGGCCAGCCACGACAGCCTGACCGGCCTGCCCAACCGCGCATTCTTCGAGGGCCGGCTCAGCCGCAGCCTGCGCAACGCCGCACGCCAGCAGGACCATCTGGCGTTGCTGTTCCTCGACAGTGACCACTTCAAGCAGATCAACGACAGCCTTGGCCATGCCGTGGGTGACGAAGTGCTGATCAACGTTGCCGACCGTGTGCGTGCGCAACTGCGCGAGCACGACCTGGTGGCCCGCCTGGGCGGTGACGAGTTCGCCGTGCTGCTGACCCCGCTGCATTCGCGCGAGGATGCCGAGCGCATCGCCGAGAAGATCATCGCCAGCATGCAACTGCCGATGCTGCTTGATGGCGGCGAAAGCCTCACCACCTCGCTGAGCGTCGGCATCGCGTATTACCCGGATGATGGCAGCGACCCTGCCAGCCTCCTCAATGCCGCAGATGCGGCGATGTACCAGGCCAAGCGCAAGCGCCGTGGCCAGTGGCAAGCGGCGCAGACGGAACGGTCCGCCGCCGATTACAGGAACAGGAGTTGAACCGTGATACAGCGTTTGCGTTTTTCTTTCGTGATGGTGCTGGCCCTGCTGGCGCTGGCTGGGTGCCAGAGCACACCGCCCAAGGGGCTGACCGCAGAGCAGATTGCCGTGCTCAAGCGTGAAGGCTTTGCCCCCACCGATGAGGGCTGGGCGTTCGACCTGTCGGGCAAGGTGCTGTTCGGCAGTGATCTGGACAACCTCAACGGCACGAGCCAGGCAATCGTCGAGCGGATTGGCAAGGCGTTGCTGGGCGTGGGCATTCAGCGCGTGCGCGTCGACGGCCATGCCGATGCCTCGGGCAAGGCGGCGTACAACCAGCAGTTGTCCGAACGGCGCGCGCAGAGTGTGGCCAAGGCACTGGCCGGCGTGGGAATGCCAGCGCAGAACATTCTTACCCGGGGGCTGGGCAGCACGCAGCCGGTGGCAGACAACCGCACCAGCGCAGGGCGAACCGAGAACCGGCGGGTGTCGATTGTGGTGGCGTCTTATTGAAATAGCTGTAAAGAATACAGCGCGGTGTAGCTGACAGGTGCCTGCCTTGAGGATTTCGGCGCTTATGAGATCGAGCGCCGCCCGCGCGGCGCATCGCGAGCTGCGCTCGCTCCTACGTTTGTTTCGGGCCAGTTACGCCTGGGACAGGCGCGCGCGACCGCCTTGTGGGTACGACGCGATATCGCGCCATGAGTCAAGGCGTACGCGCGCAAATCCCACAGGAAATATTGGCCCGAAACAAACGTAGGAGCGAGCGCAGCTCGCGATGCGCCGCGCGGGCGGCGCTCGTTCTCATAGGCGCTGGAAATGCTGTGGCGAACACCTAAAGACCTCCATCAACCCTGAGCAAAGCGCATCTCGCGCGTCTCACCCATCAGCAGCGGCGCATTCGCCTCGGTCACCCCACGAATGTAATCCCACAGCAGGGTAATCCGCTTCAGCTTGCGCAAATCCTCCCGGCAATACA
This sequence comes from Pseudomonas sp. R28(2017), assembly GCF_002112505.1. Classification (GTDB taxonomy): domain Bacteria; phylum Pseudomonadota; class Gammaproteobacteria; order Pseudomonadales; family Pseudomonadaceae; genus Aquipseudomonas. Next base: position 12,534 of record NZ_NEHW01000004.1, read on the forward strand.
TCCAGAACGACAAAGAGGGAAAGGGTTAACCCAATGATTACAGGGGCTTAACCGTCATGAACACCCACCCACAGGGACATCCTGTCACAAGTGTTGTCACAAACCGCACGTTTCCATTGAGGCCAACGTGCCGGCTGGCGAGTCCGTACCACTACCGACGACACGGTATCTACTACCTACGCCTTCGTGTGACTGGCAGCGTGAATAGAACGGTGTCTGTCTCCCTCAAGACCACTGATCGCAGAAGTGCAATGCAGGCGTCTGAACATCTCACGTCATCGCTACGGGGATTCCACTTGGATCGTCCTGATGCCTCGTGGAATGACCTACGAGAGCAACTGCTCACGCTGGTGAGAAGTACGCTTATGTCTGCTGATGACGGCCACCCACTACGGCATTGGGGGGACTTGTACCGGAACGTTGCTGTTAGCCCCTCGTCGGTGTTCGCTCCGAATGGTGAGGTGATGAGTACGGCAACAGAGCCATCGGCAACCCCTATGACCTTCGATGTGCTGTCGCAGCTTTACATGGCTGATCGTGGAGGGGACCAGCAGCCCACGACCTTGAAGGAGACGACCCTGTGCCACAAGGTGATTTCTGAGAATCTGGAAGGTTTGGATTTGAGGACACATTCCAGAGCAGACCTTGTGCAGTTCCGAGAGCGTCTGTCAGAAGGTCGGATGCCATCGACCGTGAATAAGCTGATCGTGAAGCTTTCGGCAGTCTTTACCTGGGCCGTCGAGAACGGCCATCTGTGTAAGACCTACGACAAGAAACTGAAGCTTACAAAGGGGGTTGAATCGACCCGTAAGGCTTTCACTCAGCACCAGGTGAGCAAGCTGATGGACTATGCAAACGGCCTCCCAGAGACTTCGTGGAAGCGATGGCTGCTCAGCCTGGGAATCATCACTGGCGGGCGACTGAAGGAGATATGCCAGTTAACGGTCGGGGACGTTGTGACCACAGAGTCTGGCCTTGTTGCAATTCACATCAACGAGGCAGGTGAGGGAAAGTCAATCAAGAACAAGCAGAGTGAGCGACTAGTGCCACTTACTGATGGCGCGTACGGTTTCGACCTAGCAGCATTTCTAAGGTACGTCGATGCAATGCACAGCAGTGGGAGCGAAGCGCTAGCCCAGTTTGGTTACAGGCCATCGGGTGAGTGGGTCAATCAGCAAGCTATCCCTACTACTTTAGGGGATGCCTATGAACGCGGATTGGTCTTCCACTCATTGCGGCATTCACTAGCGTCGTTGATGCAAGCCAAAGGGGTACCGATCACCCATGCTCAGGCGGTCATGGGTCATGCCTCCGGCACGATCACGTTTGATACCTATGGGGCAGGAGTACCAGTCGAGACCATAGCACAGCTACTCAGAGAGTTATTCAAAGATCTCCGCATCTGATTTGTGCGAGATCTAAAGCGGATAAAAGCAGGTGAGCGAGGATAGAACGTTGATACTGGTGGTGCCTGTTGGGGTTGCCTCCATTACGCAATTTCTTGATTTCTCAAGGATTTCTCTCTCAAAAATCTCGAAGTGTGACAGCGTTTGGGTACACCTAAGTGGTGCACTGTGCTGGCGATTCTAGCTTCGATATTTCTCCTCCCCATTGCCCTTGTCTGGTTACACCAATTTTGGCGCTGCCCTGTCATCTGGTCGCATCGCTTTTTACCCTTCCATTATCGATGATTTGCAATTGCCAGTACGGTAGCTCTGCTACTAGGATGTGGCATCTGAGCGAGGAGCGAGAGATGGAATTCGTAGAGCGACTGAACGCGTTATCAGCCAAAATCCGCCAGCAGGGGCCTGCAATCCAAACGGAAGAGGCGACAAAAATTGCCTTCGTCATGCCCTTCATCAACTCTGTCCTGGGTTACGATGTCTTCGACCCATCTGAGGTAACGCCCGAATACGTCTGCGACGTTGGGACGAAGAAGGGAGAGAAGATCGACTATGCCATCATGAAGAATGGCGAAATCCAGATTCTAATCGAATGTAAGAAAATTGGTGAGCCGCTGCACATCAACCATGCAAGCCAGCTCTTCCGATATTTCCATGTCACCACTGCCCGTATCTCCATCCTGACAAATGGGCAGGTCTACCGGTTCTTCACTGATCTTGATGCCCCTAACAAGATGGACGAGAAGCCGTTCTTGGAGCTGGACCTTCTTGATATAGACGAGCACGCCCTACCTGAACTGCAGAAGCTGACCAAGTCTGCATTCGATGTGGATTCGATCATCAGTGCTGCCGGTGAGTTGAAGTATGTGGGACAGATCAAGAAGGAGATGGCCTCACAGTTCAGTCAGCCAAGTGACGACTTCGTTAAGTTTTTCGCTACGCGGGTCTACGATGGAATCATCACCCAGAAGGTTAGGGAGCAATTCACAACCTTGACCCGTAAAGCTGCAATTCAGTTTTTGGGGGATCAGATCAATGACCGTCTGAAGTCAGCTATGAGCGGTGCAGTTGAGCCGTCATATGCGATGGAGGCTATCGAAAGTACCCCGGTTTCGGAGCCTGCCGAAGATAGTGCTGAAGACCAGATCCAGACGACGCTTGAAGAATTGGAAGGATTTCATATTGTTAAGGCAATCGTTAGGGCGGTTGTTGATGCAAAACGAATCGTTCATCGAGATACGAAGAGCTACTTTGGTGTATTGCTTGATGACAATAATCGTAAGCCTATCTGTCGCCTGCACTTCAATCGCAGTCAGAAATATATTGGACTTTTCGACGCAGATAAAAATGAGACAAGGCACCCTATTTCTTCACTTGATGAGATTTACAATTTCGCGGAGCAGCTGAAAAGCTCTATTTCTCTATACGAGTAAATGAGTCACTGGCTTTTAATATTGAATTCTCAGCTGTAACCTAAGGATTGTTATGGACAAAATTACAAGCTCATTACTTTCGACCTTTGTGAATCAGAATGAGTTGACGAAGCGAGATGTTTCTGAGCAGTTTGAGCACTTTGTAAATTACGCTATAACGTCAAAGATATTTAGGGGCAGCTTTGAGCTGGATGACATCCATGTTGGCTCCGGTGGGGACTGTGCTATAGATGGCATGTGTATTGTGGTCAATGGTCGTCTGATCACTGATGAGGATATGCTGCAGGATGTTGTTGCTAATTCTGGGTACTTGGATGCTGATATTGCCTTTGTGCAAGCGAAAACAAGTTCAAATTTCGATGGCTCTGCTATTGGCTCATTTATACACGGCGTGAAGGACTTTCTCGCTGATACGCCTCAGTTGGTTCAAAACTCTGCAATTAAGAAAATGAAGGGTATCTGGGAGCTGCTTATCCAGATGTCCGATAATATGGTGAACCGTCGTCCGAACTGTAAGCTTTTTTATGTATGTACTGGTAAGTGGGTGGATGATGATAATTTGGTTGCGGTCATTTCAAGTGGGAAGAAAGAGTTAGAGCTGCTGAATTTGTTTGAAGGCGCGTCTATTGATGCGTTTGGCGCGTCGGAGTTGCAAAAGCTCTATCAGGAAACGAAGAATCGTTTGTCGGTTACGGTTAACTTTCAGAACAGAATTACACTGCCAGATATTGAGGGTGTTACTGAGGCGTATCTCGGTGTCATACCATTCGATGAGTATGTAAAACTAATCCAAGATGAAAGTGGCACGATTTATAGTATTTTTGATGACAACGTTCGGGATTTTCAAGGCGGGAATGCTGTCAATGCTAAAATCAAAGGGACTCTTGATCAGGGTAAGTTTGATCTATTCTGTGTTCTAAATAATGGTGTCACAGTAGTGGCTTCATCGCTTACGCCTGCGGGAAATAGATTCACTATAAGAGATTATCAAGTTGTAAATGGTTGTCAGACTAGCCATGTTTTGCACGAGTCTAGAAACATTGCTGGAATAGATAAGGTTTTCGTGCCAATGAAGATAATTGTCACGGATAATGAAGATATTAAAACAAGCATTACCTTGGCTACCAATAGTCAGACGGAAGTTAAAACTGAGCAGTTGGAAGCGTTAAGCTCGTTCCAGAAAAAGCTGGAATTGTATTATGCTGCTGAAAAGGGCGGTGTTCAGCTTTATTATGAGCGACGCTCGCAGCAGTATAACTCTTATGGTGGTGATGTTAAGCGAACACAGATAATATCTATTCCTACACAAATTAAGTCTTTTGCATCAATGTTTTTAGACTCTCCACATCTGGTGTCGGGTTACTATGGTACTATTGTTAAAAGATTTTCTGGGAAAATCTTTAATGAGGATCATAAGTATTCGGCATATTATGTAAGTGGTCTTGCTTACTACCGTATTGAACAGATGTTTAGGAGCGGCGAGCTCGATACGAATTATAAAAAATTCAGGTTTCAGTTGATGTTGATTGTTAGAATGCTGGTGATTGGTGAGAAGTTGGATTTCTTCAATTCTAATGCGTTTGACAAGGCTTGTGAGCGACTCAAGGTGGTTTTGGCTAATGACGCGAAGTCTAGTGAGATTTTTAGTAAGGCGCGGGAAGTGTTCGAACTTTCTGAGCTGGATAAGACTAAGCGTCAATACAAGTCGGAAACTGATACTGAATTGGTGATTGAAGCATTTAGAAAGTTTAAGGCTAATTCCCAGGTGGAAGTGGTTTGAATTCTAAGCAGCGGTTCAGGGGTTGTCGTTCCAGTCTACTGTAAACGAAGATCAGTTGGGTCTAAGGGCGCCGACCATAGGGTTCGGTGCCCAGTTCCCGACTGAGATGCAATTGCTCGCCTGGTGCGAAGTTCACAATCCAAGTGTGATAGATCGTCACGGAGGCAGCTATGAACGCGGCACCTTGCCCTGTTCGGAAAACGACTTGCGATTCCTGGGCAAACTATCAGAGAAGGGAACTCAACCTCCACCAACGGTGGAGCTTGGAATTGGCTGATCGGCTGAAATCCTGGCGGCTGTCGCGCTTACCTTAATGGCCTACGCCAGCCCCATACAGCTTCGTAAAGACGATTCTCGAATATCCCCTGGGTGACGAGCCATTCAGGAACGTTGCTGTAATCGCTTGCTATGAGGCTACAGAGGCTTTCATTGCACGTTGTACAGTACTCAGGCTAACGCCAAGGTGCTCAGCAGCCCCACGGAACGACAAGCCTTTAGTTATTCCATCACCAGCAATAGCAGCACGAATAGCAGCATCATCGACGGTCTTAGTGCGGCCCTTGTAGACGCCTTTCTCCTTAGCCTTGGCAATGCCTTCCTTTTGGCGTTCCCTGATCATTGACCGCTCAAACTCAGCAAAGCTGCCCATCATTGAGAGCATCAGCTTCTGCATCGGGTTGTCTTCACCAGTGAACTCAAGCTGTTCCTTGTTAAAGCGGATGTGGATACCACGCTTGTTCAGGTCCTCCACCAGCTTCAGCAGGTCAGCCAGGGAGCGGGCAAGGCGGTCAATGCTGTGAACAACGATGGTATCCCCCTCTCGCACGTACTCCAGCATTGCCTGGAGCTGGGGACGGTCTGTAGTTGCCCCGCTTACCTTCTCAGTGAAAACCTTGTCCAAAGTGATGCCGTCAAGCTGGCGGTCTGTGTTTTGATCAACCGAGCTAACGCGAATGTATCCGACCTGTGCCATATCCTCGCCTGTGTATTCATTTGTCTCTAGATGCAAGGAGTATGGGTGTATTCAAAACTAAAAGCAAGGCTAATGAATACGGTTTTGAGGTGGTTTCTGTATTCATCAAGTCGTGACCGCTAGCGTACAGGCCAATGAATACACGTCGCGGGTTGAGTACCCTCTGCACTGCCATGTTGAGTTAGTGGTGTTGGACCGCTGGATAACAGCCCACCTCGGACGTAGTATCTGACCCGCCAACACTAAGCACTGAGCTAAGCACAAAGGACTGATGATGAGCGACTGGGAAGACCTCTGCGAAACCTTGAACATTGATCCGCAGGATCCTGACGGACTTGAAGAACTGCTGGACCGTGAGTCGAGAGAAGAAAGATCAACGCCAGCACCTACTAGCTGGTACGCCTGGAAAGCCTATCTGAAAGCCCACGCAGATCCGGATTGTGCACGTTGCCAAGGAACCGGGTATGTCGGCAGATACAGAGAGATAGCGAATGGTCGGTGCTTCCTATGCTTCCCCGACAGCACTTGGGAAAAGCGGCAAAGGTAGGAATCCTACCATTACCGACAGTGGCTGCCGCCATTCCCGCACAGAGTCTGTGGAATACGCGGGAAAGGGGCGATCTGCTTAACACCCTGTAGTGCAGGTGCCTGGAATTACTGGGCTGTAACCGTGTAGCGGCATTTAGACGGTTCGGAAGCGTGGTCGACTGGATTAGATATGGTGATAGCTTTCCGTTAGTACTTCAGCGGCTGCTGTCAACGCCGGAATTCCTGTTACTAGCTCAGACAGCAGTCTACGTTGAACACAGTGCACTGTGTTCAGCTCTTCTGAAATGGCATGTTCTAATTAGCCGGCCGAGTTAGCCACCGCAGCAAATGCCGTGCGGTCGCCAGACAAGTTTGAACTTGGTTTTAACGAAGGGCTTGCTGAATGTTATCGATAGAGCCAAGCCAGCCGCTCTTGCCTTTGTAAAGTTCAAGCCCAAAGCGTTCACCGAAAGCGCTTGAGTTTTCGTTTGCAGCCTCTATAGCAATGTACTTGTAACCAATTTCTGGTGCAAGTTTTACGAGCCAACTTAACAAGCTTCGACCATGCCCCTTGCGTTGCTCTACAAAATAGAGCCGTGCGATGACCAGTGTCTCACGGGGCCAGCCAACTTCCAGGTCAGGGAAGAGTCGGAAGTAAAGGTCATAGTCGTACTGGGCGTTATCGGCTTTCACGGTTGAGCCTAAGCCGACATGCAAATAGCGGTTCACCTTAGACTTTGTGAAGCCGAATTGTTCCTGAAGGAATTCGGAAAGCTTCTGCTTCAGGTGCAAGCACCCTGCATCTGCATATTCTTGCCATTGGTCGTTGTTGGCACTTAGGTCGGGCTTTGTAATGTTCACTGACATGCTCCGTTGGTCGGGTTCTTATTCCACGCTAGCGGTGTGCCTGAGAGCTTGTCAAGCGGTTCGGTAGAATTTTTTTTGATCGGGTGCTGGCACTTTGGTTGGGTTTTCCAGGAAACTCGAACACTAACTAAAATTTTCTCTTGCACTAAATCGATACTTGCTTTTAGTAGTGTGTGTCTAGTGTTTCTATGTTTTCCAAAAAGTCGAAAACTAGTGCGTTCGGCTATTTCCAAAAACTCAACAACTTTCAAGTAGTGTTCAGATTGAAATCTATTACACTTACTCGATTCTATGAGCTGTTTAATTCTTGTGGGTACTGATCAATCAAAGCCCCGTAACATCAACCGTCATAGCTGTTGGTGGTGATCCAGGCGGGGTTGTGCCTGGTGGTGGGCTACCAGCACTGCCCCACGATCGGCTAGCGATAGCAGTCAAACCACCACCACTAGCGTTAGGGACAACGCAAACACGGTACGACATCAAGATGCCCCACGGGACGCCAGCATGCGAAGCTTCAAGCCATTGCTTCGGGCACCCAAGCCCACAGCGTACTGCGATAGAGCAGGGCATATACATTGAATGGTTGGATCTGTAACTGCTGTGACCAGCATCTCAGACTTGTCCGACAGTGCTTCTACAAGCCCTGATACACGGGGCTTCCATGGGGCTACCACCCCCTAGCCCTGTAGGGTAGTCAAGGGTAGGGGGTGGTAAGCTTGGACAAGATGTCTCTGATGGTCCGCTCCGAGACCCGCCATGCTGATGCCATTGCTTCGGTTGTCTCATGCTGGCGATGCTTCAGTACATAGTGTCTAAGTGCGATCTTGCCTTCTGGTGTCAAGGGCAGGATCTCTGGAGGATTAGGTTTGGCGATGATTGAGTATATGTCGATAGGGGTGTCATATTTCAATCTCGCGTAATACTGACTCAATCGGCCATCGGTTGCTGGATAGAAGGTTGTTTCCTCGGTGTTGGTAGGTGTGAAGCTAGAAGAGACAACACGTTGAATTGTGTTCGACTGCTTGTGTACTGCGAAAAAGTTCAAGGGTGTTTCCAGGTGAGTAGGGCGATTAGCTCGCCCCTTGTGATTTTGAGTAGGCGCGTACTAGGTCAGCCAAAGCTGCTTCTTCATCTAGTAAGTCTTGTTGGATCTTTGCCAGTGCCATCGCCTCGGCTGCTAAGGCTTCAGCTTCTGCTGTGGCTACTTTGGTTGCAGCTAGGGCTTTCTCTTCACGGCGACGATTAATAGACAGTGTGATGTCTACTTGGCGAGCCGTTTCCGCTGCATTCCGTTCATATCGAAGTTTGTTGTAGTCGGCTCGTGCTTTGTCAGTTAGCGTACGAAGCTCAGACTTAATTAGCTTATCTGGCTTTCGCAGCTGGGCTTTGAAGTCGAGGGTGTCGTATCGGGCATTGACGAGGGTGTAGCCCTTTCGCCATTCTTCCTGTAAGTCGAGCAGGGCGAGATGAAGAGGTTTCTTACACACCCACTCTAGATTGGCAGCAGGGTCTTTGAAGAACAGCCCTTGTGCGTTGGCGTTGTAGCGAGCAACCTTCTGCTCTATTAGCTGACTTAGCTCTGCTTCATCGTGCTTGAAGAATTCGATGACTTTCTCACCGTATGAGTATTCTGTATCAATCATTGTTGAGATGTTTCCTGTGTTTGTGCTTCTTCGTGAGCAAAATACTGTTGTTCTAGCTGGTCTTGGCTGATTGCATTATTCGCTCTGTGGTTTCTCGTCTGACATACTGAACTGCACCAGCGGGAGCGGTGCGACCGACTGTAGTAGGTCTTGTTGCAGTGGTCGCAGGACTTTCGCTGCAATGGGTAACACTTTTGCATGTATGTTCTCTTGTTTGTGTAGGTGTTTCTTTGATGCAATAGAAAACCCGTCACTCTTGCGAGCTTCGGGTTCGGCTTCTATTAAGTTGTCTTGCTGAGTTCTATTGGTCTGTGCGCTATTGCCCGTTGCAGGCAATGATGAGAGCTGGTGGCCAGTCTCACTCAACTAATACCTAGTTTAACATGTCGGTGCAGGTGTCAAGTGTTTTTGGCCCTATTTTGAAAATTTATTTCCAGCGTGCTCTTGTGGTGTGTCTCGCATGTTGCTGTCTGGAATTATGGTTATGGTCATATGCCTGGCAGCGCGTGCAGTAGTGGTGTCTTGTCCATAGTGCCAGACTGTGTGGTAGGGCAGTGGCCGGCTCTACGGTGTTATCAGCCTGCACAATGCGTGTTAATGGTGTGACGGCTCGTCACGATGCTCTGATCTGAAGTTTTAAGCACTGGTGATTAGTGGGTGCTGGTGCACCACTCTGCTCAAAACTTATAGAGTTATAATTTCTTTAAAGTATAGTCATAGATATAGTGGGGGCAGAGGCGAAAGCCCCCGATCCGCTGAGGCTTAACTGCAGTTTGGATGTAACGTACCGTTACTAGCTTATGCTGCACATGATGCCTATAGAGTTAGAAGCAAGAGTGGGGAAGGGGTGTCGCCCCTTTCTTCCCCTGCTTAATAGAGTTGTTATCCGTGCTTCAGGCACAGAGTGTCTTGCGGTGGCGAGTACGCCACGACTTACACTTTTGATGGTGTTGTCCTGTGCAGTAGCGTGTCCGATGTTTACCGTACACTTAGTATGGTACGCGCGATTTGAAGTTTCGGGCAAACGCGAAGGATTCGCAATTGCCACCCTTCTTCTAGATGATCCAGCCTTGTTGCACTGCGTAATCAAGAAAGTGACCTATCCCATAGGGCTCTGGAATGTACTCGGGCTTATTGACCTTCTCTTGATCAGAACCTGAGCACTCCGCCGGGCATAAATCAGGGTTCCCTTCGAGCATACCGATGAGGTCAGCGGTCCTGTTGAGAAGCTTTTCAACTGGTTCTTTGCCGTAGCCTGTGATCGCGAGCTTGAGTAAATGCTGTTGCACCGCATAATGTTGCTTCTTGCGGGCTAGCTCAGAAGCTTCGCTCTTATCAGTCTGCCTGGTCCCGTGGCTCGCCATGTACTCGTGAACGTATTCGTCAATCCTGCTGAGGAGGTCTGTGGCTGCGTTTACCAAGAACTCACTACTTGAGCGGGGATTGTTTTCATCAATCCAGTCCATCGCGAAGATCACATTGCAATCTTCATCCAATGCCCGCTTTCGGACTTTCGCCTTGACGCGTGCGATGGTGTCACTGTCGAATTTGCTTCGGTAGCAACCAGTAGATGTGTCCCAAGTCGTACCGTATTCTTCGTGCAAAATGATTTTGAGTTCATAATCTCGGATGCCTTGGGGGCGGATCGCTAGTGGGAACACTCGTTCGAAAGACTTGGCGAACGGTAGATCAACTCTCGAATTAACGCTTCGTGATCGTTTTGGTTTTGGTGTGCCTCTTACTATATCTTTAACTTGCCGCTCAGTTAGTCCGGTGGCCTCTCTGATCTCGATGTAGGTTGCACCTGACATGCGAAGTTGGATGGCGGTCTCTTTGATAGTGTTTGTTTCGTTTTCTTTGGGAGTGGTGCTAGCTGTCATAGTTGTCTTCGGTAAACTATTTTTATCTCATGTGCAAACGCTCGATGTGTTCCGGGATATAGTTTATGGGAACCATTGGTCCTTATTCCAGGCAGCACGAAACCCGCTCTGCTCAGTGGCCTTTAGGCTTGAACAAGCGAGGTGTGGTGGTCTGGTAAGGTGAGGTATTGCTGGTTTCTGCGTAGGCAGGTGTGAAAATAGTACAGGCTATTTCAGTCGCGTCAATAGGTCTGTTTTATATACATGTCAATTGCATAAAATAAAGTTTACTTGTATGTGTATATTGTTCCATTTCACTGGTGGAAATGCCTGTAGTGATGTGTTCGAGCCTGTACTGAAGCCCTTGGCCATCAGCGACAAGCTCGCCACAGATTGCAAACGCCGGTGCGGGCTGCTGGGAGCTACAAAGTTACTTGCACCAAAGCTTCCAGCATGGCTTTTGTAGGGCTGCGACTTCCGTACACGCTAAACGTCACCGCTCCGTCCTCGTGGCCAGCGATACGCATGATGAGAGAGTCCTGCACCCCAGCGTCACGTAGGTCATCGATCAATGCGTGACGGAAACTATGAAGGGTCTTACGCGAGTCAGTGATGCCCATCTTCGTCTTGTAGCGACCAAACCACTTCGATGGAGCATGGCCGGGCTTGCCCCGCACTGCCTCCAATTCAGGGAACACCCGGTCAGCGCCAGTAGCTTTGACTGATTCAACATGCTGAAGCAGACCCAGGTCCAACAGGGCAGGGTGCAGAGGGAGTATGCGACGACTGCTGATGGCTTTGTGCCCTGGCTGCTACCTGCATGGGTGGGCGCTCAAAGGTGTCACAAGTGCTGTCACAACCCCTGTCACAAGTCGTTGCCACGGCACCCTCGGTCTAGGTAGGATGAGGCACCCTTACTCCTTGTAGATCTGGGTTACGCGAAACATATCTCGCGCGTCTCACCCATCAACAACGGCGCATTCGCCTCGGTCACCCCACGGATGTAATCCCACAACAGGGTAATCCGCTTCAACTTGCGCAAATCCTCCCGGCAATACATCCAGAATTGCCGCGTCACCTCGATCTGCTCCGGCAACACCGTCACCAGGCGTGCATCCTGCGCCGCCAGAAAACACGGCAATATCGCCAACCCACGCCCCTGCAACGCCGCCGTGTACTGGGCGATGACACTGGTACTGCGCAGATGCGCATTGGCATTGGGAATCAGGTTGGCCAGGTACAGCAACTCCGAGCTGAACGCCAGGTCGTCCACATAGCTGATGAACGGGTGGCCCACCAGGTCGCTGACCTGGCGGATCGGCGCATGGCTGTCGAGGTAGTCCTGGGTCGCATACAGCCGCAGCCGGTAGTCGCACAGCTTGCAGCACACATAAGGCCCATGCTCCGGCCGCTCCAGGGCGATGACGATGTCTGCCTCGCGTTTGGACAGGCTGATGAAGTGCGGCAGCGGCAGGATATCCACCGAGATCGCCGGGTAGGCATCGACGAAATGGCTCAGCTGCGGGGTGACGAAGAAGCTGCCGAAGCCTTCGGTGCAGCCCATGCGCACATGCCCCGACAGCGCCACGCCCGAGCCGGAGACCTGCTCGCAGGCCATGTGCAAGGTGCTCTCGATCGACTCCGCGTAGCCCAGCAGGCGCTGCCCCTCGGCGGTCAGCACGAAGCCGTTGGTGCGTGACTTTTCGAACAGCAGCGTGCCCAACGCCCCCTCCAGCGAACTGATGCGCCGCGATACCGTGGTGTAGTCGACGGCCAGGCGTTTGGCCGCGCTGCTGGCTTTGCGCGTGCGCGCCACTTCGAGGAAGAACTTCAGGTCGTCCCAGTTCAGCGCACTGAGGGAGGTCAGGTCTTTTTGCATGTTGATCCGGTTTTTTTGTGCGTTCTTGTTGGATGTTTGCACATCTATACTCGAAAAAAGCCCCAAGGCGCCACCTCGCGTTTGCCCGGCGCCGGCGATCTCGTCCTGACAATAATTCCAAGGAGAACGCAGATGAACGCCCCACAATCCCCTGACAAGACCAAGGTCGAGCAGGTCAAGCTGCTGATCGACGGCCAATGGGTCGAGTCGAAGACCAGCGAATGGCGCGATATCGTCAACCCGGCCACCCAAGAGGTGCTGGCGCGGGTACCGTTCGCCACCGTCGAAGAAGTGGACGCCGCCGTGGCGGCTGGCCAGCGCGCCTTCAAGACCTGGCGTGACACCCCGATCGGTGCACGCATGCGTATCATGCTCAAGCTGCAGGCGCTGATCCGCGAACACACCAAGCGCATCGCCCAGGTGCTCAGCGCCGAGCAGGGCAAGACCCTCGCCGACGCAGAAGGCGATATCTTCCGCGGCCTGGAAGTGGTCGAGCACGCAGCCTCCATCGGCACCCTGCAGATGGGCGAGTTCGCCGAGAACGTCGCTGGTGGCGTGGACACCTACACCCTGCGCCAGCCGATCGGCGTGTGCGCTGGCATCACCCCGTTCAACTTCCCGGCAATGATCCCGCTGTGGATGTTCCCGATGGCCATCGTCTGCGGCAATACCTTCGTGCTCAAGCCTTCCGAACAGGACCCGCTGTCGACCATGCTGCTGGTCGAGCTGGCGCTGGAAGCCGGGGTGCCGGCGGGCGTGCTCAACGTGGTACACGGTGGCAAGCAGGTGGTGGATGCGATCTGCACCCATCAGGACATCAAGGCGATTTCCTTCGTCGGTTCCACCGAAGTCGGTACCCACGTGTACAACCTGGCCAGCCAGCACGGCAAGCGCGTGCAGTCGATGATGGGCGCGAAGAACCACGCCGTGGTGCTGCCCGACGCCAACCGCACGCAAACCGTCAACGCCCTGGTCGGTGCCGCCTTCGGCGCAGCCGGGCAGCGCTGCATGGCCACCTCGGTGGCGGTGCTGGTAGGCAAGGCGCGTGACTGGCTGCCGGACATCAAGGAAGCCGCAAGCAAGCTCAAGGTCAACGCCGGTTGCGAGCCGGGCACCGATGTCGGCCCCGTGGTTTCCAAGCGCGCCAAGGAGCGTGTGCTGGGCCTGATCGAAAGCGGCGTGCAGGAAGGCGCCAAACTCGAACTCGATGGCCGCGGCGTGAAGGTGCCGGGCTACGAGCAAGGCAACTTCGTCGGCCCGACCCTGTTCTCCGGGGTGAAGACCGACATGCAGGTGTACACCCAGGAAATCTTCGGCCCGGTGCTGGTCACCCTGGAAGTCGACACCCTCGATGAAGCCATCGCCCTGGTCAACGCCAACCCATTCGGCAACGGCACCGGCCTGTTCACCCAGAGCGGTGCGGCGGCGCGCAAGTTTCAGAGCGAGATCGACATCGGCCAGGTCGGCATCAACATCCCGATCCCGGTACCGGTGCCGTTCTTCAGCTTCACCGGCTCGCGCGGCTCCAAGCTCGGCGACCTCGGCCCGTACGGCAAGCAAGTGGTGCAGTTCTACACTCAGACCAAGACCGTCACCGCCCGTTGGTTCGATGACGACAGCGTCAATGACGGTGTGAACACCACCATCAGCCTGCGCTAAGGAGAACGCCATGCGTATCGCATTCATCGGCCTGGGCAACATGGGCGCGCCCATGGCCCGCAACCTGATCAAGGCCGGGCACCCGTTGAACCTGTTCGACCTGAACAAGACCGTGCTGGCCGAGCTCGCCGAACTGGGCGGGCAGGTCAGCGCCTCGCCTCGGGACGCGGCGGCCAGCAGCGAGCTGGTGATCACCATGCTGCCGGCGGCGGCCCATGTGCGCAGCGTCTACCTGGATGAAGACACGGGCGTGCTGGCCGGCATCCGCCCAGGCACCCCGACCGTGGATTGCAGCACCATCGACCCGCAGACCGCCCGCGAGGTGTCCAAGGCTGCAGCGGCCAAAGGCGTCGACATGGGCGATGCGCCGGTCTCCGGCGGCACGGGCGGCGCGGCGGCGGGCACCCTGACCTTCATGGTCGGCGCCAGCGCCGAGCTGTTCGCCACGCTGCAGCCGGTGCTGGCGCAGATGGGCCGCAACATCGTGCACTGCGGCGAGGTCGGTACCGGGCAGATCGCCAAAATCTGCAACAACCTGCTGCTGGGCATCTCGATGATCGGCGTGTCCGAGGCCATGGCCCTGGGCAGCGCGCTGGGCATCGACACCAAGGTGCTGGCGGGGATCATCAATAGCTCGACCGGGCGTTGCTGGAGCTCGGATACCTACAACCCGTGGCCGGGCATCATCGAGACTGCGCCGGCGTCGCGTGGCTATACCGGTGGGTTTGGCGCCGAACTGATGCTCAAGGACTTGGGGCTGGCCACCGAAGCGGCACGCCAGGCGCATCAGCCAGTGATTCTGGGGGCTGTGGCCCAGCAGCTGTACCAGGCCATGAGCCTGCGTGGTGACGGCGGCAAGGACTTCTCGGCGATCGTCGAGGGTTACCGCAAGAAGGATTGACGAGCGAGGACTTCATCGCGGGCCGGGCGGCCTTCCCTCTGTAACTGCGCACCAGAGGGGAGGGGGCCCGTACTGCGATGTTTTTTGAGCATTATTTAGGTAAGGGGGGTAAGTAATGCATGAAAACTCCCAAACCAAAAAATGCGATAGTCAATATCAAAAGCGAGGAGCCTAGGAAGATTAGGAGGGTCTTGATTTTTGAAGGTAGATTGTTTATTTCCTTGATGTCAATGAGGTTTTTTCGTGCATACATTTTAGGAATGAGCAGAATGAATGATATATTCGTTAGTCGAAAGAATTTCCCCATCAAGCCTGCATGCAGCCAGAGTTTTTTTTCGTCGGTTATTGCAGTGCAATTTAATAAAAATCCTTCAATGTAATCAATTTTTCGATGAGCGATACATGTCGTTAATGCCAAGTTCAAGAAAAGTAAAACTGTGACTGTCATGCTGTAGACTAAAAAAATCCAGTGCATGATTGTCATTTTGCTACTGCCTCGTATAGAAGTTCCCCAGCCCAGGCGCCTGCTTTATTCCCAAATTTTCCGCCTGCCATTCCCCCCACTGTACCGCCGAATATCCCACAAGCGAGTGCTCCGGTTCCACCTGTCGCTACGCCAAACACCACGCTGCAAGCAGCACCAAGAAGAAGCTTGCCACTGGCTGCCCCAGCAGTAGTACCAAACAAGCCCAAGGTTAATGAACTAACCTCGACATACTGCGCCTTTTTGCATTCCTCCTCGCGTCCGAGCGTACAGGCTTTATGTATCTCCAATCCGGTAGCAGCGACATCTAACGCAATCCCGACATACGTTCCTTTCTTTATCAAATTAGCAGCTGTCGCCACGCCTGATACTTTGTTAGCATATCCTGCAATTTCGCCTGTATGTAAATAACTCTTTGTGGATATCCCTAGCGTCCTTTTGATCGAGCTTTTGTTCCTTAGACCAGAACCGAAAGCAGCCAGCTTGTCCAACTGCTCATCCAGTTTCATGAACAAGGCGGCACGCTTTGCATAGAACTGATCGCGAGCCGCCATGGTTCCTGACCCGAGATGCCGTTGATGCAGCTTCTCGATATCTATCAAAGTGGCTTCGATCGCTTTCAGGTGCTTGCTCCAGCCTTCACTGACCACACCAGCGCCTATGGACGCATGCGCGATGAGGCTTTTCAATGTCTCGAAATTGTCCAGAAAAAAGTTATCCACACCTTGGCCGTTGCGCATCAGCCCCAAATGCGCAATGGTCGCTTGCCTCATCATCCAGGCCTCTTGGCTGGTGCAGGAAGCTGTGGTGGGGTCGCCGATGATGATTAGTTCACCGCTACGGACCACTGTATTGGCAATGTGTGAATTCAATACGTCAAACTTTTCCAGGGAATGACCGGTCAGCGCCAGGTCGGACTTCAGCCTGTGATAATTTTGCAGCTTGTGGTTGAGGTACGCGCGAGCTTCAGACATGGCAGCACCCTCACGCGTATTTTCTGTTGCCGATACGGTCCCAGCCCCCGGCGATATTACCGCCGCCACTGCCATCCTGGCGGCGCTGCTGGGTGTAAGTGGTCTTGATGCGCCCGTAATTGAGTTGCACCACTTCCAGTGGCACCCCTGAGTCCACGGCCTGCGAATACTCCGCGATGATCACCTCTTCGAGGATGACTTCGAAGTACCTCAGTTTGTCACCGCCAGCACGGCAGAGGGCGAGCTTCACTTCTTTCAGATGCTGGCCTGTGCAACTGGCTTCCATCAGTTTGCAACTGGCGCTGTCGAGGTACTTGGTGAAAGTGAAGTTGGTGACGGACGTCCTGCCTGATGTTGCGCCGCCTGCGGAACTGGCTGTGGCTGATGTACTTTGGCTGACGCCAAAGTCGTAGCCCAGCACTTCAATCCATTTGCTGTATTTTTCGTCCAGTGCTTCGCCTGGAATACTGTCGATCTGAATGTAGGCGTCGAATGCCATGATTACTCTCCTTGACATTATTTTGAATGGGCCATACTGCCCGGCGATTCGGGCGATCAGTGCAGGCTAGGTCTGGGAGAGTGCGAGGGCAATAGGCTGTGGGGCGGAAAAATGCAATTCAGAAAAGGACTACAAAAAGGGGATTATGTCTGAATGTGTTTGTCAGGAGATGTAACTGTGCATCACTGGGTTTATGCACTTCTACTACGGGTATTAAACATGATGTTAATTATGGTGGTGGCCCTGTAGGAAGTTTCGCACTTCCCACAGGGCTTACATCGTTCTGGCAAAAGAAAATCAGGCGAAGACGAAGTACTTGCGCACAGTCTCGACCACTTCCCAGGTACCCTTCATCCCCGGTTCGATCACGAACACATCGCCCGCTTTCAGGTGCTTCGGCTCTTCGCCTTCCGGGGTGATGATGCAGTAGCCATCGAGGAAGTGGCAGAACTCCCACTTCTCGTAATTGACCTCGAACTTGCCCGGGGTGCAGATCCAGGTACCCATGATCTTGCTGCCGTCGGCCGACAGGTAGGCGTTGAGGTTGACGGTGTGCGGATCGCCGCCGATGCGCTTCCACTTGGTGGCGTCCACGACCGGCGTCGGGCAGGTTTCGCGCAGGACGGTGATGAAATCGGACATGGCACAACTCCTGGTGACTGGCTGAATGACGGGTCACCATAGGCCCAAAGGCCGAGCCGCAGTTGCCTGGGCTCGACGTCCAGCTGCCTGCCCGCGCTATGCCAGCGCGTTGACCTCGACGGTGATGTGGGCCAGTTCCTCGTGCACGCCCAGTGCCTGGCGCACGCTGTCGGCGCTCAGTGCCGCCTGGGTGGCCAGGCTGAGGATGCAGGCGTACTGGTCCTTGCCCACGCGCCATACATGCAGGTCGGTGATGGTGGCAGGCACCGGCAGTTCGGCGACCATCTCGCGAATCTCCTCGACCACCGGTGCGTCCATTTCGGCATCCAGCAAGACGCGCCCGGTATCGCGCAGCAGGCCGCGGGCCCAGAGCGCCACCAGCACCGCGCCGACCAGGCCCATCACCGGGTCGAGCCAGCTGGCGCCCCAGAACTTGCCGGCCAGCAGGGCGACGATCGCCAGCACCGAGGTGGCGGCATCGGCGATCACGTGCAGGTAGGCCGAGCGCAGGTTCAGGTCGTGGTGGTGATGGCCATGGTCGTGATGATGGTCATGGCCTTGGTGATGATGATCGTGATCGTCGCGCAGCAGCCAGGCGCAGATCAGGTTCACGGCCAGGCCGATCACGGCGATGAAGATCGCCTCGTCATAGTGGATCGGCCCCGGCGTCAGCAGGCGTTCGGCCGACTGGAAGGCCATCAGCCCGGCCACGCCGAGCAGCAGCAGGGCGCTGGAATAGCCGCCGAGAATCTCGATCTTCCAGGTACCGAAGGCGAAGCGTTGGTCCTTGGCATAGCGACGCGCGGCGGCGTAGGCCAGCAGCGAAAGCCCCAGGGCCAGGGCGTGCGAGCTCATGTGCCAGCCGTCGGCGAGCAGTGCCATGGAGTTGAAGAACCAGCCACCGGCGATTTCCGCCACCATCATGATCGCCGTCAGCCACACGGCCAGGCGTGTCTTGCGCTCGGCGCCGAGGTTGCTGGTGTGGAACTGGTGGCTGTGCTGCCAGCGGCCTGAGGTTTGTGTCGCCATGGTTTATCATGCTCCCGGAATGTCGAGAAATATACTATACCCCAGTATACCTAGCATGGTGTGAAAGCGAATGGCACATACGATCAAGAGCAAGAAGCAGCTGCTGACCCGGGTGCGCAAGATCAAAGGCCAGGCCGCCGCCCTGGAGACGGCGCTGGAGCAGGACAAGGACTGCCTGGCGATCCTCCAGCAGATCGCCGCCGTGCGCGGCGCGGTGAACGGGCTGATGGCCGAGGTCATGGAAGGGCACATCCGCGAGCACCTGGTGGCGGAAGGGCTGAGTGCCGAAGAACGGCAGGAAGAGGCGGACAAGGTGGCGGCGTTGTTGCGGTCTTATCTGAAGTGATACCCCCTGGGGGTATGGGCTAGCAAGGCTGGTTTCCTACAGGGCGATAAGTAGAAGCTTACTCTGCGGACCGAAACATCCGCTGGTCGCCTGAAGTGTGCATGGTGTGTACTGCGCTTTATTTTGGTAAATGCAGTGGAGACGCGCTATGAAATTTCCGGTCGTATTGCACAAGGACGCCGATTCGGATTACGGCGTGACCATTCCCGATGTACCAGGCTGTTTCTCTGCTGGAGGAACTGTCGCCCAGGCGCTGGAGAACGTTCAGGAGGCATTGGCGCTTCATTTCGAAGGCTTGGTTGCAGATAACGAAGCGCTTCCGCAAGCGCAGGAAGTCGACGTCCATGTGGCGAATCCCGAGTATGCCGGTGGGGTCTGGGCTGTTGTTGATTTCGATGTTTCGCCGTACCTGGGGAAGGCCGTACGGTTTAACGCGACACTGCCGGAAAACCTGCTGCAGCGAATCGATGAAAAAGTGAAGCGTGACCATCGATATGCCTCTCGCTCCGGATTTCTAGCGTCGGCCGCCCTACGAGAGCTGGCGCTCGCGCATTGAGCAGCGGAGCTGCTTTGCAAGCCATCGCAGGCCTCGCGCTGGGCTCAAGGGCCTTATAGTTCCTTGTGGACCTGCGTCAATCGCTCGACCAACCCCGCCGTATAGCCGGGTAGCCCGGCAAAATCCCGCGCACACAACAGTAACCGCCGGTTGGCCCAATCCTCTCGCAGCGCCACCCAGTGCATCGGCAGCACCCCCTGCCAGCGCTGCACCGATGCCAGCGGCACCACACCGATACCGGCGCCCCCGGCGACCATGCGTATCACCCCGTCAAATCCCTCGGCGCGCACCCGTACCTGCATGCGGTGGCCTTCGCGCAGGGCCTGTTCTTCCAGGTACAACGCCAGGGCACTGTTCGCCCCCAGTCCGACATGGCCATGGGCAAGGCAATCGACGAAGCTGGGCGCGGGTTCTGTGGCGAGGGGGTGATGCAGCGGTGTTACCAGCACCAGCGGATCATCGCGAAACGGCAAGGTCTGTAGATGCGCGCTGGGCGCTGCGGTGGAAATGATGCCCAGATCCGCCATGCCCTGGGTGATCGCCTGCACGATACGCAGGCTTGGCAGCTCCTGCACATCGACACTGATCCCAGGGTTGTCGGCGAGGTAGCTGGCCAGCAGTTCCGGCAGGTATTCGGTCAGCGCTGCCGTGTTGCACAGCAGCCGAACCTGCCCTTGCTGGCCCTTGGCATAGTGGGCCAAGTCGAACTGCAGGCGCTCGACCTGCTGGCCGATCAGCCGCGCATGCTGCAGCAGCGCCTGCCCGGCAGGCGTCGGCTGCACGCCACGGCGATTGCGCTCGAACAAAGGCGTGCCAAGCGAGGCCTCCATGGCGCGGATGCGTGCACTGGCCGCTGGCAGCGACAGGTGGCTACGTCGGGCGCCGGCGGTGATGTTGCCGCACTCGGCGGTGTGCTGGAAAAGCCTGAGGTCGATCAGGTCGAAGTGCATCTGCCTCTGTCCTGGCGAGAGTCTGGCTGAGTATATGGCAGATTTTCAGCCCACCCGCAGCGCGCCATCATGGCGCCCATGAATACCTTGATCGCTTTCTACCAGGACATCGGCCCGGCATTGACGCTGCTGGTGGTCATCACCTTTCTGCTGGCCGGTGCCGTCAAAGGTGTGATCGGCCTCGGCCTGCCGACCATCGCCATGGGCTTGCTGGGGCTGGCTATGCCGCCGGCGCAGGCTGCGGCCCTTCTGATCGTTCCGTCGACGCTCACCAACCTCTGGCAGCTCGCAGCCGGTGGGCATCTGCTGGCGCTACTGCGCAGGCTCGGGCCGATGCTGGCGATGATCTTCTTCGGTACTTTGCTTGGCAGTGCCTGGCTGGGCATCAACAGCGGGCCGTGGGCGGTGCATGGGTTGGGGGCGGCGCTGGTGATCTATGCGTTGTACGGGCTGGTGGGCCCGGCCTTGCGTGTGGCGCCGGGGCGGGAAGGGTGGTTGGGGCCAATCTGCGGGCTGGTGACCGGTGTGGTCACGGCGGCCACGGGCGTATTCGTGATGCCGGCGGTGCCTTACCTGCAGAGCCTGGGCCTGAGCCGCGACGAGATGATCCAGGCGCTGGGCCTGTCGTTCACGGTCTCGACCCTGGCGCTCGCCCTCGGCCTGGCCGGGCAGGATGCCCTGGGCGGGCAAGCGCTGGGTGCTTCGCTGCTGATGCTGGCGCCAGCGCTGTTGGGCATGCTCGCCGGGCAGTGGCTGCGCCAGCGCATCAGTGCTGCGCTGTTCAAGCGCTGCTTCTTCATCGGCCTGGCCGCGCTGGGCGGCCATTTGCTGATCAACGGTTAGCGGACGAGGCGCTGAGCATCACGATCGGCTGGATGTCGAAGTCGCGCTCCAGGTAATCCATGCGTTTTTCGAAGAATTCGACCATGTGCGGCAGTGCCGAGTGCACATCCAGCGCCGCCTTGTCGGCCCACACCTCATAGAACACGAACAGGCTCGGGTCCTGCTGGTCGCGCAGCATGTGGTATTCGATGCAACCCGGTTCCTGGCGGCTTGGCTCGACGTAGGCGCGGAACAGGGTTTCGAAGGCTTCGGCCATTTCCGGACGGGTCTTGGCCTTGAGGATGAATGCGTGCTGCTCGCTCATGGATCGGTTCTCGCATTGGGCAAAGGGTGGGTGAAACGATTTTACGGCAATAATGTTTCGTGGATCTTTGACTTCAGGTCAATTGTATTTTGCCCCACGCCTGCTGTATCCCGCGCCCGCGAGCCTCTAATCTGCCGGCCTCATCTTCTTGACGCGATCACAGGCATTCAGGCCTCGGATCGCCACCGACACCTTCGAGGCCAGCATGAAAAAGATCCTTCTGCTCAACGGCGGCAAACAGTTCGCCCACTCCGACGGCCGTCTCAACCAGACCCTCCACGATGCCGCCCTGGCCCACCTGGACCGTGCCGGTTTCGATGTGCAGCAGACCTTCATCGACGGCGGCTATGATGCCCAGGCCGAAGTGGAGAAATTCCTCTGGGCCGATGTGATCATCTACCAGATGCCGGGCTGGTGGATGGGCGCGCCGTGGACCGTGAAGAAGTACATCGACGATGTTTTCACCGCCGGACACGGCAGCCTTTACGCCAACGATGGCCGTACCCGTTCCGATCACTCGCAGAAGTACGGCAGCGGTGGCCTGGTGCACGGCAAGCAGTACATGCTGTCGCTGACCTGGAACGCACCGCAGCAGGCGTTCGATGACCCGACCGACTTCTTCGAGGGCAAAGGTGTGGATGCGGTGTACTTCCCCTTCCACAAGGCCAATCAGTTCCTCGGCATGACCGGCCTGCCGACCTTCCTCGCGGTGGACGTGATGAAGCGCCCGGATGTACCGGCAGCGCTGGCAGCCTATGAGGCGCATCTGGACAAGGTGTTCGGCAAGGCTATCTAATCCCTGCATGGTTCAAGCACAGGCGCATAAGTGAAAACCCGATCCGAAGAACTCCAGGTGTTCGTCGCCGTCATCGACTGCGGCTCGATCTCCGCCGCCGCCGAGCAGATGGGCCAGACCCCGTCGGCCGTCAGCCGCACGCTGTCGCGCCTGGAGGCCAAGCTCGGCACCACCCTGGTCAACCGCACCACCCGGCGCATGGACCTTACCGAAGAAGGTCGCTTCTTCCTCGAGCGCTCGCGCCGGGTGCTGGAGCAGATGGATGAGATGGAAGAGCGCCTGTCGATGAACCGCCAGACCCCTTCCGGGCGGCTGCGCATCAACGCCGCTGCGCCGTTCATGCTGCACGCCATCCTGCCGTGGATCGGCGAGTTCCGTCGCCAGTACCCCGGCATCGAGCTGGAGCTCAACACCGACGACCTGATCATCGACCTGCTGGAGCAGAGCACCGACGTGGCCATCCGCATCGGTGACCTCGCCGACTCCAGCCTGCATGCCCGCTCGCTCGGCTGCAGCCCGGTGCAGGTGCTGGCGAGCCCGGGGTACCTGGAACAACACGGTACACCGGCAAAGGTCGAAGACCTGAACAACCATTGCCTGCTCGGCTTCAGCCAACCGGAGTCGCTCAACCAGTGGCCACTGCGCCATGCCCAGGGTGACCGCTGGGGCATCCGCCCGGCATTGATCGCCTCCAGCGGCGAAACCCTGCGTCAGCTGGCGCTGGCCGGGGAGGGCATCGTCGCCCTGTCGCACTTCATGACCCACGAAGACATCCGTACCGGCCGCCTCGAGGTGCTGCTGAGCGAGGCCAACAACGGCTACCGCCAGCCGATCCACGCGGTGTACTACCGCAACACGCAACTGGCCCTGCGCATCCAGTGCTTCCTCGATTTCATCCAGCGCAAGCTGGCCATGTACGCCTGCTGAGTTGCCTGAACGCGACAGATCCTGTCCACGGGCGGCGAAACTTCCTACGTTTGATTGCGCAGTCGAGACGCTTCAGCCTTACTGACTGCTCAACAAAAACAACACCAAGGAAGTGTCATGCGTATTGTCCCGTTCCAGTACCTGGCTCTGGCAGCCGCGATCCTGAGCTGTTCCTCGACGTATGCCGCCACGTTGGAAGGCGGCGCGGTGGCCGCGCCCGATCAATATGGTGCACAGGTAGCCGCCGATATTCTCAAGAAGGGTGGCAACGCAGTGGATGCTGCGGTAGCGACCGCGTTCACCTTGGCGGTGACCTACCCCGAGGCGGGTAACATCGGTGGCGGCGGTTTTATGACCCTGTTCGTCGACGGCAAGCCGTATTTCCTCGACTACCGCGAAGTGGCGCCCAAGGCCGCCACCCGCAACATGTACCTGAACGACAAGGGCGAGGTGATCGAGAACCTGAGCCTGGTTGGCGTGCGCGCCGCCGGCGTGCCTGGCACGGTGATGGGCCTGTGGGAAGCCCACCAGAAATTCGGCAAGCTGCCCTGGAGCGAGCTGCTGACCCCAGCCATCGGCTATGCGAAGAACGGCTTCAAGGTCGCCGAAAAGCAGTACCAGTACCGTAACGATGCCCAGGGCATGTTCAAGACAGCGACCAACTTCAACGATTACTTCGGCAACATGAAGGTCGGTGAGTTGTTCAAACAGCCGGAAATGGCCCAGACCCTCGAACGCATCGCCGACAAAGGCGTGAGCGAGTTCTACCAGGGCAAGACTGCCGACCTGCTGGTGGCGCAGATGCAGGCCGACAAGGGCCTGATCACCAAGGAAGACCTCAAGGACTACAAGGCCGTGTGGCGCGAGCCGATGGCCCTGAGCTGGCGCGGCAACGTGGTCTACACCGCGCCACCACCGAGTTCCGGCGGGGTGGCCCTGGCCCAGCTGCTGGGCATCAAGGAAGACCGTGCGGCGGACTTCAAGGGCGTGGCGCACAACTCGGCGCAGTACATCCACCTGTTGGCGGAGATCGAGAAGCGCGTGTTTGCCGACCGTGCCGATTACCTCGGCGACCCGGCGTTCACCCAAGTGCCGGTCGACCAGTTGGTGGCCAAGGACTACCTGGCCAAGCGTGCCGCGCAGGTCAACCCGAAAGCCATCTCCGAAACTGACAAAGTCAAGCCAGGCCTGGAACCGCACCAGACCACGCACTTCTCGATCGTCGACAAGCAGGGCAACGCGGTCAGCAACACCTACACCCTCAACCTCGATTACGGCAGCGGTGTGGTGGTCAAGGGCGCAGGCTTCCTGCTCAACGACGAGATGGACGACTTCAGCGCCAAGCCGGGCGCTGCGAATGCCTTTGGCGTGGTCGGCGGTGACGCCAACGCGATCGCGCCAGGCAAGCGCATGCTGTCGTCGATGAGCCCAAGCCTGATGACCCGTGACGGCAAGGTCGAGCTGGTGATCGGCACGCCGGGTGGCTCGCGGATCTTTACCTCGATCTTCCAGGTGATGAACAACCTGTACGACTACGGCATGCCGCTGGAGAAGGCCGTGGCGGCGCAACGTGTGCACCATCAGTTGCTGCCCAAGGACACCATCTACTTCGACAGCTACGCGCCGCTGACCGGGCCGGTGGCTGATGAACTGAAGAAGATGGGCTATGTGCTGGAGGACCAGGGCTGGGAAATGGGCGATATCCAGGCGATCCGGGTCAACGGGGCGCAGCTTGAGACCGCTTCGGATCCGCGTGGGCGCGGGGTGGGGATGATCGTCAAGTAGCTCTTCATGGGCAGTGCCGGCCTCTTCGCGGGCACGCCCGCTCCCACAGGTACAGCGCAGGATCCGAAACTTGCGCCGTACCTGTGGGAGCGGGCGTGCCCACGAATGCTATCTGAAGGTCAGACGCGGAACTGGCTGACCAGCATCTGCAGGTGACCACCCAGCCGCGCCAGCTCGACACTGGACGCCGCCGTCTCATCACTGGCCGCCGCAGTCTGCTCCGACACATCCCGCACATTCAGGATGCTGCGGCTGATCTCTTCAGCCACCGCACTCTGCTGCTCGGCCGCCGCAGCGATCTGCTGGTTCATCGACTGGATGCTCGACACCGTGCCGGTGATGTTCTCCAGCGAAGCACCTGCCTTGCGCGCCAGCTCGACACTGCTGTCGGTCAGCGTGCGGCTGCCCTGCATGGCGTTGGCCACCTGCTGGGTACCGTGCTGCAGGCTGGCCACCAGCTCTTCGATCTCTTCGGTGGACTTTTGCGTGCGCTGGGCCAGGCCACGCACTTCGTCGGCCACCACGGCGAAGCCACGGCCGGCTTCACCGGCACGGGCCGCCTCGATCGCGGCGTTGAGCGCCAGCAGGTTGGTCTGCTCGGCCACCGACTTGATCACGTCCATCACGCTGCCGATCTTCTGGCTTTCCTGCTGCAGCAGGTTCATGGCCTCGGTGGAGCGGTGCACTTCCTCGGCCAGGCGTTCGATCTGGCTGATCGCCTCGCCTACCACACGGTCACCGGCACGGGCCTCGTCGTCGGCACCAGTGGCCGCGTGCGAAGCCTGCTCGGCGTTGCGCGCCACTTCCTGAACGGTAGCGGCCATTTCGTGCATCGCGGTGGCCACCTGGTCGGTCTCGACCTTCTGGCTGTTGGCGCCGGCACTGGTCTGCTCGGTCACTGCCGACAGCTCTTCGGCGGCGCTGGCGATCTGGGTGACGCCATCACGGATGCCGCTGATCAGCTCGCGCAGGGTGATGCCCATGCGGGCGATGCCTTGCTGCAGCACGCCGATTTCGTCGCGGCGGGTAACGCGCAGGTCGTGGGTCAGGTCGCCAGCGGCGATGCGCTCCACCGCTTGCAGGGTATCGCGCAGCGGGCGAGTGATCTGCCGGGTGATGACCACGGCGGCAATCACGCCCGCGAGCAGCGCCAGCAGCGTGGCGATGGTCTGCAGGCTGCGCGCCTGGGCGCTCTCGGCGTCACGGCGCTCGAGCTGGATCTTGTACAGCGCGTCGCTGCGCTTGACGATGTCGGCACCCTGCACGGTCATTTCCGCACGGGCAACGGTAATCGCCCCGACCGCATCGCGGAACTGGCGCACGGCATCGCGGTAGGCCTGGACCGATTGCTCGAACTGCTGCACGCGGGGGGCTTCAGCGGGCAGCTGGCGCTTGAGGTTGTCGATATCGGCCAGCGCACCGTCCAGCTGGCGCAGGGCGGCCTGCTCGTTGGCGGCGGTGTTGTCGGCGATGTAGCCGCGCACATCGATGCGCACTTGCAGCAGTTGCTGGCGCGCCTTGCTGATCAGCTGGTACTGGGCCAGGCGCACGCTGTCGGCCTCGGGGCGGGACATGACGTCCTGGCTGAGCGCTTCCATGGCGTCATCGGCCTTGGCCGCCGACACGTTCATGGCGTCACGGGCGGCCAGCGAGCTCTTGTAGCCGGCGCGCATCTTGTTCAGCGACACCTTGTACTCGCTGATGGTCTGCCCCAGCTCCTTGAGCAGCACGACGTTGGCCGGGCTGGTGAAGGTCGTGACCAGGTATGCCTGCTGCTTGCTGAAGGCGTCGAGCTTGGCCTGGGTGTTGGCCGCGGCGGCGTCATCGCCGTTGGCGATCATGTACTGCAGGCGCGCCACGCGCAGGTCGGTCAGGTCCTTGTTGAGCTGGCCGATGTCGCCCATCCAGTTGCTGCGGTCGATCAGGCTGCCCAGGCTGGTCCAGCCGGTCAGGGCCAGCAGGCCGGTTAGAAACAGCACCAGGCCGAAGCCCAGGCCGAGTTTGAGATTGACGCTGATGTTGGCGAACCAGCTGTTCATGCACGCTCTCCAGAAAATTCATTCGCTCACTTGATCATCGATCGCAGGGCGTTGTTGTTCTGGGAGCCCGCTGATTCGTGCTGCTGTTATCGGCACGACGAACGGAAAGCTGAATCGCTTTTTCAGCTGATTTGTAACTTTGGTGATCGCAGGGGGCCGCAAAGCGGCCCCAAGATCTCAGAGGCTACGCGCGCTGAAGGTGTCGCAGCTGTTGACGTTACCCTGGGCAAACCCGGCCTTGAACCAGTGCACCCGTTGCGCCGAGGTGCCATGGGTGAAGGAGTCGGGCACCACGCGCCCCTGGCCCTGCTGCTGCAGCCGGTCATCACCAATGGCATTGGCCGCGTTCAGTGCCTCCTCGACATCGCCAGGCTCCAGCCAGTTCAGGCGCTTCTGCGCCTGATACGCCCACACCCCGGCCAGGCAGTCAGCCTGCAGCTCCTGGCGCACCAGCAGGCCGTTGTCGCCTTCCATGCGCTGGCCACCGCGTCGTGCGGCATCGACCTTGGCCGACACACCCAGCAAGGTCTGCACATGGTGGCCGATCTCGTGGGCGATCACGTAGGCCTGGGCGAAGTCGCCGGCCGCAGCGAAGCGGGTTTCCATCTCGCGGAAGAACGACATGTCCAGGTAGACCCGCTGGTCCGCCGGGCAGTAGAACGGCCCGACCGCCGCAGAGGCAAAGCCGCAGGCGGAGTTCACCTGGCCGCTGAACAACACCAGCTTGGGATCGCGGTACTGCTTGCCGGCCTGGGCGAACAGGGCCTTCCAGGTATCTTCGGTGTCACCCAGGATCGAGGCGACGAACTGCGCCTGTTCGTCGTTGGCCGGCGGCGCCTTGCCGCCGGCGCCACTCGGCGCTGCCTGATGTTGCTGCTGGTCCATCTGCCCTGCGAGCTGGCCAAGGATCTGCAGCGGGTCCTGGCCGGTGAGCCAGCCGATGCCGACGATCAGCAATATCGCCCCGAGCCCCAGCCCTTTGCCGCCGCCAAAGCGCATGCCACCGCCGCCACCTTCGCCACGGGCATCGACCACGTTGTCGCTGCGCCGGCCTTTTCGCCATTCCATGAGGTGCTCTCCAGAGCGTGAAACATGGGGATAAATATTAGATCACCCCAGCCAAAGGCACTAATGCATAACCATTTGGTTATGTTTTGGGCGGCTGATTTCAATATTCATCCCGCGCGACCTATCTGAAACTGCAAGTCCGCCTGCCGTGTACAGGCGTTTTCATAATTCCAAGAGAGGAATCCGGCATGCCCGCCCAGGACAACAGCCGCTTCGTGATCCGTGATCGCAACTGGCACCCCAAGGCCCTGACCCCCGACTACAAGACTTCCATCGCCCGCTCGCCGCGCCAGGCGCTGGTCAGCATCCCGCAGTCGATCAGCGAAACCACCGGCCCGGACTTTTCCCACCTGGGCTTCGGTGCCCATGACCATGACCTGCTGCTGAACTTCAACAACGGTGGCCTGCCGATCGGCGAGCGCATCATCGTTGCCGGCCGTGTCGTCGACCAGTACGGCAAGCCTGTGCCGAACACCTTGGTAGAGATGTGGCAAGCCAACGCCGGCGGCCGTTACCGCCACAAGAACGACCGTTACCTGGCGCCGCTGGACCCGAACTTCGGTGGAGTCGGCCGTTGCCTGACCGACCGCGACGGCTACTACAGCTTCCGCACCATCAAGCCGGGCCCGTACCCATGGCGCAACGGCCCGAACGACTGGCGCCCGGCGCACATCCATTTCGCCATCAGCGGCCCGTCGATTGCCACCAAGCTGATCACCCAGCTGTACTTCGAGGGTGACCCGCTGATCCCGATGTGCCCGATCGTCAAGTCGATCGCCAACCCCGAAGCCGTGCAGCAGTTGATCGCCAAGCTCGACATGAGCAACGCCAACCCGATGGACTGCCTGGCGTACCGCTTCGACATCGTGCTGCGCGGCCAGCGCAAGACCCACTTCGAAAACTGCTGAGGACCCCGCCATGCCAATCGAACTGCTGCCGGAAACCCCCTCGCAGACTGCCGGCCCCTACGTGCACATCGGCCTGGCCCTGGAGGCGGCCGGCAACCCGACCCGCGACCAGGAAATCTGGAACCGCCTGGCCAAGCCAGACGCCCCAGGCGAGCACATCCTGGTGATCGGCCAGGTGTATGACGGCAACGGTCACCTGGTGCGTGACTCGTTCCTGGAGCTGTGGCAGGCCGACGCCAATGGCCAGTACCAGGATGCCTACAACCTGGAAAACGCCTTCAACAGCTTTGGCCGCACCGCCACCACCTTCGATGCCGGCGAGTGGACCGTGCACACGGTCAAGCCCGGTGTGGTGAACAATGCCGCAGGCGTGCCGATGGCGCCGCACATCAACATCAGCCTGTTTGCCCGGGGGATCAACATCCACCTGCACACGCGCCTGTATTTCGATGACGAGGCCGAGGCCAATGCCAAGTGCCCGGTGCTCAACCTGATCGAGCAGCCGCAGCGTCGCGAAACGCTGATTGCCAAGCGTTGCGAGGTAGATGGGAAAACGGCGTATCGCTTCGATATCCGTATTCAGGGGGAAGGGGAGACCGTCTTCTTCGACTTCTGAGTCAAAGCTTGGGGCTGCTGTGCGGCCCTTCGCGGGCAAGTCGGGGTGCCGAACCGCCGCTCCCACATGGATAGCATCAGCCTTGATGCTTGCGCGACACCTGTGGGAGCGGGCTTGCCCGCGAATGCTCTAGCGCCGAACCAGCAGGACCCCACTTTCCATGTGGTGGGTATAGGGGAACTGGTCGAACAACGCACAACGTTCGATGCGGTGCGTGTCCTGCAGCTGGGCAATGTTCGCCGCCAGGGTTTCCGGGTTGCACGAGATGTACAGGATCCGCTCGAAACGCCGGGTCAGCTCGCAGGTATCCGGGTCCATCCCCGCACGCGGTGGGTCGACGAACACCGTGCCGAACTCATAGCTTTTCAAGTCGATGCCTTCCAGCCGGCGGAACGGGCGCACCTCGTTCAACGCCTGGGTCAGCTCTTCCGCCGACAGGCGCACCAGCCGCACGTTATCCACAGCGTTCTCGTCGAGGTTGCTCAGCGCGGCATTGACCGAGGTCTTGCTGATCTCGGTGGCCAGCACCTGGCGCACGCGGGTGGCCAGGGGCAGGGTGAAGTTGCCGTTGCCGCAATACAGCTCCAGCAGGTCGTCCTCACGCTCGCCAATGGCCTCGAAGGCCCAGCTCAGCATCTTCTGGTTCACCGCGCCGTTGGGCTGGGTGAACGCGCCCTCCGGTTGGCGGTAGCTGAACACGCGGCCGGCCACATCGAGCTTCTCCACCGCGTAGTCGCGGCCGATCACCAGGCGCTTGCCCTTCGAGCGGCCGACCAGGCTCACGCCGAGGTCTGCGGCTAGTTGCCGGGCCGCCACTTCCCAGGCTTCGTCCAGTGGGCGGTGATAGCACAGGGTGACCATGGCATCGCCGGCCAGGGTGGTGAGGAACTCCACCTGGAACAGGCGGTTGCCCAGTTCCTCGCTGGCTTGCCAGGCGGCCTTCAGGCGCGGCATCAGCTCATTGATGCGCTGGCTGGCGATGGGGAAGTCATCGATCAGGATCGCCTTGTGCTTGTCGCCCGGGGCGAACATCGCATAGTGGCGCTGGCCGTCCTCGCGCCACAGGCGGAATTCGGCGCGCAGGCGGTAATGCTCGCGCGGCGAGTCGAAAACGGCCGGTTCCGGCGCGCCAAAGGGCGCCAGCAGCTCGCGCAGGCGGGCGACTTTGCCCTCGAGCTGGGTGTCGTAGGCGGTGGGATCGAAGACAGCACTCATGCGTTGAACCAGCCCAGCTTGATGACGAACAGGATGGAGAGGATCACCAGGGCCGGGTTCAGGTCGCGGTGGCGGCCAGAGATCAGCTTGACGGCGGTCCAGGCGATGAAGCCAAAGGCGATGCCGTTGGCGATCGAGTAGGTCAGCGGCATCGCCAGGGCGGTCACCACCACCGGGGCGGCTTCGGTGACGTCGTCCCAGTTGATTTCCGCCAGGCCCGAGGCCATCAGCACGGCGACGAACAGCAGCGCCGGGGCGGTGGCGAAGGCCGGCACGCTACCGGCCAGCGGGGCGAAGAACAACGCCAGCAGGAACAGGATGGCGACCACGATGGCGGTCAGGCCGGTGCGGCCCCCGGCGCTCACGCCAGCAGCGGATTCGATGTAGCTGGTGGTGGTCGAGGTGCCCAGCAGCGAACCGGCCATGGCCGCGGTGCTGTCGGCGATCAGGGCCCGGCCCATCTTCGGCATGTGGCCGTCCTTGCCCATCAGGCCGGCGCGCTTGGCCACGCCGATCAGGGTGCCGGAGTTGTCGAACAGGTCGACGAACAGGAAGGCGAAGATCACGCTGACCAGGCCCACGTCGAGGGCGCCCTTGATGTCCAGCTGGAGGAAGGTGGGTGCCAGCGATGGCGGCATCGACACTACCCCGCCGAACGGCGTCACGCCCATCAGGATCGAGGTGATGGTCACGGCCAGAATGCCGATCAGCACTGCGCCACGGACCTTCAGCGACTCGAGGCCGACGATCAGGAAGAAGCCCAGAGTGGCGAGTATCGGCGCCGGTTGCTTGAGGTCGCCCAGGCCCACCAGGGTAGCCGGGTTATCGACGACGATGCCGGCGTTATGCAGGGCGATGAACGCCAGGAACAGGCCGATACCTGCGGCAATCGCCGACCGCAGCGGCAGCGGGATGCTGTTCACGATCCATTCGCGGATGCGGAAGATCGACAGCAGGAAGAACATCACCGCCGACAGGAACACCGCGCCCAGTGCCACCTGCCAGGTATGGCCCATGTGCAGGACCACGGTGTAGGTGAAGAACGCGTTCAGGCCCATGCCCGGCGCCAGGGCGATCGGGTAGTTGGCGATCAGGCCCATGGTGGTCGAGCCGATGGCGGCGGCCAGGCAGGTGGCGACGAAGATCGCGCCTTTGTCCATGCCGGTCTCGCCGAGGATGCTCGGGTTGACGAACAGGATGTAGGCCATGGCCAGGAAGGTGGTGACGCCCGCAAGAATCTCGGTGCGCACGTTGGTGTTGTGTGCTCTTAGTTGAAACAGCCTTTCCAGCATGCCCGCTCCCCAGGGCGCCCTCGCGCCGTGAATGTATCGACCCCATCAGCAAAGCACAGACCGTAGCGGATGCCGTGGTTTTGTGTGGGGCGGAAAAAAGCCGCGCATCATACCAGCATGCTCGGCGGGGGCCTATCGCCGTTGGGGAATGGCTGATCTTTAGCCTGTACCGGCCTCTTCGCGGGCAAGCCCGCTCCCACAGGGATTGCACAGGTTTCGAGAGCTGCACCGTACCTGTGGGAGCGGGCTTGCCCGCGAAGAGGCCGGCACCGGTAAACGCATCATTCGTTATGCAACCGGTCGCGCTTGGCCAGCGTGGGGAACAACTTTATCCACACCCCGGTCACCACCAGCGTGCCCACACCTCCCAGTACCACCGCCGGCACCGTGCCGAACCAGTGCGCCGTCACCCCGGACTCGAACTCACCCAGCTGGTTCGAAGCGCCGATGAACAACCCGTTCACCGCGCTCACCCGCCCGCGCATCTCGTCCGGCGTCTCCAGTTGCACGAAGGCGCCGCGGATGACCATGCTGATCATGTCCGCCGCGCCCAGCACCACCAGCACCGCCAGCGAGAACCAGAACGAGGTCGACAGGCCAAAGGCGATGGTCGCCACGCCGAACAGCCCGACGGCGGTGAACATGGTGCGGCCAACCTTGCGCTCGACCGGGAAGCGCGCCAGCCACAGCGACATCAGCAGTGCCCCCACCGCCGGTGCCGAGCGCAGCAGGCCCAGGCCCCATGGGCCGGTGAGCAGGATGTCCTTGGCGAATACCGGCAGCAGGGCGGTAGCGCCACCGAGCAGCACGGCGAACAAATCCAGCGAGATGGCCCCGAGGATGTCTGGGCGGCTGCGGATGAAGCGGATCCCGGCCATCAGTGACTCGATACTGGCGCGGCCGCGCTGCGGCACCTGCTGGCGCGAGTCGAGGCTGAGCATCAACAGGCAGGCGATGGCGTACAGCGCTACGGTCGGGCCATACACCCAGATGCTACCGAATGCGTACAGGAAGCCGCCCACGGCCGGGGCAACAATGGTCGCCGCCTGGGTCGCCGAGGCCGAAGCGGCGACCGCCCGCGGGAACAGCCCGGGAGGTACCACGTTGGGCAGCAGGGCCTGGGTCGCCGGCATCTCGAACGAGCGGGTGGCACCGAGCAGGAAGGCCAGGACGAAAATCAGTTCGCGGCTGACGTTGTCGGTGGCGCTGCCCACCGCCAGCGCCAGGGCGATCAGCCCTTGCAGGGTTTGGCACAGCGCCGCGACCTTGCGCCGGTCATAACGGTCGGCGACGTGCCCGGTGTGCAGCATGAACAGCACCCGCGGGGCGAATTCGACCAGGCCGACCAGGCCCAGGTCGAGCACGTTGCCGGTCAGCTGATAGAGGTGCCAGCCAATGGCCACGGTGAGCATCTGGAAGCCGCTGGCGGTGAACACCCGGGCCAGCCAGAAGGCGATGAAGGGGCGGTGATGACGCAACAACTGCGGTGCGGAATCGGACATCGGAAACCTGTTGGCCTCGGCGCAGTAGAGGGGCCAGCAGCGTATCATCTGTTTGTAACAAACGGTTACTGTTTGCCGTGATCGGCACTTTTTCACGCTTGGTGAAAGTGGGTGGGGCAACCGGTCACGCGGCAAACAACCACACCGCCCGGCGGGCCATTCGGGACTATGCTTCCTAGCAATCGTTGACCTGGATCAATCGTTCCAGATTTAACGAATTGGCCTTTGGGCCGGAATCCCTGCGATCGAACAGAACAATTCCAACGTGCCGCACTCGACTACCGTGGGGGCAGTGGGCGACGGGGCCACAAGCCCGGACGCCGGATTATCTGAAGAGGAAGCACCATGTTCGGAATAGAGGCCTTAGAGCTCGCCCGAATGCAGTTTGCCTTTACCGTGTCGTTCCACATCCTGTTCCCGGCCATCACCATCGGCCTGGCGAGCTACCTGGCAGTCCTCGAAGGCCTCTGGCTGCGGACCCACAACCAGGTCTACCGTGACCTCTACCACTTCTGGTCGAAGATCTTCGCCGTCAACTTCGGCATGGGCGTGGTTTCCGGCCTGGTCATGGCCTATCAGTTCGGCACCAACTGGAGCCGATTCTCCGACTTCGCCGGTGCCATTACCGGCCCGTTGCTCACCTACGAGGTGCTGACAGCCTTCTTCCTCGAGGCGGGTTTCCTCGGTGTCATGCTGTTCGGCTGGAACCGTGTCGGCCGTGGCCTGCACTTCTTCTCCACGGTGATGGTGGCGCTTGGCACGCTGGTCTCGACCTTCTGGATCCTGGCCTCCAACAGCTGGATGCAGACCCCGCAGGGCCACGAGATCATCGATGGCCGGGTGGTGCCTGTGGACTGGCTGGCGGTGGTGTTCAACCCGTCGTTCCCCTATCGCCTGATGCACATGGCCACCGCCGCGTTCGTGGCCACGGCATTCTTCGTCGGCGCCTCGGCAGCCTGGCACCTGCTGCGCGGGCGTGACAACCCGGCGGTACGCAAGATGCTGTCGATGGCCATGTGGATGGCCCTGATCGTCGCCCCGATCCAGGCGGTGATCGGTGACTTCCACGGCCTCAACACGCTCAAGCACCAGCCGGTGAAGATCGCCGCGATCGAAGGCCACTGGGAGAACGTGCCCGGCGAGCCGACCCCGCTGATCCTGTTCGGCATCCCTGACATGAAGGCCGAAACCACCCGCTTCAAGGTCGAGATCCCGGCGCTCGGCAGCCTGATCCTGACCCACAGCCTGGACAAGCAGGTGCCGGCCATGAAGGAGTTCCCGCCTGAGGACCGGCCCAACTCGACCATCGTGTTCTGGTCGTTCCGGGTCATGGTCGGGCTCGGCTTCCTGATGATCTTCGTCGGCCTGTGGAGCCTGTGGCTGCGCAAGCGCGGCACGCTCTACACCTCGCGGCCGTTCCTGC
The DNA here is from genome assembly GCF_002112505.1 of Pseudomonas sp. R28(2017). GTDB lineage: Bacteria > Pseudomonadota > Gammaproteobacteria > Pseudomonadales > Pseudomonadaceae > Aquipseudomonas. The sequence goes on from NZ_NEHW01000004.1 coordinate 47,657, forward strand.
ACCTGGCCCTGTGGATGGGCCCGTCCGGGCTGATCGCGCTGCTCGCCGGCTGGTTCACCACCGAGATCGGCCGCCAGCCGTGGGTGGTGTATGGCCTGATGCGCACTGCCGATGGCGTGTCCAACCACAGTTATGCACAGCTCGGCTTTACCCTGGTGGCGTTCGTGGTGGTGTATTTCGCCCTGTTCGGCACCGGCCTTGGCTACATGATGCGGCTGGTGCGCAAAGGTCCGCAGACCGGCGAAGGCGACGAGCACAACCCCGGTGGCCCTGGCACCACACGCACGCCGGCGCGGCCGCTGTCCGCCGCCGATGATTCCGCCAGCCTGAGCAAGGGGAACTGAGCCATGGGTATCGACCTTCCGCTGATCTGGGCCGTGATCATCATCTTCGGCGTCATGATGTATGTGGTGATGGATGGCTTCGACCTGGGCATCGGCATGCTCTTCCCCTTCGTCAAGGGCGAGCGTGACCGCGATGTGATGATGAACACCGTCGCCCCCGTGTGGGACGGCAACGAAACCTGGCTGGTGCTGGGCGGCGCCGGGCTGTTCGGGGCGTTTCCGATGGCCTACGCCGTGGTGCTCGAGGCGCTGTACCTGCCGCTGATCCTGATGCTGATCGGCCTGATCTTCCGTGGCGTGGCCTTCGAGTTCCGCTTCAAGGCCAAGGCCGACAAGCGTCATGTGTGGGACAAGGCGTTCATCGGCGGCTCGCTGGTCGCCACGTTCTTCCAGGGTGTGGCGTTGGGTGCCTTCCTCGAAGGCTTCAAGGTGGTCGACCGGCACTTCGCCGGTGGCACCCTCGACTGGCTGACACCGTTCAGCCTGTTCTGCGGCCTGGGCCTGATCGTCGCTTACACCCTGCTGGGCTGTACCTGGCTGATCATGAAGACCGAGGGCGACCTGCAAGTAAGGATGCACGACCTCGCCCGGCCACTGGCGCTGGTCCTGCTGGCCGTGATCGGCCTCGTCAGCCTGTGGACCCCGATCGCTTATCCACAGATTGCCGACCGCTGGTTCAGCATGCCCAACCTGTTCTGGTTCATGCCGGTGCCGCTGCTGGTGCTGGTGACCTTCTACGGCTTGCTCAAGGCGGTGGCGCGCAATGCGCACTACACGCCGTTCCTGCTCACCCTGGTGTTGATCTTCCTGGGTTACAGCGGGCTGGGCATCAGCCTGTGGCCGAACATCATCCCGCCGTCGATCTCGATCTGGGATGCCGCAGCGCCGCCGCAGAGCCAGGGCTTCATGCTGGTGGGCACGTTGTTCATCCTGCCGTTCATCCTCATGTACACCTTCTGGAGCTACTACGTGTTCCGCGGCAAGGTGACCCATGAAGACGGCTATCACTAGGAGGGCCACATGATGACCGGTAAACAGGGCATGGAAGACAAGAAACCGCTGTGGCAGCGATTGGGTTGGCTGGTGCTGATCTGGGCGATGAGCGTGGCAGCCCTGGGCGTGGCGGCCTGGGTGATGCGCCTGTTCATGGGGGCCGCAGGCCTGACCACCCACTGAGTGAAAGGGGGCGCCTGGCGCCCCCTGCCTTTACTTGCGGGCCTTGATGATCACGAACTTCGGCGTCGCGGCGACCTGCTCCACGCCGCGGAACAGCCGCGCCAGTTTGCTGTGATAGCCCAGGTGGCGGTTGCCGACGATATACAGGGCGCCGCCCACCACCAGCGCCTCGCGCGCCTGCTGGAACATGCGCCAGGCGAGGAAGTCGCCCACCACTTGCTGCTGGTGGAACGGCGGGTTGCACAGCACCACATCCAGCGACTGTTTCTCCACCCCGGCCAGGCCATCGCCCGGCATGACCGTTACCGGGCGCTCACCCAGGGCAGCCTGCCAGTTCTCCTGCGCCGACTGCACTGCCATGTACGATTCATCCACCAGGGTGAAGTACGCGTCCGGGTTGGCCAGCGCGCTGGCAATGGCCAGCACGCCGTTGCCGCAACCCAGGTCGGCGACGCGGGCGTTGCCCAGGTTGTGCGGCAAGTGGGGCAGGAACGCACGGGTGCCGATATCCAGCCCCTCGCGGCAGAACACATTGGCATGGTTTAGCAGTTCCAGCGCCGGCGTGTCGAGCAGGTAGCGGGTCGGGTAGGGCGACGTTGCGGCCGGGCGTTCGGCCACCGTGGCGGTCAGCAGGCGCGCCTTTTTCTGCGCCAGCGAGGCGTGTACCGGGCCGATGTACTTCTCCATCAGGTCGCCTGCCGCGCGTGGCAGGTGCTTGATCATGGCAGCTGCAATCACCTGGGCGCCGGGTGCCAGGTGGCCTTGCAGGCGGATCAGTTGTTCTTCGAGCAGTGCCAGGGTCTTGGGTACGCGCACCAGCACGCGGTCGAACGGGCCCTGCCAGTGTTCGCTGGCCGGTACGAAAGGCACACTGTCGAAAGCCTTGCCGTTGCGTGCAAGGTTCTTCTCCAGGGCCATGCGCGCCAGGTGCGAGTCGCCGCTGCTGACCACCTGCGCATGCCCGGCCAGGCTGGAGGCCAGGGCGCCGAAGCTGTCGTTGAGCACCAGCACGCGGCTGCCAGCTTCCAGGCCTTGCGCGTGCAACTGCTCTAGCAGGTATTCATCGGCGGCATCGAAGGCCTGCAGCGGGTCGTTGGCCTGGTCCGGCTGGCGGATCAGGTCGAGTTCGGCGTAGGGGGTGGTCAACAGGGGCATGGCGTCTGGCTCGGGTACGGATCTGCCCCTGGCGGTTCGCCACGAGCTTCGGTACGCGATTCTACAGGGCTTTGCCCGAGGCCGCAGGCCTGGCTACTGTTCGATCAGGCCGCGCATCATGGCGATGGCGATGGCACCGGCCTTGTTGGCGGCATTGGTCTTGGTGATCACGCTGCGAATATGGAAGTTCACCGTGCTCTGCGACAGCGACAGGATGCAGGCCACATCGGCTGCGGTCTTGCCGGCTGCCGACCACTTGAGCACTTCGATTTCGCGGTCGCTCATCTTCAGCGGCACGCTGAGCTTGGCCAGGTGATATTCACTGATGATCGCGTGCAGGGTGTGGCACAACCACTGCACCTTGCCAGCCTTGTCATACAACTCGGCGATGTTCACTTCACCCAGTGGCCGGCACACGCTGACCTGGCTTTCGTTGTGCTGAAGGTCATGCAGGGATTGCGTCCAGCCATGGCGCAGGCCATGTGCGCAGGCTTGTTCGCGGTAGTGGGGCACCTCGCGGTACAGGTCGTCGGTCCATAGCACCGGCATGGTCGAGGTATGGCTGCGGGTCGCAGCGGCGTCCTGTTTGTAGAAATCGTCGCGCTGGTAGCGCTCGATCCATTCAACCGGGTAATTGCTGTAGAGGTACAGCCGGGGAGACTGGGCAGCGAGTTGAATGCGCACCTTCAGCCCGAGGAATGCCATGTCCATGTCCTGGACAAGGTGCACCGCAAGGTCGAACACCTTTTGCGGCGTACTTTCGCTGACCAGCTTGTGAAGATGCTCATGGTTCCACTGAAGCATCTGTGCTTCTCCCTCGGAATGCCCGTTCAATCCGTTTGCATACGGACATGATTGTAGGAAATGTCCGAGCTCTATGTTGGGATTTTTTGTTATAGCGGCCCTGGTTTGATGAAGCAACAATGAGCGCCGTTTGCTGTGTCCTTACACTCCAACGGTTTTTATCCCGTGCGCTTTGCGCGACACTGGGCGCACGCTATCGATGGAGCCCGTCATGACCGCCAGTGCCGACAAGTTTACCCGCCAGACCCTGCTCGACGTCCAGCCGCTGACACCGAACCTGTTCAGCCTGCGGGTCACGCGCGATCCAGGGTTTCGCTTCCGGGCCGGCCAGTTTGCCCGGCTGGGCGTGACCAAGGCCGATGGCAGTGTGGTCTGGCGTGCCTATTCGATGGTCAGTGCCCCCCATGACGAATACCTCGACTTCTTTTCAATCGTGGTACCGGGGGGGGAGTTCACCAGTGAGCTGAGCCGCCTGGGCGAGGGCGATACCCTGTTGATCGACCGTCAGGCGTTCGGCTACCTGACCCTCGACCGCTTTGTCGGCGGCCGCGACCTGTGGCTGCTGGCGACCGGTACCGGCATTGCGCCCTTCATGTCGATCCTGCAGGACTTCGAAGCCTGGGAACGCTTCGACAACATCAAGCTGGTGTATTCGGTCCGTGAGGCGAAAGAACTGGCGTATGTAGACGACATCGCCGGCCTGGAACAGCGTGACTATCTGGCCGAATTCGCCGGCAAGCTGCAGTTCATTCCGGTGGTGACCCGTGAGCAGCACCCTGGGGCATTGAATGCGCGCATCACCACGCTGATCGAGAATGGCGAACTGGAAAAGGCGGCAGGGCTGGAGCTGTCGCCCGAGCATTCGCGAATCATGCTCTGTGGCAACCCCGAGATGATCGACGAGACGCGCAAGGTCCTCAAGGCGCGCGACCTGCAGCTGAGCCTGAGCAAGCGGCCGGGGCAGGTGGCGGTGGAAAACTACTGGTGATGCACAGGGGCCGCGATGCGGCCCCTGCTGTTTCAGGGCAGGCGGTTCTGGTTTTGCGCCTTGAGCAGGTCGCGGATCTCGGTCAGCAGAGTTTCCTGCGGTGTCGGTACGGGTGGTGTGGTCGGCGCCACGGCTTCTTCGCGCTTGAGCTTGTTGATCGCCTTCACGCCCATGAAGATGGCGAAGGCGACGATGATGAAGTCGATCACGGTCTGGATGAACTTGCCGTAGGCCAGCACCACGGCCGGTACATCCCCTTCGGCGGCCTTCAGGGTAATGGCCAGGTCGCTGAAGTCGACGCCGCCGATCAGCAGCCCCAGTGGTGGCATGATCACGTCCCCGACGAACGAGGAGACGATCTTGCCGAAGGCCGCGCCGATGATGATACCGACCGCCATGTCGACGACATTACCTTTGACCGCGAAGGCCTTGAACTCACTGAGCATGCCCATGTTTGATTCCTTGTAACAAATGGTGAGGTAAACGCAGTGTAAGCCACTTGCACGCTTCATGCGTTGGCTTCAGGGGTAGTGACTGCGGTTAGAACGAATAGTTTTGTCGCATCTCGACGCGTTCGAGACACGTCGGCCTCGGCTATCATGGCGGTTTTTTCCAGGAGACCCCGCCCATGGCCAAGGCCAAGCGTTTGTATGGCTGCACCGAGTGCGGCGCGACCTTCCCCAAATGGGCCGGCCAGTGCGCCGACTGCGGGGCCTGGAACACCCTGGTCGAAACCATGATCGAGAGCGGTGGTGCGGCGGCGCCCAGCGGCCGTGCCGGCTGGACCGGGCAACAGGCGCAGATCAAGACCCTGGCCGAAGTCAGCGTCGAAGAAATCCCGCGCTTCACCACCAGCAGCACCGAACTCGATCGCGTGCTCGGCGGTGGCCTGGTCGATGGTTCGGTGGTGCTGATCGGCGGTGACCCGGGGATCGGCAAATCGACCATCCTGCTGCAGACGTTGTGCAACATCGCCGTGGGCTTGCCGGCGTTGTACGTCACCGGTGAAGAGTCGCAGCAACAGGTGGCCATGCGCTCGCGGCGCCTGGGCCTGCCCCAGGACCAGCTCAAGGTGATGACCGAGACCTGCATCGAAACCATCATCGCCACCGCACGGGCGGAAAAGCCCCGGGTCATGGTGATCGACTCGATCCAGACCATCTTTACCGAGCAGCTGCAGTCGGCCCCTGGCGGTGTGGCCCAGGTACGCGAGAGCACGGCCCTGCTGGTGCGTTATGCCAAGCAGAGCGGCACGGCGATCTTCCTGGTCGGCCACGTTACCAAGGAAGGCTCGCTGGCCGGGCCGCGGGTGCTGGAGCACATGGTCGATACCGTGCTGTATTTCGAGGGCGAGTCCGACGGCCGCCTGCGGCTGTTGCGGGCGGTGAAGAACCGCTTCGGTGCGGTCAACGAACTGGGCGTGTTCGGCATGACCGACCGTGGCCTGAAAGAGGTGTCCAACCCGTCGGCGATCTTCCTCAACCGCACCCAGGAAGAAGTGCCGGGCAGTGTGGTCATGGCCACCTGGGAAGGCACCCGGCCGATGCTGGTCGAGGTGCAGGCGCTGGTCGACGACAGCCACCTGGCCAACCCTCGGCGGGTCACCCTGGGCCTGGACCAGAATCGCCTGGCCATGTTGCTGGCGGTGTTGCACCGGCATGGTGGCATTCCCACCCATGACCAGGATGTGTTCCTCAACGTGGTCGGTGGGGTGAAGGTGCTGGAAACGGCCTCGGACCTGGCGTTGCTGGCAGCGGTGATGTCCAGCCTGCGCAACCGGCCGTTGGCCCATGGGCTGCTGGTGTTCGGTGAGATTGGCTTGTCGGGCGAGGTGCGGCCGGTGCCCAGTGGCCAGGAGCGCCTGAAAGAGGCGGCCAAGCACGGCTTCAAGCGCGCCATCGTGCCCAAGGGCAATGCGCCGAAGGAGCCGCCAGCGGGGTTGCAGGTGATTGCCGTGACCCGCCTGGAGCAGGCGCTGGATGCCTTGTTCGAATAAATGAAAAAGGGGAGCCGATGATGCGCATCGGCTCCCCCCACCTCACTGCTCAGTCAGCGGTCAATGTTCGGCAACCGCACTGCGCCTGGGCGCCTGGTTGCCGTGCTCGTCCAGCTCCATGACCGGCACTTCGTTGCCATCGGCATCGAATAGCTTGCCATCCTTGAAGTAGTCACCATCGCGCAGGCACGAGATGTCCGAGTACTGGATGGTGCGTTCGTAGGCCGCGGCGAATACCGACTGGTTTTCCGAGTTGCCCGTCTTGAAGTGGTTGAACAGCAGGTTCAGCAGGATGGCCATGATGGCCGCCGAGCTGATGCCCGAGTGGAAGATGGTTTCGAACCAGTTGGGGAAGTTGTGGTAGAAGGTCGGCGCCGCGATCGGGATCATGCCGAAGCCCAGCGAGGCGGCGACGATGATCAGGTTGACGTTGTTCTTGTAGTTGACCTTCGACAGGGTGCGGATACCGCTGGCGGCCACGGTGCCGAACAGCACGATGCCTGCACCACCCAGCACCGGGGTCGGTACGGCGGCAATCACACGGCCCATCACCGGCAGCAGGCCGAGTACCACCAGGATCACGCCACCGGTGGCCACCACGTAGCGGCTCTTGACCCCGGTCACGGCCACCAGGCCGACGTTCTGGGCGAAGGCGCTCTGGGTGAACGAGCCGAAGATTGGCGCCAGGATGCTCGATGCCATGTCGGCGCGCAGGCCGTTGCCCAGGCGTTTGGAGTCGACCTTGGTGTCGATGATCTCACCCACGGCAAGGATGTCGGCCGAGGTTTCCACCAGGGTCACCATGATCACGATGCACATCGACAGGATCGCGGCGATGTGGAATTCCGGCATGCCGAAGTGGAACGGGGTGGGGAAGGCGAACATCGGGCCCTGGCCGACCTTGCTGAAATCGGTCATGCCCAGCGCCCAGGCGATCAGCGTGCCGACCACCATGGCCAGCAGGATCGACAGGCGCGAGATGGTCGCGCTACCGAGCTTGCTCAGCACCAGGACGATGGCGAAGGTCAGTGCAGCCAGGCCGATGTTGGCCACGCTGCCGAACTCCGGCGACGCGCTGTTGCCGCCCATCACCCAGCGCGCGGCAACCGGCATCAGGGTCAGGCCGATGGTGGTGATGACGATGCCGGTCACCAGTGGCGGGAAGAACTTGGTGATGCGCGAGAACACCGGGGTGATCAGAAAGCCGATCACCGACGCTGCCATGACCGCGCCGAGCACGCCAGGCAGGCCGCCCCCACCCTCGCTGCTGAGAATGGCGCCCATGGTCGCCACGCCGGCAAACGAAACGCCCTGCACCAGCGGCAACTGGCAACCGAAGAACGGAATGCCCAGCGTCTGCAGCAAGGTGGCAAGGCCACCGGCAAACAGTGAAGCGGCGATCAGCATGCCGATCTCGGCACCGTTGAGGCCGGCTGCCTGGCCCAGGATCAGGGGTACCGCGACGATCCCGCCATACATGGTCAGCACATGCTGCAGACCATAGGCCAGGTTGGCACCCAGCCCGAGGTTTTCATCCTCGGGGCGCTGGGCGGGAGACGTGCTAGGGGACGTAGTCATGGAGCAGGCTCTCTGTTTATTGTTGTGGCACTACTGTAGACATTTCCTACAAATGATTGCTACATAAATTGTATACAATATTTTGATCGGAGCGCGAACAGCTGGCCTTGCAATGTGTGCAAGGTGCTAATGCAGATCGCGTACCAAGTTGTCAGAGGCTGTGCTAGAAGGGTGTGTACAACGTGCTGATACCCAGGCAGAAAGCTGTCTGGGTAGACAAGAAACAGTCCGTGGGGATGCTGTTAGCTAGCTAAGAGATTCCATTATTCGATCAGTTCGCGCAGCTCACGCATCATTTCGGTGCTGTCGGCCACGTTCAGTTCCACAAGACGGTGCAGGTGGGTCATCGATTCGACGTCGATATAGAGGCAGATGAAGCCCAGGCGGGTGGCTTCTTCGTGGCGCAGTTCCACCTGCATCTGCACGCGGACATTGCGGTCGAGGTGGATGATCGCATCGAAATCCTGGGTCAGGTCGGCGTCCCAAGGGGAGGGGCGCTCGATCAGCAGACCCTTGAGCGACAGGTCCAGCAGCTTCACCGGCCAGCGGCGATCGCCCTGGCGCAGTTCGGTAGGGGCGTCGAAATCGATGCGCTGGAAACGGCGGCGGTCGTCGGCAGAAGTGGTCATGGCAGGCCCCTCGTCAGTTGCACTGACTATAGACCAGCCATGGCCAACACAGTTGTGCGCCGAATGTTGGAAGGCCTAGCGGTTGATGCTTATGCGTTTGCGGCCATATGCCTTCCACAGCGTGAAGCCATCCGCTGCCCCAGGGGCCCAGCTTTCTACAAGGGCGGGATGGCTGGCCAGGCACTGCCACAGTGATTGATTGTGACGGACGATCTGACCGGTGGTGTAAGTTTCATTAAGCTTCCAGTCCTCATACTCACCACCGCCCTCACTGGGTTTCGTGCGTGCATTATGCACATTGCTCGAAGCTGAGAGTCGATGCTCCGCGTCAAAAGCCTTGACGGTGTATCGGTAGCTGGAGTCGGGCGTGAGGTTGTCATCGGTGAACGTACGTTGGGTAACAGGCACGCAGCCGACCTGATTACCATCTCGATAAATGAAATAGCCAACAATCGCTGCACTGTTCGCTGGGTGAGCCCACATCAGGTCTACTGAAGTTTCGGTCGTGCCCATGTCGTGCAGTTCGGTGGGTGCCTCCGGGCCTTCGGGTTGTTCGCCACCTGGCAAGAAGTCCAGATCGATTACCTGGTAGAACGCTTTGTCGGTTTCGGCAATTTCCCATACGCCCAGCAAGACATAATAGCCTTCTCGCATTGGCAGGGTCAGTGTATGCGTAGTGGGATTGGCCGGCCACATTTCTTCATCGGTATATGCCCAGTGGGGTTTTCGGGTATTCAGGAACGTCGCAAATGGTTCGGCTTCGAATTGTGCACGTGACAGCGGTTGGCTTGGGTCCCAGCCCACGCGAGTAATAAAGTAGTTGAAACGACGGTACTTGTGGCGTGCTGAAAACTCCCAAACAAAGTCTAGCGCCTCGCCCCCATACACTTTATGTTTTTGCCAGTCGATGTCAGTTCTGTCCAGATAGGCTGCCATGGGCCTTTCACCGCTGGCGATCTTGCCATCGACCGGTGGCGCAATATTTGTGGAGTCCGTAGGTGCGTACGGGTCTTGCAGACCGCCGACCACGGCAGGGAAAAACTTGCCCCATTCAATGCCGTATTGCAGGTTACCCTCGATAAGACCTTGTTTTTCGGCAAAGTAGGCGCGAGAGGCAGGTGACGCGACGGCGCCATGTTTTGGCGAAACTTTCCAGCTGATCGCTTGTGGGTCACGCGTGCGGGCATGCTTATTCAGTGACATAACAAGTTCCTGTCGATTGAAGTTTGAGAATGCCAAACTGCTTGTCAGGATTATTGACTTGGCTGAACTGACAGGAATATTGAATAGCGGACCCGCTCGCAGCACAACTGACAATATTGCCAGGTGTTCTAGAGCAATTCCCGGCAGTGTCAGTGGCTGCAGAAGGCAAGCGCTGCACGTTGCTTTCGCGGGCTTGGGCCAGGTGAATGGGGGCTGATCGTAAAAAATCTGCTGTGCAGGGCCCTCGCCGCTCTAGCGCGGGTCATGGCGCCCGAACCTGATCACAATTCGATATGGTAAAGCTGCCAAGCAAGCCCTAGACTCAAAGGGCTGTCTATTCCAACCACTTAGCTGGAAGCATGCCATGAACAACAATAACAGCCTGCTACGCCACATCCCGTGGCTGGCGCTGGCGGTCATAGGGGCCTGCGCGCTGGGTGTCGTCGCCCTGCGTCGCGGCGAGGCGATCAATGCCTTGTGGATCGTGGTCGCTGCGGTGGCCATCTACCTGGTCGCCTACCGTTACTACAGCCTGTTCATCGCCACCAAGGTGATGCAACTCGACCCTCGCCGAGCCACCCCCGCGGTGCTCAACAACGATGGCCTGGACTATGTTCCGACCAACAAACACATCCTCTTCGGTCACCACTTCGCCGCCATTGCTGGCGCCGGGCCCCTGGTCGGCCCGGTACTCGCCGCGCAGATGGGCTACCTGCCCGGCACGCTGTGGCTGATCGCCGGCGTGGTGCTGGCCGGTGCGGTGCAGGACTTCATGGTCCTGTTCCTGTCCACCCGCCGCAACGGCCGCTCGCTGGGCGACATGGTGCGCGAAGAGATGGGCCGCATTCCTGGCACCATCGCCCTGTTCGGCTGCTTCCTGATCATGATCATCATCCTCGCGGTGCTGGCGCTGATCGTGGTCAAGGCCCTGGCCGAGAGCCCATGGGGCATGTTCACGGTGATGGCGACCATCCCGATCGCGATGTTCATGGGCATCTACATGCGCTACATCCGCCCGGGCCGCATCGGCGAGATCTCGGTGGTGGGCGTGGTCCTGCTGCTGGCGTCGATCTGGCTGGGGGGCCAAATCGCTGCCGATCCGGTCTGGGGCCCGGCGTTCACCTTCACCGGCGTGCAGATCACCTGGATGCTGGTGGGTTATGGTTTCGTTGCCGCCGTGCTGCCGGTCTGGCTGGTGCTGGCGCCGCGTGACTACCTGTCGACCTTCCTCAAGATCGGCACCATCATCGCCCTGGCCATCGGCATCCTGGTGACCATGCCCGAGCTGAAAATGCCGGCACTGACCCAGTTCACCGACGGTACCGGCCCGGTGTGGAAAGGCACCCTGTTCCCGTTCCTGTTCATCACCATCGCCTGCGGCGCGGTGTCCGGTTTCCATGCGCTGATCTCCTCGGGGACCACGCCGAAGCTGCTGGACAACGAAGCCAACGCCCGCTACATCGGCTACGGCGGCATGCTGATGGAATCGTTCGTCGCCATCATGGCCATGGTCGCCGCCTCGGTTATCGAGCCGGGCGTGTACTTCGCCATGAACAGCCCGGCCGCCGTGGTCGGTGCCGACGTGGCTTCGGTGGCGCAAACGGTCAGCAGCTGGGGCTTCATGATCACCCCTGAGCAGCTCGAAGCGGTGGCCCGCGACATCGGCGAGCACACCGTGCTGGCCCGGGCCGGTGGTGCACCGACCCTGGCGGTGGGTATCGCGCAGATCCTGCACCAGGTGCTGCCGGGTGAGAACACCATGGCCTTCTGGTACCACTTCGCGATCCTGTTCGAGGCGCTGTTTATCCTCACCGCGGTGGACGCCGGTACCCGTGCCGGTCGCTTCATGCTGCAGGACCTGCTGGGCAGCTTCGTGCCGGCCCTCAAGCGCACCGAGTCGTGGACTGCCAACCTGATCGGCACCGCCGGTTGCGTGGCGCTGTGGGGCTACCTGCTGTACCAGGGCGTGATCGACCCGCTGGGCGGCATCAACACCCTGTGGCCGCTGTTCGGCATCTCCAACCAGATGCTGGCCGGTATCGCCCTGATGCTCGGCACCGTGGTGCTGATCAAGATGAAGCGCGAGCGCTACATCTGGGTCACCCTGCTGCCGGCTGCCTGGCTGCTGATCTGCACCACCGCGGCGGGCCTGATCAAGCTGTTCGACCCGAACCCGGCCGTCGGCTTCCTGGCCCTGGCCAAGAAGTACAGCACCGCGCTGGACGCCGGCCAGGTACTGGCCCCGGCCAAGGACATCGGGCAGATGCAGCACGTGATCTTCAACGCCTACACCAACGCCGGCCTGACCATTCTGTTCCTGCTGGTGGTGTTCAGTGTGCTGTTCTTCGCCCTCAAGGTCGGCTACGCCGCCCTCGGCCGCAAAGAGCGCACCGACAAGGAAACCCCGTTCCAGGCCCTGCCTGACGCTTGAGAGGACTGCAGTGATGTTCAACGACCTGGGTCGACTGGGTAAATACCTGGGGCAGGCAGCCCGCCTGATGGTCGGCATGCCCGACTACGACAACTATGTCGAGCACATGCAGACGAAGCACCCGGACAAGCCGGTGATGACGTACGAGGCGTTCTTCCGCGAACGCCAGGAAGCACGTTACGGTGGCAAGTCCGGGCCCAAGTGCTGTTGAACCTGCAACTTGCGTGAACCTGTGGGAGGCCGGGCAACCGGCCTCCCACACTCATTTTCAGCTTCAGGAGATTTCTGCGTGCAGACGCCAATTCCCGTTACCGTTCTTACCGGCTTTCTCGGTGCCGGCAAGACCACGCTGCTCAAGCACATGCTCAAGGCCGAGCACGGGCTGAAGATCGCCGTGATCGAGAACGAGTTCAGCGAGGCCGGTATCGACAGCCAGCTGCTGGGTGACGAGCCGGTACAGGTGATGACCCTGGCCAACGGCTGCGTGTGCTGCAGCATCCATGGCGACCTGACCCGTGCCCTGCACCTGCTGCTCGAGCGCCTGGACGCCGGCGAGATCGCCTTCGACCGCCTGGTGATCGAGTGCACTGGCCTGGCCGACCCGGCGCCAGTTGCGCAGACCTTCTTCGTCGACGAAGACCTGCGCGACCGCTACATCCTCGACGGCATCATCACCCTGGTCGATGCCGCCCACGCCGAGGTGCACCTGACCCAGACCATCGCTCAGGCCCAGGTCGGTTTTGCCGATCGCCTGCTGCTGAGCAAGACCGACCTGGTCGAGCCGGCCGCGGTGGAGGCCTTGCGCGAGCGCCTGGCGCGGATCAATGGGCGGGCGGCGATCCGGGTGGTCGAGCATGGCCGTATCGATTTGGCCGAGTTGCTCGATGTGCGCGGTTTCAACCTGAACCCGGACCTGGGCGCCAACCTCAAACCAAGCCTGCGCCCGGTGCACAAGCCGGCCACGCCGGACCGGATTTCCACCCTGGTGCTGCGCACCGAGACCGCGCTGGACATCGATCGCCTCAGCGACTTCATGAACGAACTGCTGGAAGAGCATGGCAAGCAGTTGCTGCGCTACAAGGGTGTGCTGAACATTGCCGGCGAGGACCGTCGCCTGGTGTTCCAGGGCGTACTCAAGCTCTACGGCTTCGACTGGGATGCCGAATGGGCAGCAGGCGAGCACCGCGAGAGCGTGATGGTGTTCATCGCCGATGAACTACCCGAAGCTAAGATTCGGGCTGGGTTCGAGGCGCTGGCTGCGGGCTGAGCTGGCGCGGCGACTGGGCCTCGAACCACTGCGGCCAGGAGCTGCGGTGGCGTGTCTCGACCTCGATGCACGGGATCAGTCGCTCGGTGAGCACGGCGGTTTGCTGCACGGCCTTGGCAATGCGGTACTTGGCGCTATGGATGCACTCGCGGTCGCCAAACTCGCAGCGGTTCAGTGCCGTGCCACCGCAAGGGCCATTGGCCAGGCCTTTGGGGCAGGTTTCCGGGCAGGTGTAGAGGGTGTCTTCCAGGCGGCAGCGGCCGCAGGTGTCGCAGCCTGTCAGCGGCCGTTTGACCGCCCGCTCCAGCCCGTGCAGCACCCGGGCCCCACGCCTGGTTGCCCAGAGTGGCTGACGCACGGCCCAACCGAACGCCTTGCTGAGCCAGTGGGTGCGGCTGAACAGCAGCGAATGGGCGGCGTGCAGCAGGTGGTAGCGGATTTTCTCCTTGCCCGAGGCACTGACGGTCGCTTCACCCTGGCGCCAGTTGCCCTGCGGCGGATGGAACGCAACGATGGGCAGGCCTGGCATCTGCCAGCTGTCGGCCCAGGCGGGCGCCCAATGCTCCAGTGAGTGGATCTGCGCCTGCCAGTGCTGCAAGCGTTCCTCCAGCGCCAGCAACTGCTTGAGCTCGTGAATGCCCGACAGGTGCACGCCCGCATACCCCATCAGCTTCACACCGATGATCTGCAAGGCCAGGCGGTCGACGCTGCGCGCCTGGGCAAAGGCCTTGGACACTTTGCTCTCGGCTTCGAGCATGTCGCGCATCGAGGGCGACACGGTGACCCCCGCCACCTGTTCGAGCATCGTCGCGCGGCCGTGGGTCAGGCTCATCAGGCAGGCCAGCATCGGTTTGGGCGAAGCCTGGCGCTGCATCCAGCGCATGGCTTCCTGGTGCTTGCTGGCATCGAAGCCCAGCTGCAGGGTCAGGAAGTCGGCGCCGGCGGCGAGTTTTTTCTCAGCCTTGAAGTACTGTGCGCCGCCTTCTTCCTCGTGGTACTTGAACGGGTTCAGTGCCGCGCCCAGCAACCAGTGGGGGCAGGCCTGGCGCGCAATCAGCAAGGCCGCGACCGACTCCAGGTAGCGCACCGGGCGCTCACCGGGCTGGTGGCCGGGCAATCGGTCACCGGTGAGCAGCAGCAACTGGTTGAGGCCGGCGGCATCCATGCGCTGCAGCTGGGCCAGAAGATGATGGCGCTCGCGATCCTTGCCAGAGAAGTGCGGCAAGGCCGGGAGCGGGGTGCTGAAGGAGGCGAGGGCATCCAGCGGCGACATGTCCAGCGGGCTGCCCACGCGGTCGCCGATGGCGACGGTCATGGGCCAGCCGCACACTTGGCCGCGGGCCATGATCGCCTCCATCGCGGCGAAACGTTCCGCCGAGGGCTTGGGGACGAATTCCATGACGCAAACGAAGTGTTTTTCGCGCAGCGCGGCTTTCAGCAGGCTCATGGCTCAAGGGCACCTGGCGTAGTCAGGTTGGCATTGTGCGGCAGGTTATCGGTCGGGCTCATGTCTGAATACGTAGGGTGCTGCTCTGAACAAGACATTCAGGTTGGTCGGCATCATGAGCAATTCTTGAGTTCATCTCAAATTTTATGAGTTTGTCTCAGGGGCTCGCCGGCCGGAAAATGCCCTCATTCATTTCGGTACTTTTTTCAGAATTCTGAGGGACAAGACATGGCACTGGCACACAACCTGGGCTTTCCACGCTTTGGCAGTGATCGCGAGCTGCGTGCCCGCCATTGGCAAGTGCAGAAAGACGCGGGCATCGAGCTGCTGCCAGTTGGCGATTTCGCCTGGTGCGACCAGCCGTTTGCGCAATGCTGGGAGCAGCTGTTCGACGAAGTGACTGAAGCCATGGCTTTGGGCCATGCAGTCAAGCCGGTGGTGATCGGCCCTTTGACCTACCTGTGGCAGGCCAGCAAAGGCAACGCCGACCTCGACGAGTTGGAACGCCTGCTGCCGCTGTATGACCTGGGCCTGAACCGCCTGGCTGCCCTGGGGGCCGAATGGGTGCAGATCGATGAGCCGATCCTGGCCCAGGAACTGCCGCAGGATTGGAAAAACGCTTTCGAACGTGTCTATAACATCCTTCAGCGTGCACCGCTGAAGAAGCTGATCGCCAGCTACTTCGGTGGCCTGGAAGGCAACCTCGGCCTGGCCGTCAACCTGCCGGTCGATGGCCTGCACATCGACCTGGTACAGGCCCCCGATCAGTATCAGACCGTCCTCGACCGCATACCGGCCTACAAGGTGCTGTCGCTCGGCCTGGTCGACGGCCGCAACGCCTCGCCATGCGACCAGGAAAATACCCTGGCCCTGCTGCGCGATGCCCACGACCGTCTGGGCGATCGGCTGTGGGTGGCCACAGCCTGCCCGTTACTGCACAGCCCGGTGGAGCAGGCCGTGCACAAGTGCCAGGAAGTCGCGCTGCTGGCCAAGGGCGTCAATGACGCGGCTGCCCGCGAGTTGCGCGCTACTGCCTGATCAACGCTTGATCGCCAGTGCGACCCCTTGACCACCACCAATGCACAAGGTGGCCAGCCCTTTTTTGGCATCACGCTTGATCATTTCGTGCAGCAAGGTCACCAGCACCCGGCAGCCGGAAGCGCCAATCGGATGCCCCAGGGCAATCGCCCCGCCATTGACGTTGACCTTGCCGGCATCCCACTCCAGTGCCTTGCCCACCGCCAGCGCCTGTGCGGCAAAGGCTTCGTTGGCTTCGATCAGATCAAGGTCAGCCAGCTGCCAGCCGGCCTTGTCCAGGCAACGCTGGGTCGCCGACACCGGGCCAATGCCCATGATCGCCGGGTCTACCCCCGCACTGGCATAACCGGCAATCTTCGCCAGCACCGGCAGCCCCAGGGCGTGAGCCTTGCTGGCGCTCATCAGCAGCACTGCGGCGGCGCCGTCGTTGAGGCTGGAGGCGTTACCGGCGGTGACGCTGCCGTCTTTCCTGAACGCCGGGCGCAGCTTGGCCAGCGATTCGGCGGTGGTGTCCGGACGGGGTTGCTCATCACGGTCGAAGACTTTCGGTTCGCCTTTCTTCTGCGGCATCACGATCGGGGTGATCTCGTCCTTGAAGCGGCCTGCTTCGATCGCCGCGACGGCCTTGCGCTGCGACTCGGCGGCGAAGGCGTCCTGCTGCTCGCGGCTGAGGCCGTACTTGTCCACCAGGTTTTCGGCGGTGATGCCCATGTGGTAGTCGTTGAAGGCATCCCACAGGCCGTCGCTGATCATGCTGTCGATCAGCTGCCCATGGCCCATGCGCTGGCCAGTGCGTGCCGAAGGCATCACGTACGGGGCCAGGCTCATGTTCTCCTGGCCGCCGGCGATCACCACCTCGGCGTCACCGCAGCGGATCGCCTGGGCCGCCAGGTGCAGGGCCTTCAGGCCCGAGCCGCAGACCTTGTTCAGAGTCAGCGCCGGCACGCTGTAGGGCAGGCCGGCCTTGATCGCCGCCTGGCGCGCCGGGTTCTGCCCGGCACCGGCGGTGAGCACCTGGCCGAGGATCACTTCATCGACCAGGGCCGGGTCCAGCTGGGTCTGCTCCAGCAGCTGCTTGATCACCGCCGCACCGAGGTCGACGGCAGGCACAGTGGCCAGGGCTCCCTGGAAGCTGCCGATGGCGGTACGGGTTGCGGCGACGATGACCACGTCGTTCATGTTGTTGTTCTCCGGGCAATGGGCGTAGTGCTGCCAGCATCGGCGGGTTTGGTTCATTTGTTAAGTTTGTTTTTCTTTGAGATTGATGTGAAAAGCAAATCAATGAGGCGCCCCGGCCGTTGAGCTAAGCTCAAGGGGTCATGCCTCGCACAGTGTTGTTCCTCTCAACTGATTGGAGCGTATCGCCATGCGTATTCTCGTTCCCCTCGCTTTGCTGATTGCCAGCGGCTCGACCTTCGCCGCCACCCAATGCACCACGGCCGACAAAAGCACCTGGCAAGATCCGGAAAAGTTCCAGGCCCAGCTCAAGGAGCAGGGCTACAAGATCGACAAGTTCAAGGTCACCAAAGGCAACTGCTACGAGATCTATGGTGTCGACAAGGACGGCAAGAAGGTCGAGATCTACCATGACCCGGTTACCGGCAAGGCGGTCAAGAGCGAAGTAGAAGGCTACTGATGCCAGCCGCAACGCTGGGTATTGCGCAAGGTGCATGTCGCAGGCGCCGAACTTCTGTCGACATGCACCTGGCGGCCTTCACACAGCCGGGCACTGGTGGGTGACGCAATGAATACCTCCACCTCCGGCCGCAATCGCATCGATATCCAGCTGCACGATAGCCCGCCCCGGATACAGCACGGCCAGCAACGCCCGGGCCTTTTCATCGGCCTGTGCATCACCGAACTGCGGTGCGATCACCGCGCCGTTGATCACGAAGTAGTTGATATACCCCGCTGCAAAGTCGCTATTGCCCTGGCTGAACCTGTTGCGCCGCCCCTGCATGGGCGGTGATACCACATGTACCTGCAAACGCCTGCCTTCGGCATCGGTGGCTTGCTTGAGTATCGCCAGGTGCTTGCGCGTCACCGCGTGATCATAGGAATCCGGGTCGTTGTCCAGGTTGGCGATCACCACCCCCGGGCGCACGAAGCGGGCATAGAAATCCACATGCCCGTCAGTGATGTCTTCCCCGGCGATTCCCGGCAGCCAGATGATCTTGCTCAACCCCAGGCGTGCCTTGAGCTCTGCCTCGACGTCGGCCTTGCTCCAGCCCGGGTTGCGGTTGGCATTGACCCAGCTGCTCTCGGTCATGATGCCGGTGCCATGGCCGTCCACCTCGATGGCGCCGCCTTCGCCCACCAGCTCGCTGCGCTGATAGCGGGCGCCAGCCAGGGTGGCGACGCGCCTGGCCAGCTGCGCGTCGTTGCGGTGGCGTTGCTTGTTGCCCCAGCCATTGAAGTTGAAGTCGACCGTAGCGAGGGCACCGTCATCGTCGACGACGAAGTTGGCGCCGATGTCGCGCATCCAGATGTCGTCCAGGTTGCATTCGACGAACTGGGTGTTGGGGCTGGCGCAGTGCCGTTCGGCCAGTTCGCGTTCAGCGGGGCGGCAGAAGACGGTCACTGGCTGGTAGCGGGCGATGGCCTGGGCGATGCGGCCCTGGGCAGCTTGCACGTCGGCGGTGAAGTCCTCCCAAATGGCTTTCTGGGCACCAAAGGCGATGAACGCACGCTGCTGCGGCTCGCCTTCGTCGGGCATGAACCAGCGCCCGGGCTCCTCGGCGCGGGCCAGGCCCAGCGGCAGGCCAAGGCCGGCACCCAGGCCTGTGACCAGTGACAGTTGCAGGAAGGTTCTACGGCTGGGCATGGCTTAGTCCTGTGCGGTCTTGAAGCGGGTCCACACACGCATGCGTGCTCGCATGTCGGCCTGTGGAATGTCGCGGCCCGGGATCAGGCGGGCGTAAGTGGCTTCGTCGAGGTAGATGTCGGGGTTGTCGCGCATGCGCGGGTCCACGGCCTGGCGCGCTTTGGCGCTGGCCGTGGGGTAGCCGGTGAAGTTGCTGATGGCGGCCATGTTTGCCGGGCGCATGACGAAGTTGATGAAACGATAGGCGTATTCCGGGTGCTGGGCATCGGCCGGGATGGCCATGGTGTCCATCCATACCGTGGTGCCTTGGCGCGGTACCCGGTACTGGAAGTCGAGGTGCTTGCCGGCAGCGTCGGCGGCGCGCTGGGCCTGGACCACGTCACCACTGTAGCCCAGCGACAGGCACAGGTTCTCGTTGACCAGCTCGGTCACCGGTTGCGACTGGAACTTGCGGATATACGGGCGCACCGCCTTGAGCAGCTCGCTGGCGGCGGCCAGGTCTTCACGCTTGGCGCTGCGCGGTTCGCGGCCCAGATAATTGAGCACCACGGCCAGTACTTCGTCAGGCGAGTCGATCATCGAGATGCCGCAATCGGCGAACTTGGCCGCCAGCTCCGGTTTGAACAGCAGGTCGAGGTTTTCCAGCGGTGCATCGGGCATGCGCTGGCGGACCTTGTCGGCATTCGCGGTCAGGCCGATGGTGCCCCAGGTGTAGGGCACGGTCGCCTGGCTGGCCTTGGGGTATTGCGCGTGCAGCTTGCGCAGGCCGGGCTCGATATCGTCGAGTGCCTCCAGGCGACCGGGGTCCAGTGGCTGCAGGCTGCCGGCACGCATCAGCCGTTCTGCCACGGTGTCGCCGGGGAACACCAGGTCGTAGCCACTGCGCCCGGACATCAGCTTGGCTTCGAGGACCTCGCTGCCGTCCATCACGTCATAGATCACCTGGATACCGGTTTCGGCGGTGAACTGTTTGAGGGTGTCCTCAGCGAAGTAATCTGCCCAGTTGTACAGGCGCAGGGTAGGCGGGTCGGCCTGGGCCTGGCTGGCGCAAATGGCCAGGGCCAGTGCAGCGATAACGTGGCGTTTCATGCTCAGGCCCTCAGGTTGTGTGGGTGCTTGCCGTCCAGGGTCAGCAACGGGGCGTACATTTCCGGGCGGCGGTCGCGGTAGATGCCCCAGCTCAGTCGGTCTTCGCGCATGCGTGCGAGGTCCAGGTCGTGCAGCCAGATGCCGCTGCTGTCGCGGTCGGCTTCGGCGAGCATGGCGCCCTTGTGGTCGCAGATGAACGATGAGCCGTAGAAGCGCATGCTCAGTGATTCATCGCTCTGGGCCACTTCCACACCGACGCGGTTGGCGGCCACCACGGGCAACAGGTTGGCGGCGGCATGGCCGCGCATGGCGACCTGCCAATGGTCGCGCGAGTCCAGCCCGGCGCAGCCGGGCTCGGAGCCGATGGCGGTGGGGAACAACAGCACCTCGGCGCCCATCAGCGCCAGGCAGCGGGCCGTTTCGGGGAACCACTGGTCCCAGCAGATGCCGATGCCCAGGCGGCCAAAGGCGGTGTCCCAGACCTTGAAGCCGGTGTCGCCGGGGCTGAAGTACTCCTTCTCCTGGTAGCCGATGGCGTTGGGGATATGGGTCTTGCGGTACACCCCAAGCAACTGGCCGTCGGCATCGGCCACGGTCAGCGAGTTGAAGAAGGCATTGCCGGCCTGTTCGTACCAGCTCAGCGGCAGCACCACGCCCAGCTCGCCGGCCAGGGCGGCGAAACGCTGGAGGATCGGGCTGTTCGGGTAAGGTTCGGCCAGCGCCTGGTGCTTGTGGTCCTGCTCGATGCAGAAGTAGGGCGTGGCGAACAGCTCTTGCAGCAGGATCACCTGCGCGCCATCGGCGGCGGCCTGGCGGACCAGTTGCTCGGCGCGGTCCAGGTTGTCGGGCAGGTTCCAGCTGCAGGGCATCTGGGTGGTGGCGATACGCAGCAGGCTCATGCTTGCACCTGCGGCTGCTGCTGGGTGATGCAGTGGATGCCGCCGCCGCCGTGGGCGATGGCATCGATGCGCACCGGCACGATTTCGCGGCCCGGGAAGGCATGGGCAAGTTGTTCGGCGGCGTCCTGGTCGGCGGCGATGCCGTAGGCCGGCATGATGATCGCGCCGTTGGCGATGTAGAAGTTGGTGTAGGACGCGCAGAACACTTCAGCGTCCTGATCGACGGCGGCGCTGGCCTCGAACAGGTCGAGCAGCTCGAAATGCCGGCCTTGGGCGTCGGTGGCGAGCTCCAGTGCGCGGCGGTTCTCGCGGACCACTTCGGCGTAGACCGAGCCATGCTCGTGGGTGGCATCGACCAGCAGCACACCTGGGCGGGCGAAGGC
Organism: Pseudomonas sp. R28(2017); assembly: GCF_002112505.1. GTDB lineage: Bacteria > Pseudomonadota > Gammaproteobacteria > Pseudomonadales > Pseudomonadaceae > Aquipseudomonas. The sequence goes on from NZ_NEHW01000004.1 coordinate 68,908, forward strand.
GCACACGCCATCGACATGGCCGTCGGTCATGTCGCCCGTGACGTACTGCGGGTCGCCGGGCAGCCAGATGGTCTTGCTGATGCCCAGATGGCGGGCGAAGCAGGCTTCGAAGTCTGCCTTGTCGATACCCGGGTTGCGGTTGGGGTTGAGCAGCACCGATTCGGTGGTGATCAGGGTGCCTTCGCCATCGACATGAATCGCGCCGCCTTCGTTGCACAACGGGGTGCTGAAACCGCCCAGGCCCAGGTGGTCGAGGATGCGTCGGCCGAGGCTGCGGTCCTGGCTGTGTTGCGATTTCCCGCCCCAGGCATTGAAGCGCCAACTCAGCCCGGCCAAGCCGTGCTGTGGGTGGCAGATGAAGCTCGGGCCACTGTCTCGGCACCAGCTGTCGTCCACGGCCAGCTCGATCAGTTCGATGTTGGCGCCGCACAGGGCGCGGGCACTGTGCAGGGCCGATGGATCGACGACCATCTTCACCGGCTCGAAGCGAGCGATGGCGGCTGCCACGCGAGCATAATCGCGCTGCACATCGGCCAGGCTGACGCGCCAGCCGCTTTCCCACAGCGCCTGGTTGTGTGGCCAGACCATCCAGGTTGCCGCGTGGCGGGCCCATTCGGCAGGCATACGCCAGCCGCTGTCGAGGGACAGGTGCATAGTGAACTCCGATCTATTAAGGATTTTTATCAACGAAGCCCGCCGTCGCGGGTGTTGGTGTCCATGCTATGGCTATGAAGTGGTGGCGACAAACGATAGATTTAGCCCATATCTGATTAGCAAGGCTTATCGATCATGCTCAAACACTGGCCACCGCTCAACGCGCTCAGGGGTTTTGAAGCCGCCGCGCGGCTTGGCAGCTTCCACAAGGCCGCCGAAGCACTGAACCTCACCCAGTCGGCGATCAGCCAGCAGATTCGCAGCCTGGAAACCTACCTGGAACAGCCACTGTTCCACCGCAGTGGCCGCAGCGTCAGCCTGACCGATGCCGGGCATGACCTGCTCAGCACCACGCAGTCGCTGCTGCAGCACCTGGCGGTCGGCATCCGTCGCCTGGACCAGTACCGCAAGCCCAATCAACTGGTGGTCAACACCAGCCCGGCGTTCGCCCGGCACTGGTTGCTGCCGCGCCTGGCCGATTTCCATCAGCGTTGCCCGCAGGTCGATCTGTGGCTGTTCACCAGCTTCGAGGTCCCGGACATGGCCAGCGAAACCATTGACCTGGCCATCCGTGACGACCTCAGTGCCCAGGCCGAGTGCAGCTTTACCGTGCTGCACCAGGACACGCTGTACCCCGCCTGCCACCCTTCGTTGCTGCAAGCCCCCGAGCAACTGCGCACCACCCTGCACGGCGAGCGCGAAATGGACTGGAGCCATTGGCAGCTGGAAGGCGGCGAGGATGTGGGGCAGCAGGGCAAGGGGCTGAATTTTTCCGACCCTGGGCTGTTGCTGGATGCCGCGAGCGAGGGGCTGGGCGTTGCCCTGGTCAGCCAGTTGCTGGCGCAGCGGGCGGTGGAAGAAGGGCGCCTGCAGGCGCTGTCTGCGCAACGGGTGCGTGGGCCGGCCTGGGCCTGCCTGGTACACCGGGACAGCCAGGACGATCCGCTGGCCCGGCAGTTTCTGGGTTGGCTGCGCAGTGAGTTGCAGCCATGACCGGCGTTTGAATCCCCTCAAACACCCCGTAATATGTGTCGGATAACCTGCGGGGGTAGTCTCACCCTCTGATCAATCGGAATCGCCCCTGCGGCGTTTCCCCGGCATAAACCTGACGAGGTACAGACATTGGCCATCATTCATCCTAAGGTTCGCGGTTTCATCTGCACCACGACTCACCCGAAGGGCTGCGAGCTCAACGTCCGTGACCAGATCGAAGCCACCCGCAAGCTGGGCGTGCGCGAGGATGGCCCGAAGAAGGTCCTGGTCATCGGCGCCTCCAGCGGCTACGGCCTGGCAGCCCGCATCACTGCGGCCTTCGGCTTCAAGGCCGACACCCTGGGCGTGTTCTTCGAAAAGCCAGGCACCGAAACCAAGGCCGGTACCGCCGGCTGGTACAACGCTGCCGCCTTCGACAAGTTCGCCAAGGCCGAGGGCCTGTACAGCAAGTCGATCAATGGTGACGCCTTCTCCGACGAAGCCCGCGCCAAGGTCATCGAACTGATCAAGAACGAAATGGGCGGCAAGGTCGACCTGGTCATCTACTCGCTGGCTTCGCCCGTGCGCAAGCTGCCGCAGACTGGTGAACTGATCCGTTCCGCACTGAAGCCGATCGGCCAGCCGTACAAGTCGACTGCCATCGACACCAACAAGGACACCATCATCGAGGCCAGCATCGAGCCGGCCACCGAGCAGGAAATCGCCGACACCGTCACCGTCATGGGCGGCCAGGACTGGCAGCTGTGGATCGATGCCCTGGCTGGCGCCGACGTGCTGGCCGAAGGCGCACGCACCGTGGCCTTCAGCTACATCGGCACCGAGATCACCTGGCCGATCTACTGGCACGGCGCCCTGGGCCAGGCCAAGCAGGACCTGGACGAAACCGCGCTGCGCCTGGACAAGAAACTGGCCGGTGAAGTGAAGGGCGGCGCCAACGTGGCGGTGCTGAAGTCGGTGGTCACCCAGGCCAGCTCGGCCATCCCGGTGATGCCGCTGTACCTGTCGATGGTCTTCAAGATCATGCAGGAAAAAGGCGTTCACGAAGGCACCCAGGACCAACTGGACCGCATGTTCCGTGACCGCATGTACCGCGCCGATGGCGCCCCGGCCGAAGTGGACGAAAAAGCCCGCCTGCGCCTGGACGACTGGGAACTGCGCGACGACGTGCAGGACGCGTGCAAGGCCATGTGGCCACAAGTGACCACCGAGAACCTGTTCGAACTGACCGACTACGCCGGTTACAAGAAGCAGTTCCTCAACCTGTTCGGCTTCGAGCGCGCTGACGTCAACTACGACGAAGACGTGGCCACCGATGTGAAGTTCGACTGCATCGAGCTGTAAGTCGAGGTAAAAGATGGGGGCCGATACAGGCCCCCATTTTTTTTGCTAGTTTTGGCGCACAACAACAGGAAGTGCGCCATGAGCAGCCTCACCCAACCCGCCACCGTCTTTCGCCAGGCCACTGCCGACGGCTACAGCCTCGGCGGCTTCTGCTGGCGTCACGCCCAAGCCGACACCCGGCGCCCGCTGGTGATCATCAATGCGGCCACTTCGGTGCGCTGCCGCTACTACTCGCGCTTTGCCGACTACCTGTTCGCCCAGGGTTGCGATGTGCTGACCTACGACTATCGCGGTATTGGTGAGTCGCGCCCGCGCCCGCGCTCGCTGCGCGGCTTCCAGGCTTCGTGGAGCGATTGGGGCAGGCTGGATTTCGAAGCCATGCTGGCGCACGCCGCCGAGCATTTTCCCGGCCAGCCGGTGGACGTGGTGGGCCACAGTTTCGGTGGCTGCGCCGTGGGCCTGGCACCCTCGGCCGGGCAGATTCGGCGAGTGGTGATGGTCGGCGCGCAGTTCGCCTACTGGCGCGACTATGCCGCCGATCAGCGCTGGCGGCTGTTCGGCAAGTGGCATGTGGTAATGCCGCTGCTGACCCGCGCCTTCGGTTACTTCCCCGGCAAGCGCCTGGGTTGGCTGGAAGATACCCCGGCCGGTGTCGTGCGTGACTGGACCACGCGCACGCCGCGCTATGAGCAGCGCCCGAGCGGGCGCGGCCTGTCGGCACTGCCATTCGCCCAGGTGCAAGCTGCAACCTTGGCCATCAGCCTGACGGACGATCCGTTCGGCACGGTGGCGGCGACCGAGCGTTTGTTGGGGTATCTGCCAGCGGCGCAGCGGCAGCATTTGCGGATTGCGCCTGTGGATATCTCGGTTGATGAGATTGGCCATTTCGCATTTTTCCATGACCGCTTTCGCGAAAGCCTGTGGCCGATTGCGTTGCAGTGGTTGCAGGAGGGGGGATTGGAGGGCGGGGAGCCCGGAAGGATCATGAGCTGATGCTGCCTGCACCGGCCTCATCGCCGGCAAGCGGGCTCTCACAAGTATGGCGCAGGGCTCAGGTTCCATGCGTTCGGTGTGGGAGCTGGCTTGCCGGCGATAGGGCTGCGAAGCAGCCCCAGCAATCTCAAGCGTTGCGCGAAAGCGGCAGCTCGGCGAACTTCACACTGGCCAGCCCGTGCTTGATCAGCGCACGGATGTTGCCATGGTCACTGCCCTCAGGCGTGGCCAGCACGTCGCGGTAGTGCTCGCCGAAGGCCAGCAGCGCTTCTTGGTCGCTCAGGCCTTCGAGCAGGGCCAGGCCCAGGGTCTTGCACGAGCCTTCGTTCTGCCCGGCAGCATTCTCCACGCCACCGTTGTGGAAGGCCTGGGGCTGGTAGCTGTAGTTGCCGGCGATGAATGCCAGGGTGTCGGCGAAGAGGTGTTGGCCGCTGGCCAGGCTGCTGCGCAGGGTGTTCAGGTCAGTCACGAGGTTTTCCTTGTTCAAACGCCGCTTGCTGCTCGGCGCTGGCTTCTTTCTGGTATTGGGCTTTCCACTCGGCGTAGGGCATGCCGTACACCGCTTCGCGGGCGTCATCCAGGCTGATGTCGACCTGGCGCTCGTCAGCGGCGGCCTTGTACCACTTGGACAGGCAGTTGCGGCAGAAGCCGGAGAGGTTCATCAGGTCGATGTTCTGCACGTCGGTGCGTTTCTGCAGGTGTTCGACCAGGCGCCGGAACGCGGCGGCTTCAAGTTCGAGCTGTTGTTGCTCAGTCATGGCAGTCTCTCAGATCATGCGGTTCTTCAGGTGGCGGCCACCGTTGATGACCACCTGGCTGCCGGTGCTGTACTGGCTGGCGAGCAGGTATTTCACCGTCTCGATCAGTGGCCCGGCGCCGGGTTCGAATTCCAGCAGGGCCTTTTTAAGGGTCTGCTGGCGATAGGCCTCGTCACCGCCTTCCTTGAGGATCAGCAGGCCTGGCAGGATACCGTTGACGTGCACCTTCGGCGCGTACTTTTCGGCGAATGACAGCACCATGTTCTGCAGCGCGGCCTTGGTCGCGGCGTAGCCGATGTGGCCTTTGCTGCCGCGCGAGGACGTTTCGTCGCAGATGTGGATGATGTCGGCCTTGTCGACCTTGTTCAGCAGCTCGCCGAGGGCCAGGTTGAGGTGGTACGGCGCTTCGACGTGCAGGCGGAACATGGTCTCGAGGTTGTCCAGGTCATCGTCGAGCCACAGCGAGGCGTTGTGGATGATAGCGCGCAGGCCGTCGTAGTTGCGCTGCAGGTGGTCGATCAACGCTTCACGGTCGGCTCTGCGGCAGAGGTCGGCCTGGAACTGCACGATGTTCGGATGCGCGGCCTGCGGCTGGCGGCTGCGGCTGGCACTGACTACCGTATGGCCGGCCTGAGCCAGTTCGAGGGCCAGGGCCAGCCCGACGCGCTGGCTGGCGCCGGTGACGAGAATTGGGCTGTTCATGTGCGGGCGGTCAACTTGTCTGTCCTGTCGTTGCCGCCCAGCATACCTTAAGCGTTTTCCTGTTGTACGGCTTGCCTCAGCGGCTGCGCAGAACCGGGCTGGCACTGGGCGTGGCGTGCAGCCAGTTGGCCAGCAGGCGGGTGGACAGCGGGATGAACAGATAGACCATGACCGGGGTCAGGGCCAGCGTGCTGAGCATGACCCGGGGCAGCAGCTCGAGCGTCGCGAGCCAATGCCCGAACACGACGTTGAACAGCAGCGAGACCGGGAAGAAGGCCACCCAGATGGCCACCGCCTGCTTCCAACGTGGCGGTTTTTGCACCATGTTGGTGCCAAACCAGTCATCAATACCGCTGACGCGCCTCTCTTTGGGGCGTTCGAACAGACCATTACCGCGAGCCAGCCAGGCCCGGCGCGAGGCGGAATGCTCCCAGGCGTGCAGGGTGGGCTCGTCGCTAAAGCGGAAAATGATCTGGAACTCATCGCTGTCGCGGGGCGGGGCGAGGATGCCCGAGCCGAGGTAGCCGGGGAAGTCGGTAGCCAGCTGCTCGCCTTCATGGAGCCAGGCCAGCAGGTCCTGGTAGCGCCCATGGGCGGCGCGGCGCGACACCATCAGGGTGACGGGTGGGGTAGACATCGTGTATCTCCTGGCGACGGGGCTGGCGGGTAGCCGGCCCCTTGGCTGCGTTGCCCGGGGTGGTGGGCAACGGCTGCGGGCATGCAAGAATCGGGCGCGAAACAGCATCGTCCTGACGATGCAGCCTTAACAATTGTTCGCAAACGGTTGCTGGCTTGCGGCCTATAGTGTCGTAGTAGAATGACTGTTCAACTTCCGCACACAGGTTACTCAGTGCAGATGAGCAAACAGGGACGTGACTCGGCCATCGAGGCGGGCCTGCAACATCAGGATCTGTTCCCTATCCGTGAGGTATCCCGCCTGACCGGCGTCAACGCTGTGACCTTGCGCGCCTGGGAGCGCCGCTACGGGCTGATCCAGCCCACACGCACCGACAGTGGCCACCGGCTGTATTCCCAGGCAGATATCGACGACATCCGGCGCATTCTCGGCTGGCTCGAACGCGGCGTGGCCGTGAGCAAGGTCGGCAGCATCCTGGCCCGGGGCCAGATGCTCACCCAGGGGGCGGTGCTGGCTGATTGCACGGCACGCTGGCAAGCCCAGGTGCGCGAGGCGGTGCATCGTTTCGATGCCGTGGCCCTGGATGGCCTGTTCGACCAGGTGTTTGCCGCACTTAGCCAGGACCAGGTATTCAGTGAAGTGTTCATGCCCGTCTGGCACGACCTGGCGGCGGGGCAGGGGGCGTTTGGCCTGGCCAGTGAATGGCTGTTCCTTGACCAGTTTCTGCGCGGCCGGGTGTTTGCGCGCTTGCAGCTCGTTCGTCTGCGGCGTGGCCATAACGTATTGCTGGCGCCGCTGCCCGGGCCATGCCTTGAGCTGGACCTGCTGGTGACCGGCTTGCTGTTGGCCAGCGATGAAGTGGGTGTGCGCCTGCTCATGCCCGGGCAGGCGCTGGACGAGTTGCCACTGGTGTGTGAGCGGCTCAGGCCGGATGCGCTGGTGCTGTTTGCCAATCACCCGCCGGGTGGTGGGCTGGGCAAGCGCCTGACGCGCCTGGCGGCAGGGCTGCAGTGCCCGTTGCTGCTGGCCGGCGAAGCGGCTGAAGGTGCCCAGGATGGCCTGGCGGGGAGCCCGGTGGCATGCCTGGGTGCAGAGGTCGAGCTGATGCGGCGGCGCTTGCGCCAGTACCTTGCCGGTCAGCTCGATACCTGATCGTGCAGCTCTGGGTGGGCCTGGCGATGGGCCTGGAGGATGTATTCGCGCAGCCGGTCGATTTCGCCTGCGGGGCTGCGGCTCAGGTCGTAGGCGGCCAGGTCCGAGCCAATGCGCCGACGCAGCCGGCCATGCAGGCCGATAGGGCTGATGCCCTCCGGGGCGAAATGCAGGTCGAAACGTGAAGGGGCCTTGGCCGGGCCGCGTACCTCGAGCAACGCGCCCTTGAACGAAATGTCCCTGACCAGCAGGCCGCTGGCCTTGCCCTGGGCATCCAGCAGTGCGCTGGGCTGCTCCATCGACAGGCGCCAGGGGCGCAGCATGGGGCCATCGTCTTCGTAGATTTCCGGTGAGCCGATCTGCAGGTGCACAGCGTGGAACTCGTCTTCCACCAGCTGCAGCGGGAAGCTGATCTGCTGGTTGTTGAACTGTGCCTGCAGGGTAACCTGCTCGTTGGCCACCAGGCGGGCGAGCAGGGACTGGATACGGCGGTCGCCATTGACCAGCAGGCTCGACATGGGGTCGGCCAGGTTCAATTGCGGGGAATGCTGCATGTCCTGGATGAAATCCAGTTCGTCCTGAGTCAGGAGCGCGTCTGCTTGCATGATCGAACTCGGTGATGACGATTTCTTCAACGGGAATTGACCGTGCTCAGGACGCTTGGTTCAGGTACGTTCGTCGGGATTCCGACGAACGTGCATTTCTGCCAGCTCGCGCTCAAGTTCGACCTGGCGGCTGACGTCTTTCTGGATGCCGATGAAATAGGTGCGCTGGTCGGCATCGTGCTTCACCGGGGTAATCGACAGTTCGTTCCAGAACGCGCTGCCATCCTTGCGGTAGTTGCGCAGCACTTCGCGGCAGGGACGGCCTTCGGCCAGGGCCTTGCGAATGCGTGCCCGGCCCAGCTGATCGCGGTCGTCGGCCTGCAGGAAGCGGCAATCCTGATAGAGGATCTCGTCACGGCTGTAGCCGGTCAGGCGTTCGAAGGCCGCATTCACGTAGATCAGGATGGTGTCGTCACCTTCCTGCTCGGCGACCACGATCCCGTCGTTGGATGCGTCGACCATCGATTGCAACAGCTGCGCGTTGATCATGTCCGGACCATGGGGTGATGAGGGGACTTTGGTAGAGGCGGCCTTTTGCCAGCGCTGGATGCTAGTATCCTACGTTTTCACTCAGTTTCGGAATCCTCTTCCTGATGAAAGTCGCCATTATTTCCGGCTCGGTGTACGGCACCGCCGAAGAAGTCGCCCGTCATGCCGAGTCGTTGCTCAAGGCTGCAGGCTTTGAAGCCTGGCATGCTGCCCGCGCTACCCAGCAGGATCTGGAAGGTTTTGCCCCTGCAGCGTTGCTCGCCGTGACCTCGACCACCGGCATGGGTGAATTGCCGGATAACCTGATGCCGCTGTACAGCAGCATTCGCGACACCCTGCCAGCGGCCTGGCGTGGGCTGCCGGGCGCGGTGATTGCCCTGGGTGATTCGAGCTATGGCGATACGTATTGTGGCGGTGGTGAGCAGATGCGCGAGCTGTTTGCCGAACTGGGGGTACGGGAAGTGCTGCCGATGCTGAAGCTCGATGCCAGCGAGACCGTGACCCCAGAGGCTGATGCCGAGCCTTGGCTGGCAGAGCTTGTTCAAGTACTGAAAGCCTGAGGTCTTTCTTCAGGCTGTACTGGCCTTTTCGCGGGCACGCCCGCTCCCACAGGGGTATCACTGCCCTCAGGCCCGGTGTGGGAGCGGGCTTGCCCGCGAAGAGGCCGGTGCAGGTCAGTTCATCTCCCGCAGCAATTCAAGCCAGGCCTGCGCCGCGCGCGACAGGTAGGCTCCGCGCCGCCAGATGAAGGCGATATCCCAGCGCAGATACGCCGGCGCCTTCAGCGGCAGCCGCACCACCCCGGGGCGCTCCAGCGCTTTTGCCACCACACGGGGCAGCAGCACCACGCCCTGGCCAGCCGCGACCAGCGCCGCCAGGAAGTCCGCCTGGCCACTGCGGCCACCTTCCTTCGGGGTAAAGCCTTGCTGCTGGCAAGCCTTGAGCAAGCGGTCGTTGAGCACGAAGCTGCGCTGGTACAGCAGGAAAGGCGTATCGGCCAGCTGCTTCAGGTTCACCTGGTCCAGCGCGGCCAGCGCATGCCCGGCTGGCAGCAGGGCGTCCAGCGGTTCGTTGCAGAACGGCTGGTACTCGAACGCCGGGTCGCTCGGCGTGAGGCTGCCGCCCAGCTCCAGCTCGCCATTTCTCACCGCCTGCTCGACGCTGCGGCTGCCGCCTTCCAGCAACTGAATGGCGATGTTCGGATGACGCCTGCGGTATTCGGCGAACAACCTGGCGAACAAGGCATCGCTGCCCAGCATCGGCAAACCCAGGCGCAGCTCGCCGCGCGCCATCTGGCTGAGGTCGTCGAGCTCGCTGAGCAACGCCTGACGCTGGCGCAGCAGCGCCTCGCCGCGCTCCAGCACGATGCGCCCGGCCGCCGTCAGATGCAGCTGCGAGGCCTGGCGTTCGAGCAGCGGCTGGCCCACATCTTGCTCCAGCTGGGCGACCTGCTTGCTCACGGCTGACTGGCTGATATGCAGGGTCTGCGCGGCTTGGGTGAAGCCGCCGCGATGGACCACTTCGATGAAGCTGCGCAGCTGTTTGAATTCCATGGTGACGATTCCGTTGTGGAATGGCTGCAAGTCTAACAATTCGCTTTTGGCCTAGGCAGCCGAATCTTAAAATGAGGGCCTGTCGAGGAACCCCGCCCATGAAACCCGCGTTACTGAAAAAGACCCTGCGCCTGCTCGCCGAGCTGGCGGTTTTGCTTGCCCTGTTCCTGTTCGGTGGCCAACTGGCCGCTTGGCTGGGCTGGCCGATCCCCGGCGGGGTAATGGGCCTGGGCCTGCTGTTGCTGCTGTTCGCCTGCGGCATGCTCAAGCCGGCCACCTTGCAACTGGGCGCAGGCTGGCTGATGGCGGAAATGCTGCTGTTCTTCATCCCGGCACTGATGAGCCTGCTCGATTACGGCAGCCTGGTACGCAGCGAAGGCTGGCGCATCTTGCTGGTCATTGCCGTGAGTACCCTGATGGTCATGGTGGTGACCGCCGTGACCGTGGAACTGGTGTGCCGCTGGAGGCTGCGCCATGAGCCTTGAACCCATGCCGCTGTTCTGGCTGGCACTGACCTTGGCGGCCTACCTGGCCAGCCGCTGGTTGTACCGGCGCACCGGGCGCTACCTGATGTCGCCGCTGATTCTGGTCCCGGCCTTGCTGCTTGCAGTGGCGGTGCCGCTGCACACGGCCTATGCCGAATACGCGCGCAACACGCATTGGCTGATGGGCGTGCTGGGCCCGGTGACCGTGGCTTTCGCCGTGCCGATCTGGCAGCAGCGGGCCATGCTTGCACGGCATTGGCCGGCGTTGCTGGTGGGTATGGTGGCAGGCAGTGCGGCATCGATCGCCAGTTCCTGGAGCCTGGCGCACCTGCTGGCGCTGGACGACGCGATCAGCCTGTCGCTGGTGCCGCGTTCGATCACCACGCCGTTCGCCATGCCGCTGGCCCATGACCTGGGCGGCGTACCGGAACTGACGGCAGTGTTCGTGATGTTCACCGGGGTGCTGGGGGCGATGTTCGGCGGCGTGCTGCTGCGCTGGTTGCCGCTGCGTACTCCGCTGGCGCGGGGCGCGCTGTTCGGGGTTGGTGCGCACGGGGCCGGGGTCAGCCGGGCCCAGGAGGTGGGCCGTGAAGAGGGCTCGGTTGCCGGCCTGGTGATGGTGCTTACCGGGTTGCTCAACCTGTTCGCCGCACCGTTGCTGACGATGCTGCTGTGACCATTCGTGCCACTGACTCGCTCAGTCATCAAGCTGGCTGGTAACGCAAGTTTCATCGGCTGGGCTGCTGATTACACTCAACCTCGACATAGAGAGCACATGTAAGTGCCGAGGTGACATGCAATGAACGCAGCCTTGCCCTATTCCCTCCACACCACTGTACCGGGACCCTTCTGATGCCTATGGCCGAGATTCCATTGCGCGTCTGGCGTACCCGGGGGCAGAGTTTCACATTCCGGGGCCAGAGCATCCGCTACTGGACCGCAGGGCAAGGAGAGCCCCTGCTTCTGTTGCATGGATTTCCCACCGCGAGCTGGGACTGGCATTACCTGTGGGCACCGCTGGCCCAGCGCTTTCGGGTAATTGCCTGCGACATGCTGGGCTTTGGCGATTCTGCCAAGCCGCTCAATCACCGTTACAGCCTGATGGACCAAGCGGACCTGCAACAGGCGCTGCTGGCCCATCTGCAGATTGACCAGCCCGTGCATCTGCTGGCGCACGACTACGGTGGCAGCGTGGCCCAGGAGCTGCTGTCGCGGCACCACGAGCAGCGCGCCGAGGTCGCCAGTTGCGTGTTTCTCAACAGCGGGCTGTTCCCGGAAAGCTGCCAGGTGCTGCTGGTGCAGAAACTGCTGCTCAGCCGCCTCGGCTGGCTGGTGGGGCGATCGTTCGGGCGCGATGACCTGGTGCGCAACGTCACCCAGATCTACGGCCCGTGCACCCACCCCAGCGAAAGCGCGCTGGATGACTGCTGGAGCCTGATCGCCGCCAATTCCGGCACGCGTATCCTGCACAAGCTGGTGGGTTACCTGCCAGAGCGCAGGCTGCACCGCGAGCGCTGGGTGGGTGCGTTGCAGCGTGAAGGGGTGCCGCTGCGCTTCATCAACGGCGTGGTCGACCCGGTTTCCGGTGCACGCATGGTCGAGCGTTACCAGCAGTTGGTGCCAAACCCCGACACCGTGCAGCTGCAGGGCATCGGCCATTACCCGCACACCGAAGCGCCAGTGCAGGTGCTGCGCCACTACCTGGCCTTTCGCGAACAGCCGCTGAGCTACCTGCCGCAGCGTGTCGCCTGGTCCTGAGCCAGCGATCATCGCCTGCCGTTATCGCCTGGCATTCAGCCAGGGTGAGCTTGATTGTCCGCCTGCACGGGCTGGCGGACACTCGATGCCTTCAACCCGACCTGGAGCCATGCCCATGAGCGAGCCGGTAAGTCTGCAAGACCGTGTAGTGATCGTCACCGGAGCCGGTGGTGGCCTGGGCCGCGCCCATGCCCTGCTGTTCGCCGCCCGTGGCGCCCGGGTCGTGGTCAACGACCTGGGCGGTTCGACCCAGGGTGAAGGTGCCAATGCGTCGGCTGCCGACGAGGTGGTGGCCGAAATCCGCGCTGCCGGGGGCACGGCGGTGGCCAACCACGACTCGGTGGCCGACGGTGCGCGCATCGTCGAACAGGCGCTGGACAGTTTCGGCAGGGTCGATGTGCTGGTGAACAACGCCGGCATCCTGCGCGACAGAGCCTTTCATAAGATGGACGACAGCGATTGGGAACTGGTCTACAAGGTTCATGTCGAAGGCGCCTACAAGGTCACCCGGGCTGCCTGGCCACACCTGCGCGAGCAGAACTGGGGGCGGGTGATCTTCACCGCATCGACCTCGGGCATCTACGGCAACTTTGGCCAGGCCAACTACGGCATGGCCAAGCTGGGGCTGTATGGCCTGACCCGGACCCTGGCCATCGAAGGGCGCAAGCATGGCGTGCTGGTCAATGCCATCGCGCCAACCGGCGGTACGCGCATGACCGAAGGGCTGATACCGCCGCAGGTGTTCGAGCGGCTCAGGCCCGAGTTGATCAGCCCGCTGGTGGTGTACCTGTGCAGCGAACAGTGCCAGGACAGCGGCGAATTGTTCGAGGTGGGCGGGGGCTGGGTAGGCAAGGTGCGCTGGGAGCGTAGCCTGGGTGTCGGCTTCGATCCTGGCCAAGGGTTCACCCCGGAGCAGGTCGCGCAACACTGGGCGCAGATCGGTGATTTCGCCGGGGCGGTGCACCCACGCGACAACCTGCAGGCGTTGCAGCAGATGATGGCCAACCTGCAGAAATAAAAAAGGCCGCTGCAAACGCAGCGGCCAATCGAGACGTTAGATCAAGGAGCTTCAAAATCAACGTCGGTGAACCTCGCGGGCCTGAAAGGCGGGGGGTAGAGCCCTTCATGCCGGCCAGTGAGGTAAGAATAAGCGCTTGATCCGGTAGGAAAAATAGCCGCTTATGACATTCACCTTTACGTTTCGGGCAACAGTGCCCGGCAGGCATTTCAGGCCGCCGGCGAGTAGCCCATGCGCCAGCTGGTGTCCCGCGTTGCAGCCAGCAGACGCTGAGCTGCCGGGCCGTGTTCATCGGCATGGAAGATCGAGGTGGGGCCGACCACGGTCATCACCGCCGCGATCTGCCCCATGGCGTTGAACACGGGCGCAGACAACGCATCCACGCCTGGCATCAACAAGCCGTGTACATGGTGCAAGCCCTGTTCGCGGATCCCCGCCAGCAAGCCTTGGTAGTCGCTGGCGCTCTGTTGCAGCACGGCCAGCTCGCGGTCACGCAACTCCACGGTCTCACGTTCTGGAAGATGGGCGGCAAACACCAGGCCGGTGGAGGAGCTCAGCAGCGGCAGCACCGAGCCGATCTGGGTCACCACCGTGACCGCCCGCACGGCGGGCTCGATGCTCACCACGGTGGCGCCCTGGTTACCCCAGACCGCGAGGAAGCAACTCTCGTTGAGCTCATCGCGCAATTGCGACAGCGGCAGTGCCGCCACTTTCAGCACATCAATGCTGCCCAGCGCCGCCAGCCCCACACGCAAGGCTTCACGCCCCAGGCCATAGTGGTTGGTGGCGGCATCCTGTTCGGCAAATCCGCTGGCGATCAGCGCCTGCAGGTAGCGGTGGACCTTGCTCGCCGGCATCTGCACATGCTCGGCCAGGCGCGACAGCGAGGTGGACGGGGACAGTTCGGCGAGAGCCTTGAGGATATCAGTGCCGACTTCCGCCGAACGGACCTTCTGCTTGCCGTTGTCGGCGGGGGAGCTGGCTTTGGCCATGGGTTTCGTGGTTCCGGATTGTTCGAGTCGGGCCTTTATAGCTTGACGCCTTGCCCTGAGCAAATTACGTTATTCGTAATCTGATTACGATAAAAACAATGCAGACCCGCTGCCACCCAGCAGCCAGCTGCCCGCAATGGCTCGGCAAGAGCCCGGAGGCATCGATGAACCGCGACACGTCCCCCGACCTTCACTACCTGAGCGGCTTCGGCAACGAATTCGCCAGCGAAGCGTTGCCCGGCGCCCTGCCGGTCGGGCAGAACTCGCCACAGAAAGCCCCCTATGGGCTGTATGCCGAACTGCTGTCGGGCACGGCGTTCACCATGGCGCGCAGCGAACTGCGCCGCACCTGGCTGTACCGCATCCGCCCGTCGGCCCTGCACCCGCGCTTCGAGCGCCTGCAGCGCCAGCCATTGAGCAGCCCGCCGGGCGCGGCCACACCCAACCGCCTGCGCTGGAGCCCGCAGCCAATCCCCAGTGAACCCACCGATTTCATCGAAGGCTGGCTGCCGATGGTGGCCAACTCGGCTGCCGAAAAGCCGGCCGGGGTCAGTATCTACATCTACCGCGCCAACCGTTCCATGGAGCGGGTGTTCTTCAATGCTGACGGTGAGCTGCTGCTGGTGCCGGAGCAAGGTCGCTTGCGCATCGCCAGCGAACTGGGCGTGATGGACGTCGAGCCGCTGGAAATCGCCGTGATTCCGCGCGGCATGAAGTTCCGCGTCGAGCTGCTCGATGGCCAGGCCCGCGGTTACATCGCCGAAAACCACGGCGCGCCGCTGCGCCTGCCAGACCTGGGGCCGATCGGCAGCAATGGCCTGGCCAACCCGCGTGATTTTCTCACCCCGGTGGCGCACTACGAAGAAGCCGAAGGCCCGGTGCAACTGGTGCAGAAGTTTCTCGGTGAGCACTGGGCCTGCGAGCTGCAGCACTCGCCGCTGGATGTGGTCGCCTGGCACGGCAGCAACGTGCCCTACAAGTACGACCTGCGCCGCTTCAACACCCTCGGCACGGTCAGCTTCGACCATCCGGACCCGTCGATCTTCACCGTGTTGACGTCACCGACCAGCGTTCACGGCCTGGCCAACATGGATTTCGTGATCTTCCCGCCGCGCTGGATGGTGGCCGAGAACACCTTCCGTCCACCGTGGTTCCACCGCAACCTGATGAACGAGTTCATGGGCCTGATCAGCGGTGCCTACGATGCCAAGGCCGAAGGCTTCCTGCCAGGCGGTGCCTCGCTGCATGGCGTGATGAGTGCACACGGGCCGGATGCCGAAACCTGCGAGAAGGCCATCGCCGCCGAGCTGGCTCCGCACAAGATCGACAACACCATGGCCTTCATGTTCGAGACCAGCCAGGTGCTGCGCCCGAGCCTGCAGGCACTCGACAGCCCGCAATTGCAGGCCGACTACGATAGTTGCTGGGCCACCTTGCCGAGCACCTTCAACCCGAACCGGAGATAACCCATGAACCAGACCGCCATTGCCCGTAGCTGGGTCGAGCACGCCAACGGGCACCGCGACTTCCCGCTGCAGAACCTGCCGCTGGGCATCTTCAGCCGCCCCGGTGAAGCGCAGCGCTGTGGCGTCGCCATTGGCGATGCCATCCTTGACCTGGAAGCGGTGCTGGCCGCAGGGCTGTTCTCAGGCCCGGCCAAGGCTGCGGTGGAGGCCACCCGTGGCGGTGCGCTGAACGCCTTCTTCGCGCTGGGTCGTGCTGCCCGGGTGGCGCTGCGTGAGCGCCTGCAGGTGCTGTTGGGCGAACACAGCGAACATCAGGCCGCGCTCGAAGCGGCGCTGTATCCGGCCAGAGAGTGCCAGCTGCACCTGCCGGCCAAGGTCGGCGACTACACCGACTTCTACGTCGGTATCCAGCACGCCACCAACGTCGGCAAACTGTTCCGCCCCGACAACCCGCTGCTGCCCAACTACAAGTACGTACCCATCGGCTACCACGGCCGCGCTTCGACCTTGCGTCCGTCGGGTACCGAGGTACGTCGCCCGAAAGGCCAGACCCTGCCTGCCGGCCACACCGAGCCAAGCTTCGGCCCCTGCGCGCGCCTGGATTACGAGCTGGAGCTGGGCATCTGGATCGGCCAGGGCAACGACATGGGCCAGGCCATCCCGATTGCCGAGGCCGACCAGCACCTGGCTGGCCTGTGCCTGCTCAACGACTGGTCGGCGCGGGATATCCAGGCCTGGGAATACCAGCCACTGGGCCCGTTCCTGTCGAAGAGTTTCATCACCTCCCTCTCGCCCTGGGTCATCACCGCCGAAGCGCTGGAGCCTTTCCGCTGCGCCCAGCCGGCCCGCCCGGACGGCGACCCGCAGCCGCTGCCTTATCTGCTCGACCCGCGTGACCAGGCCCGTGGCGCCTTCGACATCGAACTGGAAGTGCTGCTGCTCACCGAACGCATGCGCGAGCAGGGCTTGCCGGCTCATCGTCTGGCCTTGAGCAACACCTTGAACATGTACTGGACCGTGGCCCAGCTGATCGCCCACCACAGCGTCAACGGCTGCCAGCTGCAGCCTGGCGACCTGTTCGGTTCGGGCACCTTGTCCGGCGCCACGCCAGACGCCTACGGCAGCCTGCTGGAGACCACCATGGGTGGCAAGCAACCGGTGGAACTGGCCAGCGGCGAGGTGCGCAAGTTCCTCGAAGACGGCGATGAGATCATCCTTCGCGCCCGCTGCACGCGTGATGGCGTGGCCAGCATCGGCTTCGGCGAATGCCGCGGCAAGATCATCGCAGCCAACTGAAGGGGCCGGCCATGGAGCTGTATACCTATTACCGTTCCACCTCTTCCTACCGCGTGCGCATCGCTTTGGCACTCAAGGGGCTGGATTACCAGGCCGTGCCGGTCAACCTGCTCAAGGGCGACCAGCGCGGTGCTGCCTACGTCGCGGTGAACCCGCAAGGCCGGGTGCCGGCCTTGCGCACCGATGACGGTGATCTGCTGGTGCAGTCGCCAGCGATCATCGAGTACCTGGAAGAGGCTTATCCACAGCCGGCACTGTTGCCGACGGGTGCCGCACTGCGCGCCAAGGTGAGGGGCGTGGCGGCGATCATCGGTTGCGATGTGCACCCGCTGCACAACGTCAGTGTGCTCAACCAGCTGCGTCAGCTGGGCCATGACGAGGCGCAGGTCAATCAGTGGATCGCACATTGGATCGGGCAGGGGCTGGCGGCCGTGGAGCAGTTGATTGGCGATCACGGTTACTGCTTTGGCGATGAGCCGGGGCTGGCGGATGTGTACCTGATTCCCCAGTTGTATGCAGCCGAGCGCTTCAACATCGACCTCGGCGGCTATCCGCGCATTGCCCGGGTTGCAGCACTGGCCAAAGGGCATCCGGCGTTCGCCAGGGCGCACCCTGCTTGCCAGGTGGACACGCCGGCTCAGTGAATCGAACGGTTCGCCGTCGGTAGCTTGCCGATGCGCTCGGACAGCTTCAGGCGCTGGACCGGGTCGTCGGTCAGCAGCAGGGCGTGCTCCAGGTCGAACCGTTCGGCCTGGGGGCAGTCCAGGTGCTGATACAGCGTCGCGCGGGTCATGTAGTCGCTGACCTGCACCGGGCCCAGTTGCATGACCCGTTCGGCGTCGATCAGCGCGGCCAGGTGATTGTCGTTGCTGATATGCAACTGGCGCAGGTTGCGTGAAAGGCGTTGCAGCATTTGCGTGGCGCTGGCACTGCGCAGGTGTTCGGCAGTCAACGGCACATGAGGGCCGAACTGGCGCGCCAGCAACTCGCGGCAATCGTTGGGGTACAGGCGCCGCCCGCCACAGGGGTCGAGCAGGTGGTCGGCACCGGGCACGCGCAGCAGAAAGTGCCCGGGGAATGCCACGCCCTCCAGCGGTATGGACAAGCGCCTGGCCAGTTCCAGGGTAATGATGGCCAGTGCCAGGGGCTGGCCTCGCCGGCGCTGCAGGACCTTGTCCAGCAGCGCCGCCTGGGGGCGCAGCGGGTGGTATTCGTCCTGCTGGAAACCGAGTGCATTGAGCTGGCGCAGCAGCGGCTGGGCCAGTTCGGCCAACGGCAGCATCGGCAGGCTGGCACTGATCTGGCCTTGCAGGTTGTGCAATGCGGCGAGGCAGGCTGCAGGCTCGACCTGTCGATCATGCTCGACGGCAATCCATAACGCAGCTTCCAGCAGGGCGACCGGCTCGCGTTCCAGGCAGGCCAGGCAGGCTTGACGTGGCTTCATGGGGGCTCTCCACACACGCTTGAGTATTAGCCGGGGCGCGTGGATTCGTCCAGTGGTCCGCCCGCCGTGCCGGTGCTCGGCGCGTGCCTATACTGGTAGGAGCACCTCGTTGGGGAGCCCGTCGATGTTCGCGCTGATGCAAAGCACCCGTACCCAGTCGCTGCACCTCTTCATTGACCCACCCACCGGCCTCAAGGCCGTCGTGGCGATTCACAGCGAGAAACTGGGCCCGGCAGTGGGCGGTTGCCGCTACCTGCCCTACGCCGATGACGAGAGCGCCATGACCGACGCTATCCGCCTGGCCCAAGGCATGAGCTACAAGGCGGCACTGGCGGGCTTGCCGCTGGGCGGCGGCAAGGCGGTGATCATGCGCAACCCCCATGTGGAAAACCGCGCGGCACTGTTCGAGGCGTTCGGCCGCTTCATCGATACCCTGCAAGGGCGTTTCATCATTGCCGTGGACAGCGGTACCTCGACCCTGGACATGGACTGCATCGCCCAGAGCACACCGCATGTCACCAGTACCACGGCTTCCGGCGACCCGTCGCCGCATGCTGCCATGGGCGTGTTCGCCGGCATCCGCGCCACCTCGCAGGCACGCCTGGGCAGCAGCAACCTTGAAGGCCTGCGCGTGGCCGTGCAGGGGCTGGGCAATGTCGGCTATGCCCTGGCCGAGCAACTGCATGCGGCGGGCGCGGAGTTGCTGGTCAGCGACCTGGACCCAGGCCGGGTGCGCCTGGCGGTGGAGCAGTTCAATGCTCACCCGGTGACCAATGACGCGCTGATCAGCACGCCCTGCGATATCTTCGCGCCCTGTGGCGTAGGGCCGGTGCTCAATGGCCAGACGGTGATGCAACTGCGTTGCGCGGCGGTGGCGGGGGCGGCGAACAATCAGCTGACCACGCTGCAGGTGGCTGACCAGCTGGAGGCGCGTGGCATTCTGTATGCCCCCGACTATGTGATCAATGCCGGTGGCCTGATCTATGTGGCGCTCAAGCATCGGGGGGGCGACCTGGGTACCATCACCGCACACCTGGCACGCATACCGACGCGGCTGACCGAGGTGTTCGGCCATGCCCAGGCGGAAAAGCGCTCGCCGGCCAGGGTGGCGCAGATGCTGGCCGAGCGCTTGCTTTACGGTTGAATCCGGGTGCCGAGTGCGTCAGTGATGCATAACCGCCTAAGGATTGCGGGTTATTCGCCGCTCTTTTCCGAACCATCCAGCTCCGCCAATGCCGCCGCATTGTTCTTGAATGCCGCTGCAAACACCGCCCTGTTCTTGGCCATGAAGATGCTTGCCTCTTCGGCCATGTTTTCATCCAGCCCGGGTACATGTTTCACCAGAACCTGAGTAAGCACCTCGGCCAGTTCCAGCATCTGGTCATGGGCGTCTGCGAGTTTGCGGTCCAAGAACGTGGTCTCCAAATCGCGCGTGCTGCGGTAAAGAATCTCAACAGCCATACGAGGCCTCTCGGTCAGTGGTAGCAGGGGAGCGCTCGTGCGCCGTCTGCTTTGCGGTTCAGTTGCTATCCAGGCAGTCAGGCAGAGTGCCGTCACCGAATACTGTATCGATGTACAGTAATGGCAATGCGGTCGTTTCGCAACCAGAAATTGTAGCTGTGCCGAAATCGCGTGCTGCCCGTGCCTTGCGGCAATCGGTCGCCTTCCAAGGCAGGGGCCTGGCCCTTTAACTGCATGGCACAAGCGTCACAGGGGTGACGCATCATCCTTCATGTCGTATCGGGGAATCGCACATCGTGGACATCAAATGGGCAGAAAAACTGCGCAAGGGCCTGCACGGCTCGGCCGACTCGCTGGGCAACCTGTGTGTGGAAGCGTTCCACTACCTGGCGCTGTTCGGCATTGGCGCGATTACCGCCTATGCGGCGGTGGTCACCTTCCTGGACATGCTCGGCAAGGGTGGGGTCAGCGTCGATGACATCCTGCTGCTGTTCATCTACCTGGAGCTCGGGGCGATGGTCGGTATCTACTTCAAGACCAACCACATGCCGATCCGCTTCCTGCTGTATGTGGCGATTACCGCGCTGACACGGCTGCTGATCGGCGATGTATCGCACCACAAGGCGCCGGACGCCGGGCTGCTGTACGTGTGTGGCGGCATCCTGCTGCTGGCGTTCTCGATCCTGGTGGTGCGCTACGCCTCGTACCGCTACCCCTCGACCAAGGTGCTGGACGCCAGCGGCAAGGAAGTGGAGGAGGGCAAGTAGCCCTCAGTTGGCCAGGCCGACGGCGGTCAGATGCCGTGGCGCGTGGCCGGTGTCGCGGGTCAGGGCGGCGAGGACCTGCAACGGGTTCTGCCCCAGCTCGATGGCCAGGCCCAGGCGGATGCTGTCGATGACCCGCTGCAGGCGCACCGGGTCGTTGCGCTGGGCCTGGCTGATCAGGCGCTTGGCGACCACGCCGGCGTCGTCGGAAAGGGTCAGCATGATGCTGCCGTCCAGCCGCTCGATACTCAGGTTGACCCGGTATTCGGGGGCGAAGGCGGCGCTGATCTGTTCGAAGGGATTGTTCATGGTCAGGGTCTGCAATGAATGACTGCAGAAGTTGACCGGGGAACAGGCCGGTTGGTTCAGGCCCATTGATCGCTGCAGACCAAAACGCCCGGCACAGGCCGGGCGTTGTTGTTCAGGGTGCCGATCAGGCGTCGGGGTCGCTCAGTTCCAGTACGCCGCGCTTGCTGCGCAGCTTGCCGTAGAAGTGTTCCAGCGCGTTGTTCAGCTTGCTGGCGGCACCGTCGACCGCCTGGTCCAGCGAAGTGGCGGTGTGGGTCACGGAAATCGGCTGATGGCCTTTCGGGCGAGCCTCCAACTGGCAGCGTTTGTCATGCGGGCCGGGCTTGGCGCCGTTCTCGTCGCGCAGGTGGACCTCGATGCGGGTGAGGTCGTCGTCAAAGCGTTCGAGGGTGGCTTCCAGCGTACTGCGGACCCACTCGTTGAGACGGATGTTGCCTTCGATATGGTTGCTGCTGTTGACCTGGATTTGCATGATTCCAATCCTTATTCAGCTTGCTCGCATGGAGGCGTGCCTAGGCCATTGAGGGCCTTGGAAATTCTGCGCCTCTTGACTCTAAGGTCAGGCAACAGCGAAGCGAATACAACCCCTTATTGAAAATAAATTTTCTGTAGCAAATTCGTTGAAGGGGACTGTTTTGCAGTCCAGCGCTGCCAAGCCCCGCCCCCACTGTGGGAGCCGCGCTTGCCGGCGATGGGAGATGAAATCACCACCTGCATCTTTTCTCACGAGACTAGGGTGGCAACCGTACGAGGGTGAGAAATCCGAGACACGAGCACTCGGCCAGGCCGAAGCCTGCCTGCGTACGGCCGCCATAAAGCGTTACCGCAAGTCGTGAAGTCGGGTTTCTCACGCCCGGTCACCTGATTTAGGCGACCCGGAAACGTTATCCCTGAGATGTTCCAGCGGCAATGCAGCGACTTCCGACGAGGCTTGTAGGATAAGTCGACGCTTGATCCAAATTGAAGCATTTGGTTTCAAGTTCAGAATTGTCGTACGGGTGTTGGGGTCATCTGAAGATCGGTTCATGGCGACCACGAGTTCGCCACGACCCTTGCAGCGCCTATGCGACCGAGCGCCGCCCGCGCGGCGCTTCGCGGGCAAGCCCGCTCCCACATTTGTTTCGGGCCAATCACTCCTGTGCCTCAATCCTCCACCAGTCTTTGCTTATGAGAATTAAACTCATTACTATTGCACCCCCATTCCCCGGACACACGCCATGAAGCGCTCCGCCGCCGGACTCCCTCTCAGCTATCGCCTGGCCGTGGTCTCACGCAGCCTGGCCGCATTGCTGGGCGGCTACCTGCTGGCGTCGCTGGTCAGTGTCTGCCTTGCCCTGCTGCTGCCGTTGCCCCAGGTCGACGCCACGCTGACCGGGCTGATGCTCTCGTTCGTGTTCTACCTGCTGGCCTTCATCTGGTGCTTCGCCTGCCGCAGCGCCTGGCGCGCCTGGCTTGGCGTGCTGCTGCCGAGCCTGGTGCTGGGGCTGCTCGGCGGGTTCGCCTACTGGATGAAAAACCCATGAAGGAAGGCTTCCGCCAGGCCATGGCCTGGCTGCACACCTGGACCGGCCTGATCTTCGGCTGGCTGTTGTTCGCCATCTTCCTGACCGGCACCTTGTCGTATTTCAAGGAGGAGGTCAGCCACTGGGCGCAACCGGAAGTGCGCCGCCATGCGCTCGACCCGGTGGCCAGCCTGGGGCTGGCCCAGCGCTATCTGGAGAGCAACGCGGCACATTCGGGCAGCTGGATGATCCGCCTGCCCAGCGAGCGCGACGCGGCCTTGAACGTGGGCTGGCGCGACCCCGAGGGCGGGCGCCGGGGCTTTGTCAGAAAGGACCTGGACGCGCAGAGCGGGCAGCCGGTGGAGGCGCGTGATACGCGTGGCGGCGAGTTCTTCTACCGCTTCCATTTCGAACTGCAGATGCCGTACCCCTGGGGCCGCTGGCTGTCGACGTTGTGCGCCTTCATCATGCTGCTGGGGCTGGTCACCGGAATCATCACCCACAAGAAGATCTTCAAGGAGTTCTTCACCTTCCGCCCCGGCAAGGCCCAGCGCTCTTGGCTGGACGGCCACAACGCGATCGGCGTGCTGGTGCTGCCGTTCCACCTGATGATCAGCTACAGCAGCCTGGTGCTGTTCATGTACATGGTCATGCCGGCCGGCATCCTGGCCAGCTATGGCAACACCAGCGGATATTTCAATGACCTGTTCGGCCGCGACGAGGCCCCCCAGGTGGCCAATGTCGCGACCCCACTGGTGCCGCTGGCGAGCCTCTACGCCAAGGTCCAGGCGCAGGTGCCGGGCGCACGCATGGGCTTCATCCAGGTGCAGAACGCGGGGGACCGCAATGCCCGTGTCACCTTCAGCCAGTCATCGGCAGACAACGTCCCCTACAAGCGCAGTGCCAACTGGACCTTCGATGGCGCCACCGGTGAACTGCTGAAACAGGGCGCGCCGGAAAGCGCCACGATGATGACCTCTTTCAGTTTCGCAGGCCTGCACATGGGCAATTACGCTGGGCCCTGGCTGCGCTGGCTGTACTTCGCCTTCGGGCTTGCCGGCACGGCGGTGATCGGTACTGGCCTGGTGATGTGGCTGGGCAAGCGCCAGCTCAAGCACGCCAAGCGCGAACGCCTGCCGGGCGAATTGCGCCTGGTCGAAGTGCTCAACATCGCCAGCATGAGTGGCCTGATCCTCGCCGTGGCTGGCTTCTTCTGGGCCAACCGGTTGCTGCCCGTGGCACTGCACGGGCGGGCCGACTGGGAGGTGAACACCTTCTTCCTGGTCTGGTCGGCGTCATTGCTGCATGCCGTGGTGCGCCCGGGGCGCAGGGCCTGGGGCGAGCAGTTGGCACTGGGCGCGTTGGCCTTTGCCCTGTTACCCCTGCTCAACGCCCTGAGCACCGGCCAAGGGTTGAATGCCTCTGTGCCTGCGGGTGACTGGGCCATGGCCGGGTTCGACCTGACCGCCCTGGCGTGTGGGCTGTTCCTGGCCTGGGCTGCGAGCAAGATGCTGCGGCCGGTGAAGCCCGCCGCAAAACGTGCGCCGAAGGCGGCCAAGGTTTCGCCTCAAAGGCTCGAGGTGCAGTGATGTCGAGCATTGCCCTGATGGTTTTCGCCGGTTTCGCCGCGCTGTGCCTGGCGATGGAAAAGCACTTCGGCGAGCTGCTCGAGCGCAAACCCTCCCCAGGCCAACTGCGCGTGCTGCGCATCGGCGGCTGGCTGTTGCTGGTGCTGTCGCTGGTACTCGCCGTGCACGGGCGTGGCTGGGCGCACGGCTTGGTGGAGTGGGTCGCATTGCTGATGGCGGGGGGCACCTTGTGGGTGTTCGGTCTGCCCTACCAGCCGCGCCTTCTGCTCGGCCTGGCGGCGCTTAGCCTGGTGCTCGGCCCGCTGTTGGCCCTGTTTGCCGGGTGATGCCTTGAGCGAACCTGACAGCGACGGTACCCGCGCGCGTTTCGTCCAGGTATTCCTGGCCCAGCGTGCACGCATGGAAGCCCTGGTCAGCCGCCGGGTAGGCTGCCGTGCCACGGCATCGGACCTGGTGCAGGAATTGTTCCTGCGCTTCTGGCGCCGGCCCGACTTCAAGGTCGACGCGCTCGACACCTACCTGCTGCGCTGTGCCGGCAACCTGGCCATCGATCACTTGCGCAGTGAAGGCAGCCGCGAACGCATCGCCGAAGCATCGCTGCCGCTGGATGAAACGGGCCTGGTCCAGGCGCCAGAGCAGGCCGTGGAAGTCGATCATGACCTGCAGCGCATCGAAAACGCCCTGCGTGCCCTGCCTGAGCGGACCCGGCAGATCTTTCTGCTCAATCGCATCCACGGCTGCAAGTACGGCGAAATCGCCAAGGCCATGCAGCTTTCCCAGAGCGCCGTGGAAAAGCATATGATGCGCGCCCTTGAAGCGTGCAAGGCCAGTGTTGCCGAGCCCGCGACCTTCACTCGCAGGCCTGGGAGCGCCCGCCGATGAGCCATCCAGACCTGATCACCGCTGCCCAGTCCGAGGCAGCCTTGCAGTGGCTGATCCGCATCAACGAACAGCCGGCAGTTGCCAGCAGTGCGGCGTTCAAGCGCTGGTTGCTGGCCGACCCCAGGCACCGTGAAGCCTACGCCGAAGCCCAGTTGCTGTGGCAACTCAGCGAAGCACCGGCAGCGCGCCTGGCCGAGGAAGAGCACGCAGACTTGCAGCGCTACTTGCTGGCCATGGCCAAGCCGCCAGGCAAAGGGCATTGGCGGCGCGCGGGCATGGCGTTGGCCGCAGCGTGCCTGGTGCTGGCTGTCAGCATGGCGGGCGGCTGGCGGCCGGGTGACTGGCTGCTCAACCTGCAGGCCGATTTCAGCAGCAGCGATGCGCTGCGCCAGGTGACCCTGGCGGACCAGTCGCAGGTGACCCTGGATGCTGGCAGCGCGATTGCCGTCGACTTCCAGCAAGGCGAACGCCGCGTGCGCCTGTTGCATGGCGCAGCGTTCTTCCAGGTTACCCATACGGGGCAGCCATTCGTGGTGGAGGCCGCTGGCGGCGAAGTACGGGTGCTTGGCACACAGTTCGAAGTGCGTGACCAAGGGCAGGGCGCGCAGGTCATCGTGCGCAGCGGACGCGTGGCGGTCATCCCGTCGGAGGGGCAGGCCGGCCAGGTACTGACGGCCAACCAGCAGCTGGCCTATGCCGACGGGCATGCAGGCGAGCTGTCGAGCGTGGACAGCGACAGCCGCCTGGCCTGGCGCCAGGGCTGGCTGAACTACTATCAGGTGCCGCTGGCGCAGGTGGTGGCCGACCTGGGCCGCTACTACCCAGGCCGCATCGTCCTGCTTGACGGCGAGTTGGGGCAGCGCAAGGTCAGCGGCAGCTTCCCGGTGGATGAGCCGTTGGCGGCACTGGACTCGTTGAGCAAGGTGCTGGGCTTTTCGCGGCAAACGCTGCTGGGGCGGTTGACCGTGATCCGCTGAAAAAAAATTGCAAAAGCGGATGAGGTAACAAGTGGCGGCATCCGTGTAATGAGTGGAAGTGCGATTCATTCGCAGTAATAGCCCTCTCACAGGTCAGCGTCCATGAAGTTCACCCCGCGTTGCGTACCCCTCTGGCTCGGCCTTTCAGCGTGCTCGGCCATCACCGCCACCCCTGGCCTGATGGCTGCCGAGCAACTGCAGCTGCACACGTTCGACCAGCCCAGCCAGCCACTGGCCCAGGCTCTGAACGCCTTCAGCCGTGCCACTGGCCAGAGCGTCGTCTACACCCTCGAACTGCCTGGCATACAGGCCCCGGCCCTCAATGGCTCGTTCAGTGCCGAGCAGGCTCTGCAACAGCTGCTGGGCAACAGCGGACTGACCTGGCGCCGCCTCGACGCACGCACCCTGACACTTGAACCTGTGGATACCTCTGGCGCCCTCAACCTGCAGGCCACCACGGTGACCTCGCAAATGGACAGCTACAGCTATCAACCGCCGGCCAGCGCCTCGATCATGCGCGGCCAGGGGCCGTCCCAGGACATCCCCCAGGCGATCAACGTGGTACCGGCCCAGGTCATCCGCGACCAGGCCCCGCGCAACCTCGACGACGCCCTGGCCAACGTCAGCGGCATCACCCAGGGCAACAACTTCGGTGGCACTTCCGATACCGTGATGAAGCGTGGCTTCGGTGACAACCGCGATGGCTCGATCATGCGCGACGGCATGCCGCTGGTGCAGGGCCGCAGCCTCAATGCCAGCACCGAGCGGGTCGAAGTGCTCAAGGGCCCGGCCTCGCTGCTGTATGGCATCCAGGACCCGGGCGGGGTGATCAACGTGGTCAGCAAGCGCCCGCAACTGCAGCAGTACAACGCCCTGACCGTGCGCGGTTCCACCTACGGCAGCGGCAAGAACGGCAGCGGCGGGGGCTTTGACAGCACCGGCGCGCTGGGTGACAGCAACTTCGCCTACCGCCTGATCGTCGACCACGAGGACGAGGACTACTGGCGCAACTTCGGTGTGCACCGCGAATCGCTGGTAGCGCCATCGCTGGCCTGGCTCGGCGACGATACCCAGGTGGTGCTGGCCTACGAGCACCGCGAATTCCTCTACCCGTTCGACCGCGGCACGGCATTCGGCAGCAACGGCCACCCACTGGACATTCCCGCTACGCGCCGGCTGGACGAGCCGTTCAACGACATGGAAGGGCGGTCCGACCTCTACCGCCTGGAGGTCGACCACCAGCTGGCCGACGACTGGAAACTGCACTTCGGCTACAGCTTCAACCGCGAGACCTACGATGCCAGCCAGGTTCGCGTTACGGGTGTGAACGAAGCCAAGGGCACGCTCACGCGCAGCATCGACGGTACCCACAACGCCATGAGCCGCGACCAGTTCGCCACCTTGAGCCTCAATGGCAATGTGGAACTGGCCGGCCTGCAGAACGACCTGCTGTTCGGCATCGACCACGAAGACCGCAAGATCTTTCGCGGCGACCTGATCCGTCAGACCGCTCGGTCCACCTTCAGCTACGTGAACCCGGTCTACGGCCAGGAAGTGGAGGGCACCACCGTGCGCGCCAGCGACAGCGACCAGACCGACAAGCTGCGCACCGACGCGCTGTTTTTGCAGGACGCGCTGCACCTGGACGAGCACTGGATCCTGGTTGCAGGCGCGCGTTACCAGCAATACGACCAGTACGCCGGCCGCGGCCGCCCGTTCAAGGCCAATACCGACACCAGTGGCCAGGCCTGGGTGCCGCATGCGGGCATCGTCTACAAGGTCGATGACCAGCTGTCGTTCTACGGCAGCTACAGCGAGTCGTTCAAGCCCAACTCCAGCATTGCCCCGCTGACCGGGGGGGTGGTGCTGGATTCGTCGGTGGCGCCGGAGGAGGGCAAGTCCTGGGAGCTGGGCGCCAAGCTGGACATGCCGGGCAGCCTCACTGGTACCCTGGCGCTGTTCGACATCACCAAGCAGAACGTGCTGGTCGCCAACTTTGACACTGGCACCGGCGAGACGGTGTACAGCAACGCGGGGGAGGTCAGTTCGCGTGGCGTCGAACTGGACCTGACCGGGCAGCTCAGCGAGCGCTGGAGCCTGATCGGCAGTTACGCCTATACCGATGCCAAGGTGACCAAGGACCCCGACCTGGAAGGCAACCGCCTGCAGAACGTGGCCCGGCATACCGGTTCGTTGTCGGCGGTGTATGACTTCGGCAACCTGTTCGGCGGTGATCGCCTGCGTTTTGGCGCCGGGGCGCGGTATGTGGGCGAACGGCCGGGCAACTCGACCAATACCTTCGACCTGCCCAGCTATACCGTGGCTGACGCGTTCGCCACCTACGAGACCAAGTTTGACGAGCACAATGTGCGCTTGCAGTTGAACGTGAAGAACCTGTTCGACAAGGTTTACTACAGCTCGGCGGTGAACCAGTACTTCGTCGCCATCGGCGATGCGCGGCAGGTGAGCCTGTCGAGTACCTTCGAATTCTAGGCGCCAGGGGCTGCAAAGCAGCCCCAGTTTCACGTGCTCACGGCCGAACGGTACTCGCCAGGCGTTGCCCCCAGCGCCTGGCGA
Organism: Pseudomonas sp. R28(2017); assembly: GCF_002112505.1. Lineage (GTDB taxonomy): Bacteria > Pseudomonadota > Gammaproteobacteria > Pseudomonadales > Pseudomonadaceae > Aquipseudomonas. Next base: position 97,305 of record NZ_NEHW01000004.1, read on the forward strand.
AAGCGGTTGCTGAAGTGGCTGGCACTGGCGAACCCACACAACAGTGCCACCTGACCTAACGGCAGATCGCCCAGGCGCAACAACTGGCAAGCCCGGTGCAGCCGTCGTGCCAGCAGGTACTGGTGGGGCGGCAGGCCGAAACTGGTGCGGAACATCCGCGCAAAGTGGTATTCGGACAGGTTGCAGCGCAGGGCCAACTCGCCCAGGGTGATCGGCTGGTCGAGGTGTGCCTCGACATACTCCACCAGTTGCCGACGCAGGCTCGGCGCCAGCCCGCCTTTCAGGCGCAACCCCTGGCGCAGGCCAACCTGGCTGAGCACGGCATGGTCGACGATCTCGTGGGCCAGGCTGCTGGCCAGCAACCGTTCGGCGGGCTCATCCCAGTCGAGGGTGATCAACTGGCGAAAGCGCACGGATTGCTGCGGGTCATCGAGGAAGGTCGCCTCCTGCAGCTGCAGTTCGCGTGGCTCACGGTCGAGCAGGCGCACGCAGCCCAGGGCAAATTGCGCCTCGCTGATGTACAGGTGGGCGAGGCGAATCGCACCGTTCACCACCCAGTTCGACTCGTGCCCTGCCGGCATGATGCACAACTTGTCCGGCGCGCCCTTGTCGGCCGGGCGCTGGCGGCGGAAGGTGCCGGTGCCGTCGGCGATGTAGCACGACAGCGTGTGATGGCTCGGCGCCTGGTAGTCGCGGGCGTCGTCGCGGTTGCTCCACAACGCTGCCGCCAGCCCGTCGCCCAGGTGCGCGCTCAGCTCCAGCCGGGCGTGTGGCGAGGCGTGCATGGCGTTGAACACTTGCAACTGGGTGAGTGGGGTCATGGTGAGTCCTCTGGGGCTCATCGTACTGCGCCTGCATGCCGCTGACAGCTACCCGGGCAGGAAAAGCGCAAGTTTGTGCAAGCAGGGAGAGGCCAATCGGCAGAACACTGGTGATCCCTGTGGGAGCGGGCTTGCCCGCGAAAAGCCAGGCACCGCTATCGACATGCCCAAGGAACCGCCGCCATGAACCTGTTTCTGTACCTGCTCACCGTCCTGATCTGGGGGACCACCTGGATCGCCCTTAAACTGCAACTGGGCGTGGTCGCCATCCCGGTGTCGATCGTCTATCGCTTCGCCCTGGCCGGCCTGATCCTGTTCGCCATGCTGCTGCTCACCCGCCGCCTGCAACCGATGGGCCGGCGCGGCCACCTGATCTGCGTGGCGCAGGGCTTTTGCCTGTTCTGTGTCAACTTCATGTGCTTCCTCACCGCCAGTCAGTGGGTTGCCAGTGGCCTGATCGCCGTGGTGTTCTCGACCGCGACTTTGTGGAATGCCCTCAATGCCCGGATCTTCTTCGGCCAGAAGATCGCCAGCAATGTCCTGGCTGGCGGTGCCCTTGGCTTGCTTGGCCTGGGCCTGCTGTTCTGGCCCGAGCTTTCGCACCACACGGCCAGCCGGGAAACCCTGTACGGCCTGGGCCTGGCACTGCTCGGCACGCTGTGCTTCTCGGCCGGCAACATGCTTTCCAGCATGCAGCAGAAGGCCGGGCTCAGGCCCATGACCACCAATGCCTGGGGCATGGTCTACGGCGCATCGATGCTGGCGCTGTACTGCCTGCTCAGCGGCATTCCCTTCGCCATGGAATGGAACACCCGCTATATCGGCTCGCTGTTGTACCTGGTCATCCCAGGATCGGTGATCGGCTTCACCGCCTACCTGACCCTGGTCGGGCGCATGGGGCCGGAGCGGGCGGCCTATTGCACCGTGCTGTTCCCCCTGGTGGCGCTGAACGTGTCGGCCTTTGCCGAGGGCTATCAGTGGACGACGCCAGCCCTGCTGGGCCTGGTGGCGGTGATGGCGGGGAATGTGCTGGTGTTCCGCAAGCCACGGCCCAAGCCGGTTGCGGCATTAGCATAAGCCTGCCAGCCAGGCAACTGACAAAAATGCCAGGTAGGGCGTTGGCGGCTGGCTAGACTTTTCCAGGGAGGTCTTAACCCGGGGAAAGGAGATGCCGTCACCGCCGTCATGGGACAAGCCACTCACGCCTGCACGACTGTGGCTGCTCTGCTGCGCGGCGTTGCTGCTGCATGTCGTGCCGTTGCTCATGGCCGATATGCCGTTTCTTGACGACCTTGCCCGTGAGCATCTGGCGCGCAATGACTGGATGGACGTAGGGCGGCCGTTGATGGTCGTCATGTTTGCCGCACTCGGTTTCAGCCCCGGCGCCGTGAACCTGTACCCGTTGCCACTGCTGCTGGCGGTGGTGGTCACCGGGCACGCGCTGGCACGTTTGCTGCGCTGCTGGTTCGAGTTCCCGACCTTGAGCAGCGTGCTGCTGGTGCTGCCATTGTGGTTCCAGCCGTATTTCCTGCAGAACCTTTCCTACCAGTACGACGGCGCGAGCATGGCGCTGTCCATGGCAGCAGCTGTCTGGGCCATCACCCTGGGCACCCAAGGCTTGCGCGGCGGGTTGTGCGGGGCGCTGCTGGTGGCAGCTGGCGCTGCGCTCTATCAGCCCAGCGTCAACGTGTTTGCCGGGCTCTGTGCGCTGGAGGTGATGCGGCGAGTGATCGAGGGTGACAGGGGCGCAGTTGTCTGTCGGTTGGCAGCGGTGCGCGCGGGGCAGTGTGTGCTGGGGGTTTTGCTGTACTACGCCAGCTGTGCCTGGCTGGTGACCTCCACGCGCGCTGGCATGTTGCCGCTGGATGGGCGATGGCTGGCGGAGGTGGTGGCACGCTTGCGGACCACGGCCGAGGTCGTAGGCTTGCTGATCACACCCGGTAATGCCTGGCTGTTCGCGCTTGTGCTGCTCTGCGCCGCTCTGGCATGGCTGCGTGAGCTGCAGCGTGTGTGGCAACGGCCGGCGGCTACGGGCGAGCGGTTGGGCTTGATGGCGGCCTGGTTGATGGCGGTTGTGCTGGTTGTGCTGTGTGTCCCTGGCTTTATCCTGCTGCTGAGGGAGTTCGAGCAGTCGGTACGGGTACTGATGGGGCTGGGCGTCTTGTTGGTGCTGCTCAATGTCCTGGTCCACCGAGCATTGGCCAGTTGGCCACGCCTGCGTTTGCTGGCGCTGTTTGTGCCCTTGCTGTTCATGCTGTCGTTCTCGTTCGCTTACGGGCGGGTGCTGGTGCTGCAGAAAACCTTGCATCAGTCCATCGCGCAGATGCTGGCCCATGACCTGCTGTCGTTGGACGCGGCCCAGCATTGCTACGTGCTCGGCTACTGGCTGAAGCGGCCTTGGATTCCTGCGGCGGCCGGCACCTTGCAGGCCATGCCCGCCATGGCCAGGATCCATGCCTACAACTACCTGGTGCTGCCAGAGATGCTGCCCCGCGTGGGCATCGACGACCTGCACACGTTCTACCAGCCGCCACCGCTGAATCGGCAGCAGGTGCTCGCGGCCAGCCCCACGCCGCAACTGTCGAACCGCTTCTATGACATCCACCGGGTCGGCGACGACGCCTACGTGCTGGTCAAGCCGCCCGAGGGGTACGGCCAGTGACCTGGCATCATTTTGCCCGCTACTGCTTTTCGCACACCGTGGTGTTCAAGCGGAGGGGATCGTGAACATTACCCTGATCGTGCCGGTGTACAACGAACAGGACAACCTGGAGCGTTTCTATGACGCGGTACGCAACGAGCCGACGCTACAGGGCGTGACGGTGGAGATCCTGTTCGTCAACGACGGCAGCAGCGATGCCAGCGAAGATATCTGCGCCGAGCTGGCGGCGCGGGACGAGTGGGTCACGGTGGTCAATTTTTCGCGTAATTTCGGCAAGGAATCGGCGCTGTTCGCCGGCCTCGAATATGCCGAAGGCGATGCCGTGGTGCCGATCGATGTCGATCTGCAAGACCCGGTCAATGTCATCGCGCAGATGATCGCACTGTGGCGAGAGGGCGCCGATGTGGTGCTGGCCAAGCGTCGCAGCCGGGCCGCCGACACGCCGCTCAAGCGTTGGAGCGCGCGTTTCTACTATCGCTTGCACAATCGCATCGCCTCGACCCAGATCGAAGAGAACGTCGGCGATTTCCGCCTGCTCGACCGCAAGGTGGTGGCTGCGATCCGCCAGTTGCCCGAGCAGCAGCTGTTCATGAAGGGCGTACTGTCGTGGGTGGGCTTTCGCACCGCGATCGTCGAATACGACCGGCCAGAGCGCGCGGCGGGCAACAGCAAATTCAGCTTCTGGCGTTTGTGGAACCTGGCACTGGACGGCATCACCTCGTTCAGCACCGTGCCGTTGCGGCTATGGAGCTACGTGGGCGCTGGGGTGTCGTTGTTCGCCTTTGCCTTTGCGGTGTACATGCTGGTCGACAAGATGCTGAACGGCAATGATGTGCCGGGCTACCCTTCGATGATGACGGCGATCCTGTTCCTCGGCGGGGTGCAGTTGATCGGCATCGGGATATTGGGGGAGTACATCGGGCGGGTCTACCAGGAGACCAAGCATCGGCCGCGGTATGTGGTGCGCAAGGTGCTGGGGCGTCGGCGTCAGCCTAGGTAAGATCTGTTGTCAGTACTGGCCTCTTCGCGGGCACGCCCGCTCCCACAGGATCACCACAGGCTTGAGCCTTGTGCGGTACCTGTGGGAGCGGGCGCGCCCGCGAAAAGGCCGGTACAGGCGCTAGAGAACTTTCAACCTTTCCACACCTGTGGATTCACCAGATCCCGCGGCCGCTCGCCGAGCAGCGCCGCACGCAGGTTTTCCATCGCCCGATTGGCCATGGCCTCGCGGGTCTCGGCGGTGGCCGAGCCAATGTGCGGCAAGGTCAGCGCATTGGGCAGCTGGAACAACGGCGATTCGCTCAGCGGCTCCTTCTCGTACACATCCAGGCCGGCGCCGCGAATAGTGCCGTTCTTCAGCGCCTCGATCAGCGCCGCCTCGTCGACCACCGGGCCACGGGCGATGTTGATCAGGAACGCACTCGGTTTCATCAGCTTCAACTCACGGGCGCCGATCAGCTTGCGCGTGGCATCGGACAGCGGCACCACCAGGCAAACGAAGTCGGACTCGGCCAGCAGCTGCTCCAGGCTGCGGTACTGCGCGCCCAGTTCCTGCTCCAGCGCTGTCTTGCGGCTGTTGCCGGCATACAGGATCGACATGTTGAAGCCGAAGCGGCCACGGCGGGCAATGGCGGCGCCGATATTGCCCAAACCGACGATACCCAGGGTCTTGCCATGCACATCGCTACCGAAGTGCGAGGGGGCGACCGTGGCCTGCCAGTGGCCGGCCTTGGTCCAGGCGTCCAGCTCGGCGGTGCGGCGGGCGCAGCCCATGATCAGCGAGAAGCCCAGGTCGGCGGTGCTTTCGGTGAGCACGTCGGGGGTGTTGGTCAGGGCGATGCCGCGCTCGTTGAAATAGTCGACGTCGTAGTTGTCATAGCCGACCGAAACGCTGGACACCACTTCGAGCTTGCCCGCGCCTTCGAGCTGCGCACGGCCGAGCTTGCGGCCAGCGCCGATCAGGCCGTGGGCCTCGGGCAGCGCTTCGTTGAACTGGGCACTGATGTCGCCGAGCTTGGGGTTCGGCACGATCACGTTGAAGTCTTGCTGCAGGCGCTCGGCCATGGCCGGGGTGATGCGGCTGAAGGCCAGGACGGTCTTTTTCATCGGGCAACTTCTCAGGGCGGTGGCTGGTGTTGATTGGTTAGCAACCTACCATTGTCCACCGCCGCCGTGCAGCAGCTTTTTCAATTGGCGATCAGCAACTCGTGGGTTTTCAGGTCGGCTTCATGGGCCGCCAGAATTTCCGGCAACGAGTTGCGCAGGTATTCGACCCAGGTCTTGATCTTGGCGTCCAGGTACTGGCGCGATGGGTAGATGGCATACAGGTTCAGCTCCTGCAGCCGGTACTCCGGCATCACCCGGACCAGGCTGCCGTCGCGCAAGCCATCGATCACCGAGTAGATCGGCAACACGCCCATGCCCATGCCACTGCGGATTGCGGTCTTCATCGCATCCGCCGAGTTGACCTGGAACGGCGAGCTGGTGATGTTCACCAGCTCCTGGCCTTCGGGGCCGTCGAACAGCCATTTTTCCAGCGGGATCACCGGGCTGACCATGCGCAGGCAGGCGTGCTTGAGCAGGTCGACCGGCTTTTGCGCAAAGCCGTGCTTGGCCACGTACTCGGGCGATGCGCAGACAATGCTGTAGGTGATGCCCAGGCGTTGCGAGACGAAACCGGAGTCTGGCAGTTCGGTGGCCAGCACGATGGACACGTCGTAGCCCTCGTCGAGCAGGTCGGGCACGCGGTTGGCCATGGTCAGGTCGAAGGTCACGTCCGGGTGCGACTCGCGGTAGCGGGCGATGGCATCGACCACGAAGTGCTGGCCGACCCCGGTCATCGAATGCACCTTCAGCTGCCCGGCTGGCCGGGCATGGGCGTCGCTGGCTTCGGCTTCGGCTTCTTCGACGTAGGTGAGGATCTGTTCACAGCGCATCAGGTAACGCTTGCCGGCCTCGGTCAGGGCGATGCGCCGGGTGGTGCGGTTGAGCAGCCGGGTTTGCAGATGGGCTTCCAGGTTGGAGACCGCCCGCGACACGTTCGCGGTGGTCGTATCCAGTTGCGCCGCCGCAGCAGTAAAGCTGCCTAGCTGGGCTACGCAACTGAAAGCACGCATGTTTTGCAGGGTGTCCATGGGTCACTCTCAAGGTAGAGGACAAAATTGTGTCACGAAGTAACGCGAATGTGCGTTCGACCAAAGCCGGATTATCGCTGTTTCGGTAACAAAGATTCGCAGGAATATGCGCTTATCGCCAGTGCGGCGGCCCCCTAGAATTGCCCGGCCCCTCCACCTCTTCCTCGGGAAATCGCAGCTGTGCCGCGTCGCATCATCAGAACGCTTCAAGTGTTCAGTGCCTGTGCCCTTAGTCTCACCTTGAGCGGCTGTATCGGAACCTGGGGTATCGCCCCGCAAAGCAAGACCCTGCAAGCCAATACCTTGACCACCGACGCGGCCATTCGCGAAGCGGCCAGCGACGCGCACTGGCCTGACCAGCGCTGGTGGCAGGCCTATGGCGACCCACAACTCGACCGCTGGATCGCCCTGGCCGTGGCCGGCAGCCCGAGCCTGGCCATGGCGGCGGCGCGTGTGCGTGAAGCCAAGGCCATGGCCGGCGTGGTCGAGTCGGCGGAAAAGCTCCAGGTCAATGGTGATGCAACACTCAAACGGCACAACTGGCCCGAGGATCAGTTCTACGGCCCAGGCGCGCTGTCGGGCGCCAATACCTGGGACAACAACGCCGCCATCGGCTTCAGCTACGCGCTGGACCTGTGGGGGCGTGAGCGCAACGCCAGCGAGCAGGCGGTGGACCAGGCGCACATGAGCGTGGCCGAGGCCCGCCAGGCGCAGCTGGAGCTGCAGAACAACGTGGTGCGTGCCTACATTCAGCTGAGCCTGCATTTCGCCCAGCGCGATATTGTCAAGGCCGAGCTGGAACAACAGGAACAGATCCTGGCCCTGGCCAAGCGCCGCCTGGACGGCGGCATCGGCACCCATTTCGAGGTCAGCCAGGCCGAGGCACCGCTGCCTGAAACCCATCGCCAGCTCGACAGCCTCGACGAAGCAATCGCCCTGACCCGCAACCAGCTGGCAGCGCTGGCCGGTAAAGGCCCGGGGGAGGGCGCGCAGTTGCAGCGGCCGTCGCTGGCCCTTGCGGCCCCTCTGAAACTCCCTTCGAACCTGCCTGCCGAACTGGTCGGCCAGCGCCCGGACGTGGTCGCGAGCCGCTGGCAGGTCGCCGCCCAGGCCCGTGGCATCGATGTCGCCCATGCCGGTTTCTTTCCCAATGTCGACCTGGTCGGCAGCCTCGGCTTCATGGCCACCGGTGGTGGTCCGCTGGAATTCCTGACCGGGCGCAAGTTCAACTACAACGTCGGCCCGGCGATCAGCCTGCCGATCTTCGACGGTGGCCGCCTGCGCTCGCAGCTGGGCGTGGCGTCGGCGGGTTATGACGTGGCCGTGGCGCGCTACAACCAGACCGTGGTCGGCGCGCTGAAGAACATTTCCGATCAGCTGATTCGCCGTGAATCGATGAAGGAGCAGTCGCACTTCGCCGCCGAGTCGGTGGCCGCTGCGCAGAAGACCTACGACATCGCCACGGTGGCCTTCCAGCGCGGCCTGACCGACTACCTCAACGTGCTCAATGCGCAGACCTTGCTGTTCCGCCAACAGCAGGTGCAGCAGCAGGTGCAGGCTGCACGCCTGGTCGCCCATGCCGAACTGGTCACCGCCCTGGGCGGTGGCCTGCAGGCCGGCCAGGACGTGCCGAAGGAAGAACGCCAGGCAGCGCCGAAAACCCCGGCCACCCTGGCCATTTTCGACACGAAGCCGGATAACGCCGAATGAGCACTTCCAGTTTGCCCATGCGCTGGCTGCAGAGCCTGGAATGGCGCCGGGGCTTCTTTGCCTGGGCGCGCACCGACGGGGTGACCTGGGTGTACATCTTCAAGGTGCTGGCGGCAGCCTTCATCACCCTGTGGCTGGCCATGCGCCTGGAACTGCCGCAACCGCGCACGGCGATGATCACCGTGTTCATCGTCATGCAGCCGCAGAGCGGCCATGTGTTCGCCAAGAGTTTCTACCGGGTGCTCGGCACCTTGGCCGGCTCGGCGATGATGGTCGCGCTGATCGCGATCTTCCCGCAGAACACCGAACTGTTCCTGCCGAGCCTTGCGGTGTGGGTCGGCCTGTGCTCGGCCGGCGCCATGCGCTATCGCACCTTCCGCGCCTATGGCTTCGTCCTCGCCGGCTACACCGCGGCAATGATCGGCCTGCCCGTGCTGCAGCACCCGGACCAGGCGTTCATGGCGGCCGTGTGGCGGGTCCTTGAAATTGCCCTGGGCATCCTGGTGTCGACCTTCGTCAGTGCCGCGATCCTGCCGCAGTCGGCCAGTGCCGCCATGCGCAACGCCTTGTACCAGCGCTTCGGGGTATTTGCCGGGGTGGTGGTGGAAGCCTTGCGCGGCGATAGCCAGCGCGACCGATTCGAAACCAGCAACGTGCGCTTCGTCGCCGAAGCGGTGGGGCTGGAGAGCCTGCGCAACGTCACCGCCTTCGAAGACCCGCACATGCGTCGCCGCTCTGGCCGCCTGGTGCGTATGAACAGCGAGTTCATGGCCATCACCACGCGCTTCAACGCCCTGCACCGTTTGCTGGAGCGCCTGCGCGCCCGCGGCCCGCTGCAGATCGTCAGCGCCATCGAGCCAGGCCTGAACACCTTGGTGGCGCTGCTGCAGCCCTATGTGGGCCGGGCGCTGACCGACGCCGATGCGCTGCGCCTGACCTTGGAGCTGGCGGCCTACAAGGAAGGCCTGCAGGCGCAGGTGCGCGGCCTGCGTGCCGACTACCTGGCAACCGAACCGAGTGAGTCCGACCTGCTCGATTTCCATACGGCGTTCGAGCTGCTCTACCGCTTCGTCGACGAGATGTACAGCTACGCCGAAACCCACGCCTCGCTGGCCGCGCACACCCATGAGCGTGAGCAGTGGGATGAGCCCTATGTGGCGCAGACCAGCTGGCTGGTGTCGCTGGCCGCCGGGGTGCGGGCCTCGGCGGTGCTGTTGCTGCTGGGCAGCTACTGGCTGATGAGCGACTGGCCCAGCGGCGCCATGATGACCCTGATCGCCACCGTCACCGTGGGCCTCTCAGCTGCTTCGCCGAACCCCAAGCGCATGTCGTTCCAGATGGCCTGTGGCACGGCGATCGGTGCGTTCATCGGCTTCTTCGAAACCTTCTTCGTGTTCCCCTGGATCGATGGCTTCCCTCTGCTGTGCATGGTCCTGGCGCCGGTGTTCGTACTCGGTGCCTTCCTGTCGTCGCGGCCGGCCTACGCTGGTTACGGTATTGGGCTGCTGGTGTTCTTCGCCATCGGCTCGGTGCCGAACAACCTGACCGTCTACGACCCGTACAGCTTCATCAACGACTACATCGGCATGGTCATCGGCATGTTCGTCTGTGCCGCGGCCGGGGCGATCATCCTGCCGCCCAACAGCCGCTGGTTGTGGAGCCGCCTGGAGCAGGAGCTGCGCGGGCAGGTGCTGTTCGCCATCAGCGGCCGTCTGCGCGGCCTCGGTTCGGCCTTCGAAAGCCGCACCCGCGACCTGTTGCACCAGGCCTATGGCCTGGCTGCCGGCAAGCCGCAGGTACAAAGCCAACTGATGGGCTGGATGTTCACCGTGCTGGAGATCGGCCACGCCATCATCGAGCTGCGCAAGGAACAGGCCCGGGCCCCGGTCCACCCGGCCTACGCCGAGTCGCAGCCATGGCGCCAGGCCATTCGTGTCATGGGCCGCGCCCTGGCCCGCCTGTTCCTGCAGCCCAGCGCCAGCAACCATGAACGCGCCCTGGTCGCGGTGGACCACGCCATCGCGCGCGTGCAGGCCACTGACGAACCCTTCGCCCGGCACTTCGACACCTCGGTGCTGCGCCGTGCGCAGAGCTACCTGCACTTCATCCGTTCTTCCCTGCTGGACCCACAGTCGCCGCTGGCACCGGCGAAAGGATCGCACGATGCTCCGTGAAAGCATGCCCCGTGAAATCGCCTTCCATGGCGTGTACATGCCCACCATGACCCTGATGTTCCTGTTCGCCCTGGGCCTGGCCTGGGGCCTGGACCGGTTCATCGCCAGTCATGATGGCTACCGCTTCTTCTGGCACCCGGCGCTGCTGCGCCTGAGCCTGTTCGTCTGCCTGTTCGGCGCCCTGGCGCTGCCGCTCTACTGGTGAGAATCCTTCGATGAAAAAGTTCTTCAGCCTGATCGCCACCCTGCTGGTGCTGGCCGCTGCCGTGGTGATCGGTCGCCAGTTGTGGTTGCACTACATGACCACGCCGTGGACCCGCGACGGCCGCGTGCGTGCCGACATCATCAACGTCGCCGCCGACGTGCCGGGCTATGTGGTGGATGTGCCGGTCAAGGACAACCAGCGGGTGAAGAAGGGCGACCTGCTGATCCAGATCGACCCTGAGCACTACCAGCTGGCGGTCGACCAGGCCAAGGCCCTGGTCGCCTCGCGCAAGGCCACCTGGGAAATGCGCAAGGTCAACGCCAAGCGCCGTGCCGACATGGACAACCTGGTGATCTCCAGGGAAAACCGTGACGACGCCAGCAACATCGCCAACTCCGCCCTGGCCGACTACCAGCAGGCCCAGGCTGAACTGGCGGCGGCCGAGCTGAACCTCAAGCGCACCCATATCGTCGCCACGGTTGACGGCTACGTGACCAACCTCAACATCCACAAGGGCGATTATGCGCGTACCGGTGAAGCGGTGATGGCGGTGGTCGACGAGAACTCCTTCTGGGTGTACGGCTTCTTCGAGGAGACCAAGTTGCCGCATGTGAAGGTCGGCGACCAGGCCGAACTGCAGATGATGAGCGGCGAGCGCATCAAGGGGCATGTGGAGAGCATCGCCCGCGGCATCTACGACCGCGACAACCCGCAGAGCCGCGAGCTGATCGCCGACGTGAACCCGACGTTCAACTGGGTTCGCCTGGCACAGCGGGTGCCGGTGCGGATTCATATCGATGAAGTGCCGGACGGGTTCCTGTTGGCGGCGGGGACGACCTGTACGGTGGTGGTGAAGCCGGGCGAGGAATGAAGCTGATCACACGACATGCTGTGAATACATTAGTTGTTACAGGGGCTCGGAGAGGTTTTAGGAAACAGCCTACTTGAATCCAGGACGAATCGAGGGGGGACGGCTATTGGCGCTGCATTTCCAGGAGAGCAGTCTGGGACGCCACGAAAGCAATCCGTCCCCTGTTCGAGGAAATCTCCCCATGCCTGAAAAACCCTTAGCCCTGATCGATACACCCCAGGGTTACAGTGACTGGCTAGCTGATCTGAAAGTCCGTATTCATAAAGCCCAGCAAAAGGCCAGCCTTGCCGTGAATCGGGAACTGGTAGGGCTTTATTGGCGTCTTGGGCGGGATATCGTCGAACGTCAAGCCGCTCAAGGTTGGGGAGCCAAGGTCATTGAGCGGCTGGCGCATGACCTGAAAACCGCCTTTCCAGCGATGAAGGGTTTCTCTCGAGCCAATCTGATGTATATGCGAGCGTTTGCTGAAGCTTGGCCAGATGAGGCAATTGTCCAACAAGCTGTTGGACAATTGCCTTGGGGGCATAACCTGGTGTTGCTGACGAAGCTTAAAAAGCCGGACGAGAGGCTTGCGTATGCGGCGCGGGCATCGGACTGCGGGTGGTCTCGATCAACCTTGCAAATGCACATTGAGTCCAGATTGTTGGAGAGGGAAGGCAATGCCACCTCCAATTTTTCGGCGCGATTACAATCCCCAGGCACTGATCTTGCTGGTCAGTTTCTCAAGGATCCTTACCTGTTCGACTTCCTGAATGTAACTCAGGAAGCCAGTGAGCGAGAGATTGAGACTGCGCTGGTAGAGCACATCACTCAGTTCCTGCTTGAGCTGGGGGCAGGTTTTGCCTTCGTTGGGCGCCAAGTACATGTGGAAGTCGGAGGCGATGACTTTTATATCGACCTCCTGTTCTATCACCTGAAACTCCGCTGCTATGTGGTCATAGAGTTGAAAACCGAGAAGTTCAAGCCGGAGCATCTGGGCCAACTGAGCTTCTACCTCACGGCAGTTGACCTTCAAATGAAGCTAGAGCAAGACAATCCCACGATTGGCCTGCTGCTCTGCAAAGGTAAAAACAAGGTGGTCGCCGAGTACGCTTTACGTGACAAGACTCAGCCGATTGGTGTAGCTGAATTTCAATTGATCGATGCCTTGCCCGAAGAGCTGCAGACAAGCTTGCCCAGTATCGAGCAGATCGAGCGGGAGCTGGCTAGCCGTCGAGATTGAACCTCACTCTTCGCCGATGTGGATGCTGCTAGCTGTAGAGCACACTCAACGATGTCCATTACGGTAATGCGGTTCAAGCGGCCCCCACCAACACCGGCACCTCTACCCGGTCAATCACCTTCGCGCTGATCGACGGGTCCAGCAACCGCCCCAACCGCGACAGGTGGCGGTGGCCCATGATGACCAGCTCGCAGTTCAGTTCCTGTGCCTTGGCGACAATCGCCTCGACCGGCTGCCCGGCGACCATGCAGCCCTGGCTGCTGAAGCCTGCCTGCTGCAGCAGTTGCACCGCCTCGGCCACGGCACGGTCGCCCAGGCGTTGTTCCTCGCAGGCGGCAGGGTATTCCTCCAGTTCCTCGGCAGTGTAGGGCGCGGGTTTGTCGTGTACGGCGAAGGTCGAGTCGATGGCCAGCAGCACGTGCAATTCGTGTTCGCCGGGGCGGCAGTAGCGGCGGGCGAGGGCGATCAGGGCGCTGGCGGCGGGGGAGGCATCGATGGCGATCAGGACGGGGCTGGGCATGGGGATCCTTGTTTACAGCTGGCTGAGAGGTTGCCTGTCCGGGCCTCTTCGCGGGCAAGCCCGCTCCCACAGGTATCGCACAAACCTGTGGGAGCAGGCTTGCCCGCGAAGAGGCCGGACCTGCCAATGCCTCATTTATGGCCGAACATGGCCAGCGAATAAATGCCTCACCACGCATGATCGCATTGCGTCTGGTGCAATCCACCAACCTGCTACCATCGCCTTTCCCCACAGCTGTCACGGAAAACGGCCATGCAACTCCCGGACATGAACCTGCTCGTCGCCCTCGATGCCCTGCTCGATGAAGGCAGCGTGGTCGGCGCCGCGCAGCGCATGAACCTGAGCCCGGCGGCGATGAGCCGTACCCTGGGGCGTATCCGTGATGCCCTGGGCGACCCGATCCTGGTGCGTGCCGGCCGTGGCCTGGTGCCAACGCCCCGGGCGCTGGCCCTGCGCGAGCAAGTGGCGGCGCTGGTGGAGCAGGCCGGCGAAGTGTTCCGTAGCGCTGACGATGTTGACCTGCCGAGGCTCGACCGCGCCTTCAACATCCGCACCAATGACCTGTTCATCGCCTTGTATGGCGCCCAGCTGCTGCGGCGCATGCATGAACAGGCACCGCGCACGGTGCTGCGTTTCGTGCCGGAAAGCCCCGGTGGCGATGACGACAGCGTGCTGCGTGATGGGCGCACCGACCTGATCATCAGCTCGACCGTCGACCTGGGCCCGGAGATCAAGGTGCAGAGCCTGTTCCAGACTTACTATGTAGGCCTGGCCCGGCGCGACCACCCGATCTTCGAGCAACCGATCACGCCGACCAGCTTTGCCAGTTATCCACAGATCAGCGTGTCTCGCCGTGGCCGGGCCAATGGGCCGATCGATGTCGAGCTGGCCAATTTCAAGGTGCAGCGACGGGTGGCCCTGATTACCCCAAGTTTTCACTCGGCGTTGTTCTCGCTGCCCGATTCCGACCTGATCCTGCCGATGCCCGCGAACATCCTCAACAGCGTGCACAAGCTCGGGTTGCCGCTGCGTTCGTTCGAGATCCCGGTGCCGCTGGAGCGGGTGACGGTACTGCAGGCCTGGCACCCGCGCTTTCACAACGACCCGGCGCACCGCTGGCTGCGGCAGACCTTGAAGGCCTGTTGCAGCGTGGACCCTTGAGCCCCTGTTTGATTCTTCGCGGGCATCCCCGCTCCCACAGGTACAGCAAAGCCCTCAAGGCCTGTGATATCCCTGTGGGAGCGGGCATGCCCGCGAAGCAGGCGACGCGGTGTTGATCCGGATTGCGCCTGACGCAACATAAACCTGCCGATAAGTCAGTTTTCGTCAGCATTCGACCTTCTTAGACTGGCTCCAGTCGCATATTTGTTGCTGGAGATGTCTGCCCATGAGTTCCCTGTCCGCCCCTTCTGCCGCGATTGCCGCCGCCCCCGCGCCGGCCGCGCCTGTGCAGACGGCGTTCGGCCTGCGGGTGGTGGTCGGGCTGTTCGGTGTGTTACTGGCGGTGCTCTGCGCCGGCCTCAACGAGTCGGTCACCAAGATCTCCCTCGCCGATATCCGCGGTGCCATGGGCATCGGCGCCGACGAAGGCGCCTGGCTGCTGGCCGTCTACAGCGCCGCGTCGGTCTCGGCCATGGCCTTTGCCCCATGGCTGGCCACCACCTTTTCCCTGCGCCGCTTCACCATGAGCGCGGTCGGCCTGTTTGCCGTGCTCGGGCTGCTGCAACCGTTCGCACCCAACCTGCACAGTCTGATGCTGCTGCGTATCCTCCAGGGTTTCGCCTCGGGCGCCTTGCCGCCGATGCTGATGAGCGTGGCGCTGCGCTTCCTGCCACCTGGCATCAAGGTCTACGGCCTGGCCTGCTACGCCCTGACCGCCACCTTCGGGCCCAACCTCGGCACGCCGCTGGCGGGCCTGTGGACCGAGTACGTCGGCTGGCAATGGGCGTTCTGGCAGATCATCCTGCCCTCGGCACTGGCCATGTTCTGCGTCGGCTGGGGCCTGCCGCAGGACCCGCTGCGCCTGGAGCGCTTCAAGCAATTCGACTGGCGCGGCGTGCTGCTCGGCCTGCCGGCCATCAGTTGCATTGTCCTCGGGCTGTCGCTGGGTGACCGCTGGGGCTGGTTCGACTCGCCGCTGATCTGCTGGTTGCTGGGCGGTGGCGTGCTGCTGCTGGTGCTGTTCATGTACAACGAATGGTCCGAGCCGCTGCCGTTCTTCCAGCTGCGCATGCTGCAGCGGCGCAACCTCAGCTTCGCCCTGGTGACCCTGGCCGGGGTGCTGATCGTGCTGTCCGGCGTGGGCAGCATTCCATCGGCCTACCTGGCGCAGATCCAGGGCTACCGCCCGGCGCAGACCAGCCCGCTGATGATGCTGGTGGCCATGCCGCAACTGATTGCCCTGCCACTGACCGCAGCGCTGTGCAACATCCGTGCGGTGGACTGCCGCTGGGTGCTGGCCACCGGCCTGGCCATGCTGGCCGTGTCGTGCGTGGGCAGCAGCCTGCTGACCAGTGAGTGGATCCGCGGCGATTTCTACCCGTTCTACCTGCTGCAGGTATTTGGCCAGCCAATGGCCGTGCTGCCGCTGCTGATGCTTTCCACCAACGGCATGACCCCGCAGGAGGGGCCGTTCGCCTCCAGCTGGTTCAACACCGTCAAAGGCCTGGCCGCCGTGATTGCCGGTGGTCTGCTGGATGCGTTGGGCACGCTGCGCCGGCACTTCCATTCCAACCACCTGGTGGACAGCCTGGGCAATGCCCCGCTGATCGACGGCAACGCCGCCGGCCTGGCCAAGCGCATTCATGACCAGGCGCTGGTGCTCACCTCGGCCGACCTGTACCTGGTCATGGCCTGCATCGCCGTGGCGCTGATCTGCCTGATTCCTTTCGTGCCTACCCGGGTCTATCCGCCGCGTGCGGTGGCCTGAACCCTGGATGAATTCGAGACACTGAACATGACCAACAAGCGCAAGACCCTTCTCATCGGCTCGGTGCTCGCCGTGGCCGTGCTGGCCGGTATCGTCGGCCCCTGGCTGTTCGGCAGCGACCACCGGCAGAGCACCAACGATGCCTACGTGATCGCCGACTACACCGTGGTTGCGCCCAAGGTCGCCGGCTTCATCAAGGAAGTGCTGGTCGAAGACAACCAGCAGGTCCAGGCTGGCCAGTTGCTGGCGACCATCGATGCGCGTGACTACCAGGCCGCGCTGGATGCCGCCCAGGCTCAGCTGCTGGTGGCCAAGGCGCAGAGCGCCGATGCCCGCGCCACCCTTGAGCGCCAGGCCGCCCTGATTGCCCAGGCCCAGGCAGCGGTAACGGCGGCCCAGGCTGAAGCCGCGTTCGCCGACCATGAGGTCAACCGCTACAGCCGCCTGGCCGAGCAAGGCGCCGGCACCGTGCAGAACGCACAGCAGGCGCGCAGCCGGGTCGACCAGGCTCGCGCGCGGCTGGCCAACGCCCAGGCGGCGCTGGTGGCAACCCGCAAGCAGGTGGACATCCTCACCGCCCAGGTGGCCAGTGCCGATGGCCAGTTGAAGCGTGCCGAAGCCGGCCTGGAAAAGGCCCAGCTGGACCTGTCCTACACCCGTATCACCGCGCCGGTCGACGGCATGGTCGGCGAGCGTGCAGTGCGTGTTGGTGCCTTCGTCAACCCGGGCGCACGGCTGCTGTCGGTGGTGCCGCTGCAGCATGCCTACGTGGTCGGCAATTTCCAGGAAACCCAGCTGACCCATGTGCAGCCGGGCCAGCCGGTGAGCATCAGTGTCGATACCTTCTCCGGCGAAACCCTCAAGGGCCATGTCCAGAGCATCGCCCCGGCCACCGGCGTGACCTTCGCGGCGGTGAAACCGGACAACGCCACCGGCAACTTCACCAAGGTGGTACAACGCATTCCGGTGAAGATCGTCTTCGATGACGGCCAGCCACTGCTCGAGCGCCTGCGCGTGGGCATGTCGGTCGAGGCGACCATCGATACCCACGGTGACAAGCTGGCCGGCAAAGAGGTGAGCGCCCGATGAAACCTGCCGTACGCTTGAGCCCGCTGCTGCTGGCCGTGCTGATGGCCGGCTGCACCCTCGGGCCGGACTTCCAGCGCCCGGCCAGCCAGGCGCCGCAGCAATGGGCAGCGCTGCAAGGTGAAGCCGCCGCGAGCCAGCCACAGGCCGAGCCGCTGGAACTGCGCTGGTGGGAAACCTTCCACGATGCGCGCCTGAGTGCGTTGATCCAGCGCGTGGCCGACAACAACCTCGACCTGCAGATGGCCAGTGCGCGCCTGCTGCAAAGCCGGGCGCTGCGCAGCACGGTGGCGGCCGATGAAGTACCGTCGGTCGATGCCAATGTCGGTTACAGCCGCGCCCGCAACAGCGCCGAAGGCCTGAGCGATCCCTCCGGCAACGCCGGTAAATCGGCCTTCAACCTCTGGCAGGGCGACCTGGTCGCCGGCTGGGAGCTGGACCTCTGGGGCCGGGTGCGGCGCCAGGTGGAGGCGGCCGACGCCACCGTGGAAGTGGCCGAGAACGACCGCCGGGGCGTATTGCTGGCGTTGCTGTCGGAAACCGCCGGCAACTACATCCAGCTGCGTGCCGTGCAACACACCCTGGACGTGACCCGCGATAACCTCAAGGTCGCCGAGCACAGCCTGAAGCTTTCCCAGGACCGTCAGGCAGAGGGCGTTGCCACCCGCCTCGACGTGGCGCAGGCCAGTGCCCAGGTCGCCTCCATCGAAGCACGCCTGCCCAGCCTGGAAGCCCGGCGCGATGACCTGATCAATGCCCTCAGCCTGCTCGCCGCCGAGCCGCCACGCAGCCTGCAGGCCGAGTTGCTGCAAGGGGGCGAGTTGCCGGCTCCGCAGCAGACGTTCGCCATCGGCCTGCCGTCCGAGCTGGCCGAACGTCGCCCGGATATCCGCCAGGCCGAAGCGCGCCTGCATGCCGCCACCGCGAGCATTGGTGTCGCCAAGGCCGACTTCTATCCAAGCATCCGTCTGTCTGGCAGCGTCGGTTTCCAGGCCATGCAGCTGGCGGATTTTGGCGGCTGGGATTCGCGTCGTTTCGCCTTCGGCCCGCAGCTGTCGCTGCCGATCTTCGAGGGTGGCCGGCTCAAGGGCACGCTGGAACTGCGCGAGGCACAGCAGCAGGAAGCGGCGCTGAATTATCGCAAGGTGGTGCTCGGCGCCTGGCACGAAATCGACGATGTGCTACGCCTGTACAACGCCAGCCAGTTGCGTCGCGACCACCTGGCCGAAGCGGTGCGGCAGAACCGCATCGCCCTGGAAACCGCCCAGCGTCAGTATGTGGAAGGCGCGGTGGACTTTCTCAATGTGCTGACCGTGCAGGGTGCCTTGCTGGCCAGCGAAGAGCAGTGGATCGACAGTTCGGCGGCGGTGTCGCAGGCGCTGGTCGGCCTTTACAAGGCCTTGGGCGGTGGCTGGCAGGCGTTTGACGAGAACGCGTGAAGATGGGGCCGCGTGGCGGCCCTTCGCGGGCGAGCCCGCTCCCACAGGTATGGCGTTGGTCTCAAGGCACAGCGCTGCCTGTGGGGGCGGGCTTGCCCGCGAAGGGCTGCAAAGCAGCCCCGGCAATTATCCTGATTAGCGAGGAGGCACAGATGCACATCTCTCTCAACGGCAAGCGCGCCATCGTCAGCGGCTCCACGGCGGGCATCGGCCTGGCGATCGCCATCGGCCTGGCCGAGGCGGGCGCCGAAGTGGTACTCAACGGCCGCACCCAGGCCCGTGTCGACGAGGCCCTCAAGGCCGTGCGCGAGCGTCTGCCGCAAGCGCGCATCATCGGTATCGCTGCCGACCTGGGCACCCGAGAGGGCGCGCAGCAACTGTTCGACCAGGTGCCGCACACCGATATCCTGGTCAACAACCTCGGCATCTTCGAGCCCAAGCCGTTCTTCGAGATCATTGATGCCGACTGGCAGCGCTTCTTCGACATCAACGTGCTCAGCGCCGTGCGCCTGTCGCGCCACTACGCCCCGGGCATGGCGGAGCGCAAGTGGGGGCGGGTGGTCTTCCTGTCCAGCGAGTCGGCGTTGCAGATCCCGACCGAGATGATTCATTACGGCATGACCAAGACGGCGCTGCTGGCGGTGTCCCGTGGCCTGGCCGAGACCTTGGCGGGGACCGGGGTAACCGTGAACTCGGTGCTGCCGGGGCCCACCCGCTCGGAGGGCGTGGGCGACTTCTTTGCCAAGCTGGCGCAGGAACAGGGGGTTTCCACCGATGAGCTGGAAGCCAACTTCCTCGCCGAGCACCGGCCGACTTCGTTGATCAAGCGGCTGGCGACGGTGGAGGAGGTGGCCAACATGGTGGTTTATCTGGCATCCATGCAGGCCAGCGCGACTACCGGGGCTGCCTTGCGGGTGGATGGCGGGGTGCTGCGTTCCATCGCCTGACCGGTCGCCGCCTGTACCGGCCCTTTCGCGGGCAAGCCCGCTCCCACAGGAATACCGCAAGCCTGGGGGCAGCGCCGTACCTGTGGGAGCGGGCTTGCCCGCGAAGAGGCCGACACCGATATCAAAGGGGGCGCAGTAGCCCGAAGCGCTTGCGCAAGGCCCAGTCCAGCAACCGCCGCGGCAGCAGGCGGGCCATCAACGGCAGTGCGGTGCTGCCATTGCCCAACCGCACCACACCCGGCACAGGCGACTTGCCAACTGCCGTCAGCACACCCTTGGCAAATTCAGCCGCCGACGTCGGATTGTCTTGCGACGCCCGCGCCCGAGCCTGCACATGCTCGCGCAGCGGCCACCACGCAGAATCCGCCGCCAGCACCTGATCGGCCTGGCGCTGGGCATTGCTGGCGAACTGCGAGGCGATTGCCCCTGGCTGCACTTCCATCACCTGGATACCGAAGGGCGCAAGCTCAAGGCGCAGGGCATCGCTCAAGGCATGCACGGCGGCCTTGGATGCGCAGTAGGCCCCGGCGAATGGCGTAACCAGCACGCCCGAGACACTGCCGATGTTCACCACCAAGCCACGCGAGCGACGCAGCAGCGGGAACAGTGCGCGAGTGACGCCTACCACGGCGAAGACGTTGGTCTCGAACTGCTGGCGCAGGGCATCGACACCGCCATCGAGCAGCGGGCCCATGGCGCCGTAGCCGGCGTTGTTGATCAGGATGTCGAGGGTTTGGAGTTCCTCGGCCAGACGCGCCAGGGCCTCGCTGTCGTTCACATCCAGTTGCCGGGCGCTGAAGCCGGCGGCGTTCAGCCGCTCGACATCCTCAGGCTTGCGGGCGGTGGCCCAGACTTGGTGGCCGGCATCGCGGAAGGCGTCGGCCAGGGCGCGGCCGATGCCGCTGGAACAACCGGTGATCAGGACGGTGGGCATGGGTGAGGCCTGTATCTGAGGGCTTTGAGGTTGCCTGCTCCGGCCTCTTCGCGGGCAGGCCCGCTCCCACAGGTACTGAGCTGTTCTTGAGCTAAGCCGCAAATCTGTGGGAGCGGGCTTGCCCGCGAAGAGGCCGGAGCAGGCGCTGGATCAGTTGGCAAATGTACCTTGCAGGTGTTCCGCACGAAACTCCAAAGTCTGCGGGCGATAACCCGAGCGCAGTGGTGGAAGAGGCAGGCAATCTGTCCATTCGGCACCCGGCTGCAGTTCACCTGGGCCACGATAGCGCGGTGCGTTATACGTGTTCTCGGCCAGGTTCACGGTATCCCCCGGTGCATACGCCGCCACGCGCCAGCGCAGTTCGGTCAGCGGGACATCGTTGCCGTTCTTCATGCGTACCTGCAACGCGCGGTCGGCGGGGCAGTGGTCGGGGGCGTAGCTCAGGCGCAGGTCCAGGCGCGCCAGCTGCGAGGCTTCGCGGTTGTCCTGCCAGAGGACCATCAACGCCACCAGGCCCAGGCCGCAGACAGCAGCCAGCGAGATCGGCAGGGCCTTGGCCGGGTAGCGCAACAGCAGCACCAGCCAGGTGAGGATGAGAAAGGCACCGATGATCATGGGGCAGGCAGGCCTTGGTTGCGCAGGTCTGTCCATCGTAGCGCCAAATCGGCTTGGCCTCAAAAAGAAGGGGCCGCATTGGCGGCCCCTTGGGTGTTGCTTACTGCGCGATGGTCTTCACTGAAACGCCCCGCTCGACGGGTGTCGAGGTACGCCCATAGACATCCTCGAAACGCTCGATGTCATCCTCACCCAGGTAGCTGCCGGACTGCACTTCGATGATCTCCAGCGGGATCTTGCCCGGGTTGCGCAAGCGGTGGATCGAGGCGATCGGGATGTAGGTCGACTGGTTCTCGGTGAGCAGGAACACGTTCTCGTCACAGGTCACCTCGGCAGTGCCGGACACCACGATCCAGTGCTCGGCGCGGTGGTGGTGCATCTGCAGCGACAGGCTGGCGCCCGGCTTGACGGTGATGTGCTTGACCTGGAAGCGGCCGCCCATGTCCACCGAATCGTACGAGCCCCAGGGGCGATACACTTCCAGGTGGTTCTGGGTTTCGCTGCGGCCCTGCTCGTCGAGGGTCTTGACCATCTGCTTGACGCCCTGGACCTTGTCCTTGTGGGCAATCATCATCGCATCCTTGGTCTCGACCACGACGATGTTCTCCAGGCCGATCACCGACACCAGCTTGCCGTTGCCGTGGATCATGCAGTTGTGGCTGTCCTGCACCACCACGTCGCCCTTGGTGACGTTGCCGTTGTCGTCCTTTTCGTGCACTTCCCACAGCGACGACCAGCAGCCCACATCGCTCCAGCCGGCCGACATCGGCACCACACAGGCGCGCTGGGTCTTTTCCATCACCGCGTAGTCGATGGAGTTGTCCGGGCAGCACTCGAAGGTGGCTTCGTCGATGCTCAGCACATCGCCGTCTTCAGCGCTGCGCTCCAGGGCCAGCACGCAGGTGTCGTAGATGTCCGCGTCGTGCTTCTTCAGCTCTTCGATGAAGCGGCTGGCGCGGAACAGGAACATGCCGCTGTTCCAGAAGTAGCCACCGGCGGCGACGAACTCGGCGGCGCGCTTCTCGTCCGGCTTTTCGACGAACTGGGCGACCCGGGCCACACCTTCGGGCAGCAGCGCGTCCTGGCTTGAGCGGATATAGCCGTAGCCGGTTTCCGGCTTGGTCGCCGGCACACCGAACAGCACCATCTCGCCGCGCTCGGCGGCCACGGTGGCCAGGGCCAGGGCGCGTTGCAAGGCCTTCTGGTCATCGATCACGTGGTCGGCAGGCAGCACCAGCATCAGCTCGTCGCGGCCTTCGTTGATCAGCTTCATGGCCGCCATGGCCACCGCCGGCGCGGTATTGCGGCCGAACGGCTCCATCAGGATGCCTTGGGTTTCCAGTTTCAGGGCAGCGAGCTGCTCCTGGACGATGAACTTGTGGTCCTTGTTGCAGACCACCATCGGGCTGTCCATGCCTTCGAAGCGCAGGCGCTCGATGGTCTGCTGGAACAGGGTGTGTTCGCCGGTCAGTGCCAGGAACTGCTTGGGGAACTGCTTGCGCGACAGAGGCCACAGACGGGAACCGCTACCACCAGAAAGAATTACCGGGATCATCATGTTTCTCCAATAGTCGTTATGAGGCAGGGGGATCAGTTGCTAGCCACGGGGCGAGTTACCCACACCGGCGACAAGTTGCTGCCGGAACCCGTTACGTACAGCACGGCCGCTTCGCCACGCTCCAGGGCGACCGGTTTCAGGTCGCTGACTTTCTTGTCGCCTTCGAACAAGGCCAGGTTGACCTTGACCGGATTGATTTCACGCTCGCCACGGCCCTTGGTGGCCACCGACGGGACCACTTCGGTCTTGCCGTCGGCGGTCTTCAGGGTCACCGCCTGGTCGCTGAGGTTCTGCACCCGCACCAGGGCTTTCTGCTTGTTCTTGAACGGTGGTTCCTCGATCAGCTGCGGAGTGCCACCGGCGTTGTTGACCAGGGTGTAGTACTTGTCCGCGGCCAGCTTCACCGGCACGGTCTTGCCGCCGACCTGCGCGGTGTAGTCACCGCCTGGCAGGAAGCTGAAGTCGCTGCTGGCCTGGGCGCCAACCTGCTTGATCTGGGTGTTGCCGACGCTGGCCGCAGCCGGGGCGCTGGCGGCGTTGTACAGGCGCACGAAGGTCGAGCCTTTCGGCGCGCTCGGGCCGTACAGTGCGGCGTCGGCACCGGCGAAGGCCTGCATGGAAGCAAGGGAAAGGCCGGCCGCGAGGGTGAGGGCTTTGGCAATGGAAGTCTTGGTAGTCATGTGCATTTCCTCTCTATCGATCAGTGATTCGTCCGGGTGGACGACAAGGCCAGGTTTTCTTCGGTTTTACGGGCGTTCTTCAGCTGCGCGATCCACTGCGGGTCGAAGCTGCTGAGGTCGTTGGTCATTGGCAGATAACGTTCTGGGAATTCCCACACCACCACTTGTGGCGCGGCGTTCTTGAAGGCATCGCTCTGCAGGTACTTGAGCATCGGCAGCAACGGGCCGTGGCCGTCTTCGGCGTAGTTGGCGACGTCGCTGTGCAGTGCCTGCTGCAGCGCACCGAGGAAGTTCCAGTGCGGGTTGGCGCTGTAGCTGGTGCCCACCAGGGCGACCGGGATCTGGTTGTCGGCGAACAGGGCGTCGCCGGATTCGCGTTCGGTTTCTGCAGGTCGGGTGGTGCGTTGCTGCAGGTTGTCCGGGGTCGGCAGCAGGTTGCTGAACAATGGGTCCAGCGGCAGGAAGTTGGTCAGGTCACCCTTGTAGGGGGCGGTGCTGCCGGCTTCGGTGATGAACGTCTGCGGCTCGCCGTTGAGCAGGCTCTGGCGGCTGACCGCTTCGGCCAGCGCCTGCGCCACCACTTCGGCACCCATCGGCGTCCAGTGGGTGTCGGTGCGCAGGAACACCTGGCCGCGGGCCTTGGCCTGTTCCAGTGCTGCCATCAGGTCGGGGGCGAACACGTTGGCCTGGCGCGCCTGGGCATGGAACTGGTTGTACAGGTCGTCATGCAGGCTGGCCGGTTGCTGCTTGCCGATGTACTCGGCATACACCCGCGCCTTGGCCGGGATGATCGCCAGCACCAGCTGGCTGCCATGCTGCTGCAGGGTGTCGCGCACGCCGCGGATCAGCGCCAGGTTGTCCTGCATCAGTTGCTCGGCACCGGCGGTAGGCTTGAACTCTTCGTCGCTGAACAGCCACTGGTCGCGGCCCAGCACCACGCCCGGGCGGCCTTCGTTGAACAGTTTGAAATCCAGCGCGGCCCACAGGTTGGTGCCCAGGCGCTTGATCGGGAACTGGTCGTCGTAGTGGGTCTCGGCGGCCTTGGCCAGCTTGCCGTTGAGCAGGGTCATCTGCTCGGTACGGTGGAAGCTGTCGAAGCCACCGGTGGACCAGGCGCCCATGCCCACCAGCAGGCCGAGGAACGACAGGGAATAGGTGACGCGTAATGTCCGGGTCATGTCATCCACCTCAGAACTGGAAGTACAGGAACGGCGAGTAGCTCTGCGCCGAAAGCTTGAGGATCGAGGCCACGAACAGCAGCAGGATCAGGGCGCGGGTCATGACCCGGGTCCAGTCCAGGCCGATCGAGCCGTCGGCATTCACCTGCACCGGCGTGGCCTTGGCGGTTGGCTTGGCATTGCGGTAGAAGTCGCGCAGGCCGAAGAACGCCAGGGTGAGGTAGGCGATCACCAGGGTCGCCACTTGCAGGCCGGTGAGCTGGGCGCGGTTGAGTTCCGACAGCTGCCACTCGCCGAAGCTGAACATGGCGCCGTACATGCGGGCGGCGACGTGCAGGTTCTCGGCACGGAAGATCACCCAGCCGACCACCACCAGCAGGAAGGTGAAGGCCCACTTGACCGGGTTGAAGCGCTGCGGGTTGGTGTCGATGCCCAGCGCCCGCTCGATCGCCAGCCACATGCCGTGCCAGGCGCCCCAGATGATGTAGGTGAAGTTGGCACCGTGCCACAGGCCGCCCAGCAACATGGTCAGGAACAGGTTGCGGTAGGTGTTGAAGGTGCCTTTGCGGTTGCCGCCCAGGGTGATGTACAGGTAGTCGCGCAGCCAGGTCGACAGGCTGATGTGCCAGCGCCGCCAGAACTCGGTGATCGACTGGCTGATGTATGGCTGCTTGAAGTTCTCCATGAAGCGGAAGCCCATCATCAGGCCCAGGCCGATGGCCATGTCGCTGTAGCCGCTGAAGTCGAAGTACAGCTGCGCGGTGTAGGCCAGGGCGCCGAGCCAGGCGTCGCCGGTGGTCGGGTTCTGCAGGGCGAAGCAATGGTCGGCGACCACGGCCAGGGTGTCGGCGATGAACACTTTCTTGATGAAGCCCTGCATGAAGCGGGTGCAGCCTTCGGAGAACTTGTCCAGGGTGTGGGTGCGGTTGTTGAACTGGTCGACCAGGTCCTTGAAGCGCAGCACGGGGCCGGCGATCAGGTGCGGGAAGATCGCCACGAATGCCGCGAAGTCGATCAGGTTGCGGGTGGCCGGGGTGTCGCCGCGGTACACGTCGATGATGTAGCTGATCGACTCGAAGATGTAGAACGAGATACCGATCGGCAGCAGCACGTGGGTGAGGATGAACGGCTCCAGGCCAAACGAGCTGATGATCGCGTTGAGGCTGTCGACACCGAAGTTGGCGTACTTGAAGTAACCGAGGATCGCCAGGTCCACACCGACGCCAAGCAGCAGCCAGCGCTGGGCCGGCTTGGTGCGTACGCCGGCGGCGCCGACTTTCAGGCCGATCCAGTAGTTCCACAGGGTGACGCCGGCGAACAGGGCGAGGAAATCGACCCGCCACCAGGCATAGAAGATGTAGCTGGCGACCAGCAGCAGCAGGTTGCGATAGCGTTGCCCGCTCAAGTAGTACAGGCCGAGGAAGATCGGCAAGAACAGGAACAGGAACACGTTGGACGAGAAGACCATCCCGGTTCTCCTAATTGTTCACAGCATCCGGGGCAAAGCGCCCCCCAAACCCCCCACTCAAAAGTGAGAGATACCTTGGTCCCTGTGGGAGCGGGCTTGCCCGCGAACAAGGGCGAAGCCCTTGCCATGCACCGCAGTGCCTTCTTCGCGGGCAAGCCCGCTCCCACAGGTTCCGATCCCTTGACGGGGTTAACTCATTTCTTGCTTTCTGCGCTCGGGTCATAGACCCGGGTCATGTCGCCGCCGAGCCTGAAACTGTTGAACGGCTGCATGTGCTGCTTGCGCTGCAGGGTGTCGCCGACGCAGTGGTACAGCGCGCACCAGGGCTCGAGCCACGAGTACTTGCTGTCGACCTTGAGGTCGGTCAGGTCCTGTTTCACGCCGGCGCGCTCCTTGAAGTGGCTGGGGTCGCGTGCGCCCGCCAGCACGCCTTCGCCCAGGCGCTGCAGGGCGAAGTTGTTTTCGCTGCGCAGGTCGACGTTGTTGGCCTGGGCGAAGCTGGCAATCATCGCCAGCGGCGGCAGGGCATAGTTGTGGTAGGCCAGGGCGCGTTGCTTGCGCTTGACCTCGTTGGGCAGGAAGCCCTGGTCGTCGATCTGGTTGGCGCCAACCTTGTATTCCTTCACGGCCCAGTCGAACAGGTCGCGGCGGTCGGTGGCCACGGCGGTGGCCATCACCGACCAGGCCGCCCAGTAGCTGTGGTTGTTGATCTTCTCCAGCGGCAGGTCGCTCCAGTCGCGCACGGTCTGTTCGGCGAGGCGGGCGAACCACTTCTCGATCAGCTCGGCCTCGGCCTGGTGCGCGGCCAACGGCTGCGAGTTGGAGAACTTCAGGCGCAGCCACGACCCGCTCATGCTGCCCAGCGCCCATTTGCGCATGGACTTGCCGGTGTGGTTGTAGTCGGTGGACAGCAGCGCCCCCGCGCGTGCCCAGCTGCCGAGCCAGGCCAGGGTGCAGTCGAGCTGCGCGGGGCGGCCGTCACGCATGTACTGGCCGACCATCTTGCTCACGCCTTTCTCCAGCGTGGTGATGTCTTCGGTGGACTTGCGGAAGGCTTTCTCCGAGGCGACGTTGAGCGTTGCCCGGGCCTTGTCCGAGCCTTCGTACTTGCTGCGGAACTGCAACGCGCCGGTGTACGGCTTGGGAGCCGGCTCGCAGCGGAAGTTGCCTTCACCGGTCTTGAGCTTCTCGATGCCCTCGTAGTAACCCTGCGGAGGCACCAGCGCAGCCTGTGCGGCGCCGCCGAACAGCGCGAGGGTGAGCAGGGCCGGGCTGAAAATTCGCTTGAGCATGGTCATGATCGCCTCACTGGCCAGCCTGCGCGGTCTGCGCAGGCACGGCGAAGTTGTTGCGTTTGCAGAGCTTGGCTTCGACTTTCTGAGTGCCTTGTTCCGGGCCCTGGATTTCAAAAGCCAGCAGGCTCTGGCTGGCCCAGTCCTCATCCTCACGCATCTGGAAGACGAAGCGGCCGTCGGTGTCGGAGGTTTCCGGCTTCTCCAGCTTGATGTCTTCGTGGCGGCCATTGAGGTACCAGAGCGTGGCCTGCAGCACCTTCACTGACGGATCTTCGAACTTGACGTCCATCTGCATGTTGCGGTTGATCAGGTCTTTGATCACACCACCCTTGCCGTTGACCATCAGCTCGTTCTTGCCGGGTTTGAGGGTGGCGCTGGCGCTCATCAGAGCCGGGCGGTCGTCGCAGCCGTCGTCGAGCAGACCGAGGATTTGCCGCCAGATGGTTTCCTGGTCCAGGCGGTACAGCGGCGAGAACTCCCAGATGAGGATCTTCGGCGGGTTCTTCTGGAATTCCTCGCTGCCCAGGTACTGGATCATCGAGCCTTCCAGGCCGCCACCGGGGAAGGCGACGTTGAGCACGTCGGCGCCGATGTACTGCTCGAGGAAGCCGCTGAAGTTGTAGTTCTTGCCACTGTGGCTGGTGCCGACCAGGGTGATCTGGGCGTTGCCGCTGTCACCGAACAGGTCGTCGCCGCCGCCGTCCGAGCCCTTCGGCTCGGTGGCGAACTGGTCCATGTACTGCACCGCGTAGCTGGTGCCGCAGAGCTGGCCGGCCACGTTGTGCAGGGTGCCGGTCTTGCCCATGCGCCCGGACTTGTGGGTTTCGAATTCCTTGCGCGGCACGCCTTCGAAGGCCGGCATCTTGTGCACCGTGTCGGCCACGATCTTCGCCGCGCGCTCGGCGCCGTATGGCGTCCAGTGCTGGTCACCGCGGAAGTAGAAGTCCTTGCCCTGGTCGGCGGCGGCCAGCTGCTCGTTGGTCAGCGGCGACAGGTCGGGCACGTTGTAGCCCATGCTGGCGAAGCGCTTGAGCATGGCCTGGTAGTTGCCCAGTGCCTTCTGGTAGTCGAAGGCGGCTTTCTCTTCGGGCTTGAGCATGTTGCGGTTCACCAGGCCACGGGTCGGCTGGTAGACCACGACCAGCTCCACACCGCGCTTCTTGAACGCATCGTGCACCTGCTGCAGGCGCTTGTAGCCGGCCGGCGTGGTGTTGAACTCGGTGCGCAGGTCTTCGCGGGTACGGAACAGCCAGTCGCCCTGGGCCTGCACCAGCGTGGTGAAGTTCTGCTGGTAGCGGGTGGTGTAGCGGCTGGCGTCATGCGCCTCGGGGCACAGCTGGCAGCAAGGCTCGGCGGTGAAGGTCGGGGCCTTCACCTCGTCTGCGCGCACGCCCTGGCTGATGGCCAGGAGGGCGGCGGACAGGCCCAGCAGTTTCATCAGGTGTGGAGTCATGGTCTGGGCTTCCTTAATCGATCATTTCGGTCTGGCGTTCGACCGGGTCGATCAGCACGGCCTTCTGCTGGCGCACCAGCAGGTCGAGGATTTCGTCCTGGCGCTCGCCGAGGATGCCGTTGAGGCTGATGCCGCTGGCTTTGCGCGGGGCGAGCATGGACACCTTGTACAACTCGACCGACAGCGGCGAGTCGATCGACAGCGGGCCGGAGCCGTTGGCGGCCAGCTCGCCGCCGACCACGATCAGCGACACCTTGGTGTCGAACGGGTCGAGGGCGATGTCGCGGTCGGTGTCGGACAGGTCCTTGATGTGCCCGTACACGCCGACCAGGCCGTTGGCCACGGCGACGTTTTCGTACAGGCGGATGTTCACGCTGTTGCGCACGCGGATGCCGTGGCGGCGGTTGTTGATCAGCTTGTTGCCCCAGATCAGGTTGTCGCCGCTTTCGTACAGGGTGATGCCGTCGGTGTGGTTGCGGTAGATCTCGTTGTAGGCCACCAGGTTGTTGACGCTGTTACGGTCGATCACCACGCCGGAGAGCTTGTTGTCGTAGCTCTTGTTGTTGATGATCCAGCTGTCGTTGACCTCACGCGAAACGATGATGCCGTGCTTCTTCTTGGTGCCGTACACGGTGTTGCCGGCAATGATCAGGCGGTGCGAACGGTCGTGCGGGTCGATGCCGTAGACGATGTTGTCGTGGTAGGTGTTGTCCTTGACCACGAAGTCGGAGGTCTCGTAGCAGTAGAAGCCGTACCACATGTCGCTGAACGTCGAGCCGATGATCCAGCCGGTCGGTTCCGCACGGCCCATGCGCTTGGACATGTTCGGCGTGTACTGCGAGATGCTCACGCCGTACGACTTGGACTTGGCATAGCCGAAGCTGGCCATGCTGGTGTTGACGATGTAGGTCTCGGTACCGCCCCACGACAGCAGGAACGGGCGGAATTCCTTGGGCGAGCGGAAGGTCGCCGGGCCGTTGTCCTTCTCGCGCCAGCCGGTCACCTGGGTGTCGGTGACAAACAGCTTGCCATCGTTGACCAGGAACGCGCCGCCTTCCTGGGACAGGCGCAGCTGCTTGACCTTGCTGTCGATCTCGAGAATGCCCTTCTGCCCGACCACGATCGGCAGGCGCGCCAGGTACACGCCGGGTTCGACTTCGCTGAGGTACTGCTTGGGCACCTTCTTGCTCAGCTCGACCAGGTCGACATGACCGTCATCGACGAAGATCGCCTGAGGGATGCCATGCTGGCGTTGCACCCATTCGGCGGCCTTGTTGTCGCCGCCGACGAATTCCTTGAGGGTGTCCTCCTGGAACATGCGGCGCACGCTGACTTTGCCCTTGTGGCGGCGGTCGATCTTCTTCTGCACCGCTTCGGCGGTGTAGCCGGTCAGGTCGGGCAGTTTCGGCGGGTCCATCTGCAGCGGCTCGATCGGGGCGCTGGCCACGGTGTAGGTCTTGGCCTGCTGCAGCTCCTTGGCGATCACCTGGGGCTCTGCGGCGACAGCCAGGCCGCTGGCCAGCAGCAATGCGCTGGCCAGAAGGCTGTGACGTAAGTGCGGGTGAAGGTTCATCAGGTTTCTCCCGGCCTCAGAAGCGCCAGATCACGTCGACGAAGGCACGGTGCATGTACGAGTCCGCTTCCTTGCCATAGGCGTCGCCCGG
The DNA here is from genome assembly GCF_002112505.1 of Pseudomonas sp. R28(2017). Taxonomy (GTDB): domain Bacteria; phylum Pseudomonadota; class Gammaproteobacteria; order Pseudomonadales; family Pseudomonadaceae; genus Aquipseudomonas. Next base: position 127,870 of record NZ_NEHW01000004.1, read on the forward strand.
CTTGAACACGCCGGCACGCAGGCGCACCAGGGCGGACGGCTCGTCGATCGCCTGGCTCATCGAAGCCGGCAGCAGGCCTTGCTTGAAGTACTTGGTGACGACCACGTCCATTTCCTGGCCGAGGTCTTTTTCGCCATCGACCAGCGGGCGGTTCACGCCGTCGTCGTTGACCACTGCATTGATGCCGCTGGAACCGATGTTCTGATTGCCGTCGACACGCCAGAACTTGTGGTAGATGAGGCTGGCGTCGTAGTCGTCGCGCAGCTGCCAGGAGGCGAACAGGGTGGCCGCCTGCAGGTTGCCCAGCTCGCCGCGGAAGGCTTCGCCGAAGCGGTGCACGCGCGAACGGGTACCGGTGTAGTTGGAGCGGTTGCTCTCCAGGCCGGTCTGTTCGAAGTTGCTCGAACCGTCGTCGCCACCGCCGCCACTGCCACGGGCGTAGGCGGCACCGACCTGCCATTGCGGGTCCAGGCGCAGGCGGATGCCGAGGTCGGTGGCCCAGGCGTTGACGTTGCCGCTCTGCTTGCCGGTGGCCACGGTCTGGTCGCCGACGGTCTGGCTGCTCAGGGTGTCACGGTCACCGGTCAGCCAGGTGACGCTGCCCCAGTAGTTGACGGTGTGGTCGTTGCGCCAGTTGTAGGCGTCGCTGTTGGCTTCCAGGCCCAGCCAGGTGAGGTCGCCGGTGCGGGTCTTGTCCAGCGCATCGACGGTTTCGCCCGGGTTCTTCAGGCTGCCGCTGTCATGGGTGTGGTGGGCGCGCAGGCCGACCCAGTGGCCTGGGGTCCACTGCGTGGCGACGTTGCCGTAGAGGTGGGTGCGGTCCTTGTCTTCGGGGGCCAGCTCGGTGAGGTCGGTGCGGTACTCGCTGAAGCGCTGGGCCACGCCCAGGTCGGCCTTGAGCAGGGTGGTGTCGAAGGTCCAGTTCAGCGCTTCGATGTTGGTGTCGCGCCACATGCCGTCGTCGCTGCGCAGGCGCTGGCGACCGAGGCGCAGCTGCTCGCCGGGGTAGGCGGTGAGGCCGCTGTAGCCGACCCAGAACTCGCGCATGGCCAGGTAGCTCTTGTCCTGCTTGCGGCCGTCGGCGGCGGTGTCGGTGCTGGTGCCGTCGTCGTTCTGGCGCAGGGTGTCGGTTTCGATGGTGTCGGTGGCGGTGACCGCCTGGCCCATGGCATAGGCGCTCCAGTTGCCGCGCTCGCCGTACACCCAAGGGCGCAGGTCGAGACCCAGGCCGTTGACATCGCCGCCTGGGCGGGTGCCGAGGTCGCGGTCGTCTTCCGACTGGCCGGTGATTTTCACATCCAGGCCGAAGTTCTTTTCAGCGGTCATTTCCGCCAGGGTCGGGCAGGACCACAGCAGGGCGAAGCTCAGGCCAATGCCGGCTTTCACGAATGGATTGAGCGTCATAGCGAGTCCTCACCTTCTACTTCTTTTTCGTCGTCTTGCAGGGCTTCGAGGGCCAGGGTGCTGTTGGCGCCCTGAACCATGCTGCCGCGGGCCTGCTTTTCCTGCGCCAGCAGGCTCTGTGCCTGGCTGCGCTGGTCAGGCGTGAGTTGCTGGTCGAGCTGTTGCAGCAGTTCGCTGGACTGTGGCGTCGGGTTGACCTGTGACAACTGGGCGAACACCCAGGCATTGCCCGGTTGCGGGCGGATGCCGTGGCCTTCGCTGAACAGTTGGGCGAGGGCGTAGTCGGCACTGTTCTGGCCACCGCGGGCGGCAGCCAGCAGGTGATCGACGGCCTTCTGCGGCTCGACCTTGCCCAGGTAGCCGCGGCGGTACAGCTGGCCGAGGTAGTAATGGGCGCTGACTTCACCCGCGTCGGCGGCGGCCTGCAGGTGTTGCTCGGCCTTCACCGCATCGGCGGGCAAGGTCTTGCCTTCGTAGTACAGGCGGCCCAGCAGCAGTTCGGCGCGTGGCTGTTCGGCTTCGCGGCCCTTGTCGATGTAGGCCATCAGCTGGTCGGTGTCGCCCAGTTCGGGGAAGTCGTACAGCAGCTGCGCCAGGCTGACCCAGGACGCCGGGTTGGCCGGGGCGACCTGCTCGAGCAGGTCCTTGGCGGTTTTTTCGTCGGTCTGGCCGAGGCTGCGGTCAGCCAGCACGCGGGCGACGCTGTCGACCCGGGTGGCCGGCACCGCGCCACGGGCGTAGGCGGATTTCAGCTGGCCGAGCAGGGCGGCCTGTTGATCGGCCTGGCCGCGCTTCTGGTACACGGTGGCCAGCTCGACGTAGCAGATGTCGGTGGTGTTCAGCGCGGCCTTGCAGATTTTTTCGACGTCGCCCAGGTGCTGGTCGTAGGTGCCCTGGGTGCGATACAGCAGCACCTGGGCCAGGCCCGCTTCCGGGTTGCCGACGGCGCGCCACTGGTCGATCTGCTGCTGGGCGTTGACCTTGGGGAAACTCTGCGGGTAGGTCAGGTAGAGCATCGCCAGCGGGATCAGGGTGTTGCTTTCACCTTGCTTGGCGGCGAGCTTGAGCAGGGTTTCGGCTTCTTCACGTTCGGCCTGGGTGCTGTCGGGCTTGGCCACCAGCAGGCGGCCGAGGCGCGCCTGGGCACGCGGCGAGGTGGAGGCGGCAGCGCGGTACGTGGCTTCGGCTTCGCGGATTTTTGCCGGGTCACGGGTGGCCACCTTGATGTCGGCCAGGCCCACTTGCGCGTCGCTGTAGCCCAGGTCGGCCAGGGCCTTGTAGTTGCGCTCGGCCAGCGCGGTGTCGCCGCGCTTGAGGGCTTCGTTGGCCAGGCGCTGGTCGGGCAGGCCCGCACAGCCGGCCAGGGTGATGGCTGCAGCCAATGCACACATTCCAAGGTTCACTCGGACCCTGTGGGAGCGGGCTTGCCCGCGAACTGCCACTGCCGACGACGTTGACCCTGCTGGTCTCTTCGCGGGCAAGCCCGCTCCCACAGAGATCGCGTTGATTTCAGAGATCATTGTCCGATCCTCTTACAGGCCACGGGCCACGGCTTTGTCGATCAGCCAGTTCAGCGAAGGGCCACGGTCGCTGTTGACCGAGGCAGGGCGCCCGGCCAGTTCGGCCGGCATGGCGCTGTCGGGCTTGATCTGCACGCGGATGTCGGAGGCCAGGTCATCGCTGTTGAGGCTGGCGCTGCTGACGATCTGGCCAGTGCGCATTTCGTCTTCGCCGGCCACCTGGAAGTTGACCCGTGTGCCTGGCTTGACCTCGTCGAACTGGCGGTAGCTGAAGCGTGCCTCGACCATTGGTGTGGTGGTGCGCGGCACCAGCTGGAAGATCGGCTGGCCCTTGGCGGCGTACTGGCCGTCGTCCACCAGCTGGCGGGCGACCACGCAATCGCAAGGGCTGGTGAGGGTGCCGGAGAGCTGCTTGCCGAACAGCTCCTCGATCTTCGCCGGCTCCAGCTGCGAGTCGTCCAGGTTGCCCTTGAGCATGTCCAGCATGCTGGTGGTGAAGGTTGCCAGTGGCGCGCCCTTGACGATCTGCCCACCGGTTTCGGCCAGGCTGTTCACGGTACCGTCGCGCGGCATGGTGACGGTGGTGGTCGGCACGGCGACCACGCCGGCTTCGGCATGGCTGACGAAGTACATGCCGTACAGCGACTTGGCGACGAAGCCGAAGGCGGCCACGCCGACCACGAACACGCCCAGGGTCACGGTCACCGCCTTGAGCCGGCCGAAGGCGGACAGGCCGGATCCACCGTCCTTCTGCTTGCGGGCCTTGGTGAAGTTGTCGCGCTGCAGGGTGCTGAGCACGTCGCCCGCAGTGATCAGTTCACCGGAAAGGTGGCTGGTGATGATGTGGCGCAGGGTGGCGATGTCGCGGGGTTCGAGGTTCTGGAACTGTGCGCCGGTGCGGCCGCTGCCCGTGTTGTAGGCGCGCACCTGGAACTCGATGTCCATCGACAGGCCGAGGTTGTCGACCGTGAACTGCAGGCGACCGCGCAGCACTTCACCGACCGACAGTGGCTGTTTGGTGTGGAAGCTCAGGCCACCGGCGGAGAGGTCGTCGACCTTCACATCGTGGGCCTGGCGCTCTTTGTCGAGGAAGCGCAGCTTGGCGGGGATGCGCACCCGGGCGTGTTGGCGCTGGGCTTCGGACTCATGCACGACGTTGACGTTCACGGCGGTATTCATCTGGGTTTGTTCCTGTTAGTTCCGATCCGGGTTGGGCTCACACGACCATGAACAGCACAGCGACGAAGATGCTGGCAGCCGAGAAGGTCATGGTCCGCGAGGACCAGGTGTTGAACCATTGTTGAAAACTGGCGAGGTCACGCTTGAGGGCAGTCGGTTGGCGGGTCCAGGACTGCTTGTCGAGGCGGAAGAACACGTAGATCTTCATCAGCGCGCCGACGATCTGGTTGTAATAGAGAATCAGCGGGTAGGCCGGGCCCACGTTGTGGCCCGAGCACAGCAGCATGATGGTGAGGATCAGGCGGGTGATGCCGATCCACAGCAGGTACACCAGCAGGAAGGCCATGCCGAACTTGAGGCTGGCGATCACCGCCACGGTCAGGCCCAGCAGGCTGGTCCACATCGACACGCGCTGGTCGAACAACACGATGCTGGTGAACAGGCCCAGGCGACGCAGGCCAAGGCCCAGCGCACGGGAGTTCTGCCGCAGGTTGTTGCCGTACCAGCGGTACATCAGCTTGCGGCTGGCCTTGAGGAAGCTCTTTTCCGGCGGGTGCTCGACCGTGTTGATCGCGGCATCCGGCACGTAGAAGGTGTCGTAGCCCAGGCGCATCAGGCTGAACCAGCTGGACTTGTCGTCACCGGTGAGGAACTTGAAGCGGCCCAGGCGCCAGTGCATCAGCGAGTCGCTTTCGACATCGGCGATGAATTCGGGGTTGGTCACCACGCTGGCGCGGAACATCGACATGCGCCCGGTCATGGTCAGCACGCGCTTGGAAAGGGCCATCGAGCACATGTTGATATGGCGCTGGGCGAAGCGCAGCTTGTGCCACTCGCTCATGATGTAGCCGCCGCGTACTTCGCAGAATTCGTTGGTGGTCAGGCCACCGACGTTGGGGTACAGCTTGAACCACGGCACGGTCTTGCGCACCACGCCTTCGCCGAGCACGGTGTCGCCGTCGATCACCGCGACCACGGCGTTTTCGTCCGGCAGCATCCGCGAGATGGCGCGGAAACCATAGGCCAGGCCATCGCGCTTGCCGGTACCGGCAATGCGCACGATGTCCAGGGTGACGTGTGCGGGCGGGTTGTACTTGGCCCACAGGCTCTTTACCAGCAGTTCATCGGACATCTCCACCAGCGAGCAGACCACGGTGGTGGGGTAGCCGCATTCGATCGCCTCGCGGATCACCGAGCTGTACACCTGGGCGGTGGTCAGCGCTTCGATACGGAAGCTGGTGACCATCAGGTACACGTGCGACGGCGCGGCGGCATCGCCCATCTTCTGCACCTTGCGGCGCAGGTACGGGTAGACGCCGTAGAGGAAGATCATGCCGCGGATGAAATGGGTGGCGCCCATGGAATAGCGCCAGATGCCGACTGCGCCGACCAGGAAGATGAAGTGCTTCGATTGCGAGTCGAAGATATCGGCTGGCAGGGCCAGGGCGATCAGCATGAGCAGGCTCATGTAGAGCAGCCACCCGGCGCACTGCAACAGCACTGTCTGGAGCCTTTGCATGTTCAGCATCCGTCGAGAATTCGGGAAAGAGTGGGCAGCGATGGTGGGGAGGCCACCGCTGCCCGGTCGGGCATTTACCAGCAAATGCCTTCGGTACGGCTGGTGGTGCAGGTCGGCTTGCTCATGAAGCCAACCAGGTCGATCACCTGCTTGCCTTCCGGCGCTTGCTCGGCAAGGGCGCGGAACTGCTCGTCACGGTTGCCCAGGACGATGATGTCGGCGTTGGCGATGACCTTCTGGAAGTCGGCGTTGAGCAGCGACGAGACGTGCGGGATCTTCGACTCGATGTACTCTTTGTTCGCCCCGTGGACGCGGGCGTACTCGACGTTCTCGTCGTAGATGTCCAGCTGGTAGCCCTTGCCGATCAGGCGCTCGGCCAGTTCCACCAGCGGGCTTTCGCGCAGGTCGTCGGTGCCGGCCTTGAAGCTCAGGCCGAGCAGGGCGACCTTGCGCTTGTCGTGGGCTTCGATCAGTTCGAAGGCGTTCTGCACCTGCGACTCGTTGCTGCGCATCAGCGAATCGAGCAGCGGTGCACGCACGTCGAGGGAGGCGGCGCGGTAGGTGAGGGCACGCACGTCCTTCGGCAGGCACGAACCGCCGAAGGCGAAACCTGGGCGCATGTAGTACTGCGACAGGTTCAGCACCTTGTCCTGGCAGACCACGTCCATCACGTCGCGGCCATCGACGCCGACGGCCTTGGCGATGTTGCCGATTTCGTTGGCGAAGGTGACCTTGGTGGCGTGCCACACGTTGCAGGTGTACTTGATCATCTCGGCCACTTCGATCGGCTTGCGGATGACCGGTGCGTCGAGTTCTTCGTACAGGGCTTGCAGCACGTCGCCGCTGGCCTTGTCCAGTTCACCGATGACGGTCATAGGCGGCTGGTCGTAGTCCTTGATCGCGGTGCTTTCACGCAGGAACTCCGGGTTCACTGCCACGCCGAAGTCGACGCCGGCCTTCTTGCCGGAGCAGTCTTCGAGAATCGGGATCACCACGTTCTTGACGGTGCCTGGCAGCACGGTGCTGCGTACCACGATGGTGTGGCGGCGCTCGCTGTCACGCAGCACGTAGCCGATCTCGCGGCACACCGACTCGATGTATTCCAGGCCCAGGTCGCCGTTCTTCTTGCTCGGAGTGCCGACGCAGATCATCGACACGTCGCTGGCACGGATGGCCTCGGCGAAGTCGGTGGTGCCACGCAGGCGGCCGTTGGCGATGCCTTGTTGCAGCAGTGCTTCCAGGCCAGGTTCGACAATGGGCGACTTGCCCTGATTGATCAGGTCGATCTTGGTCTTGGACACGTCCACACCAATCACGTCATGGCCTCGCGCCGTCAGGCAGCCTGCACAGACCGCACCCACATAACCCAAACCAAAGATGCTGATACGCATCGCTATCACCTCATGTGTTTATCACGCCAGCTCCTCCGGGAAGAGCCGGACTGGGTTGATTAACAACAGTTTTCGGGCGCACGGGTCCATGGCGAAAAGCTCACTTCGCCGAGCGCAGGCATGAATAAATCCGTCGCGCACAAAGTTGTGCACTAATAGTTGGCAGTATTAAGCCAGTATTTAAAAGGCGTGCCCTGTAATGCAGCCGTCTTTATTGCAAAGCGCTACTTGGCGCCTTGCTGTGCTTGTTTTTTCAAGTGGAAAAATCCTTTGAAATCAACCACTAGGACGAGTTTTAAAGGGCGCGTTACTCCTCGGTTGGCAGTGCCTTCGGGGTTTCCCGTTGCGCTTGCCAGGTTATCGAAGCGGGTAGTGATACCTGCCGGTTGTCATCTGTAAGTCATCTCTCACACCCCAAGGGCAGGAAATTCGTTACGGCACTATGAGCGATAGGTCGTAGTAGAAGTTCCTGAGGGCATTCCGCTTCGATGAAAGATTTCTAAATAATTTTTCAGTGGCAAATACTTTCAAATTGATAGCACGTCACAGTTTCACCCCCGGTTATAAAGGACGAGACTGAAGCGCGGTGTTGTTATGCCACCATGAAAAAATATTTTTCAAAATTCGTCAAAAAAGTACGAACGGTCTTATGGCGTTTGGCGATATAGAGATGGGTGCTGGTTTTTTGGCGTCGGAATAATGACTTGATGGCGCTTTGAAGCTTGCCCTATTGCAGGGCGGGAGGGATGTATCAAGGCTACTGGCCTCTTCGCGGGCTTGCCCGCGAAGAGGCCCGAACAGGTTTACTCGGCAGCGTGATCGCGCAGGAACACCAGGTGATCCGGCTTGGACTGCTCGGCACTGTAGTAGTAGCCCTGCACATCGAACTGCTTGAGCTGCTCCGGGTCGTTCACCCGTTCCTGGATCACGAAGCGGCTCATCATGCCGCGGGCCTTCTTGGCGTAGAAGCTGATGATCTTGTACTGGCCGTTCTTCAGGTCCTTGAAGTCGACGTTGATCACCCGAGCCTTCAACGCGCTGCGTTTCACCGCACTGAAATACTCGTTGCTGGCCAGGTTCAACAGCAGGTCGTCGCCCTGGTCGGCCAGCGCCTGGTTCAGCCATTCGCTGATGCGCGTGCCCCAGAAGGCATACAGGTCCTTGCCGCGGGCGTTGGCCAGCTTGGTGCCCATTTCCAGGCGGTAGGGCTGCATCAGGTCGAGCGGGCGCAGCAGGCCGTACAGGCCTGAGAGCATGCGCAGGTGCGCCTGGGCGTAGCTGAAGTCGTCCTCGCCGAGGGTTTCGGCATCCAGCCCGGTGTACACGTCACCTTTGAACGCCAGCAGCGCCTGTTTGGCGTTGGCCGGGGTGAAATCCGGGGTCCAGCTGCCAAAACGCGCGGCATTGAGCCCGGCGAGCTTGTCGGACAGGTGCATCAGCTCGCTGATTTGCGCCGGCGACAGTTCGCGCAGCTGCAGGATCAGTTCCTGGGAATCGTCCAGGTATTGCGGCAGGGTGAAGCGCTCCGTCACCGGCGCGGTGTCGTAGTCGAGGGTCTTGGCGGGGGAAATCACCGTCAGCATCGGGTCGGCTCCTGGAATCGTTGCGGTGAATTCTACGGATCGCGGCCGGTAACGCCAAACTATGGCGACAATAGTCACAGACCATCGCCGAAGCAGGCGCTATAGTGCGCGTTTTGGCTGTCACGGAGAGACCGATCGTGCGCATTGCCGGGGCCTTGCTGGCCACCTTGTTGAGCCTGGCCGCCCAGGCCGCCCCCCTGCCGCCGGCCAGCCTCGACCGCAGCCAGTGGCCCGAGCAGCTGGACAGCCCGGTGCTGTTCGACGTCGCCTCGCGGGCCGAGATCCTGTCATTTGCCCAGGTGTTGCACGAAAGCGAACTGCTCGATGATGGCGCGCTGGCTGCGCGGTTGGGCTTGCGGCAGATCAACCTGCAGAAGATCCGCGCGGTGCGCGCACACATGTGGCAGCGCTTGTGGCAGGGCTACCAGCAGGCCCAGCGCAGTTGCGAACAGGATGCCTCGTTCTGTTACCTGCTCGAGTCCATGGCCGACTTGCGCACCAGGGCGGCGACGTTCGCCACAGAAGTCGGCACGTTCTACACCGGTTGGATCGAACCCAGCCATCAGTTCCATGTGCGTTATCTGGATGAGCAACTGCGCAAGGCCGCGTTGCTGCCGCAGACCAGCAGCGAGGTCGAGCGCCTGTCCAGCCGCGAGCGCAATGGCGATGAACTGAACGACCGCATGTTCCTGCTGACCTTCGTCGGTGGCCCAGGGCCGGATGGCGGAAGCACCGATGCGCTCACCGAATACCTGCGCAAGCAGAAGCTGCAGGGCACCTTCTTTGTCTTGGGCAACCGCTTGCAGCAGCGGCGCGATGCCGGTGCAGCCGATGCGCTGGGCACGCTCTATGCCGGCCAATGCGTGGGCATCCAGGGTTGGGAGTACCGCTCTCATGCCCAGTGGCAGGGCTGGCAGGACTCGATCAGGCGCGCCCAGGCCCGGGTTCAGGCTGACCTGCCGGCGCAATACGTGCCGTTGTTCCGCCCGCCCTACGGCCAGCGCCGGGCCGACGGCGAGGCATTCATGGCCAGCCAGCAGCTGCGGGTGTCGCTATGGGATATCGATGCTCAGGATGATGGCCCGCTCACCGCCGAAGCGTCGGCGCAGCGCGTGGTGACCTTGATGCTGCTCTGGCGCAAAGGGGTGATCCAGTTCCATGACAGCCTGCCCAAGGCGCAGCCGGCGGTCGAGTGGCTGCTGCACAGCACGGTGCAAAGTGGAATCGGCTGGGAGGACTGCCGCGATTACGCGTATCGCGAATAGAGGGTATGACTTCTGACTGTAGTCCCGTCTGGCTTTGCCGCCAAGCGCTCTTCGTCAATCGGAAAAATAAACTTCAAAATCTCGTAAAAATGCTTTTTTCGGTCATGGTTTTTGCGGTATGAAGAAACCAGACAGCCGATTCCTGCAGCACAGGTGGCGTCATCCAGGCCCACCTTGCCAGGTTCGCTTCCCGCCCGTAGCAACGCGGATACGGGGAGAACGGCGGTCACTCTGCGGCGCACTACAGAGCGTGCCGTGTGGCTTCGACATAAGGTGACCGAGTATGGATGACCAAGGACGCAACCCTTCCTCCAGCAAGCCAATCCTCTATGTGCTCGATACCAACGTCCTGATTCACGACCCCAACGCATTGCTCAACTTCGAGGAGCACCACGTCGCCATACCGATGACGGTGCTGGAGGAACTCGACAAGCTCAAGACCGGTAAACAGACCATCGCCGCCGAATGTCGCCAGGCCATCCGCCTGATCGACCAGACCCTCGGTGACGCTTCGCCCAGCGATGTCGAGCAGGGCGTGCCGATCCAGCGGGGCAAGAGCGGGCCCAAGGGCTACCTGTCGATCCTGATGAGCCCGCGCAACGAGCCCAGCAAGTTGCTGCCGGAAAACCTCAACGACAACATCATCATCAACACCCTGCTCGACGTACGCAGCCGGCGCTCCGACCTGGACGTGGTGCTGGTCACCAAAGACATCAACATGCGCCTGAAGGCGCGCGCCTGCGGGATCGCCGCCGAGGACTACAGCACCGACCAGCTGGTCGACGACGTCTCTCTGCTGTCCAAGGGCTATCACTCGGTCAGCGGTTCGTTCTGGGACCGCGTCAGCAAGGTCGATACCCGCCAGGAGCGTGGCCGCACCTGGCATCGGGTGCAGATGATCGACAACCTGCCAGCGGTGCACATCAACGAGTTCATCATCGACGAGCAAGGTTTTGTCGGCTGGGTGAAAGGCATCCGTAATGACGAGCTGCTACTGCTCGACCTGCACCAGGAGCCCTTGCTGCACCAGGAAGCCTGGGGCCTTAAGCCGCGGGACATTCATCAGAGCCTGGCGCTGTTCGCCTTGCTCGACCCGGATATCCACCTGGTCAACCTGACCGGCGCTGCCGGCTCCGGCAAGACCATCCTGGCCCTGGCCGCAGCCATCGAGCAGACCATGGTCAGCAAGCGCTACCGGCGCATCATCGCCACCCGCAGCGTGCAGGGGCTGGACCAGGAGATCGGCTTCCTGCCGGGCACCGAGGCAGAGAAGATGGAGCCTTGGCTGGGCGCCATCACCGACAACCTCGAAGCCTTGCACATGGATGACGAAAGCACCCATGGCAGCGTCGAATACATCCTTGAACGTGTGCCGCTGCAGTTCAAGTCACTGAACTACATCCGTGGGCGCAGCTTCCAGCAGAGCCTGATCCTGATCGACGAGTGCCAGAACCTCACACCGCACCAGATGAAAACCATCATCACCCGGGCCGGCTCCGGCTCCAAGGTGGTGTGCCTGGGCAACCTGGCACAGATCGATACACCTTACCTGTCCGCGACCAGCTCGGGCCTGACCTACCTGACCGAGCGTTTCAAGGACTTCCCCCATGGTGTGCACATCACCCTGCAGGGTGTGCCACGCTCGGTGCTGGCCGAGTACGCCGAGTCTCACCTGTAACCCTCCCAGCCGGGCGGCCCGCCGCCCGGCTTTTTTCCGCTGCGCAATCCTGACCCACGGGTTTACACTCTCTGTTCCCTTCACAGGAGCAGAGCAGTGCTGACTCATCTCGATTCCCAGGGGCGCGCCAACATGGTCGACGTCACTGAAAAAGCCGTGACCGAGCGCGAGGCCGTGGCCGAAGCGCGGGTGCGCATGTTGCCGCAGACCTTGCAGATGATCGTCGATGGCGAGCATCCCAAGGGCGATGTGTTCGCCGTGGCGCGTATTGCCGGTATTCAGGCGGCGAAGAAGACCAGCGACCTGATCCCGCTGTGCCACCCGCTGATGCTGACCAGCGTCAAGGTCGAACTGAGCGCCGAAGGCCAGGACGCGGTGCGCATCGTCGCCCGTTGCAAGCTGGCCGGGCAGACCGGCGTCGAGATGGAGGCGCTGACCGCCGCCAGCGTTGCTGCGCTGACGATCTACGACATGTGCAAGGCCGTGGACAAGGGCATGGTCATCGAACAGGTGCGCCTGCTGGAAAAGGTGGGTGGCAAGAGCGGGCACTACAAGGTGGAGGCATGATGAAGGTCAAGGTGATGTACTTCGCCCGCTACCGCGAGCTGCTGGGTGTCGATGCCGAGCGCCTGGAAGGCGAATTCAAGGTGCTCGACGACGTGCGCCAGGCGCTGGTGGCCAAAGGTGGGCAGTATGCGGTGCTGGCCGAGCAGAACCTGATGTGCGCGCGCAACGAAGAGCTGTGCCGGCTCGACGAGCCGCTGGAAGAGGACGACGACGTGGCGTTCTTCCCACCGGTGACCGGAGGCTGAACATGGCAGTGCGAGTGCAGCAGGGTGCGTTCGACCCAGGGGCCGAGGTCAATGCCATGCATGCGGCCAATGTCGGCGTCGGCGCCGTGGTCGGTTTCGTCGGCTATGTGCGCGATTTCAACGATGGGCGTGAGGTGGCGGGGATGTTCCTCGAACATTACCCGGGCATGACCGAGAAGGCCCTGGCCAAGATCGTGGTCGAGGCCGAGCAGCGCTGGCCGTTGCTCAAGGTCGAGGTGCTGCACCGCATCGGTGCGCTGGAGCCGGGTGAGCCGATCGTATTCGTCGGCGTGGCCAGTGCCCATCGGCAGGCGGCGTTCGATGCCTGCAACTTCATCATGGACTACCTGAAGACTCGGGCGCCGTTCTGGAAGAAGGAAAATACCCAGGAAGGGCCGAGGTGGGTGGAAGGCAAGCAGAGTGACCAGGATGCCGCAGGGCGCTGGTAGGTAGGAGGTTTATGGCCGGGGCTTCGCCCCGGTTCTCGGCGGTTCGGCGCCCCGACAAGCCTGCTCCCACAAAGACTGCACACAGGCTTCGGAAGCTGTGATGCAGCTGTGGGAGCGGGCTTGTCGGGGCGCCGAACCGCCGCGAAGAGGCCGGTACAGGTCAGTGGTGCTTGCGCGGTACTGGTTTGAGCAGTTCGTCCGGCGGCATCTCGCACTTGATCTTGCGCCCCAGCAGCTCTTCGATCGCCGGCAGCTGGTAGGAATCATCCTCACCGGCAAAGCTGATCGACACACCGCTGGTACCCGCACGGCCGGTACGGCCGATACGGTGCACATAGTCGTCCGGGTCTTCCGGCAGGGTGAAGTTGATCACGTGGCTGATGCCGTCGATGTGAATCCCGCGCCCGGCCACATCGGTGGCCACCAGCACGGTGATGCGCCCTTCACGGAAGCTCTCGAGGGTACGAATACGCTTGTGCTGCGGCACGTCGCCCGACAACTGCGCGGCATTGATGCCGTCGCGCACGAGCTTTTCCTCGATGCGCCGCACCTCGTCCTTGCGGTTGGCGAACACCATCACCCGTTCCCACTTGTTCTGGGTCACCAGGTTGTACAGCAGCTTGTACTTGTCGCTGCCGGCCACCGCATACACATGTTGCTCGACCGTTTCGCTGGCGACGTTCTCCGGCTCGATCTCGACGATCGCCGGGTTGGTGGTCCACTGCTTGGCCAGGTTCATCACATCGTCGGTGAAGGTGGCGGAGAACAGCAGGGTCTGGCGTTCGCTCTTCGGTGGGGTCTGGCGGATGATCTGCCGGACCTGGGGGATGAAGCCCATGTCGAGCATGCGGTCGGCTTCGTCCAGCACCATCACCTCGACCATGTCCAGGTGCACCTCGCCGCGCTGGTTGAAGTCCAGCAGGCGGCCCGGGGTGGCCACCAGGATGTCGCAGTGGCGAGCTTCCAGGGCCTTGAGCTGCTTGTCGAAGTCCATGCCGCCGACGAAGCTCATCACGTTCAGGCCGGTGTATTTGGTCAGGGCGATGGCGTCCTTGGCGATCTGCACCACCAGCTCGCGGGTTGGCGCGATGATCAGTGCACGCGGCTCGCCCATGTAGCGCTCTTTGGGCGGCGGCGTCTGCTGCAGCTGGGAAATGATCGAAATCAGGAATGCCGCCGTCTTGCCGGTACCGGTCTGGGCGCGACCGATGGCGTCCTGGCCACGCAGGGTGTAACCCAGTACCTGCGCCTGGATCGGCGTGCAGTACGGGAAACCGAGGTCGTGGATGGCATGCATCAGCTCGTTGGAGAGCTTGAAGTCGTGGAAGCGGGTCTTGCCTTCCTGCGGCTCGACCACGAAGTCTTCCGGCTTCCACAGGCTCGCCTGGGGCTTGGGCTTGCGTTCGCGGCGGGGTTTGTCCTTGGCCGGCTTGTCGGTGGGCGCTGGGGCATCTGCGGGTGCTTCTGCCTTGGCGGCGGGCTTGGCGGCCGGTTTGGCGCGAGGGGCGGCCGGTTTGGGCTCGGGCCGGGCCTCGGCAGTGGGCGCAGGCGCCGTTGGCGTCACGCTGGCAGCAGGAGCGACGGCCTGTGGCGCGGCGTCTCCTTTGCCGAATATTTTCTTGAGTGCCTTGAGCACGATCGTCTCATCAACTGGTTAAGGAATGTACGCCGGGCAGTGTAATGCAAGATCTGGGCGCGGCGTAGCGGAAAACTCCCACAACTACAAATGGGGTTGGCTTATTGCAATTGCTTGCTCAGCCAGTCGTGGATGTCGCTCAGTTCCTCCACCACCACTTCGTGCTCCATCGGGTATTCGTGCCAGCGTGCGGCAACGCCCCAGGTATTGAGGTATTCGAATGCGGTACGGCCCATGGACGGGATCACCACCGGGTCGTGCACGCCATGCAGGCACAGGGCCGGGGTGCGTTGCTGGCAGGCGCTCAGCTGGTGGCTGTCGGTGAAGGTCGGGGCATAGGTGGACAGGGCAATCACGCCGCCCAACGCCTCTTGCCACTTTATATAGGCAGTGTGCAGCACCACTGCGCCGCCCTGGGAGAAGCCGGCGAGGAAAATCCGCGACAGGTTGATGCCCTTGGCCTGCTCGGCCTTGATCAGGCCGATGACCTGTTCGGCCGACTCATCCAGCTGCGCTTCATCGATGGCGCGGGCCGGGGTCATGGCCTTGATGTCATACCAGCTGGGCATGGCGTAGCCGCCGTTGATGGTCACCGGGCGGGTCGGCGCCTGGGGCATGATGAAACGGGTGCTGAGCAGGCGTTCCTGCATGAATTCGGCCACAGGTAGGAAGTCGTAACGGTCGGCACCCAAACCGTGCAACCAGATCACACAGGCGTCAGCGGTTTTCTGGGGTTCGAGAATCAGCGGGTTGGTCATGACTGCTCCGAAAGTGTGCGTGCCTTTCAAAAGGGTGCGTGAAAACAAGGCGTAGGAATTATCTGACAGAAAGAGAATGTCGCAACGATACAACTTTCCCTACTTGACTAGCGCTTAAACGCTACAGCCAACAAATCTGGTACGCGCTTTGCAATTCTTCATTTGATGCAAAGGGCAGGCCGTGACGGTAACACCCTTTGCACGCGAAGGCTGTCACAGAACAGCCCATTGCGCCAATTGACCCAATAACAAGCCAACAAGGGTCGGATGCGCCTCATAAGGGTGCGGTGCAATTCCGGCTCGTACAACAAGAGCGATTTGGAGGTTGTGAATGAAGATGTTGAAAACCACCCTGGCAGTCCTGACCGCTGCCGCCGCGCTGGGCGCCGTGAGCACCGCCCAGGCCGGCGCCACTCTCGATGCGGTAAAGAAGAAGGGCTTCGTCCAGTGTGGCGTGAGCGACGGTCTTCCAGGCTTCTCGGTACCTGATGCGCAGGGCAAGATCGTCGGTATCGACGCCGACGTCTGCCGCGCCGTGGCCGCCGCCGTGTTCGGTGACGCGACCAAGGTCAAGTTCAGCCAGCTCAACGCCAAGGAACGCTTCACTGCGCTGCAGTCGGGCGAAGTCGACGTGCTGTCGCGCAACACCACCTGGACCAGCTCGCGCGACGCCGGCATGGGCCTGGTGTTCGCCGGTGTCACCTACTACGACGGTGTCGGCTTCCTGGTCAACAAGAAGCTTGGCGTTTCCAGCGCCAAGGAGCTCGACGGCGCGACCATCTGCATCCAGGCCGGTACCACCACCGAACTGAACGTGTCGGACTTCTTCCGTGCCAATGGCCTGAAGTACACCCCGATCACCTTCGACACCTCTGACGAGAGCGCCAAGTCGCTGGAGTCCGGTCGTTGCGACGTGCTGACCTCGGACAAGTCGCAGCTGTTCGCCCAGCGTTCCAAGCTGGCCGCGCCGACCGAATACGTGGTCCTGCCGGAAACCATCTCCAAGGAACCACTGGGCCCGGTGGTGCGTAAAGGCGACGAAGACTGGTTCAGCATCGTCAAGTGGACGCTGTTCGCCATGCTCAACGCCGAAGAGGCCGGCATCACCTCGAAGAACGTCGAGGCCGAGGCCAAGGCCACCAAGAACCCTGACGTTGCCCGCCTGCTGGGCGCCGATGGCGAGTACGGCAAGGACCTCAAGCTGCCCAAGGACTGGGTAGTGCAGATCGTCAAGCAAGTCGGCAACTACGGCGAAGTGTTCGAGAAGAACCTGGGCCAGAGCACCGACCTGAAGATCGACCGTGGCATGAACGCCCTGTGGAACAACGGCGGCATCCAGTACGCGCCACCTGTGCGCTGATGGCTGCACCCTGCGGCGGCATCCCGCCGCCGCAGGTTGTTCGAACCCTATTTTTCGGGGCACTTCATGCAAAATCAAATTGGCGCACCCAAGGGGCTTTCCCTGAGCGACCCGCGTGTGCGCGCCTGGCTGTTCCAGATTCTCACGATTGCCTTCGTGGTGGGCCTGGGCTGGTACCTGTTCCACAACACCCAGACCAACCTGCAACACCGGGGCATCACCTCGGGTTTCGACTTCCTCGAGCGTAGCGCCGGCTTCGGCATCGCCCAGCACCTGATTCCCTACGTGGAGTCCGACAGCTATGCACGGGTGTTCGTCATCGGCCTGCTCAATACGCTGCTGGTGACGTTCATCGGCGTCATCCTGGCAACCATCCTCGGCTTCATCATTGGTGTGGCGCGGCTGTCGCCGAACTGGATGATCAGCAAGCTGGCGACGGTGTATGTGGAAACCTTCCGCAACATCCCGCCGCTGCTGCAGATCCTGTTCTGGTACTTCGCGGTATTCCTGACCCTGCCGGGGCCCAGGGGCAGCATCAACATCGACGACACCTTCTTCATCAGCAACCGTGGCCTGAACATGCCGGGTGCCTCGATGGCGGAGGGCTTCTGGCCGTTCGTCGTTGCCCTGGTGCTGGCGCTGGCGGCGATCGTGGTGATGGTGCGTTACGCCAACAAGCGCTTCGACGAAACCGGTGAGCCGTTCCACAAGTTCTGGGTGGGGCTGGCCCTGCTGATCGCCATTCCAGGCGCCTGCGCGTTGCTGTTCGGCAGCCCGGTGCACTGGGAAGTGCCGCAGCTCAAGGGCTTCAACTTCGTTGGCGGCTGGGTGCTGATCCCCGAGCTGCTGGCGCTGACCCTGGCGTTGACCATCTACACCGCGGCCTTCATTGCCGAAATCGTGCGTTCGGGCATTCGCTCGGTAAGCCACGGCCAGACCGAAGCGGCCCACTCGCTCGGCCTGCGTGACGGCCCGACCCTGCGCAAGGTGATCATCCCCCAGGCACTGCGGGTGATCATTCCGCCGCTGACCAGCCAGTACCTGAACCTGGCGAAGAACTCGTCGCTGGCGGCCGGTATCGGCTACCCGGAGATGGTCTCGCTGTTCGCCGGTACGGTGCTCAACCAGACCGGCCAGGCCATCGAGGTGATCGCCATCACCATGAGTGTCTATCTCGCCATCAGCATCAGCATTTCGCTGCTGATGAACTGGTACAACAAGCGCATTGCGCTGATCGAGCGGTGAGGATACGCCCGTGAATGCCCATGTTTTCAAACCCGATATGCCGCCACCGGTGAAAACCGTCGGCGTGCTCGCATGGATGCGTGCCAACCTGTTCTCCAGCTGGCTCAACACCCTGCTGACCCTGTTCGCCGTGTACCTGGTGTGGCTGATCGTGCCGCCGTTGGTGCAATGGGCGCTGCTCGATGCCAACTGGGTCGGCACCACCCGCGCCGACTGCACCAAGGAGGGCGCCTGCTGGGTGTTCGTGCAGCAGCGCTTCGGCCAGTTCATGTACGGCTACTACCCGGTGGAGCTGCGCTGGCGCGTCGACCTCACCGTGTGGCTGGCCGTGCTCGGTGCCGCGCCGCTGTTCATCAAGCGCTTCCCGCGCAAGGCCGTTTACGGCCTGGGCTTCCTGGTGCTGTACCCGGTGCTCGCCTACACCTTGCTGCACGGTGGCCTGCTGGGCCTGAGCAACGTCGCCACCAGCCAGTGGGGCGGGCTGATGCTGACCCTGGTGATCGCCACCGTGGGCATCGTCGGTGCCTTGCCGCTGGGCATTCTGCTGGCCCTCGGGCGGCGTTCGAAGATGCCGGCGGTGAAGGTGGTCTGTGTCACCTTCATCGAGTTCTGGCGTGGCGTGCCGCTGATCACCGTGCTGTTCATGTCGTCGGTGATGCTGCCGTTGTTCCTGCCTGAAGGCATGAGCTTCGACAAGCTGCTGCGGGCGATGATCGGGGTGATCCTGTTCCAGTCGGCGTACGTTGCCGAGGTGGTGCGCGGTGGCCTGCAGGCCATCCCCAAGGGCCAGTACGAAGCCGCCGCGGCCATGGGCCTGGGCTACTGGCGCGCGATGGGCCTGGTGATTCTGCCGCAAGCGCTCAAGCTGGTGATCCCCGGCATCGTCAACACCTTCATCGCCCTGTTCAAGGACACAAGCCTGGTGATCATCATCGGCCTGTTCGACCTGCTCAACAGCGTCAAGCAAGCCGCTGCCGACCCGGCGTGGCTGGGCATGGCCACCGAGGGCTATGTGTTCGCCGCCCTGGTGTTCTGGATTTTCTGTTTCGGTATGTCCCGCTACTCCATGCACCTGGAGCGCAAGCTGGACACTGGCCACAAGCGTTAGGAGTTTCGAAATGAGTGAAGCGATCAAGCAGCCTGCCGGCCCCGAAGGCATCATCCAGATGCAGGGCGTGAACAAGTGGTACGGCCAGTTCCATGTGCTCAAGGACATCAACCTGAACGTGCGCCAGGGCGAGCGTATCGTCCTGTGCGGGCCGTCCGGTTCGGGCAAGTCGACCACTATCCGTTGCCTCAACCGCCTGGAAGAGCACCAGCAGGGCCGCATCGTGGTCGATGGCGTGGAGCTGACCAACGACCTCAAGCAGATCGAGGCGATCCGCCGCGAGGTGGGCATGGTGTTCCAGCACTTCAACCTGTTCCCGCACCTGAGCATTCTGGAGAACTGCACCCTGGCACCGATGTGGGTGCGCAAGATGCCGCGGCGCAAGGCCGAGGAAATCGCCATGCACTACCTGGAGCGGGTACGTATTCCGGAGCAGGCGCACAAGTACCCGGGGCAGCTGTCCGGTGGCCAGCAGCAGCGCGTGGCTATTGCCCGGGCGCTGTGCATGAAGCCGAAGATCATGCTGTTCGACGAGCCGACTTCGGCGCTGGACCCGGAAATGGTCAAGGAGGTGCTCGACACCATGGTCGGCCTGGCCGAGGACGGCATGACCATGCTCTGCGTGACGCACGAAATGGGCTTTGCCCGGACCGTGGCGAACCGGGTGATCTTCATGGACAAGGGCGAGATCGTCGAGCAGGCGGCGCCGGATGACTTCTTCGACCGGCCGCGCAGTGACCGGACCAAGTTGTTCCTCAGCCAGATCCTGCACTGAGGCAACTGGGGCCGCTTTGCGGCCCTTCGCGGGCAAGCCCGCTCCCACAGGTACTGCACAGCACTCAAAGTCGGTGCTGCCCTGTGGGAGCGGGCTTGCCCGCGAAGGGCTGCAAAGCAGCCCCATTTATCGAATCATTTCTCTTCCGGGTTGGCGGCCGGTGCCGGTGGCGGGCGCAGGCCCACTTCGGCAATCAGCTTCAGCTGCTGACCATTGCGCATCACCTCGATGGTGATCTTGTCGGTCGGCTTGATCCGCGCCACCTGGTTCATCGACTTGCGCCCGTCACCGGCCGGTTCGCCGTTGATGCTCAGGATCACGTCACCCAGCTGCAAGCCGGCCTTTTGCGCCGGGCCGTCGCGGAAGATACCGGCCACCACGATGCCTGGGCGGCCCTGCATGCCGAACGATTCGGCCAGTTCCTGGCTCAGTGGCTGCACCTCGATGCCCAGCCAGCCACGAATCACCTGGCCGTGTTCGACGATCGACTTCATCACCTCCAGCGCCAGCTTGATCGGGATGGCGAAGCCGATGCCCTGGGAGCCGCCGGACTTGGAGAAGATCGCCGTGTTGATGCCGACCAGGTTGCCATTGGCGTCGACCAGCGCACCGCCGGAGTTGCCCGGGTTGATCGCCGCGTCGGTCTGGATGAAGTCTTCGTAGTTGTTCAGGCCCAACTGGTTGCGGCCAGTGGCACTGATGATGCCCATGGTCACGGTCTGGCCAACGCCGAACGGGTTGCCGATGGCCAGTACCACATCACCGATGTGGATGGTGTCGGAGCGGCCAATGGTGATGGCGGGCAGGTTCTTCAGGTCGATCTTCAGTACCGCCAGGTCGGTTTCCGGGTCGCTGCCGATCACCCGCGCCAGGGTTTCGCGGCCGTCCTTCAGGGCCACGACGATCTGGTCGGCGCCGCTGGTGACGTGGTTGTTGGTCAGCAGGTAACCCTCGGGGCTCATGATCACCGCCGAACCCAGGCTCGACTCCCAGCGACGCTGCTTGGGCAGGTTGTCACCGAAGAAGCGGCGGAACTGCGGGTCCTCGAACAGTGGATGAGCGGTCTTGTTCACCACCTTGGTGGTGTACAGGTTGACCACGGCCGGGGCGGCGAGGGTCACGGCATCGGCGTAGGACACCGGCCCCTGCATGATTCGCGTGGTCTGCGGGGCCTGTTGCAGGTTGACGTCCTGGCTGGGCAGGCCGACCCACTCGGGGTAGCGCTGGATGATCAGTACCGCGATCAGAGTACCGGTGAGCAGGGGCCAGCCAAAGTAACGCAAAGCCTTGAACATGAACGAGTCCTGGAAAAGAGCGGGGGCCGTTGGCCGCGCAGTGGGGCATGAGCGCGCGCGATCATACACCGGTTCCCCCGATGCCGGCGACGGCCCATAATGGCCGGCATTATACGGGCGTTCTCCAGGCGTTGCGCCCGGGAAAAGCGCAGATTTCGAGGAGATTTTCATGGCCGTCGCACTCAACACCCTGGTCGAGGAAGCCGAACGCTACCTGGGCAGCGCGAAGATCCAGGACTATTGCCCCAATGGCTTGCAGGTCGAGGGTCGGCCGCAGGTCAGTCGCATCGTCAGTGGCGTCACCGCCAGCCAGGCGCTGCTGGATGCCGCGGTCGAGGCCGAGGCCGACCTGATCCTGGTGCACCATGGTTACTTCTGGAAGGGCGAGAATCCTTGCGTTACCGGGATCCGTCAGCGTCGGCTGAAGACCTTGCTGAAGCACGACATCAGCCTGTTGGCATTTCACCTGCCGCTGGATGTGCACCCGGAGGTCGGCAACAACGTGCAGCTGGCGCGGCAGCTCGACATCACCGTCGAAGGCCCGCTGGACCCGGAAAACCCCAAGGTGGTCGGGCTGGTCGGTTCGCTGGCGGAGCCTGTGACTGCACGGGATTTCGCCCGTCGGGTGCAGGAAGTGCTCGGGCGTGAGCCATTGCTGGTGGAAGGTGACGCGATGATTCGCCGGGTCGGCTGGTGCACCGGGGGCGGGCAGGGCTACATCGATACGGCGATTGCCGCCGGGGTGGACCTGTACCTCACCGGCGAGGCGTCGGAGCAGACCTATCACAGCGCCCGGGAGAACGGGGTGAGCTTCGTTGCAGCGGGGCACCATGCCACCGAACGGTATGGGGTGCAGGCGCTGGGCGATTACTTGGCGCGTCGGTTTGCCCTGGAGCATCTGTTCATCGACTGCCCGAATCCGATCTGACAGCGGTGTCGCCTGCTTCGCGGGCGAGCCCGCTCCCACAGGCTTGCGCAATCCCTGTGGGGGCGGGCTTGCCCGCGAAGAGTCCGGTCCTGGCAGCCCAAACCCCCAGTCATATCGTTAGACTTTTTCGATCTAGTGCGCCGCCTAAATAGAAGCAGCCGCTGTGATAAAGTGGCTCGCTCGAACACGGCCCGCAGGCCGTCCATAAGATCGTTTTTCGTGAGTAGCCATGGTCGACAAACTGACGCACTTGAAACAGCTGGAGGCGGAAAGCATCCACATCATCCGCGAGGTGGCCGCCGAGTTCGACAACCCGGTGATGCTGTACTCGATCGGCAAGGATTCCGCCGTGATGCTGCACCTGGCGCGCAAGGCCTTCTTCCCGGGCAAGCTGCCATTCCCGGTGATGCACGTCGACACCCAGTGGAAATTCCAGGAGATGTACAGCTTCCGCGACAAGATGGTCGAGGAAATGGGCCTGGAGCTGATCACCCACGTCAACCCCGAGGGTGTGGCGCAGGGCATCAACCCGTTCACCCATGGCAGCTCCAAGCACACCGACATCATGAAGACCCAGGGCCTCAAGCAGGCGCTGGACAAGCATGGTTTCGACGCCGCCTTCGGTGGCGCGCGCCGCGACGAAGAGAAGTCGCGGGCCAAGGAGCGCGTGTATTCGTTCCGTGACAGCAAGCACCGCTGGGACCCGAAGAACCAGCGCCCGGAGCTGTGGAACGTCTACAACGGCAAGGTCAACAAAGGCGAGTCGATCCGCGTCTTCCCGCTGTCGAACTGGACCGAGCTGGACATCTGGCAGTACATCTACCTCGAAGGCATCCCGATCGTGCCGCTGTACTTCGCCGCCGAGCGTGAAGTCATCGAGAAGAACGGCACCCTGATCATGATCGACGACGATCGCATCCTCGAGCACCTCTCCGAGGAAGAGAAGGCGCGCATCGTCAAGAAGAAGGTGCGTTTCCGTACCCTCGGCTGCTACCCGTTGACGGGCGCTGTCGAGTCGGAAGCCGAGACCCTGACGGACATCATTCAGGAAATGCTCCTGACCCGTACGTCCGAACGCCAGGGCCGTGTCATCGACCACGATGGCGCCGGTTCCATGGAAGACAAGAAACGCCAAGGCTACTTCTAATTTCAGGGTTACTCCATGTCGCACCAATCTGATCTGATCAGCGAGGACATCCTCGCCTACCTGGCCCAGCACGAGCGCAAGGAACTGCTGCGCTTCCTGACCTGCGGCAACGTCGACGATGGCAAGAGCACCTTGATCGGGCGCCTGCTGCACGACTCGAAGATGATCTACGAGGACCACCTCGAGGCCATCACCCGTGATTCGAAGAAAGTCGGCACCACCGGCGAAGAAGTCGACCTTGCGCTGCTGGTCGACGGCCTGCAGGCCGAGCGTGAACAGGGCATCACCATCGATGTCGCCTACCGCTACTTCTCCACGGCCAAGCGCAAGTTCATCATCGCCGATACCCCCGGCCACGAGCAGTACACCCGCAACATGGCCACCGGTGCATCCACCTGTGACCTGGCGATCATCCTGGTCGATGCCCGCTACGGCGTGCAGACCCAGACCCGCCGTCACAGCTACATCGCATCCTTGCTGGGCATCAAGCACATCGTGGTCGCGGTCAACAAGATGGACCTCAAGGGCTTCGATGAAGGCGTGTTCGAGTCGATCAAGGCCGACTACCTGAAGTTCGCCGACGCCATCAACCTGAAGCCAAGCAGCCTGCACTTCGTGCCGATGTCGGCGCTCAAGGGCGACAACGTGGTCAACCACAGCGAGCAGTCGCCGTGGTACGCCGGCCCGACGCTGATGGAAATCCTCGAAACCGTCGAGGTTTCGGCCGACCGCAACTTCACCGACCTGCGCTTCCCGGTGCAGTACGTCAACCGTCCGAACCTGAACTTCCGCGGCTTCGCCGGCACCATTGCCAGCGGCGTTGTGCACAAGGGTGACGAAGTGGTCGTGCTGCCGTCGGGCAAGAGCAGCCGGGTCAAGTCCATCGTCACCTACGAAGGTGAACTGGAAAACGCCGGCCCAGGCCAGGCCGTGACCCTGACCATGGAAGACGAGATCGACATTTCCCGTGGCGACCTGCTGGTGCACGCTGATAACGTGCCGCCGGTGACCGACCAGTTCGACGCCATGCTGGTGTGGATGGCCGAGGAGCCGATGCTCCCGGGCAAGAAATACGACATCAAGCGCGCCACCAGCTACGTGCCGGGCTCGATTGCCAGCATCACCCACAAGGTCGATGTGAACACCTTGGAGCAGGGCGCAGCCAGCGCGCTGCAGCTGAACGAGATCGGCCGCGTCAAGGTCGCCCTGGACGCCTCGATCGCCCTGGACGGTTACGACAGCAACCGCACCACCGGTGCGTTCATCGTCATCGACCGCCTGACCAACGGCACCGTCGGCGCTGGCATGATCATCGCGCCACCGGTCCTGCCGCATGGCGGCACTGGCCAGCATGGCAAGCTCGCTCACGTGGCCACCGAAGAGCGCGCCCTGCGCTTCGGCCAGCAGCCAGCCACCGTGCTGTTCAGCGGCCTGTCTGGCGCTGGCAAGAGCACCCTGGCCTATGCCGTCGAGCGCAAGCTGTTCGACATGGGCCGTGCGGTGTACGTGCTCGATGGCCAGAACCTGCGCCACGACCTGAACAAAGGCCTGCCACAGGACCGCGCCGGCCGCACCGAGAACTGGCGCCGCGCCGCCCACGTGGCGCGCCAGTTCAACGAAGCCGGCCTGCTGACCCTGGCTGCGTTCGTCGCCCCGGATGCCGAAGGCCGCGAGCAGGCCAAGGCGCTGATCGGCAAGGAGCGCCTGGTGACCGTTTACGTTCAGGCCTCGCCGCTGGCGTGCCGCGAGCGCGACCCACAGGGCCTGTACGCTGCCGGTGGCGACAACATCCCGGGCGAAAGCTTCCCGTTCGATGTGCCGCTGGATGCTGACCTGGTGATCGATACCCAGAACACCAGCGTTGAAGAAGGCGTGAAGCAGGTGCTGGATGTGCTCCGTCAGCGTGGCGCGATCTAACTAGTGCTGCTTGAGAAAAACCCCGCTTCGGCGGGGTTTTTTGTATCTGTAAAGTGAGCAAAATCTTTACATGCAGACTAATTGACAGATTGACATGTGTAGTGAGGCGCCCATAGCCTCTGTGCATAGGCAAGTTGGTGACTTAGTGCGTCGACTTGGCACTCACGGCCTTCGAACAAGACAAGGTTGCACCCCTGCATCGACCCCGTCACCGTGTAGACCGCTGACGGGTAGCGCTGAATTAACGGCATATGCTAGCTAGCCCTTTTTGTCCTCGAGCAACTTGTAGTGCCGGTCATAGTCACTATGGCGTTCGCAACCTTGTTTGTAAGGATCCATGTCGCAGGCGAACTTCTGGTCCTGCAGATCAGGCAGAATGAGGATCCTGCCGTCGGCGCAACCTGATAGAAGCAGTATCAACACCCCTACAGATTTGTTCATTGCATGTCCTTGAACAGGGGAAGTTCCTTTGATTTTCGCCAAGTGATGATCCGTGCGATCACCCCCACGGCGCAGCCCTTCAGATGGTTTGCCGAGTAGTAGAGGAGGTCAGAGCCATCCGGATGTCCGGCCATGTCGATAAAGTGTTCGAGCAAGCGATCCTGCCAGACGGAGGTACCAGATGCCTGTAGCAATTCCTCAACCACCGTCCTGAATTCGGCGCAGGTGTAGTCGGCAAGGGAGTGTTTTTGACTGATCACCACTTCACCTCCGATGACAGCGCGTACTGCAGGGCGCTCATGATCCGTAGATTCTCGGCGTCGTACATCGCACCGCCAAAGGCGGGTGGGTCGAGGTGGCAGATCTGATAGTTGCGCACGCCTTTTGCGGTTTCACCGAAAGGCGCGCGGGGTGGCCAGCCTTGCTTGATGCGGTTGAGTTGCGAGGTAACGAATTGTTGGGAGTAGATCGGGTCCTCAGCGATTGCCAGCCAGAAGGCTTGGGAGAAATCGTCGAAGTCGTTGAAGGTTTGTTCAGCAAGTTTGTTTGCGATGTGCTCGGGGAGTGGGAGTGCCATGTCATTGTTTCTCTCTTGAAGTGATGCCGAGATCATGGCTGTGCTTTCTGGGGATGGAAATATTCACCGTGCTACATTGGATGTAGGTTATTTTTGAAGAATCTGTAGGAGCGTTCTCACTCCAAAGACAGGCACCCCGCCGGAGCGGGGTGTACGTTCAGTTTTCCTTGAATCCAGGTTTTCCGTTAGCTGCACGCCACGCTTTGATAATGCTCAGAACTGCTTCAAGCTCACCTTGCTCATCATTTTCAGGCCAGTAAATCAGGTCTGTACCGCTAGGGTGCTCGGTAACTGCAGAAAAGTGCTCCAGCAATGGATCTAGTATCTCATCTGGCTCCTCGGCATTGGCGCGATAGATTTCCTTTAAAAATTCAATGAACTCCAACTCCGTGTAATCGCTGTAGTTGGGTTTAATACTCATGACTTGTCTCCATAATGAATCTTGTGATGAGCTGCTGGTGTGACAACCCTTATGTTGTCGATGTCGTACACTTCGCCGCCTTCGCTGATTGGCACAACATGATGCAGTTCAAAGCTCTTCCTTTTTCCGTAAACGTCAGGATTTCTTGCTCTGGGTGCGTACCCATTTTCTCGCATGCGAATAATGTTCTGTTTGGAAAACTGCTTTGAAAGCTCGGGGTCAGTTGCTACGATTTTCCAGAGTTTTTCTCGAAAAGCATCGTAACTCCGAAATTCTATACCTCTAAGCTGGTCAGCAATATGTGCCGGTATCGGCGCGCCTTCGCCGCGTGTGGCCTCGCCAAGCCAGAGCCCTGTTACTTGTGCACCGATTCCGGTGGCGGTACCTGGCTCATACCTAGGACTCTTGAACACCACCAGAATAGGCGGCAATCCCGAGTCAATCGGGAAGGTAATGATCAGCCGTTCCTGATCCAGCAGATCCAGTGCGGGATAGCTTTCCGTTTCGTTGCTCGCTGGATTCAGGCTGCTGCCAGTGTAAACAATCGTGCCCTGCGGAACTGGCGGCAAGCTGGTGGCGCTACCTTCTTCACCTCCTGGTGCGCTGGCCGGTGTCCAGGTGAGGATGCGCTGTGGATTGTCGAGCGCCAGGCTGTAAACCTGCCGTTCTGTATCAAATGTCGCCGCCCTTACGGCCACCGGTTTCCCGCCTGGCACCACATACAGGCCGAGGCCGCTTTCCTCTTCGCTGCTTGCCAATAGATAAGGCACATCGATGCTTGCTGACGAAAGGGCAAGGGCGGCCAGGTCAGGGCCGCCGGGAGGAGAAAGGCTGGAAAGGGGCGTACTGATCAGGTAGCGCCTTTCGGCATTGCCCAGGGCTGCTGGCCATGCCACCGACAGCACGGCCACGGCCAAGGTGGGGGCAGAGGCTGCCGCTGCCGTAGCCAGGCGGGCCACGGCAGCACTGATCGCTACCCGAAGGGCGATCCTGGCTGCTTCGGCGATTGCAAAGGTCGCTACGCCAATTGGAATGATGGCAGGCGCAGATGCGGCTATGCGCGTGTCGTTGATGAAGTTGATACTTTGACGCTCTGCTTCAGCTTGTTGATGTGCAGCCTCTTCGGCAGCTATTCGCTCGGACTCTGCTTGTTGACGTGCAGCCTCTTCGGCAGCTACTCGTTCGGCCTCTGCTTGCTGACGTGCAGCCTCCTCGGCAGCTGCATGCTCGGCCGCAATCCTTGTCTGCAGTTGTTCCATTTCCACCGCTCGCTGGGTGAGGTTCGCCATGGACGCGCTGAATTGCTGCAAATAGCGGATGGACTCTGTGAGCGCCAGGGCCCGGTGATAAGCTGCCCAAAGCACGCCGGCCCGGCGGGTGGCCTGTTCGTCGACGAGGTCTTGCAGTGCCTCGGTTTGAGGCTTGGAAAGTGGCCCGACGATGTTCGGGTTGGAGTCACTGAAAGCAGGTATCTCGGCTTGCTTCGCTGTGATCAGCGCATTGGCAGTGTTTGCATAGGCCGAAAAGCGCTGAATGAGGGTATCGGTTTCCTGGGTTGGGGTGGATTGAGCCACTTGCTGCTGCAGGAAGCTGGGCAGGCAGTCGAAGCAGATCTGCTGTTCATGAAGAATTTGCCCATACCGCCGTTCGATGGCTTTGGCGAGGTCGACAGCAGGTTGCGCAATTTCTGCCTCGTCGACCTGGCGAGCCATTTCAGGCAGGTCCACCGCCAACGCCTGAAACTTCTGCGCTGCGATGTGCAAGCGGTAGGCGGCATCGACAGAAGCGTTGAAAGTCTCCCAGACCTGTCGGCCCCATGCCTCGCCAGAGGTGCCTATCGGGAATGCGCCATCGTCATTCAACCGGGTGGCGAATGAGTCGTAGCGTTTATAAAAAGGAATGGCACCGTAGAAGCTGGTTGCCACGGGAGCGATTTGGAGATACTCGGCGCGCCTTTGTTGCAAGTTTGTCGTGGCCAGTTGTTGGCGTAGTACCAGATGCTGGACAGGCTGACCCGCAGCTCCCGAGATTGCCTGTTGTTCGATGGCAGCGCGTTCAGCGTTGATTTGCGCGGGAAGTTGCTCAAGAGCGGGTGCATATTGTTCGGCGTGGATATTGTTGACGGCAGTAAACTCCTCGCCGAAAACCGTTCGCCAGCCTTTTTCCTGGGCGAAAGGGCTAGGCCCTCCAGTACCTCGAGGCCGCCCTGCATCCAGCCCCCAGCCGCCATAGCCGGTCCCAGACAGCGGGGGCAACGGGCTGAGAGGCACTCGATCTGGGGCTTGCGCGCGCGTCAAGACACCCTCATTCAGATTCAGCGCACCGCGGGAATCACGGAAGGGTTCACCAAATTTGACGGTTTCATTTTGAGCCATGTAGTCATCCTCCTGGTCGCTACATGGCAAGCGTGCTCCAGGCAGTGTTTCCCGTATGTCAGGCGCTGCTCGTCAATCAGTAGGAGGATTCCTACTGACTGGAAAGATCTGTTTCAGATGTGTTTTTCAGCAACAGGAATAACGCGTTTTTCCTTAACAGCCTTGTAGGAAAAACTCGAATAGATCTCCTTCACCCCAGGCAACCGCTGCAGCACTTCCCG
This sequence comes from Pseudomonas sp. R28(2017), assembly GCF_002112505.1. GTDB lineage: Bacteria > Pseudomonadota > Gammaproteobacteria > Pseudomonadales > Pseudomonadaceae > Aquipseudomonas. The sequence goes on from NZ_NEHW01000004.1 coordinate 156,874, forward strand.
GGTAAATTCCCCAAACGACTCCAGATCCCTCGCCAGAATCTCCAATAGAAAGTCATACCGTCCAGAGATGTTGTGACAAGCAACAATCTCGGGAATCTCCATTAACCGTTGCTCGAACGCCAGCGCCATGTCCTTGGTATGCGAATCCATCATGATGCTGACAAACGCCGTTACCCCAAACCCCAGCGATTTGGGCGACAAGATGGCCTGATAACCGGTGATATATCCGTTGTCCTCCAGCAACTTGACCCTCCGCCAGCACGGCGAGGTGGTCAGCGCGACCTGATCGGCGAGTTCGGAAACGGTGAGGCGGGCGTTGTCCTGCAAGGCTGCGAGCAGGGCGCGGTCGGTGCGGTCGAGGCTTGAAGGCATAATTTGCCCTCCTGGTGTTTTATTTGTTGTTTTCTTCCCAAAAAGTGCGCAAATACGTGAGCAATTTTGGAAAAATTCAGGCAGCTCGGTGGCATAAGCTTATAACAAACCACCAGAGGCTGTTGCCATGCGCGACTCCCATAACAACACCGGTTTTTCCACCCGCGCCATCCACCATGGCTACGACCCGCTTTCCCACGGCGGTGCCTTGGTGCCGCCGGTGTACCAGACTGCAACCTATGCCTTCCCCAGCGCCGAATACGGCGCGGCATGTTTTGCCGGAGAGGAGGGCGGGCACTTCTACAGCCGCATTTCCAACCCGACCCTGGCCTTGCTGGAGCAGCGCATGGCCTCGCTGGAAGGGGGGGAGGCGGGCCTGGCGCTGGCGTCGGGCATGGGCGCCATCACCTCGACCTTGTGGACCCTGCTGCGCCCTGGTGACGAACTGATCGTCGGGCGCACGGTATATGGCTGCACCTTCGCGTTCATGCACCATGGGATCGGCGAGTTCGGTGTGAAGATTCGCCATGTCGACCTGAATGACACCAAGGCGCTGAAAGCAGCGATTAACAGCAAGACACGGATCATCTACTTCGAAACCCCGGCCAACCCGAACATGCAGCTGGTCGACATCGCCGCGGTGGCCGAAGCGGCGCGGGGGCATGACCTGCATATCGTGGTCGACAACACCTATTGCACGCCGTACCTGCAGCGGCCATTGGAGTTGGGCGCCGACCTGGTGGTGCATTCGGCGACCAAGTACCTCAGCGGCCACGGTGATATCACGGCTGGCCTGGTGATCGGGCGCAAGGCACTGCTGGACCGGATCCGCCTGGAAGGCCTCAAGGACATGACTGGCGCAGTGCTGTCGCCGCACGACGCGTCGTTGTTGATGCGTGGCATCAAGACGCTGGCGTTGCGCATGGACCGCCACTGCGCGAATGCCCAGCAGGTTGCCGAATTTCTCGCGCGCCAGCCGCAGGTGGAGCTGATCCAGTATCCGGGGCTGCCCTCGTTTTCCCAATACGAGCTGGCGCAGCGGCAGATGCGCTTGCCGGGCGGGATGATCGCTTTCGAGCTCAAGGGCGGGATCGAGGCCGGGCGGCGTTTCATGAATGCGCTGCAACTGTTTGCCAGGGCGGTCAGCCTGGGTGATGCCGAATCGCTGGCGCAGCATCCGGCGAGCATGACCCATTCCAGCTATACGCCTGAAGAGCGGGCGCATCACGGCATTTCCGAAGGGCTGGTGCGGTTGTCGGTGGGGCTTGAGGATGTGGCGGATCTGCTGGCGGACGTCGAGCAGGCGTTGAGCGCCTGTGCATGACGCACGGTTCGGGAAGCGCTGCCCGATGCCTTGCAACGGCATGGCGCAGGCACTCTGGCCGCGCTGGTGTCATGACCAGCGCATCCCAGAGGAGTATCACCATGAATGTATCTGCAAACGAACTCGACCTGATCATCCGCCGCGCGGGCGGGGATGACGATGAGGGTGGTCAGTCGTGGCGCAAGCCTTGAGCTGAGCGGGCGCTCCGCCATGGCGGGGTTGCCTGGTGTGTTTCGAACGTGCAAGAAAAAAGGCCTCTTTCGAGGCCTTTTTCACTTTAACGGTTCAGCGCTTGAGCCCGTAGCTCTCGTCGAGCATGCCCGGCGAGTTCGGCGACTTCGGTGCATAGTCGCGTGGCACTTCGGCGGTGTCCTTCGGCGGGGTCAGGCGGTCACGTGGCCCCTGGGTGCCCTCGGAGTGCAGGGCGGCGAGCAGGCGCTGGCGGGTCAGCTCGTCGAGCGCCAGGTGGTTGGCGCCGTCGGCCAGGTGATCCTGCACGTCCTGGTAGCTCTGGGTCAGCTTCTTGACCAGTACCGCGGTGCTGTTGAAGTGGGTAACCACCTGGTTCTGGTAGCTGTCGAAGCGCTGCTGGATATCGTCCAGCTGACGCTGGGTGCTGCTGGGCGCCGCATTGGGCAGCAGGCGGGCCACGATGAAACCGACCGCCACACCGATGACCAGGGCCAGGGTTGGCAACAACCAAACAAGGAGCGAGAGTTCCACGAGTCCTTCCTCTATAAACGGCTTTGCTTTACGTTAACGGCTCAGACCTGCGCTGTATACCGCGAGCGATCGCAAATCAGAACAGAATTCCTCACCTAGACGAAACGACCCCCCTCGAGGTCACGGAGTAGTGCCTTGCTTGTTCGCGAAACCCCCTTGTTCATCGACGGCCCGATCGGCCAGCTGGAAGCTTTGTACCTGGATGTGGCCGATGCCCGCGGTGCGGTGCTGATCTGTCACCCCAACCCGGTACAGGGCGGCACCATGCTCAACAAGGTGGTCTCGACCCTGCAGCGTACCGCGCGTGACGCCGGCTATGTGACCTTGCGCTTCAACTACCGCGGTGTCGGCCAGAGTGCCGGCAGCCATGACATGGGCGCTGGCGAGGTGGCCGATGCCGAGGCCGCCGCAGCGTGGTTGCGCGCGAAGCACCCCGAGCTGCCGCTGGTGCTGATGGGCTTCTCGTTCGGCGGCTTCGTCGCCGCCAGCCTGGCCGGGCGCCTGGAGGCGCAAGGTGTGGCGCTGCAGCAGCTGTTCATGATCGCCCCGGCGGTGATGCGCCTGACTGCCGACTTCCCGCTGCCGCAGCGCTGCCCGATCGCCGTGGTGCAGCCTGATGCCGACGAAGTCGTCGATCCACAGCTGGTTTACCAATGGTCCGACGCACTCGGCCGCCCCCATGAGCTGCTGAAAGTGGCAGAATGCGGACACTTCTTCCATGGCAAGCTGACCGATCTGAAGGATCTGCTGCTGCCGCGCCTTTCGAACTGAGCCAAGCCTGAATAAGCGAACACCCATGACCACGCGCATCCTCACCGGTATCACCACCACCGGCACCCCGCACCTGGGCAACTACGCCGGCGCCATCCGCCCGGCGATCGTCGCCAGCCAGCAGCCCGGTGTCGACTCGTTCTACTTCCTGGCCGACTACCACGCCCTGATCAAGTGCGACGACCCGCTGCGCATCCAGCGCTCGCGCCTGGAAATCGCCGCCACCTGGCTGGCCGGTGGCCTGGACCCGAACAAGGTGACCTTCTATCGCCAGTCCGACATCCCCGAGATCCCGGAACTGACATGGCTGCTGACCTGTGTCGCGGCCAAGGGCCTGCTCAACCGCGCCCACGCCTACAAGGCCTCGGTTGACAAGAACGTCGAGAACGGTGAAGACCCGGATGCCGGCGTGACCATGGGCCTGTTCAGCTATCCGGTGCTGATGGCGGCGGACATCCTGATGTTCAACGCCAACAAGGTGCCGGTCGGCCGCGACCAGATCCAGCACGTGGAAATGGCCCGTGACATCGGCCAGCGTTTCAACCACCTGTTCGGCCAGGGCAAGGACTTCTTCGCCCTGCCCGAAGCGGTGATCGAGGAGAGTGTGGCGACCCTGCCGGGCCTGGACGGGCGCAAGATGTCCAAGAGCTACGACAACACCATCCCGCTGTTCACCAGCGCCAAGGACATGAAAGACGCCATTTCGCGCATCGTCACCGACTCGCGTGCCCCTGGCGAAGCCAAGGATCCGGACAATTCGCACCTGTTCACCCTGTTCCAGGCGTTCTCGACGCCGGGGCAGTGCGCCGAATTCCGCGAAGAGCTGCTGCAGGGCCTGGGCTGGGGCGAGGCCAAGCAGCGCCTGTTCCAGCTGCTCGACGGCCAGTTGGCAGAGAAACGCGAGCATTACCACCAGCTGATCTCGCGCCCCAACGACCTCGAGGACATCCTCCTGGCTGGCGCCGCCAAGGCCCGCAAGATCGCCACCCCGTTCCTCGAGCAGCTGCGTGAGGCCGTTGGTCTGCGTTCGTTCCGCAGCAGCGTGCAGGCCAGTACCGAAGTGAAGAAGAAAGCGGCCAAGAGCGCGCGCTTCGTCAGCTTCCGTGATGAAGATGGCAGCTTCCGCTTCCGCCTGCTGGCCGCCGATGGCGAGCAACTGCTGCTGTCGCGCAGCTTCGCCGACGGCAAGAGCGCCGGTGCCGTAAGCAAGCAGTTGCAGCAAGGTGGCGAAGCCGACGTGCGTGTCGAAGGCCTGGGCTTCAGCCTGTGGCTGAGCGGCGAGCAGGTTGCCGACGGGCCGCAGTTCGACAGCGCCGAAGCCCGAGATTCGGCTATCGAAAGCCTGCGTGTAGCGCTTCAGCCACAACAAGACTGAGGCATTTCGCCGCAAGTCTGATTGCCATTAAGCGGGCCTGTCGCTACAGTGACGGCCCGTTTTTTGTTGCCTCGCTAACGAAATCATGACGCCCCTAGAACGATATCAAGCAGATCTGAAACGTCCCGACTTCTTCCATGACGCGGCGCAGGAAACTGCGGTGCGTCACCTGCAGCGTCTGTACGACGACCTGGTGCACGCGCAGAACAACAAGCCGGGCGTGTTCGGCAAGCTGTTCGGCAAGAAGGAACAGACGCCGGTCAAGGGCCTGTACTTCTGGGGCGGAGTAGGGCGCGGCAAGACCTACCTGGTCGACACCTTCTATGAAGCGCTGCCGTTCAAGCAGAAGATGCGTACGCACTTCCACCGCTTCATGAAGCGCGTCCACGAGGAAATGAAAACCCTCAAGGGTGAGAAGAACCCGCTGACCATCATCGCCAAGCGCTTCAGCGAAGAGGCCAAGGTGATCTGCTTCGACGAATTCTTCGTGTCCGACATCACCGATGCCATGATCCTCGGCACCCTGATGGAAGAGCTGTTCAAGAACGGTGTCTCGCTGGTGGCGACCTCCAACATCGTCCCTGACGGCCTGTACAAGGACGGCCTGCAGCGTGCGCGCTTCCTGCCGGCCATCGCCATGATCAAGCAGTTTACCGATGTGGTGAACGTCGACAGCGGTGTCGACTACCGTCTGCGCCACCTGGAGCAGGCCGAACTGTTCCACTTCCCGCTCGATGACGCGGCGCACCAGAGCATGCGCGCCAGCTTCAAGGCGCTGACGCCCGAGTGCACCCAGGCCGTCGAGAACGACGTGCTGATGATCGAAAACCGCCCGATCAATGCCCTGCGCACCTGCGACGACGTTGCCTGGTTCGACTTCCGCGCCCTGTGCGACGGGCCGCGCAGCCAGAACGACTACATCGAACTGGGCAAGATCTTCCATGCCGTGTTGCTGAGCAACGTGGAGCAGATGGGCGTCACTACCGACGACATCGCCCGCCGCTTCATCAACATGGTGGACGAGTTCTACGACCGCAACGTCAAGCTGATCATCTCGGCCGAGGTGGAGCTGAAAGACCTGTACACCGGTGGGCGCCTGAGCTTCGAGTTCCAGCGGACCCTGAGCCGCTTGCTGGAAATGCAGTCGCACGAATTCCTCGCGCGCGCGCACAAGCCCTGAGATCCTGGGGCCGCAAAGCGGCCCCATTGGCCTCAAGCCTCTTGCATGAACTGCTGCCGATACTGGTTCGGCGACAACTCCGTATGCTGGCGGAACAGTCGCGCAAAGAAGCTCGCATCGTCATAGCCGACCTCATAACTGATGGTCTTGATGCTCTTGCGCGTGCTCGACAGCAGCCCCTTGGCCGTCTCGATGCGTAGCCGCTGCAGGTAGTGCAGCGGCTTGTCCCCTGTCGCCCCCTGGAAGCGGCGCATGAAGTTGCGGATGCTCATGCCATGGTTGCGGGCCACATCCTCGAAGCGGAACTTGTCGGCAAAGTGCTCCTCCAGCCAGTGCTGGATCTGCAGGATGATCAGGTCCTGGTGCAGTTTCTGGCCGCCGAAGCCCATGCGCCCTGGCGTGTAGTTGCGCTGCACCTCGTAGAGGATGTCGCGGGCCACGGCACGGGCCACGTGGGCGCCGCAGAAACGCTCGATCAGGTAGATGTACAGGTCGCAGGCTGACGTGGTGCCACCGGCGCAGTACAGGTTGTCGGCGTCGGTCAGGTGCTTGTCCTGGTTCAGGCGGATCTTCGGGAAGCGCTCGGCGAAACTGCTGAAGAAGCGCCAGTAGGTGGTCGCCTCCTTGCCGTCGAGCAGGCCGGACTCGGCCAGCCAGAACACCCCGCTGGCTTCCGCGCACAACACCGCGCCACGGGCGTGCTGTTCACGCAGCCATGGCAGCACCTGTGGATAACGTTGCTGGAGGGTGTCGAAATCTTCCCAGAAGGCCGGGAGGATGATCACGTCGGCATCATCGAGGCCGCCATCGACCGGCAACTGCACGTTGCTGAAGCTGTCCACCGGCTGGCCATCGGGGCTTACCAGGTGGATCTCGAACATGGGCTGCAAGCCCAGGCCCAGCTGCTTGCTGTAGCGCAGGCTGGCGAGATGGAAGAAATCCTTGGCCTGCATCAAGGTCGAAGCGAACACCTTGTCAATGGCCAGGATGCTGACGCGCCGCAACGACGCGGAGGGTTGGGTAAACATCATTGTCATTGTTCTTATAGGGTAGAGTGGTCAATCACCGGCTGGATCGTCTTATTTTTTGGCGATTGTGTCTACCCCGCACTCCCAGGTCTGCACCGAACCCTGTGGGAGCGGGTTTACCCGCGAAGAAGTCGACACCGGGTTCAGCTCAAGGCGCCGGGTTCGGCTGGTCCTGGTGAATCGCCTCGATCGCCGCGAGCAGCTCGTCGCTGAGGTTCAGCTGCAGGCTGTCCAGGTTGCTCTGCAGTTGCACCAGGTCAGTCGCGCCGATGATGTTGCTGGTCACGAACGGCTGCCGGGTGACGAACGCCAGGGCCATCTGCGCCGGGTCCAGGCCATGCGCCTGGGCCAATTGCACATAGCGGCTGCAGGCCGCCACGGTCTGTGGGTTGGAGTAGCGGGCGAAGCGGCTGAACAGGGTCAGGCGGCCTTTCTCTGGCCGGGCTCCTTTCTCGTACTTGCCCGAAAGCATGCCGAACGCCAGCGGCGAATAGGCCAGCAGGCCGCATTGCTCACGGATCGCCACTTCCGCCAGGCCCACTTCGAAGCTGCGGTTGAGCAGGTTGTACGGGTTCTGGATCGACACCGCCCGCGGCCAGCCACGGCTGTCGGCCAGGTGCAGGAACTTCATGGTGCCCCACGGGGTTTCGTTGGACAGGCCGATGTGGCGGATCTTGCCGGCACGCACCTGCTCGTCGAGCACTTCGAGGGTTTCTTCCAGTGGGGTGAACAGGTCGTTGGCCAGGTGCTGGTAACCGAGCTTGCCGAAGAAGTTGGTGCTGCGCTCCGGCCAGTGCAGCTGGTAGAGGTCGATGCGGTCGGTCTGCAGGCGCTTGAGGCTCTCGTCCAGCGCGGCAACGATGTGCTGGCGGTTGTGCTTGAGCTGGCCGTCGCGGATGTGGCTGATGCCGTTGCCGGGGCCGGCGACCTTGCTGGCCAGCACCCAGTCGTCGCGGTCGCCGTTGGCGCGGAACCAGTTGCCGATGATGCGCTCGGTGGCGGCGTAGGTCTCGGGGCGGGGCGGCACCGGGTACATCTCGGCGGTGTCGATGAAGTTGATGCCGCTGGCCTTGGCCAGCTTGATCTGCTCGAAGGCCTCGTCCTGGGTATTCTGCTCGCCCCAGGTCATGGTGCCCAGGCACAGGGCGCTGACGTCGAGGTCGGTACGGCCGAGCTTGCGGTATTCCATCGGGAAAACACTCCTTGGCAAAGAAGCCCATCAAAGCAGGTTGAAATTTTTCGCGCAATCTGGATAATTCTGCCCCTCTCCGTGTGGCGGAAGTGATGCACCACCACGCAGGAAGAACCCCGTCGAACATTGGCGTGCCTGACCCGAGCCCCCAAAAGCGTCAGCGTTCGGCTGCGCGCTTGCCCTTGGCAAGCTGTGCACTATCCAGTAAGATTCGCCGTCTATTTTTCGCTGGGCGGCCTCTGAGGCTTTAGAGAATGAAAACTTTTACTGCTAAACCGGAAACAGTAAAGCGCGAGTGGTTCGTAGTTGACGCCGCTGGCCAGACCCTGGGTCGTCTGGCTACCGAAATCGCTACCCGTCTGCGTGGCAAACACAAACCAGAATACACCCCTCACGTTGACACCGGCGACTACATCGTCGTCATCAACGCTGAACAGGTTCGTGTGACTGGTGCCAAGTCTTCCGACAAAATGTACTACTCCCACTCCGGTTTCCCAGGCGGTATCAAGGAAATCAACTTCGAGAAGTTGATCGCCAAGGCCCCTGAGCGTGTTATCGAAACCGCGGTCAAGGGCATGCTGCCTAAGAACCCGCTGGGTCGCGACATGTACCGCAAGCTGAAAGTGTACGCGGGTGCTGCTCACCCACACACTGCTCAGCAGCCTCAAGAACTGAAGATCTAACGGGAAAGTTCATTATGTCGGCGACTCAAAATTACGGCACTGGCCGTCGCAAGACCGCAACCGCTCGCGTTTTCCTGCGTCCGGGTACTGGTAACATTTCCATCAACAACCGTTCTCTGGACGTGTTCTTCGGTCGCGAAACCGCTCGCATGGTTGTTCGCCAGCCGCTCGAGCTGACCGAAACCGTTGAGAAGTTCGACATCTACGTCACCGTTTCCGGTGGTGGTGTCAGCGGTCAGGCCGGTGCGATCCGTCACGGTATCACCCGCGCGCTGATGGAATACGACGAAACCCTGCGTGGCGCTCTGCGTCGTGCTGGCTACGTCACCCGCGACGCTCGTGAAGTCGAGCGTAAGAAAGTGGGTCTGCGTAAAGCGCGTAAGCGTCCTCAGTACTCCAAGCGTTAATACCGCTTCGGCAGTCGAAAAAAGCCCGGTTCCTTGGAACCGGGCTTTTTTTTGTGCTTGAACTAACCTGTCAGCATGTCGGTGACCACTTGTCGCATAGACGCAGATCAAGCAAAGCGCGGGTTATAGCTCCCTGTGGGGGTAATCACCTTGTCACTGTGTGGATTTGTTTCTTACCATGGCGGCCAATTTTTAGCGCCACAGACACAACCTAAGTACAGGCCAGGTCCAACTGGCCAAGCAAAGCTGATGGGAGAGGACTGAATGAGCAATGACGGCGTCAACGCAGGCCGGCGCCGCTTCCTCGTAGCCGCGACATCCGTGGTCGGGGCAGCGGGGGCAGTGGGGGCTGCGGTACCGTTCGTGGGGTCATGGTTTCCCAGTGCCAAGGCGAAGGCGGCCGGCGCACCGGTGAAGGTCAATATTGCCAAGGTCGAGCCGGGGCAGCAGATGGTTGCCGAGTGGCGTGGCCAGCCGGTGTTCATCGTGCGGCGAACGCAGGAGATTCTTGGCAACCTGAAGAAGATCGAAGGTGACCTCTCCGACCCCCAGTCGAAGAGTTCGGTGCAGCCGACCTATGTCGACCCCGAGGTTCGCTCGATCAAGCCGGAAATCCTCATTCTCGTCGGTCTCTGCACGCACCTGGGCTGCTCGCCGACCTTCCGCCCGGAAGTCGCGCCCGCCGACCTGGGGCCGAAGTGGGTCGGTGGCTATTTCTGCCCGTGCCACGGCTCCCACTACGACCTGGCCGGTCGTGTCTACAAGTCGCAGCCGGCGCCTCTCAACCTGCCAGTGCCGCCGCATTCTTATGAGTCGGACGACATCGTCGTCATCGGCGTCGACCAGGAGAAAGCATGATGAGCAAGTTCATGGACTGGATTGACGCTCGCTTCCCCGCCACGAAGATGTGGGAAGATCACCTGAGCAAGTATTACGCGCCCAAGAACTTCAACTTCCTGTATTTCTTCGGCTCGCTGGCGCTGCTGGTGCTGGTCAACCAGATCGTCACTGGTGTGTGGCTGACCATGAGCTTCACGCCCTCGGCGGAAGAGGCCTTCGCCTCGGTCGAGTACATCATGCGTGACGTCGAGTACGGCTGGATCCTGCGCTATCTGCACTCCACGGGCGCCTCGGCGTTCTTCATCGTGGTCTACCTGCACATGTTCCGCGGCCTGCTCTACGGCTCCTACCAGAAGCCCCGAGAGCTGGTATGGCTGTTCGGCATGCTGATCTACCTGGCGCTGATGGCCGAAGCCTTCATGGGCTACCTGCTGCCATGGGGGCAGATGTCGTACTGGGGCGCCCAGGTGATCATCTCGCTGTTCGGCGCCATCCCGGTGATCGGCGGCGACCTGACCCAGTGGATCCGCGGTGACTACCTGATCTCGGGCATCACCCTGAACCGCTTCTTCGCCCTGCATGTGGTGGCCCTGCCGATCGTGATTCTCGGCCTGGTCGTGCTGCATATCCTGGCCCTGCACGAAGTGGGTTCGAACAACCCTGATGGTGTGGACATCAAGAAGAAAAAGGACGAAAACGGCATCCCGCTCGACGGTATTCCGTTCCACCCGTACTACACCGTCAAGGACATCGTCGGCGTGGTGGTATTCCTCTTCGTGTTCTGCGCCGTGGTGTTCTTCTTCCCGGAAATGGGCGGTTACTTCCTGGAAAAACCCAACTTCGAGCAGGCGAACGCGTTCAAGACGCCAGAGCATATTGCCCCTGTGTGGTACTTCACGCCGTTCTACGCAATCCTGCGCGCCGTGCCTGACAAGCTCATGGGCGTAATCGCCATGGGCGCGGCGATCGCCGTGCTGTTCGTGCTGCCCTGGCTCGACCGCAGCCCGGTGCGTTCCATGCGCTACAAGGGCTGGATCAGCAAGGTCTTCCTGCTGGTGTTCTGCATTGCCTTCGTCATCCTCGGCATTCTCGGCGTCCTGGCCCCTACGCCTGGGCGGACCTTGCTGTCACAGGTGTGCACGGTGCTGTACTTCGCCTACTTCCTGTTGATGCCGTTCTACACAAGGCTTGAGAAGACCAAACCGGTTCCGGAAAGGGTGACTGGCTGATGAAAAAGTTGATTGCAGTATTTTTGCTGGCAGTGATGCCTGCCTTTTCCTTCGCTGCCGAACATGGCCTGGAGCTGGACAAGGTCGACATCGACCTCACCGACAAGGCGGCCATGCAGGACGGTGCGCGCACCTTCGCCAACTATTGCATGGGTTGCCACAGCGCCAAGTTCCAGCGTTATGAGCGGGTGGCCGATGACCTTGGCATCCCCCATGAGCTGATGCTCGAGAAGCTGGTGTTCACCGGTGCCAAGATCGGTGACCACATGCAGATCGGCATGCAGCCCAGCGATGCCAAGACCTGGTTCGGTGCCGCACCGCCTGACCTGACCCTGGTCGCCCGGGTGCGCGGTACCGACTGGCTGTACACCTACCTGCGCAGCTTCTATGAAGACAAGTCGCGCCCGTACGGGGTCAACAACAAGGTGTTCCCGAACGTCGGCATGCCCAACGTGCTGGTCGGCCTGCAGGGCAATCAGGTGGTTGGCTGCAAGCAGGTGCAGATGGTGGTCGATGGCAAGAAGCAATTCGACCCGTTGACGGGTAGCCCGCTGACCCATGAGGCCTGCGACCAGCTGACCATTACGCCGAATTCCGGTACCCTGAACACCGAGCAGTTCGACGAGAAGGTCAAGAACCTGGTGACCTTCCTGGCCTATTCGGCCAACCCGGTCAAACTGGAAAGCCAGCGCATCGGTACCTACGTGTTGCTGTACCTGGCTTTCTTCTTCGTATTTGCCTACTTGCTCAAGCGCGAATACTGGAAGGACGTGCACTGATCACGCAGTAATTTCTGGTAGTTGAACGCGCCCGCGGGCCCCTGGCAGTTTTGCCAGGGGCCCGCGGGCGCGTTTTCATTTAGAGTTCTACAAGCATTCCTTGCGAGGAGGCGCTACATGGGCGCAACCAACCGGTTAGCCTGCTATTCCGACCCTGCTGATCCTTATTCTCATCGGGTGCGGCTCGTGCTCGCCGAGAAGGGTGTCAGCGTGCAGGTCATCGACGTCGACCCGGCGCGGCTGCCGCCCAAGCTGGCAGAGGTGAACCCTTATGGCAGCGTGCCGACCCTGGTGGATCGTGATCTGGCGTTGTACGAATCGACCGTGGTGATGGAGTACCTCGAGGAGCGTTATCCGCATCCGCCGTTGATGCCGGTGTACCCGGTGGCGCGAGGCAACAGCCGCCTGCTGATGCACCGCATCCAGCGTGACTGGTGCGCCCTGGCTGATATCATTCTCGATCCACGCAGCGCCGAGGCCGCCCGCACCGAGGCGCGCAAGGCGCTGCGCGAGAGCCTGACCGGCGTCTCGCCGCTGTTCGGCGAGTTCGCTTGCTTCATGAGCGAGGAGCAAAGCCTGGTCGACTGTTGTCTATTGCCCATACTATGGCGTTTGCCGGTCATGGGTATCGAATTGCCGCGGCAGGCCAAGCCGCTGCTGGATTACATGGAGCGACAGTTCGCTCGCGAGCCTTTCCTGGCGAGCCTGTCCTCCGTTGAACGTGAAATGCGCAAGCTTTAAGGAGCCGTTGATGAACTCCAGTCGCCCCTATCTGGTTCGAGCACTGTACGAGTGGATCGTCGACAACGATTGCACCCCCCATATGCTGGTCAATGCCGAATTCCCGGCGGTCCAGGTGCCCCAGGGCTTCGCCAGTGATGGTCAGATCGTCCTGAATATCTCGCCGAGCGCTGTGCGCAATCTGCACATGGACAATGAGGCGGTCAGTTTCGAGGGGCGCTTCAGTGGCGTCTCCCATTCGCTGTTCGTGCCGGCGGGTGCCATTCTGGGTATCTATGCCCGGGAGAACGGCCAAGGCATGGTCTTCGAACTGGAGTCGCCGATGATGGATGGCGATGACATTGAAGACGAAGACGTCGAGCCGGATGACGATGGCCCGCCGCAAGGGGGGGGGCAGCCACCGCGCCCAAGCGGGCGACCCAGCTTGAAGGTGGTCAAGTAACAAAAAAGGCGATCCGCATGGATCGCCTTTTTGTTTGCCGCGAAGTCGTGCTTACAGGTCGCTGATGGTGCGGACCTGGTCACGGTTGATGCGGGTGCGCTTGCCGTCGAGCTGCTGGAACTCGTAGAAGCCCGTGTCCTTGTCAAAGCTCGGCGCGTCGACGGCCTGGATTTCGCGGCCGTCGTTGAGGGTGATCAGGCTTGGGGTGGAGCAGCCGGCCAGGGTGGCGAAGGTGCCGAACAGCAGGGCGGGCAGCAGAAGCTTTTTCATGCGGTGTTTCCTAGAAATTGGACAAGTGGAGCAAGTTGCCGCCAGTGCCGGCCAGAAGCTGGTATCGGCGGCAACCGAATCAGTCGATGTACTCGAACAGCTTGACGATCTTCTGTACGCCAGACACGCCCTGAACCACGGCGGTGGCGGAGTTGGCCTCTTGCTGGGTCACCAGGCCCAGCAGGTAGACGATGCCGTTCTCGGTGATCACCTTGATCCGCGAGCTGGGCACGGCATTGTCGGTGAGCATCTGGGTCTTGATCTTGGTGGTCAGCCAGGCGTCGTTGTTGCGCGCCAGGATGGACGAGGGCTGCATCACCTGCAGTTCGTTGTGTACTTTCTTCACTCGCTGGACCTGGCTGGCGGTCTGTTCGGCCAGGCTCTTGAGGTCGGCGCGCGGGGTTTGCCCGGCGAGCAGGACGATACCGTTGTAGCTGCTGACGACGATGTGCGAGCTCTTGTCCAGGTCAGGGCTGGCTTTGGCAATGTTGACCGAGGCCTTGGTCTCGATCAGCGAGTCGTCGATCTTGCTGCCGATGGTGCGGGTGCCACGATCATCCTCGATCGGTGAATTGCGGGTCGAGGTCAGTACCGAGCTGCAGCCGGTGACGCTCAGGCACAGGGTCAGGGCCATCAGGCCGAGGCGGATGGGGGTCATTCTTCACTCCCGAACAATTGGCTGTCGATCAGATCGCACAGGCAGTGGATCGCCAGCAGGTGGACTTCCTGGATACGTGCAGTGACCGTCGACGGTACGCGGATTTCCACGTCTTCGGGCAGCAGCAGCGAAGCCATGCCGCCACCGTCACGTCCGGTCAATGCTACGACAATCATTTCGCGATCATGTGCGGCCTGGATCGCTTGAATCACGTTGGCAGAGTTGCCGCTGGTCGAAATCGCCAGCAGTACGTCGCCGGGTTGCCCCAGGGCGCGGATCTGCTTGGAGAAGATCTCGTTGTAGCTGTAATCGTTGGCAATCGAGGTCAGCGTCGAGCTGTCGGTGGTCAGGGCGATGGCCGGCAGGCTCGGGCGCTCACGCTCGAAGCGGTTGAGCAGCTCCGAAGAGAAGTGCTGGGCATCGCCGGCCGAGCCGCCGTTGCCGCAGGCGAGCATCTTGCCCTCGTTGAGCAGCGCATTGACCATGACCAGGCTTGCCTGCTCGATGTGCGGTGCCAGGATGTCCATTGCCTGTTGCTTGGTGTCGATGCTGGCCTGGAACAGCCGGCGAATTCGGGATTGCATGTCCATCTGGTGACCTTAAGTGGGGCGGTGGCCGGCGCGACGCGCAACAGGGACCAGCCCGCGAAACATAGAGCAAAAAATACGGAGTGGGTTCAGCATTCGAAGGCGTTTTTCAGCCATTGCAATGGCCGGCCTGCATGGTGGCTGCCCTGCAGGGCGACAACGTCGAAGCGGCAGGGGTGATCGGCCCAGCGGGACTCCTTCTGCAGGAACAGTGTGGCGGCGAGCACCAGCCGTTTCTGCTTGCGCCCGTCAATGCTGCCGAGGGCGCCACCGAAGTCCGCGTGCAACCGATAGCGGACTTCGACGAATACTACTGTATCGGCGTCGAGCATGACCAGATCAAGCTCGCCGCCTTTGCATCGCCAATTGCGTGCCAGCAGTTGCAGGCCCTGCCCTTGAAGGTACTCAAGGGCCTGGGTTTCTGCCGCCTGGCCGGCGCTGCTGGGCGATGCTTCGGGCATCAGTGCGTGGTGTCTGGCAGGCGCTTGACCTGGCCACCAGAGAACTCGGCCCACGGCAGTTGGCGCTCGACGCGCTGGCTGGCGTTGATGCTCAGGCTGCCAGACAGGCCTTGCACACGGTTGTCCGGCAGCGCCTTGAGCTGACCCAGGCGTGGCGCCAGGCTGTAGGCGTCGACGCCCATGGCGTACAGGCGGCCGAGGCTGCCTGCGGCTTGTGGCCATTGCTGCACCACCTGCTGGCGCAGGCTGTTGCTGGTGTCGAGCAGCCACGGGGTTTCGCAGAAGCGAATGCCGTTCATGTCGTTGTACTGGTTGACGTCACCGCTGGCGCTGTACAGGTTCGAGGTGGCGTAGACCGGTACGTCACCGGCGTACTGGAAGTTCAGGGTCGGTTTGATCTGCTGCGCCTGCTGTGGGGTCGAGGCGAGGAAGATGAAATCGATGTCCTGGCGGCGCGACGGTTGTGCTGCGATGCTGCCGCCCACGGTGCTCTGCAGGCTCTGGGCGCGGCCTTCGCTCTGGCGCAGCTGGAACAGGTTGGCGATCTGCTGGGCCAGGGCGACGGGTTGAGCGATGCGCTCGGCAGCGATGATGGTGCCGCCATTGCCTTCCCAGTCCTGGCGGAAGGCGGCCAGCACGCGGTCGCCCCACTCACCGCTCGGTACCAGGGCCACGGCGCGGACCATGCCGTCGGCGCGGGCGCGGCGTGCCACTTCGCGGGCTTCGTCCTCGGCGGCGAGGCCGAACTGGAACAGCTGCGGCGGTGCCTTCTGGCCGGCGTCGGCGTAGTTCAGGGCGAGGGTGGTGATGGGCAGTTGCGCGTTGGCCGCGAGCTTTTTCACCAGCGGCTTTTCCAGTGGGCCGACTACCAGCTGTACACCGTCGGCCTGGGCCTGGCGATAGAAATCGTCGAGCGAGCCGATGCGCGAGCTGTCGTACACCTGCACGGCAGGCGCTTGCCCGCCCGCCTGCTGGGCTTGGAAGTGGGCAGCCATGAAGCCGTCACGCAGGGCGCGGGCAACACCGGCCAGTGGGCCTTCCTGAGGCAGCAGCAGGGCGATCTTGGTCAGCGGCTGGCTGGCCAGTTCCTTGAGCTTGGTCAGGGCCAGCGGCAGTTGCCTGGCGGCCGGGTGGTCAGGGTGCTGCTTGCGCCAGGTTTCGATGGCGGCCTGCTGCTGCTCCAGGGTGCCGGCGCTTTTCACCGCCAGCGCCAGGCTGGTCCAGCCGGCCAGGATCTCGTTGTTGGCCGGTTGTTGCAGTTGTTCGGCCGGCAGCGAGGCGACCAGGGCCCAGGTCGCGTCATTGTTGGCGCTGGCAGCCTGGCCGCTGAGCAGCGGGCTCAGCAGCACGCGTTGCTGGGCGGCGGCCAGGGCCTGGCCGTCGGCCTCGAGGGCGGCGGCGTGGACGCTGTAGGTGCGTACCTGCTGTTGCTCAGGCAGCTCGGCGATGTGCTGCAGGCTCGGGTGGGACAGGGCGGTCAGGGCGGCCTTGGGCTGGTTGCGGCTCATGGCCAGCTCGGCGCCGAGGGTGGCGGCGAATATCTGCTGGGCCGGCTTGAGCGTGTCCATCGGCACCTGCTCGAGGATGCGTGCGGCGCGTGGGAAGTCCTTCTGCTTGTAGGCCAGGTCGGCGGCGCTCAGGCGCAGCAGGGCAGCGTCTTCGGCGGACTTGCTGGTGGCGGCCTTCTCGAGCAGTTGCTCGATGCTGGCATCCGGGGTGCGTGGCAGTTCGCCCAGGCTGGATGAGGGCGAGCTGGCGCAGGCTGCCAGCAGAGCAGCGAGGCAGAGGGCTGTGAACAGCCGCAGGCAAGCGATCATGTAAAGGTCCTGTTACTCGATCAAGTTGGCCGGCAATTGTACCCAAGCGGCGGCCGGGGCGCGATCTGCCGTTGGCAGAACCTTCACTATAGGCCGCTCGCCGAGGGTCGCCGATGAAGTTCTTTGCGCCCTGTTACCGGCGCTCGGGCTACAATGGCGCCTTTGATCCGAAAGGCAGGGTGTGTGCAGTGACTGATGTGGCCGGGACTTCGAAATCCACCATGGGGACGCTTTATGTGGTCGCGACCCCCATCGGCAACCTTGACGACATGAGCGCACGGGCGCTCAAGGTGCTGGCCGATGTCGCCCTGATCGCCGCCGAGGACACCCGGCATTCGGTTCGTCTGCTGCAGCACTTCGGCATCGATACGCCGCTGGCGGCCTGCCATGAGCACAACGAACGCGACGAAGGCGGGCGCTTCATCACCAAGTTGCTCGCGGGCGAAGACGTGGCGCTGGTCTCCGATGCCGGTACGCCGCTGATTTCCGACCCGGGCTATCACCTGGTGCGTCAGGCCCGGGCCGCTGGCGTCAGCGTGGTGCCGGTGCCGGGCGCCTGCGCATTGATTGCCGCGTTATCGGCTGCCGGCCTGCCATCCGACCGCTTCATCTTCGAAGGCTTCCTGCCGGCCAAGACTGCCGGCCGTCGGGCGCGTCTGGAGCAAGTCAAGGAAGAGCCGCGCACGCTGATCTTCTACGAGGCACCGCACCGCATCCTGGAGTGCCTGGAAGACATGGAGCTGGTGTTCGGGGGCGAGCGCCCGGCGTTGCTGGCGCGCGAACTGACCAAGACCTTCGAGACCCTCAAAGGCCTGCCGTTGGCAGAGCTGCGTGCGTTTGTCGCCGGCGACAGCAATCAGCAGCGGGGTGAATGCGTGGTGCTGGTCGGTGGCTGGAGTGCGCCTGAAGGCGAGGATGCGATCAGCGCCGAGGCGCAGCGCGTGCTGGACCTGTTGCTGGCCGAACTACCGCTGAAAAGAGCGGCGGCACTGGCTGCGGAAATCACCGGTGTGCGCAAGAACCTGCTGTATCAGGCGGCTCTGGAAAAACAGAAAGCACAGTAGTGGCAATTAGACAGAGTTGACGGTATCGCTTGTTCTTGCGCGCGCGTGCCGTTAACCTTGTCGGCGGAGAGTCGATCGGACAGTCGCTGCCGTCTTTTGTTCCGCAAAAGATGGGGGAGGAAAGTCCGGGCTCCATAGGGCAGAGTGCCAGGTAACGCCTGGGAGGCGCGAGCCTACGGAAAGTGCCACAGAAAATAACCGCCTAAGCACTTCGGTGCCGGTAAGGGTGAAAAGGTGCGGTAAGAGCGCACCGCACGGCTGGCAACAGTTCGTGGCTAGGTAAACCCCACTCGGAGCAAGACCAAATAGGGTTCCATCAGGCGTGGCCCGCGTCGGAACCGGGTAGGTTGCTAGAGGCGTCCAGTGATGGCCGTCGTAGAGGAATGACTGTCCTCGACAAAACCCGGCTTACAGATCGACTCTCCACCTTTTCATCCCCTGCTTGAATCGATAGCAGATCCCTCCTGGTAATACCAAAAAGATCTTACTCTTAATAATTCACTTTAACTTCGAACGGCATTCGTTTGAGTGGGTTTGATTTTTCACGTTTTTTTCATCCTCCGGTACACCTTCCTCCTTCCTTTAATGCGCTAAATCTCGGTCCTGTAAGGGTTTTCCTTATGAACGTGCCTTGACGGTGCAGCAGGCGGATTCCTATAGTGTGCGCAAGTGGCAGAAAGTGGGATGAAGTGGGTTTTCTGGCACAAAAAAGCTAACATTGTGGGGAATCGCAGCCGTGTTCCGCGGAGCCAACGCCGTCAGCCTCGATGCCAAGGGCCGTCTCGCCATGCCGAGCCGGTACCGTGACGAGCTCGATTCGCGTTGCAATGGTCAGCTGATCGTGACCATCGACGCCGTTGACCCCTGCTTGTGTGTTTATCCCCTCGATGAGTGGGAACAGATTGAAGCCAAGTTGCGTGCCTTGCCGTCGTTGCGTGAGGAAAACCGCCGCCTGCAGCGTTTGCTGATCGGCAATGCGGTTGACCTGGAGCTCGATGGCAGTGGGCGTTTCCTGGTACCGCCCCGCCTGCGTGAGTACGCCAAGCTGGACAAGAAGGCGATGCTGGTGGGGCAACTGAACAAATTCCAGCTGTGGGATGAGGATGCCTGGAACGCGGTTTCGGCAGCCGACCTTGCAGCTATTCAACAACCGGGCGCCATGCCCGACGATTTGCGTGACCTGATCCTGTGACCATAGATAGCGGCTTCAACCACATCACCGTCCTGCTCGACGAAGCTGTCGAGGCATTGGCCCTGCGCGCCGACGGTTGCTATCTGGACGGCACCTTCGGGCGTGGCGGCCATAGCCGCCTGATCCTCAGCAAGCTCGGGCCGCAAGGGCGGCTGCTGGGCTTTGACAAAGATCCTCAAGCGATTGCCACCGGGCAAGCGCTGGCGGCCGAAGACGGCCGCTTTGTCATTGTGCAGCGCAGCTTTGCCGAGCTGGGCGCGGAAGTGGCCGAGCGCGGCCTGGCCGGCAAGGTCAGCGGCATTCTGCTTGACCTGGGCGTGTCCTCGCCGCAGCTGGATGACCCCGAGCGCGGCTTCAGCTTCCTCAACGACGGCCCGCTTGACATGCGCATGAACCCGGACCAGGGCATCAGCGCCGCCGAGTTCATCGCCACCGCACCTGTCGAAGAAATTGCCCGCGTCTTCAAGGAATACGGCGAAGAGCGCTTCGCCGGGCGCATGGCGCGTGCCGTGGTCGAGCGCCGCGAGAAGCAGCCTTTCACCCGCACCGCCGACCTGGCGGAAGTGCTCAAGGTCGCCAACCCGGCCTGGGAAAAGGGCAAGAACCCGGCGACCCGTGCTTTCCAGGGGCTGCGCATCCACGTCAACAACGAACTGGGTGACCTCGAGGCTGGCCTTGAGGCTGCGCTCGACGCCCTGGAAGTGGGCGGCCGCCTGGCGGTGATCAGCTTCCACTCGCTGGAAGATCGCATCGTCAAACTGTTCATGCGCAAGCTGGTCAAGGGCGAGGCCGACAACCTGCCGCGCAACCTGCCGGTGCAGCACAAGGTCTTCGAGCCGAAGATCAAGCTGATCGGCAAGGCCCAGTTTGCCTCCGAAGCCGAACTCAAGGCCAACCCGCGGTCGCGCAGCGCCGTGATGCGGGTGGCGGAGAAGCTTCGGTGAGCCGGCTATTCGCCAAACCTCTGCCAGGCGGAAGCTTCCTGATGCTTCTGCTGTTTGTCGGTGTGCTCGTTTCGGCCATCGCCGTGTCTTACAGCGCCCACTGGAATCGCCAGCTGCTCAACACCCTGTACGGCGAGTTGAACGAGCGGGACAAGGCCCAGGCCGAGTGGGGCCGGCTGATTCTTGAACAGAGCACCTGGACCGCCTCCAGCCGCATCGAGAACCTCGCCTCCGAGCAGCTGAAGATGCGCGTGCCTGCTGCTGACGAAGTACGGATGGTGGCGCCATGATGAAGCTCGAAGGCGCACTCTACCCTTGGCGCTTCCGGGTAGTGATCGGTTTGCTGGCGCTGATGGTCGGAGCGATCTGCTGGCGCATCATCGACCTTCAGGTTGTCGACCGTGACTTCCTCAAGGGCCAGGGCGATGCCCGCAGCCTGCGTCACATTCCTATTCCCGCGCACCGTGGCCTGATCACCGACCGCAACGGCGAGCCCCTGGCCGTCAGTACTCCGGTCACCACCTTGTGGGCCAACCCCAAGGAAATGCAGGTGGCCAAGGACCGCTGGCCGCAACTGGCCGCTGCCCTCGGGCAGAACGCCCAGCAGCTGACCGAGCGCCTGACCCAGCAGGCCAACAAGGAATTCATCTACCTGGTCCGCGGACTGACCCCGGAGCAGGGCCAGCACGTGCTCGACCTGAAGGTGCCGGGCGTGTATGGCCTGGAAGAGTTCCGGCGTTTCTACCCGGCCGGTGACGTGACCGCGCACATGGTCGGCTTCACCGACCTCGACGACCACGGTCGTGAAGGCGTGGAGCTGGCCTACGATGAATGGCTGGCCGGCGTGCCCGGCAAGCGGCAAGTGATCAAGGACCGGCGTGGCCGGTTGATCAAGGACATCCAGGTTACCAAGAACGCCAAGGCCGGCAAGACCTTGGCGTTGTCGATCGACCTACGCCTGCAATACCTGGCCACCCGCGAACTGCGCAACGCCATCGCCGAACAGGACGCCAAGGCCGGCAGCCTGGTGATCATGGACGTCAAGACCGGTGAGGTCCTGGCCATGGTCAACCAGCCGACCTACAACCCCAACAACCGCCGCAGCATGTTCCCGGCCGCCATGCGTAACCGGGCGATCATCGACGTGTTCGAGCCGGGTTCGACGGTGAAGCCGATCTCGATGAGTGCGGCGCTGCAGAGCGGCCGCTGGAAGCCGACCGACAAGGTCGAGGTGTATCCGGGCAGCCTGCAGATCGGCCGCTACACCATCAAGGACGTGTCCAAGAGCGAGGGCCCGATCCTCGACCTGACCGGCATCCTGATCAACTCCTCCAACGTCGGCATGAGCAAGATCGCCTTCGACATCGGCGGTGAGGCCATCTACCGGGTGATGTCCCAGGTCGGCCTGGGCCAGTACACCGGCCTTGGCTTCCCGGGCGAGCGCGTCGGCAACCTGCCCAACCACCGCGAATGGCGCAAGGCTGAAACCGCGACCCTGTCCTATGGCTACGGTGTGTCGGTCACCGCCCTGCAGTTGGTGCACGCCTACGCGGCGCTGGCCAACGACGGCAAGATGGTGCCGCTGTCGATCCTCAAGGTCGACAAGGCGCCAGAAGCGGTGCAGGCCATTCCGAAGGAAACCGCCGAAACCATCCAGGGCATGCTGCAGCAAGTGATCGAAGCGCCGCGCGGGGTGTTCCGTGCCCAGGTGCCGTTCTACCACGTGGCCGGCAAGTCCGGTACCGCACGTAAGGCCACCGTTGGCTCCAAGGGCTACACCGAAAACGCCTACCGTTCGCTGTTCGCCGGCTTCGGCCCGATGAGCGACCCGCGCTACGCCATCGTCGTGGTCATCGACGAGCCGGGCAAGGGTGGCTACTTCGGCGGCCTGGTATCGGCCCCCGTATTCAGCAAGGTCATGTCGGGCACCCTGCGCCTGATGAACGTGCCGCCAGACAACCTGCCGCCGCCGAGCGATCCGCAGCAGGCCAGTGCAGTACCCGCCAAGGGAGGGCGTGGATGATGACGATGCCATTGAGCAAGCTTTTCGCCCATGCCAGCCGCGATCCGCTGATCCGTGAACTGACCCTGGACAGCCGTCAGGTGCGCCAGGGTGACCTGTTCCTGGCGGTGCCCGGTGCCAAGGTTGATGGCCGTGAGCACATTGCCGATGCGCTGTCGCGTGGTGCTGCGGCCGTGGCGTATGAAGAGCAGGGCGTCAACGTGCTGCCGATCACCGATGTGCCGTTGATTCCGGTGAAGGGGTTGATCGGCCAGTTGTCGCAGATTGCCGGGCGCTTCTACGGCGAGCCGAGCCGCCAGCTGAACCTGGTGGGCGTCACCGGCACCAACGGCAAGACCAGCGTCACGCAACTGGTGGCTCAGGCGCTCGATGCGCTGGGCCAGCGCTGTGGTCTGATTGGCACCTTGGGTACCGGCTTTTATGGTGAGCTGCAGAGCGGCCGCCTGACCACGCCTGATCCGATTGCCGTGCAGTCGACCCTGAACGACCTCAAGAAAGGTGGCGCCAAGGCCGTGGCCATGGAGGTTTCCTCCCACGCCCTGGAGCAGGGCCGTGTCGCTGCGCTGGAATTCGACATCGCGGTCATGACCAACCTGTCCCGTGACCACCTGGATTACCACGGCAGCATGGAGGCTTACGAGGCCGCCAAGGCCAAGCTGTTCGCCTGGCCGAGCCTGCGTTGCCAGGTGGTCAACCTGGACGATGCATTCGGTCGCCGCCTGGCCGACGATTACGCCTGCCGCCCGGCTGCCGACCATATCGAGACGCGGCTGCTCAGCTATAGCCTGGAAAACCCGGATGCTTCGCTGTTCTGCCGCGAAGCGCATTTCGATGATGATGGTGTGCGCGCCATTCTCGTCACCGCCCAAGGCGAACGCACCCTGCGCAGCCAGCTGCTGGGCCGCTTCAACCTGAGCAACATGCTCGCGGCCGTGGCCACGCTGCTGGCGCTGGACTACTCGCTGGACGAGATTCTCAAGGTCACCCCGCAACTGCAGGGGCCGGTCGGACGCATGCAGCGCCTGGGTGGCGGTGACAAGCCGCTGGTGGTGGTCGATTACGCCCACACCCCCGACGCACTGGAAAAGGTCCTCGAAGCCCTGCGCCCGCACGCTCACGGCAAGCTGCTGTGCCTGTTCGGCTGTGGTGGCGACCGCGATCGCGGCAAGCGCCCGCTGATGGCCGAAGTGGCCGAGCGCCTGGCCGATCGCGTGCTGGTCACCGACGACAACCCGCGCACCGAAGACCCGCTGCGTATCTTCGACGACATTCGCCCCGGTTTCGCCAAGCCAGCCGCGGTCGAGTTCGTCGCTGGCCGTGGCGAGGCCATCGCCCACCTGATCGCCACCGCAGCGGTCGATGACGTGATCGTCCTGGCCGGTAAGGGGCACGAGGATTACCAGGAGATCCATGGCGAGCGCCATGCCTTCTCCGACCTGATCGAAGCCGAAAAGGCACTTGCAGCCTGGGAGGCTCCACATGCTTAAGCCCATGACCCTCAGCCAGCTGACCGGCGACTTGAATGCGCGCCTGGTTAACGCCGACGCCAGCTTCACCGGCGTCAGCATCGACAGCCGCAGCGTCGCTGCCGGCCAGCTGTTCGTGGCCCTGACCGGGCCGCGCTTCGATGGCCATGACTACCTCGCCGACGTGAAGGCCAAGGGTGCCGTCGCCGCGCTGGTCGAGCGTGAAATCGCCGATGTCGATCTGCCGCAGCTGCTGGTCGCCGACTGTCGCGCTGCACTTGGCCAGCTTGGTGCGCTGAACCGCGCCGCCTTCGACAAGCCAGTCGTCGCCATCACCGGTTCCAGCGGCAAGACCACGGTCAAGGAGATGCTCGCCAGCATCCTGCGCACCCGTGGCCTGGTGCATGCCACCCGCGGCAACCTGAACAATGACCTCGGTGCTCCGCTGACCTTGCTGGAAATCGCCCCGGAGCAC
Source organism: Pseudomonas sp. R28(2017) (assembly GCF_002112505.1). Classification (GTDB taxonomy): domain Bacteria; phylum Pseudomonadota; class Gammaproteobacteria; order Pseudomonadales; family Pseudomonadaceae; genus Aquipseudomonas. The sequence goes on from NZ_NEHW01000004.1 coordinate 180,917, forward strand.
AGCGCCGCGGTGATCGAGCTGGGCGCCTCGCGCATCGGCGAGATCCGCTACACCGTTGGCCTGACCCAGCCGCAGGTGGTGATCATCAACAACGCCGGCACTGCCCACGTTGGCGAGTTCGGTGGCCCGGAGAAAATCGTCGAAGCCAAGGGCGAGATCCTCGAAGGCCTGGGCGAGGGCGGCACCGCCATCCTCAACCTGGCCGACAAGGCGTTCGAGATCTGGCGCAAGCGCGCTGGCAACCACCGCATCTTCAGTTTCGCCCTGGACAACCCGCAGGCCGACTTCCATGCCAGCGACATAGGCCGTGATGCCCGTGGCTGCCCGTCGTTCACCTTGCATGGTCCTGATGGCAGTGTGCCGGTGCAACTGAACCTGCTGGGCACCCACAATGTCAGCAACGCCCTGGCCGCTGCCGCCGCTGCCCATGCCGTTGGTCTGAGCCTGAGCGGCATCGCCGCCGGCCTCAACGCCGTGCAACCGGTCAAGGGCCGCACCGTGGCGCAAATCGCGCCGAACGGTGTGCGGGTCATCGACGACAGCTACAACGCAAATCCCACCTCCATGTGTGCGGCCATTGATATACTCGCCGGCTTTTCCGGGCGCACCGTTCTGGTGCTTGGAGATATCGGCGAACTGGGCCAGTGGGCGGAAGAAGGCCACCGGCAGGTGGGTGACTACGCACGTGGCAAGGTTGACGCCGTGTATGCAACGGGTTCCAACATGATTCATGCGGTCAAGGCGTTCGGCGCCAATGGCCGTCATTTCGCTACTCAAGCTGAGCTGATCGACGCCGTTCGCGGCGAGACTGCCAGCGACACCACTATCTTGATCAAGGGCTCGCGCAGCGCTGCGATGGAAAACGTCGTGGCTGCACTGTGCGGTGCCAGCGGGGAGAAACATTAATGCTGCTGCTGTTGGCCGAGTATCTGCAACAGTTCCACAAGGGCTTCGCGGTCTTCCAGTACCTGTCCCTGCGCGGGATTCTTGGCGTACTGACCGCGTTGTCGCTGGCGCTGTGGCTGGGGCCGTGGATGATCCGTACCCTGCAGATTCGCCAGATTGGCCAGGCCGTGCGTAACGACGGCCCGCAATCGCACCTGTCCAAGTCCGGCACCCCGACCATGGGTGGTGCACTGATCCTGTCTGCCATCGGCGTCAGCACCCTGCTGTGGGCCGACCTGTCCAACCGTTATGTCTGGACCGTGCTGATCGTCACGCTGCTGTTCGGTGCCATCGGCTGGGTCGACGACTACCGCAAGGTGATCGAAAAGAACTCGCGTGGCCTGCCGAGCCGCTGGAAGTACTTCTGGCAGTCGGTGTTCGGCCTTGGCGCGGCGGTGTTCCTGTACATGACCGCACCGACCAGCGTCGAAACCACCCTGATCGTGCCGTTCCTCAAGGACGTCACCATCCCGCTGGGCATCGGCTTCGTGGTCCTGACCTACTTCGTCATCGTCGGTTCGAGCAACGCGGTCAACCTGACCGACGGCCTCGACGGTCTGGCAATCATGCCAACCGTGATGGTCGGCGGTGCGCTGGGTATCTTCTGCTACCTGTCGGGTAACGTGAAGTTCGCCGAATACCTGCTGATCCCCTACGTGCCGGGCTCTGGCGAGCTGATCGTGTTCTGCGGTGCGCTGATCGGTGCCGGCCTGGGCTTCCTCTGGTTCAACACCTATCCGGCCCAGGTGTTCATGGGCGACGTCGGCGCACTGGCGCTGGGCGCCGCACTGGGCACCATCGCCGTGATCGTGCGCCAGGAAATCGTGCTGTTCATCATGGGCGGCATCTTCGTGATGGAAACCCTGTCGGTGGTGATCCAGGTCGCTTCGTTCAAGCTCACCGGCAAGCGCGTGTTCCGCATGGCGCCGATCCACCACCACTTTGAACTCAAGGGCTGGCCTGAGCCGCGCGTGATCGTCCGCTTCTGGATCATCACCGTGATTCTGGTGCTGATCGGCCTGGCAACCCTGAAACTGAGGTAGAAAAGCGTGTCATTGATCGCTTCCGACCAATTCCGCATCGTTGTCGGCCTCGGCAAGAGCGGCATGTCCCTGGTTCGCTTCCTGGCGAACCGGGGCATTGCCTTTGCGGTCGCCGACACCCGCGAGCAACCGCCGGAACTGGAAACCCTGCGCCGTGATTACCCGCAGGTGGAAGTGCGCTGTGGTGAGCTGGACGTGGACTTCCTGTGCCGCGCCAACGAGCTGTACGTGAGCCCTGGCCTGGCCTTGGCCACACCGGCCCTGCAGCAGGCGGCGGCGCGTGGCGTGCAACTGTCCGGTGACATCGAACTGTTCGCCCGCCATGCCAAGGCACCGATCGTGGCGATCAGCGGCTCCAACGCGAAAAGCACCGTCACCACCCTGGTCGGTGAAATGGCCGCCAAGGCCGGCAAGCGCGTGGCCGTGGGTGGCAACCTGGGCACCCCGGCGCTGGATCTGCTGAGCGACGATGTCGAGCTGTATGTGCTGGAGCTGTCCAGCTTCCAGCTGGAAACCACCGACCAGCTCAACGCCGAAGTGGCCACCGTGCTGAACATCAGCGAAGACCACATGGACCGCTACAGCGGCCTGCCGGCCTACCACCTGGCCAAGCACCGGATCTTCCGCGGTGCCCGCCAGGTCGTGGTGAACCGCCAGGATGCCCTGAGCCGGCCATTACCGGTGGAAGGTCGCCCATGCTTCACCTTTGGCCTCAACCAGTCGGACTTCAAGGCTTTTGGCCTGCGTGAAGTCGACGGCGAAAAATACCTGGCGTACGAATTCCAGACGCTGATGCCGGTGCGTGAGCTGAAGATTCGTGGCGCCCACAACCAGAGCAACGCCCTGGCGGCCCTGGCCCTTGGCCATGCCGCCGGCCTGCCGTTCGCACCGATGCTCGAAGCGCTGCGTGAGTTCAAGGGTCTGGCGCACCGCTGCCAGTGGATCCGCGAGCGCAACGCCGTCAACTGGTATGACGATTCCAAGGCCACCAACGTCGGTGCCGCACTGGCAGCGATCGAAGGCCTGGGGGCGGACATCGACGGCAAGCTGGTGCTGATCGCCGGTGGCGACGGCAAGGGGGCCGATTTCGCCGCCCTGCGCGAGCCGGTCAAACGCTTCTGCCGCGCCGTGGTGCTGCTCGGCCGTGATGCCGAACGCCTGGCCGAGGCCCTGGGCGATGACGTGCCGCTGGTGCGGGTCAAGACCCTGGACGACGCGGTGCAGCAATGCGCCGAGCTGGCCGTGGCCGGCGATGCCGTACTGCTGTCGCCGGCCTGCGCCAGCCTCGACATGTTCAAGAACTTCGAAGAACGCGGGCGGCTGTTCGCCCAGGCGGCGGGAGGGCTGGCATGATCTTCGGCATCCTCAAGCCTTACCCGTCGCCGCTGATCAGCGGCCGTGGCATCGACCTCGATTTCGCCATGCTGGCCGGTTGCCTGGCGCTGCTCGGCCTGGGCCTGGTGATGATCACCTCGGCGTCCTCGGAAGTGGCCGCGGTGCAGTCCGGCAACCCGCTGTACCACATGTTCCGCCACCTGGTGTACGTGTTCCTTGGCCTGGTCGCCTGCGGTGCGACCATGATGGTGCCGATCGCCACCTGGCAGCGCATGGGCTTCATGATGCTGATCGGTGCCTTCGGCCTGCTGGTGCTGGTGCTGGTGCCGGGGATCGGCCGCGAAGTGAACGGTTCGATGCGCTGGATCGGCTTCAGCTTCTTCAACGTGCAGCCATCGGAAATCGCCAAGGTCTTCGTGGTCATCTATTTGGCCGGTTACCTGGTACGTCGGCAGACCGAGGTGCGCGAAACCTGGATGGGCTTCTTCAAGCCCTTCATCGTGCTGCTGCCGATGGCCGCCCTGTTGCTGATGGAGCCGGACTTCGGCGCCACCGTGGTCATGATGGGTGCTGCCGCAGCCATGCTGTTCCTCGGCGGGGTGGGGCTGTTCCGCTTCAGCCTGATGGTGGTGCTGGCGGTGGCCGCGGTGTTCATCCTGGTGCAGGCGCAGCCGTACCGGATGGCGCGTCTGATCACCTTCACCGACCCTTGGTCCGACCAGTTCGGCTCCGGCTACCAGCTGACCCAGGCATTGATCGCCTTTGGTCGTGGTGAGTGGCTGGGCGTGGGGCTGGGCAATAGCGTGCAGAAGCAGTTCTACCTGCCCGAAGCGCATACCGACTTCGTGTTCTCGGTATTGGCCGAAGAGCTGGGCGTGGTCGGTTCGCTGGTAACCATCGCGCTGTTCGTCTTCGTCACCATCCGCGCGCTGTACATCGGCCTGTGGGCAGAGAAGGCCAAGCAGTTCTTCGCCGCCTACATGGCGTTCGGCCTGGCGTTCCTGTGGATCGGCCAATTCCTGATCAACATCGGCGTGAACGTCGGCCTGCTGCCGACCAAGGGGCTGACCCTGCCGTTCCTCAGTTATGGCGGTTCATCGCTGGTGATCTGCTGTGCCTGTGTGGGGTTGTTGCTGCGCATCGAATGGGAGAGTCGCACGCACCTGGGCAGCGAGGAGCACGAATTCAAAGAAAGCGATTTTGCCGAGGAGACCAGTCATGGCCGCTGACGGCAAGAACGTACTGATCATGGCCGGTGGCACTGGGGGGCATGTGTTCCCGGCCCTGGCCTGCGCCCGTGAATTCCAGGCGCGCGGTTACACCGTGCACTGGCTGGGCACCCCGCGCGGCATCGAGAACGAGCTGGTGCCGCAAGCCGGTCTGCCACTGCACCTGATCCAGGTCAGCGGCCTGCGCGGCAAGGGCAAGCTCTCGTTGCTCAAGGCGCCGTTCACCCTGGTCAAGGCGGTGCTCCAGGCGCGCCGTATCGTGCGCGAGCTCAAGCCGGTGTGCGTGGTCGGCTTCGGCGGCTATGTGACCGGCCCGGGCGGCGTTGCCGCTCGGCTGTGCGGTGTGCCGCTGGTGATCCACGAGCAGAACGCCCGCGCCGGCACCACCAACCGGCTGCTGCTGCCGCTGGCTGCGCGTGTCTGCGAAGCCTTCCCGGCAACCTTCGACGCCAGCGACAAGCTGCGTACCACCGGCAACCCGGTGCGTCCGGAGCTGTTCATGGATGCCCGGCGTGCACCCCTGGCCGAGCGCCGCGCGCGCCTGCTGGTGATGGGTGGCAGCCTGGGTGCGGAACCATTGAACAAATTGTTGCCTAAGGCCCTGTCCGAAGTGCCGGCGAGCCTGCGCCCAGAGGTGTTCCACCAGGCCGGCAAGCACCATGCGCCGGCCACTGCCGAGCGTTACCGCGAAGCGGGCGTCGAGGCCCAGGTCGAACCGTTCATCAAGGACATGGCCCATGCCTATGGCTGGGCCGATATCGTGGTCTGCCGGGCCGGTGCCCTGACCGTCAGCGAACTCGCGGCGGCCGGCCTGCCTTCGATGCTGGTGCCGTTGCCCCACGCGATCGACGACCACCAGACCCACAATGCCCAATATCTGGCCCGGGAAGGCGCTGCCTTCCTCATGCCACAAGCGACAACTGGCGCAGCGCAACTCGCTGAACGCCTGAACGAGGTGCTGATGCAACCCGAAAAACTCAACACCATGGCTGGCACCGCACGGCGCCTGGCCAAACCTGCTGCAACCAGCACCGTGGTCGATATCTGCCTGGAGGTGGCCCATGGTTGAAAGCCAGAAAGCCATGCCCCAGCCGAAGATGGGCCGCATCAACCGCATCCACTTCGTCGGTATCGGCGGCGTGGGCATGTGCGGCATCGCTGAAGTGCTGCTGAACCTGGGCTACCAGGTGTCCGGTTCCGACCTCAAGGCGTCGCCGGTTACCGAGCGCCTGGAGTCGTTCGGTGCCGAAATCTTCGTCGGCCACCGCGCCGAGAACGCCGCCAATGCCGATGTGCTGGTGGTGTCCAGTGCGATCAACCCGGCCAACCCGGAAGTCGCCACTGCCCTGGAACGCCGCATTCCGGTGGTGCCGCGTGCCGAGATGCTCGCCGAGCTGATGCGCTACCGCCATGGCGTCGCGGTTGCCGGTACCCACGGCAAGACCACCACCACCAGCTTGCTGGCTTCGGTGTTCGCCGCCGGTGGCCTGGACCCGACCTTCGTCATCGGTGGCCGCCTGACCGCTGCCGGCACCAATGCGCAGCTGGGCACCAGCCGTTACCTGATCGCCGAAGCTGACGAAAGCGATGCCAGCTTCCTGCACCTGCAGCCGATGGTTGCCGTGGTCACCAACATCGACGCCGACCACATGGCGACCTACGAAGGCGACTTCAACAAGCTGAAGAAAACCTTCGTCGAGTTCCTGCACAACCTGCCGTTCTACGGCCTGGCCGTGATGTGCCTGGACGACCCTGTGGTGCGCGAGATCCTGCCGCAGGTCAAGCGCCCTACCGTCACCTACGGTTTCAGCGAAGAGGCCGACATCCGCGCCATCAACGTGCGCCAGCAGGGCATGCAGACCCACTTCACCGTGCTGCGTCGCGACCGCGAGCCGCTTGAAGTGTCGGTGAACATGCCCGGCAATCACAACGTGCTCAACGCCCTGGCCACCATCGCCATCGCCACTGACGAAGGCATCAGCGACGAAGCCATCGTCCAGGGCCTGTCCGGCTTCCAGGGCGTCGGCCGGCGCTTCCAGGTTTACGGCGAACTGCCGGTCGACGGCGGCAGCGTGATGCTGGTCGACGACTACGGCCACCACCCGACCGAAGTGGCCGCGGTGATCAAGGCCGTGCGCGGTGGCTGGCCAAGCCGCCGCCTGGTGATCGTCTACCAGCCGCACCGCTACAGCCGTACCCGCGACCTGTACGACGATTTCGTCCAGGTGCTGGGCGATGCCAACGTGCTGCTGCTGATGGAGGTGTACCCGGCCGGTGAAGAGCCGATCCCCGGAGCCGACAGCCGTCAGCTGTGCCACAGCATCCGCCAGCGCGGCAAGCTGGACCCGATCTACATCGAACGTGGTGCCGAGCTGGCGCCGCTGGTCAAGCCGCTGCTGCGTGCCGGCGACATCCTGATCTGCCAGGGTGCCGGTGATGTCGGTGGCCTGGCCCCGCAACTGATGAAAAGCCCGCTGTTCGCAGGCGCCAAGCAGGAGAAGTCGAAATGACCAGCGCTTACGAACAACTGCACTCGACCCTGGACGTGAACGCGTTCGGCCGCGTGGCCGTGCTGTACGGCGGCAAGAGCGCCGAGCGTGAAGTGTCGCTGAAGTCCGGCGCCGCAGTGATCGATGCGCTGACCACCGCCGGTGTCGACGTGGTCGGCATCGATGTGGGTGACGACCTGCTGGCTCGCCTGCAGAACGAGAAGATCGACCGCGCCTTCATCATCCTCCACGGCCGTGGCGGTGAAGACGGCAGCATGCAGGGCCTGCTCGAGTGCCTGGGCATCCCATACACCGGTAGCGGCATCCTCGCTTCGGCGCTGGCCATGGACAAACTGCGCACCAAGCAGGTGTGGCAGAGCCTGGGTATTCCGACCCCGCGTCACGCGGTGCTGGCCAGCGAACACGATTGTGTTGCCGCCGGCACGGAACTGGGCTTCCCGTTGATCGTCAAACCGGCCCATGAAGGTTCCAGCATCGGCATGGCCAAGGTGAACAGCGTGGAAGCGCTGGTCGACGCCTGGAAGGATGCCGCCCAATACGATTCGCAAGTCCTGGTCGAGCAATGGATTCACGGCCCGGAGTTCACCATCGCCGTTCTGCGTGGCCAGGTGCTGCCGCCGATCGCCCTGGGCACTCCGCATGTGTTCTACGACTACGACGCCAAGTACATCGCCAATGACACCCAGTACCGCATCCCGTGCGGCCTGGACAGTGCCAAGGAGCAGGAACTGATCGACCTGACCGCGCGCGCCTGCGATGCCATCGGCATCGAAGGCTGGGGCCGGCTGGACGTGATGCAGGACGAGCAGGGCCGGTTCTGGCTGCTCGAAGTCAACACCGCACCCGGCATGACTGACCATAGCCTGGTGCCCATGGCGGCCCGCGCGGCCGGCCTGGACTTCCAGCAACTGGTGCTGGCGATCCTGGCTGAAAGCGTGGCGACGCGAGGTTAACCATCATGCAAGGCGCAATGATACGTCAGCAGCAACCCGTTACCGGCCGTAGCAAGCCGGTGCCGCGCGGTGCCAGCCGACTGGTGGCCGACGAGCCCGTATCGGCGCGCCTGCCGCGGCCAAGCCTGGGCGGCCTCAAGCGCCTGCTGTGGCCGATCGTGCTGGTGGCTGCAGGCTTCGGCGCCTATGAGGGCGCCATCCGCCTGATGCCCTATGCCGACCGGCCGATCACCAAGATCGACGTGCAGGGTGACCTCAGCTACATCAGCCAGCAGTCGGTGCAACAGCGCATAGCCCCGTATGTGGCGGCGAGCTTCTTCAGCGTCGACCTCACGGCGATGCGTGCCGAGCTCGAGCAGATGCCGTGGATCGCCCACGCCGAAGTGCGCCGGGTGTGGCCGGATGAAGTGGTGATTCGCCTGGAAGAACAGCTGCCGGTGGCACGCTGGGGTGACGAGGCCCTGCTCAACAACCAGGGCCAGGCGTTCACCCCGCGCGAACTGGCCAACTACGAGCACCTGCCGCAGCTGGCCGGGCCGCAGCGCGCTCAGCAGCAAGTCATGCAGCAGTATCAGGTATTGAGCCAGATGCTGCGCCCCCTGGGCTTTTCCATCGCTCGCCTGGAGCTGCGCGAGCGCGGCAGCTGGTTCCTGACCACCGGTGCGAGCAGCGCAGGGCCAGGTATCGAACTGCTGTTGGGGCGCGACCATCTGGTGGAGAAGATGCGCCGTTTCATTGCCATTTACGACAAGACACTCAAAGAGCAGATCACCAATATCGCCCGCATTGATCTGCGTTACGCCAACGGACTTGCCGTTGGCTGGCGGGAACCGAACGCACCGACGACGGCCCAACCCGCCGTTGCGAAGAATTAGAGAGAGGCAGGACCATGGCAAACGCGCATAGCGGCAAAATGATCGTCGGGCTGGACATCGGCACCTCCAAGGTGGTGGCGCTGGTGGGTGAAGTGGGCGAAGACGGCACCCTCGAGATCGTGGGTATCGGCACCCATCCGTCCCGCGGCCTGAAGAAAGGCGTAGTGGTGAACATCGAGTCGACCGTGCAGTCGATCCAGCGCGCGGTGGAAGAAGCCCAGCTGATGGCCGGCTGCCGCATCCACTCGGCGTTCGTCGGCGTGGCCGGCAATCACATCCGCAGCCTGAACTCCCACGGCATCGTCGCCATCCGCGACCGCGAGGTCAGCGTGGCCGACCTCGAGCGCGTGCTCGACGCTGCCCAGGCCGTGGCCATCCCGGCTGACCAGCGCGTGCTGCACACCCTGCCGCAGGACTATGTGATCGACAACCAGGAAGGCGTGCGCGAGCCGCTGGGCATGTCCGGCGTGCGTCTGGAAGCCAAGGTCCACGTGGTCACCTGCGCGGTCAACGCGGCGCAGAACATCGAGAAGTGCGTACGCCGCTGCGGCCTGGAAATCGACGACATCATCCTCGAGCAGCTGGCCTCGGCCTACTCGGTGCTGACCGATGACGAGAAAGAGCTGGGCGTGTGCCTGGTGGACATTGGTGGTGGTACCACCGACATCGCCATCTTCACCGAGGGCGCGATCCGCCACACCGCGGTGATCCCGATTGCCGGTGACCAGGTCACCAACGACATCGCCATGGCCCTGCGTACGCCGACCCAGTACGCCGAAGAAATCAAGATCCGCTACGCCTGCGCCCTGGCCAAACTGGCCGGCGCCGGCGAGACCATCAAAGTGCCGAGCGTGGGCGACCGCCCACCGCGCGAGCTGTCGCGCCAGGCCCTGGCCGAGGTGGTGGAGCCTCGTTACGACGAGCTCTTCACCCTGATCCAGGCCGAGCTGCGCCGCAGCGGCTACGAGGACCTGGTGCCGGCCGGCATCGTCCTCACCGGCGGCACCGCGAAGATGGAAGGCGCCGTTGAACTGGCCGAGGAAATCTTCCACATGCCGGTACGCCTGGGCGTGCCGCACAGCGTTCGGGGGCTGAGCGACGTGGTGCGCAACCCGATCTATTCCACCGGCGTGGGCTTGCTCACCTACGGCCTGCTCAAGCAGTCCGAGGACATGGTCCTGACCGGTAACAGCAACAGCAGCAACAACAGCTATGGCGATGAACCGAAGGCTCCAGTGCTTGAACGCTTCAAGCGCTGGGTCCAGGGCAACTTCTAAGTTTCAAAGCAGTAGTGGTAGGCGCGACAACTAGAGAACTGTAAGGAGAGGGAAAATGTTCGAGCTCGTAGACAACGTCCCGCAAAGTCCGGTCATCAAGGTGATCGGCGTCGGCGGTGGCGGCGGCAACGCCGTCAACCACATGGTGAAGAGCAGCATCGAAGGCGTCGAGTTCATCTGCGCCAACACCGATGCCCAGGCGCTGAAAAACATCGGCGCACGCACCATCCTGCAACTGGGTACCGGCGTGACCAAGGGTCTGGGTGCCGGTGCCAATCCGGAAGTCGGCCGTCAGGCCGCGCTGGAAGACCGTGAGCGCATCGCCGAGGTGCTGCAGGGCACCAACATGGTGTTCATCACCACCGGCATGGGCGGCGGTACCGGTACCGGCGCGGCGCCGATCATCGCCGAAGTGGCCAAGGAAATGGGCATCCTCACCGTTGCAGTGGTGACCCGTCCGTTCCCGTTCGAGGGCCGCAAGCGCATGCAGATCGCCGACGAAGGCATCCGCATGCTGGCTGAGAGCGTCGACTCGCTCATCACCATCCCCAACGAGAAGCTGCTGACCATCCTGGGCAAGGATGCCAGCCTGCTGTCCGCCTTTGCCAAGGCCGACGATGTCCTGGCCGGTGCCGTTCGCGGTATCTCCGACATCATCAAGCGCCCGGGCATGATCAACGTCGACTTCGCCGACGTGCGCACCGTCATGGGTGAAATGGGCATGGCGATGATGGGTACCGGCTGCGCCAGCGGCCCGAACCGCGCTCGCGAAGCCACCGAAGCGGCGATCCGCAACCCGCTGCTCGAAGACGTCAACCTGCAGGGCGCCCGCGGCATTCTGGTGAACATCACCGCAGGTCCGGACCTGTCGCTGGGTGAATACTCCGACGTGGGTAGCATCATCGAAGCCTTCGCCTCCGACCACGCCATGGTCAAGGTGGGCACCGTGATCGACCCTGACATGCGCGACGAACTGCACGTGACCGTGGTTGCCACGGGTCTGGGCGCGCGCATCGAAAAACCGGTGAAGGTGGTCGACAACACCCTGCAGACCGCTCAGCAGGCCTACGAGGCTTCCAACCCGGCGCCCGTTCGCCAGGAGCAGCCAGCCGTCAACTACCGTGACCTGGAGCGCCCGACCGTGATGCGCAACCAGGCCCACGCAGGTGCCGCTGCGGCAGCTAAACTCAACCCTCAGGATGACCTGGACTACCTCGATATCCCAGCCTTCCTGCGTCGTCAGGCCGATTGATGGAATTTATCAGGGGTATAAGGGTGATTGGTGTTCAGCAAAGGCCGGGTCTGTTATCATCCCCAGCCTTTGTTGATACCTGTTCGCATTATTTGCGCTGAAGCGGCCAATGCCATGATTAGACAACGCACCCTGAAGAATACCATCCGTGCCACGGGCGTCGGCCTGCACTCCGGGGAGAAGGTCTACCTGACCCTCAAGCCTGCGCCTGTCGACACCGGCATCGTCTTCCGTCGCGCCGACCTTGACCCTGTGGTCGAGATCCCGGCGCGTGCGGCCAATGTCGGTGAGACCACCATGTCCACCACGCTGGTCAACGGTGACGTCAAGGTCGATACGGTCGAGCACCTGCTCTCCGCCATGGCGGGCCTGGGCATCGATAACGCCTACGTCGAGCTCTCCGCCTCGGAAGTGCCGATCATGGATGGCAGCGCCGGTCCCTTCGTATTCCTGATTCAGTCTGCCGGCCTGGAAGAACAGGACGCAGCCAAGAAGTTCATCCGCATCCTGCGCGAAGTGACAGTGGTGGAGGGCGACAAGAGCGCCACCTTCCTGCCATTCGACGGGTTCAAGGTGAGCTTCGAGATCGACTTCGATCACCCGGTCCTCAAGGGCCAGACCCAGAGTGCGGTCGTCGACTTCTCCAGCACCTCGTTCGTGAAGGAAGTCAGCCGCGCCCGTACCTTCGGTTTCATGCGTGACATCGAGTACCTGCGCAAGCACAACCTTGCGCTGGGTGGCAGTGTCGAGAACGCCATCGTGGTCGACGAGACTGGTGTGCTCAACGAAGACGGCCTTCGTTCCGATGACGAATTCGTCAAGCACAAGATCCTCGACGCCATTGGCGACCTTTACCTGCTGGGCAACAGCCTGATCGGCGAGTTCAAGGGCTACAAGTCCGGCCACGCGCTGAACAACCAGCTGCTGCGCAAGCTCATTGCGGAAACCGATGCCTGGGAAGTGGTCACTTTCGAAGATGCCAGCACGGCACCGATCTCGTACATGCGCCCTGTTGCGGCCGTGTAAGTTCGAACACTCTCTAGTTCATTGAGGCCACCTTCGGGTGGCCTTTTTTATTTCAGCGCTTTTCTTTGTGCTTGGCGTGGCTGGCCAGTCGCTCCAGGGCAGCACGCAGCTTGGGATCGGCGATGCCTTCAGCGGAGTCGCGGATACTCTCGGCGGCATTGTCCGACAGCTCGGTCGTGTTACTGCCGCGCTTGGCCGGCACCAGCGGTGGCTGCACCTTGTAGAGGATGCGCTGCAGGTTGCCGAAGGCTTCCAGCGCCTGCAGCTGCCGCTGCAGGCGCTTTTGCTGGTAGCGCAGGCGGGTAGCCCAGTGGCCGTCGGTAACCACCAGCAGCAGGGTGCCATCGCGCCACGAAGCCACATGGCAATGCTCGCGGGCAGCCGGTTGCAGCTGGCTTTCCAGCAGGCGCTGCAGGTGCTCCAGGCGTTCGGCCTGGTTCAGCAGCAGGCGCAGCGGGCGGTTCTGGCGCAGCAGGGCGGCGGGCGGCTGGGCGGGGGAGGGTTTGAAGGCCATGGCGATATGCATGAGGTGGCAACCAAGATGGGCAGTCTAACACCTCTGTTGCTCGTGCTGCCCGCGAAGAGGCCGGTACAGGCGATACAAGATACGAGCCATTCTCGATACCTTTCATCCTCCTCTGGGTTGAACTCAGGGAAAATGCCCCTATCTTAGAAAAGCCCCCGCCTAAGCGCTGTGCCAGCATCGTGGCAATCGACCACTTTCCTCACCATCGTTTCCGGGTAGAATGCTCGTTCGCATGCGGCCTCAGGGCTGCACGGGCGACTCATGGGGCCGCCCTCCATCCCTACGTGTGGAAGATCCTGCCGATATGTTTGCGCCTTTGTTAAAGAAACTTTTTGGAAGCAAGAACGAGCGTGAAGTCAAACGCATGCTCAAGACGGTATCTATCGTCAATGCCTTCGAAGAGAAGATGGTGGCCCTCTCCGATGAGCAACTGCGGGCCAAGACCGCAGAGTTCAAGGAGCGCCTGGCCAAAGGCGAGACCCTGGACCAGCTGTTGCCCGAAGCCTTCGCCGTGGCCCGTGAGGCCGGCAAGCGCGTCATGGGCATGCGCCACTTCGACGTGCAGCTGATCGGCGGCATGACCCTGCACGAGGGCATGATCGCAGAAATGCGTACCGGTGAAGGCAAGACCTTGGTCGGTACCCTGGCCGTTTACCTCAACGCCCTGTCCGGCAAGGGTGTACACGTGGTCACGGTGAACGACTACCTGGCCCGTCGTGACGCCAACTGGATGCGCCCGCTGTACGAATTCCTCGGCCTGTCCGTGGGCATCGTCTCGGCCTTCCAGCCGCCTGAAGAAAAGCGCGCCGCCTACGCCGCCGACATCACCTACGGCACCAACAACGAATTCGGTTTCGATTACCTGCGCGACAACATGGCGTTCAGCCAGGAAGAGAAGTTCCAGCGTGAACTGAACTTCGCCGTGATCGACGAAGTCGACTCGATCCTCATCGACGAAGCGCGCACCCCGCTGATCATCTCCGGCCAGGCCGAAGACAGCTCCAAGCTGTACATCGAGATCAACCGCCTGATCCCGCGCCTGACCCAGCACATCGAAGAAGTCGAAGGCCAGGTCACCCAGGAAGGCCACTTCACCATCGACGAGAAGAGCCGCCAGGTCGAGCTCAACGAAGGCGGTCACCAGTACATCGAAGAAATGCTCACCCAGGCTGGCCTGCTGGCCGAAGGCGAGAGCCTGTACTCGGCGCACAACCTGGGCCTGCTGACCCACGTCTACGCCGGCCTGCGTGCGCACAAGCTGTTCCACCGCAACGTCGAGTACATCGTCCAGGACGGCCAGGTCCTGCTGATTGACGAGCACACCGGCCGTACCATGCCCGGCCGTCGCCTGTCCGAAGGCCTGCACCAGGCCATCGAGGCGAAAGAAAACCTGAACATCCAGGCCGAAAGCCAGACCCTGGCTTCGACCACCTTCCAGAACTACTTCCGCCTGTACAGCAAGCTGTCCGGCATGACCGGTACCGCTGACACCGAGGCGTTCGAGTTCGCCCAGATCTACGCCCTCAACGTGATGGTCATTCCGCCGAACAAGCCGCTCGCGCGTAAGGACTTCAACGACCTGGTGTACCTGACCGCCGACGAGAAATACGCCGCGATCATCGCCGACATCAAAGAGAGCATGACCCAGGGCCGCCCGATCCTGGTGGGTACCGCCACCATCGAAACCTCGGAGCACATGTCGAACCTGCTGAAGAAGGAAGGTATCGACCACAAGGTACTGAACGCCAAGTACCACGAGAAGGAAGCCGAGATCATCGCGCAAGCCGGTGCTCCGGGTGCGCTGACCATTGCCACCAACATGGCGGGCCGTGGTACCGACATCCTGCTGGGCGGTAACTGGGAAGCCGAAGTGGCCGCCCTGGAAAACCCGACGCCCGAGCAGATCGCCCAGATCAAGGCCGATTGGCAGAAGCGTCACCAGCAGGTGATTCAAGCCGGCGGCCTGCACGTGATCGCCTCCGAGCGCCACGAATCGCGCCGTATCGACAACCAGCTGCGTGGCCGTTCCGGCCGTCAGGGCGACCCGGGTTCGAGCCGCTTCTACCTGTCGCTGGAAGACAGCCTGATGCGCATCTTCGCCTCTGACCGGGTGAAGAACTTCATGAAGGCACTGGGCATGCAGTCCGGCGAGGCCATCGAGCACCGCATGGTCACCAACGCCATCGAGAAAGCCCAGCGCAAGGTCGAAGGCCGCAACTTCGACATCCGCAAACAGCTGCTCGAATACGATGACGTGGCCAACGAACAGCGCAAGGTGATCTACCACATGCGCAACAGCCTGCTGGCGGCCGAGAACATTGGCGACACCATCGCCGAGTTCCGTCAGGAGGTGCTGGACGCCACCATCAGCCAGCACATTCCGCCACAGTCTCTGCCAGAGCAGTGGGACGTGGCCGGCCTCGAAGCATCGCTGGCCAGCGACTTCGCCATGAAGCTGCCGATCCAGCAGTGGCTGGACGAGGACGATCACCTCTACGAGGAGACCCTGCGCGAGAAGCTGCTGAACGAGATCACCACCGCCTACACCGAGAAGGAAGACCAGGCCGGTATCGAGGCCCTGCGTACCTTCGAGAAGCAGATCCTGCTGCGCGTGCTGGATGACCTGTGGAAAGACCACCTGTCGACCATGGACCACCTGCGTCACGGTATCCACCTGCGTGGTTATGCGCAGAAGAACCCGAAGCAGGAGTACAAGCGCGAGTCGTTCTCGCTGTTCCAGGAACTGCTCGAATCGATCAAGCGCGACACCATCCGCGTGCTGTCGCACGTTCAGGTGCGCCGCGAAGACCCGGCCGAAGAAGAAGCCCGCCTGCGCCGCGAAGCCGAGGAACTGGCCAGCCGCATGCAGTTCCAGCATGCCGCCGCGCCGGGCCTTGAAAGCGAGCAGCTGAGCGAGGAGGGCGCCGAAGTGGCCGTGGCCGCTGCCCCGGTGCGCAACGACCTGAAGCTGGGCCGCAACGAGCCGTGCTGGTGTGGTTCGGGCAAGAAATTCAAGCATTGCCATGGTCAGATCGAGTGACCTGAGCTGATTGTTGTATCGTGACAACCCTGGGGGCCGCATTGCGGCCCCCTTTTTCCATATTCACCGTTTTCTAGGAGCGCTCTAATGGCTGTTGGTCTTGGTCCTTTGCCCACCCTGCACCCGGTTCCGGGTTTTGAACTCGGCATCGCTTCTGCTGGCATCAAGCGCCCCGGGCGCAAGGATGTGGTGGTCATGCGCTGTGCCGAAGGCTCCAGCGTGGCTGGCGTGTTCACCCTCAACGCCTTCTGTGCCGCTCCGGTGATCCTGTCCAAGCAACGCGTGCAGGGTACCGTGCGCTACCTGCTGACCAACACCGGCAATGCCAACGCCGGTACCGGCGCGCCAGGCCTGGCCGCTGCCGAACGTACCTGCGCCAAGCTGGCCGAGCTGACCGGCGTGCCGGCCGAATCCGTGCTGCCGTTCTCCACCGGTGTGATCGGTGAGCCACTGCCGGTCGAGAAGATCGAAGGCGCGCTGCAGGCCGCCCTGGACAACCTGTCGGAAAACCACTGGGCTGAAGCCGCCACCGGCATCATGACCACCGACACCCTGCCAAAAGGTGCCAGCCGCCAGTTCCAGCACGATGGCGTGACCGTCACCGTGACCGGTATCAGCAAAGGCGCCGGCATGATTCGCCCGAACATGGCCACCATGCTCGGCTACATCGCCACCGACGCCAAGGTCGCCCCGGCGGTGCTCAAGGACCTGATGCTCGACGGCGCCAACAAGTCGTTCAACCGCATCACCATCGACGGTGACACCTCGACCAACGACTGCTGCATGCTGATCGCCACCGGCAAGGCCAACCTGCCGGAAGTGACCGAAGCCAGCGGCGCGCTGTTCGAAGCGCTGAAGAAGGCGGTGTTCGAAGTGTGCATGGACGTGGCCCAGGCCATCGTCCGTGATGGCGAAGGCGCCACCAAGTTCGTCACCGTGCAGGTCAACGGTGGTGGCAACCACCAGGAGTGCCTGGATGTCGGTTACGCCGTGGCCCACTCGCCACTGATCAAGACCGCACTGTTCGCCTCCGACCCGAACTGGGGCCGGATTCTGGCTGCCGTGGGCCGTGCTGGTGTGCCGGAGCTGGATGTCAGCCTGATCGACGTGTACCTCGACAACGTGTGCATCGCCAGCCAGGGCGGCCGCAGCCCGAGCTACACCGAAGCGCAGGGTTCGGCAGTGATGGCCCAGGAAGAGATCACCATCCGTATCGAGCTTGGCCGTGGCCAGTGCAGCGAAACCATCTGGACCACCGACCTGTCCCACGAGTACGTGAAGATCAACGCCGAATATCGCACCTGATGTTAATGCGGCCGCTTTGCGGCCCTTCGCGGGCTTGCCCGCTCCCACAGGTACTGCACAATATTCAGGCCTTGTGCTGTACCTGTGGGAGCGGGCAAGCCCGCGAAGGGCTGCAAAGCAGCCCCAAAATCCCCAAATCCATGGAGCCGAACCATGACCTATCAATTGATTATCGGCGACAAGCTATATTCCTCCTGGTCGCTGCGTGGCGCCTTGGCCCTCGAGCTGGCTGGCGTGCCATACGAAGAATCGCTGATCAAACTGAACCAGCCCGACACCCGCAAGCGCATCCTCGAATTCTCCGCCACCGGCAAGGTGCCGCTGCTCAAGACCGAGCACGGGGTGATCGCCGATTCCCTGGCCATCGCCGAATACCTCAACGAACGCCACCCCGAGGCCCAGCTGTGGCCGGCCGATGTGGCCGCCCGTGCCCAGGCTCGTTCGGCCTGCGCGCAGATGCACAGCGGCTTCTTCGCCCTGCGCGGTGCCATGTCGTTCGACCTGACCCGTGACCAGGCGCTGGAGAACATCCCGCTGGACGTGCAAGTGGACATTGACCGTATCGTCGCGCTGTGGTCCGAGTGCCGCCTGGTCGCCAAGGACAGCGGGCCGTTCCTGTTCGGCAAACCGACCCTGGCCGATGCCTTCTTCGCCCCGGTGGCGGTGCGCCTGCGCACCTACCGCGTGGAAGTGCCTGCTGAGGCCGCCACCTATATCGAAACCATTTACCAGTGGCCGGCCTTCCAGGCCTGGCAGCAAGCTGGCCTGGCGGAGTGTGAAGGTTGAAACGGATTCATGTTGTAGCCGCGGTGATCCGCGGTGCTGACGGGCGCATTCTGATTGCGCGCCGCGCCGATACCCAGCACCAGGGTGGCCTGTGGGAATTCCCTGGCGGCAAGGTGGAAGAAGGCGAAGGCGTCGAAGCGGCGCTGGCCCGTGAGCTGCGTGAAGAACTGGGCATTGAGGTGACCGCTTCACGGGCGCTGATCAAGGTCAGCCACGACTACCCGGACAAGCAGGTGCTGCTGGATGTTCGCGAGGTCGACGCGTTTACCGGCGAGCCCCATGGCGCGGAAGGCCAGCCTCTGGCCTGGGTCGCGCCGCGTGACCTGGCGCAGTACGAATTCCCAGAGGCCAACAAGCCGATCGTCGCGGCTGCGCGCTTGCCGGATCAGTACCTGATCACGCCGGATGGCCTGGGAGTGCCGGCGATGCTCAAGGGTATCCAGAAGGCCGTCGCCAGTGGTATCCGCCTGATCCAGCTGCGCGCCCCGGACATGTACGACCCCAAGTACCGCGATGTGGCGGTGGACGCGGTGGGCCTGTGCGCCGGCAAGGCGCAGCTGATGCTCAAGGGGCCGCTGGAGTGGCTGGGAGACTTCCCGTCCGCCGGTTGGCACCTGACCGCCGCGCAGCTGCGCAAGTATGCCGCCAAAGGCCGTCCGTTCCCAAAGGAGCGCTGGCTGGCGGCGTCGTGCCACAGCGCCGAAGAGTTGGCCTTGGCCGAGCAGATGGGCGTGGACTTCGTCACCCTGTCGCCGGTGCAGGCGACCCAGACCCATCCCGAGGCGGTACCGCTGGGGTGGGATGAGGCGCAACGGCTGATTGCCGGGTTCAACCAGCCGGTGTATCTGCTGGGTGGGGTGGGGCCGGGTGAGCGGGAAAAGGCCTGGGAAGCCGGAGCCCAAGGTGTCGCCGGGATCCGCGCGTTCTGGCCGGAATAACTGGGGCCGCGCTGCGGCCCATTCGCGGGCAAGCCCGCCCCCACAGGTACAGCGCCGGATTCGAACGATGCGCCGTACCTGTGGGAGCGGGCTTGCCCGCGAATGGGCTGCAAAGCAGCCCCGGTGATATCAGCCCTGAGGCTTCTCTGCAGGCTGCCACAGCACCTCTGCAACACCTTGCCGCCGCCCGATGATCCGCGCCGCCACAAACAGCAGATCGGAAAGCCGGTTGATATACGCCAACCCAACCCCCGCCAACGGTTCCAGCGCATTCAACTGCTGGCACCGCCGCTCCGCGCTCCGCGCCAGGCTGCGGCACACATGGGCCTGCGCCACCAGCGTCGAACCACTGGGCAGAATGAAATTCTTCAGTGGTCCCAGTTCCTCGTTCCATATATCGATCGCTGCCTCCAGCCGCTCCACCTCTGCCTGGTTCAAGGCCTGGTAGCTGGGCATCGCCAACTCGCCGCCAAGGTCGAACAAGCGATGCTGGCAAGGCGCCAGAACGTTGCTCACTTCTTCCAGCCCCTGCTCGGCAAGGCCCGCCAGCAACAGCCCGAGCTGGCTGTTGAGGCTGTCCACCTCGCCGATCGCTTCGACCCGCGGGTGGTCCTTGGGCACCCGCCGCCCGTCGCCCAGGCCGGTCTCGCCCTGGTCGCCAGTGCGGGTGTAGATCTTCGACAGGCGATAGCCCATGTCATGCCTCCGTGTGGGTCGGCACCGCCGCTGGCGGCTGGCCGAGGGGCAGGCGCAGGGTGAAGCAGGTGCCCTGGCCGGGCGTGGACTGCACCTCCATCTGCCCCTTGTGGTTGTTGGTGATGATGAAGTACGAAACCGACAGCCCGAGCCCGGTGCCCTGGCCGATTTCCTTGGTGGTGAAGAACGGCTCGAAGGTGCGTTTGCGCACGGTTTCGGGCATGCCCACGCCGTTGTCCTCGACCTGGATCTCGGCCCAGGGTGGGTTGAGTTTGGTGCGCAGGGTGATACGCCCTGGCTCGCTGGGCTGTGGCCGCTGGTGGATGGCCTGGGCAGCGTTCTTCAGCAGGTTCAGCAGCACCTGTTCCAGCTCGTTGGCGGTGCAGGGCACCGGGCCGAGGTTGGGGTCGAACTGGCGGACAATGGCCTGGCCCTTGAAGTCGAAGCCGATGGTCAGGTCGAAGTCGTTGCTGGCAATTTCCACGGCCTGGTCGATCAGCGCCGGCAGCTCGCAGGGCGCCAGCTGGCGGTTGCTGCGGCGGCTGAAGCTGAGCATGTGGGTGACGATCTTGGCGGCGCGCGCGCCAGCCTGCTGAATGCCGTCGAGCAGTTGCGGCACTTCGCGGTTCTCGAGGTAGCGGTTGACGCTGGGCAGGTCGATGCCCAGTTCGCTCGCCTGTTCCTGGTTGCGCGGCAGTTCCGGCGACAGGCGCCGGCGAATGTTCTGCACGTTATGCAGGATTGCGCCCAGCGGGTTGTTGATTTCGTGGGCCATGCCGGCCGCGAGGCCCCCGACCGAGAGCATCTTCTCTGACTGCACCATCATCTCTTCCAGCGACAGGCGCTGGGTGATGTCGTCGATACGGATGACCACGCCGCGGCCGCCACCGCCCATCAGCGGGTAGAAGGTCAGGGCGTAGTGGCGCAGGTCCTCGCCCTTGGGCCAGGTGACCCGCTCGATCTTCGCCACCCGGTGTTTCTCGACGCTTTCCTTGAGCTGTGGCAGGAACGGCTTGAGCGGCTCGAAGGCGATGAAGATCGGCTGGTTCAGCGCTTCGTCCAGCGGCGTGCCGGAGAGCACCGTGGCCTCGTGGTTCCATTGCGTGACGTAGAGCTGCTCATCGAGGGCGATCAGTGCCGAGGGCATGGAGTCGATGATGCTGTTGAGGTAGTTCTGGAAACCGGTGAGTTTCTTTTCGATCTTGCTGCGCACCTGGACTTCCAGTTCCAGCTTGCGGTTGGTGTGGCGGGTTTCTTCGGCCAGGCCCTGGGCCTGGTCGTAGGCCGTCTGGAATTCGTCGCGGGTGCGCTTGAGCTGCTGCTCGCGGGCCTCGATGCGCGAGAGCATGGTGTTGAAGGCTTCGGCGAGGCTGCCGATCTCGTCGTCGTTGCCGCGGGTGGCGCGCAGGGCATAGCTTTCCTCGCGAGTGACCTGGCGGCTGAGTTCTTCGAGCTGGTTGATCGGCTGGGTGATCAGGCGTTTGATCTGCCGGGCGATGATCATCCACAGCAGGATGCTGAACACCAGGATCGCCAGGCTGGCGCTGAGCGTGCCGGTGTAGAACGCGGTGGGCAACTCGCTGCTGGCCACCAGCAGCAAGTGTGCCGGTGGGCTGGCATCGCGGGGGATGCGGATCAGCTGGGTGCTGCGGAACTCCATCAGGCGCCAGCCGTCGATGTTGCGATAGCGCTTGGGCAGGACCAGTGGCTCGCCGTGCTGCAGCTGGGCCAGCATGTTGCCGTCGCCGCCGTAGACGGCGGCCGCACGTAGCGGGGTGTAGCTGTCCAGCTCCTTGAGCAGGGCCGTGGCGGTCTCGGCGGAGTCGCCGGCACGGGCCGACAGCTGCGGGGTTGCCACCAGCTTGCCGATGGTCTGCAGCGCCTGCGGCGCCATGCTCTCCTGGGTGATCCAGTAGGCGGCGCTGATGAAGGTCAGGTTGGCCACCAGCAGGATGGTCACCAGCAGGACCAGCAGGGCCGCCAGCAGTTTCTGCCCGACCGGGAGGTTTTCCAGGCGTTGGCGCAGGCTCATGGGCAAGGCAATGTCCGTATTGGGTTGGGGTCAGGCGCTGGGCAAACCACGCGCACGCAGGTTATCGACCAGGCGCCGGTGCAGGTGTTCCAGCCCTGGCAGCAACATGCCGTGGCGCGCGGCTGCCCGGCAGACGTGGCCCAGCAGGTAGTGCACCTCGGTACGCCGGCCAGCGCGCACGTCCTGGTACATGGAAGAGTAGTTGGCGGCGGTGGCGAGGATCACCCGCTGCACTTCTTCGTCCAGATCGGCCGCTGCCTCGGGCTGGCCGCAACGGCGCAGCAATTCGGCCAGTTCCCTGCTCAGCGCCTCGACCTCATCGAGGTGCCCGAGCAAACCGCCGTTCTGGCAATCGTGCAGCACGGTCAGCGGGTTGATGGCGCAATTCAGCGCCAGCTTGCGCCACAGGCGGGTCAGGATGTCGACAGTCCATTGGCCCGGGATGCCGGCGTCGTTCAGGTCATCGAACCATTCGGGGGTGGTGGGGTTGGCCGGGTCCCCCAGCCAGTTGAAGCCATGGCCGGCAAAATGCACCCGCCAGTCGTCCTCGCGGAACGCGCCTTCGGTGCTGGATGCGAAGATACAGCGGGCGAGGGGGGCTTGGTCGGCGACTTCGTCCTGGCTGCCGAGGCCGTTCTGCAACAGCACGATTTCCGCGCCTTCAGCCAGGCGCGGTGCCAGGCGGGCGATGGCGGGCGCGGCATCGTAGGCTTTGCAGGCCACCAGCAGGCGATGAATGGGGCCGCCGGACTCGGCTGTTTCGGCCGGGATGGCGTAGAGGTTCGCCTGGTCCTGTTCGACCAGCGTCAGGCCACCGGCCTGCTGGTAGGCCTGCAGGCGCTGCGCATCGCGCAGGATCAGGCGTACCGCCTTGCCGGCGCGGGCCAGGCGGCAGGCCCAGAGGCTGCCGAGGCTACCGGCGCCGAGAATATGCCAGGTGCTGCTCATCTGCGTTTCGCAACCCGTTATAATGAGCCCGCATTTTAACCTTCTAACACCGACGCGCTCCATGTTCAGACTGAGCGCGCTTTTATTTTATGGAGAATACCCATGCCTTCGTTCGACGTGGTATCGGAACTGGACAAGCACGAAGTGCAGAACGCGGTCGACAACGCCATCAAGGACCTCGACCGCCGCTATGACCTCAAGGGCAAGGGCAGCTTCGAGTTCAAGGACAAGGAGCAGACCGTGGTGCTGACCGCCGAGGAAGAGTTCCAGCTCGAAGCCATGCTGGAAATCCTGCGCCTGGCGCTGGTCAAGCGCAAGATCGACGTGAAGTGCCTGGAAACCAAGGACCCGTACGCCTCGGGCAAGGAAAAGAAACAGGAAGCCAAGTTCCGCGAAGGCATCGACAAGGACCTGGCCAAGAAGATCGTCGCCACCATCAAGGACGGCAAGCTCAAGGTCCAGGCCGCCATCCAGGGTGAGCAGGTGCGTGTCACCGGCAAGAAGCGCGACGACCTGCAGGAAGCCATCGCCCTGCTGCGCACCAAGGAATTCGACATGCCGCTGCAGTTCAACAACTTCCGCGACTGATCGCAGGGTTGTCCGGAACCCCGATGGCGTAATGATGTCCATGGGGTCCATGGCCGCCGAACCGACGGCGGCCTGCTATACGTGTACATGCCGTTCGGCATCAGGAGATGAACATGGATTTGAACGCTGAAGTCGATCAGCTGGTCCGCCAATCGCAGACCTGGGTCCCCTTGATCATGGAATACGGCAGCCGCCTGCTGCTGGCACTGCTGACCTTGGCCATTGGCTGGTGGCTTACCAATGTGGTCAGCGATCGCCTCGCCAGGCTGGTGGGTTTGCGCGTACAAGACCCGGCACTGCAGGGCTTCATCCGCACCCTGGCCAACATCATCCTCAAGGTCATGCTGGCGATCAGCGTTGCCTCGATGATCGGCATTGAAACCACTTCGTTCGTGGCGGCGATCGGTGGTGCCACGCTGGCCATCGGCCTGGCGTTGCAGGGCAGCCTGGCCAACTTCGCCGGTGGTGTGCTGATCCTGCTGTTCCGCCCGTTCCGCATCGGCGACTGGATCGAAGCGCAGGGCGTATCCGGCACCGTCGACAGCATCCAGATCTTCCACACCGTGCTGCGTACCGGTGACAACAAGACCGTGATCATGCCCAACGGCAGCCTGTCCAACGGCATCATCACCAACACCAACCGCCAGCCGACGCGCAAGGTGGTGTTCGACGTAGGCGTGGACTACGAGGCCGATCTGCAGAAGGCGCGCAACGTGCTACTGGAGCTGGCGCAGGACCCGCGCGTGCTGCCGGACCCTGCTCCGCAGGCGGTGGTGGCGACCTTGGGCGACAGCTCGATCACCGTGTCGCTGCGCCTGTGGACCAAGACCTCCGACTACTGGGACGTGATGTTCATGCTCAACGAGCATGCCCGTGACCGGTTGAAGGCCGAAGGGATCGATATCCCGTTCCCGCAGCGGGTGATTCGCGTGGTGCAGGAGACTGCAGCGCAGTAACGCGATTTGAAAGCTGGGGCCGCTGTGCGCCTCTTCGCGGGCAAGCCCGCTCCCACAGGAATGTCGCGGGCTTCGATCCCTGTGCAGACCTGTGGGAGCGGGCTTGCCCGCGAAGGGGTGCGCAGCGGCCCCGGCTTTTTCAGCTCCTTACACTTGTTCACAGCAATTGCCCGCCATTTCTGGCATATACCCTGACCCGTCCTGCCTGCACCCGATACGCCATCATGAAACCACTGCTATACATCACCCCCCTCCGGGCCTTGTTGTTCGGCCTGACCCTGGCCCTGTTCGAGCTGCTCACCTACCTGGCCAGCGATGCCGTGATGCCGGCCATGCCGGTGGTGGTCGAGCACCTGAACGCCAGCCCCGAATACATTCCCCATGCGCTCAACCTGTACCTGCTTGGTGGGGTGGTGCTGCAATGGCTGATCGGCCCGCTGGCCGACCGCTATGGGCGCCGCCCGCTGCTGCTGGCCGGCTGTGCCTTCTTTGGCGTTGCCTGCCTGGCCACCTATTGGGTGCAGGACATCGGCTTGTTCAACCTGCTGCGCCTGCTGCAGGGCATCGGCCTGGGCTTCGTGGTGACGGTCAGCTACCCGGCGCTCAACGAGTCGTTCAGCGAAGCCGACGCGGTGCGCATGATGGCGTTGCTGGCCAACATCGCCTTGTTGTCGCCGCTGCTCGGCCCGCTGGTCGGTACCCTGATGCTGCAGTGGCTGGACTGGCGCTGGCTGTTCGTGGCCTTTGCCATCGGTGCGGTGCTCTGCTGGTTGCTGCTGTACCGCCTCATGCCGGAAACCCTCGGTGTGGAGCGTCGTGATGGCTCACGCCTGCCGTTCACGCCGATCCACCTGCTGCCACTGCTCGTCGGCTACGGCCAGCTGCTGGCCAACCGCAAGTTCGTCGCCGGCAGTGCCGCGCTGGGCCTGGTAGGCCTGCCGCTGATTGGCTGGATCGGCCTGTCGCCGGTGTTGCTGATCCACGATGAGGGGCTGAGCACGATGGAATATGCACTGTGGCAGTTGCCGGTGTTCGGTGGGCTGATCCTGGGTAACCTGATCATCAACCGCATCGCTGATCGTTACCCGCTGCCGGCCTTGGTGCGCGGTGCGCTGTGGCCGTACCTGGCCGGGCTGTGCCTGATGGTGCTGGCGACCTGGTGCTGGCCGACGGTCACCAGCGTGGTCGCGGGCATGTCGCTGTATGCGTTGGGGCTGGGTGTGGCCAATGCGGTGCTGTACCGCATGACGCTGTTCGCCAGCGAGCAGAGCAAGGGGCTGGTGTCGGCGATGCTGGGGATGATCACCATTGCCCTGCTGGGGCTGGGTGGCGCGGTACTGGCGATGATCGGGGCAGGGGCGAGCTTGCTGCACTTTGCCCTGGCGGCGGGCGTGGCAGGGGCCTTGGCGCTGTGGCCGCTCTGGTTCGTGGTAGGCGGGCGGCCTGGGGAAGGGGCTGTGGCGCAATAATCCTGGTTGCTTGCAGCGGCGCTTTCGCGGGCTCGCCCGCTCCCACAGGTACACCACTGCTTTCAGGGCAAGTGGAGAACCTGTGGGAGCGGGCGAGCCCGCGAAGAGGCCGGTACAGGCAGTAGAGCGCTGTCAGGGCTGCTCGGCCGCCGGGTTATCCACCGGCACCTGCTTTCCCCGGCTCACTTCCTGGCGCCAGTGCAGCGCAATCAGGATCAGCGTGGGCACGCCGAGCAGCGCAGTGATCAGGAAGAAGTCGTGGTACCCGTACTTTTCCACCATCACCCCTGAATACCCGCCGATCAGCCGCGGTAGCAACAGCATGATCGAGCTGAGCAGCGCGTATTGCGTGGCCGAGAACTTCAGGTTGGTCAGGCTCGACAGGTAGGCGACGAACGCCGAGGTGGCCAGGCCCGAGCTGAAGTTGTCCAGCGAAATGGTCACCACCAGCATCTCCAGGTTCGGCCCCATGTCGGCCAGCATCAGGAACAGGATGTTGGTGGCCGCCGAGGCCGCACCGCCGATGAACAGGATCGGCAGAATGCCGAAACGCACGATCAGCAAGCCACCGACGCCGGCACCG
The DNA here is from genome assembly GCF_002112505.1 of Pseudomonas sp. R28(2017). Classification (GTDB taxonomy): domain Bacteria; phylum Pseudomonadota; class Gammaproteobacteria; order Pseudomonadales; family Pseudomonadaceae; genus Aquipseudomonas. The sequence goes on from NZ_NEHW01000004.1 coordinate 207,229, forward strand.
ACCAGGGTCATGATCAGGCCGAAGACCTTGCTGACGCTGGCGATCTGGTCCTTGGTGAAGCCCATGTCGATGTAGAACACGTTGGCCATCACGCCCATGACCGTGTCCGACATGCGATAGGTGGCGATCAGCCCGAGCAGCAACAGGGCCTGCCAGCGGTAGCGGGCGATGAAGTCGTGCACCGGTGTCAGCACCGGCGCCAGGCCACGGCGGCCCAGGCTCGAAAGGCAGGCCCAGGTCAGCAGCACGTAGAGGATCAGGCGCAGGAAGGCACGGTCTTCGAGCAGCAGGTCGAGGGGGGTCGCATCGCCGGAAATGACGCTCGACCAGCCGGTGTTGAACATCTGGGTGAAGCTGGCCGGTACCGACACCAGCAGGATGATCAGCACGAACACCGAGGCCATCTGGTGCATCAGGCCGTAGCGCGCAGCCGACAGCTGGGTGCGCATCGGCACCGGCGGCTCCCGCATCACCAGAGTGGTAAACAGTGCCGGCAGCATCATCACGCCGAACAGCACGTAGGTGCCGGCCCAGGCCTTGTGCAGGTAGCTGAAACCGGTGGAACCGAACCATTCGGCAAAGAACAGTGCGCCCGCGGTGGCGAGCAGGGCGGCAACCCGGTAACCGGCCATGTAGCTGGCGGCGAGGGCGGCCTGGCGCTGATCGTCGGCGATTTCGAGGCGGTAGGCGTCGACGGCGATGTCCTGGGTGGCCGAGGCAAAGGCCACCAGCACCGCCAGGGCAATCAGCCAGGAAAGGTGTTGCTGCGGGTCGCACAGGCTCATGCCGACCAGGCCGATCACCACCAGCGACTGCGAGAGCAACAGCCACGAACGCCGCCGCCCCAGGCCGCCAAGCAACGGCAGGCGCCACTGGTCGAGCAGGGGTGACCAGACCCATTTGAAGGCGTAGGCCAAGCCGATCAGGCTGGCATAGCCAATCGTTTCACGGGCCACACCCGCTTCGCGCAGCCACACCGACAGGGTCGAGAACACCAGCATGTAGGGCAGGCCGGCGGCGAAGCCCAGCAGCAAAAGTACCAAGGTTGACGGGCTGGCATAGGCAGCGAGCGCAGCGCGCCAGGTTTTACGGGGCATGGGCCAACATCTGCCTCAAATTTGCGAAAACAAAGCGCGCACTCTAACCGCTGTGCTCCATCGGGCGCCAGCCATGGCGCATCATATCCACACGATTGTTAGTCACATTCACCCCCTCTGCGCGCAGTCTGGCCCGCTGTTCATCGCCCGAAAGCGTGCCCAGCGCCAGGCTCAGGCGCCCGCCCGCGCCGAGTACCCGATGCCAGGGCAGGCGGGTATCGGCTGGCAACTGCCCGAGGGTGCGGCCAACCCAGCGTGCCGCTCGCCCGAGCCCTGCCAGCTCGGCAAGCTGGCCATAGCTGACCACCTTGCCTTCGGGTACCTGGCCAAGCACCGAATACAGGGCCGTTCGTCGGGCTTCGGGCGACGCCTGCGTGTGCTCATATCCCTCAGACATCAGGGCAGCCCTGGCCTGGGATGAAACCGGACGAATGGTTGCGGCAAATGAGAGTTGAACTCAATGGCATGCTCCTGGGTCTGTCCTTGCTCTGGTCGTCGGTATCTGGATAATGCCCGGCTTTTTTCGTCAAATCGAACCTGTAGCGCGCTTATGTATTCTAGATCCTTGCTGTGCCTGTTGACCGCTTCCCTGTGCGCCGCCCCGGCGTTCGCCGACACCGTGTGGATGAAGAACGGTGACCGCCTTTCGGGCAAGATCAAGGTGTTCGACGGCGGCAAGCTGTTGCTCGAGACCCCCTACGGCGGCTCCATCGCACTGGACTGGAAACAGGTCCAGACGCTGGAAAGCGACCAGGAGATGCTGGTCAAGCAGGACGCCTACACCGGTGAGAAGGCCAAATCGCTCAAGGCTGCCGAGCCAGGCAAGGTCACCCTGGCCAATGGTGATGCACCCAAAACCGTGGAGCTTGCCAGTATCGAGCAGATCATGAAGCCCAAGCCACTGGTCGAGGACTTCGTCTGGAAGGGCAACGTCGACGTGGCCATGGATTACAAGCGTGCCGAGAACGATACCGACGACTATGACATCGGTTTCAAGACCACCGCGCGGCACGGTCGCTGGCGGCACAACGCCGAAGGCGAGTACAACCGCGAGACCAAGGACGACGTGACCACCACCGAGAACTGGAGCGCCGAGTACGCACTCGACCGCTTCATCACCGAGAAGTGGTTCTGGCAGGGGCGCATGGAGTACAAGCGCGACCGGGTCGAAGACCTGGCCCGCCAGCGCACCGTCGGTACCGGCCCTGGCTACCAGTTCTGGGACGACGAGCTGGGCGCGTTCTCGCTGGGCTCGTTGATCAACCGTACCGATTTCGAGTACCAGGACGGTGCCAAGGACAACTTCTACTCGGCGGCAGTGAAGTGGGACTACACCCGCTACCTGATCGGCAAGAACGTCCAGCTGTTCACCAATGGCGAGTTCGCCAAGCCGCTGGGCGGCGTGGCCGACTACTCGCTGGATGCCGAGGTGGGGCTGCGTTACAAGGTCACCGAATGGGCCTCGCTCAACCTCAAGGCGGAGAAGGACATCATCACCGGCACGCGCGAAAGCGACCTGGACAAGACCCGCTACACCGCAGGGTTTGGCGTGACCTGGTAAGCGCTCGCCAGTGGCGGTGGTGGGTGATAATGCTTATCTTGTCACCCATCCAGCCGCCAACAGGAGCCGCCCTCAGTGAGTACCCATGCCATCCGCCCCGCCCGGGAACTGCTGCTCAAGGAATACCGCGGCGTGCTCTCGACCCATTCCAAGTCCATGCCGGGTTTCCCGTTCGGTTCGGTGGTGCCTTACTGCCTGGATGCCGAGGGCAACCCGCTGATCCTGATCAGCCGCATCGCCCAACACACCCACAACCTGCTCAAGGACCCCAAGTGCTCGCTGCTGGTGGGTGAACGTGAGGCAGAGGACGTGCAGGCCGTTGGCCGCCTGACGGTCATGGCCGAGGCGCACAAGTTAGTCGATGAGACGGCCATCGAGGCGGCGGCCGAACGCTACTACCGCTATTTCCCCGATGCGGCCAACTATCACAAGGCCCACGATTTCGACTTCTGGGTCCTGCAGCCGGTGCGCCATCGCTACATTGGCGGCTTCGGTGCCATCCACTGGCTCGACCAGGTGACCTTGGCCAATCCGTTCGCCGGCAAGGCCGAGGCGAGCATGATCGAACACATGAACAGCGACCATGCCAGTGCCATCGCCCATTACGTAGCGCTGAGCGACCTGCCGAGCAACGTACCGGCACAGATGGTCGGCATCGACAGCGAAGGCATGCACCTGCGTATCGGCCAGGGTATCTACTGGTTGGCGTTCCCCGCGTCTTGCAACACGCCGACACAAGTGCGCGAAGCCCTGGTTTTGCTGGCGCGCGCCGACCAATGGCCGACTGCGACGGAAGTCGAGGCTTGAAATACCGAGCGCACGCATCCATTTGTAGGTCTTACTGGAAGGGTTTCTTCCGACGAGGAATGCTTTGATGCGTGCTTTTCTATTGCTGTTTCTGTTGTTCCCGGTGCTGGAGTTGTTCGTCTTCGTCAAGGTCAGCGCCGCGATCGGTTTCTTTCCGGCGCTGCTGCTGATCATCGCCGGCTCCGCCCTCGGGGTGCTGGTGGTGCGTGTGGCGGGCCTCGCCACCGCGCTGCGTGCCCGTGAAAGCCTGCAGCGTGGCGAACTGCCCGCCGAGGACATGTTCCAGGGCCTGATGCTGGCCGTGGGGGGTGGTTTGCTGCTGCTGCCAGGCTTCATCAGCGACGTGCTGGGCCTGCTGTGCCTGCTGCCGTTCACCCGCCACCTGGCGGCGCGCAAGATGCGCGAGCGTGCCGAAGCCCAGGCCATGCGCCAGCGCGCGTTCCAGGACGACCCGTTCCAGGCACAGCCGCGTGATGGCGGCCATCGCCCGAACGTGATCGAAGGCGAGTACGAGCGCCGCGACAAATAGATACACCTGTAACCTCCGGGGCCGCACAAGCGGCCCCGGTCTTTTTCAACGGGCTGAAAAATTTTCCATCTCAAGCCTTGTAATTGAATATGGCGGCCTCATGTATGTGGTCACCGCAAGGTTTCTGGTGGCAACACCAGACATGACACAGGTGGTTCGCCCTCGGCGGGCCACCCCCGGCAACGCCGGACCGCATCAACCCCGCCGGTGTCGATACCGGCCGATGAAAACCACAATTTGGGAGAGATCGACAATGAAGCTTCGTCCTCTGCATGACCGCGTAGTCATCCGTCGCAGCGAAGAAGAATCGAAAACCGCTGGCGGTATCGTCCTGCCGGGTTCGGCCGCTGAAAAACCAAACCGCGGCGAAGTCGTTGCTGTTGGCACCGGTCGCGTCCTGGAAAACGGCGAAGTACGTGCACTGGCCGTCAAAGTCGGTGACAAAGTGGTTTTCGGCCCTTACTCGGGCAGCAACACCGTGAAAGTCGATGGCGAAGACCTGCTGGTCATGGCCGAGAACGAAATCCTCGCCGTCATCGAAGGCTGATTTCCCTCCGACTTCCCGTTACTCCAAAGAATTCCAAGGATTAAACGATCATGGCTGCTAAAGACGTAAAATTCGGCGATTCCGCCCGTAAGAAAATGCTGGTTGGTGTCAACGTTCTGGCCGACGCAGTAAAAGCGACCCTCGGCCCGAAAGGCCGTAACGTAGTGCTGGCCAAGAGCTTCGGCGCTCCGACCATCACCAAGGACGGCGTTTCCGTCGCCAAAGAAATCGAGCTGAAAGACGCCTTCGAAAACATGGGCGCCCAGCTGGTCAAGGAAGTCGCTTCCAAGGCCAACGACGCTGCCGGTGACGGCACCACCACCGCTACCGTTCTGGCTCAGGCCATCGTCAACGAAGGCCTGAAAGCCGTCGCTGCCGGCATGAACCCGATGGACCTGAAGCGCGGTATCGACAAGGCCACCGCCGCCGTTGTCGCCGAGCTGAAGAACCTGTCCAAGCCATGCGCCGACTCCAAGGCCATCGCCCAGGTAGGTACCATCTCCGCCAACTCCGACAACTCCATCGGTGAAATCATCGCCGAAGCCATGGAAAAAGTTGGTAAAGAAGGCGTGATCACCGTTGAAGAAGGCTCGGGCCTGGAAAACGAACTGTCGGTTGTAGAAGGCATGCAGTTCGACCGCGGCTACCTGTCGCCGTACTTCGTCAACAAGCCAGACACCATGGTTGCCGAGCTGGAAGGCCCGCTGCTGCTGCTGGTCGACAAGAAGATCTCCAACATCCGTGAGCTGCTGCCAGTTCTGGAAGCCGTTGCCAAGGCCGGCCGCCCACTGCTGATCGTTGCCGAAGACGTCGAAGGCGAAGCCCTGGCTACCCTGGTGGTCAACAACATGCGCGGCATCGTCAAGGTTGCTGCGGTCAAGGCACCGGGCTTCGGCGACCGCCGCAAGGCCATGCTGCAGGACATCGCCGTCCTGACCGGCGGCCAGGTCATCTCCGAAGAAATCGGCCTGACCCTGGAAACCACCACCCTGGAGCACCTGGGTAACGCCAAGCGCGTGATCCTGTCCAAGGAAAACACCACCATCATCGACGGTGCTGGCGTTGACGCCGACATCGAAGCACGCGTCAAGCAGATCCGTGCCCAGATCGAAGAAACCTCTTCGGACTACGACCGTGAGAAGCTGCAAGAGCGTCTGGCCAAGCTGGCTGGCGGTGTTGCCGTGATCAAGGTCGGTGCTGGCACCGAAGTTGAAATGAAAGAGAAGAAAGCCCGCGTTGAAGACGCCCTGCACGCTACCCGTGCAGCCGTCGAAGAAGGCGTGGTGCCTGGCGGTGGTGTGGCCCTGGTTCGCGCCCTGGCTGCCATCGTTGACCTCAAAGGCGACAACGAAGACCAGAACGTCGGTATCTCCCTGCTGCGTCGCGCTGTAGAAGCGCCGCTGCGCCAGATCACTGCCAACGCCGGCGACGAGCCAAGCGTTGTCGCTGACAAGGTCAAGCAAGGTTCGGGCAACTACGGCTACAACGCCGCTACCGGCGAATACGGCGACATGATCGAGATGGGTATCCTCGACCCAGCCAAGGTCACCCGTTCGGCTCTGCAAGCCGCAGCTTCGATCGGCGGTCTGATGATCACCACCGAAGCCATGGTTGCCGACCTGCCGGAAGACAAGCCAGCAGCTGGCATGCCTGACATGGGCGGCATGGGTGGCATGGGCGGCATGATGTAAGCCAGCCTCACCCCCTGCAACAAGAAAAAGCCCCGCCTAGTGCGGGGCTTTTTCGTTTTCCTGTGCCGGCCACTGGGGCTGCAAAGCAGCCCCTCTGTCAGGCGACGCTACGTTCGCCGGCTGGCGCTTCGGCCATGCCCCTGCGATACAGCACCAGGTAATACGACCCCAAGCCGATCAACCAGCAGAACACCGCTGTCCACACGTTATGCGACAGGAAGTGCGCGCCCTGCAGCATCCGCCCCAACCCCAGCGTCGAGCCGGCCACCAGGGCCACCCCGAACGCCACCCGCGCCAGTTTAGGGCGGCGGTCACGCAGCATGAAGAACAGGCCGAACAGGCAGAAACCGGTGGCGGCATGCCCACCCGGCCAGCACAGGCCGGGCTTGTCGGTCGCCGGGCGGTGCTCCAGCAGCTTGCTGTAGGTTTCCTTGCCACCGAACTCGGTCAGGCTCCACGGGCATTGCACCTGGGTCACCTTCTTCAACGGCGTGACGAAGGCCGTCGACAGCCCCAATGCCAACACCAGGCAACCCAGCTCGCGACGCCAGCTGAACAGCGGCTTGCAGACGAAGCTCGAAGCGAACGCGCCGAGGGAAATCAGCCCGAGCAGGATCACGCCCTGCTTGACCCGGTCATGCATGACGGTTTCCAGCAGGTAGCTGTGACGGCCGATGAACTGCCCGGCGGCGGGGTCGAAGAACAGGTTGGCGACGTCCATGTCGATCGAGGTCAGTTCCAGCAGCAGCAGGGTCGCAGCCACAGCCAGGGGTATGCCCAGGTACAGCCAGGGATTGATCGGACGCGGACGAGTGCGTTGTTGCATGACGACTCCAGGGGTAAAAAGACCGGGCATTGTCATGCGCCCGCTATCCTCTGTCCGTGAAGGATCAGTGAAAAAACTGTCAAGTTCGCTGAATTTGCCCAAGGGCTGGCACAGTACCGGCGATGGCCTTAAGCTGCGCCTGCCGCGCACCCTTGCGAAGCGCCGCACAGGAGAACCCGATGCGTATTCTTTTGGTTGAAGACAACCGCGATATTCTGGCCAACCTTGCCGATTACCTGGGCATGAAAGGCTACACCGTCGACTGCGCCCAGGACGGCCTCTCCGGCCTGCACCTGGCCGCCACCGAGCACTACGACCTGATCGTGCTCGACATCATGCTGCCCGGTATCGATGGCTATACCCTGTGCAAGCGCCTGCGCGAGGATGCCCGCCGCGATACCCCGGTGATCATGCTCACGGCCCGCGACCAGCTGGACGATCGCCTGCAGGGCTTCCGCTCCGGTGCCGATGACTACCTGCTCAAGCCATTTGCCCTGTCCGAGCTGGCCGCGCGCATCGAAGCAGTGCTGCGCCGTGCCCAGGGCGGCGGGCGCCGCACTTTGCAGGTCGCGGACTTGAGCTATGACCTCGATACCCTCGAAGTGACCCGCCAGGGCCGCCTGCTCAAGCTCAACCCGGTTGGCCTCAAGCTGCTCGCCGTGTTGATGCAGAAGAGCCCGCACGTGCTGCGCCGCGAGGTGCTGGAAGAAGCCCTGTGGGGCGATGACTGCCCTGACAGCGACAGTTTGCGCAGCCATGTGCACCAGCTGCGCCAGGTGATCGACAAACCGTTCGAAAAACCCCTGTTGCATACCGTCCATGGCGTCGGCTATCGCCTCGCCGAGGGCCGCGATGGAGTTTAAGCAAAGCCTTGCCCAGCGCATCATCATCGCCTTCGCGTTGATGAGCGCGCTGGTGGCTGGCGCCTTCGCCTTCGGTATCGTCGCCACCGTGCACCTGGTCGAGGAGCGCCTGATCTCATCGGTGCTCGGCGGCGACCTGCAGCGCTTGCTGCGCATGGACAGCGTCAGCGACTGGAGCCACCGGCCACGGCCTGACCAGCTGTTCTATTTCAGTGGCGGACGCGACGATTTCGAGCTGCCCAAGGACCTGCGCCACCTCGATGTCGGCTTCCATGAGGTGTTTCGCGACCAGCTGTCCTACCACGCGATGGTCGAGATCGTCGATGGTCGCCGCTATGTGCTGCTGCAGGACCAGAGCGATTTCGAAGAGCGCGAGCGCGTGCTGTTTGCCGTCGTGGTGGTGGGGTTCGTGCTCAGTCTGGTGCTGGCGGTGGTGCTCGGCTGGCTGCTGGCGCGCAGGGTGATGGCACCGGTCATCCGCCTGGCGCGACAGGTTCGCCATCGTGATCAGTTGCTTGGCCTGGCGCCGCCGCTGGCGCCGGACTATGCCGCCGACGAAGTGGGCCAGCTGGCGGTGGCGTTCGACGATACCCTGGGCCGGCTGCGCGATGCGCTGACCCGCGAGCGCTTGTTCACCAGCGATGTCAGCCATGAGCTGCGCACGCCGCTGATGGTGCTGGCCACCTCGTGCGAACTGCTGATGGAAAACCCCAATCTGGATACCCGCTCGCGCAGCCAGGTGGAGCGCATTGCGCGTGCTACGGAAGAGATGCGCGAGCTGGTCAAGACCTTCCTGATGCTGGCGCGTGCCCAGCGTGACCAAGGGGCCGTGGCGTCCCAGGCAACCCTGCGCGAAGTCGCCGACGACCTGACGGGGGTATGGCGTGACACCATCGAGCAGAAGGGCCTGGCGCTCTATTACGATGGCCAGGTCAGTGCTGGCCCGCTCCTGTACAACGCCACGTTCCTGCAATCGGTGATGGGCAACCTGCTGCGCAATGCCGCGCATTACACCGATAGCGGTTACATCCGCCTGAGCCTGCAGCTCAATGGATTCAGCGTCGAGGACAGTGGCGTGGGGATTCCGGAAGAGCAGCGCGAGGCCATGTTCCAGCCTTTCGTGCGCGGCGAGGAGCGCCGTGGCGAGGGCCTTGGCCTGGGCCTGTCGCTGGTGCAGCGGATCTGCGATGACCAGGGCTGGCGGGTGACACTGACCGCCACGGCGCCGCATGGCTGCCGCTTCCAGGTAGACCTTAGCCAGAGCGCGGAAAAGACCGATCCCACGCAGTAACAACGTGAAACATAGCTACAGGCTGATGACATTATTTTCACATTGGCATGACCTGTTTCCAACGATCCGCTACCTAAGGTAAGCGCATTGGAAACAGGAGCCATTCGATGCGCAGCCCGATCAAACTCGAATTTTCCGAGAAGTACGACCAGCAACATGCCAGGGAGTACTTCCTCAAGCACCAGGACGGACTGGCACGGCGCCTGTCCCACAAGCGTGACGAGCAGTTGGCCCGTCGTGCCCTGGCGCTGGCCGGGGAGCCGGGCCTTGTACTTGACCTGCCCTGCGGCGCGGGCCGTTTCTGGCCGCTGCTGGCGGAAAAGCCCAACCGGGTGATCATCGGTGCCGACAACTCCGAGGCGATGATCCAGACGGCATGTGCCGCACAACCGCCAGCGGTGGTGGCGCGGGTACGTCCTTTGCAAACATCGGCATTCGCGATCGACTTGCCGGATAATTCGGTCGACAGCATCTTCTGCATGCGGTTGTTCCACCATATTGGCGAGGCGGCTCACCGCAAGACCATTCTCGACGAGTTTCAAAGGGTTAGCCGTGACAGTGTAATCCTGTCATTGTGGGTGGACGGTAACTTCAAGGCCTGGCGCCGCCAGAAGCTCGAGCGCAAGCGCAGTGCCAAGGCCGAGCAGGGCAGCTATCAGAACCGTTTCGTGTTACCGGCAGAAACGGTTGAAGCAGAATTCAAGGCCGCCGGCTTCAGAATCCAGGAACACCTCGACTTCCTGCCGTTCTATGCCATGTGGCGGGTATATGTATTGCGTAAGGGGTAGTGTTTGATGGCTGTAGCCCAAAATGGGGAGTCGCGGTTCGATTATTACTGGCGCCAGCAGGGCGAATGGGTCGAGGAACCCAACCAGCGGCGCGGTGGTGAAAGTGGCGTGCAACGCCTGAACGATGGCAACGGCAAGGTGTTGTATGCCAAGCGTCAGGTCGGCCACATCTATCGCAGCCTGTTGCACCCATTCGGCAGGCCGACCGTGCTGCGCGAACTCGATGCACTGAACAGCTTCGAGCAACTGGGTGTGCGCGTGCCACGCATCGTGTTTTGTGGTGCCGAGCGTGACCCCGAGCACCAATGGCGGGCGCTGCTGGTCAGCGAGGCGCTGGACGGCTTTGTCGAACTCGACACGTGGCACGCCGAAGGCGCCCGCGAGCGCTATCCTCAGGCCGTGCATGAACGCATGCTCAAGGACCTGGCCGACAACCTGGCGCGCATGCACCTGGGCCACTGGCAGCATGGCTGCCTGTACGGCAAGCACGTCTTCATCAAGGTCATCGGCGAGGGTGAGCAGGCCCGCGTCGAGGTAGCACTCCTGGACCTGGAAAAGTGCCGACGACGCATCAGCTGTCAGCGGGCTGCGGGTAACGACCTGCGCCAGCTGCGCCGCCACTCGTCGCTAAATGACACGGAATGGCAAACGCTGCTCTATTTTTACCAGATGGCGTTTGGCAGCGCTGTCAAAGGGTTAGGGCAATGAAACTAGAAATCGCTCGAGCTTTGTTCCTGGTGGCTGGCTTGGCCGTGACCACGGCGGCGGTAGCGGCCTGGGAAGAGCCGCGGCCTGTGGTATTCAGCAAGGCAGACCAGTGTGCGATACCGCGTGAGGTCAAGGCGCAGCAGAGCCAGGCCCAGCCGGATCAGGACCTGTTGCTGTTCCTCTTCGGCATGCGCCAGGGGCTTCGGCCGTTTGGCTGATACAGCTCGAGCAAGATGCAAGATGAAGGCCTCGCAATCGCGAGGCCTTTGTTTTTGTGACTCAAAGCATTTGCGCGCTCCTACAGGGGGCGCGTTCATGCAGCTATCGGCTGCCGGGCGGCTGACTTGTGTGCCAGCAAGGTGTAGATACACGGCAGCACGAACAGGGTAAACAAGGTGCCGATCGACATCCCGGTGGCGATCACCGTGCCGATATCGAACCGGCTCACCGCACCTGCCCCGGTGGCCAGGATCAGCGGCACCATGCCGAACACCATCGCCGCCGTGGTCATCAGTACCGGCCGCAGGCGAATGGCGGCAGCTTCCTCGATGGCCTGGCGAACGTTCAAGCCCTTTTCCTCACGCAACTGGTTGGCAAACTCGACGATCAGAATGCCGTGCTTGCTGATCAGGCCGATCAGCGTCACCAGCCCCACCTGTGTGTAGATGTTCATGCTGGAGATGCCCAGGAACAGCGGCAGCAGCGCGCCACAGATCGACAGCGGCACGGTTACCAGAATCACCAGCGGGTCGCGGAAGCTCTCGAATTGCGCGGCCAGCACCAGGAATATGATCGCCAGCGCCAGGCCAAAGGTCACCCACAGCGCGCTGCCTTCCTGCACGTACTGCCGTGCTGTGCCGGCATAGTCGAAGGAAAAGCCTTCCGGTGCTTCTTCCCGGGCAATATCGCCCACGGTCTGCAACGCCTCGCCGATGCTGACCATCGGTACCCCCTGGATGATTGCCGAGTTCAGCTGCTGGAACTGGTTGAGCTGGCGCGGGCGCGCGCGGTCACTGAGGGTGATAAGGGTCGACAAGGGCAGCAGCTGCCCTTGCTCGTTCTTCACGTAGTAGTTGTTCAACCAGCCGGCGTTGTCCCGATAGGGCCGCTCGACCTGGGCAATCACCTTGTAGCTGCGGCCCTCGAGGGTAAAACGGTTGATTTCCGCCTCGCCCAGCAGGGTAGCCAGGGTACCGCCCAGCGCATCCATCGAAACGCCCATCTGCGCCGCCTTGGCCCGGTCGATGTCGACCACCACTTCGGGTTTGTCGAACGCCAGGTCGATGTCGAGGAAGGCGAACTTGCCCGATTCCTGGGCCCGTTGCTTGACCCGCTGGGCGACTTCCAGCAGGGCAGGGTAGTCGCCGGCGGTGTTGATAACGAACTGGAACGGCAGGCCCTCACCGGTACCCGGCAGCGACGGCAGGTTGAAGCCGAAGATCTGCAGCCCGCCGATCTGCTCGAGCTTGGCCTGCACCAGCGGCAGCAGCTCCATCTGGGTGCGCTGGCGTTCATTCCATGGCTTGAGCAGGAAGCCACCGATGCCGCTCTGCACGCCGTTGAAACCGTTGATCTGGAACGACGAGTAGTACTCTGGGAAGCTCTTAAACAGCGGCGTGAACTGGTCGGTGTAGGCGTTCAGGTAATCGAGGTTGGCCGGCTGCGGCGAGCTGCTCATCATGAAGATCACGCCCTGGTCCTCGTTGGGCGCCAGTTCGTTCTGGGTGAACTTGAGCAGCACCGGGATCAGGCACAGGATGATCACGGCAAACACCAGCACCACCGGGCGGCTGTCCAGGGTGGCGTGCAGCAGGCGCTGGTAGCGCACCTTGAGGCCTTCGAACAGCACGTCCAGCCGATGGGCCAGGCCGCTGGGGTTCTGCTCCTGGCGCAACAGCAGGGCGCACATCATCGGCGACAAGGTCAGGGCGACAATGCCGGAGATGACCACCGCGCCGGCCAGGGTCAGGGCAAACTCCTTGAACAGCGCGCCGGTGAGCCCGGTGAGGAAGCCGATGGGGGCGTAGACCGCTGCCAGGGTGATGGTCATCGACACCACGGGCATGGCGATTTCCCGCGCACCTTCCAGGGCCGCATCGAAGGGTGACTTGCCTTCCTCCATGTGCCGGTGGATGTTCTCCACCACCACGATGGCATCGTCCACCACCAGGCCGATGGCCAGCACCATCGCCAGCAGTGTCAGCAGGTTCAGCGAATAACCCATCATCTGCATGAAGAACAGCACGCCGATCATCGACAGCGGAATGGTCACCACCGGGATCAGCACCGAGCGCAGGGCGCCGAGGAACAGGAACACCACCACGATGACGATCAGCACCGCCTCGCCCAAGGTCTTGATCACTTCGTCGATGGAAGCCTGGATGAACAGCGTGGCGTCGTAGGCGATCGAGACCTTCAGCGCCGACGGCAGCTGGCTTTCCAGTTCCGGCATGATGCGCCGCACTTCCTTGATCACGTCCAGCGGGTTGGCCGCCGGGGTGGCCTTGATGCCGATGTAGACCGACGGCGTGCCATCGAAGGAGCTGACCGTGTCGTAGTTCTCTGCGCCCATCTCCACCCGTGCCACGTCGCCCAGCAGCACCCGGCTGTCACCGGACACCTTGACTGGCAATGCGGCGAAGGCTTCGGCCGATTTCAGCTCGGTGCTGGCGTTGATGCTGGTGACCACGTACTCGCCCTTCACCTCGCCGGCGGCGGAAAGGAAGTTGTAGCGGCGTACGGCATTGGTCACGTCGGTGGCCGCAAGCCCGAAGCCGGCCAGCTTCACCGGGTCGATCCAGATGCGCATGGCGAACACCTGGTTGCCGAGGATCTCCGCCTCGGCCATGCCCGGCAGGGTCGCCAGCTTGGGCTGGATCACCCGCGACAGGTAATCGGTGATCTGCGGGTTGCTCATCTCCTTGCTGTAGAAGCTGATGTACATCAGCGCCGAGGCATCGGCGGCTTCCTTGCTCAGGACCGGGTCTTCGGCGTCCTGCGGCAACTGGTTGCGCACCTCGTTGGCCTTGGCCAAAAGCTCGGTGAACAGGCGGTCGCTGTCGGCGCCGATGCGTGCGTAGATGGAAATCACCGAGAAGTTCTGCCGGCTGACCGAGGTCATGTAGTCGATGCCTTCGGCGCTGGCCAGGCTCTGTTGCAGCGGCTGGGTGATGTAGCCCTGGATGGTCTCGGCGTTGGCCCCGGGGTAGGCGGTGGTCACCGTGATCAGGGCGTTTTCCATTTTCGGGTACTGGCGGATCTGCAGTTTGTTCCAGGCCTGGAAGCCGAGCAGCAGGATCAGCAGGCTGACCACGCTGGCCAGCACCGGGCGGCGGATGAACGGGTCGGTGAACGCCATGCCTGCCTCCTGCTCAGTCGGTGCGCGGTGTGCCCTGTTCGGGCTTGAGCGCGCTGTCCTGGCCAATGCGGATGGCCGCACCCGGGGTCAGCTTGAGCTGCCCGGCGGTCACCACCTGTTCGCCGGCCTGGAGGCCCTTGCTGACCACCACCACGCCATCGCGGCGCTCACCGGTCTGTACGGTGCGCTGTTCGGCGCTTAGCTGCGGCTGGCCCTTTTCGTCGTTTTCAGGGTTGCCGTCCTTGTCCTTCTTCGGTGTGGCGACGTACACCGAGTTGCCGTACAGGGTGTAGGTGATGGCGCTTTCCGGGACGACCACCTGGGGCTGCGGGTCGGGCAGCAGGATCAGCAGGTTGGCGAACATGCCGGGCAGCAGCTTGTCGTCCGGGTTGGCCAGGGTCGCGCGCACCAGCAGGTTGCGGGTGTTCTCATCGACCTTGGGGTTGATCGCGCTGAGGCTGGCCGGGAACGTCTGCCCCGGATACGCCGCCACCTGCACCAGCACCTGCTGGCCCAGGCTCAGGTGCGGCAAGGCCTGCTCCGGTACGTTGAAGTCGACGTACAGGCTGGACAGGTCCTGCAGGGTGGCGATCACCGTGCCGGCGGCCAGGTACTGGCCGATGTCCACCTGGCGAATGCCGATGGTGCCACTGAACGGCGCGTTGATGCTTTTCTTGATCTTCTGCGCCTTGAGCTGTTCGACCACCGCCTGATTGCGCCGGTACTGGGAGGACAGGCGATCGAACTCACCGCGGGAGATGGCGGCATCGCCGACCAGCTGGCTGCCGCGGCCGAAGTCGACCTTGGCCAGCCCCAGGTCGGCCTGGGCGGTGCCGAGCAGGGCGGTTTCCTGGTCGTCGTTGAGCTGCAGCAGCGGCTGCCCGGCTTTGACCTTTTGCCCGGAGTCGAAGTACAGGGCCTTGACGATGCCTTCCACTTCCAGGCTCAGCTCGACGCCCTGCAATGCCTTCAGGCTGCCTACGGCAGGCAGGCGCTCTTGCCACTGGCGCTGTTCGGCCGGGGCAGCGGCAACGGTGATGGGCGGCCGAGGGGCGGAGAACATCTGGATCTGTTGGTAGATCGAGAAGCCTTTGTAGCCCCCCAGGGCCAGCACGATCAGCAGAACGACGGCCAACATGATGAGCATGCGGCGGCGCAGCATAAGTCCGGTTCCTTGGATGTGTTGTTATTCGTTTTGACACGACAACGGGCGATCCTGCCCACGTGCGGATGAGGGAAGTATTGACTGTTTTTCGAGGGAAGGGGAGATGATTACCTGCGTCGGCCTCTTCGCGGGCAAGCCCGCTCCCACAGGAGCGGTGTAATCTCGGGATTAGTGAGAACCCTGTGGGAGCGGGCTTGCCCGCGAAGAGGCTGGTACAGGTGTCAGATCAGACCAGGTGCAGGTGGTTGTCCCAGAACCCGGACGGCAGGTCCATCGGTTGCCCGATCAGTTCGGCCTTGCGGCAGTCGTAGAAGCGGCAACGGCCCTGCCCGGAGGTGACGACAAAGCCATCCTTGACCGCGCCAACTCCGGCGCAATCGGGCATCGGTGCATCGAGCTTCACCGCGCCGCTGTCCAGGTCCCAGACGAACAGGCGGTTGGCCCGCGGTGCGGTCAGCGCCACCAGGCGCAGGTCGCTGTGGATGGCGACGCTGGCGGTGTACTGGGCCATCGATTGCAGCTGGCGCTCTGGTACCGGGAAGGCCTTGAACGGCTCACCCGGGCGCTTGATCGCCAGCAGCTCGGCGGTTTCGTCGGCAGCGCCCATGAACTGCTGGCAGGCGGCGATGGTGCCATCGTCGCCCACCGCCAGGTGGCGCACGCTGTTCATCTGCTGGGCCAGGGTCTCCTTGCTCAGCAGGGTGCCGTCGCGCTGCATCAGCACCAGGCTCGGCTGCATCGCGTCGAGGTTCATCTCGACCCGGCTTTCGGCCTCGGTGCGGATACCGCCGTTGGCCACGACCAGGGTTTCGCCGTCCGGCAGCCAGGCCACTTCATGAGGGCCGATGCCGTGGGTCGGGATCTCGCCGGTGTGTACCAGGCGTTCGCCCTCGAAACGGTACACGCCGAGCACGCCACGGCCGGGGTCGGTGGTGTCGTTCTCGGTGGCATACAGCCATTCGCCACCTTTGTGGATCACCGCATGGCCATAAAAGTGCCGGTTCGGTTGCGAGGTGACGGTCTGCAGCAGGCGCCCGTCGCGCAGGTCGACCAGGTAGCTTTCGGTACCGGGGCGGCGCGCGACGAACAGGGCGATCGGCAGCTCGGGGTGGTTGATGATGGCATGGCAACGCTGGGCGACCTGGGTGCTGAACACCTGGGTGCCGTCCAGGCGGAACCCGACCGCATAATGCTTGCCGTCGCCATCGTCACGCGCCGACAGCAGCAAAGGTTCGCTGCCTTTGTTGCGCAGCAGGCTCCAACCGCCCAGGGTCAGGGCGCTGAGCAATACGCTACCGAGTTTGAGGGCCTGGCGTCGCAGCATGATCAGTCACCGTCGTTGGCATTGAAGCCCAGCTGGATGTTCAGCGCCTTGGCCAGGTCGCCTTCGTGCAGGCGGTGGACGGCGTTGAGGGCATCGTAGATCTGGTTGAGGGTCTGCTGCCCGGCGTCGTCGGCCAGCAGCTCGCCGAGGGTCTTCTGGTTGTCGGCCAGCAGTTTGAGCGCCGTAGCGTAGGCGTCGTCGATCTTCTGCGCCAGGGCTTTCTGATCGCTGGGCAGCAGGCCGCGCAGGCCCTGGTTGTCGACCCCGACCCACACGGCCTGGGCAGCCTTGAGGGTGGCTTCCAGGCTCTTGAGCGAGGAGTGGCTGCGCCAGGCTTCGGCCTGCAGCGGCTGTGGAATGCCCTTGCTCTGGCGGCCCATCGGCGCGCCCAGCTTCTTCTTCAGGGTATCCAGGGCGGTGACCTGAGAGCGCAGCAGGTCGGCGATCGCCTCGTGGGAATCGGCGTAGCGCTGGTTGGGGAACTTGGTCATCTGCGACAGCATGCCGTCGGTGCTGTTCCAGGTCTTGAGGATGTCTTCGGCCAGGCCCTTCTGGTGATCGGCGATGGCCACCAGCAGCGGGCAGTAGCGGGCTTTCTGCTCGGCGGTGGCGATGTCCGGCTTGCTGTCGAAGAGGATGTATTCGTAAGCCGACAGGCCGCGCACCACGACGCTGGCCTTGCCCAGGGCGGCGGCATCGACCGGCTTGTCGCCGTTGACCAGCTGTTCGACCTGGCGGCCGACCAGGTTCTTCTTGTCGGGCCAGAACTGTACCTGCCAGGCGCGGTTGCCTTCGGCCAGCGGGCCGACCAGCAGTGGTTGCAGTTCGGCCCAGGCTTTCTGCGCGTTGAGGAAATCGGCGCGTGCGGTGTCCAGGCTTTCCTTGCCTTCACAGTAGGCCAGGGCACTGGCGGCCAGCTGGCGGTCGGCTTCGACCCAGCGGCTGTAGGTCGGCAGGATCACCTGCTTGGCGATGGCGGCGGAAGTCACTGCCTGTGGGTCCTGCGGCGAGCAGGCACCCAGGGCGAGTGCGGCGAGGCTGGTGAACAACAGTTTGGGTCGGAACATGCCCGGCTCCTTGCGCGTTTTAAAGTGAGTTCAGGAAGGCCAGCAACGCGGCGCGCTGCTCGGCATTGAAGGTCAAGACATGGTCGCGCGCCGGCTGGGCTTCGCCGCCATGCCAGAGCACGGCTTCGAGCAGGTTGCGGGCGCGGCCGTCGTGCAGGTACTGGGTGTGGCCGCTGACCGCTTCGGTCAGGCCGATGCCCCACAACGGCGGGGTACGCCAGTCCTGGCCGTTGGCAGCGAATTCGGTGCGCTCGTCGGCCAGGCCCGGGCCCATGTCGTGCAGCAACAGGTCGCTGTATGGGCGGATCACCTGGTTGGCCAGCTCCGCTTCGGCGGTGTTGGCGGCGGTGGTGAACTGCGGGGTATGGCAGGCCTGGCAACCGGCCTGGAAGAACAGGTTCTTGCCGGCCAGCACTTGCGGCGCGCCGACGTCACGACGGGCAGGCACGCCGAGGTTGCGGGTGTAGAAGGTGACCAGGCGCAGGATGTTGTCGCTGACTTCCTTCTCGTCGCCTTCGCCGTTGCCATTGGGCGCGGCCAGGCAGTCGAGCTGGGCCGCGGTGCAGTCGTCCTTCGCTTGCAAGGTGCTGGTCAGGCCCATGTCACCGTTGAAGGCGTGCACGTTCTGCTGATTGACGTTGGGCTGCCCGGCCTTCCAGCCGAAGCGGCCGATCACGGTCTTGCCCTGGGCGTCGTCCCAGACCCGGTTGGCGCGGCCGCGGATGCCGTCGTGGTTGCGGTCGTCCGGGTCTTCGTTGGCCAGGATGTCCGCCTCGGGGATGGCCTCGAGCAGGCCCAGGCCGATCATCGGCGGGGCCACGCGGGCGGAGAAGCGCGTATCGGGGTGCATCGGGCCATAGCCGAGCTGGGTGATCTGCAGGGTCGGGCGGCGCAGCTCGACTGGGTGGCCGTCGTTGAAGGTGACGGTCTGGGTGGTGTAGCTCACCCGCACCTTGCCCTCCGGCGCCACGCCGGGGATGGCCATGTCCTGCAACTGGGTGCCGTAGACGGGTTCGGGGACCACGCCCAGGCGCTCGATTTCTTTGGCCAGGTAAGGCTGATCGGGGATCGACAGGCGCACCAGCATGCCCACGGCATTGCTGTCGCCCGGCTCTGGCGGGTGGCCGCGGCCGTCGCGCACGTGGCAGTTCTGGCAGGCATTGGTGTTGAACAACGGGCCCAGGCCGTCACGCGCGGTGGTGGTGGACGGGGCGATCACCCATGGGCTGCGGAAGAAGCTGTTGCCCACGGCGAAGTCCAGGCGCCGTTCGGCCGAGAGGTTGGCCGAGGGCAGGGAAAACGCCTTGCGGTCGTCGCGCTGGACCGTTGCCTGGCCACCAGACAGCGCTTCGCCGGGCTCGGCCTGGGTGAAACGCGGGGCGTCGTCACAGGCGGCAAGGGCGAGGGCCAGCAGCAGGGGGGAGAGTCGGGACAGCGACGAGGACATGCAAAATCCTGGGCGTGGACGAAAAACCGGCGTGCAAGCTTAGCAGGCCGGCGTTGTTTGAATAAGAGCAATTTGCAATTACCCGGGTGAAAAGGATGTGAAATGCCAGCATTTTCATGAGCCTGTACTTGCCCGCAAAAGGGCCGCACAGAAAAAAGGCGACCCGAAGGCCGCCTCTTTCAGTACCGTTACTGCAGATCAGAATTCGTGATCGGCGGTGTCCGGGTTCAGGTTGGCAATACCCAGCTTGCCTGCAGCCTGCTCGATCGAACCGGTCTGCTTGACCAGCGAGGCGATGGCATCGCGCACGATCTGGTTGCCGGCAGCGTTGTCGGCGGCGATCAGCTGGTCGTAGTGCTCGCCCTTGAGCGCGTGGTCGACCATCACCTGGATCTTCGCTTCGGTGGCTTCAAGGTCGGCCTTGAGGGTGGCGTCGGCTGCCGGATCGGCCTTGGCCACCAGCGAGGACAGGCTCGGGCCGGTCAGCTTGGTGCCGTCGACACGGGTGTATTCGCCCAGGTAGACGTTGCGGATGCCCTTGGCGTCGTAGAAGTGCGAGTAGTGGGTGTTGTCGCTGAAGCAGTCCTGCTCGTCTTCCGGCGAGTTGGCTTCCAGCGAGACCTTCATGCGCTCACCGGCCAGTTCACCCAGCGACAGGCTGCCCATGCCGAACAGCATCTTGCGCAGGCCATCGGCCACAGGCTCGGCTTCCAGCGTGGCACGGTAGTTGTCGGCGACGTTTGGCGCCCAGTTGCCGACCATCTCTTCGAGGTCCTTGACCAGCAGCTCGGTGACCGCCTTCAGGTAGGCACGGCGACGGTCGTTGTGGCCGCCGGTGGCGCCTTTGCCTTCCAGGTAATCGGACGCCGGGCGGGCGCCGGCGCCTGGGCCGGTGCCGTTGAGGTCCTGGCCCCAGAGCAGGAATTCGATGGCGTGGTAGCCGGTGGCGACGTTGGCTTCGGAGCCTGCCAGTTCGTTCAGGCTGGCCAGCTTCTCGGCGGTGATGTCCTTGACGTCGACCTTCTCTTCGCCGACCTGGATCTCGGTGTTGGCGATGATGTTGGCGCTGGCCGCCGGGTTGCCCAGGGCATGCTCGTAGCTCTTGTCGACGTAGTCGATCAGGCCTTCGTCGAGGGGCCAGGCGTTCACCTGGCCTTCCCAGTCGTCGATGATGGTGTTGCCGAAGCGGAACGCCTCGCTCTGCAGGTACGGAACGCGCGCGGCGGCCCAGGCCTCTTTGGCGGCCTTCAGGGTTTCGTCGTTGGGCTTGGCAAGGAACGCGTCGACGGCGGTCTGCAGGGTCTTGGCGGTGCTCAGCGAGTCGCTGTACACGGCGTAGACCATCTCGGTGTAATGCTTGACCACGGCTTTGCCGGCCGCTTCGTCGACAGCCCCGGGCGCCGCAGCAGCGGTGCTGGCAGCAGCAGGTGCCTGAGCTTGCGGAGCGGCGGCCTTGTCATCCTTGCCTTCGCCGCAACCGGCGAGAGCGATGGCGATGGCCAGCAGACTGGCGGAGGCCAGAGGCATTCGAATCATTATTGGTTTTCCTGCGTCGTGTGGTTGGACCATGGGGTTAGGCCGTGCGCCGTGGCACGCGAAACGGCAACATCATGCGAAAGATTTACATTTGCTGTAAAGAGGCGGGCGCGCAATTCATGTAAATGCGCGTCACGGCCTGTAATCGCGGGGGTAGGTGTTACAGCGCGGAGACCTGGTTGCGCTGAGCCTGTTTGAGGAAGTTGGTCAGCTCGCGCGCCGACAACGGCTTGCTGTAGTGGTAGCCCTGACCCTCATGGCAACCCTGGGCGATGATGTAGGTTTCCTGCTCGGCGGTTTCCACGCCTTCGGCGATCACCTGCATCCCCAAGCTCTTGCCCAGCTGGATGATGGCGCGAACGATGGTGGCGTCGTCATCATCGTCCAGCAGGTCCTGGACGAAGCTCTTGTCGATCTTGATCTTGTCCAGCGGCAGCGACTTCAGGTAACTGAGCGACGAGTAACCGGTGCCGAAGTCGTCGATGGCGATCAGCGCCCCGGAACGGCGCAGGCTCAGCAAGTGCTGGGCGGCGGTGCTGATGTCTTCCATCAGACCGGTCTCGGTCACCTCCAGCTCCAGGCTGCGCGGTGGCAGGCGGTAGGCCTGCAGCAGGTTGTTGACCACCCGCGGTAGCTCGTTGTGGTGCAGCTGCACGGTGGACAGGTTGACCGCCATGCGCAATTCGCTGAAGCCCAGGTCGTGCCATTCGCGCAATTGCCGGCAGGCCTGGTCGAGCACCCACTCGCCGATGCTGATGATGCTGCCGTTCTGCTCGGCCAGGGGGATGAACTGGTCGGGCGGAACCATGCCCAGCTCCGGGTGCTGCCAGCGCAGCAGGGCCTCGACGCCGACCACACGGTGGTCGCGGTAGCTGATCTGCGGCTGGTAGACCAGGTACAGCTGGTTGCGCGGCAGGGCTTCGCGCAGGTCCTTTTCCAGCTCGCGGCGGCGGCGCATTTCGCTGTCGACGCTGGCGATGTAGAACTGGTAGCGGTTGCGCGAACGGGCCTTGGCCAGGGTCATGGTCTGCTCGGCCTTCTGCAGCAGCTTTTCGGTGCTGTCGCCGTCTTCGGGGAACAGGGTGATGCCGATGGTGGCGCGCAGGCGAATCTGCTGGTGGTCGAGGCCGAACGGCAGCTCCAGGTCATCGAGGATGCTCTGGGCCAGCTCGGCAGCCTCGTAAGGCTGCTCGATATTGGCCTGGACCAGGGCGAACTGGTCGCCACCCAGGCGTGCCAGGGCTCCCAGGCGGCCACTGTGGGCGCGCAGGCGGTCGGCCAGGGCCAGCAGCAGCTGGTCGCCGGTCTGGTAACTGAACTGTTCGTTGATGCCCTTGAAGTCGTCCAGGCCTACGCACAGTACGGCCACGCGATGCTGCAGGCGGCCGGCATCGGCGAGGATCTTGTCGAGCTGTTCCTGCAGTTGCTGACGGTTGGGCAGGCCGGTAAGGAAATCGTACTGGGCCATGCGCTGCAGGCTGTTCTCGGCTTCGTGGCGCAAGTGGGTGTTGCGCTCGATCGAGGCCAGCAACTGGTTGGCAGTATTGACCCAGATGCCAAGCTCGTTCTTCTCGTGGCCCTTGAGCAGCGGGATCTGGTGCTGGCTGGGGCGGTCAGGGTTGATCTGGGTGAGGTGCTCGATGATCTTCGACAGCGGCTTGGTCAGCAGCCAGTGGTAGACCAGATACAGCACCAGGCCCATGGCCAGCGCGCGCAGCACCCCGGAAATGAAGATGATCACCGCGTTGACCAGGAAGTCTTCGCCGTAGGACGAGGTATCGAGGGTGATGCTCAGGTCGCCGTAGTACTCGCTGTATGGGCCGCGGCCGACCAGCTGGGTGGTGTAGGTGCGTTCCTGGCCGAGGATCAGGTCGGTCAGCCAGCGCATCGACATGTCCTGCAGCGGACGGGACTTTTCCGCCAGCATGGTTTCGTTGGGATGGCCGATCGAGGCCATGCGCACCGATTCGTCCTGGAACAGGCCTTCCATCACCTGCATGCCCATTTCCCGGTCGAGGCTGTACACCGCCTGGGTCGAGGGGTCACGGAACATGTCGAGGATGCGTTGGGCATCGTTGTTGACGGCCTGGCGGGTCTTGTAGGTGTCGTAGACGATCTGCGCGCAACTGAGGACGACGCCGACCGCCAGCGCCGAGAGGAGCACGACCCTGAGCAACTTGACCGATAAGCTGTTCCGCAATTCCAGCTTCAATGGGGTTTCCTTAATCCATGCGCATGGCATCATTTTGCCATTAACGTTGGCAATACACTATCGGCCGACCTTGGGTAGTGTATCGGTTGCCCGACCCTGCAACTTGAGTGCGCGCCATCAAACTTCCAGACGTTTGATGTTAGCGTGCTATCCGCGCTGAGCAAGACCCTGGCAGAAAACGGGCAGGCACAAAAAAGCCCGGCACGGGGCCGGGCTCTTCGTTCAGGGCTGAATGAATCAGGCCTTGAAGGTCTTGCCTTCGAACTGTTCGGCAACGAAGGCCCAGTTCACCAGGTTCCAGAACGCCTCGACGTACTTCGGACGCAGGTTGCGGTAGTCGATGTAGTAGGCGTGTTCCCAGACGTCGCAGGTCAGCAGCGGGGTGTCGCCGCTGGTCAGCGGGCAGCCGGCGCCGATGGTGCTGGCCAGGGCCAGGGAGCCGTCAGCTTTCTTCACCAGCCAGCCCCAGCCGGAACCGAAGGTGCCAACCGAAGTCTTGGTGAACTCTTCCTTGAACTTGTCGAAGGAACCGAAAGCGGCGTTGATGGCATCAGCCAGGGCGCCGGTCGGCTGGCCGCCGCCGTTTGGCGACAGGCAGTTCCAGTAGAAGGTGTGGTTCCAGACTTGAGCGGCGTTGTTGAAGATGCCGCCCGAAGAGGCCTTGACGATCTCTTCCAGGGTCTTGCCTTCGAATTCGGTGCCTGGGACCAGGTTGTTCAGGTTCACGACATAGGTGTTGTGGTGCTTGTCGTGGTGATACTCCAGGGTTTCCTTGGAGATGTGCGGCTGCAGGGCATCGTGGGCGTACGGCAGCGGCGGCAATTCAAAAGCCATGGTGGATCTCCTGATTCAGGTCTGTTTGCGGTTTGCGCAAGGCCGATCACGGGCGGCCCGATGTACGTCGGCGAGTTTGTACTCTTTGCGACGCAAGGGCTGGATCATAGCACCGGGCCCGGCGCATAACCACGCAACAAAGATAGGGAATAGAGGTTCCAGAGCGGTTGGCGGCCGCCGACCGGCGGCCCTCAATTGAAGATCAGTTGCGCGGCCACGGCGAACATCATCACCGCCACCATCAGGTCAAGCATCCGCCAAGTGGCCGGCCGTGCCAGCCATGGCGCCAGCCAGGCGGCACCGATCGCCAGGGTCGAGAACCACAGCAGCGAGGCGCTGGCCGCCCCGGCCACGTAGGCGCCTGGAGCAGTCTGCTGGGCACCCAGCGAGCCGATCAGCAACACCGTGTCCAGGTACACGTGCGGGTTGAGCAAGGTAACCGCCAGCGCACTGAGCAATACTGCCCGGCGCGAGCGCATGCCCTGGCCTTCCTGATGCTGCAGGCTCTGCTTGGAAAAGGCACTGCGCAGTGCCTTGGCGCCGTACCAGATGAGGAATACCGCACCACCCCAGCGGGCGATCGCCAGCAGCGTCGGGTTGTGCGCCAGCACCGTGGCCAGGCCGAACACCCCGGCGGCCACCAGGATGGCGTCGCACACGATGCACAGCGCAGCCACCGGCAGGTGGTGCTCGCGGCGCAGGCTCTGGGCGAGGACGAAGGCGTTCTGTGCACCGATGGCCATGATCAGGCCGAAGGCCACCAGCATGCCGTTGAGATAGCTTTGCCACATGGCGAACACTCCGTAAAAGATGCTGGATATTGTGGCGAGTCAGGCTGTATAAGAAAAACAAATAGCGCTGATCCGTCATTAGGAAAATCGATGTTCGACTACAAGCTGCTGGCAGCCCTCGCGGCGGTCATCGAGCAAGGCGGTTTCGAACGTGCCGCGCAGGTGCTGGGGCTTTCGCAGTCGGCCATTTCGCAGCGCATCAAGCTGCTCGAAGCGCGGGTTGGCCAGCCGGTACTGGTGCGTGCCACGCCGCCGAGCCCGACCGAGGTCGGCCGCCAGTTGCTCAACCATGTGCAGCAGGTGCGCCTGCTCGAGCGCGACCTGCAGCGCCAGGTGCCCGCGCTGGACGAGGAAGGCATGCCCGAGCGCCTGCGCATCGCCCTCAACGCCGACAGCCTGGCGACCTGGTGGGCCGGTGCGGTGGGGGCATTCTGCGCCGAGCATCAACTGCTCACCGACCTGGTGGTGGAAGACCAGGAAGTCGGCCTCAAGCGCATGCGCGCGGGTGAAGTGGCCGCGTGCCTGTGTGGCAGCGAGCGGCCAGTGGCCGGCGCACGCAGCCTGCCGCTGGGGGCCATGCGCTATCGGGCGCTGGCCAGCCCAGGGTTCATGGCGCGTTACTTCCCGCAAGGGTTCGCGGCACAGCGCCTGGCCCGCACGCCGGCCATCGTCTACGGGCCAGACGACTTCCTGCAGCACCGTTACCTGGCATCGCTGGGGATTCAGGACGGTTTCCTGCATCACCTGTGCCCCTCGTCCGAGGGTTTTCTGCGCATGACCGAGGCCGGCCTGGGCTGGGGCCTGGTGCCCGAGTTGCAGGCCCGTGAACAGTTGGCGAATGGCCAGTTGGTGGAAATCTGCAGCGATACCCCTATCGATGTGCCGCTGTACTGGCATCATTGGCGCAACGGCGGGCACCTGCTCGCGCAACTGACCGAACACCTGCGGCAGACGGCACAGCACTGGCTGGTGCCCTTGTAGCGGCGGCTGGCGTCTGTTGCATCTGAAATCAAGGCGGAGTCATACATGCAAATTCTGGTCACCGGCGCGAGCGGCTTCATTGGCGGGCGCTTCGCGCGCTTTGCCCTGGAGCAGGGCCTGGCTGTACGGGTCAGCGGCCGGCGTGCCGAAGGCGTGGAGCACCTGGTCAAACGGGGGGCACAGTTCATCCCCGGCGACCTGGGTGACCCTGAACTGGCCCGTCGTCTTTGCCAGGGTGTCGAGGCCGTGGTGCACTGCGCGGGCGCCGTGGGCAACTGGGGGCGCTACCAGGACTTCCACCAGGGCAACGTGGTGGTCACGGAAAATGTCGTGGAAGGCTGCCTCAAGGAGCACGTGCGGCGCCTGGTGCACCTGTCGTCGCCGTCGATCTACTTCAACGGCCGTTCACGCCTGGGTATCCGTGAAGACCAGGTGCCGCGCCGCTTTCATGACCACTATGCGCAAACCAAGCATATTGCCGAGCAGAAAGTCTTCGGCGCCCAGGAGTTCGGCCTGGAAGTGCTGGCGCTGCGCCCGCGCTTCGTCACCGGGGCTGGTGATGCGAGCATCTTCCCGCGTTTGATGCAGATGCAGCGCAAGGGCCGTGTGGCGATCGTCGGCAACGGCCTGAACAAGGTCGACTTCACCAGCGTGCACAACCTCAACGAGGCGCTGCTGAGCGCGTTGTTCGCCGAAGATCGTGCGCTGGGCCAGGCCTACAACATCAGCAATGGCCAGCCACTGCCGCTGTGGGACGTGGTCAACTACGTGATGCGCCAGATGCAGCTGCCGCAGGTTACCCGCTACCGCTCCTATGGCCTGGCCTACAGCGTGGCCGCCTTGAACGAGGCCGCCTGCCTGCTCTGGCCCGGGCGCCCGCAGCCGACGTTGACGCGCCTGGGCATGCAGGTGATGAGCCGTGATTTCACCCTGGATATCAGCCGTGCCCGGCAATACCTGGATTACCAGCCCAAGGTCAGCCTGTGGACCGCGCTGGATGAATTCTGCGCCTGGTGGAAGCATCAACCGCTGGGGCAGTGAACCAGATCTGCAGATGATGGTCATCAGTGCGCCGCGCAAGCGGTTTATACTCATGTCTCTTTGCTACTACCGCGGTTGAAGCCACCTATGCGTAACGATGCCCACGACGATTTCGATGATGTGCCCACCTTGCGGGCGGGTACCCCAGATGATGACGAGTTGTTGCCTGCGCACGTCTCGCGCAGCCGCAAGAGGGCGGCCAGGCCGGCCAGCACCGGGGCACTCTGGGCATTGCTGGGCGCTTCGTTCATCGCCCTGGCGGGGCTGGGTTGGTGGAGCTTCCAGCAGATCTCGCTGATGGAGCAGCAACTGGTGGCCACCCAGGAAAGCTTTGCGCGGATCAGCGAAGAAGCCGCTGGGCGTTTGCAGGCAATCAGCGGCAAGGTCGCTGCCAGCGAGACTTCGAGCACCACGGGCAGTGAGGCACTGAAGCTGCAGATCCGTCAGTTGCAGGCCAGCCTGGCCGAGCAGGGCAAGCAGCAGCAAGGTGTGGCGGGGCAGGCCGGTGACCTGGGCAAGCGCCTGGAGCAGGTGCTGGCCGATACCCGTGAGCAGCAGAAAGCGGTGACTGAGCTGCAGACCCAACTGCAGGCACAGTTGAAAGCAGTGAACGCTGAATTGGCGGCGCTGAAATCGGGGCAGGTCGATGGCGGCAAGCTCGATGGCCAGCTGAAGAACCTGAACGATGAAGTGGCTGCGCTGAAGAAGCAGGGCAACCAGAAAGCCGCAGTGGAAAGCCTGGAGCAGGATGTGCTGGTGCTCAAGACCCAGATGGAAAACCGCGCGGCGTCGTCGAGCGGGGCGACGGTGCAGGAGTTCGATGCGTTCCGTGGGCAGACCACGCGCAACCTCAATACCCTGCAGAGCCAGATCCAGAACCTGCAGCAGCAGATCAATGCCCGCCCTTGAGATCACCTAAACCTTCTTCGCGGGCTCGCCCACAGGTACATAGCCACGCTTGAGGCCTGTGCAGTTCATGTGGGAGTGGGCAAGCCCGCGAATGGGCCGCAAAGCGGCCCCGAGGTTTAAATCAGAGGCGTGGGTAGTCGATGTAACCCACAGGCCCCTTGCCATAGAAAGTTTCCGGATGCGCCTGGTTCAACGGTGCATCCGCCGCCAGCCGCGCCGGCAGGTCAGGGTTGGCGATAAACGGCACACCAAACGCCACCGCATCCGCCTTGCCTGCCGCCAAGGCAGCATTGGCACTGGCCTTGTCGAAGCGCTCATTGACGATGTATGCACCGCCGAAGGCTTCTTTGATCAGCGGGCCAATGCTGTCGTCGGCTTCTTTCTCCCGCGAGCAGATGAAGGCAATGCCGCGCTTGCCCAGTTCGCGCGCCACGTAGGTGAAGGTCTCGGCGCGGTCGGCATCGCCCATGTCATGGGAATCGGCGCGCGGCGCCAGGTGCACGCCGACGCGGCCCGCGCCCCAGACTTCGATGGCGGCGTCGGTCACTTCCAGCAGCAACCGTGCGCGGTTTTCCAGCGAGCCGCCGTAACGGTCGCTGCGCTGGTTGGTGCTGCTCTGCAGGAACTGGTCGAGCAGGTAGCCGTTGGCGCCGTGAATCTCCACGCCGTCGAAGCCGGCGGCCTTGGCGTTTTCGGCAGCGCTGCGGTAGGCCTCGACGATGTCGGCGATCTCTTCGGTTTCCAGGGCGCGCGGGGTCGGGTAGTCGCTCAACGGCCGTACCAGACTGACATGGCCTTTGGGCTGGATGGCGCTGGGCGCCACCGGCAGCTCACCGTTGAGGTAGCTGGGGTGGGAGATACGGCCGACGTGCCACAGTTGCAGGAAGATGCGCCCGCCAGCGCCATGTACGGCCTTGGTGACGTTGTTCCAGCCACGTACCTGCTCGTCGTTCCAGATACCGGGGGTGTCGGGGTAGCCGACGCCCATCGGCGTGACCGATGTCGCTTCGCTGAGAATCAGGCCGGCACTGGCACGCTGCACGTAGTATTCGGCCATCAGCGCATTGGGCACGCGGCCTTCATCGGCGCGGCAGCGGGTCAGCGGAGCCATGATGATACGGTTGGGCAGTTGCACGTCGCCCAGTTGGATCGGATCGAAAAGCGTGGTCATAACGGTTACCTGCCTTGTCAAAGCGCTTGGCGCAGTTGTTCGAGGAACGCCTCGATGGTGGCTTCGTTGCGTTTGAAGAAGTGCCACTGGCCGACCTTCTGGCTGCTGATCAGACCGGCCCGCTGCAAGGTGGCCAGGTGGGCGGAGACGGTCGACTGCGATAGGCCGCAGCGTTGGTCGATCTGCCCGGCACAGACACCGTTTTCGGTGCTGTGGTACTGGTCGGGAAACTGCGTTGCCGGGTCTTTCAGCCAGTTGAGGATTTCTCGCCTGACCGGGTGGGCCAGTGCTTTTATGATTTCGTCGAGATCGAGTGGCATGGGTTGAGGCTCGTGCTGTAGCGGTATATCGCGATAGGGCGAAACGTACATCGGTATTTCGCGATATACAAATATGAAGTGGTTCTGAGCTGAGCACGAATCGCTATATCGCGTTATAACGATATACGCGGCGACGGTGCTAGACTGCGGCCATGAACTACCTCGCACACCTGCACCTGGGCGGCCCGGCGCCGCAACAACTGCTCGGCAGCCTGTATGGCGACTTCGTCAAAGGCTCGCTGGAGGGGCGCTTCCCACCGGTACTGGAGGCGGCGATCCGGCTGCACCGGCATATCGACAGCTACACCGACCAGCACCCTCTGGTACTGGCGGCGCTGGCGCGTTTTCCGCGGGAGCGGCGGCGCTTTGCCGGGATCGTCCTGGATGTGTTTTTCGACCATTGCCTGGCGCGGAACTGGGGGGATTACGCCGAGCAGCCGCTGGTGCAGTTCACCGGGGATTTTTATCGGGTGTTGCTGGCCGAGCCTGAGCTGCCGGGGCGGCTGGCGCGGATTGCGCCGTTCATGGCGGCGGATGACTGGCTGGGGGCGTATGGTGATTTCGCCACGCTGGAGCAGGTGTTCAACGGCATCGCCCGGCGCTTGTCGCGGCCGGAAGGGATGGCTGGAGTGATGGATGAGCTGGAGCGGCTGTATGAGCCGTTGCTGGCGGATTTTCGCGAGTTCTATCCGCAGTTGCAGGCGTTTGCAGCGGCAGGAAGGTTGTCTGACAGCTAAGCCTTGTGCTGGCTGAACCGGCCCCTTCGCGGGCACGCCCGCTCCCACAGGTACATTACAGTTCTCGAGTCTGTGGTGAACCTGTGGGAGCGGGCGTGCCCGCGAAGGGGCCAGTACAGGAAATGCATGAATCAGGCAGCGCGTGCCTGGCGCCGAGGCACCACCGCCACCTCCTCAACCTCAAACAACGCCATGTGAATCGCCTGCTGCGCCTGAAATGCCAGCGCCGCACGTTCCTGCTCGGCACTGCCGATCGGCTTCAGCAAGTGAATGCACACCTCACCCCGCGGCTCGGCAAACAAGCGCATCAGGTGCGAAACCAGGTCGTCGTCGCCAATGAACGGCGCAATCGGGTCTGCCTCGCCGTTGCGCAGGTACTGAATGGCCACCGGCTGCACTGCCACGCCCTGGTCGATGGCACCGGCCAGCAAGCGACCGTGGAAGGTGCGCAGCTGGCGGCCGTCGGTGGTGGTGCCTTCGGGGAAGATCAGCAGCGGCCGAGCCTGGCCCAGCTGTTCGCTGATCTGTTCGCGCAGGCGTTGGCCGTCACCGCCACCGCGGCGAATGAACAAGGTGCCGGCCTTCTCTGCCAGCCAGCCGGCCACCGGCCAGTGGCGGACTTCGGCCTTGGACAGGAACGACAGCGGCAGCAGCATGCCGAGCAGGGGAATGTCGGTCCAGGAAACGTGGTTGCTGACCCACAGCATCGGCCGTTGTGGCAGCTCACCGATCACCCGTACCTCGAAGGGCAGGGCACCGACCAGGCGCCTCATGAACCAGCACGACCAGCGTTGGCGAAGTGCGATGGGCGCCTTGATCCCCAGGCGTTCGCCCACGGCGATGACGCCGGCCATGAGCATGCCGAGCGACAGCACCAGCAGCAGCCGCAAGAGGCGGGCGGGCACCCGCAGGCCACGCATCAGACCGCTGCCTTGAAGTGGCGGGCGTAGCGCGGGCACAGGTCGTCGCGCTTGAGCAGGATGAACACGTCGGCGACCTGGAAGTCCTCGTCCCAGCAAGGCTCGCCACAGATCTTCGCGCCCAGGCGCATGTAGGCCTTGAGCAGCGGTGGCATCTCGGCGATGACGTTGTTCGGCAGGGCCAGGTTGGGCAACGGGTTCTTCGGCTCGGCGCGCAGGTGCTCGGTGCACAGGTATCGCTCGCGCAGGCGCTGCATCACCGCGTGGGCCTGCACGCCGCCGTCCTGCATGGGAATGCTGGCGCAACCCATCAGGTAACTGTAGCGGCCCTCGTTGAGCACTTCGGCCAGTTCGCCCCAGAGCACGGCGATGGTGCCACCGTTGCGGTAGTCGGGGGCGACGCAGGTACGGCCCAGTTCGAGGATCGGGCCCTGCAATTGCAGCAAGCCGTGCAGGCTGAATTCTTCTTCGCTGTAGAAGCGCCCCAGGCTGCTGGCGGCCTGGTGGTCGAGCAGGCGGGTGGTGGCCACCAGCTCGCCGGTGCTCAGGTCGCGCACGCCGATGTGGCGGCAATGTACGTCGTAGTCATCCATGTCCAGGCCCAGTTCGGCGCCTTTGAGCTTGGCCTTGAATTCCGCGCTGAACACCTTGTAGCGCAGGGCCTGGGCTTCCTGCAGGGCCGCAGCGCCGACCAGGCGTTCGGCTTGCAGACGGCGTTCAGTGCTGTTGTCGCCAGAGTGAGCGATCCGAGTCATTACGAGTCTCCATAAGCCAGCCATGAAGGGTTGCGGCCGGTCGGCTTTGTTGTGCAAAGTCAGCCTAGGTAGGCGCGGTGTCACCCCTGTGAATCTTTGGTGATGCTTGCATGACACCCCCGACAGCCCCCTTGAAGGAGCGCCCGATGGCCTGGTTGCAACGACTCAACGACCCTTTTCGCCAGCCCCTGGCCGGCACCTTGGGCGAGACCTATGCCGCACAGCTCGAGCGCCTTGGCGCGGTTGCCCCGTTCGAACTGGCGGTACTGGGCGCACGCGCCATGGCCACGCCGGGCCTCGCGTTCCTCATCGGTTACCAGGCCGCATTGCGCGTGCTCTGGCCCAGTGCCCCGGCCAGCCTTGGCGCGCTGTGCGCCACCGAGCGGCGCAGCGTGCGCCCGGCGGACATGCATACCCGGCTGGTCGGTTTGCGCCTGAACGGCAACAAGGATTTCGTCACCGCGGGCCTGGATGCCGAGTGGCTGCTGGTGGCTGCACGCAGCGAAGTGCTGGGTGAGGCGCCACGGCTGAGCCTGGCGGTGGTTTACCCAGGGGAGGCCGGGGTGACGCTGGAAGCCTTGCCGACCCTGCCGCTGATGCCGGAGGTCGGGCATGCTCGCTTGCGCTTGCAGGACGCGGCCTGCGAGCTGCTGGCTGGCGATGGCTGGGACGCCTATGTCAAACCGTTCCGTTCGCTGGAAGACCTGTATGTACTCGCGGCGCTGACGGCCTGGTTGTACGGCGTAGGGCAGGAGTGTGGCTGGCCGCAGGAGTTGCGCCTGCGTTTACTTGGATTGTTGGCGGGGTGTGCCGAGGGCAGCCGACAGTGCGCCGACAGTGTCGGTTGCCACTTGCTGCTGGGCGGGTTGTTCTCGCAGTTTCAGGAACTGCGTGGGGCGATAGACAAGGCGCTGTTGGCGGGGCCGGAGCAGTGGGCGCAGCTGTGGCAGCGGGATCAGGGGGTGCTGGCATTGGCCACTGCGGCGCGGGAAAAGCGGTTGGCCAAGGCCTGGCTGGCAGCAGGGTTGTCATGAACGCCTGACAGACTGCGGGATCTTTTAGATCCTGGGGTCGCGAAGCAGCCCCCGTAGGCGATGACGATGAAAGTACTGCTGCTGATACTTGCATTAGCTGTATGCCCCGCCTGGGCCGAAGTCTGGCCCGAGCCTGACTGGCTGATCGACAGTGCTGCCCTCGACTGGCAGGCCGTCGACGCTTACGCCTTCCCCGAACGCAACGCCAGCGAACGCAGCGGCATCCGCACCGATGCCCTGTTGATCATCCGTGACGGGCGCATCCTCCACGAACGCTACAGCGCCCCCACTACCGCCAATACCGCCCATCTGACCTGGTCGGTCAGCAAGAGCGTGCTGGCCACTGTGCTGGGCGTTGCCCAGGGTGAAGGCCGCTTCCAGTTGCAGGACACCGCCGCGCGCTACTACCCGCCCATGCAGGCTCACCCCGACGTGCGCCTGGCCGACCTGCTGCACTGGGCCAGCGGCCTGGACTGGCAGGAAGACTACGAATACGCGCCGTTGAAGTCCTCTGTCGTGGCCATGCTCTACACCCGCGGGCGCAACGACATGGCGGCCTACACCGCAAGCCGCGCCGGTGCCGAACAGCCCGGCCAGCGTTTTTTCTATTCCAGTGGCGACAGCAATGTGCTGGCCGCCGCGTTGCGCGGCATGCTCGACACCGGTAGCTATGCCGGCTACCCCTGGCAGGCGCTGTTCACCCCACTGGGCATCGACAGCGCGGTCTGGGAGCGTGACGGCACGGGCACTTTCGTCGGCTCTTCCTACCTCTATCTCAGTGCCCGGGACCTGGCGCGCATCGGCTTGCTGATGCAGCGCGATGGCCGCTGGCAAGGTCGCCAGCTGCTGCCCGCGAGCTGGGTGGCCTTCAACCGCACGCTGTTCACCCAGGCCGCCGCGATGCCCGGCGAAGCCAATCCGGGCGGCCATTGGTGGCTCAACCTGCCGTTGCCGGGAAGCCCGGCACCGTGGCCCGACGCCCCGCCAGAGACCTACGCTGCGCTCGGCCACTGGGGTCAGGCGCTGTATATCGTGCCGTCGCATAAATTGCTGATCGTGCGCTTTGCCGATGACCGCGACGGTAGTTACCGCCACAACGAGCTGCTCAAGCGGGTGCTGGCGGCGCTGGCCAAGGAGGGTGCATGAAGCGCGTGCTGTTGCTGCTGACCGTCGCCTTGCTCGGCTGGGCCTGGCTGGAGCGCCAGGCGCTGGTGGACTTCCCCGGCATCCTATCGGCCTACTCGGCCAAGGAGTACTGCTCGTGCCGCTTCGTCATGGGCTTCGACGAAGGCTATTGCCGAGGGTATGTGAAGCAATGGTTGCCCTTGGGCCGGCTGGAGGAAGACGGCCCGCACCGGCGGGTCAGCGCCGAGGGCCTTGGCCAGCGCAACCAGGCAGCGTGGCAGGGGGCGCAGGCCGGCTGCCGCTTGCTGCCATGAGGGCGGGCAGGTAAGGTTGGCGGTCAAGTTTCACGAGACCTGTCATGTTCAAGCTGCCCCGTCTACTGCCTGCACTGCTGCTGGCTTTGTGCCTGCCCGCCCATGCCAACTGGCACCTCGATGGCGAGTCGTCACGCCTGTCATTCGTCACCGGCAAGAACGGTGATACCGCCGAGGTGCATCGCTTCCTGGTGTTGCACGGCAGCGTCAGCGGCAAAGGCGCGGCGGCGCTGAGCATCGAGATGGAT
Source organism: Pseudomonas sp. R28(2017) (assembly GCF_002112505.1). Classification (GTDB taxonomy): domain Bacteria; phylum Pseudomonadota; class Gammaproteobacteria; order Pseudomonadales; family Pseudomonadaceae; genus Aquipseudomonas. The sequence continues at coordinate 241,226 of NZ_NEHW01000004.1, forward strand.
TCAGTCAGCAGTGGTATCCCGCTGCGTGACGAGCAGATGCGCGACCACCTGTTCGAGGTGGCGCGCTTCGCCGAGGCGAGCGTGAAGGCGCAGATCGACCTGCGGCCGCTCAACGACCTGGCCGATGGCGCGCAGATCGAACTGCGCCTGCCGCTGACCGTCACCCTGCATGGTCAGTCGCACAGCTACAACGCGCTGCTGCTGGCTACCCGCCTGGATCAGCGGCGCTTCCAGGTGGTGACCCTCGAACCCCTGGTGCTGCGGGCCTCGGACTTTGGCCTGCTGCCAGGGCTGGAAAGCCTGCGCACGTTCGCCAAGCTGAAATCCATCAACCCGTCGGTACCGGTCAACGCGGTACTGATCTTCAACGCCCGCTGACATGCCGGGGCCGGTCTTCCCCTGGCGGGATGGCAATGAGTTCGAACTGCTGATCGACGGCCCCGAATTCTTCCCGCGGATGCTCCAGGCGATTGTGCGCGCCGAGTTCCAGGTCGACCTGGAGTTGTACCTGGTCGAGGCCGGTGCCTGTGCCGAGGCGGTGGTCGAGGCGCTGGAGCAGGCAGCACGGCGCGGCGTCCGGGTGCGCTGTCTGTTCGACGACTATGGCTCGCTGGCGTTCACGCAGGCGTTGCGCCAGCGCCTGCTGGATGCCGGGGTATACCTGCGCTGGTACAACCGCCTGCGCTGGAAGCGTGGTTTGCGCAACCTGTACCGCGACCATCGCAAGCTGTTGCTGGTGGACGAACGCTGGGCGGTGGTGGGGGGCACGGGTGTCACCGACGAGTTCTGGACGCCGGGTGAGGCGACCAGCGAGTGGCACGAGGTGATGGTGCAGATGAAAGGGCCGGTGGTCACCGACTGGCAGCTGTTGTTTGACCGGCAGTGGCAAGCCAACAACCGCCGCACCGCCTGGCGCCCGGCCGAGGGCTTTGGCCTGCCGCGCTTGCCCAAGGTGCCGGTGCAAGGCCAGGGCATGGGCCGGGTGGCCTATGCCGACGCCCGCCAGCACCAGGACATCCTGCATTCGCTGGTCCGGGCGATCAACAGCGGCAAGCAGCGGGTATGGCTGGCCACGCCGTACTTTCTGCCGACCTGGAGCGTGCGCCGGTCGTTGCGCCGGGCCGCTGGCAAAGGCGTCGACGTGCGCTTGCTGTTGACCGGGCCACGCACCGACCACCCTTCGGTGCGGTATGCCGGGCACCGCTATTACCCGCGATTGCTGCGTGCCGGGGTGCGCATCTACGAGTACCAGCCGTGTTTCCTGCACTTGAAGATGGTGCTGATCGACGACTGGGTCAGTGTCGGTTCGTGCAACTTCGATCACTGGAACCTGCGCTTCAACCTGGAAGCCAACATCGAGGCCCTCGACCCGCCGTTGACGGCCGCCGTGCAGGCCAGCTTCGAGCGGGATTTCGCCTTGAGCGAGGTGGTCGACCTCGACCACTGGCATGCCCGGCCACTGTGGCGTCGGGTGAAGCAGCGGGTGTGGGGTTGGCTGGACCGGCTGGTGGTCAACGTGCTCGACCGGCGCGACTGATAGCGGCTATCGTGCAGAGACTGTCCCTGGGCAATCGAAGGAGTGGGTGCGATGACGGCGAAGAAGATTCTCATGCTGGTTGGCGACTATGTCGAAGATTACGAGGCCATGGTGCCGTTCCAGGCGCTGAGCATGGTCGGCCACACGGTGCATGCGGTGTGCCCGGAGAAGGTCGCGGGGCAGACTGTGCGCACGGCGATTCATGATTTCGAAGGCGAGCAGACCTACAGCGAAAAGCCTGGGCACAATTTCGCCCTGAACTACGACTTCGTGCGGGTGCGGCCCGAGGGTTACGACGCGTTGCTGATCCCCGGTGGCCGTGCGCCGGAGTACCTGCGCCTGGATGAGAAGGTACTGGAACTGGTGCGGGCGTTCGACCAGGCTGGCAAGCCGATTGCGGCGGTGTGCCACGGCGCGCAGCTGCTGGCGGCGGCGGGTGTGCTGGAAGGGCGCGAGTGCAGTGCGTACCCGGCCTGTGCACCGGAAGTGCGCCTGGCCGGTGGCACGTTCATCGATATCGCGGTGGACCAGGCGCATGTCGATGGCAACCTGGTGACCGCGCCAGCCTGGCCGGCGCACCCGGCCTGGTTGGCGGCCTTCCTCAAGATATTAGGTACCCGTATCGCCTGACAGACGCGGTCAACTTGTGGGAGCGGGCGCGCCCGCGAAGAATCCAACGCGGTGCATGGCACCGGCTGCGCCGGTGTTCGCGGGCTCGCCCGCTCCCACAGAGACCGTGTTGCTTCAGGCAACCTGCTCTACCCAGTCATTGAGGTTGTAGTAGTTGGTCACCCGGGCAATCTTGCCGCAGTGAATGTAGAAGAAGGCCCCCGCCGGCAGCACGTAGGTCTGCCCATTGGCTGCCGGCAGCCCTTCGTCGTCGGCCAGGTATTCGCCATGCACGGTGAACTCCGCCGCCGCCCGGCTGCCGTCGGCGTTCTGCATCACCACGATGTCGGCCAGGCGCTCGCGGTAGCAGCGGTTCATCTTGTCCATGAAGGCGGCGAACTTCGCCTTGCCCATCTGCCGCTCGCCCTGGTTGATGTCGTGGATCACGTCTTCGCTGAGCAATGCCAGAAACGCAGGCATGTCGCCGGCATTGAAGGCGGCGTAGTAAGCATTTACCAGTTCGGTAGCGGTCATGGAACAATACCTGTCGTGTAGGGAAAAGGCGGTGTGCTGGCCCGGATGATAGGGTTTCCCCTCAAGCCCGGCTTAGCCGAGCGCGTCATCCACATCGACAAAACGACCGCCAAGCATGGAAATACGCCTGTTGCACGGCGCCGCTATCGCGCCCTACATCGATGACCTCGCTCGCCTGCGCCTGACCGTGTTTCGCGAGTTCCCCTACCTCTATGACGGTACCCCCGAGTACGAAGCCGACTACCTGGCCAGCTACACCCGTTCCGGGCGCAGCCTGGTGGTGCTGGCGCTGGACGATGGCCAGGTAATTGGCGCTTCGACCGGCCTGCCACTGGTGGATGTGGCCCCGCAATTCCAGCAACCGTTCCTGGCCCTGGGGCGCGACCCGGCCAGCGTCTACTACTTCGGTGAGTCGCTGGTACTGCCTGAGTACCGTGGCCGGGGCCTGGGCGTGCGCTTCTTCATCGAGCGCGAGTCCTATGCCCACAAACTTGCCGAATTCGACTTCTGTGCGTTCTGTGCCGTGGAGCGCCCTGGTGTGCATCCGCGCCGGCCTGCGGACTACAAGCCGCTGCACGGCTTCTGGCGCAATCGCGGCTTCCTGCATGATCCCTCCTTGCGCACCCGCTACGCCTGGCGTGACCTGGACGAGTCGGAAAGCTCGGAAAAGATCATGTCGTTCTGGACCAAGGAGCTGCCGATTTGATCCGCCTCGCGGCCTGCCAGTACGCCATCGAACTGCACGAAACCTGGGAGGCCTATGCCGACCACCTGCAGGATTTATGTACCGAGGCCGCGCAGGCGGGGGCCCAGCTGCTGTTGCTGCCGGAATACGCCGGGCTGGTGCTCAGCGGCCAGTTGCCGGCCGAGCAGCGTGGCGACCTCAAGGCCTCGATCGCCGGCATCCAGCCGCTGATCGAGCCTTGGTTGGCGTTGTGCGAAGGGATTGCCCGGCGCTGGGGCATCTACCTGCAGCCAGGCAGCTTGCCGGTGCTCGACCTTGATGGGCTATACCGCAACCGTGCCTGGCTGTTCGGCCCCGAGGGCGTGCTCGGCTACCAGGACAAGCTGATGATGACCCGCTTTGAGCGGGAGCAATGGGGCATTGCCGCAGGTGATGGGCTGCAGGTTTTCGACACCGAGCTTGGCCGCCTGGGCATCCTGATCTGCTATGACAATGAATTCCCGATGCTGGCCCGGCGCCTGGCCGAGGGTGGTGCCGACCTGATCCTGGCGCCGAGCTGCACCGACACCGAAGCGGGCTACCATCGGGTGCGCATTGGTGCGCAGGCACGTGCGCTGGAAAATCAGATAGCCGTGTTGCAAAGCCCGACGGTGGGGGTGGCGCCCTGGTCGCCGGCGCTGGATGAGAACATCGGCCGGGCTGGGCTGTTTGTTCCGCCGGATCACGGGATGCCGGGGGACGGGGTGATTGCGTTGAGTGAGGCGTTGAGCCCGCAGAGCAGCCAGTGGCTAGTGTGTGAGGTGGATCTTGAAGAAGTGCGGCGGGTGAGGCGGGAAGGGCAGGTGTTTACCCGCAGGGACTGGCCGGACCAGTTCGAGAAAGTCCTTTGAAAACGGCGGCGCCTGCTTCGCGGGCAAGCCCGCTCCCACAGGTACAGCGCGAGCTTGAGGGCTTCGCGATACCTGTGGGAGCGGGCTTGCCCGCGAAGCAGGCGCCGCTGTTACACCAGGTTTACTTCACTTCGACGGCCAGGCTCTGGGCAATCTTGCTCTGCCACAGGGCAGGGCCAGTGATGTGCACCGACTCACCGTTGCTGTCGACAGCGACGGTCACCGGCATGTCCTTGACCTCGAACTCGTAGATCGCTTCCATGCCCAGCTCGGCGAAGGCCAGGACCTTCGACTTGCGGATGGCCTGGGCCACCAGGTAGGCAGCGCCACCTACGGCCATCAGGTACACGGCCTTGTTGTCCTTGATCGCTTCGATCGCGGTCGGGCCACGCTCGGACTTGCCGATCATGCCCAGCAGGCCGGTCTGCTCGAGAATCTGGCGGGTGAACTTGTCCATGCGGGTGGCAGTGGTCGGGCCGGCTGGGCCTACCACTTCGTCACCGACCGGGTCGACCGGGCCGACGTAGTAGATGAAGCGGCCCTTGAGGTCGACCGGCAGTTCTTCACCGCGGTTGAGCATCTCGACCATGCGCTTGTGCGCAGCGTCGCGACCGGTGAGCATCTTGCCGTTGAGCAGGATGGTCTCGCCCGGTTTCCAGCTGGCCACTTCTTCCGGGGTGATGTCGTCGAGGTTGACGCGACGGGCGCTCGGGCCGGCTTCCCAGACGATTTCCGGGTAGGCGTCCAGCGACGGCGCTTCCAGCTCGGCCGGGCCGTTGCCGTCGAGCACGAAGTGGGCGTGACGGGTGGCGGCGCAGTTCGGGATCATGCACACCGGCAGCGAGGCGGCGTGGGTCGGGTAGTCCATGATCTTGACGTCGAGCACGGTGGTCAGGCCACCCAGGCCCTGGGCGCCGATGCCCAGCTGGTTGACCTTGTCGAACAGCTCCAGGCGGATCTCTTCGAGGCGGTTCTGCGGGCCACGGGCTTTCAGTTCGTGGATGTCGATGGACTCCATCAACACTTCCTTGGCCATCACCGCGGCCTTCTCGGCGGTACCGCCGATGCCGATGCCGAGCATGCCAGGCGGGCACCAGCCCGCGCCCATGGTCGGCACGGTCTTCAGTACCCAGTCGACGATCGAGTCGGACGGGTTGAGCATGGCCATCTTCGACTTGTTCTCCGAGCCGCCTCCTTTGGCTGCGACGTCGACTTCGACCTTGTCGCCCGGGACGATGGAGTAGTGGATGACAGCCGGGGTGTTGTCCTTGGTGTTCTTGCGGGCACCGGCCGGGTCGGCCAGGATCGAGGCGCGCAGGACGTTTTCAGGCAGGTTGTAGGCGCGACGCACACCTTCGTTGATCATGTCGTCGACGCTCATGGTGGCGCCGTCCCAGCGCACGTCCATGCCCACGCGGATGAACACGGTGACGATACCGGTGTCCTGGCAGATCGGGCGGTGGCCGGTGGCGCACATGCGCGAGTTGATCAGGATCTGGGCGATCGAGTCGCGTGCGGCAGGCGACTCTTCACGCAGGTAGGCTTCGTGCATCGCCTGGATGAAATCGACGGGGTGGTAGTACGAGATGAATTGCAGGGCGTCGGCGACGCTCTGAATCAGGTCGTCTTGCTTGATCACGGTCATGCAGCGCGCTCCTCTTAAAGACGGGAACATTCAAAAAGACGCTCGACGGTGCCGACCAGCGTGTCGAAGCGCCTTGCAAGGCGCGCCGGCAGGCTGGCCGACGCAAAAGGGCGCGGCAGTATAGCGCGCCTCACCGCGCGAAACACCTGCGCGTGGTCTGGACCATGGTCGGCAGGGGGCAGGCATCCTTTTTGCTGCCGATGCGCGCTTGGCATACAGTGGCCCGATGATCGATGGAGAAAGACTTACCATGCCTGAACTTTGCGTGGGCGCGCGCCGCTGGACGGTGCCGACCGGCAGCAACCTGCTCGATGCCCTCAACGAGGCCGGGCTGAATGTGCCCTACAGCTGCCGTGCCGGCAGCTGCCACGCCTGCCTGGTGCATTGCCTGGAAGGGCAGCCGGTGGACGCCCTGCCCGAAGCCCTGGCGCTGGACAAGCATGCCTTGGGCTGGCGCCTGGCCTGCCAGTGCCGGGTGGTCGAGGACCTGCGCGTGGCGGTGTTCGACCCGCAGCAGGATGGGGTGCCGGCGCGGGTGTGTGCAGTAGATTGGTTCGGCGATGTGTTGCGCTTGCGGCTGCGAGCGGAACGGGCGTTGCGTTATCAGGCGGGGCAGCATGTGGTGCTGTGGAACAGTGCTGTTGCAAGGCCCTATTCATTGGCCAGCCTGCCGGGCGAAGACGACTTTCTGGAGTTCCATGTCGACTGCCAGCGGCCGGGTGCCTTTTGCGACAAGGCCCGTGGGTTGCAGCTGGGTGACGAGCTGCGCCTGGGTGAGTTCAGGGGTGGGGCGTTGCATTACGACCCGGACTGGCAGGCGCGGCCGCTCTGGCTATTGGCAGCGGGCACCGGGCTGGCACCGTTGTGGGGCATCTTGCGCGAAGCGTTGCGCCAGGGGCATCAAGGGGAGATTCGGGTGGTGCATGTGGCGCGGGACAGCGCTGGGCACTATCTGGCCGAGCCGCTGCTGCAACTGGCGGGGGTGAAGGTCGAGCGGGTGCTGGCGGAGCAGATGGATGAAGCGCTGGCGGGGTTGCGGCCTTCATCGCGGCAGACGGTGGCGCTGGTGTGCGGGGCGCCGGGGAGTGTCGAGCGTTTTGCCCGGCGGTTGTTCATTGCCGGGGTGCCGCGGGGGCAGGTGTTTGCAGATGTGTTCCTGGAGCATGCCTGAAGTATTTTATTGAAAGTGCTGGCCCTTTCGCGGGCAAGCCCGCTCCCACAGGTACCGCGTAAGCCTCAAGGCGGGTGCAGAACTGTGGGAGCGGGCTTGCCCGCGAATGGGGCCGCCAAGCGGCCCCCTTTGGAGCGGCAGATCAGCCGACCAGCGGATCACCGACGTGCAGGATCTTCATGCCGTTGGTGCCACCGATGGTGTGGTAGCTGTCGCCCTTGGTCAGGATCACCCAGTCACCTTGTTCCACCAGGCCGCGCTTGAGCAGCTCGTCGACGGCCGCCTGGCTGACCTTGTCGGCCGGCAGCGAAGCCGGGTCGAAGGCAATCGGGTAGACGCCGCGGAACATGTTGGCCCGGGCCTGGGTGGCGCGGTGCGGCGACAGTGCGAAGATCGGCACGTGCGAGCGCAGGCGCGACATGATCAGTGGGGTGTAGCCACTTTCGGTCAGGGCGATGATCGCCTTCACGCCCGGGAAGTGGTTGGCCGTGTACATGGCCGCCAGGGCGATGCTTTCGTCGCAGCGCTCGAAGGTGGTGTGCAAGCGGTGGCTGGACTTCTGGCTGGTCGGGTGCTTCTCGGCACCCGAGCAGATACGGGCCATGGCCTGTACGGCTTCGATCGGGTAGGCACCGGCGGCGCTTTCGGCCGACAGCATCACCGCATCGGTGTTGTCCAGTACGGCGTTGGCCACGTCGGACACTTCGGCGCGGGTCGGCATCGGGTTCTGGATCATCGACTCCATCATCTGGGTCGCCACGATCACCGCCTTGTTGTTGCGGCGGGCGTGCTGGATGATCTTCTTCTGGATGGCGATCAGTTCGGCGTCGCCGATTTCCACGCCCAGGTCGCCACGGGCAACCATCACGGCGTCGGAGGCCGCGATCAGCTTGTCCAGGGTCTCGTCGTCGGCAACGGCTTCGGCGCGTTCGATCTTGGCCACCAGCCAGGCGCTGCCGCCGGCTTCGTCACGCAGCTTGCGCGCGTATTCCATGTCGCTGGCGTCACGCGGGAAGGAAACGGCCAGGTAGTCCAGGTCCATTTCCGCGGCCAGCTTGATGTCGGCCTTGTCTTTTTCGGTCAGGGCCGGAGCGGTCAGGCCGCCACCTTTGCGGTTGATGCCTTTGTGGTCCGACAGCGGGCCACCGATGATCACCACGCAGTGCAGGGCATCCGCGGTGGCAGTCTCGACGCGCATGACCACACGGCCGTCGTCGAGCAGCAGTTCGTCACCGACGCCGCAGTCCTTGACCAGGTCGGGATAATCGATACCGACGATGTCCTGGTTGCCTTCGGTCAGCGGGTGGGCGGTGGAGAAGGTGAACTTGTCACCGATCTTCAGTTCGATGCGCTTGTTGGCGAACTTGGCGATGCGGATCTTCGGGCCCTGCAGGTCGCCCAGCAGTGCGACATGGCGGCCATTCTTGGCGGCGATGTCACGGATCAGGCGGGCGCGTGCCTTGTGCTCGTCCGGCGTGCCGTGGGAGAAGTTCAGGCGTGCCACGTCCAGGCCGGCGAGGATCAGCTGTTCGATCACTTCCGGCGAGTTGCTGGCGGGGCCAAGGGTGGCGACGATTTTGGTACGGCGGATGCTCATGCACAGACTCCTATAGTGAAGCGCAGCGAAAGGCTACTCCTCAATTGCGCTGTAGTCATTGTTCCGTTGCACTACCTGCGACCAATGCAGGGTGGCATTTGAACGGGCGGGAGTATCCTTGCAAATGGCTGTGAAGATTTGCCGGCAATGGCCGATACACTGGCATCAAAGGAGATACCCCATGCGCGCCCTGATCGTAATCGCCCTGGCGGCCAGCACCGTCGGCTGCACCCGCTGGTCCATGGACCACCACCTGAACAACGCCTACCGCGCCTATGACCGTGGCGATTGTTCGAAGGTCATGCTGGAGTTGTCGCAGGTCGACCGCACCAGCCGTGCGCGGCCGTTCATCCACCCGGAAGTGTCGCTGCTGCGTGGCCAGTGCCTGGAGCGCGACATGCTTTATGTGGATGCCGCGCAGACCTACGAATACCTGATCCAGCAGTACCCGGGCAACGAATACGCCTATCGGGCCAAGGCGCGCCTGGAGACCCTGCAGAAGCTCGGCCACTACCGTGGTGCCGAGGCGGCAGTGGCCAACCCGGTCAATACCCCCACTTGGCGTTAACACCAAGGTGTCGTTAATTTCACGGGATTTGCCCGGCGCGCTGCGCTAATCTGTAACTCAGCTGTTACAACAACCGCCAGTACCTTGCATTCCTGGCATCAGGTACGGGACTGCACTCGCGATCATGTTCAACCAGCGCCATATCGAACGCCATCAGTTGCCTTGTGTGCTCAAGGTCTACAACCGCTTTACCGATCAGCCGATCGGTCAGCTGGGCAATGCCTCCGAAGACGGGATCATGCTGATCAGCTCGCTGCCTGTGCTGGTCGGCCCGGACTTCGAGCTGCAATTGCGCCTGCCACTGGCCGGTGGCGGGTTTCAGTTCATCAACCTGACCGCCAGTTGCCTGTGGTGCCGCGAAGACCAGACCCCGGGCCACTACGACTCCGGCTTCATGCTGCTGCAGGCGCCGCGCGAATACGATGAATTCGTCCGCTCGCTGCGCGACTATTTCAGTTTCCGCCCCGCCAACGCTTCCGCCTGAGCCTGGCTCCGTTAGAATCGGGTCGACCGCGAAACAGGACGACCCCGTGACTTCCAGCATCTTCTGGCACGACTACGAAACCACTGGCATCAACCCGCGCTGCGACCGGCCGTTGCAGGTCGCAGGTGTGCGCACCGATCTTGAACTTAACGAGATCGAAGAGCCGATCAGCCTCTACTGCCGCCCATCGGACGATATTCTGCCGCACCCGGCCGCCTGCCTGGTGACCGGTATCACCCCCGAACTGCTTGCCAATCAGGGCCTGTGCGAAGCCGAGTTCATGACCCGGGTCCACCAGCAACTGGCGCGCCCCGGCACCTGTGGTGCTGGCTACAACACCCTGCGTTTTGACGACGAAGTGACCCGCTACAGCCTGTACCGCAACTTCTTCGACCCTTATGCCCGTGAGTGGCAAGGCGGCAACAGCCGCTGGGACCTGATCGACGTGGTGCGTACCGCCTACGCCTTGCGCCCGGAGGGCATCGTCTGGCCGCAACAGGATGGGCGTACCAGCCTGCGCCTGGAATTGCTCAGCCAGGCCAATGGCATCGACCATGGGCATGCCCATGAAGCGCTTTCCGACGTACGGGCCACCATCGCCCTGGCCCGCCTGATAAGGCACAAACAATCCAAGTTGTACGAGTGGCTGTTCCAGTTGCGCAGCAAGCACAAAGTGATGGAGCAGATCCGTCTATTGCAGCCACTGGTGCATATATCCGGGCGCTTTTCTGCGGCGCGTAATTATCTGGGTGTGGTCCTGCCGTTGGCCTGGCACCCGCGCAATCGCAATGCACTGATTGTGTGCGACCTGCATCAGGAAACCCTACCATTATTAAGGGAAAGTGCCGAGGTATTGCGCGAGCGCTTGTACACCCGGCACGAGCAATTATCCGAAGGACAATTACCGGTCCCGCTCAAGTTGGTGCAGATCAATCGCTGCCCGGTAGTCGCTCCGCTTTCGGTATTGCGCACTGCCGATCAACAACGATTGGGCATCGATCTGGCATTGCTGCAGTCACGCGCTGAACAGTTGGCGAATCAACAGTCCGCCTGGCAAGACAAGCTCGAACATATCTACGGCAAAGAGGATTTCGCGGCGGTCGAAGACCCGGAACAGCAGTTGTATGACGGTTTCATCGGCGACCGCGATCGCCGCCTGTGCGAGCAAGTTCGCACACTGGACCCTGCGCAATTAGGGCACGGCCATTGGATGTTCGATGATCCGCGCCTGCCGGAGTTGTTGTTCCGTTACCGCGCGCGGAACTTCCCCGAGACCTTGAACAGCGAAGAGCGCCAGCGCTGGTATGGCTTCTGCCAGCAGCGCCTGAGTGACCCGCAGTGGGGCGCGCCGAACACGCTGGGTGATTTCGAGCAGGCCAGGCTGGGCGCCTGGGCCACCGCTGACGAGGCCGGGCGGCGGGTGTTGGATGCCTGGCAGGTGCATGCACGCCACATGCGTGAGCAGTTTGCTATCAGTGTTTGAGTGAGCAAACAAAAACGCCGGCTTCATGCCGGCGTTTTTGTTTGTATATGCAAGTGCCTTGCTGTGGATTATCAGTCCAGCAGGGTCGCCCAGCTTTCAACCACATCGCCACCCCATTTGGCTTTCCATTCTTTCAGGGTCTTGTGGTTGCCGCCTTTGGTTTCGATCACTTCACCGTTGTGCGGGTTCTTGTATTGCTTGACCTTGCGCGCACGCTTGGTGGCGACCGGTTTGGCAGCGCCGCGTGGGGCTTTGCTCAGTTTCGATTCCGGGTCGAGCAGGGCGATGACGTCGCGCAGCGACTTGGAGTATTCGCCCATCAGGGTGCGCAGTTTGCCTTCGAACTCCAGTTCTTTCTTCAGCTTGTCATCCTGAGACAGGTTGGCCAGGCGGGCCTGAAGTTCCTTGATGGCTTCTTCGGTAGCGCGGTATTCGTTGATCAGGGACATGGAGTGTTCCTTAATGCGTGTTCAGAAATGTGTGGGGCAATAATAGACAGGCGATACTCTCAAGTAAACATATTATTCGGGCGTTAACTGTTATTAACCCTGTGTCAAAATATCTCGAGATTAAGAAAAATTTACATATGCCCTGCAGTTCGTCCAGTTTGTCATCAGCCTGTAGTCAGCCAGGCTCGCGCGTAGCCTTTGCGGGCCGTCGGCTACCGGCGGGCGTAATGATTACTGCGTTTTTTTGGTCGGGCCGCTAGAATGAGCGCCTTTGCGAAGTTCTGGAGTCTTAATTCATGCGCACCTATCGTCTGGTGATCGCCTGCCCCGACCGTGTTGGCATCGTGGCGAAAGTCAGTAATTTCCTGGCCTTGTACAACGGCTGGATCAACGAAGCCAGCCACCACTCCGATGAGCAGAGTGGCTGGTTCTTCATGCGCCATGAAATCCGTGCCGAATCGCTGCCATTCGGTATCGAGGCGTTCCGCGAAGCCTTTGCGCCGATCGCCGAAGAGTTCTCCATGACCTGGCGTATCACCGACTCGGCGCAGAAGAAGCGCGTGGTGCTGATGGCCAGCCGCGAATCGCACTGCCTGGCCGACCTGCTGCACCGCTGGCACACCGATGAACTCGATTGCGAGATCCCGTGTGTGATTTCCAACCACAACGACCTGCGCAGCATGGTCGAGTGGCACGGCATCCCGTTCTTCCACGTGCCGGTCGACCCCAAGGACAAGGCCCCGGCCTTTGCCGAAGTGTCGCGCCTGGTTCAGGAGCACGCGGCTGACGTGGTGGTGCTGGCGCGCTACATGCAGATCCTGCCGCCGCAACTGTGCCAGGACTATGCCGAGAAGGTCATCAACATCCACCACAGCTTCCTGCCGTCGTTCGTCGGCGCCAAGCCTTACCACCAGGCGGCCCTGCGTGGCGTGAAGCTGATCGGTGCGACCTGCCACTACGTGACCGAAGAGCTGGATGCCGGCCCGATCATCGAGCAGGACGTGGTGCGTGTGAGCCACGCCGACAGCATCGAAGACATGGTCCGCTTTGGCCGTGATGTCGAGAAGATGGTGCTGGCCCGCGGCCTGCGCTATCACCTGGAAGACCGCGTGCTGGTGCACGGCAACAAGACCGTGGTTTTCGACTGATACCACTGCGGGGGCTGCACGGCGGCCCCCAATGCTTTTGCGGAGAACATGATGGCAATCTCGCGCAACAAACCCACTGCCTCAGCTCCCCCCACCCTCGGCGAAGGCTGCCTGGCCCGCTATGACCCCGAAGCCCTGAGCGACGACGACGGTACCGACTTCCCCGATGCCGCCGAGTTATGGCGCCAGCTCAACCCGCCTGACGCCGCCAGCGCTCCAGCAACGGACGCGCCAGCAGGCAGACAAACACCGGCCCGCCCGCCAGCAGATAAAAGTAGTAAGTGATCGCCCGCCAGATCAGGATCGCCGCGGCGGCGGTCGAACTGCCCACCAGCGGTGTCAGCAGGCTGGCCGAGGTCAGCTCGGCGGCACCGGCGCCACCCGGCAGCAGGCTGAATTGGCCGGCACTGAGCGAGAGCATCTGCACCAGAAAGCTCGGGATCCACGACAACTCTACGCCCAGGCCCTGCAGCACCAGGTACAACACGCTGTAGCGCAGACTCCAGTGCAGGCAGGTGAGGGCGAACACCAGCGCCAGGGTGCGCTTGGGCAACTGCCAGGTCTGTGCCAGGGCGTCGATGAAATGCAGCACCTTGCGGGCCCAGCGGCGTTTGCGTCTGCCGGGCATGCCCAGGCGTTGCAGCAGGCGCCCGTTGAAGCGCATCACCGCCCGGCGGTAACGCAGCAACACCACGATCGTGGCCAGGGCTGCGCACAGCAGCAGCGCGCTGCCCAGCAGCATGCTTTGCTGGCTGCGGCCCAGGCTGTGGAACAGGGCATATGCGGCAATGGCCAGCATCGCGCAGAAGAAGAACAGAAGGTCGTTCAGCTGATCCATGGCAAACACCGCGCCGCTGCGTGCCGGCCCGATGCGGTCGCGGGCGAGCAGGGCCATGAGCGTGATCGGGCCGCCGCTGCCGCCAGGGGTGGTACAGATGGCGAACTCGGTGGCCATCACCACGCCGAGGCTGCGCACACGGCCAAGCTGCGCCGCTTGCTCGCCGAGCAGCAGGCGCAGGCGCAGGGCATTGATCACCCAGCACAGCAGGATCATCCCCAGCAGTGCCAGCAACAGCCTGGTATCGAAAGCCATCAGCCTGGGCAGCAGTTCGTTGCCACCGAGCAGGGCCGGCACCAGCACGGCGCCCGCCAGTGCCAGGGCCAGCCAGCCGAGGCGGTTCATGCGATCACCTGGCGCTCCAGCCAGGCCGACTTGGTCAGCGGCTCACGGCCTTGCAGCAGCAGGTTGTCGAGGGTGCGCAGCCAATAGTCGCGCGCCGAGCGGTGGCGCATGTCCACCGGGTGCAAGCCCAGGCGCAGGGTTTCGGCTGTGCGCCAGCGTCGGCACTGCCAGTCGCAGACTACCCGCGACAAACCCCGGCGCCAGGCACTGCGTGCACTCCATACCAGCCCCGGCGCTTCGAACGCGGTGAAGTCCGGCAAGCGGTAAAGGTGCTGGGGCGTGCTGGTGTAGCGCAGTGGCAGTTGGCTCAGGGCCTGCCGGGTGCCTTGGCTCATCAGCCAGGCCGGTGCGACGAAACCGGCCACTGGCCAGCCTTGCCCGGCGAACAGGGCCAGGCCTTGCTCCAGGCGCTGCAGGGCCTGCGCCTGGTCAAGGGCATAGAACTCGCCTTCGTGGGTGTAGATACGCCGCATGAAGTATTCGCCGAGGCCGCGTGGCGTGGGGCCGTCGTCGGCGTGATAGAAGCCGTGCAGCGCCAGTTCGTCACCCCGCGCCAGGCGCCGTTCGAGCAGGCGGCAGAAGGTCGGTGAGCGGGTCAGCGGGTTGCGGTGATGAAAGTCCGGCACCACCAGCCAGGTCATCGGCACGTTGCCCATCTCGTCCACGGCCTGCACGAAGGGCTGGTAGTCGGGCCAGGTTTCCGGTGCGATGTCGTGCAGCACCAGCATCAGGCTGGCCGATTCACTGCAAGGCTCAGCCATGGGCGAGCACCTGCGGTTGGTGGCCGAGCACTGCCTGGTAGTGTTGCAGCAGGCCGGTGACCACGTTGTCCCATGAATAGTGCTGCTCCACATGGCGTCGGGCCTGGGTGCCGAGCTTGCGCACGCCGGCTTCGAAGGCTTCGCGCACGGCCAGGGCCATGGCCTGGCCATCGTTGGCCTGGCACAGGCGCCCGCACTGTTCGTTGACGATCTCGCCGAAGGCCCCGGCGCGAACCGCGACCACCGGTGTAGCGCTGGCCATGGCTTCGAGGATGACCAGGCCGAAGGTTTCCTGGTCGCCGGCATGCACCAGCAGGTCGGCGCTGGCCATCAGCCGGGCGACCTCCTGCGGCGGGCGGAACTGGTCGATGACACTGACGTTATCGGGCACGTTGGCCGGCATGTTCGAACCGACCAGCAATAGGTGATAGGGCTGCCCGAGGTGCTGCATGCATTCGAGCAGCACCGGCAGGTTCTTCTCCCGCGAACCGCGCCCGGCATAGATAAGCAGCCTGCTGGTATCGGCGATGCCCAGCTGGGCCCGCAATTGCGGGTCGCGATGCTCGGGGTGGAAGGTCTGCAGGTCGACACCCAGGCGCTGCACGTGGACGTCGCGTACGCCGAGGCGGCGCAGCTTGTCGGCCATCACCAGGCTCGGCGCCAGCACCCGGTCGAAATTGCCATACAGCTTGCTGACATAGGCTTCGACATTGGGCGTGAACCAATTGCCCATGCGGTTGCTCACCAGCAGCGGCAGGTCGGAGTGGTAGAAGCCGATCACCGGCACGTCGAGCTTGCGCCGGGCTTCCAGTGCGGCCCAGGCGGTGAGGTAGGGGTCGCCGACTTCGATCAGGTCGGGCTTGAGGCGGCGCAGCACGTTGCACCAGGGCGCCAGGCGCACCGGGAAACGGTAGCCTTTGCCGAATGGCAGGGGCGGTGCGGGAACGTGGTAGATGCCATCGGCATGGCTGGCGCTGGCGCCGGGGATCAGGAGGCTGTGGTGCACGCCCGCAAGGGCGTCGAGGCGGTGGTGTTTGGCATCGAGGTACGTCCGCACGCCGCCGCTGGCCGGGGCGTAGAACATGGTGATGTCGGCGATGTGCACGATCAGCATCCCTCCGGGATCGTCTTCGGGTCTGTCATCTGACGATGACGCGCCTAAAGGTTGACCTACCTGAAGGATAGTTTGTTCGATCAGGTTGGGCGGGAGGGCGGTGCTGGACTCTTCGCGGGCAAGCCCGCTCCCACAGGTACAGCACAGCGTTCGAGAGCTGTGCAGATCCTGTGGGAGCGGGCTTGCCCGCGAAAAGTACGACGCGGTGATTCAGTTCAGATGCGGAAGCTGCCGACCAGGTGTTTCAGGCGGGTGGCCTGTTGCTCCAGGTCCGAGCAGGCACGCAGGGTGGCCTGCAGGTTCTCGACACCTTCCTGGTTGAGCATGTTGATCTCGTTGATGTCCATGTTGATCGAATCGACCACGGCGGTCTGCTCTTCGGTGGCGGTGGCCACCGACTGGTTCATGCCGTCGATCTCGCCGATGCGCACGGTCACGCTGTCCAGGCGCTCGCCGGCCTGGTTGGCGATCTGCATGCTGTCCTGGCTGTGGCGCTGGCTCTGGCCCATGGTGTCGACCGACTCGCGGGCACCGACCTGCAGCTCTTCGATCATGGTCTGCACCTGCTGCGCCGACTCCTGGGTGCGGTGCGCCAGGTTGCGGACCTCGTCGGCGACCACGGCAAAACCACGCCCGGCTTCACCGGCGCGGGCCGCTTCGATCGCGGCGTTGAGCGCCAGCAGGTTGGTTTGCTGGGAAATGCTGGTGATCACTTCGAGGATCTGGCCGATGTTCACGGTCTTGCTGTTGAGCGTCTCGATGTGCGCGCTGGACGTGACGATCAGGTCGGACAGGCGGTTCATCGCTGCGATGTTGCGCTCCACCACCTGCTGGCCTTCCTCGGCCAGCAGGCGCGCGGAACTGGCGTGCTGCGAGGCCTGGGCGGCATTGCCGGCGATTTCCTGGGCGGCGGCGCCGAGTTCGTTGATGGCCGCGGCAACACTGTTGGTGCGGTTGGACTGCTCGTCGGAATTGGCCATCGACGAGTTCGAGGCGCTGATGACGCGCAGGGCCACTTCATTGACCTGCTCGGTGGCTGACGACACTTCGCGGATCGAGCCGTGGATGCGTTCGACGAAGCGGTTGAAGGCCTTGCCGAGAATGCCGAACTCGTCATGGTTGTGGATGCTCAGGCGCTTGGTCAGGTCGCCTTCACCTTCGGCGATGTCCTCCATGGCGCGGGTCATGGTGTGCAGCGGTTGCATCAGCACGCGGATCAGCAGGCCGAGCAGGCCGATGATGATCACCACGGCCACCAGGGTGGCGATCACCGCCGAGGTGCGGAAGGTGCTGAGCATGGCAAAGGCCTTGTCCTTGTCCACCGACAGGCCGATGTACCAGTTGGCTGAAGGCAGGCCCTTGATCGGGGTGAAGGTCAGCAGGCGGGCCTGGCCGTTGGCGTCGACTTCGGTCAGTTCGCCGGACAGTTTCGGCGTGTGCTGCGGGAACAGGTCCGACAGCGACTTCATCACCAGTTCCTTGTCCGGATGGACCAGGATCTTGCCCTGGTCGTTGACCAGGAAGGCATAACCCATGCCGCCGAAGTTCAGCGAGTTGATGATCTGCACCAGGCCGTCGAGAGCGAGGTCGCCACCGACTACGCCGACGCTGGCGGAAACCTTGCTGAGGATACCGATGACCATCTTGTTGGTGGTCAGGTCGATGTAGGGCTCGGTGAGAATCGCACCCTGGGCGTTCATGCCGTCCTTGTACCAGGGGCGGGTACGCGGGTCATAGCCATCAGGCATCTTTGAGTCCGGGCGCACGCTGAAACCACCGTCGACCTTGCCCAGGTAGACCGTGAGGAAACTCGAGATCAGGGCATTCTGGCCCATCAGTGTTTCGGCGTTGGCCGGTTGCTGGGCAATGTTCTGCGCCAGGTTTTCCACCAGTTTGATACGGCCATCGAACAGGTTGCGGATGTTGGTCGAAGTGGACTCGCCCATTTCAGCCAGATAATTCTCCAGATTCTCGCGGATCGCATTACGCTGGAGGTAATCGTTGTAAAGGGTGAACAGGCTGAAGGCGAGTATCACGATCAATGACGCAGCCAAAAGAATCTTGTGGCTGAAACGCAGGTTTTTGTTCATGGCGTAATCGGTTCCGCTAAGGTTTTTATCGGGCGTTCGCACGGTATCGCTGCAAGCAGTGCAACATCCCGAAAAGTCCTTTTTCGGTTGCTCCTGTCTATTAAGGCGAATATCACCCAAAGGTATCGGCCGAATTAAGCCAAAGCTTGAGCGGGGATGAGAGAGATGTCGGGAACTTCGACCATAGTGGTAGGCGCTGACCCCAGTGGTCAGCCAGTGCAGCAAGCCATGCGCCTGGCCAATCGCCACGGCCTGGTCGCCGGGGCTACCGGCACCGGCAAGACCGTGACCCTGCAGCACCTGGCGGAGGTGTTCAGCGACGCCGGTGTGGCGGTGTTCGCAGCGGATGTAAAAGGCGACCTGTGTGGCCTGGGGGCGGCAGGTGCGCCACAAGGCAAGGTGGCCGAGCGGATCGCTGGCATGCCTTGGCTGGGGCACACGCCCAAAGCCTATCCGGTAACGCTCTGGGACGTGGCGGGGCAGTCTGGCCACCCGTTGCGTACCACCCTCAGCGAAATGGGCCCGTTGCTGCTCGGCAACTTGCTGGAGTTGACCGACAGCCAGCAGGCTGCGCTGTATGCGGCGTTCAAGGTGGCGGACCGCGAAGGCTTGCTGCTGCTCGACCTGAAAGACCTCAAGGCCTTGTTGGCGCACCTGAAAGACAACCCGCAACTGCTCGGCGAAGACAGCGCGCTGATGACCACCGGCTCGACCCAGGCTTTGCTGCGCCGGCTGGCAACCCTTGAGCAGCAGGGGGCCGAGGCGTTGTTTGGCGAACCGGCGCTGCAACTGGAGGACCTGTTGCGGCCGGATGCCGATGGCCGTGGGCGTATCCACCTGCTTGACGCCAGCCGGCTGGTGCATGAGGCGCCAAAGGTGTATGCGACGTTCCTGCTGTGGTTGCTGGCGGAGTTGTTCGAGCAATTGCCGGAACGCGGTGATGCCGACAAACCGGTACTGGCACTGTTCTTCGACGAGGCCCATCTGTTGTTCAACGGCACGCCGAAAGCGCTGCAGGACCGCCTGGAACAGGTGGTACGGTTGATCCGTTCCAAGGGGGTTGGCGTGTATTTCGTCACCCAGTCGCCGGGCGATCTGCCCGATAGCGTGCTGGCCCAGTTGGGCTTGCGGATCCAGCATGGCCTGCGCGCCTTCACCGCCAAAGAGCAGAAGTCGCTCAGGGCCGTGGCGGATGGCTTCCGCCCGAACCCGGCGTTCGACAGCCTGGCGGTGCTGACCGAACTGGGGATTGGCGAGGCGTTGGTCGGCACCCTGGAAGACAAGGGCACGCCGGCGATGGTGCAGCGGGTGCTGATCGCGCCACCGCAATCGCGGATCGGGCCTTTGAGTGCAGCCGAACGCAGTGCGTTGATTGCGGCTTCACCCTTGCTTGGGCGGTATGACAAGGCGATCGACCGGGAGTCGGCCTATGAAATGCTGACCCAGCGCAAGGGCGAGCCGGTGGAGCCGGCACCAGTGCCGAAGGCAGATGAAGAGAGTTTTGCGGACAAGGCAGGGGATTTTTTGCAGAGTGCGGCGGGGCAGGCGATCAAGTCGGCGGTGCGCCAGGCAGCCAATCAGTTGGGGCGGCAGTTGGTGCGGGGGTTGATGGGGTCGTTGTTGGGTGGCAAGAAAAAGTGACTTTCCGTACCGGCCTCTTCGCGGGCTTGCCCGCTCCCACAGAGATGGCGCCTGACCTTGTGGCAGCGCCATTCCTGTGGGAGCGGGCAAGCCCGCGAAGAGGCCGGTACAGGAAAACATCCACGAAAAAGGCGCCCTGGGGCGCCTTTTTCAGTGCAGCGAAATTGCTCAGGCCAAGGCCTTGGACGCCAGCCAGAACAGACCGGCCGCCAGGCCCATCGAGGCCGGCAGGGTCAGCACCCAGGCCAGCAGGATGGTCTTCACGGTGCCGCCTTGCAGGCCGCTCTTGTTGGCGACCATGGTGCCGGCAACGCCGGACGACAGCACATGGGTGGTCGACACCGGCAGGGCGAACACGTTGGCCATGCCGATGGCGCAGGCCGCAGTGATCTGCGCCGACATGCCCTGGGCATAGGTCATGCCCTGCTTGCCGATCTTCTCACCGACGGTCAGCACCACGCGCTTCCAGCCAACCATGGTGCCAAGGCCCAGGGCCAGGGCGACGGCCACGATCACCCAGAACGGGGCGTATTCGGTGGTGGCGGTCAGGTCCTTGCGCAGCTTCTCGAGGTCGGCCTTTTCACGGGCGTCCAGGCCAGGCAGCTTGCCTACCTTCTTCGCGGTGTCGTCCAGGCACAGCAGGTAGCGGCGCACTTCAACACGCTTCTCGGCATCCAGCGCGTGATAGTCGGTCACGCCTTGCAGCGAGGACTGCAGGGCGGCAATGGTCGGTTCGGTCTGCTGCGGGTTGCAGCTGAACTGCTCCGGCAGGTCGGTCGACTTGGCCTTGCCCAGTGCCAGGAACTCGCCCAGGGTGGCGGCGTTGCGCTGGTAGAACTGGCTCATGTGCAGGGTGGCGTCGCGGGTGCGCTCGATCTGGTAGGTGGTGCTGTTCAGGTCGAGGACGAACTTGGCCGGGACGATACCGATCAACACCAGCATGATCAGGCCGATGCCTTTCTGGCCATCGTTGGAACCGTGCACGAAGCTTACGCCCATGGCCGAAATCACCAGGACCAGGCGGTTCCAGAACGGTGGGTGCTTCTTGTCGTCGAGCTTGCGGCGCTGGTCCGGCGTCTTGTGCATCTTCGATAGCGGGCGCCACCATTTCAGGCCGATCAACACCAAAGCGGCGACAGCGAAGCCGGCCATTGGCGAGACCACCAGCGACATGGCGATGTCGATCGCTTTCTGCCAGTTGACGCCATCACCCAGCGGGATGTCGTTGATCAGCGCGTTGGCCAGGCCCACACCGAGGATCGAGCCGATCAGGGTGTGCGAACTGGAGGCGGGGATGCCGAAATACCAGGTACCGAGGTTCCAGGTAATGGCGGCGGCCAGCAACGAGAAGACCATGGCCAGGCCATGCCCGGTGTTCACATTGATCAGCAGTTCGACCGGCAGCAGGTGCACGATGGCGTAGGCCACCCCGACACCGCCAAGCAGAACGCCGAGGAAGTTGAACACCCCGGAGAAGAACACGGCCAGGTGTGGTGGCATGGCTTTGGTATAGATGACGGTGGCTACCGCGTTGGCGGTGTCATGAAAGCCATTGATGAACTCGAATGCGAGCACGAAGGTCAGGGCGAGCAGCAGGCTCACCAATACCCAGGCATCCAGTCCGCTGAATAAATCGATCATGAAGGTTGTCTGGCGGTCATAGGGGGGCGGGATTATGCCAGAAAACCTTGGCAATCGATGCACCCACTGCTGACCGATGGCAACGTTGTGAGCACCCTCTCAGCCTTGCAGGTGATGTGATCTGGCAGAAAAAGTTCCGATAAAAACCAAGAAATAGCGAAAAATCCGTCAAATTTCTGGGAAAAGCTCGGCGCGGCAGCGCTTCAAACGGGCGTATGAAATTTGTGTAATTCCATTTCATCCTCGGCCATTCGGTAAAGATCAGCCGCGTCGAGGGCGCCTGGCCCGCAACGTGAGGGCGGAGCAGCGGGCAACTCAGGGCTGCTCGCTGCGCAGTTCCTTTTCCATCTTTTCCAGTTCCTGGCTGAATGCCTGGTCCTGGACGGTGGCACGTTTGCGCCAGGGCTTGCGCTCCGGGTCCGGTTGCGCGGCATAGGTGGTGACTTCACCACCGTAAACTTCCTTGTAACGTTCTGCCTGGCGCTCGAGTTCTGCGCGCAGTTCATCTTTCGTCACAGTAATACCTGAATGAGTAGGAGTGGCTGGTGTTGTACGCAGGTGCAAGTTGCCCATGCACACGACGTGCTGATTGGCGGAGGAAAGCCATTGCCGGAGTGTCGATCCGGGCCAGCGGAATCGATTATAGCAATCGGTAAATCGCCAAACAGGGATATTTATGCAACAGCGCGCAAAGTTTCAAGGCCCACAGTGGCCTGTACAAACTTTGAGCAAACAGCATCCGGAATAGTTCGCTGTCGTTTTGCGCAAAACACAAATAAAACGGCCCCGCACGAGGCGAGGCCGTTGCCTGGGGACTTCTACGGTGGGTACCTGACCAGTCTCTCCAAAGAAGCCACATGTGGCAGGAGAAAGGTATAAGTAAATTTGTCGGCGGTCAATTGCGATTATCGGCCGTTCGTTCGATAATCGCACGAGCCAGCGATTTTTTTGAGGTGAGCGATGAACGACGAAACCACGCCCAACGAATCTGCCAACCCCGAGGTGGCCCGCCCGAGCGCACCCGCACTGGCACCTCCGATCGTGGCCTCGCCGGCCAAGCGCATCCAGGCGTTTACCGGCGACCCTGACTTCATGACCTCCCTGGCGCGTGGCCTGGCGGTGATCCAGGCCTTCCAGGAGCGCAAGCGCCACCTGACCATCGCGCAGATCAGCCACCGCACCGAAATCCCCAGGGCCGCGGTGCGCCGCTGCCTGCATACGCTGATCAAGCTGGGTTACGCCACCACCGACGGGCGCACATATTCACTGCTGCCGAAAGTACTCACCCTGGGGCATGCCTACCTGTCGTCGACGCCGCTGGCGGTGTCGGCCCAGCCCTATCTGGACCGCATCAGCGACCAGCTGCACGAGGCTGCCAACATGGCCACCCTCGAAGGCGACGACATTCTTTATATAGCCCGTTCGGCCACGGTAGAGCGGCTGATTTCGGTCGACCTGTCGGTGGGTGGGCGGTTGCCAGCCTATTGCACGTCCATGGGGCGCATCCTGCTGGCGGCGATGGACGACACCAGCCTGCGCGAATACCTCGACCGCGCCGATCTCAAGGCACGCACCAGCCGTACCCTGAACGACCCCGAGTCGTTGTTCGCCTGCATCCAGCAGGTGCGGGAGCAGGGCTGGTGCGTGGTCGACCAGGAACTGGAGCAGGGGCTGCGTTCGATCGCGGTGCCCATCTATGATGCGTCCGGGCAAGTGCTGGCGGCGCTGAACGTGAGCACCCATGTCGGGCGGGTGACGCGCAGCGAGCTGGAGCAGCGCTTCCTGCCGATCCTGCTGGCGGCCAGCCGCGACCTCTGCCACCAGTTGTTCGGCTAACGGGAGTGGCGACACTGTTTCCTGTTCGATAAACGCACAGTGTCGCTCCGGGTGAATTGCGCCACCCCCGATCGCTGATTAATGTCTCTCGCAACGGTCGGCTCTGCCGACCGATACAAGAAAAACATAAGAGGCGCATCCCATGACCACTGTCACTCGACTGCCGCGGCCGCACCCGTTTGCAGTACCGTTGTATCCAGGCTGATTCAGGCCGCACTTCATCGCTATGAAAGCCCTGTGCTGTTGACCCAAGTGCAGTGGCCCGACCGTGCCCCCTTTCTGGATAACAACAATGAACCAACCACAGTCTGTCGGGAACAATCTCGACGTCCAGTCATTTATCAACGAACAACCGCTGTCGCGCTATCAATGGCGCGTGGTGATCCTCTGCTTCCTGATCGTCTTCCTCGATGGCCTTGATACTGCGGCCATGGGCTTCATCGCGCCTGCCTTGTCGCAGGAGTGGGGCATCGACCGCGCCAGCCTCGGCCCGGTGATGAGTGCCGCGTTGATCGGCATGGTGTTCGGGGCCCTGGGGTCCGGGCCGCTGGCCGACCGTTTCGGGCGCAAGGGCGTGCTGGTCGGAGCGGTGCTGGTGTTCGGTGGTTTCAGCCTGGCCTCGGCCTATGCTGGCAACGTCGACCAGTTGCTGGTGCTGCGCTTCCTGACGGGCCTGGGGCTTGGGGCGGGGATGCCCAATGCCACCACGCTGCTGTCCGAATACACCCCGGAGCGCCTCAAGTCGCTGCTGGTGACCAGCATGTTCTGCGGCTTCAACCTCGGCATGGCCGGTGGTGGTTTCATTTCCGCGAAGATGATCCCGGCCTACGGCTGGCACAGCCTGCTGGTGATCGGTGGCGTGCTGCCGCTGCTGCTGGCCGTGGTGCTGATGGTCTGGCTGCCGGAATCGGCGCGCTTCCTGGTGGTGCGCAACCGCGGTAACGACAAGGTGCGCAAGACCCTGGCGCCGATCGCGCCGGCGGTAGTTGCGCAGGCGGCCAGCTTCAGTGTGCCGGAGCAGAAGGCCGTGGCTGCGCGCAACGTGTTTGCGGTGATCTTCTCCGGCACCTACGGCCTGGGCACGGTGCTGCTGTGGCTGACCTACTTCATGGGCCTGGTGATCGTCTACCTGCTGACCAGCTGGCTGCCGACACTGATGCGCGACAGCGGCGCCAGCATGGAACAGGCCGCGTTCATCGGTGCGCTGTTCCAGTTCGGCGGTGTGCTCAGCGCGGTGGCGGTCGGTTGGGCCATGGACCGCTTCAATCCGCACAAGGTCATCGGCATCTTCTACCTGCTGGCCGGGGTGTTTGCCTACGCCGTGGGCCAGAGCCTGGGCAACATCACCGTGCTCGCCACCCTGGTGCTGGTCGCCGGCATGTGCGTCAACGGCGCGCAGTCGGCCATGCCGTCGCTGGCTGCACGCTTCTACCCGACCCAAGGCCGCGCCACAGGCGTATCGTGGATGTTGGGCATCGGTCGCTTCGGCGCGATTCTCGGGGCCTGGAGTGGTGCGACGTTGCTGGGCCTGGGCTGGAACTTCGAGCAGGTACTGACCGCGTTGCTGGTGCCAGCGGCGCTGGCAACCGTGGGCGTGATCGTCAAAGGCTTGGTAAGCCACGCCGACGCGACCTGACCGGGCGGGGGCCGCAGTTCGGCCCCGTAACCGAAGAACAACAGTAGGGCAACATTTGGTTCGATAACCGCACAAATAGTCGATTATCGAATTGTAAGCGACCCCTCTGTCTCCTTAATCTGGGCTCAACGTAGCACCCCTGGCAGGAGAAGCCTGATGCGTGAAGTATTTATCTGTGACGCCATCCGCACCCCGATCGGCCGCTTCGGCGGCGCCCTGGCCGGCGTGCGTGCCGACGACCTGGCGGCCGTGCCGCTGAAGGCGCTGATCGAACGCAACCCGTCGGTGCAGTGGGACCAGCTCGACGAAGTGTTCTTCGGCTGCGCCAACCAGGCCGGTGAAGACAACCGCAACGTCGCACGCATGGCCCTGCTGCTGGCCGGCCTGCCAGAGAGCGTACCGGGTGTGACCCTGAACCGCCTGTGCGCTTCGGGCATGGATGCCATCGGCACGGCATTCCGCGCTATTGCCAGCGGTGAGATGGAGTTTGTGATTGCCGGCGGCGTCGAGTCGATGTCCCGTGCGCCGTTCGTCATGGGCAAGGCCGAAAGCGGCTACTCGCGCAACATGAAGCTCGAGGACACCACCATTGGCTGGCGTTTCATCAACCCGCTGATGAAGCGCCAGTACGGTGTCGACGCCATGCCGGAAACCGCCGACAACGTGGCTGACGACTATCAGGTTTCCCGCGCTGACCAGGACGCCTTTGCCCTGCGCAGCCAGCAGAAGGCTGCTGCGGCCCAGGCCGCCGGCTTCTTCGCCGAAGAGATCGTGCCGGTACGTATCGCCCACAAGAAGGGCGAAACCCTCGTCGAGCGTGACGAGCACCTGCGTCCGGAAACGACGCTGGAAGCGCTGACCAAGCTCAAGCCAGTCAATGGCCCGGACAAGACCGTCACCGCTGGCAACGCCTCGGGCGTGAACGACGGCGCCGCGGCACTGATCCTGGCTTCGGCCGAAGCGGTGAAAAAGCATGGCCTGACCCCACGTGCCCGTGTACTGGGCATGGCCAGCGCCGGTGTCGCTCCGCGTGTCATGGGCATTGGCCCGGTACCGGCGGTGGGCAAGCTGACCGAGCGCCTGGGTGTGGCGGTGAATGATTTCGATGTGATCGAGCTCAACGAAGCGTTTGCCAGCCAAGGCCTGGCGGTGCTGCGTGAGCTGGGTGTGGCCGACGATGCGCCGCAGGTGAACCCCAACGGTGGCGCGATCGCCCTGGGCCACCCGCTGGGCATGAGCGGTGCACGCCTGGTGCTGACTGCACTGCACCAGCTGGAGAAGAGCGGCGGCCGCAAGGGCCTGGCGACCATGTGTGTGGGTGTTGGCCAGGGCCTGGCGTTGGCTATCGAGCGGGTTTGACCTGTACCGGCCTCTTCGCGGGCAAGCCCGCTCCCACAGGATGATCGTTGCCCACTGCACAACGCGAACCTGTGGGAGCGGGCTTGCCCGCGAAGAGGCTGACTTGTACGACGCAAGGCCAATGGCCAGCCCGCAAGCGGAACGAGTGTGTTACTGGGTATGTCTAGACTTACCTAGGACCCTCCAGGAGTAAACCGTCATGACCTCAAGCTATTACACCGGCGAAGAGCGCAGTAAACGCATCTTCGCCATCGTTGGTGCCTCCTCGGGCAACCTGGTGGAATGGTTCGACTTCTACGTCTATGCCTTCAGCGCGATCTACTTCGCCGCATCGTTCTTCCCCTCCGACGACCCCACCGTGCAGCTGCTCAACACGGCCGGCGTATTCGCTGCAGGCTTCCTGATGCGCCCGATTGGTGGCTGGGTCTTCGGCCGCCTGGCCGACCGCCATGGCCGCAAGAACTCCCTGATGATCTCGGTGCTGATGATGTGCTTCGGCTCGCTGATGATCGCCTGCCTGCCGACCTATTCGAGCATCGGCGCCTGGGCGCCGGCGCTGCTGTTGCTCGCACGGCTGATCCAGGGCCTGTCGGTGGGTGGCGAGTACGGCACCACGGCAACCTACATGAGTGAAGTGGCCCTGCGCGGCCAGCGCGGCTTCTTCGCGTCGTTCCAGTATGTGACCTTGATCGGCGGCCAGTTGCTGGCGGTGCTGGTGGTGGTGATCATGCAGCAACTGCTGAGCGAGGAAGAACTGCGCGCCTGGGGCTGGCGCATTCCGTTCGTGGTCGGCGCCATCGCCGCGCTGATCTCGCTGATGCTGCGCCGCTCGCTGCACGAGACCAGCAGCGCCGAAACCCGCAAGGACAAAGACGCCGGCACCATCAAAGGGCTGTTCCGCAACCACACCGCCGCGTTCATTACGGTGCTTGGCTACACCGCCGGTGGTTCGCTGATCTTCTACACCTTCACCACCTACATGCAGAAGTACCTGGTCAACACGGCAGGCATGAATGCGAAGACCGCCAGTTTCGTGATGACCGGGGCGCTGTTCCTGTACATGGTGATGCAGCCGTTCTTCGGCATGCTCTCTGACCGTATCGGCCGGCGTAACTCGATGCTGCTGTTCGGTGCATTGGGCACGCTCTTTACCGTGCCGCTGCTGATGGCGCTGAAGACCGTGAGCAGCCCGTTCATGGCCTTCGTGCTGATTACCCTGGCCCTGTGCATCGTCAGTTTCTATACCTCGATCAGTGGCCTGGTGAAAGCCGAGATGTTCCCGCCGCAGGTCCGTGCGCTGGGCGTGGGCCTGGCTTACGCGGTGGCCAACGCGGCGTTCGGTGGCTCGGCCGAGTACGTGGCCCTGGGCCTGAAGACCATGGGCATGGAAAACACCTTCTACTGGTACGTGACGGCCATGATGGCAATCGCCTTCCTGTTCAGCCTGCGCCTGCCGAAGCAGGCGGAATACCTGCACCACGATGATTAAGGACGTTGCATGAGCAACCAACTGTTCGACGCCTACTTCACCGCGCCGGCCATGCGCGACGTGTTTTCCGACCGTGGCCGCCTGCAGGGCATGCTCGACTTCGAGGCCGCGCTGGCCCGTGCCGAAGCCGCTGCCGGCCTGGTGCCGCACAGTGCCGTGGCGGCCATCGAGGCGGCCTGCCAGGCCGAGCGCTATGACGTGCGCGCCCTGGCCGATGCCATCGCCACTGCTGGCAACTCGGCGATCCCACTGGTCAAGGCGCTGGGCAAGGTGATCGCCAGCGGTGTGCCCGAAGCCGAGCGCTACGTGCACCTGGGCGCCACCAGTCAGGATGCGATGGATACCGGGCTGGTCTTGCAGTTGCGCGATGCACTGGGCCTGATCGAAGCCGACCTCGCCAAGCTGGCCGACACCTTGGCGCGCCAGGCCTTGCAGCATGCCGACACGCCGCTGGTTGGCCGTACCTGGCTGCAACATGCCACGCCGGTGACCCTGGGCATGAAGCTGGCCGGTGTGCTCGGTGCCTTGACCCGCCATCGCCAGCGCCTGCAGGAGCTGCGCCCACGTTTGCTGGTGCTGCAGTTCGGCGGCGCCTCCGGCAGCCTCGCGGCCCTGGGTAGCAAAGCCATGCCGGTGGCTGAAGCGCTGGCCGAGCAACTGAAGCTGAGCTTGCCCGAGCAGCCCTGGCACACCCAGCGTGATCGCCTGGTGGAGTTCGCGTCGGTGCTGGGCCTGGTGGCCGGCAGCCTGGGCAAGTTCGGCCGTGATGTCAGCCTGCTGATGCAGACCGAAGCCGGTGAGGTGTTCGAACCGTCGGCGCCGGGCAAGGGCGGTTCGTCGACCATGCCGCACAAGCGCAACCCGGTGGGTGCAGCGGTGCTGATCGGCGCCGCCACCCGCGTGCCGGGCCTGCTTTCGACGCTGTTCGCCGCCATGCCCCAGGAGCACGAGCGCAGCCTCGGCCTGTGGCATGCCGAATGGGAAACCCTGCCGGACATCTGCTGCCTGGTGTCGGGCGCCCTGCGCCAGGCCCAGGTGATCGCCGAAGGCATGGAGGTGGATGCCGAGCGCATGCGCCGCAACCTCGACCTGACCCAGGGCCTGGTACTGGCCGAAGCGGTGAGTATCGTGCTCGCCCAGCGCCTGGGCCGTGACCGCGCCCACCACTTGCTGGAGCAATGCTGCCAGCGTGCCGTGGCCGAACAGCGCCACCTGCGCGCCGTCCTGGGTGACGAGCCGCAGGTCAGTGCCGAACTGAGTGCGGAAGAACTCGACCGCCTGCTCGACCCTGCCCATTACCTCGGCCAGGCCCGCGTCTGGGTGGCGCGCGCCGTGGCTGAACATCAACGTTTGACTGCCTGAAGGAGACCGCTGTGGCGCACTTGCAATTGGCCGATGGCGTACTGAACTACCAACTCGACGGCCCGGCCGATGCCCCGGTGCTGGTCCTGTCCAACTCGCTGGGTACCGACCTGGGCATGTGGGACAGCCAGATTCCGCTGTGGAGCGAACACTTTCGCGTGCTGCGCTACGACACCCGTGGCCACGGCGCTTCGCAGGTCACTGAAGGCCCGTACAGCATCGAACAGCTGGGCCAGGATGTACTGGCGCTGCTCGACGCCCTGGACATCCAGCACGCGCACTTCGTCGGCCTGTCCATGGGCGGCCTGATCGGCCAGTGGCTGGGCATCCATGCCGGCGCGCGCCTGCACAGCCTGACCCTGTGCAACACTGCCGCCAAGATCGCCAACGACGAGGTGTGGAACACCCGTATCGACACCGTGCTCAAGGGCGGCCAGCAAGCCATGGTCGACCTGCGCGATGCTTCCATCGCCCGCTGGTTCACCCCGGCGTTTGCCGAGCAGCAGCAGCAAGAAGCCCAGCGCATCTGCCAGATGCTCGCGCAGACCAGCCCCGAGGGTTATGCCGCCAACTGCGCAGCCGTGCGCGACGCCGATTTCCGTGAGCAACTGGGCCGCATCCAGGTGGCGACGCTGATCGTTGCCGGTACCGAAGACGTGGTCACCACGCCTGAGCATGGCCGCTTCATGCAAGCCGGTATCATCGGTGCCACGTACGCCGAGTTCCCGGCGGCGCACCTCTCCAACGTCGAGATTGGCGAGGCATTCAGCCGCCGCGTGCTCGACTTCCTGCTGGCTCGCTGAGGAATTGGCCATGGATGAGAAACAACGTTACGACGCCGGCATGCAGGTTCGCCGCGCAGTGCTGGGCGACGCCCACGTGGACCGCAGCCTGGAGAAGCTCAACGACTTCAACGGCGAGTTCCAGGAAATGATCACCCGGCATGCCTGGGGCGACATCTGGACCCGCCCGGGCCTGCCGCGTCACACCCGCAGCCTGATCACCATCGCCATGCTGATCGGCATGAACCGCAACGACGAGCTCAAGCTGCACCTGCGTGCGGCGGCCAACAACGGCGTGACCCGCGACGAGATCAAGGAAGTGCTGATGCAGAGCGCGATCTACTGCGGCATTCCGGCAGCCAATGCGACCTTCCACATGGCCGAGTCGGTGTGGGATGAGCTGGGCGTAGAGTCGCGGGGTTAAACCCCGCGCACGGCCACCGGCCCGGCATTGGCTTCCACGGCCTGTTTCAATGCCGGGCACAGGCCCACCATGAACGCCGCTTCCGCCACCACGAACAGCGGGCCGATGATCAGCCCGCTGATATCGTCGACGAACGCCGGCTTGCGGCCTTCGTAATGATGCCCGACGAACTGGATGATCCAGCCCACCACGAACGCACCCAGCCCGGCGCTCAGCCACAGGCCGGTGGACTGCGTGGCCAGTGCCTGGCCGATCCACAGGCACAGGCCCAGCAGCAGGCCCATGACCAGGCCGAAGCGCAGGTCCAGGCGCAGGTAGAACCGCACGGCAGCGGCTGCGGCGAGCAGGGCGGGGGACAGCCAGATGCCGGCAACGTCCCAGCCGGGGCGCGACAGCAGCACCGTGACAGCCACGACGATCAGCGGAATGCCGACGAAGTGGGTGGCGATGTTGCGCGGGTCGCGGTGGTAGTTGGCGTATTGGCTCAGGTGTTCGACGAGGTTTTTCATTGTTGTTCCTCCCTGGGTGGCCTGTTCAGCGTTGTGTCGCCTGTACCGGCCCTTTCGCGGGCAAGCCCGCTCCCACAGGTACGGCGCCTCTTTCAAGAGCTGCGGTGATCTTGTGGGGGCGGGCTTGCCCGCGAAAAGGGCCGGGACAGGCTACCGATATAGCTGAGGATAGCCCGCAGCAACCACCATCATCAGTTCAGCGAATGGCGGCAGCGCGCATTGGCGCATCCAGCCCCACCAAGGTCTCGATCATCGCCCGTGCCGCCGGTGACAACCGGTATCCGCTGCGGCTGACGATGCCACACCTCACGCTCAGTACTTCCAGCGCCGGTGGCAGGTTGCGCCAGTGCAGGCGCACCAGGCGCCCGGCAGCGAGGTCGTCGGCCACGGCTTCTTCGCTGGCCGTGCCCACGGCATCGCTGGCCAGCACCACACTGCGTAACACCGCCAGGTGCTCGGTCTGCAGGTGCGGGATGAAGTCGCTGCGCCCGCTCAGGTTGGCCAGGCGCTTGCGCACGCCGGGGGCGAGCAGGGCACTGGCCAGGGGGTAGGCGAACAGGTCGTTGGTCGACAGGCTGTCCTTGGCCAGCAGCGGGTGGCCGGGGCGGCAGAAGAACAGCCCGGGGCGTGGGGTGAGCGGTTCGGTGTGGAAGTTGGGGTCGGCTTCGAACGGGCGGATGTCGTCGACGAAGAACTCGATCTGCTCACGGCGCAGGGCCTGGCCGAGGCGTTCGGCGTTGTCCACCAACA
This sequence comes from Pseudomonas sp. R28(2017), assembly GCF_002112505.1. GTDB lineage: Bacteria > Pseudomonadota > Gammaproteobacteria > Pseudomonadales > Pseudomonadaceae > Aquipseudomonas. Next base: position 272,603 of record NZ_NEHW01000004.1, read on the forward strand.
GCGCCGTGCGGATGCCGGGGTGGCTGGCAATGAAGTGCTGCAGTGCTTGTGGAACCAGGCGCACGGCCAGGGCCGGGCCGCTGCCAAAATGCAGCTCGCCGGCGTCGAGCTTGGTCATCTGCAGCACTTCGTTGCTCAGCTGGTTGGCACCCTGCACCAGGCGGCGGGCGTGCTGCAGCACCACCAGGCCCTCGGGGGTCGGGGGCAGGGCTTTGCTGGCACGGTCGACCAAGGGGCAGCCGAAGGTCTGTTCGAGGCCCTGGATGGCCCGGCTGAAGGCGGGTTGGGTGATGCCCATGGCTTCGGCGGCGCGGACGAAACTGCGGTATTCGGTGAGGGCGATGAAGTAGCGCAGTTGGCGAAGGTCCATGTCGAGGCTCTGCGGCGGAACAGGGCTCGATTTAAGCGGTTACTTCATATGTCGTCAAAGAAGGTTTATGGATTTATTTATGCCAATTGGTTATTTTATGGGGCGTCTGGCCTCTTCGCGGGCTCGCCCGCTCCCACAGGTACTGCACTGTTTTCAGAACCTGTGCGGTACCTGTGGGAGCGGGCAAGCCCGCGAAGAGGCCAGTTGATTCAGAGGAGGTTCAGCGGGTAGCTCACGATCAACCGGTTCTCATCGAATGAGTTGGTGCTGAAATCCCGGCGCATGGTGGAGTTGCGCCACTTCACCGACAGGTCCTTGAAGGTGCCCGACTGGATTACGTAGGCCAGCTCGCTCTCCCGCGCCCATTCCTTGCCATCGGTCACGCCGCCGGCGGTGACATTGTCGCCCTTGATGTAGCGGTTCATCAGGGTCAGGCCGGGGATGCCGACGCTGACGAAGTTGAAGTCGTGGCGTACCTGCCAGGAGTGTTCCTTGGCATTGTCGAAGCTCGAGTTGTAGCTGTCGTTGGCCAGGGTGCCGCCACTGGTGCCGTTGACCCGCAACCAGGCATTGTCGCCACTGACCTTCTGCAGGCCGACGTAGAAGGTGTTGCCCTTGTAGCGCGCCGACAGCATCGCCGAGGCGGTTTTGTTGTCCAGCTGGCCTGCGCGTTCCGCGCCATCTTCCTTGCCCCAGAAGTAACCCAGGTTGGCTCCCAGGGTCCACTCGCCCAACGGCTGGCTGTGCACCAGGTTGAGGTATTGCTGGCGGTAGATGTCCTTGAGCTGGGCGTCCCACACGCCGATCATGGTGCGCTTGTCGTTGAAGGTGTATTCACCGCCGCCGAAGTTGAAGCGGTCCGAGGTGAAGGCCGCGCGGCCGTTGAGCGACAAGTCTTCCATGCTGGCATCGTTGCGCGGGCTGTTGCCGCGGAACTGGCCGGCGTACAGGGTCAGCCCTTCGATTTCCTTGGACGTGACCTGGCCACCACGGAAAGTCTGCGGCAGCGAGCGGCCGTCGTCCGAGCGCAAGATTGGCAGTACTGGCATCCATTCACCGACTTTCAGTTCGGTCTCGGACAGTTTGGCTTTCAAGGCAACGCCCAGGCGGCCGAAGTCGTCCGCAGGGCGGCCGTCGTCATGCACCGGCAGCAGCTGGGTATTGGTGGTGCCTTTGCCGCCATCGAGCTTGACCGAATACAGGCCCAGTACGTCCACGCCGAAGCCGACGGTACCTTGGGTGAAGCCGGAGCGGGCGTCGAGGATGAAACTCTGGGTCCATTCTTCGCCCTTGCCCTGCGGGTAGGCCGGGTCGACGAAGTTGCGGTTGATGTAGAAGTTGCGCAGGTTGAGGCTGGCCTTGGCGTCCTCCATGAACCCACCATTGTCGGCGGCGCATACAGGCAGGGCGCAGGAAATGGCCAACAGGCCGGGCAGCAGCTGGCGTGCGGGTTGTGAAGTGCTCATCTGTCGTGGATCTCTTGTTTTTATGGTCGAACCTACGCAGCAGGATGCGGCCTGCAGGCGTGGTCTTTGATGAACTTGTGCAGCGTTGCGTGGGGGATGGTGCGGGGCTGGGCGGGGGTGAGGCAATTCGCCGCAAACGGTTTTGGGCGATAATCGAACGCTATGTAACGCCTGGTTAATTTTCTGCCTGTGCTGGCCTCCACGAACAAAAAAGCCCAGCGCGAGGCTGGGCTTGATGCTGTTGTCGGTCGATCAGCTCTTCGGTGTGTCTACCGAGGCTTGCTGATTGGCCTGGCCAGTCTGCTCGTACCAGCCACCACCGAGCGCCTTGTACAGGTTGACCTCGCTGGTCAGCTGCGAGAGGCGGTCGGTGATCAGCGACTGCTGGGACGAATACAGGTTGCGCTGGGCATCGAGGAAGGTCAGGTTGCTGTCGATACCGATGCGGTAGCGGCGCTCGGCCAGGCGGTAGTAGTCCTGGTTCGCTTGCACCAGGTCGCGTTGCGCCTGCAGCTGCTCTTCGAAGGTCTTGCGCGCCGCCAGGCCATCGGAGACTTCCTGGAAGGCGGTCTGGATGGTCTTTTCGTACTTGGCGACGTTGATGTCCTTCTGGATCTTCGAGTAGTCCAGGCTGGCCTTCAGGCTGCCGGCGTTGAAGATCGGCAGGTTGATCTGCGGCTGGAACAGCCAGGTGCCCTGGCCGCCTGCGAACAGGTGGCCCATGTCGGGGCTCAGGCTGCCGGCGTTGGCGGTCAGGCTGATGCTCGGGAAGAACGCTGCGCGGGCCGCACCGATGTTGGCATTGGCGGCCTTGAGCAGGTGCTCGGCTTCCTGGATGTCCGGACGACGCTGGAGGATCTCGGACGGCAGGCCGGCCGGCACTTCGGCCAGCTGGTCGGCATTGAGCTCCAGTGGCTTGGCAAGGTCCGCCGGAATGCCGGTGCCCAGCAGCACGGTCAGGCTGTTGACGTCCTGGGCCACCAGGCGCTGGTACTGCGAGTACTTGACCCGAGCACCTTCCACGGCGGTGCGCGACTGGCTGACGTCAAGCGCCGAAGCCACACCGACTTCGTTGCTGCGACGGGTCAGGTTGTAGCTTTCCTCGTAGGTCTTGAGCGTGTCTTCGGTCAGCTTGAACAGGGCCTGGTCGGCTTGCCAGGTGTAGTAGGCGTTGGCCACGCTGGCCACCAGGGCGATCTGCGTGGAGCGGCGCGCCTGCTCGCTGGACAGGTAGGTTTCCAGGGCCTGCTCGGTCAGGCTGCGCACGCGGCCGAACAGGTCCAGCTCATAGGCACTGACGCCCAGGGTGGCCGAGTACTGGCTGGTGATGCCTGACTCGCCGGTTTGCGACATGTTCGCCGGCACGCGCTGGCGGCTGCCGCTGCCGGTAGCCGAAACTGCCGGGAACAGGTCGGCACGCTGGATGCGGTACTGGGCGCGGTAGGCGTCGATGTTCAACGCCGCCACACGCAGGTCGCGGTTGTTCACCAGCGAGGTCTGGATCAGCTGCTGCAGTGCCGGGTCATGGAAGAACTGGCGCCAGCCCTGTTCGGCGGCGGCCACCTCGGCCGACTGCGTCGGCGAGTACGCAGGGCCTTGCGGCCACTGCGCAGCCACCGGCGATTCCGGGGTCTGGTAGTCAGGGATCAGCGAGCAGCCGCCGAGAATGAAAGCGGTTACCGCCAGGGACAACAAAGACTTGGTCATTGCCCAGCCTCATAACGTGGAGTTTCAGGGGAGTCGTGTTTTTCCGGCTCTTTGCTGCCGAACAGCGACGACACTGCGACGAAGAATAGCGGTACCCAGAAGATTGCCAGCACGGTCGCACTGATCATGCCGCCGATCACACCGGTGCCGATGGCGTGCTGGCTGCCGGCGCCGGCGCCGCTGGCGATGGTCAACGGTACCACGCCGAGGATGAACGCCAGCGAGGTCATGATGATCGGGCGCAGACGCATGCGGCACGCCTCGATGGCCGAGTCGTACAGGCTGCGGCCCTGCTCGTGCAGTTCCTTGGCGAATTCGACGATCAGGATCGCGTTCTTCGCCGCCAGGCCGATGGTGGTCAACAGGCCGACCAGGAAGTACACGTCGTTGGACAACCCGCGCAGGCTGGTGGCGATCAGTGCACCGATGATACCCAGCGGGACGACCAGCACGACGGCGATCGGGATCGACCAGCTCTCGTACAGCGCTGCCAGGCAGAGGAACACGAACAGTACCGAGAGGGCGAACAGCGCCGGCATCTGCGAGCCGGAGAGTTTTTCCTCGTAGGACATGCCGGTCCAGGAGTAGCCGATGCCCGCTGGCAGTTCGCCGGCGATGCGCTCGACTTCGGCCATGGCTTCACCGGTGCTGTAGCCCGGCGCCGGGGCACCGAGGATTTCCATCGCTTCGACGCCGTTGTAACGCGACAGCTTCGGCGAACCGTAGCTCCACTCGCCCTTGGCGAAGGAAGAGAACGGCACCATTTCGCCGGCGCCGTTGCGCACGTACCACTTCTGCAGGTCTTCCGGGCTCATCCGCGAGTTGGGTTCACCCTGGATGTACACCTTCTTGACCCGGCCACGGTCGATGAAGTCGTTGACGTAGCTGGCACCCAGGGCAATCGACAGGGTGTTGTTGATGTCGGCGATGGTCACGCCCAGGGCGCTGGCACGTTCGTCATCGATGGTCAGCTGGTACTGCGGCTCATCGTTCAGGCCGTTCGGGCGCACAGCGCTGAGGATCTTGCTCTGCGCGGCCTTGGCCAGGAACTGGTTGCGCGCTTCCATCAGCTTGGCGTGGCCGACACCGCCGCGGTCCTGAAGGAACACGTCGAAGCCGGTGGCGTTACCCAGTTCGAGCACCGCCGGTGGGGCGAAGGCGAACACCATCGCGTCACGGAAGGTGAAGAAGTGCTGCTGGGCGCGTTGAGCCAGGGCGAACACGCTGTTCTCCTTGGAACGTTCATCCCAAGGCTTGAGCATGATGAACGCCATGCCCGAACTCTGCCCGCGGCCGGCGAAGTTGAAGCCGTTGACGGTGAATACCGACGCCACGGTGTCAGATTCATCCTTGAGCAGGTACTCGCGCATCTGGTCGACCACCACCTGGGTGCGCTCGGCACTGGAGCCCGCCGGGGTCTGTACCTGGGCGAACAGTACGCCCTGGTCTTCTTCAGGCAGGAACGCGGTAGGGATGCGGGCGAACAGCCAGATCATGCCGACCACGATCAGCGCGTAGGCCAGCAGGAACGGCACCTTGTTGCGCAGGATCGCGCCGACACTACGCTCGTAGCCGTTGACGCTGCGGTCGAAGTTGCGGTTGAACCAGCCGAAGAAGCCACCTTTGGCAGTGTGATGCTCGCCTTTCTTCAGCGGCTTGAGCATGGTTGCGCACAAGGCCGGGGTGAAGATCAGCGCTACCAGTACCGACAGGCCCATGGCCGAAACGATGGTGATGGAGAACTGCCGGTAGATCACGCCGGTGGAGCCGCCGAAGAACGCCATGGGCAGCAGTACCGCCGACAGCACCAGGGCGATACCCACCAGGGCGCCCTGGATCTGCCCCATGGAGCGTTTGGTCGCCTCCTTGGGCGGCAGGCCTTCCTCGGACATTACCCGCTCGACGTTCTCCACCACGACGATGGCGTCGTCCACCAGCAAGCCGATGGCCAGGACCATGGCGAACATGGTCAGGGTGTTGATGCTGAAGCCCGCGGCGGCAAGGATACCGAAGGTACCCAGCAACACCACCGGTACGGTCATGGTGGTGATGATGGTGGCGCGGAAGTTCTGCAGGAACAGGTACATCACCAGGAACACCAGGACCACGGCTTCGATCAGGGTGTGGATCACGCCGCTGATCGATTCGGTGACCACCGGGGTGGTGTCATACGGGAATACCGCTTTCACCCCAGGCGGGAAGAATGGTTCCAGGTCGGAAATGGTCTTGCGCAGGGCCTTGGCAGTGTCCAGTGCGTTGGCGCCAGTGGCCAGTTTTACCGCAAGGCCGGAAGCCGGCTTGCCGTTGAACTGAGCGCTGACCGCGTAGTTTTCACCGCCCAGGCCAACCTGGGCCACATCGCCCAGCCGTACCTGCGAACCGTCGTTGTTGACCTTGAGCAGGATCTTCTCGAACTGCTCGGCGGTCTGCAGGCGGGTCTTGCCGATGATGGTGGCGTTCAGCTGGGTACCCGGCATGGCGGGCAGGCCGCCGAGCTGGCCGGAGGATACCTGCACGTTCTGCGCGGCAACCGCGGTCTTGACGTCGACCGGGGTCAGCTGGAACTTGTTCAGCTTGGCCGGATCGAGCCAGATACGCATGGCGTACTGGGCACCGAACACCTGGAAGTCACCCACACCGGCAGTCCGCGAAATCGGGTCCTGCATGTTGGAGACGATGTAGTTGGCCAGGTCGTCCTTGGTCATGCTGCCGTCTTCGGACACCAGGCCGATCACCAGCAGGAAGTTCTTCACTGCCTTGGTGACACGGATACCTTGCTGCTGCACTTCCTGCGGCAGCAGCGGGGTGGCCAGGTTCAGCTTGTTCTGCACCTGGACCTGGGCGGTGTCAGGGTTGGTGCCCTGCTCGAAGGTGGCGGTAATGGTCATGCTGCCATCGGAGTTGCTTTCCGACGACACATAACGCAGGTTGTCGATACCGTTGAGCTGCTGCTCGATGACCTGCACCACGGTGTCCTGCACGGTCTGCGCCGAGGCGCCCGGGTAGGTCACGGCGATGGCGATGGCCGGCGGCGCGATGCTGGGGTACTGGTTGATCGGCAGCTTCAGGATCGACAAGGCGCCGACCAGCATGATCACCAAGGCGATCACCCAGGCGAAGATCGGGCGATCGATAAAGAACTTCGACATGGTTTACTCCGCTTTGGCGTCTGCTTTGGCCGCGTTGGCCTGATCAGGGCTGCCCGGCTTCTTGACGTTGGTGGCGTCGCTGACCTTGACCTCGACGCCTGGGCGTACGTACTGCAGGCCTTCGGTGATCAGGCGGTCGCCCGGGTTCAAGCCTTCCTCGATCAGCCAGTCGCTGCCCAGGGTACGGCTGGCCTTGAGCTGGCGCAGTTCGACCTTGTTCTCCTGGTTGACCACCAGCGCGGTCGGCGCGCCCTTGAGGTCGCGGGTCACGCCCTGCTGCGGGGCCAGGATGGCGTTGGCGTTGACCCCGGCCTTGAGCCGCGCATGCACGAACATGCCAGGCAGCAGGGTGTGGTCGGGGTTGGGGAACAGCGCGCGCAGGGTCACCGAGCCGGTGGTCTCGTCGACCGAGACTTCGGAGAACTCCAGGCGGCCGTCCTGCTTGAACAGGCTGCCGTCTTCCAGCACCAGCTGCACCGAGGCGGCGTTGTCGCCGGCCTTTTGCAGCTGGCCGCTTTCCAGGTCACGGCGCAGCTTGAGCAGCTCGGCGGTGGACTGGGTGACGTCGACGTAGATCGGGTCGAGCTGCTGGATGGTGGCCATGGCGTTGGTCTGGCCATTGTTCACCAGTGCGCCCTCGGTGACCGAAGAGCGCCCGATGCGGCCGCTGATCGGGGCCAGGACCTTGGTGTAGCGCAGGTCGATCTGTGCGCTTTTCAGCGAAGCTTCGGCCTGCAATCGTTTGGCACTGGCGTCGTCGTATTCCTGTTTCGATACCGCCTGTTCGTTGACCAGCTGCTTGTAGCGCTCGGCCAGCGACTTGGTCGACTGCAGGTTGGCCTGGGCGTTGGCCAGGGTGGCTTCGTACACGGCAGGGTCGATCTGGTACAGCTGCTGGCCTTCCTTGACCTCGCTGCCTTCCTTGAACAGGCGCTTGAGGATGATGCCGTTGACCTGCGGGCGCACTTCGGCGACGCGGTAGGCGCTGGTGCGCCCCGGCAGTTCCGAGGTCAGGGTGAAGGACTGCGGCTGCAAGGTGACGACGCCGACCAGAGGAGCCTGCGCTGCGGGCGCGGCTTCTTCTTTCTTACAGCCACTTAGCAGGGTTGCCAGGGCGACGGCGGAAACCAGAGCGGTAACGGCTGGCTTGAATTGCATGAGGATCCTCGGGTCGCAAAGAGCAGGGAGACGCTCAAGAGTAATGGAAGAGTCTTGTCAGAAAAAAACTATCCGGTGGATAAATAGCTTACTAACGAATATACTTACATTCACGGTTGTTTGTAAATACCGCTGGGTAGTACTTGGCTACTACCGCAGCCCTCGATTAGCCCATTCGGGAGGCACCCTGCAGAGGTGACCCCGGCGTTTTCCCCCGCCTGCGCAGCGCAGCGGGCCCAGATGAGGTTGCACTGCCATGGTCCGTCGAACCAAAGAAGAAGCCCAGGAGACCCGCGCCCAGATCATCGAGGCCGCGGAAAAGGCCTTCTACAAGCGCGGGGTTGCGCGAACCACACTGGCCGACATCGCCGAGCTGGCGGGCGTGACCCGGGGTGCGATCTACTGGCACTTCAATAACAAGGCGGAGCTGGTGCAGGCGCTGCTCGACAGCCTGCACGAAACCCATGACCACCTGGCGCGGGCCAGCGAAAGCGAGGACGAACTGGACCCGCTCGGCTGCATGCGCAAGCTGTTGCTGCAGGTGCTCAACGAGCTGGTGCTGGACGCCCGTACCCGGCGTATCAATGAAATCCTGCATCACAAGTGCGAGTTCACCGATGACATGTGTGAAATTCGCCAGCAGCGCCAAGGTGCGGTGCTGGATTGCCATGTGGGCATCAAGCTGGCCTTCGCCAATGCCGTGCGCCGCGGCCAGCTGCCTGCGGATATGGATATAGAACGAGCGGCCGTGGCTTTGTTCGCCTATGTCGATGGCCTGATCGGGCGCTGGCTGCTGCTGCCGGACAGTTTCGATCTGCTGCGCGACGCGGAAAAATGGGTCGACACAGGGCTGGATATGCTGCGCTTGAGCCCCGCGCTACGCAAATGACACTTTGTTAAGGATTGTGAGGGAGTGTTTCCCTCGTGTATTAACTGAGCATTAATACCTTTCGGCAAACGCAGCCTTCAACGGCCGCGCAATTGCCGGTCCGGCAGCGCCAGGGCTGCCAGCAGCCCCAGTAGCGCAATGCCCGCACTGCCCAGCAGCAGGTGGCGGAACGTCTCCAGCAGCTTCAGCTGCGTCAGCGGATCCGCCTCGCCAGCCTTGAGGCTCCCCAGTAGCGGGTTGCCCAGCAACTCGAAACCACCCTGTTGCAGCAGCGCCAGCAGCAGGCTGGACATGCACGCCACGCCCATGGCTCCCCCCAGTGAGCGGAACAGATTGGTGGTGCTGGTGGCCACGCCGATATCCTTGCTTTCCACAGCGCTCTGCGTGCCCACCAGTGAGGTCGGGAACTGCAGGCCGCAGGCAATGCCGGTCAGCAGCATGAACACGGCACTGAGCAAGCCAGACTGCGGTGGGGTGAGGGCCATGGCGAAGATCGCCACGGGCATCAGCACGGCGCCAGCCAGAATCTGTGGTTTGAAGCGCCCGGTACGGCTGGTCATGCGGCCACCGGTGAAGGCACCGATGGGCAGCCCGATGGCCAGCGGCAGCAGGTGCAGCGCGGCGCTGTCGGCACCGGCGCCAGTGATGCCCTGGTAGCGCAGCGGCATCAGCATGGTCAGCGAGATCGACTGGAAGCTGGCGAAGAAGATCACCGCCCAGCACAGCACGGCAACCCGGTTGCCGAACAAGCCCATGGGCAGCAGCGGCTCCTGGCAGCGCCGCTCATGGGCAATGAACAAGGCCAGGCTCAGTGCGGCACAGGCGAACAAGGCCAGCACGGGAGGCGCGGTCCAGGGCTGGCCCTGGCCGACCAGGGTGATGCCCAGCAGCAGACTGCCCAGGCCGACGATCAGCAGCACGGCGCCGAGGTAGTCGACCCGGGCTTGGCGGTGTTGAACCGGCATGCCGGCCAGGGCGCGGCGGATTGCCCAAAGCGCGACCAGGCCGAGCGGCAGGTTGATCCAGAACACCCAGCGCCAGGACAGGTATTCGGTCAGCCAGCCGCCGAGCACCGGCCCGGCCACGCTGGCCACCGCGTACATGCTGCTGAAGTAGCCCTGGTACCGGCCGCGCTCACGCGGTGGCACGAAATCGCCAATGATCGCCTGGCTCACCGACACCATGCCGCCGGCACCGATGCCTTGCAGCACGCGCGCCATCACCAGCTGCTGCATGTCCTGGGCCAGGGCGCAGGCGATCGAGGCCAGGGTGAACAGGCTGATGCCGGTGAGGATCATGCGCCGGCGGCCGTACAGGTCGCCGAGCTTGCCGTAGATCGGCACGGCCACGGTCATCGCCACCATGTAGCCAGAAATCACCCAGGCCAGCAGGCCGACGTCATTGAACTGCGCCGAGATGGCCGGCATGGAGACGGCGACGATGGTCTGGTCGAGGGCGCCGAGGAAGATCGCCAGCATCAGGGCGGTCAACACGTTGCGCAAGACGGTCGGGGGCAGGGCGGCGGTCACGGGGGTACCTTGTCTGGGAGGGTGACGCGAATAGCGGGATTGTAACCCGAGTTAGGTAGCTCCCTATGTACTATCTGCATCGCCTATGCAAGATCGGCATTGGCGCATTCATCCAGCGCTGCATGGCCGCGTGATATCGTTGGTATGCCACAGGGGCTGTAAGCCGCGGCCTGCACCAGCTTGGTGCAACATTTTGCCGCAGCGCTGCACGCCGCTGTCTCCCACACCTTTTATTCCTCTGCCTGCATGTCGAGCATGACCGCCCAGATGGCGACGGTTGGAACAGGTCAGGTAGACCCGATTCAGGGGTCGGTAGCAACCGTTCTATTTCTACATATATAAGCGGAGTGATCATGCCCAAGGCTTCCCATCAAGATCTGCGTTTTGCCTTCCGCGAGCTGCTCGCTTCAGGTTCCTGCTATCACACCGCCTCCGTGTTCGACCCGATGTCGGCACGCATCGCTGCCGACCTGGGTTTTGAAGTCGGCATCCTTGGTGGTTCGGTGGCTTCGTTGCAGGTGCTGGCTGCACCGGACTTCGCCCTGATCACCTTGAGCGAGTTCGTCGAGCAGGCCACCCGTATTGGCCGCGTGGCGCAACTGCCGGTGCTGGCCGATGCCGACCACGGTTATGGCAATGCGCTCAACGTCATGCGCACGGTCATCGAACTGGAACGCGCCGGCGTGGCGGCGCTGACCATCGAAGACACCCTGTTGCCCGCCCAGTTCGGGCGCAAGTCCACCGACCTGATCTCGGTCGAGGAGGGTGTGGGCAAGATTCGTGCGGCCCTGGAGGCGCGCGTCGACTCGTCGCTGTCGATCATCGCCCGGACCAACGCCGGCGTGCTCACCACCGAGGAAATCATCGTCCGCACCCAGAGCTACCAGAAGGCCGGTGCCGACGGTATCTGCATGGTCGGGGTGAAGGATTTCGAGCAGCTGGAGCAGATTGCCGAGCACCTGACCGTGCCGTTGATGCTGGTGACCTACGCCAACCCCAATCTGCGCGACGACGAGCGCCTCGCTCGCCTGGGCGTCCGTATCGTGGTCGATGGCCATGCCGCGTACTTTGCCGCGATCAAGGCCACCTATGACTGCCTGCGCCTGCAGCGCGGCCAGCAGAACAAGTCCGAGAACCTCAGCGCTACCGAGCTCTCGCACACCTACACCCAGCCTGAGGACTACATCCGCTGGGCCAAGGAGTACATGAGCGTCGAGGAGTGATTGGCGTGGCGCCAATCAATTAACGGACGGCACTCAAGGTTGCGGTGTGGGGCACGCAGTGTTCCTGCTCGCAACGGTTGGCCGCACTGGGCTGGCTGCGTAGCAGCTCGGCGCGCCAGCAGGCCGAGCCATATAGCGCGGCGACTGCGGTCAGGGCCATGACCAGGGCGACTCTTCGGGACTTGATACCCATGCTGCTCACCTCCTGTTACTGCGACAGGTGACACTGTAAGCATAGTCAATACAGGCCCCGGTCCCACTCCGGTTCGTCCTTGAACCGTTGCACCAGAAAATCCAGCATGCTGCGCAAGGTCGCTGGCATGTGCTTGCGCGAGGTGTATACCGCGTTCAGGTTCAGCTCCCGTGGCCGCGCTTCGGGCAACAGACGCACCAAGGCGCCGCTGCGCAGGGCCATGGCTGCCTGGTAGGTCGGCAGCATGGCGATGCCGGCACCTGCCAGCGCCGCGTTCTGCAGTGTCATGACCTCGTTGGCGCTGATGTTGCCTTGCACCGGCACGGCGATCTGCTGGCCATCCACCTCGAAATGCCACAGGCTGTGGCCGAAATAGGCATGGGTCAGGCAGTTGTGCTCGCTCAACTCCTCGACCCGTTGCGGTGTGCCGTGCTCGCGCAGGTAGGCGGTCGTTGCGCAGATCACCGAGCGGCATACGCTCAGGCGCCTGGCGATGAGGTTGGGGTCCAGATCGTTGCTGGTACGGATCGCCAGGTCGATGCGCTCATCCACCAGGTTGACCGTGCGATCGAGCATCTGCAGTTCAACCTTCACGCCCGGGTAGCGCCGCACATAATCGGCGACCGCATCCACCAGTTGCGCCTGGCCAAATGACGTACTGACGCTGATGCGCAGTGCACCCTTTGGCGCATCGTCCGGTTGTTGCACGGCGGCCTGCAGGTCGCCGGCCAAGTCCAGCAGCTGGCGGCAGCGCGGCAGGGTTTCCTGGCCGGCAGCGGTCAGGCTGAGCTTGCGCGTGGTGCGCTGCATCAACCGTGCGCCAACCCAGTCCTCCAGTTCGGCCAGGTAACGCGACACCACCGGCCGTGAAAGCTGCAGGTGGTCTGCCGCTGCTGACTGGCTGCCCAGGTCGACGACGGTGACGAAAACGCGCATGGCGTTGAGACGGTCCATGATTTGCCCGGTTTCAGAAACAAACTATGTCTGAGCATCGCATTTTTTGGCATGGATCGGGCAACTAAGCTGTGCGCATTCGTTGTTCAACTGCTGGAGAATCTACCCATGAGCAAGATCGCAATCATCGGTGCCACCGGCCGTGCCGGCAGCCAATTGCTGGAAGAAGCCCTGCGCCGTGGCCACAGCGTCGTGGCCATCGCCCGTGACCCGTCGAAGCTGCAGGGGCGTGTGGGTGTTACCACCCAGGCGCTGGATGCCAAGGACAGTGCAACCCTGCAACAGGCGGTTGCGGGTGCCGATGCGGTGCTGAGTGCTGCGCACTTCTCCACCCTCGAACCCCAGGCCATCATCGAGCCGGTCAAGCGTGCAGGGGTCAAGCGCCTGCTGGTGGTTGGCGGTGCGGGCAGCCTGTTGCTGCCTTCCGGGCACCGGGTGATCGACAGCCCGGACTTCCCGGAAGCCTACAAGGCTGAAGCCACGGCTGGCGTGCGTTTTCTCGACGTGCTGCGCCAGGAGCCGACACTGGACTGGACCTTCCTGTCGCCGTCGGCGGAGTTCGTCGAAGGCGAGCGCAGCGGGCACTACAAGTTGGGTAAGGACCATCTGCTGATTGGTGCGGATGGCAAAAGCACGATCACCTTTGCCGACTTCGCTATCGCCATGCTCGATGAGCTGGAGAAGCCTGCGCACTCGCGTCAGCGCTTCACCGTCGGTTACTGAGTTGCCTGTTTCGCGGGCTAGCCCGCTCCCACAGGTACGGCGCAGGTTGCAAGCCTTGTGCTGAACCTGTGGGAGCGGGCGTGCCCGCGAATAGGCCCTCATTGGCTGGCTCGGCTTTCCAGCCAATCGAGCAATTCCACCAAATCTGGCGGATTGCTCTTCGCCTGGCTCACCAGGTAATACCCTTTGCCGGTCTGAACCTTCAGCGCAAACGGCATGCACAGCCGCCCCCCGCGCAAGTCATCACCGATCAGTGCCCAGTCACCAATCGCCACACCAGTGCCTTGGGATGCCATGGCCATCGCCATGTCCAGCGTTTCGAAATGCTGCTTCGGCCCCTGTGCCTCCAGGTCCACGCCTGCTGCCTGCAGCCAAAGCCGCCAGTCATGTTCATCCCGGGAAGGGTGCAACAGCATATGGCGCGCGAGGTCCTGGATCTGTTGCAGTGGAACCGGCCCATCCAACAGTGACGGCGCACACACCGGCGTCAGCTGCTCGTCGAACAGCTTGCGCACCCGCAGCCCATGGTTCGGCGCATCGCCATAGACCACGGCGGCATCGAAACCTTCACGGCGAAAATCCACCCCGTGCTGCACCGTGGTGGTCAGCTCGACCGGCACGTCGGGCCGCAGCGCCTGCCACTCCATCAGCCGCGGCAGCAGCCAGCGCATCACGCAGGTCGGTGCCTTGAGCTGCAAGGTGGCGCTGCGCCCGCCGACTTCGCGCACCCCTTGTTCGATCAGGCCGAAGATCTGCTGCACCCGTGGCAGCCAGTCCTGGCCCTCGCGGGTCAGGCTCAGGCCGCGGGCCTGGCGCTGGAACAAGGCGTAGCCCAGGTGTTCCTCGAGTCCGGCGATCTGCCGGCTGACGGCGCCCTGGGTGATGTGCAGCTGCTGCGCGGCGCGGGTGAAATTGCAGTGCTGGGCGGTGACCAGGAAGGTGTACAGGGCGGGTAGAGGCGGTAGCCGTTTCATTGCGCTGAGCCATGATTACAGGACATGGCTAGTATGTGTTTTTTTGCATTGTGGCGGTAGCACTGCCTTGGGTCCAATGGGCGCAGATTCCAACAAAATCCAAGGTGACATCCGATGGCAACCTGCGGCGAAGTACTGGTCAAACTCCTTGAAGGCTATGGTGTGGACCATGTCTTCGGCATCCCCGGCGTCCATACCGTGGAGCTCTACCGCGGCCTGGCGGGCTCGTCGATCCGCCACATCACCCCGCGCCACGAGCAGGGCGCCGGGTTCATGGCTGATGGCTATGCGCGTACCCGTGGCAAGCCAGGCGTGTGCTTCATCATCACAGGCCCCGGAATGACCAACATCACCACCGCCATGGGCCAGGCCTATGCCGATTCGATCCCGATGCTGGTGATCTCCAGCGTGCAGTCGCGGGATCAACTGGGCGGTGGCCGCGGCAAGTTGCACGAGCTGCCGAACCAGGCCGCGCTGGTGTCGGGCGTGGCGGCGTTCTCGCAGACACTGATGAGCGCCGATGCCCTGCCGCAGGCGCTGGCTCGCGCCTTTGCCGTGTTCGACGGCGCCCGCCCGCGCCCGGTGCATATCGAAATCCCGCTGGACGTGCTGGTCGAGCCCGCCGACCACCTGCTGCCCGGCCGCCCTGTGCGCAGTGCCCGTGCCGGCGCCGCGCCCCAGGCAGTGGCGGCCATGGCCGAGCGCCTGGCCAAGGCACGCCGGCCACTGATCCTGGCCGGTGGCGGTGCGCTGGCTGCAGGGGCGCCGCTGGCACTGCTGGCCGAGCACTTGCAGGCGCCGGTAGCGCTGACCATCAATGCCAAAGGGCTGCTGCCGGCCAGCCACCCGTTGCAGATCGGTTCGACCCAATCGCTGGTTGCCACCCGTGAGTTGGTGGAAGAGGCCGATGTGGTGCTGGCGATCGGCACCGAACTGGCCGAGACCGACTATGACGTGACCTTCAAGGGTGGCTTCAGGATTCCCGGCAGCTTGCTGCGCATCGACATCGACCCGGACCAGACCGTACGCAATTACCTGCCCGAGCTGGCGCTGGTCGCGGATGCCGAGCTTGCCGCCCAGGCCGTGCTCGACGCCCTGCGGCAACTGCCGGCGCCGGTGCGTGCCGAGGGCTGGGGCGTTGCCCGTGCGCAGCGTTTGCGCGAAGCGCTGGCGGCCAGCTGGGACCAGCCGACGCTGAGCCAGACGCGGTTGCTGACGGGCATCCTGGAGCGGCTGCCCAACGCCATCCTGGTCGGTGATTCGACCCAGCCGGTGTACACCGGCAACCTGACCCTGGACATGCCGGCGCCACGCCGCTGGTTCAATGCTTCCACCGGTTACGGCACCTTGGGTTACGCCTTGCCTGCGGCGATGGGTGCCTGGTTGGGCTGCGCGGAAAAAATCAGCGAGCGAGCACCTGCGGTATGCCTGATTGGCGACGGCGGCATGCAGTTCACCCTGCCGGAGCTGGCCAGCGCGGTCGAGGCTCAGGTGCCGCTGATCGTGTTGCTGTGGAACAACCAGGGCTACGAGGAAATCAAGAAGTACATGGTCAACCGGGCCATCGAGCCGGTTGGCGTGGATATCCATACCCCGGACTTCATCGGCGTGGCACAAGCGTTGGGCGCCGATGCCGAGCACGTGGCCGATGTCGAGCAACTGCAGGCTGCGCTGGGCAGGGCGGTGGAGCGCAAGGGGCCGACGCTGATCCAGGTCGATCAGAACCAGTGGCAGGCAGCGGTCGCGGGCTGATATCAACCCGCGCTGGCGCGCAACCTTGCGACATCTCGAATCGGTGGCGCGCCATACAGCCGGCTGTACTCGCGGCTGAACTGTGACGGGCTTTCGTACCCCACCCGATAGCCCGCCACCGCCGCTTCAAGGCCGTCGTTGAGCATCAGCCGCCGTGCTTCCTGCAGGCGCAGTTGCTTCTGGTACTGCAGCGGGCTCATGGATGTCACGGCCTTGAAGCGGTGATGCAAGGTCGAGGTGCTGAGGTTGACCTCGCGGGCCAGGTCTTCGATGCGCAGCGGCTGCTGGAAGTTCTGGTTGAGCCAGGTGATGGCCTGGCACACCCTGTGGGTCTGGCTGTTGGCCAGGGCTATTTCGTACAGGCGATAACCCTGTGGCCCACGCAGCAGGCGGTAGAGAATCTCGCGACGAATCAGCGGCGCCAGCATGCCGATGTCGCGCGGTGCATCCAGCAAGCGGACCAACCGCAGCAAAGCGTCGAGCAGTTGCGGGTCGGTGCGCTCCACATACAGGCCGCGGCCAGAGGGCAGGTTGGGTACCAGCATCGGCCCGCTCTCTGCGATCAGCTGGCTGATCTCGGCGGGGTCGAGGTCCATGCGGATGCCCAGGCTCGGGTTCTCCGGGCTGGCGTCCAGCTTCACGCCGCTCAGCGGCAAGGTCACCGACACCACCATGTAGTGCAAGGGGTCGTAGGCGTATTGTTCGTCGCCGAGGAAGAGGCTCTTGCTGCCTTGCGCCAGGATGCACAACGCCGGTTGGGCCAGGGTCGGCACCGAACGAACGTTCTCGGTGTAGCGCACCAGGTACAGGTCGTCGATGGCCGAGGCGGGGCCGTAAGGCTCACCGGCGTGCTTGCGGATCAGCTCGGCCAGTTCCTGGCGTTGCACTTCCAGAGTCGGGTCGATGGACGGGGCGGTGGTCATGATGGCTTTCCTCTGCTGACCGACGCAGCATAGGTTTGGGCAATGGCGGGCGCTAGTCGAAAGCTGCACGTCGATTGCCTGATCCTGCCGCGCTGCAGGATCAGGCAATCGCTGAGCAGTAATGGCCTAACGCGTCGCGCGCGCCAGCCCCTAACCTTGGCAGCCTGGTTTTTCCGCCCGCCTGCTTCAAGGAGATCGTGCAATGACCCTACGACAACCGGTCACCCATCTGGCTTTCATCCGTGCCAGCAGCGGTCGTTCCGCAGAACTCGGCGCCCGCCTGCGCGACCTGCTGGAGCCGTCCTTGCGCGCCCCGGGTTGCCTGAGCTTCACCGTGCAGCGCTCCCAGGCCGATGCCGACCTGTGGCTGCTCAGCGGCAGCTGGCAGGATCAGCAGGCGATGAGTGGCTACTTCGCCTCGCCCACCCTCAATGTGTTCGGCGAGCTGGTTCAGGCGCAGGTCGTCAGCAGCCTCGACTTGCATACCTTCGATTGAAACACGGTTAGAATGCCGCCCCTCGATCAACAGGCGGATGGCAACATGGCACGTAGAGAATTCCCGCATTTCGAAGCGGTATCGGCGATGGTCCCGGTGGAAGGCGGTGGCTATAACGCTGCTATCGCGGTCAAGGCCCTGGGCATGGGCGGCGCACCGCGCTTTCACAAGGTGCTCGACGAGCAAGTGTTCAAAAGCGCCATGGCGGCCGACGAGGCCGCCTGCGCCGAGCTTGCACGCCTGCAGGGCGTGGGCGAGGAAGGCGAACTGATCTGGTGATCAGGCCTGCGGGCGAGCCATCTTGAACAGGTTGCCCAACTCGAAGTAGTCCGCCGGGCCACCGCCACGCAGGATCGGTTCGGCGGCAGCGGTATCGTAGATACCGTTCTTCAGCAGGTGCTCGGCAATGTGCACGGCCACCACTTCCCCCAGAATCAGCCAACTCGGCACCGCTTCCTGGTCGGCGCGCTTGAGCTGGACTATCTGGCTCACCTTGCACTCGAAGGCCACCGGCGTTTCGCCCACGCGTGGCACCTTGACGATACTCGATGGCACCGCAGTCAGGCCGCTCAGTTCAAACTCGTTGATATCGGCGGCAACGGCCGCGCAGCTCTGGTTCATCTGCTCGGCCAGCGGGCGGGTAGCCAGGTTCCAGACGAATTCGCCGGTCTGCTCGATGTTGTTCAGGCTGTCTTTGCGCCCGACGCTGCAGAAACCGATGATCGGTGGGATGTAGTTGAAGGCGTTGAAGAAGCTGTACGGCGCGAGGTTCAGCTGGCCGTCCTGGCTCTGCGATGAGATCCAGCCGATCGGGCGCGGGCCGACGATGGCGTTGAACGGGTCGTGGGGCAGGCCGTGGCCTTTGGCGGGTTCGTAGTAGTACATCGGGCGATATCCTGGGAGCGAGGCGCCTAGTGTGCCAAGCCTTGGTGCGCCTGGAAATGATCAAGCCCGGCCGAGGCCGGGCTGGTAGCGCGCAACAGGGATCAGCTGAAGCGGTGGGCGTTGGTGCGGTCGAAGCCGTTTTCGGCGAAGCGTTGGCCGCCGGTGCGGTCGAAGCCGTCTTCAGCGAAGCGTTGGCCGCCGGTGCGGTCGAAGCCATCTTCAGCGAAGCGTTGGCCGCCGGTGCGGTCGAAACCGTCTTCAGCGAAGCGTTGTGCGCCAGTGTGGTCGAAGCCGTCCTCGGCGTAGTTGGCCGATTGCGTCTGGGCAGCGGCGAAGGTGTGGGCATTGGTGCGGTCGAAACCATCCTCGGCGAATGCGCCAGCAGCAAATACCGAGAGGGCCAGGGTGAGGATCAGTTTGTTTTTCATGGTCGTTGCTCCTTTGGGTGCGAGAGGTTGTTTGCTTCTATGGGTTCAATGCTACGCCGATTAATTTGATTAAAAAGCGCAAAAAATAGCGTGTAAAAATCTAATTAATAGATGTATTGGTCCGCGAGCGTTGCACGTCAGCGCGTATTGCTGACACTTCAGGAAGTGATTCGAACTTAGGGCGAGCGCAATGCTTCGCCAGCCATTGCAGATTGAGGGGGTGGGATTAATCGACGGTTAAGACCGAAAAATCTTAATTTGTAACAAGGTATGACGCTTTTTTCATATATCGCCAACCGATTTTTCAGGCGCTGCTCAGCACCATCGCCGCACCTATATTCCGGAGCGGTGAACAATGAACAAACTTCCGCAAATCACCCTGGCCTTCTGGGTCATGAAGATCTGCGCCACCACCCTTGGCGAAACAGCCGGTGATCTGCTGTCGATGACCCTCAACGTTGGCTATGCAGTCAGCTCGATGGTGCTGATCAGCGTGTTCCTGGTGACGTTGCTCGGTCAGCTGTTTTCGCGCCGCTATCACCCGATGCTGTACTGGCTGGTGATCCTTTCCACCAGTACGGCGGGCACCACCATGTCCGACTTCATGGACCGCACACTGGGGCTGGGCTATGCCACGGGCTCGGCGATCCTGATCGGTATCCTGCTGTTGACCTTCCTGGTCTGGCGTCTGAGTGGCAACCCGCTCGACGTCACCCGCATCAAGAACCGCACCGGTGAAATCTACTACTGGGTGGCCATCCTGTTCTCCAACACCCTGGGTACCGCGTTGGGCGATTACCTGGCGGATGACTCGGGCCTGGGCTTTGCGGGTGGTGCAATGCTGGTCGGCAGCGCCATCGCCTTGGTGGTATTGGCCCGCTACTGGACACGTATCCCGGGCGTGGTGCTGTTCTGGGTAGCCTTCGTGCTGACCCGCCCGTTTGGCGCCACCCTTGGCGACGTGCTGACCAAACCGCATGAGAAGGGCGGGCTGGACTTCGGCACTATCGGCTCTTCCGCTGTGCTGGGTGGCGTACTGCTGGTGCTGGTGCTGATGGCGAGCTGGTACCAGCGTCGAGAGCCGCGTCAGGTGTTGGAGATGTCGTGAACGATCTGGTAGCGAGTGCTGCGCCCGCCACCGGGTAGCCTTACCAAGCATGCCTTGTCGAGCAGATCAGTCAGGTGGCGGGTGGCGGTGGCCTTGGACACCTTGGCCACCGCCTGATACTGCGCGGCATTGATGCCTTCCTCGAAACCGCGTGAGCCGCCATCGAGTAGTCGATTGAGCACCTTGACCTGCTCTGGCAGCAGGCCATCCGCCCGATGAGCATTCCAGAAGCGGGCTTTGACCAGTATTCGGTCGATGCGCAGGAGTGCCTGCTCAAGGCAAGTCAACAGCGTTCTGAGGAACCAGCTAAGCCAGGCAGTGATATCCAGGCTGCCTTTCTGGCTGCTTTCCAGTATCCGATAATAGCCAGCCCGATCCTCGAGGATGCTCGCGGACATGGCGTAGAAGCGGATGGCCTGGCGCTCGCCTTGGGCAAGTGCAAGGTCGGTCAGGGCCCGAGTCAGTCGGCCATTGCCATCGTCGAATGGATGCAGGGTAACGAACCAGAAATGCGCGATTCCTGCTCGTAGCAAGGGGTCTCGCTCTTTGACATGGCGGCTGTCGGCAAACCAATCGAGGAATACCTTGAGCTGTTTTTCCAGGCCGGCTCGGGGAGGGGCCTCGAAGTGTACGGTGGGCTTGTCGATGCGGCCGGAGATTACTTGCATCGGCGCTTCGTCACGGAGTTGGCCGACCAGTAAGGGTTTTGCCAGCATGTCGCTGTTTTCTGGAAAAAGCCATTGGTGCCATGTGAGCAAGCGTTGCAATGTCAGTGGCTGATCATACCCTTGCGTTGCGTCCAGCATGAGCTCGGCAAGCCCTTCGCTGCGGGCATTGGTGGCGCCGTGCTCGTCAATGCCCAGCCGCCGGGCTAGCGAGGAGCGCACCGAACCTACATTCAATTGCTCGCCTTCAATTGCAGATGAGGTGACGATGTTTTGCAGCAGGGTATCCAGGATGTTCTGGCACTCGCTGAATTGATCGACTGCTCCCATCTTGCCCAGTAGTCGGCCTTGGGCCTCAACGCAGCTGCGTAGTAGCGGGCCGAGTTCTTCGTTTTGCCAATTGAAGTGGGGCCAATCTGGCTGCTGCCAGATCCAGTAAGGGGTGCTCATTTTCGTCTCGAGGAGTGCGGTGAGCCGAATAATAGCCCTAATCGGCTCATTTCGTGAGCCGATTAGGGCTATTATTCGGCTCACACACCGATTCAAGTCCGAAAAAAGGGGCGTCCGGTACACGAACGCCCCCTTCTCAAATCGCTGAATACTGTCAGTCAGTCGTAATCCGCGAATGCTGCTTGGTGTCCTTCATGGTCGCATACACCAGCAGCGAGCAGGCGATGCACGCCGTGACGTACCAGTAGAAGCCGCTTTCCATGCCGGCGCTCTTGAACCACAGGGCCACGTACTCGGCGGTGCCGCCGAAGATCGACACGGTCAGCGCGTACGGCAGGCCGACGCCCAGGGCGCGGATTTCGGTAGGGAACAGCTCGGCCTTCACCACCGCATTGATCGAGGTGTAGCCGCTGACGATGATCAGCGCCGCCATGATCAGGAAGAACGCACCCCACCAGGTCTGGATGGTGTGCAGGGTGCTGAGGATCGGTACGGTGAACAGGGTGCCGAGCACGCCGAAGGC
Source organism: Pseudomonas sp. R28(2017) (assembly GCF_002112505.1). Taxonomy (GTDB): domain Bacteria; phylum Pseudomonadota; class Gammaproteobacteria; order Pseudomonadales; family Pseudomonadaceae; genus Aquipseudomonas. The sequence goes on from NZ_NEHW01000004.1 coordinate 294,168, forward strand.
GATCAGGATAGGGCGACGGCCGATCTTGTCGGACAGGCCGCCGATCACCGGCTGCAGGCACATGAACAGGAACAGCGTGGCCGCCGAGATGGTGGTCGAGTCACTGATGCTCATGCCCACGGTGTTGACCAGGTACTTCTGCATGTAAGTGGTGTAGGTGTAGAAGGCCAGGGTGCCGCCCATGGTCAGGCCAACCACGGTCATCAGCTCCTTGGGGTGGCGCATGAGGGTGCGCATCAGGCTTTCCTTGGCCTTTTCCTTCTTGGTGAAGGAGGCGGTTTCTTCCATGCCGCGGCGCAGGTACAGGGCAACCACCGCGCACAGCGCGCCGATCACGAAGGGTACGCGCCAGCCCCAGGCATACAGCTGTTCGGTGGTCAGGGTCTGCTGCAGGATGATCAGCACCGCCAGGGCGATAAGCTGGCCGGAGATCAGCGTCACGTACTGGAAGCTGGAGAAGAAACCACGGCGGTCCTTGCTGGCCATCTCGCTCAGGTAGGTGGCCGAGGTGCCGTATTCGCCGCCCACCGACAGGCCCTGCATCAGGCGTGCGACGACCAGCAGGACCGGTGCCGCGACGCCGATGGTTTCATAGCCCGGGGTCAGGGCGATCACCAGGGAACCGGCGCACATCAGCAGCACCGAAGCCATCAGTGCGGCCTTGCGGCCCTTGCGGTCGGCGTACAAGCCCATCAGCCAGCCACCGATCGGGCGCATCAGGAAGCCCACGGCGAAGATCGCGGCGGTGTTGAGCAGTTGCGCGGTGGAGTCGCCAGCGGGGAAGAAGGCCTTGGCGAAGTACAGCGAGAATGCGGCGTAGACGTACCAGTCGTACCATTCGACCATGTTGCCGATGGAACCACTGAAGATCGACTTGAGGCGGCTGGCGGTGGTTTTTTCAGCGGCGGGCGCGACGGCCGCCCCGGCTGGCAGGGAGGTGGCGTTATCCATCAGGGATACCTTCTCGTTGTTTTTGTGGAGCGCGCCGAAGCGCAGCTTGCCAGGGCAAGTGCAGAAGGTGTGCCAAATGGGTGCGCAACGATCCAAATGGGGGCGTTCGCGGGCTTTGGGGCCGCATGCTACCTGAGCCAGCAGCATTCTCTGTGGGAGCGGGCTTGCCCGCGAAGGGCTGCAAAGCAGCCCCTGAATGGTCTGGAAGTGAGCGGATATTTGCCTATTGATACAAGGCAACAAGCGGATTTCCGCCTACTGCCGCGCGATAAAGTCCTCACGCACCAAACCATGCCGCTGCATCTTCTCGTTCAAGGTTCGCCGAGGCAGCTGCAAGGCCTCCATCACTGCCTTGATCTCCCCGCCATGCTGACGCAGCGCCGCCCGCAGGCACTGGGCCTCGAAGGCCTCGATCTGTTCGACCAGCGATTGCCCTGCGGGCACCGTCTCGATGTTGGGTGACTCCAGCCCCAACGCATGGCGCTCCGCCGCATTGGCCAGCTCACGCACGTTGCCCGGCCAGTCATGGGTGAGCAATTGCGCCAGCTGCGCACCGGACAATGCCGGCGTCTGGCGTCCCAGCTTCTCGGCCGCCGCCCGGGCAAAGTGCTCGAACAGCAGCGGGATGTCCTCACGCCGCTCACGCAACGGCGCCAGGCGCAGTTCCGCCACGTTCAGGCGATAGGCCAGGTCTTCGCGAAAACGCCCGGCGCGGGCTTCTTCGAGCAGGTCGGGCTTGGTGGCGGCAATGATTCGCAGGTCGACGCTGATGCTCTGGTTGGCCCCCAGCCGTTCCAGCTTCTGCTCCTGGATCACCCGCAACAGTTTGGCCTGCTGGGCCAGCGGCATGCTCTCGATTTCGTCGAGGAACACGGTACCGCCGTTGGCATACTCCAGTTTGCCGATGCGTTTGCCTTGGGCGCCGGTGAAGGCCCCGCTTTCGTGACCAAACAGTTCGGCTTCGAACAGTGATTCGGGAATGGCCGCGCAGTTGAGCGCGACGAACGGTTTGTCGGCACGTGGGCCGAAGTCGTGCAGGCAGCGCGCCACGCGCTCCTTGCCGCTGCCGGTTTCGCCGCGGATCAGCACATTGACCGGCAGGTTGGCCAGGTCCAGCACCTGCCGGCGCAGCTGCTGCAAGCCTTGCGACATACCCAGCAGGGTTGCTTCCAGGCGCGACTTGAGGTCGGCCTGTTCATGCAGGCGGCGGTTTTCCAGGACCAGCTGGCGTTTCTCCAGGGCCCGGCGCAGGCTGCCCAGCAGGTGCTGCGGGGTGAAGGGCTTTTCGAGGAAGTCGTAGGCGCCGTTGCGCATCGCCTCGACCGCCATTGGCACATCGCCATGGCCGGTCAGCAGGATCACCGGCAGGTCCGGGTCATCTGCCTGCAGGCGTTCGAGCAGTTGCAGGCCACCCATGCCCGGCATGCGCACGTCGCTGATGATCACCCCGGCAAAGTGTGCGGGCAGCTGGGCCAGGCAGTCTTCGGCGCGAGCGAACAGCTGCACGCTGAAGCCCGACAGGCTCAGCCACTGTTCCACCGCGGTACGGATGCTGGCTTCATCATCGACGACGATCACCGAATTCAACATACAGGCTCCAGGTCACGGGGCAGGGTCAGGCTCAACCGGGCACCGCCCGGCAGGTTCTCGGCGTGCAACTGGCCGCCGGCTTCGACGATGATGCCATAGGAAATCGCCAGGCCCAGGCCCAGGCCTTCGCCCACCGGCTTGGTGGTGAAAAACGGGTCGAAGATTCTGGCCAGGTCCGCTTCGGCAATGCCTCCGCCGGAATCCAGCACGCTCAGGCGCCACTGTTGGTGATCGGGTTCGATGCGGACCTCCAGGCGCTTGTAGCGTTTGTCGGCCATGGCATCGAGGGCGTTGCGCAGCAGGTTGATCAATACCTGCTCAAGGCGAATTGCATCGCCCCGCACCCAGGCCGGGCGGGCCAGGTACAGGGCCACCTCGACGTCCTCGTTGCGAATGCGGGTGTCCAGCAAATGCAGGGCCTGGTCGACCACGGTGGCCAGGTCGAGGCGCTCGCGCAGGCCGACCGGGCTGTTGCGGGCGAAGGTCTTCAGGTGGCTGGTCAGCGCGGCCATGCGCGTGAGCATCTGTTCCAGCGGTTCGAGTGCCTTGCGCGCGTCGTCGTAGCGGCCGTGGTCGAGCAGCAGGCGCAGGGTTTCCAGCTGCATGCGCTGGGTGGTCAGCGGCTGGTTTATCTCGTGGGCCATGGCTGCCGACATTTGCCCCAGCGCGGCCAGCTTGGCTGACTGCACCAGGCCTTCCTGGGCGGTGCGCAGCTCGCGGGTACGCTCCTCGACCTGGCGCTTGAGCTCTTCGCGGCTGCGCTGGCGCAGGCGGGCCAGGCGCAGGCGCTGGCTGACGAACAGTGCGGCGAACACCAGGCTCAGCCACACGGCGGCGGCGCCCAGTGCAGCGTTGCGGCCGGCGGCTTCGACCTGAGGCTTGCGCAGCAGGTGCAAGGTCCAGTCCTCGCCTTCCAGCGGCAGGCTTTCCCAGAGGTATTCGGCAGGGCCGTCGGGGCCCTGCACGCGGCTCAGGTGGCTGTTGCTGGCGAAGCGGGTGAGTATCTGGTGTTGAAGCGGCACCAGCGGCTGCTTGTCGTACTGGCGGGTTTCACCAAGGTCGGCGCGGTCGGCGCCGCTGAGCGGTTCCAGCTCGCGGTAGCGCCAGCCGTCCTGGTTGGCGATGAAGGTAATGCCGCGGGCGTCACTCACCAGCAGGATGTCGCTGCCCTGGCGCCACTCGCGCTCAAGCTCGGGGAACTCCAGCTTCACCACCATGGCGCCGAGGAAGCGCCCCTGTTCGTCGCTGACCGCGCTGGACAGGAAGTAGCCCGGCACGCCACTGGTCACGCCCACCGCGTAGAAGCGGCCGCTACCTTGGCTGCGGGTCTGTTTGAAGTAGGGGCGAAAGCCGTAGTTGGAGCCGACGTAGGTAGTCGGCAGGCGCCAGTTGCTGGCAGCCACTGCCAGCCCGGTGCGGTCGAGCAGCTCCAGGGTCGAGGAGTTGGCGGCGCCGTTGATGCGTTCGAGCTTGAGGTTGAGCGCGTGTTGCACCGGCTCGCTGACCGGGCCGCGCAGGGCGTCGATCAGCTCTGGGTCCAGGGCCAGCACGGCCGGCAGGGCGCGGTAGCGATCGATCAGGGTGTGCAGGGCGTTGGCGTACAGCACCAGCTGCTGGCTGGCACGGCGGGCGTCGTCTTGCATTGCCTGGCGTTTGGCCTGGTGCATGGCCCAGCCGGCGCTGAGGGCAGTGCCAAGCACGATCAGCAGGGTGATCAGCCCCAGGCGCAGGGCGCGAAAGGAAAAGGGCATGGGGCGGATCCAACCAAAGGGATATCGGGTCCGGCCCATTCGCGGGCAAGCCCGCGAATGGGCCTTTACAGGCCGCTAGAGCAGTTCGAAGCTCTTTTGCTGCACCGCCTCGGAATCCAGCCCCACCTGGACATTGAACTCACCAGGCTCGGCCACCCGCTGCAGCTGGCCATTGTAGAACTTCAGGTCGTCCTCGCTGATGCGGAAGGTCAAGGTCCGCGACTCACCGGCCTTGAGCATCAGTTTCTGGAAGTTCTTCAGCTCCTTGACCGGGCGGCTCATCGACGCCGACACATCCTGCAGGTACAGCTGCACCACCGTCTCGCCGTCGAGCTTGCCGGTGTTCTTCACCGTCACCTTGGCTTCCAGGGTGTCGCCACGCTTGAGGTCCTTGTTCGACAGGGTCAGGCCCGACAGCGCGAAGCTGCTGTAGCTCAGGCCATAGCCGAACGGGTACAGCGGGCCGTTGGGTTCTTCGAAGTACTGCGAGGTGTAGTTGCCCGGCTTGCCCGGGGTGAACGGCCGGCCGATGCGCGTGTGGTTGTAGTACATCGGGATCTGCCCGACCGAGCGCGGGAAGGTGATCGCCAGTTTGCCCGACGGGTTGTAGTCGCCGAACAGCACGTCGGCGATGGCATTGCCGCCTTCGGTGCCGGAGAACCAGGTTTCGAGGATGGCGTCGGCCTGTTCACGCTCCCAGCTGATCGACAGCGGGCGGCCGTTCATCAGGACCAGCACCAGCGGCTTGCCGGTGGCCTTCAAGGCCTTGATCAGCTCGCGCTGGCTGGCCGGGATTTCCAGGGTGGTGCGGCTCGACGACTCGTGGGACATGCCACGCGACTCACCGACCACGGCCACCACCACATCGGACTGCTTGGCGGCCTTGACCGCTTCATCGATCAACACCGCCGCTGGGCGTGGGTCATCGACGATTTCCGGGGCATCGAAGTTGAGGAAGTTCAGGTAGTCGAGGATCGCCTTGTCGCCCGTGACGTTGGAGCCTTTGGCGTACACCAGCTTGGCCTTGCCCTCGACCGCACCGCGCAGGCCTTCGCGCACGGTAACCGAGTGCATCGGCTTGCCGTCGGCGGCCCAGCTGCCCATCATGTCGATCGGGGCGTCGGCCAGCGGGCCGACCAGGGCGATGGTGCCGGCCTTTTTCAGTGGCAGGGTCTGGTTGCGGTTCTCCAGCAGCACCAGGCTGCGGCGCGCCACGTCACGGGCGGCGTCGCGGTGCAGGCGGTTGTCGGCGTAGTAGTCCTTCAGGTCGGTTTCGGCCTTGCCGATGCGCACGTACGGGTCCTTGAACAGGCCCATGTCGTACTTGGCGCCGAGCACCTCGCGCACGGCCTGGTTCAGTTCGTGCTCGGTGACCTCGCCGGACTTCAGCAGCCCTGGCAGCTCTTCGCCGTACAGGGTGTCGTTCATGCTCATGTCGATGCCGGCCTTGATCGCCAGCTTGGCGGCTTCACGGCCGTCGCGGGCGACGCCGTGGCGGATCAGCTCCTGGATGGCACCGTGGTCACTGATGGTCACGCCCTTGAAGCCCCACTGCTTGCGCAGCAGGTCGTTCATCAGCCAGGTGTTGGAGGTGGCCGGCACGCCGTTGATCGAGTTGAGCGCCACCATCACCCCGCCGGCACCGGCGTCGAGGGCGGCGCGGTAGGGCGGCAGGTAGTCGTTGTACATCTTCGGCAGGCTCATATCGACCGTGTTGTAGTCGCGCCCGCCTTCCACTGCGCCGTACAGGGCGAAGTGCTTGACGATGGCCATGATGCTGTCGGGGTTGGCCGGGCTGCTGCCCTGGAACGAGCGGACCATCACCTGGCCGATCTTCGAGGTCAGGTAGGTGTCTTCGCCGAAGCCTTCACTGGTACGGCCCCAGCGTGGATCGCGGGCGATGTCGACCATTGGCGCGAAGGTCATGTCCAGGGCGTCGGCCGATGCTTCGATGGCCGAGGTGCGGCCGACCTTGGCGATGGCGTCCATGTCCCAGCTGGCCGCCAGGCCCAGGCCGATCGGGAAGATGGTGCGTTCGCCGTGGATGGTGTCGTAGGCGAAGAACATCGGGATTTTCAGGCGGCTGCGCATGGCGGCGTCCTGCATCGGCCGGTTCTCGGGGGCGGTGCGCGAGTTGAAGGTGCCGCCGATGCGCCCGGCGGCGATTTCTTCGCGGATCTTGTCGCGGGGCATTTCCGGGCCGATGCTGATCAGGCGCAGTTGCCCGATCTTTTCGGCTTCGGTCATCTGGCTGATCAGATGGTCGATGAACGCCTGCTTGTCTTGCAGGGGCGGGGCGGACGGGGCGGCAAGGGCCGCCTGGCTGGCAAGGCCCATGGCCAGGCCCAGCAAAGACAGTTTCATCATCAATTCCATTGTCGAGGCCCATGCCGTATCCACAGTGATACGCGCGCGGCCGAAGTTTTCAGGCGGCTATTGTTGTACGATTCGCCGGTAATTCATCCAGCGGCGGATTATGCCTGAATATGTCGGCCGCGGAGGAAGACCCGAATGCCGGGACAACAACTATAAGAACGCTGAAGAGACCGAAGGCATGACCTCCCTCAACGAATACGAACGCCGCCAGGTGGCCGAGGCCATTGCCCGCGTGGAGCGGCGCACCGATGCGCAACTGGTGACCGTGCTGGCGCGCCGCGCCGATGATTACGCTTACCTGCCACTGTTGTGGGCCGCCGTGCTGGCGCTGGCCGTGCCTGGGCTGCTGCACGGGCTGTTCGGCTGGCCCGGTGTGCGCGGGTTGCTGGTCGCCAACATGCTGCTGTTCATCGGCCTGTGCCTGCTGCTGCGCAGTCCGCGCCTGACGGCCTTGCTGATCCCCGCTGCCTTGCGCCGCTGGCGCGCTTCGCGCCTGGCGCGTCAGCAGTTTCGCGAGCAGAACCTGCAGGGCACGGAGGGTGCCACGGGGGTGCTGATCTTTGTCGCCGAGGCCGAGCGGCATGTGGAGATCCTGGTCGACCAGGGGATTGATCGCCATCTCGATGCGCAGGCCCGGGCCGCTCTGGTTGCGCGTTTCGCTGAGCAGGTACGTCAAGGGCGAACCTTGCAGGGCTTTGTCGACTGCATCGAGGCGTGCGGTGAGCTGTTGTGCGAACACGTGCCGCGCACCCATGCACGCAACGAACTGCCCAACCGTCTGGTGATTCTCGACTGAGCCAACAGCCTGCAGGGTCCCTGTGGGAGCGGGCAAGCCCCCACAGGGAGCCTGGCACACGGTAGAATGTGCCTTCCGCTATCCAAGGCTGCTTTTCTCCATGTCCGCCAGTACTTCCGCTTCCACCGCGCCGGATGCGCGCGCCCAGTTCCTCGACCTGCTGAGTGCCGCCCTGCACGGCAACACCCTGGTCAAGCTGGTGCTGGCGCGCCATGTCGGTACCGACCAGACCTTGCAGCGCATCATCGCCAAGCCGCTGCTGGTGAAGGGGCAGGCCCAGCTGTCGCTGGTCTACCGCCACCAGACCCGCGACATCACCCGCAACCTGCCGCTGGACCAGGCCGAGGCCCTGGTTGCCGAGCTGCTGCCGGACAGCTTCCGCAACGCCCACCTGTTCGACGCCGACGGCGAAGTGCAACTGACCTTCAGCAAGAAGGGCAAGCCGATGCTTCAGCGCCATGGCGCGCAGGCGCCACGCGAGGCGGCTGCCAATACCAGCCATGACCGCGAGAAGAAACGCTACCTGGCGCTGTCGCGGCCATTTCTGCGTGACCTGGGCGTGACCGATGCCCAAGGCGCGCTGATCCCGTCGATGTCGCGCAAGTGGAAGCAGATCAACAAGTTCATCGAAGTCTTCGACCACGCCCTGGCCACCGCCCCGGTGCCGGCCGAGCAGCCGCTGCGGGTCGCCGACTTTGGTTCGGGCAAGGGTTACCTGACCTTCGCCATGCATGACTACCTGCGCAACACCCTGAGCCGCGAGGCACAGGTGACCGGGGTGGAGTTGCGCCAGGACATGGTCGACCTGTGCAATGCCGCTGCCCGGCGCCTGGAGCATTCGGGCCTGGAATTCCAGTGCGGTGACGTGCGCAGCGTGGTGCCCGAGGCCATCGAGGTGATGATCGCCTTGCACGCTTGCGACATCGCCACTGACTACGCCATCCACACCGGCATCCGCTGCAACGCCGCGATCATCATGTGCTCACCGTGCTGCCACAAGCAGATCCGCCCGCAACTGCACAGCCCGGGGCTGCTGCAACCGATGCTGCAATATGGGCTGCACCTGGGGCAGCAGGCCGAGATGCTCACCGACAGCCTGCGCGCGTTGTACCTGGAAGCCTGTGGTTACGAGACCAAGGTGTTCGAGTTCATCTCCCTGGAGCACACCAACAAGAACAAGATGATTCTTGCGGTGAAGCGCCGGCAGGTGGGCGATAACGCGGCATTGCTGGAGAAAATCGCGCAGCTCAAGGCGTTTTATGGGGTGCAGGAGCATTGCCTGGAGACGTTGTTGCAGGCTGACAAGCTGATCTGAGTAAAACGAGATCAAGTCCCTGGGCGCCCGCCCGCCAGACAAGGCGCGTCATCTAACGACGCGCTGACGGCACCTCGATCGCCAACCCCGCCAACCCCAACGGATGCGTGCTGGCATCGAAGAAGTGCAGCGCCGTCCCCGTCATGTCCCCGAACCGCTCGACAAAGTGCTGCTTCTGGTTGAGCACCGAAGCGTCGCTTAACGGCCGGATGGCAATCGACAGATGCGCCGGCCGCGCCTGGCGAATGGCGTCGACCAGGTGCTGGTCAGTGCTGTCGAGGTGCTGCCCGAACAGGCACAGGCCCTGGCTTTCCTGTGCCAGCTGCCCCAACCCCCAGGCCAGGTAATCCGAGTTGCGGATGGCGCGCAGTTTCTCGTCGCTGCGTTCTTCGTTGACGAACAACGGCACTTCACCGGGAATGTTCACGGCAAAGCCGTCCAGCAGCTCGGCGCTGTCGGCGCTGCGCTGGCGGGTGCTGCCGTCGGGGAGCTTGAGCAGGTGCAGGCCACCATGCAGGTGCAGCACGCGGGTGCCTTCGCTGCGGGTGCGGCGTACGTCGAAGAACCCTTGGTCGTCGAACAGCGCGGCGAAGCCCTGCCGGTCGTGCTGCAGGGCCCAGGGCAGGATGAGGTCGTAGTTGCTGGTATACACGCTGCGGTATTCGCGCAAGGCCTGGTTGATCGACGCCAGGGTGGCGGCGGGCATCAGCGGCCAGGGCAGGTGCAGCGTGCGGATGGCGTGGATCAGGCCTTCCTTGATCGAGTAGTAGCGGTTCAACGGCGCGGTGGAGTTGATGGCCAGGGCCGCGTTGGCGCGCACGGTGTGGTTGAGGGTGCTCAGCACCGGCTCGAACAACTCGGTGCCCAGCGACTTGAACAGGGCCTGGTCGCTGATCGCCAGGCCTTTCTTGCGCCCGGCGCGCTGGGCCTCCTCGTACAGCGAGAAGTAGCCGAACGGTTTCCACAGCGCGCGACTGGCGCCGTTGCCCAGCAGCAAGGCTGTGCACGGGTGGCGCTGGTTGAGGTCTGGCCAAGAGGCGAGGCGGGCGTCGAGAGCTGGCATGTGCGGTCCGTTCGGTGGTGCGGGAAACGGCGGGGACTTTAGCATGTCATGCGAGGTGTGCGAGGGTTGCTGTCTACATTGCCGTGTTGTCTTGCCTGATCCGGCCTGTTCGCGGGTGAACCCGCTCCCACAGTTACCGCACTGCCCTGAAGCAAGTGGTAACCCTGTGTGCGGGTTACCTGAAATCCGGTGTCGACGGGATCTTCACCCGCCGGGCTGGAGAGTTCTTACGTGCTTATCAACGCCCGGCAGAAAGCGAGGCGGGTTTGCTGAAGCGTTTGGGATATTGAATACCTTGAACAGCCGATCGTCCTCTTCTGGCTCCGTTGTAGTCCAATTCCTTAATCTGCCACCGGCTCCCTGCGCCGCCTGTTCCGCCAAACCCGATAAGCCCGTATTCCCGCCCGCACCGAGCCGAACAGCAGCTTGTCTTCCATCTCCCGCGCCATCCCCGAGCGCACCAGCATGCGCAGGAAGGTGCCACGGGCGCGGGCGATGGCGAAGTGGATGCCCTGCGCTGCAAGGGTGTCGCGCACCTCGCGCAGGGCGGCGATGCCGCTGACGTCGATGCTGCTCACCGCTTCGGCATCGAACAGCACCACCTGGGGTTGGGCCTGGCTCTGCACGGCTTCGAGCAGGCGCATCTTGAAGTAGTCGGCGTTGAAGAACAGGATCGCGTCGTCGAAGCGGTACACCACCAGGCCCGGCACGGTGCGGGCCTCCTTGTGTTTGCGGATGTCGACCTGGCCCTCGGTGCCCGGCAGCCAGCCGAGCACGGCGTCGGTGGGCTGGTAGATGGTGTAGAGCAGGCGCAGGATCGCCAGGGTCACGGCAAACACGATGCCCGGCAGCACACCCAGGCCGAGCACGCCGACCGTGGTCAGCAGGCACAGCCAGAACTCGAAGCGGCTCAGGCGCTTGATGTTGCCCAGCGACCTGATGTCGATCAGGCCCCAGCCAGCCATCAACAGCACGGCGCCCAGCACCGCCTGGGGGATCCACGCCATCGGTGCGGTGAAGAACAGCAGGATCAGGGCGATGACCAGTGCCGCGATGATGCCGACCAGCTGGCTCTTGCCACCGACCATGTCATTGACTGCCGTGCGCGAGTCGGCGCCGCTGATGGCAAAGCCCTGGGAAATGCCGGCGGCCAGGTTGCTGACGCCGAGGGCGACGAACTCATGGTTGGCGTTGATCGCATAGCCGTGGCGTGCGGCGAAGCTGCGCGCGGTGAGCATGGCGCTGCAGAAACTCACGGTGGCGATACCCAGGGCATCGCGCAGCAGGCTCTTGGTTTCATCCAGGTTGCTGTGGGGCCAGGCGAGCTTGGGGATGCCGGACGGCACCGGCCCGAGAATGGCGACGCCGAAGCGGTCCAGGCCGAGCAGGCCGGCCAGCAGGGTGAAGACTGCCACGGTCACCAGGGCTGCCGGCAGGCGAGGGTAGCGGCGCGGCAGCCAGATCAGCAGCGCCAGCCCGGCCAGGCCGATGGCCAGGGTCAGCCAGTGGATCTCGTTCAGGCGCTGGAAGAAATTGACCACGCTGAGGATGAACCCGTCCCCCTCGATCTTGAACCCCACGACCTTGGACAGTTGCCCGGCAATCAGGCTCAGGCCGATGCCGTTCAGGTAACCGATCAGGATCGGTCGCGAGAAGAAGCTGGCGATAAAGCCTGCACGCGCCAGGCCGGCGACAATCAGCATCACCCCGACCAGCACGGTGACAATCACCGAAAGCTCGGCGATGCGATGCGGGTCGCCCATGGCCAGTGGCGCCACAGCGCCGGCAATCATCGCGCAGGTGGCGGCGTCCGGGCCGACCATCAGCTGGCGCGAGCTGCCGATCAGGGCATACACCATCATCGGCAGTACGCACGCATACAGGCCGTACTGCGGTGGCAGGCCGACGATCTGTGCATAGGCGATGGCGATGGGGATCTGGATCGCCGCCACCGACAGCCCTGCCTGCAGGTCGGCATGGAACCATTCGCGGCGGTAGTGCAGCAGGTTGGCAAGGCCGGGGAGCCAGCGGGAGAGAAACATGCGTGGTCCTTTCGAAATGTTTCACGGATCCATGAAGCATATGCACTTCAAGCCGTTTCGCTTGCAAGCGAATTGGAACGGAAAACATCGAGCGCGGCCATGGGCCCTGTCAAGGAAGGGAGCAGAAACGAAAAAAGGAGCCGTGGGCTCCTTTTGACAGCGATGACGTTGCTGAAACGCCATGCGGGGAATGCAATGTGTGGAGCGGGTAGAGGGAATCGAACCCTCAACTAAAGCTTGGGAAGCTTTCGTTTTGCCACTAAACTATACCCGCGTCTGCGCTGGACTTTTTACCAGAACCCTCCCTGAAATAGAAGCCCACGTTATAAAAAAGCTTGTCGGCGACCCATAACCTGCGGGTGTGGGCTACAGGACGCCGATGCGCTCAAATGGCCAATGCATGCTGCCCCTGGGTGTATGAATTACCGCGTTGACGGGACTCGCGCATGGTTGGCTTGAGGAAGCCAAGCATGACGTTGCGGGTGTCTTCACAGGCCGACTTGTTTTCCATGTCGAGGAAGTGGCCAGCGTCGCGGATCACGCTGAACTGGCTGTTGCCTACATGCTTGCCGAACTCGCGGGCATCTTCCACCGTGGTGTATTCATCGCGCTCGCCGTTGATGAACAGCACCGGGATGTCGATATTGCGCGCGCCGTTCAGCGCCCGTTGCAGGTCACGCTGCAGCACTTCGTTGATGTGGAAGTGCATCTGCGCATACTCGTGGCTGTCCAGGCTGCTGACATGCCGGTAGTTGAAGCGCTTGAACAGCGATGGCAGGTGCTTGCCGATGGTGTCGTTGACCAGGTTGCCGACCTGGTAGCGATCGCAGGCAGCCAGGTACTGGCAGCCACGCTCCAGGTAGTCGCGCATCGGTTCGTTGATCACCGGCGAGAACGAACTGACCACCGCCTTCTTCACCTGCCGCGGCTGGTGCGCCAGCGCCAGCAGGGTGCAGGCACCGCCCCAGGAGAAGGACATGACGTGGTCGCACTGGAAGCGCTCGATCAGCTCGAGGAGGATATGCGCCTCGTCCTCCTTGCTGATCAGCCGCTCCTGGCGGTTGTGCGGCTTGGACTTGCCGGCATACGGCTGGTCGTACAGCACAACGTTGAACTGCGGGTGCAGGTTACGCACCGTCTGGGCGAACGAGGCCGTGGTGGCCAGCGAACCATTGATCAGGATGATCGTCTTCTCGGCCGCATCCGCGCGATAGAACTCCGTGTAAACCCGATACTGACCTTGGATATCAAGTACAGCGATTTCTGGCCTCATGTCATCGACTCCTGGCGCAAAAAGGGTAATCGCGTCACCTAGGGTGCACGTTCTTTATGACAGGTAGGCATTCGCCTGGAATAAATCGGGGGGCCCTGTGTCGATCCTTGGCACACGTGTCGACGATATTGTTGTGGCGGGCAATCTGCCGTGCCCCAAGGCATCTGGGCTTTGGGTGGCCGGCAAAAGGTGTCATGAACTGCAGGCGTGACTGGGTAGTCACTCGCGGACTGACGAGTTAGGAGTCAAGCAGCGGGTCGGGGATCCCGCAAGTGCCGTTTGCGCAAATTTGTGACTCGGGCCGCTCAGCGGTCGTATGCCTGTATTACGGCATTCACACCGAAGCGATTTCTTCGGCGGTCAGGGCCCTGAAATCACCGGGTTGCAGGCTCGGGTCGAGGCGGATGGTACCCATGCTTTCGCGGTGCAGGCCGACCACCTTGTTGTCGAAATGGCCGAACATGCGCTTGACCTGGTGATAACGCCCTTCGACGATTGCCAGCCGCGCCTGACGCGGGCCGAGGATATCGAGCCGGGCGGGCAGGGTGGACAGGTTTTCGAAGGCGAAATACACACCCTCATGGAACTTGGCGACATAGTGCGCGCCGATCTCGTCTTCGGTTTCCACCAGGTAGTGCTTGGGCAGCTTGGTGGTCGGCTGGGTCAGGCGCCGTGACCACTGGCCATCGTTGGTCAGGATCATCAAACCGGTGGTATTGAAGTCCAGGCGCCCGGCGATGTGCAGGTCGTCGCGCAATTCGCCGGGCAGCAGGTCGAGCACGGTGCGGTGCTGCGGGTCTTGCGTGGCGCTGACGCAGCCTCTGGGCTTGTACAGCATCAGGTAGCGCGCAGGGCGGCCGGCCTGCAACAGTTGATCGTCAACTTCTACGCGGCTGAACTCGCGGACATCTGCTTTGGGATCGGTGACGACTTCGCCTTCCAGGCGCACACGGCGCTGCACCAGCAGCAGGCGCACTTGCTGGCGGTTGTAGCAGGGCAGGTTGGCGAGGAAACGGTCTAGGCGCATGGCGGCGGGCAGTAAAGGGAGGTGCAGTTTAGCGGTTTTCACCGATGACCGCTGTCGCATCACCTGCAAGCTGGTCTTCCACGGCAGCGCAGCGTGGGCACAGGCAGGCCTTGTCGCGCAGTTCGGCAGGCAGGGCCTGAAGCACGGCGGGGTCGATGCTCACGCCGTAGCACCAGCAGGCCTGGGTGGCGCTGCGTGGGTCGGCCAGGCTGCACTGGTTGAGGGCGCCACAGGCGGGGCAGTGCTGGCTGTCATTCATGTCCGGTTCCGGGGGTTTCACTGCAGACGCGGTTGCGGCCGGCCTGCTTGGCACGATAGAGCGCACGGTCGGCGCGGGTCAGCAGGGCGTGCAGGGTGTCGCCTGGCTGCAAGGCGCTGAGGCCGATGCTGGTGGTCAGGTGCACGGGTTGATCTTCGTAGCTGAACGTCAGTTGCTCGGTTCGACGGCGGATCTTCTGGGCCACGTCGATGGCCTGCCGGCCTTCGGCCTCACGCAGTAGCACGATGAACTCCTCACCGCCCCAGCGGCAGAGTATATCCGACTGCCGCAGGCTGCCCTGCAACACATTGGCGAACTGGCGCAGCACTTCGTCGCCTGCCAGGTGGCCGTGGGTATCGTTGAGCACCTTGAAATGATCGAGGTCGATCAGCAAGGCGACCAGCGGCGCGCAATCGCGTTGGGCCTCCTGCAGGGCCTGGGCGGCCAGCAGGTCGAAACTGCGCCGGTTGGGCAGCCCGGTCAGGCTGTCGAGGGTCGCCAGTGCCTCGGTGCTGGCCTGGTGGCGCCTGAGCATGCCATTGAGCAGCGACAGCACCACCAGGCTGATCATCGCGCAGATCACCAGGTTCAGGTACAGCGAGTGGCGGATGCGGTCGAGGGCGCCGGTCTCGCGTTTGTCGACCAGCAGGTACCAGCCCAGTTCCGGCAATTGCCGCACGTTGAGGAAGTGGCTGTGGCCTTTGCTGTCCTTGTACTCGTGGCTGCCCTCGGTGGGCGTCGGGTGCTGCGCCAGCACATCGCTCAGGTCGGCATTGTCGGCCAGGGCTTGCCCGACCTTGAGGCCATGGGGGCCACCCTCCGAGCCGGTCAGAATGACCTTGCCGTTGGCGTCGGTGAAGAACACCGAGCGCTGGTAACGGCGCTGGTACGTGTCGATCAGCTTGATCACCGCGTCCACGCTCAGGCCAACCCCGGCGGCGCCGATGAAGCGCTGCTGGTAGTCCAGCACCCGGTAGTTGATGAACACCGTCAGGCTGTCCTTGTTGGCCATGTCCAGGTCGACGTTGATCTCATACGGCGCTTTCAGCTCGCGCAGGCGGAAGTACCAGGCATCGCGCCAGGTGTTCGGGACCACATGCTTGAGCACGCCCTTGGCCTGGTAGTAGGTGAGGCTGCGGTCGGAAACGAAGAACGAGGTGAAGGTGTCCTGCTTGCCCATGACCTCGCCGAGAAAGCGCGTGATGCGCTGGGTGTCCTGTTCACCCGCCAGTACCCAGTCGCGCAGGAAGGTGTCCTGGGCCATCATCGAGGCGATCAGCACCGGGCGGACCAGGTCTTTCTGGATTTCCGAATAGACGGTATCGGAGGTCAGCGGCAACTCGGTATTGACGATGCCGTCACGGATCGCGCTGCGCGAGGCGAAATAGCTGATCAGCGAGGTGGCAAGGAAGCCGCAGGCCAGCAACAGCAGCAGGGCGAGGATCAGCGAGCGCTGTGAAAACAGGGCGGAGCGTGAAGGCATGATCTTCCCGTGATGTGTGCCGAGCCGCTCATTCTAGTGAGATGACAGGCAAATGACTGCATGTTTTTCAGGGTTATTTATACCTGTATCAATTTGTTGCTGAAATGGCACTGCACCTCGGCGCCGTTGTCTGATTCATTGTCGATGAACGCTTTATCGTCGACGCTCGCCAGCGCCGCTGTTCGGGCACCTCAGCGGTCCAGGAGGCCGCCATGTCCTATCGAATTCTGTTGATCGCCCTGCTGGGTCTGATGACGTCCGCCTGCGCGCCCTACTACGAGAGTGGCGGCTATTCCCGTTCCGAATACTATTCCACCGATCGCTACGTGGCGCCGGGGTATTACCGCTATGACCGCTACTATGTGACGCCGCAGCCACGCTACTACTACCAGCCGGCGCCGCGTTACTACCGCCCGGCACCTGCACCTTACTACCGGCCCGGTCCGCAGCCTGGGATGAACCAGTGGCATGGCAACCCGCGCTATGACTATGGCAATCGTCAGCGCAACGACTATGGGCGCGATCGCGACCGCCATGACTATCGCGATGGCAGCCAGCGCTACCAGCACGATCGCTGGCATTCCAACAACCGCGGGGGCAACGATCGCCAACCGGATCGTGGGCGCGGAGGGGACCACAACTGGCAGCGCTGATCCGCTCATGACCCCAGGTCGGCCAGAGGATGCCGGCCTTCCCACACCTTGGCGAAGTGCGCCTCGACCACCGCCGCTGGCACCTGCGCCACATCCGGCCAGTGCCAGCGCGGCTGGTTGTCCTTGTCCAGCAGGCGGGCCCGCACGCCTTCGCTGAATTCCGGGTGCCGGCAGCAATTGAGGCTCATGCTGTACTCCATCTGTAACACCTGGGCCAGTGACAGGTGCCGGGCACGGTGGATCTGCTCCCAGACCAGGTGCGCCGTCAGCGGGCAACCTTCATGCAGGCGCTGGCCGGCTTCGGCCAGCAGCGGATCGGTGTGATGCTTGAGGCCTTCCAGTGCCCGCCAGGCCGCTGCCGGGTCGGCCACATCGAGCAGTGCATCGATCACCTGGCGCCGCGGCAGCCACTGCGCCGCAGGCAGCTCGGCCCAGGCGCGGTGCTGTTCGGCCTTGAGCAGGCTGTTCAGCTGCAGGTCGGTCTGCTCCTGCCAGTTCAATTGCAGCAGCTCTTCGATCAACGCCTCTTGCTGTTCCTCCCCGAAGAACCGATCCGCCAGGTCCAGGTCAAGGGCATCGCGGGCATTGATCGGTGCCCCGGTCAGCCCGAGGAACAAGCCCAACTTGCCGGGCAGGCGGGCGAGAAACCAGCTGGCGCCTACGTCCGGGTAAAGGCCGATGCTGATTTCCGGCATGGCCAGGCGGCTGCTGGGCGTGACGATGCGTACCCCGGCGCCCTGCAGCAGCCCCATGCCACCGCCCAGCACATGCCCGTGGCCCCAGCACAGCAGCGGCTTGGGGTAGGTGTGCAAGAGGTAGTCGAGGCGGTACTCGGCGGCAAAGAAGGTGGCGGCCAGCGGTGGTACGCTGCCGGGGTGGGCCAGGCAGGCCTGGGCCAGTGCCCGTACATCGCCGCCAGCACAGAAGGCCTTGGCACCGCTGCCGCGCAACAACACACAGACCACCCCAGGGTCGCTGGCCCAGCTGTGCAGCTGCTCGCCGAGCACTTCGATCATCGGCAGGTTGAGGGCATTGAGCGCCTTGGGGGCATCGAGGGTGGCGATGCCGATCCGGGCGCCATCGGCGCCGCTGAGTACCTCGCATTGAATGGCCATGGACTACCTCGCGCAAGTCATCCCCCAAGTATGGCCCGCGTGGCCGATCATGCCGGTCGTCGGTCGGATCGATTGACAAGGGCAGGTGGCTTACCTAGTGTCGCGCCATTGTTTACGGATGGCCCCATGACTGAAGACGATCGCATCAAACTCGAACCCGGCTGGAAGGCTGCACTGCGCGCCGAGTTCGACCAGCCTTACATGCATCAGCTGCGTGAGTTCCTGCGCCAGGAGTACGCGGCCGGCAAGGAAATCTACCCGCCGGGGCCGCTGATCTTCAATGCGCTCAATTCCACGCCGCTGGAGCAGGTCAAGGTGGTGATCCTCGGCCAGGACCCGTACCACGGCCCAGGCCAGGCCCATGGCCTGTGCTTCTCGGTGCAGCCGGGCGTGCCGGCGCCACCGTCGCTGGTCAACATCTACAAAGAGTTGCAGCGCGACCTGAACATTCCGATCGCCAGCCACGGCTACCTGCAAAGCTGGGCCGAGCAGGGCGTGCTGCTGCTCAACACCACCATGACCGTCGAGCGCGCCAATGCCGCCTCACATGCCAAGAAAGGCTGGGAGTTCTTTACCGACCGGATCATCCAGGTGGTCAGCGAGCAGTGCCCGAACGTGGTGTTCCTGTTGTGGGGGGCGCATGCCCAGAGCAAGCAGAAGCTGATCGATGGCACCAAGCACCTGGTGCTCAAGTCGGTGCACCCGTCGCCGCTGTCGGCGTATCGCGGCTTCCTGGGTTGCGGGCACTTCAGCCGCACCAACAGCTTCCTCGAACAGCGCGGCATGGCGCCCATCAACTGGGTATTGCCGCCACTCTGAGGTCAGGCAGGGGCTGCGTGGCGGCCCCTAGTCCTGGGCCCTGACCCAATACCTGAACAACGGCTCCGCCAGAAACAGCACCAGGATCAACCGCACCACCTGCAGCGCCGTCACCAGCGGCACCGACAGTTGCAAGGTTTCGGCCGTGAGGCTCATCTCGGCGATGCCGCCAGGCATCATCCCCAGCGTCAGCGAGCGCAGGTCCAGTTCGGTCATCACGCTCAACCCCCACGCTGCACAGCCGGCAATCGCCATGCACAACGCCGTGGCCAGCAGCGTGCGCCCGAGGAAGGACGGCGCGCGGCGGAAGAACGCACGGTTGAAGTGGCAGGCCAGGCCGCTGCCGATCAGCCACTGGCCGATCTGGCTGGCACCGTTGGGCATGGCGATCTGCAGGTTGCCCGCCAGGCTCACCGAGGCGGCCACCAGCAACGGCCCGAACAGCCACGGGTTTGGCTGGCGCAAGCGCTGCCAGAGAAACCCCACCGCCACACCCAGCGGCACGATCAGCGCCAGCCAGCTCCAGCTGACATTGCCATTGTGATTCAGCGGCACGCCGTCACCGAGCAGGTACTTGAACAGTGCCGGCACGCACAGCACCACGGCCAGCACGCGCAAGCTCTGCGCCGCCGCCACCTGGCTGAGCACCGCACCATTGCGTGCGCCAAGGTTGACCATCTCGCCCGAGCCGCCGGGCATGCTGGCGAAGAACGCCGTGGCGCGGTCCTCGCCGGTGCGCCGCAGCAGCCACACGCTGATCACGCTGGAAAGGGTGGTGAACAGCGCGCCGAAGCAGATCAGCGCGAAGTGGCTGGCGACCTGCTCGATCACCGCCGGGGTGAAGTGCAGGCCGATACCGATACCGATGATGCATTGCCCGCACTTGCGGCCGTTGGGGATTTCTGACAGCTGCCAGGGGGTCAGGCAGCGCACCAGGATGATCGCCAGCAACGCGCCGACCATCCACGGCAAAGGCCAGCCGACCTGGCTGGCGGCAAAACCGCCAGCAAGGCCGACCAGCCCGGTTGCGACAAACAGCGGCAGTGACCGGTCAGGCATCAGCCATGGCCCGGCGCTGCAGGCTGCGCTTGCGCCAGATGCGCAGCAGCGGCAGGGTCAGCATGACCACCACCAGCACCCAGACCCCCATGCTGATCGGGCTCGACCAGAGGATGCCCAGTTCACCGTTGGAGATCGACAGCGCGCGGCGCAGGTTCTGCTCCATCAGGCCGCCGAGGATGAAACCGAGCAGGATCGGCGACAGCGGGAAGTCCAGCTTGCGCAGGATGTAGCCCATGATGCCGATGCCGACCATGAGGAACAGGTCGAAGGTGGTGGCATGCACGGCGTATACCCCGATCGCCGTGATGATCGCGATCACCGGCACCAGCGCCCAGTTCGGTACGGCGAGGATGCGGGTGAAGATGCGGATCATCGGGATGTTCAGGATCACCAGCATGATGTTGGCGATGAACAGCGAGGCGATCAGGCCCCAGACGATGTCTGGCTGCTGTTCGAACAGCAGTGGGCCAGGGGTGATGTTGTACAGGGTCAGCGCGCCGATCATCACCGCCGTGGTGCCCGAGCCGGGTACGCCGAGGGTCAGCATCGGTACCAGGGCGCCGCAGCAGGAAGCGCCAATGGCGGTTTCCGGGGCCGCCAGGCCGCGGGCGTCACCCTTGCCGAACTTGCCCTTTTCACCGGCGATGCGTTTTTCGGTCATGTAGGCCACGGCGCTGGCCAGGGTCGCGCCGGCACCCGGCAGCACACCCATGATGAAGCCCAGCAGGCCGCAGCGGATATTGACCACGAACACCGAGGCCGCTTCCTTGAGGTTGAACAGCATGCGCCCGGTGGCCTTGACCGCTTCGTGGCCATGGTGGGTCTTCTCCAGCAACAGCAGGATTTCGCTGACGGAGAACAGGCCCAGGACCAGCACGACGAACTGGATACCGTCGGCCAGGTGCACACTGTCACCGGTGAAGCGGTATACGCCACTGTTGGCATCGATACCGACCGCTGACAGGAACAGGCCGATCAGTGCGGCAATGAATGTCTTCAGGGGCTTGTCACCGGCCATGCCGCCGAGGGCGACGATAGCGAACACCATCAGCACGAAGTACTCCGCCGGGCCGAAGGCGATCGCCCATTTCGCCAGCAGCGGGGCGAACAGCACCATGCCGCAGGTGGCGATGAACGCGCCGATGAACGAGCTCCATGCCGACAGTGACAGGGCCACGCCGGCCAGGCCCTGGCGCGCCATCGGGTAACCGTCGAGGGTGGTCATCACGGTCGAGGCTTCGCCCGGGATGTTCAGCAGGATCGAGCTGATTCGGCCGCCGTATTCGCAGCCCAGGTACACCGCAGCCAGCAGGATCAGCGCCGACTCCGGCGGCAGGCCGAGGGCGAAGGCGATCGGGATCAGCAGCGCCACGCCGTTGATCGGGCCCAGGCCCGGCAGCAGGCCGACCACGGTGCCGATCAGCGTGCCCGACAGGGCCGTGACCAGGTTGTAAGGGGACAGGGCGACGCCGAAGCCCTGGCCCAGGTAGCTCAAGGTATCCATGTGTCAGTTCTCCAGTACGCTCAGCAGGCCAAGGGGCAGGGGGACGTCCATGACGCGGTCGAACAGCCAGTAGAGCAGCACGCTCATGCCCACCACCACGAGGGTGCTGTGCAGCCAGCGGCCGCCATACAGGCGGGCCATGGGGATGCCGACCAGGATGGCGCTGAGGATGAAGCCCAGGGCTTCGAAGGTGCCGGCAAACACGATCAGCAGGCCGACGCAGGCGGCGATCTTGGTCAAGGTTTCGCGGTCGAGCTCCGGCTCGTCGTCCTTGCGTACGATGGGCGTGGGGCGGATCGCCAGGTACAGCAGGCCCAGGTTCATCAGGCCGAGCATCAGCAGTGGATAGGCGCGCGGCCCCACCGGTTCGTAGGAAAACGCGGCCTGGTAGGGCCAGGCCATCACGGCCAGGGCGGCGCACACCGCCAGCAGGGCCAGGGCGAAGATGCGTTGCAGGATCATCAAGAAGTCCTCGTTGGACGCGGGCCCTGTGGGAGCGGGCTTGCCCGCGAACACCGGCATGGCCGGTGCCATGCACCGTGGTGCTTGCTTCGCGGGCAAGCCCGCTCCCACAGAGGTCGGTGAAAGATCGGGGCTTACTGGATCAGGCCGAATTCCTTGGCCAGTGCCTTGTACTCATTCACCTGCTTCTTCACATAGCCGTCCAGCTCCGCGCCGGTCATGGCAAACGGGAACAGCTCGCGCTGGTCGCGCAGCTTGGCGAAGTCTTCCGAGGCCAGTATCTTGTCGAACGATTCCTTCCACCAGGCGTACTCTTCGTCGCTGACCTTCGGCCCGAGGTAGAAGCCGCGCACCACCGGCCAGACGATGTCGTAGCCCTGTTCCTTGGCGGTGGGTATGTCCTTCATTTCCGGCTCGTCCAGGCGGTTCTCCGAGAACACCGCGAGGATGCGCATGTTGCCGCTCTGGATGTGCGGCATGGAGTCGGAGATGTCGGTGGAGCCGACCTGGATGTGCCCACCCAGCAACGCGGTGGCGATCTCGCCGCCGCCTTCCAGGGCCACGTAGCGCAGGTCGCGCGGGTTGATGCCAGCAGCCTTGGCGATCAGCGCGGTCTGCATCCAGTCCTGGCTGCCGACGGTACCGCCGGAGCCGATCACGACTTTGCTCGGGTCCTTCTTCAGCGCCGCAACCAGGTCGTCGAGGGTCTTGTAGGGCGAGTCACTCTTCACCGCGATGGCGCCGTAGCTGGTGCCGACCGCGGCCAGCCATTTCACCGCGTTCTCGTCGAAGCGGCCGAACTTGCCCTGGGCCAGGTTCAGCAGCGAACCGCTGGACCAGGCCACCAGGGTGCCAGCATCGGCCGGGCGCTGGGCGACCACGGCGTTGTACGCCACGGCGCCGACACCGCCGGGCATGTAGGTCACGCGCATCGGCTTGCTGAGGATCTTCTCCTGTACCAGTGCGCTTTGCACCAGTTTGCAGGTCAGGTCGAAGCCACCGCCGGGCGAGGCGGGGGCAATGCATTCCGGGCGTTTCGGTTCGGCAGCGAGGGCGTTGCCGGCCAGCAGCAGGCAGCCGGTGGCGAGGACGAGGCGGCGCAGTGAAAAGGTCATCGAATGTCTCCGTGAGCGTTGTTGTTATGGGTTACCGCATGGGTTACCACAGCGCGACGCTGTAGCTCACCAGCAACCGCACTTCGTCGGCATCGCGGGCGAAGTTGGAGCGGAAGGTGGCGTTGCGCAGGCGCACGGCGACGTTCTTCAACGGGCCGCTTTGTACCACGTACTTGAGTTCGGTGTTGCGTTCCCACTCCTTGCCCTCGCCACCGGCGGCACGGCTGACGTTGTCACCGTTGATGTAGCGGGTCATGAAGGTCAGGCCGGGGACGCCGAGGGCGGCGAAGTTGTAGTCGTAGCGCGCTTGCCACGAACGCTCGTCGGCACCTGCGAAGTCGTTGATCTGGACGAAGTTGACCAGGTACGGGTCGGCGCCATCGATGTAGGGGAAGGCGCTGTCACCCGAGAGCTGCTGCCAGGCGGCGCTGACCTTGTGCCCGCCCAGGCTGTAGCTGAGCATCGTGTTGAAGGTGGTGTTGTCGATGCGCCCGGCCTTGGCGGCGCCGGCATCGTCGCTGACCGCCAGGCGCACGTCGGCGCCAACGGTGCCTGGGCCCCAGGGTTGGGTGGCGAGCATGCCGATGAAGTGCTGGCGGTAGATATCATCGAGCTGGGCGAAGTGGTAGCTGCCGGTGATGCGGTCGGTGAACTTGTAGTCCAGGCCCGCCAGGTCGAGGTTGTCGGCGCTGAAGGTGCCGCCGAAGCGGCCGTTCTTGTTGTTGAGGGCCAGGTCTTCCCAGTTGGTGTCGTTGCGGTCCTTGGCCTTGTCCAGGCGCGCGCCGGTGAAGGTCAGGCCCTTGATTTCCTGTGAGGTCAGCAGGCCGCCCTCGAAGGTTTGCGGCAGGATGCGACCGTCGTTGGGCTGCAGGGTCGGCAGTTCAGGGATCAGGGTGCCGACCTTCAGTTCGGTCTTCGACACTTTCACCTTGCCGGTCAGGCCGAGCTTGGAATACTCGTCGGCGGCCTTGCCGTCATCGTGGGTCGGCAGCAGGCCGGTGTCGGTGCGGTCGGGGCTGGAGTCGAGCTTGATGCCCAGCATGCCCAGCGCATCCAGGCCGAAACCCACGGGGCCATCGGTATATCCGGACTCGAAGTTGAGCATGAAGCCCTGGGCCCATTCGTCGCGCTTGGATTGCTGCGCGCTGGTGCCGTCACGGAAGTCGCGGTTGAAATACATGTTGCGGGTTTCGAAGGTCGCCGTGCTGTCTTCGAAGAGGGCGGCCTGGCTCAGCGGGGCGACACCGGCAAGTGCAAGGGCACTGGCGATGGCAGAAGGGCGTGCGGACAGGGAACGGCTAGGCGCGAACGCCTGAGGCTGCGATGACAGCATCGGGATGACTCCGTTTTTTTGTTCTTATTCGTTGCACCTTGCTGGTGCTTTTTTCGGCGCGTGGAGCGACCGTGGTGCGATGCTAGGCAACGAACCTTTCGCTAACCTTTCAGCGTGAAAGGTTTGTTTCGAGGGGCTTCACAGGCTTGCCGACAGCGGTACACTCCGCGCCACCGCCCCACCCGAGCAGGGAGAATCCGATGCGTGTGCTGCTGGTCGAAGACCATCTGCAACTGGCCGAAAGCGTGGCCCAGGCCCTGAAAAGCCATGGCCTGACCGTGGATGTATTGCATGATGGCGTGGCTGCCGACCTGGCCCTGGCCAGCGAGGAATACGCCGTTGCCGTGCTCGATGTGGGCCTGCCGCGCATGGACGGTTTCGAGGTGCTGGCGCGCCTGCGCGGCCGCGGCAAGACCTTGCCGGTGCTGATGCTTACCGCGCGCAGCGATGTGAAGGACCGTGTCCATGGCCTGAACCTCGGCGCCGACGATTACCTGGCCAAGCCTTTTGAACTGACCGAACTGGAAGCACGGGTGAAGGCCCTGCTCAGGCGCAGCGTGCTCGGCGGCGAACGCCAGCAGCGCTGCGGGCCACTGGTCTATGACCTGGACACCCGTCGCTTCAGCCTCGGCGAAGACAACCTGACCCTGACCTCGCGCGAACAGAGCGTGCTCGAGGCGTTGATCGCTCGCCCCGGCCGGGTGATGAGCAAGGAACAGCTGGCCGCCCAGGTGTTCGGCCTGGATGAAGAGGCCAGCCCCGACGCCATCGAAATCTACATCCACCGCCTGCGCAAGAAGCTCGATGGCCACCCGGTCGCCATCGTCACCTTCCGTGGCCTGGGTTACCTGCTCGAGCATCGCGATGCGTGACAACGGCAGCTTGCGCGGGCGGCTGCTGGGCAACCTGGCGCTGCTGCTGGTGGTGCTGATGCTGGCCAGCGGCCTGAGCGCCTACTGGAATGGTCGCGAAGCCGCCGATACCGCCTATGACCGCACCTTGCTGGCGTCGGCGCGGACCATTGCCGCCGGGCTGTCGCAACGCGATGGCAGCCTCAGTGCCGATGTGCCCTACGTGGCGCTGGACACCTTCGCCTACGACAGCGCCGGGCGTATCTACTACCAGGTGCTGGACATCAACCAGAAGCTGATTTCCGGCTACGAGCGCCTGCCGCCACCGCCGCCCGGCACGCCGCGCACCGACGACTATCCAGCGCTGGCGCGCTTCTACGACGCCACCTACCTCGGCCAGGACGTGCGTGTGGTCAGCCTGCTGAAGGCGGTGAGCGAGCCGAACATGAACGGCATGGCGGAAATCCGCGTGGCCGAGACCGAAGAGGCGCGGGTGCGCATGGCCCGTGGGTTGATGGCCGACACCTTGCTGCGCCTGGGCATGCTGGCGCTGGGTGCGCTGGTGATGGTGTGGTTCGCGGTCAGCGCGGCGCTACGCCCCCTGGAGCGCCTGCGTACGGCGGTGGAAGAGCGTCAGCCGGATGACCTGCGGGCGCTGCCGGTGGTGCAGGTGCAACGCGAGCTGAGCCCGCTGGTGCGTGCCTTGAACCATTTCACCGAGCGCTTGCGCGGGCAGTTCGAACGCCAGGCGCAGTTCATTGCCGAGGCTGCCCACGAACTGCGCACGCCGCTGGCGGCGCTGAAGGCGCGGGTCGAGCTGGGGTTGCGTTCGCAGCAGCCCGAGGAGTGGCGGCAGACCCTGGAATCGGCCGCGCAGGGTACCGACCGCCTGACCCACCTGGCCAACCAGCTGCTGTCGCTGGCGCGGGTTGAAAACGGTGCGCGGGCGATTGCCGAAGGCGGTGCACAGCGCCTGGACCTGAGCCAGCTGGCCCGTGAACTGGGCATGGCCATGGCGCCATTGGCGTACAATCGGGGCGTCGCTCTGGCGCTGGAGGCCGAGGCACCGGTGTGGCTGAAGGGGGAGCCGACGTTGCTCAACGAGCTGCTCAGCAACCTGGTGGACAATGCCTTGGCGCATACCCCGGCGGGCGGCAATGTGATTCTTCGGGTACTGGCGCCGGCGGTGCTGGAGGTCGAGGATGATGGGCCGGGGATTCCCGAAGAGGAGCGCGAGCGGGTGTTCGAGCGGTTCTACCGGCGGGGTGTGCAGGGCAGTGGGCTGGGGTTGGCCATCGTCGGCGAGATCTGCCGAGCGCACTTGGCGCAGATCAGCCTGCATGATGGTGAGAAGGGCGGGTTGAAGGTGCGGGTCAGCTTCATTGCCGACTGATCAGTTGCCTGTCCTGGCCTCTTCGCGGGCAAGCCCGCTCTCACAGGTACTGCACTTGTCTCCAGGCCAGCGCAACCCTGTGGGAGCAGGTACTGCACTTGCTTTCAGGCCAGCGCAACCCTGTGGGAGCAGGTACTGCACTTGCTTTCAGGCCAGCGCAACCCCTGTGGGAGCGGGCTTGCCCGCGAAGAGGCCGGCACTGGCGGCTCAAATCAGCGCAGCATGCTCCGTGCTTCCAGCAGCTCGGCAACTTCCAGTTCGGTGCCATACGGCAGGCCCAGGTGCCGATAGGCCGGCAACGCCGGCAATGGCCTGCTGCGCCCACGCTGGCTCAGGCACTTGGCGATCTGCACCACGTCTATGTAGTCGACCTTGTCGGTGCGCCGGTCCAGGTCCTGCACCTGGCTCGGCAGGTTGACCAACTGCTCGGGAAATTCCCACGAAGAGAGAATCTTGTCCCCCAGCACCGGCTGGATCTGCTCGATCACATAGTGCAGGCAGACCGGGTCGGAAAGCAGCTCGTTGTGCTCTTCGGCGTAGATCAGCACCGGCAGCGCGCCGATCTGGTTCACCAGCCCGCCGAGCGTCGCCTGGTCGGGTTTCAGCTGCGTGTAGCGGCGGCAAAGTTCATAGCTGATGCCAGCCACTTCAAGGCTGTTCGACCAGATTTCTCGCAATTTCTGTTCAACGGCCGACGAGCGGGCATGGAAGATCTGCTCGATCACCAGGCCGATGGCCAGGTTGCAGCTGTAGTTGATCCCCAGGCGGGTGATGGCCGTGTGCAGGTCGGTGACTTCGACCGCTGCACGCAGCAGCGGGCTGTTGACCACCTTGATCAGGCGTGCCGACAGGGCAGCGTCACGGCCGATCACCTTGCTCAGGGCGGCAACGCTGATCTCGCTGTCTTCAGCCGCCTCGCGAATGCTCAGGGCAACTTCGGGCAGGGTGGGCAGGACCAGGTCATCGTTGTCGATGGCAGCGAGCAACTGCGCTTGAACCATCTCGGCCAGCTTGTTCATGAACGTCTCAACGGCAAGGGTGGTGCACTGTTCAGCGCTGGATTTCCTGGTCGCGGTCCAGCGCGTACGGCAGGGTCAGCACCTGCAGGCGAGGGCCTTCCGGGCTGCCCAGGTGCAGGTTGTCATCCTCCACCGACTCGGCGCTCAGTACCGCGAGCAGCTCGCAGCCCTGGCCAGTGCCAGCGGCAATAACCACTTCACCTACCGATGAGCCGTGGGTTGGCGAGAAGATTTCCGTGCCTGGGGCTGGAATAGCCTGCAGGTCGAGCGCCAGCCGGTACTGACGGCGCTTGAGCTTGCCCAGGTACTGCATGCGCGCGACGATTTCCTGGCCGGTGTAGCAGCCTTTCTTGAAGCTTACGCCATCGACTGCCTGCAGGTTGATCATCTGCGGGATGAACAGCTCACGGGTCGGGCCCATGACCTGGCCGATGCCGGCGCGAACTTGCCCCAGCAGCCAGTCGTTGAGGCTGCCTTCCGGCACTGTGGCCGCCAGCTGTTGGCGAACGTTGGCGGCCTGGTCTGCCGGTACCCAGAGTTCGGTGCGCTCAGCCGAGACAGTAATGGCGATCAGGCCATTGTGGCGTGCGGTGCTCCCCGCCACCGGCGCAACGTCCAGCCCCAATGCCTGCAGCGCGGCGTCGCCACCTTGCAGACCGAAGCGTGCCCAGGCCGTACTTTCGTCGGTGAGCGTGGCCTTGGAGAACACGGCGTACTTTTTCAGGTCGGCCAGTTGCAGCTCCAGCAGCTCGCTGGCCATGGCCAGCAGGTAGCCATTGCCCTCGGGCAGGATGCGGAAGCTCGACTGCATGCGCCCCTTGACCATGCAGCGGGCGCCGAGGCTGGCGTGCTCGAGGCTGAGGTAGTTGATGTTGCAGGTCAGCTGGCCCTGCAGGAACTTGCCGGCGTCGGAGCCGCGGACGGCGAGGATGCCCTCGTGGGACAGGGGGCTGAAGAAAGCGGAATCGGCCATGGGTCATCGCGGTGGCTAAAGACTGGCGGCCATCATAGAACGCCAGTAACAAAATAGGTAGGTGACTAGACCAACGCCCTGTGCCGCTTCGTTCACCGCGCGGTATACTGCGCGACCATTCGAGGAGGGCCCCATGGTCGAACAAACTGAACTCAACCGGCTTTTCTGGCACAGCCGCCGCGGCATGCTGGAACTGGACGTACTGCTGGTGCCATTCACCCAGGAGGTCTACCCGACCCTGAGCGAAGCCGACCGCGAACTCTATGTCCGCCTGTTGAGCTGTGAAGATCAGGACATGTTCGGCTGGTTCATGGAGCGTACCGAGTCGGAAGACCCGGAGCTGCAGCGCATGGTTCGCATCATTCTGGATCGTGTCCAGCCCAAGTGAGTGTTTCGAGTGCCGTTGGCAGGGCTCGCGCCTGTTGCTGGCGGCCTACCTGGGTTGCCAGGTGCTGGCGCAACTGGCCCTGTGGCTGAGCGTGCTGCCCTGGTGGCTTGGCCTTTGTGTACTTGCCGCTTGTTGTGCCCACGCCTGCTGGGCGATTCCCCGTCGTATCCTGCTGACTGATCCCCGTGCCGTTACCGGTCTGCGCCGAGACGCGTTGGGCTGGCGCGTGTTCAGCCGGGCGCTGGGCTGGCAGCCGGTGCGCTTGTGCCGGGACAGTGTGGCACTGCCGGGGCTGGTGGTGTTGCGGTTCGTCAGGGCAGGGCACTGGCTTGGCGAGAGCCAGTGCGTGCCTCGGGACGCCCTGGGGGCTGATCTGCACCGGCGTTTGCGGGTGAGGCTCAAGTTCAGCCGGCGCCGCTTCGACGCCTGTTTCAGGTCGGGCTGAGGATGGTGTCCTTGGCCTCGGGCAGCATCCCCGGGTAGTCCAGGGTGTAATGCAGCCCGCGGCTTTCCTTGCGCTGCATCGCCGAGCGAATCATCAGCTCGGCCACCTGCGCCAGGTTGCGCAGTTCGATCAGGTCGCGGCTGACCTTGTAGTTGCTGTAGAACTCGTCGATCTCGTCGAGCAGCAGGCGAACCCGATGCTCGGCACGCTGCAGGCGTTTGCTGGTGCGCACGATGCCCACATAGTCCCACATGAAACGCCGCAACTCGTCCCAGTTGTGCGCGATGATCACGTCTTCGTCCGAGTCGGTCACCTGGCTGGCGTCCCAGCAGGGCAGTGCTCTCGGCATGGTGATCTGGTCCAGATGCGCCTCGATGTCCGCGGCTGCGGCGCGGCCATAGACGAAGCACTCCAGCAGCGAGTTGCTGGCCATGCGGTTGGCACCATGCAGACCGGTAAAGCTGGTTTCGCCGATGGCGTACAGGCCGGGGACATCGGTGTGGCCGCGATCATCGACCACGACCCCGCCACAGGTGTAGTGGGCCGCCGGAACCACCGGGATCGGCTGGCGAGTGATGTCGATGCCGAAGGCCAGGCAGCGCTCGTATACGGTCGGGAAGTGGCTCTTGATGAAGTCGGCCGGCTTGTGGGTGATGTCCAGGTACACACAGTCGACGCCCAGGCGCTTCATTTCATGGTCGATGGCGCGGGCGACGATGTCGCGCGGAGCCAGCTCTTCTCGCGGGTCGAAACGCGGCATGAAGCGCTCGCCGTTGGGCAGGCGCAGCAACGCCCCTTCACCACGCAAGGCCTCGGTGACCAGGAAGCTCTTGGCCTGCGGGTGATACAGGCAGGTCGGGTGGAACTGGTTGAATTCCAGGTTCGCCACCCGGCAGCCGGCGCGCCAGGCCATGGCGATACCGTCACCGCAGGCACCGTCGGGGTTGCTGGTGTAGAGATAGACCTTGGCTGCGCCGCCAGTGGCCAGCACGGTGAAGCGTGCGCCAAAGGTGTCGACTTCGCCGCTGTTGCGGTTCAGGACATAGGCTCCCAGGCAACGATCGCCTGCCAGGCCCAGGCGGCGCTCGGTGATCAGGTCGACCGCCACGCGCTGCTCCAGCAGCTCGATGTTCGGGCGTTTGCGGGCCTGTTCCAGCAAGGTGGTGAAAATTGCCGCGCCAGTGGCGTCGGCGGCATGGATGATGCGTCGATGGCTGTGGCCACCTTCGCGGGTGAGGTGGAATTCGAAACCGCCATCATCGACGCTGTAGTGTTCGTCGCGGGTAAAAGGTACGCCTTGCCCGATCAGCCATTCGATGGCCTCGCGGCTGTGCTCGACGGTAAAGCGCACGGCCTCCTCGTTGCACAGGCCGCCCCCGGCATTGAGGGTGTCCTCGACATGCGACTGCACGGTGTCGGTGTCGTCAAGGACGGCGGCGACCCCACCCTGGGCCCAGAAGGTCGAACCGTTGGCCAGGTCGCCCTTGCTCAGCACGGCTATGCGCAGGTGGCCGGGAAGGTTGAGTGCCAGGCTGAGACCGGCTGCGCCGCTGCCGATCACCAGGACATCATGTTGGAATTGTTGGCTCATGTCGGGACACTAGTAATCTTTGGAAAGGGCGCGGCACAATAGTCACGTGCAGATGGCAATGTGAAACTATCGTGAATGCTGGCCGGGCTGCCTTTATAGCAGCCTGCGGTAGCCAATTTCCATGCCAGTTAGGACGATGCGTCAATCTTCGTGGGAACTTTCCGATACGGCCGGAAATCCTATGAAGGCTGTCCGCACGCCACAATTTGCCGCGGCGACGCGGGGCGGCAGCTCTATCCGGGCTGACACCTGCGTATTCGAAACCTGATTATCGACGCAGCGGGCCGTGACCGCGCCGCGTCTTCCGTGCGAGCCGACCAAGGGCCGCAGGAAACTTGCTTGGAGGGGAGAACTTTTGCGCAAAGCCCGAGTCTATGGTTGCAAGCCCGAACAAAGGCTGCTGCAACGCTCCTTCGAGTTCACTGAGGAGTGTTCATGCTAACCCAGGAAGAGGATCAGCAGCTTGTCGAGCGTGTACAGCGCGGAGACAGGCGAGCGTTCGATCTGTTGGTGCTGAAGTATCAGCACAAGATTCTAGGGTTGATCGTGCGGTTCGTTCACGACACCCACGAGGCCCAGGATGTGGCGCAGGAAGCCTTTATCAAGGCCTACCGTGCGCTTGGCAATTTCCGCGGTGACAGTGCGTTTTATACCTGGCTGTACCGCATCGCCATCAACACGGCGAAGAACTACCTGGTGTCCCGTGGAAGACGGCCACCAGACAGCGATGTGAGCTCCGAGGATGCGGAGTTTTACGACGGC
This sequence comes from Pseudomonas sp. R28(2017), assembly GCF_002112505.1. GTDB lineage: Bacteria > Pseudomonadota > Gammaproteobacteria > Pseudomonadales > Pseudomonadaceae > Aquipseudomonas. The sequence goes on from NZ_NEHW01000004.1 coordinate 325,579, forward strand.
GATCATGGTCTCAAGGATCTCGAGTCCCCAGAGCGCTCGTTGTTGCGGGATGAAATCGAAGGCACTGTCCATCGCACCATCCAGCAACTGCCCGAAGATCTGCGCACGGCATTGACCCTGCGTGAATTCGACGGGTTGAGTTACGAAGACATTGCCAGCGTCATGCAATGTCCGGTGGGTACCGTGCGCTCTCGAATCTTCCGCGCTCGGGAGGCCATAGACAAAGCCCTGCAACCGTTGTTGCAGGAAACCTGAGACAGCGGCGACAGCCAAGAGAGGAACCGCCATGAGTCGTGAAGCTTTGCAGGAATCGCTGTCCGCGGTGATGGATAACGAAGCGGACGAACTGGAATTGCGTCGGGTGTTGAACGCCGTCGACGATGCCGAAACCCGTGCCACCTGGTCGCGTTACCAGGTAGCCCGCGCAGCGATGCACAAGGAACTGCTGCTGCCCAAGCTGGATATCGCCTCGGCGGTCTCCGCCGCGCTGGCTGACGAAGCCGTGCCGGCCAAGGTCAAGCAGGGCCCGTGGCGCAGCATCGGCCGCCTGGCCGTGGCTGCCTCGGTCACCGTGGCGGTGCTTGCCGGTGTGCGCATGTACAACCAGGACGAGATCACCGGTGCCGAGCTGGCTGCCCAGCAACCTGCCCAGCAGGGCCTGAGCATGCCACAAAGTCAGGGCCCGGCGGTTTTGGCAGGCTATAGTGAAAGCAGTGAGCAACCGACCGGGCCGATGGCCAACGGCGTGCTGCAGAACCAGGCCGGCTGGGACCAGCGTCTGCCAGGCTATCTGCGCCAGCACGCGCAGGAATCCGCGCTCAAGGGCACTGAGACCGCCCTGCCGTATGCCCGCGCCGCCAGCCTGGAAAACCGCTAAGTAAGGAGGATCATGCGCGCGCTACCTCTCCTGTCGCTGCTGATAGGCAGCTGCATGACGGTGCCAGCGTTGGCAGCCAACTCCTCGCCCGAGGCGAGCGAATGGTTGAACAAGCTGGCACAGGCCGAGCAGAAGCAGAGTTACCAGGGCTCCTTCGTCTACGAACGTAACGGCAGCTTCTCTTCCCACGATATCTGGCATCGCGTTCAGGACGGCAAGGTCAGCGAGCGGCTTCTGCAGCTCGATGGCCCGGCCCAGGAAGTGGTGCGCGTGGATGGCAAGGTGCAATGCGTCAGTGGCGGCCTGGCCGGTGGCGTTGGTAGTCCTCCGGATGCTGCGCCGCGATTGCTTGATCCCCTCAAGCTGATGGGTTGGTACGACCTGAGTGTGGCGGGCAAGGCACGGGTCGCCGACCGTGATGCCCTGATCGTCACGCTGACACCTCGCGATCAGCATCGCTATGCATTCGAACTTCATCTGGATCGTCAGACCGGCCTGCCTCTGCGCTCGTTGATGCTTAATGACAAGGGGCAGTTGCTGGAACGTTTCCAGATGATCCGGCTGGATACGGACGCGGTGCCCAGTGATGAGGCGATGCGGGCACGTCCCACGTGCAAACCGGTTGAGCACGTGGCCAGTACTGCAACCGAAGCCGTCGCCGGCTGGCGTTCGGACTGGCTGCCGCCGGGTTTCGAACTGATCAACAGTACTGTGCGTCGCGATCCCGAGCGCAACAGCTCGATAAGCAGCCTGATGTATGACGATGGGCTGGCTCGTTTCTCGGTGTTCCTGGAACCTGTGAAGGATGATGCCGGTGCCGATGTGCGCACCCAGCTTGGCCCTACCTCCGCCGTTTCACGGCGCCTGAACACACCCAAGGGCAAGGTGCAGGTCACCGTGGTCGGCGAGATTCCGCTGGGTACGGCAGAACGTGTCGCGCTGTCGATGCGCCCTCAGGATGCCCAGGCGCGCCAGTGATGGCGCGCTTTTGCGCACCGTCTGACGGGCAATGCACAGGCAAACGGACATGCGGCTGAAATGAAATTAAAGCATTGTCATTTGCAATCCTTCGGCAAATTTTCTATAGGTCAGGCTTCTCAGGAGTCTGGCCTTTCCTGCTTTGGGCAGGGCTATTTCCAACTACCGCTCGTTGTGACGGGAGCCGTATGTCAATACCACGCTTGAAATCCTACCTAACGATGTTCGCCGCCGTGCTGATGCTCGGCCAGGTGCTCAGCGCCCAGGCCGATGAAGCCCTGCCGGACTTCACCACCTTGGTCGAGCAGGCCTCGCCGGCGGTGGTCAACATCAGCACCAAGCAGAAGCTGCCGGACCGCGTCGCTTCCGGGCAGATGCCGGACCTCGAAGGCCTGCCGCCGATGTTCCGCGAGTTCTTCGAGCGCAACATGCCGCAGCAGCCACGTTCGCCGCGAGGTGATCGCCAGCGCGAGGCCATGTCGCTGGGGTCGGGCTTCATCATTTCCAGCGATGGCTATGTGCTGACCAACAACCACGTGGTTGCCGATGCCGACGAAATCATCGTCCGCCTGTCGGACCGCAGCGAGCTGCAGGCCAAGCTGATCGGCACCGACCCGCGCACCGACGTGGCCTTGCTCAAGGTCGAAGGCAAGAACCTGCCGACCGTCAAGCTGGGTGACTCCGAGAAGCTCAAGGTCGGTGAGTGGGTGCTGGCCATCGGTTCGCCGTTCGGCTTCGACCACTCGGTGACCAAAGGTATCGTCAGCGCCAAGGGCCGTACCCTGCCCAACGACACCTATGTGCCATTCATCCAGACCGACGTGGCCATTAACCCGGGCAACTCCGGTGGCCCGCTGTTCAACATGAAAGGCGAGGTGGTGGGGATCAACTCGCAGATCTTCACCCGTTCCGGCGGTTTCATGGGCCTGTCCTTCGCCATCCCGATCGACGTGGCCATCGATGTGTCCAACCAGCTGAAGAAAGACGGCAAGGTCAGCCGCGGCTGGCTGGGTGTGGTGATTCAGGAGGTCAACAAGGACCTGGCTGAGTCGTTCGGCCTCGACAAGCCGGCGGGCGCCCTGGTGGCGCAGGTGCTGGAGAACGGCCCGGCAGCCAAGGGCGGCTTGCAGGTGGGTGACGTGATCCTGAGCATGAACGGCCAGCCGATCGTCATGTCGGCTGACTTGCCGCACCTGGTCGGCAGCCTGAAGGATGGCGAGAAGGCCAAGCTCGAGATCATCCGCAACGGCAAGCGCCAGACCCTGGACGTCGCCGTCGGCCCGATGCCGGATGATGATGCCGATATCGGTACCGGCAGTGGTCCTGAAGGCAGCGCCGAGCGCAACAGCAACCGCCTGGGCGTGTCTGTATCGGACCTGACCGCAGAGCAGAAGAAGACCCTGGAGCTCAAAGGTGGCGTGGTCATCAAGGAAGTTCAGGACGGCCCGGCCGCAATGATCGGGCTGCGCCCGGGTGACGTGATCAGCCACCTGAACAACCAGGCGGTCGCGTCGGCCAAGCAGTTCACCGAAATCGCCAAGGACCTGCCGAAGAACCGTTCGGTGTCGATGCGCGTGCTGCGTCAGGGGCGCGCCAGCTTCATCACCTTCAAACTCGCCGAATAAGCGGGCTCAGGGGTAGGAAAGGGCAGCTTCGGCTGCCCTTTTTCATGAAAGTTCACAATTGCGGGCGCGAATGCTGTGTACAGTCCGATAGAGGAATCTCCCATATCCCAGCAGCTTAAGGTACAATTCCCGGCTATTTTTCGGCGGGCGTCCGGCTCGCAGCCTTTTCCGAGTGTTGACCCGTGAGTGATTTGAGTCATATCCGCAATTTCTCCATCATCGCCCACATCGACCATGGCAAGTCGACGCTGGCCGACCGTTTCATTCAAATGTGCGGTGGCCTGTCGGCGCGCGAAATGGAAGCCCAGGTACTGGACTCCATGGACCTCGAGCGCGAACGCGGTATCACCATCAAGGCCCACAGCGTCACGCTCAACTACAAGGCGCAGGACGGCAAGGTCTACCAGCTGAACTTCATCGATACCCCCGGGCACGTCGACTTCACCTACGAAGTCTCGCGTTCGCTGGCGGCCTGTGAAGGTGCGCTGCTGGTGGTGGACGCCGGCCAGGGCGTCGAAGCCCAGTCCGTGGCCAACTGCTACACCGCCATCGAGCAGGGCCTGGAAGTCATGCCGGTGCTGAACAAGATGGACCTGCCCCAGGCCGACCCGGACCGCGTGAAGGACGAGATCGAGAAGATCATCGGCATCGATGCCACCGACGCCGTGGCCTGCAGCGCCAAGAGCGGCATGGGCGTGGACGAGGTGCTCGAGCGCCTGGTGCAGACCATCCCTGCGCCGGAGGGCGATATCGAAGCGCCACTGCAGGCGCTGATCATCGACTCCTGGTTCGACAACTACCTGGGCGTGGTCTCGCTGGTGCGTGTGCGCCACGGCCGCGTCAAGAAAGGCGACAAGATCCTGGTCAAGTCCACCGGCAAGGTGCACCTGGTCGACAGCGTCGGTGTGTTCACACCGAAGCACACCCAGACCGCTGACCTCAAGGCCGGTGAAGTCGGCTTCATCATCGCCAGCATCAAGGACATTCACGGTGCGCCGGTAGGTGACACCCTGACTCTGTCCACGACCCCCGAGGTCGAGGTGCTGCCGGGCTTCAAGAAGATCCAGCCGCAAGTCTACGCCGGCCTGTTCCCGGTCAGCTCCGACGACTTCGAGGACTTCCGCGATGCCCTGCAGAAGCTGACCCTCAACGACTCGTCGCTGCAATACATGCCGGAAAGCTCCGATGCCCTGGGCTTCGGCTTCCGTTGCGGCTTCCTCGGCATGCTGCACATGGAGATCATCCAGGAGCGCCTGGAGCGTGAATACGACCTGGACCTGATCACCACCGCGCCAAGCGTGATCTACGAGCTCGAACTCAAGACCGGTGAGACCATCGTCGTCGACAACCCGTCGAAACTGCCGGATGTCTCGTCCGTGGCCGATTTCCGCGAGCCGATCGTGACCGCGACCATTCTGGTGCCGCAGGAGCACCTGGGCAACGTCATCACCCTGTGCATCGAGAAGCGTGGCGTGCAGCGCGACATGCAGTTCCTCGGCAGCCAGGTGCAGGTGCGCTATGACATGCCGATGAACGAAGTGGTACTGGATTTCTTCGACCGCCTGAAGTCGACCAGCCGCGGCTATGCTTCGCTGGACTATCATTTCGATCGCTACCAGTCGGCCAACCTGGTCAAGCTGGACGTACTGATCAACGGCGACAAGGTCGATGCCCTGGCATTGATCGTGCACCGCGACAACGCGGCCTACAAAGGCCGTGCGTTGACCGAGAAGATGAAGGAGCTGATCCCTCGGCAGATGTTCGATGTGGCGATCCAGGCAGCCATTGGCGGCCAGATCATCGCGCGGACGACCGTCAAGGCGCTCAGAAAGAACGTACTGGCCAAGTGCTACGGTGGTGACGTCAGCCGTAAGAAGAAACTGCTGGAGAAGCAGAAGGCCGGTAAGAAACGCATGAAACAGGTGGGCAACGTGGAGATTCCACAGGAAGCCTTCCTCGCCGTGCTCAGGTTGGATAGCTAGGTCCTATGTCGCTAAATTTCCCGCTGTTGCTAGTCATCGCCGTCTTTGTCTGCGGTCTGCTGGGCTTGATCGATCTGCTGTTCCTGGCGCCGCGCCGGCGGGCAGCGATCGCCAACTACCAGGGCAGCGTCACCCAGCCAGAAATGGCAGTGGTCGAGCGCCTGAGCAAGGAGCCGCTGCTGGTCGAGTACGGCAAATCGTTCTTCCCGGTGCTGTTCATCGTGCTGGTGCTGCGCTCGTTCCTGGTCGAGCCGTTCCAGATCCCTTCGGGGTCGATGAAACCGACCCTGGAAGTGGGCGATTTCATCCTGGTGAACAAGTTCTCGTATGGCATCCGCCTGCCGGTGATCGACAAGAAGGTCATCGAGGTCGGTGACCCGCAACGCGGCGATGTGATGGTGTTCCGCTACCCGAGCGACCCGAACGTCAACTACATCAAGCGTGTGGTCGGCCTGCCGGGCGACAAGATCAGCTACACCAGCGACAAGCGGCTGTTCGTCAACGGCCAGCCGATCGCCGAGCAGCTGGTCGGCGCCGAACCGGGGACCTTGGGCAGCGCCGAGCTGTACAAGGAAAAACTCGGCGAAGCCGAGCACCTGATCCGCAAGGAGATGACCCGTTATCGCATGCCGCCGGACCAGCAATGGACCGTGCCGGCCGGCCATTACTTCATGATGGGCGACAACCGCGACAACTCCAACGACAGCCGTTACTGGGATGACCCGAAGATCCCTAAAGAGCTGCACGGCATGGTTCCGGACCGGAACATTGTCGGCAAGGCCTTCGCGGTCTGGATGAGCTGGCCAGAGCCCAAGCTCAGCCACTTGCCCAACCTGTCGCGGGTCGGTCTGATCCATTGATACCCTTCGGCGCTGTCCTGCAGACAGCGCCGAATGCATTTCTGACATAGGCTGTGTTCTCAAGGAACGAGAGATTCGCCGCTCGCCGCGACGGACCACAGCCAAACAGTCTTTCAGGATGTTGATTTGAACAACGCGTTGAACAACCAACGGGTGGCTGCATGAGTGCTTCCCTTGCCCGTCTCGAGCGCAAGCTCGGCTACACCTTCAAGAACCAGGAGCAGATGCTGCTGGCCCTGACTCACCGCAGCTATGCCGGGCGCAACAACGAGCGCCTGGAGTTCCTCGGTGACGCCATTCTCAACTTCGTCGCCGGCGAGGCGCTGTTCGAGCGCTTCCCGCAGGCCCGTGAAGGCCAGCTGTCGCGTCTGCGCGCCCGCCTGGTCAAGGGCGAGACCCTGGCCCGCCTGGCCCGTGGTTTCGACCTGGGCGATTACCTGCGCCTGGGCTCGGGTGAGCTCAAGAGCGGTGGCTTCCGCCGTGAGTCGATCCTGGCAGACGCCCTGGAGGCGCTGATCGGCGCCATCTACCTGGACGCCGACATGCAGACCGCGCGCGAGCGTGTGCTCGCCTGGCTGACCGACGAGTTCGAAGGCCTGACCCTGGTCGACACCAACAAGGACCCGAAAACCCGGCTGCAGGAGTTTCTGCAATCGCGCAGCTGCGAGCTGCCGCGTTACGAGGTGGTCGACATCCAGGGCGAACCGCACTGCCGCACGTTCTTCGTCGAGTGTGAAGTGGTGCTGCTGAACAACAAGAGCCGTGGCCAGGGCGTCAGCCGGCGTATCGCCGAGCAGGTCGCCGCCGCTGCTGCATTGATCGCCCTGGGCGTGGAGAATGGCAATGACTGATAACAACCCGACCCGCTGCGGTTACGTGGCCATCGTCGGCCGCCCGAACGTGGGCAAGTCGACCCTGCTCAACCATATCCTCGGCCAGAAGCTGGCGATCACCTCGCGCAAGCCGCAGACCACCCGCCACAACATGCTCGGCATCAAGACCGAGGGTGACGTGCAGGCGATCTACGTCGACACCCCGGGCATGCACAAGGCCAACGACAAGGCCTTGAACCGTTACATGAACCGTAACGCTTCGGCGGCCCTGAAGGACGTCGACGTGGTGATCTTCGTGGTCGACCGCACCAAGTGGACCGACGAGGACCAGCTGGTGCTGGAGCGCGTGCAGTACGTGACCGGCCCGCTGATCATCGCCGTCAACAAGACCGACCGTATGGAAGAGAAGGCCGAGCTGATCCCGCACCTGCAGTGGCTGCAGGAACAACTGCCGAACGCCGAAGTGATGCCGATTTCCGCGCAGCAGGGCCACAACCTGGAAGCGCTGGAAGCCCAGATCGCCAAGCACCTGCCGGAAAACGACCACTTCTTCCCGGAAGACCAGATCACCGACCGCAGCAGCCGCTTCCTCGCCGCCGAACTGGTGCGCGAGAAGATCATGCGCCAGTTGGGTGCGGAGCTGCCGTACCAGATCACCGTGGAAATCGAAGAGTTCAAGCAGCAGGGCCACGTGCTGCACATCCATGCACTGATCCTGGTCGAGCGTGATGGCCAGAAGAAGATCATCATTGGTGACAAGGGCGAGCGTATCAAGCGCATTGGCTCTGAGGCGCGAAAGGACATGGAAGTGCTGTTCGACTCCAAGGTCATGCTCAACCTCTGGGTCAAGGTCAAGGGCGGCTGGTCCGACGACGAACGCGCCCTGCGTTCGCTGGGCTACGGCGACCTTTAACTCGCCCTGAGCAATCGGCGTACCCTGTGGGAGCGGGCTTGTCGGGGCGCTCCCACAGTTACACTGACCTTCAGAGACAGTGCATGGACCAACCCACCCCGCAGCCGGCCTATGTCCTGCACAGCCGCGCCTACAAGGAAACCAGTGCCCTGGTGGACTTCTTCACGCCCCAGGGCCGCCTGCGCGCGGTGCTGCGCCGTGCGCGGGGCAAGGGTGGCAGCCTGGTGCGGCCGTTCGTACCGCTGGAAGTGGAGCTGTTCGGCAAAGGTGAGCTGAAGAACGTCAGGCGCCTGGACTCCGTCGGTATTGCCGCCTGGCTGCATGGCGACGCGCTGTTCAGCGGCCTGTACCTTAACGAACTGCTGATGCGCCTGCTGCCCGCCGAGGCACCGCAGCCAGAGTTGTTCGAGCATTACGCCCTGACCCTGCAGGCGTTGGCCGAAGGCAGGCCCTTGGAGCCCCTGCTGCGCTCCTTCGAGTGGCGGCTGCTGGAAGACCTGGGGTACACCTTCTCGCTCAGCCACGACATCAATGACGACCCGGTCGAAGCCGAAGGCCTGTACCGCTTGCGGGTCGATGCCGGCCTGGAGCGGGTGTACCTGGCCCAGCCTGGCCTGTTCAATGGCACTGCACTGCTGGCCCTGGCCCAGGCTGACTGGGACGCACCGGGTGCCTTGCTGGCGGCCAAGCGCCTGATGCGCCAGGCACTGGCGGTGCACCTGGGGCCAAAACCGCTGGTCAGCCGGGAACTGTTTCGCAAGCGCTGAGCACGTCGTATGCTGTGTGGCTCAAACTTCAGGAGAGCCTTTCGTGACTCACAGCAACCGCATGCTTCTCGGCGTCAACATCGACCACGTGGCGACCCTGCGCCAGGCCCGCGGCACCCGTTACCCGGACCCGGTCAAGGCGGCGCTGGATGCCGAGGAAGCGGGCGCCGATGGCATCACCGTGCACCTGCGTGAAGACCGCCGGCATATCCAGGAGCGCGACGTGGTGCTGCTCAAGGACGTGCTGCAGACGCGCATGAACTTCGAGATGGGCGTCACTGAAGAGATGATGGCCTTCGCCGAAAAAATCCGCCCTGCGCATATCTGCCTGGTTCCCGAAACCCGTCAGGAGCTGACCACCGAAGGTGGACTGGACGTGGCTGGCCAGGAGGCGCGGATCAAGGCGGCGGTCGAGCGCCTGTCGCGTACCGGTGCTGAGGTGTCGTTGTTCATCGATGCCGACGAGCGGCAGATCGAGGCTTCGCGCCGCGTCGGTGCGCCGGCCATCGAGCTGCACACTGGGCGCTATGCCGATGCTGAAACACCGACCGAAGTGGCCGAGGAACTGCAGCGCATCGTCGATGGCGTGGCGTTTGGCGTGGGCCAGGGGCTGATCGTCAATGCTGGCCATGGCCTGCATTACCACAATGTCGAGGCGGTGGCGGCGATCAAGGGGATCAATGAACTGAACATTGGCCACGCGCTGGTGGCGCATGCCTTGTTCGTTGGCTTCAAGGCCGCTGTGGCCGAGATGAAGGCGCTGATCGTCGCGGCTTCGCGCTGATCCTTCGGTTGCCAGTACCGGCCTCTTCGCGGGCACGCCCGCTCCTACAGGAATAGCGCATGCCTTCAGGCTGTGGAGCACCTGTGGGAGCGGGCGAGCCCGCGAAGAGGCCGGTACAGGTAACACGCTTACTCTGCTCGAAATACCAGCGTGAAACGTGTAGGCCCTGAAGGGCAGCTGCTCACCTCGACCCGCCCCCCATGCAACTGCATGATCGACTTCACGATCGCCAGCCCCAATCCCGTCCCACCCTCCAGCCGCGAGCGCCCCGACCCCACGCGGTAGAACCGCTCGAACAACTGCGGGCAATGTTCTTCGGCAATCCCCGGTCCCAGGTTTTCCACCCACACCCGTACCTCGCTGCCTTGGCGCTCGATGCCCAGCTTCACAGGCTGCCCGTCTGGCCCATGCCGTATGGCATTGCTCAACAGGTTCGACAGCGCCCGCTGGAACATCAAGCGGTCCGCCAGTGCGGTCCCCCAGCCCTGCACATGCAGCTCGATGCCCTTGAGCTCGGCACTGAAGGCAAACAGCTCGCTGACCTGCGCCGCTTCACCGGCCAGGGCCAGCGGCTTGAGCGCCACCTGCGCCTGTGGCTGGCTGACCTGTGCGAGGAACAGCATGTCGTTGATGATGCGGCTGAGTCGGGTCAGCTCTTCGATGCTGTCTTCCAGCACTTCCCGGTAATGCTCGCCATCACGCTCGCGGGCCAGGGTGACCTGGGCCTTGCCCATCAGGTTGCTCAGCGGGGTACGCAGTTCGTGGGCCAGGTCGTCGGAGAACTGCGACAGCTGGCGCACACCCTGATCCAGGCGGTCGAGCATCACATTGATACTGCATGCCAGCTCCGCCAGCTCCAGGGGCAGCCCGGTCACGGGCAGCCGGTGTTGCAGGTCCTGGGCAGAGACCTGCCCGGCGATGCGGCGGAAGTGGCGCAGTGGCTTCAGGCCGCGTTGCACGAGCCACCAGGCGCCAGCGCCGATCAGCAGCAACAGCAGTGGCAAGGCCAGCAGTGTCGAGTGCAGGTAGGCCTGAAGCAGGGCATGGTCGTCGGCGCGGTTGAGCGACATCATCACCCGCACCGGGGTGTCGTCGCGCAGGCGCATCTGCCGGGTGACGGTGAGGATCTGGTTACCGCTGCTGTCACGCCATTCGTGGTAGTTAAGCCGCGAATCGGTATGCAATTCGCCCACCCGGGACTCAAGCGCAGGGCCGAGGCTGAGCAGGTGCGGATGGCGGCCCTCTAGGGCCAGTACGCTGAGGCTGAGGTTGTCGTGGCCCATCACCAGGTCAAGCAACGGATGGGCGCGGCTGCCGAGGTCTTCGCTGCGCAGGTCGACGCGCAGATTGTGCTCGACCTGCAACATCTTGCGTGCCAGGTCCTTGCGCGCGCGGCTGTCCAGTTCGTGGTCGAGGGCGAACACGGCCAGGCAGGCGAGCAGCAACACCAGGGCAGCGCCCATCAGGGTCACGCTCAGGCCCAGGCGCAGCGACAGGCTGGCGTGCTTCACACGCGGGCCTCGAGCACATAGCCGACGCCGCGCAGGGTATGGATCAGCTTGTCGTCGAACGGGTCGTCGATTTTCGCCCGCAGGCGGCGGATCGACACCTCCACCACATTGGTGTCGCAGTCGAAATTCATGTCCCACACCAGCGAGATGATCTGCGTGCGCGACAGCACCTCGCCACTCTGGCGCATCAGCAGGTGCAGCAGGGCGAACTCCTTGGCGGTCAGGTCGATGCGCTTGCCGGCGCGGTAGGCGCGGTGGCGGCCGGGGTCCAGCTCCAGGTCGGCGACGCGCAGGGTGCTCGGTTGCAGTTGCTGGTCGTTACGGCGCAGCAGGCTGCGGATGCGGGCCAGCAGTTCGGGGAATTCGAACGGTTTGAGCAGGTAGTCATCCGCGCCCAGGTCGAGGCCTTTGACCCGGTCGGACAGGCGACCATGGGCTGTCAGCATCATGATCCGCGTGGCCGATTCGGCGCGCAGGCGCTGCAGCACTGTCCAACCGTCCAGTTCGGGCAGGTTGACGTCGAGGATGATCAGCTCGTAGGGCTGCTGGCGCGCCAGGTGCAAGCCGTCGATGCCGGTGTGGGCGCAGTCGACCACGTAGCCGTTTTCGCGCAGGCCTTGTTGCAGGTAGTCGGCGGTACGCAGTTCGTCCTCGATGATCAGTAGGCGCATGGGTGGGCTCTATGTGCTGGGAAGGGCGGGATTCTCAAGCCTGTAGGGGCTTCAGGGTCAAGCCGCAGGATGTTACGGCATGCGAATGGCCGGTCGGCGTAGATAACGGATTTGTAATCCTGGTGTTAGCTGGGTGTCTGCCAAGGGCCACATTGCAAGACTGTAATGCCCGCCTCACCTTGGCGTTAGCTGCCCGTAGATACGATTGCCCTGTCTGACCGGTTATCAACGAGGCAACCACGATGAACCTGACCAAGTACCTGCTGCTGGCGACCCTCGCCTTGGGCAGCGCCAGTGTCTACGCCGAAGGCGGCGCCGAACGTTCCCAGCAGTTCTGGCAAGCATTCCGCCAGGATCAGGAGCGCCTGCACGGCGATAAGCAACAGGCCATCGCCGAGCGCGAGCGCAAGGCGCAGGAGAAGGCCCGCGAGGTGGCCAAGGACTGAGGCAACAGCAGCTGTGCCGGCACTGCTCCCCGGCACAGGTGTGATTCGGGCGTCCTCATGGACGCCTTTTTTATTTGCGCGCCAGCAGGGTGGCGCGGCGCGGGGCTGGCAGGCCTTCGATGGTCTTGCTGTGGTCGTTCGGGTCGAGGAAATCGCCCAGCGACTGGTAGCGCATCCATTCGGTGCTGCGCTGTTCGTCGATGCTGGTGACGCTCACGTCGACGCAGCGCACGTCAGTGAAACCGGCCCGGCGCAACCAGCGCTCCAAGGCCGGTACCGACGGCAGGTACCAGACGTTGCGCATCTGCGCGTAACGGTCTTCGGGCACCAGCACCTGGTTTTCGTCGCCCTCGATCACCAGGGTTTCCAGCACCAGCTCGCCGCCTTTGACCAGGCAGTCCTTGAGCGCCAGCAGGTGCTCGATGGGCGAGCGGCGGTGGTAGAACACGCCCATGGAAAACACGGTGTCGAAGCCTTCGAGGTTGGCCGGCAGCTCTTCCAGGGCTAACGGCAGGTGCCAGGCGGGCAGTTCCGGCAGGTACTGTTGCACGGCCTGGAACTGGCAGAAGAACAGCCAGTTGGGATCGACGCCGATGACCATGTCGGCGCCGGCGCCGAGCATGCGCCACTGGTAGTAGCCATTGCCGCAGCCGACATCGAGCACGCGCTTGCCCTTGAGGTCGAGGTGCGGGCCGACCCGCGACCACTTCCAGTCCGAGCGCCATTCGGTGTCGACATGCACGCCAAACAGGTCGAACGGCCCCTTGCGCCAGGGCGACAGGCCCATCAGCGCCTGGCGCATCTGCGCACGGGTGGCGTCATCGCACTCGCAATCCAGGCGCAGGCCGTCGACCAGGTCTATTTCGCTGGGCTGCAGGGCTGGCAGCGCGTCGAGCGCACCGCGCCAGCGGTCGAGGTCGCCGTGGCCTTTTTCCAGTTTGGCTTGCAGTTGTGCTTGCAGGCCCTGGGACCAGGAAGACAGGGGCGTGCCCGCCAGGCGGCGGACGAGGGGGGACAGATCGATCATGGCAAGGCTATCAGCGAGGCAAAGTTGAGGCATTGGAACCAGGGCACCACCTTGGTGAAACCGGCTGCGTGCAGGCGTTCCTTGTGGGCTTCCAGGGTGTCGGGCTTCATCACGTTCTCGATGGCGCTGCGCTTCTGGGCGATTTCCAGTTCGCTGTAGCCATTGGCCCGCTTGAAGTCCAGGTGCAGTTCGTTCAGCAGTGTCTGCTGCTCGTCATCGGCGAAGCGCAGTTTCTCCGAGAGGATCAGCGCGCCGCCGGGCAGCAGTGCCTGGCGGATCTGGCCGAGCAGCCCCAGGCGTTGTTCCGGGGCGATGAACTGCAGGGTGAAGTTCATCGCCACCACCGAGGCCGGTTCGAAGGGCAGGGTGAGGATGTCGGCTTCAAGCACGTCGACCGGCAGCAGCTCCTGGAACATTGAATCCTGGGCGGTCAGGTACTGGCGGCAACGTTCGACCATGGCGGCCGAATTGTCCACCGCGATCACCCGGCAGCCATCGCTGCGTACATGGCGGCGCAGCGACTGGGTGACGGCACCCAGGGAAGCGCCCAGGTCATACAGCGCGCTGTTCGGTTGGGCGAAGCGCGCGGCCAGCACGCCGAGGTTTTCGACGATGGTCGGGTAACCGGGCACCGAGCGCTTGATCATGTCCGGGAATACACGCACCACGTCTTCGTTGAAGACGAAGTCGGGTACCTGCTCCAGGGGTTGGGCAAATAGGCGGTCGGGCGATCGATTCACAGCGGGCTCGAGGCAAAGGCATACGGCATCGCATTTTAGCCAAAAGGCAGGGAGCTGACCATGGTTGTCTGTCCTACAACCCGTGCTCGCTTATTCATACCGCCAGTGTAGAGCTTTAACAGTTACAGCACGAATGCGACTGGGGGTAATTTTGGCGGGCACTTGCAATTAACTTAACCAGGATGTTGTCATGGGATCACTACCAAATGAAAGCCCAATTTCGTCGGATGGGCCAGTTGAAAATCTGGCTGTAAAAGTCAGGGCGCAGAAGTTACCAGAAAAATATTTCGCATTTCTTGCAGAGCGATCAAGCAACACGTCCCAGGCTGCCAGCATAATGACACCTGACAACCTTCGGGTCATCAAGGGCTATGTGCGCGCTGTGCGCAAATTGTCCCGGACCGAAGAGGATATCAAGGAAGAAGCGGATTACGAATTGTTGGGCGTCGAAGTAGACAAGATTATCGATTTGAACAAAAGGCTACATCGGCATGTGGATGAATGGGACAAGCTCGAACGACAAATCAAGGAGCTGGGTCCAGTAATTGAATTGTTTGCCAAGTCGATGAAAAGTCGAGGCGGCGCTTTGATCGAAAGTATCGAGGGCACTGCCGTCTTTCAGCGTATTGCCAGCGAAAAAAATAAGCAGGGGGGTGATCTCTATACCGCTGAGCTCACGGGTGAGGAACGCAGCGCGATCCTGAGTGTTATCGACAGACGCTTGGGAGAACTCATCAAGGAAATTGAACAAACCAAGATGCATATTGACGATGTCGATGAGCGGGCGACGTGGTTTCATAAAGAAATCGAAATTGAAATAAAACCGCACCTTAAACGCGTGAATCAACACATTGATCGCACGCTGAAGACCCGATCCGATACGCTCGTTAGTGAGCGAGATGATTTGGACTCCCAGATCGAGGCGTTGAGTGGGCAATACAGTACCGAGGTTGGATACGCCTTTACCGGACTTGTCTTGGGACCTCTTGGCTTGATTGTTACGGGGGGGATATTTGGTTCCCAGGCCGAAGATACGAGGGCCAGAAAAAATAACTTTATCAAGGAGCGGGACCGGTTGTCCGAGCGTTTGGTTGACCTGATCCCGGCAATCAAGAACATGGAAGTCATCAACGCCAAGATCAGTGACCTGAAATACAGGACGACGGACCTCATTAGTGCTACTCAACGCTTGGCGGATGTCTGGCTGTATTTGAGCAAATTTGCGAGCACCTCGCTGGAAGAGTCCAGGAACTTATCGACGAGCACCGACCTGGAAGATTTCGTTCAGGACTTCGTTGAAGTTATCAGGCCATGGGGACGTATTGGAGATATCTGTCACACGTTGTCGGAGCTGTTTAATCAGTTACTGGAGGAACATCAGAATGTCTAATCAAGGGCCTATTGCCGTAGAGCGTGCAGTGCCGGACTTTGTCGAGCTGAAGCAACTGAAGTTCAAGGCGTTCGAAATGTGTGATGAGGTGCAGGACGAAGTAACGCCTGGTGTCAAGGACCTGTGTCGGCAATTCAAGGAAGTCCTGCTGGCTACTGATCGGTCACTTCGGGAGGCCGTGCTCGGTGGTACTGTGTTGCTGGGCAATAAACTATTCGCTCTTCCTGCCGAAGCGACAGTGCCAACGGGCAAGATCGCCGAGGCTTCCACCCTGCAGGCAACACTGTGCGGTGAGTTGGCACAGCAAACCTTGCGTCTTGAATTGCTTTCATGGTCTGCAGTCGATCAGCAAGTGGTATGGCTCGAGCAATCCGTTGCCGACCTTAATGAGGAAGGCACGCCTGCCGAGCTTCGATTGGAAAAACTGCAACAACAACATGCAGACATCGTTGCAGCCATCGATGCTTTCGAGACGCCGACCGTCTACAAAGCATTCAAAGGCCTCATACCCAGTGAAGAGGACATTGATGCCGCTTTCGGGTTCATCAAGAACCCCAAGGTGGATGCGGCGTTGTTGAAGCAGGTTCGCAGTAAGCTGCTCTCCCATGTAGAAGTGCTTGAGGGCGCGAGCACGTTCAGTGAGTTGACCCAAGTGCGCAATCGGCTTTGCGAAAGCATTCACGAAGCCAAACAGCTATGTGAGATTGCCCAGAGGCGTAAGGACAAAGCCATGGCTGAACTTGAGTCAACCCGTGCGTTGGCCGGCATAGGATCAATCAAGGATTGCTGGCTTCAGTCGGCCCGCAAGGTCGTGGCGTTCTGGCAATCCTGCTCTGATACGCTCACGGCCGGCGTTGAACCCGAGAAGGCACTGATTGTCCTGGAGGACTTGTACCGATACCTTCTGGCGGTACAAAAAGCCTTCGAGCGTGCCTAGTCATCGGACCCTGATTGCACAATCGAAAGTTTGTACAGGGCGCACCTCTGGGGCCCAAGGCTGCTGGTAAATCAACACCAGATGACCTTCACCTTCGGCGCGGGCTTCGAAACGCCAGGTCGAAATACCTGAGCTGCCGACGATACCGGCGTCTTCGGGGGTGCTGTAGACCTCGGGGCCGAGACTGCGCAGCACATTCGACGCCGGGTTCTGTACCAGCCAGCGGTAACCGGTGGTGGGGTTGCTTGGCAGGGTCAGGGTAAGACTCTGCCCGACCTGCAGGCGCTTGGGGCATTCGCTGTCGGCGTCCAGTTCTACGGTTTGCTTAGGCTGCTGGGCGCAGGCGGCGAGCAGGGCGAGGCTCAGGGGAACGAGCAGACGAGGGGCGGTCATGGTGGCTCCAAAGGCTGGCGATGGCCTGAGGATACCCGATGATCAAGGGATTTAGTGTTGCCAGTGCCGGCCTCTTCGCGGCTAAAGCCGCTCCCACAGGTACAACACAGCGCTTGAAGACTGTGAATTCCCTGTGGGAGATCACGGCTGCGCTGTCGCGCAGAGAACAAAGCCTCGGCATGCGCCGCTTTACCCTGTGGGAGCGGGCGTGCCCGCGAAGCATGCGACGCGGTGCATGGCACCGGCTTCGCCGGTGTTCGCGGGCGCGCCCGCTCCCACAAGACCTCAGCTAAATCAAAGAGTTATGTATTGTTCTATGAGAGCGGGTTCACCCGCGAACAGGCCGGTACAGGTCAGAACAGGACTTTGGCCACGTCAGCGAAGCGCTTGGCGAAGTGCACGGTCATGCCTTCGCGCAGGTAGTCCGGCAGCTCTTCGAAGTCCCCGCGGTTCGGCTCCGGCAGGATCAGCTCGAAGATCTTCTGCCGCCGCGCCGCGATCACCTTCTCGCGTACGCCGCCAATCGGCAGCACCTGGCCGGTGAGGGTGAGCTCGCCGGTCATGGCCACGCCTTTCTTCGGCACCTGGTCGCGGGCCAGCGACAGCAGCGCGCTGGCCATGGTGATGCCGGCACTCGGGCCATCCTTGGGCGTGGCGCCTTCGGGCACGTGCAGGTGAATGAACGCTTCGTTGAAGAAGCCCGGGTCACCGCCAAACTGCTTGAGGTTGGAACTGACGTAGCTGTAGGCGATTTCGGCGGACTCCTTCATCACATCACCCAGCTTGCCGGTGAGCTTGAAGCCGCGGTTCAGGGTATGGATGCGCGTTGCCTCGATCGGCAGGGTCGCGCCACCCATGCTGGTCCAGGCCAGGCCGGTGATCACGCCTTTGCCCGCCAGCACCTGCTCGCTACGGAACACTGGCATGCCCAGGGCGGCCTCCAGGTCCTTGTTGCCGATCTTGAGCTTGGCATCCGGGTTTTCCAGCAGCTTGACCACGGCCTTGCGCACCAGCTTGCCCAGCTGTTTCTCCAGCTGGCGTACGCCGGCTTCACGGGCATAGCCCTCGATTACCGTGCGCAGGGCGCTGTCGCTGATGCTCAGGCTGGTCTTGGCGACGCCGGCCTTTTCCAGCTGCTTGGGCCACAGGTGGCGCTTGGCGATGGCCAGCTTCTCTTCGGTGATGTAGCCGGACAGGCGGATCACCTCCATGCGGTCGAGTAGCGGCCCAGGGATCGAGTCCAGGGTGTTGGCGGTGCACACGAACAGCACCTTGGACAGGTCCAGGCGCAGGTCCAGGTAGTGGTCGAGGAAATCGACGTTCTGCTCCGGATCGAGGGTTTCCAGCAGCGCCGAGGCCGGGTCGCCCTGGTAGCTCTGGCCCATCTTGTCGATCTCGTCGAGCATGATCACCGGGTTCATCACTTCGACGTCCTTCAGCGCCTGCACCAGCTTGCCCGGCTGGGCGCCGATGTAGGTGCGGCGGTGGCCCTTGATCTCGGCCTCGTCGCGCATGCCGCCGACGCTGAAGCGGTAGAACGGCCGACCGAGGGATTCGGCGATGGACTTGCCGATGCTGGTCTTGCCCACCCCGGGCGGGCCCACCAGTAGCACGATCGAGCCGCTGATCTCGCCTTTCCAGGCACCGACGGCGAGGAACTCGAGGATACGTTCCTTGATGTCGTCCAGGCCCGCGTGGTGCTGGTCGAGCACCTTGCGTGCATGTTTCAGGTCGAGCTTGTCCTTGCCGTACAGGCCCCAGGGCAGGGCGGTGGCCCATTCCAGGTAGTTGCGGGTAACGGCGTATTCGGGTGAGCCGGTCTCGAGGATGGCCAGCTTGCCCATTTCTTCGTCGATGCGCTTTTTCGCCTGCTCGGGCAAGGTCTTGCCCGCAAGGCGCTGCTTGAACTGTTCGAGGTCGGCGCTGCGGTCGTCCTTGGTCAGACCCAGCTCCTGCTGGATGACCTTGAGCTGCTCCTTGAGGAAGAACTCGCGCTGGTGTTCACCGATCTGCCGGTTGACCTCGGCGGAAATCTCGTTCTGCAGGCGCGCGACCTCGACCTCCTTGCGCAGCATCGGCAGCACCTTCTCCATGCGCTTGAGCATGGGCACGCAGTCGAGCACTTCCTGCAGCTCGTTGCCGGTGGCAGAGGTGAGCGCGGCGGCAAAGTCGGTGAGCGGCGACGGGTCGTTGGGGCTGAAGCGATTGAGGTAGTTCTTGAGTTCTTCGCTGTACAGCGGGTTGAGCGGCAGCAGCTCCTTGATCGCGTTGATCAGCGCCATGCCGTAGGCCTTGACCTCGTCGGTCGGCTCGGCCGGCTGGCGCGGGTACTCGACTTCGACCAGGTATGGGGGGCGATGGTGCTTGAGCCAGGTGCGGATGCGTACCCGGGTCAGGCCCTGGGCGACGAACTGCAACTTGCCGTTCTCGCGGCTGGCGTGGTGCACCTTGACCAGGGTGCCGTACTCCGGCAGGGCCGAGGTGTCGAAATGGCGGTGGTCTTCCGGCGGGGTGTCCATGAAGAACAGTGCCAGCGAGTGGTGTTCGGTCTTGGCGACCAGGTCGAGGGTTTCGGCCCAGGGCTCTTCGTTGACGATCACCGGCAGCACTTGCGCGGGGAAGAACGGGCGGTTGTGGATCGGGATCACATAGACCTTGTCCGGCAGCTGCTGGCCGGGCAGGGCGAGGGCGTGGCCGGTATCGGCCTGGGGGGCGGGCTGTTCGACTGCGCTGTGTTCGTCGGGTTGTTCCGGGAAATCCTGCTGGTCGCTCATGGGGCACCTGCGTGAATGACTATGGTGCTTAGATGGGGCGCGGGGGGATGGGTTTCAATGGTAGACGAAGGGCGCAGGGGGTGGGTTTCATCTTTGCTGGCCAGTACCGGCCCATTCGCGGGCAAGCCCGCTCCCACAGGTCCCCCACAGTTCTAAAGCCTGTGGGGGACCTGTGGGAGCGGGCTTGCCCGCGAATGCGGCAGTGAGGCCACCGCCGCTACTGAGGGTTACTGGGCCAATTTGTAAGCGATGATGTAATCGCCCATTTTCGTGCCCAGCGAGCCATGCCCGCCGGCGACGATCAGCACATACTGCTTGCCGTCCTTGCCGGTATAGGTCATCGGCGTGGCCTGGCCACCTGCTGGCAGGCGGGCCTTCCACAGTTCCTTGCCGTTGTTCACGTCATAGGCGCGCAGGTACTGGTCGAGGGTGCCGCTGAGGAAGCCGACGCCACCTGCCGTGACGATCGAACCGCCCATGCTCGGTACGCCCACCGGCATGCCGATCGGCACCGGGGTGCTGTCACGGGTCGTGCCGTTCTTGCGCTTCCACACCACCTTGTTGGTGAACAGGTCGATGGCCGCGACATAACCCCAGGCCGGCGCCTGGCACGGGATGCCGATAGGCGACATGAACGGGTGCATGGTCACCGCGTACGGCGCGCCGGTGTTCGGCTGCACGCCGCTGGTCTCGCTTTCGCGCTTGCTGCCGGCGGCCACCTGCTCGCGCGGCACCATCTTCGACACGAAGGCCATGTAGTTGGGCGAGGTGAACAGCAGTTGGCGCACCGGGTCGACCGACACGCTGCCCCAGTTGAACACGCCGACGTTGCCCGGGTAGACCAAGCTGCCCTGTTCGGACGGCGGGGTGTACTGGCCTTCGTAGCGCAGCTCGCGGAACTGGATGCGGCAGAGCATCTGGTCGAACGGCGTGGCGCCCCACATGGACTGTTCGGTCAGCTCAGGGCCGAGCAGGTTGAGGTCGGAACGGGCCTGGGTCGGTGCGGTGTGGTCACCCTTGACCGCGCCCTGCGGGACCGGGATCTCGCGGATCGGCACGATCGGCGTGCCGTCGCGGCGGTCGAGCACATACAGGCTGCCCTGCTTGGTCGGCACGATGATCGCCGGCTTGATGTCGTCCTTGGTCTTCAGGTGCACCAGGGTCGGCTGGCTGCCGACGTCCATGTCCCACAGGTCGTGGTGGGTGAACTGGTAGTTCCAGCGCGCCTTGCCGGTGGCAAGGTCCAGGGCGACAACACCGGCGCTGTACTTCTCGGCGCCCGGGGTGCGGTCAGCGCCCCACTGGTCAGGGGTCTGGTTGCCCAGCGGCAGGTAGACCATGCCCAGGTCTTCGTCGACGCTTGCCAGCGACCACATGTTGGCCGAGTTGCGGCTGTACATCTTGCCCGGGGCCAGCGGCTTGGTGTCGTCCGGATTGTTGCTGTCCCAGTTCCACACCAGGCGGCCGTCGTGCACATCGTAGGCGCGGATCACGCCGGACGGTTCGTTGGTCGACTCGTTGTCGGTGACATGGCCGCCGATGATTACCAGGCTGCGGGTGATCGCCACTGGCGAGGTGGAGTAGTAGCCGCCAGCGGTGAACGGGCCGATGCCCGTGGTCAGGTCGATCGCGCCCTGGTTGGCGAAGCCTTCGCAGACCTTGCCGTTGTCGGCGTTGATGGCGATCAGGCGGGCGTCGGCGGTCGGCAGGTAGAGGCGGCGCGGGCAAGCCTGGGCCACGGCCTGGCCGGCATCGGACACTTTCGGCGCCGGGCTGCCGTCACGGCTGACGTAGCTGTTTTCGTCGTAGTACGAGACGCCGCGGCAAGTCATGTGGGCGAAGCCCTTGAAGGTGCCGACCGGGGTCTTGATCTGCGGGTCGTAGCGCCAGATCTCGGCGCCGGTGTCCGGGTCCAGGGCCAGCACTTTGCTGTGGGCGGTGCAGGCATAGAGCATGCCGTTGGCCTTCAGCGGGGTGTTTTCGTTGGTCAGCTCCACCGGGTCGTTTTCGGTCGGCAGGTCGCCTGTGCGGATGCGCCAGGCTTCTTCCAGGCGGTAGGCGTTCTGCGGGGTGATCTGGCGCAGCGGCGAATAGCGGTCGCCGTGCTCGGTGCGGCCATAGGCCTGCCAGTCGCCATCGGGCATGGCCGGTGCGGCGCTGCCCATTTCGCTGTTGTCGCGGCCGAGCTCGCCGAACACTTCACCCGGGTGGGTGAACTGGCTGCCCAGGGCACAGGCGCCCGAAGCCAGCACGGCAACGCTCAGCAGCGCGGTGTTGGCCTTGGCGGCAGGGCCGGTCAACGGGCGACGTGCCCATGGCAACAGCAGTACCACACCGATGGCGAACCAGATGGCCAGGCGCGGCACCAGTTGCCACCAGTCCAGGCCCACTTCAAGCATGGCCCACACGGTACTGCCCAGCAGCACCAGGCCATACAGGCCCAGGGCGATGCGGCGCTTGGCCAGCAGCAGGGCGCCCGACAGAGCGAAGCCGATACCGGCAATCAGGTAGTACAGCGATCCGCCCAGCTGGCTCAGCTTGATGCCGCCGGCCAGCAGGGCCAGGCCCATCAGCAACAGCAGCACGCCCATCAGGCGCGGTAGCCAGCGGGTTCCTTGGTTGGCACCGTCAGTGCTCATCGTAGGTTCTCCGTTATGTGAAGGTGGTCAGTGTGAAGGTGGTCAGAATGTGCTTTGGATCTTCAGGCCGCCGATCAGCGCGCTGTCGACCTGCGACACCCCGCCCGGATGGCGGATGTACTGCAGGTTCGGGCGCACCGTGAGCCAGTCGGCCAGGTGAATGCCGTAATAGAGTTCGGCGCTGTACTCGGTGTCTTGCACCGGCAGGTAGCCCGGGTTGTCGTAGTCGTCGAGGCCGGCCACCTGATTGGCCAGGCGGGCGTTCTTGCGGTAGGCCGGGTTGGCGTGCACGCGGGCGACGGCAACGCCGATGTCGTCCTTGGCGCGGGCGTCAAAGGGGCCTTTGTAAACCAGTCCAGCCTGAACATAGTTGTCGATGACATTGGTCTTCTTGTCGTGCACGGTGGCGTTGGCGAACAGGCTCAGGCCGCGCGACTGGTCGGATGCCAGCGAGGTGACCTGCTGCTGGGCCCCGAGCCACATGCCGTGCTTGCTCGAACTGCTGCGGTAGGCGGCGCCACTGAGGGCGGCCGGCTGGCCATTGCTGTCCTTGAGAACATCCTGTGCCTTGGCATTACTGTAGTAGTAGCCGGCGCGATATTCCCCTTTGAGGCCTTGGAAACGTGGGCTCCACACCAGTTCAATCGGCATTACCGCGCCCTGGGTGCCGCTGCCGCTGAGCTTTAAGCCGTTGCCCGATTCGAGGTTGGACGGGTTCTGCTCATACACGCCAACCTGGGCGTACAGCTCAGGGTTGAGGTTGTAGCGCACGCGCATGGCCCACTGGCTGACCGGCCAGTTGTACCAGATGCCGCCGACCCAGTTGCCCACCTGCGAGCCGCAGAAGGCCAGGTTCTGGAAGTCGCAGGGGAAGCTGTTGAAATCCTCGCCTTCGCCGAAGCGGCCGACCTTCACGTCCAGGGCGCCGTCGAAGTATTTCTGTTTGATCCACATTTGCGTCAGCCGCCAGGTTTCGCCACGGCCCCAGACTTCCTGGGCCGAGGTGAAGCCGCCGACCCGCGGGTCGTTGATGCGGTCGTTGCTGATGTTGTCGCCGTGGCGTTCGGTGATCGTCAGTTGGAACTCGGTATCGTTCCAGCCGAGGATCTTCTCCAGATCCAGGTGGCTGCCGAAGGTGAACTGGTCGCTGTAGCGCGCGGTGCGGTCGTGGTCGTAGCCGCCGTGCAGGTTGCTGCCCATCTCGCCGGTGTAACCGAGGGTGAAGTCGTAGCCTTTTTCCAGCAGCTCGGTGCGAGTGCCGCCCCAGTCGCCAAACATCCACGGGGAGTCCTTGGCGAACGCTTCGCTGGCGTTGGCCGTGACTGGAAAGCCTGCGGCAATGGCAATGAACGCCAGGCCGGTGTAGCGGGTTTTGGGCAGTTGGAACATGAGATAGCGCTATCTTTTGATTATTGAAAAAACGGCAAGCGCACCGAAGAGCGGGCTCTTCGATGGAAATGGCAATTGGGAATGCTGGGTGAAGCGATTCAGCTTGCGGCGGGGAGGATATAGGGGAAGTTGTAAGAAAAAAAGACAAATTGTCGCAGTTGATTGTTACCGATCTGGCAACAAACCACGTTGCCATGGCGTAAGGCACACCCTGTGGGAGCGGGTTCACCCGCGAATGCGGCATTCGCTCTGGCATCGCATTCGCGGGTAAAGCCGCTCCCACAGGGACCGCTTCAGGTCAGAAGGTGGTACGCAGCCCGACTTCCACACTGCGCCCCGGCGCTGGCGCGATATCACGCAGGATCGAGCTGGCATAGCGCACGGTCTGGTCGGTCAGGTTCTCGCCGCGCACGAAGGCCAGCCACTGGCTCTGGCCAATGTCGAAGCGGTAGCCGACGCTGGCTCCGAGCGTGGTGTAGCCATCGGTGCTGGTCTCGTTTTCTGGCTTGCGATGTTGCGACGCGGCGTGTTGCACATCGACCCGCGCCTGCCAACGGTCCAGTTCCCAGACCAGGCCACTGTTCAGGCGCAGCGGGGCAATGCGCGGCAACGGCTCGCCGCTGTCGAGGTTCTTGGCCCGGGTGTAGTCGCCGGACAACTCCAGCGCGAAGCTGCCATAGCGGTTCTCGGCCAGTTGCCAGCGGTCCTGCGCCTCGATGCCGTAGAAGCGCGCACGAACACCTTGGTACTGGTATTCGGGGAAGCCGCCATCGTCATGATCGTGGTCGTGATCTTCGTCGTCATGGTCATGGTCATGGCCTTCGCGCAGGTTGCCCGTGCCGATCAGGCCGATGTAGTTGCGAAAGTGGCTGTAGAACACCCCGACGCTGCCTCTGTGGGTGCCATTGTCGAAGCGCAGGGCCAGGTCGGCGGAAATGGCTTTTTCCTTGTTCAGGCTGGCATCACCGACTTCGAATGCACCGGTGGCGACGTGGGCGCCGTTGGCGTAGAGCTCGTAGAAAGTAGGCGCGCGCTCGGTGTAACCGAGGTTGGCCGCCAGCGACCAGATCGGGTCGAGCTGGTACACCGCGCCCGAGGACAGGCTGAAGGCATTGAAGCTGCTGGCGCTACCCGCTTCGGCGAAGTTTTCGTTGCCCTTGGCGTCGGGGTCGACGCGGGTGTGCTCCAGGCGTGCACCCAGGCTCAGGTTCAGGCGCTCGGTGGCTTGCCACTGCTCGAGCATGAACAGCGCCAGGCTGTCGGTGTCGGTGTGCGGGACGAAGGCTTCCTCGCCCAGCGCCGAGAACTCGTTGCGGCTGACCTGCGCGCCAATCACGCCTTCGAGCGGGCCGAGCGGTTGATGACGGGCCTCGATGCGTGCTTCGTAGCCTTTGTTCTTGAAGGTGGTGTGGACCTCGCCTTCTTCGATTTCACTGTGCTCGTAGTCGGTGTAGCCGGCATCGACCTTGATCGAGCTGAACGGGCCGTCCAGGTCACGCAGTTCCGAGGCAAAGGCGTAGTGGTCCTGCTTCATGTCCAGGCGCACACCGGGCTCGGCCACCGAGCCGTAGTTGCTGTCGTAGCGGCTGTAGGACAGGCCGGCATAGCCATGCTCCCAGTTGTAGGAGCCGCCTATGGCGCCACCGTCCTGGCGGCCGTCGCTGTTTTCCAGGCGGTGGCGGCTGGCTGGGTTGTCGGCGTCACGCACCTTGGCGCTCTGCGCGTAACCGGGAATGCGCAGGTCGTTGAACTGGCGGCTGTTGGCGTCCAGGTGCAGGGCGAAGGTGCCGTCACCGGCCTCCAGCTTGCCGGCGCTGCTGCGGGTGGTGTCGGCGCCGCCGTAGCGCAGTTCGCCGGCACCGTGGATACCCTCGATCGGCGAATCGGGGATGCGGTTGTCGAAGGTGTTGATCACGCCGCCGATGGCATTGCCACCGTAGAGCAGGGCGGCCGGGCCGCGGACGATTTCAACGCGCTCGACCGTGACCGGGTCCAGCGGTACCGCGTGGTCATAGGACAGCGACGAGGCATCCAGGGCCCCCACGCCGTTGCGCAGGATGCGGATACGGTCGCCATCCAGGCCGCGAATCACCGGGCGGCTGGCACCTGGGCCGAACCAGGTGGAGGCCACGCCGGGTTGCTTGTTCAGGGTTTCACCGAGGCTGCCGTGTTGCTGTTGCAGCAGGTCGTCACCTGCGAGCACGGTGCTGGGTGCGGCCAGTTGCCGGTTGCCGAGCGGGTTGGCGGTGATGACCTGGGGTTCCAGTTCCACGGCTTGGCTGGGTGAAGCAGCGAGCCACAGGGCAACAGCGAGGGGAGAGAGGCGGAGCGGGATGTGCAGCATGGGGATGAGGCGTTCCTTGGCAGATGCTTTTGTGTTGTTACAATATAACATCACTATTTCAGCACAGAGGTTTTACCCCTGGCCAGCGCTTTTTCCGCAGGCAACACGGATCCCACCCGCCACTACACTCGTGTAAGGTGCGCATCTTTCCTACGGAGCACTGGCATGAGCACGGCCCAACACAACGCGCTGCACGGCAAGACCCTTGAACAGATCCTCACCGAACTGGTGGCGCACTACCAATGGCAGGGCCTGGCCGAACGCGTTGATGTGCGCTGCTTCAAGAGCAACCCGAGCATCAAGTCGAGCCTGACCTTCCTGCGCAAGACGCCCTGGGCGCGGGAGAAGGTCGAGCAGTTGTACGTGAAACTGCAGCGCCAGGCCTGACATGCCACGGCGCCCCTGGCTGACGTCGATGGCGTTGCTTGGCTGGTTCGGCCTGGCGGTGCAGGTCTACCTGGTGTTGCTGGCGCGCTGGCAGGAGCAGGCCAGCCTGATCGGCGGGCTGATCAATGTGTTCGGGTACTTCACGGTACTGACCAATACCTTGGTGGCGACGGTACTCAGTTACGCGGCCTTTGGCAGGGAGTCAGCGGCCAGGCGTTTCTTCCTGTCGCCCTCGGTGAGTGCTGCGGTGACGGCCAGCATCGTGCTGGTGTCGCTGGCCTACAGTGTGCTGCTGCGCCACCTGTGGCAGCCCGAAGGCTGGCAGTGGCTGGCGGATGAACTGCTGCACGATGTGATGCCGCTGCTGTTCGCCTTGTACTGGTGGTTCGAGGTGCCCAAGGGCAGCCTGCGCCTTTGGCACCTGGCGATCTGGGCGCTCTATCCGGCGGTGTATTTCGCCTACGCGTTGTGGCGGGGGAGCGAGATCGGGGCTTATGCCTACCCGTTCATCGATGTGGCGAGCCTGGGGTATGGGCAGGTGATGCTCAATGCCCTCGGCGTCTTGGCGGGGTTCTGGGGGATTGGGCTGGTGTTGCTGGGGCTGGATCGGTGGCGGGGAAGGTACAGATTGGCTTGACCTGTACCGGCCTCTTCGCGGGCACGTCGGATCGCCGCACCGCCGTGCCCGCGAAGAGGCCGGTGCAGGAGAGAGCAGATCACTCGTCGTCTGCGGTCCCGTCAGCGCGCCAGTAGGCAGCGGCCTTGAGGGCATCTTCCGCCACGCCCTTTTCCAGCAGGAGCGCCTTCGCCTGGCGGGTCAGCGACTTCTCCAGCGCCACCCAGCTGTACAGTTTGCCTTCGGGCAACGTCTGCGCCTGCAGCAAGGCCAGCAGGTCTTCATCGCGCTTGACCCAGATGACTTCCACCTGCGCTGCGCTCGGCAGTGGCTGGCGCTCCTGGTCATCTTCGATCTGGATCACCGCCAGCACGCGGCGCCCGGCTGGCAGTTCTTCCAGGCGCCGGCCAATCGCCGGGATCGCTGTCTCGTCACCCACCAGCAGGTAGCTGTCGAAAATATCCGGCACCACCATCGATGCTCGTGGCCCGGCAATGTTCAGGGTCTGCCCTGGCGCTGCCTGGGCCGCCCAGGTCGAAGCGGGGCCGTCGCCGTGCAGCACGAAGTCGATGTCCAGTTCATTCGTCACCAGGTCGATACGCCGTGGCGTGTACTCGCGCATGGTCGGCCGGGCGCCGCCGTCACGGCCCAGGTTGCGGGCGTCGATGGCCTGCTGCTGCTCGGCATTCTCGGCGAACAGCAGCTTGATGTGGTCGTCACTGCCCAGGCTGGTGAAGCCCTGCAACTCGTCGCCACCGAGGGTGATGCGGCGCATGCGCGGGGTGAGGTCGCTGACCCGCAGCACCTGCAGGCGACGCTGGCGGATTTCGTGGTTGACGCGGTGGATGGTGTCACTCATGGGGGTTCTCCCTGACTGGATCGGCCGGCCCGGAGGCGATGGCCTTGGCAGTGTCGTTGAGCAGGTTGCGCACCCGTTCGATTTCTTCCGGGGTCCAGCGGCCACTGTGCATGTGCAAGGCATGGCGCAGGTTGCCGACGGCTTCGTGGATCTCCGGCGGGCGGTCGTGGCCACGTAGGGCGCGCTTGCTGACTTCGATGCGCATGCGCACGCCATCCAGGGCGACGGCCTGATCGGCCAGTGCAGTA
Source organism: Pseudomonas sp. R28(2017) (assembly GCF_002112505.1). Lineage (GTDB taxonomy): Bacteria > Pseudomonadota > Gammaproteobacteria > Pseudomonadales > Pseudomonadaceae > Aquipseudomonas. The sequence goes on from NZ_NEHW01000004.1 coordinate 353,569, forward strand.
CGGCCGGCAGCAGTGATGGCGTACAGGCGTTTGCTGCCGTGTACCTGGCCGCTGATCAACTCGGCTTCTTCGAGGAAATTGAGGGTGGGGTAGATCACACCGGGGCTCGGTGTGTAGCTGCCGTCGAACAGGTTCTCGATCTGGCGGATCAAGTCGTAGCCGTGGCCAGGTTGTTCGGCCAGCATCGACAGCATCAGCAGCTTGAGATCGCCCGGGGCGAACACCCGTGGGCCACGCTCGCCACGGGCGGGGCGGCGTTCAAACGGGTCATGTGCGGAGTGGTCACGCATGTAGAGGCTCCCTGTGTTTCGATATATCGCAAGATATTACTCAAGATATATCTAAACACAAGCCTCTAAATGCCGATGATTATCATCTACGTTTTAGATGTGTCTTTGCCATGCATGGCCACCTGGGGTGGCTTGCACTCGTTCGGGTTGCCGGGCTGCAAGTACGGCATGAGGATTGGCGCCATGCCTTTGAGCACCTGCACCGGCAGCGCCGAGGTGAACTTGAAGGCTTCTGCCGAGCGCCCAGGGACGAAGGCCGTCAGGGTGCCGAAGTGGTTTTCACCCAGGAAGAACACGAAGGTGGCGGTACGGTTGAGCGAGCGCGAACCGATCAGTCGGCCGCCAGCGCCGAAGCTTTCGATACGGTTGTCGCCGGTACCGGTCTTGCCCCCCATTACCAGCGGCGTGCCGTCGTTGAGCTTGAAGCTGCCGGAGATGCGCCGTGCGGTACCGGCATCGACCACCTGCGACATGGCGCCTTTGAGCGCCCGCGCCACTTCCACCGGCAGAATCCGCACGCCACGGTCCGGGTCGCTGACCAGCTTGGTCTCGTAGGGCGTATCGGCGGCGAAGTGCAGGGTGTCGATACGCAGCGTCGGCAGGCGCACGCCGTCGTTCTGGATGATACCGACCAGTTCCGACAGCGCAGCCGGGCGGTCGCCGGAGCTGCCGATGGCGGTGGCCAGTGAGGGCACCAGGTGGTCGAACGGATAGCCCACGCGTTTCCAGCGTTGATGGATATCGAGAAACGCCTCGATCTCGACCATGGTGCGGATGCGGCTGTCACGCGCCCCCTGGTGCCGGCTCTTGAACAGCCAGCTGTAGACCTCCTGGCGCTCGAAGTGGCTGGCATTGACCATTTCGGTGAGTGTGGAACTCGGGTGCTTCAACAGGTAGCCCAACAGCCACAGGTCCAGCGGGTGGACCTTGGCGATGTAGCCCTGGTCGGGCAGGTCGTACTTGCCGGGTCCGTAGGCTTCGTACATTTCTGCCAGTTTGCCGTCGGTGAGTTTGCCCAGGGCGATTTTGTCGTCCTTGCTGTGGGCGCGGACGAAGGCATTGAAGGTTTCCTGGCCGGCTTCCGGGAACAGGTAGCGGTGTACGGCGGCCAAACGCTGCGGGGTGGCGCGCATGCTGTCGAGGAAGGTGTCCAGGCGTTGCTGGGAAGTCTTGCGCTGATACTTCTTCCAGAAGCGCATCAGGTAGCTGGTGCCTTCCTTGTCGGCGAAGCGTGCCAGGTATTCCTGGCGGCGTGGGTCGGAGTCGTCCTTGAGCAGTGGCACGCGGTTGAACGGCTGCTGGTAGGTGACGTAGCGCACCAGGTCGCGCATCAGGCGGATGAACGGCAGGTTGATCGACTCGCGCAGGGCGTCCTTGAGAGTCGGGTTGCGGTTGTTGTCTTCCTTGCGGAAGTTGTTGAACACGTGCATGCCGCCGCCGGTGAAGAAGGCTTCGCCGGTGTTGGCCGAGTACTTGCGTTCCAGCGCCGCATCGAGCATGGCGTCCAGGCTCTGGTTCTTGCTGTTCTGCGCCAGCCACTCCAGCGACCACTGGGTGATGCGGTCGAGTTCGGCGACTTCGACTTTCTTCAGCTCGGCGGCAGGTTTGCCGGCGTACTTGTCGTGCAGTTCGGCGATGATTTCCAGGTACGTCGTGAGCACCCGCAGCTTGGCGGTGGAGCCCAGCTCCAGCTTGCTGCCCTCGTTGATGTCGAAGGGCTGGTTGGTGCTGTCGGTCTGCACCCGTACCCGCGAGCCATCGGCGGTGCGTTCGAACAAGGTGAAGCTGTAGCTCACCTGGTCGGTGGTCTTGGTGGTGAGCAGGCGCTCGCCGATCAGGCCGATCTGCGCCGCGAATTCGGGGTCGGCAAGGTTTTTCAGGTACTGGCTGACCTGCAGCTGCAGGTCAGCCTGCAGGGTGCTGGTGGCCGACACATCGAGCCGGTCGAGGTCGTACAGCGGGCGGTTGAGCATGGCCGCCAGCCGGTTGCGGGCCAGGCTGATGCCTTTGTTGGTGATGATCGGCACGATGGTCGGTTGGGCGACCCAGTCGCGGTAGATCGCCTTGCTGGCCAGCGCCGCGTCGGCCAGCGGTTGTTCGATGATCTTGTTGGCCGCCAGCACGCGGATATGCGAGTCGGTGAGCTCGGCCAGTTCCACGCGGCCTTTGGACAGGTAATGCGAAGGGCGGCGCTGGGCGATCATCAGCGACAGCACCTGGCGCAGGGCCAGGCCGCGTGCCGCCATGCTTTGCGGGTCCGTGGCGGTGGAGATCAGCGCCTGGTTGACCTGGTCGAAATCGGCGCCGTACCACACCCGCAGGCCTTCGGCCATGCCATGCACCTCGCCATGCCCCGGCACTGCCGAGAGCGGCACGCTGTTGAGGTAGTCACGCACGATCCGGTGGCGCGCTTCGCTGGTGTCGGGGCCGCCCTGGTAGGCGCGCACACTGGCCGAGATCATCTGGCGGATCTTCTCGGCGCCATTGACGGTCAGGCCATCCGGCGAATGGCGGTACTTCTCCAGCTGGGTGGCGAGGGTACTGCCACCCGCCGACTGGCCGGGCAGGGCCAGGTACTTGGCTACCTGGCTGTAGGCGGCCTTGGCAAAGCGAGGCCAGTCGACGGCCGGGTTGTTCTTCACGTCCTTGGTATCGAGCAAGTCGCGGTTTTCGATGAACAGCAGGCTGTTGACCATCACCGGTGGGATGGAGGCGAAATCCGGGTACAGGTGCTGCGGGTAGTTGTACTGGTACAGCGTTTCACCGCGGCAGTCGGTGATCGACAGGCCGGCCTGGATCTTTTCGATATAGGGGGCGAACAGGCCGTGATCGACATAGCGCATCAGGGCCGGGGAGAATTGCACCTGTTCGCTGATCAGGTAGTCGCGTTTCAGCAGGCGCGGCAGGAACTCGCCCAGCCCGCTGTAGCCCAGGCGTTTGTCGAACGGCCCTTCGCCCGGATAGACGATCGCATCGCTCGGCCCTGCCTTGAGCGAATAGGTGAGGGTGGTGGCCAGCTTGCTGAATTCGCGCGACTGCAGGTTGGAGGTGCGGAACTCGTCGTAGGCGGCGAAACCGATGGCGATCAGTGCCACCAGCAGGATCAGGAAAATCAGCCGCCACCAGAGCCTGCGCTGACGTGGGGACTGCGGTTGTGGCGTCTTGGCCGGAGGTGCTTCAGGTGCTTCCGTTCTGGTTGGTTCCGATTGCCACAGTGCGCCCATAGTCTTCTATCCGGCCAGGTATTTTCGTCTTGCTTGTCTGAAGCTTAGACGTTGGCGGGAACAGGTGAAAAATTTGTAGGAAGTCGAGAAAAGCGGCGCAGGGCTATGCGGCTTTGGTGTGGGTTTATTCCTGCAGCGATGTTGTTAGGGTGGCATTGGACCCGGGGGTGGCACCGCACACCCCGGAGAATCTCGCTGAATTTCCCTGTTTATACAGCGAAAACCCCTGTAACGGACTTCCTATACTGCTCGGCCCTTCGCCGTGCCGGCCGCTCTAGTCCGGCACACGGGCCGGCCCACGAGGCCAGCCCGGCAAGCCAACGTCACGCCTATCGGCATGGCCGGTGCTGCACGAAGGTCAAATCCAATAACAAAATGAGGTTGTATTGCTATGCCAGTCGGCAACCATCCTGCCCCTGCCGAGCCCATCGAGGGCGTCCCGCTCAAGCGTGAGCTGGGTGAACGGCACATCCGTCTGATGGCGCTGGGCGCCTGTATCGGCGTCGGTCTTTTCCTCGGTTCGGCCAAAGCCATCGAAATGGCCGGCCCCGCGATCATGCTGTCCTACATCATTGGTGGCCTGGCGATCCTGGTGATCATGCGTGCCCTCGGCGAGATGGCCGTGCACAACCCGGTCGCCGGCTCGTTCAGCCGCTATGCCCAGGACTACCTTGGTCCGCTGGCGGGCTTCCTCACCGGCTGGAACTACTGGTTTCTGTGGCTGGTCACCTGCGTGGCGGAAATCACTGCGGTGGCCATCTACATGGGCATCTGGTTCCCCGATGTACCGCGCTGGATCTGGGCCTTGATGGCGTTGGGCAGCATGGGTGCAGTCAACCTGATCGCGGTCAAGGCGTTCGGTGAATTCGAGTTCTGGTTCGCCCTGATCAAGATCGTCACCATCATCGCCATGGTCCTCGGTGGCATCGGCGTGATCGCGTTCGGCTTCGGCAATGATGGCGTCGCCGTGGGCATCTCCAACCTGTGGAGCAACGGTGGCTTCATGCCCAATGGCGTGACGGGCGTGCTGATGTCGCTGCAGATGGTGATGTTCGCCTACCTGGGCGTGGAAATGATCGGCCTCACCGCCGGCGAAGCACGCAACCCGCAGAAAACCATCCCCCAGGCGATCGGTTCGGTGTTCTGGCGCATCCTGCTGTTCTACGTCGGCGCACTGTTCGTGATCCTGTCGATCTACCCCTGGGACGGGATCGGCAGCCAGGGCAGCCCGTTCGTCATGACCTTCGAGCGCCTAGGCATCAAGACCGCCGCCGGCATCATCAATTTCGTGGTGATCACCGCGGCGCTGTCGTCGTGCAACGGCGGCATCTTCAGCACCGGGCGGATGCTCTACAGCCTGGCGCAGAACGGCCAGGCCCCGGCCGCCTTTGCCCGCACCTCGCAAAGCGGCGTGCCACGCAATGCACTGCTGCTGTCGATCGGCGCGCTGCTGCTGGGCGTGCTGGCCAACTACCTGGTGCCGGAGAAGGTGTTCGTCTGGGTGACCTCGATTGCCACCTTCGGTGCGATCTGGACCTGGGTGATGATTCTGCTGGCGCAGATCAAGTTCCGCGCCGGGCTGTCGAGCGCCGAGCAGAAGGGGTTGAAATACCGCATGTGGCTGTGGCCGCTGAGCTCCTACCTGGCCCTGGCCTTCCTGGTGCTGGTGGTGGGCCTGATGGCGTACTTCGAGGACACCCGCGTGGCGCTGTACATAGGCCCGGCGTTCCTGGTGCTGCTGACGGTGCTGTATTACGCATTCCGGCTGGCGCCGAAAGAAGTGCAGGGTATGGCGAGTACTGCTTCCTGATCTGAAATCCCCGGGGCTGCGCAGCAGCCCCGGGGATCTGTCAGGCTGCCACTTCGTTGTGTGGCTCGAAGCTATCGGCACGCGCCATCTGCCACATGCGCGAATAGAACTGCCCGTTGACCTCGCCGGTGAGCAACTCGCCCGGCTTGAGGAACACATGCATCTGCGAGAACAGCTTGATCTCGGTGGCCGACACGCGCCGCACCAAGTGCTTGGCCTCCAGTTGTGCCGGATGCTCCAGGCCCGCCGCCGCCAGCATCTCGGCCAGCGCACGCAAGGTGTTGTGGTGGAAGTTCAGCACCCGCTGGGCCTTGTCGGGCACCACCAGGGCGCGCTGGCGCAGCGGGTCTTGCGTGGCCACGCCAGTCGGGCACTTGTTGGTGTGGCAGCTCTGCGACTGGATGCAGCCGATGGCGAACATGAAGCCGCGCGCCGAATTGGCCCAGTCGGCGCCGATGGCCAGCACGCTGGCGATGTCGAAGGCGCTGACGATCTTGCCGCTGGCACCGAGCTTGATCTTGTCCCGCAGGTTCAGGCCGACCAGGGTGTTGTGCACGAACAGCAGGCCTTCGCGCAGCGGCACACCGATGTGGTCGGTGAATTCCACCGGCGCGGCACCGGTGCCGCCTTCCTTGCCATCGACGACGATGAAGTCAGGCAGGATGCCCGTCTCCAGCATGGCCTTGGCAATGCCCATGAATTCCCACGGGTGGCCCAGGCAGAACTTGAAGCCCACCGGCTTGCCGCCGGACAACTCACGCAGCTGGGCGATGAAGTGCATCATCTCGATCGGTGTGGAGAAGGCGCTGTGGCGTGATGGCGAGATGCAGTCCTCGCCCATCAGCACGCCGCGGGTTTCGGCAATTTCCTGGGTTACCTTGTGCTTGGGCAGGATGCCGCCGTGACCGGGCTTGGCACCCTGGCTCATCTTGATCTCGATCATCCGCACCTGTGGGGTGCGTGCCTGGGCGGCAAAGCGTTCCGGGTCGAAGCGGCCGTCGGCGGTGCGGCAGCCGAAGTAGCCGCTGCCCAACTCCCAGACCAGATCGCCGCCGTTTTCCCGGTGGTAGGGGCTGATGCTGCCTTCACCGGTGTCGTGGTGGAAGTTGCCCAGCTTGGCACCCTTGTTCAGGGCACGGATGGCGTTGGCGCTGAGTGAACCGAAGCTCATGGCCGAGATGTTGAAGATCGACGCCGAATAGGGCTGACTGCACTGCGGGCCGCCGACCATGACCCGGAAACTCGCCGGGTCGGTCAGGGGTGCCGGGCGCATGGAATGGCCGATGAACTCGAAACCCGACTCGTAGACGTCGATCAGGGTACCGAAGGGTTTGTCCGAGGGTTCGTTCTTGGCCCGGGCGTACACCAGCGAGCGCTGGGCGCGGGAGAAGGGCAGGGCGTCGCTGTCGGCTTCCAGCAGGTACTGGCGGATTTCCGGGCGGATGCCTTCGACCAGATAGCGGATGTTGCCGAGAATCGGATAGTTGCGGCGTACCGCGTGGCGTTGCTGCACGAGGTCGAACAGTCCGATCAGGCTGAGCACGCCGGTGGTCAGGGTGAATGGCCATAGCCAGTCGTGGTGGAGGAACGGCAGGCTCGCCAGGGTGAACAGTACACAGGCGGTGAAGAAGGCATAGCGGCTGAGAAGTGACAGGCTCATACGGGATCCTTGCGATGGCGCGGTCAGGCTCAGGGCCTGGGACAAACCCCGACCATAGCCAACTTGTGTGGCAGTGCAAATCAAAATCGGGGTAGCGAAAATCATTCTCGCCTGGGCATGTTCAGACCGTATCGCGCAACAGTTTCTGTCTCCAGCTTTCCTGCTCCTGTGCAGGTGCCTCGATAAGATACGAATAGCGCCCTGCCACGCGCACCGCCACGGGCACGCCATCGCGATAGAGCAGTCGGTTGCCACTGACTGCCGGCACTTTCGCCCCGGGCAGCAACGACCCGATCAGGTTCAGCGGGTCGCTCGCACTCACCACTACCAACTCTCCATCCAGGGCACGCCGCCGTACTTGCCTGAGCAAACCGACCGCCTCCGGCAAGGCGAATTGCTCACCCGCCAAGCCGGCAATGAAACGCCCCCCTCGGATTTCGCCACGCGCCTCGAGGCGGTGATAGCAGCGCAGCAGTTCACGCCAGGGGGGCAGCACATCGCTTTCCCGTTCCAGCAGCCGCCAGCAGATCACCCCATAGCGTCGCAGCAGTGCGCGGGCGATGTGCTCCAGGCGCTGGTTCTCGTCGACATTGCCAGTGCCCCGACGCAACAACGCCCAACGCCCGGCATGGGCCATGCTGCTGGAGAGTGGCGGGTGACCGCGGCGGCTGTTGCGCGATGTACGCTTCGCTGCGGGGGTGATCAGGCTGCGCAGCCCGGCGAAACTGTCGGCGCCCACCAGCCCGGCACCCACCAGCTCCTGCAACGCCGTCTCCAGTTCGCTGGGCAGCAGGTGGGCATCAACGGTCAGCTCGTCGAAGAACAGCGCGCCATGCGCGTGCAGTGCCTCCAGCACCCGTTGTGCCCGCCCGCCCAGTGCTTCCCGGGCAGGCTCGGGGGCGAGGCTGCGCCACTGGCCCAGGTGCTCGCGTGGCAACAGCACCAGCGGCGTACTCGACAAGGTGTTGCTCGCCGTCGTCGCTGCCAGCCGGCTCCAGGCAAACTGCCCGCTGCGGCAGGCATCGTCCAGCCAGTGCGGGCTGTAGTCCTTGATCCGCGCGGGCAGCAGTTCTGCTTCCCAGGCGCCGGCGGCACTGGGGAAACCCTGCAACTGGCCCAGCACTTCAGCGACCGCCTCGGGGCCACGCAGGCGCTCCTCAGGGGCCAGGTGCTGCCAGTCGAACAGAAAGCGCATGAAGTCCTGCAGGCTGACCGGTTCGATCTCCCGGCGCAGGCGTTTCACCGTGTAGCGATGGATGCGCGCCAGCAGGTGGCGCTCACACCATTGCACGTCGCCAGCCCCAGGGCTGAAGTGGCCGCGCAATATGTAGCCTTCGGCTTCCAGGCGGGCCAAGGCTTGTTCCACCTGGACAGTGGGCTTGCCCAGCGGTGCAGCGATCTGCGCCACGCTCAGCGGGCCGTGGCCACTCAAGCGGGCGCGCAGCAATTCGGCCAGTGCAGCGTCCGGGTCAATGGCCTGGTCGAAGCCGGGCAGTACGTCCAGCGAAGGTTCCAGGCGCGCTGCCGGATACAGCGTTCGCAGCAGGTTCAGGCGCTCGCGCGCCAGCCAGAGTTTTTCATCGATCAGGCGCAAGGCCCGCCCGGCCTTGGCCAGCTGGCGCAGCAGCAGGTCCCAGCTGGGGTTGGCCTGCACTTCGTCATGGCTGATGGCGCCCAGGCTCATCAGCGCCTCGTGCATTTCGTCGGCATTGCCCGGCTGCGGCCAGGCTTCGGCCTGCACAGCGGCTATGGCATCGGCATCCAGTGCGCCCAGGTCATCGCCGCTGTGCACTTCGTTCCAGCGCCGGTTGAGCACCGCCTGGGTGCGCCGCTCTTCCAGCGGCGCGTCGTCGAGGAAGGTGTAGGGCCTGGCGTTGAGAATGGCCGAGGCCAGTGGGGACGGTGCTGGCAGATCGCGGCACAACAGGCGCACCTGGCCGCTTTCCATGCGCCGCAGCAGGGCCAGCCAGCCTTCGCTGTCCATGGCTTCGTGCAGGCAGTCGTCGAGGGTCTGCTCGACCAACGGGTGATCGGGGATCTGCCGCTCGCCGACGATGTTCTCCAGGCAGGCGATCTGGTCAGGGAACACGGCGGCAATCAGGTCCTCGCTCTTCATGCGCTGGATCTGCGGCGCCACCTTGCGCCCGCCGACGAAGCGCGGCAGGGCCATGGCCACGCCCGCGTTCCAGCGCCAGCGGATGCCGAACAACGGCGCGTCGAGCAGGGCCTGGATGAGGATCTGCTCGGCGCTTCGGCTATTGAGGTAGCGCCATACCTCATCCAGGTCGAAGCTGTGGCTGGTCGACAGCGACAGCACGATGGCGTCCTCGCTGGCCGCGGCCTGCAATTCGAAATTGAACGTGCGGCAGAAGCGCTTGCGCAGGGCCAGGCCCCAGGCGCGGTTGATACGGCTGCCATAGGGCGAATGGATGATCAGCTGGGTGCCGCCGGATTCGTCGAAGAAACGCTCCATCACCAAGGTCTGCTGGGAGGGCAGGGCGCCCAGTACTTCGCGGGTGCGCCCCAGATAATCGAGCAACTGGCTGGCGCTGTCTTCGCTCAATGCGAAGGTGGTCTGCAGCCACTGCATTACTGTTGCGAGATCGCCATCGTTCAACCCGAGCTGTTCGTCGATGCGCGCCTGCAGACGGGCCACTGCGACGGACAGTTCGTCGCTGCGCCCCGGTGCTTCGCCCAGCCAGAACGGAATGGTCGGCGGCAGGCCCTGAGCGTCTTCGACCCGCACCCGGCCGGGCTCGACCCGCAGGATGCGGTAGGACGCATTGCCCAGCTGGAAGATATCGCCGGCGATGCTCTCCACGGCGAAGTCTTCGTTGACGCTGCCGATGTTCAGCGCCTGGGGTTCGAGCAGCACGGCATAATCGGCGGTCTCGGGGATGGTGCCGCCGCTGGTCAGCGCGGTCAGCTGGCTACCCCGGCGCCCGCGCAAGGTGCCGCTGACCGCATCGCGATGCAGGTAGGCACTGCGCACGCCCTGGCGGCCGTTATAGCCGTCGGCGAGCATGCGCAGCAATGCCTGGTAATGCTCGCGATCAAGGGCTGCATAGGGTGTGGCCTGGCGCAGGCAGTCGAACAGCGCCTGTTCCTGCCAGGCCTGGTTGCTGGCTTCGGCGACGATCTGCTGGGCCAGTACATCCAGGGGAGCATTGGCAATGTGCAGTTCGTCGAGTTCACCCAGGCGGATGCAGTCGAGCAAGGCCACGCATTCGATCAGGTCGTCCCGCGAGGTCGCGAACAGTCGCCCTTTGGGGATGCCATCGACCTGGTGCCCGGAGCGCCCCACCCGCTGCAGGAAGGCGGCGATCGAGCCGGGCGATTCGATCTGGCAGACCAGGTCGACATCGCCGATGTCGATGCCCAGCTCCAGCGACGCGGTGGCCACGAGCACCTGCAACTGGCCGTTTTTCAAGCGCTGCTCGGCGTCCAGGCGCAGCTCCTTGGCCAGGCTGCCATGGTGCGCGGCCACGGCCTCCTTGCCCAGGCGGTCGCTCAGGTGGCGGGTAATGCGTTCTGCCAGGCGCCGGGTGTTGACGAACACCAACGTGGTGCGATGTGCTCGGGCCAATTGCGCGAGACGATCGTAGACCAGGCCCCAGACGTCCGTGGCCATGACCGCGCCGAGCGGCACCGGAGGCACTTCGATGGCGAGGTCGCGCTGACGCGCATGGCCGACATCGATAATCGCGCAGGGGCGCTGCTGGCCGACCAGGAACTGCGCCACGCGCTCGACCGGGCGCTGGGTGGCGGACAGGCCAATGCGTCGAAGTGGGCGCCCGCACAACGCCTGCAGGCGCTCCAGGGTCAGCGCCAGGTGGGCGCCGCGCTTGTTGCCGGCCAGGGCGTGTATCTCGTCGACGATGACCGTGTGCACGCTGGCCAGCCCTTCGCGGCCGGACGCCGAACCCATCAGCACGTACAGCGACTCGGGTGTGGTCACCAGCACATGGGGGGCCAGCTTGCGCATCGCCGCACGCTCCTTCTGCGGGGTATCGCCGGTGCGCACGGCGGTGGTGATGCGCGGTGCTTTCAGGCCCAGGTCTTCAAGGGCCTGGCTGATGCCTTCGAGCGGGGCCTGCAGGTTCAGACGGATGTCGTTGGACAGTGCCTTGAGCGGCGATACGTAGACGACCTGGGTCTGCGCAGGCAGCTCGCCGTGATGCGCCAGGCCCTCGCGGAACAGTTCGTCGAGCACGGCCAGGAAGGCGCTCAGGGTCTTGCCCGAACCGGTCGGCGCGGCGAGCAGCAGCGACTGGCCGGCATGGATCAGCGGCCAGGCACGGGCCTGGGCATCGGTGACCGTGGCGAAGTGGCGGCGGAACCAGGTAGCGACGGCCGGGTGGAACAGCTCGAGCACCGGGTGCTGGTGGGCTGGCAGGTTCATGTTTTGGTTATGGTGGGTGAACGACGGCTTGGCAAGGGGCCGTTCGTCGTTGATCTTCTGTAGACTGTCTGATTTTCAGCGAGCCTACCCATGCCCAACATCATCCGCATCGCCGCTGCCCTGCTGATCGACCCGCAAGGCCGGACCCTGCTGGTGCGCAAGCGCGGCACCCAGGCGTTCATGCAACCGGGCGGCAAGATCGATGCCGGCGAGTCACCCGTTCAGGCGCTGGTGCGTGAACTGCACGAAGAGCTGGGGTTGCACATCGACCCTGAGCAGGCTGTGCACCTGGGCCAGTTCAGCGCGCCGGCCGCCAACGAGCCAGGCTTCGAGGTGCAGGCCGAGCTGTTCCGCGTCGACAGCGCCGAGGCCGTGGCCCCGGCAGCGGAAATCGAAGAAGTGCTGTGGCTGGCCGCCGATCAGGCGGCAACGCTGGAGCTGGCGCCGCTGACCCGCGACCTGATCCTGCCGTTGTACCGCCAGGCCGTCAGCGTACCGCACTGACCCCATCGAGGGTGGCGAACGAGGTGTCCTTGGCGGTCAACAGGAAGTCGCGCATGTAAGGCGCATCGAGCATATCGGTGCGTACTGCCGCATACAGCGTGGCGAACAGGCCTTTCTCGCCCAGGCGCTTGCCCTTCACATAGCCCCGCGAGCTGTACTCGTGCAGCGCCCAGTGCGGCATGCCGCACACGCCACGGCCGCTGGCCACCAGCTGCATCATCATCACCGTCAGCTCGGACGTGCGCACGGCGGCCGGCTCGATGTCGGCCGGCTCCAGGAAGCGGGTGAAGATATCCAGGCGGTCGCGCTCCACCGGGTAGGTGATCAGGGTCTGGTCGAGCAGGTCCTGGGGCACGATGTACGGCTTGCTGGCCAGCGGGTGCTGGTTGGCCACGGCGAGCATGGCTTCGTAGGTGAACAGCGGCACGTAGGTGATGCCGGCCAGGTCCAGCGGGTCGGAGGTCACCACCAGATCGAGGTCGCCGCGGGCCAGTGCCGGCAACGGGGCGAAGGCGAAGCCCGAGGCCAGGTCCAGCTCCACTTCCGGCCAGGCATCGCGGAACTGGTCGATGGTTGGCATCAGCCACTGGAAGCAGCTGTGGCACTCGATGGCCATGTGCAGACGCCCGGCAGTGCCGCCTGCCAGGCGGGCGATGTCGCGCTCGGCGCCGCGCAACAGCGGCAGGGTGGCATCGGCCAGTTGCAGCAGGCGCAGGCCGGCGCTGGTGAAGCGGATCGGCTTGGTCTTGCGCACGAACAGCGGCAGCCCCAGGCGCTCCTCCAGCTCCTTGAACTGGTGCGACAGCGCCGACTGGGTCAGGTGCAGGCGTTCGGCGGCCTCTACCAGGCTGTCGGCCTCGCGCAGGGCATGAAGGGTTTTCAGGTGGCGGATCTCCAGCACGGCTGACTCCGAGAAAATTTTTAAAGTAAACGGGAAATGAGTTGAGTTTCGCTCATGTTGCCCCGGCCTGTCGACTGGACGCTGCGTCGCACCGCTCGGCAGGGTTCATCAAACTGTCACCGAACTGTGGCAGCGCGCCCGAACTAAATTCATCAGACTCGCGCTCTACTGGGGATCTGCATTCTGGTGTTTCTTTCATGCGGGCTTTTCTGCTGTTTTTCTTTCTCGTGTTCAGTGCTTCGGCAAGCTTTGCCGACACGCGCTGTGACGCCCATGTGCCGGTGCAACGTGCCGAAATCGGCGAACTGAGCCTGGTCTACCAGAGCGTCGGCGCGCCCCGCGATCCGGCCTTGCTGCTGGTGATGGGCCTGGGCGGGCAGCTCATCCATTGGCCGGACGATGTCGTCGAGGCGTTGTGCCGCCAGGGCTTCCGGGTCATTCGCTACGACAACCGCGATGTCGGCCTGTCGCGCTGGAACCAGCTGCCACCCTCGGCCAACCTCACGGTCGAACTGTTGCGCTACAAGCTGGGCCTGCCGGTCGCCGCGCCTTATACCTTGACCGACATGGCGAACGATGGCCTGCAGCTGATGGATGTGCTGGGCATTCGCCAGTTCCATGTGCTGGGCGTGAGCATGGGCGGGATGATCGCCCAGCACCTGGCAGCCATGGCGCCTGAGCGGGTGCGTAGCCTGACCCTGGTGATGTCCAGTTCGGGGGCGGCAGGGCTGCCCGCGCCGGATCCGGCCCTGGTGCAGCTGCTGGCGCGGCGCAGTGCACCGAGTCGAGAAGTGGCCATCGAGCAGCAGGCGGACTTGTTGGCAGCCTTGGGCAGCCCACAAGTACATGATGATCGGGCTGTGCTGCTGCAGCAGGCGGCGGTGGCCTATGACCGGGCATTCAACCCCGAGGGTGCGAAGCGTCAGATCATGGCGATCCTGGCCGAGCCGAGCCGGGTGCAGTTGCTGAATGGGTTGCGGGTACCGACGCTGGTGGTGCATGGCACGGCCGATCCGCTGTTGCCGGTGATGCACGGGGTGCACCTGGCGGCGCATATCCAGGGCAGTCAGTTGCGGTTGATTCCGGGGTTGGCACATCGCTTCCAGGAGCCGTTCAAGGCACCATTGCTGGCGGCGGTGCTGCCTTATCTGCAGTCACATCGGCAGGATGTCACCCATATTGCCGGGCTTTGAATCGGCGTCGCCTGCTTCGCGGGCAAGCCCGCTCCCACAAGTTCAGCGCCGCTTTGAGCACAACGCTGTACCTGTGGGAGCGGGCTTGCCCGCGAAGCAGGCGACACCGATTGATCAACCAAGCCCGTACTTCTTCACCTTGTCGAACAGGGTTGTCTTGGCCATCCCCAGTTCCTGGCTGGCCTGGCTGAGGTTGCCGCCGGTGCGCTGCAAGGCATCGCTGAGCAGGTTGCGCTCGAACGCTTCCACCGCCTCGGCAAACCCGACCCCCTGGCTGGCACCGCTGCTCGGCCCCTTCTTGAAAGCCGGCAATCCCAGGGCAAAACGCTCGGCCACATTGCGCAACTCGCGCACGTTGCCCGGCCAGTCGTGGGCCATCAGCCGCGACAAGGTCTGGCTGTCCAGCGTCGGCGCTTCACGGTCGAAACGCAGCGCCGACTGCTGCAGGAAGTGCTCGAACAGTTGCAGGATGTCTTCCCGGCGCTCGCGCAGCGGTGGCAGCTCAAGGGTCACCACGTTCAGGCGGTAATACAGGTCGCTGCGGAACTGCCCGGTCTGGCCGAGCGCGTCGAGGTCGGATTTGGTAGCCGCGATCACCCGGCAATCCACCGCAATGCTCTGGTTCGAGCCCAGGCGCTCCAGGGTGCGTTCCTGCAGCACGCGCAGCAGCTTGATCTGCAGGTTGATCGGCATGCTTTCCACTTCGTCGAGGAACAGCGTGCCGCCGTTGGCGTGTTCGATCTTGCCGATGCGGCGCTTGCCGGCGCCGGTGAAGGCGTTGGCTTCGTGGCCGAAGATTTCGCTTTCGAACAGGTTTTCTGGCAGGCCGCCGCAGTTCAGCGCCACGAACGGTTGGCCCTGGCGCCGGCTGAAGTCGTGCAGGCAGCGGGCGACCAGCTCCTTGCCGGTGCCGGTTTCACCTTCGATCAGCACGTTGGCCGAGGTATCGGCGACGTTGGCGATCAGTTCGCGCAGGTGCTCCATGGCTGGCGAGCGGCCGATGATGCGGCCCTCCAGGCTGCTTTGTTCGGCCAGTTGCCGGCGCAGCGCCACCACTTCGCGGGACAGCCCGCGCTGCTCCAGCGCACGGCGCACCACGTCGACCAGGCGCTCGGGCGAAAAGGGCTTTTCCATGAAGTCGTAGGCGCCATTGCGCATGGCGCCGACCGCCATGTCGATATCGCCGTGGCCGGTGATCAGCACCACCGGCAAGCTGCGGTCGCGGGCCTTGAGGCGGTTGAGCAGCTCCAGGCCATCGATGCCGGGCAAGCGGATATCGCTGACGACGATCCCGGCAAAATCATCGCCGATGCGTTCCAGGGCCTGTTCGGCACTGCCGACCCCTTCGCAGGCGATATCCTCCAGGGCCAGCGCCTGCTGGCAGCCGAGCAGCACATGCGGGTCGTCTTCGACGATCAGGACGGTAAGTGGCGCTGGGTTCATGGTTGCTCTGCCGATTCGCTGGGGGGCGTGACCAAGGGGAGGGCGAGGACGAAGGCCGTGCCGCCCGTGGCGGGGTGCTCGACGTTCAGGCTGCCCTTGGCGGCGGCGGCAAGGCTCGCCGACAGGGTCAGCCCCAGGCCCAGGCCATGTTCGCCCGGCTTGGTGGTGAAGAAGGGTTCGAACAGGTGCTTGCGTGCCTCGGCATCGATGCCGTGGCCATTGTCGCGCACCTGCAGGCGGTACTTGTCGCCTTGCTGTTCACCTTCGAGCCAGAGTTCCGGCAGGGGCACGCAGGCCATGGCGTCGAGGGCGTTGCCGATCAGGTTGACCAGGATCTGCTCGAGGCGGGTCTGGTCGATCGCCAGTTGCTGGTCGTCGAACTGGCGGTGCAATTGCAGGTGGCAGCCGCTGATGCGTTCGCTCAACACCTGCAGCGTGGCGTCAACCGCTTTGGCCAGCGAAGCCTGGCCGCTGTCGTCGCCGCGGCGGGCAAACGAACGCAGGCTGGCGGTGATGCGGCCCATGCGGTCGATCAGGTCGTTCATGGTGCGCAGGTTGGTGCTGGCGGTTTCAAGCGCGCCACGTTCGAGGAAACGCACGGTATTGCCGGACAGTGTGCGCAGCGCCGCCAGCGGCTGGTTGAGCTCGTGGGCGATGCTGGTGGACATCTGCCCGATCGCCGCCAGCTTGCCGGCCTGGACCAGCTCGTCCTGGGCCTGGCGCAAGGTCTGCTCGGCGTGGCGGCGTTCGCGGATCTGGCCCTTGAGCCGTTCGTTGCTGGCGCGCAAGTCGGCGGTGCGGTCGGCGATGCGCCGCTCCAGCTGGCTGTTGGCTTCTTCCAGCGCTTCACGGGCGGCCAGGCGGGTGGCAATCACCTTGCGTCGTTCGTTCCAGGCAATGCCGAGGATCGTCAGCAAGGCGAAGGCCACGGCGACCAGGATGCCCTGCACCATGGATTCGCGGCGCAGGTCCTGCAGCGGGGTGAGCAGGGTGAAGTGCCAGGGGGTATCGACCAGGCGCCGGGTCTGTGCCAGGTAGGCCACCTCATGGGGCTTGCCCTGGCCGGTTTCACTGTTGGCCGGGAAGGTCAGTTTCTCCACGCCATCGGCCAGGGTCTCGCGGGCCAGCGGCTGCAATTCGTTCAGTGGCCACCAGTAGTATTGCAGGCTGCGCGCCAGGCGCTCCTTGATCTGCGGGGTCAGCGGGCGCACCGATTTCAGGCGCCGGGCCGGGTCGCTGGAAAGGATGATGATGCCATTCTCATCGCTGACGAAGGCTTCCAGGCGGGCGCGTTGCCAGCGCTCCTCGAGGGTGTCCAGGCGTACCTTGATCACTGCGACGCCGATGACCTTGCCGTGTTCTTCCAGGCCATGGGCCAGGTAGTAGCCGGCCTCGCCGGTCGTGCTGCCGATACCATAGAAGCGACCTGGCTCGCCGCGCACGGCCGTCTGGAAATAGGCACGGAACGACAGGTCTTCGCCAAGGAACGAGTCGGCATCGCGCCAGTTGCTGGTGGCCTGCACACGGCCATTGGTATCGAGGACGAAAATTGCGCGGCTGCGGCTACGGCGGTTCAGCCCTTCGAGGTATTCATTGACGGTCTGCCGGTTGGCACCGTCGGGGTCGGTGAGCAGCTGCGAGACACTGTCTTCGAGTTCGAGCAGGCTCGGCAGGTAGGTGTACTTGCTGATTTCGCTCTCGACCGTGCGCGCATGCAGCTCCAGCGCGCGCTCGCCACTTTCGCTGAGTGTGCGGATGCCGTTGCTCTCGCTGACCAGATAGCCGGCAAGCCCTAGGCCGATCATCAGCAGGATGATCAGGGGCGGCAGCAGCAATTGACGGATCAGGCGGGATTTCACGGCAGGCTTGGCAGGGAGAAGAAGCGAGGGATCGCATTTCATCACAGTGGCCTTGTCACGGCCAGCATCCGCTGCCGGGCGAGCCCGGGCAGCGGTGCCGTTGTTGCCGAATCAGTGTTGCAGGATTTTGCTGAGGAAGTGCTGGGTGCGTTCGTGGCGGGCGCTCGGGTTGCCGAAGAAGTCTTCCTTCTGGCAGTCCTCGATGATGTTGCCCTTGTCCATGAAGATCACCCGGTTGGCCACTTTACGGGCGAAGCCCATTTCGTGGGTCACGCACATCATGGTCATGCCTTCGTGGGCCAACTCGACCATCACGTCCAGTACTTCGTTGACCATTTCAGGGTCCAGCGCCGAGGTCGGTTCGTCGAACAGCATGACGATCGGGTCCATCGACAGCGCGCGGGCAATCGCCACACGCTGCTGCTGGCCGCCGGACAGCTGGCCGGGGTGCTTCTTGGCGTGGGCGCCAAGGCCGACACGGTCGAGCAGGGCCAGGCCCTTCTTGGTCGCTTCCGCCTCGCTGCGGCCGAGCACCTTGCGCTGGGCGATGGTCAGGTTCTCGGTGATGCTCAGGTGCGGGAACAGTTCGAAGTGCTGGAACACCATGCCCACCCGCGAACGCAGCTTGGGCAGGTTGGTCTTGGGGTCGGCGATCGAGGTGCCATCGACCACGATGTCGCCTTTCTGGAACGGTTCCAGGGCGTTGACGCACTTGATCAGGGTCGACTTGCCCGAGCCCGATGGGCCGCAGACCACAACCACTTCACCCTTCTTGACCTCGGTGCTGCAGTCGGTCAGCACCTGGAAGTCGCCGTACCACTTGTTGACGTTCTTGATGGAAATCATACGGTGATCCTTTTTTGCAGGCGCTTGACCAGCCACGAAGCGGAGAAGCTGATGACGAAGTACACGACCCCGGCGAAGATCAGGAACTCATGGGAGCGTCCGATGATGTCGCCGTTGGAGCGTGCCGAGTTGAGGAAGTCCACCAGGCCCACGGTGTACACCAGCGAGGTGTCCTGGAACAGGATGATGCTCTGCTGCAGCAGCAGCGGGGTCATCTTGCGGAAGGCCTGGGGCAGGATGATCAGGCGCATGGTCTGGCCGTAAGTCATGCCCAGGGCCTGGGCGGCGCCCATCTGGCCCTTGGAGATCGACTGCACGCCGGCACGGACGATTTCGCAGAAGTACGCGGCCTCGAACATCATGAACGCCACCACGCACGAGGTGAAGGCACCCACCGGGGTGTCCTCGCCAGTGATCCAGCGCAGCACGAAGGGCACGGCCAGGTAGAACCAGGTGATCACCAGCAGCAGCGGGATCGAGCGGAAGTAGTTGACGTAGGCACCGGCCACGCGCGACAGCAGCTTGCTCGACGACAGGCGCATCAAGGCCAGGATGGTGCCCAGCACGATGCCGCCGACCACGCCCATGACCATCAGTTGCAGGGTCATGAGCATGCCTTCCCAGAGGGCAGGCAGGGCCGGGATGATTTCGCTGAAATCCATGTCCATTTACTTGCCCCCCACGGAGATCAGGCCAGGCACGGCGACTTTCTTCTCGACCATGCGCATCAGCAGCATCAGGCCCATGTTCAGGGTGAAGTAGATCAGCGTGGCCAGGGTGAAGGCCTCGAACAGGTTGGCCGAGAATTCGGCGGTCTGCTTGGTCTGGGCCAGCAGTTCCATCAGGCCGATCAGCGAGGCCACCGAGGAGTTCTTGAACACGTTCAGGAATTCCGAGGTGAGCGGCGGAATGATGATCCGGTAGGCCTGCGGCAGCAGCACGTTGTTGTAGATCTGCGGCAGGCTGAAGCCCATGGCGCGGGCGGCGGCTTCCTGGCCGCGGGGCAGCGCCTGGATACCGGTGCGTACCTGCTCGCAGACGCGGGCGGCGGTGAACAGGCCCAGGCAGATGACCACGCTGATCAGCGCCGAAGTGGTCGGGTTGAGGTCCTGCTTGAACCATTCCTGCAGGCCTTCGGGCAGCAGGTCCGGCACCAGGAAGTACCAGATGAACAGTTGCACCAGCAGCGGCACGTTGCGGAACAGTTCCACATAGGCGGTGGCGATGCCCGATACCAGACGGTTCGGCACGGTCCGCATGACGCCGAGGACCGACCCCAGCAGCAATGCGATGATCCAGGCGGTGATGGCGATGGCGATGGTCCAGCCCAGACCGGTGATGTACCAGTCCAGATAGGTCTCGCTGCCCACGCCGGTGGACTTGAAGAACACGCCCCAGTCCCAGTTGTAATTCATCGGGATTTCCCCTCAGACGGTTGTTTCACGGGCACCTTCGAGCATCCAAGGGCGCTGGGCGCCCTCGGATGAAAGGGTAGACACTAATACGTGGCCTGTCGGTTCAATCGTGTGCGGATGCGCACCAGGCCACTATTGGCTGAGGATCAGGACTTCTTCTCGTCCGCCGCCTTGTCGGTCGGCTCGGCGATCAGTTTCTTCAGCTCGTCGCTCATCTTGAACTGAAGGTTCAGGCCTTTTGGCGGGATCGGCTGCTGGAACCATTTGTCATAGCTCTTGTTGACTTCGCCCGACTTGAAGTACCCGACGATGGCGTCATCGACCGCTTTCTTGAAGGCCGCGTCATCCTTGCGCACCATGCAGCCGTAGATTTCGTACGACTGCGGGGTACCGGTGATGACCCAGTCCGACGGCTTGCGTGCCTTGGCCATTTCGCCGGCGAGCAGCGCGTCGTCCATCATGAAGGCCACGGCGCGGCCGCTTTCGAGCATGTTGAAGGCTTCACCGTGGTCCTTGGCGGAAATCACGTTCATCTTCATCTGCTTGTCGGCGTTCATCGCCTTGAGCAGGCGCTCGGATGTGGTGCCGGCGGTGGTCACCACGTTCTTGCCGGCCAGGTCCGGGAAATCCTTGTAGGCCGGCTGACCGTCCTTGACCTTGGTCAGCAGACGGGTACCGACTTCAAAGATGCCTACGGTGAAGCCGACTTGCTGCTGGCGCTCGACGTTGTTGGTGGTGGAGCCGCACTCAAGGTCCACGGTGCCGTTCTGCACCAGCGGGATGCGGGTCTGGGAGGTGACCAGGTTGTACTTGACCTTGATGTCGGTACCCAGTTGCTTCTTCAGGGCATCGACCACGGCCAGCTGGATGTCGTGGGAGTAGCCCACGGGCGTTTGACCGCCGGCCAGGTAGGAAAACGGAATGGAAGAGTCGCGGTGGCCCAGGGTGATGGTGCCCGAGTCCTTGATCTTCTTCAGGGTACCGGTCAGTTCTTCAGCCATGGCTGGCGAAGCGATGATCGCGGCGGCGATGGTTGCGCCCAACAGGTGACGAACGATACGCATCAAATTTTCCTCGACGTGTTTGTTTTTTTTATGGAGCCGTTGGCGGACTCTTCGTTCAACGAATACAACAAGAAGCGAGTGCATTCGGCTACCAAGTGTAGAGCATGAGTCGTGCCAAGCTCTGGGATCGATCATAACGTCGCATGTTCTGCGGGGAGCAAGCCATTTTTCGTGATCCTGTGCAGCCATGTGCTTACGGGTTTCCGAACGGATGGATTGCCTGCGTTCGGAAACCCGAATGGCTGATCTATCTACCGCGAGGGTGACCAGGGCGCGTGCTCAGATCGGGGTTTTCCTGTTTGGAGATCCCACCGTGGCGGTGAATCCTGTTTTTCCTGCAACGTCCGTCGACCATCTCATCGAGCGAAACCTGCCCCGATGGCTCACGGGGGCCGAGGCTGAGCACGCCCAGGCCTACCATCAGGCATTGGTGGCGCAGCAACGGTACGCCGAGCATCTTCGACAGCTATTGAAGCCTGTGCCGTCCATCGAGGCATTCGCGTTGCCTCGCCTTGAGAAAGCCCTGCTTGAAGCCGGGCTTGGGCATGTCGACCCCCGGCAGGCATTTGTCTCGATCAATGAACAGTTCGAGCTGCCGTCCGCCGCCGAGAAGCTCTACAAACCCACGGTCACCTACACCTCCCGGCACAGTTTGCTCGCCGCTGCGCTGCACAACTTCCAGGATCATGAAACCAAGCCTTGGCTGCGGCGTAAGGCCAGTCTGAACGGCGGCCCGGGAGCTGTGCTGGCGCTATCGTTCGAGCGTTTTGCCGGCATCTGTCGCCGCCTGGACATCGGTGCGGGTTATCAGGCGGTACTCAGGAGTGTGCTGCAGCCCAAATCCGGCCGCGGTCAGCCTTGGGACCAGGCTCGCCGGCGGGTTGAGCAGCTGTTTCAGGACTGTCTGCGTGCTCGCCTGAGGGCCGAGGTGTACGAGGCCAGGATCAAGCGACAGATCGATGAAGCAGACCTGCAGCGCCTGCTCGCCTATCTCGCCGGGCCCGAACCGGGGGTAGACGCCAAGGGAAGCTTCACTGCGCGTCAGCTCTATCTGCTCGGCAAGTGCATCGTTGGCGTGATCGCCCTGGAATGGCGAGTGGCCGGCAGCGATGCAATCGATGAAATCTTCGTCTGGATGCCGGGCGATCCGGACAAAGCCATCCGTCATTACGATTGCTGGTCAGACGTCTATGCGGACATCGCCATACGCTTGCGTGTGCCCACGTTCCGCAGCGGGTTCAGCCGCTTCATCAAGGCTCGTGACCGTGCCGGGTTCGATCAGGCGCTCAACCGGTTGCTCAAGGCATCGGCTGCGCCGGCAGTGATTGAGCTCGATGGCCGCAACCTGCCCATCACCGTTGATGCTTTCGCCCATGCTCAAGCGCAGCAGGTTGCCAGGATTTTCGACGATGCGCGCTTCATCGCAGTGCCGACGGATGATGAAGATCGCCAGAGCCGGCAGGAGCGCTTGCAGCAGATGCAGTCGGCCGGCCTGGACCTGTTGGGCATGGCGGCATTCTTCGTTCCTGGGCTGGGTGAGTTGATGTTGCTTGTTAACGCCGTTCAGTTGCTGGACGAAGTCTACGAAGGTTACCAAGCCTGGCAGCTGGGTGATCGCCAGGGAGCACTGAATCATTTGTTCGGCGTGGTCGAGAGCGTGGCGCTGGCAGGGGCGGTGTCGGGCGCGGTGCATGTACTGCCGCGTATTGCATTCGTCGACGCGCTGGAGCCTGGGATGGCGGCTGATGGCACAGTGAAGCTCAGGCATCCCAGCCAGCGCGCGCATCTGGAAGAAAGCCCGGTAGCACTGTTGCAAGTGCTTGCCCCACAAGTGTTTGGCAGCGTGCTGGAGGATGATGCCCGCACCTTGCTGACGGTCACTGGTTTCAACGCTGAGAAGGTGCGCCGTCTGTGTGTGGAACACGCCCCGGCCCCGGCCCGGATTCTGGACATGCATGAGCGCATTGGCCTGCACCATGCTTCGCCATCGCTCAAAGGCGCAGCGTTCGAAGAGGCTCTGGGCGGTCTGCGCCAGGCGGCTGACCCAGACCAGGCGGTGCTGATGGCGGCTTTCAAGGGCCTGACGCCACGTGGGGCCGAAGAAATCATCCGGCACACCTGTTCAGCGCAGCTGGAGAATTTGCGTGCCACTGGGCGAGTACCACTGGGCATGGCGGAACGGGCGCGCGCTCATGTTCGCCAAACCCGCCTGGACAATGCTTGCCTGGGCGTGCGCCTGCATGGCATGGCTAGCCCGGACAGCGAGAGGCTGGTCATGGGGCTTCTGGCGCACAAAGCGCCGTGGCCCTCCACTAACCCGGTAGAGCTGCGTTCTGGCAGCCGTGAAGGCCCATTGCTGTTTGCCAGCCACGCAGAACCGGCTGCAAAGCCCCGGCTCATCGTGCGTCACGAGCAAGGATACAGCCTCTATGACGGCGATGGCTCACTCGACGTCGGTGCTGGCGAGTCGCTGCTCAAGGCCCTCGTTCTTTGCCTGGACGATGATCAGAAGGCCGTGTTGAGTTCAACAAGCCTGAGTGCCAGGCAGTTGCGTGACTGGCTGATGGCGACCATTGCGGCCGACCGAGAACAGGCAGGGCGGTTGATCGGCCTTGCCCCCTCAGGCGCAGCGATCCGTCCGCCCAGGCGTTTCGGTGACGGGCATCTGGGTTACCGGCTGAGTGGCGGGGGGGAGAGTAGCCAGCAGGCGATCAGACGCGGCATCCACCAGATCTTCCCGGCACTCAGCGAACTGCAGTTGCAGGCCTACCTGAATGCCGTGCGGGCGCAAGGCCATAACTTGTGGGATCACTACCAACTGCTGCAACGCCAGCTTGCCGAACTGCGCGGGGCCCTGAGTGAATGGCAGGGGCAATGGCGGACGCCAGCCGATGCCATCAGGCGACGTCGCGTCGCCGATACCTTGCGTCGCAGCTGGCGGCGAAAACTGGTCGATGTCAATGACGAGTACGAGTTGGTGCTGGACGGTGAGCATGTCAGCGAATTGCCGACATTGCCCGCAGGTTTGGAGTTTGCCCATGTACATCGGCTGGTCCTGCGTAACATGAACCTGGAGAGCATCGCCCCGGACTTCCTCGGGCGTTTTCCTAACCTGGTCGAACTGGACCTCAGCGAAAATCGCCTTACCCAAGTGCCACCTGGCATCGAGGGGCTCACTCACCTGCGGCGTCTGAACCTCACCAGCAATCAAATCGTGATCGATGAGCAGGCCAATCTCCGTTTTGCCCCGCTCGCTCTGCTCGATACCGTCGAGCTCAGTTTCAATCCGTTGGGGCAAGCGCCTGATCTCTCGGGTTTGCGGCACGTGCGGCAGTTGCATCTGCGGGCGACGGAGCTGGTCGATGTCCAAGAGCTGCTCTCGCGTGCCTCCTGGCGAGCGATGATCGACGCGCGAGAAAACCGGATTCGCCAATTGCAGCAAGAAGTGCAGGGGTTGGATCTGCGACTGGCGCGTATTCAGCTGCATGACAATCCGTTGAACCAGACCAGCCACGAACAGCTCGACCGGAGGCACGCAGGTGTCCTGCCTGGCGCTCGGGGCAGTGCATCATACAAGCACCGGGAAGCCGGCGGCGAGGTGCGTGAACTGTGGACGCATACCCGCGACCGGTCGCTTCGCCTGCAGCGCGAAGCGTCCTGGGACCGGTTGCGCCAGGAGGCGGGGTCGAACGATCTTTTTCGCTTCCTGGCCGATCTGGGGCAGGGTGATGATTTTGCCGAGCACCCCGGGCACTTCCGGCGACGGGTATGGCGCATTCTGGATGCCTGTGAGCACAACGAGACGCTACGCGAGCAGATCTTTCGTGAGGTGGGAGGGCCGCGCAGTTGCGAGGACCGCTTGCTGTTGATGCTAAACCAGCTGGAAATCGGTGTATTGGTGCAGCAGGGGGTTAGCGGCGTGCCGGCCAACCAGGTGGAGCAGAGCCTGGTACGCCTGGGCCGGCAGCTGCACCGCCTGGATCTGGTCGACTCGATCGCCACTAGGCAGGTGCAGCACATGCGTGCCAATACGACAGGCAGGGTCGATGAAATCGAAGTGAGGCTGTTGTACCGCAACCAGCTGGCGCAGGCACTGGAACTGCCAGTTCAGGTAGAGGACATGCATTATGCCCAGTACGCCAATGTAACGGACGATGACCTGCTCGCGGCGCAGCTGGACGTCCTTCAGGCCGAAACGCCAGAAGAGATCCAGCAGACGCTGGCGCAGCGGCCTTTCTGGGCCAGCTACGCCAGGCAGCGCTACGCCGAGCGTTTCGATGCGCTGGCGGAGCCTTATCATCAGCGTCTTGCCGAATATGAAGCGCAAGCTGCCAGCGACGGCGAGCAGCTCTATCTGCAGAGGGCTGATGAGTTGATGCGTGAACTGGAAGCCGCCGAGCAGCAGCTGCTGAGGACGCTGGCGGAAGAAGCCTGGGCGCGATTACCCGGTTGAAGCCGGTCGCCGCCTGCGTTGCGTGGCGGCGACCCTGTTCGCTCATGCCGCGCGAGTTGCAGCCTGGCTTGTGCGCTTGTCGTCCAGGTATTGCACCAGTGCCTGCTGCTCTGCGGCGCTGGTGAACAGGCCAAGCTTGGTGCGGCGCCAGAGGATGTCATCGGCGCTGCCGGCCCATTCATGCTCGACCAGGTAATCCACTTCACGGCCGAACAGGCCGCCGCCGATCGATTGGCCCAGGCCCTCCGGGCCTTGCACACCTTCCAGCAGCTGCCACACGCGGCTGCCGTAGGTGACTGCCCAGCGCCTGGCGATATCCACCGGCAGCCAGCCGCAACGGGCCAGCACGGCATCGACCAAGGCTTGCACGGTGCTCATCTGCTCACCGCCTGGCAGTGGCGAGGCGGCGGTCCAGCTGCCGCGCATCTGCGGGAAGTGAGGCTTGAGCTCGGCCATGGCCGACTCTGCCAGCTTGCGGTATGTCGTCAGTTTGCCACCGAACACCGACAGCAAAGGCGCCTGCCCTTCACTGGCGGACAGCGCCAGGGTGTAGTCGCGGGTCACGGCCGAAGGGTTGTCCGATTCATCGTTGCACAGCGGGCGTACCCCGGAATAGGTATGGACGATGTCGCTGCGCTGGAGTTGATGGTTGAAGTGCTCATTGACAACCTTCAGCAGGTAATCGGTTTCCTGCTCGGTGATGGCGACCTTGGCAGGGTCGCCACTGTATTCGCGGTCGGTGGTGCCAATCAGGGTAAAGCGGTCGAGGTAAGGAATGCAGAACACGATGCGCTGGTCTTCGTTCTGCAGGATGTAGGCATGTTCGCCGTCATACAGCCGCGGCACGATGATGTGGCTGCCCTGGATCAGGCGGATACCGTAAGGGGCATCGAGCTTGAGGTCGTCCTTGATGAAGCTGGCGACCCAAGGGCCGGCGGCGTTGACCAGGGCGCGGGCGCGAATGGTCTGCAGGCTGCCATCGGCATGCTGCAACTCGACCTGCCACACGCCATTCACGCGCTCGGCACGCAGGCAGCGGGTGCGAGTGCGGATGTGCGCACCCTGCTCGCGGGCGGCCATGGCGTTGAGCACCACCAGGCGGGCATCGTCCACGGCGCAGTCGGCATATTCGAAGCCACGGGTGATCGACGGTTTCAGCGGGTAGCCCGGGCCGAAGCGCAGGCTGCGCGAGGCGCCCAGGCGCTTGCGCTTGCCCAGGTGGTCGTAGAGGAACAGGCCGGCACGGATCATCCAGGCCGGGCGCAGGTGCGGGCGGTGCGGGAGCACGAAACGCATCGGCTTGACGATGTGCGGGGCCTTGGCCAGCAATACCTCACGCTCGGCCAGGGCTTCGCGAACCAGGCGAAATTCATAGTGCTCCAGGTAGCGCAGGCCGCCGTGGATCAACTTGCTGCTGGCCGAAGAGGTGTGCTGGGCGAGGTCGTCCCGCTCACAGAGAAACACGCTGAGCCCGCGCCCGGCGGCGTCGGCAGCAATGCCCACACCATTGATGCCACCGCCGATCACGGCGAGGTCATAGCAGTCGGCGAGGGGGGGCTGGGACGAAACGGGCTGGGACACGGGCAAGGCCTCCTGGGGGCTGTTCACATCGAATATGAACATTGATGTTCGTTTCCGAAAATACTAGCGCAACAGAAAGCCAGTCGCCAGTCAGTCTTTATAGAAAAAACTGATCGGATGACAAAAAAGTGAACAATTACGAAAATGGCGGGCCGCCTGGCGGCCCGTGAACCGTTCAGACCACGTCGAGGCGGATCTTGTACTGGTTCAGCAGCTGGGTGAGGGCAGGCGTAGGCGCCTGGTCGGTCACCAGGCAATCGACCAGGCTGATCGAGCCCAGGCGTACCATGGCATTGCGCCCGAACTTGCTGGAGTCGGCGGCGAGGATGACTTGCCGGGCGTTGGCGATGATCGCCTGGGACACCCGCACCTCCTGGTAATCGAAGTCGAGCAGGCTACCGTCTTCATCGATGCCGCTGATGCCGACCAGGGCGAAGTCGACCTTGAACTGGTGGATGAAGTCGACGCTGGCCTGGCCGACCACCCCGCCATCGCGGCGTACCGTGCCACCCGCCACCAACACCTCGAAGTCGTCCTTGGCCGCGAGAATCGCCGCCACGTGCAGGTTGTTGGTGATGACCTTCAAGTGGTTGTGATTGAGCAGCGCCCGGGCAATCGACTCGGTGGTGGTGCCGATGTTGATGAAAAGCGACGCATGGTCGGGAATCTGCTTGGCCACGGCTTCGGCGATGCGCTGTTTTTCATCGCGCATCTGGTCGGCGCGCATGGCGTAGGCGGTGTTCTCGATGCTCGAATCATAGGCCGCACCGCCGTGGTAGCGACGCAGCAGGTTGAGCTCGGCGAGCTGGTTGATGTCGCGGCGGATGGTTTGCGGGGTGACGACGAACAGCTGCGCCATTTCTTCGATGCTGACGTAGCCGCGGTCGCGCACCAGCTCGAGGATTTGTTGTTGGCGTGGGGGCAGATTCATGGGCGGTCCTTTGGGGCTGCCGGACAAATTCTGCAATGATGCCGTAGGAAGGGGACTACGGCCAGTAGAGGATGGGGGGCCGGATCGCGGCCCCCCTGTGTGTCACGCCTCGTGATCTTCCCAGTCACGGGTGCGGTCAACGGCCTTCTTCCAGCCGGCATACAGTTTCTCTTTCTGCGCCTCGTCCAGCTGCGGGCTGAACTCGCGCTCGATGATCGCCTTGTCGCGCAGTTCTTCCAGGCCACTCCAGAAGCCACAGGCCAGGCCTGCCAGGTAGGCGGCGCCGAGGGCGGTGGTTTCGCGCATTTTCGGGCGCTCCACGCAAGTGCCGAGGATGTCGGCCTGGAACTGCATGAGGAAGTTGTTGGCCACCGCGCCACCGTCCACGCGCAGTTCCGACAGACGCTCGCCACAGTCCTGCTGCATGGCTTCGAGGACGTCGCGGGTCTGGTAGGCGATCGATTCCAGCGCGGCGCGAATGATGTGGTCGACCTTGACCCCGCGGGTCAGGCCGAACAGGGCGCCACGGGCGTATGGGTCCCAGTATGGCGCACCCAGGCCGGTGAAGGCCGGCACCAGGTACACGCCGTTGCTGTCCTTGACCTTGCTGGCGAAGTATTCGGTGTCCAGTGCGTCGTTGACGATCTTCAGCTCGTCACGCAGCCATTGGACGGTGGAGCCGCCATTGAACACCGCGCCTTCCAGGGCATAGGCCACTTCGCCACGCGGGCCGCAGGCGATGGTGGTGAGCAGGCCGTGGGAGGAGTTCACGGCCTTGTCGCCGGTATTCATCAGCAGGAAGCAGCCGGTGCCGTAGGTGTTCTTGGCCTGGCCCGGCTCCACGCACATCTGGCCGAACAGCGCCGACTGCTGGTCGCCGGCGATACCGGCGATGGCGATACCGCTCTTGGTGTGGCCGTACACTTCCGACGACGGACGCACTTCTGGCAGCATCTGCCGCGGGATGCCGAGGATTTCCAGCAGCGTGTCGTCCCATTGCAGGCTGTGGATGTTGAACATCAGCGTGCGCGAGGCGTTGGTGTAGTCGGTGACATGCACCTTGCCGCCGGAGAACTTCCAGATCAGCCAGGTATCGATGGTGCCGAACAGCAGCTCGCCGCGCTCGGCGCGTTCGCGGGCGCCTTCGACGTTATCGAGGATCCACTTCAGCTTGGTGCCGGAGAAGTACGGGTCGGTGACCAGGCCGGTGGCTTCGCGGATGTACGCCTCATGGCCATCGCGCTTGAGCTGGGCGCAGATCTCGGTACTGCGGCGGCACTGCCAGACGATGGCGTTGTACACCGGGCGGCCGGTTTCCTTGTCCCACACCACGGTGGTCTCACGCTGGTTGGTGATGCCCAGCGCGGCAACCTGCGCATGACTGATACCGGCCTGGGCCAGGGCCTCGACCATGGTCGCGCTCTGGGTGGCGAAGATCTCCATCGGGTCGTGCTCGACCCAGCCAGCCTGTGGGTAGTGTTGAGCGAACTCGCGCTGCGAGGTACCCACCACATTGGCATCGCGGTCGAAGATGATCGCCCGCGAGCTGGTGGTGCCCTGGTCCAGGGCGATGATGTAGTTCTTATCCTGGGTGTCTGTCATGGTCGTAGGCCTTGCATAAAGAGGAGTTCAGGGCGTGAGCATCAGTTGGCTTGAGTATCGCCCTGGCGATTGTCGGTTGTCTCGGCGCTTGTGCCTTGCGCCGTCGGCAGGTTGCGGGCGATAAGGCCGCGATAGGTCGCGGCACCCAGGCAAGCGCCGAGGATCGGTGCGAACACCGGTACCAGGAAATACGGAATGTCCCGACCGCCAGTGAAGGCGATTTCGCCCCAGCCAGCCAGGAAGGTCATCAACTTTGGCCCGAAATCACGGGCGGGATTCATCGCGAAGCCGGTCAGTGGGCCCATGGCACTGCCGATCACGGCGATCAGCAGGCCGATCAGCAACGGCGCCATGGCGCCGCGCGGCAAGCCGTTGTTGTCATCGGTCAGGGCCATGATCACGGCCATCAGGATGGCGGTGATCACCACTTCGACCAGGAACGCCTGGCCAGTGGAAAGTGATGGGTGCGGATAGGTCGAGAACACCGAGGCCAGCTCGAGGCTCTGGGTGCTGCCACGCAGCATGGCGTGGGCCTGTTCGAAATCGAAGAACAGGTTGCTGTAGAGGGTATAGACCAGCGCCGCTCCACAGAATGCCCCGGCGATCTGGGCCAGTGCATAGAACGGCAGCTTGCGCTTGTCGAAGCCGGCGAACAGGGTCAGCGCGATGCTCACGGCCGGGTTCAGGTGTGCGCCGGAAATGCCAGCGGTGAAGTAGATCGCCATGCTCACGCCGACGCCCCAGATGATGCTGATTTCCCAGAGGCCGAAGCTGGCGCCTGCAACTTTGAGCGCGGCGACGCAGCCGGTACCGAAGAAGATCAGCAAGGCGGTGCCGAGAAACTCGGCCAGGCATTGGCTGGACAGCGTAGATTCGCGTAGAGCAGTCGTCATGTATGACCTCGTTGTTTTTGTTGTGAGGCGCGAAGCGCTCGACAGCAAAGCCTGGTGTCTATCCCCATTGACCTCAGGCGGGTGTTGAGAAGCGCACCTTAAAAGTGCACCATTTATTCAGAAACGAAAAAATATAGACAAGAAACGCTGATGTCAAAGGTCGAAAGTGAACGGGTAGTCACGTTTTGGCTGCCTGTTTCACGGGCGGATGCCCGAAGTAGAGCGCGGCGTCAGCCATTGGCTGGCTGGGATCTGGGATTTGCCCTAAAGTAGCCGCGACCTGTCCCAGACCGGAGCATTGCATGACCCCCGCACTCGACCTGTTGAAAAAAGCCCGCGCCGAACATCGCGTGCACAGCTATGAACATGACCCCAAGTCGGCGTCATACGGGCTGGAGGCGGCGGAAAAACTCGGGCTCGATCCGCAGCAGGTGTTCAAGACCTTGCTGGCGAGCAGCGAGAAGGGCGAGCTGCTGGTGGCGGTGGTGCCGGTGGTGGGGACGCTGGACCTCAAGGCCCTGGCCCATGCGGCCGGGGTGAAGAAATGCGAAATGGCCGACCCGGCAGCGGCTCAGCGGGCGACGGGCTATCTGGTGGGCGGGATCAGCCCGTTGGGGCAGAAGAAGCGCCTGCGCACGTTCATCGATGATTCGGCGCACAACTTTGCAACCATCCATGTCAGCGCCGGGCGGCGGGGGCTGGAGGTCGAGTTGGCGGCGGCGGTGCTGGCCGAGCATACCCAGGGCAAATTCGCCGGGATTGGTCGCGGCTGAGATTGCAAGGGGGCCGCAAAGCGGCCCCAGGGCTCTGCAATCAGGTCGCCGAACTGTAGCGGCGAACGCCATTCTCCTGGCGTGACAACTGCGTCGCGACACTGCCCGGCACCGGGAACAGCACCAGGTGGTCGGCCTTCACCGCAATCCCCACATCCTCACCGACCTGGTGGTCGATATGGCTCGGGAAGATCGCCTCGAGCTGGCTGCCCGTCGGCAACTGCAAGCGGTACAGCGTCGACGCGCCAAGGAAACTCTTGCCAACGATGTTCGCCTGCAGCGCGCTGCCCGGGGCCGGCACGATGTCATCAGGGCGCAGCAGCACATCCACCGAGCTGCCCGGCGCCATGGTGTAGGCACGGTTGCCACGCAGTTCACCCAGCTCGGTATTGACCGCTTCATGGCTGCTCATCTGGCCACGGATGAAGTAACCCTGGCCGACGAAACTGGCCACGAACGGCGTCTGCGGTTCGTGATACAGGTTGTAGGGCGTGTCCCACTGCTCGAGCCGGCCTTCCTTGAACACGCCGACGTGGTCGCTGACGGCGAAGGCTTCTTCCTGGTCATGGGTCACCAGGATCGCGCTGGTGCCGCGGCTCTTGAGGATGTCGCGCACTTCGTGGCTCAGGCGCCGGCGCAGCTCCACATCGAGGTTGGAGAACGGCTCATCGAGCAGCAGCAGCTGTGGTTCCGGTGCCAGTGCGCGGGCCAGGGCGACTCGCTGTTGCTGGCCACCCGACAGCTCATGCGGGTAGCGCGCACCGAGGCCGCCGAGCTTGACCAGTTCGAGCATCTCTTCGATCACCTGCGCCTGGCGCGGGTGCTTGGCGATGCCGAAGGCAATGTTCTGCGCCACGGTCAGGTGCGGGAACAGCGCATAGTCCTGGAACACCATGCCGATCCGGCGTTTTTCCGGGGCCAGGGTGAAGCCTGCGCGGGAAATGACCTCGCCAGCCAGCTGGATCTCACCTTCATGTACCGGCTCGAAGCCGGCGATGGCGCGCAGGGTGGTGGTCTTGCCGCAACCCGAGGAGCCCAGCAGGCAACCGATGTCGCCTGCGTTCAGGTGCAGGTTGAGGTTCTGGACGATGCGCTGCTCGCCGTAGCCGCAGGCGAGGTTGCGCAGGTTGAGCAGTAGGGGTTGACTCATGCGTGGTGGTAAGCCGGTTCGACAAGGAATTCGAGAAGGGCCTTCTGTGCATGCAAGCGGTTTTCAGCCTCGTCCCAGGCAACCGAACGCGGGTCGCCGAGCAGGTCCTGGCTGATTTCCTCGCCACGGTGGGCGGGGAGGCAGTGCATGAAGAGGACGTCGGGTGCCGCCAGGTCGAGCAGTTCGCGGGTGACCTGGTACGGCGCGAAGTGCGCCAGGCGCCGTGCAGTTTCCTCCTCCTGGCCCATGGAAGTCCAGACATCGGTGACCACCAGGTGCGCGCCGCGTACGGCTTCCCTGGCATCACGAATGATCTGCACGCGGTCACCGCCCAGCGCGAGGAAGCGCTGATCGGGTTCATAGCCCTCGGGGCACGCGATGCGCAGCTGGAAATCGAACTGCAGGGCGGCCTCGATGTACGAGTTGCACATGTTGAAGCCATCACCGATCCAGGTCACGGTCTTGCCCTGGATCGAGCCGCGGTGTTCGATGAACGTCTGCATGTCGGCCAGCAGCTGGCAGGGGTGCGATTCGTCGGACAGGCCGTTGATCACCGGTACCTGCGAATGGGCCGCGAACTCGGTCAGGGTGCTGTGGGCGTGGGTACGGATCATCACCGCGTCGACCATGCTCGAGAGCACGATGGCGCTGTCGCTGATCGGCTCGCCACGGCCCAGCTGGGTGTCACGGGGCGACAGGAAGATGGCTTGGCCACCGAGCTGGATCATGCCGGCTTCGAACGACACGCGGGTACGGGTCGAGGACTTTTCGAAGATCATGCCCAGCACGCGGTTCTTCAGGGGTTCGAACAGCACGCCGCGCTTGCGCAGGTCCTTCAGCTCGATGCCTCGGCGGATCACACCGAGCAATTCGTCGGTGGTGAAATCCAGCAGGGAGAGAAAGTGCCTAGCGCTCATGATTGACTACCTTATCTGCAACGGTATGCAGGTCGACCGTATGGTTTTTTTTGACAACGGGAGTGACCTGCGGCGTAAGCCGCACGGGGCGGACGAAATGGGGAAAGGCGCAATACTATAATTAAATGTCGCCTGAAACCAAGAGGGGAAACAGCAGCTCGTTCTTAAGATGTTGCAAAGGGTGTCGTACCCCTTGAGCCAGTGCTGTTTTTTATTTGCTACAGCAGGTTGTACACGGCTTGCTGGCAATTTGGCAAATGCCTGTCGCGAATCGTGCGCCTGATGTCGCGGGATTCATGCCGCGAAGTGCGCTGGCCGGTGTACGGGCGGAGGCGCATAGTCGTTGCTCGACCATTCCTTACACGAGCAAGGCAGAGGCGGCCATGACCAAGACCCTGCATCACCGTGCCTGTCACCTGTGCGAAGCGATCTGCGGGCTGAACATCGAAGTCAGCCATGAACACGACGGGCGGGCGCTGATCAGCTCGATCAAGGGCGACCCTCAGGACCCTTTCAGCCGCGGTCATGTCTGCCCCAAGGCGGTGGCCTTGCAAGACATCCAGAACGACCCTGATCGCCTGCGTCAGCCACACCTGCGGGTGGGCGATCAGTGGCAGGCGATCGGCTGGGACCAGGCCTTCGCCCTGGCTGCCGACAGGCTGTGGGCGATCCAGCAGGCGCATGGGCGCAATGCCGTGGCGGTGTATCAGGGCAACCCGAGCGTACACAACTACGGGCTGATGACTCACAGCAACTACTTCCTGGGCCTGCTCAAGACGCGCAACCGCTTCTCTGCCACCTCGGTGGACCAGTTGCCGCAACACCTGACCAGCCACCTGATGTATGGCCATGGGCTGTTGCTGCCGATCCCGGACATCGACCACACCGACTTCATGCTGATACTCGGCGGCAACCCTCTGGCCTCCAATGGCAGCATCATGACCGTGCCGGACGTGGAAAAGCGCCTGCAAGCCCTGCGTGGCCGTGGTGGCCGCCTGGTGGTGGTCGACCCCCGGCGCAGCGAAACCGCCGCCATGGCCGACCAGCATCTGTTCATCCGGCCCGGTGGCGATGCGGCCTTGCTCTGTGGGTTGCTCAACACCTTGTTCGACGAGGATCTCACCCGCGGATCGCATCTGCCGGTGACTGGCCTGGAGCAAGTGCGTGAAGCGATCCTGCCGTTCAGCGCAGAGGCGATGAGCGCTCACTGTGGCATTGCCGCAACGCAGATACGCCAACTGGCACGGGACTTTGCCGCTGCCGACAAGGCGGTCTGCTATGGGCGCATGGGGGTATCGACCCAAGCGTTCGGCACGCTGTGTCACTGGCTGGTGCAATTGATCAACCTGGTGACCGGCAACCTCGACCGGGCGGGTGGGGCACTGTGTACCGAACCTGCGGTCGACCTGGTGGCAACCACTTCGGGTGGCCATTTCAACGCTTGGCAGAGCCGGGTTTCGGGCCTGCCCGAGTATGGCGGCGAGTTGCCGGTGGCGGCCCTGGCTGAAGAGATGCTGACCCCCGGGGAGGGCCAGGTGCGCGCCCTGGTGACGGTAGCCGGCAATCCGGTGCTGTCCACGCCCAATGGCCGGCAGCTGGATGCGGCGCTGGACGGGCTCGAGTTCATGCTCAGCATCGACCTCTATATCAATGAAACCACCCGCCATGCCGACCTGATCCTGCCTTCGACCTCGGCGCTGGAAAACGACCATTACGACAGCACCTTCAACCTGCTGGCCGTGCGCAATGTGACCCGCTTCAATCGCGCCATCCTGGCCAAGCCGGAAGGTGCCTTGCACGACTGGGAGATCTTCGTCGGCCTGGCGCAGGCGTTCGCCAAACGCGCAGCGCTCGAACTCAAACCGACCTGGCCACCGGCGCAGATGATCGATGTGGCCCTGCGCAAAGGCCGTTATGGCGAAAGCAGCGCCTGGAATCTCTCGCTGCAGGCCTTGGATGAGTACCCCCACGGGCTTGACCTGGGGCCACTGCGCGCCAACCTGCAGGCGCGCCTGGCAACCGCCAGCAAAACCGTCGAGGCGGCACCACAGGTGCTGCTGGATGACCTGCAGCGGTTGGCCCTGCAAGTGCCGCCTGCGCCGGGCGAGTTGCTGCTGATCGGCCGCCGCCACGTGCGCAGCAACAATTCGTGGATGCACAACTTCCATCGCCTGGTCAAAGGCAAGCCGCGCCATCAACTGCTGATGCACCCGCACGACCTGCAACAGCGGCAACTGCAGGATGGCCAGCGGGTGCGTATCCGTTCGCGCACCGGCACGCTGGAGGTCGAGGTGCAGGCCTGTGAAGACATGATGCCCGGGGTGGTCAGCCTGCCCCATGGTTTCGGCCATGGCCGCCAGGGCGTGCAGTTGCAGGTTGCCCAGGCACAAGCGGGTGTGAGTGCCAACGACCTCACGGATGAACGCCTGCGTGATCAGGTTTCCGGTAACGCTGCGCTCAATGGCGTGCCCGTGCAGGTCGAGGCCGCATGAGCAACGGTAAGGCCGAGCACGCTGCTCGGCTTTCCGATACAATGCGTCACCGTGCCGACGACCGCGTCGGAAAGTTCAGCCGAGGTGCTACATGGATATCATCGAAACGATCAAAGAGCAGATTGCCAACAACACCATTCTGCTTTACATGAAAGGCTCGCCGAATGCCCCGCAGTGTGGCTTCTCCGCGCGTGCCTCGCAGGCTGTGATGGGTTGCGGCGAGAAGTTCGCCTACGTCGACATCCTGCAGAACCCGGAAATCCGCGCCAACCTGCCAAAATACGCCAACTGGCCGACCTTCCCGCAGCTGTGGGTAGCCGGTGAGCTGGTTGGCGGTAGCGACATCATGCTGGAAATGTTCGAGAAGGGTGAGCTGCAGACCCTGATCAAGGAAGCAGCCGCCAAGGCCAAGGCTTCGGAAGCCTGATTATCAGGCAGCCATAAAAAAACCCGCGCAAGGCGGGTTTTTTCATGGGCAGGGAATTTACTCTTCGCCCATCTGCGACTGCAGGTAGTTCTCGATGCCGATCTTGTCGATCAGGCCCAGCTGGGTTTCCAGCCAGTCGATGTGTTCTTCCTCGGACTCGAGGATGTCTTCGAGCATGTCACGCGA
Source organism: Pseudomonas sp. R28(2017) (assembly GCF_002112505.1). Lineage (GTDB taxonomy): Bacteria > Pseudomonadota > Gammaproteobacteria > Pseudomonadales > Pseudomonadaceae > Aquipseudomonas. Next base: position 389,585 of record NZ_NEHW01000004.1, read on the forward strand.
ACCGAAGTCGCCAGCGGTTTCGCAGTGGGCGATGGCGGCTTTCAGGTCGACCAGGCCTTTCTGTTCGATCTTCAGGTCGCACTCGAGCATTTCTTTGGTGTGCTCGCCGATCAGCAGCTTGCCCAGGTCCTGAACGTTGGGGATGCCCTCGAGGAAGAGAATACGCTTGATCAATTTGTCAGCGTGTTTCATCTCGTCGATCGATTCTTTGTACTCGTGCTTGCCGAGCTTGTTCAGGCCCCAATCTTCGTACATGCGTGCGTGCAGGAAGTACTGGTTGATCGCGACCAGCTCGTTTCCGAGGATCTTGTTGAGATGCTGGATGACGCTCACGTCGCCTTTCATGTCGGGTTCCTGCCCTGTAGAAGTGTGCCAATACAGGGAAGTTTGAGCCTGATACCCAGGGCTGTCAAACCTAAGTTATTGAATAATAAGTGAAAATTAATAGGAATAAGAATGTTTGTGAACCGCGTTGGAGCGCTAACTTATTGATATGCAGGCATAAAAAAACCGGACACGTGGTCCGGTTCTTCAAATTCTGTAATATCAGGCAGCACTAAATTCCACAGGATAGGGCAGTGCGGCGTGCTGGCTCACCTGTAATTCGGTGAGGGTCTCGCGGACCACCTGTTTGGCCAGGCAGGCACATTTGCCACACTGGCTGGCGACGTTGGTCGCCGCTCGGACTTCCTTGTAACTGCAGCATCCTTCATAGATCGCATCGCGGATCTGTCCGTCGGTGACGCCGACACAAAGACACACATACATAGGGGCTGACCATCGCGGGTTGAGTCGATGGGTTGGAGCTTAATGTTAATGAGAATGCTTGTCAAAGGACTTTCTGGAAGGGCCGTGCTTGAGCGACCGACGGTTGCATTCGGCCTGTCACCGGAAGCCGTGTATGATGGTCGGCCTTTGTTGGATGTCGGGCAGGCCTGCTTGGCCCGGCAAACGGTTTTCCACTCTCACTAGGAGATTACAATGAGCGTACTCGTTGGCAAACAAGCCCCCGACTTCACCGTCCCAGCCGTCCTGGGCAACGGCGAAATCGTCGACAGCTTCAACCTGGCCTCGGCCATCAAGGGCAAGTACGGCCTGGTGTTCTTCTACCCACTGGACTTCACCTTCGTCTGCCCGTCCGAGCTGATCGCCCTGGACAACCGCATTCCTGACTTCCAGGCGCGCAACGTTGAAGTGATCGGCGTTTCGATCGACTCGCACTTCACCCACAACGCATGGCGTAACACCCCGGTCAACGCCGGCGGTATCGGCCAGGTCAAGTACACCCTGGCGGCCGACATCACCCACGAAATCTGCAAGGCCTACGACGTCGAGTCCGAAGGCGGCGTAGCCTTCCGTGGCGCCTTCCTGATCGACACCAACGGTGTTGTCCGTTCGCAGATCGTCAACGACCTGCCACTGGGCCGCAACATGGACGAGCTGCTGCGCCTGGTCGACGCCCTGCAATTCCACGAAGAGCACGGCGAAGTCTGCCCGGCCAACTGGAAGAAAGGCGACCAGGGCATGACCGCTTCGCCAGAAGGCGTTGCTGCTTACCTGAGCGAGAACGCTGGCAAGCTGTAATTGCCACGCGCACAAAAAAACCGGCCCATGTGGCCGGTTTTTTTGTGCCTGACATCTGGGGCCGCAAAGCGGCCCCAGGATTGCGACTCAGTCGTTGAAGTCGCGCCAGCCGCCCATTTCCTTCCAGCGGTTGACGATGCCGCAGAACAGCTCGGCAGTCTTCTCGGTGTCGTAACGGGCCGAGTGCGCCTCGCGGCCGTCGAAGTCGATGTCGGCGCTCTGGCAGGCCCGTGCCAGCACGGTCTGGCCGTAGGCAAGGCCCGCCAGGGTCGCGGTGTCGAAGCTGGAGAATGGGTGGAACGGGTTACGCTTGATATCGTTACGCGTTACCGCCGCATTGAGGAAGCCAAGGTCGAAGCTGCTGTTGTGACCGACCAGGATCGCCCGTTTGCAGCCGTTGGCCTTCAGCGCCTTGCGCACACCGCGGAAAATGTCGGTGAGCGCGCTTTCCTCGCTCACGGCCATGCGCAGCGGGTGGTCCAGCTTGATGCCGGTGAACTCCAGCGCGGCCGGCTCGATGTTGGCCCCTTCGAACGGCTCGACCCGGTAGAAGTAGGTGTGCTCGGGGAACAGGAAGCCCTTCTCGTCCATGCCGATGGTCACCGCGGCAATTTCCAGCAGGGCGTCGGTGGCGCTGTTGAAGCCGCCGGTCTCGACATCCACCACTACCGGAAGATAGCCACGGAAGCGCTCGGCCATCGGGTGGCGCGAACCGCTGCCGACCTGACCGTCCTGGTCGTCTTCGTAGAGGTCTTCGCTCACGCGTTGTCCTCCAGCAGGCGCCAGCGCAGTTTTTCACCGGCGCGCAGCGGGATCACGGTCTGCTCGCCAAATGGCAGGCTGTCCGGGGCGGTCCATTCTTCGCGGACCAGGGTGATGGTGTCGGTGTTCGCCGGCAGGCCATAGAAAGCCGGGCCGTGCAGGCTGGCGAAGCCTTCCAGCTTGTCCAGCGCATTGCGCTGTTCGAACGCCTCGGCGTACATCTCGATGGCGGCGTAGGCGGTGTAGCAGCCGGCGCAACCGCAGGCGGCTTCCTTGGCGTGACGGGCGTGGGGGGCCGAGTCGGTGCCGAGGAAGAACTTCGGGTTGCCGCTGGTGGCCGCGTCCAGCAGCGCCACCTGGTGGGTGTTGCGCTTGAGGATCGGCAGGCAATAGAAGTGCGGGCGGATACCGCCGACCAGCATGTGGTTGCGGTTGTACAGCAGGTGCTGGGCAGTGATGGTGGCGCCGACGTTGGCCGGGGCCTCGGTGACGAACTGCGCGGCATCACCGGTGGTGATGTGTTCGAACACCACTTTCAGGGTCGGGAAGCGTTCGACCAGGCGGCGCATGTGCTCGTCGATGAAGCGCTTCTCGCGGTCGAACACGTCGATCTCGCTGCGGGTCACTTCACCGTGCACCAGCAGCGGCATGCCGACTTCAGCCAGCGCCTCGATGGCCGGGAAGATGTTGTCGATGCTGGTCACGCCCGAGTCGGAGTTGGTCGTCGCGCCGGCCGGGTACAGCTTGGCGGCGTAGACGATACCGCTGGCCTTGGCCGCGCGGATGTCCTCGGGGCTGGTGCGGTCGGTGAGGTACAGCACCATCAGCGGTTCAAAGCGGCTGCCAGCCGGGCGGGCAGCAAGGATGCGCTCGCGGTAGGCACCGGCTTCGACGGCATTGCGTACCGGCGGAACCAGGTTGGGCATGATGATGGCACGGGCGAAAGTACGCGCCACATCGCCAACGGTATGGGGCAGGACGGCACCATCGCGCAGATGGATGTGCCAGTCGTCGGGACGCAGGAGGGTCAGGCGATCGGACATTGGGAATTCCAGGCGGGTCGAACTCAGGCCCCAATGCTACCGGAAAACCCCGGTCCGAGCACGGCTATCAAGTTTTCCGGCAAGCGTCCGATAGCCTGCCTGTAAGCCGTCAGAATTTGTGGAGCCGCCCGTGCGCCAGCGTTACCTAGCCCTGTTGACCCTTGTCGCCAGCCTGCCGGCCGGCGCACTGACCTTCCAGACCCGCATGGAGAATGTCGCCTGGAAAGTCGAGGGTGACCAGTTCGAATGCCGCCTGATCCAGCCGATCGACGGTTTCGGCAGCGGCGAGTTCGTGCGCAAGGCGGGTGAGCAGCCGGTGTTCCAGCTACGTTCGCACAGCAATGTGCTGGGCGCAGGCTCGGCCACCTTGCTGGCTGCGGCTGCCCCTTGGCAGCCGGGCCGCGGTGATGTGAACCTCGGTGCCGTGCGCATGGCCCGCAGCGGCGTGCTGTTCAGTTCGTCGCAGAGCCAGGCCAGCCGCCTGATCAACGGCCTGCTCGATGGCCGCAGCACGGTCGTGCGCAACTACACCGGCGAAGGCGGGCGGGCAATGGAAGTGCGCGTGCTGCCGGTGAGCTTCGCCAAGGCGTACAGCGACTATCAGGCCTGCGCCAGCAAGATGCTGCCGATGAACTATGACCAGGTCCGCCAGACCCAGGTTGGCTTCCCGGGCGGTGGCTACGACCTTGACGCCGATGCCCGTGCGCGGCTGGATGTGATCCTTGATTACCTCAAGGCCGACCCGACGGTGAACCACATCGAACTCAACGGCCATTCCGACAACAGTGGAAATCGCCTGACCAATCGCGACACGTCGCGGCGTCGGGCATTGGCCGTTGCCGATTACTTCAAGGCCCATGGTGTGCCGGAAGAACAGATCGTCGTGCGCTTCCATGGCGAGCGCTATCCGCTGGTGAAGAACAACAGCCCGGCCAATCGGGCGCGTAACCGGCGGGTGAACATCGAACTGGATCGGGTGGCTGCGGTGGAGAAGCCTGCGGCGCAGCCGGTTCAGCAACCGGCACCCGCCATCCCGCCTGCCGCTGCGGCACCGGCACCGGCACCGGCACCGGCTGCGTCGGGGGCGAAGGCACCCTGACCGTTTCTCGTCTCCACCCCGCGTCGCGCCGCTGACAGTTCCTGTCGCTTTGTCGTCAGAAGCTGTCGCCCCACTGTAAATTTATCCGCAACGCCGGTAGAATCGATCCCTTTCCGTACAACCCCGTGGAGTGATGGCATGGCGGACGTAAAAAAGGTCGTACTGGCGTATTCCGGCGGCCTTGATACTTCGGTGATTCTCAAGTGGCTGCAGGATACCTACAACTGCGAAGTGGTGACCTTCACCGCTGACCTGGGTCAGGGCGAAGAAGTGGAGCCGGCTCGCGCCAAAGCCCAGGCGATGGGCGTAAAAGAGATCTACATCGACGACCTGCGCGAAGAGTTCGTGCGTGATTTCGTCTTCCCGATGTTCCGCGCCAACACCGTCTACGAAGGCGAGTACCTGCTGGGTACTTCCATCGCCCGCCCGCTGATCGCCAAGCGCCTGATCGAGATCGCCAACGAGACCGGCGCCGACGCCATTTCCCACGGCGCTACCGGCAAGGGTAACGACCAGGTCCGCTTCGAGCTGGGTGCCTACGCCCTCAAACCAGGCGTCAAGGTCATCGCCCCGTGGCGCGAGTGGGACCTGCTGTCCCGCGAGAAGCTGATGGACTACGCCGAGAAGCACGGTATCCCGATCGAGCGCCACGGCAAGAAGAAGTCGCCGTACTCGATGGACGCCAACCTGCTGCACATCTCCTACGAAGGCGGTGTCCTGGAAGATACCTGGACCGAGCACGAAGAAGACATGTGGCGCTGGAGCGTCTCGCCAGAGAACGCCCCGGACCAGGCTACCTACATCGAGCTGACCTACCGCAATGGTGACATCGTCGCCATCGACGGCGTCGACATGACCCCGGCCACCGTGCTTGCCGAACTGAACCGCATCGGCGGCGCCAACGGTATCGGCCGCCTGGACATCGTGGAGAACCGTTATGTGGGCATGAAGTCCCGCGGCTGCTACGAAACCCCTGGCGGCACCATCATGCTCAAGGCCCACCGCGCCATCGAGTCGATCACCCTGGACCGCGAAGTCGCTCACCTGAAAGACGAGCTGATGCCGAAGTACGCCAGCCTGATCTACACCGGCTACTGGTGGAGCCCGGAGCGTCTGATGCTGCAGAAGATGATCGACGCTTCGCAGGTCAACGTGAACGGCGTCGTGCGCCTGAAGCTGTACAAGGGCAACGTCATCGTGGTTGGCCGCAAGTCGGACGATTCGCTGTTCGATGCCAACATCGCGACCTTCGAAGAAGACGGCGGCGCCTACAACCAGGCCGATGCCGCGGGCTTCATCAAGCTCAATGCGCTGCGCATGCGCATCGCTGCCAACAAGGGCCGCGGGATGCTCTGAGCATCAGGCTGACTTGGCAAATGAACCCCGGCTCAGGCCGGGGTTTTTTTTGCCGCTGGCGCGTGCCTTGATCAATGTCCATGGGACAAGTCCTCAGGCACGCCAGTAGTCGAAAGAACGACACATTGGTGCAGATCCATATTGCACAAGCGCCACTGCCTGTTCTCGGCATGCGGCTGGGCCATGGCTTGCATGACATGTTGTTGTATCTGTTTCTGCGCGTCAGGGCCGGAAAACATCATGGTTACAGTTTCTGGCGTATCGGAGCGCCCCGCTTGTTCGGGCATGCTCTTCTGCTCGGCCGTGGCTGGCTTGTAGAAGGACTTGTAGTTGAAGTTCAGGGTGAGGAAGAACAGAGCGGTGAGGAAGAAGGGAAAACCCACGAGGAACCAAGTGTAGTACGTCTGACTTTTCTCGCTGAGAAAAGGCAAGGTTGCCAAAGCAGAAGCTTCGATGATGCCAGCGAAGATGGCGATTATCGTCAACGGAGCAACAGGTTGGTTATCGGTCATGTCATTGCCTCCTGCATGTGCTGCCTATCAATAACCTACTGGGCGCCTCAACTAAATTGTGGACTTTTTCCGGGTGATCGAACTTGTCGAGGGGGGCGAAGACGTGCGCAAGATCGATCATTGTGCACTCGCACGCTCGTAAGCACTTTCGCAAAGAAGCTGTAAATTTTTTCTTGTAGGAAAATTCCCAAGCTGACGTAAGGTTCATCTATTCGGCTATTTATGCGGGGAATGGGCGCGCTATTGAACGTTCTGCTCGGTTAAGGTGAGCCAGTCGTCAAAGCAAAATAACGAATGATGGATATCGCATGAATAAAGTCCTTATCGTGGATGATCATCCGGTCATACGCTTGGCAGTGCGCATGCTGATGGAGCGGCATGGGTACGATGTTGTCGCGGAAACCGACAACGGCATAGCGGCCTTGCAGCTCACTCGCGAACACCTGCCCGATATCGTCGTGCTCGATATCGGCATCCCCAAGCTCGACGGGTTGGAGGTCATTGCCCGTATGGCTAGCGCCAGCCCCGGCAGCCGGGTTCTGGTACTGACTTCCCAGGCAGCTGGGCATTTCTCCATGCGCTGCATGCAGGCGGGGGCTTCAGGCTACGTGTGCAAGCAGCAGGAACTCACCGAACTGCTCAGTGCCATCAAGGCAGTGCTCTCTGGTTACAGCTATTTCCCGAACCAGGCATTGCACAAGTCGCTTGGCCGGGTGGGGGGCGCAAGCGAGGCGGACATGGTCGAACGCCTGTCGGCAAGGGAGATGATGGTGCTGCAGCAGCTTGCGCGGGGGCGGTCGAACAAGGAGATAGCCGACAGCATGTTTCTCAGCAACAAGACGGTCAGCACCTACAAGACCCGCCTGCTACTGAAGCTCAATGCCCACTCACTGGTGGACCTGATCGAACTGGCCCGGCGGCACGGCCTGAACTGAGCCTGGCATGCACCAAGCCTCCGTGAAGGAGGCTTGGTGTGACGTTACAGGTCGTAATCGAAATCGGCGAGTTGCCGTTGCAGGCGCCGCTCTTCGAGGAGGTTGTCTATGGTGCGACGCTTGCTCAGGTTGGTCTTCGCGGTTTCCACCTGGGGCTCCGCTTCGTCGTCAGCGGTGGCAAAGTCATCTTCGATCGACAGGTCGTCTTTATCGGTACTCATGAGTCGCTCCAAGCCAATGGGCCATTGGCCGTCCTTATAGCGAGAAAGCGAAGTCCGGTAAAAAAGATTTTTTCAATCGCGATGCAGCTGTTTTTGCTATTGGCTCAATCGTCCGAGGTCTTGTGCTTGTATTCGCAGAGGTCTTCGATGCGGCAGCTGCCGCAACGTGGCTTGCGTGCCTGGCAAACGTAGCGGCCATGCAGGATGAGCCAGTGGTGGGCGTCGAGCAGATAATCCCTGGGGACGAACTTGAGCAGTTTCTTTTCGACCTCGAGCACGGTCTTGCCAGGTGCGATGCCGGTGCGGTTGCTGACCCGGAAGATATGCGTGTCCACGGCCATGGCTGGCTGGCGGAAGGCGGTGTTGAGCACCACGTTGGCGGTCTTGCGGCCAACACCCGGTAACGCCTCCAGTGCTTCACGGGTCTGCGGGACTTCGCCGCCATGGCGCTCGATCAACAGGCGGCACGCCTCGATGACATTCTTGGCCTTGCTGTTGTAGAGGCCGATGGTCTTGATGTATTCGCTCAGTCCCGCGACACCGAGCGCATGGATGGCTTGCGGCGTATTGGCGACCGGGAACAGGCGCGCGGTGGCCTTGTTGACGCCGACATCGGTGGACTGAGCGGAAAGCGTCACGGCAACCAGGAGCTCGAAAGGGGTGGTGTAAGCCAATTCCGTCTTTGGGTCGGGATTGTCTTCGTGCAGCCTGCGAAAGATCTCCAGGCGTTTGGCGGCATTCATGGGGTCAACGCTTTCCTTGACGACGTGTGAGGGTGGGGCGTAGCCAATTGTACAAGGCCAGCAGCGCGCCGAGCAGTAGCAGTGCGCCTGGTGGCAAGTTGGCCAGGTGCATGCCGGCGACCTGATCCAGCCATTGGCGGCCGGCACCCAGCAGCAGGCAGGCAAGCAGCAGCCCGGTCAAATGAAGCAACAGCTGGCGCCAGCGCCCTGCGCTTGGCAGCAGTGCGTCGATGGCAAGGCATTGCAGGCAGATCAGCGCTGGGAAATAGCCAAGCGTCAGTGCCAGCGGCAATGCCCAGGCACGCAGCGCCAGTTGCAGGCAGCTGGCAAGCGCAGCCAGCAGCAGCAGGCTTGCCAGCCAGTATTTTGCGCCACTGAGCGTTGCCCTCAGCGGGCATAGCAAGGCTTGGTGCAGAAGCACCAGCACGAGCATGCACACGCCCAGAGCCACCGTTTGAGGGAAGCTTCGGGTCGCGCCAAGCAGCGGCGCCAGGCCGGTTACAAGCAAGCAGAATCTATTCATGGCCGGGGGCTCCGAGCAGTTCGCTGCGATGCTGGTCAAAATAGCGCAAGGCTTCCTGCTGGGCTTCGATGACTGCCCGAGACGTCACCGTAGCACCGGCCAACTGGTCGAACTCGCCCTGGTCGCGCCTGATCGCCCAACGATCGTCAGGGCCATGCCTGGCAAACTGCGCCAGCCAGCCAGACTGCGGATCGGCAATCTGGCCGCCCAGCCCAGGACTTTCCTGCTGTTCGACCACCCGGGTGCCGATCAGGCGGCCATCGGCGGCGATGGCAATGATCAGCCTGATAGGGCCGGCATAGCCCTGTACCTGGCTCACCAGCACGATGGCGGTTGGCGAAGCGCCGTGGGTTGCGCGATAGGCGGCGAGTACCTTGCTGTGAAGTGGCTGGTCGGCTGGCAATGGCAACGCACTGTCCAGCGGGTGGTTGTCGTAGCTTTGCGCTGGCAGGGCCGCGAGGAACTGGCTTGCCTGCAACTGGCGCTCGGCATCGGCAATGGTGGGGCGGGTCCAGTGTTGCCAGGCCAGCGTCACTGCCAGTGCCGAAGCACCGACAGCCAGTAACAGTAAAGTGCTGCGAACGGGCGCGATCATGGCAGGACCTGCGGTCGCCGCAAGGCGAACCGATCCAGCGCGGGCGCCGCCAGGTTCATCAACAGGATGGCGAATGCCGTGCCATCCGGGTAGCTGCCCCAGGTGCGAATCAGGTAGATCAGCGTGCCTGCGCCAAAGCCGAACAACAACCTGGCCAGGTTGGCCTTGGGGCCGGACACCGGCTCCGTGGCGATGAAGAACGCCGCCAGCATGGTCGAGCCGCTGAACAGGTGCAGCAGGGGCGAGCCGTTCGAATCCGAGCCGGAGCCGTTCCAGGCCAGCAGGCTGAACAGGAACAAGCCGGCCAGCAGGCCTGCCGGGGCATGCCAGCTGATGACCTTGCGCTGCAAGAGAAACAGCCCGCCAAACAGCAGTGCCAGGTTCACCTGCTCGCTGTTGCGGCCGCCGAAACTGCCAAAGCCAGGGTGGCTGGCAAACAGTTCGTCGATGGTCAGGCTGCGGTTGTGACGCAGGCCGTCGAGAAGGGTCGGCCCCGCCCACGCATCGATCTGGCCGCCACTGCCAGACAGCAGTTGCAGGCTATCGATGAGGCCGAGGGCCTGGTTGGGCCAGTGGGTCATTTGCAGTGGAAAGTTGAGCAGCACAAAGGCATAACCGACCATCGCTGGGTTGAACAGGTTGCGGCCGACTCCGCCAAAAGCCTGCTTGCCGACGCCGATGGCAATGCCTGCCGCTGTCACCGGCAGCCACCAGGGCGCCGCAGCCGGCAGGGCGATGGCCAGCAGCACGGCAGTCACCAACGCACTGCCATCGTTCAATGCTGGCAATACGGGCTGGCGGCGTACAGCCAGCAGTGCCGCTTCGCAGCCCAAGGCACAACTGGCACACAACAGCAGGCTGAACAGCACGCCCCAGCCTTGCGTCCAGAACGCCGTGAGCAAGCCGGGTATGCAGGCCAGCAGCACCAGGCCCATGGCCTTGCGTAACCGTGGGTCAGGGCTTGCCATGGTCGCGCCCGGCTGCGGTCTGCGCAGCATCGGCAGCAGCGCTTTCTTGCGCCTTGATCCGCTCGAGGGCGGCCTTGATCGGGTCTGCCGCGCCTTTTGCGGCATCGGCCCGTGCCAGGCGTTGCGCTTCGCGGCGCGCGATGTCGCGTTGCAGGCGGGCATTTCGCTGTTCGTGGCGCTGGCGCGCATGATCTCGGCGCTGGCGGCGGGCTTGCAGTTGCTCGGGTGTGTGGGCCAGGCCGCTGACAATCGGCACCACGGTCGCCGGCAGCGGGCGCATGTCGATGCAATCGACCGGGCAGGGAGCCAGGCAAAGGTCACAGCCGGTGCATTCGCTGGCGATGACCGTGTGCATCAGCTTGGCGGCACCGATGATGGCATCCACCGGGCAGGCCTGGATGCATTTGGTGCAACCGATGCACTCGGCTTCGCGAATGTACGCCACCTGGGGCGGTGCGCTACCCCGCTGCGGGTCAGGCTCAAGCAGCGGTACCTCGAGCAGCACGGCCAGGGCGGCGATGGTTTCACTGCCGCCTGGCGGGCATTTGTTGATGGCTTCGCCCGCCGCCAGGCCTTCGGCGTAGGGCCGGCAACCGTTGTGGCCGCATTTGCCGCACTGGGTTTGCGGCAACAGGGCGTCGATGCGTTGAATCAAGTTCATTGCGTGAATAATCCGTTGAATCCCGAGAACGCCAGGGCCATGACACCTGTACCGATCAATGTGATGGGCAGGCCGCGCAGCGCAACGGGCACTTCAGCGTGCTGGCTGCGCTGGTGCAGGTCGTCGAACAGCGCCAGTGCAAGCCAGAAGCCCAGGCCAGCCACTATTGCCCCGCTCACCGTGGCCAGCGGCGTGGCGCTGTCTCCTGCCATTTGCAGGGCAAGGCCCAGCAGCAGAGCATTGCCCAGCAATGGCAGCGCAAGGTGCCCGGTGGGCCATTGCGGGCGTAGCCTTGCCAGCCCTTGCGGCACGCCCCATGCCAGCAACCCCAGCCAGGGCAGCAGCAGGAACAGGCGCAGGTCCTGTAGATGCCAGGGCACTACCACCAGTCGTTCGAGCATTTGCCCGCCGGCTACCCCGAGTGCTATCGACAGGGCGCCTGCCAGGCCGCACACGTGCAGGCGCAGCCGGCTCAACGGCTGTTGTTGCAAGAGCAGGTGGCTGACTAGCGCAGCGCTGGCCAGGATCAGCATGGTGTCGTTCATGTGAATGACGATAGCCGGAATCGCCTGGATCGTCCGGCATTGGCGCAGCAGATGGAACTGCCCCGGCGGTGAGGCCGGGGCAGGGGGGTTACTTGATGCGCTGACCTGGCTTGGCGCCGCTGTCAGGGCTGAGCAGGTAGATCTCTTCGCCGCCAGGGCCGGCCGCCATGACCATGCCTTCGGACATGCCAAAGCGCATCTTCCGTGGCTTGAGGTTGGCCACCATCATGGTCAGGCGGCCTTCAAGCTTGGAGGGGTCCGGGTAAGCCGACTTGATGCCGGAGAACACGTTGCGGCGCTCGTCACCGATGTCCAGCGTCAGCTGCAGCAGCTTGTCGGCGCCCGCTACGGCCTCGGCCTTGACGATCAGCGCGACGCGCAGGTCGACGGCGGCAAAGGTGTCGAACTCGATCTCGGCCGACAGCGGATCCTTGGCCAGCTCGCCATTGCCGGCTGGCGCCTGGGCTTCGGCGGCCAGCAGGTCTTCCTTGCTGGCGGCGACCATGGCTTCGACCTTGGCCGGTTCGATACGGCTCATCAGTGCCTTGAACGGGTTGAGCGGGTGGTTCTCCAGGCGCGACTGATGGTCGTTCCAGGTCAGCGGCGCGACGTTGAGGAACGCCTCGGCATCGGCAGCGAGCAGCGGCAGCACTGGCTTGAGGAAGATCACCAGCTGGCGGAACAGGTTGATGCCCTGGGCGCAGATGGCCTGGACTTCGTCCTGCTTGCCTTCCTGCTTGGCCAGCGACCAGGGCGCCTTGTCGGCGATCCAGGCGTTGGCACGGTCGGCCAGGGCCATGATTTCGCGCATGGCACGGCCAAAGTCGCGGCCTTCATAGGCCTCGGCGATCGACGGGGCGGCAGCGAGGAAGGCCTCGGTCAGCTCCGGCGCAGCGTCGCCAGCGACCATCACGCCGGCATTGCCCTTGTGGATGAAACCAGCGCAACGGCTGGCGATGTTGACCACTTTGCCGACCAGGTCGGAGTTGACCTTCTGCACGAAGTCCTCGAGGTTCAGGTCGAGGTCATCGACGCCACGGCCAAGCTTGGAGGCGTAGTAGTAGCGCAGGTATTCCGGCTGCAGGTGGTCGAGGTAGGTGCGGGCCTTGATGAAGGTGCCGCGCGACTTCGACATCTTCGCGCCGTTGACGGTCAGGTAGCCGTGCACGTTCACCGCAGTCGGTTTGCGGAAACCGGCGCCTTCGAGCATGGCGGGCCAGAACAGGGCGTGGAAGTTGACGATGTCCTTGCCGATGAAGTGGTACAGCTCGGCCTTGGAGCCTTCGTTCCAGAATGCGTCGAAGTCCAGCCCCGGGCGGCGCGCGCAGAGGTTCTTGAAGCTGGCCATGTAGCCGATCGGCGCGTCCAGCCAGACATAGAAGTACTTGCCCGGCTCGCCCGGGATCTCGAAGCCGAAGTACGGCGCATCACGCGAGATGTCCCACTCCTGCAGGCCCGAATCCAGCCATTCGGCGAGCTTGTTGGCCACGGCGTCCTGCAGGGTGCCGCTGCGGGTCCACTGCTGCAGCATGGCCTGGAAGTCCGGCAACTTGAAGAAGAAATGCTGGGAGTCGCGCAGTACCGGGGTGGCACCGGAGATCGCCGACTTCGGGTTCTTCAGTTCGGTCGGGGCGTAGGTGGCGCCGCATTTTTCGCAGTTGTCGCCGTACTGGTCTTCAGCCGCGCATTTCGGGCAGGTGCCCTTGATGAAACGGTCGGCGAGGAACATGCCCTTCTCGGGGTCGAAATACTGGGTCACCGAACGGGTGGCGATGTGCCCGGCGTCACGCAGGCGCCCGTAGATCAGGCCCGACAGCTCACGGTTTTCGTCACTGTGGGTGGAGTGGAAGTTGTCGAAATCCACCAGGAAGTCGGCGAAGTCGGCGCTGTGCTCGGCCTGGACATTGGCGATCAGCTGCTCCGGGGTGATGCCTTCCTTCTCGGCACGCAACATGATGGCCGAACCGTGGGCATCGTCGGCGCAGACGTAGATGCACTGGTTGCCGCGCAGCTTCTGGAAGCGCACCCACATGTCCGTCTGGATGTACTCCAGCATATGGCCAAGGTGGATGGATCCATTGGCATAGGGCAGGGCGCTGGTAACGAGAATCTGACGTGGCTCGGACATGGTGGCTCGGCTACTTATCTGGCTCGGGTAAAAATGAGGGTGATCGGCCACTATAAAGGGCCGGCGAAGATATTTCACCCCAAGCACGCATCTGCTGACGATTGACGGGTTAGGATAGGCGTCTGTTTCGTACTCAGTTTGCCAATGGGAGTGTCCATGAGTGCCGTAACCCGTGCCGCCGTCGAAGGCGTGCTTCGCCAGTACACCGACCCCTACCTGAACCAGGACCCGGTCAGCGCCGGTTGCGTGCGCGCCATCGACATCCAGGGCGGTCAGGTCGCTGTGCAGTTGCAGCTGGGCTATGCCGCCGGCCTGTTCAAGAACGGCTGGGCCCAGGTGCTGCAGACCGCGATCGAGAACCTCGACGGCGTCGGTTCGGCCCAGGTGTCGGTCGATTGCGTGGTCGCCGCGCACAAGGCCCAGGCCCAGGTGCCGGCCATGGCCAACGTCAAGAACATCATTGCCGTGGCCTCGGGCAAGGGCGGGGTCGGCAAGTCGACCACCGCCGCCAACCTGGCCCTGGCCCTGGCCCGCGAAGGCGCCCGCGTGGGCATTCTCGATGCCGACATCTATGGCCCCAGCCAGGGCGTGATGTTCGGGATCGCCGAGGGCACCCGCCCGCAGATCCGCGAACAGAAGTGGTTCGTGCCGATCAAGGCCCATGGTGTGGAAGTGATGTCGATGGCGTTCCTCACCGATGACAACACACCGATGGTCTGGCGCGGGCCGATGGTGTCCGGTGCGTTGCTGCAGCTGGTGACCCAGACTGCCTGGGACGACCTGGATTACCTGGTCATCGACATGCCGCCGGGTACCGGCGATATCCAGCTGACCCTGGCGCAGAAGGTGCCGGTGGCCGGTTCGGTAATCGTCACCACACCTCAGGACCTGGCCCTGCTGGATGCCAAGAAGGGCGTGGAGATGTTCCGCAAGGTCAATATCCCTGTGCTGGGCGTGGTGGAGAACATGGCCGTGCACATCTGCTCGAACTGCGGCCATGCCGAGCACCTGTTCGGTGAAGGCGGTGGCGAGAAGCTGGCGGCGCAGTACGGCGTCGACCTGCTGGCTTCGCTGCCACTGTCGATGCTGATCCGCGAGCAGGCCGACAGCGGCAAGCCGACGGCGATCGCCGAGCCGGAAAGCCAGATTGCCATGGTCTACCAGGAGCTGGCTCGCCAGGTGGGCGCACGGATCGTGCTGCAGGAAGCGGCGGCGCCGGCGATGCCGAGCATTACCATCAGCGAGGACTGAAGGCCGCGCTGCTTGCTTCGCGGGTAAACCCGCTCCCACAGGGATCGCGTAGGTTTCAAGCCTTTTGCAGCCCCTGTGGGAGCGGGCTTGCCCGCGAAGCAGGAGACCCGGTATTTCGGTCAGGCATAAAAAAACCCGCCAGAAGGCGGGTTTTTTTGAAAGCCAGGAAGCTGAGATCGACTTAGGCGATCTGAACTTCTTCAGCCTGCATGCCTTTCTGGCCGCGGGTAGCGACGAAAGTAACAGCCTGGCCTTCTTTCAGGGTTTTGAAGCCGTCAGCTTGGATGGCTTTGAAGTGCACGAACAGGTCGTCGCCCGACTGAGGGGTGATGAAGCCGTAGCCTTTCTCATCGTTGAACCACTTAACAACACCGGATTGACGGTTGGACATTTTTCTGTCTCCTTGGACAATTTGATAACGGTCAGGAAAAACCCTGGCCGGGACTGAGCGCAAAGAGAGCAGAAAATTCAGCGATGGGCCGATCAGGATCGTGCATCAAACTAGAGATTCTCGGTGTCACGTGCAGCACAGTGGCGCCACCTTACCCCACTTTCCACGAGCTGCCAATGGTCTGTGAACGCTTTACGCAAATTCGGATCGACGGCGGCTGCAGCCCCCGTCCGGCGCGGGATGTGGCTTGGAACTTTAACCCTGGCGCCGGGACCGGTAAGATGCGCGTCTGGATTTTCCCCTCGCAACTCTTCAGGACACCCCCGCCATGAGCATCAAATCGGACAAGTGGATTCGCCGCATGGCGCAGGAACACGGCATGATCGAACCGTTCGTCGAGCGCCAGGTGCGCGGCGAGCAAGACAGCCGGGTCATCTCCTTCGGCGTCTCCAGCTACGGCTACGACGTGCGCTGCGCCGATGAATTCAAGGTGTTCACCAACATCAACTCGGCCACCGTCGACCCGAAGAATTTCGACGCCGGCAGCTTCGTCGACGTCAAGAGCGACGTCTGCATCATCCCGCCTAACTCTTTCGCCCTGGCCCGCACCGTCGAGTACTTCCGCATCCCGCGCAACGTGCTGACCATCTGCCTCGGCAAGAGCACCTACGCCCGTTGCGGGATCATCGTCAACGTCACCCCGCTCGAGCCGGAGTGGGAAGGCCACGTGACCCTGGAATTCTCCAACACCACCACGCTGCCGGCGAAGATCTACGCCAACGAAGGCGTGGCGCAGATGCTCTTCCTCGAGTCCGATGAAGAGTGCGAAGTGTCCTACAAGGATCGTGGCGGCAAGTATCAGGGGCAGCGCGGCGTCACCTTGCCACGCACCTGATCCGACGAGCGCGGGGAATTAGTTTCCCGGGTGGCACTCCAACGTTTTGAACAGTGCCGGTACGCATGAAGCGTGTCGGCCCTCGTCAGGAGCTGCCAATGAAACTCAACCCCGCAATCAGTGCGAAGCTGGCTGTACTGCAGCCCAACCAGATCGGGTTGCTGGCATGGTCACTGCTGGCGCACCCGCTGCCCATGCAGGCCGGCGGCGTGCCGCACCAGCCTGATCCCGATACGCCGCAACCGCCAGAGCCCGGTGAACAGCCGCCGATGGAGCCGGGTGAGCCCACCCTTCCCGATGAGCCACCACCTGCCCCGGTCGCCTGATCAGTTGGCAACTGCCCAGACCTGATCGCCTCCGGCGAGGTAAACGCGGGCGCCCAGGCCTGGCTCGACCAACCACCCCCCGGTGAATTCACCGAACGCCGGCAGCAGGCTGACCTGAGCATCGATCAGGAAGCACGGCAGCCTGAGCCGTTGGCGTGCCCGCCCACGCAGTATGTACACCGGATGCACATGCCCGGCCAGTACCGGGTGGCTGGGATGTGGCACGGGTTCATGCTGCAGGGCGAAGGGTTCCAGCAGCAACGGTTGGTCTTTCACCTCGATAGCCAGCGCCGCAGGCGGGTCACCGGCGTGGCGATCATGGTTGCCGCGCACCAGCACGACCTTCAGCGTGCCATGGCGTTTTCTCCATGTGGACAGGCTGGCCAGAATGTCGGGTGAGTGCGCAGCGCGCGCATGAAGAAAGTCCCCGAGGATGATCAACTGCTCGCAGTCATGCTGGTTCAGCAGCGCATCCAGGCGTGCCAGGGTAATGGCCGTGGTGCCACGCGGCACCGGTTGATGCAAGGCTCGGTAACTGGCCGCCTTGCCGATATGGACGTCGGCCACCAGCAGGGCGCGCCGGGCTGGCCAGTAGATGGCCTTGTCCGGTAACAGCCAGAGCGTTTCGCCACAGTGCTCGATGGGCAGGTAGCTGTTCATGGCCGGTTTGCCGCTTTTTCCAGGTCGGCCACCATGCGCGCGATGCGGTCCGCCAGCTTTTCCGTGCTCAAGGTCTCGCGCATGCCCTCGACCAGCAGGGCAAATGCCAACGGGCCAGGCCGTTGCAGCGGGCGCAGGTCCAGTTTCAGGTGCTGCATCTTGAGCAATTGGCGGTGCAGCCGCTCGATTTCCAGCTCTTCGCTCAGCACTTCATCGCGCGCCTGGCCTAGCAGCAAGTTGCCGGCATCGTGTTTGCGGAAAACCTCGTAGAACAACCCGCTGGAGGCCTGAATCTGCCGTGTGCTCTTCTGCGCGGCCGGGTAGCCGCCGAATACCAGCCCGGCGATCTGGGCGATTTCGCGAAAACGCCTCAGCGCCATTTCGCCAGCGTTCAGGCTGGCCAGCACGTCCTCCAGCAGGTTGTCGCCAGACAGCGCCTGCGGCAGGCAACTGGCCCAATCCACGCTGCCGGGGCTGAGCAGCTCGAAACCATAGTCGTTCACTGCGATGGACACCGATAGTGGCTGTACCCGGCTCACCCGCCAGGCAATCAGGTTGGCCAGGCCCAGGTTGGCCATGCGCCCGGCGAAGGGGTAGAGGAACAGGTGCGATCCCTGGCGCGATCCCAGGGTTTCGGCCAGCAGCGTGGCGCTGGTGGGTAAGGCCGACCACTGCGACTGTACGCCCAGCAGTGGCCTCACGGCCTGCATCTCCGGGCCGATGTAGTACCCGTGCGCGGCGGCATCGAGTTGCTCGACCAATGCGTCGGCCAGTTCGCTGGACAGCGGCATGCGCCCGCCATTCCAGCGCGCCACGGCGGCTTTGCGTGCGGTGCTGCGGCGCACATAGGCGGTCATGCCTTCTACCCGTACCAATTCCAGCACCCGCCCGGCAAACACCAGGGTATCGCCAGGGCGCAGGCGGGCAATGAAGGCTTCCTCGACACTGCCCAGGTGCTTGCCGCCGCCACCCTTGCTCCAGTACTTGAGCTGCAGGCTGGCGTCGCTGACGATGGTGCCGATGCCCATGCGCTGACGCCGCGCCAGGCGTTCGCTGGCCACCCGCCAAATCCCGTCGGGGTGCGCCTCGACACGCTGATAATCAGGGTACGCCGTCAAGGCGTGGCCACCGTGATTGACGAAGTCGAGCGCCCATTGCCACTGGCTGTCGAGCAGGTCACGGAAAGCCCAGGTGCTGCGGACTTCCGCGAGCAGCTCAGCAGGGCGAAAGCCGCTGCCCAGCGCCATGCTGACCAGGTGCTGGACCAGTACGTCCAGGCACAGGCGCGGCGAGCGGCGCGCTTCGATATGGCCGGCCGACAGTGCGGCGCGGGCGGCGGCAGCTTCCACCAGCTCCAGGCTATGGGTGGGTACCAGAGTGACGCGCGAGCGGCGCCCCGGCGCATGCCCAGAGCGCCCGGCGCGCTGCATGAGGCGGGCGATGCCTTTGGCCGAACCGATCTGCAGCACCCGCTCGACCGGCAGAAAGTCCACCCCCAGGTCCAGGCTGGAGGTGCAGATGACGGCCTTGAGTGTGCCCTGCTTGAGGCTCTGCTCGACCCAGTCGCGGGTCGCCCGGGCCAGCGAGGCATGATGCAAGGCAATTTGCCCGGCCCAATCGGGGCGGGCGTCCAGCAAGGCCTGGTACCAGAGTTCGGCTTGTGCACGGGTGTTGGTGAACACCAGGCTGCTGCTGCTGGCGTCGAGCTCATCGGCAACCTGGTCGAGCATCTTCAGGCCCATGTGACCGGCCCATGGGAAGCGCTCGATGGCAGCGGGCAGCAAGGTATCGACCACCAGCTGCTTGTCCTGGCGGCCTTTCACCAACTGGCCGCCCCCCGGAAGCAGCACCTCGAGTGCATGTGGCAGATTGCCGAGCGTGGCCGACAAGCCCCAGGTCATCAGGCCCGGATGCCAGCGGCGCAGGCGGGCCAGGGCCAGTTGCAGCTGCACCCCGCGCTTGTTGCCGAGCAGTTCGTGCCATTCATCCACCACCACCAGGCGCAGGCTGGCGAAGTCATCACTGGCTTGCGCCCGGGTCAGCAGCAGGGTCAGGCTTTCCGGTGTGGTGATCAGGGTGCTTGGCAGGCGTCGGGCCTGGCGAGCGCGTTCGGCGCTGCCGGTGTCGCCACTGCGCACGCCGACCGTCCAGTTCAGGCCGAGCTCATCCAGTGGCGTTTGCAGGGCGCGCGCGGTATCGGCGGCCAGTGCGCGCATGGGGGTGACCCAGAGCACCTGCAGCGCGGCGGGTTGGCGCGCGGAGACGGGTTGGGAGAAGGCACGCAACGCTGCCAGCCAGACTGCATAGGTCTTGCCAGCTCCGGTACTGGCATGCAGCAGCCCGGACTCACCGCGCCCGACCGCCGCCCATACCTGGCGCTGGAAAGCGAAAGGCTTCCAGCCGCGGGCAGTGAACCAGGCATTGGCGAGGTCGGCAGAGGCGGGCATAGGGGCGAGCGGTCCTGAATGGGCTGTGCTTCTACAGACCACTCGCCACCGGCATTGGTTTTAACCGATCAGTTGGCCAGCAGGTAGCCGCTGCGTAGCACCTGTTCACCGGCGACATGGGCGATGACCATGCCGGCCGTGGCCATGCGGCGCACGCTGCGGGCGTAGAGCAGGCCGGGGTGGCTGTTGCGCACGGCCGTTACCCGGTCGCTGATCGGGTCGATGACCTCAGCGATCAGTTGCCCGGCTTCCAGGTGCTGGCCGGGGCGGGCGTGGTACACCAGCAGCCCGCCAAGGGGCGCGGCCACGGGTTCGACGGCGGCCAGCGGTGTGGCCGGGCGTGTCAGCTCCGGCAGTGGGGCGGCGGTGCCTTCGATGACGCTCGCGTGGGTCAGGTAGTCGAGAATCGCCTGGCAGTCCTGGCTGGCCAGGTCATGGCTGACATCGGCCTGGCCGCGCAGCTCGACGGTCACAGCAATGCTGCCCTGCGGGATCGGGTAGCGCTTGCCGAAGCGCTGTTGCAGCTGCCACCAGACCAGGCTGAAGCACTCGTCGAACGATTGGCCACCGGAGTCGGTGGCCAGCAGGCTGGCCCGGGCACCCAGGTAACGGGCCAGCGGCTCGACCTGTGGCCAGGCCTCAGGGGTGGTGTAGAGGTGTTCGACAGCCTCGAAGTCACAGTGCAGGTCCAGCACCAGGTCAGCATCGCAGGCCAGCCGTTGCAAGGTCAGGCGCTGGGACTGCAATGGCGTGTGCGCCGGGTGGGCATCCAGGCCGCGACGCAGGTACTCGCGGATCAATGCCAGGTTGTGGGCCGGGTCCTGGGTCAGGTGGCTTTCGATCTGGTCGCCGATGCTGTCAGACAGGTCGACGAAGTTACGGTTGAAGTTCTCGCCGCTTTGCAGTTCGAAACGGCCCAGCGGGGCATCCAGCATCACCTGCTCGAGGCCAACCGGGTTGGCCACCGGTACCAGGATGATCTCGCGCAGCAGGCGACCTTGCTGCTCCAGCTCGGCCAGGCGGCGCTTGAGGTGCCAGGCGACCAGCATGCCGGGCAGTTCGTCGGCATGCAGTGAAGCCTGGATATACACCTTGGCGCCACCCCGTGGGCCAAAGTGGAAACTGTGCAACTGGCGGGTAATACCCGGTACGGGCGAGAGCAGGTCGTGAGTCGAATGGTGCATGGTGGTCCTGGCTGCGTGGCGAAAACGGTCTGCGACACGGGTCGGCTCAAAGATAGAAGCATAATTTCCGTTGTCGCGCCTCACCGCGTTGCCTTCTTTCAGACCAGCAATGCCTGCAGGCTTGCCAGGTCATCGGCTTCATCGACCGGCTTGTCCAGGCGCCAGCGCAACATCCGCGGAAACCTGACGGCGATACCACTCTTGTGGCGCTTGGACAGCGCAATGCCCTCGAAGCCCAGCTCGAACACCAGGGTCGGCGTGACGCTACGTACCGGCCCGAAGGTTTCCACCGTGGTCTTGCGGATGATCGCATCCACTTTGCGCATCTCTTCGTCGCTGAGCCCCGAATAAGCCTTGGCGAAGGGCACCAGCGTGCGTTCGGGCGTGCCGGGGGGCGCGTCCCACACCGCGAAGGTGTAGTCGCTGTAGAGGCTGGCACGGCGACCATGGCCGCGCTGGGCATAGATCAGTACGGCATCGACGCTGAACGGGTCGATTTTCCACTTCCACCACAGCCCCATGTCCTTGGTTCGGCCCACGCCATACAACGCCTCACGCTGCTTGAGCATCAACCCCTCCACGCCAAGGTTTCGCGACTGTTCGCGTTGCCGGGCCAGCTCGTTCCAGTCATTGCCTTCGAGCAGCGGTGAAAGCAACAGCGGGGCCAAAGGGTACTCGGCCACCAGGCGCTGCAATTGCTGGCGCCGCTCATGCTGCGGGCGGTTGCGCCAGTCCTCGCCTTGCCACTCCAGCACGTCGTAGGCCTGGAGTACCACCGGCGCGTCGGCCAGCAGCTTCTTGCCCAGGGTCTTGCGGCCAATGCGTTGCTGCAGCACGGCGAATGGCTGTACTGCGGGTACGCTGGCATCGATGCCAGGCTTCCAGACCAGGATTTCGCCGTCGAGCACCGTGCCGTCCGGCAAGCTTTCGGCCAAGACATGCAGTTCGGGGAAGCGCTCGGTGACCAGCTCTTCGCCCCGTGACCAGACCCACAGCTGGCCATCGCGCTTGACGACCTGGGCGCGGATGCCATCCCACTTCCACTCGATCTGCCATGCAGCGGGGGGGCCGAGCAGCGCTTCGAACTGTTCCGACGGGGCCTGCAGGGCGTGGGCCAGGAAGAAGGGGTAAGGTTGGCCACCGCGCTGGCTATGTTCGTCAGCGGATTCTTCGGCGATCAGCTTGAGGTAGCTGGCGGCCGTTGGACGGTGGCCGATATCGGTGTAACCGACCAGCCGCTGGGCCACGCGTTTGGCATCCAGCCCGGCCAGTTGTGCCAGGGCGCGGGTGACCAGTAGCTTGGACACCCCGACGCGAAAACTGCCGGTGATCAGCTTCAGGCACAGCATCAGGCTGGGGCGGTCCAGTTGTGCCCACAAGGGAGGCAGGCGCTGCTGGACTTCTTCAGCAGGCAAACCGCGCAAAGGCAGCAGGTGGGCCTCGACCCAGTATGCCAGGCCCTCGTCGCTGGCATGGGGGGCTTCGGGCAACAGCAGCGAGATGGCCTCGGCCAGGTCGCCCACGGCCTGGTAGCTCTCTTCGAACAACCATTCGGGCAACCCCGCCAGTGCCATGGCCAGCTCGCGCAGCACGCGGGTCGGCACCAGCTGGCGAGGGCGCCCGCCAGCAAGGAAATAGACGGCCCACGCCGCATCCTCGGCCGGCGCTGCAGCAAAATAGTCGCGCAGGCCTTCGAGCTTGGCATTGCTGGAGGTGGTGGCGTCCAGGCGCAGGTACAGTTCGGCAAAGGCTTTCATGCCTCAGGCTCCGTGACCGTGGTGTCATCCTCTTCGCCGTATTCGGTGACGAAGGCGCGGGCATCCAGGCCCTGTTCGTTGAGGTAGCGCACCAGCACATTGACCGAGCCGTGGGTGACCATCACCCGCTCGGCACCGGTCTGGCCGATGGCCCACAGCAGCCCCGGCCAGTCGGCGTGGTCGGAAAGCACGAAGCCGCGGTCCACACCGCGCCTTCGCCGTGTACCACGCAGCAGCATCCAGCCGCTGGCAAAGGCATCGCTGTATTCGCCGAAACGGCGCATCCAGCTGCTACCTGCGGCAGAGGGTGGCGCCAGGACCAACGCCTGACGCATCAGCGGGTCGTTGCGCGGCACGTCACCGGCATAGCGGGTGGCTGGCAAGTACACACCGGCTTCGCGGTAGACCCGGTTCAGTGGCTCGACAGCACCGTGGACGAGGATCGGCCCGATGTCCGGGGCCAGGCCATGGAGAATTCGCTGCGCCTTGCCGAAGGCATAACAGAACAGCACGCTGGCTTTGCCTTGCTCACTGTTGCTGCGCCACCAGGCATTGATCCCGGCAAGGATATTCGCCTGGCTGGGCCAGCGGTAGATGGGCAGGCCGAACGTGGACTCGGTGATGAAGGTATGGCAGCGCACCGGTTCGAAGGCTGCGCAGGTCCCGTCAGGCTCGACTTTGTAATCACCCGAGGCAACCCAGACTTCGCCCTGGTACTCGAGGCGCACCTGTGCCGAACCCAGCACATGGCCGGCCGGGTGCAGGCTGAGGGTGACGCCGTGGTGCCGGATCTGCTCGCCGTAGGGCAAGGTCTGCAGGTCGATGTCCTGGCCCAGGCGGCTGCGCAGGATGCCCGCGCCGGGGGCGGCGGTCAGGTAGTGGCGGTTGCCGGTGCGTGCATGGTCACCATGACCATGGGTGATCACGGCGCGGTCGACCGGGCGCCAGGGGTCTATGTAGAAGTTGCCGGGTGGGCAGTACAGGCCTTCGGGGCGAGCGATGACGAGGTCCATGGCAGTGCCTGGGCAGAGGGCTTACCAGTTGAGAACGTCATCGGGTGAGGGAAGTTCGGGTGATGTCAGGCGCCAGCCCTGGCACAGGGCCGGCGCCTCGAACGCTTAGCGCAGGGTTATCTTCCAGCCATTGGCCTTGGCATCGGCAATGCTGATCTTTTCGGAATAACTGATGTTCAGGCGCTTGCCGTCGTGTGCCAGGTAAGGGGATGTGTGGAAGTGATCCCAGGTCGTGTCGCCGTCCGAGGACTGCAGGTCGTCCGGGCTGTAGGGGATTTCCAGCGTGGTCGGCGAGCTGACAGCGTCTGCCGAGGCATCCAGTTCGCCGATCATGCTGTAGCCAGCGCTGGCATTGCCAACCCACAGTTGCGCATTGACGGTCGCGCCTGCGGGAACGGCCATCGATGCTGGCCAGGAGATTTCGATCTTGAGGGTTTCGCTGCTCATGCTAGTCATCCTTTTTTGGGTTGAGTCGTGCTGCGCTTGCCGACGGGCGAACGCAGTACGACAGGATGCTAAGCACCGGGCTCACAGGTGATCAGAAGGAACTCTGACCGCTAGCGGCCTGGCACCAACGTCAACCGCTGGCTGCCATAGGCCCGCCCGAAATTCTGCGGCTGCAGGGGCAGGCTCATGAACCGCCCCTTGAACCAGGCATCCAGGCCGTCGCTGTAATGCGAACTGGCCGGGTTGCCCGACTGGCCATTGCTGGTCAGTATCTGCAGCGGCTCGGCCTGGCCGAAGTCGACGATCATCCGCGCCGAGGCCGGCAGGCGGGTGTCGAAATCGCTGCCCCAGGCGTAAGGGGTCAGGGCCAGGGTGGTGAAGTCGCCACCGGCGGCCAGCGGCGAGCGGTTCAGCGCATCGCCCAGCCCGTGGTAGGCAGGGGCCGGCCAGCGATACTGGTGCAGCTTGCCCCACTGCCAGGCACGGCGGTCGCTGCCCAGTTGCGCGGTGCCGGCATCCACCGAAGCGGCCAGGCTGCGGGCCAGGATGGCGGGTTTGTCTTCCTTTTGCGGGGTATTGCGATCGTCCCAGAACGGGCTGTCGTCGCGGCCCAGCAGGTGGTCGGCCTGGGCCGAGTACGACAGGCGGGCGTTGCTGACGAACGCTTGCCAAGCCGGACTTGACTCCGGCCCGAGGTCGTCGAGGAAGGTCTGCCGGGCCACCTCCTGGAGGAACAGTTCGTACAACGCGGCATCCGCCGACACCGGGCTCAGGCGGCCATCGAAGGCCTTCAGTCGGGCAAGGGCCTCGCGCGCCTTGTCGCGCTGGGCAGCAGGCAACGCGTCAATCGCCTTTTTGAGCGGCTGGGCCATGCCGGGGGCGTCGAACATCTGCTTGAGCTTGTCGGCCAGCCGCGTCACCTGGTCGTTCTGCATGGCCATCAGGCTGCGGCTGTCGTGACGGCCGTTGCCGGCCAGCTGGCCCAGGCGCTCGGCGCGTTCAGGGTAGTACCAAGTGCTGGACAGCTGCATGCCGTAGCCACGCGGCAGGCTGCGCTGGTTGGCGTGGGCGATCCAGCCGGCCGGTGGGTCCTGGTCATAGGGGTGCAGCATCGGGTCGGCATAGCCGTCCCAGTCATAACGGCCGTCCCAGCCCGGCGACGGCAGCAGGCCCTGGCCTTCACGGCGGTTCGGGTAGCGGCCGCTGACTTGCCAGCCGATGTGTTCGGGTTCGGCGAAGACGAAGTTGAGCGCGGCAGTGGCGACTTCACGGGTGCTGTCGAAGGCGCGCTCGATGTTCTGTGCGCGGGTCAGGTCGAACAGCGCATCGAGACTGCGGTCGCCCTTGAGCTGCGGCAGGCTCAGGGCCAGGCCCAGGCTGGCGTTGCCTGCCTGGGGCAGCAGGGTGCCGTGGCGGGTGTCGTACATCACTTCGCGCAGTGGGCGCTGGCCGCGAACAAAGAAGGTTTCGCTGCGGGCCCGGGCCGGCAGCCACTTGCCGTCGGCCAGGTAGGTCACCTGGCTGCCGGCATGACGCAGCTGCTCCAGGTACAGGTCCTGGTTGTCGGCCATCACTGCGCTGCTGCTCCAGGCCAGCTTGCCATTGTAGCCGGCCAGCACGATCGGCAGGCCCGGCAGTGACAGGCCGGCGACCTGGTACTTGCCCGTGTGGATCTGTACCGGGCTCAGGGCCCAGGCGGCGCGGCTGTCGCTGGCCAGCAGGCTCTTGCCGCTGCGGCTGCGTTGCGGGCCGAGCGCCAGGTTGGCCGAACCGGGGCTGCCGAGCAGGTCAAGGTCGGCGAGTTTCTGGCTGGCCGCCGCCAATGCGGGCAGGCCTGGCAGCTGGCTGCCCAGGTTCAGGCCCTTGAGTTTTTCCACCTCGGCGTCAGCCAGGGGTTCGTCCGGTGCGCCGGGCAGCAGCCAGGGCAGCTTGTCGTTGCCGACCTTCTGCGCCAGGGTCAGGGCGCTGAGTTCTTCCTGCAGGTTCACCGACTGGCTGAAGGCGTAGAGGTTGAAGATCAATGCCGAATCTTCAGGCTTCCAGTATTCCGGGCGATAACCGCTGCTGGCCAGGTTGGCCGGCAACTTGTCGCGGTAGCGGAACAGGTAGGCGTTGACCCCACGGGCATACACCTCGAAGAAGCGCTTCAGGCGTGGCGAGGCGTCGGCGTACTGCTGGGCGGCGTTCTGCTTGAGGTTGGCCGCGCGCATCAGCCGGTCGATGTCCAGCGCTTCGCTGCCGGCCAGCTCCGCCAGGCGGCCCTGGGCGAGCAGGCGCATGGCGAGCATCTGCTCGATGCGATCGCCGGCATGTACATAGCCGAGGGTGAACAGGGCGTCATGGAAGCTGCTGCTTTCGATCAGCGGTGCGCCCATGGCGTTGCGCCGGACCGAGACGTTCTGCGCCAGGCCTTTGAGCGGCTGCACGCCGGTGGTCGGTGGCACGCTGTCCTGATAGCCCCCCATCTGGCAGCCGGCGAGCCCGAGCATGCCGAGCAGCGTGGCGGCGGCGCTGAGCCGCGGGCGGAAGGGAGGAAGGACGGGGGCGGCCATGACAAGGGCTCCTGCAAGGCGTGGCGGGGTTCGAAAGGCGCTAAGGTAGTGAGCGCGCAGGCGCCGTGCAAGGTGCGGTGGAGCTTTATTTACCAGCGGTACCTGCACCGCCGTCATTGCCGCTGCAGGTACCGGCGTTCAAGGCATCAGGCGCCGTGGCACTTCTTGAACTTCTTCTGGCTGCCGCATGGGCACGGGTCGTTGCGGCCAACGTCCTTCAGGGCGTTGCGCACCGGCTCCTGGTGGCCGTGGTTGCAGTGCGGGCCGTGTACATGGCCGTGGTCGTGATCATGCTGATGATCGTGACCGTGGTTGCAGTCCGGGCCATGAACATGAGGTTGCTGAGTCATTGCAGGGTTACTCCGGTATGAAATCGCCGGGGATTATCTCACCACTGCGCGACAAGTGCAGGTCCTGATGGATGATCAGCCCGGTCTCCAGCTCGCCTTGCAAGCGGTATTGCAGCGGCTGCCCACTCTTGAGCAGCTTGGCCAATGGCTTGAGGTGCTGCCACAGGTTGGTCCGTGCAGTGATCTTGAACGTGCGCCGGGCATGCCCGCCGACACTGCGCCAGAGGCTGACGTCATCCTGGGCCAGCAACAGGTCGTTCAGCCACACCGAATAACTCAGGTTGCGAATGAACAGGCGGCTGTCGTTGGGGTTGTCCACGCGCAGGTGCAGGACGAACTCCTGCTGCAGCAGCCGCGCCTTCACCGTTTCGACCTTGTCCAGGTGCAGTTCCGGCTCGCGCCAGTCTTCGCTCCAGCTCGCACAGCCCGCCAGCAGCATCAGCAGGGCGCTGAGCAGGAGCAGGCGGGAGGCGGCGATCATGCTCAGTTACCGACGTAACTGGCGCAGCATTTCTTGAACTTCTGCCCGCTGGCGCAGGGGCAGGGGTCGTTGCGCCCGGCCTTGAGCGCGACGGTGGGGTCGATGAAGTACCAGCGCCGCTCGTGCTGCACGAAAGCAGAACGCTCGCGGTGCTGATGGTCACCCTCCTGGTCATGCCAGCGCGCGGTGAAGGTCACGAAGGCGTGTTCGGGTTGGCCACCGAGCACTTCGGCGCTTTCCACTTCCAGGCCCAGCCAGGTGCTCTGGGCGCTCCACGCCATGATGGCGGCGCGGTCCAGCCCGGCCTGCTGGGCCGGCAGGGTCGTGGCTACCAGGTAGTCGACCAGCCCCAATACATAGGCGCTGTAGCGCGAACGCATCAGCGTCTGGGCGTCGGGCGCCGGGGTGCCGGCATGGTAATGCCCGCAGCAGGCGTCGAGCAGATTGCCGCTGCCACAAGGGCAAACCGAGACACTCATCATCACCACCAATACTTGCCGAAGTTTTCAGGGTTGGCCCAGAACTTGGCGTTGAGCCAGTCCGGGACCTGCTTGTAGTCATGTAGATCATAGGTGAACAAGCTCAACACCTGCTCATCGCGGCGGAATTTCTCGCTGGCCTGCAGCGCCAGGGAGAAGAAATCGGTGTCTTGCCAGCCGCAGGCGGGCAGGTCGGCCAGCACTGCAACGCGGCTTGCGTTGAGGTTGCGGATGCCGCCCAGCAGTTGCAGGCCGGTACGTTTTGGCACGTGTTCAAGGCAGTCCACCAGCACCGCCAGGTCAAAGCGCTGCGCCGCCAGCGTTGCGGGCAATGGCCCCGGCGCACAGGTTTCGATGGTCACCTGCGGGTGAGCCTGGGCAAAGGCATCCAGGGCCGGGAAGCGCGTGCCCACCAGCAGCAGGCGTTGCGGGGTGAAGCGCTCCAGCAGGGCGGCCAGGGCTTGCTGCGGGGTGCGCTGGGAAAAACCGTCGGTCATTGCCAATCCTCGTTCATGTCGTCCAAGACTAGCGGGCTGCTGTGCGCCGGCATAGAGGCAAGTGGCCGCGTCGTGGCTTATTGCTGGCAGGGATGGGTTGCGCGGTCTTTACTCCCAGAGATCGGTCTTATGCCGATTCCCCCTAGGAGAAGCTACGAAAATGAGCATAGTACGCACAGCGTTACCCCTGGTACTGCTCACCAGTGTGTTGACTGGTTGTGCAGGTTTGCAAAAAACCGACTGGCCGAAGTGTGCTGCCGTCGGGGGCGTCGCCGGTGCCGGCCTGGGTGCCATCGAGAGTTCCAGCTGGGCGGGCTGGGGCGCGCTGCTCGGTGGTGGCCTGGCGGCAGGCTATTGCTGGGCTCACGGCGATGGTGACGAGGACGGCGATGGCGTGCCGGACAGCCGTGACAAGTGCCCAGGTACGCCACATGGCGTGAAGGTCGATGCCAATGGCTGCCCGCCTACACCTCCTCCAGTCGTCGAGGAAGTGGTGGTGCAGAAGGAGGAAGTGATCGTCATTCGTGATGTGCACTTCGAGTTCAATTCCTCGCGCCTGACGGCGGCCGACAAGGAACGCCTGAACACGGTTGCCACTCGCCTGAAGCAGGAAGCGCCAAGCGCCCGCCTGAGCGTGACCGGCCACACCGACAGCGTGGGCTCCGACAAGTACAACCAGAAGTTGTCCGAGCACCGTGCTCACGCGGTAACCGATTACCTGATCGAAAGCGGTGTGCCTCGCGCCAGCTTCGTTTCGGTGGCAGGTGCTGGTGAAACCCAGCCAGTGGCAGACAATGCCACGGCCGAAGGGCGTGCCATGAACCGTCGTACCGAAATCAAGATCCAGCGTTGACGCCCTGGCGCCCGCGCCTTGAGAAGTGGCGCGGGCGCGTCTTTAATCCTGTTAGCCGGTCGCGGCCGATGACACAGGAGCATTCATCATGAGTGTAATGTCGAAGGCGGCGTTGCCGTTGCTGGTGGTGACCGGCCTGCTTGCAGGCTGCGCCACCCACAGTGACGGCAGTGCGCCCCTCAATCAAAGGACTTGGCCCATCTGCAGCCTGCTCGGCGGTGCGGTCGGCGGTGGCCTTGGCGCCATTGAAAACTCAAGCTGGGCGGCTGGCCTCGGTGCCCTCGGCGCGATCGCTGGCGGGCTGATCTGCTACGCCCAGGATGGTGACGAGGATGGTGACGGCGTGTTCGACCGCCGCGACCGTTGCCCCGACACCCAGGCCAATACCCCGGTTGACCACATGGGCTGCCCGCTGGCGCAGTATCCGCCTTCCCAACCTGCACCGGAGCCCAAGCCCGAGGTAATCACCCTCGACGACCAGGGCCAGGTGATGTTCGCCTTCAACTCCGCCGACCTCACGCCGGGTAGCGAGGAGCGGCTGAAAAGCCTGCTGCCGCGCCTCAACGAGCTGGGAGTCAGCCGTGTCAAGGTGGTCGGTCATACCGACAACGTCGGCTCCGACAGCTACAACCAGGCGCTTTCCGAACGCCGTGCCGCCAGTGTCGCCGAGTACCTGATCAGTCAGGGCTTGGCGCCGCAGAAGGTGACCAGCGAAGGTCGTGGCGCCCATGAGCCGATCGCTGACAACGCCACCGATGAAGGGCGTGCGCACAACCGACGGGTGGACTTGCACCTCAACTGACTGCGCTGGCGCCTGCCCGGGCATGCAGGTAGTGTTGGCTGCGCGGCGCGCTTGCTCGGGCCGCGTAGGCATAACAATAAATAGACACGTAGGGGCGGGGTATGAAGTTCATCCTGGGCCTGGGCAAGGTCCTGACCGTGGCGTTCTGGGGCGTGGTGCTGTTCAACCTGATGATGCCGCAACCATTGCCGTTGAATCTGTTGATCAATGCCTTGGGCATTTTTGTCCTGAGCCTGCATTTTCTTGAAGTGCTGTTTTTCAATGGCAGCTTGCGAGGCCGCAGCCATCGCTGGTTCGACCGGTTGCAGATCCTGCTGACCGGTATTTTCCATGTCATGTCCATCCCCCGTCCGCAGGAGGCGCCTCGCCATGCGTAAATTGATGTTGCTGGCGGTATTGGCCGCGCCTATGGCCCAGGCACAGAGCCTTGAAGTTCCCTCCCACTCCATGCTGCGCCTGCCGAACAAGTCGGCCAGCGTGCACCTGGAGCAATTGCGCGTGGCAGATTCGGCAACCTTGCTGTTACCGGCCACGTTGACCGAACTGAAGGTCGATCATCTGCAACTGGGCCGCGAGGCGCGGATTGCCATCGCACCCGCCGAAGCACCGCTGCGCATCGATGTACGCAATGCTGTGCTGGGCGAGGGCAGCGAGATCAGCGCGCCAGGGGCGCCCGGCACTTACGAGCGGGCTGCCCGCTCCGGGCGCAGCCTGGAGTTGAAGCTTGACGCAGTCGATGCCGAGCGTTTGGCCATCGATGCCCGTGGTGGCGCCGGAGCACCGGGTTATGTGGGCCTTGATGGCGCCAATGGCCAGGCGGGAGGCTGTGCCTGGGGCCAGGCCAGCCAAGGGGCGAACGGCGATGATGGTGGCAACGGGCATGACGGTGCGCCTGGCGGGCGGATTCGCCTGAGCCTGCCGCAGGGCTTCGCGCAGGAGCGCATCGTGGTACGCCTGGAGGGCGGTGCGCCGGGCAAGGCCGGGGCAGCCGGCAAGGCGGGTAAAGGCGGGGCGAGCAAGGGATGCCTGGTATATCGCACCGATGCCGGGGCCAATGGCCGACCGGGGCAGGAAGGGCAGCCTGGGTTGGCTGGCGCCGAGGGTGAACTGATCCTGCAGCGCCTCTGAAGGACTTTTCGCACGCCATGCAGGAGCGGCCTTGTGTCGCGAAAGGGCTGCTCCTACAGGACCGCGAAACCAGCTACATCAGTAACCGGGAACTGGCGACCGCAACCACCGCCAGGCCCAGCAGCAGGTTGATCCCCACCATCCGTCGAATACGTCCGAGTACCGCAGCGCCCGTCGGCCAGTCCTCGGCCTGCACCGCTGCCTTCAGTTCCGGCAACAGCAATGCCTGGATGCGCATGAACAGCGCGAACATGGCAATCCCGCCGCCAATCATCACATGCACATATTTGGGCGCTGTCTCGAAGCCGCTGAAGCGCATGTGCAACATGCCGATACCACTTATCGCCAAGATCGCAACGGCTAGCCAGACCCAGACGAAGAAGCGTCGGAAAACTTCCACCCACAAGCGCAGGCGGGCAGGCCCTTCAAGGGCTGCAACCGTTGCCGGGCGCAGTACCAGCCAGGCGAAGAACATGCCGCCGACCCAGACCAGGGCGGCAAGAACATGCAGTGTGTAGGGCAGGGCAAAGGCAAGCATCCGGATCTCCATGCGGCACAAAGGGCAATAGCGGGGTATGATAGCCGCCCCATGCGAAACACTGAAAATATATCCAGCCCTCCGGGCGCCTGCAGACCATGATCAGCAACGAACTCAAAGCCACCATCCAGGGCGCCTACACGCGTTTTCTCGAAGCCAAGAGCCTCAAGCCGCGGTATGGCCAGCGCCTGATGATCGCCGAAGTGGCCAAGGTGCTCGGCGACATCGCCTGTGACGACGAAGGCCGCCGTGCCGGCGAGCCTGCCGTGGTTGCGGTGGAGGCGGGCACCGGTACCGGCAAGACGGTCGCCTATGCGCTGGCCGCGATCCCGGCCGCCAAGGCCGCCGGCAAGCGCCTGGTGATCGCCACCGCGACCGTGGCGTTGCAGGAACAGATCGTCCTCAAGGACCTGCCGGACCTGATGCGCAACAGCGGCCTGAACTTCAGTTTCGCCCTGGCCAAGGGCCGCGGCCGTTACCTGTGCCTGTCCAAGCTCGACATCCTGCTGCAGGAGGGCCACGCGCAGTCGGCCACGGCCCAGCTGTTCGAGGAAGAAGGCTTCCACATCGAGGTCGACGAGCGCAGTCAGAAGCTGTTCAACAGCATGATCGAAAAGCTCGCCGGCAACCGCTGGGACGGTGACCGCGACAGCTGGTCGGAAGCCATCGAGGACCAGGACTGGGCGCGCCTGACCACTGACCACAGCCAGTGCACCGGTCGCCACTGCCCGAACTTCCAGCAGTGCGTGTTCTACAAGGCCCGCGAAGGCATGGGCAAGGTCGATGTGATCGTCACCAACCACGACATGGTGCTGGCCGACCTGGCCCTGGGCGGTGGCGCGGTGCTGCCTGACCCGCGCGACACGATGTACGTGTTCGACGAAGGCCACCACCTGCCAGACAAGGCCATCGGCCACTTCGCCCATTATTCGCGCCTGCGCTCCACGGCCGACTGGCTGGAGCAGACCGCCAAGAATCTCACCAAGCTGTTGGCCCAGCACCCCTTGCCGGGCGACCTGGGCAAGTACATCGAACAGGTGCCTGAGCTGGCGCGGGAAGTGCGTACCCAGCAGCAGTTCATGTTCACCTTGTGCGAGCAGGTTGCCGATTTCCGCCCGAGCGAGGACACCGAAGGCCGCGAGCGTCCGCGTTACCGCTTCGAGGGCGGTGTGGTGCCCGAGCAGATCCGCGAAGTCGGCATCGAGCTGAAGAAAGGCTTCGCCCGCCTCAATGACCTGTTTACCCGCCTTGCCGACTTGCTCAAGGAAGGCATGGACGGTGAGGTCAACATCGGCATCGCCAGCCACCAGGCCGAGGAGTGGTACCCGCTGTTCGGCAGCCTGGTCACCCGCGCACAGGGCAACTGGGAGCTGTGGACCGCGTTCACCGCCGAAGACCCGGAAGACAGCCCGCCCATGGCGCGTTGGCTGACCCTGGCCGAAAGCGGAGCGCTGTTCGACATCGAGGTCAATGCCAGCCCGATTCTCGCCGCCGAGATGCTGCGGCGCAGCTTATGGAGTGTCGCCCATGGCGCCCTGGTGACCTCGGCCACGCTGACCGCGCTGGGCAAGTTCGACCGCTTCCGCATGCGTTCAGGGCTGCCCCGCGATGCCGTCACCTGTGTGGTCCCAAGCCCGTTCGTGCACGGCGATGCCGGCCTGTTGCGGGTCCCCGACCTCAAGGCCGATCCGCGCGACGCGGCAGCACACACCGCAGCGATCATTCGCGAACTGCCGAGCATTGTCGAAGATGCCCGCGGCGCGCTGGTGCTGTTCTCTTCACGCAAGCAGATGCAGGAAGTGTTCGACGGCCTGGATCGCGACTGGCGCAAGCTGGTGCTGATCCAGGGCAACCTGTCCAAGCAGGAAACCTTGAACAAGCACAAGGCCCGGGTCGACGATGGCCAGCACAGTGTGCTGTTCGGCCTGGCCAGTTTCGCCGAGGGTGTCGACCTGCCAGGTGCCTATTGTGAGCATGTGGTCATCGCCAAGATCCCCTTCGCCGTGCCCGACGACCCGGTCGAAGCGGCCCTGGCCGAATGGATCGAAGCCCGCGGCGGCAACCCGTTCATGGAAATTGCCGTGCCCGATGCCTCGCTGCGCCTGATTCAGGCCTGCGGTCGCCTGCTGCGTACCGAGCAGGATCGCGGTGTCATCACCCTGCTGGATCGGCGTCTGGTCACGCAGCGCTATGGCAAGGCTATTCTCAATGCGCTGCCGCCTTTCCGGCGGGAGATTTCCTGACGGTCGGAGCACGATGCGCCGGCCCGTTGTCCATCACTCAGTCGCGGGCCCATGAGGGCCTGGAAGGAGAGCTTCAGCCCTATGATTCGCCGCAGCTTGCCCGTGGTACTTACCTTGTTGTTCAGCACGCCTTTGCTGGCTGGGCAGCAGACGCTGTTCAGCTTCGTTCGCCCGGCCTCGGTGGTCAATGTGGCGACCGAAGGCACCGGCATGCCGCAGTACAACGCGGAGCAGACAGCCGAAGGCGAGGTGCTCAGGCGGGTGGTGTTCAACCCGGTCGAACGGCCGACCTTGCGCCTGAGCCCGCAGAGCGGCGTGTGGGACTGGTCGGCCGGGCAGTTTCTTACCTTGCGTATGCAAAGTGCCCAGGACTGGGCCTTGACCGTCGACGTCACGGTCCTGGGCAGCGATGGGCGCACGCTGACCAGCCGTATCGACCTGCCTGCGGGGCCTGCGCAGACCGTCATGGTGCCGCTCAATGCCAGTTCGCCGCTGAGCCAGGGCATGCGTGCCGGCCCGCCCATGCCATGGGCCTACGAAGGGCAGCGCTTGCTGTTGACCAGCAGTGCCGGTGAGGTTGACCTTAAGCAGGTGGTGTCCATCAGCCTGAGCATACCCAACCCGAAAGTGGCGCAGAACCTGCTGATCGAGAAGGTCGGCATCCAGGACGACAACCTGGCCTACCAGGCGGCCTACCACGAGCTGATCGATGCCTACGGCCAGTCCACCCGGGGGCATTGGCCCGAGAAGATTGCCAACGACGAGCAACTCAAGGCCGCCGACAGCCGCGAACAGCAACAGCTCAAGGGCTGGTTGGCTGACCGTCAGAAGCAGCCACTGGACAGTTACGGTGGCTTGCTGGACGGGCCGGCGTTTGCAGCCAAGGGTTTTTTCAATACGCAGAAGCGCGAAGGCCGCTGGTACCTGGTCACGCCGGAGGGGCATCCGTTCTTCTCGCTGGGCGTCAATGCCGTGGCCGCCGATGGCGGGCGTACCTACGTTGCCGGCCGCGAGGGGATGTTCAAGGGGTTGCCGGCTGAAGGCGACGTCCTGACGGCCTTTTATGGTGAAGGCAACAACGACGATGGCAACGCCTCGTCGCAAGGGCGCAGTTTCAAGCAAGGGCGCTGGTTCGACTTCTATGCCGCGAACATCCAGCGCACCTATGGCAAACCGTGCCCGCCAGCCGTTGAAGGGCAAGCGGCCCCCGTGTGCCCGCCGCTGGTGCTGGACGCCGAGCGTTGGCAGGGGCACACGCTGGACCGGCTGCAGGCCTGGGGCTTCAACACTTTGGGCAACTGGAGCGACCCGGCCGCCGGCCAGGCCAAGCGCATGCCCTATACCTTGCCGCTGTCGATCGTCGGGGACTATGCCAGCATCAGCACCGGCATGGACTGGTGGGGCCGCATGCCTGACCCGTTCGACCCACGGTTTGCCATGGCCACGGAGCGCGCCGTGGCCATTGCCGCGCGTGATCACCGTGACGACCCCTGGCTGATCGGCTATTTCGCCGACAACGAACTGGCCTGGGCCGCGCCCGGCAATGACCCCAAGGCACGCTATGGCCTGGCCTATGGCACCTTGCGCCTGACCACCGACGTGCCGGCCAAGCGCGCCTTTCTCAAGCAGCTGCGCGACAAGTACCGTAACCAGGAGGGGTTGTCCAAGGCCTGGGGCATCGACCTGCAGGCCTGGGAACTGATGGAAGACCCAGGTTTCGAGGCGCCGCTGCCCAACCCCGAACACCCGGAAATCGAGCGTGATTACCAGTATTTCCAGCAGGTATTCGCCGAAACCTACTTCAAGACCATTTCCGATGCGCTGAAGTGGCATGCGCCCAACCACCTGCTGCTGGGCGGTCGCTACGCCGTGAGCACACCGGAAGCGGTCAAGGCCTGCGCCGAGTTCTGCGACGTACTGAGTTTCAACTTCTATACCCTCAAGCCCGAGGATGGCTATGACTTTGCCCGCCTTGCCGAGCTCGACAAGCCGGTGCTGGTGTCCGAGTTCCAGTTCGGCTCCCGCGATCGTGGGCCGTTCTGGCCGGGGCCGGTCGAGGTGGCAAGGGAAGAAGACCGTGGGCCGGCCTACGGCAACTTCCTCAAGGCCGCCCTGGCACAGCCGATGATCGTGGGCGTGCATTGGTTCCAGTACCTCGACCAACCGGCCAGTGGGCGTTTGCTCGATGGCGAGAACGGCCACCTGGGCCTGGTGGCGATCACCGATGTGCCGTACCCAGGCTTCGTCGAAGCGGTGCGCAAGAGCAACCTGCAGGCCGTTGGTCAGTTGCGTGGCGAGCTGGAGAAAAAGGCCCCCTGAAGGTCTACCGGGGGCGCTGTGTGCCCCCGGCACAGATGACACGGCAGTATTCGGCACAGACCATCCGGCCTTGCCCAGTAGGCAAAACCGCCAACTACTGAAACAATGCACGCCTTTGTCAGCAAGGTCGTACGGAGAACAGCGGGTGCAGATCCAGGGTCACTATGAGCTGAAGTTCGAAGCGGTGCGCGAAGCGTTTGCGGCATTGTTCGAAGATCCCCAGGAGCGTGGCGCTGCGCTGTGCATCCAGGTCGGTGGCGAGACCGTGGTCGACCTGTGGGCGGGCAGTGCCGACAAGGACGGCCAGCAGGCCTGGCACAGCGATACCATCGCCAACCTGTTTTCCTGCACCAAGACCTTCACCGCCGTGACGGCCCTGCAGCTGGTGGGTGAGGGCAAGCTTGCCCTGGATGCACCGGTAGCGCGCTACTGGCCGGAGTTCGCCCAGGCCGGCAAACAGAACATCACCCTGCGCCAGTTGCTCAGCCACCGTGCCGGCTTGCCCGCCATCCGCGAGCTGCTGCCGGCAGAGGCCCTGTATGACTGGCAAACCATGGTCGATGCCCTGGCCGCCGAAACGCCTTGGTGGACGCCCGGTACTGAACACGGCTATGCCGCCATCACCTACGGCTGGCTGATCGGCGAGCTGATCCGCCGCGTCGATGGCCGTGGCCCGGGTGAGTCGATCGTTGCCCGTACCGCCCGGCCGCTGGGCCTGGACTTCCACGTCGGTCTGGCCGACGAAGAATTCCATCGCGTGGCGCATATCGCCCGAGGCAAGGGCAACGCCGGTGATGCCGCCGCCCAGCGCCTGCTGCAGGTGACCATGCGTGAACCCGAGGCGCTGTCGACGCGCGCCTTCACCAACCCGCCAGCCATCCTGACCAGCACCAACAAGCCCGAATGGCGGCGCATGCAACAGCCGGCGGCCAATGGCCACGGCAATGCGCGCAGCCTGGCAGGTTTCTACGCGGGCCTGCTCGACGGCAGCCTGCTCGAGTCCGAACTGCTCGACGAACTGACCCGTGAACACAGCCTTGGCCAGGATCGTACCCTGTTGACCCAGACCCGCTTCGGCCTGGGCTGCATGCTCGACCAGCCCGATGTGGCCAACGCCACCTTCGGCCTCGGCGCCCGGGCCTTCGGCCATCCAGGCGCGGGCGGCTCGGTCGGTTTCGCCGACCCGGAGCACGACGTGGCCTTCGGCTTCGTGGTCAACACCCTCGGCCCTTACGTGCTCATGGATCCAAGAGCCCAGCAGCTGGTACGCGTGCTTGGCACTTGCCTTTGATCGGGTAAAGCGGGTATTACGCAACCCCTTTGACTATCCTCAATGCCAACGCCTGAAGTGCGTTGGCAAAATATCTTTCAATTTCATGGTGTATCGCTGATGTCTTCACATAAAACCTTAGCTCTCGCCCTGTGCCTGGCCGCCATGACCGGTTGCGCCAGCCATTCCCAGGACGCCTCCAAGGACGGCGGCAGCAGCTGGTGGCCGTTCGGTTCCGACAAGGTAGCCGACAAGGAAGTGAAAGCGGCGGTAACCGAGAAAGTCGCCAAGGCCGATGCCAAGTCCGAGAGCGCCAGCCACTGGTGGTGGCCGTTTGGCGGTGACGACAAGCAGGCCAAAGGGCCGGCGGTGCCGAAGATTGACGAAAAGGCCACCCAGGCCTGGCTGGACCAGTACGAGCCGAAGCTGCGTGAAGCGGTCAAGGACAGCAAGCTGGAGCTGGAACGCCGCGACAACGTGCTGGTGGTGACCATCCCGGTCGACAGCTCGTACAACCCGGACCGCCCGAACATGCTGCTGCCGATGACCCTGGGCCCGATCACCCGCGTGGCCAAGGCTGTCGAAGGTGACTCGAAGACTGCCGTGCTGGTTCTCGGCCATGCCGACAGCAGCGGCGTGGCTGCCGCCAACCAGAAGCTGAGCCTGGAGCGTGCCGCCTCGGTATCGGCGATCTTCCGTCTGAGTGGCCTGCAGCGTGACCGCCTGTCGCTCAAGGGCATGGGTTCGGAAATGCCGCGTGCTGCCAACGACAGCGCCGAAGGCCGCGCACTGAACCGTCGTGTGGAAATGCTGTTGACGCCGCAGAACACCATGCTTGCCCTGCTGGCCAAGTACCAGCAGGCTGCCCCGGTGGCAACCCCGGCTGCGATGGTTGCCGTGCAGGATGCCAAGGCGCCTGCCGCCAAGCCTGTCGAGACCAAGAAACCGGCCGCCAAGCCAGCAGCGAAGAAAGCCGCTGCCAAGCCTGCGGCGAAGGCCACCGCCAAGAAGAAAGCCGCGCCAGCCAAGCCTGCCGCCAAGAAGGCTGCTACCACCGACAAGAAAGTAGCCGCCAACAGCCCTGCGAAGACCAACTGATCGTCAAGGAACCGCAGCCATGACCCAATCCCTGGCCGATATGCGCCGCGACTACACCCGTGATGGCCTGGCTGAAGCCCAGGCCCCGGGTGAGCCGTTCGCCCTGTTCCACCAGTGGTTTGCCGATGCCGTGAAGACCGAGCAGCCACCGGTGGAGGCCAACGCCCTGACCCTCGCCACGGTCGATGGCGAGGGCCGCCCGCATTGCCGGGTGCTGCTGCTCAAGGGGCTCGATGACCGTGGCTTCACCTTCTTCACCAACTATGACAGCGCCAAGGGCCAGCAGCTGCTGGCCAATCCGTTCGCTGCCATGACCTTCTTCTGGCCGGCGCTGGAGCGCCAGGTGCGGATCGAAGGGCGGGTGGAAAAGGTCACGGCCAAGGAGTCGGATGACTATTACCAGGTGCGCCCGCTGGGTAGCCGCCTGGGGGCCTGGGCCTCGCCGCAGAGCAGGGTGATTGCCAACCGTGAAGAACTCGAAGGGTTGGTCAAGGCCACCGAGGCGCGCTTCTCCGATACCCAGCCGCATTGCCCGGAGCATTGGGGCGGTTACCGCCTGCTGCCGGAGCGGGTCGAGTTCTGGCAGGGGCGGGCCAGCCGCCTGCATGACCGCTTGAACTACCGCCTGGTCGACGGGCAGTGGGTGCGAGAGCGCCTGGCGCCTTGACTACCTGGGGCCGCTTCTGCGGCCCCTTGCCTTCCTGATACCACACCGTCTGCACACGACGATGCAGTAATCCGTGGCTATGCTTGGTCTGAGCTGTAACGCCCGCATTACTGTCCTCGGTGGCTGTACAGGGGCTGAATGGAAATAAAATTTTCGCGTTGGCGCCGTGACAGCCGTCTATGCGCAGCGTCTAATGGACACCTGTTTTCTGGAGATTGTACTCATGCGTAAATCCGCTTTGCTGGTGGCGACGTTCACCACCCTGTCGCTGCTGCTCGGTGGCTGTGCCTCGAGCCTGACCGGTGACAGTTACTCCCGTGATGAGGCCCGTCGCGTGCAGACCGTGCGCATGGGGACCATCGAATCCTTGCGTCCGGTGAAGATCGAAGGCACCAAGACCCCGATCGGCGGTGGCGCTGGCGCCATCGTCGGTGGCGTGGCCGGCAGCGCCGTTGGCGGTGGCCGTGGCAGCATCGTCGCTGCAGTGATCGGTGCCGTGGCCGGTGGCCTGGCAGGTTCGGCTGCCGAGGAAGGCATCACCCGTACCCAGGGCGTGGAAATCACCGTGCGTGAAGACGATGGCAGCATGCGCGCTTATGTTCAGGCCGTGCAGGAGAATGAAATCTTCCGTGTGGGCGACCGCGTGCGCATCATGACCGTTGACGGTACCAGCCGCGTTTCGCACTGATCGCAGCGGCAAATAAAAACCCCGAATGGACCAGGCCCATTCGGGGTTTTTTGTTTTCCTGCGCCGGCCTCTTCGCGGGCACGCCCGCTCCCACAGGTACTCCACTGTTCTTGAGTCAGTAGCATTCCTGGGGGAGCGGGCGTGCCCGCGAAGAGGCCGGTAGCTTTACAGGCCGAGAATGTCGCGAGCCACGGCTTCGGCAATGCGGATACCATCCACGCCTGCCGAAAGAATGCCGCCGGCATACCCCGCACCTTCACCTGCCGGGAACAGCCCCTTCAGGTTCAAGCTCTGGAAGTCAGCGCCGCGGGTAATCCGCAGTGGCGACGAGGTGCGTGTTTCGATCCCGGTCAATACCGCATCATGCAGGTTGTAACCTTTGATCTGGCGGTCGAATGCCGGCAGTGCCTCGCGGATGGCCTCGATGGCGAAGTCCGGCAGGCTCGGCGCCAGGTCACCCAGGGTCACCCCGGGTTTGTACGACGGCTCGACGCTGCCCAGGGCCGTGGACGGCTTGCCAGCGACGAAATCGCCCACCAACTGCGCCGGCGCCTGGTAGTTGCTGCCGCCCATGACGTAGGCGTGGGCTTCCAGGCGCTCCTGCAACTCGATGCCGGCCAGCGGGCCACCCGGGTAATCACGCTCGGGGTCGATGCCGACGACGATGCCGGAGTTGGCGTTGCGCTCGTTACGCGAGTACTGGCTCATGCCATTGGTAACGACGCGGCCCGGTTCGCTGGTGGCCGCGACCACGGTGCCGCCTGGGCACATGCAGAAGCTGTACACCGAACGGCCGTTCTTGGCGTGGTACACCAGCTTGTAGTCGGCCGCGCCGAGTTTCGGGTGGCCGGCGTACTTGCCCAGGCGCGCCTTGTCGATCAGCGTTTGTGGGTGCTCGATACGGAAGCCCACCGAGAACGGCTTGGCTTCCATGTACACGCCCTTGGCGTGCAGCATGCGGAAGGTGTCGCGGGCGCTGTGGCCGAGGGCCAGGACCACATGGCGCGAGTGCAGC
Source organism: Pseudomonas sp. R28(2017) (assembly GCF_002112505.1). GTDB lineage: Bacteria > Pseudomonadota > Gammaproteobacteria > Pseudomonadales > Pseudomonadaceae > Aquipseudomonas. Next base: position 430,611 of record NZ_NEHW01000004.1, read on the forward strand.
TGCTCGCCACTCTCCAGCACCACGCCAGTCAGTTGGCCGTCTTCGATCAGCAGGTCGGTGACTTTTTCCTGGAAGCGCACTTCGGCGCCGAGGGCGATCATGTCCTGGCGCATCTGCTCGACCATGCCGGTCAGGCGGAAGGTGCCGATGTGCGGTTTGTTGATGTACAGGATCTCGTCTGGCGCACCGGCCTTGACGAACTCTTCCAGGACCTTGCGGCCGTGGTGGTTCGGGTCCTTGATCTGGCTGTAGAGCTTGCCGTCGGAGAAGGTCCCGGCGCCGCCTTCGCCGAACTGCACGTTGGACTCGGGATTGAGCACGCTTTTGCGCCACAGGCCCCAGGTGTCCTTGGTGCGCTGGCGCACTTCCTTGCCGCGTTCGAGGATGATCGGCTTGAAGCCCATCTGCGCCAGCAGCAGGCCGGCAAAGATACCGCACGGGCCGAAGCCGACCACGATCGGGCGTTGCTGCAAGTCGGCCGGGGCCTGGCCGACGAACTTGTAGGTAACGTCGGGTGCCACACCGATGTTGTGGTCATCGGCGAACTTGCCGAGCAGCTCGGCTTCGTTGCTGGCTTGCAGGTCGATGGTGTAGATGAACAGCAGTTCGCTGTTCTTCTTGCGCGCATCGTAACTGCGTTTGAACAGGTTGAAGCTGAGCAGTTGCTCGTCGCGGATGCCCAGGCGCTGGACGATGGCTTCACGCAGGGCTTCGTCGGGATGGTCCAGGGGCAGCTTCAGTTCGGTGATTCGTAGCATGGCAGGGTCCAGTATCCCGGCCATGGGCGGCCGGCGGCTTTACACAAACCGCCAAGTATAAGCTGTTAGCCGCCCCGACTGGCAGGATAAAAGCGCCCGGCGATCAGTTGTCGCGCGCCCCGCCGTAGTAACCGCAGCCGCGCAGGGTCTGGCCGTCGATGTGCAGCTCGGCGCGCAGGTGGCGCACGGCGCCCGTGGCGCCATCGACGCAGCGTTGCGGGGCCACCCACAGTTCAACGTGCTGGCCGTTGGCTTCGCTGGTCAGGGTCAGGCCGCCGCCGGGCACTTCTTCTTCGAGGAACGGCAGGGGCAGCGGGTCTTTGCCGACGCGGTTGAGCACCATGCCCTTGCCACTGGCCTTGATGTCCCAGTCCGGTTCATGGCCATTGGCACGCAAGGTCAGCTGCTTGAAGTTGGGGTCGTCGCAGGCGCGGGTGGAGGGCTCCAGTCGGTACAGGCGGCTGACCTCCAGCTGGCCATCGTTGTCGGCCTGCTTGGCGCCGGTGAGGCGCCCGCGCACGTCGGCGAAGAGCTTGGCGTTGGCGTCCTTGGCCAGGTTGACGGACTCCTGGAGGATGCCAGTGCCGGCGACGTCGTTGATCACGAAGTGGCGGCTCTCACCGCAGGGTTTGAACAACAGCCGGTCGCCGCCTGCGCTCAGTTCGCCCTGCATGCGCGTGGTACCGATGTTCGGGTCACGGGGCTGCTCGGCCAGCAACTGGCAGCCGGCGAACAGGGGCAGCAGGGCACTGAGCAGCAGGGTAGGGGTGAGGCGCATGGGGCGGGCTCCGGGGAATCTTTGCCAAAGAGCTGGCCACGTTACTCAGGCTCGGCGGGGATCACAAGCCTTTGGTACACCTGTGCCGGCTTCTACGCGGGCAAGCCCGCTCCCACAGGGATCCCACAGATTCTGAAACTCTGCAGAACCTGTGGGAGCGGGCTTGCCCGCGAAGAGGCCGACACATTTGTGACAGGCAGAAAAAAGGGCCCGAAGGCCCTTTTTCATTCAACCACCCAGATACGCATCGCGTACCTTCGGGTCGGTCAACAGTGCTTCACCGGTGCCTTGCATGACCACCCGGCCGTTTTCCAGCACATACGCCCGGTCGGCGATCTTCAGTGCCTGGTTGGCGTTCTGCTCCACCAGGAACACGGTCACGCCATCGCGGCGCAGCTGTTCGATGATGTCGAAGATCTGCTGGATGATGATCGGTGCCAGGCCCAGCGAAGGTTCGTCGAGCAGCAGCAGCTTGGGCTTGCTCATCAGTGCCCGGCCGATGGCCAGCATCTGCTGCTCGCCACCGGACATGGTGCCGCCACGCTGGATGTAACGCTCCTTCAGGCGCGGGAACAGTTGCAGGACCTTGTCCAGTTGTTCCTGGTAGTCGCCCTTGTCGGTGAAGAAACCGCCCATGGCCAGGTTTTCCTCGACGGTCAGGCGGGCGAACACGCGACGGCCTTCCGGCACCACCGCGATGCTCTTGCGCATGATGTGCGAGGACGGCTGGCCGACCAGCTCTTCGCCGAGGTACTTGATGCTGCCGCTGTGCGCCTGCGGCGAGCCGCACAGGGTCATCAGCAAGGTCGACTTGCCGGCGCCGTTGGCACCGATCAGGGTGACGATCTCGCCCTGGTTGATCTCCACGTTGACGCTGTGCAGCGCCTGGATCTTGCCGTAGAAGGTGGAAACGTTCTCGAACTTCAGCATTTACGCTTCCCCCAGGTAGGCTTTGATCACGTCAGGGTTGTCGCGGATCTCCTCCGGCGTGCCGTGCGCCAGGGGTGTGCCCTGGTTGATCACGACGATGTGGTCGGAGATGCTCATCACCAGCTTCATGTCGTGCTCGATCAGCAGCACGGTGACGTTGTGCGACTCGCGCAGGTAGGCGATCAGTGCCTTGAGGTCTTCGGTTTCCTTCGGGTTCAGGCCGGCGGCCGGTTCGTCGAGCATGATGATCCGTGGCTGGGTCATCATGCAGCGGGCGATTTCCAGGCGCCGTTGCTGGCCGTAGGCGAGGGTGCCGGCGGTACGGTTGGCGAACTCGGTCAGGTTGACCTTCTCCAGCCAGTACTGCGCGCGCTCCATGGCCTCCTTCTCGCTGCGGCGGAAGCTCGGGGTCTTGAACAGGCCGGCGAAGAAGTTGGTGTTCAGGTGACGGTGCTGGGCGATCAGCAGGTTTTCCAGCGCGGTCATTTCCTTGAACAGGCGCACGTTCTGGAAGGTCCGCACCACGCCCTTGCGGGCGATCTGGTGGCCGGCCAGGCCCTGGATCGGCTGGCCGTCGAGCAGGATGGTGCCGCCGCTGGGCTTGTAGAAGCCGGTCAGGCAGTTGAACACCGTGGTCTTGCCGGCGCCGTTCGGGCCGATCAGCGCTACTACCTGTTTTTCCTTGACGGTCAGGGCCACGCCGTTGACCGCCAACAAGCCGCCGAAGCGCATGCTCAGGCCGCTGACTTGCAGAATTTCACGGCTCATCGATGCAGCTCCATGTGGGGGCGTTGCATAGGCAGCAGGCCTTGCGGACGCCAGATCATCATCAACACCATCAGCGCACCGAACATCAGCATCCGGTATTCGCTGAACTCACGCATCAGCTCCGGCAGCAGGATCATCACGATGGCCGCGAGAATCACGCCCAGTTGTGAGCCCATGCCGCCGAGCACGACGATGGCGAGGATGATCGCCGACTCGATGAAGGTGAACGACTCCGGCGTCACCAGGCCCTGGCGCGCAGCGAAGAAGCTGCCGGCGAAACCGGCGAAGCAGGCACCCAGGGTGAACGCCGAGAGCTTGATCACGGTAGGGTTCAGGCCCAGCGCACGGCAGGCGATCTCGTCTTCGCGCAGCGCTTCCCAGGCACGGCCGATCGGCATGCGCAGCAGGCGGTTGATCACGAACAGTGCCAGCAGGGCCAGTAGCAGGGCGACCAGGTAGAGGAAGATGACCTTGTTGATCGAGTTGTATTCCAGCCCGAAGAACTCGTGGAAGGTCTGCATCCCTTCGGCGGCCCTGCGCTCGAAGGTCAGGCCGAAGAACTCCGGCTTGGGGATGTTGCTGATGCCGTTGGGGCCGCCGGTCCAGTCGGTGAGGTTACGCAGGAACAGGCGAATGATCTCGCCGAAGCCGAGGGTCACGATCGCCAGGTAGTCACCGCGCAGGCGCAGCACCGGGAAGCCGAGCAGGAAGCCGAAGGTGGCGGCCATCAGGCCGGCGATCGGCAGGCAGACCCAGAAGCTCCAACCCAGGTAGTGCGAGAGCATCGCGTAGCTGTAGGCACCGACGGCGTAGAAACCGACGTAGCCGAGGTCGAGCAGACCGGCCAGGCCGACCACGATGTTCAGGCCCAGGCCCAGCAGCACGTAGATCAGGATCAGCGTGGCGATGTCCACCGCGCCGCGTGAACCGAAGAACGGCCACACCAGCGCCGCGACGATCAGGCCGATGATCACATAGCGCTGGGTTTTCGGCAGGGTCAGGTAGTTGCTGACGGCTGGCGGGATCAGCTTGCGATCCGAGCGACGGCCCATCACCGAGTTCCACTGCCTGTCGAACAGCACGCGCAGGAACATCAACACCGAGCACACGGCGATGATGCTGATGGTGAACGAACCCTGGCTGTGCACGATCAGGCTGATGCCGTCGATGCTCAGTTTCAGGCCCAGCACCGGAAAGGCCACGGCCCAGACCAGCAAGGCGCTGAAGAACGCCTGTTTGAGATTTCTGTTCATACTTTTTCAACCTCCGGGCGGCCGAGGATGCCGGTCGGCCGGAACAGCAGGACAAGAACCAACAAGCCGAATGCCACCACGTCCTTGTACTGGTCGCCGAAAACGTCGGCGCCGAAGGCTTCGGCCACGCCCAGCACCAGCCCGCCGAGCATGGCGCCCGGGATGCTGCCGATGCCGCCCAGTACCGCCGCGGTGAAGGCCTTCAGGCCTACCAGGAAACCGGCGTTGGGGTTGATCACCCCGTACTGCATGCTCAGCAGCACGGCCGCCACGGCCGCCAGGGCGGCACCGATGACGAAGGTCAGGGCGATGATGTTGTTGGTGTTGATGCCCAGCAGGTTGGCCATCTTGATGTCCTCGGCGCAGGCGCGGCACGCGCGGCCCAGGCGGGAACGGGAGATGAACAGGGTCAGGCAGGTCATGGCCACCAGGGTGACCACGAACACCAGGATCTGCATGTAGGAAACCAGGACTTCTTCGGCTCCACCTGGCCCGAAGGAGAAGGCTCCCGGGATCAGGTTGGGGATGGATTTGTCCTTCGAATCTTGCGACAGCAAGACCGTGTTCTGCAGGAAGATCGACATGCCGATGGCGGAAATCAGCGGGATCAGGCGGTTGCTGTTGCGCAGGGGGCGGTAGGCAACCCGTTCGATGCTGTAGCCATAGGCACTGGTGACGCAGATCGTCGCGACGAAGGCGACGGTCATCAGGATCGGCAACGAGTGGATACCCATCATGGCCAGGCCCGCCAAGGCGATGAAGGCCACGTAGGAACCGATCATGTACACCTCGCCGTGGGCGAAGTTGATCATGCCGATGATGCCGTACACCATCGTGTAGCCGATGGCGATCAAGGCATAGGTGCTGCCGATGGTCAATCCATTAACCAGTTGTTGGAAGAAATGGTAGATCTCAGGCATTACAGCGCTCCTAAAAACCTGATTTGCATTTCACTGGCAGGGGTACGGCCAGGAAACCGCGGGTGACGGTTTTAAGATTTTCAGGTGGGTCGGCCCCCGGATCGCGGGGATCGGGCCCATGAACCTCGTAAAACAAAGCCCACTGCTCGCACAGTGGGCTCCTAGGTCAGCTATTAGTCACGCAGTTACTGAGGGGAGACTTCGGTCTTCGGCTTGCCGAAGTGCCATTCGTAGACCACGAACTTGAAGTCTTTCAGGTCGCCTTTCTCGTCGTAGGACAGTTCGCCGGTCGGAGTTTTGAAGGTGCCTTCGTGAATGGCTTTTGCCACCTTGTCGGTATCTTCGGAGCCAGCTTTCTTGATACCTGCGGCGATCAGCTCGACAGCCGAGTAGGCCGGGAACACGAACGGGCCGCTTGGGTCCTTGCCGTCAGCCTTGATGGCGTCGACGATGGCTTTGTTCTCAGGGTCGGCGTCGAACGACTTCGGCAGGGTGACCAGCAGGCCTTCGGAGGCGCCCTGGGCGATCTGCGAGATGGAGTCGTTACCCACGCCTTCCGGGCCCATGAACTTGGCTTTCAGGCCCTTTTCCTGAGCTTGGCGCAGGATCAGGCCCAGCTCTGGGTGGTAGCCGCCGTAGTAGACGAAGTCGACGTTGTTCTGCTTGAGCTTCTGGATGATCGAGGAGAAGTCCTTGTCACCGGCGTTCAGGCCTTCGAAGACGGCCACCTTGGTGCCTTTCTTCTCCAGGGTCTGCTTGACTGCGGTGGCGATGCCTTCACCGTACTGCTGCTTGTCGTGCAGTACCGCGACGACCTTCGGCTTGACGTGGTCGGCGATATAGTTGCCGGCAGCCGGGCCCTGGGCGCTGTCCAGGCCGATGGTGCGGAAGATCAGCTTGTAGCCACGGGCGGTGATTTCCGGCGAGGTGGCGGCCGGGGTGATCATGATCACGCCTTCGTCTTCGTAGATGTCGGACGCTGGCTGGGTGGAGCTGGAGCACAGGTGACCGATGACGAACTTGACGCCGTCGTTGACCACTTTGTTGGCGACTGCCACGGCCTGTTTAGGGTCGCAGGCGTCGTCGTATTCCTTGGCTTCGAGCATCTTGCCATCGACGCCGCCCTTGGCGTTGATATCCTTGATGGCCTGCTTGGCGCCGATGAACTGCATGTCGCCGTACTGGGTCACAGGGCCGGTCTTGGGGCCCGCGATCCCGATCTTGATGGTATCGGCGGCAAACGAATGGCTGGCTACCCCGGCCAGAACCATTGCGGCGAACAGCTTGGAAATCTTGATCATAGTGCTCCACTCATTCTGTTGTAATTCTTATAGTCCTGGCGGCCAGGGCTACAGACCGGGCGGGATATGCGGCATGGCCACGCCATACTGCATGCCCACCTTCCCCCGGAACATGTCCCGGAACTGTACCGGTACAGTGTAGAGCGCTGCTTGCGCGCTTGAAAAGCCGGCAAAAAGTGCCTGTTCCGCGGCTTGTCGCATGGTCGACACAAAGATACAGAAAAGCGCCATCACTTTGCCTGCATCCTGGGCTCCACCCCACAACTTCGGAGCCAATCGATCAAATTACGTATTTGAAACCGGGTTTTTCTGCAAAAATGCCGGCCATTTTTCAATGGCCGAATTTGCGGGTACAAACCCATGACTGATCAAACAAGCACCCTCTATGCCAAATTGCTCGGTGAGACTGCGACAATCGAATGGAAAGCTTTGGAGCGTTTCTGGGCCAAAGGTGACCTGATTTGGGTCGACCCCCGTCTCGACCTGATCGAGGTTGCCGCGGCAATGGCCGAGAATCGCAGCGAGATCTTCGCCAAGTGGCGTAGTGATGGCACTGTTGGGCCGCTCAGCGCCGAGCAGGCACTCGACCTGCAAAGCCGCGATCCAGAGATCTGGGCGGTGGTGGTTTCGCCGTTCATCGTGATCCAGGTGAAACAAGCGGAATAACAAAGCGCTTTTTTAGTGCGTAAAAATACGCAGTCGCCCTGTGATGGTGCTCGTTGACGCTCACGTAAGGTGGAAGTAAGTAACAACGACCGGGGGGTTCGGCGGGGCGGTAACAGTTTACGGCATGCGTAATTGGGGCTGCCGTGCAGCCCTTCGCGGGCACGCACGCTCCCACACGCCCGCTCCCACAGGTGAGGTGCAATTCGAAAGTGCACGAAATTCCTGTGGGAGATCACCCAGCCCTTTGGGCTGCGCTGTCGCGCAGAGAAAAAAGCCTCAGCATGCGCCGCTTTACCCTGTGGGAGCGGGCGTGCCCGCGAAGCATGCGACGCGGTGCATGGCACCGGCTTCGCCGGTGTTCGCGGGCGCGCCCGCTCCCACAAGACCTCAGCTAAATCAAAGAGTTATGTATTGTTCTATGAGAGCGGGCGTGCCCGCGAAGGGCCGCAGAGCGGCCCCGTGATGGTCAGTAATCGACCCGGCCGGTGTGGCTGTTCAGCGAAATCACCCGGGTCTTGCCGATGCGGTGGCGGAATATCTCGCGCAGGTACTTCACGGCCTTCTTCACGCATTCGCGCGACAGGCGGATATCGTTGATCGACACGAAGCGGCTCTTGTCGTTGATCAGCTCACGGTACTTCTTCTCGTACATCGGCTTGATCGCGTACCAGTTGGTGTCGAGGATCTTCGCCGGGTTTTCGAACTCGTTCAGCAGGTCGTCTATCCGCTCCTCCGCGAAATGCTCGCTGGTGATGAATTCGAGGATGGCATTGTCCAAGGTGTCATCGAAGCGGTACGGCGTGCGGGCAAAACAGCGCTTGATAAAGGCCACGATCAGGGTCAGGAAGTCGTCCGACAGGCAGGGGCTCTTGGCGATCAGTGTGGTCAGCGACAGGTTGGCCGAGGCACCGATCACCAGCGCATAGCGCTTGAGCGTGGTGTTGGGGAACAGGCTGTTGAGGTGGGTCTTGAGCCGGTTGAGGTCCATGTACGACAGCTTGTAGTCCTTGGGCAACGAGACGATCGACACCACCGACGAGCAGTTCTTGAAGAAGTGCAGGTCATGCAGCGCCGCCGCGTCGTAACCCGAAGCCTTGTACTGCTCCAGGGCTGCGCGGTAACGGCGCGACTCGATCGGCAACAGGCTGATGCCTTCGATGGCCTGGGTCTGCTTGTTGAAATGCGGCAGGTCGATGGAGCGCAGGAACAGGTCGTCGATGTCCAGGCGTGGGGCTTCGCGCTCGAACACCTTGAACTTGTCCGTGCCTGGCGCAGGTGCTTCGGGCACTACCGATTCAGCATAGGCAATCGCCACCGGGCCGGCCAGGCTCATGAACAGGTCGTTGGCATCCAGGCGGATGGTTTCGCCAATGTCGATGCCAGCGCGGCGGAAGTAGTTCTGGTCGTAGTCGGTGGTCACCGCCTGGGCGGTGAGGATGTTGAAGATCTGCTGGGAGATGTACTGGTTGGCGTGCTTCTCCATGGCGTTGACGTCGATGTTGTGGATGGTGCCGTCATCGCTTTCTTCGGCATAGCGCATGATGTCGTTGGAGATCAGCATCATCGCGTTCCACGGGCGGATACGGCCCATCACGCTGGCTTCGCTGCTGTCTTCATTATCGAAGTTGTACGAGAAGTCCCATTCTTCCGACAGGTATTTGCACAACAGCCGGCCGGCGTTGATGTGCAGGGCTTCGGACATTTCGCTGCGATGGTCCGTCGCATTGGGCAGCACGCAGATGCCGCTGGTGAAGATCGGCTCGAAGACGAACGAGTGCCCGCCCTTGCCGTCGTTCTCGTCGGCCGGCTTGGTGTCGAAGGTCTTGTTCATGTACGAGTACTGCTGGGCCAGGCCGAATTCCGAAGCCATGCCGGAGCCGGTGCCGCCACCGGCGCTGAAGATATAGAAGTACAGCCGCGACTGGTTGGCCTTGATGCCACAGGAGTCGATCAGGTACGAGTGGATCAGTTTCCAGTCGGCACTGGAAAAGCGCTGGGTGTCCTTGTTGAGGATGATCTTGGCCAGGTACTGGCCGAGGATCGGCGCGTTGCCGGCACCGCCTGCATGCACCTCGGACAGGTCCATGATCTTCATCTTGCTGTAGTCGCGCAGGAACTCGCCACGCTCGCCCTTGCGCGAGAAGCGGATTCGCCCGGCGATGTCCTTGTCCAGGTCACCCAGCATCACCAGCGGTTCGACCAGGAACACCGGCTTGACGCCCTTGTTCTGCACCAGGCGCAGGTTCTGGCGGATCCAGCGTGCCGGGCTGTAGCCCGACTCGCCCTTGAGTCGGTCTTCGTTGTTGAACTCGTTGAGGAAGAAGGTGCGGGCGTTGTAGACCAGTTCGGCCACGTCGAGGGCAATGTTCGAGCCGCAACGGCCCAGGCCAATCAGGCAGACCGACGGAAACTGCTGCTCCAGGCGCAGTGGGTCATCGCCCTCGATGTGCTGGTTGCCGGGAAACACCAGGTCACGCAGGCCGTCGAGGTTGTCGAGGATGCGCTGGATGTCCTGCTCGGTGAAGTACAGGTACTGCTGTGTCGCTGCGCTGCGCGTCGGCAGCGTGTCACGAACACTACTGGCGGTCGGTAGATTGGGTAGAGTCGAAGACTCGGGGACCGCATTGGCAGAAGTGTTCGTAGAGGTCATAGTGCGCCATTTGCCTGGTGTCAGTGATTATTAGAGGGTTATGCCATATGGCCATCACGCTAAATGCCGCGACTCTAGCAGTGCGCCATTTACGGATGCGATAGGGGTTTCCCTTACTTGTTTTAAGGATTTTTCTGTCGAGCTGGTATTGCATCGCCCGCTTGTCACGCTTCTTTAATCTTCTGCCTGGAGTCGTTCATGAGTACTGCACTGCCTTCGCTGGGGTTTGCCGGGATTGGCCTGATGGGGCTGCCGATGTGCCGTAGGCTGTTGGCCGCGGGCTACCCGCTGACGGTCTGGAACCGCAGCCCGGACAAATGCGCCACATTGGTGGCAGCCGGTGCGCGCTTGGCTGCCAGCCCTGCCGAGTTGTGCCGTGACAGCGATATGGTGCTGCTGTGCCTGGCCGACACGGCGGTAGTGCGCGAGGTGGTGTTTGGCGAGCAAGGCATCGCCGAGGGCGGGCGCAGCGGTCAGTTGCTGGTGGACTTCTCCAGCCTCGAGCCGACCGCGACCCGGGAAATGGCGGCCGAGCTGGCTGCCCTGTGCGGCATGGCCTGGCTGGATGCGCCGGTATCCGGCGGTACGCCAGGGGCCGAGGCGGGTAGCTTGGCGATCATGGTGGGCGGCGATGCCACTGACCTGCAACGTGCGCGCCCGGTGCTGCAGGTGCTCGGCCAGCGGGTGACGCACATGGGCGGGGTAGGGGCAGGGCAGGTGACCAAGGCCTGCAATCAGATGATCGTGGCCTGCAATGCCCTGGTCATTGCCGAGGTGGTGGCACTGGCCGAGCAGTCAGGTGTCGACGCCACCTTGATCGCGCAAGCCCTTGCCGGTGGCTTTGCCGATTCGAAGCCGCTGCAGATTTTGGCGCCGCAGATGGCCGAAAGCCGTTTCGAGCCGATCAAGTGGCATGTGCGCACGTTGCTCAAGGACCTCGACGGTGCGGTCAAACTTTCCCGCGAGCAGGGCGCGGCAACGCCGCTCAGTGGCCTCGCCGCGCAGTTGATGCGCCTGCACGGTAGCCAGGGCTATCTGCAAAAAGATCCGGCGACCCTGGTAGAGCTGTATCGCAACAAGGGCTGAACCCAATGTCCTGGCGGTCGAGCTGGTCAAGCAGCGGGCGCAGCTCAGTCATCGGCACCGGGCGACCGAGCAGGTAGCCCTGCAGGTAATCGCAGCCATTGCGGGCCAGGAATTCGTGCTGCTCGACGGTTTCGACACCTTCGCTGACCACTTCCAGGTGCAGGGTATGGGCCATGGCGATGATGGCCTGGATGATCTCGCGATCCTTCAGGCTGGCGGGCACATCCTGCAGGAAGCTGCGGTCGATCTTCAGTACGTCCAGGGGCAGGCGCTTGAGGTAGGCCAACGACGAATAGCCGGTACCGAAGTCGTCGATCGACAGGCTGACGCCCTGGCCACGGATGCGTTTGAGCAGATTGACGGTCTGCTGGATATCACCCATCAGGGCGTTCTCGGTGACTTCGAGCTCCAGATGGCGAGGTGCAAGGCCCGCCTGGAACAACGCCACGTCCACTTCATTGGGCAAGTTCTCGTCGCCCAGGGTCACCGCCGAGCAATTGACCGTGACCTTGAGGCTGGCAAAACCATGCTGGTGAAGCCGGGACAGGTCCTGGCAGGCGTGGCGCAACACCCACAGGTCGAGGTCGACGATCAGGCCGTTGGCTTCGGCGATGCCGATGAACCGGTCAGGCCCCATCAGCCCGTGCAGCGGGTGTTGCCAGCGCACCAACGCTTCAAGCTTGGCCACCTGGCCAGTGCGCAGGTCGAAGATGGGCTGGTAATGCACGCACAAGCCGCGTTCTTCAAGCAGGGCAATGCGCAGTTCCTCCTCCAGTTGCAGCGCCAGGCTGGCGCGGCTTTTCAGGTTGCTGTTGAAGAAGTGCAGGCTGTTGCGGCCGCTGCCCTTGGATTGGTAGAGGGCCAGGTCGGCATGCTTGAGCAGTTCTTCGGCCGTCAGGCCGTCATCGGGGAAGATGCTGATGCCAATGCTGGTGGTCATGACCATGCGCCGGCCGCCGAGGTCGATCGGATCCTTCATCCGCTGCATGATGCGCTGGGCCAGGTGGCGCGCCTCGTCGCGGTTGTTGAGGCTGGTGACCACGCAGAACTCGTCGCCGCCAAAGCGGGCGACCAGGTCGTGACTGCGAGTGGCAGCCTTGATGTGGTTGGCGATCACCTTGAGCAGTTCGTCGCCGGCATCGTGGCCGAGGCTGTCGTTGATCCGCTTGAAGTGGTCGATGTCGAGGAACATCACCGCCAGGCGGCTTTCGCCGGCGTCCAGTTCCGCCAGGCGTTCGGCGAAGATCTGGTTGAAACCACGGCGGTTGACCAGGTTGGTCAGGGCATCGTAGTGAGCCGCCTGCTGCAGTGACGCGCGGGCCTGGTCCAGTTGGCTGAGCAGCACACCGTAGCGGCGCAGGTCGTCTTCCTTGCTTTGCAGCTTCTTGTCGGCCAGCGCGGCGCTGATGCTGCTGCCACTGATCAGCAACGTAATGAAGGCCACGGCCAGCCCCAGCTGCAGGCTGTTGTCCGTGGATGGCAGGCTCAGGGCAGTAGAGGCGGGAATCACCAGGGTCATGGCGGCCATGGCGGTGAAATGAGTGGCGACGATGCCACCGGCCATCAGCAAGCTGGCGCCATATTTCAGGGCCTGGTGCCGCGTGCCGCTGCCATTGCGGAAGTAACGGGCCAGCAGCAAGGCGGCCAGACTGGTCAGCAAGGCGATGGCAGTGCTGCTCAGCAGCAGTGCGGTCTGGTAGTACTGCTGGGCACCGGTCTGCAGCGCGGCCATGCCGACGAAATGCATCAGGATGATGCCCAGGCCGATGAGCAGGGCGCTTTGCAGGTAGTGATGCAGGCGCATGTCGATGCGGTCGAGGCTGGTCATCGCCATCCACGCCACCAACAGTGCGATCAGCAGCGACAGGCCGGTCAGCGACACGTCGTAGTGCATTTCCACCGGGGCCTGGAAGGCCAGCATGCTGATGAAGTGCATGGCCCAGATGCCACCCGCCAGGCAGCAGGCACCGAGCATGCGCCATTGCCGTTGAGCGCCGGGGTGTTCGCTGTGGGATTGCCGTTCGGCCATGTCGAGGGTGGCGAAGCAGGCTGCACTGGCCACTGCAAAGGCGATCAGGATGAGTAGCGGTTCATGGCGGCAGTCGATGACGATGCGCCCGGTTACCGGCAGTTCGGTGAACAGTTGCAGACCCAGCCATTCCATTGCTTGCCCTTTGCTCGAGTTTTCACTCGTCTCCGTTCAAGCCCTGTGGAGACTGTCCTGAGGCAGTATAGGAACCGGTGGTTAAACCTTCCTGAATAATGGCACTTTGGCTTCAATGATTTGGTTCTGGCTTCGATAGCCAGTCGGCATAACGAACCGGGGGGCGCAAAGCGCCCCCCGGTGATATGGCTGGTTGAGTCAACCGGCAACGAGTACGCGGATGGCTTCAAGCCGCAGCGCGGCCTTGTCCAGCATCGCCATGCCCTGTTCACGCTGCTTGCGCAACGCCTCGATCTCGCTGTCACGCACGCTCGGGTTGACCGCTTGCAGTGCGGTCAGGCGTGCCAGCTCTTCATCGGCCTCGGCGGCCAGGCGGCGCTGGGCTTCGGCCACGCGCTCGACATGGACCGGCATGACCTTGGCCTCACCACCGCTGATGCGCTTGGCCAGCACGTCACGCTGGGCCTGGACGAACTTGTTGGCGCTGGCACGTGGCACGCTTTCGAGTTGGTCATTGAGGGTTTCGAACGCCACGCGCGAAGCCAGGTCGTTGCCGTTGGCATCGAGCAGGCAGCGCAGCGCCGCTGGCGGCAGGTAGCGGCCCAGTTGCAGGCTGCGTGGCGCCACCACCTCGCTGACGAACAGCAGCTCGAGCAGCACGGTACCCGGCTTGAGCGCCTTGTTCTTGATCAGCGCGACGGCGGTGTTGCCCATAGAGCCGGACAGCACCAGGTCCATGCCGCCCTGGACCATCGGGTGCTCCCAGGTCAGGAACTGCATGTCTTCACGCGACAGGGCCTGGGCGCGATCGTAGGTGATGGTCACGCCTTCGTCGTCACCCAGCGGGAAGCTGGCGTCGAGCATCTTCTCGCTCGGCTTGAGGATCAGGGCGTTTTCCGAGTGGTCCTCGCTGTCGATGCCGAAGGCGTCGAACAGGGTTTCCATGTAGATCGGCAGGGCGAACTGGTCGTCCTGTTCGAGGATCGCCTCGACCAGCGCCTGGCCTTCACCGGCACCACCGGAGTTGAGCTCCAGCAGGCGGTCACGGCCGCTGTGCAGTTCTGCCTCCAGGCGCTCGCGCTCGCCACGGGCCTCGCTGACCAGTGCGGTCCAGGCCTTGGCATCGCCGCCTTCGAGCATCGGCAGCAGGCGTGGGCCGAACTGGTGCTGCAGGGCGTTGCCGGTCGGGCAGGTATTGAGGAAGGCGTTGAGGCCATCGTGGTACCACTGGAACAGGCGCTCCTGCGGGCTGTCCTGCAGGTACGGGATGTGCAGTTCGATGGTGTGCTTCTGGCCGATCCGGTCGAGACGGCCAATACGCTGTTCGAGCAGGTCCGGGTGGGCCGGCAGGTCGAACATCACCAGGTGATGGGCGAACTGGAAGTTGCGGCCTTCACTGCCGATCTCGGAGCAGATCAGCACCTGGGCGCCGAATTCCTCGTCGGCGAAGTAGGCCGCGGCGCGGTCGCGCTCGAGGATGCTCATGCCTTCGTGGAACACCGTGGCCGGGATGCCGGAGCGCACGCGCAGGGCGTCTTCCAGGTCCATGGCGGTTTCGGCGTGGGCGCAGATCACCAGGACCTTGGTGCGCTTGAGCATTTTCAGCGTGTCGATCAGCCAGTCGACCCGTGGGTCGAAGCGCCACCAGCGTTCGTCATCGCTGACCTCGCCCTGGGCCTGGAAGGCCACTTCCGGGTACAGCTCGGCGTGTTCGCCGGCTGGCAGGTCCTGGTATTGCGCGGGGTTGGCCAGCGGGTACGGGTGCAGTTGGCGCTCGGGGAAGCCCTGGACTGCCGCACGGGTGTTGCGGAACAGCACGCGGCCGGTACCGTGGCGGTCAAGCAGCTCGCGGATCAGGCGGGCGCTGGCCTGGGTATCGCCATCGTTGACCGCCGCCAGCAGGGCTTCGCCTTCGGCGCCAAGGAAGCCTTGGATGGTGGCATGGGCCTTGGGTGACAGGCGGCCTTCTTCAAGCAGCTCCTGCACGGCTTCGGCCACCGGGCGGTAGTTTTCGCTCTCGGCGCGGAACGCCGCGAGGTCATGGAAACGGTTGGGGTCGAGCAGGCGCAGGCGGGCGAAGTGGCTGTCCTGGCCGAGTTGTTCTGGGGTGGCGGTCAGCAGCAGCACGCCCGGGATGACCTGGGCCAGTTGTTCGACCAGGCCGTATTCGGCACTGGCCTGCTCTTCGTGCCACACCAGGTGGTGCGCCTCGTCGACCACCATCAGGTCCCAGCCAGCGGCAAACAGCGCGTCCTGGGCCTTTTCGTCATCGACCAGCCATTCCAGGGCGACCAGCGCCAGTTGGGCATCCTCGAACGGGTTGCTGGCGTCGCTTTCGATGAAGCGCTCGGCGTCGAACAGGGCGACCTGCAGGTTGAAGCGCCGGCGCATTTCCACCAGCCACTGGTGCTGGAGGTTTTCCGGGACCAGGATCAGCACGCGGCTGGCGCGACCGGACAGCAACTGGCGGTGAATCACCAGGCCGGCCTCGATGGTCTTGCCCAGGCCGACTTCGTCGGCCAGCAATACCCGTGGGGCGCTGCGGTCGGCGACTTCGCGGGCGATGTGCAGCTGGTGGGCGATCGGTTGCGCGCGGCAGCCACCCAGGCCCCACAGCGACGACTGCATCTGCTTGCTGGTGTGGTGCAGGGTGTTGTAACGCAGGCTGAACCACGACAGCGGGTCGATCTGCCCGGCGAACAGGCGGTCGCTGGCCAGGCGGAACTGGATGAAGTTCGACAGCTGGGTTTCCGGCAGGGTGCGCGGCTGGTTCTGGCCATCCAGGCCGTGGTAGACCATCAGCCCGTCGATGTCCTCGACTTCGCGTACGGTCAGCTTCCAGCCTTCGAAGTGGGTGATCTGGTCACCTGGCGAGAAGCGCACGCGGGTCAGCGGCGCATTGCGCAGGGAATACTGGCGGGTGTCGCCAGTGGCCGGGTAGAGCACGGTCAGCAGGCGGCCATCCTGCGCCAGGATGGTCCCCAGGCCGAGCTCCGCTTCGCTGTCGCTGATCCAGCGTTGCCCCGGTTGATACTGCTGCGCCATACTGCCTGAACTCCCGCGATGAAAAAGCCGGCTATGTTAACGGATAGGCCGGGCGGACCATAGACCAGAAGTCCATCAGTCTAGCTGTTTCATCGCAGATCACCGTCTTGCTGACGAGGGCTACGCACCGATATGCCGCTCAAGCACCGCTGGTTGCACACCTCCCTGGCCATGGGCAGCATCTTGCTGCTGGCCGCCTGTGAACAGAAAAATTTCGAAACCCTGCCTGCGATCCCGGTCGAGCAGCTCGAAGTGCTGGGCGTGCAGACGCCGATCAAGAGCGTGCACTTCCGTGACCGCGACGGCGAGGGTTTGCTGGTGCTCAGCCGCAGTGATGGCCAGGCAGTCGACGCCGAATCCGAGCAGGAAGTCGACAAGGTGGTACTCAAGGCCACCTTGTACGGGCGCACCGCCGAGCGTGACACGTTCAAGCCGCGCTGGCAGATCGAGCAGGAAACCACCTGCCCGGGGCTGGACCTGGATGTCGACTTCTATACTGATGTCAGTGACGTCAGTGACCTGAACCAGGACGGTGTCGCCGAAGTGACCGTGGCCAGCCACGCCTTCTGCGGCGGCGGCATCGATCCCCACGATATCGCCATCGAAATGCGCGAGGGGCAGAGCGCCTACACCATCACTGGCCAGTCGCTGATCACCCCGGCAGGTGAAGAGCCGGTCGGCGGCGAGCGTGAAGACAGCGCTTCGCTGAAGAATGCGCCACAGGTGCTGCGCGAGCATATGGATTCGGTCTGGCAGCAGGTCTACAAGCGGCCCTGGAGCGAAGCCAGCCCGCCGGTCGACGACGACCCTGAGGACGATACCGAGTAACTGCTGTCTACACTGGCATGACGCGGCCGTGACTGGCCGCACATCCATACCCTTCACGCTCAAGCTGGCTAACGGACGGCCGATACAGTGGGCATAGGAGAACTGCCATGCTGCCGCCGATCATCCCGCTCAGTGCCGCCCCGGTGACCTCGCAACTGGACCCGGTCAAACCGACCCCCGACATCAAGCCGGTGGTGCCGGTGCAGCCTTCGTCGAATGAAAGCGCCATCGACCTGAAGCAGCAACGCGACCCGCAGGAGCAAGTGCTGCTGCTGCGCGAGGAGCAGCGCCGCCAGCAGCGGCGTAACAACAAGGACCAGGCGCAGCGCTACGACGCCATGCCGGGTGACGAAGTCAACGCCGACAACACCGTGCCGGTGGCGCCGCTGATGGGTGACAGCCCGCGCCAGGGCCTGCTGGTCGATATCGAAGTCTGACGCGGGGCTGGTCACGGCCCGCGCCTGGCTTCATGATGCAAGTCTCTGTAGATCGTCGAGCCCACCCATGAGCCAAGACAACCTCATCGACTTCGATGCCGAGCGCGCCAAGCGCATCCATGACCTCAAGGAAAAACGCCTGAATGAAGTGCGCCAGGCGTTCGAGCAGGCCATGCCGCTTGCCGCATCGAAGAAAAAGAAGCCCAAGGGCAAGCCCAAGAAGCGCTGAAACTTGACGCAGGTCAACCCTGCACCCGCCTCGCGTGCCCGGTCCCGGGCAGCATTGACCCTGATCAATTTTTCCCGCCTCCGTATTCGTTACCTTGCATCCATCGGACAACGGCAAACGAATCGGGAGGCCAGCATGTTCTTCGACAACGTGGTTATCGCGGGCGTGGTAACGGTCGGGTTGATGTTCGCATTCTTTGCCGGTCTGGGCATTTTCATCTGGAAGGACTCGCACAAGCGCAAGCCGCGCTGACCTTTCGGATTCACGAGCACGCAAGGCATTTAGGGCGACTTCGGTCGCCTATTTTTTTGCCTGCGTATTTTGCCCATAAAGATGATTAGCTAGCTAATTATTTGTCCCCGCAGTATCCTGCTCACCATTGTCTATCGTTTAACTGACCATCCCCCGCAAGGTCCGATTCGTGCCCATCACCTTCCAGGCCCTGTTCGCACCCAGCAGCCTCGCCATCAAGTTCGCCATCAAGACCCTGCTTGGAGCGGGACTGGCGCTGTGGCTGGCCATGCGCTGGGGGCTGGCGCAACCGTCCTGGGCATTGATGACCGCGTTCATCGTCGCCCAGCCGCTGTCGGGCATGGTGGTGCAGAAAGGCCTGGCGCGTCTGGCCGGGACCTTGGTCGGCACGGTCATGTCGGTGGTGTTCATCGGCCTGTTTGCCCAGACCCCGTGGCTGTTCCTGATCACCCTGGCGCTGTGGCTGGCCCTGTGCACGGCGGCCTCCACGCAATTGCGCAGTGCCTGGGCCTATTCGTTCGTACTGGCAGGCTACACCGCCGCCATCATCGCCTTGCCCGCTATCAATCATCCCTTGCAGGTATTTGACCAGGCGGTGGCGCGGTGCACCGAAATCTGCCTGGGGATCTTCTGCGCCACTGCCAGCAGTGCCCTGATCTGGCCGATGCGGGTCGAGCAGCAGCTTGCCGGGCAGGCCCGCCAGGCCTGGCAGAACGGTCTGCAGGCGGCAAGCGCCATGCTGGGTGGCGAGGATGAAGCGCGCAAAGGGCTGTTGGACAGCCTCGGTCGTATCGTCGCCATCGATACCCAGCGCGAGCACGCCTGGTTCGAAGGCCCGCGCGGGCGGCAGCGGGCCAGGGCCATTCGCGGGCTGAGCCAGAAGCTCATGGTGCTGCTGCGTATTTCACGCTCGGTGCGCCGCCAGTGGCGGCAACTGGACGAGCGCGAAGCCGGGCGCCTCGCACCTTGGCTCGAAGAGGTACGGGCGCAGTTGGCCAACCCGGATCAGCCGAGCCTGCTGGTGTTGCGCCAGCGTATCTGGGACGCTGCCCATGATGAGCAGATCAGCTCCGCCGAGCATTTCTGCCTGGCGCGCATGGCCTTGCTGCTGGACTACGCCATGGCCGCCACCCAGGGGCTGGACGATGTCGAGGCGGGCAGGGCGCCGAAGGATGTCTCCCAGGGCCTGGCGGCACACCGCGACTGGTCCCTGGCCTTGTTGTTCGGTTCACGCAGTGCCCTGGCCTTTCTGGTGATGAGCAGCTTCTGGCTGGCCACCGCCTGGCCGTCGGCGCCTGGCGGCCTGGTGTTGACCTGCGTGGTGTGCAGCCTGTTCGCCAGCCGTGAGAACGGGGCGCAGATCGGCCTGAGCTTCTTGCGCGGTATCTTGCTGGCGGTCCCGGCAGCCTTTTTGGTCGGGCAGATCATCCTGCCGCAGTGGAGCAGCTTCGCCATGCTCTGCCTGGGCATGGGTGTGCCGCTGTTCTTCGGGGCGTTGGGCATGGCTCATCCGCGCACCGGGGCCACGGCCACTTCCTATTGCCTGCATTTCATCGTGCTGGTTTCGCCACTCAACGCCATGACGTTCGGTGTGGCGACCCTGCTCAACAGCGCCCTGGCCATGTTGGTCGGCGTGGGCGCCGCGGTGTTGGCGTTCCGCCTGCTGGTGTTCCGCCACCCGGCCTGGCTTGGCCGGCGCCTGCGTGCCGCGACCCAGAGCGACCTGGTGCGCCTGACCCGGCGCGAACTGCGCGGTGCCGACAGCTGGTTTGGCGGGCGCATGGCCGACCGCCTGATGCAGCTGGCCCGGCATGCCAGCGAGCTGCCGGCCACCGAACGCAAGCGCTGGGATGATGGCCTGCACGGGCTGGACATCGGTGACGAGCTGGTGCACCTGCGCATGTGCCTGGCGGTGGCCCAGGTGCCGCTGGCCGGCGCCGAGCGCGAATACCTGCGGCAGGTCGAAGCGGTGCTCGCCAAAGGCCCGGCTGCTGGCCGCGGGCAGCGCCTGGATGCGGCCAGCGAGCAGTTCATCGGTGCCTTGCAGCGGGCGCCGGCCAGCGACCCGTTGCGCCTCGCCCAAGGCGCGGTGCTGCAGTTGCAGAAAAGCTGGGGTAAATGGTGCCGCGCGCAGGAGGATGCCCATGGGCTTGCGTGAATGGGAGCTGGGCGGTGTGCTGCTCAGTCCGTTCCTGATTTATGTGCTGATGGCACTGGCGCTGACCGGGGTGTTGCGCCTGCTGGTGCAGGCCACGCCGCTGGGGCGCTGGATCTGGCATGAAGCGCTGTTCGACACGGCGTTGTTCGTTTGTGTGCTGTTCCTGGTGGTTCGCCTGCTGGGGCCTTTGTAAGGAGTGATTCAATGCGTGCTGTCGTCCGTACTCTGGTGACCCTGTGCGTGGTCGCCATTGCCGTTGTGGCCGGCTTCAAGCTCTGGCAGTACTACATGCTCACGCCGTGGACGCGCGATGCCCGGGTGCGCGCCGATGTGGTTGTGATCGCCCCGGACGTGTCGGGCTGGGTGCGTGAACTCAAGGTGCAGGACAACCAGCAGGTCAAGGCTGGCGATCTGTTGATGAGCATCGATCGCGAGCGCTTCCAGGCGGCCTTCGAGCAGGCCAGCGCGGTGGCTGAAACCCGCGCCCAGCAGTTGCACCTGCGTGAGCGTGAAGCCGCGCGGCGCACGGCGTTGGGCCCGGAGGCGATCAGTGCCGAACTGCGCGAAAACGCCCAGATCAACGCCGCCGTCGCCCGTGGCGAACTGCATGAGGCCGAAGCCCAGCTGCAAGTGGCGAAGATCAACCTGGCGCGCAGCGAAGTGCGGGCGCCGCGCAGCGGGCATATCACCAACTTGCGCCTGGCCCAGGGCAACTATGTGAACACCGGTGAGTCGGTGATGGCCCTGGTGGATGATTCGACGTTCTACATCCAGGCCTACTTCGAGGAGACCAAGCTGCCGCGCATCCGCGTTGGCGATGAGGTGAAAGTCTGGCTGATGGGCGCGGGCGATGCGATGCAGGGGCATGTGCAGAGCATCAGCCGCGGCATTACCGACAGCAACAGCAATCCGGACAGCCAACTGCTGCCGGTGGTGGAGCCGACGTTCAACTGGGTGCGGCTGGCGCAACGGATTCCGGTGCGGATCAGGTTGGACCAGGTGCCCGAGGGCGTGCACCTGAGTGCCGGGATGACCGCCAGCGTGCAGGTGCATGAGGATCAGGCGAAGCGGTAATGACCATTGGGGCCGCAAAGCGGCCCCAGTTTCTCTGCCTTAAAGGAACATCCCGCCAGACACTTCCAGCCGCTGCCCGGTGATCCATCCATTGCCTTCTTCCAGCAGCAGGGCGATGGCAGCACCGATATCGTCCGGCAACCCGACCCGTCCCAGCGCCGTATTGCCGGCGATAAAGTCATTGACCTGCTGATTGTCGCGTACCACCCCGCCACCAAAGTCGGTCTCGATCGCCCCCGGCGCGAGGATGTTGACGCGTATTCCCCGTGCCCCCAGCTCCTTGGCCTGATACCGGGTCAATACCTCCATCGCCCCCTTCATGGCCGCATAGGCGGCATACCCAGGCAGCGCAAAGCGTGCCAGCCCGGACGAGATGTTGACGATGCGCCCGCCATCGACCAGCAACGGCAGCAGCCGCTGGGTGAGGAAGAACGGCCCCTTGAGCTGGATGTTCGACAATTGGTCGAACTGCGCCTCGCTGGTTTCACTGAACGGCACGTTCAGGCCGATGCCGGCATTGTTCACCAGGAAATCGAAGCGCTCACGACCAAAGTGTTGTTGCAAGGTCGTGCCCAGGCGTTCGGCAAAGCCGGCGAAGCTGCTGCTGTCGCCGACATCCAACTGCAGCATGGCAGCCTTGGCGCCAGCCGCTTCGAGGGCCTTGGCCACGCGTTGGGCCTCGTCGGCCTGGCTGTGGTAGGTGCCGATGATGTCGATGCCGCGTGCAGCCAGGTGTTCGGCAGCATTGCGGCCCAGGCCACGGCTGGCGCCAGTGATCAGAGCGATCTTGCGAGTCATGTCGTATCCCTCGTGGGTGGTGGATGACGCACAGGTTATTGATCGTGCTGCGGCTGTTAAATCCAGTGAAATCGGAAATACTGTTCGTGTTGCTCGAACAGTAGGAGCGGGTATGAACAAGCTGGAACTGCTGCGCACGTTCGTTCGCGTCAGTGAACTGAGCAGTTTCACACTGGCGGCAGACAGCCTGAGCCTGCCGCGCTCGACGGTATCGGAGCAGGTGAGGGCGCTGGAGCAATTGCTCGGCACGCGCCTGTTCAACCGCACCACGCGGCGCGTCCAGGCGACCCAGGACGGCACTTTGTTGTACGAGCGCAGCAAGGACCTGTTGTCGGGCATGGACGAGATCGAAAGCCTGTTCCGCGCCGACGATGCCGAGTTGGCCGGCTGCCTGCGGGTCGACATGCCGACCATGATGGCCCGCCGTGTGATCATTCCGGCCTTGCCGCAATTTTTGTCGCGGTTTCCCAGGCTGGAGGTGGAGATCAGTTGCACCGACCGCCAGGTCGACCTGCTGCGTGAAGGTTTCGACTGTGTCATGCGCATCGGTGCGTTGAGTGACCTGGATGTCGTGGCACGGCCCATCGGCCAGTTGAGCATGCGCAATTGCGCCAGCCCAGCCTACCTTGCCCGTTGCGGCGTGCCGCAGGGTCTGGACGACCTGGGCGAGCATCGACTGGTCCACTATGTCCGCAACCTGGGTGCGCGTAGCGCGGGCTTTGAATACGTACAGGCCGGCAGGGTGTGCTTTCAGCCCATGGCCGGCGTGGTCACGGTCAACAATGCCGAGGCCTATTCGGCGGCCTGCCTGGCGGGCCTCGGTTTGATCCAGGTGCCGGCAGTGGGGGTGGCGCATCACCTGGCCAGCGGCGAGCTGGTGGAGGTGATGCACGGCTGGCAGGCACAGGCCATGCCGGTGTCCTTGCTGTATGCCCGGCAACGGCATGTGCCACGCCGGGTCCAGGCGTTCATGAGCTGGCTGGCCGGGTTGCTGGCGTCGCAGGTCGACCCGGTGGCAGACGACGAAAACCTTGGCACAACGATGAGCACATGAGCTAGGCTGCCCACTGCGCGTTGCCCAACAGAGGCGACCGTTGCCTGCCTGGCGTGCGTCACTTCCATTCATTTGCGAGGTTACGTCATGGCCATCACTTCCCAGGACATCTGTAGCGCTGCCGACCAGCTCAATGGCTTTGTCGGTTTTCATGGCAAGCGCGGCGTCCATATCGTGCGGTTTTCCGAAGACGCGTTCGGCATGGACGTGGCGGATGACAGCATCACCCCCTGCAGCGAATTCGTCTGGCGGCCGCAACAGGGCGCGCGCATGGCGCTGTGCCGGGAGCGCCTGGCGCTGTTGCTGGAGCAGCATGTGGATGACCGGCTGAACATTGCCGAGCCGTTGCGCATCTACCTGCGGCGCCGCGATCTGCCAGAAATCGTGGCTGAGCGCTCGTTGCGCTGAGCGGCGGATCACGAGGCATCTGCGGACCAGTCCGGCTTGCGCTTCAACAGTTGCTCGAAGCCGGCCTTGTCCAGCGGCCGGCTCAGGTAATAGCCCTGCACTTCATGGCAGCGGTCCTTTTGCAGCGCCTGCAATTGTTGCTCGGTCTCCACACCCTCGGCCGTCACCGTCAGCCCCATCGCTTCGCCCAGGTTGATGATCGCCTGCACCACGGCGCGGTCGCTGCCGCTGGTGTTGGCCAACCCGGCGATAAAGCGCTTGTCGATCTTGATGCTGTCGAACGGGTAGGTCCGCAGGTAGCCCAGCGAGGAATACCCCGTGCCGAAGTCATCCATGTTCAGCCGCACGCCCAGCTCCTTGAGTGCGAGCATGGTGCCCAGGGCGCCCTCGATGTCGTTGAGCATCACGTTCTCGGTAATCTCCAGTTCCAGCTGCTGGGCAGGGAAGCTGGTTTCCAGGAGGATTTCGCGAATGTCGGCGACCACGTCACTGCGCATGAATTGCGCCGGTGACAGGTTCACCGAAACCAGCAGGTGCGCCGGCCAGTCGAGCGCGTTGCGGCACGCTTCGCGCAATACCCAGCGACCCAGGGTGACGATCAGTCCGCTTTGCTCGGCCAGCGGGATGAAGGTATCCGGCGCAAGCAGGCCTTCCTGTGGGTGCTGCCAGCGCAGCAAGGCTTCGACCGAGACGATGCGCAAGTCGCTGAGGCGGTAGCGTGGCTGGTAATGGATGACGAACTCATTGTTCTTCAGGGCGCGGCGCAGGTCGTTTTCCAGCTGGCGGCGGTACTGGATCTGCTGGTTCATCTCGGCGGCGAAGTAGCGCCAGGTGCCCTTGCCATCTGCCTTGGCCTGGTACAGGGCGATATCGGCGCAGCGGACCAGCTCGCCGGCATCGAAACCCTGGCTGCGGGTCTGGGCGATGCCGAGGCTGGCGCCGATGTGCAGCAGCTGGTTTTCGAAGGCAATCGGTTGTTGCAGCAGTTCGATCAGCCGCCGGCACAGGCGGTCGATCTCGCTTCGGTTATCCATGCCTTCCAGCACCAGGACGAATTCGTCACCGCCCAGGCGTGCCACCAGGTCGACGTCGCGCGTGGTGTCGCGCAGGCGTGCGGCCACTTCCTGCAGCACCGCATCACCTGCGGCATGGCCGAGGGAGTCGTTGATCGGCTTGAAGTTGTCCAGGTCGAGCAGCAGCAAGGTCAGCGGTGGCGAATCGCTGCCACGCAGCAGGGCCTGCTCCAGGTGCCTGGCCAGCTTGTTGCGATTGGCAAGGCCGGTCAGTGGGTCGTGCAGTGACAGGTGCTGGATGCGTGCATGGGCCTCGACCTCGTCGGTGATATCGCTGGCCGTACCCCGAAAGCCGGCGAGCTTGCCATCGAGGCGGATTGCCCGTGCCGAAATGCGGCAATAACGGCTCAGTCCGTTGTGGTCCCGGTAGGCGCATCGCAGGTTGGCCGGTTGTTCCGAATCGGTTTCGATCTGCCCATCGAGCCAGGCTGACAACGGCGTGGTTTCACAGCTGAGCAACTGATTCAGCGGCTGGCCGAGCCAGGTTTCGACCGGGTCGCCGGTCACACTGACAAAACGCTGGGACAGGTAGGTGAGCCGTTGTTGTCGGTCGGTTTCCCAGATCCAGTCGGAGGCGGCCTCGGCGACCGCGCGAAATCGCTGTTCGCTGGCCTCCAGGGCCTGATTGCTCTTTTGCAGGCGCTGCAGGCTGTGATCGATGGCGCGGGAGCTGCGCAACGCGAGACGAAACAGGTAAAGCATGATCAGGCCGAGTATCAGCAGTGCGCAGAGCAAGGGAGGCAGCACGGCCCAGAGCAGCTGCCGCCCGGGCAGCGGGCTGATCCAGGCCAGGCGATAACCGGTATCGCCCAGCGCGACGTGCTGGTGACCGTGCGCCTGCTCCTCGTTCTTTTCTATATGCATGTGCGCAAGGCCCGCGCCTTCGCCCAGGCGCGCGAGTTTGGCCTCGGTAAGCTGGTCGACGAACAGCATGACCGGTGCCTGGTTCACTTCTGCAGGGGTGACGTCCTTGTCCGGGCGCACGGCGGCAGCGCTGAGTACCGCTGGCCAGTTGTTGAACATGACGAAACGGGTGACCTGCTCGCGGGCGCTGGCGGCGGCACGTGCAGCGTCGATGATTTCAGCCAGGGGCGCATCGATGAAGCTGCTCGCAGCGGCTTCGGTAGGTGCACCCTTGAACAGCGCGTAGGTGGTGCGTTGGTCTTCGACCACGAATACCCCTTCGTAACCGCTGGCGCTGTACAGCGATTCCCCGACGTTCTTTTCTGCATAGGCCCACTGCCAGTCGACCTTGCCAGCCAGGTGCTCGAAGGCGGCGTCCCACACCGCGTAGCTGGACAGAAACTGCCGAGAGGCCAGCAGCCGTTGCTCCAGCGCCTGGGTGGCATGGAAGGCACTGCGCTGTTGCTCCTGCTGGTCGAGGGTGGCCGCGATGTTAAACAGTGCGCCCAGGGTGACCAGGCAGGCGAGGCCGAAGACCATGCAGAAAACGCCGATCAGGCGACGGACCTGAAGACGTGGGGGAGGGCTGGCGGTCCTGGCCATGCGCGAACAACTCCTTGATGACTGCTGTCCCCCCGGCGGTCAATCAGCAAGGAGGTTCAGTCAGGATAGGCCAGCCTGAGCGGGGTGGCCTCGCCTTGAGCGAAATTGACCTGGTCGCGCCCGCGGCGCTTGGCGCTGTACAGCGCCTTGTCGGCCTGTTCCAGCCAGTGCTCGGGGGATTGCAGGTCGGCGTGGAACGCCGCCAGGCCGATGCTCAGGCTGATGCGCAGATGCGGCAGCTGTGGGTTGCGGTAGCTGGCGACCTGTTCGCGCAGGCGCTCCATGGCCTGGCAGGCCTGGGCCTCGCTGGTGGCGGGGAGGATCACGCAGAACTCGTCGCCACCATAGCGCCCGGCCTGGTCGGCTTCACGCAGGTTGCGCTTGAGCGCCTCGCTCATCTGGCGCAGCACGCAATCGCCGACCACATGGCCGAAGGTGTCGTTGATGGTCTTGAAGTGATCGATGTCGATCAGCGCGATCACGGCAGGCGACTGTTGTTGCTGGCAGGCCTGGAACCTGAGCAGCAGCAGGTCTTTCCAGGCGCCGTGGTTGAGCAGGCCGGTCAGGCTGTCGGTCAGGCTCAGGGCGCTCAACCGGCGTTTGTGTTCGCCCAGTTTGATTGCCAGGCGGTAGCAGACCCAACCCAGCGCCAATGGGTACAGGGTCAACATTGGCAGGCAGGCGTAGATTTGCAGGGGCGTGGCATTCAACTGCAGCCCTGTGCCCAGCAGTGCACTGGCCAGCAGCATGCCCGCCAGTTGTGCCAGCACCCCACGAGCGACCAGGCGCTTGCCGCCTGCGGCCACGTTGTTCATGGTCATCATCGACAGCACGGTCACGGTCGGCAGCGGGTTGAAGTGCATGGCTGCAGTCCAGAAACCACCCAGTAGCGAGTCCAGCAGCAGGTTGCGCTGTTCTGCCTGGTAGGGCGCCGCCGAGCGCGATGCCCACTGGTAGGCAACATGTGGCCAGAGTAGGCCATTGAACAGCAGCAACCCCCAAGCCCAGGTTGGCAGCGATAGCGGCGCCACGGCAGCGGCTACGCTGATCAGGCCGATCCCCAAGCCGATGATGCGCGGCAGGTAGATGCGCCTGACGAAAGAAAGTCCCTTGCCGCTGCGATTGTCCATCATGGTCGTTGTTCTTCTGTCGGGGTGCCGTTTATCGCATAACTCACGTGAATATTGTTGAACAGTGTTTCATCGACGAAAAATGACCTTACAAGCCAATTCACGGTTGATGTGATCCCAGTGGGGTAACATGAAGCCTTTCCTCTTGCTTGGAGTGTTACTGCTCATGGCTCCCATGGCTAATCCTGGCGACCAGTCGGCGCCGCAGCGGGACGGACGTTTTCACAACCAGGCCAGCCTGCCCCAGGATGGCGTGCTGAAGAAGCTGCGCATCGGCCTCAAGTACCTGTTGCTGCGCAAGCCGCCGCAAACCCGGCCGGCGACGGCGATCAGCGTGCAGCCCATGACCCGCCAGCAGGTGCTCGATGCACCGGATCACAGCCTCTGGCGCCTGGGCCATTCCACAGTATTGCTCAAATTGCGCGGTCGCTACTTCATAACCGACCCGGTATTCGCCGAGCGCGCCTCGCCGGTGCAATGGGCCGGGCCGCTGCGCTTTCATGCGCCGCCGCTGGGGCTGGATGAATTGCCGCCGCTGGCGGCGGTGATCCTCTCTCACGATCATTTCGACCATCTCGATGAACAGGCGATACGCCGGCTGGCGCCGCGTGCCGAGCGTTTCCTGGCCCCGCTCGGGGTAGGTGACCTGCTGATCGAGTGGGGTGTGCCTGCGGCAAAGGTCACGCAACTGGACTGGTGGCAGGACACCGAAGTGGACGGTGTGCGTTTCGTCGCCACACCCGCGCAACATTTCTCCGGGCGTGGGCTGTTCGACAGTAACCGGACCTTGTGGGCCTCCTGGGTACTGATAGATGACCATACGCGCGTGTTCTTCAGCGGCGACACGGGTTACTTTGCCGGCTTTGCCGAGATCGGCGAGCGCCTGGGGCCGTTCGACCTGACGTTGATCGAGACCGGCGCCTACAACGTCGCCTGGCCCAACGTGCACATGCAGCCTGAACAAAGCCTGCAGGCGCATCTGGATCTGCGCGGGCGCTGGATGCTGCCGATCCATAACGGCACCTTCGACCTTTCCATTCACGGCTGGCAGGAGCCATTCGAACGTATCGTCGCCCTGGCTGCTGCGGCCCAGGTGCGGCTGAGCACGCCGCAGATGGGCGAGCGGGTCAGCATCGACTCACCGCACGAGGGGCAGAACTGGTGGCAGCCGCACCCGGCGCGGGAGCGGGGCAGGGCGGTCGAGCGGGCGTTGGCGGCGCGCTGAGTTCAGTCCAGGTCTCGCTGAGCCTCATCATCCTTTAATAGCTGCGATGGCGGCTTGCCGCTGTCGCTGCGTACCTGGGCATGGCTGATCAGGGCGAAGATGCAGCTGCCACCAATGATGTTGCCGGCCAGGGTCGGCAAGGCGAATTCCAGCCAGAAGCTGCGCCAGGTTTCATCGCCGGCCCACACCAGGTAGGAAACCTCCACCGAGCCGACGACGATATGGGTGAAGTCGCCCAGGGCCATCAGGTAGGTGATCATCAGGATGATCCAGATCTTGGCCTGCTCCATGGACGGGATCATCCAGACCATGGTGGCGATCATCCAGCCCGAAACGATGCCTTTGGCGAACATCTGGCTGATGTCGTTCTTCATCACCTTGCGCCCGACTTCAAGGAAGGCCACGTCGGTCTTGCTGTCGAAGATAGGCAATTCGAGCATGACCCAGGCCACCAGCAGGGTGCCCGCCAGGTTGCCCAGCAGCACCACGCTCCACAGCCGCAGCAAGCGCCCGAGGTTGGCCAGGGTTGGCGTGGTCATGACGGGTAGCACGGCAGTGAGGGTGTTTTCGGTGAACAATTGCTGGCGTGCCAGGATCACCGCAAGAAAACCGGCGCTGTAACCGATGCTGGCGATGACCTGGGCACCGTCGCCTTCAGGGAGCCGGGCATAGAACAGCCCCATGGCCATCAGTGACAGGCCCATGCTCAGGCCGGCCGCCAGGGCAGACCACCACAGCGCCGCGAGCGTGCGCTCCAGTTCCTGGTCGCCCTGGTAACGAATGATCTCGTGCAATACCGCCGCCCGCGGCGGCTGGTTATGGCTGACTTCCTGCTCCTCGTCGGCCGACAGGCCTGGGGTCTTGTCGCTCTGCGCATCGCTCATGGCCGTTACGCTCCACCGGTTGATTCTCTACAGAGCGGTGCTTCATGCATTTAGTTGCCAGGTGGCCGCAGATGAAGATAGAAAGTTTTTTCAGATCAAGGTGTTGACTCTGATTTCAAAGCGCGTATTATTCGCCTCCTCGCAGCGTTGAACGCAGCGAGGCAAGCGGTAAGTTGTTGAAGTTGAACGCTTTTGTAAGAAAGCAGCTTCGAAAAAACTTCAAAATAACGCTTGACAGCAAATGAGGAAAGCGTAGAATGCGCGCCTCGGTTGAGACGAAAAGCTCTTAACCAAACGCTCTTTAACAAATCGAATCAAGCAATTCGTGTGGGTGCTTGTGA
>NZ_NEHW01000038.1 GCF_002112505.1 Pseudomonas sp. R28(2017)
AGGAAGTTGCTCTGGCTGATCGAACCGCCGAGGATCAGGCCGGCGCTCTGGGCGAAGCCGACGCTGGCGGTGATCGAGCCGGAGGCCTGCTCTTCGACGCTGTAGTTGACGTCGACCTGGTCGTCGGTGCCTGGCACCGCCGGGGTCTCGACGTTGACTTCCTTGAAGAAGCCCAGGCGCTCGAGGCGGGTCTTGGACTGGTCGATCAGGTAGGTCGAGGCCCAGCCGCCTTCCATCTGGCGCATTTCGCGGCGCAGCACTTCGTCTTCGGTCTTGGTGTTGCCGCGGTAGTTGATGCGGTTGACGTAGGCACGCTTGCCCGGGTCGACCACGAACATGATGTCGACGGTGTGGTCCTGGTCGTTCGGCTGCGGTACGCCGTTGACGTTGGCGAAGGTGTAGCCTTCGTTGCCCAGGCGGCGGGTGATCAGCTCGGAGGTGGTGGTCATCACCTTGCGCGAGAACACCTGGCCCGGCTGCACCAGCAGCAGCGACTTGACCTGGTCTTCCGGCACCTTCAGGTCACCCGACAGCTTCACGTCGCGAACGGTGTACTTCTCGCCTTCGTTGACGTTGACGGTGATGTAGACGTGCTTCTTGTCCGGGGTGATCGACACCTGGGTGGAGGCGATGTCCATGTTGATGTAGCCGCGGTCCAGGTAGTAGGAACGCAGGCGCTCCAGGTCACCGGAGAGCTTTTCGCGGGCGTACTTGTCGTCGTTCTTGAAGAACGACAGCCAGTTGGTGGTCTTCAGCTCGAACAGCTGCTGCAGCTCGTCATCGCTGAACACGGTGTTGCCAACGATGTTGATGTGCTGGATGGCGGCGACGGTGCCTTCGTTGATCTTGATCTTCAGGGCCACGCGGTTGCGCGGCTGCGGCACCACCTCGGCGTCGACCTCGGCCGAGTAGCGGCCCTGGGCCACGTACTGGCGCTGCAGCTCGTTGCGCACGCCCTCGAGGGTGGCACGCTGGAAGATCTCGCCTTCGGCCAGGCCCGACTGTTTCAGGCCTTTCATCAGGTCTTCGGTGCTGATCGCCTTGTTGCCTTCGATCTCGATGCTCGACACCGACGGGCGCTCGACCACGTTGATGATCAGGACGTTGCCATCGCGGTTCAGCTGGATGTCCTGGAAGAAGCCGGTCTTGAACAGCGAGCGGGTGGAGTCCACCAGGCGGCGATCGTCGGCCTGGTCGCCGACGTTGAGCGGCAAGGCGCCGAACACGCTGCCAGCGGATACCCGCTGCAGGCCGTTGACGCG
>NZ_NEHW01000039.1 GCF_002112505.1 Pseudomonas sp. R28(2017)
CACGCATGTGATGGTCGTCGTAGGCGTAGTTCAGGGTGTTCTCGTAGTCGGTCTCTTTCGGGTTGATCGGGATGATGTAGGTGCCTTTCTCGGTCCACAGGCTCAGCCAGGTGTCGTACTCACCATGGTCGAGCATGTCGCCTTCCTGCCAGATGAACGCCGTGACTTCGTTGAGCAGATTCAGGTTCATCATTTGGCCTCCGCCGCCATCATCTTCTTCCACTGCTGGTACGCCGCCCGCATGCCGGTTTCGGCACTGACGTCAGAGACCAGGCCGTCTGCGCTGTGCTTCTCGCCCGGCAGGCCGCGGTTGAGCATGATCCACAGGTTCTCGCCGGCATTGGCGCCTTTCTGCACCCGCTCCCAGGCCTCGGAGTCGTCCGGCGTGCCGAAGCCCATCGGGCCCTGGAAGTGTTCGTGCAGGCGCAGGCGGTAGCGGTTGGCTGCAGCCGGGCCGCCGTCCATGGTGATCACCGAGTGGTGGATCTCGGTCTCGGTCACCGAGATCGGCTGCAGCACGCGGAAGAACGCCATCGAACAGGCGACGTTGGGGAACAGGTTGAGGTTGAAGCCCGAACCACCGACGGCGCGCACGATGCGGCGCACCTGCTGCTCTTCGATGCCCTCGTCGCGCAACTCGGCGGCCAACGACTCGAAACGCTCGGGGATCGGCTTGTCGAGGTCGGCTTCCAGGTCCACCAGTTCGGGGATCATCACCATCACGCTGTGGCCGTTGCCCAGGTCCTCGACATAGCCGGGGCCTTTGACGAAGTCGAACAGCTCCAGGGTCTGCTCGTCGACCGAGGACAGGAAGCTCTTGTGCACCAGCGGGAAGTGGTAGGCGTCGGTGGTGTTTTCCAGCTGGATCTTCCAGTTGCCGGGGAAGCGGAAGCGGTGCTCGCCGGGGACCTTGATGCCATAGCCGGCGCCTTGCTTCATGAACAGGTCCATCCACTTCTTCGCCGCGCCCAGGAAGTCTTCCAGCGGCTCGATGTCGTCCTTGAAGGTGGCGAAGACCATGCCGGCGTAGCGTTCGGTGCGCAGGCTGACCAGGGGCAGCTCGGCCTTGTCGATGCAGTCGCCGTAGCTTTCCGGGTGCGGAATGCCGCGCAG
>NZ_NEHW01000005.1 GCF_002112505.1 Pseudomonas sp. R28(2017)
GAACAGTCGGCGATGCTGCGGCGTCAGGCGCGCGGCCAGGTCCATGATCATTGCGTTGTCCTTGAATGCGAGAAGCGTTCGGAGGTTAGGGCAATGATCAAAAGGCCAGCAATGAACGGTGTGTTGAAGGAAAACAGGCATTTGTAGGACGGAGAAACCGGGCGATTTCACGTTTTCCTACACAGCCTGCGAGCGCCCATCGTCGTGAGGGGCGCGCCGGCCCAGCAACGGCGCTGCTTTGCGCCAGATGCGCGGCTGACAAGGACTTCGCCCCCGTTCGGGGGTAAATCCGCACTCAAGGGCCGCTGATTAAAGTGTTACAAAAAAACCACCCCTCGCACTTACCTGCCGGGAGCAACTGCCTTGTCGCCCGGGCTTGGGTTACCATACCCGGCTCCGCGAAGCCCATCATTCACGCCAAGCCACGGCTTGCTGACTCGACACCGACAGGTCATCCATGCGTCTGTTTCACACCTCCGACTGGCACCTGGGCCAAAGCCTGCACGGCCAGGAACGCGACTTCGAACACGCCTGCTTCCTCGACTGGCTGCTCGGCCAGCTGCGCCTGCGCCAGCCGGACGCGCTGCTGATCGCCGGCGACATCTTCGACACGGTCAACCCGCCGGTCAAAGCCCAGGAACGGCTCTACGACTTCATCGTCCAGGCCCATGAGCAGCAGCCGAAACTGGACATCGTGATGATCGCCGGCAACCACGATTCCGGCTCGCGCATCGAGTTGCCCGCCGCACTCATGCGCCGCCTGCGCACCCACGCGCTGGGCCGCGTGCACTGGCTCGACGAAGGCCAGCTGGATGCCGAGCGCCTGCTGATCCCGCTGACCAACGGCCGCGGCAAGGTCGCCGCCTGGTGCCTGGCCCTGCCCTTCCTGCGCCCGGCCGAAGTGACCGGCCCGCAGCTGGGCGACGACTACCTGCAAGGCATCACCCAGGTGCACCAGCAGCTGATTGGCGCGGCGCAGAAGAAGCGCAAGAAAGACCAGGCATTGATCGCCATCAGCCATGCGCACATGGCCGGTGGCGCGGTGTCCGAAGACTCCGAACGCAGCCTGATCATCGGCAACGCCGAGGCACTGCCGGCCAAGCTGTTCGACAAGTCGATCAGCTACGTGGCGCTCGGCCATCTGCACAAGCCGCAGAAGGTCAACCGCGAAAACCGCATCCGTTACAGTGGCTCGCCAATCCCGCTGTCGTTCGCCGAAATCAACTACCCGCACCAGGTGCTGGAAGTCGAGCTCGAGGGCAGTGAGTTGGTCAGCGTCGAACCACGCCCGGTACCGCGTGCGGTGGCCCTGCAGCGAGTCGGCCCGGCGCCGCTGGGCGAGCTGCTCGAACAACTGGCCGAGCTGCCGGTGATCGACCTGCTCGAAGACCCCAACCGCCAGCCCTGGCTGGAGGTGCGGGTCGTGCTGGATGAGCCGCAACCCGACCTGCGCCTGCAGATCGAAACCGCGCTTGATGGCAAGGCCGTGCGGTTGATCCGCATCAGCGCCGAATACGCCGGCCGCAACAACAGCGAAGATGACGACCTGCAATTCGTCGAGCTGGCGCAGATGACCCCGCAGGACCTGTTCAGCCGTGCCTGGGAACAGGCCTACGGCAACCCCGTCGACGAGCAGGCCCTGGCCGACTTCGCCCTGCTGCTGCAGGACGTCCAGCTGGAAGAGGAACAGCCATGAAGATTCTCGCCATCCGCCTGAAGAACCTGGCATCCCTCGCCGGCCCGGTCGACATCGACTTCACCGCCGAACCCTTGGCCAGCGCCGGCCTGTTCGCCATCACCGGGCCGACCGGCGCCGGCAAGAGCACGCTGCTCGATGCCCTGTGCCTGGCCCTGTTCGGCACCGTGCCGCGCCTGAACGACATCGGCCGCGAAGCCAAGGTGCCGGATGCCGACGGCGAAATCCCCACGTCGGACCCGCGCAACCTGCTGCGCCGGGGCACCGGCAGCGGCTTTGCCGAAGTCGATTTCGTCGGCATCGACAGCCACCGCTACCGTGCCCGCTGGGAAGCCAACCGCGCCCGCGACAAGGCCAACGGCAAGCTGCAGCTCAGCCGCCAGAGCCTGTACGACCTGGACAGCGAACAGCTGCTGGGCAGCGGCAAGAACGAGTACAAGCAACTGATCGAAGCGCGCCTGGGCCTGAATTTCGAGCAGTTCACCCGCGCGGTGATGCTGGCGCAAAGCGAGTTCGGCGCCTTCCTCAAGGCCGATGACAAAGAGCGCAGCGAACTGCTGGAAAAGCTCACCAACACCGCCATCTACACCCGCCTCGGCCAACGCGCCTTCAGCAAGGCGCGGGAAACCGCCGAAGCGCACAACGCCCTCAAGGAGCGCGCCAGCCACTTGCTGCCGATGGCCGCCGAAGCCCGCGCCGAACTCGACCAGCGCCTGGAGCAGGCGTTGCAGCAGTTCAAGGCCGACCAGGCCGGCGAGCGCCAGCTGGAGCAGCAACGCAGCTGGCTCAAGGAGCAACATCAGCTGCAGGCCCAGCACGCCGAAGCCGGCGCCACCCTGCAAGCCGCCGAACAGGGCTGGCAGCAGCTGGCCGAGCAGCGCCTCGACCTGCAACGCCTGGAACGCCTGGCACCGCAACGCCACCAGTTCCACCGCCAGCAGATGCTCGGCGCGCAACTGGCACCGCTCACTGCTCAGATCGCCGAGCAACAGCGCCAGCAAACCGAACTGCAGACGCGCACCGCAGAACTGGAGCAGGCTCAGCTGGCGGCTCGCGAGGCCCTGGCGCAGCGCCAGGCCCTGCACAGCGAAAATGCCCCGCGCCTGCGCCAGGCCTTCGCCGGCCAGGACAACCTGGTGCGCCTCGATCAGCAGAAGGTGGAGCAACACGCGACCTGCCAGCAAGCCGATCAGCTTGTAGCCGAGGGCCAGCAGCAGCTGCAACAAACGGAAGAAAACCAGCAGCGCAGCCAGCAGCAACTGGCCCGGATCGACACCGCACTGGCCGACAGCCAGCACCTGGCCGGCCTGGCCAATGCCTGGCAGGCCTACCTGCCGCAGCTCAAGCAGGTGATGCTGATCGGCGGCCGCCTGGCCAAGGGCCGCGAAGAGTTGCCTGGCCTGCAGGCGCAGGCTAGCCAGGCCAACGCCCAGCTGCAGGCCCAACGCGACCACTTCGAGCTGCTGTTCCGCGAAGCCAAGGCCGAACCCCAGGCCCTGGCCGAACAGATCGACCTGCTCGGCAACATGCTGCAGGACAACCGCAAGCAGCACCGCGCCGTCGAAGAGCTGTCGCGCCTGCACAGCCGTGAACTGGAACTGCGCCAGCAACTCGATACCCTGCGCCAGCGCCAACAACAGGCCATGCAGCAGCGCCAGCAACTGATCGGCGAAGGCACCGCAGCCAAGGCCGAACTGGAAGCCGCCGAACAGGCGCTCAACCTCACCCGCCAGTTGCTGCAGCGCCAGCGCCTGGCGCGCAATACCAGCGTCGAAGAACTGCGTGGCCAATTGCGCGAGGGTGAGCCCTGCCCGGTATGCGGCAGCGCCGAGCACCCGTTCCATCAACCCGAAGCACTGCTGCAGAGCCTCGGGCGCCATGACCAGGCCGAAGAGGACGCAGCGCAGAAACAGGTCGAAACCCTCAACGGCAAGCTGGTCGAACTGCGCACCCAGCTGGGCGTGGTCAACGCCCAGCTCAAGGACTACCAGCAGCAACAACAGCAGCTTGGCGAACAGTTGCAGCCGCTGGTGGCCCAAGTGCAGGCGCACAGCCTCTGGCCCGCCCTCGCCCCGCAGGACGACAAGGCCCGCAGCGCCTGGCTCGACAGCCAGCTGCGGCGCCTGGACGAAGAAATCGGCAAGGACGAGAAACGCCAGAGCGCCCTGCTCGCCCTGCAGAAGGATGCCGCTCGCCTCAATCAGCAGCTGCAGGCCGCGCAGCAAGCCCAGGAGCAGGCCCAGCGCCATCTCGACCAGCAACACCAGGCGCTGGCCAGTGATGAACAACAGCTGGAGCAGGGTCTGAACGACCTGGCCAACGTGCTCCCGGGCGATGTGCTCAAAGCCCTGGGCGATGACCCGGCCAATGCCTTCCTCGCCTTGGACCAACAGATCGCCCAGCGCCTGCAGCAACTGGAACAGCGCAAGGACGAACAGGAAGAACAGCAGACGCGCCAACTGCAGCTGGACAAGCTGCGCGACCAGCAACAAGTGCGCGTCCAGGCCCAGGCCCAGGCGCAGCAGCAGCTCGCCGCACTCGACTCGCAGTATCAGCAGGCCCAAGCCGCACTGGCCGAGTTGCTTGGCCAGCAGGCCAGCGCCGAAGCCTGGCAGCAGCACATGGACAGCCAGCTGGAGCAAGCCCGCACCCATGATGCCGACACCGCCCAGCGCCTGCAGGACCTGCGCACTCAGGGGGTGCAGCTGGCCGGCGAACTCAAAGCCAATACCCAGCAGCAGCAGGCACTGGCGCAGGAATGCCAGCAGCTGCAAGGCGACATCGCGCAGTGGCGCGCCGAGCATCCGGAGCTGGACGACGCCGGGCTGGATCGCCTGCTGGCCATCGACGATGCCCAATTGGGTGAGCTGCGCCAGCGCCTGCAGCTTGCCGAAAAGGCCATCGAACAGAACCGCGTGCTGCTTCAGGAACGCGAACAGCGCCTGCAGCAACACGCCGCGCTAATGAGCGTCGACGCTTCGGTCGAAGACCTTGAGCAAGCACTGGGCGAGCTGCGCGAGCGGCTGGCCGGCCACGAGCACCACTGCGCCGAACTGCGCGCGCAGCAGGCCGACGACCAACGCCGCCAGCAGGCCAGCCAGGCCCTGGCCGGGGAAATCGAGCAGGCCCGCCAGCAGTGGCAGCGTTGGGCGCGGCTGAGCGCGCTGATCGGCTCGGCCTCGGGCGACGTGTTCCGCAAGATCGCCCAGGGCTACAACCTCGACCTGCTGCTGCACCACGCCAACGCCCAGCTGCGCCAGCTGGCGCGCCGCTATCGCCTCAAGCGCGGCGGCAGCGCCCTGGGCCTGCTGGTGCTGGACACCGAAATGGGCGACGAGCTGCGCTCGGTGCACTCGCTGTCCGGCGGTGAAACCTTCCTGGTCTCGCTGGCCCTGGCCCTGGGACTAGCGTCGATGGCCTCGAGCACCCTGCGCATCGAGTCGCTGTTCATCGACGAAGGTTTCGGCAGCCTCGACCCGGAGTCGCTGCAACTGGCCATGGATGCCCTCGACGGCCTGCAGGCGCAGGGCCGCAAGGTCGCGGTGATCTCCCACGTGCAAGACATGCACGAACGCATCCCGGTGCAGATCCAGGTGCGCCGCCAGGGCAATGGCCTGAGCGACGTGGAGGTGTGCGGGTGATCCTTTACTCGTTCCGCCGCTGCCCGTGGGCGATGCGTGCGCGCCTGGCGCTGCGCTATGCCGGCTGCGCGGTGGAGGTCGTCGAGGTGGCGATGAAAAACAAGCCGGCAGAGTTGCTGGCGTTGTCGCCCAAGGGGACGGTGCCGGTGCTCGACACCGGTGCCGGGGTACTGGAAGAGAGCCTGGACATCATGCGCTGGGCGCTGCAGCAGCACGATCCAGAGGACTGGCGCCTGCAGGCCGACCCCGATGCCGCGCAACACGCCGAGGCGCTGATTGCCCGCAACGACAGCACGTTCAAGGCGCAGGTGAACCTGTACAAGTACGCCGAGCGCTACCCTGAGCATTCACGCGAGCACTATCGCCAGCAGGCCGAAGCCTGGCTGGCAGAGCTTGAACAGTTGCTCGAGGACCGGCCCTACTTGCTGGCCGCACACCCGAGCCTGGTCGATGCCGCGCTGTTGCCCCTGATGCGCCAGTTTGCCGGGGTCGAACCGCTGTGGTTCGCCGAGGCGGCTTATCCGCGGGTGCGGAGCTGGCTGGAGGGGTGGTTGGCCTCAGAGCTGTTCAAGTCGGTGATGGCTCGCTAGCACCTTCGATTGCAACTCAGTCCCTGTGGGAGCGGGCTTGCCCGCGAACACCGGCTATGCCGGTGCCAAGCACCGCGGTGCCTGATTCGCGGGCAAGCCCGCTCCCACAAGGTCCGAGTCAACCTGGATCAATGGTTTTGCTTGCCACTCAGTGCCGCATGGAAATTGGCGCTCTGGCGCAGGTACTGCTCGGTGTAGCTGTGGGTGGCGGTGGCCTTGCTGCTGTCGGCGTGGGCATGGGCCGGCAGCACGACGGAGGCGGAAATGGCGGATGCGGCAATCACGGGGAAGAGATTGAAGTTCATGGTGGCTGACCTCGGCTTGTGGGGGTTTGACGTTCAGCCACTTGGGCCTTGGGTCAAACTTACGCCGCTGAGGTCGCCCGCAGAAATTCATTGCGCTGGTAAGGATTATTACCCGTATCGATAGTCCTTGTGGCGCGCCTCACTTGATGAACTTGAGGTCAGAAGGCGCATCCTGGGTAAAGGTCTGTACCGTCTCGCCGAGCTTGCCATTGCGCGGGTCGCGGCGCATGACCACGATCTGGTTGCTCTTCTGGTTGGCCACCAGCAGGAAGTTGTCGCTCGGGTCCAGGGCGAACTCGCGGGGGTGGTCACCTTCCACCGAACGGCGTTGCAGGAAGGCCAGCTGTCCATCGTCCTTGCCCACGCTGAACACCACGATCTCGTTCGCCGTGCCGCGGTTGCTGACATACAGGAAGCGCCCGTCCGCCGACAGGTGCAGGCCACCCGAGGCTTTGGCGGCGGCATCCTGCTGGTCGGTCAGCGGCAGGCGCTGACGCTCCAGCAAGGCTGCGTCCTTGACGTCGAACATCACCACTTCACCGCTCATCTCCAGGGTCAGGTAGGCGTGCCGGCCCTTGGCATCGAACAGCAGGTGACGCGGCCCGCTGCCGGGCGGCAGGTCCACCGATGCCGGGATCGCCGGGCTCAGTGGATGATCGGCGCTGGCGCCGTCGTAGCGATAGATGAACACCTTGTCGGCCCCCAGGTCGCAGGCATACACATGCTGGCCATCCGGCGACAGCACCAGCGAATGCACATGGGCGCCGGCCTGGCGCTCGGGGTTGACGCCACTGGGCTGGTGCCGAAGCTGCTGCACCCTGTCCTTGAGCTTGCCGTCCTTGGCCACCGGGATCACCACCAGGCTGCCGCCCGGGTCGGGGGCGACGGCGTAGTTGGCGACAAACAGGTAACGCTGGTCGCGGCTGAGGCTGGCGTGGGTAGGCTCGTCACCCCCGCTGCTCACTCGGTTCAGCGGCTTGATCACGCCCTTGGCACTGACGCTGAAGCTGCTGACGTGGCCGTTCGGGGTTTCATTGACCGCGAACAGCTGGCGCTGGTCGGCCGACAGCACCAGCCACGACGGGCTGACGCTCTTGACCACCTGCTGCGGCGTCGGGCCGATCTGCCCCGTCTTGCTGTCGAACGCGTAGCGGTAGATGCCCTGGCTCTGGCCATCGGTGTAGCTGCCCACCAGCAACGTGTCGGCGTGGGCAGTGATTGTCAGGCTCATCAGGCTAGCGGTCAGCAGGTGGGTCCAGGTCCGGTTCATCGTCGTCTTCATCCGGGGCGCGAAAGGCACTCATACAGACTAGACGATGCTCGCCCTGGGCATCGTTGAGTTGCCATTCATCATTGGCACCGGTGGCGGCAGCGATCTGCTCGGGGGTGAATGACCAGCGGCGCAGTTGGCGACCGTCCATGCACTCGATGGTCAGGCCGGATTCGTCGCAGGTGAAGTCGAAGGCGTGCAGGCCGTCGATCAGGAGCATGTCGCAGGATGCGAGGGCGGTGGCGAGGGGGGACATGGGGATACCGATCAGAAATGAGACGGCAGTATAACCCTGGGGCCGCTTTGCGGCCCCTGGCGATTCAATGGGCGAAAATGGAACCGCCCTCCTTGCCCGCCAACTTCTGCGGCTTGATCAGGAACCGCGCCAGCGCCGGCAGCAGCCACAGCGCGCCAAACATGTTCCACAACAGCATGAAGGTCAGCATCAGCCCCATGTCGGCCTGGAACTTGATCGCCGAGAAGATCCAGGTGCACACGCCGATCGCCAGGCACAGGCCGGTGAACAGCACCGCTTTACCGGTCGAACGCAGGGTCTGGTAGTAAGCCTCCTGCAACGGCAGGCCGGCACGCAGGAAGCTTTCCAGGCGGCTGTAGATGTAGATGCCGTAGTCCACGCCGATGCCCACGCCCAGAGCCACCACCGGCAAGGTGGCGACCTTGACGCCGATCCCCATGAACGCCATCAGCGCGTTACCCAGCACCGAGGTCAGCACCAGCGGCAGGACGATGCACAGGGTCGCGGCGAACGAGCGGAAGGTGATCATGCACATCACCGCCACGCAGAGGTAGACCAGGATCAGGATGGTCAGCTCGGCCGACTTGATCACCTCGTTGGTGGCCGCCTCGATCCCGGCGTTGCCCGCCGCCAGCAGGAACTGCAGGCCCTCCTTGTCATGGCTGTCGGCAAACGCCTTGGCCACCGTGGTGACACGTTCCAGGGTCTCGGCCTTGTGGTCGTTGAGGAACACCAGCACCGGCGCCAGCGAGCAGTCGGCGTTGTACAGGCCGTCGGCGCGGGCGATGGAGTTGTTGAGGATGTCCGGGTTGCGCGACAGCGTCTCCCACTTCAGGCTGCCCTCGTTCATGCCCTTGATCACCTGCTTGGACACGGTCACCAGGGAGATCGCCGACTGCACGCCGGGAGTGTTCTGCATGGTCCACATCAGCTCGTCGATCGGGGCCATGGTCGCGTGGATCGAGCAGCTCTCCGCCGGGGTCTTGACCATGATCACCAGCACATCGGAACTGGTCGAGTAGTTGCTGATGATGAAGTTGTTGTCCTGGTTGTAGCGCGAGTCCGGGCGCAGTTCCGGCGCGCCCTGGTCAAGGTCGCCGATCTTCAGGTTCTGGCTGTACCACAGGCCGCCAGCGAAGGCGATCAATGCCAGGGTGATGGACACCGGCGCCACCTTGGCGCTGGCGAAGTTCGACAGCAGGCGCCAGAACGGGTGCTCGCGGGTCGCGTCCTTCTTGCTGCGTTCGATGGCCTTCTTGCTGATGCCGACATAGGAAATCGCCACCGGCAGCAGGATCAGGTTGGTGAACACGATCACCGCCACGCCGATGGACGCACCGATGGCCAGCTCGCGGATCACGCCGATGTCGATGATCAGCAGGGTGATGAAGCCCACGGCATCGGCGAGGATGGCTATCATCCCCGGCAGGAACAGCTGGCGGAAGGTGCGCCGGGCCGCGGTCAGGGCATTGTCGGCGTCACTGGACTGCAAGGCGATGCCGTTGATCTTCTGCACCCCGTGGGAAATACCGATGGCGAAGATCAGGAACGGTACCAGCATCGAGTACGGGTCCAGGCCGAAGCCCACCGCATGCATCAACCCCAACTGCCAGACCACCGCCACCAGGGTGGTGATGAGCACGGCGATGGCGCTGCGGATGCACCAGGTGAACCAGTACAGCAGGATCCAGGTGATCACCAGGGCCACGCCGAAGAACATCGCCACCATCACCAGGCCGTCGATCAGGTCGCCGACCTTCTTGGCGAAACCGATGATGTGGATCTTCACATTGGGGTTCTGTGCCTGGAACTTGTCGCGGATTTTCTCTTCCAGCTGGTGCGAGAACTGCTGGTAATCCAGTTTGACCTGCTTGCCGGGGTCCTGCGGGTCGGGGAAGCTCTCCAGCAGCGGCACGTCGACGATGCTGGACTTGAAGTTGTTGCCCACCAGGCGCCCGACCTGGCCAGACTTGAGCACGTTGTCGCGCAGGGTGTCGAGGCTGTCCTGGGAGCCGTTGTAGGTATTGGGGATGACTTCGCCGCCGGAGAAGCCCTCCTCGGTGACCTCGCTCCAGCGCACGCTGGGGCTCCACAGTGACTTGAGGCCGGCCCGGTCGACACCGGGGATGTAGAACACCTCGTCATGGATCTGGCGCAGCGTCTCCATGTAGTCCTTGTCGAAGATGTCGCCGTTGACCGCCTCGACCGAGATGCGCACGGTGTTGCCGAGGTTGGCCAGGTCGTTGCGGTGCTCCATCATCTGCTCGATGAACGGGTGCTGCAGCGGGATCATCTTCTCGAAGCTGGTCGAGGGGCGGATCTGCGTGGCCTGCCAGAACAGGAAAATGCTGACCAGCAGGCACAGGGCGATGACCACCGGGCGGTTGTTGAAGATCAGCCGTTCGAGCAGCGTGGCCTTGTCCTGGTGATGCGGGTGCATGGTGATGCTCTCCCTGCTGGTCATGGACGCACCTCCTTGGCAGCCGGCTCTGCGCCCTCGGCGTTGGCCAGGTGTACGCCCCCCTGCCCCACCAGCAGCAAGCCACCGTCGGCCAGGCCAGTGACACCGGCCAGGGCAATGCGGTCGCTGCGGTTGTAGACGCTGAAGGTCTGCCCGTCATCGGTGCTGCGCAGCACGCTGCCACCATTGCCGACCAGCACCAGGCTGCCATCCTCGACAAGCGTAGCGCCTGCCAGGCCGAATTCGAGCTCGCCGCGTGCGGCCTTGAGCGCGATCGGCTGCCAGCTGTCACCAAAGTCGCTGGAGCGGAACAGGTTGCCGCGCAGCCCGTAAGCCAGCAGGGTACTCGCCTTGGCGGTGCCGATCACACCGAACAGCGAGCCCTCGTAGGGGCCCTGGACCTTGGCCCAGGTCTGGCCGTTGTCGCTGGAGCGGTACATGCCGCCCTGCTCGCCGACGATGAACAGGCCAGCGTCGCGCACCCGGGTGATGCCGTTGAGGTGCAGCTGGTCAGGGTTGTCCAGGCGTTCGGCGATGTCCTGCCAGTGCTGGCCGCCGTCGGTGGTTTCCAGCAGCGCGCCATAGGCCCCCACGGCAAAGCCGTGCTGGGCGTCGAGGAAGGTGACATCGAGCAAAGGCGCTTCGCGGGCGAGGTCTTCGAACTGCTTGCTCCAGGTGGCCCCGCCATCGCTGCTGGCGAGGATCTGTGCATCGTGGCCTACCGCCCAGCCGCGCTTGTCGTCGAGGAAGAACACGGCGGTGAGCAGTTGCCGGGTGGGCACCCGGGCCTGGGTCCAGGTGCTGCCCTGGTCGTCTGAGAACAGAATGTGGCCGCGATCACCGACCACCACCAGGCGCTTGCCGGCATGGGCAGCGCCGATCAGCAGGCTCTGGCTGGCCTTGGCTGATTCGGTCGAGTATTCGTCGGCTGCAGCGGCCTGCGCGCTGTCGGCCCACATCCCCAGTGCCAGCGCCAGCATCGCGCCGGCGGCCAATGGCCAGGCACCACGCCTGGCCTGCGTCATCACCCGCTGCTTCATGACCATCCCCTGTTGTGTTCTTCTTGGTGGGTCTGTGCTGTGAAAAGCCTGTGTTAGAGGCTTGCAGGGATCGTATCGGGGAAGGTCGCGGGAATACAACGCGCGCTGCGTTATGTTTTGTTAACCGAAAAAACTGGGGCCGCTGTGCGGCCCTTCGCGGGCAAGCCCGCTCCCACAGGTCCAGGTCAACACCTCTCTGTAGGAGCGGGCTTGCCCGCGAAGGGCTGCACAGCAGCCCCAGGATCTACCAGGCTTATGCCAGGCTCTTGCTCACCACTTCATACACATCGCTGGACAGCTCGCCGGAAGCCAGAATCCGCTCCAGCTCACCCTTCATCAGCACCTGCCGCGCATCGTCATACTTGCGCCAGCGGGTCAGCGGTGCCAGTTGCCGCGAGGCAATCTGCGGGTTCAGCGCATTCAGCTCGATCACCAGGTCCGCCAGGAAGCGATACCCCGAACCATCGGCCGCGTGGAAGTTGACCAGGTTCTGCCCGGCAAAGGCACCGATCAGCGCCCGGACCTTGTTCGGGTTCTTCAGGGTGAACGCCGGGTGCTGCATCAGCGCCTTGACCCGCGCCAGCCCACCCGGCAGCGTGCTGGCTGCCTGCACGCTGAACCACTGGTCCATGACCAGCGGGTTGTCCTTGAAGTGCTCGGCAAAGGTTTCCAGGGCCTTGGCGCGCTCGGCTTCGAACGGCGAGTTGACCAGCACGGCCAGCGCGGTCAGGCGCTCGGTCATGTTGTCGCATTGGCCGAACTGCTCCAGGGTCGCCTCCAGCACCTGCGGCTTGCCGCTCTGCATCAGGTACGACAGGGCGATGTTCTGCAGGCTGCG
This sequence comes from Pseudomonas sp. R28(2017), assembly GCF_002112505.1. Lineage (GTDB taxonomy): Bacteria > Pseudomonadota > Gammaproteobacteria > Pseudomonadales > Pseudomonadaceae > Aquipseudomonas. Next base: position 12,098 of record NZ_NEHW01000005.1, read on the forward strand.
GCGGGCGAAGTGCTCGGCGGCGGCCACGTAGGCGGTGTTGCGCGACACCTCGCGGTTGGCCTGGTAGCGCGCCCACAGGGCGTCGAACAGCTGCTCGGCGATCTGCTGGCGGGCGAATTCGCGGGCGGCGTGGATGGCATCGACGTCGGCCACCTGGCTGATTTCGGTCAGGTAGGCTTCGCCTGGCAGCGAGAGCATCTCGGCGACCATGGCGGCGTCCAGCGATTCGTTACCCAGCACGGTGCCAAGGGCGGTGATCAGGCGCTGGTCGAGCTTCAGCGCTTCGCCACGCTGGTGCTGGCCGATCAGCTCCTGCAGCACCTGCACCGACAGCTGCTGGCCCGCTTCCCAGCGGTTGAAGCCGTCGCTGTCGTGCTGCATGAGGAACATCAGCTGGTCGCGGTCGTATGGGAAGCTCAGCTTGACCGGCGCGCTGAAACCGCGCAGCAGCGACGGCAGCGGCTTGGCGGCGATGCCCTGGAAGGTGAAGGTCTGCTCGGCTTCGGTCACCGACAGCACACGGCTGGTACCTGCCGCCGAGCCTTCGCCGGCCAGTTGCAGCGGCAGGTCGTTGCCGGCAGCGTCCAGCAGGCCCAGCTCGACCGGGATCACGAACGGCAGCTTCTCGGCCTTGTCCGGGGTTTGCGGGCAGCTCTGGCGGAAGGTCAGGCTGTAAGTCTGCGCAGCGGCGTCATAGGCTTCACTGACGTCCAGGCGCGGGGTGCCGGCCTGGTTGTACCAGCGCTTGAACTGGGTGAGGTCGACGCCGTTGGCGTCTTCCATGGCCTTGATGAAATCGTCGGTGGTCACGGCCTGGCCATCGTGGCGCTCGAAGTACAGGTCGCTGCCCTTGCGGAAGCCATCAGCGCCCAGCAGGGTGCGCACCATGCGCACCACTTCGGCACCCTTCTCGTACACGGTCAGGGTGTAGAAGTTGGAGATTTCGATGAAGCTGTCCGGGCGCACCGGGTGGGCCATGGGGCCGGCGTCTTCGGCGAACTGGTGGGTGCGCAGGTAGGCGACATCCTCGATGCGCTTGACCGTGCGCGAGTTCATGTCGGCGCTGAACTCGGCATCGCGGAACACCGTGAAGCCTTCCTTGAGCGACAGCTGGAACCAGTCGCGGCAGGTCACGCGGTTGCCCGACCAGTTGTGGAAGTACTCGTGGGCGACAACGCCCTCGACGCGCTGGTGGGCGGCATCAGTGGCGGTTTCGGCGCGGGCCAGCACGCAGCTCGAGTTGAAGATGTTCAGGCCCTTGTTTTCCATGGCGCCCATGTTGAAGTCGTTGACGGCGACGATCATGAAGATGTCCAGGTCGTACTCGCGACCGTAGACTTCTTCATCCCAGCGCATGGACTTCTTCAGGCTGACCATGGCGTGGTCGCACTTGTCGATGTTCTCGGGCTCGACGTAGATGCGCAGGGTCACATCGCGGCCGGACTGGCGGACGAAGTTGTCTTCGACGCACCACAGGTCACCAGCCACCAGCGCGAACAGGTAGGCCGGCTTCATGAACGGGTCTTCCCAGGTCGCCCAGTGCCGGCCGTCTTCTTCCGGCCCGCTGCCGATCGGGTTGCCGTTGCTCAGCAGCACCGGGTAACGATGCTGCTCGGCGATCACCGTGGTGGTGAAGGTGCTCATCACGTCCGGGCGGTCGAGGTAGTAGGTGATCTTGCGGAAGCCCTCGGCCTCGCACTGGGTGCAGAACATCTTGCCGGACTTGTACAGGCCTTCCAGCGCGGTGTTGCGCTCCGGGTGGATCTTCACGCTGGTGTCGAGGGTGAAGCGTTCGGCCTTGGGGTGAACGGTCAGGCTGTCAGCGTCGAGCTGGTAGTCGCCCGCCTGCAATTCCTGGTCGTCCAGCGAGGCACGCAGCAGCTCCAGCTGCTGGCCGTCCAGCACCAGCGGCGGCAGGCCGGCACCGCGTGCCGGGTTGCGGCGCATGACCAGTTGCGCGTGGACCAGGGTGTGGTCCTCGAACAGCTCGAAGGTCAGGTGCGTCTCGTCGATCAGGTACTCGGGCGCCTGGTAATCCTTGAGGTAGATCACTTGCGGTTGTTCGGTACGCATGTGCAGGTCCTTTTTACTGGAGCACGGCCAACTGGTAGGCCGTGTACTTGCGAATATTGATCACGCCGGTGTCGAAGATCAGGTACTGGCCCTTGATGCCCAGCAGCGTGCCTTCGGCCACCGGGTCCTTGTCGAGGTTGAAGCTGACGATCTTTTTCGGATAGGCCTCGACCGGGTAGCGTATTTCCACCACTTCGGCGTCGGGCAGCGGCTGGATCGCCTGCAGGCCGAAGCGGCCCTGCAGTTCGCGCAGGCCGTCGGCACAGGCTTCGAAGATCTGCTCGCGAATGGCGGCCAGGTCGAGCACTTCGGCGTCGCCCTTGAGCAGCGTGCGCCAGTTGGTGCGGTCCGGTACCTGGCTGCGCAGGATGTCTTCGACCAGGCCCGATTGCTGGCGGGTGGCCACGCGCATGATGGGCAGCGCCTGGCTGGCGCCCTGGTCGAGCCAGCGGGTGGGCAGCTGGGTGGCGCGGGTGATGCCGACCTTGATCCCCGACGAGTTGGCCAGGTACACCACGTGGTCGGTCATGCAGAACTGTTCGCCCCACGACGGCTCGCGGCAAGTGCCGGCGTCGTAGTGGCATTTTTCCGGGGCCATGATGCACACGTCGCACTGGGCCAGCTTGGTCATGCACGGGTAGCAGTAACCCTGGCTGAAGCTGGTCTTGGTGCGCTTGCCGCAATGGCTGCAGTGAATGGCGCCGAGGTATTCCAGGCGCAGGCGCTGGCCGATCAGCGGGTTGACCGGCACCTGGGTGTCATCCAGGCGGAAGCTGTATTGCACCACTGGTGCCTGCAGGCTGACCGCCATCTTGCTCAAAGAGCCACGAGCGAGTTCGATCAATGTACCGAGTCCGACTTGAACAGAATGTTGGCGATGGGTGCCGACTTCGACGCGCATTCCTGCGGGCCCATGTAACCGGTGCGCTGCTCTTCGGGCAGGTTTTTCATCTCCCAGGCGATCACCGCCTGCAGCGACAGTTCTTTCTGCTCGGCGGTGAGCTTGCGCCCGTCCGACCATTTGCCGATTTCCACGGCCAGCTTCAGGCTCTGGTAGATTTCCGGGGTGATGTTTTCGATCATTTGCGCGAAAGTGGACATAGTGTCTCCTGATTCAAGCCGACAGTTTACGCCGGGCCAGCGCCCCGCCCAAGAGCCCGGTCAGGCATCCGATGAGCAGCCCGCCGACGTGGGCGGCGTTGGCGATCTGGCCGAAGCCGAGCTGGCCGACCACGCCGGTCAGGCAGATCACCAGCCAGATCAGCATCATCACCAGCACGCCCTTGGGCAGGTTGAAGTGAGGGTTGGGCGCCAGCCACTGGTACAGCCAGACATGGCCGAGCAAGCCGTAGAGCACGCCGGACAGGCCGCCGAACAGGCTCGGGCCACTGGTGTAGTGCTGGGCCAGGTTGGACACCAGGCTGAACAGCAGGGTCAGGCCCAGCAGCAGCCAGGGGCCCTGGCGCAGTTCGATGCGTTTGCCCAGCTCCCAGTACCACAGGCCGTTCATGGCCAGGTGCAGCACGCCGAAGTGCAGCAGCATGGGCGACACCAGGCGCCACCACTGGCCTTTGGCGAGGCCCTGGGCCAGCGGCGTGAAGTGCAGGTATTCACCCTGGACACGGAAGTCGAGGAAGGTGAACCAGCTGATGACGTTCAGGTTGTCGCCCAGGCGGGTGAGGCCGGCGACGATCAGGCAGAGAACGAGGACGGTGGCGGTGACCTTGCAGGCTTTGGCCTGGTCTGCCAGGGAGGGCTGTGTGGGGGCCATCGCGGATGAATCCGCGCCTACAGCAAGTTGTACGTCGGCGTTACCGTCCGGGAAGCGCTGGTACAGTTCGCGTACGTCGGTGGCCAGGCTGTCGGGGGCCCAGAGCACTTGCTCCTCGCCCTCCTCGCTGACCCGGTGCGGCACCTGCAGGCGCTGCAGCAGGTGGACGAAGCCGCTGAGGTCGACCGACAGCGGCAGGCGCATCACTTCGATGATAGTCATTGGTTGGCCTGCGGGCGTTCGACGTCGACCCAGACGAACTTGTGCGGGTCGATGCGGGTTTCATCATCCAGCCGGTAGGCCGCCAGCTTGCCGTACAGCACCGCACTGTAGTCCAGGCAGGCCAGGTTGGCGCGGATCGGCGCCGGGCGGCCGCTGCGCCAGTAGTGGCCGACGAACAGCAGCGGTTCGTCTTCGGCATAGCGCAGCAGGGCATTTTTTTCGGTATGGCTCAGTGGCGTGCGGGCAACGTCATCGGGCAACGCATCAGGCTGGAAGACGATGTCGCCGTAGGTCTGCGGGTCCTCTTCCCAGAACTTGGTGCGGAAGAAGGCACGGGTCAGGCCGTCGCCACCGGTCAGGGTCAGGCCGTCCGGCAAGCGCATGTCGGTGCCGCGCAGCAGGCGGTTGCACACGGTGGCGGCAAAGCTGCCGGACACCGCCGAGGCCTGGATGAAGTGCTCGTCGATACGCCCGCCAGGGTATTGCTGGCGCAGCGGCTCGATCAGCCGCGGGTCCCAGCAGGCGTGCACCAGGCGGAAGCGCCCGGCGTCGACGAACAGCGGCAGGTCGTAGAACCACTGCACGAAGTCGTGCCAGTCGCCCGGGTGATGGGCGAACTGGGTCAGGGTTTCGTCGATCAGCCGGGCGTGGCGCGGGGTGTGTTCGCGCACGAACGACTTGCCGCTGCCAGGCAATGCCGGGGTGACCCAGCCCAGGGCGTTGTACTCGTGGTTGCCCATGATGCAGAACGCCTGGCCGGCCTCGACCATGTCATGCACGATATGCAGCGCCTCGCGAATGCGCGGGCCACGGTCGACGATGTCACCGAGGAACAATGCCTGCCGCCGCGGGTGGCGCCATACACCACCGACGCGTTTGTAGCCGAGGGCGTCGAGCAGGCGTTCGAGGGTCAATGCACAACCGTGCACGTCGCCGATGATGTCGAAACTGCGCGCCGGATCGAGCATCAGTCGTCCCTGCCTCCCAGGCGGCTGCCCCAGCCGAGTTTGGTGCGACACACCTCATAGTAGTTGTGGTCGAGCGGATGGATCAGGCGCAGCTTCTGCGGCTTTTTACTTACCGTGATGGTGTCGCCCGGGGCGCAGGTGAAGTGGTTCTGGCCGTCGCACGACACTTGTGGGTAGATCTGCAGGTCCTTGGACACCACGATCTTCAGCTCACTGTTGCCGTCGACCACGATCGGCCGGCCCGACAGGGTGTGCGGGTACATCGGCACGATGACGATGGCGTCGAGCTTGGGGTGCATGATCGGGCCGCCGGCCGACAGCGCGTAGGCGGTGGAGCCGGTGGGGGTGGCGACGATCAGGCCGTCGGCCTTCTGGCTGCAGACGAACTGGCCATCGATGTAGATCTCGAACTCGATCATCCGCGTCGACTTGCCCGGGTGCAGGACCACGTCGTTGAGCGCGTCGCCCTGGCCGATGGCCTCGTGATGGCGGCGCACTTCGGCCTGCAGCAGGAAGCGGTTTTCCACCAGGTAGTGGCCGTCGAGCACTTCGGCGACTTTCTGTTCCAGCTCGTCCGGGCGGATATCGGTCAGGAAGCCCAGGTTGCCGCGGTTGATACCCAGCACCGGCACATTGTGCCGGGCCAGCGCGCGGGCGGCGCCAAGCAGGCTACCGTCGCCACCGACCACGATGACCAGGTCGCAGACCTCGCCAAGCAGCTTGCGCGTCGAGGTCTGCAGGCCGTGGCCGGGCAGCACTTCGGCGATGGTGTCCTCGAGGATCACGTGCAGGTGGCGCTCGAGGAGGAATTTTTTCAGTCGGCGAATGGTGTCGAGCACCTGCGAGCTGCCAAGGCGGCCGATGATACCGATATTGCGAAATTGCTCCATGGGGCTCCTGCGAGGCTCTGCGGCGGGGTGACGATGTCGCGATTATGGGCGAAACGACCGGGCAGCGGCAAACCGGCTATGCTCGCAGCATGATGCCATTTGCCGAGCTCCATGAACTGCCCCGCCGCTTGCGCCGCCCAGCCGTGCGCGACTTGGCCTGGACCCTGCTGTCGCCGGCGTTGCTGAGCGCCCCGCCCTGCCCCCAGCGCCATCCGCTGGCGGGCAGCGCCTGGGTGGGCGACCCGCAACGGCTGCACGACTGGCTGCGTGCCCTGGATGCGGATGACCTGCCCTTGCGCGACTGGTTGGCGAAGATCACCAGCCGGCGCCTGGGGCTGTACTACGAAGGTCTGTGGCAGTTCGCCCTGGCGCACGCGCCCGGGGTCGAGTTGCTGGCGTCCAACCTGGCGATTCGCGCGGGTGGGCGGACCTTGGGCGAGCTGGATATTCTGCTGCGTGATGGCGAGGGCACCCATCATCTGGAGCTGGCCATAAAGCTGTACCTTGGGCCCACCGAAGGCGACGGACGCGACCCGGCGCACTGGCTCGGGCCTGGGTGTCACGATCGGCTCGGCAGCAAACTGGCGCACCTGGCCGGGCATCAGCTGCCCATGTCGGGGGGCTCGCAGAGCCGCGAAGCACTGGCCGCTGTAGGGGTCGACCAGGTGCAGGCACACCTGTGGCTGGGCGGCTACCTGTTCTACCCGTGGCCGGGGCACGCCGAGCCGCCTGCAGGTGCCAATCCCCGGCATTTGCGCGGGCGCTGGGTAAGGCGAAGCGACTGGCACATGGCAGCGGATGAACACTGGCAACCACTGGCGCGGCATGCCTGGCTGGCGCCAGCGCGGGTCGAGGCGGATGAATACTGGACTGTGCAGCGGTCTGGAGACTGGCTGGAGCAGCTGGACGAGCATGCACCGGCGCAGTTACTGGTCAGGCTGGAGCTTGATGACGAGGGCGTCTGGCAGGAAGCCGAGCGCTTGTTTCTGGTGGCTGACAGCTGGCCGCATTTGCCCGGCAATTGATTTTGCCTGCCCTGGCCCTTTCGCGGGCAAGCCCGCTCCCACAGGTACATCACAGCCTGCGAATTGTGTGGTGACTCTTTGGGAGCGGGTTCACCCGCGAAAGGGGCGGCACTGACAACACAAATTTCACCGACCTGGCGCAAAACTATATTCCCAGATAGCGATTACAGTTACCCCAGAGCGCCAGCAAGAGCGCCATTCCGACCTGATGACGAGGACCGATCATGGTTTCATCCACACCCGCGCCCCATTACGCACGCCTGTCCATCGCCCTGCATTGGCTGATGCTGGTGCTGCTGGCCGCTGTTTACGCCTGTATCGAATTCCGCGGCCTGTTCCCCAAGGACAGCGCCGAACGCAACCTGATGAAAGACCTGCACTTCATGCTCGGCCTGAGTGTGTTCGTGCTGGTCTGGCTGCGCCTGGCCGTGCGCCTGAGCCGCCCGACCCCGCCGATTGTGCCCAAGCCACCGGCCTGGCAGACCGGCCTTGCGCACCTGATGCACCTGGCACTGTACCTGCTGATGATCGGCCTGCCCGTGGCCGGCTGGCTGATCCTCAGTGCCGCCGACAAGCCGGTGCCGTTCTTTGGCCTGGAGCTGCCGCACCTGATCAGCCCGGACCCGGACCAGGCCAAGTTCATCAAAGGCTGGCATGAGCGTGTGGCGACCTGGGGTTACTGGCTGATCGGCCTGCATGCGCTGGCCGGGCTGTACCACCACTACGTGCAGCGCGACAACACGCTGCTGCGCATGCTGCCCTACAAGTAACCGCGCCGGCCCTGCAGGCCGCCGGTGTGCACGAAGATCAGCCGGGTACCGGGCGCGAACAGCCCGGCCTCGACCTGATCGCGCAGGGCCAGCAAGGCCTTGCCGGTGTACAGGGCTTCCAGCGGCACGCCACTGTGCCGCTCGCTCTCGGCGATGAAGGCCAGCAACTCATCATCGAACTTTCCGAAGCCACCTCGGCAGGCGTCATGCAGCTGGTAGCCCTGCGCGCCAGCCAGCTCGGCGACTGCCTGCGGCACACCGTGATCCCTCGGCACCGCCAGGGCACCATGCACCGCATGTGCCCCTGCCTCGGCAAGGGCCAGGCCGGCCAAGGTCGTGCCGGTGCCTGCGGCCAGCCACCAGGCGTCGTAGCCCGACCATCCCAGCGCAGAAAGCTGCAAACGGGCCTGCTCGATGATCAGCGCACAACCCTTGGCACCCGCCACCCCACCACCGCCCTCAGGAATACAGTGCCAGCCCGGATAACGAGCCTGCCAAGGTTGCCAGAAGCCCGCTTCATGGCGCGCGCGGTAGCCGCCGTAACCCAGCCAGTGCAATTCCATGCCCAACCCTTGCAGGTCGCGCACCGTGGGGGTGTCCTGGGGGTGGCCGCGCAGCAGGCCGGCGGTGGCGAAGCCAAAGCGTTTGCCGGCGGCAGCCAGGGCATGCAGGTGATTGGAATGGTTGCCGCCCAGGCTGATCAGGCCGGGGGCGCCTGCGGCATGGGCATGCTGCAGGTGGTGGCGGAGCTTGAACCACTTGTTGCCGCTGATCAGCGGATCGATCAGGTCCAGGCGCAGGATGGCGGCCACGACATGGGCCATTTCCAGCCAGGGTAGGTTGAAGGGTTGTAGTGGGGCGTCGGGGAGGTTCAGGAATGAGTTGGGCATCGCCCGAGTTTAACCGAGAAATCCTTGGGGCCGCCTTGCCGGCGAAAGGGGTGCAAAGCACCCCCGGCGATCTCAAAGTTCAGCGGCCAATCGAGACCCTTGGTTGATCGCCCGCTTGGCATCCAGCTCGGCCGCCACATCGGCACCACCGATCAGGTGTACCGACTGCCCCGCTGCCAGCAGCCCTTCATGCAGCTCGCGCAACGGCTCCTGCCCGGCGCAGATCACCACGTTGTCCACCGCCAGCACCTGCGGTTCGCCTTCGCCAATGCGAATGTGCAGGCCGGCGTCGTCGATCTGCAGGTACTCGACGCTGTTGAGCATCTGCACCTGCTTGTTCTTCAGCCCGGTCCGGTGAATCCAGCCGGTGGTCTTGCCCAGCCCGTCGCCGACCTTGGATTTCTTGCGCTGCAACAGGTACACCTGGCGCGCCGGCGCATGCGGCTCGGCCTTGATCCCGGCAACACCCCCGCGCGCCTCCAGGCGGGTATCGATCCCCCACTCTTTCCAGAACGCTTCGCGGTCCTGGCTGCTGGCCACGCCCTGATGCACCAGGTACTCGGAAACGTCGAAACCGATGCCGCCCGCACCAATCACCGCGACCGATTTGCCCACCGGTTTGCGCTCCAGCAGCACGTCCAGGTAGCTAAGCACCTTGGCATGCTCGACACCCGGGATGGCCGGGGTACGCGGCGCGATACCGGTGGCCAGGATGATCTCGTCGTAACCACCGTCCACCAGCGCCTGTACATCGACCCGGGTATTCAGGCACAGCTCGACACCGGTGCTTTTCACCTTGTTGCGGAAATAGCGCAAGGTCTCGTGGAATTCCTCCTTGCCCGGTACCCGCTTGGCCACGTTGAACTGCCCGCCAATCTCGCCGGCGGCATCGAACAGTGTCACCTCATGGCCGCGCTCGGCCGCCACGGTGGCCGCTGCCAGGCCCGCCGGGCCGGCGCCGACCACGGCAATGCGCTTCACGGCACGCACCGGCAGGTAATTGAGTTCGGTTTCGTGGCACGCGCGCGGGTTGACCAGGCAGCTGGTCAGCTTGCCACCGAAGGTGTGGTCCAGGCAGGCCTGGTTGCAACCGATGCAGGTGTTGATCTCGTCAGCGCGCCCTGCCGCCGCCTTGTTGACGAAGTCCGCGTCAGCGAGGAATGGCCGGGCCATCGACACCATGTCGGCATCCCCCTCGGCCAGCACCGCCTCGGCCACTTCCGGTGTATTGATGCGGTTGGTGGTGATCAGCGGAATGCTCACTGCGCCGCGCAGCTTGGCGGTGACCTTGCTGAACGCGGCACGTGGCACCTTGGTGGCGATGGTCGGAATGCGCGCCTCATGCCAGCCGATGCCGGTATTGATCAGCGTCGCCCCGGCCTGCTCGATGGCCTTGGCCAGCAGCTCGATTTCGTCCCAGGTGCTGCCGCCCTCGACCAGGTCGAGCATCGACAGGCGGAAGATGATGATGAAGTTCGGCCCAACCGCGTCGCGCACGCGGGTGACGATCTGCACCGCCAGGCGCATGCGGTTTTCGTAGCTGCCACCCCAGCGGTCGGTGCGATGGTTGGTGTGGGCGGCGAGGAACTGGTTGATGAAGTAGCCTTCCGACCCCATGATCTCGACGCCATCGTAGCCGGCACGCTGGGCCAGTACCGCGCAGTTGACGAAGTCGGCGATCTGCTTCTCGATGCCCGCCTCGTCCAGCTCCTTGGGTTTGAACGGGTTGATCGGTGCCTGGATCGCACTCGGTGCCACCTGGCGCGGGCTGTAGGCGTAGCGCCCGGCATGCAGGATCTGCAGGCAGATCTTGCCGCCTGCGGCATGCACGGCTTCGGTGACGATGCGGTGCTTGTCAGCCTCTTCCTCGGTGCTGAGCTTGGCAGCGCCGGAATACACCCCACCTTCATCGTTGGGTGCGATGCCGCCAGTGACCATCAGGCCGACGCCACCCCGGGCGCGCTCGGCAAAATACGCCGCCATGCGCTCGAAACCGCCCGGGCGCTCCTCGAGGCCGGTGTGCATCGAGCCCATCAGGGTGCGGTTGCGCAAGGTGGTGAAGCCCAGGTCCAGCGGGGCCAGCAAATGCGGGTAGCGGTCGGCAGCCATGGTACGGTTCCCCAGGTGGCGTGATCACGGAATGCGGGCACCTCGGCGGGTGCCCGTCGTTTGTCTGCCTGCGACATTAAACAGCCGTTTGAACGCGTTCAATGATCGAAACTGACAACTTATTGATCCTCCCGTGCAGCGGGACTACCCTAGGGAACCCTCGATTCCCAAGGCGCTGTACCGCTTGATGCGAAAACTCCTGGCAGGCGCCCTGGCGCTGGTAATGATCACCGCTGCGTGCGGCTATGGCTTCTGGACCCAACAGCGCCCGGAAGGCCACTACCTCTCCGATCTGCGCATCGAACTGGCGCTCAACCATGGCGTACCCGGCGAGCATGGCAACCTGCTCGGCATCGAACCGCTGCTGTTCCCCAGCGACTACCAGAACCTGCAACGCCTGCACCGCAAGCTCTCCGCCTACCTGGAGCAGGCACGCGCCCAGGGCCTGGTTGGCCCGCGCACGATCGTGGTGCTGCCCGAGCACATCGGCACCTGGCTGTGGGCACGAGGCGAAAAGAACGAGCTGTACCAGGCCACTCGCAACCGTGATGCCGAGCAATGGCTGGAGCTGAGCAACCCGCTGCGCTATGGCCTGGCAATGCTGAGCGCCAATGGCGATGATCGGCGCGCCGATGCTCACCTGCGCATGAAAGCCCAGCAGATGGCCAGCGATTACCAGCAATTGTTCGGCGGCCTGGCCAAGGAGTTCGGCGTCACCCTGGTGGCCGGTTCGATCGTGCTGCCCGCCCCGTACGTCGACCAGGGCGTGCTGCACATTGGCCAAGGGCCGCTGTTCAACAGCAGCCTGGTGTTCGCCGCGGATGGCTCGCCGCTGGGCCAGCCGCAGCACCAGCAATACCCCGACAGCGAGACACGGCGCTACATCCACCCTGGGCGGCATTTCCCGTTGCAGGTACTGCAGACCCCCGCCGGGCGCCTGGGCGTGCTGATTGGCAGCGACAGCTGGTACCCCGAGAACCAGCATCAGTTGCAGCAACAGCAGGTTCAGCTGATCGCCAACCCGGTGTTCCTCAGTGGCAAAGGCAGCTGGGATGCCCCCTGGCGCGGCAATCGCCACCAGGACGCCGCTGCCGAGCTGGGCCTGCAACGCGGTGAAGTCAGCGAGCAGACCGCCTGGCAACGCCTGACCCAGGTCGCAGGTGACAGCGTCAGCAGCATGAGCGTGTTCATGCGTGGGCAGTTCTGGGAACAGGGCAGCGACGGCCAGGGCTTTGCCCATCAGGCCGGTGAGTTGCTGGCGGGCCCTCCCAGCCATGGCGCACGCCTGCTGAACCTGTGGCTGTAGGCGCATGAGCCGCCCCCGCGTACGCCTGGGTGACCTTTCGGTCGGGTTCGTCCAACCCCTGGCCGAGGCCCTGCGCGAGCAAGGCCATGATCCGGTGCCACTCTTGCAGCAATACGGGCTCGATGCCGAGCGCCTGGCCGAAGCCGGCGCACGCCTGTCGATCCCGCGCTACATGCACCTTGGGCATGCGGCCATCGCGCTGTGTGGCGAGCCGGCGCTGGGCCTGCGCATGGGGCGCCGCAGCCGCCTGGCCCAGGCCGGGTTGGCCGGCGTCACAGCGGCCCAGGCCCCTACCCTGGGCGAGGCGGCACGCACGCTGCTGCGCTTCGAGCCACTGTACGCTGCCAACTACCGTGGCCAGTCCAGCTACCAGGAAGACCCCCAAGGTGCGTGGCTGCGCTTCTATTCGATCAGCCCCTACAACGACTACAACCGCTTTGTGGTCGATTCGCTGCTGGCCGGCTGGCTGGCTCAGCTCGCCGCCCTGACGGGCGCCCCTTTGCTGGCCGAGCGCCTGGAAGTCGAATTCGATGCACCCGCCTACGCCGCCGGGTATCAATCCCTCTGCAGCACCCCGGTGCAGTTCGCCGCCAGCGCCAACCGCCTGCGCCTGGGCCGCAGCACGCTGGAGCTGGCCAACCCACAGCACTGCCCGAGCACCTTCGGCCACCTGCTGCAGTTGTGTGAAGCGGAAATGCACCAGCGCACCCGGGTTCGCAGCCTGGGCGAGCGCATTACCCACCTGCTCGGGCCGTTGCTCAATGGCGGCCGGGAACCCGACCTGGAAGAAGTGGCAGTGCACCTGCAACTGCCCACCTGGACACTGCGGCGCAAACTGGCCGAAGAAGGCACGCGCTTTCGCGATTTGCTCAATGACACACGGCGTGACCTTGCCGAAGCCTATATCCGCGATACGGAGCTGGCCTTTGGCGAGATCGCCTACCTATTGGGGTTTGCTTCGGCTGAGGCCTTCCAGCGCGCATTCAAGCGCTGGACGGGCCTTACGCCGGGGGAGTTTCGCCGCAGCCAGCGGCAGGCAGGTTAAAGCTCCGTGGCGTCGTCTGCCGGCTCTGGCGGGTCCAGTTCGTAAGCTTGAAACTCGAGCAGCTCTTCCTGATAGTCATCCATCGCCCTGCTTCCTCTTCTCGTCTGTCTTCGTTGGTCATGCCTTCAACCTAAGCGGGCTGGGTGAAGGAATGATGACAAGCTTATGAGTGGTAAACGTAGCAGGTGTTCAGGCAATTATCGCCGCCCATCTGTAACAGCGAATTAAAGCGGCGCCGGCGCCGGCTCTGCAGGCTGCGCATCCTGCTGCACCTGAATGGGTGCAGCCTCCGCTGGCGGCGCCACCGGTTGCGAGCCCTGGCTGTCATCGACCACCGGCTTGGCCACAGCTTCACTGGCAGGCGCGACCGCCGCAGGTGCGGGAGCAGCGTCAACCAACGGTGCGGCCGCTGGTGGTGCGACGGCAGGTGCCACCGAGGCCTGCTCCGGCAAGCCCAGGTCCGGCGCCAGCTTCTCGGGCTTGGCCACAGGCGCCTCGACCTTGGCCTTGGCGACCTTCTTCGGCTTGGGCAGGAAACTCTCGACCAGGGCGAAGTAACGGTCGTAGAACTGTGCCGCCGTCACCGTCTCGCTGGCGACCTTGACCATCGAATCGTCGCTGGAGCCGATCGGCATGGAGACCGAGCCGAGCACACCGACCCCCAGGCTGGCCGAGCTGTTGGACTTCTTCAGGCTGTAGCGGTCCTGCAACGCGTTGGCGAACATGGTCGAACGCTTGTCGTCGTTGACGTCTGGCGCACAGGTCACGTTGAAGCTGATCTGCAGGTGGTTTTCGCTGTTCTGCTGGAAGCTCTTGTTGCCCACCACCTGGTTGGCACCACTGCTGGTGATGATGTAGCCCTGGCTGAGCAACGCACGGCGTGCCGCTTCGCAGGAGCCGGCATCGGTCACCGGGAAGCTGCGCGAGTAGGTCCCCGAGTCGTCGAAGTTCTCGTGCTCGTAGATGGCGGCTTTCTTCGAAGAGCAACCGGTCACGCCCGCCAGCACCAGGGCCAGCCCGAGCGCACCAAAGACGGATGACTTGGTCATTGCGAATTCCGGGAAAGTCAAAAAGATGCCTATTGTGCATCACTGCAGGCGAGCACTGGAACCGTTGATCGGTGAAGAGTCTGTCAGGATCGTGTAAATCTGGTCGCCGGCATGGCTCAGAAACGAAAAAAGCGACCCGAAGGTCGCTTTCTCGTTGCTTCAAGGCGTTCAAGGGGCCTTGAGGCGAAGATGGCGCAGCGGACGGGACTCGAACCCGCGACCCCCGGCGTGACAGGCCGGTATTCTAACCGACTGAACTACCGCTGCGTATCATTCGGGCTTGCGCCCGATTGAAACCTGGGTCTACCCTTCCGGCGCGCTGGCCTCAGGGCAGGCACAAAAAAAGCGACATCTGATCGCTTCGTTTGTGTGTGCTTCAAGGTGTTCTAGGGACCTTGAAACGAAGATGGCGCAGCGGACGGGACTCGAACCCGCGACCCCCGGCGTGACAGGCCGGTATTCTAACCGACTGAACTACCGCTGCGTATCGTTCAGGCTTTCGCCCGATTGAAACTGGGATCAGTCTCTGGCATTTCGCCTTCGACTTCAGACCGGTGCCAGGCACCCATCTGTTACTGAAAAATGGCGCAGCGGACGGGACTCGAACCCGCGACCCCCGGCGTGACAGGCCGGTATTCTAACCGACTGAACTACCGCTGCGCAGTGCGTTTCTCTCCGGCTATCGGCTTCAACCTGAAGCGTCCAGCGCTAGAAACATTCTCAGGAAGTGGTGGGTGATGACGGGATCGAACCGCCGACCCTCTGCTTGTAAGGCAGATGCTCTCCCGGCTGAGCTAATCACCCTCGCGATGTTGCTTGTTGCGTTTGCTTCGCTGAGGCCGCGAAATTTACGCAGGTGCCGAAGCTAAGTCAATAGCCCCGTTGAATTTTTTTCAAAAAAGGCAAAAAAGCAAAAGGGACCTTTCGGTCCCCTTCGCGTGTGACTGCCTGCTCAGGTGTAGATCATCTTGCGGGTCATGCCGCCGTCGACCACGAACTCCTGGCCAGTGACGAACCCGGCCTGGCGCGACAGCAACCAGGCGACCATGGCCGCCACATCCTCCACGGTGCCTACCCTGCCCGTCGGATGCTGGGCGTGGTCGGCATCGGTCAATGGCTCGGCACGCCGCTGGGACGGGTCACGGGCATCGATCCAGCCCGGGCTCACCGCATTGACGCGGATCTCCGGGCCCAGGCTCATGGCCAGGGCATGGGTCAGGGCCACCAGGCCACCCTTGCTCGCCGCGTAGGCCTCGGTGTCCGGCTCGGATTGCCGGGCACGGGTCGAGGTCAGGTTGACGATCGCGCCATTGTGCGCACGCAGGTACGGCGCACAATGCTTGGCCAGCAACATCGGGCCATTGAGGTTGACCGCCAGCACCCGGTTCCATTGTGCCAGGCTCAGGCTTTCGAGGGTCTGGTTGTGCGGGTTGGCGATCGCCGCGTTGCACACCAGCGCATCCAGGCGCCCGAACTGGCCGAGCACTTCGGATACCCCGGCGCTGACCTGGGCCTCGTCGGCCACATCCATGGTGATGAACCAGGCGTTTTCGCCCAGGGCCTTGGCCACCTTGGCACCGCGTTGGCGGTCGAGGTCGCTGAGCACTACCTGCCAACCTTCGCAGATCAGCCAGGCGGCAATGCCCAGGCCGATGCCGCGGGCGGCACCGGTCACCAGGGCAACCCGGCCGTTATGGCCTGGCGCACCGCCACGGATTTCCATCACAGCACCGCCAGCCCACGGGCGAGGTCCGCCTGCAGGTCAGCCACGTCTTCCAGGCCCACGGCAACCCGGATCAGGCTGTCGCGAATGCCCGCCGCTTCACGCTCCTGCGGCGTCAGGCGGCCGTGGGAGGTGGTGGCCGGGTGGGCGATGGTGGTCTTGCTGTCGCCCAGGTTGGTGGTGATCGAAATCACCCGGGTCGCATCGATGAAGCGCCAGGCGCCTTCCTTGCCACCCTTGACCTCGAAGCTCACCACCGCGCCGAAGCCGCTCATCTGGCGCTTGGCCAGTTCGTGCTGCGGGTGGCTTGGCAGGCCAGCGTAATGCACCTTCTCCACGCCGTCCTGCTGCTCCAGCCATTCGGCCAGGCGCTGGGCGCTCTCGCAGTGCGCACGCATGCGCAGCTTGAGGGTTTCCAGGCCCTTGGTGAAGATCCAGGCGTTGAACGGGCTGAGGGTCGGCCCCGCAGTGCGCAGGAAGCCCACCACTTCTTTCATCTGCTCGGCACGGCCGGCGACCACACCACCCATGCAACGGCCCTGGCCGTCGATGAACTTGGTGGCCGAGTGGAAGACGATGTCGGCGCCCAGCTTCAACGGCTGCTGCAAGGCCGGGGTGCTGAAGCAGTTGTCCACCACCAGCATGGCGCCACGGGCGTGGGCAATTTCGGCCAACGCAGTGACGTCGACCAGTTCGGCCAGCGGGTTGGAGGGCGACTCGACGATCAGCAGCTTGGTGTTGTCCTTGATGGCCTTTTCCCAACCCGTGAGGTCGACCAGTGGCACGTAGTCCACCTGCACACCGAAGCGCTTGAAGTACTTCTCGAACAGGCTGATGGTCGAGCCGAACACGCTCTGCGACACCAGCACGTGGTCGCCGGCGCTGCACAGCGACATGACCACGGCAAGGATCGCCGCCATGCCGGTGGAGGTGCCCACGGCCTGCTCGGCACCTTCCATGGCCGCCAGGCGCTCTTCGAACGCACGCACGGACGGGTTGGTATAGCGCGAGTAGACGTTGCCCGGCGTTTCGCCGGCAAAACGCGCAGCGGCATCGGCCGCCGTGCGGAACACATAGCTGGAGGTCAGGAACAGCGCTTCGCTGTGCTCGGCCTCCGGTGTACGGTTTTGACCGGCGCGCACCGCCAGGGTGTCGAAACCGACACCCTCGAGGTCACTGTCCAGTCGCCCGGCATCCCATTGATCCGTCATGCCGTCGCTCCCAAATCAGTTGTTGTAGAGGTCGATGATCGCACTGACCGCCTGGTTCTTGACCTTGGCCAGGTCGTTACGGGCCTGTTCGATGCGGTCAAGGTAGGCTTCGTCGATGTCGCCGGTGACGTATTCACCGTTGAACACTGCGCAATCGAAGTGATCGATCTTGATCTTGCCGCCACCGACCGAGTCGATCAGGTCGGGCAGGTCCTGGTAGACCAGCCAGTCGGCGCCGATCAACTCGGCCACCTGTTCGGTGGTACGGTTGTGGGCGATCAGCTCGTGAACACTCGGCATGTCGATGCCGTAGACGTTGGGGTAGCGCACCGCAGGGGCTGCGGAGCAGAAGTAGACGTTCTTGGCACCGGCTTCGCGGGCCATCTGGATGATCTGCTTGCAGGTGGTGCCGCGCACGATCGAGTCATCGACCAGCATCACGTTCTTGCCGCGGAACTCCAGTTCGATGGCGTTGAGCTTCTGGCGCACCGATTTCTTCCGTGCAGCCTGGCCAGGCATGATGAAGGTACGGCCGATGTAACGGTTCTTGACGAAGCCTTCGCGGAACTTAACGCCCAGGCGGTTGGCCAGCTCCAGCGCGGCGGTGCGGCTGGTGTCCGGGATCGGGATGACCACGTCGATATCGTGTTCCGGGCGCTCGCGCATGATCTTGTCGGCGAGTTTTTCACCCATGCGCAGGCGGGCCTTGTACACCGAGATACCGTCGATGATTGAGTCCGGGCGGGCCAGGTAGACGTGCTCGAAGATGCACGGCTGCAGCTTCGGCGCTTCGGCGCACTGCTTGGTGAAGAGCTGGCCTTCTTCGGTGATGTACACCGCTTCGCCCGGGGCCAGGTCGCGGATCAGGGTGAAGCCGAGCACGTCGAGGGCGACGCTTTCCGAGGCGATCATGTATTCCACGCCTTCGTCGGTGTGGCGCTGGCCGAACACCACCGGGCGGATGCCGTTCGGGTCACGGAAGCCGACGATGCCGTAGCCGGTGATCATCGCGACCACTGCGTAGCCACCGACGCAACGGCTGTGCACGTGGGAAACCGCGGCGAACACGTCTTCTTCGGTCGGCTGCAGCTTGCCACGCACGGCCAGCTCGTGGGCGAACACGTTCAGCAGCACTTCCGAGTCGGAATTGGTGTTGACGTGGCGCAGGTCGGACTCGTAGATCTCCTTGGCCAGCTGCTCGACGTTGGTCAGGTTGCCGTTGTGCGCCAGGGTGATGCCGTACGGCGAGTTGACGTAGAACGGCTGGGCTTCGGCCGAGGTCGAGCTGCCCGCAGTCGGGTAGCGCACGTGGCCGATGCCGATGCTGCCGACCAAGCGCTGCATGTGGCGCTGCTGGAAGACATCACGCACCAGGCCATTATCCTTGCGCAGGAACAACCGGCCGTCGTGGCTGGTCACGATACCGGCAGCGTCCTGGCCGCGGTGCTGGAGGACCGTAAGCGCGTCATACAGCGCCTGATTGACGTTCGACTTACCGACGATACCGACGATGCCACACATGCGACGCAACCCCTACTTTGATGAAACTAGAACGAACAGCGCTCAGGGCTTTGCCGGCCCGAGCAACTGCTCCTTGAATGGAAGATCAGCCGGAGCGCTGATCACCCCACTGGATGTCCACTGACCGGTGAAACCCAGGATCAGGTTTTTCGACCAGTCAGCGACCATTAGAAACTGTGGTATCAGGCGTGATTCCTGCCACCAGGTGTCTTGCTGCACCGGCCCCAGGCTGAGCAGCCCGACGGCCACCACCACCAGCAAGGCCCCACGCGCGGCGCCAAAGGCCATGCCGAGGAAACGATCGGTACCGGACAACCCGGTCACGCGGATCAGCTCGCCGATGAGGAAGTTGAGCATGGCCCCCACCAGCAGGGTGGCGACGAAAAGAATCGCGCAGCCGGCGATGGTGCGCATCGACGGCGTCTGGATATAGCTTTCAAGGTACACCGAAAGCGACCCACCGAACATCCAGGCGACCGCCCCTGCAACGATCCAGATGAGCAGGGACAAGGCTTCCTTGACGAAGCCGCGCTTGAGACTGATCAGTGTGGAGACGGCGATGATCGCGATGATCGCCCAATCAACCAGGGTAAAGGCCACGGTGCTGCCTGCAGACGTTTGAGGCGGCGCATTTTACCAGAGCACGGGGCCGGGGGTAAGCGGAATGTCAGCAGATTCGCAGCACCGCTTTCGCGGCCAAAGCCCACAGGCACGGGCCTTTCATGGACCCCGAGGTCAAGAAAAGCCCAAAGCCCTGCCTCAGCCGCGCTCCGGCTGGAAGCGCACCACGAAGCCGTTGAGTTTCTGCTGGCGGTTGATCACTTCGCGCAGCTTGTCAGCTTCGGCTCGCTCGATCAGCGGCCCCACATATACCCGGTTCATGCCACCGGCCGAGCGGATATACGCGTTGTAGCCCTGGCTGCGCAGGGTTTTCTGCAGGTTTTCGGCGCCGGCCCGGCTGGACAGGCTGGCCAGCTGGATCGACCAGCTTACCGGCAAGCCATTGGCGTCGATCTTCGATGGCGCAGTCGCAGTCGTCACCGGTGCTGTTGCCTTGGCAGCGGGTGCGGGGGCGGGTGCTGGCGTTGGTACAGGCGTCTGCGGCTTGGGCTGGGGCTGAGGCTGGGCCTGCGGCGACGGCGTGATCGGCTGGCTCGGCGCCCTCACCGGTGCCGTCGATTCGTTGACCACCACCGGCGGCTGCTCGGGCTGCTCCGGCAGCGGCTGCGGCTCAGGGACTGCCACCTGCTCCACCTTGACCTCCGGCAGGCTCGGCATGGCCGGCGCCTGCGGGGCGTCGACACGCACCTGGCGCATTTCGTCCTGGCGGGTGAACAGCATCGGCAGGAAGATCACCGCCAGCGCCACCAGCACCAACGCACCCACCATGCGCTGCTTCATCCCTTTGTCCAGCACTGCCATCTAGTCACCCCTCCAGGGCCTGCCGCTCCAGCCATTCCAGGGCCTCGGCGACACAGAAAAACGAACCGAACAGCAGAATCTGATCATCCGCCGTTGCCTGCGCACATTGCCCTTCAAGGGCGGCGTCGACGCTGGCGTAAGACTTCACCGCTGCGCCGTGGTTCGTCAAGGCAACGGCCAGTTCGGCAGCCGGACGGCTGCGTGGCGTGTGAAGAGGCGCTACCGCCCAGTCGTCGACCAGACCCTGCAGCGGCGCGATGACGCCCTGCAGGTCCTTGTCGGCAAGCAGGCCGAACACCGCCAGGCGACGACCTTTCAGCGGACGAGCGGCCAGGCGCCGAGCCAGATACTCCGCCGCATGCGGGTTGTGCCCGACATCCAGCAGCAGTTCCACAGCCCTGCCTTGCCAGGTCAGCTGGCGACGATCGAGGCGACCGGTGATGCGAGTATCGAGCAAGGCCTGGCGGATCTGCCCGGCATCCCACGGCAAGCCCATCAGCAGGTACGCCTGCAGGGCCAGGGTGGCGTTCTCCATGGGCAGGTCGAGCAGCGGCAGGCCAGGCAACGCGACGGGCTTGCCGTCTGCCGTGACCCCGCGCCAGTCCCAGCCACCTGCGCGGGTTGCCAGGTCGAAGTCACGGCCGCGCAGGAACAATGGCGCTGTCAGTTCGGCGGCCTTGTCCAGCAACGGCTGTGGTGGATCCAGGTCACCGCACAGCGCCGGCTTGCCCTGACGGAAGATGCCGGCCTTCTCGAAGGCCACCAGTTCCCGGGTATCGCCCAGGTAGTCGACATGATCGACGCCGATGCTGGTCACCAGCGCCAGGTCGGCATCCACCACGTTCACGGTGTCCAGGCGGCCACCGAGCCCCACTTCGAGCACCACGGCATCCAGCTGCGACTGGTAGAACAACCAGAACGCCGCCAGCGTGCCCATTTCGAAGTAGGTCAGGGAAATGTCGCCCCGCGCCGCCTCGACGGCGGCAAAGGCTTCGCACAGGCGCTCATCGCTGGCTTCCTGGCCATCGATCAGTACCCGTTCGTTGTAGCGCAGCAGGTGTGGCGAGCTGTACACGCCCACCTTCAGCCCCTGGGCGCGCAGCAGCGAGGCCACGAAGGCGCAGGTCGAGCCCTTGCCGTTGGTGCCCGTCACCGTGACCACGCGTGGCGCCAACTTGCCCAGCGCCAGCCGGGCAAGCACCTTCTGCGACCGTTCCAGGCCCATGTCGATGGCCGAAGGGTGCAACTGCTCGAGGTAGGCGAGCCACTCGCCCAGGGATCGTTGTTTCATCACGCGACCGCAGCGACCTCACGGGCCTGCTCCGGGGTTTGCTGGCCGGTCATCTGCGCCAGCAGGCGAGCCAGACGCGGGCGCAGCTCGCCACGGGAGATGATCAGGTCGATGGCACCGTGCTCCAGCAGGAACTCGCTGCGCTGGAAGCCTTCCGGCAGCTTTTCGCGCACGGTCTGCTCGATCACGCGCGGGCCGGCGAAGCCGATCAGGGCCTTCGGCTCACCGACGATGACGTCGCCGAGCATCGCCAGGCTAGCGGAAACACCGCCGTAGACCGGGTCGGTCAGCACCGAAATGAACGGAATGCCTTCTTCGCGCAGGCGTGCCAGCACGGCCGAGGTCTTGGCCATCTGCATCAGCGAGATCAGCGCTTCCTGCATGCGTGCACCACCGGAGGCGGAGAAGCAGACCATCGGGCAGCGGTTTTCCAGGGCGTAGTTGGCGGCGCGCACGAAGCGCTCACCGACGATGGCACCCATGGAACCGCCCATGAACGAGAACTCGAAGGCGCTGACCACGATCGGCATGCCCATCAGGGTACCGCTCATGGAGATCAGGGCGTCTTTTTCGCCGGTCTGCTTCTGCGCACCGGCCAGGCGGTCCTTGTACTTCTTGCCGTCACGGAACTTCAGGCGGTCGACCGGCTCCAGGTCGGCGCCCAGCTCGGCACGGCCTTCCGGGTCGAGGAAGATGTCGATGCGGGCACGTGCACCGATGCGCATGTGGTGGTTGCACTTGGGGCAGACATCCAGGGTCTTTTCCAGCTCCGGACGATACAGCACGGCCTCGCAGGCCGGGCACTTGTGCCACAGGCCTTCCGGCACCGAGCTCTTCTTCACCTCGGAACGCATGATCGAAGGGATCAGTTTGTCGACTAACCAGTTGCTCATGCTTTCTTTCTCCAGTATTGGCGGACGGGGACCGGACTGGCCGGCCATGCCCTGCCCTTGAGCTCAAATTCTTCTATGAAACGATGACGGCCCGGCCACAGGGGCTGCCTGCGTACCGCGCCGTCTTCAATCTGTCGTTTGGCCAAGCGGCATGCCGCTGGCCGCCCCGCAGGGCTGCGAAACCTATGGACGATGGCGCGCCGCCAGCCGTCACATCTGCTGTCACGCCTGTTTTACCGCACGCATGAAGGCGTCGATTTTTGCCGCATCCTTGATGCCCTTGGCCTGCTCCACGCCACCACTGACATCCACCGCATACGGCCGCACCTGGGCGATCGCCTGGCCGACGTTGGCGGCCGACAACCCGCCCGCGAGGATGATCGGCTTGCTCAGCCGCGCCGGCACCAGCGACCAGTCGAAGGCCTCACCGGTACCGCCAGGCACACCGGCCACGTAGGTGTCGAGGAGAATGCCGCGGGCGCCGGCATAGTGCCGGCAGGCCGCTTCCAGGTCATCGCCCGGACGCACCCGCAGGGCCTTGATCCAGGGGCGGTGATAGCCTTCGCAATCGGCCGGGGTTTCGTCGCCGTGGAACTGTAGCAGGTCCAGCGGCACCACCTCGAGAATCTCGTTCAGCTCGCAACGCGAGGCGTTGACGAACAGCCCGACCGTGGTCACGAACGGTGGCAGTTCGGCAATGATCGCCCGTGCCTGGCGCACGTCCACCGCACGCGGGCTTTTGGCATAGAAGACGAAACCGATGGCATCGGCCCCCGCCTCGGCGGCGGCCAACGCGTCTTCGATGCGGGTGATCCCGCAGATCTTGCTGCGAACGTTGCTCATGGACAGCAAACCTTGAGTGAGTGGTGAAAGGCCCGATGGTAGCAAATGACTTCTGACGCGTCAGTCGGCCAGCGCCTCGTAACCGGTCAAAAAGTGTGGGCCGATGTAACGCTGCGGCAGCTGGAACTCGTCCGGGTACTCCACCTGCACCAGGTACAAGCCATAAGGATGCGCGGTCACCCCGCCTTCGCGACGGTTGCGCCCCTCCAGCACTTCACGGGCCCACTCGACCGGGCGCTCGCCGGCACCGATGGTCATCAGCACCCCGGCGATATTGCGCACCATGTGGTGCAGGAAGGCGGTAGCGCGCACGTCCAGCACGATCATCTGGCCGTGGCGGGTCACGCGCAGATGGTGGATGTGCTTGATCGGCGACTTGGCCTGGCACTGGCTGGCGCGGAAGGCACTGAAGTCATGGGTGCCGAGCAGGTATTGGGCGGCCTGGGCCATGCGCTCGACATCCAGCGGGCGGTGGTTCCAGGTCACTTCCTCGGCCATGTGCGCGGGGCGGATCGGGTCGTTGTAGATCACGTAGCGATAGCGCCGGGCACAGGCCTTGAAGCGCGCATGGAAGTCGGCCGGCATCGGCCGTGACCAGACCACACTGATGTCGTGGGGCAGGTTGAAATTGGTGCCCAGGGTCCAGGCGCGCTCGTCACGCACGGCGCGGGTGTCGAAATGCACGATCTGCCCGCAGCCGTGCACGCCGGCATCGGTACGCCCGGCGCAGATGACGCTGATCGGCTCGTCGGCCACCTTCGACAGCGCCTGCTCGAGGGCCTGCTGGACGCTGGGCACGCCGCTGGCCTGGCGCTGCCAGCCGCGGTAGCGCGAGCCTTTGTATTCCACACCCAGGGCAATGCGGGTGAAGCCTTCGGCGGCCGATTCGGTGGCGGCGGTATCGATGATGTCCAAGAGCGTGAAACCTGTGGGTGGTACGAAATGGCGGGGATTATAACGATAACGGCTGTGGCAGCGGGCTTGCCCGCGAAGCAGGCACCTCGCTGGACGGCACGGGCTTCGCCCGTGTTCGCGGGCAAGCCCGCTCCCACAAGGGCCGTGCAAGCTTTCAAGTGTTGAGCATGACTGCTGCTCCCACAAGGACCGACTTCAGCTGCAGCTTTCAGACCAGCCGCGAGAGCATTTCTTCGGCTTCCTGGCGCTGGCCGTCATCGCCATCCTTGACCACTTCGTCGAGGATGTCGCGGGCGCCCTGGTGGTCGCCCATGTCGATGTAGGCGCGTGCCAGGTCGAGCTTGGTCGCGACTTCGTCGGCACCGGAGAAGAAGTCGAAGTCGAGGTCGTCCAGCGGCTCGGGCTCGGCGGCGGCGTCTTCGGCGGTGAAGTGCGGCTCCAGCGATGGCGACTCCAGGCTCTGCGACAGCTTGTCGAGCTCGGCGTTGACGTCGTTCAGTTCCGAAGCAAAGCTCTTGGCCGCCGGCGAGTCATCATCCAGCGACAGCGAGAGGTCGAAGTCTTCCGGCAGCTCCAGCTCGGAAATCGGGTCGAATTCCGGGATGGCGTCGAAGGCTGCCAGTTCGGCCGCGACATCCACTGGCTCTTCTTCCGCCACAACCGGGGCGGCCGGGGCAGCCGTCTGGCCACTGTCCAGGTCGAAATCGGCCAGGTCGAAATCAGCCAGGTCGTCGATGCTCTGCGGCTCGGCCTGAGCCTGGGCCAGCAGGGTTT
This sequence comes from Pseudomonas sp. R28(2017), assembly GCF_002112505.1. Taxonomy (GTDB): domain Bacteria; phylum Pseudomonadota; class Gammaproteobacteria; order Pseudomonadales; family Pseudomonadaceae; genus Aquipseudomonas. The sequence goes on from NZ_NEHW01000005.1 coordinate 36,809, forward strand.
CGAAATCGGCATCGGCATCGGTTTGCGGCTCGGCGGCAGCCGGTTCGACTGCTGCCTGGGCTTCGACCGGCGGCGCTTCATCCAGCATCGGTGGCTCGAGTTGATCTTCCACCGGCAGATCATCACCCAGGCTCAGGTCGAAGGCGCTGTCCAGGTCGTTGTCATCGAGCACCGACGTCTCGGTGAAGGCCTCGGCGGCAGCTTCGAGTTCTGGCTCGGAGTCAAGTGCCGGAGCTGGCTCGACGAGTGACTGCGGCTCTGGTTCTGACTCTGCTTCAGCTACAGCGTGTTCTTGCGGCTGATCCTGGAGCAACGCCTGCACATACTGCTCGTCCATTTCGGCGGCCAGCGCCGCAGCCCCCGCGCCAACGGCCGCGAGACCCAGCATGGCCGGGTAGCGCTCCTTGAGGCTGTTGACCTGGGCCGTGTTCGCTTCGTTGCCAGGCAACTTGCGCTCCTGCTCGACGAAGGCGCTGTGGTCGCCCTGACGGGCATAGACGTCCATCAGCTTGAGGCGCAGGGTGTCATTTTCAGGCTGCGCCGCCACTGCCGTTTCCAGCAGGTCGGCCGCGTGATTCAGGCGGCCACGCGACAGGCTCAAGTCGACTTCGGCCAGCAATTCGGCATTCGGGTCCTGTAGCGGCTCGGGCTCGGCAATCGGCGCCGCAGGTGCAGCCGACTTTTCCGCAGCCACAGCGGCGGCGGCCGAGGCAGCCACCACAGCAGGCGAAAGGGTCACACTCGGCGCGGACACTTCCAGCTCATCGAAGCTGTTCGGCGGCAGGTCGAGGTCCGGGTTACGCTCACCCTCCTCGGCCAGCGCGCGGGCCATGCGCAGGTGTTTTTCCGCCTCTTGCTGGGCCTTGCGCTTGCGCGCCAGCAGCAACAGCAAAAGCAGCAGCACCAGGAACGCGGACCCGGCGATCAGGCCCAATACCACTGGATTACCTAGCATATCGTCCAGGGCACTCGGCTGCTGCTGTGCAGCCACCGCCTGGTCAGCGGGCGCCTCGGCAGGCGCCGTGTCGACCGCTGCCGGTGCTGGCGCGACCACAGGTTCGGCCGGCGCAGCATCGGCTGCCGGGGGCTGTGCAGGTGCCGGCTCGCCCGGCAAGGTGGCCGCAGGCGGCGCTTCAGGTGCCGCCCCTTGGGCCTCCAGGCGCGCCAACTGGTCGTTCTTGAGCTGGATCAGCTTCTGCAGCTTGTCCATCTGGCTCTGCAGGTCCGCTACCCGGCTCTTCAGTTCGTCGTTGTCACGACGGCTGGTGTCCAGGCTTTCCTGGGCGACGGCCAGCTTGTCGTTGATGGCCTTGGCACTGTTACCGCCGGCCTGGTTGCCGGGGCTGACCAGGCGCAGGTTATCGCCCTGGGCAATACGCTCGGGCGCTGCGTCGGCGGCGCCGCGGCGGGTGGCATCCAGCTGTCGCGCACGCGGCCCCAGGCGCCGGCCTTCACGCCAGGCGGCGTACTGCTCGGCCACTTCACGATTGGCTTCGCCCTGGGGGATGCTCTGGATCTGCTGCTGGTCGGGCAGGCGCAGGACCTGGCCAACCTTGAGCTGGTTGATGTTGTTGCCGATGAAGGCATCCGGGTTGAGCGCCTGGATGGCGATCATGGTCTGTTGCACCGAGCCACCGCCCTGGGTATTGCGGGCAGCGATCTGCCACAGGGTGTCGCGGCGCTTGGTGGTGTAGCTGCCTGCGCTGCTGGTGGCCGGGTTGACATTGGCTGCCGCGGGCTGCTGGCCCTGGGCCTTGGCCTGGTCGAGCAGCACACTGTAGTCACGCAACAGGCGGCCTTGGGGCCACATCACCTGGACCAGGAACTTGACCACCGTGCCGGGCAGCGGCTGGCTGGAGGTGACCCGCAGCACGCTCTTGCCGTTGGGGTTGATCACCGGGGTGAAGGTCAGGTCTTCGAGGTAGCTCGGAAACTCCACACCGGCCTTGCTGAACTCTTCCGGTGGCGCCAGGCTCGGCGCCACTTCGGCTGCGGTGAGGTCGCGCACGTCGAGCAGTTCGATCTCGGCATCCAGGGGCTGGTTCTGCGCCGACTTCAATGTCAGCTCACCCAACCCCAGGGCATTCGCCATGCCCGACGTCAGCGCAGACGCTGCCGCCATGGCCAGAACCAGTTTGCGAATTCGAAGCATGACCTCTTCCCTTGTATGAATCGTCCCAAAAACCTGCGTGCGGCGCGGGACAAAAGTGCTCGCCAGTATCTTTTACGCCATGTGTTTAATCAACAATTGCGCCACTTGCACGGCGTTCAGCGCAGCGCCCTTGCGCACATTGTCGGTGGTCAACCAGAGGTTGAGCTGCTGGTTTTCGTCGATTCCATGGCGTACACGACCAACATAGACCACGTCTTGGCCGACTGCGTCACCGACCGGGGTCGGATAATCATCGTTTTCCACCAGCTCGACGCTTTCGGCGCCTTCCAGTGCCTGGTTGACCTGCGCCAGATCGACTGGGCGACGGCTCTGCACCGCCACACTGAAGCTATCGCCGAAAAACACCGGGACTTGAATGCAGCTTACGGAAATCTTCAGTTCCGGCAGGCCCAACAGCACGCGCAGCTCGCCCACAAGGCGGCGCTCGACGGCGCTGTGGCCCTGCTCGTCGACGGTACCGACCTGGGCCAGCAGGTTGAACGCCACCTGCCGATCGAAAAAGCGCGGTTCCAGCGGCCGGGCGTTGAGCAGCTCGGCGGTTTGCCGGGCCAGTTCGTTGACCGCTTCGCGGCCTTGCGCGGATACCGCCAGGGCGGCCATGACCTGCACCCGCTCGATGTCCAGTTGGCTTTTGAGCGGTGCCAGGGCAACCGCCAAGGCAACGGCTGCGCAGCTGGGACTGGTGATGCGCGCAGGTAGCTTCAGGGCGCCAATGCTGTCGCCATTGGCCTCCGGCACCACGGCCAGGGCATCCTCCAGGCCGCCGGAAAGGTCGATGACCGTGCAACCGGCCTGCACTGCCTTGCTGGCAAAGCTGCAACTGACGGCCGGGCTGGCGGCGAAGAAGGCCAGCTTGACCTGGGCGAAGTCGAAACTGTCGACCTCGCGCACCTTGATCTTCTTGCCGGCGAACATCACGCTGCTGCCCGCCGATTCCATGCTGGCCAGCAGGTGCAGGGTGCCGACCGGGAACGCCAGCTCTTCGAGGATCTGTACGAGGGTTTCACCGACGCTGCCGGTGGCGCCGACGATGGCGATGTCCAGGGGAGTGGTCATGGAGGGGTCCTTTTGCTGAAACGGCGGGGGGCGGCACTTTACTTGGATTGTAGGCTTTTGTCTGTGCTGGCCTCTTCGCGGGCAAGCCTGCTCCCACAGGTGCAGCGCTATCTTCTGAATCTGTGATTTCCCTGTGGGAGCGGGCTTGCCCGCGAAGAGGCCGGCACATGCATAAAAAAACCCGCACTGTCACCAGCGCGGGTTTTCGGTGCAGCAGGAACGATCAACGCTCCAGCAGGATCCGCAGCATGCGGCGCAGCGGCTCGGCGGCGCCCCACAGCAGCTGGTCACCCACGGTGAACGCGCCCAGGTACTGGGAACCCATGTTCAGCTTGCGCAGGCGGCCAACCGGAATGTTCAGGGTACCGGTCACCTTGGTCGGAGTCAGCTCTTGCATGCTGATCTCGCGCTGGTTCGGCACCAGTTTCACCCACGGGTTGTGCTGACTGATCATGCCTTCGATGTCGGCCAGTGGCACATCCTTGTTCAGCTTGATGGTCAGTGCCTGGCTGTGGCAACGCATGGCGCCGATGCGCACGCAGATACCGTCGACCGGGATCGGGCTCTTGAAGCGGCCGAGGATCTTGTTGGTCTCGGCCTGGGCCTTCCACTCTTCACGGCTCTGCCCGTTCGGCAGCTCCTTGTCGATCCACGGGATCAGGCTGCCAGCCAGTGGCACGCCGAAGTTCTCGGTGGGGAAGCCTTCGCCACGCATGGTTTCGGCCACCTTGCGGTCGATGTCGAGGATGGCGCTGGCCGGGTTGGCCAGGTCATCGGCGACGGCCGCGTGGGTAGCGCCCATCTGCTTGATCAGCTCGCGCATGTTCTGCGCGCCAGCACCGGAGGCCGCCTGGTAGGTCATGGCGCTCATCCACTCGACCAGCCCGGCCTCGAACAGGCCGCCCAGGCCCATCAGCATCAGGCTGACGGTGCAGTTGCCGCCGATGTAGTTCTTGGTACCGGCATCGAGCTGCTGGTCGATGACCTTGCGGTTGACCGGGTCGAGCACGATGACCGCGTCGTCCTGCATGCGCAGCGACGAAGCGGCATCGATCCAGTAACCCTGCCAGCCGGCTTCACGCAGCTTGGGGAACACCTCGTTGGTGTAGTCGCCGCCCTGGCAGGTCAGGATCACGTCGAGGGTCTTGAGTTCTTCAATCGAATAAGCGTCCTTGAGCGGAGCAATATCCTTGCCCACGTTCGGGCCCTGGCCACCCACGTTGGAGGTGGTGAAGAACACCGGCTCGATAAGGTCGAAATCCTGCTCCTCCAGCATCCGCTGCATGAGCACGGAACCGACCATACCGCGCCAACCGATCAGACCTACACGTTTCATCGCAACTACACCTTTGCTAAAAGTGGGCCGCCACCTCGAGTTTTTGGTGGCGGGCCAGAGAGATTACAGATTCCGCAGCGCTGCGACTACTGCGTCGCCCATTTCCTGCGTGCCTACTTTGTCGCAGCCGGCCGACCAGATGTCACCGGTACGCAGGCCCTGGTCCAGCACGATGCTGACCGCCTTCTCGATCGCCTCGGCCGCTGCCTGCTGGTTGAAGCTGTAACGCAGCATCATCGACACCGACAGGATGGTCGCCAGCGGGTTGGCGATGCCCTGCCCGGCGATGTCTGGCGCCGAACCGTGGCAAGGCTCGTACATGCCCTTGTTGTTGGCGTCCAGGGATGCCGAAGGCAGCATGCCGATGGAACCGGTCAGCATGGAAGCTTCATCCGACAGGATGTCACCGAACATGTTGTCGGTCACTACCACGTCGAACTGTTTCGGCGCGCGGACCAGCTGCATGGCGGCGTTGTCGACGTACATGTGGCTCAATTCGACGTCCGGGTAGTCCTTGGCCACCTCTTCGACCACTTCACGCCACAGCTGGCTGGAAGCCAGGACGTTGGCCTTGTCCACCGAGCACAGCTTCTTGCCACGCACGCGGGCCATGTCGAAGCCGACACGGGCGATGCGGCGCACTTCGCTTTCGCTGTACGGCAGGGTGTCGTAGGCCTGGCGCTCGCCACCTTCCAGCTCGCGCTGGCCACGCGGGGCACCGAAGTAGATGCCGCCGGTCAGCTCACGGACGATGAGGATATCCAGGCCCGAAACGACTTCCGGCTTCAGCGAGGACGCATCGGCCAGTTGCGGGTAGAGGATGGCCGGGCGCAGGTTGGCGAACAGGCCCAGCTGCGAACGGATTTTCAGCAGGCCGCGCTCCGGGCGGATGTCACGCTCGATCTTGTCCCACTTCGGGCCGCCCACGGCGCCCAGCAGCACAGCATCGGCCTTGCGGGCGCGCTCCAGGGTTTCGTCGGCCAGCGGCACGCCGTGCTTGTCGATGGCGGCGCCACCGATCACGTCGTGCTCAAGGCTGAAGCCGAGCTGGAACTTGTCGTTGGCCAGCTCCAGCACCTTGACCGCCTCGGCCATGATTTCCGGGCCAATGCCATCACCTGGGAGAATCAGAATCTGCTTGCTCATGCTTTCCTCTATCCATTCACGCGGTGCGGCCAAACGGGCCCCACCGAAAAGTGCTTAACGCTCGGCCCACAACACCAGCACGTCGGTGCTGAACGAGCCATCGGCCTCGATCTGGTAATACTGCCGTACTTCTTCGCCCATGGCTTGCTGCAATTGGCGGATGGCAACGCGCATCGGCTCCGGGGTGCGCATGCGCTCGACCCAGCTGGCAAACTCCAGGCGCAAGGGCTGGCGCGTGTGGCTGCGCACGTGCAGGCCGGCTTCGCTGACCTGGCGCTGCCATTCGGCGGCGGAGTAGTCGCGCACGTGGCTGGTGTCGCGCAACACTTCGACGGTTTGCAGGTAAGTGTCGAGCAGCGGGCTGCCTGGCGACATCACGTCGATGAACGCTGCCACGCCACCCGGCTTGAGCACCCGGCGCACTTCGCGCAGGGCCACGCCGAGGTCGCTCCAGTGGTGCGCCGAGTAGCGGCTGAAGACGAAATCGAACGAAGCGTCGGCGAACGGCAGGCGTTCGGCGGCACCGCATTCGGTAGTGATATTGCCCAGGCCGCGCTCGCGGGCGGCGCTGGCGACCACGTCGAGCATCGATTGCGAGAGGTCGTAGGCGACCACCTCGGCAACCAGCGGCGCGACGTGAAAACTGACATGACCGGCACCGCAGCCCAGGTCCAGCACGCGGGCATCGCCCTGCCCCGCCAGTGCGGCTTGCAGCAGGGCGAATTCGCTGCCCTGGGCGTGCACGGCACTGCTGAGGTAGGCGCTGGCCTGCTCGCCAAACTGGCGTTGAACCACATCGGTGTGGGTGGTGCTGGTCATGGCTAAATCCTTTAAGTTTTTTGTTGCCTGTTCTGGCCCTTTCGCGGGCAAGCCCGCTCCCACAGGTACAACACTTGCCCGGGGTTTGTGATATCCCTGTGGGAGCGGGCTTGCCCGCGAAGAGGCCGGTACTGTCACCTACCTATTTCAGGCATCCCGGAACAGCCATGGCTGGCTGGCGCGGTGCTTGCCTTCGAATGCCTTGATCGCATCGCTGTCCTGCAAGGTCAGGCCGATGTCGTCCAGGCCATTGAGCAGGCAGTGCTTGCGGAACGCATCGATCTCGAAGTGCAGCACCTTGCCATCCGGGCGGGTCACCGCCTGCGCCTGCAGGTCGATGGTCAGCTGGTAGCCCGGGTTGGCTTCGACCTGTTTGAACAGCTCGTCGACTTCCTCGTCGCTGAGGATGATCGGCAGCAAGCCGTTCTTGAAGCTGTTGTTGAAGAAGATGTCGGCAAAGCTCGGGGCGATCACGCTGCGGAAGCCGTATTCGTCCAGCGCCCATGGCGCGTGCTCACGGCTCGAACCGCAGCCGAAGTTCTCCCGCGCCAGCAGCACGCTGGCACCTTGGTAACGTGCGTGGTTGAGCACGAATTCCTGGTTCAGCGGGCGCTTGCTGTTGTCCTGGTACGGCTGGCCGACATCCAGGTAACGCCACTCATCGAACAGGTTGGGGCCGAAGCCGGTGCGCTTGATCGACTTGAGGAACTGCTTGGGGATGATCTGGTCGGTGTCGACGTTGGCACGATCCAACGGCGCGACGAGACCGGTGTGCTGGGTAAAGGCTTTCATGCTGCGCTCCCTTGGATCAACTCGCGGACATCGATGAAGTGGCCGGTCACCGCGGCAGCGGCGGCCATGGCCGGGCTGACCAGGTGGGTACGGCCACCGGCGCCCTGGCGGCCCTCGAAGTTGCGGTTGGAGGTGGACGCGCAGTGCTCGCCGCTTTCCAGGCGGTCCGGGTTCATCGCCAGACACATCGAGCAGCCAGGTTCACGCCATTCGAAGCCCGCCTCGAGGAAGATCTTGTCCAGGCCTTCACGCTCGGCCTGGGCCTTGACCAGGCCCGAGCCCGGCACCACCAGCGCCTGCTTGACCGTCGCGGCGACCTTGCGGCCCTTGGCGATTGCGGCGGCAGCGCGCAGGTCTTCGATGCGCGAGTTGGTGCACGAACCGATGAATACGCGGTCGAGCTTGATGTCGGTGATCGCCTGGTTGGCGGCGAGGCCCATGTACTTCAGGGCACGCTCGATCGAGCCACGCTTGATCAGGTCGGGCTCGGCGGCCGGGTCCGGCACGCGCTGATCCACGGCCAGCACCATCTCCGGCGAAGTACCCCAGCTGACTTGCGGCTTGATTTGCGCGGCATCGAGCTCGACCACGGTGTCGAACACCGCATCGTCATCGGAAACCAGGTCCTTCCACGCTTCGACGGCACGCTTCCAGTCCTCGCCCTTCGGCGCATAGGGGCGGCCTTCAACGTAGGCAACGGTGGTGGCGTCGGTCGCCACCAGGCCCACACGGGCACCGGCTTCGATCGACATGTTGCAGATGGTCATGCGGCCTTCCATCGACAATTCGCGGATGGCGCTGCCGGCGAATTCCATGGCGTGGCCGTTACCACCGGCGGTGCCGATCTTGCCGATCACGGCCAGCACGATGTCCTTGGCGGTGACGCCGGCCGGCAACTGGCCTTCAACCCGCACCAGCATGTTTTTCATCTTCTTGGCGACCAGGCATTGGGTGGCGAGCACGTGCTCCACCTCGGACGTGCCGATGCCATGGGCCAAGGCACCGAAAGCGCCGTGGGTGGAAGTGTGCGAGTCGCCGCAGACCACGGTCATGCCCGGCAAGGTGGCACCCTGCTCCGGGCTGATGACGTGGACGATGCCCTGGCGCTCGTCGTTCATCTTGAATTCGACGATGCCGTATTCGTCACAGTTCTCATCGAGGGTCTGCACCTGCAGGCGCGACACTTGGTCGACGATGGCTTCGATGCCGCCCTTGCGCTCTGGCGTGGTCGGCACGTTGTGGTCCGGGGTGGCGATGTTGGCATCGATGCGCCATGGCTTGCGATTGGCCAGGCGCAGGCCTTCGAAGGCCTGGGGCGACGTCACTTCGTGAATGATATGGCGGTCGATGTAGATCAAGGACGAGCCGTCATCACGGCGCTTGACCTCATGGGCTTCCCAGAGTTTGTCGTAGAGCGTTTTGCCAGCCATCAGACTGTTCCTCATCAGCGTCTTTCTATGCCAAAGACCCCTTGGCTTGTACGGACGATGCTATGGGGTTAGATTGAATAACTCAAATTCATAATTTTTATGCTTTGGATAACCAACAGGAATTCGACGCCGTGGACCTGGCCAACCTGAGTGCCTTCATCGCCATTGCCGAAACCGGCAGCTTTTCCGGCGCCGGCGAACGCCTGTTCCTGACCCAGCCGGCCATCAGCAAACGCATCGCCGGGCTGGAGCAGCAACTGGATGTGCGCCTGTTCGACCGCCTGGGCCGCGAGGTCACCCTGACCGAAGCGGGCCGCGCCCTGCTGCCACGCGCCTACCAGATCCTCAATGTCCTCGATGATACTCGACGGGCGCTGACCAACCTCAACGGCGAGGTGAGCGGTCGCCTGACCCTGGCCACCAGCCACCACATCGGCCTGCACCGCCTGCCGCCGCTGTTGCGGGCCTTCACCCGTCAGCACCCTGCCGTGGCGCTGGATATTCAGTTCATGGATTCGGAACAGGCCTACGATGAAATTCTCCATGGCCGTGCTGAAATCGCCGTCATTACCCTCGCCCCCGAGCCTCACCACCTGGTCAGGGCCGTTCCGGTGTGGGACGACGCCCTGGATTTCGTGGCGGCGCCCGAGCACCCGCTGGCCAGCAACCGCGCGGTCAGCCTGGCCGACGTCGCCCGCCACCCGGCGGTGTTCCCCGGCGGCAACACGTTCACCCACCACATTGTCCAGCGCCTGTTCGAAAGCCAGGGCCTGACACCGAACATCGCCATGAGCACCAACTACCTGGAGACCATCAAGATGATGGTGTCGATCGGCCTGGCCTGGAGCGTGCTCCCCCGGACTATGCTGGATGATCAGGTTGCACCCATCGCCTTGCCCGGCATACAGCTGTCGCGCCAGCTAGGCTACATTCTGCACACGGAGCGCACGCTATCGAACGCTGCACGGGCCTTCATGGCCCTGCTCGACAGCCACGCAGGGTCCGCCTGACCGGTCGTCAGCTCGGCATTTCCAACTCATGGACGCGTCACACGCCAAAGGTCTGGTACCGATGCCCAAATCAGCAAATCGCTTTCCGCGCCTGCCGCGCATCCCAGCGGCCGACCCTCAGGAATCGGAACAGGCCTGGCAGAACGCCCCGCAGCTGCTGGCCGCGCTCAATGGCGCCCGCCTGGGCGCCTGGCTGTGGGACATCGACACCGGCCGCATCAGCTGGTCACGGGGTACCCAGGCGCTGTTCGGCTTCGACCCGCAACGCCCGCTGCCCAACGACATCGACTACCTGGACCTGCTGCCAGAGGAAGACCGCGCCCGCACCCGCCAGTTGTTCCACGCCGTGGTCAATGGCGAGCCGGTGGAACAGGCCATGCGCCACCGCATCCGCTGGCCGGACGGCAGCCTGCACTGGCTGGAAATCAACGGCAGCCTGACCCACGACCACCATGGCCGCCGGCAGATGATCGGGGTGATCCGCGAAATCACCCGCCAGCGTGAACGGGAAACCGCCCTGATCAACTCGGAAAAGCGCTTCGCCACGCTGTTCCACCTGAGCCCCAACGCCATTTTGCTGAGCCGCCGCCAGGACGGGATGATCATCGAGGTCAACCAGCACTTCGAGGACATGTTCGGCTGGCCCGGCGGCCAGGTGATCGGCAAGACCAGCATCGAACTGGGCCTGTGGGTCAACCCCGAACAACGCCATCAGGTCATCGAGGCCACCCGTGGCAACCAGGGCCCGGCGATCATGGAGGTGCAGTTCCGCGCCAGCACCGGCAAGCTCCACGACGGCATCCTGTGCACCCAGAGCATCGACATGGAGGGCGTCACCTACCTGATCAGCACCTTCGTCGACACCACCGAACGCAAACGCGCCGAGCAGGCCCTCAAGGACAGCCAGGAGCGCCTCGACCTGGCGCTGGACTCGGCACAGCTGGGCACCTGGGACTGGCACATCCCCAGCGGTATGCTCTACGGCTCGGCCCGCGCCGCGCAACTGCACGGGCTGGACCCGGTGCCGTTCCACGAGTCGTTCGATTCGTTCTTCGAAGGTGTGCCAGAACATGAGCGTGCCAGCATGCGCCAGGCCTACCGCAGCCTGCGCGAAGGCCCGGCCGGCAATTACCAGATCACCTACCGCGTGCAGCTGGAAAACGGCACCTCGCGCTACATCGAAAGCCGTGCACGGCTGTATCGCGACGACCAGGGCAACCCGTTGCGCATGGCCGGCACCCTGCTCGACATCACCGAGCAGGTGGAACGCGAACAGCGCCTGAGCGCCTCGGAAGAGAAATTCGCCAGCCTGTTCCAGGTCAGCCCCGACCCGATCTGCGTGACGCGCCAGGACACCGGCCAGTTCATCGAGATCAACCCGGCCTTCACCCAGACTTTCGGCTGGAGTGCCGAGCAGGTGATCGGCCGCACCGCCGAAGAGATCGGCCTGTGGGCCGAATCGATCGAGCGTGCCCAGCGCATCGAGCGAGTGATCCGCGAACAGGCGCTGAGCAATGTCGCGGTGGTGGTCAACCACCGCAATGGCGCGCCACTGACCTGCGTGATCGCCAGCCGCCTGATCAGCGTCGACGACCAGCCGTGCAGCGTCACCACCCTGCGCGACATCACCCAGCAACAACGTGCCGAGGCGGCGCTCAAATCCAGCGAAGAGAAATTCGCCAAGGCCTTCCACTCCAGCCCCGACGCCATCACCATCACCGAACGCCGCAGCGGCCGCTACCTGGAGGTCAACGACGGGTTCTGCCGGCTGACCGGCTACAGCGCCGCCGAGGTGATCGGCCGCAGCGTCTACGAAATCGGCATCTGGGCCGACGACAAGCAGCGCGGCGCCCTGCTCAGCGAGCTCAAGGAACGTGGCCGGGTGCACCACCGAGAGATGCTCGGGCGCAACAAGCGCGGCGACATCCTTACCGTCGAGGTGTCGGTGGAGCCGATCAGCCTCAACGAGGTCGACTGCCTGCTGCTGACCGCCCGCGATGTCAGCCAGCTGAAGAACGCCCAGGCGCAGATCCGCCACCTCGCCTACCACGACCCACTGACCAACCTGCCCAACCGCGCCTTGCTGATGGACCGCCTGAGCCAGCAGATCGCCCTGCTGCGCCGGCACAACCTGCGCGGTGCGCTGCTGTTCCTCGACCTCGACCACTTCAAGCACATCAACGACTCGCTCGGGCATCCGGTGGGCGACACCGTGCTGAAGATCATCACCGCACGCCTGGAGGCCAGCGTGCGCCTGGAAGACACCGTGGCGCGCCTGGGGGGTGATGAGTTCGTGGTGCTGCTCAGCGGCCTGGAAGGCAGCCGCGAAGCGGTGGAAGGCAAGGTCCGCGAGCTGGCCGACACCCTGCGCGAGCTGCTGGCCGAACCGATGTCGCTGGACGGCCAGCGCCTGCAGGTGACGCCGAGCATCGGTGTGGCGCTGATCCCCGACCACGGTGCGACGCCCGCCGACCTGCTCAAGCGCGCCGACATTGCCCTGTACCGGGCCAAGGATTCCGGGCGCAACACCACCCAACTGTTCCACACCACCATGCAAAAGGCCGCCAGCGAGCGCCTGCGCATGGAAAGCGACCTGCGCCTGGCCCTGGCCCGCGGCGAGCTGGCCTTGCATTTCCAGCCCCAGGTCGATGCCCGCGACAACCGCATCGTCGGCGCCGAAGTGCTGCTGCGCTGGCACCACCCGCAACTGGGCCAGCAGCCCCCCGCGCAGTTCATCCAGGTACTGGAAGAAAGCGGCCTGATACTCGAAGTTGGCAGCTGGATCCTCGACGAAGCCTGCGACGCCTGCGCGCGCATGCTGGAAGACGGCCTGATCGATGCCGATGATTTCAGCCTGTGCGTGAACATCAGCCCGCGCCAGTTCCGCCAGAACGACTTCGTCGAGCGAGTGCTGCGCAGCCTGGACGACTACCGCCTGCCGCGGCAGATGCTGAAGCTGGAGATCACCGAGGGCATCGTCATCCAGAACCTCGAAGACACCATCAGCAAGATGCGCGAACTCAAGCGCTACGGCGTGAGCTTCGCCATGGACGACTTTGGCACCGGCTATTCCTCGCTGACCTACCTCAAGCGCCTGCCGGTGGACGCGCTGAAAATCGACCAGACTTTCGTCCGCGACGCCCCGGAAGACCCCAACGATGCCGAAATTGTCCGCGCCATCGTGGCCATGGCCCGCAGCCTTGACCTGGCGGTGATCGCCGAAGGGGTGGAACTGACCGAGCAACTGGCGTTTCTCGAGCGCCTGGGTTGCCACCTGTACCAGGGTTACCTGCACAGCCGGCCACTGCCGCTGCCGGAATTCAGGCAAATGTTGATGGAAGCGCCGGCGGATTACTGAAACGCAGAAAGGGCACCCGAAGGTGCCCTTTCTTTCATCCCGCCGAACTCAGTTCAGAACCGGCTTGTCGCCATTGATCGGGATGCGTTTGGCCTTGGCTTCTTCCGGCACGATGCGCAGCAGGTCGATGCTGAGCAGGCCGTTGGCCAGGCCCGCCGATTTGACCTCGATATGGTCAGCCAGGCGGAACGACAGCTTGAAGGCGCGCTGGGCAATACCCTGGTGCAGGTAGGTCACTTCAGCGGCGCTGTTTTCGCGCTTGCCACCGATCACGGTCAGGACGCCTTTTTCGACTTGCAGGTCGAGGTCCTGTTCCTGGAAACCGGCTGCGGCAACCACGATGCGATAGTGGTCATCGCCATGTTTTTCCACGTTGTAGGGTGGATAGCTGCTACCCGCCTCATTGCGTGCCGCAGACTCGAACAGGTCGTTGAAGCGGTCGAAGCCAACGGAATGGCGGAACAGTGGAGCGAGAGAGAAAGCGCTGGTCATGGTCATAAACTCCTGAAATTCAGCAAGTAGGTCATTACGCGACCCGACTTCGGCATCGCGTACTAAAGAGATATGGCCTTGGGGAAAGCTTTCAAGAGGAACGAGGAAAAAATCTTGATTCAGCTTTTGATCTGATGGCCTCTTCGCGGGCAAGCCCGCTCCCACAGGGATCTCGCTAAGCCTGAGGGCAGCGCCGAACCTGTGGGAGCGGGCTTGCCCGCGAAGAGGCCAGATCAGGCAACACAAGATTCGAAGGAAGTTACCTCAACACCAAGCAACTGGCTGATGCGGGCGCAGTCATCCTCGCGCCGCAACTCGGCAAACAGCACCACCGCCTCGGGGTAACTGCGGGTCAGCATCGCCAGCCACTGTTTCATCCGCCCCGGCGCATAGCGCGGCGACAGCTTGGCCTGGGCCTGGCGCCAGAACTCGCGCAGCAACGGCAGCAGCTGATCCCAGCTCATGGGCTGGTACTCGCGCCCGTCACGCGCCGCCGCGATCTGCAGGGCCAGGTCCGGCCGTGACACCAACCCGCGCCCCAACATGATGTCCTCGGCACCGCTGACCTCGCGGCAGCGCCGCCAGTCATCGACGGTCCAGATTTCACCGTTGGCGAACACGGGCACCTGGACCACATCCTGCACGCGCGCCACCCACTCCCAGTGGGCGGGCGGCTTATAGCCTTCAACCTTGGTCCGCGCGTGCACCACCAGGTGCGCCGAACCGCCCTCGGCCAAGGCCGTGGCACAGTCCAGCGCGCCGTCCGGGCTGTCGAAGCCCAGGCGCATCTTTGACGTGACCGGGATATGCGTCGGCACCGCACGGCGCACTTCACGCACGATGGCATGCAGCAATTCCGGCTCCTTGAGCAGCACCGCACCGCCACGCGACTTGTTCACGGTCTTGGCCGGGCAGCCGAAGTTCAGGTCGATGACCGGTGCGCCCAGCTCGCAGGCGAGCGCGGCGTTTTCCGCCAGGCATACCGGGTCCGACCCCAGCAACTGCACGCGCATCGGCACGCCGGCCGCCGTGCGCGCGCCCTGGCGCAGCTCAGGGGCGAGCTTGTCGAACGAAGAAGCCGGCAGCAGGCGGTCGCACACGCGGATGAACTCGGTGACGCACCAATCGATGCCGCCCACTCGGGTCAGGACGTCGCGCAGGATGTTGTCGACCAGCCCCTCCATGGGGGCCAGGGCAATTTGCATGTCTGGGTCTCGGCGGAAAAAGGCCGCAGTCTAGCAAAAAAAGCCGCCGCCTCAGCTGCCGATCAGCGCCGGCCCGTAACCGTCGAGGAACTCGGCCGGCATGCGCTTGGGCTTGCCGCTGGACAACTCGATGCAGGCGAAGGTGGTTTGCGCGCGCAGCAGGGTCACGCCGTCGCGTGGGCGCTTGAGCTGGAAGCGCCGGGTCATGCGCAGGCGCTGGTCCCAGTCGATGATCCAGGTGGCCAGTTGCAGCTCATCGTCCTCGTAGCCGGCGGCGAGGTAGTCGATTTCGTGGCGCACCACTGCCATGGCCCGGTCCAGGCGCCGGTATTCGGCCAGGTCCAGGCCCAGGCGCTGGGAGTGGCGCCAGGCGCAGCGCTCAAGCCAGGTGACGTAGACCGCGTTGTTGGCGTGGCCGAGGCCGTCGATGTCCTCGCTGCCGACGCGCAGGTCGATGATGAATGGCGTTGCCAGGTCCCAGCTCATGCCCGCTCCCGATATCAGTGAACGGGCCGAGTGTAACGGATGTTCAAGCACTCTGCCGCGAAGGTTCACGGGCCAGCAGCTCCAGCACCGCCTCGCTCAGACGCGGGTCGGCCAGCACGCGCTGGTGCCCGCCCTCCTCCAGCAACATCAGGCGGCTGTCGAACCAGGCCTTGTGGATGACCTGTGCCTCAGCGGCAGGCACCAGGGCGTCATCGGCGGCATGCACCACCAGGCCCGGCAGTTCCAGCTGATAGCCGCTGACATCCAGACGCGCGATCTGCATGCCGACATCCTGTTCGACCTGGCGAATGAAGGCCGCCCTGGCCCGCGCCGGCAAGCCCAGGCGATGGGCAAAACCACGCAACACACCGAGCAGCTGCGCCGGCGCCGCAATGCTCACGGCAGCCTCGGCACGCAGCCCCATCTGCAGCGCCAGCAGCACACTGGCGCCGCCCATGGAATGGCCGATCACGGCACGCAGCGGCGGCAGCTCGGCGGCCGCTTCCAGCAGCGCCCGGGCAAACAGCACCACATGCGCCTGCTGGCCGGGTGAGCGGCCATGGGCCGGGCCTTCCAGAGACACCACGGTGTGCCCGGCCTGCACCAGGGTTTCGATCAGCGCCGCAAACTGTGTCGGGCGCCCTTCCCAACCGTGCATCAGCAACACCGTCGGCCCCTTGCCCCAGCGCAAGGCCGACAGGCCGAAGCGCAAGGTGATGCGCTCGGCGCTGGCCAGCAGTGGCAGCTCCCATTGCCGGGGCGGCAGGTTGCGCGGGGTCATGAAGGCGCGGCGCATCTTGCCGGCGACATGCTCGGGGGCCAGCCGGCCGAGGGTGCCATTCACGCCACGAATCCAGTTCAGGGTAGTCATCGCCTTGCTCCAGGATCAGGGGTATCAGAGAACTGCCGACTTGGCGGCTCGCAGCATGCGGTCGGACAACTCGCCGGGGCCCAAGGCACGCGCCAAGGCCAGGCCGCCGATCATCAACGCCAGGTCAGCCAGGGCTTTGTCGGCGTCTTCCGGGCGGTCGACCATGGCTGCGGTCATCAGCTCGATATGCTCGGCCAGGACCTCGCGGAAGGCTTCGGGCAGGCGTTGCATCTCGCCGAGCGAATTGGGCAGCGGGCAGGCATGCACTTCGGCGTCACGGTGCTTGCGCGACAGGTAGAAGGCACTGACCAGGGCGCGGCGCCCTTCGCCATCCAGGTTTGGGTCGACCTGGGCGAGCAAGGCGCGACGCTCGTTCAGCAACTGGCGGAAGGCCTCGAGCATGAGCTCGTCCTTGCTCTCGAAGTGCGCATAGAAACCGCCAACGGTCAGGCCTGCAGCGCCCATCACCTGGCTGACACTCGGCTCGGCCGGGCCATGCTGGATCAATGCACTGCGCGCCGCTTCAAGGATGCGTTCGCGGGTCTTGCTCTTCTTGTCGCTCATTCGCCGGCTCGCCAAGCAAAATATGATGATCGAAATATTATTCCCATCATATTTTTTGGCAAGCGAAATCTGCCACCGCTTGTCGGCGCCATAATTTTCTCGAGGGCAAGAAAAACAAAAGGCCCATTCAATAAGCGAATGAGCCTTTAAAGTCCCGCAAAACGCGGGTAAAAATGGCGTCCCCTAGGGGACTCGAACCCCTGTTACCGCCGTGAAAGGGCGGTGTCCTAGGCCACTAGACGAAGGGGACGTAACCTTCGCGAAGATTCGATGAATCGAACCCTGGCAGAAATGGTGGAGCTAAGCGGGATCGAACCGCTGACCTCCTGCATGCCATGCAGGCGCTCTCCCAGCTGAGCTATAGCCCCGAAACAAAAGACTCATTCAATAAGCGAACGAGCCTTTTTAAGTCCCGCAAAACGCGGGTAAAAGTGGCGTCCCCTAGGGGACTCGAACCCCTGTTACCGCCGTGAAAGGGCGGTGTCCTAGGCCACTAGACGAAGGGGACGTAACCTTCGTGCCGATCCGTTTTCACGAACCGCGGCAAAATTGGTGGAGCTAAGCGGGATCGAACCGCTGACCTCCTGCATGCCATGCAGGCGCTCTCCCAGCTGAGCTATAGCCCCGGATTTCTAGCCTCTCGGCCCAGCGACATCCTGAAACATCGCTTGTGCAAAACTGGCGTCCCCTAGGGGACTCGAACCCCTGTTACCGCCGTGAAAGGGCGGTGTCCTAGGCCACTAGACGAAGGGGACGAACCTTCTCACCTTCAAGACCCGGTTGCTGGACCCGGCCTTGCTCGACAGCCTTGGCTGCCAAGCGGAATTTGGTGGAGCTAAGCGGGATCGAACCGCTGACCTCCTGCATGCCATGCAGGCGCTCTCCCAGCTGAGCTATAGCCCCACAATGTCGCTCTGAACAGAAGCGCTGGCTGGGTGCCTGGCGTTTCGTTTTCGTTCATCGCTGTGGACGGGGCGCATATTAAGATCGGAATGCAGGGCTGTCAAACTAAATTTTGAAAATATTCAAAATTTTTTTCACAGATAACAATCACTTACCGCCCTGCCCCACTCAAAACCTGAACGCTGAGCCCTGTGGGAGCGGGTTTACCCGCGAATGCGGCGGTGCATGCCCCATCGTATTCGCGGGCAAACCCGCTCCCACAGGTTCAGCTATCGCCTCAAGAAGGCTATCAGGCGATGTTGGCCAGCAGCTTTTCCCATTCCTTGTTTTCTTTCTTCGACACACCACCGAGCAGGTCCAGGGCCTGGCGCAGACGGTAGCGGGTCAGGTCCGGGCCGAGAATTTCCATAGCGTCGAGCACCGATACCGAGCTGGCCTGGCCGGTAATGGCGGCGAACATCAGCGGCATGGCGTCACGCAGCTTCAGCTCCAGCGCCTCGACCACGGCCTGGATGCAGCCGGTGATGCGCTCTTTCTCCCACTGACGCAGGCTTTCCAGTTTCCACAGGATCAGCTGCATCACCTGGCGCACCTGGTCGGCGGACAGCTTCTTGCTTTCGAACAGCTTGGCATCGAGCTTGAGCGCGCCTTCGAAGAAGAAGCCACCCAGCGGGGCGATCTGGCTGAAGGTCTCGACGCGGCCCTGCACATGCGGGGCGATCTTCATCATGTAGTCGCTGTTGAACGCCCACTTCTGTACGCGCGCAGCGAATTCTTCCACCGGCAGCTCACGCAGCCACTGGCCGTTGAGCCAGGACAGCTTCTCGATGTCGAAGATCGGGCCACCCAGGGAGATACGCGACAGGTCGAAATGCTCGACCATCTCGGCCAGGGAGAACTTCTCGCGCTCGTCCGGCATCGACCAGCCCATGCGGCCGAGGTAGTTGAGCATGGCCTCGGGCATGAAGCCCATGCGCTCGTAGAAGGTCACCGACGTCGGGTTCTTGCGCTTGGACAGCTTGGACTTGTCGGGGTTACGCAGCAGCGGCATGTAGCACAGCTTCGGCTGTTCCCAACCGAAGTACTCGTACAGCTTGATCAGCTTCGGCGCCGACGGCAGCCACTCTTCGCCACGCAGCACGTGGGTGATGCCCATCAGGTGGTCGTCGACCACGTTGGCCAGGAAGTAGGTCGGCAGGCCGTCGTTCTTCATCAGCACCTGCATGTCCATGCGGTCCCAAGGAATTTCGACATCGCCACGGAGCATGTCCGGGACCACGCAGATGCCTTCGCTCGGCACCTTCATGCGGATCACGTGTGGCTCGCCAGCGGCCAGGCGGCGCTGCACTTCCTCGGCGCTCAGCAGCAGGGCACGGCCGTCGTAGCGCGGAGTTTCACCACGGGCCATCTGCTCGGCGCGCATCTGCTCCAGCTCTTCGGCGGTGCAGAAGCAGTAGAAGGCATGGCCGGCGTCCACCAGCTCCTTGGCGTACTTGGCGTAGATCTCGCCACGCTCGCTCTGCCGGTACGGGCCGTGCGGGCCACCGACATCCGGGCCTTCGTTCCATTCGATGCCGAGCCAGCGCAAGGCGTCGAAGATCTGCTGTTCCGACTCGCGGGTGGAGCGCAGCTGGTCGGTGTCTTCGATACGCAGGATGAACTCACCGCCGTGCTGCTTGGCAAAGCAGTAGTTGAACAGGGCGATGTAGGCGGTGCCGACATGGGGGTCGCCAGTGGGCGATGGCGCGATACGCGTGCGAACGGTGGTCATGGAGAGTCTCGAACGAAAGATGAAACAAAGGCGGGATGTTAGCAGGGAGCAGGCACCGGGCTCCAGCAATGGCGCGAACGTCACTTGTCGACTGGCCATTCGCCGCTGTTAAAATTACTTACATTTCTGGAACGATAGTCCTCATGCCTGCCCAACTCAAACGCCGCCTGGCGATCTTCTTCACCCTGGTGGCCCTCATCGCCCTCGGCTTCCTGGCCGAGTGGTATTTCAAAGGCCGCTTCTATGAAAGCACCGACAACGCCTACGTGCAGGGTGAAATCACCCGTATCTCCAGCCAGCTCGGCGCACGCATCGACGAGGTGAAAGTCGACGACAACCAGCACGTGAACAAGGGCGACCTGCTGGTGCGCCTGGAGGCCGCCGACTTCCAGCTGGCCGTGGAACGCGCCCGCGCCGCCCTGGCCACCCGCGAGGCCGAGTATGCACAGGCCCAGAGCCGGCTGACCCAGCAAGGCAGCCTGATCGCCGCCGGCCAGGCCCAGGTATCCGCCAACCAGGCGACCTTCGACCGCTCGCGCCTGGACCTGAGCCGCGCCGAAAAACTGCGCAAGCCCGGCTTTGTCTCGGAAGCGCAGGTCACCACCCTGTCGGCGGAAAGCCACGTGGCCGGCTCCCAGGTCGACAAGGCCCGCGCCGACCTTCAAAGCCAGCGCCAGCAGGTCAACGCCCTGAATGCCGACCTCAAGCGCCTCGACGCCCAGATCGCCAATGCCCGTGCCGACCTGGCCCAGGCCGAGCTGAACCTGACCCGTTGCGAGATCCGCGCCCCGCTGAGCGGCACCATCGGCCAGCGCAATGCCCGCAATGGTCAGGTGGTGCAAGCCGGCGCCTACCTGCTGTCGATCGTGCCCGATGAAAACATCTGGGTGCAGGCCAACTTCAAGGAAACCCAGATCGGCAAGATGCAGCCCGGCCAGCGTGCCGAACTGCTGTTCGACAGCTACCCCGACACCCCGATCGAGGGCCGCGTCGACAGCCTGTTCGCCGCGTCCGGCGCGCAGTTCAGCCTGCTGCCACCCGACAACGCCACCGGCAACTTTACCAAGGTGGTGCAGCGCATTCCGGTGAAGCTGACGTTCGCTGCCGACAACCCGCTGCATGGGCGCATTCGCCCCGGCATGTCGGTGACCGCCACCGTCGACCTGCGCCGCGAGGACGAAGGCCACGATGGCCGGTGATCAACTGCTCCGCCCTACTGCGGAGCCGACCCGGCGCGACTGGATCGCGGTGATGAGCGTGATGCTCGGCGCCTTCATGGCGGTGCTGGACATCCAGATCACCAACTCCTCGCTCAAGGACATCCAGGGGGCGCTGTCAGCAACCCTGGAGGAAGGCTCATGGATCTCCACCTCGTACCTGGTGGCGGAGATCATCATGATTCCGCTGACCGCCTGGCTGGTGCAGCTGCTCTCGGCGCGGCGCCTGGCGGTGTGGGTGTCTGGTGGCTTCCTGCTGTCTTCGCTGCTGTGCTCGATGGCCTGGAACCTCGAGAGCATGATCCTGTTCCGTGCCCTGCAAGGCTTCACAGGTGGCGCGCTGATTCCGCTGGCTTTCACCCTGACGCTGATCAAGCTACCCGAGCACCACCGCGCCAAAGGCATGGCCATGTTTGCCATGACCGCCACTTTCGCCCCGTCGATCGGCCCGACGCTGGGTGGCTGGCTGACCGAGAACTGGGGCTGGGAATACATCTTCTACATCAACATCCCGCCCGGGCTGGTGATGATCGCCGGCCTGCTCTACGGGCTGGAAAAGAAGGAAGCGCACTGGGAACTGCTGAAAAGCACCGACTATGCCGGCATTTTCACCCTCGGCGTGGGCCTGGGCTGCCTGCAAGTCTTCCTCGAGGAAGGCCATCGCAAGGACTGGCTGGAGTCCAACCTGATCGTCGGCCTGGCGACCGTCGCCCTGATCAGCCTGATCACCTTCGTCATCCTGCAGCTTTCCAAGCCACACCCCTTGATCAACCTGCGCATCCTTGGCAACCGTAATTTCGGCCTGTCGAGCATTGCCAGCCTGGGCATGGGCGTGGGGCTTTATGGGTCGATCTACCTGTTGCCGCTGTACCTGGCGCAGATCCAGGGCTACAACGCCCTGCAGATCGGCGAGGTGATCATGTGGATGGGCATACCGCAGCTGTTCCTGATTCCGCTGGTGCCACAGCTGATGAAGGCGGTGTCGCCCAAGCTGCTGTGCGCCATCGGCTTCTGCCTGTTCGGTGTTGCCAGCTTTGGTTCGGGGGTGCTGAACCCGGACTTTGCCGGGCCGCAGTTCAACCATATCCAGATCATCCGCGCCCTTGGCCAACCGATGATCATGGTGACCATTTCGCTGATCGCCACGGCGTATATCCAGCCTCAGGATGCCGGGTCGGCTTCGAGCCTGTTCAACATCCTGCGTAACCTGGGTGGTGCCATCGGCATTGCCCTGCTGGCGACCTTGCTGGATGCGCGGACCAAGGTGTATTTCGATTACCTGAGGGAGTCGGTGGTGCCGAACAACCCACAGGTGGCGGAACGACTGGCGCAGTTGGCGGAGCGCCTGGGCAATGACAATGCGGCGCTGGGCAAATTGAGCGAGATTGCCCACCAGCAGGCGCTGATCATGGCCTACAACGATGCCTTCCACTTTGTCGGGATCGGGCTGGCGGTGAGCATGGTGGCAGTGCTCTTGACCCGCAAGTTGCCGGAGGGGTTGAAGGCTGGGGAAGCTCATTAGCCTGTACTGGCCTCTTCGCGGGCAAGCCCGCTCCTACAGGATATCTGCAAAGCGAAGACCTGCGCAGTACCTGTGGGAGATCACCCAGCCCTTTGGGCTGCGCTGTCGCGCAGAGAACAAAGCCTCAGCAAGCGCCGCTTTACCCTGTGGGAGCGGGCTTGCCCGCGAAGAGGCCAGTAAAGCCAGCAAGGAAATCAGCTGGTGATCAGGCGCTCGCGCAGCTGGGTAATTTCGTCACGTAACTGCGCGGCGGCCTCGAACTCCAGGTCGCGGGCAAACTGCATCATCTTCTCTTCCAGCTGCTTGATGCGCTTGGTGATCTCGCCCGGCGTACGTAGCTCGGCCTCGTAACGGGCGCTCTCCTCCGCTGCCTTGGCCATGCCCTTGCGCTTCTTGCTGCGCGCGCCGGGCACGGTGGCGCCTTCCATGATGTCGGTGATGTCCTTGACCACACCCTTAGGCACGATGCCGTTGGCCTGGTTGAAGGCGATCTGTTTCTCGCGGCGCCTTTCAGTCTCGTCGATGGCGCGCTGCATGGAGCCAGTGATGTTGTCGGCATACAGGATCGCCCGGCCATTGAGGTTACGGGCAGCGCGGCCGATGGTCTGGATCAGCGAGCGCTCGGAGCGCAGGAAGCCTTCCTTGTCAGCATCGAGAATCGCCACCAGCGACACCTCGGGCATGTCCAGACCCTCGCGCAGCAGGTTGATGCCCACCAGCACATCGAAGGTGCCCAGGCGCAGGTCGCGAATGATCTCGACGCGCTCCACCGTGTCGATGTCAGAGTGCAGGTAGCGCACCCGCACGTCGTGATCGGCCAGGTAATCGGTGAGGTCTTCGGCCATGCGCTTGGTCAGCGTGGTGGCCAGCACCCGGTCGCCCTGATCGACGCGCTTGCGGATCTCCGACAGCAAGTCGTCGACCTGGGTCAGCGCCGGGCGCACCTCCACCTGCGGATCGACCAGACCAGTCGGGCG
Organism: Pseudomonas sp. R28(2017); assembly: GCF_002112505.1. GTDB lineage: Bacteria > Pseudomonadota > Gammaproteobacteria > Pseudomonadales > Pseudomonadaceae > Aquipseudomonas. The sequence goes on from NZ_NEHW01000005.1 coordinate 59,937, forward strand.
CACCACCTGCTCTACCACGCGGCCTGCATGCTCGGCTTCGTAGGGGCCTGGCGTTGCCGACACGAAAATGGTCTGCGGGCTGACATCCTCCCACTCGTCAAAGCGCATCGGCCGGTTGTCCAGTGCCGACGGCAGGCGGAAGCCGTATTCGACCAGGGTTTCCTTGCGCGAGCGGTCGCCCTTGTACATGGCGCCAACCTGCGGAACGCTGACATGGGACTCGTCGATCACCAGCAGTGCATCGGGCGGCAGGTAGTCGTAGAGGGTAGGCGGCGGCGCGCCAGCCGGGCGCCCGGACAGGTAGCGCGAGTAGTTCTCGATGCCGTTGCAGTAGCCGAGTTCGAGGATCATCTCCAGATCGAAGCGGGTACGTTGTTCCAGGCGCTGGGCTTCGACCAGCTTGTTGGCCTTGTGCAGGTACTCGAGGCGGTCCTTCAGTTCTTCCTTGATGCCCTCCACCGCCTCCAGCAGGGTTTCCCGCGGGGTCACGTAGTGGCTCTTGGGGTAGAAGGTGAAACGCGGCAGCTTGCGGAAGACTTCGCCGGTCAGCGGATCGAAGGCGGCAATGTTCTCCACCTCGTCGTCGAACAGCTCGATGCGGATGGCCTCGAGGTCGGATTCGGCCGGGAAGATGTCGATCACGTCGCCGCGTACACGGAAGGTGGCACGGGCAAAGTCCATTTCGTTGCGGGTGTACTGCAGGTCGGCCAGGCGGCGCAGGAGCGCACGCTGGTCGAGCTTGTCGCCGCGGTCGACGTGCAGGACCATCTTCAGGTAGGTCTCGGGGCTGCCCAGGCCATAGATGCACGACACGGTGGTGACGATGATCGCGTCGCGCCGTTCCAGCAGCGCCTTGGTCGCCGACAGGCGCATCTGTTCGATGTGGTCGTTGATCGAGGCATCCTTTTCGATGAAGGTGTCCGACGACGGCACGTAGGCCTCGGGCTGGTAGTAGTCGTAGTAGGAAACGAAATACTCCACCGCGTTGTTCGGGAAGAACGCCTTGAACTCGCCATACAACTGCGCCGCCAGGGTCTTGTTCGGCGCCAGCACCAGGGTTGGCCGCTGCACCTGCTGGATGACATTGGCGATGCTGAAGGTCTTGCCCGAACCGGTCACCCCGAGCAGGGTCTGGTGCGACAGGCCCGCGTCGATACCTTCGACCATCTGGCGGATGGCCTCGGGCTGGTCGCCGGCCGGCTGGAAACGGGTGACGAGCTGGAACTCGGACATGACGGACCTCGCGGTAACGCAGCAACTGTAAATTTAGCCAGTAGTCTATACCCAAATGCGCCCGCCCGGGGCCCGAATCAAGGGCAAGCTGTGAGCGCGCATTACGGTGGACCTGGCAATTCGACCAATGGTCGAAAAATATTTGCGCAAATTGCCGGAAAACCTGCGCCAGGCTGTCGCAGTGACCGGGCGGTATCACTATACTGACTCCCCGTTTGTGCACCGCTTCAGTGCATTCGGCTGGAGCGTGTACGCCCTATCACTCTCCAATCAGAGCCGAAGTAACAATGAGCCTGTTTTCCGCTGTCGAGCTGGCACCCCGCGACCCTATCCTGGGCCTCAACGAAGCCTTCAACGCCGACCCACGTACCGACAAGGTCAACCTGGGTGTAGGCGTTTACTGCAATGAGGAAGGCCGCATTCCGCTGCTGCGCGCCGTGATCGAAGCCGAGACCCAGCGTGCCGCCCAGCACGCCTCGCGCGGCTACCTGCCGATCGATGGTATCGCCACCTACGACCTGGCCGTGCAGAAGCTGCTGTTCGGTGCCGAATCGCCACTGCTGGCCGCTGGCCGCGTGGTCACCGTGCAGGCCGTTGGCGGCACTGGCGCACTGAAGATCGGTGCCGACTTCCTCAAGCGCATTTCGCCGAACGCCGTGGTGGCCATCAGCGACCCCAGCTGGGAAAACCACCGCGCACTGTTCGAAAGCGCTGGTTTCCCGGTGCAGAACTACCGTTACTACGACGCTCCGAGCAATGACGTCAACCGTGCCGGCATGCTCGAAGACCTCAACGCCCTGCCGTCCGGCTCGATCGTGGTACTGCACGCCTGCTGCCATAACCCGACCGGCGTCGACCTGACCCTGGACGACTGGAAAAAGGTTCTGGAAGTGGTCAAGGCCAAGGGCCACGTGCCGTTCCTCGACATGGCCTACCAGGGCTTCGGTGATGGCATTGGCGAAGACGCCTTCGCTGTGCGCCTGTTCGCCGAGTCGGGCATGGAGTTCTTCGTTTCCAGCTCGTTCTCCAAGTCGTTCTCGCTGTACGGCGAGCGCGTCGGCGCACTGTCGATCGTCACCGCCTCGAAGGACGAAAGCACCCGCGTGCTGTCGCAGGTCAAGCGCGTGATCCGCACCACCTACTCCAACCCGCCGACCCACGGCGCGACCATCGTCGCCACCGTGCTGAACAGCGCCGAACTGCGCCAGATGTGGGAAGCCGAGCTGGGCGAGATGCGTGAGCGCATCCATGGCATGCGCAAGCAGATGGTTGCGCTGCTGGCCGAATACGGCGCCAAGCGCGACTTCAGCTTCGTCGGCCGCCAGGTGGGCATGTTCTCGTACTCGGGCCTGACCGTTGAGCAGGTTGCCCGCCTGAAGAACGACTTTGGCATCTACGCCCTGGACACCGGCCGCATCGCCGTCGCCGCACTGAACCAGAGCAACATTCACGTGGTTACCAAGGCCATCGTTGAAGTGCTGTAACTGCTTGATTTGTCAGGAGGTCGCTTGACTTCCTCCTGACAATCGGTAAGATACGCGCAGATTCCGCGATAGCTCAGTCGGTAGAGCAAATGACTGTTAATCATTGGGTCCCTGGTTCGAGTCCAGGTCGCGGAGCCAAACACTGAGAAAGCCCCCGAATGCGCAAGCATCGGGGGCTTTTTCGTTGCCCGTACTGAAGGTTTGGGGCGCCTTTCGGCTCAACCTTACTTCCCTGTCGGCTCAGTCACCGGCTTGCCTTCGTCCACCAAACTCCACACCAGCAATTTTGCCGGCCGGGTCTTGCTGGCGTTGCGCGAAATGCTGTGCACGGTGCCGGGCGCTTCGTACCAGTACTCACCCGCCTTGTAGGTCTTTTCCTGTTCGTCGTTGAGCTTCGAGACCACCGCCCCTTCCAGCACATAGGCCATGACAGCACCCGGATGCTGATGGGCGGGCGATGCCTGCCCGGGGGCATAGCTGACCGTAAGCATGACGGCTTTCTTGCCAGGCGCATTGGCGGGCTGTTTTTCCTGCAGGACCTTTACCTGATCAGGCACGTCGCCGTGCGCCCAAGCGGCGCTCTGGCCACCGAGCAGGCCAGCACTGACGAACAAGGCAAGGCAAAGACGGGTAGGTTTCATAGGGCTTCTCCTGATTGGCAAGTGCCTGCAGGTTAGGCCCGGTAGCCCATCGCGCAAACGGCCAATCAGGAGAAAAAACAGGGGGCCAGCGGCAATCGGCCTCAGCAATTGCGCCCGATCGGGTAGAACTCGCCGTGGCTCCAGACCCCGAGCCACTCCTCGCCCTCGATCATGCGTGGTACTGCCAGGTCGACCAACTGGTAGAACACATTGCGGTGGATCAGCGCCTCCAGATTCGTGCGCATCAAGACGTAGGGTGACGGCTCCTGGGTGAGCGGATCGATCTCGACCCGCAACGGGTTCTGCGGCCCCGCCTCGGCCTGATCTTCGACATTGCTGGTAAAGCGCAGCACCTGCGCCTCGCCACTGCCCAGCACCTCCAGCGTCACGGCCACGAACGGCGCATCATCGACGTGGATGCCAACCTTCTCCACCGGCGTGATCAGGAAGTAATTATCGCCATCGCGGCGAATGATGGTGGAAAACAGCCGGACCATCGGCTTGCGCCCAATGGGCGTGCCCAGGTAATACCAGGTGCCGTCACGGGCGATACGCATGTCGATATCGCCGCAGAAATCCGGGTTCCACAGATGCACCGGCGGCAGCCCCTTGTGCTTGGGAATCTGCGCCAATATATCGTTGGCCTTGCCGGAATCCGTCATCACCCTGCCCTCACTCGCTCATGCCCAGAAGGCTACGAGCGTACTCGCGCATCGGTGCGCCAAGCAAATCCTGCGGCGACTGGTCGTGGAACGTCAACAAACCGCCACGGCTCTTGATCCGCGCGGTGTCGATCAGGTAACGCGTGTTGGTTTCGATCAGCATCATCTGCACGACACCGGTATCCCAACCCAGACGGTCGACAGCCTGCTCGTCATACCACTCATCGCCATTGCCGATGCGGTCGTCGGTGCGGGCGAAGCGGGTGTAAAGCACATAATCGGCGCCGACCGAACGGGCCTGGGCAATCGCTTCTTCAAGGCCAAGCGGCCCCTGGGCACGACGCACCAACGGGAAATACTCGACGAAGCTCTTGAACGCCTCATCGGCCACCGCATTCTGCTTCGGCACCGGCCCCTTGCCCGGCGGCATGAACGCGCCCTGGCCGATGAAGATGAACGAGTCGGGCTGCAGGCGAATCGACAAGGTACGGCGGGTATCGCTGTGGTCCAGCAAGCCGGCATCGCTCATGTGGTAACGGACGCCCTCGCCCATATCGCTGACATTCATGCAACCGCCCAACGCCATCAGCGTCAGCAGCAAGACCAGGCTACGCATCTTTCCTCCAGTGGCCGGTGACGAAAAACCGGCGAATAGCCGGCGGATGCAGCTTTTGCGCCAGCTTCAGCCGCCAATCACCTTCATCACCGTCACCCCCCCGGAAAACGCCAGTTCCTGCTTGTCTGCCAGGGCTTTCACCAGCAACCGTTGCAAACCTGGCAGCGCCTGATGCCGTGGTTTTTCCAGCAGGTCGCCGACAAAGTGACGATTGCCCGAAGACAGGCAGCCATGCAGCCAGCCGGTAGAGGACAGGCGCAGCCGCGAGCAGGTACGGCAGAACGGCACGCTTTCGTTGGCGATGATGCCGAAATGGCCATGCCCCGGGATCTGGTAGCGCAGCGCCGTGGCGTCCAGCGCGGCGTCGACCTGTTGATAGCCATACCGGGCACCGATCACATTGAGCAACGCATCGAGCCCGACAAACTGTTGCAAGAATGCATTGCTGTCCCGGGCCAGATGCCCCATGCGCATCAGTTCGATGAAGCGCAACTCGAAACCACGCGCCATGCAATAGTCGAGCATCGGCAGTACCTGATCGAGGTTCTGCCCACGCATTGGCACCATGTTGACCTTGATGCGCATGCCCATGGCGCTGGCCTTGTCCATGCCTGCCAGCACACTGGCCAGATCACCGCCACGGGCGATGCGGCGGAATGCCTGGGGATCGAGGGTATCGAGGGACACGTTCAGGCGGCGAATACCGGCCGCCTGTAGTTGGGGCAGTTTGCGTGCGAGCAGCTGGCCGTTGGTGGTCAGCGCGATGTCGTCGAGGTCGAGCTTCGCCACCGCCACCAGAAAGGCATCCAGCCGAGGGCTGACCAGCGGCTCGCCACCGGTGATGCGCAAACGCTCGATACCGGCGGCCTCAATGAGGTAGGCCACGCCACGCGCCAAGGCCTCGGCCGACAGTTCATCCTGGGCTGCGACCAGGCGCTTGCCATCCGGCACGCAGTAACTGCAGGCATAGTTGCAGGCAGCAGTCAGGCTGACGCGCAGGTTGCGAAAACGCCTGCCTTGACGATCGACGATCATGGATGACTCCGGCATGGATGAATCGGGGCTGGCAAAACTTGACTCATGGTTCAAGTTTTTGCAAGTCCCCTTTTCATGCCAGGCTCACCCGCTGACGAAGAGTGCCTTCAGTTGGCGGCTTCCGGATCACGCTTGCGCTTGTTGCCCATGCGCACGCCGATGTCCATGAGGAACTGGAAGAAGCCTTCCTGATCTTCAAGCACATTGCTCCAGAACGGCGAGTGGTACAGCGCCACGGCACCGTGCACCAACGCCCAGGCGGCGCAGTAGTGGAAGTACGGCGGCACGTCTTCGAGCTTGCCTTCGCTGATGCGGCCCTTGATCAGCTGGGTCAGGCGGTCGAAGTTGGACGCGCGAATGCTGTGCAGCTCTTCGACCATTTCCGGCACCTGGTTGCCCTTGACCACCTTTTCTTCCAGGCGGTCGAACAGCCGGTAGCGCTGCGGGTCGCGCATGCGGAACTCGAAGTAGGCGCGCGACAGCGCCTCCTTGTCGCGATCGACATCGGCCGAGTGCAACAGCGCGTTCAAGTCACGCTCATAGTCGAGCATCAGGCGCAGGTAGATCTCCGCCTTGGACTTGAAGTGCTTGTAGATCGTGCCTTTGCCGATACCCACGGCGTCGGCGATCATCTCGACGGTGACGCTGTCTTCACCCTGTTCGAGGAACAGCTTCAGCGCTGTATCGAGGATTTCCTGTTCGCGACGGCGAAACTCACGGACCTTACGAGGTTCTTTCTGCATAGGAAGGACTGGATGACATTGAAGCGGTTTATTATGCCTAACTTGCAGCAAATTGCACGGATCATCCAACCATGTCTATGTTTCACGATGAGTTCGAACAGGCACCGGGGCTGCGTTACCTGAACCATGCGGCCATTGCTCCCTGGCCGCGCCGGGCCAGCGAGGCCGTGGCGCGCTTTGCCCATGACAACGTGCGCCTGGGTGCAAGCGACTACCCGACATGGCTGGCCACCGAACGCAGGCTGCGTGAGAGGCTGGCGCGACTGATCAACGCGCCCTCCTGGGCAGACATCGCGTTGGTGAAGAACACCTCCGAGGCACTTTCGCTGGTCGCTTTCGGTCTCGACTGGCAAGAAGGTGACCAGGTCGTGATCAGCGACGAGGAGTTTCCCTCCAACCGCGTGGTCTGGGAAGCGTTGGCCGAGCGCGGCGTCGAGGTGACTGAGGTGAGCCTTGCCGGGCCTGATCCGGAAGCCGCGCTGCTCGCCGCCTGCGGCCCGCGCACGCGCCTGCTGGCGGTGAGCGCGGTGCAGTTTGCCAGCGGCCTGCGCCTTGACCTGCCACGCCTGGGCGAGGGTTGCCAGGCACGCCAGGTGCTGTTTTGCGTCGATGCCATCCAGCAGATTGGCGCCCTGCCCTTCGACGTGCAGCGCTACCGCTGCGATTTCGCCATGGCCGACGGCCACAAGTGGATGCTGGGCCCCGAGGGCCTGGGTGTGTTCTATTGCCGCGCCGCCCTGCGCCCGCAGCTGAAGCTGCATGCCTTTGGCTGGCATATGCTGGAGCGACTGGGCGACTTCGAACGCCGCGAGTGGCAGCCGGCGCGCAGCGCAAGGCGCTTTGAAAGCGGCAGCCCGAACATGCTGGGCGCGTGCGCACTGGAGGCCAGCCTGTCATTGCTGGAGGAGATCGGCATGGACGAGGTCAGCAGGCAATTGCAGCTACGGGTCGATCAACTGCTTCAAGGCTTGGCCAGTGTTCCCGGGATACACCTGCATAGCCCGGCAGCCCGGGAAAAACGGGCGGGCATCGTGACCTTCAGCATTCAGGGGCGGGACAACGCGGCCATCTACCGAAGCCTGTTGGCAGAGCAGACGATCTGTGCACTGAGAGGGCCGGGAATACGATTTTCGCCACATTTCTACACCAGTGAGCAGCTGATCGACGAAGCTGTGCGGCAAGTAAGGCGTCTTGCCATGCATTGAGGGAGGAAGGGACGGCGGGCGTATTCCAAATCTGTTTAAAAAACGAACAGAGAAGCACTGGCACTGCGCCAAACCTGACCAATACTTGAAGTGTTGGCGCGGCGCATCCCCCCCAAGTGGCGCGCCGATAAAGGTGCTCAGGGACCGCGTACCTTTGTTTTACTCCTAATGGTCTTAACCCGGATTCCCCCCCCAGAACCCGGGTTTTTTTTGCCCGAGACCAGATGCCAAGCACCGGTTCCGGCTCCGGCCCCGGCTCTGGCTCTGCTTTTGCTGTTGCTTCTAAGCGCGCAATAGCCAGCCTCTTGGCGTCCGTTGTCACGGGACAGGCCCATGGTTACTTTTTGCCCAGTCAAAAAGTGACCCGCCGTAAGGGCGGAAAGGTGACTGTGCGTCGCTATCGCAAATGGATGCACTCGGAATATTCAAAACCACAGCAGTCGAGCTTTTGGCTGTTGGCTTTTGGCTTTTGGCTTTTGGCTTTTGGCTTTTGGCTTTTAAAAGTGGGCTTTCAAATCAGGTTTACATTCATTCGCCATGGAGGTGCTGAATCACCTTTTCGCCTTTACGGCGACCTACTTTTTGACTGGGCAAAAAGTAGGCAAAAACCCCCGCTCCCATCATCCGGCCCCTACGCTGCGCTCCGGGGTCCCCTCACTCCGGCGCCCTCCGGGCCCGCGCGGCCTACGACTTGCTGCGCAAGTCTACATCTCGCGCCTTCGGCTGCGCCGAAGGGGTGCTGCGCACCCTGGCCCTCCAGACGCCTGCGTTCGGCCTCCTGAAGTCGCACTCTGCGTCGCCTGAACTACCGCGCACTTAGAAGCAAAAGCAGAGCAAAAGCAGAGCAAAAGCAGAGCAAAAGCAGAGCAAAAGCAGAGCAAAAGCAGAGCAAAAGCAGAGCAAAAGCGATTGGGCTGGGTTCAGGCCACTCGTGCAAGTGGGAACAAGCGCTTGAAGTTGCCCGTGGTCTGCTCGGCCAGCTGGTCGTAGCTGACCCCACGCAAAGACGCCACGTACTCCGCCACTTCCCGCACATACTGCGGCAGATTCGGCTTGCCGCGATGCGGGATTGGCGCCAGGTACGGCGAGTCGGTTTCCACCAGCAGGCGGTCGGCCGGCACCTGCCGCGCCACCTCGCGCAACGCATCGGCATTGCGGAAAGTGACAATGCCAGACAGCGAAATGTAATAACCCAGGTCCAGCGCCGCCTTCGCCATGTCCCAGTCTTCGGTGAAACAGTGCAGAACGCCCGCCTGCGGCAGGTTCGCTTCGCGCAGCAACGCCAGCGTATCGGCGCGGGCGGCGCGGGTATGCACGATCACCGGCTTTCCAGTCTGGCGCGAGGCTTCCAGGTGCAGGCGGAACGACGCCTGCTGCAACTCGGCAGCTTCCGGCTCGTAGTGATAATCCAGGCCAGTTTCACCGATCGCCACCACATGCGGGTGCGCCAGCTCGCGCAGCAGCCATTCCAGCGCCGGCGTCTCGCCAGGCGCCAGGTCCAGCGGGTGAATACCGACCGAGCAGTCGACATCGGCATACTGCTCGCTCAGCGCCTTCACCGCCCCGGCATTTTCGGCGCTGACGCCAATGCACAGGAAATGCCCGACCCCGCGCTCACGCGCAGCCTGCAGGGCAGCATCGAGGGAGCCTTGGTGGGCACTCAGGTCAAGACGGTCGAGATGGCAATGGGAATCTACGAGCATGGCAAGCGGCACACATGAAAAGTTGGAAAATCAGCGGGAACCCGGCAGCTGTACCCAATGGGCCAGCAAGGCTTCCAGCAGCAATACGCGATTGAGGTTGGCTTTGCCGAGCACTTTCTGGCGCTGCTCGAGGATCCACGCCTGGACTTCCAGCACCTTGCCCTGGCGGGCCTTTTGCGCCAGGTACTGCACCACCTTGCGCATGTCGGCCAAGCCTAACCCCTCTTCATCCTGGGTCAACTGGTAGCGCAGTATCAGGTGCGACCAGTCGCAGAACCAGTCGAACAACAGCAACAACGGCACACTGCTCCACGCCTCGGCCAACTGGCTGGGCGATTGCTGCTGCTTGAGCAGTTTCTTCACCCCGTCGGTCACCAGGGCCCGCTGCTCGCGCACACCTTGAGCTTGCAGGGTCACAGCCATCAGCGGGGAACCGGCAGCCAGGGTCAGCAGTTCATCGCGCTCGGCCTCGTCGCTGTCGGTCAATGCCGTGGCCAACCAGGCCTGGCTCTGGGCCAGGCTCGGCTGCGGGCAGACGACCTGCTGGCAGCGACTCTTGATGGTTGGCAGCAGCCGGCTGGGCTGGTGACTGACCAGCAGCAGCACGGTGTCGCCCGAAGGCTCCTCCAGGCTCTTGAGCAAGGCGTTGGAGGCGTTGACGTTCATCGCCTCGACCGGCTCGATCAACACCACTTTACGCCCGCCCAGCTGCGCCGTCTGCACCACGAACGACACCAGTTCACGCACCTGATCGACCTTGATGGGCTTGTCGGCCTCCTCCGGCTCCAGCACGAAGTTGTCCGGGTGGCTGCCGGCCTTGAGCAGCAGGCACGCCTTGCACTGCCCGCAGGCATCCAGCCCCTGCGGCTGCTGGCACAGCAGGCGCGCCATCAGCCGCTCGGCCAGGGCGCGCTTGCCGATGCCCTGCGGGCCATGCAACAGGTAGGCATGGGCGTGCCGGGCGCGCCCGGCCAGTTGCTGCCAGAGCGCCTGCTGCCAGGGGTAGGCCTCAGCCACGGCAACGCCCCACGATGGCGGGCAACAGCGCATCGATGGCACGCTGCACGGCCTCCAGCGGCTGCGCGGCGTCGAGCAGGCTATAGCGCTGCGGTTCGCCCTCGGCGCGCTGCAGATAGGCTTGACGCACTGCCTCGAAGAAGGCCTGGCCCTCTTGCTCGAACCGGTCCAGGCGACCGCGCGCGGCAGCACGGGCCAGGCCGACTTCCACCGGCAGGTCGAAGACCAGGGTCAGGTCCGGGCGCAGATCGCCCTGGACGAATTGCTCCAATTCAGCGATACGTGCCACGCTCAGACCGCGCCCACCGCCTTGGTAGGCGTAGGTGGCATCGGTAAAGCGATCACACAGGACCACCGCGCCACGGGCCAGGGCTGGGCGAATCACTTGGGCCAGGTGCTGGGCACGGGCGGCGAACACCAACAGCAGTTCGGTGTCTGCCGCCATGGTTTCGTCGCTTGGCGCCAGCAACAGCTCGCGGACCTTTTCTGCCAGTGGCGTACCACCAGGCTCCCGCGTCAGCACCACATCCAGGCCCTGCTCACGCAGGCGCGCGGCCAGGTAGTCACGGTTGGTGCTCTTGCCCGCGCCTTCGGGGCCTTCCAGGGTAATAAACAAGCCGCTCACAGGCAGTCCTTAATGTTGTTCGTCGGGCGTCGGCGCGTCGGCCGGTGCGCTTTCGCTGGCGGGATCCTGCTCGGCAGGCTCGGCCGCATCCTCCGGTGCACTTTGCGGCGCCGGACTGGACCGGTAATCCGCACGACGCTTGAGCTGAAACTCGCGCACCGCCGAGTTGTGATCGTCCAGGTCATCGGAGAACACGTGGCTGCCGTCGCCACGGGCGACGAAGTACAGGCTGGTGCCATCGGACGGGTTGAGCGCGGCATGGATTGCCTCGCGCCCGACCATGGCGATCGGTGTCGGTGGCAGGCCGGTCATGGTGTAGGTGTTGTAAGGGGTCGGCTCGCGCAGGTCGGCGCGGGAAATCTTGCCGTTGTAGCGCTCACCCATGCCGTAGATCACCGTCGGGTCGGTCTGCAGCATCATGCCCAGGCGCAGGCGGCGGACGAAAACCCCGGCGATCTGCCCGCGCTCCTGGGGGATGCCGGTTTCCTTTTCTACCAGCGAGGCCATGATCAAGGCCTGGTAAGGGTCACGGTAAGGCAGGTCGGTGGTGCGCTCCGCCCACTCCTTGGCCAACACTTCGTCCAGGCGCATGTACGCCTGCTGCAGCAGCTCGACGTCACTCATGCCACGCACGAAGCGGTAGGTGTCGGGGAAGAAGCGGCCTTCCGGGAACACGCCGGTGTGGCCGAGCTTGTCCATCACCTCGGAGTCGGACAGGCCTTCCAGTGTGTGCTTGATCTTCTCGTGCTTGGCCACCGCCGAACGCACCTGGCGGAAGGTCCAGCCTTCGACCAGGGTCAGGTTGTACTGCACCACGTCGGCACGGCGCCAGGCGTCGAACAGTTCTTCCACGGTCATGCCAGGGGTCAGGCGATACTCGCCGGTATGCAACTGCGTGCCGGCCATGTTGAAGCGCCAGTACAGGCGCAGCCAGACGGCGTCATCGAGCAGGCCGTCGGCCTGCATGCGATAGAACATGCGGTTGGGGTTGGTGCCACTGGGCACGTCGAGCAGGCGCTCTTCGGCCACATGCAGGGGCTGCTCCAGCACCGCGTTGATCTTCCACGCCGACCAGCCCAGGGCCAGGCCGGCGAGGATCAAGCCCATTTCCAGCAGCAGCAGGAATTTGCGTCTCACGAATTCAGGTATCCAGTAACGTACGGGCAACGGCCTGCAGTTTACGGGTGAGCGGGCCCGGCGACCAGTTCAGCGCGGCAATTCCACGCACGGGCCAGACACCGTAGACACTGTTGCAGACGAACACTTCATCCGCCTGCTGCAGTTCGTCGAACGCGATATCACGCACCTGTACCGCCATGCCCAGTTGCTGCGCCTGCTCCAGCAGGGCACCACGCATCACGCCGGCAACGCCGCAACGGCTGAGGTCAGCCGTGAGCAGCACGCCATCGCGCACCAGGAACAGGTTGCTGTATACGCCTTCGACCACCCTGCCCTGCCCGTCACGCATCAGGCCTTCGGCATGCTCGCTGTCCTGCCATTCGGCACGGGCCAGCACTTGCTCCAGGCGATTGAGGTGTTTGAGCCCGGCCAGCAACGGTTGTTCCCCAAGCCGGGTCTGGCAAGGGAACAGCCGTACGCCGTGCTCGGCATGTTCGACAGGATAGCTGGGCAGCGGGCCGCCCTGGAGGATACGGCGCGGCGCAACGCCGGCAACCGGCGCGTAGCCACGCTGGCTGTCGCCACGGGTGAGGACCAGCTTGGCGACACCGTCACCGAGCTGGCTGGCGAAGCGCAGGATTTCATCACGCACCAGCGCCAGATCAGCCTCGATGGCCAGGCGCTGGCAACCCAACGCCAGACGGGCCAGATGACCATCCAGCAGGCTGGGCCGGCCACCGTGCACGGCAATGGTCTCGAACAGGCCATCGCCGTAGGCCAGGCCGCGGTTCTGCAAGTTGATCGCAGTCGCGGGCTGGCCGTCGATCCAGCTGTGCATCAACCGGCGAACCGGCGGAACACCAGCGAACCATTGGTGCCGCCAAAGCCGAACGAGTTGGACAACACCACATCGATCGGCATGCTGCGCGCCTGGTGAGGCACGAAGTCGAGGTCGCAACCTTCGTCCGGTTCGTCGAGGTTGATGGTCGGTGGTGCCATCTGGCTGTTGATCGCCAGCACGCTGAAGATCGCCTCTACCGCACCGGCAGCGCCAAGCAGGTGGCCGGTCATCGACTTGGTCGAACTGACAGCCAGCTTGTAGGCATGCTCACCGAACACGCGCTTGATCGCCGCGACTTCGGCGATGTCACCGGCCGGCGTCGAGGTACCGTGGGCGTTGATGTAGCTGACCTCTTCAGGCTGGACACCAGCATCGCGCAGGGCGTTGGCCATGCAACGGGCAGCCCCTTCACCGCTGTCGGGTGGCGAGGTCATGTGGTAGGCGTCGCCGCTCATGCCGAAACCGACCAGCTCGGCATAGATGGTCGCACCACGGGCCTTGGCATGTTCGAGCTCTTCGAGCACCAGGGCGCCGGCACCGTCGGACAGCACGAAGCCATCACGGCCCTTGTCCCAGGGACGGCTGGCACGGGTTGGTTCGTCGTTGCGGGTCGACAGCGCACGGGACGCACCGAAGCCCCCCATGCCCAGGCCACAGGCGGCCATTTCGGCGCCACCGGCGATCATCACGTCGGCTTCACCGTAGGCGATGTTGCGCGCGGCCATGCCGATGCAGTGGGTGCCGGTGGTGCACGCGGTGGCAATGGCGTAGTTCGGCCCCTGCAGCCCCAGGTGGATCGACAGGAAACCGGAGATCATGTTGATGATCGAACCCGGCACGAAGAACGGCGAAATACGGCGCGGGCCCTGCTCGTGCAAGGTGCGGCTGGTTTCTTCGATGTTGGTCAGGCCGCCGATACCCGAGCCCATGGCCACGCCAATGCGCTCACGGTTGGCATCGGTGACTTCCAGGCCGGCGTTGCGCACCGCCTGGAAACCGGCCGCCAGGCCGTACTGGATGAACAGGTCGAGCTTGCGGGCCTCTTTGGCCGACAGGTACTGCTCAACCTCGAAGCCTTTCACCGAGCCGCCAAAACGGGTGGAGTAGGCAGACAGGTCCGTGTGTTCGATCGGACCAATGCCACTGCGGCCAGCCAGAATGCCCTGCCAGGTGCTCGGTACATCGGTACCCAGTGGCGACAGCATACCCATACCGGTGACCACGACGCGTCTACGCGACACAGTACTCTCCTTTTCTAATCACAGAGTTTCTTGCCATTGCATTCAAGCAATGGAATGAAATGGCAACAAGCTCTCGGCGCAAGTGAAGCGACGCGGAAGGCTTGCAAAGAAAAAACCGCACGCCGGCAAAGGCAGTGCGGTTCTTCTCGACAAGAAGCGTCGACTACAACGTCTTAGGCCTTGTGGCTGTTGACGTAGTCGATTGCAGCTTGAACGGTAGTGATCTTCTCGGCTTCTTCGTCAGGGATTTCGGTCTCGAATTCCTCTTCCAGAGCCATCACCAGCTCAACGGTGTCAAGCGAATCGGCACCCAGGTCATCGACGAAGGACTTCTCGTTGGTCACTTCCTCTTCCTTGACGCCCAGTTGCTCGGCGACGATTTTCTTGACGCGTTCTTCGATGGTGCTCATACCTAGTTTTCACTCCTAATGGACATATGTCAGGCAGCTGGCCGGTGACCAAGTTTATAGAAAGACGTTCGCTTTTCAAGCGGAACGCACCTCCCCTTTAGCCACCTCACCCGCTGCCTGGAATCTGGTTGCAGCTTTATAACGGATTTTAGGCTCGCAGTATGACTCTTTTTTGAAGCAATCCGTCACATTGCGTTGCAGTTTTACATGTACATCCCGCCGTTGACCGGCACGGTCGCGCCGGTAACGTAGCCAGCGCCGTCCGACGCCAGGAACGAAACCACCTTGGCGATTTCGTCAGCCTGGCCCAGGCGGCCCAGCGGAATCTGGGTCTGCAGGGCTTCGCGCTGCGCTTCTGGCAGCTCGCGGGTCATGTCGGTGTCGATGAAGCCTGGGGTCACCGAGTTGACGGTAATGCCACGCGAGCCCACTTCACGCGCCAGGGCGCGACTGAAGCCTTCGAGGCCGGCCTTGGCCGCCGCATAGTTGGCCTGGCCGGCGTTGCCCATGGCACCGACGACCGAACCGATGCTGATGATACGACCCCAGCGCGCCTTGGTCATGCCACGCAGCACACCCTTGGACAGACGGTAGAGGCTGTTCAGGTTGGTGTCGATCACGTCGAACCACTCGTCGTCCTTCATGCGCAGCATGAGGTTGTCGCGGGTGATACCGGCGTTGTTGACCAGAATGGCCGGCGCGCCGAACTGCTCGCCGATGGCACCCAGCACGGCTTCCACGGACTCGGCGCTGGTGACGTTCAGCTCCATGCCGGTGCCGGCGATGCCGTGCTCTTTCAAGGTGGCGGCGATGCGCTCGGCACCGGAAGCCGAGGTGGCGGTACCGATCACGGTCGCGCCCTGGCGGCCCAGCTCGAGGGCGATGGCCTGGCCAATACCACGGCTGGCGCCGGTGACCAGTGCAACTTTACCTTGCAGGCTCATGCAAGCTTCTCCAAATCAGGCCAGCGCCGCACGGGTGGCGGCGACAGCGTCAGGGGTATTGAGGTTGTAGGTGGTCACGCCATCGGCGCAACGCTTGTTCAGGCCAGCCAGGACCTTGCCCGGGCCGCACTCGACCAGGTTGACCGCACCATTGGCAGCCAGGGTCTGCACGCACTCGACCCAGCGTACCGGCTGGTACAGCTGCGCCAGCAGGTCGTGCTTCAGCGCATCGAGGTCGGCGGCGACGGCGGCGGTGACGTTCTGCACCACCGGAATCTGCGGGGCCTTCCAGTCGATGGCGTTGACCGACTCGGCGAAACGCTCGGCGGCCGGCTTCATCAGGGCGCAGTGCGACGGTACGCTGACCGCCAGTGGCAGGGCGCGCTTGGCACCCGCCTCTTTGCACAGCTCGATGGCACGGTCCACTGCAGCCTTGTTGCCGGCGATCACGACCTGGCCAGGCGAGTTGAAGTTCACCGCGCTGACCACTTCATCTTCAGCGGCCTTGGCACAGATCTCGACCACCACCGCGTCATCCAGGCCGAGAATCGCAGCCATGGCACCGTGACCGGCCGGCACGGCTTCCTGCATCAGCTGCCCACGGCGCTCGACCAGGCGCACGGCGTCTTTCAGCGACAGGGCGCCGGCAGCGACCAAGGCGCTGTATTCACCCAGGCTGTGGCCGGAAACGAAGGCAGGCTGCGCGCCGCCCTCTTCCAGCCACAGGCGCCACAGGGCGATGGAAGCGGTGAGGATCGCCGGCTGGGTCTTGTCGGTTTGATTGAGTTGTTCTTCCGGACCTTCCTGGACCAGCTTCCACAGGTCGTAACCCAGCGCGTCGGAGGCCTCTTTGAAGGTCTCGACGATCACCGGCTTTTCGGCGCCCAGCTCCTTGAGCATGCCCAGCGACTGGGAACCTTGACCGGGGAAGACGAATGCGAGGGATGCAGACATTGAACAAGCCCTTATGATCTTGTCGTCGAATGGGGTGCGCCGAGCGCTGGGCTAGACGCAGAATTTGAAAACTTGGATGGATACACAGACCAAGCGGTCACATTTAAGCACTTCATCGGCGAAATGCCTAAGGCAACAGGTCTTCGAGGCGGCCATGCAGCCGCTGCGGGAGGTTTTCCTGGATCTCGATCAGCGCCCGCTGAATCGCGCTCTGGAAGCCCTGCACCCCCGCCGAGCCATGGCTCTTGATGACGATGCCCTGCAGGCCGAGAAAGCTCGCGCCATTGTGCCGCGCCGGTGCCAGGTCGGCCTGCAGGCGCTTGAGCAGCGGCATCGCCACCGCCCCGGCCACCCGCGACAAGGCGCCACCTTTGAAGAGCTTTTCGATACGCTCGCCGATCATGGTCGCCAGGCCTTCGCTGGACTTGAGCAGGATGTTGCCGACGAAGCCGTCGCACACCACCACATCCGCCTCGCCGCGGTACAGGCCGTCACCTTCGACGAAGCCGACGTAATTGAGGCCGCGGGCGTTCTGCAGCAAGGTGGCCGCGAGCTTGACCTGCTGGTTGCCCTTGATGTCCTCGGTACCGATGTTCAACAGCGCCACGCGCGGCCGGTGAATACCCAAGGCCTGGGCAGCCACGGAGCCCATGACGGCGAACTGGTAGAGGTTTTCGGCACTGCAGTCGACGTTGGCGCCCAGGTCGAGCAGCTGGCAATAGCCCGCCTGGGTCGGGATCGCCGCGACCATGGCCGGCCGGTCGATACCCGGCAGGGTCTTGAGCACGAAACGTGACAACGCCATCAGTGCGCCGGTATTGCCGGCACTGACGCAGGCCTGGGCCTTGCCGTCCCGCACCAGCTCAAGGGCGATGCGCATCGACGAATCCGGCTTGCCACGCAACGCCTGCGATGGCCGCTCGTCCATACCGATCACCTCACTGGCGGCGACAATCTGCAGACGCGCGCGATCCGCAGCCGCAAGGCCGCTGACAAGATCTTCAAGGAGGGAGGGTTGACCGACGAGGGTCAGGTGCAGCGAGGGGGTAGCCGAAAGGCAGGCAATGCTAGCCTGGACAATGCTGCGGGGACCGAAGTCCCCGCCCATTGCGTCGATCGCGATGATCTGAGCGGACAAGGATTACTCGTCAGCGCCCTTGTCGATCACTTTGCGACCACGGTATACGCCTTCTGGCGATACGTGGTGACGCAGGTGTACTTCACCGGTGCTCTTGTCTACCGACAGCGCGTTTTCCGACAGGGCGTCGTGCGAACGGCGCATGTCACGGGCAGAGCGGGATTTTTTGTTCTGCTGAACAGCCATAATTGATTAACTCCTAAACGTTTGGGTCACGCTTTAACTGCGCCAAAACACTGAACGGGTTGGACCGCGATACCTCGTCCTTGCTCGATTCGGGCTCGTCTGCGCCCGCCGGCTGCTGGCATTCTTCCGGATGATGAGCAGGCACGATAGGCAAGGCGAGCAGCAGCTCCTCCTCGACCAAGGCCTGCAGATCCAAAGGATCTTCGCCCAGTTCCAGCACGTCATAGCCTTTCGGCAACGACTGGGTATTCGCACCCTCCTTCACCACGGCGTACGTACATTCGCTGTGGATCGGCAGGGTGACCAGCTCAAGACAACGCTGGCAAACCATTTTGACTTCGACGTCCAGCTCGCTGTGGATAACCACCACGTGCTGTTCATCTCGTTCAAAATCGAACTTCGCCTGCACCGTACCGACATCGTCGGAAAGCGGGTCGCAGAGTCTTTCCAAATCAGCGAGTTGCAGCGTACCAGTGATGGATACGCCTCGATCGGCTAATTTGCGCGGGTCAACGTGAGGTGGAATCGGGTCATTCAACATAGGCGCAGCATTCTAGGGATGCCCCCCGCCCCTGTCAAAGGAAATTCGGCGGCATCTCGCATGTTAGAATCAGGTTCAACTGACCAGGAGTCTATCATGCTGCCTCTGTTGCTGGCTTCCAGCTCTGCCTATCGGCGCGAACTGCTCGCGCGCCTGCGCCTGCCCTTCACCTGGGCAAGCCCCGACCTAGACGAGCAGCGCCTGGCTGACGAGCCCGCCGCAGCACTGGTACGGCGCCTGGCCAGGCAAAAAGCCGAGGCGCTTGCCGGCAGCCATCCGCAGCACCTGATCATCGGCTCCGACCAGGTGGCGGTGCTGGGCGAGCAGATCCTTGGCAAGCCGCACACGTTCGAGCGTGCCTGCGAGCAACTGCTCGAAGCCAGTGGCCAGCAAGTGACCTTCCTGACCGGGCTGGCACTGCTCAACACCGCGACCGGGCACTGCCAGGTCGACTGCGTGCCGTTCACGGTGACGATGCGAGAACTGGATCGAGAGCGCGTGGAGCGTTATGTGGAGGCGGAGCAGCCACTGGATTGCGCAGGGAGCTTCAAGGCGGAGGGATTGGGCGTGAGCCTGTTTCAGAGCACCCATGGGTGCGATGCGACCAGCCTGATCGGGCTGCCACTGATTCGGTTGGTGGATATGCTGAGCCGGGAAGGCGTGGTGGTTCCTTGAGCCTGGCTTGAGGATTGTGACGCCTGGGATTCGAGCGCCGCCCGCGCGGCGCTCGATCTCCCAGGCGCGACATCACTCAAGGCGAACTCAGCGCAACTGCGGCCCCTGGAACCCCATCCACATGGCCAGGTGCTCAGCCACGCTGGCACCAATACGCTTGGAGAAGCGATCGAACGGCGATTCCTGCACGGTGTAATCGACCAGATCCTTCTCACCCACGATTTCACGCGCCACATAGCTGGCACTGCCCAGCCCGTCCACCAGCCCCAGGGCCTTGGCCTGCTCACCCGACCAGACCAGGCCGCTGAACAACTCAGGATGCTCCTTGTCCTTCAGGCGGTCTCCCCGCCCCTGCTTGACCATGGCAATGAACTGCTGGTGCGTGGTGTCCAGCACGCCCTGCCAGAACGCGCGCTCATCAGGCTTTTCTGGCGAGAACGGATCAAGGAACGCCTTGTGTTCACCGGCAGTGTAGGTGCGACGCTCGACACCCAGTTTTTCCATGGAGCCCACAAAGCCGTAACCGGCCGCCGTCACGCCAATCGAACCGACCAGGCTGGCCTTGTCGGCGTAGATCTCGTCCGCCGCACTGGCGATGTAGTAGGCACCGGAAGCCCCCAGGTCAGTGATCACCGCATACAGCTTGATATCCGGGTATTCGCCACGCAAACGACGGATCTCGTCATACACATAGCCCGCCTGCACCGGGCTGCCGCCCGGGCTGTTGATGCGCATGACCACCGCCTTGGTCTTGGGGTCCTTGAACGCATCGCGCAGGCTCTTGACCAGGTTATCGGCGCTGGCGGCCTCTTGGTCGGCAATCACCCCGCGCACCTCCACCAGGGCCGTGTGGTTACCGCTGCGCGTGGCAGCCTTGTCCATGTCCATCAAGGGCGTGAACAGCACCAGAATGCCGAACAGGTAGACGAAGGTCAGCAGCTTGAAGAAGATCCCCCAGCGCCGCGCCCGACGCTGCTCCTGAACACCCGCCAGCAGGGTCTTTTCCAGCAGCTTCCAGCTCTTCTGCTCGACACGCACCTCTTCGTTGTGCGCTTCACGCGCCTCGCGAGCGAGGCGCTCCTCTTCGGTTTCGTTAACCGGCGCTTTCCACTCGTCAGCCATGCTCACCTACCTTGGAATTGGACTTGCCTGGAACCGGCCAGCCACTCGCGCAGCTGGGAAAAATGATCAATGCACACCTGCGGGCCAAATTCGGCCAGCGCCTGCAGCGACATGGCGCCATAGCCCACCGCCACCGAATGCATGCCGGCGTTGCTGGCCATCTGCAGGTCGAATGCCGAATCTCCGACCATCAGCGCCCGAGCAGGTTCGACACCGCAATGGCCAAGGATCTCCTCAAGCATCAATGGGTGAGGCTTGCCACGGGTTTCGTCGGCAGCGCGGGTGATATCGAAGAATTGCTCCCAGCCATTGGCCTTGAGCACGCGATCCAGCCCGCGGCGCGCCTTGCCGGTTGCCACGGCCAGGCGATAGCCCTCGGCACGGAACGCATCCAGCGACTCGACCACACCCTCGAACAGCGGCGAAGGCTGCTGATCCAGGGCCATATAGATGTCGGCGTAGTGCTGGCGGAAGGTTTCGACCTGCAGCGGATCAAGGTGTGGATACAGCGTCGAGATGGCCTCCGCCAGTGCCAGCCCGATGATGCCCTTGACGGCATCTTCAGGGCTCGGCGCTTCTCCAGCACGCTCGGCAGCGACATTCATCGCCTCGACGATGCGGCCGATGGAGTCGGCCAGGGTGCCATCCCAATCGAAAATCAGTAACTCATAGTCACGGTGCACTGAGTCGCTCCACGGTTTTCGCCCACACCTCATCCACCGGCGCCTCGAGCTTGAGCTCACCGCCATCGGGCAGCGGCACGGTCAGGGCATAGGCATGCAGGAACAGCCGCTTGCCACCCAGCTCGCGAATCTCGCGGCTGAAGTCCTCGTCGCCATACTTGCTGTCACCGGCGATCATGTGCCCGGCATGCAGGGTATGCACGCGAATCTGGTGGGTGCGACCGGTGATCGGGCGCGCCTCGACAATGGTGGCAAACTCACCGAAGCGGCGCAGCACGCGGAACAGGGTCAGCGCCTCCTTGCCTTCGTCGTTGACTTCGACCATGCGCTCACCGGAGCGCAGGTTGCTCTTGAGCAGCGGCGCATTGACCTGCTTCTTGGAGGTTGGCCAGTGGCCACGCACCAGTGCCATGTAGCGCTTGTCGACACCATCGCCACGCAAGGCGGCGTGCAGGTGGCGCAGCATGCTGCGCTTCTTGGCGATCATCAGCAGGCCCGAGGTGTCGCGATCCAGGCGATGCACCAGCTCCAGCTCCTTGGCGTCCGGGCGCAGTTGGCGCAGCGCCTCGATCACGCCAAAGCTCAGGCCGCTGCCGCCATGCACGGCAATGCCGGCTGGCTTGTTCATTACGATCAGCGCCTTGTCTTCGTAGACAATGGCGGCCTCAAGGCGCTGCAGCAGCCCCTGGGCCACCGGCGCGGGCTCGTCACGTTCGGGCAACCGGACAGGCGGCACGCGCACGATATCGCCGGCCTGGATCTTGTATTCGGGTTTGACCCGGCCCTTGTTGACCCGCACCTCGCCCTTGCGCAGGATGCGGTAGACCAGGGTCTTGGGCACGCCCTTGAGCGCCGTGATGAGGAAATTGTCGATGCGTTGGCCGGCAAGTTCCGGCGCGACTTCGATCAGCTGAACGCCGGAAGTCGGAGGGGTATTGGTCGTCATGGCGGGGATCATAACAATTATTTATGGAATTGAAGCACTTAATCATTACTGCTATAGTCGCGAACGCCGCCAAAAGCGGCAGGCCAGTGAAACCAGGCCCTGGGCCGGTTCCTGACCTACGCAGTTCTCCAGGACGCGAGGCCGTCCTACGGGGTGTTCGCCAGTTTACCGAATTGCCTGGAATCGCCACCAGCGCTGTGTAGAGAAGACCGAAAAAAAACGACAAGTGTGGTTTTTCACCTGCTTCCCGATTCTTTTCGCTGCACCTCTGCCCGCCCCCGTCGCTTCCACGCAACGCCCGGCGAATGCTTCGGAAATACCTGCCTTGGATATGTAATGGCGTCAGCTCCCATTCGAAGCTGGCGAAAAATGCAACCCGTTGCGGATTCAGCGCGCGGCAGCACCCGAATTATCAGGGATACGTGCAGGGTGGAGATGCACAGCCCTCGGACCGTGTAGCAGATGCCTCGAGCGTCCACGGCCGACGGTTGATTCCTCCTCCTGACTGAGTGCACGAGGCCCGCTTGGTTGATTCGGATACCCATTCGAAACCACCGGGGCCTGGTTGGCACCGCAGCAAACAGGACGCGTCGTCGCGACAACGGCAGGCTGGGCAACCGGCTGGTGCCGAACGTTCTTCGACACGGGGGTGGCCCGGCCACCCTTTGCGCACCTTGGCACCGACCATGAGAAGTCGTGTGTGCCGCACGCCGTTTCCGGCAGCCCGGAAACCGACGGTACAACATGAAAAGAATGCTGATTAACGCAACTCAGCCCGAAGAGTTGCGTGTAGCCCTGGTGGACGGCCAACGTCTCTACGACCTGGACATCGAGTCCGGCGCGCGTGAGCAGAAAAAGGCCAACATCTACAAAGGCAAGATCACCCGCATCGAACCGAGCCTCGAAGCCGCCTTCGTCGACTTCGGCTCCGAACGTCACGGCTTCCTGCCGCTGAAAGAAATCTCCCGCGAATACTTCAAGAAAGCCCCTGAAGGCCGGGTCAACATCAAGGAAGTGCTGAGCGAAGGCCAGGAAGTCATCGTCCAGGTCGAGAAGGAAGAGCGCGGCAACAAAGGCGCCGCCCTGACCACCTTCATCAGCCTGGCTGGCCGCTACCTGGTGCTGATGCCCAACAACCCGCGTGCCGGTGGCATTTCCCGCCGCATCGAAGGCGAAGAGCGCAACGAGCTGCGTGAAGCCCTGAACGGCCTGACCGTGCCGGGCGACATGGGCCTGATCGTGCGCACTGCCGGCCTGGGCCGCAGCAGCGAAGAAATGCAGTGGGACCTCGACTACCTGCTGCAGCTGTGGACCGCCATCAAGGAAGCGTCCCTGGACCGCGCCGCGCCATTCCTGATCTACCAGGAAAGCAACGTCATCATCCGCGCCATCCGCGACTACCTGCGCCAGGACATCGGCGAAGTGCTGATCGACAGCATCGATGCCCAGGAAGAAGCCCTGACCTTCATCCGTCAGGTGATGCCGCAGTACGCCAGCAAGGTCAAGCTGTACGAAGACAGCGTGCCGCTGTTCAACCGTTTCCAGATCGAAAGCCAGATCGAGACCGCCTTCCAGCGCGTCGTCGACCTGCCGTCCGGTGGCTCGATCGTGATCGACCCGACCGAGGCCCTGGTCTCCATCGACATCAACTCGGCGCGCGCCACCAAGGGCAGCGACATCGAAGAAACCGCCCTGCAGACCAACCTGGAAGCGGCCGAGGAAATCGCCCGCCAGCTGCGCCTGCGTGACATCGGCGGCCTGATCGTCATCGACTTCATCGACATGACCCCGGCGAAGAACCAGCGCGCTGTTGAAGAGCGCGTGCGTGAATGCCTGGAAGCCGACCGCGCCCGCGTCCAGGTCGGCCGCATCTCGCGCTTCGGCCTGCTGGAAATGTCCCGTCAGCGCCTGCGCCCGTCGCTTGGCGAAAGCAGCGGCATCGTCTGCCCACGCTGCTCCGGCACCGGCATCATCCGTGACGTCGAATCGCTGTCGCTGGCCATCCTGCGCCTGATCGAAGAAGAAGCCCTGAAAGACCGTACTGCCGAAGTACGCGCCCAGGTGCCGATCCCGGTCGCCGCGTTCCTGCTCAACGAGAAACGCAACTCGATCACCAAGATCGAACTGCGCACTCGCGCACGCATCATCATCCTGCCGAACGACCACCTGGAAACCCCGCACTTCGAAGTCCAGCGCCTGCGCGACGACAACCCGGAAGTGCTGAACAACCAGTCCAGCTACGAAATCGCCGCCGCCGAAGCCGAAGAAGCGCCGCAGCCGACCGCCACCCGCACCCTGGTTCGCCAGGAAGCGGCGGTGAAGACCGCCCCGGCCCGCGCCAACGCCCCGGTACCGAGCGCCGCCGAAGAGCAGCCTCAGCCTGCCGCACCGGCAGCCCCTGCGCCGAGCGTACCGGAGCCAAGCCTGTTCAAGGGCCTGGTGAAGTCGCTGGTCAGCCTGTTCGCCGGCAAGGAAGAGCCTGCCGCAGCGCCGGTGGTCACTGCCACCGAAAAGCCGGCCGCCGAGCGCAGCCCACGCAACGAAGAACGCCGCAACGGCCGCCAGCAGAGCCGCAACCGCAACGGCCGCCGCGATGAAGAGCGCAAGCCGCGCGAAGAGCGTGCCGAGCGCGCCCCGCGTGAAGAACGTCAACCGCGCGAAGAACGTGCACCTCGTGAGGAGCGTGCTCCACGCGAAGAACGCGCACCTCGTGAAGAGCGCGCACCACGCCAGCCACGCGAAGACCGCCGCGGCAACCGCGGTGAAGAACGCGTACGTGAATTGCGTGAACCGCTGGACGCCACTCCACCTGCCGAACGCGAAGAACGCCAGCCACGTGAAGAACGTGTAGCCCGTGAAGAGCGTGCACCTCGTGAAGAGCGCGCACCTCGCGAAGAACGCGCCCCGCGTGAAGAGCGCGCACCTCGCGAAGAACGTGCCCCGCGTGAAGAGCGCGCACCTCGCGAAGAACGTGCCCCGCGTGAAGAGCGTGCACCTCGCGAAGAGCGCCAGCCTCGCCCGCCACGTGAAGAGCGCCAGCCACGCCCGGCCGAGCAGGCTGCCGAACTCGCCGAAGAGCAACTGCCGAACGAAGAGCTGCTGCAGGACGAGCAGGAAGGCACCGATGACGAGCGTCCGCGTCGTCGTTCCCGTGGCCAGCGTCGCCGCAGCAACCGCCGTGAGCGTCAGCGCAATGCCAATGGCGAGCTGATCGAAGGTGGCGACGAAGAAGGCAGCGAAGAGCAGCCGCAACAGCACCAGGCCACCGAGCTTGGCGCCGAGCTGGCTGCCGGCCTGGCCGTCACTGCCGCTGTCGCCAGCAGCCACATCAGCGCCGATGCCGAGGCTCAAGCCAACCAGCAGGCCGAACGCGCCAGCGCCGAAGCCGCAACCACCGAAACCCGCGAAGTCGCCCAGCCGACCGAGCAGGTTGAAGTAGCCGCCCAAGCCGAGGAAGCTGTCATCGCCCCAGTGGTCGAACAGCCCGTCAGCGAGCCGGTTGTCGTGGTCGAAGCCAGCGCCGAGCCAGTGGTCGAAGTCGCACCACAGCCAGTGGTTGAAGAAGCCCCTGCCGCCGAGCCGGTCGTGGTTGCCGAAACACCGATCGAGGCCCCTGCTGTCGAAGCCGAGGCGGTCGAAGCCCCAGTGGTAGAGGGCGGTGAAGCCGAGCAGGCTCAGGTTGTGGCCGAAGCAGCACCGGTTGCCGAGCAGCCAGTGGCTGTCATCGAAGCCCAGCCGGCAGTGGTGGCAGAACCCGTCGCTGCCGAAGCTGCCCCGACGGTTGTCGAGCCAGCCCCGGTAGAAGCGCCGGCAACCGTCGAAGCCGCTACTGTCATGCTGCCAAACGGCCGCGCGCCGAACGACCCACGCGAAGTGCGTCGCCGCAAGCGTGAAGCCGAGGCCGCTGCCAAGGCTGCCCAGGAAGCTGCCGAGCCCGTGCTGGAAACCGCCGATGAGCACAAGCCTCATCACGGTTGACAGCCAAGGCTGAATGAAAAAGCCCCGCCAGTGCGAACTGGCGGGGCTTTTTCTTGGCTATCTGTTTTTACATGTACCGGCCTCTTCGCGGGCAAGCCCGCTCCCACAAGCACCCCACTTGGTTCAGGCCTTCTGATAGCCCTGTGGGCAACCCCACTTGGCTCAGGTCTTGTGATAGCCCTGTGGGAGCGGGCTTGCCCGCGAAGAGGCCGGTACTGGCAAAGCAATCAGTACAGATTGGGCTCCATCTCCAGCTCAACCCCAAACCGCTCCAGGATATCTGCCTGGATGCGCTGTGCGAGCGCATGCAACTGCGCCCCGCTCGCCTGGCCATAATTGACCAGCACCAGCGACTGCAACCGGTGCACACCGGCATCGCCCTCGCGATAGCCCTTCCAGCCCGCCTGCTCGATCAGCCAGCCCGCTGCCAGCTTCACCTGGCCATCCGCCTGGGGATACGCCACCACGCCTGGATACTGGCTACGAATGCGTTCGACCAATTCAGCCGACACCACCGGGTTCTTGAAGAAGCTCCCGGCATTGCCCAGCTCGGCCGGGTCCGGCAGTTTTTCGCGACGAATGCTACAAATGGCGTCACTGATCGCCTGCGCGGTCGGCTGCTCGACGCCCTGCTCTGCCAGCCGCTGGCGCACCGGGCCATAGTCCAGATGTGCCTGCAGTTCATGGCTCAGGGCAAAGCGCACCTGCAGGATCAACCAACGCCCGGGGTTGCGCTTGAACACGCTGTCGCGGTAACCGAAGGCGCATTCCTCCAGGGTGAAATCGCGCAGCTCCCCGGTCTCGCGGTCCAGTGCGGTCAGCCCGGCGAACACATCCTTGATCTCGACGCCATAGGCGCCGACATTCTGCATCGGCGCAGCACCCACGGTGCCCGGGATCAGGCTGAGGTTTTCCAGGCCACAAAAACCTTGCGCCAACGACCATTGCACGAAGTCATGCCAAGGCTCGCCGGCTTGCGCCTCGACCACCACCCGCTCACCGTCATCACTCAGCACGCGCCGCCCACGGCTGGCCATGTGCAACACCAGCGCATCGATATCGCGGGTCAGCAGCAGGTTGCTGCCACCCCCGATCACCTGTACCGGCAACCCACGCTGATGTGCCTGGGCCAGCGCCTCGCGCACCTCGTCATCGTCGTGCGCCTGGGTGAAATACCGGGCTTTCACGTCGATGCCGAAGGTGTTGTAGGGTTTTAGCGAAACCTGCTCCTGCCACACCGCTGTCATAGCCGCCCCTTGATTTCCACGACCAGCTCGCGGCACGCCGCTTCGATCAGGTCGAGCACCTGCTCGAAGCCCTCGGCACCGCCATAGTAAGGGTCGGGCACCTCGTCCAGGGCCGCGCCGTAGCGGCGCAAGAACAGGTCTAGCTCACCAGAGGCGTTGTGCGGGCGCAGGGCGCGCAGGTGACCGAGGTTGCTCTCATCCATGGCCAGAATCAGGTCGTACTCAGCGAAATGCGCAAGCTTGACCTGCTGGGCACGCTGGCGTGACAAGTCATAACCACGCGCCAGCGCGGCCTTGCAGGTGCGGCTGTCTGGGGCCTTGCCGACATGCCAGTCGCCGGTACCGGCAGACGCCACATGCACCTGCTCAGCCAGGCCGGCCACCTGCAACTGATGGCGCAGCACGCCTTCGGCGGTGGGCGAGCGGCAGATATTGCCAAGGCAGACGAACAGGACGCGCATCAGGCCTCCAGCAAGCGCCGCACGCGCTCCAGGTCTTCAGGGGTATCCACGCCCACGGCAGGCGCCTCGATGGCGTCCTCGACGTGGATGCGCACGCCATGCCACAGCGCACGCAGCTGCTCCAGGGCCTCGGTCTGCTCGAGCCAGCATGGGCCCCAGCCGACGAAGTCCTGCAGGAAGCCGACACGGTAGGCGTACATGCCGATGTGGCGGCGATACGGCACACCTTCCGGCAGCACATCGCGGCCCCTGGCAAAGGCATCGCGAGCCCACGGCAGCGGTGCACGGCTGAAGCTCAGGGCCAGGCCATTCTTGTCGCTGACCACCTTGACCGCATTGGGGTTGAACACGGTCTCCGGCGCATGGATCGGCTCGGCCAGGGTGGCGATGCCGGCTTCCGGGTGGGCAGCCAGGTTGGCCGCTACCTGGTCGATGATCACCGGCGGGATCAACGGCTCGTCGCCCTGCACGTTGACCACGATGGCATCGGCCGGCAGGCCGAGGTGCGCGGCCACTTCGGCCAGGCGGTCGGTGCCCGATTCATGGTCGGCGCGGGTCATCAGCACTTCGGCGCCAAAGGCCTGGCACGCTTCGAGGATGCTGGCGTCGTCGGTGGCGATGACCACACGGCTGGCGCCGCTCTTGCGCGCCTGCTCCCAGACGTGCTGGACCATCGGCTTGCCGGCGATCAGCAGCAACGGCTTGCCCGGCAAGCGCGTGGAGCGCAGCCGGGCGGGAATGACCACGGTGAAATTCACGCTCATTTGTCCAGGCGCTCGTCGTCGGTCAGGGTGCGCGCC
The DNA here is from genome assembly GCF_002112505.1 of Pseudomonas sp. R28(2017). GTDB lineage: Bacteria > Pseudomonadota > Gammaproteobacteria > Pseudomonadales > Pseudomonadaceae > Aquipseudomonas. The sequence goes on from NZ_NEHW01000005.1 coordinate 88,187, forward strand.
TCGCTTTCCAGCATCACCGGGATGCCGTCACGAATCGGGTAGGCCAGGCCTGCGCCCTTGCTGATCAGCTCGGTCTTGTCGGCACTGAGCTTGAGCGGGCCCTTGGTGATCGGGCAGGCCAGGATATCGAGCAGTTTGGTGTCCATGAAAGCGTCCTTGAGGCCGAATGGCCGAAAAGTGAATAGGGGCTCAGGGCTTGCGCAGCAAGCGTTGCAACTGGCTGTCGAACCAGGCGCTGAAGGCCGGCGTGGGCCGGGCCTCGACCGCCAGGTACCACCAGTCGTCGGCGGCGAATGCCCGGCATTTCACCGCATCCTTCTCGGTCATGACCAACGGCAGCGCCGGGCTGAACGCCAGGCTTTCGGCGCTGAACTGCGCATGGTCGGCAAAGGGATGCGGCACCGGCTGCCAGTTTAGCCCCAGCAGGGTGTTGAAGAAACGTTGCGGGTTGCCGATGCCGGCTACCGCGTGCAGGCGCTGGCCCGCCGGGAAGAAGTCGAGTGCGCGGCGCTCGCCGCTGCGCAGGTTGACCAGGGCAGACGGTTGCAGGCTAAAGCCGAAACCGTCCGCGCGGTCGCCCTCGGCACCGTTGTACAGCACGGCATCCGCTTCTTGCAGGCGCTCGCGGGGCTCGCGCAGTGGGCCGGCGGGCAGGCAGCGGCCATTGCCCAGGCCGCGGGCGGCATCGATCAGCACCAGTTCGAGGTCACGGGCCAGGCGGTAGTGCTGCATACCGTCGTCGCACAGGATCAGGTCCAGCGGTTCACTGGCCAGCAGCGCCTGCACCGCACCGGAGCGGTCAGGGTCGATCATCAGCGGCACGCCGGTGCGCTGGACGATCAGCAAGGGTTCGTCACCGGCCTGCTCGGCCGGCTGGCTCGCTTCCACCCGCCACGGGTAGTGTGGCGGCTTGGCACCATAGCCACGGCTGACCACCCCGACCTTGACGCCCTGGCGGCGGCAATGCTCGATCAGCCAGAGGATCATCGGCGTCTTGCCGGTGCCACCCACGGTGATGTTGCCCACCACGATGACCGGCACCGGCGCCCGATAGCTGGCACTTTCACCACTGAGGAAACGCGCGCGCTTGCGCAGTACCACACGCCGGTACAGCGCCTCAAGCGGGCGCAGCAGCGCCAGGGCCGGGTGCCCGGCGTACCAGGCGGCGAGCAGGCGGTCGGCAAGCGCCATCAAGGTGTCCCCTGGGCGGCCTCGACGGTGGTCATGCGCAGGTGGCTGAAACCGAGCTTGCCGGCAGCATCCATTGCAGTGATCACGGCCTGGTGCGGGGTCTTGCCGTCGGCGCTGATGGCCAGCGGCAGCTTGTTGTCACCGCCAGACTCACGCTCGATGGCCTCGGTCAAGGTCGCCAGGTCACTCTTGGGCAGCAGGTGGTTGTTCACCGAATACACGCCATCGGCGCTGATGGTCACTTCCACCAGCTTGCCCTGATCGGCCGGTGCCTGCTCGGCGCTGGCCGCTTCGGGCAGCTCGACACGCAACTGGGTCTCGCGGGTGAAGGTGGTGGTGACCACGAAGAACAGCAGCAGGACGAACACCACATCGATCAGCGATGCGAGGTTGATGTCGACGTTCTCCCGCTGGCGATTGCGCCGGAACTTCACGCCTTGCCTCCGGCCACTTCCACTTCGCGGTCGCCCTGGATCACTTCGACCAGCTTGATCGCCTCCTGCTCCATGCCCACCACCAGCTCATCGATGCGGCGCAGCAGGAAGCGGTGGAAGAACACCGCCGGGATACCGACCATCAGGCCGGCCGCCGTGGTGACCAGGGCCTTGGAGATACCGCCGGCCAGCACGGCGGCGTTGGCGGTCATCTGCGAGCCCATGAAGGCGCTGAAGATGTCGATCATGCCCAGCACGGTGCCCAGCAGGCCCAGCAGCGGCGCCATGGCGGCGATGGTGCCGAGGGTGCTGATGTAGCGTTCGAGCTCGTGGATGACGCGCGAGGCGGCTTCTTCGATGCACTCTTTCATGATCTCGCGGCCGTGGCGCGAGTTGGCCAGGCCCGCCGCGAGGATTTCGCCCAGCGGCGAATCGGCGCGCAGGGCCTTGAGCTTGTCACTGGTGAGTTGCTTGTCCTTGATCCACATCCACACCTGGCCCAGCAGGTGCGGCGGGGTGACGCGGCTGGCGCGCAGGGTCCACAGGCGCTCGACGACGATAGCCATGGCGGCGATGGAACTCAGAATGATCGGCAGCATCATCCAACCACCGGACTTGACCAATTCCCACACAGTAAACGCCCCTCTGGAAAAAGGCCGCCACTCTAACACAGGAGCGCAAGGGGCTCATCTGCCGGAGGTCAGGCAAATGGCAGGAGCGGCCTCTTCGCGGGCAAGGCCGCGCCGCACCTGTGGGGGCAACTGCCTTGCTCAATTTCTGGCATCTGGCGCGATCCCTGTGGGAGCGGGCTTGTCCGCGAAAGGGCCAGATCAGCCACCGCCAGTATCACGCCAGAATCGCCGCTGCCGACGCACACCCTCGACATCACCATGGCTCCCCAACCGCAACCGCAAGGCCCCTTCTGCGGCCGTGTCGTGAATGGCCACCCCATGCCGCCGATAACGCTCGAGCACCTGCGCATGCGGGTGCCCGAAGCTGTTGTTGCGCCCCCGCGAAATCAGCACCCCGCGCGGTGCCGTGGCGCGGATGAAGGCTTCGCTGGAAGACGTCCGGCTGCCATGGTGCGGCGCCTGCAGCCAATCGATACGGGGCGCTGCATTAGCCGCCAGCCAGGCCCGCTCCGCACCCGCCTCCATATCGCCCGCCAGCAGCAAACGCTCACCCTGCGCCTCGACCAGCAACACACAGGAGCGGTCATTGCTGCTTTGCCCGTCCTCCCAGTGCCAGAGCGAAAAATGCACACTATCCCACGTCCATCGCTCGCCACTGATGCAAGGCTGCAACTCAACGTCACCCAACGCTTCACCGCCAATCGCCCGGCCGCCCGGCAAACCACGCAGGATGGCCGCAGCACCGCCGGCATGGTCGGCATGGGCATGGCTGATCAGCATCAGGTCCAGGCGGCCCACGCCAAGCTTGCGCAGGGTCGGCAGCACCACCCGCTCGCCCAGGTCGGTTTCGCCCTTGGCCGGCCCGGCGTCGTACAGCAAGGTGTGATGCCGTGTGCGCAACAGCACCGCCAAGCCTTGGCCAACGTCCAGCTGCCAGACCTCGAGCTGCCCATGCGGCACCGCTTCCCGTGGCCCCCAGAGGGCCAGCAGCATGACCCCGCCAAGGCCGCGCAGCGGCACACCACGGGGCAGCAACAGCAGCAGCGCGCCGGCCCACACCAGCAACCACGCCACTACCGGCAGTGCCGGCGGTATCCATACCGGCCGCCATCCCGCCATCAAGCCAAGCAGCCGGAACAGCATGTCCAGCGAGCCACCGGCAAGCCATAACAAGCCCTCACCAACGCCCGCCAACGGCAACAACAGGGTACCGAGCAATGCCAGTGGCAACACCGCCAGGCTGACCCACGGCACCGCCAGCAAGTTCGCCACAGGCGCACTCAGGCTGACCGGCAACCCTGTGGCCAACAGCACCGGCAGCAGGCCGACGGCGATCACCCATTGGGCACGCGTCCACGCCTGCCAGGGTCGCCAACCGCCAAGCCGTGCAGCAAAGCTGAAGATGAGGACCGCCACTGCCGCGAACGACAGCCAGAAACCGGGAAGCAACGCGGCCAGGGGTTCGGCCAGCAACACCAGATTCAACGCCAGCAGCAGCGGGAACATTGCCCCCAGCTGGCGATAGCGCAGGCGCCACAGCAGCACCACCGCCAGCATCAGGCAGGCACGCTGCACCGGCACGCCCGCACCGGCCAGCCAGCCGTAGGCCAGCGCCGCCGCCAGCGCCAGGCCGCACGCCCAAGGCAACCATGGCCACCGTCGCGGCCAGAGCCCCCAGCGCGCCAGGCCTGCGACCAGGCCATACAACAAGCCCGCGACAAGCCCGATGTGTTGCCCGGAAATCACCAGCAAATGCACCGTGCCGGTCGCCTGCAACGCCTGCCACTGTTCACGGGCCAAGCCCGCGCCGTCGCCGAGCACCAGCGCCACCAGTGCAGCTTCCTGGCCAAAGGCATCGACCTGCAGCAGGCGCTCGCGCAGCGCATCCCGCCAACCTGGCGCCTGCACCTGCAGTACCTGGCCCGCCTTTACCGTGCCAGTGGCGCCGATGCGGCGGGCCAGCAGCTGAGCCTCGCGGTCCGGGCCATGGGGGTTCAGCAACCCGGCCGGGCGTTGCAAGGTGACCGCCACGCGCCACTGCTCGCCCGCACGGATGGCCGGGCCATCGAACCAGCTCAGTTGCAGGCGCCGAGGCAGTTCGGCGCGGCGTGAATGCGGCTGCTCCAGCTCGAAGCGCACACCCTGCGCGGTACGCGTCGGCAACCCGACGACCCGGCCTTCCAGCCATAGCGTTCGGCCGTCCAGGTGCGGTGCCAGTCGGTCATCCAGCGCCTGCTGGGCCGACCAGCAGGCCCAGCACAGACCCAGCAGAAAAACGCCCAGCGGCCACAGCCGTGTGCAGGCGCAGACAACGCCACCGAGCACCAGCAGTAGCAGCCAGCCGACCGACGGCAAAACGGGGAGAACGCCCAGGCACAACAGCCCGAGCGCGAGCGCAAACATCCCTGTGCGCATGAGGTAGAGCTCCAGAAGCGGAATCGCTTACTGAGGCATAGACGAAAAGCCGGCATTGCCTGCTCAACAATTGTCACAAACTCTAAACGAGGCTGAACGCGAATCGAGTCATACTGCCCCGATCAACGCTCCGGGAGCCTACATGCCGCGCCGCCTTTTCAAACGCTACATGCCGGACCCGACCAGCATTCGGGAACACAAGTCGTTACGCTTTTTCGGCAAGCTGCTGCACGACCCGAACCTCTGGCACCTCAACCGCCACTCGGTGGCGCGGGCCATGGGCGTGGGCCTGTTCGCGGCGTTGATCCCCATTCCCATGCAGATGCTGCTGGCCGCGGCACTGGCAATTCCGGTACGCGGCAACCTGCCGATTGCCGTCAGCCTGGTCTGGCTGACCAACCCGCTGACCATGCCGCCGGTGTTCTTCGTCACCTACATGACCGGTGCCTGGCTTATGCAGGTGCCACCACGCAGCCTGCCCGACGAACTGACCTTCGAATGGATCACCGACCAGCTGGCCACGCTGTGGCAACCATTCCTGCTGGGTTCGGTGGTGTGCGGAGTGGTGCTGGGCATCGCGGCCTACTTCACCACCCTGCTGTACTGGCGCTGGTGGATTGGCCGGCAGTGGCGCCGGCGCAAGCAACGGGTATCAGGCGCGCATGCCGCGGCCGCTGACCAGCAGGCGAACGCACAGCACGTAGAGCACTGCGGTGGCCACCAGCATGAAGGTGATCGCCGTGCCAATACTGATGTCCGACACCCCTAGGATGCCGTAGCGGAACGAGTTGACCATGTGCAGCACCGGGTTGGCCAGCGATACGGTCTGCCAGAACGGCGGCAGCAGGTTGATCGAGTAGAACACCCCGCCCAGGTAGGTCAGCGGCGTCAGCACGAAGGTCGGAATGATCGAGATATCGTCGAAGTTGCGCGCGAACACCGCGTTGACGAAGCCCAGCAGCGAGAAGATGGTTGCCGTCAGCAGCACCACCACCACGGTCACGCCCAGGTGATGCACCTGCAGGTCGGTGAAGAACATCGACAGGATGGTCACGATCACGCCCACTGCCAGACCGCGCAGCACGCCACCCAGCACATAGCCGACGAGAATGGTGTGCGGCGATACCGGTGACACCATCAGCTCTTCGATAGAGCGCTGGAACTTGCTGCCGAAGAAACTCGACACCACGTTGCCATAGGAGTTGGTGATCACCGACATCATGATCAGCCCCGGCACGATGTACTGCATGTAGGTGAAGCCACCCATGTCGCCGATCTGCCGACCGATCAGGTTACCGAAGATGACGAAGTACAGGACCATGGTGATCGCCGGCGGCAGCAGGGTCTGCGGCCAGATGCGCAAAAAGCGCCGCACTTCGCGGTAGACGATGGTCTGCAGGGCAACCCAGTTGGTGCGCAGCTCCACACTCATACGGCCACCTTCGACAGGTTTTTTTCCACCAGGGACACGAACAGCTCCTCGAGTCGGTTGGTCTTGTTGCGCAGGCTCTGCACTTCGATGTTCTGCAGCGCCAGCTGGCCGAACAGCGCAGTGATGCCGATGTCCTTCTCGACCTGCACTTCCAGGGTATGCGGGGTCAGCAACCGGCACGGGTAGCCTTGCAGCACCGGCGTCGAAGCCAGGTCCTGCTTGAGGTCGAGGACGAAGGTTTCGACATGCAGCTTGCCCAGCAGCTGGCGCATGCTGGTGTTCTCGACGATGGTGCCGTGGTCGATGATGCCGATGTTACGGCACAGCTGCTCGGCCTCTTCCAGGTAGTGGGTGGTGAGGATGATGGTGATGCCTTTCTGGTTGAGCTCGGTGAGGAAGCTCCACATCGAACGGCGCAGCTCGATGTCCACACCTGCGGTGGGCTCGTCGAGGATCAGCAGGCGCGGCTCGTGGATCAGCGCACGGGCGATCATCAAACGGCGCTTCATGCCGCCGGACAGCGAGCGCGACTGCACATCGCGTTTGTCCCACAGGCCCAGCTGGGTCAGGTACTGCTCGGCGCGCTCCTTGGCCACCTTGGGCGGGATACCGTAGTACCCGGCCTGGGTGACGACGATGTCGAAGGTCTTCTCAAACTGATTGAAGTTGAATTCCTGCGGCACCACGCCCAGGCAGCGCTTGAGCGCCGAGGGTTCGCGGTCGAGGTCGTGGCCAAATACATTGACCGTGCCGCTGGTCTTGTTGACCAGGGTGGAAAGGATGCCGATGGTGGTGGACTTGCCGGCGCCATTGGGGCCGAGCAAGGCGAAGAAGTCGCCTTCGGCGACGTCCAGATCGATACCCTTGAGGGCCTGGAAGCCGTTGCCGTAGGTCTTGGTCAGCTGTCGGATGGACAGGGCGGAACTCATAGCGGGTCACTTACCGAAGAAAAAGGTGCAGGACACGCCAGGGCAGATCACTGGCGCAGTGAGTGCGGCCATGGTGCAAGGCCAGGCCGCACAAGTACAGTCACATCTATTGATAATGACTATCGAGGCGGGTTCAGGTCAGCGCGGTCATTACCGCAGCCTGGTAGGCCGGGCGCTGTTTCAGGCGCTCATACCAGGCTTGCAGGTGATACATGGCCGGGCGTTCGATAGGCATTTCGAACCAGGCATAGATGAAACTACCCAGTGGGATGTCGCCCATGCCGATCTGGTCACCCGACAAGTACGGCTGTGTCGCCAGGGTTTCGTCGGCGATCGCCAGCAACTGGGCGCACTGCTTGTGCGCGGCGTTGATCGCCACCCAGTCGCGCTGGTCTTCCGGCGTGCGCAGCAGGCCCCAGAACAGCGGGCGGAAGGGGCCGGCGAAGGACGAGGTGGTCCAGTCCATCCACTTGTCGGCCAGGGCGCGCTGGCGCGGGTCTTCCGGGTACCAGCCCTGCTCTGAGCCGTATTCGGCGCACAGGTAGCGAACGATGGTGTTGGACTCCCACAGGGTCAGGTCGCCGTCCTCCAGCATCGGTACCAGGCCATTGGGGTTACGCGCACGGTAGTGCGGCTCGTTGACCACGCCAAAGGCGCCGCCGGCATCGATGGATTCGAAATCCAGGCCCAGTTCGTGGGCGACCCACAGCGCCTTGCGCACATTGCTCGAGTTCTTGCGGCCCCAGATCTTCAGCATGGCAACGTCCTTATGAATGCACAGGTGCTGCAGTCTACTCCAGACTTTCGTCGTCTGTACCGGCCTCTTCGCGGGCGCGCCCGCGAGGAGGCCGGTACAGGCAAACATCGGACTGAAACTCCCACCGCCATACCCTGTCACTGTTCTGACCCTGCCGTTCTTGGTGTTGCGTCTAAGCTGTCTGGGACGGCTCAAGCCCCCTGGTTCCAAGGAGGACCAATTATGTTGCTGTTGTGGTTGGTAGTGCTGGTGATCGGCGCGGCGTACCTCACGCACCGGCGCCTGGCGCCCTTGCAGATTCTCGGCATCATGGCGGCCTATGTGTTGCTGATGGGCATTTTCAGCAGTGCCCCCGGCTGGTTGCTGACCCTGATCTGGATCGTGCTGGCGCTGAAAATCGCCTTGGTGGCGCTGCCGGACTGGCGGCGCAAGGTGTTCACCGGCCCGGTGTTCACGTGGTTCCAGCGCACCCTGCCGCCGATGTCGCAGACCGAGCGCGAAGCGATCGACGCAGGCACCGTGTGGTGGGACGGCGAACTGTTCAGCGGCCGCCCCGACTGGCGCACCCTGCTCAGTTACCCGGCCCCCAGACTGACCGAGGAAGAACAAGCCTTCATCGATGGCCCGACGGAAGCACTCTGCGCCATGGTCAGCGACTGGCAGATCGGCCAGGACCTCGACCTGCCTCCCGAAGCCTGGGCACACATCAAGCAGAACGGCTTCTTCGCCCTGATCATCCCCAAGGAATATGGCGGCAAAGGCTTCTCCGCCTACGCCCACTCCCAGGTGGCGATGAAGCTGGCCACCCGCAGTGGCGACCTGGCCTCCACGGTGATGGTGCCTAACTCCCTCGGCCCGGCCGAGCTGCTGCTGCATTACGGCACCGACGAACAACGCAACCACTACCTCCCCCGCCTTGCCCGCGGCGAGGAAATCCCCTGCTTCGCCCTCACTGGCCCACTGGCAGGCTCCGATGCTGGTGCCATGCCTGACACCGGCGTCGTCTGCAAAGGCCAATGGCACGGCGAAGAAGTGATCGGCCTGCGCCTGAACTGGGAAAAGCGCTATATCACCTTGGGCCCGGTGGCGACGCTGCTTGGTCTCGCCTTCAAGGCTTACGACCCTGAGCACCTGCTCGGCGAGCAGGAAGAGCTGGGCATCAGCCTTGCGCTGATTCCAACCGACACCCCCGGCGTCGAGATCGGCAAGCGTCACCTGCCACTGGGCGCAGCCTTCATGAATGGCCCGAACAGCGGCAAGGATGTATTCGTACCGCTGGATTTCCTCATCGGCGGGCAGGCCATGCTCGGCAAGGGCTGGATGATGCTGATGAACTGCCTGTCGGTAGGCCGCTCGATCTCCCTGCCTGCCGTGGGCACCGGCGCCGCCAAGTACACCAGCCTGGTCACCGGCCAGTACGCCAACATCCGCGAGCAGTTCAACGTGCCCCTGGCGGCCTTCGAAGGCATCCAGGAGTCACTGGCGCGCATCGGCGGCAACGCCTGGCTGATGGACAGCGCCCGCCTGCTGACCGCCAAGGCCGTGGACCTGGGCGAAAAACCCTCGGTGCTGTCGGCGATCCTCAAGTACCACCTCACCGAACGCGGCCGCGAATGCATCCAGCACGCCATGGACGTGCACGGCGGCAAGGGCATCATCATGGGCCCGAACAACTACCTGGGGCGCAACTGGCAGGGCGCGCCGATCTTCATCACCGTCGAGGGCGCCAACATCCTCTCGCGCAACCTGATGATCTTCGGCCAGGGTGCGATCCGCTGCCACCCATTCGTACTCAAGGAAATGGCCCTGGCCGCCCGCGAAGACCGCGACCAGGCACTGGTCGAGTTCGATGACCTGCTGATGAAGCACATCATGTTCGCCGCCGGCAATGCGGCCAGCACTCTGGTCTACGGCCTGGGCCTGGGTCGCCTGGAACAGGTGCCGGGCGATGCCCTGAGCCAAGGTTACTTCCGCGCCCTCAACCGCCAGGCGGCGGCGTTCGCGATGATGGCCGACCTGTCGATGATGCTGCTGGGCGGCGCGCTCAAGCGCCGCGAGCGCCTCAGCGCCCGGCTCGGCGATGTCCTCAGCCATCTGTACCTCGCCAGCGCCGCGCTCAAGCGTTATCACGACCAGGGCTCGCCCGAGTACCTGCAACCGCTGCTGCGCTGGGCCATGGAAGAAAGCCTGGGCCAGGCGGAGCGCGCGCTGGACCGCCTGCTCGACAACTTCCCCAACCGCTTCGTCGGCTGCGCGCTGCGGGTGCTGGTGTTCCCCTTCGGGCGTCGCCATACCGGCCCCAGCGATGAACTGGATGCCGAAGTGGCCGAGCTGATCGGTCGGCGCAAGGGCGACCCGGCGCTGGAAGAATTGCTGGCCGGCTGCTACCGCCCGCAGGCAGAGAACGACCCTGTCGCCGCGCTGCAGCGGGCCAGTGACCTGCTCGACGACACGGCGCCGCTGAGCAAGGCCCTGCACCAAGCGCTCAAGGACAGCAAAGTCCAGCCAGTCCCCGGCCAATCCCGCATCGACGCCGCCGTCGAGGCAGGCGTACTGCAACCCGGCGAAGGCGAGCGCCTGCACGCTGCTGAACAGGCACGACGCAAGGTGATCGATGTCGATGCCTTCGACAAAGCGCAACTACTTGCCGAACCCGGCAAGGTGCGCTGACCCTTCGCGAGCAACGGGGGGCGGCGTATACTCCGCCCCCCGTTTCAGCCATACCGAGGACCCATTTCATGGCCACCCCACACCTGGAATACCATCTGCAACTGCTCCAGCACCTGCGCACCATCCTGGCGGCGCTGGGCGAGGCAGAGCAGGTGCCGGAAGAAAGCCACGCCCTGTTCCTCGAACGCTTCGACGAACTGTTGACGCTGCTGCCGCAGGACCCGCTGGAAAGCCAGTACCTGGGCCAGGACCTCATCTGCCAGGTAATCCAGCGCTATCCGCAAATCGCCCACCTGGTGCCGCGTGACCTGTTGTGGTTCTTTGCCGGTGACTGCCTGCACTTCATGCCGGACGAAGAACTGGCGCTTTACCAGCAACTGGAGGAGCGTCGCTATGAGGCCGAACAGGCAGATGAACCCTTTGACTGGAACCAGGAAAAACAACTGCTGAGCTTCAGTGGCCACGACAGTTCACACTAGCACCCCTTGCCCGACGCCTCGATCCTGCAGCTGCGAGGCGTCTGCGCCTTTAGAGTTCCGCACTCAATCTGACTCGTCGCCAGCCCGCAACTGTTCTTCCAGCATTGGCCCGCCACTTTCCTCCGCTTACCTGTCTTACTTTGCACTTCCATCTTTTTTCTTGATGGCATCGTTTCCCATCCTAAATCAGAAAACCCTTATTACCCCAAACCATTAATGCGAGACCGGTATTTATTCCCAGCCACAAACAGAAAAGACAACAACAAACAACCACAACACCTATACATAAAAAAAATAGTAAATAAATCATTCAAATTTCCATTGAAACAAACCAATAGCCATTATTAGAATCGACGCCGAAGCACAGTCGCGGTGTTACACAACACACTACCGCGCTGACATGTCTTCAGTAACACTCCATCCTTCACAAACTTAGGAAACATCAAACCATGAAACAATCTGTCGTGGCACTTTCGCTCGGCCTGCTTACTCTCACTGCAGGCACTTCGGCTTTTGCCAGCTCCGGCACCCTGGATTTCGAGGGCCGCATTACAGCAGACAGTTGCCCGATTGAAGTCGTCAACCCTGGTGACGGCAGTGTCGGCAGCACCGTGCGCATGGGTGACTTGCCAGCCAGTCAGTTCAAAGGCGAGGGTGAGGAATATGTTGGCAAACGCTTCGAACTGGTAGTTCGCGATGGCGGCGCATGCGGCTTCGCTGACAATACCGCTACTGTCACCTTTACCGGTACCGCGGATCCAAGCGGTAACTACTTCGCGGTGACGGGAGGCGATGACGGCGCAAAAGGTGTGGCCATTTCGCTGCGTGATAAAAACAACAAAGGGGTCAAACCCGGTAGCCCCACTGACGAGTTCGACGTGAACAACACCGGTGAAACGCGCCTGCCATTTAGTGCCTACTATCGCTCGACTGCGGCTACTGTGATCGGTGGCGCCGCCTCTGCCACCGTGAGTTTCAAGGTCGAAATCATCTGATATGAAGCGCGCCCGGCCTGGCCTGGCGTGTAACTTCGCTTCATCGCATCACCCAGGCGTCCTTGACGTCTGGGTCCGAAAGGAACCTTCTTCATGCCCGGCTTATTTCCAGCGGCGGCACGCCTGCGCCCGATCACGGTCGCCTGCATGGCCATATTGCTGTACACCTTGCCCATTACCAGTGCCCAGGCGGCGTTGGCTCTGAACAATACCCGGCTGGTGTTCCACAGTGACAAGCGCAATACAACGGTGGTCGTGCGCAACCCTAGCAAACAGACGTATGCCGTGCAGGCGTGGATCAACACAAGTGCCGATGACAATACGACCGCCGTACCGTTTCTGCCGGCGCCACAGTTGTTCAAATTACTACCCGGCAAAGAGCAGCTTGTGCAAATCAATGGCCTACCCCGCACACTTCCCGACGATCGCGAGTCGCTGTTTTTTCTCAATGTTCAGGAAATACCCGAAGCCAGCGACGCGCCCGGCAATACCCTCAACATTGCGATGCGAACCCGCATCAAGATGTTCTACCGACCGCAGCAACTGAAAGGTACGTCCACCAGCCAATTGAAGTCGCTGAAATTCTCATTGATTGACAAGGACGGCAAGCCCCATTTGCGGGTTGATAACCCCTCACCGTTCCATGTCACCTTCATTCGTCTGAGCGTACATGGCCCGGGGCAGCAACAAAAACTGCGGAACACCGCCATGCTGGCGCCCTTCGCTGCTCAGGACTACCCCCTTGCCGGTATTACCCGAACCGTCGGCTTGCGCGCCGAATTCTCCGTTATCAATGACTACGGCGGATACACCACTCCGCTGACTTCACCTATTCATTTGCCCAACTAGGGCCAGCCTCGCAGCAACAAAGGACATCATCATGTTCCTCCCCTCACTACGCTGGTGCAATTCGCACAGCCAGCGCAGCGCACTGTTGCGCCTGCTAGGCAGTTCGGCCTTGGTCGCACTGCCATGCGCACAAGCAGACTCGGCGTTCCAAAGCGGCTTTTTGCGCCAGGTACCGGGCCAGCCCGAAGACGTTGGCGCCTGGGCCTTGAGCAAGCTCAGCAGCGACCAGGCACTGACGCCTGGCCTTTACCGCGTCAGCGTGCAGGTCAACCTCGAATCCGTTGGTCAACATGAACTCGACTTTCAGCCCAACCCGGAGGGCGAACTGCTACCTTGTCTTGCCGCAAGGCTGCTGGGTGAATGGGGCCTGCGCCTGGAGGCGCTGGCCAACCCGGATGATCAGAGCAAAGCCTGCCTGGACCTCGAGGCAACGGTGCCGGGCGCGCAAGTCGTCTTTTACCCCGGGGAGCTGCACCTGGCCATTTCCATACCCCAGATCGCCATGCGCCGAGACACCGCCGGTCAGCTCGACCCGTCTCGCTGGGAAAGCGGTATAAACGCGGCATTCATCAGCTATCAAGCGTCGACCCTGCAAGGCCACAACCGCTACTCGGGCCGTTTCAACAGTGACGATCTGTACCTGAACACCGGAGTCAACCTGGGCGAGTGGCGCCTGCGCAGCACACAGTCCTGGCGCCATGACAGCCAGGGTGAACGTGAATGGACCCGGGTGCAGACTTTCGCCCAACGGGATATACCGAATACCCGTGCCAATGTGACCCTTGGCGAAACCTTCACCGACAGCGACGTGTTTCGTTCAGTCCCGATCACCGGCGTGCGGGTGGCGTCTGACATGAGCATGCTGGCCGACAACCAGCGCGGTTACGCACCGGTCATTCGTGGGGTAGCGCAAAGCCGGGCAAAGGTCGAGGTGTGGCAGAACGGCTATCCGATCTATTCGACATACGTCAGCGCCGGGCCCTACGCCATCGACGATCTCAGTACACCAGGCAGTGGCGAACTGGAAGTCGTTTTGACCGAGGCCGATGGCCAGGTACGACGGTTCATCCAGCCATACTCGACCATCAACAGCCTGATGCGGCCGGGGGTCTGGCGCTACAGTGCCACCCTGGGGCGCTACAATCCTTCGGCTCAACTCGACACTCCCCTGCTCTGGCAAGGCACACTGGCACTCGGTACTCAGTGGAATACCACCCTTTACGGCGGGCTGATGGCAAGTGAGTTCTACCGCGCCGGCAACCTGGGCATGAGCAAGGACCTCGGCAACTTTGGTGCGCTGGCCTTCGACGTTACCCAGGCATTCAGCGCCATGGACAACGCCCATGAGCGGGATGTGCAGGGTACGAGCTACGCGTTGAAGTACGGTAAAGCTTTCACTACCCAGACCAACCTGCGCTTTGCAGGCTACCGCTATTCGACGCGAGGCTACCGTGACTTCGATGAGGCGGTGCGCCAGCGCAGCAATGACGCAAAGTTCAGCGGCGGCCGCCGTAGTCGGTTGGAGGCATCGGTGCACCAGAGCCTGGGCAGGAGCAGTTCGATGACCCTTACCTTGTCACAACAGGACTACTGGCAGCGCAGTGCTACCCAGCGGCAGTATCAGTTCAATTTCAACACCCATCACCGCGGGGTCAGTTACAGCCTGTTCACCTCGCAGTCATTGACCGACCGTTACGGCAGCGATCGCCAGATCGGCCTGACCGTGTCCATGCCGCTGCATTTCGGCCGCCCTCTCAAGACCACTTTCGGCCTGCAGCACAACGCCAGAGGCCACAGCCAGCGCGCAACGCTGAGCGGCAGCGACACCGAACACGCGCTGAGCTACAGCGCCAGCTTGAGCCGTGATGAGAACGACCGTAAAACAGCGGCCTTGTCCCTTGGCCATCAGGCGCCCTATGCAAGTTTGAGTGGTGGTTATACCGAGGGCGACACCTACCGCAGCCTCTCGCTGAATGCCAGTGGCGCTGTATTGCTGCACGCTGATGGGCTGGCATTCGGTCGCTACCTCGGTGATACCGCAGCCTTGGTCGAAGTCCCCGGCGTGGCCGATGTCGGCCTGCAGAACGCGATCGGCACCCGCACCGATGCTCACGGCTATGCGCTGCTGCCCTACCTGCAACCTTACAGGGCTAACACGATAACGCTGCAAACCGACCGCCTTGACCCTGATGTGGAAATCGACAATGGCGTCGCACAAGTGGTGCCACGCCGAGGTGCAGTGGTGAAACGACGTTTCGAAGCCAGCCGGGTCTCGCGTCTGGTACTGACCCTGCACGACGCTGGCGGCCAGCCGCTGCCCTTTGGTGCCCAGGTATTGGGCAAAGACGGGGAGCCGGTGGGCATGGTGGGGCAAGCCGGCGTGGTCATGCTCACCAGCCCAAGTGTGGAGCCCCCCCTGCTGGTGAGTTGGGGCGACCAGCCCGAGGCCAGTTGCCAACTGCACGTCGACCCGCTGGCCGCCCCGCTGGTCGACGGTTATCGCCTGCAAACCCTCACCTGTATCTAGCAAACCCATCGCACGGCAGTCTCGCAAGTGGCTGCCCCACGCGCTTCAGGAAAGCCATGAAAGACATCAAAAAAAACCTGCGCCGAGCCTTGCTGATGGCGCTGGCCTGGCCAGCAGCTCAGGCCATGGCAACGCCCGACCGGGCCGAGGGTTGCTGGTTCGACCCCCTGCGCACCACCGGGATCATGCAATATGAACGGGACCTGGGCACCCTCTACGTCCCGCGCGATGCGCGGATCGGCAGAACCATTGCCACTTTCGGGTTTACGTCTCTCCCTGACAGAAACCTTTTGGTCCTTACCTGTGATCCCAAGGGCAAGCGAATAAACTTCGACATGGCAGCTTCCTTCGGTGTGCACCCCCCCATAGCCACTGTTGACAGCCACCTTTCGGATGCGCCTATCCTGAACACCAGCATTCCCGGCGTCGGCGCAATCATAATGATGGGGTATCCGTTTCTGGGGGGGACCGACCAATTCAACCCGGAACCTTCAGCCTATGTGCCATTCACGTCCTGGTACGAGCAAGTGATGTTGGCCCCCGTTGATATGCACTTTTTCAACCACACGCTCACCTTGGTCAAGACGGGCGACTTGTCACCTGGGATCCATGTGGTGGACGGCCCCCTGATCACTGGCCACGTGGACACCGGCCTGGGCAAGGTACTCGAATTCAGCCTGCGGGCGTCGATCATCCAGACCCAATGCGATGTACTCGCTGCGACCAGCGCGTTACCGGTGGATCTCGGCGAGTGGAATACCAAAGACTTCACCGGCGTGGGCTTCACTACGACCGCGAAGCCTTTCCAGATTCGCTTGAGCAATTGCCAGGTTGACAGCGACCCGGACAATGAGACGTTGGCCACCATCGAGCTTCATGGCATCAATGGTTCAAAACCAGTAGGCCCCGCGACAGAACACGTGTTCAGCCTGACCGACGACTCCGATGCACGCGGTGTGGGCATTCAGATGCTCTACGACGGGAAACCGATGCAACTGGGCACGGAGCACGAACTGAAGCCCTTGAGGAAGGGCGAGGTGCCCTTGGACTTTGAAGCCCGCTTCTATCAGCTGGAGGTGAGCAGCGCAGTGGGCGCCGGCATTGCCAAAGGGGCCCTGAACTTTACCATTCGCTACCGCTAGCAAAACAAGGCCGGCCATGACGCCGGCCTTGCTTCAACGTGTGCCCTCAGGCAGGCGAAGTCCCGGACAGGATGTTCTCGGGGTCGTAATGGTAGAGGCAGCGTTCACCATCGGGCGTGTCGACCTTCAGCAGGCGGTTTAGTGAATCATAGGTCAGCACTCGGCCTTGATCATCCCTGGTCATATTGCCATTCAGGTCGTACAGCAGTTCGACTGGCGGTTGCGGGGCAGGTGGAATGATCCTGGTCAGTTGTGCCGGGTCTTGAGGATTGGTGAACTCGTACCGTGTCCGCTGTGGAGTCCCTCCTGGGCTCTGGGTGATGACCGAGACGATGTTGTCCACCGCATCGAAGCCGAATGTCTGTCGGGCAATGACTTGACCAGAAGGATCGACAGGCGCCTCGGGCCCCTCGCAGGTGTACAGCTGTAGCCGACCACGCCGATCATATTTGTATATTTCATGACGCAGCAGTTCGGCATCGCTGGGGTCAGCGTCCCTGGCGCGCTGTTTCAAGATTCGATAGTCCAGGCAATCGAACTCGTCATAATCCTGCTCCAGAGTCTGCAGCGTGTCGCCAAAATCGAAGGTACGCAGTACCTCCCTGTCGAACTCGTCGTATTCAAGCCGCGTAGTCAACGCCTGCCCGGTGACCTCATCCTGCGTGGAGTAAGACTCCATACGCCCCTGTTTGTCATACTCGAACGTCGATGTCAGCAGCACCTGCGGCGCAGTTGGCTCACGCCGCATTCGGTAGCGCGAGTTCGCAGCCACCGGCGCGCTCAGCACAGTCTTCACCAGACGGCCAAAATCATCATATTCACAGGACTGCATCTGGCCCAGCACATCGAGGTAGCCGAGCAGGCGACTGCGGTAGCTGTAGTCGTAGACCATGCTGAACACTTCACCCTCCACGGTCCGCTTCTCATTCCTGACCTCACCATTGCCAAGGAAGTACTCACGGTCCATCACATAGTGAGGAGTATTGCCCTCACCGCCCTCTTCGCAATGCATCAGCTTGGCGTTTTTAGGGTCGTAGTCATAATCGGCGGTGCTGCTGCCCAGTACCCGCTTTGTCGGTTCCTCACTCAGCGCGGGGTCATACTTGTATACGATCCTCGTGCCATCAGCTGCTGTCACGCTCTGTGGTTGCCGTTCCCCCGGCGCGAATTCGAACCCCTGCCGCCGTCCGCCTGTCGTCGCCATGATACGCCGCTCGAGGCCGTCAAATTTCTGCAGACCGAGCAGAAGTGCGTTGGTCTCGGAACTACCAACCCTGATGCTTTCAGGCAGATCATTGCGACTGTGCAGGGCGTACGTTCGATAAACCTTGTTGACACGATCCGGCAGGTCATGTTGCAGAATACGGTCAAAAACGTCATAGCGATATTGATCGATGCGCTGGCCAGTACCGCTCCCCCGTTTTTCGGCACTGAGGCGACCCAGGCCGTCATACTCATTGATCTGCAAACTGACCACAGAGTCATCTTTCAGGGCAAAACGTTCGATCCGCGACGGTTTTTCATACAGGTTTTGCCAGGTCTCGGTAATACCGCTACAGCGAACGCCAGCCACTTCTCGCCAGGTACGATGCACCGGCCCATCCTTGCTTTTCACCTGGTCAACTTCCTCGACCTCGGTCACACCGTGGGGCAGCGTGACGCTGTACTGCTGACCCCAATCGTCGTAGTGGTAGGTGCTGGTCAATTCGAGCAGGCGGTCACCCAGCCAATCGATTTCGGTTTCCGTGGACAACTGGCCCAGTTCGTCATACTGCGCCCGATAAATGGGCCGTGATGCACCGGAAAAGGTGGCGCTGTCCTGGTCTTCGCGCTCTTCGAATATCGCCCGCCTGAGGCCGTCGAACAGGGTATGGGTCTCTACCTGTTTGACGTCGTAGGCCCACTGCTGCGCCTGCTCATTGTCATAGGCGCAGAGGAAGTACTTGTATCGACGATACGCCTCGATTGGCTTGCCCGGAGCCACGATTTCACGGGTCACACGGCGCAAGGCATCGTATTCATAACGAATTTCGACATCGTTGTCGTCCCGGTTGAGCAACGGCTCACCCGTTTCGAGGCCATGCTGCAAGGTAATGGTCTTGGTTTCACCATCAAAGCCAACGAGCGTTTCCACGGTTTGCAGGGCACGGGTATCCTCGGGCAGGCTGTAAGCGTATTCAGTCGTGGTATCGAAGGTCGCGCCCGGCTTTTGGTCCGGGTAACTCAAGGTCCGCTGCCGGACTCGCCCATAGCTGAATGGCTCGCCAGGGGCGTCGTAATACGTACTGGCAATTTTCTCGTGGAAACTGTCAGGTTCTGCGCCAAGGTCACTCAGCGTCTCGACATCGACCAACCGCCATGCCTTCTTCAAATAGCTGCCCAGTGGCGCCAACTCCCTGTATTCGTATTGCTGGATCAAGGTAGGCGCACTGCCCGCCCCTGTAGCTGCCGGCGTTATCTCCCTGGATTTCAGATTGCGCACGAAACCGTGCGGGTCGCCTTCTTCTTCGGCTTGGTACCAGACATTGGTCTCCACAATCTTGTTCGGCAGAGTGCGAGTCAAAACGTTGCCGTGTGTATCGTACTTTGTCCGCTGTGTTTCTTCGCGTTGCCTGGAGGCATCGCTGAGCCAAGACCAACGCTGGGTTTCCTCGTGGGGCAACTGGAAGTATGGCGGTTGCTGATCGAATGAGCCGTCCACCTCACCGTAGACGACGATCGCCTGCAACCGTTTGTCTCCCTGGACGGTATCCTTGTCGGTCAACAGATGGAAACGGTTGAACGTGCGCGTGATCGTACGCACGGTTTTAGCCTTCTGTTCATGGTGCTCCAGGGTCTTGTAGGTATACCCCTTCTCTACCTGATAAAGGTTGTCCAACCCTTCGTCGGACCATGGAATAGTGGTGCCACCACCGATGAAATTGTGCGTGTCCGGGTACTCGTAGCGCACCACACTGGCAGGCTGGCCAAACCTTGGCAGAGTTTCGTGACGGGTGACTCGGGGCAGGTTGGGACGGTTGGCGGTCGCCGGAAATTCGTGCCCAGCGTCATCGTGAAAAACACGCTCGAGCGCACCAAAAGGCGTGCGCATCTCGCTCACGCACAGGTGCCCACGTACTTCCCGATAGACGAAGCGCCAACGCGCTTTATTGGCCGTGGGCAGGATAATCTCGCTGACCCGGTTGTCGCTGTGGCTCAAGGTCATGGCGTAACGCGCCAGCGGTTCGCCGCCGCTGCCGCCAAAGGGATAACACAGGATCTCGACCTGGCCACCCACACGCTGCAACATCAGCAGTGTTTCATACTCGTCCCGCACCTCGCTCAATAACATGTGACCGTTCTGGAAAGGCTTGTAATCCAGATACAATACGTGGCCAAGCGGCGAATGCAGTTCAACGGGCAAGGCAACCTGGCCGATGCCCGAGCCCATCGTTTTCAGCACCTCGACCAGGCCAGAGCTATGTTCCACGCGGAAACGCTCGGCACCGTCCGGCCCCGCAGGTTCCGGGTACAGATCGAAGCGCCGCAGCTTCTGCTCGGGCATTTCCAGGCGCCCGGTGGACGAAGACGTGCCGGTAACCTTGTAAGACTCACCACTGCTCAGCGTCACAACATTATTGCGCACTTGCGTCAGTTGCAGATTCCAGCCCTTGCCGAAACCGGAATCTTCGCCATTCAAGGAGCTGTAGAAAAACGCCAGGTCAAAGTCCGGGCCCTGAAGGTCGTTGCCCTTCAATGCGGGTAATCTGATGGATACGGTAAATTGACCGGTCCGTGAGTCGACGCCGGTGTCGATATAGTCAGCGTAATTGAACGCATTGGAGTGCACAGCAGTGGATGCGCTCATGGTCGCCCCTCCTCATCGGACTCCTGGAAGGTCCCCCCCCCTTCCGGCGCGTAGACAACAGCGCAACTCAGTTTGCCTTCAATATTCCCTTCTTTGAAGCGGTCGTAACTTTTAATTAGGCCGGCCTGAATAATTGTATCTACGTCCATGCCCTTGAGCGTTCGGATATCTACCCACTTCGAGGTGGTGGGATGTTTGTAGGCCTGTACACCAAATGCCCAGTCACCGCCGGAACACTTGAGCTCAGACGATAAAAGCACATCCGTCGTGGACGGGACATCGACAAACCTGAAAAATGTCACAACATCGTTACCACACCCGGCATCGGACATTTTATTTAGCTTGAAACCACTGCTCGGAATGCTGACTGAACATTGTTTACCACCCGGCTGCTGGTCGTCATCCATCTTTTGCGCAAACTCGATTCTGCCCTTGGTCTGCTGCGGAGAACTTTGCTGATCCCCCCATGCGCTGCTGCAACCCGCAAGAAAACAAACCATGAGCACATTAACCGTTCTTGTTTTCATACCGATTTCCCTGCATTAAAGTTGACCAGGCGAATGATCGAGTCGTCGCCGGCAGTTGGCCGTGAAGGCACACTGTGCACTAAAACGTTTCGATCACCGATCGTGGCGGAAGGCAGATAATCGAGTTGAACCACGTGGACATTGCCCTGCGCATCACGCAACTGCACGCGCAACGGTTTTGTCAGCTTGGACAACGCTGTCGAGTCCACCTCTCTCAGTTTGCGATTCATATTTCGGTAGTTGGCAATCACCAACAGCCCTGCTTCATATTGCGAGCGCACAGGGCGCTGGTAATCTTCAGAACCCAGGACATCCTTGATGAGTTTATCGAAGGAAACAACACGAGGCTCCGGGTCGCCGTGATTCTGGAAAATCCACCCTGTGTAACTGTGGAAACGCTCGTTGAGGTAGGGGCTTTCCCAACGCGCTAGCGAGGTATTCAAGTAGCCGCCATCAGCATTGGCGTTGGCCTCGACAAACTCCGCTGTGTAGAAAGTTCCATTCTTGTAGTCCAGCAACCAGTAATCTTCAGTGACCGGGTGCAAGTCGAAGTCGTCATGTTCCGGGTCCGCCCCGCCCAGGTTACCCCCACCACCATCAACGCGCTTGCGAATCAACGTATAGTCGCTGGACTTAAACGGCTCCGGTGTCCGTACCTGAACTTCGATGGTGGCGTTGCGATGAGCAGTGGCATTGGAGTAGAACCAGCGGCCACTCGCGGACTGGAAACCGGCGTAAAACACTTGCGAGCCGGATGTGCCGCGACGGTGCAGGTATAGCGTCTGGCGTATGGTCCGCTCCTCCGGACCACGCGGCGTGACAGGTTGCATGGAGCCTTCATTGGCCAGTATGAAACGGTTCGGCCTCAGGCTAGTGCGCCAGACATTGCCATACCCCGAGCCGATCCCTTCTTCGTTGTCGCACAGGCTGGCAATCTTCTGCCCCGCGCGATCGAAAAGCGTGATCGTGGCCATTTCTGCCGGGTTCAACTTGTAGTCTTTGCGATCCACTTGCATGGTTTCCACGGTGATCTCGATTTCCAGTTGCTGAAAGCCACTGGAACCGACTATTCCACGCACGCCCTCCGGGCTCTTGCCAACCGTGATGGAGAAGCTCTGGAGCTCCACCCAACTGCTCAGTGGCTGCACGGGTGTCTCTTTCAACACGCTATAGCCTGATGCGAACACCACACCATTGCGGACCACTTCGCAGGCGACCACATTGGGTTGCTGTATGCGTTGTGTAGAGGCAGTGAACTGTCCCGACTGGGTGACATCTCCGGGGCCTGACAACATTCGCCAGCGCCGCTTTTCATTGGGCATGATGCGGTTCACTTCGCGCAGCTGGGTAGTGCCACCGAAGGCGTGTTTCGGCACGAAGGGTGGCTCGAGCGCCAGCAGTGGCTGGTTGTGAACCAGGACCAGCGCAGTACGGTTCTGCTCCGCTGACTGAGCCTGCAGTTCCTGCACGCTCATGACGCGTCGGTGAGCTTGCCTGCCAGGTACAAACCTTGATCGCCCGCCACCCACGTACGCCAACTCACCCAACGGCTGGCCCAGCAAGCGGAACCTGACCGGATCATTGCCCGCGTTCCACACGTCTACCCCGCTTGCACTCTGCGTGGGCTGATAGGCGCCGACAACGGGCATCGGCAGTACCTGCGCCGATGTCACCAGCAAGCGTGCAGCGGCCTTGTAGATATCGTTACCTTTCTTGAATTCCGCAGTAACGATGACGGTCTGCACATCCTCCCCCACCTCATCCTCAGCAGGAGCCGTGTAAAGGCCATTGGCGGTGATCGTGCCATGGCCTTTATCGTCATGGCTGTGTGGGTTGAGCGCTGACCAAGCGCTGGCTTTCAGTACCTTGTCCTCACCATCGTGCAGCACGAACTGCTGAGTTTTGCCGGCCGGTACGACCACACCCATGGCCGGCTTTACCTTCAAGCTCATGAGCAACGGATTTATGTTGCCGAAAAGGGCCCGATCCAGCGGCGTGTGGTCTGCCGTCTTGACGAAGGCATTGAGCTCCGGAAACAGCAGGGTGGCGAGAAGCTCGAAGCCTTCTTCGGAGGCGTAGCCCAACAGGTCCTTGTTCAGCACCAGCGTGGCCGAATAGTCGCCATCGGGGATCAGATAGGGGTACGCTTCATCAGGTTGTTGGCCATCACTCGCGTTGCCACGCAAGCGCATTAACACCAACACCGCGCCATCGCCGTAATTATCTGCGTTTCGTATGCGCGCACCGGGGGCCGCCTGGGTGCGTAGAATGAAGTGGGTAGGGGTCAACTCGTCATAACCCTCGAAGTCCACCGTGCCTAGTTCAAACATCACGCAGCGCGCCGGCATGCCGCCTAGCCAGGCTCCCAGTGCCTTGTCCAGCTGCTGGTGAAGATAATCCTTGTCCTCGTCATCAAAGAGATCGCTGGTGAATTCTGCTCCCCTGGCCAGGTTCAGCGCGACCCGACCATAAGGGGCGACCTCACCGCGAACGGTTTCCAGGTCGACCTCCATTGACAGTGAGTGCCCCTGCGCTTCGGTGATCACGTAGCTGCGCAGCAGTTCCCCGTTGAAGGTCAGCGTGCCCGCGATGATGTTCATGGTCAGCGTGGCCTTGGAGTTGCTGACAGAGGCGTTGCTGAATGACAACAAAGGTGTACCGAATTCGAGCCCTGTCACCGAAACCGTCTGGCCTGCGGCCTTGCGTTTCAGAATGTCGCTGAATGGCGGGAGAAAGTTGTTCTGCGCAAGGCGTTGCAGATACTGCTGCTCCAGCAAGCGATTGAGCTGGGCACGGCTGTAAGCCGCGACCGCACCCCAGCCAAGCGTCACCGACTCTTTACGCATTTTTTCAAGCAGTACTTCCAATGAATTGGACATTGCATCAACCTCCAATCGATGGTGAAGGGGCAACGCGCAGGCCTGCCGGATTGGCCGCGCGCCGCATGGCTGTGAAATGCAGGGACAAAGGCAGCTGCAGCAGCAGGTGGCCTTCGAAAATGAACTCGGTATCCGGTAGCACCCATTTGCCGAGGATCAGGGCGAAACGTGCATTGGAATCATCAGAGGGCGGGGTGTAGCAGTCGTCGTTTTCGCCATCGAGCGTGCCGGTACCCGCTATCGGTAGCGTCCACTCCACGCCCTCCAGGTCTTTACCATAGGCGCGCCCCTGCAACTGCCACTTGCCGTCTTGCTGCCGGGTAAGCGTCACCGTCATTTCCGGGCCGCGCTGGCGCACCAGCACGTAGATCGAGCGCATCTCGTCTGTCAGCGTGTTGCGCACCCGCACTTCGTCGAGCACATAGGTCTGGTTGCCTTCCACCTGGGCACCTGTGCTGTAGCTGCAACGCTTGCCACTCGCGTCAGGCACTACCGAACCGCGCCCATCTTCGTCTGCATCAGCCACCGTCCACTCCAGGGTGCCGTCCAGGGTGCCGGCCGTCAGGGGAAAAGTGTCATTGACGTAGCACACCTGAACCAGCGGGTTGACCGTCATTGCAGAGGGCTGCACGGTGACCAGCGTGGTGCTGTGCGAACCGGTCTTCGAGTGAGTGGCGACGACCATGACTCGCATCGGTTCGTCCCCCATGGCATGCGCTGGAGGAGCACGATATTCACCGGTAGCGGGATCGAGCCGGCCAAGGTCGCCGACGCTTCCAGGAAGCTCCCGCAACGACCATGTCACCTCTTCCAGCGGCGGATCGACGGTAAAGGTGTGCCGCTGCGCAGGGGCCAGTTTCAGGTGCGGATCGACGAGACGAAAACCTGCAGCGCCGCGGTGGCTGGCAAACAAGGCCAAACCATCGGGCATTTCGAGCCGGAAAGGCGCGAGGCGGTGCCCCCCTGCCAGCGTAACGCCGTCCAGTACTTGCTCCGGAATCAACGCAGTCAGCTGCTTGGCCAGGCCTTCCAGCACCGCCTGCTTGATCACGTATGCGACAAACGCGCAGGTCTCATCGCGCAGCTCGGCTGGCATGTCGTTCGGCAGGCCGCTGACGGCGGTCACTTCGGCTGCCTGTTGCCATGGCCACATCACTTGCCCGAGCAGCATGCCGCCAGCGCTTTCCTCGGATGATGTCGGTTCATTCAGGTAGAACAGGGTTTGCAGGTCGAACTGGAAGGTCGCCGCGTGCGTCAGCCAGGCTCCCCCCGACTTAGGTCTGTAGCTCAGAGACAGGGTGCAATAGGACTTCCAGTGCTGACGCACTTCATCACGCTCGAACGAGATGCTCAGAGGCGATTGGAAATCGGCCTGAGATTCCTGGCCCTGAGCATTGCTCAAGGCTGACGTGCAGCAGCAACATCCCTGGCCATGCTGGCTGGCGATACGCGGGTTGGTATCGGCAGCAAGCGGCGCACCGGCCACGGCAATGTCGAACCCATCACATTTGAATTCATGACCGTTGCCTTCGTAGGTGCTGGGGTGCACACGCAGCAGGCCAGCCTTGGCATCCAGGCGCTGCAGATTGTTGTCGGTGTCGTACGTGGCGTCGAACGCCCCACCTTCAAGCATATGCTCAAGGCCGACTCCGTAGGCGGCCCGGTGCAGGAAGCGCGAACTCAACAACACACTGCTACTGACCGGTTGTTCCAGGTCGTCAGGTAGCAGAAAAGGGTACCCGGAGTCCTCGCCAGGGAAGTTGCCCGTCGGCCCGCTGTGTACGCCTGCGAATATGACTAACGCGGGATTGCCGTTGGCTTTGCTGACATGAGTGCGCACTTCAGTACGCCGCACTTGCAGGTAAGAGTTGAGGGGCAGTGGCCTGAACGTCACCAACGGATAGACTTGCCGGGCACTGCCCAGCCCGCTGAGCACATCCTTGAAGAAGCGCCCGGCGGCCAGGCGCTGGGGTAGGCTGCCGCCCAGATCGAGTTCGGTATCAGTGCCTTCGCGCAGGTCTGCCCTGACGCCATGGGCATCTGTGTCAAGCACCAATGCCTGCGACACTGGCAACGGGTCCAGCGCATCATGCACCGCCAGACCGAGCAGGCCGTCTGCCTTGTCCACGACCAAGTGCGTACCACCGTCCAGGGTGATACGTTGCTGGACCTTTGCCGAGGCATGCCCTGGCTCCGTGGCCACCAGTAGTGGTGGCCCCATGCGGTAGCCCGTGAGGATGTGAGTGACGCCGGAACCCGGCAGGACGATCTCGCCTTCGATATCGTCCCGGACGCTATCTTCCTGCGTGTAGTGGGCCTGCTCGACCAGGTGGTTCAGTTGGTCGGGACGTGTGGCAAATGTGAAGTCCCAGTTCAGATGACTCGGTTGCTGCTTCATCCAAGCCGTGATGACCGACAGATAATTGGTAGCCATGATTTAGCCCTGTTCCATTGATGTGCTGGACAGCATTCGTGCATGTGAATGCTGCACCGTTAGCGGCGCAGTACACGTTGTGCAGACTGTTCCAGAGTCTGATAAGCGTTGACGTGTGCACCGAGCGGGAGCGGCAACACGATGAAACCCTCGAAGTTGAAGGGGAAACCCGGGAGGGGCTCCCAGAAGGCGCGGACCACGCAGAAATGTGCGGAACTCTCGGCATTTGCCTGGTAGTACCATTTGCCGTCCTGGTCTTTGCCGGTGCGGCCCGGGCCATGCTCGACTGTCAGCTCACTGACGCCGGCCTGCCCCCCCGCACTGATCGATAGCCAGACTCTGCCCAACGTGTCATCGCGCTTGTCCACCAGCACGTCGGCGGGGCGTTTTTCGGTCATTTGAGTGACGATACACAGCGTTCGACGCTCATCGGTCAGGCTGTTGCTAACCTCTACCTCCTCGATCAGGAACGATTTGCCTTCCAGGTCCTTGTCCTCTTCCCCTTCCTTTTTTTTGTAAGGTACATAGGTGTTGGTCTTACCCGTCTTACCAGGCAACTCGCCAAAGTGTTTTGATCCCAGAATGCGCCAATGCAGTTCAGCACCCGCTATGTGATCGCCCTTCAGACTGATCCCCTCGTCACCCGATTGACACACCTCCAGCAAAGGGCTGCACTGGAGGCCGTTCTTGAGCACGGTGAGCAGGGCGGAATTGTAAAACCCGGTGTACGGATTAGTGGCGGTAACCCGAACGCGAGTGAATTCACCCTTGATTGCGGTGCTGCCCGGCGCCAGATACAAGCCGTGGGTGTTCTGGTCAAAATGGCCCGCATCTGCCGCGCCATCAGCCGACTCGACCGACCACTCCACACCGGATTGCGGAGGAACGCACGCAAGCTGCAACTTTTGGCCGTGGAGCAGTTCTTTTTCCAGCGGTGTCACGGTGAACGTGGTCGACCGTGGGTCGACATGGCCGAAACACACGATGTCACGGGGCATGTGCTGCTCGCGGCTCAATATTGCGCCGCCGAAGTTCAGCTTGATGGTGTTCTCGACCACCTCATCCAAACGTAGCTCGCTTGGAAGATCTTTGGCGAGCGCGGCCCTGATCGGCCCAAAAGCATTGGATTTGAAAAGACTAACTTGGCCACTGTAGGCGAGTAGCACAGCAAAGAAAAAATGCCCCAGATCCAACGGACTACCCGACGACTCAGGGTCAAATGAAAAGAGCCGTTCAGGGTCCTTGATCATTCCTGAGCGTGCATCAAAGCTGGACAATTCCAACTTGGCGCCATTTATATTATTTACCCGCCACTCGCCATTGATATTTAAACTGGTTTTACATTTCCAGATTCCGAGTAAAAATTTTGGGTTTATCCAAGGGGCCGGTGCGTAGCTGAGCTCCCTGTAACTTTGCACCCGCGTGAAAACCTCATGCGAATCAACCGCCAGTTTCAGCGTGACGCGATCTGCCATTGCATTGATTGTCAATCGTCCTGCGATGGGTACCTCATCTGTAATCATCAGAGTTTCAGCTTCACAGTGAACGCTTCCGTCCTCGGTTTCGTTCTGATAACTCTCTGTGATGACCTCTGACTGGTAGGCCAATTTCCCCGCTGTTGCGATTGCCGATAGCCCACCGCCTGGTGTCCGCTCAATCTTGAACTCGACATTTTGGAAAATGTCACGCGGAAGGTTTCTAATCACGGTCGCAAGCGCGACGCGCATGCGCTCAAAAAAAACACTCGCCGAATAATGGTCACTGTCATCAGGAATCAAGTAGCGGTATTCCGGCCCTGGGGTATCAGGCTTGCCGATGCCTGCAACCATGTTGACCAATCCCAGTATCGCGCCGTCAACCTCCTCATCACCGTCTTCCATCGGCGATTGCTTGACTGCAGGATTGCGCTGAGTAAACAGTAGGAACGACTCGGGTCGAAGCAGTTCATCATCACCGTGCTCGATACGCCCCAGCGACCAGATTCGTTTCGATTCGGGCAACGCCTTGAACAATGTCTTGAAAAAGTCGCCTCCCAGTTCCTGAATACGTCTGGAATCGGAGAAGGTCAAGACGAAATCATCACTGTTACGCAAATCGAGGATCAGGTTTGCATCCGCACTCACATAACCTGGCACGTCTGTCATCTTGAGCCGCAGGCGCAACTCCGGGCCCACCAGGGGTTCGATCCGATCAATCCGCTGGGGGTACCAATGGGCGCCGACCTGCTTCAAACCCACCTGGTTACCACCCACAATCTTCATGCGCAGACTGGCCCGTGAGCTGTCAATGTCGGCGTTGTCAAATGACAGGCGCGGGTGATCCAGAATAAAGTTGTGCATATAAACTTTATAGCCGTTATCCGCAGGCGTTTCGCCATTGACCGGGTCCAGGTAGGAATCAGTATTAAATCGGCTAATGTAAATTTGGGTCAACAAGGCGTTGAGTTTGTTCTTGCTGATGGCAAAAATATTATCACAGTTCAGCATTCGATCGCCGGACGCTAACCACGCCAACAGCGCGGACTTTGAATTGTTCGACATACGTCACCTCCAAATGAAATTATGTTCTCAGTCATCCAGATCTATATCTGGAGAGCGGAAGTCCCGCCACGTCTCGCCATCATCGAAACTAAGAGACGGTGTCACCCTCAGCTTACCGTTCAAATCCAGGCCAGCGAGAAACGCTTTGGGAAGTAGCGCTTCAATACCACCCGCGTAATACTCATCTTCAGTCACCTGCGCCGTGCGCGGACGTAGAACATGCGTGGCAGGTTTACCGGGTTTCGGCGTACCCTCGGCCACGATGCCGAGTCGCTGACCTTCTGCCATGAAACTCCAACTTCCCAGCGTGCAGCTGGCGCCTTGCTTTGGCACTTTGCTCAACGACAATGTCTGATTTTCGACGCCTTCAATCTGAATAGGGGGGTAGCTTTCAGCATCAAAATCGGCCACCTGCAGGTCGAACTTTTCCGATTCCCGAGGCGCCTCACCGAGACGCGTCAGCGTGTAATACACTTTAATCCGCCTGCCCAAGTTGGCAGCCATTGCCGATCGCGGCATTTTGAACAAGCGCCGGTCGCCAGAAACAGGCTGTGGCACAATGGCGCTCCCTGTACTGCCGTGCCCCTCCCAGTGCATGTAGACCTGCGGCGCCGGCAGCTCTCCCTCGCCGAGTTCTGCATCCGCTGGAATTCTTACTTCAGCACCATTGTTCAAGTTGCGGGGGTGGACCGTGCCCTGGTGAGATTCGTCACCGGGCTCTTGCACTGCATGTTTAATCACCGGCAGAGGAAGGTGCAGTTTGCGTTGCAATATCACAGTGAGCACCTCAGAGCGCTTCTGCACACCTTGCCGCGCGAACTCATAGCTGAAAGCGACCTGCTTGCCGCGGTTCTCGTCACTCTGCAGCCACGCGCGTTCCAACCGCACGGCAATCCGCCCGCCGTCCAGGGAGCTGACATCTGCGCGCACACCTCGCAATGTCACTTCAGGGCCCACTGCGTAGAGCATCAGTGAATCGCCCACCTGCAAGTCCGGGTCAACTTCCAGTTCCAACCACACCCCGTCCTTATAGGCCTCGTCATCGGGGTCCAGGGCGCCACCCGTAAACCCGTCAATATTGGGTGCCCGCAACAGTGGCGCACGTGGCGGGTCGGTAGCTTCGGGCCAGACAATATCGAAGCGCTGCACGGGTGATTGAATGGAAGCGCCATTGGCGAACGTGATGGAGTACTGCAACAACCCGTAGCCATACAGATAGTTGTATACATCGCTATATTCCAGGTGCCACAACAGTGGCTGGCCGATGTCACGTTCCTCGACCACATGGTTCTGCTGAATCGGCGTGCCTTCTGAAAACTCGTCATAGAAGGGCGTCCAGGTCAGGGTAAACTCATCACCCGTGCTCATGGCCGCATAAGGCGCTGTTGCCAACAGCACGCCTTCAGTGTTCAGCTCACTGGCATCAATTACACACTCGTGGGCGTCCTGAAGATGGGCGACAGCGAGTGACAACTGGCCAGCGTCCGGCCGCTGGACATAGAAGGCCCGACGTTTGGACTCCTCGCTCAGCGGGTCGCCTGATAACGTTACTTGCATGTACGAGTAAAAGACTTGCCCTCCGCGTAAGGCCATGATCCGGTCGTTTGATACTGGAAACATCCAGCCCTTGAGGGGATCCACGCGAAGGACTTGGCGAATGCCAATAATATCATCGACCGAATTATCTGCCCGACACCCCCGCCAGTTGACATCTATGTAATGGCCCACAGCGATACCGGGGTAGTTGATCCACGTCGACAGCGCTTCCAGGCCTAGTTTATCCAAGTTGACTGAGTTGCTCCGCTCATCAAGGTGCTCGACCTCTGGCATTTCCATTAATGCGTCTCCGTTGCAAATCACGGCCAATTGGCAAGTTGAGCTAGATATAGCACCCGCCCTGTCGGTCGACACCTGGCAAAACTGCTAGGTGCCAGCCCACGCAAGTTCATCTACTGTCGACCCATATCGCAGCCGTTGCGCTGCCCTGTACCAACCCTGTACGACCCGAGCGCAATGAAACGGCTTTGTTCATTCCTCATGCACAGCGAGACACCCCCTCATGAGTTCAGAACCTTCAGTTCACTCCAACGCCCTTAACTTCATGAGTTTCATGGAGAACGGTGTGGATACGCGCACGGGCCAATACACGTTGTCAGTCAAACTTCCAGCGTTGAATGCCAATAATTTCCAGGGCCCCGACCCAGAACTCAGCCTCAACTTCAACCCGCTCAACAACAGCGACTCTGGTTGGGGCAGAGGGTGGAACCTGTCACTGACCCAGTTGACTGCACACAACCAGGTCATCACCACCTATACCGGTGAAACCTTCAAGGTCACCGGCAGCTTCGGCAACCGCCTGCAAATGCGCGAGCAGCGGCTTGCGCACTTTCATCTGTATCGCGAACCCGCCGGGCCCGGCGGCAATGCGCGCTATCGGGTGGTACACCGTTCTGGCGTTGTGGAAATTCTTGAAGAAATGGGCAGCATGACGGGGCGCATCGCACTGCCGGTAGAGATCTATTCGGAGACAGGGCATAAGGTCAGCCTCGCGTACCAGCCCTTCAACCCGGCATACATGATGCTCAGTTCGATCACCGATGACAGCGGGCAGATCCTTCTGGAAATCGAACGCAAGGATGGCCGCATCGAGTTGCGCGAGCGGCCTTACCAGGGCGACGACGGCCAGCCCGTCGCTCGCCATGTGATGAAGCTGATCAACACCGACTGGGTCGATTCAATCGTTCTGCCAACTGCCGAGCAGGCAAGCTGGCGCCTGGAATACAGGCTGGTGCTCGATCATTTGTGCCTGACCAAGGTCGAGACCCCTACCGGCGCACGGGAACACCTGCTTTATCAAGATGGCGGGCATCAGTTTCCAGGCACCAGCCGCCCCCTGGCCTTGCCCCGTGTCACCCGCCACATCACCGAGCCAGGCCAGGGACAACCCACCTTTCAGCGAGCCTATTACTATCCGGGCTCGCATAATTTCCTGGGCTTTGGCAGTGGTATTGGCTGGAGTGACGACGGGCTGGACAACCTCTACAGGTACTCCGGCGACTACGAGTACCAGACCGTCGAAACCTTATCGGGGGCAGACACCAACCCACTGCAGGTCGTCACCCGTACCTTCAACCGCTTCCACCTGCTGACCGCCACCAGGACCGTACAGAACAATTGCGTTCATGAAGTCAATACCACCTACAACCTCAGGCCAGGCTCGTTCGACGAGCAAGCGCCAACCCTGCAGATGCCGATCCTGGAGCAGGTGCGCTGGTCGTTGGCCAACGACATTACCCGCAGCCGCCTGGAAACCGTAGAGACCCAATACGACACCCATGGCAATATCATTTGGCGCAAACTCGCCAGCGGCGTGACCGAGACCAATACCTGGTACGGCATGGACCCTGAAGATGGCTACCCGGGTGATGCCAATGGTTTCGTCCGGCACCTCAAGAGCCGGACCACCACCCCGTCCTTTGACGCAGACGGGCCAGCCCACACCCTCACCTATCACTACCACTATCGTGCGTTGAGGCCGCTGGCGGGTACTACCATCACGCTCAACCCAATGGTTGTCGAGCACACCGAGACACTGGTTGACGAAGCCAACCCGGCAGAGGTGCTCGCACAAACCGTGAGCAACTACATCGATGCGCCCTTCGCCAGCCTGCTGCATGGACGCTGCTACCAACAAACGGTCAAACGCAACAAGCTGGAAACCACCACCCAGTTTCAGTTCAAGGCGATGGTCGAGCCGCTTGGCAAACACCCGGTTCTGGAAACCCGCACTACCCTCATCGGTTATGACGGCACGCGGCGCACAACCGCTGAAATGCGTTCGCTACTGGTCGGTGAGACGGTGTTCGAAACCGATGAAAACGGCGCGCAGACCTACCGGGAATACGATGCCCTGCGCCGGGTTACCCGTGAGCGGGTATCGCCCGGCAGCGACTTCGAGGCTGGCAGGCGTTACGCCTATGAACTGTGTGCGCGTGATGGAGACATCGCCCGGCATCGCGTGACCAACGCGCGCGGCATTACCACCGAGACGGTACTGGACGGCCTGGGCAGGCCAGTCCTCGAGCAACGGGACAACGTCCACCCCTCCCGACCGGGCAGTTTTTTCGAAGTCATGGCCCTTGAGTACGACGCTTTTGGCAACCGGGTCCGAGAGACCGCTACCGACTGGCTGCAAGGTAGCAAGTTCCTGACCCTGACCAACCACCTGAGGTATGACGACTGGGGTGAACAATGCTGCACGATTGGCCCGGATGGTGTTGAACAACACGACGTGCTCGACCCTATCGGGAATGCCGCTCACAAAGGCGCCATCCGTTACACCTGGCGCGAAGGCGGCAAGGTGCAATCACGTACCCGGACAAAGACCCGCAAGGGTGTCGAAACCCGGGTAACCCAGGTGGCGCGTGCGATCAGCGGCAAGACCGAAACCTGGCTGAACCGGTTCAACAAGCCCGTGCGGCGCAAGCGCCTGGATGCCTTCGGCGAGCTGCTCGGTGAGCGCAGGTACAGCTATGACGGCCTCGGGCACGCCCTGAGCGAAACGGACGAACGCAACCACACCACAACCTTTACCTACGACCCATGGGGCCGAATGCTGGTCACCCGCCAGCCGAACAATACCCGGCTCACCCGTACCTATGCCGAGCACTCCACCGAAGAGTTGCCCGCCAGCCTGGTGGTCACTCCGGCGAACGCCTTGTTACCCGCTCGCGAGATTGGCGCGCAGTACCACGATGGGCTGGACCGACTGGTCGGTACTACCGTGGGGGGGCGGACCGAACATTTCGTGTTCCGTGAAGGCGAAAGCATGCCACGCCAACACATTACCCCTGCTGGCGAGACCATCGAGCTGGACTACAACCTGCAGCTCACCGCGATGCCGACCAGCAACAATGCGCCCGAAGACCACGCCCGATTCGACTACCATGCCACCAGTGCTCGTTTGCTAAGCAGCGACAACGGGCAAGGCAAACGACGTTTCGGATACAACCTCGCCAACCAGCTGATTGAAGAACATTGGGATGACGTGCACACAGGCAAGTCCTGGAGCAGGGAATTAGTCAACACCTTGCAAGACCGGCTGAAAAGTACAACGGAAGACAATGGTGTAACGACCACGCACGAGTACTACCCGAACGGTCACCTGGAATCCACTCAGCAGGGCCAGTTGAAGGCTGTCTTCGAATACGACGAGCTAGGCCGCGTGCAAGTGATCACCAGCCACGATCGGGCCGGCGACTATAAGCTGGAAACGACGATCGAATACGATGATCACGATCGCGAAACCAAGCGCACCTGGAGCCAGAGCGGTCAGCCAGATCGAGTCCAGGAGTCAGCCTGGGGCGCGGATGACCTGATGCTCAGCCGCACGCTGCATGTCGCGGGGGTTTTGCGCCTTGAGGAAGGCTTTGGTTACGACACCCATGCCCGCCTGGTCCGGCACACCTGCAAGGGGCCGGACCTGCCCCGCGATGCGCTGGACCGGAGCATCGAATCACAGGTGTTCACCTTCGATGCCTTCAACAACATCCTGACCACGCTTACCAGTTTCAGCAACGTGCCCCGCCCGGAAAGGGCCGAGTTCATTCATGCAGAGCGCGACCCCTGCCAGCTGCAGCGCATCAAGTACACACCTGCGCGTGCCGCGCCCGATCCTGATTTCAGCTACGACGCCAATGGCAACCTGACCCGCGACGAGCGTGGCCGCCCGGTCCGCTATGACAGCCAGAACCAGTTGCTGGGCCTGAACGCTACGGGCCAGCCCGATACCTACGGCTATGACGGCCATGGCCTGCTGGTCAGTCGCCACGACGCCGGCAAACGCACGCTGCTGCTGCATGACGGTGAACGTTTACGCCGGGCCGTGCGTGACGGCGTGCAGACACTGTACCTGCACCACGGCGAGCAACCGCTGGGTGTGCAGCAAAGCGGCAGCGGCGCGCACTCACCGTTGCTGCTGCACACCAGTGCCAGCCACAGCGTGATTGCCGAGAGCCAGGCCGGTAGCACGCGGGCCATACGCTACACGGCCTACGGCGAAGACCACAGCGACGACCCCACACTTGCCGCGCTGGGCTACAACGGCGAGGCGCTTGACCCGGACAGCGGCTGGTACCTGCTGGGCAACGGCTATCGCGTCTACAACCCCGTGCTGATGCGTTTCCACAGCCCGGACTCGCTGAGCCCGTTCGGCGAAGGGGGGCTGAACTATTACGGCTATTGCCAGGGCAACCCGGTGACCTTCCGCGACCCTACCGGGCATTACAGCACCGGTTACAGCGGTACCAGCCAGTCGCGGCACGAGCTTGAGCGGCATCGGATCTCGCCGCGCGTGGAGCTCGGCGTAGTTGGCTGGATCGGCATGGGTATCGGTTTTGTTTTCGCGGCCATCGCCTCGGTAGCGGCGATTGTGCTGACGTACGGAGCGGCGGCGCCGGCGGTAGCCGCCGCCTGGACGGGAGCTTCCTCCGCGGTAGCAGCCGCCGTGGTAGGAACCTCAGGGGTAGCCATCGGAATAGGTGCGGGCGCGGCAGCCGCCGCACCAAGCGTTGCGGCAGCTGCGGCAGCGACAGCGGCAGTCTCCGCTGCGGTAGTAGCGGGCAGTTTGATCACCAGTATCAAGCTTGGGACCGCGATCATCTCGGCCACGTTGTCAGTCGGCGGTACGGCAGTACAAACCGAGGGGGTTCTTTCAGGGCATGAGACGCGGAGCAACATCGGCATGATCTTGAACTATACAGCGGCTGCCGTGGGCCTCACTGGCGGCGGTCTGACATATGCAGCAAGTGCACTGAAAACGGCTACAAAAGTTGGCGCTTATTCATCCAGCTCAGTATTTAAAGTTGCTGCAAATAGCGCTTCTAATAACGGAATTCCTCCTCTACCTAACTCAAAACCTCTATGGATGTCAAACGTGAAAAATTGGAAATTCTTGAAGCGCATAGGGCATAGAAATCCCCCCTCAAGAACATAGGTTTTAATTCTCACATTTGCCACAACAAAATATTTTTGTACTGCGAGGACCCAACATGAAAGACTCAGCACCGCTTTCAGACAGCCGCAGCAAAGCTGAAGAAGCCCGCAAGCGCTATCTGAAATCAAAAACAGCCAACTTGCAGCCATCCCCAAAGAGCCTCAACGCCCCCGATGTCAAAGGCATCGTCGATCCCTCAGATGGCACACTACACCGAGATGCCTTGACTCAAGCTCTTGAAGTCCGCATTCCACCATGGCCGATTCTTCCGGACGACCCCGAATTGGGTTGGGAAGAACTGCAACTGGAGTTTTCCCTGACCGGTGCCGACGGCTCTTTCAAGGACATCGGCCCCCTGGAGCAGTATGACGCGCCGATCTTGCCGGGCGATTTCCCTATTCTGCTGTCATTCCCCCAGCGTGACATCCCCGTCAATGGTGAGTTATGGATCCGCTACAAGCACATCGATTATCTGGGCTCGGAGTCCTGGTCGGCTGCCATCAAGCTGATCTGTGACAGTATCCCGCCGTGGGGTGAACAGGTCGTTCCGGATCCAGTACAGCTGCCCCCGGGCCATATCAACGAATCCTATCTGGCCTCACACCCAGGTGGTATTGAAGTCATATTGCCGCCGCGAGCGGATGAGCAGCCTGGCGATACGTTCAAGTTGTACTACCTCGAGAAATGGCCAGAAGAACAGAGCGAGTTCGGCACGCCGGTGGCCGAGGGCCCCGTTCCCGCCGACCGCAAGGTGATAATCTCGGTCGAAAAGGTACGGGAAAAGGGCGATGGCCGTTTCTTCGTCACCTTCTTCGAGTTCGATAAAGCGACCAACAAAAGCCGCATGGCCTACCCAGGCTCGGTCGACGTAGTGCTCGGCGACGAACCGGAAGATCTGCAGCCACCAGAAGTCTTTCTGGCCCTGGACGGCATACTGGACCTCAAGGATGCGCAATGCGGCGTCACGGTGGACATTAGGGAGTACAAGAACCGCGGCATGCGCGACACCATCGAGGTCACGTGGAAGAGCGCAACCTCGGCCGGCTCCGTGTTGCGCCCTGAGCCTGTGGGCTCACGCCCCTTCCCTATCAGCGTCCCGGTTCCCCCCGAGGTACTGCGAAAAGAATACGGCACCAGCACAGGTATCGAAGTCACCAACGTCAGCTATCGAATCTTGCGCGGCGAAGTGCCCTATGGCCCGGTAGATGATGACATAAACGTCGATTTTTCCTACGTAGGCCCCGAACGCCCCGAAGAGGATCTCGAATGGCCGACGCCTATCAACCCCGGTTTGAACGCACCCGAGATCACCAGCGACTCGGGACAGAGCAACAAACTGGTGCGGGCTGACGCCGGTAAGGACGCGACGCTAAGTTTTGCCCTGTACGAGCGCATCGAGCTCGGGCATGTCGTGGACTTCTACTGGAATGGCACCTTGGTTGAAGAGGCCACCTGGGTGGTCGACCGGGTAACAGGTGCGCCCAAGGTCGTCACGATCCTCTGGAAGTACATCCTTGCGGCAGGGAACAACCCGAGGCTGCCCGTGCACTACACCGTGCGCGCCGAAGCCGACGCGCTCAATGAACAAGAGTCAGAACGCCAGTACGTCGATGCCGACGCGGTCACGATTACCCCGGATGCCGGGGAGTTCGAGGGGCTGACCTCCAAAGGCTGGCTAGGTTGCTCATCCTTGTGGGACCCGGACGACAGCACGGCAGCTCCTGCATTCAGGATCAGGATCCCGGCCAGTGCCCAGTACAACCTCGTCCCTGGCAACGAGATCACGCTCGAATGGACCGTCGTCGAAGGGCTTAGCGGTGAAGTCCCGATCGCCGTGGACAAGCGGGAAACGCTGACTCTGAACCAGGAAATGATCGACGACGGCTTCGTCTGGAAAATTCAGCCGTACGCCGACCATATTCTGCCGATCTATGCCCAGTCACCGCTGGCGGCACGCGGCCGGGTGAAGTACAGCTTCCCCGGCAAAGGACTGGTATCGGCACCGGCGGAAAACAAAGTCAGCATCGGTGACAACGGCACAGGAAACACTTGCGATTTGACCCGACCCTGACCGCCGCTGGCAGCGGCCTTTGGAAAGCGGGCCGCTGCCACCGCATAACGTAGGACTTATCCATGTTATTTGTAGGGTAATCCCTACATTCATCGTGAAGTGGCGCACATAAGCTGACGACTTGAAAGATCCCCCTACAAAAAGGAGAGATGGATCTTACATACGCAGCCCTATCTACAAGGAAATTCCATGTCTAGCCACCCGCGATCAACCTTCTATTCTCTTCGGCACCTGTCCATGTTGGGCAAACTGAGCCCGCTGCTGCTGGCAACTTCGGCCTGGGCCCAGACCAACGTTACCAAGGACACCCTGATCGATGCCGGCAGCGCGCTCGACAGCTACCGCGTCATAGGCCCCGCCACATTGACCGCCAATGGCGCGAAGGCGTTGCAGGTGTCCGCAGAGACAGGTGCCACTGTCACGTTCAGCGATAGCCGAATCGACGCCCAGAACAATGCCAACGGCCTTGGCCTGCGCGGTGCCGTTGCCACGCTGGAGCGCACCAGCGTGGTGAGCGAGTCCCGCGGCCTGAGCCTGACAGCAGATACCCTCTCGGGCACACGCTCCCAGGCACTGGCAGTGGACAGCAACATAAGCGGCGCACGCCAAGGCGCCCTGGTCAACGACAGTACGCTCGAACTGCAACGCAGTGAACTGCGTGGTACTGGCGCAACGGGCCTCGGCGCCGAGTTGGCCAATGGCACGCTGATAGCCCGCGAAGGCTCCACCATCAGCGGTAGCGAGAACGGCGTACGCCTGCGTGAAGGCAGCGACCCTTCCGGCAACGCCACGCTGGTGCTGGACAACAGCCACGTGGAGGGGGTGAACGGATCGGCAATCGTCGTGGGCATCGGCGCCATCCGCCCGGCTACCGCGCACATCGATGTGCTCAACCGCTCGACCCTGAGCGCTGGCAATGGCGTGCTGCTCAACGTTGCGCACAGCGCCGACGCGACCCTGCGGGTAAATGACAGCCACCTGGAGGGTGACATTGTCGTCGCCGAAGGTGGCAGTGCCTCAGTTCAGCTCGAAAACGCCGCCACCCTCAAAGGCCGGCTGGAGAACGTCACCCACCTGGGCATCGACAGCAATGCGCAATGGGTGATGGTCGGCGATGCCAAAGTCGGCGCATTGAGCCTGGATGGCGGCTCGGTGCGCTTTGGCCAGCCGAACGATTTCTTTACCCTTTCGGTGGACAGCCTGGCGGGCAACGGCACGTTCGTGATGGAAGCTGACTTCAGCAGTGGCCAATCGGACAAACTGGACGTGACGGGGAGCGCCAGCGGCAACCATACCTTGCTGATCAACAGCAGTGGCCGCGACCCGCACGCGGACAGCAGCCTGCACATGGTGCACATCGGTGGCGGCGACGCGCAGTTCGCACTGCAAGGCGGGCCAGTCGACCTCGGTGCCTATTCCTATGACCTGGTGCGCAAAGGCGACAACGACTGGTTCCTCGACCTGACCACTCGAGTGGCCAGCCCGGGTACGCAATCGGTCATGGCCCTGGCCAATGCAGCCCCAACCATCTGGTACGGCGAACTCGGCACCTTGCGCAGCCGCATGGGTGAAGTGCGGCGCAACCCGGCCAACTCGGGTGCCTGGGTGCGCACCTTCGGCAGTAAATACAATGTCGCGGCCAGCGCTGGCGTGGCCTACCAGCAACGACAGCAAGGTTTGTCATTCGGCGCCGATACCCCGCTGTCAGCCGGTGATGGCAACTGGCTGGTCGGGGTAACGGCAGGCATCAGCACATCCGACCTGAACCTTGTCCGCGGCTCCTCCGCAACCGTCGACAGCTACCACGTCGGTGCCTATACCAGCTGGTTCGAGGCCGAAAGCGGTTACTACTTCGACGCCACGGCGCGGCTCAATCGCTTCGAGAACAGCGTTGACGTACGCCTGAGCGACGGCAAGAAGACAGAGGGTGACTCCACCAGCCATGGGCTGGGGGTGTCGCTGGAAGTCGGCCGGCATCTGAGCCTGACCGACGGATACTTCCTCGAGCCATTTGCCCAGCTCTCGGGGCTGGTGGTCCAGGGCAAGGACTACAGCCTGGACAACGGCATGCGTACCGAGGGCGAACGCACACGCTCACTGCTGGGCAAGCTCGGCGCCACCACAGGGCGCACCTTCAGCGCTGCGGACGGGCGCACCCTCCAGCCCTACCTGCGCGTCGCGGCCGTGCATGAATGGGTCAACGATAACCAGGTGAAGGTTAACGGCAACCGCTTCGCGAACGACCTGTCCGGTACACGCGCAGAGGTCGGTGTGGGCCTGGCGCTGTCCTGGGCAGACCAATGGCAAGCGCATGCCGACCTCGATTACAGCCACGGCGACAAGATCGAACAGCCCTGGGGCGTCAATCTCGGGGTGCGTTACAACTGGTGAACACTTGAGGGAAGGCCACAGCGCCTTCCCTTTTTCGTCTCAATGTCAGGCTCGGAGAAGGCCGATGACTCGTAAAAGAACCACCCAGGAAATCACAGACTCCAGCAATGCGTCGACCACAGCGCCTTCACCGGCCACGGATACCGCGCTGCTCGTTCCTCCAACCGTACCGGACCTGGTGCCCGATGTAGAGGGAGCGCCGAGCAATGTCGTAGATTTCATCGCCACCTACAAGCCATTGCGCGTCGAGTTCCCTGAGTGGGCGCACCCGGCCCCCCCGGAGCTGGGTATTGAATACGTGACGCTGTACTGGAAGGATGAGAAGGTCGATACCAAGCCTTTCAACAAGCCAATCCAGCCTGAAGATCTGTTCATCCTCGCACCTGTCCGCTTCATGATCGAGGGCCAGCACAAACTGCATTACGAGTTGTGCGACTACAAGGGCGATCTCTCCCAGTCGCGGCCGCTGACGATCTACATCGACAAGACCCCACCACTGCTCGCACCCGGTGATGACAAGCTGCAATTTCCCGAGTCCATCATTCGTGAAGGGGTGACCGAGGACTACCTGAAGGCCAATGACGACAAGGTTACAGCCACAGTACCGCCCTTCCTCGGTGCCGAGCCAGGCGACAGTGTAAAGTGGTACTGGAGCGACGACCCGGTCGGGGAGCAGATGGTCGGCATGATCAAGCTGACCAAAGACCACATCGAAATCCTGGGTACACAAAGTAGCAGCAAACCGCTGGAGCTGGACTTTCCAGGCGTCTTCATTCGCCAGTCTGGCAACGGTACTCGCTTCGCCCGTTATGAAGTGCAGGATCGGGCCGGTACGGCACCTCAGCGGGCCTTGGCGCGTTCGCTGCTTTCAGACCCGTCCCCGCCACCGCGCGAGCTGCCCCCGCCCCGCATCAAGGAAGCGACCGGCAGTGATTACTTCAGCACCCTGGATCCAGCCAAGGCAGCCAACGGCGTCACATTTGTCATACCGAAGGATGCAGACATCAGACCCGGAGAAACAGTCACCGTGCACTGGGGGGAACCAGGTACCCTCGGCGGTTATTCCACCAGCACACCTACATCGCCAGGTGCGCGTGAATACCTGATCCCTCGCATGCATGTACCGCCGCACATGGATAACCGGGTCGAGTTGTATTACCAGATCAACAAACCTGACGTGCCGCCATCGCCCTCGCACTTTGTCACGGTCCGAAGAATCGAAGGCCTGCCAATCGTACAGAGCATCAGTATCCGCGATGGTGCGCTGAACCTGCGCTACCTAGGCAATAGCGCCAGCTTTACCCTCGGTGACTGGTCATTCCGGCATACATCGCAGTTCATCAACGCCTGGATTCTAGGGGTGGAGCGAGGCAACATCGGGCGCGAAATCAGGCTGCCGATTGCCACAGAATTGCCGGTGACCACCGAGGCCGGCATCATTACGCTAGGTACTGTCAGCAAGACCGACCTGGTGAAACTGGCTCTCAAATACCAATTCCAGGTATTCGTGGAGGTGTCGTTCGACGACAAGGTGAGTTGGCTGAAATTCCCGGATGTAGCCGCCCAGCTGATAGACGAGGCTTGAGGCGAACCCAAAAAAAAAACGCCACTCGAAGAGTGGCGTTTTTTTGTATTTGGAGCGGGAAACGAGACTCGAACTCGCGACCCCGACCTTGGCAAGGTCGTGCTCTACCAACTGAGCTATTCCCGCAATTTGAAGCTTTACCGCTAATCGGCGTGAAGCGCGTTGACGACCTTCACCACCACTGCACCGCATAGACGCCACAGTACTTAAACTGGAGCGGGAAACGAGACTCGAACTCGCGACCCCGACCTTGGCAAGGTCGTGCTCTACCAACTGAGCTATTCCCGCATTTGGCGTCCCCTAGGGGACTCGAACCCCTGTTACCGCCGTGAAAGGGCGGTGTCCTAGGCCACTAGACGAAGGGGACACACAACACTTTTCAGTGCACCAGGACCTGAACCTCACGATCCAGACTGGATTTTTATTTCCTGCCGCGCCGTTAAGCGTTGCCGGAGAATTTGGAGCGGGAAACGAGACTCGAACTCGCGACCCCGACCTTGGCAAGGTCGTGCTCTACCAACTGAGCTATTCCCGCATTGGCGTCCCCTAGGGGACTCGAACCCCTGTTACCGCCGTGAAAGGGCGGTGTCCTAGGCCACTAGACGAAGGGGACACGCTGCTGGCATTACTGCCTGCTTTCACTCCCTGCCGCGTTTCGCTGTGTGCTTTACGCTGCAAGTGGCGCGCATTCTATGGAGGCTTCGAACAGGCGTCAACCCCTTTCTATAAATTTATTTAAATCAATGACTTCGGTCCATATAGAAGGCGCCGCCAAGGCCCGCCGAAGGATTGGCGTTGATTTTCTGACACAGTCGTCGCAAAGTGCCATCACTTGAGGAATGCGGCGGTCAGCCGACAAAGTGCAGCAAGGTGGCCACGCCGGTCCCTTCGCGGCAGCGGCCGCTACCACTACACTCTATTAAGCAAAACTTCTTGATGAGGCGTTAACGGTGACACCACTTCTGATCACTCTGCTCATCGTGGCGGGTATCGCGTTGCTGATCGTGATCGGCTACCTCAACAACGTGGTCGAAAACAGCAAGCTCGAACGCGCACGACTGAAGATCGACCTGGCCGACCGGGTCCGCCGCTGTGGCGAAATCACCGAGACGTTCCCCGGCCAGTTCATGACCCCGGCGTTGAAGCTGGTGCTGGCCCGCCTGGAGCTGAGCCTTAACCAGCGGCGCCTGGCACTGGACAAGCACAGCGCCGAACTCAAGGCGCGCATCGCCGAACTCGAGGGGCTGATCGGCCAGGGCGAGCGGATCCCGGTGAACAACCCGCCCTGCCCGATCCAGACCGAGGTCAAGGCCAAGGATGTGCGCTTCCTGCTCGAAGCGTTGCACACCCAGATCGTCAAGGCCACCCAGGAGAACGTGCTATCGACCAGCGAAGGCAAGCAGTGGGTCAAGGAGATCCGCCATATCCTGGTGCTGCTGCATATCGAGTTCTTCAACAACCTTGGCCAGCAGGCGCTGCAGCAGGAACAGCCCGGCCAGGCACGGCTGGCCTTCGAGCGCGGCGTGCAATACCTGCGCAAGCAGCCGGAACCGAAAGTGTATGAAGAGCAGTTGACCTATCTGGAGAAACTGCTGGCGCGGGCCAATGCCCAGGTGCTGGACAAGATGGAGCCGGCGGAGAACGAGCAGAACGAATTGACCGAGGGGCTCAAGACCGATGAGGAAGAGACCTGGAAAAAGCGGGTGATCTACGACTGACCCTGAAACCTGTATCGGCCTCTTCGCGGGCAAGCCCGCTCCCACAGGGCTAACACTGCCCTTGAAGTCAGTGATGTACCTGTGGGAGCGGGCTTGCCCGCGAAGAGGCCGGTACAGGCAGCACAGGCTTCAGCAGTCGGTCAATTCCAGGAAGATCGCTGCCAACCTTTCCAGCCCCACCTGATCCGCCTCACTGAAACGCGCCAGCTTCGGGCTGTCCAGGTCCAGCACGCCAATCAACCGCCCAGCCTTCACCAGCGGAATCACCAGCTCGCTGTTGGACGCGCTGTCGCAAGCGATATGCCCCGGGAACGCATGCACATCCTCGACCCGCTGGGTCTGCCGGGTGGCCGCCGCCGCGCCGCACACGCCCTTGCTGAACGGAATGCGCACGCAGGCCACCTGGCCCTGGAACGGGCCGAGCACCAGCTCTTCGTTGCGGTTGAAGTAGAAGCCCGCCCAGTTCAGGTCGTCCACCTGGTTGTAGAGAAATGCCGAAAACTGCGCGGCGTTGGCGATGAAGTCGCGTTCGTCGGCAAACAGCGCCTGCACTTGCGCCGCCAGCAGGTTGTAGCCGTCGAGGCCAGCGCCACTGGCATTGAGGTCGATCATGTTTACTTTTGCTCCAGCAATTGCAGCCCGACCCAGTAGCGGGCGAACTGATAGGCACAACGGCCATTACGGTTGCCGCGGCCGGTGGCCCAGCGCACGGCGAGGATGTCGAGTTCTTCGGTACGCTGCCAGGCCAGGTCGGCGGGGCGCGCCAACTGGCCGATCCAGTGCTCGACCACGTTGAGGAAATGCTCCTGGGTGAACGGGTAGAACGACAGCCACAAGCCGAACCGGTCAGACAAGGCAATCTTGTCTTCCACCGCTTCGCTGGGGTGCAGTTCACCGTCGACGCGCTTCCAGTTCTCGTTGTCGCTTTCCTTCTCCGGCACCAGGTGGCGGCGGTTGGAGGTGGCGTACAGCAGCACGTTGTCTGGCGCTTGTTCGAGCGAGCCGTCGAGCACGCTCTTGAGCACCCGGTAATCGCCCTCCCCGGCTTCGAACGACAGGTCGTCGCAGAACAGGATGAAGCGTTGCTCCAGCTTCTGCAGTTGCTCGACGACGCGTGGCAGGTCGGCCAGGTGGTCGCGCTCGATCTCGATAAGGCGCAGCCC
Organism: Pseudomonas sp. R28(2017); assembly: GCF_002112505.1. GTDB lineage: Bacteria > Pseudomonadota > Gammaproteobacteria > Pseudomonadales > Pseudomonadaceae > Aquipseudomonas. The sequence goes on from NZ_NEHW01000005.1 coordinate 132,788, forward strand.
GGCGCCGGCGTGCTCGGCCAGCAGGGCGCGCACCAGCGATGATTTGCCGGTGCCGCGCGAGCCCCACAGCAAGGCGTGGTTGGCCGGCAAGCCGTTGATGAACTGGTGGGTGTTGCGGCCCAGCTGATCACGTTGCTTGTCGACCCCGATCAGGTCGGTCAGGCGGATGTCCAGGCTGACTTCCAGCGGCATCAGGTAGCCCGTGCGGCCATCGCGCTGCCAGCGCGCGGCCAGGGTGGTGCCCCAGTCGATGTCCGGGCGGGGCGCCGGCAACAGCGGTTCGAGGCGTGCCAGCACCGATTCGGCGCGGTCCAGGAAAGCAATCAAGCGAGCGTCCATGACGACTCCTAGCAAGACAGGTGAGATTTAAAGCTGAATGTGTGACAGGCCCGCCAGCAGCCGGGGCTGATCGGCTATGCTTGCGCAGCGCAAGGGACGTGAAACCGGCTCGGGACCCATGGATATCAAGTTCACCAATCGCCTGTCATACAAGCAAGCCCGGTTGACAGTCCTGGTCGGCTTCATCCTGGGAACATTGCTCAGTCTCATCCAGATCGGCATCGATTATGCCAGCGAAGACGCATCCATCAACCGCGAAGTGCAGGCGTTGCTGCAAATCAGCCACAATCCGGCCTCGCGCATCGCCTACAACATCGATTCGGAGCTGGCGCTGGAGCTGACCCGCGGCCTGCTGCAGTCGCCGGCGGTGATCCGTGCACGGCTGATCGACAACAATGAGACGGTGCTGGCCGATGTCGAGCGCCCACGCCTGCAGGACCGCTACCGGCCACTGAGCGACTTTCTGTTCGGCGAGAAGCGCCAGTTCAAGGAACGCCTGTACCTGACCCACATGCCCGAGGAATACCTCGGCACGTTGTACCTGGACGTCGACACCTACGCCTTCGGCGGGCGCTTCCTCGACCGTGCCGGGGTCACCCTGCTCAACGGCTTCGCCCGCAGCCTGGTGCTCACCGGCATTCTGCTGGCGTTGTTCTACATGATGCTGACCAAGCCACTGGTGACGGTGATCGGCGCCCTCACCGGCCGCGACCCGCGCCAGCCCAGGCAAACCCGGGTAGATTGCCCGCCCGGCCACGAACTCGACGAGATCGGCGTGCTGGTCAGGGTCGCCAACCAGCAGTTCGTCAGCATGGCCACCGAAATCCAGCAGCGGCGCACTGCGGAAAACCGCCTGACGCACTACCTCAACGAGCTGGAAGACATCGTTTCGGCCCGCACCGAAGAGCTCAAGGCCAGCAACAGCCGCCTCAGCCAGTCCAACCAGGAGCTGGAAGAAGCCCGTCAGCGCGCCCTCGACATGGCCCAGGCGCGCGCCGCCTTCCTGGCCAACATGAGCCACGAGATCCGCACCCCGCTCAACGGCATGCTCGGCATGATCGCCCTGGCCCTGGACAGCCCGCTGGCCGGGGAGCAGCGCCAGCAGCTGTCGATCGCCCACGACTCGGGCAAGGTGCTGGTGGAATTGCTCAACGATATTCTCGACCTGTCCAAGTTCGATGCCGGGCAGCTGGAACTGGAGCGCATCCCCTTCGATATGGGCGCCATGGTCGAGGACACCGCCAACCTGCTATCGCAGAATGCCGCGCAAAACGTCGAGCTGACCTGCCTGATCGCCAGCGACTTCCCCAGTTCGGTACTCGGCGACCCCACGCGGGTGCGCCAGGTGGTCAGCAACCTGCTGTCCAATGCCCTCAAGTTCACCCGCTTCGGCCGCGTCGACGTGCGCCTGGTGCGCATCGTCGGCGGTGTGCGCCTGGAAGTGCGCGACACCGGCATCGGCATTCCCGAAGCGGCCCAGGCGCGGATTTTCCAGCCGTTCACCCAGGCAGGCGCCGGCATCACTCGCCAATACGGCGGCACCGGGCTGGGGTTGGCCCTGACCCGCAACCTGTGCAAGGCCATGCAGGGGCAACTGCGCATTCAGTCCGAGCCAGGCTTTGGCAGCCGCTTCAGCGCCGAGCTGCCATTGACCACCCATACCGAGGCCATTGCACCAGCCGCCCTGCAGGGCAAGGTCGTCGCCCTCAGCGACGCCGGCAGCGGCCTCAGCGAACTGCTGCAAGGCCTGCTGCCGGGCTGGGGGCTGGACTACCAACGGCACGACAGCCGCGCAGCCCTGGACAACAGCATCGACCTGTTGATCACTGACGACCTGGAGCAGCTGTTTCAACTGCGCCCGGCACTGAAGGCACCGATCCTGCTGGTGACCGCCTACGGCAACTTCTTGCCCGGTGAGCAATCGCTGCAACTGGCGCCCTTGCACCAACTGGCCCGGCCGCTGGCACGCAACGCGCTGTATCAGACCCTGCGCCGCACCTTGCAGGGGCATGCCCCGGAGCACCCGCTGGCCACCCCGCTGCTCACGGCCACCGAGGGCCGCGCGCGCATCCTGCTGGTGGAAGACAACCCGGTGAACCAACTGGTGGCCAAGGGCATGCTGGCCAAGCTCGGCTGCCAGGTGCAGATCGCCACCCAGGGCGTCGAGGCCCTGGAGTGGCTGGAGCGGGAAGACTACGATCTGGTGCTGATGGACTGCAACATGCCGGTGATGGATGGCTACGAGGCCAGCCGGCGCATTCGCCAGAGCGGGCGCTGGCCGGAGCTGCCGATCGTCGCCCTGACCGCCAACGCCATGCCCGAAGAGCGCGAACGCTGCCGCGCGGCGGGCATGAGCGATTACCTGGCCAAGCCGTTCCGCCGCGAGGAGCTAATGGCGCTGATCGACCACTGGGTCCCGCTCAGCGGCTGAGCAGGCGCTCGATGTCGGTTTCCAGCGCTTGGGGCTTGGTGTTCGGCGCGTAGCGGGTGACCTTGCCGCTGGCCGGGTCGACCAGGAACTTGGTGAAGTTCCACTTGATCTTCTGCGTGCCGAACAGGCCTGGTGCTCGCTGCTTGAGCTCGACGAACAGCGGGTGGGCGCCAGGGCCGTTGACCTCGACCTTGCGGAACAACGGGAAACTCACGCCGAAGTTGGCTTCGCAGAACTGCGCAATTTCCCGCGCATCACCCGGCTCCTGCTTGCCGAACTGGTTGCAAGGGAAGCCCAGCACCACCAGGCCGCGCTCGCGGTAGTCCCGCCACAGCTGCTCCAGGCCCTTGTACTGCGGGGTAAAGCCACACTGGCTGGCGGTGTTGACCACCAGCAGCGCCTTGCCGGGAAAGTCGCCGAGCTTTTTCTGCTCGCCGCCCAGGGTCACGCAGGGGATGTCCAGCATCGATCCGGCCATTTCAGGCTCCGTCGCGGGGTTTGAAGTCCAGGCACACCGAGTTGATGCAGTAGCGCAGGCCCGTCGGCGGCGGGCCGTCGGGGAACACATGGCCCAGGTGGGCGTCGCACTGGGCGCAGGTTACTTCGGTACGGATCATGCCGTGGGAGGTGTCGCGGATCTCGATCATCGCGCTCGCCTCGATCGGCGCATAGAAGCTCGGCCAGCCGCAGCCGGAATCGAACTTGGTCTGCGAGTCGAACAGCGCCAGGTCACAGCAGATGCAGTGGTACACGCCGGCACGGCGCTCGCTGTTGTACTTGCCGCTGAACGGCCGTTCGGTGCCCTTGAGGCGGCACACCTGATACTGGGCGGGGTCGAGCATTTCGCGCCATTCTTCAAGTGTCTTGTCGATCTTTTGCATAAGTGAACCTCGGCAGGCTGAATTTCACCTCGCGCCGTCTTTTCCGTAACGCGGGTGGCACGTATATTAGTTGGCTTCGTGTGCAAGGCCTCAAGTCTGGCACCCGCTTCCTGCCCTTTCAAACCTTTCGAACAAGGGCAGCGTATTCTCAATCGGGATCACATCATGCAGTTCAGCAAATCGAACAAGCTCGCCAATGTCTGCTACGACATTCGCGGCCCGGTGCTCAAGCACGCCAAACGTCTGGAAGAGGAAGGCCACCGCATCCTCAAGCTGAACATCGGCAACCCGGCGCCGTTTGGCTTCGAAGCGCCAGACGAAATCCTCCAGGATGTGATCCGCAACCTGCCCACCGCCCAGGGCTACAGCGACTCCAAGGGCCTGTTCAGCGCACGCAAGGCGGTGATGCAGTACTGCCAGCAAAAGGAAATCGAAGGCGTCACCATCGAGGACATCTACCTCGGCAACGGCGTTTCCGAGCTGATCGTGATGTCGATGCAGGCGCTGCTCAACAACGGCGACGAAGTGCTGATCCCGGCCCCCGACTACCCGCTGTGGACCGCCGCCGTGAGCCTGGCTGGCGGCAAGCCGGTGCACTACCTGTGCGACGAGCAGGCCGACTGGTTCCCGGACCTTGAGGACATCAAGGCCAAGATCACCCCGAACACCAAGGCCCTGGTGATCATCAACCCGAACAACCCGACCGGCGCGGTGTACTCCAAAGAGCTGCTGCTGGGCATGCTGGAGCTGGCGCGCCAGCACAACCTGGTGGTGTTCTCCGACGAGATCTACGACAAGATCCTCTACGACGAAGCCGTGCACATCAGCACCGCCTCGCTGGCCCCGGACCTGCTGTGCCTGACCTTCAACGGCCTGTCCAAGTCGTACCGGGTGGCCGGCTTCCGTTCCGGCTGGCTGATCATCTCCGGGCCCAAGCACCATGCCCAGAGCTACATCGAAGGCATCGACATGCTGGCCAACATGCGCCTGTGTGCCAACGTGCCGGCCCAGCACGCCATCCAGACCGCGCTGGGCGGCTACCAGAGCATCAACGACCTGGTGCTGCCGCCGGGCCGCCTGCTGGAACAGCGCAACCGCACCTACGAGCTGCTCAACGAGATCCCGGGCGTCAGCTGCGTGAAACCGATGGGCGCGCTGTATGCCTTCCCGCGGATCGACCCGAAGGTCTGCCCGATCCTCAACGACGAGAAGTTCGCCCTCGACCTGCTGCTGTCGGAGAAGCTGCTGATTGTTCAGGGCACCGCGTTCAACTGGCCGTGGCCGGACCACTTCCGCGTGGTGACCTTGCCGCGAGTGGATGACCTGGAAGCGGCGATTGGGCGGATTGGCAACTTCCTGCGGACTTATTCGCAGTAATTGAAGGCCCTGGGGGGCGCTTTGCGCCCCTTTCGCGACACAAGGCCGCTCCTACAAGCAGCCCCCTGCAGTCTCACAGAATGTTTCTTACATCCTGCAACGCTCTATCTCACAGCCCGCGCAAAATCCTCTGCCATACTCCGCCGTACACAGTTTGAAATAGTCGCCCGATTGAATCTGTGCGACCGGCACCTTATATACCCCGCAGTAAGCAACAACTCATCCGTCAGGAGAACGTAACAACCATGATGCGCATTCTGTTGTTTGTAGCCACCAACCTCGCGGTGGTGCTGGTTGCAAGCATTACCCTGAGCCTGTTCGGCTTCAACGGGTTCATGGCCGCCAACGGGGTTGACCTCAACCTCAGCAGCCTGCTGGTCTTCTGCGCCGTGTTCGGCTTTGCCGGCTCCCTGGTCTCGCTGTTCATCTCCAAGTGGATGGCGAAGATGACCACCGGCACCCAGATCATCAGCCAGCCGCGCACCCGTCACGAGCAGTGGCTGCTGCAAACGGTCGAAGAGCTGTCCCGCGAGGCCGGCATCAAGATGCCCGAAGTGGGTATCTTCCCGGCCTACGAGGCCAACGCCTTCGCCACCGGCTGGAACCGCAACGACGCGCTGGTAGCCGTATCCCAGGGCCTGCTGGAGCGCTTCTCGCCCGATGAAGTGCGCGCCGTGCTGGCCCACGAAATCGGCCACGTGGCCAACGGTGACATGGTCACCCTGGCGCTGGTGCAGGGCGTGGTGAACACCTTCGTGATGTTCTTCGCCCGCATCATCGGCAACTTCGTCGACAAGGTCATCTTCAAGAACGAAGAAGGCCAAGGCATCGCCTACTACGTGGCGACCATCGTCGCCGAGCTGATCCTCGGCATCCTCGCCAGCATGATCGTCATGTGGTTCTCGCGACGCCGCGAGTACCGTGCCGACGAAGCCGGCGCGCAACTGGCCGGTACCGCCGCGATGATCGGCGCCCTGCAGCGCCTGCGTGTGGAGCAAGGCCTGCCGGTGCACATGCCCGATACCATGAAGGCCTTCGGCATCAATGGCGGGCTCAAGCACGGCCTGGCCGGCCTGCTGATGAGCCACCCGCCGCTGGAAGACCGCATCGAGGCCCTGCGCCGCCGCGGTTGATCCAACCGGTAAAGAAAAGGGCGACTTCGGTCGCCCTTTTTTCGTTTTCACTCAAAACTTTACGCGGTACACCCGCTCGACCAGGCTCTTGGCCCCGGCCTGCAGGAACTTCGGGCTCTCGCTGATCACTTCCTGCGCTTCAAGCGCCTCTACCTCCCAACCAGCAAACCCACGGCGCACTTCATCATCCGCCACCGAAAACGGCGGCCCGGCCAGCAGCTCCTGTTGATAGTCCAATGTCACCAGCAGCCCGGCACCTGGCGGCAATAGCTGTGAAAGCAAGCGCATGTAGTGCGCACGCATTTCAGGCGGCAGGGCAATCAGTGCGGCGCGATCATAGAGCGCCGCGCAATCCGCCACATCCTCCGCGCGCAAAGCAAAGAAATCGCCACACCACAGCTGCACATCGCCACTGCGCCAGACTTCGAAAGCGCCCTGCTGCGTCACCTGCGGCTCCAGCCCATGCTCACGGAAGAACGCCTCCACCGCCCGCCGCGACAGCTCGACCCCCAACACCCGGTGCCCCTGCCCCGCCAGCCAGGCCAGGTCCAGGCTCTTGCCACACAGCGGCACCAGCACGCGGCTGCCCGGCGCCAGCTGCAACTGTGGCCAATACCTTTGCAGGTAAGGGTTCACCTGCGCTTGATGAAAACCGATCTGGTTGTCGGCCCACCGCTGCTGCCAGAACGCTGGCTCCATGATCACTCCCGATTTTTAGATGGTTTGTCGGCAAAACTTGGTTTGGATTTCGATCGGTAGTTGATCGAAGATGATTGCATCTTAACCCTCAGGACCCCCGCCATGCTGCCCAGCCTGTTCATTTCCCACGGTTCCCCCATGCTTGCCTTGCAACCCGGCGCCAGCGGGCCGGCATTGGCCGGGCTGGCCAACGCCCTGCCCCGGCCAAAGGCGATCGTGGTGGTGTCGGCGCACTGGGAAAGCCGCGAGCTGCTGGTAACCAGCGGCACGCAGCCAGAGACCTGGCATGACTTCCACGGCTTCCCGCCGGCACTGTACGCAGTGCAGTACCCGGCGCCTGGCGAACCAGCCCTGGCCAGCCGGGTCGCTGAACGGTTGCAGGCCCGCCTGGACCCGCAGCGACCGTTCGATCACGGCGCCTGGGTGCCGCTGTCGCTGATGTACCCGGATGCGAGCATTCCGGTTATCCAGGTATCGCTGCCCAGCCAGATGGGGCCTGCGCTGCAGATCAAGGTCGGCGAGGCGCTGGCAGGGCTGCGCGCGGAAGGTGTTTTGCTGATCGGTTCCGGCAGCATCACCCATAATCTAGGTGAACTGGACTGGCACGCCGGGCCGGATGTGATCGAGCCCTGGGCGCTGGCGTTCCGCGACTGGGTGGTGGAGCGGCTGCAGGCAGATGACCAGGCCGCACTGCTGGATTACCGGAAACAGGCGCCATTTGCGGCGCGCAACCATCCCAGTGATGAGCATTTGCTGCCACTGTTCTTTGCCCTGGGGGCCGGCGACAGGTTCGGGATCGTGCACCAGGGCTTCACCCTGGGGGCTTTGGGGATGGACATCTATCGGTTCGACTGAATGGCCTCTTCGCGGGCTTGCCCGCTCCCACACGAACCTCACAGCTCTCAAGGCCTGTGAAGATCCTGTGGGAGCGGGCAAGCCCGCGAAGAGGCCGGTACTGGGCAAAAAAAAATCCCCGACCTAGGCCGGGGATTTTTTCATTGCGTCAGGATCAATCTTCGCGGTAGCGGCGCAGCTTCAGCTGCTTGCCAGCTACACGAGTGTCCTTGAGCTTGGACAGCAGCTTCTCGAGGCCATCTTCCGGCAGCTCGATCAGGCTGAAGCTGTCGCGCACCTGGATGCGGCCGATCGCATCACGGGCCAGGCCACCTTCGTTGAGGATTGCACCCAGCAGGTTCTTGGCGGCGATACCGTCACGGGCACCCAGGGCGGTACGGCAACGCACGCGGCCTTCGGCCAGCGGCATTGGCGCACGACGCTCGCGGTCACCACGATCACCACGGTCGCTACGCTCAGTGCGCTCACCCCGTTCGGCACGCTCGCCACGCGGGGCGAAGCTCGGCACCAGCGGCTGCTCGCGCTCTACCGCGGCCAGGTCCAGCGCCTGGCCATTGGTGGCCTTGCGCAGCAGGGCCGAAGCCAGGGCACGTGCACTGCAACCGAGGTCGGCGGTCAGGCGGTCGAACAGCTCGCCATGGGTGGCTTCTGCTTCGGCAACCAGCGGCGCCAGGCTCGAGGTCAGCTTCTTGATGCGGGCATCCAGCACAGCCTGGGCGTTCGGCAGACGGGCTTCGGCAACCTTCTGCCCGGTCACGCGCTCGATCACCTGCAGCATGCGGCGCTCACGCGGGGTGACCAGCAGCAGTGCACGGCCATCGCGACCGGCACGGCCGGTACGGCCAATGCGGTGCACGTAGGACTCCGGGTCGTACGGCATGTCGACGTTGAACACGTGGGTGATGCGCGGTACGTCCAGACCACGGGCAGCGACGTCGGTGGCGACGACGATGTCCAGGCGGCCATCCTTCAGCGAGTCGATCACACGCTCACGCTGGTTCTGGGCGATGTCACCGTTCAGCGCAGCAGCCTTGTAGCCCTTGGCTTCCAGCGCGGCGGCCAGGTCCAGGGTGGCTTGCTTGGTGCGCACGAAGGCGATCAGCGCGTCGAACTCTTCGACTTCCAGCAGACGCAGCACAGCCGGGATCTTCTGGTCGGCGTGGACCATCAGGTGGGCCTGGTCGATCGCGGTAACGGTCTGGGTCTTGCTCTGGATCTTGACGTGCTTGGGCTCGCGCAGGTGGCGTTCGGCGATCGAGCGGATCGACGACGGCAGGGTGGCGGAGAACAGTACGGTCTGGCGGCTGGCCGGGATGGCGTCGAAGATCACTTCGAGGTCGTCCATGAAGCCCAGCTTGAGCATTTCGTCGGCTTCGTCCAGTACCAGGTACTGCACGGTCGACAGGACTTTCTCGTCACGACGCAGGTGGTCGCACAGACGGCCCGGGGTGGCGACGACGATTTGCGCGCCGTTGCGAATGGCACGCAGCTGTGGGCCCATCGGGGCGCCACCGTATACAGCCACTACATTAACGCCTGGCATCTGCTTGGCGTAGGTTTCGAAAGCGGTGGCTACTTGCAGCGCCAACTCACGGGTTGGCGCCAGGATCAGGGCTTGCGGTTCGCGCTTGCTCACATCGATCTTGTTGAGGATCGGCAGGGCGAAGGCAGCGGTCTTGCCGGTGCCAGTCTGCGCCTGGCCGATCATGTCGTGACCGGCGAGGATGATCGGGATCGATTGTTGCTGAATGGCGGACGGCTCTTCGTAGCCGGTAGCCAGAACGGCAGCAACAATGTTCGGATTAAGATCGAGAGCGGCGAAGCCGCCGGTTTCCTGGGTCATGGGTCTGCCTCTAAGTGCATCCGCAAAGACCCATGCTGCAAAGCTGCACATGCCTTGAAAGACCGGAACGGTCACCCAGGCAGCTTTGTCGGCGGGGATTTGCGAAAACGATTGAAAAAGAAAACTTTGGGAAGGTCCGCCTAGCGGACGTGCAGCCGAAGCTGGACTCGGAGGATTTGCACCACCTGATTTTGAGGTCCGCTAAAAGACCGGCGCGTACTATACCCGAATTAATGCCGGGGAGTGAGTAAATTTTTCTGGCCCAACGGCCAGTATCGGGCCATCAACCTTGGCCCGCTGAATCGATTCCTCCTGATGGTTGCGAGTTGCCCTTTTCGCGGGCTTGCCTGCTCCCACAGGTACCGCGCAGATCCTCAGGGCAGAGATATTCCTGTGGGAGCGGGCAAGCCCGCGAAGCAGGCGACGCGGTCTTCAGGTAGCCGGGCGAATCTCGCGAATCAATCCTTCCAGGCTGTACCCCAGGCGCGGCGCCAAGGCCTCGGCCCGCGCCCGCAGGCCGTCGATATCCAGTTGCTGCTCAAGGTCCGCCGGCACCAGCAAGATCACATTGCCCTCCTTCACCGGCAGCTCCCAGTAATGCCGGTGGTACAACCCGCGCAGCAGCGCCGCGCCCAGTGGCTTGCCGTCGTCGTTGGCCCACTGGTTGATCACCAGCCAGCCACCGGGGTTGAGCTGCTTCTGGCAGTTTTCGAGGAAATTCCACGCCAGGTGCCCGACACCCGGCCCATGGTCGGTATACAAGTCGACGAACAGCAGGTCGGCCTGCTCGGCCGTGGGCAGCAACTCCAGGGCGTCGCCGATGCGCACGTACAGGCGCGGGTCATCATCCAGCCCCAGGTACTCCATGGCCAGGCGCGGCACGTCGGCACGCAGTTCGATGGCCTCGATGTCGTCCAGCGGCAGGAACTTCATGCACGCCTGGGTCAGGGTGCCGGCGCCCAGGCCGAGAAACAGCGCGCTCTCCGGCTGCTCATGGCACAGCGCACCGACCAGCATGGCGCGGGTGTAGTCATACTCCAGCCAGCTGGGGTCGGCGGTGAACACGCAGCTTTGCTCGATGGCATCGCCAAACTCGAGGAAGCGGTAATCCTCCACCTCGTACACGCTGATCACGCCAAAGGCATCTTCGACCCGGGCCAACAGCTTCTCTTCCCGCTCCGTCGCCATCTACCTGCCACCCACCCGCGCAAAAACGCGCATTGTCCGTCAACGCCCCGGATGCAACAAGCTCGGCGCCGCTGTTACCATGGCAGTCAGCCTATAACAGACAAAACCGAGCCCGTGATGAACCGACCGTGGAGCCCCGACAGCTGGCGTGCCCTGCCGATCCAGCAGCAACCGACCTACCCCGACGCCGCGCACCTGCTCAAGGTCGAGCAGACCCTGGCCAGCTACCCGCCGCTGGTGTTCGCCGGTGAGGCGCGCGAGCTGCGCCGGCAGTTTGCCGAGGTCACCGAAGGCCGTGCCTTCCTGCTGCAGGGCGGCGACTGCGCCGAGAGCTTCGCCGAGTTCTCCGCAGCAAAAATCCGCGACACCTTCAAGGTGCTGTTGCAGATGGCCATTGTCATGACCTTCGCCGCCGGCTGCCCGGTGGTGAAAGTCGGGCGCATGGCCGGGCAGTTCGCCAAGCCGCGCTCTTCGGGCGACGAAACCATCGGCAACGTCACCCTGCCGGCCTACCGCGGCGACATCGTCAACGGCATCGGTTTTGACGAAAAAAGCCGTGTGCCGGACCCGGAGCGCCTGCTGCAGGCCTACCACCAGGCCACTGCCAGCCTCAACCTGCTGCGTGCTTTCGCCCAGGGCGGCTTCGCCGACCTGCACCAGGTGCACAAGTGGAACCTCGATTTCATCGCCAACTCGGCGCTGGCCGACAAATACCACCAGCTGGCCAACCGCATCGACGAAACCCTGGCCTTCATGCGCGCCTGTGGCCTCGACAGCGCGCCGCAGCTGCGCGAAACCAGTTTCTTCACCGCCCACGAGGCGCTGCTGCTCAACTATGAAGAAGCCTTCGTGCGCCAGGACAGCCTGACCGGCGACTACTACGACTGCTCCGCGCACATGCTGTGGATCGGCGACCGCACCCGCCAGCTCGACGGCGCCCATGTCGAGTTCCTGCGCGGCGTGCACAACCCGATCGGGGTCAAGGTCGGCCCGAGCATGAACCCTGAAGAGCTGATCCGCCTGATCGACACGCTCAACCCGGCCAACGACCCCGGCCGCCTCAACCTGATCGTGCGCATGGGCGCAGGCAAGGTCGGCGCGCACCTGCCTGGGCTGATCCGCACCGTGGAGCGCGAGGGGCGCAAGGTGCTGTGGAGTTCCGACCCGATGCACGGCAACACCATCAAGGCCAGCAGCGGCTACAAGACCCGCGACTTCGCGCAGATCCTTGACGAGGTCAAGCAGTTCTTCCAGGTGCACCAGGCCGAGGGCAGCCATGCGGGCGGCATCCATATCGAGATGACCGGGCAGAACGTCACCGAGTGCATCGGCGGCGCCCGGCCGATCACCGAGGATGCCCTGTCCGACCGCTATCACACCCACTGCGACCCACGGATGAACGCCGATCAGTCGCTGGAACTGGCCTTCCTGATCGCCGAAACCCTCAAGCAGGTGCGGCGCTGAGCAAGGCCTGAAGCAACCGGCTGCCCTCTGCCCGGGGGCAGTTCAGTTGCACCCGCTGCAGGCCCAGCCACCGGGCCATGCGCAGCAGATTAGCCGCCAGGGCTTGATAACCCTCTTCGTCCAACGCTATCGATTCCGCATGCACGGCGTGCACCGCCAGTTGCCCAAGGGCACGCTCGGCGCGCAGGTCCAGGCGCGCGGCAATGCGCTCACGGTAAAGGAACGGCAGCACGTAGTAGCCGTAAACCCGCTTGTGCGCCGGGGTGTAGATTTCCAGGCGGTAATGGAAATCGAACAGCCGCTCGGTGCGGCTGCGCTCCCAGACCAGTGAATCGAACGGCGACAGCAGCGCGCTGGCCTCGATTCTGCGGGGGATGCGCGGTGTGCCGGCACTATAGGCGAGCTGTTTCCAGCCCTGCACCTCGACCGGCTGCAAGCGGCCATCGGCGACCAGCTCGTCGAGTGCCGCCCTGCCCTGACCGGGCTCAAGGCGGAAGTAGTCGCGCAGGTCGCGCTCGGTGGCCACACCCAGAGCTGTAGCCGCATGCAGCATCAGGCCTTGATGGGCTTCGGCTTCGCTCGGCAGCGCCTGATCGAGGATCGCCTTGGGCAACACCTTTTCCGGTACGTCGTAGAGCCGTTCGAAGCCGCGGCGCCCCGCCACCGTCACTTCACCGGCGGCGAACAGCCATTCCAGCGCATGCTTTTCTTCGCTCCAGTCCCACCATGGGCCGGCACGCTCCTGCCGGGTGGACAGGCTGCCCGCGCCCAGCGCGCCCTGTTCGCGCACGGCCGCCAGCACGCGGGCGATCACGTCCTGGCGTTCACGACCGAACTGCGCGAGCTGGCGGTAGATGCCGCGGCCATCGGCGGCATGGGCCATGCGCCAGCGCAGCAGTGGGTAGAGGTTGAGCGGTAACAGCGAAGCTTCGTGGCCCCAGTATTCGAACAGCTGGCGCTGGCGGCCACGGCCCCAGGCGAGCTGGTCGAGCATGGCCGGCGGGTAGTCGCCGAGGCGGGAGAACAGCGGCAGGTAGTGGGAGCGGACCACGGCGTTGACCGAGTCGATCTGCACGACGCCCAGGCGTTGCAGCATGCGCTTGAGTGCGGGCAGGGTCGGGCGTAATTCAGGCTGTTTGCCGAATCCTTGGGCAGACAGGACCAGGCGGCGGGCCTGTTTGATGGACAGCTTGAGCGGCAAACCTGATCTCCTTGTGGTGCCTGTAATGGCCTCTTCGCGGGCAAGCCCGCTCCCACAGGTACTGCACAATGGCGAAAATTGTGCTGACCCTGTGGGAGCGGGCTTGCCCGCGAAGAGGCCACTACAGGTTTAGCCTATTTACGCAAAGGGTCATCCCAGAAATGCCGGTCGGCCTCTTGCTGGATGTCCGCCCGGCTCAAGCCCAGGTCATGCAGGGTCGCATCACTCAGGCTGGCCAGTTCCTGACGCTGGCGGTACAGCTGCAGCCACCGGGCCGGACGGTCCAGGGCCACATGCCACAGGTGGTTCAGGGAAAAGGCAGGTTGCTGGATGCTGCTGACATGACCTTTCATCGTGAAGCCCTCCGTGTTGATGGCTTCAGTCTCTGCCCAGGCTTAAGATCAATCCAACGAATGTTTCTGATGCCATGCATCTCGGAGATTGATGCAATGTCCCAGTACCAGAGCCTTGATGCCGACGTGCTGCGCACCTTCGTCGCCATCGCCGAGCAAGGTGGCTTCACCCGCGCCGGGGAAGTGGTCAACCGCACCCAGTCGGCGGTGAGCATGCAGATGAAACGCCTGGAAGAAGACATCCTGCAGCGCCAGCTGTTCGAACGCGACGGCCGCCAGGTCCGCCTTACCGCCGAAGGCCAGGTGCTGCTGGGCTACGCCCGGCGCATCCTCAAGCTGCATGGCGAGGTGTTCAACACCCTGCGCATGCCGCACATGGTCGGGATGGTGCGCATCGGCACGCCGGATGACTACGCCATGCGCTTTCTGCCGACCATCCTTTCGAGCTTTGCCCAGGCTTACCCGCTGGTCCAGGTGGAGGTGCATTGCGACTCGTCCAAGCAACTGATGCTGCGCCAGGACCTGGACCTGACCATCGTCACCCGCGAGCCGGGCAACGAGGTTGGCCAGCTGTTGCGCCAGGAGCGCCTGGTATGGGCCGCCGCCGAAGGCTTCTGCCCGCAGGAGCAGCGGCCAATGCCGCTGGCGCTGTTCAACACCGACTGCTTCTGCCGCGCCTGGACCTGCAATGCCCTGGAGGCCCAGGGCATCGATTACCGCATCGCCTACACCAGCCCCAGCCTGGCAGCGATTTTCGCCATCGTCACCGCAGGGCTGGCGGTGACCGCGCAATTGCAGAGCCTGGTCGGTGGCAACATCCGCATTCTCGGCGAAAACGAAGGCTTGCCGCAGTTGCCGGTGGCCAACGTGATGCTGCTACGCAACAGCCAGAGCCAGTCGCCGATCACCGACTGCATGGCCGATTACATCGTCGAAGGATTCATCTGAGCCGGGGCAGCTTCGCGATCCTTGAGCGGCCTCGTGTCGCGAAAGGGCCGCAAAGCGGCCCCGGCGATCTCAAAGTTCAAACCCCAACATCACCGCACACACCACCAGAAACACACAGAACATCGCCCGCAATACCTTCTCAGGCAGCGCATGGGCCAGTTTCACCCCCCAACTGATGCTCAGCAGCCCACCCACCGCCAACGGAATGCCCACCCCCCAGTCGACACTGCGATGCACCCCATAGGTCACCAGCGTCACCAAGGTACTCGGTGCCGCCAGCGCCAGCGACAACCCCTGCGCCACCACCTGGGTAGTGCCGAACACACTGGTCAGGATCGGCGTAGCCACCACCGCCCCGCCCACACCGAACAGGCCGCCCATGGTCCCGGCAAAACTGCCCAGCACACCCAGCCAAGGCCAGGCATAGCGCAGCTCGGCAGAGGGTGGCGAAACCTTGAGGAACATCCGCACCACGTTCCACACCGCCAGCGCCACCAGGAAGCCGACAAAGCCCAGGCGCATGGCGTGGGCATCGATGCCCACCGCCCAGATCGACCCCAGCCAGGCAAACAGGAAGCTGCACAGCGACAACGGCAAGGCATGGCGCAGTTCGATGCGGTTGCGCTGGTGATAACGCCACAGGGCCAGTAACACGTTCGGCACCACCATCACCAGCGCCGTGCCCTGGGCCAGTTGCTGATCAAGGCCGAACAACACCCCCAGCGCCGGGATGGCGATCAGCCCGCCGCCGATGCCGAACAACCCACCCATGGTGCCCAGGCCTGCGCCCAGCACGATATACAACAACCACTCGATCATCAGGGTCTCACCCGCCTGTTTTGAATGCGAGCATGCTAACGATTGCGGGCTGGCAGGGAAACGCACAGCAACGCACAATGGCTGTGCGCTTTTCGCAAAAGCAAAAGTGCAAAACTACCCGTCGAAGACACACAGTGACCATGAGCCCCGATACCCTCACCGACCAGTTGAGCCTGTTCCTCGACGTGCTGGAAACCGGCAGTTTCTCTGCCGCCGCCCGCCGCCATCCGCTGACCCCCTCCGCCGTGGCCAGGCGCATCGACAACCTGGAGAACGCCGTCGGCAGCCGCCTGTTCACCCGCAGCACGCACGCCGTGCGCGCCACCCCGGCAGGCCATGCCTTCGCCGAGCGCGCCCGGCGCATCATCGAGGAGCTGCGCCTGGCCCGTGCCGAGGCGGTATCGCTGAGCAATGCCCCGGAAGGCCTGATCCGCATCGACGCCCCGGCCGCCTTCGGCCGCCGTCACCTGGCACCGGCGATCGCCGACTTCCTGGTGGCCTATCCGGGGCTGGACGTGCAACTGCGGCTGATCGACAGCTTCGTCGACCTGCATGGCAGCCACCTGGGTGAGGTCGATCTGGTGCTGCGCGCCGGCCCCCTGGCCGACACCCGCCTGGTCGCGACAAAACTGGCGCACATGGTGCGCATCGCCTGCGCCAGCCCTGCCTACCTGGCCAGCCGCGGCATACCCAGTTGCCCCAGCGAGCTGCCCGGCCACGACGGCCTCGACTGGGACGGCCTGGCGCCACCGTTCGCCTGGCGTTTCGCGGTCGACGGGCAGATGCGCCTGTACCGCCCGGCACGCATGCGCATGGCCGCCAACAACGCCGAGACCCTGCTGTTCGGCGCCCTCGCCGGCCTCGGCATCGCCCACCTGCCGACCTGGCTGATCAGCGACTACCTGCTGCGCGGCGAGCTGGTGCCGCTGTTCTGCGACAACGGCCTGCCCGACGCCGAAACCAGTGGCATTTATGCACTGCGCCTTGAACATGAAACGAACTCTCGCAGCCGTTTGCTGCTCGAATTCCTCAAGAGCCGCTTCAGCCCGGTGCCACCCTGGGACCTGGCGCTGCGCAGTGAACTGCGCTGGCAGTAAGCGCCCACACCTTCAGCGTGCTAGATTTCTCCATTGATGACATTCAAGGACCTGCATGAACGCCAACGCCCAAGCTTCCTGTGACGAGCTGCTGCTGGACAACCAGGTCTGCTTCGCCCTGCACTCCACCTCGTTGCTGATGACCAAGGTCTACAAGCCGCTGCTGCAAGCGCTGGGCCTGACCTACCCGCAGTACCTGGCCATGCTGGTGCTGTGGGAGCAGGACGGCCTGACCGTAGGCGAAATCAGCCAGCACCTGCTGACCGACCCTGGCTCGCTCACCCCCCTGCTCAAGCGCCTGGAAAGCGAAGGCCTGCTGCAGCGCAACCGCAGCCGCGAGGATGAGCGGGTGGTGCTGGTGCAACTGACCGACAAGGGCCGCGCCTTGCAGCAGCAGGCCCGGGAAGTGCCGCAGTGCATCCTCAAGGCCAGCGGCCGCAGCCTCGAACGCCTGCAGCAGTTGCAGGCGGACTTGCTGGAGCTGCGCGACAGCCTGCAAAAAAACCTCTGACGGCTACGCTGTGTGATGCCCGTTCGGACGAGCGGTGAAGATTTATCTTGCGCACTAACTAATTGCGCGCTAATTTAAATCCCGTACTCACATGACGCCACCTGATGACCAGGGGCGCACAGCACACTAGCGAGGCTCAAGATGCAAAAGGTCACTCCGCTGTACATCGCAGAAGCCACCTCCACCGGCGGTCGCGACGGCAAATCCCGCTCCAGCGACGGCAAACTGGAAGTCAAGCTGAGCACCCCCAAGGAACTCGGCGGCGCCGGTGGTGACGGCACCAACCCTGAGCAGATGTTCGCCGCCGGCTACTCGGCCTGCTTCATCGGCGCGCTGAAGTTCGTCGCCGGCCAGGAGAAGAAAGCCCTGCCTGCGGATGCCTCGATCACCGCCAATGTCGGTATCGGCCAGATCCCCGGTGGTTTCGGCCTGGACATCGACCTGCACATCAACCTGCCGGGCCTGGCCCAGGCCGATGCCGAAGGGTTGGTGGAGAAGGCCCACAAGGTCTGCCCGTACTCCAACGCCACCCGCGGCAATGTGGATGTTCGGTTGCACGTGACCGTGTAAATCACAGGCATAAAAAAACCCGGCCAAGGCCGGGTTTTTTGCGTTTCGCAAGAAGGATTACTTCTTGGAGCGGCCTTTGAAGCTGTTGTCGCGAGTGTCGATGTCGATCCACTCGTCGATCTGGATGAAGTCGGCAACCTGGATCTCGGTGCCGTTCTTCAGCTTGGCAGGCTTCATGACCTTGCCCGAGGTATCGCCGCGTGCAGCGTTCTCGGTGTAGACAACCTGACGGCTGATGGTGGTCGGCAGTTCAACCGATACCAGGCGGCCTTCGAAGAACACGGCTTCGCAGACGTCTTCCATGCCTTCTTCGATGTACGGCAGAACGGCGTCGATGTCTTCGGCGTTCAGTTCGTACATGGTGTAGTCAGTGGTGTCCATGAAGGTATACGAGTCACCGCTGATGAACGACAGGGTCGCTTCTTTGCGATCCAGGATCACGTCGTCCAGCTTGTCGTCTGCACCGTAGACGGTTTCAGTCTTGTAGCCGGTCAGCAGGTTTTTCAGCTTGGTCTTCATGATCGCGCTGTTGCGACCCGACTTGGTGAACTCGGCTTTCTGAACCAGCCACGGGTCGTTGTCGATCCGCAGTACGGTACCGGGTTTCAGTTCTTTACCAGTTTTCATTACGAAGTATCCGAATCTGGATGGATTTATAAAAATCGAGGCCGCATATCATAGCCAATTTCGGTAAAACTGTACCAGCGCCTTGGCAAGGTCCGGCCGAGCGGCCTGACTCACTGCCCAATCAGCGGCGTGCTGTTGCAGTTCCGCCCAGTGTTTGCGGGCACCTTGCCAGGCCGCGTGCATGTCACGGTCCATGTTCCACGCACGCCACAGGGCCATCAGCGCCTCGCCGGCAGCGTCCGACAGGCCCTGCCGATAATGGGCGAGGAAGGCCTCGAGCTTTTCCCAGTGGGCATTCTCGTCCTGCACATAGATGTGCCACAACATCGGCCGGCCAGCCCACTGGGCGCGCACGAACGAATCTTCCCCGCGCACGGCGTTGAAATCGCAGCTCCACAGCAGGCGGTCATAATCGTCCTGGCTGACGAACGGCAGGACCTGCACCGTCAAGGTGCCACGCTGGTGCACATCGCCGGCTTGCAAGGCCTGCTCACCGAGCCAGGCGCCGAGGTCGCCGAGAATGCGCCCTTGCGGGACCAGGAGGTGGACCGGGTCGGCATCCTCGACCAGCGCGTCGAGCCAACGGCCCAGTTGCCCGTTTTCGTAGGCGAACAGCGACATCAGCAGCGCACCGGGCTGCGCGTGCACACCCAGGCCCTGGAGAAACGCCGCACGCGCCTCGGTCGATTGCTCGAAGGCCTGCCGGCGCGGCAGCAGGCTGGCCTCGCGCAACAGCCCGCCGGTCTTGTCGGTGAACCCCGGAAAGAAAAACACCTTGCGCAGGCCATTGGGCTGGGGCGATGGCAAGCCATGGCAACCTTCCACCCAGTCCTCGGCACTGAGGTATTCCAGGTTCAGCCACAGCACTGGCGAGGAGCGTACGCGCATCGCTTCGACGTAGTCTGCCGGCAGCTGGCAGGCAAAGGCACCGATCACCACATCCGCCGGCGCCACGGGCTGCCATTCGGCGGCCCAGGCACGCACCTCGACACCCTGCTGCCACTGCTGCTCGGCATCGGCGGAGGCGCCCGGGCACAGCGGCACGAAGGCGTTCAGGTCGTCCACCCACAGGCGCACCGCCAGGTCGTGCTCGGCCACCAGTTGCCGGGCCAGGCGCCAGGTCACGCCGATATCGCCATAGTTGTCGACGACGCTGCAGAAAATGTCCCAGGTGGTTTTCATGTGCCCTGTCTCGCCCTGCGCAAAAACCGCGAATTCTGCGGATAAATTGTCGCCGACAAAAGCACCGCACGGCAAAAACCCTGGCGCCATGCGACAATGGCCCCCTCGCCCGCCCTGCCAGGAGGCCGCCATGCCCCGCCACCGTGAACTGAAGATCACCCTCAAACCGCTGCAGCTGATTTTCTGCGTGGCCTTTGGCCTGTGGCTCGGCGCCGTGGCGATCGCCCTGAGCCTTTGGCTGGCCCTGCAGCTGTGGCCGGAACAGGTGGAACCGGTGGCCCAGGCAGTGGCACCGGCCTACAGCAAGCCGCCAGCGGCGGCGACACCGGCACAGCCGCAGGACGCGCAAAGCGAGATGTTCGAGCGATACAAGGACATCCTGCACAAACAGGAAATCCAGCAGGCCGCCGAGGCGGCCCAAGGCAACCCGCGCAACCTCAACAGCCCCAAGTGCCAGTTCTGGCTTGCGCAAAACCGCACCGCGCCGACCGACAAGAGCCAGGCCAACGTCCTGGAGTTCTGTTACTGACCATGGACAAGGCCACCCTGCTCACGCGCATCGTCGCGGCCCTGGAAACCGACATGGAGGTATTGCGCCGCGCAGCCCAGACCGCCTACGAGGCGGCCACCGCCGAAGAGAACATCGCCGAGAACAAGTACGACACGCTCGGGCTGGAGGCGTCGTACCTGGCCACCGGGCAGGCACGGCGCACGGCCGAAATTCGCCAGGCACTGCTGACTTACCAGCAGTTGCTGCTGCGCGAGTACGACCCGGCGCGGGGGGTGCAGGTGAGCAACCTGGTGACGCTGGAGGATGAGGATGGAGGGCAGCGCTTGCTGTTCCTCGGGCCTGAGGCGGCGGGACTGAAGATTGGCGAAGGGGATGAACGGGTGACCGTGATTACCCCGCGCTCACCCCTGGGGCAGCAACTGGTGGGCAAGAAGGTCGAGGATGAGGTGAAGCACGGGGCCCAGCTTTTCTACATCATCGATGTTGCCTGACAGGGCCCTTTCGCGGGCTCGCCCGCGCCCACAGGCATCGCACAATGCCCGAGACCGTGGTGACACTGTGGGAGCGGGCTTGCCCGCGAAAGGGCCGGCACTGGCGACACACCTCTAGGCCAAGGCATCGAAACGCCCCGCCAACCCCCGTTCGGCAAACTGCTCCACCACAAAGTCGATGAACGCCCGGGTCTTGCCCGGCAACAGTTTGTGCTCGGCGTAATACACGCTGATAGCCCCATCATCCACATACCAGTCCGGCAGCACCCGCTGCAGCTGCCCCGCCTCCAGGTAAGGCACGGCGAACGGCAAACTGACCAGGGCAATCCCCAACCCCTGCTGCGCCACCGCACACGCCGCATCCGAATCGCTCATGGTCATCGCTTGGCGCAACTGCAACGGCTGCTGTTCCTGCCAGCGGCTGGTCAAGGGCCAGGAGCGCACCCGCCCGGTCTGTGGCGAGCGGATCAGAATCCCGTCATGGCGCTGCAACACCTGTGGCTCTTCGATGGCGGCATGCCGGCCCAGGTACGCGGGCGCCGCCACCAGCACCCGATGCGCCGGGGTCAGCTTGCGCGCCACCACCCCAAGCGGCAGCTCGAAACCGCCGCCAATGGCCGCATCGAAGCCCTGCCCGATCAGGTCGACCTGGCGGTTGTCGAAATGCCAGTCCGGGGTGATCGCCGGGTAGCGGCGCAAAAACTCACCCAGTAGCGGCAGCACGTACAGGCGGCCGAACACGGTGCCCATGCTCACCCGCAGCAGCCCGGCCGGCTGGCCCTCGGCGCTGGCCAGGTTGGCCACGGCGTACTGGATGGTCCGGAAGCTGTCACTCACCTCGCCGAGAAATCGCTGCCCCGCCTCGGTCAAGGTCAGCTTGCGCGTACTACGCTGGAACAGCCGCACACCGAGGCGCGCTTCCAGTTGGGCAACGTGCTTGCCCACCGCCGCCGGGGTGATGCTCAGGCGCCGGGCCGCCTCGGCGAAACTGCCCACCTCGGCGCTTCGGATGAAGCACTCGAGGGCGTTGAACGACTCCATGGCCATGATTGCCAACCAAAGGTTTACTCTGCTGATAGTGATTGCCATCTTATCAGCAGGTAATCATCGGTCGATACTGCGTCCATCCAAGGCATCCGGCCTTGCTTCCAGCAGGAGATCAGCATGTCCAAGCAACTTACCCTCGAAGGCAAAGTCGCCTTCGTCCAAGGCGGCTCGCGCGGTATCGGCGCGGCCATCGTGCGGCGCCTGGCCCGCGAAGGTGCACAGGTGGCCTTTACCTACGTCAGCTCCGCCGGCCCGGCCGAAGCGCTGGCCGAAGAGGTCAAGGCCGCTGGCGGCCAGGCCCTGGCCCTGCGCGCAGACAGCGCCGACGCCGCCGCCCTGCAACTGGCGGTGGACGATACCGTGAAGGCATTCGGCCGCCTCGATATCCTGGTCAACAACGCCGGCGTGCTGGCCGTGGCGCCGATCACCGAGTTCGACCTGGCCGACTTCGATCGCACACTGGCGGTCAACGTGCGCAGCGTGTTCGTCGCCAGCCAGGCCGCCGCCCGCTACATGGGCCAGGGCGGGCGCATCATCAACATCGGCAGCACCAACGCCGAACGCATGCCGTTTGCCGGCGGCGCACCGTACGCCATGAGCAAGTCGGCGCTGGTCGGCCTGACCAAGGGCATGGCCCGTGACCTGGGACCACAGGGCATTACCGTGAACAACGTACAGCCGGGGCCGGTGGACACCGACATGAACCCGGCCAGTGGCGAGTTCGCCGAGAGCCTGATCCCGCTGATGGCGATCGGGCGCTACGGGCAGGCGGATGAGATTGCCAGCTTCGTCGCCTACCTCGCCGGGCCTGAGGCTGGCTACATCACCGGCGCCAGCCTGACGGCCGATGGTGGCTTTGCCGCCTGATAGACTGGGGGCCTTGCGCCCCCAGATTGCCATTGAACACGAGAGACACATGAGATCCCCAACGCTCAGCCGCGCGCTGATCCTGCTGATGGCCACCGCCACCGGCCTGGCGGTGGCCAGCAACTACTACGCCCAACCGCTGCTGCACAGCATCGCCCAACAGTTCGGCCTGAGTACCGCCAGCGCCGGCAGCATCGTCATCGCCGCGCAGCTCAGCTATGGCGCCGGCCTGCTGTTGCTGGCGCCACTGGGTGACCTGTTCGAGCAGCGCCGGCTGATCGTGGTGATGACCGCCATTTCCACCCTCGGCCTGGTCATCAGCGCCTGCGCCCCGAGCCTGCCCTGGTTGCTGCTAGGCACTGCGCTCACCGGCCTGTTCTCGGTGGTGGCGCAGATTCTCGTGCCAATGGCCGCCACCCTGAGCGAGCCGCATCAGCGCGGCCGCGCGGTGGGCACCTTGATGAGCGGGCTGCTGCTGGGCATCCTGCTGGCGCGCACCGCAGCCGGCTTCATGGCCGAGCTGGGCGGCTGGCGCAGCATCTATGTGCTGGCCGCGGTGCTGATGGCGCTGGCGGCACTGGCGCTGTACCGCAACCTGCCCGAGCACAACAGCCATGCCGGCTTGAAGTACCCGGCGCTGATCGGCTCGGTGTTCCGCCTGTTCATCGAAGAGCCGGTGCTGCGCCTGCGCTCACTGCTCGGCCTGCTGGCGTTCAGCCTGTTCGCACTGTTCTGGACACCGCTGGCATTTCTGCTGGCGCGCGAGCCCTACCACTACTCCGACGCCGCCATCGGGCTGTTCGGCCTGGCCGGCGCGGCCGGTGCACTGGCGGCCAACTGGGCCGGGCGCCTGGCCGACCGTGGCAAGGGCTCGCTGGGAACCACCGTCGGCCTGGTGGCGCTGCTGTTGTCGTGGGTCCCGCTGGGCTTTGCCGAACGCTCGCTGCTGGCCTTGCTGGTTGGCGTGCTGGTACTGGACCTGGCCGTGCAGCTGGTGCACGTGAGCAACCAGAATGCGGTGATCGCCCTGCGACCTGAAGCACGTACGCGGCTGAATGCCGGCTACATCACCTGTTACTTCATCGGTGGTGCGCTAGGCTCGTTGCTGGGCACGCAGCTGTTCCAGCGGCAAGGGTGGATGGGCATCGTGGTGGCAGGCCTGGCGATCGGCACACTGGCCCTGGTGGTATGGGGCCTGGCGCTGCGCAAGGCAGCGGCGCAGCTAGCCTGAAGCCATCATTGAGCGCGACAACCCGACGCATTACCCTCCGTCGCCTGGTCGTTGACTTGCCTGCCCCGGCGGCGCTCAGTAGGCGCTGGTCTAGGACCTTTCACTGACAGGACGAATCAATGACAAGACTCACGGTGCAATCCGGCGATTTCTTGCAAGGTGAAGGCGAGTTTCGCAATGGATCGCTCACACTCAAGACCCCGCGCAGCCCTTCACCCGGCGAACGCATTTCCCTTGCCCGCATCGCTGACCTGCGCCTGGCCAGCCTGGAGTCCAGCCGCAGCCTGGGCACCGCCCTCGGCTGGGGCGTGGCCGGGGCGCTGGTGGCGGGCCCGGTGGGCTTGCTGGCCGGGCTCTGGCTGGGCGGCAAAGAGGAAGAAGCCACCTTCCTGGCCACCTTCAAGGATGGCCGCAAACTGATGGCCATCACCGACGGCAAGACCTGGTCGAAAATCGACGACACCTGGCGCCAGCATCGCCGCCCGCCAACTGCCGATTGAAGACCCGCAGGACTGGGGCCTGATAAGATAGCGCCCCTTTTTTCTGCCTGTTCCGGCCTCTTCGCGGGCAAGCCCGCTCCCATAGGTCATGCACTGTCATCAAGGGCAGTGCAGCCCATGTGGGAGCGGGCTTGCCCGCGAAAGGGCCTGCGCGGTATCTGCCCCAAGGACGCTCCCTGCATGCCCCTGCTTCGCCCTCACCTGCCCCTGAGCCTGCTCAGCCTGGGCCTGGCCCTGCACAGCCCCCATGGCCTGGCCGAAGACAGCCTCGAACTGGCCCCGGTGCAAGTGTCCGATACCTACGGCGATGAGGGCTACCAGGTACGCGAGGCTTCAGTCGGCGGCTTCCAGCCCGCACCACTGCTCGACACCCCCGCCTCGGTCAGCGTATTCAGCCAGCAACTGCTGGAAGACCGCCAGGTCCGCCTGCTCAGCGAAGTGCTGCAAAGCGACGCTTCAGTGGGCGACAGCTATGCCCCGATCGGCTACTACGAAAACTTCAACGTGCGCGGCTTCGAACTCAACGCCGCCAGCAGCTACCGCATCAACGGCCAGACCATCGCCGGTGAGCAGAACGTGGCGCTGGAGAACAAACAGCAGGTCGAGCTGCTCAAGGGCCTGTCCGGGCTGCAGAGCGGCGTATCGGAGCCAGGCGGGCTGATCAACTACGTGACCAAGCGCCCTGCCGACGTGCGCAGCGTGACGGTTTCGACCAACGCGCAAGGCGAGCGCTACCTGGCCACCGACCTCGGCGGCTGGTTCGGCAGCGAGCGCCAGTTCGGCCTGCGCGCCAACCTGGCCCACGAGGACATCCGTTCCTACGTCGACCATGCCGACGGCCGCCGCGACTTCGCTTCGCTGGCCTTCGACTGGCAGATCAACCCCGATGCCACCTTGCAGCTGGATGCCGAGTACCAGCACCGCGAGCAGCGCTCCGTGCCGGGTTACCAGCTGCTGGGCGGCAGCCAATTGCCCCATGGCATCGACCCGAGCGACCGCCTGGCCTACCAGCACTGGGCCAAGCCGGTGCAGAACGACGCACTGAACCTCGGCGGGCGCTTCGAGTACCGCTTCAACGAGGCCTGGACCGGCACCCTGAGCGCATCGCGCAGCCAGGTGGTGATCGATGACTACAGCGCGTTCGCCTGGGGCAGCGAGGGCGGCTGGCAGTCACACTTCAGCCCCAACGGCGACTACGACATCTACGACTTCCGCAGCCCCGACGATACCCGCCGCACCGATGAGGCCCAGGCCATGCTCAATGGCCATTTCGACGCACTGGGCGTGCAGCACGAGCTGACCGTGGGCAGCAGCGCCCAGCGCCGCACGCTCGATCAGCGCCCCTACTACAACGAGCTGGTCGGCAGCGGCAACATTTATACCGGCGCACCGGCTGTGGCGCCATCGGGCAAGGCGGTCGGCGCCAGCGAAAAGCGCCTGGACAGCCGCCAGTACGGCCTGTTCGTCAGCGACCGCATCCGCTTCAACGCGCAATGGCAGACCGTGATTGGCGCCCGCGAAGTGCGCCTGGATGAAAAGACCTGGGACGAGAACGGCGTGACTGGGCGCCATACCCGGCAATACCAGCTGCTGCCCAATGCCGCGCTGATCTACAAACCGCGCCCCGACACCACGGTGTACGCCAGCTACGCCAAGGGGCTGTCGGCGGGCGGCACAGCGCCCTGGTATGCCAGCAACGCGGCAGAGATTCTCGCCCCCACCCTCTCGCACCAGCTGGAGCTCGGCATCAAGCGTGACTGGCAAGGCATGAGCTTCAGCGCCGCGCTGTTCCAGATCCGCCAGGCGTACCAGTACGCGAAGCCGCAAGGCAGCGACTTCGTGTATGTCCAGCAGGGCCAGCAGAAGAACATCGGCCTGGAACTGGGCGCCAGCGGCTGGGCCACCTCGAACCTGCAGCTGCAGGCCAGCGCCGCGGCGATTCGCGCACGGGTGCAGGACAGCGGCACTGACGCCTATGAAGGCCATCAGGCAATCAACGTGCCGCGGCTGCGCGCAGCCCTGCAGGCCGAGTACAGCCTGCCAGTGCCTGGCCTGGCACTGCTCGGTGGGGCGCGCTACAGCGCCAGCAAGTATGCAAGCCAGGCCGGCAACGTCGAGGTGGGTGGGTATACCGTGTTCGATCTCGGCAGCCGCTATCGCACGCGCATCGGCGGGTATGACACGACGCTGCGGCTGACCGTGGATAACGTCTTCGACAAGCGCTACTGGCGTGATGTGGGGGATTATCTGGGCGACAACTACCTGTTCCAGGGGGCGCCGCGGACGGCGCGGTTGTCGGCTTCCATCAGTTTCTGACAGCTTCGTAGAAACCCTGTGGGAGTGGGCAAGCCCGCGAAGCATGCGACGCGGTGGATGGCACGGGCTGCGCCCGTGTTCGCGGGCAAGCCCGCTCCCACAGGGATTGCGCCAGATTCTAGAAATCGAGCAAGACAGTTGCTTCCACAGGGTCCGCGCAAGGCTCAGAAATCTGGGCACAAACGTCCCAGAATGCAAAAAGCCCCCGAGCTTTTCAGCGCGGGGGCTTTTCAGAATGTGGCGGTGAAGAAGGGATTTGAACCCTTGATACGATTTCTCGTATACACACTTTCCAGGCGTGCTCCTTCGACCACTCGGACACTTCACCGTTTTCTCTTCAAGGCTTTCACCCCGTCGAGGCGCGCTAATTTAGTAGAAGAGCTTTTCTTTAGCAAGCATTTTTTTCAAATTTTTCATGCATTTAAGCCAACCCACTGAAAACCCGAGGTTGCCAGGGCAATGCTGCCAATCTCGCCAGCGCTTTTACCCGCCGCAAACGCTCTGCCCTCGCCGTGCAAGGCATCGCGCCGCAGCGCTGACTGGCCGGTCAGCCTTGCTGCTTTACCTGGCCCGCCGTGCTGGGTAACGTCGTCGCCACGCCACCCTAAGGATTGCGCCATGAGCGAGCTGATTACCTACCACGCCGAAGACGGCATCGCCACCCTGACCCTGAACAACGGCAAGGTCAACGCCATCTCGCCGGATGTCATCACGGCCTTCAATGCCGCCCTCGACCGCGCCACGCAGGAGCGTGCCGTGGTGATCATCACCGGTCAGCCGGGCATTCTCTCCGGCGGTTACGACCTCAAGGTGATGACCTCCGGCCCCAAGGAAGCCGTGGCCCTGGTCACCGCCGGTTCCACCCTGGCCCGGCGCCTGCTGTCGCACCCGTTCCCGGTGATCGTCGCCTGCCCCGGCCATGCCGTGGCCAAGGGCGCCTTCCTGCTGCTGTCGGCCGACTACCGCATCGGCGTCGAAGGCCCGTACAAGATCGGCCTGAACGAAGTGCAGATCGGCATGACCATGCACCACGCCGGCATCGAGCTGGCCCGCGACCGCCTGCGTCGCTCGGCCTTCCACCGCTCGGTGATCAACGCCGAGATGTTCGAGCCCAAGGATGCACTGGATGCCGGCTTCCTCGACAAGGTGGTGCCAGCCGAACAACTGCTGGACATCGCCAAGGGCGTTGCCGGTGAACTGAAGAAGCTGAACATGCTGGCGCACAAGAACACCAAGCTGAAAGTGCGCAAAGGGCTGCTGGATGCCCTGGACGAAGCGATTCTGCTCGATCAGGGCCACATGGGCTGATTGCGCCGGCTCACACCAGGGTTTGCCCCGGCCAGTGCACAGCCGTACACTGCGCCGCGACTGTCTGGTGTGAGTCGTACCATGCTTTACTCCCTTCGCATGCTCCTGCTGGGGCTGCACTTTCTGCTGGTGGGCGCCGTCGGCCTGCTGATCGGCCTGCTGCGCCCCTTCAACCGCGACAACAGCCGCGTGTTCGCCCGCCTCTACAGCCTGCCGGCCACCTGGCTGATGCGCATCAAGGTCAAGGCCGAGGTCGGCCCGTTGTGGGACCAGCCGCCCGGCTGCGTGATCGTCGCCAATCACCAGTCCAACTTCGACCTGTTCATCCTCGGCCATGTGGTGCCGCAACGCACTGTCGCCATCGGCAAGAAGAGCCT
Source organism: Pseudomonas sp. R28(2017) (assembly GCF_002112505.1). GTDB lineage: Bacteria > Pseudomonadota > Gammaproteobacteria > Pseudomonadales > Pseudomonadaceae > Aquipseudomonas. The sequence goes on from NZ_NEHW01000005.1 coordinate 160,954, forward strand.
CGGCTGGATTCCGCTGTTCGGCCAGCTGTTCTGGCTCGGTGGCAATGTGCTGATCGACCGCAAGAACGCCTACCAGGCGCGCAAGGCCATGCAGACCACCACGCGCATCCTGCGTGACGACACCTCGATCTGGATCTTCCCGGAAGGCACGCGCAACCCGGCAGAACGGCTGCTGGCGTTCAAGAAAGGTGCGTTCCACATGGCCATCGAAGCCGGCGTGCCCATCGTGCCCGTGTGCGTCAGCCGCTATGCCCGGCGCCTGAGCCTGAACAGCTGGCGGCGGCGGACCGTGATCGTGCGCTCGCTGCCCCCGATCGCCACCAGTGGCCTCAGCCTGCAGGACCTGCCGGCGCTGATCGAGCAGTGCCATACCCAGATGCAGCAGTGCATCGACCATATGGAAGATGAACTCGCCCACCACTAGGTTGCTCTGCGGCCAACTACAGCCCAAGCTGTAACCCGTGTGCAACCGAACAAGTGGATAACCATGGGTCGAGTCGTGGCATCGGCGGTGTATGCCGCCGGCAGAAAGGTCACCAACATCAGCATCGACGAAGGCAGCGAGTGGGCGCGCAAGCCGGGGCACTTCGTGTGGATCGGCCTGGAAGAGCCCAATGCCGAGGAGCTGGCCAACCTGCAGTGCCAGTTCAACCTGCACGAACTGGCCATCGAGGATGCGCTGGAAAAACACAGCCGGCCAAAGCTGGAAACTTTCGGCGACGCGCTGTTCATCGTCACCTATTCGCCGGTACGCCACGAAGGCAAGCTGGAGTTCATCGAAACTCACATCTTCGCCGGCAACGGCTACATCATCACCTGCCGCAATGGCCACTCGAAATCCTACGCCCTGGTGCGCCAGCGCTGCGAGGCGCGCCCGCTGCTGCTCGAACATGGCGAGGACTTCGTGCTGTATGCCCTGCTCGACTTCGTCACCGAGAACTACCAGCCGGTCAGCGAGGCCATTCATGGCGAGATCGAGGAGCTGGAGCAGAGCGTGCTGAGCACCACGCTGCAGGAGGAAGACATCCAGCGCCTGCACAGCCTGCGCCGCGACATCCTGCGCCTGCGCCGCTATGTGGCACCGATGGTGGAGGTCAGCGAGGAACTGCAGCGCCTGAGCTTCCCGTTCATCGACAAGAACATGCGCCCGTACTTCCGTGATGTGCAGATCCACGTGACGCGGCAGATGGAGGACCTGGCCGGGATCCGCGACATCGCCAGCCAGACCATCGAGATCGGCATGCTGCTGGAGTCGTCACGGCAGAGCATCGTGCAGCGCAAGTTTGCCGCCTGGGCGGCGATCCTCGCCTTCCCCACGGCGATTGCCGGGATCTACGGGATGAACTTTCAGAACATGCCGGAGCTTGGGTGGCACTATGGCTATTTTGGGGTGCTCGGCGTGATTGCGCTGGGGTGTAGCGGGCTCTATGCCAGCTTCAAGAAATCTGGCTGGCTGTGAGGGCCTCTTCGCGGGCACGCCCGCTCCCACAGGGTTCGAATGCGCTCCGATAACCGTGGGAGCGGGCTTGCCCGCGAATGGGCTGCAAAGCAGCCCCGGCAATTGATCAGGCGGCGCTGTCGCTGGCCTTGGCCGGCTGCTGGATGAAGCGCATCATCCACTCCCCCACCAGGTCGCCCTGATGCTCGGTGGCCAGGCTGGCAATGGCCTTGTGGTACACCTCGTCCCCCAGGTACTCCTGACGCGCATCGAGCAGCGCCCGCGAGTAGTCATGGACGAACTCCGGGTGGCCCTGGAAGCACAGCACCTGATCGCGAATGTGGTAGGCCGCATTCGGGCAGAAGTCGCTGGAGGCGATCACCGTGGCGCCTTCGGGCAGCTCGGTGACCTGGTCCTGGTGGCTGATCAGCAAGGTCAGCTCGGAAACCTCCGGGTCCATCCACGGCGCATGCGCCGCCAGCGAATAGCGGTGAACACCCACGCCCCAGCCCTGGTCGGCGCGCTCGGCCTTGCCACCCAGGGTCAAAGCCAGCAGCTGGTGACCGAAGCACACGCCCAGCAGCTTGTCGCCACGCTCGTACAGCTTGAGCAGGTAGGCCTTCAGCGTCTGGATCCAGGGATCGCTACCAAACGAATCGGCCTTGCTGCCCGTGACCAGGTAGGCATCGAAGCGTTCGCCGTCGGGCGGGTAGTCGCCGTTCATCACGTTGTACACACGAAACTCGGCTGCGATCGGCTGACGCGAGAAGAGCTGCTCGAACATCCTTCCGTAGCCCTGGTACTGCGCGGTCAACTCCGGTCGCAGGACATCGGTTTCAAGGATGCAGATGCGTAACGACATAGGGATAGTCCTGAACGACATGGGTGGGAATCTGTTGTAGAGACTGCCGCGAAAGCCACGTACAAGCAAGTAGGCTGCACTGACGAACGGTCACATTCTGTCGGGGAAGCGCGGGTGGATACGCGGCTGTCTAGGCAGAGCCTGTCAGCGGGGTGGCCAGTGGCCTCATAGCCAATCGAAATTGCGCCGTTATCCATTTAGAACAAAGGGTTCTCAATAATGGATAACACTCGCCCTGTGGGTGGTTTATATCCACATACATGAGGCAAGCAGACCCGACAAGGAAGCCACCGGGTATTCAGGAATAACAACAAGAAGGCGGTCCGCCATGTTCAGACAATCGAAACTTCGCCAAGCCGGGCTCATTCTTTTCGCCACGACTTTGCTGCTCATCCTTCCCAACCTCACGCGTTTGTTCGGCTGAGAGCGCCAATGCTGCGCTTGGGTTAATCTTCCGGCTTTAAGGTCGGAGATTGCCCATGCGCCATTGCCTTGCCGCGCTAACCCTGCTGTTGAGCTTGCCGCTATCGGCGGCGCAGTTGCAGCTGGAGCTGGGCGACAGCGCCCGGCAGTGGTCCAGCGAAGCACTGCTGAAGCACCCTCAGGCGCGCGACATCGACATTGATCAGGACGTTTCCTACAAGCGGCCCATGCATTACCGCGCCGTGCCGTTGGCTACGCTGCTGCCTGGGGTCAAGGCCGATGATCATCTGCAGGCGGTGGCGCTCGATGGCTTTGCCGCAGAAATGCCCGCCGGGCCGTTGCTGGAGGAAGGCCCGGCGCGTGCCTGGCTGGCCGTGGAGGACCCAGCCAGGCCGTGGCCGGCGCTGGGCGACGGCAAACCGGGCGCAGGGCCTTTCTACCTGGTCTGGACTAACCCGCAGGCAAGCGGCATTCGCCCCGAGCAATGGCCCTTCCAGGTTGCCACCATCCGCCGCCTGGCGCCGGTCGAGCAGCGTTTTCCGGCGCTGCTGCCCGACCCCGCTTTGCCAGCCAACGACCCGGTGCGCCGGGGCTTTGCCCTGTTCCAGCAGAATTGCCTGGCCTGCCATCGGCTCAATGGTGCGGGGGATTCGCAGTTCGGGCCGGACCTGAACGTGCCGCACAACCCGACCGAGTATTTCCGGCCTGAGTTCTTGCGCAGGTACATTCGGGACCCGCAGAGCTTGCGGCATTGGCCGCAGGCGCGGATGCCGGGGTTTGCCGAGAATGTGCTGAGTGAGCAGGAGCTGGATGCGTTGTTGGCTTATCTGGGGCATATGGCTGGGCGCAGGCCCTGAAATCGGGGAATCTTCTTCGCGGGCACGCCCGCTCCCACAGGGATATCACAGTGTTTGAGGGCGGTGATATCTCTGTAGGAGCGGGCGGGCCCGCGAAGAAGGCAACGCATTCGTTTCAGGCAATCGGCCTTTCCTGCTTGACGCCCCACCCTTCGACTTCGCCGCCACAGGGTGAAACGACCTGCTCGAAGGCCTCCTCGAAGTCACCTATCCCACCGTAGGTGGCATACATGACCTTGCTCAGTTCCAGGTGCCACGCGCCATCGTCCAGTTCACGCACCTGAGCATTCAACGATTCGCCACGAAACTGCCCGGCTGCGCGTCGCGCGCCGGCTTCATCTGGAAATACCGCGTAGAACTCGATGGGGTGGATGCGGGTGAAGTCGAAGCCGCCAGCTTTCATCTGGCGCAAGACATTACTGCTGATATCGTCGTTCAGGCTGCTCATGAATCGTCCTCCCGAATAATGCGATGGATAGACTTTCCGTGCACTACGCACCTGCCGGCATTGCCAGCAGATCGAGCTGATGCAAGACGCGAATTGAATGGGTGCAGGCCCGCAGAAAAGGCCGACACCTCCCACCAGCGTAGTGCCTGTGCAGGCACCACGCCAACCTGTGATTCAGGGCGCTTCGTGGATGCTGGTGATGATCACGCCGTTCTGCTCCTTGAGCCAGCGTGCGGTAGGGGATGGGGCGCGGTCCTGGAAGTCGTTGAGGTCCAGCTCATCCATGACCGGAAACAGATGCGAACGGATGGCACGGGCTGCCTCCTCCTCGCTGGGGCACTGTTCACCGTGCAGCAGCAACGTGGTTGGCTCGCCTTTCTGGTCGGCAAAGATGACTTCCCACTCTTTCATTGAATAGCCCTCTCAATCAAAGAACACCCGGTGTGTGACGCCTGTAGATGCAGACATTGGGCCTGGAAATTCGTTCCTGCAACAGAAAGGGCCGCAATGCGGCCCTTTCTGTCTACAGCTTGCTACTGGCGGGTGGCCGCTTACTTCTTAGGGGTGCCGTGAACGACCCCGGCGGTGTTGTCCAGCAGGCTCTTGGTCGCCGTCTGGATGAAGGCCTCGAGCTGCTGCAGCATCTGCGGCTGCTCCGGGCTTTCGATCAGTTCGGCCTTGAACTCGCTGCCCAGCTGGTAGCGATACAGGCGCGGGCTCATGTCCTTGGACTCGATCAGCAGGTGGTCGCCCTTGACCAGGCCGACGATCTGCTCGCTGCCCGACGGCTTGATCATGCCGATGCCCGGGTCGCCCTCAGGCAGGTTGAGCAGGTCGCGGCCCCAGCACTGGTGGCGGGTCTCGCCACCCAGGCGGCCCATGATGGTCGGCACGATGTCGACCTGGGTACCCACGGTGTGGTTGACCGCACCGAACTTCTCCTGGATGCCCGGCGCGATCAGCAGCAGCGGCACGTTGAAGCGGCCCAGGTCCAGCTCGGTGACCTGCTGCTGGTTGCCAAAGCCGTGGTCGCCGACGATGACGAACAGGGTCTCCTTGAAGTACGGCTCTTTACGCGCCTTCTCGAAGAACTGGCCCAGTGCCCAGTCGGAATAGCGCATGGCGGTCAGGTGTTCGTCCAGGCGGCCCTGGCCGGTGACCTTCTCGACCGGCAGGTTGGCCGGCAGCGCATACGGGGTGTGGTTGGACAGGGTCTGCAGCAGCGCGTAGATCGGCTTCTTGCCGTCGTGCTTGGCCAGCTCCTCGTTGCCACGGTCGAACATGTCCTGGTCGGACACGCCCCAGGTCGGGTCGGAGAACACCGGGTTGACGAAGTCGTTACGGCCGATGAAGGTGGTCATGCCCTGGTTGCCGAAGAACCCGGACTGGTTGTCCCAGGCGAAATCGCCGTTGTAGACATAGACGTCGTCGTAGTCGCGGGCACTGAGCAGCGCCGGCAGGCCCGACAGCTTGTGGCCGCCTTCAGGGGTCTGCATCAGGTATTCGAAGCCTGGCAGGTTGGGGAAGCAGGCCATGGTGGCGAACATGCCCTGGTGGGTATGGGTGCCGTTGGAGAAGAAGCGGTCGAACAGCAGGCCTTCCTTGGCCAGCTTGTCGAAGTACGGGGTGATGTTGTTAGGGCTGCCCAGGGCGCCTACCGAGTGGCCGGCGAAGCTTTCCATGAGGATCACCACGACGTTCTTGATCGGCAGGGTGCGGTCGGCCGGCGGCACGAAGTCGCGGCGCACGGCAGCCTCGTCGGCATCGACCAGGGTGTCGTTGGCGGTCAGCAACTGCTTGCGCACGGTCTCGGTGGCCAGCTCCTGCTTCAGCACCGGCTTCCAGATATTGGCGCGGTCTTCGCCGAAGCGGCTCTTGGCGGCGTCGATCAGGGTCAGGGTGCCGTTCAGGCCCAACTGGTTGACGAAGTTGGAGTCGGTGGTGAAGGCATCACCCCAACGCATCGGCGGGCCCTGGCGCAGGGTGCCACGGGCGGCAACCACGGCCACCAGCAGGATCACCATGAACACCGCCAGGCGGTTGTACCACGGCGCCACGCGCTGTTCGCCGGTACTGCGGGTCAGGCGGTCGATACCCTTGAACAGCAGGCTCAGCAACCAGGTGCCAAAGGCCCAGGCCAGCAGGTAGCGGACCACCGGGAAGCCGTACCAGAGCATGCTCAGCACGGTCTTCGGGTCTTCCTTGATGTACTGGAAGACCAGGCCGTTGAGGCGCTGGTGGAACTCACGGTAGAAGTCCATCTCCATCAGGCCGAGGAACATCACCACGCTCGAGGCCACGGTCAGCCAGAAGCGGAACAGCCCACGGCGGGCCATGAGCCAGGGGCTCAGCAGCGCCAGCAGCAGCGGAATGCTCAGGTACACCACCACCCGCAGGTCGAAGCGCAAACCGTTGAGGAAGCCTTCGGCGACGGTCGAATAAGGGGTGTCGCCGATCATGTCGCTGTTGTAGACCAGCAGCGCCAGGCGCACCAGGCTGAGCATCAACATGATCACCAGGCCGCTGAGCAGCGTGTAGGCCAGGTGCGATTTCAAGGTCGGCGTGAAAGCGCGCGCGCCCTGTTGCCTCAAGGCATCCGTGTTAGCCATGAATGGGAAAGTCCTAGGATTGCGGGTTTGCGGAGATGGCGCTGGGGCTGGCCCAACGCAGCATTGTGCGGGTGCGGATTCTGTTTAAACCAATGTGAAAATTTTGTCACCACCCTGTTGCTGATTTTGTCTGGGCCGCGGGTTTCATATACGGACATTGCCCCGCGGCCCGGCAATCGCCCAGATCACCAGGCCGAGCACCGGCAACAGGGCGATCAGCAGAATCCACAGCACCTTGATCCCCACTTCGCTGCTGCTCTTGATCACATTGAGGATCGCCCAGATGTCCAGGGCGAGGATGATCAGGCCGACCAGGCCGTTGAAGGTAGAGCCCATTGCCACGTTCTCCTTGAAAGGCTGATGCTGAGCATAGTCCTCTATCAAGGCCATAGAAGGGAATCCTTGGCCTGCCACACAGGTCACTACCTAGACTGCAAGCATCCACGGATTCGAGGTTCCTATGCCCACCGCCCACACCCACAGCGCCACCCCGCCCTCCTTGCTGAACGCCTGGCGCCAGCAGGCGCTCAGCAGCCCATGGCTCAGCGCGGGCCTGGCCGTGAGCTTGCTGGCGGTCATCGTACTGCTGGCGGCCAGCTTCTGGAGCGCGATCAACGGCGACCATGCCGACAACCTGCACCTGGCCGCGCTCGGCGGGCTTTCCGGCTTCGCCGCCACGGCCCTGGGGGCGGTGCTGGCGGTGGTGCTGCGCGATGTCAGCGCACGCAGCCAGGATGTGATGCTCGGCTTTGCCGCCGGCATGATGCTCGCCGCCAGCTCGTTCTCGCTGATCCTGCCGGGCCTCGATGCCGCCCGCGCGATCACCGGCAATGGCCCGGCGGCGGCGTTCACCGTGGTGCTGGGCATGGGCCTGGGCGTGCTGCTGATGCTCGGCCTCGACCGCTTCACCCCCCACGAGCATGAAAGCACAGGCCCCTGCGGCCCTGAGGCCGAGCGCATCAGCCGGGTGTGGCTGTTCGTGCTGGCGATCACCTTGCACAACCTGCCCGAGGGCATGGCGATCGGCGTGAGCTTCGCCAATGGCGACATGAACATCGGCCTGCCGCTGACCAGCGCCATCGCCATCCAGGACATCCCTGAAGGCCTGGCCGTGGCCCTGGCGTTGCGGGCGACCGGGCTGTCGAACCTGAAAGCTGCGCTGGTGGCGATTGGTTCGGGGCTGATGGAGCCCCTGGGCGCGGTGATCGGCCTGGGTATTTCCACCGGGTTTGCCCTGGCCTACCCGATCAGCATGGGGCTGGCGGCGGGGGCGATGATCTTCGTGGTGTCCCACGAGGTGATTCCCGAAACCCACCGTAATGGGCACCAGACTTCGGCGACCCTGGGATTGATGGGTGGGTTTGCGGTGATGATGTTTCTCGATACCGCGTTGGGCTGAAGTAGCCGGGCGCCTTCAATGGCCCCTTCGCGGGCAAGCCCGCGAAGAGGCAAACGCTGCTGTCAGACGTGAACGGCGACCCTCAAGGCCTCCAGCGCCGGCTCCACCTTGATCCCCACCTCGGCCCCCAGCTCTAGCACCCGCGCCAGGTCCTGCTGGCCAACCATCACCATCTGCAGTTCATCATCGAGCAGCTGGCTGAAGTTGAGCAGCACATAGCCACCGGCTTCCTTGTTCAACGCGCCCATCTGCACCTGGATGCGGTTGAGCGCGGTCAGTGGCTCGGTGCGCGCCAGCTGCTTGGGCTTGAGGGTGAACGGCACGCTCAGGTCGAACGAATCGCTGATGTGCTGGAACAGTTCCTGGTAGCTGTCGGCCTGGAACACCACGGTGTCTGGCAGGCTCCCGAGCACGACCCATTCACCCAGCGGGATCGGGAAACTGTCGTCGTAGTTGATGTCCGGGTTGGCGGCCAGGAAGGCGGCCGGGTCGGCGTAGGCCTGGGCAGCCTCGTCGGCGATGCGCTCGATGTCCTCATCGCGCATGCAGCCGGCACCGATGAGGCTGATGAATTCGAGCAACTGGTTTTTCATGAAGGGGCCTGCGACGGGTGAAAAGTCGCCAAGGATAGCCGCAAATGCCCCCGGGCGGTTAGCCGGCCAGCACTTGCAGGCGTGCGGCGGTGTCCACCGCGCCCATCGTCTGCGCCGCCGTCAGTGCCGTGGCGCCACGGGCGTCCTGGCGCGCCGGGTCGGCGCCCTGGGCCAGCAGGTAGTCGAGGATCTCGCCACGGTTGAACATCGCCGCCAGCATCAGTGCGGTACGCCCGTCCTGCGCGGCAGCATCCACCGGCACGCCACTTTCCAACAATAGGCGGATCATCGCCAGGTCGCCCTTGAACGCCGCGCCGGCGATGGGCAGCTGGCCATTGTCGTTGGCGATCAGCGGGTCGGCACCGTGGGCCAGCAGCACCCGTACCGCTTCGTGCTGGCCGTGGTAGCTGGCCAGCATCAGCAAGGTGTCGCCCTTGTGGTTACGCAGGTTGGCCGGCAGGCCGCTGGCCAGCAGGCGCCCGAGCATTTCGGCATCGCCCTGGCGGGCACGCTCGAAGACCTCATCAGCAAACGCTGCGGTCTCGTCATCGGTCATGGCGGTAGCGGTGGATTGAGCGGACATCGGGAACCTCCTGGCATAAATGATTGCCCAAGTCTTTGTCAGGCATGCCATTACGGTCAAAGGTTCAGATTCTATAGGGTCGATAGGCAAAAGCCTGAGCCGTGCAAAATGCACTGTGCAAAATGCACGACCATGCAGCCTGCACGATACCGCTTCTGAAAAAAACCCATAACAGCCTGTATTTACTGGGTTTTTCCCGCCTCCATATTCTGGCACGGTCACTGCAACGATCAACTCACGTCTGCCCACACAACAGTCAGGAGTTGATATGGACCTCATCCAGGAAAAATTCGTCTCGGTGTTCTCGGCCTACCAGGTCGCTACCCAGCCCCGCCCTGACGGTGGCGTATTGCTGACCCTGCGCGCCGCTGACGGCAAGGTGACCCGCCGCGTGCTGACCTACGGCCAATTGCACAGTGCCGAGCAGCTGTCCTGGGCGATCAGTGCCATTCGCCGTGACCTGGCCGAGCAGGCCAGTGAATTGCCAGTGATTTCCATGCTGCAGAGTCAGCAGCGGTTTGCGCTGCCGACCTACCGCTGAGTTTGTCTGTACCGGCCCTATCGAGCTTTGCTCGCTCCTACAGGGGTATTGCATTGCCCATAGGGATGGCGGGATACCTTTGCAGGAGCGAGCGCAGCTCGCGATAGGGCCCGGTCAGACACTAAAGCTCATCAATCCCAAGAAATGCCCGAGCATTCGCATCCCCGGTAAATCGTGGCTCCACGCCCTGCTCACTGCCAAACAGTCGCAACGCCAGGCAGAACGGATTGCCCCCCAGCTCCACCCAGCGCCGCGTCCCCGCCGGCACCTTCAGCTGATCCCCCTTCTCGCACAGCAGCGCATACACGTACTCGCCCAGGCGCAGGCCGACTTGCGCGCGGCCGGCCACCACGCTGAACACCTCGTCGCTGTCGTGCACATGCTCGTCACGCACATCCACCTGTGACGGGTCGAGGCCGTCACGGTTGAGCAGCGTGAACGCCACACTGCCCTGGGCCGTCATCAGTTGGTCGAGGTGCTCACGGCAGGCATCGAGTACATCCGCCTGGCTGCTGCCCGGGCGCACACGCAGCGCCAGCGGGCTGTGGCTGAAACGCACGCCCTGCTCAGCCAGGGTCGCGGCGATGTCGTCGTGATGGGTCAGCACCTTGTTCGGCAAGTCCGGGCTGGACGGGTGGAAAACACAGAGGATGCTCATCGGCTGCTGGTCCTGGTCGATTTCGAACGAGTGGCAATGATAACGGCTGCCGCCAGCGCTGCGGCGCTGGCCATACCAAAGGTGAAGGTCGGCCCCAGCAGTTTCCAGCTGTAGCCCGAATACAAGGCGCCCAGCGCACCGCCGGTACCCGACAGCGCCGCATACAGCGCCTGCCCCTGGCCTTGCTGGCGGGCCCCGAAACTGGCCTGGACGAAGGCGATGGATGCGGCATGGAAGCAGCCGAAGGTGGCCGCGTGCAGCAACTGGGCGAAGATCAGCACGGCCGGTTCATCGGCCAGGTTGCCCAGCAACAACCAACGCAGCGCCGCCAGCAGGAAGCTGACCAACAGTACCCGCTGCACGCTGAAGCGGGCGAACACGCGGCTCATGACCATGAACATCAGCACTTCGGCAACCACCCCCAGGGCCCAGAGCAGGCCGATGGCGCCGCGGCTGTAGCCCAGGTGTTCCAGGTGCAGGGTGAGGAAGGTGTAGTACGGGCCGTGGCTGAGCTGCATCAACGCCACGCAGATATAGAAGGCGATCACCCCCGGCGCGGTCAGCTGGCGCAGGAAGCCGCCCGTTTCGCGGCGCTCGCCCTGCTCCACTGGCTGGGCGTTGGGCACCCACAGGCTGGCGGCGACGATGCCGGCCATGATGGTCACCAGGGCCACCGGGTAGATGTCCAGGCTCAACCATTCGAACAACCGTCCCAGGCCGACCACGGTGAGGATGAAACCGATCGACCCCCACAGGCGCACCTGACTGTAGCGTGAGGTCTGGCCATGCAGGTGGGCCAGGGTGATGACTTCGAACTGCGGCAACACCGCGTGCCAGAAGAATGCATGCAACGCCATGACCAGCGCCAGCCAGGCGTAACTCTTGCCGAAGAAGATCAGCGAGAAGGTGGCCAGGGTCGACAAGGCGCCCAGGCGCACGATCAGCAGGCGCTGGCCGCTGCGATCACCGAGCCAGCCCCACAGGTTGGGGGCGATGCAGCGCATCAGCATGGGGATCGCCACCAGCTCGCCGATGCGTGCCGGGGAGAAGCCCAGGTGGTCGAAGTACAGGGCCAGGAACGGCGCGGTGGAGCCCAGCAGGGCGAAGTAGAACAGGTAGAAGCTGGACAGGCGCCAGTAGGGGATCGGGGGCATGGGGTAGCCTTGTGGGGACCTGTACCGGCCTCTTCGCGGGCCAGCCCGCTCCCACAGGATCATGCGGTCCCTGTGGGAGCGGGCTGGCCCGCGAAGAGGCCGGGCCTGGCTTGGATCAGAGCTGGCCCAGCACCGGGGTGTTGACCTTCACATCGGCATTCTGCGCACGGTGGCGCAGCAGGTGGTCCATCAGCACGATGGCCATCATCGCTTCGGCGATCGGCGTGGCGCGGATGCCTACGCACGGGTCATGGCGGCCCTTGGTGATGACGTCGACCGGGTTGCCATCGACGTCGATCGAGCGGCCCGGGGTGGTGATGCTGGAGGTCGGCTTCAGCGCCAGGTGGGCGACGATCGGCTGGCCCGAGCTGATGCCACCGAGAATGCCACCGGCATTGTTGCTGAGGAAGCCGTCCGGGGTGAGCTCGTCACGGTGCTCGGTGCCACGCTGGGCGACGCTGGCGAAACCGGCGCCGATTTCCACGCCCTTGACCGCGTTGATGCTCATCAGCGCGTGGGCCAGCTCGGCGTCGAGGCGGTCGAAAATCGGCTCGCCCAGGCCGGGCATCACGCCTTCGGCGACTACGGTGATCTTGGCACCGACCGAGTCCTGGTCACGGCGCAGCTGGTCCATGTACGCCTCGAGCTCCGGCACTTTGTTCGGGTCGGGGCTGAAGAAGGCGTTTTCCTCCACCGAATCCCAGGTCTTGAACGGGATTTCGATCGGGCCCAGCTGGCTCATGTAGCCACGCACCTGGATGCCCTGGGTGGCCAGGTATTTCTTGGCGATGGCACCGGCGGCCACGCGCATGGCGGTTTCGCGCGCCGAACTGCGGCCGCCGCCACGGTAGTCGCGGATGCCGTACTTGTGGTGGTAGGTGTAGTCGGCGTGGGCCGGGCGGAACAGGTCCTTGATCGCCGAGTAGTCCTTGGACTTCTGGTCGGTGTTGCGGATCAGCAGGCCGATCGAGCAGCCGGTGGTTCGGCCTTCGAACACGCCGGAGAGGATCTCCACTTCGTCGGCTTCCTGGCGCTGGGTGGTGTGCCGGCTGGTGCCAGGCTTGCGCCGGTCGAGGTCGTGCTGCAGGTCGGCGAGGGAGATTTCCAGGCCAGGTGGGCAACCATCGACAATGGCGACCAACGCCGGGCCATGGCTTTCGCCAGCGGTGGTGACAGTGAACAGCTTGCCGTAGGTATTGCCGGACATGGACGCTCCGCGAAATCAGCCTGAGGTGAACGAAAGCGGGCAGTATACGGAAAATTTCAGGCAGGTTGGTTGTCTGTGCTGGCCTCTTCGCGGGCATGCCCGCCCCCACAGGCCCCCCACAACCCTGAAAGCAGTGCAATGCCTGTGGGAGCGGGCATGCCCGCGAGGAGGCCGGCACAGGTCCACTGGCTGGCGAACCTTCCCGCAAACATTGGGTCAAACCGTCATCTCCCCACTGTAGTACCGCATGATGTCGCGCCTCGTCGCCTTCTTCCTCCTGCTGTGCACTGGCCTGGCCCAGGCCGCCGCCCCCACCGTGCTGCAACGCCCCATCGACCTGGACACCGGCCAGGGCGTACTGCACGGCAGCCTGCTGCTGCCGCAACAGGCCACGCCACCGCCGGTGGTGCTGATCATTGCCGGCTCCGGCCCCACCGACCGCGATGGCAACAACCCGGCCTCGGGGCGCGTCGACAACCTCAAGCGCCTGGCCCTGGTGCTGGCCAACGAGCACATCGCCAGCGTGCGCTACGACAAGCGCGGGGTGGCCGCCAGCCAGCCGGCGACGCCGGATGAGCGCGACCTCAGCGTGCAACGCTATGTCGACGACGTGGTGGCCTGGAGCCGCAAGCTCAAGGCCGACCCGCGCTTCGGCCCGCTGATCCTGGTCGGCCACAGCGAAGGTGCGCTGATCGCCAGCCTGGCCGCCGAACGCGCCGGTGCCAGCGCGGTGATCACCCTGGCCGGCATGGGCCGGCCATTGGCAGACGTGCTGCGCGAGCAACTGGCCCAGCGCATGTCGCCAGCGCAGCTGGCCGGTGGCAGCGCCCTGCTCGACCGCCTGCAGGCCGGGCAGACCAGCCTGGACGTGCCGGCACCGTTGCGCCAGGTGTTTCGCCCCAGCGTGCAGCCGTACCTGATCACCCTGCTCCAGCAGGACCCGGCGCAGGCCTTCGCCCGCCTGCCGATGCCGGCGCTGATCGTGCAGGGCCGCAACGACGTGCAGGTCGACGTGGCCGACGCCGAACGCCTCAAGGCCGCCAAGCCGGATGCCCAGCTGGTACTGATCGACGGCATGAACCACATGCTGCGCATCAGCCCCAAGGACATGCACCTGCAGCGGGACAGCTACCTCAACCCGGAATTGCCGCTGGCACGGGAGCTCGGCGAGCGGGTGGTCAGCTTCATTCACCAACTGCCTTCGGCCTGACCCTCAAACATCGGCAAACGCTGCCGATAACGCGGTATTGGTGCTGATCGGGGCCGCTTTGCGGCCCATCGCCGGCAAGCGCGGCGCCCACAGGGTGCGCAGCGACCCGGCCAGCGCCCGCCCGTACCTGAGGAATGCCTTGATGACCGATGCCCCCGCCGCCGTAGAGCCAGCCGAAGAGCCGCACGCCACGGAACCCGCCGCCCTGCCCTGGGCCGACCTTGCCGTCGAACACTTCCAGCTGCTGCGCCTGGCGCCCCTGCCCACTGACCGCAACAGTGGTGCACGGCCATTGCGCTTCGTCGAGTTCGCCTATGCCGAGCGCCATGACAAGGCCCACAGCCTGTTGCGCATGGAAATCCGCCTGCCCGGGCAAAAGGTGCGCAAGGAGCAGAACCAGCTGGACGTGCGGGTGGATCACGCCGAGCGCCTGGTGACCCTCGGCAGCGACAGCGGCCTGCAACTGGAGCCGCTTAACCGTGGCGTCGGCCGCTTCATGCTGGGCCAGGCCGTGCAGTGGCTGCAGCGGCGCTGGTCGAACTACCGGGTCGAAGGCATGGCGCTGCCGAACAAGGATGCGCTGAATGAAGACACCCGCCTGCGCCGCGACCGCTTCATCACTGCCACTGGCCTGGAAGTGGAATACGCCGACCCGCAGCACCTGAAGGGCCGCACGCTCGACACCACGGTGAACCAGCTCAAGGGCGGCTGGAACACCGAGAAGGTGCAGCAGGTGAGCATGCTCGATGCGGCGGGCATGCTGCAGCAGGCCGAGCAGCAATTGCTGGAAAAAGAGGGGCAGCTGCGCGAGCGCGATGAGCGGGTGGCCAAGTACCGGCGCGAGGACAGCGGCTTGCGCTTTACCATCACCTGCCTGGTGGCGTTTGCCGTGTTCCAGGCCGGGCTGCTGATCTGGATCGCTACCCGCTGAGACCGCGCCGCCTGCTTCGCGGGCAAGCCCGCTCCCACAGGGGTATCACTGAACCTGAGGGCAGCGAATCCCCTGTGGCAGCGGGCTTGCCCGCGAATGGGCTGCAACGCAGCCCCAAGGCCACAATCAGACGCGCGCCTTGAACAGCTCCTGGTGCTGACGGCACTGCTCGGCGGTGAGCATGAACACGCCATGCCCGCCACGCTCGAACTCCAGCCAGGCAAAGTCCACTTCCGGGTACAGCGCTTCGACATGCACCTGGCTGTTGCCGACCTCAACGATCAGCAGGCCTTTCTCGGTCAGGTGGTCGCCCGCCTCGGCCAGCATCCGCCGCACCAGGTCAAGGCCGTCATTGCCGCAGGCCAGGCCCATTTCCGGCTCGTGGTGATACTCGGCCGGCATGTCGCCGAAGTCCTCGGCATCGACATACGGCGGGTTGGACAGGATCAGGTCGAAACGCTGCCCCGGCAGGCCGGCGAAGCCGTCGCCCTGCACGGTGAACACGCGCTCGTCGAGGCCGTGGCGCTCGATGTTCTGGTTGGCCACTTCCAGCGCGTCGAACGACAGGTCGGCCAGCACCACTTCGGCCTCGGGGAACACGTCGGCCGCCACGATACCGATGCAGCCAGAGCCGGTGCACAGGTCGAGGATACGGGCCGGCTCCGCTGCCAGCCACGGCTCGAAGCGCTTCTCGATCAGCTCGCCGATCGGCGAACGGGGCACCAGCACGCGCTCGTCGACGATGAACGACATGCCGCAGAACCAGGCTTCGCCCAGCAGGTAGGCGGTCGGCACGCGGTCTTCGATGCGGCGCTTGAGCAGGTGCTGCAGGCGTACCCGCTCGTCGTCCTCGAGCTGGCAGTCCAGGTAGCTGTCGGCGATTTCCCATGGCAGGTGCACGGCACCCAGCACCAGCAGGCGGGCTTCGTCCCAGGCATTGTCGGCACCGTGGCCGAAGAACAGCTCGTGCTCATGGAAGCGGCTGACCGCCCAGCGGATATGGTCGCGCAACGTGCGCAGACGAGATGTGATCACGGGGTACTCCTATTCAGACCGTACAAAAGTCTAACAGCCCAACCCGTACATTTGTTCCCCGTGATGCCCCAGCGGCAGGCCACAGGCCAGTAACCACGCCACTTGCGATGTCAACCATTCCCATTGGCGCCAAGGCAAGGGAGAATAGGTATACAAAAGCCCTACCCAAGGAGCCCTTGATGTCCGTTCCAACCACGATGTTCCGCCTCACTGGCCGCGACTACCCGCCGGCCAAGCTGAGCCAAGCCAGCCTGATCATCATCGATGCGCAGAAGGAATACCTGAGCGGTCCTCTGCAACTGTCGGGCATGGACGAGGCCGTGGCCAACATCGCCCGGTTGCTCGATGCCGCCCGCAAGGCGGGCCGCCCGATCATCCACGTTCGCCACCTCGGTACCGTTGGCGGGCGCTTCGACCCGCAGGGCCCGGCCGGCCAGTTCATCCCGGGCCTGGAGCCGCGCGAAGGCGAAATCGTCATCGAAAAGCGCATGCCCAACGCCTTCAAGAACACCAAGCTGCACGACACCCTGCAGGCGCTGGGGCACCTGGACCTGATCGTGTGCGGTTTCATGAGCCACTCCAGCGTCAGCACCACCGTGCGCCGCGCCAAGGACTATGGTTATCGTTGCACCCTGGTGGAAGACGCCTCGGCAACACGCGACCTGGCGCTCAAGGATCAGGTGATCCCCGCCGCACAGATCCACGCGTGTGAAATGGCCGTGATGGCCGACAACTTCGCCTGTGTCGCCCCTACCGCCAGCCTGATCTGAGCGGACGTTGCGATGACCGCCCGGCAGCCGGGCGGAACCCGAGGGCCGGACCCAGGTCGAATTCCGGATGTCCACAGAGGAAACTGGAATGAAGCTCAAAGGCAGTTTCGACGCCAAGCGTCTGCGCCCGCGGGAACCGCGTAACTGGGGTGCGCGCATTGCCGCCGGCCTGTCGGCCCTGATCGCCACGCTCGGCGTGTTGCTGGCCATGGCCGGCATCGCCGGGCTGCTCGGCAACTACACCGCCCTGGCGGAACTCAATGCAAACCGCCCGCTGGCCGCCATCCTGGCCGTGGCCGGGCTGTTGCTGCTGTATCTGGGCGTGCGCTTCTGGCGGCGCAGCCGCATTCGCCTGCGCCGCGGGCGCGAGCTGAACCTGTCGCCGCACCTGATGAAGAAGCACGATTAGTGGTGTGTGCTGCCGGCCTCTTCGCGGGCACGCCCGCTCCCACAGGGACCGCGCAACACGCAACCTCGATGCAATCCTGTGGGAGCGGGCGTGCCCGCGAAGAGGCCGGTACTGACGACGCAGGGTTGATCGCGTAAACTACGCCGCCCACGTGGAGGCACCATGCAAGACGACGATTTTTCCCTGTTCAGCGCCGAAGTGCGCGGCGTCAAGCCGATCAAGCACGACCGCGCCGATGTGGGCAAACCGAAAACCGACCGCAAGCAGCTCGCCGGCCTGCGCCAGGCCGCGACCATCCGCAGCGACCAGGCCTTGGTGATCGATGGCCTGTCCGACCAGTTCGTCATCGACGTCGGTGCCGAAGACGAGTTGATGTGGCGCCGCGACGGCGTGCAGGAAAGCCAGATCCGCAAGCTCAAGCTCGGCCAGATCGCCTTCGAGGGCAGCCTCGACTTGCACGGCATGAGCGTGGAGAAGGCCCGCGAAACCCTGTGGGCGTTCATCGCCGAAGCCACCCAGCTCGAAGTCCGCTGCGTACGGGTGACCCACGGCAAGGCCGCACGCCTGGACGGCAAGCGCCCGATGATCAAGAGCCACGTCAACACCTGGCTGCGCCAGCACCCGCAAGTGCTCGGTTTCACCTCGTGCCAGGCCCGCCATGGCGGTACCGGCGCGGTGTATGTGATGCTCAAGCGAACCATGATGGAAGGCCGCGACGAGTAACGCCGTGCTTGCAGCGCCGCGCGCGCCGCCGTACCCTTCATTTTTGCGATTTTTCCCACAGGTAGATACATGTCCCTGGAACAGAACTACACCGAGATCCTCAGCCAACTTGGCGAGGACGTCTCCCGTGAGGGCCTGCTCGACACGCCCAAGCGGGCTGCAAAGGCCATGAAGTACCTTTGCCGCGGTTACGAGCAGACGCTGGAAGAAGTCACCAACGGCGCGCTGTTCACCTCCGATAACAGTGAGATGGTGCTGGTCCGGGACATCGAGCTGTATTCGATGTGCGAACACCACATGCTGCCCTTCATCGGCAAGGCCCACGTGGCCTACCTGCCCAAGGGCAAGGTGCTGGGCCTGTCGAAGGTCGCACGCATCGTCGACATGTTCGCCCGCCGCCTGCAGATCCAGGAAAACCTCAGCCGCCAGATCGCCGAGGCCGTGCAGCAGGTGACTGGCGCCGCTGGCGTGGCCGTGGTCATCGAAGCCAAGCACATGTGCATGATGATGCGCGGCGTCGAGAAGCAGAATTCGACCATGCTCACCTCGGTGATGCTGGGCGAGTTCCGCGAGAACGCCGCCACCCGCAGCGAGTTCCTCAGCCTGATCAAGTGATCGGCGCATGACCCGAGCCGGCCCCCAGGGGTCGGCTTTTTCATTTCAGGAGTAGCCCATGATCGTCAAAGCCCTGCGGGTCGGCCTCGGCCAGCTCATCGTGTTCGGCGACTGGATCAGCCGCCCGGCCAAGCAGAAGCGTGACGCGGCGGCCCAGGCGCGTGTCGAGCAGGAGGCCAAGGGCCTCGCGCTGTACCAGTTCCATGCCTGCCCGTTCTGCGTGAAGACCCGCCGTACCCTGCACCGCTTGAACGTACCGGTGGCGTTGCGTGATGCCAAGAACGACGACCTGCATCGCCAGGCGTTGCTCGAAGGGGGTGGCCGGGTGAAAGTGCCGTGCCTGCGCATCGAAGAAGCCGGCAAGGTGACCTGGATGTATGAATCCAAGGCCATCATTGCCTATCTGGACAAGCGCTTCGCGTAAGCCTGACAGGCAAGCGTTGTCTGCTTCGCGGGCAAGCCCGCTCCCACAGGGGGCTCACTGACCTTCAGGTCATGGATACACTGTGGGAGCGGGCTTGCCCGCGAAGAGGCCGGTCTTGCCTTACTCGACCATCGGCACATGCCGCGGATGGCTGGCCACCCGCGCCAGCCACTGGCGTACTGCCGGGTAATCAGCCAGGTCGAAGCCGCCCTGATGCGCCACATGGGTGTAGGCATACAGCGCCACATCGGCGATCGAATACTGGTCCCCGACCAGATACGGCGTCATCTGCAACTGCCGCTCCATCACCTTCAACGCCTTGTAACCGCCCTTGTGCAGCTTGCGGTACTCCTCCAGGCGCTCGTCCGGCAGCCCCAGGTAGAACTGGATGAACCGCGCCACGGCAATGTATGGCTCGTGGCTGTACTGCTCGAAAAACTGCCACTGCAACACCTGGGTCCGCAGGCGCGGCTCGCTGGGCAAAAATTCGCTGCCATCGGCCAGGTAGTTGAGGATGGCATTGGATTCCCACAGGCAGGTACCGTCCTCGAGCTTGAGCACCGGCACCTTGCCGTTGGGGTTCATGGCCAGAAACTCAGGCGTTTCGGTCTCGCCCTTGAGGATATCCACCGCCTGCCACTCATACGGGCGGTCGAGCAGGCTGAGCATCAGCTTGACCTTGTAGCAATTGCCCGACTGGTAATCACCATACACCTTGAACATTGCCCGTCCCCTCCCATGCAGTTACGCAAACTTGCCCAATAGTTGGCGACTGTACGGCTAAAAGCAATGCCTGCTGTATGGCAAAGATCAATCGGGCCCGCGTTAGTCTGAAAAAACTGCTTACACATGGACAAGGACCCAACCCAATGACCGATGCCACTTCCGCTCGCCTGCGGCCCCTGGCAGACAGCTCCCCGTCGGCGGTGGTCGCCGGCTTCATCGCCATGCTTACCGGCTACACCAGTTCGCTGGTGCTGATGTTCCAGGCCGGCCAGGCAGCCGGCCTGACCAGCGCGCAGATTTCTTCGTGGATCTGGGCGTTGTCGATCGGCATGGCGGTGTGCAGCATCGGCCTGTCGCTGCGCTACCGCACGCCGATCACCGTGGCCTGGTCGACCCCCGGTGCGGCATTGCTGATCACCAGCCTCGGTGGGGTCAGCTACGGCGAAGCCATCGGTGCCTACATCACCTGTGCGGTGCTGGTGGTGATCTGCGGCCTGACCGGCAGCTTCGAGCGCCTGGTCAAGCGCATCCCGGCGTCGCTGGCGTCGGCCTTGCTGGCCGGGATCCTGTTCAAGATCGGCAGCGAAATATTCGTCGCCGCCCAGCACCGCACCCTGCTGGTACTGGGCATGTTCTTCAGCTATCTGCTGGTCAAGCGCCTGTCGCCGCGCTACTGCGTACTGGCCGCATTGCTGGTGGGCACGGCACTGTCCGGCGCCCTTGGCCTGCTGGATTTCAGCGGTTTCAAGCTGGAGGTGGCCACCCCGGTGTGGACCACGCCAAGCTTCTCGCTGGCGGCGACCATCAGCATCGGTATTCCCCTGTTCGTGGTCGCCATGACCTCGCAGAACATGCCGGGCGTGGCCGTGCTGCGCGCCGACGGCTACCAGGTGCCCGCCTCGCCGCTGATTTCGGCGACCGGTTTTGCCTCGCTGCTGTTGGCACCGTTCGGCTCGCACGGGGTCAACCTGGCCGCGATCAGTGCCGCGATCTGCACCGGGCCGCATGCCCATGAAGACCCGGGCAAACGCTATACCGCGGCGGTGTGGTGCGGGATTTTCTATGGCATTGCCGGCACGTTCGGCGCCACCCTGGCGGCGTTGTTCGCGGCGTTGCCGAAGGAACTGGTGCTGTCGATCGCGGCGCTGGCGTTGTTCGGCTCGATCATGAACGGGTTGACCGTGGCCATGAGCGAGGCCAGGGAGCGCGAGGCGGCGCTGATCACCTTCATGGTGACAGCTTCAGGGTTGACCCTGTTCTCGATCGGCTCGGCGTTCTGGGGGATCGTGGCGGGGGTGCTGACCTTGCTGATCCTCAATCCGCGCAAGGCCTGAAGTATTTGCTGCCTGTTCTGGCCTCTTCGCGGGCAAGCCCGCTCCCACAGGGACCGTACAAGCCTGAAGGGCAACGGTGATCCTGTGGGAGCGGGCGTGCCCTCCACCGCGAAGAGACCAGAGCAGGCACTCACAACCTGAAGTGGCCAACCATGCCTTTCAGGTCACTGCCCAACTGCGCCAGCTCGATACTGGACCGGGCATTGTCCTGCATCGCCAGCGCCGCCTGGTCGGCACTGCCGCGGATCTGCGTCACGCTACGGCTGATCTCCTCCGCCACCGAACTCTGCTGCTCGGCCGCCGCGGCAATCTGCTGGTTCATCTGCTGAATCAACGACACCGCCACCGCAATGCTGCCCAGCGCGCTTTCGGTCTGCAGCGCATCGGCCACCGCCAGGCGCACCAGCTCGGTGCTGCCGCGGATCTGCGCCACCGACTGCTGGGCATTGCCACGCAGGCTGGCCACCAGCCGTTCGATTTCCTCGGTCGACTGCCGCGTACGCCGGGCCAGCGCCCGTACCTCGTCAGCCACCACCGCAAAGCCACGGCCCTGCTCACCTGCCCGGGCCGCTTCGATGGCCGCGTTGAGCGCCAGCAGGTTGGTCTGCTCGGCCACGCTCTTGATCACCTCCAGCACATCGCCAATGGTGTGGATCTCGGCACTCAGGCTGTCGATGCCGGCGCTGGCGACATCCGCTGCCGTCGCCAGCTGCTCGATGCGCTGCATGCTTTCGCGCACCACGCGCTGGCCGGCGTCGACCTTGTCATCGGCTGCCTGCGCCGCCTGTGCGGCTTCTTCGGCGTTGCGCGCCACGTCATGCACGGTGGCAGTCATCTGCTGCATCGCGGTGGCTACCTGCTCGGTTTCTTCCTTCTGGCTGCCCACTTCACGGTTGGTCTGCTCGGTCACTGCCGATAACGCCTGGGCGCTACCGGCCAACTGCTCGATACCCTGCTGCAGGCCGCTGACCACGCCGGACAACCCGGCGGCCATCTGCTGCATGGCCTGCATCAACTGGCCGACTTCATCCGTGCGCGGCGCTTCGTGCTCCAGGCTCAACTCGCCAGCGGCAATGCGCTGGGCACGGCCGATCACCCGCTTGAGCGGGCCGACCACGGCGCGGGTGATCAGCCAGGCGGCGAGGATGCCCACCAGCAACGCCAACCCGGTGGCCAGGGCGATGGCCACGCTGTTGCGCGCCAGTTCGGCCTGCATGGCTTGCTGATCGACGGCATAGGCCTGGTCGACCCGGCTGGTGACCTGCTCGGCACGTGCCTGCAACTGCGCCTTGATGCCTTGCTCCTTGCCGAGCAGGTCGGTGTATTCGTTGAGCTTGTCGGAGAAGCTGGCAATGTGCCCGGCCACCTCGCCGAGCACACTCTGGTAGCCCGCGTCGCTCACAGCAGCTTTCAGCTGCTCGACCAACTGGGCCGCCTCGAGCGTCTGGGCGATACGGCCTTGTTCGCCCTCCTCGCCTTTGCGGCTCTTGTCCAGGCGCACCCGCGCCTCGTCCATGGCCTGCAGCATCAGCCGCGACACCTGCGCCACCTGGCCGGCCTGTTCGAGGAACTCGCCACCCTGCTGGCCCTGGGACTGTTTGAGGGTGTAGGTAGCGTCGTCAGCCAGGCCGGCCTGCAGCACATCGAGGTTGTTGGCCACGCTGGACACCGACCAGCTGGCCATGTCCAGCGCCAGCTCCTTGGCCTGCACGGCTTCAACGAAGGCTTCAAAGGCCTGGCCGTAGGCCGCCAGGTCAGCTTCGGCCGCCGCCAGCGCCGGCAGGCTGCGGGCGCGTTCGGCAAGGTTCTGCAAGCCGCTGCGCAAGGCCTCGGCTTCCTTGATGTCGGAGCGCAAGGCAAAGGCCTGCTCGTGCTGGCGCAGCCGCAGCAGGTCGGTATTGAACTGGCCCAGCTGGCGCAGGCCGTCGAAGCGCTGGCCAACGCTGTGCAGCGCCGCGATGCCGATGGCCGCCACCGCCACGGTCAGCAGCAGCACCAGGGCAAAGCCCAGGCCCAGTTTGCGGGCCATGCCCAGGTTGGCCAGTACACCGTGCCTGTTCGCCGCCATCGCCGATCCCCCTTCACCGTGCAAGGTTTTGCCCAGGGCCAAGCGTGGCAACGTTTTCCGCCTGCTAACAAGGGGGTAGCGGGAAAATGGTGTCAAATGGCTATGAGCCTGTCGCGATCAGCTAGCTGAAGGTCGCCCTGCGTGCTGAAGCACGCTTTGCGCACCGGCGCCCTGCCCATAGGCGACAGCCTTCAGCGCGAGTTACGCGGGGTGGCTGCACAAGAACGCCGGAGAAGCGCCGTCGAGGATAAGCGCCTCGGCCTGCTGGAGGCTGACCTTGGGGATGACCGACCCCGGTATCCTCGATGTGGCTGACAAGTTGTAAACGGCAAACTGCGAGCTCACAACCCGCTCGGCCATCAGCTTGAGCGAAGGCAGGATGCGCCGCTCATAGGACTCATCCAGGTGGCAGCGCGAAACTGCCTGGCCAGGGGTTTCATAGAAGCGCCCCACCGACTGGTCGAGGTCCACGCCCACCAGGAACACCTGATTGAAGCCCAGGTGATAGGCAAGCTGCAATGCCGCATAAGCCACCGTACGCGCATCAAAAAAACCCAGAGAGAGGTCTTTGCTGAAGCCTACCGAGCGCGAGCGGCTACCCCACAAGGTGCGGCTACGCACCAGCAACGGGTCGGGTTTGAACAGCGAGCCATGCAAGCTGGAACGGGCTGCCTTGGCCAACGGGAAAACCTGCGCCCTGGTTGGCCCAGGCAAGCTACCCACTTCATCCGGCCAGATCGCCAGGCGCTGACTCAGCCTTACGGCCTTGGCGTAAAGGTCAGGCTGCTGCTGCGCAAACCCGGTGTCGGTGCACACGTAGAAATACGGACGCACGCCATGCTCCGCGAACATCGAGATCGCGCCGTTGACGGTGATCATCGGCACGCTCGCGAAACGCTGCAGGGGGAAGTCTTTGGCAGAGGCTCCCGAGGCAATGATGAACACCGGCCCTTCGGCCATACCCCGGCACGCCCCGAAATCCGATATCGGGGCATGGCAGCCGTGCAATTGGGCGCTGACTGTCTCCATGTCGCTTTCCAACAACTGAACAGCAAGAGTATACACAGCTATTCAGCAAACCCACTACGCACGGGGGGGACGAGCGGCGGCTCAGATCGCAGTCGCCCCGCCATCCACCGCGAGGCTATGCCCGGTGGTGAACGCCGCGCCGTCACTGCACAGGTACAACACCGCACTGGCAATTTCATCGACCTTGCCGATACGCCCGACCGGGTGCATCGCGGCGGCGAATTCGGCCTTGCGCGGGTCCGCCTCGTAGGCGCGGCGGAACATGTCGGTGTCGATCACCGCCGGGCACACGGCATTCACCCGGATACCTTTCTTGGCATATTCGATGGCGGCCGACTTGGTCAGGCCAATCACCGCGTGCTTGGAGGCGGCGTAGATGCTCATCTTCGGCGCCGCGCCCAGGCCCGCCACCGAGGCGGTGTTGACGATCGCCCCGCCGCCTTGGGCCAGCAGCAGCGGCAGTTGGTACTTCATGCACAGCCAAACGCCTTTGACATTGACGCCCATGATGGCGTCGAACTCGGCCTCGCTGCCCTCGGCCAGGCGCCCCTTTTCGATCTCGATGCCTGCATTGTTATAGGCGTAATCCAGGCGGCCATAGGCCTCGATGGTTCGCTCGTGCAACTGACGCACCTGGGCGTCCTGGGTCACGTCACAGGCCACGAACAGCGCCTCGCCACCCGCCTGGCGAATCAGGGCCACCGTGGCCTCGCCAGCGACCGGGTCGAGGTCGGCCACCACCACCTTCAGCCCTTCGCGGGCAAAGGCCAGTGCCGTTGCCCGGCCGATACCCGCCGCACCGCCGGTGACCAGGGCTACCTGGCCGGAAAAGGTCATGCTCATCGTCTGCTCCTGAAGGGGATGGATGGGCTCAGAGTCTAGTCAGCCCGCCGCCCGGCTGGGCAGCATCATCAGGGCAACGGTTGGGCTATCATGCTTGCCAGTGATTTTGCCGACCAACCTGCATCAGCAGGTTAAATTGACCGCTGTGTCTCATTGCCCACAAGGACCTGCCATGACCCAGACCAACCGCCGCTTCCTGCTTGCCAAACGCCCGGTCGGCGCCGTGCGCCGTGACGATTTCACCTTCGAGACGGTCCCCGCCGAAGCCCCCGCCGCCGGCCAGATCCAGGTACGCAACCTGTACCTGTCGCTGGACCCGGCCATGCGCGGCTGGATGAACGAAGGCAAGTCGTACATCCCGCCCGTCGCCCTCGGCCAGGTAATGCGCGCCCTGGGCGTCGGCGAAGTGGTCGCCTCCAGCCACCCGGACTACAAGCCCGGCGACCATGTCAGCGGCGCCCTCGGCGTGCAGGACTACTTCACCGGCGAGCCCCAGGGCCTGCACAAGATCGACCCCAACCTCGCGCCCCTGCCCCGCTATCTCTCCGCCCTGGGCATGACCGGCATGACCGCTTACTTCGCCCTGCTCGAGGTCGGCCAGCCCAAGGCCGGCGACACCGTGGTCATCTCTGGCGCAGCGGGCGCGGTGGGCAGCATCGTCGGGCAGATCGCCAAGCTCAAAGGCTGCCACGTGGTCGGCATCGCCGGCGGCGCGCAGAAATGCCAGTACCTCAAGGACGAACTGGGCTTCGACGGCGTGATCGACTACAAGGCCGAAGACGTGCTGGCCGGCCTGAAACGCGAATGCCCGAAAGGCGTTGACGTCTACTTCGACAACGTCGGCGGTGAAATCCTCGACGCCGTGCTCACTCGCATCAACTTCAAGGCACGCATCGTCATCTGCGGCGCCATCAGCCAGTACAACAACAAGGAAGCCGTCAAAGGCCCGGCCAACTACCTGGCGCTGCTGGTGAACCGCGCACGCATGGAAGGCTTCGTGGTGATGGACCACGCCAAGGACTATGGCAAGGCCGCGCAGGAGATGGCCGGCTGGCTGGCCACAGGCAAGGTCAAGAGCAAGGAGGACGTGGTGGACGGGCTGGAGACATTCCCCGAGACCCTGCTCAAGCTGTTCAGCGGGGAGAATTTCGGCAAGTTGGTACTCAAAGTTTGAATATGCCCAGGCTAAGGTAAATATCGTGACGCTGGGATTATGCTTAGGTATAAAGTGGCAAACCCGTAGCACCCTGACCCTGAGCACTCATGACAACGCAACATAGCAGCCCTAAAAACCTCGATATAGAGGTGCTCCGAGCCTATGCAATATCAATCACGCTTGTCGCTCACCTGGGTGTCCTGCATCCAGACTGGTACCGCTGGACCAGTTATTTCTGGCTGGGCGGTGGAGTAGATCTGTTCTTTGCAATCTCCGGTTTTCTAATAACGGCGACATTGCTGAAGGCATTTTCCACCGGCCAATCCTTCCGGATGATCGCGGGAACCTTTTGGGTGCGCCGGCTGTTCAGGTTATGGCCAGCCGCGCTCACCTGGTCAACGTTGACGCTGCTTTTGACACTAGGCTTCGATGTCTCCAGAACCTTCGGTCCTGAACAGGCGATGTTCGACTCCTGGCTCTATGGTGCACTCAACCTGCAGAACTTACATATCTGGTCAGTCGGCAATTCCGGAGGAGTTGCCACGCCGCTATGGCACTATTGGAGTCTGTCATTGGAGGAGCAATTCTATCTATTGCTGCCCATTGTGCTCGCGCTGGTCACCAATAGGAAAGCGCTGATTATTCCAGTGATCATGATTGCCTTGTATCAATCGATACAGATTCGGCCCTGGGGAACACTTCTGTGGTTCATTCGCAGCGACGCCCTGCTGCTAGGCGTGGCCATCGCCCTGGCCTGGCACTATTACGCTGACCGCGTCTCGTCCTTGTTCAAGACCTTGGGGAAAAAGACAGTGACGGTTGTTTTCGTCCTGAGCCTACCCCTGCCCATTGTCCTTGCCAACGCGAACTGGTTCTCGTTCTACATGGGGCTGGTCGCTATCAGCGCCGGTGCGGTCGTGTTCATTGCATCAGCCAATTCGAACCTCAGCGAGCCTGCAGGAAGGTTGCAGGAACTGGCGATTTACCTCGGCTCACGCTCCTACTCCATCTATCTCATCCACAACCCTATGTTTGCATTGACCAGAGAACTCTGCCTGAATTCGGGGCTCACCGACCTGACATCGACGGCAGCCAGGCTGGGCGCATTGGCAATAGCACTTGTGATGACAATCCTGCTTGCCGAATGCTCATTCCGCATCATCGAGAACCCACTCAGGCATTACGGGGCAACGCTTTCAAAGCGACTCACTGATAAAGCCGGCGAAGCAGTCACCAGTTGATATCAAGCCCTGAGGGGCTGACCATGCCTTGGATTATTTACCGAGCAGAAATGGTGAAGCTGTCTCAGTGGCTCGTGCATCGCGATGGTGCAACGGAGAACACCACCGTATCGAGGGTTTCACCTTGCAGCTCACGCGGGTTGCCCCTGTGCCGCCTGAATCTTGTAAGATTGCCCATCGCCACTGAAACCAGTGACAGGGATTTGCAGAGATGACCATGATCAAGATAACCCCCACCATCGAGTGCTCCAACACCGCCCCGTTCGTCCTCTTCGGCGGCATCAACGTGCTCGAGTCCGAGGACCTGGCCCTGACCGCCTGCGCCGAGTACGTTCGGGTTACCGAGAAACTGGGCATCCCTTACGTGTTCAAGGCCAGCTTCGACAAGGCCAACCGTTCCTCGATCCACTCCTTCCGCGGCCCGGGCATGGAAGAAGGCCTGCGCATCTTCGAAAAGGTGAAGGCCGAGTTCGGCGTACCGATCATCACCGACGTGCATGAAATCTACCAGTGCGCACCGGTAGCCGAAGTGGTCGATGTGCTGCAGCTGCCTGCGTTCCTCGCCCGCCAGACCGACCTGGTGGTGGCCCTGGCCAAGACCGGCAAGCCGGTCAACATCAAGAAGCCGCAGTTCCTCAGCCCGTCGCAGATGCAGAACATCGTGCACAAGTTCAAGGAAGCCGGTAACGACCAGCTGATCCTGTGCGACCGTGGCACCTGCATGGGTTACGACAACCTGGTGGTCGACATGCTGGGCTTTGGCGTGATGAAGCGCACCTGTGACGACTTGCCGATCATCTTCGACGTGACCCACGCCCTGCAGAACCGCGACCCGTCCGGCGCTGCCTCGGGCGGTCGCCGCGAGCAGGTCGTCGACCTGGCCCGTGCCGGCATGGCGGTAGGCCTGGCCGGGCTGTTCCTGGAGGCTCATCCGAACCCGGACCAAGCCAAGTGCGACGGCCCGAGCGCCCTGCCGCTGGACAAGCTGGAGCCGTTCCTGGCACAGATCAAGGCGCTGGATGACTTGGTCAAAGGCTTCCAGCCGCTGGTTATTGCCTGATTCAACGTTGCACAATGCAAGAAGGGCCGGCATGCACTGCATACCGGCCCTTTTTTTCAGCCTCTGAATGATCGCTTCATCTGGCCATGCCCAGCTCAGCATCATCCATCAGTGCCTTGGCCATCGCGCTCAGTTAGTGCGAGGCCCGGATCATCATTGGCTTTTCATCCATCAGGCCGATGATGGCCAGTTCGCGGACATAGCCCATCAATTCCGAGGCCTGCTCGCGGTCGGGGACGATTTTTCATAAAGAATCCTGAACGCTTGGGACTGCCGCTTCCGTTTCCACAGGAAGGGTGGCAGCTGTACACGGAGTGGAAACCCGAGTGCATTCAGGAAAACTCGGTAGGCACAGGCCTTCCGGGTACAGCCGCCATTAACGACAAACCCAAAATGCTTGATGCGGGTTTCCACACCCGATCACTGAACTATCAGCGACCCAGAGAGGCTAAAGGGCAGCGTATTCAGGAACAATCAGACGCGAGTCGACAGGGCTTGTAGGATATTTCCAGCAGCTAGATGCCGCCAGCCTAAACGTGTAGGACTCTTCTGAAAATACAGTAGGAGGAGCCATTTAGACCCACGCTCATTCCGCTGCATCCCCTCCGAAGCCTCAAACCCCATAAAACGAAAAAGGGCTGCATCGCAGCCCTTTTCGTTGATTCGGTTTAGCCGCGTATTTCAGCGACAACTGCGGCCAGTGCCTGGGCCGGGTCCGCCGCCTTGCTGATCGGGCGACCGATCACCAGATAATCCGAGCCAGCATCCAGTGCCTGGCGCGGCGTCAGGATGCGGCGCTGGTCATCCAGGGCACTACCGGCCGGGCGAATGCCTGGGGTCACCAGCTGTAAGCCAGGGTGAGCAGCCTTCAACGCCGGTGCTTCCAGCGCCGAGCACACCAGCCCGTCCATGCCCGCCTTCTCGGCCAGCGCGGCAAGGCGCAGTACCTGCTCTTGTGGGTCCACATCCAGACCAATGCCGGCCAGGTCTTCACGCTCCATGCTGGTCAGCACGGTAACACCGATCAGCAGTGGTTGCGGGCCGCTGCGCTTGGCCAACTCTTCACGGCAGGCCGCCATCATGCGCAGGCCACCGGAGCAGTGGACGTTGACCATCCACACACCCATTTCCGCGGCAGCTTTAACGGCCATGGCGGTGGTGTTCGGAATATCATGAAACTTGAGGTCGAGGAACACCTCGAAGCCTTTTTCGCACAGGGTCTCGACGATGCCTGCAGCACTGCTGGTAAACAGCTCCTTGCCCACCTTCACCCGGCACAGTGCAGGATCGAGCTGGTCGGCCAGCTTGAGGGCGGCATCACGAGTGGGGAAATCCAGGGCGACGATCAGGGGCGTCTGGCAGGCGGACATGGTCAGGGTCTCTTTGGTAATTCGTAAACGGCGCGCATTGTAAACGAAGTGAGCGTGCCTTTGGGGCCAGGACGCCATCAGAATTGGCCCAGACAGGTACGGCTCCTATAATTGAACCAACGGATAAGGCCATCGCTCAAAATTTATACAAGCGAAACCGTCAAAGCCCATAGGAGAACGACAATGCCCTGGTATGCCTGGCTGATACTCATCATAGCCCTCGGCTCGATCGTGGGCGGGTTGATGATGTTGCGCGATACGGCGAAGAAACTGCCGCTGACGGAAGAACAGCTGAGCAAGGTGCATGAACGCAATGCCGAGGCGGATGCCAAGGATGCGCAGGATCGATAGTTTGCAGGCAATGGCGCCGGGGCAGACAGTCGCCAGCCCCGGCCGGTTACCCTACTCCACTACCAGTTTGCCCCGATTGCGCTCCAGCAGCGCGTTGCCTATCCCTTTGATCTCCAGCAGCTCGTCAACCGAAGCGAATGGCCCGTTGGCATCGCGATAAGCCACGATCGCCTCAGCCTTCGCCTTGCCGATGCCATTGAGCTCTCTTTGCAAGGTCGGCGCATCTGCTGTGTTCAGGTTCAACATGCCAGATGACGTTTGCGCCTGGCTTACCACGGGCACCGGTTCCTTCGGCGCGGTGGCAGTTATTGGCGCAGCGCTCAGGGAGAAGGACAACCCGGCGAACAGCGGCAACAGCAAGTAATTGAGGACGGTATTACGCATGAAGGTCACTCCTGTGAGTTGAGTTTTAAGGCAGCAAGATCCTTGGCTGCCCACTCAAGCTAGCGGCTCACAGGCCATTCTCCCAGCATTTGACGCAAGGGAATGGTTACCAGATTAGACGTCACAGCATGTTGCACGCCCACCAGGAGAAGCATCCCACAGCAGGCGTGCTAAGTACCTACAAGTTCAGAAGATCGTATCGCGCAGCACCCGTTGCAGATACTGCCCATAGCCGTTCTTCATCAGCGGCGCGGCGAGCCTTTCCAACTGCTCGGCACCGATCCAGCCCTGGCGGTAGGCGACCTCTTCAGGGCAGGCAACTTTCAAGCCCTGCCGACGCTCGATGGTGGCGATATAGCCGCTGGCTTCGAGCAGCGAATCATGGGTACCGGTATCCAGCCACGCATAGCCGCGCCCCATCACCTCGACAGACAGCTGTTCGCGCTCAAGGTACAGGCGGTTGAGGTCGGTGATTTCCAACTCGCCGCGAGGTGAAGGCTTGAGACCCTTGGCCATCTCGATCACGTCTTGGTCGTAGAAGTACAACCCTGTGACGGCATAGTTGGACTTGGGCTTGGCCGGTTTTTCCTCCAGGCTGATGGCCTTGCCACGGCTGTCGAACTCCACTACGCCGTAACGCTCGGGGTCGGTCACATGGTAGGCGAACACACTCGCTCCCTTATCGCGGCCCATCGCATCGAGCAGCAGCGACTGGAAGTCATGGCCGTAGTAGATATTGTCACCCAGTACCAGCGCCGACAGGTCGTTACCAATGAAGTCCTCACCAATGATAAAGGCCTGGGCAAGGCCATCCGGCGAGGGTTGCACGGCGTAGGTGATGTTGATGCCCCACTTGTCGCCATTGCCGAGTAACTGCTCGAAACGTGGCGTGTCTTGTGGGGTGGAGATGATCAGGATGTCGCGAATCCCGGCCAGCATCAGCGTGGTCAGCGGGTAATAGATCATCGGTTTGTCGTACACCGGCAAAAGCTGTTTTGAAATCGCCAGCGTGGCCGGATGCAGGCGGGTACCAGAGCCGCCCGCCAGAATGATGCCTTTACGGTTGCTTGCGCTCATGTCGAGTAGATCTCTGTCAGGCGTGCGGTCATTCAGTTGATGTTTTTTTGCCACTATAGGATAGGCATTCGGATGCGCACTTTCATACGGAGCGCCCGGCGTAGTTCTTCTCGACCCACTCGCGATAGCTACCCGACAGCACACCCTGCACCCATTCCTGATTGTCCAAGAACCACTGGACAGTTTTACGGATACCGGTTTCGAAGGTTTCCGCAGGTTTCCAGCCCAGTTCACGCTCCAGCTTGCGCGCGTCGATGGCGTAACGGCGATCATGGCCAGGACGATCGGTGACGAAGCTGATCTGGCTGGCATAGGGTTGCCCGTCAGCACGAGGGCTCAGCTCGTCGAGCAGCGTGCAGACATGATGGACGATGCTCAGGTTAGGCATTTCGTTCCAGCCACCTACGTTGTATACCTCCCCTACCCGACCTGCTTCCAGTACACGGCGGATGGCACTGCAATGGTCCTTCACATATAGCCAGTCACGGATCTGCTGGCCGTCACCATAGACGGGCAGCGGCTTACCGGCCAAGGCGTTGACGATCATCAACGGAATCAGTTTTTCGGGGAAATGGTATGGCCCGTAATTGTTCGAACAGTTCGTGGTCAGCACCGGCAGGCCGTAGGTGTGGTGGTAGGAGCGAACCAGGTGATCGCTGGCCGCCTTACTTGCCGAATAGGGGCTGTTGGGCTGGTACTGGTGTGTTTCGGTGAACGCCGGTTCGCTAGCTTTGAGCGAACCGTAGACCTCGTCCGTGGAGACATGCAGGAAGCGGAAATTCGCCTGCCTCTCTGCACCTAAATCTTGCCAGTACGCGCG
This sequence comes from Pseudomonas sp. R28(2017), assembly GCF_002112505.1. Classification (GTDB taxonomy): domain Bacteria; phylum Pseudomonadota; class Gammaproteobacteria; order Pseudomonadales; family Pseudomonadaceae; genus Aquipseudomonas. The sequence continues at coordinate 193,302 of NZ_NEHW01000005.1, forward strand.
TACCGCTTCGAGCAACTGGAACGTCCCGACCACGTTTGTTTCGACGAATGCTCGAGGGCCATGAATGGAGCGGTCGACGTGGGATTCAGCAGCGAAGTTGAGCACGGCTCGCGGCAGGTGTTTCGCTAGAAGTCGCTGCAGCAATGGCCCATCACCGATGTCACCATGCATGAACACGTGTTGCGGGTTGCCCTCGAGACTCGCAAGACTTTGCAGGTTGCCGGCGTAGGTCAGCTTGTCGAGGTTGATGATCGTCTCGCCTGACTGGTTTACCCAATCGAGGACGAAATTCGCTCCGATGAAGCCGGCACCGCCGGTAACCAGGATAGTCATAGGGTCAGATCATTCTCGCTTGTGTTCAATAATGGCACGTTCGCACGTGTGCACGCGTGGTCGCTACAGACGTTATCGGCAAACAATCCTGTAGGAGCATAGCTGGACATGCAAAATTTGAGAAAAGAGCACGTAAAGTCCACATTTGCCCACATGGGGGTAACGTGCTGGACAGGACGGAGGTAAAGCCCAGAGACTCGTGAAGCAATGCGGCGCCAGAGAAACGCCGCAATGGCGTCCGATCAGTTGATTTCTTGCAATTTCTTTTGAGCAGCTTCGACACCAGCGTTTGCCGATTCGACCAGCAGTGCCTTGCCCGATACAGGGTCACGCTTGGGGTTGTCTTCTGCCAGCAGAACTTCTGCCAGGTAGAACTTGGCCACCGACGCCTTTTTCAGTGCAGGGCTGCCGAGAATACTTGCAGCCTTGTCATAATCCTTGGTCACAAAACGCCCGGTCTTGTATTCAAGACCCGCACGGTTTGCCAAGATCGGATCATTTTTTACAATGAAACCCTGCTCGGCAATAAACACAGCCAGCTTGTTGTCCTGCTTGTCGCGAGTTTTGTAAATGAGCTCATCAGCCAGTTGCTTAATGAAAGGGAGGTCCCGCGTTTTCACCAAGGCACTTGCCAGTTTGTTCAGCTCGTCTTCGTTGAACGTTTTGGCTTCTTGATGAAGATAGAGCGCAGCCTCAGTTGCGGTGGACGGTGCCGACTCGGACACTTTGTCCCAGGCGCTTTTGTTTTCACACGCAGTCAACAAGGCTGTCGCCCCCACTACCGCACTCATCACAAAAGCGTTGAGGTAGTTACTCTTTTTCACAATCAATTTCCTTATGGGGACGCTGTTGAATCTCTGGACCACGCCCAGATTCAAGGGGTCGCAATATTACCATTGTGCCATCGTCGGTGGAGAAAAAAATGCTCTGTCCGGTTAACGATTGATCGACAAGATGTAAGCGAACTGTCATGCACAGTCGCGTGAAGGTACTATCGCAAATCAACAAAACGCACACATTAAAGCAATACCTGCTTGCGCAATGATGAAGCGGGCAAGGTTCAAGACGGGGCGGCGCTTAGTTCACAGCCCCTGATCAATGAATTGCAAGGTCACAACCGGCGCCGACCAAAAGGGCATGTTCAGCCCGTCAACGCCCCCACTGTCACTCCGCCTGCTCCAACCGTTGGCGATAGGCCCAATCCACGATCCCCCCTTCAGGGCGATAACCGCTGACCACTTCACGTAGAATCTGACGCAGCGCTTTGTGGTCGCTTCCCTCCACCGCCCGGGCAATTTCCGCCAGGCGATCTTTAAGATCGCCCCAGCTCAGGCAATCTTCGTTGGCTCTCATGATCATCGGGTGCTGGGTAGACGACACATTGTCACCGATCAGCAGTTCCTCGTAGAGCTTTTCACCTGGGCGCAACCCGCTGAACTCAACTGCGATATCACCATGAGGGTTGGTGTCGGAGCGCACACTGAGCCCTGACAGATGGATCATCTTTTCTGCCAACGCCACGATTTTCACAGGTTCGCCCATATCGAGCACGAATACATCACCGCCTTGCCCCATGGAGCCAGCCTGGATCACCAATTGTGCGGCTTCAGGGATTGTCATGAAATAACGGGTGATGCTTGGGTGGGTAACTGTCAGCGGCCCCCCAGCCTTGATCTGCTTGTGGAACAGGGGAATGACTGACCCTGAGGAACCTAGCACATTGCCGAATCGCACCATGGTGAAACGCGTTTTGCGCACATGCGCGACCTTGGCCCGCTCGCCATACAGCACCGGGGCCTGCTCGCTACTCAGGGCCTGAAGCAGCATCTCCGCCAGGCGCTTGGTGCTACCCATGACATTGGTCGGACGTACGGCCTTGTCAGTCGAGATCAAGACGAAGTTGGGTACATTGGCTTCCAGTGCCGCCTGAGCAGTATTCAATGTGCCGAAGACATTGTTGAGTACGCCTTCTGCCATGTTGTGCTCGACCATTGGCACATGCTTGTAAGCCGCCGCATGATAGACCGTGTCCACCCGCCACTGAATGAGCGTATCAACCAGTAATTGGGGGTTGCGGATCGACCCCAGCAAAGGCACCAGCCGAACAGCCAGCGACTCAACCTGCATCCGATGCTCTAGTTCGGCGTGAATACTGTAAAGGTTGAATTCACTGTGTTCGAACAACAATAGCGCTCTGGGCTTGAGCATCAGGATCTGCCGGCAGAGTTCCGAACCGATGGACCCCCCAGCGCCGGTAACCATCACCACCTTGCCCTCGATGCAGTGCGCCAGCAGGTCTGCCTGGGCTGGCACGGCGTCGCGCCCCAGCAGGTCGGCAATATCGACCTCCTGGATATCTTCGACCTTCACCCGACCGCTCGCCAGATCAAGGAAGCTGGGCACACTGCGAACATGCAGCGGGAAAAGTTCGAGTGCGCTTAGTACTTCCCGACGACGAGCCCTGCTGGCAGACGGTATGGCCAGAAGCACCTGCTCTGCACCTGTAACGTTTATCATGCGCTGGATATCGCTGCCACTAAACACTTGCAATCCAGAGATCGCCCGGTCAGTGATCGACTCTTCATCGTCGATGAATGCCACTGGGTGCATGGTGCGGCTCATGCGTAAACCTGCCAGCAACTGATTGCCTGCTGCGCCGGCGCCATAGATGGCTACCTTCGGCAAACCGTTGTCGCGGCTGGCGAACGGCACATGCTGCCGTGTAGCATACCAATCCCCCAGAAAGTACTGCCGCATGATCAGGCGCATGCCGCCGACCATCAGAAGGCTCAGCCACCAGTAGTTGAAAATGATCGACCTCGGCACTACAGCACCGTGGCCGCTGCTCCAATATACGACCAATGACAGGATCAGCGCCGACAGGCTGACTGCCTTGAAGATGGTGATCAGCGCATCATTGCCAAAATATCGCATCACCGCCCGATAAAGGCCGAAACGAATGAAAATCGGGATCGCAAGCAGCGGCGCGGTCAAGAACAACCAAAGATGCCCCTGCAGTGGGTTGTTCAGTTCATCAAGGCCCAAGCGGACGACAAACGCCATCCATAATGCCAGCCAGACTAGCCCAATGTCAGTGACAACCTGTAACGCACGCTTGTAGTGACGTGGCAGCGCAAGCAGGCGCTTTCTCAATCTGTCCATTTTCCCTCTACGATTTCCATGATTTCACCCCCACTTCCCCACTACTCTGCAACTTCCGGGTAGCAGCCTCGCGAGCCGGCGCTCAACGCACTTCGGCTTGACCTGCCTTGAACTTGACCGCCAGCAGGATGAGCGGGGCATAGGCCAGCAAAGTGGCTACCCAACCGTCCATAACATCCAAGGCAACGGCACAGGCCAAGGGCAGAAGCCACACCAGGTTGATCAAGAGTACGGCCAGCGTGACCGGCAAATGCCGGCCGTACTGGCGAGTGGCAAATTGATACGCGTGACTGCGGTGTGCTTCGTACACTTTCTCACCTCGCAACAGCCTGTGGATAAGTGTCACGGTCGCATCGACGATGAACACGCCAAGCAGTATCAACCACCCTGGCAATAATTTCGGCTCGACCCAAGCGGCTTGAAGGGAGAGAACCCCCAGTGCGATACCGAGGAAGCCACTGCCAGCATCGCCCATGAAAATCCGAGCTGGCGGAAAGTTCCAGAACAGGAACCCCAGCACCGCACACGCCAGCATCAATGGGCCCCACACCGCCCCGTACGCGCCCACCAGCCAATAGAGCACGGCCCCACCCACACAGGCGCAAATCGCTTCGACACTGGCCAGCCCGTCGATACCATCCATGAAGTTGTAGAGGTTGAGCAGCCAGACCAGATAGAACAGCGCCAATACATTGCCGATCATCCCCAGGTCGAAGGTATAACCGAACACACTCAAAGCCGGCAGGCCACCTAGCCAGAACAACACCCAAGCAGCGCCGGCGAAGTGACCCAGCAGACGCCAACGCGCTGCGATATGGCCATGATCGTCAAGGAAGCCGAGCACGGCGATACCGGTACCGGCGCCTACCAACGCGCAAGCAGGGCCGCTATCGAGCAAGCCGCTCCAAGCCATTACCGGCACAGCAAGCAGAAAACCAATCACGATGGCTACCCCACCGCCACGCGGAGTCGGCACGGTATGCGAGCTTCTGGCATTGGGCACATCGATGATGCTGCGGGCCAGTGCGTAGCGCCGCAATACGCCGGTCATGCACCAGGTCAGCAGCACCAGCACAGGTAGAATGGACCAGTAGATCATGCGCTCAAACTCTTCAGATATTCATGGGCGGTGAGTTGCAAGGCCTTGTCGACACTGAGTGGAGGGTTCCAGTCGAGCAGGTTTCTGGTTTTGGCAATGTCGACCTGCAATGAACCACACAACCTCGCCGCCACGCCTGGGCGCCGCAACGCCGCGGCAGCAGCCTTGAGCATGAAGGCCGGGACGGGTAGCAGGAAGGCTTTGGTACCTAGCGCCTTGGCGGTGCGTTTCAACAGATCGGGCGTTGCCAGATCTTCACCATCACTGACCAAGAACACTTGGTTGGCCGCGCGCGCATGGTGCAAGCAAACCACGATGAGGTCGACCAGATTGTCCAGGGCAACCATGCTCCGCCGGTTGCGGATAGCCCCCAGCGGCAGTGGCAGCTTTTTGTGCAGGCATTTCATCATGGACTGGAAATTGGCCTTAACCCCCGGCCCATAGACCAGCACCGGGCGGATGATCACTACCTGCATGCCGGTTTCGGCAGCCAGTGCGAGCAGTGCTTGTTCGGCCTCAAGCTTTGAGATGCCGTAAGGGTCCGCAGGTGATGGCTCCTCATCAGCCGAGTAAGGTTGGCGATCGTCAGTACCTTCCCCGTTCACCTTGATCGAACTGATGAACACGAAGCGCTGCGCACCTGCTTCGACCGCGCGCCTTGCAAGGTCCAGCGTCCCCTTGACGTTGATTTGCCGAAATTCTGCCAGGGGCTCCTGAGCAACATCATTCATGATGTGGACACGCGCCGCGCAGTGAATAACGGCATGGATGCCATCAAGAGACGGCAGCTCGTGGCGGCCGTCCAGCTCACCAGTCAAGAAGGCCTGAGCCCCTGCTGGAAGTGCCTTGCCGATTAGTCGCAAGCCACCGAGCACTTCGATCTCGGGGTTGCGCAGCAGATGCTCCACCACCCGCGAGCCGACGAAGCCTGTTGCACCTGTAACCAGTACTCGCTGTCTCACTCGTTGCTCTCCAGTGTCCGGTAAACCGCCATATGCTGAGCGACAATACTTTCGATGGCAAAGGCACGCTCGGCCAATGCCCGGCCAGCCCTGCCCATGCGCTGGCGCAGCCCTTCATCTTCAAGCAGGCGCTGAATCGCGTCTGCCAATGCGTATGCATCGCGTACCGGAACCAGCAACCCGGTTACATCAGCCTCGATCGCGTCGCGGCAACCCGGTACATCAGTGGTGACCACCGCGCGCCCGCAGGCAGCCGCTTCAACCAGCACCTTGGGCAACCCCTCCCGGTACGACGGCAATGTCACGATATGCGATTGCCTTAGCACCTCTGCGACATCGGCCCGGTAACCCACACAGTCGACTATACCCTCCGCCGCCCAGCGCTCCAGGTCATCGGCGTCGATGCTGGTGGGGTTACCCGGGTCCGGGTCGCCAACTAATTGGAATGTCGCCCGAACACCACGGCCATCGAGAATGCGCGCGGCCTCGACAAACTCGCTAACACCCTTGTCGCGCAACAGGCGGGCGACCAGGGTGACCACGGGGGTGCCTGGTGCTTCGGGATATGGCAGATACTGCTGCAAGTCCACACCAGAACCGCGAATCAGCACACTCTTGTCATCGGTAATGGCGCCAATGGCAGCCAAGGCTTGTTGATCATCCGGGTTCTGAAACACCGCGCGCAGGTTACGCTTACCCAGCGCCACTCGATAGAGTAGCGTGATGATGTTACGCAGGATCGCCGCCTTTCTACCCCTTGCCATGAACACGAAGCCCAGGCCGGAAATTGCCGCCAGTACACCTTTGACCGGCGAAAGACGCGCAACGATGCCGCCGTACAGAACCGGCTTGATGGTGACGATGTGGAGCACGTCAGGCCGCAACCGCCAGCACAGCAGCCATAGTGAAAACAACGCCTTCAACTCGCTGAACGGGTTCTTGCCACTACGTGTCAGCGAAAGCTCATGGTGCTTGAAGCCGCAACGGGTAATCTCCTCCACTGCCGCGCCATTTCGAGTGGCGACATGTACCTGGTACCCCTGCTCCCTTGCCGACTCTGCGACAGGCAGCCGGTGAGAAAGGAAGAATGCCGGATCATTGATCACCATCAGTAAAACCGCTTTCATGCCACCCCTAATGCCCTTGAATGATTGGCCCGAAAAATTCTTGCATCGCATTGATGCCTTGAATGACCCTGGCGTATATGGGCCTTGTGGTAACGCTGGCCCTTTGTTCTCCCGCACTCTCACGCACAGGTCATTTCCTTCCGGCAGGCAGGTCTGCAGAACAGCAAACTAGGGGCGGATCGACATGTCATTAAGGCAGCCCACGTTGAGAAGGGCTGCCGGCGTTGACCTGTGATGTACCGTCCATGGCCAGAATTGCCGTGCGTCACGTGCAAATGTTGAAACAGCGAAGCTCTCCACGACCCGATCTTTTGCCAGCGCGAGCAATACTAACACCAAGTCTGGGTACGCCTTCTGCAAACTGTTGCATCACCCGGCCGGGCGCCCGCGCCGACAACCCAGTTTCACGAGGTCAGGTGTCGAGTGCCGACCTGACAAATTCGAGTTTCAACAGCAAGGCCTTGATGCCCTCGACATCGAGACGCTCGGTATTGTGGGAAGTGTAATCATCGCCGCTCGTGATATCCGGCTCGCCTTCGACAAAGTACTTTTTGTAATTGAGGTCACGGTTGTCTGCAGGAATTCGATAGTAACGCCCCATGTCTTCGGACTTGACCATTTCTTCGCGGGACAACAGTGATTCATACAGTTTTTCACCGTGTCGCGTGCCGATCACCTTGACCTTTGTCCGCCGCTCAAACAATTGCTGAAGGGCTTCTGCCAGTTCGCCCACGGTCGAAGCTGGGGCCTTCTGGATAAAGATATCACCCTGCTCGGCATGCTCGAACGCGTGCAGCACCAAGTCTACCGAGTCTTCAAGCGACATCAGGAAGCGTGTCATTGACGGGTCGGTCACCGTGAGGTGCTCGCCCTGCTTGAGCTGTTCGATGAACAAAGGGATCACCGAGCCTCGCGACGCCATTACATTGCCGTACCGGGTCGCGCATACTACGGGCCCACCAACCGGGATTGCCCGGGACTTGGCGACCATTATTTTTTCCGCCATAGCCTTGGAAATACCCATGGCATTGATGGGATAAACAGCTTTATCGGTACTGAGCACCACCACCCGTTTCACACCGTTCGCCACAGCGGCGTTCAAAACATTTTCGGTGCCGATGACGTTGGTCTTAACCGACTCCATCGGATAGAACTCACATGAAGGCACCTGCTTCAACGCGGCTGCATGGAAGACGAAATCGACGCCGACCATTCCCTGCGCAACACTTTGGTAATCGCGAACGTCACCGATGTGGAATTTGACCTTGTCATTGCCCAAAGCAATGCGCATGTCTTCCTGTTTCTTCTCATCGCGGCTGAAGATACGAATTTCACGAACACCTGTGTTCAGAAAACGCTTCAGCACGGTATTACCAAAAGAGCCGGTACCGCCGGTGATCATCAAAACCTTGTTATCAAACATGTGCTTCCCATCATGAATAAAGAAAGGAGGCTCGCCACCAAAAAGGCCGAGCGCCCTCTGTCCACCGGTACATCAGACACCCCTCACCCTGTGCATGCGAGGGACCTGCAACAGCAACTTCTACCGCCCGAGCTTACGCTGCGCCCAGCCGATCAGCAGTTTGGTTTCACGTACTCTGCATACGTACAACGCTGCGAAATAACACCCCGCGAAGGGTACGCACAGCCCCAGCCACAGGCTCGACAGGTATGTATCCAGCACGCGCAACAGGGCAAATGCGAAAGCCAGGCATACGATGGCAATGCACAGACTTCCGAGGTTCGGGCGCAACAACGCAATGGCTGCCTCGCGCTTTACGAAATAAGCCCCCAACATGAAGCTCAGGACAGTCGCAAGCACCACCGCCCATGCAAGCCCCTGCAAACCGAAATGTCGGTAGGCAAGCAGGCTGACGGCCAGGTTCAGGAACAGCGACGCAAGCGAGATGATGAACGGCCTAGAGGTATTGCCACGGGAAAAGAAGACGCGATTGAGCAAATCCCGGACCAGGGCGAAAGGAACGGCCAACAGGATCACCGACAAAACGCCCGCGACACTGGCAACGTCCGCCTCGGAAAATTTGCCCCGCATAAACAGGAGTTCGACGATCGGGTGGGCGTAGAAGATCATGAACAGCACGACGGGCAACGCACAGAGGAAGATGATGCGCAGGCAGAGATTCAAGTAATCGTCCAGGCCATCACGGTCATCCCTGGCAACCAGTGCGGCGATCCTTGGGAACAATGTTGCCGTGAGAAACACCAGAAAAATGGACAGGAAGATAAGGTTCAGCTTGCCTGCATACCCCAACACCGAGATGGCCCCGGCCCCGAGTTGAGAGGCAAAGTACACGCCCACATAACTGTTGACTTGCTCGACATAGAAGGACAAAGCCGCCGGAACAAATAGCATCAGCAGGCCTGGCCCTTTTAAAGGCTTGGACAATGCGGCAGGGCTGAGAGCAAAGTAGCTGCGACTAGTCCAGGCATTGACCACCATCAGCAGCAACCAAGCGGCCACGCCCAGGTACAGTGTGTGCGTCAACCCGGACGAAGCACTAAACAATACAAGCCCCAGGCAGAACATCATATTGTTGACCAGCGGTACGATATAACTGGGCAACGGCTGCTTGTGTACGGTCTGCAGTGCATTGAGAAATGCCACCACGGTAGACAACGTAAACGTCAACGCCACAATCCCCAGGTAGTCGCCCGCCAACGCCTTCACCTCGCGGCTCGCTGCGCCTGCAAATAATTCCACAAGTGACGGCGCGCCCACCGTCACCCCGGCGCCCAACATCACAGAGATAGCCAGGAAAAACGTCAGGATACGCGTCAGATTGGCATCTGTCTGGGCACGATCATTACCCGACAGCAAGCGGGAGTACATCGGCACGACCAAGACTGGAATTGTTGAGTACACTGCAATGTACAACAGGGACGCAATTGAGTTGGCCAGGAAGTAACCGTCGGTGACAGCCGACACACCGTAGTAATAGGTGAAAAGAATGTCCTTGAAGAATCCGCTCAGTTTACCGAGCAAGATCAGAAGAAAGGCCAACAGCGCATAACTGAAGAGGCGCACTTTCATTGCTCTGTCGCCTCACCCTGGCGCAACGGCGTGCGCAAGGCAACCGCCCGATTGCGCGAGAGCAGCCAGCCCAGCATCAGCACCACCAACACCATCACTCCCGACAGGCTGTGCATGAGCTGATTGTTGGAGTAACTGAAAACCAGCCCCATCGAAAGGTAGATGAACAGTGGCCCGGAAAAAGGATTGGAGGCGGCCACGGCCTGCAGCCATACTCGCGCATAGGCATAGGCGAAAACTGGCGTGAGCAGCACGACGCCAGGGAATGTAAAGTCCGATGCCATCCAGGCAAACAACGAGTGCCACTTGTCAAATTCCCAACCATAGACTTCGCCGACTCGATACGGATAGGTGTGCTCCAGCACAGCACCGCTGGCCCCCGTGAAAATTTCGACGATTCGCCCGAGCGAGTAGGAGTTACCGACCAGATAAGACCATTCGAAGGGCAATGTCAGGCTCAGGTAGAGCCCGTTGAGGCCATTGGTGAAGTACCCAAGAAAAATACCCAGGGCCAGTGCATAATCTTCACCGACCACACCAATCACCCAGGAATCGTAGTTCCAGTAAACGAGGGGGTGAACTTTTTCGTAGATGTTGTCGATGCTGATGCCAGCCGCTTGATAGCGCTGCCGGAGAATTTCAACGAAGAGGAAGAACACCACACAGCCAAACATCCCACCCACCACCGCAGACCGCAGTTTCACCCGCTGGCGGCGCGCCGCAGCATTGATGGCCAACAGGAAGAAGCTGAAGATCACCAAGTCGCCAAGATATTTCTGTTTGCCTACGCCCAGCACGTTGACCAGCAAATAGGTCATCACGATGAATATGAAGGTGGCTTTGCCAAGACGCCCCATCACCGAGTAATAGTAGAAGCCGAATAGCAACGCCAGGGTAATGAACACCTGGAGGAAGATGTTGAGAATGTAGGCGGCGTCGACCGTCGCCTGGCCGCGCTCATAACCCTCATAACCGGCTACATAGCTTTCACCAATACCATCCAGGGACAAACCGCCGCCGGACGAAATGAACCCGTACCACTGAACCACCGAGGCGATTGCGGCAAACAGCAACAACAGCTTGACGAGGCGGTTGACCCGGGACAACGCGTTGAGCCGCCCAGCCTGGGTATCCACCTGCCGATTGTAATCACCGCGGGCGCCCAACAAGAAACCGACTGCGAACAGCACCAGCATGGGCAACAGGAAAGTCATCAACAGCACGCTGTCCATACCTTTATATTCGATCGGCCCCAGGAAGAAACTGGTGAGCACGAAGACCGAATAGCCGATGTAGATATTGACGGGCAAATAACGGTAACTGAACCATTTCATGGCTTGTTGAAGATCCTTTTATAGGCGTCCACTTTCGCCTGGCCATGCAAATGACCGATCTTCAGAGACTTGGCTTGTGCGCGCTGCAAGAAGTCGTCTGTCTGCCCTACCACCCGCGCCGGGTTGCCTGCAACAATCGCGCCGTCCGCGACTGACCGGGTAACCACCGCATTGGCGCCGACAATGCAATTATTACCGATATTGACGTTGGGCAGAATCAATGCCCCCATGCCGATGAAGACATTGTTACCCACAGTAATTTCACCGGCCAATTCCAGGTCTGGTATCTCAGCCCTGAACGGCAAGGTGGCCCCATCATGGCACACGAAATGTGCGTTGATACTGATGAAGACATTGTCGCCCAAGGTCACCAGATAAGGCTCGGAGCTAAACATGGCGTAGCTCGAACCATAGATGGTAACGCGCCCTTTCATATTCACCCCAATGCGTCGGGCATAGGCGCTTGGATCGTAGGCTGCATAGAACCTCCGAAACGGTACAGTGAATACCTTGGAAAGTCTGCCAAGCCCCATCTCAAGCTCCTACTTCTTGCATGAATTCAGCCACCTGCGGCCGATAATTGTCATAATGGAAGGTCTTCGATTCAAACGCCTGCTGCTTCATGGTGTCGATCTCGGCACGCGTCATCCCCAAAAGTGTCTCTATCACCCTGAGCTCGTCGCCAGGCTTGGCGAGCACCACGCCGGCGCTGTCGGCAAAAGACTCCAGGCTGGGCATCTGGTTGGAAACGACCGGCGTCCCTGCACTGATCGATTCGGCCAGCTTGGACGGGAACCCGGCAAGCGTGACGCGAGTACGGTCACGGAAAAAAATGCTGAAATCACTGCCGGCTATGCAGTCCAACACCTGGTGGTTAGGCTTGCGCCCATGAAATTCCACGCACGCCAGCATCTCACGCAACATCTGTTCGTGCTCCGGGAACACCCTCAGGTAGTCGGTTTGGGTAATACCGTACACATCGAACCTGAACGCGCTGCCTTTACGGTGCAAGGCATGGAACAGTTGGATGCAAGTATCCAGCCGCTCCTTCAGGTTGGTACGGGAGCGGTTGACCTTATGTACATCAAACGGCGAACCCACGTAGATGAATCGCACGGCACGCTCTTCGGCTATCAATGGCGGTGCCTTGAAGCGGTTGCCATCGAACAGCGTGGGTAATTCCACGGTCGCCTTTCCCCGACGCTGGTAAAAATCCGTCAGGTAGCGACTGGTGGTAATGACCCCTTGGCTACGAGGGTGCACGACATGCATACGCAAGGTGGTGTCGACATACTTGATCAGGCGATAGGAAAGGCTGCCACCCGTGGCGTCGTACCACTCTGTCGCATCAGCCAAGGCTTTGATATCCAGGCGGCGGCAGGCCTGCTGGATTCGCAGGCTGGCCACTGCCGGATAGTTGTAGCAAATCGCTGCCACCGGTTTTACATCGCGCTCTGCATTGAGCAGATCGACCACCTCAGGCAACCCAACTAGATATTTCAACCATGCCAGGGTCCCGTTTGGGTAGGGTACTGCCCAGCATTCGAACCCGGAGTGAACGGAGCGCACAGCAGCGGAGCCGACCGGCAATGTGGTGTCGATCCCAATGAAGACCACCTCGTAGTCAAGGTTGCGCAGGATCTTGCCATTGGCCAGCACCCTCAGCGCCGCAGCATTCCTGTCTGGCAGTTCAAACCCGCCGATGTAGAAAACGGTACCCTTGCTCATATCTTCCCAAGCTTCCAATCAGTCCGGCAGCGCCTTTACCCGCTCGCCTGCATCCCTATGCCCTGCAGGCGGCGACTTCACATCAGCAAGTTGATGTACCAAGGCATCGCCTTCTGTATCCCTTCCTTGATATTGAACTGAGGCTCATAGCCCAGGAGGTTGCTGGCCTTGCTGATGTCGGCCTGGGAGTGGCGCACATCCCCCTCGCGGAATTCTCGGTACAGTGGCGCCTTGGTATAAGGAGCACCATTCTCGCCCAGGGCCTGCGCCAGATAGGCGAAAAGATCGTTGAGCGTCGTCCGGCCTCCCACGGCGACGTTGAACACCTGATTCTGCGCAGCCAGCTCGCTGGTAGCAGCCAGCAGGTTCATCTGAACCACGTTTTCGATGAAACAGAAGTCACGACTGGTTTCTCCATCACCGTTGATATACACATCGGCCTGCTCCAACATTGCGGACGTCCACTTGGGGATTACCGCTGCGTAGGCGCCGTTTGGATCTTGCCGCTTGCCGAAAACGTTGAAATAGCGCAAGCCGATGGACTGGAAACCGTAGGTACGGGCAAACACTTCAGCGTAAAGCTCGTTCACGTATTTAGTCACCGCATAGGGTGACAATGGCTTGCCAATACGGTCTTCGACCTTCGGCAACCCTGGATGGTCACCGTAGGTAGAACTGCTCGCGGCGTAGGTGAAGCTTTTTACCTGCGCATCCCGAGCGGCGACGAGCATGTTCAGAAAGCCGTCGATGTTGGTGGCATTGGTCGTAATAGGGTCATTGATCGACCGCGGCACCGAACCCAGAGCAGCTTGGTGCAATACATAATCGACCCCCTCGCAAGCCGTGTGGCAGTCCTGCAAGTTGCGAATATCACCTTCGATGAAATCGAAGGCTGCCCACTGTTCGGCGGTGACGTGCTGCTTCACCTCATCCAGATTGTGCTGATGACCGGTGGCAAAGTTGTCCAACCCTCTTACCCGCTGCCCCAGAAGGAGCAGGGTTTCCAGCAGATTGGAACCGATGAAGCCGGCGACGCCAGTGATCAGCCAGGTCCGTGGCGTCAATGGCAATTCAGAGACGAGCGTCTGGTAAGCACTCATGTAGGCACCTTTAATTGATATCAATCGAGCAACTGAAAACGACGAGCGCGCACCAAATCACAAACGCAGGTCACTGGCGGCTGCTGGCAGCAAGTATTTGAGGTCGTACAGCACATGGTCTGGTTTGCCCAGGACGCGAATGGCATGCTCACCCATCTCACTGAACTGCTCATGTGCGACCGCAAGGATCACAGCATCGTATGTGGAATGGTCTGGCATCTGTACCGGAGTGATGCCGTATTCGTGCTCAGCCTCTTCCACGCTGACCCATGGATCGAAGACATCCACCTGGACGTTGTACTCCTGCAACTCCCGGTAGATATCGACCACCTTGGTGTTACGCAAATCGGGGCAGTTTTCCTTGAACGTCAAGCCCATGATGAGCACGCGAGCGCCATCGACATGAATCTTGCGTTTGAGCATTGCCTTCACCAACTGCGAAACCACATAGGCGCCCATATTGTCATTCAGCCGGCGCCCGGCCAGGATGATTTCCGGGTGATAGCCGAGGCTTTGAGCCTTGTGGGTCAGGTAGTATGGGTCGACACCAATGCAATGCCCGCCCACCAGGCCCGGACGGAAAGGCAGGAAGTTCCACTTCGTGCCTGCCGCCTGCAATACGGCCTCGGTATCGATCCCCATCTTGTTGAAAATCACTGCAAGTTCATTGATCAGTGCGATGTTCAGGTCGCGCTGGGTGTTCTCGATGACCTTGGCGGCCTCAGCCACTTTGATGCTGCTGGCCTTGTGCGTACCGGCAACGATGATTTCCCGATACAGCTTATCCACCGCTTCGGCAACCTTGGGGGTTGAACCGGATGTGACCTTCTTGATGTTGACCAGACGGTGCTGCTTGTCACCCGGGTTGATGCGCTCCGGGCTGTAGCCCGCAAAGAAGTCGCGATTGAACACCAGGCCCGATACCCGCTCGAGAACCGGCACGCAATCTTCCTCGGTGGCACCGGGGTAGACGGTAGATTCGTAAATTACGATATCGCCCGCCTTCAGCACTTTGCCGATGGTCTCGGAAGCCTTGATCAGTGGCGTCAGGTCGGGCTGGTTATATTCGTCGATGGGCGTTGGCACGGTGACAATGAATACATTGCAATCACGCAGCTCATTGATGTCAGCGCTGAAGCTCAGCTTCTTGGCCTCTGCCAGTTCGCGGTCGCTGACTTCCAGCGTCGAGTCGTGGCCTTTGCGCAAGGCGCCAATCCGCGCTTGGTTGATATCGAACCCCACCACCTCGCGTGTTTTTCCAAACTCCACCGCCAGGGGCAGGCCAACATAACCCAGACCAAGAACCGCGAGCCTTACGCTATCCATTGAGTGCATGTTCATTCCAAGATGTTTTACGAATCCAAGCAGGACGGTATCCAGGCAAGCCGGGTCACGTCCGACAACAACTCCCAGCACATCGAATTTTGTAACGACATGTAATTGGCGAGTTATAATTCGGTTGGTTAATTCACCCGCCACTGCGCAAGCGGAAGCTCGTTCACAAACAGGCAGGCCATGTCATGTATCAGAGTGCAGCAGGATTTCACGGTAGCCGGCATTAACGGGTAATACCGGCTCCAGGCCCTACACTTAAACTTTGGCGGAAGGCAGCACTTCTGCAGGCAAGATTTGCGCAACTGGCAAAATTTCGCCGCGCAGTGCCTCGTTCTCGCGCATGCGCATGCGCATGGCATGGCGAATGAGCACGAAGACCATGCCGATCAGCACGCCGATCGCCAGCCCCATGGCAATGATCAGCGACTTCTTGGGGAACACCGCGCGAAGCGGTTCAACTGCAGCTCTGTCCACGACCACCAGGCGCAGGTCGCTCATGTCAGTGTCGATGCTCAGCAAGCGCCCACGCTCTGCGCGCAAGCCCTCGATATTCTTGAGGAACAGTTCGTCGTTCTTGCGCTGCTCAAGGGCTTGAATCTTCCGGTTCTGCTCCAGCATCAGCAGTTCCTTGCGAATTTCCGAAACACGCGGAGATACAAAGTCGTCAGACGATCGATTGCGCAGCGCCTGTTTTTCCGCTTCAAGCGCATCGGTACCCATGAAGTAAAGCGGGATCTGCTGGTTGTTGATTTCGGTACGAATCACATTCCCACCACTGTCAGCCTCACTCATCCCCATGGAGGATGGCGTGCTCGGCTTTTTCAGGCCCAGCGTGCGGGCAATCGATATCGCCTCGTTCAGCAACGCAATCCGATCATCACGACGCTGCTTCAGCTGAACCCTGAGGGCGCGTAGCTCATCATTGAGCTGGGCACGCTTCAGGACATCGTCCTCGCGCAGCACGGCAATTCGGCTTTGTTTGTTGGCTTCATAATCGACCCGGACAACGGCCAGCTGACCATCCACTTCCTTGACCCGGTTGTCGATAATGACCTTGAGATCCTGGGAGATCTGCTCGCGCTCCTTCTGTACTGCATACTGCACCAAGCCGTTGAGTACAGCCTTGCCGTCGACACCGGCAGGATAGCGCATGTCCACGCCGATGAACTTCGCCAACAAATTGGTCTTCTTCGGGTCAGGCTGTACGACTTTCAGCGCATTGCGGTTGAAATCCTCAAATGCCTGCTCCTGGGTCCGGCCTGATTCGAGGTAGGCTGCCTGCAGCTCCTCGTTGGTGCGGAAGTACCCCAGCCGCGTGTCATAGCTGTCGAGCGAAGCTCCCAGCCGGTTGAGCGCTTGCTCCGGCGGCAGGGTGTAGATGTTGGTGCGGTTCAACGCATCCAGATCATTGATGGCGGCAGTGCGCAACAGCGTGCTGACTTCATATTCTGGCGTGACGAGGAATGCGTATGCCGCAGCCACCAACCCTGAAGCTGCAACAATGGTGGCGATCTGGGCCTTTTTACGCCAGATCACCTGCAAGAGTGCAAGGAGGTCAACTTCGTCACGAACTGAAACGGAGGGAATCGAAGAAATGCTAGTCACGCTTAAGCCTGCCAGTGAGTGAGTCTCCCCACGGGAAAGGCAAGACAACGCCGGCAATAGACAGGCGGAACCCTCCCTGGCCCGAATGGATGGAAGCCGGCATTATGCCATTTCTAGCATTTACTGACCATCGAAACGTGACAGTCAGGTGACCGTCACGTCGCCATGACACGTCCCCGTCGCCACCTACCTGCTTGAATGTCACGCATGACGGCAACAATCCCGCCCAGCACGACACCCAACAAAAGAGACATGGTGACTACCAAAACCCTGTTTGGACGGACTGGCCGGTCAGGAGACTCGATTGCCCCATCCTGGCGATATACTGCGATGACTTCAGGGTCGACACGCAACGAGCGATAGAAACTGATGGATTCCTGGCGTTGACGCAAATCATTGATGAACGGGTCATCCGACTGACGCGCGCGCAGGTTTTCAATTTCCGCTTCCAGCGCCTTGGCACCACGCATATAGACCAATGATCCATCCATGCCAGCGGATACTTCGCTGGAAAGGCTATTGGAAATGATCGGCGGCTTCTCAAGCCCAACCGACTCGGCGACTTTCAATGCCTCGTTAAGCTGAACCAGTTCATCCTCACGCTGCTTGCGTGCGCTCTCTCGGGCGGCGGTGATCTGCTGCTCAAGGTTATCCGCCCTGACAAGTGCATCGGCCCGGGCATCCTTGATCACTTCCCGCTTTGCCCGCTCACCTGCCATTTCAAGATAACGGACGACCCATTGCGCAGCGCTTTGGGAATCGGGGTTATTGGCAATCACCACAAAGCGATCTGGCGCCTGCTTACTGGCCGGCCCGACCGTCAGTGTTTCCTTGAATTTGTTGTACAGCGCATCCTGCGAGTCATGACGCTTTTTTTCGGACAGGCTCGGCAGGTAATACGTCCGAAAAAACTCTCGACGCAAGGACTCTGACTGCAGATGGCGAAGATAGACACTGTAGACTTCCTTGACCGAGAACGAACTCAAGCCACTACCACCTCCGCGGCCATACTTCAGCTGAGCAATGTCGTTCTGCGAAGGCGGTTGCACGAAGACCTTGGCCTCGTAGACCGGTGTTGCCAGAAGAACGTAGGCACCGGCGCCTGCCGTTACCAACGCGGCAATGAGGAGGACTAACAGCTTTTGCCGCCAAATACCTTCCACCAGCTCGAACAGATCGATTTCATCACTCTCGATCAGGCGTGCATGATCACTCTGCATGTGTTCCGATTTTCCTTACTCTGAACGCTCTACTGCGCAGCAACATCGGGGGAGCCGAGCGCCGCCTGCAAGCCCTGGCAACCCACAGGCCGCGTACGGGCATGTGTCGCATCAGGTCGGTAGTAGAGGGGATCGGTGCAGAGAAGTTCCCCGCCTATTGGCGACGGGGAGTGCAAGCGGCCCATATGCAGGGCCGTGGTGACTTCGAGTACAACGCTTGCTAGCAGGCGAATCCGGCTTGCCTGCCCGCTCCTGAGATTATGGGTCAAGGCGCCGCTGCTGGTAGATCCAGTCGACGATCTCACCATCTGGTGAATACCCGCTGACTGTCTCGCGCAGAATCTGGCGCACCCGGGCGAAGTCTTCGGCAGCCACAGCTGCCAGCAATTCAACCAAACGCTCCTTGAGCACATCCCAGGGCAGGTAATCCTCACTGGCACTCATGATCATCGGATGCCGCGTGGCCAGGACATTGTCGCCTATCAGCAACTCCTCATACAGCTTTTCGCCAGGCCGCAACCCGGTGAACTCGATGGCGATATCGCCCGACGGGTTACGCTCGGAACGAATACTGAAACCGGAAAGGTGAATCATTTTTTCCGCCAGCTCGACGATCCTGACCGGTGCACCCATATCCAACACGAACACGTCGCCACCCTGCCCCATGGAGCCAGCCTGGATCACCAACTGAGCGGCCTCAGGAATCGTCATGAAATATCGCGTGATCTTCGGATGGGTAACAGTCAGGGGCCCGCCCGCCTTGATCTGCTTGTGGAACAGTGGGATCACCGAGCCGGATGAACCCAGCACATTACCGAAGCGCACCATGGTGAAGCGTGTCTTGTTCACCTGCGAAACATTGCCCCCATCACCGAACAGCACGGGTGCAACTTCACGACTGAGCGCCTGCAAGGTCATTTCCGCCAGACGCTTGGTACTCCCCATCACGTTTGTCGGGCGTACGGCCTTGTCGGTGGAGATGAGCACGAAGTTCGAGACCCCTGCCTGCACTGCCGCCTGGGCAGTGTGCAATGTGCCAATGACATTGTTCAGTACGCCTTCGGCAATGTTGTGCTCAACCATCGGCACGTGCTTGTAAGCCGCTGCGTGATACACAGTATCGACGTGCCAGGCCGTCATGATGTCGAGCAACTGTCGCTGATTGCGCACCGACCCCAATATTGGAATGAGCTGCGTCGCCAGCGACTCCCGGGCAATACGTTGCTCAAGCTCGGAAAGTATGCTGTACAGATTGAACTCGCTGTGCTCGAACAACAGCAACGTGCGAGGTGCCTGCCCAAGAATCTGCCGGCACAATTCCGAACCGATTGACCCCCCGGCCCCCGTCACCATGACCGCCTGCTCGACGATGCAATGCTCCAGCAGGTCATGCTGTGCAGGCACGGCATCGCGCCCCAGCAGATCGGCAATATCGACCTCCTGAATATCATCGACCTTTACCCTGCCGCTCGCCAGGTCCATGAAACCGGGGATACTGCGCACATGCAGCGGAAAACCTTCGAGAAAATTGAGGATTTCACGACGCCGGGTACGGCTTGCCGAGGGAATGGCCAAGAGAATCTCCTCTGCCCCGGTAGCATCGATCATCTGTTGCAACCGTTCAGGCTGATAGACCTGCAAGCCAGAAATCACGCGATCACTGATGCTATGGTCATCGTCAATGAATGCCACCGGGCGCATGGCCCTGTCCATCCGCAGGGCCGTGGCCAGCTGATTGCCCGCAGCACCCGCACCATAGATGGCCACCTTGGGCAAGCCATTGTCCCGACTGGCGAAAGGCACATGCTGGGCAGCAGCGGCGAACCAGTCACCCAGAAAATATTGACGCATTGCCAAGCGCAGACCACCGATCAGGATGAGGCTCAGCCACCAATAGTTGAAGGTGATGGAGCGCGGCACCACATTTTGATGATTGCTGGCCCAATAGATGATGAAGCCGAGGATCAGCGCCGACAAGGTAACGGCCTTGATGATGGCAATCAACGCATCGTTGCCGAAATAGCGCATGACCGCCCGATACAAGCCAAATCGAATGAATAACGGAATAGCCACCAAAGGCGCGCAGACGAATAACCACGTGTGATCGATAATCGGATTGGCCAGATCATCGATGCCGAGGCGTACCACAAATGCCAACCACAAGGCCGCCCATATCAATACGGTATCGGCCACCACCTGTAGCAAGCGCTTATGCCGACGAGGCAGCCCCAGTAATTTTGCGCGCACCTTCCATCCCCCTGAAACCGTTCCTGAATGCTCTGAATCACACGACCATTATCACTTTAGTGCGATTTTTCACTTACTACCTGCAGCACACCACTCCCTATCTCGTCGATGAGAGCAGGCGAAAAAGCAAATAAATCTCATTAACATCAACCTCTTATTGTTGGTGTGTGTGCAGACAATAGCAATGAGCGCATCTGGATAATTAACTGTCATCTGTAGGATTTTTCGACAGATATTGGCAACTGAAGAGAACAATCAATAGGCTCCAGCGGGCCACTATAAAGGCAGAAAGGCCGAATCACTTCAAGCCGCAACGTCAATACAGGCAAAAAAAACGGATGCACCTCTGGCGATCTGAGTGATGACCAATAGCCATCACCGTCAATCGATCGTGGACACGATCAGCAAAACCAAACAGAATCCGCCAATTCAATCAGGTAGCAACAAGCGTCATGTCGATAGGGAAAGTGAACAACGCGCTGTCATCACCCGTGGCTGCCAGCATCGCTGCAGTGTTCGGACGCTTTCTGCTATTGGGTTCAGGCGCCCTGACAGGCATCATCATTCCGATGACCATGCCGCAGACGTCAGTCGGCCTGTTCTTTCTCGCTCAATCCATCATCGCCGCCCTTGCCACGCTAGGCCAGCTCGGTTTGAGCATCACCGCGCCTGCCTGCATTTCCATTGCCCAGGGTCAGCGTGACAGCGGCAAGGTCAAGCAGGTCATTCGGCGCACCCTGCTCATTGCTCTGGTCTCTACAGTCACGCTGGCTATCGGCTTCAACGTCTTCATGCATGTGCTCTCACGCTATGAGGGCGCGGAACTACTGCAACTGCTTCAGCACCTGGCACCTCTGGTATCGGTCAGCATGCTGCTCGCCGCCATGACGACGATCCTTTCGGAGCAGCACCGCGCCCTTGGCCATTTTGTCCAGGCCAGCTTCCTGATCACCGGGGCAAGCCTCGCCAGCGCGGCAACCGTTATTCTTGCCTGGCGCGGCGAATTCCATCTCGATCTCGACATCCTCCTGCTTGCAGGGCTGGTCGGCGCTGGCTGCACGACCTTGCTGGGCGCCTACAGCTTGAGGCACTGGTACCGGGCACAGCCTGGCAACAGCCCCATCACGCCAACCTGCTACCGAACACTCCTGCACGAAACGCGCCCCAACGTCACCACCACCGTGGTGCTCTTTGTCATGTCACAAGCGGACTTGTGGATCATCGCATGGTTTGGAGACACCGCAGGCCTGGCCATTTATGGCTTGGCATCGCGCCTGGCGGCACTCGTGCTCATACCATTGGCAGTGATCAACACCGTGGTGGCGCCATCGATCGGTAGAATTTGGGTTCGCGGCAAGAAACGCTACCTGCAACGTGTCCTGGGGGTCGGCGCTGGTGCAGCAACGATCCTTGGCCTTGCCGGGTATCTTCTGTTCATGCTCAGCGGTAAGTTTGTGCTATCGCACGTGTGGTCCAGCGAGTATGCCGAGGCCTATTACATATTCGCCATACTCGGGGTATCGCAACTCACACAGACGTATGCAGGCACTGCTGGGTTCGTACTGATGATGCTGCAGAAGCAGCATGTCGCCATGCGAATTTCGGTAGCCAGCGGAGTCTGCATGATAGCCGCTGGCCTGGTGGCGATGTGGCTGTATGGAATCATCGGTTTGGCCGTGATATACAGCCTCGGTGGGGCATGCCAGTCAGTGGCGCAAATTCGTTGCGTCAAGCGAATATTCAATTTGAGCACTACCGCAGATTACAACTCCCTGCGCCGGTTCGTGCGCTTCTATTACCGTAAAAAGGTTTCTCATGGACGCTAGCAGCAGCGCAAAGCCCAAGGTTTCGATCATTATTCCTACCTACAATACCGGGCGTTATGTGCTGGATGCTATCGACAGTGTCCTGCAGCAGACCTATGACGATATCGAATTGATCGTCGTCGACGACGGTTCTACCGATGAGACGCCGCAACTGCTTGCACAACATGCGGGCAACTTCACACGCTACCGCCAAACCAACGCCGGCCAGAGTGCGGCGATGAACTTCGGCTGGCAACAGAGCAGCGGGCAATTGCTGGGTTACCTGAGCGCCGATGATCGCCTTCACCCTGAGGCAGTCGAGACCATTGTCGCGGCGATGCAGCAGCGCCCCGAAGCCGTACTGGCCTATCCGGATTTCTGTGTGATCGATGAGCATTCGTCGCTGGTCCGCACTGTTCAGGCGCCCGACTATGAAGAGCGCCTGTTGATAGCCAATTTTCAATGCCTGCCAGGGCCTGGCGCGCTGTTTCGTCGAAAGGTTTGGGAACAAGTGGGCGGCTGGAACACAACATTGCGCAATATCCCGGACATGGACTTTTTTCTGCGACTTTGCCAGCACGGGCCATTCACACGCGTCGCCAGCGCGCTCGCAGATTTTCGCATCCATTCCGGTTCGACCACTTATAACCCGTGCAGCGCAGAACGCTCTGACGAACCGGTACGTGTGATAAAAAGCTTTTACCAAGCACATAATCTCTCGCCCTCCATCCTCGGCTGGAAGCGCAAGGCGGTAGCCAATGCACTGATGTTGTCCGGCTTCATGCACGGTTTCTCAGGGCGCTACACGCTGTTTTGGGCTCGCATGGGGAAAGCCGCACTGCTCCATCCGTCGTCACTGCTGTCACGCAAAATGGCCAGCTATGTGTTGACCCTTGTCCGGCCCAAATCCAAAGCTTGAAATAGCTGTCTTCAGCCACCTCGAACACGCGAACGCGCCCTTTGGGTTCATGCAGTATCCGGAGCACTTCCATGAATCAACACATGCACTCGCACTTGTTGGGCAGCAGACCAGTGCAGTTCATTGCAATTCTCGTGGTAGTGGTGGCAACGCTCGCCGCTGCAGTCAATTACCCTGCCGCGCTCGGCCCGCTGCTTCTCAACGGCGTACTGACCACCCTGCTTGTGCGAACCGTGCTGACCAATCGCAGCAGCTTTTTTTCCTTTTTCCTGCTGGCATTCTTGATACTGGGTTGCTGGGCCAAGCTGGTCCTGCACTTCATTCTCGGTACCCAATTCATTGAACCGATTGGCGCCTTTGACGACTCGCCGAGTGCCTGGAACACCTGCTTGGTCGCATTGAACACAGCCTTCGCCACGCTCTTGACCTGCCAGTACATTGCGTCCCGGACGTTGCACTGGACGAACCATGAGCGCGCTATCAATACCGAATCCCCGCTGCTGCGCCCTGCGATGTGGTTCTGCATTGTGGTCACCTGCGTGGCCCTCGCCCTCAATTTCAAATACGCTATTCTGAAGGTGGGCACCGAACCCGGACTGAGATTGAACAGCTATCTCTATGTGCTGGTGTCATTCATGGTTGCCTGGGGCAACCTGATCCTCCTTGCGACGGTTGGCTACTGGATGGTCAGGGCGCGCAAGCTTGGCTTGGAGAGCCTTTTCTACATCCTCATCCTGGAGGGGGCGGTCACGGCCGTGTCCATGGGCAGCCGAGCACAGATGATCCTCCACGTGGCCGCTCCATTTGTGGTCTACCTTACCCATGGCCGCGAGCTGGTGAGCGCCCTGCGCCCTGCTCAGTGGCTGCGAATACTACTGGTGACGGCACTTTTGTTCGTCGCGTCCATACTGCTGGTGTCCGCCGATCGCCTTCACTCGTTTGCCCAGGCACGGCCGATCAACAGTGCAAGCATCGCGGAGAATGTGCTACTTGCCCCCCCTTTAAGCCAAACGGCTAGTGCTGATGAGCGATTGCCGCTTGCGCGCCTTGAGCTGTGGGTGGCTGCTTCGGAAGACGCGACCCTAGCAACCACAGCCTGGCTCGCGCCGGGCGCTCCCGTACTGCGCATGGCTACGGCAACACCCCAGCAGGCAAGCGCTGCACCGCAGGCGGCAGAGATAACGCCAGCACGTTGGAAAGGCATGCTCATGGAGCTAAGCAAGCTGATAGTAGACAGATGGGTAGGTATCGAGGGCGTGATGGCAGTAACCAGCCATGTACATACCGGGTGGCCGCTATTTGTCAGTAGCCTCGGTGAACGGCCGGAGAGCGGTACTCAAGCGATTTACCAGCGCATGTCCGATGCTCAGTATGCTACCTACGAAAACTTTACGTTCATGACCATTCCCGGCCCCATAGCAATCTTGCTTTACAGCGCAAACTACACCGTGCTGGTAGCAGGCCTTGCATCGCTGTTCCTTGCAGGAATCCTGGCAGAATGCCTGGCAAGGAAACTGGTAGGCAATATCTTTACGCAGGCGGCCGTGGGCGTGGCCCTCGCCTACCTCGTGGTGCAGATGAACTTCCCGCGAGTTCAGTTCTTCTTCCTGTTGGAATTGCTTGGTTTCATCGTAGGGCTTTACCTTGCACGCCTTACCCTCAACATACGGGCGCCAAGTGCGGCAATAGCGGGAAAAGCCTGAAAGCCCAGAAAGCCCAGAGGCGTGATAGCAGGCCCGATTTTTGATAATTGCATCAAGTATTCGCAATCAGATCAAAATAATTGTGCACGTTAGCATCACCCGGCTGTCACAGATGAGTTACTCAACTTTCCAAGCCAGCTGCACGTAACGCCATCCGGCAAAACGTGCCCGGGCATGATCAGGCAGATCCACTCACAATGAAAATTGCTCTTCGGCATCATCGCGTAGGCGCTTCGCTCGATACGGCCCTCTCGCCGTTGTTCGCATTGTGTGCCTGGATAACGCTACACCCCTATTTTCTCTGGCACTCACTACGCCATATGGCAATTGCCGGCGCGCTATCAGGCTGCCTGGCAATCCTTGCCCTCATGCAGGGTGATCGCCCACGCCGAAGGGAGCTGCCCGGTTTCATCTTGATCTGCCTGTTCGTGCTGTACATCAGCATGCTACCCAAAGTCGACGGAAGTACTACACGGTGGTATTTCGTATTGCCAACGATTCTGGCCCTGTCAATCTTCTCGGACGAGCGTCGAGGCAAGGTTCTGCAGTGGTTTGGATGGATATTCGCGGCCAGCCTGGTGCCAGGCATCCTTGTTTCCATAGCGGCCATCCTTGGCGTTGCGCCGCACATGGAACGGATGCCACTGCTCAACCCGGAAATGGCTGCGCAAGGCGGGGCGTACCTACATGCGCCTGGAGCCCTGCTGCTCTCGGGCAACAACCTCTCGTTGCCTTGGGGCGGTGAACTTTATCGGCTCTGCGCGGTGTATGACGAGCCTGGCATGGTTGGCACGATCGCGGCGTTTCTCCTGGCGGGCAATCGGTTCCGCCTCAAGCCTCTGTCATGCCTGGTGATATTCCTCGGGGGTCTGCTCTCCTGCTCCCTGGCGTTCATCATCATGGCATTCATCGGCTTTGTGTTTCGCTTGCTGTATTCCAGGTCGCTCCTGACGTTACTACCGCTAGCAGTGCTGGGCCTGTTCGGGCTTCTGATTCTAGGCATCGTCAAACCCAGCGCTCCGCAACCTGTCAGCGAGGTGCATGTCGAAGTGCCCGCGAAGCAGAGACAAGTGTCCCCTGCGATTGCAGATGAGCGTACGGCCACCAGCCCCCCTGCTCCTTCCCCCGAACTCGCGCCTACGCCCAAAAATGAGCAACATCTTCGCCAGGTTCAGTACATCAATAACCGCTCCCTGCCGGAAATGGACAAGTTGCTCGAACGTTATCGCAACGCGGACACCAAAGGCCTGCTTTTTGGTTTAGGCGCCGATTCCAGCGTTGTCTATGGTGGCGTATCTCAAGTTGTCACACGCCTATTGACCGACTACGGTCTGATAGGCACGTTCTTGTTCGCCGTGAGCATGATCAGCCTGACCTTCGCCATCATCAGCAATGCCAAGCGCAAGCTATGGGTTCTGCTCTTCTTCGCGTTATTTGCCCTGAGCATCTATCAACGACCCATCGTCTGGATGCCCTATGCACTGACGATGTTCATTTGCAGTGCCACCTTGGCGGGGAGGCGCAGGTCCGAACCTGCCGCAGTGCACGTTGCAAGCTGACTCAGGCAACGTGTATCGGCCCGAACAACGGGCCGATACTATCGTTACACTTCACTTCATCATTGAGCCCGTGCGTAGCAAGCGGGCGAATTGTTGAAGCATCTTTTGTACCGTGACAGTCCAGGTGTAGTTCTGCAGTACATACGTTTTGAGCCGCTCACCACGCTGGGGGAGTTCATCAGGCTGAGCCAGCATGCCCTGCAAGCCTGAAGCGATACCTTCGACACTGGCCGGTACGACCATGCCACCCTGTACCGCTCCGACCTGGTCGAACCCGCACGTATCGGTGAGCAGCACAGGCAGCCCGACTACACCGGCCTCAAGTGCTACCAGCGACATCGCCTCGGACCGGGACGGAATGACCAGCATCATCGCCTTTCGGTAAGCAGTCGTCCTCTGCGCCTCATCAAGAAACCCGATGAAGTGAATCTGACGCTCTAACCCAGACGCATCGACCAGCGCCTTGAGCTCCTTCTGCATGCCAAAGTCCGGCCCAGCCATGACCAGCGGGTAACGGTGGGCTGCTGGTGTATCAACATATGCCTGAATCAGCAGATCAGGCCCTTTGACGGGCGCCAGCCTGCCCATGAACAGAATGAATGGTTCGTCGGGAACCAGGGTGCTCACCGCCGATGACTGTTCAGGCTCCACGACTGCATTGCACACAATTGGAATGTCGGCTTCGTCAACACTTGCCACCTTGGCGATCAATTCTCGCTCGAGGGCAGTGATAGCGATGAAACCTGAGGCAGCCTTTATCAACCACCGTCCTACGCAAAAATGGAAAGCTTTCTTGATCCGCTGCGGCGAACCGATCGAACTGAACTCACCAGCCGGACACAAGATGAAAGGTCGCCTGCAAGCCATCGCCATGAACCCCATGGCGACGCTCAGAAGGTTCCAGTAGCCCATGATGTGTATCACGTCAGCCTCACGTATCGAACGCCAAGCTCGCACTGGGTTCAACAACGGCAGCGGAAACCTGCGGCCGACGCAACCCGTGATGTAATAGCTCACGCCTTGCGCCTTGAACTCATGCTGCCACGAGTTGCCAGACATGGCCCAAACTTCACAGGCACTCCCGGCTTTTGCCATGTGCACAGCCAGATGTCGCGTGCGTTCGGCAGTACCGCCACCCAACTTTGCGTCAAGCGATATATTGACCAGCAAGACTCTCATGCAGATGCCCTCAGCACGGTCACATAACGCTGTAACTGCAGGTTGAAATCTGCTGCCTCAGGTTGGCCCCATTCGGCCAGCCGAGTTTCGCAAAAGCGACGCATGGGGTTGACGTTGCTGATCTTGCGCATACGCAGCAGCACCGCCAGCGCTGCGGGCGGCAAGTGCGGCAAACGGCCTAGCGATGGCCGAGCAAATGCTTGCAACAATGCATCCTGCAAAAAACCGAAGTTATTGTCAGCACACGCATCATCGGTAACCAACACCACTTCGCCCTGACGAATGAGGGGAACCTGCGATACGAACAGCAAGGTTTGCACCACCCGCTCGACACTGACCAGGTGCATCCTTCTTTGCCCATAAAGCAACCTGCGCAACGCCAGCTTCCAGAGCGGAGCGTGAGCAACTTCATCGACGAACGACGTGATGTTCATTCCCCCCACTCCAAAAACCGCACCTAACCGCAATACCAGCGCCTCAAAGCCTTCCGCCGGCACATTGCGAACCCGTGCTTCAGCTGCTGCGTGCTCCCGCTCATAGGGAGTACGCGGCTCAATAGGCGTAGAAGCATAAACGACTGGATCCGGTGCCGAGCCAAATACATCAATGCTCGAGACATGCACATAGCGCTTGATTCTCGCGCCCTTGCAGGCTTCGAGAATATTGGCAATCGCCCCATCGAACCACCCACTGCCATCAGGCCTGAGTAAGTTGATGACCGTACAACCCGGGGACAAAATCGAATCCAAGGAGTGTGTTTCATTGACGTCGAAACGCTCCACCTGGACCGAAGATGCAATCAGCCAGTCAGGCTCACTGCGGTGAACTGCGTAAAT
The DNA here is from genome assembly GCF_002112505.1 of Pseudomonas sp. R28(2017). Classification (GTDB taxonomy): domain Bacteria; phylum Pseudomonadota; class Gammaproteobacteria; order Pseudomonadales; family Pseudomonadaceae; genus Aquipseudomonas. The sequence goes on from NZ_NEHW01000005.1 coordinate 221,607, forward strand.
CATCTCGGCGTCCGCGAGGCTGCCTTTACAGGCGAGCAAGTGGCGCCCGACAAAACCGCTTCCTCCAATTACCACCAGCTTCTTCATGTGTCGTGAGTTCTCCATTCCGGTGGCCTGGGCAAAACCGCGAACATGGCAACCCTGCGCGGTTCAGCGTCACCACGCGGGATATCGACAGGTATCGGCACAGACAGATCGGCATGCGCAAGCGAGCTGCCTGCGCAATTCACCCGCGCGTACTTCAAACCAGGGCCGCCGCCGCTAACTGTGCGGGCAGCCTTGGCTTGAAGATGCTACTTGGACCAGACAGTCCGGTTGATGTAATCGGTGTAGCTGTAGACGATACGCACGACTTGCTTGGATACCGGGCCGCCCAAGTAATCGTCGACTACCGGGACCACGCGTCGATTGCGATCATGCTGGCTGACAACCACACGCACAGCATCCAGCACACGCTGAGGGGTCAGGCCGCACATGATCAACGTGCCTTCATCCATGCCCTCTGGACGCTCATGGGCGTTGCGGATGGTAACTGCAGGAAGGTTCAGCAGCGATGCTTCTTCGGTGATGGTACCGCTGTCGGAGAGCACGCAACGTGCGCCCATCTGCAACTTGATGTAATCGAGCAAGCCGAATGGTTTGACAAAGCGGATCAACGGATGATCAATCGATTCACCCAGGTCCTCGAGGCGCTTGCGCGTACGCGGGTGGGTAGACACCACGATCGGGTAGTCATAGGCGTCCGCCAAGGCGCGCAACGACGCCAGCAGATCACGCAGATTCTGTGGCGTATCGACGTTCTCTTCACGGTGCGTGCTGACAACGAAGTACTGCCCTTCGACCAGACCTTCCCGCTCCAGTACTGTCGACGCGTCGATACGCGGACGGTAGTAGTTGAGCACTTCGTCCATATGCGAACCGGTCTTGATGATGGTCTCAGGGCGGATCCCCTCGGCCAACAAGTAACGCCGTGCATGCTCGGTGAGCACCATATTTATATCGCTAAGGTGGTCAAGTACCTTGCGATTGAGCTCTTCTGGTACACGCTGATCAAAACAGCGATTACCAGCCTCCATGTGGAATACCGGTATCTTGCGACGCTTGGCTGCAATCACTGCCAAGCATGTGTTGGTGTCGCCGTAAAGCAGCAAAGCATCTGGCTTTTCCAGCTCGAAAATCTCATCGGACTTGGCGATCACTTCGGCAATCGTGCCCGCAGCAGTTCCTGCGACCGCACCCAGAAAGTGGTCAGGCTTGCGAATACCCAGGTCATCGAAGAAAACCTGATTGAGTTCGAAGTCGTAGTTCTGACCAGAGTGCACCAGTACATGATGAGTCTGCTCATCCAGCTCGGCGATGACACGGCTCATCTTGATCAGTTCGGGACGAGTACCGACCAGCGTCATGACCTTAAGCATTGAGTTCTTCCTGAATGTAGTCGAGTTTCAGCAGCAGCGCCTTGATACCATCGATATCGAGGCGCTCGGTATTGTGGGAGGTATAGTCATCCAGCTCGGAGATATGTTGCTCGCCCTCAACAAAATATTTCTTGTAGTTAAGGTCACGGTTGTCTGCGGGAATCCTGTAATAGCGGCCCATGTCGTCAGCCTTGGCCATCTCCTCGCGGGAAATCAGTGACTCGTAAAGCTTTTCACCATGGCGAGTACCGATAACCTTGACTGTGTTGTCACGCCCGAACAACTGCTTCAGTGCTTCGGCGAGAGCTTCAACAGTGGACGCAGGAGCCTTCTGCACAAAGATATCGCCCTGTTCGGCATGCTCGAAGGCATGCAGAACCAGATCCACGGAATCTTCCAGAGACATGAGGAAACGCGTCATGTTCGGATCGGTCACGGTCAATTCACTACCCGACTTCAACTGCTCCACGAACAACGGAATCACCGAGCCGCGCGAGGCCATCACGTTACCGTAGCGGGTAGCGCAGATGACCGGGCCGCGGGCGGGAATCATGCGCGACTTTGCAACCATCAGCTTTTCAGCCATGGCCTTGGAAATGCCCATGGCATTGATCGGGTAGACAGCCTTGTCAGTACTCAATACCACCACCCGTTGCACGCCGCTGGCAATCGCTGCGTTGAGCACATTTTCGGTACCGATGACGTTGGTCTTGACGGCTTCCATCGGGTAAAACTCGCAGGACGGTACCTGCTTCAGTGCAGCCGCATGAAAAATGTAGTCGACGCCAATCATCGCCTCGGCCACGCTTTGATAATCGCGGACATCACCGATGTAAAACTTGACCTTGTCGTTGGACAAGGCAATGCGCATATCTTCCTGCTTCTTCTCGTCGCGGCTGAATACGCGGATTTCTTTCACATTCGTGTTGAGGAAACGCTTGAGCACGGTATTACCGAATGAGCCAGTGCCACCGGTAATCATCAGAATCTTGTTGTCGAACACGGGTCCTCTCCTTGATATGGGTTATTGACGCTGTGCGTGCATGAATTCGATGAGTGCACGCCAGGAGGGCGGCGTGTAACCTGTCGCTGCTCGGAACCGGGAGGAATCGAGCGAACGGTCGATCACCAGTCTGTCATCGGGCACGATCTCGATGTCCTTCTCATAGACGTCTGCGACTGTTTTGAGCAGCTCATATTTGTTGATCGGCTCAGCAGACACATGGTAAAGCCCTTTCAATGAAGCATCAGGGATAACATGCTCCAAAATCACTCTGGCCAGTTCGGCAGTGGGCAGTCCCGAGAAGATGGCCTTGTTGAACCCCTTGACGCTGCCTTGCTGAGCAAGGAACCAGTCGATCAGCGAAGCGCTGCTCTGCAATTCATGCCCGATGATGGAGGTCCGCAGGGTCACCACGTTATCACAGCCATGCAATTCGCCGATGTACTTCGACTTACCGTACAGGTCGGTGCAGTCTGACTCATCCTCCTCCCGATACATGCCCTTATCCCCAGAAAACACGCAATCGGTGCTGACATGAATCAGGCGGGCACCAGAGACCTGGCACAAAGTTGCCAGGCGGTGCGGGAGCATGGCGTTCAGGGGCAGGGCTGTCAGTGGGTCTTTGGCATCGGCAAGCTGCTTGATCAAACCTACGCAGTTGATCACGACATCCGGTCGAGACTTGACGAATGCGGCCATCAGGGCATCGGGATCAAGGACATCCACACCTGACAGCAGGAAGTCGGCCTGCTGCGGAGGGAAGAACTTGCGTCCGAAATCTGAGCGCAAAGTGCCATAGACCTGATGAGTGGAGTTGGCCGAGATATACCGGATTACGGCATTGCCCAGCATGCCCGTTGCGCCCAATACCAATATCTTCATTACTGTGTTTTATCCTGTTGAATCCGTTGTTCGAACTTCTGTACCAGCGCCTTGCATTGGGCGCGCAGTTCAAAATGTTTCAGAAAGTAGCTTCTTCCGTGGTTACCCATCTGCTCACGCTTGGCGGCAGACAGGCCTTGAATTGACTCTATACATGCGGCCAGCCCCGCGCCGTCTTCAGCTGCACAGGTTACGCCGGCACCTGAATCGTTGATCACCCGAGCGCCCTCCCCATCCAGCGAGCCGATAATCGGCCGTCCTGCAGCCAGGTATGCCTGTACCTTGCTGGGAATCGTACAACCAAAAATCTCGTCTCGCTTCAGTGTCACCAGCAACGCGGCACTACGGTCGAAGAGTTCGGCCATTGCAGAGCGGGGGAAAGCACCAGTGATCACCAGGTTATCCAGGCCCAACCTGTGTTTCTCCTCCAACAACCATTGTGCTTTGCTGCCCGTGCCGACCATTACAATCCTCGCAGGCGAGTTTGACGCTTTCAGCAACCGTGCCGCTTCGACGACGGTAGCCAAACCCTGAGCATTCCCCAGGTTACCGGCAAACACCACACAGAAATGAGCCTGCAACAGGCTTGTGAGTGTATCTGGCAATGCTCCCACCGCCCGGACATCATCCTGGAGATAGGAGTTGGGGTAGTAGCTGATCTTGTCAGCACGCGCGTAACGCCTGACAGGCTCGATAAAGGCTCGAGACTGCACGAGAATAGCATCGACAGACCAGTAGAGGCCACGAACCAGCACACCAACGAGGCGCAGCAGCAGCTTGTTGTGAATGAAGCCGGTCGCCTCGAGGCTCTCCGGCCACAGATCCTGCACCCACAGGAAAACCGGTGCACGATGAACCCGTTTCATTGCCAACGCTGGAATCACGGAAAGGATTGGGGAAGGCGCAAAGACGAAATAGATATCAAATTTTCCACGCCTGGCCTTTTTCCTGAAGTAGCGGGCACCGTTGAAAACAAAAGACCAGTAATTGAGAATGAGATTCTTTGCACCACCCTGTTTACGCGGACGAAGCGGCACGCGATGAACAGTGACATCGTCACCAAATCGTTCCTCTACACACCCCTGTGCCTGATAACCAGGAAAAATCTCACCACTTGGGTAGTTGGGCTTGCCGGTGAACACCTCAACGTGAACGCCTAACGCCGCCAACTCCTTAACTATTTCGTTAATAATAAAGTTTTCTGGAAAGAAATACTGGCTTACAACAGCAACTTTCAATGAGGTTCGCGTCACGCAGGCATTTCCTTCTGGCTTGGTGTCGTCTCGAGTAGGGGCACAGCCCACCCTGCAACGGCAGAGGCTCTTCCGAACGCATAGCTTGGCTCACCATTATAAGCAACATGCCAGCCAGGGATTAAAAAAAATACATGAAAAATCAATGAGTTGCAGGCATAAAAGACTCGCTGCATTTGCATCCGGATCCTGCCCTGAACTTGTTGCATACTTTTATAGTTATCCAAAAATCGCCATCCTTTGGCTCCCCCCAGTGCCGCAGCGACCTAAATTCAAGGTCACCCCCTGATTTTCCCCAGCTCATATGACAGTGACCCGTGCACAGCTCCTGCCAGGCACCGTACAAAAAGCCTTCACACTCAGTGATACTGCGCTGAAAATAGCCTCGAAATGATCATTTACAGCCCGTAAAGTCGAGCGCAACTCCGACCGTTCCTTGGCTGTTTTCGCCTTGCCTGACCTTCGTCGCAAGACTTTTGAAGGCCTGATTTAAGGCTCCGGCCGTCATAGGTAGTTCCTTTGCAACGCCTGAAAAGCACGACCACTTATCGGTTTAGCGAAAAGCTTAGCTGTTTGACGTCCAGCATATCCATGATTGTACATCGCAGCCAGATGCCGAAAATTAAATTATGCATAACGTGGTACCGAACACACAGGATTAGGGTTTTTATGAAAAGTCTTCAGACGCAGGCAAGGCAAGGCAAGGCAAGGCAAGGCAAGGCAAAAATAGCCAAGGAACGGTCGGAGTTGCGCTCGACTTTACGGGTTGTAAATGAGCAATCCGAGGCTTTCTTGTCACCGTGCACCGGTAACACCACCCTGGCCCGGCCGACGCGTACCGTCGCAAAATATACCAACTCGGTTTGGCCTGCATGAGCGGAGTAGCCATGCTTTAACGCAACTTCAAGCATCAACGGCAGCAGCCTTGCTGAAGACTTGCGACACAGAAGTGGCCACGATAGCCAGCAGCCAGCAACACTGGAATTTGGCCGACGTGATCAAGATAAACGTCAGTGACGATAAGCGCCTCGATATCGAAGCCAATCGGCGCGACCTCCGACCCCGGCTACGAATCCGTCCAACATACAGGCCGCACTCGATCAGCAGACTGGTGACCTGGTCGAGAACCGGTTACTTCTTGAGTACCACCATGATGGGAAAGGGCGGGAAATTCCATACCACTGCACACTCACCAAAGCCGAAAATGAAGTACCAATTACTCCATTTCGGTGGACGTGCGCATAGATGAAACAATCCTACATGATCGTAGGAATTTTCATCAGCTGCCGCTCAGGACCGCCTGACGTGCCGATGCGCGAATCTTGCGCTTGCTGCGTTGCACACCGTAGGCGCCGAGCAGCGGACCCACCGCCAAGCCGATGACCAAAGCAGCCAGTACAGGCACTGCCACTGGCATTGCCGGCGCTGACCAGCCAAACAGTACCAGCGCCACTGCCTGCTGGTTCTCCAATACGAAGAACAGCACCACAGCCGCCAGCAGCAGCACGAACAACGCCGCCAAGGCGCGCTTGAGGTTACGCATCCGATTGCTCCTTTCTATGACTCAAGGGTGTTCGTGCTCTTCTTCATTGACCCGGTCACGCAGCTCTTTACCTGGCTTGAAATGAGGCACGAACTTGCCTTCGAGCTCCACCGACTGGCCGGTCTTGGGATTGCGGCCAACCCGCGGTGCGCGATAGTGCAAGGAAAAACTGCCAAAGCCACGAATCTCGATGCGATCGCCAGTGGCCAGGCATTGGGACATCTGCTCGAGCATGGTCTTGATAGCCAACTCCACGTCTTTTGACGAGAGCAGCCCTTGATGGGTGACAATACGTTCGATCAGCTCCGACTTCGTCATATTTTTCCCTTCGTTATCAAGCAGCTAGATCATTGCTTAATCAGTTTGTAGCACGCTCGGAGGGATTTGAACAGGGCGGTTCTTGACTTAATAAAAAAATTCAAGATAGGAGTGTTAAGAAATAAGACCTATTGGAACAGCGGCTGCTTCGCCCCCATCGCAAGCACGCCAGCGCCCACAGGGGTTGCGCTTGGCCCGGATAAAAATGCGGGCATAAAAAAGGGTGGCCCGAAGGCCACCCTTTTTTCTACCGATCAAACAGAACTCAGTTCTGCTTGGCCATTGCTTCGCGCAGCAGCGCAGCCATGGTGGTGTCGGCAGCCGCTTCCGGAGCGTTTTTCAGGCTCTGGATGGCTTCACGCTCTTCAGCGTCGTCTTTCGACTTGATCGACAGGCTGATGACGCGCGATTTGCGGTCAACGCTGATGATCTTGGCTTCGATCTCTTCGCCTTCCTTCAGGACGTTACGCGCGTCTTCAACGCGGTCACGGCTGATTTCGGAAGCTTTCAGAGTGGCTTCGATGTCGTCGGCCAGGGTGATGATGGCGCCTTTGGCGTCAACTTCTTTCACGATGCCCTTGACGATAGCGCCCTTGTCGTTGACAGCAACGAAGTTGGAGAACGGATCGTCTTCCAGCTGCTTGATGCCCAGGGAGATGCGCTCGCGCTCTGGGTCAACCGACAGGATGACGGTTTCCAGCTCGTCGCCCTTCTTGAAACGACGTACGGCTTCTTCGCCGGTTTCGTTCCAGGAGATGTCGGACAGGTGAACCAGGCCGTCGATGCCGCCGTCCAGACCGATGAAGATACCGAAGTCGGTGATCGACTTGATGGTACCGGTGATCTTGTCACCCTTGTTGAACTGGCCGGAGAAGTCTTCCCATGGGTTGGACTTGCACTGCTTGATGCCCAGGGAGATACGACGACGCTCTTCGTCGATGTCCAGAACCATGACTTCCACTTCGTCGCCAACCTGAACGACTTTCGACGGGTGGATGTTCTTGTTGGTCCAGTCCATTTCGGAAACGTGTACCAGACCTTCAACGCCTTCTTCCAGCTCAGCGAAGCAGCCGTAGTCGGTCAGGTTGGTCACGCGAGCCTGTACACGGGTACCTTCTGGGTAACGTGCAGTGATAGCTACCCACGGATCTTCGCCCATCTGCTTCAGACCCAGCGAAACGCGGTTGCGCTCGCGGTCGAACTTCAGAACGCGTACGTCGACTTCGTCGCCAACGTTAACGATTTCCGATGGGTGCTTGATGCGCTTCCAGGCCATGTCGGTGATGTGCAGCAGGCCGTCGATACCGCCCAGGTCCACGAATGCGCCGTAGTCGGTGAGGTTCTTGACGATACCTTTGACTTGCTGGCCTTCCTGCAGGGTTTCCAGCAGGGCTTCGCGCTCGGCGGAGTTCTCGGCTTCCAGCACGCTGCGACGGGAAACGACAACGTTGTTGCGCTTCTGGTCCAGCTTGATGACCTTGAATTCCAGCTCTTTGCCTTCCAGGTGGGTGGTGTCGCGCACTGGGCGGACATCAACCAGGGAGCCCGGCAGGAACGCACGGATGCCGTTAACGTCGACAGTGAAGCCGCCCTTAACCTTACCGTTGATAACGCCCTTGACCACTTCTTCGGCGGCGAAAGCTGCTTCCAGAACAATCCAGCACTCGGCGCGCTTGGCTTTTTCACGGGACAGTTTGGTTTCGCCAAAGCCGTCTTCGACCGCGTCCAGCGCAACGTGAACTTCGTCACCGACCTTGATGGTCAGCTCGCCAGCTTCGTTGTAGAACTGCTCGAGCGGGATGACGCCCTCGGACTTCAGGCCAGCGTGTACGGTAACCCAGTCGCCGTCGATGTCGACAACGATACCGGAGATGATGGCACCCGGCTGAAGATTGAGGGTTTTCAGGCTTTCTTCAAAGAGTTCTGCAAAGCTTTCGCTCATTTTAATTCCTGTAGATTCGGGCGAAACAGACGCCCATCGCCACATTCCAGACAATGTGGGTTTGTTTTAAGTAAAGGAAAGCCGGCAGGACGTTGACTGGTGCCCCTGCCTGCTCTCCTGGCTATCAGACCAAGTCGCGCTGGGCGAGCTCGCTCCTGATACGTTGCAACACCTGCTCGATGGACAACTCGGTAGAGTCCAGCTGAATGGCATCGGCCGCTGGCTTCAGCGGGGCCACTGCGCGCTGGGTGTCACGCTCATCGCGCGCACGAATCTCATCTAGCAGACTCGAAAGACTAACATCTTCACCCTTGCCCTTCAACTGCAGGTAGCGGCGGCGGGCACGCTCCTCGGCGCTGGCGGTGAGGAAGACCTTCAGCGGCGCGTCCGGGAACACCACGGTACCCATGTCGCGACCATCTGCGATCAGGCCCGGCGCTTCACGGAAGGCGCGCTGACGCTGCAACAGTGCTTCACGCACCGCCGGCAGCGAGGCGACCATCGAGGCGCCGGCACCGACCGTTTCGGTACGGATGACGTTACTGACGTCCTCGCCCTCGAGGATGATTTGTTGCAGCTTACCCGGCTCGGCAGCGATGAACTGCACATCCAGATGGGCGGCCAGGGCCTTGAGCAGCTCTTCGTTGGTCAGGTCGACACCGTGGTTGCTGGCGTTGAACGCCAGCAAGCGGTACAGCGCGCCGGAATCGAGCAGCTTCCAGCCCAGCTCGCGAGCGAGGATGCCGGCCACGGTCCCCTTGCCCGAGCCGCTTGGGCCGTCGATGGTGATGACCGGTGCAGGCGAATTCACGACTTGCCCTCTTCGGCGACGCGGATACCGACATCGGCGCACAGTTTGAGGAAGTTCGGGAACGAGGTGGCGACGTTGGCGCAATCATGGATGCGGATCGACGCGCTGGCACGCAGCGAAGCGACGCTGAAGGCCATGGCGATACGGTGGTCTCCATGACCGTGCACTTCGCCACCGCCGAGCTGACCGCCCTCGATGATGATGCCATCCGGGGTCGGCTCGCACTTGATGCCCAGGGTGATCAGGCCGTCGGCCATGACCTGGATGCGGTCGGATTCCTTCACCCGCAGCTCTTCGGCGCCACGCAGCACGGTACGCCCTTCGGCGCAGGCAGCGGCAACGAACAGCACCGGGAATTCGTCGATGGCCAGTGGCACCAGCGCTTCAGGGATGTCGATGCCCTTGAGCCTGGCACCGCGCACGCGCAGGTCGGCCACTGGCTCGCCACCGACTTCACGCTGGTTTTCCAGGGTGATGTCGCCGCCCATCAGGCGCAGGATGTCGATCACGCCGGTGCGGGTCGGGTTGATGCCGACGTGCTCGAGCACCAGCTCGGAGCCTTCCGCGATCGATGCGGCCACCAGGAAGAACGCTGCAGACGAGATGTCTGCCGGCACTTCGATACGGGTCGCGGTGAGCTTGCCACCGGACTGCAGCGAAGCGACCGGGCCGTTGCTCTCGACCGCGTAGCCGAAGCCGCGCAGCATGCGCTCGGTGTGGTCACGGGTCGGCGCCGGCTCGGTGACGGTGGTCTTGCCCTCGGCGTACAGGCCCGCCAGCAGCAGGCAGGATTTGACCTGGGCACTGGCCATCGGCAGCGTGTAGGTCAGTGCCTTGAGCTTGCTGCCACCGCGGATGGTCAGCGGCGGGCGGCCGTCGGGGCCAGTCTCGACCACGGCACCCATTTCGCGCAGCGGGTTGGCCACGCGGTTCATCGGGCGCTTGGACAGCGAGGCGTCGCCGGTCATGGTCACGTCGAACGGCTGGCCGGCCAGCAGGCCGGAGAGCAGGCGCATCGAAGTGCCGGAGTTGCCGACGTACAGCGGACCTGGCGGCGGCTTGAGGCCGTGCAGGCCAACGCCGTGGATGGTCACGCGGCCGTGATTCGGACCCTCGATGACCACACCCATGTCACGGAATGCCTGCAGGGTCGCCAGGGCGTCCTCGCCTTCGAGGAAACCTTCGACTTCGGTCGTGCCTTCGGCCAGCGAGCCGAGCATGATCGAACGGTGGGAAATCGACTTGTCGCCCGGTACGCGGATTCGCCCGGTCAGGCGGCCACCCGGTTGGGCCAGGAAAATCAGATCGTTGGCGTTCATAGCGTCCACATAGGCCCGGCGGGCCAGGATTTTACTGAAATGCTCGCGGGCAACGCGTGCACGGGTGAAAACACCCAGCAGCTGGTGCCCGTCCCCAGCATCGACCGCGTCGCGCAAGGCGTCGAGGTCGCTGCGAAATGTGTCCAGGGTGCGCAGGACCGCCTCGCGGTTGGCGAGGAAGATGTCGTGCCACATGGTCGGGTCGCTGCCGGCGATTCGTGTGAAATCGCGGAAACCTCCCGCAGCGTACCGGAAGATGTCGAGGTTTTCATTGCGCTTGGCCAACGAATCGACCAGGCCGAAGGCCAGCAGGTGCGGCAGGTGGCTGGTGGCAGCCAGCACTTCGTCATGGCGCTCCACCGGCATGTGCTCGACATCGGCGTCCAATGCACGCCACAGGCGATCGACCAGGGCCAGGGCGGCCGGGTCGGTTTCTTCCAGTGGCGTGAGGATGACCTTGTGGCGCCGGAACAGGGTGGCGTTGGCAGCCTCTACCCCGCTCTGCTCGGAGCCGGCGATCGGGTGGCCGGGAACGAAGCGCGGCAGGCGCTCACCGAAGACGGCACGCGCCTCACGCACGACGTTGCCCTTGGCACTGCCGACGTCGGTGATGATCGCATCGCCAATGTCGAGCTGGGCCAGGCGGGCCAGGACCTTTTCCATGGCCAGGATCGGCACGGCGAGCTGAATGACATCGGCGCCGACACAGGCGGCGGCGAGGTCGGCTTCGCAGCGATCGACCACGCCCAGGTCCACGGCCAGCTTGCGCGACGGGGCATCGAGGTCGACACCGACCACCTCGCGGCACAGGCCGCTTTCACGCAGGCCCTTGGCAAAGGAGCCGCCGATCAGGCCAAGGCCGACCACGACCAGGCGATCGATGATTGGCGCGGGTTTGGTTTTTGCTGCATTTACCACTGGTGCGAACCCTGTTCAGAAATCTAGGCAGTCTGTGAGGCCCCTTGGGGCCGCTTCGCGCCCCTTCGCGGGCTTGCCCGCTCCCACAGGGGGGATGTGCATTACACCTGTGGGAGCGGGCAAGCCCGCGAAGGGGCGCGAAGCGGCCCAAAGGGCCTGAATCAAAGCACCGCCTTCGGATAGGACCCCAGCACCTTGAGCGCCACGGCCTCCTGACTGATCTTCTCCAGCACCGCCTTGATCAGCGGGTCGCGGTGGTGGCCGACGAAGTCGATGAAGAACACGTAGGTCCACTTGCCGCTGCGCGACGGACGGGTCTCGATACGGGTCAGGTCGATGCCGTTTTCGTGGAACGGCACCAGCAGCTCGTGCAGCGCACCTGGCTTGTTGCTCATCGAGACGATGATCGAGGTCTTGTCGTCGCCGGTCGGCGGCACTTCCTGCTGACCGATCATCAGGAAGCGCGTGGAGTTGTCCGGGCGGTCTTCGATCTTTTCAGCCAGGCGGGTCAGGCCATACAGGTTGGCCGCCATGTCGCCGGCGATCGCCGCCGAGTTCCACTCGCCCTTGACCCGCTTGGCCGCCTCGGCGTTGCTCGAAACAGCCACACGCTCGACGTTCGGGTAGTGCGCGTCCAGCCACTTGCGGCACTGGGCCAGCGACTGGGCGTGGGAGTAGATGCGGGTGATGCTGTTGGTCTTGGTGTTCTCGCCCACCAGCAGGTGATGGTGGATGCGCAGCTCGACTTCACCGCAGATCACCATGTCGTGCTCGAGGAAGCTGTCCAGGGTGTGGCTGACGGCACCCTCGGTGGAGTTTTCCACCGGCACCACGCCGAAATTGACGGCACCGGCGGCCACTTCGCGGAACACTTCGTCGATGGCCGCCATCGGGCGGCTGACCACGGCGTGGCCGAAGTGCTTCATGGCCGCTGCCTGGGTGAAGGTACCTTCCGGGCCGAGGTAGGCAACCTTGAGCGGCTCTTCCAGGGCCAGGCAGGACGACATGATTTCGCGGAACAGCCGCGCCATCTCTTCGTTGCCCAACGGCCCCTTGTTGCGCTCCATCACGCGCTTGAGCACGGCGGCTTCACGCTCGGGGCGGTAGAACACCGGCTTTTCGCCTTCGGCCAGGGAGGCAGTCTTGACCCGCGCCACTTCTTCGGCGCAGCGGGCGCGATCGCTGATCAGCTCGAGGATCTTCTCGTCGAGGCTGTCGATGCGCACGCGCAGGGCTTTGAGTTCCTGTTCGGACATCAGCCGTGCTCCTTCTCGAATTCGGCCATGTAGGCCACCAGGCCTTCCACTGCTTCCAGGCCCAGGGCGTTGTAGATCGAAGCGCGCATGCCGCCAACCGAACGGTGGCCCTTGAGGTTGAGCAAGCCACGGGCGTCGGCGCCGGCCAGGAAGGCCTTGTCCAGGCGCTCGTCAGCCAGGCGGAACGGCACGTTCATCCACGAACGGGCGTTGTGGCTGATCGGGTTGGTGTAGAACTCGCTGGCGTCGATGAAGCCGTACAGGCGGTCTTTCTTGGCGCGGTTGCGCTGCTCCATGGCCTCGACGCCACCCTGTTCCTTGAGCCACTCGAACACCAGGCCCGAGAGGTACCAGGAATAGGTGGCCGGGGTGTTGTACATCGAGCCATTGTCGGCCGCGACCTTGTAGTCGAGCATGGTCGGGCAGCTGCTGCGGGCGCGACCGAGCAGGTCTTCACGGACGATCACCACCACCAGGCCGCTCGGGCCGATGTTCTTCTGTGCGCCGGCGTAGATCATGCCGTACTGCGAGACGTCGATCGGGCGCGAAAGGATGTCGGAAGACATGTCGACCACCAGCGGTACATCGCCGGTTTCTGGAACCCAGTCGAACTGCAGGCCACCAATGGTCTCGTTGGACGCATAGTGGACGTAGGCAGCGTTCTTGGTCAGCTTCCACTCGTTCTGGCCAGGGATAGCCAGGTAATCGTAGGGCTTGGCGCTGGCGGCGACGTTGACGGTGCCGAAGCGGCGCGCTTCTTCGATGGCCTTTTTCGACCAGATGCCGGTTTCGACGTAGTCGGCCGTGCCGTTTTCCGGCAGCAGATTCAGCGGAATTTCGGCGAACTGCTGGCTGGCACCGCCCTGCAGGAACAGGACCTTGTAGTTGGAGGGGACGGACAGCAGGTCACGCAGGTCCTGCTCGGCCTTTTCGGCGATGGCCACGTAGTCGTCGCTGCGATGGCTCATCTCCATCACCGACAAGCCCTTGCCGTTCCAGTCCAGCATCTCGGCCTGGGCGCGCTGCAACACAGCGTCAGGAAGCGCGGCAGGGCCTGCGCAGAAGTTAAAGGCTCGTTTGCTCACATCCACTCTCGCTCTAATAGATCTAAACAGCTAGTTCTGCAGAACCCTGTGGGAGCGGGCTTGCCCGCGAACACCGGCAAAGCCGGTGCCGTGCACCGCGCTGCCTGCTTCGCGGGCAAGCCCGCTCCCACAGGGCCAGGCATTGCCTGGCCTAATCAGTCAAACGGGGCGACCTTGGTCGCCCCGCTCGGGTTTCACGCTTGCTTATTCCTGGGTCGCCTCTTCGGCGCCTGCAGCTTCGTCATCCGGCGCATCGGCCTCGACGCCCTCCTCGTCCGCCTCGATCACATCATCGAGTTCGTCTTCGGATGGCTCCTGGATACGCTCCAGGCCCACCAGCGTTTCGTCGGTGGCCAGCTTGATCAGGGTCACGCCCTGGGTGTTACGGCCCAGGCTCGACACCTCACCGACCCGCGTGCGCACCAGGGTGCCCTGGTCGGAAATCAGCATGATCTCCTCGCCTTCCTGCACCTGGATGGCGCCGATCAACAGGCCGTTGCGCCCCTTGGTACCCATGGCGATCACGCCCTGGCCACCACGCCCGCGACGCGGGAACTTGGACAGCGGGGTGCGCTTGCCGAAGCCACGCTCGGAGGCGGTGAGGATCTGCGCGCCGGACTCCGGGATCAGCATCGAAATGATCCGCTGGCCCTTGCCCAGCTTCATGCCACGCACGCCGCGGGCAGTACGGCCCATTTCGCGAACCACGCTCTCGGCGAAGCGGATCACCTTGCCGGCGTCGGAGAACATCATGACTTCCTTGGCGCCGTCGGTGATCGCCGCAGCGATCAGGGTGTCGCCTTCCTTCAGCTTCAGCGCGATCAGGCCGCTGGAGCGTGGGCGGGCGAACTGGGCCAGCGGGGTCTTCTTGACAGTACCGGAAGCCGTCGCCATGAAGATATAGGCGCCGGTCGGCTCAGCGACCCACTCTGGGGTATCGCCGTCTTCCTCGTCGATTTCTTCCGCTTCGACGATTTCGCCTTCGATGACACCGTCATCGCCGTCTTCCAGCTCTTCTTCAGGGTCGGCGTTCTGCTGCAGGGCCTCGAGGTCGATCTGCAGCATGGCGGTGATGCGCTCACCCTCCTCCAGCGGCAGCAGGTTGACCAGCGGGCGACCACGGGCGGCGCGCGACGCTTCAGGAATATCGTAGGTTTTCAGCCAGTACACCTTGCCCTTGCTGGAGAACAGCAGCAGGGTGGCATGGCTGTTGGCGACCAGCAGGTGCTCGATGTAGTCCTCGTCCTTCACGCCGGTAGCCGACTTGCCCTTGCCGCCACGGCGCTGGGCCTGGTAGGCGGACAACGGCTGGGTCTTGGCATAGCCGCCGTGGGAGATGGTCACCACGCGCTCTTCTTCCGGGATCATGTCGCCGTAGTTGAGGTCGTGACGGGCATCGAGGATTTCGGTTCGGCGGGCATCGCCGTACTCGGCACGGATCGCTTCCAGCTCTTCGCGGATCACTTCCATCAGGCGCTGGGCGCTGCTGAGGATGCGGATCAGCTCGCCGATCTGTTCCAGGATCTCCTGGTACTCGGCCAGCAGCTTCTCGTGCTCCAGGCCGGTCAGGCGGTGCAGGCGCAGGTCGAGGATGGCCTGGGCCTGTTCCGGCGACAGGTAATACTTGCCTTCACGCAGGCCGTATTGCTCGGGCAGGTCTTCAGGGCGGCAGGAATCGGCACCGGCGCGCTCGACCATGACCTGCACGGCACTGGATTCCCACGGCGTGGAAACCAGGGCTTCCTTGGCTTCGGACGGCGTCGGCGAGGCCTTGATCAGGGCGATGACCGGGTCGATGTTGGACAGCGCGACCGCCTGGCCTTCAAGGATGTGGCCACGCTCACGGGCCTTGCGCAGCTCGAACACGGTACGGCGGGTCACCACTTCGCGGCGGTGACGGACGAACGCTTCGAGCAGGTCCTTGAGGTTGAGCAGGCGCGGGCGACCGTCGACCAGGGCAACCACGTTGATACCGAACACGCTCTGCAGCTGGGTCTGCTGGTAGAGGTTGTTGAGCACCACCTCCGGCACCTCGCCGCGGCGCAGCTCGATGACGATGCGCATGCCGTCCTTGTCGGACTCGTCGCGCAGCTCGGTGATGCCTTCGATCTTCTTCTCTTTGACCAGCTCGGCGATCTTCTCGATCAGGCGGGCCTTGTTCAGCTGGTACGGCAGCTCGGTGACGACGATCTGCTGGCGGCCGCCGACCTTGTCGATGTCTTCGATCTCGGAACGGGCGCGCATGTAGATGCGGCCACGGCCGGTACGGTAGGCCTCGATGATGCCCTGGCGGCCGTTGATGATGCCGGCAGTCGGGAAGTCCGGCCCCGGGATGAACTGCATCAGCTCATCGATGGTGACGTCCGGATTATCGATCAGCGCCAGGCAACCGTCGATGACTTCACCGAGGTTGTGCGGCGGGATGTTGGTCGCCATGCCCACGGCGATACCGCTGGAACCGTTGACCAGCAGGTTGGGGATGCGGGTCGGCATGACCGCCGGGATCTGCTCGGTGCCGTCATAGTTGGGCACCCAGTCGACGGTTTCCTTGTGCAGGTCGGCCAGCAGCTCGTGGGCCAGCTTGGTCATGCGCACTTCGGTGTATCGCATGGCGGCGGCGTTGTCGCCGTCGACCGAACCGAAGTTGCCCTGGCCGTCGACCAGCAGGTAGCGCAGCGAGAACGGCTGGGCCATACGCACGATGGTGTCGTAGACCGCAGTGTCGCCGTGCGGGTGGTACTTACCGATCACGTCACCGACCACACGGGCGGATTTCTTGTACGGTTTGTTCCAGTCGTTGCCCAGTTCGCTCATTGCATAGAGGACGCGGCGATGCACGGGCTTCAAGCCGTCACGCGCATCGGGCAGCGCTCGCCCGACAATCACGCTCATCGCGTAGTCGAGGTAAGACTGTCTCAGTTCGTCTTCGATATTGACCGGGAGGATTTCTTTGGCCAGTTCGCCCATGAGAAGCCTGATTCCTTTTTCTGGTGAAACTTCGCAGCTCCATCAAGGGCCGAACGAAGCTCGCCGCCGCAGCGCATAGGGGTGCGACGACTTACGACAAATCAATGAGTTGTAGCATGGATCTGCGCAATGAAGGCCGCCTTCGTGGGCGGTCTTGGAAACTGCCGGATGTTATCACAAAGGCGGGGCGGTGGGGAGAGCTGGCAGGTTGCCTCAGGCCGGAGCAAATCTCGGGATTTCCATGGCCTGTGCCGGCCTCTTCGCGGGCTTGCCCGCTCCCACAGGTACATCATCGCCCTCAGGCCTTGTGATATCCCTGTGGGAGCGGGCGTGCCCGCGAAGAGGCCGGTACAGGCAATGATCAATGCAACCGCTTGCGGCACATCAACTGGGCCAGCTTGGCGGCATCCGGCCGTTCGACGATGCCGCGCTCGGTGACGATCACGTCGATCAGGTCGGCCGGGGTCACGTCGAACACCGGGTTGAAGGCCTCGACCTGTGGCGCCACACGGGTGCCGGCGTAGTCCAGCAGCTCGTCGGCCTCGCGCTCTTCCAGCGGAATGTCCTCGCCAGTGGCCAGGTTGAGGTCGATGCTGGTGCTCGGCGCCACCACCATGAAGCGCACACCATGGTGCATGGCGCTGACGGCCAGCTGGTAGGTGCCGATCTTGCTGGCCACGTCGCCGTTGGCGGCGATGCAGTCGGCGCCGACCACCACCCAGGTGATCCCTTTGGTCTTCATCAGGTGAGCCAGCGCCGAATCGGCGCACAGGGTTACCGGGATGCCTTCGTTGGCCAGCTCCCAGGCCGTCAGGCGCGAGCCTTGCAGCCAGGGGCGGGTCTCACCGGCATACACCCGCTCGACCATGCCCTCCAGATAGCCCGCGCGAATCACCCCAAGCGCCGTGCCGATACCACCACTGGCCAGGGCACCGGCGTTGCCGTAGGTCAGCAAGGTCTGCTCGTTGCCCTGGTGGCGGCGGATCAGCTCGATGCCATGCTGGGCCATGGTCAGGTTGGCCTCGCGGTCGCTTTCATGGATGGCAATCGCTTCGGCTTCCAGCGCGGCCAGCACGTCTTCTTCGCCGCGTACACGCAGCAGGCGCTCGCGCATGCGGTTCAGCGCCCAGAACAGGTTGGCCGCGGTGGGCCGGGCCTCGGCCAGGCTGAGAAAGTCCTCTTCCAAGTCCATTTCCCAGTCGCCACCCTGGGCCAGGCGCTCTTCCAGGGCCAGGACCAGGCCGTAGGCCGCTGCGATGCCAATGGCGGCGGCACCGCGCACGGCCATGTCGCGGATCGCCGCCACTACCTGCGCGACATTGTCGCAGGTCAGCCAGCGTTCTTCCGACGGCAGCAGGCGCTGGTCGAGCAGGTGCAGGGCGCCGCCTTGCCAGCGCATCCCGGTCACCTTCTCCGCCGCCAAAAGTCGCTCGCGCATTGCCTCTCCCCGTCGTTCGGATATCAAAAGCCGGCGATTATAGCGACCCTCGGCCGCAGACGCTCGGGTATACTGCGCCCCATTTGAAGTGCAAGTTCCAGAGGATTGTTCAATGAGCAACGTCGACCACGCCGAAATCGCCAAGTTCGAAGCCTTGGCCCACCGCTGGTGGGACCGTGAAAGCGAGTTCAAGCCGCTGCACGACATCAACCCGCTGCGCGTCAACTGGATTGACGAGCGCGTCGGCCTGGCTGGCAAGAAAGTGCTGGACGTCGGCTGCGGCGGCGGCATCCTCAGCGAAGCCATGGCCCTGCGCGGCGCCAGCGTCACCGGCATCGACATGGGCGAGGCGCCACTGGCCGTTGCCCAGTTGCACCAGCTGGAGTCGGGCGTCGAGGTCGAGTACCGGCAGATCACCGCCGAAGCCCTGGCCGAAGAGATGCCCGAGCAGTTCGACGTGGTCACCTGCCTGGAGATGCTCGAACACGTGCCCGACCCGTCCTCGGTCATCCGCGCCTGCTACCGCATGGTCAAGCCTGGCGGCCAGGTGTTCTTCTCGACCATCAACCGCAACCCCAAGGCCTACCTGCTGGCCATCGTCGGCGCCGAGTACATCCTCAAGATGCTGCCGCGCGGCACCCACGACTTCAAGAAGTTCATCCGCCCGTCCGAGCTCGGCGCCTGGAGCCGCGTTGCCGGCCTCGAGGTCAAGGACATCATCGGCCTGACCTACAACCCGCTGACCAAGCACTACAAGCTGAGCAGCGACGTTGACGTCAACTACATGATCCAGACCCTGCGCGAGGAATGAGCATGCGTTTGCGAGCAGTACTCTTCGACATGGACGGCACCCTGCTCGACACGGCGCCGGACTTCATCGCCATCTGCCAGGCCATGCTCGCCGAGCGCGGCCTGCCGGCCATCGACGACCAGCTGATCCGCGACGTGATCTCGGGCGGCGCCCGCGCCATGGTTGCGGCCACCTTCGCCATGGCCCCCGAGGCCGAAGGCTTCGAAGCCCTGCGCCTGGAGTTCCTCGAGCGCTACCAGCGTGACTGCGCCGTGCACAGCAAGCTGTTCGACGGCATGGGCGAGCTGCTGGCCGACATCGAAAAGGGCAACCTGCTGTGGGGCGTGGTGACCAACAAGCCGGTGCGTTTCGCCGAGCCGATCATGCAGCGACTGGGCCTGGCCGAGCGCTCGGCACTGCTGATCTGCCCAGACCACGTGAAGAACAGCAAGCCCGACCCGGAGCCTCTGATCCTCGCCTGCAAGACCCTGGACCTGGACCCTGCCAGCGTGCTGTTCGTCGGCGACGACCTGCGCGACATCGAGTCCGGCCGCGACGCCGGCACCCGCACGGCGGCAGTGCGCTACGGCTATATTCATCCAGAGGACAACCCGAACAACTGGGGCGCCGATGTGGTGGTGGACCACCCGCTGGAACTGCGCAAGGTGATCGACAGCGCCCTGTGCGGCTGCTGATCCATAACGACTGACGGCTGACCCTGTGAGAGCGGGCAAGCCCGCGAAGCAGACACCTCGGTGGCTGGCACGGGCTGCGCCCGTGTTCGCGGGCTCGCCCGCTCCCACAGGGATCGCATTCGCCCTCACGAACACAGGGAAATTTCAATGTTCGATTACACCGCCCGCCCCGGCCTGCTCGCCGGCCGCGTCATCCTGGTCACCGGTGCCGGCCGCGGCATCGGCGCCGCTGCCGCCAAGGCTTATGCCGCCCTGGGCGCCACCGTGCTGCTGCTGGGCAAGACCGAGGCCAACCTCAACGAGGTCTACGACCAGATCGAGGCCGCCGGCCACCCGCAGCCGGTGGTCATCCCGTTCAACCTGGAAACCGCCCTGCCGCACCAGTACGACGAGCTGGCAGTGATGATCGAAGAGCAGTTCGGCCGCCTCGACGGCCTGCTCAACAACGCCTCGATCATTGGCCCACGCACACCGCTGGAGCAGCTGTCGGGCGACAACTTCATGCGCGTGATGCACATCAACGTCGATGCCACCTTCATGCTCACCAGCACCCTGCTGCCGCTGCTCAAGCTGTCCGAGGACGCTTCGGTGGTGTTCACCTCCAGCAGCGTCGGGCGCAAGGGCCGGGCCTACTGGGGGGCCTACGGGGTGTCGAAGTTCGCCACCGAAGGGCTGATGCAGACCCTGGCCGATGAGCTGGAAGGCGTGGCGCCGGTGCGCTCCAACAGTATCAACCCGGGCGCCACGCGCACGGCGATGCGGGCGCAGGCATATCCGAGCGAGAACCCACAGAACAACCCGCTGCCGGAAGAGATCATGCCGGTCTATCTGTACCTGATGGGGCCGGATAGCAAAGAGGTGAACGGGCAGGCCTTCAACGCCCAGTGAGCCTCGCGTTGCCCGTTCCGGCCTCTTCGCGGGCAAGCCCGCTCCCACAGGAACATCACCGCCCTCAAGCCTTGTGATTTCCCTGTGGGAGCGGGCATGCCCGCGAAGAGGCCGGTACAGGACTCAGCCGGCGGCCAAGGCCGGGCGTATGCGCCCTTGCTGGCGCCCTTCCAGCTGCATGCACCGCTCCAGGAACAGGTACATGCAGTCATAGCTCTTGCAGATCGCCTTGCGCAGATCGTTGCGCAGCCCCAGGGTCGGGTTCTCGCCCGCCAGCGTGCAGATGATCTCCAGCGCCTCCCACGGGTGCGCGTCGTCATACTGGGCATGCATCTTCAGCCACTTCATCGCCCGCTTGCGCTGGTCTTCCGGGAAGCCCATGGCATAGGTGTCCTCGGCGCACACCACCGCCGACCACTCGCCGGTTGCCCCCTCGATCGCATAGTTGGTCGCCGCCATGGCAATCGCCAGTGACTCGGTGGTGCACACGCGCCAGCACCAGTCGTTGAGGCCGTTCAGCTCCGGCGGAACATCCTGGGCCTGCAGCTGGTGCAGGTGCACGCCATGGGCCTGGCACCAGTTGACCCAGTAGTCGGCATGGTTGAGTTCGACGCGGATGTTGCGCATCAGCCAGCGCCGCGCCATGTCCTCGCCAGGGTGGCGGGCATAGCGGGTCTTGGTCAGGTTATGCGCCATGTACAGTGAAAACTGCTCGACCACCGGCCAGCCACCGATCAGGTACTGGCGAATGGTGGACTGGCGCAGCTCGCCATCGCGCAGGCGCTGGTAGAACTCATGTTCGACCACCCGGCGCTTGCTCTCACGGCAATCCTCGATCAGCTGCTGGGCCCACTGGGGGTAACTGGCCGGGTCCATCAAGGGCCCGATACGTACGAATGCATCAATCACTTTCAGCTCCTTGATCCTTGTGATTTTGCGGACGTGTATTCAGCGAAAAGTACCTGGCGCCCGATGCAGCAAGGGCCGCGCAGCAATCCGTTGGCGCTGCAGACTGTCACAGGTGAACACCTGTGGCCGTTCAATCAGATAGCCCTGGGCATAATCCACGCCGATCTCCTGCAAGGCCTGCTCGATCAACGGTGTTTCGACGAACTCGGCGATGGTCCGCTTGCCCATGACATGGCCGATGTGATTGATCACCTCGACCATGGCACGGTTGACCGGGTCGTCGAGCATATCTTTGACAAAACTTCCGTCGATCTTCAAGAAGTCGACGGGCAAATGTTTCAAATAGGCAAATGACGACATTCCGGCACAGAAGTCGTCCAGGGAGAACTTGCAACCCAGCCCTTTCAATTCATTGATGAAGCGGATGGCACTGCCCAGGTTGGCAATGGCACTGGTCTCGGTGATCTCGAAACAGATCATGCGCGGTGGAATGGCGTACTCGACGAACAACCGTTGCAGGTACTCGAGGAAATTGTCGTCGCCGATGCTCGTCCCGGACAGGTTGATCGCGCACATCGCCAGCGGCCCTCCGCGCTCTTCATCCAGGCATTGGCGGATGACCTGGAACACGTTGCGCACCACCCAACGGTCAAGCGCCGTCATCAGGCCATAGCGCTCGGCGGCCGGGATGAAACTGTCCGGCAGGATGGTGCGACCGCTTTCGTCATGCAGGCGCAGCAAGATCTCGATATGGCCCGGCCCCTCGATGGCCTTCAGCGCGGCGATTTCCTGGCAATACAGGCAGAAGCGGTTTTCCTCCAGGGCCACATGCAGGCGCTGGATCCAGGCCATTTCACCAAAGCGCATGGACAGCTCGCTGTCGTCGGCGTGGTACACCTGCACCCGGTTGCGGCCCTTCTCCTTGGCCATGTAGCAGGCCATGTCGGCCGCCCGCAGCGAGGCCTCCAGGGTGCCCGGGGCCTGCGCCATGTGTACCAGGCCGATACTGACGGTGGTCACGAACGGCCTGCCCTTCCACACGAAGTGCAGGCTCTGCACAGCCTGGCGCAGGCCTTCGGCGATGCGCTCGGCCTGTTCGGCCGGGCAGTTTTCCAGCAGCACGCCGAATTCGTCGCCGCCCAGGCGGGCCAGAGTATCGCCTTCGCGCAGCACCGACTGCAGCACCGCACAGATGTGCCTGAGCAGTTCGTCGCCAGCGGCATGGCCGCAGGTGTCGTTGACCAGCTTGAACTGATCGAGGTCGAGGAACATCAGCGAATGCCGCCCGGCCTGGCGCGCCAGGCCATTGAGCGCCTGTTCCAGGCGGTATTCGAATTCGCGGCGGTTGGCCAGGCCGGTCAAGGCGTCATGGGTGGCCTGCCACGACAGGTTGGCGATGTACTGGCGCTCCTGGGTCATATCGTGCAGCACCAGCACGATACCGGCCACCTGGTCGTTGTTGATGATCGGCGAACCGACCAGGTTGACCGACACCGTGCTGCCATCCAGGCGCTGGATCAGCCGGGCATGCTCGGCACCGCCCTTGAGGCTGCCACTGAGCACCTGTTCGACCAGCGTGCAGCCTTCGCCATCCTCCTGCTCGTCGAGCAGGCTGAACAGCGCCCCCAGCGGCAGGCCCAGCGCCTGGCCGGACTGCCAGTGGGTGAGCTGCTCGGCAGCGGGGTTCATGTAGCCGATGTTGCCCTCGACATCGGCGGTGATCACCGCATCGCCAATCGCTTCGAGGGTGATCTGCGCCCGCTCCTTCTCTTCGCGCAGGGCATTGGCAAAGGCCTGGCGCTGGGCCAGCAGCTTGCTCGAACGGCGCCAGGCAATGGTGATGAGGAACAGTGCGGTCAGCAGGTTGGTGACCAGCAGCACCCGCAGCAGCATCCGCGAACCTTCGCCCAGGGCATCACTGAAGGCCCTGGCGGCCGGCGTGACGCCTTCGTTGATCGCGACGATGCGGGCCTTCCACTCATCGAGCTGGGCGGCGCCGACTTGCCCGGCGGCGAAACCCTCGTGCATCTCGCTGGCCAGTACATCGAGCTTGATGAGGTAGTCATCGCCGATGTTCCAGTATTCGATCGCCGTCTGCATGTAGCTGACCTGGCGGAAGTTGCGGTAGAACCAGATGATGCGGTCGACATCGTCCGGGTGGTTGCCGCCCTGCAGCACGGCCAGGCGGGCGCCTTCCAGGTCCGGGCTGGCCTGGTCGAGCAGTTCGCGCAGTTCGTGGTCGCCTTCAGGCACCAGGATGGCCTGGCGATAGCGCTGATAGGTGCGCTCGTCGCGGTCATCGGCATACAGGTTGAGGTAGTAGATGGCGTCTTTCTGCGCCTTGGACCACAGGCTCTCGCCGGCCACGTAGGCACGGACCGCCGACAATGCATAAAGGCTGAGGCTACCCAGCAATACCTGGAACACGACAACGGCGATGAAGGGCCAGATGATGCCTACCAACCTTGGCGCTTCTTGAGTGCGATTTCCCTTCATTTAGTCCCTGTCGCAGAGCAGATAAGACTTTGCATCAACCCAGACAAGCACAGCGTAGGCCATTTGCCATCTGAGTGGAGGGGAATTTCATACCTTCATGGACAGCGCTGGATTCTTCGCGGGCGCGCCCGCTTCCACAGGTACTGCATTAATTTCAGATTCAGTGCAGTACCAGTGGGAGCGGGCGTGCCCGCGAAGAGGCCGGAACAGGCGATCAGGTCTGCTGCAGATGCCCATACAACTTGGCATACAAGCCACCTTCGGCAATCAGCTGCTGATGGTCGCCATCCTCGGCCACATGCCCGCCGTCGAACACCAGCACGCGGTCGGCCTGCTTCACTGCCGACAGGCGGTGGGCAATGATCAGCGTGGTCCGGCCACTGAGGAAACGCGCCAATGCCTGGTGCAGGTTGTACTCGGTGGCGGCATCCAGCGCCGAGGTGGCTTCATCGAGAATCACCACCTTGGGCTCGGCCAGGACCATGCGCGCAATCGCCAGGCGCTGGCGCTGGCCACCCGACAGGCGCACCCCCGAACGGCCGACCACGCTGTCCAGCCCTTGCGGCAAGGCGGCGATGGTGGCGTCCAGCTGGGCGATACGCAGCGCCTGCCAGCAGGCCTCGTCGCTGCACTCGCGGCCCATGGTCAGGTTGGCGCGCACGCTGTCGTTGAACAGCGACGGGTGCTGCAGCACCACGGCGACGTTCTCGCGCAGGGGCTCGAGGCCGATTTCCTGCAGGCTGGCACCGCCAAAGCGGATGGTCCCGGCCTGGGCGCTGTACAAGCCCAGCAGCAGCTGCACCAAGGTGCTCTTGCCGCCACCACTGGCACCGACGATGGCCACCTTCTCACCGGGGGCGATGGCCAGGTTCAACTGGTCGAGCACCGGCTCATCGGCATAGGCGAAGCGCAGGTCGCGCACCTCGATGCCCACGGTCTCACGGCCGGCGAACGGGTCGCTGGCGGCCGGGTACTGCGGCTCGTCAGCCCGCGACAGCAGCTCGTTGAGCCGGCTCAGCGCGCCGCCAGCGGCGTAGTAGGCATATTGCAGGTTGAGCAACTGCTCCACCGGGCCGATCATGAACCACAGGTAGCTGAACACGGCCAGCATCTGGCCGATCGACAGGTCGGACAACAGCACGGTCAGCATCGCCGCCGCACGGAAGATATCGATACCGAACTGGAACAGCAGGCCGCTGGCACGCCCACTGGCGTCGCTCTTCCATTGCGACTCCACGGCGTAGTCGCGCACTTCACGGGCGCGCAGGCCGAGGCGCCCGAGGAAGTAGCCCTGGCGGTTGCCGGCGCGGATTTCCTGGATGGCATCCAGGGTTTCCGAAAGCGCCTGGGTAAAGCGCGAGGTGCTGTCGTTCTCGAGTTTCTTCAGGTGCTTGACGCGCTTGCCCAACTGCACGGTGAAGTAGATCACCAGCGGGTTGAACAACAGGATCAGCAACGCCAGCTTCCAGTGCATCCAGATCAGGATCGCCGCCGTGCCGGTGAGGGTCAGCATGGCCACCAGGAAGCGGCTCAGGGTCTCGCCGACAAACTTGTCGAGGGTATCCAGGTCGGTGACCAGGTGAGTGGTCACGGTGCCGCTGCCAAGGCTTTCGTATTCCTTGAGCGAGATGCGCTTGAGGCGCTCGATCAGGCGAATGCGCAGGCGGTAGACGATGTCCTTGGCCAGCCCGGCGAACAGCTTGGCCTGCACCACGTTGAAGGCCAGCGCCGCCAGGCGCAGGCACAGCGTGGCCGCCAGCATCAGGCCGATGTAACCCGCCGCTACCTGCCAGCCGCTGGGCAGCAGGTGGTTCATCCATTTCAGCGCGGCATCGCCGTGGCCCAGCAGCACTTCGTCGACCAGCAACGGCAGCAGCAACGGGATCGGCACGCTGCAACAGGCTGCCAGCACGGCAACCAGGTTGGCGGTCCAGAGGTTTTTCTTGTGGTGCAGGGCCAGGCGGCGGATTTCCGCCCAGCTCAGGCGATCAGGCACAGCGGGGGGCTTCCCTGGCACAGGGTCTGGCGACCCTGGCAGGTCAAGCACAGACGGCCTGCTGCAGCCAGCGGCCAAGCAGCGGTTGCAGGCTGGCCAGCGGCTGGTAGCCGTTGGTCAACAGGGCCAGTTGGCCATTGCGTTCGGCCAGCAGGGTCGGGAAGCCGGCGATGCCAAGGTCCTGCGCCCAAGCGAAATCGGCTGCGGTGGCGGCGCGGATGTCATGGCTGGCGAACTGCTGGGCGAAGCGCTCGCGGTCGAAGCCGGCCTGTTCGGCCAGCTCGACCAGTTGCGGGGCGCGGGTAACATCCACACCCTGCTCGTAGAACGAACGCTGGATCAGCGCCAGCAGCGGCCAGACACGCTCGGCGTCCAGCTCGCGGGCCGTGACCAGGGCGCGGCAGGCAGGCTCCGTGTCATAGACAAAGCCGTCAGGCATGGCGCCGTCGAAACGGAACGGCTGCCCGGTGGCTTCGGCCACCGCCTGCCAATGCTCGAGGATGTACTTGCGGGTCGAGCCGTCCAGCGCACTGCCGCCAGTACGCAAGCCGCCCGGCACCAGGCGGGTGCTGACACCCGCCTCGGCGGCCTGGGCGATCAGGGCCGCGGCCACTGGCGCGAAACCCCAGCACCAGGAGCACATCGGGTCCATCACGTAGATCAGGCGGGCAGTCATGGTTCAAGCCTCGGCTTTGTAGTTGTAACCGATCGGGTGCGGCTGGTTGCGGGCCTTGGCCAGCTCGATCTGCTTCTGCCGGTCGATGGCGCTGCGCCGAGTCTTTTCGCTCAGGCTGTCCCAGCAATGCGGGCAGCTCACGCCTGGCGAATAGTGCTCGGACTCGCGATCCTTGGCATCGACCGGGTGGCGGCAGGCATGGCACTGGTCGTACTCGCCTTCGCTCAGGTCATGGCGCACCGTGACGCGGTTGTCGAAGACGAAGCAGTCGCCGTCCCAGAGGCTTTGCTCCTGAGGCACTTCCTCGAAGTACTTCAGGATGCCACCCTTAAGATGATAGACCTCCTCGAAGCCTTCACCGAGCATGTAGCTGGAGGCTTTTTCGCAACGGATACCGCCGGTGCAGAACATCGCCACCTTCTTGTGCTTGCTCGGGTCGAAGTTGGCCTTGATGTACTCGGGGAACTCGCGGAAGGTCTCGGTCTTAGGGTCGATGGCGCCCTTGAAGGTGCCAATGGCCACTTCGTAGTCGTTGCGGGTATCGATCAGCAGCACCTCGGGGTCGCTGATCAGGGCGTTCCAGTCCTTGGGCTCGACATAGGTACCGACGGCCTGGTTCGGGTCGACGCCCGGCACGCCGAGGGTGACGATCTCTTTCTTGAGCTTGACCTTGGTGCGGTAGAACGGCTGCTCGTCGCAGTAGGATTCCTTGTGGTCGACATCGACCAGGCGCGGGTCGTTGCGCAGCCAGGCGAGCAGGCCGTCGATGCCTTCGCGGGTGGCCGAAACGGTGCCGTTGATGCCTTCGTGGGCCAGCAGCAAGGTGCCTTTGACGCCGTTGTCGAGCATGGCCTTGAGCAGCGGCTCACGCAGCTCGACGTAGTTTTCCAGGGTGACGAACTTGTACAGCGCCGCCACGACGATAGCTTGGGACATACAGGTGGATCTCCAGGTGGTTGCCCTCGTAAGGGGCGGACCGGGTTTGACAAAAAACAGGGGGCTGCTGCGCAGCCCATCGCAGGCAAGCCAGCTCCCACAGGGTCAGCAAAACATTCAAGGAATGCGCTGTACCTGTGGGAGCTGGCTTGCCTGCGATGGGCCGCGCAGCGGCCCCCTTGGGATGTTGCGGATTGTACCAGAACGACGGAAAGGATTCAGTGCCCGCCGCCTGCACACACCGGCGAGGCCGGTGCCACGCCCACCTTGGCCCACTCCTCGGCCGTGTAGGTATGGATGGCCAGGGCGTGGATCTCGCCCATCAGCTCACCCATGGTGGCGTAGACCTTCTGGTGGCGCTTGACGCTGTTGAGCCCGGCGAACTGCTCGCTGACGATCACCGCCTTGTAGTGGGTTTCCTGGCCACGGCTGTGCATGTGGCTTTCGTTGAGCACTTCAAGGTGTTGCGGGGCCAGCGCGGCCAGTTGCTGCTCGATGCGTTGCTGCATGCTCATCGGCTATGACTCACTTCTTGGCCGGGGCGGCGGCCTTGCCAGCGTTCGGGTCCAGCTCCTTGGTCATGTCGTCGAGCAGCTTGTTGACCACCGGTACGGCCGGTTCCAGGCTGGTCTGGGTCAGCTGGGCCGACTGCTGGGTGACCTTGGGCATTTCACGCAGGACTTTCTTGCCCAGCGGCGACTCGTAGAACTTGACCAGGTCCTTGAGCTCCTGCTCGGTGAAGGTCTGGGTGTACAGGTCGACCATCTTCGGCTTCAGCTTGTTCCAGCCGATGGCGTTGTCCAGCGCGGCGTTGGCCTTGGCCTGGTAGCTCTCGAGCACCGGCTGCTTGGAGGCCGGGGCCTTGGTCTGGGCGAAGCGCTGGGCGAACATCTGCTGGACCTGCATGTAAACCGGCGTGCCCAGCTTGTCGGCGTTGGCCAGGGTCAGGAATTTCTCGGCGGCAGCGTTGTGGCTGGCGGTGGCAGCGAGTACCTGGCCGCTGGCACAGGCCAGGGCGACGGCAGCACAAAGGACACGAAGACGGGTCATTGCATTTCCTTCAAGGAGGGGGAGGCGGTACCTCAGAGTAGAGCATTCTGCTCCCGCAAGGGCGCAGCGCTCAAGTGGCACGACGAGCGAATGAACCGCTCGCACGCATGAGGGCCTAAACTGCTGATTCTGACTGACAAAGGAGTGAACGCAGCATGAGCCGTATCGAGACAGACAGCCTGGGCCCGGTCGAAGTTCCTGAGGACGCCTACTGGGGCGCACAGACCCAGCGCTCGCTGATCAACTTTGCCATTGGCAAGGAACGCATGCCGCTCGCGGTGCTGCACGCCCTGGCACTCATCAAGAAAGCCGCCGCGCGGGTCAACGACCGCAACGGCGATTTGCCCGCCGACATCGCCCGGCTGATCGAACAGGCCGCCGACGAAGTGCTCGACGGCGAGCACGACGACCAGTTCCCGCTGGTGGTGTGGCAGACCGGTAGCGGTACCCAGAGCAACATGAACGTCAACGAGGTGATCGCCGGGCGCGCCAACGAGCTGGCCGGCAAGGGCCGCGGTGGCAAGGCGCCGGTGCACCCCAACGACCACGTCAACCGCTCGCAGAGCTCCAACGACTGCTTCCCCACGGCCATGCACATCGCCGCCGCCCAGGCCGTGCATGAAAAACTGCTGCCGGCGATAGCCGAGCTGTCGTCGGGGCTGGCCGAGCTGTCGGCGCGCCACAGCAAGCTGGTCAAGACCGGCCGCACACACATGATGGACGCCACGCCGATCACCTTCGGCCAGGAAGTCTCGGCCTTCGTCGCCCAGCTCGACTACGCCCGGCGCGCCATCCGCGCCACCTTGCCGGCGGTGTGCGAGCTGGCCCAGGGCGGTACGGCCGTGGGCACCGGGCTGAACGCCCCGCATGGTTTTGCCGAAGCCGTGGCCGCCGAGCTGGCCGCCCTCTCCGGCCTGCCCTTCGTCACCGCGCCCAACAAATTCGCCGCCCTCGCCGGCCATGAACCGCTGACCAGCCTGGCCGGTGCCCTGAAGACCCTGGCGGTGGCGCTGATGAAGATCGCCAACGACCTGCGCCTGCTCGGCTCCGGCCCGCGTGCAGGGCTGGCCGAAGTGCGCCTGCCGGCGAACGAGCCGGGCAGCTCGATCATGCCGGGCAAGGTCAACCCGACCCAGTGCGAAGCGCTGTCGATGCTGGCCTGCCAGGTACTGGGCAACGACGCGGCGATCGGCTTTGCCGCCAGCCAGGGTCACCTGCAACTGAACGTGTTCAAGCCGGTGATCATCCACAACCTGCTGCAGTCGGTGGAACTGCTGGCCGATGGCTGCCGCAACTTCCAGCAGCACTGCGTGGCCGGGATCGAGCCGGATGCCGAACAGATGGCGGCGCACCTGGAACGCGGGCTGATGCTGGTGACGGCGCTGAACCCACACATTGGCTATGACAAGGCGGCGGAAATTGCCAAGAAAGCCTATGGCGAGGGCAAGACCTTGCGTGAGGCGGCGCTGGAGTTGAAGTACCTGACCAACGAGCAGTTCGACCAGTGGGTAAGGCCTGAGAACATGCTGGCGCCCGGTGGCAAAGGCTGACTCCGCGAACAGTCTTCACCCGATCTCTGTGGGAGCGGGCGAGCCCGCGAACACGGGCGACGCCCGTGCCATCCACCGCGGAGCACTCTTCGCGGGCACGCCCGCTCCCACAGAGAACGCGTAATCTTAGGCCAGGCGCGCCCTTCTGGCCTTCCATCCGGCCACCAGCGATGGCCCCAGGGCCACCAGGGTCGACCCTGCCACCACCGTCACCGCCCCCATATAACCCAGGGCATTGATGTCTTCGGCCTGCACATACTCCGGCCACACCACGGCCGCCAGCGCCACCGCGACAAAGGTCACCAAAGGCGTCAGCGCCAGCGTGGCACTCACCCGCGACGCCTCCCAATGCGCCAGCGCCTCGGCAAACGCGCCATAGGCCACCAGGGTGTTCAGGCAGCAGGCCAGCAACAGCCAGCCTTGCACCGGGGTCAATTGCAGCGCCTCCAGCGGATGCACCCAAGGCGTCAGCAGTGCCGCGCAGCTCAGGTAGATGACCATCATCACCTGCTGCGAATGCCACACCGTCAGCAGCTGCTTCTGGCTCAGGGCATAGAACACCCAGATGCTGGTGGCCAGCAGAACGGTCAGGACCCCCGTGGTATAGGCGCCAAGCGAGGTCAGCAGCTCTTCGAGGCGCTGGTTGAAGAACAGGCCGAAACCGCCCAGCAGCACCAGCAGGCCGAGGCCCTGCCCCAGGCTGAAGCGCTCCTTGAACACGAACACGCTGGCCACCAGCAACAGCACCGGGCCGATCTGCACCACCAGCTGGGCGGTGCCCGGGCTCAACAGGTTCAGGCCGATCAGGTACAGCACGTAGTTGCCCATCAGGCCGAACACCGCCACCACCACCAGGGCCCTGCCCTTGGGCGCCAGCGTGCGCAGCGAAGGCAGGCGCCGCTGGGTCGCCAGCCAGGCGAACAGCACGCCGCCGGAGACCAGCAAGCGGTACCAGGTGACGGTCAGCGGGTCGACCACCTGCAATACCTGCTTGAGCTTGATCGGCAGGATGCCCCAGAGCAGCGCGGTCAGAAGTGCCAGGAACAGGCCGTAGCCCCAACGGCCGGAAGTTGTGTGCATACAGTCCTCGAATCAGCCCTTGGTGGGGGTAAGCGAATTCTAAGGGCTTGGCGCACCGAGCCGGCGGAAAATACCGGGAAATAAATTCATCGGGTCATTCCCTGGCGGCATGCCTGGTCATTTCTTGTCCTTCTCGAACGCAGCTTCCAGGGCTTCGTTGATCGTGCGCAGCACCTTCACCCGTGCCCAGCGCTTGTCATTGGCTTCGACCAGCGTCCAGGGTGCAATTTCGCTGCTGGTACGGTCGACCATGTCGCCCACGGCCTGGGCGTAGTCGTCCCACTTGTCGCGGTTGCGCCAGTCGTCTTCGGTGATCTTGTAGCGCTTGAACGGGATCTGCTCGCGCTCTTCAAAGCGCTCCAGCTGGGTCTGCTGGTCGATCGCCAGCCAGAACTTGACCAACACCACACCGGCGTTGACCAATTGTTCCTCGAAGTCGTTGATCTCACCGTAGGCGCGCATCCAGTCACCCGGCGTGCAAAACCCTTCGACCCGTTCGACCAGCACCCGTCCGTACCAGGAGCGATCGAAGATGGTGAACTTGCCACGGGCCGGAATATGCCGCCAGAAACGCCACAGGTAGGGCTGGGCGCGCTCCTCCTCGGTGGGGGCGGCAATGGGCACGATGCGGTATTGCCGCGGGTCCAGCGCTGCCGCCACGCGGCGTATCGCCCCGCCTTTGCCAGCTGCGTCGTTACCCTCGAACACCGCCACCAGCGCGTGACGGCGCATGTGCTTGTGGCGCAGCAGCCCGGCCAGGCGGGCCTGCTCGGTGACCAGCTGTTCCTGGTAATCCTGCTTGTCCAGGCGCCGGCTCAGGTCCAGCGCACCGATCAGGGTGCGCTGGTCGATGCTGCGGCCCAACGGCGCGATGTTGCCCTGGTGCTTACCCTTGGGGTTGTTGGCCAGCGCAGCCTGCAGGCTCTCCAGCAGGATGCGCCCTACCGCCAGGCTGCGGTAGTTCGGGTCAACCCCCTCGACGATATGCCACGGCGCATAGTCGCGGCTGGTGCGGCGCAGCACGCGCTCGCCGAAGCGCACGAAGCGGTCGTAGGTTTCCGACTGCTGCCAGTCCAGCGGGCTGATCTTCCAGCTGTGCAGCGGGTCGTCCTTGAGCGACTTCAGGCGCGCCTTCATCTGCTTCTTGGACAGGTGGAACCAGAACTTGATGATCAGTGCGCCTTCGTCGCAGAGCATCTGCTCGAGGCGTTCGGCACCGGTGATGGCCTGGTCGAGCACGGCGTCCTTGAATACCCCGTGCACCCGGCCCTGGATCATCTGGCTGTACCAGTTGCCGAAGAACACGCCCATCCGCCCTTTCGGTGGCAATGCCCGCCAGTAGCGCCAGGCCGGTGGCCGGGCGAGTTCTTCGTCGGTCTGCTGGTCGAAGGTGAGCACGTCGATCATCCGCGGGTCCATCCACTCGTTGAGCAGCTTGACCGTCTCGCCCTTGCCGGCGCCTTCGATGCCGTTGATCAGCACGATCACCGGAAACCGCGCCTGCTGCTTGAGTTCGTACTGGGCCTCCAGCAGCGCCTCGCGCAAGGCGGGGACTTCTGCGTCGTAGGTTTCCTTGTCGATGCTGTGACCGATTTCCGCGGATTCGAACATGCACTGGCTCCTTCATTGGATAAGCAAGACTAGCGGATTTGCGTAGTGCCTGTGCAAACCCGGCAGATGACATAAAATCCGCACATCCGCTGCAACCGAGCCAACCATGTCCACCCTTCTTCAGCACGCCCAGATCGACTGGGACGACCAGGGCCGCCCCCACTCGCGGCAGTACGACGACGTCTACTTTTCGAAAAACGAAGGCACCGACGAAACCCGCTACGTGTTCCTCGAACAGACCCGCCTGGCCCAGCGCTTCGCCAACTTGGCGCCCCATGGCTGCCTGGTGATCGGCGAGACCGGCTTCGGCACCGGCATGAACTTCTTCTGTGCCTGGCAGCTGTTCGCCGAACAGGCCCCTGCCGAGGCGCGCCTGCATTTCATCAGTGTCGAAAAATACCCGCTTGGCCATGACGACATGGCCCGCGCCGTGCGCCTGTGGCCCGAGATGGCGGCCTTCACCGAGCCGTTTTTGGCGCAGTACGTGGCGGTACACCCCGGCTTCCAGCAGTTCAGCTTCGACCATGGCCGGGTCACCCTGACCCTGCTGATCGGTGACGTACTGGAACAACTGCCGCAGCTCGACGCCAGCATCGACGTGTGGTTCCTCGATGGCTTCGCGCCGGCGAAGAACCCCGACATGTGGACCCCCGAGCTGTTCGCGCAGCTGGCGCGACTGGCCCACGCCGGTACTGCGCTGGGTACCTTCACCACCACCGGCTGGGTACGCCGTGGGCTGATCGATGCCGGTTTCACCATGAAGAAGATCCCAGGCATCGGCAAGAAGTGGGAGGTAATGAGTGGCGAATACACCGGGCATGCATCAACGGCCGTCGCCGCGCCCTGGTACGCCCGCCCTGCGCCCGTGGCAGGCCCGCGCCAGGCACTGGTGATCGGTGCCGGCCTGGCAGGCAGCGCCAGCGCCGCGAGCCTCGCCGCTCGCGGCTGGCGGGTGACGGTGCTGGAGCGCCACGCGGCCCCCGCGCAGGAAGCGTCGGGCAACCCGCAGGGGGTGCTGTACCTGAAGTTGTCCGCCCATGGCACCGCCCTGTCGCAGATGATCCTGGCCGGTTTCGGCTACACCCGGCGCCAGCTGGAGCAATTGCAGCGTGGCCAGGACTGGGACGCGTGCGGCGTGCTGCAACTGGCCTTCGACAGCAAGGAAGGCGAGCGCCAGGCCAAGCTGGCCGAAGCCTTCGACAGCAGCCTGCTGCGCGCTCTGGAGCAGGCTGAAGCCGAGGCGATTGCCGGGGTGGCGTTGCCTGCGGGCGGCCTGTACTACCCGGAAGGTGGCTGGGTGCACCCTCCCGCCTTGTGCCAGGCGCAGTTGCAGCATCCGGGTATTCGCGTTCAGCTCCATCAGAACGTGGTCGAACTGCGCAAAGTCGACGGCCTGTGGCAGGCGTGGGATGGCGAGCACCTGCTGGCCACTGCACCGCTGGTGGTGCTGGCCGGGGCCGCCGATGTACGTCGTTTCGAACCCTGCGCGCAACTGCCGCTCAAGCGCATTCGCGGGCAGATCACCCGCCTGCCGGCGACCGACGCCAGCCGTGCATTGCGCACCGTGGTCTGCGCCGATGGCTACGTCGCACCGCCCCGACAGGGAGAACATACCTTGGGCGCCAGCTTCGACTTCCACAATGACGACCTCACGCCGACGGTGGCCGAGCACCAGGGCAACCTGGGGTTGCTGGACGAGATCTCCACCGACCTGGCCTCGCGCCTGGGTGCGGAGGCACTCGACGCCGGGCAGTTGCAGGGGCGTGCGGCGTTCAGGTGCACCAGCCCCGACTACCTGCCGATTGTCGGGCCGGTGGCCGACCCTGGGTTGTTTGCCGAGGCGTATGCCGTGCTCGGCAAGGATGCGCGACAGGTGCCGGAGGTGGACTGCCCATGGCTGGATGGGCTGTATGTGAACAGTGGGCATGGCTCGCGGGGGTTGATCACGGCGCCGTTGAGTGGCGAGCTGATTGCCGCCTGGGCCAGTGGTGAGCCATTGCCGTTGCCGCGGGCGGTGGCGGAGGCCTGCCATCCGAACCGGTTCATACTGCGCAGGCTGATTCGCGGGAAGTGACAGATTGGGCCGCTGCGCGGCCCTTCGCGGGCAGGCCCGCTCCCACAGGGATCGCGCCAGATTCTAGAAATTGAGCAAGACAGTTGCTCCCAGAAATGGGACAGCGTGATACCCCTGTGGGAGCGGGCTTGCCCGCGAAGGGCGGCACAGCAACCCACTGCTTATAACAGATCGATCTAAAACTCCCACAAACCCCATAGGTCAGTTCCTTACAGGGTGCCCTAATCCGGGGCACTCATTCCCCAACGGAAAAACCGGTAAGGACCTATGTGCGGATTAGCAGGAGAGTTGCGTTTCACCCCCATCGACCAAGCCCCTCGCCCAGCCGACCTGGCTGCGGTAGAGCGCATCACCCATCACCTGGCGCCCCGCGGCCCAGACGCCTGGGGCTTCCATAGCCAGGGGCCGATCGCCCTCGGCCATCGCCGGCTGAAGATCATGGACCTGTCCGACGGGTCGGCGCAGCCGATGGTCGACAACACCCTGGGCCTCTCGCTGGCCTTCAACGGGGCCATCTACAACTTCCCAGAACTGCGCCAGGAGCTGCAGGACCTGGGCTACAGCTTCTGGTCCGACGGCGACACCGAAGTGTTGCTCAAGGGCTACCACGCCTGGGGCGCTGCGTTGCTGCCCAAGCTCAACGGCATGTTCGCCCTGGCCATCTGGGAGCGCGACAACCAGCGCCTGTTCCTTGCACGCGACCGCCTCGGCGTCAAGCCGCTGTACCTGTCGCGCAACGGCGAGCGCCTGCGCTTCGCCTCGACCCTGCCGGCGCTGCTCAAGGGCGGCGACATCGACCCGATGATCGACCCGGTGGCGCTCAACCACTACCTCAACTTCCATGCCGTGGTGCCGGCGCCACGCACGTTGCTGGCCAATGTGCAGAAGCTCGAGCCCGGCACCTGGATGCGCGTCGACCGCCATGGTGAAGTCGAGCGCCAGACCTGGTGGCAGCTGCACTACGGCCCCAACCCGGACGAGCGCGACCTCGACCTGGAAGGCTGGACCACCCGCGTGCTCGACGCTACCCGTGATGCCGTGGCGATCCGCCAGCGTGCCGCCGTCGATGTGGGTGTGCTGCTGTCGGGCGGTGTCGACTCCAGCCTGCTGGTCGGCCTGCTGCGCGACGTCGGCGTGGACGACCTGTCGACCTTCTCCATCGGTTTCGAAGATGCCGGGGGCGAACGCGGTGACGAGTTCCAGTACTCCGACCTGATCGCCAAGCATTACGGCACCCGCCACCACCAGTTGCGCATCGCCGAGCACGAGATCATCGAGCAATTGCCGGCCGCGTTCCGCGCCATGAGCGAGCCGATGGTCAGCCACGACTGCATCGCGTTCTACCTGCTGTCGCGGGAAGTGGCCAAGCATTGCAAGGGCGTGCAGAGCGGCCAGGGCGCCGACGAGCTGTTCGCCGGTTACCACTGGTACCCGAAAGTGGACGGTGCCGACGATGCCTTCGGCGCCTACCGTGACGCCTTCTTCGACCGCAGCCATGACGAGTACCGCGATACCGTCCAGGCCCCCTGGTTGCTGGAAACCGACGCTGCCGGCGAGTTCGTCCGCGAGCACTTCGCCCGCCCCGGTGCACCCGATGCCGTGGACAAGGCCTTGCGCCTGGACAGCACGGTGATGCTGGTCGACGACCCGGTCAAACGGGTCGACAACATGACCATGGCCTGGGGCCTGGAGGCCCGCACGCCGTTCCTCGACTACCGCCTGGTCGAACTGTCGGCGCGCATTCCGGCTCGCTTCAAGCTGCCCGATGGCGGCAAGCAGGTGCTCAAGCAGGCCGCACGGCGGGTGATCCCCCATGAGGTGATCGACCGCAAGAAGGGTTACTTCCCGGTGCCCGGCCTCAAGCACCTGGAAGGCGCGACCCTGGGCTGGGTGCGCGACCTGCTGACCGACCCCAGCCAGGACCGTGGCCTGTTCAACCCGGCCATGCTCGACCGCCTGCTGAGCAACCCGCACGGCCAGCTCACCCCGTTGCGCGGCTCCAAGCTGTGGCAACTGGCGGCCCTGAACCTGTGGCTCAGCGAACAAGGAATCTGACCGATGAAAGCCCACGAAATCGCTTACGGTCAGCGCCTGCTGCGCGGCCAGGCGCCATCCTACGAGCGCCTGCAGGCGCGCCTGGCCGGCGACGGCAGCGAGCCCCACGACCAGCCGCGGGCGTTGCACTGTGGCTGGGGGCGCCTGCTGATCGGCCACACCTACCCGGACGCCGCCAGCCTGGCTGCCGCGCTGCAGGACGAACGCCCTGGCGAGCGTGACATCGCCTTGTACGTGGCCGCACCGCAGCAGTTGCTGGCCCAGGCGCCGCAACAGCTGTTCCTCGACCCTTCCGACACCTTGCGCCTGTGGTTCACCGACTACCGCCCTGCGCAGCGGGTGTTCCGCGGCTTCCGCGTGCGCCGGGCGCAGAACCCCGGCGACTGGCAGGCGATCAACACCTTGTACCAGGCGCGCGGCATGCTGCCGGTCGACCCTGAACGGGTCACCCCGCGCCACCTCGGTGGCCCGGTGTACTGGCTGGCCGAGGATGAAGACAGCGGCGCGGTGATCGGCAGTGTCATGGGCCTGAACCACAGCAAGGCGTTCGACGACCCGGAACACGGCAGCAGCCTGTGGTGCCTGGCGGTGGACCCGCAGTGCACCCGCCCGGGCGTGGGCGAGGTGCTGGTGCGCCACCTGATCGAGCATTTCATGAGCCGGGGCCTGGCCTACCTCGACCTGTCGGTGCTGCACGACAACCGCCAGGCAAAGCGCCTGTACGAGAAGCTCGGTTTCCGCAACCTGCCGACCTTCGCGGTCAAGCGCAAAAATGGCATCAACCAGCAGCTGTTCCTCGGCCCCGGCCCGGAAGCCGGCCTGAACCCCTACGCCCGCATCATTGTCGATGAGGCCATGCGCCGGGGCATCGAGGTGCAGGTGGACGACGCTTCCGCCGGGCTGTTCACCCTGAGCCTGGGCGGGCGGCGCATCCGCTGCCGCGAGTCGTTGAGCGACCTGACCAGCGCCGTGACCATGACCCTGTGCCAGGACAAGCGCCTGACCCAACATGCCCTGCGCAACGCCGGGCTGCAGGTACCGGCGCAGCAGCTGGCCGGCAATGCCGACGACAACCTGGCGTTTCTCGACGAGCATGGCGCGGTGGTGGTCAAGCCGGTGGATGGCGAACAGGGCCAGGGCGTGGCGGTCAATCTCACCTGCATCGAGGAGCTGACCCAGGCCGTGGAAAACGCTCGCCGTTTCGACAGCCGCGTGCTGCTGGAGAGCTTCCATGCCGGCAGCGACCTGCGCATCCTGGTGATCGGCTATGAGGTGGTGGCGGCGGCGATTCGCCACCCGGCCCAGGTGATCGGTGATGGCAAGCACAGCATCCGCCAGCTGATCGAGGCGCAGAGCCGTCGGCGCCAGGCAGCAACCGGTGGCGAAAGCCGCATCCCGCTGGATGACGAGACCGAGCGCACGTTGCACGGCGCGGGCCTGGGCTACGACGATGTGCTGCCGGCCAGCCAGCGCCTGGCGGTGCGGCGCACGGCCAACCTGCATACCGGTGGCACCCTGGAAGACGTCACCGAGCGCCTGCACCCGGTGCTGGCCGATGCGGCCGTGCGGGCGGCGCGGGCGCTGGAAATCCCGGTGGTGGGCCTGGACTTCATAGTCCGCGATGCCGAACACCCGGATTACGTGATCATCGAAGCCAACGAGCGCGCCGGGCTGGCCAACCATGAACCGCAGCCGACGGCTGAACGGTTTGTCGACCTGCTGTTCCCGCATAGCCGGCCTTTGGCATGAATCAGTGTTGAGGCCTTCGCGGGCACGCCCGCTCCCACAAGGGCGGTGCAGTACCTGTGGGAGCGGGCGTGCCCGCGAAGGCCCCAACGCAGGAACCAAGGAGTACCCATGACCGAACGACTCCCCGAACCCGACCTCGACTACCTCAAGCGCGTCCTGCTGGAGATGCTCGCCATCCCCAGCCCGACCGGTTTCACCGACACCATCGTGCGCTACGTGGCCGAACGCCTGGACGAGCTGGGCATCCCCTTCGAACTGACCCGCCGCGGCACCATTCGCGCCACCCTCAAGGGCCGGCAGAGTTCGCCCGACCGCGCCGTCTCGGCCCACCTCGACACCATCGGCGCCAGCGTGCGCCAGTTGCAGGACAACGGCCGCCTGGCCCTGGCCCCGGTGGGCTGCTGGTCGAGCCGCTTCGCCGAGGGCAGCCGGGTCAGCGTGTTCACCGACACCGGTGTGTTCCGTGGCAGCGTGCTGCCGCTGATGGCCAGCGGGCACGCCTTCAACACCGCGATCGACCAGATGCCGATCAGCTGGGAACACATCGAGGTGCGCCTGGACGCCTACTGCACCACCCGCGCCGATTGTGAGGCGCTGGGCATTGCCATCGGTGACTTCGTCGCCTTCGACCCGCTGCCGGAGTTCACCGAAAGCGGCCACATCAGCGCCCGCCACCTGGACGACAAAGCCGGCGTGGCGGCCTTGCTGGCGGCCCTCAAGGCGGTAGTGGAAAGCGGCCGCCAGCCGCTGATCGACTGCCACCCGCTGTTCACCATCACCGAAGAAACCGGCTCAGGCGCTGCTGGCGCCCTGCCCTGGGACGTCAGCGAGTTCGTCGGCATCGACATCGCCCCGGTCGCCCCGGGGCAGGCCTCCAGCGAACATGCGGTGAGCGTGGCCATGCAGGATTCTTCCGGGCCTTACGACTACCACCTGTCGCGCCACCTGCTGAAGCTGGCCGGCGACCAGGATGTGCCAGTGCGCCGCGACCTGTTCCGCTACTACTTCAGCGACGCGCATTCGGCCGTGACCGCCGGGCACGACATTCGCACCGCGCTGGTGGCGTTCGGCTGCGATGCCACCCATGGCTACGAGCGCACCCATATCGACAGCCTGGCCGCGCTCAGCCGGCTGCTTTCGGCCTACCTGCTCAGCCCGCCGGTATTCGCCAGCGACTCGCAACCGGCCAATGCCTCGCTCGATCGCTTCAGCCACCAGCTGGAGCACGATGCGCAGATGGAGAGCGACACCCGGGTGCCGGCCGTGGACAGCCTGGTAGGAAACAAAAGCTGATGGCCAAGGAATCGCGTAGCATGCAGGGATTCATGAACAAGACCGTGCGCCGCCCATGCTGATCCCCTACGACCAACTGCAAGCCGAAACCCTGACCCGCCTGATCGAGGACTTCGTCACCCGCGACGGCACCGACAACGGCGACGATACCCCGCTGGAAACCCGCGTGCTGCGGGTGCGCCAGGCATTGGCCAAGGGCCAGGCGTTCATCCTGTTCGACCTGGAGAGCCAGCAGTGCCAGTTGCTGGCCAAGCACGACGTGCCCCGCGAGCTGCTCGACTGACAGGGCCGGCCTCTTCGCGGCTTTAGCCGCGAAGTGGCCGTTACAGGCTAATCAGGGCTGATCAGCCTTGCATGCTTGCGCTGCCTTGATCCGCCGATACACCTCGGCCCGGTGCACCGGCACCTTGCGCGGTGCTTCCACGCCGAAGCGCACCATGCCATTGCGCGTTTCCACCACCTTGATCCGAATATCGTCACCAATGGTGATGACTTCGCCGACTTCACGCCCGATCACCAACATGCTCCGGTCCTCTCGCAACAGGAAAAAACCGCAGAGTGCTTGGGGATATTCGTCTGGACAATACTTCACCAGTAATTCAGAGCAGGCCTACAATGGCTGGTAACTTCTCCTACAGACAACTCCCACAATCAGCGGGGCTGCGCCTTGGCCCGCATCTTGACCGCCATGTCTGCCATCTCGTCATACAGCCGCTCCGGCGCCTGACGTTTGAGTTGCCAGGCCTGGCGCCCGGCCTCATGGGGCAGGATCAGAAACTCGCCCGCCACGACTTGCTGGTGGATGTAGTCGGCGATATCGGCCGCGCTGATCGGCGAGCCTTCCAGCAGCTTGCCGACCTGGGCCTTCATCGCCGGGTTCGGCCCACGGAAGGACTCGAGCAGGTTGGTCTGGAAGAACGACGGGCACACGCAGTGCACCGCCACTTCCAGCTGGCGCAATTCCACCAGCAGGCTTTCCGACAGCGCCAGCACACCGGCCTTGGCCACGTTGTAGTTGCTCATCCCCGGCCCCTGCATCAGCGCCGCCATGGAGGCGACGTTGATGATCCGCCCCTTGCTGCGCTCCAGCTGCGGCAGGAACGCCTTGCAGCCCTTGACCACGCCCATCAGGTTGACCGCGATCTGCCAGTCCCAGTCTTCCAGCGACAGCTCGGCGAAGAAGCCGCCCGAGGCGACGCCGGCGTTGTTGACGAGCACATCGATGCCGCCGAATTTTTCTTCGCAGGCCTGGGCCAGGGCGGTGAGCTGGCTGTAGTCGCGCACGTCGCAGCGCTGGACGAAGCCCTCGCCGCCCGCGGCCCGCACCAACGCCAGGGTTTCGCGCAGGCCTGCTTCGTTGACATCGGCCAGCGCCAGGCGCCAGCCCTCGCGCGCCCAGCGCAGGGCGATCTCGCGGCCCAGGCCCGAGCCGGCGCCAGTGATCATGATGCGGTTTTGCATGGTGGCACGCCTTGTTCTGACAGGTTGTGCAACGAGTCTAATCAAGGCCTTGGTGGGAGGCAGGATCCATCAGGATAGTGAATGGGCAGGCATGACTGCGTGGTCAGGTCCGGCCCTTTCGCGGGCAAGCCCGCTCCCACAGGTTCACTCTAATCCCGAGGATCATGGGATCCCTGTGGGAGCGGGCTTGCCCGCGAAAGGGCCGGTACAGGCAGCACAAAGATGGAATCTTTCACAAGCGGCAACAGTCCGAATTTACAAGAGGCCAGCAGTCCCAGGCCCTTGACCCTCAACCACGCAAGGATTCCGTCATGACCACGATTCTCATCATCATCCTGATCCTTCTGCTGATTGGTGGCTTACCGGTCTTCCCGCACTCGCGCAGCTGGGGCTACGGCCCTTCCGGCATCGTCGGCGTGGTGCTGGTGATTCTGCTGGTGCTATTGCTGCTAGGCATGATCTAGCCGCAGAACATGAAAAAACCGCGCCGAGGCGCGGTTTTTTCATGGCCGATGGCTGTCAGTGCGAGACCGCGCCGGAAGCCCCCAGGCCAGTCTGCGAACGGACGAACTGCGGGTAGAACAGCGCGCGCTCGTCATCGGCAGCCTTGGACTTGTCGGTGACCGAGAAGAACCAGATACCGACGAAGGCGATGATCATCGAGAACAGCGCTGGATATTCGTACGGGTAGATGGCTTTTTCATGGCCGAGGATCTGCACCCAGATGGTCGGGCCAAGGATCATCAGCGTCACTGCGCTGACCAGGCCCAGCCAGCCGCCGATCATGGCGCCACGGGTGGTCAGTTTCTTCCAGTACATCGAGAGCAGCAGCACCGGGAAGTTGCAGCTGGCGGCGATGGAGAACGCAAGGCCGACCATGAAGGCGATGTTCTGCTTCTCGAACAGGATGCCCAGGCCGATCGCCAGCACGCCGAGGGCGATGGTGGTGATCTTCGACACGCGGATCTCGTCCTTGTCGTTGGCCTTGCCCTTGCGCCACACGCTGGCGTACAGGTCGTGGGAAACCGCCGAGGCACCGGCCAGGGTCAGGCCCGCAACCACCGCCAGGATGGTGGCGAAGGCCACGGCCGAGATGAAGCCGAGGAACACGCTGCCACCCACGGCGTCGGCCAGGTGCACCGCCGCCATGTTGTTGCCGCCGATCAGGGCGCCAGCGGCGTCCTTGAAGTCCGGGTTGGTGCTGACCAGCAGGATCGCGCCGAAGCCGATGATGAAGGTCAGGATGTAGAAGTAGCCGATGAAGCCGGTGGCGTACAGCACGCTCTTGCGGGCTTCCTTGGCGTCACTGACGGTGAAGAAGCGCATCAGGATGTGTGGCAGGCCAGCGGTACCGAACATCAGCGCCAGGCCCAGGGAGAACGCCGAGATCGGGTCCTTGACCAGGCCGCCCGGGCTCATGATCGCCTCGCCCTTGGCGTGCACCTTGATCGCTTCGGAGAACAGGGTGTTGAAGTCAAAGCCCACGTGCTTCATCACCATCAGCGCCATGAAGCTGGCACCGGACAGCAGCAGCACGGCCTTGATGATCTGTACCCAGGTGGTGGCCAGCATGCCGCCGAACAGCACGTACAGGCACATCAGGATACCCACCAGGATCACCGCGACGTGGTAGTCGAGGCCGAACAGCAACTCGATCAGCTTGCCCGCGCCGACCATCTGCGCGATCAGGTAGAACGCCACAACCACCAGCGAACCTGAGGCCGACAGGGTGCGGATTTCCTTCTGCCCGAGGCGGTACGAGGCGACGTCGGCAAAGGTGTACTTGCCGAGGTTGCGCAGCCGTTCGGCAATCAGGAAGAGGATGATCGGCCAACCGACCAGGAAGCCGATCGAGTAGATCAGGCCATCGTAGCCAGAGGTGAACACCAGGGCGGAAATCCCCAGGAACGAGGCCGCCGACATGTAGTCACCGGCAATCGCAAGGCCGTTCTGGAAGCCGGTGATCTTGCCACCGGCGGCGTAGTAGTCGGCCGCCGACTTGTTGCGCTTGGAGGCCCAGTAGGTGATGCCGAGGGTAAAGGCGACGAAGGCCACGAACATGGCGATCGCCGGAACGTTCAGCGGTTGTTTCTGCACCTCGCCGGTCAGGGCATCGGCGGCCCACACGGCGGGTGCGAAGGCTCCGCAGGCCAGGACGGCCAGGGCTTTGGCGTGGCGAATCATTGTTGCGCCTCCTTCAGGATGGCCTTGTTCAGCTCATCGAACTCGCCGTTGGCGCGGCGCACGTAGATGGCGGTCAGGACGAATGCCGAAACGATCAGGCCGACGCCCAGGGGAATGCCCCAGGTAATCGACGAGTCAGGGCTGAGCTTGGTGCCCAGAACCTGAGGACCGTAGGCGATCAGGAGGATGAAGGCGCAGTAGAGGCCGAGCATGATCGCCGAGAGAATCCAGGCGAACCGTTCACGTTTGCTGACCAGCTCCTTGAAGCGCGGGCTGTTTTGTATCGAGAGGTAAATGCTGTCGTTCATTGTTTTTGTCCTAGCAGCACAGGTAGGGGATGGAACCCACACCCTTACTTTATGCAGCTGTTGGACGCCAACCAGACGACCTTAGTCTTAGATGCAACGGTGTTTTACCGATTGCGTAACAAACCTTGAGGCCCATTCGCGGGCACGCCCGCTCCCACAGGTATTTCACAGCATTCAGAACCGTGATAACCGTTGTGGGAGCGGGCAAGCCCGC
Organism: Pseudomonas sp. R28(2017); assembly: GCF_002112505.1. Classification (GTDB taxonomy): domain Bacteria; phylum Pseudomonadota; class Gammaproteobacteria; order Pseudomonadales; family Pseudomonadaceae; genus Aquipseudomonas. The sequence continues at coordinate 265,775 of NZ_NEHW01000005.1, forward strand.
GAAGAAGCAAAACTGGCCCTGAAGGGTTGTTACTTGCCAGTCCACTCCTTCACCCGGTCCGGGTGCTTGGCCACCCAGTCCTTGGCCGCCGCTTCGGGCTTGGCGCCTTCCTGGATCGCCAGCATCACCTCGCCGATCTCATCCTTGGACTGCCAGCTGAACTTCTTCAGGAAGTCCGCCACTTCCGGGGCCTTGGTCGCCAGCTCTTTGCTGCCGATGCTGTTCACGGTCTCGGCCGCGCCGTACACCCCTTTCGGGTCTTCGAGGAACTTCAGCTTCCACTTGGCGAACATCCAGTGCGGCACCCAGCCGGTCACGGCAATCGACTGCTGCTTGGCATACGCACGGCCCAGTTCGGCGGTCATTGCCGCTCCGGAGCTGGCCTGCAGCTTGTAGCCGGTCAGGTCGTAGTCCTTGATGGCCTGGTCGGTCTTGAGCATTACCCCGGAGCCGGCATCGATACCAACGATCTTCTGCTTGAAGCTGCTGTCGGTCTTGAGGTCGGCAATGCTCACGGCCTTGACGTACTCAGGCACGATCAGGCCGATCTTGGCATCCTTGAAGTTGGCGCCGTAGTCGACCACGTTGTCCTTGTTCTTGGCCCAGTATTCACCGTGGGTGACCGGCAGCCAGGCCGAGAGCATGGCGTCGAGCTTGCCGGTGGCGACACCCTGCCACATGATGCCGGTGGCCACGGCCTGCAGCTTCACGTCATAGCCGAGCTTCTGCTTGATCACCTCCGCGGCGACGTTGGTGGTCGCCACACTGTCGGCCCAACCGTCCACGTAACCAATGCTTACTTCTTTGGCCATGGCCTGTGCAGCGCTCATGGCCAATACCAGGGCGGTGCCCACACCCAGGAAACGGCGCATTCTTGTAAAAGTAGCCATCAAAGCATCCCCTCGTCAGGTCTTGGAGATTGCATCATCTTCCTGCAACACAGGTCGACCTGCTCCCACTGCGACCTGTACCCGCCCCATATGCGACAGCACTATGCCATTAGCGGCATCGACCTACGCCAGCCTGCGCGATCCTTGCATGCCAAAGGTTTGGCGCCGGGCTACTATCTAACGCTTTGCGCCTGACGATGGACCGCCCGATGCCTGATGCTTCCCGCCTGCTGCTGCCACTGTACCTGCTCGCCTGCCTGCTCGCCCTGCTCGGGCTGGGGGCGCTCTGGTACGGGCTGGGCAAGCCCGTCCTGCTGCCCGACGCCGCCAGCCCCACGCACAAACTGCAGTGCGCGTCGTACACCCCGTTCGACAAGGACCAGTCGCCGTTCGACCAGCCTTTTCGCCTGCGCCCGGCGCGCATGGATGCCGACCTGGCATTGCTGGCCGAGCGATTCCAGTGCATTCGCACCTATTCGATGACCGGTCTTGAGGCAATCCCGGCGCTGGCGCGCAAGCATGGCCTGAAGGTGATGCTCGGCGCCTGGGTCAACGCCAACCCGGTCGACACCGGGAAGGAGGTGGACGCGCTGATCGCCGCCGCCAACGCCAACCCGGACGTGGTCAGCGCGGTGATCGTCGGTAACGAGGCGCTGTTGCGCAAGGAAGTGACCGGCGAGCAACTGGCCACGCTGATCAACAAAGTGAAAAGCCAGGTCAAGGTGCCGGTGACCTACGCCGATGTCTGGGAGTTCTGGTTGCAGCACCCACAGGTGGCGCCGGCAGTGGACTTCCTGACCATCCACCTGCTGCCCTACTGGGAAGACGACCCGCGCGGCATCGACGATGCCCTGGCCCATGTCGCCGAGGTGCGCCAGGTGTTCGGCAACCGTTTCGCGCCCAAGGACATCTTCATCGGCGAAACCGGCTGGCCCAGCGAAGGCCGCCAGCGCGAGACCGCCGTGCCCAGCCGCGCCAACGAGGCGCGGTTCATTCGTGGCTTCGTCGGCATGGCCGAGGCCAATGGCTGGCACTACAACCTGATCGAAGCATTCGACCAGCCATGGAAGCGTGCCAGTGAAGGCGCCGTGGGCGGTTACTGGGGGCTGTACGATGCCGACCGGCAGGACAAGGGAGTGCTCGAAGGACCGGTCAGCAACCTGCATTACTGGCCGCAATGGTTGCTGGCGAGCGTGCTGTTGATGGCACTCACGCTGCTGATGGCCGGGCGCCCCGCCACACCGCTGACAGCCTTGCTGCTGCCGCTGCTGGCCGCGTTTGGCGCGGGCTGCCTGGGGCTGTGGGGCGAGTTGATGCGCACCCATGCACGGTTTGCCGGGGAGTGGGTGTGGGCGGTGGTGCTGGCCGGGTTGAACCTGCTGGTGCTGATGCATGCTGCCCTTGCCTTGGCCCGCCGCAACGGCTGGCGCGAGCGGTTGTTCGGTTACCTGCAGGCGCATGCGGGGTGGCTGTTGCTGGCCGCCGGCTTTGCCGCAGCGGTGAGCATGCTGGCGATGGTGTTCGACCCGCGCTACCGCAGCTTCCCGAGCGTGACGCTGGCCCTGCCGGCGCTGGTGTACCTGCTGAGGCCGGTGGCTGCACGGCGTGCAGAAGTGGCGCTGCTGGCGTTCATCGTCGGGGCCGGGGTGTTGCCGCAGCTGTATCGGGAAGGGCTGGAGAACCAGCAGGCCTGGGGCTGGGCGGTGGTCAGTGTGCTGATGACTGCAGCCTTGTGGAGAAGCTTGCGGTTGCGCCTGGCTTGATACCCTGGGGCCGCTTTGCGGCCCTTGTCAGCCCCGGCGCGGTTGCCGGACCAGCCGCAACCCCGCCAGCACCACCACGAATACCGCAATGCTGGCGGTGTACAGCACCAGGGCGGGAATGCCGAACACCAATGCCAACACCGCCAGCCACCATCCCGCGCGCCCCGAAACCAGCTGCGCGAGCAAGGCCAACCCCAACCCGGCCCAGGCCATCACCTGAAAGTGAATGCCCAACCCCAGCAACGAACGCACCTGGCACTGCCAGTGGTCGCCTGGCGCCGTGCACAGCCCGACCCACTGCCCATCCTCCATCAACCCATAGCGCACGCCATAACTGGCCGCGAGCCAAAGGGCCACAAACATCAGCAGTAGAGCGGCCGGCAGTGATCGAGACATCCCGTTCTCCAATAGCGGTAATCGAAATCATCCATGATCGCCCAAGCCCGGTTGTAAGGCAAAATCACAACCCTGCAGCTATGTTGCAGATAACAAGCACACCAAAGGCCACCGCACTTGGCAACTTTGCCCAGGCTATCGTGGTCCTAGCCTGCGTACTGCACGACCTTCATCCTTCTGGGGGAATACATGCTTCGATCTTGGCGCCTTGCCGCCCTTCTTGGCGGCCTGCTCATGGCTGCGGCCGCTTCGGCGCGGGACATCGACGCCGCGAGCTACGGCTACCCCTTGACCAACCCGTTCGAGGCGACCATCGCCACCACGCCGCCGGAGCAGCGCCCGACCCTGCCCAGCGACGATGACATCGACCAGTCCGACTACAGCCTGAACCTGCGCCCGGAGCGCGAGTTCACCCTGCCCGACAATTTCTGGGCGGTGAAGAAGCTCAAGTACCGCCTGGCCCGTCAGGACCACGAGGCACCGCTGATCTTCCTCATCGCCGGTACCGGTGCGCCCTACTCCAGCAGCATCAACGAATACCTCAAGAAGCTGTTCTACCAGGCCGGCTTCCACGTGGTGCAGCTGTCGTCGCCGACCAGCTACGACTTCATGAGCGCCGCCTCGCGCTTCGCCACCCCCGGGGTCAGCCAGGAAGACGCCGAAGACATGTACCGGGTGATGCAGGCCGTGCGTGCCCAGCACCCGCGCCTGCCGGTCAGCGAGTACTACCTCACCGGCTACAGCCTGGGCGCGCTGGACGCTGCATTCGTCAGCCACCTCGACGAAACCCGGCGCAGCTTCAACTTCAAGCGCGTGCTGCTGCTCAATCCACCGGTCAACCTGTACACCTCGATCAACAACCTCGACAAACTGGTGCAGACCCAGGTCAAGGGCATCGACCGCAGCACCACCTTCTATGAGCTGATGCTCGAGAAGCTCACCCGCTACTTCCAGGACAAGGGCTACATCGACCTCAACGACGCCCTGCTGTACGACTTCCAGCAGTCCAAACAGCACCTTTCCAACGAACAGATGGCCATGCTCATCGGCACCTCGTTCCGCTTCTCGGCCGCCGACATCGCCTTCACCTCCGACCTGATCAACCGCCGCGGCCTGATCATTCCGCCGAAGTTCCCGATCACCGAGGGCAGCAGCCTGACGCCGTTCTTCAAGCGCGCCCTGCAATGCGACTTCGACTGCTACATGACCGAACAAGTGATCCCGATGTGGCGCGCCCGCACCGATGGCAACAGCATCCTGCAACTGGTCAACCAGGTCAGCCTGTATGCCCTGGAGGACTACCTGCACAACAGCGACAAGATCGCCGTGATGCACAACGCCGACGACGTCATCCTCGGCCCTGGCGATATCGGTTTCCTGCGCAAGGTGTTTGGTGATCGCCTGACCCTTTACCCCCATGGCGGCCATTGCGGCAACCTCAATTACCGCGTCAACAGCGACGCCATGCTGGAGTTCTTCCGTGGCTAACAAATTCCTCCTCGCCACCGCGCTGCTAGTCGTCGCCGGCAATGCCCTGGCTGCGGAAACCGCGCCACGGGCCAGCGTGATCGAAGCCGACCCGCAAGTCACCCAGGCGCCGCTGGCGCCGGAGGACGACGGCTTCATCGACCCGCTGCGCGCACTGAAATTCAACCCGGGGCTCGACCAGCGCGAATTCGAACGTTCGACCCTGGAAGCCCTGAACGTGTACGACCCGCTGGAATCGGTGAACCGGCGCATCTACCACTTCAACTACCGCCTCGACCAATGGGTGCTGCTGCCACTGGTCAGCGGCTACCAGTACGTCACCCCCAGCTTCGTGCGCACGGGGGTGAGCAACTTCTTCAACAACCTGGGTGATGTGCCGAACCTGTTCAACAGCGTGCTGCAGCTCAAGGCCAAGCGCTCGGCGGAAATCACCGCGCGGCTGATGTTCAACACCATCATCGGCGTGGGGGGCTTGTGGGACCCGGCAACCAGCATGGGCCTGCCGCGCCAGAGCGAGGACTTTGGCCAGACCCTGGGCTTCTATGGGGTGCCAGAGGGGCCGTACCTGATGCTGCCGGTGCTCGGCCCGTCGAACCTGCGCGACACCACCGGCCTGGTGGTGGACTATGCCGGCGAGCAGGCGGTCAATTACCTGAACGTGGCCGAGGCCAGCGAAAATCACCCGGAGATCTTCGCCTTGCGCGTGGTCGACAAGCGCTACACCACCAAATTCCGCTACGGGCAGCTCAACTCGCCGTTCGAGTACGAGAAGGTCCGGTATGTGTATACCCAGGCGCGCAAGCTGCAGATAGCCGAATGACCTGCACCGGCCCTTTCGCGGCGGTTCGACGCCGCGAAGAGGCCGGTGCAGGCAACATCAAAGCCCCAGGAACTGGCACAGCTCGCGCTTCTTGGCCAAGGCATCGCGCCGCCCCAGTTCGATCAGCTCGCTGCAATAGCTGGCCTCGAACAGCAGGTAGCTCAACACCCCCGCCCCACTGGTGCGGGTCGCCCCCGGGCCGCGCAGGAACAGGCGCAAGGCCGCCGGTAGCTCACGCCGGTGGCGCGCGGCTATCTCGTCCAGCGGTTGGCTCGGCGCGACCACCAGCACCTCGATCGGCGCCAGCCCCAGGCGCCGTGCATCCAGGTGCGCCGGCAGCAGCCGGCTGAGGTGGTTGAGCCGCTGCAGCAACTCGATGTCGTCCTCGAGGCTGTCGATGAAGGTGCTGTTGAGCATGTGCGCGCCGATCTGCGCCAGGCTCGGCTGCTGGCCGCTGAACACGCGCGGGGTTGGCAACGGCGCCGCCGGGCGCTGCGGGTTGCCACTGACCCCGACCACCAGCACCCGGCTGGCGCCCAGGTGCAGGGCCGGGCTGATCGGGGCCGACTGGCGCACCGCGCCGTCGCCGTAGTACTCGTCGCCCAGGCGCACCGGGGCGAACAGCAGCGGGATCGCCGCGCTGGCCAGCAGGTGATCGATGGTCAACGGTGTGGGCACACCGATGCGGCGGTGGCGCAGCCAGGCGTCGATGGTGCCGCGCCCTTGGTAGAAGGTTACCGCCTGGCCACTTTCATAGCCAAATGCGGTCACGGCAACGGCTCGCAGTTGCTCGGCGGCGATGGCGTGGCCGATGCCATCCAGGTCCAGGTGCGAGGCCAACAGGCCACGCAGGGGGCTGCTGTCGAGCAACGCCACCGGCACCTGGCCGCCCAGGCCCATCAGGTTGTGGCCGACGAAACGGCTGGCCTGGCGCACCACCCCGGGCCAGTCGCTGCGGATGACCAGCCGGCTGCGGAAGTTCTGCCAGAACGTGGTGAGGCGCTGCACGGCGTCGTTGAAGCGGGTGGCACCGCTGGCCAGGGTGACGGCGTTGATGGCGCCGGCCGAGGTGCCGACGATGACCGGGAACGGGTTGTGCGCGCCGGGCGGCAGCAGCTCGGCGATGCCGGCGAGTACGCCGACCTGATAGGCGGCACGGGCGCCGCCGCCAGAGAGGATCAGACCGGTTACCGGGGGTGGCGTCATGAATTCCTTCCTGGATCAGCTGTTTTCAGGCCCGGCCTCTTCGCGGCGGTTCGACGCGAAGAGGCCGGCACAGGCAACAAACGGCTTAGCGCTTCTTCTTGTCGTAGAGCCGCGGTGCACCCTCGGGCCGCGACTTGAAACGCCGGTGTGCCCACAGGTACTGCTCGGGGCATTCGCGCAGCACGCCTTCGACCCACTGGTTGATGCGCAGGCAATCGGCTTCTTCGCTCTCGCCGGGGAAGTCTGCCAGCGGCGGGTGGATCACAAGACGATAGCCGCTGCCGTCTTCCAGGCGCTTCTGGGTGAACGGAATCACCTGCGCCTTGCCCAGGCGGGCGAACTTGGTGGTCGCGGTGACCGTGGCTGCCGGAATACCGAACAACGGCACGAAGATGCTCTGCTTGGCGCCGTAATCCTGGTCCGGTGCGTACCAGATCGCCCGGCCCGAGCGCAGCAGCTTGAGCATGCCACGTACGTCATCACGCTCCACCGCCAGCGAATCGAGGTTGTGCCGCTCGCGGCCACTGCGCTGGATGAAGTCGAACAGCGGGTTGCCGTGTTCGCGGTACATGCCATCGATGGTGTGCGCCTGGCCCAGCAGCGCGGCGCCGATTTCCAGGGTGGTGAAGTGCACCGCCATCAGAATGGCGCCCTGCCCGGCTTGCTGCGCGGCCTGCAGGTGCTCGAGGCCTTCGATGTGGGCCAGGCGCGCCAGGCGGGCCTTGGGCCACCACCAGCTCATGGCCATTTCGAAGAAGGCGATACCGGTAGAGGCGAAGTTGGCCTTGAGCAGGCGCCGCCGTTCGTCGTCGGACAGCGCCGGGAAGCACAGCTCGAGGTTGCGCGCGGCAATGCGCCGGCGCTCGCCGGCCACACGGTACATCAGCGCACCCAGGGCACTGCCGAGCCACAGCAGGGCACGGTAGGGCAACTGCACCACCAGCCACAGCAGGCCCAGGCCCAGCCACAGGCCCCAGAATCGCGGGTGAAGGAAGTAGGGTCGAAAACGCGGGCGTTCCATTGAAGCTTCCGGCAAGACAAAGGCCGAGCATTCTACATCGGATCGGCACCGGTTGCGGCCAACCGGTCTTATCGTTATAAGTCAGGGCACTTTTTTCGCAACAAGCCGTCTATGCAGACCATGAGCCCAAACCACACACCCGACACCGCCTCCGTGTTCCAGCTCAAGGGCAGCATGCTCGCCATCACTGTGCTGGAACTGGGGCGCAACGACCTGGAAGCCCTCGACCGCCAGCTGGCGGCGAAAGTGGCCCAGGCCCCGAATTTCTTCAGCAACACGCCGCTGGTGCTGGCGCTGGACAAGCTGCCGGCCGACGAAGGGGCGATCGACCTGCCCGGGCTGATGCGTATCTGCCGCCACCATGGCCTGCGAACCCTGGCGATCCGCGCCAACCGCATCGAGGACATCGCCGCGGCGATCGCCATCGACCTGCCGGTGCTGCCACCGTCCGGCGCCCGCGAGCGGCCGCTGGAGCCCGAGCCCGAGGTGAAGAAGGCCGAACCGGCTCCAGCTCCGGCGCCCGCCCCCGCTGCAGAGCCAGAGGTGCGCCCGACGCGCATCATCACCTCGCCGGTGCGCGGCGGCCAGCAGATCTACGCCCAGGGTGGCGACCTGATCGTCACCGCCTCGGTCAGCCCGGGTGCGGAACTTCTCGCCGATGGCAACATCCATGTGTACGGCGCCATGCGTGGCCGCGCCCTGGCCGGGATCAAGGGCAATACCAAGGCGCGTATCTTCTGCCAGCAGATGACCGCCGAAATGGTCTCTATCGCCGGCCAGTACAAGGTGTGCGAAGACCTGCGCCGCGACCCGCTGTGGGGCGCCGGCGTGCAAGTCAGCCTGTCCGGTGACGTGTTGAACATCACCCGTCTTTAACGGATACTTGCCGTCATTTTTAGAGCAACTTTTTTATCTGTTGCCGTTTTTTGCATTTTGCTGGGACACAGGTCCCGACTTATTTAGGGGTGAAACACCTTGGCCAAGATTCTCGTCGTTACTTCCGGCAAGGGGGGTGTGGGCAAGACCACCACCAGCGCCGCCATCGGCACCGGCCTCGCACTGCGCGGCCACAAGACTGTCATCGTCGACTTCGACGTGGGCCTGCGTAACCTCGACCTGATCATGGGCTGCGAGCGCCGCGTGGTGTACGACTTCGTCAACGTGGTCAACGGCGAAGCCAACCTGCAGCAGGCCCTGATCAAGGACAAGCGCCTCGAGAACCTGTTCGTGCTGGCCGCCAGCCAGACCCGCGACAAGGACGCGCTGACCCAGGAAGGCGTCGAAAAGGTGCTGATGGAACTGAAGGAACAGTTCGATTACGTCATCTGCGACTCGCCGGCCGGTATCGAGAAAGGCGCGCACCTGGCGATGTACTTCGCCGACGAAGCCATCGTCGTGACCAACCCTGAAGTGTCCTCGGTACGTGACTCGGACCGCATGCTGGGCATCCTGTCGAGCAAGTCGCGCCGCTCCGAGAACGGCGAAGAGCCGATCAAGGAACACCTGCTGATCACCCGTTACCACCCAGAGCGCGTCGAAAAGGGCGAAATGCTCAGCATCGCCGACGTCGAAGAGATCCTGGCGATCAAGCTCAAGGGTGTGATCCCCGAGTCGCAGGCCGTGCTCAAGGCCTCCAACCAGGGTATCCCGGTCATCCTCGACGACCAGAGCGATGCCGGCCAGGCGTACAGCGACACTGTCGACCGCCTCCTGGGCAAAGAGAAACCCCTGCGTTTCATCGAAGTGCCGAAGCAAGGATTCTTCGCGCGCCTGTTTGGAGGCAAGTAAACCATGAACCTTTTTGACTTCTTTCGTGGCAGACAGAAACAGACCAGCGCGTCGGTAGCGAAAGAGCGTCTACAGATCATCGTGGCGCATGAGCGCGGCCAGCGCAGCGAACCGGACTACCTGCCGGCGCTGCAGAAAGAACTGCTGGAAGTGATCCGCAAGTATGTGAACATCGGCAACGATGATGTGCATATCGAGCTGGAAAACCAGGGCAGCTGCTCGATTCTGGAGCTGAACATCACCTTGCCCGATCGCTGATACAGCTTTCTGGCCTTGATCATTGGGGCTGCTTTGCAGCCCTTTCGCGACACAAGGCCGCTCCTACAGGAATCGCGTATTTCCTGTAGGAGCGGCCTTGTGTCGCGAAAGGGCCGCAAGGCGGCCCCAATGGTTTCCCCGATTTGACCGAGACCACGCAATGCCGCTGTCGAACATCCAGATCCTCCATGAAGACGCCGCCATCCTGGTGATCAACAAGCCGACCCTGCTGCTGTCGGTACCTGGCCGTGCCGAAGACAACAAAGACTGCCTGATCACCCGCCTTCAGGAAAACGGCTACCCGGACGCGCTGATCGTGCACCGCCTGGACTGGGAAACTTCCGGCATCATCCTGCTGGCCCGCGATGCCGACAGCCACCGCGAGCTGTCGCGCCAGTTCCACGACCGCGAGACCGAAAAGGCCTACACCGCGTTGTGCTGGGGCCAGCCGGCGCTGGACAGCGGCAGCATCGACCTGCCACTGCGCTACGACCCGCCGACCAAGCCACGGCACGTGGTTGACCATGAGCAGGGCAAGCATGCCCTGACCTTCTGGCGTATCGTCGAGCGCTGCGGGGATCACTGCCGGGTCGAGCTGACGCCGATCACCGGGCGTTCGCACCAGCTGCGCGTGCACATGTTGTCGATCGGCCATCCGTTGCTGGGTGACCGCCTGTATGCCAACCCAGAGGCGCTGGCGGCCCATGAACGGCTGTGCCTGCATGCCTCGATGTTGAGCTTCACCCACCCGGTCAGCGGTGAGCGCCTGAAGTTCGAGTGCCCTGCCCCCTTCTGAAGGTATCTGCGCTAAACTCGCGCCACTGCTGTCTGGAGTGAGTTATGCGCGAAGCACTGAATACCGGCCTGATCGAATTCCTCAAGGCCTCCCCGACGCCCTTCCATGCCACCGCCAGCCTGGCCCAGCGCCTGGAGGCGGCCGGCTACCAGCGCCTGGACGAGCGTGACAGCTGGGCCACGGTGCCCGGTGGCCGCTACTACGTTACCCGCAACGACTCCTCGATCATCGCCATCAAGCTGGGCAAGCAGCCACCGCTGCTGAACGGCATCCGCATGGTTGGCGCGCACACCGACAGCCCGTGCCTGCGGGTCAAGCCGCAGCCCGAGCTGCAGCGCCAGGGCTTCTTGCAACTGGGCGTCGAAGTGTACGGCGGCGCGCTGCTGGCGCCGTGGTTCGACCGCGACCTGTCGTTGGCCGGGCGGGTCACCTTCCGCCGTGACGGCAAGGTCGAAAGCCAGCTGATCGACTTCAAGCTGCCGATCGCGATCATCCCCAACCTGGCGATCCACCTCAACCGCACCGCCAACGAAGGCTGGCAGATCAACCCGCAGAACGAGCTGCCGCCCATTCTGGCTCAGGTAGCCGGTGACGAGCGTATCGACTTCCGCGCCGTGCTCACCGAGCAGCTGGCCCGCGAGCACGAGCTCAACGCCGACGTGGTGCTGGATTACGAGCTGAGCTTCTACGATACCCAGGACGCCGCGCTGATCGGCCTCAATGGCGACTTCATCGCCGGTGCCCGCCTGGACAATCTGCTGTCGTGCTATGCCGGCCTGCAGGCGCTGCTGACCGCCGACAGCGACGAGACCTGCGTGCTGGTGTGCAACGACCACGAAGAAGTCGGCAGCTGCTCGGCCTGCGGTGCCGACGGCCCGATGCTCGAACAGACCCTGCAGCGCCTGCTGCCGGATGGCGATGCCTACGTGCGCACCATCCAGCGCTCGCTGATGGTCTCGGCCGACAACGCCCACGGCGTGCACCCCAACTACGCCGACAAGCACGACGGCAACCACGGGCCCAAGCTCAACGCCGGGCCGGTGATCAAGGTCAACAACAACCAGCGCTATGCCACCAACAGCGAAACCGCCGGGTTCTTCCGTCATCTGTGCATGGCCGAGGAAGTGCCGGTGCAGAGCTTCGTGGTGCGCAGCGACATGGGCTGTGGTTCGACCATCGGGCCGATTGCCGCCAGCCACCTGGGTGTGCGTACGGTGGATATCGGCTTGCCGACCTTTGCCATGCATTCGATCCGTGAACTGTGCGGCAGCCATGACCTGGCGCACCTGGTGAAGGTGTTGTCGGCGTTCTACCGCAGCCGCGAACTGCCTTGAGCCTGATTTAGGCAGGCCTGGCCTCTTCGCGGGCACGCCCGCTCCCACAATGACCGCGCAGGACTTGAGCCCTGTGGAGGACCTGTGGGAGCGGGCGCGCCCGCGAAGAGGCCGGGCCTGAAAACAACTGCCCAGGATCAATCCCCCTTCTGCCCAACCCGCTATGCTTGTTGTATGCCTCCCAAGCAGAAGGACTGCTGCCCATGTCCCCCTTCCTCTCACTGTTCGTGCCGGTGTTCCTGTTCCTGATGCTGCTGACCATCGGCTTCAGCCTGCGCGAGCGCAATATCGGCGTACTGATGATGTGGATCGGCACACTGGGCATCTTTGGCCTCACCTGCTGGACGATCCTGGAGAAACTGCCGACATAAACCTCTACACTCGGTCAATCGTTTGACCTGAGGTAGATTTTCCGGTGCCAGCCTTTCTGCGTTGCCTAGCCCTGCTGCTGTTCATCTTCATGTCCCCGCTCCAGGCGGCGGGCTTGCCCAGCCTGCTGGGTTCCAGCGCCCCCGCCCAGCCCGAAGCCACCGAGCCCCTGGGCAAATCCCTGGACGAGGTGATCAAGAACCTCGAGAACGACCAGCAACGGGCCAAGCTGCTGGCCGACCTGAAGAAACTGCGCGACGCCACCAAGCAATCGCAACCTACCGTCGAACAGGGCGTTCTGGGCCTGATCGGCGGCGCCCTGCACGACTTCGAAAAGCAGTTCAGCGGTGACTCCAGCCCGTTCTACCGCTGGTCCCAGGAAATCGAACAGGCCCAGGCCGAGCTGGTCGAGCTGGTCGTACCCGTGCATCAGTGGCCGGCCATCCTGTTCGGCTTTGCCGCAGTCATCGCGGTGTGGAGCTTGCTGGCCTATGCCTTCAACTGGGTCGGCCACCGCGTGCGGGTGCGTTTCGGCCTGACCGAGGAACTGCCACAACACCCGCGCACCTGGGACCTGGTGCGCTTCGCCCTGCGCAAGCTCGGGCCCTGGCTGGTGGCACTGGTCTTCACCATCTACCTGAGCTTCGCCCTGCCGCCATCGCTGGGCAAGTCACTGGCCATGGTGCTGGCCTATGCGCTGGTGGTCGGCACCTGCTTCTCGGCGATCTGCGTGATCGCCTTCTCGCTGCTCGACGGCCCCCATCGCCACCGCGCCCTGCATATCCTGCGCCACCAGGCCTTCCGCCCGCTGTGGCTGATCGGCAGCTTCGCCGCCTTTGGCGAGGCCATGAGCGACCCGCGCATGCTGGTCGCCCTGGGTACCCACCTGGCCCACGCCCTGGCGACCCTGGCCAACGTCATCGCGGCGCTGTCGTCCGGCCTGTTCATCCTGCGCTTCCGCCGGCCGATCGCCCACCTGATCCGCAACCAGCCCCTGGCCAGGCGCCTGACCCGGCGCACCCTGAGCGACACCATCGAGATCCTCGGCAGCTTCTGGTTCGTGCCGGCGCTGATTCTGGTGGCCGTGTCGCTGTTCGCCACCTTCATTTCCGCCGGCGACACCAGCACCGCCCTGCGCCAGTCGCTGATGTGCACCGTGCTGGTGGTGGTGTGCATGGTGCTCAACGGCCTGGTGCGTCGCCACGCCGCCAACCCGAAACGCGCCAACAAGCGCCAGGCGGTGTATGCCGAACGCCTGCGCAACTTCGGTTACCTGCTGGTGCACCTGTTCATCTGGCTGGTGTTCATCGAACTGGGGCTGCGCGTGTGGGGCCTGTCGATGATCGGCTTCGCCGAGGGCGACGGCCATGAAGTGAGCGTGCGCCTGCTGGGCCTGGCCGGCACGCTGATCGTCGCCTGGCTGGTGTGGATCCTCGCCGACACCGCCGTGCACCATGCACTGGTGCGGTCGCGCCGGGGCCTGGCCAACGCCCGCGCGCAGACCATGATGCCGTTGATCCGCAACGTGATGTTCGTGGTGATCTTCATCATCGCGGTGATCGTCGCCCTGGCCAACATGGGTATGAACGTCACGCCGCTGCTGGCGGGTGCCGGTGTGATCGGCCTGGCGATCGGTTTTGGCGCGCAGTCGCTGGTGGCCGACCTGATCACCGGGTTGTTCATCATCATCGAAGACTCGCTGGCGATCGACGACTACGTCGATGTCGGCGGCCACCTGGGCACGGTCGAAGGCCTGACCATCCGTACCGTGCGCCTGCGTGACATCGACGGCATCGTGCATACCATCCCGTTCAGCGAGATCAAGAGCATCAAGAACTACTCCCGCGAGTTCGGCTACGCGATCTTCCGCGTGGCGATTCCGCACAGCATGAACATCGACCAGGCGATCACGCTGATCCGCGAAGTGGGGCAGAAACTGCGCAACGACCCGCTGATGCGCCGCAACATCTGGTCGCCGCTGGAGTTGCAGGGGGTCGAGAGCTTCGAGTCGGGTTCGGCGATCCTGCGGGCAAGGTTCAAGACCGCACCGATCAAGCAGTGGGAAGTGTCACGGGCGTTCAACCTGGCGTTGAAGCGGCAGCTGGATGAAGCCGGGCTGGACCTGGCCACGCCGCGCCTGTCGGTGCAGGTCGTCACCGCAGGAAGGGGTGGGGTGACAGAAGCCGGTTCCTCCAGTTAGAGCCTTTTCGCGGCGGTTCGACGCCTCGATGAACCCGCTCCCACAAAGTATCCACAGGACCCGAATTCTGCGCAGTCCCTGTGGGAGCGGGCTTGCCCGCGAAGAAGGCAACACCTTATCCGGCCTGTGCGCGGATGCGGATGGCATCGTGCCGCCAATACTCCAGGTCACAGTCGATCAGGTGCCCATGCTGGTCACTGTTGACCCGGGTGATATGCAACCCCGGGCTCCCCACCGATACCTTCAACGCCGCCGCCGCCTCCAGTGGCAGGGCGGTCGGCAGGATCTCGAAGCACACCTGCCCGTACTGGATGTCATACACCCGCCCGTAGATCTCGGTCAGTGACTGCGCCAGGTCCTGATCGAGGATTCCCGGGAAGTACCTCGGGTTCAGATAGTGCTCGGCATACAGCACCGCCCGCCCATCGATGCGCCGCAAGCGGCAGATGCGCACCACGCTGGACAGCCCGGGCAGTTGCAAGCGCGCGCAGATCGCCGCCGAAGCCGGCTGCAGGCGCGCCGACAGCAGCTCGGTGCTGGCCACCCGCCCCTGGTCCCGCACCATCGCATGGAAGTGGCTACGCTCGATCAGGTCGTAGGTCAGGCGCTGCGGGGCGACGAACCAGCCGCGCCGCTCTTCGCGGTAGATCAAGCCCTGGGCCTCCAGCTGCACCAGCGCTTCACGCAGGGTGATGCGCGTGGTGGCGAACACTTCGCTGAGCTTGCGTTCGGCCGGCAGCTTGCCGCCCGGCGCCAGCAGGCCGTGCTCGATCTGCTCCTGCAGGGCATGGCAGATGGCTGTTACCGCGCGCGGTGGCGTCGAGTGCATCAAAAGGTTACCTATCTGGACTAGTCCAGCCCCATGACGGGGCCTCTGGAGAATAGTGCAAGCCTAGGCAGGGCTGATGAACATCCTGTGACAAAGGCCTTGCCCGGCAATGCCAGAAACGCGCCAAGCCAGCAGAACCGGGGGGATTGCGTGGTCTACGCTGTAGCTTCAAGGCCTGTGCAGGCCCTGCCCTACATCAAACTGTCACGCAAGCGGCCTACCTTGGCTCAAGCTTTGCTGACCTAGACCAACGGTCAGCGAAAACCGCTTCACTCATAACAACGATCGCTAAAGGCACCCACCCAAGGAGCTTCGGATGAAAAAGTTGTTCATGGCGTCACTGCTCGGTTCGGCCATTACCCTGTGCACCTCGGCCATGGCCGCCGGCCCCGACCTCAAGGCCCTGGAAGATGCCGCCCGCAAGGAAGGCAACGTCAACAGCGTGGGCATGCCCGATGCCTGGGCCAACTGGAAAGGCACCTGGGACGACCTGGCCAGCCAGTACGGCCTCAAGCACAGCGACACCGACATGAGCTCGGCCCAGGAAATCGCCAAGTTCGAAGCCGAGAAGGACAACGCCAGCGCCGACATCGGCGACGTCGGTGCCGCCTTCGGCCCGATCGCCACCAGCAAGGGCGTGACCCAGCCGTACAAGCCGAGCACCTGGGACCAGGTGCCTGAGTGGGCCAAGGACAAAGACGGCCACTGGGCGCTGGCCTATACCGGCACCATCGCCTTCATCATCAACAAGGACCTGGTCAAGGAAGGCGACCGCCCGACCAGCTGGCACGACCTGGAAAAAGGCAAGTACAAGGTCGCCATCGGCGATGTCGGCACCGCCGCCCAGGCCGCCAACGGCGTGCTGGCGGCTGCCATCGCCTACAAAGGCGACGAAAGCAACCTGGCCCCGGGCCTGCAGCTGTTCACCAAGCTGGCGCAGCAGAAGCGCCTGTCGCTGGCCAACCCGACCATCCAGACCCTGGAAAAGGGTGAAGTGGAAGTCGGCGTGGTGTGGGACTTCAATGGCCTGAGCTACCGCGAGCAGATCGACCCGAAACGCTTCGAGGTGCTGATTCCGTCCGACGGCTCGGTGATTTCCGGCTACACCACCGTCATCAACAAGTACGCCAAGCACCCGAACGCGGCCAAGCTGACGCGTGAGTACATCTTCAGCGACGCTGGCCAGATCAACCTGGCCAAGGGGCATGCGCGGCCGATCCGTGCCGAACACCTGAAGCTGCCAGAGGATGTGCAGGCCAAGCTGCTGCCGAACGAGCAGTACAAGGCGGCGCAACCGATCAAGGATGCCGCAGCCTGGGAAGCGACCTCCAAGGCACTGCCGCAGAAGTGGCAGGAGCAGGTGATCATCGAGATGGAATAAAGGGCTAGCTTTTGTAGTGCCTGATCCGGCCCTTTCGCGGGCAAGCCCGCTCCCACAGGTGATTCACTGCCCCTGAGCCTGTGATATGCCTGTGGGAGCGGGCTCGCCCGCGAAGAGGCCAACGCGATTCAAGACTGGAGCTACCATGCAACACAACGTCATCCTGGTCCTGCTCGACGGCCTCAACTACCAGGTCGCCCACCACGCCATGGGCCACCTGCACGCCTACGTCGAGGCCGACCGTGCCGCGCTGTACCGCGTGGAATGCGAACTGCCGTCGCTGTCACGGCCGCTGTACGAGTGCATCCTCACCGGTGTGGCACCGATCGACAGCGGCATCGTGCACAACAACGTCAACCGCCTGTCCAACCAGCGCAGCGTGTTCCACTACGCCCGCGAAGCCAACCTGGGCACTGCGGCGGCGGCCTATCACTGGATGAGCGAGCTGTACAACCGCTCACCCTTCGACCCGCAGCGCGACCGCCACACCCACGCGCCGAAACTGCCGATCCAGCACGGCCTGTTCTACTGGGACGACCGCTACCCCGACTCGCACCTGCTGGCCGACGGCGAATACCTGCGCCGCCGCCATGCGCCGAATTTCCTCCTGGTGCACCCGATGAGCATCGACGATGTCGGCCACCGCCATGGCCTGGACAGCAGCCAGTACCGCAATGCCGCGCGCAGTGCCGACATCCTGTTGTCCGATTACCTGCCAGGCTGGCTGGAAGAGGGCTACCAGGTGCTGGTCACCGCCGACCACGGCATGAACAACGACCGCTCGCACAACGGCCTGCTGGCCGAGGAGCGTGAAGTGCCGCTGTTCGTGTTCGGCGACGCCTTCAGCCTCGACCCGGCCGCCAAGCCGCTGCAGACCGAACTGTGCGGGACCATGTGCGAACTGCTCGGTGCAGCGCACGACAAGACCGTGTGCCGGGAGCTGCTCAAGTGAGGGCCGGCAACCGAGGCCGTTACCTGGCCCTGCTCTGCCTGCTGCCGTTCGCCGTGTTCTTCGTCATCTTCCAGATCGCCCCGCTGGCCTGGGTGGCCATCAACAGCCTGCAGTCGGAAGCAGGCTGGGGCGTGGACAACTTCAGCAAGGTGTTCGCCTCGAAGTTCTACCTGCAGGCATTGCAACGCAGCCTGGAGATCAGCTTCTGGTCGAGCCTGTTCGGCATCGTCATCGCCACCCTCGGCGCCTATTCGCTGCGCCAGGTCGACTCGAAGCTGCGCGACTTCGTCAGTGCCTTCGCCAACATGACCAGCAACTTCGCCGGGGTGCCGCTGGCCTTCGCCTTCATCATCCTGCTCGGTTTCAACGGCGCACTGACCCTGCTGCTGAAACAGATCGGCCTGCTGGAGGACTTCAGCATCTACTCCAAGAGTGGCCTGATCCTGGTGTACACCTACTTCCAGATCCCGCTCGGCGTGCTGCTGCTCTACCCCGCCTTCGACGCCCTGCGCGAAGACTGGCGCGAGTCGGCCGCGCTGCTCGGCGCCAGCCACTGGCAATTCTGGCGCCATATCGGCCTGCCGGTGCTGACCCCGGCGCTGCTCGGCACCTTCGTCATCCTGCTGGCCAACGCCCTCGGCGCCTACGCCACCGTCTACGCCCTGACCACCGGCAACTTCAACGTGCTGCCGATCCGCATCGCCGGCCTGGTGGCCGGCGACATCAGCCTCGACCCGAACCTGGCCAGCGCCCTGGCGATGGTGCTGGTGGGGCTGATGACACTGGTCACGGTGGTTCATCAATGGCTGCTCAAGAGGAGCTACCATGCGCGCTGAAAAAACATCCGCCGGGCTCTACCACCGGCTGGTGGTGTACCTGCTGTTCCTGATCCTGCTGCTACCGCTGGCAGGCACCCTGCTCTACTCACTGGCCACCAGCTGGTCGGCGAGCCTGCTGCCCAGCGGCCTGACCTTCAAGTGGTACGTCGCGCTGTGGAGCGAGCCGCGCTTCCTGGCCGCGTTCGGCCAGTCGCTGCTGGTGTGCCTGGGCGCGCTGCTGCTGTCGGTGGTGCTGATCCTGCCGCTGCTGTTCGTGGTGCACTACCACTTCCCGAAGCTCGACGCGCTGATGAACATCCTCATCCTGCTGCCGTTCGCGGTACCGCCGGTGGTGTCGTCGGTGGGCCTGCTGCAGCTCTATGGCAGCGGCCCGATGGCGATGGTCGGAACGCCGTGGATCCTGATCGGCTGCTACTTCACCATCGCCTTGCCGTTCATGTACCGGGCGATCACCAACAACCTGCAGGCGATCAACCTGCGCGACCTGATGGACGCCGCCCAGCTGCTCGGCGCCAGCACCTGGCAGGCTGCCCTGCTGGTGGTACTGCCGAACCTGCGCAAGGGCCTGATGGTGGCGCTGCTGCTGTCGTTCTCGTTCCTGTTCGGCGAGTTCGTGTTCGCCAACCTGCTGGTCGGCACCCGCTACGAGACCCTGCAGGTGTACCTGAACAACATGCGCAACAGCAGCGGCCACTTCAACAGCGCGCTGGTGATCTCGTACTTCGCCTTCGTGCTGGTGCTGACCTGGGTCGCCAACCGCCTGAACAAGGACAACACCTGACATGAGCTTCGTCAGCGTACAGAACCTGCAAAAAAGCTACGCCGGCAGCCCGGTGTTCGAGAACATCGACTGCCAGATCGAGCGCGGCGAGTTCGTCACCCTGCTCGGCCCCTCCGGCTGCGGCAAGTCCACCCTGCTGCGCTGCATCGCCGGGCTGACCCCAGTGGACGGCGGCCAGATCCTCCTGGACGGCCACGACATCGTGCCGGTAAGCCCGCAGAAGCGCGGCATCGGCATGGTGTTCCAGAGCTATGCGCTGTTCCCCAACATGACCGTGGAGCAGAACGTCGCCTTCGGCCTGCGCATGCAGAAGGTCAAGGCCGATGAAAGCCAGCAGCGCGTGCGTGAGGCCCTGGACCTGGTGGAGCTGGGCAGCTTCGCCGGGCGCTACCCGCACCAGCTGTCCGGCGGCCAGTGCCAGCGCGTGGCCCTGGCCCGCTCGCTGGTCACCCGCCCGCGCCTGCTGCTGCTCGACGAGCCGCTGTCGGCGCTGGATGCACGCATCCGCAAGCACCTGCGCGAGCAGATCCGGGCGATCCAGCGGGAGCTGGGGCTGACCACCATCTTCGTCACCCACGACCAGGAAGAGGCACTGACCATGTCAGACCGGATCTTCCTGATGAACCAGGGGCGCATCGTCCAGAGCGGCGATGCCGAAACCCTCTACACCGCACCTGTGGACCTGTTCGCCGCCGGTTTCATCGGCAACTACAACCTGCTCGACGCCGACAGCGCCAGCCGCCTGCTGCAGCGCCCGGTGGCCGGCCGCCTGGCGATCCGCCCGGAGTCGATCACCCTGGGCGTCAACGGTGAACTGGACGCCGAAGTGCGCAGTCACAGCCTGCTTGGCAATGTCATCCGCTACCGCGTACAGGTGCGTGACGTGGAACTGGTGGTCGACGTGCTCAACCGTTCGCCTGGCGACCTGCATGCCGACGGCCAGCGGGTTTCCCTGTCGATCGACCCCACGGCGCTGCGCGAAGTGGCCTAAGGAGAATCAACACATGGCACTGGCAATTTTCGATCTGGACGAAACCCTGATCCATGGCGACTGCGCGTCGCTGTGGAGCGAACAGATGGCCCGGCTGGGCTGGGTCGACGGCAAGGCGTTCCTGCGCCGCGACCATGAACTGATGGAGGCTTACGGCAAGGGCCACCTGCAGATGGAGGACTACATGGCCTTCAGCCTGGAGCCGATTGCCGGGCGCACGCTGGAGGAAGTCGAGCATCTGGTGGAACCGTGGGTCGAGGAGGTGATCGAGCCGATCATCTACGGCGACGCCTGCCGCTGCATTGCCGAGCATCGCCAGCGTGGCGACCGGATATTGATCATTTCCGCTTCGGGCACACACCTGGTCGGGCCGATTGCAGCGCGGCTGGGGGTGGACGAGTACCTGGCGATCGAGCTGGAAGCGGTGAACGGCGTGTATACCGGCAAGACCCATGGGGTGCTGACCTACCGCGAGGGCAAGATCACCCGGTTGCTGGAGTGGCTGGATCAGGAGCAGGAGAACCTGGAGGGGGCGAGTTTCTATTCTGATTCGCGGAACGATCTGCCGCTGTTGCTGAAGGTGGATCATCCGCATGTGGTGAACCCGGATGCGGTACTCAGGGAGCATGCCGAGACCAATGGTTGGCCGGTGCTGAGCTGGAGCTGAGATCTTCAGTACCTGTTCCGGCCTCTTCGCGGGCAAGCTCGCGAAGAGGCCGGGCCTGCTTACGCCAGGCTTGGGTCGATCACCATGACCAGCTTGCCCGATACCTGGTTGCTCTCAAGCTCGGCATACGCCGCCTGGGCAAACTCGACCGGGTAGGTATCGACCAGCTGCGGCGACAGGCGACCTTCGGCAAACAGCGGCCACACCTGCTGCTGCAGTTCGCGCAGCAGCTCGGCCTTGAAGCCGTCATCGCGATTGCGCAGGGTGGAGCCAGTGATTTCCAGGCGCTTGCCCAGCACCTGGGCCAGGTCCAGCTCGAACTTGCGCCCGCCCATCAGGCCGATGATCACCCAACGACCGTCACGGGCCAGCAGCTTAAGGTTGAGCTCGCCGTAGCTGGCACCCACCGGGTCCAGAATCACGTCGAACGGCCCCAAGCCTTCCAGCGCATCGAGGTTCTGGTTACGCACCACGCCACCCGCAGCGCCCAGCGCCGCACAGTAGTCCAGGCGGTCCTGGGAACCGACACTGACCCACACCGGGCTGCCGAAGGCCTTGCACAGCTGGATCGCCGCCGAACCCACCCCACTGGCGCCGGCATGCACCAACACCTTTTCACCGGCCTTCACCTTGCCCAGCTGGAAGATGTTCAACCACGCCGTGGCATACACCTCCGGCAGCGCCGCCGCTTCGTGCAGGCTCAAGCCCTCGGGTACCGGCAACACATGGCGGGCATCGACCACCACTTCTTCGGCCATGGCACCACTGGCCAGCAGCGCGCAGACGCGGTCGCCCACGCGCCAGTCCGCGCCGGCACCGACCTCCTCGATCACCCCCGCGCACTCCAGGCCCATGTACGGGCTGGCGCCTGGCGGTGGTGGATACAGGCCCTTCATCTGCAGCAGATCGGCACGGTTCAGCCCCGCTGCGGCCACTCGAATGCGCACTTGGCCCGCGTCACAGGCCGGGCGTTCGGCCTCGACCCAGGCCACATGTCCGTCAACGCCTTGCAATGCCTTCACAGTGCCTCCATAGTTGAATCACAGACTGAGCCTGAGGAGCGCGCTCCCCAGGCTTTTTGCAGTATTTGCCCGGCTCCGATGGAACCGGCGAACGGAAAAGACGGCCTACTATGCGTGATCAATTGCCTCCACGTCGAATCAGCATGAAGCATTTCCTCCCAAGCACCGCCCTGGCCCTCGTGATCGGCCTGGGCAGCCTCACGCTCGGCGGCAATGCGGCGGCCGCCAACAAGTGGGACAGCCTGCAGCCGGACCGTGACGAAATCGTCGCCAGCCTCAACGTGGTGGAGTTGCTCAAACGTCACCACTACAGCAAGCCGCCGCTCGATGATGCCCGCTCGGTGATCATCTACGACAGCTACATCAAGCTGCTCGACCCGGCCCGCAGCTACTTCACCGCAGCCGACATCGCCGAATTCGACAAGTGGAAGACGCAGTTCGACGACTTCCTCAAAAGCGGCAACCTCGACCCCGGCTTCACCATCTACAAACGCTACCTCGACCGCGTCAAGCAGCGCCTGGACTTCGCCCTGGGCGAACTGGCCAAGGGCGTCGACAAGATGGACTTCACCACCAAGGAAACCTTGCTGATCGACCGCAAGGATGCACCGTGGGAGAAGGACCAGGCCGCACTCGACGACCTGTGGCGCAAACGCGTCAAGGATGAGGTGCTGCGCCAGAAGATCGCCGGCAAAGAGCCCAAGCAGATCCAGGAAACCCTGACCAAGCGCTACAAGAACCAGCTGGCGCGCCTGGACCAGACCCGTGCCGAAGACATCTTCCAGGCCTACATCAACACCTTCGCCCAGTCCTACGACCCGCACACCAACTACCTGTCGCCGGACAACGCCGAGAACTTCGACATCAACATGAGCCTGTCGCTCGAAGGCATCGGCGCGGTGCTGCAGAGCGACAACGACCAGGTCAAGATCGTGCGCCTGGTGCCGGCTGGCCCGGCCGCCAAGACCAAGCAGGTGGCACCGGCCGACAAGATCATCGGCGTTGCCCAGGGCAACAAGGAAATGGTCGACGTGGTCGGCTGGCGCCTGGACGAAGTGGTCAAGCTGATCCGTGGCCCGAAAGGCTCGGTGGTACGCCTGGAAGTCATCCCGGCCAGCAATGCACCAAGCGACCAGACCAGCAAGATCGTCTCGATCACCCGCGAAGCCGTGAAGCTTGAAGAGCAGGCAGCGAAGAAGTCGGTGCTCAAGCTCAAGCAGGACGGGCGTGACTACAAGCTCGGCATCATCGAGATCCCGGCCTTCTACCTGGACTTCAAGGCCTACCGCGCTGGTGACCCTGAGTACAAGAGCACCACGCGCGACGTGAAGAAACTGCTCACCGAGCTGCAGAAGGAAAAAGTCGACGGCGTGGTCATCGACCTGCGCAACAACGGCGGCGGCTCCCTGCAGGAAGCCACCGAGCTGACCAGCCTGTTCATCGAGAAAGGCCCGACCGTGCTGGTACGCAACAGCGACGGCCGCGTCGACGTGCTCGAAGACGAAAACCCGGGCGCCTTCTACAAAGGCCCGCTGGCGCTGCTGGTCAACCGCCTGTCGGCCTCGGCCTCGGAGATCTTCGCCGGCGCCATGCAGGACTACCACCGTGCGCTGATCATCGGTGGCCAGACCTTCGGCAAAGGCACCGTGCAGACCATCCAGCCCCTCAACCATGGCGAGCTGAAGCTGACCCTGGCCAAGTTCTACCGGGTTTCCGGGCAGAGTACCCAGCACCAGGGCGTGCTTCCGGACATCGACTACCCGTCGATCATCGACACCAAGGAAATCGGCGAAAGCGCCCTGCCAGAGGCCATGCCGTGGGACACCATCCGCCCGGTGGTCAAGCCCGCGTCCGACCCGTTCAAGCCGTTCCTGGCGCAGCTCAAGGCCCAGCATGAAGCACGCAGCGACAAGGACGCGGAGTTCACCTACATCCGTGACCGCCTGGCCCTGACCAAGAAGCTGATGGACGAGAAGACCGTCAGCCTCAACGAGCAGGACCGCCGTGCCCGCCACGACGACGTCGAAGCCAAGCAGCTGGCGCTGGAGAACATCCGTCGCAAGGCCAAGGGTGAAGAGCCGCTCAAAGAGCTGAAGAAAGAGGACGAAGACGCCCTGCCGACCGAGGATGAGAACACCAAGCCGGAAGATGACGCCTATCTGTCGGAGACCGGGCGTATCCTGATCGACTACCTGAGCGCGAGCACCAAAGTCGCGAAAAAGTGACGATCAGCACACGCTGAATGAAAAAGGGGCGGACATTTGCATGTTCGCCCCTTTTTTTCACCCGTTCACTGCAGATCGACGTTGAGGCTCGGTGTGCCGAATGCCGCCAGCGATGCATTGGAGCCGGCGAAATAGCCGCTCCAGAACTGCTGCAACTGCTCCATGGTCTTGCCCGAGCGGTAGGCGTGCTTGACGTCCTGGGTTACCAGACCGGCGCCGGCGACGTAAACACGGGCCCCCTGCAGGTCGGCGAACAACTGACGCTCGCCAACACGCTTGAGTTCAGCCGCCGGGTTGAGGTCACGAATCCGGTTGTTGCCATAGAAGCTGCCAAAGTCGCTGTTCTCGAGCATGTCCGACAGTAGCAGGATCACGCGCTCGTCAGCCGGGCGAGCGGCCAGGTCGTTACCGATGTCGCGTAGCGAATGAAAAATCTCGCTGCGCGGAATGTCCTCGCTCGCTTCACGCAGAGTCTGGACGAACACCTGGCCAAATTTCTTGTGCAGGAACGCCTGCTGCTGTGCTACGCACTTGTCGAAGGTGCGCAGCGACTGCATGCCGACATCATCACGGACATTACCCGGCAGGGGCGTATTCAGCTCGCCGGCGAAACGCAACTGCATGTACTTGCCCGGCACGAATGCCGAAAAGCTGTACAGGCGCAGCTTGTCGCCTGGGCCAACGAAGCGGGTGACCTGGGCCCAGGCTGCTTTCTGAATGCTCTCGGGCATGGGGATGGTCTGGTCGACGATCACCGTCAGCTCACGCCCGCTTCCCGCCTGGCGGAACGCATCGATCCTGGCGTAGCCATAGCAGTCGGGAACGTCGTTGCGCTCGCTGGCCTGGGCCAGTGCAGGCAGACAGAGCAGTGCGGCGAGCAAGGTCTTGAGCTTCATTCAAACGCCTTCGAAGTCTTTCAACAGTTTTTGTTCGTCGCGCAGTGCCAGCACCGCAGCGAAGTCAAAGCCCTTGGCTTGACAGATGGTGCGCAACTGCTCGTCGCTGTAGCCCGTCAGGTCCTTGCTACGCAAGGCGTCCGGGACTGCGGCCGGCACGCTGGCAGGTGCCTCGGGCAAGACTTCGTGGCGCGCCGTAACAACCGCCTGCGGCTCGGCTTCGACGGGCGCACGCGGCTCCATCCTGGTCGGGCTGGCGACGGCCGCCTGCCGGGCATGGCTGTCTTCCTGGCGCAGGCGCACGAAGGCGTTGAAGTCGCGGTTCTGCGAGGCGTCAATGGCCACCGCAACGTCCGGGTTGGTGGTCGGGCGACGCGACAGTTTCATCTGCAGCTTGCGCAACTTGTGGTCGGCATGGGCGCTGATACGGATGCGCTGGTTTTCCATCCAGCGTTCGAGTTCGTCAGCGTTGTTGAAGGCATGCGAATACGCCCAGGCCTTCTTTGACTCCACGCCAGCGAAACCGAAGATCGAGGCCAACCACACGCTCACTGCCTGAATGGCGATATAGATGACCGACAGCACGACGAAAGTGATCAACGACGCACTGCGAATGGCATCCATCTTGTCGGTCAGGGTGTTGTCGCTGGCCTGCTGATTGAGTTTCGCCGAGTCATCGGGCAGCTCGAACGGGCTGGCTTCGCCCTCGACCTGCTGGGCGAAGATGTCCGGATTGCCGACCATCTCGGTTTCGATACTCTTGAGCTGGTAAGCACGAATGCCAAACGCCGCGCTGGCCATGATCAGCACGACCAGGGCACAACCGATGATCCATCCGCGCTTGGGCGTGACGGTGTGGTTGGTGTTCAGCCGTGCAAGGATACGGTTGTAGTCTTTTGCGCCGTTATCGCTGTAAGTGTCCTTGATGCGGATGCCCGGCAACTGCTTGAGTGCGCTACTGCCCCGCTCGGGGTCGCTCTCCCACCAGTGGCGAGCCTTGCTGACCAGGGCATTATGGTGAATGGCGCGGCCGGCCGCTTCAGCGAAGCCGGCAGAGATGATCGACAGCAGGAACGCCGCCATCCAGCCCAGGTAAGTCTGGTCGTTGCTCGAAAGGTTCTGGTTGATGAACGGCACCAGCACATAGGCGAAACCGACGGCTTCGAACAGGATCAGCAGGAAGGTCAGCACCAGCACCCAGAGCGGGCGCTCCCGGCGATCGCTTTCACCGATGGCGTCCAGATACGCTTCACACTTGTTGTAGTACTCGGCGTTCTTTTCACCGACGTCCTGGTAATAGTCGTAGTAGGCATCGCACAGCGTGGTTTCACTAAGCAGCCATTTGCGCTTGTCAGCAATGGTGCTGGCGCGGGCCAGGCGGGCGACTGTGCCGATCAGCGGCAGCCCGTGCCAGACACGCATGGCGGTGTACACCACCTGCTTCCAGTGCATGGTGCACAGAATGGCCGCAACCAGGGCCAGCATGACCCCGGCACTGATCAGCCGGTTGGCCACGACCAATGCCATCAACTCGTTGAAATTGAACGCTTGCATGTGTCTTCCCTGTTTCAGGTACGAACCGGCACAAACCGGGCAGTAAAGGTTTCGCCATCGCGGCGGGGGTAGAACAATGCGCCATCGGTGGCCGTGGCGCTGCCCTTGCTGAACACCACGTCCATGCAGGACACCGGCGCTTGCGGATCTTTGAGGAATACCCGGTACAGCACGCGGTCCTCACCTTCGTAGGTGTTGGCTACTGCATCGGCCTTGATCAGAGCCTTGCGATTGCCCTTGGCATAGTCGGTCACCACTTGGATGAACGGCTGGCGATCGACCGCCGCATCCACACGGAGGATCGACACTGGGGAAATGGTCACCAGGTGGCCATTGACCGTTTGCGCCCAGACGCGGTTGTTGTAGCCCGGCAGATAATCGGTGGTCGGGTGGCTGTCGAGTGCCTGGCCGCTGGCGAGGTTGAACACCTTGCCGCTTTCACGCGGCTGGTCGGCTTCGCAACTGCTCACCGGGATAGTGCTGGCATAGGCCGGAGAAACCAGTGTGAATCCGCCGCTTTTCGGCGTGATGGTCTGCCCCAGCGTCCACTGGCTGCTGGAAGCCGCCTGGCCACCGAAATCGACCAGCGATCCGCTGTGGGCAACCATTGCCGGTAGTTGCGGCGCATGGGCTGCAGCCTTCTCCTTCACGTTGGGCCTGGCAGGTGCGCTGGCAGCTGGCATTGTCCGCCGGGCAGGTGCCTTGACCACCATCGCTGTGCCGTGGGCTAGATACTTGGGATTGTTCTGCTCGGCATTCACGCGCTTGACCAGCGTGGCAGTGTCGTTGACCTCGACGAATTCGACGCGACGGTTCTTGCCACGTTGCATCGGGTCACTGTTGTCCGCAATCGGGCGTGAGGCCCCTGCCCCCTGGAAATACATGCGCTGGCGTGCAATACCCTGCTCGGCAAGGATGCTGGCCACCGCCCGCGCCCGCCGCTCGGAAAGCTGCTGGTTGAAACTCGCGCTGCCGGTGGCATCGGTGTGGCCAACCACCAGAATCGCCGTATTGCGTTCCCCGCCGAAGGCGCTGGCCAGCTTGCGCACCTGACGCTCGCCGTCGGGGCTGAGCTGGGCACTGCCGACAGCGAACATGCCCTCGTCCTGCACCTGGGCGACGAAACCTGCCTCCTGGGGAGCTGCACTGGCTGTGGCCGCCGGGGTGTTGAGGGTTTCAACGTCAAGTTGCAGGTGTTCTTCCTGAGCGAGGCTACGCAAACGGTCGATGCGGTCCTTGTAGGCCAGCGCCGCGCCACAACCGGCAGCCGCACCAATGACCGCGCCACCGATAACCGCACCATTACCCTTGTTGCTGAGCGCGCCCGCAGCCGCCCCTGCCAGGGCGCCGACCGTGCCGCCCAGCAGGCAGTTGGCCGTGCGGCTATGGGTATGGGAAAACTCTTCGATGCTGGCGCAACCACTGACGCCGACTGCAACGGCAAGGGCCAGCGCCGTGCTGCGCACTTTATATTTTGAAGCTGACAAACCCGTCTCCCGAGCAATCCACTGACTCAGGGCGCCCACCACGCAAAAGCGCTGGCTGACGTTCGTCCCTGAACGACAAATTCTGTAAAAATAAAGGCGCGGGGATTTCATCACAGCCATTGACGTCAATACAACGACGAATACGCCGTTTGCCCCACAATGATGGCAATTTAATACATCCTGTCATCAAATGGTCACTGCACTGTCGTGAAATGCACCAGCCAGGGGGCATGCGCCTGGTTTTTTCATCTTCAGGAATTCACCATGACCGTCGCCGAACAGCTCAGTGCCTTGAGCGCCATTCTGGCTCAGCGCAGCATTCACAGCCTGTTCCAGCCGATCGTCTGCCTCAGCGAACGGCGTGTATTCGGCCATGAGGCCTTGAGCCGCGGGCCCTCCAACAGCCCGCTGCATTCGCCATTGAACCTGTTTGCCATCGCCCGCCAGGCCGGTCACCTGACCGAACTGGAGGCCGCGTGCCGGGAAAGCGCGTGCCGACGCTTCAGCGAGCAGGGGCTCGACGGCAAGCTGTTTCTCAACATCTCGCCCGAATCGCTGCTGGAACCCCACTACCCTTCCGGGCGCACCCTCAAGCTGCTTGAGCACGTGGGGCTGGCCCCCAGCCGGGTGGTGATCGAACTGACCGAACAGACCCCTACCGACGACTTCCAGCTGCTGTCCAATGCCTTGCACCACTACCGTGACATGGGCTTCTCCATTGCCCTGGACGATTTGGGTGCGGGTTACTCGAGCCTGCGCCTGTGGTCGGAGCTGCGCCCGGAGTACGTCAAGATCGACCGCCACTTCATCGATGGCATCCACCGCGACCCGCTCAAGCGCGAGTTCGTCGGTTCCATCCTGCAGATTGCCCGGGCGTCGAAGGCGCAGGTGATTGCCGAAGGGATCGAGTTGCCGGAAGAGCTGGCGGTGTTGACCGAGATGGGCGTGGACCTGGTGCAAGGGTACCTGCTGGGGCGGCCGCAGGAATTGGGGGTGCGGGAAAATCAGCAGCTATTGGCACAGGTACTACCTGTAGCGCTGGTCGAGCAGCCAACGGTGGGGCTGAATGCCACACTTGGCCAAGTCATGGACTGGTTTGGCCGCTATGGTGATCTGCAGGAACTGGATGTACGGGATGCCGATGGCAATTTCTGCGGCGTGATCCATCGAAATGCACTGCCTGCACTGGCCTCTTCGCGGGCACGCCCGCTCCCACAGGCTGATCGCAGCTGCGAAATCTACGCTATTCCTGTGGGAGCGGGCGAGCCCGCGAAGAGGCCAGTGCGGCCCCGCAATAATGTTCAGGCTGTTTCGGGATAGCTGTACTCGAACACCCTGACCACCTCGGAGGCATGCCACGACGCCGCCTCCATGCCATCGACCGGCCCCGAGAAACGCCCCAGGCGCTCCACGCATTCGAAAAAGCCGGTGCGCGGCAAGCGGCTGGCACCCTGGCTGATAACCAGCGAGCTGCGCAGCGGCTGCTCGGCACGGGCATCGAGCACGGCCAGGTACTCCAGCGCGGCGGTCAGGGTCTGCATGGCCGGGCTGGGCAGCTGCAGGCGCTCGATCAGCGCACGGTAGGTGAGCAGGTGGCGTTGTCGGCGGGCCAGGTCAAGCTCGTCCAGCAGGTTTTGCCAATGCTGTCGGCTGATCCTGACCTGGCTCATGACGGCTCGCTCCAGCCGGCCACCCCCAGGTGCCAGGCCAGGGCTCGGCGGATGGCAGCATCCGGCTGGCGCTCGCCCGATTCGATCATGGCCAGGTAAGCCGGGCTGACCCCGACATTACGCGCCAACTGCTCAGGGGCGATGCCTTTGGCCTGGCGCAGCTGTGCCACTTCACTGAACGCTGGCAGGCTGACTGCCGGGGCACTCGGTTGCGCTGATTCGGCAACCACCTCGGCAGGTGCCTGCCCGGCTGCCTTGAGCAGCGCCTGATATTGCTCCCAGGGTACGACGGCGTACTCGGGCTGACCGTCCCGGCTAATGACCTGAATACCCATTACAACCCCCTTACGTAAGGATTACCGCATGTAATCCGTAGGCATAACGCTTATGCCAATTATATTACCAAGCGCGGGAGTGTGTGGGGACTTGCTCGTTTTCAGTGCGTATTGCGCTCCAGGCGCAGCGCTTCGGGGGTGTCGGGCAGGCGCTCGACCACTCGCAGGCGCTCGGGCGCCTGGCTGTCGCGCCAGGCCTTGAACCGCGCCAGCTCATCGGCCACGGTTTTCAGCACCCAGCCGAGCACGGCGATGTCATCGAGAAAGCCGACACCCAAGATCCAGTCAGGGATGGCGTCGACCGGGCTGACGAAATACAGCAGGCCCGCGACGATGGTCAACAAGGCCTTGGGGCTGATGGCACGGTACTCACCGCGCCACCAGGCCAGGCACAGCGACTGCAACAGCTTGACGTCGTCGCGCAACTGGCCGATACGAGGGCCTTTGCGGGCCACGGCGAACAGCAAGGCCGGCAGCCGGCCACGGCTGAGCAGGCGCTCGGCCAGGGGCAGGAAACGGGCGAAATTCCAGGGTGCGCTCATGGAGCCTCCAGCAGGGAAAGGTTATCCACATTTATTGTGGATAACCTTGTGAACAGGGCGAAGTTTGTGACGGCGGGCGCCCACAAGGCAAGGGCCCCGGTCAGATCGGGCGTTTTTTACACAGTCGTTTCAGATCCGCAAACGATTTGCGTCAGAAGCTTCCGGCTTCTTCACACTGCTCTTGCTCGGACAGTCGCCACTGCATGAGGTTCGCCGTACGATCCCCCACAAACGACAACGCCCCGTCAGGACGGGGCGTTGTGCAGGTACCAGGCGTTATTGCTTGGCGGGGGCTTCGGCAGGGGCGTCAGCTTCTGGCGCTTCGCCACCCTGCAGCTGGGCCGGGTCCTTGATGGCGATCAGTTCCAGGTCGAACACCAGGACCGAGTTGGCCGGGATCAGCGGGCTCGGGCTCTGGGCACCGTAGGCCAGCTCAGCCGGGATGAACAGCTTGTACTTTTCGCCAACGTGCATCAGCTGCAGGCCTTCGACCCAGCCTGGGATCACACCGCTGACGGGCAGGTCGATCGGGCTGCCGCGCTCGACCGAGCTGTCGAACACCTTGCCATCGATCAGCTTGCCTTCGTAGTGAACGGTGACCACGTCGGTCGGCTTCGGCTGCGGGCCGTCGGCCTTCTTCACGACTTCGTACTGCAGGCCCGAGGCGGTGGTGACCACGCCAGGCTTCTTGGCGTTCTCTTCAAGGAATTTCTTGCCGGCGCTGGCGGCTTCTTCGCTGGCCTTGGCCAGGCGTTCTTCGGCGCGCTTCTGCAGCGCGGTGAAGGCTTCAACCAGCTCTTCGTCCTTGATGCGCTGCTCCTTCTTGCCGACGGCGTCTTCGATGCCGAGGGCGACCGCTTTCGAATCAAGGTCTTCCATGCCTTCCTGAGCCAGGCTCTTGCCCATGTTCAGGCCGATACCGTAGGAGGCTTTCTGTGCCGGAGTCTTCAGCTCGGGGCTGCTGGCCTGTTGATCACAGCCAGCCAGTACCAGGCCTACCAGGGCAACCGCAGCCGCCAGACGATGCTGTTTCATGCTATTTCCTTGTTCATGCGCCATAAGGGCAATCAGGGTAAAGCCGCGAGCTTATCAGGCGGCCATCACCAATGGCTACCGGCATAAGAGCGGGTTTTCGTAAGGAAGTTCAGTAGGTAAAGGCTTCTTCATGGAAGCTTTACAGCCATTGGCCAGTATTGACCCTTTGTGCCGGGTTTTCCTGGTTTTTGTGGCTTTTTATTTCTGGCAGTTCTGATCAGGGATAGGCGCCGTCGCGGTACTGCTCGGCAAGCTCGCGCAGCACCTCGCACACCCACTGCCCCGGCATGCTCAGCGGCAACGCCGCATTCCGGCAGATGCCCACCGAGCCACCCGGCTCACGCACGCCAAGGTCAAGCTCGGCCAATTCCCCCCGCCGCAGGTCGAGCAGCACCGCATCCCGCGGCGCTACCCACAACGCGTTGCTACCCAGCAGATAACGCCGGCTCAACGCCAACGACAAGGTCTCCAGGCGCTGCGCCGGCATCTGGATGCCGCACTGCACGAACAGGCTGTCGGCATGCTGGCGGATGGTGGTGCCCGGTGGTGGCAGCACCAGCGGATACTGCCCGACCCGCTGCCGCTCCACGGGTGCACTGGCCAGCAAGGGATGGCCAGGGCGCACGACCAGGGCCATGGACTCGCTGTACAGATGCTCGAACGACAGCCCCTGAATCTGTGGGCTGTCGGTCATGCGCCCGACCACCAGCTCCAGCTCGCCCAGGTGCAGTTGCCCAAGCAGCTGCGCACTCACCCCGGTCACCACACTGATCACCAAGGCCTCGTGACGCTGATGCAGGCGGCACAGCACCTCAGGCATCAGCAGCCCCTCGACCGTCGACAACACGCCAATACGCACCTGCGACGGCGCCCGCGCTTCACCGCGCAGGCTGCTCACGCCATCGCGCAGCGCCTGTACGCTGGGCCCGGCGTAGCGCATGAAGCGCGTGCCGGCCGGGGTCAGCTCGACGCCCTGGCGACTGCGCTCGAACAGGCGCGCTTCGAGCAGGTCTTCGAGCTCCTTGAGGGTCTTGGAAATCGCCGGCTGGCTGATCGCCAGGATATCGGCAGCCCTGGCCAGGCTGCCCTGCCGGGCAATCTCCAGGAAACACAGCAGGTGGCGGTACTTGATGCGGGTGTCGAGGTTCATGCCGGCAAGCTTACCGCATCGCCACCTGCGGCGTATCCGGGTCGCGCTGCTGGCGGCGGAACTGCCCGGGTGGCAGGCCATGCATCTGCCGGAAGCGCCGGGAGAAGTAGGCTTCATCGGCAAAGCCACAGAGCCGCGCCACCTCCCCCACCGGGCGGCTGCCATTGAGCAGGTAGTTGCGCGCCGTGTGCATGCGCCGCTCCAGCACCAGCTCGCTGAAGGTCTTGCCGATTTCCTTGCGCAGCCAGTGAGTCAGGTAGGTCGGTGACAGGTAGGTGGCGGCGGCGACTTTCTGCAGGTTCAGGTCGGGGTCGTCGATATGCCGGCGCAGGTACTCGCTCATGCGGCCCAGCGCGGCGCGGCGGCTGAGCTGGGCGGCGTTGCTGTCGGCCAGTTCGCGCAGCGGCTCGGCGTACAGGCCGCAGACCTGGCCGATCAGCTGCAGCAGCAGGCCCTTGAGCATTTCGCGGCTGCCGAACCGGCGGTTGGCATCCAGCGCGCGCATGCGCTCGAGGATCTGCCGCACTTCGGCGAAGTCGGCCTCATCGAGGCAGAAGTCGAGGTGCTCCTGGAAGCGGAACGGTGACAGTTCCGGCGCTTGCAGGATCGACACCTCTTCCAGGTCCATCGGGTCGCAGGCCAGGTGCGGCAGCAGGAACGTCTGCGAGAAGTTGATCACCACGAAGTCGCTGTCGGCCGGGTGCGGAATCACATGCACCCGGTGCGGCAGGATGAAGGCCAGGGTGTTGCGCCTGAACGGGCGCTGCACGCTGCCGATGTGCTGCACCGTGTCGCCTCCGAAGTTGACCTGGATCTGGAAGTACTCGTGACGGTGCGGCGCGGTCTCGGCGGGGCGGCCGCGCTGGTCGCGGATGTAGAAATCCATCAGCTCGCTGCGCTGCTGCATGACGTAGGTCGGGACCTCGCGCTTGGGGGGCATGGGCAATCTCCAGGTTGCGGGGGGCTTGTAGTTGTACGATGTCTAAACTCAGCAATTTAACCCCTTCTGCAAAAACCTGCGCAATAGCAAATCCACGCAGCCCGCTGAAAACGCGACATCCAGCAGGGATTCCGAGCAAAACCCTGCCTGTGGATTTTCTTGGACAGCTCAGCCCTGGCCCACCCGCTGTGAAAAAACGGTCTAAAACCGCCGTTGCATTCCACTCGTTGTACGACCACCTTAGAAAAGGGACTGCAGCCCAACCTCTACCAACAACAACAAACGAGGTCGACTCATGTCGAGCACGCCTACCCCCCGCGCCGCGTCGTCGTACGCGCTGGACGCGGCCCCTGCCCAGCGCCTGCCCACCCGCCGCCGCTGGTTCATGCTGTCGCTGCTGCTGGTGGCGACCATCATCAACTACGTCGACCGGGTGAACATTTCCATCGCAGCGCCGTTCATGGCCAAGGACCTGGGCCTGGACAAGGTCGAGATGGGCCTGATCTTCTCCGCCTTCGCCTGGACCTACGCCCTGGCCCTGGTGCCTGCCGGTTTCATCGCCGACCGTTTCGGCTCGCGCCTGACCTATGGCGTATCGCTGATCAGCTGGTCGGCGGTCACCGTGGCCCAGGGCCTGGCCAGCGGCTTCGCCTCGCTGTTCGGCCTGCGCCTGGCGGTCGGTGCCATGGAGGCCCCGGCCTTTCCGGCCAACAGCCGTGCGGTCACGGTGTGGTTCCCCGCCCGCGAGCGCGGCATGGCCAGCAGCATCTACGTGTGCGGCCAGTACCTGGGCACCGCGCTGTTCACCGGCGCGCTGCTGTGGCTGGCGACCACCTATGACTGGCGCCATGTGTTCTACAGCACCGGCCTGGTGGGCATCCTGTTCGGCGTGGTGTGGCTGTGGCTGTACCGCGACCCGCTGAACTGCAAGAAGGTCAGCAAGGAAGAACTGGCCTACATCGAAGGCGGCGGCGGGCTGGTGAAAAGCAGCCAGGAACGTACCCGTTTCGACTGGCGCCAGGTGGCTGAGCTGTTCCGTTATCGCCAGGTCTGGGCGATCTGCCTGGGCAAGTTCGCCAGCACCTCGGCGCTGTACTTCTTCCTCACCTGGTTCCCCACCTACCTGATCGAGGAGCGCCAGCTGACGCTGATCAAGGTCGGCATCTTCGCCGTCATGCCGTTCATTGGTGCCACGGTCGGCATTCTCCTCGCGGGGATCGTCTCCGACCTGCTGATCCGCAAGGGCTACTCGCTGTCGTTCGCCCGCAAGCTGCCACTGGTGGTGGGCTCGATGCTGGGCATGTCGATCGTGCTGGTGAACTTCACCGACTCCAATGTGCTGTGCATCGCCATCCTCACCCTGGCGTTCTTCGCCCAGGGCATCGCCTCGGCGTCGTGGGCGGCGGTGTCGGAAGTGGCGCCCAAGCAGCTGATCGGCCTGACCGGCGGGGTCACCAGCCTGGCGGCGAACATCGGCGGCATCGTCACGCCGATCGTGATTGGCGCGATCGTGCATGCCAGCGGCTCGTTTGCCATGGCGTTCTGGTTCATCGGCGGGGTGGCGTTGATGGGCACCCTGTCTTACTCGCTGCTGCTCGGGAAGCTGTATCGCATCGAGCTTAAAACTGCGGCATGAGCCCCGATTAGTCCAAGCCGCCCCTGCTTTCGTCCAACTTTGCCGGCCAGCCTCTGGCTTACGCTGGCCACTCCAGTACGGAGGATCCACCCATGACCTACCTGTTCAACCCGCCAGCCATCGTCAGCCTGCCGATCCGCGGCAGCGCTGCGCGCTTCCCGGTCGGCCGGGTGTTCTGCCTGGGCCGCAACTACCCATGGCCAGAGTCCTACGGCCCGGCACCGCAGGAACCTGTGTTCTTCATGAAGCCGGCGAGCAACGTGGTCGAGGCGCAGGGCGAGCTGCCCTACCCGCCGCAGACCGATGAGTTCTGCCACGAAATCGAAATGGTAGCCGCCATCGCCAAGGGCGGTGCCGACATTGCCCCGGAGCATGCCCTGGAACACCTGTTCGGCTTTGCCGCCGGCCTCGATATGACCCGCCGCGACCACCAGCGCAAGGCCAAGGCCGAGGGCCTGCCCTGGGAAGGCGCCAAGGTATTCGAGGCCTCCGCTCCGATGACCGCCATCGTTCCCGCCAGCGAGTGCGCCTGGCCGCTGGATGCGTCGCTGTGGCTGCAGGTCAACGGCCAGGAGCGCCAGCGTGCGCACCTGAGCCAGCAGACCTGGGCCCTGGCCGAAGTGATCAGCCGCCTTTCCCGCCAACTGCCGCTGCGCCCCGGCGACCTGATCATGACCGGCAGCCCGCCCGGCGTGGCGCCGCTGAACCCGGGCGACACGATCCACGCGGGCATCGATGGCATCGGCGAACTGCAACTGCGCGTCGGCCCCCGCCCTGCCGGGCAAGCCGCCAACGCCGCCTGAACCTACTGGAGCCCCACATGAGCCAAAACAAGAAAATCGCCCTGGTCACCGGCGCTGGCAGCGGCATAGGCCGCGCCGTCGCCCTCGCCCTGCTGGAGGATGGCTTCAGCCTGGTCCTCGCCGGGCGCCGCGCAGAACCGCTGCAGGCGGTGGTTGAACAGGCACAGGCAGCGGGCGGTGAAGCCCTGGCCGTGCCAACCGACGTGCGCGACGAGCAGAGCGTCGCGCAGCTGTTCGCCACCATCGAGGAGGTGCATGGCCGCCTCGACGTGATCTTCAACAATGCCGGCATCAACGCCCCCGCCGTACCGGTCGACGAGCTGCCGCTGGAGCACTGGCGCAACGTCATCGCCACCAACGTCGACGGCGTGTTCCTGTGCGCCCGCGCCGCCTTCGGCCTGATGCGCCGCCAGCAGCCGCAGGGCGGGCGGATCATCAACAACGGCTCGATCTCGGCGCACACCCCGCGACCGTTCACCGCCCCCTACACCGCCAGCAAGCACGCGGTGCTGGGCCTGACCAAGGCCTTGGCGCTGGATGGCCGGCCGTACAACATCGTCTGCAGCCAGGTGGACATCGGCAACGCCCTGACCGAGTTGTCCGAGCGCATGACCCGTGGCGTGCGCCAGGCCAATGGCGAGATCGCCGCCGAACCGATGCTCGACGTGCGCCATGTGGCCGACGCGGTGCGCTACATCGCCGCGCTGCCGCTGGACGCCAACGTACTGAACATGACCGTGATGGCCAGCAACATGCCGTTCGTTGGCCGTGGCTGATCCCTGTTTCTGATGGAGTGACCGATGAAACCTGAAGTCCTGCA
Organism: Pseudomonas sp. R28(2017); assembly: GCF_002112505.1. Lineage (GTDB taxonomy): Bacteria > Pseudomonadota > Gammaproteobacteria > Pseudomonadales > Pseudomonadaceae > Aquipseudomonas. The sequence goes on from NZ_NEHW01000005.1 coordinate 302,659, forward strand.
ACTGAGCCCGATCCTCATCCCGCAAATCCGCGAGCGCCTGGAACAGCTGTTCACCGTGCACCGCTATTACGAACAGGCCGACAAGGACGCCTTTGTCAGCCAGCATGCCAGCAACATTCGCGGCGTGATCACCGGCGGCCACACCGGCATCAGCCAGGCGCTGATGGCGCGCTTGCCCAACCTTGAAGTGGTCGCGGTCAATGGCGTCGGCACCGACGCAGTGGACCTGGCCTATGCCCGTGATCGTGGCATTCAGGTCACCGCCACCATCGGCGCCCTCACCGAGGATGTCGCTGATCTGGCCATCGGCCTGCTGATCGGCTTGTGCCGGGGCATTTGCACTGGTGACCGCTTCGTCCGCGCAGGCCACTGGGCCACCAGCGCCACACCGCTGGCACCGCTGCCGCTGGCCCGCCAGGTGTCGGGCATGCGCGTGGGCATCGTCGGCATGGGCCGGGTCGGCCGCGCGGTGGCGCAACGGGCGGCGGCGTTCGGCTGCCCGATTCGCTACACCGACCTGCAGGCGCTGGATGTGCCCTATGGTTTCGAGGCGGATCTGGTGCAGTTGGCCCAGGGCAGCGATGCGCTGATCCTGGCGGCCGCAGCCGACAAAGGCGAAGCGCTGGTCAACCGCGAGGTCCTGCGGGCATTGGGGGCTGAGGGGTACCTGATCAACATCGCGCGCGGCAAGCTGGTGGATGAACCGGCGTTGATTGCGGCACTGGAGGCCGGCGAGATCGCGGGAGCGGCGCTGGATGTGTTTGCCGATGAACCACGGGCACCCGAAGCCTTGTTCGAGCGTGAGGACGTGGTGCTGCAGCCGCATCGCGCCAGTGCCACGGTGCAGACCCGCACGCGCATGGGCGAGATGGTGGTGGCCAGCCTGGTGGATGTGTTTGCCGGGCGTAAGCCGCAAGGTTTGGTGATCTAAGCAGCCTGTCCCGACCTATTCGCGGGCATGCCCGCTCCCACAGGAATCGCACAATGCTCGAGGCCTGTACAGTACCTGTGGGAGCGGGCGTGCCCGCGAATGGGTCGGCACGGGAGCGTCAGGCCACCGACAGCTCCACCGCCTGACCATTCATCCGCACCGGCCACACCCGCAACCGCTGCCCGGCATCTTCCAGGCACTCGCCGCTTTGCAGGCTGAAGTGCTGCTTGTACAACGGCGCCGCCACCACCAGCTCCCCCTGCAAGCTACCGACCAGCCCGCGCCCGATGATATTGGCCCCGGACCGCGGATCGCGGTTGTCCACCGCATACAGGCTCTGCTCCAGCCCAGGCAGGTAGAACAACGCCACCTGCACACCGTCAAGCCACACCACCACGCCAGAGTCGGCCACCAGGTCATGGGCCTGGCACACCGGCTGCCAGTTCTCTTGGGTTTTCACAGCAGCATTGGATAGGTTCATCAGACAGCCTCCTCGACGGTTGGGATCAGGTGCAGCGGTGCAGCCGGCCGGCGCTGTTCGCGTTCGCGCACGAAGTGCACGTCCGGGTCGGCGCGCCGGTCGTTGACGAAGGTACGGAAGCGCTTGAGCTTCTCGGGGTCGTTGAGGGCGTTGGCCCATTCGCATTCGTACTGGTCGACCACATGCTGCATCTGCGCCTCCAGCTCGGCCGCCAGGCCCAGGCTGTCGTCGAGAATCACCTGCCTGAGGTAATCCAGGCCGCCTTCCAGGCTTTCGCGCCAGACCGAAGTGCGCTGCAGCTTGTCGGCCGTGCGGATGTAGAACATCAGCACGCGGTCGATCAGGCGCACCAGGGTTTCGTCATCCAGGTCGGTGGCGAACAGCTCGGCGTGGCGCGGGCGCATGCCGCCGTTGCCGCAGATGTACAGGTTCCAGCCCTTGTCGGTGGCAATCACGCCGATGTCCTTGCTCTGCGCCTCGGCGCATTCGCGGGTGCAGCCGGAAACGGCGAACTTGAGCTTGTGCGGGCTGCGCAGGCCCTTGTAGCGGTCCTCCAGGCGCAGCGCCATGGCGACGCTGTCCTGCACACCGTAACGGCACCAGGTGCTGCCCACGCACGACTTCACCGTACGGGTCGACTTGCCATAGGCGTGGCCGGTTTCGAAGCCGGCGTCGATCAGCTCGCCCCAGATCAGCGGCAGCTCGTGCAGCTGGGCGCCGAACAGGTCGATGCGCTGGCCGCCGGTGATCTTGGTGTAGAGGTCGTACTTTTTCGCCACCTGGCCGATCACGATCAGCTTGTCGGGGGTGATCTCGCCGCCAGGGATGCGTGGCACCACCGAATAGGTGCCGTTCTTCTGCATGTTGGCCATGAAGGTGTCGTTGGTGTCCTGCAGCGGCACCAGCGCCGGGTCCATGATCGGCTGGTTCCAGCACGAGGCGAGGATCGAGCCCACCGCCGGCTTGCAGATGTCGCAACCGACATGGCCCTTGCCGTGGCGTTCGAGCAGTTCGCTGAAGGTGCGGATTCCCTCGACCCGCACCAGCCCGTATAGCTCCTGCCGGGTGTAGGCGAAGTGTTCGCACAGGCTCTTGTCGACGGTGACGCCACGGGCGGTGAGTTCGTGTTCGAAGACCTGCTTGAGCAACGCCGCGCAACCACCGCAGCCGGTGGCCGCCTTGGTGCAGCCCTTGACTGCGGCGAGGTCGCCGCAACCACTGTCGATGGCCGCGCACACCGCGCCTTTGCTGACGTTGTGGCACGAGCAGATGGTCGCGCTGTCGGGCAGTGCGTCGGCACCGAGGGCCGGTGCGCCACCGCCCTGCGGCAGGATCAACGCGGCCGGGTCGGCCGGCAGGGCGATACCGTTCTGGGCGTACTGCAGCAGGGTGTCGTAGTAGCTGTTGTCGCCCACCAGCACGGCACCGAGCACGTGCTTGCCGCTGGCATCCACCACCAGCCGGCGGTAGGCGCTGTTGGCCTCGTCGATGAAGCGGTAGCTGCGCGAACCCGGCGTGGCGCCGTGGGCATCGCCGATGGAGCCGACATCCACGCCCAGCAGCTTGAGCTTGGTCGACATGTCGGCCCCGGTGAATTCGCTGGCGGCTTCGCCCATCAGCAGCGCCGCCAGGTTGCGCGCCATGCTGTAGCCGGGGGCGACCAGGCCGTACACGCTGCCGTTCCACGAGGCGCATTCACCGATGGCGAAGATGCGCGGGTCGCTGCTGCGGCAATGGTTGTCGATCACCACGCCGCCGCGTGCCGCGATTTCCAGGCCGCTGGCACGGCCCAGGGCGTCCTGTGGGCGGATACCGGCGGAGAACACGATCAGGTCGGTTTCCAGGTGTTCGCCGCCGTCGAAATTCATGCGGTAGCGGTAGGCTTCACCGTCACTGATCGACTGAGTGGCGCGCGACAGGTGCACACCCACCCCTAGCGCTTCGATCTGCGCCTTGAGCGCGGCGCCGCCCTCGCCGTCCAGTTGCACCGGCATCAGCCGCGGGGCGAACTCCACCACGTGCGCCTCCAGGCCAAGGGACTTCAGCGCGTTGGCTGCTTCCAGGCCGAGCAGGCCGCCACCGACCACCACGCCGCGGCGCGCTTCACCGGCGGCGGCACGAATGGCATCGAGGTCATCGAGGGTGCGGTAGACCAGGCGGGCGTTGCCGCTGGAACCCTCGATCGGAGGCACGAAAGGGTACGAACCGGTGGCCAGCACCAAGTGGTCGTAGCCATAGCGGCCCTCGGCGGTCACCACTTCACAGCGCTCACGGTCGATGGCCAGCACCGCTTCACCCAAGTGCAGGTGCACACCGCTGTTGCCGTAAAAATCTTGCCCGCACAGGGCCAAGGTCTCGGCACAGCTGCCGCCGAAGTATTCCGACAGGTGCACGCGGTCGTAGGCACGCTGGCGTTCTTCGCCGAACACGTGCAGCTCGAAGCGCTCGAGGGCGCCGCGTTCGACCAGTTGCTCGACGCAATGGTGGCCGACCATGCCGTTGCCGACGATGACCAGTCGCTCTCGTTGCCCGCTCGCTGTTGCCTTCATAAGCCGATCCTCGATCAAAAAAAAAGCGCCTGGAGCCGAAGCTCCAGGCGCCTTTGCCTGTATTCATCACGGTGGGTGGCCCGGGTTGATCGCCGTTGATCAGTGGGCTTTGTTGTATCAGGGATAAAGCAGAGACTGTGCCAATCCTGTTTCCTGTGACGGCCTCTTCGCGGGCAAGCCCGCTCCCACAGGGCCTCCACTACATTTGCGATGCATCAAACCTGTGGGAGCGGGCTTGCCCGCGAAGAGGCCGGTAAAGCCGATGCACTTTCCAAGTGCAGCGCTCACCATCCTGGGGCGCCTCAATACACATCACGCCGATACCGCCTGGCTTTGTTCAATGCCTCGACATAGGCATCGGCATCCACGCCACCATGCACCGCAATGACCTCACGCAACGCCGCATCCACATCCTTGGCCATGCGCTGGGCATCGCCACAGACATAGAAATACGCCCCCGCCTCCAGCCATTGCCACAGCTGCGCGCCCTGCTCGAGCATGCGCTGCTGCACATAGATCTTCTCGGCCTGGTCCCGCGAAAACGCCGTGTCCAGGCGCAGATGCCCGCTCGCTTGCCAGGCCTGAAGCTGCTCTTGATAGTAGAAATCCGTGGCCGCATGCTGCTCGCCGAAGAACAGCCAGTTTTTACCTTTTGCACCGCACACCTCGCGCTCTTCGAGGAAGGCACGAAACGGCGCGATGCCCGTGCCGGGCCCAACCATGATCACCGGCAGGTTGTCGTCCTCGGGCAGGCGAAAATGCTTCGATACCTGCGGGAAGATCGCCACCTTCAGCGCCTGCGCGCGGTCAGCCAGAAACGTTGAACAAACCCCCTTGCGCTCGCCAAAGCGCACGGTGGAAACGGTCAGGTGCACCTGATCCGGATGCGCCAACGGGCTTGAACTGATCGAATACAGCCGCGGCTGCAACGGCTTGAGCAACTCGAGCCAGGTCGCCAATGGTAACTGCTGCGGGAACGCACGCAGCACATCGACCAGCTGGCGCCCCCACAGCCAGCCCTGCAGTTCGGCCTTGCACGCGGGTTGCAGCAGGCGCTGCAGGTCCGTGGCATGGGTGCTGAATACCTGAAGTTGCTGCGCGGTGACCTTGGCGATGTCCAGATGCGCCTCCAGGGCCTCGGCCAGTGGCATCGCCGGCTGCCCCTTCAATTCCACCAACGCCTGGCCATCGAGGTGCATCAGCGTCAGCAGTTCCTCGACCAGCGCCGGGCAGTTGCGCGGCCATACGCCCAAGGCATCACCGGCGGCGTAGGTGAAGCCGCTGCCAGACAGGTCGAACACCAGCTGGCGGGTTTCCTTGCTCGCACCCGGGCCGTTGAGCAGTTGATTGGCGACCAGCGCCGCCGACCACGGCTGCTGCTTGCTGAAGCCCGCCACTGACGCAGGCTCACTGACCGGTGCCACCAAGGCCTCGCGGCCGAGCTGCGGCAGCAAAGCGTCGAGCCAGGCGGCGAAGGCGTCATCGAAATCCGGTTCGCAGTCGACCCGCTGCAGCAAGCGGCGCCCGCCCAGTTCGGCCAGGCGCTGGTCGAGCTTGCGGCCAAAGCCGCAGAACTGGTCGTAGCTGGAGTCGCCCAGGGCCAGCACGGCGTAAGGCAGCTGCGCGCAGCAGGCGCCCTGCTCGCCTTGCAGCGCCTGCCAGAACGCCGTGGCGCAGTCGGGCGCGTCACCGTCACCGAAGGTGCTGGTGATCAGCACCACACTGGCGGCGCCTTGCAGCTGGCTGGGGCTTACCGCCTCCATGCAGCTGAGCTGCACCTCAAGGCCGGCACCCCGCAGGCGCTCGGCACAACGTTCGGCAAGTGCCTCGCCGTTGCCGGTCTGCGAAGCCCACAGCACCTGGTGGCGCGGCACGGCGATGGCCGGTGTGGCGGCTGGCTGCGCGAACAAACCAGCCAGCAAGCCATCGACGAACAACCGCCGGGATGCGGCCAACGGCGCGCTAGCCGGCAGGCTGGGCACGCCTTCGGCACGCGCCTGGTCGAGGCCGAGCAAAAAGCCCTGCAGGTAATGACGCTCGTCATCGGCCAGCACGGGGGCTGGCAGGGTGTCCAGGCCAAGCAGGCGGGACAAGGTCGCGGTCGGCATGCGCGCAGGCTCCGGAATAGGGGTGTTCAGCTCGAGGGCATCGATACGCTCGCCCGCGACCCGCTCCAGGGCCACGGCGCAATGTTTGAATGCCGGCTGCAGCGACAACGGGTCGACCGCATCACAAGTCACGGCATTGATCGCCAGTTGCTCGCCAATCACATCGTTCCAGTGGAACGGGGCGAAGCAGTTGCCGGGCATGACCCGGTCGCTGATGCGCGCCGGCAACACGGCCTGGCCGCGACGCGAGCGAATGGCGACCTGGTCCTTGTCGGCGATGCCCAGGCGGGCGGCGTCCTCGGGGTGGATTTCAACGAAGGGGCCTGGCTCCAGCTTGTTCAGCGCCGGCACCTTGCCGGTCTTGGTCAGGGTGTGCCACTGGTGCTGCACGCGGCCGGTGTTGAGCACCAGCGGGTAGTCGGCGTCGGGCAGCTCGGGCGCCGGCAGCCAGGGCCGGGCGAAGAAGCGCGCCTTGCCACTGGCGGTGGGGAATGCCAGGGCAGGCGCATGGCCCTCGGCATCGCGCAACAGGTGCTGGCTGCTGCCGCCGTTGAGGTAACGCAGCGGGCTGCGGTCATCTTCGCGGCCCGGCGCGCAGGGCCACTGCCGTGGACTGTGGCGCAACTGCTGATAGCCGATGCCACGCAGGTCGTAGCCGGTGGCCGGGTTCCAGAAGCGCCGGATCTCGTCGTACACCGCCTCGGCATCGGGGTAATCGAAGGCCTCGGCGTAGCCCATGGCACAGGCGACCCGGGCGATGATCTGCCAGTCCGCCAGGCTTTGGCCGGGCGCCTGGACCGCACGCTGCATCAGCGTCAGGTTGCGCTCGCTGTTGATCATCACGCCTTCGCCTTCGGCCCACAGCGCGGCGGGCAGGAGGATATCGGCGTAGCGGTTGGTTTCGGTGTCGAGGAAGGCATCCTGGGTGATCACCAGCTCGGCCTGGCGCAGGCCGTCGATCACCTGCTGGCGGTTGGCGACGCTGGCCACCGGGTTGCTGCAGATCACCCAGCAGGCTTTCACCTCGCCGGCCTTCATCTGCTCGAACAGCGCGATCGTGCCCTCACCACCTTCGCTGCGCAGGCTGCCCGGTGGCAGGCGCCATTGCGCCTCGACGAAGGCGCGGTCCGCCGCCACCAGCGCCGAACGCTGGCCCGGCAGGCCCGGGCCCATGTAGCCCATCTCGCGGCCGCCCATGGCGTTGGGCTGGCCGGTCAGCGAAAACGGCCCGCTGCCCGGGCGGCAGATGGCGCCGGTGGCCAGGTGCAGGTTGCACAGGGCGTTGCTGTGCCAGGTGCCGTGCACGCTCTGGTTGAGGCCCATGGTCCAGCAGCTCATCCACTCCCCGGCGGTGCCGATCCATTCTGCTGCCTGGCAGATGTCGGCCTCGCTCAAGCCGGTGATGGCAGCCACGCGCGCCGGGGTGTAATCGTCGAGGAAAGCCGGCAGCTCGTCCCAGCCTTCGGTGTGACGGGCGATGAAGCCTGGGTCGGTATGGCCGTTGTGGTGCAGCAGGTGCAACAGGCCGTTGAGCAGGGCCATGTCAGTGCCGGGGCGCACCTGCAGGAACAGGTCGGCCTTGTCGGCGGTGGCGGTGCGCCGCGGATCGACAACGATCAGCCGGGCGCCGGCCTTGACCCGGTCGAGCAGGCGCAGGAACAGGATCGGGTGGCAGTCGGCCATGTTCGCGCCAATGACCAGGAACAGCTCGGCGCGGTCGAAATCCTGGTAGCTGCCGGGCGGGCCGTCGGCGCCGAGCGACAGTTTGTAGCCGCTGCCGGCGCTGGCCATGCACAGCCGCGAATTGGACTCGATGTGGCGGGTGCGGATAAAGCCCTTGGCCAGTTTGTTGGCCAGGTACTGGGCCTCCAGTGACATCTGCCCGGACACATACAGCGCCACCGCGTCCGCGCCGTGCTGGTCGATGATGCCGCGCAAGCGCTCGCCGGCCTGGGCGATGGCCTGATCCATGCTGCTGCGCGCCGGCTGCTGGCTGCGTTGCTGGCGCACGTAGGCGTCTTCCATGCGCCCGGCGGCGGTCAGTGGCAGGTGGGCGGTGAGGCCCTTGGTGCACAGGCGGCCGAAATTGCTCGGGTGCTGCTTGTCGCCGCTGATCTTGCCGACCTTGCCGTCGGCAACGCTCATGACGATGCCGCAACCGACGCCACAGTAGGGGCAAACGCTGCGTACTTCGCGGGTGGTCATGGGCGGTTTCCCCTTTCAAGAACGCAAAAAGGCGCCGGCTGCCCGGGCCTGCAAAGCAAGCGGGGCAACACGGCGCCTTTGTCGTGAGTTGATTGGGCTGTCGACGTTGATAGCCCTGGATAGCAGTCAGCCAGCAATTAGTGGGCCAGCTGTGCCGGCCTCTTCGCGGGCACGCCCACTCCCACAGGATCGCTACAGGTTTGAAGACTGTGCAGTACCTGTGGGAGCGGGCTTGCCCGCGAAGAGGCCGGTACAGGCAGCGCACCACGCGGTGGCAAGCAGACTATCCATGGCGCTATGCTGGGGCAATTTCCAGCAAGAGCTACAGCCTGCATTCCATGTCCAAGGTGATCCTCAAGACCCCCGCCCAAATCGCACTGATGCGCAACGCCGGCCAGCTGTTGGCCCAGGTGTTCGCCGACCTCGACCACTTCATCCGCCCCGGCATCACCACGATGCAGATCAACGACCGCGCCGAGGCCTTCATCGTCGACACCCTCAAGGCCCGCCCGGCCAGCAAGGGCCAGTACGGTTTCCCCTACTCGCTCAATACCTCGGTGGACCATGTGGTCTGCCACGGCATCCCCAAGGTCGATGAAGTGCTGAAGGAAGGCTCGATCATCAACGTCGACATCACCCTCGAACAGGGCGGCTACATTGCCGACTCGTCGAAGATGTACAGCATCGGGCCAATCAGCGATGACGCGCAGCGGTTGGTCGACACCACCTACGACGCGCTGTGGAAAGGCATCGCGCAGGTACGCCCCGGGGCGACGCTGGGGGATATCGGCCATGCCATCCAGGCCCATGCCGAGGCGGCTGGCTACAGCGTGGTACGCGAGTATTGCGGCCATGGCATCGGCCAGCAGATGCACGAAGGGCCCGAGGTGTTGCACTTTGGCGCGCGCGGCATGGGCATGAAGTTGCAGCCCGGGATGGTGTTCACCATCGAACCGATGATCAACCAGGGCGGACGCGGGACGCGGACGCTGAAGGACGGCTGGACGGTGATTACCCGGGACCACTGCCTGTCGGCGCAGTGGGAGCATACGGTGGCGGTGACCGAGGATGGGGTTGAGGTGCTGACGTTGCGCGAGGAAGAGCGCAACCGCTAAGACACAGAAACAAAAAAAGCGACCCTAAGGTCGCTTTTTTTGTGGCTTCCGGGTGTTCAGTGGGCCCTGGAAGCGGAATATGGCGCAGCGGACGGGACTCGAACCCGCGACCCCCGGCGTGACAGGCCGGTATTCTAACCGACTGAACTACCGCTGCGCTATTCAACGAGTGGTGGGTGATGACGGGATCGAACCGCCGACCCTCTGCTTGTAAGGCAGATGCTCTCCCGGCTGAGCTAATCACCCATTCGTCTCGGTGAGGCGCGCATTCTACGGACGATCCAGCACCCTGGCAAGCCATTGATGCAACTTTTCCGCAAAAATTTTCACGGCGAATTTCAGGCACAAAAAAAGCGACCCTAAGGTCGCTTTCTTTGTTACTTCCGGGTGTTCAGTGGGCCCTGGAAGTGGAATATGGCGCAGCGGACGGGACTCGAACCCGCGACCCCCGGCGTGACAGGCCGGTATTCTAACCGACTGAACTACCGCTGCGCTATACATCGAGTGGTGGGTGATGACGGGATCGAACCGCCGACCCTCTGCTTGTAAGGCAGATGCTCTCCCGGCTGAGCTAATCACCCTTCGTCTCGGTGTGGCGCGCATTCTACGGAGGGCCCGCTACCCTGGCAAGCACTTTTTCAACTTTTTTCAAAAAAAATACCAGGTCTTTCAACGACCTAGCGCAGATGGAGGTTTTCTTGCCTTATATGACCCTGGTGGCCCTCTGACAGGGTTGGCCTGGGACCACTGCTCGGAGAATAATGCCCGCCTTATGCATTAAGGAGAGATTCCCCCTCATGTGGTTCAAGAACCTGCTGTCCTACCGCCTGACCCAGGAAGTACCGTTCGAGCCTGAAGCGCTGGAAGCTGCGCTGGCCACCAAGCCGGCCCGCCCCTGCTCCAGCCAGGAGCTGACCACCTACGGTTTCATCGCGCCGTTCGGCAAGGGCGAAGACGCTCCCCTGGTGCACGTCAGCGGCGAGTTCCTGCTGATTGCCGCACGCAAGGAAGAACGCATCCTGCCCAGCAGCGTGGTCAACGATGCGGTGAAGGAAAAGGTCGAAGAGATCGAGACCGAGCAAATGCGCAAGGTCTACAAAAAAGAACGCGACCAGATCAAGGACGAGATCATCCAGGCCTTCCTGCCACGTGCGTTCATCCGCCGTTCGATGATCTTCGCCGCCATCGCCCCGCGCCTGGGCATGATCCTGGTCAACTCGGCCAGCGCCAAGCGCGCTGAAGACCTGCTGTCGACCCTGCGCGAAGTGATGGGCTCGCTGCCGGTGCGCCCGGCCACGGTGAAGATCGCACCGACCGCGACCATGACCGACTGGGTCAAGTCGCAACAGGCTGCCGAGGGCTTCTATGTGCTGGACGAGTGCGAGCTGCGTGACACCGCCGAAGACGGCGGCATCGTGCGCTGCAAGCGCCAGGACCTGACCAGCGAGGAAATCCAGCTGCACCTGAGCACCGGCAAGGTGGTCACCCAGTTGGCCCTGGCCTGGCAGGACAAGCTGTCGTTCGTGCTCGACGACAAGATGGTGATCAAGCGCCTGAAGTTCGAAGAGCTGCTGCAGGAGCAGGCCGAACAGGACGGTGGCGATGAAGCCGCGCAGCAGTTCGATGCCAGCTTCCAGCTGATGATGATGACCTTTGCCGAGTTCCTGCCGGCGCTGTTCGAAGTGCTCGGTGGCGAAGAGATTCCGCAAGGGGTCTGATGTGGTTTGAAGTACCGGTGCTCGCCTGATGTTCAACTGCAGGCGGTACCGGCCTCTTCGCGGGCACGCCCGCTCCCACAGGGATCACCACAGACTTGAATACTGTGGCGTACCTGTGGGAGCGGGCTTGTCGAGGCGTCCAACCGCCGCTAAGAGGCCAGTGAAATTCATATAGCTATAAATAGAAAAGGAATTGCCCCATGCGTGCCCTCGCCGCCCTCAGCCGCTTCGTCGGCAACACCTTCGCCCTGTGGGTGCTGGTGTTCGCCGTGCTGGCCTTCCTGATGCCCCAGTGGTTCATCGCCCTAAAGGTCGCCATCGTGCCGCTGCTGGGCCTGGTGATGTTCGGCATGGGCCTGACCCTCAAACTCGACGACTTCGCCGCCCTCGCCCGCCAGCCCTGGCGTGTGGCCCTCGGCGTGGTCGCGCACTTCGTGATCATGCCAGGCATGGCCTGGCTGCTGTGCCAGTTGTTCCACCTGCCGGCGGAAATCGCCGTGGGTGTGATCCTGGTCGGTTGCTGCCCGAGCGGCACGGCGTCGAACGTGATGGTCTGGCTGTCCAAGGGCGACCTGGCGTTGGCGGTGGCGATCGCCGCGGTCACCACCCTGCTCGCCCCGCTGCTGACCCCGGCGTTGATCTGGTTCCTCGCTTCTGCCTGGCTGCCGGTGTCCTTCATGGACATGTTCTGGTCGATCCTGCAACTGGTGATGCTGCCGATCGTGCTCGGCGTGCTGGCGCAACGCTTGCTGGGTGCACGGGTGCAGACGGCGGTGCAGGTACTGCCGCTGGTGTCGGTGGTGAGCATCGTGATGATCGTCTGCGCGGTGGTGGCGGCCAGCCAGGCCAAGATCGCCGAATCCGGCCTGCTGATCATGGCGGTGGTGGTGCTGCACAACACTTTCGGCTATCTGCTGGGCTACCTCACCGGCCGCCTCTGCAAGCTGCCGCTGGCCCAGCGCAAGTCGCTGGCGCTGGAGGTCGGCATGCAGAACTCGGGGCTGGGGGCGGCGCTGGCGGCGGCGCATTTCTCGCCACTGGCGGCGGTGCCGAGCGCGCTGTTCAGCGTCTGGCACAACATCTCCGGGGCGCTGCTGTCGACCTGGTTCCGCCGGCTGGAGGACCCATCGGCCGCCATGGAAGAGGTTGAGCCGGCCAGCCATTGATGTGTACCCTGATGACCACAGTGAGGACGACCTCACGACGCACCGCGTGACCATCCCGGGGACGGCCCCATCATTCGCAACGATGGAGACGCATCATGTCCTGGATCATCCTGTTCTTCGCCGGCCTGTTCGAGGTCGGCTGGGCCGTCGGTTTGAAGTACACCGACGGCTTCAGCAAACCCCTCCCTACCGCGCTCACCGTCGCCGCCATGGCCATCAGCCTGGGCCTGCTGGGCCTGGCCATGAAAGAACTGCCGCTGGGCACCGCCTATGCCATCTGGACCGGCGTTGGTGCCGTCGGCACGGTGATCGCCGGGATCATCCTGTTCGGCGAGTCGATGGCCCTGGTGCGGCTGGTCAGCGTGGCGCTGATCGTGACCGGCCTGGTCGGCCTGAAAGTCAGCGCCAGCTGATACCCCGCCCTTAGCGCAGGCCGCCGCGCAAGCGGCTGACCTGCTCACGCAAGGCATCTGGCTGCGCCGCCTCCACCGGGATGGCGGCGCCTGCCACGATGGTCACCTTCGACCACAGGCGCTTGAAGAAGCCCTTGGCCGGGTCACGGCTGAAGAAGCTCCCCCACAAGCCCTGCAGCGCCAGGGGAATCACCGGTACCGGGGTTTCTTCGAGGATGCGGCTGACGCCCCCCTTGAACACATCGATCTCCCCGTCGCCGGTCAGCTTGCCTTCCGGGAAGATGCACACCAGTTCACCGTCCGCCAGGTATTCGGCGATGCGGGCGAAGGCGCGCTCGTAGGTGGCCTGGTCTTCGTTGCGCCCGGCAATCGGAATGGCGCCCGCCGTGCGGAACACGAAGTTGAGCACCGGCAGGCTGTAGATCTTGTAGTACATGACGAAGCGGATCGGCCGGCGGATCGCTCCGCCCAGCAGCAGCGCGTCGACGAACGACACGTGGTTGCACACCAGCAACGCCGCGCCCTCATCCGGGATGCGTTCGAGATCGCGATGCTGCACACGGTACATCGAATGGCTGAGCAGCCAGATCAGGAAGCGCATGGTGAACTCGGGCACGATCCTGAAGATGTAGGCATTGACCAGCACGTTGAGCAGCGACACCACCAGGAACAGCTGCGGGATGCTCAGCTTGAACACACTCAGCAGAACAATGGTGAAGATCGCCGAGACCACCATGAACAGGGCGTTGAGGATGTTGTTGGAGGCGATCACCCGGGCCCGCTGGTCCTCGGCGGTGCGCGCCTGGATCAGGGCGTACAGCGGCACGATGTAGAAGCCACCAAACACACCCAGGCCGACGATCGACAGCAGGATCCACCAGGCCTGGTGCATGCCCAGCAGCGCCAGCCAGTCGTGCGGTGCAGCGCCAGCCGGCACATCGCCGGAATGCCACCACCAGAGCAGGCCGAACAAGGTCAGGCCGAACGAGCCGAACGGCACCAGGCCGATTTCCACCTTGCGCCCACTGAGGCGTTCGCACAGCAGCGAACCGAGGGCGATGCCCACCGAGAACAGGGTCAACACCAGGGTCACTGCGGTCTCGTCACCGTGCAGCCACTCTTGGGCGTAGGTCGGAATCTGCGTCAGGTAGATGGCGCCGACGAACCAGAACCACGAGTTGCCGACGATCGAGCGCGATACGGCCGGGGTCTGCCCCAGGCCCATGCGCAGGATCACCCACGACTGCTTGAAGATGTTCCAGTCCAGCGCCATCTGCGGCGAAGCAGCCGCAGCCCGCGGGATCCAGCGGCTGGCCAGGTAGCCCAGCACGGCGGTGCCGACCACGCCACCGGCCACCACCGTGGCGTAGCTGTCGGTGGCCATCATCACCCCGGCACCGATGGTGCCGACCAGGATGGCGAGGAAGGTGCCCATCTCCACCAGGCCGTTACCGCCCACCAGCTCTTCTTCGCGCAGGGCCTGAGGCAGGATCGAGTACTTCACCGGGCCGAACAGTGCCGAGTGGGTGCCCATGCCGAACAGGGCCAGCAGCATCAGCGTGAGGTGGTTGGTAACGAAACCGATGGCGCCGACCGCCATGATGGCGATTTCGGCCAGCTTGATCGCGCGGATCAGCGCGTCCTTGGCGAACTTTTCGCCAAACTGCCCGCCCAGTGCCGAGAACAGGAAGAACGGCAGGATGAACAGCAACGCACAGAGGTTGACCCAGATCGAACGGTCACCGTCGCCCAGGCTGAGCTTGAACAGGATCGCCAGGATCAGCGATTGCTTGAACAGGTTGTCGTTGAAGGCACCCAGCAACTGGGTGACGAAGAACGGCAGGAAACGCCGCTTGCCGAGCAAGTTGAATTGCGAGGGGTGACTCATCGTCCTTGTTCCTGAGTGTCTTTTGTCATTGGAGGCCCGTGGAGCGCTGCAAGCCACAAATCTGCATGGGAAAGCCCTGGACTGGCAAGCGACACCGGGCGACTCGGGAACCAGCGCACAGTTTGATATCACCGTGACACTAATTTCATGAAAAGCACTGTTCAGATTTTGTTACACACGCCGATAATTCATATAGATGACTATATCTGACAGAAGGAACAGACCTCAGGTCTCCTCCAACGCATAAGAAAAGGAGCTCGGCAGTAATGTTTATCTGGTTCGGCGACCTCAAGATCGCCCACAAACTCTTCCTCGGTTTCGGCCTGGTGCTGTGCCTGACCCTGGTGCAATCGCTGATCAGCTGGGATGGCCTGGGCAGCCTGGTGCGGCGCAGCGAAGTGGTCAGCGATGTTTCGCGCCTCAACGACGCCCTGGGCGACTTGCGCGAAGCGCGTTTGCGTCACGCCATGGCCAATGGTGCGCCCGCCGAAAGCAAACAGCTGCAGGCCGCCCTGGAGGCATTCAAGCCAACCCTGGCAAAGCTGCGTGAAGTGATGATCAGGGCGCAGACCCATGCCCTGATAAATACTGCCGACCAGGCACTGCAGGGCTACAGCGGCAACCAGGCCGCCAGTTTCCGTGCCTATGAAAAGATGCGCGCGGCGCAGAAGGAAATGGGCGTGCTGGCCACCCAGTCGTTCGCCAGCATCGAGCAGATCCGCAGCCAGGTACGTGCCTTGCCCGACGCCGAGCAGCGTTTTGTGCGCAGCGAGGCGATCAACCAGATCCGCGAAAACCTGATTCTGCTGCGTTATCACGTTCGCGGTTACACGGGTAACACCAACGCCGAGACCGAACAGCTGATGAACAGCCAGATCGCCACCACGGTGAACGATCTGCCTGGGCTGGTCGCTCGCTTCAATGGCAACTTCCCGCAGCAGTTCCAGCAATTGCAACAGCAGGTACAGGCTTATGCCGCTGCTGTCGAAGCGTTCCGTGGCGAGGTCAGCAAGCTGGTCGGTTACCGCGCGGCCATGGCCAAGGACATCGAAACCCTCAACGAGGTCATTGGCCAACTGCTCGATGACCAGGCCGTGCTGGTCGCCAAGGACAGCCATTTCGCCCGTACCCTGCAGATTGCCACCACCCTCCTCGCCTTGCTGATCGGGGCACTGGCTGCCGTGGTGATTGCCCGGCAGATCAGCCAGCCGCTGCGCCAGGCGCTGAGCGCAATGGAGCAGGTGGCCGCCGGTGACCTCAGCGAACAACCGAGCAGCCGCCGCCGCGACGAAGTCGGCCAATTGCAGAACGCCCTGCAGGGCATGACCCGCAACCTGCGCGAGCTGATAGCCCAGGTGCGCGATGGAATATCGCAGATTGCCAGCGCCACCGAGGAGCTTTCGGCGATTACCGAACAGACCAGCGCCGGCGCCAACAACCAGAAGGTGGAAACCGACCAGGTGGCCACGGCCATGCAGGAAATGGCCGCCACCGTGCACGAGGTGGCGCGCAATGCCGGTGAAGCCTCCGAGGCTGCCAGCGCCACCGACGAGGAAGCCCGTGAAGGTGACAGCGTGGTCAACCGCGCCGTGGTGCAGATCAGCCGCCTGGCCAGCCAGGTGGATGCCACTGGCGAGGCCATGGGCGCGCTGCGCAGCGAAAGCCAGCGCATCGGCAAGGTCATGGACGTGATCAAGGCCGTGGCCGAACAGACCAACCTACTGGCGCTCAATGCCGCCATCGAAGCGGCGCGGGCTGGTGAAGCCGGCCGTGGTTTTGCCGTGGTGGCCGATGAAGTGCGCAGCCTGGCACAGCGTACCCAGGCATCGACCCTGGAGATCGAGTCGGCGATCGGCAGCCTTGAGGAAGGTACCCGTTCGGTGAGCGAGCTGATGGAGCAAAGCCAGAGCCTGACTGAAAGCAGCGTGGCGCTGGTGCGTGAGGCCGGGGTAGCGCTGGAGGGAATTACCCAACGTGTGTCGGGGATCCAGTTGATGAACCAGCAGATTGCCGCGGCTTCGGAGCAGCAGAGTGCGGTAGCGGAAGAAATCAGCCGCAGCGTGGTGACGGTGCGGGACATTTCCGAACAGACTGCCGAAGCCAGTCAGCAGACTTCGGCGTCCAGCGTGGAACTGGCGCGGTTGGGTGGGCAATTGCAGCAGATGATCAGCCGGTTCCGGTTCTGATCAATAAAGAGCCCCGCTGCCTGTGAAGCCTATGCCGGCCTCTTCGCGGGCATGCCCGCTCCCACAGGTACTGCGCAGTCTTCAAGGCTGTGGTGATCCTGTGGGAGCGGGCGCGCCCGCGAAGAGGCCGGCACAGGCGCCACATCACTCGAAGCCGAACAGCACCCGCGCGGTATCCACCAACAGCGCCCGGCGCAATTCAGCCGAGCAGCCCAGGGCATCGAACTGCTCGACAACCCGGGTAAAGCTCACCGCAGACTCATGCTGGGTATGCGGCCAGTCACTGCCCCACATCAGCCGTTCGGCCCCATAGTGGGCTTCAAGCGCACACAGCGCCTGACGGGCAAACGCCAGGTTCTGCTCCGGCGTCCCTTCAAGCCGGTAGATACCCGACACCTTGACCCAAACCTTGCCCTTGCCCCCCAGCGTCAGCAACTCGGCAAAGCCTGGCTGCCCCAAGCCCAGGCGGGCATCGGGCCGACCGAAATGGTCAACCACAATGTTCAGACCATAAGGCTCCAATGCCCGCACCAGTGCCGGAATGTCCGCCACATGACGGTGCAGTTCCAGGTGCCAGCCCTGCTCGCCGATGCGCTCCAGCAACGGCCGCCATTCGGCACCTGTCAGGTCTGGCAGGTGCTGGCCCATGAGGTTCAGGCGTACGCCCCTGACCCCAAGCCGGTCCATCGCCTGCAACGTCTCGCGCTCAACGTCCCGGTCAAGCATCACCACCCCGCGCAGTTGCGCCGGCACCGTCTGCAGGGCACTGAGCAGGTAGCGGTTGTCGGTGCCCAGAAAACTGGGCTGCACCAGTACGCCATGGCTGAAACCATGCGCCAGCAACTGGCCCAGGTAATCGCCCAGCGGCGCATCGTAGCTGGGCGCGTAACGCCGCTCGCTGGCCAGGTTCAGCCCACGGCTGAACACGTGGGCATGGCTGTCGATGGCGGTCAGGTGTGAAGCAGGAACGTCGGGCATGGTTTTCACAGAACAGTCAGGTTACTTGGCGACAGCGCCAGCCATTGCCGGCGCGGGTGTGGCCTCGAGGTTGCGGCCACGGGTTTCCGGCAGGCACAGCGCGGCGAGCATGGCCACGCCGTAAGCGATGCCGGCATCGATACCGATCGCGCTACCCAGCGACATGGACTCGCTCATGTGGCCGACCAGGAACGGGAACACCGCCGACAGCACGCGGCCGAAGTTGTAGCAGAAGCCAACCCCGGCACCGCGCACGTCAGCCGGGTACAGCTCGTTGAAGAACGCCCCCAGGCTGGCCGGGATACCAGCGGCGAAGAAGCCCAGCGGGAAGCCGAGGAACAGCATCTGGGTGTTGCTCAGCGGGAAGAACACATAGGCCTGCACGGTCAGCACGCAGCACAGGGCGAACAGCAGGATGTTCTTGCGCCGGCCGATGCGGTCGATCAGCAGGCCACTGACCACGCAACCACACCAGAAGGCGAAGATGATCACCGCCAGGTAACCACCGGAGTTGAGTACCGAAAGGTTGCGTTCGGTCTTGAGGAAGGTCGGCAGCCAGGTCATCACCGCGTGGTAACCCCCGTGGGCGCCCAGGCCCAGCAGGCCGCCGAGCAGGGTCACGCGCAGCAGTTCGGGGCGGAAGATGCCGGCCATGGACGTGAAGAAGCTGCCGGGGATGGCCTTGTCTTTTTGCAGGCGCTGGAAGCTGTCCGGCTCCGGCACGTTGCGGCGCACCCAGATGATCAGCAGCGATGGCAGCAGGCCGACGAAGAACATCACCCGCCAGGCGTATTCTGCCGGTACCAGCGAGTAGATCAGGGTGAACAGCCCCACCGCCAGGCCCCAGCCCACGGCCCAGGCACTCTGCACGGTGCCCATGACCTTGCCGCGGTATTTCGGGTTGATGGTCTCGGCCATCAGCACCGCACCGGCCGCCCACTCGCCACCGATGCCGAAGCCCTGCATGGCCTTGACGAACAGCAGTGGGTAGAAGCCGGTGACGAACGCCGAGAGGAAGGTGAAGAAGGAGAACCAGAGGATCATCCATTGCAGGGTCCGCACGCGGCCATAACGGTCCGACAGGGTGCCGCCGAGCCAGCCGCCGATCGCCGAAGTCACCAGGGTCAGGCCGCTGATCAGGCCGGCATCGCCCTTGGTCAGGGAGAACGCGGCGATCAGCGCGGGAATGGCCAGGCCGAACATCTGCACTTCCAGCGCATCGAGCGACCAGCCACCGAAACAGGCCCAGAACGTATTGCGTTCCCGTGAAGTGATCTGGCGGTACCAACTGAACATGATTGTTATCCTTCTTAGTCGTGTGTGTTGCGGCCAGGCGTGCCGAAGCGCTTGGCACGCTGGCGACCGGGCAGGCGAAGCCACTGCGCCGTGGCAGAACGGCGCAGACGGGTGAAAGGCGAAACGGCCGGGTTAACGGCTCAGCGAATGTCGACGCGGTAGCGGAAGTGCTGCGCGTGGCCGCGCGAGCGGCGCCATTCCAGAGGTTTGCCGGCGTAATCACGGGCCAGGCGCTCGATCACCACCACCGGGCTGTCGGCCGGCAGTTGCAACAAGCGCCCATGGGCCGCATCCACCGCTTCGGCGGTCAGGGTCTCTTCGGCGTAGGCGACCACCTGGCCGCACAGTTCCTCGTAGATCGGGTACAGCAACGGGCCTTTGCTTTGCAGCTCGACGTCGAGCAGCGGCTGGAAGGTCTGGCGCGGCAGCCAGATCTCTTCGGCGAGCACCGGTTGGGCGCCGAGCAGGCGGGTACGAACGATGCGAATGACCTCGGCCTCGGCGGCCAGGCCCAGGGCTTGGGCAACGGCCGAGGGTGCCGGTACCGGCTCGATGGAAAGGATGCGGCTTTCTGGCATCACCCGCTCGCCGGTGGCGGTCTCGAAGCGGAAGAAGCGGAACAGCGAAGACTGGAACTGCGGGCGGCGGATGAAGGTGCCTCGGCCCTGCTGGCGCTCCAGCACACCTTCGGCGACCAGCACATCGACGGCCTTGCGCACGGTGCCGACGGACATGTCGAACTCGGTGGCCAGCGCCGCTTCGGTCGGAATGGCCTCGCCCGGACGCCAGCGGTTGTTGGCGATCTGCTCGATCAGGTGATCGCGCAGCTGTTGATAGCGTGGCAGTCGAGCATCACCGGACAGTGGGTGCATGGGTCGGCTCTCGTCTTGTTATGTAAACATATATATGAATTTTTTCGAGAGTATTCCCGGTGGCTGGCGGGCTGTCAATCCTCCGCTGGTCGCCGCTGCCGGCCTCACTTATGCTCAGGCATCGGAAAACACCCACAACAAGGACGTGGAAATGCTCGCCGCCCTCAAAGGCTACCCCACCAGCGTCCGCCTGCTGCTGGCCACCACCTTCACCCTCACTGTCGCTCGGGCCATCACCCTGCCCTACCTGGTGGTCTACCTGGCCGACAACTTCCAGCTGTCGGTCGGCCAGATCGGCCTGCTGATCGGTGGCGCGCTGATCGTTGCCTCGCTGCTGAGCCTGTACGGCGGGCACCTGGTCGACACCGTGCGCAATCACACCTTGGTCAGCGCCAGCACGCTGGTCTTTGCCCTGGCCTTCGTGGCCGCCATCGCCGGCCGATCGGCGTTGTTGTTTTTCCTTTGCCTGGTGCTGATCAACCTGGCCCTGGCGGTGGTCGACATCGCCGCCAAGGCCGGCTTCTGCGCGCTGCTGCCGGTGGAGCAACGGGCCGAGGTGTTCGCCATCAAGTACACCCTGAGCAACGTCGGCTATGCCGTCGGCCCGCTGCTCGGCGTGGCCATGCTGGAGCTGGACGATCACCTGCCTTTCATTGCCTCGGCGCTGACTGGCCTGGGCATGTGCCTGGCTTACTGGCGACTTGGCGACCGTGGGTTACAGGCCAGCGCCCAGGAGCAGCCAAGTGCCGGGTTCGCCCAGGTGGCGCTGGGGCTGGCGCGTGATCGTCGGCTGGTGTGCTTCACCTTGGGTGGCGTACTGAGTGCGGTGGTGTTCGGCCAGTTCACCGCCTACCTGTCGCAGTACCTGGTGGTGACCAGCAGCGCCAGCGAGGCAGCGCGGCTGGTCGGCTACCTGGTGACCACCAACGCGGTCACGGTGATCGCCCTGCAGTACCTGATCGGCCGGCGCATCGGCCGCCAGCAGCTGATGCCCTGGCTGCTGGCCGGCATGGCGCTGTTCATTGCCGGATTGCTGGGCTTTGCCATGGCCGGATCGGTAATGGCCTGGTGCCTGGCGATGCTGGTGTTCACCCTTGGGGAGATCATCGTCATACCCGCCGAGTACATGTTCATCGACCTGATTGCCCCGGAGCACCTGCGTGGGGTGTATTACGGGGCGCAGAACCTGTCCAACCTCGGTGCGGCGCTGGGTCCGGTGTTGGTGGGGTTCGCTCTGGGGCGGTGGTGGCCGGGGGTGATCTTCTACCTGCTGGTGATGTCGGTGATACTGGCAGGGGTGTTCTACTGGCTGGGAACCCGCAAAGGTTGATGTTGCCTGTGCCGACCTCTTCGCGGGCACCTCAAGGCTTGCAATGAACCTGTGGGAGCGGGCGTGCCCGCGAAGAGGCCGGCACAGGACGAAGCGGTACCTGCGACGACGCGCCGCTGCGACCATCGTCGGCGCTGACGAACCGCCGCCCGCGTGCCAGACTGATTGATCGGGACCGCGTTATCCTTTTTGCTCCGGAGTTTTCATGTCGTTGTCCAGCGGGCTGATCGCCGTGGTCGCCCTGGCCTATATGGCCGTCATGTTCGCCATCGCCTTTTACGGCGACCGCCGCAGCACGCCGTTGCCGCCGCGTCTGCGTGCGTGGGTGTACAGCCTGTCGCTGGCGGTGTACTGCACCAGCTGGACGTTCTTCGGCGCGGTCGGCCAGGCCGCCGAACAGCTCTGGGCGTTCCTGCCGATCTACCTCGGGCCGATCCTGCTGCTGATCTTCGCGCCGTGGGTGCTGCAGAAGATGGTGCTGATCAGCAAGCAGCAGAACATCACCTCGATCGCCGACTTCATCGCTGCGCGCTACGGCAAGTCGCAGTCCCTGGCGGTGGTGGTGGCGCTGATCTGCCTGGTCGGCGTGCTGCCTTACATCGCCCTGCAGCTCAAAGGCATCGTGCTCGGCGTCAACCTGCTGATCGGCGCCAACGCCGACGCCACCGGCACCCGCGTGCAGGACACCGCGCTGGTGGTGTCGCTGGTGCTGGCGCTGTTCGCCATCGTCTTCGGCACGCGCAGCCTGGACGTCACCGAGCACCACCGTGGCATGGTCCTGGCCATCGCCTTCGAGTCACTGATCAAGCTGCTGGCGTTCCTTGCCGTGGGCGTGTTCGTGGTGTTCAACCTGTACGATGGCTTCGACGACCTGTTGACCCAGGCGCGCCAGTCGGTGCAGCTGGACAGCTACTGGCAGGAGACCATCAACTGGCCGTCGATGGTGGTGCAGACCGCCGTGGCGATGATGGCGATCATCTGCCTGCCACGGCAGTTCCACGTCACCGTGGTGGAAAACATCGAACCCCAGGACATGCGCCTGGCGCGCTGGGTATTCCCGCTGTACCTGGCCCTGGCCGCACTGTTCGTGGTGCCGATCGCCCTGGCCGGGCAGATGCTGCTGCCCGGCACGGTAATTTCCGATTCCTTCGTCATCAGCCTGCCGCTGGCCGAAGCGCACCCGAGCCTGGCCCTGCTGGCCTTCATCGGCGGTGCTTCGGCCGCTACCGGCATGGTCATCGTAGAGGCCGTGGCGTTGTCGACCATGGTCTCCAACGACATGCTGCTGCCCTGGCTACTGCGCCGCACCAACGCCGAGCGGCCGTTCGAGGCATTCCGCCACTGGATGCTGTCGGTGCGCCGGGTGACCATCGTGGTGATCCTGCTGCTGGCCTATGTCAGCTACCGCCTGCTCGGCTCCACCGCGAGCCTGGCGACCATCGGCCAGATTGCCTTCGCCGCCGTCACCCAGCTGACCCCGGCCATGCTCGGCGCGCTGTACTGGAAGCAGGCCAACCGCCGTGGCGTGTTCGCCGGCCTGGCGGCGGGCATCTTCCTGTGGTTCTACACCCTGGTGCTGCCGATCATCGCCCACAGCCTGGGCCTGTCACTGGGGCTGTTCCCCGGCCTGGCCTGGCTGCACGGCAACCCGCTCGACCTGCCGATCAGCCCCCTGACCCAGGGCGTGGTGCTGTCATTGGCGGGCAACTTCACCTTGTTCGTTTGGGTGTCGATGCTGTCGCGTACCCGCGTGTCGGAACACTGGCAGGCCGGGCGCTTCATCGGCCAGCAGACCAGCGCCCGGCCCAGCAGCAAACCGCTGCTGGCGGTACAGATCGATGACCTGCTCAACCTGGCCTCGCGCTTCGTCGGCGAGGAACGTGCGCGGCAGAGCTTCATCCGCTTCGCCTACCGCCAGGGCAAGGGCTTCAACCCCAACCAGAACGCCGACGGCGACTGGATCGAACACACCGAGCGCCTGCTCGCCGGCGTGCTGGGCAGCTCTTCGACCCGCGCCGTGGTCAAGGCGGCCATCGAAGGCCGCGACATGCAGCTCGAAGACGTGGTGCGCATCGCCGACGAAGCCAGCGAGGTGCTGCAGTTCAACCGCGCCCTGCTGCAGGGCGCCATCGAGAACATCAACCAGGGCATCAGCGTGGTCGACCAGAACCTGCACCTGGTGGCCTGGAACCGCCGTTACCTGGAGCTGTTCAACTACCCCGACGGGCTGATCAGCGTCGGCCGGCCGATCGCCGACATCATCCGCTACAACGCCGAGCGCGGCCTGTGCGGCCCGGGCGAGGCACAAGTTCATGTGGCGCGGCGCCTGCACTGGATGCGCCAGGGGCGCGCGCACTCTTCCGAACGGCTGTTCCCCAATGGCCGGGTGATCGAGTTGATCGGCAACCCGATGCCCGGTGGCGGCTTCGTCATGAGCTTCACCGACATCACCCCGTTCCGCGAAGCCGAACAGGCGCTGCGCGACGCCAACGAGGGGCTGGAGCAGCGCGTGGCCGAACGGACCCATGAGTTGTCGCAGCTCAACCAGGCACTCTCGGAAGCCAAGAGCCAGGCCGAAGCGGTCAGCAAGTCCAAAACCCGCTTCCTCGCGGCGGTCAGCCATGACCTGATGCAGCCGCTGAACGCGGCACGGCTGTTCTCCGCCGCCCTGTCGCAACAGGCCGAAGGCATGAACGAAGAGGCCCAGCAGCTGGTGCAGCACATGGACAGCTCGCTGCGCTCGGCCGAGGAGCTGATCAGTGACCTGCTGGACATCTCGCGCCTGGAAAACGGCAAGATCACCCCCGACGCCAAACCGTTCGCCCTCAACGAACTGTTCGACACCCTCGGTGCCGAGTTCAAGGTGCTGGCGGCCGAAAAGGGCCTGGAGTTCCGCCTGCGCGGCAGCCGCCTGCGGGTCGACAGCGACATGAAGCTGCTGCGCCGGGTGTTGCAGAACTTCCTCACCAATGCCCTGCGCTACGGCAAGAGCCCGATCCTGCTGGGGGTACGCCGCCAGGGCGAGCACCTGTGGCTGGAGGTATGGGACCGTGGCCCGGGCATTGCCGACGACAAGCTGCAGGTGATTTTCCAGGAGTTCAAGCGCCTGGACAGCCACCAGACCCGCGCCGAAAAAGGCCTGGGCCTGGGCCTGGCGATCGCCGACGGCCTGTGCCGGGTGCTCGGCCACACGCTGGAAGTACGCTCGTGGCCCGGCAAAGGCACAGTGTTCCGGGTCAAGGTACCGATTGCCCACCAGGCGGTGGCGGCGCCGAGCGCCCCGGTGGAAGCTGCGAGCCAGCCACTGGCCGGCTTGCAGGTGCTGTGCGTGGACAACGAAGACAGCATCCTGATCGGCATGAACAGCCTGCTCAGCCGCTGGGGCTGCCAGGTGTGGACCGCACGCAACCGCGCCGAATGCGAAGCACTGCTGGCCAAGGGCATGCGCCCGCACCTGGCGCTGGTGGACTTCCACCTGGACGACGGCGAA
The DNA here is from genome assembly GCF_002112505.1 of Pseudomonas sp. R28(2017). Classification (GTDB taxonomy): domain Bacteria; phylum Pseudomonadota; class Gammaproteobacteria; order Pseudomonadales; family Pseudomonadaceae; genus Aquipseudomonas. The sequence goes on from NZ_NEHW01000005.1 coordinate 327,385, forward strand.
ACCGGCACCGGACTGATGGGCTGGCTACGTGCGCGCCTGGGCGAGCCGGTGCCCGGCGTGGTGATCAGTGCCGACGGCAGCAAGGAAACCTTGGCCACCGTGCATGCCGCGGGCCTGGACTACCTGGCCAAACCGGTGAAGCCGGCAGCCTTGCGCGCGCTGCTCAATCGCCATCTGAGCCTGGTTCAGTAACGGCTTCGTCAGCCAGTGCTTCGTCCGCGAGTGCCCGCTCCAGCAGCTCGGCCGGCAGGCTCTTGCTGGCGCGGGCGCCGAGCAGCTTGAGCTGCTCGCTGCGGCTGACCAGGTTGCCGCGCCCTTCGCACAGTTTGTTGCGCGCTGCGGCGTAGGCCTTGTCGACCTGTTGCAGGCGGTTGCCCAGTTCGTCCAGGTCCTGAATGAACAGCACGAACTTGTCGTACAGCCACCCGGCGCGCTCGGCGATCTCACGGGCGTTCTGGCCCTGGCGCTCCTGCTTCCACAGGCTGTCGATGACCCGCAGGGTGGCCAGCAAGGTGGTCGGGCTGACGATCACGATCTGCCGGTCGAACGCTTCCTGGAACAGGTTGGGTTCGGCCTGCAAGGCCGCCGAGAAGGCCGCCTCGATGGGCACGAACAGCAGTACGAAATCCAGGCTGTGCAGGCCTTCGAGGCGGTTGTAGTCCTTGCTCGACAGGCCTTTGACGTGGTTGCGCAGCGATTGCACGTGCTGCTTGAGTGAGGCTTCGTCGTTGCTGCCGACAAATTGCTGGTACGCGGTGAGGCTGACCTTGGCATCGACCACCACCTGCTTGTCACCGGGCAGCATGATCAGCACGTCAGGCTGGAAGCGCTCGCCATCGGCGCTCTTCAGGCTGACCTGGGTCTGGTACTCGCGGCCTTTCTCCAGGCCGGCATGCTCCAGCACCCGCTCCAGAATCAACTCGCCCCAGTTGCCCTGGGTCTTCTGGCCCTTGAGTGCCTGGGTGAGGTTGGTGGCTTCGTCGGACAGGCGCAGGTTGAGCTGCTGCAGGCGCTCCAGCTCCTTGCCCAGTGAGAAGCGCTCGCGGGCTTCCTGCTGGTAGCTTTCCTCGACGCGCTTTTCGAAGGCCTGGATACGCTCCTTGAGCGGGTCGAGCAACTGGCCCAGGTGCTGCTGGCTGGTCTGGGCGAAGCGCTGCTCGCGCTCGTCGAAGATTTTCGTGGCCAGGTCGGCGAACTGGGCGCGCAGGGTGTCGCGGGCCTCCTGGAGGTCTTCCAGGCGCTGCTGATGGCTGTCCTGTTGCTCTCGCAGTTCGGCCTCCAGGCGCGCAGCCTGGGCCTCAAGACGGCGCAGTTCGGCTTCGCGCGTGGCGCGCTCGAGGTGCCAGGCGTGGGCGGCATCTCGGGCATTGTCGCGGTCGATCTGCAGCAGCTCCAGTTCACGGCCCTGGGCGGCCAGCTGGGTCTGCTTGAGGGTGTTGGCTTCGCTGAGGTCGCTCACCTCGTCGCGGCTGGCATCCAGTTGCGCCTGCAGGCCGGTCAGGGCCAGTTGCGCACTGCCCAGACGCTCTTCGAGCAGGGCCTGCTCGCCCTGACGCGCGCCCTGGCGGCGCTGCACCTGCATGACCCAACCCAGGCAAGGCAAGGCCCCTGCCACCAAGCCCAGCAGAATGCTGGTCAGATCCACTGCCATGCTTACCCCGATCACAGTATTGCGAATTGAGTGCAGCTTATCAGTCTGCCGGGGCGGGCGCCTGTTCCGACGCATCGGCCTGGAACAGCCGCGCATACTCCAGCTGCGCGCGCCGGTCCCCGGCCCGCGCCGCCTGACGCAGTAGCTCATGGCCAATGCGACGGTCGCGGGCATTGCCGCATTCGCGGCAGAGCATCTGCCCCAACCGGCTCTGCGCCACCACCACGCCTTCGCGCGCAGGCTGCTTGAGCAGGTGCCCGGCGATGTGCTTGACCTGTTGCTTGTCACCCAGGCGCGGGTTGTCGAGCAGCCAGAGGGCCACTTTCAGGGAAAAGCGTTTGGGCGAGGAGGCTGACGAGGCAACAGCGGGGCTGGCGAGGGGTTTACCGCGAAACTTCATGACCGATCAGGGATGGCAACTCGAAAGGCGCGCCACTCTACTCCTTTTTTTCGTGCATGACCTGTCGATTTCTGGAGGATTGAAATTTTTTTTCGATGATTTTTTCTTGACGTTTTCGAGTGGGTGACTGGCTGGTCGGCCGGTGCCTGTCGATTGTCGGACAGTTCTCTGATTTGCTGGCACGCCCGTCCTAGAGCAAGCGCTCGGGACAATCCACAGTTCCTGTGGATAACTCGGTGGACAACCCCTTCAATGAGCCCGCAAACCCCCGTGAAATGGGGCCTACAGTCAAACTGACGATTTTTTCACCAGCAAAAATTAGTGTTTTTTTTCATTGACTTAACGTGCCAGTCAAGTCATTGGCGAGCCTGAACGGGGCTGTTGCCGAGCTGTTACAAGTCATGCCACGAATGTGAACAAGTGCACCGAAAGCCTGCGTTTGGATGCACGAAATTGGCACATCGGGCCGGTTGGAGGCCAGTTGCCCCCTCTTCACATCGTGCGAAAGACACGCCATACTGCGCGGCTCGCCTGAAGAAACGTGCAACGCTTGCAATGGCCGCACATTTTCGGTAAGGTGCGCTCCGTTAGTACCCAAGCTGAAAGTCAATTCTGGCCACAAGCGTCCTTGCAGCCCACTCGCTCTCCCGAACGACCGCTGCTGAAACCAGGACCGGCCCACTCGATGATTCCCTCGCCAGCCCAGCGCTGTTCAAGCACGAATCAACCGGAAGATTGATCAGGATTCCACCCCGATGGCCTAGAACCTTGGCCCCGGCGTGCTGCCTGCCTTCTGAAGTACCTACCAGTCAGCCCAAGCGCCCACACATTGATTGCGCTCTCTCTGGCTGCCCTGTTCCAGTCAGGTTCGTTCGTCCCTTAATAAAGGCGTCACTGGAACGTTTCTATCATGCACGGATCATAACCCCCGTGTTTAAAGCAGGAACATCCAACAATATGCAAACTCATCATCAAATTCAGGCTGCCATTGGCACCCTCTCCCAGGCCTTCTCGCCGTTGAAGTGTCTGATCACCGCCCCACGCAAGGGCAACTTCAGTTTCACCCTGGTGGACGAACACGGCGTCGCCTGCCACACCGAACGCCTGTACCCCGAGCAGTACAGCCGCTCGGAACCGCTGCAGGCCGTGATCGCCCGCACCCGCCAATCGCTCACCGCGTGAGTGGCGAATACCGTGGCATTCAAGGCCTGAATGGCACCGGCCGCGAGCTGCCTGATCGTTCTTGGCCTAATTGCCGCAGGGCATATAGCGCCGTGAAGCAGGCAGCAATCGATTTAAAAACAGCCCTTTACACCACGATTATCACACTACACTTCAACTCGAGCGGCCCTTGCCGCTTCCGGCGGGCCTGACCAATCACCAGCTGCCAAGCTCCAGCGCCCGTCGGCCCTTTACTGCTCGAGGGCATCATGGGTATCGCGGCGAATGAATTGTGTCAGTATGTGATCCGACCAACGCTGGTCTATCTGAATCGTCACTGCGCCAGCGCCGAGGCCCTTCTGCTGGGTATCGCGGCCAGCCAATCGGCACTCGGTTCAGCCTTGCACGACCGCCGTGGCCACGGCCTGTACCGCATTGGCGAAAGCCGTCACCAGGCTGTCTGGGACCACTTCCTTGCCCGTGACCCGGAGCTGGCCAGCCTGGTACGTGGCCTGGCCAGCCAGCACGCCTTCCTCGGCGGGCCGCACCTGGAACTCACGGTGAACCTGCGCTACTCCACCGCCATCGCCTGGATGCTCATCGAAGAGCAATCCACACCGCTGCCAGCGGCAGACGACCTGCTCGGCCTGGCACGCATCTGGCGGCAGATTTTCCACCCCCAAGGTCGCCTGCGCGACTTCACTCAGGCCTGGCAACTGTGCGTTGAGCAGAAATTGCCACAGGCATCTTAAGAAGCGTCCTACACCATTACCGGAAAAAAGGGAATTTTGGTCGGATTGTCCTACAAAACCGCTCTATCTCCTGTGATTCAGGCTATAGCGCGGCGCGTGATTTGTTGGTAGCTTTTCGCCCCGGAGATCCCAAGGAGTTTCTAATAATGAAAAAAGCAATGCTCAAAACCTCCCTCGGCGTAGCCGTTGCCCTGGCATCCAGCCAACTGTTCGCTGCCGGCTTCGCCCTCAACGAGCAAAGCATCAGCGGCATGGGGACGGGTTTCGCGGGTCGTTCTTCCGCTGCCGATGATGCCAGCACGGTTTATGGCAACCCTGCCGGCATGTCCCGCCTGAAGCGCCAGCAAGTGACCGTAGGGGGCGCAGCAGTCATCGCCAAGACCGACATCTCGGGCCCGGGCAGCAGCCCGCTGCCAGGAGAAACCGACGGTGACATGGTGCCAACGGTAGGGGTACCGATGGGCTACTACGTCAAGCCGCTCGATGAGCACTGGAGCGTCGGCTTCGGTGTCTACGTACCGTTCGGCCTGGTAACCGACTACGGCAGCGGCGACGCCGCACGCTACTGGGGCAAGAAGAGCCACGTCGAGGTCATCACCTTCCAGCCAACCGTCAGCTACGCCTTCAACGACGTGGTTTCGATCGGTTTCGGCCCGACCATCAACAAAATCAAGGGCGAGCTGGGGTCGAACACCATCAACCCGCGTTCTCCTGGCGTCAATGACGGCGAAGTGAAGATCAAGGGCGACGACACTGCCGTCGGCTACAACATCGGTATCCTGGTTCAGGCCACTGATCGCACCCGCCTCGGCCTGACCTACCATTCGATGGTCGACTACAAGCTCGAAGGCAATACCAAGATCAACAACGCCCTGATCGGGCCGTTCAGCGGCAGCAAGTTCGACGCGACGCTGAAGATCAAGACCCCTGAGTCGGTGGACTTCTCGGTCACCCACGAACTGGATGACCACTGGACCTTGTACGCAGGCAGCACCTGGACCCGCTGGAGCCGCCTTAAGGACATCACCGTCAACAACGAAGTCCCGGCACCGCTGGCAGCCCAGTTCGGCACCATCAGCGAGGAGCAGAACTGGCACGACACCTGGGCGCACGCCATTGGCGCGTCCTACAAGGTCAACAAGGAGTGGGTGCTGCGTACCGGCTTCTCCGTCGACCAGTCGCCAACCAACAACACCGACCGCTCGCCACGCATCCCTACGGGTGATCGCAAGGCAATCAGCATCGGTGCCGGTTACAGCCCAACCGACGACATGACCATCGACGTGGCCTATTCCTACCTGTGGGAAGAGGACACCAAGGTCAACCTGGCAAGCCCGACCAAGGGTCGTTACCAGGCCAAGTACGAGAACAGCGCTCACGGTATCGGTGCTTCGCTCACCTACCGTTTCTGATTCGTATCTGCTCTGTGAGAAACCGCCCTCGTGGCGGTTTTTTCATGCCCGCACTTGCCAGGCATCGCCCAAGGCATCGCGCAGGTAGCCCATGAATGCGCGCACTTTCGCGGTCATGGCGAAACGGTCTGCCACGCACAGGTAGATATCCATCGGCTCGGTCTGTGCATAGGCCTGGCCGCGGTCGCTGCATTCGAACAGCGGCACCAGCGCCCCCGAGGCCAGATGCGGCCTGACGATGAACTCGGCCAAGCGGGTGATTCCACCGTCGTTGAGGGCCATCTGGGTCAGCGCGTCGATGTCGTCACTGATCAATACAGTGCCAAATTCCGCCTCGAAGCGCATGCCGTCGCGCACGAACCCCCAACGCAGGAATCGGCCGTCCACCGGGTAACGGAAAACCAGGCAGCGATGATCACGCAACACTTCGGGCGTGGTCGGCCGGCCACTGCTGGCGAGGTAACCCGGTGACGCGCAGCAGATGAACGGGATACGGGCGATGTGCCGCGCCAGCAGTTGGTCTTCCAGTTGCGGGGTGATGCGCAAGCTGACGTCCACGTCTTCGCGGGCGTGATTGACCTTGCGATCAGTCGTTACCAATTCTATCGAAAGCAGCGGATAGCGGGCACTGAAGGCCGGGATCAGCGGTGCCAGCACGTGGCGACCGAACGCGGACGTCGAGGCGATGCACAGCCGCCCCTGGGGTTCACTGTCGGGCGTGGTGATCGCTTGTTCGGCAAGGGCCAGGTCGCGCTCGATGTGCCTGACCCGTTCATAGTACTGGGTACCGGCAGGCGTGAGTGCCATGCTGCGGGTGGTGCGGCTGAGCAGACGCACCTGCAGATGCCCTTCAAGCCGCGCCAGGTTCTGGCTGACCGCCGCCGGGCTGAGACCGAGGTTGCGGGCGCCAGCGGCGATGCTGCCGGCTTCGACCACCTTGATGAAGCTGCGGATGGCGTTGAGCAGATCCATGGCGAGCTCTTCGATTCGTAATAATCTCTTTATAAAGAACTCAATCGAGCGGGTCTACAGCCGCTGCCGGGGCATTGCTAACCTGCGCCCTCAGCCAACCGTCAGGAGATCGCATGAGCAATCTGTCCCACACGCGCAGCCGGCGCAAACTTCGCCCGAGCGCTACGCCGTACGTGTTCGCGTTCTACATGTCTTCGATCATGGCACTGCTGATGTGCTTCGTGATCACAGCGGCGAATGCCGGAGTGAACCCGGAATACCTGAGCAATGTGCTGAAGGCCTACCAGCTGGCGATGCCAGTGGCATTCGTGTGCGTACTGATGGTGAGGCCGGTAGTGCTGAAACTGGTAGCAATCACAGTGCACCCACACTGACCGCCCTGCCTGGCTCTTGCTCTGATTTTGCTTTTGCTTTTGCTTTTGCTTTTGCTTTTGCTTTGCTTTTGCTTTGCTTCTAAGCGCGCGGTAGTTCAGGCGACGCAGAGTGCGACTTCAGGAGGCCGAACGCAGGCGTCTGGAGGGCCAGGGTGCGTAGCACCCCTTCGGCGTAGCCGAAGGCGCGAGATGTAGACTTGCGCAGCAAGTCGTAGGCCGCGCGGGCCCGGAAGGCGCCGGAGTGAGGGGACCCCGGAGCGCAGCGCAGGGGCCGGATGATGGGAGCCGGGGTTTTTGGTTACTTTTTGCCCAGTCAAAAAGTAACCCGCCGTAAGGGCGGAAAGGTGACTGTGCGTCGTCATCGCAAATGAATGCGCTCGTAATAATCAAAACTACCGCATTCGAGCTTTTGGCTTTTGGCTTTTGGCTTTTGGCTTTTGGCTTTTAAAAGTGGGCTTTCAGATCAGGTTTACATTCATTCGCCATGGAGGCGCTGAATCACCTTTTCGCCTTTACGGCGACCTACTTTTTGACTGGGCAAAAAGTAGGCAAAAACCCCCGCTCCCATCATCCGGCCCCTACGCTGCGCTCCGGGGTCCCCTCACTCCGGCGCCTTCCGGGCCCGCGCGGCCTACGACTTGCTGCGCAAGTCTACATCTCGCGCCTTCGGCTGCGCCGAAGGGGTGCTGCGCACCCTGGCCCTCCAGACGCCTGCGTTCGGCCTCCTGAAGTCGCACTCTGCGTCGCCTGGACTACCGCGCACTTAGAAGCAAAAGCAGAGCAAAAGCGAAAAGCGAAAAGCGAAAAGCGAAAAGCGAAAAGCGAAAAGCGAAAAGCCGGCGTTACTATGGGTGTGAAGCTATCGCTTTCTCGATCGCGGCCCTGAAGGCGGGATCATCGGGCTTGGTCAGGCTCGAGAAGTTGCCGATCACCTTGCCCTTGCGATCCACCACGTACTTGTAGAAATTCCACTTCGGCGCGCTGCTCTGCTTCGCCAGCTCGGCGAACAGCGGTATCGCATCCTTGCCGCGCACCGCCTGGGTCTTGGTCATGGTGAAGGTCACACCGTAGTTGGCGTAGCAGACCTTGGCCGTCTTTTCGCTATCGGCGTCTTCCTGCTTGAAGTCGTTGGACGGCACACCGAGCATTTCCAGCCCCTGCTCGTGGTACTCCTTGTAGGTCGCTTCCAGCCCCTCGAACTGCGGCGCGAAACCGCAATAGCTGGCCGTGTTGACCACCACCAGCGGTTTACCGGCAAAGCGCTCGCACAAGTCGACCTGCTCCTTGCCACGCAACTCGGGCAAGCTGCCCTGCAACACCGCCGGGCAATCGGCAGCCCAGCTGGAACTGGCGGCCAGTAGCGCCAGCAACGGCATCGTCAACCAATGAGCACGCATCGTTCATACCTCCTGCAAGACAATCCTTGAACTTGCAGGGTAGCGCTTAACAAACGCTCATGCCCAGCTGCATCAATGCCAACCCGCCCCGCTGCCAGCCCCACCATACCAATGCCAGCAACACCGCCACGGCCGCCAGCAACAGCCCGCGGACCAGGTAGCGGTTCATGCCGCTTGCGCCTGCAAACGGGCGACCGGGCGTTCACGTACCGGCCAGTTGAGCGCAGCAGCCAGCAGGCTGAGCAGAATCGAAATCTGCCAGACCAGGTCATAGTTGCCGGTCTGGTCGTACACCACGCCACCCAACCAGCCACCCAGGAATGCGCCCAGCTGGTGGAACAGGAAGACGATGCCACCCAGCATCGATAGGTTGCGCACGCCAAATACCGTGGCCACGGTGCCGTTGGTCAAAGGGACGGTGGAAAGCCACAGCAGGCCCATGGCAATACCAAACAGGTAGGCACTGACCTGAGTCACCGGCGCCCACAGGAACAGGGCGATCACCACTGCCCGCAGCAAATACAGCGCGGTGAGCAGGCGCGGCTTGGACATTCGCCCACCCAGCCAGCCAGCGGTGTAGGTACCGACGATGTTGAACAACCCGACCAGCGCCAGCACCGTCGTGCCGGTGGTCGCGGGCAGATGCTGGTCGACCAGGTAAGCCGGCAGATGCACGCCAATGAATACCACCTGGAAGCCGCAGACGAAGAAGCCCAGGGCAAGCAACCAGAAGCCGGAGTGCGAGCACGCCTCGCGCAGGGCCTGCCCCAGCGTCTGCTCCACCCCATGACTGGGCAGCGGACGATCACGCAGCAGGCCGACAAAGGGCACGATCAGCGCCACCAGCAAGCCAAGCACCAACAGCGCCGAGGACCACCCCAGCCATTCGATCAGGCCGAGGGTACCGGGGAGCATGGCGAATTGGCCGAAGGAGCCGGCGGCGCTGGCGATGCCCATGGCCATGCTGCGTTTTTCCGCCGGGACGGCACGGCCGACCACACCGAGGATGACCGAGAACGAGGTGCCAGACAGACCGATCCCGATCAACAGGCCGGCGCTGAGCGACAGCGACCAGGCCGAGTCGGCGGTACTCATCAGCAGCAGGCCAGCGGCATAGAGTATGCCGCCGATGATCACCACCCGCGCCGCGCCAAGGCGGTCGGCCAGCGCGCCGGCAAACGGCTGCGCCAGCCCCCAGATCAGGTTCTGCAGGGCAATGGCGAAGGCGAACACTTCACGGCCCCAGCCAAAATCGGCGCTCATCGGCGCCAGGAACAAGCCGAAACCGTGCCGCACACCCAGGGATAGCGCCAGGATCAACGCTGCCCCCACAAGTACCCACCCGCTGGTTCGCCACACCGAAGTCATTGTCGTTATCTCCAGCACATCGCAAGGTTGTACGGGTATATACCCGCTTTTAGTCGTAATGAATCAGGCAAGCCGCTCCAGCAAGCGCACAAGCTCGTCACGCTGCCCTTGGCCCAGCTGCTCGACCAGCGTCAACTGCGCCTGCTCCCAGGCGGGATGGGCCGCTTGCAAACGTGCCGCGCCCGCCTCGGTCAGCAATACCACGCGGTTGCGCTGATCGTCGCCGTCGGCCAGGGCCACCAGGCCTTCGGCTTCCAGCACCCGCAAGTTGCGGCCCAAGGTGCTGCGCTCCAGGCCCATGGCCTCGGCCAGCGAGGTGATACTGGGGCGATCGAGCCGCTGCAGGTGGCGCAACAGGGAAAACTGAGCGACGTTGATGCCGAAGCCGGCAAGGGCCTCGTCATAATGCCGGCTCACCCCTCGGGCGGCACGACGCAGGTGGGTGCAGATGCATTCACTGGTCAACATGATTACGTGTATATACCCGCACCCATGTTGTTGCAAGAGATTTCAATCCGCCAGGCGACGCCGAATCGGCTCGAATTCCGCGGTGGCCTCGCGTGCAAGCGGGTCGGGCGCACCTTGCTCGATTGCCTGCCAGTAACGCCATGGCACCTTGGCCGACCCCAGTTCGTAGTCCATGCCATCCCAGTTGTCTTCACGGAAGCTGTAGAACGCCCAGTGCAGGCGATGACGATCCATCACCGAAAGCACATCCTCCAGGTATTCGCTGCAACCAGGCAGCCGGCGCATGCACCCGAATTCACCCACGACCAGCCGGGAATGCGGCAGCTTCATGCGTGCCATCCAGGCCAGCGGCAGGTTCAGATACTGCCGAACCCGTTCGGCATCCCACTGCTGTACCTCACCACCGAACAGCGCCGGGCCGGGGTAAGGGATGGGCTCCTTGCGCAGCAGGTTCGGCGCGCTGGTGGCCGAATAGGGCTCGTACATGTGCACGCTGTAAAGCACGCGGTCATCCTGCAATGGCGCCTGCCAGTAACCGAAGGCATCAGCGCTGGCGTACCAACCCGCATCGACCATGACTGGGGTCTTGGCATCCACTTCGCGAATCGCCGCTATCAATTGGGTGTAGAGCGCAGGCAGGTCACGCGCCCCGCCCCGCGCCGATGCGTACCATTGCTGCATGCGCTCAGCCGAAGCATGCTCAGGCAGGCCACCAGATTTCTCGGGGGCAGGCTCGTTGATCAGGTTATAGGCGGCGACGGCAGGGTGGTCTTTCAGCGCCTGGGCCAGGTCTCGCCAGAAGCGAGCCGCTTGCTGGGCATAGCCGTTGCCCTGCCACAGACGGTCATCGAACTGCCCCTGGTTGTTTTGCGACCAGCGCATGCCAGGTAGCGATAGCGGTGCAATGACCACCTTCAGCCCTGCCCTGTGCGCGCGATCAAGGGTATCGCGCAATTGCTTGAGATCGGCGGCGGGCAGCTGCTCGTAGCGGTCTGCGCTGCCCAACAGGAAATCACGCTGCGCGGGCTTCCACTTGTCATAGGACAGCCGCACCCAGCTCGCACCGTAGCCACGCAACGCATCGAAGTACGCCTGGTCCGGCGGCAAGCGGTTGAAGCTGTTGCCGCCATGGCGCGGGGTGCTCCAGAACTCGATCAGGTCGGCTGCCGTAACGGGGCTGGTGGTGGCCAGCAAGAGGGCCATCAGGAATGCTCGCATGCGCTATGCCTTGGCGGTGAAGGAGAAAGCACGAGCTTAGGCAAATGCGCGAACAGCGTCATTTGCCGAATATTTGCAGGAATTTACTGCCAATTGCCGACACGATTAAATCAAAAGAAAGCTCACCGCAGTTTGTAGGAGTATTCCTAAACCGCCAACCCCAACAGCACCGTCAGCTCAAGAATCTCAAGCATTGCCCCTGCCGTATCGCCCGTAGTCCCACCCAGACGCTTGCACATCAACCGGCGCAACCCGATGAACACCGCGAACGCCACCAACATCGGCAAGACCGCGCGCATGCCGCCCAGCAGCAAACACACCAGCACGCTGATGAGCAAAACCCACCTGGCCGCACGCCGCGGCAAGTGCTCGGCCAGCGCCTGCCCCAGGCCCCCGCGGCGCACATAAGGGGTAGCGAGAAACAACCCGAGCATCGCCGCTCGCCCTACCACCGGAGCCAGCAGCAATGCCATGCCCGCCTCCTGTTCGACCAGCACCCACAAGGCACAGAACTTCAGCAGCAACACCAGCACCAGGGTGACCACGGCAATCGGCCCGCTGCGCGGATCCTTCATGATCTGCAGCGTGCGCTCACGGTCACCGAAGCCGCCCAGCCAGGCATCGGCGCTGTCGGCCAGGCCATCCAGATGAAGCGCGCCGCTGAGCAGTACCCACAATGCCAGCAGCAAGGCTGCGTGCAACGGCGCCGGCACACTTTGCAGAAGGTGGCTGGCCCCCCACAGCAAGAGGCCGAACAGCACGCCCACCAGCGGGTAGCAAAGCAGCGAACGCCCCATTTCCCGAGGCGCCGGCATCCCCGGCAAACGCACCGGCAAGCTGCTGAGAAACTGCAAGGCAATCCAGAACGGCAGCATGTCAGAGCACCTCGCGCAGCGCGCCATGTTCATCCACCGCCAGGCGCATCAGCGCGCCATGGCCGACCTCGACCTGCAGCAACTGCTCCCTGGGCAGCCCACGGGCACGTGCCAGCAGCAGGCGCATGACGCCGCCATGGGTGACCAGCAGCACGCGCTGGCCGGCATGCTGCTGGCGCAAGCGGCCGATGGCGGCCAGCACGCGCTCGGCGAAGGCCGCGACAGGCTCCCCCGCAGGCGGTGTGTAGCTGTACGGGTCAGCCCAGAACCGCCCCAGCTCGTCAGCCTGCGTTTGCATGATCTGCACTGCGCTGCGCCCTTCCCACTCGCCGAAATGCAGCTCTTGCAGATCCGCTTCGAGCTGTACCGGCATGCCCAGCTGCGCGGCAAACCGCGCACAGCGCTGCAACGGCGAGCTGACCAGCACATCCCAGGGGCCGGCATCCGCCAGCGCGTCACGCATCTGGCCCCAGCCCTTGTCGGTCAAGGCATCGTCCAGGCTGCCGCGCAGGCCGCCGCCCAACTCGGTTTCACCGTGGCGCAGCAGGTCGAGGATCATGCCGGGCGATCCGCCACTGCAGCCTCGGCGAAGGTCGCCATCTGCCCGTGCAAGGCACAGGCCAGGCGCATCAGCGGCACCGCCAAGGCGGCTCCACTGCCCTCGCCCAGGCGCAGCCCCAAGGCCAGCAGCGGCTCGGCCTGCAACGCGGCGAGCAGGGTCTTGTGCCCAGGCTCCGCGCCCTGATGAGCGAACAGCAGCCAGTCACGGCTCTGTGGGTTGAGGCGCACCACCAGCAATGCGGCGACGCTGCAGATGAAGCCATCCACCAGCACCGCGATACCCTGCTGGGCACAGGCGAGGTAGGCACCGGTCAGCGCCGCGATCTCGAAGCCGCCGACACAAGCCAGCGCCTGCAGCGGCGCATCGGCGCGCAGGCCGTGCAGCACCAGGGCGCGCTCGATCACTTCGGCCTTGTGGCGGACACCTGCACTGTCCAGGCCGGTACCCGGCCCACTCAGCTCACGTGCCGGGCAGGCCAGCAAAGTACTGGCCAGGGCTGCGGCGGCGGAGGTGTTGCCGATGCCCATCTCGCCACCGATGAACAGCTGCGCCCCCTTGGCCGCCGCACGCAGGGCACTGTCACGACCGGCCTGCAAGGCCGCCTGCAGTTGCGCATCGGTCATGGCCGCCTGGCGGGCGAAGTTGGCGGTACCAGCGCCCAGGCGCAGGTGAAGCACCCCAGGCAGTTCCAGCTCAGGGTCGATGGTGCCCAGGTCGACCACTTCGAGGCTGGCCTGCAGTTGACGCGCCAGCACGCTGATCGCCGCGCCACCGCCAACGAAGTTACGCAGCATCTGCCCGGTGACCGCCTGCGGATAGGCCGAGATGCCCTCCTCGACCACACCGTGGTCGCCCGCGAAAATCGTGATGGCGACCTGATCCAGGGTTGGCCGCTCACACCCCTGCAACCCGGCCAGTTGCACGGCCAGGCCTTCGAGCTGGCCGAGCGAGCCGGCAGGTTTGGTCAGCTGCTGCTGACGGGCGCGGGCCTGGTCCATGGCGGCGTTGTCGAGAGGTTGGCAGGCATCACGCCACCAGGCTTGGTTCATAGAGCAGGTCCTTTGAGCATGAGAGGTAGGCCGGCCACGGTCAGCACCACACGCTGGCAGCGCTCGGCAACCGCCTGGTGCAACCCGCCGGCCAGGTCGACGTAACGGCGGGTCAACTCGCCCATGGGCACCACGCCCAGGCCGGTTTCGTTGCTGACCAGAATGATCGTGCCGGGCAATTGCTCCAGGCAGTCGAGCAGCGCGTCGCGCTCTGCGGCCAGGCGCTGCGGATCTTCGAGCATCAGCAGGTTGGTCAGCCACAAGGTCAGGCAATCGACCAGCAGGCAGCGGCCCTCGGCGGCTTCAGCGCGCAACACGTCGGCCAGCGCCAGGGGCTCCTCGATCAGCCCCCAGTCGGCTGGCCGACGCTCACGGTGCAAGCGCACGCGTTCGTTCATTTCGCCATCGAGCGGCTTGCTGGTGGCGATGTAGGTGACGGGCAGGTCGCTGTCGCTGGCCAGTTGTTCGGCCAGGCGGCTCTTGCCCGAACGGGCGCCGCCGAGGATCAGGTTGAGCATGTCAGGCGACTCCACACAGCGTTCGCAGGTACGCGGTATCCAGGTGCGTCTGCACCAGGTCAGCCAGGCGCTCGATATCACGTTCGCGCAGGGCTTCGTAATCGATGGTCTGCGCATGTTCCAGCCCCGCCCAGCGCAGCAACGCGGCGCAGGACTGGCTGCCCTCGAACAGGCCATGGAGGTAAGTGGCGAGGATCTGGCCATCGGCGCTGATCGCGCCATCGCAGCGGCCATTGGCGAGCTGCACGGCAGGCTGTTCCAGCGCAGGGCCTGTGGTAACGCCGGCATGAATTTCATAACCGGCGACCGGTGCGGCTTCCAGGCTCAGGGCGCCGGCAACGTTGCGCAGCTGCTTGTCGGCTTCGAGCACTGTCACGTAATCGAACAGGCCCAGCCCGGGGCTGGAACCGGCGGCGCCCTCGAGGCCGAGCGGGTCGTGCACTTCACGCCCCAGCATCTGCAGGCCACCGCAGATACCGATGAGCTTGCCGCCATAGCGCAGGTGCCGCTCGATGGCTTTGTCCCAGCCACGCTCGCGCAGTTGCGCGAGGTCGCCGCGCACGCTTTTCGAGCCGGGCAGAATGATCAGGTCGGCGGCCGGGATCGGCTGGCCTGGCCCGATGAACTGCAGGTCGACCTGCGGGTGCAGGCGCAGCGGGTCGAAATCGGTGTGGTTGCTGATGCGCGGCAGCACCGGGACGATCACCTTGAGCACGCGCTCCTGCTTGGCGCCCTGGCGAATGTCGATGCCATCTTCGGCTTCCAGGTGCAGGTCGGTGACATAGGGCAGCACACCCAACACGGGTTTGCCGGTGCGTTGCTGCAGCCAGTCCAGGCCCGGCTGCAGCAACGCGATGTCGCCGCGAAAACGGTTGATGACGAAGCCCTTGACCCGCGCCTGCTCGCTCGGCGAGAGCAGCTCGAGGGTGCCGACCAGGTGGGCGAATACCCCGCCACGGTTGATGTCGGCAACCAGGATCACCGGGCAGTCGACCGCCTCGGCAAAGCCCATGTTGGCGATGTCACCGGCGCGCAGGTTGATTTCGGCGGGCGAGCCCGCCCCTTCGACCATCACCACCGGGTAGGCCGCACTGAGGCGCTGGTGCGAGGCCAGTACCGCTTGCATGGCGATGGCCTTGTAGTCGTGATAGGCCACCGCGTTCATGCTGGTGACGGCGCGACCGTGAATGATCACCTGGGCGCCCGTATCGCTGTTGGGTTTGAGCAGGACCGGGTTCATGTCGGTGTGCGGCGCCAGTCGGCAGGCCTGGGCCTGCACCGCCTGGGCGCGGCCGATTTCGCCGCCGTCGGCGGTCACGGCGCTGTTGAGTGCCATGTTCTGGGGTTTGAACGGCACCACGCCGACGCCCTGACGCAACAACCAGCGGCACAAGGCGGTAACCAGTGTGCTCTTGCCGGCATCGGAGGTGGTGCCTTGCACCATGAGGGTGGTCATGCCGTTTCCTTCTGATAATCGGCCAGGGCCTGGGCCAGGCGCTGCTCGTCTGCGGCGTTTGCCGGCAAGCCAAGGCGCACGGCCGCAGGCTGCTCGAACAGGCGCACGAGGATGCCGCGGCGGGCGAGAAAGTCATGCAGGTGGGCTGCGCGCGCGTTGCGCACGTACTGGAACAGGTCGCAGCCGCCGCTAGGCGCCAGGCCACAACCCTGCAGCAGCGTAGCCAGGCGCTGACTGGCCAGGGCGCAGCGCTCGATCTGCGCCTGATGTGCGGCGTGGTCGGCAAAGCAGGCTTGCGCCAGCACCCGGGTCGGGCCACTGACTGTCCAGGGCCCGAGCAGCTCGGCAAGGCGCTGCAACAGCGGCAGCTCGGCCACTACGCAGCCCAGGCGCACGCCGGCCAGGCCAAAAAACTTGCCGAACGAACGCAGCACGATCAGGCCTGGGCGCTCGGCGCAAGCAGCCACACTGTGTTCAGGCGTGTTGTCCATGAACGCTTCGTCCACCACCAGCCAGCCACCGCGTTGCCCGAGGCGCGCATGCCAGGCCAGCAGCTGCTCAGGCGACACGAGCCGCCCGGTCGGGTTGTTCGGATTGACCAGCACCAGCACGTCGAGTTGATCGAGCTGCGCCTCGACCTGGCGCTCGTCCAGTTCGATCAGCTGGTGCCCCGCTCGCCGCCAGGCATGCGGATGCTCGGCATAACACGGCGTCAGTACACCAACGCGCCCAAGCGGGCGCAGCATGGGCAAGGCCTGGATCGCCGCCTGTGACCCCGCCACCGGCAACAGTTGCGGCACGCCGTAATAGCGCCGCGCGGCGTCTTCCAGACCGTCCTCGGCTTCCGGCAGCCGGGCCCAGGCGTCCAGTGGAATCGACGGAATCGGGTATGGCCAAGGGGCGATGCCGCTGGACAGATCGAGCCAGTCTTCGCGCGCGATCCCGTATTGCCGTACCGCCCGCAACAAGCGGCCACCGTGCTCAAGCATTCACATAGGCTCCCACGCAGATCAGCAATACCCACAACCATACGCCACGCTGCACCAGGCTCCAGCCGCGCTCGATGGCCTCGGCATCGGCCATCGGCCCTTCACCCAGACGCGGGCGCTCGTGCAACTCGCCGTGGTACACCGCCGGGCCGCCGAGCTCGACAGCCAGCGCACCGGCACCAGCGGCCATCACCGGCCCGGCGTTTGGGCTGTCCCACATCGGCGCCTGTTTGCGCCAGCAGGCCAGGGCCAGGCGCGTCTTGCCAAGCAGTGCGTACGTCAACGCCACCAGCCTGGCGGGAATATAGTTCAGCACATCGTCGATGCGCGCCGCGCACCAGCCAAAGCGCTCGAAGCGTTCGTTGCGATAGCCCCACATGGCGTCCAGGGTATTGCTCAGGCGGTACAGCACCACGCCCGGCGCACCGGCCACCACGAACCAGAACAGCGCGGCGAACACCGCATCGCTGCCGTTCTCCAGCACCGATTCGGTGGCGGCACGGGCGACCGCTGGCGCGTCCAGTTCACGGGTTTCACGGCTGACCAGATAACCGACGCGGCGCCGCGCTTCTTCCAGATCGCCCTGGCGCAAGGCGTTGGCCACCGGCAGCACGTGCTCGCCGAGGCTGCGCAAGCCGAGGGCGCAATACAGCGCCAGCACGTCCACCAGCCAGCCGACATAGGGCAGCCAGGACAGGATCAGCGCCACCAGGGTCAGCGGCACCACAGCCAGGAACCAGGCGCTCACACCATGGCTGCGCCAGCCGCGCCCACCGGCATTCAGGCGGCGCTCCAGGTTCGACGCCAGGTTGCCGAAGCCCACCAGCGGGTGCCGGCGCTTGGGCTCGCCCAGCAGCGCATCGAGGGCCACGCCGGCCACAGTCAGCAAAGCGACGCTCATGGGCGCTCTCCCCATTGGTTCTCGAACAGCATTTCACTCAAGGGGCGCTCTTGCGCCCAGTTTTCCTGTACCAGCATCGGCTGTGCGTAGAATTCGCTGACCGGCCCCAGGCACAACACCGCCACCGGCTTGGCCCCGGCAGGCATGCCCAGCAGCGCAGCCAGGGCTTGCGGGTCGAACAGCGACACCCAGCCCAGCCCCAGACCCTCGGCCCGGGCGGCCAGCCACAGGTTCTGGATGGCGCAGGCCAAGGAGGCCAGGTCCATTTCCGGCAAAGTGCGGCGGCCGAAGATGTGCGGCTCGCGGTTTTCCATCAACGCCGCTACCAGTACTTCGGCGCAGTCGCTGATGCCTTCGACCTTGAGCTTCATGAACGCATCAGAGCGTTCGCCCAGCGCTTCGGCGGTACGCACCCGCTCCTCTTCGACCAAGGCCTGGATGCGCCCGCGCAGCTCGCGCTGGCTGATGCGGATGAACCGCCAAGGCTGCATCAGGCCGACACTCGGTGCCTGGTGCGCGGCGGCCAGCAGCCGGCCGAGCAGCTCAGGCGCGACCGTGCCGCCGGCAAAGTGGCGCATGTCGCGGCGCTCACCGATTGCGCGGTAGATAGCGGCGCGCTCGGCAGCGCTGTACGCGTGATCGCTCATGGCCGCAACAGCGCCGCCGCCGCATCAGGGTTGGACGGGAAGTAGAAGTGCACGTAAGAGGCTGTCAGCCGGCCCAGTCGATACACCGCTTCGTTGCCCCGCCCGCCATTGGGGCTCAGGCCTCGCGCGATCGGCTCCAGCTCGGTGCTGGTCAGCGAGTGGTGGTAAGTGTGCCCGCGCAGGGTACCTTCCGGCAACTCCACGGCCTGCAGGGCCAGGGCCGCCAGGCGCTTCTGCATGGTCGCCTCCCCCGGCAGCAGGCCCAGCAGTCTTGCACGCTCGCCAGCGACGTCGGTCAGGGCATCGAGCAGGTACAGCATGCCGCCGCATTCGGCCAGCAACGGCTTGCCCTGGGCATGGTGGGCACGGATCGCTTCGCACATTGGTGTATTGGCAGCCAGTGCGTGGTGATGCAGCTCGGGGTAGCCTCCCGGCAGATACAGGCTGTCCACGGCCGGCAGCTCACGATCGTGCAGCGGCGAGAAGAACACCAGCTGTGCGCCCAGGTCACGCAGCAGGTCGAGGTTGGCGCCATAGGTAAAGGCGAACGCTTCGTCACGCGCCACACCAATGCGCACACCACTCAGCGACGCAGTAGACGCTTTCGGCTCAGGCGCGGCAAAGGCCACCGCCGGCGGCAAGGTGGCATCGCAACTGGCGCCGAGGGCTTCGGCGGCAGCATCCAGGCGGGCATCCAGGTCATTCAGCTCGCTGGCCTGGACCAGCCCAAGGTGGCGGCTGGGCAGCTCGATACCACGCTCGCGCGACAGCCCACCATACCAGCGCAGGCCCTCGGTCAGGCTGCCTTCGAGCAGTTGCGCGTGGCGCAGGCTACCGACCCGGTTGGCCAGCACGCCGGCGAACGGCAGGTCGGCCTGATAACGTGCCAGGCCCAGGGCCAGGGCGCCGAAGGTCTGGGCCATGGCCGTGCCGTCGATCACCGCCAGCACCGGCACGCCGAAGTGGCGGGCCAGGTCGGCGCTCGACGGGGTGCCGTCGAACAGGCCCATCACCCCTTCGATCAGGATCAGGTCGGCCTCCTCTGCAGCTTGCCACAGCAGCCGGCGGCTTTCTTCGGCACCGATCATCCACAGATCGAGCTGGTACACCGGCGCGCCGCTGGCCCGTTCAAGGATCATCGGGTCGAGGAAGTCAGGGCCGCACTTGAACACCCGGACCCTACGCCCAAGGTTGCGGTGCAGGCGGGCCAGGGCTGCGGTCACGGTGGTCTTGCCCTGGCCAGAGGCGGGTGCTGCGATCAGCACCGCCGGGCAGCTGCGCGCTTCACTCACAGTTCGACGCCCTTCTGCGCGCGAATGCCGGCCTGGAAGGCGTGCTTGAGCATGCCCATCTCGGTGACGGTGTCGGCCAGTTCGACCATTTCAGGCTTGGCTGCGCGGCCGGTGACGATCACGTGCTGCATCGGCGGCCGGGCCTGAATGTCACTCAGCACCTGGTCGAGGTCCAGATAGCCGTGCTTGAGGGCGATGTTCAACTCGTCGAGCACCACAAACTGCACGCCCGGGTCTTGCAGCAGCTGGCGCGATACCGCCCAGGCCGCTTCGGCGGCAGCGATGTCACGCTGGCGGTCCTGGGTCTCCCAGGTGAAGCCCTCGCCCATCACGTGGTAGCGCACCTGCTCGGGGAAGCGGCGGAAGAACAGCTCCTCGCCGGTGCTGTTGCGGCCCTTGATGAACTGCACCACACCGCACTGCATGCCATGGCCCAGGGCCCGGGCAAGCATGCCGAAGGCCGAACTGCTCTTGCCCTTGCCGTTGCCGGTGAGCACCAGCAGCAGCCCGCATTCGTTGGGGGAATTGGCGATGCGTTCGTCGATGACCGCCTTCTTGCGCTGCATGCGCGCCAGGTGGCGTTCGTCGCGTTCGGTGGATTCGCTCATGAAGGGTTCTCCGCAGTCTGGCGCCACGCGAACGGCGGCGACAGGTAGTAGGCGAGCAGACGGAGAACGCGCAGGAGCCATGGCCGGAGCCACGGTGCACCGCGCATCACCCTCCGTGATGCCGTTGGCAGTATCAGGCCGGTCTCCGGGCTTGTGAGAGGGCCATTCGGCCCAGGCCTGCGCGCCTTCCCGGGTACCTGTACCCAGTGGCCCTGCGCGGCCGCTACTCACCTACCGTTGCGGGGGCAGCGCCGGAATCGCGCCATGCTGGCGACCACCGGCTTCCCAGTTTCACCCTGCCCAGTCTGGGCTGGCAGGGCACCTGAAACACGCCGCGAAGGTTAGAGGGTTGCACGGGGAGCGTCAAATCGATATGCGGGGTGTCTGGCCTGGTTTTTGCGCCAGGGCATGAATCGAGCGCCGCCCGCGCGGCGCTCGATCTTACAGGCGCTACAAAAACACCGACAGACGCTACCCCCGGCGGAGCAACGCCAGCACCGCGTCGGTCACCTCGCGGGTGGTAGCCCTGCCGCCCAGGTCCGGCGTGTGCAGGCCACTCTCGGTCACCGCCTCGATGGCCGCCATCAGCTCACGCGCAGCGGCGGCCTCGCCCAGGTGCTCAAGCATCATTACCGCCGTCCAGAAGGTCGCGATCGGGTTGGCCACGCCCTTGCCGGTGATGTCGAAGGCCGAGCCGTGGATCGGTTCGAACATCGACGGGAATTCGCGGCTCGGGTTGAGGTTTGCAGTGGGCGCGATGCCCAGGCTACCAGACAGTGCGGCGGCCAGGTCGGAGAGGATGTCGGCATGCAGGTTGGTGGCCACCACCACATCCAGCTGCTCGGGCTTGAGCACCATGGTGGTGGTCACGGCATCCACCAGCTCACGGGTGGTGCGCACATCCGGGTAATCCTTGGCCACGTCCGCGAACACTTCATCCCACAACACCATGCCATGGCGCTGGGCGTTGGACTTGGTCACCAGGGTCAGGTGCTTCGCCGGGCGAGTGCGGGCCAGTTCGAAGGCGAAGCGGTGGATGCGCTCCACGCCCACGCGGGTAAAGGTCGAGACCTCGGTGGCCACCTCGATCGGCAGCCCCGGGTGTACCCGGCCACCGCTGCCGGAGTATTCACCCTCGGAGTTCTCGCGCACGATCACCCAGTCGATTGCCTTGCCCTTGGCCAGCGGGCTGGTAACGCCAGGCAGCACACGCGCCGGGCGCACGTTGGCGTATTGGTCGAAACCCTGGCAGATCGGCAGGCGCAGGCCCCACAGGGACACATGGTCGGGCACTTGCTGGCTGCCCACGGCGCCGAAGAAGATGGCGTCGAAGGCCTTGAGCGACGCCAGGCCACCCTCGGGAATGTACTGGCCCTCACGCAGGTAGCGTTCCGAGCCCCAGTCGAAGTGCTGGACATCAATGCCGAAGGTACCGTGCCTGGCCGCCAGGGCCTGCAGCACTTCCACACCCGCCGCGATCACTTCGACGCCGATGCCGTCACCCGGGATGGCGGCGATCTTGTAATTGTTCATGTCTCGACTCCCATGCTGTTGTGGCCCGCCGGGCTTGTGCCTGCGGGGATGGGGCGAGTATATGTAGTGAAACCAGGGCAGCAGTTAACCCTGCATCACCTCTTAAGTAACCGTGGGTTAATGATGAATCCGACACAGGACCTGGGCTTCTTCCACCTGCTGGCCAAGCAAGGCAGCCTGGCCGCCACGGCCCGTGAACTGGGCGTGACACCCCCTGCGGTGAGCAAGCGCCTGGCCGCGCTGGAAGCACGCCTGGGCATTCGCCTGGTCAACCGCACCACCCGCTCCATGAGCTTGACCGCCGAGGGCGAGCTGTACTTCGCCCATGCGGCGCGGATCCTCGCCCAGGTCGACGAAGTGGAACAGTTGATCGGCCAGCACCGCGCCGAACCCAAGGGGCTGATCCGGGTCAACGCGTCGCTGGGCTTCGGCCGCCGCTACATCGGCCCGGCACTGGCCGACTTCTATGCCCGCCACCCCGACATCGAGGTGCAGTTGGAGATCAGCGACCATCCGCTGGACCTGGCCAGCCATGGCTTCGACCTGGGCATCCGTTTCGGCAGCCTGCCGGATGCATCCTTCCACGCCCGCAAGATCGCCTCCAACCGCCGCTTGCTGTGCGCCTCCCCGCTGTACCTGGAGAAGCACGGCACGCCGCAGAAGCTGACGGACCTGAGCCAGCACAACTGCATTTTCCTGCGCCAGAACGAATCGCCCTATGGCGTGTGGACCTTCACCAATGGCGGCCGTACCCAGAACATCAAGGTGCGCGGGGCATTAAGCTGCAATGACGGCGAGGTGGCGCTGAACTGGGCATTGCAGGGCCACGGCATCCTGCTGCGCGCCGAATGGGACATCGCCCGCTACGTGCGCAGCGGGCGCTTGCGCCTGTTATTGGAGGACCAGACACCCACCCGCGCCGATGTCTATGCCGTTTACCCGCAGCAATTGCACCTCTCGGCACGCGTACGGCGCCTGATCGACTTTCTCATCGAACGCTTTGAACGCATCGACCATCTCGACCTGGAAGACGTGACCTGAGCGCGTGCGCCGTCATGCCGGGAAGAATCGCTGTGGCAGTTGCGCCGATTTGAACTGCGCCCGATAGGCAGCAAGGTCGAAAGCAAGGCCGGTACGCAAGTCGTGAATCGGCCCGGAAGCAGGCGCGTCGATCTGCCTGAGCGTGACCTTGATGAAACGGTAGTGCTCACCATAGACCTGCTCCAGGCCATCAATGCGAAAGTAGTTGCCAGGCAGGAACATCGACTCCGCTTCATCCCAGTAGATGGAGAATGCACTGACCGGCGTCGCATCGCGATAAGCCCCGGCTTGCAGTTCGAACACCACTGAACTGTCATCGAACAACCCCGGCAACCCGCCTGGAGCCTCGGCGAAAGGCAAGGAAGCGAATTCGGCAACCTTGTAGGGATTTTCGGTAAATGAAGTGAAATCGGTGTTCACCAGCACATCACCGAGCCGCAGATGGCCATTGCGATAGAACTCGCCGCTGGTCCCTCGCGAGCGGTGCCCACCGCGATAGAGCGTGACTTCGTTGCTCTTGGGCAGTTGCCCGAGGCTATCGGCCAGATCGTTTATATAGCTGTCTTCATCGCCGTATTTGTAGATACCTGAGCGGAAAACATCATTTACCCTCGATTCGTCACTGGTGTAGTACTCGATCAGGACATTGAAGTATTCGTTGCCGTAGCGATACGAGTAGTTGGGCCGGCCATCCACCATGACGCACTCCAGCCCGTTGGCATCGATGGCGGGGGCCTGGCCGCGCTGGAGTTCGGCCACCGACCAGTGCTTGAGCAACGCTTTCTGCCGTTGCAGGGCACGGCTGGAAAGGCGCTTGCTCTGTTCTGCATTGATGGATGTATAGGTATCCCAGAATGAAGACGATGTGCTGTTCATGCCTTCCACTTCGGGTGGCACACCGCCGGCCAGCCGCGGCGATTGCAACAGTTCCCACTCGCCAAATTCATTCAGGCGCACAGGCCGCAACGGGCCGAAAGCAAACGGATTGTCTGCCGGTACCACCAGCCACACCTCGAGTTCATGGCTGTAGCGCACCCGGTAGGTAAAGCCGTTGAGCTCGATCCAGCAGCTGCCGTCCGCCCGGACCCTGATGCCTTGCAAGCGCCCGGTACGCGCCGCCACGGTATCGGGCAGTCGATTGCTTTCCTGCCCCTGCAGAGGCAAGGTGGCGGACTCCACGACCTCCCAGTCCTCCACGACGACACCTTGCTCATGGGGCGGTGACGGGTAGGCCAAGGCCGTCAGGGTCGACTGGAAACCGATATCGATCATGTTCAAGGTGGCGAAGATGCTTTCGACCATGGCCGAGCGCAGGGCGTCCTTGCGCCCCTGCTCATCCACGGCATGCAACGCCTCATCGACATCCAGCCCGACCTTGCCGATGCTGGCGCCGAGCAGGATCAGCGACATGGGCCACCCCAATGGCGCAAGCCCGCCGAACACGCCCAGAAATGCCGACAGATAACTGCTGCACATCGCCTTGCGCAGCCTGCTGTTGTCCTGCAGCAGCAGGGCATTGCGGCGCATTTCCTCGGCGGCCTGGCTGGCCAGCCAGGCAAAGAGGCTGGAATCAAGTCGGCGCTTGAACAGCGACAAGGCGATCAACCCGGCCTGATCCGTCCGGCTATCAGCAATGCCATGCAGGTGAACGCGAATCAGCTGGTTGACGGCCCTGTCGCGCGGGTTGCTGTGGCAACCTTCGATGAACGCCTCCAGTGTCGCCGCCGCCTGCAGTTGCTCTCGCAACCAACTGGCCATCATCAGCTCGGAATCAAACCCTTTGAGCGCTTCAGTGGCCCATGGCAGGTAGGCCATGGTCCGGCCATCCTCGGCCTGAAAGGTGAACAGCCCGCCCCTGTCTCCCTCGCCGAACACATAACGGTCTATCGCCAGGGCATTGCTTGAGCTGCCACGCTCAAGCTTGGCCAATGTCGGCAGTTCACCTTCGCTGAGATCATCAGCCACCATGGCGCGCAAACGCTGCCAATCGAGCCTGCTGATGTTGCCGTCGCGCAATACCTTTGCCCCCTGCCCCAGCAGGTTGATCTTGGCAAGCACGGCGAAACGGGCGTCGTTGGCGGACCAGAACCGTTCCACCTGTTCACGGAAAAGCACCGCGAAATCCAACGTCCACAAGGCCTTCTGCACATCGCTGCCCAGCATCCGGACTTCGTTTCGTTCGTCGTACTCAGCGGCATGCGGCCCCTGAAAATAAAAGCCCCCCACCTGATCGAGCTGGTCGGATGCGTCCTGGAAATGCAGGTCGAATCGCTCGATCACCAGTTCAGTCATCACCATCGACTTCTGAGGCGGCCCACTGTGGCGCCAGCCCGTGAAGCTGGTGCTACTGGAGCTTTCGGTATTGAACTGGTGCCACCAGACGAACCGGGGATCCAACTGCCTGCCGGTATGCCTGAGCATGATCTGCTGCGCTTGCTCGCTCGCCAGCAGGAAAGGGTCGGGGTAATCACCCAGCAGCTCATCTACCAGGAGCACCAGGGGGCGCCCGGCGTCCAGTGCCGCAAGGCTGCGATTCATGCGTTGCTCGATTGTGCTCATGGCCTCTCCAGGCGGTTGCATTCGGGCAACCAGCCTGGCACCGCCGAGCGAGGGCATTGAGGTAGATGTATGCTGCCGTCGGCGCAATCGGCCGCTCAGGGCAGTGGGGCGTTACACGAGGCTCAGCGGTTTTGCGCCAGGTTGCCCTGCGGGATGACCCGCTTGGCCTGCAGGTAGGCTTTGGACCAGTAGCTGTTGGACAGGTAATCCAGGCGTACCGTGCCACCTGTGCGAGGGGCATGCACGAAGCGCCCTTCGCCCACGTAGATGCCGGCATGGCTGACCTGCGAGCCACCACCGGTGGCGAAGAACACCAGGTCACCCGACTGCAGCGAGTTGATGTCCACGGTGGGCGCGCGCATGACGATCATTTCACGCGTCGAGCGCGGCAGGCTGATGCCCGCCGCATCGCGGTACACGTAACCGATCAGGCCGCTGCAGTCGAAGCCGGAGTCCGGCGTGTTGCCACCCCAGCGATACGGCGTGCCGACCAGGCCGATCGCGCGCATCAGCACGTCATCGGCGAGCGGCGAGCCTTCGGGCTGGCTGTAGGTAATCTGCGGCTGCACCACAGGAGCCGGTGCCGGAGCACGGCTGGAGCAGGCGGCAAGCAATGCCACCAGGGAAAGGAATGCGAAGCGCGCCATCATCGCCATGGCCAGAACTTCCTGTCTGAGACCGAACGGCCGCAGCCGAAAAGAGTTGAGAATTTAGATTAGACGCTTTCTGTAAATGCGCACGGCGGCGAGCTTTTTACAAGCTACGCCGCCGTGGCAGGGTACATCATTTTGATATCAGTTGCGCGCGATATTGGTGGTCGGCGCCATGGCCAAGGCACGCTTGGCTTCGATGAAGGTCTTGCTCCAGTAGCGATCACCGAGGCTGTCGATGCGTACACCACCGCTGCGGCGGCTGCTGGAGTGGATGAACTGATTGTCACCCAGGTAGATGCCGGCATGGCTGACACGGCCACGGCCATTGGTGCTGAAGAACAGCAGGTCACCGGGCTTGAGCTTGTTGCGAGCCACCTTCGGTGCATCGACGTTGATCATTTCGCGGGTCGAGCGCGGCAGGTTCATGCCGGCCTCTTCGCGGAACAGGTAGCCGATGAAACCGCTGCAGTCGAAACCGGAGGCTTCCGAAGTACCGCCGAAGCGGTAGCGGGTGCCGATCAGCGACATGCCGCGCTCGAGGATGCTGTCTGCCAGCACCGGGAGCTGATAAGGCTTGCTGCTGGAGAAGGCCTCCAGGTCATCTTCGGTGGCCTGTTCTTCTTCGCCGAAGACCGACGATGGCGAAGCCTTGGCCTTGTTGACCGATTGCGAGGCAACCGGGGTGTGATCCTGGGGCTGGGAAACCGGGCCTTGAGCCGCGCAGCCAAAAAGCAGGGTCACGAGTGCGAGTGGCACGAGGGGTGCGAAGCGCTTCAGCATGGGCACGACCGTGTCTGTAATCCTTTAGAAGGGTGAAACTATGCCCTCTATCATGGCCATTTGCAAATTTTATCGAAAAAGATGTGACTTTTTTGTTTTGCCCCTCAAAGCCCTGTGTTTACGGGGCTTACCAGCCGAGGGTTTCCTTCAGGAAAGGGATGGTGAGCTTGCGCTGGGCCTGCAGGGAGGCCTGGTCGAGGCGTTCGAGCAGGTCGAACAGCGCACTCATGCTGCGCGTGCCCCGGGTCAGGATGAAATGGCCGACTTCATCGGTCAGGTGCAAGCCGCGGCGCGAGGCCCGCAGTTGCAGGGCCCGCAGCTTGTCTTCGTCGGACAGGCCGCGCATCTGGAAGACCAGGGCCAGGGTCAGGCGAGACTTGAGGTCGGGCAGCTTGATCGGCAGTTCACGGGGCGAGGCCGAAGCGGCCAGCAACAGGCGGCGGCCGCTGTCACGCAGGCGGTTGAACAGGTGGAACATCGCCTCTTCCCAGTCTGCCTTGCCGGCGATCACATGCAGGTCGTCGATGCACACCAGCTCGTACTGAGCCAGGTAATCGAGCAGTTCCACACCACGATCGAGCAATTGCGCCAACGGCAGGTACACCGCAGGCTCGCCACGCTGCTGGAAGCGATGGGTGGCCGCCTGCAGCAGGTGGCTGCGACCAACGCCCTGTTTGCCCCACAGATAGATGAGGCTCTCGGTCCAGCCAGCGTCGGCTTCGCAAAGCCGCTCGACATAGCCCAACGCCGCGGCATTGGCGCCCGGATAGTAGTTGATGAAGGTGGCGTCATCGCGCAGGCGCACACCCAGGGGCAACTGGATCGGTGGTTTCATGCTCGCGGGCGGTCGACGGGACCGCAGGGGGCCTTTGGTGAACAATGTGCAAAGTCTATACCCGCATCGCAGGGCGCACAATCATGCAGGCGGATAGCACAAGTAAAATCAACGAGTTGCGCTGCTGCGGGGCTGCATTGCAGCCCCACCCTCACAGGTCCGGATCGACATCGCCGGCATACATGTCCGATTCCTTGTACAAATCATGCACATGTCGCAGCAGGACCATGATCACCGCCGCCACCGGCAATGCCAGCAACACACCGGTGAAGCCGAACAGCTCGCCGCCGGCGAGAATGGCGAAGATCACCGCCACCGGATGCAAGCCGATGCGGTCGCCGACCAGCAGCGGAGTCAGCACCATGCCCTCCAGCGCCTGCCCGACCATGAATACCGCGACGATGCCGAGCATGGGGTACAGATCACCGCCGAACTGGAACAACCCGGCCACCAACGCCGCGCCGATACCGATGATGAAGCCCATGTAAGGCACGATGGCCGCCAGGCCCGCGAGCATGCCGATCAGCAGGCCCAGCTCAAGCCCGACCAGCATCAGGCCGGCGGAATAGATGACGCCCAGCGCGACCATCACCATCAGCTGGCCACGCACGAACGCCCCCAGCACTTCATGGCATTCACCCGCCAGCCCCACCACCTGCGGCTCACGCTGACGCGGCAGCAGGCCACGCAGCTTGGCCATCATCAGGTCCCAGTCGCGCAGCAGGTAGAAGCCAACCACCGGGATCAGCACCATGTTGGCCAGCCAGGCTATCAGCGCCAGGCTCGAGGCGGTGGCATGGGACAGCAGCATGCCGACGATGTCGGTGGTCTGGCCCATGTGCGCGCCGATGGCGGCCTTGATCTTGTCGAACTTCCAGAACCCGTCGGCCAGGCCCAGCCGCCCCTGTACCCAGGGCAGTGCCACATGCTCAAGCCAGTCGAGCATCTGCGGCGCCAGTTCATACAGGCGCAGCAACTGCTTGGCCAGCAACGGCACCAGCACCAGCAGCAAGGCCAGCAGCAGCAGGGTGAAAAGGCCGAACACCACCACCACGCCCCAGGTACGTGACAGGCCCAGGCGCTCCAGGCGGTCGACCAGCGGGTCGGCCAGGTAGGCCAGCAAGATGCCGACCAGGAACGGCGTCAGAATGTTGTGCAGGCTATAGAGAAGCACGGCAATCAGCAGTGCAGCACCCCAGCCGATCCAGCGACGCATGTCAGTCATCGATAGCGCCCCTTACCAACGGAATCGCAGGCCGTCGAACGGCTTGACTGCAACAGCTGCAGGCGCGGCCGGCTGGCCCGGCGCAGCACCTGGGCCGGGCGCGGGCGTGACCGGGGTAGCCGGCACCTGCTCGACCGGCACCTCCTGCAACTTGGCCAGCCCCAGTTGGGCACGCAGCTGCTCGCGGTTGCCGGTGACCGCATAGGTCAGCGTGCCGCCTTCGGCCAGTTGCAGGCGTGGGCCATAGGGTTCCAGCACTCGGTTCAGCTCGGCATAGCGCTGCAGGTTCATGCCTTGCACCTGCACCTGCAACTGGCTGCTGGCACCCGCCTTGATCACGTAGCGCGGCGCCAGGCGGCTGCTGACCGCCAGCATGACAGCGTCCGCCAGGGCAGCCTGGTCAGCGCCTTCGGCGCTGCCCTGCTCGCGCTGCTCGCCCAGCCACAGCTGCCATTTACCTTGCCATTTGCCATCGGCCTCCTGGGCATGCACCGCCAACAGGGCATCGGCGCCGTAGCGCTCCGCCGCTGCGCGCAGCGGCGCCGGGTCGCTGCCTTCGAGTTGCTTGGCGTTGGCCACCAGTTGCTCCTGCAGATCGGCCAGCGGCAAGCGCAGCGGCAAGCCACGGTGCTGGGCAGCACGGCGCAGCGGCTGGGCGCCGGCCTGGCCGTCACCGACCAGGTTGCTGCCTTCGGCGCTGTCGTTGAGCCACCAGCCGAGGATGGAGGGCCGGTTGCTGCCCCACAGCGCCAGGCCAGCCTTGCGCAAGGCACGTTCGGTGCTGCCGGGGTCGAATTCGACCTGCACCGACTCCGGCGGCCCGGCCTCGGTGCCAACTTGGTTGATGATCTGTTGCGGGTCTTTGCGCAGCTCGGCCAGCGCCGGGTTCTGCGCCGCCTTGGGGTCACCGGTCAGGCGCAGCACCAAGGTCTCGAAGGCCTTGCCAGTGGCTGCCGTACGGGCTTCGGCGCCCTGCCCTTCGACTGGCTCGCGCACTTGATAGAGCCCGGAGACGGTTTCGGCCTGCGCAGCTAGGCTGGCCAGTGCCAGGCACCCTGCTGCCAGGTAATTGAGAAGTCGCATGGGGGATTCCTGTCCGGTTGCGCATGAAGCATGTGGTTTGCAGCTTATACAGAAGGCGGCGTATCAACCACCCGCACACCTTTTTCAGCAATTTACCGCCCTGCCCGTCGGCCTGAGGATGGCCGCTGCACGGCAACCCTGATAAAATCGCGCGCCTTCACAGACCACTGACGTTTCAGGCAGCCGCCGCTTCCCAGCCGGCCTTGGCCGTCATGGTCGTTTTTACGAATCCCTCCCTCTTAAAGGCCTGGATCAATGAGCAAGCAACCCTCCCTGAGCTACAAGGACGCCGGTGTAGACATCGACGCCGGCGAAGCACTGGTCGAACGCATCAAGGGCGTGGCAAAACGCACCGCACGCCCTGAAGTCATGGGTGGCCTGGGCGGCTTCGGCGCCCTCTGCGAGATCCCGGCCGGCTACAAGCAGCCGGTGCTGGTCTCCGGCACCGATGGCGTCGGCACCAAGCTGCGCCTGGCGCTGAACCTGAACAAGCACGACAGCATCGGCCAGGACCTGGTCGCCATGTGCGTCAACGACCTGGTGGTCTGCGGTGCCGAGCCACTGTTCTTCCTCGACTACTACGCCACCGGCAAGCTGAACGTCGACGTCGCCGCGACTGTGGTCACCGGCATCGGCGCTGGCTGTGAACTGGCCGGCTGCTCCCTGGTCGGTGGCGAAACCGCCGAAATGCCAGGCATGTACGAAGGTGAAGACTACGACCTGGCCGGCTTCTGCGTCGGCGTGGTGGAAAAGGCCGAGATCATCGACGGCTCCAAGGTTGCAACCGGTGACGCGCTGATCGCCCTGCCGTCCTCCGGCCCGCACTCCAACGGCTACTCGCTGATCCGCAAGATCCTCGAAGTGTCCGGCACCGACATCGAGAACACCCAGCTCGACGGCAAGCCGCTGACCGACCTGCTGATGGCGCCGACCCGCATCTACGTCAAGCCACTGCTGCAACTGATCAAGAACACCGGTGCAGTCAAGGCCATGGCCCACATCACCGGTGGTGGCCTGCTGGACAACATCCCGCGCGTACTGCCGAAAAATGCCCAGGCCGTGGTCGATGTGGCCAGCTGGCAGCGCCCGGCGGTGTTCGACTTCCTGCAGGAAAAGGGCAACGTCGACGAGCACGAAATGCACCGCGTTCTGAACTGCGGCGTCGGCATGGTCATCTGCGTTGCCCAGGATCAGGTCGAAGCCGCCCTGAACGAACTGCGCGCCGCCGGTGAGCAGCCTTGGGTCATCGGCCACATCGCCGAAGCCGCCGAAGGCGCTGCCCAGGTCGAACTGCAGAACCTCAAGGCACACTGATGCCGAGCAAGCCCTGCAATGTAGTGGTACTGCTGTCGGGTTCCGGCAGCAACCTGCAAGCCTTGATCGACAGTTGCCACGCGCAGGACAGCCTGGTGCGCATCGCCGCGGTGGTCTCCAACCGCGCCGATGCCTATGGCCTGCAACGGGCCCAGGCAGCCGGTATCGACACCGTGGTGCTCGACCACACCCAGTTCGACGGCCGTGAAGCCTTCGATGCCGCGCTGATGGCACGCATCGACGGTTTCACCCCGGACCTGGTGGTGCTGGCCGGTTTCATGCGCATCCTCAGTGGCGACTTCGTGCGCCACTACCAGGGCCGCCTGCTCAACATCCACCCGTCGCTGCTGCCCCGTTACAAGGGCCTGCATACCCACCGCCGGGCACTGGAGGCAGGCGACGCCGAGCACGGCTGCAGCGTACACTTCGTCACCGAGGAACTCGATGGCGGGCCTCTGGTCGTACAGGCTGTGGTACCGGTGCTGTCTGAGGACACGGTGGAAAGCCTGGCCCAAAGGGTCCACCATCAGGAACACCAGATCTACCCGCTGGCGGTGCACTGGTTTGCCCAAGGTCGCTTGCGCCTGGGTGAACAGGGTGCGTTACTGGACGACCAGCCGCTGCCGGCCAGTGGTCACTTGATTCGACCCTAGGAGAACTTATGCGTCGCGCCCTGCTATTGGCCCTTACCGTGCTCGCCCTGCCCCTCCAGGCAGCTGACCTGAAGCCGTTCTCGGCAAGCTACACCGCCGACTGGAAGCAACTGCCCATGAGCGGCACCGCCGAGCGCAGCCTGGTCAAGAATGCCAACGGTACCTGGGACCTGAATTTCAAGGCTTCCATGATGATCGCCAGCCTGACCGAGCAAAGCACCCTGCGCCTGGACAACGACACTTTGCTGCCGCAGAAGTACCACTTCGAACGTGGCGGCCTGGGCAAGGCCAAGAAAGTCGACCTGACCTTCGACTGGAGTGGCAAGAAAATCACCGGCAGCGATCGTGGCGATGCGATCAACCTGCCGCTCAACCGCGGTGTGCTGGACAAGTCATCCTACCAGCTGGCCCTGCAACACGATGTGGCCGCCGGCAAGAAGAGCATGACCTACCAGGTGGTCGACGGTGACGAGATCGACGCCTACGACTTCCGCGTATTGGGCACCGAGAAAGTCACCACCAAGACCGGCCAGGTCGAGGCGGTGAAGGTCGAACGCGTTCGCGATCCGAGCCAGAGCAAGCGCATCACCGAACTGTGGTTCGCCAAGGACTGGGACTACTTGCTGGTGCAGTTGCGCCAGGTCGAAACCGATGGCAAGGAATACGTCATCGTGCTGCAGGATGGCACGGTCGATGGCAAGTCGGTGAAGGGTAACTGATCCGATACAGCCCGCAATCTCCGGAGCCCCGCCAGTGCGGGGCTTTTTTGTGTCCGGATGATGGCCGCTCCTACAAAGTTGACCGCATTCGGGTCTTCATGAAACTTGTTTCATGGCCGTTTTATTTACTTAGCCTGCTAACAAACTCTATAAAGGGGTTGTGCGACACAGTGTCGCAGCAAACCCAAGCAGTGGAGTTTACCGATGACAGTCCAAGTAACCGAACGCGACGAATCGAAAATGTCCCACGAAGGCCTGGCCGCTGGCGTGCGGATCTGGGATGTGCACCAGCAGGGCCAATTGGTCGGGATGTTCCACAATGAACACGAAGCCCACCAGTACCGGGCGGAGCTGGAAGACCTGGAAAACCAGCGCACTACCCAATGACAAATGACACCGCCTTCAATAAAAAACCCCGCCTGAGCGGGGTTTTTGCTGTTTACCACATCAGATCGTCAGGGATCTTGTAGGCCGCGTACGGATCGTCCTCGTCCGCTTCCTCGACATGGGTGTTGAGCAGCAGAATGCGGCTCGGGTCGCGCTCCTGAATCTTCACCGCCGCCTCACGCGGGATCACTTCGTAACCGCCAGCATGCGACACGATGGCCAGCGCGCCGTTGCTCAGGCGGGTGCGCATCAGGGCGTTGACGGCAATGCGCTTGACCTTCTTGTCGTCGACGAAGTTGTAATAGTCCTCGGTGGTCAGCTTGGGCAGGCGGGTGGCTTCGATCAACTGCTTGATCTGCGCCACACGGGCCTTCTGCTCGGCCTTTTCCTGTTGCTGGCGATTCAGCTCCTGGTCACGCTTGGCCTTCTCGGCCATGGCTTCCTTGGCCATGCGCTGCTGGCTGTCGTCGACGTCGACCTGGCCCTTGTGCTCCAGGCGTTTCTGTTTCTTCTCGGCTTTGTTGGTCTGCGAGACCTGTTTCTGGTTGACCAGACCGGCTTTGAGCAATTGGTCGCGAAGGGAAAGGCTCATGAATGTTCACTCACTTATGCAACAGCTCAGCCGCAGCTGGGCAGGTTCTTTTCCTGACGCTTGGCTTCGCCCCAGAGGGCGTCCAGCTCGTCAAGGTTACAATCTTCAATCGGCCGGCCGCTGTCGCGCAATGCCTGTTCGATGAAGCGGAAACGCCGCTCGAACTTGCGGTTGGCGCGGCGCAGGGCGTTTTCCGGGTCTTGCTTGAGGTGGCGGGCCAGGTTCACGGCGGCAAACAGCAGGTCACCGACTTCATCCTCGAGGGCATCAGCGTCGTTGTCGGCCATGGCCTGCAACACTTCGTCGAGTTCCTCGCGCACCTTGTCCAGCACCGGCAGTGCCGCTGGCCAGTCGAAACCGACGGTGGCCGCGCGCTTCTGCAGTTTGGCCGCCCGCGACAGCGCCGGCAATGCCGCCGGCACGTCATCGAGCAGCGACAGTTGTTCAGGGGTGCTTTTCTCGGCGCGTTCCTCGGCCTTGATCTCCTCCCAGCGAGACTTGACCTGGGCTTCGTTCAGGCTGGGGGTGTCCAGCGGCGCGTACAGCTCGCCGGTCGGGAACACATGGGGGTGACGGCGGATCAGCTTGCGGGTGATGCTGTCGACCACGCCATCGAACTCGAAGCGCCCTTCTTCCCGGGCCAGCTGGCTGTAGTAGACCACCTGGAACAACAGGTCGCCGAGCTCGCCCTGCAGGTGCTCGAAATCGCCGCGCTCGATGGTGTCGGCGACTTCGTACGCCTCTTCGATGGTGTGCGGGACGATGCTCGCGTAGTTCTGCTTGAGGTCCCATGGGCAGCCGTACTGCGGGTCGCGCAGGCGGGCCATGAGGTGCAGCAGGTCTTCGAGGGTGTAGGTCATTTATGCAGGTCCTTCGGTGAAGCCTTCTTCGCGGGCAAGCCCGCTCCCACAGATACAGCGCACATCAGACAGATTGCACTCATCCTGTGGCAGCGGGCTTGCCCGCGAAGCAGGCGCCGCGGTCTCAAGGGGTACGGTTACGCCGCGTCTCGATGATGTTCGGCAACTGCGAAATCCTGCCCAGCAAGCGCCCCAGCGCATCCAGGCCCGGAATCTCGATGGTCAGCGACATCAGCGCGGTGTTGTCTTCCTTGTTCGAGCGGGTGTTGACCGCCAGCACGTTGATCTTCTCGTTCAGCAGCACCTGCGAAACGTCGCGCAGCAGCCCTGGGCGGTCGTAGGCGCGGATGATGATGTCGACCGGGTAGGTCTGCACCGGGATCGGCCCCCAGCTTACCTGGATCATCCGCTCCGGCTCGCGGCCGGCCAACTGCAACGCCGAGGCGCAATCCTGGCGGTGGATGCTGACGCCTCGGCCCTGGGTGATGTAGCCGACGATGGCATCGCCCGGCAGCGGCTGGCAGCAGCCGGCCATCTGCGTGAGCAGGTTGCCGACGCCCTGGATCTGGATGTCGCCACGCTTGCCG
This sequence comes from Pseudomonas sp. R28(2017), assembly GCF_002112505.1. Taxonomy (GTDB): domain Bacteria; phylum Pseudomonadota; class Gammaproteobacteria; order Pseudomonadales; family Pseudomonadaceae; genus Aquipseudomonas. The sequence continues at coordinate 362,276 of NZ_NEHW01000005.1, forward strand.
GTACGCGGGCCGGTAGGCTTGCGCGGCACCAGCTCGATCTGCTCGATGCGCTCGGGCTCGAGCAGCTGCTGAGCGGCGTTGACCAGGTGCGCCAGGCGCAGGTCACCGGCACCGAGCGAGGCAAACATGTCCTCGGCGGTCTTGACGTTGGTCTTCTCGGCCAAGCGCTCGAAGTCCACCTGCGGCAGGCCCAGGCGGCTGAGCTCGCGTTCGAGCAAGGTCTTGCCGGCGGCGACGTTCTGGTCACGCGCCTGCAGCTTGAACCAGTGGACGATCTTGGCCCGGGCCCGCGAGGTGGTGACGTAGCCCAGGTTGGAGTTCAGCCAGTCGCGGCTCGGGTTGCCGTGCTTGCTGGTGATGATCTCCACCTGCTCGCCGGTCTGCAGGCTGTAGTTGAGCGGCACGATGCGCCCGTTGATCTTGGCGCCACGGCAGTTGTGGCCGATCTCGGTGTGCACGCGGTAGGCGAAGTCCAGCGGCGTGGCACCCTTGGGCAGGTCGATGGCATGGCCATCGGGGGTGAACACGTAGACCCGGTCGGGCTCGATATCGACCCGCAGCTGCTCGGCCAGGCCACCGATGTCGCCCAGCTCTTCATGCCATTCGAGCACCTGGCGCAGCCAGGAGATCTTCTCTTCGTAGTGGTTGGAGCTCGGCTTGACGTCGGTGCCCTTGTAACGCCAGTGGGCGCAGACGCCGAGCTCGGCCTCCTCGTGCATGCCGTGGGTACGGATCTGCACTTCCAGCACCTTGCCCTCGGGGCCGATCACCGCGGTGTGCAGCGAGCGATAGCCGTTTTCCTTGGGGTTGGCGATGTAGTCGTCGAATTCCTTGGGGATGTGCCGCCACAGGGTGTGCACGATACCCAGCGCGGTGTAGCAGTCGCGCACCTCCGGCACCAGCACGCGCACCGCACGCACGTCGTAGATCTGGCTGAATTCCAGGCCTTTGCGCTGCATCTTGCGCCAGATCGAATAGATGTGCTTCGCCCGGCCGCTGATGTCGGCCTTGACGCCCGTGGCCAGCAACTCGTTCTGCAGCTGGTTCATCACATCGCTGATGAAGCGCTCACGGTCCAGCCGGCGCTCGTGCAACAGCTTGGCGATCTGCTTGTACTGGTCGGGCTCCAGGTAGCGGAAGGACAGGTCTTCCAGCTCCCATTTGATGTGGCCGATGCCCAAGCGGTGGGCCAGCGGCGCATAGATGTCGAACACCTCGCGTGCCACGCGCAGGCGTTTTTCGTCATCGGCGGACTTGACCGCACGGATCGCGCAGGTGCGCTCGGCCAGCTTGATAAGCGCCACGCGCACGTCGTCGACCATGGCCACGAGCATCTTGCGCAGGTTCTCGACCTGCGCCTGCGAGCCCAGCACCAGCGACTGGCGCGGGCTGAGGCTGGCGCTGATGGCGGCCATGCGCAGCACACCGTCGATCAGCTTGGACACCACCGGGCCAAAGCGCTGGCCGACTTCGGCCAGGGTCACCTTGCCTTCACGTACCGAGCGATAGATCACCGCCGCGACCAACGAATCCTGGTCGAGCTTGAGGTCGGCGAGGATCTCGGCGATTTCCAGGCCAGCCTGGAAACTGGACGTACCGTCGGCCCAGGAATGCTTGGCCGGGTTGCCCTTCTTCTCGATCTCCTGGGCGAAATCGCACGCTTCCTTGAGCGCCACGCGATCCAGTGCCGAATCGACGCTCACCACATGATCCAGCCATGCTTCGAGATTGATACTGCCGTCTGTGTTGACCGGCTGGTGCACTCTCACCTGTACCATCTTTGTTTTACCTTTCCATACAGCGCACCACACGGGTGCACTGGCTATCACCGTGCAGCTTCGCTTCCGTGGAAGCCGCACCAAGGGGCCAGCCTGCTAGCCCGCTTCGAATAACGCCATGGCTTCGACATGCGCCGTCTGAGGAAACATGTCGAGAATCCCGGCCCTTTTTAACCGGTACCCTTGACCGACCAGCACCTGGGCGTCTCGCGCCAGCGTGGCCGGGTTGCACGATACATACACCAAGCGCTTGGCATTGAGGCGGGCGATGCCTTGCACCACCTCGTAAGCACCGTCGCGCGGTGGATCCAAGAGTACCGCAGAAAAGCCTTCGGCGGCCCATCCGGCGCCTGCCAAAGGCTGCGATAAATCGGCCTGAAAAAACGCGGCGTTATGCACATCGTTGTTCCGGGCATTGGCCGCGGCCCGATCGACCATGGCCTGCACACCTTCCACTGCCACCACCTCACGTGCCTGGCGCGCCAGCGGCAGGGCGAAGTTGCCCAGGCCGCAGAACAGGTCCAGCACGCGCTCGTCAGCCTGCGGTGCGAGCCAGGCCAGGGCCTGCTCGATCATCGCCGTGTTGACCTGGGCGTTTACCTGGACGAAATCGCCCGGGCGCCAGGCCAGCTCCAGCTGCCAAGGCGCCAGGGCAAAGCCCAGCTTCGCCTCGGCATCCACCGGGGCCGGCTCACCCTCGCCTTGCAGCCACAGCTGCGCCCCGGCCTCGTCGCAGAATGCCTGCAGGCGCGCCAGGTCGTCTGCCGGCAGCGGCGCCACATGGCGCACCAGCACGGCTTCGGCGGTGCCACTGAACAGCTCCACGTGGCCGATCGCCTGCGGCTTGCCCAGCGAGCGCAACACCGTCGGCAAGTGGCGAAGAATAGATTGCAAAGGCTGTACCAGCACGGCGCAGTCATCTATGGCGACAATTTCCTGGCTGGCTTCAGCGCGGAAACCGACATCCAGGTGCTTGGCCTTGACGTCCCAGCGCACCGCCACCCGCGCCCGGCGCCGGTAACCGAATTCCGGCCCGCTGAGCGGCGCGGCCCATTCTTCGGGCTGCACGCCGGCCACCCGCTGCAACTGTTCCGCCAGGGTGCGCTGCTTGAGCGCCAGCTGGGCATCGTGCGGAAGGTGCTGCAGGTTACAGCCACCGCAACGGTCGTAGTGGCGGCACGGTGCCTGGCGGCGCTCGGGGCTGGCCTGCAGCACCCGCTCCAGGCGCGCCTCGACCACCTTGCCACGGGCATTGAGCACGCGTGCCTCGACCGCTTCACCGGCCAGGGCGCCACTGACGAACCAGGTGCGCCCCTCGAGGAAGGCGATGCCGCGGCCGTCACCGGCCAGGCGCTCGATATCCAGGCGCTGCTTCTTGCCCACAGGGACCTGGGGCGTGCGGTTGCCGCCGGCCGGCTGGAAGCGCAGGCTGCTGTTGCTTTTTTTCTTGGACATTTAGCTCGGGTCGAACAGGCCGGTGGACAGGTAACGGTCGCCGCGGTCACAGATGATCGCGACCATCACGGCGTTCTCCACTTCGCGGGACAGGCGCAGCATGGCTGCCACCGCACCACCGGAAGACACGCCACAGAAAATGCCCTCTTCGCGAGCCAGGCGGCGCGTGGTGTCCTCGGCCTCTTGCTGGGACATGTCCATCACGCGGTCGACGCGCGTGGCATCGAAGATCTTCGGCAGGTACTCCTCGGGCCAGCGGCGGATGCCTGGGATGGCCGAGCCTTCCATCGGCTGCAGGCCGACGATCTGCACGTTGGGGTTCTGTTCCTTGAGGTACTGCGAGCAACCCATGATGGTGCCGGTAGTGCCCATGGAGCTGACGAAATGGGTAATGGTGCCCTGGGTCTGCTGCCAGATCTCAGGGCCGGTGCTGCTGTAGTGGGCGATCGGGTTGTCCCCGTTGGCGAACTGGTCGAGGACCAGGCCGCGGCCTTCGGCCTGCAGCTTCTCGGCGAGGTCGCGGGCGCCTTCCATGCCCTCCTCCTTGGTCACCAGGATCAGCTCGGCGCCGTAGGCGGTCATCGCTGCCTTGCGTTCGGCGGTGGAGTTGTCGGGCATGATCAGGATCATCTTGTAACCCTTGATCGCCGCTGCCATCGCCAGGGCGATGCCGGTGTTGCCGGAGGTGGCTTCGATCAGGGTGTCGCCTGGCTTGATCTGGCCGCGCAGTTCGGCGCGGGTGATCATCGACAGTGCCGGGCGGTCCTTCACCGAGCCGGCGGGATTGTTACCTTCGAGCTTGAGCAGGAGGGTGTTGCTGGTTTCGCCAGCGATGCGCTGCAGGCGAACCAGAGGCGTATTGCCGACGCAATCGGCGATGGTTGGGTACTGCAAGGTCATGGCGTATTTCACAATCCGGACGGCAGGGGTGCCTATCATACCGGCAAACCCTTCCCGGCCATATCACGCAATCTGTGGTCGCTATAGCTACAAGCTATAACGGTGTCGCCTGCTTCGCGGGCACGCCCGCTCCCACAGGGACCGCGCAACCCTGTGGGAGCGGGCGTGTCGAGGCGTCGAACCGCCGCGAAGAGGCCGCCACATGAATCGGAAGTCTCATGCACAACCTGAGCCCTGACTTGCCATTCTCAGCCCACAAGGTCCCCCCCTGGCGCTGGATGGCACTGCGAGCGATGCTCAGCCCCAGACCAAACCCGCCATCTCCAGGTCGTGAACCATCGAGCCGGGAAAACGGCGCAAAGATCCGCTCCAGGTCTTCATCGGCCACTCCGCCACCCTCATCTTCAAGCCACAAATGCCAGTAACCACCCTCGCGCTGCCCGCCCAGGCGCACCAGGCCATCCTGCGGCGAATGGCGGATGGCATTGCGCAGCATGTTTTCCACGGCCTGGGCCAGGTGGTTGAGGTTGCCTTGCACCCAGCAATGGCCCGGCAGTTCGCAGCGCAAGCGCTCGGGTGACCAGCCGCTTTCGTAGCAGGCGTCTTCAACCAGCAGGTCCCACAGGGCCTGAACCTGAATTGGCTCAAGGTTCATCGGCGCGCGCTCGGCATCCTGCCAGGCCAGTTGCAGGGTGTTCTCGACCAGCTGCTGCATGCAGTCCACCTCGCGGCCCAGGCGCTCACGCAGGCGCGCAAGGTCAGTCTCACCATCGCAGGCCACGCGCAGGCGGCTTAGCGGGGTACGCATTTCGTGGGACAGGTCGCGCAGCAGTTGCTGCTGCAGCATCACGGTGCCTTGCAGGCGCTCGGCCATCTGATCGAAGGCCCGGGCCAGTTCGCCCAGCTCGTCGTGCCGGGCTGTGGTGCGGGAATCCAGGCGTGCGCTGAGCTGGTCGGCGCGCCAGGCATTGGCCTGTTCGCGCAGCTGGTTCAGGGGCACGATCAGCATGCGGTACAACCCCACGCACAGCAGCAAGGTGAACAGGCCGGGGATGATGCCATTGGTGACGATTCGCCAGAACACCCGATACTGGCCAGGGTTGAACCGCTGCGGCAGCTCGATGACCAGCATGCCCTGCTCTGGCGCGCCGGGGAACGGAATACGCAACCACGGCTGGTCGACGCTGCGCCGGCTCATGGGCCAGTCGACACCCCGCAGGCGGGTGAGCCGTTGCATGATCTGGGGGCCGAGCACGGCACTGTCCAGGGGCCGCAGGTTGATGTCGAGCACACTGATCCAGCCGCGCTCGCGCTGGTGCATCGCTGCCACCCAGCGGTCCAGCCCCTCACGCCCACCGCCGCGCCAGGCTTTTTCCGCCTCGCTGGCATAGTCGCGCAGCACCTGGCGCGCCGGCTCGTCGAGGAAGGCGTTCTGGGTTTCCATATGGCGGCCCCAAGTGTAGCTGAGGCCAATCATCAACAGGCAGAAGCCCACCAGCAAGATGGCCAGCTTCCAGAACAGCGAATGGCGATCGAGCATGGCTTACTCCGCTTCGCTGGCGCTGAGCACGTAGCCTTTGCCCCACACGGTGCGGATCTGCCGCTCGTGGTAGCCGATGCCCTTGAGCTTGCGGCGGATCTGGCTGACGTGCATGTCGAGGCTGCGGTCGTGCCGCGAGTAGCCACGCTGCAGCACCTGCTGATAGAGGAAGGGCTTGCTCAGCACTTCTTCTGCATTGCGGTAAAGGGTGTCGAACAGGCGGTATTCGCTGGGGGTCATGCCGGCTGGATGTCCGCCCAGGCTGACGTCGCACAGGCCTTCGTCGAAGTGCAATTCGCCGCCAGTAGCCTCCAGCACGGGATGATGGCGGCGCTCAAGGGCAACCCGGCGCAGGATCGCCTCGATCCGTACCTGCAGTTCGGCCATGCTGAAGGGCTTGGGCAGGTAATCGTCGGCACCGCGCTGAAAGCCGCTGATGCGGTCGGCTTCGGCGCCCAGCGCCGACATCAGGATCACTGGCGTGGCACTGCGCTGGCGCAGGCGGGCCAAAGCGTCCAGGCCGCTGAGGCCAGGCAGCAGGATGTCCATCAGCACCACATCGAAAACGTGCCGGCCGGCCGCCTCCAGGCCTTCCAGGCCATTGCGGCACCAGGTGACCCGGAAGCCGCCACGCTGCAGCTCTTCGTGCAGGTAGGCACCCAGGACTGGATCGTCCTCGATGGCCAGGATGTGCGAGGCGTGATTAGTTACAGGATTCATTGGCAACTGCCATCCATTCTCAGTTGCGCGATTATTGTGCATGCTTTCCTTCCAGGCAACCGCCCTGCGACCAATGCCTTGGCCAGGCAATGAATTCACATGCAAAAGGTGCATTAGCGCAGCCAGCGGAGTAACTTTCCGCTTTGTTCCGTCGCATTGACGACGGCGTACAGGCACATCACAGGAGGCGAGTGTGCTCGATCGTTTGGGAATCAGAAGCCGGGTACTGCTGCTGGCACTGCTGCCGGCCAGCCTGATGGCACTGGTGCTGGGCAGCTATTTCACCTGGCTGCAGCAAGACCAGTTGCGCACCCAGCTGCTGCAGCGCGGCAAGATGCTCGCCGAGCAGCTGGCCCCCCTGGCCGCGCCGGCCCTGGCACGGCAGGCGCCAGCCCAGCTGGAGCGGATCGCCGCGCAAACCCTGGAGCAGGCCGACGTGCGCGCAGTGGCTTTCCTCGCCCCCGACCGCAGCCGCCTGGCCCACGCCGGCCCGAGCATGATCAACCAGGCCCCCAGCGGCGGCACCGGCACGCAGTTGCTGCAGCGTACCGGCAACGACGCCACCCGCTACCTGATGCCGGTGTTCGGCCACCACCGCGACCTGGCCACCGATGCCGTACCGGCCGAAGCCGAGCGCCTGCTCGGCTGGGTCGAGATCGAGCTGTCCCACGACGGCACCTTGCTGCGCGGCTACCGCAACCTGTTCACCAGCGTGCTGCTGATCCTCGCCTGCCTGGCCCTCAGTGGCCTGCTGGCGATGCGCATGAGCCGCACCATCAATGACCCGATCGCACGCATCAAGCATGCGGTCAACCAGCTCAAGGACGGCCACCTCGACGAACGCCTGCCCGCCATGGGCAGCCATGAACTCGACGAGCTGGCCCGCGGCATCAACCGCATGGCCGAAACCCTGCATGGCGCCCACGAAGAGCTGCAGCACAGCATCGACCAAGCCACCGAGGATGTTCGCCAGAACCTGGAGACCATCGAGATCCAGAACATCGAGCTGGACATGGCGCGCAAGGAAGCCCTGGAGGCCAGCCGTATCAAGTCGGAGTTCCTGGCCAACATGAGCCACGAAATCCGCACCCCGCTCAATGGCATCCTGGGCTTCACCCACCTGCTGCAGAAGAGCGAGATGACCCCGCGGCAGCTGGACTACCTGAGCACCATCGAGAAGTCTGCCGACAACCTGCTGGGGATCATCAACGAGATCCTCGACTTCTCCAAGATCGAAGCCGGCAAGCTGGTGCTCGACAGCATTCCGTTCAACTTGCGCGACCTGGTGCAGGATACCCTGACCATCCTCGCCCCCGCCGCTCATGCCAAACAGCTCGAACTGCTCAGCCTGATCTACCGCGACACGCCGTCGTCACTGATCGGCGACCCATTGCGGCTGAAGCAGATCCTCACCAACCTGGTGAGCAACGCGATCAAGTTCACCCGCGAAGGCACCATCGTCGTCCGGGCCATGCTCGATGATGAACAGGAAGACAGCGCCCAGCTGCGCATCAGCGTGCAGGACACCGGTATCGGCCTGTCGCCGCAGGACGTGCGCACCCTGTTCCAGGCCTTCAGCCAGGCCGACAATTCGCTGGCTCGCCAGCCCGGTGGTACCGGCCTGGGGCTGGTGATTTCCAAGCGCCTGATCGAGCAGATGGGCGGTGAGATCGGCGTCGACAGCACGCCGGGGGAAGGCTCGCAGTTCTGGATCAGCCTGAGCCTGCCCAAGGCCCACGACGACATCGAGGAGCAGCCGCTGCAACCCTTGCTGGGCCGCAGAGCGGCCATCGTCGATGGCCATGAGCTGGCGCGCCAGGCGCTGGAGCACCAGCTCGAAGATTGCGGCTTGAGCGTCAGCCTGTTCGCCTCCTACGACCAGTTGCTGCAGGGTGTGCAGGCCGGCTTGCAGGCCGGCATGCCTTTCGAGTTCGCGGTGCTCGGCGCCAACCTCGGCACGCTTTCGCCGGAGCAGCTCGGCCACTACAACCAGCAGTTGGAGCGCTTGCACTGCCAGTGCGTGGTGCTGTGCCCGACCACCGAGCAGGCGCTGTACCACCCCTACCTGCCTAACGGCCATGGTCAATTGCTGTCCAAGCCGACCTGCACGCGCAAGTTGCGCCGCCTGCTGCTGGAACTGGTGCACCCGCGCCGGCCACTGGCCGAGCCGGGCCATGCCAGCAGCGGCCAACGCCGGGCAAAGATACTCTGCGTCGACGACAATGCCGCCAACCTGCTGCTGGTGCAGACACTGCTCGAAGACCTGGGTGCCGACGTGCTGGCGGTCGACAACGGCTATGCCGCCGTGCAGGCGGTACAGGCCGAACCCTTTGACCTGGTGCTGATGGACGTGCAGATGCCTGGCATGGACGGCCGCGCCTGCACCGAGCAGATCCGCCTGTGGGAAAAGACCCAGAGCGGCAGCCCGCTGCCGATCGTCGCCCTGACCGCCCATGCCATGGCCAACGAGAAACGCGCCCTGCTGCACAGCGGCATGGACGATTACCTGACCAAACCGATCAGCGAGCGCCAGTTGGCCCAGGTGGTGATGAAGTGGACTGGGTTGAGCCTGGGCGCGTCGCCGCTGGAGCACGCCAGCGAACAGCAAGGCGACAGCCATGAGCTGCCGGTGCTGGACCCGGACGAAGGCTTGCGCCTGGCAGCTGGCAAGCCGGACCTGGCTGCCGACATGCTGGCCATGCTGCTGGCATCACTGGAAAGCGACCGCCAGGCGATTCGCAGCGCACGCGAGGCGGATGACAGCGCGACACTGATCGAGCAGGTGCACCGGCTCAACGGCGCCTCGCGCTATTGCGGCGTGCCGCAGTTGCGTGCGGCGTGTCAGCGCAGCGAGACCTTGCTCAAGCAGGAAAGCCCACAGGCACAGCAGGCGCTGGATGAGCTGGATGCGGCGATCAACCGGCTGGCGGCGCAGGCGCGCCTGAGCGCCTGACACCGGCACTCAGGCAACAAAGCCCCCTGTGGGAGCGGGTTCACCCGCGAAACAGGCGACGCGGTGGTTGGCACGGGCTACGCCCGTGTTCGCGGGTAAACCCGCTCCCACAGGGTTCGCGCCGGCCATTGGAAATTGAGCAAGACCGTTGAGGACTGCACCATGCGCACCCTGTTGTTCAGCAGCCAGCACTACGACCAGGAAAGCTTCACCCAAGCCGGCAGCGGCAATGCCCTGGACCTGCACTTCCAGTCCGCCCGCCTGACCCTCGACACGGCCGCCCTGGCCCAGGGCTACGAGGTGGTCTGCGCCTTCATCAATGATGAACTCGATGCCCAGGTGCTGCAGCGCCTGGCCGCCGGTGGCACGCGGCTGATCGCCCTGCGCTCGGCCGGCTACAACCACGTCGACCTGGCCGCCGCGCAGCGTCTTGGCCTGGCCGTGGTGCGCGTGCCGGCCTATTCGCCCCATGCCGTGGCCGAGCACGCCGTGGCCCTGATCCTGGCGCTCAACCGCCGCCTGCACCGCGCCTACAACCGCACCCGCGAAGGTGACTTCACCCTGCACGGGCTGACCGGCTTCGACCTGCATGGCAAGACCGTCGGCGTGGTCGGCACTGGCCAGATCGGCGCGGCCTTCGCCCGTATCATGGCCGGCTTCGGCTGCCAGCTGCTGGCGTACGACCCCTACCCCAACCCCGAGCTGCTGGCCCTGGGGGCCCGCTACCTGGACCTGCCCGAACTGCTGCGCGAGGCGCGGATCATCAGCCTGCACTGCCCGCTGACCGAACACACCCGGCACCTGATCAATGCGCAAAGCCTGAGCCAGCTGCAGCCGGGCGCGATGCTGATCAACACCGGCCGCGGTGCACTGGTCGACACCCCTGCGCTGATCGATGCGCTGAAAAGCGGCCAGCTCGGCTACCTGGGCCTGGACGTCTATGAAGAGGAGGCCCAGCTGTTCTTCGAGGACCGTTCCGACTTGCCGCTGCAGGATGATGTGCTGGCGAGATTGCTCACCTTCCCCAACGTGATCATCACCGCCCACCAGGCATTCCTGACCCGCGAGGCACTGGACGCGATCGCCGCCACCACCCTGGACAACATCATCCGCTGGGCGGCGGGTAAACCGCAGAATCTGGTCAGCGGTTGATGCTAGGATACGCGGCATTTCTGGAGGACCCATGGTCGAGCACGATTTCCGCTACACCCTTTTCAACCCGCAACACACCTTGATCGAGTGCCGCGCCCTGGTTCCGGGCCGTTACCAGGTGACCGGCAACGGCGGCTCGATGCACAAAGGCGACGTCCTGATCGTGACCCTCAAGGGCAGCAAGGACCTGGCCATGCGCCTGACCGTGGAGAGCGTGCGCCACCTGATCAACCCACGCGGCCAGTGGGTTGCCGTGGCCAGCGGCCCGGTGTTCAACGAGCTGGAGATTCTCACCTGGAAGGTCGAGTGCGACAGCTGCGACGCGGTACTGGACTTCGAGTTCGCCGTCGACGCCAAACTCGGCAAGGCGGCCCGCCAGCCAGCTGCCAGCGCCCGTGTCGCCGAACTGGGCTGGGCCAGCCGTGGCGACAAGCACCTGTGCCCGCGTTGCCAGGAGAGCGCCGAGTGAAGAATCTGCTGACCGGCGTGCTGATTGCCACCGGCCTGCTGGGCTGTGCCGCCGAACCTTCGAAGCTGCAGCAGGAGCGCAGCTACGTGCTGGAGTGGATCGGCGAGCGCCCGCTGATCGACTACAGCCACCTGACCCTGACCTTGGCCAGCGATGGCCGCGCCTATGGCAATGCCGGCTGCAACCACTGGTTTGCGCCGTACACGCTGGACGGCGAGCACCTGAGCTTCGGCAAGGTCGGCAAGACCCGCAAGCTGTGCGCGCCAGCCCTGATGGAGCAGGAAAAGCATTTCCTGCAGGCACTGGAAACCGTGCAGCGCTGGGATGTGTCGCCCATCGAGCAGATGCGCTTCTGGCCGGCCGAAGGCAAGCCGCTGCGCTTTTGGCCTGAGGAAGGCTGAGGATTGCCGGGGCTGCTTTGCAGCCCCAGGGCATCAGGCGCCTTTCAGGGCCTTGATCTTGGCCTGCAACCCTTCCAGGGTCTGTTCGCCCATCAACTGCTCACGCACCTTGCCCTTGTCGTCGATGATGTAGGTCACCGGCAGCGCCTCGCTGCGTGGCAGGTCATAGCGCTCGGCCGGGTCCTGGGCCAGGACCGTGAAGCCGATGCCCAGGGCCTGCGCCGCCTGCTTCAGCTCCGGCCCCTGCAGGCCATCGAAGTTCACCCCGACCACCTTGATGCCATCGCCCGCCCACTGTTTGGCCGCCTGATTCAGTTCAGGGACCTCGGTGCGGCACGGGCCACACCACTCGGCCCAGTAATTGAGCACTACCCAGTGCCCGTCGAGCTGTTCCGCCTTTACCGCCTTGCCATCTTGGTCCACGCCGTAATCGGCACCGCAACCACCGAGCAAAAGGCTCGCGGTGATGGCCAGTACTGCTGCCAGACGCCTTGCCATGGGTCAATCCTTCTCGAAGTTTCAAGCAAATAGGTCAGTCGCTGCGGTTAGAATAGCCGCCACACCCAGCTGGATGCGACCCGACATGACTGACTTGACGCTCTATCATAACCCGCGCTGCTCGAAATCCCGCGGCGCGCTGGAACTGCTCGAACAACGTGGCCTGGCACCGACCATCGTGCGCTACCTGGACACTCCGCCCGACGCTGCCACCCTCAAGGCCCTGCTCGGCAAGCTGGGCATCGCCCCGCGCCAGCTGCTGCGCAGCGGTGAAGACGAATACAAGGCCCTCGACCTGGCCAACCCAGCGCTGACCGACGCGCAGCTGATCGACGCCATGGTCCAGCACCCCAAACTGATCGAACGGCCGATCCTGATCGCCGGTGACAAGGCCGTCATCGGTCGCCCGCCGGAGAAGGTGCTGGAGATCCTGCCGTGAGTGCGCCGTACATCCTGGTGCTGTATTACAGCCGCCATGGCTCGACCAGCGAGATGGCCCGGCACATCGCCCGCGGCATCGAGCTGGCCGGCATGGAAGCGCGCCTGCGCACGGTACCGGCGATTTCCACCGAGTGCGAAGCGGTGGCCCCGGACATCCCGGCCAGCGGCGCGCTGTATGCCACCCTCGACGACCTGCGCCACTGCGCCGGCCTGGTGCTGGGCAGCCCGACCCGCTTCGGCAACATGGCCGCACCGCTGAAGTACTTCCTCGATGGCACCAGCAGCCTGTGGCTGGGTGGCGAACTGGTCGGCAAACCGGCTGGCGTGTTCACCTCCACCGCCAGCCTGCACGGCGGCCAGGAAACCACCCTGCTGTCGATGATGCTGCCGCTGATGCACCACGGCATGCTGGTGATGGGCCTGCCGTACAGTGAATCGGCGCTGCTGGAGACCCGTGGCGGCGGCACGCCTTATGGCGCCAGCCACCATGCCGGTGCCGATGGCAAGCGCGAGCTGGACCCACATGAAATCGCTTTGTGCCGTGCCCTTGGCCAACGCCTGGCGACCACGGCCAAGGCCCTGGAGGCCGCGCGTGGCTAAAAAGCCCAAGGTGTTGCCGCCACTTGAATGGCTGGCGCCGCGCCTGCGCCTGACGCGGGCGTTGAGCCTGGCGTTCTTTCTTGGCCTGATCGCCTTGCTGGTGGTGAACAACCTGTGGTTCGCCAACCTGCATGGGGCGCGGGTCGAAGTGATCCTGGCGATCGAACTGGTGCCGCTGCTGCTGTTGCTGCCGGGCATGCTGACGGGCAGCGCCCGGGCACATGCCTGGACCTGCTTCGTGGTGAATATCTATTTCATCAAGGGCGTGCTGGCGGCGTTCGACCCGGCGCGGGCGGTGTTTGGCTGGGTCGAAGTGCTGGTGAGCCTGGGGCTGTTCATTGCCGGGTTGCTGTATGTGCGCTGGAAGTTCCAGTTCGAACGGCGCATGGCAGGCGAAGGCAGTTAACTTCTTCGCGGGCAAGCCCGCTCCCACAGGATCTTCACTGCTCTCAGGCGCTGTGCAATACCTGTGGGAGCGGGCTTGCCCGCGAAGAAAGCACTGCAAAAACTCAATGGTTGACGGTATGCGCCAGCATCACCGACAACTGGCACAGCGGCCGACCGCTCTCTTCGTGCCATTGATTGAACGCTTGCTGCACCAAGGCCAGGTCGCGCTGACTGGTCGGCTGCTTGTCGATCACCTTCTGCGCGATCAACGCCGCCGCCATGTCTTCGGTAGGGATGAACGTGTCCTTGCCAACCATGCGCAGGAAGCGCGGCGCCGACAACCCTCCCAGCTGGTTACCGTGCTTGGCCAGGTATTTCCACAACCCCACGATATCGGTCACCGGCCAGTCGGCGATGAACGCAGCGAAGCTGCCCTTCTCCTTCGCCACGTCCAGGATCATCTGCGCGTTGCGCGGCACGCTCTTGAGCTTGCCCAGGTGGCGGATGATGCGCTCGTCGTGCATCAGCCGCTCCAGATGCTCGGCGCCCATCAGCACGACCTTTTCCGGGTCGAAGCCAAAGAACACCTGCTCGAACGCCGGCCACTTGGCATCCACCAGGCTGTGCTTGAGGCCGGCGCGGAACACGCGCAGGGCCAAGGTCGACAGATAGCGGTCGTCAGTAATTTCGCGCAACTGCGCCGGTGTGCGCGGCTGCGGCAAGAACGCCTCCAGCGCCTGGGCAGAGCCGAAGCGGTTCAGGCAATACGCGTGCAGCCACTGGTAATCGCGCATGGCCTCAGATGTTCACCACGTCGAGGAAGCGCGGGGTGGCGTTCTCGTCGATCTTCAGGCTGGTGAAGTCGAACAGGTTGCGGTCGGCCAACTGCGACGGCGCCACGTTCTGCAGGGCGCGGAAGATGCTCTCGGTACGGCCCGGGTGCTTGCGCTCCCACTCCACCAGCATGTCCTTGACCACCTGGCGCTGCAGGTTCTCTTGCGAGCCGCAGAGGTTGCACGGGATGATCGGGAATTCCTTCATGTCCGAGTAGGCCTGGATGTCCTTCTCGCTGCAGTAGGCCAGCGGGCGGATCACCACGTTGCGGCCGTCGTCGGCGCGCAGCTTCGGCGGCATGCCCTTGAGCGCGCCGTTGAAGAACATGTTGAGGAAGAAGGTTTCGACGATGTCGTCGCGGTGATGCCCCAGGGCCATCTTGGTCGCACCGATCTCATCGGCGAAGGTGTACAGGGTGCCGCGACGCAGGCGCGAGCACAGCGAGCAGGTGGTCTTGCCCTCGGGTACCAGCTCCTTGACCACCGAGTAGGTGTCCTTCTCGACGATGTGGTACTCGACGCCCAGTTCCTTGAGGTAGGCCGGCAGCACATGCTCGGGGAAGCCCGGCTGCTTCTGGTCCATGTTCACCGCGACGATCTCGAACTTGATCGGTGCCACCTTCTGCAGGTGCAACAGAACGTCGAGCATGGTGTAGCTGTCCTTGCCGCCGGACAGGCAGACCATGACCTTGTCGCCATCCTCGATCATGTTGTAGTCGGTGATGGCTTCGCCGGCGAGACGACGCAGGCGTTTTTGCAGTTTGTTCTGGTTGACCGAGAGGGTGCCCATAGCGCTTGGATCCGCGAGGTGTGACAAAAGGCGGCTATTTTACGCACAAACCACGCGCACCTGTAGGGATTCCGATAAAGACTTCAAGGTAATCAACAACGGCGCTGACAGCGCAATTTGCTCTAAAAAGGCGGGTTTGTGCAGGGATTGACTTCCTATACTGCGACATAAGGCCACATTACCGTTCTGCTTCGGTGCCTTGGCCTCGGGCCGCTTGCGCTCCATGTGGGGGGCGATTGGCAACATTGAGAGGAGTGACCGGCATGATTCATCACGTTGTGGGGCTGTTTACCCATCCCGACCAGGAATGGCGGGAGATTCGTGGCGAAGAAGAAAGCATCAGCCACATGTACCTGACTCATACCCTCATCCTGGCGGCGATTCCCGCCATTTCGGCCTTTATCGGCACCACCCAGGTGGGCTGGGTGATCGGCGGCCGACCGGCGGTGATGCTGACCTTGGAAAGCGCGATCTGGATGAGCATCATGTCCTACTTGGCGATGCTCGCCGGCGTCGCGGTCATGGGGGCCTTCATTCACTGGATGGCCCGCACCTACGACGCCAACCCGTCCATGGCGCAATGCATCGCCTTTGCCACCTATACCGCCACCCCGCTGTTCCTCGGCGGCCTGGCGGCGCTCTATCCGCACCTGTGGCTGGGCATGCTGGTGGGGACCGCTGCCATTTGCTACACCGTGTACCTGCTGTATGTCGGCTTGCCGACCTTCATGAACATACCGTCAGATGAAGGCTTCCTGTTCTCCAGCTCGGTGCTGGCGGTAGGCCTCGTGGTGCTGGTGGCGATCATGGCCGCAACCGTGATCATCTGGGGTTTGGGCGTGGGGCCCGTGTACACCAACTAGATCAGATCCAGCCAACATAGGGCATCAAGCCAGGGGCCGCCGCAAGGCGGCCTTTGTCTGCCAGCTGAGACCTGCCTGCTGACCGGTGGCTCGGCAGCGGCGCCATGCTTGCGGCATAATGCCCGGCCAGGAGAACCACCCCGCCATGCCCGAGCTGCTCAAACAACGCGTCGAAACCTGTTACCAGCAAGCCGAAGCCTTCTTCAAACGCCCCTTTCCACGCCCGGAAGTCAGCTTCAAGCTGCGCGGCCAGAAAGCCGGCGTCGCCCACCTGCACGAGAACCTGCTGCGCTTCAACCTGCAACTGTATCGCGAGAACCAGGACGACTTCCTGCGCCAGACCGTGGCCCATGAAGTGGCGCACCTGGTGGCCCATCAGTTGTTTGGCGAGCGGATCCAGGCCCATGGCGAGGAATGGCAGCTGATCATGCGCGGGGTCTATGAACTGCCGCCCAATCGCTGCCACAACTATGCCGTGCAGCGGCGCGTGGTGACCCGCTACATCTACCGCTGCCCATGCCCGGAAGGTGATTTCCCGTTTACCGCGCAGCGGCACAAGCTGGTGCGCCAGGGGCGGCGCTACCTGTGCCGGCGCTGCCGGGCGATATTGGTGTACAGCGGAGAAACCCGCGTCGAATGAATAACCAGGCACAAGAAAGGCGACCCGAGGGTCGCCTTCTTTTTTACCGCATCAGGCTCAACGAACCGGGGTTTCTGCAACGCCCAGGTCATCGGTAGGTACCGACAACTCCAGCGGCGCGCCACCGGAGGCCAGCTCGGAGGCCAGCTTGTCGTCGTCCATCTCTTTCACCCACTTGGCCACGACCACAGTGGCCACGGCGTTGCCGACCAGATTGGTCAGTGCACGGGCTTCGGACATGAAGCGGTCGATGCCGAGGATCAGCGCCAGGCCGGCAACCGGCAGGTGGCCAACGGCCGACAGGGTGGCAGCCAGCACGATGAAGCCCGAACCCGTGACGCCGGCAGCGCCTTTGGACGCCACCAGCAGCACCAGCAGCAGGGTGATCTGGTGGGTGATGTCCATGTGGGTGTCGGTGGCCTGGGCGATGAACACCGCAGCCATGGTCAGGTAGATCGAGGTACCGTCGAGGTTGAACGAGTAGCCGGTCGGGATCACCAGGCCGACGACCGACTTCTTGGCACCCAGGCGCTCCATCTTGGCCAGCATGCGTGGCAGGGCCGACTCCGAGGAGGAAGTACCCAGCACGATCATCAGCTCTTCACGGATGTAGCGGATCAGCTTGAGGACACTGAAGCCATGGGCACGGCAGATACCGCCCAGCACCACCAGCACGAACAGCAGGCAGGTGATGTAGAAGCATGCCATCAGGTAGCCCAGCTGCACCAGCGAACCCACGCCGTACTGGCCGATGGTGAAGGCCATGGCGCCGAAGGCACCGACCGGTGCCAGCTTCATGATCATGTTGATGATGTTGAACATCACGTGGGCGAAGCGGTCGATCAGGTCCAGCACCGGCTTGCCGTAGCTGCCCAGGCGGTGCAGGGCGAAGCCGAAGATCACCGAGAACATCAGCACTTGCAGGATGTCGCCGTTGGCGAAGGCACCCACCACGGTGTTCGGGATGATGTTGAGCAGGAAGCCGACGGTGGTCTGCTGCGCGCCGGCGGCGGCGTAGGCGGCCACGCTGCTGGCGTTCAGGGTGCTGACGTCGATGTGCATGCCAGCGCCCGGCTGGACCACGTTGACCACCACGAGGCCGATGATCAGAGCGATGGTGGAGACGATTTCAAAGTACAGCAGCGCGTAGCCGCCAGTCTTGCCGACCGACTTCATGCTCTGCATGCCGGCGATGCCGCTGACCACGGTACAGAAGATGATGGGCGCGATGACCATCTTGATCAGTTTGACGAAACCATCACCCAAAGGCTTAAGGGCGACGCCGGTTTCGGGGTAGAAGTGGCCGAGCAGGATGCCGATGGTGATGGCGACCAACACCTGGACATACAGGGATTTGTACAGCGGCTGACGTGTCGTCATGGCTCAATTTTCCTCAAGTGTGCCAGCTTCACCCTTCCCAGGGTGTTTGGGCACCTGAATCGCTAACCCTCCTGCACCTGGAGGGATTTGTCGTTGTGTTCGAGCTGCCTGGGCAGGCCTCTGCCAACCTAGATAGCAAGGGCGATGCCAAAATGCCCATCTTGAGTGCAGAAGCAATGTTTACAGGGTTTTAATGCCCAACGACGGGGCGACTTTTCAGAGGAAAGGTGGCGGATTTCCGCCCGGTGGCGGAAAATGTACAGCGGATATGGCGGGAATCCGCCCTGCCTGGTCTTTGCTGCACCGGCCCTTTCGCGGGCAAGCCCGCTCCCACAGGGGCGCCACAGATGCTGAATCTTGTGTGGCACCTGTGGGAGCGGGCTTGCCCGCGAAAGGGCCGGTGCAGGCTACAGGTCAGTCAAGGCGGAAGGTGATGCGAAATGCTGCGCCACCCAACGGCGAGTCCTGCAGGCTCAACTCGGCGTCGTAGCTGTCGACGATGTCCTTGACCACCGCCAGCCCGATCCCCTGCCCCGGGTGCTGCCGGTCCAGTCGCTCGCCGCGCTCCAGAATCCGCTCGCGCTGGTCGACCGGCACCCCCGGCCCGTCATCTTCGACCCACAGCGTCAGCACCCCAGGCTCGTCCTGCAATACAACCCGCACCTGCCCAAGGCTAAGGCGATAAGCGTTCTCCAGCAGATTGCCCAGCAACTCCAGCAAGGCGCCTCGCTCCATCGGCACCCGCGACTGTTCAGACACCTGCAGATCGACATCGACCTGCTTGTCGCGATAGACCTTGGCCAAGGTGCTGCACAGGCTTTGCAGTACCGGCAGCAACGGCACGCTATGGCGCACCAGGCCACTTTTGCGCATGCTGGCGCGCTGCAACTGGTAATCGATCTGCTGGCTCATGCGCTCGATCTGGCTTTGCAGTACCCGCGCCTGCTCACGCTCGCCGTCACGTTGCTGCATGCTCTCGCCAACACCCTGCAACACTGCCAGCGGTGTCTTCAAGCTGTGCGCCAGGTCCCCCAGCGAATCCCGGTAGCGCGCGCGTTGCTCGCGCTCACTGCGTAACAGCCGGTTCAGCGAGCGGGTCAGGCGCAGCAGTTCACGCGGGTGCTCGCCGCTGAGGCCGTCACGTGCACCAGATTCCACCTCATCCAGCTCAATGCTCAACCGGCGCAACGAGCGCAGCCCCCAGGTCAGCCCGGCCCAGAGCAGTGTCAGCAAGGCCAGCAGGGCCGCGCCAAAACCCAGGTAGAGTTTTTCACGCAGGCCACTGAGCGTGGCCTTGTACTCACTCACCGGCTGCAGCGCCACGATGCTGTAGGCCGCGCTCTGGCCGCCGAGCAACTTGATTTCGACGTCATAGACGAAGAACTCTTCGCCATCCTCCTGATGGATGCGGGCGAACTCGTTGCCGCGCCCATCGTAGCGCGGGCGGTAATTGATATGGCGGTCGGCGGTGGCACGCGAACGCCAGACCAGGTTGCCGTCACGGTCGAAGATGTAACCCAGCAGCCCGGTGTACGGCAGGTTGTAGCGCTCGTCCGGCAGCAACTCGGGCATCTGCAGCTGGTCGTGCTCGATGCGCGCGGCTGAGATCAAGGTGGTCACGTCCGAGGCCAGGCGCTGCTCGATCGACTCCTGCAGGGCCAGGCTGAAGGCCTTCTGCAGGGCCGGCAGCAGTGCCAGCATGAACAGCAGCGCCAGCACTGCCGCCGCGAGCATCAGGCGCACCCGCAGCGAGCGGATCATCGGCAGCGCTCGGTGAACAGGTAGCCCAGGCCGCGCACCGTGTCGATCGGTTTGAAACCGCTCTCGCCCTCGAGTTTGCGGCGCAGGCGGCCGACCAGTACCTCGATGACGTTAGGGTCGCGCTCCTCGTCGCCGGGATAGAGCTGCTCCATCAGGCGGTCCTTGGCCACCACCTGCTGGTGATGACGCATGAGGTACTCGAGGATGCGGTACTCGTAGGCCGTCAGTGCCAGCGGCTGTTCATCCAGGGTTGCCTGCTTGCGGTTGAGGTCCAGCACCAACGGGCCGGCGGCGATGGTCGACTGGGTGAAACCGCTGGACCGGCGCAGCAACGCGTTCAGCCGCGCTTCGAGTTCCTCGAACTGGAACGGCTTGACCAGATAATCATCAGCACCGGCAGCCAGGCCTTCGACCTTGTCCTGCCAGTTGCCACGGGCGGTGAGAATGAGGATGGGGAACGCCTTGCCCTGGCTGCGCAGGCGGCCGATCAGCTCAAGCCCGCTGATGCCGGGCAGGCCAAGGTCGACGATGGCCAGGTCGAAGTGGAAGTGTTCGGACTGGTACAGCGCTTCTTCAGCGTCGGCCACGGCTTCGACCACATGGCCGCTTTCGCCCAGGCGTGTGTGGAGGTGGTGCCGCAGCAGGGCTTCGTCCTCGACCACCAGCAATTTCATTGAAGGCTCCTCTTGTTGTGTTGCCTGTACCGGCCTCTTCGCGGGCACGCCCGCTCCCACAGGGACGGCACAAGCTTTGAGGGCTGTGCAGTCCCTGTGGGAGCGGGCGTGCCCGCGAAGAGGCCGGTACAGGATAACCCGGCTCGCTGGTCAGAACTTGTAGGTTGCGGCCAGGTAAGTTTGTGCACTGCTGGTCAGGCGCAAGGTGCCTTCCTTCGGCCCGCCGCTGGCGCCCACTTCGGTGGCGGCATTGGTGCGCAGGTAACGGTACCCCAGCTCCATCGAAGCATTGTTGGTGATCTCCTGAATCACCCCGGCCTGCAGGCCCACTGCATAACCGTAGTCGGTATCACGGCTGGCCCCGGGCGAATCCTGGGTCAGCTTGGTCATGCCCAGGCTGCCACCGCCGAACAGCTTGGTGGTGTCGCCCACCGGCAGGAACAGGTCGTAGCTGCCGAGCAGGTTCTCCTGGCGCAGCTTGAGGCCGCTGTGGTCGCCGGAAACGTTGTCGTACGTCATGTAGTAGCGGCCCTGGTCATTGACCTTGCCCAGGCGCACGCCCCAGGTATCGTCCTTGCCGATGATGCCGTCGGCGTTCAGATGATCGGTGTTGCGCTGCAGCAAGCCAGACTTGCGCACCTTGTCGCTGGTCTGGCCGTAGGTCAGGCTGGCGAAGTTGTCATCGGCGGCCTGGGCGGTGGTCATGCCAGCGGCGCACACGGCCATGGCAGCGAGCAGGGAATTGAAGGTTTTCATGCTGTCGTACTCCAGATGAAGGCACTGTTGCGGTCTGGAAGCTAGAGTAAGCAGGGTGCCCTGAACCGCGGCTGAACCTTGACTGAACCTCGGCTGAACGATCTGTTTGCAAAACAAGGAGTAGTGAACATGCGCGCCCTGCTGGCCCTGACCCTGATGTGCAGCGCCGCCCTCGCCCAAGCGGCAGTGCAAACCCGCGAGATCCGTTACCAAGATGCCGACGGCACTGCGCTGATCGGCTATTACGCTTACGACGACGCCGTAAAGGGCGAGCGCCCGGGCGTGCTGGTGGTGCACGAATGGTGGGGTTTGAACGACTATGCCAAACGCCGTGCCCGCGACCTTGCCGCGCTGGGTTACAGCGCGCTGGCCATCGACATGTATGGCGAAGGCAAGCATACCGAGCATCCTCAGGATGCCCAGGCGTTCATGGCCGAGGCGACCAAGGATTCGGCAGCATCGGCCAAGCGCTTCGACGCCGGGCTGGACCTGTTGAAGAAGCAGCCCTACACCGACAAGCACAAGCTCGGCGCAGTAGGTTACTGCTTCGGCGGCAAGGTGGTACTCGATGCCGCACGCCGCGGCGCCAGGCTTGATGGCGTGGTGAGCTTCCATGGTGCGCTGGCCACCCAGACACCGGTCACCAAGCCAGGCGTTGTGCGAGCCTACCTATTGGTCGAACACGGTGCTGCAGACAGCATGGTCACCCCGCAGCAGGTGGACGCATTCAAGAAAGAGATGGACGCGGCCAAGGTCAACTACCAGTTCGTCAGCATCCCGGGCGCCAAGCACGGGTTTACCAATCCGGATGCGGACCGGCTGAGTCATGGCGATCATGGTGGCCCTGACATCGGCTACAACGAGGCGGCGGACAAGAGCTCCTGGGCTGACATGCAGGCGTTCTTCAAGCAAGTGTTCAAGTAGGGTGCGACGGGCCGCTACAATAGCGGCCATGAAGACACTCCCCACCTGCTGCGCCCCGCTCCAGCACCACTGGCCCCTGCCCCGCCCGCTGCCCGGCGCGGTGCTGGTCAGTTGTGCCTTCGACCCCGCCCGGCTCACCGCCGATGATTTCCAGCGCGCGGGCATCGTGCCCAGCGCCAGCCTGCAGCGCTCGGTGGCCAAACGCCAGGCGGAATACCTGGCGGGGCGAGTCTGCGCCCGTGCTGCGCTGCAGCGCCTGGACGGCCGCGACTACGTGCCCGGCACCCACGAGGATCGCTCGCCGATCTGGCCCGCTGGCATCCATGGCTCGATCACCCATGGCAAGGGCTGGGCCGCCGCCGTGGTGGCAGCCGATGGCGCTTGCCGCAGCCTGGGCCTGGATCAGGAAGCGCTGCTCGATGACGCACGCGCCGAACGGCTGATGGGCGAGATCCTGACGCCCGCCGAACGCGAGCGCCTGGACCGCAGCCAGCTTGGCCTGACAGTGACGCTGACTTTCTCGCTCAAGGAAAGCCTGTTCAAGGCGCTCTACCCACTGACCCGGCAGCGCTTTTATTTCGAGCACGCCGAGGTACTGGCGTGGTCCGCCGATGGCCTGGCGCGCCTGCGCCTGCTTACCGACCTGTCGCCGGCATGGCGAAACGGCGCCGAAGTCCAAGGCCAGTTCTGCCTGCAAGACGGCCACCTGCTCAGCCTGATCAGCGTCTGAACCTTACTGCGGCGCCTGCTCGCGCGGCCAGCTGAGGCTGAAGCAGGCCCCACCCAGCGCCTCGCTGCGCCCCACCGTGGCGCGGCCAGCGTGCCAGTAGATGATCCGCCGCACGATCGACAGGCCCAGGCCATGCCCGCCGGAGGCGCGTGTACGGCTGTCGTCGAGCCGGGTGAAGGGGGTGAAGATGCGATCCCAGACACCCTCCGGGATACCCGGGCCGTCGTCTTCCACATCGATACGGCAACGCTGCTGGCCCAGCTGGTAGCTCAGGCGCACCTCACTACCGGCATGGCGCAGGGCGTTGCTCACCAGGTTCTGCAGCGCACGGTGCAAGTAACGCGGCTCGGCTTCGACCCAGCAGCCGTCGTTGCCCTGGCACGCCCCACGCAGCAGGCGGACACTGCTGTTGAGCGGCGCCAGCTCTTCGATCACCCGGTCGAACAAGGCATCCAGCTCGACACGCTGGAACTTCAGCGCCGGGGCGCCCTGCTCCAGGCGGGCGTAGGTCAGCATCTCGTCAACCAGCTTGTCCAGATCCTGGATATCGCCATCCATGCCGGCCAAGTGCTTGGCGCGGGCCTGCTCGGTGGTCGCGCTTTCGATCATTTCCAGGCCAAAGCGCAGGCGTGCCACGGGGGTGCGCAGTTCGTGGGACACCGCGCGCACCAGTTCGCGCTGCATGTTCAGCGAGCGCTGCAGGTGCTCGGCCATGCCATTGAACGCAGCAGCGAGGTGCCCCACCGAATCGGCATCACCGGCCGGCACGCGCGTGTCCAGGCTGCCCTGGGCGATGCGGGTGGCGGCGATTGCCATGCCCGACACGCGCCGTTCCAGCTGGCGCACCAGCAGGTACACCACCAGGCCGATCAGGCACAGGCCGAGGAAGGCGATCAGGATCAGCAGCTGCGGCGGATAGGGGTTGAGCTGATACAACGGCCCGATCTCCAGCACCAGCGGCGAGCCCGGCAGGCCGGCGAACACCCGGATCGAATCACCGTCGCGGCCCAGCGCCATCACCGTGTCGCCCTCCTCCACCCGGCGCCGCTGGTCATCGTCCAGGCCGGCCCGCTCGATACGCTGCAGGGCAACGCCGAAGCCAAAGCCCTTGCTCTGGGTGATTTCCGCCAGGCGCTGCTGCTGCTCGGTCACCGGGTAGCGCACCAGCTCATCGGCCAGCAGATAAAGCGTGGCGCGGGCCAGCTGTTCGCTTACCTGTTTGACCTGGGCCACCAGCAACAGGTCTTCCTGGCCCACCTTGCGCAGCACCTGGGCGGCGTGCGGCCCGGTCTTCTCCACCACCACCAGGCCTCGGTACAGGCGCGCGCGCTGGCCACCCTCCAGCGAACGGGCCGACATCGGTTGCAACGCCAGCGGCACGCCCAGCAGGCGCTCCCACATCAACAACGAGCGCTTGCGCTCGGTGTCGTTCTGCTGCGCCAGGTTGTCGGCCATCAGGCTGAACGTGCCCTGGGCCAGGCGCTCGCGATGCTGGGCCGCGCGCACTTCGTTGACCAGGTGCAGGCTGAGCACGCCAAGCAGTGCCACCAGCACCAGCACCGCCAGCATGCCGCCATAGATGCGCAGGAAGATCGAGTGCTTCATGGGGCGTCGCCGACGAACAGGTAGCCCTTGCTGCGCAGGGTCTTGATCAGCCGCGGGTGGATCGGGTCGTCGCCGATCTTGGGGCGAATCCTGGAAATGCGCACGTCGATGGAGCGGTCCTGGCCGTCGTAGCCGACCCCGCGCAATGCGGTGAAGATCTGCTCGCGCGACAGCACCCGCCCGGCGTTGCTGGCCAGCAGCCAGAGCAGGTCGAATTCAGCGCCGGTGAGGTCGATCTGCTGCGCGCCGAGCCAGGCTTCGCGCAGGCGGTTGTCGATGCGCAGCGGGCCGAAGGCCAGGTCATGGCGCTTGCTGTCCGGGCTTTCGCTGCGCCGCAGCAGGGCCTGAATCCGCGCCAGCAGCAAGCGCGGGCGCACCGGCTTGCACACGTAGTCGTCGGCGCCCAGGTCCAGGCCCTGGACCTGGTCGAGTTCGTCGCTACGGGCCGTCAGCATCAGAATCGGGCCGGGGTACTGGCCGCGCACGCGGCGGCAGATGCTCAGGCCGTCTTCGCCGGGCAGCATCAGGTCGAGAATCACCAGGTCCGGCTGGCTGTCGACGATACGCCGGGCGGCGCGGGCGCCATCGCCCTCCACGGCGACGTCATAGCCGTTGGCCTGCAGGTATTCGGCGGTGAGCTCTGCCAGGCGCTGGTCGTCTTCGACGATGAGGATACGGTTGCTGGGTTGGTCCATGGCCCCTGCCTTTTACTTGTTGTTTTTCTGTCGGTACCGGCCTTTAACCAAAAGGCAACATCACCCGCGGATACTACGTGCCGCCCCCGGCACTGCCAACCAGCCTGGGGCAGCCTCGACTGAACCGATTCTTGTGATAAGGTGCGCCCCCGAAAATTTCTGCCTCGGGCCAGCAGGCCTGTGAAAAATAGTGCAAACCTCTTGGCACAAGGCCTACAGCGAATACCCACTATTCACTCACAAAGTACGCACAACTTATCCACAGGCGATTGCCTTGCAAAGGGCCTGATACCGCATTATCTTGTATCCCCATCGCAACGAACCACTAGATGTTGGGTTTGACCGCCAGTCTCCAACACCAGTCAGCGCAGAAATTCAAGCGATATTTCTGGCAGAACTTTACGTGGTTTCATCAGCCAAACCGCTCCAGCGGAAGCATTGAGAGCAACAGCTTTCGGGGTCAGCCCCTGAGCATTTGACTTCGGCCAGGGAGCGGCAGGTTATTGCCCCTTATTCCTGATCTGTCCCGAAGTCGGTACGCCCGAGCGGGCGGATGCGCGTGCATGACGCATCCCCGCGAAGGCCATCGAGCAAGTGGACGGAACGGTGGGCGCCCAAAAGGCGCCTGAACACTATAGAAACTGTGGAGACACCCACCCATGCAAACCGACACAACTCGCGAGAACCCGCAGGCTTTGGCGCCGCAGGCCGCCGATTCCAACCAGGATCTGGCTGCCACCGCTCCGGGCCAACTGCGCGTGATCAAGCGCAACGGCACTGTCGTCCCCTACACCGACGACAAGATCACCGTGGCCATCACCAAGGCGTTCCTCGCAGTTGAAGGCGGCACCGCCGCTGCCTCGTCGCGCATCCACGACACCGTCGCGCGCCTGACCGAGCAGGTCACCGCCACGTTCAAGCGTCGCATGCCATCGGGTGGCACCATCCACATCGAAGAAATCCAGGACCAGGTCGAACTGGCCCTGATGCGTGCCGGCGAGCAGAAAGTCGCCCGTGACTACGTGATCTACCGCGAACAGCGCGCCAAGGAGCGTGCCACCCGCGTCAACACCGAGTCCGTGGTCGAGCCGCACCCGAGCATCCGCATCACCCTGGCCGACGGTAGCCTGGCGCCGCTGGACATGGCGCGCCTGAACACCATCATCAGCGAAGCCTGCGAAGGCCTGGCCGAAGTCGATGGCGACCTGATCCAGCGCGAAACCCTGAAGAACCTGTACGACGGCGTGGCCATCAAGGACGTCAACACCGCCCTGGTGATGACCGCCCGTACCCTGGTCGAGCGTGAGCCGAACTACTCGTTCGTCACCGCCCGCCTGCTGATGGACACCCTGCGCGCCGAAGGCCTGGGCTTCCTCAACGTCGCCGACAGCGCCACCCACCACGAGATGGCCGACCTGTACGCCAAGGCCCTGCCGGCCTACGTCGCCAAAGGTATCGAGTTCGAGCTGCTGAACCCGGCGCTGGCCGACTTCGACCTGGAAAAACTGGGCAAGGCGATCAACCACGAGCGCGACCAGCAGTTCACCTACCTGGGCCTGCAGACCCTGTACGACCGTTACTTCATCCACAAGGATGGCGTGCGCTTCGAGCTGCCGCAGGTGTTCTTCATGCGTGTGGCCATGGGCCTGGCGCTGGAAGAGAAAGACAAGGAAGCCCGTGCGATCGAGTTCTACAACCTGCTCTCGTCGTTCGACTACATGGCATCGACCCCGACCCTGTTCAACGCCGGTACCCTGCGTCCGCAGCTGTCGAGCTGCTACCTGACCACCGTGCCGGACGACCTGTCGGGCATCTACCACGCGATCCACGACAACGCCATGCTGTCGAAATTCGCCGGTGGCCTGGGCAACGACTGGACCCCTGTGCGTGCACTGGGCTCCTACATCAAGGGCACCAACGGCAAGTCCCAGGGCGTCGTACCGTTCCTGAAAGTGGTCAACGACACCGCCGTAGCCGTGAACCAGGGTGGCAAGCGCAAAGGCGCCGTGTGTGCCTACCTGGAAACCTGGCACCTGGACATCGAAGAATTCATCGAGCTGCGCAAGAACACCGGTGATGACCGTCGTCGTACCCACGACATGAACACCGCCAACTGGATCCCTGACCTGTTCATGAAGCGCGTCTTCGATGACGGCAAGTGGACCTTGTTCTCGCCATCGGAAGTGCCTGATCTGCACGACCTGACCGGCAAGGCCTTCGAAGAGCGCTACGAGTACTACGAAGCCCTGACCGAGTACAACAAGATCAAGGTGTTCAAGACCATCCAGGCCAAAGACCTGTGGCGCAAGATGCTGTCGATGCTGTTCGAGACCGGCCACCCGTGGCTGACCTTCAAGGACCCGTGCAACCTGCGTTCGCCGCAGCAGCACGTGGGCGTGGTCCACAGCTCGAACCTGTGCACCGAGATCACCCTGAACACCAACAAGGACGAGATCGCGGTCTGCAACCTGGGCTCGATCAACCTGCCGAACCACATCGTCGACGGCAAGCTGGACACCGCCAAGCTGCAACGCACCGTGAACACCGCCGTGCGCATGCTCGACAACGTGATCGACATCAACTACTACTCGGTGCCGCAAGCGCGTAACTCGAACTTCAAGCACCGCCCGGTCGGCCTCGGCATCATGGGCTTCCAGGACGCGCTGTACCTGCAGCACATCCCGTACGGCTCCGACGCTGCCGTCGAGTTCGCCGACAAGTCGATGGAAGCGGTCAGCTACTACGCGATCCAGGCTTCCTGCGACCTGGCCGACGAGCGTGGCGCCTACGAGACCTTCCAGGGTTCGCTGTGGTCCAAGGGCATCCTGCCGCTGGATTCGCAACAGATCCTGATCGAAGCCCGTGGCCAGAAGTACATCGACGTCAACCTGGAAGAGTCGCTGGACTGGGCGCCGGTCCGTGCCCGCGTGCAGAAAGGCATTCGTAACTCGAACATCATGGCCATCGCGCCAACCGCGACCATCGCCAACATCACTGGCGTGTCGCAGTCGATCGAGCCGACCTACCAGAACCTGTACGTGAAGTCGAACCTGTCGGGCGAGTTCACCGTGATCAACCCGTACCTGGTCCGCGACCTGAAGGCCCGTGGCCTGTGGGACTCGGTGATGATCAACGACCTGAAGTACTACGATGGTTCGGTGCAGCAGATCGAGCGTATCCCGCAAGAGCTGAAGGACCTGTACGCCACCGCGTTCGAAGTCGAGACCAAGTGGATCGTCGACGCCGCCTCCCGTCGCCAGAAGTGGATCGACCAGGCCCAGTCGCTGAACCTGTACATCGCCGGCGCCTCGGGCAAGAAGCTGGACGTGACCTACCGCATGGCCTGGTACCGTGGTCTGAAGACCACCTACTACCTCCGTGCCCTGGCCGCGACCAGCACCGAGAAGTCGACCATCAACACCGGCAAGCTCAACGCCGTTTCCAGCGGCGGCGACAGCGCCCCGGTCCAGGCAGCGGGCCCAGCGCCAGTGCCGAAGGCCTGCGCGATCGACGAGCCGGATTGCGAAGCCTGCCAGTAAGGCTTGGCTGAGGCTTCCCCCGGGAAGCCTCTTTTCCGTGTAGCCACACGGAACCCTGTGGGAGCGGGTTTACCCGCGAAGAGGCCGGCACTGCCGCCTCCTGCCACACAGCCAAACACAACAGGCCTGGGCGCCAATACCGAGGTCAGCCCCTCACAGGGCATTCAGATTTGCGTGCACCGCTGTACCCCATCCGGGGCCAAAGCAACGCAACCAAGATCCACCGGCCATACTTCACAGATGGCCCTCAAGCAGGAGAATCTCACCATGCTGAGCTGGGACGAATTCGATAAAGAAGACGGCGAAGTCGCCGCCAAAGGCAACACCCCTGCGCAGGCCACTGCCGCCGCCACCCTCGACAAGCTCGACAGCGCCGGCGGTGCCGCCGCCCTGGAAGCCCGTGCTGCCACCGCCGCCGACTCCGAGGCGGTGAAGCGCGCCAAGGCCGCCCTCGACGCCCTCGACATCGCCGAAGGCCTGGCCGAGCTGGAAGGCTCCTCGGCCCGTGTCGCCGTTGACGAGAAGCGCATGATCAACTGCCGCGCCGACCTCAACCAGCTGGTACCGTTCAAGTACGACTGGGCCTGGCAGAAGTACCTCGACGGCTGCGCCAACCACTGGATGCCGCAAGAGGTCAACATGACCGCCGACATCGCCCTGTGGAAGAGCATGGACGGCCTGACCGAAGACGAGCGCCGCATCGTCATGCGCAACCTCGGCTTCTTCTCCACCGCCGACTCGCTGGTTGCCAACAACCTGGCCCTGGCCGTGTACCGCCTGATCACCAACCCGGAGTGCCGCCAGTACATCCTGCGCCAGGCCTTCGAAGAGGCGATCCACACCCACGCCTACCAGTACTGCATCGAGTCGCTGGGCATGGATGAAGGCGAGATCTTCAACATGTACCACGAGATCCCGTCGGTCGCGAAGAAAGCCGCCTGGGGCCTGAAGTACACCCGCGCCATCTCCGACCCGGAATTCAACACCGGTACCGTCGAGACCGACAAAGAGCTGCTGCGCAACCTGATCGCCTACTACTGCGTGCTGGAAGGCATCTTCTTCTACTGCGGCTTCACCCAGATCCTGTCCATGGGCCGCCGCAACAAGATGACCGGCGTGGCCGAGCAGTTCCAGTACATCCTGCGTGACGAGTCGATGCACCTGAACTTCGGTATCGACGTGATCAACCAGATCAAGATCGAGAACCCGCACCTGTGGGACGCGGCGATGAAGGAAGAAGCGACCCAGATGATCCTGCAAGGGACCCAGCTGGAGATCGAATACGCCCGCGACACCATGCCGCGCGGTGTACTGGGCATGAACGCAGCGATGATGGAGGACTACCTCAAGTTCATCGCCAACCGTCGCCTGACCCAGATTGGCCTGAAGGAAGAGTACCCGGGGACTACCAACCCGTTCCCATGGATGAGCGAGATCATGGACTTGAAGAAAGAAAAGAACTTCTTCGAGACGCGCGTGATCGAGTATCAGACTGGTGGTGCGTTGAGCTGGGACTGATCGTCCGCGCTGAACATCGAGAAGGCTGCCGAATGGCAGCCTTTTTTATGCGAAGTGAAAACAGGACGTGTCCTACAGCGTCCGGCATTGCCTGTGCCCGGGCATCGCGATAACGTTCTCCGGCGCTTAAGAACGCTCACATAGCGGAATCCCGTTCCCGTCAGAAACGGCTCTCCCACATCAGGATGGCCAAGCATGGACAGTGTTTATACCCCTACCCTCTTCACCCGCCACAACCGCCCCCTTCACACCCTTTGGCTCGAATCCCAGGCCTGGTTCTGCGCCCACGAACTCGGCCGGCTGAGCGCTCGCTTCTTCGACGAACACTGCATCCGCAAGCTCGACCCGGATCAGTACCGCACCGTGCAGCTGCTGCGCTACGGGCAGTACCAGGAGGCCACGATGGTCAGCGAGTCCGGGGCCTATACCTTGCTGGCGCATCACCATGTTCCGGAGAACCGCCATCTGCGCTGGTGGCTGACCCATGAGGTGGTGGCGGTGTTGCGTGATGGGCAGGTGGATGGGAATGCGGATTCGCCGCGGCTGGGGCGGATGTGCTGGCCCGGAGGGCGGACGGCGACGTTGTTGTATTGGCAGAGTGAACCTTGGGTGAGGATGCGGGATATGCCGGTGGTGATGGCGGCTGAAGACGCAGAGATGGCGCCACTGGTGAAGCGCAGGATGAACTGGCGGGAGTGTGCTCAGCGGGCACTCAGGCTACACGGGTCTAGCTGGGCTGCGCCGGTACTACAGGAGCGGGCCTGCCCCGCGAAGCAAACGACGCGGGGCTTGGCACCGGCTTCGCCGGTGTTCGCGGGCAAGCCCGCTCCCACATGATTTGCGTGTCGCCTTGGGCCTGGATATGCCTGCACCGGCCTCATCGCCGGCAAGACCAGCCCCACAAGTACTGAGAGATCCCTGAGCAAACGGGGATCCCGTGCGAGTTCATCGAAGCGTCGAACCGCCGCGAACACCGGCGCAGCCGGTGCCATTCACCCTGCCGCCTGATGTGAGCAGTGGGTCATGTATAACGCCCGGACAAGCAAAAAACCTTAGCCGTAAGACCTGTTATAGTAGTTTTTATCTCGCATAAGCACTTTTCCGTTCTTCAGCGGGCTACCGGCTCCGCATGATCGATCGCAGAGGGCGCTTTGCGTCCTTTTCCGACCGGTCCGGCGCCCCGGCAAGGCCGCTCCTACACGGTCACCTGTGCCTGTTGGGCTTCGAGCAAGTTGTGCAGCGTGTTGAGGAACAGGTCGAAGCTGATGATGCCCGTAGCAACGGTCGACAGCACGGTCTGGCCATTCTCGTCCTTGATCACCACCAACTCGGTCCACTGGCTCAGATCAACGTTGCGCAGGCTGCTCAGCGGGACTTTGCGGCCGTCCACTTCGAGTGCGTCGGGGGTGATGATCAATGGCTTGGTGGCGATGTTGAAGAAATCGCCGCTCATGCGCTTGCCCCACACCTGCGAGGTTTCAAGGTAGTTGAACTGCACTGCTCCGCCGCTCTCCAGCGTGGCGAACACCGCTGGCAGGCGTTCGTTCAGGTACTGCTCACGCACCTGCTCCAGGAACACGTACAGCTTTTGCAGATGGGGATTGACCCGGCGGAAGGGTTCGCTGGCGTTGCGGCGGTACGCCAGGTTGTTGATCAGGCCGGCAATGGCGGTCTGGCCCGAGGCGAACAGGTAGAAGTCGCCCATCTCGCTGAACGGAACGTAGTCGCGCTGGTTGCCGATGATCTGGCAAATGCCTTTCTCGTACACCTCATAACGTGCAATGCGCAGTTTTTTCTGCCACAGGGCCAGGGCGAACATCACCCCACCGAGCACCGCAAGCAGGGCAATAGTCGAGTAGAAAAGGTTCTTCGGGCCGTTGAAATTCTGGGAGCTGTCAACACTCAGGAAGCAGACGAAGGCGGCCAGACCGAGGAAAATACTGCCTAGGACGAGCATGCTGATGATCAGCGCCTTGCCGTAGCCATAGCTGCCCAGCAGCTTGCCGGTGGACGCAGGTGGGGTGGGTTGCATGGTGGAGCCTCCTTGCTTGGGGAAATGAAACGTCAATGTCTCTGCTGGCGATGAGACATGACTTGTTTCAATTTGTTCAGCGAAGAAGGCTGTTAAGGCTAATTTTTCAGCCCGAGTTCTGCCGACAGGCGCGCAGTCACGTCTTTGATCACCGGAATCAGCTCACGCATCTTCTCTTCCGGCATGTACGGCACCGTACTCGCCACACTGATCCCCGCCACGATCCGCCGACTCGCATCGCGCACCGGGGCCGCCACACAGCGGATCGATGGCTCATTGTCTTCCAGATCGAAGGCATACCCGCCCGCTACATACTCGACCATGCGCTGCTCGAACTGCGCCCAGGTCTGCTCGGTGTGGTGCGGCCAGAACGCACTCTTGCCACCCACCGGCAGGCTGGTTTCATACAGGCGCTGCCATTCGGCCGGGGTGTCGTCGAGCATCAGCGCCTTGCCGATACCGGTGCGCGCCAGTGGCATGCGGTGGCCGACCCGCGAGCGCATTTCCGGGCCGTTGCGCCCTGGGGTCTTGTGCAGGTACAGCACTTCGTCGCCTTCGCGGATCGCCAGGTGGATGGTGTCGCCAGTCAGGGCCGACAGCTCATCAAGGTAAGGACCGGCCAGGGTCACCAGCGGCAACTCCTCGCGGGCCTGAAAGCCGAGTTCGATCAGCTTGGGGCCCAGCAGATAGCCGACCTGCGGCACCACGCGCAGGTAGCGTTCGTCCACCAGGCAACTGACCAGGCGGTGGGTGGTGCTGCGGGTGGTGCCGATGTGCCGGGCGATGTCCTTGAGGTCGCGCGCGCCAGCGGCCACGGCCTGCACCACGGCCAGGCCGCGCAGCAGGGTCTGGGTGCCGGTGGGGGCGGTTTTTGCGGGGTCTTCCTGCATGTGCGGCCTTTATCGTTGAGCGAGTGGGCGGGCGACATTATGTTCGCCCGCAGGGCACGCCTACAACTCGATGCGCTCGACCTTGCCCAACAGCAGGATGTACGACAGCGCACCGACCAGGGCCAGCGCCGCAACGTAGGTGATGGCCGGGGCGAAAGAATCGCCGCTGGCCAGGAAGCCGATCACGATCGGGGTAACGATCGCCGACAGGTTGCCGATGAAGTTGAACACCCCGCCCGTCAACCCGAGCAAGCGCGCCGGGGCCAGGGTCGAGACCAGCGACCAGGTGATCGAAGCCAGGCCGTTGCCGAAGAACGCCAGGGCCAGGAAGGCGATCACCAACGGCGTCGAATCGACGAAATTGGCGCCGATGATCGCGGTGGAAATCAGCAGGCCGCTGATGATCGGCAGCTTGCGTGCAAAGCCCACGCTGGCGCCACGGCGGATCAGCCAGTCGGAGAAGAAGCCCGAGCACAACACGCCGACGAAGGCCGCGAGGAATGGCAGCGAGGCCAGCATCCCGGACTTGATGAAGTCCATGCCGCGGTACTTCACCAGGTAGGTCGGGAACCAGGTGAGGAAGAACCACAGCGTCGAGTTGAGGCAGAACTGGCCGAGGTAGATGCCCCACAGCTTGCGTTTGGTCAGCACGATGCCAAGGTCGGTCCAGCTGAACCTGGCCTTGACCTTGGCCTGCTCGTCCTGGATGTCCACCAGCCCGCCGCCCTCGCGGATCAGTGCGATCTCGGCGTCGTTGGCACCCTTGAAATCGCGCGGTTCGCGATACACCGCGTACCAGATCACACCCCAGAGGATGCCCACCGCACCGGTCACGACGAACACCATGTGCCAGCCGAACTGATGCTGCAGCCAGGCCAGCACCGGCGTCAGGAACGCCAGGCCGACGAACTGCCCGGAGGTGTAGAAGCCGATGGCAGTAGCCCGCTCGCGCTCAGGGAACCAGGTGGTGACCACGCGGCTGTTGATCGGGTAGGCCGGCGCCTCCAGAGCGCCGACTGCCATGCGCAGCACGAACAGCGCGATGAAGCTGGCGGCAAAGCCGAGCATCACCGTGGCCAGCGACCACAGCACCAGCGCCACGGTATAGAGGATGCGCGGCGGCACCCGGTCGACCAGCCAGCCACCGGGGATCTGCATGGCGGCGTAGGTCCAGCCGAACGCCGAGAACACCAGGCCGACGTGGATCGGGTCGATGCCCAGCTCGCTAGTCAGGGCAGGCGCGGCAATCGACAGGTTGCTGCGGTCCAGGTAGTTGATCACCACGGTGATGAACAGCAGCACCATGATGAAAAAGCGCTTGCGGCTGGGCGCCACCAGGGTGGCCTGCCCGGTGAGGGTGTGCGGGAGCATGAGAAGTGCCTCTTGTTATGGTTATTGAGGTCGTTTCAGCGCGCTTGTCAGGGCGCCATCACCACTCGGCGAAGCTGCCGTCGGCGTGGCGCCACACCGGATTGCGCCAGCGGTGGCCGACAGCGGCGCGCTCGATGACGTATTCCTCGTTGATCTCGATACCCAGGCCCGGGCCGTTGGGGATCTTCACCATGCCCTGCTCATAGTCGAATACGCCGGGGTCGCGCACGTAGTCGAGCAGGTCGTTGCTCTCGTTGTAATGGATGCCCAGGCTTTGCTCCTGGATGAAGGCGTTGTAGCAGGCGGCATCCAGCTGCAGGCAGGCCGCCAGGGCAATCGGGCCCAGCGGGCAGTGCAGCGCCAGCGCGACGTCGTAGGCCTCGGCCATGTTGGCGATCTTGCGGGTTTCGGTGATGCCGCCGGCGTGGGAGGCGTCGGGCTGGATGATGTCGACATAGCCTTCGCTGAGCACGCGCTTGAAGTCCCAACGCGAGAACAGCCGCTCGCCCAGGGCGATCGGGGTACTGGTCAGCGGCGCCAGCTCTTTCAGTGCTTCGTAGTTTTCGCTGAGCACCGGTTCTTCGATGAACATCAGCTTGAACGGGTCGAGCTCCTTCATCAGCACCTTGGCCATGGGCTTGTGCACCCGGCCATGGAAGTCGACACCGATGCCAACGTTCGGGCCCACCGCATCGCGCACGGCAGCGACATTGGCCAGGGCCTGATCGACCTTGTCGAAGGTGTCGAGAAATTGCAGCTCCTCGGTGCCGTTCATTTTCACGGCAGTGAAACCCCGGGCAACGGCCTCTTTCGCCGCACGGGCGGTGTCGGCCGGGCGGTCGCCGCCGATCCACGAATACACCCGGATCTTGTCGCGCACCTGGCCGCCCAGCAGGTCGCTGACCGACACGCCCAGCGCCTTGCCCTTGATGTCCCACAGGGCCTGGTCGATACCGGCCAGGGCGCTCATGTGGATGGCGCCACCACGGTAGAAGCCGCCACGATAGAGCACGGTCCAGATGTCTTCGATGTTGCGTGGGTCCTTGCCGATCAGGTAGTCGGAAAGCTCTTCGACGGCAGCGGCAACGGTGTGCGCCCGCCCTTCGACCACCGGCTCGCCCCAACCGGTCACGCCCTGGTCGGTCTCGACCTTGAGGAAGCACCAGCGTGGCGGAACGATGAAGGTGGTCAGCTTGGTAATTTTCATCTGCTTGTCTCTCTTGTTGGATGCAGCGCAGGAATGGATCAGCGCAGGGCTTGCCAGGCGGTCACGTAAGCCTCGGCAGCGGCCGCGACCTGCCTGGGTGTCATGCCCGGCTTGTACAGGCCGGAGCCGAGGCCGAAGCCTCTGGCGCCAGCGTCGAAGAACTGCTGCAGGTTGCCGGGCGTGATGCCGCCAACCGGCGCCAGCACGGTGCCGGCGGGCAGCACGGCCAACCAGGCCTTGACCACCGCCGGGCCCATCTGCTCGGCCGGGAACAGCTTGAGCACGTCGGCACCTTCGGCCAGGGCGGCGAACGCTTCGGTCGGCGTGGCGACACCTGGCGCCAGGTACAGGCCCGCCGCCTTGGCCGCACGCAGCACCTGTGGGTCACTGTGTGGCATGACGATCAATTGCCCGCCCGCCGCTTTCACCTGGGCCACCTGCGCGGGTGTCAGCACGGTGCCTGCGCCGATCACGCAATCGGCGGGCAAGCTGCCGCGCAGGATGCGGATGCTTTCGAAGGGCTCGGGCGAATTGAGCGGCACTTCGATGACGCGAAAGCCGGCGCCGTAGAGGACTTCACCGATGGCGGCGGCTTCGTGCGGTTGCAGGCCGCGCAGGATCGCGATCAGGCCGTTCTGTGCCAGTGCGTGTTCAAGCATGTCGGGCTCCCTTCAGGATGGATGAGTAAGGCCGGCGGCGAGCGCCAGCTGCCACAAGCCGCGTTCGGTGGCCTGCTCGGCCACGCTCACGTGGCTGAAGCCACATGACTGCAGGGCACGGCTGTAGCGCATGCAGAGCGGACCGTTGCCGATCAGCAGGATCGCCGGCAGGTGCACGCTGTTGCGTCGCTGGCGTTGCACCTTGGCCAGGGCGCAGAGTTCGTGGCCGATCAGCAGGCCGGAGAGGTAATCGGGCTGGGCGCTGGCGCTCAGCTCACCGGTCAGGCCCAGGCTGCGGGCACTGAACACGGTGGACAGCGGGCCGATCTCGCCCTCGGCGGACAGCGCGACCTGCACGCCGTGGTCGAATGCCGGGGCATCGAACGCTGCGCCGCGTTGCTGGGTACGGCCGAGGATGCTGTGCTCGCTGAGCACGGCGAACACTTCACCGGTCATGAAGGTATCGAACTGCACGATGCAGCCGTCGGCCACCTGCACCCATTTCGAATGGCTGCCAGGCAGGCCGATCAGCAGGTCATCCGTGGAGACGCTGGGCAGTGCGCCGAGCACCTGGGTTTCTTCGCCGCGCATGACATTGGGTAGCCGGGAACGCTGGATCACACCGGGCACGATGTGCACATCGACACCGCGGCGGCTGCGCACGGTCTGCAAGGATGCACCCAGGCTGGCGACATTGGCCGGGGTGTCGCGGTAGGCCGCTTCGCGCCAGCCCTGGGCGCTGCCGACCATGCCGCAGGCAATCACCGGCAGGCCCGGCTGGGCGTCGAGCCAGTCGCCGCAGGCATTGTCGAAGGCCAGTTCGAAACCGTCGTTGCAGCGTTCGCCGTTGATCAGGCGCGGGGCCTTGGGCAGTTGCATGATGCCACTGGGCAGCGCGCGCACGTCCTGTACCTGGCCGTTGGCGCCGAGTTTGTAAGCACGAAGGGAGGTGGTTCCCCAGTCGAGCGCGATCAATTGCGCCTGCATCGCTTCACCTGTTCTGTTCTTGGCAGTGAGTGAGGGCGACTATAAACCTGGGGAACGTGAAATTCCAATATGTAAAATACAATCCCATATATAGGGATTTTTCAATTCAGGATTTTTGTCAGGCCATTCGCGGGCAAGCCCGCTCCCACAAGTGCTCTGCATGGTGCCCGAGGGCAATGCTGTACCTGTGGGAGCGGGCTTGCCCGCGAATCGGACCTGAAAAAATGGCTAATCAGGCAAGGCAAATGCCATCACATAGTCCCCTTGCCGGGTGCCCAGCGAGCCATGCCCGCCGGCCATCACCAGCACATACTGGCGCCCGTCCTTGCCGGTGTAGGTCATCGGCGTGGTCTGCGCCCCCGCTGGCAGGCGCCCCTCCCACAGCACCTTGCCGTCACGCACGTCGTAGGCCCGCAGGTACTGGTCGAGGGTGCCACTGAGGAACGCCAGGCCACTGGCGGTGGTGAAGCTCCCGCCCAGGCTCGGCACGCCCATGGTCAGCGGGATCGGCACGGGCGAGCTGTCACGCACGGTGCCGTTCTTGTGCTTCCAGATCACCTTGTGGGTGGTCAGGTCCACGGCCGCCACGTAGCCCCAGGCCGGCGCCTGGCACGGCAGGCCCATCGGCGACAGGAAGGCACTCATGATCACGCCGTATGGCGCCCCCTTGTTCGGCTGGATGCCCTCGGTCTCGCTCTTGCGCGCAGGCTGGCCGGCAATTTTTTCGGCCGGAACCAGCTGCGACCTGAAGGCCATGTAGCTGGGGTTGACGAAGGCGATCTGGCGCACCGGGTCGACCGAGATGCCGCCCCAGTCGAACACGCCGAAATTGCCTGGGTACACCAGCGAGCCTTGCAGCGACGGCGGCGTGAAAATGCCGTCGTAGCGCAGCGAGCGGAACTCGATGCGGCACAGCAGCTGGTCGAACGGGGTCACGCCCCACATGTCGCGCTCGTGCAGGGTCGGCGGCATGAAGTTGAGCTCGGACATCGGCTGGGTCGGCGACGTGTGATCACCTTCCACCGCCCCCTGGGGCACCGGCGTTTCATGGATCGGCACCAGCGGCTGGCCGTTGCTGCGGTCGAGCACGTAGATGCTGCCCTGCTTGGTCGAGGCCATGACCGCAGGCTTCACGCCATCGGCGGTCTTGATGTCGACCAGGCTCGGCTGGCCGCCGACATCCATGTCCCACAGGTCGTGATGGGTGAACTGGTAATTCCAGCGCACCTTGCCGGTGGCGATGTCCAGGGCCACCAGGCCGGCGCTGAATTTCTCGGCCTCCGGCGTGCGGTTGCCACCCCACTGGTCGGGCATCTGGTTGCCCATGGGCAGGTACAGCAGGCCGAGCTGTTCATCGGCGCTGATCACCGACCACACGTTCGGCGAGTTACGGGTGTAGAACTGGCCATCGGCGATTGGCGCGGTGGCGTCGGGCTTGCCGCTGTCCCAGTTCCACACCAGCTGGCCGGTGATCGCGTCGTACGCGCGCACCACACCGGACGGCTCATCGGTGGAGACGTTGTCGGTGACGTGGCCACCGAGGATCAGCAGGCCACCGGCCACGGTGGGTGGCGAGGTGGAGTAGTAGCCACCGGGGGCGAAAGTGCCAATGTTGCGGGTCAGGTCGATCTGGCCGTTTTCGCCGAAACCTTCGCACTGCTTGCCGGTGTCGGCATCCAGGGCAATCAGGCGGGTGTCGGCGGTGGGCACGTAGACACGCTTGGCACAGGCCTGCCCTTCAGCCGGGCTCGCCTGGGACTTGGCCGTGTCGAAGTAGGCCACGCCGCGGCAGGTCATGTGCGCCCAACCTTTGAAGTTGGCAGCGTTCTGGGTGCTGAGCTTGGGGTCGAAGCGCCAGATCTCCTTGCCACTGTCCGGGTCCAGGGCGATCACCTGGCTGTGCGGGGTGCACACGTAGAGCTTGCCATTGACCTTGAGCGGGGTGTTTTCCGCCGTGGTTTCGCCTGGGTCATTGGGGCCGGGAATGTCGCCGGTGCGGTAGGTCCAGGCCAGCTTGAGCTTGCCGACGTTCTCTGGCGTGATCTGCTTGAGTGGCGAATAGCGGTCGCCGAATTCGGTGCGGCCGTAGGCTTGCCAGTCTCCGTCGGGCATTGTCGGCGCGGTGCTGGTGGTGCCAGCGGTGTCGCGATCAAGTTGGCCGACGAGGGTACCTGGTTGGGTGAACTGGCTGCCCAGGGCCATCAGCCCCGCCGCGACCACGCCCACGCCCAGCACGCCCGTCCCCAACGGATACGGCTGGCCCAGGGTCAGCGGCCTGCGCAACCAAGGCAGCAGCAGGATCAGGCCAAGGACGAACCAGAGGGCCAGGCGCGGCACCAGTTGCCACCAGTCCAGGCCCACCTCCATCAGTGACCACAGCGTGCTCAGCAGCAGCACGATGCCGTACACGCTCAGCGCTTCACGGCGCCCGGCCAGCAGCAGGCCAGCGGTTATCAGGAAACCGACACCGGCCAACAGGTAATACAGCGAACCGCCGAGGGTCGCCAGTTTGATGCCGCCGGCCAGCAAGGCCAGGCCCATCAGCAGAAAGACCACGCCCAGCAGCCTGGGCAGCAATCGCGAAGGTTGTGAAGCACCGGTAGTGCTCATCAGCGAATTCTCCATTTCCATTGAACTGAATCGATTAGTCATTCAGAAACGAAGAATAGTATTACGAAATGATTCTGCGACTGGCTGACGCACCGAAAGGAGTACGTCACCACAAATGCTTCAATGTGCGCCCTGTCATAGTATGACTTTAATTTCATCCAAGTCCTTGAGATAGAGCCATCGCCGCTAATTGTTCACTTGACGGCTTGAATTTATTGCATTCCCCAACGTTGACAGCGCATTTTCCGCTTGATAAAAAACGCCGCAGTTGTAC
The DNA here is from genome assembly GCF_002112505.1 of Pseudomonas sp. R28(2017). Taxonomy (GTDB): domain Bacteria; phylum Pseudomonadota; class Gammaproteobacteria; order Pseudomonadales; family Pseudomonadaceae; genus Aquipseudomonas. The sequence goes on from NZ_NEHW01000005.1 coordinate 402,308, forward strand.
GACAACACATAACAAGAACAACATCAGCGGACCCTCCCATGTCGAAAATCTGCCAGACAACCTTCCCCTTTGCGCTGCTTGGCGCCAGCCTGCTCGGCGGCATCCCGGGCATCAGCCTCGCCCAAGGTTTCGTCGAAGACAGCAAGGCCGTGCTGGGCCTGCGCAACTTCTACATCAACCGTAATTTCACCAACCCCAGCAACCCGCAGAGCAAGGCCGAGGAATGGACCCAGAGCTTCATTCTCGATGCCCGTTCCGGCTTCACCGAGGGGCCGGTGGGGTTTGGCGCCGATGTGCTGGGGCTGTGGTCGGTGAAGCTCGATGGTGGTGGCGGCACCTATGGCACGGCGCTGTTGCCACGCCATGACGATGGGCGCCCCGCGGATGACTACGGCCGCCTGGCGGTGGCGGGCAAGGCGCGCATCTCCAAGACCGAACTGAAGATCGGCGAATGGATGCCAGTGCTGCCGATCCTGCGCTCCGACGATGGCCGCTCGCTGCCGCAGACCTTCCGCGGTGGCCAGGTGACCTCCAACGAGATTGCCGGGCTGACCCTGTATGGCGGCCAGTTCCGCGGCAACAGCCCGCGCAACGACGCGAGCATGGAAGACATGAGTTACGGCGGCGGCCTGTCGGACCGCTTCAACTTTGTCGGTGGCGAGTACAAGTTCAACCAGGACCGCACACTGGTCGGGCTGTGGAACGCGGTGCTCAAGGATGTCTACGAACAGCAGTACCTGCAACTGAGCCACAGCCAGCCGCTGGGCGACTGGACCCTCGGCGCCAACCTGGGTTACTTCCACGGCGGCGAGGACGGCTCGGAACGCGCCGGCAAGCTGGACAACAAGACCTATTCGGGGATGTTCTCGGCCAAGTATGGCGGCAACACCTTCTGGGTCGGCCTGCAGAAAGTCGATGGCGATACCTGGATGCGGGTCAACGGCACCAGCGGCGGGACCTTGGCCAACGACAGTTACAACTCCAGCTTCGACAACGCCAACGAGCGCTCGTGGCAGGTGCGCCACGACTTCAACTTCGTGACGCTCGGGGTGCCGGGGCTGACCCTGATGAACCGCTATATCAGTGGCCGCGATGTCCACAGCGGGGCAGTGACCGATGGCAAGGAGTGGGTGCGTGAGTCGGAGCTGGCGTACGTGATCCAGAGCGGGCCGTTCAAGGACCTGAGCGTGAAGTGGCGCAACTCGACCATTCGCCGGGACTACAGCAACAACGAGTTCGATGAGAACCGGCTGATCTTCAACTATCCGCTTTCGTTGTTGTAACCGGGGCCGCCTTGCGGCCCTTCGCGGGCAAGCCCGCTCCCACAGGGATCGCGCCAGATTCTAGAAATTGAGCAAGACAGTTGCTCCCACAAGATCAGCAGCGCTGCTAATCCCTGTGGGAGCGGGCTTGCCCGCGAAGAGGCCCGAGAAACCCACGCAAGCAGCATTGACAACCCCGGAAAGCGCTGCCGATAATCAGCAAAGTCATACGACAACTTACAACAATCACAAGTAGAGCCGCCATGACCACCACCCCCTTCAAGCGCCTGCTGCTCACCGGAGCCGCAGGCGGCCTGGGCAAGGTGCTTCGCCAACGCCTCACCGGCTGCGCCGAAGTCCTGCGCCTTTCCGACATCGCCGCGATGGCCCCCGCCACCGGCCCCCATGAAGAAGTCATCCCCTGCGACCTCGCTGACAAGGCGGCGGTCCATGCACTGGTCGAAGGCGTCGACGCCATCGTCCACTTCGGCGGCGTGTCCACCGAGCATGCGTTCGAGGACATCCTCGGCCCCAACATCTGCGGCGTGTTCCACATCTACGAAGCCGCACGCAAGCACGGGGTCAAACGGATCATCTTCGCCAGCTCCAACCATGTGATCGGTTTCTACCGCCAGGACCAGCGGATCGACGCCCATGCCCCGCGCCGACCCGACAGCTACTACGGCCTGTCCAAGTGCTACGGCGAGGATGTCGCCAGCTTCTACTTCGACCGCTACGGCATCGAGACCGTCAGCATCCGCATCGGCTCCTCGTTCGATGAGCCACAGAACCCGCGCATGCTCAGCACCTGGCTGAGCTACGACGACCTGACCCAGCTGATCGAGCGCGGCCTGTTCACCGCCGACGTCGGCCACACCGTGGTCTACGGCGCTTCCGACAACCGCACCGTCTGGTGGGACAACCGCTACGCCGAACACCTGGGCTACCAGCCCAAGGACACTTCCGAAGTGTTCCGTGCAGCGGTAGAGGCCAAACCAGCGCCTGCCGCCGACGACCCGAGCATGGTCTACCAGGGTGGCGCCTTCGTCGCTGCCGGCCCATTCAGCTGATCCCCGCCCTGCCAGGAGGCTCCAGCATGCACTGCGAACTGATCGTCGACGCCCGCAACGGCACGGGTGAAAGCCCGGTGTGGCACCCCAGCGAACAGGCCCTGTACTGGGTCGACATTCCGGCCCGCCAGCTGCACCGCTGGCAGGACGGCGCCCATCAGGTCTGGCAGGGTGACGAGATGCTCGCCTGCATCGCCCGCACCGAACAGGGGTGGGTCGCGGGCATGGAAAGCGGCATCTTCCAGCTGCAGGCCAACGCTGACGGTGGCCTCGACAGCCGCCTGTTCGCGGCAGTCGAACACCCGCAACAGGGCATGCGCTTCAACGATGGCCGCTGCGACCGCCAGGGCCGTTTCTGGGCCGGCAGCATGCTCATGGACATGCAGCAAGGCGCCCATGTCGGCGCCCTGTACCGGGTCGATGGCGAGGGCCAGCTGCACCAGCAGCTCAAGGACATGATCGTGCCCAACGGCCTGGCCTTCAGCCCTGACGGCACACGCATGTACCTGTCCGACTCGCACCCCAACGTGCAGAAGATCTGGCGCTTCGATTACGACATCGACAGCGGCACCCCACACAACCAGCGGCTGTTCGTCGACATGCGCGCCTTCCCCGGCCGCCCAGACGGCGCCGCCATCGATGCCGACGGCTGCTACTGGATCTGCGGCAACGACGCCGGGCAGATCCACCGTTTCACCCCCGACGGGCGCCTCGACCGCTCGCTCAGCGTGCCGGTGAAGAAACCGGCGATGTGCGCCTTCGGCGGCGCCAACCTCGACACCTTGTTCGTCACCTCGATTCGCCCCGCAGGCAGCGACCTCAGCGACCAGCCCCTGGCGGGTGGCGTGTTCGCCCTGCGCCCTGGCGTCCAGGGCCTGGAGGAGCCTGCCTGGCGCGGCTGAACACAGCCTGCACGACACCGCAGCACCCAACACTCACGCGCGAAACCAGATAATAAAAACCACGGAGTTTCACCATGACCTTCAAACGCAAGCTGCTTCTTGCCGTACTCCCATTCGCCTTCAGCCTGTCGATGCCGGCCTCGGCACTCGACATCAAGTTCGCCGAGATCCACCCGGCCGGTTACCCGACCGTGGTCGCCGAGCAGAACATGGGCAAGAAGCTCGAACAGGCCAGCAATGGCGAAATCACCTTCAAGATGTTCGCCGGCGGCGTGCTGGGCTCGGAAAAGGAAGTGATCGAGCAGGCGCAGATCGGTGCCGTGCAGATGACCCGCGTCAGCCTCGGCATCGTCGGCCCGGTGGTGCCGGACGTGAACGTGTTCAACATGCCGTTCGTGTTCCGTGACCACGAGCACATGCGCAAGATCATCGACGGCGACATCGGCCAGGAAATCCTCGACAAGATCACCAATTCCGAATTCAACCTGGTCGCCCTGGCCTGGATGGATGGCGGCTCACGCAGCCTCTACACCAAGAAGCCGGTGCGCAGCCTTGAAGACCTCAAGGGCATGAAGATCCGCGTGCAGGGCAACCCGCTGTTCATCGACATGATGAACGCCATGGGTGGCAACGGCATCGCCATGGACACCGGCGAGATCTTCAGCGCCCTGCAGACCGGGGTGATCGACGGCGCCGAGAACAACCCGCCGACCCTGCTCGAACACAACCACTACCAGAGCGCCAAGTACTTCACCCTGACCAATCACCTGATCCTGCCCGAGCCGGTGGTGATGTCCAAGACCACCTGGAACAAGCTCACCCCCGAGCAGCAGGCGCTGGTGAAGAAGGTCGCCCGCGAAGCGCAGATGGAAGAGCGCGCGCTGTGGGACGCCAAGTCTGCCGCCAGCGAAGAGAAGCTCAAGGCCGCCGGCGTCGAGTTCATCACCGTCGACACCAAGCCGTTCTACGACGCCACCGCCCCGGTGCGCGAGAAGTACGGTGCGCAGTACGCCGACCTGATGAAACGTATCGACGCGGTCCAGTAACCCCGGCCCCTTTCCAAGATGACCTCGGCAGCGCGACGCCCGTCGCCCTGCCGCTTTGGTGATGCCTATGAAAATGCTTTTCCTGAGCCTCAACGACACCCTGTACCGCGCCTGCATCTGGGTCGCCGGGCTGTCGATCCTGGCCATGTCGCTGATCATCCCCTGGGGCATCTTCGCCCGCTACGTGCTCGGCACCGGCTCCAGCTGGCCAGAGCCGGTGTCGATCCTGCTGATGGTGCTGTTCACCTTCATCGGCGCCGCCGCCAGCTACCGCGCCGGTGCGCACATGGCGGTGGCGATGATCACCGACCGCCTGCCCGAACCGGTGCGCCGGCTGGTGGCGGTGTTCACGCAGCTGTTGATGGTAGGGGTCTGCGTGTTCATGACCTGGTACGGCTTCAAGCTGTGCGTCACCACCTGGAACCAGTACATGGCCTCGCTGCCCAGCGTGCGGGTGGGCATGAGCTATGCGCCGATCCCGGTCGGCGGCGTGCTGACGCTGATCTTCGTGCTGGAAAAACTCCTGCTGGGCGACCAGAGCCAGCGCAAGGTGGTGCGGTTCGACCTGGTGGAAGAAAACGAGGGGGCAGCGTAAATGGATGCGTTCATTCTGTTGGGCAGTTTTATCGCGCTGATCCTGCTGGGCATGCCGGTGGCCTATGCCCTGGGCCTGTCGGCGCTGATCGGCGCCTGGTACATCGACATCCCGCTGCAGGCGATGATGATCCAGGTGGCCAGTGGGGTTAACAAGTTCTCGCTGCTGGCCATTCCGTTCTTCGTGCTGGCCGGCGCGATCATGGCCGAGGGCGGCATGTCACGGCGCCTGGTGGCGTTCGCGGGGGTGCTGGTGGGCTTCGTGCGCGGCGGGCTGTCGCTGGTGAACATCACCGCGTCGACCTTCTTCGGTGCCATCTCCGGCTCGTCGGTGGCCGACACCGCGTCGGTAGGCTCGGTGCTGATTCCGGAAATGGAGCGCAAGGGCTACCCGCGCGAATTCTCCACCGCGGTGACCGTCAGCGGCTCGGTGCAGGCACTGCTGACCCCGCCCAGCCACAACTCGGTGCTGTACTCGCTGGCGGCCGGCGGCACGGTGTCGATCGCTTCGCTGTTCATGGCCGGGGTCATGCCCGGGCTGCTGCTGAGCGCGGTGATGATGGGCCTGTGCCTGATCTTCGCCAAGAAACGCAACTACCCCAAGGGCGAGGTGATCCCGCTGCGCCAGGCGCTGAAGATCGCCGGTGAGGCACTGTGGGGCCTGATGGCCATGGTGATCATCCTGGGCGGCATTCTGTCCGGCGTGTTCACCGCCACCGAATCGGCTGCAGTGGCGGTGGTGTGGTCGTTCTTCGTGACCATGTTCATCTACCGCGACTACAAGTGGCGCGACCTGCCCAAGCTGATGCACCGCACGGTACGGACCATCTCGATCGTGATGATCCTGATCGGCTTCGCCGCCAGCTTCGGCTACGTGATGACCCTGATGCAGATCCCGTCGAAGATCACCACGGCGTTCCTGACCCTGTCGGACAACCGTTACGTGATCCTGATGTGCATCAACTTCATGCTCCTGCTGCTGGGCACGGTGATGGACATGGCGCCGCTGATCCTGATCCTCACGCCGATCCTGCTGCCGGTGATTACCGGTATCGGCGTCGACCCGGTGCACTTCGGCATGATCATGCTGGTCAACCTGGGGATCGGGCTGATCACGCCGCCAGTGGGGGCGGTGCTGTTCGTCGGCTCGGCGATCGGCAAGGTCAGCATCGAGGCCACGGTGAAGGCGCTGCTGCCGTTCTACGTGGCGCTGTTCCTGGTACTGATGGCGGTGACCTACATTCCGGCCATTTCGCTGTGGTTGCCGAGCGTCGTCCTGTAATCGCAATGGGGGCCGCTTTGCGGCCCATTTGCGGGCACGCCCGCTCCCACAGGGATTGCGCGGCCCCTGTGGGAGCGGGCGTGCCCGCGAATGGGCTGCAAAGCAGCCCCCAGACTTCCCATGCAAACGGATCCTGCACATGGCTGTCTCCTCATCTGCTGCAACCCTCTTCCCGCGCAAGCTGGCCATCGCCCTCCTCGCCCTGCTGGCCTGCTCGTTCGCCGGCAACCACATCGCTGCACGCATCGCCTTCGACGACGACACCGGCGTGCTGCTGGCCATTCTCTGCCGCTCGGGCATCACCTTCCTGGTGCTGGCCAGCCTGGTGCTGTGGCAGCGCCAGCCGCTTGGCCTGCCAGCCGGCACACGGCGCTGGCAATTGCTGCTGGGCCTGCTGATCGCCACCCAGAGCCTGTGCCTGTATTCGGCAGTGGCGCGCATTCCGGTGGCCCTGGCGCTGCTGGTGGGCAACACCTTCCCCATGCTCCTGGCCCTGCTGACCTGGGCGCTGGGCGGCGCCCGCCCGAGCGGGCGCACGCTGCTGTTCATGGGGCTGATCCTGTGTGGCCTGGTATTGGCGCTGGATGTACCGGCACGGCTGGCCGACGGTGACGACGCCAACCCGCACTGGGGCTTGGGCGTGGGCCTGGCGTTCTGCGCCGCCTGTGTGTTCGCCTGTGCCCTGTGGGTCACCGACCACAAGCTGGCCGCCGTGCGCGGCCCGGTGCGCAGCCTGCTGACCTTGCTGATCGTGTTCGCCAGCATGCTGGTCGCGGGCATCAGCGGCGTGATGCCCGCCGGCTTGTCGTTGCCGGGCAGCGCCAGCGGCTGGATGGCGCTGGCCAGCCTGGTGGTGCTGTATGGCGTGGCCTTCACCTTGCTGTTCGTCTGCGTGCCGAAACTGAACATGGCGCAGAACGCGCCGGTGATGAACGTCGAACCCATCGCCACCTTGCTGCTGGGCTGGGCGTTGCTCGGCCAGCAACTCAGTGGCTTGCAATTGATTGGCGGCGCCGTGGTGGTGTGCGGCATCGTCCTGCTGACCTACCGGAGGCCCTGATGAGCGTCCCCCTGCTGCACCTGCAAGACCGCCTGACCCGCCTGAGCATCGCCCCCGAGCTGGGCGCCAGCCTGGTCAACTGGCAGATCAGAGCCACCGGCCAGGCGCTGCTGCGCCCTGCCGACGAAGCCGCCCTGGCCAGTGGCAGCCCGCGGCGCCTGGGCTGCTACCCGTTGGCACCGTGGTCCAACCGCATCGCCGAGGGCGGCTTCCAGCGCCCCGACGGCTGGCTGACCCTGGCCCCGAACACCGGGCATGACCCTTACCCGATCCACGGCAGCGCCTGGCAACAGCCCTGGCAGGTGAAACATCACAGCGAGCGCCGTGCCCGCCTGAGCCTCGATAGCACTGTGCCGTTCGCTTACCGGGCGACACTCGACGTTCACCTGCACGAAGGCTGCCTGCACATCGACCTGCACGTGACGCATCAGGAGCCTGCCGCCACCTGGTATGGGCTGGGGCTGCATCCCTACTTTGCGCGCCATGCCGATACGCGATTGCAGGCAGAGGCGCGCAGCGTGTGGCTGGCGGAGCATGGCGCGCTGCCGTCCCGGCAAGCCGAGATACCTGATCACTGGGACTTCGCTACCGCACGGGTATTGCCGACGACGGTGGTCGACCATGCCTTCAGCGAATGGACGGGGGACTGTGTGATCGAGCAGCCGAGCGCAGGGTATCGGTTGGTCTGTAACGCCAGCGGTGCGGAGCATTTTCTGTTGTTCTGCCCACATGAGCAGCCGTTCTTCTGCTTCGAGCCGGTGAGCCACCCGATCAATGCGCATCACTTGCCGGGGCGGCCAGGGTTGAGATTGTTGGCGGAGGGGGAATCAACCCGCCTGGGGTTCACGATGCACTATCAGCCATTGTGACTGCCTGAAAGGGGGGCTGCTTTGCAGCCCCACGTCTCAAGCCTTAGGCCAATGCCTCGGTCGACGCTGCCAACGGCGGTTGCGAAGCCGCCCCTTGCACCTCGCGCGCAACCTTCCACACCAGCACCGCTGCCACGATGTCGAACGCCGCCAGCACCACGAACAGCGGGCTGTAGCCGATCTGCGTGACCAGGATGCCGAACACCAGGGTGAACAGCGCCGCCCCCAGGTAGCCGCACATGCCACCCATGCCGGTCGCCGTCGCCACCTGGTCCTTGCTGAAGGAATCCGAAGTGATCGAATACAGCGCACCGGACAAGGTCTGGTGGGCAAAGCCGCCGATGCACAGCAGCAGGATCGCCGTGTACGGGCTTTCGACCAGGCCAATGCAGGCCGGGCCGATCATGCAACTGGCACCGAATACCAGCACCATCTTGCGCGAGGTGAACAGCGACACCTTGAAGTACCGGTGGAACATCGGGCTCAGGTAACCACCCAGCACACAGCCGATGTCGGCAGCGAGGAACGGCAGCCAGGCGAACATCGCCACTTCCTTGATGTTCATGTGCCGCTCGGTCATCAGGTACAGCGGGATCCAGGCGTTGAAGGTCTGCCAGGCCGGCTCGGAGAGAATCCGCGCCGAGGCGATAGCGTAGAAGTTGCGGGTCTTGAAGATGCGCTTCCAGGCGCCCTTCTCGCGCTGCTCGGCCTTGAAGTGGGCTTCCTGGCCGGACAGGATGTAATCACGCTCTTCGTCGCTCAGGCACTTCTGATCGCGCGGGTGCTTGTACAGCAGCATCCACAGCAGGGTCCACAGCACACCGGAGACGCCGACGATGACGAACGCCAGCTGCCAGCCACTGTGCAGTATCGCCCACACCACCAGCGGTGGCGCCAGCAGTGCGCCCAGCGACGAACCGATGTTGAACCAGCCAATGGCCACCGAACGCTCCCGGGCCGGGAACCACTCGGTGGTGGCCTTGACCCCGGCCGGCAAGCCGGCGGCCTCGGTCATGCCCAGCAAACCGCGCAGGAACGCCATGCTCTGCCAGCCGCTGGCCAGTGCTGCGCCCGCACATGCCAGCGACCAGGCCAGGGCGAACACGGCAAACCCCAGTTTGGTGCCGATGAAATCGATGAGCCAGCCTGCGATCGGCTGCATGAGCGCATAACACATCTGCCAGGTCGCGACGATCTTGGCGTATTGCTCGGTGGTGATGGAGAGGTCGGTCATCAGCGTGGGGGCTGCCACCGAGAGGGTGTTGCGGGCGAGGTAGTTGACGACGAGCCCGGCCGTGACAAGGCTGACCATCCACCAACGGATGCCTTTGATCTTCATTGTTCACCTGAATCTTGTTTTTAGAGTGACGGGTGATCTGCCTCATGCGCCGGCAGGGCTAAATGAGACAAATTGTTTCAGGCGAAGAGTGCCACGTCATAGGTCGTCGTACAACAATAATTATTCATGGCCCGTAAAAGTGTGCACACTCATTAAACCTTAGTGAAATCCAACTGTGTTGTACGACCTCATAGGTCAATCCAACTGCCGAGCCCGCAGGTCCTGCGCCAGCATGTCGATGAACGACCGCACCTTGGCCGAGCCGTACTTGCTCTCGCGGTGCAAGACATGGATCGGCCAGGGGGCTTCTTCGTATTCGGCAAGGATGACCTTCAACTGGCCGCTGGCCAGTTCATCGACCACCTGGTACGACAGCAGCCGGGCGATGCCCAAGCCGCCCACTGCCGCTGCGATCGCACCGTCGTTGCTGGTGACCGTCAGCCGCGGCTTCATGCGCACCAGGGTCGGCTCGTCGGCCAGGCCGAAGCGCCAGCCGGCCCGTGGCGAAAGGTTGGTGGTGGCGATCACCGCATGGTCCGGCAAGTCCGACGGGTGCTGTGGCTCACCCATGCGTGCGAGGTAGTCGGGCGATGCGCACAGCATCCGCCGTACCCGGCCCACGCGCAGGGCCTTGAGGCCGGAGTCGGGCAGCGGCCCGATGCGCACGGCCACGTCCATGCCCTCCTCGACCATGTTCACCACGCGGTCGAGGAAGTACGCCGATACGTCGACCTCGGGGTATTGCTGCAAGTAGCGCACGATGCAGGGCATGACGAACTTCTTGCCGAACAGGATCGGCGCGGTGATCGCCAGTTCGCCCTTGGGCTTGGCGTTGATACCGGCGGCGGCTTCGTTGGCTTCATGGATGCTGGCAAGGATGTGCCGGGTGTCTTCCAGGTAGCGGCTGCCGGCCTCGGTCAGGCGCACGCTGCGGGTGGTGCGCAGCAGCAGCTTGACCCCGATCTGTTCTTCGAGGGCGCTGACGGCCCGGGTGACGGCGGCGGGCGAGATGTCCAGGCGACGGGCGGCAGCGGCGAAGCTTTCCAGTTCGCCGACGGCGACGAACACCTTCATCAGGTGGATCTGGTCCATGCGCGCTCCAGGGTATCGGGGGTGCGGGGATTATCGATTATCTGGGCAATTTTCGCTGCCCGTTCCGGCCTTTTCGCGGGCGCGCCCGCTCCCACAGGAACATCACCCGCTTTGAGAGCTGTGTAGGGGCCAGCACAGGCAACCTCATAGCTCCAGCACCAACGCCTGGGCCGGTACCGCACAACAGATCAGCGCAGTGCCCGCCTCTGGCATCTCTGCGGGCGGATTCGGGTAATGCACCTGGCCACTCAACACCTTGGTCTTGCAGGTACCGCAAGACCCACCCCGGCAACTGAAGTCGGGTGCCAGCCCCCGCGCCTCGGCCAGTTCCAGCAATGTCCCGCTGCCCGGTGCCCAACGCGCTTCCTTGGCAGAGCTGGCGAAATACACCGGTACCGGCTCACTGGCAGCCGGTGGCTGTTGCAAGGTTGGCTGGTTGTCATCGCCATGCCGGCGCAGCGTCGAAGGCCCGAAGGCTTCGGCATGAATGCGCGCATCCGGCACATGCACGCCGCGCAGTCCTTCGTACAGGTCCTGGGTGAAGCTGGCCGGGCCACACAGGTAAAAGTCGTAATCATCCAGCGCCAGCGCTGCCTTGACCTGTTCGATGCCCAGGCGCCCCCTATGCTCGTAGTCATATCCCTGGACGGCCTCCGGCTCCGGCTGGCTCAGCGAGCGATGCACGCTCAAGCGCGCTCCCGCCTGCCGACGCAACGCCACCAGCTCCTGTTGAAACGGCAGGTCAGCCAGGCTGCGTGCGCCATGGAACAGGTGGACGCGCCCCCCCTCCTCGGTCGCCAGCAGCTCGCGCAGCATGGCGATCAGTGGCGTGATCCCCACCCCCGCAGCGATCAGCACGATGGGCCGCTCACGGGTGCTGGCCAGCGTGAAGCTGCCCATGGGCATACGCACGTCGAGCGTGTCCCCGACACCGACCTGCTCGTGCAGATAGCGCGATGCCGGCCCCTGCGCCTTGACGCTGATGCGCAGGTAGCCATCGGAGGGCGCGCAGGACAGGCTATAGGTGCGAATCAGCGGTGCATCGCCGCCCAGCGGAATGCGCACGGGAATGTGCTGGCCGGGCAAGAACGCCACCGGCTCATCCGCAGCGAGGTAGAACGAGCGGATATCGCGGCTCTCCTGCTCAATGCGCGCGACCCGCCAGGCCAGCCACTGATGCTGCCGTTCACGTTGCTGCAGGCGCTGTTCAGCCTCAGCCCAGGTGCCGGTCATGAGGCTGGTTGGCGCATATTCCTGGAACGCCCACCGCAGGCTTAGCGCAGCCGGGCGCACCACGACGTGCTCGACATCCAGCGTCCACAACCGCTCGGCCCCCTCGAAGGCCCTGATCAGCGGGCTGTCGAGTATCACCTCGGTGCGGCCGGTCACCTGCAGCACATCACCGCTGCTGAAATCGACGAACAACAGCCCGGCTCGGGGATTTTCCAGCAGGTTGCCGAGGGTGTTGAAATGCAAATTGCCGGCATAGTCCGGAATGGTCAGGCGGTTGCCTTCGACCCTGACGAAGCCGGGGCGGCCACCACGGTGCGAGACGTCCACCGAACGCTGCCCGTCGGCGTGATCGATGTAACTGGCGACGAACAATGTGTCGGCGTTCGCGATCATCCGGGTGGTCATGGCATCCAGCCCTTGGGCATCGATGCGCCCGTGCGCCGGCTCATCGACCCGGGTGTATTCACGCAGCTGGATATACTGCGGGCAGTTGCCGAACGCCTGCTCGACCCGCACCTCCAGCGCACCACCTGGGGCCTGTGCAATCAGCCCATTGATGCGATTGCGCCGGCGCGTGTGCAGCTCGATGCCGAGCAGGCCGATAGCCTCGCCAGCGGCCAGCCCGGGGGTTGCCGGGTCGTCGCTGGCAAGGGGGGTGTCGATCATCAACTGCCGTGGCTCGGGCGAGCTGATGAAACCTTCCGGGCCTTCCAGCAACGTCGCCCACGGCCTGCCGTGAGGGTCCACGGCCCCAGCGACGATGAAGGGCAACTGCTGGTAGAAGGTGCGGTGCTGGTCGGGCATGTAGTCACGGATGACCTTCTGCCCGAACACGTCCATGCGCTCCGACACACCCACCTGCTCCTGCAGGCGTTTCTCGCCGGCATGCCAGGGCGAGGTGCGATGGTTGGGGAGTTGCTGCATGGCGGCAGTCCTCGCGTAGGTGGCGGCTCAGATGCTGGTCTGCAGGCCGACGGCGGTGCGCGGCATGGCGACAAAGCCAGGCAACGCTTCGATCCGAGCCAGCCAGGCGCGGACGTTGGGGTAGGGTTCCAGCGAGACATTGCCCTCGGGGGCGTGGGCGATGTACGAGTAGTTGGCGACATCGGCGATGGTCGGTTGATTGCCGACCAGGAAAGCAGACTTGCCCAGCTCGGCGTCCAACACCTTGAGCAAGGTGTGCGCGCGACCGATGACTTCGTCGGTATTGAACGACGCACCGAACACGGTCACCAGGCGGGCTGCGGCAGGGCCGAAGGCCAATGGCCCGGCGGCAACCGACAGCCAGCGCTGTACGCGGGCGGCATGCAGCGGGTCATGGGGCAGCCACTTGCCCGCCTTGTCGTAGGTGCTGGCCAGGTAGACCAGGATGGCGTTGGAGTCGGCGATGACGGTGCCGCTGTCATCGATCACCGGCACCTGGCCGAACGGATTGAGGGCAAGGAAGTCCGGCTGCTTGTGCGCGCCTTTGGCCAGGTCGACGAATACCAGTTCGGTGGGCAGGCCGAGCAGCGACAGCATCAGCTCGATACGGTGGGCATGGCCGGACTTGGGGAAGTTGTAGAGTTTGATCATGGGCTGGGCTCCAGGGTTGGCACCGGGGTGGTGCCAGCTGGAGCTCATCCTGCGCTTATTCGGCTGGCAGCAGAATCAGTGCAAGGAGCAAACCATAATTTCGCTTCGCGAAATAATCAGAGGATCAGTGACGTGACTGCTTCTGGTAGCGATACAGACCACGCGCAGCGTCGACCACGTGCGGCACGCAGGCCTGCAGCTCATCGAAGCTCATGGCATCGAGCAACTCGAAGTTGTCTTCCAGCCCATGCAGCGAAATTGCCTTGAGCAGCTGATCCTGCTCTGGCGGCAACTCGCCCCAACCGGCTACCTGGGTGCCACGCATGTAGCCGAAGCACCACTCTTCCATGATGATCGCCGGCCCTTCTTCTGCCTCACTCTCTTCAAACAGCGGCTCGAAGCTGTCGAGGTTCCCCGCCAGTTGCTCGGCGACCTGGTAGGCATAGCGCAGCATCAAGGCGGTGTAGGCCTCTTCATGGGCGGGTTTCTTGAACTTCGGTACCTTGCCGCCGGCGACGGTGGGCAGCCATTGCTCTGGCAACACGTCGACCGGGGAGCTGGCCAGGGCGGTGAAAAAACCGTTGAGCTCGGCCAGGTTGAGCACCGAATAGTCGTTGCCGTAGGTGATCAGCAGGTCTTCGAGGCGGGCGAGTTCTTTTTCGCTGAGGGCGGGGAGCATGTGCGGGCGTCCTGGGGTGAAGATTTGCGTGCACCCTAGCACATGGCGTTCAGCAGGAGGGATTTGTTGCCTGTACAAAAGCAATCGCCGACAAACCAGCCCCCATCAGGTCCTGCACTGGCCATGAGGCCTGTGAAACACCTGTGGGAGCCGGCTTGCCGGCGATGAGGCCGTTAAGCCTTATACCGCCAGCGCGCGCTCACGCAGCTCGCTGTTGAGGATGCGGTCGTTCTCGCTGTAATCCACCGGGCAGTCGATCACGTGCACGCCTGGGGTCTTGATGCAGTGCTCGAGCAGCGGCAGGAAGGCTTCGGCGCTTTCCACGCGGTGGCCATTGGCACCGTAGGCTTCGGCGTACTTGACGAAGTCCGGGTTGCCGTAGTCCAGGCCGAAATCGGTGAAGCCCATGTTGGCCTGCTTCCAGCGGATCATGCCGTAGCCGTCGTCA
>NZ_NEHW01000040.1 GCF_002112505.1 Pseudomonas sp. R28(2017)
CAGCTGAAAGCGGCTCGAGCCATTGAAGATGAGCGAGTGATTTTTCTAATTCCTTCAACAACTGTTGTGAAAGCACTTCCAGATCTACATCGGGTGAAACCTGCGACCGGCCTATTACCAGTGAAAACGGACTCGGCCCAATGTCAGTCAATGTCAGAAGTTGGTAGGTCTTGTCCTTGAGTGCTTCTGGGCGAACAAAACTCAGTTCGTTGGTGAAAAAGCGCGGGGGCGGTACTGCCTTCAATGCTTCCTGTTCCAGCCGCTCACGCTCAAGTCGCTCTTGTTGTTCACGCCGCTGTGAAAGCCGGTCATAAATGCTCGGACGATGCATAAGACTGTTCCTTGTCCCTAACTAGTTTTTGTTCAGATTGATGATGCTGCTTCCGGCGAGGTCTACCTCCACCCCAGAGAGGATGACCTTGCCATCTGCCGTCATTTCCAGAGTGCTGCTTCCCACTTGCAGCGTGATGGACGTGGCCGCCCTGATCCGTACCGCTCCTTGGTCGACGGTTACCAGGTACGACCCTTCTTCCACGGCAATACTGCTTTCCAACCGGATAGTTTCCTCGTGCTTGCCTCCGACCGTGATGGACCGATTGCCACCCACCACGCGTTTTTCATCAGCCTCGACTTCGGTATCCAGGTTGCGCTCGGCATGCAGGAGCACCTGCTCAGCGCCACCCTTATCGTCAAAGCGCAAGTAATTGGCATTCGACCCTTTGCCCTTGATCGAGCGCGTCAACAAACCGCTTTGGGTCTTGTTCGCCGGCAGCGACCACGGCGGGGTATTGCTGCTGTTGTAGAGGCTGCCAATGATCAGCGGGCGGTCCGGGTTGCCGTCGAGAAACACCACCACCACCTCATCCTCTACCCGTGGAATCTGGATGCTGCCAAACCCACCGCTGGCCCCAGCTTGTGCCACGCGCACCCAGCAGGAGCTCTGCTCGTTGAACTCGCCGTGGCGGTCCCAGTGGAACTGCACCTTCACCCGGCCCAGTTCGTCGGTGAAAATCTCTTCGCCC
>NZ_NEHW01000006.1 GCF_002112505.1 Pseudomonas sp. R28(2017)
CAGGCCGCCAATGGTGGTGGCCTCGCCGATGCCTTCGACGCCGTCGCTGCAGCGCAGGCGCAGCACCACCAGGGTTTGCTGCTGCATCGTGTGCATCGCAAGCTTGTGCGGGCGGATGGTCGGCAGGTCGACGATGATTGCGTCGATGCGCTCGATCAGGGCGTTTGTCATGGTTCCAAGGTCTCGTCAAATCAGGCTGCAGGCTGCGAACCCGACACTACATTTACTTGATTATTCAAGCATTGCGCGAGACCCTGAGGGCCGTCCAATATCAAATGAATCTCCCACCATACCCAGGAGGTCTGATGGAGCTGCGCCACCTTCGCTACTTCAAGGTCCTGGCCGAAACCCTGAACTTCACCCGCGCCGCCGAGCTGCTGCACATCGCCCAGCCGCCGCTGAGCCGGCAGATCAGCCAGCTCGAAGAACAGCTCGGGACCATGCTGGTGCTGCGCGAACGCCCGCTACGCCTGACCGAGGCCGGGCGCTTCTTCTACGAGCAGACCTGCACCCTGCTGCAGCAGCTGGAGAACATCAGCGACAACACCCGGCGCATCGGCCAGGGCCAGCGCCAGTGGCTGGGCATCGGCTTCGCCCCGTCGACCTTGTACACGGTGCTGCCGGAGCTGATCCGTGAGCTGCGCAAGGACAGCGAACTGGAACTGGGCCTGAGCGAGATGACCACCCTGCAGCAGGTGGAGGCGCTGAAAAGCGGGCGCATCGACATCGCCTTCGGCCGCATCCGCATCGACGACCCGGCGATCCAGCAACAGGTGCTGCGCGAAGACCCGCTGGTGGCCGTGCTGCCCAAGGGCCACGCCTTGGCCGGTGCCCCGCTGGCCCTCGAGCAGCTGGCCAGGGAAGCGTTCATCCTCTACCCCGCCAACCCCAGGCCGAGCTACGCCGACCACATCCTCGCGCTGTTCGCCCACCACGGCATGAGCCTCAAGGTCAGCCAGTGGGCCAACGAACTGCAGACCGCCATCGGCCTGGTCGCCGTGGGGCTGGGCGTGACCCTGGTGCCAGAGTCGGTGCAACAGCAGCACCGCACCGATATCGAGTACGCCAGCCTGCTCGACCGCAGCGCGGTCAGCCCGATCATTCTCAGCCGGCGCAAGGGCGACAGCAGCCCGATCGTGCAGCGTTGCCTGGCGCTGATCGCCCAGCAGGCCGTGAGTGAGCCTGTGGCCTAGTCACGTTCGAAAAAGCTGCTGCCCTTTTCCTTGAGCAGCGCCACCAGCGCCCCTGCCGCCGGCGACAGGTAGCCGTCGGTGCGCACCGACACGGCCACGGTGCGGCGCATGGTGGTCTGCTTGAGCGGTACTTCGCGCAGCCAGGACATGCCCAACCCATGTTCGAGGGTTTCCCGGGCGGCGAAGCTGAGCAGCTGGGTACGCGCAATCAGACGGGGCAGCAACGAGATGGCATTGGTCTCGATCTGCACCTGCGGCGCCGGCAACTGGTGGGCGATGAACACATTGTCGATCCAGCGCCGGGCGGTCACCGTCGGCCCGGCCAGCACCCAGCGGTACTGGCACAGGCTCTGCAGGCTGATGGGGCCGGCGAAGATCGGGTGCTCGGCGCTGGCCACCACGATCGCTTCGTCTTCAAGGATGGGATAGGTGGTGAACTCAGGGTCCATGGCGATCTGCGGTGAAATGATCACATCCAGCCGCCCGCCGCGCAGGGATTCCTTGAGCACATCGTCCTGGGCAATGGACAGTTTCAAGGTCACTTCCGGTGCCCGCTCCAGCAAGGCTGCGGTCAGGTGCGGCAGCAGGTGATCGGCCATGCTCGCCGCGCAGCCCAGGCGGATGTTGCCGACCAGCCCGCTGGCGAAGTCGCGCACCTCGCGCTCGGTCTCGGCGATGTTCAGCTGCAGTTGCTTGCCCCGCGCCAGCAGCAGCTTGCCGACATCGGTGAGCTTGATCCGCCGGCCATCGCGCTGGAACAACCGGGTACCCAGTGATTCTTCCAGGCGCTGGATGCTCTTGCTCAGCGCCGGCTGGCTGCGGTTGAGCTTTTCTGCCGCCCGGCCCAGGTGGCCCAGTTCGGCGATGGTTTCGAAATAAGTGAGGTCACGCAGGTCCATGATTCATGAATTTCAGTTATGGATTCATCAAAAGTAGAAAATAGACTTGATCGATTGCGCCGTCGATAATTTTCTCCGCTGGCGCTGCCAGCCCCGCGTTACCGCTGCGCAAGGAGTATCCACGTTGCAGACCGCCCTACCCGGCTTTTCCAGAACCCTCTTCCAATGGCTCGCCCTGCTGATCTGCGCCGGTGCCTTCGGCCAGCTGCTGCATGCCCTGGCCGTACCGGCCGGGTTGTTCCTCGGCCCCATGCTGGTGGCCATCGCCTTTGGCGTCGCAGGCGCACAACTGCACCTGCACCGCCAGGTATTTCGCTTCGGTCAAGGCTGCGTCGGGCTACTGGTGGCCCACTCGGTGACCTGGGCGGTGCTGGTGTCGATGGCCCAGTCCTGGCACCTGATGCTGGTCGCCACCTTCATCACGGTGCTGCTCAGCGCCCTGGTCGGCCTCGGCACCGTACGCTTCGGTGGCATACCCGGCAGCACCGCGGCCTGGGGCACGGCGCCAGGGGCGGCTTCGGCGATGGTGTCGATGGCCGAGGAAAATGGCGCCGACGGCCGCGTGGTGGCGACCATGCAATATGTGCGGGTGGTGTGCGTGGTGATGATCGGCTCGCTGGTCAGCCACCTGCTCGGCGCCACGCCGGGTGCTGGTGCGGTGGCCAATGCGCCAGCGGTGCTGGACGGCCCGCACCTGCTCGACAGCCTGCTCAGCCTTGGCGTGGTGCTGGTGGGGATCACCCTCGGCAGCCGCCTGCCTGCCGGTGCCTTGCTGACACCGCTGCTGCTCGGCGGTGCCCTGCAACTGAGCGGGCTGCTGACCATCCGCTTGCCCGAGCCGTTGCTGGCCGTTGCCTACGGCGCCATCGGCTGCTACATCGGCCTGCGCTTCGACCGGCAGACCGTGGGTTATGTGTGGAAACGCCTGCCGACCATGATTGCCGGGGCGGTGGCGTTGATCGTGCTGTGCGCTGCTTGCGCCTATGTGCTGGCGCTGGCGATGGGCACGGACTTTCTGTCGATGTACCTGGCCACCAGCCCGGGGGGGCTGGATGCCATGGCGATCATCGCGGTGGAAACCCATGCCGATGTCGGGTTGGTGCTGGCGATGCAGACGTTGCGGTTGTTCGGGGTGATTCTGACCGGGGCCTTCTGTGCGCGGCAGATCATCCGCCTGACCCAGGCCTGATTGCGAGCCTCTTCGCGGGCAAGCCTGCAAAGAGGCAGCGGCTTTCAGTCACGCAGGAAGCTGTCTTCGAACGGGTAATGGGTCAGCAGTTCGTACCCGTTCTCGGTCACCAGCAACTGGTTCTCCAGCTTGATCCCGTCACGCCCTCCCACCTCACCGACATAGGCCTCGACACACAGCGCCATGCCCGGCTGCAGCTCACCTTCATAGCCATAAGACTTGAGGTCTTCCGGATAGCGAATGCTGGGGTACTCATCACACAAGCCCACCCCATGGAACATCACCCCATAACGCTGCGCACGGCAGCTTTCCGGCAGGCGGTGGCCATTGCGGGTGAGCTCGGTGAAGCGCACGCCAGGCTTGACCATTTCCGCGTTGAAATGGATGTGCTCGTGGGCAATGCGGTACAGGCGCTTCTGCTCGGCAGTGGGCGCCACATCACCGCAGATCCAGCTGCGCGACATGTCCACGCAGAAGCCGTACACGCCGATCAGGTCGGTGTCGAACGACAGCAGGTCGCCATCGCTGAGCACCCGCGGGCCAGACTCCTGGTACCACGGGTTGGTGCGCGGGCCGGAGCTGAGGATGCGGGTCTCGATCCACTCGCCACCCCGGCGAATGTTGCCCGCATGCAGCGCGGCCCAGACATCGTTCTCGGTGGCACCGGCGCGCATCGCCTGGCGCATCTCGGCGATCGAGGCTTCGCAGGACGCGACCGCGCAGCGCATGGCAAGGATTTCGTCCGGCCCCTTGATCAGGCGGGCGAACTCGCTGACTTCCTGGCCGTTGTGCACCTGCACGCCCAGCGCATCGAGGGCGCGCAGGCCGGCGACCTCGATGCGGT
This sequence comes from Pseudomonas sp. R28(2017), assembly GCF_002112505.1. Lineage (GTDB taxonomy): Bacteria > Pseudomonadota > Gammaproteobacteria > Pseudomonadales > Pseudomonadaceae > Aquipseudomonas. The sequence continues at coordinate 4,126 of NZ_NEHW01000006.1, forward strand.
CCACGGCCAGGCGGCGGTTGTTGCCGGCATGGGTGCGCAGCAGTTCGTCGACCTGGGCGCAGAACCGCCTGGCATGTTCCTCGGTGCGCTCACCGGTCTCGAAATAGAAGAACGACGCACCGCTGCGCAGCTCGCTGACCAGCGGCAAGTGCGCAGAAAGGTGGTCGCAGCCGTGGAAGTCCCACAACACCACATGGCCGCTGGCGGCGACGAAACAGGCGCGGGCCGGGTTGTGGGTGGTCCACAGCTGCATGTTGGTGGTGTCGGTGGCGTAGCGGATATTCAGCGGGTCGAACAGCAGGATGCCGCCCAGGTCACGGGCGATCAGCTGTTCACGGATGCGTTGCAGGCGGTACGCGCGCATGCTCGGCAGGTGCGGTGCCTGCAGGCCGAGGCTGGCCCATTCGGCGAAGGCCAGCGGCGTCGGGCCGATTTCGGTGCGGTCGTTGTCGTCGACCGAACCATCGGCCTTGAGCGCAGCGGCGCGCTGGCGGGACGGGTCGATGCGACGGGCTTGGGCGGGGATCGAGAACGGCGATGTCATCATGGCTTGCGGTTTTCCCTGGTCTTGTTATGTGGAAACTGCGGTATTGATGATCTGCGATTGCTGGCCAGCCAGCGCCTACAAAGTCGACAGGACAATGCCCGAAAGCGGCGCTGGCCCGTGGGGTCATGCGATGCGGGTTGAAACGTCGCTCAAGCGCCGGGTCATCAGCTCGCAGTACCAGTCCACGAACTGGCAGACGCCGTTCTCCACCAAGCCTGAATAGGGGCCCGGCTGATAGGCCGGCGAAGTCACACCCACCTGGGTGCCTTCCACCAGGCGGCGATCCTGGTCATTGGTCGCCATCCACACCTTGGTCAGGCGCTCAAGGTCGTAGTCCACGCCTTCCTGGGCATCCTTGGGCACCAGCCATTTGGTGGTCACCAGAGTCTGCCCCGGCCCTTGCGGCAACACGCGGAAGCTCAGGGCGTGGTCGCCAAGAAAATGGTTCCAGGTCGAGGGGTAGTTGAAGTAGAGCAACGCGCCGATATTGTCCACGCCGCTGCGGTCCAGGCGGCGGGCCACGGCTGGCTTGCCGTCCATGGTGTAGCTGCTGGCGCCATTGTTGAGCGGGATGCGGGTCATGCGGTACTGCCCGCCAGGGTCCATGACCAGGCGGCTGGCCATGCCGTTGGCCTCGCAGACGTTCCAGTGGGTAGCCAGCTCCGGGTCTTCCTCGCCGCCAATGCCCTGCACCGACACGTTCTCGACGAACGAGTTGAGCAGCTCGGGGTGGGTACCGTCACAGTGGTAGCACTCGCGGTTGTTCTCGAACACCAGCTTCCAGTTGCCCTGCTCCACCAGGTTGGCTTCGAAGGCGACCTTGCAGTCTTCCAGGTAGTGCGGGCCGATGAAGGGCGACACGGCGCTGCGAAACGCCTCGAAGTCTGGCGCGACCTCGGCCACGCACACGTAGATGTAGCTGTGCACCACTTCGCAGTGGGCCGGCATCAGGCCGTGCTCGGCGGTGTTGAAGTCGGGGCCCATGTTGCCGGCGAACAGCAGGCGCCCATCGAGCTCGAAGGTCCACTTGTGGTAGGGGCAGACCAGCTTGGCAACCTTGCCCTTGGCCTCGGTGCACACCTTGGAGCCGCGGTGCCGGCAGGCATTGTGGAACGCGCGGACCTGGCCATCGCCACCGCGTACCACGGCCACCGGATAATCGCCAACCTGCAAGGTGATGTACTGGCCGGGCTTTTCCAGTTCGAAGGTATGCCCGGCAAAGATCCATTCGCGGTGCCAGATCTGCTCCAGGTCCTGCCGGTACACCTGCGCATCGCTGTAGGCTGCACCCGGCAAGCCATGTTGAGGTTTACGTTGCCTGATCAGGTCCAATACATCGGTGTGCTGCATTCTTGTTGTTCTCCGGCGAGGGACTTCAATGCAGGGATGGGTTCGGTTAGTCTCTGAAACGAATAACAAAGCGTCATCGCTGCTGCCTGATCACAGTCTATTGCCAGTGTTTTGCGGCAAAGAATCGACATTTTCTGGGGCCAATTGATTACCAAAACGTATGGTCAAGCACACCGAACCCGATCAGACCTTGATCAAGATGCCCTCGCTGCGCGCAGTCAAGGCATTCGTCGCCGCCGCCCGCTACCAGAACTTCACCCGTGCGGCCGAAGCGCTGTGCGTGACCCAGGCGGCCATCAGCCGGCAGATTCGCGACCTCGAGGAGCACCTGGGGGCCGAACTGTTCAACCGCGCCGGGCGTGCGGTCGAATTGACGCCGGCCGGTTCGATCTTCTACGACGCGGTGCAACTGTCGTTCACCAACATCGCCCAGGCGGCCGAACGCATCCGCCACAGTGACTCACCCAAGCAGCGCGTCACCCTGTGTTGCACACCGGCGTTCGCCAACTTCTGGCTGGGGCCGAAGCTACCGGCGTTGTTCGCCGCCTACCCCGAGATCGACCTGAACATCGTCACGACGCAGAACTTCCTGACCCTCGAGAACGGGGTCAACCCGGACATCATCATCTGCAAGATGGCCAAGAGCGGCCAGGGCTACTTCAGCCAGCCCCTGGTCTGTGACGTGATCTACCCGGTGTGCACACCGCAATACCTGGCGCAGCACCCGGCGATCCAGACCCTGGATGGCCTGCGCAATACCGCCCTGCTCAACCTCAGCCCGTTCGGCCGCTCGCAGGTGGCCGAACACGTGGACTGGAAAGTCTGGTTCGCCTATCAGGACATCGACCTGGACCGGCGTGACGCGGATGCACCGCAACTGTTCAACGCCAACGACTACAGCCTGCTGATGCAGCTGGCGCAGAACCATCAGGGCGTGGCCCTGGGCTGGCATTACCTGGTCGCGCCGCTGGTGGAACAGGGCCTGCTGGTACGGCCGGTGAGCGACACCCTGGTGCACCGCGATACCCGCCACTACCTCAGCCTCAGCGAAGCCAAGAGCCGGGATGCCAGCTGCTGCAAGTTGCGCGACTGGCTGGTCGAGCAGTTCGACTGGTCACTGCATGAAGAGGCCGACGCGTTGCCACCGGGCTGACCGGCGCTACCCTCGCAATGCCGCCTCGATTGCCGCCACGTCGATCTTGCCCATCCCCATCATCGCCGCGAAGGCTCGCTGGGCCGCGGCCTTGTCGGGGCTGGCGATGGCGTCGAGCAGAACGCGCGGGGTGATCTGCCACGAGATGCCCCATTTGTCCTTGCACCAGCCGCAGACACTTTCGGCACCGCCATTACCCACGATGGCCTGCCACAGGCGGTCGGTCTCGGCCTGGTCCTCGGTACAGACCTGGAACGAAAACGCCTCGCTATGCTTGAACGCGGTGCCGCCATTGAGCCCCACGCAGGGGATGCCCATGACAGTGAACTCGACGGTGATCACGTCCCCGGCCTTGCCCGAGGGGTAGTCGCCGGGGGCCAGGTGCACCGCCACTACGTGGCTGTCGGGGAAGGTCCGGGCATAGAAATTCGCCGCTTCTTCGGCATCCTTGTCGAACCACAGGCAGATCGTGTTCTTGGCAGTCATGGCTGGGCTCCCTGGGAGAACGGAAAGCCTTGAGTCTAGCCCCTCAGCCCTGGCTGGCGATGGCTGCGGCCAACGCAGCGTCGCTTGCCGCCGAGTGTGGATGCGCCTGGCGGTAGTCGCGCAGCGCCTGCTGCAGGCGCGGCCCACACAAGCGACCGTTGGTCGCGACGTACGCCAGGGCATCGTCCCGAGCGGCTTCATGGCTGCTGCGCGGGTGGCTGGTGGACGCGCTGAGCGCCGCCGTGCCCAGGCTGCTGCCGATCGTGAAATGGTCGGTCACACTGCCCTTGCCATCCATGGCCCACGCCTGACTGCAACACAGCAGGACCAGGGTGCTCGATAAACCGGTTCGCTTCACGTGGCAGGCCTACCTGATAAAAATGCCAGTTTTGCACAGCAGCCCGTTCGACGACCATGCGCATGACGCGCAAGGGCGCGCGACATTGGATCTGCCCCATGGAAAGCATCACCCACGGCCGGGTTGCCTGGTTCAGCGCCGACAAGGACTTTGGCTGCATTCTCTGCGAAAACCACTGCTGCGCGCTGCTGCTGGGCAAGGACCTGCTGGATCATGCTTGCACGCCGGTCATGGGCCAACGTTTCAGGTTCAGGCTCGAATTCAAGCGCAATGTGCTCTGGGCCCGGGAGGCAGCACCCATGCTGCCGTTGCCCGACGAACTGAGCACCGGCGTGCCCGACGATCTCGGCGAGGCCCCCGGGCGGCGGACACACCGTCACCCGGGATGACCGTCACGGACCAAGGCAACGTTCAGAAGCGCCCTACTAGCCTAGGAGAAATATCCTACAACCCACCTATTCCCAGGCACTGCATCATGCTTGACAAACCTCACAAGCGACTTTTCGCAGGGAGATACAGGTTTGTCGGATTTCAAATCAAAGTTGCAGCACCTCAGCGCCGAGCAGATCGAGGCGTTATACAGCGAATACATCGGCGGTGAGAAAATTGCCTTGCTGCTCGAACGCTACGCCATCGACATCGCCCCCAGCAGCCTGATCAAGGCGTTCCCACCGGTACCTTGCGCCGAACTCGAGTGCCCGTATTGCGAAGTCAGCCTGTACGAGCGGCGCAAAAGCCGCTCGGCCAACAGCTGGAACGACAACCTGGCCTACTGCCCGAACTGCGCCCATCGCCATTACTTCCCGGGGCGCAACCGATGGCAACGCAATTGCACCTGCCTGCCCTGCGTGGCCGTGCGTGAACGGGCCAGGCAGGCAAAGGCCATCGAACAGCGCCAACGCATCAACGAGCACTGGTCATTGGCAAAGCGCCAGCCTGTGCCGTTGCACACGCTGTCGATCACCCGCCAGTTGCAGTTGCTGGCCATGCTCGAAACGCGCATGGATGCGCAAGGGGATTGCATCCAGGCGGCGGAGAAAACCATCGCAGACGCCCGCCTCAGCCCTTCGCCGAGTATGGATTCGGCCATCTTGCTGGCACTGCACGACGATCAGATTCTGCTGGTCGACCCCGATTCGCCGCTGGATGCCTTCAGCGACGACCCTACGCCGAAGGCCTGGCAGAACAAGGTCCGCTGGGTCGCCAATGTCAGCCTGGAAGAGCCGCAGCGGGCCAGCGTCGGCCCCTTGTATCGCGTGCTGCACACGGCGCTGTCCAATGGCCCGCAGCCGCAGTGGCATGACGAACTGGTCGCGGCCATCACGCAGCTGTGCAACGAAGAAGTCTGCGCCTACATTGCCAGCCGGAGCGCGGAACACGGCCTGCCCTTCGAGGCCAGGAAGAAAGCCACGGAAGTTGCAGCGCAACTGCTCGACGCGCACCCCGTGCGGCATATCTGGTCACTGGCCAACACTGCCGTCCGTGGGGCGCTGTCATTCGTCGCTCGCGCCCAAGTCAACAAACTCCATGCCGCCAACACCATTCCCGGGAGCATGCTGTCGCTGAGCGAACGCGCCGTCCGCGAGCAGTGGCAGTTCACGGTATCGAGCTACGACATCCATGCCCCGCGCTCAGGCTTCAGCCACGCGCTGTTCGACGTGCTGTTGCAACAGCATGATCACGGCCTGTGCCGCAAGGTCAGCGACTACATCGCAGAACTGCCAGGGCATGCGGACAGCAAGGGTTGCACGCTGTTCTGCGCCAAGTGCGGGTCGGGCCTGGTACACGTAAAGGCCGGGCCTCGGGAAACCATCGTCAATTGCAAGGACTGCCTGGCCAGGACCTTGGTGTCGACCTAGCCTGCGCTTGCACCTGATCTCGTGTGGGGTAAATCCTGCTTTGGAGTTTGGCTAGGCGCTTGCTCAGATTAGCTATTTACCAACAAGGAAAACTCCACGCGAGTGGATCGGTTTTACCTAGCATTTTTGTTAGGTGACAAATTCAGGCATTTAATACACTGTCAAACTTGCTATGCGTACGAAAGCCTGAGGCAGACAGGAGCCTAGCGCCCAGCCAACATAAAAACAGGCACTATGAGCATCACAATGGTTATGCCATTAAAAACAAAGCAGATAATCATGAGCAATATAGACAATAAGCGAAGCAGCAAACTTATATTCTCGGATTCTACCGACACTATCTTAGGCTACCGCCACACACAGCAGTGTACGCAACTAACATATACTGCCTGGGGCTATTCAATAAACGTCTATCTTATAGGCCTCAATGCTGAACACATGGACCCTGTCAGCAAATTTTATATTTTAGGCTCAGGTCGCAGATTCTACAACTCCGCGCACATGAGATTCAACTCACCAGACTCATTAAGCCCATTTGAAAAAGGTGGCATTAACACTTACGCCTACTGTAGTGGCGACCCCATTAATTACAACGACCCCAGCGGATCATTCCGAGGAGCCATACTTAAGATACCGCCACGCATCTCGAAAGAGCAATTGAGAGTTGCTGTTCGCAACACCCCGACACCCTTATTCAACGAGCAGATCAAACAGCACCCCGAATTCCAGACTGAGATTTTTCGCTTAGCAACTAGCAATGCACTGGAGCATCTCCAACACCACCGCTCACAGCCAGTACCTGAGGCCGGGCTTCTTGTCGCCGACTACCGTCAACTGAACATTCTGAAAAGCAGGACGACTAGATTGGCAAGAAGTGTTCAGGCCCGCCTCGCTAAAACCAACGAACGCACGTTGAAAAAAGAAAGAAGGTCACAGCAATCGTACGATTCCAAGGTCTCTGAAATACGCAGCAATCTGGAAGCCAGGCTTGAGCGCCTGAATCAGTTAAATTGACTCATATGAGTTACTTAGCCTGCAAAAAAGCGCTTCTCAGCTCGGTACAGATGAAGCCAAGCGCTAACCACCCATGCAAGTCACACCCACTGAGCATGTGCATGCAGTGCAGTGTAAAGGACTGGAAACGACAAAATACGCGCCCCGAGCGGGGCGCCAAACCATCCACCGCTTACCAAAGGAGCGTGAACGCTTGCAAAGGTGAATTCACAGCACCGACAGCGGGTATTCGACGATCAGCCGCACTTCGTCCAGGTCCGACTCGAACGCCGTGGCCCGCGTGGTTGCCTGGCGCACGCGCAATGACAGGTCCTTGGCCACGCCACTTTGCACCACATACCTGACCTCGATGTCGCGCTCCCAGCGCTGCTGGTCAGTCAACGGGTTGCCGTCTGCGTCCCGGCGCATGTAGAAGGCGTTGGCGTTGGCGTAGTCAGCGTCGGCGCCTTTGCCGTAACGGGTCATGAACGACAGCCCCGGCACCCCGTAGGCTGCCATGTCCAGGTCATAGCGCAGCATCCACGAGCGCTCCTTGGGCGAGTTGAAGTCGCTGTACTGGATGGAGTTGTCGAGGAAGATCGAGTCGGACTGGCGCAGGTAGTCGAAATCGTCGTCGCCGTTGTTGCGCTGGTGGCTCAGCGCTACGGTATGTGCGCCCAAGCGCACACCGACTTTCGCACTCCAGATGTCGTTGTCGAACGCGCCCAGGCGCTGCTGGCCTTCATCGACGGCCTTGTAGTAGTTGAAGCCACCGATCAGGGCGAGGTCATCGCTCAGCGGCCAGCTGGCACTGGTACCGGCGTAGTACTGGTTCCATACATCCTTGAGCCGGCTGCTGAACAGGCTGACACGCACGTGCTCGTTGAGGTCATAGTCGCCACCGCCGTAGGCGATCCACGGCGAATCCACCGGGCCGCCGTAGAAGGTCACGAAATTCTCGCGCATGTCGCTGGAAACCGGCTGGCTCATCGCGTGCAGGCGACCGGCCTGCAGGGTCAGGTCCTTGAGGCTGGTGTTCTCCACGGTCACGCCGCGAAAGCTCTCCGGCAACAGGCGCGAATCGCCCGCAGCCACCACCGGGTTGGCCGGGAACACATCGCCCACCTTGAGCACGGTATCGAACAGTCGCACCTTGGCGGCCCCGCCCAGCTTGGTGTATTCATCACGCGCCTGGCCGTCGTGGTCCACCGGCAGCACGTCGAACGAGCTGCGCCCGCCGTTGCGCCCAGCGCCGGTGTCCAGCTTGAGGCCGAGCATGGCGAAGGCGTCCAGGCCGAAACCCACCGTGCCCTGGGTGAAGCCGGACTCGAAGCGGGTGATGATGGCGTGCGCCCAGGCCTCGGAATAGCCATTGCTCGCGGGGCGGGTACTGCTCTGCACCGGGGCGGGCCCGTCCCGGTTGTCGCGGTTGAAGTAGAAATTGCGGTTGAGCATGTTGAGCGTGCTGCCCTCGACAAAACCTTCGGCGGTTTGTTCGGCGGCGCTGGCCAGTGCGCTGCCGCCAGACAGCGCCAGGCATGCCGCCAGGGACAGGGGGGCGGTTCGGGTCATCCGAGGCTCCTTGGGGTGACGATTATTGTTGTGTCGGCGGAGTCGGAGAGTGGGGCCTGGTGGATAACGCCAAGGTGATCGGCGTATTACAATCGTGTCATGCACGCGCAGCGGCTCTAGCTTGGCTTTTGCAACATTCTGTCGGCAATTCCTACATTCAGCAGTGAACCTGCTTACAAAAATGCGGTCTGTCCCTGACGGTCAATTCACCGACCGGTTCGCCGGCCCCGTCGCTGATCTACAGTTACCGGGCCTATTTTCCCTGTTGCAGCGAAGACCCAACATGCCTGAATCCCGCCCAGCCTCCCTTGCCCTCCCTGCCCTGCGCGGCAGCCTGCTCGCCGCCCTGGTGGCTCTAGCCGTCCCCGCGCATGCCGAAGAGCCGGCCAGCGATGCGCGCTGGGTCAGCGACAGCCTGAGCACCTACGTGCGCAGTGGCCCGACCGATGGCCACCGCATCGTCGGCACGCTCAAGTCCGGGCAGAAACTCACCCTGATCGGCAGCCAGGGCAACTACAGCCAGGTGCGTGGCCAGAACGGCGACCTGGTGTGGATCCTCACCAGCGACCTGCAGTCGGTGCCGGGCCAGAACGAGCGCCTGCCGCAACTCGACGCACAGGTGGCGGAGCTGTCCGGGCAGCTCAAGACCATCGATGACAGCTGGAAGAACCGCGTGCAGGGCATGCAGGAAACCCTCGACGCGCGCAAGAAACTCATCGATGAACTGCAGGCACGCAACCAGGCGCTCAACGAACAGCTCGACCAGAGCCAGTCGAGCCTGCGCGACACCCAGGCACGCCTGGGCGACGAGAACAAGCAGGTGATGATGCGCTACATGGTGTACGGCGGCAGCATCGCCGGTGCGGGGCTGCTGATGGGACTGATCCTGCCGGCGCTTACCCGCGGACGGAAGAAGAACGACCGCTGGTTCTGATGACGGACATGCGGGCCTCTTCGCAGATTCAACAGCGCAGAGGCCCGCATGAAAAGGGCGCTATCGGCTGCGCGCCTTGTTATAGATAGTTTTGGCCTGATCGGCAGCAGATTGACACCCGGCCCAATCTCCCGCATCCCGAGCCTTCTTGGCTTGTTCCCATTTCACTTTGAAATCATGCGCCATACCGCCGTGCATGGCCTGGCCACTGGCTTTGTGGTCGGTTTCCAGCTCCTTGATCTTCGCATCGCAATTGGTCTTGGCCTCATCAGCAGCCTGAACACCAAAACTCACCAGGCAAGCAGCCACCAGCAGTGTCACGTATTTCATGTCGCGTTCTCCTGGGTAATCGGAATGGTCATCGAGAGACATTTGGCTCGACGCAGGGAGAAGCATAGTCGGCGATGCGGCGGCTGTGTCGGTTCAGCTTAGCGGTCGAGCGCCCTCGGCAAACAGGAAGTCGATGAACGCCCGCACCCGCAGTGGCATGTGCCGAGCCTGGGGGTAAATCAGCATGAAGGGGCGCGAGGTGCCGCCGTATTCGCCCAGTACCTCGACCAGTTCGCCGCGCGCCAGTGCGTCCTGCACGGTGAAGCGATAGGCCTGCATCAGGCCACCCCCATGGCGCACCAGCGTCGCGGTCGCCAGGAAGTCTCCCAGGCAGGTGAAGCCTCCTTGAGTCTCCATTTCAACTTCTTGGCCTTCGACGCGGAAACGCCAGGGTGGACGGCGGCCAGTGCTGGCCAGCTCGAACTGGATGCACTCATGCCCGGCCAGATCCTGCGGCACCTGCGGCGTGCCCCTGCGCGCCAGGTAGCCCGGTGCCGCCACCACCACCAACTCGGCATTTTCCAGGCGTCGAGCCACCAGTCGTGAATCGCCGGGTTCTCGGCCACGGATGGCGAGGTCGAAGTGCTCCTCGGCGAAGTCGACGTTGCGATTGCTGACGTGCACATCTACCTGCACCTGGGGGTAGCGCTGACGGAATGCCGGCAGCAACGGCAGCAAGCGGTGATGCGCATAGGGTGTGGGCGCACTGATACGCAGGCGGCCACTTGGCGCGGCCTGGCCACCCGTGACCTGGCGCTCCGCCTCGATCAGTTGCCCGAGCGCCTGGCGACATTGCTGGTAGTAGGCCTGGCCAGCGTCGGACAGGCGCATCTGCCGCGTGGTCCGCACGAACAGGCGCACGCCCAGGCGCTCTTCCAGGCGGGCCACGCTGCGGCTCACCGCTGCCGGGGTAACACCGGCTTCGGTTGCCGCAGCGGTGAAGCTGCCGGTATCGGCTGCCAGGCAGAACAGCTCCAGGCTGCCCAGTTGCAAGTCGTCGAAATGGCGGGTCATGGCGGCTCGATTGATTACACGGTGTATCGATTGAAATGCCATTCAGCTCATTTTTCAAGCAGGCGTTGCGCCATACAGTGGCTTCCACCACGAGCCAAAGGCTCACTTCCGGAGAACGCAAACATGAGCAAGCCAAGAACCGTCATCATCACCGGGGCCTCCAGCGGCCTGGGCTTTGCCCTCGCCGAGGCCTTCCTCGAACGCGGCGACAATGTGGTCGGCAATGCCCGCAGCCAGGCACGCCTGGACCAGGCTGCCGCCCGCCTCGGCCATTCACCACGCTTCGTCGGCGTGGCCGGTGACATCGCTGAAGCCAAGACTGCCCAGCGCCTGATCGCCACGGCCCAGGGGACCTTCGGCGGCGTCGACATCCTGGTCAACAATGCCGGAATCTTCATCCCCAAGCCCTTCACCGAGTACAGCGAAGCAGACGTCGACGCACTGGTCGGCACCAACCTCAAGGGCTTTTTCTATCCGTCGCAGGCAGCGGCAAAGATCATGGCTGAACAAGGCCACGGACACATCATCGCCATCACCGCCTCCATCGCCCTGCAGCCCGATACCCGCGTGCCGGCGCTGTTGCCGGTGCTGGTCAAGGGCGGGCTGAATCAGGCAGTCAAGGGCCTGGCCCTGGAGCTCGCCGCCAGCGGCGTGCAAGTCAATGCGGTGGCGCCCGGGATCATCGATACCCCGCTGCACAATGGCCATGCCCAGAGCCTTGGCGAGCTTTCACCGAGCGGTCGTACCGGCAAGCCGCAGGATGCGGTGGATGCCGTGCTGTACCTGACCGGTGCGCGCTACGTCAGCGGCGTCATTCTGCCCGTGGACGGTGGTAGCACCGCCGGCACCTGGCACTGAGCAGAGGAGCAAACCGCCATGCCTTACGTCCATATCCGGGTAACCGATGAAGGGGTGACCCAGGCACACAAGCGCCAGCTGATCGAGGGCACCACGCAACTGCTGGAACAGGTGCTGGGCAAGCCGCCGGCCAGTACCTTCGTGGTGATCGAGGAAATACCCACGGATAACTGGGGGGTGGGCGGCGAAACCGTGACGGCGGTTCGCCTGCGCGAGCGGGGCTGACCCCTGCGGTTGCTGCGCAGCCCCTACTGCCGCAACCGCTCCAGCGCCTCCAGTACAAACCCCGTGGCCCGCTCCACTTCCCCTTCCCGACAGGCAATCCCCAGCTGCCGCCACAACCCCGGCCGCAGCGGCCGGCGCGCAATCCGCCGGTCCAGCTCGGCGGCCTCGCCTTCCTGCGGCAGCAAGGTCGCGCCATAGCCGGCGCCTACCAGGCTCTTGATCGCATCGTTGTAGTTCAGCTCGATCCGCGGTTCGGGATACAGGCCTGCCGCCGCGAACCATTCACCCGTCACCCGCGACAGCTGGGTACTGCTGTCATTGAGGATCAACGCCCGCTGCCCCAGCCAGGCCGGGGTGACCTTGGCTGGCGGCTGCCACTCGGCCGGCACATACGCCAGGATCGGGTCGCGCCGCCAGGGCGTGAGCCTGACGCCCTTGCCGGCCACCTGCGGCAGCGCCACCAGGCCGATGTCCAGGCTGCCTTCGCGCAAACGCGCCAGGGAAGCCTGGGAGGTCAGCACCTGAACCTGCACGTCGATACCCGGGTGCGCCACCCGCAGATGCTCCAGGGCCTTGGGCAGCAGATGGGCAATGGCACCGGTGGAGGCGCCCAGGCGCACCCGCCCGGTCAGGCCTTCGACCTGGCGGCGCACTTCGTCCAGGGCCAGGTCGGCGTCGGCCAGCAGCCGCCGAGCGCGGGCCAGCAAGGTCTCGCCGATGGCCGTGGGGCGCACCTGGTTGCGGTTGCGGGTCAGCAGCGGCGCACCGACCCGTGCCTCCAGCTCGGCCACGTGCAGGCTGATGGTGGGCGGCGCGAGGTTGAGCTGGCGGGCGGCTTCGGCAAAGGAACCCAGGTCGGCGATCACCACCAGGGTGCGCAGGCGATCGAGGCTGATTTCGCGCATGGGGAGCGATCCTTGATTCATCAAAACTGAATGTCAGCATCATGATATTCAAATTTTCTTTCGCAAGGCCACAGGCGAGCATAGGCCATCCCCTCCCCTGACCGGACCCCGACCATGCACACCCCAGTTGTCTTCATCGACGGCGACCAAGGCACCACCGGCTTGCAGATCCATGCCCGCCTGCACGGGCGCAACGACCTGCACCTGCTGACCCTGCCAGAAACCGAGCGCAAGGACCCGCAGCGGCGCAGCGATGCCATCAACAGCGCCGACATCGCCCTGCTGTGCCTGCCCGACGACGCTGCCCGCGAAGCCGTGGCGGCCATCGAAAACCCGGCCGTGCGGGTGATCGACGCCAGTTCCGCGCACCGCACCACGCCGGGCTGGGTCTATGGCCTGCCGGAACTGGACGGGCAGCAAGCCGAGCATATCGCCCAGGCCAAGCGGGTCAGCAACCCTGGCTGCTACCCCACCGGCGCCATCGCCCTGCTGCGCCCGCTGGTCAAGGCCGGCCTGCTGCCGGCCGACTACCCGCTGAGCATCTACGCCATCTCCGGCTACTCCGGTGGTGGTCGCGCGGCCGTCGAGCGGCACGAGACGCCAGGCGCTGAACACACCCCGACCTTGCAGCTGTATGGCCTGGAACTGGCGCACAAGCACGTGCCGGAAATCCAGCTGCACGCCGGGTTGTCGGCCCGGCCGATGTTTCTGCCGGGTTACGCGGCCTATCGCCAGGGCATCGTCCTGAGCATCCCGCTGCAACTGCGCCTGCTGCCCGGCCAACCCAATGCCGAACAATTGCAAGCTTGCCTGGAACAGCACTACCAGGGCGCCCGCCATGTGCAGGTGATGCCCCTGCACCAGCAAGGCCCGGCCACGCCACTGGACCCTGAGGCGCTGAACGACAGCAACGACCTGCGCCTGGCGCTGTACGCCAACCCCGAGCACGGTCAGGTGGTGCTGACGGCGGTGTTCGACAACCTCGGCAAGGGTGCCTCGGGCGCGGCGGTGCAGAACCTCGACCTGATGCTCGCCGCGATGCGTGGCTAAAAAGGGTTTAGACTGTGCACCCCGCGCCAACCCGGCGCGGGGTGAGCCAACCGCAGCCGGAGCCCGTCCACCGATGTTCATCCTGAGCCGCCTCGACAGCGTGCCGCCCGAGTCCTTCCAGAACCAGATCCGCGAGCTGGTGATCCATAACGTCGGCGCACTGAGCAGCGTCGCCATCCGTGCCGAAAACCCGCTGTACCCGCTGTACCAGTACGGTGTCGGCATGGAGGTGCACCAGTACCTGCAAGCCATGGACGGCACCCGTGGCCTGGCCGTGCAGCTGACCCTGGCCCTGGATGCCGACGCGCCGGACCAGTTGCTCGGCTTCGCCCTGACCTTGCCCGCCCAGGACAACCCCCAGGCATGCGCCCTGGCGTTTCTTGCGGTGGTGCCCAGCCACCGCCGCCAGGGCATTGCCCGCGCGCTGCTGGCTGACGCGCAGGCGCGCTATGCCAGCGTCGAGCTGAATGCCTTTGCCAACCAGGTGCCCTGGTTCGAAAACATGGGCATGCAGGTGGTCGCCGCCAGCGGGCCGCAGGTGCTGATGAGCAGTACCGGCCAGGCCAGTGGCGCGCTGATCGGCCGGCTGGACATTGCGCCGATCTACCAGACCGCCGAGGTGCTGCAGATTCACACCTACCTGCTCAATCAGCAGGGGGAAGATGCGATGGTCGATGCCGAGCAGCAGCGGGATGAGTGGCTGGATGAGTTGACCGCCCAGGCGAAGGCCTGTGTGCGGGAGCGCAAGTCAGTGCACTGATTCGAGGGCCTATTCGCGGGCAAGCCCGCTCCCACAGGGACGGCACAAATTTCCAGGCCTGTGCAGTACCTGTGGGAGCGGCGGTTCGGCGCCCCGACATGCCCGCGAAGAGGCCAGACTGGCCAGTCAGGCATGCACCCAGCGCCGGTGCAGCCCGCGTGCCAAGGCGTCAAGCATGAAGCCCAGCACGCCGATCAGCAGCACCATCGCCATCAGTTCCGAATAAGCCAGGCGATCACGGGTATCGAGAATGAAATAGCCCAGCCCCGCACTCACCCCCAGCATCTCGCACGGCACCAGCACGATCCACAGGATGCCGATGGCCAGGCGCACCCCGGTCAGCACATGGCCGATCACCCCGGGGATGATCACCTTGCACAGGGTCTCCCAGCGCGTGGCACTGAGGCTGCGGCTCAGCTGCAGCCAGCGCGGGTCAAGCTGGCGCACGCCGGCTGCAGTGTTGAGCAGGATCGGCCACAAGGCAGCGAAGGCCAGCAGGAAGTAGATCGGCTGGTCACCCACGCCCATCAGCATCACCACCACCGGCATCCACGACAGCGGCGAGATCATCCGCAGGAACTGGAACGCCGGTGTGGTTGCCGCCTCCAGATGCCGGTAGCTGCCGACCAGCAGCCCCAGCGGCACGCCGATCAGCAGCGCCAGCAGCAAGCCGACCAGGATGCGCTTGAGGCTGACCCAGACATGCCCGTAGACCTCGCCCTGGCCAAGCAGCTCGACCAGGCTGGCCAGGGTCGCCTGGGGCGAGAAGCGCGCCGACAGGCCATCGGCCTCGCCGAACAGCCGCACCCCCGCCCACCACAGCAACAACAACCCCAGCAGGCCGGCCAGGCCCAGGCCGGCATGTACGACATGCTTGCGCATCAGACTGCGAACTCCTCGCTACGCTGGAAGTTCTCGGCAATGCCGAACACCGACGGGCCGCCGACTGCGGCGATGGCGTTGCGCACGAAGCGGTCGTCGACCAGGTCGCGCGCGGTCTGCGCCGGGTCCAGGCCGGCGAGGAAGCCACTTTCGCCTTCGATCAGGGTGCTTTTCAGGCGCTTGACCAGCTCCTCGGTGTAGCTCGGGTACGGGTATGGCTGGAAGTCGATGCGCTTTTCGTCCCACTGCTGATGCTGAATCGCGCCACTGGCAATGTAGCCGGCACGGTCTTCGGCGGCCGGTGCCAGCACCTTGGTCAGCACCGCAGGCTCATGGGGGGTGTACTTGTTCGGGCCGGCCTTGGACAGCAGCGCCGCCGCTTCGGCGCGGTGGTCGCGGGTCCATTGCT
Organism: Pseudomonas sp. R28(2017); assembly: GCF_002112505.1. Taxonomy (GTDB): domain Bacteria; phylum Pseudomonadota; class Gammaproteobacteria; order Pseudomonadales; family Pseudomonadaceae; genus Aquipseudomonas. The sequence continues at coordinate 19,811 of NZ_NEHW01000006.1, forward strand.
GGGCCTTGACGATGGCGTTGACCACCTTCTGTGACCATTCCGGGCGGTTGTTCAGGTCGTGTTCGTGCATGAACACCACGCAGCAGGCGTGGTTGCGCCAGACATCGCCGGTGAAGCGCTGCACGCGGCCAACCTTGAGGTTCTCGGCCAGGGCGTTGAACGGTTCGGCGACGATGTAGCCGGCGATGCGCTTGCTGGCCAGGGCCGGTGGCATGTCCGACGGCGGCAGCACCAGCAGGTTGACTTCGTTGGCCGCCAGCTGGGCATTGGCGGGTTTCGACACCGGGGTCAGGCCGTTGTCGTTGAGCATCTGCTGCAGCACCACGTTGTGGATCGAGTACCAGAACGGGATGGCCACGGTCTTGCCACCCAGCTGCTTCATGTCGGTGATGTCCGGCGCCACGGTCAGGCCCGAGCCGCCCACATGGTTCCAGGCCACCACCTTGGCCGGCACCTTGCTGCCATACCGCGCCCACACGGTCATTGGCGACAGCAGGTGGATGACGTTGACCTGGCCAGAGATGAACGCCTCGATCACCTGCGCCCAGCTGCGCAGCAGCACCGGGCGCTCGGCCTTGATGCCTTCGGCCTCGAACAGGCCGTTGTTGTGCGCCACCAGCAGCGGCGTGGCGTCGGTGATCGGCAGGTAGCCGATACGTACCGGCGCGTCGGGTTCGGCGGCGGCACGGGCCTGCAGGCTGGACAGCAGCGGCACGGCGCCGGCGGCGGTGAGCATGGCGCTGAGCTTGAGGAAATCACGACGCGAGGTGGAGGAACAGCAGTCATCCATGCACATGTGCAGGCTCCGAAGGCAACGAGGTAGGGGAAGGTGCAGCGGTGCGGCTGGCCCGCCGAAGGGTCTTGAGGATGTCGATACGCAGCGCGCCCAGCTCTTCGACCCGCTGCGCGCGCGGTTGCGGCAAGTCGATGGGCCATTGGCCGAGGATGTGCGCCGGGTGGTCGCCCAGTAGCAGCACCCGGTCGGACAGCAACAAGGCTTCGTCGATATCGTGGGTAATCAGCACGGCTGCGGTGTTGTGGGTGGCGATCAGCTGCAGCAGCAGTTGCTGCATGTCGGCACGGGTCACTTCGTCGAGCGCACCGAAGGGTTCGTCGAGCAACAGCACTTCAGGCTGGCGCGCCAGGCAGCGGGCCAGCGCGGTGCGCTGGGCCATGCCGCCCGACAGCTGCGCCGGGTACTGGTTGCGCGCATGGGCCAGGCCCACCGCGCTGATGGCGTGGTCGATGCGTGCGCGGCGCTCGGCCGCCGCCAGCTTGGGCTGGCGGGCGAAATCCAGGCCGAAGGCGACGTTCTTTTCCAGGCTCAGCCAGGGCAGCAGGCTCGGGTCCTGGAAGGCCACCGCCAGCCGCGGGTGCGGGCCTTGCAGCGGCTCGCCGTGCAGGGCCACGCTGCCGCCGCGCGGCTGCTGCAGGCCGGCCAGCACCCGCAGCAGGCTGGACTTGCCGACGCCACTGGGGCCAAGGATGGTCACCACCTCCCCTGGCGCCAGTTGCAGGTCGAAGCGCGCCAGCACTTCCTGCCAGCCGCCCTCGCGCGGGTAGCCCAGGCTGATATCGCGGGCTTCGAGCAACGCTTGGCTCATGCGCTGGCGGCCTGGCGATGCAGCTCGGCGCGCAGCTGCACCAGGCTTGGGGTGACGATCGGCACGAACGCCGACTCGCGCCAGCGGCGGGCGAAGCCGGCACCGAACTCGTCCAGGTACGCCTTGCCGCCGCTGGCCTGCAACTCCAGTTGCACCGCGTCGGCTGCGCACTCGGCGAGGGTGATGCGCAGCTTGAACAGTGTTGCCGGCTGGCCCAGGAAGCGCCCTTCGAGCAGGCCCTGCTTGAGTTCGGCCACCGTGTTCTCAAGGCGCTCCTTGAGGACCTGGCGGTGCTCCTCGAGGAACGACAGGCGCCCGTGCAGGTGCTCATGCACTTCGTGCAGCGAACGCCGTGCCAGGCCGATGGCCATGCCACACTGCAAGGCCAGAAACGCCGGGCGCACCTTGGGCAGGAACTCGCGGGCATTTTCGTGCAGCAGCCAGTCGCGGCTCAGCTCGACCTGGTGGAACGCCAGCGCTGCGGTATTGCTCGATTGCAGGCCCATCAACTGCAGGTCGTCAGAGCGCTCCAGGCCGTGGCTGCCGGAAGGGATGGCCAGCACGAAGGGCGAGCCACCGGCGTCGTCCTCGATGGCCGCCGCCACCACGAACCCGCTCTTGCGCAGGTTGGTCACCCAGTGCAGGCGGCCTTCCAGGGTCCAGCCCGCCGCGTCGGGGCGGCCACGTACCTGCAACGCCTCGATCCCGGAGAGGAACTTCATGGCATTGGACAAACCGGTGGCACCGGCCAGTTCGCCGGTCAGCAGGCCCGGCAGCAGGCGTTCGCGCAGGGCCTGGTTGGGGCTTTGCAGCAGGTATTCGATGAACGCGCGCTGGCCCCAGCAGACAAAGGCGGCGGCCAGTGAGCGGCTGGCGATGGCGGCGATGGCTTCGACCGCATGGGTGACCGCGCCACCGTTGCCGCCCAGCGCCGGGTCGACACCGATGCGCAGCAGCTGCGATTCGGCGATGTGCGCCAGCACCTGTTGCGGGTCGCACTGGCCCTGGTCGATTGCCTCGGCATTGGCATCCAGCCATTGACGAAATGCAGCATCAAGCATGTCCCTACTCCTTTTGAAATCGCAGGCGCCACCAGCGCCAGGCGTAACGTTACGCGGTTGGCTGCCAGCGGTACTTGCTCAGCTCGTCGTTGAGCGGCGTCTGGGCGAACACATTAGCAAAGTTGCACAGGGTTGCGAGGCTCACGCCGAGAATCACTTCCAGGGCGTTGCCCTCGGTGAAACCGGCTGCACGGAAAGCCTGGTAGGTGGCGTCGCTGACATTGCCACGGGTTGCAATCACTTCGCGGGCGAATTCGGCCAGGGTCTCGTAGCGGGCATCCGGCAGTTCGCCACGGGCACGCAGGGCTTCGACCACCTCGGCGGGCAGTCTGGCCTTGTTCAGGGCCACGGCGGTATGGCCGGCAACGCAGAAGTCGCAACCGTGGTTGGTGGCGGCAATCAGTTGCACCACTTCACGCTCGGCCAGGGTCAGCTCGGCCTTGCCGTTCAGGGCCGAGACGGTGACGTAGGTTTCCAGCGCCGCCGGGGCATTGGCCAGCACGCCCAGCAGGTTGGGAATGAAGCCTGAGTTCTTCTGGGCGTTTTCGAGGAATGGGCGGGCCGCTTCCGGGGCGCTCTGCAGAGTGTGTAGAGTAATGCGCGAGGTCATGGAGGGGTCTCCTTTTGCTGTGTGTCACTACAGTCTGTTGGTTATAAGAATTACCCTCCATATTCATCAGTCGCCTTTCCTTGCTCCTGAGTCTTTGCATTAGATGATTTCATCCAGCCATCTTGTCGATTGGTTATTAGAGAGCCTCGAACTCGACGCCAGCCTGTTCCATGTCGGCCGCTACTGCGGCGGCTGGCATGCCAGCACCCAGGGCATGGGCCGCGCCAGCTTTCACCTGGTGGTGCAGGGGCATTGCTGGTTGCACATCGATGGCCAGGCCGAGGCCGTGCGGCTGGCGGCCGGCGACGCCGTGTTCCTGCTGCGTGACCTGGGCTACCGGCTGTCCAGCGACCAGGACCCGATTGCCGCCTGCGCCCAGCCACGCCAGCAGATGCAGGCACTGGATGCGACGGCGGGCGATGGGGTGGGCCTGGTGTGCGGGTTTTTCGACTTCCGTGCGGGGTTGTCGGCGCTGATCGTCGAGGGGCTGGCCGACTGGATCGTGCTGCGTGCCGATGAACCGGCCGGGCATGCGGCGCGGGCGTTGTTCGGGCTGATTCTGGAGGAGTGCCAGGGCTCGCCCTCGCAAACCCTGCTGGAGCGCCTGACCCACCTGTTGTTCCTGTATGTGCTGCGCCAGCAGGTGCATGCCGGGCAGTCGCTTGGTGGCCTGGTCGCGCTCGCCCGCCAGCCAGCCTTTGCCGGGCTGCTGGAGCAGCTGATCGAGCAACCTGGGCAGGCCTGGACGCTGGAAAGCATGGCAGCCTGCACCGGGTTGTCGCGCTCGGCGTTCTTCAAGCGCTTCAACGAACTGGCCGGGCAGTCGCCGGGGCAGGTGCTGCTGGCGCTGCGCATGCGCCATGCCTGCCGGTTGCTGCAGGCGGGCAATACCGTGGAGCAGGTGGGGGTGCAGGCGGGGTACCAGTCGGTGGCGGCGTTTACTCGGGCGTTTGCCAAGGCGATGGGGGTGCAGCCCGGGGCCTATCGTCGTCAACATGAAGGGCGTTGACCTGTAGCGGCCCTTTCGCGGGCAAGCCCGCTCCCACAGAACTGCACATAACTCATTGAATTAGCAGGAACACTGTGGGAGCGGGCTTGCCCGCGAAGAGGCCGGTACAGGCGCTGGATTCAGACCTGGCTGAGCGGAATGTCCCCTGCCCCTTTGCCCTCACGCCGCTCACACATCCAGTCATTGACCTGCTGCCCGAACTCGGCCGGTGCCTTGCGCCCGAAGCGCCGCGCCAGGTCAAGGATGGTCTGCTGCGCCAACGCCTCTTCCATGCGCTTCTGCGCCCCCAGCATCACCGCGTGAATCGCGCAGGTGCCCTCGGTCGCCCAGCCCGGCGCGGCACCGTCGAACAAGGTGCAGCGCTCGCGGATCTCGCGGCAATCGAAGATCTTCTTCGGCCCGTCGATGGCGTTGACGATATCCAGCACGGTGATTTCGTCCGACGGCCGCGCCAGGCGAAAACCACCGCGCACGCCTTCGGTGGCTACCACCAGCCTGGCCCGGGCGAGCTTGGTGAAGACCTTGGCCAGGTACTCCTGGGGCACGCCCTGCAGCTCCGCCAGGTCGCGCACACTGGACTCACGGGTATCCCCTCGCTCATCCACGAGGTACAGCAGGCAATGGATGCCGTATTCGACGCCAGCGCTGTAAAGCGACATACACATATCTCCGACCAACATTGTCGCAAATAGTACGCCTTTCGCTGAGGCTTCGCAAAGCTGACTGGCGCCGCTCGTCGCCATTTACCGCCCCAACCTTGCACGCAAGAGCCCTTACGCACAGGCATTCTCGAGGTTTTTGCCGGGTGAGACGGGGCGCCCACTCGCAAAAAAAGCTTGCCGATTTAAACTACGATCAATACAGTCGTAGTTATTCGAGCAGCACACTCAACGCCCTCGAAGCCCTCTTCAACCTTGCGGAGCACTTCCATGAAATCGAACATCCTGATCATCGGTGCCGGCTTTGCCGGTGTGTGGAGCGCCCTGAGCGCCGCTCGCCTGCTCGACCAGGCCCAGCGCGACGACCTGAGCATCAGCGTGCTCGCCCCGCAACCGGAGCTGCGCATCCGCCCGCGCTTCTACGAAGCTGACGTGCACAGCCTGAAGGCACCGGTGGGTGAACTGTTCGAAGCGGTCGGCGTGCGCTTCATTGCCGGTAATGCCGAAGCCATCGATGCCGAGCGCCGCAGCGTCAGCTACGCCGATGCCAACGGTGAAACCCGGCAGATCGGCTACGACCGGCTGATCCTCGCCGCCGGCAGCCAGGTGGCGCGCCCGGCAATCCCGGGGCTGGCTGAACACGCCTTCGATGTCGACCAGATGGAGTCGGCCGTGCAGCTCGAGCAGCACCTGGTCGGCCTGGCTGCCCAGCCAGCCTCGCCGGCACGCAATACCGTGGTGGTCTGTGGGGGTGGCTTCACCGGTATCGAAACCGCCACTGAAATCCCGGTCCGCCTGCGTGCCATCCTCGGCAGCGACGCTGCGGTACGGGTGCTGGTGATCGATCGTGGCACCCACGTCGGCGCGGCACTGGGCGCGGGTATCACCCCATCGATCGTTGCAGCCAGCGAACAGGCCGGCGCCGAGTGGCTGACCGGCACCTCGGTGGTGGCAGTGGATGCCGGTGGCGTGACCCTGGACAACGGCGAGTACATCGCCAGCAAGACCGTGATCTGGACCGCCGGGGTCAAGGCCAGCCCGCTGACGGCCCAGGTGGCCGGCGAACGCGACAACTTCGGCCGGCTCAAGGTTGACGACCACCTCAAGGTAATCGGCCAGGACCACATCTACGCCACCGGCGACACCGCCTGGGCTGCCGTCGACGAAGTGGGCAACCACGCCCTGATGACCTGCCAGCACGCGATCCCGATGGGCCGCCACTCGGGCAACAATGCCATGGCCGACCTGCTTGGCGTGGCGCCGGTGGTCTATCGCCAGCCCAAGTACGTCACCTGCCTGGACCTGGGCGAATGGGGTGCAGCGTACAGCGAAGGCTGGGAGCGCGAACTGAAGCTGCAGGGCGAGGAAGGCAAGGCCCTCAAGCGCCAGATCAACTCGGTGTGGATCTACCCGCCCGCGGCCGACCGCGCCCAGGCGCTCGCCGCTGCCGACCCGATGATCGCCATCGTTTAAGCGCAAAATCCTGACAGATCCGTCAGCAAATGACGGATTTGTCGGAACTTGTCGTTACATTGAATGACTGGTCAATAATAATGGCCATATGGCATCATTCGAATAAAAAACAGATTCAAGAGGGTGAGGCACACACTTAAATCCGCAGCGCATCGAGAGCCTGGCGCCATCCCCGGTGACCCGGCCATACGTCCATGCTCTTGACGCCTGCACGCCAACGTCAAGGAGCATTCCATGCAGTTACGGAATATGAAGATCGGCACCCGCGCTAGCAGCGTGTTCGCCCTGTTGGGCGCACTGGTCCTGGCCATGGGCTTTATCGCACTCTATGAAACCCGGCAGATGGACACTGCCACCGACGAAATCCGCGTCACCTGGATGCCCGCCGTGATCGCCCTCGGCGACATCAGCACCGACCTCGGTCGCGCCCGCGCCATCACCCTGCGCGCCGCGCTGGATGAAAACCCTGCCGAACGTGCCCGCAACATCGAACTGGCGAACGGCATCAACCAGCAGCTCAAAGGCAGCCTCAAGGATTACGAGGACACCATCATCGCCGCCGATGACCGCGCCTTGTTCAACACCTTCAACTCAGCCCACCAGCAATACCTCGACCTGCAGACCCGCGTGCTGCAGGCCATCGCCGCCGGCCGCATGGACGAGGCCAAGCAGCAGATCAGCGGCCCCCTCACCCAGTACGCCGACACCATGATGAAAGCCATGACCGCGCTGGTGGCCTACAACGGCAAAGGCGCCGAGGACGCCTCGCAGCGCAGCAGCGATGTGGCCGACGAGGCCTTTACCGCGATCATCGCGTCGCTGGTGATCATCATGCTCGCCCTGGCCGCCATCGCCGTCGTGCTCACCCGCAGCATCGTGGTGCCACTGGCCGATGCGGTCGCCGTGGCCGAGCGCGTGGCCACCGGCGACCTGACACGGGAAATCGATGTTGTCGGCCGCGACGAACCGGCCCTGCTGCTGCGCGCCCTGAGCCGCATGCAGACCAGCCTGCGCGACACCATCCGCCAGATCGCCGCCTCTTCCGACCAGCTGGCCTCGGCCTCGGAAGAGCTGCACACCGTCACCGAAGACACCAGCCGCGGCCTGCACCAGCAGAGTGCGGAAATCGACCAGGCCGCCACTGCCGTCAACCAGATGACCGCCGCCGTGGAAGAAGTGGCGAACAACGCCGTGAGCACGGCCGACGCCTCCAAAGGTGCCGACCAGACCACCCGCGATGGCCGTGACCAGGTCAACCAGGCGTTGGCCTCGCTCCAGCATCTGGTCAATGACGTGACGGGCACCTCCACCGAGATCGAGCAGCTGGCCAGCAACGCCAACGAGATCAGCCGCGTGCTGGATGTGATCGGCGCGATTGCCGGGCAGACCAACCTGCTGGCGCTCAACGCGGCAATCGAAGCCGCCCGCGCGGGTGAAGCAGGCCGCGGCTTTGCCGTGGTGGCCGATGAGGTGCGCGCCCTCGCCCACCGTACCCAGCAATCGACGGCCGAGATCGAGCAGATGATCGCCGGGATCCAGAACGGTACCGAGCGGGCAGTGTCGGCGATGCACAGCAGCCGGGGCCGGGCCAACGGCACGCTGGAAGTGGCGCAAGGTGCCGGTGAGGCGCTGGAGGTGATTGCCGAGGCCATCGCTTCGATCAACCAGCGCAACCTGGTGATCGCCAGCGCCTCCGAAGAACAGGCGCAGGTGGCGCGGGAGGTGGATCGCAATCTGGTGAACATTCGTGATCTGGCGATGCAGACATCGGCGGGGGCGAATCAGACCAGTGCGGCGGCGCAGGACCTTTCACGCCTGGCGGTAGACTTGAACGGCATGGTCGCGCAGTTCAAGGTCTGATTCAAAACAACCGGGGCCGCATTGCGGCCCTTCGCGGGCAAGCCCGCTCCCACAGGAATTGCGCAGCCCTCGTGGACAACTCATCACCTGTGGGAGCGGGCTTGCCCGCGAAGGGCTGCAAAGCAGCCCCTGTTACAGCAACAACAATCTGTCAGTCGTTGACGCTCACCACCCGCCCTGCCTTCTCGGCAGCCTGGCCGCGCGTCGCCAGGCAGTAATAGAGCGGCACGGTCACGATCAAACCGAACAACCACGACAGGTCAGCCCCTTCGACGATGTTCGAGTACGGCCCCACATACAGCGACGTGTTGGCAAACGGCAACTGCACCAGGATCCCGCAGGCATAGGCAATGATCGCGTGGTGGTTGAAGCGGCCATAGATGCCGCCGTCGGCCCGGAAGATCGAAGCGATGTCGTACTGGCCCTTCTTGATCAGGTAGAAGTCGATCAGGTTGATCGACGCCCACGGCACCAGCACCAGCAGCAGCGCCAGGATCAGGCCGATGAACTGGCCGATGAAGCCCGCCGAGGCGTTCAACGCCACCATCGCGCAGCCCACCAGGATCACCGACGCCAGGATCACCCGCACCTTGATGCTCGGCGTCCACTCGGCGATGAAGGTCTGGATCGCGGTGACGATCGACAGCACCGCGCCATACAGGTTGAGGGCGTTGTGGCTGATGATGTTGAGCAGGAACAGCACCATCAGGATCGGGCCCAGCCAGCCGGTGGCCTGCTTGACCGCATCCATCGCGTCGGTGCCTTCCGGCACGCACAGCACCGCGATCGTACCAAAGCTGAAGCACAGGATAGTGCCCAGGGTAGCGCCGAAGTAGGTGGCCCAGAATGGCTTGGCGATGCCCACTTCACGCGGCAGGTAGCGCGAGTAGTCGGAGGTGTACGGCGAGAAGCTGATCTGCCAGATGACGCCCAGCGACACGGTGGCAATGAAACCGGACAGGTTGAATGCGCCGCGGCTCAGGAAGTCGGCGGGCAGCTCCTGGACGAACATCATGATGAAACCGGCCAGCAGCGCCGAGCCCATCACCCAGGTACCGATGCGGTTGAGGATGTGGATGAAGCGGTAGCCGATCACGCCGATGGCCGTCGCACTCAGGGCACCGATCACGATCGCGCCTGGCATCGGCACGCTCGGGGCGATGCCGTGGATGGTCTTGCCCGCCAGGACGATGTTGGAAATGAAGAAGCCGACATAGATCAGCGCGGTGAAGAACACGATCAGCAAGGCGCCATAGCGGCCGAACTGGCCCCGGCTCTGAACCATCTGCGGAATGCCCAGCTGCGGTCCCTGCGCAGAGGCCAGGGCGATGAACACGCCCCCGATGAGATGGCCCAGCACGATGGCGATCAGCCCCCACAGCAGGTTCAGGTGGAACACCTGGACCACCATGGCGCCGGTGACGATAGGCAGTGGCGCGATGTTGGTACTGAACCAGAGGGTGAACAGGTCGCGCGCCTTCCCATGGCGCTCGGCAGGTGGAACGTAATCGACCGTGTGATTCTCGACAAACTGGTGTTGCGATGACGGTTGGGACATAGGATTCAGCTCGAAAGGTCGTTTTTATCTTTGTAAGGAAACCGCATCTAGGCGGCCTCTCAGCTGCGGACCATATTATGGTATTCCAAACTTTTGACAACACTGATCCGCAGTAAAAAACGCCCGCTGATCTGCTCGCGCAACCCCTGCGACAAACCGCCTCACCGCTCAAGCCCACGGTTTATGTGGCCTGGAGCCGTTCATCGTGAAAAACCCGGGTTGAAAATTCCGCTTGCAAAATAGGTATTACGGTATACCATCAGACACATCAACGATAAAAACCGCGGACCACCGCAGCCCTTCAGAGGTACACCAGATGATCGACGCAACCCTCTACAAGAACGTCATGGGCTCCTTCCCGTCCGGCGTTACCGTCATCACCACCCTGGACGACGACGGCTCGGTCGTCGGCCTGACCGCCAGCGCCTTCTCCTCCCTGTCGATGGATCCGCCGCTGGTGCTGTTCTGCCCCAACTACACCTCCGACTCCTACCCTGTGCTGATCAAGCAGAAGCGCTTCGCCATTCATCTGCTCTCCGGTGAACAGCAGGCCGAAGCCTACGCATTCGCCAAGAAAGGCAAGGACAAGGCCAGCGGCATCGAGTGGAGCCTGAGCGAACTGGGCAACCCGATCCTGGCCGGCGCCACCGCCGTCATCGAGTGCGAACTGTGGCGCGAGTATGAAGGGGGCGACCACGCCATCATGGTCGGCAAGGTACACAACCTGATCGTCCCTGAAGAAGCCCCACGACCGATGGTCTACTGCCGCGGCAAGATGGCCAGCCTGCCGGCCTTTGCCTGAAGCCTATTCTGAATCGAGACACCTGGCGCCTGCGCAGCCTGGCGACAGACACTTTCAAGCGTTGAGGAAAGCCCCATGAAATTTTCGTTGTTCGTGCACATGGAACGTTGGGATGAACAGGTCAGCCACCGCCAGCTGTTCGAAGACCTGACCGAACTGACCCTGATGGCCGAGCACGGCGGTTTCAGCACCGTGTGGATCGGCGAACACCACGCCATGGAATACACCATCTCGCCAAGCCCGATGCCGCTGCTGGCCTACCTGGCCGCGCGCACCGAGAAGATCCGCCTGGGTGCCGGCACCATCATCGCGCCGTTCTGGAACCCGATCCGCGTCGCCGGTGAATGCGCCCTGCTCGACGTGATCAGCAACGGCCGCATGGAAGTGGGCCTGGCCCGTGGTGCCTACCAGTTCGAGTTCGACCGCATGGCAGGTGGCATGCCGGCCACCGACGGCGGCAAGGCCCTGCGCGAAATGGTCCCGGTGGTGCGCAAGCTGTGGGAAGGCGACTACGCCCATGACGGCGAAGTCTACAAGTTCCCGACGTCCACCAGCGTGCCGAAGCCGTTCAACGCCACCCCGCCGATGTGGATCGCCGCCCGCGACCCGGATTCGCACAACTTCGCCGTGGCCAACGGCTGCAACGTCATGGTCACCCCGCTGATGAAGGGCGACGAAGAAGTGCTGGACCTGAAGAACAAGTTCCAGGCCGCCCTCGACAACAACCCGGACGTGCCGCGCCCGCAACTGATGGTGCTGCGCCACACCCACGTGCACAGCCCGTCGGAGCCTGATGGCTGGAAGATCGGCGCCCAGGCCATCTCGCGCTTCTACCGCACCTTCGATGCCTGGTTCGGCAACAAGAGCACCCCGGTCAACGGCTTCCTCGAGCCGAGCCCGGAGTCCAAGTTCGCCGAAGTGCCGGCATTCCAGCTGGAGAACATCCGCAAGAACACCATGATCGGCACGCCGCAAGAGATCATCGCCCGTATCAAGTACTACCAGGAGCTCGGTGTCGACGAGTTCAGCTTCTGGTGTGACAACAGCCTGCCCCACGCCGAGAAGAAGAAGTCGCTCGAGCTGTTCATCAAGGAAGTGGTGCCGGCGTTCGCCTGAATTCCCATTGCCTGAGACATTGCGGGACGCGCCCGCTCACGTGGGCCCCAGTGGCCCGCGTGAGCGGGCTTTTTTTTAAGCCTGGGCCGGCCTCTTCGCGGGCGAGCCCGCTCCCACAGGGACAGCGCGGGCCCTGAAGGCTTCGCATTACTTGTGGGAGCGGGCTTGCCCGCGAAGAGGCCAGTACAGACACCCCATAAATCAAGGCATCAGGCCACCTTTCGTCCCCTCGCAAGAGAAATTTCCAGCCACCTCTTGCACAACAAATATTATGGTATACCATCAGACAACAAGAGCTGATAACCCTCACCAGGAGCCACCCATGAGTTTCGAAATCCGCAAGATCGTCACCTACTCCGAAGAGACCCGCATCGAAGGCGGCAAGGCCACCGACAAGCCGGTGACCATGGTCGGCCTGGCCGTCGTGATCAAGAACCCATGGGCCGGTCGCGGTTTTGTTGAAGATCTGAAGCCGGAAATCCGCGCCAACTGCTCGGAGCTGGGTGCCCTGATGGTCGAGCGCCTGACCGCTGCCATCGGCGGTGCCGACAAGATCGAAGCCTACGGCAAGGCCGCCGTGGTCGGCGCCGACGGCGAGATCGAGCACGCCTCGGCGGTGATCCACACCCTGCGCTTCGGCAACCACTACCGCGAAGCGGTACAGGCCAAGAGCTACCTGAGCTTCACCAACAAGCGCGGCGGCCCAGGCACCTCGATCCAGATCCCGATGATGCAGAAGGACGACGAAGGCCTGCGTTCGCACTACATCACCCTGGAAATGCAGATCGAAGACGCCCCGCGCGCCGATGAAATCGTCGTGGTCCTGGGCGCAGCCGACGGCGGCCGCCTGCACCCGCGCATCGGCAACCGCTACATCGACCTGGAAGAACTGGCTGCCGAAAAAGCCAACGCTCAATAACAACAACCAAGACGGGCCGGGGCGTGGCGTGCTTACCCGCCGCGCCCGACCTTCAAGGAGCGCCCTCCATGATTCAGCCTGTCGCTGAACGCACACCTGCCGGCACCAGCTACCTGTCCGTCGGCCAGGGCCAACCCGTGGTACTGATCCACGGCGTGGGCCTGAACAAGGAAATGTGGGGCGGTCAGATCGTTGGCCTGGCCAACGACTACCGCGTCATCACCTACGACATGCTCGGCCACGGCCAGAGCCGCGTACCGGCTGCAGACACACCGCTGGAAGGCTATGCCGCCCAGCTCGCCGAACTGCTCGACCACCTGCAGATTCCACAAGCCACCGTGATCGGCTTCTCCATGGGTGGCCTGGTCGCCCGGGCTTTTGCCCTCAATTACCCGCAGCGCCTGGCTGCACTGGTCGTGCTCAACAGCGTGTTCAACCGCACCCCCGAGCAGAGTGCCGGCGTCATCGCCCGCGCCGCCCAGGCTGCGCAGCTGGGCCCCGACGCCAACGTCGACGCCGCGCTCGACCGCTGGTTCAGCCGTGAATACAAGGCTGCCAACCCGGCGCAGGTCGCCGCCATTCGCCAGGTGCTGGCGAACAACGACCCGCAGGGTTACCACACCACTTATTCGCTGTTCGCCACCCAGGACATGTACCGCGCAGGCGACCTGGGCAGCATCCAGGTGCCGACGCTGATCGCCACCGGCGAACTCGACGCAGGCTCCACCCCGGCCATGACCCGCCAGCTCGCCGCCAGCATTCCTGGCGCGCAAAGCGTGGTCCTGGCCGAACAACGGCATATGATGCCTGTGGAAGCCCCGCGTGAAGTCAACAAGATGCTTCTGGACTTCCTCGCCCAAGCCCGCACCCTCACCGAATCCGCCAAGGGGATTGTTGCATGACCCTCGTTCGTTTCCAGATGTGCATCGACGGCCAATGGCTCGATGCCCAGAGCGGCAAGACCTTCGACAGCCTCAACCCGGCCACTGCCCAGGCCTGGGCGCAACTGCCCGACGCCGACGAAGCCGATGTCGAGCTGGCCGTACAGGCCGCCCAGCGTGCCTTCGACAGCAAGGCCTGGCGCAGCATCACCGCCACCGCACGTGGCAAGCTGCTGCGTCGCCTGGGTGACCTGATCGCCGAAAACAAGGAACACCTGGCCCAGCTGGAAAGCCGTGACAACGGCAAGCTGATCCGCGAAACCCGCGGCCAGGTCGGTTACCTGCCAGAGTTCTTCCACTACACCGCAGGCCTGGCCGACAAGCTCGAAGGCGGCACCCTGCCGCTGGACAAGCCGGACCTGTTCGCCTACACCGTGCACGAGCCGATCGGCGTGGTGGCCGGGATCATCCCGTGGAACAGCCCGCTGTACCTGACCGCGATCAAGCTGGCCCCGGCCCTGGCCGCTGGCAACACCATCGTGCTCAAGCCGTCCGAGCACGCCTCGGCGACCATCCTCGAGCTGGCCCGCCTGGCCCTGGAAGCCGGCTTCCCGCCAGGCGTGGTCAACGTGGTCACCGGCTACGGCCCCAGCACCGGCGCGGCGCTGACCCGCCACCCGCTGGTGCGCAAGATCGCCTTCACCGGCGGCGCCGCCACGGCCCGCCACGTGGTGCGCAGCAGTGCCGAGAACTTCGCCAAGCTGTCGCTGGAACTGGGCGGCAAGTCGCCGAACATCATCTTCGCCGACGCCGACCTGGACAGCGCCATCAACGGCGCCGTGGCCGGCATCTATGCCGCCTCCGGGCAAAGCTGCGTGGCGGGCTCGCGCCTGCTGGTACAGGACGAGATCTTCGACGAATTCGTCGAGCGCCTGATCGCCCGCGCCAAGCGCATCCGCATCGGCAACCCGCAGGACGATGCCAGCGAAATGGGCCCGATGGCCACCGCCCAGCAACTGGCCGTGGTCGAAGGCCTGGTCGCGGCGGCCAAGGCCGAAGGCGCCAAGCTGCACATGGGCGGCAAGCGTGCCGAGGTCGACGGTGAAGGCTGGTTCTACGAGCCGACCCTGTTCGAGTGCGACAGCAACTCGATGACCATCATGCAGGAAGAGGTATTCGGCCCGGTCGCTGCGGTGATCCGCTTCAAGACCGAGGAAGAGGCCCTGGCGATCGCCAACGACTCGCAGTTCGGCCTCGCCGCCGGCATCTGGACCCGCGACCTGGGCCGCGCCCACCGCCTGGCCCGCGACGTGCGCTCGGGGATCATCTGGGTCAACACCTACCGCGCCGTGTCGGCCATGGCGCCGATCGGCGGCTTCAAGAACAGCGGCTACGGCCGCGAGAGCGGCATCGATTCGGTGCTGGCCTATACCGAGCTGAAGACCGTGTGGATCAACCTGTCCACCGCGCCGATGCCCGACCCGTTTGTGATGCGCTAAGAGGTAGCACGAGATGATCGAACCTGGCATCTACAAAGACGTGATGGGCTCGTTCCCGTCCGGCGTCACCGTGGTCACCACCCTGGACGCCGACGGCGGCATCGTCGGCATCACCGCCAGCGCCTTCAGCGCGCTGTCGATCGACCCGGCGCTGGTGCTGTTCTGCCCCAACTACGCGTCGGACACCTACCCGATCCTGCGGGACAGCAAGCAGTTCGCCATTCACCTGCTGTCCGCCGACCAGACCGCCGAGGCCTATGCCTTCGCCGGCAAGGGCAAGGACAAGGCCAAGGGTGTGGAGTGGCACCTGAGCGAGCTGGGCAACCCGCTGCTGGCCAAGGCCACGGCGATCATCGAGTGCGAACTGTGGCGCGAATACGACGGCGGTGACCACGCGATCATCGTCGGCGCGGTGAAGAACCTGGTGCTGCCGGCCGAGCCGGTGACGCCGATGGTCTACCACAAGGGCAAGCTGGGCGCCCTGCCGCCCCTGGGCTGATACACCCAATGAATCGGTGTTGACTGCTTCGCGGGCAACACCGATGACCCTGTTTTCAGGGGCCGCGCTAATCGTCTCACCCTCGGTTGCGGTCCCTGTTTTATTCCGGAGTACTGCGCATGAGCAACGAAAAGTACGAGAAAGGCCTGCAGATCCGCACCCAGGTGCTGGGCGAGGAATACGTCAACCGCTCGATCCAGAACGCCGACGCGTTCACCCAGCCGCTGCAGGAGCTGGTCACCGAGTATTGCTGGGGCCACGTCTGGGGCCGCGAAGGCCTCTCGCTGAAAGAGCGCAGCATGATAAACTTGGCCATGATTTCCGCGCTCAACCGGCCCCACGAGCTCAAGCTGCACATTCGCGGCGCATTGCGTAATGGCCTGAGCCGTGAACAGATTCGCGAGATCCTGCTCCAGGTCGGCATTTATTGCGGCGTGCCCGCGGCGGTGGACAGCTTCCGCCTGGCCCGCGAAGCGTTCGCTGAAGCCGATGCGGAGTCAACCCGTTAACAGCGGGCTGTTCGAACCCACGCAAGGAGCACCCGAGGTTCGTGGTGCTATTGCGGTTGCGGCCGGGCAGCCTCATTCAGAGCGCACTTGATGAAACGCCAGCCCCTCGACGACAGCTTCAAGGTCAACCGCAACCCCGTTACCCTGCGCGAAATCGTGCTCGACAAGCTGCGCGGCGCGATCATGAACTTCCACCTGCTGCCGGGTGACCGCCTGGTCGAGCGCGACCTCTGCGACCGCCTCGGCGTCAGCCGCACCTCGGTGCGTGAGGCCCTGCGCCACCTGGAATCCGAAGGCCTGGTGGAGTTCGCCGATGCCAAGGGCCCGCGCGTGGCCATCATCACGCTGGAAGACGCCCGCGACATCTACGAGTTGCGCTGCGTGCTCGAAGGCCTGATCGTGCAATTGTTTACCCTCAACGCCAAGGCCAAGGACATCCGTGCCCTGGAACGCGCGCTGGAGGTCAACCGCGAAGCCCTCGAAGAAGGCGAGCTGCAACAGGTGCTGGACTCGGTGCAAGGCTTCTACGACGTGCTCCTGGAAGGCTCCGGCAACCAGGTCGCGGCCCAGCAGCTGCGCCAGCTGCAGGCACGCATCAGCTACCTGCGCGCCACCTCGGTGTCGCAGGAAAACCGCCGCGGCGCCAGCAACCGCGAGATGGAGAAGATCGTCGAGGCGATCAAGGGCGGCGACCCGCTGGTGGCCCACCAGGCCTCGGTCGACCACGTGCGCGCGGCCGCCAAGGTAGCCCTGGATTACCTGCGCCAGAAGCAGGACGACAACACCAAGGTGCGCGACATGGTCGAGCCTCTGGCGCTGAAGGAGCCACGTATCGAACCCCGCATAGGCCGCTGACATGCCCAACGCCCCGCGCTACTGCCCGCACTGCACCACGGAACTGGCCCGGGGCGTTCCCACAGGCGACACCCACGAACGCCTGCACTGCCCCGGCTGCGGCTACATCCATTACATCAACCCGAAGATCATCGCCGGTTGCATCATCGAGCGCGACGGCAAGTACCTGCTGTGCCAGCGCGCCATCCCGCCGCGCCCCGGTACCTGGACCTTGCCGGCCGGCTTCATGGAGGCCGGCGAGACCACCGAGCAGGCGGCCCTGCGCGAGGTGTGGGAAGAAAGCGGCGTGCGCGCCGACATCGTCTCGCCCTATTCGATCTTCAGCGTGCCGAAAATCAGCGAGGTGTACATCATCTTCCGCGCCATCGCCACCGAGGAAACTGGGCAGTATGGGCCGGAGACACTGGCGTACAAGTTCTTCGAACCCGACGAAATACCCTGGGATGAGATCTACTACCCGGCGATCCGGCAGATTCTGGAGCGCTACATCCTCGAACGCCAGGCGGGGGTCTATGGCATCTACATGGGTAACGACGACACCGGCAAGGTGCACTTCATTCGCTGAACATGCATTGGCCTCACAATCCCCTCGCCAAGCGTCTATTCTGGGTGCACCCTAAAGGCCTTGTACAAGAGGACCGGCAGCGCAAATGGCGAAATGGCTAGACGGCGGCGGCCTGATGGGCGAGCGCATCCGCAAGCATGACTGGACAAGCACCCGCTTGGGCCCACTGGAAGCCTGGCCAGATGCACTCAAGACCACCGTGGCCCTGTGCCTGGCCTCGCGCTTCCCGCAGGCCGTGCTCTGGGGCCAGGAGCTGATCACCCTGCACAACGATGCCTTCGCCCAGATCCTGGGGCAAAAACCCCAGGCGCTGGGCAGGCCGTTCAGCGAGGTCTGGCAAGAGGCCTGGCCCGAAATCAGCGCCATGGCCAACCGGGCGTTGGCCGGCGAGGCCGTGTTTATCCAGGATTTCCCGCTGGTCATCGACCGCAACGGCGCACCCGAGCGGGCGTATTTCACCTTCTGCTACAGCCCGATCCGCGACCATGACGGCACTATATTGGGCATGCTCGACACGGTGACCGAAACCACCACCAGCGTGGTCACCAACCAGCGCCTGCACTTTCTCGACAACCTCAGCCGCGCGGTAACCAATGCAACCGCCCCTGACGAGATCATGGCCATCACCACGGGTTTGCTGGTCGAGCACCTCAAGCTGACCAGTTGCGCCTACGCCGTGATGGAAGCGGACGAGGACGGCTTCACCATCTGCGGCGATTCGGTGGCCCCCGGCTCGCCACGGCTGGTGGGCCAGTACCGCCTGGCCGACTTCGGGCGCCTGGCGGTCAGCCGCCTGCGCAGCGGCCAACCCCTGGTGATCAACGACAACCTGGCCGAACTGGCTCCCGAGGAGGCCGCCACGTTCCAGGCCATCGGTATCACCGCGACCATCTGCATGCCGCTGATCAAGGACGGGCGCCTCACCGCGCTGATGGCGATCCACGACAACGTGGCACGCGTGTGGAGCGGCTATGAAAAGGCCTTGCTCAGCGAAGTGACCGACCGTTGCTGGGCGCATATCCAGCGGGTCCAGTCCCATGCCGAAGTGCGTGAGACCATGGCCGCACTGGAAGCGCTCAACGCCACCCTGGAGCAGCGCGTCGAAGAACGCACCACCCAGCTGCTGCATACCGAAGCCGTGCTGCGCCAGACCCAGAAGCTCGAAGCCATCGGCCAGCTGACTGGCGGCGTGGCCCACGACTTCAACAACCTGCTGACCATCATCCGTTCCTCGCTGCATTTTTTGCAGCGCCCCGACCTCGATGGCACGCGACGCGAACGCTACTTCAAGACCATGACCGACTCGGTCGACCGGGGCGCCAAGCTGACCGGCCAGTTGCTCGCCTTCGCCCGGCGCCAGGCCCTCAGCCCGCAGGTGTTCGAAGCCGGGCCACGGCTGGAGGCCATGGCCGACATGCTCGATACCGCCACCGGTGCGCGAATCAAGGTGGAGTTGCAACTGCCTCAAGCGCCCTGCCATATCCGCGCCGACCTCAGCCAGCTGGAAACGGCGGTGATCAACCTGATGCTCAATGGCCGCGATGCCATGGCCGGCCAAGGCACCCTGCGCCTGCACTTGCTGGCCGACCAGCACATGCCCGGGCAGACCGGGGCATTTGCCGCGATCTCGGTGACCGACAGCGGCGTCGGCATCGCCCCCGAGTTGCTCGAGCGCATCTTCGACCCGTTCTTCACCACCAAGGCACCTGGCGAGGGGACCGGCCTGGGCCTGTCCCAGGTGTTCGGTTTCGCCAAGCAGTCGGGTGGCGACGTCAAGGTCAGCAGCATTCAGGGCCAGGGCACCCGCTTTACCCTGTACCTGCCGCAGGTGCCTGCGCAGGCCGCGGAACTGGCCGGCCCTGCCGATGACCACGCAAAGGCCCAGCCCATTGGCGAGCAGCGGCACGTGCTGGTGGTCGAAGACAACCCCGATGTCGGTAACTTTACCGCGCAGATTCTCCAGGACCATGGCTACCGCATCAGCTGGGCCAGCTCGGCCGAGGAGGCATTGACCCTGCTGGAAGGGCCGAATGGCGATTTCGACGCCGTGTTCTCCGACGTGGTCATGCCGGGTATGGGTGGCCTGGCCCTGGCCAGGCTATTGCGCCAGCAGCGGCCTCGGCTACCGGTGATCCTGACCTCGGGCTACAGTGAGGCGATCGCCGAAGGCGGCCATCAGGGTTTCGCCTTCCTGGCCAAGCCATATTCTGCCGAGCAGGTGTGCCAGATGCTTGGCAAGGTACTGGGCAACTGATCAGCGTGGGTTAGCCAGCAAACGCGCCACGCTTTGCGCCAGCTCCGCCTGCCGGTAAGGCTTGCGCAGCACCTCGAAGCCCTTGAGCTCGCGCGGCGTGAGGTTGGCATAGCCGGTAATGATCAGCACCGGCAGATCCGCCTGGCGCTCACGCATCCGCTGGGCAAAACGCACCCCGGTCATCTCGGCCATGACATGGTCGGTGACCAGCACATCCGGCAGCCAGCCCTGGTCCAGCAAATGCAATGCCGCCGCCGCATTGCCCGCCTCCGTCACCTCATAACCCAGGTCGCGCAACTGCGCGGCCGTGGCATGGCGCACGATCTCCTCATCATCCACCAGCAGCACCCGGCAGGGCCGATCGGCCTGCGGCGCCTCGGGCCAGTCAGTGTCCCGGCTGGGTGCCGCCACATCACTGACTGGTAACCACAGGGTGGCCGTGGTGCCCTGCCCCGGCTGCGAGTCGATGGCGAAGCCACCGCCCGACTGCAGCGCCAGGCCCTGGACCATCGGCAGGCCCAGGCCAGTGCCCTTGCCCACGCCCTTGGTCGAGTAGAACGGCTCGATGCAGCGGCGCAGTTGCTCGTCGGTCATGCCGCAGCCGCCGTCACGCACCTGCAGCCAGAGCAGACGTGCCGCGGCCACGCCGTCCGGCCGGGGCGGGCCGTCGCTGTCGAGCCCGGCCGTGATGTCCAGCATGCCGCCATCGGGCATGGCATCACGGGCATTGACCACCAGGTTGAGCAAGGCCAGCTCCAGTTGGTGAGGGTCAGCGACCACCGCAGGCAAGGCCGGGTCTATCTGCACCTGCACGGCGATGGTCGGCCCCAGCGAGCGGGCAATCAGCTCGCGCATGTCCACGACCAGGGCCGCCAGCGACACTGGCTGCGGCTTGAGGGTCTGGCGCCGGGCGAAACTGAGCAGGCGCCCCACCAGATTGCGCGCCCGCTCGGCCGCCTGCAGCCCCCCCTCGATCAATCGCGGGCCACGCTCCGATTGCGGGTGCCGGCGCAACAGCTCGAACGAGGCGATGATCGGCGTCAACATGTTGTTGAGGTCGTGGGCGATGCCGCCGGTCAACTGCCCGATCATCTCCAGCTTGTGCGCCTCGTGCAGTTGCAGCATTGCCGCCTCGCGCTCGGCCAGCGCGGTCGCGACGCGGTCCTCGAGGCTTTCGTTGAGCAGGTGCAATGCCCGTTCGGCGCGGGCATGGGTGATGGCAGCCCAGGTTTGCTTGGCAGTTTCCTCGATCAACTGGCATTCGTCTTCGAAACACTGGCGCGGGCTATGGAAATGCACACCCAGCATCGCCTCGAGGCGCCCGGCGCGCAGGACCGGGGCATGCAGCGTGGCGCACAGGCCATTGGCCTGTGTTTCATAGGCCTGCTGTACCACCTGGCCCGCCGCCAGTTGTTCACGCAGCGACGTGCCGAAGCTTGCGTAGTCATGCTCCCCGACCATGGAGGGCACGCCGTCGACCCAGTCGTGGGCCACCCGGAAGCCGCTGCCATCGCCTCGGTCCTCACCGAAGCAGACCCGTGCAGCCCCCAGCTCTTGGGCCAGGCGCTGCACCGCATAGGCCTCGATGCGCTCGGCCCCGCCCAGCCCCGGCAAGGTCCGACCCAGCTCCAGCAAGAACGCCTGGCGCTGCTGGAAGCGCACCCGCTCGGTGGTATCGGCAACCAGGCACAACACACCGCCGACGCTGCCATCGGCCTCGCGGACCGCGGAATAGGACACATCGAAGTAGACGGTTTCGCCCAGCCCCCGGCGCTCCATATAGAAGGGGCGATCCTTGGCCCAGAAGGTTTGGCCGGTCTCGCGCACGCCACGCAGCAGGGGTTCGAGGTCATCCCACAATTCGCTCCAGTGCTCCTGCGCTGGCCGCCCCAGGGCCTGCGGGTGCTTGGTGCCGATGGTCGGGACGTAGGCATCGTTGTACAGCGCCACATAGGCATCGCCCCAGAACAGCACGAACTGCGCCTGGGCCGGCAACAGCGTGGCCATCACTGCCTGCAGGTGCGGCGACCAGGTGTTTGGCGGGCCCAGCGGGGCGCTGCTCCAGTCCATTGACTGCAGCAGGTTGCCAACATTGCCACCGTTGAGCAGGAAGCTCGGCGGCGGTTTCAGGGTGTCCTTGCGGTGTTGCTGAAGCGATCTCATGTCTGGGAAGTCCCGGGCACATTGCCATCCATCTCTGGATAGGAGATCTGCGAGCAGCCGTTCGTTCCGCTTTATTTTGCCGAGCGATCAGCGGTGGGCCCTTCAGCGCAACTGGCCGACGATCAGCCCCAACGCCACCGCCACCATCGCCACCCCAGAAACCCGTCCAACCCACCTGGCGGCACCGGGCCGGCTACTCAACACGGCCTTGGCGCCGTAACCGACCAGCGAATAGATGACCAGCGAACTGCACAGGTGCACCAGCCCCAGCAGCAGGATCTGCAGCGGCACCGGCCAGCTCGACTGCGGGTCGGTGAACTGCGGCAGCAGCGCCAGGAACAGCAGGAACACCTTCGGGTTGAGCCCGCTCACGCAAAAGCCCTTGAATGCCCAGCGCGACCCCGACTCGCCCACGCTGGCCTGCCCCGCCTGCGGCGCCGCCGGGCTGAGCAGCAGGTTGCCGCCCAACCACAACAGGTAGGCGCAACCGGCCAGGGTCAGCAGGGTCATCGCCAGCGGGTGGCCGGCCAGCAGGCTGCCCACCCCTGCCGCCACCACCAGGGTGGCCAGAAAATGCCCCGACAACATGCCCGCCACCGCAGGCATCACCCAGCGCCCGCGCATGCCCGCCGAAATGGCATAGGCCCAGTCGGCCCCGGGGGTGATCACGAACAGCAACGACACGGCCCAGAACGCCGTCAGCACACTGATTGCCACTTGAGTCTTCCTTTCACACAGTTTGGATGTGAAGAAAGCCTACGGATTCCGCCCGGGAATTTTCTTTCGTATATTTCCCCTGTTGCCAATCTTGTTGGAAGATTCTCCTCAGTGGACAGAACAGACCGAAAGATCCTTGCCGAGCTGCAAAAAGATGGTCGCCTCTCGGTGACCGAGTTGGCCGACCGTGTAGGGCTAAGCCTGTCGCCCTGCCACCGCCGGCTCAAGGCGCTGGAGGAGGCCGGCGCCATCCTGGGCTACCACGCGCGCCTGGCGCCCAGTGCATTGGGGCTGAACTTTGCCGCGCTGGTGTTCGTGACACTGCGCGAGGTGACCCGCCAGCCGGTGGCGGATTTCGAAGCGGCGCTGGCGGAGATTGCGCAGATCGTCGAGGCCCAGCGGCTGTTCGGCGACCCGGATTACCTGCTGCATGTGGTGGCCAGGGACTTGCCGGCGTTCCAGAAGCTGTATGACGAGCAGTTGACCAGCATTCCCAATGTGAAGCGCTTGAGCTCGACGTTGGTGATGAAGGAAGTGATTCAGGACCGGCTGTTGCCGATGTAGCTGTATTGCCTGTACCGGCGCTTTCGCGGGCAAGCCCGCTCCCACAGGTTCAACGCAGATTTTGAAAACTGCGCTGTACCTGTGGGAGCGGGCTTGCCCGCGAAAGGGCCAGTGCAGGCAACTTTTTCATCTGCCCCGCAAACGCGCACGACGCACCACCAAAGCCCAACCTCTGCCGCTCACAGAAGGCCTACCCCTTCTACCTCAAGCCCTCCAGCCAGCTGGCATCCTCCTTGCTACGGTCCACCGCTTAACCTTTTGTCAGCCTTAGGTTTTTTAAGGTTTATGGGCACATATTTACTAATTTCTCGTTATCCCCGCGCCCCGCATCATCGCTCCAACAAGAACGCGTCGCCCTTCGCCGGCACGCATCCGGGCAGCACCCGATGCCCCACCTTGCCTTGGAGTCAGTCATGACCAGTGCAGCCAATTCGGCACCCCTCATAGAAAAACACACGATCGGCTACGTACCGCCGGAAGACCGCCATGGAAAGGTAAGGGATCTGTTCACACTGTGGTTCGGCGGCAATATCGCGCCGCTGCCCATCGTCACCGGCGCGCTGGGCGTGCAGCTGTTTCACCTGAACCTGGTGTGGGGCATCGTCGCCATCCTGGTCGGCCACCTGGTCGGTGGCGTGCTGATGGCGCTGCACTCGGCCCAGGGCCCGCAGATGGGCATCCCGCAGATGATCCAGAGCCGCGCCCAGTTCGGCACCCTCGGCGCCTTGCTGGTGGTGGTGATCGCCGGGGTGATGTACATCGGCTTCTTCGCCTCCAACATCGTCCTGGCCGGCAAGTCGCTGCATGGCGTGGTCGAAGCGGTGCCAGTGCCGGTGGGCATCGTCATCGGTGCGCTGGGTTCGGGCATCATCGGCATCATCGGCTACCGCTTCATCCACGTGCTCAACCGCATCGGCACCTGGGTGCTGGGCATCGGCATCGTGGTCGGCTTCGGCTACATCTTCAGCCATGTGCAAAGTGACGACTTCCTCACCCGCGGCGGCTTCAACCTGGCCGGCTGGCTGGCCACCGTATCGCTGGCGGCGCTGTGGCAGATCGCCTTTGCCCCGTACGTGTCGGACTACTCGCGCTACCTGCCGGCCGACGTGAAGGTCAGCTCGACCTTCTGGACCACCTACCTGGGGTCGGCCCTGGGTTCGAGCCTGTCGTTCATCTTCGGCGCCGTGGCGGTGCTGGCGATCCCGGCCGGCATGGACACCATGGACGCGGTCAAGCTCGCCACCGGCACCCTGGGCCCGGTGATGCTGGTGCTGTTCCTGCTCAGCGTGATCAGCCACAACGCCCTCAACCTGTACGGTGCGGTGCTGTCGATCATCACCCTGGTGCAGACCTTCGCCTACCGCTGGATCCCCACCGCCAAGAGCCGTGCGGTGCTGTCGCTGATCGTGCTGGCGGCCTGCTGCGTGGTGGCGGTGTTCGCCTCGGCCGACTTCATCGGCCACTTCGTCGACATGGTGCTGGTGCTGCTGGTGGTGCTGGTGCCGTGGACGGCGATCAACCTGATCGACTTCTATGCCATCCACAAGGGCGACTACGACATCCAGTCGATCTTCAAGGTCGATGGCGGCATCTACGGGCGGTACAACCCGCAGGCGCTGATCGCCTATGCGGTGGGCATCGTGGTGCAGATTCCGTTCATGAACACGCCGCTGTATGTCGGGCCGATCTCCGAGCACATCAATGGCGCTGACCTGTCTTGGCTGGTGGGCCTGGCAGTGACCTCGCCGCTGTACTGGTGGCTGGCTTCGCGTGACAGCGCCTACCGCCGTCGGCAGACCAGTGCCAAGTTGGCCATGGGGCACTGATTCAACCTGTCCCGGCCTCTTCGCGGGCAAGCCCGCTCCCACAGCAATCGCACAGATGCTTGTATTTGTGCGGTACTTGTGGGAGCGGGCTTGCCCGCGAAGAGGCCGGGACATGAATCAGAGGTTATAAGCCCGCTCATTGTGCTCGGCCAGGTCCAAGCCCTGCTCTTCCTCTTCCCGGCTGGCGCGCAGCCCCACAGTCAGCTTGATGGCCCCGAGAATCGCCCAGCTCACCACGAAGCAATAGACAAAAGTGAACGCCACGCCCTTGAGCTGCACCAAGGCCTGCCCGATCGGCGAAGCGCCCTCCACATAGCCCCCCAGCGACGGCGCGGCAAACACCCCGGTCAGCACCGCCCCGACCATCCCGCCAACCCCATGCAGCCCGAACACATCGAGGCTGTCGTCATACCCCAGCGCCTGCTTCATCCGGGTCACGGCGAAGAAGCAGATCGCCCCGGTCAACAACCCGATGACCACCGCCCCCAACGGCCCGACAAACGCACAGGCCGGCGTGATGCCTACCAGCCCGGCCAAAGCCCCCGAAGCCGCCCCCAGTGCAGTAGGCCGGCCATGCATGACTTTTTCGGTCAGCAACCAGCCGACAATCCCGGCGCACGCCGCCACCATGGTCGCCAGCATCACCACCCCTGCTCCTTCGTTGGCCGCAAGCCCGGAACCGACGTTGAAGCCGAACCAGCCGACCCACAGCAGCCCCGCGCCCACCAGGGTGAAACCGAGGTTGTGCGGCGGCATCGCCACTTGCGGGTAGCCTTTGCGCTTGCCCAGCATCAGCGCCGCCGCCAGTGCAGCCACACCGGAGTTGATATGCACCGCGGTGCCGCCGGCAAAGTCCAGCACCCCCCAGTTGACCATCAGCGCCCCCGGCCCGCCCCACACCATATGGGCGATCGGCGCGTACACCAGGACGAACCAGGCCGCCATGAACAGCAGCGAGGCACTGAACTTCATGCGCTCGGCAAAACCGCCGGCGATCAGTGCCGGGGTGATGATGGCGAAGGTCAGCTGAAACACCGCGAACACCCCTTCCGGGATGGTGCCCACCAGGCTGTCGTGGCCGATGTTCAGCATCAGCGCCTTGTCCAGGCCGCCGATGAAACTGTTCAAGGTCAACTGCCCTTCGACCATGCCGCGGGTATCGACCACCAGGCTGTAGCCGAACAGCACCCAGAGGATGCCGATCACCCCGGCCACGGCGAACAGCTGGGTGAACACCGAGAGAAAGTTCTTGGCCCGCACCATGCCGCCATAGAACAGCGCCAAGCCCGGGATGCACATCATCAGCACGAACATCGCCGCGCAGATCATCCAGGCGGTGTTGCCGGTGTCCAGGGTGGGCTCGGCGGCATGGGCCTGGGTGGCCAAGGCTAACAACATTACAGCGAGGGTGAGGTGCTTCATGGAGTCACTCCTGTGTGAATGAAGAGATGCCCTTGGGCTGCCTTGCAGCCCATTCACGGGCAAGCCCGCTCCCACAGGGCCGCCACAGTTCTCAAGGCCTGTGAGCTTCCTGTGGGAGCGGGCTTGCCCGCGAAGGGCCGCAACGCGGCCCCAATAGCCGATGAATCAGTACTGCGCCTGGCCCGGCACCCAGGCGGTGCCGGCCAGCGGCACGCGGGCCATGGCGGCGGCCTCGACGGTCAGCGCCACCAGGTCCTCGGGGTCGAGGTTATGCAGGTGCGACTTGCCGCAGGCACGGGCCATGGTCTGCGCTTCCAGCACCAGCACCCGCAGGTAGTTGGCCAGGCGCCGGCCGGCCTCTTCCGGGTTCAGGCGCTTGGCCAGTTCCGGGTCCTGGGTGGTGATGCCGGCCGGGTCGCGGCCGTTCTGCCAGTCGTCGTAGAAGCCGGCGGCCGAACCGATCTTCTTCAGCTCGCTGTCCAGCCGCGGGTGATTGTCGCCCAGGGCGATCAGCGCCGCCGTGCCGATGGCCACCGCGTCGGCGCCCAGGGCCATGGCCTTGGCCACGTCGGCACCGTTGCGGATGCCACCAGAGACGATCAGCTGCACCTTACGGTGCATGCCCATTTCTTGCAGCGCCTGAACCGCCTGTGGAATGGCTGGCAGGATCGGGATACCGACGTGTTCGATGAACACTTCCTGGGTGGCCGCGGTGCCGCCCTGCATGCCGTCGAGCACGATCACATCGGCGCCGGCCTTCACCGCCAGCTTGACGTCGTAATACGGGCGGCTGGCGCCGATCTTCACGTAGATCGGTTTCTCCCAATCGGTGATTTCGCGGATCTCGGCAATCTTGATCGCCAGGTCGTCCGGGCCGGTCCAGTCCGGGTGGCGGCAGGCGCTGCGCTGGTCGACACCGATCGGCAAGGTACGCATGCCGGCTACCCGCTCGGTGACCTTCATGCCCAGCAGCATGCCGCCACCGCCCGGCTTGGCGCCCTGGCCGAGGACGATCTCGATGGCGTCGGCCTTGCGCAGGTCGTCGGGGTTCATGCCATAGCGCGACGGCAGGTACTGGTACACCAGGTGCTGCGACTGGCCGCGTTCTTCCGGGGTCATGCCGCCGTCGCCGGTGGTGGTGCTGGTGCCGGCAATGGTCGCGCCACGGCCCAGTGCTTCCTTGGCGTTGGCCGACAGCGCGCCGAAGCTCATGCCGGCGATGGTCACCGGGATCTTCAGGTGGATCGGCTTCTTGGCGAAACGGTTGCCCAGCACCACGTCGGTGCCGCACTTTTCACGGTAGCCTTCCAGCGGGTAGCGCGACACGCTGGCGCCCAGCAGCAGCAGGTCATCGAAGTGCGGCACACGGCGCTTGGTGCCGCCACCGCGGATGTCGTAGATGCCGGTCTCGGCGGCACGCTGGATTTCCTGGATGGTCAGGCGATCGAAGGTGGCCGACTCACGCAGTACCGGGGGGAATTGCTCGCTCATGGGAATGCTCCTGGATCAGTACGCGCTGGCGTTGTCGACTTTGAAGTTGTACAGCTGGCGAGCCGAGCCGTAGCGTTTGAAATCGGCGGCCTTGTGCGCAAGGCCGGCCTTGTTCAGCAGTTCCTGCAGCTCTTGCAGGTGCTCGGCGCGCATCTCTTTCTCGATGCAATCCGAGCCTAGCGACTGCACCGAACCCTTGACGTAGATGCGCACCTCGTAGAGCGAATCGCCCAGTGCATCGCCGGCATCGCCACACACCACCAGGCGCCCGGCCTGGCCCATGAAGCAGCTCATGTGGCCGATGCTGCCGCCGACCACGATGTCCACGCCCTTCATTGAAATGCCGCAACGCGCGCCGGCATCGCCCTCGATCACCAGCAACCCACCATGGGCGGTGGCGCCGGCGGCCTGGGAGGCGCTGCCCTTGACCCGTACCGAGCCGGACATCATGTTCTCGGCCACGCCCACGCCGACGTTGCCGTGCACGGTGACGCTCGCCTGCTGGTTCATGCCGGCGCAGTAGTAGCCGGCGTGGCCTTCGATATCCACCGACACGGCGGCGTTGATGCCCACGGCCAGGTTGTGCTTGCCGTCCGGGTGGGTCACCCGCCATTCGCGGTCTAGCACGTCGCCATGCAGGGACTGGTTGAGTGCGCGCACCGAGGCGCTGGAAAGGTCGATCGTCTTCATGAATGTCTCCAGTGATTCGGTGGGGGTCAGGCGCTTTCGCGTTCCCAGACGTAGAGGGTGGCCGGCGCCGGTTCCCAGACCTTGGCCTTGTCGATACCCGGCAGGCTGGCCAGGGCCTGGTACTCGGAGGCCATGGCCACGTAGTCCTCGGTCTCGGCCAGCACCGCCGGTTTGCAGGCGATCGGGTCGCGGATCACGGCAAAGCCGTTGCGGGTGCCGATGGCGAAAGTGAAGAAGCCGTCCAGGTCTTCCAGCGCGCCATCCAGGGCCTGGGCCAGGGTGTCGCCCTGCTGCAGGCGCCAGGTCAGGTAGCCGGCGGCCACCTCGGTGTCGTTGTCGGTCTCGAAGCTGATGCCTTCGCGCTTGAGTTCCTGGCGCAGGCGGAAGTGGTTCGACAGCGAGCCGTTATGCACCAGGCACAGGTCGGCGCCGGTAGAAAACGGGTGGCTGCCTTCCAGGGTCACCGCGCTTTCGGTGGCCATGCGGGTATGGCCGATGATGTGGCTGCCCTTCATGCCGGCCAGGCCGAAGCGGCTGGAGATTTGCGCCGGCAGGCCCATGCCCTTGAGGATCTCGATGCTCTGCCCCGCGCTCATGATGCGCACGCTCGGCGCCAGCTCGGCCAGCGCTTCACGGGCGGCGGCTTCGCTTGTGTGCACTTTGAGCACGGCGGCGCTGGCATTCTGGAACCAGTCCAGCGAGCAGCCCAGGCGCCCTTCCAGTTGCCCCATCAGGGCAGTCCAGGGGTAGTCGAGCTCGGTGGCCTGCAAGGTCAGCTTGACCCAGCCATCGGCCACTTCGTCACCGTAGATGGCGAAGCCGGCGCTGTCCGGGCCACGGTCGGTCATGGCTTCGAGCATGGGCTCGAAGAGCTTGCCAAGCTGGGCTTCCAGCTCTGGCTTTTTCAGGTACAGACCTACGATTCCACACATGGTGATACTCCTTCTAGGCAGTGGGTAGCCGCTGCGTTTGCCGCTACCCAGGGATAGGGTTGGCGGTCAGAAGAATTCGGTGTAACGCTGGATTTCCCAGTCGGAGACGTGGCGGCAGTACTCCACCCATTCCATGCGCTTGAGCTTGATGAACTCGTCGACGATCTCGGCGCCGAGCACCTCGCGGAACAGCGGGTCGGCCTCCAGCGCGTCGGCGGCTTCCTTGAGCGATTGCGGCAAGGTCTTGATGCCGCGTGCGGCGATCTCTTCCAGGCTCAGGTTGTAGAGGTTCTCGTTGCACATCTCGCCCGGCTCCAGCTGGCGATCGATACCGTCGAGGCCGGCGGCGATGATGGCGGCGGTGACCAGGTACGGGTTGCAGCCGGCGTCCGGCAGGCGGAACTCCAGGCGGCCATAGGGGATGCGCACCATCGCCGAACGGTTGTTGGCGCCATAGGCGACGAAGGCCGGCGCCCAGGTGGCGCCAGACAGCGAGCGGCCGACCACCAGGCGCTTGTACGAGTTGACCGTGGGGGCAGCGAAGGCACACAGCGCCGGGCCGTGGGCCAACAGGCCGGCGGCGAAGTGGTAGGCCAGTTTCGACAGGCCCATGCCGCTGCTGTCGGCGGGGTCGTGGAACAGGTTCTTGTTGCTGCTGCTGGCCAGCGACAGGTGGAAGTGCATGCCATTGCCGGCGCGCTTGGGGTCGGGCTTGGGCATGAACGAGCAGATCATCCCCAGGTCGTTGGCGATCTCGCCGGCGGCCATGCGGAAGAAGGTGAAACGGTCGGCCGACTCCATGGCGTCGCTGTAGGTGTAGTTGATCTCGAACTGGCCGTTGGCGTCTTCGTGGTCGATCTGGTAGATGTCGAAGCCGACCGGCTGCAGGGCCTCGGTGAGGCGTTCGAGGAACAGCCGCGAGCGCGACAGGCCCTTGTAGTCGTAGCAGGGTTTGTCGAGGTTGTCGGAGGCGTCCACCAGCTGCAGCTTGCCGCCTTCGTCGCGGCGGAACAGGCTGAACTCGGGCTCAAGGCCGGTGTTCAGGGTCCAGCCCTTGTCGGCCAGGCGCTGCACCTGCTGCTGCAATACGTAGCGGCTGTCGTAGGGCCAGGGCTGGCCGTTGACATGGCCCACGCACACCACCCGGCCATAGCCCGGCTGCCACGGCACCGGGATCAGCGTGGACAGGTCGCCACGGGCCATGAAGTCGGGGCCGTGGGGCTCCATGCCCATGCCGCAGATGGCGAACCCGGCAAAGCCGGCGCCCTCTTCAGCCACCATCTTGAGGCCCGATACCGGCACCGACTTGGTCTTCGCCGAACCGTGGATATCGACGAACTGCGCCAACACATACTTGATGCCGTACTGGTCGAGGGTGCGCTGGGTTTCTGCTGGCAACATGGGTTGATCACTCCTGGGTGAGGGGCAC
Organism: Pseudomonas sp. R28(2017); assembly: GCF_002112505.1. Taxonomy (GTDB): domain Bacteria; phylum Pseudomonadota; class Gammaproteobacteria; order Pseudomonadales; family Pseudomonadaceae; genus Aquipseudomonas. The sequence continues at coordinate 50,778 of NZ_NEHW01000006.1, forward strand.
TAATTCCGCATGGGAAACTTACTTTCCTCTCAGGAATGCAATGTGCTTGCCAACTTTGTCCAGGGTGATGGTCCTGCATGGGTTGATCCGGCCTCTTCGCGGGCAAGCCCGCTCCCACAGGGCTTTGTGGGAGCGGGCTTGCCCGCGAAGAGGCCAGCACAGGCCACGCACAATCGAGGCAGATTTCTTTGCTGTGTTTGTGTGAAACTTGTTTTCACCTGAGGAAAGAAGCAGCCAATGCAGCCGCGCCTCGCACTTTCCCAGTGCGAAAACTTTATTCTTGAACTGAAACCGTGCAGGACATTCGATGCCAACCGAAACCGAACCGCGCCTTCGCCTGGAGCAGTACCTGGGCCTGCAGATCAAGCGCCAGCGCCAGGCCCAGTCACTCAAGCTCGCCGATGTGGCGCGCATCGCCGGCATCAGCCAGGGCATGCTGAGCAAGATCGAGAACGCCCAGGTGTCCACCAGCCTCGATACCCTGAGCCGCCTGTGCGATGTGCTGGGCATGCCGATGGCCAAGCTGTTCAGCCAATACGACCAGCCCGATGGCAATGCCTTGCTGGTCAAGGCCGGTGAAGGGCTGGAGGTGGTGCGCCGCGGCACCGAGAAGGGCCATACCTACCATTTGCTCAATCACGCCAGGGGGCCGAAGAAAAACTTCGAGGCGTACATGGTGACCATGGACGACGCCAGCGAAGAATTCCCGACCTTCGCCCACCCCGGCACCGAATTCCTTCATCTGCTGGAAGGTGAACTGGTCTATCGCCACGGCAACCAGCTCTATCGCATGCAGGCCGGCGACAGCCTGACCTTCGATGGCGAAACCCCGCACGGCCCCGAGCAGCTGGTGCAGGTGCCAATTCGCCTGTTGTCGATCATGAACTACGGCGACGAGTAAGGCGGCGCAGCAAGGCAACAACCGATGTCGCGATCAGACAAGCACACGTCGCCCGCAATCGCCTTGAAAACCCTGTATACAAAAATAATACACACATCGACCAGCCCCGCGCCGTGGGCTGATTGGTGTGGTATTCGCGAGTAAAACAGCCTCGCTTCACAATTCCAACGCTGTGGCGCCTTTTTGCACCGGGCAATTCGTCCGGGCTCATAACGATAAAACTCCCAGAATCAAAGACCCGCGTCGCGCTGATCGGGAGTGTTTGCGCGCGCCACATTGTGAAGACTTGACTGCCATGATCGCGACTTCAATCCCCGTAGCCGGTGCTGCCACCGGCCACCGTAATGCCCTGTGCATTGCCCACATCGCCGCTGTGCTGTTCGGCCTGACCGGTATCCTCGGCCACCTGATCGAGGCCGACGCCAGCATCATCACCTTCGGCCGCGCCACCTTCGCCTTCATCGCCCTGGGCTTCGTCGCCGGGCTCAAGGGCACCCGCCTGCTCGACGCGCTGACCCTGCGCAACCTGCCGGTGCTGGGCCTGACCGGCGCCCTGCTGACGACCCACTGGGTGACCTTCTTCGTCGCGGTCAAGGTTGGCGGTGTGGCGGTTGCGACCCTGGGCTTTGCCAGCTTTCCGGCCTTCATCGCGATGATCGAACGCGGCGTGTTCGGCCAGCGCATCGGCGCCGCGCAGGGCTTGCTGTTGCTGATGGTGACAGCGGGTCTGGTGCTGGTGGTGCCGACCTTCGATTTGCTCGACAAAGGCACCGTCGGCCTGCTCTGGGGCCTGGGTTCGGGCCTGGCATTCGCCCTGCTGACCGTGGCCAACCGCCGCAACGGGTCGAGCATGAATGCCATGCAGGTGGCGTTCTGGCAGAACGTGGTGGTGGCTGCGCTGGTCGCGCCGTTCGCCTTCACCCACCTGGGCAACACCAGCCTGGGCGGCAGCGACTGGATCAACCTGGCACTGCTGGGGGTGTTCTGCACCGGGCTGTCGCAGTACCTGTTCGTCAAGAGCCTGGAAGGGCTGGAGGCGCGCACTGCCGGCATGATCATCGCGCTGGAGCCGGTGTACGCGATCCTCGGGGCGTGGTGGCTGTTTGGTGATCAGCCGACGCTGCGCATGGCCGCTGGTGCTGCGCTGGTCGTACTGGCGACCATTCTGGCGGCGGCGCGCAAGGCACCGGCTGAGCAAGGCGACACCTGTGGGAGCGGGCAAGCCCGCGAAGCAGTCGACGCGGTGGATGGCACCGGCTTCGCCGGTGTTCGCGGGCAAGCCCGCTCCCACAGGTCCCTGCTAAGTCAGTGAGTCACGTGTCAGGCGCTCATGTGCCTTCGGGCAACAGGCTACGATGGAACATGAGCACCCGCTCACCCTGCGGTGTGCACTGATACAATTGCTGCGGCCAGCCCAGGCTGGGCTGGTTCTTCTCCCCGGTATCACGCACCCACCCCAGCTCGCGCAAGCACTCCAGCCGCTTGCGCAGCGAGGTGTTGTTCACCGCCTGTCCCAGGCACGCCTGCACCGCCCCAGCGCTATTCGACGAATACTCTACTCACTCATATTTAAGTTTACCCTCGCTAGGATTACGTATATCAGAAACATTATGTTGCTCAGGTCGGCTGAGCCTATTTCTCACGTTCGGAGCGTTCACACGCGAGCGCGGAGAATCTAGCAATATTTCGAGTGGTTTGCTGACGGGACCGAGCCATTGAAAACCAGCATCAAGGTAACTCTTCGCCCCAACCTCCTTACTCCATGCCGCATACAAATCTCCTAACTTAAACAGAGGATCAAATGAAGGCTTCGACCCATAAGGAGTTCCATGCCTCTCAATCTGATATACTTTCTGATCAAAGTTAAAATAAGTCTCACTACCTTCCTCGTGATGACTCGCAGAACTATAACGCCCAATCCTGTATTGTCTCCCTCTCCCACGCTCAGCAGGTCGCCAAAATACATGCCCACCATCGGGATCACGCTCGATCATATGTTGAATTAACGGTTCCAGGGTAGGTGGGAGGTCTGCCGACTTAACGGCACTGGCCAACGAAATTCTTTTCGGAGGAATATCGCGCCAGGTATTAAAACCCTTCTTTGTGTGCCCGCTCGGATCATGGAAATTGACAGGATCTCCAGCGCAATAGGCATATGCATTCAGTCCCCCTCTGCCAAATGGACTCCACTGATCAGGGCTAAAAAAACGCCCGACTATTGGGCTGAGTAAACGATACCCCTGCCCCAGTGGGTAATTTCCCGTTTTAGGATCACGCCACTCGCCATTGAACTGAACAATCGGTGCCTGATCCCGGATAGGCGAAAACCCATAGGGTGAGTAGGACTGGGACTCTGCATACTCATCAGCCCTGCCTGCAATCACTGTATTTGCCGTCTCCACTTGCAACAACATAGTCGTTATTTGTGATTGGGCGATGAGGTAACTGCCGGCATATATCAGCCGGGTATTCCCTCCGCCAAGCCGGCAAACCATTTTTCCTCCCGCGTAAAACAGACGCGTGGAAGGCGCATTATCAGCAGACCTATTCATTTATAACAGCCTCATCACCTTTCCCGCTCAAAGTAATCGTACCCTGCGCATTTGGCAACTAGCACTTTTACCAGCTCACTCACCTGCGGCATGCATTGAATTCAAACAATACGGACACCTGACCGATCTTGTGTCGCGATGGGCCGCAATGCGAAAGTACTTGCATCTGGTGTATGGGGGGTGAAGTGCGGCGTACCGTTTGCTCCCTAAATCGCGCTGGCGAGGTGAAGATGAAGACGGGATCTACAAATACGACGTCGCTCAGGCGCCCTCAGGCAACAGGCTACGGTCAAACATGAACACCCGCTCCTCCTGCGGCGTGTACTGATACAACTGCTGCGGCCGGCCCAGCCTGGGCTGGTTCTTCTCCCCGGTATCGCGCACCCAGCCCAACTCGCGCAGGCGCTCCAGGCGCTTGCGCAGCGAAGTGTTGTTCACCGCCTGCCCCAGGCACGCCTGCACCGCCCCCAGCGCGTCGAACACGGTGAACTTCTGCGCCAGCAGGTACAGCGGCAAGCTGCTGTACACCGTCTTCGAAGCCAACCGCTCGCGCGCACGCTCGACCAGCAAGTTGTGGTCGAACGGCAGCAGCACCTTGCGGTCAATCACGCTGTCCAGGTCAAAAAACGCCAGTTGGTCACCCTCAACCTCCTGCTGCGGATCAAGCAGTGCCAGGTAATAGGTGCTCAACGACCAACCCCGCGGATCGCGGAAGGCGTTGCCTTCGGTACCCACCTGTTCGAGGTGGCGCGGCAACACCAGGGCTTTCTCGCGCAGGGCGCGTTCAGCGGCGCCTTCCAGGCTGGTATCCGGGGTGCGGCCATTGACGATCACACCAGGCAAGGCCCACTGGCCGGCATGGGGCTCGCGCTCACGACGGTGCAACAACACTTGCAGATGCTGGCCATCAGGGGCCAGGCGCAGGGCGACGATATCGACACTGGCCAGGACTTCGACTGTACTCACCGGGGGCTCCTTGTTCATCGGGCCAATAATCCACCAGGGCTTCTAAGTATGGCAACCCACAACCACGTATAAATTGTCACTTGACACACTTATTACACCAGGTGAATTATATAGCCATTCCAGCGAGGAGACCCGCCATGAAGATCGCCAGTTTCGATGTCGACGCGCAGAACGGCTTCACCGCCAATAGCCCTCAGGAGCTGCCGGTGCCGGAAGGCAACGAGATTGCCCCGGACCTCAACGCCATGGCCCTGCGCGCCGACCTGCGCCTGGGCAGCAAGGACGCCCACCCGGCCAACGCGGCCTGGGTAGTGGCCGAACCCGGTCAGATGCTGCAACCGCTGACCCTGGCCAACGCCGACCTGACCTGGGTCAGCCACTGCGTGCCCGGTACCGCCGGCTTCGAGCTGCTGCCCGGCCTGCCCGCCCCGATCGACTACGACTACTTCGTCTGGAAAGGCGTCGAACCCGACCTGCACCCCTATGGCGCCTGCTACCACGACCTCGCCGAGCGCCGTTCCACCGGGGTCATCGAGTTTCTCAAGGTGCAGCAGGTCGGTGCGGTGATCGTCGGCGGCCTGGCCCTGGAGTACTGCGTCAAGACCACTGCCCGGCAACTGCGCCAGGCCGGCTTCCAGGTGCTGCTGTACCTGCCGGCCTGCCGCGCGCTGACCCAGGAAGGCGCCATCAGCGCCTGCGGCGCACTGGCTGCCGAGGGCGTGATCCTGTGCGGCGATGAGGCCGCGCTCGACTACCAGCTCTCTCTGATCAAGGAAGACCGCCCATGAGCGAAAGCGTTTTCGGCCCACGGATCATCCAGAACCTGCTGGACACCGACTTCTACAAAATCACCATGATGCAGGCGGTGCTGCACAACTACCCCAACGCCGAGGTGGAGTGGGAGTTTCGCTGTCGCAACGGTGAAGACCTCTCCCCTTATCTGGCGGAAATCCGCTACCAGATTGAGCAGTTGAGCGAGGTCACCGTCACCCACGACCAACTGGCCTACCTGGAAAAGATCCCGTTCCTCAAACCGGACTTCATCCGCTTCCTCAGCCTGTTCCGCTTCAACCTGCGCTATGTGCAAGTCGGGTTGGACGCCGCCGGGCAGTTGGCGATCCGCGTGCGCGGGCCGTGGCTGCATGTGATCCTCTACGAGATCCCGTTGCTGGCGATCATCAGCGAAGTGCGCAACCGCTACCGTTATCGCGACGTGACGATCGAACAGGTGGGCGAGCGCCTGTACCAGAAAATGGACTGGCTCAAGGCCGAGGCCAGTGCCGACGAGCTGGCCGGCTTCCAGCTGGCCGACTTCGGTACACGGCGGCGCTTTTCCTACCGGGTGCAGGAAGAAGTGGTGTACCTGCTCAAGCACGACTTCCCCGGCCGCTTCGTCGGCACCAGCAACGTGCACCTGGCCCGCGAGCTCGAACTCAAGCCACTCGGCACCATGGCCCACGAATGGTTCATGGCGCACCAGCAACTTGGCCCACGGCTGGTCGACAGCCAGGCCGCCGCGCTGGAAGCCTGGGTGCGCGAGTACCGAGGCCTGCTAGGCATCGCCTTGACCGACTGCATCACCATGGATGCCTTCCTGGGTGATTTCGACCTGTACTTCGCCAAGCTGTTCGATGGGCTGCGGCACGACTCCGGGGACCCGCTGGTGTGGGCGGAGAAGGCCATCGCCCACTATGAGCGGCTGGGCATCGACCCGAAGGGCAAGACGCTGATCTTCTCCGACGGGCTGGATTTCGCCAAGGCGCTGGGCCTGTACCGGGCGCTGCACGCGCGGATCAACGTGAGCTTTGGCATCGGTACCCGGCTGACCTGCGATATCCCGGGGGTGGAGCCGATGAACATCGTGATCAAGATGACCGACTGCAATGGCGCGCCGGTGGCGAAGATCTCCGACAGCCCAGGCAAGACCCAGTGCCGCGATGACAACTTCGTGGCCTACATGAAGCATGTGTTCAAGGTGAATTGACCCCGCCTGGGCAGGCCCGTGGAATGCGTCGAAAAAGCACCGCTTCGCCTGCTTGTCGCCTGCACCGCACCTAAGACGCTGTTCTGTCTGCTTGTGCTTTTTCGCTCACCGTTCGAGAGCGAAAAACACACCGGGTAGCCCCTTGCCTTGCCCCTTGGCGCTGCTTAAATGAGTTCGCTATCCAAGCCTCTTCGGGCCTCTGCTTAGTGGATTGCAGGCGCGCCCCGCGCCTGCGCAAGGAACCTGCCGCACACTCAACGCCCCGACTATCAGCACCGGTCGATCGGTCACTGTTCAAGGAGAAGTGTCATGGATGCACTGAAGAAACAGTTTTTCCCGTTCACCCTCAACCCGCTGTCAAACGTCGTCAGCATTGCCGCACTCGGCAGCGTTCCCGCTGCGCTGAGGGCGTCCAATGACTTGCCCATCGATCAGCAACTGGCAGATGCCTTCAATGCCAACAACGATGTAATGGCCTATGTGCTTGGCATCACCAACACTCAACTGCCGACCATCACCCCGGCGCCCTCCTGGTACAGCACGTTCCAGACTGCCTTCAGCAACGCCCAGATCCACGCCAACGCCTGGTACGGGATATCCGCGAACCTGGTGAGCATTCCCAACGCCATTGCCGGATATGGCATTGCCTTCAACGTCAGCATGTCGACGATCAACTCGCTGATCGGCGTACTGCAGAACGACCCAGGCAATACGCAGGCCATCAACTCGCTCAAGCAGCAGTTCAACGGGTTGATTTCGCAGCTTCGTGCGTTCAGCCAAAGTGCCGTATCGGTGCACCAGTCGATTACCGACTATTCCAACAACCTGATCCAGGACAGCCAGATACTCTCCAAGGCTGTCAGTGACTCCACCCAGCAGCAGGACGTAAACCGCGACCAGGTCCGGCAGTATCAGGCCAAGATCGAAGACATGCGCAAGCAGATCAAGACCTGGCAGGTGGTGGAAACGGCTTCAGCCATTGGTGCTGGCGTGGCGTTCTTCGCCGGGGCCGTGATTGCGATCTTCAGCCTCGGTTTCGGCCTGGCCTTCGGCATCGTCGGGGCAGCTGCGGGGATTGCGACCATGGTCGCCGCCGAGGTCAAGATCAAGCAGCTGCGCAGCGAGATCGAGGCCGATACAACGCGCATGAATGCAGTTACCCAGCAATCTGCCAGCCTGGCGGCCTTGAATGATCAACTGAACAAGCTGATCCAACTGTCCCAGGCTGCGGGTTCGCTGATCGGCCTGCTATTGAACGTGTGGGAGGAACTTGAGGGTGAACTGAATACCGTTCTGACCGACCTCAACAACTGCAAGGGCAATGTCGACAATCTCAACCTGCCCGAGCTGCAACGCAACCTGAACCTGGCCAACCAGGACTGGCAGACACTGGTCGGGCTGTGCAACAGCGTAGCGTCGATCAAGTACAACCAGGCCACACCGGCCAAGGCCAACATCCAGTAGCGCCCTTGCCCGCCCCTGCTGCCGCAGCTCCCGGCAGCAAGGGCGGGTTACGTGGCCTCGGTCACTTGGCCCACGCACAGTTCCATGAACCGCGCGGCGGCCCGCGACGGCGTGGCGGCATGGGGCAAGAGGATGGAAAACCGCCGCAGCAACGGTTCAGGGGCAATCCTCAGTTGGCGCAACACGCCATCTTCATGACGGATCGACATGGCCGAGACAAAGCCAATGCCCATCCCGGCCCGCACCGCCTCCTTCACCCCTTCCACCCCGGCGATCTCCAGCGCCACGCGCATGGCCACGCCATGCCGGGCAAACGCCCGCTCGACGATCTGGCGCACCCCCGAACCACTTTCACGCAGCACCAGCGGGTAAGCCCCCAACGCCTGCAAGTTTTGCTGTTCGGCACCTGCCAAAGGATGGCCACCCGGCACGATGGCGACGATCTCGTCCTCGCGCCACGCCGTCACTTCGGTACCCAGCGGCAACTCCTGCCCTGGCGGGCCTTCGATCAGGGCGATATCGACGCTGTCCAGCGCGGCGACGATTTCCGCCGTGTTGCCATGGGTCGTGGTCACCAGCACCTCCGGGTAGCGCCCATGGAAATCGGCGATCAGGTACGGCAGCAGGTAACTGGCCGGCGTGGTGCTGGCACCGATGAGCAAGGTGCCGCGCTCCAGCCCGCGCATGGCCTGGCACAATGCCTGGGCCTGGCGAAAGGTGTCCCGCAGGCGCTGGGCATGGGCCAGCAGTTGCTCGCCGGCAGCGGTCAGGCGCACGCCACGGCCGGCGCGCTGGTACAGGGGCTCGCCAAAGTCCTCCTGCAGCAACTTGAGCTGGCCGGACACCGCCGGTTGCGACAGATGCAGGGCCTGGGCCGCATGGCTGATGTTGCCGTGCTCGGCCACGGTGGCGAAGGTTATCAGTTGTTCTGGGGTCATTCGGTAAAAATATCAGTTCAGCGGATATTTGCCATTCTAAATTACGATTTTTTATAAGCTTATAACCAGATTAACGTAGGCCATGTCGAAACACTTTCCCGGAGGACTCACATGGCCACGGCAAATTCCAACCCCGCGTTGGCGCCTACCCTCTCCACCCGAGGGCGGCTCAACGGCATTCTGTTCGTCGCGCTGTTCGCGCTCGCCGTCACCCAGCTGGCGGCCCTGCCTGCCATCGCCAGCCTGGGCATCAGCCCGCTGATCGTCGGCATCGTCGCCGGTGCCTTGTACGGCAACGCCCTGCGCGACGGCGTACCGGCCAGCTGGGCAGCCGGTATCAACTTCTCGGCGCGTGGGCTGTTGCGCATCGCCGTGGCCTTCTTCGGCCTGCGCGTCAGCCTGCAGGAGATCGCCGAAGTCGGCTGGTCCGGCTTGAGCGTATCGCTGCTGGTCGTGACCAGCACCTTACTGATCGGCCTGTGGTGCGGCACCCGGCTGTTCAAGCTGGACCGCGACACCGCCCTGCTCACTGCCGCCGGCAGCGCGATCTGTGGCGCCGCCGCCGTGCTGGCGTTCGAATCGGCCCTGCGCAGCGCCCCGCACAAAAGTGCCATGGCGGTCGGCAGCGTGGTGCTGTTCGGCACCCTGTCGATGTTCCTTTACCCGCTGGCGATCAACGCCGGCTGGCTGCACCTGGACACACTGGGCGCCGGCCTGTTCCTCGGCGGGACGATTCACGAAGTGGCCCAGGTGGTGGGCGCGGCCAGCAACGTCAGCCCCGAAGCCACGCACATCGCCACCATCGTCAAGATGACCCGGGTGATGCTGCTGGTGCCGGTGCTTCTGGTAGTCGGCGTGTGGATCAGCCGCTCGCGCCAACCCGGCCAGGCGCAAGGCAATGGCCGCATCGCCATGCCCTGGTTCGCCTTCGGCTTCCTCGCCCTGGTGCTGGTGAACTCGCTGCAGGTGCTGCCAGGTAGCGTGACCCAGGCAGTCAACAGCCTGGACACCTTCGCCCTGACCATGGCCATGACCGCGCTGGGCATGGAAACCCGCTGGAGCCAGATCCGCCAGGCCGGGCCACGGGCGCTGATCACCGGCGCGCTCCTCAACCTGTGGCTGGTGGGTGGCGGCCTGGCGATTACCCTGGGCGTGCAACGCCTTTTAGGTTGACGTGCATTGATCGGTATGGTGTTGTCTTGCAAGGATGTTTTTACCTGCACAGGAACGACTTAGATGCCTCAACGCCATGTCATCAATGCATCCGTCAGCCCCAAAGGCAGCCTGGAGACGCTGTCGCAACGTGAAGTCCAGCAACTGAGTGAAGTCGGTACCGGCACCCTCTACACCTTGTTCCGCCAGTGCGCCCTGGCCATCCTCAACACCGGCGCCCATGTCGACAACGCCAAGACCATCCTCGAGGCGTACAAGGACTTCGAAGTCCGCATTCACCAGCAAGACCGCGGCGTGCGCCTGGAGCTGCTGAACGCGCCGGCCGACGCCTTCGTCGATGGCGAAATGATCGCCAGCACCCGCGAAATGCTGTTCAGCGCCCTGCGCGACATCGTCTACACCGAAAGCGAGCTGGCCAGCCAGCGCATCGACCTGGAAAGCTCCCAGGGCATCACCGACTACGTCTTCCACCTGCTGCGCAACGCCCGCACCCTGCGCCCCGGCGTGGAGCCGAAGATGGTGGTGTGCTGGGGCGGCCACTCGATCAGCAGCGAGGAGTACCAGTACACCAAGAAGGTCGGCCATGAGCTGGGCCTGCGCAAGCTGGACATCTGCACCGGCTGCGGCCCGGGGGTGATGAAGGGCCCGATGAAGGGCGCGACCATCGCCCATGCCAAGCAGCGCATGCACGGCAGCCGCTACCTGGGCCTGACCGAGCCGGGCATCATCGCCGCCGAGGCGCCGAACCCGATCGTCAACGAGCTGGTGATCCTGCCGGACATCGAGAAGCGCCTGGAGGCCTTCGTCCGTGTCGGCCACGGCATCATCATCTTCCCCGGCGGCGCCGGTACCGCCGAGGAATTCCTCTACCTGCTCGGCATCCTCATGCACCCGGACAACCACGCCCTGCCCTTCCCGGTGGTGCTCACCGGGCCACGCAGCGCCGAACCGTTCCTGCAACAGCTGCATGCCTTCGTCGGCGCCACCCTTGGCGAGGCGGCGCAGCGCCACTACCAGATCATCATCGATGACCCGGCCGAAGTGGCCCGGCACATGGTCGAGGGGCTCAAGGAGGTCAAGCAGTTCCGCCGCGAGCGCAACGACGCCTTCCACTTCAACTGGCTGCTGAAGATCGACGGGGGCTTCCAGCACCCGTTCGACCCGACCCACGCCAACATGGCCGAACTGGCCCTGCGCCGCGATTTGCCGGCCCATGAACTGGCGGCCAACTTGCGCCGGGCGTTTTCCGGGATCGTGGCGGGGAACGTCAAGGACAAGGGGATACGACTGATCGAGGAGCACGGGCCGTATCAGATTCGCGGTGATGCCGCGGTGCTGGAGCCATTGGGGCGCCTGTTGCAGGCGTTTGTCGACCAGCACCGGATGAAATTGCCGGGTGGCGCGGCGTATGTGCCTTGCTACCAAGTTGTGACCTGAGATCGCCGGGGCCGCTCTGCGGCCCATTCGCGGGCAAGCCCGCGAATGGGCCGCAGCCATCTATCTAACTGGACTCGCCACGGTCCGGTCCACCAGGCGAATGCTGTCACGCCCACCACGCTTGGACTGGTACAACGCCACATCCCCTTGCTCGATCAACGCCGCCAGGCTGGCCGGCGGCTGGTCGAACAGGTTGGCACCGATACTCAAGGTCACCGCCTGCGGGGTCGGCACCGCCTCCCTGGCAAACTGCTGGAACTGCTCGCGCAGCTGGCTGCCCAGTTCCACCACTTTCTCGCTACTGGCCTCGCTGAGCAGGATGACGAACTCATCGCCACCCAGCCGCGCGGCCAGCGAGCGCTCCGGCAGCACCGCCCGGATCATTTCGCTCAAGGCAATCAGCAGGCGGTCTCCTGCCGCATGGCCATGCAGGTCGTTGACCAGCTTGAAGTTGTCGATGTCGATCAGCAGCAACGCCCCGGGCTGCGCCGGGCTGACCACCTTGAACAGGTGCGTGGCGCGGACTTCCAGGGCCCGACGGTTGTACAGCGCGGTCAGCGGGTCGCGTGCGGCCAGCCGGGCGATGCGTTCTTCACGGCGATACCTCACCGTACCGGTCATCGACAGCGCGATCAGCATGATCGCCATCGCCCCTTCGACCAGGGAAATCTGGATGATCAGGCCGCCAAAGGTCGCCAGGTCGATCAGCGTACCGGGCGTCACCGCCACGATCGCCTTGGCCACATAGAACAGGCCATGGATCAGCAGCACGTAACGCAGCTGCACCGCCCCCACGCTCAACGACTTGCCATGCGGGCGCAGCAGGTAGCTGGCCTTGAGCGTGAGCAACGCCACCAGCAGCGAGTTGACCATCAGCATCACTTTCGACCACTGCGGCCCCACCGGCAGCAGCAGCAAGCCGAACCATACCAGCACGATCAGTAGCCACGCCCGCGACAACCGGGCCTGGGTGAAACGCACCACACCCAGCAGAAAGCAGGCGTGGGCGACCACCAGCAAGCCATTGGCGAACCAGATGCCGATCAGCAGCAGGCCGATCCCGCGCAGCAGGGCCAGGGTCGAACCGACCGTGATGGTGGCGAAACCGGCGCTCCAGAACAGCAGCGAAGGTTCGCGGACACTGCGCCACTCGATCGCCAGGTACAGCGCGGCCGCAGCGGCCAGGGCGATGGTGATCGTCAGCATCGTGGGTGGATCAAGCGCCATAAACGGATTGGCCTGTCTGGTTAACGTGGAAAAGGCCCGATTGTAAGCGCTTGGCATGACTTTTCAGAGGGGCGAACCGTCGCGTTGCACGCAAATGAATACAACCCTTCAAGGCGCAACGTGATCCGTAGCCATCGTTGCCTGCATCAAACGCACCAATAGCGGGTTTTCCACGGGTTTGCTGAGCAAGAACCCCTGCACTTCATGGCACTGGTCGTCGCTGAGCAGCGCCAGTTGTTCCTGGGTTTCGACGCCTTCGGCGGTGACCGTCATGCCCATGGCGTTGCCCAGGTTGATGATAGCCTGTACCACGCTACGGTCACTGTCACTCTTGCCCAGCGACTGCACGAAGCGCTTGTCGATCTTGATGCTGTCGAACGGGTAGGTACGCAGGTAACCGAGCGACGAATAGCCGGTGCCGAAATCGTCCATGTTCAGGCGCACACCCAGTTCCTTCAGCGCATTCATGGTATGCAGCGCGCCCTCGACATCGTTGAGCATGACGTTTTCGGTAATCTCCAGCTCCAGGCGGTGCGCCGGCAGGCCGGTTTGCCTGAGGGCGTCAGCCACATCACGCACCACATCACTGCGGCGGAACTGCGCCGGCGACATGTTAACCGAGACCATCACCGCCAGCGGCCAGCTGCGGGCGCAACGGCAGGCTTCATGCAGCACCCAGTTGCCCAGCTGTACGATCAGGTCCGACTCTTCGGCCAGCGGGATGAAACGGTCCGGGCGCAGCAGGCCGAGGCGTGGGTGGCGCCAGCGCACCAGCGCCTCGGCGGACGCCACGGTGGTACCGTCGACCTTGAAGCGTGGCTGGTAATGCAGTACCAGCTCACCCCGTGGGATGCCCTCGCGCAGCTCGCCTTCGAGCGTGCGTTTTTCCAGCAGCGCGGCATTCATCTGCGTCGAGAAGTAGCGCCAGGTGTTCTTGCCGGCCTGTTTGGCACTGTACAGGGCAACGTCGGCATAACGGATCAGCTCGCCCGGCGTGCCGGGGTACTGCGCCGAGAGCACCACGCCCAGGCTGGCACCGACCTGCACGGTATGGCCATCGAGCTTGATCGGCTGGCGCAAGGTTTCGATCAGCCGTCTGCAGAAGCGGTCCATTTCCTCGCGCTGGCCTGGCCGGGCCAGCACCACGATGAATTCGTCGCCACCCAGGCGCGCCACCAGGTCGCTGTCGCGGGTCTGCTCGCCCAGGCGCCGGGCCACCTCGATCAGCACCGTGTCGCCCGCCGGGTGGCCGAGGCTGTCGTTGATCGGCTTGAAGTTATCCAGGTCGAGCATCAGCAAGGCCACCGGAGCGCTTTCATCCAATTCGAGAAAACGGAACAGTTTGTTGCGATTGGGCAGGCCTGTGAGGGCATCGTGCAGGGAAAGGTGCTGGATCTGCGCATGGGCGGCCACTTCGTCAGTGATGTCGCTGCACGTGCCGCGAAAACCCTTGCAGATGCCCTGCTCGATGATCGCCCGCGCCGCGATGCGGCATTCACGCTGTTGGCCGAGCCGGTCGCGGTACTGGCAGCGCAGGCTACCGGTGGATTCGCTGGCAGCCAGGCCATGCAGCCAGGTCTCGATATGGCTGGTATCACAGGCCAGCAGTTGCTTGAGGGAGCGCTGCAGCCAGTGTTCGACGCTATGGCCCGTCAGCTCGGCAAAGCGGGCGGACAGGTAGGTCAGGTGCTGCTGGGCATCGGTTTCCCAGATCCAGTCCGACGCCGCTTCGGCGACCGCCTTGAAACGCGCCTCGCTGGTTTCCAGGGCATTCTTGGACGCCGCCAGCTGGCGGTGGCTGCGATCGATACCGGCACTGGTGCGCATCGCATGGCGGGCGAACCCGGCCATTAGCAGGGCAATCACCAGCAAGGCCAGGGCCAGGGGCAGCAGCACTTTGCCGATCAGTTCATTGCCGGGCTGCTCGATATGCCAGGTCAGGTTGTGCCCACTGCCCTCCAGCGGCAGCGAGCCCCGGTCCGATGCCAGGCCCTCGCCGCCGGAGATGGCGAAATCCGCCAGGCCCACGGTTTTGCCCAGCGTGTCGAGCATGGCCGGGTCGAGCACGCGGACGAACAGCAGGACCGCCTTGGGCGCGGGCAGATGATGCGGCATCGAAGGCGGCCGAATGACCGCTGCGGTGAACATTGCTGGCTGGCCGCGGAACAGCAGGTAGCCCGAGGCAGCGTGCTCATGCTCAGCCGCCTGGCGTGCCTGTTGCAGCACCCTGGCGCTGCTCGCGCTCAGGCGCTCGAAGGCCTGGTCGCTCAGTTGCCCGTCGAGCACCGCGTAATGGGTGCCATCGTCGTCGAGCACGAACACCCCTTCATAACCGTCTTCGCTGTAGAGGGTCTGGCCGACATTGTCTTCATCGTAGGCCCAGTGGCTGTTCACCGGGACGGCCAGGTGGTCGTAGGCCGCTTGCCAGAAGGCATGGGTCAGCAAGTAGCTGCGCTCGTTCTTCTGCAACTGGGTCAGGGCCGATTCGGCAAGAAAGCGGCTTTGCGCCTGCTCCCGGTCATTCAGGGTCTGGGCGATGCGGTACAGCGACACCAGGCCGAGTATCAGGACCAGGATCAGCAAGCCAGAAAATGCCAGGGTCAGCTGGCGGACCACACGGCTACGTGGCGAGCCATTGCCTAGGAGCGCATCCATTCAGAGAAAACCTTCTGCCAGGGTTCATCTGAATGGACTGGCAACGGCGGGCGATGATCGGTGCAACTGACGACTGGCCGCTGCGCGGGCCGGGCGACGTCACAGTACCCGTTTGATCAGTGGCTCCAGCCGGCTGTAGCGCAGGCGCCGCAGGAACTTGCGTACTTCCTTGGGGTGCTCGGCCTTCTCGCCCAGCTCATCCGCCGCGCCGATCTGCGGTGCATGCCGGCGAATGCCCTCCAGCTCCACCGCCCGCGGCACCAGCCACTGCCCGTGTGGGTCGTCGATCAGCAGCCCGTTTTCAAGGTCCAGGTTGAACCCGCGCGGGTTGAGGTTGTTGCCGGTCAGCAACGAATAGCGCTGGTCGACCCACACCCCCTTGGCGTGGAAGGTATGGCCCGGATCGTTCCAGATGCGGATCTGCAACTGGCCACTGGCAATGGCGGCCTGGCGGCGCCGGGCAAAGGCGCGCAGGTTGTCTTCGTACAGGTACGGCAAGGCACCGCTGGCGCTGAACGGCTCGCCCGGGGCGATGTAGAAGTCGTTGGCGGTGCGGTGGCCGACGATCAGCTCGATGCGCACGCCGCGGTCCAGGGCATGGTCGATTTCGCGCATCACCACCCGTGGCGGGTTGAAGTACGGCGTGCTGATGATGATCTGCGTATGTGCCGCCGCCAGCAGCGCGCACAGCGTGCGGTTGAGCGGGTTGCCCCGGCCGACGCCCAGCAGCGGGATCACGCGCAGCCCCTGCCCCGCCATCGCGGCCGGTGCCTCATAGGCCATGCGCCGCAGGCGTGCGCGCAGGCGCCGGATATCGCCGCGCAGCGTGCGGGTAGCGGGTGGCGCAGGCAGGTCCAGGCGCGGCGTGGCGGTGTGGTGCAACAGGCGCCGGACCAGGTCGACCATGGCGTCGGCCAATGCCGGCGACTGGAACAGGTGGTAACGGTCCAGCCGGTACCGGTCGAACCGGTGCAGGTAGACGTTGTTCAGGCTGGCGCCGGTATAGATCACGCAATCGTCGATCACGCTGCCCTTCAGGTGCAGCACGCCGAACAGCTCGCGGGTCTGCACCGGCACGCCATGGATCACCACGTCGAGCCCGCGCAGCTGGCGCTGGGCCTGGTACCAGGCCGCATTGCCCGGCTGGCGCCCGGCCCCCAGCAGGCCACGGCGGGCACGGAACCAGTCGACCACGATGACGATCTCCAGGCCCGGCCGCTCGGCCTTGGCCTGGTACAGGGCATCGAGCACCTCCTGGCCGGCCTCGTCTTCCTGCAGGTACAGGGCCACGATGACGATACGCCGGGTCGCCGTGGCGATGCGCTCGAGCAGGCAGGTGCGGTAGGCCGCGGCATCGGGCAACACCTGGATCGCCTCAGGCGCGATGGCGAAACCTGGCAGTGCCGCCAGCATGGATTCGGGGTTCACGTACGATCACCTTCTCTCTGCAATCAGGTCCATTCCTGGCCGTTGCGCCGGGGGTGTAAGATCAGCCCGGCAACGACCCATAACAACAAGAAACACGCGAGGCTTGTTTTCCACTGCCCCTGACGAACCACGCCTCAGCTTGCACAGGAAGATCGCAATGGTCCACCCCGCTTCCATCAGCGTAACGCCCTGCCCGACCAGAACCTTCGGTTTTCTGGTGTTGCCCAACTTCACCACCATTGGCCTGGCGTCGGCGGTGGAAACCCTGCGCATGGCCAACCTGGCAGCGCGCCACCCCTTGTACCGTACCGTGTTGATTGCCGCCAGCCCGGAACCGGTGGTGGCCAGCAACGGCATGCGCGTGCTGCCCGACCACAGTATCGCAGACGCCCCGGCGCTGGACGCCCTGTTCGTGGTCGGCGCCAACCCGATCGACCGCAGCCGTGGCGGCACCCGGCCACTGATCGACTGGCTGCGCCAACTGGCCCGCCAGCGCCTGCCGCTGGGCGGCATCTGCACCGGCAGCTACCTGCTGGCCAAGGCCGAGCTGCTCGACGGCTACCGCTGCACCATTCACTGGGAAGACCTGCAGGCCCTGCAGGAACACTTCCCCGACATTGTCATCTCCAGCCAGCTGTTCGAGCTGGACCGCGACCGTTTCACCTGTTCCGGTGGCGTGGCGGCCATGGACATGATGCTGCAACTGGTCGCCCGCCAGGCCGGCGGCCAGGACATCGCCGCCAAGGCCGCCGAGCTGTTGCTGTGTGACCGTGTGCGGGGTGAGCGCGAGCGCCAGCGTGTGCCGTTGCGCACCTTGCTCGGCAGCAGCCAGCCCAAGCTGAGCCAGGTGGTGGCAATCATGGAGGCGAACCTGGAGGAGCCGCTGGGGCTGGACGAGCTGGCCAGCCTCAACGAAGTGACCGTGCGCCAGCTGGAGCGCCTGTTCCACAAGTACCTGCAACGCACGCCCAGCCAGTATTACCTGGAGTTGCGCCTGTCACGGGCACGGGAACTGCTGCTGCGCAGCGATGTGCAGGTGCGCGAGGTGGCGCTGGCCTGTGGGTTCAGTTCACCGGCACACTTTTCCAAGAGCTACAGTCGCTTCTTTGGCCTGTCACCGTTGGGCGAACGGCGGCAGGCCTCGTTGCATTGAAGGCATGCTGACGTGCCGGGGCCTGCTCAGTCCTGCAGGGCCGAATGCGCCGTTTCCCGGCACATCAACATGGCCAGCAACGCGACCAGCGCCGCGGCCAGCAGGTAGCCCGCCGGGGCCAGCTTGTTACCCGTGGCCTGGATCAACCAGGTGGCGATGAACGGCGCGGTCCCGCCGAACAGCGCATTGGCCAGGTTGAAGCTCAAGGCGAAGCCGCTGAAGCGCACCTGGGTCGGGAATATCTCAGCCAGCAGGCACGGCAAGGTGCCGTCGTTCATGGCCAGCATCGCGCCGAAGACAATCTGGATGGCCAGGATCACCAGCAACGGCTGCCCGTCGAGCAGTTTGAACAAAGGTACGGTCAGGCCGAGAAACAGCAACGAAGCCACCACCAGCATGGTCTTGCGGCCGAACTGGTCGGACAGCCGCCCCATCAGGAAGATCAGGCCGATATAGGTGGCCAGCGATACCGTGGAAGCAATGAACGAATCGCGCTCGCTCATGCCCATCTCGTTGGACAGGTAGGTCGGCATGTAGCTGAGCAGCAGGTAGAACGCCACGGCATTGAGGCAGGTGACCCCCAGGCCGATGGCCAGGCTGCGACGGTGCCGTGCCAACAGCTCGCGGATCGGTGCCGGGGTCATGCAGGTTTTGTGTTCAAGGCGCTGCTCCATCTCCAGGAACTTCGGAGTGTCCTGCAAGCTCATGCGGATGTAGCGGCCGACCAGGCCGAACGGTGCGGCCAGCAGGAAAGGCAGGCGCCACCCCCAGCTGTGCAGGTCTTCGCTGCTCAGCAGTTCATGCAGCACCGCGACGAATGCCGCACCAAACAGCAGCCCGGCCGCCGTGCTGGCCGGGACGATGCTGGTGTACAGGCCACGCCGGCCGGGCGGTGCATACTCGGCAAGAAACGCCGCGGCACCGGCATATTCGCCCGAGGCGGAAAACCCCTGGACCAGGCGGATCAGCAACAGCAGGCCCGGCGCCCACAGGCCGATCTGCGCGTAACCTGGCAGCAGACCGATGCAGAACGTGGAAATCGACATGATCAGGATCGACCAGGACAGGGCGTTGCGCCGGCCGTGGCGGTCACCGAAGTGCCCCCAGACCACGCCGCCCAGGGGGCGAACCAGAAATGACAGGGCAAAGACGGCGAAGGTCGCCAGCAGGCCGCTGGTCTTGTCGGCCTGTGGGAAGAAGGTGGCGGCAATGATGGTGGCGAGGTAACCGTAGGCGGCGTAGTCGAACCATTCGACGAAATTGCCCATGAAACTGGCGCGCGCGGCCTTGCGCAGGGCCTGGCGTTCGGCGTCGGTTGCGGCGCCGTCGAGGGAGGGAGCGTTGAAGGTGGTGCTGGACATGACGGGTACCCTCTGATTCTTCTAATTGGCGGCAGGGTCTGGTGGTCATACAGTTGTTTTTTTGTTGCCCGGATCGGCCTCTTCGCGGCTGAAGCCGCTCCCACAGGTGTTTCACTGGCCGTCGGGGTGGTGGTACCTCTGTGGGAGCGGCTTCAGCCGCGAAGCAGGCGACGCCGGTGCTTATTTGCGAATGATGTTGTGCTCCGGGCCGTACGGGAATCGGGTGATGTTCTCGGCACCATGCTCGTTGACGATCAGGATGTCATGCTCGCGGTAGCCACCCGCCCCTGGCCGCCCTTCGGGCAGCATGATCATCGGCTCGATCGACACCACCATGCCCGGCTCCAGCACCGTGTCGATGTCTTCGCGCAGTTCCAGCCCTGCTTCCCGGCCGTAGTAGTGGCTGAGCGTGCCGAACGAGTGGCCATAGCCAAAGGTGCGGTACTGCAGCAGATCGTGGCGCAGGAAGATCTCGTTCAGTTCACGGGCGATGTCGCAGCAACGCATGCCCGGGCGCACCAGCTTCAGGCCTGCTTCATGCACTTCGACGTTGGCCTGCCACAGGCGCAGGTGATCGTCCGGGCAATGGTCGAGGAACAGGGTGCGCTCCAGCGCGGTGTAGTAACCGGCGATCATCGGGAAGCAGTTGAGGCTGAGGATGTCGCCCTTGTTGACCTTGCGGCTGGTGACCGGGTTATGCGCGCCGTCGGTGTTGAGCCCGGACTGGAACCAGGTCCAGGTGTCCATCAGCTCGCCGTCCGGGAAGCTCCTGGCGATCTCGCGGACCATCGCCTGGGTGGCATGCAGCGCCACTTCGTGCTCCGGCACCTGGTCACGCAGCGCCTCGACCACCGCCGCCCCGCCGATGTCGGCAACCCGTGCGCCGTGGCGAATCAGCGCCTGCTCCTCGGCCGACTTGATCATGCGCATGCGCATGCACGGTGCACCGATGTCCAGCAGCTCGGCCCTGGGGTAGCAGGCGGCGAGCTTGGCGTGGTTCTGCAGGTTGAGGTGGTCGTATTCGACGCCGATGCGCGAGGCCAGCGGCAGGGCCTGCTGGATGGCGACGAAGTAGTTGTCGCGCTGCCAGTCGGTGTAGACGATGTTGTCGGTGCCCACCGTGCGCCGCCAGGGCTGGCCGCCGTCGATGTTGGCACTGATCGACACCACCTTGTCCTGAGTGACCACCAGCGCGTAAGGGCGACCGAACGAGCAGTAGAGGAAGTCGCTGTAGTAGTTGACGTTGTGGTACGAGGTGAAGATGGCCGCCTCGATGTCCTGCTCGGCCATGTAGGCCCGCAGGCGGGCATGACGGGCGGCGTACTCCTGTGCGGAGAAGGTCGGCTTGACCTTGTCGCCATTGCGGATTTTCAGGGTCTGGGGCATTTGCATGGTCGGTGTTCCTTGTCGTTGTGAGCACGCTGTTCAGGCCGGCCGCCTGGAAAGCATTGCAACAGAACGAACGAGGACGCTTTTGTATCTATCCGACCTGGAATTGGCGTTATCGCCACTGGCCAGGGGGCTGCAGTGCAGCCCATTCGCGGCGGTTCGGCGCCCCGACACGCCCGCTCCCACAGAGGCCTGTGCACCCTTCAACGATGCCCAGAACCTGTGGGAGCGGGCGTGCCCGCGAAAGGGCGCAAAGCGCCCTCTATTTACTTCAGGTCGAAGCGATCCAGCTCCATGACCTTCACCCAAGCCGCCACGAAGTCCTTGACGAACTTGTCATTGCCATCACTGCTGCCATACACCTCGCTCAGCGCCCGCAGCTGCGCATGCGAGCCGAACACCAGGTCGACCCGGCTGCCGGTCCACTTCACCTGCCCGGTCTTGCGGTCGCGGCCTTCGAAGCTTTCGTTGTCTGCCGAAGTCGGCTTCCACTCCACGCCCATGTCCAGCAGGTTGCGGAAGAAGTCGTTGCTCAGGGTGCCTGGCTTGTCGGTGAACACGCCCTGCTTGCTGCCGCCATGGTTGGCGCCAAGCACGCGCAGGCCGCCGATCAGCACGGTCAGTTCCGGGGCGGTGAGGGTCAGCAGCTGGGCCTTGTCCAGCAACAGCTTCTCGGCCTTGACGCTGTAGCGGGCCTTGGTGAAGTTGCGGAAGCCATCGGCCAGCGGTTCCAGCACGGCGAACGACTCGACGTCGGTCTGCGCCTGGGAAGCATCCACCCGCCCTGGGCGGAAGCCCACGCTGCCACTGAAGCCGGCATCCTTGGCGGCTTTTTCCACAGCGGCGGTACCGCCCAGCACGATCAGGTCGGCCAACGAGACCTTGTTGCCGGACTCGGCGCGGATTTTCTCCAGCGCCGCCAGCACCTTGTCGGTACCCTGGTTAGCCACCCAGTCCTTCTGCGGTGCCAGGCGCAGGCGGCCACCGTTGGCGCCACCGCGCTTGTCCGAGCCACGGAAGGTCGAAGCGGCAGCCCAGGCCGTGGACACCAGCTCGCCAACACTCAGGCCCGACGCAAGGATCTTGGCCTTGAGGGCGGCGATATCCTGTTCACCCAATGCGGGCTGGTCGGCCTTGGGCAGCGGGTCTTGCCAGAGCAGCTCTTCATTGGGCATTTCCGGGCCCAGGTAGCGCGCCAGCGGGCCCATGTCGCGGTGGATCAGCTTGTACCAGGCGCGGGCGAAGGCGTCTGCCAGCTGGTCGGGGTTGTCCTTGAAGCGACGGGCGATCGGCTCGTAGATCGGGTCGAAGCGCAGGGCCAGGTCAGAGGTGAGCATCGACGGCGCATGCTTTTTGGCCGGATCGTGGGCGTCCGGCACGGTGCCCGCCCCCTTGCCCTCCTTCGGCCGCCACTGATGGGCACCGGCCGGGCTCTTGGTCAGCTCCCACTCGAAGTTGAACAGGTTGTTGAGGTACTCGTTGCTCCATTTTGTCGGCGTCGAGGTCCAGGTCACTTCCAGGCCGCTGGTGATGGTATCGCCACCCTTGCCGCTGCCGAACTTGTTGGGCCAGCCCAGGCCCTGCAGTTCCAGGCCTGCCGCTTCGGGCTCGGGGCCGACGTTGTCGGCCGGGCCGGCACCGTGGGTCTTGCCGAAGGCGTGGCCGCCGGCGATCAGCGCCACGGTTTCTTCATCGTTCATGGCCATGCGGCCGAAGGTTTCGCGGATGTCCTTGCCCGAGGCCACCGGGTCCGGGTTACCTTCCGGGCCTTCCGGGTTGACATAGATAAGGCCCATCTGTACCGCTGCCAACGGGTTCTCAAGGTTGCGCTCCCCAGACAGGTCGCGGCTTTCTTCCTCCGGGTGCTTGGCAGGTTCCGCCACCAGGTCGCCTTTGCCGGGCGGCTGAGCCTTGACCTGGTCCTTGCCGTAGCGGGTATCGCCACCCAGCCAGACCTTTTCCGAGCCCCAGTACACGTCTTCGTCCGGCTCCCACACATCGGCGCGGCCGCCGGAGAAACCGAAGGTCTTGAAGCCCATGGATTCCAGGGCGACGTTGCCGGTGAGCACGATCAGGTCGGCCCAGGAGATCTTGTTGCCGTATTTCTGCTTGATCGGCCACAGCAGGCGCCGGGCCTTGTCCAGGCTGACGTTGTCCGGCCAGCTGTTGAGCGGGGCGAAGCGCTGCTGGCCGGAGCCGGCGCCACCACGGCCATCACCGATGCGGTAGGTGCCGGCGCTGTGCCAGGCCATGCGGATGAACAGCGGGCCATAGTGGCCGAAGTCGGCTGGCCACCAGTCCTGGGAGTCGGTCATCAAGGCGGTCAGGTCTTTTTTCAGGGCCTGGAAGTCGAGGCTCTTGAACGCCTTGGCATAGTCGAAGTCCGGATCAGGGCTGGACTTCGACGAGTGTTGGTGGAGGATCCTGAGGTTGAGCTGGTCAGGCCACCAGTCACGGTTGGTGGTGCCGCCACCTGCGGTTTGATGGAACGGGCATTTCGATTCGTTCGACATCTGCTGTTACCTTTGGGTCGGTTATCCAGATTTCCGGTCTATGCCAGGTGTTCTTTCAGCCGAGCACATGGGCTCATGCCTACCCCTCATCAGGTCTGGTCGGACAGGTGCCGACACGGGGCTTGCGAAGCTCTCACGCCTCGTGCGGCGCGGTCTTGCACCCAAGTGCTGAGACGCCGCCCGCACGTGCAATTCGCAGGGCCAGGGGAAAGACTAGCCGAGCTTGGGCAGAGGTCTAATAGAGTGGCTCTTGCAGGCTGATAGCCCCGGCACATCCATACAAGGCGCGATGGCCGCCGCCGTGCTTCAATACACCGCCAACCCCTCTAGCCCCGGTGAGCCAAGCCCATGAACCGCAACGACCTGCGCCGCGTCGACATGAACCTGCTGGTGCTGTTCGAAGCCCTGATGATCGAACGCAACCTGACCCGCGTCGGCGAAAAGCTGTTCATCACCCAGTCCACCGTCAGCGCCGCCCTCGCCCGCCTGCGCGAGCTGTTCGACGACCCGCTGCTGATCCGCAGCGGCCGGGCCATGGAGCCGACCCCGCGGGCCATGCAGATCTTCGCCGAGCTGGGCCCGGCCATGGACGTGATTTCGTCGGCCATCAGCCGCGCCCGCGACTTCGACCCGGCCAACAGTTGCAACCAGTTCCGCCTGGGCCTGTCGGACGATGCCGAGTTCGGCCTGTTCCCCGCCCTGCTGCAGGCCTTGCGCGAAGAAGCGCCCGACATCAGCGTGGTGGTGCGCCGCGCCAACTTCCTGCTGATGCCGGGGCTGCTGGCCAGCGGCGAGATCTCCGTGGGCGTGAGCTACACCACCGACCTGCCGGCCACGGCCAAACGCCGCAAACTGCGCGACATCGGCGTGCGCGTGCTGCGCGCCGACGACCGCCCGGGCCCGCTGACCCTCGACGAGTACTGTGCCCGGCCCCATGTGATGGTGTCGTTCTCCGGCGACATGAGCGGCAACATCGACCTCGACCTCGCCCGCATCGGCCGCTGCCGCAAGGTGGTGCTGGCCGTGCCGCAGTTCGGCAGCCTGCGCGCCCTGCTGCGCAACACCGAAATGATCGCCACCGTGCCAGACTACGCCGCCTGCGCCCTGGCCGACGATGGCAGCCTGCGCGCCGACCCGGCGCCGTTCGAGATCACCGAGGCCGAGCTGTCGATGGTCTGGAGCGGCGCCCACGACAACGACCCGGCCGAACGCTGGCTGCGCGAGCGCATCCTGCAGTACATGGCCCGCCCGAGCTGATTCATCGACCTCATCGATAGCCACCATGAATGCCATCAAGTTCCGCCGCCGCCGCGGTGAGCGGAAGATGGCCCCATTCACTGATCGATGAGGCTCAACCCATGAAAACCGGCATGCTCGCTGCCCTGCTCGCCCTGTTCGCTGCCCTTGGCGGTTGTGCCGCGCCGGCTGGCCAGCAGACTGCCCAGCCCTACGGGCACTTCTACTCGGCCACCGCCATTTCCAGCGTCGCCCTGGCGCCGGGGCAACACGTGGCCGTACTGCTCGGGCGCAATGCCGACAGCACCCTCAGCTACCTGCAGCAGCACCGTGGCGAGGCGGCCGCCAAATCACAGCCGCGCAGCATTCCGGTGGCCACCCTGCGCGGAGGCAGCCAGGCCTACGACTGGCTGGCGCATTCGTTGGCCCAGCAGTTCGCCGAGGTGACCTTCTATGAAGACCTGGACAGCCTGCTGGCCGACCATCCGGACGTGATCGTGCTGCTGGACAGCGAAAGCCGCCTGGCCACGGCGGACGTCGAGAGCCGGGTGGTGGCGCGCTTCTTCGACGCCCAGCTGAGCTACATCGGCCGCGCCGAAGGCCGTGCGCGCAAGGATGTGAGCAATGTGGCGCGGATGCTGGATGACGAACAGGCCGCCAAGGCCGATGCCCTGCGCGATTTCGACGCTTCGCTGCAGCGCTTGCTGGGCAGCAAGGTGTAAGGCGTAACAACGCTCTGGCAGAAAACAGGGAACTCCCGCCACTCGCCCGTCCTCTTAAACAGTGAGTGGTTTATTTCCTTGTGCTTCACGTTACTGGAGAACACGACATGCGCCACCTACTCCTCGCCCCTGCGCTGCTGCTCCTGCTGCCTGCCGGTGCTGCCCTGGCCCGCGTCGATGCGGGCGACGTCGCCACCTCGGCCGGTGTTTCAGCTTCGCTGTACTCGACCTTCAAAGACGACAAACGGATCATCCCCGCCCGTGACGAGCTGTCTGCATTCGTTGCCAGTGGCGGTGCCATTCGTGGCGCCTACGTGGAATCGGCGCTGGAACAGGCCCGCAAGGACCACCCTGGCCTGCAGGCCAGTGACGAAGAACTGGCCCGGGCAATCCTCTCCCAGGACGACCCGATCGCCCAGCATTGATGATTCAATCTATCGCCAGTACCGGCCTCTTCGCGGGCAAGCCCGCTCCCACAGGTAATGCACAGTACTCAAAGTCTGTGCCGTACCTGTGGGAGCGGGCTTGCCCGCGAAGAGGCCGGTACTCGCATGACCTAGCCCCAGCCGTCCATGCGCATCGTCGCCCTGACCAAGGGCTGCTCCTCTTGCTCGATCTCGCGCAAGTTGTCGCGAATCCCGTTGATATGTTCGCGGTGCCGAGTTCAGGCACTACGCTAGAAGGTTCACGACAACAAGGAAGACCCCATGCCATTGCCTCGCCCTCCCCACGCCATCGCCTTGGCGCTGCTGATCGCCTGTACCCAGGCACCTGCCGCTGAGCCCGCCCCCAAGGACCTGCTCAAGCAGGCCGAAAACGAACAGCCAGCGTACCTGCAAACCCTCAAGAGCCTCGTCTCGGTAGACACCGGCACCGGTACCGAAGCGGGCCTGACCCAGGTCAGCGCTGAGCTGGTCAAACGGCTCAAAGCCTTGGGCGCCGAGGTGCAGACGCGTCCCGCCAAACCTTCGGTCGGCGACAATATCGTCGGGACATTCAAAGGCACCGGCAGCAAGGACTTCCTGCTCATGGTGCATTACGACACCGTGTTCGTCCCTGGCACCGTCGCCAAACGCCCGTTCCGGGTCGATGGGCCACGCGCCTATGGCCCGGGCGTCGCCGATGCCAAGGGGGGTGTGGCGATGATCCTGCACGCGCTGAAGTTGCTCAACGATCAGCAGTTCAAGGGTTACCGCACGCTCACCGTGCTGTTCAACCCGGACGAAGAAATGGGCTCTGCCGGGTCCAGGCAGATCATCGCCGAACTGGCCCGCAAGCATGACTACGTGTTCTCCTACGAGCCGCCGGACAAAGATGCAGTCACCGTCGCCACCAACGGCATCAACCGCCTCAAGCTTGAAGTCACAGGCCGAGCATCCCACGCCGGTTCCGCGCCAGAACAGGGCCGCAACGCACTGACCGAACTCGCGCACCAGTTGCTCCAGCTCAAGGAGCTCGGCGACGCCAGCAAAGGCACTACGGTGAACTGGACGTTGGCCAAGGCGGGCGAAAAGGCCAATATCATTCCGGCACTGGCCACCGCCGAAGCGGACATGCGCTATTCGGACCTGGGCGAGACTGACCGGGTGCAGGCCGACGCCCAGCGCATCGTGAAGAAGCAACTGGTCGCCGACACCCAGGTCAGTGTCGTGGTCGAGAAAGGTCGACCGCCGCTGGCACGTAACCTGGCTTCGAACACGTTGGCCGAGACAGCACAGCAATTGTATGGGGAGGCGGGATACAAGCTCGAACCGATTGCCATGCGCTTCGGCACCGATGCCGGGTATGCCTATGTACCGGGCAGCGAAAAGCCGGCGGTTCTGGAAACACTGGGGGTGGTCGGGGCCGGGTTGCATGGGGACGATGAATACATCGAACTGGGCAGCATCGCGCCTCGGCTCTATTTGACCGTGGCGATGATCAGGCACCTGGCACAGTGAACAGCTGCCTGTACCGGCCTCTCGCGGCTAAAGCCGCGAGAGGCCGGT
This sequence comes from Pseudomonas sp. R28(2017), assembly GCF_002112505.1. Taxonomy (GTDB): domain Bacteria; phylum Pseudomonadota; class Gammaproteobacteria; order Pseudomonadales; family Pseudomonadaceae; genus Aquipseudomonas. The sequence goes on from NZ_NEHW01000006.1 coordinate 77,865, forward strand.
ACAGGATCACCTTAGCCCCACCCATCCATGCGCATCGTCGCCCGGACCAAGCGCTGCTCCTCTTGCTCGATCTCACGCAGGCTGTCGCGAATCCCGTTGATATGTTCGCGTGCTGCCCGCTGCGCTTGCTCGGGCAACTGCTCCATCACCGCGTGATACAGACGCGCATGCTGGCGGTCGATCTGGCGCTTCTGCGCCGGGCGGCAGTAGAGGTTGTTGACCGAGGCGAACACCGTGCTCAAGGTCAGGTCGCTCAGCGACTGCAAGGTATGCACCAGCACCGGGTTGTGCGACGCCTCGCTGATCGCCCGGTGAAACGCATGGTCTCGCCGTGCGTGTTCACGAGGGTCGAGCGCTTCGGCAGCGGCATGGGCGTCGAGCATGTCTTCGTAGCGCCGGCGGATCAGCAGGCGGTCGATATCGGTGGCGCGCAGGGCCGCCAGGCGTGCCGACTCGGCCTCCAGCAAGGCACGCACCTCCAGCAGGTCGAACAGCGTACGCGGCTGCGAGCTGAACAGATGCATCAGCGGCGTGGCGCTGGCCTGCCCGGTGAGGTCGGCGACGAACGAACCGCGCCCCTGCTCGGTATCGATGATGCCGCGCCCGCGCAGGATGCGCAGGCCTTCACGCAGCGCCGAACGCGAGCAACCGAGTTTCTCCACCAGGCGCCGCTCCGAGGGCAAGGCCTGGCCGACCTTGAGCACGCCCTCGACGATCAGCCGCTCGACCCGCTCGACCACCTGGTCCGCGACCTTGGCCTTGCCTTCAATCCCCATGTACAGCCTCCAACTGGTAGGACCACTGCCGCCGACGCTTCCAATCTAGCCGCTCAAACCCATGGATAACCAGTACTTCGCGGAAAAACTGGTAGGACCAGTTACCTGCACCCTCGACCACCCCCTGCCCGAACGCGCAGGCTGCAAGGGTGATCGGTTTGCCCACAACAACAATAACTGCCGCTGAGTGAGCCTGATGAACATCCTCTACGACGAACGTGTCGACGGCGCGCTGCCCGCCGTGGACCTGCCCGCGCTGCTGCAGGCGTTGGGTGATGCCCTCCCCGACCTGGAGATCCTGCACCGCGCGGAAGATCTCAAGCCTTATGAATGCGACGGCCTGTCGGCCTACCGCACCGTGCCGCTGCTGGTGGTGCTGCCCGAACGCCTGGAACAGGTGCAGACCTTGCTCAAGCTCTGCCACCAGCGCGGCGTGCCGGTGGTGGCACGCGGTGCCGGCACCGGCTTGTCGGGCGGCGCACTGCCGCTGGCCAAGGGCATCCTGCTGGTGATGGCGCGCTTCAACCGCATTCTCGAGGTCAACCCACAAGGGCGCTTCGCCCGGGTGCAGCCCGGCGTGCGCAACCTGGCCATCTCCCAGGCCGCCGCGCCCCATGGCCTGTACTACGCCCCCGACCCGTCTTCGCAGATCGCCTGCTCGATCGGCGGCAATGTCGCGGAAAACGCCGGTGGCGTGCATTGCCTGAAATACGGCCTGACCGTGCACAACCTGCTCAAGGTCGAGATCCTCACCGTCGAAGGTGAACGCCTGACCCTGGGCAGTGACGCCCTCGACAGCCCGGGCTTCGACCTGCTGGCGCTGTTCACCGGTTCCGAGGGCATGCTCGGCATCGTCACCGAAGTGACCGTCAAGCTGCTGCCCAAACCCCAGGTGGCGCGGGTACTGCTGGCCAGCTTCGACAGCGTCGAGGACGCTGGCCGCGCCGTGGCCGAGATCATCGCCGCCGGCATCATCCCCGGCGGCCTGGAGATGATGGACAACCTGGCGATCCGCGCTGCCGAGGACTTCATCCACGCCGGTTACCCGGTGAACGCGGCCGCCATCCTGCTGTGCGAGCTGGATGGTGTCGAAGCCGATGTCCAGGAGGACTGCGAGCGGGTCGCCGCCGTGCTCAAGCAAGCCGGCGCCCGCGACGTACGCCTGGCCTGCGACGAAGCCGAGCGCGTGCGCTTCTGGGCCGGGCGCAAGAATGCCTTCCCGGCGGTGGGGCGGATTTCCCCGGATTACTACTGCATGGACGGCACCATCCCGCGCCGCGAACTGCCCCGTGTGCTCAAGGGCATCAGTGAATTGAGCGAGGAATACGGCCTGCGCGTGGCCAATGTGTTCCACGCCGGTGACGGCAACATGCACCCGCTGATCCTGTTCGATGCCAACCTGCCTGGCGAACTGGAGCGCGCCGAAGCCATCGGCGGGCGCATCCTCGAACTGTGCGTGGCAGTGGGCGGCAGCATCACCGGCGAACACGGCGTGGGACGCGAGAAAATCAACCAGATGTGCGCCCAGTTCAACAACGACGAAATCACCCTGTTCCACGCCGTGAAGGCGGCGTTCGACCCGCAAGGGCTGCTCAACCCGGGCAAGAACATCCCCACCCTGCACCGCTGCGCCGAGTTCGGCGCCCTGCATGTGCACCACGGGCAACTGCCCTTCCCCGAACTGGAGCGCTTCTGATGAGCATGGACCGCGACATGAGCCAGGACCTGCTCGAACAGGTCAACCAGGCCCTGAACCTGGGCACAGCGCTGCGCATCCAGGGTGGCAACAGCAAGGCCATGCTCGGCCGCCCGGTGGCCGGCGAGGTCCTCGATACCCGCAGCCATCGGGGTATTGTCAGCTACGATCCGACCGAACTGGTGCTCACCGCCCGCGCCGGCACGCCGTTGCTGGAGATCGAGGCGGCGCTGCACGAGGCTGGGCAGATGCTGCCCTGCGAACCCCCGCACCTGGGCGCCGAGGCAACCCTGGGCGGCATGGTCGCGGCCGGGTTGTCCGGGCCGCGCCGGCCGTGGGCCGGTTCGGTACGTGACTACGTGCTCGGCACGCGGGTGATCACCGGCCACGGCAAGCTGCTGCGTTTTGGCGGCGAAGTGATGAAGAACGTCGCCGGCTACGACGTCTCGCGGCTGATGGCCGGCAGCTTTGGCTGCCTGGGGCTGCTGACCGAGGTGTCGCTGAAGGTCCTGCCACGCCCACGCGAGTGCCTGAGCCTGTGCCTGCCGATGGACCGCCACCAGGCCTTGGCCGAACTGGCCGAATGGGGCCAGCAGCCGTTGCCGATCAGCGCGGCCTGCCACGATGGGGCAATGTTGTACCTGCGACTGGAAGGCGGTGCAGGCTCGGTGCAGTCGGCCCGCCAGCGCCTGGGCGGCGAGGTGCTCGACAGCCGCTTCTGGGGCGACCTGCGCGAGCAGCGCCTGGCCTTCTTCAAAGACCCGGCACCGCTGTGGCGGTTATCGCTGCCAACAGCCTGCGCTGAACTTGAGCTGCCGGGGCAACAGCTGATCGACTGGGGCGGCGCGCAACGCTGGCTCAAGTCGACAGCACCGGCACAGGTGATTCGCGAACAGGCCGCCAAGGTCGGCGGCCACGCCACCGGCTACACGCAGGGGGATGACAGCACGGCCCCGCTGCCCGCCGCCCTGAGGCGCTATCACCACGCCCTCAAGCAGCAACTCGATCCCCAGGGCGTGTTCAACCCTGGCCGCCTGTACCCGGACCTGTGAGGCCACGCCCATGCAAACCAACCTGAGCGAAAGCGCCAAGCGCCTGCCCCGCGGCGAAGAAGCCGAAAGCATCCTGCGTTCGTGCGTGCATTGCGGTTTCTGCACGGCCACCTGCCCGACCTACCAGTTGCTCGGCGACGAACTGGACGGGCCTCGTGGGCGCATCTACCTGATCAAGCAGGTACTTGAAGGCGCGCCGGTCACCGCCAGCACACAGCTGCACCTGGACCGCTGCCTGACCTGCCGCAACTGCGAAACCACCTGCCCGTCGGGGGTGAAGTACCACGACCTGCTGGACATCGGCCGCGCCGTGGTCGAGCAGCAGGTACCGCGCCCGCTCGGCCAGCGCCTGCTGCGCCAGGGCCTGCGCGCGGTGGTGCCGCGCCCGGCGCTGTTCAAGGCCCTGACCCGCACCGGCCAGGCCCTGCGGCCGGTGCTGCCAGCCAGCCTCAAGAGCAAGCTGCCGGCCCAGGTGGCGCCAGCCGGCGAACGGCCCGCCCCCCGCCATGCCCGGCGCATCCTGCTGCTCGAAGGCTGCGTGCAGGCCGCCTTGTCGCCCAACACCAATGCCGCCACCGCGCGCCTGCTCGACCGCCTGGGGATCAGCGTGGAACCGGCCAGCGAGGCTGGCTGCTGCGGCGCGGTGGATTACCACCTCAATGCCCAGGAACAGGGCCTGCAACGCGCACGGCGTAACATCGATGCCTGGTGGCCCGCCATCGAGGCGGGTGCAGAGGCCATCGTGCAGACCGCCAGCGGCTGCGGTGCCTTCGTGCGCGACTACGGCCACCTGCTGGAAAAAGACCCGCACTACGCCGCCAAGGCCGCACGGGTCAGTGCGCTGTCGCGGGACCTGGTCGAAGTGCTGCGCGACGAGCCGGTCGAACAGCTCGGCCTGTGCGCCGAACAGCGCCTGGCGTTCCATTGCCCGTGCACCCTGCAGCATGCGCTCAAGCTCGGCGGCCAGGTGGAAAGCCTGCTGACGCGCCTGGGCTTCACCCTCACCCCGGTACCCGACGGTCACTTGTGCTGCGGCTCGGCCGGCACCTATTCGCTGACCCAGCCGGCGCTGTCGCGGCAACTGCGCGACAACCGCCTGAATGCGCTGGAAAGCGGCAAACCGCAGGTCATCGCCACCGCCAACATTGGCTGCCAGACCCACCTCGACGGGGCCGGGCGCACGCCGGTGCGGCACTGGATCGAAATCGTCGAAGCCGCCTTGAACCAGGAGAACAGCCATGCATAGCAAGCCCGTGATCGGCCAGGCAGAAGTGACCCGCCTGCTCGCTGCCGCCCGCCAGGAAGCCCAGGCGCAAAAGTGGAACGTGACCATCGCCGTGGTCGACGACGGCGGCCACCCGCTGGCTCTGGAGCGCATGGACGGCTGCGCACCGTCCAGCGCCTACATCGCCATGGAAAAGGCCCGCAGTGCCGCACTGGGGCGCAAGGAGACCCGCGACTTCGAACAGATGGTCAATGGCGGGCGCACCGCCTTCGTCACCGCGCCGCTGCTGACCAGCCTGGAAGGCGGCGTGCCAGTGCGGGTCGATGGCCAGGTGGTGGGTGCCATCGGCGTATCCGGGGTCAAGCCCGAACAGGATGCCCAGGTGGCCAAGGCGGGCGTCGCAGCCCTTTGAACCGGCGCCGGCCTCTTCGCGGGCAAGCCCGCTCCCACAGGTGCTGCGCGACCTTTGATACCCGTGCGGTCCCTGTGAGAGCGGGCTTGCCCGCGAAGAGGCCGATCCATGCAATGCATTCCCCGAAGACTGAACATCAAGCGAGAAGACAATGACCCATCCACTCAAGGTCGACCCGACCCTGCAACGCTTCATCGAGGATGAAGTGCTGCCCGGCACCGGCATCGACGCCGCCAGCTTCTGGCAAGGCTTCAGCACCCTGGTCCACGACCTCGCCCCGCGCAACCGCGAACTGCTCGCCGAACGCGACCGCCTGCAAACCGAACTGGACCGCTGGCACAGCGCGCACCCAGGCCCGATCAGCGACATGCCCGCCTACCAGGCCTTCCTGCGCAGCATCGGCTACCTGGTCGAAGCCCCGCAGCAGGTGCGCATCGGCACCACCCAGGTCGACCGCGAAATCGCCGAGCAGGCCGGCCCGCAGCTGGTGGTCCCGCTGAGCAATGCCCGCTACGCGCTGAACGCCGCCAACGCCCGCTGGGGCTCGCTGTACGATGCGCTGTACGGCACCGACGCCATCGCCGAGGCCGACGGCGCCGAGCGCGGCCAAGGCTACAACCCGGTGCGCGGCGCCCGGGTGATCGCGTTCGGCCGGGACTTTCTCGACCGTGCGGCACCGCTTGCAGGCGCTTCCCACGCTGACGCGCAGGCCTACGTGATCGACCAGGGCAAGCTGCAGGTGAGCTTGAGCGATGGCCGCCAGGTCGGCCTCGAAGCCCCCGCGCAATTGCGCGGCTATCAAGGCGAACCCGCCCAGCCAACGGCCATTGTGCTGCAGCACCATCGCCTGCACTTCGAGATCCAGGTCGACCCGGCCAGCACCATCGGCAAGGCCGACGGCGCCGGGGTCAAGGACATCCTCGTCGAAGCCGCGCTGACCACCATCATCGACTGCGAAGACTCCGTGGCTGCGGTGGACGCCGAAGACAAGGTGAATGTCTACCGCAACTGGCTGGGCCTGATGAAGGGCGACCTCAGCGAGCAGGTGAACAAGGGCGGCAAGACCTTCACCCGCACACTCGCCAAGGACCGCGAGTACCACGGTGCGGATGGCGGGCAATTGACCCTGCCCGGGCGCTCGCTGCTGTTCATCCGCAACGTCGGCCACCTGATGACCAACCCGGCGGTCCACGACCGCGATGGCCGGGAGATCCCCGAAGGCATCCTCGACGCCGTGGTCACCAGCCTGATCGGCCTGCACGACCTCAAGCGCCGCGGCAACTCCCGCGAAGGCAGCCTGTACATCGTCAAGCCGAAGATGCACGGCCCCGCCGAAGTCGCCTTCGCCGACCAGCTGTTCGGCCGCGTCGAGGACCTGCTGGGCCTGCCGCGGCACACCTTGAAGATGGGCATCATGGACGAGGAGCGGCGCACCAGTGTCAACCTGGCGGCCTGCATCGCCAGCGCGGCGGCGCGGGTGGTGTTCATCAACACCGGTTTCCTCGACCGCACCGGCGACGAGATGCACAGCGCCATGGAAGCCGGCGCCATGCTGCGCAAGGGCGACATGAAAGGCAGCGCCTGGATCCAGGCCTACGAGCGCAGCAACGTGCTGGTCGGCCTGGCCTGCGGCCTGCGCGGCAAGGCCCAGATCGGCAAGGGCATGTGGGCCATGCCCGACCTGATGGCGGCCATGCTCGAACAGAAGATAGCCCAGCCCCGCGCCGGCGCCAACACCGCCTGGGTGCCCTCGCCCACTGCCGCGACCTTGCATGCCCTGCACTATCACCAGGTGGACGTGCCTGCCGTGCAGGCGCAACTGGAAAAGGTCGACCTGGGCGCCGAGCGCGAACCGTTGCTGCATGACCTGCTGAGCGTCCCGGTAAGCCCGGACCGGCCCTGGAGTGCGGACGAAATCCAGGCCGAGCTGGACAACAACTGCCAGGGCATCCTGGGGTATGTGGTGCGCTGGGTCGAGCAAGGGGTTGGCTGCTCGAAGGTGCCGGACATCCATGACGTGGGGTTGATGGAGGACCGCGCCACCTTGCGTATCTCGGCCCAGCACATCGCCAACTGGCTGCACCACGGGGTGGTTGGCGCAGACCAGGTCGAGGCGACCTTGCAGCGCATGGCCAAGGTGGTGGACCAGCAGAATGCCGGGGATCCGGCGTACCGGCCGATGGCTGAGCACTTCACCCAGTCGCATGCCTACCGTGCGGCGCGGGAGCTGGTGTTCATGGGCCGTGAGCAACCCAGCGGGTACACAGAGCCGTTGCTGCATGGCTGGCGGTTGAAATTCAAACAGGAGGTTCGTTCTTAAGGGCCCTATCGTCGGCAAGTCCGCTCCCACAGGATGACTGATAGCTCAGGCAAAGCGCTATGCTGTGGGAGCGGGCTTGCCCGCGAAGAGGCTGGAGCAGGTAACCTCAATCTTGTGGATCGACCACCACCGGCTCGCCAATCGCATAGAAATGCCCACCCGCCACATAGTGCAGGCTACGCCACTGCGGGTCGGCATTCTCATAAGCCCAGTGTCCCTCACGGAACACCCGGTCATCCGCCCACGCCGCCACCACTTCACCTATGAACAGGTCATAGGTGCTCTGGTTATGCGGCTCGTCGATCACCCGGCACATCAGCCAGGCCGAACAGCCCTGGACCAGCGGCGCCGCATACCCCTCCACCCGCGCCAGTTCGACGCCGATGCTGGCCAGCTTGTCCGGCTGGTCGAACAGGCTGCGGGTACCCACCTGGTGGGTCAGCTGCGCCTGGGCAGCGGTGGGCACCTGGATCACGAACCAGCCACTGCCCTCCACCAACTGCCGGGTGCGGGCGATCTTGTCCAGCACCACGGTGACCTTGGGCGGGTCGAAGTCCAGCGCACAGGCCCAGGCGGCGGCCATGACGTTGTCCACGCCAGCATGGCTGGCCGACACCAGCACGGTCGGCCCATGGTTGAGCAGGCGGTAGGCCTTTTGCAGGTCGACGGTTTGGAAGTGGCTGTTCATCGGTATCCTCGCTCAGCGCAGCAATCAGGCGAAGAATTGTGCCGCATCGATGCAGCGCAGGCACTCACTTGTGGCATCAGAAACTTCCTACAGCTCATTCCGAAGTGCCTTACTTGTCGCTGTCAGCCAGGGAAAACATGCTTCAGCACTCTCGACCCAGAGGAGGCTGCGCATGCACCCAGAGACCCGTACCGTCGCCGATCTGCGCAGTGCCCTGCGCGAATTGATGGCCCACGACGTCAGCAACCCGGACGACGACCCGCACCTCTCCGGTGTGATGTTTTTCTGTGCCACCGACGAACGCACCCGGCAACTGGTCGAGCGCATCGAACTGCTGGCCAGCGAAATCTTCTTCAACCCATCCGGGCGCGCCATCAGCCACCAGATGCGCGCCATCCGCGTCAAAGGCGTATGCATCAAGCAGAAGCGCAAGGCCCCTGCGGATGAAACGGTGATACGCATCGACCTGAACGACAAGGGTTACATCACGGTAAGCACCGCACGGCTTTGATCCGCTATCCTCAGCACTCCCGTGCTTCGGACTGTGACCATGGAACTGCACATTCGCCTGGACGGCCGCAAAGGCCTGGCCGACCAGCTCTATCAGCAACTGCGCGCCGGCATCGACAGCGGCCACCTGGCCGCCGGCACGCAACTGCCGCCGACCCGGCTGCTGGCCGAGCAGCTGGGCGTGTCGCGCAAGACCGTGGCCGAAGCCTATTCGCGGCTGACCTACGACAACCTGCTCAGCGGTGTGGTCGGCCGTGGCACCTTCATCACCCCGCGCCAACCGCTGCACAGCCGTGATACACAAACCGTGCCCCTGGCCGCTGCCGCCTCGCTGCAGCGCTGGCAGCAGCGCGCCACGGTGCTCGCCAGGCGCACCCAGGACGCCCCTTCGCGGTATGACTTCGTCGGCGGCGCTTCGAGCAAGGCGCAGTTCCCCTTCGACCAGTGGCGCAGCTGCCTGAACTACGCCCTGCGCCGCAGCCAGCGGCATCCCGAGCGGCAGTTTGCCGCCCAGGGCCTGGCCGAACTGCGCGAGGCCATCGCCCACCATATCGCCTACGCCCGCGGTGTGCATTGCAGTGCGGCGGATGTGCTGGTGTGCAACGGCGCCCAGCAGGCCCTGGACCTGATCGCCCGGGTGCTGGTCGAGCCCGGCTGCCAGGTGGCCATGGAAGACCCCGGCTACCCGCCGGCACGCCAGCTGTTCCTGGCCCTGGGGGCAACGCTGCAGTCGGTGCCGGTGGACGACGAGGGGATGTGCGTGTCGCACATTGCCGATGGCACCCGGCTGATCTACGTGACGCCTTCGCACCAGTTTCCGCTTGGCATGCCAATGAGCGAGCAGCGCCGCCACGCCCTGCTGGCACGGGCCGCCGAGCTCGGCGCGTTGATCATCGAAGACGACTACGACTGCGAATTCCGCTACCAGGGCCCGGCCGCCGACGCCCTGCAGCGCCTCGACCGGCAAGGGCTGGTGGCCTATGTCGGGACCTTCTCCAAGACCTTGCTGCCGGAACTGCGCCTGGGTTACGCGGTGTTGCCACCGGCAGTGCTCAGCGCCGCCTGCGTGGCCAAGCACCTGAGCGACTGGCACAGCCCGCCCCTACTGCAGTGGGCGCTGGCGCGGTTCATTGGCGAGGGCCACCTGAACAAGCACATCCGTCGCTGCCACGACATCTACAGCGCCCGCCGTGCACGTATCCTGGCGCGGCTGGACGACGACCTGGCGCCCTGGTTCAGCGCCGTGCCCGCCAGTGCCGGGTTCCACCTGAGCGCCCTGGCGCGGCCGGGCGTGGATGTCGAGCTGCTGGCCAACCTCGCGCGCAAGGTGGAGGTCGGCCTGTATTCCCTGGCGCCGTTCTTCAGCGAAGCGCCCGTTCGGCCAGGATTGCTGCTGGGCTTCGGCGCCATCGAGCTGCTGGATATCGACCCGGCGCTGGACCGGGTCCGCGATACCCTGCAACGCCTCAGTTGACCACTGCTGCCGGGCTGCCCTGCCGTGGCCGGGCAATGGCCGCCGCATAACCGCGCGGGGCGAAACAGGCGGTCACCAGCAGCATCGCCAGCACGGTGACGGTGAGCAACGTCCACGAGGCCTGGAAGTCGCCGCTGACATCGCGCAGCCAACCGGTGATGTACGGGATGATGCCGGTGATGATGAAGCCGATGCCCTGCACGAAGGCCGCCAGGCTGCCGGCTTCAGCGGGCGATTTGAGGTGCTCCAGGGTCAAGGTCAGGCTCAGGCTGAAGCAGGCACCCAGGCCAAAGCCGATCATCGCTACCCACACGCCCATGGCCAGGGTCGGCGCCAGCAACAAGCCGAGAAAGCCCGCCAGCTGGATCGACAGCGCCAGCCACAAGCCCGGACGACGGTCGGCAACACCGCGCAGCAACAGCGGCAGGCCCAGGGCGCCGCAGACCTGGAAGATCGTCATCAGGCCGACCAGGTCGCCACCGCCTTGCGCCGTACCCCCGTGTTCCAGGTGGTAGGCCGGCAGCCACGCCACCATGCTGGTATAGCCGCCATTGATCAGGCCGAAATACAGCGCCAGCAACCAGGCCCGGCGCGTGCCGAACCAGTGCCCACCGCTGGCGCCGGCCAGGGCGGGTGCACTGTGCCGGGGACGCAGCGCGGCCCAGGCCAGCACGGCCAGCACGGCCGGGATCGCCCACAGGCCAAGCCCGGCCTGCCAGTGGCCAAAGTGCCCGCTGATATGCGGGCCGAGCACGGCTGCCAGGCCACCGCCACTCATCAGCGCCGCCGAGTACAGGCCCATGGTCCCGGCCAGGCGGCTGGGGAACCAGCGATTGACCAGGCCCGGCATCATGCCCTGCACCACCGCCACGCCCAGCCCGGCCAGTACCGCGCTGGCAATCAGCGCCCAGGCGCTGTCCAGTTGCAGCCGCCACAGGCAGGCCAAGGCGATGGCGCCAAGGCCGCCGAGCATGCCGCCGTGTTCGCTGATCCAGCGCCGCAGCCAGGGCTGCAGCAGTGGCACCAGGCCCATGCACAGCACCGGCAACGCCGTCAGCAGCGCCGCTTGCTGGTAGCCCAGCCCGGTGCTGGCACGCATCGGCTCGAGCAACGGGCCGATGCTGGTCAGGATCGGCCTCAGGTTCACTGCCAGCAAGATCACCAGCAACAGGTTCAACGCCCCTCTCATCACGAATCGATACTCCCAAAGCTTGACCCGGTCATTATCCTGTCCAGGCAGTCAGGGTAGAAATGAAGAGATTGGATGCAGGTCAGTGGCCACCTTAATGGCCCGATTGGCCTCCCGGCAAAGCGCGCGATTGGCTATCGGGGCAAAAGGCGGCGGGCGCTAAGGTAGTGCCATGTCCACCCCACATTCCCTGGAGCATGTCATGCACAACCGTATCGAATGGGCCAAACACTCGCCGGAAGCCTACAAGGCGATGGTCGGCCTGGAGCAGGCCCTGGCCAAGAGTGGCCTGGAGAACTCACTGCTGGAACTGGTGCGCCTGCGGGCTTCGCAGATCAACGGCTGCGCCTATTGCGTGAACATGCATGCCAATGATGCGCGCAAGGCCGGCGAGACCGAGGCGCGCTTGCAGACCCTGAGCGTCTGGCAGGAGACCCACTACTTCACCCCGCGCGAACGTGCTGCGCTGGCCTGGGTGGAATGCCTGACCCGGCTGCCCGAGCGTGGCGCCCCGCAAGCGGAATATGAAGCGCTGCAGCAGCACTTCGAGCCGGCCGAGGTGGCCAACCTGACCTTGGCCATTGCCACCATCAATGCCTGGAACCGATTTGGCGTAGGCTTTGCGATGGTCCCGGCCTGAGTCATCCTGTACCGGCCTCTTCGCACGCAAGCCTGCGAAGAGGCCGGTACAGCAAGAAACTCAGGCAAGGGTGCGCCGCCGGGCAAGGCAGGTGTAGCCCATGCCCAGCAGGCCAAGCAACAACACCCCCAGCAGCACTACCAGCTCACGGCTGTAGCGCGCCACCAGCGCCGGGAACCCGGTGAATTCGCGATAGACCCGCACATCCGCCTCACCACCGGCAAAACTGACACCGATGCCACCCTGGCGAATCTGTGAATAGTCGGCATCGAAGTAGACCCAGACCTTGCACGCCCCGCCCCGCTCGATGGCCGGTATCTCCACCTGCGCCGTCGCCGCCTCGTAAAGCGTGTCGTTGCCTGCCGCATCACGCACCTGCACCAGGCCCTTGGCCGGCAGGCGCACCTTCACCTGCCGAACATCGCTGTCACCCCGGTTGTGCAGGTCGATGAGCAAACCCGTGCGGTGATCCACCAACCCGGCCTCGAAGGGTTTGGCGAACAGCTGGGCATAAGGTGCCTGGGCCAGTTCGATCAGCTTGTCTACCTGATACTGGCTCAAGGCACCGCCGCTGATGGTGTTGATGCGCGGCTGCAACTGCTCGTACTTGAGCTGCTCGTTGGCCTTGCTGATGCGTTCGCTGAACTGGCTGGGATACGTGAGGTAGGCGTAGGTCAGGGTCGCCTCGAGCCGAGGCTGGTCCTTGAGCAGCACAAAAGCCACCAGCAAGACCATCAGGCCAAGCAACATGGCTACCAGGAGTTTGCCGACTTTGTCCCAGCTCAACGGTGCGGTTCCTTCTGTTACGGCGCGCAAGATCGATGCGGCGCAAAGGGTGCCAAGTTCAGCGCCGCCAGGCAAGCGCTCAACGGCTCAACAATGCCGGTAACGACGCCGTCAGCATGGCCACCCCGGAGGCCGTCAGCAAACTCAGTACCACCCGGCGAAACGCCAGCTCGCTGATCCCCAGGTACACCCGCGTACCCAGCAGCGCCGGCAACGCCATGGCCAGCAGCACCACGCCGAACGCGGGCAGCATGTCGCGGGTCACTACCCCGGTGCCGAGGTAGGTGAGCAGGGTCACCAGCAGCATCGACAGGTTGAAGTTCTGGATCACCGCACGCTGGGTGTCGCGCTCGAAGCCGCGCAAGGTACACCACAGTGTAGGCACTGTGCCGGTAAAGCCACCGATCCCGCCCAATGCCCCGCCCACCAGGCCCACCACGCCATCGGCCAGGCGGTTGCCCGGCAGCCTTGGCAGGCGCGGCGCCAGCAGCATCAGCGGGCACCACAGCACCAGCAGGGTGCCGAACACGGCCTTGAACCAGAGCATGTCCAGGTAAGGCAGCACCCACACCCCCAGCGGGATACCGGCCAGGCCGCCGAGCACGAACGGCCACAGCAGCGCCCAGCTGAAGCCGCGGCGGACGCTGAACACGGCGATGAGTTGGCCGCTGAGGCTGCCGAACACGGTCAGCGACGCCGCCAGGCGCGGTTCCAGGCCCCAGGCCCAGAACGACATGGCGACCATGCCGAAGGCAAAGCCGGAAAGGCCCTGGACGAAACCCGCGACGATGGCGCCGAGGGCGATGAGGTAGAAGGCATCCATTTGGGGAAGCAAGCCTGGCTTGAACGGCGTTCTACCTTGCCAGAGCCGGGGGCGAATGTCTGCCCCGGCACCCCGCGCTGTGAACGTTCGTCACACCCGCTGTGCCGCCGCAGCACCTAATCCTCCGAACGCTTGCCGCATAAGGTAGCAGCCAAGGCCGTCTCGCCGATGGCCCATGACAACAACAAGCGTGCAACCGAGGTGCGAGCCGATGCGTGGCGAACAACAGATGCAGAACGACAAGCTGGGGAATGGCCTGAAAGGCCGGCAGGTGACGATGATCTCGATTGGCGGGGTCATCGGCGCCGGGCTGTTCGTGGGTTCGAGCAACGCCATTGCCGCGGCCGGGCCCGCCGTGCTGGTGGCTTACGTGATCGCGGCGGCGATCGTGGTGCTGGTGATGCAGATGCTCGGCGAGATGGCCACGGCGCGGCCGGACACCGGCTCGTTCTCCTCCTACGCCGACCAGGCCATCGGCCGCTGGGCCGGCTTCTCGATCGGCTGGCTGTACTGGTGGTTCTATGTGCTGGTGATCGCCATCGAAGCCATCGTCGCCGGCAACATCCTCGGCGACTGGCTGGGTTTGCCGCACGCCTTCACGGCCTTTGCCATCAGCCTGGTGCTGATCGGCTGCAACAGCCTCAGCGTCGGCTCGTTCGGCACCCTGGAATACTGGCTGTCACTGTTCAAGGTGGTGTCGATCGTCACCTTCATCGTGCTCGGTGTACTGGCGATCTTCGGCCTGATGCCCGGCTCGTCGACCAGCGGCATCAGCAACCTGTGGGCCAACGGCGGCTTCGCGCCCAAGGGTAACGTGGCCATCGTCGCCGCGTTGCTGACCGCCATGTTCAGCTTCCAGGGCAGTGAGGTGGTGACCATCGCCGCTGCCGAATCGCGTGACCCGAAAGCCAACATCAAGAAGGCCATCCGCGCGGTGGTGTGGCGCCTGGGCCTGTTCTACCTCGGTTCGATGTTCGTCGTGGTGTGCCTGATCCCGTGGAATGCACCCGGCCTGGCCCAGGGCTCCTACCAGGCCGTGCTGAATGCCATGAACATCCCCTGGGCACCGGGGATCATGAGCATCGTGGTGCTGGTGGCGGTGACCAGCTGCCTGAACTCGGCGATCTACACCGCCTCGCGCATGGCCTACTCGCTGGCCCGGCGCGGCGACGCACCGAAAGCGGTATCGCACACCACCGCGCAAGGCGTGCCCCTGCTGGCCGTCGCCCTTACCGCAGGCGCCGCGCTGGCGGCCCTGGCGGCCAACTACCTGCTGCCTGCCGAGGTGTTCCAGTTTCTGCTGGCCACCAGCGGCGCACTGGCCCTGCTGATGTACCTGGTGATCGCCGTCACCCAGCTGTGCATGCGCCGCAAACTGGTGGCGCTGGGCAAGCGGCTGGATGTGCGCATGTGGCTGTTCCCCTGGCTGACCCTGCTGACCATCGCCTTCATCGTCGGTGTGTTTGCGGTCATGGCGGCGTTCCCGGGGCAACGCGCAGAGCTGCTGTCCACCCTGGGCCTGACCGGCGTGCTGGTGGCCATCGGTGGCTATCTGCAAAAACGCCAGCCCGCGCTCTCGGCCCAGCGTGCCGCACTGCGCCTGGACGAAGCGGCAAACGCCTGAATTGTGACGCGGCTTCACAGCGGGTGTGCCGGCCAGGGCCTTTTTCAGCCTGCGGCACACCCCTACCCTGACCACGGCGCGGGCCAGACAGCCCCGCCCATTCCAAGAAAACCCTGTGTGGAAACCCTCATGACCGTAGCCCGTAAACCCGACGAACTGGCCATTCCCTATCAACTGCCGCAGGTCCCCTTCATGTCACCCGACATGGTTCACCCCGGCGTGCTGGGCAAGTGGCTCGAAGATGACCAACTGTGGGTCCCGGTGACCGCCTCGGTGTCCTTCAAGCCCCTGCTGCTGAACGTCTCCGGCGGCTACTACATCAACCTGCTGCGGGTACGCCAGAGCGGCGTGCTGTCGCGCCACCGCCACACCGGCGGCGTGCATGCCCTGGTGCTCAAGGGCCGCTGGTTCTACCTGGAGCACGACTGGGTCGCCGAGGAGGGTTCGTTCGCCTACGAGCCACCGGGCGAGACGCATACCCTGTTCGTGCCGGAAGATGTCGAAGAGATGATCACCTGGTTCCATGTGCAGGGCGGCTACACCTACGTCGACCCACAGGGCGTGGCGGTGGGTTACGAGGACGTGTTCACCAAGCTGGAAAGCGCCCGCGCCCACTACAAGGCGCTGGGCCTGGCGGACGACTACATCGAGCAGTTCATTCGCTGACCACAGGTTGCCAGCCCCCAGCCGCGCTGCCAGTCTTCTGCTCAATCACCGGAGGCGGAACATGGACAACTACTCGCAACTGCTGGCGTTTCTCTGGGCCACCGAGCACGGCAACTTCTCTGCCGCTGCGCGGGCCTGCGGGATGACGCCCTCGGCCATCAGCAAGCTGATTTCGCGGCTGGAGGATCGCCTGCAGGTGCGCCTGTTCCAGCGTGGCACGCGCAGCCTGACGCTGACCGATGAAGGCAGCGCCTACCTGGTCAGCGCCCGGGCGGTGGTCAATGCCATGGCCGAGGCCGATTCGCTGGCCGAGGCCTTCCCTACCCGGGTCAGCGGGACCTTGCGCGTGCACACCATGACCACCTTCGCCAAGCACCAGATCATCCCCTGGCTGCCGGAATTTCTGGCCGCCTACCCGGGGCTGACCGTGGACATCCAGGTCGGTGCACAATTCACCGACCAGTTCGACCAGGGCCTGGACGTGGCCATCCACAGCGGCGTGCTGCCCGACTCCACGCGCATCGCCCGCAAGATCGGCCAGAGCCGCTGGATTCTCTGCGCGGCCCCGGAATACCTGGCCCGCCATGGCACGCCGGCGCAACCCGCCGAACTGCTCGCACACACCTGCTTCTCCTTCGGTTTCAACAGCGTGTGGAACACCTGGAGCTTCGTCGTCGATGGCCAGGCCCTGACGGTACCGGTGGTGCCCAAGGCCACCTTCGCCCAGGGCGACCTGCTGCGCGACCTGGCGCTCGACGGTGCCGGCATCGTGCGCCTGGCGGAGTTCCACATTGGCCAGGACATTCAGGAAGGCCGCCTGGTGCCATTGCTCGAGGCGTACAGCAGCGACAGCGTCGAGCCGATCTACCTGATCTACACCAATCGCAAGCACCTCAGCCCGCGTATCCGCGTGTTCCGCGACTTCCTCGAACACAAGCTCGCGCAGAGCCCGTGGAATACCCGCTGAGTCCCCAAGCACCCGAACAGAACACAGAGGTACCCATGCCCAATCTCGTAGGCGATGTGTCCAGCGCCGCCCGCATCCTGCCCGACCTCGACGGCCAGGCCCTGTTCATCCGCAACGGCAAAGGCCCCTACCTGCACGACGACCAGGGCCGCCGCTACATCGACACCGCACTCGGCTTTGGCGCCGTGCTGCTCGGCCACGCCAACGACAGGGTCAATACCCAGGTAGCCGCCGCCCTCGCCGACTCCGCCTCGCCGTCGTGGGCCCATGTGCGCGAGCACGCTGCGGCCACCGCCCTGGCCGCGCACACCGGCGCGCTGAGCAAGGTGATCTTCACCAACTCCGGCAGCGAAGCCGTGCACCTGGCCTGCCGTGCCGCCCGGGCCTACACCGGGCGGGGACGCATCGCCAAGATGGCGGCCGGCTTCGATGGCTGGTTCGACGATGTCAGCTTCGGCAATGTCGGCTCCGCCGAGGCGGCTTTCATCGATGGCCAGCGCCCCGCCACCGCCCGCACCACGCTGCTGCGCTTCAACGACTTCGATGACGTCGAGCGGCTGTTCGCCGAAGACCAGGACATCGCCGCCGTCATCCTCGAACCGATGCTGGCCAATGCCGGCTGCCTGATGCCGGCGCCTGGGTACCTGCAACACGTGCAGCAGGTCGCGCGCCGCCATGGCGCGCTGGTGATCGCCGACGAGGTGCTGATGGGGTTTCGCCTGCACGCCGGGCTGGCCAGCCAACTGGCCGGGCTCGACCCGGACATTGCCAGCGTCGGCAAGGCCATCGGCAATGGCGTGCCGGTGTCGGCCATCGTCGGCAAACCGGAGGTCCTGGCGGCTTTCGAGCAGGGCAAGGTCTTGCGTGGCGGCACCTTCAGCGGCAATCCGCTGGCCTGCGCAGCGGTCATGAGCACCCTGGCGCAACTCGACCAGTGCGACTACCCCGGCCTGATCGCCCGCGGCCAGCAGTTGCGCCAGGCTGTGGAAGCGATCTTTGAAGCACAGGGCATCGTGGTGAGCACCAGCGGCTACGGCAATGTCTTCAGCCTGTGGCCTTCACGCCAGGCGCCGACCACCTACGCGCAGGCAATGGCCGTGGGCAGCGCGGCGTTCAGCCAGGCACTGCACCTTGCGCTGCGAGAGGCCGGGGTGCTGGTGATGCCTTCGCATTATGGGCGCCTGTACCTGTCGTTCGAGCACGATGACGCGGTGGTTGAAGCGATGAAAGTGGCCTTCGAACAGGCTGCGGTCAAACTCGCAGCGCAGTTCGCCAGCCGCTAGAATCCGCTTGACCGGAGGGCGCCGGCTGGTCGACGATCAGCGCTCCCTCCATCAAGGATGACGCCATGTTACGGATACTGGGCAGGGCCTCTTCGATCAACGTGCGCAAGGTGCTGTGGGCCTGTGCCGAATTCAACATCCCCTTCGAGCGCGAAGACTGGGGCAGCGGCTTCCAGCCCACCGACGCGCCGGAGTTCCTTGCGCTCAACCCCAACGCCATGGTCCCGGTGATCCAGGACGGCGACTTCACGCTGTGGGAATCCAACAGCATCATCCGCTACCTGGCGAACCGTTACGGCGATGCGGCCTGCTACCCGAGCGAAGCGCAGGCACGCGCGCGCATCGACCAATGGATCGACTGGCAGGCCTCGGACCTGAACCGGGCGTGGAGCTACCCGTTCATGTCGCGGGTGCGCCACTCGCCCGCGCACCAGGATGCCCAGGCGCTGGCTGCCGGTTGCGCAGAATGGGCGCGCTACATGGGCATCCTCGATCGGCAACTGGCTGCGACCGGCGCGTTCGTCGCTGGTGAGCACTTCACCTTGGCCGACATCCCCATCGGCCTGTCGGTGCATCGTTGGTTCGCCACGCCGATAGACCACCCCCGGTTACCTGCCGTTAGCGCCTACTACGAGCGCCTCAGCCAGCGCCCTGGCTACCTTGCCCACGGGCGCAACGGCCTGCCTTGAACAGGCCGGCGCTGCAAGGTCACGCCACTGCCCGCGACACCGGCACCACTGGCCGCGTCCGCCAGGCGATGGTCAGCAGCAACCCCAGCACCGCCATCCCTGCCCCGGCATACGACACCGCCGGATACCCCAGCCCCGCATTGATCACTGCGCCACCCAGCGCCGCGCCAATCGCGTTGCCCAGGTTGAACGCGCCGATGTTCACCGCCGACGCCAGGTTCGGCGCGTCCTTGGCCGCTTCCATCACGCGCATCTGTAGCGGTGGTACCAGGGCGAAGCTGGCGATACCCCACACCAGGATCGCCACCGCGGTCGGCAGCGACCAGCCCAAGGTGGCCGGAAACACCAGCAGCACGGCGATCAGTACCGCCAGCGACACCATCAAGGTTCGCTCGATCGAGCGGTCCGCCGCCTTGCCACCCCACATGTTGCCCAGGGTCAAACCGATGCCGAACAGCACCAGCATGGCCGTGATGAAGGTCGTCGACGCCTGTGCCTGGGCGTGCAGGATCGGCGCGATGTAGGTGAACACGGTGAACATCGCACTGGAGCCGACCACGGTCAGCGCCAACGCCGACAATACCGGCCCTCGGCCAAGCACACGGATTTCGGCCATCGCACCGCCACTTTTCGGCAGCGGCAGGTTGGGCAGCGCGAACCACAGCGAGACCATCGCGACCAGGCCCAGGCCGGCAATACCCCAGAACGCCGTGCGCCAGCCCAGCAGCTCACCGAACCAGGTAGCCAGCGGCACGCCGCCGATGGTCGCCAGGGTCAACCCCATGAACATCGCCGCCACCGCGCCAGCCCGTTTTTCGGGTGGCACCACGCTGGCCGCGACTACCGAGCCGACGCCAAAAAACGCACCATGGTTAAGCGAGGTGACGATGCGTGCGACCATCAGGCTTTGATAATCAGTGGCCATCGCCGACATCACGTTGCCCAAGGTGAAGATCGCCATCAGCCCGATCAGCAGGTAGCGCCGCGGGATCTTGCCGGTGGCCAGGGTCATCAACGGGGCACCGATCAGCACGCCTAGCGCGTAGGCACTGACCAGCAGGCCTGCAGCCGGGATCGACACGCCGAGGTCGGCGGCGATGCCGGGCAGCATGCCCATGGGGGCGAACTCGGTGACACCGATGCCGAAGGCACCGATGGCAAGTGCCACGAGGGGTGGATTGATACGCATGGGGAAGGCTCCTTATCTATGCCGCAAATGCTACGATCAGCGCTTTCAATGCACTAGGCCGCTTTTGCGGCAACCACCTTTGCGCTGGAGGCACAGATGGACTACAACGGGCGATCCGGGGAGATGGAGGTGTTTGCCAGGGTGGTGGATGCCGGCAGCCTGTCTGCCGCTGCCCGCGAGCTGGGCCTGACGCCCTCGGCGGTGAGCCGCATCATCGCCCGCGCCGAACAGCGCCTGGGCACGCGCCTGCTGCTGCGCACCACCCGGGCGATCACCCTCACCACCGAGGGCGAGGCGTACCTGCGCGGGGCGCGGCGCATCCTGGCGGACCTGCTGGAGGTCGAAGAGGCGATCACCGACCAGGGCGTGCCGCGCGGGCGGTTGCGGGTGAGCGCTGCGCTGGGGCATGGGCGGCTGACGGTGGTGCCATTGCTGACGGCGTTCAGCGCGCAGTATCCGCAGGTGCTGGTCGACCTGACGCTGAGTGACGAAATAGCCGACATCCATGGCGGTCAGGCCGATGTGGCGCTGCGCTTTGGCCTGCTGCCCGACAGCTCGCTGAGCGCGCGCTGCATCGGCCATACCGGCCAGGTGGTGGTGGCTTCGCCCGAATACCTTGCGCGCTGTGGTACGCCGCAGGTGCCGGAGGACCTGGCGCAGCATAATTGCCTGCGCTTCAACTTCCGGCGGGCAGCGCCGGACTGGCCGTTTCGCCGGGCGGGGGAGGATTTTTCACTGAAGGTGACGGGGAATATCGAGTGCAGCAGTGGCGAGGCGCTGGCGCAACTGGCCAGGCTGGGGGCGGGGATTGCCCGGATCGGGACCTTTACCGTAGCCGATGAGCTGAAAAACGGTCAACTGGTGGCGCTGTTGGAAGACTACAACCCGGGCGACCGCGAGCCGCTGCATGCGGTGTTCGTCGGCGGGCCGGCAATGCCGGCGCGGGTGCGGGTGTTTGTCGACTTTCTGGTGGCGCATCACCAGGGCTGGCCGCTCAACCAGCCCTGACACTGTTCCCTTGTGGGAGCCGCGCTTGCCGGCGATGGGCCGCAAAGAGGCCCCACGATCTCAAGGTTGTTGCATGCCAGCCAGCAAGAAGCCCATGAACCGGCGCACATCCTCGCGGTGCGCCACCAGGTCCAGCGGCTCGCAGCTGCACAACCGCAGCAGCTGCAGATGCCCGTAGTCGTTGATCAGAAACGCCGCATAGCCCACGTCGAGGTCGGCGCGCAGCTTGCCGCTGTCGCACAAATCCTGGAGCAGGTGCTTGAGCTCCTCGACCAGCGCGTCGTTGACCCGCTTGTAGGCTTCGGGCACCTCGCGCTGATGGCTGCCCAGCAATGGCAGCAAGGGCGGCAGGATCTCCCGCCACAGCGGCGCCGGCAGTACCTCGAAGGCGTAGTCGGTCAGGTGCGTTTCGTAGCAGCACAACGCATCCAGCGCCTGGTCGAACTCCCCCAGGCGCCTGCGCGCCTCGGCCACCGCGCGGTGGTCGGCTTCGCGCAGCTTCTCCAGCAGGATCTCCTGCTTGCTGCCGAAATAGGCGAACACCGTGGGCACCGACACCGCCGCCAACCGGGCGATCTGCTCCATGGTGGTGGTCTGGAAGCCCTGGCGCTCGAACAGGCCCAGCGCCGTACGGCTGATGGTCTCCCGGCGCAGCGCCTTCTGCTGCTCGCGCAATCCGCTCACTTGGCAACCCTTTGTCAAAACCGGTGGCCAGCATACAGCAAAGCCAATCCGCAAAAATATTTTATTGACTAAAACTTTTAACCGACACAAAACTAGCGCGGCATTTTGCCCCAGGGAGCCGCCATGACCACCGCCGCCGATCTCATCATCCACAACGCCCGCCTCTACACCGTCGACCCGCACCAGCCATGGGCCAGCGCCGTGGCCGTGCAGGGCGAGCGCATCCTCTGCGTGGGCGACCACGCCAGCGTCATGGCCCATGCCGGCCCCGCCACACGCTTGCTGGACGCCGCCGGCAAGCTGGTGCTGCCAGGCTTCGTCGAGTCGCACTGGCACTTCTCCAGCACCGCCTTCGCCTTCCAGGCACTGGTCAACCACGAAGACCCGCATGAGGTGCTGGCGCTGCTCAAGCGCTACGTGGCAGCCAACCCCGGCGAAAAGGCCATCACCGGCATGGGCTGGATCCAGCCGCTGATGCCGGCCGACATGCTGCGCCGCGAAGTGCTCGACGCCATCTGCCCGGACAAGCCGGTGTGCCTGCTGTCCACCGACTACCACACCATGTGGGTCAACACCTACGCGCTCAAGGCCGCCGGCATCGACCGCGACACCCCGGCCGTGGAAGAAGGCGCCAGCTGGTTCGAAAAGGACCCGGTCAGCGGCGAGCCCACGGGCGTGATCATCGACTGCGCGGCCTATTCGTTGCTGATGCAACGGCTGAGCGAAGCCGGCTACCTGCCAACCGGCATCGACCTGTACCTGCGCTCGATCCCGTTCTGGCAAGAGAAACTGGTCGCCGCCGGCATCACCACCGTGTTCGATGCCGGCTTCCTCGACCCGGCCGGCGACCAGACCTTGCTCTACGAAACCTTGCAGCAACTGGAGCGCGAAGAGCGCCTGAAACTGCGCGTGGTCGGCAGCTACATCAACATGGGCACCGAGGATGACCCGGTGGCCATCCTGCAAGGCATGCGCCGCCGCTACGACTCGCCGCTGGTGAAAGCGCAGACCCTGAAACTGATGCTCGACGGCACCGAGCTGAACCACACCGCGTTCTTGCTCGAACCCTACTGCGACAAGCCGCACTGCGGCTCGACGACCATGCCCGAAGCGGTGTTCGAACAGCACGTGCGCCAGGCCGATGCCGCCGGTATCGACGTGATGGTGCACGCCGTGGGCGATGCGGCCGTGCGCATGGCGCTGGACGTGTTCGAACGGACCTTCGCCAGCAACCCGCCACGCGACCGCCGCCATGTGATCACCCACGCCTTCCTCACCCACCCCGACGACATCCCGCGTTTTCGCCGTATCGGGGTCATGGCCAACACCCAGCTGCAATGGGGCGTGGTCGATGCCTACGCCGAGGCGATCCAGCAGTCGTACGGCTTCAAGCGCTGGGCCTCGATGTACAAGTTCCGCACCTTCATCGACCAGGGCGTGACCGTGTCGATCGGCATGGACGGCCTGGTCTGCCAGTGCCGTTGCCAGCACAAGCCGGTGGAGCACATCGAATCGGGCCACACCCGCCAGCTCAGTGGCGAGCCGAATGCGCCGGTGATGCCCGATGCCGACGAGCGCCTGAGCATTCCGCAACTGATCGCCGCCTACACCCTCAACGGCGCCTACCAGCTCGGGCTGGAAAAGGAGATTGGCTCGATCACCGCCGGCAAGCGCGCCGACATCATCATCCTCGAGCAGGACCTGTTCGAGCTCGACCGCTATGAGATCGGCAAGACCGATGTGGCGCTGACCCTGATGAACGGCCGCATCACCCACGACGCAGGCACCCTCCCCCACGCCTGAACCGCTGCGCCACCCGGGAAACTCCAATGCACAACAACAAGAAAAACCTGCTGCTGCGTGCCGCCCTGATCTACATCGCCGCCACGGCGCTGATCATCATTGGCGTGCAGCCGATCTTCATCGGCCTGCTGGCCGAACGGCTGAACCTCGACCTGAGCCAGCAAGGCTGGATCCTGTCCAGCGAAATGACCGGCACCTTGCTCGGCAGCCTGTTGCTGCCGTTGCTGGGCCGGCGCTTCGGTGGCCGCGGCCTGTACCTGGCGGGCGCCTGCGCCGCGCTGGCGCTCAACCTGCTCAGTGCCGCGCTGGATTCACTGGCAGCGCTGGTGCTGTGCCGGCTGGCGTGCGGCGTTGCCACCGGCGTGCTGTATGCCGGCGCCATCAGCGGGCTGGGGCGCTTGCCCGGGCAGGATCGCTCATATGGATTGTCGTTGCTGATCCAGACGGCCGTGTTCGCCCTGTACGCCACCTGCATGCCACAGCTGGCGCAGATGATCGGCAATCAAGGCGCCGTGGCCAGCATCGGCTTCTGGTTCGTGCTGATCGCCCTGGTCGCGCTGGCCATTCCGCAACGGCTGCACCGCGAGGCACCGGTGCCGGTGACCCAGCGTGGCGCAGGCTGTGCCACCCTCGGGCGCTATGCCCTGCTGGGGATGCTGTGCCTGCAACTGGCGATCTATTGCATCTGGGGCTTTGTCGACCAACTGGCCCGCGGGCGTGGCATCAGCCCGCTGGATGTCGGCTGGGCATTCGGCCTGGGGATCCTCGGCGGCTTGCCCGGCGGGGCCTTGCCCAGCGTGCTGGGGGCACGGGTGCGGCGTGGGCCGATGATCGGCTTCGGCTCACTGCTGGTGCTGCTGTCGATCGTGTTGCTGGCGCGCCATGCAGCGAATGCCGGGCAGCTGTGCGTGGCGCTGTTCCTGATGAACTTTGGCTGGGTGCTGGCGCTGACCTACTACATGGGCGCCATTGCCACCAACGACCCGCGCGGCACGTTGACGCCCTGGGTGAGCATCCTGCAGGTGGCGGCGGCGGCGCTGGCCCCGGCGTTCGTGGCCTTGCAGCAGCAGAGCCCTGGGCACGAGGCGATCTTTGTCAGTGCCGGGGTGGCGGTGGTGCTGGGGGTTGTGCTCAAGTGTATGGCTGGGGTAGCGCAACGCCGACACAGTCGGCCTGCCAACCCCTTCCCACAGTAACTGCCAGGGCCGACCGACATGCGCATTGCCATTCCCGATGACTACCAGAACGTGATCCGCTCACTGGACTGCTTCAAGCGCCTGGCGGGGCATGACGTCAGCGTGTTTCACGACAAGCAGCCCGCCTCGCTGGACGCGCTGGCCGCACGCTTCGCCGACGCCGACGCCCTGGTCCTCACCCGTGAACGCACGCGCATCGATGCTGCCCTGCTCGACCGGCTGCCGAACCTCAAGCTGATCAGCCAGACCGGCAAGGTCGCCGGCCATCTGGACCTTGAAGCCTGCACCGCCCGCGGCATCGTCGTCACCGAGGGCCGCGGCTCGCCGGTGGCGCCGGCCGAACTGGCCTGGACACTGATCCTCAATGCCCGGCGCCAGCTGGTGCCGGCGATCGATGCGTTCAGGCAAGGCCAGTGGCAGGTCAACCTGGGCCAGGCCGTGGCCGGCCAGGTGCTGGGGATCTGGGGCTACGGCAAGATCGGCCAGCGCCTGGCACGCTATGCCCAGGCGTTCGACATGCCGGTGCTGGTGTGGGGCAGCGAAGGCAGCCGGGCGGCGGCCGAGGCGGATGGGCACCGGGCGGCGACAGCGCGCGAGGCGTTCTTTGCCGAGGCGGACATCGTCAGCCTGAACCTGCGGCTGTCCGAGCTCACCCGCCACCGGGTGACCTTCGAGGACCTTTCACGGATGAAGCCCGATGCCCTGCTGGTGAACGTCAGCCGCGCCGAACTGGTTGCTCCGGGGGCCCTGCTCCAGGCACTGGATGCGGGAAGGCCGGGCTTCGCAGCGGTGGATGTGTTCGAGCAAGAACCCGTTCTGGACCCGAGTCATCCCCTGCTCAGGCATCCGCGTGTGCTGTGTACCCCTCATCTGGGGTATGTAGAAAAGAACGGCTACGAGCTGTACTTCGGTGATGCCTTCGACAATGTGCTGGCATTTACCCAGGGCGCGCCGAAGAACGTGGCCAATCCGAGCGCCTTGCACGTGCCTCGCTGACAGCACTTGCAATTACACACCCACGCCGCAACAATGCGAACAATTCCCAGTTAGGTTATGGATTGATCTCTATGTCGGCGCTCGATGACGCGGCTATGCACCGGCTGTACAGCGAAAACAGCGGCTGGCTGAAGCACTGGCTTCGCATGCGCCTGGGCAATGCCGCCGATGCGGCCGACCTGGCCCACGACACCTTCCTGCGGGTGATGACGGCACGCAGCCAACTGCCCATCCGTGAGCCGCGCAGCTACCTGAGCGCCATCGCCCGCTCGCTGCTGATCGACAAGGTACGCCGCCGCGCCATCGAGCAGGCCTACCTGCAAGCGCTGGCACTGCGCCCGGAACCGGTCGAAGTGTCGCCGGAAATCCGCCTGTCCATCATCGAAATGCTGGTCACGATCGACAGCGTGCTCGATGAACTGGGTGCGCGCACCCGCGACATCTTCCTTGCCGTGCAACTGGAAGGGCTGACCTATGCGGCGGCGGCGGACCGTTTCGGCGTGTCGGTGACCACGGTGAAGAACCACCTTATCCGCGCCATGACCCGCTGCCTGCTGCTGGTCGAGGCCTGAACCCTTGAGGCTCGAAACCCTCGAAGCCGCCGCCACCTGGTACGTGCAGCTCAACGATGGCGCCGCCGACCTCGCCCGTGCCCGCGCCTGGCGCCAGTGGCTGGAAGCCAGCCCAGAGCATGCCGCGGCCTGGGCGCGGGTCGAGAAACTGCAGCAACAATGGGCCCTGCTACCTGCACAGGCGGCACTCAAAGGCCTGGGGGCCGCCCAGGCACAACGCCGTGACGTGCTCAAGGTGCTCGGCCTGCTGCTGGCCATGGGCGGCGGCAGCTGGCTGGCGGCCGAGCAGGTGCCTTATCGCGCCTTGCTCGCCCAGCAACGCACGGGCACGGGCGAACGGCGTTCGCTACAGCTGGAGGACGGGTCCAGGTTGGCCTTGAACGTCGATACCGCGCTGGACGTGCGCTTTGACACGAAACTGCGCACGATCCAGCTGTATGGCGGCGAAATGCTGCTCAGCGCATCCCGGGACCTGCAGCAGCGGCCTTTCATCGTGCATACGCAAGACGGCAGCATCGTTGCCTGGGACGCTGAATTCAGCGTGCGCAAACTGCCCGAGCAAACCCGCGTCGGCGTGCTCCAGGCTGGCGTCGAAGTGCGCTCGCAGCACCACCTCGAGCGCCCGCTGCAACTGCAGCCAGGGCAACAGGTCAGCTTCGATCGCGATCACATCGACACTGTCCAGGCGGTGCCCGCGGACTCGACGGCCTGGCAGCACGGCATGCTCAGCGTCAATGACTGGCGCCTGGGCGACTTCATCGAAGAACTGGGGCGTTACCGGCCCGGCGTGCTGCGCTGTGCCCCGTCGATTCGCGCGCTGAGCATTTCCGGCGCGTTCCGCATCGACGATACCGACATTGCCCTGGCCAACCTCGACCGGACCCTGCCCGTGCGGGTGCGTTACCTGAGCCGCTTCTGGGTGAGTGTGGAGCCTGCCTGAACCGCCCGTGGAAAAAACTTCACTGCGAAACTTGCTGATTTCGATTCTCGTCCGTCCCTGACACAAGCCGCGACGACAGCGACTTTCTGCCATGACACGGAAGGATCACGCAATGCCCCATGTACACCCCACCCCAGCCCGCACACTGAGCCAGGCCGTGCGCCGGGTGCTGCTCGGCCTGTCCCTGGCCAGCACCGCCGGTTTGCTGCTGATGCCCGGCAACGCCACGGCCCAGAGCCAGACCACTTTCCATGTGGCCGCCGGGCCACTGGCCAATGCCATCACCCAGTTCGGGGTGCAGGCCGGCGTTACTGTTTCGTTCGCTACCGAACAGGCACGTCACCTGACCAGCAATGGCCTGGAGGGCAGCTACAGCATCGACGAAGGCCTTGCCCGCTTGCTCGGCAACAGCGGCCTGCAGGCCCGGCGCCTCGGCAACGTGGGTTATGTGCTGGTACCGGCCAGCGATGGCGCGGCGATGGAGCTCGGGCCCTTGAACATCGATGCCAACCGGCTCGATGCAACCAGTGAAGGCACCCAGTCGTACACCGCCCGCGCAGTGACCATCGGCAAAGGCGTGCATACGCTGAAGGAAACGCCACAGGCGGTCACCGTGATGACCCGCAAGATGCTTGACGACCAGAACCTCAACACCCTCGAACAGGTGCTGGACAAGACCCCAGGCATCACCGTGTACGACTCGCCCATGGGCGGCAAGTACTTCTACTCGCGTGGCTTCAACCTCGACGGCCAGTACCAGTACGACGGCGTGCCGCTGGACGTGGGTGGCAACTACGTGCAAGCCAACAGCTTCTCCAGCGACATGGCGTTCTATGACCGGGTCGAAGTGCTCAAGGGGGCGGCCGGCATGATGAAAGGCTCCGGATCATCCGCTGGCGGCGTGAACTTTGTACGCAAGCGCGGCCAGGAACAGGCCACCACCAGCCTGACCCTGTCCGCCGGCACCTGGGACAACTACCGCAGCCAGGTCGACGTCGGCGGCCCGCTGAACGATTCGGGCAGCGTGCGCGGCCGCGCCGTGGCAGCCGTGCAGGATCGCCAGTACTTCTACGACCATGCCAACCGCCAGGATCAGGTGTACTACGGCGCCCTCGACTGGGATGTGACACCCGACACCACCCTGGGCGTAGGCCTGGCCTATGAAGATGTCGATGCCTCGCCCTGCTACCACGGCCTGCCGCGCTACGCCGACGGCAGCGACCTCAAGCTGTCGCGCTCCACCTGCCTGGGTGCCAGCTGGAACAGCCTGCAAAGCCAGCGCGTCACCGGCTTCGCCGACCTCAAGCATTATTTCAACGATGACTGGTCGTTGAACTTCGCCTCGGTCTACACCCATAACGACCAGGACATCGAGTACGGCTATGCCGAAGGTACGGTCCCGGTCGGTGCCGGCAGCGCCAGCATGAAACGCTACGCCGGCAACTTCGACTACGACCAGACCGATTACGGCTTCGATAGCTATGTCGATGGCAAATTCGAAGCCTTCGGCCTGCAGCACGAGGTGATCATCGGTGCCAACGCCAGCCGCCAGAAGACCCACGACTATTTCGCCCTGATGTCACTGAGCGGCAGCCAGAACCCCTTCGATCCGTCGGCGAACTTCCCCCACCCGTCCTCGGCAGATTATCGGGTCAACCCGATCCGCGGTGGCAGCGAGCCGACCGACTCCACCACCACCCAATACGGCACCTACGCCAACCTGCGCCTGAAACTGGCAGAGCCGTTGACCTTGGTGCTCGGTGCGCGGGTGAGCGGGTACCGCAACAAGAGCGACTCGTACACCCAGGCCTACGATTACTGGGTGCACAATCGCAGCGAGGAAAACGGCCAGGTCACGCCGTTCGCCGCCGTACTCTACGACCTCAACCCGCAATGGACCGCCTACGCCAGCTACGCCGACATCTTCCAGCCACAGAGCAACCTGGTAGACGCCCAGGGCCAGGCCCTGCAGCCGAAGACCGGCGCCAACTACGAAATCGGCATCAAGGGAGAACTGCTCGATGGCGCTCTGAACACCTCGTTCAACCTGTTCCGCACCGTCGAAGAACACCGCGCCGAAACCGACTACAACGACACCTGCCTGGGCTCGGGCGACGGCTATTGCTACACCGACAGCGGCAAGGTGCGCGCCCAGGGCTTCGAGGCCGAGATCAGCGGCGCGCCGGTCGAACGCCTGCAACTGCTGGCCGGGTACACCTACACCCAGACCAAGTACCTGAAGACCCTCAACGACACCGACCCGACCGAGCTGACCTTCACCTCCAGTTTCATTCCGCGGCACATGCTCAAGGTCTGGGGGGATTACCAGCTGGACGGCGCACTGGAACGCTGGACGCTGGGCGCCGGGCTGAACAGCCAGAGCGAGAACTTCCGCAAGACCGGCAGTACCCAGGTGGTCCAGCCGGGCTACACCGTGTGGAACGGCCGCGTGCAGTACCGCATCGACCCGCACTGGACCGTCGCGCTCAACGGCAACAACCTGTTCGACAAGAAGTACTACGCCACCATCGGTGCACCCGCGTGGGGTAACTTCTATGGCGAACCGCGCAACTTCATGGTCACCCTGCAAGGCACGTTCTAAGGGTTGGCACGGCTCAGGCCTTGTCAGGCAAGGCCATATGCAACAACGGGAACGGCCGCCCTTCGCCGTCCAGCGGCGAACGCCCGGTCTGCACGAAGCCGTAATGGCGGTAGAAGCCCACTGCCTGCGGATTCTGCTCGTTCACGTCAACACTCAGGGTATCGCGCGTATCACGGCAGAAATCCAGCAACGCACGACCAATGCCCTGACCGCGCCGGTCGGGGTCGATGAAGAGCATTTCCACATGGTTTTCATTGAGTCCGATAAAGCCCAGCGGCTTGTCGTCGGGGACGACCGCCACCCATAGCTCGACGGCAGGCAGGTAGACATCGCGCAGTTGCGGCAGCAGCGCGTCGATGTCGGATGCCTGCAGGAAGTGATGCGTCGCGCGCACAGCGCGCAGCCAGATGTCGATCAGCATTGGGTGGTCGGCAGCGATGGCTTGGCGAATGATCATGAACGCTTCCTGATTGGTCCGATGCAGGATTATCGATGCGCCTGGCCTTGCCGGTAAAGCGGGTTACTGCGCTGGCGCCTGCTCCTGAGCGGCGGCACCGAACGACACGTAGTACGCCAGGCCGACGAAGATCGCCCCGCCCACCGCATTGCCCAGGAACACCGCGACCAGGTTGTGCACCAGCGCCTCCCAGCTCAGGTAGCCGGCAAAGATCGCGGCCGGGATCAGGAACATGTTGGCCACCACGTGCTGGAAGCCGATGGCGACGAACGCCATGATCGGGAACCAGATGCCGAGGATCTTGCCGCTCATTTCACGGCTGGCATAGGCCAGCCATACCGCCAGGCACACCAGCCAGTTGCAGCCGATGCCGGAGACGAAGGCATGGACGAAATCGGCGCTGGCCTTGCTGGTGGCGGCGGCCACGGTCTTGTCCAGGTAGGCGCCTTCGGTCAGGCCGAGCAGGTGGCCGAAGAAGTAGGCCACGAACAGCGCACCCAGCAGGTTGGCCAGGGTCACCAGCAGCCAGTTGCGCGCCACGGCCGCCAGGCGGATGCGCCCGGCGAACATGGCCAAGGGCAGGCTCATCATGTTGCCGGTGAGCAGCTCGCCGCCTGCAAGGATCACCAGGATCAGGCCGATGGGAAACACCGCGGCACCGAGCAGGTTGCCCAGCGAAGCCCACTGCCCGGGAATCATCGCGCTGACATGGATGGCCAGGATGAAGCCCATGGAGATGAAGCCGCCGGCGAGGAAACCGAGGATGAGCAGCGCGCGGGTGGGCAATTGGGCTTTCTTGGTACCGGCCTCGATGACGAGCTCGGTGATCCGGGAGGGGGCATTGACAGACATTTCGGTAACTCGAACGCAGGGACGACGGACCACGCCCAGGGGCATGCCGGAAGTCGGGAATTTACGGATTGCGGGGGTGCGACAGAGGGGGTTCAGGGGGTAGGCAAAACAGGGGGTCTCTGGGGCTGCTACGAAGAGCCGCGCACGTTACTGAGGCAGAATGTCGCAGTCAAATTGATAGGGTGGATGGGTTGATAGATGGGGTCGATCAGGGGTGTTTGCCTCAACACCTTCAGCGCCTGTGAGATCGAGCGCCGCCCGCGCGGCGCTCGATCTCACAGGCGCTGAAGGTGTTGAGGCAAACAATTGCGCGAAACGGGTTACACTGCCCGCCGTCATGGAAGCCGACAGGACAAGGAATGCTCTTCTCTTCTACAGCGCAGGTGCGCCGCGCCTGGGTGCGCTGGGTGCAAGCCGCAGCGCTGATGCATCTGCTGATAGGCCTGGGCCTGACCTGGGCCGGCCATAGCCCGCTGCTGGGCACCTACCAACTGAGCATCGAGCAGGCCTTCTGGGGCCAGGCAGCGCCAGCGCCTGCCCGTGAGCAGCAGGTGTGGTGGCTGGCGCTGTTCGGCGCCACCTTGCAAAGCTACTCACTGTACATGCTCGGCCTGATCCATCTGGGCGACCGTCTGCGCAGCCACAGCGCCTGGGCCTGGCTGGCATTCGGCATCGTGCTGTGGGCACCGCAGGACATGCTGGTGTCGTTGCAGGCCGGGATGTGGTCGCACCTGGTCATCGATGGCCTGGCCCTGCTCGCCCTGCTGCCGCCGCTGCTGTGGCTGTATCGCCACGACCGCCCCACCCCCACTTTGAAAGGACTTGAACGTGGCTGAACTGCCGATCCTGACCTGGGCCCTGAACCTGCTGCTGATCCAAGGCTTGCTTGGCGCGCTGGACACTATTTACCACCATGAACTGACCGTGGCCCTGCCCCAGCGCTACAGCGCGCGGCTGGAGTTGGCGATCCACGCGGTGCGCTCGTGCTGCTACGGCATCCTGTTCCTGGGCATCGCCCATGTGGCCTTCCAGGGCGTCTGGGCGGTCATCGTGGCGCTGGTCTTCACCCTGGAAATCGGCCTGACCCTGTGGGACTTCGTGGTCGAGGACCGCAGCCGCAAGCTGCCGGCCATCGAGCGCATCATGCATACCGTGCTGGCGATCAATGCTGGCGCCTTCTTCGCCTTGTACGGCCTGCAGCTGCTGCAGTGGTCGAGCCTGCCCAGCGGCCTGGTGGCCATCGACCTCGGCTGGCGCGGCTGGTTGCTGACCCTGTTCGCTATCGGCGTGACCGCGTCGGGCATTCGCGATGCGCTGGCAACCTTGCGCATGCAACGCCAGGGGCAGCCGGCCAACCCGTTTGCCGGCGGGGCCTACCAGCAGGTGCTGGTCACCGGCGGCACGGGTTTCATCGGCGAAACCCTGGTCAACCAGCTGCTCGATGCCGGCCACAGCGTCAGCGTGCTGGCCCGCGACCCACTGCGCGCCGCCTACCTGTTCGACGGCCGCGCCCGCTGCCTGCGCAGCCTCGACAAACTCGGCCATGACGAACGCTTCGATGTGGTCATCAACCTCGCTGGCGCCCCGGTCGCCGGGCCACGCTGGACGCCACGCCGCCAGGCCCAGCTGCTCGCCAGCCGGGTCGGCACCACCGAGGCCTTGCTGCGCTGGATGCGCCAGGCCCGGCACAAGCCGGCGCTGTGGATCCAGGCCTCGGCCATCGGTTATTACGGCGTGCGCGACGGTAGCCAGCCATTGGACGAAGGCGCCAGCAAAGGCGATGGCTTCATGGCCGAATTGTGCGATCGCTGGGAAGCCTCGGCCAGCCCGGCCAGCGCCCTGGGCGCCCGCCAGGTGGTGCTGCGCCTGGGCGTGGTGTTCGGCCCGGGCGGTGCGCTGACGCCCCTGCTGATGCCGTTTCGCCTGGGCCTGGGCGGGCGCATGGGCGATGGCCAGCAGATCATGAGCTGGGTGCACCGTGACGATGTGCTGGCAGTGATGGCGCGCGCCATGGCCGACAGCGACATGCAGGGCACCTACAACCTGGTCGCGCCCGAGCCGGTCAGCCAGGCCACCTTCGCCCACACTGCTGGTCAACTGCTCAAGCGCCCGGTGTGGCTGCATATCCCGGCAGCACCGGTGCGGGCCCTGGCCGGTGAAATGGCCGAGCTGTTCTTCGACGGCCAGCGCGTGCTGCCAAGCCGCCTGGAGCAGGCCGGCTACCGCTTCCGCTACCCGACCCTGGACAGCGCACTGCGTGACCTGGCCTGAGGAGCATCGATGAGCAAGCCACTGCTGTACCTGCTGGCCGGCAACGGCAGCGCCGCCGACTGGTGGGACGATGCCGTGCCGCACTTTCGCCACTACCGGGTGCAGGCCCTGGAACTGCCCGGCTTCGGCGACAACCCCGCGCCGCCCTGCACCAGCCTGGACGAATACGCGCAAGCCCTGCTCGGCCTGACCGAACGCGGCCACGCGATCATGGCCGTTGGCGTCAGCGCGCTGATCGTGCTGCATGCGCTGCAGCGTCGCCCCGGGCATTTCAGCCGCAGCGTGCTGCTGGCCCCGGTCGGCGCCTTCCTCTGGCAGCGGCGCCTGCCGGCACTGATGTCGCCGCTGCCGCTGCGCAAGGCCATCCACGGGCTGCTTAGCCATAAGCCGCACTGGTTCGCCGGCCGGTTTTCCAGCCAGCGCTGGACGCCGGCGCAGTACCAGCGCATGGGCGCCGGCTACGCCCGTTGCCGGGCCTTCGTGCCCTCCTGGGACCAGCTGCGTGCCGACACCGCGCTGCCGCTGCTGGAATGGATCACCGACCCGGTCGAGCTGGTGTGGGGCGACCACGACCGCATGCTGGGCATTGCCCAGGCGGCCGCCTGGTCGGCGATCCTCGCTCGCGCCGACCTTCGCGTCAGCCTGCAACCCGGTTGGGGTCACTACCCCTGGATCGACGCCCCCGCCGAATTCGCTGCCTGGCTTGAGTCTGGCGCGCAAGGCTTTGTCGCCCACACCAAAGGCGGCCGCCTGCAACTGGCTGCACTTGCTGGACAGGCCGTGCCCGAGACCCTGAGCCTCGACGATGGCAACGACCCGCGCCTGGCCCAGCTACTCGCCTCGGCCCCGCACGCCCTGTGGGCGGTGCGTTCCTCCAGCTACGGTGAGGACCAGGCCGATGCCGCCAACGCCGGGCTGAGCACCACCTACCTGCGCGTGCCCGCCGACGCCGTCGCCGGCCGCGTCAGCGAGCTGCGTGAATCTGGCGTCGAGGAAGTGGTGGTGCAGCGCTTCATCACGCCGACGGTGTCCGGCATCGCCTTCGTGCGCCACCTCTCGGTGGAACTGGAGTGGCTCGAAGGCCACCTGGAAGCCCTGGCCGACGGCCAGGCCACACCCCAGCGCGCGACGCTGTCGCGCCTAGGCCCCGCCTGGCAAAGCGGCCAGTTCGCCGACCTGCAGGGGCTGACAGCCACGGCGCTGTGGAACTTCCTGCAAGGCGTGCTGAAGGTGTTCCACTACGTGCCCGGCGACATCGAATGGGCCTGGGACGGCCAGCAACTGTGGCTGCTGCAGTACCGCCCGATCAGCGAGCACGGCTGGCGCCGCCACCTGACCTCGGCGAACATCGCCGAGATCCTGCCACCCCAGCCCAGCCGCTTCGTGGAGTATGCCCAGCGCCGCGCCGCCGCCAGCATCCCGGCGATCATGGCGCGCTGGGACAGCCGCGTGCTGCAGGACAACGAACCCTTCACCGCCGTGTTCGACGGCGCCTCGTACATCAACAACGACCTGTTCCTGGCCCGGCTGGCAGACTGGGGCATCAGCGCCGCCAGTTACGCCGGCGAAGTCGGCGGCGCCACCCCCGCGCTGCCCTGGCGCCCGGCACGCCTGCTGCGCTCACTGCCGCGCCTGTGGCGCATGCAGCACGCCGCGCGCAGCCATCTGCAAGCGCTGGCCCCAGGCCTGCAACGCTTCGACGAGGAACTGGCGCAGCTGCAGGCGGCCACTGCCGACGGCCAGCAACTGGCGGACTGGTTCAGCCGCTTCTACGTCTTCGTGGTGCAAGGCAACCTGTGCATCGCCACGGCCCTGGCCAGCAGCGGTGGGGCCTGGCTGGGCCGGCCACCGACCGCTTACGAAGACCTGCAGCACAGCCCCCACCGCCTGCCCTGGGAGACCGACCCCGGCACCCCGCGCCCGGCGTCGACCGAACTGCCCCTGCAGCCGATGCCGGCCTGGCCGCATGCCGTGACACTTGCGCACCGCGTTGGCCTGCCCGGCTTGCGTGGTTACTACCTGCAAGTGCGCGAGTGGTACCGCGACAACCTGATGCGGATATTTTTCCGCGTGCACCACGCCATGCCTGAAGCAGAGCGTGCGTATTGGTTCGCCCCACATCCAGACGTGCGCAGCCGCGATGGCAGCTTCTGGCAGGACGGCAGCCAGGGCAGCGAACAGGCCAGCGGTTTCATGATCTATCCCGGCCAGGTGCAAGGCATCCTGGGCCAGGACATCCTCCTCGAAGACAGCCTCGACCCTGGCCGCCATGCTCAGTATCAAGCTGCGCGGGCAGTGATTGCGCGCATGGGTGGGCGGTTGTCCCACGGTTCGACCTTGCTGCGCGAACTGCGCAAGCCCTCGGCGGTGCTGCCGCAAGTGAGCAGTGAATGGCTGGGGCGCGAGGTGCAGTACCGGGATGGTGAACTGCGCCTGGTTGAAGCGCGTTGATGATCGACACGGAAGGTATGACAGAGCTTATGAAAAGGATTGCCAAATGCCTGGTGCTCACCCTGCCGCTGTTGTTGAGTGGCTGCTGGAGTACGCTCATTCACCTCGATGGCGAGCGCTGCGTGTATCCGGGCACACGATTGGGCTGGAACTTTGCTACTCAGAATGGCGCTGGCGGCTGGGTTGGCCTGATCGACGTGCCCTTCTCTTTTGCGCTGGACACGGTGCTGCTGCCTTATGACCTGACCGCGTTTCTTCCAGAGGACATGGGTGGTGAACACCGCGAATGCGATCTGGATGGTTCGATCAACGTCATGTAGGTCTCTGCGCTGGGCGCCTATCGCTTGCCCAACGCCAACCGAGCCGCGAACAGCACGAATACCAGGCCGGTCGCACGGTCCATCCACTGGATGACCTTGCCCCGCCGCAACAGCCCCGCCAACGGCTGAGTCGCACCAATCAGCGCCATCGCCCACAGCAGGCCGAGCACCACGTGGATGCTGACCAGGCCGAAGGTCCAGGCCACCAGGGGCTGGCCTTGCGGGATGAACTGGGGCAGGAACGACACGTAGAAGATCCCGACCTTGGGGTTGAGCAAGTTACCCAGCATGCCCTTGAGGAACCAGTTGGCAGTGCGCTGGCCGTCCTCCCCGGCGGGTGCCAACGATCGCCTTGGGCGCAGGAGCATGTTGACGCCAAGCCAGGCCAGGTAGGCAGCCCCGCAGTACTTGAGGATGTTGTAGGCAAGCTCTGATACCGCAATCAATGCACCCAGGCCGAACGCAACGGCTGCGCCCCACAGCAGGCAGCCTGCATTGATGCCCAGGGCAGCGCGCATGCCCTGCTTGCGCCCCTCTACCGTGGCCGTCCTGAGAATCAGGGCAGTGTCCAGGCCTGGGGTAAGGGTCAGCAGCGTGGCTGCCAGGGTAAAGGCGATCAGGTTGTCGACGATGGGCATGCGGGATCTGGCCTTGGAGGAACGCTGGCGCAGATTAGCATGGCGTTGGCCTATCATGGTGGCTGGCCCCCGCCTTTCTCTGGACAGCCCATGCCCTACCCCATCGAACAGAAACTCGTCGTCGGCGTCGCTTCCAGCGCCTTGTTCGACCTGACCGTCTCCGACAGCATCTACCAGTCCGAGGGCGTCGAAGCGTATCGCCTGCACCAGGAAGAAAACCTCGACGTGCCTTTCCCCAAGGGCGTGGCCTTCCCGTTCATCCGCCGCTTCCTGAGCATCAACAAGGCCTTTCCCGAGCAACTGCCGGTGGAAGTGGTGCTGCTCTCGCGCAACTCGCCGGAAACCGGTCTGCGGGTGTTCCGTTCGATCAACCATTACAACCTGGACATCACCCGCGCGGCGTTCATGTCCGGTCGTTCGCCGTACGAATACATCCCCGCGTTCAACGCCTCGCTGTTCCTCAGCGCCCATGAAGGCGACGTGCAGCGAGCGATCGATGCCGACTACCCGGCGGGCCTGGTGCTGCCGAGCAAGATCTACGATGACGAGATCGACACCGAGCTGCGGGTGGCCTTCGACTTCGATGGCGTGATTGCCGATGACGAGGCGGAAAGCGTTTACAAGCAGCGCCTGAACCTGGATGAGTTCCAGGCCCATGAACGTGAGCGCAAGGCGATTCCGCATCAACCAGGCCCCTTGGCGGACCTCTACAAGAAGCTGTCGCTGATCCGCCAGCTCGAAGACCGCAAGCTGGCGCAGGACCCCGCGTACAAGCGCATCCTGCGCATCGCCATCGTCACCGCGCGCAATGCGCCGGCCCATGAGCGAGTGGTGACCACCTTGAAGAACTGGGGGGTTTCGCCGGACGAGTCATTCTTCCTCGGAGGGATGGAAAAAGAGCGAGTGCTGCAGATTCTCAAGCCGCATATGTTCTTTGATGACCAGCGCAGTCACCTGTATTCGGCGGCGGGGGATCTGCCCATGGTGCATGTGCCATTCGGGGTGGCGAATAACGGCCCCCAGAAGCGCCACGCCTCCCCTGCCACAGGGGTTGACCCCCTCAAAATGGATCCATAAATCAGCAATCATTCTCCGTTCGATAATCGAACTGAATTATCGCCAGGAAAACGAATGCAACTCATTGATTTAAAATCATTTTTTATAATAAAAATGAAATCGAGTCTCTAGAACGGCAAAGTCGCTTGGCCGACCTATTGATGTAGGGATCCACAAAAAGCTTTGATTTGCACCTGACGTGCTGGCACTCGAGCCAGTACCGATCACAAGAACAAAGGTGCTTCCATGTACGAACCGTCCCAAGCCGCCCCTGGGTGGCTGCCTTCGCCTTTCTGCCCTGCTGCCCCTGCCACCGAGGTGCAGCCATGAATCAGTGCCTGAGAGAGGTGATCAACGAACACCCCATGCGCCCCTTCCAGTACCTGGCCATCGGTGTGTGCATCGTGCTCAACATGATCGATGGCTTCGATGTCCTGGTGATGGCATTTACCGCTTCGTCGGTCGCCAGCGAATGGAACCTCAATGGCGCGCAGGTCGGCTTGTTGCTGAGCGCCGGGTTGTTTGGCATGGCAGCAGGCTCGCTGTTCATCGCGCCCTGGGCCGACCGCTTCGGTCGGCGACCGCTGATCCTGTGCTGCCTGGCCCTTTCCGGCATCGGCATGCTGCTGTCCGCACACACCCAGACGCCCTTGCAGCTGGCGCTGTTGCGCGGGCTGACCGGGCTGGGGATCGGCGGCATTCTGGCCAGCAGCAACGTCATCGCCGGCGAATACGCCAACAAGCGCTGGCGCGGCCTGGCGGTAAGCCTGCAGTCAACCGGCTATGCCCTGGGCGCAACCTTCGGTGGGCTATTGTCGGTGTGGCTGCTGACCCACTTCGGCTGGCGCTCGGTGTTCACCGTCGGCGGCTGGGCTACCCTGGCGACGCTGCCGGTCGTCATGCTGTGCCTGCCCGAGTCGCTGGACTTTCTGCTGGCCAAACGCCCGGCCAAGGGCGTGGCAAAGCTCGACCGCCTGGCCATCCAGCTCGGCCAGCCTGCCCCAGGCGCCTTTCCGCCTGCCGCAGCGGCCTCACCGGCAGCCCAGCGCAGCGCCCTGCTGCAGCTGCTCAGCGCCGAGGCACGGGGCACCACCCTGCTGCTATGGGGCTTGTTCTTCCTGGTGATGTCCGGCTTCTACTTCGTCATGAGCTGGACACCGAAATTGCTGGCGTCCGCCGGGCTGTCCGCCCAACAGGGCGTCAGCGGCGGGGTGCTGCTCAGTGTCGGCGGTATCGTCGGCGCGGCCCTGATCGGCCTGCTGGCATCGCGCTGGCGATTGGCAACGGTACTCTCGCTGTTCATGCTGGTCACCGCCGGGCTGCTGGTGCTGTTTGCCTGCACGGCCACTTCGGTGACATTCGCCCTGGCCCTGGGTTTGCTGATCGGCCTGGCCGCCAATGGATGCGTTGCAGGGCTGTATGCGCTGTCACCGATGCTCTACGGCCCGTCGGTGCGCGCCACTGGCGTGGGCTGGGGGATTGGCATCGGCCGCATCGGTGCGATCCTCTCGCCCAGTATTGCCGGGCTGCTGCTTGACGATGGCTGGCAACCCTTGCACCTGTATGGCGTGTTCGCCGTGGTGTTCGTGATCGCCGCAGCGGCGTTGCTGCTGTTCAACCCTCGGCCCGAGGCGCGTCAACCCAGCGCACTGTCCAACGCCTGAACCTGGCGGCCCTGGGGCGGCATGCAACCCGCGCTGCCCTACCTGCACAGCCTTGATTCGTTGCGCTAACATGGCGGCCTCTTTTCCGAGGTCGCCTGCAATGAGCAAACACGGCCAGACCATCCTGGTCGCCCTGCGCAAGATGATCGCTTCCGGCGAACTGGCTGGTGGCGAGCGCTTGATGGAGGTCCCTACTGCCGAGCGCTTCGGCGTCTCACGGATGCCGGTGCGCATGGCGTTTCGCACTCTCGAGCAGGAAGGCCTGCTGGTGCGCCACGGTGGCAAGGGTTTTCAAGTCAGGGCCTTGAGCGTCGAGGACATCACCGGGGCCGTGGAAGTGCGCGGTGTGCTGGAGGGCCTGGCGGCGCGGCAGTGCGCCGAGCGCGGCCTGGCACCTGAGGCCCTGGCCACACTGCAGCAATGCCTGGATCAGGGTGACGCGCTGTTCGACAAGGGCTACATCACCGAGCAAGACCTCGAGCGCTTCCACGACCTGAACCTGCGCTTTCACCAGGTGATCGTCGAAAGCAGCGGCAACCCTGCCATTGCCGAGGCCCTGGCACGCAATGACCATCGCCCTTTCGCTTCCGTGTCGGCGCTGGCCTTCGACCGCCACGACATGGCGCGCGAGTATCGCCGCTTCAACTTCGCCCACATGCAGCACCACTCGCTGGTGGATGCACTGCGCAGCCGCCAGGGCGCGCGCGCCGAAGGCATCATGCGTGAACACGCCAACGCCACGCTGCGCTACGCCGAAGTGTTTGGTGCAGCCAGCGCAGCGGGCGGGGTACAGGTGATTTCCAGAAGCGACTAGTCTGCTGGCTTACAGGTCCAGCACCAGCACTGCGGACTTGGCGCGGGAGCAGCATGGGGTGAACTGGTCGTTGGCCGCCTGCTCGTCCTCGGTCAGGTACAGGTCGCGGTGCTCCGGCACCCCGTCCAGCACCCGTGTCAGGCAGGTGCCGCACACCCCTTGCTCGCAGGAAACGGCAATCGACACCCCGTGGCTTTCCAGCACCTGGACCACCGTCTTGTCCGCCGGGATTTCGAACACTTGCCCGGTGCTGCCGAGCCTGACCGAGAACGCACCATCGTTGCCGGTGTCGACCGGTGTGGCGGCGAAGTACTCCCGGTGCAGTTGCGCCTGGGGCCAACCCTGGTCGCGGGCAGTGTCCAGCACATGCTGCATGAACCCGGCCGGGCCGCACACATACAGATGA
The DNA here is from genome assembly GCF_002112505.1 of Pseudomonas sp. R28(2017). Classification (GTDB taxonomy): domain Bacteria; phylum Pseudomonadota; class Gammaproteobacteria; order Pseudomonadales; family Pseudomonadaceae; genus Aquipseudomonas. The sequence continues at coordinate 118,604 of NZ_NEHW01000006.1, forward strand.
TCATCAGCCCCTGGCCGCGCCAGCACCTGCGCCGCATCCAGACGTGACTCGGGGTTTTCGTCGAAGTGCAGGTGCACCTGGCTGGCGAATGGCGCGCCGGCCAAACGCTCGAGAAACGCCGCCCGCTCGCTTGAGCGCGCGCAGTAGTGCAGTTCGAACAGGTCGCCCTGCAGCCACAGCTGCTCGGCCATGGAGAGTATCGGCGTAATGCCGATACCTCCGGCGAACAGCAGGCTGCGCGTGGCACCTGGCACCAGCTCGAAGAGGTTGCGCGGCGCACTGATGCGCAGCCGTTGCCCGGCCTGGACCTGCTCGTGCAGGCAGCGCGAACCACCGCGTGAAGCGGCGTCGTTGAGCACGCCGATCAGGTAGCGGTGGCGTTCCTGGGGGGGGTTGCACAGTGAGTACTGGCGCACCAGCCCACCGGGCAGGTGCACGTCGATATGCGCGCCGGCGCTGAACGCGGGCAAGGGGTTGCCCTGGGCGCAGGTCAATTCGTAGCTGCAGATGCCTTCGGCTTCGTGGTTTCGGGAATTAACGACAACTTCAATCATGGTGCACCTTCCGTAGACGGCCACTGCGGTGGCCGTGCGCGACATCGACAGGGGGTTACTGGGCAGTTGCGATCAACTGCGGCGTCACCTGCGCCTGCTCCTCGGCGAGCAGCCGCTCCAGGACCTTGCGCGACTGCACGCCACCGGCGTCGATGTTGAGCTTGAGCAGATTGCGCTGCGGGTTGGCCAGCAGGTTCGCCTGCTGCTGTTCGAGCATGTCGAGGTCTTCGCTGAAGATCTTCCCCTGCCCTTCGCGGATGCTGGCCGTCAAGGCCTTATCCTGTGGGTTGAAGCTGCGCGCCATGCCCCAGAAGTAGTGGATGGAGGTTTCAGTCTCCGGGGTGATGAAGTCGACCACGATGCTCGATGCCTTGTGCTCGGGCGCTGCGTCGTAACCGCCCTTGCCGGCCAGGGCCACGCCCACTTCGATCAGCACGTGGCTGGGCGGGGTAAAACGGCAGATCTGCCAGCGGTCGACCGGCTGATCGTCTGGCAGGTTGTTGCCACGCAAGGCCATGCGCCAGAACGGCGGGGCCATGATGTTCTCCATGTGCCGGGCAGTGACCACCTCATCGCCATTGACCGTGGTCACCGGCGGGGCTTCATCGATCTCTTTCTGGCCGATGCTGGAAGCGTGAACGTAGGTTTCGTGGGTCAAGTCCATGAGGTTGTCGATCATCAGGCGATAGTCGCACTTGATGTGGAACAAGCCGCCGCCGTAGGCCCACTGCTCGTTCTCGGCCCATTCCAGGTGGCAGATGGTGGCGGGATCGGCCTTGTCCTGGTCGCCCGGCCATACCCAGATGAAGCCATGCCGCTCGACGGCGGCGTAGGTCTTGTTGCACGGGAAACCGCGAACGCGCTGGCCGGGCATCGACACGGTCTTGCCGTCACACCCCATCACCAGGCCGTGGTAGCCACAAACCAGCTGGCCATTTTCGACATAGCCCAGGGACAGCGGCGCGCCACGGTGCGGGCAGAAATCCTCGACCGCGTGGACCTGGTTCTCAAGGCCACGGTAGAACACCATTTTTTCGCCACAGATCTGCCGACCCAAGGGCTTTTCGGCGATTTCGTCAGGTGTGCAGGCGACATACCAGGCGTTTTTCGGGTACATGAGGCTCTCCATGGATTTTGTTTTTGTGGATCCATTGAAAGGCATAAATCGATTTAAAGTCAATTAAAATCATTGGATAACCATTTTTGTGGATCCACAAAATGAAAATGGCGTTTTTGAAGGCTTACTCATTGCCAGTAGCGACTCGGCATCGATACTGAAAGGCCATTGAACAGGGAGGCCATTGGGGCTGCGCTGTCGCGTAGAGAACTGGGTTCGCAAGCGGTCCGCATACCCTGTGAGAGCGGCTTTAGCCGCGAAGAATCCAACGCGGTGCATGGCACCGGCTGCGCCGGTGTTCGCGGGCAAGCCCGCTCCCACAGGGACCGCGCCAGCTTTTAGAAATTGAGCAAGACAGTAGCTCTCACAGTGTCCCTGCTAATTCAATGCGTGCAGTGCTATGAGAGCGGACCGACGATGGGCCGCAAAACCCTGGCTGCAGCCTCAGGGGGATTGCCGAGGCATGCACTTCTCGACCAGCGTATCCCGGTTGGGATTGTTGGGGAGGGTCTTCAAACGATCGGGCTGGCAGTGTTCATCGGACACCGCGTAGTGGGAAGAATCATCGCCACAGCCCGCCAGCAGGACAGCGATGACAATCACAAGCAGGGGTTTGCGAATCATTTGCTCACTCCATTGAAAGGCGGAGGTTTGGCAAAGAAAGGATTCTTGCCCAAAGCGTAGCGCGTCACAGGCCGAGTTCAATGCCAGACTGACATTGATCCAACAAAGGATCGAGCTGATTTTGCCCACTGCCGCGTGAGGTACTGCATGAGCCTGATACCCAACCTGAATGGCCAAGCCAATGTCCTGATAGGCGGCGCAAGCCGAGGCATAGGCTTGGCGCTGTGTACGGCATTACTGGCCAATGATGAGGTGGCCAGGCTCTGGGCCGTCTCACGCAACGCCAAGGGCAATGAGGCGCTTGCAGAACTCGCCAGCCAACACGGCGAGCGCCTGGTGCTGGTGGATTGCGACGCGCGAGACGAACAAGCGCTCGCGGCACTGGCAGCTGAGCTTGGGCATGCCTGCGACCACCTTCACCTGGTCATCAGCACCTTGGGCATCCTCCAGCAGGACGGCGCCAAGGCAGAAAAATCATTGGCGCAACTGGATCTTGCCGGCCTGCAGACGAGTTTCGCGACCAATGCCTTCGCACCGATACTGCTGCTCAAACACCTGTTGCCCTTGCTGCGCAAGGAGCCCGCCACCTTTGCCGCGCTGTCAGCCAGAGTTGGATCGATCGGCGATAACCGCCTGGGGGGTTGGTACAGCTATCGGGCCAGCAAGGCAGCGCTCAATCAGCTGCTGCACACGGCAAGTATCGAGCTGAGGCGGCTGAACCCGGCGGCCACGGTGCTGGCGCTGCATCCCGGGACCACCGACACGCAGCTGTCGCGGCCGTTTCAAGGAAATGTGCCAGCGGGCAAGCTGTTTGATCCTGCGTTCGCGGCGCAATGCGTCATCGAGCAGGTGGGCCGGTTGGGGCCCACGGACAGCGGAGGGTTCTGGGCGTGGGACGGGCGAGCGATTGAATGGTGAGATTATCGGCAACCGTCAGCGCACACAGCGTTGCCCTGGCTCGCGCCCACCTCTTCCATGAAATCTGCAAGAAATGCCTCGAGCCGCCCATGGCGCTCGGCAGCCAGCCGAGCCCCTTCGCCGGTTGTGAAACCTGAGGCAAGTTTCAGCAGCTTGGTTTGAAAGTGCTCGATCGCATAGGCCGTATCTCGATACGCCCTGCCCTGCGCACCGGGGTTCTCGAAGTCGTATAACGCCGAGCCCATTCGCCCAGCCGTGTAGAAACACCGGGCAATACCCAACGCACCCAAGGCATCCAGCCGATCACTGTCCTGAAGGATTTTGGCCTCAAGCGTCTCAGGTTCGAAACCGGCCGAGTAGCTGTGGGCCTTGACGGCATGTGCCACCTGCTCGATGCGCTGCTCAGGCCAGCCCACGCCAGCCAGGATCGACGCAGCCTTGTCCGCGGACAGCGTCGATGCCTGGTCACGCAGTGGCGAGTTCTTTTCCACGGCGACGCAGTCATGCAGCACCGTCGCAGCGAGCAGTACCTCCAGATCGCCGCCTTCCACCCGCTGGATCCGCTGCGCGTTGACCCACACGCGATGGATATGGGACAGATCATGGGAGCCGTCTTGCAGGCCAGCCGGCAGGCTTTTCAGTAACTTGGCGGCGAAAGCCTGGAAAGGAGCAAACACTTCGACAGTCATCTCTGCTTCTCCATCGGCTGATAGACCAGCCCGGCATGCTCACCCACATCCCCGGCCAATACGAAGCCGTAGCGCAGGTATGCGGCCACGGAGGACAAGGAAGCCCTGACGGTCACGATCTTGGTTCTGGCGTGGCCCAACGCCGCATGTACCAGACGCGTGCCCACGCCCCGCCGTTGCCATGCAGACGCCACAAACAGCATCGCTACATGACGGCCTTCCTTGAGCTCGATCAGGCCGCAGATGAGGCCATCCACTTCACAAACCAGGATCAGGTTATCGCCTTCCATGCGCTCGGCGAACGCTTGCTCGCTAGCCACTTTGGCGAACGTTTCCACGCCATGCTCGGACAGTGATGGTGCCACCGCCAGTGTGAATGCCTCAAGACAGAGGGCGCTGGCGCGGGGCAGGTCTGCGTGGGTCAGTTCGCGTATGTGCATGGTTGTCATCCGTGAATGTTATAGACAGTCGTCCGTTCAGTCATGATCGTGCTAGTCGACGCACTCGACGTAACTGGACTCGCCCCCGCCCTCTGCACCGGACAACCAGCCCCAGACGAAGCGCAGCGTTGTACGCCCGCTGTGGTCCAGGCCTACCTCGCCGCGCGACCATCCAGCGAGCAGCTGACCCTCGGTGGTGACGCACTGAAAAAGCAGTTCCAAGGTGTTGCTGCCCGTTATTCGCCCTACCTGATTGCCAACGCGGATGCGGCCGCCCTGGTAAGTGCCGGTGATGGCTTCCCCGTCCACAAAGTAACGGAACACCGTGCCGCTACCCGATAGCCCCTGGCTATTGCTGGCGACCGTGAATCGGCGGTTGTGCAAACGCGCGTACATATCAAAAAAGTTATCCATGACCCTCGTGCCTTCACGTGACATTCCATTTCAGACAACCGAACCTTATCCGATCAGGTGGGGTACATCCATCTGACCGTCCGCGTTCGACACATTGACCTGCCCGCCAGCTGAACCATACTGGCTCACGTGGCGGCATCCGCCTTCCACCTCCTGACGATCGAGACCTGTTCATGGCCCGCCTGTTCAACCCGTCGCCAGGCCTGCGTGATGCCGCGCCCAATCGCTGGGACTGGATCCTCCTGCCGCTGGTGCTGGTGTTGCTGGTGCTCGCCGCCTACGGCGCCATGCAGATGAGCCGGCCGTTCGTGGTCGGCGAGGCGCTGCCGATTGCCCTCGACCCGGTCAACCTGCCCTACTACCTGATGCGCACCATCCTGCGGATGTTCATCGCGCTGGGCTTCTCGCTGCTGTTCGCCTTTGTGTTCGCCGCGCTGGCGGCCAAGTACCGCGCCGCCGAAAAGGCCATGATCCCGCTGCTGGACGTGCTCCAGTCGGTGCCCATCCTGGGCTTCCAGGCCATCGCCATCGCGCCCTTCATCGCGCTGTTCCCGGGCAACCTGCTGGGCGTGGAATGCGCGGCGATCTTCGCCATCTTCACCTCGCAGGCGTGGAACATGGCGCTGAGCCTGTACCAGTCGTTTCGCACCGTGCCGCCCGAGCTGAACGAGGCCGCGCGGGTCTTCCGCCTCTCGGCCTGGCAGCGCTTCTGGCGCCTGGAGCTGCCGTTCGCCATGCCCGGCCTGCTGTGGAACATGATGATGTCGATGTCCGGTGGCTGGTTCTTCCTGGTCGCTGCCGAGGCCATCTCGGTGGCCGGGCAGGACATCAAGCTGCCCGGCATCGGCTCCTATATCGCCGTGGCCATCGACCAGCGCAACCTCGGCGCCATTGCCTGGGCCATCGGCGCGATGCTCACCGGCATCCTGCTTTACGACCAGCTGTTTTTCCGCCCACTGCTGGCCTGGGCCGACCGTTTCCGCTTCGAAGACACCCAGGGCGACACCGCACAGCGCTCCTGGCTGCTTGACGTGGCCCGCCGCAGCCGCTGGCTGAGCACCTTCAGCCGGTGGCTGGCGAAGGGTTTGCAGAGCGCCATGGGCGGGTTCCCCGGGCGCCGCGACGACACCGTGGCACGGCGCCCGTGGCTGCGCCTGCCCGCCTGGTGGCCGCGCGCCTGGGACGCCATCCTGGTGCTGGCCTGCGCCTTCGCCTTCTTGCGCCTGGGGCTGTTCGTGCACCAGGACGTCGGCTGGGGCGAAGCCCTGCATGTGCTGGGCCTGGGCCTGATCACCCTGTGCCGGGTGATGCTGCTGATCGGCCTTGCTTCGCTGGTGTGGGTGCCGCTGTCGATCTGGATCGGCCTGCGCCCTCGCTACTCGCAGAAGGTCCAGGCGCTGGCGCAGTTTCTTGCCGCCTTCCCGGTCAACCTGCTGTTCCCGTTGGTGGTGTTGCTGCTGGTGCACTTCCAGCTCAACCCGAACCTCTGGCTGAGCCCGCTGATGGTCTTCGGCACCCAGTGGTACATCCTGTTCAACGTGGTCGCGGGCGCCGCGAGCATTCCCTACGAACTGCGCCTGGCCGCCGACAACCTCGGCCTGCGCGGCTGGCTGAAATGGAAGCGCGTGTACCTGCCGGCGGTGTTCCCCAGCTTCGTCACCGGCGCCATCACCGCCAGCGGTGGCTCGTGGAACGCCAGCATCGTCGCCGAGTACGTCAGCTGGGGTGATACCTCGCTGGTGGCCGACGGCCTGGGCAGCTACATCAAGCAGATGACCGACGCCGGCGACTTCCACCGCATCGCCCTGGGCATCGGCGTGATGTGCATCTACGTGATGCTGTTGAACCGCTTCTTCTGGCGCCGCCTGTACCTGCTCGCCGAAAGCCGTCGTTGAGGACCTGCCATGAAACCACTGCTGATCGAACTCAAGGGCGTGAGCAAGGCCTTCCAGGCCTCGGACGGCACCGCGCGTACCGTGCTCGAAGGCGTCGACTTTCACCTGCGCGAGCGTGAGATCGTCGCCCTGCTGGGCCGTTCCGGTTCGGGCAAGTCGACCCTGCTGCGGATCATCGCCGGCCTGGTCGGCGCCGACCGTGGCACCGTCAAGTACCATGGCCGGCCGATCCACGGGCCGGTGGGCGGCGTGGCCATGGTGTTCCAGACTTTCGCGCTGTTCCCCTGGCTGACCGTGCAACAGAACGTCGAGCTCGGCCTGGAAGCCCAGGGCGTGACCCCGGCCGAGCGCGAGCGTTTGGCCGGCGCGGCGCTGGAGCTGATCGGCCTGTCCGGCTTCGGCGGCGCGCTGCCGCGTGAACTGTCCGGCGGCATGCGCCAGCGCGTGGGCATTGCCCGCGCCCTGGTGATGAACCCCGAAGTGCTGCTGATGGACGAGGCCTTTTCGGCGCTCGACGTGCTCACCGGCGAAACCCTGCGCGACGACATGCTCGAGCTCTGGGAGGAGCACCGCATCACCACCCGCAGCATCCTGGTGGTGTCGCACAACATCGAGGAGACGGTGATGATGGCCGACCGCATCCTGATCCTCTCCAGCGACCCGGGCCGGGTGCGCGCGGAACTGCACATCGACCTGCCACGCCCGCGCAACGCCGATTCTGCCGAGGTCCGCGCGCTGGTCGACGAGGTCTACGCCCTCATGACCCAGAGCCCCGAAGCCCTCGCGGCAGCGGGCGCGCCGCCGGCCGTGGAGCTGGGCTACCGGCTGCCCGACGCCGACATCGCGCGGATGGAGAGCGTGCTCGAACTGATCGCCGGCGAGCCCTTCAATGGCGAGGCCGACCTGCCGCACCTGGCCGAGGAAACCGAACTGCCCGACGAGGTGCTGTTCCCGCTCTACGAGGCCCTCGGCCTGCTCGGTTTCGCCCAGGTGATCGAGGGCGACATCCGCCTCACGCGCCAGGGCCGCCACTACGTCGCCGCCCGCCAGGCGCGGCGCCAGGACCTGTTCGCGCGCCAGTGCAAGGGGCGTGTATCACTGATCAGCTACATCCTCGACAGCCTGCACCTGGAACCTGCCGGCCTGCAGGAAAAGACCGTGCTCGACCGCCTGACCGAATACATGGACGCCGAGGAAGCCGAGCGCGTGCTGAAGGTGGCCATCGAGTGGGGGCGCTATGCCGAGCTCTATGCATACGACTTCCACACCCGCCGCCTGACCCTGGCCCGGGAAATGCCGGTTGAACAGTGATTGCGGTGGCGGTCACTTGCCGCTGGTCACTGCCTGGCTTGAGATCCCGCTCAGGTGTCATAACCTGAAGGCTGCACAGTGCCTCACCTCGCAGCCGCCCCGCGGCTGCCCCACCCATGGGAGAAGACAATGAAGCTCTTTTATACGCCAGGTGCCTGTTCACTCTCGCCACACATCGTACTCAACGAACTGGACCTGCCCTACACCGCCGAAAAAGTCGACCTGAAGACCCACACCACTGCCAGCGGCGCGGACTTCTACTCGGTCAATGCCAAGGGCTATGTGCCGGCCCTGCAACTGGATAACGGCGAAGTCCTTACCGAAGGCCCGGCCATCATCCAGTACCTCGCCGAACAGAAACCCCAGGCCAACCTGCTGCCTGCGGCAGGCTCGCTGGAGCGCGCGCGGGTGCAGGAATGGCTGAACTTCATTGGCACCGAACTGCACAAGACCCTCGGCGCCCTGTTCAACGCCAGCATCAGCGCAGAGGCCAAGAGCAAGACCCTCGACACCTTCGGCAAACGCCTGGGCTTCGTGGAGAAAGCCTTGCAAGGCAAGGATTACCTCACCGGCAAGGCCTTCAGCGTGGCCGATGCCTACCTGTTCACCATCGTCAACTGGGCGCCCATGTTGGGCATCGACCTTTCACCCTGGCCGACCGTGACGCAGTTCCAGCAGCGCGTCGCCAGCCGGCCGGCCGTGCACAAGACCCTGCAGGCTGAAGGCCTGATCTGACGTACACCGTCCCCGTGGGAGATCACCCAGCCCTTTGGGCTGCGGTCGCGCAGAGAACAAAGCCTCAGCAAGCGCCGCTTTACCCTGTGGGAGCGGGCGTGCCCGCGAAGCATGCGACGCGGTACATGGCACCGGCTTCGCCGGTGTTCGCGGGCACGCCCGCTCCCACAAGATCTTCGCTAAATCAAAGCTCCGCCGTCATGAAATGAAAATTCGCTGACGTGCGATGAGAAGTGGCCACCGCCACTGCTGCCTTAGGGCCGCAAGCGGCGCACGCGCAAGCAGCCGACCTTGCGCACGACACTCAGCAGCAAGCGCTGATCGGCAACGCGACCCATCAGGCCCCGGCGGCCAACCCGCTGGTGCCCCGCAGGAAAAGAGCCGCGCCCGGTTCGTTGCAGCCCTGCTGGCCGATGCCCTGGCACCGAGCAACTCACCGCTGACCAACCGGCGGCGCTGCGCAAGCTGGTGGACACCGGCGGCATGAGCCTGGCCAGGGGCATCGGCCAGTTCGGCCACGACCTGCTGCGTAAGTAGACCTGCCAGATTTCCGCGACGAAGGGTAGCAACAGCGCCACCGCTGCGCTGACCAGGTCGAGACAGACCAGCATGGCATTTCTGGGGAAGTGTTCAGCGAACGCGCCGGGACAACAGCTCATCCCCCCTGGGGGATACGGTCAACGCGATTCCATGTTGTTCAGCGCGTTTGATGACTACCCGTTGCATTTGGCTGGATTTCGCCTAATGTAGAGACAGATACATTTTTCGTTGAGATCGCTACATGATTGATTGGTCGCTACTGATCCTTGGGCTACCGACGGCCAACGCCACCGAGCGTATGCGCGCCTGGAGAACCCTCAAGGCCTCTGGCGCAGCTGTGTTGCGGGATGGTGTGTACCTGATGCCTGAACACAACGCGGGCCGCGAAACGTTCGAAGCCGTGGAGCGAGATGTGCTGGCGATCAACGGCACGGCATTTTTGTTGTCGCTGCCTGAACGTGAGGAGCGCTTCAGCGGCTTGTTCGACAGAAGCAATGAGTACGCCAGGCTGATAGATGAAATTGCACGCTGCCAAGCTGACCTGTTGCCGGAGAATGCACTGCAGACAGCCCGGCAAGTGCGCAAGCTCAGGAAGGCCTTCGCCCAGTTGGCAGCGATCGACTTCTTCCCAGGCGTGCTCAAGAACCAAGCCGACTCGGCCCTGCAGGGGCTTGAGACCGCGATTAGCCGTGCACTGTCCTCCGATGAGCCGAGTGCGCACGATGAGGCCATCAACCCGCTGGAGCGCAGCGAATACCAAGGTCGCCGATGGGCAACGCGCAAGCGCCCGTGGGTGGATCGGTTGGCCTGTGCCTGGCTGATCCGTCGCTTCATCGATGCCGACGCCCAATTCATTTGGCTGGACAGCCCCAGCGACTGCCCAAGCGATGCCCTTGGCTTTGATTTTGATGGGGCCAGGTTCAGCCACGTTGGCCAGCGGGTTTCTCTCGAAACCCTCATCGAGAGTTTTGCCGTTCAGCAGCCAGGTCTGACACGCCTGGCAGGCGTCATCCACTACCTGGATGTGGGAGGCAACCAACCTGCCGAGGCACCCGGTATCGAGCGTGTCCTCGCCGGCCTCAGAGAGAGCATCGGCGATGACGATCAACTGACAGCAGTCGCCGGGGGCATCTTCGATGGTCTGCTGACGGCTTTCGCGAGTGAGGAAGCCCAAAATGGCTGACACCCCCTGCGCAGTGAGCGAGCAGCCGCCATCGCAAGCGGCCCAGCATCCGATTGGCCTCCGTGAAGCCTTCCTGTTCTGGCTCAAATTGGGCTTCATCAGCTTTGGCGGGCCCGCCGGGCAGATCTCGATCATGCACCAGGAGCTGGTCGAGCGTCGTCGCTGGATCAGCGAGAAGCGGTTCCTGCACGCGCTCAATTACTGCATGTTGTTGCCAGGCCCTGAGGCTCAGCAGCTAGCCACCTACATCGGCTGGCTCATGCACCGCACGTGGGGCGGGCTGATTGCCGGCGCATTGTTCGTGCTGCCTTCGCTGTTCATCCTGATTGGTTTGTCCTGGGTCTACATCGCCTTTGGCGAGGTACCGATAGTCGCGGGAATCTTCTATGGCATCAAGCCGGCGGTCACGGCCATTGTCGTCCACGCAGCCCATCGGATTGGCTCGCGAGCCTTGAAGAATGGTTGGCTGTGGGCCATGGCTGGTGCTTCGTTCGTGGCCATCTTCGCCCTCAACGTGCCGTTCCCGCTGATCGTGCTGATGGCCGCCACCATCGGCTATGCAGGGGGTCGCTTCGCCCCAGGCAAATTCGTGATCGGTGGCGGTCATGGAGGCGCGAAGAACAGCTATGGCCCTGCCCTGATCGATGACGACACGCCAACACCTGAACATGCCCGTTTCAGCTTGGGGCGTCTGCTACGCCTGCTGCTGATAGGCGCCGCGCTCTGGATCCTGCCCATGGGGCTGTTGACGCTGTCGTTTGGCTGGAACGCAACCCTGACGCAAATGGGCTGGTTCTTCACCAAGGCCGCCCTGATGACATTTGGCGGTGCATACGCTGTGCTGCCCTATGTCTACCAGGGCGCTGTCGGGCACTATGGCTGGCTGTCTCCGACCCAGATGATCGATGGCCTCGCCTTGGGAGAAACCACGCCTGGGCCGCTGATCATGGTGGTGGCCTTTGTCGGCTTCGTCGGTGGCTATATGTATCCAATGTTCGGTGCGCAACACCCGTTCCTTGCTGGCGCCATCGCGGCGAGCCTCGTCACCTGGTTCACCTTCCTGCCTTCGTTCATTTTCATTCTTGCCGGTGGGCCGTTGGTGGAGTCGACTCACAACGAGATGAAATTCACCGCACCGCTGACGGGCATCACCGCCGCTGTGGTGGGGGTGATCCTGAACCTCGCCATGTTCTTCGGCTACCACGTGCTATGGCCAAAGGGTTTCAGTGGGGCGTTTGACTGGCCTTCAGCGGTGATCGCGGTCGCTGCAGCAATTGCCCTGTTCCGCTTCAAGCGGGGTGTGATCCAGGTTCTGTTCGCTTGCGCCCTGGCAGGCCTGGCAGTCCACATGTTGCGTGGTTGATACTGATTGCCGGCCGGCACCATCGGCCGGATTTTCATGACCCATCACCTGCTGGCACCTTGTGTACCCGTAACGGGAAAAGAAGCTCGGATGGAGGTCCGCTTTGGGTCGGAAGCGGTCAGGAGTGACCGGTAGCTTTCGACCCACAGCAGTCGCTGAAATAAACTGATGTCGTGAGTGCTATGCGCACTATGTGGGAGCGGGCGTGCCCGCGAACACCGGCGCAGCCGGTGCCAGTCTCCGTGTTTGATTCTTCGCGGGCACGCCCGCTCCCACAGTGAACCTTCGTGGCGGCCGGGGCTCAGTTGTCCAGAGCTCGCTTGCGACGTCGACAAAGGATTGCCATGACAGATGCCCCCTCCATCCCCCTCCCCACGGTGCGCGTCGAACGTGAACTGAGCCTGCGGGCGGTGCTCACCGGCGCGGGGCTGGGCATCCTGCTCACGCCCTCGAACGTGTATGCGGGGCTGAAGATCGGCTGGTCCTTCAACATGTCGATCATCGCCCTGCTGGTCGGCTTCGCCCTGTGGCAGGGGCTGGCGGGGCGCAGGAACAATCAGCCTGCGTGGACCTTGCACGAAAGCAACATCAACCAGACCGTGGCCTCGGCCGCCGCCTCCATCGTCTCCGGCGGGCTGGTGGCGCCGATCCCCGCCTATACCCTGCTGACCGGTCACCAGCTGGACCCGCTGCCGCTGATGGCCTGGGTGTTCTCGGTGAGTTTTCTGGGCATCTGGATTGCCTGGTACCTGCGCCCTGCCCTGCTCAACGACCATGGCCTGAAATTCCCCGAGGGCATGGCGACCCTGGAAACGCTGCAACAGATCTACAACCACGGGCAGGAAGCCATGGCGCGGATCAAGGTGCTGTGCAGCGCTGCGCTGTTGTCGGGGCTGGTGAAGTGGCTCGACGGCTTCGTCTGGGCGATACCGCGCTGGGCACCTGCGCCTGCGCTCGAGCGCCTGACCTTCACGCTCGACCCGTCGCTGATGCTGGTCGGCTTCGGCAGCATCATCGGCATCCGCGTGGGCCTGACCTTGCTGATCGGCGCCGCACTGGCCTGGGGCGGGCTGGCGCCGTGGCTGATCGAGCATGCCCTGGTGGTACTCGCCCCGAACGCCAGCGGCCCCCAGTTTGCCGCACTGGTGGAATGGCTGTTGTGGCCGGGCGTGAGCCTGATGGTGTGCGCGACCCTGACTTCATTGCTGGTTCGCCTGTTCCAGGTGCCCCGGGGATCGCCCGCCAACCCGCGTGCGCCGCGCGCCAGAGTGCGCATTACCCCTTGGCCTGCGGCGGGCCTGCTGCTGTCCATCGCGCTGATCGTGACCCTGCAAGCGCTGTTGTTCGGCATCGACTGGTGGATGGCGCTGCTGAGCATCCCGTTGGCAGTGTGCCTGGCCGTGGTCGCCGCGCGCGTGGTCGGCGCCACTGGCATCGCGCCGATTGGCGCCATCGGCAAGCTGTCGCAGCTCAGCTTCGGCCTGATCGCCCCGGGCCAGGTGCCGATCAACCTGATGAGCGCCAACACGGCAGGTGGCGCGGCCGGGCAATCCACCGACCTGATGAACGACTTCAAGGTTGGCCTGGCGATCGGCGCAACGGCGCACAAGCAGCTGATTGCGCAGTGCATCGGGATCTTCATCGGCAGCGTGGTCGGGGTGCTGGTGTATCGGGTGCTGATTCCCGACCCGCAGGCCTTGCTGCTCACCGAGCAGTGGCCGGCACCGGCCGTGGCGACCTGGAAAGCGGTGGCGCAGACATTGACCCAGGGGCTGGGGGCGCTGTCGCTGGAGTTGCGTTGGGCGATTGTGCTCGGCAGCGGGGTTGGCGTGCTGCTGGGGGCGCTGGACAGCCTGCTGCCTCAGCGGGCAGCGCGCTGGCTGCCGAGTACCGCGGCGTTGGGGCTGGCGTTCATCCTGCCGGCGTCGATCAGCCTGATGATGGGGCTGGGGGCGGTGGTTACCTGGCTGGTCAGTTGCCGGTGGCCGAGCGTTACCGAGCGGTTTGCGATCACGGCGGCGGCAGGGTTGATTGCCGGGGAAAGCATCATGGGGGTGGCGGCGTCGTTCTGGGAAATGCTGCGAGGGTTGTAGGCCAAAATATGCCTTCGATGTCACTGCACCGGCGATGAGGATTGGTCGCGCGACTATGCACTCAGCGCCCGTTTCAACACTTCGTAGATCCTGGCGTCTTCCGCTTGGGCAACGTTGAACCGCAGGTAATCCCCCGCCGTCATGGACTGGCTGAACGCATTTCCGGGCGCCAGCAATACACCTTCCTTCAGGCAGGCCCGGGCCAGCGTTGCGGCATCCTTGCCTTCAGGCAGCTGGCACCAGACGTACATGCCTGCCTGGGGAATTATCCAGGGTTTGATACCGATGGCCTGAAGCCTTGCGACCGTTCTGTCCATGGCCTCGGCCAACCTGAGGCGAACGCTCTCCACGTGCTTTCGGTAGCCGCTATCGGTAATCGCCTGATGGATGATGCCTGCGGCCAAGCGCCCAGCCCCGAAGGTGGTGGCGATCTTGAGGTCGACCAGGCTCTCGATCCATTCGCCACGGGCGGCGATGTAGCCACAGCGGATGGAAGCGGAGATGGTCTTGGAGAAGCTGCCTATCTGGATGACACGATTGAGGCCATCGAAGGCCGACAGCCGTGGCGCGGGCGTATGCTCGAAATCCGCGAAGATGTCGTCCTCCACGATCACCAGGTTGGAAGTGTCGGCCAGCTTCAGCAGCCGGTGCGCCGTGACCGGAGACAAGGTGGCCCCGGTCGGGTTGTGGATGCCGGAATTGGTCATGTACAACCTGGGCACGTGCTTGAGCAGGGCCGCGCCGAACGCATCGATGTCTGGGCCATTCTGCGTGTAGGGGACGCCTACGATGTTCACCCTGTGTGCTTTGAGCAGCGCGTGAAAGTTGAAATAGCAGGGGTCGTCGACCAGCACGGTGTCCCCCGGCTCCAGGAGAAAGCGGCAAATCAGGTCGATGGCGTGGGTGCCGGAGTCAGTGAGCATGATCTGCTCCAGAGGCACTTCGATGCCGCTCCCCGCCAGGCGCCTGGACAGGAATTGCCTGAGCGGCGGATGCCCCAGCGGTGACGCGTACTCGGTGAGTTGCAGCGTGTCGGAACGGGCCGCTATTCGAAGCGCCTTGCGCACGCCGGCTTCGTGCATCCAGGACGCAGGTAGCCACCCGCACCCCGGTTTCAGCGCTTCGCTGGAGCTTTCAAGCGACTGGCGCGAAATCCACAGCGGGTCGACTTCACGATCGAGCCTGGGGCCGAGTTCGGTCAGTGCCAAGGGCGCCACGGGCCCCGTTACGTAGTAGCCCGAGCCAGGGCGTGAGCTGAGCACACCCTCTGCCATCAACCTCTCGTAGGCCTCGAGGACGGTGGAAACCGAGACTTGCATGGCCTGCGCCATTGCCCGCACCGACGGAATGCGCGCACCTGGCGTATAGGTTCGAGAGGCAATCCTGGACTGGACCTCGCCCATGACTGTCCGGATCAGCGTTGCACTGCGTTTCATCTCACCCTCAACTGTGCTGGATTGATGTGCATAACAGTTCGGTCAAACTGTACTGGATTGTACATGGCCCGGTTGCGCCCGTCAGTGATGTACTGAGCCCGCACTTAAAGAGGACTGGGCAATGGAAAGATCAACAAGCGGGTGGATCAACGGTTTCATAGGCGTCGCCATCTTTGCGGGCTCGCTGCCGGCAACCCGTGTGGCAGTGACGGCCTTCGAACCAACGTTCCTGACCTGTGCCAGGGCAACGATTGCCGCCCTGCTGGGTGCGCTTTTCTTGCTGGTGCTGCGCCAGCCTCGACCTGAACGGCGTGACTTGTGGCCATTGGCTGTAACCGCGCTGGGCGTGGTTATCGGGTTTCCGCTGCTGACGGCCCTGGCCCTGCAGCACGTCACCTCTGCGCACTCCATTGTCTTCGTCGGGCTGCTGCCACTGTGTACCGCAGGGTTTGCCGTGCTGCGGGGCGGCGAGCGGCCCCGGCCACTGTTCTGGTTGTTCTCGTTGATGGGCGCCGGGATCGTCGCGGGCTATGCGTTGATGAATGGCGGTGAGGCCTCGGCGGTGGGCGATCTGCTGATGATGGCAGCGGTAGTCGTCTGTGGCTTGGGTTATGCGGAAGGGGCGCGTCTGTCGCGGACATTGGGGGGCTGGCAAGTGATCAGCTGGGCGTTGCTGGTGGCGTTGCCGCTGATGCTGCTGCTGACCATCACCAATCTTCCGGCGCCAGATGCCTTCGCCAAGGTAAGCGCTCCGGCGTGGTTCAGCCTTGGCTACGTTTCACTGTTCAGCATGCTGATCGGGTTTGTGTTCTGGTACCGAGGGCTGGTCCAGGGTGGCATTGCAGCGGTGGGCCAGTTGCAACTGTTTCAGCCGTTCATGGGGCTTGGGCTGGCAGCGTTGCTGCTGCACGAGCAGGTCAGCTGGATGATGCTGGTGGTGACGCTGGGGGCTGTCATTTGTGTTGCCGGGGCCAAGAAATACGCGCTGTAGAGCAAGAATCGGAACAGGGAATCAAGCGTGGCCCATGCGCGGATGGGGACGCTTGCTCCATTTTCCTGTGCGTGGTGTGCGGGATACTGTGGACGCCGCGATGGGTCGGCAGTGGTCAGTAGTGACCGGCAACTTTCGACCCGTTGCTGCCGGTGAGCCGAACAGCAATCTTTGTGGGAGCGGGCGCGCCCGCGAAGAATCAAACGCGCAGACTGGCACCGGCTGCGCCGGTGTTCGCGGGCACGCCCGCTCCCACAGAGTGCGCGTCGCGCTCACGAAACCCGTTATTTAGCGACTGCCATGGGTCGACAGCGGCCATACGCGAACGGCTGCTATCGACCCGGTCAGAAGCCGTGCTGATCGGTGGTAAGACAGACCCTGTTCGGCCACCATCGATCACTCAGTTCAAGCTGGGACGCACCGCATGTTCACCACTCTCGCCATCGGCAACTACCGCTCGATCAACCATCTGGTATTGCCGCCAGGCTAGCGTATTCGAGCGCAGCGCAAGTGGACATTCTAATCGGGGGCGTCGCAATTGCTGGTTGCTAATGCGCTGCCTAAATCTGGCTTTGCCCTGTGACAACCATGGTCGTTTCTGCCTGCGGCAACGCCAAGGCGGGCAGTACTGAAGGCAAATTCAACTGCCGCAATAGCGGCGTGTCGTAGCCATAAATGTCGGGCTTGAACGTCACCCGCCCCTCGGTGCTCAAGTCGACCGTCCAATAGGCCAACAACACCGGTACCTTGACCGGAAGCTTGATGTTCTGGGTCCTGCCATTGGCCAACTGCTTTTGAATCCCTTCGCTGTTCCAGCGCACCGGGTCGTTGAACAACAACTCGACCAACTGCAGTGGATTCTCCACCCGAATACATCCGGAGCTGGTGGTGCGCACGGGCTTGGCGAACAACTCGCGATGCGGCGTGTCGTGCAGGTAAATGGCATAGTCGTTGGGGAAACGAATGACCACCTGCCCTAACGAGTTGGTAGGGCCGGCGTCCTGGCGCAGCGTGAGGCCGCGCGCGTTGTTCCAGTCGACGTTCGCCGGATCGAGTTCGTTGCCAGCACGATCAAGGACCCTGATCCGGCTGGCCGCAAGGTAACCCGGGTTCTGCTGAATCTTGGGTAGCATATCCTTGGCCAGAATCGTCGGCGGCACCGTCCAGGTGGGGTTGAAGGTGATGTAGGTGATCTCGGACTGAAACACCGGGGTGCTGCGCACAGGCTTGCCGACTTGCACCCGGGAACGCCAGATGGGTTCGCCGTCGCGGTAGAACGCCACTTTGTAGCCGGCGATATCGACAACGACAAATGTGCCATGGAGTTTATAGAGCAGCCAGCGCGCCCGTTCCATGTTCACCCGGACCTGATCAATCCGTGCCTCGACGGGCACATTCAGCGCCGCCAGGGTCGCCGCCCCAGCCACGCCATCCACGCCAAGATACTGATCGGCCTGATACTTCTTCACCGCAGCAATGACTTTATCGTCGTAAGCACTGCGCTTGCCCTTATGCGGCTCCAGATAACCACCGGCCACCAGGCGGGCACGCAACTGTGCGACCACAGCGCCGTCCATCCCCGGCTTGAGTGACTGCCCTTCGGCGACTTTTGGCCAACCACCGGCATCGCGAACCTGACGCAACTGCGCCAATGCCTCACGCATGTGGCTATAAACCGCCTCTTGCGGCGGCGCCTGGGCGAACGCACGCGCCACATCGTGAGCATCCAGGGCAGCAAAGAAACTGTTCACCTCTTCACGGGGATCAACACCGACCGGGTCGAAGTTCCAATGAAAATCCAGCCGCGACGGATTGACCTTGCCGCGCCGCAATTGCAGGAGCGCGGTGATGTAGGTGCGGGTCAGCGCAATATCAAAAGCCGCCGTTTGCGCGGGCGTCGGCGCGGAGGCCTGCAAAAACGATTGAGCCTCGGCCAACTCGTCGCCCCGGAAGTCTGCAGGGTTCAGGCCGTCAGCTTGTATGTCATTCAGGCTCTTGAGCAACTGGGTGATATCGCGCCCGTCTGCCCAGGCAGCGCGATAGTTGCGATGGGAGTAGAAATCGAGAACAACGCGATCAATATCCGCGCGTTGATGCTTGCGAGAGGTAATCAAGGGAGGAAATTGCGATATCAGGGGTTCAAGCGCGGCCTGGATCCCTTGCCCAACGATGTCGTCAGGCGCTGCAGCCGCCGGACTGACTTGCGTAGATACCGGCAACACGATCTGCGACGTTTCACCCAGCGCAGTGCCGCTGATCAGAAAGCCCATAAATAAAGCGCGGCTTATGACGAATACCCTTGATGACTGCACGTTGGATAATCCTTGAATCTCTCGCAAATCAGAAAGCTAGCGTCCAAACCGCTGCTAAACTCGACATCTTCTTGATGAGATTTACATAGGGCGCTACAGAGCTTTGGCTTTCCACTTACAGCGCTACTGTAGACGTCGGCCTTCAAATCCACAGCCTACGCCGATTTGCTTGAAGTTGCTCTGGCCAAAGCCGACATGGCGCTCAAGGCATTCGCCAAACACACGCGCAAGCATCAGCTGGATGAGCCGGGGTACATCCTCGGGCCGTGCCGCTCTAACCGCGCCCCTGCCAGTCAACACGCGCAGGTAACGCCATTGGCCAACACAGCGACATCCGCCCCAACCAACGAAAACCCTTCATCCAGCCAACCGGTAACCCCGCCGATCATTTCCTTGACCGGATAACCCAGCTCAGCCAAACGAACTGCCGCCCGATGTACACCATTGCAATGGGGCCCTGCGCAATAAACAACGAACAGTGTGTGGCGCGGATATTCGGCCATGCGTGCTGCGGTGATCGTGCGGCCCGGAATATTGACCGCACCCGGCACATGCCCCGAGGTAAAGGCCTCGCTGCCTCTCACGTCGACCAGTACATAGTCGACATCGCCCAACTGTTGGCTACGTTGAACATCCGAACAATCCGTCTCGAACGCCAGACGACGGCTGAAATGCAGCAGTGCATCGGCTGGGTTTGCTGCAGGGTAATCGCTCACCAGGCTGGGCATGGGTTTCACTCCTCGGTTGAAAGTGCGCCCATTGTAGAAAGCCGGCCTGTACCGCTACAGTGGCGCACTCGACAGCGAACGGTAGTTTTCCGCCAATGCACCTCAACCCTGGTTTGGTTGCCGTTCTGGCCTATGACGGGCTGTGCACGTTCGAGTTCGGCATTGCCGTCGAGATCTTCGGGCTGCCGCGCCCGGAGTTCGAGTTTGCCTGGTACAGCCACCGCATCGTCGCCGTGGACCCCGCGCCGATGCGTGCAGCAGGTGGCATGCAGGTGGTAGCCGAGTTCGGGCTGGAGTCGCTCGTCGAAGCCCAGACCATCATCATCCCCGGTTGGCGCAGCCGTGATGAACGCCCGCCGCAGGCGCTGCTGGACGCCTTGTACAACGCGCATCAGCGCGGCGCCCGGTTGCTGTCGATCTGTTCGGGCGTTTTCGTACTCGCCGCAGCGGGGCTTCTGGACGGCAAGCGAGCCACCACCCATTGGCGCTACACGGACGAACTCGCGGCTCGCTATCCGCGCATTGAAGTAGACCCCGGCGTGCTTTACGTAGACAGCGGCCAGCTGATTACCTCGGCGGGCAGTGCTGCCGGTATCGACGCCTGCCTGCACCTGGTGAGCCGGGATTTCGGCACGCATGTCGCCAATACCGTTGCGCGTCGCTTGGTAATGGCACCCCAGCGTTCAGGGGGCCAGACGCAGTTCATTCCCGCGCCCGTTGCCCAGAAGCCTCGCGATGACCTGGCAGCGGTACTGGAGTGGGCGACCCTGCATAGTGGTAACCCTCTTACCGTGAAGCAACTGGCAGCCAAGGCATTGATGAGCGAGCGAACCTTCTTGCGACGCTTCAGCGAAGCGACAGGCATGGCGCCGAAAGCCTGGCTGCTTCAGGTTCGCATGAGCCGGGCGCGAGAGTTGCTGGAAAGCAGCCCATTGAGCAACGAGCAAGTCGCCGAACGTTGTGGGTTCGCCTCGGCGGAAAGTTTCAGGGCGGCATTTCGCAAGGCTGTGGGGCTGGCCCCCATGTCGTATCGAGCGCAATTTGGCAGCCCATGTAGGAAACTCCACGCCCTGAGCGAGTCAGTCGCAAAATCATCACCCCGTGAAAGCAGCGGCCCCGTCACGGTAACCGGGCGATCACCTTGATCTCGAAGTCGAAGCCGGACAACCACGTCACGCCGATAGCCGTGGCCGTCGGGTAAGGCGCTTCGCCCCAGAACTCGGCGGCAACTTCCCAGATGGTCTCGAACCTGGAAGCGGGGTCGACCATGAAGATGGTCGTATCGACCACATCGGCGAAGCTGCTGCCCGCCTCGGCCAAGATCGCATTGAGGTTGGCGAAGGCCAGGCGCACCTGCGCCGCGAGGTCGGGCTCGGCCGAGCCATCCTTGCGGCTGCCTACCTGCCCGGATACGAACAGAAAGCCGTTGGAGCGAACCGCCGGCGAGTAGCGGTGCAGCTCATACAAGGCATGGCGGCCAGGGGGGAAAACCACATCACGTTGGCGGGTCATGGCAAATCTCCAGTGGGGCCGGTCGCGGCCCTTCGTTTACGGTGAGGCCACTGTAGAAAACCCGCCCGCCCGGATAAACGCGCAATGCTGGTCATGACTGTTTGTATAATCCAAACAATCCCGACCCGAGCGAGGCCCGACATGGACCGTTTCAGTGCGATGCAGGCCTTTGCCCGCGTGGTGGAAACCGGCAGCTTCACCAAGGCCGCCGACACCCTGAACATGAGCAAGACCAGCGTGACCCAGCTGGTCCAGCAGCTGGAGGCCAGGCTGCGCGTGCGCCTGCTCAACCGCACCACGCGCAAGGTCAACGTCACCGCCGATGGCGCGGCCTACTACGAGCGCGTCATCCGCCTGCTGGCGGACATCGACGACGCCGAGACCAGCCTGTCCAGCGCCGCGACGGCACCGCGCGGGCGCCTTCGGGTCGATGTGCCCAGCCCCCTGGCGCGCCTTCTGCTGATACCCGCCCTGCCCGGCTTCTATGCCCGCTACCCGGACATTCAGCTGACCCTGGGCGTGAGCGATCGCATCGTCGATATCATCGAGGAAAACGTCGACTGCGTGGTGCGTGGTGGCGAGATCACCGACCAGTCGCTGGTGGCGCGGCATGTGGGCGACCTCGAGCTCGGCGTCTATGCCACCCCAGGCTATTTGCAGCGTGCCGGAACGCCGCTGCACCCACGGGAACTGGAAGAAGGCCCGCACCGCACCATCGGCTATCTCTGGTTCCGCACGGGCAAGGCACTGCCGCTGGTGCTGCAACACGGCGAAGACCGTATCGAAGTCCAGGGGCGTTCGGCGCTGACGGTCGACGACGGCAACGCCTACCTCGCCGCCGGCCTTGCCGGGCTGGGTGTGCTCTGGCTACCGCACTACATGGCCAAGCCGCACCTGGCCAGCGGCGAACTCGTGCCGTTGTTCGAAGACTGGCACCTGGCGCCGATGCCGCTGTACCTGGCCTTCCCACCCAATCGCCATGTCAGCGCCAAGCTGCGGATCTTCATCGACTGGGTCATGGAACTGATGGCCGAACACGCCTGACCCGAATGATTCGGCTGCGCCATATGGGTGCAAAAGTGTGATCTCTTTTGCTGAGCCTGCGTCTGAAACGCTACCCCTCGCCGTCGCCTGGGGGAGTGAGGACAGGGCCTTCCATGCAAACGCTGTTGAACGAGATTCTCGACGAAGTGCGCCCCTTGATCGGCAAGGGCAAAGTGGCTGACTACATTCCTGCGCTGGCCGACGTGCCGGCGCAGCAGCTGGGCATCGCCGTGTATGGCAACGATGGCAGTTACCACTGCGCAGGCGACGCCCAGGTACCGTTCTCGGTGCAGAGCATTTCCAAGGTGTTCAGCCTGGTCCAGGCGATCGGCCATTCCGGTGAAGCCATCTGGGAACGGCTTGGCCACGAGCCCTCGGGCCAGCCGTTCAACTCGCTGGTGCAGCTGGAGTTCGAGCGCGGCCGCCCGCGCAATCCCTTCATCAATGCGGGCGCGCTGGTGATCTGCGACATCAACCAGTCGCGCTTCGCCGCCCCCACCTTGTCGATGCGCGATTTCGTGCGACGGCTCTCGGGCAACCCGCACATTGCCATCGATGCCCGCGTCGCGGATTCGGAATACCAGTTCCGCGCGCGCAACGCGGCCATGGCTTACCTGATGCAGTCCTTCGGCAACTTCCACAACGAGGTCGAGACGGTGCTGCGCAGCTACTTCAGTTACTGCGCGCTGCAGATGAGCTGCCTGGACCTGGCCCGGGCCTTCTGCTTCCTGGCCAACGACGGGTTCTGCAAGCACAGCGGCGAGCAGATCCTGAGCCGGCGCCAGACCCAGCAGGTGAACTCGATCATGGCCACCAGCGGCCTGTATGACGAAGCAGGGAACTTCGCCTACCGCGTGGGCCTGCCGGGCAAGAGTGGCGTGGGCGGCGGGATCGTGGCGATCGTGCCGGGGCAATTCACCGTGTGCGTGTGGTCGCCGGAGCTGAACGCGGCGGGCAACTCCTACGCGGGGATGGCGGCGCTCGAGTTGCTGAGTTCGCGCATCGGGTGGTCGGTGTTCTGAGCCGATTGCCGTCAGCCAGACGGTCATGGCGCTTCGCCTCATGGGGGCTATCGTTGCTTGTCTGGGCAACGACTACCGATCGAGGGTAGAGCCATGAACACCAGTGATTTGCTCGAACAGTTACTCCGGGCCGGCCAAGGTTCGCAAGCGCAATCAGGCAGCGGCGGCCTGGCATCGCAAGACGGCCTGGGCGGCTTGCTGGGCGGGCTGCTTGGCGGCGGAAGTTCAGCTGGAGGAAGCAACGGCCTGGGTGGTTTGCTCGGCGGGCTGCTGGGTGGCAGCAGCGCTGGCGGCTCTGCGCAGGGGCGCCCGGCAGGTGGCATCAACTACGCGGCCCTGGCGTCGTTGGGCATGATGGCGTTCCAGGCCTACCAGAGCTGGCAGCGTAGCCAGGCGGCAGCGCCGCAACAGGCGGTGCGCACTGTCGATCAATTGGCCGGGCCCGAGGCGGAAGATCATAGCCACGCGATCCTGCGTGCGCTGATTGCCGCCGCCAAGGCTGATGGCCGCATCGACGAGCAGGAAGAACAGCTGATCTACGCGGAAATCAAACGGCAGACCGACGACCCGCAACTGCAGCAATGGCTGGATGAAGAAGTCAGCAAGCCGCTCGATGCTGCCGAGGTGGCGCGGTCGGCGAAGGACCCGGCCATGGCGGCGGAAATGTACCTGGCCAGCGTGATGCTGGTGGATGACCAGCAGGATGCGGAGCGGGCTTACCTTGATGAGCTGGCCGGTGCATTGCAGATCGACCCGGCGTTGCAGGTGCATCTGGAGCAGCAGGCCAAGGGGGCTGCTTGACGGGCCGAGGGGCTGTCTGCGGGTCGAGAGCTGCCGATCGAATGGTAGCGGGTACTGACCTGAAGCGCTTACGCGAACGGCTGCTATCGACCCAGAGCCGCCGGTGAACTCAGAGGCGAACTTTGTGGGAGCGGGCTTGCCCCGCGAACACGGGCGTAGCCCGTGCCAGGTAACTCCATTGCATGGGCTGGCCTCTTCGCGGGACAAGCCCGCTCCCACAGAATCACTGCCAACTTCACTGGCACCTCTGGGTCGAACGCTGCCACCTGCGACGGGCAGCTATCGCCCAGAAGCTGACCGTTCACCACGGGCAGCTAGCAGCCAATGGGCGACATCTGGATGTTGGGGCCGCACTTGCAAAACTGAATCTCGGAGCAAATTCTGCCTCGAGCTTCTGGCAGGAACCCATGATCAGCGCACCCATATCGTCATTGTGAGCGACGTGCAGAACCCCAAGAGGCAGAGTATCCCGATACCATAGAAAACCGTGCGCCATGGCTGAATACCCCTCAAGTAAGCCAAGGTATGCAGGACCCTGGCGGCGGTGAACAGAATGCTCAACACTGCCGTGACGGTTGCAGGTGCATTCATGGCAATGGCCAACCCACCGAGCGCGAAAAAAGCCGGGATGTTCTCCAGGTCGTTTGCCCAGGCCCTGCTCGCCCGATTCACTTGTGCAAGCTCTGCTTCACGGGCAACCCGATTGAAAACAGCGGCGTCTTCGGCGTTGGTAAATGCCCTGTGTCGCAGTCGGAACCAACCTTGGTAACAGGAGACCGCAAACATCTTGAGGAACAGCACAACCACGCACAGCGCGTAGACGTTCAAGGCATCGTTCACACCTGGCGCCCCCGATCAAGGCCATTGACCGCCAGATAGAGCAGCGGCCCGACAGACACGAATACCGCCGTCAGCAGCAAGTAGGGAAGCATTGCGATGAGCGACCTGCCCCGAGAGCGGTTGTCTTTCACCATCCAGACGCAGGCCAGCGCCGCCATCAAGTACAAGTCGATGACCACCTGGGCTGTGTCCGGCCGCGAAACAAGCTCGCGCCCAAAGGCCAGCAGCGATTGTTCGGCAGTCAACATCGTCCAGCCGCTGTATATCGAAAAGAGCACCAACGATGTCAGCGCAAAAAAACGAAGTGCCATGATCATGTCCCTGATAACTTTTCCTGGCACAGTAGGGGTAGGATTGTTGACGCTCAATGACCTGTGAGGTCATTGAGCCCGAGCGCAAGGACGGGCTAGAGACGAAGCATGAGTTACCCATTGTTGCATCAAAAATCCCCCGCACCGGCCACTTCCGCGGGCCAGCATGTGCGCCACCTGCGTCGGCAGGCGGGGCTCAGCCAGCTTGACCTGGCACTGATGGCCGGGGTTTCACAGCGCCACCTCAGTTGTGTGGAAACCGGGCGTGCCAAAGCCAGCCCCGGCACTTTGCATGCCTTACTGACGACCCTTGGAGCGCCCCTGGATCACTGCAACGAAGTGTTTCTTGCCGCTGGCTACGCGCCGCGCTACGCCGCGACGCCACTCGATGCGCCCGCTATGGGTGTGGTACACACGGCCCTCGAACATATCCTGCATGCAAACAATCCAGCGCCTGCCATCGTCATAGACAGCAACTGGGATATCACTGCCGCCAACGTGAGCACAGGTCTGCTGTTGGCGCTGGCGGGTGTGGCGCAGGACCTGTCATCGGGCCTCAACCTGCTGGAGACACTGTTACGCCCCGGCGGCCTCGGTGATCGCCTGGCCAATGCCCAGGAGATCCGTGCTGCCGCGTGGCAACGCGCGGCCAGGGAGTCAGTCAGCAACCCTGCGCTCGCAGAGCGCCTGAACAGCCTCCCGCCACCGGGTATGGCCTTGCACGCAGAGACTGTGAGCCCCGTGCTGCTGACACGAGTGCGCATTGCAGATGGCGAGTTGAGCTTTCTCTCTACCTTCACGACCTTCGGGCTCCCCCTGGACATCACTGTAGAGTCACTGCGAATCGAGCATTTGATACCTGCCGATTTGTCGACCAGACAAAGGATGATGCAGGCTTTCGATGCTTGGAATGCGAACCACGGCCAATAGCGAATAGCAGCCATCGACCCGTTGCTGCCTGTCATGCCAGAGGTGATCTCTGTGGGAGCGGGTTTACCCGCGAACACCGGCACAGCCGGTGCCATCCACCGCAGCGCTTGCTTCGCGGGTAAACCCGCTCCCACAGAGTGCGCGTCGCGCTCACGAAACCCGTTATTTCAGCATCTGCCATGGGTCGATTAGAGCCGTTAGCGGCTGACCGCTTTCGACCCAAAGCAGACGCTGAGAAAACTGATGTCGTGAGTGCTATGCGCACTCAGTGGGAGTGGGTTTACCCGCGAACACGGGCGAAGCCCGTGCCATTCACCGCGTTGTCGGTTTCGCGGGTAAACCCGCTCCCACAGTGTGCGCGTCGCGCTCACGAACCCCGTTATTTCAGCATCTGCCATGGGTCGATTAGAGACGTTAGCGGCTGACCGCTTTCGACCCAGAGCAGTCGTTCGAGGTAACTACGAAAACCAGAGTCGATTCAGTGCGACACCAACCGCTCAGCATCTGGAGGGGTGCGAGCCAGGTTTATAGCCTTCAATCACAAGGACTTGTGAGACTTCACAGTCCGGATAGATCCACTTGCCCCAGTTGGCCAAAACCCACTCCTTGCTGAGGCCAAGGCATTCGGCATTGCTCTCCCTAGGTAGCCAAACCAACGGCAGGCCGGCCTTATAGCCAGTGGTAACCATCAGCCCAAAGCGACGATCCTCGTCCAGTGTTTCAAAAACCATGAAATCGACAACATCTTCATACGGGTAGGAACCCTTGGCTCTGAATACGGTTCCACGACTGAAAACCTCATTTGAGCATTCAAGAAGTGTTGTCATAAAATTCACTTTTCCTTATGTGCAGGCAGCCCAAGGCTTTGAGCAGTTTACGACAACTCGTGGCTCAAACGCCTGCTGGGAGGCTGAAGATAGAGTTCGTCGAGCGGCCGCTCTGGGTCTAAAGCTGCTGGTCGTGGATGACTGCTTTCGACCCATAGCGGCCAGTTCCTATGACAGCCTCAGACGAAGATTGCAGGCTGGGATAGCCACTATTGATCCAGGCGTATTTTCTCCAGCTCCGCTAAAGCGATCAGCAGTTCGGCAACAGACTGTGGCTTATGGAGATTGACGCCAGTTTGACGCGCCACCAGCTCAATTACAGCATCACGAGGCAATCCTATTTTTTGAGCTACCAGCAGGGCGCATGAGCGCGCATGTGACGCACGGTGCGGGAGTGGCTCGGTTTCATCCAGCAGCTTTTTCTTATGCGAATTGAAGGACATTCTTTTACCAGAGTATTACTCGTCAACCTTGCTGCCAACGCTACTGCTTCGTCATAGATTGCTCAAGGGCTGCTATGGGTCGAAAGCAGCCGGTCGCGACTGACCGCAATCGACCCGTTGCTGCCGATGAACTCAGAGGCGATATTTGTGGGAGCGGGCTTGCCCCGCGAACACGGGCGTAGCCCGTGCCAGGTAACGCCATTGCGTGGGCCGGCCTCTTCGCGGGACAAGCCCGCTCCCACAGAATCACTGCCAACTTCACTGGCACCTCTGGGTCGGCAGCGGTCATCTGCGCATTGATTGCCTTACTGGAACAAGCTCACCGACCGCTCGGCAAGGGCGGTCGTGTTTCGACTTGTTCAAGGCTTACACGGTAGGTGGTGTAGGTATCGCCGTCTTGCAGATAAAGGTTGCTGCGGTAATCCGAGACTGCGCCTTTGAGCTTGATGTGCAGGCCGTTGGCGACACGCTGGATTACCACGTCTTTCAAATCGGTGTCCGAGACCAAAAAGGGCGGGGTCTTGGCAACAAGCACCTTGATCGCCTCTTTACTCCTACCGCCGCCGTCGTAGACGTAGAACCTCAGCTTCTTGGATTCATCGGGATCCCTGGCAGCCTGAACGATGTAGATCGACTGCCCCGGAATGAAGGCTTGCTCCAGGACAATCTCAGACGGGAATTGCGGTTTTATCAGGTATGCAAAGATGGAAAAGCAGGCTAAGCAGAGCAAAACAGTCATCAAGCGATGCTTTTTGACGCCGGCTACAAGATGCTGCAGTAAGGATTTGCGTACACCTTTCATTGTTCGACCTTCCATGTCTTGAATTCCATTTCCACCCTCATAGTCGAACCCGTCAAAATGCTCGTCGAACTCAAGGTTCGCAGGCAGAATCCCAAGCCAGTTCGTTCAAGGAAGTTATCCGGCATGATGCCACATGACGCTTTACGATTTACCCGCTGGGTCGCCGGTTTCTCTATCGCCACCGTGATCCTCGGTGTGCTACTGGCGTTGTACGTACTGCGATCACCCACCTCCTCGCCCGTCAATATCTCAGGCGCTCTTGCGCTGGGCGTATTGTGGCTCACCAACCTGATCACCTTGCTGATGAACACGATTTACTGGTTTATCCGCAGGTGGCCGAAATGGCTGCTGGTGGCGATTGCGGTTCAGGGGGCAGTGGCAGTAATTGGGCTGCTGCCGTTGCTTTGATCCGATACCCCTTCCAGACAAATGCGCTTGGCTCGACCTGATCGAGTCACCAATCCATGGATGACATCAACAAGGGAATGTATGCCCGCACGAACTCTGCTGTTTGCAATCGCGCTATCGCTGACAGGCTGTTTCAGCATTATTGGCCACATGACCGGAGAGCGTTGCGTGTATCACGGCACCCGCGCGTCCTGGGCCTGGGCGAATCATCCCGATACGCTGAGTGGCTGGCCATTTCTGATCGACACGCCATTCTCGTTTGCGCTGGACACGCTGTTGTTGCCTTACGACCTTTCGGCTTTCTTGCCGGAGGACATGGGAGGGGACCACAGAGAATGCGTAATGGAGGGAGGATTGAACATCATCAGGTGATGGGCTGCGTGGCGAATCGGGCCTGCATCCGCGCCCTGCCCTGATGAACGCTGCGCAAATTGCCCGCCATGGGCGGACCACTCGGCCCAAGCGCCAGCCAACTGCCAGGCGCCGGGCCGAGTGCGACTGACTCAGTCCGCCGCCTGTTCCGCAGCGGTATCGGCAACGGGTGCCGGAGCAGCCGCTTTGGCCTTGGCACGGTCTTTACGGCCTTTGCCGCGCTGGCGCGAAGCTTGCTGCTTGGCATACAGCGCCTGGCCGGCGGTGACGATGCCTGCAGGCTGACCGTTCAAGTCCAGGCGCGGTGCATTCTCTACCATGCTGGCCCAGTAGCGGTTGCCCCGGCACCAGGTCGAGATGCCCAGCTTGAGCTGTTCGCTGGTGATGCCCAGCAGCTCCAGGTGTTGCTCGGCATCCTTGAAGATGCCCTCTTTGAGCGGCACCTTGGGGGCCGGGTTTACAGGGAACGCCAAGGGGAAATGCTTTTGCAGTGGCCAGATCGCTTCCACCGCCGGGTCCACCTCACGCGCCTTCGCCTGCGGGGCGGGCTTGCGCTTGGGAGGGCGCGGGTTATCGGCCTTGGCCTGCTGCTCTTTTTCAGACCGCAGGCGGTCACGTAACTCAGCTAGTTGTTCAAAACCCATCGTTAATTCACTGCTTCTACGTTGATTGCGTGGCGCAAGGATAAGCCATGCAGCGCTTGGGAGCAGCAGAAAAGGATGAATTGCCGCTGATTTCGTGACAGGGAATGACTTGCCGATGCGCCACCTACGCACAGCCTGAGGCCTGAAACCTCAGGCGATATCGATGTCCGACAAGCCCAGGACCTCGGCCTGGGCCAGTATCTCGGCAGGCGTGGCATCGGCTGGCGGCATGACCAGGCTGTTCTCGCCGTCACCGAAGTGCAGCAGCATCAAATGAAGCGCGGCCTCATGCCGGGCCAAGCTGGGCTGCTTGAGTTCGAAGCGATGCGAGGCAGGCTGGCCGTTGAGCTGATAGTGCACGGTATAGGCATGCATGCGTAACTCCAAAGGCAAGGGACTCATTACCTGACCGGGCGGCCAGGCAATAATTCAAAGGCATCGGCCAGTCGCCCCAGCCCACGGTGTGCGCGGCGTCACGTTCCGAAAGCCGCTAGTACATGCGTACTATTCTCATCGCGATGCCCCCTCCCGATACTCCCAGCGCCTATCCGTTGCAGCCAAGGAACGCCAGCGCCCTCGGGGCTGGCAGCCACTTGCGTGGCCTCTAATGGAATATCTGGAATCGCCATGAATCCCCTATTCAGACTCTCCCCGCTCGCACTCTCGATCACCCTTGCCCTGTTGCCGAACGCCCATGCCGCGGACTACATCCTCGACAGCGGCGAGGACACTTTCAACAGCGATCGCGCCTACGATGGCACGGTGTCGCTGCGCCCCGGCAACGGCGTGCCCGCCACCCTGACCGTCAACAACGGCGCCGAACTCACCAGCAAAGGTGGGCGGATCGGTGGCTCGGCCACCAACAACGAAGCCAGCACGGCCATGGCCACTGTCACGGTCCAGGGCCCAGGCACCCACTGGGTGGTGCCGCGCACCACGGCCGTTTTGGGTAACACCATCGTCATCGGCGGCGCCGGCCAAGGCACCCTCAACGTGCTGGACGGCGGCGAAGTGTTTGTGCGCGACCTGCAGCTCAGCGACAACGGCAATGCCGGCAATGCCCTGTCGCGGGCGAACCTGATGGTCAGCGGCCCGGGCTCTAAGGTGGATGCCGTGAACGTGACCTCTGGCGGCACCTTCCTCTACGACTCGCGCATTACCTTGCAAAATGGCGGGCAGCTTGCCAGCGAGCGCGTGGCCATCAACTCGATCAGCGACCTGTCCGGCACCAACACCCGCTGGGACAACACCGGCAGCTTCACCAACCGCAACGACCTCAGCCTGAGCGATGGCGCGGTACTGACCAGCGACACGATGAGGCTGGGCTCGGCCAACCTCAGCCGCAACACCGTGGTCAGCGTATCCGGCGCAGGCACGCGCCTGGCTACGCGTGCGCTGACCTTGGGCACCACCACCTCCAGCACCACCCTGGTGCTGGCCAACGGCGCCGAGCTGAGCAGCACCGACGGCATCGACATCAGCGAGCTGACCAGCATCAACTCGGCCGCACGTGGCGCCCTGAGCATCGGTGGCGCAGTGGTCAGGGACGACAGCCGCACCGATATCGACGCAATCACCGCCGGCGCCGCACAAGCCGCCGGGCGCCTCGACCCGCAAACGGCGATCCGCTTCGGCGCCGGCAGCGGGGCATTGGCCTTCAACCACACCGACAGCGACCTGCAAGTGAGCAACAGCATCAGCGGTGCGGGCCGGGTGTATGCCTTCAGTGGCAACACCACCCTGAGCGGCGACCTGACCGGCATGAGCGGCAGCACGGTGGTACGTGGCGGGCGCCTGGTGCTGGCCGGCGATGTCGACCAGACCAACCCACGCGGCACCTCGCTGCTGAGCGTTGGCAACGGCACCCTGGTGGTCAACGGCACCGTCGGCCACACCGACAGCACCGGCAACTACAGCAACCGCGCCCAGGTATTGGACGGCGGCGTGCTGGCCGGTACCGGCCAGGTCGGCAGCACCCAAGTCGCCTCGGGCGGTAGCCTGTCGCCGGGTGAAGGCGCGTTGGGCACCCTGGCGATCAACGGCGACCTGGACATGGCGGCCGG
Source organism: Pseudomonas sp. R28(2017) (assembly GCF_002112505.1). GTDB lineage: Bacteria > Pseudomonadota > Gammaproteobacteria > Pseudomonadales > Pseudomonadaceae > Aquipseudomonas. The sequence continues at coordinate 149,966 of NZ_NEHW01000006.1, forward strand.
CTCGCGTTACGCCGCCGACATTGCCGGCGACGGCGGCTCGGACCGCGTCAACGTCAGCGGCACCGCGACCCTGCGGGGCACCCGGGTCGATGTCACCACGCTCAACGACGCGCAAAGCTACCAGACCGGGCAGACCTACACCCTGCTCGCCGCCCAGGGCGGCGTGGTGGACGGCGCTGCGGCCGGCACCGCCTATGCCCAGGCATTTACCAACTCGGCGTTCCTCAACGTCAGCCTGCAGCGCACGGCCAATGAACTGAACCTGACCATCGCGCAGAAGACCACCACCCCAGAACCACCTGTCGAACCACCGGTCGAGCCGCCCGTGGAGCCGCCCGTAGAACCCCCGGTGCAGCCGCCTGTGGAACCCCCGGTTCAACCACCGGTCGAGCCACCGGTTGAACCGCCGGTACAGCCACCGGTCGAGCCACCGGTTCAGCCCCCCGTACAACCCCCGGTCCAGCCGCCAGAAACCGGCGGGCCAGCCACCCCCGGCATCTTCCAGACCGTGGCGCTGACGGAGAACCAGTGGAACACCGCAGGCGCCCTGAGCGAGCTGCAACAAAGCGGCGAGCCGCTGCGCCTGTACAACAACCTGCTGGTGCTGGATGCCGACAGCGCCCGCAACGCCATCGATCAGCTCGCCGGCGACTACCACGGCAGCACCGGCACCGCGCTGATCGCCAACAGCCAAGTGGTCTCCGGCGTGCTGGGCACCCGCCTGCGCAACCTGTTCGACAGCAGCACCGTGCGCATGCCGCTGGGGGCATCGAGCTTCATGCCCACCGCCCCTGAACTGGAAGGCGGGGCCTGGGCGCAAGCCTTCGGCAACTGGTCGAAGCTGGACGGCAACAACGGCGCCGGCGGTTTGCACCAGCGGACCGGCGGCGTGCTGATTGGCGCCGACGGCAGCCTCACCCCCGACTGGCGCGCCGGCCTCTACGGTGGCTACAGCCGCACCAAGTTCGATGCCGACGACACCGATGCCAAGGGCCACAGCGACAACTACCACCTGGGCCTGTACACCGGCGCCCAACTCGATGCCCTGCGCCTGAGCGCAGACGTGGGCTACACCTGGCACAAGCTGGACAGCAAACGCAACGTGGCCTTTGCCGGTTTCAGCGACCACCTGAAGAGCAAGCGCGACGCCAACACCCTGCAGGCCAGTGGCGAAGCGGCCTACCGCATCGGCTTGGGCTCGGTGGCGCTGGAGCCGTTCGTGGGGGTGTCGTACGTGAAATACGATGCCGACAGCTTCCATGAGAAAGGTGGGGCGGCGGCGCTGGATGTGTCCAGTGAGCAGCAGGATACCTGGTTCTCGACCGTGGGCATGCGCGCTTCAACCCGCACCCGCGTGGCTGACCATGACACCCAGTTCTACGGGTCGTTGGGCTGGCGGCGTGCTTATGGTGACCTGGACCCTAGTAGTACGCAGGCCTTTGCCGGTGGGCCGGACTTCGCGGTGCGGGGCATTGCCCAGACGCGTGATGTGGCGATGACTGAATTGGGGGCGACGGTGAAGGTGAACCGCCAGACTGAGGTCGGGTTGTCGTATCAGGGGCAGTTTGGGTCGGATGCCCGCTACCATTCGGTAAATGCGGGGATTACGGTTCGGTTCTAAGCCGCTGCGGTGGGCCGCATAGCGGCCCTCATCCCCCTGTGGGAGCCGCGCTTGTCGTGGCGACGAACCGTGGCGATGGGCCGCAAAGCGGCCCCCGGCTCACCCATTGGCCTCCGCCTCCTCCTGCTTGAAAATACGGAATCCACGCGCCTGATAGTTTTGCAGTGCAGCAGGATGGTCGAATGTGCAGGTATGTACCCAAACCCGCTCAGTCCCGTGCCACTCCCACGCCGATCGCACAGCGTGACTCAACAGCGCTCCGCCAAAGCCACACCCCAGAAATTGAGGTGCCAGCCCAAAGTAGCGGATTTCGCTGTTACGCCCATCTGGGCGGTAAAGCTCGTAATAGCCGGCTATCGCACCACGGTGATAGGCAACCCAGGTACGGTGGCAATCCTGCTCAACGAGTGCCTGCCAGTCAGACAGCGTCCAGACGTCAAGATCGCCCCACTCCCAAGGCGTGCCAACCAGCTGGTAGAGAAACCGATTAAGTTCCGGCTGAGGCACTTCACATTCGATGATCTGGAGGTCGTGAGGCTGAGGCTTTGCGTTAAGCTCGGATGCCGAGGTCATTTCCAGGTAATACGTGGTGCAAGACTGTTCCATTTGAGGATTCCTCCTTCTTCCCGCCAAGTGTCGACCACTTATGAAGACGAAGCTGCGACGGCACCTGGCCAAGTCACAGCCTGCGCTACGATCACATCCTTTCCATTGAACGTGAGTGCAGGCCCGCCATGGAGTTGATACCCGAGCTTCAAGGCATCACTGACCCGGTGGCAAAAGGAAGCGTCATCGGGGCCGGTCAGCACCCGATAAATCGGTAATCCATCCGGTGGTTGAGTCATTTGGTCGGTCCTTGCGGTAGTAGGTGTGTAGACCGAGAGTACTGTTACTGGCAGGCGGAAGGCTACGGCCGGATCGCATATGGAACGCAGCCCTGCAGGAGCGATTTCACTCGCGAACAATCCAACACGGTGTATTGGCAGCAGCTGCGCCAGTGCTCGCAGTAAAACCTGACGCTTTGGCACGAACATGAAATTCTGGCGATTGGCCAGTTCTTTCAGTTATCCTGCGCGGCCAAATTGATTCAAATTGTAAGGGACTACAATGAAACACCTGCGCCAACTATTGGCGGCAGTGTTGCTTTGCGCAACCACTTTGCCCGCCATTGCCGCCAGCACCCCCGCGTCTGCGCCAACCAGCAGCGAACAACCGCAACAGACCGCCGAACAGTGGCTGGCCACGCTCAAGCCACAGCACGGCAACATCACCCTGCCCAGCGGCATCGCCAGCCTGCAACTCAACAATGAGTTCTACTACCTGTCGCCGGACGACACCGAGCGCCTGCTGACCGAAGGCTGGGGCAACCCACCGGGCTTCAAGACCCTCGGCATGATCATCCCGACCGCCGTCAACCCACTGGCCGACAACGGCTGGGGCGTGATCATCAGCTACAAGAACGACGGCCACATTTCCGACGATGACGCAGCCAAGATCGACTACGCCGACCTGCTCGAGCAGATGAAGGCCGATGACGAGGAAGACAACAAGGCGCGTCGCGAGCAAGGCTATGCCGGCCTGACACTGTTGGGCTGGGCCGAGCCACCGAGCTACGATCAGGCGACCCACAAGATGTACTGGGCGCGCGAGTTGAAGGCCGAAGACGCCGACCAGACCACGCTGAACTACAGCATCCGCGTGCTGGGCCGCGAAGGCGTGCTGGAGCTCAACGCCGTGGCGGCGATGGCCGACCTGCAGACCATCAAGCAGGAAACGCCGAAGATCCTCGCCTTCACCAACTTCACCGACGGCAACCGCTACGCCGACTACGACGCCAAGACCGACAAGCTGGCGCCATACGGCCTGGCCGCCCTGGTCGCCGGAGGGATCGCCGCCAAGGCGGGCCTGTTCGCCAAGATCGGTGTTGCCTTGCTGGCGTTCAAGAAGTTTATCGTCCTGGGGTTGGTGGCCATTGCTGGCTTCATTGGCAAGCTGTTCAAGCGCAAGCGGGCCTGATTCTGAGCTGGCTCACCCTTGATGGGTGGGCCAGCGCCGCGATTGTTCGAGCCGGTTTATGGGGCTGAGCAGTCACATATTGTTACGCCCTTTGGCTAATGAAATCAGATTTAGCCCCTTCCTTGTAGGACCTTTCCCAAAGATACTGCCGACGTCCATTTTTCGTTGCACATGGTCAACGTGGAACCTAGTCTCGCCCAGTCGCTGCCAATTCAGCGACCGACCTTGACGGGCCGTTGATTGCTGTTCGTGTGCATACGCCTATGGCGGCTGTACGTGCGGGCACATTGTGTGCGCCGAGTGCCAGCGATCTCGGTCCGTCAACCTGCGTACAGCTGCCACCTTTCCTGCTTGACGGCTGATCGGTGTGCGGCTCAACCATTGCTGGAGCGTAAGCATGCTGAAGATCGTTCCCGATCCGCCCTACAATCCCCACTCCCTTGAAGACACACTGATGATGGCCGCCGACTACGCACTCTGTGCCGAGGTCGTTGCCCAGCAGGCGATGTTGATGCAGCCCAAGTCACCCGTGTCGCTGTTGATAATGACGTCAATGCACGAGCTCGACACCCTGCGCAAACTGCTCGAATCAGCGCTGGTTCAAATCCAAAAACCAGCGGACCCGCAGACGCTGCATTAATCCACATCATGATTTGCCTGGCCTGACGCTTTCGCAGGCTAACGCCCTCGCACAGCACCACCCCTGAGGTTGTAGACGACCCTTAGGCGAGTGGTGAACCTGTGGGATCCCGGCTTGCCGGCGATAGGGCCAGCCCAGGCAGTTTCAACTTCAGGGAGATCAACTAATGGCCACCGAAGAAACCAAATTCACAGTCGGCAAAACCACCTTCTACCAGGGTGAGAACCAGACCCATCCCCTCTTCCGCATCGAACCCGGCATCCCTTGCCAAAGCGCCCGCGAACAGGCCTCTGAACTAATGGGCTACGTCCGCGACCTGACCATCGACGGCCTGATGGAAGACAAACCCCAATTGCTCTGGGCCTCGCACTACCTCAGCGCCCTGGCCAAGGCCCTGCTCGATGATGCCGAACTGGGCATGATGAAGACGCCTTGAATCGCAGGATTATCACCAAATTCCAGGCATGCGCTGTACCTGTGGGAGCCGCGCTTGCCGGCGATGGGCCGCAAAGCGGCCCCAACAATCCAAGCCCTGCTCCAACAACCAGGAGAATTCCCCAATGCTCCAAATCAACACCCCGAGCAGTTCGAGCTACCCACATCCGCACCATCGCTTCGGCCCTTCACAACAACTGCTCTCCGCCATCCCTGGATTACCCACCACCCAAGCCAAAGAACAAGCCACGAAACTGTTGGACTGCGCCCGCTACCTCAACCATACCGGCGTCATGTTAGGTGACCACCGAAGGGTCGCTGCCTCCCACTACCTCAACATGATGGTTCGTGCCCTTTTTGATGTACTAGAAAACGGTTTCCCCCACTCTCGAAGCCAAGCTGATCGGTAGTAACGCCGCCCCAGTTCGGCCACAATCGGCCACTCAGTACAAGCTGAGATGCATCGGATGCTCACCACCCTCGCCATCGGCAACTACCGCTCCATCAATCACCTTGTGTTGCCACTAGGCCAACTCAATCTGGTGACTGGTGCCAATGGCAGCGGTAAATCCAATCTCTACAAAGCCCTGCGCCTGCTCGCCGAAACCGCCCAGGGCGGCGTGATCGAAGCACTTGCCCGTGAAGGTGGACTGGATTCGACCTGGTGGGCCGGGCCAGAGATGAGTGCGCGCATGAAGCGCGGTGAGGTGCCCATCCAAGGCCAGCATCCGAGCGACGTCAAACGCCTTCGCTTGGGCTTTGCCACCGAGGATTTCGGCTTTGCCATCTCGCTCGGCCTGCCGATTCCCCTGCCCTATCCAACTGCATTCATGCTCGACCCCGAGATCAAGTCTGAAGCCATCTGGGGTGCAGGAGCCTACCGTCCCTCCTCTTTGTTGGTAGAACGCAAGAACGCCATGGTGCGCGCCCGGGAGGGCAACAGCTGGACGGTGCTCGATCAGCATGCCGATAGTTGTGAGAGCTTCTTCAACATCGTCGGACGCCCTCGGCAGGCGCCAGAGATCGGCGAGCTACGCGCGTTCATCAACAGCTGGAGGTTCTACGATCATTTCCGCATCGACCGCGATGCGCCCTGCCGTCAGCCCCAGCTGGGCACCCGCTCGCCAGTGCTGCATCACGATGGCCGCAACCTCGCTTCGGCGCTGCAGACCATCATTGAGATTGGTGAGGTGGAAGACCTCGTGGCCGCGCTGGAGGATGCATTCCCCGGCAGCCGCCTGGAGATCGACGCGCCACCGGGCGGCCTGTTCAGCGTGCGGCTGCACCAGCACGGGCTACTGCGTCCACTGGGCGGCGCCGAGTTGTCGGACAGAACCCTGCGCTACCTGTTGCTGATGGCCGCGCTGCTGACGCCTCGACCGCCATCGCTGATGGTGCTCAACGAACCGGAAACCAGCCTGCATGCCGACCTGCTCCCGGCCCTGGCGCGGCTGATCATCCGCGCTTCGCAGCGTAGCCAGGTGTGGGTGGTGTCGCACAGCAGGCCGCTAATTGAGGCGTTGACGGCGTGTGAGGGGTGCAATGTGCTGGAGCTGGAGAAGCACCAGGGGCAGACGCAGTTGCGGGGGGTTGGGTTGCTGGATGAGCCGCTGTGGCGGTGGGTGGACTGAGGGTGCGACAACCCTCGGCCTATCCCGTTTCAGTTGCCGGTGCACACGGCGTGCGGCATCCGCTCCGTCAGTTAGATGTGTGCAAATGTAAAAATTGTGATGGCACTATGCCTCGTTAACCGGCAAAATCCACACGTTCCCAACGGACTTGAAGGACCGGTTTCGATGACATGGCCAGTCACGCTGCAAATCGACAGCGCCGCCTACCCGCTGGGCGTGGTGCAACGCGCTGCTTACGCCTTGGCCGACACCGTCGCGATCCAGATCGGTATTGAAGCCAGCAAGATCTGCCTCACGGCTTTCCCCACTAATGCAAAACTGGCACTTTCCCCGCAGCAGGCGCATTCGCTGATCCTCCAGCATCTGAATGACTTCGCCCTGCGCGACCACATCAACCGCGAAACGACGGGGTTACGCGAAGTGCTAGCCCGAGCCGCACTCGCTGGATGTGGGATTTAGCAGTGACACTGATTGCAACCGATGCCAAGCACTACCGCTTGCTGCCCTTCCGATTCATGCGCATGAACACGGGAAATGAACGTGACATTCTGCTCACCGCCGATACCGGGGAGTACTTGCACGTGAACGACGCGCAGTTACAGGCCCTCAGCTACTTCGACGTTGAAGCGGGCACACCGTTTTACAAAGACCTGCTGGCCCGTCACTTCATCTACGAACCAGGCCACCACGATCCGTTTCCGGAAATAGCCGCGCAGTATCGCAGCCGCAAGGACTTTCTATTCCAAGGCCCGGCACTGCACTTGTTCGTGGTCACATTGCGCTGCAACCATACCTGTCAGTACTGCCAAGTGTCGCGGGCTCCTCTGGGCGGCTCGGGTCACGACCTCTCGGAGGCAGATGCCAGAGCTGCGGTTGATCGCCTTTTCGAATCGAACGCCCCCGCCCTGACTGTGGAGTTTCAGGGTGGCGAGCCGCTTCTGGCCTTCGAGCGCGTACGCCAGATTGTCGAATGGATAGTTGAGCGAAACGTGCTCGAGCAGCGGGACATCCAGTTCGTCATCACTACGACGCTGCATCACCTGACTGAAGAAATCCTCAACTTCGCACAGCAACATCGCATCCAGTTTTCGACGTCGCTCGATGGGCCGGCGCCTTTGCACAATGCCAACCGCCCAACACCATCGCGAGATTCCTACGAGCGCACTGTAAAAGGCATCCAATGGGTCCGTGAACGCCTAGGGCATGAGGCGGTTTCGGCATTGACCACACTAACTTCAAGAAGCCTCGAACAGCCTGAAGCGATCATCGACGAGTATGTGAACCAAGGTTTCTCCAGCATCTCACTCCGGCCACTGAGCCCTTATGGGTTCGCCACCAAGAGTGCCCATCGCCTTGACTACCCGATCGAGCGATATCTGGCCTTCTACCAGAAAGCACTGGCCTATTTGCTGGACATCAACCAGCAAGGCGTATATTTGTCGGAGAGTTACACGAGCCTGTTACTCAAGAATATCCTCACACCCTTCTCCTCTGGCTACGTAGACCTCCGCTCTCCTGCCGGCGCGGGTACTGCTGCGCTGGTCTACAACTATGACGGTTACGTCTATCCGTCGGACGAAGCCCGCATGTTGCTGGAGATGGGCGAAGATGGCTTGAGGCTTGGTCGGGTCCAGCAACCTTTACCGGAACTGCTGGCATCGCCCGTCATGGAGGCGTTGCTTAGCAGTGGTGTTGCGGAAGCATTACCCGGCTGCTCGGATTGTGCGCTGGTCCCTTACTGCGGCGCAGACCCCGTCGAGCACTTCGCACGCCAAGGTGACCCGATCGGGCACAGAGCGTTCAGCAGCTTCTGCAAGAAGAACATGGGGCTGCTGAAGCATTTGTTCGGCCTGCTTCGCGATGGCGACGACAACGTGCAGCGGGTGCTGCTGTCCTGGTTGAACAGGCGCGCCTACAGCGATGTTCGCCTTCCGGGTTACAGGGGCTGATGGCGATGCTGCGCAAAGATACCCACTTTGAAATCCAGCACCTGCATGAACCCAGACTACTAAAGGTCATCACTCTGGACGAGTTCATCGAACAGGGCCTGGCAGTGTGTGCCGGCAGTGCCGACTTCAATGACCTGCTACTTTGGCTGCCGAACGAAGAACGCCTAAGGAACCCGCACCTGCTTTCATTGCCAGTGGGTGGATTTCTGACACCGAAGCCGCTGGTTGGCGACTTCGAAAGCGAGAGGCTGCACCTTCACAGCCCCAAAGATGCAGAGGTCGTGCAGCCGGGCGATGTCATCGCCATCACACCAGGCAACACAATGGCGCGCGTGCTCTATCGACGAGGTTCGGACAGCAATCTGCTGTTCATGACCGATCGCTGCAACAGCCTCTGCTTGATGTGCTCGCAGCCGCCCAAGGATATCGATGACCGCTGGCACATCGAGGAAAACCTTCGGTTGATCGACCTGATGGACCCGATTGAGGAGAACCTGGGCATCAGCGGCGGTGAACCAACGCTTTATCGCGACGGCCTGCTCGAAATCCTTGCCAAGTGCAAAGCCGTTTTGCCGCGGAAGTCCGTTCATGTTCTCAGCAATGGGCGCCTGTTCAAGGACCCGAGCTGGATCGAAGCACTCGCTGCCATCGGCCACCCGCAGTTGAGCTGGGGCATCCCGCTGTATGCCGACAATGCCGAGGACCATGACCATGTGGTGCAGGCGCCAGGCGCGTTCAGCGAAACCCTGCAAGGCCTTTACAACCTCGCCCGCGCCAAGCAGATCATCGAGATACGCGTGGTGCTGAACCGCCTGACCACTCCACGCTTACCTGAGCTGGCCCACTACGTGTTCAGGAACCTGCCCTTCGTGCGGCATGTTGCGCTGATGGGTATCGAAAGTACGGGCCTTGCCAGAAAGCACTATGAAGCGCTGTGGATCGATCCACTGGACTATCAGGAATCGTTGAGCCAGGCCACGTTCTTCCTGTTCAACCGCGGTGTGCCGGTCTCGATCTACAACCTGCCCCTGTGCCTGATCCCGGCCCACCTATCGCGCTTCGCCCGCCAGAGCATCTCGGACTGGAAGAACCTGTTCATCGATGCCTGCCAGCAATGCGCCGCCGTGAAACATTGCTCCGGCTTCTTCAAATCCCACACCGACCGCTGGCAAAGCCGCGGCGTAAAACAACTATCGCCCGAGGCCTTTAGCGCCTACGCAAGGAGTGCACAGTGAAACTGCTAGACCGCTGGAAAATCCTGATCAGTGGGTTAAGCCTGCTGCCAATGGCAGGTGCCACCTTGGCACAGGCAGGCCACACGCCGCTCGCCGATGCGAACTGGAAACCTGCTGACAAACTGCAGCCCCCAGTATTTACCAACACGCTCAACGCTTCAGACGCCGTGAACATTTATGCAGCACATCGCTCGCACAGTTCACATAGCTCCCATAGTTCGCACAGTTCTCACTACAGCAGCTCAGGGGGCTACAGCTCGCCTCGTTATTACAGCCCACCTGCTACCACTACCCGCAGTTACACCGCGCCGATTACCTCAAGCAGCAATAGCCTATATCAATCGTCTGGCACTACCAGCGGTACAAGTGCAAGCAAGTCCACCGCACGTGCAACCAATGAGCAGAAAAGTAATCTGGTCACGCGTGTGCAGACTGCGCTGATGGTGCGCCAGTATTATCAGGGCGCGGTCGATGGGGTAATGGGCAAAGCGACACGTGGGGCGTTGATGGCCTTCCAGATGGACAGGGCACTGACCGTGAATGGCCGGATGGATACGCCAACGCTGAATGCGTTGGGGATCAAAATTCCATAAGCTGCCTTCGGTTGACCAGCAGATGACAGCACCTCAGCATCCCGTTCGATTCGCACCCTGGGTGGGCGCCCGATACACCGAAGGCATCCACGGATTGCGCGTGCTGTTGGTATGCGAATCGCACTATGGAAACAAAGAACATGAGCGCCCGACCGTTACCCCGGAAATCATAAAGGCGCTTGCACTGAGGCAGGTGCATCCCCAGGCGACTCGCAAGCTGCGCAAGCATGCGCACTTTGCGAAGATCAGGACCTCGGTCACGAAAGCCAAGCCTGGTGTTGCTAGCCTGGACAGGCAGGCATTTTGGGAAAGCGTCGCCTACTACAACTACTTGCAGGAATTCGTCAGTGCCAATCGTCAGGCTCCGCAAGACGGCGCGTGGGAGCGGAGCAGATCTGCCTTCTCGCAGGTAGTGAAGGTGTTGGCACCTCAGTTGATTGTCTGTTTCAGCATCCGCAACGGCAAACGGATCACCTCGCTTTCGACAGGGATCCCGGTAGCAGTGGTAAATCATCCCTCGTCGCGGTTTGCCTACAGCACTGTAAAGCCAGCTATTGCCAAACAGATCGAGGAGGCACTTTTACGAGGTCAGCATGAATCTGGTTTCGTTAACAACCCTGTTTATGACGCTTGGCGCAACGCCACGGTGTCTGCCATTCCAACCCCTGGCCCCCATCTTCCCGAGCCCCATGCCAGCGAGCTTCACCAGTCACGGAAAGCCGCTATGGCGGCCCTCGACGAACTCCAGTCGCTCTCCCTTCGCTACGAGTGATAGCAGTCCACCCGATCTCGGCACACAGCTACGCTTTGACCTAGATCTACTTACAGGTTACTCCGAATTCTCCTACACACTTTCTCATTTCGTCTGTAGGACGTATGGTGTCGAGCATCTGCAATGAAGGCTAAACGGTGGCTCCCATCAGCCCAGTTCGCCCGCCAACACAGGACGCTCTCGTGACAACCCCCACCGCTTCACCCCAGCTCGTCGACACCACCCGCCTGGCCCAGGCGCTCGAGCAATTTGCCGCCGACCGCAACTGGGCCCAGTTCCACTCGCCCAAGAACCTGGTCATGGCCCTGAGCGGCGAAGTTGGTGAACTCAACGAGATCTTCCAATGGCTCAGCGAGGACGCCTCCAAGTCCGCCGCCCATAACCCGGATACAGCGCAGGCCGTCGAGGAAGAACTCGCCGACGTGCTCATGTACCTGGTACGCCTGGCCTCGGTCCTGGGCGTGGACCTGGACGCAGCGGCTAAACGCAAATTGCGCCTGAACGGCGAAAAGTACCCGGTCGAAAAAGCCCGCAATACCGCCAAGAAGTACGACCAACTCTGATTGCCAGCTTGAGTAAGGAAGAAGGACCTTGATCGTTTATCAAGCGACCAAATCGCAGTTTCTGCACGACTGCATCAACGACGATATCGAAGACGTGATTCTGGATAGTTACCAGTCCACGACCGGCAAACGGGTCGCCGCCTCAGAGATCAATTCGTGGAAGAATTCCCTCGGCAAAATGGCCAATGTGCTTCAAGCCCCCGGGCTGCCCGACTCAATGGGCGTAGCGATTGAGCTGCACATCCCCCAGACCTCCAAGCGAATCGATATAACCCTCACCGGCTTCAACGCCGAGGGCCAGCGCAGCGTTCTATTGGTTGAACTCAAACAATGGAGCCAAGCGAAAGCCACCAGCAAAGATGCGATTGTCCGCACTGTACTGGGTGGCAAAGAACGCGAGACCGTTCATCCATCGTATCAAGCGTGGTCTTACGCCAGCCTGTTGCACGGTTTCAACGAAGCCGTGCATACCGGTGGCATCCAGGTGCAGGCATGCGCCTATCTGCATAACTACGTAGCTGATGGCGTACTCAACGCAAAGCATTATCAGGATTACACCAGCAAGGCTCCGCTGTTCATGCGAGGCAAGGAGCAGCTGGAACAGCTGCGCACGTTCATCAAGCAACACATCGCCAGCGGCGATGAGAACAGCACGATGCATGAACTGGTAAACAGCCCCATCCGTCCGTCCAAAGCGCTGGCAGATTCTCTGAAAGGCCTGCTCAAAGCGCAACCTGAATTCATTCTGATCGACGATCAGAAAGAGATCTTCGAAGCAGCGATGGCCGCAGCCACTGCCGCATCTACTGAAAAGCCGAGGGTAGTGATCATTCAAGGTGGCCCTGGCACCGGGAAGACAGTGGTCGCACTCAACCTGCTGGTGAAGCTCATCGGCCAAGGCCTGTACGGACGGTACGTCTCTAAGAACGCCGCACCTCGCAAAGTCTACGAAAGCAAACTGGCAGGCTCGATCACCCGCAGCCACTTCTCCAACCTGTTCGTTGGGTCGGGCGCCTTTGTCGATACCGCCGCGAATATCAATGACTTCCTTGTCGTCGACGAAGCTCATCGCCTCAACGAGAAAAGTGGCCTCTACGGCAACCTGGGCGAGAACCAGATCAAAGAGCTGATCAATGCTTCGGCCTGCACCATCTTCTTCATCGACGAAGATCAGCGCGTTACCCTGAGCGACATCGGCAGCCGAGAAGCAATCCGCGCCTTTGCCGAAGCTAAAGGCGCGCAGGTCGAGGAGTACACCCTCGCCTCCCAGTTTCGCTGCAACGGCTCGGACGGTTACCTGGCTTGGCTGGACGACGTGCTGCAAGTGCGTCCGACCGCCAACCGGCACCTGGACAGCAGTCTCTACGAGTTCAAGGTATTCGACACCCCCGAAGCCCTTCACGCGGCCATTGAACAGAAAAACAACCACAACAAGGCCCGCGTCGTCGCCGGCTATTGCTGGCCCTGGACCAGCAAGAAACAACCTTCGGCCGATGACATCATCATTGGCGAACACTACCGTCGTAAGTGGAACCTTGACCAGGATGGAAGCTTGTGGATCATCGCGGAGAACTCTATCGAGCAGGTCGGCTGTATTCATACCTGCCAAGGGCTGGAGGTTGATTACATCGGCGTGATCATCGGCCCAGACCTGGTGATTCGCGACAAGCAGGTGTTTACCGATCCTGGAAAGCGAGACAGACAGGACCGATCCATTCGAGGGTACAAAACTCGTATGAAATCAGAACCCGAAGCAACCCGTGAACTGGTAGACCTCATCATCAAGAACACCTATAGAACCTTGATGACACGAGGGATGAAGGGCTGCTACATCTACTCCAGCGATGAACAGACTTCGCAGTACTTCCGCAGACGGTCTTTCTTGGTTGACCTGGATCCATCTACGCCGCAACCAGATTTACTGGATTCCGTATCTTAAATAGAGGATATAAGGGCAGGTTTGCCAAAAGCTGAGCACTGCCCGTTTACCCCTGCCAGCTCGTCGAAAGATTCAACATCTCTGCCGCTCTCGTTTGCGCCGACCTCAGCCATGAAGTCTCTATGAAAAGCCTTAAGCCACGAACGGTACCCGACAGCCAGCCTAGATGTGCATCCTAAACCTCGTCTAATAGTTACATACTCGTCACATCGCCCCAAAACGTCTCCCTCCGATGCACTAGCACAGTCAAACACTAGCCACACGCGTGAGTGAATGCGCATGCCCATCTAGCCCCCCACCACAGTCGGGTTTGGCCGGTTTTCCTTGAACTATTTGATCAATTTGGTGAAGATACGAAATTTCCTACGCACGTTGGCGACAAAGGGCAGAGAACGTGGCGATCAAATCGGTACCGAAGGAGCGGATTGATGAGGCTATGCAGGAATTTGATCGCGACTTCAGAGGGAGACGAGAGTGGCTGGGCTGGGAAACGAACCTGGCCCACCGCTACGCGATTGATGCTGGAGGAACTTCGTATCCAGCAAAGAAAATCATTTCCATCGCAACTGGCATCGCAGTCAGTCAGTTTTCAGGTGGAAATCCCACAAACCGTTACTTAGAAAAGCGTGGCTTTACAGTAGTCGAGCTCCAAAGTACTGAGCCAGAGCATGCCATACACTTCACCCCAGGCACTGTTTACGACCGCGTGACTGAAATCAACGGACCATTCGGGGGCAGCCGACAGAGTGGCATAGCGGCATCCGCCACCCATCCAGCAATTTTTCTGTTCACGGGCGACAGCGGAGAACAGTACGGCTATGCCGACCGATGGGACGGTGGTGCGTTTCTTTACACCGGTGAAGGGCAACGCGGACCTATGACCCTGACCCGCGGCAACAAAGCTATCGCAGAACATGCTGAAACAGGTCGTGCACTTCACCTGTTTCAATCGCTTGGCAAAGGAAAAGGTAACCGCTATATAGGTGAATTCTGCTGCGCAGACATATTCGAGCGAGCTCAGCAGGACGTTGATGATGAGGATCGCATTGCTCTTATTTTCCGATTGGTCCCTGTGGGAAGCTTTGCGCAAGAAGCCGAAGGAGAGCTAGAGACAAAGATAGAACTGCCAGATTCGTTGGCCGCAGCTCGGCTAGCAGCACTCGCTGCCTGTAAGGCGGTAACAAATGAAACAAGCCAATCGGCGCCTCGCAAAGTTTACCAACGAAGCAGAAAGGTCGCTCACTACGTACTCATGCGTGCTCAAGGCCTATGTGAAAGCTGCGAAAAGCCAGCGCCCTTTATTAAGAAGGATGGCACCCCTTACCTTGAACCACATCATGTAAATCGACTTTCTGACGGTGGTCTCGACCACCCTCGTTATGTAGGGGCAGTTTGCCCAACCTGTCATCGCGAAATTCACTCTGGTGTGCACGGTGCATGGCTTAACGCCCAGTTGAAGCAACGACTGATAGCAATTGAATCCCTGACGATCGAGTGACTAGCTTTCGATAACTACTGAAAGCTATCTATCCATACTGCACGATCGGTCGAGGCAGAGAACTTCTGGCTTGCTTAAATCAACACATAGCGAAGAATTTGAACTAAATATTTATAGAAGAATTTTGCAGCCGGCCAAAATTTATCACCCATAGCTCTCCGGCGAACTCATTCGCTTTGTGAGCACCGCGTCTCGAAAACAAGAAGCGTGGAGCTATCTACTTTGCACCAACCTCCTAGACCTCCAACTCTGAAATTTTGTAGGGTCATCGCCATCACCGGAAAGGAATTCTGTCATGGCAAAACTATATGAACTCTCGGGGTAGGCATGGGATGTGGCCGCCAAACCCTCGCCACCCCCACGCCTCAGATTAAACATTAGACATGCCTGAAATAAAAAGCGAGTTCAAGCGTTTAGATCTATCGCCGTTACTGAACTGTAATCTAGCTTCAAATCTTGTTTATTGAGGACACCAATAGCATTACCTATTTCGACACCATAAGCCTTACTTATTTGCAGCCGAACAAAGGAAGGAGGCAACCCACTTAAAGCGCTGAGATCTGACTCTCGCGAAATTTCCGCATAGCGACCAACAGCTTGCAATTCGAGTTCGAAATTCTTAATTTTCTCCCCCTGGATCCTTGCGTCTAATAGCTCAATTTCTTTAGCCTTAATCTGCTTATCGATTTCATGTAATTCTTTCGCTCTTTTCTCCTGCTGAATAGCCTGATAAGCGGTGACACCAGCCTCGAAGAGCGCGCCAAGAGGGCTATTTTTCTTGATTTCTTTGAGTTCTAAACCTGTGCGCTCTTGCTTATTCACCAACGATCGGCCGAGGACTCTAAATTTTCCACCGCCTACTCGTGCGCATACTAGCGGCCTAACCGTCTTGTCGAATTTATCAAAAAAAGATGTTAAGAACGCGGCTAGCCGTAGATTATTTCGGCCATCGGAAGTCAACAGCTCAACTTTTTCGTCATCATCCAAGCCACCAATGAATTCGAGATCTTTTCGAGACTGCTCTTTATACTTAATGGCTTTAGTAAGAGCTCGTTCAAAATCCTCTCCAACCAACTCTTCTTTCTTTTCGCCCTTCTCGACTGCTAGTCTATAACTTTTTTCTGCCTGTTCAAGAGCCAAATCTACAAGCCGAGACTGTACCCACTCCACCCCTTCTGCGCTTAACGATTCGTACAGCCCGACGATCTGTTCCAATCTCAAAGGCTGTACATGCTTAATTTTAAGAAGCGAATTAATAGCTTTGAAGGCAAGATACAGAAAATGGTAGTTAACAGACCATTCACTTGGAGAGAGCGCCACAGGAAGACCTATGGGATAGAATAACTTTGCTGCAGATGCCTCGGACAGCAAATTCATCTCAGCGTACCGCTCATAGAGCGGCAGGGAATGATCAAAAATTATAATATCTTCAGGCGATACACCATGATTGAGCGCTGAACAGATAGAGTTCAACAACTCAAATTTATAGTAAACCGTGTTAAAGCCTTTAAGAAAACTAGCAATTTCCCAAGGGTAGAGAGGCTCATCTCTCTTTTGTACAAATTTGAAGCGAATACGAGTTTCAGTATTCTTGAATGCATAATCATCAAACATGCGAAGCCCCTTCACCCCCAAAAGGAAAAAATCATGATAGCACACCGACACTAGCATAGAACGAAAGCTAGTGAATCAGAGCTTCTCTGAATTAATGCTGGCTGTAAATCTTGAAAACAAAAAAGCCCAGTCGTCACCGACTGGGCTTTTTCGTTTCAATAATGGTCGGGACGGAGTGATTCGAACACTCGACCCCTTGCACCCCATGCAAGTGCGCTACCGGGCTGCGCTACGCCCCGACTGGGCTTGAAGCATGTTCTCAATCTTGCCGAGAACGTTGAAGAATGTACCCTAACCTCCTGATAAATGAAACCTTTTTCTCAAAAAATTTTCCACTCATCAGAAATCAGCCTACTTCTTCAACACCACCAACACATCCTCCAACTCGACAATCATCTGCCGAATCAGCTGCTTGTACTGGCTCGATTCATCCTTCACCTCATCACTGGAGAGCCGCAACCGCGCCCCGCCAATGGTAAACCCCTGGTCATACAGCAGGGCGCGGATCTGGCGGATCATCAGCACATCCTGCCGCTGATAATACCGCCGGTTCCCCCGCCGCTTCACAGGGTTGAGCTGAGGAAACTCCTGCTCCCAATACCGCAGCACGTGTGGCTTCACGGCGCACAACTCGCTCACTTCACCAATGGTGAAGTAGCGTTTGCCCGGTATGGGGGGCAGTTCGTCGTTATGGCTTGGTTCCAGCATAGGCCTCAACCCGGGCCTTCAACTTCTGCCCTGGACGAAAGGTGACGACGCGCCGTGCAGTGATCGGGATCTCTTCCCCTGTCTTGGGGTTGCGGCCCGGCCGCTGGCGTTTGTCGCGAAGGTCGAAGTTGCCGAAACCGGACAACTTGACCTGCTCGTTCTCTTCAAGTGCGTGCCGAATTTCTTCAAAAAACAGCTCGACCAGCTCCTTGGCCTCACGCTTGTTAAGCCCCAGCTCCTCGTACAGCCTTTCGGCCATCTCAGCTTTCGTCAGAGCACCCATGCCGTTATTTCCTTAACGTGGTGTTCAACCTTTGTTCGAGCGAGGTGAGGATGTTTTGCAGGGTAGTGTTCACCTCATCGTCGTTAAGAGTGCGCGATGGATGCTGCCAGGTCAAGCCGACGGCAAGGCTTTTTCTATCAGGATCAATGCCTTTACCTTGGTAGACATCAAACAGCCTGAGGTCTGTGAGCCATTCGCCTGCATTGTCACGAATTACTTCAAGCACGTCTTGAGAAGCCACATCACGTCCTGCGATCAAGGCCAGGTCGCGACGGGTTTCCGGGAACTTGGAGAGTTCGCTGAATTTCGGCAGGCGGCCTTCGACCACATCACCCAACACCAGCTCGAAGACGAACACCGGGCGGTCCAGGTCCAGGGCTTTGGCAAGCTCTGGGTGGAGGGCGCCGAGGTAACCGACGTCCTTGCCGTCGCGCTGGATCACAGCGGTCTGGCCAGGGTGCAGGGCTGGGTGCTTGCCGGCAGCGAAGGTGAAGTCGCTCAGGGCGCCGCTGTAGCCCAGCAGGGCTTCCACGTCGGCCTTGACGTCGAAGAAGTCGATGGTGTCGCGACCGTTGGCCCAGCCCTCTGGCAGGCGGCTGCCGGTGACGACGCCGGCGATCATTGGCTGCTGCTGCAGGTTACCGAGCTGGCCGACGAAGCGCAGGCCGCTTTCGAACAGGCGCACGCGGTCTTGCTGGCGGTTGAGGTTGTGCTGCAGTGCCTTGACCAGGCCCGGCCACAACGAGGCGCGCATGGCGGCCATGTCGTTGGAGATCGGGTTGGCCAGCAGCAGCGGCTCGACGCCTGGGCTGAACAGCTCGAACAGTTTCGGGTCGATGAAGCTGTAGGTGATGGCTTCCTGGTAGCCGCGGGCGACCAGCAGGCGGCGCAGGTTTGGCAGCTCGCCGCGGGTTTCCGGGCGGGCTTGCGGCGCGAGGCGGGCTTGCGGGTAGCGCACTGGCAGGTTGTTGTAACCGTACAGGCGGGCCAGCTCTTCGATCAGGTCGACTTCCAGGCTGATGTCGAAGCGGTGGCTTGGGACGTTGACGGTCCACTGCCCTGCCCCTTCAGCTTTAGTCGCCAGGCCAAGGTTGTTGAGCAGCTGCTCGACCTGGGCCGGGTCCATCTCCATGCCGAGCATCTGGGTGATGCGGTCGGCGCGCAGGGTGACCGGGGCGACGCTGGGCAGGTGCTGCTCGCTGACGGCTTCGACCACCGGGCCGGCTTCGCCGCCGACGATGTCGAGGATCAGCTGGGTGGCGCGCTCGATGGCTTCGCGGGCCAGCTGCGAGTCGACGCCGCGCTCGTAGCGGTGCGAGGCGTCGGTGTGCAGGCCGTAGGAACGGGCTTTACCGGCGACGGAAATCGGCTCGAAGAAGGCGCTTTCGAGGAACAGGTCGCGGGTTTTTTCGGTGTTCACACCGCTGTGCTCGCCACCCATGACGCCGGCGATGGCCAGGGCGCGGGTGTGGTCGGCGATCACCAGGGTGTCGGCACGCAGGGCCACTTCCTGGCCGTCGAGCAGGACCAGCTTCTCGCCCTCTTCAGCCATGCGCACGCGGATGCCGCCGTTGATTTCGGCGAGGTCGAAGGCGTGCATCGGCTGGCCGAGCTCGAGCATCACGTAGTTGGTGATGTCGACGGCGGCGTCGATGCTGCGCACGTCGCTGCGGCGCAGGCGCTCGACCATCCACAGCGGGGTCGGCTTGCTCAGGTCGACATTGCGGATGACGCGGCCCAGGTAGCGTGGGCAGGCCGCCGGGGCGCTGACTTCGACCGGGCGCACTTCGTCGTGGGCGGCGGCTACGGCTGGCACCACCGGGCGGGTGACCGGCACGTCGTACAGGGCGCTGACGTCGCGGGCGAGGCCCGCGATGGACAGGCAGTCACCGCGGTTCGGGGTCAGGCCGATCTCGATGCTGGCGTCGTCCAGGCTCAGGTACTGGCGGATGTCTTCGCCCACCGGGGCGTCGGCTGCCAGTTCCAGCAGGCCGTCGTTTTCTTCGCTGATCTGCAGCTCGGCGGCCGAGCAGAGCATGCCGAACGACTCGACGCCGCGCAGCTTGGCCTTCTTGATCTTGAAGTCGCCTGGCAGTTCGGCGCCGATCATGGCGAACGGGATCTTGATGCCTGGGCGGGCGTTAGGCGCGCCGCACACGACCTGGAAGGTTTCCTGGCCGTTGCTCACCTGGCACACGCGCAGCTTGTCGGCGTCCGGGTGTTGTTCGGTGGCGAGGATCTCGCCCACGACGATGCCGCTGAACTGGCCGGCAGCGGGGGTCACGCTGTCGACTTCGAGGCCGGCCATGGACAGGCGGGCGACCAGTTCGTCACGGGAGACTTGCGGGTTTACCCAACCGCGCAGCCACTGTTCACTGAATTTCATGCTGTTCTCCTGAAAGTTGCGTCGGGCATTGACCTAGCGGAATTGCGCGAGGAAGCGCAGGTCGTTGTCGAAGAACAGACGCAAATCGTTGACGCCATAGCGCAGCATGGCCAGGCGCTCGGCGCCCATGCCGAAGGCGAAGCCCTGGAATTCTTCAGGGTCGATGCCAGACATGCGCAGCACGTTCGGGTGCACCATGCCGCAGCCCATGACTTCCAGCCAGCCGGTCTGCTTGCACACGCGGCAGCCCTTGCCGGAACACATCACGCACTGGATGTCGACTTCGGCGGACGGCTCGGTGAACGGGAAGAACGACGGGCGGAAGCGCACGGCCAGTTCTTTCTCGAAGAAGACGCGCAGGAACTCTTCGATGGTGCCCTTGAGGTCGGCGAAGTTGATGCCGCGGTCGATCAGCAGGCCTTCGACCTGGTGGAACATCGGCGAGTGGGTGATATCCGAGTCGCAGCGGTACACGCGGCCCGGGCATACAATGCGGATAGGCGGCTGGGTGGACTCCATGGTCCGCACCTGCACCGGCGAGGTGTGGGTGCGCAGCAGCATGTTGGCATTGAAGTAGAAGGTGTCGTGCATCGCCCGGGCCGGGTGGTGGCCGGGGATGTTGAGCGCTTCGAAGTTGTGGTAGTCGTCTTCGACCTCAGGGCCTTCGGCGATGCCGTAGCCGATGTGGGTGAAGAACTGCTCGATGCGCTCGAGGGTACGGGTGATCGGGTGCAGCCCGCCGGTGGTCTGGCCACGGCCTGGCAGGGTGACGTCGATGCATTCGGCGGCCAGGCGAGCGCTGAGCTCGGCTTCTTCGAAGGCGGCCTTGCGTGCGTTGAGCACGACGGTGACGCGTTCTTTGGCGTCGTTGATCAGCGCGCCGACTTTCGGGCGCTCGTCGGCTGGCAGGTTGCCCAGGGTCTTCATCACCTGGGTCAGTTCGCCCTTCTTGCCGAGGTACTGAACCCGGATCTGTTCCAGGGTAGTGATGTCTTCAGCGCGCTCGACGGCCTCTAGGGCTTGGGAGACCAGCGCATCCAGGTTTTCCATGTACAGACTCCAGATACGAAAATAGGGGAAGAGCTTTGAAGGCTCTTCCCCTATCGATGACGTTCAATGCCCGGCGCCGCAAGCGCCGCCGGGTGATTGTCGCGGGTACTTAAGCCAGAACGGCTTTAGCTTTCTCGACAATCGCAGCAAACGCCGCTTTTTCGTTCACTGCCAGATCGGCCAGAACCTTACGGTCGATTTCGATCGAAGCCTTTTTCAGGCCAGCAATCAGACGGCTGTAGGACAGACCGTTGGTGCGGGCACCGGCGTTGATACGAGCGATCCACAGTGCGCGGAACTGACGCTTCTTCTGACGACGGTCACGGTAGGCATATTGACCAGCCTTGATGACAGCCTGCTTGGCAACGCGGAATACGCGCGAGCGTGCACCGTAGTAGCCTTTAGCCAGTTTCAGAATTTTCTTGTGACGCTTACGAGCGATGACGCCACGCTTAACACGAGCCATGAGTAACTTCCTCTATCTAAACCAGAATTAACGTACGCGCAGCATGCGCTCGACTTTTGCCACGTCAGACGGGTGCAGCAGGCTGGCACCGCGCAGTTGACGCTTACGCTTGGTCGACATTTTGGTCAGGATGTGGCTCTTGAAAGCGTGCTTGTGCTTGAAGCCGGAAGCGGTCTTCAGGAAGCGCTTCGCAGCACCGCTCTTGGTTTTCATTTTTGGCATGTTGGAACTCCGCATTCGATAAAATTACACAATAATCATCAGGCCTGCCGTGCCCGGGAGATTACTTCTTCTTTTTGGGGGCGATGACCATCATAAGCTGGCGTCCTTCCATCTTCGGATGCTGCTCAACGGTGCCGTATTCGGCGAGGTCGGTTTCGACCCGCTTCAACAGCTCCATGCCCAGCTCCTGGTGGGCCATCTCACGGCCGCGGAATCTCAGAGAGATCTTGGCCTTGTCCCCATCGGTAAGGAAACGTACCAGGTTGCGTAGTTTTACCTGGTAATCCCCTTCTTCCGTCCCTGGACGAAACTTGATTTCTTTGATCTGGATCTGCTTCTGGTTTTTCTTGGCTTCGTTGGCCTGCTTCTTCTTCTCGAAGAGGTGCTTGCCGTAGTCCATCACCTTGCAGACAGGCGGTACCGCGTCTGCAGAGATTTCCACCAGATCCAGCTTCGCTTCTTCAGCGATACGAAGCGCTTCATCAATCGAGACGATGCCAACCTGCTCGCCATCAGCGCCAATTAACCGAACCTCGCGGGCCGAGATATTCTCGTTGATCGGGGCCTTCGGTACAGCACGCTTATCGTTTCTCATTTCACGCTTAATAGTCATTACTCCGATTCTTGGCGTCCACGCCGGGAAACCGCTTGTGTCAGAAGCTCAACGAACTGGGCGACGGGCATGGAGCCCAGGTCTGCGCCTTCGCGAGTACGCACAGCGACGGTTCGTGTTTCGACTTCACGGTCCCCTATAACCAAAAGGTACGGGACCTTGAGCAAAGTATGCTCGCGGATTTTAAAGCCGATCTTCTCATTTCTCAAGTCCGACTTGGCACGGAAACCGCTACCGTTCAGGGCATTTTCCACCTCGAGGGCGAAATCGGCCTGTTTGTCGGTGATGTTCATGATCACCGCCTGGGTCGGTGCCAGCCACGCGGGGAACACGCCAGCGTAGTGCTCGATCAGCATGCCGATGAAGCGCTCGAACGAACCGAGGATCGCACGGTGCAGCATGACAGGGCGAACCCGGCTGTTATCTTCGGCGATATAGCTGGCATCCAGGCGTTCTGGCAGGTTCGGGTCGTACTGCAGGGTACCGCACTGCCAGTTACGGCCGAGGCAGTCGCGCAGGGTGAACTCGATCTTCGGGCCGTAGAACGCGCCCTCGCCCGGCTGGTATTCCCACTCCAGGCCCGACTCGTTCAGGGCGTCGGCCAGTGCGCCTTCGGCACGGTCCCACAGCTCTTCGGAGCCGACACGCTTGGCCGGACGGGTGGACAGCTTCATGGCGATGTCGGTGAAGCCGAAGTCCTTGTACACGTCCAGGGTCAGCTTGATGAAGTCGGCGGCTTCTTTCTTCACCTGTTCTTCGGTGCAGAAGATGTGCGCGTCGTCCTGCACGAAGCCACGCACGCGCATGATGCCGTGCAGGGCGCCGGATGGCTCGTTACGGTGGCAGGCACCGAACTCGGCCAGGCGCAGCGGCAGGTCGCGGTAGCTCTTCAGGCCCTGGTTGAACACCTGCACGTGGCACGGGCAGTTCATCGGCTTGACCGCGTAATCACGGCTTTCCGACGAGGTGGTGAACATGTTTTCAGCGTAGTTCGACCAGTGGCCGGAACGCTCCCAGAGGATGCGGTCGACGACCTGCGGGGTCTTGATTTCCTGGTAGCCGTTGACGCGCTGAACCTGGCGCATGTACTGCTCGAGCACCTGGTACACGGTCCAGCCGTTGGCGTGCCAGAACACCATGCCCGGGGCTTCTTCCTGCAGGTGGAAGAGGTCGAGCTGCTTGCCGATCTTGCGGTGGTCGCGTTTTTCGGCTTCTTCGATGCGCTGGATGTAGGCGGCCAGCTGCTTCTTGTCAGCCCAGGCGGTGCCGTACACACGCTGCAGCTGCTCGTTCTTGGCATCGCCGCGCCAGTAGGCGCCGGACAGCTTGGTCAGCTTGAAGGCCTTGAGGAAACGCGTGTTCGGCACGTGCGGGCCACGGCACATGTCGACGTATTCTTCGTGGTAGTACAGGCCCATGGCCTGCTCGTCCGGCATGTCTTCGACCAGGCGCAGCTTGTAGTCTTCGCCACGGGCGGTGAACACGTCGATGACTTCGGCGCGCGGGGTCATCTTCTTGACCACGTCGTAGTCTTTTTCGATCAGCTCCATCATGCGCTTTTCGATGGCGGCCATGTCTTCAGGGGTGAAGGGGCGCTCGTAGGCGATGTCGTAATAGAAGCCTTCGTCGATCACCGGGCCGATCACCATCTTGGCGGTCGGGTACAGCTGCTTCACCGCGTGGCCGACCAGGTGGGCGCACGAGTGGCGGATGATCTCCAGTCCCTCTGCATCTTTAGGGGTGATGATCTGCAGGGTGGCGTCGTGGTTGATCAGGTCGCAAGCATCGACCAGCTTGCCGTCGACCTTGCCGGCCACGGTGGCCTTGGCCAGGCCGGCGCCGATGGAAGCGGCGACGTCGGCAACGGATACGGCGTGATCAAACGAACGTTGACTGCCATCGGGAAGAGTAATAACGGGCATGGCGCCTCCTCTCCTAGTGGTGACCCCTACCAAAGGTCACGTGGGTTGGGATGAGCCAGTACAAGATCCGACCTGCCTTCCCTTGGGGGAAGCCTGCCTCACAGTGGCAGAAGCCTTTCGGCTTGCCAGGGACGAACCAGAGTGACTGGAAAGAAATAAAGATAGCTGCAAGCTGCGCGTTGTCAGCTGCAAGCCGGGCATGCTAGCACGCGGGGTTGCGCGCTACGCAGAAATATTTGGAAATTAAGCGGCTGCGGTGAACTAACGCGGAAAATTTCCTATCAGACCTTGGGAAGCAACCTACTCTTGATGAGACCTTAACCCAAGGAGTAACTGGTTATGCGAGTACCGTCTCTTCTGGCCCTGGCGGCCGCCGGCGCCCTGCTGCTGCCCGTGGCTGCCAATGCTGGCAACTTCCCTGCCGGGAAGGAGGGCCACTACATGACCCAGTGCCAACAGGTGGCCAGCGGCCAGGGCGTTGACGCCGCAACCGCGAAAAAGCACTGCGAATGCGGTGCCCAGGCCATCAAAAAGAATTTCACCGATAAGGAGATCGCAGACCTGGACAGCACCGACGGCGTGGATGCCAACCTGATGAAGAAGGCACAGATGACCGTGCAGGCTGCCTGCAAGCCGAAATGAGCCGTGTGCAGGGGCTGATCCACGCATTATTTGCCCTGGATCAATATCCTGCGAAGGTAAAAGGCGCTAGATGCGCAGAATTAGACTATGATGTTGCCCGTGCTCCGTAGCCTCGGCCACATTGCACCACTGAAAAATCTAAATGTTCTGGAGATTCACCTCATGTCCAATCGCCAACAAGGCACCGTCAAATGGTTCAATGATGAGAAAGGCTACGGCTTCATCACCCCAGCAGGCGGCGGCGACGACCTGTTCGTACACTTCAAAGCCATCGAATCCGACGGCTTCAAGAGCCTGAAAGAAGGCCAGACTGTTTCCTTCGTCGCCGAGCGCGGCCAGAAGGGCATGCAGGCTGCGCAGGTTCGTCCGGAGTAATTCGGGCAGCTGTAAAAAAACCCGCCACTTGTGGCGGGTTTTTTTATGGGCCTTTGTTGCGGCCCAGTGGGGGCAACTGTCTTGCTCAATTTCTAGCATCTGCCGCGATTCCTGTGGGAGCGGCGGTTCGGCGCCCCGACTTGCCCGCGAAGCAGGCACCGCGGTGTTTGGCACCGGCTCTGCCGGTGTTCGCGGGCATGCCCGCTCCCACAGAGGTACCGGTCAGCCGCAGTTGACGCGGGTCACCACACCTTGCTCATCCACGTTCAGGTTCAGGCGCTCGGAGCGGTACTCCAGGGTCACCACGTCGTGCGGCTTGAGCATGCGCGCCATCTGCGAACCACTGGCCTTGCGCGCCTGCTCCAGCAGCTCGGCGCTGCCCGGCTTGCCGATGGCGAAATCGGCGCCGCTGGCCTCGCAGCGGCCATCATTGCCCGCCGACGCCTCAGGTGCCTTGCTACCCCCGCTGTTACCGCCAGTGCTGCAACCAGCCAGCACAGCAGCCACCGCCAGGGTTGCCAGGAAAGCACGGGTACGGAACATGAATCCTCCTAAAATCGATCTGGGAACTGCCTGATCCGACAGCTCTTTCAATAATTCGTTGCAAAACCGCGCAAGTCTGCCTGAACTCGGCGCACCGAGGCCAAAGGCAATCGTGACCGAATTTTACCGCTCAACCGACGAGGCGCTTGGTGCGCGCCGCAAAGTCATGATTTACTTTAGGAAGTGAAGGCATAGTGCCTTCTTCGAACGCCAGGATCCGGTGTTCGCCCCTCCGCCCTGGGTCCCCAGCGAGAGCCTTTCATGAGCAGCCACAGCATCGACGCCGATATCAAGGTCAAATGGGCCGAAGGCCAGAGCGCCTACAGCCCCAGCACGCCCGAAGAGTTGCTGCTGATCGCCATCGACCTGCTGGTGCGCGACCGCGGCGGCGAGGCGGCGCGCAGTTTCATCGACCAGGTGTTCGAGCGCTACGCGCCGCACGCGGCTATTGCAATCGAGCCAGGCGCGCGCTGAGCAGGTCGAAAAAGCCCTGGGCGTCACCCTCGTTGACCCACAGCACATTGGCCGGCTGCTTGAGCACGCCGTACCAGTCGGCGATGGTCTGGCCGAAGGTCGGGCCTTCGCGGCTGTCGACGCTCATGTGGATGCGCCGGCCGCTGAACAGTTCGGGCTTGAGCAGATAGGCGATGACACTGGCGTCATGCACCGGGCCACCGGGCATGCCGTACACGTCCATGTCGTGCTTGACGTAAGCCTGCAGAATGTCGACCACCCGCTGGCTGGCCTGGTTGTTCACGGCAGCCAGCTGCTTGAGGCGGGCGTCGCTGGTGATGATTTTGTGCGTGACGTCCAGTGGCAGATAAGTGAGCTGCACCCCACTGGCCAGCACTACTTCGGCGGCATGCGGGTCGGCGTAGAGGTTGAATTCCGCCACCGGGGTCATGTTGCCACCATTGAAGTGGGCGCCACCCATGACCACCACTTCCTTGATGCCTTGGGCGATCTCTGGCCGCTGGATCAGCGCCAGGGCCAGGTTGGTCTGTGGGCCGAGCATGGCGAGGGTGATGCTGTGGGGCTTGGCGCTACCCAGGGTGTCGACCAGGTACTGCACGGCATTGCCTTCGGCCAATGGCTTTTTCGGCTCATGCACCTGGATGCCGGTCAGGCCTTCTTCGCCGTGGACGTCGGCGGCGTAGATGGGCGCGCGCACCAGTGGGCGCCCTGCCCCGGCGTAGACCGGGATGTCTTCGCGGTTGGCCCATTCGCGGGCCAGGCGGGCGTTGCGCGAGGTCTTTTCCAGGCGCACGTTGCCGGCGACGGTGGTGATGGCGCGGATGTTCAACTCTTCAGGTGAGGCCATGGCCAGGAACAGTGCGACCACATCGTCGGCGCCGGGGTCGGTGTCGATGATCAGGTCACGCGGGGCGGCCTGGAGGGTGGTGGTAGCGGCTGCGGCCATGAGGGTGAGTCCTTGTAGCAGGGGTTTGAGCATGGGGGCACTCCTGTTGCCTTGGATACATGTTTCCAAAGTATTACTGGCCCCTGTGGGAGCGGGTTTACCCGCGAAGAATCCACCGCGCTGGATGGCACGGGCTTCGCCCGTGTTCGCGGGTAAACCCGCTCCCACAGGGATCGCGCCAGATTCTAGAAATTGAGCAAGACAGTTGCTCCCACAAGGACCTCGCCAGCCTTTAGAAATTGAACGATTAGAAGGTCACGCCGGAAACCAGGGCGATGTTGCTGTAGGGCTGGCACTCGCCGGTGCGCACGATCGCCCGGGCACTGCGCGACAGCTCTTTGAAAGCCTCATGGCTCAGCCACTCGCGCTTGCCCAGCTTGCCCTTCAGGCGTTCGATCTCGACCAGCGCCGGCGGCACCACCTTCTGCATCTCTTCGGCCAGCACATGCCGCTCCACCTGCAGCTCGCTCAACACCGCGCGCAGCACGCTGGCAAAATCCGGTATCCCCGCCGTCAGCGCCAGGTCGATCAGCTCGACACCCGGCGGCACCGGCAACCCGGCATCGCCGATCACCAGGATGTCGCCATGGCCCATCCCAGCGATGGTGCGCGACAGGGCGACGTTGAGCAGCGCAGTCTTTTTCATGGCGTCAGCTCCGCCAGATAAGGGATCGACGGCTGGGCACCGGCACGGGTGACGGACAACGCGGCGGCACGCTGGCCGAACGCGATGGCCTCGCCCTCCTCCTTGCCCTGCACCAGCGCAGCGGCAAAACCGCCGATGAAGGTGTCGCCCGCCGCCGTGGTGTCCAGCGGCTGCACCTGGGGCGCCGGAAAATGCTGGCTGCCGTCGCGGCTGACGAACAAGGCCCCTTGCGCGCCCAAGGTGACGATCACCTTGCCGGCGCCCAGTTGCAGCAAGCGTTCGCCAGCACGGCGGGCGCTGTCCAGGTCGTTGACCGGCTCGCCGGTCAGTGCCTCGGCCTCGCTTTCATTGGGCGTGAGGTAATCGATGTGGGCAAACCAGTCCGCCGGCAACGGGCCAGTGGCCGGCGCCGGGTTGAGGATCACCTGCTTGCCCAGCGCGTGGCCCCGGGCCAAGGTCCAGGCCACGGTCTCGGCCGGCACTTCGAGCTGGCAGATGATCACCTCGGCCGCCTGCAGCAAGGCATCGAAACGCTGCACCGACTCGGGCGTCAGCAGCCCGTTGCCGCCCGGGATGATGACGATGCAGTTCTGGCTGGCAGCGTCCACGGTAATCAGCGCCACGCCGCTGGACACGCCCGGGCACACGCTCACCGCCTGGCAATCGATGCCTTCCACTTCCAACGCCTGGCGCAACTGCTGGCCGTAGGCGTCATCCCCGACATTGCCCACCATCGCCACGCTGCCCCCCAGGCGCGCCACCGCCACCGCCTGGTTGGCACCCTTGCCGCCGGGCACGGTGAAAAAGCTTTCCCCGGCCAGTGTTTCGCCGGCCCGTGGCAGGCGCTGGGCGCGGGCCACCAGGTCCATGTTGAGGCTGCCGACCACCACTACCTTGGCATTCATGGGGCATTCCTTAGCGGTAATCGTTGAACAGGTCCGGGCGCGGCCCGGTGGATTCGCGCAGCACGATGCGCGGGGCGACGATGCGCTGCTCGGCCGCCTCGCGACGCGGCGTGGCGATACGCGACAGCAGCAAGGCGGCGGCATTCTCGCCCAGCTCGCGAATCGATTGGCCGACCGTGGTCAGCGACGGGTATACATAGCGGCTCAGCTCGATGTCGTCGAAGCCGATCACCGACAGCTCGCCCGGCACGTTGATGTTGCGCTCGGCCGCGGCGCGCAACACGCCGAAACCGATCATGTCGTTGCCGGCGAAGATGGCCGTCGGCCGCTTGCCATCGAGCAGCTGCACGGCGGCGGCATGGCCACCCGGGCTGGTGAAATCGCAATGCAGCACACGGCCAGCCAGCACCTCGGCCTCGGCTTCGGCCATTGCCCGGCGGAAGCCGCTCAGGCGCAATTGAGTGACGCCGGTTTCGGCCGGGCCGCCGATATAGGCGACGTCGCGATGGCCCAGCTCCAGCAGGTGGCGGGTCGCCAGGTAGGCACCGTGCTCGTGGTCGATGCGCACCAGGTCGGCATCGACGCCTTCCAGTTCACGGTCGACGATGACCATCGGCGTGCGCACGTTGGTCAGGCTCTGCAGCAGGTCGGCGTCCTCGCCCACCGACGCCACCACCAGGCCGTCGATGCGTTTTTCCAGCAGCACGCGCAGGTAGCTGCGCTGCTTCTGCGGGTTGTCATCGGAGTTGCACAGGATCACGCAATAGCCGTTGCGCTCGCAGGCATCCTCGATGCCCCGGGCCAGCTCGGCGAAGTACGGGTTGACGCTGCTGGGTACCAGCAGGCCGATGGTGGCCGTGCTGCGCGCCTTGAGCGAACGCGCCACGGCGCTGGGCACGTAGTCGAGCTCGAGGATGGCTGCCTCGACCTTGAGCCGTACCTGCTCGCTGACCGGGCGGGTCTTGTTCAGGACATGGGATACCGTGGTGTAGGAAATGCCCGCGAGGGCTGCGACGTCTTTGATGGTTGCCATGTTGTCAGTTCCGCCGGCCTGCACGCCGGCTGCGATAAGTGTCGAGCACCACGGCGATGACGATCACCGCCCCGGTGATGATGCGTTTGGTGGGTTCCGATGCGCCGATCTGGGCAAGGCCTGCGGCCAGCACGGATATGATCAGCACGCCGAAGAAGGTACTGATGACCGAGCCGCGCCCGCCCATCAGGCTGGTGCCGCCGATCACCACGGCGGCGATCACCTGCAGCTCAAGGCCAGACCCGGCGTTGGGGTCGGCGGCTTCCAGGCGCGAAATCTGGAACAGCGCGGCCAGGCCGGCGAGCAGCCCCATCAGGGCGAACACCAGCACCTTGTAAGGGCGCGGGTCGATGCCGGCCAGGCGCACGGCCTCTTCGTTGGTGCCGATGCCGATCAGGTAGCGGCCGAACACCGTGCGGGTCAGCACCAGCTGGGCCAGCACGATCACCAGCAAGGCGATGACGAAGGCCGGCGAGATGCCAAAGGCGACCGGGTTGGAAAACCAGGCGTAGGCATCGCCGATGTAGGCGGTGCGCGAGTCGGTGAACTGGTAGGCCAGGCCACGGGCCATCTCCAGCACACCGAGCGAAACGATGAACGAGGGGATGCGCCAGGCCACGGTGACGCCACCGGTAATGCTGCCGGCCAGGGCGGCGACGGCCATGCCGAGCAGCGCCGCGGGCAGCACGCCCCAGCCCCAGCCGAGGATCGCCACGCTGACCGTGGAGGCCGCCAGGGCCAGCACCGAGCCGACCGACAGGTCGATGCCGCCGATGATCAGCACGAAGGTCATGCCCACGGCCAGCACCATCAGGTCGGGGATCTGGTTGGCCAGGGTGCTGAAGGTGGCGTACGACCAGAAGTGGCTGCTCAGGAACGAGAACAGCACGATCATCGCCAGCAAGGCGCCGGCCAGGCCCAGGTAGGTGCCCAGGCCAAAATAGCTGCCGCTGCGGCGCACAGGCGCGCCGCTCGGGGTGTCGAGGGGTGTGGTCTTCATGCATCCATCCTGGGCGCTGCTTCGTGCAGCAGGGCATCACGTTTTTGATAGCCGGCAAAGGCGGCGGCAAGGAGCTGGTCCTGGCTCCAGTGTTCGCGGTCGAAGGTATCGATCAGGCGGCCGGCAGAGAGCACGGCGATGCGGTCGCAGATCAGCATCAGCTCGCGCAGGTCGCTGGACACCACCACCAAGGCCTTGCCCTGGCGCGCCAGCTCGGCCAGCAGGCCATAGATGTCGAACTTGGCACCGACGTCGATGCCGCGGGTGGGCTCGTCGAACAGCAGCACCTGGCAGTCGCGCTCCAGCCAGCGGCCGATCACCACCTTCTGCTGGTTACCGCCCGACAACTCGCCGACCGCCTGCGCAGGGCTTGCGCTGCGGATGCGCATGGCGCTGATCTGGCGTTCGGCCAGGGCCTGCTCTGCCTCGCGGTCGAGCACCCCGGCGCGGGATACGGCGGGCAGGTTGCCGAGGGCGATGTTGGCGCTGATCGACTGCGTCAGCAGCAGGCCCTCACCTTTGCGGTCCTCGGTAATCAGGGCAATACCGGCTTTTACCGCCGCCTTGGGCGAGTCGATGGTCACCGCCTTGAGCGGTTGGCCGATCTCGATGCTGCCGCTGTCGGCGCGGTCGGCGCCGTAGATCAGCCTCAACAGCTCGGTGCGCCCGGCGCCGATCAGCCCAGAGATGCCGAAGATCTCCCCTGCCCTGACCTGCAGCGACACATCGCGCACCTTGTCGCCGCGGCACAGCTTGTCGACCTTGAGCAACGGCGCGCCGATCGTGCGCCGGCCCAGGTCGATATGCTCGCCCAGTTCGCGGCCGACCATCAGGTTGACCAGTTCGGCACTGGTGTAGCGCTGGATCGGCTCGTCACACACCAGCTGGCCGTCGCGCAGCACGACGATGCGCTGGGCCACCCGTTGCAGTTCCTCCAGGCGGTGGGAGATGTAGACGATGGCCACGCCGCGCTGGCGCAGGCGCTCGATCTGGGTGAACAACAGCTCCACTTCGCGGGCGGTGAGCATCGCCGTAGGTTCGTCGAAGATCAGCACGTGGCAGTCGCCGATCAGGTTGCGGGCGATCTCGACCATCTGCTGATGGCCGATACCCAGCTCGCCGACCGGGGTGTCCGGGTCGATGGCATCCAGGCCCACCTGGGCCATGGCGGCCGTGGCCAGCTGGCGCAGGCGCTTGTGGCTGATCCAGCCGAAGCGGCTGGGCAGGTTGTCGAGGAACAGGTTTTCCGCCACGGTCAGGGTCGGCAGCAGGTTGAGCTCCTGCATGACCATGCGCACGCCAAGGCGCTCGGCCTCGCTGCGGCTGGCCGGGGCGTAGGCCTGGCCGCGGTAGGTCATGTGCCCGGTGGTCGGTGTTTCCAGGCCGCAGATGAGCTTGGACAGGGTGCTCTTGCCCGCGCCGTTCTCGCCGGTCAGCGCCAGCACTTCACCGGCGCGCAGGGCCAGGCTGACCTCGGCCAGCACCGGCTGGGCGTAGCTTTTGCCCAGCGCGCTGGCGGCAAGCACCACTTCATTGGCCGATGCAGTCATGGCCATGTCTCCTGCTGGGGTCAGGGCTGGGTGATCAGTTCGACCGGGGTCTGGATGACGTTGTCGGCGTCCACGTCCGGCTTCTCGCCCTTGACCATTTTCAACGCCGCCTGGATGCCGAACACCGCCTGCTGGCTGGCAGCCTGGTCGAGGGTGGCGAGCACGCGGCCATCCTTGAGCATCGGCTTGATGGCGTTGATGTTGTCGTAGCCTACCACCTGCACCTGGCCGGTCTTGCCGGCGGCGCGCACGGCCGAGACCGCGCCCAGGGCCATGCTGTCGTTGCCGGCCAGCAGCGCCTTGAGGTCAGGGTATTCGTTGAGCATGGAGGCGGCGACGGCGTTGCCCTTGTCGATTTCCCAGTTGCCGGATTGCACCGAGACGATCTTCATCTGCGCGGCTTCCATGGCGTCCTTGAAGCCGGCGGTACGCTGCTGGGCGTTGGTGGTGGTCGGCACGCCTTCGATGATGCCGACCTGGTCACCGGCCTTGAGCTTCTCCTTAGCCAAGTAATCGCCGACCAGGCGGGCACCCTTGCGATTGTCGGGGCCGACGAAGGGCACGCTGATGCCTTTGCTCTTGAGCAGTTCAGGGTCCAGGCGGTTGTCGATGTTGATGACGATGACGCCCTGGTCCATGGCCTTCTTCACCGCCGAGACCAGCGCCTTGGAGTCGGCCGGCGCGATCACCAGGGCCTTGGCGCCGGCATTGACCATCTGCTCGACGATGCGGATCTGTTCACCGGTGTCGGTTTCGTTCTTGATGCCGTTGGCAACCAGCTCGAAATCGCCAGGGTGGGCTTTCTGGTAGTCCTTGGCGCCGTCTTCCATGGTGCGGAAGAACTCGTTGGCCAGTGACTTCATCACCAGCGCGACCTTGGGTTTTTCCTCTGCGTGGGCGGCAGACAGTGGCATGGCGAGGGCCAGCGAGGACATGACGGCGAGCGCCAGCAGACGACCGGGGAACGGCAGCTTCATGGGAGATGACTCCGAATCTTGTTTTTTTGTCGGATCGCAAACGTTTGCGTTGAGTAACTATGGAAACAAGACCTGGTTTTGTCAAATCCGTTTCGCTGGCGGGGTCAAGACGCTGCTGGCGCAGATTATCCGGAATTTTTCCGAAAAACCGAACACCTTTTCCTATGCTTGTTCGGGGTTCCGAATGGAATAGGCCCTGCGGGGCCCGCGCACCGGCCTTCAACGCGGTTGGTACGAAACCTGCGTTGGCCTGTGTGCGACACAGCAACCATCTCATTAGGAAGAGAGAGAACAATAATCATGAATGCTGCACTTAAGTCCTTCGCCCCCAGCGCCCTCGCCTTGCTGCTGATCCTGCCCGCCACTGCCTCGGCGAAGGAAGCCGAAACCCAGCAGAAGCTGGCCAACGTCGTCATCCTCGCCACCGGCGGCACCATTGCCGGCGCCGGCGCCAGCGCGGCCAACAGCGCCACCTACCAGGCCGCCAAGCTTGGCGTCGACAAGCTGATTGCCGGCGTACCGGAACTGGCGGACCTTGCCAACGTGCGCGGCGAGCAGGTGATGCAGATCGCCTCCGAGAGCATCACCAACGACGATTTGCTGAAACTGGCCAAGCGCGTCGCCGAGCTGGCCGACAGCAAGGACGTCGACGGCATCGTCATCACCCATGGCACCGATACCCTGGAAGAAACTGCCTACTTCCTCAACCTGGTGGAGAAGACCGACAAGCCGATCGTGGTGGTTGGCTCGATGCGCCCGGGCACGGCGATGTCCGCCGACGGCATGCTCAACCTGTACAACGCCGTGGCGGTGGCCAGCGACAAGCAGTCGCGTGGCAAGGGCGTGCTGGTCACCATGAATGACGAAATCCAGTCCGGCCGCGACGTGAGCAAGTCGGTCAACATCAAGACCGAAGCGTTCAAGAGCGCCTGGGGCCCGATGGGCATGGTGGTGGAAGGCAAGTCGTACTGGTTCCGCCTGCCTGCCAAGCGCCACACCACCCAGTCGGAGTTCGACATCAAGCAGATCAGCAGCCTGCCGCAGGTGGACATTGCCTACAGCTACGGCAACGTGAGCGATACGGCGTACAAGGCGCTGGCACAGAACGGCGCGAAAGCGATCATCCATGCCGGTACCGGCAATGGTTCGGTGTCGTCACGGGTGGTGCCGACGCTGCAGGAACTGCACAAGAACGGCGTGCAGATCATTCGCTCTTCCCACGTCAACCAGGGTGGTTTCGTGCTGCGCAATGCCGAGCAGCCGGATGACAAGTATGACTGGGTGGTGGCGCACGACCTGAACCCGCAGAAGGCGCGGATCCTGGCGATGGTGGCGATGACCAAGACCCAGGACAGCAAGGAGTTGCAGCGGATTTTCTGGGAATACTGATACTGGTATGACGTGGGGCTGATGCGCTGCCTGTTCTGGCCCTTTCGCGGGCAAGCCCGCTCCCACAGGGATCGCGCCAATTGCAAATCTTGCGCAGTACCTGTAAGAGCGGGCTTGTCGGGGCGCCGAACCGGCGCGAAAAATCCAGCACCGATGCAGTTGCGAAATACGTTGCCTTGAAATACTGTACGCACATACAGCACAACAAGGAATCGCCTCCGTGGCCAACACCGCCGAAGCAACCGCAAGCAGCTACCAACAACTGGGCCTGCGCATCCAGAAGATCATCAACAACCCCCTCGCCCAGCGCAGCCGCGCCGCGCTGATCTTTCGCCTGGAACACGAGTCGCCCGATGACTGGGAAACCCTGCTCGAAGAAATCGCCGAGAACGACAACGTCACCCTCGCCCACCGCGACGACGGCGGCGTGCAGATCTTCTGGACCGTGCCGAAGGAAGACTGAAACTCAGGCCAGCGCCTGCAGGTAGGCACTGGCCTCACGGTAACGGGCCAGCCGCGCCAGGTCGGCAGGGCCAGGAACGGGGATACGCGAGAGGTCGCTGTTGTCGGCCAGGTCGGCCAGCTTGACGGTACGCGCCAGCGGGTCACTGCCCAGGCGCACGACGAAGTCGTGATAGCTTTCGCCCTTGTTCCGGCTCAGAGCCAGCAAGGCGGCGAGAATCTTCAGGGGGAAGCCCTCTCGGGCCAGATCGGAAAGGGTCAGCGACGTGTCTTCGATCACGTCATGCAGCACGGCGACAATCCGCTGCTCTGGTGTACTGACCCGCATCATCACCCGCAACGGGTGGAGGATATAAGCCGCCCCACCCTTGTCATATTGCCCTTCATGCGCCCTGGCGGCCACGGCAATGGCCCGCTCCAGTGTAGACATGAGGCCCTCCCCGTTTGGCTTGTCTCAGGCCAAGCATAGCCGGGGAAGACTACAGATTACAGTTAACGCTGCGCACCGTGCTGGATGACGATCGAATCGGTACCCAGCTTGGCCATCACCTCGGCCTTGCGCGCATCGGCTTCAGCCTTGCTCGGGAACGGGCCCATCAGCACCACCGGTTTGCCGTCGCGGTATTCGACCGAGGACGGAATGCCCTTCTCGATCAGGCGTGCGGTCATGTCGGTCAGCGCCCCCATGTTGGCGCCCTGGATCACTTCGACATCCCAACCTTCAGGGGCCGGCTGGTCGGCCAGCGCCTCGGCGCGACGCTGCAGGTCGGCGCCGCCACAGTATTCGCGGATACGCAGGTTGCTGCCGCCGTCATCGACGATGATCTCGTATTGGCCGTCGGCCCCCTTGACCGCCACGTAGCTGCGGTAAGCCTCGTACTGGCCGGCATCGTCCTTGCCGCGCACCTGGCCGCAGATGGTGCCCTTGGTGTCGATCCGCACGTTGCCGAACTTGGCGGTCTTGGGGTTGTGCAGGTGCTCGGCAACCTGCTTGTGCACACCTTCGACCTCGTTCTCACAGCCCGCCAGGGCCAGCACTGCCAATACCACTGCCAGTTTGCGCACGCGTGTACCTCCAGATTCGAAGGGGCGGATTCTACCACGGCCGCCTGGGGCACCGCCCGCGACCAAAGGTTACACGCTGCTTCGAGGGGGCTTTTTCGAGAGGGGCATGGAATGCAAAAAGGGCGACCCTTGCGGATCGCCCTTTCTGATGCCCGGATACCGGGACTTTGTTTGGTAGGCACAATTGGACTCGAACCAACGACCCCCACCATGTCAAGGTGGTGCTCTAACCAACTGAGCTATGTGCCTGTCGTGTGGTGCGCATATTAGTGATCAAATGCGTACCTGTAAAGCGTTTTTTTAAAAAAATCTAAAATTTTCAGAAACCTACGGGCGCCAGCAACGGCAACCCCGGATGCGCCCATAATGCAAAAAGGGCGACCCTTGCGGATCGCCCTTTTCGCTGCCCGGAGACCGGGACTTTGTTTGGTAGGCACAATTGGACTCGAACCAACGACCCCCACCATGTCAAGGTGGTGCTCTAACCAACTGAGCTATGTGCCTGTCGTGTGGTGCGCATTCTACGCAATCCAAAAACCCTGTCAACAGTTTTTTTCGCGCTAACTCACTGAATCTTAAACTGTTTATAGAGAAGGGCCGGCTGCAGGTCAGTAAAGGATTTTCAACGGACGACTAGCGGGTGTTTATTATTATTGATAGCATCGGTACATTCGTTAAAAATATAAAACACGAGGTTCCTGCAGCATGGCTAACACCCCCTACCCCCAGTCCTACTACGCCGCCTCGGCCAACCCGGTGCCGCCACGTCCGGCGCTGCAGGGTGAGGTGGAAACCGATATCTGTATCATCGGCGCCGGCTACACCGGCCTGTCCAGCGCGCTGTTCCTGCTGGAAAACGGCTTCAAGGTGAGCATCGTCGAAGCGGCCAAGGTCGGCTTCGGCGCATCGGGCCGCAACGGTGGCCAGATCGTCAACAGCTACAGCCGCGACATCGACGTCATCGAACGCACCGTCGGCCCCAAGGAAGCACAGCTGCTGGGCAAGATGGCCTTCGAAGGCGGCCGCATCATCCGTGAGCGCGTGGCCAAGTACAACATCCAGTGCGACCTGAAGGACGGCGGCGTGTTCGCTGCGCTGACCGCCAAGCAGATGGGCCACCTGGAATCGCAAAAGCGCCTGTGGGAACGCTTCGGCCACACCCAGCTGGAGCTGATGGACCAGAAGCGCATTCGTGAAGTGGTCGCCTGCGACAGCTACGTCGGCGGCATGCTGGACATGAGCGGCGGCCACATCCACCCGCTGAACCTGGCGCTGGGCGAAGCGGCCGCGGTCGAATCGCTGGGCGGCATCATTTATGAGCAGACCCCGGCCATCCGCATCGAGCGTGGTGCCAACCCGGTGGTACACACCCCGCAAGGTAAGATCCGCGCCAAGTTCATCATCGTTGCCGGCAACGCCTACCTGGGCAACCTGGTACCGGAGCTGGCTGCCAAGTCGATGCCGTGCGGCACCCAGGTGATCACCACCGAGCCGCTGGGCGAAGAACTGGCCCGCACCCTGCTGCCGCAGGACTACTGCGTGGAAGACTGCAACTACCTGCTCGACTACTACCGCCTGACCAGCGACAAGCGCCTGATCTTCGGCGGTGGCGTGGTGTACGGTGCGCGCGACCCGGCCAACATCGAAGCGATCATTCGCCCGAAGATGCTCAAGGCCTTCCCGCAGCTGAAGAACGTCAAGATCGACTACGCCTGGACCGGCAACTTCCTGCTGACCCTGTCGCGCCTGCCACAGGTCGGCCGTATCGGCGACAACATCTACTACTCGCAGGGTTGTTCGGGCCACGGCGTGACCTACACCCACCTGGCGGGCAAGGTGCTGGCCGAGGCCCTGCGTGGCCAGGCCGAGCGTTTCGACGCGTTCGCCGGCCTGCCGCACTACCCGTTCCCGGGTGGCCAGATGCTGCGTGTACCGTTCAGCGCCCTGGGTGCCTGGTACTACAGCCTGCGCGATCGTCTGGGCTTCTGATCTAAGCAGGCCCGGCCTCTTCGCGGGCAAGCCCGCTCCCACAAGGTACTGTGCCACGGCACAAATCGTGTGGGAGCGGGCTTGCCCGCGAAAGGGCCGGCGCAGGTAAAACTACTTATTCAGGCTTCGCACAGCCTGTTTTGCCGCTACCTCCTGGCCCGCCCGGGCCAGTTCGTCGGCAGCCTGCAGCCAGCGCTGGCGGTCCACCTGGGCCGGCAGCTGGCGCGGGGGCTGCACCAGCACCGCCCAACTCCCCTCCTTCGCCCACGCCGAGGCAAAGTCGTCGAACGCCATCAACTGGCGCCGATGCATCCCTGAACGCAGCAGCACGCGCTTCTTGAAGCTGTCATAGCCGATCAGCACCGCATAACGCGGCTCGCTCCACCACGCCGAACCTTCCTCGTAACGCAGCAGCACCGGGTTGCCAGCGGCCACCTGGGTCAGCAAGGCATCCAGTTGCTTGTCCAGCGGATACACGACCATGCCGTACTCGCGGGCCACGCGCGGGATGCTGGTTTCAAGCGCATCGGCGCCCTTCGGCAGATTCAGCGGTTTGTCGAGCAGCCCCGGGGTGATCGGCGCACCTTGCTGCGAGAGCAGTGCGGCCAGGGCCATCGCGCCGCTGTGGTTGGCATTGCCGCGGTAGAACGGCACGCTGCTGATCTCGACCCGCTGGGGCATGCCCTTGAGGCTTGCAGGGGGGGCGCCGGCGCAGCCGCCCAGAGTCGCAGCCACCAGGCAGGCGGCCAACAGCTGACGTGGGACGCTCGCCCAGCGCTTGCAGGAATGTTGCTCCATGGACACTCGCTTGTTCCGATGCCAGGCGGGCAGCGCCCGGCTCTGGCTGCGATCATAGGGCGCCGCGCTGCGCGGGTATAGTCCGACAAGAGAACGGAACCAATCGGCTTAAGCAATCGACCTTAGGTCAATGGAACGTCACGGCCGGGCAGCTAGACTAAAGCAGTGTCTGGAGGGCTCACCGCAGGTTGGCCCAAGAGAAGGAGGCACACATGAGCCTGACAATGGCAATCCTCATGCTGGTGGGTATGTGGCTGAGCGTCGCGGCCGCCATGCTGTGGGGCGTTCTGCGTATCGTGCGGCGTCATTCCCCCCATCACCACCTGCCACCAACGGCCCCGGCCAAGGCGCAGCCCGTGCGCAGGGCGCGGCGGCATGCCGGGGTACACTGAGGCGACTTCACCTGAATGCGAACGGGGCGCCAGGCGCCCCGTTGTTTTTCATCAGCCTTCAGCGGCTTCCCGCTTGAGCCGCGCCCGGCGAGCCAGGATGTTGAGGATCTCGATCACCGTCGAGAAGGCCATCGCCGCATACACATAACCCTTCGGCACATGGGCGCCGAAACCTTCGGCGATCAGCGTCATGCCGATCATGATCAGGAAGCCCAGGGCCAGCATCACCACGGTCGGGTTGTCGTTGATGAAGTTGGCCAGCGGGTCGGCGGCCACCATCATGACGATGACTGCGGTGATCACGGCAATGATCATGATCGGCAGGTGCTCGGTCATGCCCACGGCGGTGATGATGCTGTCGACCGAGAACACGATGTCCAGCAGCAGGATCTGGAAGATCGCCGCCGCAAAGCCCAGGGTGACCGTGGAAGAGACCTTGGCTTCTTCCTTGGCGCCGTGCGGGTCGACGTTCTCGTGGATCTCCTTGGTGGCCTTCCACAGCAGGAACAGGCCGCCGGCAATCAGGATCACGTCCTTCCACGAGAAGGCGTTGCCGAACACCTCGAACACCGGATCGGTCAACTGCACGATCCAGGCCACGGTGCTGAGCAGGGCCAGGCGCATGACCAGGGCCATGCTGATACCGATACGGCGAGCCTTGGAGCGGTACTCCACGGGCAGTTTGTTGGTCAGGATCGAGATGAAGATCAGGTTGTCGATGCCCAGTACCACTTCCATGGCCACCAGTGTGGCCAGGGCGACCCAGGCGGTAGGGCTAGCGGCGAGTTCCAGCAAGTATTCCATTGTTCAGATCCTGAAGCGGTGGTTGGGGTCAGATTTCCTGGGTGTGTGCTTTCTTGTCGGCGTCCTTGGGCTTTTGGCCCTCGTGACCGATGGCATCGCTCAACGCCTGCTGGGCGGCCTTGTTGGTGTCGTCGATGGCCTGCTTGGCCGACTTGGCAGCCTGGTCGAGCATCTGCTGGGCGGACTTCTCGGCCTGGTCGCAACCGGCCAGGGTGAACAGCGCCAGGGCCAGCACCAGCGGAGTGCCAATGGATTTGAGTTGCAGCATGGTGTCCTCGCTTGAAAAATCCCGGCGGCGCAAAGCGCCTGATGGGGTCGCATTCTAAAGACGCCAATAGTTCAGGAAAATTCGTATTTCCAGTGTGTATACTTCGGTTTTTACGAATCGGGACCCGCGTGCGTGCTCAACTACCGCCAGCTCCACTACTTCTGGGCCGTGGCCAAAACCGGCAGCATCGCCCGCGCCAGCGAACAGCTGAACCTGACACCGCAGACCATCAGCGGGCAGATCAGCCTGTTCGAACAGACCTACGGGCTGGAGCTGTTCCAGCGCGTCGGCCGGCAACTGGAGCTGACCGAGACCGGCCGTCAGACGCTGGTGTACGCCGAGCAGATGTTCCAGATCGGCAGCGAGCTGGAGGCCATGCTCAGGGCCGGCCCGCAGGAGCAGATCCTGTTTCGCGTGGGGGTGGCCGACGTGGTGCCGAAGTCGATCGTCTACCGCCTGCTGGCACCGACCATGGAGCTGGACGAGGTGCTGCGCATCAACTGCCGCGAAGACAAACTCGAACGGCTGCTGGCAGACCTGGCGATCCAGCGCCTGGACCTGGTGATTTCCGACAGCCCGATGCCCAGCCACCTGGACATCAAGGGTTATAGCCAGAAGCTGGGCGAATGTGGCCTGAGCTTCTTCGCCACCCCGGCCTTGGCCAGGCAGCATGCCGGCCCCTTCCCCGCCTGCCTGCAGGACGCCCCGCTGCTGATCCCAGGCCCCGAAACCGTGGTACGCAGCCGCCTGTTGCGCTGGCTGGGCGAGCAGCAGGTACAGCCGCGGATTGTTGGCGAGTTCGACGACAGTGCGCTGATGCAAGCGTTCGGGCAGTCGGGCAGCGGGGTTTTCGTTGCGCCCAGCGTGATTGCCGAGGAAGTGTGCCGGCAGTATGGCGTCGAGCTGATTGGCCAGACCGAGGCGGTGCATGAGTCGTTCTATGCCATTTCGGTGGAGCGCAAGGTCAAGCATCCGGGGATCGTGGCGATTACCGAGGGGGCGCGGCGGGAGCTGTTTCACTGGTAGTGGTGGCGGCCTTTTCGCGGGCGAGCCCGCTCTCATAGAACAACACATAACTCTTTGATTTAGCGAAGATCTTGTGGGAGCGGGCTTGCCCGCGAAGAGGCCAGACCTGCCCAACAAGGGTCTATGGTAAAATCGCGCCCTTTATGCAAATGTCGAGAAACCGCTGCACATGACGCCTGTTTTCCACCTCTTGAACCGCACCAGCCTGGTGACCCAGATCGTCATCGGCCTGGTCGCCGGCATCGCCCTGGCCCTGCTGGCGCCTGCCATCGCCCGTGACCTGGCCTTCCTTGGCAAAGTGTTCGTCAGCGCCCTCAAGGCCGTCGCGCCGGTGCTGGTGTTCATCCTGGTCATGGCGTCGATCGCCAACCACCGCCACGGCCAGGAAACCCACATCCGCCCGATCCTCTGGCTTTACCTGCTGGGCACCTTCGCCGCCGCCGTGGTGGCGGTGGTCGCCAGCATGCTGTTCCCGTCGCAACTGGTCCTGAGCACCGGCGAGGCCAGCCTGAGCGCACCGGGCGGCATCGGCGAGGTGATGCAGAACCTGCTGCTGAGCGCGGTCGACAACCCGGTCAATGCCCTGCTCAACGCCAACTTCATCGGCGTGCTGACCTGGGCCATCGGCCTGGGTGTGGCCCTGCGCCATGCCGGCGAGACCACCCGCACCGTGGTCGAGGACCTGTCCAATGGCGTGACCCTGATCGTGCGCGTGGTCATCCGCTTCGCCCCGCTGGGCATCTTCGGCCTGGTCAGCTCGACCCTGGCCCAGTCCGGCCTGAGCGCCCTGCTCGGCTACCTGCACCTGCTGGGCGTGCTGATCGGCTGCATGCTGTTCGTGGCGCTGGTGATGAACCCGCTGATCGTGTTCTGGAAGATCCGCCGCAACCCTTATCCACTGACCTTGCTGTGCCTGCGCGAAAGCGGCATCACGGCGTTCTTCACCCGCAGTTCGGCGGCCAACATTCCGGTCAACCTGGCGCTGTCCGAACGCCTGGGGCTGCATGAGGACACCTATTCGGTGTCGATCCCGCTGGGCGCGACCATCAACATGGCCGGTGCGGCGATTACCATCACCGTGCTGACCCTGGCGGCAGTGCATACCTTGGGCATTCCGGTCGACCTGCCGACAGCGGTGCTGCTCAGCGTGGTGGCGGCGATCTGTGCCTGTGGTGCTTCGGGTGTGGCGGGCGGGTCGCTGCTGCTGATTCCGCTGGCGTGCAGCCTGTTCGGCATCCCTAGCGAAATTGCCATGCAGGTGGTGGCGGTGGGCTTCATCATTGGCGTACTGCAGGATTCGGCAGAGACGGCGCTGAATTCGTCGACCGATGTGCTGTTTACCGCGGCGGCTTGCCTGGCTGAAGAACGGCGCAGCATTTGAGATTGCCGGGGCCGCTCTGCGGCCCTATCGCAGGCAAGCCAGCTCCCACAGGTACTGCAGAGGCCGCGAGAGCGGTGATTGCTTAAGCCAGGCGCTTTACCTACGCTAGTGGCCTTTCCCCAGCAATGAGACAGGGCCATGTCAGAACACGAAACCGCCGGCGAAGGCCGCTTCAGCAGCATCGAGATCCGCATTCTCGGCGCGCTGATCGAGAAGCAGGCCACCAGCCCGGAAAGCTACCCGCTGACCCTCAACGCCCTGGTCCTGGCCTGTAACCAGAAGACCAGCCGGGAACCGGTCATGAACCTCACCCAAGGCCAGGTCGGCCAGGCCCTGCGCGCCCTCGAGGGCCAGGGCATGGCCCGCCTGCAGATGGGCAGCCGCGCCGACCGCTGGGAACAGCGGGTGGACAAGGCGCTGGAACTGGTACCGGCGCAGCTGGTGCTGATGGGCCTGATGTTCCTGCGCGGTCCGCAGACCCTCAACGAACTGCTCACCCGCAGCAACCGCCTGCACGACTTCGACGACACCGAACAGATCCAGCATCAGCTCGAACGCCTGATTTCGCGCGACCTGGCCCTGCACCTGCCACGCCAGGCCGGGCAGCGGGAAGACCGCTATACCCATGCCCTCGGCGACCCGGCGGAAATCGAGGCGATTCTGGCGGCGCGCCAGCAGGAAGGTGGTGTTCGCAGCAGTGGTAGCAGCGTGTCGGAAGAACGTATCGAAGCCCTGGAAGCGCGGATCGCGGCGCTGGAGGCGCGACTGGCCGAACTGGAAGGCTGAGCCGCCTATTGTTCAGGGTCGGGGAAGTTGCGACAGCTCTTGCGCTCGGCCAGCTCCCGGTCACTGGGGCGCTGGTCGACGAACACGGTGCGGCCGTCGGCGTAGATCTCGAGGTAGCCCCAGTGCAGGTCCTGCTCTTTCTGCCCTGGCTTGGGGGGGACTAGCCACCAGGGTTCGCGGCTGATCAGGGTCATGGGTCAGGTTCCTGAGGGTGTCTTGTAATCATAGACACCCCCAGTTTTTGCGCTGCGAGCACCGGCCTCTTCGCGGGCAAGTCGGGGCGCCGAACCGCCGCTCCCACAGGTACAGCGCAGGCTTCGAAGGCTGTGATATCCCTGTGGGAGCGGCGGTTCGGCGCCCCGACTTGCCCGCGAAGAGGCCGGTGCAGGCTTACGCCGGCGCGGAAGTGCGGATCAGGTGATCGAACGCTGCCAGCGAAGCCTTGGCGCCCTCACCCACCGCGATGACGATCTGCTTGTACGGCACCGTGGTCACGTCACCCGCGGCAAACACACCCGGCACACTGGTCTGGCCCTTGGCGTCGACGATGATCTCGCCACGCGGCGACAACTCGACCGTGCCCTTGAGCCAATCGGTATTCGGCAGCAGGCCGATCTGCACGAAGATGCCTTCCAGCGCCAGGTCATGCACCTGTTCGGTGCTGCGATCCTTGTAACGCAAGCCGGTCACTTTCTCGCCATTGCCAACCACTTCGGTGGTCAGCGCGCTGGTGATCACCTTGACGTTCGGCAGGCTGTGCAGCTTGCGCTGCAGCACCGCGTCAGCACGCAGCTGGCTGTCGAACTCGATCAGCGTCACCTGGGCGACGATACCGGCCAGGTCGATGGCCGCTTCCACACCCGAGTTGCCACCGCCAATCACCGCCACGCGCTTGCCCTTGAACAGCGGGCCATCGCAGTGCGGGCAGTAGGCCACGCCACGGGCGCGGTATTCCTGTTCGCCCGGTACGTTCATTTCACGCCAGCGGGCGCCGGTGGCGAGGATCACGGTCTTGGCCTTGAGCGAGGCACCGCCGGCCAGGCGCACTTCATGCAGGCCGCCATCGGTGGCCGGGATCAGCGCTTCGCCGCGCTGCAGGTTCATGATGTCGACGTCGTACTGCTTGACGTGCTCTTCCAGCGCCGTGGCCAGCTTCGGCCCTTCGGTTTCCTGCACCGAGATGAAGTTCTCGATGGCCAGGGTGTCGAGCACCTGGCCGCCGAAGCGCTCGGCCGCGACACCGGTGCGGATGCCTTTACGTGCGGCATAGATGGCCGCAGCGGCACCGGCGGGGCCACCGCCGACCACCAGCACGTCGAAGGCATCCTTGGCGTTGATCTTCTCGGCCTGGCGTGCACCGGCATTGGTGTCG
This sequence comes from Pseudomonas sp. R28(2017), assembly GCF_002112505.1. Taxonomy (GTDB): domain Bacteria; phylum Pseudomonadota; class Gammaproteobacteria; order Pseudomonadales; family Pseudomonadaceae; genus Aquipseudomonas. The sequence goes on from NZ_NEHW01000006.1 coordinate 194,945, forward strand.
ATCTTGCCGAGGATTTCTTCCAGGCCCATGCGGCCCTGGCCAAACAGTTCGCCGTTCAGGTAGATGCTCGGCACGGCCATGATCTTGCGCGCCTCGACTTCATCCTGGAACAGCGCACCGTCGATGGCCACGTGGCGCACGTTGGGGTTGAGCACCGCCATCAGGTTCAGCGCCTGGACCACGTCCGGGCAGTTCTGGCACGACAGCGAGAAGTAGGTTTCGAAGGTGAATTCGCCTTCCAGCGCCTGGATCTGTTCGATCACCTCGCTACTGGCCTTGGACGGGTGGCCGCCGACTTGCAGCAGCGCCAGCACCAGCGAGGTGAATTCGTGGCCCATGGGGATGCCGGCGAAGCGCAGGCCTATGTCGGCACCCGGGCGGTTCAGCGAGAACGAGGGACGACGGGCGTCGCTGCCGTCCGCGCTGAAGGTGATAAGGTTCGACAGGCTGGCAATTTCCACCAGCAGGTCGTGCAATTCGCGGGACTTCGCGCCGTCGTCGAGGGAAGCAACGATCTCGATCGGCTGGGTGACCCGCTCCAGGTAGGTTTTCAGTTGCGATTTAAGCGTGGCGTCCAACATACGGGCGATTCCTTTTTCAAAACTCGGATACAAAAACGCCCAGGCGAGGTCGCCCGGGCGTTTTTACGGGGCGGTGGGTACTTCAGCTTTGGCGGCTGCTCACCGCCCGCGATTGATGCATGACCTTAGATCTTGCCAACCAGGTCCAGCGATGGAGCCAGGGTGGCTTCGCCTTCTTTCCACTTGGCCGGGCAGACTTCACCTGGGTGAGCGGCAACGTACTGGGCAGCTTTCACCTTGCGCAGCAGCTCGGCTGCGTCACGGCCAACACCACCGTCGTTCAGTTCGACGATCTTGATCTGGCCTTCCGGGTTGATCACGAAGGTACCGCGATCGGCCAGGCCGGCTTCTTCGATCAGCACGTCGAAGTTGCGCGAGATGACGTGGGTCGGGTCACCGATCAGCGGGTACTGGATCTTGCCGATGGTGTCCGAGGTGTCGTGCCAGGCTTTGTGGGTGAAGTGGGTGTCGGTCGACACGCCGTAGATTTCCACGCCCAGCTTCTGGAACTCGGCGTAGTTGTCGGCGAGGTCACCCAGCTCGGTCGGGCAGACGAACGTGAAGTCGGCCGGGTAGAAGAACACGACGGACCACTTGCCTTTCAGGTCGGCTTCGCTGACCTGAACGAACTCGCCTTTGTGGTAGGCGGTGGCGTTGAACGGTTTGACCTGGCTGTTGATGATTGGCATGAGAGACGCTCCTTCATGGGGTTGGAATCAGTTGATGGAGAGAATCCTAACCGCTGGTCCCGATAAAGGCTCATTGGCAAAGCTCATGCTTGCGATTGGTTTTGGCTATAACCGCAGTTAATTAATAGAAGGGAATGGGCTGAGCAAACGATTTCGAGGATGGCGCCGCTCCTTTGTAGGAGCGGCGCCAGGCTTGATCAGCGGGTCACGGTGCGCATGGTGACGAACTCTTCAGCGGCAGTCGGGTGCACGCCGATGGTTTCATCGAACTGCTGCTTGGTCGCACCGGCCTTCAGGGCCACGCCCAAGCCCTGGATGATCTCGCCGGCATCCGGGCCGACCATGTGGCAGCCCAGTACCTTGTCGGTCTCGGCGTCCACCACCAGCTTCATCAGGGTCTTTTCCTGGATGTCGGTGAGGGTCAGCTTCATGGCGCGGAAGCGGCTTTCGAAGATCTGCACCTTGTGCCCGGCTTCCAGCGCCTGCTCTTCGGTCAGGCCGACGGTACCGATCGGTGGCTGGCTGAACACGGCGGTCGGGATGTTCTGGTAATCCACCGGGCGGTATTGCTCCGGCTTGAACAGGCGGCGGGCCACGGCCATGCCTTCGGCCAGGGCCACCGGGGTGAGCTGCACGCGGCCGATCACGTCGCCAATGGCGAGAATCGACGGGGCGGTGGTCTGGTACTGCTCGTCGACGCGAATGAAACCGCGGGCGTCCAGCTCCACGCCGGTGTTTTCCAGGCCCAGGTTGTCGAGCATCGGGCGGCGGCCGGTGGCGTAGAACACGCAATCGGCGAGCAGCTCGCGGCCATCCTTGAGGGTGGCTTTCAGGCTGCCGTCGTCAAGCTTGTCGATGCGCTGGATGTCGGCATTGAACTGCAGGTTCAGGCCGCGCTTTTCCAGCTCTTCCTTGAGGTGGGTACGCACCGAGCCATCGAAGCCGCGCAGGAACAGGTCACCGCGATACAGCAAGGTGGTGTCGGCACCCAAGCCCTGGAAGATGCCGGCGAACTCGACGGCGATGTAGCCACCGCCGACCACCAGCACGCGGCGCGGCAGGCCCTTGAGGTAGAACGCCTCGTTGGAGGTGATGGCCAGTTCCTTGCCCGGAATGTCCGGCACCTGCGGCCAGCCGCCCGTGGCAATCAGGATGTGCTCGGCGCTGTAGCGCTGGCCGTCCACTTCCACTTCGTTGGCGCCGGTGATGCGTGCATGGCCCTGCAGCAAGGTCACGCCGCTGTTCACCAAGAGGTTGCGGTAGATGCCGTTGAGGCGCTCGATCTCGCGGTTCTTGTTGGCGATCAGCGTGCCCCAGTCGAAGTGGCCCTCTTCCAGGGTCCAGCCGAAGCCCGCGGCCTGTTCCAGCTCATCGGCGACGTGGGCGCCGTACACCAGCAGTTTTTTCGGCACGCAACCGACGTTGACGCAGGTGCCACCCAGGTAGCGGCTCTCGGCCACTGCCACTTTTGCACCGAAGCCCGCAGCGAAGCGCGCCGCGCGCACACCGCCGGAACCGGCGCCAATCACGAACAGATCAAAATCGTAGGCCATGTATTCACTCTCCTAGGCAGGCGCCCAGCATAACGCACTGGGGCCGCTTTGCGACCCTTCGCGGGCACGCCCGCCCCCACAGGTATTGCACAGGCCCTGTGGGAGCGGGCGTGCCCGCGAAGGGCCGCGAAGCGGCCCCAGTCAACAGCAACTTGAATCAGTAAGCCTTGCCGGCCTTGTAGAAGTTTTCGAAGCAGAAGTTGGTCGCCTCGATGTAGCCTTCGGCGCCACCGCAGTCGAAACGCTTGCCCTTGAACTTGTAGGCGATCACGTTGCCTTCAGCCGCTTGCTTCATCAGCGCGTCGGTGATCTGGATCTCGCCACCTTTGCCCGGCTCGGTCTGTTCGATCTTCTCGAAGATGTCCGGGGTCAGGATGTAGCGACCGATGATTGCCAGGTTGGAAGGTGCGTCTTCCGGCTTCGGCTTCTCGACCATGGCGTCGACGCGGAAGATGCCGTCCTTGATCTCTTCACCGGCGATGACGCCGTACTTGTTGGTTTCCTGCGGGTCGACTTCCTGGATGGCGACGATCGAGCAGCGGTACTTCTTGTACAGCGCAACCATCTGCGCGAGCACGCCTTCGCCATCGAGGTTGACGCACAGGTCGTCCGCCAGCACCACGGCGAACGGCTCGTCACCGATCAGCGGGCGGCCGGTCAGGATGGCGTGGCCCAGGCCTTTCATTTCGGTCTGGCGGGTGTAGGAGAACGAGCACTCATCGAGCAGGCGACGGATACCGACCAGGTATTTTTCCTTGTCGGTGCCCTTGATCTGGTTTTCCAGCTCGTAGCTGATGTCGAAGTGGTCTTCCAGGGCGCGTTTGCCGCGACCGGTGACGATGGAAATCTCGTTCAGACCAGCATCCAATGCTTCTTCAACGCCATACTGGATCAGTGGCTTGTTGACCACCGGCAGCATTTCCTTGGGCATGGCTTTGGTAGCAGGCAGGAAGCGAGTGCCGTAGCCGGCTGCCGGGAACAAGCATTTCTTGATCATAAACATCCTTAAACATAGGCGAGGCCTGTGGAATTCGGCGCAGTCTAATCAGGCGAGATGCAGCTTACAATGCCCCACCTGCGACGACCGCTGCCATCATAGAGATAACCCAGTGTAGATAGTTCCAAATGGTTCGTGAAAAACCCGTCATCCGGCCCCTGCGCGGCAGCCACGAAAGGGCCGGCAAGATGGGGTTTCAACGGCCGCTGCCCTGCCCGATCAATACCCCGTCGACCTGCTGGCCATACAGGTTGACGCCATCGTTGGCATGGAACTTCAGCCGCGTCTTCTCGACCGAACCGTCCACCAGCCGCGGGTCCTGGGGGCGCTCGTGGCGGTTGACGAAAGCGGCCACGTCCCAGGCCTGCTGATCGCTCAGGCTGCCCGGCTTGCCCAGTGGCATGTTGTGCTTGATGAACGAGGCTGCGGTATTGATCCGGTGCATGCCGGCGCCCCAGTTGTAGGAGTCCTTGCCCCACAGGGGCGGCATCACATATTCACCGGCCACCTTCTGCCCCTCGCCTTTGTCACCGTGGCACATGGCGCACTGCTCGCGGTAGACCTGCTCGCCGCGCTTGAAGTCGTAGCCGCCCTTGGGCTGTGGCACCTCGGGGTAGCCGCGACCGGCGATTTCCACGCCCGTGGGCGCTTTGGTCGAAAGCCAGTACGCATACACGGCAAGCGCCGTCATCTGCGGGCTGTCGGCGGCCGGCGGCTTGCCGTTCATGCTGAACTGGAAGCAGCCCTGGATGCGCTCGGCAAAAGTGTTCACCTTGTCGTTCTTCTTGCGGTAGGCCGGGTACATCGGATAGGCGCCCCATAGCGGTGCTGAATGCGCCAGGCGCCCCTGGTCGAGGTGGCAGTTGCTGCAGTTCATGCCGTTGCCCACGGCCTCGGGCATCAGCCGACGGGTATCGACAAACAGCGCGTGGCCCTCGCGGACCATTTTGCCGAAGGCATTGTCCGGCAGTGCGCTTTCGGCCGGCGGTGCGAACTGTGGCGCGGCCTGGGCATCGGGGACCTTGAGTTGCGACTGGTCTTCCATGGCGATGGGCGCCTGCTTGGCCAAGGCATTGCCCATGGCCAGCAACATCAACGTCGGTATCAGGGCTTTCATGGCTTGACCTCCGGGCTGGCGGGCTGGGCGAAGTACTCGGCAATCGCCTTGACTTCGGCGTCGGTCATGGCCTTGGCCACGCCCACCATCAACTGGTTGGGGTCATTGCTGCGGCTACCCTCGCGCCAGCCGTTGAGCTGAGCCATCAGGTAGGCAGCGGGCTGCCCGGCCAGCGGCGGGAAGTGCTCGCCGACCCCACTGCCACCAGGGCCGTGGCACTGCACGCAACCAGGGATCTGCCGGCTCCAGTCGCCGTAGAGGGCCAGACGCTCGGTGGGGTTGCCTGCTATCTGCTGGCGGCGCAGGCCTGGGGCAGGGTCGGCCGGCAGGCCGGCCAGGTACTGGCTGACGGCCTCGATCTCGTCCTCGCTCAGGGCTTTGGCCAGCGGCGCCATGACCGGCTGTTGGCGGCTTCCATTGCGCCAGTCATGCAACTGCTTGCTCAGGTAACCGGCTGGCAGGCCAGCCAGGCGGGGAAACCCTGCAGCGGCAAGCCCCTTGCCGTCTGCACCATGGCAGCCCAGGCAGGCCATGGCGGCGGGGTTGGCCCCGCCCTGGGTAAAGATTTTCTGGCCATCGGCGGCATGCGCCGCCGGCCAGGCGAGGATCAGCAGGCCGCCGATCACGACGCGACTCAACGGTGTCATCACGAATCTCCATTTCTTTTGTTATAAGCTTAGGCTTAAAAAACATAAGCAAATGGATACTAGTCCCGTCAGGGAATTCGCAACAACGCTCAAGCCGACCTGAAGAGGACAATTGGCCTGTTAACTGTGGATCCGTTGAGCCAGATCAACTGCCGGAGATGCACTCGGTAGCTGCCGTGCGCACATCCCCCAGGCGCAGCGGGAAGTTGTTCAGCCGCTCATGCAGCTTGATGCTGCTGCCGCTGCCGCGCTTGCTGATGTCGACCAACGCTGCCGGGCCGGTGCCGGCCGTGTACCTTTGCGGCACGACAAGGCGCAAGCCGTCATCGCGCGCTTCCTCGACCAAGGCGCCACGGGTCTCGGCCAGGTGCGTCTTGATGCAATCGGCATATTCGCGGGGCGTCTTGCCAGACATCACATCCAGGGTTTCATGGGATTGCTCAAGTTCCGAAACACTGACACAACCACCCAGCGCCAGGAACAACGCCGCCACCATCCACTTCATTTGCCGCACCTCGAATGACAAGAGAGCGTAGGACCACAGCCAGGCGGTTTTGCTCCGTGCTTTGGCCGATTTATCTGGCACGTGCCATCAGGCGCGGCAGCGCTAGCCGACATCGTGGTATCTTTCGCCTTTGCAGAACCAATCCTTGCGGAGCACCCCATGAAATTCGTACACCAGCGCGAGCACCTCAACGAGGACGATATCGTCGTCATCGAGTGCTCCCAGCGCTGCAACATCCGCCTGATGAACGACGCCAATTTCCGCAGCTTCAAGAACGGCGGCCGGCACACCTACCACGGTGGCCACTTCGAGCGCTTCCCGGCCAGGATCACCGTGCCCAGCACCGGTTTCTGGAACATCACCATCGATACCGTGACCAGCCGCCCGATCTCGGTAACGCGCAAACCGACCCTGACCCACAAGATCAAGATCATCCGCCGCTCGTCGTCGAAACTCGGATAAGGCCCACCATGACTCAGAACATCAAATACGTCATCAAGTACAAGCTCGACGGCCAGCGCCGCTGGGACTTCGCGGTCATGGCCGACGCCTCGCACGAACAGGCCATCGAAGCGCTGCGCAAGATCCACGGCGAAGACGCCGAGAAGATCAGCGACATCCAGGTGAGCAAAGCGCTGTAAGGCAGCCGCGACAAGGAGAAGCGCATGAGCAACTGGCCCGACCGTCGTATCCTCGATCTGCTGGGCATCGAGTTGCCCATTCTCCAGGCGCCGATGGCCGGCGCCAGCGGCTCGGCCATGGCGATTGCCGTGGCCAAGGCGGGTGGCCTGGGCGCCCTGCCCTGCGCCATGCTCACGGGCGATCAGGTGCGTGGCGAGATCGAAGCCTTCCGCTCGGCCTGCCCTGGCCAACCGCTTAACCTGAATTTCTTCTGCCACCAGCCGCCAGCGCCCGACCCTGCGCGCGACGCCCGCTGGAAGCAGGCCCTGAAAGCGTACTACGCCGAAGTCGGCGCCGACTTCGATGCGCCCACGCCGGTGTCCAACCGGGCGCCGTTCGATGAACAGGCCTGCGTGTTGGTCGAGCAATTGCGCCCGGAGGTGGTGAGTTTCCACTTCGGTTTGCCACAGGCCGCACTGCTGCAGCGGGTCAAGGCCACCGGCGCCAAGGTGCTCTCCAGCGCCACCACCGTGGAAGAAGCGCAGTGGCTCGAAGCCAACGGCTGCGATGCGATCATCGCCATGGGCTATGAAGCCGGCGGCCATCGCGGCATGTTCCTCAGCGACGACATCACCAGCCAGATCGGCACCTTCGCCCTGGTGCCGCAGGTCGCCGATGCCGTGCGCCTGCCGGTGATTGCCGCGGGTGGCATTGGCGACCACCGTGGCCTGGTGGCGGCCCTGGCCCTGGGTGCCAGCGCGGTGCAGATCGGTACGGCCTACCTGTTCTGCCCCGAGGCCAAGGTCTCCCCCTCCCACCGCCATGCACTAGACAGCGCAGCGGCCAGCGACACAGCGCTCACCAACCTGTTCACCGGGCGCCCGGCGCGTGGCATCAACAACCGCATCATGCGCGAGCTGGGGCCAATGAGCGACCTGGCCCCGCGCTTCCCGTTGGCCGGCGGCGCACTGTTGCCACTGCGGGCGATTACCGATGCGCAGGGCAACAGCGATTTCAGCAACCTGTGGTCAGGGCAGGCGTTGCGCCTGGGCCGGCACATGCCGGCTGAGCAGCTGACCCGGGAGTTGGCTGACAGGGCGTTGGCGCTGATGGCTCGGTAAGGCTTTGAAACTGCGCCTGCCTCTTCGCGGGCACGCCCGCTCCCACAGGGATCGCGCCAGATTCTGGAAATTGAGCAAGACAGGTGCCCCGCAGGCTGCACAAGGCTCAGGGCCCGTGCAGTACCTGTGGGAGCGGGCTTGCCCGCGAAAGGGCCGGCACTGACACCCCATGACTGCCAAGCTATAACCCTGCCTCCAGCCCCTTCCCGACAAATGGCCTATCGCTATATAGTTCGCACCATAACGATAACCACCTCAAGGAGCTGTCTTCATGCGTATCCGCCTGTCCCACCTGGCCGCCACCACCCTGGCCAGCCTGATCTCCCTCAACAGCGCCTGGGCCGATGAGGTGCAGGTTGCGGTCGCCGCGAACTTCACCGCGCCGATCCAGGCCATTGCCAAGGACTTCGAGAAAGACACCGGCCACAAGCTGGTCGCCGCCTATGGCGCCACCGGGCAGTTCTACGCACAGATCAAGAACGGCGCGCCGTTCGAAGTGTTCCTCGCTGCCGACGACAGCACCCCGAAGAAGCTGGAAGAGGAAAAGGACATCGTCCCGGGCTCGCGCTTCACCTACGCCACCGGCACCCTGGCCCTGTGGTCGGCCAAGCCGGGTTATGTCGATGCCAAGGGTGAGGTGCTGAAGAAGAACCAGTTCCAGCACCTGTCCATCGCCAACCCGAAAGCCGCGCCTTACGGCCTGGCCGCCACCCAGGTGCTGGACAAGCTGAAGCTGACCGAAGCCACCAAGGGCAAGATCGTCGAAGGCCAGAACATCACCCAGGCCTACCAGTTCGTCTCCACCGGCAACGCCGAACTGGGCTTCGTCGCCCTGTCGCAGGTCTACAAGGACGGCAAGGTGACTGAAGGTTCGGCCTGGATCGTGCCTGCCAACCTGCACGAGCCGATCAAGCAGGATGCAGTCATCCTCAACAAAGGCAAGGACAACCCTGCCGCCAAGGCCCTGGTCGACTACCTGAAAGGCCCGAAAGCCGCTGCGGTGATCAAGTCCTACGGTTATGAAATCTGATGCCACTGGACGCCAGTGACTTCGGCGCGGTCTGGCTGACCATCAAACTGGCCAGCCTGACCACGCTGATCCTGCTGATCGTCGGCACCCCCATCGCCTGGTGGCTGGCGCGCACGCGCTCGTGGCTGCGCGGGCCGGTGGGCGCGGTGGTGGCGTTGCCACTGGTGCTGCCGCCGACAGTGATCGGCTTCTACCTGCTGATCGCCCTCGGCCCGCACGGCTGGCTTGGCCAGGCGACCCAGGCGATGGGCCTGGGTACGGTGGTGTTCAGCTTCACCGGCCTGGTGATCGGCTCGACCGTGTATTCCATGCCGTTCGTGGTGCAGCCTTTGCAGAACGCCTTTGGCGCCATCGGCCAGCGCCCACTGGAAGTCGCCGCCACCCTGCGCGCCAGCCCCTGGGACACCTTCGTCCATGTGGTGCTGCCGCTGGCCCGGCCCGGTTTCGTCACCGCCAGCATCCTCGGCTTTGCCCATACCGTGGGTGAGTTCGGCGTGGTGCTGATGATCGGTGGCAACATTCCTGACAAGACCCGTGTGGTCTCGGTGCAGATCTTCGATCACGTCGAGGCCATGGAGTATTCGCAAGCCCACTGGCTGGCCGGTGCCATGCTGGTGTTCTCGTTCCTGGTGCTGCTCCTGCTGTATGCCGGGCGCCGCGGCAAGACTGGCTGGAGCTGAAATGAGCGGATCGATTGTGGCGCGCCTGAAACTGGCGCGCGACGACTTCACCCTGGACGTCGACCTGAACCTGCCCGGCCGCGGCATCAGCGCGCTGTTCGGCCACTCGGGCTCGGGCAAGACGTCGTGCCTGCGCTGCCTGGCCGGGCTGGAGCGTGCAGCCAGCGCCTATATCGAGGTCAATGGCGAGGTCTGGGAAGACAGCGCCCGCGGCCACTTCCTGGCACCGCACCTGCGCCCGGTGGGCTACGTGTTCCAGGAAGCCAGCCTGTTCCCGCACCTGTCGGTGCGCGGCAATCTGGAATTCGGCTGGCGGCGCATCGCCGCGGCCGAGCGCAAGGTCAGCCTCGATCAGGCCTGCCAGCTGTTGGGCATCGGCCACCTGCTCGAACGCAAGCCCGCCACTTTGTCGGGCGGCGAGGCGCAACGGGTCGGCATCGCCCGCGCATTGCTCAGCAGCCCGCGGCTGTTGTTGATGGACGAACCGCTGGCCGCACTGGACGGGCCACGCAAGCGCGAGATCCTGCCCTATCTCGAACGCCTGCACGACGAACTGGACATCCCGCTGGTGTACGTCAGCCATGCCCAGGACGAAGTGGCGCGGCTGGCCGACCATTTGGTGCTGCTGGAGCAAGGCCGGGCCATGGCCAGCGGGCCGATCGGCGAGACCCTGGCCCGCCTCGACCTGTCGCTGGCCCAGGGCGAGGACGCCGGGGTGGTGTTCGAGGGCATGGTCATCGGCCACGATCCGCACTACGACCTGCTCGACCTGCGCCTGCCCGGCGGCGACGCACCGGTGCTGCGCATCGCCCACCCGGCACACAGCATGGGCAGTACCTTGCGGGTCAAGGTCCAGGCCCGGGATGTAAGCCTGGCCCTGCGCGCCGACAGCACCTCGAGCATTCTCAACCGCCTGCCGGTGCGCGTGCGCGAAACACGCCCGGCAGACAACCCGGCGCATGTGCTGGTGAGCCTGGATGCGGGCGGTAACGCCCTGCTGGCGCGCATCACCCGGTTCTCGGCGGACCAACTCGGCCTGCACCCGGGCCAGGCACTGTTCGCGCAGATCAAGTCGGTGGCGCTGTTGGGCTGAGCATCATCGAAGCGGACGTTGTCCATTGATCAGTGACCTGATCGAGGCCTGCCGCCGATGCTTGACTGCCCTCTGCCACCCAGCCTGCACTATGTCGACGACAGCCAGCCGGGCCTGACCCGGCGCCGTTGGCGCGACCGCTTCATCTACCTCGACGCCCACGGGCAGCGCGTTCGCGACAAGGAAACCCTGGCGCGCATCGCCGCGCTGGTGATCCCGCCGGCCTACACCGATGTGTGGATCTGCAGCGATCCGCAGGGCCACCTGCAAGCCACCGGTCGCGATGCCCGTGGCCGCAAGCAGTACCGCTACCACGCCCAGTGGCGCGAACTGCGCGACCAGCACAAGTACGGGCGCATGCTGGCCTTTGCCCAGGCCCTGCCGAAACTGCGCGCGCAACTGCAAGCGCACCTGGCCCGCCCTGGCCTGGATCGGGAAAAGGTCATGGCGCTGGTGGTGAGCCTGCTCGACCACACGCTGATCCGCATCGGTAACCAGCGCTACCTGCGCGACAACCAGTCCTATGGCTTGACCACCTTGCGCAACCGCCACGTAAAGGTACAGGGCAGCACCGTGCGCTTCCAGTTCCGCGGCAAGCGCGGGGTGGAGCATAACGTCACGCTGCGTGACCGGCGCCTGGCCAACCTGCTCAAACGCTGCATGGAGCTGCCTGGGCAGGCGCTGTTCCAGTACCTGGACGAAGATGGCCAACGGCACAGCATTGGTTCCAGCGAGGTCAACCAGTTTCTCCAGCAACTGACCGGCGCCGACTTCACCGCCAAGGACTACCGTACCTGGGCTGGCAGCAGCCTGGCCCTGAGCCTGCTCAGGCCGCTGGCCTGGGAACCGGAGAGCGAAGCCAAGCGCCAGGTCGCGGCCATCGTCAAGCAGGTGGCCACCCGCCTGGGCAACACCCCGGCGGTTTGCCGGCGCTGCTACATCCACCCAGCCGTGCTCGAGCATTACGCCCTCGGGCGCCTGGCCAACTTGCCCGGGCGCCGCGTGCGCAAGGGGCTGGACAACGAAGAGGTGGCCTTGCTGCTGTTTCTTCAAGCCCTGGAAACAACAGCCGATGATTGAGCCGCACTATTCAGGCCATCATGCAGAGAAATTTCCCATAAAGGCCGAAGCCCCCTATTCTTGCCACCGAGCACCTTCGCCGACCCGCTTAGCAGCATTTACTTCGGCACCTGCAACTAAAGACACGCAACAGAATTTGTCTTTCGGGGAATTACTATCCGCCGAAAGCGTCTTTAATGAGAAGGAAGAGGGACACGCTCCCACCGTTACGGCCCAGTGGCCCGACGGATTTCTATATCACCAAGGAGAACTACATGCTGATACTCACCCGTAAGGTTGGCGAAAGCATCGTCATCAACGATGACATCAAAGTCACCATTCTGGGCGTAAAAGGGATGCAGGTGAGGATTGGCATCGATGCACCAAAGGATGTCCAGGTGCACCGTGAAGAGATCTTCAAACGCATCCAGGCCGGCAGCCCGGCTCCGGAAAAGCACGACGACCAACACTGACCTGAGCGCCTCGCTTCAAGCCGCACGGACGCGCTTGATCGAATGGCCGGCGCAAGCCGCACCCTGAACCTCAGGTGCCGAGCAGCTCGCGCACCTTGGCGATCATTCTGTCCATGTCGAAGGGCTTGTCGAAGACCGCAGCGAACAGCTCCGGGCGCCCCTGGCTGGCCTGGGCGCCGCTCATGAGGATCACCGGCAGGTCAGGCAGCTCCAGTTCGTCGCGAATCGCCCGCACCAGTTCCTCGCCATTGAGCACCGGCATCATGTAGTCGGTGATCACCAGCTCTACGCGCTTTTCCCTCAGCGCTTCCAGTGCCTTGCGCCCATTGCTCGCCTTTTCCACCAGAAAGCCTTCGTCCTCCAGGGCAAAGCCGAGGATATCGGCGATCAGGTATTCGTCATCGACGATCAGAATGGTGTTCATCGGCAGGCCCCGTCAGCCACCCCCTTGCGGCACCGGCGTACCCGAAAGCACACCACAGGCGCCCTCGAACGCCTTGTGCAGGCTGATGCCCTGCGGCCCGATCTGCAGCTCATGCAGCGCCGGGTCGTGATGGCTGTCGCGCACTTTCAGGATCGACAGCATGCGCCGCAGTTGGGAGTCCAGTTCGACGAAGCGCATCAGCATGAGGTTGTCGACGATGCTCGACAGGTCCGGTGCCGGGGCGGTGATTTCCGAACCGAAAATGTCACGCATCTCCCAGGTGAGCATGACGCTGACATCCCGCGCCCGCAGCTCGCCCGCCAGCGCCCGGAAGAACGCATTGAGCCGCGCCGGGTCGGTTGCCAGGCGGCTGAACGCGCCCAGGCTGTCGATCAACACACGCTTGCTGCCCTGCTGCTCGACCTGGGCGAGCAGGCGCGCGCCCACCTGGTCCAACAAGCCTTCGGTGGTCGGTTGCCAGCATAGCTGCAAGGCACCCGCACGCTCTTGGGCAGCGAAGTCGTAGCCCAGCGATGCCGCCTTGAGCCGCAGCCTGGCGGGGGTTTCGTAGAAGCCGAAATGCAAGGCCGGCTGTTCGGCAGTGGCTGCCGCCAGGAACGCCAGGCCCAGGGAGGTCTTGCCGATCCCCGAGGGGCCGATCAGCAGGCTGACCGAGCCCAATGTCAGGCCCCCGCCGAGCATCTCATCCAATACCCCAACGCCCGTGGATACCCGGTTCAAGGACGCGCTACCCAGCTGGCTGGGGTGGCTGTATAGCGCTTCCAGCCGCGGGTAGACATGCATCCCCGACTCATCGATCAGGCACTCGTGGCGCCCGGACAACGCCCCGCTGCCTCGCGTCTTGCGCAACTGCACATGGCGCACCGCGCGGCTACCGACCAGTTGCTCACCCAACTCGATCACACCATCGACCATGGTGTGTTCCGGGCTGTTGTCATCCAGCCGGGCACTGGTCAGCAACAGCACGGTACAACCGGCAAAGGCCGCATGCCCCTGCAGTTCGGAGACGAACTTCTTGGTATCCAGCGCCGTTTCCGCGCGCACCCGGGCATTGAGCACGCCATCGACGATCAGCAGGCTCGCCTGCTGCTTGCCGATTTCCTGGCGCAGCAACCTGACCACCGCATCGAGCCCCTCCTGCTCCAGGGTGTCGAATGCACTGACGAACTGGATCTGGTCACCAACCAGCGCCGGGTCGAAGAACTCGAGGGTGGCCAGGTACTGGAACAATCGCTCATGGGACTCGGCGAGCAAGGTCGCCACCAGCACCTTGCCACCGTCACGCACATGGCTGCAGGCCAGCTGGTTGGCCAGGATGGTCTTGCCCGCCCCAGGCGGCCCCTGAACGATGTAGGAAGCGCCCGCCACCAAGCCGCCCTTGAGCAGCGCATCGAGCCCTTCGATCCCCGTGACCAGCCGTTTGAGTGCCTGCACCATGGTGGCTTACCTGTTGTCTTGTGCCCCCGCAACGGGCTGATAGGCCGGCAGATACAGGCGCATGCATGTGCCTTGGCCGAGCGTGCTTTCGACACTGATGGCGCCATTGCTCTGCTTGGCGAAGCCGTAGACCTGGCTGAGACCCAGGCCGGTGCCCTTGCCGAACGGCTTGGTGGTGAAGAACGGCTCGAAGATGCGCGGCAGTACCAGCGGGTCGATACCGTCACCACTGTCATTCACTTCGAAGCACACGAACGCGCCGTGCAGCCCCTCCACCTCGCCCGCCAGGTCGACCGTGAGCACCGCCAGGTCGATGGTGCCCCGCTCGCCTATCGCATCGCGCGCGTTGAACAGCAGGTTGAGCAGTACCATCTGCAACTGCCCGGTATCCACCTCGATCAGTGGCAGGTCGGGCTGCAGGTACGCCTTCAACACGATTTCACGCGGCAGCGCATGCTCCAGCAGGCCCCGCGTAGACTCCAGCAGCCTGGCCGGAGCGATGAGCGAGACATCGAGTTGACGGTGGCGGGCGAAGCTGAGCAGTTGCTGGGTCAGCTCGGTACCGCGCTGCCCGGCATCGAGAATGTGCTCGAGCATGCGCGCCACCCGCACCGGGTCCTGGCTGGCCTGCGCCAGGCGCGCCGAGTTGATGATGATGGTCAGCAGGTTGTTGAAGTCATGTGCCAGGCCACCGGTGAGCTGGCCCAGCGCTTCGAGCTTCTGCGCCTGGAACAGCTGGGCGCGCACGGCGTCGAGCTGCAGCGCCGACTCGCGCCGGTCGGTGATGTCACGGGTGACCTTGGCCAGGCCGACGATCTGCCCCTGCTCGTCGCGGATCACATCGAGCGCGGCCAAGGCCCAGAACTGCGTGCCATCCTTGCGCACGCGCCAGCCTTCGTCCTGCGCCACGCCCTGCTCCAGCGCCTGCCTGAGCAGGCGCTCGGGGCGCCCTTCGGCGCAGTCCTGCGGGGTGAAGAACAGCGAGAAATGCCGGCCGATGACTTCTTCGGCGCGGTAGCCCTTGATCCGTTGCGCGCCTGCGTTCCAGGACACCACGTGGCCAGTGGGGTCGAGCATGTAGATGGCGTAGTCCACCACCGACTGCACCAGCTGCTCATAGCGGCTGGCGGGCATGACAGGGTGATCGATACAGTCGGCTGAAACCATGCAAACTCCACAGGCACAGCGGGAGGGACCTGATTAGCTTAGCCAAGCGTACCCTACTGCAACAGCGCGTGCTGTAACAGATTATCAACGCTCGGGTTCGACCAGTACCGGGCTGATACGCCGCGGCATCGCCACCTTCAGCAGCCACAGGCCGACCAGCACGATCAGGCCGCCACCTGCCAGCGCCATCCAGCGCTGCGGCTGCGGGTGTTCGGCATCAAAGCCGAGCATCAGCAGGTAGCCACCGAGGGCGATCAGGCTCAGGTACAGAAAAGCGCCCATCAGCAACACCTGGGCGAACAGCAGGCGCCAGAACAACCGAGGGCGAACCGTGCGCCCGGGAGGCGTCGAGGGAGTGGCCTGGGACATGGCATCACACTCATTGGATCCAATGAAGTGGGCAACAGTGGCCTAATGACAGCAAGGTGTCAATTGCCCATTTGATCAACCCCTCATTACTTTGATCATAGGTGCTGCGATTGACTCAACTATAACAATGGGTTATAAAGCGCACTTGATTGTCAGGCCCTTCTGCCTAGAAGCGCGCCGGTCGTCACGACCCTTTCAAGCGTGCGAGTGTGGTGGAATTGGTATACACAGCAGACTTAAAATCTGTCGGCGTGAGCCTTGCGGGTTCGAGTCCCGCCACTCGCACCAAACTTCTTTGAAAAGGCGCCCTTGCGGCGCCTTTTTGCTGCCCGCCAGCAATCTTCCGCGCAGCTGCTAGAGTGGAGCTTGTCTCCGTCCACCGGTATGCCGCCATGCGCTATTCCCTGCTCGATGGTCAACGCGACTTCGTTCTCCTGATCGCCCGCGTGCTGCTCATGATTCTTTTCGTGCTGTCCGGCTGGGCCAAGCTCACCGGCTTCGAAGGCACGGTCGGCTACATGACCTCGCTGGGCGCCCCAGCGCCGATGCTGGCGGCAGCGGTTGCGGTGTTCATGGAGTTCATCGTCGGCATCCTGCTGATCCTCGGTTTCTACACGCGCCCGCTGGCCTTACTGTTCGCCCTGTTCGTGCTGGGCACCGGGCTGCTTGGCCATCCGTTCTGGAACATGGTCGACCCGGAGCGCGCCGCCAACATGACCCAGTTCCTGAAAAACCTCAGCATCTGCGGCGGCCTGCTGGTGCTGGCAGTCAGCGGCCCGGGGCGCTTCTCGGTGGACGGGCGCTGATTCAATCGTCCAGGTCATCGTGCCAGGCTGGGTGATCGCGCGCTTCGTCATCGAGGTCATCCAGCCATTCTTCGTCTTCGTCTTCCTCCACCTCGTCCTCGGCGCCCTGGGCGTCTGCTTCAGGGTCGAAGTCTTCATAGAGGAATTCGTGATCGAGCAGGTGATCGTGTTCGGGCTCGTGCAGGTCGTCTTCGTCGCGCATGGTGGCTCCTGGAAATCTGGCACGCCTGTATAGGCGCATCGTTGGTCGTGGTCAATGGATTACGGTTAATGCTGACTTAACCGACCGACCTCAGGCTGAAATCTCTCCCTTCAAAACGTTCGTTGCCCGCCTTCATGGCGGGCTTTTTTTCGCCTGTTGGCAAGCGCCCTTCATCCGGCCGGGCTCGATCCCCTTGAACTTCACGCGTGCTGGCCAGGCTCTGCAAAGAGGCAGGACTTTCACTTTTCAAGGAGAAAGCAAATGGCCGTGAACATAGACAACCTCATCATCACCACCCCTGTGCCCAAATCCCCCAGCAACCCGGTAGCACTGGAGGTTACCGGCGCCCAGGCGCTTGCCACGCTGACCAATGTGGTCGCACGCCAGAGCGACGGTTCGATTCGCATGACCGCCCCGACCAAGGGAGCCTCCAGCAAGAGCACCCATCGCACCCGCTGCGAATGGAAGGAGCCGGTGTACTGGGCGTTCGGCAGCGCTGCGCACCATCGCAACCACCAGACCATGACCCTGGAAAAAGTCAATTTTGCGCAAAAGGTGGTGATATCCCAGTTGCATGTGAAGGACGACGACAACCCGCCAATCAAGGTGTTCTGGAACAAGGGCAAGATCACGGTGGGTTTTCGCAGTGACTTCAACCAGACGGCAACGCTCAGCAGCAATGTGCTCGCCGACGTCCCCCTGGGGACGCGTTTCGATGTCACCATCGAGGTGAGCGAAAGCGGCGCGTGCACGGTAAGCGCCAGCAGTAACGGCCGCAGCGGCACGACGGCCACGTTGCAACTGGGCGCATCGTGGGCCACGCGCACGCTGAATTTTCATGGCGGGGTGTACAACCAGGTGGACTACAGCGACGACACGCCGGCGGACGATGCCTCCGTGTGCGTGATCAGCACGCTCGAGTTGAGCCATGCTTGAGTCACGGGCGACGAGCCGCCTACGTACCCTTCACATTTTCATGACAACGCCTTGGGCACCATGACCGTGCTCCATACGTTCTTTGACCCGCCCCTTGCTGGCGGGTTTTCTTTTTTCGGGCACCGCTTACCCACCCAAGCGCGCCCGTGGCGTTGGCGAAACATCCACGAATGCCTGAACCCAGCCCGGCCCCGAGCCGGGCTTTTTCTTGTCCGCACGCCTGCCATCTGCTTGCAGATATGCATCAATGCATATACTGTATATGCATACAGGTATTGAGGCGTCGGAAAGCGATGTAAAGACAGGCCGGGCAAAGCATCCGGCTGTGCATTCACGAGTGCACAGCCGGATGCGGAGGAACGCATCACAGTTGGAAGGCAATCGTGCCAGGCCAATGATTTTATCGTCAGGAGCATTTTATGACCGTAAACATCAGCAATCTAACGATCGCTACCCCGGTGGCAGTCTCTTCAACGAACCCTGTGGCGCTGGAGCTCAATGGCGCCGAAGCCATCGCCGAGTTTCCGAGCGTGGTGAAGGTGCTCAGCGACGGCTCGGTTCAGTTCTCGGCGCCGACCAAAGGGGCCTCAAGCAAGAGCACCCACAGAACCCGTTGCGAGTGGTCGGAAACCCAGAACTGGACGCTGGGCAGCGCCCCGGCCCACTGGAATCGCCAGACCATGGCGCTGACCAAGGTCAATTCGGCGCAAAAGGTGGTCATCAGCCAGATGCACGTCAGGGGGGATGACAGCCCGCCAGTGAAGGTGTTCTGGAACAAGGGCAACATCACCATGGGGTTCCGCCACTCCTACAACCAGGCCGAGCCGGTGAACAGCACCCTTCTGCAGGGCGTGCCGCTCGGCACGAAGTTCGACGTGATCATTCATGCCACCTCGGCGGGTGTGGTCAAGGTGACCGCCAGGTGCAACGGCGTCTCCAAATCGTCGAGCGACCTGCAACTGGATGACACCTGGGACACGCGCCTGTTCGAATTCCATGGCGGCATCTACAACCAGGTCGACTACACCGATGCGACGCCGGCCAGCGATGGTTCGGTGTGCATCATCAGCGAGCTGTCGCTCAGTCATGGCTGAATGCTGGGCAAAATGAAAAACCCCGCAGACTTTCATCTGCGGGGTTTTTCGAATGGTGGAGGCCGAGGTCGGAATCGAACCGGCGTAGACGGATTTGCAATCCGGAGCATAACCACTTTGCTACTCGGCCTCAAAGTTCGGATCTAGCAGCTTGCGCTTCGCTATCTCCTTGAAACACCGCACCTTTTTCAAAGTTTGCTGCGTTTCGATGGGCGCCATTATGTCTGCATTCCTTCAACCTTGCAACCCCCCTGAACAGAAAAAAATTTCAGCGGGCTCAAGGTGTTAGCGCAAGCGGCCGAGTTTGCTCCACAACCCTACCACTGCGTTCTCGACCGTGCCGCTGGCCGCCATGCCGATACGCTCCTGCAAGCTCTTGCGCTCGGCGTAGTGCAGGTGGAAGAGATTGGCCGTGCGGGCGCGGTCACTGAGGTACTCGTCGCTGGTCTGCAGTTCATCGACCAGCTTGCGGTTCAGCGCAGCCACACCGAGCCAGACTTCACCGGTGGCCACCTCGTCGATGTGCAGCTGCGGGCGGTAGCGGGAGACGAAGTCCTTGAACAGCTGGTGGGTGATGTCCAGGTCTTCCTGGAACTTCTCCCGGCCCTTTTCGGTGTTCTCGCCAAATACGGTCAGGGTACGCTTGTACTCGCCGGCGGTCAGCACTTCGAAGTCGATGTCGTGCTTCTTCAGCAGGCGGTTGACGTTGGGCAACTGCGCCACCACACCGATCGAGCCCAGCACGGCAAACGGTGCACTGACAATCTTCTCGCCGATGCAGGCCATCATGTAGCCGCCGCTGGCGGCGACCTTGTCGATGCACACGGTGAGCGGGATGCCGGCCTGGCGGATACGCGCCAGCTGCGAGGCCGCCAGGCCATAGCTGTGCACCAGGCCGCCGCCGCTTTCCAGGCGCAACACCACTTCATCGCGGGGGGTGGCCAGGGTCAGCAGTGCAGTAATCTCGTTACGCAGGCTTTCGGTGGCGGAAGCCTTGATGTCACCGTCGAAGTCGAGCACGAACACCCGGCCCTTCTCTTCGGCCTTGCCCTTCTTCTGCTGTTTTTCCGCCTTGGCCTGCTGCTTGCGCAGGGCCTTGAGCTGGGCCTTGTCGAGCAGGCCGCTTTCCAGGCGTTCGCGCAGCTCTTTATAGAATTCGTTGAGGCGGGTGACCTGCAACTGCCCACCGGCCTTGCGCCGCCCCTTGCCGCGCAAACCGGCAATGGCGGACAACACCACCAGGATGGCAATCACCAGGGTGGCGGTTTTGGCGAGAAAGCTTGCGTATTCGGCAAGAAACTCCACGTTGACTCCTTATGAACCTGCGCCAGATCGGCGCGAAACTGTTGCAAGCATACCGTTGCGCCCGTGCCCTCGCCAGCCGAGGTAAACGCTGGCAACACAGTTCAAACAACCTTTTCAAACGCTTGTATGTTTTTTCGTTGACAGCCTGTGTGGCGCATCCTAACCTCGCAGCAACCCTTCAACGCCGGATACCCCAGTGGGCAATCTCTACCTGATCCGACATGGCCAGGCTTCCTTCGGTGCGGACGACTACGACGTCCTCTCGCCCGTCGGTGTGCGCCAGAGCCAGGCCCTCGGCGAACACCTCGCCCAGCTCGGCCTGCGCCTGGACCGCTGCGTGGCCGGTGATCTGCGGCGCCAGCAGGACACTGCCCGGCACGCGCTGCAGGCATTGAATGCGGCGGGTTGCGCGGTACCGGCCCTTGAGACCGACGCGGCCTTCAATGAGTTCGATGCCGACGGGGTGATTCGCGCCCTGCTGCCCGGCTTGCTGGCCGATGAGCCGAACGCCCGGGATATCCTGCGCAACGGTGCACAGAACCGCAGCGAGTTCCAGCGCCTGTTCGCCCTGATGGTTCAACGCTGGCACGCCGGTGAACATGCCGATGACGGCCTGGAAACCTGGCAGGCATTCACCACCCGGGTCGACGCTGGCCTGCAGCGTGTGCTGAGCAGCGCGGGCAGTGGCGACAACATCGCCGTGTTCACCTCCGGTGGCACCATCGCCGCCCTGCTCCACCTGGTTACCCGAATCACCCCCAGTCAGGCCTTTGCGCTGAACTGGCAGATCATCAACACGTCGCTCAGCCAGCTTAAGTTCCGCGGCCGCGACGTGGCGCTGGCTTCCTTCAACAGCCAAGCCCATGTGCAGCTGTTGAGGGCGCCGGAGCTCATCACCTACCGTTGAGCCCGGCCCATAGTGTCCCTGCGGACGCGACTATCACTTAACAAGGAAAACACCATGAGCGATGTAGCTAAAGCCGTCGAGGCGATGAAAGCAAAATTCAACCCAGCTGCTGCGGCTGGCCTGGACCTGGTGTTCGGCTTCAACATCACCGACGAAGACAAGCAATACGCCTTGATCGTCAAGGACGGCACCTGCGACATCCAGGAAGGTGAAAACCCGGATGCCAACTGCACCCTGGTGCTGGACAGCGAAACCCTCAAGGGCATCGTCAGTGGTGAAACCGACGGCATGCAGGCCTTCATGGGCGGCAAGCTGCGTGTCGAAGGCGACATGATGCTGTCGATGAAACTCAGCGAGCTGTTCCCTTCCTGAGTGACGGGCGCGACGCACGATGAGAAAACCGAAGCCTGACCGGCTTCGGTTTTTTTTTGCCCGGCATTCGGTGCAGTGATCGACCAGCAACACCCTCGCCTATATGGCACCTGGCACGCTTGTTCCACAGCTGCCAGGCCATTAGATTAGCCAATAGTCCTTGCGCCAGATAATAAGGAAAACGCATGACGCTCACCGACCAGTCCACCCAGGTACGCCCCGGCGAAGAACTCGACGCGGCCGTCATCGATCCTTACCTGAAGGCCCACATCGCCGGCCTTGAGGGCACGCCGGGCATCAGCCAGTTCCCTGGCGGCGCGTCCAACCTCACCTACCTGGTCAGCTACCCAGGCCGTGAATTCGTGTTGCGCCGCCCACCGTTCGGCCAGAAGGCCAAGTCGGCCCACGACATGGGCCGCGAATTCCGCATCCTCAACCAGCTCAACAGCGGCTTTCCGTATTGCCCCAAGGCCTACGCCCACTGCACCGACGAATCACTGATCGGCGGTGAGTTCTACGTGATGGAACGGGTCAAGGGGGTGATTCTGCGCTCGGACATCCCGGCCGAACTGGGCCTGGATGCCAACCGCACCGAAGCCCTGTGCAAAAGCTTCATCGACCGCCTGGTCGAGCTGCACCAAGTGGATTACCACGCCTGCGGCCTGGCCGACCTGGGCAAGCCGGAAGGTTATGTGCAACGCCAGATCGAGGGCTGGACCAGCCGCTACGAGAAAGCCCTGACCCCGGATGCGCCGCGCTGGGAAGCCGTGATCGCCTGGCTGCGCGAGAAGATGCCCGCCGACCACCCTCGCCCGGGCATCGTGCACAACGACTACCGCTTCGACAACGTGATCCTCGATGCCGACAACCCCATGCGCATCATCGGTGTGCTCGACTGGGAGATGGCCACGATTGGTGACCCCTTGATGGACCTGGGCAACAGCCTGGCCTACTGGATCGAGGCCAGCGACCCGGCGCCGGTGCAACTGATGCGCCGCCAGCCGAGCAATGCCCCGGGCATGCTCAGCCGCCGCCAGTTCGTCGACTACTACGCCGAGCGCGCCGGCATCCAGCTGGACAACTTCGATTACTACTATTGCTACGGCCTGTTCCGACTGGCCGGCATCGTCCAGCAGATCTACTACCGCTACTACCACGGCCAGACCCAGGACAAACGCTTCGCCCAGTTCATTCACATGAACCGGCTGCTGGAGCAGATGAGCCTGCAGGTCATCGGCAAGTCCACGCTCTGACGCCAGACAACAAGGAAAACAGCATGTCCAAGACCCCACTGTTCGACCTCGACGGCAAGATCGCCTTCGTCTCCGGCGCCAGCCGTGGCATCGGCGAAGCCATTGCCCATCTGCTGGCCCAACAGGGTGCCCACGTGATCGTCTCCAGCCGCAAGCTCGACGGCTGCCAGCAGGTGGCCGACGCCATCATCGCGGCGGGCGGCAAGGCCACCCCGGTCGCCTGCCATATCGGTGAAATGGAGCAGATCCAGCAGGTGTTCGCCGGCATCCGCGAACAGTTCGGGCGCCTGGATATCCTGGTCAACAACGCGGCCACCAACCCGCAGTTCTGCAACGTGCTCGACACCGACCCGAATGCCTTCCAGAAGACCGTCGATGTGAATATCCGCGGGTACTTCTTCATGTCGGTGGAAGCCGGCAAGCTGATGCGCGAAAACGGCGGCGGCAGCATCATCAACGTGGCGTCGATCAACGGTGTGTCGCCGGGCCTGTTCCAGGGCATCTACTCGGTGACCAAGGCTGCGGTGATCAACATGACCAAGGTGTTCGCCAAGGAATGCGCACAATTCGGCATTCGTTGCAACGCCCTGCTGCCCGGCCTGACCGACACCAAGTTCGCCTCGGCACTGGTGAAGAACGACGCCATCCTCAATGCCGCGCTACAGCAGATCCCGCTCAAGCGCGTGGCCGACCCCAAGGAAATGGCCGGCGCCGTGCTGTACCTGGCCAGCGATGCCTCCAGCTACACCACCGGCACCGCGCTGAATGTCGACGGTGGTTTCCTGTCCTGATCATGGCTTGCCGGCCCCTTCGCGGGCTCGCCCGCTCCCACAGGTTCAGTGAGGTCCTGTAGGAGCGGGTTTACCCGCGAAGAGGCCGGTAGCGCAGAAACGTTACAGGCAGGTCGCTGCCGCTGCCCGACGCTGCAGGGCCACGCCATCATTCTTCTGCGCGTAGTAATCCACCCGTGTACCGCCCGCCTGCGGATACACATCCACGAACGACTCCGCCTCGCGGGTATACACCGTCAACCCGCCCTGCTTGCGCGGCTCCAGGTAGCCACTGGCGTCATCGCCGAACACATCCTCTTTCTGCCAGCTGAACTGGATGCACTGGGCCACCAGCTCCGGCGCCTTGCGCGAATCGAGCCGGGCCGTCGGCTTGCCACCGCGCGCCGCATCCATGGTCGCGCTCGCGCAACCGACCAACACCAGCGCCGCAGCCATCGGCAGAATTGCTCGCATGTTCCATCCTCGGGGCAAAAAGAAAGCGACTCTAGCATTGCGAATGAATTGTCCCAAGCGGGCCGCTGTCGCAAATAGGGAATGCAACCAAGGAGAGCCCCATGCAAGCCAGACACCTGTTGCCTGCACTGCTGATTGCCAGCCTGCCCGCACTGAGCTTCGCTGCCCCCTCGGCAGAAGAGAGCATCAAAGCGCCGGAAACCCACAACCGTGAACTCAAGGTCGGCGACAAGGCCCCCGACCAGTACAAACGCGATGACCAGGCCATCAGCGACTGGAAGGCCAAGGGGCTGCCCGCCCCGGAAAAGGAAAGCCACTGGGTGCGAATGGGTGAGCATTATGTGCTGATCCAGATCACCAATGGCGTGGTGCTGGCGATCCATCCCGCGTCCTGAAGCTACCCGCCGCTTGATCTGAGCTGATCCAACCGCCGCCGTGCAAGCATGCCACTCATCGCTCGCACGGCATTTTTTTGCCCGCCGGGGAAACCAAATGGATCGATCCCAGTCTCATTCAGTGTCCCGTAAACCTATGCGGATCAAGGACCTATATCGAGATGACCCGCCTTGCAAGCTTTTCGCTGATCGCTGCCTTCCTGCTGCTGTCGGGCTGCTATCACGACCACTACCGTGATGACGGCGGCTGGCGCGACGACGATCGCGGCCACCGACACCACCATCGGCACGACCGCGACGATGACGACGACCGCCAATGGCGCGGTGACCGTTACTACCGCTGAAGCGTCTCCCCTACCCTGACCCGCCGCCCAACCGTGCGGCACCTTAACCTGATGATTCCTTTGAGGTTCAAATCATGCGTCTGACTCTGCCTTCCATTGCCCTGGGCCTGCTGCTGTGCCAGGGCGCGTTCGCCGGTGACGGCACTGCCGCCATCGGCGGCGGCCTGGGTGGTGTGCTGGGCAACGTTGTCGGCCAGCAAATGGGCGGCCGCACTGGCGCAGCCATCGGCGCCGGTGTCGGCGGTGCAGCCGGTAGTGCTGTAGCTGCGAAGAAAGGCAACCGTACCGAAGCCGCCATTGGCGGTGGCCTGGGCTCGGCCGGCGGCTCGCTGCTGGGCGGCGCGGTAGGCGGCAAGACCGGCTCCACCATCGGTGCCGGCCTGGGCGGCGCAGCGGGTGGTGCCCTGGGCAACCACCTGGGCGACAACGGTGGCAGCAGCAAGCACCGCCGCCACCGTCACCACTGAGTGACAACCATGAAAAGGGCCGCATTTTGCGGCCCTTTTCATTTGCGCCATGGGTGCAAACCCTGCAACACATCAACATCACCTTCACCGCAAGCTGCCACACTGGCTGCTACTGTCTTTCGTGCCCCCTTGAGTGAAGGAACACCCCCGCCCCATGAACCAGGAACTGCTCTGGGTCCTCGGCCTGCTGGCTGTCGTCGTCACCCTCTTCGTCATCAACCGCCCGCGCATGGACGTGGTCGCCTTGCTGGTGATCCTCGCCCTGCCGCTGTCGGGCATCCTCTCCGTTGAACAGGCCCTGGCGGGCTTCAGCGACCCCAACGTGGTGCTGATCGCCGCCTTGTTCGTGATCGGCGAAGGGCTGGTGCGCACCGGCATCGCCTACCGCATCGGTGAATGGATGAGCGAACGGGCCGGTAACAGCGAGGCTCGCCTGCTGGTGCTGCTGATGGTTTCGGTGGCCGGGCTGGGCTCGGTGATGAGCTCGACCGGGGTGGTGGCGATCTTCATCCCGGTGGTGCTGAGCATTGCCGCGCGGCTTAAGCTGTCACCCAGCCGGCTGATGATGCCGCTGAGCTTCGCCGGCCTGATCAGCGGCATGCTCAGCCTGGTGGCCACGCCACCCAACGTGGTGGTGCACAGCGAGCTGGTACGCCATGGCGGCCCCGGCTTCAGCTTCTTCAGTTTCACCCCGTTCGGCCTGGTGGTGCTGGTGCTGGGCATCGGTTACATGCTGCTGACCCGCCACTGGCTCAATGGCGAAGTGCGCAAGGACGGCCGTGTGGAAAGCCGCCGCACGCTGCTCGACCTGGTGCTCGACTACAAGCTCAACGGCCGCGAACGGCGCCTGCGCATCCGCCCGCACTCGCCACTGGTCGGCCACACCCTGGGCGAACTGGAGCTGCGCACCAGGCACGGCGCCAACGTGATCGGCATCGAACGCCAGCACAAGTTCACCACCCGGGTCATCGTTGCCGACTCGAGCACCGTGCTGCAACAGGGTGATGTGCTGCTGCTCGACCTGTTCGCCAACCGCGACGACCTGCGCACCCTGTGCCAGACCATGCAGCTGGAACCGCTGCACTTCAAGGCGGCCTACTTCATCGACCAGTCCCAGGAGCTGGGCATGGCCGAAGTGTCGCTGCCACCAGGCTCGCAACTGATCGGCAAGAGCATTCTGGAACTGGCCTTCCGCACCCGCTACGACCTCAACGTGGTCGGCCTGCGTCGCGAGCAGGCGGCCATCGAAGAACAACTGGTGGAAGAGAAACTGCGCCTGGGCGACACGCTGCTGGTGGTCGGCCCGTGGAAGGCCGTGCGCCAGTTGCAGAGCCAGCCAAAGGACTTCCTGGTGTTGAGCCTGCCGGCCGAAATCGACCAGGTTGCGCCGGCCCGAACCCGTGCACCCTATGCGTTGGTCAGCCTGGCGGTGATGGTCGGGCTGATGGTCAGCGGCGCCGTGCCCAATGTCATCGCCGCGCTGATCGGCTGCCTGCTGATGGGCGCCGGGCGCTGCATCGACATGAACAGCGCCTACCGGGCCATACACTGGCAGAGCCTGGTGCTGATCGTCGGCATGCTGCCGTTCGCCCAGGCGCTGCAGAAAACCGGCGGCATCGACCTGGCCGTGGGCGGGCTGGTCAGCCTGCTGGGCGGCGCCGGGCCGCTGGCCATGCTGGCCTGCCTGTTCATGGTCACGGCTGTCATCGGCCTGTTCATTTCCAACACCGCCACTGCCGTACTGATGGCGCCCGTGGCGATCAGCACGGCAACGCAGCTGGGCATGTCGCCCTACCCGTTCGCCATGACCGTGGCCCTGGCGGCATCGGCGGCGTTCATGACGCCGGTGTCATCCCCCGTCAACACCCTGGTGCTCGGCCCGGGGCAGTACCGCTTTGGCGACTTCGTCAAGATCGGCGTGCCCTTTACCGTGCTGGTGATGCTGGTGACCGTGCTGATGGTGCCCTGGTTCTACGGTCTGTAAGCGATCTGGCAAAGAATAGAGGCTATTTGCCATTAACTTGCACGAATACGGCAGATTGACATCAAGCACCCGGTGCCAACACACTGACGCGTCAATGCCCCAGGTGCTTATTGTCGTTGTCCTGGATTTCGTTTCCGCTTGTCGGTCGAGCCTATGGTTTTTCCAGCACACTCGCGCTTGTTGCCCTATATCGCCCTGTTCGGCCTGACTTTTGCCCTGACCCTCGGCGGGATCCTGGCCCGGCCGATCGAATCACTGTCGCTGTTCTGGCCGGTGAATGCGGTGTTGGCCGGTGTGCTGTTGCGTTACCCACGCCAAGCCAGCTTCAAAGGCTTTACCCTGGTGTGGCTGGCGATGGTCGCAGCCGACCTGGCCTGCGGCAGTGCCTGGGCGCCAGCCCTGTGGTTCAACCTGTGCAACCTCGGCGTGGTGGTGACGGTGTGGTGGTTGCTGTCGCGCCTGCCTCGCCTGCACCGGCGCATGCGCACTCCGCATGGCGTGCTGAGCGTGTTTGGCGCCTGCGCGGCGGGTGCCGTGGTGGCCGCCAGCATGGCCTGTGCGATGGCCGCTCCGTGGTTCGAAAAGTCGCTGCAGGCCACCTGGCTGGCCTGGTTCAGCGAACAGTTCTCGACCAGCGTGCTGGTGCTGCCGATCCTGCTCACCGCCCCTTCGGCCCGCGCCTTGGTGCGCAGCGGCGCCCAGGCCATCCGCCTGGCGCCCTTGCTGGTGCTGCTGGCCTCGCTGGCGTTCAGCATCGCCTTCGGCGGGCCAGGCGCCATTGCCTTTCCGATTGCCGCGTTGCTGTGGTGTGCCTGGACGTACTCACCGTTCCTGGTGTCGTTGCTGACCCTCACCGCCGGCAGCACGCTGATCGTGGCGGTGGCACAGAACCTCATGCACTTCAGCGTGCCGCAGAGCGAGCCCGGGGTCACCACACTGATGTCGGCACGCCTGGGCATTGCCATGCTGGTCCTCGGGCCGCTGGTGGTGGCCTGCGTCAGCCAGGCCAACCGCAGCCTGCTGGCGCGCCTGGCGCGCCAGGCCACCATCGACCACCTCACCGGCCTGCTCAGCCGCAGTGCCTTCAGCCGCCGTGCCAACGCCCTGCTCGACAGCCGTCAGCAGCATGCCCAAGGGCTGCCACTGACCCTGATGATGCTCGACATCGATCATTTCAAGTCGATCAACGACCGCCATGGCCATGCCGTCGGTGACCAGGTGCTGCGCCAGTTCGCCCGTACCCTGCAAGACCAGTTGCACGACGAAGAACTGCTGGCTCGCCTGGGCGGCGAGGAGTTTGTGGTGGTGCTCCCCGGGCTGGCGCCGGAGCGGGCCAAGTTCACCGCCGAGCGCCTGCGCCGCGCCGTGCAGGACCTGCACCTGGCCCAAGGCGATGCACGCCTGCAGATCACCGTGAGCATTGGCCTGGCCGGCTGCGCTGCGGACGAAGCCGCCCCCAGCCTGGACGAACTGCTGGCACGCGCCGATCAGGCGCTGTACCGGGCCAAGGCCCATGGCCGCAACCGCGTCGAGCAGGCCGAGCCACAGCGCCAGGTGATCTGACTTCAGCCCATCAGCAGGTCCCAGGACAGCTTGGCGATCAGCACGCACAGCAGGATCAGGAACAGCCCGCGCACGAACCCGGCGCCCTTGCGCACCGCCAGCCAGGTCCCGGTCAAGGCACCGAGGATGTTGCACGCGGCCATCGGCAGGGCGATGGCGTACAGCACATTGCCCGATGGCACGAAGAACACCAGGGCCGCCAGGTTGGTGGCAATGTTGACCACCTTCGCCGACGCCGAGGCATGCAGGAAGTCGAGGGCAAAGAAGCGGATGAACAGGAAGATCAGGAAGCTGCCAGTGCCCGGGCCGAACAAGCCGTCATAGAAACCGATCGCCCCGCCGATCAACACCGCCAGGCACTGCTCCCGGCGGCCGATCCGGGCTGGCTTGTGCAAGGTGCCGAAGTCTTTCTTGCAGAAGGTGTAGATCGCCATCAGCACGATCAACACCAGCACCGCCGGGCGCATCACGCTGGGTGGCACCAGCGACACCGTGGCCGCCCCCGCGAACGACATGACAAAGGCGCTGACCGCCGCCGGTACGATCAGGCCCCAGTCCAGGGTCACCTTGCGAATGAACGAGCGAGCGGCAAAGGCCGTGCCGCACACCGAAGCCAACTTGTTGCTGCCCAGCAGCGCCGCCGGTTGCGCGGTGGGCAGCACGTTGAACAGCGCCGGGATCTGAATCAGCCCGCCGCCGCCGACGGCGGCATCGATCAGGCCGGCAGCGAAAGCGAACACGGAAAGTACGGCGATATCCATCATGGAGCGGGTCCAGGCAGTGAAGACAGACTGCAAGGCTAATCAAAGTGGCGTGCGTGTGTTGAAATGCCATATTGCGAAAACTGCAACGAGGAACCCACCATGGCATTGGACATGCTGCGCGAAATCCAGGCCTTCGTCAGTGTTGCGCACAAGCGCAGCTTCGTCGCCGCCGCACGCGCCCTGGGCCGTTCGCCCAGCGCGGTGACGCGCGCGGTGCAAACCCTGGAAGACAACAGCGGGTGCAAGCTGCTCAACCGCAACGCCAACACCGTGACCCTCACCGAAGCCGGTGAGCGCCTGCTGCCCCACGCCGAACGCTTGCTGGATGTGCAACGCGACGCCGCCGATGAGCTGGCCGCGCTTACCGGCAGCGCGCAAGGCTGGGTGCGCTTTGCCGCGCCGCAACTGCTCGGCGAACACGTATTGCCTGGCGTGCTGGCCCGCTTCAGCCAGCGCCACCCGCACGTGACCCTCGACGTGCAGTACAGCGACACGGCCCTCGACCCACTGCACGGCAAGTTCGATTTCGTGGTCCGCGGCGCCTTTCCCCAGTCGAGCGAACTGATTGGTTATCCACTGTGGCGCTACCACCGCCACCTGTATGCCAGCCCGGCCTATGTCGCCCGCGCCGGCATGCCCGAGCGGCCCGAGCAGCTGGACCAGCACGCGCTGATCCTGCACACCGCTCCGCGCATCCTCAAAGCCTGGCACTTCTGCCGCGACGGCCAGATCACCAGCCTGCGCCCGCACCCGCGCCTGCGCCTGGGCTCTGGCGACGCGGTGTACCACAGCACCCTGGCCGGTGCCGGTATCGCGCGCCTGGCGGACTGGGTGGCGCAAGCCCAGGTGAAGGCTGGACGCCTGGTACGGGTGTGCGCCGATTACCGGCTGACCTCAAGCACCGGCCAGGACCCGCAGATGCATGCGGTGTACCCCTCCGGCGAGCTACCCGCCCGGGTGCGCGAGTTGCTGCTGGCCTTGCGCCAGGCGGGCGAAGCCGCCTTTGAACGGGTCGACTAAACGCTGTTCAAATTCTGCTCAATTTAACAGAGACCGCAAGTTGCCTGGCTTACAGAACTTTATCCACAGACCTACCCACGTTTTTTGTGGACAGATTTCCCCGAGCAATGAAGGACTTATCGCACGCTCAGCAGCGCGACATTCGCCGCCTTGACCAGCTCGATCCATTCCTGCGCACTGATCACCCCGGACTGTTCCAGGGTCTCGGCACAGCGCAGCGCCTGATCGTATTGGTCCTCTTCGAGGATGCCTTCGCTGAGATAACGGCTACGCCACTCCAGCATGGCTGAAGTGCCCTTCTTGCATTCCATCTGTGTACTGACTCCCAAGGCAAAAGACAGGGTTCGCTGTATACGACCCATTATGACGCAGCGGGAGCCTACACGAGGCTTTTGCACTTGAGAACGACTTGCACCTACCACTAGTCCAGCGGTACAGCCGTGGAGAACTGCCAGGGGCCGGCAGCAATCTGGCCCATCTAGCGAGGTAGACGGGCCGGAGGGCGTGAGGTAAATCAGTGCGGCGAATCAGCTTGGCGGAATGGTGCCGAGCAGGCCGATCAGAACGGTCAACAGCAGAAAGCTACCCAGAAACAGCGCGAGCTTGCCCATCGGAACCTCTTCAGTGTGATAGCAGGGACGAAGAGCATTGTCGGCGCCAGGCTGATACGGTTACAGATTCAGGTTCGAGGAAAAAAAGCGGATCAGATGCAACCTGGCACTCGATTATGCGCGGATTCGACAGCGCCGAGGTGTGCGCAGGCATCCTCGGGGCGGCGTAGACGGAAAACGCACACGACAGACAGATCGCGCAGCCATTTCCGCCGCGCTGCAACTTGTAACATTCAGTTTCATCTTGCCCACCGACAGTAGCCAGCCCAACGCATCCGATCGAGGCTACTTCCGTGTTGCAACGTCTGTTCTGCTCTGTGTCCCTGCTTGCCCTGGCCATTTCCGCTGCCCATGCCGCCGACGCGCTCGACACGCCGCGCCTGGCCGGCATGGACAACTTCCGCGACATCGCCGGCACCACCAGTGCCTATGCCACCCGCCACGATGGCGTGATGCGCGCCGGGGTGTTCTACCGTGCCAACGCCCTGACACCGACCGCGTCCGACCTCGCCATCCTCAACGGCCTGGGCATCAGCGATGTCTACGACCTGCGCACCCCCAGCGAAATCGCCAGCACGCCCGACACGCTGCCGGCCGGCGCCCGCTACACCAACATCGACATCATCGGCAGCACCACCTCGGGCTCGAACATCACCAGCATCTCGTTCACCAGCGCCGCCCAGGCGCGGGCGATGATGCAGGAAACCAACCGCGCCTTCGTCAGCGACGCCGGCATGCGCGGGCAGTTCAGCATGCTGTTCAACGACCTGGCCAACGCCGACGGTGCGGCGCTGTTCCACTGCACCGCCGGCAAGGACCGCACCGGCTGGACCGCCGCCGTGCTGCTGAGCATCGCCGGGGTCGATCAGGCGACCATCATGAGCAACTACCTGGCCACCAACGACTACACCGCCGCGCGGGTGGCAGCGACGCTGGCCGCCATGCCGGCGAGCATGGCCGAGATCTATGCGCCGCTGCTCGGTGTCGAAGCCAGCTATCTGCAGGCCGGCCTGGATGAGGTCACCGCCGAATACGGGACCATGGACAATTACCTCAAGGCAGGCCTGGGGCTGTCGCAAGAAACCCTCTACGTGTTGCGCGGCAAGATGGTGCGCTACGGCACGCTGCCAGGTGAGGCCGGCCTGCTGGGCAACGCTGCTGCCGGTGCGCGGCTGCTGAACCAGCTGCAGGACACCGCGCTGTCGGGCAGCTATACCGCGTACAACTACTACCTGCAAGCGGCCATCGACGCCGGCACGCTGGGCGGCGTCGAGTCGGTCGTCGGTGGCCAGGTGCATGCCGACGCCACCAGCTACCTGCTGCGCCAGGGTGCGATGATCGACCGTGCGGCCGCCCCCTTTGCCGATGGCAGCGACCTCAAGGTCGGCCAGTCGCGCCTGTGGAGCACCGCGCTGGCCGGCTACCTGGGCACCGACGGTTCTTCCCACGCCGCCAGCAGCAACGAGCACAGCCAGGGCCTGATGGTCGGCCTGACCCAGCGCTTCTCCGAGCAGCTCAGCGCCCATGCTGGTTTCGGCTACAGCAGCGGCAATGTCGGCGGCGCCGGTGGCGAGGCGGACACCGACCTGACCTTCCTCAGCCTGGGTGCACGCTTCGCGCCGAATGGCCTGGAACAAGGCCTGTTTATCGACGCCGACGCCAGCGCCGGCTGGCTCGATTACTCGAGCAAGCGTGAACTTGGCGGCGGCCTGGGCACGGCCAAGGGCGACAGCCACGGCACGCTGGCCGGAGGCAGCCTGGCGCTGGGTTATCGCCTGCCCACCGGGGCCATGGTGCTGGAGCCTAGCCTGGGGCTGCGGGTCAGCCGCGTGGACGTGAACGGCTTCACCGAAAAGGGCAGCGAACTGGCCCTGCAGGTGGATGACCTGCAAGAAACCCGACGCGCCGCCGTGGCCAACCTCAAGGCCTCATTCGCGCCGGTCGCCATGGGCAGCTGGCAGCTGGTGCCGGGGGTCGAGGTGGGTTACGAGCATGCCCTGGGCGATCACCAGGTCGACAGCGAAGGTCACTTGCTGGGGCTGGATATCGAGCAGCGCGCGGCCTTCGACAACCGCGACCAGTTCATTGGCGGCGTCAACCTGATGGCCAACCTCGGGGCGCTGAGTGTCGGGGCCGAGGTGGCCGCCATGGGCGGCGGGGACAGCCACGGGGTCAGCGGCAGCCTCAAGGCCAGCTATGCCTTCTGATGCCAGAATGGGGCTGCTTCGCAGCCCCAGCTAGCGACGCCGAATCAAAGCCGGGCTGACACCAAAAGCCTGCTGGAAGTACTGGGCAAACCGCCCGGCATTGCTGAAGCCATGGCGCAAGGCAACCTCCGCCACCGACCCGCCCTCCCCGCGCGCCAGCACTTCACGCGCCTGCTCCAGCCGCACCTGGCGCTGATAGCCGATGATCGACGTCCCGGCAAAACGCCGAAAGCCATCCTGCAACGCCCGCAGGCTGACATTGGCCACCCCCGCCAGCTCGCTGCCACTGACCTGCCTGGCGGGATGCTCACGCAGATACGCCATGGCCAGTTTCACATGCCGTGGCGCAATCGCCGGCACCGGGCTGCGCAACGCCTCGCTGTAGTTGTGCGGCCAGGTTTCGAGCAGCGCGTCGACCAGCATCTCTTGCAAGCGCACAGGCATCAGCAGGCCGGTGTTGATCAGCTGGTCGAACTCGCTACCGGTTGCCAGCTCGAGCAATGCCCGGATGCCCTGGAACGCCGGGTTACCCAGGTCGACCTGCGGCGCAAAGCGGATCGGCGCTGGCAACGGCTGCTCCAGCAAGGTCGAAAGGCGCTCGGTGAACGCCCCGCGGCGGATCGACATGCCGCACTGGGCGTGGCCCTCGGTGATGCGCACCGAGCGGATGTCGAGCTTGTCCACCGCCAGGCCGACCTGGGCACCGCCGATCGACTCGCCGCGGTGGTCGAAGACGATCTTGCCCGCCGTGGGCAGCACAAAGGTGATTTCGTCCTGCGGCGCCGGCAGGACGAGGGTGAAGTCGCCCTGGTACTGCATGCGCCGCACGCTCATGCCGTCGAAGCGGCCGTAGACACCCGCGATGGCGATGCCCTCGCCCAGCGGCGGCAGGTCGGCATACAGGTTGCCGTACAGCTGGGTGAACAAGGCCGCGAACTCATCGCTGCGCATGTCGCTGGAACGCAGCATGAACGGCTTGCGGGTCGTGCCGGAGTACACCGTGTCGCACACCTTGTGCCACGAAAGAGGACCGGCACGTTAGCAGCCGTGCATGACAGGCGCGTGACGCCCGGGCTCAGCCCAGCCAGCGCACCAGGGCGAATCCGGCGAAGGTCATCAGCAACGAACCCAGCACATGTGCCGAGACCGTGGCGGCAGCCCAGCCAAAACGGCCGTGCATGAGCATCGACAGGACTTCGGCGGAAAAGGTCGAGAAGGTGGTCAGCCCACCGCAGAAACCGGTTGTGATCAGCAGGCGCCAGGCCGGGTCGAGGTTGGGCCAGCGCATGAAGAAGGCCATGGCGCCACCGATGACGAAACCGCCGATCAGGTTGACCAGCAAGGTGCCGAAGGGCATGCCCGGGAACAGCGCGTTGAAGCTCAGGCCAAACCACCAGCGCAGTACACAGCCGCTGCTGCCGCCGACGATCACGCAAATTGCAATCTGCGCCGTGTAGGAGCGCCCCGGCAAGGCCGCTCCTGCAACGACCGTGCAAGCTGCCTTAGTGGCTGGTCGGCATGGCGAACTCGGCGCCTTTGGCGATCGCCTGCGGCCAGCGCTGCATGATGCTCTTCTGCTTGGTGTAGAAGCGCACCCCTTCTTCACCGTAGGCATGCATGTCGCCGAACAGGCTTTTCTTCCAGCCGCCAAAGCCATGCCAGGCCATCGGCACCGGGATCGGCACGTTGATGCCGACCATGCCGACCTGGATACGGCGGCCAAACTCGCGGGCGATGTGGCCGTCGCGGGTGTACAGGCTCACGCCATTGCCGAACTCATGGGCGTTGATCAGGTCGACCGCCTCGGCAAAGTCCTTCACGCGCAGGCAAGCCAGCACCGGGCCGAAGATCTCTTCCTTGTAGATGCGCATGTCCGGGGTGACGTTGTCGAACAGCGTGCCGCCCAGCCAGAAGCCATCGCCGCAACCGTCACCGGCGGTCTGGCCGTTGAAGCCACGGCCATCGACCAACAGTGTGGCGCCTTCTTTCACGCCTTGCTCGATGTAGCCGGTAATGCGTTCCAGCGCCGCACGGGTGACGATCGGGCCCATCTCGGCTTCGAGGTTGGTGCCGTTGAGCACTTTCAGCTCGCGGGTGCGCTCGATCAGTTTGGGCATGACCTTCTCAGCGGTTTCATCCCCTACGAAGACCGCGACACTGATCGCCATGCAACGCTCGCCGGCCGAACCGTAGGCCGCGCCGATCAGTGCATCGACGACCTGGTCGATATCGGCATCGGGCATCACCACCAGGTGGTTCTTCGCCCCGCCCAGGGCCTGCACACGCTTGCCGTGCCGGGCACCGGTTTCATAGATGTGGTTGGCGATCGGCGTAGAGCCGACGAACGAAACCGCCTGCACGTCCGGGTGCTCGATCAGCGCGTTGACCGCGTCCTTGTCGCCCTGCACCACGTTGAACACGCCATCCGGCAGGCCTGCCTGCTTCAGCAGCTCGGCGATGAACAGGCTCGGGCTCGGGTCCAGCGGACTCGGTTTGAGCACGAAGGTGTTGCCGGTGGCCAGGGCGACCGGGAACATCCACATCGGCACCATCACCGGGAAGTTGAACGGGGTGATGCCGGTGACCACGCCCAGTGGCTGGCGCAACGTCCAGTTGTCGATGTTGGTGCTGACCTGGTCGGTGAAATCGGTTTTCAGCAGCTGCGGCGCACCGCAGGCGAACTCGACGATCTCGATGCCGCGCATCACTTCGCCCTGGGCATCGGTGAAGACCTTGCCGTGCTCGGCGGTGATCATGCGGGCCAGCTCGTCACGGTGTTCGTTGAGCAGCGCCAGGAACCTGTTGAGCACCCGCGAACGGCGCAGCGGCGACAGGTTGCTCCAGGCCGGGAAGGCGGCCTTGGCCGACGCGACGGCAGCGTCCACGTCCTTTTGTGCCGACAGCTGCACCTGGCCGGTGACCACACCGGTGGCCGGGTTGTAGACCGGCAGTTGCTGGCCGCTTGTGGTCTCGGCCTGAGCGCCGCAGATCCAGTTCATGATGGTTTGGGTCATTGTCGTTCTCACGTCGAAAAGAGGAATCAGTAGATGGCGTAGACTTTGCGCACGGTTTCCAGCACGTCCCAGCGGCCGGTCCAGCCCGGCGGCAGGATGATCAGGTCGCCGCCGGTCACTTCCACCACCGCCTGGGTGCTGTCGTCGGTGAGCAGGGCCTTGCCCGAGATGATGTAGGTGAACTCGGTGTCAGGGCGCTCGACCACTGGCCAGCCCCCGGGCTGGCACTCCCAGACACCGAGGTTGCCGACCGCTTCCGGGGCCTGCTGGCTGATGGCGACCTGCGGGTCGCCCTGGTCGGCGCCAGCGCGCTGGCCGGCAGCAGTCAGCGGCAAGGCCTTGATGTCGGCATGCTTGATGATGGTGAACGAAGGCATGGGGTTTTCTCCTTGTCAGTGGGCGCCGGTGAGCTTTTCCAGCAGCATCGCGGTACGTGAAGGTTTGAGGGTGTAGCGCTCTTCCATGTCGCTGAGCGACGCGGCGGCCAAGCCGCTGTTGATACCGAACCAACGCAGCGGTTCAGGCTCCCAGGAGGGCGAGCGGTGGTTGACCAGGGGCAGCGTGTTGATGGCTTCATCACGCTCGAGAATCAGGTTGCGCAAGATGCGCCCGGCCAGGTTGCTGGTGGCCACGCCGTCACCGACGTAGTTGCCAGCCCAGGCCATGCGCTGCTGGCGGTCGATGCTCACGGTCGGGCACCAGTCACGGGACACGCCCAGGGCGCCGCCCCAGCGGTGGGTGATGCGGGCATCGCGCAGGGCCGGGAAGAATTCGAGCAGGGTGTGGTAGAGCTTGCCGTGGATGCTGTCCACCAGGTCGGCCTGTTCGGGCATGGCCGAACCCCATTTGTAGGGCGCACCACGCCCGCCGAACACCAGCCGCCCTTCGGCGGTGACCTGGCCGTACACGCGCAGGTGGCGCAGGTCGTTGAAGGCCATGCGGTGGTCGAGGTTGAGCTTGGCCAGCAGTTCACGCGGCAGCACTTCGGTGGCCAGCACCAGCGAATACAACGGAATCACGAAGCGCGACTTGCCCGGTTGCTGCGAGGTGAAGGCCTCGGTGGCACGCACGGTCATTTCGGCGCGTACCGCGCCGCGCTCGGTGTGAACAACGCCTGGCGCCACTTGCGTGACTGCCGACTGCTCGTAGATCGTCGCGCCCAGCTTTTCCACCAGTCGTGCCAGGCCACGCACCAGTTTGCCTGGGTGGATCAGTGCGCAGTGTTCGGTATACAGCCCGCCGAGCGTGCCCTCGGCACCGATGCTGGCGCGGGCGTCAGCGCCTTCGAGCACCCGCCACTGATCGGGCAGGCCAAAACGCGCAGAATGCTCCACCGCTGCCCGGGCGCGATCCATCTGCGGCGCGCTGCGGGCCAGGGACAGGAAGCCCTGCTTGGCGTAGTCGGCATCGACCCCTTCCAGGGCCAGCACCCGACCGATTTCGTCGACGGTTTCGTTCATCGCGACCTGCAAGTGCAAGGCGGCCTGGTGGGAGTAGAGCTGCGCGACCCGCTGCAGCGAGATCGGGAAGATCGCCGACGCCCACCCCCCGTTGCGCCCGGAGGCGCCAAAGCCGACCTCGCGCTTTTCCAGCAGTACCACCCGCAGCGACGGGTCGCTCTTGAGCAGGTAGTAAGCGGTCCACAGGCCGGTGTAACCCGCACCGACGATGACCACATCGGCCTGGACCGCACCGTCGAGCGGCGCACGTGGCGCGCAGGGCTCGAACCACAACGGTGTGTTGGGTAACGCGGACAAATCGAATTTCGCTGACATGCTGCTGGCTTCCCATGGACTGGCCGGCGCCCGGTTCGGGGCGGAGTTGGCTTGGCGGGCTACCGAGGTTTGTGGGTAGTGACCAATGCGCTATAGGCCAGAGGTTATGGGGCTTGCAGAGTGTTTGACAGCGACAGAATGCGAGAATGAATCGCGCCAGCTATACAAATGTATGAACAAGGCTGGAACGGGCACAAAAAGAGGGACGCTGAGGCCACTGCGCCAGGGTGCTCGCAAATGACCTGCAGCACCTCTGTGCGCCGCAGGTCATCAGCCTTCAACCTACCGACTTTAGCGGCGGGCGCCCTTCCAGGCGCTCGAGCAGGGTTTCGCAGTACCAGTCATCGAACTGACACACACCATTCTCGGCATTTTCGGAGAACGGACCTGGCTCGTAGCTCGGCGAGGAAACGCCGGCGTGGGTACCTTCGACCAGGCGACGATCCTGGTCGTTGGTGGCCAGCCAGACCTTGGTCAGGCGGTCGAGGTCGTAATCGACCCCTTCCACCGCAGATTCCGGCACCAGCCATTTGGTGGTCACCAGCGTCTCGCCAGGCCCGATGGGCAGCACGCGGAAGCTCAGTGCGTGGTCGCCGAGAAAGTGGTTCCAGGTGGAGGGGTAGTTGAAGTACAGCAGCGCACCGATGTCTGGCTCACCGCTCTTGTCCAGCCGGCCCGCAACGGCCGGCTTGCCATCCATGGTGTAGCTCACCGCACCAGCAGACAGCGGAATGCGCGTCATGCGGAAGCGCCCCAGCGGGTCCATGTTCAGCCGGCTTGGCATGCCGGCGGCTTCACAGCGGTCCCAGTGCGCCACCAGCTCCGGGTCGTCATCCCCGCCCACGCCGGCAACCGACAAGTTCTCGACAAAGGAGTTGAGCAACTCGGGGTGGGTACCATCACAGTGGTAGCACTCGCGGTTGTTCTCGAACACCAGTTTCCAGTTGCCCTTTTCGATCAGGTTCGACTCGAAGGCGACTTTGCAGTTTTCCAGGAAATGCGGCGCGATGAAGGGGCTGACGGCAGCGCGGAATTGGGTGAAATCAGGGGCTTTTTTGGCGACGCAGACATAGATGTAGGTGTGCACCACTTCGACATGCACGGGCTTCAGGCCGTAGTTCGACTTGTCGAAATCGGCGCCCATGTTGCCGGCGTAGATCAGGTTGCCATCGAGTTCGAACGTCCACTTGTGATACGGGCACACCAGCTTGGCGACCTTGCCGCTGGCGTGCTCGCAGACCTTGGCGCCACGATGACGGCACGCGTTGTGGAACGCGCGAACCTCGCCATCCTTGCCACGCACAATGGCGACCGGATAGTCGCCGATCTGCAGGGTGAAATACTGCCCAGCCTTGGGAATCTCGAAGGTATGCCCGGCGAATACCCAGTCCTTGTGCCAGATGTGCTCCAGATCCTGCCGATAGACCTCAGGGTCAAGATAGAGCTCACGCGGCAACACATGGCGAGGCTTGCGCTGCTTGATCAGGCCAATCACGGATTCGTTGCTGTTCATTATTATCCTCCGGACACCAAGGCCCGTTGTCGGCTGGTGCATATGACTGAAACTTTAATCACTGTTTCTCATGTTACGCAGCACCGAAAAACTTACACCGGCACAAAAATTACTTTACGCATAACTTTAATTCATGCGAGAAACGTAGTTAATTCGCGCTGGACAATCCGCCACTGACGACCTTATGTTACGCAGCCATAACAAGGGGTTATCGTAAAAAGCCTGGAAAAGTCGTTAGACCAGCGCCTGGTTTCACCCCTATATTCTTGCTGGACCTGATGGCAACTTCGCCCATCAATAAAGCTTCGTCATTCAATGCGTGGGCCACGCCGTGGGCCTGGGCTGCGGGGTGCCGTCATGAACACAATTACAAGAACATTCAACCGTACCTTCGCCGACCGTAATCTGGGCTTCATTTCGCAGGCACGCGTCGAGCGCAACACCTCCAGGGTGGGTTTTCTGCTGCTCGAAAACTTCTCGCTGCCGTGCTTCACCCAGGCGCTGGATGTGCTGGTCACCGCCAATCTGCTGGCACCGGGCGCGGTCCGCGTGCACACGTTCAGCCATGACCACCGCGAAGTCATGAGCGACCTGGGCATCCCGATCAGGCCCGACACGCCGTTGACCGACATCCGCCTGGCCGACCTCGACCTCATGGTCATCTGTGGCGGTTTGCGTGCTGCCAGGGCAGCGCCAAGCTGGTTGTCGAGCTTGCTGAAGCAGATCGCCAGGCTGCCGATCGCCCTCGGCGGGCTGTGGAACGGCGCCTGGTACCTGGGCAACGCGGGTCTGCTGGATGGTTACCGCTGTGCGATCCATGCCGAGCAGCGCACGGCCCTGGCCGAGCGTGCCCCGCATGCCAGCGTGACCCATGAATCACTGGTGTTCGACCGAAACCGCATGACATCCGCCACGCCCAGTGGCGCCTTCGAGATGATGATGCGCTGGCTCGCATTCGGCGCCGGCCCCCAGCTTGCCGATGCGGTACGGGATACGCTGGATGCCGACCAGAGCAAGTATCGCAGTGTCCAGAAGCCGCAACAGCCCAAGGTGAGCAAGGCGCTGCAGGAGGTCATCGCGCTGATGGAGGCGAATATCGAAGAGCCGCTGAGCCCGGGTCAACTTGCCCAGGTCATCGGCCTGTCGATACGGCAGGTCCAGCGGCTGTTCAAGGACCAGCTGAACACCACACCGCAGAAATACTACTTTCAACTGAGAATTACCGAAGCACGGCGTTTGATACAAAACTCCAACGCCTCGATCTTCGATGTTTCGCTGGCGTGCGGTTTCGTCTCCTGCACGCACTTCAGTCGATCCTACAGCGCTTTTTTCGGCCACCCGCCGTCGAAAGAAATCAGGTATGAAACCTGATCAACCCCCGGCAGGCCTCGTTGCACAACAACAATAACGACAACTATCGCTCACTGAATGCTTGAGTGGGTTTCGATGCGAAGTTCATTTTTCGCGGCATCGCGCTGCCAAACTTCAAGCGCCTTGTAACAGGAGACAATAATGACCCGTCCTGCTCTTTCCATAGAAGATGTACCGCTCAACAACTTCCACCGGCTACTCACGCTGCGCTCGGGCGGCGGTTCGTTTGTCGACGGTTATGTGCTCAGTATTATCGGTGTGGCCCTGGCGCACCTCAGCGCTTCCTTGTCACTGAACAACTTCTGGGAAGGCCTGATCGCGGCTTCGGCCTTGATCGGGATTTTCTTCGGTGGCTTTCTCGGCGGTTGGCTGACCGATCGCCTGGGCCGCAAGCGCTTGTTCTTTGTCGGCCCCACCCTGTTTATTCTCGCCTCCCTCGCTCAGTTCTGGGCTGACTCCGCGGAAGTGATCTTTGTTCTGCGTTTGATCATCGGCATCGCAGTGGGTATCGAGTACCCGGTCGCCACGTCGCTGCTGGTGGAGTTCATGCCGAAAAAATACCGCGGCCCGCGCCTGGCGATGCTGACGATCCTCTGGTTCGCCGGCGCAGCGGCAGCCTACATCGTCGGCGAACTGGTGCTGCGCAGCGGCGGCGATGACGCCTGGCGCTGGGTGCTGGCCAGCTCGGCGAGCATCGGCCTGGCCCTGCTGCTGGTGCGCATCGGCACCCCGGAATCGCCACGCTGGCTGCTGGGCAAAGGCCGTGATGCCGAGGCAGAGCAGGTCATCAAGCGTGTCTACGGCGGTGACTTTTCCCTGCACAACCTCCCGGAAGAAAGCCCCGACTACAAGGTCAACGTGTGGAGCCTGATCTACTCGGGCTACGCCAAGCGCATGCTGTTCGTCATCGTGTTCTGGACCTGCTGCATCATCCCGCTGTTCGCCGTTTACGCCTTCGCGCCCAAGGTGCTCGCGGCCTTGAACGTCAAGGGTGACAGCGCCGCCATCGGCTCGGTGCTGATCACCTTGTTCTTCGTGCTGGGCTGCATCATTGCCACCCGCCTGATCAACACCCTCGGGCGCCGCAACCTGCTGCTGTACAGCTTCAGCGTGTCGGGCCTGGCGCTACTCTGCCTTGGGGCGTTCACCCATGGCGCGGGCATCTGGGTGCTGCTGTTCTTCGCCACCTACGCGCTGTTCATTGGTGGCGCCCAGGTGCTGACGCTGGTCTACCCGAACGAAATATTCCCGACCGAGATCCGCGCATTCGCGGTGGGCGTGGGCACTTCGGTCTCGCGCATTGGCGCAGCGGTGGGTACCTACCTGGTGCCGATCTCGCTGGATACCCTCGGCATCGCCCAGACGATGTATGTGGCCGCCGGCATCACCTTCTTCGGCTTGCTGTTGTCGTGGCTGCTGGCACCGGAGACACGCTCGCTGAACCTGCAACAGGCTGCCGCGCTGAGTTGAACAGGCTGCGTGCTAACGGGTCCTTCTGAGCTTTTCTGCCTTCAAGCGCCGATACAAGGCCATCACCGGCCGCAGCATGGCCAGCCGGTCAAAGATCGACAGGGCATGCAGGTCGGTGCGCGAAGGCCGCTGGTAACCCAGGTTCCAGGTGAAGTAGTAGGCCTGGATGTTCTTGTCGGTGTGAATGAGCGTGTTGAGGGCCGCGTCATAGTGCATCGGCCCGCCGTCCGGGTGCCCGGGCGGGCGTTGCAGGATCTGCGCGAGAAAGTCCCGCAGCTTGCCCACGCTCTTGCCGTTGACCGCGTAGAAGTGCGAC
Source organism: Pseudomonas sp. R28(2017) (assembly GCF_002112505.1). Classification (GTDB taxonomy): domain Bacteria; phylum Pseudomonadota; class Gammaproteobacteria; order Pseudomonadales; family Pseudomonadaceae; genus Aquipseudomonas. Next base: position 237,462 of record NZ_NEHW01000006.1, read on the forward strand.
AGGTGGATGGGGCGGTCGACCAACACCCAGCCCGGCGTGTCCGAGTTGCCCTCGCAGGAATGGCCAAGGTAGGCAATGTCCCAGTCCATGCCTTGCAGGGACTCGATGGCCTGTTTGCCAAACGGGCCGATGCGCCGGGAAAACTGGATGTCGTCTTCCATGATGAGGATGTTGTCGACATTCAGGCGCACGGCTTCTTCCAGTATCTGCATGTGGCTCATGAAGCAGCCCCGGGCGCCGATGCTGGGGAAGCCCTGCTGGTCGGTGGGCGTCACTGCAGGGAAAAAGCCGATCTTTTCGTCATCGATGTGAAAGCCGTTGCGGGCGAACTCGGCTTGGGTTTCCTCGCGGCGGTCCGTTCGGGACGGGATATTGATGATTCGGGTCCGGTCAAAATAGTCGATCACATTCATTGTTCAGGTCCTTGCTACAGCCGATCAGAAGGCAAACAGATGGCTGATGAACTGGCCGCACAAGGCGCCGAACACCATGACTGGCAGCACCAGCAGTTCACGCTTGATACTCAGCATGCCCAGCTGGTGACTGACCTTGAAAATCAGGATCAGCGTGAAGAAGGTATGCAGGGCTACCCCCCACAGCGCGTAGGTCACCCCGCCGATGGCCAGCAGCAACGGCATCAGGGTGAACAGCGCCACCACCCGGATGATGTTGTCCATGGCCATGTACTTGGTCAGCCCCAAGGCCATCCATATCTGTTGCGTCAGGCCGTAGCGCAAGGTGAACAGCGACAACGACAGGATCGCCATCATCTGCCCGGCGTCCTGATACCGGGCGTCATAGAGCCAATGGATGATCAGCGGGCTGGCGGTGAACAGGAAGCCGCAGGTGAACAGGGTCAGCACATCGAATATCAGCCTGAAGCGGAAATACAGTTGGCGCAGGCGCTCCATGTCACCCGTCCTGGCCGCCTCGCTGAAGGCCGGCAGCGCCACTGCCCCGGCCAGCCGCTGCAGGCTGAGCTGGAAGGCCGCCAGAATGCCCACGGCAATCGAATACACCCCCAGCTGCGCCACCGTCATGCTGCCGCCGAACCAGATCCGGTCACCCTGCATGGCCAGCACGCCCACGGCGGAGGACAGGAATACCCAACGGCCGTAGTTGACGATTTCGCGCAGCGCAGCCGGGTCCCACTGTGGGCGGTCCTTGTGCCCCGGGAAGATCATGTGGCTGAGCACCGTGGTGACCAAGGTGGAGACCAGGCCGGCAGCCACCAGCGCCCAGATGGAACGGGTGAGGTAGCCGATCAGCAACATCACCACCAGGCCGGCGATTTGCGAAACCAGCTCGACCAGCACCACCTTCTTCTGCTGGAAGGTACGGATGGCCACATCGATCTTGGTCGACTGGAAGGCGAAGATGATCGCGAAAAAGCCCGTGACGGCCAGCACCGCGGGCAACTCCGGGGCGGCGTAGGTGGAATGCGCCGGCCACATGTCGAAATGCTGGGACACCCATGATGCCAGCGCCACCAACTGCATCACCACAAACAGCCCGAGGCCACGAATGATCTGCAACGACCAGACCGTGTTGAGGAACAGCGGCTCGTCGCCGCGCGGGCTTTGAATGATGTTCTGCCGCAGGCCCACGTCGGACAGCAGTAACAACAGCACCGACACCGTGGTGGCGATGGCCATGAGGCCGAACATTTCGGGCAGCAGCATGCGGGTGATGATCAGGTTGCCGCCCAATCTAATGACCTGGGAGGCCACGATGGAGCCGATATTCAGTGCCCCAGCCAACAACACGCGTTTGCGAAGACTTTGCGAGGACGACAGATCGATCGTAGACATGGCACCCACTGATCCGGTTTTTAAGACGTTACTATAGTCTCAATCTGCCATGTTGCTATTGCGCCTGCGGTCGTTGTTCAGCCTTCCTGGGTTTGCCTTGCTGGCTGACCACCGGCCGGCAAGCCAGCGCTTTGGGGCACTTCACACGCCCGAAGATCTCGACGCGCACACGATTGCGCTACATTTTTTGTCAGATATTCCTGAGCTGGATAATGCTTTATGCTTGGCACTGTACTAGCCAGTTACTTCCTGACCATTTGGTTAGCTAGTCGCAGGGAAAGCCAGGAAGAGAAACCGGAATCTCATCAGGTACTGACGTGAAGCGTGACATCCACCTCGTTGTTCTCCTGCTGTTGGTCATTGGTTGCTCCCTCGCATCGCTGACGCTGTGGAAGGTCATGGCCTCCCGCGAGCAAGCGCTGGAAGATGTCAACATCCACGGCCTGAACCTGACCCAGGCGCTATCCACCTATTCAGAAGGCATCGTGCGACAGAGCTCACTGCTGTTGCTCGGTCTCGTCGAGCGCCTGGAAACCGAGGGTAGCGGGCCTGCGCAGATCGAACGGCTGAGCCAACTGGTCAGCCGTCAGCAGCCCTTGATGCCACAAATGAGCGGCATCACCATCTACGCCAAGGACGGGCGCTGGCTGATGTCGTCCAACCGCCCGATCCCGCTCAACGCCAACAGCAGCGACCGGGCCTACTTCATCCACCACCGCGACGACCCATCCCGTGAGCCCTTCATCGGCCTGCCCATCCGTAGCCGCGCCAACCAGGAATGGGTGATCACCATCAGCCGGCGCTTCAACGACGCCCAAGGTGAGTTTGCCGGTGTCGTGGCCGTGACCTTAGGCGTGGAGAACTTCCTGCGCCTGTTCGGCCAGATCGACGTGGGCCATGACGGCGCCATCGGCCTGTCCTACACCGACGGCGCGATGCTGGTGCGCTACCCGTTTCGGGAGCAGGACATGGGGCGCAACTTCTCAAACTCGCCCATCTACGCCAAGTATCTGGTCGACCGGTCAGTGGGCACCGCTTCGTTCACCTCAAGCCTGGACGGCGTCGAGCGCCTGTATGCGTTTCGCAAGAGTGACAAGCTGCCCCTGGTGACGACCGTCGCGCTAGGCAAACGCGAGGCGCTGGCGGCCTGGCAGTTCGAGGCGATGCTGTCGTTGCTGGTGGTTTCCGGGCTGCTCGCGCTTACCGGCGCCATTGGCGCTTTGCTGATCCGCGCCATGAGCCGCCGCGCTGCGGTTGAAGGTGAACTGAGAGCGACCCAACAGCAGTTGCTTGACAGCAATCAGCAGCTCGAGCGCCAGGCGATGCACGATGCGCTGACCGGCCTGGCAAACCGGCGCTGCTTCGACGAAGTATTGACCGAGGAGATGCAAAGAGCCCGGCGAAATGGCACAACCCTGTCTTTACTGATGATCGATATCGATCATTTCAAACGCTACAACGACACCTACGGGCACCCGGTTGGCGATGCCTGCCTGCAACAGGTTGCCGGCCTGCTCTCGACCTGTATCCGACGCCCTGGCGACCTGCTGGCAAGATATGGAGGTGAAGAAATGGCGATCATTCTGCCCGACACCAGCAGCGATGGTGCGGCCGCCGTTGCGCGGTTGATCATCGAGCGCCTGGCCCTGGAACCTATCGCACACCAAGACAGTCCTTTTGGATATGTGACCGCCAGTATCGGCATCGCCAGCGCTGCGGGAACCAGCGCTGAAGGCTGGCCATCGCTGCTTGAACGCGCCGACCAGGCGCTCTATGCCGCCAAGGAAGCGGGCCGCAATCGCCTGCATGTCGACTGAGCCTGACTTGCGTTGGCGTGGCTCCACTCTTCTGGCTCACCGAGAACGTTCTTTGGATAACTCCCAGCCGAACCAATCGAATCACCGTGCACTCGATTGGCTGAACTTCTTTCTCGCGGACGTGCGCGATGGTCTTGGGCCTTACCTGGCGATCTACCTGCTGGCCGTGCACCACTGGCAACCGGCAAGCATCGGCCTGGTGATGACACTGGCCGGGGTCACTGCGCTGCTTGCGCAGACCCTGGTCGGCGCCCTGATCGACACGACACCGGCCAAGCGAGCGGTCGTGGTCATCGCCGCATTGCTGGTTACCGGGAGCTGCCTGTTGCTACCGCTGATCTCGACATTCGGGCTGGTGGCCACGACCCAGAGCATCAGTGCACTTGCAGGCTCAGTGTTTGCCCCGGCGATTGCCGCGATCTCCCTGGGCATCACCGGCCCCAAGGCCTTCACGCAGCGTGTGGGGCGCAACGAGACCTTCAATCACGCCGGCAACGCCTGCTCAGCGCTGCTGGCCGGTGGCCTGGCGTACCTGTATGGCCCGGTCGTGGTGTTCTACCTGATGGCCTTCATGACCGTGGCCAGCATCATCGCGGTCAGTCGCATTCCTGCGGCGGCCATCGATCATGAAGTCGCACGCGGCCTGGCCCATACGCGATCGGGCGAGGTCCACCCGGCTGATCTACGCCTGCTGCTGCACAATCGCACGCTACTGCTGTTCGCGGTTTGCTGCGCCCTCTTTCACCTGGCCAATGCGGCAATGCTACCGCTGGTGAGCCAGAAGCTGTCGCAAGTCAACCTCAGCCTGGCGACGCCGCTGACCTCCGCCTGTATCATCGCGGCGCAACTGGTCATGGTGCCCATGGCGTTATTGACCGGCGCCAAGGCCGAGCAATGGGGGCGCAAGCCGTTTCTGCTGGCAGGCTTTCTGATCCTGCCTCTACGCGGCGTGCTCTACGTGGTATCCGACAATCCATTCTGGCTGGTCAGCGTGCAACTGCTCGACGGCGTCGGTGCGGGGATCTTCGGTGCGCTGTTCCCCATCGTGGTCAAGGACCTGACCGAGGGCACCGGGCGATTCAACGTCAGCCTGGGGGCGCTGACGGCAGTTTTCGGGCTGGGCGCCGCATTGAGCCCAGGCATTGCCGGCCTGGTGGTACAGGAGGCCGGCTACGATGCGGCGTTCCTGACCCTGGCCGCCATCGCTGCAGCAGCGTTCCTTCTGGTACTGATCAGCCTCCCGGAAACCCAACCCCGCTTGAACGACACGCCGACTGGCTTACCCACATCCGCTGGACACTGAACGTACAATGCTTATCTCCAACACCGCACTTACCATCTGGGCCGTGGCCGCCCTGGCCACCTGTGGCGTCATCCTGCGCCCCTGGCGCATCCCTGAATACGTCTGGGCCACGGGCGGTGCCCTGCTGCTGACCGGGCTGGGGCTGATTCCGCTGCGCTCCGCCCTGGCGGCCATTGCCGAAGGCGGCGATGTGTACCTGTTCCTGATCGGCATGATGGTGCTGGCCGAGCTGGCCCGCCAGGAAGGGCTGTTCGACTGGCTGGCGAGGTACGCGGTACGCCATGCCCGGGGCTCCGGGCAACGGCTGTTCGACCTGGTGTTCGCGGTGGGCACGCTGGTCACCGTGTTCTTGTCCAACGACGCGACCGCCGTGGTGCTGACACCTGCGGTATACGCAGCCTGCCGGGCGGCCAAGGCCGAACCCCTGCCCTATCTGTTCATTTGCGCCTTTATCGCCAATGCCGCCAGCTTCGTGCTGCCGATCTCCAACCCCGCCAACCTGGTGGTGTTCGGCAGCCAGATGCCGCCGCTGCTGGATTGGCTCAGGCAGTTCAGCTTGCCATCGCTGGCCGCCATCGGCCTGACCTATGCGGTACTGCGCATCACCCAGCGCCGGCAAATTCGCCACCCCCTGGCCCTGGACATCGATCCGCAACCATTGCCCCATGGTGCCCGCCTGTGCGCGGTGGGGCTGGTGCTGACCGGCGCACTGCTGCTGACGGCTTCGGCGCTGGACACGCCATTGGGCCTGCCTACGTTCTGTGCTGGCGTCGCCACCACCGGGCTGATCCACCTGCGCCAGCGACGCAGCCCGATGGCGGTGCTGCGGCATGTGGCCTGGGGCGTCTTGCCACTGGTGGCGGGATTGTTCGTGCTGGTCGAAGCCGTGGCACAGACCGGGGTCATCGAACAACTGGCCCAAGCCCTGGCCGCACTGGCCCACAACTCGCCCACCCAGGCCAGCTGGGTAGCGGGCACGGGCGTCGCCATCGCCAGCAACCTGATGAACAATTTGCCAACCGGGCTGATCGCCGGGGCCATGGGGCACCTTGTCGAACTGCCCGGCCAGACCACGGCGGCGCTGCTGATTGGCGTAGACCTGGGCCCAAACCTGTCGATCACCGGCTCCCTGGCGACACTGTTGTGGTTGGTGGCCATCCGCCGGGAGGGCGAGCATGTCAGTGCATGGCGCTTCCTGAGCCTTGGCTTGCTGGTGATGCCGCCCGCGCTGGTGGCGGCGCTGTGGGTGCTGGCACTGCAGGCGTGATTAGGCCGGTTGTTCGGGCCAGGAAGCGCCTGCATGCTTCTCGTGCGCGATCCTGCTGCACTAAAAAACGAATGAGGGACTGCCGCAGCCTGGCCTTGAATCGGGCCTGGGAAAGCCCGGCCACTACCATTTCTCGGTAGTTTCCGCGGAAACGAAAAAAGGCCCCGAAGGGCCTTGTTTCTTGCCTTACCGAAAGACTTCGATAAGGCCAATTTGGAGCGGGAAACGAGACTCGAACTCGCGACCCCGACCTTGGCAAGGTCGTGCTCTACCAACTGAGCTATTCCCGCGTCGTGATGGGTGCCATTCTAGCGATATCTGAAACGGCGTCAACCCCTTGATTCAAAAAAAGTTTTATTTTTGCTCGGAGCCTTCGCGCAGGTGCGGCCAGGCGGCCAGCAGGTAGTGCACCATCGACCACAGGGTCAGGGCCGCCGCCACCAGCAACAGGCCGTAGCCCAGCACCACCCAGAAGCTCACCACCGGCGGGTTGGCCAGCAGGATCACCAGCGCCAGCATCTGCGCCGCAGTCTTCCACTTGCCCAGGCTGGACACCGCCACGTGCGCCCGTGCGCCCAGTTCAGCCATCCACTCGCGCAACGCCGACACGACGATTTCACGGCCGATGATCACCGCCGCCGGCAGGGTCAGCCAGAAGTTGGCGTGCACCTGTACCAGCAGCACCAGGGCCACGGCCACCATCAGCTTGTCGGCCACCGGGTCGAGGAAGGCGCCGAACGGAGTGCTCTGCTGCAGGCGACGCGCCAGGTAGCCGTCCAGCCAGTCGGTGGCGGCGGCGATGGCGAACACCGTGCTGGCGGCCATGTAGCTCCAGTGATAGGGCACATAGAACAGCAGGATGAAGATCGGGATGAGCAGGACGCGTAGAACGGTGAGCAGGTTTGGAATATTCATCGGTACGACTGGCTGCGGGTTGAGCCCGGCATTCTACTCGCTATGCAGGCTGGCATAAATCGACTCGGCAAGCTTTTTACTGATGCCGGGGGCTTTGGCGATCTCATCGACGCTGGCGCGGTTGAGCTCCTGCAGGCCGCCGAAGTGCTTGAGCAGGTCGCGGCGGCGCTTGGGCCCTACCCCGGCGACGTCTTCCAGGCTCGAGGTACGGCGGGCCTTGCCGCGCCGGGCACGGTGGCCGGTGATGGCAAACCGGTGGGCTTCGTCGCGGATCTGCTGGATCAGGTGCAGCGCCGGATTGTCGCCCTTGAGGGTGAACTCGTGGGCCACGTCGTTGAGGTACAAGGTCTCGAAGCCGGCCTTGCGGGTCACGCCCTTGGCCACGCCGAGCAGGGTCAGGTCGGTGAAGGCCAGCTCCTGCATCACTTCGCGGGCCATGTTCAGCTGGCCCTTGCCGCCGTCGACCAGCAGCACGTCGGGCAGCTTGCCCTCGCCGTCCTTGATCCGCCCATAACGGCGGGTCAGGGCCTGGTGCATGGCGGCGTAGTCGTCGCCGGCGGTGACCCCTTCGATGTTGAAGCGCCGGTAATCCGACTTGATCGGCCCTTCCGGGCCGAACACCACGCAGCTGGCGACCGTGGCTTCGCCGCTGGAGTGGCTGATGTCATAGCATTCCAGGCGCTGCGGCACTTCATCCAGGCCAAGCACTTCGGCCAGGGCCTCGAAGCGCGCGGCCATGTGCTGGCGGTTGGCCAGGCGGGCATTGAGGGCCTGCTCGGCATTGGTCACCGCCAGTTGTTGCCAGCGCGCGCGGGTGCCGCGTACGCGGTGGCTGATGGTCAGCTCGCGACCGCGCAGGCTCTGCACCGCTTCGGTGATGGCCTCGAAGTCCTCGTGCACCACGTTGACGATCAGCTCGCCGGGCAGTTCACGCTCGGCGTTGCCCAGGTAGTACTGCGACAGGAATGCGGCCATGACTTCGGCCACCTCCTCCTCGATGCCCACCTGCGGGAAGAAGTTCTTGCTGCCCAGCACCCGGCCGCCGCGCACGCTGATCAGGTGCACGCAGGCACCGCCCGGGTTGACGAAGGCCGCCACCACATCGACGTCGCCAGAACCGCCTTCGATGTACTGCTGGTCCTGGACACGGCGCAACAGGGCAATCTGGTCGCGCAGCTCGGCGGCCTTCTCAAAATTGAGGGCCATGGCGGCTTTTTCCATGGCTTCGTTGAGCTCGTTGCCCAACTGCTGGCTGCGCCCTTCGAGGAACATCACCGAATGGCGCACGTCCTCGGCGTATTCCTCGGCCGTGACCAGCCGGGTGCACGGGCCTTTGCAGCGCTTGATCTGGTACTGCAGGCACGGGCGGGTGCGGTTGGCGAAGTAGCTGTCTTCGCACTGGCGCACGGAAAACGCCTTCTGCAGCAGGCTGAGGCTCTCGCGAATGGCGCCCGCACTGGGGTATGGCCCGAAATAACGCCCCTTGGCTTTCTTCGCCCCGCGGTGAATCCCCAGGCGAGGGAATTCGCCATCCGACAGGAATACGTATGGGTAGGATTTATCGTCGCGCAACAGAATGTTGTACGGCGGGCGCCACTGCTTGATCAGGTTCTGCTCGAGCAGCAGCGCCTCGGTCTCGTTGGCGGTGATGGTGGTTTCGACCTGGGCGATGCGATCCACCAGCGCGGCGGTTTTCGGCGCCAGGCCGGTCTTGCGGAAATAGCTGGCCAGGCGCTTCTTGAGGTTCTTGGCCTTGCCCACATAGAGCAGCCGCGCCTCGGCGTCGAACATACGGTAAACGCCCGGGCGACCGCTGCAGGTCGCCAGGAACGCGCTGGCATCAAAGGCTTCTGACATGAGGATTTACAAGCTTGCGTCAACCATACCGTGGCGAACGGCCAGCAAGGTCAGTTCGACGTCGCTGGTGACCGAGAGTTTTTCAAAGATCCGATAACGGTAAGTATTGACGGTCTTGGGCGACAGGCACAACTTGTCGGAGATGATCTGCACTTTCTGGCAGCCGACGATCATCAGGGCGATCTGGATTTCCCGCTCCGACAGCGCATCGAATGGCGATGCTTGCGGCTGGAACGACTTCAGCGCCAGTTGCTGGGCGATCTGCGGGCTGATATAGCGTTGGCCGGCAAAGGCCAGGCGAATGGCCTGGACCATTTCGTCCAGCCCTGCGCCCTTGGTCAGGTAACCGGCGGCGCCAGCCTGCATCAGGCGGGTGGGGAACGGGTCTTCTTCACATACCGTAACAGCCACCACCTTGATGTCGGGGTGGCTGCGCAGCAGCTTGCGGGTGGCTTCCAGGCCGCCGATCCCGGGCATCTTCACGTCCATCAGCACGACGTCAGGCTTCAGTTCCCGGGCGAGCTTCAGCGCCGATTCGCCCGAGTCCGCCTCACCCACTACCTGCAGGCCGTCGATATCGGCCAACATGCGAGTAATACCGGTTCGAACCAGATCGTGATCGTCGACCACTAGGACCCTAATCAAGCAGACACCTCGTCAACAGGGCGATTGGATCCCGCCACCTTAACAAAATTTTTCATGGCGGACCTAGCGTAAAACTTCCTTCAGAAACGCCTGACGCTCAGGACGCGGCTGCCGTGCCAACTCACCTGCGCTGCCCTCACCCACCAGGCGCCCCAGCAAATGCCACAACGCCGCCTTGTCGGCTGCCGGCAAACGCCGAAACGCGCCCAGCAGACCGGTTTCATCCGCCGTCAGGCTTTCCAGCGGTGCGGGCGTGCGCTCGCCACTGAGCACATACAGGGCATCCACGCCCCGGGTCGCCAGCGCCGCCAGGTAATCGGCCCGCGGCGTGCGCTCGCCACTTTCGTACTTGCCCTGGGCATTGGGCTCGACGCCGCCGATGTCACCAAATACCCGCTGGGTCATGCCCAGCCGTTCACGCTCTTCCCGCAGACGTGGACCGAGTCCTTTCATATGACGTTTCTCCTTGTTCCTTTGCCGTCATGGGTGCTGCTCACAATCCTGTAAGCAGTTGAAGACTGTGTGGTCACTATGCCCATCACCGGCCAGCGTCGCAAGCCAGTATTGCGCCACTACCCGCCCCTGCGGGGCCTTGATTTATAGGGGTTTTATACATTCCAGCGCTGCAATCCAGGGCGCAAAACGTGTGCTCAAAGCGGCAGAACGCCAGCCCATTGGCGTCACTTTACTGCCATATGCAGGCCTACCGTTTTTTTGACGCCTAACTAACAACAACTTTAACTTATTGATTTATAACGGTTTTTAAACTTTCACGGAAAAAATGTAAGTTATTTTCAAATAAGCGAATATCAGCACTTGCAATAAAAATAAAAACAACCTTAGGCTGTAATAAGACCACTAAGAAACAGCCTGCAACGCCACTTCCGAGCGCGGCTTAATTCTGCGCGTCTGCCATTTCGACAACTTCATGAACGATGTATCTCGGCCGGCTTTGCCGTGCCCCAGGGAGAGGGACGTATGAACATCAGTATCTTTGGACTTGGCTATGTTGGCGCGGTCTGCGCGGGCTGCCTGTCGGCCCGCGGCCATCACGTGCTGGGGGTGGACATCTCCCCGGCGAAAATCGAACTGATCAACCAGGGCAAGTCGCCGATTGTCGAGCCGGGCCTGGAACCGCTGCTGCAGGATGGCGTCAGCAAGGGCCGGCTGCGCGGCACCACCGACGTGCAAGCGGCGATCCTCGCCACCGACCTGTCACTGCTGTGCGTCGGCACCCCCAGCAAGAAGAACGGCGACCTCGACCTGGTGTACATGGAAGCGGTCTGCCGGGAAATCGGCACCGCCCTGCGCGACAAGGCCAGCCGCCACACCGTGGTGGTGCGCAGCACCGTGCTGCCAGGCACGGTGAAGCACGTGGTGGTGCCGATCCTCGAGCAGTACTCGGGCAAACGCGCCGGCGTCGACTTCGGCGTCGCGGTCAACCCGGAGTTCCTGCGCGAGAGCACGGCGATCCAGGACTATGACTTCCCGGCCATGACCGTGATCGGCGAACTGGACAGCCAGTCGGGCGACTTGCTCGAATCGCTGTACAGCGAACTCGACGCACCGGTGATCCGCAAGACCATCGAAGTCGCCGAGATGATCAAGTACACCTGCAACGTCTGGCACGCGACCAAGGTCACGTTCGCCAACGAGATCGGCAACATCGCCAAGGCTGCCGGCGTCGATGGCCGCGAAGTGATGGATGTGGTCTGCCAGGACCACAAGCTCAACCTGTCGCGCTACTACCTGCGCCCGGGCTTCGCCTTCGGCGGCTCCTGCCTGCCCAAGGACGTGCGCGCCCTGACCTACCGCGCCGCCAGCCTGGATGTGAAGGCGCCGCTGCTCGACTCGCTGATGGCCAGCAACGCCTCCCAGGTGCAGAACGCCTTCGACCTCATCGAGCGCCAGGGCAAACGCAAGATCGCCCTGCTCGGCCTGGCCTTCAAGGCCGGCACCGACGACCTGCGGGAAAGCCCGCTGGTGGAACTGGCCGAACGTCTGATCGGCAAGGGCTACCAGCTGAGCATCTTCGACGAGAACGTCGAATACGCCCGCGTGCACGGGGCCAACAAGGACTACATCGAAGCCAGGATCCCGCACGTTTCGTCGCTGCTGCGCAGCGACCTGCAGCAGGTGATCGATGACGCCGAGGTGATCGTCCTGGGCAACAACGACCCGCGCTTCGCCAGCGCCCTGCAAGCCGGCCACGGCAAACAGGTGATCGACCTGGTCGGCTTCATGCCCGGCCTGAGCGACAGCCGCACCCAAGGCATCTGCTGGTAACCGACCCGGCACCCACCGCGCTCCACCCACCACAGGCTCGCGCCTGGGCGGGGTGGCGCGCGGGCACCGCAAAAACAGGAGTCAAGGCGACATGGATCGACAGCAACCGCCCTTCGTGGCACCCGGCTACCTGCGCGCAGGCGCCAGCTTCTTCGGCTGGGCGTGCCTCGCCGGGCTGATCGCGCTGGCGTCGGAGATGGTCGCACCGCAGTACCTGGACCCGAACCACCACCTGTTCATCTTCATCATCGGCACGCTGGGCATGTGGCGCTATGGCAACGCCATCGTCCACTACCTGCGCGGCATGTACTTCCTGCACTGGAAGTTCCCGCGCCTGCGCCGGCAGGTCGAGCGCCTGGGCGATGCCGCACTGCCCTCGCACATGTTCATGGTGGTGACCAGCTTCCGCATCCCCACCATGACCACCTTCAAGGTCTACCAGTCGGTGTTCCAGGAAGTGCAGCGGCTGAAGGTGCCGTGCACGGTGATCGCCTCGATCGTCGAGAAGGGCGACGAGACCTTCATCAAGGACATCATGCGCAACGAGGTCAAGGACCGCGACGACATCAAGCTGGTGATCGTCCGCGCCCGTGGCACCGGCAAGCGTGACGGCCTGGCCCATGCCTTCCGTGCGCTGTCGCGGCAGATGCCGCTGAGTGACGCGGTGGTCGGCGTGGTCGACGGCGACACCATGATGCTGCCCGGCTGCGTCGAGCGTGCGGTCAAGCTGTTTGCCGTGCTGCCGGACGTGGGCGGCCTGACCACCAACGAATTCTGCGAAGTCGAAGGCAGCCGCTGGATGCGCCAGTGGCACTCGATGCGCTTCGTCCAGCGCCACATCAACATGTGCTCGATGGCCCTGTCGCACCGGGTACTGACCCTGACCGGGCGGCTGTCGTTCTTCCGCGCCGAAGTGATGACCGACCCCGAGTTCATCCGCGACGTCGAAGCCGACTTCCTCGAACACTGGCGCCTGGGCCGCTTCCAGTTCCTCACCGGTGACGACAAGTCGAGCTGGCTGAGCCTGATGCGCGCCGGCTGGAACACCTTCTACGTGCCCGACAGCCACACCCTGACCGTGGAGCACCCGCCCAGCGACAGTTTCTGGATCGCCACCCGCCAGCTGATGTTCCGTTGGTACGGCAACTCGCTGCGGCAGAACTTCCGCGCCACCGCCCTGCTCGGCCGCGCCCGGCTGGGGCTGTTCACCCTGTACGTGCTGCTCGACCAGCGCGTGTCGATGTGGACCTGCCTGATGGGCCTGACCGCCTCGGTGGTGGCCGGCCTGGTGTTCGGCATCCAGTACCTGCTGGTGTACCTGTTCTGGGTGCTGATCTCGCGCAGCCTGGTGACCGTGCTGTTCGTGTTCGCCGGCCACCCGGTCAGCCCGATGTACCCCTTCGTTCTTTATTACAACCAGATCGTCGGTTCGCTGATGAAGGTCTACGCGATGTTCCACATGGACCAGCAAAGCTGGACGCGGCAGAAGACCACCCTGGCCACTGGCAGCGTCGACTTCGACGCCAGCCTCAACCGCTGGTCCTCGAAGGCGATGCTGTGCTCGTCGATCGCGATCTTCTTCGGGGTCATCACCGTTCTTTTAGAACTCTCGCAACGTTAAGGAAAGGCGCCTGCACATGAGTACCACGAACATTCCCGCGGCCCCGGGCAAGACAGCGGCCAACATCGTCCACGAGGCGGTCGACGAGCGCCAGTACGTGCGCACCCGGATGAACGCGCGGGTGCGCCTGGCCAGTGCCGGCCAGGCGCCGTTCGACGTCGCCCTGCAGGACATTTCCCTGGGTGGCCTGGGCCTGATCCATGACGCGCCGCTGAACGTCGGCACGCTGTACGACGCCTCGATCCGCCTGCGCCTGAACCAGGTCGACCTGAACATCGACAGCAAGATCCGCATCGTCTCCCAGCGCGGCAGCGAAGTGGGCGCGCAGTTCGTCGAGCTCGATGCGCAGAAGCGCGACATCCTGCGCTACCTGATCAGCGCCTACATGTCGGGCGAGATCGCCGACATCAACGGCCTGTTCAATGTCATGCAGCGCGAGAACTACATCAAGGAGCGCAAGCACAAGTACGCCAGCGCACGCACCCCGGGCGCCCGCCTCAAGGCCTTGACCGGCACCTTGCTGTACACCGCCGCCGGCATCGCCGCGCTGGCCTTCGTCGGCTACAAGGGCTACCTGCTGTTCTTCCGCATCCCGGCGCTGCAGGCCCAGGTGGCGACCAACGCCCAGGTCATCAGCATGCCCGACAACGGCTATGTGAAGTACCTGCTGCCCGCCGGCGCCACCGAAGTGCAGGCCGGGCAGCCGCTGGCCAGCATCTCCACGCAGCTGGCCACCAGCTTCACCAGCCCGGCCGACATGAAGGCGGTCGCCGACCTGTCGCCGGGCGACCTGCAGACTTTGCTCGGCCGCGCCACCATCGAGACGGTGATCAACAGCCCGTGCGACTGCCAGGTCTACTACCCGAGCCAGCGCCTGGATGGCTACGGCTACAAGGAAGCCCCGCTGATGCACCTGCTGCCCAAGGACCAGGGCCTGTTCGTGCGCGCCAACGTGCCGTTCGACAAGCTCGCCGATGTCGACCGGGTGAAGTCGGTGGACATGCAGGTGTTCGGCCTCGACCAGCACTACAGCGGCAAGGTGGTCGATGCGCGCGTGGATGAGCTCAATCGCAACCTGGCACTGACCATCCAGCCCGACAGCCCGCTGCCGGCCGCTGCCTACCAGAAAGCGGTGGCGGTCGACCTGTTCCTGGGCCTGCCATTCGGCGCAGCGCGCTAAGCGGCCGAGGACGATGACGCCATGACCGCCAATATGCCTCCCCGTCTGCTGCTGGCTGGCCTGGTGCTGGCCTGTGCCAGCACGGCCAGTGCCGGGCAGAGCCTGGAACAGATCCGCTACGCGCTGTACAAGGACCCGTCGGCCGAAGTCACCTCCGACCTGCGCGAGCTGGCCGCCCGTGGCGACCTGGCCAGCACCCTGCTGCTTGGGGATGTGCTGGCCGGGCGCGAGGGCGCCAGCCGCGCCGAAGTGGTGGCGCTGTACCAGAAGGCCTTTGCCGACGGCCATGGCATGGTCCCGGCACTGGCTTCGCTGGCCCGCCTGATCGACCGCACGCCGAGCCTGCGCGAAGCGCAACGGCCGTGGATGGCGCAGGCATTGACGCGCTACCCGGCCAACCTCGACCCGCGCAACACCAGCACCACGCTGGAAGTGTTCCTGACCTACCCGGAGCTGGTCGACACCGCCCAGGCCGCCCAACTGCTGGCCCTGTACGAGCAGGCCTGCCTGCTCAACTGCCGGCCCGAGCTGTACCACGCCGTACTCGCCGAGCGCCAGGGCGACCGCGCCGGCGCCGAGCGCTGGTATCGCCAGGCGGTGCGTGTGGACGTGCGCGCCCTCGACCGCTACTACGCGTTCCTCGGCGAGCAGCAGGACCGCCTGTTCCCGGCCTTCGCCGACCAGCTCGAGCCTGAGCGCGAGCAGTTGCCGGTGGAAATCATCCACCGCATCGCCGCGCTGCTCGACAGCATCACCAGCGTGCAGCGCGCCGAACAGGAAGCCGACCGCTACGAGCAGCAGGCCAGCGTACCCGGTGCCGAAAAGCTGCCGCCAACGCCCGAGCAACTGGCCCGCGAGAAAGCCCAGGGCGATGCGCTGAACCTGGCCAGCGCCCGCGTCCAGCGCTGGCGCGATGTGGCCGTGGCCCGTGGCTTCGTGCCGGCCATGGTGTCCAAGGCCAACTACATGATCTCCAACCCGACCGAGCACAACGCCGAGGAAACCCAGGCGCTGATCGACCAGGTTCGCCAGCGCGAGCCGACCCGGGCCAAGGCCTTGCAGGCGCAGTTCTACATGGTCAACAACTGGCTGACCCTCGACCCCGACAAGGCCCGCGCACTGATCGAGGAACTGCGCACCAGCGGTTACCCCGGTGCCGGCCTGCTGCTGGCCGAGTACTACAGCAAGGGCGTCGAGGACCAGCCCGACCAGGAAAAGGCCCTGGCGCTGTTCCAGGCCGAGGCCGACCAGGGCAACACCGCCGCCTGGTACCGCATGGCCACCCTGCACGCCTACGGCCGTGCCCTGTGCCACGACCCGGTCAAGGCCTACACCTACGCCCGCGTCGCCCTCGACCTGGGTGAACGCAGTGCGCGCAGCCTGATCAAGCGCCTGGAAAAGACCCTGCCAAAGGATGACATCGAGCGCGCCCTGGCCGCTCGCAACGGGCTGTTCAAGGAGGCCACCCTGTGAAAGCGCATCACCCCCTGTTCGGCGCCCTGCTGGCCCTGGCGCCGTTGCCGGCGGCCTTCGCCGCGGAAGAAATCACCGGCCCCGAAGCCGACAGCAACGAACCGGTACGCGTCGCCACCGTGGATGGCAACGAGCCGGTGATCACCTCGGAAGTGTTCAACAAGCTCACCGTGCAGACCGGCTACGGCCCCGAGGACTCCCAGGTCGGCAGCGACCGCGAGATGTTCTACAGCCTGCGTTACGAGCCGTCGTTCGCCTGGTACTCGCCAGAGAAGCGCTGGGCCAAGTGGATGGTGTACGGCCGCCTGTGGCTGAACTACGACTCCAGCCAGTCGAGCAACCTGACCAACGAAGCCAGCAACAGCAACGAACGCGAGCAGCCCGAAGGCTGGTACGCCGAGCTGCGCGAGCTGTACGTCAAGCGCAACCTGATCGGCGACGACCCGCGCTTCTCCGCCTCGTTCGGCCGCCAGCGCTTCTATGACGACTACGGCATCTGGTGGGACGACAGCCTCGAATCGCTGCGTTTCAACTACCAGGACACCTTCAGCGAGGCGTTCTTCGCCGTCGGCCAGAAGTTCCACAACTACAACACCGACGTCAACCGCCTGGCCGACAGCGAGGAGCGCACCACCTACCTGATGGGCCAGTACGCCTACCGCTGGAGCCAGAACAACCAGGTCGGGGTGCGCCTGATGCACGAGAACGACCACAGCGGCCACGACGCCGACGACCGCTACGACTTCAAGGGCATGCGCTACGGGCTGTTTTTCAAGGGCGACAACCTTGCCTACCCGGCGCTCAGCGACTACCACCTGGAACTGGCGGCGCTGGACGGCAAGATGGACAACACCGACGGCAACGGCGTCACCACCACCGGCCACAGCAGCAAGGGCTGGGCGGTGCTGGGTGAAGTCGGCAAGCGCTTCGACAGCCTGGCGTGGACCCCTCGCGTGGCGCTGCGCGGCGGCCTCACCGACAAGCCCGGCGACGAGAACGATGGCTTTCGCCTGAACGCCATCCAGTCCGACCGCATCACCCGCACCGGCTCCTACAGCACCCGCCTGACCAGTTCGTTCGTCGCCCTCGACCTGCGCAACCTGAGCTACTACGGCTTTGCCGTGGAGACCCGCCCCACCCCGCGCAGTGCACTGGACCTGCGGGTGACCCAGCTGGACCTGCGCGATGCCGACGGCACCCTGCCGATCCGCATGAATGGCGACCAGCGTTCGCAGCGCAACCGTGCCATCAACCAGGGCAGCAACGGCAACGGGCGCAATGTCGGGCAGATGATCGACCTCAACTACTACTGGAAGATGTTTCCGGTGGCTATCGATGGCAAGCACCTGGACGTCAACGCGCTGGTCAGCGCCAGTTACCTCAATGCCGGCAGTGCATTGGCAACCGGCGATGACTACCAGCTGAGCGTCGGCGTGGTGATCAGTTACTAAGGAAGGGCCGTGCCATGATCTTCGCCTCCAATGTGTTCCTGTTCCTTTACCTGCCGCTGTTCCTGGCCGTGTACTTCCTGGCCAGGGCGCAGTGGCGCTCCACGGTGATCGTGGCCGCCAGCTACATCTTCTATGCCTGGTGGCGGCCGGACTTTCTGCTGCTGTTCGTCGGCATCACCTACTGGAACTACTGGTTCGGCCTGCGCATCAAGGCACGCCTGGATGCCGGCGACAAACCCATGGCCCTGCGCCTGCTGTGGATCGGCGTGGCCGGCAACCTGTCGACCCTGGGTTACTTCAAGTACGCCAACTTCGGCGCCGAGGTGCTGGCCATGCTGCTGGCGCCGCTGGGCATCAACACCTGGACACTGGAAAACATCTTCCTGCCGCTGGGCATTTCGTTCTACGTGTTCCATGCCCTGAGCTACATCGTCGACATCTACCGCAAGGACGCCACGCCGACGCGCAACTTCATCGACTTCGCCGCCTTCGTCGCGCTGTTCCCGCACCTGGTGGCCGGGCCGATCCTGCGCTACAGCCAGCTGGCGCCGCAGCTGCGCGAACGCACCCACTCGCTGGAGCTGTTCTCGCTGGGCGTGTGCCGCTTCATGCTCGGCTTCATCATGAAGGTGCTGATCGCCGACCGCCTGGCACCGATCAACCTGCTGTTTGTCAGTGAAGGCACGTTGCAGTTCAGCGACGCCTGGTTCGGCCTGGTGATCTCGACCCTGCAGCTGTACTTCGACTTCGCCGGCTACAGCCACATGGCCCTGGGCCTGGCGCTGATGATGGGCTTCCGCTTCCCGGAGAACTTCAACCAGCCCTACGTGGCGCAGAGCATCACCGAGTTCTGGGCACGCTGGCACATGACCCTGGCGCACTTCCTGCGCGACTACGTGTATATGCCTCTGGTACGCAAGCGCGTGGCCGGTGCCCTGCCGGCGCTGGTCTGGACCATGCTGCTGTCGGGCCTGTGGCACGGCGCAAGCTTCGCCTTTATCTGCTGGGGGCTCTTTTTCGGGGTCGGCATGGTCATCGAACGCAAGTTCAACCTGGCGACCAAGGTGGGTGCGCCCTACCGCCTGAGCCGCAACCTGCGCACAGGCCTGCTGATCGTGCTGAGCATGCCGCTGTTCTTCACCATGGACCTGCGCCACAGCATCGACATCTACCAGGCGCTGTTCGGCTTCAACGGCTTCGGCTCGCTGGAGCTGTACGTGCTCGGCGCCTCGAAGATGGCCATGGCCTTTGCCCTGGTGGCGCTGGCCTGGCTGGTGCTGGCCGGGATCAACAACCTGCGCTTCTACGCCGGCAACAAGGAAGGCTATTTCATGCGCCATGTCGGCGCGCTGCACAGCGTGCTGCTGTGGGGCGGCTTCCTGCTGGCGCTGAGCAGCCTGGCGGCGAACTCGTTTTCGCCCTTCCTGTATTTCCAGTTCTAGGAGACGGCCATGTACCCGGTGATGAATTCGGCCAGCAAGGCCAATGGCATTCTGTTCGTGGTGGTGCTGGCGGCGATGTTCGTCTACTCGCTGCCACCGGTGTTCAGCTTCGCCCGCACCTCGACCGACACCTGGAACCTGTTCGTCGACGGCAAGCTGCTGCGCAAGTTCGAGCAGGCCTACGACAAGCGCTTCTTCCTGCGTGAGCCGTCGGTGGAGCTGTGGGCCGATGCCCAGTTCCACCTGTTCGGCGAAGGTACCAAGGGCGTGGTACTGGGCAAGGATGGCTGGCTGTACACCAACCAGGAATACCGCGTGCCCAACGACCTCGACGCCAACCTGGCGAGCCAGCTGGAGCAGATCGCCAAGGTTCGCACGCAGCTGGCCGAGCATGGCAAGCAGCTGGTGATCCTGCCGCTGCCGATGAAACTCGATGTGTACGCGGCACACGCCGAACACGCCTTCGACCCGCGGGTGACGGGCCTCTATGACCGTTTCGTCGGCGCGCTGCAAGACCGCCAGCTGGATGTGGTGCCGCTGCGCCCGGCGTTCCTGGCCAACCTCAATGGCCCGCAGCTGTTCCTCAAGTCCGACACCCACTGGAGCCCGGAAGGCGCACGGCTGTCGGCCTATGAACTGGCGCGCCAGCGCCCGCAACTGCTGGGTGACCAGGTGTACGTGTCGCACAAGGCCGGCGAGAAGAGCGTCAAGGGCGACTTGATGAACTACATCCAGTTCGACCACGCGCGCCTGGCGCCGCAGTTCGGCCCCAACCCGATCGCCCTGTACGAAACCCTCAAGGCCACCCAAGGCGCCGACGACCTGTTCGCCGAGCAAGACCAGAGCCTGCTGCTGGTCGGTACCAGCTACAGCAAGATCGACGACTGGAACTTCGTCGGCTTCCTCAAGGAGGCGCTCAACCGTGACCTGCTGAGCATCGCCGTGGAAGCCCGCGGCCCGTTCGAGGCGATGAACCAGTTCCTCGCCAGCGACCAGTTGGCCAACACGCAGATCGACACCGTGGTCTGGGAGTTCCCCCTGCGCACCCTGCTCGCCCACCGCCCCGGCTCGCTCAGCCGTAGCGCCACGCCCCAGCATTTCTGACGAATCAAGGAGAGCCTGATGAAACTCACCCCACTGTTCACCGCCATCGCCCTGGCCGCTGCCAGCCATGCGGCCCTGGCCGCCGAAGGCAACGCCGACCTGTACGACGCCGTGGCCCCGGCCGACTCGGCGTTCGTCCGGGTGCTGAACCTGTCCGACAGCAACATCGACGTCAGCCTGAGCGGCAAGGTCAACCCGCAGCGGGTTGCCGCCGGCCAGCTCAGCGGCTACCGCTTCACCCCCGCCGGCCCGCACAAGATCGCCGTCGGCGGCAAGTCGATCGAACCGCAGCTCAAGGCCAATGCCGCCAGCACCGTGATCTACGACGGCAAGCAGCTGAAGCTGATCAGCGACAAGTACGTCAACGAGCCGAAGAAGGCGCAGATCGCCTTCTACAACCTCACCGCCAACCAGGCTGCACTGAAGACTTCCGATGGCAAGCACGAGGTGGTCGAAGCGCTGGGCAATGGCGAGACCGGCACGCGCATGGTCAACGAGATCAAGATCGACTTCGCCGCGTACCAGCAGGACACCAAGGTCGCCAGCTTCGACGAGCAGTTCCTGAAGAAAGGCCGCTCGTACAGCTACGTGCTGCTGCCGGGCAACCGCAGCATGACCCTGGCCAACAGCATCGACCCGACCGAGTGATGATTGCCCTGCAAGGATGACTGGCACATGAAGACCCTTGTACCTTTTGGCCTGAGCGCTGCCCTGGCCTTGCTCAGCCTGCCCGGCCACGCCGCACAGCCGGCCCAGGCTGCCCAAGCGGCCGGGCCTGGCTGCGAGAACCTGCAGTGCATGGTCTGCCCGGCCTTGAGCGACCCGCAACGCTATGCCGAAGGGCGCATGAAACTGATGCGCGAGATCGTGCCTGGCAAGGACCGCTGGCTGTTCCGTTCGGCGGTCGACCTGACCAACGACTTCGGCATCCCCGCACCGATGCGCCCAGAGTTCGCCCGCCTGATGCAGGCGTTCGAGCGCCAGGGCATTCATGTGGCCATGGCGATCCAGCCGACCCGCGGGCTGATGCACCGCGACAAGCTGTTCGCCGACCAGCTGCATGGCTTCGACTATGCCCGCGCCAGCAACAGCCTCGCCGCCTACCTGGGCCAGTTGCGCCAGGGCGGCGCGGTGGTGGCGCCGATGATGCAGCTGGTGCAGCAGCCGCCGAAGGGCGAGTACTTCTTCCGCCGTGACCACCACTGGACGCCCACCGGCGCCGAGGCCACCGCCAGGCTGATGGCCGAGGAAATCCGCCGCCAGCCGTTCTATGCCGGGCTGACCAAGAAGGCGTACCGCACCGAACCGGGCGTGATGGTGCCCAAGGATGGCACCATGAACCTGGCGATGAGCAGCATCTGCGGCAACAACTACGGTTTCCAGTACGTGCGCGGCTACCAGACCATCCCGGAGGCGGCAGGCGCTGACGCACTGTTCGACGAGGCGCCGGACCCGGAGGTGATCCTGGTCGGCGACAGTAACGCCGCGGCCCGTGAAGACGAGAGCAAGCAGTTCAATTTCGACGGCTACCTGAAGCAGTACCTGAACGTCGACATCCTCAACTACGCCTTGCCCGGGGTCGGCGAAGACGGCTCGTTGCTGGAGTACCTGCTGTCCAGCGACTACAAACCCAAGGCACCGCCCAAGCTGATCGTCTGGGAACTGCCGGCCAACTACCGCCTCGACTCGCCGTTGATGTACCGCCAGCTGGTGCCGGCGGTTCAGGGCGGCTGTGCGGCCAACAAGGAAGTGCTTGGCGCGAAGCTGCAACGCCCGGCATTGAAGGTGGGCGAGCGCATCGAGCTGCTGAGCAACGCCGGCAGTGGCCGCCAGGCGCTGTCGAAGGGGTTTCTCGACATCCGCCTGAGCGACAAGAACGTCAAGGACTTCTACATCATCGTCTATTACGACAACGGTGCGCGGGACAAGGTGTGGTTCCGCCGTGAGGCGGCGGTGACGGGTGGGCAGTATTACCTGGAGCTGAGCAAGGCGCCGGAGTTTGCCGGGGCCAACCTGCTGTCGGTGTTCATGGAGCCGACCAAGGCCGGGACCGCGGCAACCGATGTGGAGACGCGGCTATGCCTGTGATACCGCTGATTGGGGCCGCTTTGCGGCCCTTCGCGGGCACGCCCGCTCCCACAATGACCACCTCAGCCTCACAAATCCCTGTGGGAGCGGGCATGCCCGCGAAGGGCTGCAAAGCAGCCCCAGTCCTGCTCATGATGTTTCTGATGAGCCCACTGACACAGGCGGCGCAATCCATCTGGCCCGCCCACAGCACCCCCCAGTCGGCCATGATCGCCGACTACCGCACCCTGGCCTGCACCAAGGAACCACCCGCGCCCTACACCGGCAGCCTGCGCCTGGAAAGCAAGTACGACCAGCGCGACGCCAGCAAGTCGACCCTGCGCAGCAGCCCCGATGCCGACAGCGAACGCATCGGCAAGCAGGTCAAGCAGTTCGTCGGCGGCCTTATCTACGCCAGCAAACGCTTCCAGGGCGCCAAGAAGCCCCAGGACGCCAACATGGCCCTGGCCTGCCAGGACCAGTGGCTGCAACACTGGGCCGAAGCCGGCGCCCTGCTCAACCCGGATGCCAGCGGCACCGGCATGGCCGCACGCAAATGGGCGCTGGCGGCGATGGCCGGTGCCGTGCTGCTGACCCAGTCGGCCAGCGACGGCAAGCTGCAATTGAGCGAGGCACAGCGCAGCTGGTTCACCCGCCTCGGCGAGCAGGTGATCCGCGAGTACGACCCACGCCGCAGCGCCAGCGGGGTGTACTTCAACAACCACGATTACTGGGCGGCCTGGGCCGTGGCCGCCACCGGCATGCTGGTCGGGCGCGACGACTTCATCCAGTGGGCCGACGGCAACCTGCGCCGTGGCCTGGCCCAGGCCGTGCGCGCCAACCATGGCAACTATGCCTACCTGCCGCTGGAAGTGGCACGCAGCAAGCTGGCGGCCAACTACAGCCAGTACGCCCTGGTGCCGCTGGTGCTGCTGGCCGAGTCGGCACGCGCCAATGGCCTGCCGTGGAGCCATGACGACCAGCAGACCCTCGACCTGCTGGCCAACTTCGCCGCCCGCACGGTGCTCGACCCAGGCGACCTGCCCGAACTCAAGGGCCAGGCCCAGGCGGATGTGGCACCGTACAAGATGGCCTGGCTGATCCCGTTCCTGCAGCGCAACCCCGGCCATGCCTTGGCGCGCCAGCTGTACGACAGCGAAGACGGCGAGGTGGACAACTACAGCCAGCTCGGCGGCCCGATCAAAGCCTTCTACCCCCCACTGCCCGGATCAAGGAGCTGACCCATGGCTGCCCTCGCCCGCTTTTCCCTCACCTGCCTGGCCGCCCTGTGCCTGGCAGGCGCCGCCCAGGCCGCCAGCCAGGCGCTGCCAGCCAACCAGACCGTGGACACCCTGCCCCAGGCGCAGCGCCAGCTCAAGGTCGACCAGTTGCGCCAACAGGTGCGCCAGGCCGTGGCGTTCCAGCAGGCCGAGCGGCAACGCCCGGCCGGGCGCGCCAGCGTCAGCCTGCAACCGATGTTCTCGTCCCAGGCCGGCAGCTGGCCGTTCGAGCCGTTCGTCAACAACGGCCTGTTCCGCGCCATCGCCGGTTACCAGGCGCACCACCCGCAGGTGGTGATGCTGCGGGGTGGCAGCATCACCCTGGCGCAACTGCACGACGCACTGAACGACCCACGCGTCCTCAAGCGTTACAAGGATGGCTACCTGCTCAGCTACCCGCTGTTGATCGGCAGCGACGCCGGGCTGGTGCTGGAAGGCACCAGCTTATATCTGTCGAGTTTCTCCGGCACGGCGCTGATCAACCAGGGCTGGCTTGGGCTCAACCAGTCCAGCCTGCAGAGCATGGCCGGCGACAAGCCGGGCAGCACCGACCGCGCCTGGCGGCCGTTCGTGGTGGCCTGGGCCGGCAGCCATACCCAGGTGCTCGGCTCGACGCTCAAGCGCCTGGGCTACAACGCCAACCTCTCGCGTGGCCTGACCACCGCCTTGAGCACCCAGCAGGCAGCCAGCACACGCCCGGCCACGGTAATCATCCGCGACAGCCAGTTCAGCGAGATGTCCAGCGCGGTGGAGCTGCAGCACAGTCAGGCGACCATCACCGGCAGCCAGTTCGAGCAGTCGCAGCAGTACGCCATCGATGTGCAGAACAGCCAGGTCAAGCTGCAGGGCAACCAGCTGCGCGGCATCGACAACAACAGCGGCGTGCGCCTGCGTGGCCAGACCCGCGCCCTGGTCGAAGGCAACCTGATCCTTGGCGCCACCAAGGCCGCCATCGAAGTCAGCGAGCAACAGGGCGCGGTACTGCTGGCCGGCAACCGCATCGGTGACAGCCGCGGCAATGGCATCCAGCTGCGCAGCCTGGCCCCCACCACGGCGGCACCGCTGGTGATCGACGACAACCTGCTGGCCAGCAGCCAGGGTAGCGCGGTGGATGCCAGCGAGGTGGGCGCCGTGGCGTTGCTCGACAACCGCATCGGCAATACGGCGGAGTATGCCATCAGCCTGCGCAATGCCACGCCACTGGCCGGGCCGCTAGTGCTCAGCGGCAACCGCCTGGGGCAGGTCGGCAAGGCACTGGTGCGGGTGGAAGGCATGCGGGACGTGGTGCTGGGGGGCAACAGCTTCGATGGCAAGCCGCTGTTGCAGAATTTGTTGATCGGTGACTTGCTGCCATTGCAAGGGCAGTTGCTCGAGGCCACGGTTCGCCAAGGTGAGACTGTGCGGGTGAGGCAGCAATGATCCAGCATTTGCTGTGACTGTAATGGCCTCTTCGCGGGCACGCCCGCTCCCACAGGTACCCCACAGTTTTCAAAATTGTGGTGACCCTGTGGGAGCGGGCGTGCCCGCGAAGAGGCCGGCACAGGTCAACCAATGACCCGCTGCATCCTCACAAAGCAGTCATCCTCTCCCATCTCGACAAACCCGTGGCGCCGGTACAGCTGCCGCGCCGGGTTGCTCTTGAACACCATCAACCTCAACAACGGCAGACGCCGCTGCGCCGCCCATGTGGCCAGCATCTCCAGCACCTGGCTGCCCACCCCTCGCCCACGCTGCTCCGGCACCAGGTGCAACTCACGAATGAACAACCCCTGCCGGTCCTGGCTGAGGCTGCAGAAGCCCAGCACGGCCTCGCCTTCCATCACCAGCCACTGCTCGCGCCAGCCCCAGGCCTGGTCGAATGCTTCCTCGATCCACAACAGGTCGAACTCGCGGTAATAGGGCAGCATCGCCCGCCGTGTGAGGTCGCGGGCAAAGGTGCACCAGGCATCGCTCGCAGTAACCAGTTCAACGGGCATAGCACACCGGCGAGCTGCCCGGGCCGCGCCGCTCCAGTTCGTCTTCCAGCCAGGCCGCCAGCACCTGGGCATTGTTGTGCTCGGTGTCCTTGCCGGCGTACAGCAGGGTCAGGTTGCCCTTGGCCGCGAGGTCCAGCAGCGGGTACCAGCATTCCGGGTGCGCTGCCAGCTCCTGCTGATAGCGCTGGGTAAACCCGGCGAAATCCACCTCGCCCTGGTGCAACGCCTTGCGCAAATCGGTGGAGGGCGCCACCTCGCGAAGCCACTCGCCCTGCAGCTGATCCTTGCGTTTGTTGCGCGGCCACAGGCGGTCGACCAGCACACGCTGGCCATCTTCCTTGCCTGGTGCGTCGTAGACGCGCTTGCAGCGAATCATGGGGTTCTCCTGCCTTTACCGTCTGTCTTGAGCCTAGGTAATTCATTGACCGAGGTCACGTCCAGCCGAGGAATTGTTTCTATGCTCAGAGCCACCCTCGCCGACGCCGACCGGAGCCCCCATGGCAACCCCGTCCCTGGCCAGCCAGCTGCCACTGGCCCATAGCGATGCCCGCCCGCAGCTTGCGCACAAACCCGGGCGCGCCACCCTCGTGCTGTTCTTTGGCCTGCTGCTGGCCGGTATCGCCTACACCGCCTGGAGCCTCAAGCAGGACGTGACCGCCAGCGGCACGGTGATCACCACCGTCACGCCGTTTCTTCTGCTGGGCTTGGCGCTGCTGATCGCCCTGGGCTTCGAATTCGTCAACGGCTTCCATGACACCGCCAACGCGGTGGCCACGGTGATCTACACCCACTCGCTGCCAGCGCCGGTGGCGGTGGTCTGGTCCGGGTTGTGCAACTTCCTGGGCGTGCTGCTTTCCAGTGGCGCGGTGGCCTTCGGCATCATTGCCCTGCTGCCGGTGGAGCTGATTCTACAGGTCGGCTCCTCGGCTGGCTTCGCCATGGTCTTCGCCTTGCTGCTGGCGGCCATCATCTGGAACCTCGGCACCTGGTGGCTGGGGCTGCCGGCGTCCTCTTCGCACACGCTGATCGGCTCGATCATCGGCGTGGGCGTGGCCAATGCGCTGATGCACGGGCGTGACGGCACCAGCGGGGTCGACTGGGCCCAGGCCAGCAAGGTCGGCTATGCCCTGCTGTTCTCACCGCTGATCGGCTTTGCCTGCGCAGCCTTGTTGCTGCTGGCCCTGCGCGCGCTGGTCAAGCGCAAGGCACTGTACCAGGCGCCACAAGGGCGCACGCCGCCACCGTGGTGGATCCGCGGCATCCTGATCCTGACCTGCACCGGCGTGTCGTTCGCCCACGGTTCCAACGACGGGCAGAAAGGCATGGGCCTGATCATGCTGATCCTGGTCGGCACCCTGCCGATGGCCTACGCCCTGAACAAGACCATGCCCAGCGAGCAGGCGCTGCAGTTCTCCGCCGTCGCCGAAGTGACCCGCCAGGTGCTGGTGCGCAGCGATCCCGGGCCGGCCCCCGCCGACCCGCGCCAGGCGCTGACCGCGTTCATCGCCGAGCCCAAGGCCAGCCCGCAGCTGGTGCCGGCACTCGCCGCGCTCACCGGCATGATCGGTGACCAGGTCAAAGGCTATGGCTCGCTGCAGCGCGTGCCGGCCGAAGCCATGGCCAACGTGCGCAACGACATGTACCTGACCAGCGAAGCCATCCGCCTGATCGAGAAGAAACAACTGGTGGCGTTCGACGCCGATACCCGCAGCCATGTGCAGCTGTTCAAGACCCAGCTGGACGACGCCACCCGCTACATCCCGCTCTGGGTCAAGGTGGCCGTGGCCATCGCATTGGGCCTGGGCACCATGGTTGGCTGGCGGCGTATCGTGGTCACGGTCGGCGAGAAGATCGGCAAGACTCACCTGAGCTATGCCCAGGGTGCTTCGGCGGAAGTAGTTGCCATGTGCACCATTGGTGCGGCGGACATGTTCGGGTTGCCGGTATCGACGACTCACGTGCTGAGTTCGGGGGTGGCCGGGACCATGGTTGCCAACGGCTCGGGCATTCAGAAGCGCACGCTGATCAACCTGCTGATGGCCTGGGTGCTGACCCTGCCGGCGGCGATGCTGCTGGCCGGTAGCTTGTACTGGCTGCTGAGCCAGATCTTCTGAACCAACACCGAACAGCTTCCAGGTGTACGCGGTCACGTGTGGGAGCCCATCGCCGGCAAGCGCGGCTCCCACAGTGCCCTCAGCGGTTTATCAGGAAGGGATTTTCAGACCACGCTGCACGGCGGGCCGCTCAAGGAATTTCGCCAGCACCCGCTGCACTTCCTTGAATTGGTCGAAGCCTACCAACTCGCGCGCGTTGTAGCGTTCCACCAGGTTGCGCACCCAGGGGAAGATGGCGATGTCGGCGATGCTGTATTCATCGACCATCCACTCACGCCCTTTCAGGTGCCGGTCCAGCACCCCGAGCAGGCGCTTCGACTCGTTGACGTAACGGTCACGCGGGCGCTTGTCTTCATATTCCTTGCCAGCAAAGAAATGGAAGAAACCGACCTGGCCGAACATCGGCCCGATCCCGCCCATCTGGAACATCAGCCACTGCAGCGTCTGGTAACGCTGGGCCGGTTCCTGGCTCAGCAGCTGCCCGCTCTTTTCCGCCAGGTACTGCAGGATCGCCCCCGACTCGAACAATGGCAGCGGCTGGCCGCCCGGGCCATTGGGGTCGAGGATCGCCGGGATCTTGTTGTTGGCACTGAGCGAGATGAATTCAGGGCTCAGCTGGTCATCGTTGTCGAAGCTGACCTTGTGCGGCTCATAAGCCAGGCCGATCTCCTCCAGCATGATCGACACCTTGACGCCGTTAGGCGTGGGCAGCGAATACAGTTGCAGGCGCTCGGGATGCTTCGCGGGCCATTTACGGGTGATAGGGAATGCGCTCAGATCGGTCATGGTCAACCTTGGCCTTGAAATGGGACCTCTCACTCTAGAGACATCCCGGCTGGCTGACCATCACCTGCCGCTGATCAGCTGGCTTGGCCGTGCGCCTTGAGCTTGAGCTTTTCAGTGTCTACCCGCACGAACACCGAGTCGGCGCTGACCGTCAGCACGTCGCCGGCCCAGACCTCACAGATGACCCGGGTCTTGCGCCCGACTTCACCTTCCACGCGCGCCTTGAGCAGCAGCTCCACACCCATCGGCGTGGGTTTGAGGTAATTCAGCCCGAGGCTGCCGGTCACGCAGTCGATGCGCGGCAGACTGCCCGCTTCGCGGCCTTCGGCGCGGTAGTGATAGGCCATCGCGGTCCAGTTGGAATGGCAGTCGACTAGCATCGCCAGCAGGCCACCGTAGACCAGGCCGGGCCAGCCGATGAAGGTGCTGTCGGGTGAATGCCGGCACAACAGGTGGATGCCGTCGGCATCCCAGTGGCTTTGCAGGTGCAGGCCGCTGGGGTGGGCGCTGCCGCAACCGTAGCAGGTGCCATCAGGGGCAGCGAGGGCCTGGAGGGAAAGGATCTGATCGTTCATACGCAGCCTGTGCTTGTTGGAATGGGGGCGCGAAACGCCCCCATTAAAGCAGAAAGGTCAGGCCGTCTGGGCAATCGCCCTGCCGCCCTTCTGGGTCAGCGAAACGAGGAGGATGAACAGGGTCACGCCCGCAGTCATCAACGTCTCGTAGCGGTAGGCATCGCTCAACAGCATGTAGCCCAGCACCATGACGATGGTGCCGATCACCAGCCAGGTCAGCCACGGGAACAGCCACATCTTCAGCTCCAGCGGCCGCCCTTCACGTTCGGCACGGGCGCGCATGCGCAGTTGCGACACGGCGATCACCAGGTACACCAGCAAGGCGATGGCGCCGGTGGTGGACAGCAGGAAACCGAACACCTTGCCCGGCAGCACGTAGTTGACGAAGCAACCGACGAAGCCTGCCAGGGTCGAGAGGATCACCGCCACGGTCGGCACGCCGGCGCCGGAAATGCGCTTGGTCATGCTCAGCGCCTGGCCACGGGCACCCAGCGAATAGAGCATCCGCGACGCCGTGTACAGGCCGGAGTTCATGCAACTGGTCACCGCCACCAGCACCACCAGGTCGACCAGCAACTTGGCGCCCGGCACGTTCAGCACTTCCAGCACGCGCTGGAACGAGCCCACCGCTTTCAGGCCTGGGTCGTTCCAGGCCACCAGCGACACCACCAGGAAGATCGACGCCAGGTAGAAGATCGCGATGCGGTACACCACCAGGTTGGTGGCGCGGCGGATCTTGTCTTTCGGGTTGGCGGTTTCGTCGGCGGCAATGGTGACGATCTCGGCGCCGAAGAACGAGAAGATGGTGATCAGTACACCACCGAGCACGGTACCGAAGCCGTTGGGCATGAACCCGCCCTGGTCCCACAGGCGGCTGATGCCGGACACCTCGGCCAGCGGCCAGAAGCCGAACACGGCCAGGCTGCAGACCCCGATGAAGGCGATGATCGCGACCACCTTGACCAACGCGAACCAGTACTCGAACGCACCGAAGTTCTTCACGCTGACCAGGTTGCTGCCCGACAGCACGACCATGATCAGGAAGGCGAACAGCCAGGACGGCACACCCGGGAAGTAGGCATGCAGGATGTCCGCGCCAGCGATGGCCTCGACCGGGATGATCAGTACCCAGAACCACCAGTACAGCCAGCCGATGGTGAAGCCGGCCCACGGGCCGATGGCCTCGGAGGCGTAGGTGGAGAACGAGCCGCTGTTGGGGTTGGCGATGGCCATTTCGCCCAGCATGCGCATCACCAGCAGTACCAGCAGGCCGGTCATGGCGTAGGAGATGAGAATGGCCGGGCCCGCGGTGGCGATGGCGTTGGAAGAACCGATGAACAGGCCGGCACCGATGATGCCGGCAATGGAAATCATGGACACCTGACGCGAGGTCAGGCCGTGCTGCAAGGAACGCTGTTTGTTGTTGTGTAGCGAAGCCATGGAGAACCCTCGAATGGGTCGGCCGGCGTGCGGCGGTAATGCCGTCGACGGCAGAAAAGTTGGAGCAGAATTCGCGTAGGTCGTGTTGCTCGTTGTTGTTGTTTTATGTCGCCGGTGCCGCACTTGCCTCCTCTTCGCCGTACCGGTTGTAATCGTTGATCGAGGTCAGTATTAATCTATAGGGCGAGGTCAACAAACGACCTTTTCGAAGCACATGATTCCAATACGGAATGAACTCCTTCCTTTTTTGCTCGGTACGCGCCTGCCATGTCCAAACGCCTGATGCCCTCGACCACCGCCTTGCAGTGCTTCGAAGCCGCCGCCCGGCACCTGAGCTTCACCCGTGCGGCACAGGAGCTGCACCTGACCCAGAGCGCCGTCAGCAAGCAAGTCGCGCAGCTCGAGGACATGCTGTCGCATTCGCTGTTCCAGCGCATTCGCCGGCGCCTGCACCTGACCCCGGCGGGCGCGCTGTACCTCGCCGAGGTGAACAAGATCCTCACCCAGATCGACATCTCCAGCCGCTACATCCTCAGCTACGGCGACGAGACCGAGGTGCTGCGCATCGCCACCCAGCCGACCTTCGGCGCGCGCTGGCTGGTGCCCAGGCTCAAGGGCTTCGGCGACCGCCACCCGCGCATTCACCTGGACATCCGCAACGAGCTGGAGCCGTTCGACCTGGTGCAGGCCAAGGCCGATATCGCCTTCTTCTTCGGCCAGGGCACCTGGCCGGGAGCCACCTGCATCGAGCTGTTCAGCGAGGCCGTGGTGCCGGTGTGTGCGCCCGAGTTGCTGGCCCGGCACCGCTTCGACAGCGCCGAGGCGCTCACCGAACACCGGCTGCTGCAGTGCGCCTCACGGCCGGAGGCCTGGCACGAGTGGTTCCTGGGGTTGGGCCTGCATAGCCAGAACAGCTACCACGGGCCGCGCTTCGACACGTTCTACCTGTGCATCCGGGCGGCCATCGCTGGCTGTGGCATCGCCCTGATCCCGCGCTACCTGGTGGCCGAAGAGTTGAGCGAAGGCAAGCTGGTGGTGGCCTGGGACCACCCGGTGGCGAGCAATGGCCGGCACTTCATCGCCCATGCCGAACATGCCGCCGAAGTGCCCAAGGTCAAGGCGTTCGTGCAGTGGATTCGCGAGCGGGTGGCTGAGGGAGATTGATATGGCCTGTACTGGCCTCTTCGCGGGCAAGCCCGCTCCCACAGGGTCTGCACAAGACTTGAATCTTGCGCAGACCCTGTGGGAGCTGGCTTGCCCGCGAAGGGGCCAGTTCATGAATCTGGGGAATGACCGCAATCGAATAATTCGTTTGCGGAATAATACCGCGGCGCGCTTGGATATTAAGAAACTCGAACAAGGTCCGCGTGCCCATGAAGCTGGAAAGTATCAGTCAATCCATCGCCATCGTTCATCCGATCACACTTTCCCATGGCCGTAATGCCGAAGTCTGGGATACCGACGGCAAACGCTATATCGACTTTGTCGGCGGCATCGGCGTACTCAACCTGGGCCACTGCAACCCGGCTGTGGTCGAAGCGATCCAGGCCCAGGCCAGCCGCCTTACCCACTACGCCTTCAACGCCGCCCCCCATGGCCCGTACCTGGAATTGATGGAGCGCCTGCGCCAGTTCGTCCCGGTCAGCTACCCGCTGGCCGGCATGCTCACCAACAGTGGCGCGGAAGCGGCGGAAAACGCCCTGAAGGTGGCCCGCGGCGCCACCGGCAAACGCGCCATCATCGCCTTCGACGGTGGCTTCCACGGCCGCACCCTGGCCACCCTGAACCTCAACGGCAAGGTCGCGCCCTACAAGCAGCGGGTCGGTGAACTGCCGGGGCCGGTGTACCACCTGCCCTACCCCAGCGCCGATACCGGCGTCACCTGCGAGCAGGCGCTCAAGGCCATGGACCGCCTGTTCAGCGTCGAACTGGCGGTCGAGGACGTGGCGGCGTTCATCTTCGAGCCGGTGCAAGGCGAAGGCGGGTTCCTCGCCCTCGACCCGGCGTTTGCCCAGGCCCTGCGGCGCTTCTGCGACGAGCACGGGATCCTGATCATCATCGACGAGATCCAGTCCGGCTTTGGCCGCACCGGCCAACGCTTCGCCTTCCCGCGCCTGGGGATTGAACCAGACCTGCTGTTGCTGGCGAAAAGCATTGCCGGTGGCATGCCACTGGGTGCGGTGGTCGGGCGTCAGGCGCTGATGGCAGCACTGCCCAAAGGTGGCCTGGGCGGCACCTATTCGGGCAACCCGATCGCCTGCGCGGCAGCGCTGGCGAGCCTGGCACAGATGACCGACGAGAACGTCGCCACCTGGGGTGAACGCCAGGAGCAGGCGATCGTTGGCCGCCATGCCCGCTGGAAGGCCTCGAACCTGAGCCCGTACATCGGCCGCCTGACCGGTACCGGCGCCATGC
This sequence comes from Pseudomonas sp. R28(2017), assembly GCF_002112505.1. Lineage (GTDB taxonomy): Bacteria > Pseudomonadota > Gammaproteobacteria > Pseudomonadales > Pseudomonadaceae > Aquipseudomonas. Next base: position 270,287 of record NZ_NEHW01000006.1, read on the forward strand.
GCGGCATCGAGTTCGTCAATGCCGATGGCAGCCCAGCGCCCGCCCAGCTGGCCAAGGTGATGGAAGCGGCGCGGGCCAAGGGGCTGCTGCTGATGCCCAGCGGCAAGGCGCGGCACATCATCCGCCTGCTGGCACCGCTGACCATCGAGGCCGAGGTGCTCGAGGAAGGGCTGGATATCCTCGAGCAGTGCCTGGCCGAGCTGAACTGAATCGGGGCTTACAGGCCCAGTTCTTCAGGGGTGAGCATGTCGGACTCGAAGGCGATCCAGCCGCCTTCGAGCTCGGCGTGGCCGTTGACGATCGGGCCGTAGTAGGTCAGGCCGTTCTCCAGGGTCACGCAGATGTGCGTGGCGGATTTCTCGGGGGCCGCGAGCGTACCGACGAAATGCACCTTCTTCAGGGTCTCGGTCACCGCCTCCAGGCCGACGCGCATGCCCGGGTTTTCCGAGGCTTCGGTGTCACCGCCGCGGTCTTCGGCGCTGATGGTCACGGTGGCAGTGTAAGGGTACTTGGTGCTCAAGCGGGGTTACCTCAAAAGGGTGTCTGGGTATTTGGCCGCGTAGAGTACGGCAGGTGATCTCTGTTGTCTCTACTGGCCTCTTCGCGGGCATGCCCGCTCCCTCAGGGATTTCACATTGCTCAAGGTGTGCACAGTAACTGTGGGAGCGGGCGTGCCCGCGGAGAGGCCGGGCCTGCAAAAGATGCCTCGATCTGTTAGGGTGCCCGCCGATGCACGCCACACCACACGAGGACACCTGAGTGAGCGCCGAAGAACCCCTGATCGCCGACCTGTTCGAGGTCGACAAACGCCTGACCCTCAAGCCCGTCGTGGACTTCAACAGCTACCTGCGCAACGCCTTCGGCGAAGGCCCGTGCAGCTGCTACCGCTGCGCCGAAGGCAGCGACGAAAGCAGCTACAGCCATGCCCACAACTTCACCTTCGAAGGCCGCCCGTGGCACCGCCGCTTCGCCAGCACCGCCGGCAGCGATGTCGCCCAGGTGCTGAAAAAGGCCTGGCTGTCGTACACCAAGGCCGACCTCAGCCTGATCGGTGCACTGGACCTCACCACCCTCAGGACCTTCACCGAAGCCGCCCTGCACGAGCGCCTGCTGGCCCTGCTGCCGGCCAGCGGCCTGGCCCGCGAAATCGACGGCCAGTGGATGCTGCAAGCCCAGGCTGACTGACGGCCCGGCGGTCAGGCAGGATTCCCCCGCTCTGCTACCGTGGGGGAATCCGCCCATCCGCAGGTAGTCCGCCATGGCCCGTACAACGCCCATCGAGCTGTACCGCAATATCGGCATCGTCGCCCACGTGGACGCCGGCAAGACCACGACCACCGAGCGCATCCTGTTCTACACCGGGGTCAACCACAAGATGGGCGAGGTGCACGATGGCGCCGCGACCATGGACTGGATGGCCCAGGAGCAGGAGCGCGGCATCACCATCACCTCGGCGGCGACCACGGCCTTCTGGCAAGGCTCGACCAAGCAGTTCGCCGACAAGTACCGCTTCAACATCATCGACACCCCCGGCCACGTCGACTTCACCATCGAGGTGGAACGCTCGCTGCGCGTGCTCGATGGCGCGGTGGTGGTGTTCAGCGGCGCCGATGGCGTCGAGCCGCAATCCGAGACGGTCTGGCGCCAGGCCAACAAGTACCACGTGCCGCGCCTGGCCTACATCAACAAGATGGACCGCCAGGGGGCCGACTTCCTGCGGGTGGTCAAGCAGATCGACCAGCGCCTGGGCCACCACCCGGTGCCGATCCAGCTGGCCATCGGCAGCGAGGAGAACTTCATCGGCCAGATCGACCTGGTGAAGATGAAGGCGATCTACTGGAACGACAACGACCAGGGCACCAGCTACCGCGAAGAAGACATACCCGCCGAACTGCAGGCGCTGGCCGACGAATGGCGGGCGCACATGATCGAGGCCGCGGCCGAAGCCAATGATGAACTGACCCTGAAGTTTCTCGAAGGCGAGGAACTGAGCGTCGATGAAATCAAGGCCGCCTTGCGCCAGCGTACCCTCGCCAATGAAATCGTCCCGACCATCCTCGGCTCGTCGTTCAAGAACAAGGGCGTGCCGCTGATGCTCGACGCGGTCATCGACTACCTGCCCGCCCCTTCGGAAATCCCGGCGATCAAGGGCACCGACCCGGACGACGAAGAAAAGCACCTGGAACGGCACGCCGACGACAAGGAGCCGTTCTCTGCCCTGGCCTTCAAGATCGCCACCGACCCCTTCGTCGGCACCCTGACCTTTGCCCGGGTGTATTCCGGCGTGCTCAGTTCAGGCAACGCCGTGCTCAATTCGGTGAAAGGCAAGAAGGAACGCATCGGCCGCATGGTGCAGATGCACGCCAACCAGCGCGCCGAGATCAAGGACGTGTGCGCCGGTGATATCGCCGCGCTGATCGGCATGAAAGACGTCACCACCGGCGATACCCTGTGCGACATCGACAAGCCGATCATCCTCGAACGCATGGACTTCCCCGACCCGGTGATCTCGGTGGCGGTGGAACCGAAAACCAAGGGCGACCAGGAGAAGATGGGCATCGCCCTGGGCAAGCTGGCCCAGGAAGACCCGTCGTTCCGCGTGCGCACCGACGAAGAAACCGGCCAGACCATCATCTCCGGCATGGGCGAACTGCACCTGGACATCATCGTCGACCGCATGAAGCGCGAGTTCAACGTCGACGCCAATATCGGCAAGCCGCAGGTGGCCTACCGCGAGAAGATCCGCAACACCTGCGAGATCGAGGGCCGCTTCGTGCGCCAGTCCGGCGGGCGCGGCCAGTATGGCCACTGCTGGATCCGCTTCGCCCCCGGTGACGAGGGCAAGGAAGGCCTGGAGTTCATCAACGAGATCGTCGGCGGCGTGGTACCGCGCGAGTACATCCCGGCGATCCAGAAAGGCATCGAGGAGCAGATGAAGAACGGCGTGCTGGCCGGCTATCCGCTGATCAACCTGAAAGCGGCGGTGTACGACGGCTCCTACCATGACGTGGACTCCAACGAGATGGCCTACAAGATCGCCGCCTCCATGGCCACCAAGCAGCTGTCGCAAAAAGGCGGCGCGGTGTTGCTGGAGCCAGTGATGAAAGTCGAGGTGGTGACGCCGGAGGAGTATCAGGGCGATATTCTCGGCGACTTGAGCCGGCGTCGCGGGATGATCCAGGACGGTGATGAGACGCCGGCTGGCAAGGTGATCCGCGCCGAGGTGCCGCTGGGCGAGATGTTCGGCTATGCCACGTCGATGCGCTCGATGACCCAGGGGCGGGCGAGCTTCTCGATGGAGTTCACCCGCTATGCCGAGGCACCGGCGAGCATTGCCGATGCCATCGTGAAAAAGAACCGCGGGGAGTAAGCCCTTCTCCTGCACTGGCCTCTTCGCGGGCACGCCCGCTCCCACAGGGGTTATGCGATCACCCTGTGGGAGCGGGCGTGCCCACGAAGAGGCCAGTGCAGGCCACTACGATGCTCAGTGCTGCTCGCCAGCCCGCTTCAGCAGCTTCTTGCAGCGCTCGGAAAGGTGCACCACACGCAGATGCTTGCCGGCCTTGGCATAGCGCTCACGCAAGGTCTTCAGCGCGGCAATCGCCGAGTAATCGACAAAGCTCAAATGCTGGCAATCCAGCGTGACCTTGGCCGGGTCATTGGCCGGGTCGAACTGGTTGAGAAACGGCGTGGTCGAGGCAAAGAACAACGTGCCATGCACCTGGTAATGCTTGCCCCCTTCGCCGTCCTCGTGGCTGTCGGCATACAGCTCGCGGGCATGCTGCCAGGCAAAGTTCACCGCCGCGATGACGATACCGAACAACACCGCCGTGGCCAGGTCGGTGAACACCGTCACCACCGTCACCGCGATGATCGCCAGCACATCGCTCACCGGCACCTTGTGCAGCACCCGCAGCGAGGCCCAGGCAAAGGTCTGCTGGGCCACCACGAACATCACCCCGACCAGCGCCGCCAGCGGGATGCGCTCGATCAGCGGCGACAGGAACAGCACGAACAGCAGGATCATCACCCCGGCCACCACGCCCGACAACCGGCCACGGCCATTGGAGCTGAGGTTGATCACGGTCTGGCCGATCATCGCGCAGCCGCCCATGCCCCCGCACATACCAGAGATCATGTTGGCAGCACCCAGCGCCACGCATTCACGGTCCGGGTAGCCGCGGCTCTCGGTGATTTCGTCGGTGAGGTTGAGGGTCAGCAGGGTTTCCAGCAGGCCGACCATGGCCATCAGCACCGCGTAGGGGGCGATGATCTTCAGGGTTTCGAGGTTCCACGGCACTTGCGGCAAGGCCAGCTGCGGCAGGCCACCGGCAATGTGCGCCATGTCGCCGAGGGTGCGGGTCGGCAGGTCGAGCAGGTACACCAGCGCGCCAACCCCGAGGATCGCCACCAGCGCCGGCGGCACCGCACGGGTCAGCTTGGGCAGCACGTAGACCACCAGCATGGTCAGCGCCACCAGGCCGATCATCAGGTACAGCGGTGCACCACTGAGCCAGTGCTCGCCGTCCTTGAAGTGCTCCAGCTGAGCCATGGCGATGACAATCGCCAGGCCGTTGACGAAGCCGAGCATCACCGGGTACGGCACCAGCCGCACCAGCTTGCCCAGCCGCAACAGGCCGAACAGGATCATCACCACCCCGCCCAGCAGCACCGTGGCCAGCAGGTATTGCACACCGTGTTGCACCACCAGGGCGACGATCACCACCGCCATGGAGCCTGCGGCACCGGAAATCATCCCGGGTCGGCCGCCGAACAATGCCGTGAGGGTGCAGATGATGAAGGCGCCATACAGGCCCATCAGGGGGTTGAGATGGGCCACCAGGGCAAAGGCGATGCATTCAGGCACCAAGGCAAACGAGGTGGTCAGGCCGGCGAGCAGGTCGGCGCGTAGTCGGGCGGGTTTCATGGGCATCCTGTGGTGCGGTCCTGGCGGACAGTACGAAAAACAAGGGGCGCGATGTTACGGAATTTGTCAGACAGCGGCCACCGCAAGGCGTGTCATCGGCCTGTGCGGGTCAGCCACTGCGCCATGGACGCGTCCTCCAAGGCGTACTCGCCGCGGTTGGCCTTCCACACCAGCTCCTTGTCGCGCAGGGCATCCAGGGCCTTCTGCACATTGGGCGTGCTGGCGTTGACCTCAGCCCCGGCCTGCTCCAGCTTGCGTGCGACATCGAGCAAGGTCTGCTCGGTGAACGGCGAGAACGGCTGCCGGCCCTGTGCGCGCTCGGCCATGACTTCAAGCACCGCCTGTTGCAAGGGTGATAGCTCATTCCAGGCGCTTTCGTAGTCACTCCACACCCCGGCCTGGTGATTGAGCGCACCGGTGCGCAACAACTCACCCAGGTTGGCCGCCTCGCCCAACCCCACACTGACCTCGGCCAACAATTTGTTGAGCATTTCCGGCCGCCGCCCGACCAACTCGAAGGCATATTCCAGGTCGTCGGCCTTGAACTGGTTGCTGTCGGCCAGGCGGCGGTTCCACAGCTCGGTAATGAAGCCGACATACTCACGCCCCAGCAACGGGAACGGGGTGATGCTGGCACCGAAGAACGGCTGCTTGCTCTTGAGCACCAGGTTGGCGAGTTTGTCACGGCTGGAGCCGGTGAACACCAGGCGCAGACCGTCCGGGCGGTCTCCGCGATTGAGATGGTCGCGTGCCGCCTTGAGGGCGAACATGGCATTGAGGCCGTCTTCACTGTTGAGCGCGTGCTGCGCTTCATCGATGATCAGCACTACCATCTGCCCTGACACCTGGTGCAGCACCGCCAGCGCCTGGGCCAGGGTGGTACCGGCTGGCAGCTGCGGGCGGGTGAAGTCCCAGCTGAGGGTACGCAGCAGGTTGATCTTGTCGATGCCCGCTTTCTTCGCAGCCTTGGCCAACGCACTCTCGAAACCGCCCAGCGCGGTGCCGATGGCGCCGCTGATCAGGTCGGCCGGAGCGGCGTCGCGGTCCGACCACAGGTCGACATACACCGGCAGCCAGCCACGCTGCACGCACTCGGGGATGAAGTCGTTGTTGAGGAAGGTGCTCTTGCCGGTACGCCGAGGCGCAGCCAGGAACATGCCCGAGCTGTAATCGACCAGCGACTCGCCGGCCAGATCCTGGGCAAGGGCTTTGGCCAACTGATCGCGACGCAGCAGCGGACGGGAAGGTGACATGCCATTATCCTCAATTATCTTTCCAACTATAATTTATAGCCTACAAGATAAAACAAGATAAAACACCCTCCTCTCCTTCCCTGGCAGGCCTGCAGACGGGCAGCTGTGATCCAGGCCCGGCAAATACCTGACAAATTTGCCATCATGTTGATTCCACCTGCGGAGATCATGGACATGCCGCTACGCCCCCTATTCACTGCCCTGCTGCTGACTGCCAGCCTCACCGCCCAGGCCGCCACCGAGGTGGTGCCGCTGCAGCATCGCAGCAGCGCCGAACTGCTGCCCGCCGCCCAGGCTTTCATCGGCCGCGACGGCACGGTCAGCGCCTTCGAGAACAAGCTGATCGTCAATGCCAGCCCCGAACGCATCGACGACCTGCGCACCCTGCTGCAACAGCTGGACACCACGCCCAAGCGCCTGCTGATCAGCGTCGACAACAGCGACAGCAACTACCAGGACAACCGTGGCAACGGCCAGGTCATCCGCTACGGCACCAGCAACCGCGACGGCGGCCTGCAGCAGATCCAGGCCAGCGAGGGGCAACCGGCACTGATCCAGGTCGGCCAGAGCATCCCGATCACCAGCACCAGCACCGACGGCTACGGGCGTATCCAGAGCAACACCGAATACCGCAATGTGACCCAGGGCTTCTACGTCACGCCAAGCCTGAGCGGAGATACGGTTCGTCTGCAAATCAGCACCAATAATGACCGAATGAGTCAGGAACGTGCCGATGTAGTGAAAGTTCAAAGTACCGACACGACCGTCAGCGGAAGGCTCGGTGAGTGGATCACCCTGGCCGGTTACAACCAGCAGAGCCAAGCTGAACGCAACCCGTCAAGCCGTACCTACAGCACGCAACGGGGTGAAAACATGACATTGCGTGTCAAAGTCGACCTTCTGGACTGATCCCAGGCAAATCAAGGCCTCGACCAAAGGCCTTGAAACTGACCGCCAAGTCGCATTAGACCAAAGATGTAGTAAGTAGAAAAAAGCACTACAAAACATTTGACAGGGTGTTTTTCCCAAGGGCATGATGGCCTCGCTCCCGCTAATCAGGGGCCCTGGCAAGGGCCTTCGAGGCGTCCTCCTCCCACCCCTGGAGGCACCTCGTGTCTATACGGCCCACAAGGCGGTTCGACGGGATTGCGACTGCAACGAAGAAGTTGTCCCGAGGGACGGAAGCGCATCACCGCAGTTCTGGCAATCGCGTAGCACCGCAGCAAGGCAACCACGAGCCGACCTGCCGGAGCACACATGCGCCTGGCCTGCACCCCTTCCCCTTCGAGCCTTCGCGTTCGCCGCCGCACTCCCCCGGACAGGACAGCCGCCAGGTCCCTGATCAGCCCCGAGCATCAGCACAATTAACCCAAGATCGATGCGACGAGGTTTATTTCCATGGCACTGACACGCGAACAGCAAATTGCAGCCCTCGAGAAAGACTGGGCCGAGAACCCGCGCTGGAAAGGCGTGACCCGTACCTACACCGCCGCCGATGTCGTTCGCCTGCGTGGCTCGCTGCAGCCTGAGCACACTTTCGCTCGCCAGGGCGCAGAAAAACTGTGGAAGCTGGTCACCCAGGGTGCCCACCCGTCCTTCCGCCCAGAAAAAGATTTCGTCAACTGCATGGGCGCCCTGACCGGCGGCCAGGCAGTGCAGCAGGTCAAAGCCGGCATCCAGGCCATCTACCTGTCGGGCTGGCAGGTGGCCGCCGACAACAACTCGGCCGAGTCCATGTACCCAGACCAGTCGCTGTACCCGGTCGACTCGGTACCGACCGTGGTCAAGCGCATCAACAACGCGTTCCGCCGCGCCGACCAGATCCAGTGGAAGGCCGGCAAGAACCCGGGCGATGATGGCTACATCGACTACTTCGCACCGATCGTGGCCGACGCCGAAGCCGGTTTCGGCGGCGTACTCAACGCCTACGAACTGATGAAGAACATGATCGAAGCGGGCGCCGCCGGCGTGCACTTCGAAGACCAGCTGGCCTCGGTGAAAAAATGCGGCCACATGGGCGGCAAGGTCCTGGTACCGACCCAGGAGGCCGTGCAGAAGCTGGTGGCAGCCCGCCTGGCTGCCGACGTTGCCGGCGTGCCGACCATCATCCTGGCCCGTACCGACGCCAACGCCGCCGACCTGCTGACCAGCGACTGCGACCCGTACGACCAGCCGTTCGTGATTGGCGAGCGTACCCGTGAAGGCTTCTACAAGGTGCGTGCCGGCCTCGACCAGGCTATCGCCCGCGGCCTGGCCTACGCCCCGTACGCCGACCTGATCTGGTGCGAAACCGCCAAGCCCGACCTGGACGAAGCCCGTCGCTTTGCCGAAGCCATCAAAAAGGAATACCCGGACCAACTGCTGTCGTACAACTGCTCGCCGTCCTTCAACTGGAAGAAGAACCTGGACGACGCGACCATCGCCAAGTTCCAGCGCGAGCTGTCGGCCATGGGCTACAAGCACCAGTTCATCACCCTGGCCGGTATTCACAACATGTGGCACGGCATGTTCAACCTGGCGCACGACTACGCCCGCAACGACATGACCGCCTACGTGAAGCTGCAGGAGCAGGAATTCGCCGACGCCAGCAAGGGCTACACCTTCGTGGCGCACCAGCAGGAAGTCGGCACCGGCTACTTCGACGACATGACCACCGTGATCCAGGGTGGCGCTTCGTCGGTGACCGCGCTGACCGGCTCGACCGAGGAAGAGCAGTTCCACTGATAGTGGGTTGCTGACAGAGGCCCGGGGCTTGCCAAAGCCTCGGGCCTTTCTTTTTGTTGCACCGGCCCTTTCGCGGGCAAGCCCGCTCCCACAGGATTACCGCAGCCCTCGAACTGTGCACAGTACCTGTGGGAGCGGGCTTGCCCGCGAAAGGGCCGGAACAGGCCGAAGCAGAACCCAGAATCAGGGCTATGCTTGTGGCAGCACAGCAGCAAGGACCGCCCATGCCCCGTCCAAGCCACTTGATGATCCTCGCCCTGGCCGCCGCTGCTCTCTATATATATGCAGTGGCCAGCGACAACGCCCTGCTCGGCCTGCTGGCCAAGCCTGTCCCGGTACTGGCCCTGATCGCCTGGCTGCGTAGCGCTCCCGTAACACCCTATCGGCGCTGGATCACCGTCGGCCTGGCCTTCTCGATACTCGGCGATATCCTTTTGGCCATCCCTGCCGAGTTGTTCGTATTCGGCCTGGCCGCCTTCCTCTGCGCCCACCTCGCCTACCTGCGCGCCTATTGCGGCAGGACCCTGCGCCCCGCCTTGCCCGCATTGTTGTTGAGCGCCATCACCGGCATCACCCTGTTCGGCGTGCTTGCCAGCCACGGCCTTGGCCCGCTGCTGGCCCCGGTCGCGGTCTACGCACTGGCCATCAGCGCCATGCTCTGGCGCTCGCTGGCCTGCGGCGGTGTCGCCGCGTTGGGCGCGTGCCTGTTCGTGTTCTCCGACAGCCTGATCGGCATCGACCGCTTCGTCAGCCCGTTTGCTGCCGCGCCCTACCTGATCATCCTCGCCTACTGGCTCGGCCAGTGGGCGATCGCTACATCAGCGCACCACGGCTCAACCGGCAAAGTATTGACCCAGAGCGGTGCGCGAGGCGTCGGAAGCTGCTAGAACACGAGTATTTCGCATTTGCAAGCAGGGGAAATCTGCAGATGAACTTTACAAGGTGCAGAAGAGCCCAATTAGAAGGCGTCAGATCAAATGATATTAATTATCATTACGAAGTTTGTAATTCGTTACCAGTCGCAAGAAACATAATTAACAAAACCGCATGCAATGCCCGAATCTCAAGGGTTTCAGCCAGTTAGGCGCGGGTTTTGTTCTAAATCCTACGAATAAATTTGCAACGGAAATTTTACTTGCACCGGGTTTACCCATAAAATCAGCGCGATTGATTCAGCTGCGACATTTGGTCACTGCACCTGCGACACCACGTCGCCGCTCTACTTATTTCAGACTGCAGAGCTGGGTCTCTGTATAAGGATTTCTAGCATGTCCGATTCGGCAGGACTCATCGCCCACAACTGGGGCTTTGCCATCTTCCTCCTGGGTGTCGTCGGCCTGTGTGCCTTCATGCTCGGTCTCTCCAGCCTGCTCGGTAGCAAGGCCTGGGGCCGCGCCAAGAACGAACCCTTCGAATCCGGCATGCTGCCCGTCGGCAGCGCCCGCCTGCGCCTGTCCGCCAAATTCTATCTGGTCGCGATGCTGTTCGTGATCTTCGATATCGAAGCCCTCTTCCTGTATGCATGGTCTGTGTCCGTCCGCGAAAGCGGCTGGACCGGATTCGTCGAAGCACTCGTTTTCATAGCAATTCTGTTGGCTGGTCTTGTCTACCTATGGCGCGTCGGAGCTCTTGACTGGGCACCCGAAGGTCGCCGCAAGCGGCAAGCGAAGCTGAAACAATGAGGCTTTGGCAATGCAATACAATCTCACCAGAATCGATCCGGATGCGCCCAACGAGCAATACCCGGTAGGTGATCGGGAAACCGTCACCGACCAGCTGCTCGAGGACCAGGTCCACAAGAACATCTTCATGGGCAAGCTTGAAGATGTGATGCGTGGCGCGGTCAACTGGGGTCGCAAGAACTCCCTCTGGCCGTACAACTTCGGCCTGTCCTGCTGCTACGTGGAAATGACCACGGCCTTCACGGCACCCCACGACATCGCCCGCTTCGGCGCCGAAGTCATCCGGGCCTCGCCGCGTCAGGCCGACTTCATGGTCATCGCCGGTACCTGCTTCGTCAAGATGGCGCCGATCATCCAGCGCCTGTACGAGCAGATGCTCGAGCCGAAGTGGGTCATCTCCATGGGTTCGTGCGCCAACTCCGGTGGCATGTACGACATCTACTCGGTCGTTCAGGGGGTCGACAAGTTCCTCCCCGTGGACGTCTACGTGCCTGGCTGCCCGCCGCGCCCTGAGGCTTTCCTGCAAGGCTTGATGCTGCTGCAGGAGTCGATCGGCCAAGAACGACGCCCGCTTTCCTGGGTGGTTGGTGATCAAGGCATCTACCGTGCCGAGATGCCCGCCCAGAAAGACCTGCGTCGCGAACAGCGCATTGCGGTAACCAACCTGCGCAGCCCCGACGAAGTCTGATCCAGCGACCTGCCGCCCGCTCCCGAAGGAGCCGGCGGCCTGGCTTCATTCTTAACGCTGACCCAAAGCGACCGAGACCATGACAGCGGACAACGCTATTTTCATTCCGCCCTACAAGGCTGACGACCAGGATGTGGTCGTCGAACTGCACAACCGTTTTGGCGCCGACGCATTCGTCGCCCAGGAAACCCGCACCGGCATGCCCGTGCTGTGGGTCAAGCGCGCCCAGCTCAAGGAAGTGCTCAGCTTCCTGCGCGGCGTCGCCAAACCGTACAGCATGCTGTACGACCTGCACGGCGTCGACGAGCGCCTGCGCACCCAGCGCCGCGGCCTGCCCGCCGCCGACTTCAGCGTGTTCTACCACCTGCTGTCGGTTGAGCGTAACAGCGACGTGATGATCAAGGTGTCGCTCAGCGAAGGCGACCTGAACCTGCCGACCGTCACCGGTATCTGGCCCAACGCCAACTGGTACGAGCGCGAAGTCTGGGACATGTTCGGCATCGACTTTGCCGGCCACCCGCATCTGAGCCGCATCATGATGCCGCCGACCTGGGAAGGTCACCCGCTGCGCAAGGACTACCCTGCCCGTGCCACCGAGTTCGACCCCTACAGCCTGACCCTGGCCAAGCAGCAGCTTGAAGAGGAATCGGCGCGCTTCAACCCGGAAGCCTGGGGCATGAAGCGCCAGGGCGCCAACGAGGACTACATGTTCCTCAACCTCGGCCCGAACCACCCTTCGGCCCACGGTGCCTTCCGTATCGTCCTGCAGCTGGACGGTGAAGAGATCGTCGACTGCGTACCGGACATCGGCTACCACCACCGTGGCGCCGAAAAAATGGCCGAGCGCCAGTCCTGGCACAGCTTCATCCCCTACACCGACCGTATAGACTACCTCGGCGGGGTGATGAACAACCTGCCGTACGTGCTCGCGGTCGAGAAGCTGGCCGGCATCCAGGTGCCACAGAAGGTCGACGTGATTCGCATCATGCTGGCCGAGTTCTTCCGCATCACCAGCCACCTGCTGTTCCTGGGTACCTACATCCAGGACGTCGGCGCCATGACCCCGGTGTTCTTCACCTTCACCGACCGCCAGCGCGCCTACACCGTGATCGAAGCGATCACCGGTTTCCGCCTGCACCCGGCCTGGTACCGCATCGGTGGCGTGGCCCACGACCTGCCGCGCGGCTGGGACAAGCTGGTCAAGGACTTCGTCGAATGGCTGCCCAAGCGCCTCGACGAGTACACCAAGGCCGCCCTGCAGAACAGCATCCTCAAGGGCCGTACCATCGGCGTTGCCGCGTACAACACCAAGGAAGCCCTGGAGTGGGGTACCACCGGTGCCGGCCTGCGTGCCACCGGTTGCGACTTCGACCTGCGTAAAGCGCGCCCGTACTCCGGCTACGAGAACTTCGAGTTCGAAGTACCGCTGGCCCACAACGGCGATGCCTACGATCGCTGCATGGTCCGCGTCGAAGAGATGCGCCAGAGTATCCGCATCATCGACCAGTGCCTGCGCAACATGCCGGAAGGCCCGTACAAGGCGGACCACCCGCTGACCACGCCGCCGCCGAAAGAGCGCACCCTGCAGCACATCGAAACCCTGATCACGCACTTCCTGCAAGTCTCGTGGGGCCCGGTCATGCCGGCCAACGAGTCGTTCCAGATGATCGAGGCGACCAAGGGCATCAACAGTTACTACCTGACGAGCGATGGCGGCACCATGAGCTACCGCACCCGGATCCGTACCCCGAGCTACCCGCACCTGCAGCAGATCCCTTCGGTGATCAAAGGCAGCATGGTCGCCGACCTCATTGCGTACCTGGGCAGTATCGACTTCGTTATGGCTGACGTGGACCGCTAAGCATGAACAGCACGCTTATCCAGACAGACCGTTTCGCCCTGAGCGAAACCGAGCGCTCGGCCATCGAGCACGAAATGCATCACTACGAGGACCCGCGCGCGGCGTCCATCGAAGCCCTGAAGATCGTCCAGAAGGAACGTGGCTGGGTGCCGGATGGCGCCATCCACGCCATCGGCGAAGTGCTGGGCATCCCGGCCAGCGACGTCGAGGGTGTGGCCACCTTCTACAGCCAGATCTTCCGCCAGCCGGTTGGCCGCCACATCATCCGTGTGTGCGACAGCATGGTCTGCTACATCGGCGGCCACGAATCGGTGGTCAGCCAGATCCAGAGCGAACTGGGCATCGGCCTCGGCCAGACCACCGCGGACGGGCGCTTCACCCTGCTGCCGGTGTGCTGCCTGGGCAACTGCGACAAGGCCCCGGCGCTGATGATCGACGACGACACCTTCGGTGACGTGCAGCCGGCCGGCGTTTCCAAACTGCTGGAGGGTTACGTATGACCATTACTTCCTTCGGCCCGGCCAACCGCATCGCGCGTTCGGCCGAAACCCACCCGCTGACCTGGCGCCTGCGTGATGACGGCGAGCCGGTCTGGCTGGCCGAGTACGAGTCGAAAAACGGCTACGCCGCTGCCCGCAAGGCACTGGCGCAAATGTCTGCCGACGACATCGTGCAGAGCGTCAAGGACTCCGGCCTCAAGGGCCGTGGCGGCGCGGGCTTCCCCACTGGCGTGAAGTGGGGCCTGATGCCCAAAGACGAATCCATGAACATCCGCTACCTGCTGTGCAACGCGGACGAAATGGAGCCGAACACCTGGAAGGACCGCATGCTGATGGAGCAACAGCCCCATCTGCTGGTCGAGGGCATGCTGATCAGCGCCCGCGCCCTGAAGGCCTACCGTGGCTACATCTTCCTGCGTGGCGAATACACCACCGCGGCGAAGAACCTCAACCGCGCCATCGATGAAGCCAAGGCCGCAGGCCTCCTGGGCAAGAACATCCTGGGCAGCGGTTTCGACTTCGAGCTGTTCGTGCACACCGGTGCCGGCCGCTACATCTGCGGCGAAGAAACCGCGCTGATCAACTCGCTGGAAGGCCGCCGCGCCAACCCGCGCTCCAAGCCGCCCTTCCCTGCCGCCGTTGGCGTGTGGGGCAAGCCGACGTGCGTGAACAACGTCGAAACCCTGTGCAACGTGCCCGCCATCGTCGCCAACGGCAACGACTGGTACAAGTCGCTGGCCCGTGAAGGCAGCGAAGACCACGGCACCAAGCTGATGGGCTTCTCCGGCAAGGTCAAGAACCCGGGCCTGTGGGAACTGCCGTTCGGCGTCACCGCCCGCGAGCTGTTCGAAGACTACGCCGGCGGCATGCGCGACGGCTTCAAGCTCAAGTGCTGGCAGCCAGGCGGCGCCGGTACCGGCTTCCTGCTGCCCGAGCACCTCGACGCCCAGATGTACGCCGGTGGCATCGCCAAGGTCGGCACCCGTATGGGTACGGGCCTGGCCATGGCGGTCGACGACAGCATCAACATGGTCTCGCTGCTGCGCAACATGGAAGAGTTCTTCGCCCGCGAATCGTGCGGCTGGTGCACCCCCTGCCGTGACGGCCTGCCGTGGAGCGTGAAGATGCTGCGCGCACTGGAGAACGGCCAGGGCCGCGCCGAAGACATCGAGACGCTGCTGGGGCTGGTCAACTTCCTCGGCCCAGGCCGTACCTTCTGTGCTCACGCACCGGGTGCCGTCGAGCCATTGGGCAGTGCCATCAAATACTTCCGGTCCGAGTTCGAGGCCGGTGTCGCGCCAGCAAGCGCTGCCGACACCCTGCGCCCTAACTTGGCCAAGCCGATCGTGGTCGGCGCATAACAAGATGATTAGGCGGGTGGTCCGTGCCACTCGCCAGCTTTCCGGCAGGCCCGATTCGTTCGCGGCGTGTCGCAAGCTCACCGATTTCCATTAGCCACGCCCGCTCACGCGGGCCAACGAAGAACTTTGAACAATGGCCACTATCCACGTAGACGGCAAAGCGCTCGAAGTCAACGGTGCGGACAACCTGTTACAGGCGTGTCTGTCACTCGGCCTCGACATCCCTTATTTCTGCTGGCACCCGGCGCTTGGTAGCGTCGGCGCCTGCCGGCAGTGTGCGGTCAAGCAGTACACCGACGAGAACGACACCCGTGGTCGTATCGTCATGTCCTGCATGACCCCTGCCTCCGACGGCACCTGGATCTCCATCGACGATGACGAGTCCAAGGCGTTCCGCGCCAGCGTCGTCGAATGGCTGATGACCAACCACCCGCACGACTGCCCGGTGTGCGAGGAAGGCGGTCACTGCCACCTGCAGGACATGACGGTAATGACCGGCCACAATGAGCGCCGCTACCGTTTCACCAAGCGTACCCACCAGAACCAGGACCTCGGCCCGTTCATCGCCCATGAGATGAACCGCTGCATCGCCTGCTACCGCTGCGTGCGCTACTACAAGGACTATGCCGGTGGTACCGACCTGGGCGTGTACGGCGCCCACGACAACGTGTACTTCGGCCGCGTCGAAGACGGCGTGCTGGAAAGCGAGTTCTCCGGCAACCTGACCGAGGTCTGCCCGACTGGCGTGTTCACCGACAAGACCCACTCCGAGCGCTACAACCGCAAGTGGGACATGCAGTTCGCCCCGAGCATCTGCCACGGCTGCTCCAGCGGCTGCAACATCAGCCCGGGCGAGCGCTACGGCGAACTGCGCCGGGTCGAGAACCGCTTCAATGGTTCGGTCAACCAGTACTTCCTGTGCGACCGCGGCCGCTTCGGCTACGGCTACGTCAACCGCAAGGACCGCCCTCGCCAGCCACACCTGGCCGACGGTACCAAGCTGAGCCTGGACGCCGCCCTGGACAAAGCCGCCGATTTGCTGCGCGGCCGTACCATCGTCGGCATCGGCTCGCCACGCGCCAGCCTCGAAAGCAACTACGGCCTGCGTGAGCTGGTCGGCGCCGACTACTTCTACTCCGGTATGGAAGCCGGCGAGCTGGCCCGCGTACGCCTGGCCCTGAACGTGCTGAACAACAGCCCGCTGCCGGTGCCGACCCTGCGCGACATCGAAGACCACGATGCCGTGTTCGTGCTCGGTGAAGACCTGACCCAGACCGCTGCCCGCGTTGCCCTGGCCGTGCGCCAGTCCACCAAAGGCAAGGCCGAGGCCATGGCCGAAGCCATGAAGGTGCAACCGTGGCTCGACGCGGCAGTGAAGAACATCGGCCAGCACGCGCTGTACCCGCTGTTCATCGCTTCGCTGGCTGAAACCAAGCTGGACGACGTTGCCGAAGAATGCGTGCACGCCGCCCCGGCCGACCTGGCCCGCCTCGGTTTCGCCGTGGCCCACGCCATCGACCCGAGCGCCCCGGCCGTCGAAGGCCTGGACGCCGAAGCCAAGGCCCTGGCCCAGCGCATCGCCGACGCCCTGGTCGCCGCCAAGCGCCCACTGGTCATCGCCGGTACCTCGCTGGCCGACCCGGCGCTGATCGAAGCCGCCGCCAACATCGCCAAGGCCCTCAAGCTGCGCGAGAAGAACGGCTCGCTGAGCCTGGTGGTGCCTGAGGCCAACAGCCTCGGCATGGCCATGCTCGGTGGCGAGTCGGTGGATGCCGCGCTGGACGCCGTCATCAGCGGCAAGGCCGACGCCATCGTCGTGCTGGAAAACGACCTGTACGCCCGCGTACCGGCCGCCAAGGTCGACGCAGCCCTGGCCGCAGCCAAGGTGGTGATCGTCGCCGACCACTCCAAGACCGCCACTGTCGACCGCGCCCACCTGGTGCTGCCGGCCGCCTCGTTCGCCGAAGGCGACGGCACCCTGGTCAGCCAGGAAGGCCGTGCCCAGCGCTTCTTCCAGGTGTTCGACCCGCAGTACCTGGACAGCAGCATCCTGGTTCACGAAGGCTGGCGCTGGATGCACGCCCTGCGTGCCACCCTGCTCAACAAGCCGGTCGACTGGACCCAGCTGGACCACGTCACCAGCGCCTGCGCCGAAGCCGCGCCGCAACTGGCCGGTATCGTCAATGCCGCCCCAAGCGCCGCGTTCCGCATCAAGGGCATGAAGCTGGCCCGTGAGCCGCTGCGCTACTCCGGCCGTACCGCCATGCGCGCCAACATCAGCGTGCACGAGCCGCGTACCCCGCAGGACAAGGACACCGCGTTCGCCTTCTCCATGGAAGGCTATTCGGGTTCGGCCGAACCGCGCCAGCAGGTGCCGTTCGCCTGGTCGCCGGGCTGGAACTCGCCGCAAGCCTGGAACAAGTTTCAGGACGAGGTCGGTGGCCACCTGCGTGCCGGTGACCCGGGCGTGCGCCTGATCGAATCGCAAGGCGATCGCCTGAACTGGTTCAACGCCATCCCGGGCGCCTTCAACCCGGCCCGTGGCACCTGGACTGCGGTGCCGTTCTTCCACCTGTTCGGCAGCGAAGAGAGCTCCTCGCGCGCCGCCCCGGTGCAGGAGCGCATCCCGGCCGCCTACGTCGGCCTGGCCAAGTCCGAAGCCGACCGCCTGGGCGTCAACGACGGCGCCCTGCTGAGCCTGAACGTGGCCGGTGTGGCCCTGCGCCTGCCGCTGCGCATCAATGAAGCACTGGGCGCTGGCCTGGTTGCGTTGCCCAAAGGCCTGGCCGGCATTCCGCCTGCCATCTTCGGTGCATCCGTCGAAGGTCTGCAGGAGGCAGCACAATGAGCTGGTTCACCCCCGAAGTGATCGATGTGATCCTCACCGTGGTCCGGGCCATCGTGGTCCTGCTCGCGGTGGTGGTCTGCGGCGCGCTGCTCAGCTTCGTCGAGCGGCGCCTGCTGGGCTGGTGGCAGGACCGTTACGGTCCGAACCGCGTCGGCCCGTTCGGCATGTTCCAGATCGCTGCCGACATGCTGAAGATGTTCTTCAAGGAAGACTGGAACCCGCCCTTCGTCGATCGCATGATCTTCACCCTGGCGCCGGTCGTGGCCATGAGTGCCCTGCTGATCGCCTTCTGCGTGATCCCGATCACCCCGCTGTGGGGCGTCGCCGACCTGAACATCGGCCTGCTGTTCTTCTTCGCCATGGCCGGCCTGTCGGTCTACGCGGTGCTGTTCGCCGGCTGGTCGTCGAACAACAAGTACGCCCTGCTGGGCAGCTTGCGTGCCTCGGCACAGACCGTGTCGTACGAAGTGTTCCTGGGCCTGGCGCTGATGGGCGTGGTGGTGCAGGTGGGTTCGTTCAACATGCGCGACATCGTTGAATACCAGGCCAACAACCTGTGGTTCATCATTCCGCAGTTCTTCGGCTTCTGCACCTTCTTCATCGCTGGCGTCGCCGTGACTCACCGTCACCCGTTCGACCAGCCGGAAGCGGAACAGGAACTGGCCGACGGCTACCACATCGAGTATGCCGGCATGAAATGGGGCATGTTCTTCGTCGGTGAGTACATCGGCATCATCCTCATCTCGGCGCTGCTGGTGACCCTGTTCTTCGGCGGCTGGCACGGCCCGTTCGGCATCCTGCCGCAACTGTCGTTCCTGTGGTTCGCCCTGAAGACCGCGTTCTTCATCATGCTGTTCATCCTGCTGCGCGCGTCGATCCCGCGCCCGCGCTATGACCAGGTGATGGACTTCAGCTGGAAGTTCTGCCTGCCGCTGACCCTGATCAATTTGCTGGTGACCGCTGCGATCGTGCTCTACAACACGCCAGCCGTCGCGGCCCAGTGAGGATTTGACCCATGTTCAAGTATATCGGCGACATCGTTAAGGGCACCGGCACCCAGCTGCGCAGCCTGGCCATGGTGTTCTCCCACGGGTTCCGCAAGCGCGACACCCTGCAGTACCCCGAAGAACCCGTGTACCTGCCGCCGCGCTACCGCGGCCGCATCGTCCTCACCCGCGACCCCGATGGCGAGGAGCGCTGCGTAGCGTGCAACCTCTGCGCGGTGGCCTGCCCGGTCGGCTGCATCTCGCTGCAGAAGGCCGAGACCGAGGACGGCCGCTGGTACCCGGAGTTCTTCCGCATCAACTTCTCGCGCTGCATCTTCTGCGGCCTGTGTGAAGAGGCGTGCCCGACCACCGCGATCCAGCTGACTCCGGATTTTGAAATGGCCGAGTTCAAGCGTCAGGACCTGGTGTACGAGAAAGAAGATCTGCTGATCTCCGGCCCCGGCAAGAACCCTGACTACAACTTCTACCGTGTTGCGGGTATGGCGATCGCTGGCAAGCCGAAGGGCTCTGCACAGAACGAAGCCGAGCCGATCAACGTGAAGAGCTTGCTCCCATAAGGACAGAAAGATGGAATTCGCTTTCTACTTCGCATCCGGGATCGCCGTGGTCTCCACCCTTCGGGTGGTGACCGGCACCAACCCCGTGCACGCCTTGCTTTACCTGATCATCTCGCTGATTTCCGTCGCGATGATCTTCTTCGCCCTGGGTGCGCCGTTCGCCGGCGCCCTGGAAGTGATCGCCTACGCCGGCGCCATCATGGTGCTGTTCGTGTTCGTGGTGATGATGCTCAACCTCGGGCCGGCTTCGGTCGCCCAGGAGCGGGGCTGGCTCAAGCCCGGCATCTGGGCCGGGCCGGTGATCCTGGCCGCCCTGCTGCTGCTGGAGCTGCTGTACGTGCTGTTCGTTTCGCCAAGCGGCGCGGCCATCAGCGGTACCACCGTCAGCCCTAAAGAAGTGGGTATCAGCCTGTTCGGGCCGTACCTGCTGGTGGTCGAACTGGCGTCGATGCTGCTGCTGGCTGCAGCCGTCACCGCCTTCCACCTGGGCCGCAACGAGGCGAAGGAGTAAATCATGGGTGCTATCCCTCTCGAGCATGGTCTGGCAGTCGCCGGCATCCTGTTCTGCTTAGGTCTGGTTGGCCTGATGGTCCGCCGCAACATCCTCTTCGTGCTCATGAGCCTGGAAGTCATGATGAACGCCTCTGCCCTGGCGTTCATCGTCGCCGGTGCCCGTTGGGTCCAGCCCGACGGCCAGGTGATGTTCATTCTGGTGATCAGCCTGGCAGCCGCCGAGGCCAGCATTGGCCTGGCAATCCTGCTGCAGCTGTATCGCCGCTTCCACACTCTCGACATCGATGCTGCCAGTGAGATGCGCGGATGAACCTTCTCTTCCTGACTTTCGTCTTCCCCCTCGTCGGCTTCCTGCTGCTGTCGTTCTCGCGCGGGCGGTTCTCGGAGAACCTGTCCGCCCTGATCGGCGTCGGCTCGGTGGGCCTCTCGGCCGCCACCGCCGCCTACGTCATCTGGCAGTTCAACGTCGCCCCGCCTGAGGGCGGCGCGTACAGCCAGCTGCTGTGGCAGTGGATGTCGGTGGACGGCTTCGCGCCGAACTTCACCCTGTACCTGGACGGCCTGTCGGTGACCATGCTCGGCGTAGTCACCGGTGTCGGCTTCCTGATCCACCTGTTCGCGTCCTGGTACATGCGCGGCGAAGCCGGTTACTCGCGCTTCTTCTCGTACACCAACCTGTTCATCGCCAGCATGCTGTTCCTGATCCTTGGCGACAACCTGCTGTTCATCTACTTCGGCTGGGAAGGCGTGGGCCTGTGCTCGTACCTGTTGATCGGTTTCTACTACAGCAACCGCAACAACGGTAACGCGGCACTCAAGGCATTCATCGTCACCCGCATCGGCGACGTGTTCATGGCCATCGGCCTGTTCATCCTGTTCGCCCAGCTGGGTACCCTGAACGTGCAGGAACTGCTGGTGCTGGCGCCGCAGAAATTCCAGGCGGGCGACACCTGGATGGTGCTGGCGACCCTGATGCTGCTGGGTGGTGCGGTGGGTAAATCGGCCCAGCTGCCACTGCAGACCTGGCTGGCTGACGCGATGGCGGGCCCGACTCCGGTTTCGGCACTGATCCACGCGGCAACCATGGTGACCGCGGGCGTTTACCTGATCGCCCGTACCAACGGCCTGTTCCTGCTGGCGCCGGACATCCTGCACCTGGTCGGCGTGGTCGGTGGCGTGACCCTGGTACTGGCCGGCTTCGCCGCGCTGGTGCAGACCGACATCAAGCGTATCCTCGCCTACTCGACCATGAGCCAGATCGGCTACATGTTCCTCGCCCTGGGCGTAGGTGCCTGGGACGCGGCGATCTTCCACCTGATGACCCACGCCTTCTTCAAGGCCCTGCTGTTCCTTGCCTCCGGTGCGGTGATCGTTGCCTGCCACCACGAGCAGGACATCTTCAAGATGGGCGGCCTGTGGAAGAAGCTGCCGCTGGCCTACGCCAGCTTCGTGGTCGGTGGTGCTGCCCTGGCCGCCCTGCCGATCGTGACCGTGGGCTTCTACTCCAAGGACGAGATCCTCTGGGAAGCCTTCGCCAGCGGTAACACCGGCCTGCTGTACGCCGGCCTGGTTGGCGCGTTCATGACCTCGCTGTACACCTTCCGCCTGATCTTCATCGCCTTCCACGGCGAAGCGAAGACCGAAGCCCACGCTGGCCACGGCATCAGCCACTGGCTGCCGCTGGGCGTGCTGATCGTGCTGTCGACCTTCGTCGGCGCCTGGATCACTCCGCCGCTGGCAGGTGTGCTGCCGGAAAGCGCCGGCCACGCCGGTGGCGAAGCCAAGCACGCGCTGGAGATCACCTCGGGTGCCATCGCCATCGCCGGTATCCTGCTGTCGGCCCTGCTGTTCCTCGGCAAGCGTCGCTTCGTCAGCGCCGTGGCCAACAGCGGCATTGGTCGCGTCCTGTCGGCCTGGTGGTTCGCCGCCTGGGGCTTCGACTGGATCTACGACAAGCTGTTCGTCAAACCTTACCTGCTGATCAGCCACGTCCTGCGCAAGGATCCGGTTGACCGCAGCATCGGCCTCATCCCTCGCCTGGCTCGCGGCGGCAACGTCGCCATGAGCAAGACCGAGACCGGCCAGCTGCGCTGGTACACCGCTTCGATCGCCGTTGGCGCAGTGCTGGTACTCGGCGCTGTGGTAGTGGCAGCGGTATGACCATGAACTTTGCGAACCTTGCGACTCTGCGAAAGGAAACCAACCCGTCATGATTTTGCCTTGGCTGATCCTGATCCCCTTCATCGGCGGCCTGCTGTGCTGGCTGGGTGAGCGCTTCGGCGCCACCCTGCCGCGCTGGATCGCGCTGCTGACCATGTCCCTGCTGCTCGGCATCGGCCTGTACCTGTGGGCCAATGGCGACTACACCCTGGCCCCCGCTCCGGGTGGCGAGCCTGCCTGGGCCCTGGAATACAAAGTCCAGTGGATCCAGCGCTTCGGCATCAGCATCCACCTGGCCCTCGATGGCCTGTCGCTGCTGATGATCCTGCTCACCGGCCTGCTCGGTGTGCTGTCGGTACTGTGCTCCTGGAAAGAAATCCAGCGCCACGTCGGCTTCTTCCACCTCAACCTGATGTGGATCCTCGGCGGCGTGGTCGGTGTGTTCCTGGCCCTGGACCTGTTCCTGTTCTTCTTCTTCTGGGAAATGATGCTGGTGCCGATGTACTTCCTCATCGCGCTCTGGGGTCACAGCTCGGCAGACGGCAAGAAGACCCGGATCTACGCGGCGACCAAGTTCTTCATCTTCACCCAGGCCAGCGGCCTGATCATGCTGGTGGCGATCCTGGGCCTGGTACTGGTCAACTACAGCAACACCGGGGTGATCACCTTCAACTACAGCGACCTGCTCAAGGCCGAGCTGCCGGCCGGTACCGAGTACCTGCTGATGCTGGGCTTCTTCATCGCCTTCGCGGTGAAGCTGCCGGTGGTGCCGTTCCACTCCTGGCTGCCTGATGCCCACGCCCAGGCACCGACCGCAGGTTCCGTGGACCTGGCCGGTATCTTGCTGAAGACTGCGGCCTACGGCCTGCTGCGCTTCGCCCTGCCGCTGTTCCCGAACGCCTCGGCCGAGTTTGCGCCGATCGCCATGACCCTGGGCCTGATCGGTATCTTCTACGGTGCCTTCCTGGCCTTCGCGCAGACCGACATCAAGCGCCTGATCGCCTTCTCCAGCGTCTCGCACATGGGCTTCGTGCTGATCGGTATCTACTCCGGCAGCCAGCAGGCCCTGCAAGGCGCGGTGATCCAGATGCTGGCCCACGGCCTGTCGGCTGCCGCGCTGTTCATCCTGTCCGGCCAGCTGTACGAGCGCCTGCACACCCGCGACATGCGCCAGATGGGTGGCCTGTGGCACCGCATCGCCTACCTGCCGGCCATCAGCCTGTTCTTCGCCGCCGCGTCGCTGGGCCTGCCAGGCACCGGCAACTTCGTCGGCGAGTTCCTGATCCTGATCGGCAGCTTCGTGCATGTACCGTGGATCACTGTGATCGCCACCACCGGCCTGGTGTTCGGTTCGGTGTACTCGCTGATCATGATCCACCGCGCCTACTTCGGCCCGGCCAAGGCCGACACCGTGCTGGCCGGCATGGACAGTCGCGAGCTGATCATGGTCCTCGGCCTGGCCGGGCTGCTGATCCTGCTGGGCGTGTATCCACAGCCGTTCCTCGACACCTCTGCCGCCACCATGAGTGGTGTGCAGCAGTGGCTCGGTTCCGCTTTCACTCAACTCGCTTCGGCCCGGTAAGAGCGCTATGGAATTCACCACTCAACACTTCATCGCATTGGCGCCGATGCTGATCACCACCATCACCACGGTGGTGGTGATGCTGGCGATCGCCTGGAAGCGCAACCACTCGCAGACCTTCCTGCTGTCCACCGTGGGCCTGAACCTGGCCCTGCTGTCGATCCTGCCGGCGCTGAAGGTCGCGCCGCTGGCGGTCACCTCGCTGGTCACCATCGACAAGTTCGCCTGCCTGTACATGGCGATCATCCTGGTCGCCACGCTGGCCTGCGTCACCCTCGCCCACGCCTACCTCGGCGAAGGCTCCAAGGGCTTCCCGGGCAACCGTGAAGAGCTGTACCTGCTGCTGCTGATGTCTGCCCTCGGTGGCCTGGTGCTGGTCAGCGCCAACCACCTGGCCGGCCTGTTCATCGGCCTGGAGCTGCTGTCGGTTCCGGTCTATGGCCTGGTGGCGTATGCCTTCTTCAACAAGCGTTCGCTGGAAGCCGGCATCAAGTACATGGTGCTGTCGGCTGCAGGTTCGGCCTTCCTGCTGTTCGGCATGGCCCTGCTGTACGCCGACGCTGGCAGCCTGACCTTCGACCAGCTGGGCAAGGCCCTGGCCGCCACCAGCATGCCAAGCCTGCTGGCCCAGCTGGGCCTGGGCATGATGCTGGTCGGCCTGGCCTTCAAGCTGTCGCTGGTACCGTTCCACCTGTGGACCCCTGACGTGTACGAAGGTGCTCCGGCGCCGGTCGCCGCCTTCCTGGCCACCGCCAGCAAGGTGGCGGTGTTCGCCGTGGTCGTGCGCCTGTTCATGCTCTCGCCTGCTGCCAGCAGCGGCGTGCTGAGCACCGTCCTGGCTGTGATCGCCGTGGCGTCGATCCTGATCGGCAACCTGCTGGCGCTGACCCAGAGCAACCTCAAGCGCCTGCTCGGTTACTCGTCCATCGCCCACTTCGGCTACCTGGTCATTGCCCTGGTCGCCAGCAAGGGCCTGGCCCTCGAAGCCATGGGCGTGTACCTGGTCACCTACGTGATCACCAGCCTCGGTGCCTTCGGTGTCATCACCCTGATGTCGTCGCCATACGCCGGCCGTGACGCCGACGCGCTGTATGAGTACCGCGGCCTGTTCTGGCGCCGCCCCTACCTGACTGCGGTGCTGACCGTGATGATGCTGTCGCTGGCGGGCATTCCGCTGACCGCCGGCTTCATCGGCAAGTTCTACATCATCGCCACCGGCGTCGAATCGCAGCTGTGGTGGCTGGTCGGTGCACTGGTGATCGGCAGCGCCATCGGCGTGTACTACTACCTGCGCGTCATGGTCACCCTGTACCTGGTCGAGCCGAACCTGCGTCGCCACGACGCCCCGTTGAAATGGGAACAGCGCACCGGCGGCGTGATGCTGCTGGCCATCGCCATTCTCGCCTTCGTGCTGGGCGTGTACCCGCAACCGCTGCTGGACATGGTTCAGCATGCTGGGCTGCAACTGCTTGGCTGATCGCAACTGCAATACAGACACCCCGCACTAGCGGGGTGTTTTTTTATCTGCGCCGGATGGCTGGCTCGATGGGCTTCCCAGCCTGACGCCAGCAGAAGCCCCCTCAGCGCGTACCAAGGCCGCAGCCCTGCGTAGCTCCTTGCTGGCCGATGGCAGATGCACGTGCGGGTTGGGCATGCCACTGGGCGAAAGTTCGTGGGTCATTTCAAACTCCGCCCTCACCGACCAGCCGCAGGCCTCGTTGGTACATTGCAGGTAAGCAATGCGCAGGAAGATATGCCGACCTTCACTGGTACGTATTCGCATACGGCTGCAGCAGTGCGGGCAAACCAGTTTGTAAGTACTCACGCAATGCACCCGCACGTGTTGCTTGAGCCACCGGGCTGCAAGAAAAGACCACTGCCTCCATCGGTATTGGCTACTGTCATAGAAAGGTTTTTCATCAATTTACTTCTCATGCCAAGATATCTCCTCAAGTCAACGGGCATATATTCATAACGAGTATTCTAAGCCCAAGGAATGTTGTTAAACCACTCATGGATATTCGTTATGAGTAGCCACTCGTTTGCATCGGTGCTGGCACGCCTCAAGCTACTTACCGGCTCAGGCACCGACGTCCAAATGGCAAAGGCCCTGGAAGTCAGCCCGCAGACCCTGAGCAGCTGGAAGGTGCGCGACAGCATTCCCTATTCACTGTGCGTAGACCTGGCTCGACAACATGGCTGTTCGCTGGATTGGCTACTGCTGGGCGAGCGCGAGGTCAACCGACCTGCGCACACTCAGGACAACTGGGAGCGCGAGATCCTCACGCGGCTGCGCGAACTGACCCATGCTGACCGCCAGGCGGTGCTGCTGCACATCGAGGACAAGCAACGCATCCTTGAGCTGGAGCGGCAACTGCAGGAACTGACCAGGCGCATGCCAGCCGCACACTCAGGCTAGCCACGCCGACGCCAGCGCCGGATGAGCTCGCGCAGGTCGATCGAGTCCAGCCAGACGATGACCTTCAAGGTGATCGGGATCACCACCACAGCCGCGGCGAAGGCCGCCATCCCCCGGGACAGCATGGGCGCCAGCGCCTGCAGCAGTGGCTCGAACAGGTAGCCGACACCCAGGCTCAGCAACACCAGCAACACTTGTTTGTGGGCCGACAGGCGCTTGCGCGAAGGGATGAGGAAGCGGTCCCGGGCCGCACTCACCAGCAGGGCGCCCAGCAGCGCGCCGAACAAGGCCCTGCCCTCGGTTTCCAGCAGTTTGTGCAACGCAGCGATGGCGGCTTCCATCAGGCAAGTCCCGTCTTGCACACAAGCTCGGACAATGACGGGTAGCTCAGGTGTTCTGCACGCATATCATCCTCACTGTTCGGCCAGCATGCCATAGCGGATGGCTTTGATGACTGCCGCCACACGCGTGGGAACATCGAACTTGCGCAGCAGGTTGGCCACGTGAAAGTTCACCGTAGATTCTTTGCACTGCAGGATCTGGCCGATCTCCCATGAACTTTTGCCATAGGCGCACCACAGCAGCACTTGCTGTTCACGCGGTGTCAGGTAGATCGGCGCATCGGCATGGCCTTCAGGTGTCCGTCGCAGGTTGGTTTCCATCGCTGAGTTCCCCTCGTAGTCGCCAGATGTGGCAGCGGACAGTGCTGCCGCCTATGGGGCCACCTTACGAAGGCCAGCCCTGCCCGTGCCAGCGATGCAACTTGTAAAGAACCGTCTTACACATCCGTCCAACACGAACTACACAGGAATATTTCTTGTCGTCGTGCTTCGACCGGCATTTCGTGCGTCACAACGCCGTTGTCCGTCCGCCTATCGCCTGGAGTTGTACGATGCGTCCCGTTTTACCCTTCTCGTCTTACCTTGGTCTGCTGGCCGTTTTCACCGTCAGCCAGCAAACCACGGCTGCACCTGCGGTCGAACTGGGCCAGGTGCTGATCAACGACGAAGCGCAAAGCGAGCTGGACGACGCCCGCGAACGCCTGCGAGCAGTACCCGGTGCCTGCAACCTGGTGGACATGGGCAAGGTGGCGCAAGGCCGGGTTGCCAGCAACCAGGATGTGCTGGCCTACCAGCCTGGGGTATTCGCCCAATCGGCCGGCAACGATGGCATCAAGCTGTCGATCCGTGGCTCGGGCATCAACCGCGCCCCGGGCGCACATGGCTCCGGTGTGTACACGATGTTCGACGGGCTGCCGCTGACCGGCCCGGGCGGCACACCCTATGAACTGTTCGAACCCCTGTGGCTGAGCCGCGCCGAAGTGCTGCGCGGCGCCAACGGCTTCGATCAAGGCTCGCTGGCCCTGGGCGGGGCTATCAACTATGTGACCCACACGGGCTACGACGCCGCGCCGCTGCAGGTGCGCTATGAAGTCGGCAGCCGCGGTTACCAGCACCGCCACGTCAGCTCGGGGCAGGTACTGGGCAACCTCGACTACTACGTGGCCCTCACCGACGCGGAGTACGACGGCTACCAGGCGCACAGCAGCGGCAGCGCGAAAGGCATCGCCGCCAATGTCGGCTACCGCTTCAACCCGAACCTGGAGACGCGCTTCTACCTGCGCTACCGGGAAACCGAAAACGAACTGGCCGGGCGCCTGACCAAGGAGCAGATCAAGCACGACCCCCGTGCTGCCAACCCGAGCTACCTGTCGCGCAACGACAGCCGTCCGCAACCGGGCAGCACCTGGGTGGGCAACAAGACCACCTTCTACCTCGACGACGATTCGCGCCTGGAGGCCGGGCTGGTCTATCACGACTACCCGATGGACCTGCGCGAAGGCCCCATGCGCCTGAAGGTGGCCTATGCCGATGTCAGCGGCACGCTGAACTACTTGCGTCGCGACACCCTGCTCGGCCACGAGAGCAAGACCACCGTCGGCTGGCGCACCACCAAGCACCTGCCCAACAGTGGCGCTTCGCAGTTTTCGCGGGTCAACGATGTGGTCGGCGCCCGCACGCGCGACTTTACCTACCAGGGTTCGGACACCGTGTTGCATGTGGGCAACGACCTGGAGCTGATCCCCGACCTGTGGCTGACCACGGGCCTGGCGATGATCTACACCCGCCGTGAAAGCGATGTCACTTACCCGGCCAATGGCGGCCGGGTCAGCCAGCATGATTGGGACTACGCCCCCCGCGTTGGCCTGCGCTACGACATTCGCCCGGACCTGCAGGTCTACGGCAACCTCAGCCGGTCGGTGGAACCACCGCATCCGTGGTCCCTGGTGTGGAGTGCGCCGGTCAGCAACCAGCCCATGAAGATGCAGAACCAGACCGCCACCACCCTGGAGCTGGGTGCCCGTGGCGATTCGGCGCTGGGGCATTGGGACCTGGCCTGGTACTACGCGCAAGTGCGTCATGAACTGCTGAACGTGGAAGTGGTGCAAGGCTTGCCGTTCAAGGAGTTCAACGCCAGCCCCACCGTGCACCAGGGCGTCGAGGCCGGCCTGGACAGCCTCCTCTGGGAGCAACCCGGCACGGGCAGGCTGAGCCTGCGCCAGGCCTACACCTTCAGCGACTTCCACTACCGCGACGACGACAAGTTCGGTAACAACCGCCTGCCCGGCATTCCCATGCACTACTACCAGGCCGAACTGCGCTACGACTGGCCGAGCGGGTTCTATACCGGGGTCAACACACAAATGGCGTCGAAGGTGCAGGTGGACTACGCCAACAGCTACCACGCCGATGCCTATGCCCTGCTCGGCGCGCGCCTGGGCTGGGACTCGCCGAAACAGGACTGGCAGACCTGGCTGGACCTGCGCAACCTGACCAACAAGCGCTACGCGGCGACCGTGACCCCAGGGTACGACGATGCCGGGCAGGACATTGCCCGCTCGACACCGGGCGAAGGCTTTGCTGTATACGCCGGGGTTTCGTACAGCTTCCGCTGAAACAGCACCTCAGGACGGCAACTGCACCTGAGGTTTGGTCGCGGCGAAAATCGCCCAGCTGGAAACGAACAACGCCGCGATCAGTGGCCCGATCACAAAGCCATTGAGCCCGAATACCGCCAGGCCGCCCAGGGTGGACACCAGGATCAGGTAGTCGGGCATGCGCGTGTCCTTGCCTACCAGGATCGGCCGCAGCAGGTTGTCCACCAGGCCGATCACCAGCACCCCGAACGCCGTCAGGATCACCCCCGGCAAAATTGCCCCGGTGAGCAGGAAATACGCTGCCACCGGTGCCCAGACGATCCCCGCCCCCACCGCCGGCAGCAACGACAGAAACGCCATCAGCACCGCCCAGACCAACGCACTGGGAATATCCAGCACCCAGAAGATGAAACCACCCAGTGCGCCCTGGGTGATGGCCACCAGCACATTGCCCTTGACCGTGGCGCGTACCACCCGGTTGAACTTCAGCTGCAGGCGGCGCTTCTGGTGTTCCGGCAGCGGCACCGCAAGGCGTACCCGGCGCGCCACGTCGGCGCCTTCGCGCAGAAAGAAGAACAGCAGGTACATCATGATGCCGAAGCTCACCAGGAACTCGAAGGTGCCCTGGCCAAAGTTGAACGCCTGGCTGGCCAGGACCTGGCTGCCTTGGGTGGCCCATTTGGTGATCTTGTCGCGCAGCCCGTCCAGGTTGCCCATGCCCATGCGGTCCAGGCCATGCTGGGCATAGGCCGGGAGCATGTCCTTGCCGCGCTCGACGTAGCCGGCGATGTCCAGCTGCCCGCTCTCGATACGCTGGTACAGCGTCGCGCCTTCCTGCACCAGCAAGGCACTGGTGACGATCACCGGCAGCACCGCCACCAGCAGGCACACCAGCACCGTGCAGGCCGCCGCCAGGTTGCGCCGGCGGCCGAAGCGGATCAGCAGGTGGCGCTGCAACGGCGCGAACAGGATGCCGAGAATCACCGCCCAGAAGATGGCACCGTAGTACGGCAGCAAAATCCACACGAAGGCGATGGTCACCAGTGTCAGGAGTACTGCCAGGGCTTTGTTCTGCAGGGCGTCTTGGTTCATGGCGGCTCCTTGAGGGTGATGGTTATTAGTGCACGCCATTTACGCAAAAGTGCCATCCTGACCTTGATTCAAATCAATACCACGCCTGCGACCAGCCGTTAGCATCCGCGCCTTTGCCCCGGTGCGCCCATGAACCTACCCGCCAAGCCCGAACTGCTTGCCCCCGCCGGCAGCCTCAAGACCCTGCGCTATGCCTTCGCCTACGGTGCCGACGCGGTCTACGCCGGCCAGCCACGCTACAGCCTGCGGGTGCGCAACAACGAATTCGACCACGCCAACCTGGCGCTGGGTATCGCCGAGGCCCATGCCCTGGGCAAGCGCTTCTACGTGGTGGTCAACATCGCCCCGCACAACGCCAAGCTCAAGACCTTCCTCAACGACCTGGCGCCCGTGATCGCGATGGCACCCGACGCGCTGATCATGTCCGACCCGGGCCTGATCATGCTGGTGCGCCAGCATTTTCCGCAGATGCCGGTGCACCTGTCGGTACAGGCCAACACGGTGAACTGGGCCAGCGTGCAGTTCTGGCAGCAGCTGGGCCTGAGCCGGGTCATCCTGTCGCGCGAACTGTCGCTGGAAGAGATCGAGCAAATCCGCCAGCAGGTACCGGACATGGAACTGGAAGTGTTCGTCCATGGTGCATTGTGCATGGCCTACTCCGGCCGTTGCCTGCTGTCTGGTTACCTGAACCGGCGCGATGCCAACCAGGGCACCTGCACCAATGCCTGCCGCTGGAAATACGAGGCCACGCCAGCCACGGAAAACGCCACTGGCGACATCGTCCGCGAAGTCGAACCGACGCTGGGCCTGGGCACGCCCACCGAGCAGGTATTCCTGTTGCAGGAGAGCAATCGCCCGGGCAGCGAGATGCCAGCCTTCGAGGACGAGCATGGCACCTACATCATGAATGCCAAGGACCTGCGGGCCATCCAGCACGTCGAGCGCCTGGCGGCCATGGGCGTGCACTCGCTGAAGATCGAGGGCCGCACCAAGAGCCACTTCTACTGCGCCCGGGCCGTGCAGTCCTACCGCCAGGCCATCGACGACGCCGCGGCCGGGCGGCCGTTCGACATGAGCCTGATGGACAACCTCGAGTCGCTGGCACAGCGCGGCTACACCGAAGGTTTTCTGCGCCGCCATGTGCATGATGAATACCAGAACTACCTGCGCGGCAACTCGCAGTCCGAGCGCCAGCAGTTCGTCGGCGAGCTGACCGGTGTGCGCGTCGACGGCCTGGCCGAGGTCAAGGTGAAGAACCGCTTCGCCCTGGGTGACCACCTGGAATTGATGACCCCGCGGGGCAACTACCACTTCGACCTGCACCGCCTGCTCGACCGCCAGCAGCAGGCCATCGAGGTGGCCCCCGGCGACGGCCATGTGGTGTACCTGCCGATTCCCGAGCAGGTTGCCCTTGAGTACGGCCTGCTGATGCGCGACCTGGGCAACGCTGAACAGGCGCCTGACAAGGCTGTAATCTGCGCCTCAGCCAGCTGACAGGCGCAACCGGCGAGGATCGTGGCTCCCCCGCATGAGGCCACGCCATGTTGCGCAACCCTACCCGCCGCACCTTCGTCAAAGGCCTGGGCGCCGCCACCACACTGGCCGGCCTGGGCGTGTGGCGCCCGCTGGCCCAGGCCAGCGACGGCCGCGAGCTGGCCGGCCAGCACTTCGAGCTGTTCATCGGCCAGACCGCGATCAACATCACCGGCCAACCACGCACCGCGCTGACCCTCAACGCCAGCCTGCCCGGCCCGCTGCTGCGCTGGCGCGAAGGCGACACGGTGACCCTGCGCGTGCGCAACCGCCTCGACCAGGACACCTCGATCCACTGGCACGGCATCCTCCTGCCGGCCAACATGGACGGTGTGCCGGGCCTGAGCTTCGCTGGCATCGCGCCGGGTGGTGATTACCTGTACCGGTTCACCCTGCGCCAGAGCGGCACTTACTGGTACCACAGCCATTCCGGCCTGCAGGAGCAGGCCGGGGTGTATGGCGCGATTGTCATCGAGCCGCGCGAGCCCGAGCCGCACACCTACCAGCGCGACCATGTGCTGCTGTTCAGCGACTGGTCCGACCAGGCGCCCGAAATGTTGCTGGCAACCCTGAAAAAACAGTCCGACGCCTTCAACTACCACAAGCGCACGCTCGGCGACTTTGTCAGCGACGTCGCCGACCAGGGCTGGGGCAACACCGTCAACGAGCGCCTGGCCTGGGCGCGCATGCGCATGAGCCCGACCGACCTTGCCGACATCAGCGCCGCCAGCTACACCTACCTGCTCAACGGCCAGCCCCCCGACGGCAACTTCACCTGCCTGTTCCAGCCCGGCGAAACCGTGCGCCTGCGCCTGATCAATGCATCGGCCATGACCTACTTCGACTTCCGCATTCCGGGCCTCACGCTGACCGTGATCGCCGCCGACGGCCTGCCGGTGACGCCGGTGAATGTGGACGAACTGCGCATCGCGGTGGCCGAAACCTATGACGTGCTGGTGACCGTCGGCGACCTGCCCGCCTACACCCTGTTCGCCCAGAGCATGGACCGCAGCGGCTACGCCCGTGGCACCCTGGCCCGCGCCAGGGGCCTGCAGGCAGCGGTACCGGAGCCTGACCCTCGACCTGTGCTGAACATGGACGACATGGGCCACGGCAGCATGGGCGCGATGGATCACGGCACCATGGCCGGCATGGACCACACCCGCATGAGCGGCATGCCAGGCCACCCCGCCAGCGAAACCGGCAACCCGCTGGTCGACATGCAGGCCATGGCCCCGCGCGCCAACCTGGCCGACCCCGGTATCGGCCTGCGCGACAACGGCCGCCGGGTGCTGACCTATGCCGACCTGCGCAGCCCTTACCCCGACCCGGACGGCCGCGAGCCTTCACGGGATATCGAACTGCACCTGACCGGGCACATGGAGCGCTTCGCCTGGTCGTTCGACGGGGTCAAGTTCAGCGATGCCGCGCCGTTGCGCCTGACCTACGGCGAGCGGGTGCGCATCACGCTGGTCAACGACACCATGATGGCCCACCCCATCCACCTGCACGGCATGTGGAGCGACCTTGAGGACGAGCACGGGCGCTTCATGGTGCGCAAGCACACGGTCGACATGCCGCCCGGCAGCCGCCGCAGCTACCGGGTCACCGCCGACGCCCTGGGCCGCTGGGCCTATCACTGCCACCTGCTCTACCACATGGAGACCGGCATGTTCCGCGAGGTACGGGTCGATGAATGAGATCAGCAACCGGCGCCTGGTCACGGGGGTCGCCCTGGCCGCGCTGCTGGCCAGCGAACGGGCCATGGCCGCCAATATGGCGCACATGAACCATGGCGCCATGCCGATGGACCACAGCCAGATGAACCACGACCCGATGAACCACGGCAGTGCGCCGAGCCAACCCCGCACACCGCTCCCCGAGCTGACCGACGCCGACCGCCAGGCGGCCTTCCCGCCCTTGCCCGGCCATCAGGTGCATGATCGCGCGCTCAATTGGGCGGTGATTGTGGATCAACTGGAATCCCAGCAGTTCGAAAGCAGCAGCGCCCTCAAGTGGAGCGCCACGGCCTGGGTCGGTGGCGACATCGACCGCCTGTGGCTGCGCACCGAGGGTGAGCGGGAACAGGGCAAGACCCACAAGGCCGAGCTGCAGGCACTGTGGGGCCACGCGATCAGCCCGTGGTGGGAACTGGTCGGCGGCCTGCGCCAGGACTTCAAGCCGGCCAGCGGGCAGGCCTGGGCCGCCTTCGGTATCCAGGGCACCCCGCTCTATGGCCTGGAGCTTGAAGCCACAGCCTATGCCGGCGAGCGACAACAAAGCGCGCTGCGCCTGGAGGCCGCTTACGCTATCCTGCTGACCAACCGCTGGATCCTCGAGCCGAACCTGGAAGCCAACTTCTTCGGCCGTAACGATGCCAGCCTCGAACAGGGCGCCGGGCTGGCCGACAGCGAAGTCGGCCTGCGCCTGCGCTATGAAATCAACCGGGGCTTCGCACCCTACGTCGGGGTCAGCTTCGAGCGCCTGCACGGCAATCGCGCCGAGCAGGCCCGCGAGGCCGGCGAAGACCTCGGCCAGACCCGCCTGGTGGCAGGTATCCGCCTGCGTTTCTAAGGAGTTGCTTGACCATGCTGCGTAAACACCTGATCACCTTCGGCCTGCTGGCTATCACCGGCCTGGCCCAGGCCGCCGAAACCATCGATGTCTATCGCGACCCCAACTGTGGCTGCTGCAAGGCCTGGATCAGCCACCTGCGCGACAACGGCTTCACCGTCAACGACCACGTCGAACCGAACATGAGCGCCGTCAAGCAGCGCCTGGGCGTGGCGCCGCGCCTTGCGTCGTGCCACACCGGGGTGATCGACGGCAAGTTCGTCGAAGGCCATGTGCCCGCCGAACAGGTGCGCCTGCTGGCCAGGCGCAACGATCTCAAGGGCCTGGCCGTGCCG
Source organism: Pseudomonas sp. R28(2017) (assembly GCF_002112505.1). Taxonomy (GTDB): domain Bacteria; phylum Pseudomonadota; class Gammaproteobacteria; order Pseudomonadales; family Pseudomonadaceae; genus Aquipseudomonas. The sequence goes on from NZ_NEHW01000006.1 coordinate 304,841, forward strand.
GGTATGCCCATGGGTTCGCCCGGCATGGAAATGGGTGACCACAAGGACGCCTACCAGGTCATCGGTGTGACCCAGGATGGCCAGGACACTGTGGTCGCCAGCTACTGATGCTGAGCCTCTGGGCGCTGTTTCTCAGCGCCTTCGGTGCCGCCACCCTGCTGCCGCTGCAATCGGAGGCGGTACTGGTCGGCCTGTTGCTGCGCCAGCCCGAAGCCTGGTTGACCCTGCTGCTGGTCGCCACCCTGGGCAATGTGCTGGGCTCGGTGGTCAACTGGCTGCTCGGGCGGGCCATCGAGCATCTGCGCGACAAGCGCTGGTTCCCGTTCAGCGCCAGCCAGCTGGAGCGCGCACAACAGCGTTACCAGCGCTGGGGGCAATGGTCGCTGCTGCTGAGCTGGATGCCGGTGATCGGCGACCCGCTGACGCTGATTGCCGGCCTCATGCGTGAGCCGTTCTGGCGTTTTCTGCTGTTGGTGACCCTGGCCAAGGGCGGGCGCTACATCGTCGTGGCGATCATTACCCTGGGCTGGTTTCATGCCTGGTAACACCTTTAACGTTTAAGGTGGGCCACTGACTGCTACAGTCGCCAATTCCTACATGGTCCTACACGGAGTGCCCCCATGCTGCGCGCAACCGCCCTGGCCCTGGCCTGCCTCGTCGGCGCCCCGGCCATCGCTGCCGAATCGCCCACCTACGGCAAACAGCTCGAAGGCTTCAGCTACCCCCACCCACTCAAGCATTTCGACTTCCAGTCCCAGGGCCAGCACCTGCAGATGGGGTACATGGATGTGCCGGCCCAAGGCCAGGCCAATGGTCGCAGCGTGGTGCTGATGCATGGCAAGAACTTCTGCGCCGCCACCTGGGAAACCACCATCGACGCCTTGAGCCAGGCGGGTTACCGGGTGATCGCCCCTGACCAGATCGGCTTCTGCACCTCGAGCAAGCCGGCCCACTACCAGTACAGCTTCCAGCAACTGGCGGTGAATACCCACGCCCTGCTCGAGCAGTTGGGCGTCAGGCAGGCCATCGTGCTCGGCCACTCCACCGGGGGCATGCTCGCGACCCGCTATGCGTTGATGTACCCACAGCAGGTCGAGCGCCTGGCGATGGTCAACCCCATCGGCCTGGAAGACTGGAAAGCCCTCGGCGTGCCGTACCGCACGGTGGAACAGTGGTACGCCCGCGAACTCAAGCTCGATGCCCAAGGCGTGCGCGAGTACGAGCGCAAGACCTACTACGCCGGGCGTTGGAAGCCCGAATACGAGCGCTGGGTGCAGATGCTGGTGGGGCTGAACCAGGGGCCGGGGCATGAGGCGGTGGCGTGGAACTCGGCGCTGATCTACGACATGATCTTCACCCAGCCGGTGTATCACGAGTTCAAGGACCTGAAGATGCCGACCCTGCTGATGATCGGCGATCAGGACACCACGGCGATCGGCAGCGACATCGCCCCGCCCGAGGTGAAAGCGAAGCTGGGCAAATACCAGGAACTGGGGCCGCAGGTTGCCAAGCTGATTCCACAGGGCGAGCTGGTGACCTTCGAGGGCATGGGGCATGCGCCGCAGATCGAGGAGCCACGGCGCTTCAACCGGACGCTGGTGGAGTGGCTCGGCCGCTGACTGCTAGGATTAGCATCCGCTTCCAGGGATACGCTGTACTTGTGGGAGCCGCGCTTGCCGGCTCCCACAGGGGATGGCGCCAGCTTCGAGAAATTGAGCAAGACAGTTGCTCCCACAGATACAGCGCTAACCCTTCCAGACTTGCGCTTCGCTCCAGCCGAGTTCGGCAAAATCCAAAGCCCGCAGGTCGGCTTCCTCTTCGCAGAAAAACTCGTCCAGCTGCGGCGGCCGCACCGCAGTGTCGCTGAGCATCGCATGCACCTGGCCACGGTGATGGATCTGGTGCTCGAACAGGTGCGCCAGCAGGCGCAGGCGCTGTTCGCGCTGGATCCGCTGCGGTCGCACGATGCTCACATAGCGCGCCAGTTGAGCGTCCTGCAGCAGGCTGCAGTAGGCGATCAGCCGGTGGTCGGCCTGGGCCTGCTCGGCATGCAGGTCGGTACAGGTGGCGAATGGCTGCTCCGGTTCGAAGAAGCGCTCGCCGTCCGGGTTCGGCGCCTCGCCGCGCTGTTCGCACTCGAGCATGTCGAGGTAGAACCAGTCCACCGTCAGCAGGTGGTTGAGGGTGGCCTTGATCGACGGGAAGAAGCTGCAACGGGGGGCGACGAACTCGTCGTGGGTCAGTTGCAGGCAGGCCTTGTACAGGCGGTGGTTGGCCCAGCCATTGTTGTAGGCCTGGGTCAGCAGATGATGCGACAGCGGCTCCATGGTTCGGCTCCTTCAGGCGAAGCGTTGCAGTTGCATCTCCCGTAGCCGGCTCAGGGTCCGTTGGTACGGGAACGCCAGATACCCTTGAGTGTAGAGCGCATCGAGCGGAACCTGCGCCTCCAGGTACAGGGCCACCCGGCGGTCATAGCATTCGTCGACCAGGGCGATGAAACGGCGCACGGCGTCATCCTTGGGTGACAGCCTCGGCAGCTCGCGGTCGCCTGCCACGATACGCGCCGCGCCATCCTCGGTGCCGCGGGCGATGCGCCCGGCCCGTTGCTCACCGCCCAGGGCCGGGATGCCCTCGACCAGGATCGCCGGGAATTGATCGCACAAGGCCATGAACTCCATGGCGGCCAGGGGCCGTTCGCATAACTCGGCAAAGTGGCACCACACAGCCTGAGTGCTGCGCCGGATCACCTCGATCTGCCGCGAGCCGATTTGCAGTGGCGCAGTGCTGCCGGGGTCATCCGGGCTGAGCTGCTGGAACACCGCTGCCAGCGCACCGCCCTTGGTCCCCTCCTCAGCGACCCAGTAACGCTGGCGCTGCGCGCCCGGGTGCAGGCGATGGTCCTGCTCGCCTGCCACCGAAAGCACCTGCATGTTCCGCTCGATGGCGCTGATGGCTGGCAGGAAACGCTCACGATTGAAGCCATCGCGGTAAAGGTGCTGCGGCGGCTGGTTGGAGGTGGCGACCACCACCACCCCGTGATCGAACAGCACCTGGAACAGGCGGCCAAGGATGATCGCATCGCCAATGTCGCTGACGAAGAGCTCGTCGAAGCACAACACACGGATCTGCCCGGCCAGTTCCCGGGCCAGGGCCTTCAGGGGGTCGGCAGTGCCGTTGAGCTGGAACAGGCGCTGGTGAACCCAGCCCATGAAGTGATGGAAGTGCTGGCGCCGGGACGGGACGCTGAGGCAACGGTGGAACAGGTCCATGAGCCAGGTCTTGCCACGGCCGACCGGGCCCCAGAGGTACAGGCCCTGGGTGGCATGGCCATTCTCCAAGGCTTCGAAACAGGCTTGTAGGGCCGTGACAGCCTGGGCTTGAGCAGGGTCATGGGCGAAGCCTTGCTCGGTGAGAGTCTGATGATAGAGGGACTGCGGATCGAGGGGCATAGTAGGTGGTTTGGCCAGTCAGTGCTCTATTGTCTGCACTGGCCCTTTCGCGGGCAAGCCCGCTCCCACAGGGATCGCACCGACCTCAGGCTTGTGGTGAACCTGTGGGAGCGGGCTTGCCCGCAAAAGGGCCAGTGCAGGAGAAAAGCTCCTTCAGCCCTCGCTCAGGCCGACCTTCAGCAGTGCCCCATCCTTGGCATCGGTCAGCACATACAAGTAACCATCCGGCCCCACCCGCACATCCCGGATGCGCGCCTTCAAGTCACCCAGCAAGCGCTCCTCATGGACGATCTTGTCGCCATCGAGTTGCAGGCGGATCAACTCCTGGGTCGCCAGCGCGCCGATGAACAGGTTGTGATCCCAGGCCTTGAAGGTCGGGCTGTCATAGAAGGCCATGCCGCTGATGCCGGGCGACTTCTCCCAGACATGGTGCGGGTCGACCATGCCGTCGACATGCTTGCCCTTGGCCTCGGGGATCGGCAGCAGCGAGTAGTTGATACCGTGCGTGGCGATTGGCCAGCCATAGTTCTTGCCAGGCGCCGGGATGTTGATCTCGTCGCCACCGCGCGGGCCATGCTCGTGGGTCCAGAGTTTGCCGGTCCAGGGGTTGAGCGCCGCACCCTGCTGGTTGCGGTGGCCGAACGACCAGATTTCCGGGCGCACATCCTGCTTGCCGACGAAGGGGTTGTCCTTGGGTACTTCGCCGTCGGGCAGGATCCGCACCACCTTGCCCTGCAGCTTGTCCAGGTCCTGAGCGGTCGGGCGCTGGTTGTTCTCGCCCAGGGCGATGAACAGGAACCCGTCGCGGTCGAATACCAGCCGCGAGCCGAAGTGATTGCCTACCGAGAGCTTGGGCTGCTGGCGGAAGATCACGCTGAAGTTTTCCAGCCGGCTGCGGTCCTCGGACAGCTGGCCACGGCCCACTGCCGTACCGGCCTTGCCGTCACTGCCCTCCTCGGAATACGACAGGTACACCGTGCGGTCCTTGGTGAACTGGGGCGACAGCACCACGTCGAGCAAGCCACCCTGGCCTTCGGCCCAGACCTTGGGCACGCCGCTGATGGGCGGCCCGACCTTGCCTTCGGCGCTGATCACCCGCAGGTTGCCGGGGCGCTCGGTGACCAGCATGTCCTTGCCACCCGGCAGGAACGCCAGCGCCCAAGGGTTGCGCAGGCCATCGGTCACGGTGCTGACGGTAAGCTGCCCTTCCTCGCTGGGAAACTGCTGCTCGGGGGCGGCATGGGCCATCAGGGGCAGCAGTGCGGCAGCGGTCAGGGTCGTCAGCCAGGTCATTCGGATCATGCAGGATTCCTTTCAAGCGAGTGGGGCTTCGGCCGAGCAGGGGCTCAGGGCGCGCGCTGGGTATCACGCGGTGGGCGCGGCGGGTCCAGGTTGGGCGCCTGCTGCTGGCGGCGCATGTTTTCGCCATTGCCAATGCCGCGGTTGTCCAGGCTTGGCGTGCGGTAGATGGGCTCGGTGGACGGGCCGCGCACAGGCGGTGTGGCCGGCATGCTGCCCTGGCGACTGTTGGGGTTGGCCCGCTGGATCGGGCTGTTGTACGGGTTGTTGTTGCTGGCGGCGAGCTGCAGCGGCTGCACGGGCGCGGCCTGCACCGGCAGGCACAGCAGCAGGCCGGTGGCCAGGGTGGGCAATGTAAGGTTCATGCTTCACCTCCTGTACGAAAAAGCGCGCCTTGAGCGTTTGGATAGCCTAAGGCGCGAAGGGTTCGCGGCAAAAGTGTGAATGCGATTCCTGATGTTTCAGTATGGGCCTGGTGGCGTTGCCCACCAGGCTTGCCGATCACCGGGCAATGTCGACCTTGTGCCGTGCCGCGTACAGGCACAGCATCTCCATGGCCAGCGTGGCCCCGGCCAGTGCGGTGATGTCGGCGTGGTCATAGGCCGGCGCCACTTCCACCAGGTCCATGCCCACCAGGTTGATGCCGCGCAGGCCACCGAGGATCTCCAGCGCCTGCACCGTGCTCAGGCCGCCGCACACCGGGGTGCCGGTGCCGGGCGCATACGCCGGGTCCAGGCAATCGATGTCGAAGGTCAGGTACACCGGCCGGTCACCGACCCGCTGGCGGATCGCCGCGATGATCGCTTCGGTGCCCTGGCGGTGCACCTGCCGGGCATCGAGAATGGCGAAGCCCTGGCTGTCGTCATTGGTGGTGCGCAGGCCGACCTGCACCGAGCAGGACGGGTCGACCAGCCCTTCGCGCGCGGCATGCCAGAACATGGTGCCATGGTCGATGCGCCCCTCCTCGTCCGGCCAGGTGTCGCTGTGCGCGTCGAAATGGATCAGCGCCAGCGGGCCGTGGCGCCGGGCATGGGCCTTGAGCAGCGGGTAGCTGATGAAATGGTCACCGCCCAGGGTGAGCATGGCGCAACCGGCCTCAAGAATACGCTCGGCGTGGGCCTGGATGCTGTCCGGTACCGACTGTGGGGTGCCGCTGTCGAAGGCGCAGTCGCCATAGTCGATCACGGCCAGATGGTCGAACGGGTCGAACGCCCAGGGCCAGTGGCGCGCCCAGGCCTGCTGCACCGAGGCGGCGCGGATTGCGCGCGGCCCGAAGCGTGCGCCAGGGCGGTTGCTGGTGGCTGTGTCGAACGGCACACCGCTGACCACCACATCCACCCCGCGCAAGTCACGGCTGTAGCGGCGACGGGAAAAACTGGTGATACCGGCGTAGGTACTTTCCGCTGCGGTACCGTACAGGCTGTCGCGGGTCATGGCCTGGTCGTTGTTCTGGGCGTGTTCCACGGTTGGGCTCCTTTGGGTTGATCGGTCACTGGCGGCTGCGGAAGGCTGTCCACAGCCGGTTGCGCTGGCGCAGGTCGGACAGCGCCATGCTGCGGTCGGCATACAAACGCTCACGCACGTCGGCAGGTGGGTAGATGTCCGGGTCATTGCGCACGGCGTCATCGACCAGAGGCGTCGCTGCCTGGTTGGCGTTGGCGAAGAACAGCGTATTGGTCAGCGCTGCCACCGACTCTGGCTTGAGCATGAAAGCGATGAATGCCCGAGCAGCTTCCGGGTGCGGGGCGTCCTTGGGGATGACCAGGTTGTCCTGCCACACCAGCGTGCCTTCACGGGGGATGCGGTAGATCAGTTCGAACGGCTTGCCGGCGCGGCGCGCCTGGTCGGCGGCCATGGCCGCATCGCCGTTGTAGGTCAGCGCCAGGCACACGCTGCCGTTGGCCAGGTCGCTGATCTGCCGGCCATTGGCGACATAGCTGACCGACGGTTGCAGCTGGTTCAGCAGGTTCTGCGCGGCGCTGAGATCAGCCTTGTCCTGGCTGTAGGGGTCCTTGCCGAGGTAGTTGAGGGCGACACCGATCACTTCCTGCGGCGAGTCCGGCATGGCGATGCCGCATTCCTTGAGGCGGCTGGCGTACTCGGGCTTGAACAGCAGGTCGAGACTGTCCAGCGGCACATCACCCAGGCGCTGGCGCACGGCCTCGACATTCACCCCCAGGCCCAGGGTTCCCCAGGTGTAGGGCACAGCGTAGCGGTTGCCAGGGTCGGTCTCGGCCAGCTTGGCCAGCAGGTCCTTGTCGAGGTTGGCGTACCCCGGCATGCCTTGCGCATCGAGCGGTTGCAGGGCATTGGCCTTGAGCGCCCGGGCCAGCACAGTGGCTGAAGGCACGACCACGTCGTAGCCGCTGCGGCCGGTGAGCAGCTTGGTTTCCAGGACCTCGGTGGTGTCGAAGGTGTCGTAACGCACCTTGTAGCCGGTTTCCCGTTCGAAGCGCTGGAGCGTTTCCGGGGCCACGTAGTCGGCCCAGCTGTAGAGATTGACGACCTTTTCTTCGGCCTGCAGCGGCAGGGCCAGGACCAGGGACAACAGGCACAACGATCGACGCATGACGGACACCTCGGCGAATGGGTGGATGCCGCCAGCATGCCAGCCGGGTAACATTGCAAGAATGGCAAGTTTACAAAGCTGACATTCATCAGGAGCAATGTAATGCTCGGACAACTGCACGACCCCGACCTGCACCTGCTGCGGCTGTTCGTCACTGTAGTAGAGGCCGGCGGCTTCAGTGCCGCCCAGGGTGTGCTGGGCTTGAGCCAGCCCACCATCAGCCAGCGCATGGCGCAGCTGGAAACTCGGCTCGGCTATCGCCTGTGCAGCCGCGGCAAAGGTGGCTTTCGCCTGACCGACAAGGGTGAGTTGCTGCTGGAGGCAGCGCGTGGCCTGTTGCTGAACATCGAGCTGTTCCGCCAGCAGGCCAACGGCGTGGCCGGGCGCCTGCTGGGAACGGTGCGGGTGGGCATGGCGGAGAACCAGGATGCAGCCGTGAGCCTGCGCCTGGCCTCAGCCATTTCACGCTTTCGTGGGCGAGACGAGTCGGTGCAGCTGGAATTGATCAGCGCGCCACCTGCCGAGTTGGAGCGGCTGTTGCTGGAGCAGCGGCTGGATTATGCGATCAGCTACTTTTCCGGCAATCAGGCGGCGTTCGACTATCAGCCGTTGTTCGAAGAACGCCAGCGGTTGTATTGCGCGAAGGGCCATTCACTGTTCGACGTGGCCGAGGTGGCGCTCGAACAGTTGCTGGATGCCGATCAGGTACGCCATCCCTACCGTTTTCTCAAGGGCGGCGAGCCGTTCCAGAGCCGGCGCAGCATGGCGGTGGCGGAACAGATCGAGAGCGTGCTGACGTTCATTCTCTCGGGGCGGCATATTGGCTATCTGCCGTGTCATTGTGCGGCGAGCTGGGAGGCCCAGGGGATGTTGCGGGCGCTGGATCCGGGGCTGGATTTTGTGGTGCCGTTCACCTTGGCTCGGCATCGGGCACAGGTGCAGGGGGAGGCACAGGCGGCATTTGCGGAGGATTTGCTGGACGCGTTCTCCTGACTCGGCCTCTTCGCGGGCAAGCCCGCTCCCACAGGTACAGTACAAGGCTTGAAGGCTGTGATGAACCTGTGGGATCGGGCTTGCCCGCGAAGAGGCCGAGTCAGGCAACAACAATCAGTAAGCCATGCTCCAGGTCAGGGTGTAGGTACGGCCACGGCCCTGATAGTCATACAGGTAGGCAGGCCCGTAGGTCGGCGAATAGAACAGCGTCGCCCGCTGCCCCCAGACCGTGCTGTACTGCTTGTCCAGCAAGTTCTGGATCCCCGCGCTGAAGGTGCCGAAGCCGGTATCCTGGCTCCCCAACAGGTCAAAGGTGGTGTAACCGTCGATTTCGTGGTCGGCATCGTCCTTCAGGCTGAACGCATGGTTGGCCTGCAGCCGCGCACTGCGGCCATCGCCCTTCCAGCCGACGAACGCCGTGGCCTTGGACAGCGAGGCATAACGGGCATCGCGCTTGATCCAGTCGCCGTCGGCGTCCTCTTCCTCGGAACGGGTCAGGTGCAGGGTGCCGCCCGCTTCCCAGCCCGTCTGGAAATGCCGGGTCAGCGCGCCCTCGAAGCCGAAGTCGCGGCTCTTCTGGTCTTCGACGTCGATGGTCAGGGTTTGCGAGTCGACGTTGATGATCTTGTCCGACCAGATGTAGTACAGCGCGGCCTGCGCGTCCCAATCCAGGTCGGCATAGCGCCACCCCAGCTCGACCTGGCGGCTCTTGATACCGGCCAGCGGGTTGTCCGCCACGCTCAGCCCGGGCTTGCCGTAGTACTTGGCCGGGTCCGGCAGGTCGAAGCCTTCGCCGTAGTTGGTCCACACCTGGTGGCCATTCTTGAAGTCGTAGATGGCGCCGACGTTGTACAGGTTGACCTGGTAGTCGTTACTGCCACCCGGTACGCCCTTGAAGTCGCTGACATCCACATCCATCTGCTGGCGCCGGGCGCCGCCGGAGAAGGTCAGGTTGTCGGTGGCATGCCAGTCGAGCTGGGCGTAGACCGATACGCCATCGACCCGATAGCTGGGGTAGCGCTCGGCCTTGCTCTGCTTGTCCAGGTCCAGGCCACCGCTTGCGGATGAGGTCAGGGCATCGAAGGTGGTCTGGTCGGCATTGAAGCGCTCGCGATCCAGGTCGACGCCATAGGTCAGCTTGAGGGTATCCCACTGCTTGGCGAACAGCCCCTTGAGGCTGGTGACCTCGAAGTTCTGCTGCGAGGCGGCGAAGTACACACCGCGCGAACCGGTCGGCGTGGCGCGGTTGTAGTAAGGGAACGGATAGAAGTTGTCGTCTTCCTTGCGGTACGAGGCCTGCAGGTAGAAATCCTGGCCCAGTACATCGGTGTGGTGGTAGTTGGCGTTGAGCAGCAGGCGCCGGGTACGCGGTTCCAGGTCCGAAGCATAGCCGCTGCGCAGTTCGGCGTCCTCAAGGTCAGAGGGGGCGTTGTAGTTCAGGTTGGGGAAATAGATGCCGGTACTGCCGTGGTTGCCGGAGTCATAGTACTGGGCCAGCAGGTCCAGGCTTTGCTCGTCGGTGAGCTTCAGGCCGAGGGTGCCCAGCACGTCGAGGGTGCGGTTGTACTGCAGGTCGGTCTGGGTGTTGTCGATGAAGATCTGCTCGCCCGCGCCATCGTAGAAGGCTTCATTCTGCTCGCCGGATACCCCCAGCCGCGCGTTGACCCTGTCGTTGCCGCCGCTGATCGACTGGGCGAAACGGGTGGCCAGGTCGTCACTGTTGTTGAAACCGCTGCTGGCGCCGAGCTGGGTCTCGAAGCGTGCCGGGCCCGGTTCGCCCTTCTTGGTGACGATGTTGATGATGCCACCCGTGGCGCCGCCGCCATAGAGGGCGCTGGCGCCGGACAGGACTTCGACACGTTCGACGTTGAACGGTGAAATGCTGTCGAACTGGCGCGACAGGCCGCGCGAGCTGTTCTGGCTGACACCATCGATCATCACCAGCACATTGCGCCCACGCATGTTCTGGCCGTAGTTGGTGCGCCCTTCGGGCGCCAGGTCCAGGCCTGGCACCAGCTTGCCGATCGCCTCCTTGAGGCTGACGCCGCTGTCGATCTGTTCACGCAGCTGCTGTTGGTCCACCACCCAGACCGTGCCAGGGATGTCGCTGATGGCGGTGCTGGTACGCGAGGCAACGCTGACTTCGATGGGCTTGAGGTTGACCGCCTGCGGTGCAGGTGCAGCCTTGCGCAGGGTGACGGTGCGGGCATCGTTGAACTGCCAGGCCATGTCGCTACCGGCCAGCAGACGTTGCAGCGCCTGTTCGATGCTGTAGCTGCCGTGCAGCGCCGGGCTGCTCAAGCCTGCCACATCCCCCGTGGTGTACAGCAGGTGCAGATTAGCCTGATCGGCAAACGCCGTCAGGGCCTGATCCAGCGGTTGTGCCGGCATGTCCAGTTGAACCTGGCGGGCCTGCACCTGTGCGTGCAGGTCGGTGGCGGCCCGGGCCTGCAGGGGGCCGGCGAGCATGGCCAGGGCGCTGCAGGAGATCAAGGCATGGTGCAGGCGAGTGCCGCGACGGTGAGTGGGCTTGGGCAAAAGAGGCACGAATGAGCTTCCAGACAAGTCGTAATTGAGAATGGGTTGCTGATCAGTCCCACTACGACGATCTGGCTTGCACGAACTTGCAGCGGCAAATGAAAAAAATTTCGATTATTTTTTACAGGCTCAGTGCACCACGGCCAGCCACGGCAGATAGGTGACCTTGAGGCCGTAGCGCTGCTCCAGAGTGCGCAGCAAGGCCTGTGGCTCGTTCAGGTCGAACACACCGCTGACTTCGAGTGCCGAGAGCTTGGGGTCGGACAACAGAATGCGGCCGTGCTGGTAGCGCTCGAGCTCGGCCAGTACCTGCCCCAACGGTTTGCCATTGAAGATCAGCTTGCCGCGATGCCAGGCCGTCTGCGCGCCGGCGTCGGCGGCAATGGCCAGGCTGTGCCCACCGCTTTGCGCTGCGCCTTTGGCCAGCACCACGTGGCCGTCTCGGCGCACACTGAAGGTTGCCGCACTGCCCTGCACGGGCTCAGCGGCGGTTTCGACCACGAAGGGCCGGGGATCATCGACGGTTTCGAAAAGCGCCTCACCTGCCTGCAGCGTCACCCTGCGTTCGCTGGCGGTGAAAGCCACGTCGAAGGCGCTGGCGCTGTTGAGCACTACCCGCGAACCGTCCGCCAGGGTAATGCTCTGCTGCTCGCCAATGCCCGTGTGATAGTCCGCCAGCCACAGCGGCAGCTGTTGCCAGCCGCTGTAGCCTGCAACCAGCAGCACCAGGGAGGCGGCGATGCCCGTTGCCCATTGCCGCTTGCTGCGGCGCGCGGGCGTTGCTTCGTGTACCTGGGCAGTCGGCGTATGGCCAAGGTCCCGCCACAGCGCTTCTGCTTCACGCGCCGCCTCGGCATGCGCCGGGCTCAGCTGACACCAGCGCCGATAGCGTGCCCGGTCGCTGGCGCGGGCATTACCCGAGTGCAGCAGCACCTGCCAGTCGAGGGCATCGTCGGACAAGTCGCTGATCGGCTGGGGAGCGTGCATGGTCGAAGTATCAGTCATGGTTGTGCTTGAGCCAGTCGCGGCAATGGCGCAGGGCCTGGCCGATGTATTTTGCCACCATGCTCTCGGAAACGCCCAGTCGTTGTGCGATCTGCGCCTGGGTCAGGCCCTCGACGCGGTTGAGCAGCAGCGCCTGGCGAGCATTGCCCGGCAACTGCAGCAGCGCTTCGTCGAGTATCTGCAGGCGCTCGCGGGCCAACAACGTGGCCTCCGGCGCGGGCGCCGGGCAGACAACCTCCCCTGTGCTATCGCTGTCCTCATGGCTGGCGGCGATACGCTGTTCGCGGCGCAGCGCATCGATGGCCAGATTGCCGGCCACGCGGAAGATGAAACTGCGAGCATGCAGCACCGGCACCGCCTGCTCGTCGATCTTCACCAGCTTGAGGTACGTCTCCTGGGCCACGTCAGCGGCACGCTGCCGGTCGCTCATGCGCCGGGTGAGGAACTGCAGCAGGTCGTCGTAGTGCTCCTGGAAACTCGCCAGCAGACCGGACACGGGAGACGTCAGCATTGGGTGGAAGCACTGCCAGTAAGAGGGATTGTCGGGCGTTAATGAGAAACAGTATCTTTCATTAAGCCAGACACTTTCAACGCTGGCGTGCATTTGCCACACTGCAGGCACTACTTCGTCGGCGAGGACCCCACCCATGGCTGCCCGTTTGTGCCGCTCCTTTCGCCTGCTGCTGGTGCTGATGCTGGCCGGCGGGCTCAACGCCTGCGCGTTGTTCCAGGCCCACGACCCGCTCAACATCAGTGTGATCGGCATCGAACCGCTGCCGGGGCAGGAACTGGAAATGCGCATGGCGGTGAAGATGAGGGTGCAGAACCCCAACGAGTCGGCCATCGACTACAACGGCGTCGCGCTGAACCTGGAGGTCAACGGCCAGCCGCTGGCTGCAGGGGTCAGTGACCAGCAAGGGCACATCGGCCGCTACGATGAGGCTGTGATCGTGGTGCCGGTGAGCATCACCGCGTTCGCCTTCCTGCGTCAGGCCTATGGCCTGGGCAAGCTCGATTCACTGCAAGGGATGCCCTACAAGCTGCGTGGCAAGCTGGCAGGCGGGCCATTGGGCACCGTGCGCTTCACCGACGAGGGCAAGCTGGACCTGCCCAAGGAGGGCAGCCTGTACTGGTAAGGGAGCGGTCAGCGATTGGCGCTGGCCGCAGCCATCATCTTGTTGACTTCGCTGCGCACCATGTTGGCGTACTCGGGCGGCGACATGCCCTCCAGTTCGGCCCGCACCCATTCTGCCCACTTGCCTTTGCGCCGTGATTTCTCCGAAATCAGCCGCGCGGCCTCGCCCTTGGCCTTGCCCAGGTTGTTCTGCCACATCTCGAACAGCCGGGCCTTTTCCGCCTCGATCTGCGCCCGTTCCTCGAAGCTCATGTTGGCCAGATTGAAACTCATGAAGGTACCTGCCTGTTGAAAATGGCCGCTATCTTACACCGTGACGTCGCATCATCGGCAAAGCCGTCGCAACTTTCCCGGCGCGCCGGCATCCATTGTTCAAACCACCCCATCGACGAGGACGTGTTCATGGCCCGCAAAACTGCTGCACTGGCCGACAGTGATCAGATCAAGGACCAGGTGTTCAGTGAACTTCAGGCATTGATCGAAGAGTCGGAAAAGCTGCTCAACGAAAGCGCCGCGCTGGTTGGCGAAGAAGCCGAGACCTTGCGTGCACAGGTCAGCCTGAAACTGCGCCAGGCACGCCAGGCTGCCGGCCAGGTGCGTGCCAAGGCGCAACCGGTGGTCGACGCCACGCAGGACTATATCGGTGGCCATCCTTGGCAGACAGTGGCGGTCTCGGCAGGCTTCGGCCTGGTGATCGGCCTGCTGCTGGGGCGCCGCTACTAGGCGTCAGGCCGCTTGTGCCATCGGGATACCGCTGTGGAAACGTAGCTCCTGATCCGGTGACTGGATCAGTTCGGCTTCAGCTTCACGCACCAGGGTGACGCGGCGGGCGATGTCCGCTTCGTCGCCATACTGGTGGGCGAGTTTCAGGTAGCCCTGGTAGTGACGTGCCTCGCTTTTGAGCAGGCCGTGATAGAAAGAGCCAAGCTCTTCATCGAGGTGTGGCACCAGGGCCGCAAAGCGTTCGCAACTGCGGGCTTCGATGAATGCGCCGACCACCAGCGTATCCACCAGTTTCACCGGCTCATGGGCCCGCACCAGGCGCCGCAGCCCAGACGCATAACGCCCCGCCGACACCGGCCGCAGCGGCACGCCGCGACGCTTCATCAGGCGCAGCACCTGCTCGTGATGCACCAGCTCCTCACGGGCCAGGCGCGACATCATGTTGATCAGGTCCAGGTGGGTGTTGTACTTGGCAATCAGGCTCAGGGCGGTGCTGGCTGCCTTGAACTCACAATTCTTGTGGTCGATCAGCAGGGTTTCCTGGTCGGCGAGTGCCGCTTCGATCCAGGCATCTGGGGTCGGGCAGCCGAGGAAGGCATCGATTTCGGGGATCAGCGACATAAGCGAACAACCACACTGGACAGGCAGGACCGGCGATTATACCGACGGCGACGGGTAGCACCAGTGACTATGCTTGATGTACATCAAGCGGCGACGCGAGGGGCGCCGACTATAGTCAGGCATTGCTCGCCACCTTTGAAGGGAGTCCACGCCATGCAAGCCGTCCGCAGCATCCTCGTCGTCCTTGACCCGGAACATGCCCATAGCCGTGCATTGACGCGGGCCAAGCTGATTGCCGGCGTGACCGGTGCCCGTCTGCATCTGCTGATGTGTGACAAGAAACACGACCACAGCGCGCTGCTCAGTCTGCTGGGCAGCCAGTTACATGATGATGGCTATGACAATGTCACCCATGAACAGACCTGGCATGAGACCTTGCAGGAATCGATCATCGCCGTGCAGCAGGCCGAAGGGTGTGAACTGGTCATCAAGGAGCATCGGCCAGACAACCCGCTGAAGAAGGCGTTGCTGACACCAACCGACTGGAAGCTGTTGCGCCAGTGCCCCTGCGCGGTATTGATGGTCAAGAGCGAGCGCCCCTGGACTGGTGGCGTGATACTCGCGGCGGTGGATGTCGGCAACCAGGACGCTGACCATCGTCGGCTGCATGCCAGCATCATCGACCATGGCTATGCCATTGCCGGGTTGGCCAAAGGCGATCTGCACGTGGTCAGTGCGCATCCCTCCCCCATGCTGTCGGCGTCTGACCCTGTCTACCAGTTGAGCGAAACCATTGAAAAGCGCTACCGGGAAGCCTGCAGCGCGTTCCAGGCCGAATTCGATATCAGTGAAGATCGTCTGCATGTCGCGGAGGGGCCTGCGGATGTGCTGATCCCCCATTTCGAGAAACGGCTCGACGCCGTGGTCACGGTCATGGGCACGGTCGCTCGCACCGGGATTTCCGGGGCCCTGATCGGCAATACTTCGGAAGTGGTGCTCGACTCGCTGGAGGGTGATGTGCTGGTGCTCAAGAGCGAAGAAGCGACGGCGCACCTGGCGGAGCTTGCCCGGGGCTGAAGGTTTGCTGAACCGGAAAGACAAAACCCCTACCTGCATGCGCAGATAGGGGTTTTGCGAAATGAATCTTGACGATGACCTACTCTCACATGGAGAAACCCCACACTACCATCGGCGATGCATCGTTTCACTACTGAGTTCGGGATGGGATCAGGTGGTTCCAATGCTCTATGGTCGTCAAGAAATTCTGTTGCCAGAATGTCCTGCTGGACAGCCTAGCGAATTCGGATATGCGATATTTGTGATGTTGCGAACTTTCGGTTCGTTTCGTCTTCACCACCGCAATCTGCGCT
>NZ_NEHW01000041.1 GCF_002112505.1 Pseudomonas sp. R28(2017)
TACCAGCGCAGGCTCGGGTCGGCGCTGGTGCGCGCGCCCATGGCCTGGGTCAGGCGGTCGAGGAAGATCGCCAGCAGCACCAGGCCGACGCCACCGACGGTCGCCAGGCCCATGTCCAGGCGGCCGATGCCGCGCAGCACCATCTGGCCCAGGCCACCCACCGAGATCATCGAGGCGATCACCACCATCGACAGCGACAGCATCAGGGTCTGGTTGAGGCCGGCCATGATGGTCGAGGTGGCCAGCGGCAACTGCACGCGGGTCAGCATCTGCCGCGGCGTGCAGCCGAAGGCGCGGGCGGCTTCGATCTTGTCTTCCGGGACCTGGCGGATGCCGAGGTTGGTCAGGCGCACCAGTGGCGGCAGCGCGAACACGATGGTCACCAGCACGCCGGGGACGTTGCCGATACCGAACAGCATCACCACCGGCACCAGGTAAACGAACGCCGGCAGGGTTTGCATGGCATCCAGCAAGGGCCGGATGATGCTTTCCAGGCGGTTGCTGCGGGCGCAGACGATGCCCAGCGGGATGCCAATCACCGCGCAGAAGAACACCGAGGTCAGCACCAGCGCCAAGGTGGTCATCGACTCGGCCCAGACCCCGATCAGGCCGAGCAAGGTCAGGGTGATGAAGCACAGCAGCGCCATGCGCTTGCCGGCCAGCTGCCAACCGAGCAGCGACGACAGGAGGATGCCGATGGTGGGCGGAATGCTCTGCAGGGTGAACTCGATGCCGTTGAGCACCTGGTCGATCGGCCAGCGGATGGCGCGGAACACCTCGCGGAAGTTGTGCACGAGGAAGTTGAGGGTTGCAGTGACCCAGTCGCCCAGGGGGATG
>NZ_NEHW01000007.1 GCF_002112505.1 Pseudomonas sp. R28(2017)
TCACAAGCACCCACACGAATTGCTTGATTCGATTTGTTAAAGAGCGTTTGGTTAAGAGCTTTTCGTCTCAACCGAGGCGCGCATTCTACGCTTTCCTCAGGGCCTGTCAAGCGTTTATTTTGAAGTTTTTTGCGAGAAACTCGTTTAGCTTCAAACACTTGACTCGCTGCGATCTCTCGTAGCGGGAGGCGAATAATACAGCGTTTAAAACCGCTGTCAACCTTCATCTCAACCGCTGCCGATCATTCGATCGAAGCGCCTCCAACACCATCTTAACCACCTAACTCATTGAATCTCAAGGAGTTTGTCGTTCCGATGTCGCTGGAAGTGGGGCGCATTATAAGGGGATTCGAAAGGCCGTCAAGCCTTAATTTCAAGAAACGTTAATATCGCTGAAAAACAAAGCGGGGAGGCCTGTCGGCCTCCCCGCTTCTATATAGCTACACCACCAGGCGATCACTCAGCCTTGAGGGTAACCCGGCCAAACGACTTCTTGCCTGCCTGGCACACATGGGTCGCGCCAAGGACAAACATGAAGTCCTTGTCGACCACCGCACCGTCGACCTTCACTGCACCACCGCTAAGCAGGTCACGCGCCTGGGCCGAATTCTTCACCAGGCCAGCGCGGTTCAGCACGGCAGCGATCGGCAAGTCTTCAGCCGCAGCCACTTCGATCTCGGGCAGGTCTTCCGGCAGTTCGCCTTCCTTCATACGGTTACCCGCCGCACGGTGAGCATTCGCCGCCGCCTCTTCGCCATGGAAACGCGCAACGATCTCTTCGGCCAGCTTGATTTTGATGTCACGCGGGTTGGCGCCGTTGGCAACGTCAGCCCGGAACTGGTCGATCTCTTCCATCGAGCGGAAGCTCAGCAGCTCGAAGTAACGCCACATCAGGGTGTCCGGGATCGACACCAGCTTGCTGTACATCACGCCTGGCGCTTCCTGGATACCGACATAGTTACCCAACGACTTGGACATCTTCTTCACGCCATCAAGCCCTTCGAGCAATGGCATGGTCACGATGTTCTGTGCTTCCTGCCCATAGGCGCGCTGCAACTCGCGCCCCATCAGCAGGTTGAACTTCTGGTCGGTACCGCCCAGTTCCACGTCCGCCTTCAGCGCCACGGAGTCATAGCCCTGCACCAGCGGGTAGAGGAACTCGTGGATGGCGATCGGCTGGTTGGTGGTGTAGCGCTTGTCGAAGTCATCGCGCTCGAGCATGCGGGCAACGGTGTACTGCGATGCCAGGCGAATGAAGTCGGCAGGGGTCAGCTTGTCCATCCAGGTGGAGTTGAACGCAACCTCGGTCTTGGCCGGGTCGAGAATCTTGAACACCTGCTGCTTGTAGGTTTCGGCGTTTTCCAGCACCTGCTCGCGGGTCAGCGGCGGACGCGTGGCGCTCTTGCCGCTCGGATCACCGATCATGCCGGTGAAGTCGCCGATCAGGAAGATGACCTGATGCCCCAGCTCCTGGAACTGGCGCAGCTTGTTGATCAGCACCGTGTGCCCCAAATGAAGGTCAGGTGCAGTCGGGTCGAAGCCTGCCTTGATACGCAGTGGCTGGCCGCGCTTGAGCTTCTCGACCAGTTCCGACTCGACCAACACCTCTTCCGCACCGCGCTTGATAAGCGCCAGCTGCTCTTCAACCGACTTCATAGACAGACCCGCAAGGCTCAGATTCAAAGGGAGCCAACCATACAAGATCGGCCATCAATTACAAGTTTCGAAATGAAATGTGACCCGACCGACGCGTCACGGCGTCTACGCGCCCTTGCGCGAAACCAGATTTGGTTATATTTTATACAGTTATTTCATCTTCATCATGTCATTCATCTTTTCCATATTCATTTTTCTTCAAAGTCACCTTACCTATGACCAACGAAACGCCTAAAGCGCCCCCGCTTTATCCGAAAAGCCATCTGTTGGCCGCCAGCGGCATCGCCGCCCTGCTCAGCCTGGCACTGCTGGTATTCCCCTCCAGCGAAGTCGAAGCCAAGAAGACCACCCTCAGCCTGGAGCTGGAAAGCCCGGCCGAGCAAATTAAGGACGGGGCCGACGCCGCCCCGCTGGTACAGGCGCAAGCCGATCAGGGTTCTCCCTTCGCACAGATCGACGGCGCTGAAACCAACACCGAGCAGGCTGCCCAGGAAGCGCCTGCCACCGAGAAAAAACCTGAAGCCAAGGAGCCAGGCCACCGCGAAGTGACCGTAGCCCGCGGCGACACCCTGTCCACCCTGTTCGCCAAGGTCGGCTTGCCGGCCAACGCGGTGCACGACCTGCTGGCCAGCAACAAGCAGGCCAAGCAGTTCAGCCAGCTCAAGCATGGCCAGGTGCTGCAGTTCGAACTCGACAAGGATGGCCAACTGGCCAGCCTGCACAGCAAAGTCAGCAACCTCGAAACCATCCGCCTGACCAAGACTGCCAAGGGCTACACCTTCGATCGCGAGATCAGCAAGCCCGTGGTGCGCACCGCCTATGCCCACGGCGTGATCAAGAGCTCGCTGTCGGCTTCGGCCCAGCGCGCCGGCCTGTCCCACAGCATGACCATGGACATGGCCAAGGTCCTGGGTTACGACATCGACTTCGCTCAGGATATCCGCCCTGGCGACGAGTTCGACGTGGTCTACGAGCAGAAGGTCATGGACGGCAAGGTGGTTGGCACCGGCAGCATCCTGTCCGCGCGCTTCACCAACCGCGGCAAGACCTACACCGCCGTGCGCTACACCAACAAGCAGGGCAACACCAGCTACTACACCGCCGACGGCAACAGCCTGCGCAAGGCGTTCATCCGTACCCCGGTCGACTTCGCCCGCATCAGCTCGCGCTTCTCCGCCGGCCGCAAACACCCGATCCTGAACAAGATCCGTGCGCACAAGGGCGTGGACTACGCGGCCCCCCGCGGCACGCCAATCAAGGCAGCGGGTGATGGCCGCATCGAACTGGCTGGCCGCCGCGGCGGTTACGGCAACACCGTGATCATCGCCCACGGCAACAGCTACAAGACGCTATACGGCCACATGCAGGGCTTTGCCAAGGGCATCAAGACCGGCAGCAACGTGAAGCAGGGCCAGATCATCGGTTATATCGGTACCACCGGCCTTTCGACCGGCCCGCACCTGCATTACGAGTTCCAGGTCAACGGCGTCCACGTCGACCCATTGAGCCAGAAGGTGCCGATGGCAGACCCGATCGCCAAGAATGAACGCCAGCGTTTCCTGCAACAAAGCCAGCCACTGATCGCCCGCATGGACCAGGAAAAGGCCACCATGCTCGCGGCGAACAAGCGCTGACCCATGGCGCTTTACCTGGGGGTGATGTCCGGTACCAGCCTCGACGGCCTGGACATTGCCCTGATCGAACAAGGCGAGCAGCTGCAACTGCTCGCCACCCATTACCTGCCGATGCCAACCGACCTGCGTCAGGATCTGCTCAGCCTGTGCAGCAGCGGCCCTGACGAGATTGCCCGCGCCGCCCTGGCAGAAAACCGCTGGGCCAGCCTGGCAGGAGAAGGTGTTCGGCAGTTGCTCGGCAAGCAAGGGCTGCAGGCCGAGGCCATCCGTGCCATCGGCAGCCACGGCCAGACCATCCGCCATGAGCCGGCGCGCGGCTTCACCGTGCAGATCGGCAACCCGGCGCTGCTCGCCGAGCTAACCGGCATCAGCGTGGTTGCCGACTTCCGCCGTCGCGATGTGGCGGCAGGCGGCCAGGGCGCACCGCTGGTGCCGGCCTTCCATGAAGCCCTGTTCAGCCACCTCGGCCAGCGCCTGGCAGTGCTCAATGTGGGTGGTTTCAGCAACCTTAGCCTGATCGAGCGCGACAAACCCGTGCATGGCTTCGACTGCGGGCCAGGCAACGTGCTGATGGACGCCTGGATCGAGCGCAAGCATGGCCAGGCCTATGATGCCGACGGTGCCTGGGCGGCCAGTGGCAACGTGCAAGGCGAGTTGCTCGGCAGCCTGTTGAGTGACCCGTTCTTCGCCGGCAGCGGCCCGAAAAGCACCGGCCGCGAGGTATTCAACCTGCCCTGGCTGGATAGCCACCTGGCGCGCCTGCCTGCCTACCGTGAAGAAGATGTTCAGGCGACGCTGCTGGAGCTGACCGCGCGCAGCATCATCGAATCACTGCAGAACGCCCAGCATGACACCGAAGCGCTCCTGGTATGCGGCGGCGGCGCGCGCAATGGCGCGTTGATGGCTCGTCTCGCCGAACTGCTGCCAAAGGCCCAGGTCACCAGCACCGGTGCGCATGGCGTGGACCCGGACTGGGTCGAGGCCATGGCCTTTGCCTGGCTCGCCCACTGCTGCCTCGAGGGCATTGCCGCCAATCGCCCAAGCGTGACCGCAGCCAAGGGGCTACGCGTGCTCGGTGCAATCTACCCGGCCTGACCCCCACGCCAGAATGCAAAACGCCGCGCAATTGCGCGGCGTTTTCATACAACCTGGCTTCAGATCGAGAACGAAGAGCCACAACCGCAGGTCGTCGCGGCGTTCGGGTTCTTGATCACGAAACGCGAACCTTCCAGGCCTTCCTGGTAGTCCACCTCGGCACCGGCCAGGTACTGGTAGCTCATCGGGTCGACAACCAGCGAAACGCCTTCACGCTCGACGATGGTGTCATCTTCGGCCACGTCTTCATCGAAGGTGAAACCGTACTGGAAGCCCGAGCAGCCGCCACCGGTGACGAACACGCGCAGCTTCAGGCGGTCATTGCCTTCTTCGGAAACCAGGTTCTTCACCTTTTGCGCGGCGCCGTGGGTGAATTCCAAAGCCGTAGGGGTGAAGGTTTCGACGCTCATGTTGATTCTCCCGGCGCTGTAGCCGCCATAAAACTCGATGACGCGCATTATCCGCTTCTCCGAGAAAATTGGTCAAGAATTGTGCGGCTTTAGTCGCGACAAACAAAAAGGCCCGCACAGCGCGGGCCCTTCCAAGCGACGAACCCTTACGGCAGCAGGCCGGCGTGGGACAGGCCCATGCGCTCATCCAGGCCGAACAGGATGTTCAGGTTCTGCACCGCCTGGCCCGAAGCGCCCTTGACCAGGTTGTCGATCACCGACAGCACCACCACCAGGTCACCACCCTGCGGGCGATGAACGGCAATACGGCAGACGTTGGCACCGCGCACGCTGCGGGTTTCCGGGTGGCTGCCGGCCGGCATCACATCGACGAACGGCTCATCGGCGTAGCGCTTCTCGAACAGCGCCTGCAGGTCGACCGACTGGTCGGCGACGGTTGCGTACAGGGTGGCGTGGATACCGCGAATCATCGGCGTCAGGTGCGGCACGAAGGTCAGGCCGATGTCCTTGCCCGCCGCCAGGCGCAGGCCCTGGCTGATTTCGGGCAGGTGACGGTGACCTTTGACCGCGTAGGCCTTCATGCTTTCGCCAGCCTCACAGAACAGCGAACCGACTGCAGCCCCGCGGCCAGCGCCGCTGACGCCCGACTTGCAGTCGGCGATCAAGCGCGCCGGGTCGGCCAGGCCGGCTTCGAGCAACGGCAGGAAACCCAGCTGGGTGGCGGTCGGGTAGCAGCCCGGCACGGCAATCAGGCGTGCCTGGCGGATCTTTTCACGGTTGACTTCAGGCAGGCCGTAGACGGCGTCCTTGAGCAGCTCCGGCGCACCATGCGGCTGGCCATACCATTTGCCCCATTCGGTCGCGTCCTGCAGGCGGAAGTCGGCAGACAGGTCGATGACCTTGGTCCCGGCAGCCAGCAGTTCGCCAGCCAGGGCGTGGGCGACACCGTGCGGGGTGGCGAAGAACACGACGTCGCAGGCGGCCAGGGTCTTGCTGTCCGGCACGCTGAAGGCCAGGCCGTCGTAGTGGCCGCGCAGGTTCGGATACATGTCGGCGACCGCCACGCCCGCCTCGGAGCGCGAAGTGATGACCGCCACTTCGGCCTGTGGATGCTGTGCCAGCAGACGCAACAGTTCGACCCCGGTGTAACCCGTGCCGCCGACGATACCGACCTTGATCATAACGCTTGCCCCTTTTCAACGAGCCGTCTGGAAAGCGCACGATAATAGGGGCGCAAAGCGCCTGTAACAACTCTTGGGGTGCCCCTTCGGGCGCTTGGGCTCTACTATCTGACGACCGTGATTACCTGAAGGAACTCCCTCCATGCTTTACCTATGGATCAAAGCGCTGCATATCGTCAGCGTGGTCTGCTGGTTCGCCGGCCTGTTCTACCTGCCCAGGCTGTTCGTGTACCACGCCCAGAGCCAGGACAGCATCAGCCAGGAACGCTTCGTCACCATGGAGCGCAAGTTGTACCGCGGCATCATGAACCCGGCAATGATCGCCACCTACGTGTTCGGCGCCTGGATGCTCTACCTCACGCCGGGCTGGCTGAGCCAAGGCTGGCTGCATGCCAAGCTCACCCTGGTGATTCTGCTGACCGGCTACCATCACATCTGTGGTGCCCAGCGCAAACGCTTCGCCGCTGGCACCAACACCCGCACTCACGTGTACTACCGCTGGTTCAACGAAGTACCGGTACTGTTCCTGCTGGGTATCGTGATACTCGTGGTGGTCAAACCGTTCTGACATCAAGACGATGGAGCCTCACCCATGCCCCTGCCAGCTTCGCTCGAACAACGTTTGCGCTTGCCTGTGGTCGCAGCGCCGATGTTCCTGATTTCCAACCCTCCGCTGGTGCTGGCCTGCTGCGGCAGCGGCGTGGTCGGCAGCTTTCCGGCACTGAACCAGCGTGACAGCGCCGGCTTCAAGGCCTGGCTGGAAGAAATCGAGGCAGGCCTGACGCAGTGGCAGGCGCCGGCGCCCTATGCAGTGAACCTGATCGTGCACCCGACCAACCCACGCTTGCAGGCCGACCTGGCACTGTGCGTCGAGCACCGCGTGCCCATCGTCATCACCAGCCTCGGCGCGGTGAAGGAAGTGGTGGATGCAGTGCACGGCTATGGCGGCCTGGTGTTTCACGACGTAACCACCCGCCGGCATGCCGAGAAAGCCGCCGAGGCTGGCGTCGATGGCCTGATCGCCGTGGCGGCGGGCGCCGGAGGGCATGCCGGAACCTGGAGCCCGTTCGCCCTGGCAGCCGAAATTCGCCAGTTCTTCGACAAGACCTTGCTGCTGGCCGGCTGCATCAACCACGGCCACGAGATTCTCGCCGCGCAGTTGCTCGGTGCCGATCTGGCCTACATGGGCACACGCTTCATCGCCACCCAGGAAAGCCATGCCCAGGACGGCTACAAGCAGATGCTGCTCGATGCCCATGCGGCCGACATCATCCACACCCCTGCCGTGTCCGGCATCCCCGCCAGCTTCCTGCGGCCCAGCCTGGAACAGGCCGGCTATGACATGGCGGCACTGAAATCCGGGCACGAGCAAGGCAAGCTCAAGCCGATCGACGACGAAGCCAAGGCATGGAAAACCGTCTGGTCCGCCGGCCAGGGCGTAGGCGACATCGATGACCTGCCCGCGGCCGCCGCACTGATCGAGCGCTTGCACGGCGAGTACCGCGTCGCCCTGGAGCGTACCCAGGCATTGCGCGCCAAAGCCTTGTAGCAAAAGGCAACAACTCGCCTGGCCAGGCTGTACACTAGGCGCCCTCTTCAGCCCCCAGGAGCCTTGCATGACCCGTTACGCCATGATCACCGGTGCTTCCAGCGGCCTGGGCCTGGCCCTGGCGGAAGCCCTGGCGCGGCGCGGGCGCAACCTGATCCTGGTAGCACGCCATCGAGAAACGCTGGAGCCGGTCGCGCTCGAACTGGCCCAGCGCTTCGGCGTCGAGGTGCTGCTGCGCGCCTGTGACCTCAGCCAGCCCCTGCGCCTGTCCGGTTTCGTGCTGGAACTGGAGGAAGGCGAGCGTCGCATCGACCTGCTGGTCAACTGCGCCGGCCAACGGACCTACGGCCCGTTCCTGGCCCACGAATGGGCCGACGAGCAGGACCTGCTGGAGGTCAATATCCTCGCCCTGAGCCGGCTGTGCCACGCCATTGGCAACCTGATGGCGGTGCAAGGCGGCGGGCAGATTCTCAACGTCGCCGGCCTGGCCGCCGTCGCGCCAGGGCCGGGCATGGCCACCTATGCCGCCAGCAAGGCCTATGTGATGAATTTCACCGAAGCGCTGCGCGAAGAGCTCAAGCCGGCCGGCATCAAGGCATCGGTTCTCTGCCCCGGCCCGGTACGCTCGTCGCGCAGGCGCATCCCTCGGCTTGAAGGCAACAGCCGTTGCCTGAGCCCTGAAGAAGTGGCGCTGTACACCGTGCGCGCGCTGGCCAAGAATCGCGCAGTGATCATGCCCGGCCGGCGCAATCGCTGGCTGGCCTTCGCTCCGCGCCTGCTGCCGCGCTGGCTGACGCGCAAGCTCGCCGGCTTCATCCACCGCCGCTACTGCCCGGTCGGCATGGAATAGCCTCTGGGCGAGTGGCGCCCGGCTGAGTACACTCGGCCGACACTCACCCTGGAGCAAGTGCTGTGGACGATTTATTCATCAAGATCATCAACCGGGAGATTCCGGCGAAGATCATCTACGAGGACGACCAGGTTCTGGCGTTCCACGATATCGCGCCGCAGGCGCCGGTGCATTTTCTGGTCATCCCGAAGAAGCACATCCGCACCCTCAACGACCTGACCGAAGAGGACAAGGGCCTGGCCGGCCACATCCTGTTCACCGCCCAGCGCCTGGCGAAAGAACTGGGCTGCGAGGAAGGCTTCCGCGTGGTCATGAACTGCAACGAGCAAGGCGGCCAGACCGTCTATCACATCCACATGCACGTGCTTGGCCAGCGCCAGATGCACTGGCCACCGGGCTGATCCAAGGCAAGCCCCTCCCAAGCGATTGAGGTAAACTGTCGGGCATCACTTCAGCGGAGGTGCCCGATGGCCACCGAACGTCACTACTCGCCGCTCGACCGCTTGTTGCTGCAGGCCGATACCGCCATGCGCACCTTGCTGCCCTTCAGCGGCCAACCCTCCCGCCCGTCGCCGGCGATCATCCAGCCAGATGCCGAAATGGATGACAACCAGACCCGCCACATTGCCGGGCTCATGCGCATCAACCACACCGGCGAAGTCTGCGCGCAGGCGCTGTATCAGGGCCAGGCCCTGACCGCCAAGCTGCCGCAAGTGCGCAAGGCCATGGAACATGCCGCCGAGGAAGAAATCGACCACCTGGCCTGGTGCGAACAGCGCATCCGCCAGCTGGGCAGCCACCCCAGCGTGCTCAATCCCCTGTTCTACGGCATGTCGTTCGGCATCGGTGCCCTCGCCGGCCTGGTCAGCGACAAGGTCAGCCTCGGTTTCGTCGCCGCCACCGAGCATCAGGTATGCAAGCACCTGGACGAACACCTGGAGCAACTCCCCCAGCAGGACGAAAAGTCCCGCGCCATCCTTGAACAGATGCGCGTGGATGAAGAGCAGCACGCCGAGTCCGCGCTGGAGGCTGGCGGCTATCGCTTCCCGATGCCGGTGCGTTTCGGCATGAGCCTGCTGGCCAAGGTCATGACCAAGAGCACCTACCGCATCTAAGGGCGCACACATGACGGACCGTATCGACGCCAAGGACCTGGCGCGCGCCGTGCAAGCCGGCATTCTCCAGCCAGGCCAGGACCAGGCCCTGCTGGCGTTCCTGCGCCAGCAACCACCCGCCCGGGGCAGTTTCCAGCTTGCCCATGTGGCCTTCTATTTCGGCGCCCTGCTGATCATGGGGGCGATGGGCTGGCTGCTCACCGAAGCCTGGATGACCATTGGCGACGGGGCATTGCTGGCCGTCGCCACCCTTTACATCGTTCTTCTCACCTCGTTCGCCCTTAACCTGCAGGGGCGCAAGCAGGCCGTCGCCGCCGGCGTGCTGGCCGCCGTCGCGGTCAGCATCGTGCCGTTGGTGGTGTTCGCCATCGAACGCCTGGCGGGCTGGTGGCCACTGGATGATGCGCAAGTGGCTTACCACCAGTACTACACCTATGTGCAGGGCGGCTGGTTGCTGATGGAGGCGGCCACCGTGGTTGCCGGGCTGCTGATGCTGCGCCTGGTCCCCTACCCCTTCGTGGTGATGCCGATTGCCGTGGCGCTGTGGTTCATGTCGATGGACCTGAGCGAATGGGTGTATGGCTCGCCCTTCTCATGGGAACAGCGGCGCACGGTGTCGCTCTGGTTCGGGCTTGGCTTGCTGCTGGTGTTCCTGGTCGTGGACGGCCGTACCCTCGAGGACTATGCCCGTTGGGGCTATCTGGCGGGCCTGGCGGCATTCTGGGGCGGGCTGACGATGATGGAAAGCGACAGTGAACTGGACAAGGCACTGTACTGCCTGATCAACCTGGGGCTGATGGGCATGGCGGTGCTGTTGCGGCGGCCGGTGTTCATGGTCTTCGGGGCGCTGGGGATAGCGGGTTATCTGGGGTACCTGTCTTACGAGGTGTTTGCCGAGTCGTTGCTGTTCCCGGTGGTCCTGACCCTGATCGGGTTGGGGGTGATCGGCTTGGGGCTGGGGTATCAGAAGCGGCGGGAGCGGTTGAGCCGGGCGGTCAGAAGCAGCTTGCCGGGATGGGTGCTGGCTGCCCTTCCTGCCTTGCGCGATTGACTGAAGATCGCCGGGGCCGCCTTGCGGCCCATCGCAGGCAAGCCAGCTCCCACAGGTCCAGCGCCAGCCTTGAAGTCCTCACATAACCTGTGGGAGCTGGCTTGCCGGCGATGGGCTGCAAAGCAGCCCCAACATCTCGAAGTCAGCCCAGCTCTACGATTTCATAACCATGGGTGATTTCAACACCGGCACGCTCGAGCATGATCGACGCCGAGCAATACTTCTCGGCCGACAACTCCACCGCACGTTTGACCTGGGCCTCTTTCAACCCACGCCCTTTCACCACGAAATTCATGTGGATCTTGGTGAACACCTTCGGGTCTTCGCTGGCACGCTCGGCTTCCAGGAACGCTTCACAGCTTTCCACCGCCTGGCGCGACTTCTTCAGAATGCTCACCACGTCGAAGCTGCTGCAGCCACCGAGCCCGAGCAGGAGCATTTCCATCGGGCGCACGCCCAGGTTGCGGCCACCGGCCTCGGGCGGGCCGTCCATCACGACCACGTGGCCGCTCCCCG
Source organism: Pseudomonas sp. R28(2017) (assembly GCF_002112505.1). Lineage (GTDB taxonomy): Bacteria > Pseudomonadota > Gammaproteobacteria > Pseudomonadales > Pseudomonadaceae > Aquipseudomonas. The sequence goes on from NZ_NEHW01000007.1 coordinate 11,058, forward strand.
ATTCACCGAGGAACATCGCTTCACCGGCCCACTGGATGCGTGCCTTCATCTGTCCGTACTCCTGGATTTCGCAAAAGGGTGTCAGCTTAAGCCTTGTATGCCTGTCGGAAAAGCTCAATGCGAGTCGCTTTAGTGCCAAAACTTCCAGCGCTGTCTGATAAGCTGGCGCCAATTGACTGGCGCGTCGCGTCAGCCAAGGTCTAACAAGAGCCTATGCCTCGCATCGAACAGGATTTCGTGATGGTTGCCTCAGCCCTACCCGCCAAGATCAAGAACATCGACAAGCTGCTGGTGCACTGCCAGCGCCGCCGCTACACCGCCAAAAGCAACATCATCTGCGCCGGTGACCGTGCCGAAACGCTGTCGTTCATCATCAAGGGCTCGGTCACCATCCTGATCGAAGACGACGAAGGTCACGAGATGATCATCGCCTACCTCAACAATGGCGACTTCTTCGGCGAGCTGGGGCTGTTCGAACCGGCTGGCAGCGAGCAGCAGCGCAGCGCCTGGGTGCGCGCCAAGACCGAGTGCGAAGTGGCAGAGATCAGCTACGACAAGTTCCGCGAACTGGCCCGCCAGGACCCGGAGATTCTCTATGCCCTGGGCAGCCAGATGGCCCAGCGCCTGCGCAACACCACACGCAAGGTCGGCGACCTGGCCTTCTTCGACGTCACTGGCCGTGTGGCCCGCTGCCTGCTCGACCTGTGCAAGCAACCCGACGCCATGACCCACCCAGATGGCATGCAGATCAAGATCACCCGCCAGGAAATCGGCCGTATCGTCGGTTGCTCGCGGGAAATGGTCGGCCGCGTCCTCAAGGACCTCGAAGAACGCAGCCTGGTGCAGGTCAAGGGCAAGACCATGGTGGTCTACGGCACCCGTTAATCCTTGGGCAAGGCTGCCAGCACGTCGTGGTAGGCCAGGGACAGGCGCTCGAACCAGGGCGCCTCGGGGGCGACTTCGTGCAGGGCGATATGGCTGTCGGCACGGCAGCGCTGCTCCAGCTCACAGCATTCATTGAAGCGGTTGACCGCGGCGACCATCGACTCGCGTTCGTTGTCCAGCAGCAGCGCGCCATGCACCAGCACCACCGGGCGCTTGCCCCCCAGCCCCTGGCGCCAGCGCTGGGCCGTGCCGACCAGCTTGCGGCCGTTGAGGTTGACGTTGTAACGGCCATCGCAGAAGGCACCGTCGATCTCACCCACCGACGCCACGCCGCCCCACTCGCGCAGCACGTCACACAACGGCAGGCACAGGCGCTCATAGGCGCTTTCGATACGGCCATGATCGCCTTCGCTGCGCGGGGCCACGTAGACCAGCGCAACGTTCACCGTCGCGTGCGACTGCGGCACCGGCTCGCCACCCGTTTCACGCAACAGCACCGGCCAGCCGGCAATCGCCAGCTCCGCACAGGCGGCTTCGAAGTTGTCCAGCCGGCTCATGCGCCGGGGCATGACCAGCGCGTGATCGGTTGGGCGCCAGAACAGCACACCGGCATCGCGCTCGCCGCGGCAGACGGCTGCCAGCAGCTCCTGCTCGGCATGCAAACCTTGCTCGACAGTGAGCGCCAGGGGTTGATCGGTCATTGATCCACCTTTGATGTTGGGTTTACCGGCCTTTTCGCGGGCAAGCCCGCTCCCACAAGATTTCTATCGCCCTCGGGTGTACACAGTACCTGTGGGAGCGGGCTCGCCCGCGAAGAGGCCAGGACAGGCATACAAAAAAGCCGGCATAAAGCCGGCTTCGTGTCGATCAGTCCAGAGGCTGAACGGTTTTTTTCACCTGATCAGGGAAGAACAACCGCTGCAGTTCCAGCCCCGGCTGCGCGGCGCGCATGAATGCTTCACCGACCAGGAACGAGTAGACCTCGTTGATCTCCATCAGCTCGACATCGGCGCGGTTGAGAATACCGCTCTCGGTAATGGCCAGGCGGTCACGTGGAATGCGCGGCAGCAGGTCGAGCGTGGTTTCCAGGCTGACTTCGAAGGTGTGCAGGTTACGGTTGTTCACCCCCACCAACGGCGTATCGAGGGTCTTCAGCGCACGCTCCAGCTCATCGCCGTCATGCACTTCGACCAGCACATCGAGGCCGACATCCTTGGCCACCGAAGCCAGCTCGGCCATCTTCACATCATCCAGCGCCGACACGATCAGCAGCACGCAGTCAGCACCCAGGGCACGAGCCTCGACGATCTGGTACGGGTCGACCATGAAGTCCTTGCGGATCACCGGCAGCGAAACGGCGGCGCGGGCCTGTTGCAGGTACGCGTCGGCACCCTGGAAGTAATCCACATCGGTCAGCACCGACAGGCAGGTCGCCCCACCCTTTTCGTAGCTGACGGCAATGTCGGCCGGCACGAAATTCTCGCGAATCACGCCTTTGCTCGGCGAAGCCTTCTTGATTTCGGCGATCACCGCCGGCTGCTTGCGCCTGGCCTGCCCGATCAGCGCATTGGCAAAGCCACGCGGGGCATCGGCAGCCTTGGCCAGGCGCTCCAGTTCGGCAAGGTTCACGCGCGCGCTGCGCTCGGCCACTTCCTGGAACTTGCGGGCGATGATCCTTTCCAGCACCGTCGGCACACTCATGCTTCGTTCTCCACCTTGAATACTGCAGTAAAGGCGCCCAGTTCCTGCAGCTTCTCCCAGGCCAGCCCGGTGTGCAGCACGTCGTGGGCCAGTTCCACGCCAGCCTTCAGGCTCATGGCATGGTCAGCGGCATACAGCGCCGCGCCAGCATTGAGCACGATCATTTCGGCAGCCTTCTGGCCGTTTTCGGTCTTGCGCCGGCCCAGGGCATCACGGATCAGCTCCAGCGAGGCCTGTGGCGTCTCGACGGCCAGGCCATGCAGGCTCTGGCTCTTCATGCCGAGGTCTTCGGGTTCGACCCAATATTCAGTGATCTGGTCGTTCTTCAGCTCGGCGACGAAGGTGGGCGCAGCCAGGCTGAACTCGTCCAGGCCATCCTTCGAATGCACCACCAGCACATGCTTGCTGCCCAGGCGCTGCAGCACCTCGGCCAGCGGACGGCACAGCGCCTGGGTGAACACGCCAACCACCTGGTGCTTCACTCCGGCCGGATTCGTAAGCGGGCCGAGCATGTTGAACAGGGTACGCAGCCCCAGGTCGCGACGCGGGCCAGCGGCATGCTTCATGGCAGTGTGATGGCTTTGCGCGAACATGAAGCCGATGCCCAGGCTATCGATGCAGCGGGCGACCTGGGCCGGGGTCAGGTTCAGGTAGATGCCGGCGGCTTCCAGCAGGTCGGCGCTGCCGCTCTTGCCCGATACTGCGCGGTTGCCGTGCTTGGCCACAGTGCAGCCGGCGGCGGCGAGGACGAACGACGAAGCGGTGGAAACGTTGAAGATGTTGGCGCCATCGCCGCCGGTACCGACGATATCGACCACCCCATCGAGGCTTTTCAGTTCGACCTTGTCGGCCAGTTCGCGCATCACCGAGACCGCGCCGACGATCTCGTCGATGCTCTCGCTCTTCATGCGCATGCCCATCAGGAAGGCGCCGATCTGCGCTTCGCTGCACTGGCCAGTCATGATCTGGCGCATGACATCGCGCATTTCATCGGTGCTGAGGTCCAGGTGGCCGACGATGCGGCTCAACGCGCTCTTGATATCCATGATCGATCCTTAGCGGCGGCCGCCGGTCTGCTTGAGGAAGTTGGCGAACAGCTCGTGGCCCTGCTCGGTGAGGATGGACTCGGGGTGGAACTGCACCCCCTCGATGTTCAGGGTCTTGTGGCGCAGACCCATGATCTCGTCGACCGAGCCGTCTTCATGGGCAGTCCAGGCGGTGACTTCCAGGCAATCCGGCAGGGTTTCGCGCTTGACCACCAGGGAGTGGTAGCGGGTCACCGTGAGCGGGTTGTTGAGCTCGGCGAACACGCCGAGGTCGCGGTGGTGCACCGGGCTGGTCTTGCCGTGCATGACCTGACGGGCACGCACCACATCACCGCCGAAGGCCTGGCCGATGGACTGGTGGCCCAGGCATACGCCGAGGATCGGCAGCTTGCCGGCAAAGTGCAGGATGGCTTCGATGGACACGCCCGCTTCGCTTGGCGTGCACGGGCCTGGAGAAACGACGATGCGCTCGGGGTTGAGGGCTTCGATCTCGGCGATGGTCATTTCGTCATTGCGAATGACCTTGACCTCGGCACCCAGCTCGCCAAGGTACTGTACGACGTTGTAAGTGAATGAGTCGTAATTGTCGATCATCAGTAACATCGGGCTAAACCTCTTGAATCTACTGACTTCAAAAATCGAACCTTCCTACACCGGCCGCAGGCACGGCTTTGCCACGAAGGGCGGTCGCTAAACGAACAGGAAGGCAAACGGGGACGGGCCGGACAGGCCGGCAGAGAGATAAAGTCAGGCGCGCCAACGCCAACGGGCGTGAGCCTTGATAACGCGCATCAAGAGTTTGCTGACGATCAACACAGGATAAGTCTCGCTCATACTTGCACGCACAGTAGCCTACCGGGGCGGCGGGCGCAATATGCCCGTAAACACGGGGAAACGAATGGACTTGGGAGCGATGCACAGCGATTTGCTAAGGTCGATCGGGTCGCCCTCATAAAAACAAAGAAAAGGATGTTCTCTGATGCGAAAAGCACCCCTACTGCGTTTCACCCTCGCCTCACTGGCCCTGGCCTGCAGCCAGGCCTTCGCGGCACCCTCGCCTTACTCCGCCCTGGTCGTGTTTGGTGACAGCCTCAGCGACGCCGGGCAGTTTGGCGGCATGCGCTTCACCAACCGTGATGCCAATGGCAACTATGCCCCGGTGTCGCCGATGATCCTCGGCGGCCGCCTGGGTGTAGCCCCGGCCGAACTGGGCCCTTCGACCTCTCCGCTCAACCCGGTGCTGGGGCTTCCCGACGGCAACAACTGGGCCGTTGGCGGTTACACAACACAGCAGATCCTGGACTCGATCCTCAACACGTCCGAAACGGTCATCCCACCCGGGCGACCGGGCGCCGGGCAAGTGCTGCGTGAAAAGCCAGGCTACCTGGCCAACGGCCTGCGCGCCGACCCGAACGCGCTGTACTACCTGACCGGTGGCGGTAACGACTTCCTGCAGGGCCTGATAAACAGCCCGGCCGACGCCGTGGCCGCCGGTGCCCGCCTGGCCGCTAGCGCCCAGGCCCTTCAGCAGGGCGGCGCCCGCTACATCATGGTCTGGCTGCTGCCCGACCTCGGGCAGACCCCGAACTTCAGTGGCACCCCACAGCAAAACCCGCTGTCTCAGCTGTCCGGTGCCTTCAACCAGTCGCTCCTCAACCAGCTGGGGCAGATCGATGCCGAAATCATCCCCCTGAACATACCGGTGCTGCTGAGTGAAGCCTTGGCCAGCCCCGGTCAGTTCGGCCTGGCCACGGGCCAGAACCTGGTGGGTACCTGCTACAGCGGCGAAGGGTGCGTGGAAAACCCGATTTATGGCATCAACGGTCTTTCGCCAGACCCGACCAAACTGCTGTTCAACGACGCCGTACACCCGACTATCGCCGGCCAGCAGCTGATTGCCGACTACGCCTACTCGATCATCTCCGCCCCTTGGGAGCTGACCTTGCTCCCGGAAATGGCCCACGCCAGCCTGCGCGCGCACCAGGACGAACTGCGCAACCAGTGGCAGACACCCTGGCAGGCAATCGGCCAATGGCAGGCTTTCGTCAGCACCGGCGCCCAGGACCTGGACTTCGACGATCAGCGCAGCGCCGCCAGCGCTGACGGTCGCGGCTACAACCTGACCCTCGGTGGCAGTTACCGGCTGAACGACGCCTGGCGCCTCGGCCTGGCCGGTGGCGTGTACCGGCAGAAACTGGAAGCCGGTGAACAGGACTCGGACTACAAGCTCGACAGCTACCTGGCCAGCGCCTTCGCCCAGTTTCGCCAGGACCGCTGGTGGGCGGATGCCGTGCTGAGCGCCGGCCATCTGGATTACCACGACCTCAAGCGCACCTTCGCACTTGGTGTCAACGACCGTAGCGAGAAAGGCGACACCGACGGCGAGGCCTGGGCCGTGACTGCCCGGCTGGGCTACAACCTGGCGGCCGAGAGCAGCCGCTGGCAACTGGCACCGTTCATCAGTGCCGACTATGCGCGGGTGAAGGTCGATGGCTATGACGAGAAGAGCGGGCGTTCGACGGCGCTGGGCTTCGATGACCAGGAGCGGACTTCGCGGCGCCTGGGTGTCGGGCTGCTAGGCAGCGTGCAGGTACTGCCGGGCACCAGGCTGTTCGCCGAAGTGGCGAAGGAACATGAGTTCGAGGATGACCAGCAGGACGTGACCCTGCACCTGACGACGTTGCCGGGCAATGACTTCACGTTGACCGGGTATACGCCGCACAGTGATTTGACCCGGGCGAGTCTGGGGGTGAGCCATGAACTGGTGGCGGGGGTGCACCTGCGCGGGAACTACAACTGGCGCAAGAGTGATGAGCTGACCCAGCAAGGGGTGAGCTTGGGCGTTAGTGTGGACTTCTGAATAGCCGGGGCCGCTGTGCGGCCCTTTCGCGGCTGAAGCCGCTCCTACAAGAGATAGCGATTCCCTGTAGGAGCGGCTTTAGCCGCGAAAGGGCTGCGCAGCAGCCCCAATCGGTTTACTTGACGGTGGTCTGTTCGGCCAAGGCCACGGCACGGAACATCGCCCGGCGCTTGTTGATGGTCTCTTCCCACTCCAGCGCTGGCACCGAGTCGGCGACAATACCGCCACCGGCCTGCACATGCAGTTCGCCGTCCTTGATCACCGCAGTACGGATGGCAATCGCGGTATCCATGTTGCCGTTCCAGGCAAAGTAGCCGACCGCACCACCGTAGACGCCACGCTTGACCGGCTCCAGCTCGTCGATGATCTCCATCGCGCGGATCTTCGGCGCGCCCGACAAGGTGCCCGCCGGCAGGATCGCCCGCAGCGCATCCATCGCCGTCAGGCCTTCGCGCAGCTGCCCGGTCACGTTGGACACGATATGCATCACGTTCGAGTAACGCTCGATCACCATCTTCTCAGTCAGGCGCACACTGCCGGTCGACGACACCCGGCCCACGTCGTTGCGGCCCAGGTCGATCAGCATCAGGTGCTCGGCGATCTCTTTTTCGTCCGACAGCAGGTCGTCTTCCAGCGCCCGGTCGGCTTCCTCGGTAGCCCCACGTGGGCGGGTACCGGCAATCGGCCGTACGGTGACCAGGTTGTCTTCCACCCGCACCAGCACTTCCGGCGAACTGCCGACCACATGGAAGTCGCCGAAGTTGAAGAAATACATGTACGGCGTCGGGTTGAAGCAGCGCAGCGCACGGTACAGGTCGATCGGCGCGGCCTTGAAGTCGATCGACATGCGCTGGGACGGCACAACCTGCATGCAGTCGCCGGCGAGGATGTATTCCTTGATACGGCCCACCGCGTTCTCGTAATCGTCACGGGTGTAGCTGGAGCGGAATTCCGGCTCGGCCGCCATCGGCCCGCTCAGGTCCAGACCACGGCGCGGGGTGATGGGCTGGCGCAGTTTCTCCAGCAGGCCTTGCAGGCGCGCCTGCCCTTGCTCGAAGGCCTGCTCTTGCGCCGGGTCGACCAGCACGATGGCGTGCATCTTGCCCGCCAGGTTGTCGAACACCACCACCGCGTCGGAGACCATCAGCAGGATATCCGGCACGCCCAGCGGGTCCGGGTTCGGGCTCGCCCCCAGGCGCTTCTCCACGTAGCGCACGCAGTCGTAGCCGAAGTAGCCGACCAGGCCACCGTTGAAACGCGGCAGGCCAGGGATGTCGGCGACCTTGTAACGGTCCTTGAAGCTTTCGACGAAGGCCAGCGGGTCCTCGACGTCGTGGCTTTCCACTTCCACGCCATCCTGCAGGATGCTCACGTGGTAGCCATGCACACGCATCACGGTGCGCGACGGCAGGCCGATCATCGAGTAACGGCCCCACTTCTCGCCGCCCTGCACCGATTCGAGCAGGTAGGAGTTGGCCTGGTCAGCCAGTTTCAGGTAGATCGACAGCGGCGTGTCGAAGTCGGCCAGGGTTTCACAGGCCAAAGGGATGCGGTTATAGCCGGTAGCGGCCAGGCGCAGGAATTCTTCGCGGGTCATGGGTAGCCTCGTGGCAAGCAGCAATAGGGTCGGGCAAGCGGACGGGCCGGCAGGCGCCGGCGGGCAGGAGTCAGGCGCGCCAGCGCCAACGGGCCAGGGCCTTGATGACTTTCATCCAGAATTTGCCAGTGACCGCCACGGTGGACTCTCTGTCTTGGGAGGCTTGAAGGTCCGCCAACGTTATCCCAGTGGCCGGGTCTGCGCAACCGGGCAGCAGTGCGCGCAGGTCGTCGACCACCAGGCTGGGGGATTCTTCGGTGATCGGCCGGCCATGGTTGTAGCCGTAGGTCAGGCCCACACATTGCACCCCGGCCGCCTTGGCCGCCAGCACATCGCTGCGCGAATCGCCGACGAACAGCGACTGCTGCGGGCTGACACCGGCCATCTGCATGACGAACAGCAGCGCCGCCGGGTCGGGCTTTTTCTGCGGCAAGGTATCGCCGCCGATGATCCAGCGGAAATAGCGGCCGATCTTCATCTGGTCCAGCAACGGCGCGACGAAACGCTCCGGCTTGTTGGTGATCAGCGCCATTTCCACCCCCTGCTTCTGCAGCCAGCGCAGGGTGTCCTTCACACCAGGGTAGACCACGGTGAGCTCGTGGCTCTCGGCATAGGCGTCCATGAACAGCGCCAGGCCTTTCTCGGCCAGCGCGTCATCCACGGCATCATGCTCGATGCCGCCAGCCAGCGCGCGGCGCACCAGCACCTGGGCGCCGTTGCCAACCCATTGGCGCACCGCCTCAAGGCCCGCAGGCGGGCACCCCAGTTCGAGCAGCATGCGGTCGACGGCAGCAGCCAGGTCAGGGACCGAGTCGATCAGGGTGCCGTCCAGATCGAACATCACCAACCTGGGCAGCGTCCCCGGGAACAGCTGCTCGAAGCCACTCATGGGCGGGCCTGGGCCAGTTCGGCGCGCATCTTGGCGATGACTTCCTGGTAGTCCGGGGCGTTGAAGATCGCCGAGCCGGCCACGAAGGTGTCGGCGCCAGCGGCAGCGATCTCGCGGATGTTGTTGACGTTGACGCCACCGTCGATCTCCAGGCGGATGTCACGGCCGCTGGCGTCGATCAGCGCACGGGCTTCGCGCAGCTTGTCGAGGGTGCCGGGGATGAACTTCTGGCCGCCGAAGCCTGGGTTGACGCTCATCAGCAGGACCATGTCGACTTTGTCCATCACGTACTTCAGTGCATCAAGGCTGGTGGCCGGGTTGAACACCAGGCCGGCCTTGCAACCGCCGTCCTTGATCAACTGCAGCGAACGGTCGATGTGCTGCGAGGCTTCCGGGTGGAAGGTGATGTAGGTGGCGCCGGCGTCGATGAAGTCGCCGATGATGCGGTCGACCGGGCTGACCATCAGGTGCACGTCGATCGGCGCGGTCACACCGTACTTGCGCAGCGCGGTGCAGACCATCGGGCCGATGGTCAGGTTGGGTACGTAGTGGTTGTCCATGACATCGAAGTGGACGATGTCGGCACCCGCGGCCAGCACCTTGTCGACGTCCTCGCCCAGACGGGCGAAATCGGCAGAGAGAATGGAGGGGGCAATAGCGTAGGGCTGCATGGCGCACCTGTTGGCAGAATCACGGTGGCGCGCATTGTAACCGTTTTAACCTGTTCCGGCCTCTTCGCGGCTAAAGCCGCTCCCACAGGTTCTGTGCACATCTGACGACCTGCGCAATCACTGTGGGAGCGGCTTTAGCCGCGAAGGGGCCGGAACAGGCAACCCATCATCAGGCGGGTTGTTGCGTCCTGAGCTTCTCGCTACGCCCACGCAACCACTCCAGGGTCAGCAACAGCACCACCGAGAAGACGATCAGCAGGGTCGCCGCCGCCGCGATGGTCGGGCTGAGGTTCTCGCGAATGCCACTGAACATCTGCCGCGGCAGGGTCGCCTGCTCCGGCCCGGCGAGGAACAGCGTCACCACCACTTCATCGAACGACGTGGCAAAGGCAAACAGTGCCCCCGAGATCACCCCGGGGGCGATCAGCGGCAAGGTCACCCGACGGAAGGTCAGCAACGGCGAGGCGCCCAGGCTGGCTGCCGCACGCACCAGGTTGTAGTTGAAGCCCTGCAAGGTCGCCGACACTGTGATGATGACGAACGGCACACCCAGCACCGCATGCACCAGGATCAGCGAGATGAAGCTGTTGCCCATGCCCAGGGGGGCAAAGAACAGGTAGCTGGCCACGCCGATGATCACCACGGGTACCACCATCGGCGAAATCACCAGCGCCATCACCAGCGACTTGCCGGGGAAATCGCCACGGGTCAGGCCAATCGAGGCCAAGGTGCCAAAGACCATCGCCAACACAGTGGCTGCCGGCGCGACGATGATGCTGTTCTTCAATGCTCGCATCCACTCGGCCGAGGCGAAGAAGTCGTGGTACCACTGCAGCGAGAATCCCTGCAGCGGGTACACCAGGAAGCTGCCACTGTTGAACGACAGGGGCACGATCACCAGCACCGGCAGCACCAGGAACAGCAGGATCAGGCCGCAAAGGGTGCGCAGGGTGTAGAACCACACCCGTTCGACGGGCGACATGTAGGGGCTCAGCATCTCAAGGCTCCTCAGCTCAGGCGCAGGCGGCTGGCGCCGACCAGCCAGCTATAGATCAGGTACAGCAACACGGTCGCCAGCAACAGCAGCCCGCCCAGGGCGGTGGCCATGCCCCAGTTGATGCTGGTGTTGGTGTAGAAGGCGACGAAGTAGCTGACCATCTGGTCGTTCGGGCTGCCGAGCAGCGCCGGGGTGATGTAGTAGCCGATGGCCAGGATGAACACCAGCAGGCAACCGGCACCCACGCCGGCGTAGGTCTGTGGGAAATACACCCGCCAGAAGCTGGCGAACGGGTGGCAGCCCAGCGAAATCGCCGCACGCATGTAGCTCGGCGAAATGCCTTTCATCACGCTGTACAGCGGCAGGATCATGAACGGCAGCAGGATGTGCACCATCGAGATGTACACGCCGGTGCGGTTGAACACCAGCTCCAGCGGCTGGTCGATGATGCCCATTGCCATCAGCGCGCTGTTGATCAGGCCGCCGGACTGCAGCAGCACGATCCATGCGGCCACCCGCACCAGGATCGAGGTCCAGAACGGCAGCAGCACCAGGATCATCAGCAAGTTGCTCTGCCGGGTCGGCAGGTTGGCCAGCAGGTAGGCCAGCGGATAGGCCAGCACCAGGCAGATGGCGGTGATCACCACACCCATCCACAGGGTGCGGGCAAAGATATCCAGGTAGATGGCCTGGTCGGGGGTGGCCTTGGCCAGCTCGCCGAGGTCATCGATGCGGTGGTCGAGCGAAGCCAGCAGGTAGAACGAGGTGACCGAACTGGTATTGCGGCGGATCGCCTGCCAGTAGGCTGGGTCGCCCCAACGCTCGTCGAGCGCCTGCAAGGCATCTTTATAGGAAGCAGGCTCGGCCTTGAATGGCAGCGCCCGTGCAGTCTTGGCCAACAGGCTGCGGTAGCCGGCCAGCTCCATGTTCAGGCGTTTGGAGAGATCGCCCAGGGTCTGGTTCTTGCGCGACTCGGCCAGGTCCTGGCTCAGCGCCTTGTAGACGTCTTCACCGGGCAGGCTCTTGCCATCCCACTGGCTGATCATTTCAACCGTGCGCGGCAGGCCGCCAACCACTTCCGGGTTGCCGACGCTCTTGTACAACAACGCCGCGATCGGCACCAGGAACACCAGCAGGAGAAACAGCGCCAGCGGCGCGATCAACGCCTGCGCCTTCCAGCGGTTGACCCGCTCGGCATGCTTGAGGCGCTGCTTGAGACTTGGACCTGCGCCTTCGTTGAGGGGCACTGCAATGGCCATGGCGAACTCCGCGATACAGGCTGAAAATGGGGCCGCACTGCGGCCCCGCTTCCCGGTTTCTTACTTCTTCGCCGCCCAGGCGTTGAAGCGTTGCTCCAGCTGCTCGCTGTTGTCGGCCCAGAAGGCCACATCGATCTGCACCTGGTTGGCAATGTTCTCAGGCGTGGTCGGCATGTCTTTCTTCACCGCATCGGCCAGCAGCGGTACGGCCTTGGAGTTGGCCGGCCCGTAGGCGATGTTCTCGGAGTAGGTCTTCTGCTGCTCCGGCTGCACGGTGTAGGCGATGAACTTCTTCGCCTCTTCCACATCCTTGGCGCCTTTCGGGATCGCCCAGGCGTCGAAGTCGTAGATGCCGCCGTTCCACACCACCTTGAGGTTGCTCTCTTTCTGCACGGCGGCGATGCGGCCGTTGTAGGCCGAGCTCATGACCACGTCACCCGAGGCCAGGTACTGCGGCGGCTGGGCGCCCGCTTCCCACCACTGGATGCTCGGCTTGAGCTCGTCGAGCTTCTTGAACGCGCGATCCACGCCTTCCTTGGTGCCCAGCACCTGATACACGTCCTTCGGCGCCACGCCGTCGGCCATCAGGGCGAACTCGAGGGTGTACTTGGCGCCCTTGCGCAGGCCACGCTTGCCCGGGAATTTCTTGGTGTCCCAGAAGTCGGCCCAGCTGGTGGGCGCGCTCTTGAGCTTGTCGGCGTTGTAGGCCAGCACCGTCGACCAGACGAAGAAGCCCACGCCGCACGGCTGAATGGCGCCCTTCACGTAATCGGACTCGTTGCCGAACAGTGCCGGGTCGAGTTCTTCGAACATGCCCTCGTCGCAACCACGGGCCAGCTCTGGCGACTCCACCTCCACCAGGTTCCACGACACGCTGTTGGTGTCGACCATGGCTTTGACCTTGGCCATTTCACCGTTGTACTCGCCCGCGACGATCTTGCCCTTGCCGGCCTTCTCCCATGGCTCGTAGAACGCCTTGACCTGGGCCGCCTTGTTGGCACCGCCGAAGGAGACCACGGTCAGGTCCGCCGCCATGCTCTGGCCGGCGGCGCACAGGCCGAGGGCCAGGGCGGTCAGTTTCAACTGCTTGCGCATTATTATTCTCTCCACAGTACAGGGTTGGTGAAGCAATCCATCAGTGGGCTTCGGCAATCGGATCGAGCGCGCGGGCGTGCTCCACCTCCCAGCCCAGCGGTACCACATCGCCCACGGCCAGCGCCGGGTCGAGCTCGGCGATCGGCTGCTTCACGAAGAAGTCGGCCTTGCCGCAGACTTCCAGGCGCACCCGTACGTGGTCGCCCAGGTAGATGAACTCGGCCACACGGCCGGAAAAGCGGTTGACGCAGCTTTCGCTGTGGCCGTTGAGGCGTACGCGCTCGGGGCGTACCGACAGGGTCACCGGCTCGCCGGCCTGGCCGACGTTCACTGCCAGCGCCTCGACCCGCTCGCCGCGGGCCAGCTGCACCTGGCAACGCTTGCCATCGCTGGCGAGCAGGGTGCCGTTGATGCGGTTGTTCTCGCCGATGAAGTTGGCGACGAAGGTGTTGCAGGGTTCTTCATAGAGGGTGCGCGGGTCGGCGATCTGCTGGATCTCGCCCTGGTGGAACACCGCCACGCGGTCGGACATGGTCAGCGCCTCGCCCTGGTCGTGGGTCACGTAGACCACGGTCACGCCCAGACGCTGGTGAATGTGCTTGATCTCCATCTGCATGTGTTCACGCAGCTGCTTGTCGAGGGCGCCCAGCGGTTCGTCCATCAGCACCAGCTGAGGTTCGAACACCAGCGCCCGGGCCAGCGCCACGCGCTGCTGCTGGCCACCGGAAAGCTGCCCGGGGTAGCGCTTGGCGAAGGCGTCGAGCTGGACCATGTTCAGCACACGCTTGACCCGCTCGCTGATGTCGGTCTTGCTCAGGCCGCGCACCGTCAGCGGGAACGCCAGGTTCTCGGCCACGGTCATGTGCGGGAACAGTGCGTAGTTCTGGAACACCATGCCGATGTCGCGCTTATGCGGCGGCACGTTGTTGATCGAGCGCCCGGCGAGCTGGATTTCACCGGCAGTGGGGGTTTCGAAGCCGGCCAGCATCATCAGGCTGGTGGTCTTGCCCGAGCCGGAAGGGCCGAGCAGGGTGAGGAACTCACCCTTGCGAATGTCCAGGTTGAGGTTTTTGACGATCAGCGATTCGCCGTCGTAGCTCTTCTGCACACCACGGAAGCTGACCAGCGTCTCGCCGGTGGCAGCGTTCGAATTCGCCTCGCTCATGCCTGCACCTTCTTGTTGGAATGACTGCGTAGGCAAAAGAGTAGAAGAGCCGCAAGCGCCCGAAAATCGGCGGTACTGAGAGAATGCCATCATCCGGCTGGAAGATTTGCTGTAGGGATTGCCCTACAAGAACGGCGCTTTCAGCACAGAGACAATTCCCTGTGGGAGCGGGCTTGCCCGCGAAGCCGACACCGTGGTGAATGGCACGGGCTTCGCCCGTGTTCGCGGGCAAGCCCGCTCCCACAGGGATCTGAGCGCCAGATTCTAGACATTGAGCAAGACAGTTGCTCCCCCAGGGTTAGCCACCGCGCCGGATAGGTCAGCTGTCGCAATCAGAACACTCAGATCAGTTTGTGCTCCATGGCGTACTTCACCAGCTCGGCCAGCGAATTGACCTTGAGCTTCTGCATGAGCCTGGCCTTGTGGGTGCTGATGGTCTTGCTCGACAGCGCCAGCTGCTGGGCGATGTCGTTGACGTTGGCACCCTGGGCCAGGCGCTCGAACACCGAAAATTCGCGCTCGGAGAGCAGCGTGTGCAGCGGCCGGGTTTCGGTCAGGCCCACCTCGAAGACCATGCGGTCAGCCAGCGCCGGGTCGATGTAACGGCCGCCACTCGCCACCCGGCGAATGGCTGTCAGCAGCAGGGCCGGGTCGCTGTCCTTGGTCGCATAACCGGCAGCGCCGGCCTTCAGCGCGCGGGCAGCCATCTGCGCCTCATCATGCATCGACAGCATCAGGATTGCCGGGGCATCGTGCAGCGCACGGATACGCGGGATCGCCTCCAGGCCGTTCACCCCTGGCATGGAGATATCCAGCAACACCACCTCACAGGGTGTGTGGCGCAAGGTCTCGAGCAACTGCTCGCCATTTGCGGCCTCCCCTGCCACCTGCATGTCCTTGGCCAGGCCGATCAACTGTTTGATGCCTTCACGGACAATGGTGTGGTCTTCGGCCACCAGCACTCGAATCACGCTCGCTCTCCTACTCCAAGGGAATGGCCACGCTCAGGCTGGTGCCCTCGCCTGGTTCGCTGTCCAACGCCATGCTGCCACCAAGCATCAGCACCCGCTCACGCACGCCGACCAGGCCGAACGAGGTGGGCCTGGGCTGGTCCCGGCAAAACCCGGTGCCGTCGTCGCTGACGGTCATGCGCAGTTGCCCGTCTTCACGCACCAGCTCGATCTCCACACTGTGCGCCTGGGCATGGCGCATCACGTTGGTTAGCGCCTCCTGCAGGATACGGAACAAACCGGTGGCCTTGGCATCGCTCAATGCTGGCAGATTATCCGGCACCTGTACCAGGCAGGGTATCTGCGTACGCGCTTCAAAACGCCGCGCCTGCCATTCGATGGCCGAGGCGATGCCCGCGTCGAGAATCGGCGGGCGCAGCGCCGTGGCGACATCGCGCACCAGCTGGAACAGCTGGGCGATCAGGCGCTTCATGCTACCCAGGCGCTCGTGCAGCCCGGGGTCGAGTTCGGCGAAGGCCAGCTCGCACATCGACACTTCCAGCTTCAGCACGGTCAGCATCTGCCCCAGCTCATCGTGCACTTCGCGGGCGATGCGCGCCTTTTCTTCCTCGCGCACGCTCTCCAGGTGCGCCGACAGCTCGCGCAGCTGTTCCTGCGACTGGGCCAGCGCCAGCTCGGCGCGCTTGCCCTGGGTGATGTCCCAGACAACACCGTCCCAGGCCACCCGGCCATTGGACAAGCGCCGGGCACTGGCCTTGATGTCGGCCCAGCGTTGCTCGCCCTGGCGGGTGAGGATACGCCCTTGCCACGACCAGTCCTGATCGCTGGCGATGGCCAGATCCTGTACCTGGTGATAGTCGGCCCGATCATCCGGGTGAACAAGATTGCGCAGCCCCATCAGCGGGTGCTGGATCTGCGCGGGCGTGTAGCCGACCAAGGCCTCGCTGCCCTCGCTGATGTAAGGAAACTCCGGTTCACCTTCGGCAGGCGCGGGTTCGAGGCGAAATACCAGGCCCGGCACATTCCCAGCGATACCCTTGAGCCGCGCCTCGCTTTCGCGCAATGCCGCCAGGGCGCGATGGCGCTCGGTAACATCGGCGAGGTATACCACCAGGTATTCGGCGTCGCGAAAACGCAGGAAGCTGAGCGACAGCTCCACCGGCAGCAAGCTGCCATCAGCGCGCCGACACTGGGTTTCGAACTGCCGGGCACCGCCATCGCCGGCACGGGCTCCCTTCCACAGTTCGAGCCAGCGGTCCATGGTCAGGTTTGGCTCGAAATCGATCAGCGGGCGCTCCAGCAGCTCGGCCTCGGCATAGCCGAGCATGCCCTCTACCGCATGGTTGGCGTAGCGTACATGGCTGTCCCAGTTGACCCAGAGAATGCCCACCGTGCTCTGGTCGATGGCGAACTGGCTGAGGCGCAGGGCCTCCTCACGCCCTTGCCGCTCGGTCAGGCTTTCCCGCGTGGCCAGCAGGCTGCGCTCCAGCTGGCGCTGCTGGCGACGCTGCCACACCAAGGTGGCCAGGGCGCAAAGCAGCAGCAGGCCGAACAGCAAGGCCAGGTTCTGCCAGAAGCCCGGCGACTCGCTCAAGCGTGGGTATTTGGGCTGCAACCAACGCTGGTGAAGTTGCTCCAGCTCTTTGGCCGGCATGGCCTGCAGCCCGCGCTCGAGCACATCGGCAAGCACCGGCCAATCGCGTCGCGACCCCACCCGCAGCAATTGCGGCAAGCCGATATCACCCACCACCACCAGTTCGGCGAACTCGCTCTCCCGTGACAGCCGGCTCAGCTGTGCTTCATCGAGCACGGCGTAACTGGCCTGGCCACCGACCACCAGCTGCAAGGCCTCGCGCTCGCTGGGCACGCCTTGCAGGTTGAGGCCGCTGTAATTGCCGCGCAGGTAGTCGGCCAGAACACTGGGCATGCGCACCGCCACACGGGTTTCGGCATCGAGCTTCTCCAGCTCCACGGCCATCGCCCCGGTGCGGGGCCCCACCACCAGCTGCGGTACCCGCATGTAAGGGTCGCTGAACAGCCACAGGCGCAGGCTGGCCGGCGTTTGCGTCAGACCCGGGGCAAAATCGATCTCACCCGCCTGCAGGGCATGTTCAAGGGCGGCCTGGTCAGCGAAATTGCGCCAGGTCAGGTCAAGGCCCAATGCCTGCCCCAGCCCGTTCACCAGTTCGACGTTGGCGCCGTAAAGCTGCTGCAGACGGCGGTCGAACTGCGCGTAGGGCGCCTGCAGCACCAGGCCGACACGCAGGCTGCGATGGCTATCGAGCCATTGCTGCTGGGCAGGCTCCAGCGCCACCGTCGGCGGCACGTCCGGCCGTGCCAAGGCGATCAAGGGCAGGCACAACCCGCCGATAACCAACAGGCGACGCAATCGCTTCATTAACACGCTCGTCTTGGCAAGGGCGGCCATGCAGCATGGCCGTCGCGGGCAAATACTATTAGGCTGCCGGTATCATTCTGGCCTTGGGTTGATTCATGTCCACACTTTATCGCACGACGCTGGCAATGTGCTGCCTGGCCTCGCTCCTACCACTCGGCGCCCTGGCCGCTGATGCCACAAAACCGGAGGCCGCCGCCGAGGCGCCCGCCGCCCCGGCGCCACGCCCGCCCCTGCTGGAGCGCAGCCAGGAGGATGCACAAGCCCTGGAGCGCCTGGTCCCCAAGGCCGAACAGCAGACCCTGCAGGCTGGCGCCGACAGCTTCCTGGCCCTTTGGAAGCCGGCCAACGCCAGTGATCCGCAAGGGGCGGTGATCATCGTCCCTGGCGCTGGCGAGAATGCCGACTGGCCCAACGTGGTCGGCCCGCTGCGGCGCAAGTTCCCGGATGTCGGCTGGCACAGCCTGAGCGTGAGCCTGCCCGACCTGCTCGCCGACGCCCCGCAGGCACGGGTCGAAGCCAAGCCGGCAGCAGAGCCTGAGAAGAAGGCGGGCGAAAGCGCACCGGCCAAGGACACCCCCGCCGATGCCAACGCCAACGTCGCCCAGGCCACCGCCGCCGACGCCGATACCGCAGAAAGCACCGATGCCGAGCAAGCCGGCGAGCAGAACGACGCGGCCGACGCCGAACGCATCTTCGCCCGCCTGGATGCCGCCGTGGCCTACGCTCAGCAACACAACTCGCGCAGCATCGTGCTGATCGGCCACGGCAGCGGCGCCTATTGGGCCGCGCG
Organism: Pseudomonas sp. R28(2017); assembly: GCF_002112505.1. GTDB lineage: Bacteria > Pseudomonadota > Gammaproteobacteria > Pseudomonadales > Pseudomonadaceae > Aquipseudomonas. The sequence goes on from NZ_NEHW01000007.1 coordinate 29,382, forward strand.
CTACCTGAGCGAAAAGCAACCGCCGCAGGTGCAGAAGCTGGTGATGGTTGCCGCACAGACGCCGGCCCGGGTCGAGCATGACCTGGAAAGCCTGACGCCGACCCTCAAGGTGCCAACGGCCGACCTCTATTTCGCCACCCGCACCGGCGACCGCAATGCCGCAGCGCAGCGTTTGCAAGCCAGCAAGCGGCAGAAGGACAGCCAGTACAAGCAGCTGTCGTTGATTGCCATGCCGGCCAACAAGGCCGGTGAGCAGGAGCAGCTGTTCCGTAGGGTTCGGGGCTGGATGAGCCCGCAACAGTAGTTCGCAATGCCAGGGGCGCCGGGCGCCCCCTTCTAGAACCCACGCCGTTTGCGAACGATGGCGTAGGCCTGGTGCAGTTCGCGAGTCCGCTCGGTTGCTTCGCGCACTTGTGCTTCGCTTGCTCCGCTGCCCGCCAGCTTGTCTGGATGATGCTTGCTGACCAGGCGCCGGTATGCCTGCTTGACCTGGTCACCTTCGCTGTCGTCCTCGATGCCCAGCAAGCGCAGCGCTGCCGCATAGTTCATCACGCCACCTGACACTGGCGCCTTGCGCGGCTCGTACTCCAGCGACATCGCCTGCACCTGACGCCGGCTCAGGCCCAGTTTCTGCCCCCAGTCCAGCAGCAGTTCACGCTCGTGCCGCCCGGCCTTGCCGTCGGCCCAGGCCATGCGCCAGCAGGCACGCAAGGTGCCTTCGGCAGCATGCGGCTGCAGCCGGATGCGACGCAGATGGCCAGTCAGCCTGTCTTTGCCTGCCTTGCCCCGGTTGAACGCGGCTATCGCCCGCAAGCGCGCGGCCTCGGCCATGTCCAGCCGGACCATTTCCTGGCGTGCCTGCTGGATGTGCTGTTCGGCCACACGGCCATCGCTCTTGGCCAGGCGCCCGAGCAGCACGAACAGCAACTCATCGTCTTGCAAGGCCGGGCGACCGCCCAGGCGCTCGCGCATGTCTTCCCAACCCCGCAAGCGGATGCGCCGGTCCATCGCCTGGCCCAGCAAGGCACCGAGCAACGCACCGGGGATACTGGCGACCGCAAAGCCTGCGCCCAGTCCGATTACCGTGCCTGGCCACCACATGTCAGGCGCGCTCGCCGATCAAGCGCTCGGCTTCAGCCAGGCGCTCGAGGGTGCCGACATCCACCCAGTGGCCACGGTAGTGCTCGCCACTCACCTGGCCTGCGGCCATCGCCTGGCGCAGCAACGGCGCCAGTTTGAAGGCGCCTGCCTGGCAGCCTTCGAACAACGCCGGGTGCAGCACCGACAGGCCGCTGAAGGTCAGCGTCCCGGGGGCGTCGTCACCATCGACCACCTGTTCGCCCTTCAGGCGGAAGTCACCACGCCCGTGATGGCCCGGGTTGTCGACCAGCACCAGATGCGCCAGCCCGCGCAGCGGCGTGCGCAGGCGAGCCAGGTCATAATCGCTCCAGACATCGCCGTTGATCAGGGCGAACGGCTCATTCCCCAGCAACGGCAAGGCCTTGAAGATTCCGCCGCCGGTTTCCAGCGGCTCACCTTCGGCCGAATAACGGATGCGCAGGCCGAACCGGCTGCCATCGCCAAGATGGTCTTCAATCTGCTGACCAAGCCAGGCGTGGTTGATCACCACCTCGGTAAACCCGGCCGCCGCCAGTGCGCGCAGGTGATACTCGATCAGTGGCTGACCCGCGACGGGCACCAGTGGTTTGGGGGTATGCAGGGTCAGCGGGCGCATGCGCTCGCCTTTGCCTGCTGCAAGAATCATTGCCTTCATGCACGCGCTCCGGCTTGCAACTCGGCGATCAGCTGGCCCAGCTCGGCAAGCTCCGGACGACGGCTGATCACTTCATCTATATAGGCGAAGAATCGTGGGACGTCGGCCAGATAACGCGGTTTTCCGTCGCGATGGCAGATTCGCGCGAAGATACCGATCACCTTGAGGTGGCGCTGCACCCCCATCAGGTCGCTGGCGCGCTGGAAATCCTCGAACGTCGGCTGCACCGGGATGCCTGCAGCCTGCGCCTGGTCCCAGTAGCGGCGCAGCCAGGCCTCGACCCGCGCCTGGGGCCAGCTGAGGAAAGCGTCCTTGAACAGGCAGGTGATGTCGTAGGTGACCGGGCCGTAGACCGCGTCCTGGAAGTCCAGCACACCTGGGTTGGGGGTACTCTGCATCAGGTTGCGCGGCATGTAGTCACGGTGCACCAGCACCTTGGGCTGGGCCAGGGCGCTGTCGATCAGCAGCTGGCTGATGCGCTGCCAGCTGGCCTTCTGCGCGTCACTGAAGGCCAGGCCGAGCTCACGGCCTACATACCATTGCGGGAACAGTTCGACCTCGCGGCGCAGCAAGGCGTCGTCATAGCTGGGCAATGGCGCGTCCATTGGCAGGCGCTGGAAGGCCAGCAGCGCGTCGATGGCATCGGCGAACAATGCATCGGCGTTGTCGGCATCAATGATGTCCAGGTAGGTCTGGTGGCCCAGATCACCCAGCAACAGGAAGCCACGCTCCAGGTCCTGCGCATGGATTTCAGGCACATGGACACCGGCGCCGGCCAGCAGGTGGTCGATGGCGACGAATGGTCGGCAGTTTTCCTGAGGCGGCGGCGCGTCCATGATCACGAAGCTGTGGCCTGCACCCTGCCAGCGGAAGTAACGGCGGAAGCTGGCATCGCTGCTGGCGGCGGTCAGGCTGCCCTCGGGCACCTCGCCCCAGGCGTTTTCGCGGAAAAGTTGATCGAGCTGCTCATGGAGCCAGACAGTCAGTTGTTGCAGGCGTACATCGTGATCAGGCATTACAAGGGTCTCCGACGGCCCTAGCCGTCAAGCGGGTCATGCTTTATTATCCAGCATCTTTTTCAGACCATCGAGAGGCGTGCGGCCCCACACGCGGGCAGATGGCACGCAGGAAGCCCGGACTAATAAGATGGCATTGAAATCCCCCGCGTTTCGTAGAAAGTTTCCGTTGCTGGTAACCGGCGGTCTGCTGGCCATGCAACCTCTGGCCACCTCTTATGTGGTGGCAGCCGAGCAGTTCGACTGCCAAGTGTCCGCCTCTGGTGGTTGGGACTGCAAGCCCAAGACCCCCGTCAACAACCTGCCGCCGCGCCCCGTGCATGAAGGAGCCGCGCTCACGTCGGGCACCGAAGCCGAGTCGGCCGAGGCCGAGAGCGCTGACAAGCCGATGCTGGTCACCGAGGCCAAGGGCCGCGGCCTGAAGTCGCGCAGCGAAGACTACAGCCACCTCGACTGGGTTCCACGCGAGAAGCTCACTGCAGCCCAGCTGGCCGAAACCGGCCCGTACTGCGGTGGCGCGTACATCGAGCCTACCCGCCCAGGCATGGCCGACTCCACGCCGAAGGACGAGTCGCCGACCTACATCAACGCCAAGGTGTCCAAGTACCAGCAGGAGCAGCAGATCGCTACCCTCGCCGGTGACGTGGTCATGCGCCAGGGCAGCATGCAGGCTGAAGCCGACGAAGCCAACCTGTACCAGGCCGAGAACCGTGGCGAGCTCAAGGGCAACGTCAAGATTCGCGACAATGGCTCGCTGGTCGTCGGCGACCAGGCGCAGATCCAGCTCGACACGGGCGAAGCCCAGGTCGACAACGCCGAATACGTGATGCACAAGTCGCACATCCGCGGCAACGCCCTGTACGCCAAGCGTGGCGAAAACGCCATCATCCGCCTCAAGGACGGTACGTACACCACCTGCGAACCGGGCAGCAACGCCTGGCAGCTGAAGGGCAACAACATCACCCTGAACCCGGCGACCGGCTTCGGTACCGCGACCAACGTCACCCTTCGGGTCAAGGATTTCCCGGTGTTCTACACACCGTACATCTACTTCCCGATCGACGACCGTCGCCAGTCCGGCTTCCTGCCGCCGTCGTTCAGCAGCACCAGCGACACCGGCTTCATGCTGGTCACGCCTTACTACTTCAACCTGGCGCCGAACTATGACGCCACGTTGTACCCGCGCTACATGACCAAGCGCGGCCTGCTGATGGAAGGCGAGTTCCGTTACCTGACCAAGTCCAGCGAAGGCCAGTTCGGCGGCGGCTACCTCAACGACGAGGACGATGACCGCAAGCTGCAGACGGACTACAAGAAAGAACGCTGGATGGTCAACTGGCAGCACAAAGGTGGCCTGGACGAGCGCCTGCTGACTGAAGTCGATTACACCGACATCAGCGATCCGTTCTACTTCCAGGACCTGGAAACCGACCAGATCGGCGTCAAGAGCAATGATGTGGTCAACCAGCAGGGTGCACTGACCTGGCGTGGTGACAGCTACACCGCTCGCCTGAATGCGCAAGCGTACGAGATGGCGACCCTGTCGCAGATCACCCCGTACAACAAGCTGCCGCAGATCACCTTCAACGGTGCGCTGCCGTTCCACCCGGGCGGCCTGGACCTTGGATACGAGACCGAAGCGGTACGCTTCGACCGTGACCTCAAGGATGGCACCGTATTCGACAAGGACGGCAACCTGGACACCACCGCTGGCGCCGATGGCCGCCGCCTGGACCAGAACGTCAGCGGTATTGCACGGGCCAACGGCACGCGCCTTAATGTCGCGCCGTCGATCAGCCTGCCGATGCAAGCCAGCTACGGTTACATCACCCCAAAGCTGAAATACGCGTACACGCACTATGACCTGGACCTGGACAGCCAGGGTCAGGCACAAGCGATCGCGCAATCGGCCAATCCGGCTTATGGCAGCTACAACAGCACGCTCAATCGCGACATTCCAATCGCGTCTATCGACAGCGGTTTGTACTTCGACCGCAACACGTCGCTGTTTGGCACCAACTACCGGCAGACCCTCGAACCGCGCCTGTTCTACCTCTACGTTCCTTACAAGGACCAGAAGGACATCCCGCTGTTCGACACGGGCGAAACGCTGTTCAGCTATGACTCGCTGTTCCGTGACAACCGCTTCTCCGGCACCGACCGTATCGGCGACGAGAACAAGCTGTCGCTGGGTGTGACGACCCGCTGGATCGAAGACAATGGCTTCGAGCGTCAGAACTTCAGCATCGGCCAGGCTTACTACTTCAAGGACCGCAAGGTTCAGTTGCCAGGTATCGACTATCGCACCCGCCAGGACTCGCAGTCTGATGTTTCGCCGTACGCGTTGCTGTACAACTACTACTTCAACCGCGACTGGCGCTTCAATTCGGACTTCAACTGGGACCCGGACAGCCGCAGCACCCGCTCGGGCAGCGCGATGTTCCACTACCAGCCTGAAGACAACCCGAACAAGGTGGTCAACCTCGGCTATCGCTACCGCAATGACACCATTTCCTACGATTCCACTACCGGTACCTGGAAAGTGGGCGGCGGCGACTATGGCACACCTGGTACCGACAACTTCATCAAGGATTACTACAAGATCCAGCAGCACGACTTCTCGGTCATCTGGCCGATCGTGCCGCAATGGAGCGTCATCGCCCGCTGGCAGCATGACTACAACCGCAACCGCACCCTGGAAGCCATGGGCGGTTTCGAGTACGACAACTGCTGCTGGAAGCTGCGCCTGATCAACCGTTACTGGATCGACTATGACGACTTCAGCCAGGCCACCCCGTCAAACGAAAAGGGTGACCACGGCATCTTCCTGCAGATCGTGCTGAAAGGCCTCGGTGGTGTAGTGGGCAATAAAGTCGAATCGTTCCTCGACCAAGGCATTCAAGGTTACCGTACACGTGAAGACCAAGCTTATTGATCGACTGCGCCCGGTGTTGCTGGGCGCTGCATTGCTGAGTGGCGCGGTGCATGCCGCGGTACAACCTCTGGACCGCGTGGTGGCCATCGTCGACAACGACGTGGTCATGCAGAGCCAACTGGACCAGCGCGTCCACGAGGTGCAGCAGACCATCGCCAAGCGTGGCGGCGGCGTGCCGCCGACCGGCGCACTGGAGCAGCAGGTACTGGAACGCCTGATCGTCGAGAACCTGCAGCTGCAGATTGGCGAACGTTCGGGCATCCGCATCACCGACGAAGAGCTGAACCAGGCCATCGGCACCATTGCCCAGCGCAATGGCATGTCGCTGGAGCAGTTCCGCGCCGCCCTCGCCCACGACGGCCTGTCGTTCGACGACGCCCGTGAGCAGGTCAAGCGCGAGATGATCATCAGCCGCGTACGCCAGCGCCGGGTTGCCGAGCGCATCCAGGTCTCCGAGCAGGAAGTGAAGAACTTCCTCAACTCGGACATGGGCAAGATGCAGATGTCGGAAGAGTACCGCCTGGCCAACATCCTCATCCCGACCCCGGAAGCCGCCAACTCGGACGACATCCAGAAAGCCGCGCGCAAGGTCGGTGAGCTGTACCAGCAACTGCGTCAGGGTGCCGACTTCGGCCAGGTGGCGATTGCCAACTCGGCCAGCGAAAACGCCCTGGAAGGCGGTGAAATGGGCTGGCGTAAAGCAGCCCAGCTGCCACCGGACTTCGCCAAGATGCTCAGCAGCATGGCGGTCGGCGACATCACCCAGCCAATCCGCATCCCCAACGGTTTCATCCTGCTCAAGCTGGAGGAGAAGCGTGGGGGGGGCGAGAACGTGCTGCGTGACGAAGTGCATGTCCGCCACATCCTGATCAAGCCGAGCGAAATCCGCAGCGAAGCGGCCACCAAGCAGCTGGCCGAGCGCCTGTACGACCGCATCCAGAACGGCGAGGACTTCGGCGAGCTGGCGAAGAGCTTCTCGGAAGACCCGGGCTCCGCACTCAATGGCGGCGACCTCAACTGGGTCGACCCGAACAGCCTGGTACCGGAGTTCCGCGAGCAGATGGCCAACGCCCAGCAAGGTGTGGTGACCAAACCGTTCAAGACCCAGTACGGCTGGCATGTCCTGGAAGTGCTGGGCCGTCGTGCCACCGACAGCACCGAGCAGGCGCGTGAGCAACAGGCGATGAACGTGCTGCGCAACCGCAAGTACGACGAAGAGCTGCAGACCTGGCTGCGCCAGATCCGCGACGAAGCCTACGTTGAAATCAAGCTGCCTGGCGCCGACCAGGCCGCACAGTGAAGCCCCTGCGCTTCGCCGTCACCCCCGGCGAACCAGCCGGCATAGGCCCCGACCTGTGCCTGCTGCTCGCCGCCGACGCCCAGCCCCACCCGCTGATTGCCATCACCAGTCGTGACCTGCTCGCCGAGCGGGCCACGCAGCTGGGGCTGGCTGTCAGCCTGCTGCCGGTAATGCCTGGCCAATGGCCCGACCAGCCAGCACCCGCTGGCAGCCTGTACGTGTGGGACACCCCCCTGGCCGCGCCAGTGGTGCCTGGCCAGCTAAACAAAGCCAACGCGGCGTTCGTACTGGAGACACTGACCCGTGCCGGCCAAGGTTGCCTTGACGGGGAATTCGCCGGGATGATCACCGCACCCGTGCACAAGGGCGTGATCAACGAAAGCGGTATCGCCTTCTCCGGCCACACCGAATTCCTTGCCGACCTGACCCATACCGCCCAGGTGGTGATGATGCTGGCCACCCGCGGCTTGCGTGTGGCCCTGGTGACCACGCACCTGCCCCTGCGGGACATTGCCGACGCCATCACTGCCGAACGTGTGGAACGGGTCACCCGTATCCTGCACGCCGACATGCGCGACAAGTTCGGCATTGCCAACCCGCGCATCCTGGTCTGCGGCCTCAACCCGCATGCCGGGGAAGGCGGCCACCTTGGCCGCGAAGAAATCGACATCATCGAGCCAACGCTGGCCCGCCTGCGCACCGAAGGCATGGACCTGCGCGGCCCGCTGCCGGCCGATACCCTGTTTACCCCCAAATATCTGGAGCACTGCGACGCGGTGCTGGCGATGTACCATGACCAAGGCCTGCCCGTACTCAAGTACAAAGGCTTCGGCGCTGCCGTCAACGTGACCCTGGGCCTGCCGATCATCCGCACATCGGTCGACCACGGCACCGCCCTGGACCTGGCCGGCAGCGGCAAGGTCGACACCGGCAGCCTGCGCGTCGCCCTGGAAACCGCCTACCAGATGGCCGAGAACCGACCATGAACGAGCAATACCAACACCGGGCGCGCAAGCGCTTCGGCCAGAACTTCCTGCACGATGCGGGCATCATCGACCGCATCCTGCGCGCCATCAACGCCAAGGCTGGCGAACACCTGCTGGAAATCGGCCCGGGCCAGGGCGCCTTGACCGAAGGCCTGCTGGGCAGTGGTGCCCAGCTGGACGTGGTGGAACTGGACAAAGACCTGGTACCGATCCTCCAGCACAAGTTCGCTGGCCGCGACAACTTCCGTCTGCATCAGGGCGACGCCCTGAAGTTCGACTTCAACCAGCTGGGCGTCCCACCGCGCAGCCTGAAAGTGGTCGGCAACCTGCCCTACAACATCTCCACCCCGCTGATCTTCCACCTACTCAGCCACGCCGGGCTGATCCGTGACATGCACTTCATGCTGCAGAAGGAAGTGGTCGAGCGCATGGCCGCCGGCCCGGGCGGTGGCGATTGGGGCCGCCTGTCGATCATGGTGCAGTACCACTGCCGCGTGGAGCACCTGTTCAACGTCGGCCCGGGCGCGTTCAACCCGCCGCCGAAGGTTGATTCGGCAATCGTGCGCCTGGTGCCGCATGAAGTGCTGCCGCATCCGGCCAAGGATGCACGGCTGCTGGAGCAGGTAGTGCGCGAAGCGTTCAACCAGCGCCGCAAGACCCTGCGCAACACCCTGAAAGGCCTGCTCGACAGCGCCGCCATCGAGGCCGCTGGCGTGGATGGCAGCCTGCGCCCTGAACAGCTCGACCTGGCGGCGTTCGTGCGCCTGGCCGATCAGCTGGCCACCCAGCAGGCCTGATTTCGCCAGTACCGGCCTGTATCCGGGTAAAACCGCGAAAAGGCCGGCACAGGCATCAAAAGCCCCACCGCTGGCCCTCCCCCCTCTCAATGGCCTAGACTGCATTATTGCGTCAGTTCGCCCAAGGCCCTTGCATGTCCGACCCTCGCTACCAGATCGACGTCAGCGTCGTGACCCGTTACCTGAAAGACCAATCCGACCCCGAAAGCAGTCGTTTCGCCTTCGCCTACACCATCACCGTGCAAAACAACGGCTCGGTCACAGCCAAGCTGCTGTCACGGCACTGGCTGATCACCAACGGTGACGGCAAGGTCGAGGAAGTACGCGGCGCCGGCGTTGTCGGCCAGCAGCCGACCATCGAACCCGGCCAGAGCCACACCTACAGCAGTGGCGCGGTGATCAGCACGCGTGTTGGCACCATGCAGGGCAGCTACGAAATGTTCGCCGAAGACGGCAAGCGCTTCGAAGCCGACATCGCGCCCTTCCGCCTCGCGGTCCCTGGGGCGCTGCACTGATGGCCACCTACGCCGTCGGAGACCTGCAAGGCTGCCTGGAACCGCTCAAGTGCCTGCTGGCGAGGGTCAACTTCAACCCGGCCGTCGACCGCCTGTGGCTGGTCGGCGACCTGGTCAACCGCGGCCCCGAGTCGCTGGAGACCCTGCGTTATCTCTATTCGATGCGCCAATCGCTGGTGTGCGTGCTGGGCAACCATGACCTGCACCTGCTGGCGGCCTGGCACAACGTCGAGCGCCTGAAGAAAAGCGACACCCTGCGCGAGGTCATCGAAGCGCCGGATGCCGACCGGCTGTTCGACTGGCTGCGCCAGCAAAAACTGCTGCATTACGATGAGCCCCGCGGCATCGCCCTGGTGCATGCCGGCATCCCGCCGCAATGGACACTCGGCCAGGCGCTGCAACTGGCAGAAGAAGTCGAGCAGGTGCTGCGCGACGATAACCGCCTGCAACTGTACCTGGACGGCATGTACGGCAACGAGCCGAACAAGTGGAGCAAGAGCCTCACCGGCATCGAGCGCCTGCGGGTGATCACCAACTACCTCACGCGCATGCGCTTCTGTACCGCGGCAGGCAAGCTCGACCTCAAGAGCAAGGAAGGCCTGGACACCGCACCCAAAGGCTACAAGCCCTGGTTTGCGCACAAGGAGCGCCGCTCGCGCCACGTGAAGATCATTTTCGGCCACTGGGCTGCCCTCCAGGGCCAGGTCGACGTACCCGGCATCATCGCCCTCGACACTGGCTGCGTGTGGGGTGGCGCCATGACCCTGTACAACGTCGACAGCGGCGAATACCACCGCTGCGACTGCGCCGACGACGGCAACTTACGCCTCCCCACGCAAACACCTACACTTATCGACCACCCCTGAAGGAAGCCGTACCCATGAGCGAATTCAAGCGCATCCCTCCCGAGCAGGCCCTGGCCCTGCGCGCGCAAGGTGCGGTAGTCGTCGACATTCGCGACTCGCAAGCCTTTGCCGCCGGGCACATCACCGGCGCCAAGCATCTGGATAACCACTCGGTCGCCGAGTTCATTCGCAATGCCGACCTGGATGCCCCGACCCTGGTGGTCTGCTACCACGGCAACTCCAGCCAGAGCGCAGCCGCCTACCTGGTCGGCCAGGGCTTCTCCGACGTGTACAGCGTCGATGGCGGCTTCGAACTGTGGCGCACCACCTACCCGGCCGAGACCGCCCAGGGCGCTGCCGAATAATTTTTTCATTTTTACTGCAGCCCGCGCCCCACGTGGGCTTGCAGCCCACCTGACGAACGGTCGCCGGCAACTTCTCCGCCGCTCGCCCTTGACCTTGCGGATAACCAACTATTCTTAAGCGCAGGCCATCCAAAAAAAGGGGAGAGCCGGTACACCGGCGTGCGGGTCATCGGTAGCGTTTCAGGGTGTTCTGGGGGGTATACAGCAATCGGCGAACCCGGTTGCATGCCAGCATCAGCTGACTGATCCGGCGTCGTCTCCACGTATCGAGCGAGGTGACGTCATGAGTATTTTTAGCCACTTCCAACAACGCTTCGAGTCTACGCGCCAGGAAGAACTCTCGCTGCAGGAGTACCTCGAGCTGTGCAAAGAGGATCGCAGTGCCTACGCATCGGCGGCTGAACGGCTGTTGCTGGCCATCGGTGAGCCAGAGCTGATCGACACCTCTACCAACTCCAGGCTGTCGCGAATCTTCTCCAACAAGGTTATTCGCCGGTATCCGGCCTTTGCCGACTTCCATGGCATGGAAGAGTGCATCGACCAGATCGTTTCGTACTTCCGCCACGCCGCCCAGGGCCTGGAAGAGAAGAAACAGATCCTCTATCTGCTGGGCCCGGTAGGCGGCGGCAAGTCGTCGCTGGCCGAGAAACTCAAGCAGCTGATGGAAAAGGTGCCCTTCTACGCAATCAAGGGTTCGCCAGTATTCGAGTCGCCCCTGGGTTTGTTCAATGCCACCGAGGACGGGGCCATTCTCGAGGAAGAGTACGGCATCTCGCGGCGCTACCTGAACACCATCATGTCGCCCTGGGCCACCAAGCGCCTGCAGGAATTTGGCGGCGATATCAGCAAGTTCAGGGTGGTGAAGCTGTACCCCTCCATCCTCAACCAGATCGCCATCGCCAAGACCGAACCGGGTGACGAAAACAACCAGGACATCTCTGCCCTGGTCGGCAAGGTGGATATCCGCAAGCTCGAGGAATTCCCGCAGAACGACGCCGACGCCTACAGCTACTCGGGCGCACTGTGCCGGGCCAACCAGGGCCTGATGGAATTCGTCGAAATGTTCAAGGCGCCGATCAAGGTCCTGCACCCCTTGCTCACCGCCACCCAGGAAGGCAACTACAACAGTACCGAAGGCCTTGGGGCCATTCCCTATACCGGTATCCTGCTGGCCCACTCCAACGAATCGGAGTGGCACACCTTCCGCAACAACAAGAACAACGAGGCGTTCATCGACCGGATCTACATCGTCAAGGTGCCGTACTGCCTGCGTGTCAGCGACGAGATCAAGATCTACGACAAGCTGCTGGTCAACAGCTCGCTGGCCAAAGCCCACTGCGCGCCAGACACACTGAAGATGCTCGCCCAGTTCACCGTGCTCTCGCGCCTCAAGGAGCCGGAAAACTCCAACATCTACTCGAAGATGCGCGTCTACGACGGCGAGAACCTCAAGGACACCGACCCGAAAGCCAAGTCGATCCAGGAATACCGCGATGCTGCAGGCGTCGACGAAGGCATGAACGGCCTGTCGACCCGCTTCGCTTTCAAGATTCTCTCCAAGGTGTTCAACTTCGACCCGCATGAAGTGGCAGCCAACCCGGTGCACCTGCTGTATGTGCTGGAACAGCAGATCGAGCAGGAACAGTTCCCGGCCGAAGTACGCGAGCGCTACCTGCGCTACCTGAAGGAGTACCTGGCACCGCGCTACATCGAGTTCATCGGCAAGGAAATCCAGACGGCCTACCTCGAGTCCTACAGCGAATACGGCCAGAACATCTTTGACCGCTATGTGCTGTACGCCGACTTCTGGATCCAGGACCAGGAGTACCGCGACCCGGAGACCGGCGAGATCCTCAACCGCATCGCCCTCAACGAAGAGCTGGAAAAGATCGAGAAACCGGCAGGCATCAGCAATCCGAAGGACTTCCGCAACGAGATCGTCAACTTCGTGCTGCGTGCCCGTGCCAACAACAATGGCAAGAACCCGAGCTGGCTCAGCTACGAGAAGCTGCGGGTGGTGATCGAGAAGAAAATGTTCTCCAACACCGAGGACCTGCTGCCGGTCATCAGCTTCAACGCCAAGGCCAGCAAGGAGGACCAACAGAAGCACAACGACTTTGTCACGCGGATGGTGGAACGTGGCTACACCGACAAACAGGTGCGCCTGCTGTCGGAATGGTACCTGCGGGTCAGGAAATCGCAATAAGGCGGCAAGCTACAAGCCGCAAGCTTCAAGCTGCACAGCGCCGAGCGCAAGCCCGGCGCCGCAGCTTGCAGCAGCGGTGGCTGCATTTTCCTGCAGCCTGAAGCTTGTGGCTTGCAGCTGCTCCCAGCTACCGGAGGGACCATGAGCTACGTTATCGACCGACGCCTGAACGGCAAGAACAAGAGCACGGTCAACCGCCAGCGCTTCCTGCGGCGTTACCGTGAACACATCAAGAAGGCCGTCGAAGAGGCCGTCAGCCGCCGCTCTATCATGGACATGGAGCACGGCGAACAGATCAGCATTCCGGGACGGGACATCGATGAACCGGTGCTGCACCATGGTCGTGGCGGCAAGCAGACCATCGTGCACCCAGGCAACAAGGAATTCACCGCCGGCGAGCATATCCCCAGGCCCCAGGGCGGTGGGGGTGGCGGTGGCCGCGGCAAGGCCGGCAACTCCGGCGAGGGCATGGACGACTTCGTCTTCCAGATCACCCAGGAAGAGTTCCTCGAATTCATGTTCGAAGACCTCGAGCTGCCCAACCTGGTCAAACGCCACCTGACCGGCGCCGACACCTTCAAGACCGTACGGGCCGGTATCGCCAACGAAGGCAATCCGTCACGCATCAACATCGTCCGCACCCTGCGTTCGGCCCATGCCCGGCGCATCGCCCTGACCGGCAGCAGCCGTGCATTGCTGCGCGAAGCGCAGAAGGAACTGGACCGGCTGAGAGTCGAGGAGCCCGACAACTTCACCGACATCCAGGAAGTGGAACAGGAAATCGAGCGGCTCAAGGCACGCATCAACCGCCTGCCTTTCCTCGACACCTTCGACCTCAAGTACAACCTGCTGGTCAAGCAGCCCAACCCCAGCTCGAAGGCGGTGATGTTCTGCCTGATGGACGTGTCCGGCTCGATGACCCAGGCGACCAAGGACATCGCCAAACGCTTCTTCATCCTGCTGTACCTGTTCCTCAAGCGTAACTATGACCGCATCGAGGTGGTGTTCATCCGCCACCACACCAGCGCCCGCGAAGTCGACGAGGAAGAGTTCTTCTACTCCCGGGAAACCGGCGGCACCATCGTCTCCAGCGCGCTGAAGATGATGCAGGAGATCATGGCCGAACGTTACCCGGCCGCCGACTGGAACATCTACGCCGCCCAGGCCTCCGACGGCGACAACTGGAACGACGACTCGCCGATCTGCCGCGAGATCCTGTCCAAGCAGATCATGCCGCATGTGCAGTACTACACTTACGTTGAGATCACCCCGCGTGAGCATCAGGCGTTGTGGTACGAGTACGAGCGAATCGGCGAAGCCTTCCCCGACACATTCGCCCAGCAGCAGTTGGTATCGGCCGGCGATATCTACCCGGTCTTCCGTGAACTCTTCCAGCGCAGGTTAGCCACATGACCGCCAGAGCACAGAGACGCCAACCCATTTCCACCGGGTCCGAGTGGACGTTCGAGCTGATCCAGACCTACGACCGGGAAATCAGCCGGCTGGCCGAGCGTTACGCCCTGGACACCTACCCCAACCAGATCGAGGTGATCACCGCCGAACAGATGATGGATGCCTATGCCTCCGTCGGCATGCCGCTGGGTTATCACCACTGGTCCTACGGCAAGCAGTTCCTCAGCACCGAGAAGTCCTACAGCCGCGGCCAGATGGGCCTGGCCTACGAGATCGTGATCAACTCCGATCCGTGCATCGCCTACCTGATGGAAGAGAACACCATGTGCATGCAGGCCCTGGTGATCGCCCACGCCTGCTATGGCCACAACAGCTTCTTCAAGGGCAACTACCTGTTCCGCACCTGGACCGACGCCACGTCGATCATCGACTACCTGGTGTTCGCCAAGCAGTACATCGCCCAGTGCGAGGAACGCCATGGCATCGATGCCGTGGAAGACCTGATCGACTCCTGCCACGCGCTGATGAACTATGGCGTCGATCGTTACAAGCGCCCCTATCCGATCTCCGCTGAAGAAGAACGCCGGCGCCAGAAAGACCGTGAAGAGCACCTGCAGCGGCAGATCAACGACCTGTGGCGCACCATTCCCAAGAGTGCCGACAAAGGCGGTGAGCGCGACGATGCGCGCTTCCCCTCCGAACCGCAGGAAAACATCCTCTACTTCATCGAGAAAAACGCCCCGCTGCTCGAGCCCTGGCAACGCGAAGTGGTGCGCATCGTGCGCAAGATCGCCCAGTACTTCTACCCGCAACGCCAGACCCAGGTGATGAACGAAGGCTGGGCGACCTTCTGGCATTACACCCTGATGAACGACCTGTACGACGAAGGCCTGATCACCGAAGGCTTCATGATGGAGTTCCTGCAGTCGCACACCAGCGTGGTGTTCCAGCCCGGCTTCGACAGCCCGTACTACAGCGGCATCAACCCGTACGCGCTGGGCTTTGCGATGTACACCGACATCCGCCGCATGTGCGAAAACCCTACCGAGGAAGATCGCCACTGGTTCCCCGACATTGCCGGCAGCGACTGGCTTTCTACCATCAAGTTCGCCATGAGCAGTTTCAAGGACGAGAGCTTCATCCTGCAGTACCTGTCACCCAAGGTGATGCGCGACCTGAAGCTGTTCAGCATCCTCGATGACGACCAGCGCGACGACCTGCTGGTACCGGCCATCCATGACGAAGCCGGTTACCGGATCATTCGCGAGCAACTGGCGGCGCAGTACAACCTCGGCAACCGCGAACCCAACGTGCAGATCTGGAGCATCGACCGCCGTGGCGACCGCTCGCTGACCCTGCGCCATCAGCAGCACAACCGCAAACCCTTGGGCGATTCCACCGAGGAAGTGCTCAAGCACCTGCACCGCCTGTGGGGCTTCGATATCCACCTGGAGACCGTACAGGGCGACCAGGTGGTCAAGACCCATCACATGCCGCCGCGTGGGGAGCATGCCGAGAGCGGCGACTACGGGCGCATGGACCTCGCCGTCATCCACCACCTCTGATTGCACCGCCATTACTGCCGACAGGGTATCCTGTGGGCAGTAATGGAGGCTGCACATGCACATCTACAAAGTCGGCGGCGCGGTACGCGACCGCCTGCTCGGGCGCCCGGTCAGCGATATCGACTGGCTGGTGGTCGGCGCCACGGTCGAAGAAATGCACGCCCAGGGCTATCGCCCGGTCGGCGCCGATTTCCCGGTTTTCCTGCATCCGAAGACGGGCGAGGAATATGCCCTGGCGCGCACCGAACGCAAAAGTGGGCGCGGTTATGGCGGGTTCACCTTTCACGCAAGCCCCGACGTGACGCTGGAAGAAGACCTGATCCGCCGCGACCTGACCATCAATGCGATGGCCGAGGATGAGCAGGGCACGGTCCATGACCCCTACCATGGCCAGGCCGATCTTGAGCAGCGCATCCTGCGCCATGTTTCCCCGGCGTTCGCCGAAGATCCCCTGCGCGTACTGCGCGTTGCCCGCTTTGCCGCACGCTATGCCCCGCTGGGTTTCAAGGTTGCCGACGAAACACTGACACTGATGCGCCAGATCGCCAAATCGGGCGAGCTGCAGGCACTGACCGCCGAGCGCAGCTGGAAGGAGATCGAACGGGCGCTGATGGAAAGCGAGCCGCAGGTGTTCATCCAGGTGCTGCGCGAAGCTGACGCCCTGACGGAGCTGATGCCGGAGCTGGAGCATGGCGTGGATACGCTGGAGGCCCTGCAGCGGGCAGCTGAGCACCAGCAACCGCTGGCGGTACGCTGGGCGTGCTTGTTGCGGGGGCTGGAACCGGCGGCGATCAAAGCGCTCAATCAGCGCTTCAAGGCACCGCGTGAATGCCAGGAACTGGCCGTGCTGGTGGGTGAATTTGCCGGGCGCGCCGACAACGCTTTGCAGCTAACACCGGCAAACTTGCTGGAAATGCTGCAAAAGTTCGACGTATATCGGCGACCGCAGCGCTTTGAAGATTTCATCGCCGCTTGCGAGATGGCCACATCTGGAGGTTATCCACAGGCCGATTATCTGCGCGCAGCGGCTGCGGTGGCCCGGGCGGTGGACGTGAAGCCACTGGTAGAGTCCGGGCTGACCGGGCAAGGCCTGGGCGAGGCCCTCAAAAGTGAGCGGCTGAAAGCGCTCGAGGCTTACAAGTCCGGCTGACTCTACTGGCCTACGCCGGAGTCAGCTGCAACCCACGCCATTGGAATGCGACCGGCGCCAAAACCTGGTCGATCTGCGCCTCCTGCCACAACTGCGCCATGCTTTTCTCCGCCCCAGGGTGGATCAGCTCCGGCGCCAGCAGCGACAACGGCCACAGCACGAAGGCATTCTTCAGAATCTCCGCCCGAGGGAGCACCAGCCCGTCGAACGTGCCATGCAGATCGTCATACATCAGCACATCGATATCCAGCGGCAAACCCTTGCGGTCCGGCGCATAGCGGCCATTGTCGGCCTCGATGAACTTAAGCCGGCGATCCAGCTCCGTCAGTGGCAGGTCGGTCTTGCCGGTGACCACGAAGTTGATGAACGGCCCACTCTTGATGCCCACCGCCTGGCTCTCGAACGCCGGGGAACACTGCATGTCGCTGAGAATGGCCGCCAACGCATCGAGCCCCGCACACAGGTGCTGATGGCGATCGATGTTGCTGCCAAGG
This sequence comes from Pseudomonas sp. R28(2017), assembly GCF_002112505.1. Taxonomy (GTDB): domain Bacteria; phylum Pseudomonadota; class Gammaproteobacteria; order Pseudomonadales; family Pseudomonadaceae; genus Aquipseudomonas. The sequence continues at coordinate 46,743 of NZ_NEHW01000007.1, forward strand.
CCCAGATAAACCGTGCTCAGAGACATCCGCGCTCGATCTCCACGCCAACACCGCCACGCGCGGCAGGAACGGCGCCCGGCTTGGTCAGCTTCAGCCGCACCCAGGGAATGTGGAATTCTTCCATCAGCGTTGCCACCAGGCGCTCGGCGAAGGTTTCCACCAGCTCGAAGCGCGCCTGCTCGGCAAAGGCCTGCACCCGCGCCGACACACTGGCATAGTCCAGCGCCAGGTTCAGGTCATCGCCGGCCGCCGCCGGGCGGTTATCCCAGGCGAAACTCAGGTCCAGGCGCAGGCACTGACGAATATCCCGTTCCCAGTCATAGGCACCGATGACGGTATCGACTTCCAGGCCTTCGATGAACACTCTGTCCAAGCACTTCTCTCCACAGCACGACAAGGGCGACGGGCGCCGTTAGAATCAGGGCGTCCTCGCCCGGAATAGTTAGCATGTTTTGGTTATTGGCGCTGCTCGCCTACCTGCTCGGCTCGCTGTCCTTCGCCATCGTCCTCAGCCGCCTTTCAGGCAGCCCGGACCCGCGTTCCAGCGGTTCAGGCAATGCTGGCGCCACCAACATGCTACGCTTGGCGGGCCGTAAACTGGCGATCCTGACCCTGCTGGGCGACCTGTGCAAGGGCCTGTTGCCGGTTTTACTCGCCCGCGCTGCCGGCCTTGGCCTGCAGGAGCAGGCCTGGGTCGGTGTTTGCGCAGTGCTCGGCCACCTGTTCCCGCTGTACTTCCGCTTTCGCGGCGGCAAAGGTGTCGCCACCGCCGCCGGCATGCTGATGGGCCTGTATTTCCCGGCCGCATTGCTGGCCATCGGCGCCTGGCTATTGACCTTCTACCTCACCCGCACCAGCTCCCTGGCGGCGCTTGTCGCAACCCCGCTGACCTTGCCACTGCTGGCCTGGCGCGAGCCGGAGGCGCTGCTGCCGATCGCCGTGCTCACGGTGATGATCGTCTGGCGCCACCGCAACAATCTGCGCGACTTGTTTGCCGGGCGCGAAAGGCATTTCTGACGCACCCGCTAATCTTTACAGCGGCGGCAGCTGCTCCATCGGCCAGCGTGCCTGCACGCTGATCGCCAGGTCCTGCTGCTGCCCGGCCAACAGGCGCTGGCAACCGGCATAGGCGATCATCGCGCCGTTATCGGTGCAGAACTGCGGACGCGCGTAGTACACGTTACCCTTGAGGCCAGCCAGCATCTCTTCCAGCGAGGCACGCAACGCCTTGTTGGCACTCACGCCACCGGCGATGACCAGGCGCTTGAGGCCGGCCTGCTTGAGGGCGCGCTTGCACTTGATGGTCAGAGTCTCCACCACCGCCTGCTGGAATGCCAGGGATACGTCGCAACGGGTTTGCTCGTTGTCGTCGCCAGCATTCTTGCATTGCTGCCAGGTGTTCAGCGCGAAGGTCTTCAGGCCGCTGAAGCTGAACTCAAGGCCCGGCCGATCGGTCATCGGCCGCGGGAAGACGAAGCGCCCTGGCACACCCTGCTCGGCCAGGCGCGCGATTTCCGGGCCACCTGGGTAGTTGAGGCCGATCAGCTTGGCGGTCTTGTCGAACGCTTCGCCGGCAGCATCGTCGAGGCTCTCGCCCAGCAGCTCGTATTGGCCGATGCCGTCTACCCGCACCAGCTGGGTATGGCCGCCGGAAACCAACAAAGCGACGAACGGAAACTCGGGCGGGTTTTCTTCCAGCATCGGCGCCAGCAGGTGGCCTTCCATATGGTGCACGCCGATCGCCGGGATATCCCAGGCGAAGGCCAGAGCCTGGGCGCACGAGGCACCGACCAGCAGCGCACCGACCAGGCCAGGGCCTGCCGTGTAGGCGATGGCGTCGATCTCGGTGGCCACGCAGCCGGCCTCCTCCAGCACCTGGCGGATGAGCGGCAGCATGCGCTTGACGTGGTCACGCGAGGCAAGCTCGGGCACCACGCCACCGAACACGCGGTGCAGGTCGATCTGACTGAACAGCGCGTCGGCTAACAAACCGCGCTCGCTGTCGTATAATGCGACGCCGGTTTCGTCGCAGGATGTTTCCAATCCCAGTACTAGCATGGGCTCGTCCCTTGTGGGGGCTGAATTCGAAGCCGCGCATGATAGTCCCCGTGCCGGGTGCCGACCAGCGGTTTTCGATCAGAGGCTTTGCATTCCGGCGTACTAAGGGTTAACATCCGCAACCCTTGAAAACCGACGTTCTCCAGCACACCTTTTGTTTTGCCAGGAGCACGTCTACCCCGGTAATGAATTAAGGTAGCCCTGGATGCCAGCCGTCAAAGTTAAAGAGAACGAACCCTTCGACGTAGCTCTGCGTCGTTTCAAGCGCTCCTGCGAAAAAGCCGGTGTACTGGCTGAAGTTCGTAGCCGCGAGTTTTACGAGAAGCCGACCGCCGAGCGTAAGCGCAAAGCAGCTGCTGCTGTTAAGCGTCACGCCAAGAAAGTTCAGCGCGAACAGCGCCGCGCCGTTCGTCTGTACTAATACAGGCGTTCTACGCTAGAGCTTCTGCCCTGCCCGGCTCACCGCCGGGCCGATGGCAGCGGTTTGCTTGACCTTGAGCAGCTAGCCCAAGGTGCCTGTCGCAACGCGCAGCGGGCAAATGGTTTAAAAACGTCAGATCTGGTTTCGGCCAGGCGTGCACGTCCTGACTGACGAGCCCTCAGTTAAGCTGAAGGCTGGCGACGAGCACACACCCCCTCGCACTTCCCCTAGCATCACTCGCCCCGTTAGCGTTTAGACTTGCCAGTTGCCAGATGACGAGACTGCCATGGCCGGGCTGATTCCCCAAAGCTTCATCGACGACCTGATCAACCGCCTCGACATCGTCGATGTGGTGAGTTCGCGCGTTCAGCTGAAAAAGACCGGCAAGAACTACTCCGCCTGCTGCCCGTTCCACAAGGAGAAGACCCCCTCCTTCACGGTCAGCCCCGACAAGCAGTTCTACTACTGCTTCGGCTGCGGTGCCGGCGGCAACGCCTTAGGCTTCGTCATGGACCACGACAACCTGGACTTCCCCCAGGCTGTCGAGGAGCTGGCCCGCGCTGCCGGCATGGAAGTGCCCAGGGAGCAAGGCCGTCGCGACAACAAGCCGCGCCAGCCGACCGATTCGCCGCTGTACCCATTGCTGGATGCCGCCTCGGAGTTCTACCGCCAGGCCCTGCGCAGCCATCCGACCCGCAAGGCGGCGGTGGACTACCTCAAGGGTCGCGGCTTGTCGGGCGAAATCGCCCGGGACTTCGGCCTGGGCTTCGCGCCGCCGGGCTGGGACAACCTGCTCAAGCACTTGGGCGCCGACACCCTGCAACAGAAGGTGATGATCGACGCCGGCCTGCTGATCGAGAACGCCGAAAGCGGCAAACGCTATGACCGCTTCCGCGACCGGGTGATGTTCCCGATCCGTGACAGCCGCGGGCGCATCATTGCCTTCGGCGGCCGGGTGCTGGGCGACGACAAGCCCAAGTACCTCAACTCCCCGGAAACCCCGGTGTTCCACAAGGGCCAGGAGCTCTACGGGCTGTACGAGGCACGCAAGCACAACCGCAACCTCGACGAAATCATCGTCGTCGAGGGCTACATGGACGTGATCGCACTGGCCCAGCAGGGCCTGCGCAATGCGGTGGCCACCCTCGGCACCGCCACCAGCGAAGAGCACCTCAAGCGCCTGTTCCGCGTGGTGCCCGCCGTGCTGTTCTGCTTCGATGGCGACCAGGCCGGGCGCAAGGCCGCCTGGCGCGCACTGGAGTCGACCCTCTCGGCGCTGCAGGACGGCCGCCGGGCGCGCTTCCTGTTCCTGCCCGAAGGCGAAGACCCGGACAGCCTGGTGCGCGCCGAAGGCACCGATGCCTTCATGGCCCGGATCAACCAGCACGCACAACCGCTGGCCGACTATTTCTTCGAGCAGCTGAGCAACGAAGCCGACCCGCGCTCGCTGGAAGGCAAGGCCCACATGGCGACCCTGGCCGCACCGCTGATCGAAAAGATCCCTGGCGCCAACCTGCGCCAGCTGATGCGCAACCGCCTGAAGGAAATCACCGGCCTCGATCCGCAGCAGGTCGAGCAACTGGCACAGCAGGCACCAGCGGCCAGCAACGTGCCGGACTACGACCCTGGCTACGACTACGATGCCATGGCCAGCTACACCCCCGACTACGGCGACATGCCGCAGCACGACTACGCGCCCGTTCATCAGGAACAAGCGTGGAAGCCGAACAAGGGCGGGGGCAAGAAACAGTGGAGCGACAAGCCCTGGGACAAGAACCGCAAGGGCGGCAAGCCATGGCAGCAACGCGACGAAGCGCCGCCACGCGTACCGGCGCCGGTCGAACCGCCGACCCTGGCCGCCCTGCGCACCTTGCTGCACCATCCGCTGCTGGCCGGCAAGGTCGAGGATGCCAGCCACTTCGCCGACGAAGAACACCTGTACAGCCAGCTGCTGGTGGCGCTGATCGAAGCGGCGCAGAAGAATCCTGGGCTAAGCTCAATGCAGCTGATCGCACGTTGGCACGGTACTGAACAAGGCCGCCTGCTGCGGGCCCTGGCAGAAAAAGAATGGTTGATCGTGGCCGACAACCTTGAACAACAGTTTTTCGACACTATAACTAGCTTGTCCGCCCGCCAACGCGAGCGCAGCCTGGAACAACTGCTCAGGAAATCACGTCAAAGCGAATTGACCAGCGAGGAAAAATCACAGCTCCTCGCCCTGCTGAGCCGGAATGTTCCCGCACAAACGCCGACCTCATCTGGCGCGTGAGGCCCATGCTCGGGTATAATCCTCGGCTTGTTTTTTGCCCGCCAAGACCTTCAGTGGATAGGGTGTTATGTCCGGAAAAGCGCAACAGCAGTCTCGTATCAAAGAGTTGATCACCCGCGGTCGTGAGCAGGGCTACCTGACTTACGCGGAGGTCAACGACCACCTGCCTGAGGATATTTCAGATCCGGAACAGGTGGAAGACATCATCCGCATGATCAACGACATGGGGATCAACGTATTCGAGAGTGCTCCGGATGCGGATGCCCTTCTGTTGGCGGAAGCCGACACCGACGAAGCTGCGGCCGAAGAAGCCGCTGCTGCGTTGGCGGCAGTTGAAACCGATATCGGCCGCACGACCGACCCGGTGCGCATGTACATGCGCGAAATGGGTACCGTCGAGCTGCTGACCCGTGAAGGCGAGATCGAAATCGCCAAGCGGATCGAGGAAGGCATCCGTGAAGTCATGGGCGCCATCGCTCACTTCCCGGGTACTGTCGACTACATCCTCGGCGAATACGACCGCGTCACCGCCGAAGGCGGCCGCCTGTCCGACGTTCTCAGCGGTTACATCGACCCTGACGACAACATCGCCGCACCGACCGACGAAGTGCCGGTTCCTGGTGCCAAGGCACCTGCGGCCAAGGAAGAATCGGACGACGAAGACGAAGAAAGTGAAGGCGGTGACGACGAGGAAGAGACCGAAAGCGGTCCTGATCCGGTCGTTGCAGCTCAGCGCTTCGGTGCCGTTGCCGATCAGCTCCAGGCCACCTCCAAGGTCCTGAAGAAGAACGGCCGTGACGTCAAGGAAAGCATCGAGGCCCTGCAGGCCCTGGCTGACCTGTTCATGCCGATCAAGCTGGTGCCGAAGCAGTTCGACGTCCTGGTCGAGCGCGTGCGCGATGCCCTGAACCGCCTGCGTCAGCAAGAGCGTGCGATCATGCAACTGTGCGTGCGTGACGCCCGCATGCCGCGTGCCGACTTCCTGCGCCTGTTCCCAAGCAACGAGACCGACCAGACCTGGTCCGGTGACCTGGCCAAGCGCAGCACCAAGTGGGCTGCCGCCCTGGGTGAAAAGGACGCCGCCATCGTCGCCTGCCAGCAGAAGCTGATCGACCTCGAGACCGAGACCGGCCTGACCGTCGCCGAGATCAAGGAAATCAACCGTCGCATGTCCATCGGTGAGGCGAAAGCCCGCCGCGCCAAGAAAGAAATGGTCGAGGCGAACCTGCGTCTGGTGATCTCCATCGCCAAGAAGTACACCAACCGTGGCCTGCAGTTCCTCGACCTGATCCAGGAAGGCAACATCGGCCTGATGAAGGCGGTGGACAAGTTCGAATACCGTCGCGGCTACAAGTTCTCGACCTACGCCACCTGGTGGATTCGCCAGGCGATCACCCGCTCGATCGCCGACCAGGCGCGCACCATCCGTATTCCGGTGCACATGATCGAGACGATCAACAAGCTCAACCGTATTTCCCGCCAGATGCTGCAGGAAATGGGCCGTGAACCGACCCCGGAAGAGCTCGGTGAGCGCATGGAAATGCCTGAGGACAAGATCCGCAAGGTACTGAAGATCGCCAAAGAGCCGATCTCCATGGAAACCCCGATCGGTGACGACGAAGACTCGCACCTGGGCGACTTCATCGAGGACTCGACCATGCAGTCCCCGATCGACGTGGCCACGGTCGAAAGCCTCAAGGAAGCCACCCGTGACGTGCTCTCGGGCCTGACCGCACGCGAAGCCAAGGTGCTGCGCATGCGTTTCGGCATCGACATGAACACCGACCACACCCTCGAAGAAGTGGGCAAGCAGTTCGACGTGACCCGTGAGCGGATCCGTCAGATCGAAGCGAAGGCGTTGCGCAAACTGCGCCACCCGACTCGCAGCGAGCATCTGCGCTCCTTCCTCGACGAGTGATGACAAACCCCGGCCCAGGCCGGGGTTTTTCTTATCCGACAAATAGTTGTGATCAGCTGGCCGGCTGGCTGAATGCCCGTCTACACTCGACTTCAGACCAACTGAATGCGAGGCCGCTATGCTGCCGATGCCGGCCATTCTGTTGTTGTTCCTGATGCTGTGGAACACGACGGCCGGCGCCCTGACCCTGACAGACGAGGAAAAAACCTGGCTCACTGCCCACCCGCAGTTGAGGCTGGGCGTCGACGCCTCCTGGCCACCATTCGAATTTCGTGACCAAGAGGGCCGGTACCAGGGATTGGCCGCCGATTACATCGCCTTGCTCCAGGATCGCCTGGGGGTATCTTTGAAACCGGTCGAGCCCAGCAGCTGGACCGAGGTGCTGCAGCAGGCGCGCGAAGGCCGCATCGATTTGCTGCCCGGCATCATGTCGACGCCGGAACGCCAGGGCTACCTGGCATTCACCCGCCCCTACCTCGATTTCCCCATCGTCATCCTGGCCCATGACGGCGGCCCGCAACCGCGCACGCTCAAGGACCTGTACGGGTTGAAGGTGGCCGTGGTAGAGAACTACGCCCCCCATGAACTGCTGCGCACCCACCACCCGGACCTCAACCTGGTGGCGATGCCCAATGTCAGCTCGACCCTGCAGGCACTGGCCACCGATGCGGTGGACGCCGTGGTTGGCGACCTCGCCTCGAGCATCTGGAGCCTGCGCCAGCTCAAGCTCGAAGGGTTGTATGTCAGCGGCGAGACGCCCTATCGCTATCAACTGGCAATGGCCGCGCCCCGTGACCAGCAGGTCCTGATCGGCATCCTCGACAAGGTCATGGCGGACATGTCCAGCGATGAAATCAGCCATATCCAGCAGCGCTGGGTCGGCAATGTGGTGGACCAACGCAGCTTCTGGCATGACACATTGCTCTATGGCCTGCCCGCCGTCCTGTTGCTGATCGCCATCCTCGCCGTGGTCATCCGCATCAATCGCCGGCTCAGTTCGGAAATCTCCCGGCGCATCGCCCTGGAGCAGGAACTGCGCAGCAGCGAGTACCATTACCGCGGCCTGATCGAAAGCCTGTCGGCAATCGCCTGGGAGGCCGACGCCAACGACTTCACCTACAGCTATGTCTCGCCGCATGCCGAAGACCTGCTGGGCTATCCGCTGCACGACTGGCTCAAGCCCGGCTTCTGGCGCAGCATACTGCACCCGGACGATGCACTCTGGGCCCAGGCCTTCTGCGAGAGCGAGACCGCCGCCGGGCGTGATCACAGCCTCGATTACCGGGTGATGCGCGCCGATGGCCAGCCCCTGTGGGTGCGCAACATCGTCAGCATGATCGAACACGGCCACCGCCCCGTGATGCGCGGCCTGATGATCGACATCAGCGAAACCAAGCGTACCGAAGACGCCCTGCGCCTGTCGGAACAGAAGTTCGCCTCGGTGTTCGAGCAGTGCCCGGACATTCTGCTGATTGCCCGGCACAGCGATGGCGTGCTGCTCGAAGTCAACGAAGCCTTCGAAGAACAGATCGGCCTGACCCCAGGCGAAGTCATCGGCCGCACCGCCACCGAGCTCAACCTGTGGGGCATCGAAGGCATGGGCCCGAAGCTGCTCGAACGCCTGCACCAAGGTGGCATCCGCAACCTGGAAATGACCTTCCGCCGCAGCAATGGCCAGATGTTCACCGGCCTGACCTCAGCCGAAACCTTCGAGCTCGACGGCACCCCGGCGCTGGTGGTGGCAGTACGCGACATCAGCCAGCTCAAGCAGACCCAGCAACAGTTGCAAACCTCCGAAGAAAAGTTCGCCAAGGCCTTCCATGCCTCGCCTGACGGCCTGCTGCTGTCGCGCCAGAGCGATGGCCTGCTGCTGGAGGTCAACGAGGGCTTCTGCCGCCTGACCGGCTACGAGTTCAACCCGCCTATCGATCAGACCTCGTTCGACCTGGGGATCTGGGTCGACCTCAACGAGCGCAAGCGCCTGATCGACCAGCTCGGCCGCGATGGCTTCGTGCGTGACTTCAGCTGCCACCTGCGCCGCAGTGACGGGCAGATTCGCCTGTGCGAGCTGTCGGCACGGCCACTGCCGATCGGTGGTGTCGACTGCATGCTGACCATCGCCCGCGACATCACCGAACGCCACCTGATGCAGGAAAAACTGCAACTGGCTGCCACCGTGTTCGAAAACACCGCCGAAGGCGTATTGATCACCGACACCGACCAACGCATCAGCGCGGTCAACCGCGCCTTCAGCGAGATCACCGGCTACAGCGAAATCGAAGCCCTTGGCCAGACCCCGCGGCTGCTCGCCTCCGGCCAGCATGACAGCGCCTTCTATGCCGCGATGTGGCACCAGCTCACCGCTGAAGGCCACTGGCAGGGCGAGATCTACAACAAGCGCAAGAATGGCGAGCTGTATCCCGGCTGGCTGACCATCAGCGCCGTACGCAACAACGAGCGGGACATAACCCACTTCGTCGCGGTGTTCGCCGACATTTCCAGCCTCAAGCACGCCCAGGCCAAACTCGACTACCAGGCCCACCACGACCCGCTGACCGGCCTGCCCAACCGCGCCCTCTTCGAAAACCGGCTGCAGGCCGTACTGACTTGCTCGCAGGTGTCCAACCGCCAGGGCGCCGTGCTGTTCCTCGACTTGGACCGCTTCAAGCACATCAATGACAGCCTCGGCCACCCGGTCGGCGACCTGTTGCTCAAGGGTATCGCCCAGCGCCTCAAGGAGCAGGTGCGCGACGTCGACACCGTGGCCCGCCTGGGTGGCGACGAGTTCATCATTCTGCTGCCCGGCCTGCACAAACCCAGCGATGCCCATGCCATCGCCAATAAACTGCTGGCCTGCTTCGTCGCCCCGTTCCAGGCCGGCGAGCACGAGTTCTTCACCAGCGCCAGCATCGGCATCAGCCTTTACCCGCAGGACGGCACCGACGTCGCCACGCTGATTCGCAACGCCGACGCCGCCATGTACCGCTCCAAGGCCAAAGGCCGCAACCGCGTGGAAGCCTACACCCGTGACCTGACCGTGCAGGCCAGCGAACGCATCGCCATGGAGCATGAACTGCGCCGTGCCATCGAGCGTAACGAGATGAGCCTGAGCTTCCAGCCCAAGCTGAGCCTCAAGACCCAGGCCCTGGTCGGCGCCGAAGCGCTGATTCGCTGGAGCCACCCGACATTCGGCGAGGTACCGCCCGAGCATTTCATTCACCTGGCCGAAGAGAACGGCACCATTCTTCAGCTGGGCGATTGGGTGCTGGAGCAGGCGTGCCAGCAGATGCACCGCTGGAAGAAGGCCTACCAAGCCTTTGGCCCGCTGTCGATCAACCTGGCGGGCGCGCAGCTGCGCCACCTCAACCTGGCCAAGCGTATCGAGCACCTGTTGAAGGTCTACCAGCTCAAAGCGGGTGACCTGCAGCTGGAAATCACCGAGAACTTCATCATGAGCCAGGCCGAAGAAGCCCTGGCCGTGCTGCACCAGCTCAAGCAGCTGGGCGTACAGCTGGCGATCGACGACTTCGGCACTGGCTATTCGTCGCTGAGCTACCTCAAGCGCCTGCCGCTGGACATTCTCAAGATCGACAAATCATTCATCCGCGGCCTGCCAGACGACCCACACGACGCAGCCATCGCCCGCGCCATCATCGCGCTGGGGCGCAGCATGCAACTGACGATCATCGCCGAGGGCGTGGAGAACCAGGCCCAGCAACGCTTCCTGGCGGCTGAAGGGTGCGAGCAGATCCAGGGCTATATCGTCAGCCTGCCGTTACCGCCGGATGAATTCGCGGCGACGTTTCTTCGTATAGCACTGTCTGATCTTTCGGATGGCACGCTTTCAAAACCCTCGTTATAATCCGGGCACTTACTGAGGGCCTATAGCTCAGTCGGTTAGAGCAGAGGACTCATAATCCTTTGGTCCACGGTTCGAGTCCGTGTGGGCCCACCACCTTCAAAGCCGCGCACTGCGCGGCTTTTTTGCATGCGATGACGCTGCGCACATGGACACTGACCCGTTGAATGGAAAGTCAACCGATATGACCGTTTCAGAAGCAATTCGCAAAGCAACCCGCATGAAGCGCTTAGGCTGGGCACTGATGATCGTCACAGCCCTGCAATTCGCGATGTTCACCGTGCTATTCGCCTACCAGTTTGGCGAACATTTGAGCAGGCTAATCCCGCAATTGGGGTACGCCCTTCAAGATATTTGCAATTTGACTTATCAAAAAACCTCCTTTCTTCTGCCTCTTTGGAAAATCACACCTCTTATCGATATCTACCGGCCGTTGAGTGTCGACACCTTATTTCTGTTCGGCATCGTGGTAGTCTTTATAACGGGCGTATATATACGCGACTGCGGCAGGCAACTCGCCGCTGATGTTGCGACAATCAGGAAGAAAGCGCGCGACGAACTCTGGCTTCGCTCCATGCTCCCTCAAGACCAGTCTACCGTGATCAACCAGCCGGCAAACGTCCTGGTTTTGAGCTTACCCATGCCACCAGGGGAGGTAAAAAGCTGGTGGGAACGCCCGATGGGCCTTCTACTCATGGGGCTAACCACTACCTATATCGGCGCGCTCATAACTAAACTCACTGGCCTTACATAATTACCTGAATTAGGCTTAGTTCAGAACGATGGCGCATTAGCATTCAAAGCAGTGCTCGATAAGTGTCCGATTAACTCCATTGATCAGAAACGCTAAGCCTTGAAGAAGTTTCTCTACCTCTGCAGCATGCTACGGTCTCGGCCCATACCCTCGATTTCCAGCAAACTGATGCGCGTTTTCAACACATGAACTGTCTCTGTTCCAGTGACACCTTCGCTGGTTCAGTTACACCACTTTCTGGGACACGATATAAGTCGAACAAGGTCAACACCGACCTCATGCCGGGCTGATGTACCTCTAAAACAGGTACGCTAGCGGTACAGCACGAAGGTCCTCACTTGTACCGCTCGCTAACGTACTGATTTCGCTCAGCTTTCACGTACAGTACCGTTTTCTCGCGCAACCCAATGAAACCTAGCGCAACGGTGTCATTGGCGAACTCATAATCCTTTGGTCCACGGTTCGAGTCCGTGTGGGCCCACCAGACATGAAAAAGCCGCGCATCAGCGGGGCTTTTTTGTGCCCGATGGCTTGAAAAACCTTAGGGCTTGCCCTGCTCGTCTTCAGCTGGCTAGGCTAACGGCCCCACTGTAGAGACTCACCATGTCGGACGCCCGCCCCATCACCCTTGACGAAATCGACCGTCAACTGCTCGCCCTGCTGCAGATCAACGCCCGCGAAAGCGTCGCCACCCTCGCCCGCCAGCTGGGCATCGCCCGCACCACGGTCAACTCACGCCTGGAGCGGCTGGAGAAGAACAAAGTCATCACCGGCTATGGCGTACGCCTTGGCCAGCGCCTGATTGGCGGTGGGCTGCAGGCTTATGTCGGGATCAAGGTGCAGCCACGCTCCGGCAAGGAAGTGGTACGGCGCCTGAGTGCCATGGGGCAGGTACAGCAGCTGTGCGCGGTGAGTGGCGAGTTCGATTACGTCGCCTGGCTGCACAGCGATTCGCCGGAGCAACTCGACCAGCTGCTGGACCAGATTGGCAGTGTCGAGGGGGTGGAAAAGACCACCACGTCCATCATCCTCAGCAGCAAGGTCGATCGCGGGCAGCCGGTCTGAATCGGCAACCATCCGAGATTTCGCGGGATAATTCCGATCTTTCCTGCGGGCGTTACAAGCTGCAATTCAATGGCGCCCCCGCAACGCGCCGAGGTGTATAGGCTGGAAAAAAGGCCGATTGACGAGCCCTTTCAATCCATCCAGACTATACGCAGATAACGTACAATCATGGACGCTGTTTTTGTTGAATTGCCACCTTTCGAACGCTACCGCGCCGAGTTGCTCAGCGAAGAGCAGTTTCGCTGCCTACAGCAGATCTTGTTGAGTTGCCCACATGCAGGCGATGTCATCAGAGGAACCGGAGGGCTGAGAAAAATGCGCTTTTCTGACCCCCTTCGACACAAGGGCAAACGAGGTGGCATCCGCGTCATTTACTACTACTGGTTATCGGGCATGCAGTTCTGGTTGTTCACCCTCTACGGGAAAGACATGCAGGATGATCTGACAGATCAACAACGTAAGACCCTGAGAACGTTGCTAGAACGCGAATGCCTAATGAGGACACACCATGCCCCGCAACCTCTTCACTGAGCTCAGCGAAGGCTTCGATGCCCTGGCCGAGGAGCGAGCAGGAAAGAAGACCCTGCGCTCGCACAAGGTCACCTTCGAGGAACTCGCACCACTGGCTCCCCATGAGCTGCTTGAATTGCGCGAGCAGCTGAACATGTCCAGAGCGCTCTTCGCGAACTATCTGCGGACTAATGCGCGGACCCTGGAAAACTGGGAGCAAGGCCGCTCAAAACCCAATGCCCAGGCCGTCGCCTTGATCCGCTTGGTACAAAAGTACCCGGAAACGGTGAGGCACCTTGCCACTCTCAACTAATACGTCTAAATCAATGTAACTATCGTTAAAATGACGACTTCATCTACATTACGACACTAATTTGTATCTTAATTACGAACACCCCGCTTCATAAAATGACCTACAGCCATCTCCTATACTCAGGCTCCGTCCCTCGCGCAGCCGCTCTGGCAAGGTCAATTCATGAACAAGAAAAACCGCCACCCCGCCGACGGCAAACAGCCCATCACCATCTTCGGCCCGGATTTCCCCTTCGCCTTCGACGACTGGCTGGAACACCCCGCCGGCCTGGGCAGCATCCCGGCCGAGCGCCATGGTGAGGAAGTCGCCATCGTTGGCGCCGGCATCGCCGGGCTGGTCGCGGCCTACGAACTGATGAAGCTGGGCCTCAAGCCCGTGGTGTACGAGGCCTCGAAACTCGGCGGACGGTTGCGTTCGCAGGCTTTCAACGGCACCGATGGCATCATCGCCGAGCTCGGCGGCATGCGTTTTCCGGTGTCCTCCACCGCCTTCTACCATTACGTCGACAAGCTGGGCCTGGAAACCAAACCCTTCCCCAACCCGCTGACCTCTGCCTCGGGCAGCACGGTGATCGACCTCGAAGGCCAGACCTACTACGCCGAAAAGGCCAGTGACCTGCCCAAGCTGTTCCATGAAGTGGCCGACGCCTGGGCCGATGCGCTGGAAAGCGGCGCACAGTTCGCCGACATCCAGCAGGCGATCCGTGACCGTGACGTACCTCGGCTGAAAGCACTGTGGAACAAGCTGGTACCCCTGTGGGACGACCGCACCTTCTACGACTTCGTCGCTACCTCGCGCTCGTTCGCCCAGTTGAGCTTCCAGCACCGCGAAGTGTTCGGCCAGGTTGGTTTCGGCACCGGCGGCTGGGACTCGGACTTCCCCAACTCGATGCTGGAAATCTTCCGCGTGGTGATGACCAACTGCGACGACCACCAGCACCTGATCGTCGGCGGCGTCGAGCAAGTCCCTCAAGGCATCTGGCGCCATGTGCCGGAGCGCTGTGCCCATTGGCCGGAAGGCACCAGCCTCAGTTCGCTGCATGGCGGCGCGCCGCGCACCGGGGTCAAACGCATTGCGCGTGCCGCGGACGGGCGCCTGGCAGTCACCGACAACTGGGGTGACACCCGCCATTACGGCGCGGTGCTCGCCACCTGCCAGAGCTGGCTGCTGACCACCCAGATCGACTGCGAGGAATCGCTGTTCTCGCAAAAGATGTGGATGGCCCTGGACCGCACCCGCTACATGCAATCGTCGAAAACCTTCGTCATGGTCGACCGGCCGTTCTGGAAGGACAAGGACCCGCAGACCGGCCGCGACCTGATGAGCATGACCCTCACCGATCGCCTCACCCGCGGTACCTACCTGTTCGACAACGGTGACGATAAACCAGGGGTGATCTGCCTGTCCTACGCCTGGATGAGCGACGCCCTGAAGATGCTGCCGCATCCGGTGGAAAAGCGCGTGCAGCTGGCCCTCGATGCCTTGAAGAAAATCTACCCCAGGACCGACATCGCCGGGCATATCATCGGCGACCCGATCACCATTTCCTGGGAAGCCGACCCGCACTTCCTCGGCGCTTTCAAGGGCGCGCTGCCGGGCCACTACCGCTACAACCAGCGCATGTATGCGCACTTCATGCAGCAGGACATGCCTGCCGAGCAACGCGGCATGTTCATCGCCGGCGACGACGTGTCGTGGACCCCGGCCTGGGTCGAAGGCGCGGTGCAGACGTCGCTGAATGCGGTGTGGGGTATCATGAACCACTTCGGTGGCCGCACTCACGCGGACAACCCAGGCCCGGGCGATGTGTTCGACGAGATCGGCCCCATCGCCCTGGCTGACTGAAACCAAGGAGGCAGCATGCGCATCGCTCTGTTCCAGGGCGCACCCAACCCGCTGGACGTGCCCGGCAACCTGCAACGGCTGCGCCACCAGGCGCAACGGGCGGCCGAGGGTGGCGCGCAATTGCTGGTGTGCCCGGAGATGTTCCTGAGCGGCTACAACATCGGCCTGGCCCAGGTCGAACGGCTGGCCGAAGCCGACGATGGCCCTTCGGCCATGGCGGTGGTGGAGATCGCCCAGGCGCATCGCATCGCCATCGTCTACGGCTACCCGGAGCGCGCCGATGACGGCGCGATCTACAACAGCGTGCAGTTGATCGACGCCCATGGCCGCAGCCTGTGCAATTACCGCAAGACTCACCTGTTCGGCGAGCTGGACCGGGCGATGTTCAGCGCCGGTGCCGACCATTTTCCGGTGGTCGAGCTGGAGGGCTGGAAGGTCGGCATGCTGATCTGCTACGACATCGAGTTCCCGGAGAACGCCCGGCGCCTCGCGCTGGCCGGCGCCGAGCTGATCCTGGTGCCGACGGCGAACATGACGCCTTACGATTTCGTATGCCAGGTGACCGTGCGCTCGCGGGCGCAGGAGAACCAGTGCTACCTGGTGTATGCCAACTATTGTGGGGCCGAGGACGAGATCCAGTACTGCGGGCAGAGCAGCATCATCGGGCCCGACGGCAGCCTGCTGGCCATGGCCGGGCGCGATGAGTGCCAGTTGCTGGCAGAGGTTGAGCATGAACGGGTGGTACGGGGGCGTGAGGCGTTCCCTTATCTGACCGATCTGCGTCGGGAGCTGCATCACCTCAAGGACTAACCGGGGGCTGCTTTGCAGCCCATTCGCGGGCAAGCCCGCTCCCACAGGGTTTTGACAGGCCTTGGGCCCTGTAGCAGCGGGCTTGCCCGCGAAGAGGCCGGGCCTGCTGTTGCAAATGGGTTAGCATGAACTCCTGCCCCGGAGTTTCCATGCCTGACGCCACCCGCCACCTCACACTCGCCAACGGCCTGCAGCTGACCCTGCGCCACGCCCCGCGCCTGAAGCGCTCGGCTGCAGCCCTGCGCGTACACGCGGGTAGCCACGATGCGCCGCGCCAGTGGCCGGGCCTGGCCCACTTCCTCGAACACCTGTTTTTCCTCGGCAGCACGCGCTTCCCACTGGAAGACGGCCTGATGCGCTACGTCCAGGCCTTGGGCGGCCAGGTCAACGCCAGCACAGGCGAGCGCACCACCGATTTCTTCTTCGAGGTTCCACCCGCCGCATTGGCCGGTGGCCTGGAGCGCCTGTGCCAGATGCTGGCCGAACCGGACCTGGGCATCGAGCGACAGCACCGTGAACGGGAAGTCATCCACGCCGAGTTCATCGCCTGGTCGCGTAACCCGCAAGCACAGCAGCAGTTCGCCTTGCTGCAATCGGTGGCCGGCGGCCATCCGCTAAGCGGTTTTCATGCAGGCAACCGCCATACCCTCGCTTTGCACAATGTTGCCTTTCAGCAAGCGCTCACGGGCTTCCACCAGTGCTTCTACCAGGGTGGCCAGATCACCTTGAGTCTCTGCGGCCCGCAGCCGCTGGATGAACTGGAGCAACTCGGCAGGCAATACACTGGCCTCTTCGCAACGGGCGCTCTTGCGCCACAAGCCGTGCCACCCGCCTTGGCCGCCAACCAGTCGCTGCTGTTCGCCCACGAGGGCCTGCCCGCAGGTGCAGAACAGGCGCTGGAGCTGCTGATGGCCAACCTCGCTGACAACCGCCCCGGCAGTTGGCTGGATGCACTGGAGCGACGAGGCTGGCTCAAAGGGTTCAAGGTTGAAAAGTTGTATGCCTTCGCCGGTCAATTGCTCTGGCACATCGACCTGAAACTTGGCGCGCAAGCCGGCACCGATGAGGCACTGAAGCTGCTGCACGGCTGGTTCGACTTCATCCGTCATGCCGCCCCCACCCCACTCAACAGCGCGTTCAATCTTTTGCAACAACGCCGCGAACGCAGTGCCAGCGCGCTGGAGCTGGCCCGCCGCGACAGCGCCGGGCAGCCGTTTGCAGCGCTGGATAAACAGGCGCTGGCGGCGCTTGAAGCGCTGCTGGCACAGCTGCCGTGCCGCGCCTATGGGCAATGGCAACTGCCTGCAGCCGAGCCTTTGCTGCTCGAAGAACTACCCTCGTCTCGAACCGCAGCGCTGCCACCTGCGCTCAGCATCAGCAACCTGCTTCCTCCAGCCAGGCAATACGCGGCACTTTATCTGCGCTGGCAGGTGCCATCGGCAATGCACCAGCAGCTTCATGGCTTGCTTGAACGCGCCTTGCACCCCCTGCAAGTGCGTTGCGAGCAGGCCTGCGTGCAACTGCAGTTCAGTGCAACAGGCGAGTACTGGCAGTTACGCTGCGCTGGCCACCCAGCAGCTGTGATACGCGCCACAGGCCAAGCCCTGGCGCTGTTGCGGGCGCCCTCCCGCTGGCAGCCAGCGCCACCTGAGGCGCTCAATCTGATACCGATCAGGGCATTGATCAATCAACTGCCTGATGCAGTGCTCGGCACTCGCCCCGAAGCAACGCCGCCCAGCACGTTCGACCAGGCGCTGCTCGACGATGCCTGGCAACACAGCCACTGGCAGGGGCTGGCCGCAGGCTTCGATAGCGGCGCCGCGCAGGCGCTCGGTGCAGTACTGCAGCACTGCCCAGGGCAAGGTGCAGCGCCCATGCCAGCCGCACTCTGGACTGGCCACCGCTGGCAGCATGCCAAGGTGGCGGGCAGTGAACATGCCCTGCTGCTGTTCTGCCCTCTGCCCGCCGATCGGCAAGCCAGCGGGCGCCTGCTGGCGCAACTGCTGCAAGGCCCGGTGTATCAACGCCTGCGGGTCGAACTGCAACTCGGCTACGCGGTGTTCAGTACCTTCCGTCAGATCGAGGGCATCGGTGGCCTGCTGTTCGGCGTGCAATCGCCGCATGCCAGCCAGGCCGAAATCCTCGGCCATCTGCGGGCGCTGCTAAGCCAAGGGGTCACACTCGACACCGGCGCCCGGCAGGCACTGGCCGAGCAGTTCGACGAGCCCGCCATGACCAACGCTGAGGTCGCCGAATGGGCATGGCAGACACACCTGGCCACACAACCCGGCGACCTGCTTGCGCTGCAGCGGTCTATTCTGATGACGCAACAAGCGGATCTGGATGACCTGCTACGCGACCTGCTCGGCACCGATTGCGCCTGGCTATGCCTGGCCAACAGCGCCGCGCCAGATGCGTCCTGGCACTGATCCCGCAGGGATTGTTACGTTTGCTGCAAGGGCGCTTATCAAAGAATTAACCTTTCGGTACAAATTTTTCTTGTAAGATAACGCTATCTCAGCCAATGGAACCTCCTGCTCGAGGCGGCACCCAATTAGTAGCTGAAACACCCTCAACTCATCCGGAAGGAGAACGCCCATGTGGACCAAACCTGCATACACTGACCTGCGTATCGGCTTCGAAGTGACCATGTACTTCGCCAACCGCTAAGCCCTGCTTTGCGGCATGACGCCTCGGCCCGCCGGGGCGTTGTCGTTTTTCCGATACGGCTTTTCGCAGAAGGAGTGGCCATGTACATCCAGATTCTCGGTTCCGCCGCCGGCGGTGGCTTCCCGCAGTGGAACTGCAACTGCGTCAACTGCAAGGGCTTTCGCGACGGCAGCCTGCGCGCCACGGCTCGCACCCAGTCGTCCATCGCCCTGTCCGACGACGGTGAGCACTGGATACTGTGCAATGCCTCACCCGACATCCGCGCCCAGCTCCAGGCCTTCGCGCCAATGCAGCCGGCGCGGGCCCTACGCGACACCGGCATCAACGCCATCGTCCTGCTCGACAGCCAGATCGACCACACCACCGGCCTGCTCAGCCTGCGCGAAGGCTGCCCGCACCAGGTCTGGTGCACCGACATGGTCCACCAGGACCTGACCACCGGCTTCCCGCTGTTCAACATGCTCAGCCACTGGAACGGTGGCCTGCAGTGGAACCGCATCGAGCTCGACGGCAGTTTCGTCATCGAAGCCTGCCCCAACCTCAGGTTCACGCCGTTCCCGCTGCGCAGTGCCGCGCCACCCTACTCGCCGCACCGCTTCGACCCGCACCCCGGCGACAACCTCGGCCTGCTGGTCGAGGATACTCGCACTGGCGGCAAGTTGTTCTACGCCCCCGGCCTCGGCCAGGTCGACGCCCCGTTGCTGCAGATGATGCACGGCGCCGACTGCCTGCTGGTCGACGGCACGCTGTGGGAAGATGATGAAATGCAGCGCCGCGGTGTCGGCACCCGTACCGGCCGCGAGATGGGCCATTTGGCGCAGAACGGCCCCGGCGGCATGCTCGAAGTGCTGGACGGCTTCCCGCGCCAGCGCAAGGTGCTCATCCACATCAACAACACCAACCCGATCCTCGACGAAGACTCCCCCGAGCGCGCCGAAGTCCAGCGCCGTGGCGTCGAAGTCGCCTTCGACGGCATGAGCATCGAGCTGTAAGGAGGCCCCGTGAGCGACGTACTGCCAATGACCCCTGCCGAATTCGAGCAGGCCCTGCGCGCCAAGGGCGCCTACTACCACATCCACCACCCTTACCACGTGGCGATGTATGAAGGCCGCGCCAGCCGCGAGCAGATCCAGGGCTGGGTGGCCAACCGTTTCTACTACCAGGTCAACATCCCGATGAAGGATGCCGCGATCCTGGCCAACTGCCCGGACCGCGAAGTGCGCCGCGAGTGGATCCAGCGCCTGCTCGACCATGACGGCGCGCCCGGCGAGGACGGCGGCATCGAAGCCTGGCTGCGCCTGGGCCAGGCGGTCGGCCTCGACCCCGACCAGTTGCGTTCCCAGGAGCTGGTACTGCCCGGCGTGCGTTTTGCCGTCGACGCCTACGTCAACTTCGCCCGCCGCGCCAGCTGGCAGGAAGCGGCCAGCAGCTCGCTGACCGAGCTGTTCGCCCCGCAGATCCACCAGTCGCGCCTGGACAGCTGGCCGCAGCACTACCCGTGGATCGACCCGGCCGGCTACGAATACTTCCGCACCCGCCTGGGCCAGGCCCGGCGTGACGTCGAGCACGGCCTGGCAATCACCTTGCAGCACTACACCACCCGTGCGGGCCAGGAGCGTATGCTGGAAATCCTGCAGTTCAAGCTGGATATCCTCTGGAGCATGCTCGACGCCATGAGCATGGCCTACGAGCTGAACCGCCCGCCTTACCACACCGTCACCCAGCAACGGGTATGGCACAAGGGGATCGCCCTATGAGTTTCGACCGCAAGCAAACGCCGAACTGGCGCCCCGGCTACCGCTTCCAGTACGAGCCGGCGCAAAAAGGCCATGTGCTGCTGTACCCCGAAGGCATGATCAAGCTCAACGACAGCGCCGGCCTGATCGGCGGGCTGATCGACGGCAAGCGCGATGTGGCGGCGATCATCGCCGAACTTGAGCAGCAATTCCCAGGTGTGCCCGAAGTCGGCGACGACATCGAGCAATTCATGGAGGTGGCCCGTGCCGAACACTGGATCACCCTCGCCTGAGGTGCCAGTCGGCCTGCCGCTGTGGCTGCTGGCCGAGCTGACCTACCGCTGCCCGCTGCAGTGCCCGTACTGCTCCAACCCGCTGGACTTCGCCGCCCAGGGCCAGGAGCTGAGCACCGCGCAGTGGTTCAAGGTGATGGCCGAAGCCCGCGAGATGGGCGCCGCACAGATCGGTTTTTCCGGTGGTGAACCGCTGGTGCGCCAGGACCTTGCCGAGCTGATCGGCGAGGCCCGCCGGCTGGGCTACTACACTAACCTGATCACCTCTGGCATCGGCCTGACCGAAGCACGCATCGCCGCCTTCAAGGAGGCCGGGCTGGACCACATCCAGATCAGCTTCCAGGCCAGTGACGAGCAGGTCAACAACCTGCTGGCCGGCTCGAAGAAGGCCTTCGCGCAGAAGCTGGAGATGGCCCGCGCAGTGAAGGCCCACGGCTACCCGATGGTGCTCAACTTCGTCACCCACCGGCACAACATCGACAAGATCGACCGCATCATCGAGCTGTGCATTGCCCTGGAGGCGGACTTCGTCGAGCTTGCCACCTGCCAGTTCTACGGCTGGGCGCACCTCAACCGCCTGGGCCTGTTGCCGACCCGTGCGCAGCTTGAGCGCGCCGAGCGCATCACCAACGAGTACCGGGAGAAGCTCAAGGCCCAGGGCAGCCCCTGCAAGCTGATTTTCGTCACCCCGGACTACTACGAGGAGCGCCCCAAGGCCTGCATGAATGGCTGGGGCAGCCTGTTCCTGACCATCACCCCGGACGGCACGGCCCTGCCCTGCCACGGCGCACGGCAACTGCCGGTGCAGTTCCCCAACGTGCGCGACCATGACCTGCAGCACATCTGGTACGACTCGTTCGGCTTCAACCGCTTCCGCGGATACGACTGGATGCCCGAGCCGTGCCGTTCGTGCGACGAGAAGGAAAAGGACTTCGGCGGCTGCCGTTGCCAGGCCTTCATGCTGACCGGCGATGCCAGCAAGGCCGACCCGGTGTGCGCCAAGTCGGCCGACCATGGCATCATCCTCAAGGCCCGCGAGGAGGCGGAAACCGCCCAACTCGCCATCGACGAGATGACCTTCCGCAATGAGCGCAACTCCCGTGTCATCGTCCGCAGCTGACTTCACCGCGGCCCAGGCCGTCGCCGCCGGTACCGACTTCGCCGAACTCAAGGTCGGTGCCGAGGGGCTGTTCTGGAACGAGTTCCGCCCCGCCGATGGCGCCTGCCGTATCTGGCAGTGGCATGACCGCCAGGCGCGTTGCCTGACGCCCGACGGTTTCAGCGTGCGCAGCCGGGTATACGAATACGGTGGCGGCAGCTTCTGCCTGGGGGGTGACGGGCTGCTGTTCGTCAACGAGCAGGATCAGCAGGTCTACACCCAGCGCTTCGACGGTACTGCGCCACGCGCCCTGACCGCCGCGGGCGATTGCCGCTATGGCGATTTGCAGTGGCACGCCGGCAAGGTGCTGGCAGTCGAGGAGCGCCATGGCGAAAGCGTCGAGCATCGCCTGGTGGCACTGGGTGAAACCACCCGCGAAGTGCTCGCCGAGGGTGCCGACTTCTATGCCTCGCCCACGGTCAGCGCTGACGGTCGACGCCTGGCCTGGGTCGAGTGGGACCGGCCGGCACAACCCTGGACCGTTACCCGGCTGGTAAGCCGCAAGCGTGACGCCAACGGCGACTGGGGGCCCGCGCACTGTATCGCCGCCGAGGACGAGTCGCTGCAGCAGCCGCGCTTCGACGCCGAAGGCCGCTTGTACTGCCTGTCTGACCGTCATGGCTTCTGGCAACCCTGGGGTGAGGTGGATGGCCACTGGCAAGCGCTGCCGGCCGAGCCGGCCGACCATGCCGCTGCCCCTTGGCAACTGGGCACCAGCACGTGGCTGCCGGTCGGCCCGCAACACTACCTGGCCACCTGGTCCGAAGGCGGTATCGGGCAATTGGGCCTGTACGGTGAAAATGGCCGTACGGAACGCTTCGCCAGCGCCTACACCCGCTTCCGCAATTTGGCCATGGACGCCGAACACCTGTATGCCGTCGCGGCCTCGCCGATCAGCCCACCGGCGGTGATCGCCATTGCCCGCGCCAGCCATGAGGTCAGCGTGCTGGCCGGCGGCGCCGAAGTGTTGCCGGCAGCGCAAATCAGCCTGCCGCAGTCGATCCATTACGGCAGCGGCGACACGTTTGCCCATGGCTTTTTCTATCCGGCAACCGGCACCCAAGGCCCCTCGCCTCTGCTGGTCTTCATCCACGGTGGGCCGACCTCGGCCTGCTACCCGGTACTCGACCCACGCATCCAGTACTGGACCCAACGCGGATTCGCCGTGGCCGACCTGAACTACCGGGGCAGCACTGGTTATGGCCGGGCTTACCGGCAGGCGCTGCACCTGCGCTGGGGTGAAAGCGATGTGCAGGATGCCTGCGCCGCCGTCGCGCATCTGGCCGGGCTTGGCCTGATCGACCCCGGCAAGGCCTTTATTCGCGGTGGCAGTGCCGGTGGCTACACCACGCTGTGCGCGCTGGCTTTCCACGACGTGTTCCGCGCCGGTGCCAGCCTTTACGGGGTCAGTGATCCCGTAGCCCTGGGCCGGGCCACGCACAAGTTCGAAGGCGATTACCTGGACTGGCTGATCGGCGACCCGCAACAGGATGCCGAGCGCTACCGCCAGCGCACGCCGCTGCTGCATGCCTCACGGATCAAGGTGCCGGTGATCTTCTTCCAGGGCGAGCTGGATGCCGTGGTGGTGCCGGAGCAGACGCGTTCGATGCTGGCGGCGTTGCAGGCCAATGGCATCGAGGCCGAGGGACATTTCTACGCAGGGGAACGACACGGGTTCCGCAAGGCCGAGAATCTGGCGCATGCGTTGGAAGAAGAGTGGAAGTTCTATTGCCGAGTGCTGGAGGGCTGATGCCCTTGGGGCCGCTCTGCGGCCCCCGGCATCCTCAGCGCTTGGCGATGATATACACCGCGTGCACGATCCCTGGGATGTAGCCCAGCAGGGTCAACAGAATGTTCAGCCAGAACGCCCCGCCAAACCCCACCTGCAGAAACACGCCGAGCGGCGGCAGGATGATGGCGATGATGATGCGAATGAAGTCCATGCGGGTCTCTCCTGAAGGGGTTACATGAAAGACTAGCCGCGCCTCGCAGAGGTTCCACAGGCCAAAAAAAACGCCCCGGGCCAAATGAAACAGGCACGGGGCGATGCGCAGGAACGCCAGACGGTTCGTTGAATTCGTGGTCAGGCCGGCATCTCGCGGCGGGCCTGTTGTTGCGCATGCAGGCGGGCAAAGGCCCGCGCCAGGCGTAGAAGCATTTCATCGATGTTGCCCTTGCTCACGGTCAGTGCCGGCGAGAAGCGCACCACATCGGGCTGCGGGGCATTCAACAGCAAGCCCTCGTGCAGGGCGGCGTCGACCAGCCCCTTTGCCAGGTTTTCCTGCAACTGCAAGGCCCACAACAGGCCCTGGCCACGCACTTCGCCCTGGCCATAGCGGCCTGCCAGGCGGCTCAGGCCATCGCGCAGATGGCGACCACTGTCCTGCACCTGCTCGAAAAAGCCCGGCTCCAGCACGGTTTCCAGCACGGCCAGGCCCGCAGCGCTCATCAGCGCATTGCCGTGATGGCTGCCCTCCAGCTCGCCCGGTTCGGCGCAGCAGGCGGTCCCACGAGCCAGCAAGGCGGCCAGTGGCACACCACCACCCAGGCCCTTGCCGAGGGTAATGATGTCGGCACGCACGCCGTAGGTCTGTTCCGCCAGTAATGCCCCACAGCGGCCAATGCCTGTCTGCACCTCATCGAGAATCAGCAGGATGCCCAGTTCCCGGCAGAGCTTTGCCACGCCTTGCAGGTACTCGCGGGTCGCCGGGATCACCCCCGCCTCACCCTGGATCGGTTCGAGCATGATCGCCACGGTGCGCGAATCGACCTCGGCATGCAGCGCCCCCAGGTCGTTGAACGGCACCTTGCTGAACCCCGGCAGGCCCGGCTCGCACCGGTTGCACGGCAGCGGGTCGGAGGCCGACAGCGCGCCCAGGCTGCGGCCATGGCAGGCCTGGCTGGCGGTGATGATGTGGTAGGCGCCGTTGCGGTGCAGCTGGCCCCACTTGCGCGCCAGCTTGATCGCCCCTTCGCAGGCCTCGGCACCGCTGTTGAGCAGGTAGGCCTGGTCGCTGCCCGTGCTCTGGCACAGGCGGTTGACCAGCGCCAGCAGGCCACGGCTGTGGTAACCCGCCCCCGGGTTGATCAGCGCCTGGGCCTGGTTGCCCAGCGCCTTGACCAGTGCTGTCGGGCTGTGCCCGAGGCTGTTGACCGCGCCGCCCTGGGTGAAGTCCAGGTAGGCGTGCCCTTCGTTGTCCCACAACCAGGAGCCCTGACCACGCACGAACACCTGCGCCGCACGCTCGGTGCTCGGCATCAGGCGCTCGCGGGACAACTGCGGCGCATCCGCCACGGTCACCGGCGTACGCTTGGGTTCGGCAACCGCGGCAGGGGCCGAACGGCGCAGGTTGAACAGGTTCATCGGGGCTCCAACCAATCACGGTAAAGGGCGGCCAGGGGTCCGGTCTTGTTGCCGGCGCTGAATAATTTTGCCTTGCCTATCAAAAGTGTTTTTCAAACGCGGTAACAATGAGCGGATTGATCGCTGTAACCCGTTGGAATACGGCGATAGACTAGGCGTCGGCAGCGTTTGCGGCCATTTCGTTTTCCCAGCTTTTTCGATAAGTGTTACTTATGGATTTTCGCCAACTGCGTTATTTCGTCGCGGTGTATGAAGAAGGCCATGTCGGCCGCGCTGCCGAACGCCTGTCCCTGTCGCAACCGGCACTGTCACAACAGATTCGCCAGCTCGAGCACAGCCTCGACCTGAGCCTGTTCGAGCGCAGCAACAAGCGCCTGCTGCCGACCCTGGCGGCGCACACCCTGTACAACCATGCCCTGCCGCTGCTCGATGGCCTGCAACGGGCCCATGAAGCCATGCGCAACTTCAAGGGCCAGTCGCTGCGCACGCTGGCCATCGGCGTGCTGCAGACCGTGCGGCCAAGCCTGGTGCCGCAGTTGCTGGAGCGTGTGCGCAAGGCCCAGCCGCATCTGGTGGTGCAGATCTACGAATTGTCGGGTCTGGAGATCGAACGGCGGCTGCTCAATGGCAACCTGGACATTGGCATCAGCTACCTGCCACCGCGCCAGCCTGGGCTACACGGCTCGCTGCTGTACGAAGACGAGTTGCAGGTTGTAATCCCCAATACCCACCCCTTGAAGGACTTCAAGAAGGTTTCCATCAAGCAGGCCGCCGAGTTACCCATGCTGATGCTGGGTGAGGAATTCCAGATCCGCCAGATCTGGAAGGAACAGCTGGCCGCCCAGGGCCGCAGGCCACAGGTGCAAGCCGAGATGAACAACATGGCGGGGATTCTCGACAGCCTGGCGCACACGGCACTGGCGACCATCCTGCCGGGGCGGGCCAAGGACGCCGCCGAGGATGACCAGGGCTTGCTGTGGAAGCCGCTGAGTGAGCCGCGTGTGCCGCTCAAGGTCGGCCTGGTATTCCGTGATGCCCAGCGCCAGCAGGCGTCGGTGGAGCTGCTGCGCACGCTGCTGGAGGAAGAGGCCGACACCCGGCAGCTGGGCGCCACGCCGCTGGATGTGCTGGGCTGAAAAACACCCAGACGAAGAAAACCCCGCCGAAGCGGGGTTCTCTAGACTGTTTCCCTGTGACATCCCTATCGCCCCACCATCCTGGCAGGTAATCCTTCGTTGTCCCTGTTCTGTCCTTTGCGCTTCCTGCGCAACGTCCATGTAGAAAGATTAACTGTGGATCCAATCTGGCGCCAGTGGCGAAAAGTCACCACGTGATGTAGGAAAAGGCTTACAAGAAGTAATCTTTCGCAAACACTTCAAAACTGTTCGGCATCCAGCAGGTACAGCGACTCACTGCCCGCCTTCACCGAGGCCACCAACGAATTCACCCGCGGCAGCAAGCGCGCAAAGTAAAAGCGCGCCGTGCCCAGCTTGGCCGCATAGAACGCCTCGTCGCCCTCACCGGCCTTGGCCGCACGCGCCATCAGTGCCCACATGTAGGCATAGGCCACATAGCCAAAGGCCTGCAGGTACTCGACCGACGCGGCACCGATCTCGTTCGGATTGCCCTTGGCCTGCTCCAGTACCCATTCGGTCAGCCCGTCGAGCTGATCGAGATAGGCGCCCAGCGGCTTGGCAAACTCCTCCAGCTCGCTGCCCGCGCCGGCAATGAACTGACGAATCTCGGCAGAGAACAGCTTGTAGTACGCGCCACCGCTGGCCACCACCTTGCGCCCCATGAGGTCCAGCGCCTGGATACCGTTGGTGCCTTCGTAGATCTGGGTGATACGCACATCGCGCACCAATTGCTCCTGGCCCCATTCGCGAATGTAGCCATGGCCACCGAATACCTGCTGGCCGTGCACCGTGCACTCCAGGCCAAGGTCGGTGAGGAACGCCTTGGCCACCGGGGTCAGCAGCGCCACCAGCTCTTCGCTGCGCTTGCGCGTAGCCGGGTCTTCGCTGTACTTGGCGCTGTCGAGTTGCATCGCCACATAGGTCGAGAAGGCACGACCGCCCTCGATCAGCGCCTTCATGGTCAGCAGCATGCGCCGCACATCCGGGTGGACGATGATCGGGTCGGCGGCCTTGTCCTTGGCCTGCGGCCCGGTTGGCGCGCGGCTCTGCAGGCGATCACGGGCGTACTCCACAGCGTTCTGGTAGGAACGCTCGGCCGACGCCAGGCCCTGGATGCCTACGCCCAGGCGTTCGTAGTTCATCATGGTGAACATGGCCGCCAGGCCCTTGTTCGGTTCGCCGACGATGTAGCCGACCGCCTCGTCGAAGTTCATCACGCAGGTCGCCGACGCCTGGATGCCCATCTTGTGCTCGATCGAGCCGCAGTTGGCCGGGTTGCGCGCGCCGAGGCTGCCGTCGGCATTGACCAGGAACTTGGGCACCAGGAACAGCGAGATACCTTTGGGGCCCGCCGGGGCGTCCGGCAGCTTGGCCAGCACCAGGTGGATGATGTTCTCGGTCAGGTCATGCTCGCCGCCGGTAATGAAGATCTTGGTGCCGCTGACCTTGTAACTGCCATCGGCCTGGGGCTCGGCCTTGGTGCGGATGATGCCCAGGTCGGTACCGGCATGCGGTTCGGTCAGGCACATGGAGCCGGCCCATACGCCGGCGTACATGTTCGGCAGGTACTGTTCCTTCAGCGCTTCACTGGCGTGGGCATTGATCGACAAACAGGCGCCGGCGGTCAGCATCGGGTACAGGCCGAAGGCCAGGCTCGAAGCGTTGACCATTTCCTCGACCTGGGCTGAGATCGCCTTGGGCATGCCCATGCCACCGAATTGCGGGTCACCCCCCACGCCCACCCAACCGCCTTCGGCGTAGGTGTTGTAGGCCTCGATGAAGCCTTCAGGCGTGCGCACGGCACCGTTGTCCCAGTGGCAGCCTTCTTCGTCGGCGGCACGACTGAGCGGGGCAATGCTCTTGCTGGTGACCTTGCCGGCTTCTTCCAGCACAGCCATGGCGGTGTCCGCATCGACCGCCTCGGCCAGTTCGGGCAGTTGCGCCCACAACTCGGCCACGTTGAAGACTTCATTCAGTACGAAGCGCATGTCGCGCAGGGGCGCTTTATAGTCAGCCATGACAACCTCTCGCTGGTCGGGTCGGGGCGGCCACACGGACCGCGGCACGGGGTTGGTAAAAAAAAGCAACCCGGGGTTGAATCCAGTGTAACCGAACAACTTTTGCGAGACATAGGGTCATCACGCGACCATATAGTCAATTACGGTCACGCCATCCGCACCGCCCCGCGCTGGGATTGTTGACCATAGACCATGACGCAGTTACGTCCGGCCCCCTTGGCGCTATAGAGCGCCTGGTCGGCGGACTTGAGCACTTCTTCAGGGTTGCGATGGTCGACCAGCCGCTCGGCCACGCCGATGCTGATGGTCACCGAAACCGTGCCGCCGGCGCTGCCACTGCGGCGCTGACGCCCGGCGGAATCGTCCTGCGGGCGGCTGTTCTGGTCACGCAGGTGCATGGTGTAGTTGGCGATCATCTCGCGCACCGCTTCCACGTGCGGCACGCACTCTTCGGCGGTCTTGCCGGCGAACACCAGGGCGAATTCCTCGCCACCGTAGCGATAGGCGCGGCCACCGCCGGTGACCTTGGACAAGCGGCTGGCGACAAGGCGCAGCACCTGGTCACCGACATCGTGGCCGTGGGTGTCGTTGAATTTCTTGAAGTGGTCGACGTCGGTCATGGCGATCACATAGTTGCGCCCCAGGCGCTGCATGCGCTCGTTCAACGCGCGGCGCCCAGGCAACCCGGTCAGTTCGTCACGGAAGGCCATCTGGTAGGCCTCGTGCGATACCGCGGCGGCAATCATCAGCATCACCTGGCTGCACATGATGTTCAGGGTGAACGGCAGGATGAAGGTCTTGGGCAGCATCCAGAAGATACCGACCAGGCCGATCAGCTGCGCCGCGTGCAAAGGCCGGGGCTCGCGCAGGTATTGCACCACCAGCAGGGCGAACACCACCAGGAACACTGGGTAGACCATCTGGATCAGGCTCATCCACTGCCCATGCAGCGACGGCCAGCGGATCTCCGCCAGCCAGCTCAGCAGCGCCTCAGGGAAGCTTTGCTCCAGTGCCACCGCCACGCTGCCGACGGCGAACAGTACCGCGAAGCGGGCCAGCAGGTCCTGGGCCAGGTGGGTACGTTCCTGCCATGCGCCGAACAGGCCGTACAGCGCCGGCAGCAACAGGCACACCAGGTGGAAGATCACCGCCGCGTCCTCGCGCACGCGGCCGTTGTCGCGGTAGTAGTCGGTCTGCGTGTCGAGCAGGAAATAGGCGATGTATACCGTGACCATCAGGAACAGCTCACGCTGGCGGCGATACACGGCGCAATAGGCGCCACCCAGCAGCAGGACCAGGGTGGGAAGGACGTTGAACAGTGAGGTGAAGAAGACGCTGAGGTCTCTTACATAAGCCGCCGCAAGCCCAGCCAGCAACAGAAACAGCGAAGGCAGGAAATGGCTCGCGCGAACAGCGTTTAGACGAAACAAGGGCAATCTCCGACCCGGCAGATCAATAATAGCATTGTGCCTTTACTTCATCGGCAGCACACGTGAATAGATGAGTACCGGTGGGTTAACGGCAGCGGGAGTGGAGGGCTTGAGCATTTCTTGTAACTGGACTTTAAAATGGCGCGGTCCCTGTGGGAGCCGCGCTTGCCGGCGATGGGCCGCAAAGCGGCCCCAGCAATTCATGCAACACCTTTGAAATCGTGGGGCCGCTTTGCGGCCCTTCGCCGGCAAGCGCGGCTCCCACAAGTACAGCGCACGCCTGGAGAGCGTTACAAGTCGTTGTTGAACGGCAGCAGTGGCCCCTGCGCTGTGGAGCGGCCTGAGGCACCAACAGCGTTGAGCTGGAAGTCGGCGTCCTGTGCTTGCCGAGAGGTGATCTGCGCGCTGGGCGGTTTTTGCCCAACCGAGTTTTCATCGCCCTTCTCACCCTGTGGCAGCACCAGTGACGGGTGATCGAACGGTGCCCGTTCCCAGGCGACGCGCGGATCGGTCAAGCCGACTTCCATGAATTTGACCAGTGCATCCACTTCATCCGGGGTCAGGTTCAACGCGGTCATGTCCGGATCGAGGTTGGAGCCGTTGTGCTGATTCACGGCCGGGTGCTCGAAGCCACTGGTGTTGCTGGCGTCTTCGCCACGCCGGTCGCCGCCGCGGTTGTAGAACTCCATCACCTGCTGCAGCGTTGCCCGGCTGCCATTGTGGAAGTACGGCCCGGTCAAGGCGATGTTGCGCAGGGTCGGGGTCTTGAAGGCGCCATCGACCGAGTCGCGGAAGCCGACACTGGGCTTGAGTGTCGGGTCGCAGGGGACCGCTGCGCTCAGCGGCACCTCGAAGGTGCACACATCGACATCCAGTGGGTCAGGAATATTGCCGCCCTGCAGCTGGGTGTTGTACTGGCGGGTGAAGGACAGCGGGTTGCCCCAGGCGTCCGAGCCGCCCAGCGCCAGGTCCTCGGAGGTCGGGCGCACACCGGTGTTGTAGAAGCCGTTGTCGTACAGCGTGGTCAGGCCGTCCGCCATGACCATGCGCTCGATGCGCTCACGCGGCTGGAACAGCAGCCGGCTGCCGGCGTTGGTCAACTCCGCGCCACCGTGGCAGGCCACGCACTTGCCCTTGCCCAGGAACAGTTCCATGCCCTGCACCTGCTGCGCGTTCATGGCGGTGTGATCGCCCTGCAGATAGGCATCCAGAGGCGCCTGATCGGAGATCAGCGTGGACTCGTACATCTGGATCGCCAGCCCGAAGAACAGCGGGAAGTTCGCCTCCATCTGGGTGTAGGGCTCGCCGCCCAGCGAGACCTGCTGCGTGGCATTCCACAGGCGCGGCTGGAAGGCATTCTTGATCAGCTCGCGATAGGTCGGCCGGCGGGCACTGGAGACGGGCCCGAGTACCGAGTCGGTGGGCGAGATCTTCTGCCCCTTGAGCATCATGGTGTCGAGCATGCGCCGGCCAATGTCGGCGAAGGTACGCCCGCCACAGGACATTTCCACCGCGCTGCCGGGAGGGCCGACCGCTTGCGAGGCGGCAGAGGCATCCTTGAGGGCCAATCGCACCTTCACCGCCGCGCCACTGGCATCCTTGGTCACGAAGATCCCCGCGTCAGGGTCGCGGTTACCGAACGGCGAGAAGCCGTTGAACACGTTGTTGGCCCGGCCATCCCAGAAGTTGCGCACGTTGAAGGCCGCGTTGATCACAGACGGCGCATTGCGCCCGGTGCTGCGGCGCACGTTGATGCCGCCCACCTGGAAGATGCCGTCCGGTTGCTGGGTGCATTTGTCGAAGCGCGATTGGCGGGGTTTGACGAAGTTGGCATCGAACACACCCTGCGAGCCGATCACGTCATCGCTCGAATAGACAATCGCCGAGTTGCGGTCCAGGGGGTTGGCCAGCACATGGGTCGGGAAGTCGCCTTTTTTCAAGGTGTAGTTCGGGCCGCCCTTGCCACCGGAGCGCGTGGCGTAGCTCGGCACGTCGCCGGGAATATCGGCGGCCGTGAACGGTTTGTTGAAGATCGACGCGACGTTGGCGTTGGTATTGGCCTGGCCGGGGTTGATCTGGTTGGTGACCCGGTGATCGACCCCTGCGTGGTAATGGCAGGAAGCGCAGGCGGTGGCGCCGTCACTGCCGATCGCCATGTCCCAGAACAGGGCCTTGCCCAACAACACCACCGCCCCGCGATTGATCACATAGTCGGACATCAGGTCGACCTTGCGGCCACCCTCGGTACCGGAAGGGTCCGGCGGCGTCATGCCACGCAGCGACTGCAGGCTGGGCACATCCGGCACCACCGGCACGCTCCCGGCCGGGTCCGCAGCCCTGGCGCTGGTAAAAGAAAGGCCGGCGGCGAACGTCATCGCGATCGCACAGGCCAGGCGGGGGATTCGCACATTACTCAGATAGTCGACCATGATGGACTTCCCGACGGCGCAGATTTATCAGGCTGATCGTTCACGCAACGAGTGCGCTTAATGCCACCATAGCTGTAACAAAGTATTTCAGCATGAAACATTCAAAGGTTTTTTATACCGGTTTATTTAGACGCCAATACCGATAAATAAGGATGACCCAACTTACTCAGTTCTGGTGCAAACGCATCCCCACTAGTGGGTGGCATTCCCCAAAGTCAATTCACAAAGCGTTCACAAACACCACGCAAGCCCCGGCACAGAGGCATGCTGCGCGGCGAATGCGAACAGAAAACCTTGGCAATGTATTTGCTACGTCATACTGAACGAGAAACCAATAGTTGGAAATTTCGGAAATACAAGCCAACTAAAACTTCCAGAAACACGAATACTGCACACACCTAAAAGTTGTGCTGCGCCAGCTATTCCCAAATAAAAATATTGAAGCAAGCAGGCAAACAAAAATGACAGCCACAAAAAAACGCCGCTCACGAGGAGCGGCGTTTTTTTCAGTAGCTCACATAGGCTTAATAACCCAGCGAGAAGTCTTCTTCCTTCATGTCCATCAGGTTGTTGGCGCCCGACAGCATGGTGGCCACGTGGGTACGGGTGCGCGGCAGGATGCGCTGGAAGTAGAAGCGCGCGGTCTGCAGCTTGGCGGTGTAGAAGGCCTCTTCGCTGGTGCCGGCAGCCAGTTTCTCCGCAGCCAGGCGGGCGATGTCAGCCCAGAAGTAGGCCAGGCACGCATAACCGGAGTACATCAGGTAATCCACCGAAGCAGCGCCGACCTCTTCGCGGTCCTTCATCGCGGCCATGCCCACTTTCATGGTCAGCTCGCCCCACTCCTTGTTCAGCGCAGCCAATGGCGCGACGAACTCCTTGACCGCTTCGTTGCCTTCCTGCGCCTGGCAGAACTTGTGCACGATCTTGGTGAAGCCCTTGAGCGCTTCGCCCTGGGTCATCAGTACCTTGCGGCCGAGCAGGTCGAGTGCCTGGATGCCGGTGGTGCCTTCGTACAGCATGGAGATACGGCTGTCGCGCACGTTCTGCTCCATGCCCCACTCGGCGATGAAGCCGTGGCCGCCGTAGATCTGCACACCATGGTTGGCGGCTTCGAAGCCGACTTCGGTCATGAACGCCTTGGCGATCGGGGTCAGGAAGGCCAGCAGGGCGTCGGCCTTCTTGCGCTCTTCCTCGTCCTGGCTGTACTTGACGATGTCCACCTGCTTGGCGGTGAAGTACACCATCGCGCGGTTGCCTTCGGCGAAGGCCTTCATGGTCAGCAGCATGCGACGCACGTCCGGGTGGACGATGATCGGGTCTGCCGCTTTGTCCGGCGCTTTAGGGCCGGTCAGGGAACGCATCTGCAGGCGCTCGCGGGCATACTTCAGGCCGCCCTGGAACGCCACTTCGGCGTGGGCCAGGCCTTGCAGCGCGGTACCCAGGCGTGCGGTGTTCATGAAGGTGAACATGCAGTTCAGGCCTTTGTTGGCCGGGCCGATCAGGTAGCCGGTGGCACCGTCGAAGTTCATCACGCAGGTGGCGTTGCCGTGGATGCCCATCTTGTGCTCGATCGAGCCGCAGCTCACGCCGTTGCGCTCACCCACGCCGCCTTCGGCGTTGGGCAGGAACTTCGGCACGATGAACAGCGAGATCCCTTTGGTGCCCGCCGGAGCATCCGGCAGACGCGCCAGCACGATGTGGACGATGTTGTCGGCCATGTCGTGTTCGCCGGCCGAGATGAAGATCTTGGTGCCGGAAACCTTGTAGCTGCCATCGGCCTGGGGTTCGGCCTTGGTGCGCAGCATGCCCAGGTCGGTACCGCAATGTGGCTCGGTCAGGCACATGGTGCCCGTCCACTCGCCGGACACCAGCTTGGTCAGGTAGGTGTGCTGCTGCTCGGCGGTACCGTGCGCGGAGATGGTGTTCATGGCGCCGTGGGACAGGCCCGGGTACATGCCCCACGACCAGTTCGAACCACCGACCATTTCGCTCAGGGCCAGGCCCAGCGACTCCGGCAGGCCCTGCCCACCGTGCTCGACGTCATGCGCCAGGCTCGGCCAGCCGCCTTCCACGAACTGCTCGTAGGCTGCCTTGAAACCGGTCGGCGTCTTCACGCCCGACTCGCTCCAGGTACAGCCTTCCTGATCACCGACACGGTTCAGCGGCGACAGCACCTGCTCACAGAACTTCGCGCCTTCTTCCAGGATCGCGTCGACCATGTCGGGGGTGGCGTCCTGGCAACCCGGCAGGCTCTGATAGTGCGCCTCGTAGCCGAGCAGCTCGTCGCGGACGAAACGAATATCACGCAAGGGGGCTTTGTAATCAGGCATTGCGATGAACCTCTGTGATGAGTTCGGTAGGGGACCGCTGGTACCGACCAGCTCTTGTCGGCTTTCGGTCAAACAGTTGTTTGAAACTTACGTTTAGGACCGCCTGATGTCAAGAAGGGACTATGGTGCCATTTACGCCGCGAAAGATGGCGTTTATGCCAATCCGAGAAAAAACAATGCCCCTGTGGGAGCGGGCTTGCCCGCGAAAGGGCCAAGACAGACAACAGAGCTGCCTGATCTGACGCATTCGCGGGCAAGCCCGCTCCCACAGGGGCTGTGTGCAAGTCGGGTGAAGTGGCCGATCAGGCGTAGGTGTCGATGAACCGCCCGAGCATTTCGTCGGAAGCCTTGGCCACTTTTGCACCGAGTTCGACCTCGGTCTTGCCCAGGGCCAATTGCACGGTGCTGGTTGCCAGGTCCATCTGCTGGCTGCGGTCGACCCCACGCAGGCGCTCGGCCTGGAAGTCGCTGGACTGGCTGGTGGCGGCGCGCTCGACCGAGGCGTTGGCAATTTGCCCAGCGGCCTGATCGACACGGTTCTGGCCGTTGTAGATGGCGTTGAGGCCCGCGTAATACGCGGTGCTGCCGGTGATTTCCATGTCAGAACTCCAATGACGCTGGATATGAACAGGGCCAATTAAAGCAGGCCAGGCACGAAAAGGCCCGTTTAAATCCCTAATGGCCCCGTGCTACTTGATAGGCCACGGGCATACCTGGCAACGCTCAATCCAGCAGGTCGAGCTGCAGGTGCTCCGCCACTGCATCCGCCGTTGCCTGCTTGAGCTTCGGCACCCGCCCCAGGCAAGGCGCTGGCAAGCGCTCTGCCAGGCTGGCCAGGTTTTCTTCCAGGCGCGAAGTCCGCGGTTCGATGATGTTCGCCACCCAGCCAGCCAGCTGCAGCCCGTCCCGGGCTATCGCCTCGGCACTGAGCAAGGCATGGTTGATGCAGCCCAGCCGTACCCCGACCACCAGGATGACCGGCAGCTTGAGGGCGATAGCCAGGTCCGACAGGTTGGCGTGATTGGACAATGGCACTCGCCAACCGCCCGCACCTTCGACCAGGGTGAAGTCCGCCCCCTGGTCCAGCACATGGCGCATGGCCTTGGACAACACACCTACTTCCAGCGCAATGCCCGCCTCCCGGGCAGCCACATGCGGGGCAATGGCCGGCTCGAAGGCAAACGGGTTGACCTCTTCGTAAGCGAGCTTGACCGAGCTTTCGTCGATCAGCGCCTGGGCATCGCTGTTGCGCAGGCCTTTTGGCGTCACGGTGCAGCCCGAAGCCACCGGCTTCGCGCCCAAGGTACTCAGCCCTTGCAGCCGCGCCGCATGCAGCAGCCCGGCGGCGATGGTGGTCTTGCCGACATCGGTGTCGGTCCCGGCGATGAAATAGGCCTGGCTCATGTCGCTCCTCTCATGCCTGTGGCTTGCGCATCACACCATAGACCACCTGGTAGGTGGCGGGCAGCCCCTGGGGCTGGCGAAACGCTTCGTAGGCCTGCAGAAGGCCTTGCATGCGCGCCCGGCCGGTCAGGCCAGAGGGCCGCCCGGGGTTGAGGTTGTGGGCGCCCAGGGCCTTGAGCTCATGGGTCAGGCTACGCACATCGGGGTAGTGCAGCACATGCGGCTGACGCTGCAGGCTGAGCTGTTCAAGGCCACTGGCAGCACACAGGCGCTGATAGTCTTCAAACCTGCGGAAGCGATTGACATGCACCATGCCATCCACCGCCTGCCAGCTGGCGCGCAACTCATCGAGCGTACCGACGCACAGGCTGCTGAAGGCCAGCACGCCACCCGGGCGCAGTACGCGCCGGGCCTCGTCCAGCACACTGGCGAAGTGGCCGCACCACTGCACCGCGAGGCTGGTGAACACCAGGTCGACGCAGGCATCGCCCAGCGGCAGGCGCTCGGCATCACCGGCAACATGGTAGTGCGCCCCGCCGCGCTCGCCACGGGCATGGCGCAACATGCCTTCGGCGATATCCACAGCCACACCGGTTGCCTGTTCGAAGCGTTCACCGAGCACCCGGCTGAAATACCCGGTGCCACTGCCAAGGTCCAGCCAGCGTGTCGGCGCCAGGTCATCGGGCAACTGGTTCAGCAAGCTCACGCCCACGGCGCGCTGCAGGGCCGCGACGCTGTCGTAGCTGGCCGCCGCACGGGAGAACGAGGCGGCCACCTGGCGCTTGTCCGGCAACGCGCCGGGCAGGGTTGGACGGGAAAGGTCAGTCATCGCCACTCTCATGCAGGAAACTCTTGATGCCCGCCGCCAGCTCCTGTGGATATTCCAGCAGGAAGGCATGGGAACTGTCTTCGACCAGGCCGACTTCCACATCGGGCAGCAGCTCGCTCAGCGCCTTGGCCGCCTCGGCCGGCACCAGCGCGTCGCTGCCGGCGAACAGGTGCAACTGCGGGCCGCCATAGGCCTGCAGTGCTTCACGGGTATCGAGCTGCGCCAGCACTTCAAGGCCGGTGGCCAGGTACAGCGGATCGGTGTCTGGCACCCCGACACCCAGTTGGCGCAGCAGCGTGCGCGGTTGCAGGGCACCTTCGCTGCACAGCGTGCGGAAGCGCTTGAGGGTCACCGAGGTGTGGCTGCGGCAACCGTCGAGGAAGGTGCCGAAGGTGTCGTCGGCCATGCCGTGGGGCCAGCCGGGGCGGGCCACGAAACTGGGGTTGCTGCCCAAGGTCAGCAAGCCGCAGCAATGGTCGCCGCGCTTGCGCGCCAGCTCGCTGGCGAGCATGCCGCCGAGCGACCAGCCACCCAGCCAGGTATCGCTGGGCAATTTGCGGTCAAGGTAGTCAACCCACGCCTGCACATCGGCATCGGCCAGTTCCGGCAGCGGCATCAGCTCGACCTGCAGGCGGGCATCCTGGGCCCGCAGGCTGGCGGCGAGCGGCTCGAGGGCGGCGGTGCCCAAGCCCCAGCCGGGAAGAAGGATCAAACGGTTACGCATCGGCGGCCTCCAGCTGTGGATAACACTCGGCCAATGCATTCAACAATAGCTGCACCTGCGCCTCGCTGTGCGCCGCGCTCAGGGTGACCCGCAGGCGGGCACTGCCGGCAGGCACGGTGGGCGGGCGGATGGCGGTCACCAGCAGGCCACGGTCACGCAGCATGCGCGACAGCTTGAGGGCCTGGGCACTGTCGCCGATCAGGATCGGCTGGATCGGCGTCGGGCTGTCCATCAGCTGCAGGCCGATTTGCCCGGCCCCCTCACGGAACTGGCGAATCAGCGCGGCCAGGTGCTCGCTGCGCCAGGTTTCGCGGCGCAGCAGCTCCAGGCTCTTGAGCGTGGCGCAGGCCAGCGCCGGGGGCTGGCTGGTGGTGTAGATGTACGGACGGGCGAACTGCACCAGTGCTTCGATCAGCTCCTCACTGCCGGCGACGAAGGCACCGGCGGTGCCACAGGCCTTGCCCAAGGTGCCGATCAGCACCGGCACCTCGTCGATGCCCAGGCCGAAGTGCTCGACGATGCCGCCACCTTGCTTGCCCAAGGTGCCCAGGCCATGGGCGTCGTCGACCATCAGCCAGGCACCACGTGCGCGTGCGACGCTGGCCAGCGCGGGCAGGTCGGCGAGGTCGCCATCCATGCTGAACACGCCGTCAGTCACCACCAGCGTGTTGCCGGTGGCCTTGCCCAGGCGGTTGGCCAGGCTGGTAGCGTCGTTGTGCAGGTAGCGGCTGAAACGCGCACCGCTGAGCAACCCGCCATCGAGCAGCGACGCGTGATTGAGGCGGTCCTGCAGCACGGTGTCGCCCTGCCCCACCAGTGCGGTGATGGCGCCAAGGTTGGCCATGTAGCCTGTGGAAAATAGCAGCGCGCGCGGGCGGCCGGTCAGTTCGGCCAGCGCCTCTTCGACGGCATGGTGCGGCGCGCTGTGGCCGACCACCAGGTGCGAGGCACCGCCACCGACACCCCAGCGTTCGGCGCCAGCCTGCCAGGCGGTGATCACTTCAGGGTGGTTGGCCAGCCCCAGGTAGTCATTGCTGCAGAAGGCCAGCAACCGCTGGCCGTCGACCACGACCTCAGGCCCCTGTGGGCTCTCCAGCAATGGCCGCTGCCGATACAGGTCTGCGGCGCGCCGTTCGGCCAGGCGCGCCGCCAGGTCGAAGGCCATCTCAGGCCGTTGCTGCGTCGTAGAACAGCTCGCTGCTGCGTTGCTCGACCAGGGCCTGCTCGATAGCCGCCTGGTGCACCTCGTCGGCATGCTCTTCGCGCGCTTCAGGCTTGATGCCCAGGCGGGCGAACAGTTGCATGTCCTTGTCGGCCTGCGGGTTGGCGGTGGTCAGCAGTTTCTCGCCGTAGAAGATCGAGTTGGCGCCAGCCATGAAGGCCAATGCCTGCATCTGCTCGTTCATCTGCTCGCGCCCGGCGGACAGGCGCACGTGCGACTTGGGCATGAGGATACGGGCGACCGCCAGCATGCGGATGAAGTCGAACGGGTCGACGTCCTCCTCCTCGGCCAGCGGGGTACCGGCGACCTTGACCAGCATGTTGATCGGCACCGACTCCGGGTGCTCGGGCAAGTTGGCCAGCTGGATCAGCAGCCCGGCGCGGTCGTCCAGCGACTCGCCCATGCCGAGGATGCCGCCGGAGCAGATCTTCATCCCGGCGTCACGCACGTAGGCCAGGGTCTGCAGGCGCTCGCCATAGGTACGGGTGGTGATGATGCTGCCGTAGAATTCCGGCGAGGTGTCGAGGTTGTGGTTGTAGTAGTCCAGGCCCGCCTGGGCCAGGGCCACGGTCTGCTCCTGGTCGAGCTTGCCGAGGGTCATGCAGGTTTCCAGGCCCATGGCCTTGACGCCTTTGACCATCTCCAGCACGTAGGGCATGTCCTTGGCCGACGGGTGCTTCCAGGCCGCACCCATGCAGAAGCGGGTGGAGCCTATCGCTTTGGCGCGCGCGGCTTCCTCGAGGACCTTCTGCACTTCCATCAGCTTCTGTTTTTCCAGCCCGGTGTTGTAGTGGCCGGACTGCGGACAATATTTGCAATCTTCCGGGCAGGCGCCGGTCTTGATCGACAGCAGCGTCGAAACCTGTACTCGGTTCGGGTCGAAATGCGCGCGGTGCACGCTCTGCGCCTGGAACAGCAGGTCATTGAAGGGCTGCTGGAACAATGCCTTGACCTCAGGCAGGGACCAGTCGTGACGTGTTGTTGCAGTTGTGCTGGCGCTCATCGGCGTTTCCTTGTTTAGGCTGTAACTGGCGCCGAGGCACAAGTGCCCGCCAGCGCATCACGGATAGCTCGCATAGTCATGGAAGGCCTATGAACTGTCAACCTTGGTTAAAAGCACTGGTTTACAAGTGTATAAATATTAACCATACCTGTTTGCTGTGCAATGAAACTGCCGAACAGCACTATCCACTGTGTGTGCCCTGCGAGCAGGAGCTGCCCTGGCTCAATGATCACTGCCTGCGCTGCGCCTTGCCCTTGCCGATGGCCGGCCTGATCTGCGCCCAGTGCAGCCGCCGCCCGCCAGCCTTCGATGAGGTGGTTGCGCCCTGGCACTATGGGTTTCCGCTGGACACGCTGATCAGCCGCTTCAAGCACAACAGCCAATGGCCGCTGGGTCGGCTGATGGCCGAAATGCTGAGCCTGAACCTGCGCCACCGCTTTCAGGAAGGCCTGCCCAAACCCGACCTGCTGCTGCCCGTACCGCTGGCGCGGCGTCGACTGCGCGAGCGGGGCTTCAACCAGGCCGGCATGCTCGGGCGTTGGCTGTCGCAAGCACTGGCTATTGGATGCGATGAGCGTTTGTTGCTGCGCACGCGAGAAACACCGGCTCAACAACACCTGGATGCCCGGGCACGCCAGCGCAATCTGCGCCGGGCGTTCGCGCTGGCCAGCGCGGCATCGCTCAAAGGCAGGCACGTCGCCGTGATCGATGACGTGCTGACCACCGGGGCCACCGCCCAGGCTATCGCGCAACTGCTGCGTCAGGCCGGTGCGCGAAGGATCGATGTGTATTGCCTGGCACGTACGGCAAAACCGGGGCAAGCTTGACGGGTCAGTTTCAGATAGGCGCCACCATGTCCCTGCCCGCTCTCCTCACCCAGCACATCGCCCGTCGCCCGCAGCGCATCGCCCTGCTTCAGCATATTGCCGAACAAGGCTCGATCACCCGCGCGGCCAAGGCTGCCGGCATCAGCTACAAGGCAGCCTGGGATGCGATCGATGAACTCAACAACCTGGCCAGCCAGCCCCTGGTCGAGCGCAGCACGGGCGGCCGAGGCGGGGGTGGCGCAAGGCTTTCGGCGGAGGGTGAGCGGGTGCTGCGCCTGTACCAGAAAGTGCAGGCACTGCAGGCGCAGATTCTCGAAGCGGCGGAAGAGTCCAGCGACCTCGACCTGCTAGGCCGCCTGATGCTGCGCACCAGTGCGCGCAACCAGTTGCAGGGGCAGGTCAGCGGGTTGCGCAGGGAGGGCCGCCATGACCGGGTCAGCCTGGCGCTGGGCGGCGGGCTGGAGATCGACGCGTTGATCACCCATGACAGCACGGCGCGGCTGGAGCTGACGCTGGGGGCCACGGTGATGGCACTGCTCAAGGCCGGGTGGGTGCAGTTGCTGGCAGCGGGTGATGAAGCCGAGGCCGACAGCAATGTGCTGAACGCCACCGTCGAAGAGGTGCTGACCGATGCTCAGGGCGACAGTGAAGTGCGGTTGGCGCTGGGCAATGGGCAGACGCTCTGTGCGTTTGCCGAGGCGCGCTGGCTGGCCGGGCAGGCCGTCAGTGAGGGGAGCAAAGTGCGTGTGCAGTTTCATCCATCCTATGTGTTGCTCGGGGTGCCGGTTTAGCCTGGGCAGGCCATGGAATGGGTTACCATGCCGACATGTCGCCCATCCCCGGAGCCCCCATGTCCCACCCCTTCGACACCCTCACCCCCGACCTGGTCCTGGACGCCGTGGAAAGCCTGGGTTTTCTCAGCGATGCCCGGGTGCTGGCGCTGAACAGCTATGAGAACCGCGTCTATCAGGTGGGCATCGAAGATTCGCAACCGTTGATCGCCAAGTTCTACCGCCCGGGCCGCTGGAGCGATGCGGCG
Organism: Pseudomonas sp. R28(2017); assembly: GCF_002112505.1. Classification (GTDB taxonomy): domain Bacteria; phylum Pseudomonadota; class Gammaproteobacteria; order Pseudomonadales; family Pseudomonadaceae; genus Aquipseudomonas. The sequence goes on from NZ_NEHW01000007.1 coordinate 88,178, forward strand.
ATCCTCGAAGAGCACCAGTTCACCGCCGAGCTCGCCGACTGCGAAGTGCCGGTGGTCGCGCCGTTGCCACACGGTGGCCAGACCCTGTTCGAACACAAGGGCTTCCGCTTCACCCTGTTCCCGCGCCGTGGCGGCCACGCGCCGGAGCCTGGCAACCTTGACCAACTCTACCGCCTCGGCCAGCTGCTCGGCCGCCTGCATGCCGTGGGGGCCGCGCGCCCGTTCGAACACCGTGAAGCGCTGGCTGTGGACAACTTCGGCCACGCCTCGCTGAACACCCTGCTCGACGGTGGCTTCGTCCCCAAGGAGCTGCTGCCCGCTTTCGAGTCCGTGGCTCGCCACCTGCTCGAGCGGGTCGAGGATGCCTACGCCCGCACCCCGCACCAGGTCATCCGCCTGCATGGCGACCTGCACCCCGGCAACCTGATGCACCGCGACGAGGTGTACCACGTGGTCGACCTCGATGACTGCCGCATGGGCCCTGCGGTGCAGGACCTGTGGATGATGCTCGCCGGCAGCCGCGAGGAACGCCTGGGGCAACTGGCCGAACTGGTCGACGGCTACAACGAGTTCCACGACTTCGACCCGCGCGAACTGGCCCTCATCGAACCCTTGCGCGCCCTGCGCCAGCTGCATTACAGCGCCTGGCTGGCACGACGCTGGGATGATCCGGCGTTCCCGCCGAGCTTCCCGTGGTTCGGCCAGCCGCGCTATTGGGGTGACCAGATCCTCGCGTTGCGCGAGCAACTGGCAGCACTGGACGAGCAACCACTGAAATTGTTCTAGAAGCAAGCGCGCCTCTGTCTACAATAGGCCTCGCTTTACTGAGCAAGGACTCTCCATGCACGCTGCAAACCCGCGCCGCGGGTACCTTCTGGGCCTTGGCGCCTACATCATCTGGGGCTTGTTCCCACTGTACTTCAAAGCTATCCAGAGCGTTCCGGCGGTGGAGATCATCGTCCATCGGGTGCTCTGGTCGGCGCTGTTCGGTTCACTGTTGCTGCTGGTGTGGAAGCACCCCGGCTGGTGGCGCGAGCTGCGCGAGAACCCGCGCCGGCTGGCAATTTTGGCCCTGAGCGGTACCTTGATCGCCGGCAACTGGCTGACGTATGTCTGGGCGGTGAACAACGGGCGCATGCTCGAAGCCAGCCTGGGTTACTACATCAACCCGTTGATCAATGTACTGCTGGGCATGCTGCTGCTCGGCGAGCGCCTGCGCCGCCTGCAATGGCTGGCGGTGGCCATGGCGGCGGTGGGCGTTGCGCAGCAGGTATGGCAGGTGGGCAGCCTGCCGTGGGTGTCGCTGGCACTGGCCCTGAGCTTCGGTTTCTATGGCCTGATCCGCAAACAGGCACCGGTAGCGGCGCTGCCCGGCCTGGTGGTGGAAACCTGGATGCTGGTGCCGTTGGCATTGGGCTGGATGCTGCTGCACCCGGCGGCGATAAGCGCTCAGGCTGACTTCTACAGCACCAGCGAGGCGCTGTGGCTGATCGCGGCAGGGCCGGTAACACTGGTGCCGCTGGTGTGCTTCAACGCAGCAGCACGCCACCTGCCCTACACCACCCTGGGCTTCCTGCAATACCTGGCGCCAACCTTGGTGCTGCTGCAGGCGGTGCTGCTGTTCGATGAGCACCTGTCGTCGAGCAGCTTGATGGCGTTCCTGTTCATCTGGGCGGGGTTGGCGGTCTATAGCGTCGATGCCTGGCTCAATCTGCGCAAGCGCGCCTGATCAAAAAACGATCAAAACCTTGCAGGCCACGTCGTTCGTGGCCTGCAGCAACATCTCCAAAGGTTATCCACACCCTCGTCCCCGTGCTTTGTGCACAAGCGGCTGATTTCTGTACGTTTTTTGCTCAAACCTCGGGAAGGCTTGCCGTTGCTGGGCTGGCGAGGTGCACCCCCAGCTTATCCACAGGGCCGTCCCCGTGAAATCGGGATAACCGCCATGGGGCGCGAAGCGGCCCCGGCAATTGCAGATCAATCCTCAGGCCGCAACTTCAACTCCACCATCAAATCGTCCGCCAGGCTTTCCAGCTTCTGCTGCAATTCGTCCAGCGACAACGTCAAAGGCAACGCCAGCAAGGCATCGGCATGGAACAGTGGCTCACTGCTCATCGGCGCCGGCCGCACTTCGGTGGTGAAGCGCTCCAGGTTCACCCCCTGGTCCGCCAGCAAGCGGGTGATATCGCGCACGATGCCTGGGCGGTCGTTGCCCACCAGCTCCATGGCAATCGGTTTCCAGGTGCATGACGGTTCGATGCCACTCTCGGCGATCAGCACGCGAATATCGTATTGCCCAAGCGCCTGCAGCGACTTCACCAGCTCGTCGTAGTTTTCCGCCGGCACCGCCACCCGCAGGATCCCGGCAAACTGCCCGGCCATCCGCGACATGCGGCTCTCCAGCCAGTTGCCGTTATGATCGGCGATGCACTGGGCAATGCGTTCGACCTGGCCGGCCTTGTCCGGGGCAATCACGGTCAATACAAGATGATCCACAGGCCCTTCCTCTGCGTCGGGCCGCCCGAGGCGGCGTAAATACGGGGGATCGACTCAGTATAGGCAAGGCGCGGCAACCTGCCGCAGGGCAATCCGCACAAACAATCGTGTACTGTTTCAAGATTTATCTGGAACAATCCACCGGTTTTTTGCGAACATACGTTCTCCCAGCGTGACCATACGCGACCAACCGGTCGCATAACGGCGCTTTTAGTCTGATTTTGCCTCGCCTACTGCTTCATGTAGTATCCCGTGGCGCGGACTACAAAACGTCGTTTGGATGTCTGCCAAGGCGCCTGTGAAAATACGCACACTGTCTGCCAGCCCGTCTGGCAGGCCGCACCCAGCCGCGCTCGCGCCATCCGACGAGGGCAAGCACTGGAACGTGTTTAGAGAAGCGCTACAGGCTTAATACAGAAGAGCGAAATAGCTGAGCAGAGTGAGGCAAGCAATGACTGGATACGTTCAAGTCGGTGGCCTTCAGGTCGCCAAGGTCCTGTACGACTTCGTCAACAACGAAGCCATGCCGGGGACCGGCATCGTCGCCGAGCAGTTCTGGGCCGGTGCAGAGAAGATCATCAATGACCTCGCTCCAAAGAACAAAGCCCTGCTCGCCAAGCGCGACGAGCTGCAAGCCAAGATCGACGCCTGGCACCAGGCACGCAAAGGCCAGGCACACGACGCCGTAGCCTACAAAGCATTCCTCCAGGAAATCGGCTACCTGCTGCCACAAGCCGACGATTTCCAGGCCACCACCCAGAACGTGGACGAAGAAATCGCCCACATGGCCGGCCCGCAGCTGGTCGTCCCGGTGATGAACGCCCGCTTCGCCCTGAACGCCGCCAACGCCCGCTGGGGTTCGCTGTACGACGCCCTGTACGGCACCGACGCCATCAGCGATGAAGGCGGCGCCGAGAAAGGCCAGGGTTACAACAAGCTGCGTGGCGACAAGGTCATCGCCTTCGCCCGCGCCTTCCTCGACGAAGCCGCGCCCCTGGCAGCCGGCTCCCACGTCGACTCCACCGGCTACCGCATCGAAGGCGGCAAACTGGTCGTCGCCCTGAAAGGCGGCAGCAACAGCGGCCTGCGTGATGACGCCCAGCTGATCGGCTTCCATGGCGACGCCAAGGCACCGACCGCCGTACTGCTCAAGCACAACGGCCTGCACTTCGAGATCCAGGTCGATGCCAGCACCCCGGTCGGCAGCACCGATGCCGCCGGCGTCAAAGACATCCTGATGGAATCGGCCCTGACCACCATCATGGACTGCGAAGACTCGGTCGCCGCCGTCGATGCCGACGACAAGGTCATCGTCTACCGCAACTGGCTGGGCCTGATGAAAGGCGACCTGGCCGAAAGCGTGAGCAAAGGCGGCAAGACCTTCACCCGCACCATGAACCCGGACCGCGAATACGCCGCGCCCAACGGCGGCAGCGTAACCCTGCACGGCCGTTCGCTGCTGTTCGTGCGCAACGTCGGCCACCTGATGACCAACCCGGCGATTCTCGATGGCCAGGGCAACGAAATCCCTGAAGGCATCCAGGACGGCCTGTTCACCAACCTGATCGCCCTGCACAACCTCAACGGCAACACCAGCCGCAAGAACACCCGCAGCGGCAGCGTGTACATCGTCAAGCCGAAGATGCACGGCCCGGAAGAAGTCGCCTTCGCCGCCGAAATCTTCAGCCGCGTCGAAGACCTGCTGGGCATGCAGCGCAACACCGTCAAGGTCGGCATCATGGACGAGGAGCGCCGTACCACGGTCAACCTGAAGTCCTGCATCAAGGCAGCCGCCGAGCGCGTGGTGTTCATCAACACCGGCTTCCTCGACCGCACCGGTGACGAAATCCACACCTCGATGGAAGCCGGCGCCGTGGTGCGCAAGGGCGCCATGAAGAACGAGAAGTGGATCGGCGCCTACGAGAACAACAACGTCGACGTCGGCCTGGCCACCGGCCTGCAAGGCCGTGCGCAGATCGGCAAGGGCATGTGGGCCATGCCGGACCTGATGGCCGCCATGCTCGAGCAGAAGATCGCTCACCCGCTGGCCGGCGCCAACACCGCCTGGGTACCGTCGCCAACTGCCGCCACCTTGCATGCCCTGCACTACCACAAGGTCGACGTGCAAGCGCGTCAGCGCGAGCTGGCTGCACGCACCCCGGCTTCGGTCGATGACATCCTGACCATCCCGCTGGCGGCCGACACCAACTGGTCGGCTGAAGAGATCCGCAACGAACTGGACAACAACGCCCAGGGCATCCTCGGCTATGTCGTGCGCTGGATCGACCAAGGTGTGGGTTGCTCGAAGGTCCCGGACATCAACGATGTCGGCCTGATGGAAGACCGCGCCACCCTGCGCATCTCGGCCCAGCTGCTGGCCAACTGGCTGCGCCATGGCGTGGTCAGCCAGGAGCAGGTGCTGGAAAGCCTCAAGCGCATGGCCGCAGTGGTCGACAAGCAGAACGCCGGTGACGCCCTGTACCACCCGATGGCGCCGAACTTCGACGACAACGTCGCGTTCCAGGCGGCCATCGAGCTGGTGATCGAAGGTGCCAAGCAACCGAACGGCTACACCGAGCCGGTGCTGCACCGCCGTCGTCGCGAGTTCAAGGCGCGTAACGGGCTGTAAGGTCGATTCGCGGGCAAGCCCGCTCCCACAGGTACACCGCTGCTCTCAAAGGCAGCGCATTACCTGTGGGAGCGGGCTTGCCCGCGAATGCCCTACTCCGCTATTCGATCCGTAACTCTCTTTTCACCAACCCCAGCAGCTTCCCCAGATCCACCGGTTTCAGCAGAAAATCCACCACCCCTAGGTGCATCACGTCCACCGCCTCCTTCACATCGGTGTCGCCCGACACCACGATGATCGACAATGCCGCCCGCTCCGACTCGCGAATCTGCCGGATCAGTTCAAGGCCATCGTTGGGTTGCATGCGAAGGTCAGTGATCATCAGGGCGATGCGCGGTTCGTAATGCAGCTTGAGCATTGCCTCCTGCGCCCCGTCAGCAGTCATGCTCTCGATGCCCCTGCTCTTCAGGTACAGCTTCAGCGCCTCGCTGTTGACCGGGTTGTCATCGACAACCAAAACCACTGGACTCGGCGCAACGGGTGCGCTCACCACGGCCAATGCCTCGCGTTCGGCGTCACTCAGGATGTCGTCATGCTCAGCCATGGTCATCTCGTCAAAAAAACTTCGCTCAGTGGTTAGGACCGCAAAAGCCCGGTAACCCGGTTCGCCTTTCGTCGGGTCTTTGACAGCGCGGCCCATAGACTTACGTCCAATGGGCACCATCCCGCTGCCAGCCGACCATGGGGACCGAGAACAACAAGGCCGCACCTATATATAGATATATATAGTTCGGCGTAGCGATACGGTCAGTGTCATGAGCAAAAAGGACGCCTACACTCAGGCGGGCAGAACGGCAGTACTGCAGAACATCCAGGGCACCTTGCAGTTCCTGCAGCGTTTCCCGCCGTTCAACCAGATGGAGCAGAGCCACCTGGCCTTCCTGGTGGAACAGTGCCAGCTGCGCTTCTATGCCAGCGGCGAAAGCATCATCAAACCCACGGACGGGCCGGTCGAGCACTTCTACATCGTCAAGCAGGGCCGTGTGGTCGGCGAGCGCCAGCACCTGGTCAAGCCCGGGGTGGAAACCACCTTCGAGATCACCAGCGGCGAATGCTTCCCGCTGGCGGCACTGCTCGGCGAGCGGGCGACGCGCACCGAACATTTGGCCGGCGAAGACACCTTCTGCCTGCAATTGAACAAAGCCGCGTTCATCCGCGTGTTCTCGATGTCGGAAGTGTTTCGAGATTTTGCACTGCGTGGGGTCAGCAGCCTGCTCGACCAGGTCAACCAGCAGGTACGCCAACGTGCAGTGGAAACCCTCGGCACCCAGTACTCGCTGAATACCCCGCTGGGCGAACTGGCCATGCGTCACCCGGTGGTCTGCGCGCCGGATACACCGCTGCGCGAGGCGGTGCGGCTGATGCATGAACAGCAGGTCGGCAGCATTGTCGTGGTCGACCCGCAGCGCTACCCGGTGGGTATCTTCACCCTGCGCGACCTGCGCCAGGTGGTGGCCGCCGCCGATGCCGACCTCGGTGCGCCGATCGATCAGCACATGACCGCCAGGCCGTTCTACCTCAGCCCCCAGGCCAGCGCCTTCGACGCGGCCATGGCGATGACCGAACGGCATATCGCCCACGTCTGCCTGGTGGACAACCAGCGCCTGTGTGGCGTGGTGTCCGAGCGTGACCTGTTTTCCCTGCAGCGGGTCGACCTGGTGCACCTGGCGCGCACCATCCGCCATGCGCCGCGCCTCGATTCGCTGGTGCAGCTGCGTGGCGAGATCGGCCAGCTGGTCGAGCGCATGCTCGCCCACGGCGCCTCCTCGACGCAGATCACCCAGATCATCACCCTGCTCAACGACCACACGGTGTGCCGGGTGATCGAGCTGGCCATTGCCGAACGTGGCGACCCCGGTGTGCCGTTCAGCTGGTTGTGCTTCGGCAGCGAAGGGCGCCGCGAGCAGACCCTGCACACCGACCAGGACAACGGCATCCTCTTCGAAGCCGCCGACGACACCGAAGCCGAGGCCATTCGCGCACGCCTGCTGCCCTTGGCGCAGTACATCAACCAGTGCCTGGCCCAGTGCGGTTTCACCCTGTGCAAGGGCAACGTCATGGCCGGCAACCCCGAGCTGTGCCTGTCACGCGCGCAGTGGGCACGGCGCTTTGCCGGTTTCGTGCGCGAGGCCAGCCCGGAGAACCTGCTGGGTTCGAGCATCTACTTCGACCTGCGCGTGGTCTGGGGTGATGAACAGGGCTGTGAACAACTGCGCCGGCAACTGCTGGAGCAGGTGGCGGACAACCGCATCTTCCAGCGCATGCTGGCCGACAACGCCCTGCGCCAGCGCCCGCCGGTGGGCCGCCTGCGCGAGTTCGTGCTGACCCGCCAGGGCAACGACAAGGCCGCCACCCTCGACCTCAAGGTCCAGGGCCTGACGCCCTTCGTCGATGGCGCCCGCCTGCTGGCACTGGCCAATGGCATTGGCGCCTGCAACACCCTGGAGCGCCTGCGCCAGCTGGTCGCCAAGGGGGTCATCGAGGCGCTCGACGGCGCTGCCTATGAAGAGGCCTACCACTTCATCCAGCAAACCCGCATGCAGCAGCACCAGCGCCAGACCCGCGACAACCTGCCGTACTCCAACCGTCTCGACCCGGACAGCCTCAACCATCTGGACCGGCGCATCCTGCGCGAATCCCTGCGTCAGGCCCAGCGCCTGCAGAGCAGCCTGGCCCTGCGGTATCAGTTATGAGCCTGTTCGCCTGGCTGCGCCCTGCTGCCCCGCTGCTGGACGATGTCTTGCGCCAGCGCCTGGCGCGGTTGCCCAAGGCCAAGCCGCTGGGCGTATGCCCGTTGCGCGAGCAGCGCTGGGTGGTGCTCGACCTGGAAACCAGCGGCCTCAACCCCAATCGCGACCAAGTGCTGTCGATCGGTGCGGTGGCCATCGAGGACGGGGCCATCGATTTCGCCCAGCAGTTCGAACGCACCCTGCACCGCCCTGAACAGAAAACCAACGCCAGCGTGCTGATCCACGGCCTCGGCCCGAGTGCCCTGGCGGCTGGCTGCAACCCGGCCGAAGCGCTGCTCGACCTGCTCGAATTCATCGGCGACAGCCCGGTGCTGGCGTTCCATGCGCCGTTCGACCAGCGCATGCTGGCCCGTGCCTTGAAACAGAGCCTGGGCCATCGCTTGCAGTTGCCCTTCCTCGACGTGGCGGAACTGGCACCGATGCTCAACCCCGACACCGTGTTGCGCGAGGCCGGGCTGGACGACTGGGTGGCGCGCTTCGGCCTGCAGGTGGATGAGCGTCACCATGCCAGCGCCGATGCGCAGGTCACGGCGGAGCTGGCGCTGATCCTGTTCAGCCAGGCCCGGCGCCAGCAGCTCGACAGCCCGTTGCAGCTGGAGCAGCGACTGAGGGGATGGCGCAGGCGCGCCGCGCATCATCACGGCCTTTAGTTAATCGCTGGCCTCTTCGCGGGCACGCCCGCTCCCACAGGTAACGCGCAGCTTCCAAGGTTGGCGAAAGCCCTGTAGGAGCGGGCGCGCCCGCGAAGAGGCCGGCCCAAGCAACACATCCTGAATGATGGCCATCCGATAAGCGTCCATTGCACCCACCCCCTTGCCTCTGTAACAATCGCGAATAATTATCGTTAGTTAATGCATTCGTTCCGGGGGGACGCTGCGTGTCTTCTGCCCACAGCCCACATGCCGATCTGGTCGGCTCGCTGTACCGCGACCATCGCGGCTGGCTGCTCGCCTGGCTGCAGCGCAGCATGGCCTGCCGCCAACGTGCCGAAGACCTGAGCCAGGACACCTTCGTGCGCCTGCTCGGCCGCGAGCAGCTGGACACCCCGCGCGAACCACGCGCGTTCCTCGCCGCCGTGGCCAAGGGCCTGATGTTCGACCACTTCCGCCGCGCGGCGCTGGAGCAGGCCTACCTGGCCGAGCTGGCGTCGATCCCCGAAGCCGAACACCCCTCCCCGGAAACTCAGCACCTGATCCTCGAAGACCTCAAGGCCATCGACCGCCTGCTCGGCAAGCTGTCGAGCAAGGCCCGCGCGGCCTTCCTGCACAACCGCCTGGATGGCATGGGCCACGCCGAAATCGCCGAGCGCCTGGGCGTTTCGGTGTCGCGTGTGCGCCAGTACATCGCCCAGGGCATGCGCCAGTGCTACGTGGCCCTGTACGGGGAACCGACGTGAACAACACACCGGTTTCGTCGCAGGTGCTGGAAGCCGCCATCGCCTGGAAAATGAGCCTGGACGACAGCAGTGGCACGCCTGACGAGCGCACCGAATTCATCCGCTGGCATGCCGCCAGCGAAGAACATGCCCGTGCCTGGCGCCAGCTTGGCGCCCTCGACCAACGCGTCAGCGCTGCTGCCGGCCCGGCTCGCCAGGCCTTGCTGCAATCGCGCGCCGGTTTGCGACGGCGCATCGGCAAAGTCGGTGGCGGGCTGGCCGGGATGTTCCTGCTCGGTTCGCTGCTGGCCTGGATCGGTGCCCCGTCACTGGCGCCCAGCTACTGGCTGGCCGATCAGCGCACCGCCACGGGCGAACTGCGCACCTTGCGCCTGGAAGACGGCACGCTGCTGAGCCTGAACACCCACACCGCCGTCGACATCGACTACCAGGGCGAACAGCGCCTGATCGTGCTGCATCAGGGCGAAATCTCGGTCGAGACCGGCCATGACGACCCACGCCCGCTGCTGGTACGTACCGACGATGGCCGCCTGCGGCCACTGGGTACGCGCTTCCTGGTGCGTCGCGAAGACCAGGGCACGCGCCTGGAGGTGCTGCAATCGTCGGTCGCCGCCATGCCACACAACAGCGGCGACGAGCAGGTCCTGCGCGAAGGCCAGCAAGTGCTGATGAACAGCAACGGCCTGGGCCGGATCGGCCCGGTGCAGGCCGGGGCCGACGCCTGGACTCGCGGCATGCTGGTGGTCGACAACGTGCGCCTGGCCGACCTGCTGAAACAGCTGGGCCAGTACCGCAGCGGCCACCTGGGTGTGGCCGATGAAGTGGCCGACCTGCGCGTGACCGGCAGCTTCCCGCTGACCGACACCGACCTGGCCCTGGCTTCGCTGACGCCGGCGCTGCCGGTGAAGATCGAGCGGCATACGCCGTGGTGGGTGACTGTCGTTCCCAAGTAATCCTGTACTGGCCTCTTCGCGGGCAAGCCCGCTCCCACAGGATTTCCGCAGCCCTTGAATCTGCGGCGCACCTGTGGGAGCGGGCTTGCCCGCGAAGGGGCCGGTGCAGGAAAAAGCCAGATTCAAATAATTCTCACTTTTTTTCCGATTCCCCCTGTCACTTCTGGAATCTCGCTCGGCAAGGAAGCAGTTAGCACTTATCCGTCGAGGAGCCGCTGCATGTCCCGTGCCGTTGATCGTATCCTGCGTCCCAGCCTGATGGCCCTGGCCATCGCCATGGCCGCGCCATTGTCCAGCACCGCCCTGTTCGCCGCCGAGCAGTCCGCGCCGCGCGCCTACAACCTGCCCGCCGCGCCGCTGGCCACCACCCTGAACCAGATCGCCAGCCAGTCGGGCATCGCCCTGGCCATCGACCCGGCGCTGGTCAGCGGCCGTACCTCGGCCCCGGTCAATGGCCAGTACAGTGGCCTCGGCGCCCTGCAGGCGGCCTTGCTCGGCACCGGGTTGCAACTGCAACAGAGCAGCGTCGGCAGCTATAGCCTGGTCGCCGTGCCGGATGGCGCCCTGGCACTGCCGGAAACCACCGTCAACGCCGCCAGCGCTTCCGAAAGCGCCTGGGGCCCGGTCGACGGCTACCTGGCCAAGCGCACCGCCGCCGGTACCAAGACCGACACCGCACTGGTCGAAGTACCGCGCTCGATCTCCGTGGCCACCCGTCAGCAGATGAGCGACCGTGGCGTGCACAGCCTCGATGACGCCGTGAAATACATGCCGGGCATCGTCTCCGCCAGTTTCGGCAGCGACACCCGCTACGACTGGATGCGCGTGCGCGGTTTCGAGCCGACCCAGTTCCTCGACGGCCTGCCGCTGCCACGTGGCGTGTATGCCAACCCGAAAGCCGAAACCTGGAACCTCGACCGCCTGGCCCTGCTGCGCGGCCCGGCCTCCTCAGTCTATGGCCAGACGCCGCCCGGCGGTTTGCTGGACATGGTCAGCCGCCGCCCTCAGGCCGAAAGCGCCAACGAGATCGAAGTGCAGTACGGCAGCGACAACCATCGCCAGATCAACTTCGCCAGCACCGGCAAGATCGATGACGATGGCCGGTTCCTGTACGGCGTGAGTGGCGTGATTCGCGATGGCGGCACGCAGATCGACCATATCGATGACAAGCGCTACAACATCGCGCCAAGCCTGACCTGGAACATCGACGACGATACCTCGCTGACCCTGCTGACCCAGTTCACCCGCGACGATACCGGTGTCACCAGCCAGTTCCGGCCGATTCAAGGCACCAAGATCGACATGCCGTTCGGCAAGATCTCCCACCACAAGAACCTGGGTGACCCGAACTACGAGTTCTACGATCGCACCTACTACGCGCTGGGCTACGCCTTCGAGCATCGCATCAACGAAGTTTGGCAGTTCCGCCAGAACCTTCGCTACACCAAGTCGGATCTGTCGTTCCAGACCATCACCGTAAACAGCTACTTCCCCGAGTTCGGCATGGTAGTGGATAACGACGGCAATGTTGGCCGGAGTACCACAAACGTTGATGAGGACATTAGCCAGTTCGCCGTCGACAACAATTTCGAGGGCAACTTCAACACCGGCGACATCAGCCACACTCTGCTGATCGGGCTGGACCACCAGCGCACCAATAACAATTTCCTGACGATCTACGGCACTGCACCCAGCATCAACGTGAACAATCCCGTTTACGGTTTGCCGATCACTCGCCCGGATCGTTCCACTGCCTACTACGACTACGACCAGAAAACCCGCCAGACAGGCGTCTATATTCAAGACCAGATGGCGCTCGGGAACTGGCGTTTGACGTTGGGTGGCCGTGAGGATTGGGTACATACCAGCACCAAATTCTTCAATAAAGGTGACGCCACCAACACACAACGCGACAGCAACTTTAGCGGTAACGCCGCAATCAGTTACGTCTTCGACTCTGGATTCGTTCCCTATTTGTCTTATGCCGAATCTTTCCAACCGGCCAGCAAGGCGGACGTAGACCCGACCAGCTCGTTCAAGCCAACCGAAGGCAAACAGTGGGAACTGGGCGTCAAGTACCAGCCGCCCGGCTCCAACACGTTGCTGTCGGCCGCTGTGTATGACCTTACCCAGAAGAACGTATTGGTCACCAATAACGATGGGAACACTACTGTCACCAGCCAGACCGGCGAAGTGAAAGTCCATGGCCTGGAGCTGGAAGCGGTTTCCGATGTCACCGAAAACCTCAAGCTGACCGCTGCCTACACCCTGGCCAAGTCTGAAGTACAGGACGGCCTGTACAAAGGCAACCGCCTGCAACTGATGCCCAACCAGCAAGCCTCGCTGTGGGCCGACTACACCTGGCACAGCGGTGTGCTCGACGGCTTCGGCATCGGCGGTGGCGCGCGCTACACCGGCAACACCTACGGCGACCAGGCCAACACCTACCTGGGCAAGGCCAACGCCTACACCGTGTTCGATGCCTCGGTGCACTACGACCTCGGTCGCCTGAGCACCAGCCTCAAGGGCGCGTCGGTGGCGGTCAATGCCACCAACCTGTTCAACAAGGACTACATCTCCACCTGCGACAGCTTCTACTGCTACTACGGCGACGAGCGCAGCGTCGTTGCCAGCGCTTCCTACAAGTTCTGAGTGAGCGGGGGCTGCTGCGCAGCCCCACGGTCCAACAGACATAAATCGGTACCGTGATGAAAAGCCCAACCATCCGCCGCTGGTCGGTGATCCACACCTGGAGCAGCCTGGTCTGCACGGTGTTCATGCTGTTGCTGGCGCTGACCGGCCTGCCGCTGATCTTCCACCACGAACTCGAACACCTGCTCGGCGATGCCCCGCAACTGCGCGAGCTGCCCGCCGGCACCCCGCAGCTGGACCTGCAGCAGCTGGTGATCAAGGCCGAGCAACACCGCCCCGACGAGGTCGTGCAGTACTTCGGCTTCGACGAGGACGAGCCCAACGGCGTGCTGGCGATCACCGCCGCCACTGCCGGCACCGAGCCCAATGCGTCACACACCTTCATGCTCGACGCCCGCACCGGCGAAGCCGTGGCCATGCCTGCCGCCAATGGCGGCTTCATGATGCTCATGCTGCGCCTGCACGTGGACATGTTCGCCGGCCTGCCCGGCAAACTGCTGCTGGCGTTCATGGGTGTGCTGTTCGTCGTCGCGATCGTCTCCGGCACCGTACTCTACGCACCGTTCATGCGCCGCCTGGACTTCGCCACCGTGCGCCACGACAAGTCCAGGCGCCTGCGCTGGCTCGACCTGCACAACCTGATTGGCGTGGTCACCCTGGCCTGGGCGCTGACGGTGGGTGTCACCGGTGTCATCAGCGCCCTCTCCGACCTGGTCATCGCTGCATGGCGCAACGACAGCCTGGCGGCGATGGTCGCCCCCTACCGCGACGCCCCGGCCCTCACCGAACGGGCCAGCGCCACCGAGCTGCTGGCGATCGCCGAGCGCGCCGCGCCCGGCATGCGCCCGGACTTCATCGCCTTCCCCGGCACGCGCTTCTCCAGCGAGCACCACTACGCCGTGTTCATGAAGGGCGCCACGCACCTGACCTCGCACCTGCTGACGCCCGTGCTGATCGATGCGCGCACCCTGGCGGTGACGGCCGTGGGCGAACGCCCCTGGTACATGGACGCCATGGGCCTGTCGCAACCGCTGCACTTCGGTGACTATGGCGGCCGGCCGATGCAGATGCTCTGGGCAGTACTCGATGTGCTGACCCTCATCGTGCTCGGCAGCGGCCTGTACCTGTGGTGGGGCAAGCAGCGCAAGCACCGGGAGGCACGCACATGACCCACAAGTCGCAGGCCACCTCGCGGGTCTTTGCCTGGCCGCTGCTGATCGCCGTGCTCGGTGCGCTGGGGCTGTTCGCCGCGCTGCTCGGCGACGGCGGGTGGGACGTGCTTTCCTGGCTGGGCCTGGGTGTCCCGGCGTGGCTATCGATACGCGGCCTTTGCCGACGCTGAGGTAACCGGCTAACACAGCCGCAAGGGCTCACTCACGCACCATCGTCCGCCTTTCCCCCGGAGACGGACCATGACCACACTGCACCGCTTCCAGACCCTGGACAGCAGACTGGAAGCACTTCTGCCCCCCATCGACGGCGTCGAGCCCAGCCTGGACATCGCCCTCGCACAGCTTTTTCCAGACCTCACGATCACTGCACGCACGCTGTATTTCGGCACGCATCAGTTGCTGCAGCTGGTGGGTTTCCATCTGTTCGACGGCGGCACGTTTCGCTTGCCCACAGGCAGTCAAGCGCGCCATGCCAGCTACTCCACACTTAACTTGCCGGCAAATTTCGCCAGCCATATCGACGGTTTCTGCAAGAACATTCGCCAGGATCTGCATGCCCGCCTGGCAAGCTACTGGCTGGAGCGCGACAGTAAGGGACTGACGCGTCTGATTCGCCTGGCCTCCCATTATCGTGACCAGCTGGATGCAGAAATTCGCCTGCGCAGCACCGACCAGACCCTGTCGCCCGGGCATGCGCAGTTGCTCAGGACCTGCCTGGAGCTGCCGCGCCCCTGGCAGCGTCGGCACCTGCCCGTCACATCGCGGCCACAAACCTATCGCCTGCTCCTTGCCAGCACCGCCCCCAACTGGCGCTGCCATGTGCCGGGTTTTCTGGTGCTCACCGAACAAGGGCCCGAAGGGCGCCTGCTCGAACACGACGAACCCGTGGGCCTGGCGATACTGTGCAGTGTCGCCCATGGCATAGAAGCCTTCGACAGCCTTGCCGCACTCCATGCTGAGGTCTGCGAGCGCCTGGAAGACCCGCTGCAGAGCGGGCACCTGCTGGCCATGCTGAGCGAGCCTGGCAACCAGCAGCAGGCCCGCCAGGCCGAACGCCTGCGCTATGACTGGTACACCGAGGACCCTGCCGAGTTTCTGGCCTTCGCCATACGCGACGCGCAAACCAGCCACCTCAGCCATGCCTGGCAAAAGGCCTGGGAACAGGGGCAACAACGCAGCATCGAGCAGCTGGATGCCGCGCTGGCCAACGCCCTGGACATCAGGCGAACGGTCGGCAGCCGCGGCCCTATGGCCAACCGTTATGGGCTGCTGCTCGAAAAACACCTGCCAAACTGGCTGCGCGCAACGTCGCGCCAAGGTGTCACGCACATCATGCAGGCCATGCAGGAACAAGTGCTCGCCATTCAGGTGGCCAGTGCACCCGGCATTCTCACCCTCGAGCAGTTCCGCCAGCAGCACAGCCTGCTGAACTGGGTCAACGAGCGCCTGCGCGAATACCTGCAACGAGACCCTGGCCTGGATTGCGACCCACGGGATATTTCCATCAGCGTCACGCTAGCCCGCCAGACGGGGCCGATCGTCAACCCGCTACCGATCGGCGGGACCAGCGGCTACATACCGGTAGCCAGCAGGCCGCAGGCCGGCGATACCATCGAAGTGGTACGCCACACCTACAGGCTCGATGAACTGGCCTTGCTGAACATTGCCTGGTTCGATGTGGATTACTGGCTGACTGCCCGCGTCTACCTGAACGATGACCAGCCGCTACCTGCCCTGACCCCGCAACGGGTCAAGGCCATCGTGCGGCGGCTGAATGCTGGCAGTGGCTACAAGGCCTACCTGCGCACCCAACTGCTGGAGTCACCCGAGGGGCGCTGGCGCCAAGCCGCGCATGGGCAGATCACCCGCACGCGGATGAATGCCGAAGCGGTCAAGGCGCGCTATGTCAGGCACTTCCTGCCGGATACGTTCGAGCAAGGCTATGGCTGGGCCAGCACGGTGATCAGCGCGCCCGACAGCGATACGCGCCCGCACTACAATGAACAGCAGGTGATTGCACAGCAGCTGCTGGTACAGGGGGACACGCTGCTGGGCGTGTTGCTGCTGGTTTCACCGGAAAACTCGAAACGCATCGTGCTGTACTGCCCGGATGTACCTGACCGGCGCTTCTGGCGCGAGTACAGCGACACCAAAGCGCTGATTCACGCTGCCCGCAATGATCCGGGCTTTCAGGGCTACCTGACCCAACGCCTGCCACAGGCCAGCGGCAAACTCCTCGGCGCACGGCTGAAAAAAGGCCGGATCGGCGCAATCGTCACGCGCCAGACCATCACCGGCAACCTGTTCGAAGCGCTGTACCGGGCCGAAGTCAAAAGCCTGATCGCGCAAACCGACATCGCTACCCGCAGCAACGAAGAACTGCTGGGCGAGTTCTCGGTCAACGTGCTCAGGCTGGTGCTGGACCTCGTCACCTTCGTCCTGCCACAACGGGCACTGCTGGCGCTGGCGTTCGGCCGCATGGCGATCTCGATCTGGGATGGCTTCGAGGCATTCGACCAGGACGACCATGCCGGTGCCCTGCACCATGCCGTGGCCGCCCTTGGCCACGCCAGCGCGGGTCTCAACGAAATGGCAGGGTCCAGCCTCATGCGCCGCGCATTGCGCGGGCTGCCGAAGCCGCCACCGGTGCCGCTGCCGCAGCGTTACCAAGTGGCGCCCGACAT
The DNA here is from genome assembly GCF_002112505.1 of Pseudomonas sp. R28(2017). GTDB lineage: Bacteria > Pseudomonadota > Gammaproteobacteria > Pseudomonadales > Pseudomonadaceae > Aquipseudomonas. The sequence continues at coordinate 104,910 of NZ_NEHW01000007.1, forward strand.
GAGCAGGCTGCGCTACCGGATCGACTCGGTACACGGCGAAGCGGTGTATGAACAATTGTCGGTCAACCCCGGCCTGACCCAGTACTTCGTGCGCGACAACCAGGGCCATTACTTCAACGTGAGCTTTGACGGCAACCGCTGGCGCGCCACCGACCCTGACCAGCCTTATGCGTACCTGAAGTTGCCGATCAAGCGCAGCCAGAACGGCAACTGGATCGTCGATTCAGCGGTGCACTGGCATGAGGGGCTGCCCGATATCGCGCAGCTGCTTGGCCAATGCCGGCTGGAACCGCGCCTGGAGGGCGTCGCCGATGAGCACGAGAACAATCTGTTAAGCCATGGCAGCACGTTGTACCTGCAGCTGCTGAACCACCAGCTGCCGGTACGCCGCCACTTGCTGCCCGGGCACTACCACCTGATATTGCCCGCAGGGCTCAGCGGCACGGTTCCCGCCTGGGCAGTCCTGCGCCGCGAACAGGACGCATGGCAGATCCGCGTGCGCCAGCCAGGCCGCGGCAGCGACTGGCTGGCCCTGCCAGAGGATTACTCGCCGAGCCGCGGCAACAGCCTGTCCAGGCGTTGATGCAGGGCGCTGCCACTCGGCCAGTTGCGCAGCAGCCGCGCCCGGTCACGGGCGTAGGCTGGCGCGAAGCTGAGCTGGGTAGCGTGCTGACACATGGCATCAAGGTCGATCAGCGACCATTGGCCCTTGTCCCAGAACAGGTTGTGGCCCTTGAAGTCGCCATGGCTGATGCGCTCGCGGATCAACTGCTGCATCACGTGGACCAGCGCGTCGACCTGCTCTTCGGGCGCGTCACCGTTCTCCACGTAGGGGGCGAAGCACGCGGTCAGGTCCGGCCCCTCGACAAACTCGGTGACCAGGTAGGCACGGCTGCGCAGGCCCATCACCCGCTGTTCCAGCACCGCCAGTGGGCGCGGCGTGGCGATGTCGAGAAACGCCAGGCGATGCCCTTCGATCCACGAGTGCCAGGCCCGGCTCGGGCGCCAGAAGCGCTTGAACCAGTGTGCGGTGTTCTTGATGTTGTAGCGTTTGAGCACCAGCTTGCGGCCGTTCACCTCGATACGCGCCACACTGGCCGCGCCACCGGTCTTGTACAGATGGCCCTTGTCGATCAGTGCATCTGCCTGCTGCAGCACCGGCAGCATGGCACCCACCTCTTCGCGGCGTATCGCCCGCAGGCCTGACAGGCTGCGCTCGACACTGAACAGGCTGCACTCGCGGCCGGCCTTTTCCAGGTAGTCCTTCTGCCGCCAGTTGCGCACCTTGTCCACCTGCTTCTGCAGCGCTTCCATCGGCAGCGCATGCTCGGCATTGGCCAGCAGGTAATGCACCAGCAGCTCTTCGATGAACGGCTCCAGGCGCTTGGGCAACTGGGCGAAGAACACCCCGAGGTTTTCCAGCACACGCGGCCGCGACAACTGCTGGCCGGGCGTCTCGACCTTGATGCCGGCACCGTCGATCAGGTACAGCTTGCCGCCATGGCGCAGCAGGTTGTCCAGGTGCAGGTCTTCCTGCCACAGGCCTTGTGCATGCATCTGTGCCACGGCAGTGAGAGCTTCGCCCAGCACCAGGTGCTGCTCGTCAGCCAGCACCGGCAGGCTTTCCACCGCAGCCCAGGCGTCGGCCAGGCTTTCGGCGCCCTCGAGGAATTCGAACAGCAACCAGCCGCCTTCGCCTTCCTTGAGGCCATCGGCGAGCAGCTGTGGCGTGGTCAGGCCCTCTTTGGCCAGCAGTTTCACGCCATCCAGCTCGCGCTGGAAATGCCGTGCGGCATTGCCGCCGACCAGCAGCTTGGCCAGCACCGGGGTGCCACGCCAGATGCCGGCGCCGACATAACGCTGGCCAGGCAGCACCCGCAACAGGCTGAGCAATTGCAGGTCAGCCGTGCCAGCGGCGTCGGCCAAGGTGATGCTCAATGGCAGAGACGGGCTGCGCCCGGCGTCTTTGAGTTCGGACAAACGCATCAGCGGGCCTCTTTTTCACGACGGCGTTGCGTCAGGCGTTGCAGCCAGGTGCCGACCAGGGCGCTGTCGGCAGGCTGCTGCAGGTAGGCGGCCAGCAGCTGGCGCACGTCCGCCTCGCTCCAGGCACGGGCACGGCGCAGCAGTGGCTCCAGGTCGCGCAGGCGGTCGCGCATGCCAAACAGCAGCGGCCGGGTCTTTTCCAGGTCGATCAGCTGCGCTTCCCAGCCCTCGCGGCGCTGGCGCAGGAAGATGTGCTTGGGGTAGAAGCAGCCGTGCACCTGACCGGCGCCGTGCAGGGTGCGCGCCAGCTGGCCGCACGCCTTGAGGATGCCCGCCCGGGCCTCATCGGCGAGCTGCGGCCACTGGGCCAGCAGGCCCTCCAGGTCGCTCCATTCGTCCAGCGCACGGGTCATCAGGATCGCCCGGTGCTGGCCGTTGTGCTTGCGCTCGCCGTAGAACACGGCCTGCAAGGCCGGAATGCGCAGCTTCTGGTAACGGCTGATGTTGCGGAATTCGCGGGCGAAGGTCGGTTCGCCAAACGGCCGGTGCAAGGTGCGGGTCAGGTAATCGCTCTGGCGCTTGAGATAATAACCTTTACCTTCAAGTTCCAGGCGGTAGACGCTGCTCCAGCCGCCGCGGCCAGTATTGGGTTCGTCCACGGCGTCGAGCTGCAGCGCCCACAGCGCTTCGAAGTCGTTCAAGCCATGGCGCTTGAGCAGCGCGAGGTCCGCGCCGGCCAGGTAGTCGGTCATTCCCTTCCCTCGAAGAAGCTCAGCACCTGACGAATGCGCCGCTTGTCGCGCACATTCAGGCGCTGACGCCCACGGTACTGCAGGTAGAAGCGCAGGCGCTGGGTCGCCGACAGGTGATATTTGGCCACCTTGTCCAGGCATGCCAGGTCTTTGATCATGCGGTGGCGCCACATGAAGCCACGCCAGAAGTCGCCGGTCGGGCAGTCGATGAAGAACAGCGTGCCCAGGTCGTCGACCAGCAGGTTGCGCCACTTCAGGTCATTGTGGGCGAAACGGTGTTCATGCATGACCCGGGTGTGGCGCGCCAGCTGGCGGCTCAGCTTGTCGACCCAGACGCGATCGGCCAGGCGCGGATCGTTGCGCTCGGCCAGGGCCGAGAGGTCTTCGGTGCGTGGCAGTTCGCGGGTGATCATCGCGCCACGGCCAAAGGCCAGGCCTTTGCGTTCCAGGCCCCAGGCCACCACTTCGGCCGTGGGAATATCCCACTTGGCGAACTGCTTGAGGTTCTGCCATTCGGCCTTGATGCGTGGCCGGCCCAGGTAGCGGCGCATGTGCTTGCCAGCGCCGGTGTAGCGCTTGACGTAGTAGTTGACCCCGTCACGCTCGATGCGGATGACCTCGCTGAGCGGGTCACGCGTGAGGTGTTCGCCCTTGAGGGCAAAGACCGCATCGAGGCTGCCGAAGTCCGACGCCAGGTGTTCGTAGCCTGGCGCCAGTGTCCAACCCGCCATCAGAGTGCATCCCCATAGCGTTGCTTGCGATCGTAGAGTTTCTGCGCCTTGCGTTCGAGCCAGGCGAGCAGCGCGGCTTCCTCGGCCAGCACCTGGCGCAACGGGCGCTGGAAGTACCCGCGCAGGAAGCGCAGCTTGTCGCGCTGGGTCAGGCCGATATCCAGCGCCGAGAAGTACAGCGCGGCCAGGTCCTTGTCGCGCCAGCGCCGGCTGATTTTCGCCCGGGTCTGCGCGCGGTGCAGGTCGATCACCGACAGTTTGAAGTCTTCCGGCGTCACCGGCCGGTCAGTGTGCAGCAGGAAGTGGCAGATGTAGCAGTCGCGGTGGTTGACCCCGGCGCGGTGCATGCCACCGGTCATCTTCGCCACTTCAGCGATCAGCGCGCGCTTCAGGCGCGGCGCGGGTGGGTGCTTGACCCAGTCGATGCTGAAGTCTTCCAGGCTGATGGTCGGCGCCAACTCTTCGGTGACGATGAACGAATGCTGGCTGGCCGGGTTGCTGCCACGCTCGCCATAGGCGACGGCGGTCATGGTCGGCACGCCCACTTCATGCAGGCGCTGGATGGCCTGCCATTCCTGGCCGGCACCGAGCACCGGCAGTTTGGCGGTGAGCAGGTTCTTGAAGATCTCACCCCAGCCGATGCCACGGTGGATCTTGACGAAGAAGCCTTCGCCATCGACCTCGGTACGCAGCGTGCGGCGGCCTTCGAGTTCGCGATACACCTCGCCTTGCAGCGCTTCCACGGCATCGAAGGCGTCACGCCCGGCCCACAGGCGCTTGAAGGGTTCGGCCAGTATCAGCTTCATGGGTTCTCCTGCCCCAGGATCACATCGGCAGCATGCTGCGGCATGCTGTACAGGTCAGCGCTGTCGGCAAAGGCCAGGCCGTTGCGCGACCACTCGGCGCGGGCCTGCCCGTCTTCGAGCATGCGCTGCAGGTAGGCATTGAGCTGTTCCTGTTCGTACGGCTCGTCCAGCACCAGGCCACTGTCGGCCTCGGCGATGTAATGGGCGTAACCACAGACCTTGGACACCAGCACCGGCAGGCCGGCCACCAGGGCCTCGAGCAGCACCGTGCCGGTGTTCTCGTTGTAGGCCGGGTGGATCAGCAGGTCGGCGCCCAGCAAAAAGCGCGGGATGTCGCTGCGGCCCTTAAGGAACTGCACCTGCTCGCCCAGGCCCAGCGTGGCGCTCTGCAGCTGGAACACCTTGGGGTCGTCCTGGCCGATGACCATCAACTTCGTGCGCTTGCGCAGCGCCGAAGGCAGCGCGGCCAGGGCCTTGAGGCTGCGGTCGACGCCCTTGGTCTTGAAGCCCGAACCGATCTGCACCAGCAGCAGGTCGTCATCGCCCAGGTTGAATTCCTTGCGGAACTCGGCGCGGATCTCGGCGGCATTGGCCGGCGCGCGGCGGTCCTGGGAGATACCTGGCGGCAGCAGGTGGAAGCGCTCCACCGGGGTGCCGTAGTGCTTGATGAACAGCGGCTGCTGCACTTCGGAAATCATCAGGACTTCGGTGCGCGCGTCCTTGGCGAACACGGCGCGCTCGTACTCGGCGAAGTGCCGGTAGCGGCCCCAGCGCCGGTACAGGCCGCCACGCAGGGTCTGCGCCTTGTCTTCGAAGCAGCCGTCGGCGGCGTAGTACACGTCCAGCCCCGGCATCTTGTTGAAGCCGATCAGGCGGTCGACCGGGCGCTTGGCCAGGTCCGCTGCCATCCAGGCGCTCAGTTTCTCGTTGCGCCGGTGGTTGAAGATCGCCTTGACCGGCGCCACCAGCACCTCGAAGCCCGGCGGAATGTCACCCTCCCAGATCAGCGTGTACACGCGGATCTGGTGGCCCCGCTTCTGGCATTCCAGGGCAATGCGCATGAAGTCGCGCTGCAGCCCGCCGAAGGGGAAATATTTGTAAAGCACGAAAGCCAGTTGCATCAACGAACATCCTCAGCCAGCAGCAGCGCGCTCAGGCGGCTCGCTACATGCTCGGGATTCAGGCGAGTGAAGCACAGCGGCCACTCGCGTTTCAGATCGAACCGGCGCAGGTCGTCAGCGCTCGGTTTGTAGGTGCACTTCTTTTGCAGGCACGGTGCACACGGGAAATCGCTGGCCTGGTGAACCTGCACGCGGCCGTAGGCGCCGGTCAGGCCCGGGTTGGTCGGGCCGAACAGCGAAATGGTCGGCACGTCCAGCGCTGCGGCCAGGTGGCCGAGGCCGGTATCCACCGCCACGCAGGCCTTGGCCGCCGCCAGTACACGGGCGACCCCGGCAAGGTTCAATTTGGGGAGCACCTGGCAGTTGTTCAAGCCCTGGGCGATGCGCTCGGCGCGGGCCTTCTCGGCCGGGTTGCCCCACGGCAGGCGCACCTGCAGCTTGCGCCGGCCCAGGCGCTCGGCCAGTTCGCGCCAGTAGGCTTCGGGCCAGTGCTTGGTCGCCCAGGTGGTGCCGTGCAGGAACACCACGTAGGGCGCAGCCGGCGGCAGTTGCAGGCGGTCGAGGTCGAGGCCGTAGTGGCCGATGCCTTCTGGCAGGTCGTAGGCCAGGGCCATGGCGAACAGTTGGCGCACCCGCTCCACGGCATGCTGGCCGACGGCAACCGACAGCGGCCGGTCGTAGAAGCGGCTGGCCCAGCCTTCGCGGGCCGAATAGCGATCCAGGCCGGCGACCGGCGCCTTGACGTAGCGGGTCAGCCAGGCTGACTTGACCAGGCCCTGGGCATCGATCACCAGGTCATACTTGCGCGCGCGAACGCGCTGCTTGAACGCCTTCCACTCGCCACTGCGGATCGTCTGCCAGATGTTCTTGCGCCAGCGGCGGATCGCCACCGGGATGACCTGGTCGACCGCCGGGTGCCAGCTGGGGATTTCGGCGAAGCCTTCTTCCACCACCCAGTCGAAGCGGATGCCCGGGATGGCATGGGCGGCGTCGGTAAGCGCCGGCAGGGTGTGGATCACGTCACCCAGCGACGAGGTCTTGATGATCAGTACCCGCACTTAGTCGACCTCGGCCACGGTATCGATCAGGTTCGGACCACCCAGGCTGTGCAGGGCGGCGATGACTTTGCCGGGCTCCAGCAGGCGCAGGCAGTTGTAGTGGCCGAAGCGGCAGGTGCGGTCGAAGCACGGGCTGCATTCGATGCCGGTGCGCACCACTTCCACCTGTTCGGCCAGTGGCGGGGTAAAGCCTGGCGAGGTGGAGCCGTACACCGCGACCAGCGGGCGGTTCAGCGCGGCAGCCACGTGCATCAGGCCGGAATCGTTGGAGACCACGGCATCGGCGCAGGACATCAGGTCGATGGCCTCGGCCAGCGAGGTTTCACCCGCCAGGTTGTACGACTCTTCACGCAAGCCCGGGATCAGGCGGTCGCGGATCTGCTCGCCGACTGGGTGATCGTTCTTCGAGCCGAACAGCCACACCTGCCAGCCCTGGCGGATCATCGCATCGGCCACGGCGGCATAGTGCTCGCTCGGCCAGCGCTTGGCCTCGCCGAATTCGGCGCCTGGGCACAGCGCCAGCACCGGGCGGTCCAGCGCCAGGCCGAACTTGGCCATGGCGGCTTCGCGGCTGTGCGCTTCGATCTGCAGGCTCGGCCGCGGATACGGCTGCGGCAACTCGGCACCGGGCGCGTAGGCCAGGGCCATGAAGCGCTCGATCATCAGCGGGTAGCGGGCCTTGTCCAGCTTGCGCACGTCATTGAGCAGGCCGAAACGCATTTCGCCGCGCCAGCCGGTGCGCTTGGGGATGCCGGCAAAGAACGGCACCAGCGCCGACTTCAGCGAGTTGGGCAGCAGGATGGCCTGGTCGTACTGGCCGGCCAGGGACTTGCCGATGCGCCGCCGCGTGGCCAGCTCAAGCGCGCCGTGGCCGAGCGGGAAGCTCAAGGCCTGGCGCACTTCGGGCATGCGTTCGAGGATCGGCCGGCTCCACTCGGGCGCCAGCACGTCGATCACGCAGTCGGGGTGCTGCTGTTTCAGGCACTGGAACAAGGTCTGCGCCATCACCATGTCGCCGACCCAGCTGGGGCCAATGATCAGTATTCTCATGCTTAGTCCAGAAACGCTCGGGGAGGCTACAGGCTGCATACAGCCTGGCCTCCCCTCTTTATATTCAGGCTATGTGGCGGACAGTGTACCACTCGCATGGCCCCTTCGCGGGCAAGTCGGGGCGCCGAACCGCCGCTCCCACAGGTATCGCACAGCCCCTGTGGGAGCGGGCTTGCCCGCGAAGAAGCCAACGCAGTATCAGCTCAGGCCCAATTCACCCCAGATCCGCCGCACCTCGCGGCGCTCATCGGCAAACTGCGCCGCATCGATCACCCCGGCCTGCTTCTGCAGGGCCTGGCGGTGCGACGCCGAGCGGAACGCCTTGTACACCTCACGCAACAGCACCGCGTCACTGGCCGGCATCAACCCTGCCTGCTCCAGCTCTTCCAGAATGCGGATGTTATCGGTCCATCGGAGTATGGCCGGGTGCTCGTGAGACCAGGCCAAAGCGGCGTATTGCACCATAAATTCGATATCGACGATACCGCCGGCATCCTGCTTGATATCGAACGCCACACCGGCGTCGAAGGCATTGGCTGCGGTACCGGCGGCCGTGGCCTTGGTGCCGAGGTTGTCGCGCATCTTGGCGCGCATCTCACTCACCTCGCTGCGCAACTTGCCCAGGTCGCGGGCCTGGCCCAGGACCTTGGCCCGTACGCCCTCGAACGCCGTCGCCACCTGCTTGCAGCCCACCAGCACACGAGCGCGCACCAGGGCCTGATGCTCCCAGGTCCAGGCCTCGCTCTGCTGGTAGCGTTCGAACGCCCCCAGCGAGCTGACCAGCAGCCCCGCCGCGCCGGACGGGCGCAGACGCATGTCGACGTCGTAAAGCTGGCCAGAGTTGGTCTGGGTGGTCAGCAGGTGGATGATGCGCTGGCCCAGGCGGGTGAAGAACTGCGCACTGTCGATGGGCTTGGCGCCGTCGGTTTCCGCTTGCGGGTCGCCATCGTGAATGAACACCAGGTCCAGGTCCGAGCCATGGCCCAGCTCCAGGCCGCCGACCTTGCCATAGCCGATGATGATGAAGCCCGGGTCGCACAGGCTGCCGTCGCTGCGCTTGGGCTGGCCATGGCGGGCCACGGTCTGGCGCCAGGCCAGGGCCAGCACCTGGTCGAGAATGGCTTCGGCCAGCCAGGTCAGGTAGTCGCTGACTTTCATCAACGGCAGGTTGCCGCTGATTTCCGATGCCGCCACGCGCAGGCTGTGGGCCAGCTTGAAGTGGCGCAGCGCTTCCATCTGCTGTTCCAGATCGTCCTCAGGAATGCGCGTCAGCCGCTCGCGCAGTTCGGCGGCCAGCTCCGGCGCTAGCGGCGGGCTGAACAGGCGGCCTTCGTTGAGCAGCTCGTCGAGCAGCAACGGGTAGCGGGCGATCTGCTCGGCGATCCACGGGCTGGCGGCGCACAGGGTCAGCAAGCGCCGCAGGGCACCCGGGTTTTCGGTGAGCAGCACCAGATAGGCCGAACGCCGCGCCACGGCTTCGACCAGTGGCAGCACGCGCTCCAGCACCAGGTCCGGGTTGTCGTGCTCCACAGCCTGGGCCAGCAAGCGTGGAATGAAGGCATCCAGGCGCTCGCGGCCAATGCGCTGCATCGAGCGCAGCTGCGGGCTGGCGCGCAGCCCGGCCAGGCGGCGCAGGGCTTCGGCCGGCTGCTTGAAGCCGGCCTCCTCCAGCTGGCGGCCCGCCGCATCTTCATCCTGGGCCTGCTCCCACAGCGGCGACCACTCGCCACCCACCACCAGCTCGCCTTCGCCTTCGTCTTCATCCGGGTCGGCGATGACCTGGCGGAAGTGCCAGTCGACCCGACCGCGCCAGTACATCAGTTGATCGTGGAAGCGCTGCCAGTCGGCAAAACCGAGGATATAGGCGACACGCTCACGGTCGAGCTCGCTGTCCGGCAGCATCTGCGTCTGGCGGTCGGCGATAGCCTGGATGGCATGCTCGGTGTAACGCAGGAATTCATAGCCTTCGCGCAACTCAGCCACCACTGCTGGCGGCAGGTAACCCTGGCCTTCAAGGGTCGCCAGCACCTTGAGCAGCGGCCGCTGCTGCAGGCTCAGGTCGCGCCCGCCGTGGATCAGCTGGAAGGCCTGGGCGATGAACTCGACCTCACGGATACCCCCCGCACCGAGCTTGATGTTGTCGGCCATGCCCTTGCGCCGCACTTCCTGCTGGATCAGCTGCTTCATGGTGCGCAGCGCTTCGATCGCCGAGAAGTCCAGGTAACGCCGGTACACGAACGGCCGCAGCATTTCCTGCAGTTGCGCGCCCGCCGCCTGGTCACCGGCCACCACCCGCGCCTTGATCATCGCGTAGCGCTCCCAGTCGCGGCCCTGATCCTGGTAGTACTGCTCCAGCGCATTGAAGCTGAGCACCAGGGCGCCGGCCGAGCCGTAGGGGCGCAGGCGCATGTCGACACGGAACACGAAGCCGTCGACGGTGACCGGGTCGAGTGCCTTTATCAGGCGCTGGCCCAGGCGGGTGAAGAATTCCTGGTTTTCCAGCGAGCGCTTGACCCCTTCCGTCTCGCCGCCTTCGGGGAAGGCGAAGATCAGGTCGATGTCCGACGACAGGTTCAGTTCCACCGCGCCCAGCTTGCCCATGCCCAGCACCACCATGTGCTGCGGCTGGCCGCTGCGGTTGCCGATCGGCGTGCCGAACTGCTGGCAGTGGCGCGGGTACAGCCACTGGTAGGCTTCGTCGATGGCAGCGTCGGCGAGGTCGGACAGGTCGCGGCAGGTTTCGCCCAGCTCGGCCTGGCGGGTAATGTCGCGCCAGATGATGCGCAGCTGCTGGCGGTTGCGCTCGCGGCGCAGGTTGCGCGCCAGCTCGTCTTCGCTCTGTGCGGCCTGGGCGGCGGCGGCGATTTGCCCGCGCAGCTCGCCCGGGGCGTAACGGCGGCCCAGCTCGCCGCTGGCGATCAGGGCGAACAGCATGGCCGGTTCACGCTGGGCCAGGCCGAGCACGAAGTCACTGGCGGCGGCCACCTGATCGAACTGTTGCCGGTGCAGTGGGGTCCAGGTTTGCAGGTCGAGGTCGGCGTGGCCTGCCACGGCATCGCTCAGAAACTGCTGGTTGCGAACGACCAGCGGTTGCAGGGAAGCAGGCAGTTCGAGCGGCAAAGGTAGGCGCATGGTCTATCCTTGATCGGCGTGAAATGGAGGGGAAAAAGCGGTCAAGAGGAAGCCGGACCACGGTTGGACTGTCATACAAAAGTTGGAAATAGCTGAAAAAAACGAATCATTGGCAAGAAACATCAAGATTCACCTGTCCGCTGCATACCGCCAACCAACATGAACGTTTTTCCTCACAAGCCAAGGTGCGACCAAACGTCGCATTTGTGTAGTTTTACTACTACCCATGGCGTGCAAAAGCATGAAATGCCGGAGCAAATGTAGTAAAACTACACGGCGCCGGGAGACACCCCGGTAATCCAAGAATTCACGACGTCTGCCCATAAGGCCAGTCGCAAACTCAGGCCCCCGATTCTGGTGGCCTTTCCGCCCTGGAGCAAGCCATGCAAGACCTCGATCCAATCGAAACCCAGGAATGGCTGGATGCCCTGGAGTCGGTCCTCGACAAAGAAGGCGAAGACCGCGCTCATTACCTGATGACCCGCATGGGCGAGCTGGCCACCCGCAGTGGCTCCCAGCTGCCGTACGCGATCACCACGCCATACCGCAACACCATCCCTGTCACCCACGAAGCACGCATGCCTGGCGACCTGTTCATGGAACGCCGCATTCGCTCGATGGTGCGTTGGAACGCGCTGGCCATGGTGATGCGCACCAACCTGAAGGACTCGGACCTGGGCGGCCACATCTCCAGCTTCGCTTCCAGTGCCACCCTGTACGACATCGGCTTCAACTACTTCTTCCAGGCGCCGACCGAAGAACATGGCGGCGACCTGATCTTCTTCCAGGGCCACGCATCGCCAGGCGTCTACGCCCGTGCCTTCATGGAAGGGCGCATCAACGAAGACCAGATGAACAACTTCCGTCAGGAAGTGGACGGCAACGGCCTGTCTTCGTACCCGCACCCATGGCTGATGCCTGACTTCTGGCAGTTCCCGACCGTTTCGATGGGTCTGGGCCCGATCCAGGCCATCTACCAGGCACGCTTCATGAAGTACCTGGAAGCCCGTGGCTTCATCCCGGCCGGCAAGCAGAAGGTCTGGTGCTTCATGGGCGACGGCGAGTGCGACGAGCCGGAATCCCTGGGCGCAATCGCCCTGGCCGGCCGCGAGAAGCTGGACAACCTGATCTTCGTCATCAACTGCAACCTGCAGCGCCTCGACGGCCCGGTTCGCGGCAACGGCAAGATCATCCAGGAACTCGAAGGCGTGTTCCGTGGCGGTGGCTGGAACGTCAACAAGGTCGTCTGGGGCCGCTTCTGGGACCCACTGTTCGCGAAGGACACCAACGGTGCCCTGCAGCGCCGCATGGACGAAGTCATCGACGGCGAGTACCAGAACTACAAAGCCAAAGACGGCGCGTACGTTCGTGAGAACTTCTTCAACACCCCAGAGCTCAAGGCCATGGTCGAAGACCTGTCCGACGACGAGATCTGGAAGCTCAACCGTGGCGGCCACGACCCGTACAAGGTCTACGCGGCGTACCACCAGGCTGTTAACCACAAGGACCAGCCGACCGTCATCCTGGCCAAGACCATCAAGGGTTACGGTACCGGTGCCGGCGAAGCCAAGAACACCGCGCACAACACCAAGAAGGTCGACGTCGACAGCCTGCGTCACTTCCGTGACCGCTTCGACATCCCGGTCAAGGATGCCGACCTTGAGAACCTGCCGTTCTTCAAGCCGGAAGAAGGTTCTGCCGAAGCCAAGTACCTGGCCGAGCGCCGCGCTGCCCTGGGCGGTTTCGTGCCGCAGCGCCGCGCCCAGAGCTTCAGCGTGCCGACCCCGCCACTGGAAACGCTGAAAGCGATCCTGGACGGTTCGGGCGACCGCGAAATCTCCACCACCATGGCCTTCGTGCGCATCCTGGCGCAGCTGGTCAAGGACAAGGACATCGGCCAGCGCATCGTCCCGATCATTCCGGACGAAGCCCGTACCTTCGGTATGGAAGGCATGTTCCGTCAGCTGGGCATCTACTCGTCGGTCGGCCAGCTCTACGAGCCAGTCGATAAAGACCAGGTGATGTTCTACCGCGAAGACAAGAAGGGCCAGATCCTCGAGGAAGGCATCAACGAAGCCGGCGCCATGTCGTCGTTCATCGCTGCCGGTACCTCGTACAGCTGCCACAACCAGCCGATGCTGCCGTTCTACATCTTCTACTCGATGTTCGGCTTCCAGCGCATTGGCGACCTGGCCTGGGCCGCTGGCGACAGCCGTACCCGTGGCTTCCTGATCGGCGGTACCGCCGGCCGTACCACCCTCAACGGTGAAGGCCTGCAGCACGAAGACGGTCACAGCCACATGATGGCGGGCACCATCCCGAACTGCCGCACCTACGATCCGACCTACGGCTACGAGCTGGCGGTGATCATCCAGGACGGCATGAAGAAGATGACCGAAGAGCAACAGGACATCTTCTACTACATCACCGTGATGAACGAATCCTACCAGCAGCCAGCCATGCCGGCCGGTGTCGAGGAAGGCATCATCAAGGGCATGTACCTGCTCGAAGAAGACACCCGCGAAGCCGCGCACCACGTACAGCTGATGGGCTCCGGCACCATCCTGCGCGAAGTCCGCGAAGCGGCGAAGATCCTGCGTGAAGAGTTCAACGTCGGCGCCGACGTGTGGAGCGTCACCAGCTTCAACGAACTGCGTCGCGACGGCCTGGCCGTGGAACGCGCCAACCGCCTGAAGCCTGGCCAGAAGCCACAGCAGACCTACGTCGAGCAGTGCCTGAACGGTCGCAAAGGCCCGGTCATCGCCTCTACCGACTACATGAAGCTGTTCGCCGAGCAGATTCGCCAGTGGGTACCGAGCAAAGAGTTCAAGGTCCTGGGTACCGACGGTTACGGTCGCAGCGACAGCCGCAAGAAGCTGCGTCACTTCTTCGAAGTCGACCGCCACTTCGTGGTGCTGGCTGCCCTGGAAGCCCTGGCTGACCGCGGCGAGATCGAACCCAAGGTTGTGGCTGACGCCATCGTCAAGTTCGGCATCGACCCGGACAAGCGCAACCCACTGGACTGCTGAGGAGTATTTTTAAGTGAGCGAACTCATTCGCGTACCTGACATCGGCAGCGGTGAAGGTGAAATCATCGAGCTGTTCGTCAAGGTCGGTGATCGTATCGAGGCTGACCAGAGCCTGCTGACCCTGGAGTCCGACAAGGCCTCCATGGAGATCCCGGCCCCCAAGGCCGGCGTGATCAAGGAACTCAAGGTCAAGCTGGGCGACCGCCTGAAAGAAGGCGACGAGCTGCTGGTCCTGGAAGCCGAGGGCGCCGCTGCTGCGGCCCCTGAGGCTCCGGCTGCCGCTCCGGCGCCAGCTGCTGCGCCAGCGCCGGCTGCCGAAGCCGCCCCTGCTCCGGCAGCAGCACCGGCTGCCGCCAGCGTGCAGGACATCCACGTGCCGGACATCGGCTCGTCGGGCAAGGCAAAGATCATCGAAGTGCTGGTCAAGGTCGGCGACACCGTCGAAGCCGACCAGTCGCTGATTACCCTGGAGTCCGACAAGGCCTCCATGGAAATCCCGTCGCCGGCTGCCGGCGTGGTCGAAGAAGTGCTGTGCAAGCTGGAAGACGAAGTCGGCACTGGCGACCTGATCTTCAAGCTCAAAGTTGCTGGCGCCGCGCCGGCTGCCGCTCCGGCACCTGCCGCTGCTGCTGCCCCGGTTAAGGCTGAGGCGGCTCCGGCCGCTGCACCTGCCGCTGCCGCCCCGGCTGCTGCTCCGGCTCCGGTCGCTACCGCCCCGGCTGCCGGCAGCAACGCCAAGGTTCACGCCGGCCCGGCAGTTCGCCAGCTGGCCCGTGAATTCGGCGTCGACCTGGGCGCAGTTGCCGCCACCGGTCCGCACGGCCGCATCCTGAAAGAAGACGTGCAGGTGTACGTCAAGGCGATGATGCAAAAAGCCAAGGAAGCTCCAGCCGCCGCTGGTGCAACCGGTGGCGCTGGCATCCCGCCGATCCCTGCCGTTGACTTCAGCAAGTTCGGTGAAGTGGAAGAAGTGGCCCTGACCCGCCTGATGCAGGTCGGTGCCGCCAACCTGCACCGCAGCTGGCTGAACGTGCCGCACGTGACCCAGTTCGACTCCGCCGACATCACCGAGCTGGAAGCCTTCCGCGTTGCGCAGAAGGCCGTGGCCGAGAAGGCTGGCGTCAAGCTGACCGTGCTGCCACTGCTGCTCAAGGCCTGCGCCTTCCTGCTCAAGGAACTGCCGGACTTCAACAGCTCGCTGGCGCCAAGCGGCAAGGCCATCATCCGCAAGAAGTACGTGCACATCGGCTTCGCCGTGGACACCCCGGACGGCCTGCTGGTCCCTGTGATCAAGAACGTCGACCAGAAGAGCCTGCTGCAACTGGCTGCCGAAGCCGCTGCACTGGCCGAGAAGGCGCGCACCAAGAAGCTCTCGGCCGACGAGATGCAAGGTGCCTGCTTCACCATCTCCAGCCTCGGCCACATTGGCGGCACCGGCTTCACGCCGATCGTCAACGCGCCGGAAGTGGCGATCCTGGGCGTCTCCAAGGCGACCATGCAGCCGGTCTGGGATGGCAAGGCCTTCCAGCCGAAGCTGATGCTGCCTCTGTCGCTGTCCTACGATCACCGTGTGATCAACGGCGCTGCCGCCGCGCGCTTCACCAAGCGCCTGGGCGACGTGCTGGGCGATATCCGCACCATGCTGCTGTAAGGCGGCACACTGCCCCTCCCTGCGAGGGGCAGCACCCTTTTCGAGCTGCCACGCTCGTACCTCAACCCCGCCAGCTGGCGGGGCTTTTTTTTGCCTGCGAGAAAGCTGGGAGGGCCGCAAGGCGGCCCCGAAATGCTCAAGCCAAACTAAGGATTTCAGCCCAGCGGCCGAAAACCTGTACATGACAGCCCTCATGGCCGCTTGCCAGCCTCAGGGACATGATGCAACCTTGCCAGATGCGCCGCCGCCCAGGCCGCGTCACCCTTCAAGCGAGTCTTCGATGAAAAGCCAACCCGATGCCGCCAGCCGTGTGGCGGCCGAGGTCGTCACGCAGCTCCCCGTGCCCTCGCGGCTCGGCATGCTGCGTTTCGAAAGGCTGAACGAAGCCAACTGGGCGATGCTCTACCTGGACCCAGCCTGCGATCGCCAGTTCGGCCTGCCCGCGTCCGAGCTGTGCGCCCTGATCGACTCGCCCTATGCCAGCCTGATGGAACCCGAGGCACGCTACCGCCTGCACGACGAGATTCAGCTGCAACTGAGCAACCGCGGCTATTACCGGGTGCGCTATACCCTGCATACCCAGTCACGCGCGTTGCGCCTGCTGGAAGCCGGCGAGGCGTTCAAGCAGCACAACCGCCAGCTGCTGCGTGGCTTCCTGACGGTGCTCGATGACGAAGACGACAGCGACGACACCGACGACCTGGAATCGCGCAACAATCGCCTGCAACTGGCCCTGCAGATCAATCAGCGCGCCCAGCAGGAACAGCTTGAGCATCTGGAACGCGTGCGCGCCCAGCAGGACCTGATCCTGCGCCTCGCCCGCCAGCGCTACAGTGCCGAAAACTCGCTGCTCGAAGCCGCCCAGCTGATCACCCGCAGCGCCTGCGAAATCTACAAGGTCGACAGCGCCAGCATCTGGCACCTGGAAGACCAGCGCCTGGAGCCGATCAGTGCCTGGCTGCGCGACGACCAGGTGCACCGCCTGCCCGAGCCGATCGATGCCAGCCGTTTCCCCGACTACCTGGAAGCCCTGCACGCCAGCCGCGCAATCGACGCGCACAACGCCAGCCACGACCCACGCACCCGTGAACTGGCCGAAACCCTGTCCGCCGACAACAATGCCATGCTCGACGCCAGCATCCGCGTCGATGGCCAGGTGGTGGGCGTGCTATGCCTGGAGCAGACCGGCCAGCCGCGCGCCTGGCAGTCCGATGAAATCGCCTTTGCCGGTGAGCTGGCCGACCAGTTCGCCCAGGTCATCACCAACCACAACCGGCGCACCGCCGCCAGCGCCCTGCACCTGTTCCAGCGGGCCGTGGAACAGAGCGCGAGCGCCTTCCTGCTGGTCAACCGCGACGGCGTGGTGGAGTACGTCAACCCAAGCTTCACGGCCATCACCCAGTACAGCACCGAGGAAGTCCAAGGCCACCACCTGGCCGAGCTGCCAGCCCTGGAAAACCTCAGCGAGCTGCTGTTCGACTCACCGTCGAGCCTGGCCATGGGCAACAGCTGGCAGGGTGAATTCAAGAGCCGGCGCAAGAACCTCGAGCCCTACTGGGGCCAGCTGTCGATTTCCAAGGTGTACGGCGACAACCGTGAGCTGACCCACTATATCGGCATCTACGAAGACGTCACCCAGACCAAGCTGGCCCAGCAGCGCATCGAGCGCCTGGCCTACACCGACAACCTGACCAACCTCGGCAACCGCCCGGCGTTCATCCGCAAGCTCGACGAGCGCTTCGCCCGGGACAGCGAGAACCCGATCTGCCTGCTGCTGGTGGACATCGACAACTTCAAGCGGATCAACGACAGCCTCGGCCACCAGACCGGCGACAAGCTGCTGATCAGCCTGGCCCGGCGCCTGCGCAACAGCCTGAGCGCCAACGGCGTGCTGGCCCGTTTCGCCAGCAACGAGTTCGCCGTGCTGCTCGACGACACCAGCCTGGAAGACGGCCAGGGCGTCGCCCTGCAATTGCTGCGCACCCTCGACAAGCCGATGTTCGTCGACAACCAGCTGATCAACGTCACCGCCTCGGTGGGCCTGGCCTGCGCGCCGCTGCACGGCAGCGACCCGACCACCCTGATGAAGAACGCCGGCCTCGCCCTGCACAAGGCCAAGGCCAACGGCAAGCACCAGGTGCAGGTGTTTACCGAAGTGCTCAACGCCGAAGCCAGCTACAAGCTGTTCGTCGAGAACAACCTGCGCCGCGCCTTGACCCAGAACGAGCTGGAGGTGTTCTACCAGCCCAAGCTGTGCCTGCGCAGCGGCCGCCTGCTGGGCCTTGAGGCGTTGCTGCGCTGGAACCACCCCGAGCGCGGCATGATCCGCCCGGACCAGTTCATCAGCGTGGCCGAAGAAACCGGCCTGATCATCCCCATCGGCAAGTGGGTGGTGCGCCAGTCGTGCCGCATGAGCCAACAGCTGCAGCTGGCCGGCATGGGCTGCCTGCACGTGGCCATCAACCTGTCGCCCAAGCAGTTTTCCGACCCCGACCTGGTGGCCTCGATCGGTTCGATCCTCAAGGAAGAAGGCCTGCCCCCGCACCTGCTGGAACTGGAGCTGACCGAAGGCCTGCTGCTGGAAGCCACCGAAGACACTCACCGCCAGCTCGATGAGCTCAAGGCCCTGGGCCTGACCCTGGCCATGGACGACTTCGGCACCGGCTACTCGTCGTTGAGCTACCTGAAGAAGTTCCCGATCGACATCATCAAGATCGACCGCAGCTTCATCAACGAGATCCCCGACAACCAGGACGACATGGAAATCACCTCGGCGGTGGTGGCCATGGCCCACAACCTCAAGCTCAAGGTGGTGGCCGAAGGCATCGAAACGCCGGAGCAACTGGCGTTCCTGCGCCGGCACCGCTGCGACGTCGGCCAGGGCTACCTGTTCGACCGGCCGATCCCGGGCCGCGAGCTGGAAGAAAAACTCAAGCGCTATCCACGCGGTCCAATGGCCTGACAGCAGCGCCAAGCTCGGGCACTATAGAACCCATTCGGGCCCTTTCGCGGGCAAGCCCGCTCCCACAGGTACTCCCCATCAGCCCTGTGGCGATCCCTGTGGGAGCGGGCGTGCCCGCGAAGGCCCCAACACCTATCCAACTGAATAGACACAGAGGAACAGCCATGGTCCTGCGCTCGGAAATCCTGGTGAACAAAAACGTCATGCCTACCGCGGAGCAGGCCCTGCCTGGCCGCGAGACGCCCATGCAGCTGCCCGAGTTCCACTACGTATTCGAAGGCACCCCACTGCTCGGCCCGTTCTTCGAAGGCGCCATCGACTTCGCGATCTTCGGCCTGGGCTGCTTCTGGGGCGCCGAGCGCCGCTTCTGGCAGCGTGAAGGCGTGGTCAGCACCGTGGTCGGCTACGCCGGCGGCTTCACCCCGCACCCGACTTACGAAGAAGTCTGCTCGGGCCTGACCGGCCACACCGAAGTGGTGCTGGTGGTGTTCGACAAGGACAAGGTCAGCTACCGCGAGCTGCTGGCGATGTTCTGGGAACTGCACAACCCGACCCAGGGCATGCGCCAGGGCAACGATGTCGGCACCCAGTACCGCTCGGCCATCTACTGCACCAGCCCTGAACAGCTCGAACAGGCAAAGGCCAGCCGTGATGCCTTCCAGGCCGAGCTGAGCAAGGCCGGCTTCGGCGAGATCACCACCGAAATCGACCAGGCACCGACCGTGTATTTCGCCGAGGCCTACCACCAGCAGTACCTGGCCAAGAACCCGAACGGCTACTGCGGCATCGGCGGTACCGGCGTGTGCCTGCCACCCAGCCTGCAGGGCAACTGAACCATGAGCACGATGACCCTGTTCCACTCGCCTTTGTCGCCCTTCGTGCGCAAGGTCATGGTGGTGCTGCACGAGACCGGCCAGCTGCAACGCGTGAGCCTGCAGCCGGTGAACATCAGCCCGGTGAGCGGCGACGAGCAGCTCAACCAGGGCAACCCGATCGGCAAGATCCCGGCCCTGCGCCTGGAAGACGGTACCGTGCTGCACGACAGCCGGGTCATCTGTGAATACCTCGACCTGCAGCATGTCGGCCTGCCGCTGCTGCCACGCGAGGGTTCGGCGCGCTGGCGGCGCATGACCTTGGCCTCCCAGGCCGATGCGATCATGGATGCGGCGGTGTCGAGCCGTTACGAGAGCTTCCTGCGGCCCGAGGAGAAGCGCTGGGATGGCTGGCTCGAAGCGCAATCCGAGAAAATTCGCCGCAGCCTGGCCAACCTTGAGCAGGAGCACCTGGCCGAACTGGCGTCAGGGTTCGATCTGGCGGCCATCGGCGTGGCCTGTGCGCTAGGGTATCTGGACTTGCGTCAGCCTGAGTTCGGCTGGCGGGAACGCCAGCCTGGCTTGGCAGCTTGGTATGCCGAGGTGAGCCAGCGACCGTCGATGGCCGCCACTGCTCCGGTGGCCTGAAGGCCCTCTTCGCGGGCAAGCCCGCTCCCACTGGTACGGCGCACAGCCCTAGACTTGCGCCATACCTGTGGGAGCGGACTTGCCCGCGAAAGGGCCAGTAAAGCCAGCCGAAATCAGCAGTCAGGCTTGCCAGCGGTAAATTTCTTGGCCGGGTTGACCGCCGCCTTGAACTCGCGCAGCGCCTTGGAGCCAATCAGCAACGGGTAGTTGAAGTTGCTGCGGTCCACCAGGTTGACCTCCACGGTCCGCTTCACATCACCCAGGCACAGCTCCAGGTCGACCACCGGCCGCTTGGAGATCTCCGGCGCATCACCCTCGTCCTCTTCATCGGCACGGCCCTTGATCTTGCTGATGCGCGAGACCTTGTGCTCGTATACCTTGCCGTCGGCGTCCTTGGTCGCCAGGCGGAAGCGCACCCATTCCTCACCATCGCGGTTGAACAGCTCGATGTCCTTGGCCGACAGCGACGCGGTGAAGGCACCGGTGTCCATCTTGGCCTTCAGGGTTTCACCGCCCAGTTCCGGCAACTTGATGTTCTCGTAACGGCCATAGAGCGTGGGTTCGGCGGCCATCACCGGCAACGCCAACAGCGACAACAGGGCAAGCAGAGATTTCACAGGCAGGCTTCCTTGAGAAGGGTCAGTGCTTAGACTGCACTGGCAGGATAGGTTCGCTGTCACAAGCCTAAACAACATGTTGTGAAACATTTGTCCCCACCGTCGGGCATTGGACATTTGGCGTAGACCACGGCGCTGCTTATCATTGCGCCCTGCTAATTTCCCACAACAAGAGTTTCCTTATGCGTCGCCTGTTTACCGGCATTCTTACGACCACCCTGCTGCTGCTCAACACCGTGGTGTTGATCTGCCCGCTGCTGGTCTTCGCCCTGCTCAAGCTGGTGCTGCCTGGCCGTGGGCGTGACTATGCCTCGTGGGCGGTGATGTGGGTCGCCGAGACCTGGTCGGAAATCGACAAGGCCATCTTTGCCCTGTGCATCCCCACCCAATGGGACATCCGTGGCGTCGAGAACCTGCGCAAGGACACCTCCTACCTGGCCGTCAGCAACCACCAGACCTGGG
Organism: Pseudomonas sp. R28(2017); assembly: GCF_002112505.1. GTDB lineage: Bacteria > Pseudomonadota > Gammaproteobacteria > Pseudomonadales > Pseudomonadaceae > Aquipseudomonas. The sequence goes on from NZ_NEHW01000007.1 coordinate 125,727, forward strand.
TCGACATCCCGGCGCTGATCGAAAGCCTCAACCGCCGCACACCGTTCTTCAAGTTCTTCCTCAAGAAGGAGCTGATCTGGGTACCGCTGCTGGGCCTGGCCTGGTGGGGCCTGGATTACCCGTTCATGAAGCGCTACAGCAAGGCTTTCCTCGAGAAGCACCCGGAGCTCAAGGGCAAGGACCTGGAGATCACCAAGGCCGCCTGCGAGCTGTTCAAGCGCCAGCCGGTGACGGTGGTCAACTACCTCGAAGGCACCCGCTTCACCGAGGCCAAGCACCGCGAACAGCAATCGCCCTATCGCTACCTGCTCAAGCCCAAGGCCGGCGGCGTGGCATTCGTGCTGGCGGCGCTGGGCGAGCAGCTGGACGCGCTGCTGGACGTGACCATCGTCTATCCCGGCAAGCAGGCGCCAGGGTTCTGGGACTTGCTCAATGGCAGCATCAACCGGGTGATTATCGACATTCAGGTGCGTGAGCTGGACCCGGCATTGTGGGATGGCGATTACGAGAATGATCCGGCCTTCCGCCAGACCGTGCAGGCCTGGGTCAACCAGCTGTGGCTGGAGAAGGACCAGCGGATTGCCCAGCTGCGTGCGGAAATAGGCTGAGACCTTTGCCGCCTGCACCGGCCTCTTCGCGGGCACGCCCGCTCCCACAGGGATTGCACAGGTCTTGAGCTTTGCGCAGTACCTGTAGGAGCGGGCGTGCCCGCGAAGAAGCCAGCACAGGACTGCGCATAACCCCGATTAAAACCCAGGCTAATAATTAGAATAAGTAATACTTTTTTGTCATCACCCACCCAAGTGGATAAAAATCGACCAAAGCACAACTACAAAAATGCCTGGATCGATCAATGGCCAACCCACCCAGCTCCAACTCCGCCCAACTGCGCCGTGTTCTCGGCCTCCCCGCCCTGGTGTTCTTCGGCCTGGTATACATGGTCCCGCTGACCATCTTCACCACCTACGGCATCGTCACCGAACTCACCGGTGGCCGCACCGCCGGCGCCTACATGGTCACCCTGGTGGCCATGCTGTTCACCGCCGCATCCTACAGCTTCATGGTCAAGCGCTTCCCGGTCGCGGGCTCGGCGTACTCCTACACCAACATGGCCTTCGGCCCCAACGTCGGCTTCCTGGCCGGCTGGTCGTTGCTGCTGGATTACCTGTTCCTGCCGATGATCAACTACCTGCTGATCGGCCTGTTCCTCAACATCGCCTTCCCGGCCATCCCGGCCTGGTCCATCGCCCTGGCCTCGATCGTGCTGGTGACGGTGCTGAACGTGGTCGGCATCCACTCGGTGGCCAAGACCAGCAACCTGATCGTCGGTGCGCAGATCGTCTTCATCGGGGTGTTCGTCGCGCTGTCGTGCCAGTCGTTGGCCGGCCAGCCGCTGGACCTCTTGTCGCCATTGCTGGGCGACGGCTCCAAGCCTGGATTCGGCGCGATCATGGCCGGTGCGGCCGTGCTGTGCCTGTCGTTCCTCGGCTTCGACGCGGTCTCGACCCTGGCCGAAGAATGCCGCGATGCCCGCCGCGACGTGCCACGGGCGATCATCCTCACCACCCTGTTCGCCGGCGTGCTGTTCACCGTGCTGGCCTATGTCAGCCAGCTGGTGATGCCGGGCACCACCTTCGCCAATGCCGATGCGGCGGCCAACGAGGTGATGCTCAAGGCGGGCGGGCAGTTCCTGGCCAACTTCTTCACCGCCGCGTATGTCGCCGGCAGCCTGGGTTCGGCGCTGGCCTCGCAGGCAGCGGTGTCGCGCATCCTGTTCACCATGGGGCGCGACAACGTGCTGCCACGGCGCAGCTTCGGTTACCTGTCACCGCGCTTCGGTACGCCAGTGTTCGCCATCCTGCTGGTATCAGCGTTCTCGCTGCTAGCGTTGGTGATCGACCTGGCCACCCTCGCTTCGCTGATCAGCTTCGGTGCGCTGGTGGCGTTTTCGGCGGTAAACCTGGCGGTGGTGAAAACTCACCTGATGGACGATGGCGCCCAGCGTAACCTCAAGGGGTTGCTGTGCTACGGCCTGGTGCCGCTGGTGGGGTTGGCACTGACCCTGTGGCTGTGGACCAGCCTATCGGCACTGACCTTGGTAATTGGCCTGTGCTGGTTTGCCTTCGGCTTGGCCTACCTGGCGGTACTGACCGCCGGCTTCCGTCGACCGGTACAGTTAGTAGAGTTTTCTGAATCGGCCTGAACCTGTGGGAGCGGGCTTGCCCGCGAAGCAGGCACCGCGGTGCATGGCACGGGCTTCGCCCGTGTTCGCGGGCAAGCCCGCTCCCACAATGTCCTCCTCCGGCCTTCAGACCGAGGGTTGTGCCAGCGGCGCCGGAGTAGTCCACAAACTCCCCAGATTCTGCAACAACGACCCGGCAATCCCCTGCTGCCCCAGGTACTGCAGAATCAACGGCGCAAACTGCCCGATCATCCCGGTATCCATCCCGAGCGCCTTGAACGCGTTGTCCAGATCGCCACGGTTCTCCACATCGTTGCCCAGCGCCTTGTCCAGGGCCGACTGGCTGCCCTTGTCGTTGCCCAGCAACTCACCCAACCCGCTCAGCCCGCCCAGGGCATTGGCGCCCGACAACAGGTCCAGGCCCGGCACGGCCTTGGTCAGCTGGCCATAGTCGTCGCTGCTCAGGTTGTTGCGCGCCAGCCCCAGCATGGCCCCTGCCCCGCCCACAGCCTGCTCGGGGGTGATGTTCAACTGGCTGCCCAGGGTGTTGAGCAGGTTGGCCTGCCCTTCGGGTGCCTGTACCTGACCTTGTTGCTGCTGGTTCTGCATGGCGGAGACGGCGTTGGCGGCATCGCTGAGGTTGAAGGCGAACACCGGGCTTGAGGCCAGGGTCATCAGGGTTGCCAGGGTGAATGCTTTCATCGGGAGGGACCTCGTTGGCCGGGATGGCCTGGGAAACGACATCTTTGACTAAAAGTATGGAGGTTTGTTCCAAACCGCGTATCGAGACAAGTTCTAAACATCAAGTGGAATGATGGCCCGACCCGTGTACCTATCATTTTTGCCAGTAGCTAATCACTCCACCTCTCACTGATGCTATTGCCGTAGCGACCGACAAACAGCATGCGTAGAGGTGATTTTATGAAAGATCAGTCTCAAACAACATACTTTTTCCATCAAAACGGAAAATTCAATATCGCTAAAGAAGGTCAGCGACATCGTACCGTTCTCAGAGCCGAGGGTGTGCTACTGGCCGAGCAGAATGAATCCGTCACCAGCAATTTAAGCCTATTGTCAACAGACGATAAAAATTCGGTTTTTTCCGTACAAACCGTGCATGAGAATGCACGCTATGCGTTCACTGCCTATGGCCATAATCCTGACTTAATTTCTACCAAGCTTATGCTTGGCTTCAACGGTGAACGGGCAGATGCCTCAACACTATGCTATGTACTCGGTAACGGATACCGACTATTCAGCACGACGCTTATGCGTTTTCACTCTCCCGATAGCCTAAGCCCATTCGGGCTGGGGTGGTTAAATCCCTACAGTTATTGTGTGTGCGACCCAATTAATAATATCGACCCCAGTGGTCACGCATCCATATTTCAACGCTTCGGCTTAAAATTCTGGAAACCAAGACGTACATCAATTCAAAAGCACGACTCAACACTAGAAAAACTAAAAAACACCATTTCTGAACTCCTAACCCAAAAAAACCATGCATACACAGGGAAAGAAGAATCCGTTAGCGACGGATATTTTTTTACTGGAAATAAGAAAGAAGATGGAATAGGACTGAGATACATCAAAAACAATCCAAAAATCAAGAAACTTGAGGACAGACGTGCGCACCTAACAACCAAGTTAGAGCGCCGCGCAGAGCAAGCAGGCATAGAATTTTCCCCACCGACCTTTCAATCCGAACAGAAGATAACCGACAATTACAAATCCTATAGCTTAGCTCTCGGATACATAAAGCAAGAACCACTGCCAGTAAGGATGAAGGCTACTCGGAAAGGCGGATTTATGGGAAGAACATATGCTGAACAAATGGCGCCCCCACTTCAAAGTGTAAACATAGGCTAATCAAGACAACAGAGCCCCTTCAAGGGGCTCTGTTCGACTACATTCCGCTGGACTCTAAGCACACCAGCTGCCCAATTTTCCGTTTTTTCCGCTTACCTGTAGGACATTTCTGAATTACAGTCCCAAGCCGCTTAAGCCATTGCGATGATCTGGGCTGGGCTCTAGTCTCGGGCGGTCGCTGCGAAATCAGCGACCGGCTTTGACAGGCCGCCTTGGTATGAATCACATGGCTTCGCCTTTATGGCAGCTGTGCATGGGGCACTTCGTGTGCGCCGGGTTTTGGTTCACCTACCGGTCTGTCAACCCATGTACAGCTGCCACCAATTGTTTGACAGCAGATGGTGATGGCCCTCATTCAAGGTGTTCCATCATGCTTAAGATTGTCCCCGATCCACCCCACACCTCCCATTCCCTCGAAGACACCCTCATCCAGGCCACGGACTACGCGCTATGCGCACAAACCGTCGCGCATCAGGCGATTCTGCTGCAGCCCAAGTCACCGGCCTCGATTCTGATCATGGCCACGATGCATGAGCTCGAAACGCTGCGGTTACTGCTTGAGACAGCGTTGATCCAGGTGCAGATGCCGGTGGAGCCGCGAACGCTGCATTGAAGGCTTGAGATTTGTGTTGGCTGGGCTGGCTCTTCGCGGCTGAAGCCGCTCCTACAGGGATCGCACAAGGCTTGTAGGAGCGGCTTCAGCCGCGATAGGGCCGGGCCTGGCAGTCGAGAAACTTCAGGGAGATTGAATGATGTCCAGCGACGACACCAGGACCACCGTAGGCAAGACCTTTTTCTACCAAGGTGAAGGCCACACCCACCCGCTGTTCTGCATTGCCCCGGGCATTCCCTGCCAGAATGCTCGTGAACAGGCTTCGGAACTCATGGGGTATGTACGCGATTTGACCATCGACGGCCTGATGGACAACAAGCCGCAGTTGCTTTGGGCTTCACATTATCTGAGCGCGTTGGCCAAGGCGCTGATGGATGATGCCGAGTTGGGGATGATGCGCTGAGCCTTGTGCCGGCCTCATCGGCGCGAGGTCGGCATACTGACATTTCTGTCAGTAGTCGTACCCTATAGATTTCCAGATACTGGAGCCGGGGACGCCCAGCCGGTTTCCCACCCTCCTCCATAGACGAAAACAAATAACGTATGGATGAAATCAGTATCTACAATTACTCACCCTACGGTCAGTCGACAGCGCTCGCTCTGCCAAACGTAGCCATCGCTTTCAATGGGCAGTATAGGGATCCGTTCACCCGGGCGTATTTGCTGGGCTTGGGATATCGAACCTACAGCCCGGCGCTGATGCGTTTTCACTCACCCGACAGCTTGAGCCCCTTCTCGTCCGGTGGCCTCAATGCCTATGCGTATGTAGAAAATGACCCCGTTAACTACGAGGATCCTACCGGGCACGTGCGCTTATTCTCGAAGACCAGAGTGTTCCAAGGTAACGGACGCGCCGTCAACGGCGGAAAGATATACTTGGCTAAGCATCCGGAAGACAAAAACCAGCTAGCGATAACGGCTGTGTACCATGGCACCGAAGGTTATTTAACCGGCGAAAGAAATCCTATTTCCCCAGGTGAGTTCATCGAGTCGATCAAAAAAAGGTTGGATTCAACGTTGCGGAGTACGACATACATGTCATCGCCTGCCACAGCGCAGACGCTGGCAACGGCCAGCCTTCGTTTATAGAAGCTGTCTCAACGCTGACGGGGCGCCGCGTCTACGGATATTCAGGAATGGTAAAGACTTCAGAAAAAAGTTACCCCATTTCGGATAAAGACGTATTTTACGACACCGTCATCTTCAAAAAGCTGCCTTCATACAACAGAAACAAAAGAGACCTCAATTATCGCCCCGTTACCGCCACCGCTCAAGCGTCAACAAAGATCCGCCAGCTTTAAACTGTTATTTCTACCAGTATCAAAATCCCTGCAGCTGTGCAGAATTGGCCTCAAGCAGCCTCATTCATCCAGCACGGCAGGGACTTGAATCATGAGCAAAGCATCCAACCGTTCGCTTTTCTTCTACCTGGCCGGCTCGGGCGGTCAACTCAGCCAGCTCGCCACCGTGAAACAAGGCGACGAGTATCGCGTCATCATCCGACATGCCCATCAGCCGCTGGCAGAGGTTAGTACAGACAAAACCCATCCCGGAGGCCCGCTGGCCACCGATGACAAAGGCTCGGTCTTTACGATTCTAAGCCCAGACGAGCAGCCATGAAAAAGCCCCTCGTTACGAGGGGCTCTTCGTTACATCACGGCATCACGCCGCGCCCCACATCTTGTGCGGGTCGATCACGAATTTCTTCGGCACGCCTGCATCGAACTCGCCATACCCTTCCGGCGCCTGATCCAGGTTGATCACCTGCACGCCCACCACTTCGGCAATGTTGATGCGGTCCCACATGATTGCCTGCATCAGCTGGCGGTTGTACTTCATGGTCGGGGTCTGGCCGGTGTGGAAGCTGTGCGACTTGGCCCAGCCCAGGCCAAAGCGGATGCTCAGCGCGCCGATCTTGGCGGCGGCATCCACCGCGCCCGGGTCTTCGGTCACGTAAAGGCCCGGGATACCGATGTTGCCGGCAACACGGGTCACTTGCATCAGCGAGTTCAGCACGGTGGCCGGCGCTTCGTGCTTGGCACCTTCGTGGCCGTGGCCACGGGCTTCGAAGCCAACGGCGTCGACTGCGCAGTCCACTTCCGGCTCGCCGAGGATGTCGACGATCTGCTCGTGCAGCGGGGTGTCCTTGGACAGGTCGACCACTTCGAAGCCCTGGGATTTGGCGTGGGCCAGGCGGGCCGGGTTGAGGTCGCCGACGATCACGCAGGCGGCGCCCAGCAGGCGCGCCGAGGCAGCGGCGGCCAGGCCGACCGGGCCGGCACCGGCGACGTAGACGGTGCTGCCTGGGCCTACACCGGCGGTGACGGCGCCGTGGTAGCCGGTTGGCAGGATGTCGGACAGGCAGGTCAGGTCACGGATCTTCTCCATGGCCTTGTCGCGATCCGGCAGTTTCAGCAGGTTGAAGTCGGCGTACGGCACCAGCACATACTCGGCCTGGCCACCGGTCCAGTCGCCCATGTCGACATAGCCGTAGGCACCGCCGGCACGCGCCGGGTTGACGGTGAGGCAGACACCGGTGTGCATTTCTTTGCACGAGCGGCAGCGGCCGCAGGCGACGTTGAAGGGTACCGACACCAGGTCGCCGATCTTCAGGCGCTCGACGTCACGCCCCATCTCGACGATTTCACCGGTGATTTCGTGGCCCAGGACCAGGCCGACCTGGGCAGTGGTGCGGCCGCGGACCATGTGCTGGTCGGAGCCGCAGATGTTGGTGGAAACCACCTTGAGGATCACGCCGTGCTCGATCTTCTTGCCGCGTGGGTCTTGCATTTTCGGGTAGTCGATCTTCTGCACCTCGACCTTGCCCGCGCCGAGATACACCACTCCACGATTGCCAGACATGCTCTTACCTCGCTTGATTTTTATTTATGCAGCGGTGGTGAACGCGCCGCCATCCATGGGCGGCTTGTGTTACTGGAATGCAGGGAATTGTGGGCCTGATACGGCGCTTTGCACTGACTGGAAACGACAGGGAGATGCCTTTTAACGGCAGGGGAAATTGTGTTGGCCCATTCGCGGGCAAGCCCGCTCCCACAGGAAAAATGCCAGCCATGAAGGCTGCATATAACCTGTGGGAGCGGGCTTGCCCGCGAATGGCCGGTAGAGGCTATTACAGAACGACCGTCCGGTTGGCGTTGAGGAACACCCGCCGCTCGATGTGGTAGCCCACCGCCCGCGCCAGGGTCAGGCACTCGATATCACGCCCTTTGGCGATCAGGTCTTCCGGGTAGTGGCTGTGGTCCACCACCTCGACACCCTGGGCAATGATCGGCCCTTCGTCGAGGTCGTTGTTGATGTAGTGCGCCGTGGCACCGACCATCTTCACACCCTTGTTGTACGCCTGGTGATAAGGCTTGGCGCCCTTGAACCCCGGCAGCAACGAGTGGTGAATGTTGATCGCCCAGCCGTCCAGGCGCCGGCACAGCTCCGGCGACAGCACCTGCATGTAGCGGGCGAGCACCACCAGCTCCGCACCCGTTTCTTCGATCACCTGGATCACCTTGCGCTCTTGCGCCGGCTTGTCCTTGGGGTCGAGGGCGAAGTGGTAGTAGGGAATCTTGTGCCAGTGCGCCAACGGCTCGAGGTCCGGGTGGTTGGAGACCACCGCGACCACGTCCATGGCCAGCTGGCCGATGCGCTGGCGATACAGCAGGTCGTTCAGGCAGTGGTCGGCCTTGGACACCATGATCACCACCTTGGGGCGGTGATTGGGTGCGGTCAGCTCGAAGGCCATGCCGAACGCCTCGCTGCGCTCGGCGAGGCCGGCGCGGAAGCCCGCCTCGTCGAAATCGTCCGGCTGGCGGAACTCCACGCGAATGAAGAAACGCCCCGACAGCCGGTCATCGAAGGAGTGGTGCTCCGTCACGTAGCAGCGCTGCTCGTAGAGGTAACGCGTCACCACGTCGACGGTGCCGAGCATGCTCGGGCAGTCGGCGGTGAGAATCCAGGTATCCGGTGCCCGACTCATGTTCTGCTCTCCTTACGCCTCGATGCTCAGGCCGTACTCGGCCGAAGCGTCCTGCAGCCACAGCCACCAGTAATCGGCGAAGCTGCGGCGGATCACCAGTTCCCAGGTGTCTTCGGCAGTGCGGCGGATCACCAGTTGCGACTTGGCGAACACGGTGCCGACCGCCTTGCCGACCGGGAAGTTGTTCGGGTGTACATCATAGCTGGTGGATTTCATCAGCACTTCGCGCACATTCGGGCCGCGCAGCTCCAGCAGGCTCTGCCCACCGCTGACGTTGACCACCTGGATGTGCTGGCCTTCGAGGGCGGCACGCAGCTTTTGCTCGACCGCCACTTCCTGGCCACCCGGGACGATCAGAAGCCACTCGTCGGGGCCCATCCACTGCAGCGACATCTCGCTGTTGGCGACCACGGTCAGGGCAACCGGCAGCTCCAGGCCCAGGGCCTTGTGCACGCCGGCGGCAAATTCCGGGTTGTGGCCATCGCCACGGATAGTGAGGTGGCCGAGGAATTTCTTCTCACGCAGGGTCACGCCTGCGTTCTTGCGGCCTTTGCCAACCAGGCTGGCCAGGTCGGCGTGGTGCAGTGGCGACTGGGCCTTGGCCTCGGCGCCGGGGTTTTGCTGGAAGACGTTGATAGCGCTCATTTCTTACCTGCCTTGAATTCTGGGTTCGACCATGATGCCTGCCGCAGACGCCAATCCTGTGGGAGCGGGCTTGCCCGCGAAAGCGATGGTGGATTCACCGCCCTCTTCGCGGGCAAGCCCGCTCCCACAGAGACATCATTGCAATCAGGCACCGATACCTACCGGGGGGGCCTTAGACGTTCTGCCGCTCACCCTTCGGATCGAAGAACACCGAAGACACGATCTCCGCCTCGATCACGCTGCCATCCGCTTGCGGCGAGTACACGCGCTCGCCCATGCGCTTGAGGCCGCCCTTGACCACACCCATGGCGAACGAATAGCCCAGGGAGTTGGAGGCGTAGCTGGAGGTCACGTGGCCAACCATGTCCATCGGGATCGGCTGCTTCGGATCGAACACCAGCTGGGCGCCTTCCGGCAGCCACTTGGTCGGGTCGATCGGCTTCAGGCCCACCAGCTGCTTGCGGTTGTCGCGCAGGCAGTCTTCGCGGTTCATGCCACGCAGGCCGATCCACGAGAACGGCTTGTTGCGGCCCACGCACCAGCTCATGTTGAGGTCGTCCGGGTTCATCGAGCCATCGGTGTCCTGGCCAACGATGATGAAACCCTTCTCGGCACGCAGTACGTGCATGGTCTCGGTGCCATACGGGGTCAGGTTGTACTTCTTGCCCGCCTCGATGATCTGTTCCAGCACGCCCATGGCGTAGTTGGCCTGCACGTTGACTTCGTACGACAGCTCACCGGTGAACGAGATACGGAACACGCGGGCCGGTACGCCGCCGACGCTGCCTTCCTTCCAGGTCATGAACGGGAAGGCTTCCTTGTCCATGTCGATGTCGGTCAGCTCGCTCAGCAGCTTGCGGCTGTTCGGGCCGGACAGGGTCATGGTCGCCCAGTGGTCGGTGACCGAGGTGAAGTACACCTTCAGCTCCGGCCATTCGGTCTGGTGGTACAGCTCCATCCACTGCAGCACGCGGGCGGCGCCGCCGGTGGTGGTGGTCATGATGAAGTGGTTGTCGCCGACGCAGGCGGTCACGCCGTCGTCGAAGACCATGCCGTCTTCCTTGCACATCAGGCCGTAGCGGGCCTTGCCCACGTCGAGCTTGGTCCAGGCGTTGGTGTAGATGCGGTTGAGGAACTCGCGCGCGTCCGGGCCCTGGATGTCGATCTTGCCCAGGGTCGAAGCGTCCAGCAGGCCCACGCTGTCGCGCACGGCCTTGCATTCACGGGCCACGGCCGCATGGATGTCTTCACCGGCTTTCGGGAAGTACCACGGGCGCTTCCACTGGCCGACATCTTCGAACTCGGCGCCGTTCTTCACGTGCCAGGCATGCAGGGCGGTGAAGCGCACCGGCTCGAACAGGTGGCCACAGTGACGGCCGGCTACCGCGCCGAAGGTCACCGGCGTGTAGTTCGGGCGGAACATGGTGGTGCCCATTTCCGGGATGGTGATGCCGATCGAACGGGCGGCGATGGCCAGGCCGTTGATGTTGCCCAGCTTGCCCTGGTCGGTACCGAAGCCCAGTGCGGTGTAGCGTTTTACGTGTTCGACCGACTCGAAGCCTTCGCGGGTGGCCAGTTCGATGGCCGCAGCGGTGACGTCGTTCTGCTGGTCGACGAACTGCTTGGGTGCGCGGGCAGTGCCTTTGTCGTGCGGCACCTGGAACAGCGCCACGGTGGCCTCTTCCTTGCGTGCCACGGTTTTCGGCAGGCTGCCGACGGTGGCTTTGAAGCCCGCTTCAGTGGCTGCGCGAGCGCCGCCTTCGAAGCCATCGGCAATCACGTCGCCCAGGGCGTAGACGCCGTTGATGCCGCCCACGCATTCGCGCTTCTGCGGGGCATCGCCCGGCACGAAGCCGAGGATGTCTTCACGCCAGACCGGGCGACCGCCCAGGTGCGACGCCAGGTGCACGATCGGGCTGTAGCCGCCGGAGGTGGCGATCAGGTCGCATTCGAGGGTTTCGCCAGGGCTGGTGACCTTGTGCGCCTGCACATCGATGGCGGCCACACGGGCGCCGCTGACGTGCTTGGTGCCTTTGGCCTCGATCACGGCGCTGGAGGTGAGGATGCGGATGCCCTTGGCACGTGCTTCTTCAACCAGCGAACCGCGTGGGTTGTGGCGGGCGTCGGCAATCGCGACCACCTGCAGGCCAGCGTCGTGCCAGTCGAGCGCAGCGCGATAGGCGTGGTCGTTGTTGGTCGACAGCACCAGCTTGCGGCCCGGGGCCACGCCGTAACGGCGTACGTAGGTGGACACGGCGCCGGCCAGCATGTTGCCCGGCAGGTCGTTGTTGCCGTACACCAGCGGGCGCTCGTGGGCGCCGGCAGCCAGGACCACGCGCTTGGCGCGCACGCGGTGCACGCGGTGGCGAACCTGGCCGATCGGGGCGCGGTCGCCGAGGTGGTCGGTGAGGCGCTCGTGAATGGTCAGGAAGTTATGGTCGTGGTAGCCGTTGACCGTGGCGCGTGGCAGCAGGGTCACTTCCGGCAGGCTTTCCAGCTCTTTGACCACGGCGTTGACCCAGTCGGCGGCAGGCTTGCCGTCGAGGGTTTCGCGGGTGTCGAGCAGGCTGCCGCCAAACTCTTCCTGCTCGTCAGCCAGGATCACGCGGGCACCGCTGCGCGCAGCGGCCAGCGCGGCCGCCAGGCCAGCAGGGCCGGCACCGACGATCAGCACGTCGCAGTGCTGGTTCATGTAGTCGTAGCTGTCCGGGTCGTTCTGCAGCGGCGCACGACCCAGGCCGGCGGCTTTGCGGATGTACTTCTCGTACGTCATCCAGAACGATTTCGGGTACATGAAGGTTTTGTAGTAGAAGCCCGGCGGCATCATGCTGCCGCCAACCTTGCCGAGGATGCCCATGACGTCGTTGTTGACGTTCGGCCAGCCGTTGGTGCTAGTGGCGACCAGGCCTGCGTACAGCGCCTGCTGGGTGGCACGCACGTTGGGGATCTGGGTGGCTTCGCTGGAGCCGATCTGCAGGATGGCGTTCGGCTCTTCGGTACCGGCGGCGATGATGCCGCGTGGGCGCGAGTACTTGAAGCTGCGGCCGACGATGTCGACGCCGTTGGCCAGCAACGCGGCGGCCAGGCTGTCACCGGCATAACCCTGGTAGGTCTTGCCGTTGAAGCTGAAGTTCAGGACCTTGCTGCGGTCGATACGGCCGCCGCTGGCGAGGCGATAGGTCTGGCTCATACTTTTTCCCCTTGGCCTTTGACGGTCGACGGTGCGTTCGCGGCTTTACCGTTGGCGGTCACTTGCGGCTTTTCGCCAATCTTGTAGGTTTCCAGAATTTCGTAGGTCACGGTGTCGCGGGTGACATTGAAGTACTGGCGGCAGCCGGCAACGTGGTCCCACAGTTCATGGTGAATCCCGCGCGGGTTGTCACGGTAGAACATGTAGGTACCCCACTCCTCGTCGGAGCAGGCGTTGGGGTCCAGCGGGCGGGCGATATGCGCCTGGCCAGAGGCGTGGAACTCTTCTTCGGAGCGCAGCTCGCCGCAGTGGGGACAGAAAATATGCAACATGACGGTGTCTCCGGTTAGTGGGCGACGGCGGCGGCGCCGTGTTCGTCGATCAGTGCGCCGTTGTAGAAACGGTCCATGGAGAACGGCGCGGCCAGTGGGTGCATTTCGCCCTTGGCCAGGCTCGCGGCGAAGACGTTGCCCGAACCCGGGGTCGCCTTGAAGCCGCCAGTACCCCAACCGCAGTTGAAGAACATGTTCTTGACCGGGGTCTTGGTGATGATCGGGCAAGCGTCCGGCGAGGTGTCGACGATGCCGCCCCACTGGCGGTTCATGCGAACACGCGAGAGGTTGGGGAACATCTCGACGATGGCCTGCAGGGTGTGCTCGATCACCGGGTACGAACCGCGCTGGCCGTAGCCGACCCAGCCGTCGATACCGGCACCGATCACCAGGTCACCCTTGTCGGACTGGCTGATGTAGCCGTGCACGGCGTTGGACATGATCACCGAGTCGATGATCGGCTTGATCGGCTCGGATACCAGTGCTTGCAGCGGGTGCGATTCCAGCGGCAGGCGGAAGCCGGCCAGCTTGGCCATATGCCCGGAGTTACCGGCGGTGACCACGCCGACGCGCTTGGCGCCGATGAAGCCTTTGTTGGTTTCAACGCCGATGACCGCGCCGTTTTCCTTGCGGAAGCCGATCACTTCGGTCTGCTGGATCAGGTCCACGCCCAGGGCGTCGGCGGCACGGGCGAAGCCCCAGGCCACGGCGTCGTGACGGGCCACGCCACCACGGCGCTGAACGGTGGCGCCGAGGATCGGGTAGCGGGTGTTCTTGGAGCAGTCCAGGTACGGGATTTCGGCCGCGACCTGGGCAGTGTTCAGCAGTTCGCCATCGACGCCGTTGAGGCGGTTGGCGCTGACACGGCGCTCGGAGTCACGCATGTCCTGCAGGGTGTGGCACAGGTTGTAAACGCCGCGCTGGGAGAACATGACGTTGTAGTTGAGGTCCTGGGACAGGCCTTCCCACAGCTTCATGGCGTGCTCGTACAGGTGCGCCGACTCGTCCCACAGGTAGTTGGAACGCACGATGGTGGTGTTACGGGCGGTGTTGCCGCCGCCCAGGTAGCCCTTCTCGATCACGGCAACGTTGGTGATGCCGTGTTCTTTGGCCAGGTAGTAGGCCGTGGCCAGGCCATGGCCGCCACCGCCGACGATGACCACGTCATAGACCTTTTTAGGGGTCGGTGTGCGCCACATGCGCTGCCAGTTTTCGTGGTGGCTGAGGGAGTGCTTGAAAAGGCCGAAGCCCGAGTAGCGTTGCATGGTCGTTTACTCCACTCAGCGGTAAACAGGGAAGTCAGCGCACAGGGCGGCGACGTTCTTCGCCACATCGGCTTCGACGTCTGCGTCACCGAGGTTGTCGAGGATGTCGCAGATCCAGCCGGCCAGGGCCACACATTGCGCGACCTTGAAGCCGCGGGTGGTGACGGCCGGGGTGCCGATGCGCAGGCCGGAGGTGACGAACGGCGACTGCGGGTCGTTCGGCACGGCGTTCTTGTTGACGGTGATGTGCGCGCGGCCCAGGGCGGCGTCGGCATCTTTGCCGGTGAGGCCCTGGCGGATCAGGCTGACCAGGAACAGGTGGTTGTCGGTACCACCGGACACCACGTCGTAGCCGCGGTCGATGAACACCTGGGCCATGGCCTGGGCGTTTTCGATCACTTGTTGCTGGTAGGCCTTGAAGCCTGGCTCCAGCGCTTCCTTGAAGCACACAGCCTTGGCGGCGATCACGTGCATCAGCGGGCCACCCTGGGCGCCCGGGAACACGGCGGCGTTCAGTTTTTTCTCGATCTCTTCGTTCGACTTGGCCAGGATCAGGCCGCCACGCGGGCCGCGCAGGGTCTTGTGGGTGGTGGTGGTGACCACGTCGGCGAACGGGATCGGGTTCGGGTACAGGCCAGCGGCAACCAGGCCGGCCACGTGGGCCATGTCGACGAACAGCAGCGCGCCGACCTTGTCAGCGATGGCGCGGAAGCGTGGGAAGTCGAGGGTCTTGGAGTAGGCCGAGAAACCGGCAACGATCATCTTCGGCTTGTGCTCGACGGCCAGGCGCTCGACTTCGTCGTAGTCGATCAGGCCGGTGTTGGTGTCGATGCCATACTGCACCGCGTTGTACAGCTTGCCCGAGGACGACACCTTGGCGCCGTGGGTCAGGTGGCCGCCGTGGGCCAGGCTCATGCCGAGGATGGTGTCACCGGCCTGCAGCAGGGCCAGGTAAACGGCGCCGTTGGCCGAAGAGCCGGAGTGCGGCTGGACGTTGGCGTAGTCGGCACCGAACAGCTGCTTGGCACGCTCGATGGCCAGTGCCTCGACCTTGTCGACGTGCTCGCAGCCACCGTAGTAGCGCTTGCCTGGGTAGCCTTCGGCGTACTTGTTGGTCAGGCCGCTGCCCTGGGCCTGCATCACGCGCTTGCTGGTGTAGTTCTCCGAAGCGATCAGTTCGATGTGATCTTCCTGACGCTGTTCTTCGGCATTCATCGCCGCCAGCAGTGCATCGTCATAACCCTGGATCTGGTCTTGCTTGCTGAACATCGTGTATCTCCCGGCAGCGATCGTTTTTTGTCGTGGGGCACTGTGGCCCTTTGTGGCGATGTTATGACTGGCCGGGGCGGCTCAGATGCCTGCGCACGCCTTGCAATGGCGCGTTTACGACATTCGTTGCGGTGCTGGCCCCTTCGCGGGCAAGCCCGCTCCCACAGGGACCGCGCAGGTCTTGGCCAACACCTGTGCAAGGCCCTGCCACAAACCTTGTGGGAGCGGGCTTGCCCGCGAAGAGCCCGGGCCTGAGAACACGGGAGCAAGCCCAAGCACAGCTTGTATAGTCAACTGCTGAAACGATGGTTTAGAGTGCTGTTCTGCGTCGTTCACAGGACAGTGTCATGACAGATAAGAGCCAACAATTCGCCAGCGACAACTATTCCGGCATCTGCCCCGAGGCCTGGGCCGCGATGGAGAAAGCCAACCACGGTCACGACCGCGCCTATGGCGACGACCAATGGACCGAGCGTGCGTCGGAGTACTTCCGCAACCTGTTCGAAACCGACTGCGAGGTGTTCTTCGCCTTCAACGGCACCGCCGCCAACTCCCTGGCCCTGGCTTCGCTGTGCCAGAGCTACCACAGCGTGATCTGCTCCGAGACCGCCCACGTCGAGACCGACGAATGCGGCGCGCCGGAGTTCTTCTCCAACGGCTCCAAGCTGCTGACCGCGCCAAGCGTCAACGGCAAGCTGACGCCGCAGTCGATCCGTGAGGTGGCGCTCAAGCGCCAGGACATCCACTACCCCAAGCCACGGGTGGTCACCCTTACCCAGGCAACCGAGGTCGGTACCGTCTACCGCCCCGACGAGCTCAAGGCGATCAGCGCCACCTGCAAGGAGCTGGGCCTGAACCTGCACATGGACGGCGCGCGCTTTACCAATGCCTGCGCGTTTCTCGGCTGCAGCCCGGCCGAGCTGACCTGGAAGGCCGGCGTCGATGTGCTGTGCTTTGGCGGCACCAAGAACGGCATGGCGGTGGGCGAGGCGATCCTGTTCTTCAACCGCCAGCTGGCCGAGGACTTCGACTACCGCTGCAAACAGGCCGGGCAACTGGCGTCGAAAATGCGCTTCCTGTCGGCGCCGTGGGTGGGGTTGCTGGAGGATGGCGCCTGGTTGCGCCATGGCGCCCATGCCAACCATTGCGCGCAATTGCTGGCGTCGCTGGTGAGTGATCTGCCGGGCGTTGAACTGATGTTCCCGGTGGAGGCCAACGGCGTGTTCCTGCAGATGCCGGAGCATGCGATCGAAGCGCTGCGCGGCAGGGGTTGGCGCTTCTATACCTTCATCGGCAGCGGTGGCGCGCGGTTCATGTGCTCGTGGGATACCGAAGAGGAACGGGTGCGCGAACTGGCGGCGGATATCCGCAACATCATCAGCGCCTGATCGGCCGCATTCGCGGGCGAGCCCGCTCCCACAGGTGAGGCGCCAACTTCAAGGTCGGCGCGGTAGCTGTGGGAGCGGGCTTGCCCGCGAAACATTCAGCACCTATCTAGAGTTTGAAACCACCCATCTGCCGGGCCAGATCATCGGCCAACCCACGCAGGGTCTGGCATTCCTTTCGGCTCTCCTGCACTTCCGTTGCTGTTTCCCGCGCCAGGTCGGAAATGCCTTGCACCGTCCGATTGATTTCCTCGGTCACTGCCGACTGCTCCTCTGTCGCCGTGGCCACTTGGTGGTTCATGTCGCTGATGTGCTCGACCTGATCGGTAATCGCACTGAGCGAGGCCCCGGTACGCTGGCTTGCCTCCACACCGCTGCCCGTCGCCTGCTGCCCCGCCTGCATCGAGCTCACCGCCGAACCCGCACCTTGCTTGAGCCGCTGGATCATCTGCTGCACTTCGTCGGTGGATAGCTGCGTGCGTCGGGCCAATGTCCGCACTTCGTCGGCCACCACGGCAAACCCCCGGCCCATTTCCCCGGCCCTTGCCGCTTCGATGGCGGCATTCAGTGCCAGCAGGTTGGTCTGCTCGGAAATGCTGCGGATCACAGCCAATACTTCATCGATCGAGGCCACTTCATCGGCCAACTGGCTGACTGCTCCAGCGGCTTTTCCGATGTCTCCCGACATGCCCTCGATACCCTGGATCGAGCGCCGCACCACCTCACGGGCCTGCAAGGCTTCATCCCTGGCCGTTTGCGACGCCTGGGCCGCATCACCGGCATTGCGGGCGATTTCCTGCACAGTCAGCCCCATCTCGTGCACGGCGGTGGCGACCATCTCGGTCATTTCCTGCTGCCGCCCGGAGCGCTCGGCGGTGTTGTCCACCACCAGGGTCACCTGTCCTACCGCCTGATGGAGGCGCTCGCTGGTGCGCAGCACCTCGCCGATCAAGCCACGCTGGCTGTCGAGGAAGCGGTTGAAGCCGCGGGCCAGGTCGCCCAGTTCATCCTGGCGGGCATCATCCAGCCGCTGGCTGAGGTCGCCACCGCCACTGCCGATCTGTACCAGCGCGGCGGTAACGCGACGGATCGGGCGCACCAGCCCACGCGCCAGCAACACCACCAGCAACAGGCAGATCAGCGCCACGGCACCGCCGATCAAGCTGGTCAGCCATACCGCATGGCGCATCGGTGCGTAGATCTCCGACTCCGGCACCTCGGCCACCAAGGTCCAGTTGAGGTCACGCAGCGGCAGGCCAAGGGCAACATAGGTTTCGCCATCGCGGCTGAAGCGGCTGCTCTGCAATTTGCCTGCTGAAGTCATTACCGCCATCGCCGCCTCGGCGCCAACCTGCTCGGCCAGCTGACGCTTGCCGCTGAAGGCGTTATCCGGGTGCACCTGAATCAGGCCGTCGTTGCGCACCAGGAACACCTTGCCGTGCTCACCGAAGCTGAAGTCGTGGATCAGCTTCGACAGCTC
This sequence comes from Pseudomonas sp. R28(2017), assembly GCF_002112505.1. Lineage (GTDB taxonomy): Bacteria > Pseudomonadota > Gammaproteobacteria > Pseudomonadales > Pseudomonadaceae > Aquipseudomonas. Next base: position 143,945 of record NZ_NEHW01000007.1, read on the forward strand.
ACTCATGCGCAGGCCCATGCCGGCCACCCCCACCAGCTGGCCCGCTTTTTCCACGCGGTAGTCGATGAACAGCGCCAACTCGCCTGTGGAGCCGTCGATATCGATGTTGACCAGGCGCTCGGCGCCGCTGTCGATGTAGCCGTAGAACCAGGCATCCTTGGGGTTGGCGCGGCTAAGGGTACGGTCGAGACCCTTTTCGTTGTAGTAGTGACCGGTGCCGGTGGCGGCGAACATGGTGGTGAAGGCCTGGTTACGCTGCCGGGCAGCTTCCAGGTATTCAATGAAGCGGGGAGCCTCTGCGGGATCTTCGCCGGCAGCAAGCCAGTCGCGCAGCAGTGTATTGCCCGCGATGTCGGCGGCTGCCACCAACGGCTGGCCGAGCATGCGCTCGATGTCGTTGCGGATGGCTTCGATGCTGGCCGGCAAGGCCGTATCGACCAGGTACCGCTCGGTCAGGCGGTTGAGCGCCACCGTAAAGATGATCACCACCACCAGGATGCTCGCCAACAGGGCAGCGCCCATGCTCGCGATCAATTGCCACTGGATGCTCTTACGCCAGATACGCATGCCCCTGCTCCCCGCTAATTATTGTTTTGCGGGAAGTGTATACACTTGCGTATTCAGTTAATCCAGTGATCTGGAACAACAACACCGATCATGTGGGAGCGGGCTTGCCCGCGAATGCGGCGGTGGATTCACCATCGTATTCGCGGGCACGCCCGCTCCCACAGGGATCCGTGCATCAGGTCGTCACTGTTCGGCGATGGTCCGGACGATGGCGTCCACCGTAGCATCGATCTGCGCCTGGGTACGCTCGAGGGTCAGCTGGTGTTCCTTCTGCAGTTCGACCTGCTTGGAACACAGATTCAGCGCGGCCAGCACCAGCAGCTTGTCACCGATCAGGGTCGGGTACGAACGCTTGGTCTCGGCCAGGGCGGTGTTGAGCATCCGCACCGCCTGCGCCAGGGTTTCCTCCTGGCCTTCGGGCGCCTTGATCGAATAGTCGCTGCCGAGGATCGACACGACATTGATCGGCTGCGCTTGCAGTCTCATGCGCCGACGACGCCTGCACTGGCGCGGTCAACCAGCGCCTGGATGCGCGCGGCGGTGGCGCCGTGCTTCTCTTCCTGCTCCATCAGCGACAGCTGCAGGGTTTCGTTTTCTTCCTTGGCCTGGGCCAGTTCCTGGCCGAGGGTGGTGTTCTGCTCGGTGAGTTGAGCGTTTTTCTGCATCAGGTCGCTGACCAGTTGCTCGAGTTGATTCAGGGAGGCTTCCAGCATGGGTCTATCTCGGGTTGTTGCAAAGGGCGCACACGATAAAGAAAAGCGTGAGCCCCCGCCATTAAATATCGGATTCTTAAGGTTTCTACCCCGCAGATTGACAGGGTATCGGGCCCCTTGTTCCGACCTGGGTCAACCGCCGGTCAGGTAAATAGTTAGCTGGCTCACATTTTCCCCTGGTCAGCCTCAAGACTGCCCAGTCACGACCGATAGACAGGTAAGTCATATTTCGTCGCACGGACCGCGGCTTCATACTTCCTGCCTGGACTCTTCCCCCATGTCTCTACGCAACATGAACATCGCCCCGCGCGCGTTGCTCGGGTTCGCCCTGATCGGCGTGCTCATGCTCGGCCTTGGTATCTTCTCGCTCATGCAGATGGGCAACATCCGACAGGCCGGCGTGGCCATCGAAAACATCAGCGTGCCCAGCATCAAGACCCTGGACGAGCTGACCGCACTCAACCTGCGCCTGCGTACCCTGTCCTATCGCCTGCTGCTCAACCGCGAACCGGAAACCCAGCGCGACACCCTCAACCTGCTGGACCAGCGCAACGCCCAGATCGACCGCGCCCGCCAGGCCTACATCCCGATGATCGGCGCACCTGACGAGCAGGCTGCTTTCGACCAGTACACGCAACTGCTCAACCAGTACCGCCAGCTGGAGTCGCGCATGCGCAGCCTCAGCCAGGCCAATCGCACCGACGAGCTGCGCGACCTGCTCAACCGCGACCTGCTGGCCAACTCCGAGCAGATCAACAAGGTCATGGACACCCTGGTGCAGATCAACACGGACCAGACCCGCGCCACCAACGAAACCGCCGCCAGCCAGTACGCCGCCGCCTTCGCCCTGGTAATCGGCCTGTTGATCGCCGCCACTGTGCTGACCTTCCTCTGCGCCTTCCTGCTGACCCGCAGCATCGTCAAGCCGATCGAAGAAGCACTGCAGGCCGCCGAACAGGTGGCCGACGGTGACCTGACCAAGGTCATCCGCGCCGAAGGCAGCGACGAAGCAGCCCGCCTGCAGCGCGCCATGGCCCGCATGCAGGACAAGCTGCGCGACACCTTGCAGCTGATCGCCGGGTCCGCCACCCAGTTGGCCTCGGCGGCCGAGGAACTGAACTGCGTCACCGACGAAAGTGCCCGTGGCCTGCAACAGCAGAACAATGAAATCGAACAGGCGGCGACCGCCGTCACCGAGATGACCAGCGCCGTCGAAGAAGTCGCGCGCAATGCGGTCAGCACGTCGGAAGCGTCAAGTGAAGCCAGCCGTTCGGCCGGCGATGGTCGTGACCTGGTCATGGAAACCGTGGGTGCCATCGAACGCATGAGCGTTGACGTGCAGGCCACCGCCAAGCTGATCACGCACCTGGCCGAACAATCGCGCGACATCGGCAAGGTGCTCGACGTGATTCGCGGCCTGGCCGACCAGACCAACCTGCTGGCGTTGAACGCGGCGATCGAAGCCGCTCGCGCGGGTGAAGCCGGCCGTGGCTTTGCCGTGGTGGCGGATGAAGTGCGGGCGCTGGCCCATCGCACCCAGCAGTCGACCAGCGAGATCGAGCGCATGATCGGCAGCATCCAGGGTGGTACCGAAGAGGCGGTGGAATCGATGCGTACCAGCACCGAGCGTGCCGAGTCGACGCTGAATATCGCCAAGGGTGCCGGCATGGCGCTGGATACCATTGCCGGCGCCGTGGCGCAGATCAATGAGCGTAACCTGGTGATTGCCAGCGCGGCCGAAGAACAGGCCCAGGTGGCGCGGGAAGTGGACCGCAACCTGGTGAACATCAATGACCTGTCGGTGCAGAGTGCTACCGGGGCGCATCAGACCAGTGCGGCGAGTGCGGAACTGTCGCGGTTGGCAGTGGACCTCAACAGCCTGGTAGCCCGCTTCCGCACCTGAAAGCATTCGCGGGCACGCCCGCTCCCACAGGATCACCGCTCTCTTCAAGACTGCGGTGAACCTGTGGGAGCGGGCTTGCCCGCGAAAAACCCAGACTGGCCGCTGGATCAGTAATCGATCCGCACATCCCCCTTCGGCACACTGCAGCACGACAGGATGTAGCCCTCGGCCTCGTCTTCCTCGGTAATCCCGCCGTTGTGCTCCATCTCCACTTCGCCGCCCAGCTTGAGCACCTTGCAGGTCCCGCAAATGCCCATGCCGCAGGCTTTCGGGATCATCAGGCCGACCTTCGCCGCCGCCGCATGCACGGTCTCGCCCGGGGCGACGCGGATGCTCTTCTCGCTGCCGATGAATTCCACCAGGTTCAGGTCCGAAGCATCCACTTCTGGCGCATCGGCCGCCTGCTCGGCATGCTCCACCGCATCGGCCTTGGCCTCTGCCGGCGTCGCGCCGAACGATTCCTCGTGGTAGTTCTTCATGTCGAAGCCGACCGCTTCGAGCATGCGCTTGACCGCGCTCATGTACGGCGTCGGGCCACAGCAGAACACCACGCGCTCCATGTAGTCCGGCGCAATCAGCTCCATCAGGCGCTGGTTCAGGTAACCGCGATAACCCGCCCAAGGCTCACCCAGCCCATGCTTCTCGCAGATGATGTGCAGGCTGAAGTTGGGAATGCGCGAGGCCATCTGTTCCAGCTCGCGGTGGTAGATGATGTCCTTCGGCGAACGGGCGCTGTGCACGAACACCATGTCGACGTTGGCGTTGGTGTCGTAGAACCAGCGCGCCATCGACATCACCGGGGTGATGCCCACGCCGCCGGAAAGGTACAGCACCTTGCCCGCCGGGAAGTCGATGGCGTTGAACAGCCCCACCGGGCCGTGCACCGGCAGCTCGGCGCCTTCGTGCATGGTGTCGTGCAGGAAGTTGGACACCAGCCCGCCCGGGACGCGCTTGACGGTGATCGAGAAGCTGTAAGGCACCGACGGCGAGCTGGAGATGGTGTACGAGCGCATCACCGGCTTGCCTTCGATCTCCAGCTCCAGGGTAACGAACTGCCCCGGCTTGAAGAAGAACATGATCGGCTGGTCAGCCATGAAGCAGAAGGTGCGCACGTCCCAGGTCTCCTGGATGACCTTGACGCAGCGCACGATGTGGCGGCCGTTGGCCCAGGTCTGGGTGGTGACCGGATTGAGGAAGGTATCGGACATGTTCATCTCCAGCGGCCGACTATGGCCCTTTTTATGGCTTGGATAATGCGCAAGCTGAAGACGACGTACATTCCTGCCAGCGACATCGGCGTGCTTATCGCGACCAGCCCCGCACTACAAGGGCTGGCGCGTCGTAATTCAAATCGGCCATGTCGCCCATGGATACGGTTCATGGCGTCTTCGGACGCACACTCCACGGCAAAAGAACCTGCTGTTTTGCGACAGACAGCCTTGCGGCACCACAACAACGATTAGCCACCTTTTGCCGGCCGCACACGGCCCCGAGGAATACACGATGGACGTCACCGCAACCCTGAGCCTGGGCGATCCACTGGAACCTGCACGCAAGGCCACCGCCGAGATGTTGCAGACCCGCGAGCGCACCTACTCGCTGCCCCAGCCGTTCTACACCGACGAGCGTCTGTTCCAGATCGACATGCAGGAGATCTTCCAGAAAGAGTGGTTGATCGCCGGCATGACCTGCGAGATCCCGGCCAAGGGCAACTACATCACCCTGCAGATCGGCAACAACCCGATCCTGGTGGTGCGTGGCGCCGAGGGCAAGGTGCACGCCTTCCACAACGTCTGCCGCCACCGCGGTTCGCGCCTGTGCGTCAGCGACAAGGGCAAGGTGGCCAAGCTGGTCTGCCACTACCACCAGTGGACCTACGAGCTGGACGGCCGCCTGTTGTTCGCGGGCACCGAAATGGGCGCCGACTTCGACATGAAGGAATACGGCCTCAAGCCTGTGAACGTGAAGGTGGCCGGCGGCTACATCTTCATCAGCCTGGCGGAAAACCCGCCTGCCATCGACGAGTTCCTGGCCACCCTGGAACACTACATGGAACCGTACGACATGGAGAACACCAAGGTGGCGGTGCAGACCACCTTGATGGAAAAGGCCAACTGGAAGCTGGTACTGGAAAACAACCGCGAGTGCTACCACTGCTCCGGTTCCCACCCAGAGCTGCTGCAGACCCTGCTGGAGTGGGACGATACCAACGACCCGCGTGCCAGCCAGGAATTCAAGGACCACGTGGCCAGCTCTGCTGCCGCCTGGGAAGCCGAGAAGATCCCGTACCTGCACAAGAGCCACGGGCTGCGTAACCGCATCGTGCGCATGCCGCTGCTCAAGGGCACCGTGTCGATGACCATGGACGGCAAGCAGGCCTGCCAGAAGCTGATGGGCCGCATCAAGAACCCGGACCTCGGCTCGATGCGCATCCTGCACCTGCCGCACTCGTGGAACCACTGCATGGGCGACCACATGATCGTCTTTACCGTGTGGCCGATCAGCGCCCAGGAAACCATGGTCACCACCAAGTGGCTGGTGCACAAGGATGCCGTCGAAGGTGTGGACTACAACCCTGAGCACATGCGCAAGGTGTGGGATGCCACCAACGACCAGGACCGTCGCCTGGCGGAAGAAAACCAGCGCGGGATCAACTCCACCGCGTACCAGCCTGGGCCGTACTCGAAAACCTACGAGTTCGGCGTGGTCAACTTCATCGACTGGTACAGCCAGCGGTTGCTGAACAACCTGGGGGCGGAGCCGGCGCCGTATCTGAAGGAAGTGCAGGCGCAGTAAACAAGGTTGAACCAGGCAAGCAAGCGATTGGTTGCCTGGTTCTTACCTTCACGCGCGAGGGGCTTGCGCCATAGGGTTCCCACGAATCCTCTGTACAACATTGTTGCCCAAGGTCAGCACCGGAGTTCCCCCTGTCAGGATGCCCAGCGTTTCCAAAGCCACGCCGGGGATCCGGGCTGGTGACTCCCTCAGATAGGGCACCACCACTGCCGCACGCTGTTGGATGTTCAGAAGACGCTCCGCGACACCCAGCCCCGTAGCCGCAGCCCCTACCACGACACTGTCCTTTACGGATGGGATGGCCGGCCCCCCTTGCTCGGCCCAAACCAAAGCAGATGAAGCGACTTTCAAAGTCCCCTTGTGAGTCTTGGCGAATACCTGGAGTTGTTGGGAAAGTGAGGGCTCGCAATTCTGCAAACGCCCCTGAACGACTACCTTGAGCGCTGAAAAGACCCCGTCGATGACGTTAAGTGCGCCTTCTACCAAGGCTGCCAGGAAGATTGAGTTAGGGAGGGAGAATGCGCCATTGCGATCGACCCGATTGACGGGGTCGCTGGAGCAATAGGCATAGGCATTGATGCCACCAACAGCGAATGGGCTCAGAGCATCAGCACTTTGGATTCTCATGATTATCGGGTTATAGGTGCGATGACCATTGCCAAGAAGATAATGGCCAGTCACCGGGTCGCAGTGTTCCCCGCAGAATGCCAGGCGAGAGCCGAGCAGGCCATGAGAAGCACCGTATGCAGTAAACCTATGCGCGTTGCCGGGCGAGATCATAAATGAGTGGACTCGAAAGATCCCGTGGAAGGCCTTTTCGCGCCCCTGACTTCGGCGGCTGACGTTGATGGAGATGGAGATGGAGATGGAGATGAAGATGGAGATGGAGATGGAGATGGAGATGGAGATGGAGGCATTCCTATATTCACCACCCCAGGGTTTACATTTATCACGACAGATCCAGAAGCTACAGTAGTCGGGCTTCGCGCAGAAGGTGATAGAGCGGACGGGGTTGGTACTGGGTCACCCAGCCGCTCATAACCGGATACATAGCGAATATTCTGCCCGGCTACGCTCGCAACATGCCTGAAGCCTCTAGCCATATTCCTTGCAATGGTAATGGTGGACTTGATGATCGAAGATACATTGCCAAGGCTCATCATGCCCAACGCTACTGGCTGCAACCTTTGCGAGCCACTGAACAACATACCTATCCCAGTAAATACCAGCGCTGACTCGACCAAGAGCTGTCGATTGGCCCAGAGTGCCGAGCGGTTCTGGATTCTGCTAGTCAACGCAGCAAGATTGAGGCCGATATAAGCAGCCACAGTCGTGGCCCTGGTCAGTTCGATTGAAGTCAATGCAGCCAGGAATCTACCCGAGGGGTCGATGTTGTTGACAGGATCTCCTGCGCAGTAGCCGTAGGTATTGATCCCCCCCTGGCCAAAGGGGCTCAAATGATCGGAGCTCAGAAAACGCATCAGGCCGGGGCTATAAAGCCTGTGGCCGTTGCCAAGGTGATAACACGCTGTCAGAGGGTCATGACGCTGGCCCGCAAAAGCGGTCAGAGGGCCAGGGCCTGATGGCGCGTATCCATAAGGGGAGTAAGTCCTTCTCGTCGAGCTTTCAATGCTTAACCCCATCCCTGCCGAACGTTGCATATCCGTCATCAGCAAGTAGGCTAGCTTCATCGATCAGTGCTCGAACCGATAATCGTGACGACGACATTAGCGCTGACGAGCTGATTCGGATACTGGTAAAACTGACAGGTTCACCTGTTCAATTATTGATCAACCTCATGCCCGCGCAGGCTCGGCCTGCGTTGCGAGGTTGTGCCAACAATTTATCCACAGGCTTACATACAGCAGCTGTGGAAATCTTCATCTGCGCAAGGTGATCGAGTTACCTCCAGTTGTTGATCAGATTTTGATCATAACACCGCAGCCCTTTATTTTAGAGGGTTACGGACCCTCTCGAACACCTTGTCCACAGGTAGATGAACAGAATTCGTTAACAACTCCATGACTGAGCAGCCAAGGCTTGTGCATAAATACCTGAAAAGCCCTGTTCATCAGCGTTTTGGCGCATTTCAATGCGATTGATCAATAGTTGATCGTTACGCGTAATCCCTTTGGTTCTGGGGCCTGCAAGCGAGGACAAACATATTATCCACAGGGTCGCCAACAGCAATTGTGGGAAACATTAGAAAGCGCAACCCGAGCTGGTTTGAATTTCCCCACTCGAGGCTTGATCGTTTTTTGATCAAAATGCCGAATACAGCGCCACTCGTGGCCTCCAGCGAAGCACAAACACTTTATCCACACCTTGGCGAACAGATTCCGTGGGCAAAATCTCAGAGACCTATCATTTTTGCCAGTATCCCAAAGATCCCACGTATGTTTGAGTGAAGGCCATCAATTGGCCATTACTCGAAGGAACGACTTATGCACAGCCGCCAGACAGGCTCTGTGAAATGGTTTCATGAAGGTTACGGAATAGGTGTCATCAGGGCGCCAGGGCAGCCGTCGGACTACCTGGTATTGCGGCGTGCAGTGGGGGATGAGGGATTGTCGGCGGGGGAAAGGGTGTCATTCCAGCCCGTGATCCAGGGCTTGGCATGCTGGGCGTTCAATGTGACACGGCAACAGTCACGTCTGTAGGAGCGGCCTTGTGTCGCGAAAGGGCTGCGAAGCGACCCCAAAATCTATGCTGCTGTGAAGATCTTGGGGCCGCTTCGCAGCCCTTTCGCGACACGAGGCCGCTCCTACAAAAAAGCGCAGCCAGGTTCAGCGCAGCACGCCTTCTTCCACCAGCAGCTTGAGGATGGCCTCGGCGCCTTCCTGTGGAGAAACGTCTTTCAACACTTTGCCGCCGCCGCCACTGGCCTTGGCCGTGGCCGCTTTCATGCGGTCCGCGCCGCTTTTGGCCTTGATCACCTTGAGCCGCTTGGGCCGTGGCCGTGCCGGCTGCAGCTCGGCATCCGCCAGCAGTTCATCCTCGACGATCGCCACATTGCGCGCCGCCAGCACGCCCCGGCGTGCCGGGCCGAACGCGCTCTGGCGCGGCTTGGGCGCGGCGTTATCCACAGTCGCCAGCAACGGCAGGCGTACCTTCAGCCGGCGCCGCTGGCCGCGTGGCAGCGCTTGCAGTACCTGAGCCGTACCGTTATCGATCGACTCCACTTCGGCCAGCCCCACCACCAAAGGCCAGCCGAGTTTTTCGGCCAGCAGGAACGGCAGCATGCCCGACCCTTCACCGGTCTCGGCCTGGCTGCCAGTCAGCACCAGCTGGGCGCCAGCATCGCGCAGGTAATCACCCAGCACGCCCAGCACATCGGCGCCGGCCGGTTGTTCCAGCACATCCAGATGGTCCAGGCCCATGCCCAGGTAGGCGCGCAGTGCCTCTTCACGCGGGTCGCCGGCATGCACCACTTGCAAGTTATCCCCAGCCAACTGCAAGCCCAGCTCCACGGCGCGGGCATCCTGCTCGGCGCGGCGGGCGCGGCCGGAGCTGGGGTGGGCACCGATGGAAACCAGGCTGATCACTTTCGTACTCATGCTCGTGCCCTTATGCCGCGTCGCGCTGGCCGACGCTGCGGAAGTTGTCCACAGCCTCGATCAGTGCCTGGAGAATCGCCGAACTGTCGCCAATCACCGACAGGTCGGCCCGTTTGATCATGTCGCAGCCCGGGTCCATGTTGATCGCCACCACCTTGTCGCAGGCACCGATACCCTGCAGGTGCTGGATCGCACCAGAGATACCCACAGCCACGTAGACGCGTGCCGTGACCCAGGTACCGGTGGCACCGACCTGGCGGTTGCGTGGCATGAAGCCGTCGTCGACCGCCACCCGCGAGGCGCCTTCGGTGGCGCCGAGGGCCGCAGTGGCCTTGTGGTAAAGGTCCCAGTCCTTGACGCCGTTGCCGCCAGAGACGATGAACTCGGCTTCGGCCATGGCGATGGTGGCCGGGTCAACGGCAACCGAGCCTAGGTCCTCGATGCGCGACAGGCTGCGCACCACGCTTGTGGACAACTCCACCGGCAGCGCTTCGTGACGGGTGTCGCTGACCGGCTCGGCACACTCCGCCGCGCCCAGGATCAGGCGTGGCACGGCGCGTTGCAGGTCTTGCTGGCCGGCACCGGCACGGCCGATGCACTGGCCGTCCTTGACCTGCCACACCCGCGTTGCCGGGCGCTCGCCCAGGGCCGCGCCCAGCCGACGGCCCAGTTCGCCGCCACCGGTGCGGCTGTCGGGCAGCAGCCAGTGACGCGGGGTGAACTGGTTATCCACAGCGCGCAAGCCCTGCACCAGCTGCTCCGGTGCATAACCCTCGAACGCCTCGCCCTCGAGCACCAGGAGGCGGTCGACACCCGCTGTGGAAAAGTTGCTTTCCTTGTGTTCGCCAAACACCACCGCCAGCACGGCGCCGTCGTTGCCAGCCAGGCCGTGGGCCAGGCCTAGCAGGTCGCGGTCGTGGCTGCTCAGGCGGCCGCCGACCATGTCCGGCACCACGGCGATGTAGAACGCCGGCGCCGGTACCTGATGCAGTGGCAACTGCACTTCGGCAGCTGCCGTGCGCCGCCCGCCGACACCGGTGCCCTGCTGGGCGCCGCTGCGGTCGATGCGCTTGAGGCCGGCCGGGCCGATGAAACCGGCGGCAATCGCATGGGGGTTCTTGCGGATCAGGCCGTTGGGCCCCATCCAGCGGGTCTGTTGCGTCTGCATCGCCGCGTGCAGCGGGTGCAGACGGTTACGGGCGATCCACTCGGCGCGTGGGTCGCGGCGGATGATGTCGCTCATCAATGCACCTCCGCAGGTTCGCGTTTAACCGTTGGCGACTTTGGGGCCGCGGGAGTTTCCTCTTCGATCAACACATCAGCCACCAGCTCGGCGAGGTCCTTGATCTGTGGGCGCGGTTCGACCACGCCTTCGAGCATCGCGGTGCACTGCGGGCAACCCACGGCCACAAGCTCGGCCTCGGTCTCGCGGATGTCGTCCATGCGCATGTCCGGGATCCGCTGCTTGCCGGGGATGTCGGTGATCGGCGCACCGCCACCACCGCCGCAGCAACGGGAACGGAAGCCCGAACGCTGCATCTCACGCACTTCGATACCCAGCGCCTTGAGCACTTCACGCGGGGCTTCGTACTCGCCGTTGTAACGGCCCAGGTAGCACGGGTCGTGGTAGGTGACGCTGCCGCCCTTGTGCTGGCCGAGGTTCAACTTCTTGGCCGCGATCAGTTCAGCGATGTAGGTGCTGTGGTGCTGCACCTGGTAATCGCCACCCAGCGCGCCGTACTCGTTCTTCAGCACATGGAAGCTGTGCGGGTCGCAGGTGACGATGCGTTGGAACTTGTACTTGGCCAGCGTCTGGATGTTGCGCTTGGCCAGTTGCTGGAAGGTCGCTTCATCGCCCAGGCGGCGCGCCACGTCACCAGTGTCACGCTCTTCCAGGCCGAGCACGGCGAAGTCCACGCCGGAGGCCTTGAGCACTTTGACGAACGAACGCAGGGTGCGCTGATTGCGCATGTCGAAGGCACCGTCGCCGACCCAGAACAGCACTTCGGTGGTTTTCACCTCCGGCAGCAGCTGCAGGTTGAGGTCGGCCGCCCAGTTCATCCGCCCGCCCGGGGCGAAACCGCCCGGGTTGTCGGTGGCGATCAGGTTCTCCAGTACTTCGGCGCCCTTGTTCGGGGTCGCGCCCTTTTCCAGGGTGAGATGACGGCGCATGTCGACGATGGCATCGACGTGCTCGATCATCATCGGGCACTCCTCGACGCAGGCACGGCAGGTGGTGCACGACCACAGCGTCTCGGCATCGACCAGGCCATTGACGATCGGCTGGTGCGGGTTGCCGCCGTGTTCGCCGATCGGCTTGCCTGGGTAAGGGCTGCCGGCAAAGTTGGCGTCGCTGCCACCGGCCAAGCCGATGACCATGTCCTGGATGAGTTTTTTCGGGTTCAGCGGCTGGCCGGCGGCGAATGCCGGGCACATGGCTTCACATTTACCGCACTGCACGCAGGCGTCGAAGCCGAGCAGCTGGTTCCAGGTGAAGTCCACGGGTTTTTCCACGCCCAGTGGCGCGTTGCGGTCTTCCAGGTCCAGCGGCTTGAGGCCGGTGGAGCGGCCGCCGCCGAAGCGTTCGGCGCGGCGGTGCCAGGCCAGGTGCAGGGCGCCGGCGAAGGCGTGCTTCATCGGGCCGCCCCAGGTCATGCCGAAGAACAGCTCCGACACGCCCCACAACACACCCAGGCCGAGAATGCCGACCATTACCCAGCCGCCGGTGTTGGCCGGCAGGATGCCGGCGACCGGCAAGGTGGCGATGAAGAAGCTGGCGGCGAACACCAGCAGGCTTTTCGGCAGGCGCATCCACGGGCCCTTGGACAGGCGCGCAGGCGGGTTCAGGCGGCGCTTGAAGACGAAGATGGCGCCGCTGAACATGATCACCGTGGCCACCAGCAGCGCGTATCCGAGGATCTTGCTCTGCAGGCCGAAGCCGTGCACCAGGATCGCCAGCGCGGCCGACAGCACGAAGCCGCCAGCGGTGGCGACGTGGGTCTTGGACATGTACTTGTCGCGCTCGACCACGTGGTGCAGGTCGACCAGGTAGCGCCGCGGCATGGCCAGCAGGCCGCCGATCAGGTTGACCTTGGACGGCCGGCCACGCCGCCACATGCGCACCCGGCGCAGGGCGCCGAGCACCGCCAGGCCAAGGGCAGCGAACAGCAGGATGGGTAGAAGGGTGTTCAACATGGGAGGCTCCCACAACAGCGGTTGCTAGGGGTTCAGGCCCCTGGAATCCTGCACCGGCCCTGTGGGAGCGGGCGTGCCCGCGAATGCGTCAGATCAAACAACTCTGTTGTTCATGCCTACGCTTTCGCGGGCTCGCCCGCTCCCCCAGGGGCCGGTGTGTGCCGACAGACCGATCAGAAGTCCTTGCACAGGCGCAAGGCGTCGTAGATCGCCGCATGCACGTTGCGCTGGGCAACGCAGTCACCGATGCGGTACAGCAGGTAGCCCTCGCCCGGCTGGCTGAGGATCGGCTGTGGCTTGATGGCGAACAGCACCTCCACGTCGATCTGGCCCTTGTTGCGCGAACCTTCCTTCAGCGCGTAGTACAGCTGCTCGTCAGGACGCACGCCGTTTTCCACCACCACCTGGTCGACCACGCGTTCTTCCTTGGCGCCGGTGTACTCGTTCTCGAGCACCGCCACCAGCTTGTCGCCCTCGCGGTAGACCTTTTCCAGCATCATGTCGCCGGTCATGATCACTTCTTTCGGGTACATGCTGCGGTAGTAGGTCGGGAAGGTGGTACCACCCATGGCCACGCCCGGCTTGATGTCGTCGGTGACAATCTCGACCTGGCTGCCCTTGTCGGCGATGAAGTCGGCCACCGACATGCCGGTGAATTCGCAGATGGTGTCGTACACCAGCACGTTCTTGCCCGGCGCAACCTTGCCGTCGAGCACGTCCCAGCTGCTGACCACCAGCCCTTCGGCGGCGCCCCAGTGCTCGTTCTGTTCCAGGAACGAATGCCCACCCACGGCCAGCACGATGATGTCCGGGCGCAGGTCCTGGATGGTCGCCACGTCAGCGGCGGTGCCCAGGCGCAGGTCGATCTTCAGGCGGGCGAACTCCAGCTGGTACCAGCGGGTGATACCGGCGATCTGGTCACGCTGCGGTGCCTTGGCGGCGATGGTGATCTGCCCGCCGATCTGGTCCTTCTTCTCGAACACGGTCACGTCGTGGCCGCGCTCGGCAGCCACGCGGGCCGCTTCCATGCCGGCAGGGCCGGCGCCGACGATGACGACCTTGCGCTTGGGCCCGGTGGTCTTCTCGATGATGTGCGGCACGCCCATGTATTCGCGGGAGGTCGCGGCGTTCTGGATGCACAGCACATCCAGGCCCTGATACTGGCGGTCGATGCAGTAGTTGGCGCCGACGCACTGCTTGATCTGGTCGACCTGGCCCATCTTGATCTTGGCGATCAGGTGCGGGTCGGCGATGTGCGCGCGGGTCATGCCGACCATGTCGACGTAGCCACCTTCCAGGATGCGCGTGGCCTGGTTCGGGTCCTTGATGTTCTGCGCGTGCAGCACCGGGACCTTGACCACTTCCTTGATGCCGGCCGCCAGGTGCAGGAACGGCTCAGGCGGGTAGCTCATGTTGGGGATGACGTTGGCCAGGGTGTTGTGGGTGTCGCAACCCGAGCCGACCACGCCGATGAAGTCGATCATGCCGGTGGCGTCGTAGTAGGCGGCGATCTGCTTCATGTCCTCGTGGCTGAGGCCATCGGGGTGGAATTCGTCACCGCAGATGCGCATGCCCACGCAGAAATCGTCGCCGACTTCGGCACGCACGGCCTTGAGTACTTCCAGGCCGAACTTCATGCGGCCTTCGAAAGTACCGCCCCATTCGTCGGTACGCTTGTTGACCCGCGGGCTCCAGAACTGGTCGATCATGTGCTGGTGCACGGCCGACAATTCCACGCCGTCCAGGCCGCCCTCTTTGGCACGACGCGCAGCCTGTGCGTAGTTGCCGATCACGCGCCAGATCTCTTCCACCTCGATGGTCTTGCAGGTAGCGCGGTGCACGGGTTCACGGATACCCGACGGCGACATCAGCGTCGGCCAGTTGAAGCCGTCCCAGCGCGAGCGACGTCCCATGTGGGTAATCTGGATCATGATCTTGGCGCCATGCTTGTGCATGGCGTCAGCGAGGTTCTGGAAGTGCGGGATGATGCGGTCGGTCGACAGGTTGACCGACGACCACCATTCCTGCGGGCTGTCGATGGCGACGACAGAGGAGCCGCCGCAGATCGCCAGGCCGATACCGCCCTTGGCCTTCTCTTCGTAGTACTTCACGTAGCGGTCGGTGGTCATGCCGCCGTCAGTGGCGTAGACCTCGGCGTGCGCGGTGCTGAGCACGCGGTTGCGGATGGTCAGTTTGCCGATCTGGATCGGCTGGAACATTGCTTCGAATGCCATGACGCTATCTCCGGCTTACAACGGCTTTGTGACGAACAGGCCATCTTCGTGGCCTTCTTCCGACCCGCCGTAGACCTGTTCGGCCACGGTGCGGATCTTGCTGCCACGGGCAGCGAGAATCTGGTCCATGGCGCCGGCGAACCAGCCGGTGAACATGTAGTCGACCTTGCGGCCGCACTTGCCATAGACGTACACGAACGCGGAGTGCTTGAGCTTGACGCTGCAGGTGCCTTTGTCCAGGTCGATGTCCTGGATCTCGAACAGGCCCCAGCCGCGCTGGCTCAGGCGCTTCATGTAGTGCTCGAACACCGCCACGCCTTCCAGGCCATGGCATTCGGCTTCCTTCTCGCACCAGTGCCAGGCGGACTTGTAGCCGGCCTTGTAGAGGATCTCGGCGTAGGCGTCGGCGCCCAGCACTTCCTCGATACCGATGTGGTTGTTGACGAAGAAATGGCGCGGCACATAGAGCATCGGCAGGGCATCGCTGGTCCAGACACCGGTCTCGCTGTCGACTTCGATTGGCAATTGCGGGGCGATCTTGGCCATGGAAACTCAACTCCATAAAATTTTTATGTGGGTGCCCCGGCGTTGCTGGCAGGGGCTATCAGGCTTGGAGAGCGGCTTACTCGCCCCAGACGTCCTTGAGGACGTTGACCCAGTTCTCACCCATGATCTTGCGTACCACGCGCTCGGAATGGCCGCGCTTGAGCAGGGTCTCGGTGAGGTTGGGGAATTCGCCGACGGTGCGAATGCCCAGCGGGTTGATGATCTTGCCGAAGTTGGTCAGGCGACGGGCGTAGCCCTTGTCGTGGGTCAGGTACTCGAAGAAGTCCTGGCCGTGGCCCTGGGTGAAGTCGGTACCGATACCGATGGCGTCTTCACCGACGATGTTCATGGTGTACTCGATGGCCTCGGCGTAGTCGTCGATGGTCGAGTCGATGCCCTTGGCCAGGAACGGCGCAAACATGGTCACGCCGACGAAGCCGCCGTGGTCGGCGATGAACTTCAGCTCTTCGTCCGACTTGTTGCGAGGGTGTTCCTTCAGGCCCGAAGGCAGGCAGTGGGAGTAGCAGACCGGCTTCTTCGATTCGAGGATGACTTCCTCGGAGGTCTTGGAGCCGACGTGGGACAGGTCGCACATGATGCCGACGCGGTTCATCTCGGCAACGATCTCGCGGCCGAAGCCCGACAGGCCGCCGTCACGTTCGTAGCAACCGGTGCCGACCAGGTTCTGGGTGTTGTAGCACATCTGCACGATGCCCACGCCCAGCTGCTTGAACACATCGACGTAGGCGATCTGGTCTTCGAACGCATGGGCATTCTGGAAGCCGAAGAGGATGCCGGTCTTGCCCAGCTCCTTGGCCTTGCGGATGTCGGCGGTGGTACGCACCGGCATCACCAGGTCGCTGTTGTCGCGGATCAGCTTCTGGCTGGCGGCGATGTTGTCGACGGTTGCCTTGAAGCCTTCCCAGACCGACACCGTGCAGTTGGCCGCGGTCAGCCCGCCTTTGCGCATGTCCTCGAACAGCTCGCGGTTCCATTTGGCAATGATCAGGCCGTCGATGACGATGCTGTCGGCGTGAAGTTCGGCTGGGCTCATCAGGCTGTCCCCTTTGTTGATTTGGGCCGCGCCGAATCTTCTGCCGGCGCTTTGGGGCCAGCATATGCCTGTGCCCTGCGACGCCCCGATGCAAAAACGACAGGGGGTTTGCCGAAAGCGTCAATGCGCGACATCGCGCCCTCTGGCGCGCTGTCTGGCGATGAGAGACAGTCTCGATAACGACATTTGCCGCCGTTTCATGAACATTTCGTCAGAGAGCTATCGTCTTGTCTGCGGCTGAGCGAGAATCCAGCCGATTCGTCAGCCTTGTTGAGGAGAAAACGGATGAAATCAATGGCATGGCTGGTATTGCTGGCGGTCGTCTCGGGCGCCCACGCTGGCGAGGAAGAAAGCACCCCGTGCGACAACGTCGAGAGCGACCAGCAGACCTTCGCTTGCGCGGCGTTCAACAAGCAGACCGCCGAACGCGAGTTGAAATCGGCGTATGACGACCTGATCCAGCGCATTCGCGACCAGTATGCCGACGAAGGCGACCAGGCCACGGCCTTGGTCGGGCGCATGGACGCCGCCGAGAAACTGTGGGCGCAGTTGCGTGACGCCGACTGCAAGGTCGAGACCTATGCCGAGAAGCCCGGTAGCAAAGCGTTCCAGGCGGCCTGGGATACCTGCGTGGCGCAGCGCAGTGATGACCGCTCGGAGTACCTGCAGTCCATTGGCCAGCAATAATCCTGCACCGGCCTCTTCGCGGGCTCGCCCGCTCCCTCAGGGCGCCCACCGCTCGTGAGCGTTGCGCAGTACCTGTGGGAGCGGGCGTGCCCGCGAAAAGGCCAGTACAGGAGGAAATCACACTGCCCTGGCCAGCCGATCCTCCCGCGGACACCGCTCGAACCGCCCCCGGTAGCAGCGGGTAAAGTACGAAGCCGAATCGAACCCGCACGCCACCGCCACCTCCAGCACGCTCATGTCGGTCTGGCGCAACAATTGCCGCGCCTTGTCCAGCCGCAACCGCAGATAGAAGCCGCTGGGCGTGTCGTCCAGGTGCAAGCGGAACAGGCGCTCCAACTGCCGCCGGGTCACCTGCACCGCATCGGCCAGCACCTGGGTATTGAGCGGCTGTTCGATGTTGCGCTCCATCTCGCCGATCACCTTCACCAGCTTCTTGTTGCTGATGCTGTAACGGCTGGCGATCTGCATGCGCTGGTGATCCTGGCGCGGGCGGATGCGCCCGAGCACGAACTGTTCGGACACCTGCACCGCCAGCTCGCTGCCATGGGCCTGGGCGATCAGATCGAGCATCAGGTCGATAGACGCGGTGCCGCCTGCGCAGGTAATGCGACGCCGGTCGATCTCGAACAGCTCCTGGGTCACCTGCAAACGTGGATAGCGCTCCTTGAACGCGTCCAGCGCCTCCCAGTGCAAGGTGGCACGATAACCGTCGAGCAAGCCAGCCTCCGCAAGCACCACCGGGCCGGTGTCGATGCCGCCGAGAATCACCCCTTCGTGGTCGAGCCGGCGCAGCGCCTGCTGTAGCCGTGGGCCATAACAGGCCAGCGGCTCGAAGCCAGCGACGATCAACAGCACGCCGCCCGCTTCGCCCTCGCCCAGCGCGCCATCGGCATTCACCGACATGCCGTTGCTGGCCTGCACCGCACCGCCGTCAAGGCTGAGCACTCGCCAGCGATACGACGGCCCCTTGAATCGGTTGGCCACGCGCAGGGGTTCCAGTGCACTGATGAAGCCCATGGCCGAGAACCCCGGCAACAACAGGAAATGAATCAGTTGCGGCATTACATGCTCCACGACAGAAGGTGGTCGCCTCCGTGCAAATCTTGGTCGCCAGGGTGCGAATTCCCACCCAGCCGCCAGCGTAGCGTATTCACACGGTCCGCAGAGGCCGCCCTCAATAACAATATGCCCTGCCGATGGAGAGCCACCATGCACAGCTTGATCCGCCGCAGCCTGTTGTCCCTTGCCCTGAGCAGCATCGTTGCAACCCCGCTTTTCGCCGCCGAGCCTGCGGCCTGCAAGAACGTGCGCCTGGGCGTGGTCAACTGGACCGACGTCATTGCCACCAGCGCCATGGCCCAGGTGCTGCTCGACGGCCTGGGCTACCAGACCAAGCAGACCAGCGCCTCGCAGCAGATCATTTTCGCCGGTATTCGCGACAAGCGCCTGGACATGTTCCTGGGTTACTGGAACCCGATCATGACCCAGACCATCACCCCGTTCGTCGATGCCAAGCAGGTCAAGGTCCTCGAAAAACCCAGCCTGGAAGACGCCCGCGCCACCCTCGCCGTGCCGAAGTACCTGTATGACAAGGGCCTGAAGACCTTCGCCGACATCCACAAATTCGAAAAGGAACTGGGCGGCAAGATCTACGGCATCGAGCCCGGCTCCGGTGCCAATACCCAGATCAAGGCGATGATCACCAAGAACCAGTTCGACCTAGGCAAGTTCCAGCTGGTCGAGTCCAGCGAAGCCGGCATGCTCGCCGCCGTCGACCGCGCCGTACGGCGCAAGGAAGCGGTGGTGTTCTTCGGCTGGGCGCCGCACCCGATGAACGTCAACATCGACATGGCCTACCTGGGCGACAGCCAGGACGCCCTGGGCCCGGACGAAGGCCGCGCCACGGTGTGGACGGTGACCGCCCCGGACTATGCCGAACGCTGCCCCAACGCCCACCGCCTGCTGGCCAACCTGAACTTCAGCGCCGAGGACGAGAGCCGCATGATGCAGCCGCTGCTCGACCACAAGGATGCCCTGGAGTCGGCCCGCCAGTGGCTCAAGGACCACCCCGAGGACAAGGCCCGCTGGCTTGAGGGTGTGACCACCTTCGA
This sequence comes from Pseudomonas sp. R28(2017), assembly GCF_002112505.1. Taxonomy (GTDB): domain Bacteria; phylum Pseudomonadota; class Gammaproteobacteria; order Pseudomonadales; family Pseudomonadaceae; genus Aquipseudomonas. The sequence goes on from NZ_NEHW01000007.1 coordinate 163,308, forward strand.
TGGCAAGCCTGCGGCGGACAACCTCAAGCTCACCGCCAACTGATCCGGCCTCTTCGCGGGCTCGCCCGCTCCCACAGGTTTTCATACAACCAGGGCTCATCGCGAGCCTTGTGGGAGCGGGCTTGCCCGCGAAAGGGCCCTCACAGACCACACAAGGAACCGCCATGAACCACGACGTCATCATCACCTGCGCCCTCACCGGCGCTGGCGACACAGTCGCCAAGAGCCACCTGGTCCCGGTCACCCCGAAACAGATCGCCGAAGCCGCCGTGGAAGCTGCCAAGGCCGGCGCCACTGTGGTCCACTGCCACGTCCGCGACCCGCAGACCGGCCGCTTCAGCCGCGACGTGAACCTCTACCGTGAGGTCATGGAACGCATCCGCGAAGCCGACGTGGACGTCATCGTCAACCTCACCGCCGGCATGGGCGGCGACCTGGAAATCGGCCCTGGCGAATCGCCCATGGAATTCGGCCCCGGTACCGACCTGATCGGCCCGCTTGAGCGCCTGGCCCATGTCGAAGCCTTGCTGCCGGAAATCTGCACCCTCGACTGCGGCACCCTCAACTTCGGCGATGGCAACGCCATCTACGTCTCCACACCCGCGCAACTGCGCGCCGGCGCCAAGCGCATCACCGAGCTGGGCGTGAAGGCGGAGCTGGAGATCTTCGACACCGGCCACTTGTGGTTCGCCAAGCAGATGATGAAGGAAGGCCTGCTCGAAGATCCGCTGTTCCAGCTGTGCCTTGGCATCCCGTGGGGCGCCCCGGCCGACACCACCACCATGAAGGCCATGGTCGACAACTTGCCGGCCAACGTCACCTGGGCCGGCTTCGGCATCGGCCGCATGCAGATGCCGATGGCGGCCCAGGCCGTGCTGCTCGGCGGCAACGTGCGGGTCGGCCTGGAAGACAACCTGTACCTGGACCGTGGCGTGCTGGCCAGCAACGGCCAGCTGGTGGAACGCGCCGCCGAAATCATCACCCGCATGGGTGGCCGTGTGCTCAGCCCGGCAGAAGGCCGGGAAAAGATGAACCTCAAGCGCCGCTGATTCCTTTCAACGATTGCCGCAGCGCCACAAATCCTGTGGGAGCGGGCTTGCCCGCGAAGCAGGCGACACGGTGGATGGCACCGGCTTTGCCGGTGTTCGCGGGCTCGCCCGCTCCCACAGGATCGATGCCAACCCTAACGACTGTGTTTTACCCTGAGGAATCGATATGCCCTTCATCACCGAGATCAAGACCTTCGCCGCCCTGGGTAGCGGCGTGATCGGCAGCGGCTGGGTCGCCCGCGCCCTGGCCCACGGCCTGGACGTGGTTGCCTGGGACCCTGCACCCGGCGCCGAGCAGGCCCTGCGCAAGCGCATCGCCAACGCCTGGCCGGCACTGGAGAAACAAGGCCTGGCTCCAGGTGCGTCGCAGGACCGGCTGAAATTCGTTGCTACCATCGAGGAATGCGTGCGCGACGCCGATTTCATCCAGGAAAGCGCACCAGAGCGTCTGGACCTCAAGCTCGACCTGCACGCCAAGATCAGCGCTGCCGCCAAACCTGAAGCGATCATTGGCTCCAGCACTTCAGGCCTGCTGCCCAGCGAGTTCTACGAGTCGTCCACTCACCCCGAGCGCTGCGTGGTGGGTCACCCGTTCAACCCGGTGTACCTGCTGCCGCTGGTCGAGATCGTCGGCGGCAACCGCACCGCACCGCAAGCCATCGAAGCCGCCAAAACCATCTACACCGCACTCGGCATGCGCCCGCTGCATGTGCGCAAGGAAGTCCCCGGTTTCATCGCCGACCGCCTGCTCGAAGCGCTGTGGCGCGAAGCCCTGCACCTGGTCAACGACGGCGTGGCGACGACCGGCGAAATCGACGATGCCATCCGCTTTGGCGCCGGGCTGCGCTGGTCGTTCATGGGTACCTTCCTCACTTACACTCTGGCCGGTGGCGATGCCGGCATGCGCCACTTCATGTCGCAATTCGGCCCGGCGCTGAAACTGCCCTGGACCTACCTGCCGGCGCCGGAGTTGACCGACAAGCTGATCGACGATGTGGTGGACGGCACGTCGGAGCAGTTGGGCGAGCGCAGCATCGCCGCGCTGGAGCGCTATCGTGATGACACGCTACTGGCAGTGCTGGACGCCGTGAAAACCAGCAAGGCCAACCATGGCATGGCTTTCGGCGACTGAGGAGCACACGATGCCCGCACTGATCACCTACCGCACCCCAGTCCAGGAGGACTGGGTCGACTACAACGGGCACCTGCGCGATGCCTTCTACCTGCTGATCTTCAGCTATGCCACCGACGCGCTGATGGAGCGCATCGGCCTGGACGCCGACAGCCGCGGGCAGAGTGGCAACTCGCTGTTCACCCTGGAGGCCCATATCAACTATCTGCATGAGGTAAAGCTGGGTACCGAGGTGTGGGTGCAGACGCAGATCATCGGCTTCGATCGCAAGCGCCTGCATGTCTATCACAGCCTGCACCGGGCCGGGTTCGACGAGGTGCTGGCCGCCAGCGAGCAGATGCTGTTGCATGTGGACCTGGCCGGGCCGAAGTCGGCGCCGTTCGGGGAGCGCAGCGTGGCGTTGCTGCAAAGCCTGCAGGATAGCCAGCGCGACCTGCCGGCTGCGCAGTTCATCGGCCGCGTCCTGCAACTGCCTGGTTGATCGGACAAAAAAATAACCCCGGAAAGCCGTGAGCATCCGGGGCCAAGAGCGAGCAACATCCACTGTGCATGACGAGGGTGACCAAACCCTCCATTGCGGTAGATGGCTTGAGTGTGCGCAGTTCCTGCCAGGTCGATTTAGCCGGGAACGACCTGTTCTTAGCCAAAGCAGCCATGCCGGCATTCTGTTGTTGCGGGCATGTCGCCGTCGTCACAGAATCGGTCGTAAATCACAGCAGCACTCTCTTCGCGATAAAAGGGACAACAGCCATGATGCATGCGGATTTGATAGACCAGGACGACCTGGCAGGCCACCTGCGCGCGCGCGGGTTCGACATTCCCGCCGGGGCCAGTGCCGAGCAGGCCTGCGAAGCGGTGGTACGCGGTTTGACCGAGCCTAATGCACGGGCGCTGAAGGGGATGGTGGAGCAGATGTATACCGGCAGTGCGACGATCTTGCCGGCGGTGCGCCAAGCCATCGACAAACAACTGTTGCCGGCTTTGGCACAGTTTAATAAACGCGCCTGACCGATTTTTCCTCTACTGGCCCCTTCGCGGGCAAGCCCGCTCCCACAGGTAGTGCACCGCATTCAAAAGCGGTGCCGTAACCTGTGGGAGCGGGCTTGCCCGCGAAGGGGCCAGCTCTGTTTCAGAGCCTTACACTTGCAAAGGTCGACTCGTTGCGCGCCTGGCTCAGGGCCGCCATCGGCCCGCTGTGCGGCGACAGGGTCATGGCCTGCGGGATCGGCATCATCGCCACCTGCTGCGCGGTGTTGGAGCCAACACGCTCGTCACGCGGCGGAATGCCGAAGTACTCGCGGTAGCACTTGGAGAAGTGCGGCGTGGAGACGAAACCGCACACCGAGGCCACTTCGATGATCGACATCGGCGTCTGCTTCAGCAACTGCCGCGCGCGGATCAGCCGCAGCTTCAGGTAATAGCGCGATGGCGAGCAGTGCAGGTACTTCTGGAACAACCGCTCGAGCTGACGACGCGACACCGACACATACACCGCCAGTTCGTCGAGGTCGATCGGCTCTTCGAGGTTGGCCTCCATCAGCGCGACGATTTCCTGCAGCTTCGGCTGGTTGGTGCCGAGCATGTGCTTGAGCGGTACGCGCTGGTGGTCCTGTTCGTTGCGGATGCGCTCGTAGACGAACATTTCGGAGATCGCCGCCGACAGCTCGCGGCCGTGGTCGCGGCTGATCAGGTGCAGCATCATGTCAAGCGGCGCGGTGCCGCCAGAGCTGGTGAAGCGGTTACGGTCGAGGGTGAACAGGCGGGTGCTCATGTTCACCCGCGGGAAGGCTTCCTGCATCGCCGCCAGGCATTCCCAGTGCACGCTGCAATCGAAGCCATCGAGCAGGCCGGCGCAGGCCAGCGCCCAACTGCCGGTGCACACGGCGCCAAGGCGACGCGACTGGCGCGCCTGGGCCTGCAGCCAGGTGACATGTTCACGGGTGACGCTACGCTGAATGCCCACGCCGCCGCAGACGATCACGGTGTCGATCGGTGGCGCGCTGTGCATCGCCGCATCCGGGGTGATCTGCAGGCCATCGCTGGCCCACACCTGGCCGCCGTCGGCGGTCAGCGTGTGCCAGCGGTACAGCTCGCGGCCGGACAGCTGGTTGGCCATGCGCAGCGGCTCGACCGCCGATGCCAGGGAAATCAGGGTGAAATTGTCCAATAGAAGAAACCCGATGGACTGAGGTGCTGTGCGGTTCTGGGTTGGGTTCCCGGAGGTGTACGACGTCATCGCGATTTCTCCTCACACAAATGCAGGGTGTGCCTCAGGCGGGCACTGATTTCTTGTTATGGCCCCAGGTTCGTGTGCAGGGGCTTGTTGCCAATCTCAACGCAAAGGCCGTGCCTGAAATTGAACAGCCATCCGAAAAAACCTGAAAACGACGCCTTCATTCGGCAAATCAGGCACTTCGATCGAGTTGGCAAGTCTTCGCAAACCGCCGTGCTAGCGCCTTGCGTGTAACGGCTGAGCAATTTGGTGACAGGTGCAGTGTAAGTTGCCCAGAAACGACACTCTTGAGTGTCACCGACAATGCCCACACTGATAGCGACACCCGACGATCGGTAGCATCAGCAGTGCACTGAAGTGGGGCACGGCAAGCGCCGATGCACTTCGATCAAACTTCAAGGGCCTCTTCGCGGGCAAGCCCGCTCCCACAGGGGGCTCGCCAAACCTGTGGGAGCGGGTTTGCCCGCGAAGAGGCCCTTGAAGTCGAATCAAGCAATCAGCATTCGATGGCGCTGACCGCCAGGCCGCCGCGCGAGGTTTCCTTGTACTTGTCGTGCATGTCGGCCCCGGTGTCGCGCATGGTGCGGATCACCTGGTCGAGGGAGATGAAGTGTTCACCGTCGCCGCGCAGGGACATCTGCACGGCATTGATCGCCTTCACTGCAGCAATCGCGTTGCGCTCGATGCACGGCACCTGCACCAGGCCGCCGACCGGGTCACAGGTCAGGCCGAGGTTGTGCTCCAAGGCGATCTCGGCAGCGTTCTCCACCTGCGCCGGGGTCGCTCCAAGCACTTCGGCAAGGCCCGCAGCGGCCATGGCGCAGGCCGAGCCGACCTCACCCTGGCAGCCGACTTCGGCGCCGGAAATCGACGCGTTCTTCTTGCACAGGATGCCCACGGCGGCGGCGCCGAGGAAGAAGTCGACCACGCTGGACTCGTCCACCGCATCGCTGAAGCGCATGTAGTAGTGCAGCACCGCCGGGATGATACCGGCCGCGCCGTTGGTGGGCGCGGTGACCATGCGCCCGCCGGCGGCGTTTTCTTCGTTGACCGCCAGGGCGAACAGGTTGACCCACTCCATGGCGCTCATGGTCGAGCCGATCACGTTGGGCTTGCCGATTTCCTGCAGGCTGCGGTGCAGCTTGGCGGCGCGGCGGCGCACGTTGAGCCCGCCGGGCAGCGTGCCTTCGTATTTCAAGCCGTTGTTGACGCACTCCTGCATGGCTTCCCAGAGCTTGTGCAGGCCAGCGCGGATCTCTGCCTCGCTGCGCCAGACCTTCTCGTTGGCCATCATCAATTGCGACACGCTGAGGTCGTTTTGCTTGCACAGGCGCAGCAGTTCGGCGGCGCTGTTGAAATCGTACGGCAGCACCGTCTGGTCGGCATCCAGCACGCCGCTGGCGGCCTGGGCGGCGTCGACCACGAAGCCGCCACCGACCGAGTAGTAGGTGTCGCGGTGCAGCTCGCCCTGGGCGCCTTCGGCGATCAGGGTCATGGCATTGGGGTGGTACGGCAGGTTCTCGTCCAGCAGCAGCATGTCGCGGGCCCAGACGAACTCGATGGGCAGGCGGTTATCCAGCTTAAGGATATTGGTTTCGCGCAGGTCGGCGATCCGCGGGACGATCTGGGTCGGATCGATGGCGTCCGGCCATTCGCCCATCAGGCCCATGATGGTGGCGTTGTCGGTGCCATGGCCGATGCCGGTGGCCGACAGCGAACCGTACAGCCGCACTTCGATCCTTTGCACCTGTTCCAGCTCGCCGCGCTCGCGCAGGCCCTGGACGAACAGGGCGCCAGCACGCATGGGGCCGACGGTGTGGGAGCTGGAGGGCCCGACACCGATCTTGAACAGGTCGAACACGCTGATGGCCATTGTCGAATCACCTCTTGCTGGGCTTGTCTCTGCGCGCCATGCGCAGGGCGGGGCAACTGCTAGGCTGAAGCTGCGAGCCGCCACGAATGCACGCATCATCGGGCTTTTGCCTACCCCCTCGCCGTCTGCAACCGACGTACTTTTGTCCAGCAGCGCCGCAGCCTTTTCGGCCACCTGCGCGCCGCTTTCGAGCGGCCTGGTGACGCAAAAATGCGGCTACAGGGGTGGAAAAACTCATAAACGACATCGCCCGTACTGGATGCGACCCGTTCCGTACTGGTTACGACCCCACCAGTAGGCGATTGCCCGGCGCTGGAGGATTATCGAAAGCGACTCGTAAAGCACGGCCACGCAACCTGCCCTCTGCAGGCCTGGTCGACCGGACCCTGAGAAAGCCCGGCGACCCATGCGAACCCGAAGACAAAATCACAGGAGTCCATCCATGAAAGGTTCACCCTCGCTGTTGCTGGTCGCGATGCTGTCCGCACCGTTGCTGGCCCAGGCCGCCGAGCCCGAGCAGTGCCAGACGGTACGCTTCTCCGATGTCGGCTGGACCGACATCACGGTCACCACGGCGACCACCAGCGTTGTGCTCGAAGCACTGGGTTACAAGACCCACACCACCATGATCTCGGTACCGGTGACCTACAAGTCGCTGGCCACCGGCAAGGACCTGGACGTGTTTCTCGGCAACTGGATGCCGACCATGGAGAACGACATCAAGCAGTACCGCGACGCCGGCACTGTGGACACCGTGCGCGCCAACCTGGAAAACGCCAAGTACACCCTGGCCGTGCCCCAGGCGCTGTATGACAAGGGGCTCAAGGATTTCAGCGACATTCCCAAGTTCAAGAAGGAACTGGACGGCAAGATCTACGGCATCGAGCCCGGCAACGATGGCAACCGCACCATCCAGAGCATGATCGACAAGAACGCCTTCGGCCTGAAGGACGCCGGTTTCAAGATCGTGCAGTCGAGCGAGGCCGGCATGCTGTCGCAGGTCGACCGCGCGCAGAAGCGTAACGAAGCGGTGGTTTTCCTGGGCTGGGAACCGCACCCGATGAATACCCGCTTCAAGATGCAGTACCTGACCGGCGGGGACGAATTCTTCGGCCCCGACTTCGGCAAGGCCACCGTGCTGACCAACACCCGCAAGGACTATGTGCAGGAATGCAGCAACGTCGGCCAGCTCCTGAAGAACCTGTCGTTCGAGCTCAAGGATGAAAGCACCATGATGGGCTATGTCCTGGACGACAAGATGAAGCCCGAGGCGGCCGCCAAGAAGTGGCTCAAGGACAACCCCGGCAAGCTGGACACCTGGCTGGCGGGCGTCACCACCGTGGATGGCAAACCCGGCCTTGAGGCGGCCAAGGCCAAGCTCGCTCAATAACGCAATACGTCGTAGCGCTACCTCGGGGCGGGACCGTGCCCGCCCCGGACTGATTTCAATCTTTGCAGGTGGAAGCTCGCTATCATGCTTATCGATCAGAAAATACCCCTGGGCCAGTACATCGCGTCGTTCGTCGAATGGCTGACCCAGAATGGCGCGAACTACTTCGACGCCATTGCCCGAGGCCTGGAGTTCATGATCCATGGCGTCACCAGTACCCTGACCTTTTTCAACCCGTTCGTGCTCATCGCCCTGTTCGCCGCCCTGGCGCATTTCATCCAGCGCAAGTGGGCACTGACCGCATTCGTCGCCCTCTCCTTCCTGCTGATCCTCAACCTGGGGTACTGGCAGGAAACCATGGAAACCCTGGCCCAGGTGACCTTCGCCACCGTGGTCTGCGTGGCCATCGGCGTGCCGCTGGGCATCGTCGCCGCACACAAGCCGATGTTCTACACCGCCATGCGCCCGGTGCTCGACCTGATGCAGACGGTGCCGACCTTCGTCTACCTGATCCCGACCCTGACCCTGTTCGGCCTGGGCGTGGTACCTGGGCTGATCTCGACGGTGGTGTTCGCCATCGCCGCACCGATCCGCCTCACCTATCTGGGCATCTGCGACGTGCCGCAGGAGCTGATGGACGCCGGCAAGGCCTTTGGCTGCTCGCGCCGCCAGCTGCTCACCCGTATCGAACTGCCGCACGCGATGCCGAGCATCGCCGCCGGCGTCACCCAATGCATCATGCTGTCGCTGTCGATGGTGGTGATCGCCGCCCTGGTGGGCGCCGATGGCCTGGGCAAACCTGTGGTCAACGCACTGAACACCGCCGATATCTCCCTGGGCTTCGAAGCGGGCCTGGCGATCGTGCTGCTGGCGATCATGCTCGACCGTATCTGCAAGCAACCGGAACTGCCGGTAAGGGGTGAGGCATGAGCATCATTCGATTCGAAGACGTCGACGTCATTTTCTCCAACAAGCCGCGCGAAGCGCTGGCGTTGCTGGACAAGGGCCAGACCCGCGAGCAGATCCTCAAGCAGACCGGCCTGGTGGTCGGTGTGGAAAAGGCCAATCTGGATATCAAGAAAGGCGAGATCTGCGTGCTGATGGGCCTGTCCGGCTCGGGCAAGTCGAGCCTGCTGCGCTGCATCAACGGCCTCAACACCGTGAGCCGCGGCAAGCTGTTCGTCGAGCATGAAGGCAAGCACATCGATATTGCCCACTGCACCCCGGCAGAACTGAAGATGATGCGCACCAAGCGCATTGCCATGGTGTTCCAGAAGTTCGCCCTGATGCCGTGGCTGACGGTGCGCGAGAACATCAGCTTCGGCCTGGAAATGCAGGGCCGCCCGGAGAAGGAACGGCGCAAGCTGGTCGACGAAAAGCTCGAGCTGGTCGGCCTGACCCAGTGGCGCAACAAGAAGCCGGACGAACTCTCTGGCGGCATGCAGCAGCGCGTGGGCCTGGCCCGGGCGCTGGCGATGGATGCCGACATCCTGCTGATGGACGAACCGTTCTCGGCCCTCGACCCGCTGATCCGCCAGGGTCTGCAAGACGAGTTGCTGGGGCTGCAGGCCAAGCTGAGCAAGACCATCGTGTTCGTCAGCCACGACCTCGACGAGGCCCTGAAGCTGGGTAGCCGCATCGCCATCATGAAAGACGGGCGGATCATCCAGTACAGCAAGCCGGAAGAGATCGTGCTGAACCCGGCCGACGAGTACGTGCGTACCTTCGTCGCCCACACCAACCCGCTGAACGTGCTGTGCGGGCGCAGCCTGATGCGCAGCCTGGACAACTGCAAGCGGGTCAACGGCTCGGTGTGCCTCGACCCGGGTATCGATTCGTGGCTGGACCTGGGCGAAGGTGGCTCGCTCAAGCGCGCACGCCAGGGCCAGAACGGCCTGGACATGCAGAACTGGGCGCCGGGGCAGGCTGTGGAAGGGCTTGGGCGCAAGCCGACGCTGGTGCATGCCGACATTGGCATGCGTGAGGCGCTGCAAATTCGTTATCAGACAGGCAACAAGCTGGTGCTGCAGGAGAATGACAAGGTGGTGGGGATTCTTGGGGATACCGAGCTCTACCACGCCTTGCTGGGCAAGAATCACGGTTGAAGCAATTGGGGCCGCGTTGCGGCCCTTCGCGGGCACGCCCGCTCCCACAGGTACAGCACAAGCTCTGAGCTATGTGTTTTCCCTGTGGGAGCGGGCGTGCCCGCGAAGGGCTGCAAAGCAGCCCCAATCAATGTTTCAGCGAACGACGATCCCGCGCGAAGCCATGTAGGCCTTGGCCTCCGGCACCGTGTACTCGCCAAAGTGGAAGATGCTGGCCGCCAGCACCGCGCTGGCATGCCCTTCCAGAATCCCGTCAGCCAGGTGCTGCAGGTTACCCACACCACCCGAGGCAATCACCGGAATCCCCAGCGCATCGCTGATGGCACGGGTCACGCCCAGGTCGAAGCCGTTCTTCATGCCGTCCTGGTCCATGCTGGTCAGCAGGATCTCCCCCGCCCCCAACCCTTCCATCTTCTTCGCCCATTCAACGGCGTCCAGCCCGGTCGGCTTGCGCCCGCCGTGGGTAAAAATCTCCCAGCGCGGCGCTTCACCAGGCCCGGACACCTTCTTGGCGTCGATGGCGACGACGATGCACTGCGAACCGAAACGGTCCGCCGCTTCGCCGACGAACTCCGGGTTGAACACCGCGGCGGTGTTGATCGACACCTTGTCGGCACCGGCATTGAGCAGGTTGCGGATGTCCTGCACGGTGCGCACGCCACCACCCACGGTCAGCGGGATGAACACCTGGCTGGCCATGCGCTCGACGGTATGCAGGGTGGTGTCGCGGCCGTCGACGCTGGCGGTGATGTCGAGGAAGGTGATTTCATCGGCACCCTGCTCATTGTAGCGACGGGCGATTTCCACCGGGTCGCCGGCATCACGAATGTTCTCGAACTTGACGCCCTTGACCACCCGGCCGTTGTCCACGTCCAGGCAAGGGATGATGCGCTTGGCCAGTGCCATGGTTCAGTCCTCAGCCTTGGTAGTTGTCGCAGAAGGCCTGGGCCTCGGCGACATCGAGGGTGCCTTCGTAGATGGCACGGCCGGTGATGGCGCCGATGATGCCCGGGGCCTTGGCGTCCAGCAGGGCCTTGATGTCGCCCAGGTTGTGGATACCACCCGAGGCGATCACCGGGATCGAGGTGGCTTCTGCCAATGCCTTGGTGAACGGCACGTTGCAGCCCTGCATCATGCCGTCCTTGGCGATGTCGGTGTAGACGATCGCCGAGACGCCATCGGCCTCGAAACGCTTGGCCAGGTCGATGACCTGCACCGAGCTGACCTCGGCCCAGCCGTCGGTGGCAACGAAGCCGTCTTTCGCGTCCAGGCCGACGATGACCTTGCCCGGGAAGGCCTTGCACGCTTCGGCGACGAACTCAGGCTGCTTGACCGCCTTGGTGCCGATGATCACGTAGCTGACGCCGGCCTTGACGTAGTGCTCGATGGTTTCCAGCGAGCGGATGCCGCCGCCGATCTGGATCGGCAGGTTCGGGTAGCGCTTGGCGATGGCGGTGACCACTTCACCGTTGACCGGCTGGCCCTCGAAGGCGCCGTTGAGGTCGACCAGGTGCAGGCGGCGGCAGCCACCCTCGACCCACTTGGCGGCCATGCTCACCGGGTCGTCGGAGAATACCGTGGAGTCTTCCATGCGGCCCTGGCGCAGGCGCACGCAGGCACCGTCCTTCAGATCGATAGCGGGGATAATCAGCATCTTGGGAACCTGTCTGTTCTTAGGGTTTCAGGGCTTCTCGAGCGCCCACAGATCGCTTTCGATGCTCTCGAACCGCTCCTTGAGGTGCAGCTGAACATCGGCAATCGCCCTGTTGTAGTAATGGGGTGCAATTTCTTTGCTGAACAGTTCGAGGACCTCGGCCACCTCGAATGACCCGAGCTCCAGTTCGAAGCGGTCTTCGAGAAAGCGCTTGAGCGTGTCGAGCGCCTCGCGTTCCTCTTCGGGGGCCAAGGTGATGACCGGGGCCTTGGTCTTCGAACGGCTCATTTACCAGCGCCCGTCCCAGGCGACGAAGTTCTGCAGCAGCTGCAGGCCATGGGTATGGCTCTTCTCCGGGTGGAACTGCACCGCAAAGCGCGAGCCATCGGCCAGCGCGGCGGCGAAGTCGACGCCATAGTGGCCACGGCCGACCACCTGGCCTGGCTTGCCGGCATTGATGTAGTAGCTGTGCACGAAGTAGAAGCGCGCACGGTCGGAAATGTCGTGCCACAGCGGGTGGTCGATGGTCTGGCTGACCTCGTTCCAGCCCATGTGCGGCACCTTCAGGTGCTCGCCGTCTTCTTTCAGGTCTTTGCCGAAGAAGCGCACCTGGCCAGGGAACAGGCCGATGCAGTCGACACCGTCGTTTTCTTCGCTATGGTCGAGCAGCGCCTGCATGCCGACACAGATGCCGAGGAACGGGCGGTCCTGGCTCACTTCACGCACCAGGCTGTCGAAGCCCAGGCGGCGGATTTCGGCCATGCAGTCGCGGATGGCGCCCACACCGGGGAACACCACGCGGTCAGCCTCGCGGATTACCGCGGCGTCGCTGGTGACCAGCACCTTGCCGGCGCCGACGTGCTCGAGCGCCTTGGCCACCGAGTGCAGGTTGCCCATGCCATAGTCGATTACGGCTACCGTCTGCATTTACAGGCACCCTTTGGTCGACGGCATCTGCCCGGCCATGCGCTCATCGAGGGTCACGGCCATGCGCAGGGCGCGGCCGAAAGCCTTGAACACGGTTTCGATCTGGTGGTGGGTGTTGTGGCCACGCAGGTTGTCGATGTGCAGGGTCACCAGGGCGTGGTTGACGAAGCCCTGGAAGAATTCCTGGAACAGGTCGACATCGAAGCCGCCCACGGTGGCGCGGGTGTAGGGCACATGCATCTGCAGGCCTGGGCGGCCGGAGAAGTCGATGACCACGCGCGACAGCGCTTCGTCCAGCGGCACATAGGCGTGGCCGTAGCGGAAGATGCCTTTCTTGTCGCCGATGGCCTGGGCGAATGCCATGCCCAGGGTGATACCGACGTCTTCGACGGTATGGTGATCGTCGATATGCAGGTCACCCTTGCACTCGATATCCAGATCGATCAGCCCGTGACGGGCGATCTGGTCCAGCATGTGTTCAAGGAAAGGCACACCGATATCGAATCGGGCCTTGCCACTGCCATCGAGGTTGATCGAGCACTTGACCTGGGTTTCCAGGGTATTGCGCTCGACGGAAGCCTTACGTTCGACCATCACCAGCTCCGCAAAATCATTAGGCGAAAAGGGCTCCATTATAGGCCCAGAACGCGCCAGCTTGAAACGCGGATGACATATGGCATGGCAAGGAATTGCTGGGCCGGACGGCCCTACAGGTCTATACAACTAGTTCATGGGGGCTGCCAGGCAACCCCCAGACAGCTACATCAATGGAACAGTACGGCGGTTTTCTGCAGGGTAACCCACACGCCCCAAGCCAGCGGCACAACCACTACGGCCCAGGCCAGCAGCACCAGCGGCAGGCTGCCCGGCGCGGCGTGCCACTCCAGCGAACGGGCACCGTCAGCGCCTTTGTCGTGGCTCAGCGCACGTTCGGCAGCCAGTTCGGCATCGGTCATGAAGTACTTGTCGGCCACCGGGCGGATCAGCAGGTTGCAGATGAAGCCCAGCACCAGCAGGCCCGCGAGGATGTACAGGGTCATGTCGTAAGCCGCTGCACGCTCCACGCCCGCCGCCAGCTGGTACTCGCGCAGGTAGGTGATCAGCACCGGGCCCAGCACGCCGGCAGCAGCCCAGGCGGTCAGCAGGCGACCGTGGATGGCGCCGACCATCTGCGTGCCGAACAGGTCGGCCAGGTACGCCGGCACAGTGGAGAAGCCACCGCCGTACATCGACAGGATGATGCAGAAGGCCGCCACGAACAGCGCCACGTTGCCCAGGTGGCCCATGTTCGGCACCAGGCTGTAGAGGCCGACGCCCAGGGCGAAGAAGGCGAAGTAGGTGTTCTTGCGGCCGATGTAGTCGGAGAACGACGCCCAGAAGAAGCGGCCACCGATGTTGAACAGGCTCAACAGGCCGGTGAAGCCGGCGGCAATGGCGGCGATCTGCGCCAATTGCGCGGCGTTCAGCTCGCTGAAGCTCAGCTCGTTGCCCAGCAACTTGCCAGCGAACACTTCCTGCAGCAGCGGCGACGCCATGCCGAGGATGCCGATACCGGCCGAGACGTTCAGGCACAACACCAGCCAGACCAGGGCGAACTGCGGGGTCTTCCAGGCGACGCTGACGTGTACGTGGCGGTCGGTGACCATGCCATTGCCGGCTTTCTTCACCGGGGCAGTCCAGCCTTCAGGCTTCCAGCCGGTTGGCGGTACACGGTAAGCCAGGGCACCGGCCGTCATGAACACGAAATAGATCGCGGCCATGGCGACGAAGCTCTGCCACACGCCCACTTCATGTTCGTTGCCGAAGTGGCCCATCAGCGCGGTGGCCAGCGGTGCGCCAACCATGGCGCCACCACCGAAGCCCATGATCGCCATGCCGGTGGCCATGCCGCGCTTGTCCGGGAACCATTTGATCAGGGTCGAGACCGGCGAAATGTAGCCCAGGCCCAAACCGATACCGCCGATAACGCCGGAACCCAGCCACATCAGCCACAGCTGGTGGGTTTTCACGCCGATCGCCGAAATCAGCATGCCGCCGCACCAGCACAGCGCCGAAACAAGCCCGGCCTTGCGTGGGCCGGCGTGTTCCAGCCAGCCGCCCAGCACCGCTGCCGAGCAGCCGAGGAAGACGAAGAACAGGGTGTAGATCCAGCTCAGCATCGAGATCGGCCAGTCACATTCGGCGCTGAACATGCGGGCGATGAAGCCCATGTCTGCCGAACAGGCGACAGGCGCGGTAATGCCGATGGCTTGCGACAGTGGCAGCCAGAATACCGAGAAGCCGTAGGCCATGCCGATGCACAGGTGGATGGCCAGGGCAGCTGGCGGGACCAGCCAGCGGTTGAAGCCCGGGCGGGCGATGATGCGCTCCTTGGACAGGAAGCTCGGCGCGCTGGCCAGCCCCCCTGCCGCGATTGTACTGCTCATGGATTCGATCCTTTTATAGGTAGACAGTGCTGGCGGATGGCGTCCCGGGCTCTTGTTCTCGCACGCAGGGCGAATTGGCCTTTTCCCTGGGTAACGGCCCGCGACAATGGGTCGCGGCCGCTCCGCAAAGCGGCACAAGGGTACCAGCTCGAAGATGACATGAAAGCAATTTGATATCGTTATTTTTCGCGCAGCTGAAACGGTATTTCTGTTCCGTCTGCACCGGCCTCTTCGCGGGCAAGCCCGCTCCCACAGGTACAGCACAGCGTTCGAGAGCTGTGCAGATCCTGTGGGAGCGGGCTTGCCCGCGAAGAATCCAGCACAAAAGGAACTGCCGAAACCACAACGGTCGAATCCCGCAATCATCGGAAATGCCCTGCATCGCCAGTCGAACAAGCAGGGCCCACCCCTGCGGCGCTATACTCAGCCGTTCGGAATTCACACTACGGACTACAAGGACTCGCCCATGAAAGCGTTCGGCAAAATCCTGGGACTGGGGCTTCTCGGGTTGCTGCTGATCATCGTGGCGCTGGGCTTCGCCCTGACCCACCTCTTCGATCCCAACGACTACAAAGACGAGATCCGCCAGTTGGCGCGCGACAAGGCCCACGTCGAGCTGACCCTCAACGGCGACATCGGCTGGAGCCTGTTCCCCTGGCTGGGCCTGGAGCTGCACGAAGCCAGCATCGCCACCCTGGCCAAACCCAAGGAACCCTTCGCCGACCTGCAGATGCTCGGCCTCTCGGTACGTGTGCTGCCACTGCTGCGCCGCGAAGTGCAGATGAGCGACGTGCGCGTCGAAGGCCTCAACCTGACCCTGGCGCGTGATGAAAACGGCCACGGCAACTGGGAAGACATCGGCAAGCCGCTACCGGCTACAACCGAAGGCGCTGCCAATGCGCCGGCCCAGGCACCTGCCGAGCCACCCGCAAAACCTGCTGATAGCAGCAGTGAACGCGCGGTCAAACTGGACATCGACAGCCTGACCGTGAACAACGCCAGGGTTTACTACACCGACGCCAAGAGCGGCCAGAGCTACAGCGCCGAAAGCATCCAGCTGAGCACCGGCCCGGTTCACGAAGGCACCAACATCGCCCTCAAGGCCAGCGCCTTCCTCAGCGCCAGCCAGCCGGCCATCAAGGCCCGCACCGAGCTGGCAGGCGAACTGCGCTTCGACCGCAAGCTCAAGCGCTACAACTTCGAAGACATGCGCCTGAGTGGCGAAACATCGGGCGAACCTACCGCTGGCAAGACCGTCACCTTCGGCGCCCAGGGCCAGTTGCTGGTCGACCTGGGCGCCAATGTGGCCTCGTGGAGTGGCCTGAAAGTGTCGGCCAACCAGCTGCGCGCCCTCGGCGAGCTGAACCTGCGTGACCTCGACAAGGCACCGCAACTGAGCGGCGGCCTGTCCATCGCCCAGTTCAACCTGCGCACCTTCCTCGACGGTATCGGCCACCCGCTGCCCGCCACCCAGGACCCGGCCGCGTTCGACAAGCTGGAGCTGGTGACCCGCCTGCAAGGCACGCCGACCAGCCTGACCTTGGCCGACCTGGCCGTGAAACTGGACGACAGCACCTTCACCGGCCGTGTGGCCATCGAAAACTTCGCCAAACAGGCCCTGCGCCTGCAGCTCAAAGGCGACACGTTCGACGCTGACCGCTACATGCCAGCCAAGAGCGAACAGGCCAAGGGCGCCACTGCCGCCCGCCAGGCCGAGGTCCAGCAACAGGAAACCACCGCCGTGGCCGGTGCCGGCAGCTCGCCGCTGCCCAACGCCCCGACCCAGGTGGCCTGGAGCGACGACAAGCTGTTGCCGGTCGACCGCCTGCGCGTGCTCGACCTGCAGGCCGACCTGGCCTTCGGCTCGCTGACCCTGGACAAACTGCCGATCAGCGACGCCCAGCTGCAGGCCACCGGCCAGGGCGGCCTGCTGACCTTGCAGGCCCTGCGTGGCGGCCTCTACAACGGCACCTTCGAAGCCAAGGGCAACGTCGACGTG
Organism: Pseudomonas sp. R28(2017); assembly: GCF_002112505.1. Taxonomy (GTDB): domain Bacteria; phylum Pseudomonadota; class Gammaproteobacteria; order Pseudomonadales; family Pseudomonadaceae; genus Aquipseudomonas. The sequence goes on from NZ_NEHW01000007.1 coordinate 180,096, forward strand.
CGCCCTGCCGTGCCGCAGATCGGTATCAACACCAGGATCAACCGGGTGCCGGTCGAGCACTTCATCAAAACCGAAGGCAAGGAGCAGACGCCGCCAGTGAAGGGCCTGCTGACCCTGACCAGTGATCTGACCGCCACCGGCAACAGCCAGAAGGCACTGGTCGACACCCTCAATGGCAGCGCAAACTTCACCATCAATGACGGTGTGCTGGTCAACGCCAACCTGGAGCAGCAACTCTGCCAGGCCATCGCCACCCTCAACCGCAAGACCTTGAGTGGCGAGCCACGCGGCAAGGACACCCCGTTCGAAGAACTGCGCGGCAGCCTGGTGATTCGCAATGGTGTGGCCAGCAACCCGGACCTCAAGGCACGTATCCCGGGCCTGACCGTCAACGGCCATGGCGACCTCGACCTGCGTGTGCTGGGCATGGACTACAACGTCGGCGTGATCGTCGAGGGTGACCAGCGGGCGATGCCCGACCCGGCCTGCCAGGTCAACGAACGCTTCGTGGGTGTGGAAGTGCCGCTGCGCTGCCGTGGCCCGCTGGAGCTGGGCGCCAAGGCCTGCCGCCTGGACCAGGATGGCCTGGGCAAGGTCGCGGCCAAGCTGGCCGGCAACCGCCTCAAAGACAAGATCGATGAAAAACTCGGAGACAAAGTGAGCCCAGAATTGAAAGACGCGCTCAAGGGGCTGTTCAAGCGATGACCCCCACGCAGTTCTCCAGCGCCGTGCTGGACTGGTACGACCAGCACGGTCGCCACGACCTGCCCTGGCAACAGGGCATCAACCCATACCGGGTATGGGTGTCGGAAATCATGCTGCAGCAGACCCAGGTCAGCACCGTACTCAACTACTTCGACCGCTTCATGCAGGCCCTGCCGACCGTGCAGGCCCTGGCTGACGCGCCGGAGGACGAAGTGCTGCACCTGTGGACCGGCCTTGGCTACTACACCCGCGCACGCAACCTGCAGAAGGCGGCGAAGATCGTCGTCGAGCAGCATGGCGGTGAATTTCCGCGCAGCGTCGAGCAGCTCACCGAACTGCCCGGCATCGGCCGCTCCACCGCCGGCGCCATTGCCAGCATCAGCATGGGCATCCGCGCACCGATTCTGGATGGCAACGTCAAGCGCGTGCTGGCCCGCTACACCGCCCAGGCCGGCTACCCCGGCGAGCCCAAGGTGGCCAACCAGCTGTGGGCCACGGCCGAGCGGTTCACCCCGCAGCAACGCGCCAACCACTACACCCAGGCGATGATGGACATGGGCGCAACGCTGTGCACGCGCAGCAAGCCCAGCTGCCTGATCTGCCCGTTGCAGCGCGGCTGCGAAGCGCACCTGCACGGCGAAGAAACCCGCTACCCCGAACCCAAGCCACGCAAGGCGCTGCCCCAACGGCGCACGCTGATGCCGCTGCTGGCCAACCACGAAGGCGCCATCCTGCTTTACCGCCGCCCTTCCAGCGGCCTGTGGGGCGGCCTGTGGAGCCTGCCGGAGCTGGACGATATCGCCCAACTCGACGACCTCGCCTACCAGCACGGCCTGCGCCTGGCCGACAGCCGCGCGCTGGGCGGCCTGACCCACACCTTCAGCCACTTCCAGCTGGCGATCGAGCCCTGGCTGGTGCGCGTCGACCCGGTCGGCCAGCACGTGGCCGAGGCCGACTGGCTCTGGTATAACCTCGCCACCCCGCCGCGCCTGGGCCTCGCCGCCCCGGTCAAGAAGCTGCTCAAACGCGCGGCCGACGAACTGATTGCAGGAGAAGCCCGATGACCCGCACCGTGATGTGCCGCAAGTACAAAGAAGAACTCCCAGGCCTGGAGCGCCCGCCCTACCCTGGCGCCAAGGGCCAGGACATCTTCGACCACATCTCGGAGAAAGCCTGGGAAGACTGGAAGAAGCACCAGACCATGCTGATCAACGAAAAGCGCCTGAACATGATGAACGGCGAGGACCGCAAGTTCCTCCAGGGCGAGATGGACAAGTTTTTCGCCGGCGAGGAATACGCCCAGGCGGAAGGCTACGTTCCACCCTCCGAATGACCCCACGAATCGTAAGCGACGGAATTAATTTAAAATTTTTTCAAAAAGTCGTTGACGGGCCGTCAGAAAATCTATTTAATTCACCTCGTCGCCCAGATAGCTCAGTCGGTAGAGCAGAGGATTGAAAATCCTCGTGTCGGCGGTTCGACTCCGTCTCTGGGCACCACCTTCAAGCTTCTGGTGGTTGCAAAGTTACCCGAAGCGACAACAAGAAACCCGCCTAGCGCGGGTTTTTTGTTGTCTGTAGTTTTTGCTTTCCTTGCCTGTTCCCTTCTGTCATTGACTCGCATCAACAAGCCCCCTTTCGCTCAAACACAAAATTGCAGGTGGACATTCGACCCGACCTAGCAAGGACCTCCATGAGCGAAGAAGCCACCCTCCTGCTCCCCGCCCCCGGCGACTCCTCGACCCGCGCCTCTGCCGCACCACGCACGCGCCGCCCTCGCCAACGCAAACCTGAGCCCACAATCACTCAGGTCAGCCAGGCCCCGGCCGCGCTGGAAGTGGCCAGCGCACCAAAGGGCAGCAATGAAGACAGCACTTCGGCGCGGCTGCCGGCCAGCTACCCGTACCGCACCCGCCTGCGTCGCCAGGATTATGAAAAGGCCAAGCACGCGCTGCAGATCGAGCTGCTGAAGGTGCAAAGCTGGGTGAAGGAAACCGGCCAGCGTGTGGTCATCCTGTTCGAGGGGCGTGATGCGGCGGGCAAAGGCGGCACCATCAAGCGCTTCATGGAACACCTGAACCCGCGGGGCGCGCGGATCGTTGCGCTGGAGAAGCCTTCCGAACAGGAGCTGGGGCAGTGGTACTTCCAGCGTTATATCCAGCACCTGCCCACGGCGGGAGAAATGGTCTTCTTCGACCGCTCCTGGTACAACCGCGCCGGGGTCGAGAAGGTGATGGGGTTCTGCTCGCCGCTGCAGTACCTGGAGTTCATGCGCCAGGCGCCAGACCTGGAACGGATGCTGTGCAACAGCGGTATCCTGCTGTTCAAGTACTGGTTCTCGGTGAACCGCGAAGAACAGCTGCGCCGCTTCATCTCGCGCCGGGACGACCCGCTCAAGCACTGGAAGCTGTCGCCCATCGACATCAAGTCGCTGGACAAGTGGGAGGACTACACCGCGGCCAAGGAGGCGATGTTCTTCCATACCGATACTGCCGATGCGCCGTGGACGGTGATCAAGTCGGATGACAAGAAGCGTGCACGGATCAACTGCATCCGGCATTTCCTGCATTCGCTGGATTACCCGGGCAAGGACCACCGCGTGGCTCATGCGCCGGACGAGCTGCTGGTGGGCCGGGCATCGCTGGGGTTCGAGGAGGATGAGCCGGCGGTGGAAGGCGAAAACAGGGCAGACACGCTATAATCCCGCTCTTTTTCCCGGAGCGACGTCATGTCCCTGCCCAGCCTTCGCCTCAAAGCCAATGCCGACCGCCGCCTGCGCGCCGGCCACCTGTGGGTCTACAGCAACGAAGTCGACGTTTCCGCGACCCCGCTGCAAGGCTTCCAGGCCGGCCAGCAGGCAGTGCTCGAAGCTGCCAACGGCAAGCCGCTGGGTATCGTCGCACTAAGCCCGAACAACCTGATCTGCGCCCGTCTGCTGTCGCGTGACATCAAGCTGCCACTGGACAAGTCGCTGCTGGTACACCGCCTGAACGTTGCCCTATCCCTGCGTGAGCGCCTGTTCGAGCGACCGTGCTACCGCCTGGTCTACGGTGATTCCGACCTGCTGCCGGGCCTGGTGGTCGATCGTTTCTACGACATCCTCGTGGTGCAGCTGGCCTCGGCCACGATGGAAGCGCACAAGGATGACGTGATTGCCGCCCTGATCCAGGTGCTCAAGCCCAGCGGCATCCTGTTCAAGAACGACTCCGCCGCCCGCGACGCCGAAGGCCTGCAGCGCTATGTCGAAACCGTCTACGGCGAAGTGCCGGACTGGGTACCGCTGGAAGAGAACGGCGTCAAGTTCGAAGCCCCGGTGCGCGAAGGCCAGAAGACCGGCTGGTTCTACGACCACCGCATGAACCGTGCGCGCCTGGCCCCCTACGTCAAAGGCAAGCGCGTGCTCGACCTGTTCAGCTACATCGGTGGCTGGGGCGTGCAGGCCGGCGCGTTCGGCGCCAGCGAAGTATTCTGCGTGGATGCTTCGGGCTTTGCCCTGGATGGTGTCGAGCGCAACGCGGCACTGAACGGCATCAGCGAAAAGCTGACCTGCATCGAAGGCGATGTGTTCGAGGCCCTGCGCGAGCTGAAGGCCGCCGAAGAGCGCTTCGACGTGATCATTGCCGACCCACCCGCCTTCATCAAGCGCAAGAAGGACCTGAAAAACGGCGAAGCGGCCTACCGCCGCCTCAACGAACAGGCCATGCGCATGCTCAGCAAGGACGGCATCCTGGTCAGCGCCTCGTGCTCGATGCACCTGCCCGAGGACGACCTGCACAACATCCTGCTGACCAGTGCCCGTCACCTGGACCGCAACCTGCAACTGCTCGAGCGCGGCGGCCAGGGCCCGGACCACCCGGTGCACCCGGCCATCGCCGAAACCCGCTACATCAAGAGCATCACCTGCCGGTTGCTGCCAAACAGCTGATCCGCACGGCCTGGGGCGCGATGCGCCCCAGGCCGGTATCAGATGTCCAGCACCTGCGACGCGATCCCGAAGTACACAAGCACCCCCGCCGCATCGGCAATCGAGGTCACCAGCGGACCACTGGCGGTAGCCGGGTCGAGCTTCATGCGCGTGAACAGAAACGGCAGGCTCATGCCGATCAGGCTGCCGATCAACACGATCACCAGCATGCTGCTGGCCACGATCACGGCGATCTCAGTACCACCTCGCAACGCGCCAAGCGATGCCACCGCCAGGGCCATGGTGCCGCCGAGCGCCAACGCCACCCCGCATTCGCGGCCCAGCATGCGCACCCAGTCGCGCATGACCACTTCTCCCGTCGCCAGCGCCCGCACCATCAAGGTGGCCGATTGCGCCCCGGCGTTCCCCCCGCTGTCCACCAACAAGGGCAGGAAGAACACCAGCACGATATGCGCGGCGATGGTTTCTTCGAAAGCGGCGATACCGGCACCGGAAAACAGGTTGCCGAACACCAGCAGTACCAACCACAGTACCCGCTTTCGGTACAACAGACCGACCGTGGCATGACGCAGGTTGCCGACATGATTGGTGATCGACGCGCCTTTGTGGAAGTCTTCAGTCGCCTCCTGGCGTAGCTTGTCCAGTGCCTCGCTGGCCAGGTCGGGCGCGAGCGGTTCTTTACAGCGGATGCAGTTTGCGCAGACAGATTGCATACAAGTCTCCAGGCGCCGAGCAGGCACCTGCAAACCTCGAACTCAGGGGTTCAAGCCTTCGCAAGCCCTGGCGACAGCGCGCTCAGTGCCAATTTACAAGTTCGCGGTGAACTGAAACTGGGAAGGTCCATTGAAGTGATTCTCGTAAAACCGCACATGCGGCGCGACGGATGATAGCCATCACAGCTGGCAAGGTCTGCCCCTCAGGCAGCATTTCAGACGCGTCCTACAAACAGTCGAAAAACCCTCTCTGACCACCGTCCAGACACATCTTCATTCCCTCGCCGCGCCAGCGGTGTAGAATCGGGCTATTCATCGCCAGTCATCCCCGGCGGGTTTATGAGCTCTGGCCAAGCACGCGGCGATCCCGCGCAGTCTTCGGCCCCATCCGTGCCAGTGGCAACCGGCCTGCGGTACAAAGGACAAGAGAAGCTCACTCCCCTTTTTGTGACCTGATTAAGCCGCCAGGAGTGTTTCATGCCTGATTATCGTTCCAAGACTTCCACCCAAGGCCGCAACATGGCCGGCGCTCGTGCCCTGTGGCGCGCCACCGGGATGAAGGACGAAGACTTCAAGAAACCGATCATCGCCATCGCCAACTCGTTCACCCAGTTCGTCCCAGGCCATGTGCACCTGAAGGACCTGGGCCAGCTGGTCGCCCGCGAAATCGAACGCGCCGGTGGCGTGGCCAAGGAATTCAACACCATCGCGGTCGACGACGGCATCGCCATGGGCCACGACGGCATGCTGTACTCGCTGCCAAGCCGCGAGATCATCGCCGACGCCGTCGAGTACATGGTCAACGCCCACTGCGCCGATGCCATCGTCTGCATCTCCAACTGCGACAAGATCACCCCCGGCATGCTGATGGCTGCCCTGCGCCTGAACATCCCGGTGATCTTCGTTTCCGGCGGCCCGATGGAAGCCGGCAAGACCAAGCTGGCCAGCCACGGCCTGGACCTGGTCGACGCCATGGTCATCGCCGCTGACTCCACCGCCTCCGATGAGAAAGTCGCCGAGTACGAGCGCAGCGCCTGCCCGACCTGCGGTTCGTGCTCCGGCATGTTCACCGCCAACTCGATGAACTGCCTGACCGAAGCCTTGGGCCTCGCCCTGCCAGGCAACGGCTCGACCCTGGCCACGCACGCCGACCGCGAGCAGCTGTTCCTCACCGCCGGCCGCACCATCGTCGAGCTGTGCAAGCGCTACTACCAGGAAAACGACGAGTCGGTGCTGCCGCGCAGCATCGCCAATTTCAAGGCGTTCGAGAACGCCATGATGCTCGACATCGCCATGGGCGGTTCGACCAACACCATCCTGCACCTGCTGGCTGCAGCCCAGGAAGGTGAAGTCGAGTTCGACCTGCGCGACATCGATCGCCTGTCGCGCAAGGTGCCGCAACTGTGCAAGGTGGCGCCGAACATCCAGAAGTACCACATGGAAGACGTGCACCGCGCTGGCGGCATCTTCAGCATCCTCGGTTCGCTGGCCCGTGGCGGCCTGCTGCACACCGACCTGCCGACCGTGCACAGCCGCAGCATGGAAGAGGCCATCGCCAAGTGGGATATCACCCAGACCGATGACGAAGCCGTGCACACCTTCTTCAAGGCAGGCCCGGCCGGTATCCCGACCCAGACCGCGTTCAGCCAGTCGACCCGCTGGGAAACCCTCGACGACGACCGTGAAAACGGCTGCATCCGCAGCTTCGAGCACGCCTACTCGCAAGAAGGCGGCCTGGCTGTGCTGTACGGCAACATCGCCCTGGACGGCTGCGTGGTGAAAACCGCCGGCGTCGACGAGTCGATCCACGTGTTCGAAGGCACCGCGAAGATCTTCGAGAGCCAGGACAGCGCCGTGCGCGGCATCCTCGCCGACGAAGTGAAGGCCGGCGACATCGTGATCATCCGTTACGAAGGCCCGAAAGGCGGCCCGGGCATGCAAGAGATGCTCTACCCGACCTCGTACCTGAAGTCCAAGGGCCTGGGCAAGGCCTGCGCCCTGCTCACCGACGGCCGCTTCTCGGGCGGCACCTCGGGCCTGTCGATCGGCCACGCCTCGCCGGAAGCCGCTGCTGGCGGCGCCATCGGCCTGGTGCGCGACGGCGACAAGGTGCTGATCGACATCCCCAACCGTTCGATCAACCTGCTGGTCAGCGACGAAGAGCTGGCACACCGGCGCATCGAGCAGGACAAAAAAGGCTGGAAACCGGCTGAAGTGCGCCCGCGCAAGGTAACGACTGCGCTGAAGGCCTATGCCTTGCTGGCGACCAGTGCCGACAAAGGTGCTGTGCGTAACAAGGCGATGCTGGAAGGGCTTTGAGGCTCTGAAAGCATGAACGAAGAACCGGCGCCTTGGGCGCCGGTTTTTTTATGCATTTACCGGCCCTTTCGCGGGCAAGCCCGCTCCCACAGGGACCGCGCCAGACTCTAGAAATTGAGCAAGACAGTTGCTCCCACAGGTTTTGCACAGAATTCAGCACCTGTGCATGACCTGTGGGAGCGGGCTTGCCCGCGAAAGGGCCGGTACAGATATCACCAGGCTTACTGGATCTGCTCCGGCGTCACGATCACCCAGTTCTTGTCCGCCGTCACCGGTAACCCTTCCTTGGCCTGGGCCGCCGCGTTCTTCGCGATCATCCCGTTCAGCTGGTCCATGTACTTGGCCTTGCGGTTGATCCACAGGTGGATGCCGCCCTTGTTCACATCCACGCCATGGAACTGCATGTAGCCATCACTGGTCGGCGTATCGCCACCCACCAGCACCGGCTTCTTCCATTCATCGATATAGGTCAGGATCGCCGCCTGCTTGCCGGCCATCCAGGTGGCCGGGGTCCACAGGTATGGCGTCAGCTCCAGCCCTTCGTTGGCCTTGGCGTCATACTGCCCGGCGCTGATCTGCTTGCGCGCCGTGGTCAGCTGGCCATTGTCGCGGTCCTTGAGCAACAGGCTGACCCCAATCACGTTCTGCGGTTTGACGTTGTAGCCGTACTTGGGGTCGGAAGCGACCATGCGCACCAGCTCTTCGGAAGCCGCCGAGATCACATAGACCTCGATACCATTTTCCATCAGCTTGTTGTACAGCTCGGCCTGGCCCGTGAAGACCTTCGGCGGCTGCACCTCGATGGTCTTGACCTGGTCGCCTTCGAAATAGGTGCTGGGGATCGGCTTGGCGGAGGCCATCAGCTCATCGACCTGAGCCTTGAGCTCCTTGAGCGTGAAGCCGGCAAACACCTGTGCCACCCACGGGTAGCAGACCATGTCATCGATTTCGCACAGCCGGTAGTAGTAGCTGAACAGGCTCTCCTTGTGCCCGGCCGTGTCCTTGAACGGGATCAGCTTGAGCGACGGGTCGAGCTTGTCGCGGGTCAGCAGGCCCTTGTTTTCCATGAACGGCAGCAGCGCTTCTTCGAGGTCGTAGCGGTAGCTGGTGTTGTCCATGTCGAAAACGGCGTAGTTACCTTTGTGGGCATTGGCGGCAATCATGGCGTCGAGCTGCCTGGCTGCTTCGGTGGGCCAGTGCTTGAGCTCGGTAGCGAAGCTTTCGACACTGAACAACAACGACAAGCCGAGGGCGAGGGCTTTCGGTGCGAACTTCATGTGCGGATCTCCTGAAATGACCAGGAAACGCTAGTGCAACATTCGCCGCCTGCAGGCCCTCACAACGACCTGCATGCAGCAGTAAACGTCTTGTTCATTGCTATCTGCGACAACTTGTTATTCCATAAACGACTAAGCAAATTACCTTTGGGTATAAATTCGTTTGTTTTCAGGCTGTTAGCATTTCCGTTCGCAATCGCTCACCAGAGGCGATGCCTCTTCTGCTTTTTCCTGGAGCTTCAATGAACCTGCCGTTGTCTCTCAACCTGCTGGCGTTCCTGGCCTTGCTGCTGGGCCTGGCGCAAACCCGCCGCACCGACTGGAGCCTGGCCAAGAAGGTCTTGCTGGGCCTGGCACTGGGCGTGGCGTTCGGCCTGGCCCTGCACACCCTTTACGGCGCTGGCCACCCGGTACTCAAAGCCACCATCAGCTGGCTCGACCTGGTCGGCAACGGCTACGTCGGGCTGCTGCAGATGATCGTCATGCCGCTGATCTTCGCCTCGATCCTCAGCGCCGTCGCCCGCCTGCACAACGCCTCGTCGCTGGGCCGGATCAGCGTGCTGAGCATCGGCACGCTGCTGCTGACCACCGCCATTGCCGCGCTGATCGGCATTGTCCTGACCAACCTGTTCGGCCTGAGCGCCGAAGGCCTGGTGGCCGGCGCCCAGGAAAGCGCACGCATGCAGGTCATCCACAGCGACTACGTGGGCAAGGTCGCCGACCTGAACATCCCGCAGCTGCTGCTGTCGTTCATCCCGAGCAACCCGGTAGGCGACCTGGCCCGGGCCAAGCCGACTTCGATCATCAGCGTGGTGATCTTTGCCGTGTTCGTCGGCCTGGCCGCGCTGCAACTGATCAAGGACGACGCCGAGAAGGGCGAGCGCGCGCTGTCGGCCATCGATACCCTGCAAGCCTGGGTGATGCGCCTGGTGCGCGTGGTGATGAAGCTCACCCCCTATGGCGTGCTGGCGCTGATGACCAAGGTGGTAGCCAGCTCGAACATGGAGGACATCCTCAAGCTTGGCAGTTTCGTGGTGGTGTCGTACCTGGGCCTGGCGCTGATGTTCGTGGTCCACGGCATCATCCTCGCCGCCACCGGCGTGAGCCCGCTGCGCTTCTTCCGCAAGGTCTGGCCGGTGCTGACCTTTGCCTTCACCAGCCGCTCCAGCGCCGCCAGCATCCCGCTGAACATCGAAGCGCAAACCCGCCGCCTGGGCGTGCCGCAGTCGATCGCCAGCTTCAGTGCATCGTTCGGCACCACCATTGGCCAGAACGGCTGCGCGGGCCTGTATCCGGCCATGTTGGCCGTGATGGTGGCGCCAGCGGTGGGCATCGATACCTTCGACCCACTGTGGATTGCGACCCTGGTGGCAATCGTGACGCTGAGTTCGGCGGGAGTTGCCGGCGTGGGGGGTGGTGCGACCTTCGCCGCGCTGATCGTGTTGCCGGCCATGGGCCTGCCGGTCGAGCTGGTGGCACTGCTGATTTCGGTGGAGCCACTGATCGACATGGGCCGCACGGCGCTGAACGTGAACGGCTCGATGACCGCAGGCGTGGTGACCAGCCAGCTGCTGAAAGAGACCGACAAGGATGTGCTGGCCGGCGATGAGCATGCCGAGCTGAGCCACACCTGATTGCACTGGGGCCGCTGCGCGGCCCTTCGCGGGCATGCCCGCTCCCACAAGTCCCTGCTTACACCGTTCAATGTGGGAGCGGGCTTGCCCGCGAAGGGCTGCGAAGCAGCCCCGGCAATTTCAGATCTTGTCCCAAACCTCGAAGTGGTAAGCCGGCTTGCCTTCTTCAGCCTGAGCCTCGCTCGACACCAACGTCCACTGGCCCTCATCGAACGCTGGGAACCACGCATCCCCCTCCGGCGTCAACTCGACCCGCGTCAGGTACATCCGGCTCACCAGCCCCTTCTCCAGCGCCTGCCCATACAGCTGCGCCCCGCCAATCAGCATCAGCTCGCCAACGCCCTGCTCACGCGCCCACTGCTCGGCCCGCGCCAGTGCTGCCTCCAGCGAGGCGAACACCTCGGCCCCCGCCAGCTCCAGGCCCGCCTGCCGGCTGACCACGATATTCAACCGCCCCGGCAACGGCCGGCCCAGTGAATCCCAGGTCTTGCGACCCATGATGATCGGCTTGCCCAGGGTGGTGGCCTTGAAGTACTTGAAGTCCCCCGGCAGGTGCCAGGGCATGGAGTTGTCGATGCCGATCACGCGGTTCTCTGCGTGAGCCGCAATCAGGCTGAGGGGGAGTGATGTATTCATGCCAGCGAGGATAGCACCGGGCGTGTGGGTTATGCTTCTGCCCTGAACCACGCAATGGAAGACCTTGTGACTGCACCGACTGCACTGGACAAGCGCTGGCTCACCGAAGCGGTACGCCTGCGCGAGGAACACGCCGGCCTCCTGGACGACCAGGAGGCCAACCGCCACGCCCGCCAGCAGGGCGGCGACCTGGCGGCACGCCTCGAAACCCGCGCGCTGTGGCTGGCCGAGCGCGATGGCATGACTACGGCCTTGCGCCACTGGAAGCAGGGCGCACGCCTGGCGCTGCTGGCCTTGATGTTGCTGGCCGTTTTCAGCGGCGCAGGCCTGGCCTTCGCCGCCTTGGGCGATGGGCAGCGCCCGGTCAACGTGTTCTGGGCCCTGGGCAGCCTGCTCGGGCTGAACCTGTTGATGCTGCTGGGCTGGGCCGTGGGTTTTGCCTTGAGCGGCGAACACGGCGCCAGCCTCGGCCGCCTGTGGTTATGGCTGAGTGAACGCTTCGCCCGCGATGCCAAGGCCGCGCACCTGGCACCGGCACTGCTGGTGCTGCTGCAACGCCAGCGCCTGAACCGCTGGCTGCTTGGCGCCCTTGTGCATAGCCTGTGGCTGCTGGCGATGCTCACCGCCCTGATCATGCTCGTGGCCTTGCTGGCGACCCGCCGCTACGGCTTCGTTTGGGAAACCACGCTGCTTGCCCCCGCCCCCTTCATTCACCTGACCCAAGCCCTCGGCGCCCTGCCCTCGCTGCTCGGCTTCGCCGTGCCAGACGAAGCCATGATCCGCGCCAGTGGCGATACCTTCCCCGCCCTGGATGCCGCCCGCCAGGCCTGGGCCAGCTGGCTGCTCGGCGTGGTGCTGGTTTACGGCCTGCTGCCGCGACTGCTGCTGGCCGGGTTGTGCCTGTGGCGCTGGCGTAAGGGCCGTGCTCATCTGGCGTTGGACCTCAGCCTGCCCGGCTACGCGCAACTGCGCGATGCACTGATGCCGCGCAGCGAACGCATCGGCGTGCAGGATGCCGCCCCCGATGCGCTGCCGCAATTCCAGGCTGGCCAGCTGGAAAGCGGCAGCAGCGGCGCGCTGCTGGTGGGCCTGGAGCTGGACGACCAGCGCCCCTGGCCACCCGCCCTGCCGAAGGCGGTGACCGACGCTGGCGTGCTCGACAACCGCGAATCACGCAACAAGTTGCTCGAGCAGCTCAGCCGTTTTCCGCCGGCACGCCTGGCCATCGCCTGCGACCCACGCCGCTCGCCCGACCGCGGCAGCCTGGCGCTGCTCGCCGAGCTGGCTCGCCATGCCGGCGCCACCCGCATCTGGCTGCTGCAGGCAGCCCCCGGCCAAGCCCTGGACGCCGAGCGCCTGGGCGACTGGCACGACGCCCTCGATCGCCTCGGCCTGCCCCATGCCGACACCTCGCCCCTGACCTGGCTGGAGCATGGCCATGACTGAGCCGCTGAAACTGGCCGTGGTCGGCCACACCAACGTCGGCAAGACCTCGCTGCTGCGCACCCTCACCCGCGACGTCGGCTTCGGCGAGGTCTCGCACCGCCCCAGCACCACCCGCCACGTCGAAGGTGCGCGGCTGTCGGTGGACGGCGAACCACTGCTCGAGCTCTACGATACCCCCGGCCTGGAAGACGCCATCGCCCTGCTCGACTACCTCGAGCGCCTGGAACGCCCCGGTGAACGCCTGGACGGCCCGGCCCGCCTCGCACGCTTCCTGCAGGGCAGCGAGGCGCGCCAGCGCTTCGAGCAGGAAGCCAAGGTGCTGCGCCAGTTGCTGGCGAGCAATGCCGGCCTGTACGTGATCGACGCCCGCGAGCCGGTGCTGGCCAAGTACCGTGACGAGCTGGAAGTGCTGGCCAGCTGCGGCAAACCACTGTTGCCGGTGCTCAACTTCGTCGCCAGCAGCCAGCACCGCGAGCCGGAATGGCGTGAAGCCCTTGCCCGGCTTGGGCTTCACGCATTGGTGCGGTTCGACAGCGTGGCGCCGCCGGAAGATGGCGAACGGCGGCTGTACGAGAGCCTGGCGCTGCTGCTCGAGGAGGCCCGACCGGCCCTGCAACGGCTTATCGAAGACCAGCAGGCCCAGCGCCTGGCGCGCCAGCACAGCGGCAAGCGGCTGATCGCCGAACTGCTGCTCGATTGCGCCGCCTGCCGACGCAGCGTCGAGGCCGAACCTGCCGCAGAGGCGCGAGCCATCGAGGCCTTGCGCCAGGATGTACGCCAGCGTGAGCAGCGTTGCGTCGAGGCACTGCTCAAGCTGTATGCCTTCCGCCGCGAGGATGCCAATGCCGGTGACTTGCCGTTGCTGGATGGCCGTTGGGGCGATGACTTGTTCAATCCCGAGACCCTGAAATTGCTGGGGGTGCGCCTGGGCAGCGGGGTGGCAGCCGGGGCGGCGGCCGGGGCCGGCATTGACCTGTTGGTTGGTGGCCTGACCCTCGGCGCGGCAGCGTTGGCCGGCGCGATCGCCGGTGGTGCGCTGCAGACAGCGCGCAACTATGGGTCACGGCTCATGGGCAAGCTGAAGGGGCAGCGTGAGCTGACGGTGGATGACACGGTGCTGCGGCTGCTGGCATTGCGTCAGCAGCAACTGATGGTGGCGCTGGAAGGCAGGGGGCATGCGGCGCAGGACAGCATCAAGCTGGGGGCCGTGGATGAAAAGGCTTGGCGAGAAGGCAAGCTGCCGGAGGCGTTGAGCAAGGCGCGGGCGCATCCACAGTGGTCAACCCTTAACCCCGGGGCGAAGCTGAATCAGGCTGAGCGGCAGGAGCAGCTGGAAGCGCTGGTTTCACAGATCTGATTCAGCAGGTCTGGCCCTTTCGCGGGCAAGCCCGCTCCCACAGGGATCTCGCAGAATTCGAAAGCTGCGCAGTTCCTGTGGGAGCGGGCTTGCCCGCGAAAGGGCCAGTACAGGCAATACTCAGAGCAAGGCCAGTGCCTTGCCCTTCAGCACCCTGAGATCCATCACCGGCACCCCGACCTCCTTGGCCATCTCGTCCCATTCGCGCATCCGCAAGCTCACCACGAACAGCGGATCCCGCTCGAACACATCCGCCTCGTCCGCGCTCATCACGCCCCCCTGAAACTCCAGGGTCCGCCGGCTCGCCTCGCTCAACCGCTGGTAGTAGCCCGGCTGGCGCAAGGTCAGGTAACGCTTGGCCTCCACGTGATACTGCACCAGCCGCGCCATGCGCTCACCGAAGCCACAACGGCGCAGGTACTCGGCACCGATGCGCTCATGGCTGACCACGCCATAGCCCCCCATGCTGGCGTCACCGCCGCACAGGTGGCCGATGTCGTGGAAAAACGCCGCCAGCACCACCTCGTCGTCGAAACCCTCAGCCATGGCCAGCTGCGCAGCCTGGGACATGTGTTCGAGCTGATTGATGGCTTCGCCGATGTAGTCATCGCTGCCATGCTGCTCATACAAGGAGAACAGCGTGTCGATGGTCTGGGTTGGCGTAGGCATGGGCTTCACTCCTGGGCTTGTTATTGTTGTGCCACTTTCTCCGACTTGCCGTCATAGCGCTTGCGCCATTCGGTCAGGATCTCGTCGCGGTGCTTCGAGGCCCAGGCAAAGTCGTTCTTGATCAGGCGCTGTTCATAGTCGGCCGGCAGCTCGGTCTGCGGCTTGGCGATACCTGGCGCGGCCAGTACGGCAAAGTTGTCCTTGTACAGTTCCATGGCCGCCGGGCTTGCCGAGAAGTCAGCCAGGCGCTTGGCCGCGTCAGCCTTCGGCGAGCCCTTGATCACGGCGGTCGCCTCGATCTCCCAGCCCAGGCCTTCCTTCGGCAGCACGATCTCCAGCGGCGCACCCTGGCGCTTGAGCTGCACGGCCGGGTACTCGAACGAGATCCCGATCGGGAACTCACCCGCCGCCGCCAGCTTGCACGGCTTGGAGCCTGAGTGCACGTACTGGCCGATGTTCTGGTGCAAAGCGTCCATGTAGGCCCAGCCTTGAGGCTCGCCGAAGGTCTGCAGCCAGGCGCTGACGTCGAGGAAGCCGGTGCCGGACGAGGCCGGGTTAGGCATGACGATCTTGCCTTTGTATTCCGGCTTGGTCAGGTCCTGCCAGCTCACCGGCTTGCTCAGGCCCTGTTTCTCGGCTTCGACGGTGTTGAAGCAGATAGTCGCGGCCCACACGTCCATGCCGACCCAGGCGGGTGGGTTGGCGGCGTCGCGGTAGTTCGCGGAGATCTTGCCCAGGTCTTTCGGCGCGTAGGCTTCGAGCATGCCGTTCTGGTCGAGGATGGCCAGGCTGGAGGCAGCCAGGCCCCAGACCGCGTCGGCTTGCGGGCGGTCTTTCTCGGCCAGCAGCTTGGCGGTGATGATACCGGTGGAATCACGCACCCACTTGATCTCGATGTCCGGGTTGGCCTTTTCGAAGGCCTGCTTGTAGCTCTTGAGCTGCTCGGCTTCCAGGGCGGTGTATACGGTCAGCTGGGTGGCGGCGGCCGAAGCCTGCAGGCTGAAGACGGCGGATACGGCAGCGGCAAGTGCAAGGGGCTTGAACATGATGCGTTTCCTATCAGTGTGGGCAGTCGGTCAATGGCCAGAGGCGCGCTGGCGCCAGGCCTGGGAGCGGCGCAGCAGGCCGCGGGAAGCAGCGGCCAGCAGCAGCGAGGCGGCGGCGCTGGTCAGCAGGATCAGGGTCGACATGGCGGCGGCGCCGCCAACGTTGCCGGCATCGTCCATGTTCAGCACGGCGACAGCGGCAAGGAGGGTGTCGGGGCTGTAGAGGAAGATCGCCGCCGACACCGTGGTCATCGCCGAAACGAACAGGTAACGGATGATGTCCAGCAGCGCCGGCAGGCAGATCGGCACGGTGACCCGCACGAAGTGCTTGTACAGCGGCGCCTTGAGCGACAGCGCGGCAGCCTCGAACTCGCCGTCGAGCTGGCGCAGCGCGGTGGCGGCGGTCATCTGCGCGGTGGTCAGGTAGTGCGCGATGGTGCACAGCACCAGCAGCGCCATGCCGCCATAGAACACGTGCAGCGGGTTGCCACCGAGGTTGAAGAAGAACACGTAGCCCAGGCCCAGCACCAACCCGGGCACCGCCATGGGGATGAAGCTGAGCAGGCGCAGGGCCTGGTTGAGCAGGCGCTGACCCTGGGTTTTCTCCATCAAATACGCGCCAGTGAAGATCACGATGCTGCCGATCAGTGCCGTGCACAGGGCCATGGTCACGCTGTTGCGGTAGGCCAGCCAGCCGCCACCGGCGGTGTCGTCGAACTGGTAGTGCTTGAACGACAGGGTCAGGTTGTACGGCCAGAACGTGACCAGGGACGAGTACACTGCCATGCCGACCACTACCAGCAGCGCCGCGCAGACCAGCAGGACGATGGCCAAAAAGCAGGCATCACGGCAGCGCGACGGCTTGGGCTCGAACACCTGGGCTCGGCCACTCATCGCCTCGCCCTGGCGCCGCCGAAGCCATGCATCGACGCCGAAGCTGAGCAGCGCCGGCACAAGCAGGACCATGCCGATCAGCGCACCACGGCCGAACTGCTGCTGCCCGACCACCGCCTTGTAGGCTTCCAGCGCCAGCACCTGATAATCACCGCCCACCACCACCGGTACGCCGAAGTCGGTGATGGTCAAGGTGAATACCAGGCAGAACGCAGCGAACACCGCCTGACGCGTAGCTGGCCAGGTGATGCTGCAAAATGCCCGCCACGGCCCGGCCCCCATGCTCGATGCGGCGTCGAACAACCGCGCGTCAGCCAGCGACAGCGCCGAGAGCAGGATCATCAGTGCATGGGGGAAGGTGTAGATGGCCTCGCCGAGCACAATGCCCCAGAAGCCATAGATGTTGTCGCTGAGCAGGCTGCGCAGCAGGCCCTGGTTGCCGAACAGATAGACCAGGGCAATCGCCGGCAGCATCGACGGCGCCAGCAGCGGCAGCAGTGAAATGCCACGCCAAAGGCCCTTGGCCGGGATCAGCGTGCGCTGCAAGGCGTAGGCGAACAGGTAAGCCAGCGGCACCACGATCACCGCCACGGTGCAGGCCACCGATAAGCTGTTGCCGAGCAGCCAGTGGAAGTTTTCGCTGACGAACAGTTCGCGGGCGGCCAGCAGGCCACCGCCCTGGCCGGCTTCACCGCTGAAGCCTTTCCAGAAAATGGCCAGCAGCGGCATCACCACGGCCAGCAGCAGAAGGACCAGCAGCAGGCTCTTGCCACCGACGACGAACAGGCGGTCACCCAGGGCAACGTCAGCGCGTCGTGCAAGCTTGGCCTGGGTCAGCGGCAGGGACATGGGCGCGGCCATCTCAGGCAAACACCTGCAGGCTCTGCGGCGGCAAGGCCACCCAGATATCCTGCGAGCCCAGGCGCGGCATGGCTTCAGGCGCCAGTTCGGCGAGCAGGGCATGGCCAGGCAGGGCCTTGAGCTCGAAGCTCATGCGGCAGCGGTTGCCAAGGAAGGTGATTTCACGCACCTTGGCCGGGAACAGGTTTTCCTCATGCACGACCGGGTTCACCGTGATCGCTTCCGGGCGGCAGAACAGCCGGCCACTGCGGGCGGTACCCGCGTTGGTCGCCAGGCGCATGCTCATGGCGCCGACCTGGGCATGGCTCTCGCTGCTGCGCTGAAACGGCAGCCAGTTGCCCTGGCCGACGAACTCGGCGACGAATGGCGTGGCGGGCTGGTCGTAGATTTCCTGAGGGGTCGCATATTGCTCGACCTGGCCGTTGTTCATCACCGCGATTCGGTCGGCCATGAGCATGGCCTCGTCCTGGTTGTGGGTGACCATCAGTGTGGTGATGCCCAGCTGGCGCTGCAGCTGGCGCAGCTCGGTACACAGGTGCTCACGCACCCGGGCATCCAGCGCCGACATCGGCTCGTCGAGCAGCAGCAGCGACGGCGATGGTGCCAGCGCACGGGCCAGGGCCACGCGTTGCTGCTGGCCACCGGACAGCTGGCCGGGATACTTCTTTTCGCTACCTGACAGGCCAACCAGATCGAGCATTTCTGCCACACGTTGACGGCTCTCATCGCGGCTGCTGCCGGCCAGGCCGTAGGCGATGTTGGCTTCGACGGTCAGGTTGGGGAACAGCGCATAGGACTGGAACAGGATGCCGTAGTCACGGGCCTGGGGCGGCAGTTCAGAGATGTCGCGCTCACCGATGTACAGCGCCCCGCAGTCCTGGCGCTCGAGGCCGGCGATGCAGCGCAGCAGGGTGGTCTTGCCGCAGCCGGACGGGCCGAGCAGGCAGACCAGCTCGCCAGCGGCGATGTCCAGGGACACGTCGTTGAGCGCCGTGAAGGCGCCGAAACGCTTGTGGATACCGCGCACTTTCATCTGTGCGCCTGGGGTGACGTGGTTCATGGCAAGGCCTCATCGAACAAGTGAGGGCCATGCTAGGTGGGCTCTGCGAAGGTTCTGTGGCTTTCTGGCAAAAGCGGGTGATAGTGGTATAGGCAGATTTTGTAGTGGCCTTGAGGCCCCCTTCGCGGGCAAGCCCGCTCCCACAGGTACTGCACATCATCTGAAGGCTGTGGAGATCCTGTGGGAGCGGGCTTGCCCGCGAAGAAACCAGCGCAAAATCTAGAACTGCGAACCCACCACTTCCTGCGCCACACCCAGGAAGGCCGCCGGCAGCCGGGCCTGGCGCCGCTCCTTCAGGCAATACAGGTATTCATGCATCACCGGCGCATTCTCCAGCGCCAGTACCCGAAGCTCCGGGTTGTGCGGCACCTCGTGCCGGGCAATCACGCTGATGCCGATGTTGCGCAGCACCGCCTCGCGGATCGACTCGCGGCTGCCGATCTCCAGCAACGCGCCGGCCCTGACCCCGGCATCCAGCATCATCTGTTCGGTCAGCTTGCGCGTGGTCGAACCCTGTTCGCGCATCAGCAGGCAATGCCCTGCCACCACATCGATGGTTACCGCCTGGCGATGGGCCAACGGATGATTGCGGTGTACCGCCACCACCAGCGGGTCGGTGCCGAGCACCCGCCGTACCAGCCGCGCATCCTCCAGCAGCTGCGACGAAGCGGCGATATCCACCCGATAGTCCTCGAGCATCTCCAGCACCTGCTGCGAGTTGCCGATCTCCACCGCCACTTCGACCTGGGGCAGGCGCTCGCGGAAGATCTTCACCAGGTCGAGGATGTAGTACGGCGCAGTGGCGGCAATACGCAAGCTGCCTTGGGCCTGGCCGCTGTTGCGCAATTCGAACTCGATGTCGGCCTCCTGCTGCAGCAGTGCCTTGACCATCGGCAACAGGCGCGCGCCCTCCTCGCTCAACACCAGGCGCCGGCCACCGCGGTAGAACAGCTCCACCGCATAGTGGCTTTCCAGGTTGCGGATCTGCGTGGTCACCGTCGGCTGGCTGAGCCCGAGCTTTTTCGCCGCCTGGGTGATGCTGCCCTGGCGGGCCACCATGTAGAAGGCTTTGAGCTCGGCACTCAGCATTGCAGGACCTCATTTGCGCAGCAGGCGCAGACCGTTGAACACCACCAGCAGGCTCACGCCCATGTCGGCGAACACCGCCATCCACATGGTGGCCATGCCGGCAAAGGTGATCGCCAGGAATATCGCCTTGATGCCCAACGCCAGAACGATGTTCTGCGTCAGGATCGCCGCACTTTGGCGCGACAGCCTGACGAACGCCGGGATTTTGCGCAAGTCGTCATCCATCAGCGCCACATCGGCGGTTTCGATCGCCGTGTCGGTACCGGCCGCTGCCATGGCGAAGCCGATTTCGGCACGGGCCAGGGCCGGCGCGTCGTTGATGCCATCGCCGACCATGCCCACCCGGTGCCCTTCGGCGTACAGCTGCTCGATGCTGTGCAGCTTGTCGGCGGGCAGCAGGTTGCCCTCGGCACGGTCAATACCCACCTGTGCGGCGATGGCCTGGGCGGTGTGCGGATTGTCGCCGGTCAACATGACGGTCTTGATGCCCAGCGCATGCAGTTCGGCGATGGCCTGGCGGCTGCTGTCCTTGACCGTGTCGGCCACGGCGAACAAGGCCAGCGGCCCGGAGCGGTCGAGCAGCAGCACCACGGTCTTGCCCTGGCGCTCCAGCGTATCCAGCTGGGCTTCCAGCTCCGGCGAACACAGGCCCAACTCCTCGACCAGCCGGTGGTTGCCCAGGTGGTAGGTTTCGCCGTCGATATCACCGCGCACGCCACGGCCGGCCAGGGCCGCGAATTCGCTGACCTCGCTCAGCGGCAGGTTCTGCGCCTTGGCGAACTGGGCAATGGCGCCCGACACCGGGTGATCGGAACGGTCGGCCAGGCTCGCCGCCAACGCCTGGGCACGGCCCTCGAACAGGGGGTCGAGAACCTGGGCATCAGTTTGTACCGGCTTGCCGTGGGTGATGGTGCCGGTCTTGTCCAGGGCCAGGAAGTCCAGCTTGCGGCCACCTTCGAGGTAGACCCCGCCCTTGATCAGGATGCCTTTGCGCGCCGCAGCGGCCAAACCACTGACGATGGTCACCGGGGTAGAGATGACCAGCGCGCACGGGCAAGCCACCACCAGCAGTACCAGCGCACGGTACACCCAGTCGAACCAGGCACCGGCCATGAACAACGGCGGAATCACTGCCACCGCCAAGGCCACGGCAAACACCGCAGGGGTGTAGATACGCGAGAACTGGTCGACGAAACGCTGGGTAGGTGCACGCGCGCCCTGTGCTTCTTCGACGGCCTTGATGATGCGCGCCAGGGTCGACTGCCCGGCGGCCGCCGTCACGCGGTACTCCAAGGCACCGGCCTGGTTGATGGTACCGGCGAACAACTTGTCGCCGGCGGCCTTTTCCACAGGCAGGCTTTCGCCGGTGATGGGCGCCTGATCGACGCTGGACTGCCCGCTGATCACTTCGCCATCCAGGCCGATGCGTTCGCCCGGGCGCACCCGTACCAAGGCACCGATAGCTACCTCACGTACGTCCACCTCATGCCACTGGCCGTCGGCCTGCTGCACCGTGGCCATGTCCGGGGCCAGCTGCATCAGCCCGCCAATGGCATTGCGCGCGCGGTCGAGCGAGCGCGCCTCTATCAGCTCGGCGATGGTGAACAGCACCATGACCATGGCCGCTTCCGGCCACTGGCCGATCAGCACGGCGCCGGTCACGGCAATGCTCATCAGCGCGTTGATGTTGAGGTTGCGGTTCTTCAGGGCGATCCAGCCCTTCTTGTAGGTGCCCAGGCCACAGCCGAGGATGGCCGCCAGCGCCAGCACGGCAACCAGCCATTGCGGCGCGAGGCTGGCGAAGTGCACGATTTCGGCGGCGATCGCGGCAGTACCCGACAGAGCCAGCGGCCACCAACGGGTCGTGTGCGGCTGCGCCGCGGCGGCGCTGCCGTCGTCTTCAGCGGCCAACGGCTCGGCCTTCATGCCCAGGCTGCCGATGGCGCGTTCGATCTCACCGGTACCGTTCAAGGTATGGCGCACACCAAGCACGCGGTTGATCAGGTTGAATTCAAGCTGCTCGATGCCGGCCAGCTTGCCCAGCTTGTCCTGGATCAGGGTTTGCTCGGTGGGGCAGTCCATGGCGTCGATGCGAAAGCGGCTGAGCTGGGCATGGCTGCTGGCCTTCTCGCTCAGTTGCAGCAAAGCGGGCGCGGCGCTGGCGCCACAGCAGCTGTGACCGTGGGCGGCATGGCCATGGTCATCATCGCCATGGGCATGATCGTGAGAATGCTTGTGTTCGTGGCTGACAGGCTGGTTCATGGGGTCATCCTTAAATAGAGCCTGTTGCCAAGTGAACACCCTGTAGCCACTATAGGGTCAAGCCACTTGCTGGAGATTTCGTGATGAAGATCGGAGAACTGGCCAAAGCCACCGATTGCGCCGTGGAGACCATCCGCTATTACGAGCGTGAACAACTGCTGCCGGCGCCTGCGCGCAGCGAGGGCAACTACCGGCAGTACACCCAGGCCCACGTCGAGCGGCTGACCTTCATCCGCAACTGCCGAACGCTGGACATGACCCTGGACGAGATCCGCAGCCTGCTACGCCTGCGCGACAGCCCCGACGACGCGTGCGGCAGCGTCAATGCGCTGATCGACGAGCATATCGAGCATGTGCAGGCACGGATCGATGGCTTGGTGGCGTTGCAGGAGCAGCTGGTGGAGCTGCGGCGGCGCTGCAGTGCGCAGGGGGCGGAATGCGCGATCTTGCAGCAACTGGAGACGAACGGGGCGGTATCGGTGCCGGAAACCGAGCATTCCCATGTCGGCCGAAGCCACGGGCATTGAGCCTGAATCATTCGCGGGCAAGCCCGCTCCCACAGGTACATCACAATCTCAGGCTTCTGGTGATCCCTGTGGGAGCGGGCTTGCCCGCGAATAGGCCAGCTCAGGCAAACAAAACTATCAGACCGCCATCGGCGCCGTCATCGGCGCATGGTGTTCATACCCTTCCAGGCTGAAGTCGCTCGGCTCGATCTTCTCCAGCCACTCCGGCTCGTACTTGCCGGTCTTGGCAAACTCCGGCACACGGTCACTGATCACCAGCTTCGGCGCTTCCAGCGGCTCGCGCTTGAGCTGCTCGTTGAGCATGTCCAGGTGGTTTTCATACACATGGGCATCACCGATGAAGTAGGTGAACCAGCGCGGGGTGTAACCGGTCAAGCGGCCGAACAGCGACAGCAGCGCCGCGCCCTCGGTGAGGTTGAACGGCGTGCCCAGGCCCAGGTCGTTGGAGCGGATGTAGAGGGTCAGGGAAATTTCCCTGGTCTCGACATTCGGGTGGAACTGGTACAGCAGGTGGCAGGGCGGCAGGGCCATTTCGTCGAGCTGGGCGCAGTTCCAGCCATGGAACAGGATGCGCCGGCTGCCCGGGTCGTTGGCGATGGTGTCCAGGCACTGGCGCACCTGGTCGATGGCCTTGTACAGGATGGCGAACGCCACGCCGTCCTCCTGGTCCTGGGCGATGCGGCGGAAACCCGCCTTCTCGGCCATTTCGATGGCCGCCGGGTTGCTCAGCGGGATGCGCTTGTAGCCCGGCCACTGGCGCCACTGCACGCCGTAGATCTCGCCCAGGTCGTCATGGCCCTGGCGGAACGGGTTGGCCAGCCACTGGGCGTTCTCGTTGGCGTTCTGGTCCCAGACCTTGCAGCCCAGCTCGCGGAATTCGCCGGCGTTCTTCACGCCCCGCAGGAAGCCGACCATCTCGCCGATCGCCGACTTGAATGCCAGCTTGCGCGTGGTGATGGCCGGAAAGCCCTTCTGCAGGTCGAAACGCAGCATGGCGCCCGGCAGGCTGATGGTGCGGATGCCGGTGCGGTTGCCCTGCAGCGTGCCGTTCTCGATGACGTCGCGGACCAGGTCCAGATACTGTTTCATGGCTTACCTGTAACAAGAACGGCAGGGGGATCACCCCTGCCGTGGGAATAATCAGGCGGGTTTCGCCGTGGGTTTGCGATTATAAGCCCACCAGATCAGGCCAAGGCCAGCCAGGATCATCGGCACGCAGAGAATCTGACCCATGGTCAGCCAGCCCCAGGCGATGTAACCGAGCTGCGCGTCGGGCACACGGACGAATTCCACGATGAAGCGGAAGATGCCGTAGAACAGCGCAAACATGCCGGAAACCGCCATGGTTGGCCGCGGCTTGCGCGAGAACAGCCAGAGGATGACGAACAGCGCCACGCCTTCCAGGGCGAACTGGTACAGCTGCGAGGGGTGGCGCGGCAGCTGGGCCGGGTCGCTGAACGGCGGGAAGATCATCGCCCATGGCACGTCGGTGGGCTTGCCCCACAGCTCGGCGTTGATGAAGTTGCCGATACGCCCGGCGCCCAGACCGATCGGCACCAGCGGCGCGACAAAGTCCATCAGCTCGAAGAACGACTTGTTGTTGCGCTTGCCGAACCACAGCGCGGCCAGCATCACACCGATGAAGCCGCCGTGGAACGACATGCCGCCCTTCCACACCTCGAAGATCAGCGTCGGGTTGGCCAGGTAGGCATGCAGGTCGTAGAACAGCACGTAACCCAGGCGCCCACCGACGATCACGCCCATCGACAGCCAGAACACCAGGTCTGAGAGTTTCTCGCGGGTCCAGGTCGGGTCGAAGCGGTTGAGCCGGCGCGAGGCCAGCAGCCAGGCACCGCCGATGCCGACCAGGTACATCAGGCCGTACCAGTGGATTTTCAGTGGCCCGAGGGCTACGGCCACGGGGTCTATCTGCGGGTAAGGCAGCATGGAACTTCCTCTTGATTCAAATCAGAAAGCTGAGGCCGACGCAGAACAGCAAGGCTGCGAACAGGCGTTTCAACAGGCGTGGCGACAGCTTGTGCGCCAGGCGCGCGCCAAAGCGCGCGAAAAACATGCTGGTCACGGCAATGCCGACCAGCGCCGGCAGGTAGACGAACCCCAGGCTGTGGGGCGGCAGGTGTTGCTCGTGCCAGCCCAGCAGCATGAAGCTCAAGGCACTGGCCAGGGCGATCGGCAGGCCACAGGCCGATGAGGTCGCCACGGCCTTTTGCATCGGCAGGCCGCGCCAGGTCAGGAACGGCACGGTCAGCGAGCCGCCACCGATGCCGAAGATGGCCGAGGCCCAGCCGATCACCCCGCCGGCGCCAATCAATGCCGGCTTGCCAGGGATGTCATGGCTGGCTTTGGGCTTGAGGTCCAGGGCCATCTGCGCGGCGATGATCAGGGCGAACACGCCGATGATCTTCTGCAACTGCGGGCCCTGGATCAGCGAAGCGGTCTTGGCGCCGATACCGGCCCCCATGAGGATACCGAGGGTCATCCAGGCGAAGATCGGCCATTGCACCGCACCCTTGCGATGGTGTTCGAGCACGGCGTTGATCGAGGTGAAGACAATGGTCGCCAGCGAGGTACCGACGGCCAGGTGAGTCAGCACCGACGCGTCGAAGCCTTGCAGGGTGAAGCTGAACACCAGCACCGGCACGATGATGATGCCGCCACCCACGCCGAACAGCCCGGCCAGCACACCGGCGCAGGCGCCCAACAGCAGATAGAGCACGAATTCCATTCGTCTTCCCCGAGAAAACAATCCGGCATGGTAACGGAAGCCGGGCTCGTGGCTCTAGTGAACTCTGTGACAGGATGGATCGACACCCATGCAGTGGGTAGAGTGGGCAAAAACACAGAGGCCCAACCGATGTGCCTGATCGTATTCGCCTGGCGGCCCGGGCATGCCCTGCCGCTGATCGTCGCGGCCAACCGTGACGAGTTCTATGCCCGGCCGACCCAGGCCCTGGCAGCCTGGGACGATGCGCCCGGGGTGCATGCCGGGCGTGACCTGGAGGCCGGTGGCACCTGGCTGGGCGTCGGCCCACAGGGGCGCTTTGCAGCGCTGACCAACATTCGCGACCCAGGCCAGGTGCTGGGGCCACGCTCGCGGGGCGAGTTGGTGGCGGCGTATCTGCAGGGCGAACTGGGGGTGGAGGCCTACCTCGACCAGGTGGCCAGCCGCAGCGGGCAGTACTCGGGGTTCAACCTGCTGGTGGGTGATAGCCGTCAGCTGGGCTACCTGCACGCCCGGGACGTGGCGCCGCGTTTGCTGGAGGCCGGCGTCTACGGGCTTTCCAATGCCGGGCTGGATACGCCATGGCCGAAGCTGGTGAAAGCACGCACGGGGTTGGAGGGGCTGCTGGACACGGCCGACCCCCAGCAATTGCTGGCGTTGCTGGCGGATAACGAGACAGCGGCCGACGCTGAGCTACCAGAGACCGGCGTGGGGGTGGCGACCGAGAAGTTGCTGTCGAGCGTGTTCATTGCCAGCCAGAACTATGGTACGCGGGCGAGCACCGTGTTGATCGTGGATGATCGAGGGAGAAGGCGGCTGGTGGAGCGCAGTTTCGGGCCCTTTGGCGGGCATCTGGGGGAAGTCAGCCTGGAAGTGTGATGTTGTTTGCACCGGCCTCTTCGCGGGCAAGCCCGCTCCCACAAGTATTACACCGGTCCTGAGGGTAGTGTGTGACCTGTGGGAGCGGGCTTGCCCGCGAAGAAGCCAACACTGATCAAAGGGTTTTGTTCGCCCCTGGCCCGATCATCCGCGCCAGCCCGAGGTTCTTCAGGGCCAGTTGCAGTGAGCTGTGGATAACCTGCGGGTTGTCATGGCTCAAGGCTTCGACCAGCAACTCCTTGGCCTTGCTCATGTTCACCTGGCGCAGCATCCACTTCACCTTCGGCAGGTTGGTGGCGTTCATCGACAAGCTGTCGAAGCCCATGGCCATCAACAGGATTGCCGCCGCCGGGTCACCGGCCATCTCGCCGCAGATGCTCACCGGCTTGCCTTCGCCATGGGCATCCCGCACCACGGTATTGAGCGCCTGCAGCACTGCCGGGTGCAGGTAATCGTACAGGTCGGCGACCCGCGGGTTGTTGCGGTCCACCGCCAGCAGGTACTGGGTCAGGTCATTGGAACCGACCGAGAGGAAGTCCACCTGCCGCGCCAGCTCCTTGGTCTGGTAAACCGCCGCCGGGATTTCCACCATCACGCCCACCGGCGGCATCGGTACGTCGGTGCCTTCGTCGCGCACCTCGCCCCAGGCGCGGTGGATCAGGTGCAGTGCTTCTTCCAGTTCGTGGATGCCGGAAATCATCGGCAGCAGAATGCGCAGGTTGTTCAGGCCCTCGCTGGCCTTGAGCATGGCGCGGGTCTGCACCAGGAAGATTTCCGGGTGATCGAGGGTGACGCGGATGCCGCGCCAGCCGAGGAACGGGTTTTCTTCCTTGATCGGGAAGTACGACAGCGCCTTGTCCCCCCCGATGTCCAGGGTACGCATGGTCACCGGCAGCGGGTGGAAGGCCGCCAGCTGCTCGCGGTAGATCGCCAGCTGCTCCTTCTCGCTGGGGAAGCGCTGGTTGATCATGAACGGTACTTCGGTGCGGTACAGGCCAACGCCTTCGGCGCCGCGCTGCTGGGCACGCGCCACATCGGCGAGCAGGCCGGTGTTGACCCACAGCGGCATGCGGTGGCCGTCAGGGGTGACGCACGGCAGCTCGCGCAGGGCGTCGAGGCCCTGGGCCAGCTGGCGTTCCTCTTCGACCACGTCGCTGTACTGCTTGCGCAGTACGTCACTGGGGTTGGTGAACACCTCGCCCTTGTAGCCGTCGACGATCATCTCGATGCCGTCGACCTTGGAATACGGCAGGTCGACCAGGCCCATCACCGTCGGAATACCCATGGCGCGGGCGAGGATGGCGACGTGGGAGTTGCCCGAGCCCAGTACCGAGACCAGGCCCACCAGCTTGCCTTCCGGCACCTCACCGAGCATCGCCGGGGTCAGTTCTTCACTGACCAGGATGGTGTTGTCGGCATACACTAGCGACTGCGAGCGGGCTTCCTGCAGGTAGGCCAGCAGACGCCGGCCAAGGTCCTTCACATCCGAGGCGCGCTCGCGCAGGTAATCGTCGTCCATCAGTTCGAAGCGGTTGACGTGCTCGCCAACCACCTGGCGCAAGGCGCCCTGGGCCCATTGGCCGGTCTTGATGACTTCGATCACTTCACCGCCGAGGGCGGCGTCTTCGAGCATCATCAGGTACACGTCGAACAACGCGCGCTCTTCCGGGCGCAGCTGGGTGGCCAGTTTGGCCGACAGCTTGCGCATGTCTTCGCGCACGCCTTCGAGGGCGTTCTGGAACAGTTTCAGCTCGGCGTCGATGTCATCGACAGCCTTGTCTGGCACCACTTCCAGGTCGGCCGGCGGCAGCATGACCACGGCGCGCCCGACCGCAGCGCCCGGCGAGCCCGGCACGCCGACGAAGCGTGCTTCCTGGATACCTTTACCTTGGCGGCCCAGGCCACGGATCGAACCGGTGGCTTCGGCGTGGGCGATAACCCCGGCGAGCTGGGCGCTCATGGTGACAAGGAAGGCTTCTTCGCCCTCATCGAACTGGCGGCGCTCCTTCTGCTGGATGACCAGTACACCAACCACGCGACGGTGGTGGATGATCGGCGCACCGAGGAAAGAGGCGAATTTCTCTTCACCGGTTTCGGCAAAGTAGCGATAACGCGGGTGATCGGCGGCGTTTTCCAGGTTCAGCGGCTCTTCCCGGGTACCGACCAGGCCGACCAGGCCCTCGTTGGGGGCCATGCTGACCTTGCCGATGGAGCGCTTGTTCAGGCCTTCGGTAGCCATCAGCACGAAGCGGTTGGTTTCCGGGTCGAGCAGGTACACCGAGCAGACCTGGCTGCCCATGGCCTCCTTGACGCGCAAGACAATGATCCCCAACGCCGTCTTGAGATCTTTGGCGGAGTTCACTTCCTGGACGATCTTGCGCAGCGTATTGAGCATGGCTCGGGGTCGAACTCCGTCGTCAGTCGCGCGTCAGCAGACGCGGTGCAAGCTCTTTCAGGGCGCGGCGGTAGACTTCACGCTTGAATGTCACCACCTGGCCCAGCGGGTACCAATAGCTGACCCAGCGCCAACCGTCGAATTCCGGTTTGCCGGTCAGGTCCATCCGCACCCGTTGTTCGTTGCTCACCAGGCGCAGTAAAAACCACTTTTGCTTCTGGCCGATGCACAGCGGTTGGCTGTGGGTGCGGACCAGCCGCTGGGGTAAACGATAACGCAACCAGCCGCGGGTGCAGGCAAGAATTTCCACATCGTCGCGTTCAAGGCCAACTTCTTCGTTCAGCTCGCGGTACAGGGCATCTTCTGGCGTCTCGTCAGGGTTGATGCCACCCTGCGGGAATTGCCAGGCATCCTGGTTGATCCGTCGAGCCCATAGCACCTGCCCGGCATCATTCGTCAGAATGATCCCAACATTGGGGCGAAAACCATCCGGGTCGATCACGGCAGCAACCTCGCAAACGCATGTCACCGCATTGTTCCACAAAGCCTGCGAGCGCAGCAACGCGCCCGCCAAGCTTATGTGCAGCGCGGTGAAAACTCCGTATTCTGCGGGCCTACCCTGTGGCTGACACGAGTGACCGCGATGCGCCTGGCTTTATTCGACCTGGACAATACCCTCCTCGGTGGTGACAGTGACCACGCCTGGGGTGACTACCTGTGCGAGCGGGGCATTCTCGACCCGGTCGCGTACAAGAAACGCAACGACGCCTTCTACCAGGACTACCTGAACGGCACCCTCGACCTGCAGGCCTACCTGGCCTTCTCCATGGAAATCCTGGCCGCCACCGAGCCGGCCCAGCTCGACGAATGGCACCGCGACTTCATGCGCGACTGCATCGAGCCGATCATCCTGCCCAAGGCCTTGGCATTACTGCAGCAGCACCGCGAAGCCGGCGACCAGCTGGTGATCATCACCGCCACCAACCGCTTCGTCACCGCGCCCATCGCCCGGCGCCTGGGTGTGCGCGTGCTGCTGGCAACCGAATGCGAGACGCACGACGGCCGCTTTACCGGGCGTAGTACCGATATAGCGTGTTTCCGTGAAGGCAAGGTGACGCGGCTGGAGCGCTGGATGCTGGAGAACGGCTTTGATCTTGAGGACAGCTATTTCTATAGTGACTCGATGAATGACCTGCCGTTGCTGGAGCGGGTGACCCATGCGGTGGCAGTGGACCCGGACCCGAACTTGCGGGCCGAGGCCCAGAAGCGTGGTTGGCCGGTGATTTCGTTGAGGGATTGAGGTTTTCCTGTTTCGGCCACTTCGCGGGCACGCCCGCTCCCACATGGTCGGTGTATGCAGGACCCTGTGGGAGCGGGCATGCCCGCGAAGTGGCCAGTACCGGCAGTACAAGACTGTCAGACCGGCTTGGCACCCATCAGCCCGGCGATGGACAGGAAGCACACCCCGCTGAACACTGCCAGGGCCAGGGTAAACCGCAACCCGACCGCTTCGGCCTTGCGCAGCCGGTTCAGCCGCACCAGCAGCCACCACCCGGCAAACGCACCCAGCGTATAGATGACACTGGAAGCCAGCACCCAGGTCTGCCCCAGCGGCCAGCCAACCAAGTGCACCAGCCGCCAGCCAGTGAACGGCATGCTCACCAGGCACACCCCCATCACCAGCCAAACAAACACCAGTGGCCGGCGCAGCAGCTTGGCGTAGGCTTCGGCATCGCCCTGGCGGCGGGCCCGCACGGTCCAGGCCGTCAAGCCCAGGGCGCCCAGCAGCAACAGCGCGGTGGCGATGATGTGCAGGGTCTTGAGGGTGGTCAGGTGTTCCATTTCCCAGTAGTCCTTCAGCAGGCCATTTTTCCGTTAGCTTCTTCGCGGGCAAGCCCGCTCCCACAGGTACTGCGCAGGCTCTGAATCGCTCGGAGATCCTGTGGGAGCGGGCTTGCCCGCGAAAAGGCCATCAGCCCTAGCTTAGCTTCTCAACCCAGGAACAGCTTGTACGCCGGGTTATCGGTCTCGTCCCAGTACGGGTAACCGATCTTGGCCAGCGCCGCCGGCACCAGGTGGCGCTCGTCTTCCGGCACCTGCAGGCCAGCCACCACACGCCCGTCAGCCGCGCCGTGGTTACGGTAGTGGAACATCGAGATGTTCCAGCGCCCGCCCAGCTTGGTGAGGAAGTTGAACAACGCACCCGGCCGCTCGGGGAACTCGAAGCGCAGCACGATCTCGTCGCTGGCACCCGCCGAATGGCCACCGACCATATGGCGGATGTGCAGCTTGGCCAGTTCGTTGTCGGTCAGGTCGGTCACCGGGAAGCCCTGGTCGATCAGGTGCTGCACCAGCGCCGCCCGCGGGTCGTTTTCCGGGTGGGTCTGCACGCCGACGAAGATGTGCGCCTCATCGGACGTGTGCTTGCGGTAGTTGAACTCGGTGATCTGGCGCTTGCCGATCGCCTCGCAGAAGGCCTTGAAGCTCCCCGGGCGCTCGGGGATGGTCACGGCGATGATGGCTTCGCGCTTCTCGCCCAGTTCGGCGCGCTCGGCGACATGGCGCAGGCGGTCGAAGTTGACGTTGGCGCCCGAGTCGATGGCGACCAGGGTTTGCCCGGTCACGCCCTTGAGCTCGACGTACTTCTTGATGCCCGCAACACCCAATGCGCCAGCAGGTTCGGTGATCGAGCGGGTATCGTCGTAGATATCCTTGATCGCCGCACAGATCTCGTCGGTACTCACCGTCACCACCTCGTCCACATGGTGGCGGCAGATGTCGAAGGTGTGCTGGCCGATCTGCGCCACCGCCACGCCGTCGGCGAACAGCCCGACCTGCGGCAGCACCACGCGCTCGCCAGCAGCCATCGCAGCCTGCAGGCAGTTGGAGTCGTCCGGTTCGACACCGATCACCTTGATTTCCGGGCGCAGGTATTTCACATAGGCCGCGATGCCGGCAATCAGGCCGCCACCGCCTACCGGAACGAAAATCGCGTCCAGCTGGCCCGGGTGCTGGCGGAGGATTTCCATCGCCACGGTGCCCTGGCCGGCGATGGTGTGCGGGTCGTCGTAGGGGTGGATATAGACGAAGCCTTTTTCGTCGACCAGTTTCAGCGAGTAGGCCAGTGCTTCCGGGAACGAATCACCATGCAGCACCACCTTGCCGCCGCGCGAGCGCACGCCTTCGACCTTGATCTCCGGGGTGGTCTTGGGCATCACGATGGTGGCCTTGATGCCCAGCTCGCGGGCCGCCAGCGCCACGCCCTGGGCATGGTTGCCGGCCGAGGCGGTGACCACGCCACGGGCCAGCTCTTCCTGGGTCAGCTGCGCCAGCTTGTTGTACGCCCCACGGATCTTGAACGAGAACACCGGCTGCAGGTCTTCGCGCTTGAGCAGGATCTGGTTGCCCAGGCGCTTGCTCAGCTGCCCGGCGCTCTGCAACGGGGTTTCGACAGCGACGTCGTAGACGCGCGAGGTGAGGATCTTCTTGACGTACTGTTCGAGCATCGGAAAGCATCACTGGCCGCGGGACAAGGGCTGCGAGTCTACCCCAGCGCTACGTCGGGCGACCACAGCAAAGCCGCCCGAGCCGTTATACTAGGCTCCTTTCATTACCGCCCTGCCCCTTTCCGGAGCCCGCATGACCCAGGACCAACTCAAACAGGCCGTCGCCCAGGCCGCTGTCGACTTCATTCTGCCGAAGCTGGATGAAAAGAGCGTCGTCGGCGTCGGCACCGGTTCGACCGCCAACTTCTTCATTGACGCCCTGGCCCAGCACAAGACCGCCTTCGATGGCGCAGTCGCCAGCTCCGAAGCCACTGCCCAGCGTCTGAAGGGCCACGGCATCCCGGTCTACGAGCTGAACAGCGTCAGCGAGCTGGAGTTCTATGTCGACGGCGCCGACGAAAGCGACGCGCACCTGAACCTGATCAAGGGCGGCGGCGCGGCCCTGACCCGCGAGAAGATCGTCGCGGCCGTGGCCAAGACCTTCATCTGCATCGCCGACGGCAGCAAGCTGGTGCCCGTGCTGGGCGCCTTCCCGCTGCCGGTCGAGGTCATTCCGATGGCCCGCAGCCACGTGGCACGTCAGCTGGTCAAGCTGGGCGGCGACCCGGTGTACCGTGAGGGCGTGGTGACCGACAACGGCAACGTGATCCTCGATGTGCACAACCTGCAGATCACCAACCCGGTGGAGCTCGAAGCACAGATCAACGCCATCGTCGGCGTGGTGACCAACGGCCTGTTCGCAGCGCGCCCTGCCGACCTGCTGTTGCTGGGTACCGCCGAAGGCGTGAAGGCCCTCAAGGCCGAGTAACGGCATTCGCGAGCGAGCCGAACCCTCCGGTCAGTCGTTCTTCTTGAAGCGATAGAACAGGTTCGGCTCGCTGACCATGTACAGGTTGCCTTGATCGTCCATGGCAACGCCTTCGGCACGCGGGATGGTGTGCTGCAGACCGTTGAAGCCACCCAGCAAGGTCATGAAGCTGACCTGCTGGCCTTGCTCGTCAAGCTCCAGCAGCATGTTGGAATCGGCCGACAGTGCCAGCAGATGCCCTGTGCGCGGGTCGACCCCCAGCGCCGACAGGTTGCGCAGGTCGAGTTCGTCGCTGGCCAGTGCCTGCTTGTCACCCTTGAGCGGGCTGCGCCCGTCGCTGCTCCAGCTGTACAGCTTCGGTGGCCGCTCCTCGCCGATCACCAGTCGCTGGCGCATCGGGTCCCAGGCCACGCCCTCGAAACCCTTGTTGCGCTTCACCGATTCGCCCAGGTCATAACTCTGGAAATCCGCGTGGTTCAGCGAGGTGGTTTGCGCATCCACCTTGACCACGGTCAGGTCGTGCAGGCGCTCATCGGTGATCGCCACATTGCCATCTTCCATCACGGCGACGCCTTCCGGGTTGCTCCAGCCTACCAACGGAATCTTGCGCAGCACGTCGCCGTCGAGGCTGAGCTCGACCAGGAACGGGTTTTTGCCCATCACCGCGAACAATGTGCGGGTACGCGGGTTGAAAGCGATGTCCGAGGCTTCGTCATCCTCCATGCCCGGCAACACCTTGGCATCGATGTCGGCCTGATAGTCCGGCAGCCACACGCTCTCGCTGCGCTCGGCGCTGGTTTCGAAGCCTTCCTTGACCCACAGCACGCCGCGGTCATCCCAATGCATGGCCACCGCCACGCCGTAACCGATCACCGCTGCAACGGCCAGGCCGAAGGGCCAGCGCAGGTAGAAGCGGCGCTTGGAGGATGCGGGGGCGCTGGTGGATGCTGGCATGCAAAAGTCCTGGGGAAATGGGCGAAGATTCGCGCATTATCCGGATGAAGTGTGAAAAATCGGTAAACCGCACGGGCATCTTCGCGGGCACGCCCGCTCCCACAGGGATCGCACTTTAACTGAGGCTTGTGCATCACTTGAGGGAGCGGGCTTGTCCGCGAAGAAAGCGCCGCGGTATCGGCTCAGAGCACCCGGCTCTCGAAGCGGCAGACGCCCGGCAGCTCCAGCACCAGTTCGTCACCGACAGTGAACGGCCCGACACCGGCCGGGGTGCCGGTCAGGATCACATCCCCCGCCTGCAGCGAGAAATGCGCCGCCATGTACTGGATGATCGGCACGATCGGGTTGAGCATCATCGCGCTGTTGCCGTCCTGGCGCACTTCACCATTGATGGTCAGGCGCACCGGAATATCGGTCACATCTTCAAAGGACGCTGCGGAAACGAACGGTGGCAGCACGCAAGCACCGTCAAAGCTCTTGCACAGTTCCCACGGCAGGCCCTTTTCCTTGAGCTTGGCCTGCACGTCGCGCAGGGTCAGGTCCAGGGCCGGGGCGTAACCGGAGATGGCATCCAGCACTTCTTCCTCGGAGGCACTGGACGACAGCGGCTTGCCCAGCAGCACGGCAATTTCGGCCTCGTAATGTACCGAGCCACGGTCGGTCGGGATCTTGAACCCACCTTCCAGCGGCACCACGCAACTGCCCGGCTTTATGAACAGCAGCGGCTCGGAAGGAATGGGGTTGTCCAGTTCCTTGGCATGTTCGGCATAGTTGCGGCCGATGCACACCACCTTGCCCAGCGGGAAATGGATGCGCGTGCCGTCTACGTACTGGTGCTGGTAACTCATGGCCGACTCCTTTGATTACTGCTTTTATTCAGGAGCGAAGATCTTACCCGGATTCATGATGCCGTTAGGGTCGAAGACGGCCTTTATTGCCTTCATGCAGGCAATTTCCTCAGGCGAACGGCTGTAACCCAGGTAGTCGCGCTTGGTCATGCCCACGCCGTGCTCGGCCGAGATCGAGCCGTTGTAGCGTTCGACGATCTCGAACACCCACTTGTTGACCTTGGTGCACGAGGCAAAGAAGTCATCCTTGCTCATGTGCTCGGGCTTGAGGATGTTCAGGTGCAGGTTGCCGTCGCCGATGTGGCCGTACCAGACCACTTCATAGTCCGGGTAATGCTCGCTGACGATGGCATCGATATCGCGCAGGAACGCCGGCACCTTGGAAATGGTGACGGAAATGTCGTTCTTGTACGGAGTCCAGTGGGAGATGGTCTCGGACAGGTACTCGCGCAGCTTCCACAGGTTCTTCAGCTGGGTTTCGCTCTGGCTCATCACCCCATCCAGCACCCAGCCCTGCTCGACGCAGTGCTCGAAGGTGGCCAGCGCTTCGTTGGCCACCTCCTCGGTGCTGGCTTCGAACTCCAGCAAGGCATAGAACGGGCAGTCGGTCTCGAACGGGGCCGGCACATCCCCGCGGGCCATGATCTTGGCCAGGCCCTTGTCGGAGAAGAACTCGAAAGCGGTCAGGTCGAGCTTGCCCTGGAACGCATGCAGCACCGGCATGATCGAGTCGAAATCCGGCGTGCCCAGCACCATGGCCGTGAGGTTGCGCGGGGCGCGGTCCAGGCGCATGGTCGCTTCGACCACGAAACCCAAGGTGCCTTCGGCGCCGATGAACAGCTGGCGCAGATCATAGCCGGTGGCGTTCTTGATCAGGTCCCTGTTCAGCTCCAGCAGCTCGCCCTTGCCGGTGACCACTTTCAGGCCGGCCACCCAGTTGCGGGTCATGCCGTAACGGATGACCTTGATACCACCGGCATTGGTGCCGATGTTGCCGCCAATCTGGCTGGACCCGCTGGAGGCGAAGTCCACCGGGTAATAAAGGCCCTGTTCTTCGGCAAAGGCCTGCAGTTGGCGGGTGATCACGCCCGGCTGGCACACCACGCTGCGGTCGAAGGCATTGAAGTCGAGAATCTGGTTCATGTAGTCGAAGGCGACGACGACTTCGCCATTGGCCGCCACGGCCCCGGCGGACAGCCCGGTGCGCCCGCCGGACGGTACCAGTGCAACCTGATGCTGGTTGGCCCAGCGGACGATGGCCTGCACCTGTTCTACTGTTTTGGGGAACACGATGGCCGTGGGCGCTGGCGGGTAATGCTTGGTCCAGTCCTTGCCGTAGGTTTCCAGGGAAGCGGGGTCGGTCAGGACCTTGCCAGGGTCGACAAGGGTCATCAGTTCATCAATTACTGCGGGGTGGGTCATCGCAGGAACTCTCGACTTATTCATAGTCACCCTGAGCACTCTTCACCTGTCGGGATAAGCTCAGATTGTGTCGCGTATGCTAGCATAGCGCTCCCGCTGTTCATGCTAAGGCTGCCCTAACGCCTGGCATCAGTCCTCGCCATTTTTTCTCCGGGATACAGGTTTACGCAGATGAGCAAGACTTCTCTCGACAAGAGCAAGATCCGGTTCCTTCTTCTTGAAGGTGTGCACCAGAACGCGGTCGATACCCTCAAGGCCGCCGGCTACACCAACATCGAATACCTCACCGGTTCATTGCCGGATGCCGAGCTGAAGGAAAAGATCGCCGATGCCCACTTCATCGGCATTCGCTCGCGCACCCAACTGACCGAAGAAATCTTCGACTGCGCCAAGAAGCTGGTCGCCGTCGGCTGCTTCTGCATCGGCACCAACCAGGTCGACCTGGCTGCGGCCCGCGAGCGCGGTATCGCCGTCTTCAACGCCCCGTACTCCAACACCCGTTCGGTGGCCGAGCTGGTGCTGGCCGAAGCCATCCTGCTGCTGCGCGGCATCCCGGAGAAGAACGCATCCTGCCACCGTGGCGGCTGGATCAAGAGCGCGGCCAACTCGTTCGAAATCCGCGGCAAGAAGCTGGGCATCGTCGGCTACGGCTCGATCGGTACCCAACTGTCGGTCCTGGCAGAAAACCTGGGCATGCAGGTGTACTTCTACGACCCGCTGACCAAGCTGCCGCTGGGCAACGCCGTGCAGGTCACCAGCCTTACCGAGCTGCTGGGCCTGGCCGACATCGTTTCGCTGCACGTGCCTGAGCTGCCATCCACCCAGTGGATGATCGGCGAGAAGGAAATCCGTGCGATGAAGAAGGGCTCGATCCTGATCAACGCCGCCCGTGGCACCGTGGTCGAGCTGGACCACCTGGCCGCCGCGATCAAGGACAAGCACCTGATCGGCGCCGCCATCGACGTGTTCCCGGTCGAGCCGCGCTCCAACGACGAAGAGTTCGAAAGCCCGCTGCGCGGCCTGGACAACGTGATCCTGACCCCGCACATCGGTGGTTCCACTGCCGAAGCCCAGGCCAACATCGGCCTGGAAGTGGCCGAGAAGCTGGTCAAGTACAGCGACAACGGTACGTCGGTATCGTCGGTCAACTTCCCGGAAGTTGCCCTGCCGGCACACCCAGGCAAGCACCGCCTGCTGCACATCCACGAAAACATCCCGGGCGTGCTCAGCGAGATCAACAAAGTCTTCGCCGAGAACGGCATCAACATCTCTGGTCAGTTCCTGCAGACCAACGAGAAAGTGGGTTACGTGGTAATCGACGTTGACGCCGAGTACTCCGACCTGGCGCAAGAGAAACTGCAACAAGTCAAAGGCACCATCCGTTCGCGCGTCCTGTTCTAAGGTCGCTGGCGGCATGAAAAAGGGAGGCCCTGGTGGCCTCCCTTTTTTTATTTCACTTCAACCGTGATCTTCTTCGATTCGACACTCGGCTTGAACGGCACATGATACTGGTCACCCAGCACCAGCTGCAGGGTGTGCTTGCCCGGTGTCAGGGTGATGGTCGCTTCGGTCTGTGCCTTGCCGAAGTGCAGCACCTGCGGCCCCGCTGGCAACGCCGTGCCGGCGGCCGGCATCAGGCTGGTCGGCAGTGGCATGTCGGCCACGGGTTCTTTATCCACATCCACCAGCAAATGGTGATGGCCCGTATGCGGCGTCTGGTCACCCGCCGGCTTGAGTTCCATGCCCTCGATACCGAACTTGACGGTGAAGGTCTTGTCGACCGTGGCGCCATCGGCGGGGGAAACGATGACCACCTTGGCATCCTTGGGCGGTTCCTGGCTCTTCAGGGCATCCGCGGCGCCGGCAAAGACCGAGGCCCCCATCAGCAGGCCGGCAACGGCAGCACGCGAAAATAGGCTGTTCATTCACTTCTCCTGTGATTCACTTTTTGACCGCTGCCGGTATGACGAACGGCGGCGATAGTTCACCATAGCCCACAAAGAGAAATTTTTCAGTTAGGGTTAAACCTCGCCAAGGCTTCAAGGTCATAGGCTGCGCTCGACCGCGACGGGGAAGAAAGTCGCGGCGAAAGTTACTCATCTGCTGAAGAAAAAGGGGCATTACATGCGTTCGACCATAGGCGTACTGCTGGCAGTACTGATCACTCCATTGGCTCAGGCCGAGCTGATAGACGAAATCGCCGACCGGGGCGAATTACGCATTGCCGTACAGGCCGATAACGCGCCCTATTCGTTCAAGAAAGACGACCGCCTGACCGGCTTTGAAATCGAATTTGGCCAGGACCTGGCCCGCGAACTCGACCTGCGTGCCGAGTTCGTCGAAGCCACTGCAGAAGACGTGCTGCCAGGCGTTGAAAGTGGCAAGTACGACATTGCCCTGACACCGTCGAGCGAGTCGCTGAAGACCGACGGCCCGTTCGATGTAAGCCAGGCATTCGGTGAAAAGAAACTGGTGATTCCATTCCAGAAAGACAACCCGGCGTTCGAAAGCGCGGTGAACAACGCGCTTCAGCGCCTCAAGGACAGTGGCCGCACAGCAGAACTGGAACAGAAGTGGTTCAAGGCCATGCAGGCGGGCCAGCCAGCGCCTGCCGCGCTTGCTCCAGCTCCAGCTCACTGAACACCTGCACCCCCTCACGCCGCAGCAAGGCTGCGGTCACGCCTTCACCCGGCACCTTCACCCCGCTGAAGGTGCCATCGTAGGTCAGGCGGTTGCCACACGATGGGCTGCCCGCCTTCAGCACCGCCACCCGAATGCCGTGCTGTCGCACCAGCGCCAGGGCCTGCTGCGCCCCTGCCAGAAACGCGGCACTGACATCCTCGCCGGTCACCGTCAGCACCTGCCCCCCGCCATCGAGCACCTGCGCGCCCTGCCCACCAGGGATCTCCGCCGGCGGGCGTGGTGTTGGCAAGCCGCCAGCCACCTCGGGGCACAATGGCACGACACGCCCTTCGGCCTGCCACTGCCGCAGCACATCAGGATGCCCGCTGGCCCGGCCGTCATAGCGCACCGGCTGCCCCAGCAGGCAGGCGCTCACCAAGACCTTGGGCAGATCAGAACGGGTCATTGCCGCGGCGCCGGAACCAGCCGGTCAACGACAGGCGCTCGCGCCTGGCCGGCAGCACCTCGTGCGGCACCTCACCGGACAGGAAAATCGCCAGGCAACCCGCCACCGGCTGCACATCGTGCTCGACATCATCCGCCAGGAACATGCGCAGTTGCCCGCCGTCCTCCGGTTGCCAGTCTTCATTGAGATAGAGCACCGCCGAAACCATGCGTCGGTCATCGTCGCGGAAGCGGTCAAGGTGCCGGCGGTAGAACGCCCCCGGTGGGTACAGGGCGAAGTGGCACTCGAAGTCTTCCAGGCCCAGGAACAACCCCTGGTTGATGGCCTGACGCAACTGGTCCATGGCCGCCAGATACTGGTCGCAGGCCTCGGCCTGGCCTGGGTCGATCCACTGGATCTGGTCGCCGCGAATGCTCTCGCGCACCTCCTGGGCATCACCGCGCCCAACGCCGGCCGGGTTGAGTTCGCCTTCGGCATCACGGCGCCGGCATTCGGCCGCCAGCGCGCGCACCAGCTCGCTAGGCAGAAAGAGAGCCTGCTGCGACCAGCCATGGGTGGCCAGATCGTCGACGACGGCCGCGAACATCGGGTTTTCAGGGGAGATGTGCATGGCGCGCATCATATCCATTCACCTTGTCGGCGCACAGCGCCACTTGGCTGAGAAGCGTTCGGATTGCTCGACAAAATGGCGCCGGGCCAAGGACAATAGCCACCTGCCGACAGGAGTCCTGAATGCGCCGTCTGTTTTCCCTGCTTCTGCTGATGATCTGCACCATGCCTGTCTGGGCAGACAGCCTCGATCAACTGTACAAGGCCGCCGGCTGGCCCGACCAGCGCGCCCATTTTTCCGATGCCGTGAGCGCCGCCCAGCAGCGCTACCGCAGCAGCCTGCCGCCTGCGGTTTACCAGGCGCTGGTCAACAACAGCAACCAGCGCTTCCAGGCCCAGGCAATGGACAACCGTGCCTTGGCCAAACTGCGCAGCTCGCTGCCCAACCCGGCACCGGCACTGGCCTTCTTCCAGTCCCCCCTGGGGCGCAAGATCGTCGCAGCCGAACTGCTGGCCACACGCAAGGACCAGTTGGCCAAGAATGCCAAGGGCCTGCCGAAGATGCAGGCCAGCGATAACCGCCTGCTGGTCATCGGCCACCTGGCCCAGGCCCTGCCAGCCCGGGAAGCCGGCGCCGAAGTCAGCCTGGCGATCGCCGGGGTGGCCGCCGACAGCCTGAGCTCGATGATCCCCGGCCTGTTTGGTGCCGGCCAGGCCCAGGGCCTGCTCGACGGCCAGCGCCAGCGCCTTATGGGGCAGATCGGCGAAGACCTGAACAACACCCTGCTGTACGTCTACCGCGACCTCTCCGACGACGAGCTCGAAGAGTTCGCATCATTCGCCGAGTCGACGGACGGCAAGGCCTATTACCAGGCCGCGGTGGCTGCGGTGCGTGCTGGCCTGGCGGTGGGCCAGAACAGCGCCGACCTCAAGTGATCAACCCAGGCGCTGCTGGATGAAATCGAAGTAGCGCCGACGAATGTCCGGCAGCTCGTTGGCCAGGTGATGGCGGGCTTCGGGCAACATCAGGATCTGCGGCTCGCTGAACTTGGCCTTTAGCACTTCGAGGTTGTGCGGCCAATCCACCGTACCATCCGCCTCCCCCTGCACGATCAGCGGCCGCCTTGCGCAGTGCGGCGCCGCCTCGA
Organism: Pseudomonas sp. R28(2017); assembly: GCF_002112505.1. Lineage (GTDB taxonomy): Bacteria > Pseudomonadota > Gammaproteobacteria > Pseudomonadales > Pseudomonadaceae > Aquipseudomonas. Next base: position 220,855 of record NZ_NEHW01000007.1, read on the forward strand.
TGCGCTTGACCCAGGCGATCAAGGCGCCGACCCAGGCCGTGGGCAAGCGCCGCGGCTGCAATGGGTCGGCTTCGAGGAAGGGCAGGAACGTCGGGTCGTTGGTGTTCTCGCTGAAGCGCCGCTCGATGCCGTTGACGAAGTGGCGTAGTACCCGATAGCTGAACTTCGACCAGCGCCAGGCGCGTGGCCTTACCAGCGGTGCCAACAGGATCACCTCGCCATCGATCGGGCTGTGCGCGCCCTGGTGCAGCAGGTGATCGACGGCAATGGCGCCACCGGTGCTCTGCCCGCAGAGGTGCCAGGGGCGTGGCAACCCAAGCCCGCCAGCCTGTTCGAACACGGCCTCCAGCACCTGCTGGTACACCGCGAAATCACCAATGCTGGCGCGCTCGCCACTGGACAGGCCGTGGCCTGGCAGGTCGCAGCTGATCACCGCATAGCCAAGCTTGAGCGCCCATTCGATCAGGTGCCGATACAAGCCCATGTGGTCGTAGTAGCCGTGCAGCAGGAACAACGTCGCAACCGGCTTTTCGGGTAGCCAGACTTGCCCGACCAGCTCGTAACCCGCCGCCTGGAAGCCGCCCAGCCAGCTCTGCGCCGGCAGGTTCAAGCCATAGAAACGTTGATAGGCCTGCGCCTGCGTGGACAACGGCTGGCGTTTGCCCAATGGGGCGAGGCTGGCACGCAGGAGATCGGGGTGAAAGGCAGCAGGCATCAGGTACATCCACGGCGGAGCGAGTATTGATCTGCGATATTCAGCTCTGGCTGGCGTCGTGGCAAGCTTGCTCGCCACTGATCAACACCACCGCTCCTACAAGGGACCGCGGAAAACCCATGAAAACTCGATTCATCAAACAGATGTGCATCGTAATCGCCTTGGTAATTGGCGTCGCCGTGCTCTGGCAGGCCTACTCCACCTTCCAGTCCCGCTACCTGCGCCCGTTCGACAACCAGGCCACGCTGTTCGACGGCAGCCAGCTGCGCCTGCCTGCCGAGCTGGCCGGCCCCGGGCCGATCCGCGTGGTGCACTTCTGGGACCCGGCCTGCCCGTGCAACGTCGGCAACCAGCAGCACCTTGGCGACCTGATCAGCCAGTTCGCCGGCCAGGGCGTGACCTTCCACGTCGTGCAAAAGGCCGGCAGCCACGGCCAGCTGCCCGCCAACCTCGCCAGCCTGCAACCCATCGCCAACCTGCCCGGCAGTGAGCAGCTGCCCGCCTCCCCGGCCGTGGCCATCTGGGACCGCCAGGGCAACCTGGCCTACTTCGGCCCTTACAGCGAAGGCGCGGTGTGCAACGCCAGCAACAGTTTCATCGAGCCAATCCTCCAGGCCCTGCTGGCCGGTCGCAGGGTCACCGCCTCGAATACGCTGGCGGTTGGTTGCTATTGCCCCTGGGCCGGCTGACGCACCCGCGCCGGGTTACCCATGACGGTCGCACCCGCCGGCACATCGCGGGTCACCACACTGCCGGCACCGACGATGGCGTTGTCACCAATGGTCACCCCCGGCAGGATGACCGCCGCCCCACCGATCCACACGTTGTTGCCGATGGTCACCGGCCGACCGCTTTCCAGCCCGCTGCGACGGACCTCAGGGTCGAGCGGATGGTCGGCCGCGTAGATCTGTACATTGGGGCCGATCTGGCAGTCATCGCCGATGCGCACCGGCACCACGTCGAGGATCACGCAGTTGAAGTTCATGAACGTATTGCGCCCGACGCTGATGTTGTAGCCGTAGTCGCAGTAGAACGGCGGGCGGATCACCGTGCCCTCGCCGACATGGGCAAAGTGCTCGGCCAGCAGGCCGTTGCGCGCCTCGTTGAGCAACTCGACGCTGTTGTTGTAACGGTGCATCCAGTGCTTGTTGGCGATCTGCTCGGCCTGCAGTTCGGGGCAACCAGCGTGATAGAGCTGACCAGTCAGCATTTTCTGTTTTTCGCTGAGGGACATGGAAACTCCTTTCAGGGGGCTATGCTCTGTTCGCGAATCCGTCGATGATCGGACCACAGTTTTCGCTCGATTGCACAAGGAGTCCCGATGAAGCGCAGCCTGACCCTGTTGGCCGTGGTCGTTGCCGTGGCCGCTGGCGCCGGTTACTGGTACGTGCACGGCAAGCTGCCGCAGCGCGAGGGCGAGGTGGCCATGGCCGGGCTGCAGGCGCCGGTCAGCGTCCGCTACGACGCCCGTGGCGTGCCCCACCTGCAAGCGCAGAGCGAGGCGGACCTGTACCGCGCCCTGGGCTACGTGCATGCCCAGGATCGGCTGTTCCAGATGGAGATCATGCGCCGCCTGGCCCGTGGCGAGCTGGCCGAAGTACTGGGCGACAAGTTGCTGCCCACCGATACCCTGTTCCGCAGCCTGCGTATCCGTGAACAGGCCGCCCTGATGGCCCAGCGCCAAAACCACCAGTCACCCGCCTGGCAAGCCCTGCAGGCCTACCTCGAGGGCGTCAACGCCTGGCAGGCCAGCCACCCCAAACCGATGGAGTTCGACCTGATCGGCATCACGCCGCGGCCGTTCACGGCCGAAGACACCCTGAGCATCGCCGGTTACCTCGCCTACAGCTTCGCTGCGGCCTTTCGTACCGAACCTGCGCTGACCTACATCCGCGACCAGCTTGGCCCGCAATACCTGAAGATCTTCGACCTCGAGTGGCAGCCGCAGGGCGCCCTGGGCACACCCCTGGCGGCGGCCGACTGGCAAAGCCTCGAAGCCGTGGCCCGCGCCAGCCACCAAGCCCTGCTCGAAGCCGGCATCCCGCAGTTCGAAGGCAGCAATGCCTGGGCCGTTTCCGGCAGCCGCACCCGCAGCGGCAAACCCTTGCTGGCCGGTGACCCGCACATCAGTTTTGCCGTACCCGCCGTGTGGTACGAAGCTGAGCTGTCAGCCCCGGATTTCAACCTGTACGGCTATTTCCAGGCGCTGAACCCGTTCGCGATGCTGGGGCACAACCGTGATTTCGGCTGGAGCCTGACCATGTTCCAGAACGATGACGTCGACCTGATCGCCGAAAAGACCAACCCTGCCAATGCCGACCAGGTGATGATCGACGGCCAGTGGCAGACGCTGGAAAAAACCGAGCAGACGATTGCAGTCAAAGGCGAGCAACCGGTCACCATCAGCCTGCGCCGCTCAGCCCACGGGCCAATCGTCAACGAGGTGCTAGGCGCAACAGCCGGGACCACGCCGATTGCCATGTGGTGGGCGTTCCTCGAAACCGAGAACCCGATCCTCGAAGGGTTCTACCAGCTGAACCGCGCCGACACCCTGGGCAAGATGCGCGAAGCGGCTGCCAAGGTGCAGGCACCGGGGCTGAACTTCGTCTGGGCCAATGCCCGTGGCGATATCGGCTGGTGGGCGGCGGCGAAGCTGCCGATTCGCCCCGACGGGGTGAACCCGGCGTTCATCCTCGATGGCGCCAGCCGCCAGGCCGACAAACCTGGTTTCTACCCGTTCAGCGTCAACCCACAGCAGGAGAACCCGGCCAGCGGCTATATCGTCTCGGCCAACTACCAGCCGCCGGCCGTGGTGCCGATACCCGGCTACTACAACCTCGCCGACCGCGGGCGCCAGCTCGATCGCCAGCTGGCCAACCCAGAGGTCAAATGGGACACCCAGAACAGCCAGGCGCTGCAACTCGATACGGCCAGCGATTACGGCCCGCGCACCTTGGCCCCATTGCTGGCGACCCTGCGCCAGATCGCCCAGGGTGACGAGGAAAAGGAACTGGTCGAGCAGCTGGCCGCCTGGCGCGGCGACTATCCGCTGGATTCCACCAGCGCCACGTTGTTCAACCAGTTCCTCTACGAACTGGCCCATGCCGCGTTGCATGACGAACTGGGCGACACCTGGTTCCCGGTACTGTTGAGCACCCGCGTCATCGATGCCGCGCTGCCGCGCCTGGCCGCCGACGCCGATTCGCCCTGGTGGAACACCCGCGGCGGCAACCTGCGCACTGACCGCACCGCCGTCGTACGCACGGCTTGGCAAAGCAGCCTGAAACACCTGCGCGACACCCTGGGCCGCGACCCGGCCAGCTGGCAATGGGGCAAGGCCCATACCCTGACCCACAACCATCCACTGGGGTCGAAAAAGCCACTGAACCTTTTGTTCAATGTCGGCCCGTTTGCCGCTCCCGGCACCCATGAGGTGCCCAACAACTTGTCGGCGAAGATCGGCCCGGCGCCGTGGCCGGTGACCTATGGGCCGTCAACCCGGCGCCTGATCGACTTTGCCGATGCCGGCCAGGCGCTGACCAGCAACCCGGTCGGGCAGAGCGGCGTGCCGTTCGACCGACACTTCTCGGATCAGGCCGAGGGGTATGCAGACGGTAAGTATCAGCGGGCACAGATGGGAATGATTCCGGCGCAGAGCACTTTGAGATTGGTGCCTGGCGGATGATCCCCGGGGCTGCAAAGCAGCCCCAACGATTTCGAATACTCTACAACGCCCTCAACCGAGACCCTTTCAATGCAAAAACACTTCATCGAAATCGACGGCGCGCGCATGAGCTATGTCGACCAGGGCCAGGGCTTCCCGGTACTGCTCGGCCACAGCTACCTGTGGTCGGCAGACATGTGGCAGCCACAGATCGAGGCCCTGTCACAGCACTTTCGTGTCATCGTCCCTGAACTCTGGGGCCACGGCGACTCCGATGCCCCGCCCGCCACCACCACCGACATGAGCGCCCTGGCCCGGCAGCACCTGGCACTGCTGGACGCGCTGGACATCCCCCAGTGCCACCTGGTCGGCCTGTCGGTCGGCGGCATGTGGGGTGCGCAGCTGGCCATCGAGCACCCCGAGCGGGTCGACCGCCTGGTGCTGATGGACACCTACCTCGGCGCAGAACCCGAGGCGACCCGGCTGAAGTACTTCGGTTTGCTGGACGCTGCGAGTGCGGCGGGCTTGTTCCCGGAGCCACTGCTGGACATCGTCGTGCCGATCTTCTTCCATGCCGGCGGGCAGACCGTGCCCGAGGTGCGCGACCGCTTCCGGACGGCGTTGAAGGCAAGCAGCGCCGAGGTGATTCGCAACAGCCTCGACCCGATGGGGCGGGTGATCTTCGGGCGGCCGGACCTGCTGGGGCGGCTGGGTGAACTGAAGGGCGACAAGACCATCGTGGTCTGTGGTGACCAGGACACTCCGCGGCCGCCTGAAGAGTCCAACGAGATGGCGCGGATCATTGGCTGCCTGGCGGCGCAGATTCCGCTTGCGGGGCATATCTCCAGCCTGGAAAACCCCAAGGTGGTCAATGAGTTCCTGTTGAACTGGCTGCCGCGCAAGGCTTGATATTGCTGGGGCGGTTGTGGGAGCAACTGTCTTGCTCGATTTCTAGAATCTGGCGCGATCCCTGTGGGAGCGGGCTTGCCCGCGAACACCGGCGAAGCCGGTGCCATACACCGCGTCGCCGGCTTCGCGGGCGCGCCCGCTCCCACAACGGCCGCAATTGCCCGGTCAACCCTGCCACTTGCCCCCTTCGACGATCACGCTCTCCGGCTTGGTGTCATCGCTCAGCTCCTTGCGCACATACTGGTCATACAGCTTCAGCAAAAACTGCTCTTCCCCCAGCTTGGCCAGTTCGGCATTCACCCAGTCGCGCAGTTCGGTATTGCCCTTCTTCACCGCCGGCGCGATCGGTGCTTCCTCACCCAGCAACTGCGGCAGCACGCGGTACCCAGGGTTCTGCTTGGCCCAGCTGAACAGGATCAGGTTGTCCTGGGCATAGGCATCGCCACGGCCGTTGGCCAGCGCCTGCAACGACTCGCTGTTCTTCTCGAACTTGAGCAGCTTCCAGTCCGGGTGGTTCTTGGTCAGCCAGATATCGGCCGTGGTACCGGTGGTGACGATGATGGTCTTGTCCGCCAGGTCATCGAGCTTCTGCACCGGGCTTCCGTCGGCCACGATGGCCTGTACGGCCACGCGCAGGTTGGGGTTGGTGAAGTCCACCACCTCCTTGCGCTCCGGGGTCACGGTCATGTTGGCGAGGATCAGGTCGACCTTGTCGCTTTGCAGGAACGGGATACGGCTGGCCGGCTCCACGGCAACGAATTCCACCTTGTTTTCGTCGCCAAGCAGGTCCTGGGCCAGGCGCCGGCCAATGTCGGTGTCAAAGCCCACGTAGCGGCCGCTGGCGTCGACGAAGCCGAACGGCGGCTTGTCGGTGAACACGCCGACAATCAATTTGTCGCGGGCCTTGATGGTTTCCAGGTAGCTGGTGGCCGGCGAGGCAGCGGCCGGCTTGGGCGGCTCCTCGGCCTTGTTGCAGCCGGCCAGCAGGGCCAGGCCGAACAACGGTGCCAGCAGTTTGGTAAGCGGGGCAGTTTTCATGACAGTTCCTTTTGCGTTGTCTTCGGCAGGCTTTCGACAAAGGAGAATTTGTCCAGGAACTGCTGCGCGCGTGCGGTCCGCGGTTGGCTGAAGAAGCTCTCGGGGTCGCTCTGTTCAAGGATCCTGCCGGCCTCCATGAACACGATGCGGTCGGCCACCGCGCGAGCGAAGGCCATTTCGTGGGTAACGATGAGCAAGGTCATGCCGTCGCGGGCCAGGCCCTGGATCACTTGCAGCACCTCCTTGACCATTTCCGGGTCGAGCGCTGCGGTGACTTCGTCGAACAGCATCACCTGCGGGTTCATGCACAGCGAACGGACGATGGCGATGCGCTGCTGCTGGCCACCGGAAAGCTGCCGCGGGTAGGCGTCGCGCTTGTCCAGCAGGCCCACCCGCGCCAGCAGCGCTTCGGCTTGGGCCTGGGCCTCGGCGCGTTCGCGTTTCTGCACCTTGAGCGGGCCGAGCAGCAGGTTGTCCATCACGCTCATGTGGCCGAACAGGTGATAGCTCTGGAACACCATGCCCACCCGCTGGCGCACCCGCCGCCAGTCGGTATCGGCGCTCAGCAAATCTTCGCCCTCCAGGCGCAGGTGCCCGCTGTGCGCCTCTTCCAGGCCATTGAGGCAACGCAGCAAGGTGCTCTTGCCGCAGCCACTGGGGCCAAGGATCACCACCACCTCGCCGGTGCGGACCTTGAGGTCGACGTTGTTCAGCACCTGGTGTGCGCCGAAATACTTGTTGAAACCCTGGAATTCGATCAGTGCGGTCATGGGTGAGCCCAGCGGCGCTCCAGCACGCGCGAGGCGGCGGACAGCGGATAGCAGACGATGAAGAAGAACAGGAACAGCACGGCGTAGATCAGCAGCGATTCGTAGGTGCGCTCGATGATCTGCTGGCCGGCCTTGATCACTTCGACCACGCCGATCAGCACCGCCAGCGAGCTGGTCTTGATGATCCGCGTGTAAATATTGATGGTCGGTGGCGTCATGCGCTTGAGGGCCTGGGGCAGCAACACGTAGCCGTAAAGCTGGCCAGCGGACAGGCCGATCGACAGCCCGGCCTCACGCTGCCCACGCGGTAGCGATTGCAACGCCCCACGCACCACCTCGCCGACCTCACTGGCACCCCACAGGCCCAGCACCAGCACTGCGCACCAGAAACCTTGGATGTTCAGGGCGAAGAAGATCGGCAAGCCGAAGAACACCAGGTACAGCCAGACCAGCACCGGGATGGCGCGAAACAACTCCAGGTACACCTGCAAGGCCATGTTCAGCAGCCGGTTGCCCAGTGTCGCCAACGTGCCGTAAAGCACCCCGCCGAGGGTTGCCAAGACAATCCCCAGTGCCGAGATGGCCAGTGTCTGCGCCGCGCCCTTGGCCAGCAGCGGCAAAGACGTCAGGAGCAGTTCAGCGACCGAACTGGCCATGTTGCAGCCTCCTTTCCAGGTACCGCAGCAGCAGCGACAGCGGCAGGAACAGCAGCACACAGAGCAGCGTCAGCACCGCGAGCATCTCGTAGGTCTTGTAGTACAGGGCGATGTAGTTCTTGGTGGTGTAGAGGATTTCAGGCACCGCCACGGCCGAGACCACGGTGGTTTCCTTGAGCAGGAAGATGAAGTTGGCGAACAGTGCCGGCAGGCTGAGGATGCTGGCCTGGGGCAGGATCACATGGCGCAGCAACTGGCCCTCCGACAGGCCGATGGAGCGCCCCGATTCCAGCTGCGCACGCGGCACGGCTTCGACACCGGCGCGCAGCACCTCGGTGAGGTAAGCACCGCCCATGAAAGTCATGGTGATGATTGCTGCGGCAAAGCCGGAGATCTTCAGGCCCAGGCTGGGCAAGGCGAAATAGACGAAGAACAGCTGGATCAGCAGCGGGGTGTTGCGTGCCAGCTCCACGTAGCCTTTGACCAGGTGACGCAGGTAAGGCGTACGCAGCACCAGGACCGTGGCATTGAGCAGCCCCACCAGCAGCGAGGTGGCGATGGCGATCAGGCCGACCTGCAGGGTCACGCCGACGGCCTTGAAGAACGCAGGCAGTGTGCTGAGAATGAAAGCGGTGTCGAAGGTCATGGATGTTGCCTCGACACCCGGTTTGCAGAGTGCGACATGGGAAAGTCTGAACGATGCGCCAAGCGCGATCAGTAGACTCTAAAGGTATAAAAAACTTTTTATAAATACCTTTATTGCATATTTATATCACTGGCCGGGCTATCGAAACTTTTCTGCAGCAATCCTCTCAAACAGCTTCAGACCGTGACTTGCAAGGCCATCACCGACAAGGACGATAATGATGAATAGCGCCTGCTCGACTGAATCGAACGAACAACTGCTGTGGCTGCTGGCACTGCGCCGGGCGCTGGGCAACCCGCGCTGACCGGTTGTCAGCCACACACAAAAACGCCGACGCAAATGCGTCGGCGTTTTCACATCACGAACAAGCAATCAGAACGCAGGCAGCACCGCACCCTGGTACTTCTTGGCGATGAATTCCTTCACCTCAGGGCTGGTCAGCGCCTTGGCCAGCTTCTGGATGGCCTCGCTGTCCTTGTTGTCCGGGCGGGCTACCAGGAAGTTCACGTACGGCGAGTCGCTGCCCTCGATCACCAGCGCATCCTTGGCCGGGTTCAGGCCGGCTTCCAGGGCGTAGTTGGTGTTGATCATGTCCAGGTCGACCTGGTCCAGCACACGCGGCAGCATGGCCGACTCAAGCTCGCGGAACTTCAGCTTCTTCGGGTTCTCGGCGATGTCTTTCGGGGTCGCCAGGGCGTTCTTCGGGTCTTTCAGGGTGATCAGGCCAGCCTTCTGCAGCAGCAGCAGGGCGCGGCCGCTGTTGCTGCCCTCGTTAGGGATGGCAACGCTGGCGCCTTCTTTCAGCTCGCTCAGGCTCTTGACCTTCTTCGAGTAGCCACCGAACGGCTCGACGTGCACGCCGACCACGGTTTCCAGGTGGGTACCTTTGCCTTCGTTGAAGTTCTGCAGGTACGGCAGGGTCTGGAAGTAGTTGGCGTCCAGGCGCTTCTGGTCAACCTGCACGTTCGGCTGCACGTAGTCGGTGAAGACCTTGATCTGCAGGTCCACACCTTCCTTGGCCAGGGTCGGCTTGATCAGCTCGAGGATTTCGGCGTGGGGCACCGGGGTCGCGGCAACGACCAGTTTCTCGGCGGCGGATGCCAGGCCAGCGAACGACAGGGCGGCGGCCAGGGCAGTGGTCAGCAGGGTCTTCTTCATGGTGTTCCTTGTTCTGGATCTGGGCCATCGCGGATGGCGAAGTCGGGTGCCCAACCGTTTCACTGGCGGGCGTGAGGCGGACGATACCGAGATTTTTTATTCCGTAACAATATCTTTTAATTCGCTGCTTATTCCAAAAACAAACTGCCATCATCCCGTTTGCTTATTAGCGCGTCTAGCGCACGGGGTTGGGCAGGTCGAGGTCCTCCGGCAGCAGCTCGTCCCCGTCATTGACCAGCAGGGCAAAGTGGATGACGTTCTCCAGCTCGCGGGTGTTGCCCGGCCAGGCATGCGCCTCCAGCACCTGCTGCGCAGCCTCGCTGATCAACGCCAGCGGCCGCTGCAGGCGCACGCTGTAGATGCCCACGAAATACTCGGCCAGTGGCAGGATATCGCCCGGGCGCTCACGCAGCGGCGGCAACTCCAGCGCGCCCTCGCGCAGGTACTGGTACAGGCGCTCGTTGAAACGCCCGGCCTTCACCACCCGCGCCAGGTCGATGCTGGTCGCAGCCACCAGGCGTACATCCACCGGCTGGGGTTGCTGCGCGCCGACCCGGGTGACCTCGCGGTTTTCCAGGGCCGCCAGCAACTTGCCCTGGATCGCCAACGGCAAGTCGGCGATCTCGTCCAGGTACAAGGTGCCGCCATTGGCCGAGCCGAACCAGCCGGCGCGGCTGCTGGCCGTGCCGCCCTGGCTGCCGGCGCTGTAGCCGAACAGCTCGGCATCGGCATAGGTCGGGCTGATGGCGGCGCAGTTGACCGAGACGAACAGGCCGGGGCGGTCACTGGCCCGGTGGATCTGCCGTGCCAGCAATTCCTTGCCGGTACCGGTCTCGCCATGGATCAGCACCGGTACCGGTTGTGGCGCCAGTTGCTCCAGGGCCTGGCGCAACTGCTGCGAGCGCGGGTCGATGAACACCAGCGCCTTGGCACGGATGCTCAAGGGGCTCTTGTCCAGTTCAGGGAAGGTCAGCAGCGGCTGGCCGAACGGGTTTTGAAAAGTCATGACGAACTCCCGCCCCAGGCCGTGGGTGGCCGGGCGTCAGGCAAACGGTAAACGGTCGGGGTCGATCAGGCGCGGCGCAATGCGCGCTGCTCGACCCGGCTTTGCAGGCGATACAGGTAGGCGAAACCTTGTTCCCAGCGCTCATGGCCGGACTTGACGTTGATATGCCCGGCATTGCTCAGCAGGCCCGCCTCCGCGCCCCAGGCCTGGGCCAGGTACAAGGCTCGCGGTACGCTAACCGCCGGGTCGTTGTCGGAGCTGACCACCTGGCTGGGAAATGGCAGCGCCTGCAGCGGGATCGGCGCGAAGTTGCGCAGGGCTGGCGCGCACGTGGGCCGTTCGACATCTGCCGGGGCCACCAGCAATGCGCCACGCACCCGGCGCAGCAGGGCCGGGCTGGCCTGTGCGGCCCAGTGGGCAACGGTGACGCAGCCCAGGCTGTGGGCGATGAGAATCACCGGCGAACGCTCGGCGGCAACCGCCTGCTCCAGCGCTTGCACCCAGTCGCGACGCTGGGGTGTGAGCCAGTCCTGCTGCTCGACCCGGGCGCTGTTGGGCAGTGTGCGCTGCCAGTGACTCTGCCAATGGTTGTCTGGCGATCCTTGCCAGCCCGGCACAATCAGGTAACGAATCGACTCATTGCGCATGGGGACGCCTCCAGTAAGTTTGCGTGCTTGGAGACCAGTATAGGGAGGGAGTTATATTCGTAAAGGAATAAGAAGCTATTTATTAATAACCGAAATTGCATACAGATGACAGGCAAAAAAAAAGGGCCAACCCCTGCCAAGAGATATGGCCCATAAGCACTTGCCTGAAGAATGAAGATTACCGGGCAGTTATTACCGCCAGTTTGCTGATCCCGGCGCGCTCGATCGCGGCCATGGCCCGCGCCACTTCGCCATAGTTCACGCCATCGTCGGCCTGCAGCTGCACACGTACGTCGGCGTCCTTGTCCTTGGCTGCCTTGAGGCTGGTCTCCAGCAAGTCCGGCTGGATCTCGTCCTTGTTGATGAACAGCTTGCCACCACCGTCGATGCTCACCACCAGCGGGTCTTTCTGTTCCACCGGGGCCACGGCCTCGGTCTTGGGCAGGTTGATCGGGATGGCATTGGTCAGCAGCGGCGCGGTGACGATGAACACCACCAGCAGCACCAGCATGACGTCCACCAGGGGCGTGACGTTGATTTCACTGAGGACTTCGTCGCTGTCCTGGGTCGAAAAAGCCATATCAGGACGCCTCCTTCACCGGCTGGGTGAAGCCGGCCTGAGCCTTGTGCACCGCAGGGTGCACCAACACGCGGAAGGCACTCTTCTGCGCCAGGCTGTAGAAGTCGTGGGCGAAGTCATCGAGGTCGGCCGCGGTCAGCTTGAGGCGGCGCAGGAAGTAGTTGTAGACCAGTACCGCCGGCACCGCGACGGCGATACCCACACCCGTGGCGACCAGCGCCGCGCCGATCGGCCCGGCCACGGTTTCCAGGCTGGCGGAGCCGGCCGCGCTGATGCCCTTGAGCGCTTCCATGATGCCCCACACGGTGCCGAACAGGCCGATGAAGGGCGAGGTACTGCCGATACTGGCGACCACCGCCAGGCCAGTCTCCAGCGAACGGCGCTCACGCACGATCTGCTGGCGCAGGGCGCGCTCAAGGCGGTCCTGGTGGTTGATGGCGTGGCTCAGGTCACCGGTTTGGGAGTCACCCACTGCAATTGCGGCATAGCCGGACTGGGCGACACGGGCGGCCGGGCCGGGCAGCTCGTGGCTGATTTGCGCCGCCGAGTCGAGGCTCGATGCGGCCCAGAATTGCTGGTGAAAGCGCTTGTCCTGGTTCTTCAGCCGTACGAACTGCGCGACCTTGACCAGGGCCAGGCCCCAGGTGACGACGGAAAAACCGACCAGCAGCCAGATGACTGCGCTTTCAACGGATTCGAGGGGGGATGCCAGCAGGCTCATGATGATGTCTTCCTGTGTTCTGCGAAAAAGTTAGCGAAGCTTGAAATCGATCGGCACGCTGACCCAGCCGGCCTGGGCCACGTCACCCTGCTTGGCGGGGACGAAGCTCCAGCGCTTGACCGCAGCCAGTGCGGCGGCGTCGAGGGCATCGCGGCCGCTGCTCTGCTGGATCTGGATCTGCCCAGGCTTGCCGTTGGGCAGCACCTCGACCCGCAGCAGCACGGTGCCTTCCCAGCCACGGCGCTGGGCCATCTGCGGGTACTCCGGCGCCGGGTTCTTCAGGTACGCGGCGCTGGCCGACGGTGGCGTGACCGGGGCCGGCGCAGGCGGTGCAGGGGGTGCCGGAGCAGCAACCGGAGCAGGCGGCGGCGCCTTGATCGGTTTGGGCTGTGGCTTGGGCGGTTGCTTGGCCACCGGCTTGGGCACGGGTTTAGGCTTTGGCTTGGGCTTGGCGGCCAGCTCGTCGACCACCGGGGGCGGCGGCTCGACCACCGGCGGTGCAGGCGCTGGTGGCGGCGGTTGCACGACGGGCGGCGCAGGCGCGGCGAACTCGATGGTCATGGGCGGAATCTGTGGCGGCACCACGGGCAGCGCGGGCGTGGGGGCCTGGCTGACCCAATAGGCGGCAGCGCCGTGCAGGGCCAGCACCAGCAGGCCCAGTGCCAGCTTGTCACGGCGTTTGAGGCCGCTGACCGGCGTACGTTGCAGGCGCAGCTGGCCCAGTGGCAGGCGAAGCGTCCGTCCAAGCTCGACCAGGTCACCCGGGCTCGGGCGCCATGGCTGGTCGTAGGCCCTGACGGCCGACTGGACATTACCCATTGATCAAACTCCTGGGGTTCTTGATTCAGGTGTGTGGCTGAATCATCGGGGGCAGGGGCTTATCTCTTAAAGTAATGTTTAAAATTAAAGTTAGATCTTTCAGGAATATATATTTGGTGGGAATAGCCCCAGGCCGCGAGGTTCGTGGGGTGTGGCACTAGAGAGGTTGGCTGATGCTTTGCGGGCATATTAAATATTCGCGCAAGGCATCTGAAAATTGCGAGGGCTGCGCCCTCGTTCGCGGGCAAGCCCGCTCCCACAGGGACCGCGTCAATCTCAGGGATGCACCAAACCTGTGGGAGCGGGCTTGCCCGCGAAGGGCTGCAAAGCAGCCCCAGCACTCTGTCAGGCCATAAAAAAGCCCGGGATCATGCCCGGGCTTTTCATCACTCGATTCGGCTCAAATATCCGCCACCTTCTGCCAGACCTTCGGCCGGAAGAACAGCGTCTCCCCACGCGCCAGCCCGGTCAGGCTGTCGTGGTCCTTGACCACCTCGGCCTCGATCAACTCGCTCTGCCCTTCCACCTTCAAGGTTACCCGGGTTGTCGCGCCCAGCGGGCGGATGTCGCGAACCTCGGCCGCATGGTGCCCCTCGGTCTCATGCCGCGACAACGACACCTCGTGCGGGCGGAACAGCACATGCTGCCCCTCGCTCACGGCCAGGCGGTTGGAGTCGCCGAGGAAGTGGTAGACGAAATCGTTGGCCGGATGCTCGTATACCTCGCCCGGCGAGCCGATCTGCTCGATCACGCCCTTGTTCATCACCACGATGCGGTCGGCCACTTCCATGGCTTCTTCCTGGTCGTGGGTGACGAACACCGAAGTCAGGTTGATGTCCTCGTGCAACCGCGCCAGCCAGCGGCGCAGCTCCTTGCGCACCTTGGCGTCGAGCGCACCGAACGGCTCGTCCAGCAAAAGCACCTTGGGCTCCACCGCCAGGGCGCGGGCCAGGGCGATACGCTGGCGCTGGCCACCGGACAGCTGCTCGGGGTAGCGGTCGGACAACCAGTCCAGTTGCACCATGTTCAGCAGTTCATGGACCTTCTCGGCAATCTTGCTTTCGCTCGGGCGCTCGCCCTTGGGCTTCATGCGCAGGCCAAAGGCGACGTTGTCGAACACGCTCATGTGGCGGAACAGCGCATAGTGCTGGAACACGAAGCCGACGTTGCGATCACGCACGTCATGGCCCGACACGTCTTCGCCATGGAACACGATGTTGCCCTGGTCCGGCGTTTCCAGGCCGGCGATGATGCGCAGCAGGGTGGTCTTGCCGCAGCCGGACGGGCCGAGCAAGGCCACCAGCTCGCCGCTGTTGATGTCCAGGTTGATAGCGTTCAAGGCCTGGAAGCTGTTGAAGCGCTTGCTGACGTTACGAACTTCGATCGACATGAATCATTCCTCCGCGGCGCTGTGGCGCAGGCGGTTAATACGGTTCTCGCTCCACTGCTTGAGCAGCAGGATGAAGAGCGCCAGGATCAGCAACAGGCTGGCCACGCTGAAGGCCGCGACGTGGTTGTACTCGTTGTAGAGGATCTCCACGTGCAGCGGCAAGGTGTTGGTCACGCCACGGATATGGCCCGACACCACCGACACCGCGCCAAACTCGCCCATGGCCCGCGCGGTACACAGCACCACGCCGTAGATCAGGCCCCATTTGATGTTCGGCAGGGTCACGTGCCAGAACATCTGCCAGCCGTTGGCGCCGAGCAGGCGCGCGGCCTCCTCCTCCTGCGTGCCCTGCTCCTGCATCAGCGGGATCAGCTCACGGGCCACGAACGGCACGGTGACGAAGATGGTCGCCAGGACAATGCCCGGCAGGGCGAACACGATCTGGATGTCATGGTCCTGCAGCCACGGGCCGAACAGGCCTTGCGCACCGAACATCAGCACATAGACCAGGCCGGCGATCACCGGCGACACCGAGAACGGCAAGTCGATCAGCGTCACCAGGATGCTCTTGCCGCGGAAGCTGTACTTGCTCACGCACCAGGCGGCGCTGACACCGAACACCAGGTTCAGCGGCACCGAGATGACCACGGCGAGCAAGGTCAGCTTGAGCGCCGACAACGCATCAGGCTCGAAGATCGCCTCGAAGAAGGTGCCGAAGCCGTTCTTCAGCGCCTGCGACACCACGATCACCAGCGGCAGCAGCAGGAACAGCGCGAACACCAGCCAGCCAAGGCCGATCAGGACGCGCCGCGAGGTGGCGCTGCCACGCCGGGCGGCGTTGGCGGCGGCGCTTGCACTCAGGGTTGAACTGGACATGCGGCCTCCTTCAAGGGGTTTCGATGCGGCGCTGCAGCAGGTTGATCAGCAGCAGCAGGATGAAGGAAACCACCAGCATCAGCACGCCGATGGCCGTGGCGCCGGTGTAGTCGTACTGGTCGAGCTTGACCATGATCAGCAACGGCAGGATCTCGGTCTTCATCGGCATGTTGCCGGCGATGAAGATCACCGAACCGTACTCGCCAACGCCACGGGCAAAGGCCAGGGCAAAACCGGTGAGCCAGGCGGGCAGCAACGCTGGCGCGAGGATATGACGGAACACCTGCAACGGTTTCGCGCCCAGGCATGCTGCGGCCTCCTCGACCTCACGCGGGATATCCGCCAGCACCGGCTGTACCGTGCGCACCACGAACGGCAGGGTGACGAAGGTCAGCGCCAGGGTGATGCCCAGCGGCGTGTAGGCGATCTTGAAGCCCAGGTCGGTGGCGAACTGGCCGACCCAGCCCGCAGGTGCGTACAGGGCGGTCAGGGCAATACCGGCAACGGCGGTGGGCAGGGCGAACGGCAGGTCGATCATCGCGTCGATGATCTTGCGCCCGGGGAAGGTGTAGCGCACCAGTACCCAAGCCAGCAGGGTACCGATCACACCGTTGATGATGGCGGCGAACAGGGCGGTGCCGAAACTCAGTTGCAGCGCGGCGATCACCCGCGGCGCACTGATGACGTTCCAGAACTGTTCCCAGGTGAGCTGCGCGGCATGCACGAACATGGCGGCCAGCGGTATCAGCACGATCAGGCTGAGGTACACCAAGGTGTAGCCCAGCGTCAGCCCGAAGCCGGGTATGACGGGGGAAATGCGACGTGACATAAATATCCCTGGTTGAACGCACGAAGCCCCGGTTATGCCGGGGCGGTGCAGGACTCTCAATCTTGGGGCTGCTTTGCAGCCCATCGCAGCAAGCCAGCTCCCACAGGATCACCACAGGCCTGAGGGCTGCTCGGTCCCTGTGGGAGCTGGCTTGCCTGCGATGGGCCGCAGAGCGGCCCCGCTTTTCCGTGGCCTTACTGTGCCTGATAGATCTGGTCGAACACACCGCCATCATTGAAGAACTTAGGCTGTGCAGTCTTCCAGCCGCCGAAGTCCTTGTCGATGGTCACCAGGTCCAGTTTCGGGAACTGCTTGCCAAATTCGGCAGCGACTTTCTCGTCACGCGGGCGGTAGAAGTTCTCGGCAGCGATCTTCTGCCCGGCCGGGCTGTACAGGTGCTTGAGGTATTCAGCGGCAATCTCGGTATTGCCCTTCTTCTCGGCGTTCTTGTCGACCACCGCCACTGGCGGTTCGGCGAGGATCGACAGCGACGGCACGACGATGTCGAACTTGTCGGCGCCACCGTCCTCCTTCAGCGCCAGGAAGGCTTCGTTCTCCCAGGCCAGCAGCACGTCGCCCTGGCCGTTGTTGACGAAGGTGATGGTCGAGCCGCGGGCGCCAGTGTCCAGTACCGGCACGTGCTTGAACAACTCCTGCACGTAGGCCTTGGCCTTGTCTTCGCTACCGCCGGCCTTCAGGCCGTAGGCCCAGGCGGCAAGGAAGTTCCAGCGGGCGCCACCAGAGGTTTTCGGGTTGGGGGTGATCACCGAGACGTCCTTCTTGATCAGGTCGCCCCAGTCCTTGATGCCTTTCGGGTTGCCCTTGCGCACCAGGAACACGATGGTCGAGGTGTACGGGGTACTGGCGTCCGGCAGGCGGGTCTGCCAGTTGTCCGGCAAGGTCTTGCCGAGCTTGGCGACTTCGTCGATATCGCCGGCCAGGGCCAACGTCACCACGTCGGCGCGCAGGCCGTCGATCACCGCGCGGGCCTGCTTGCCCGAGCCGCCATGGGATTGCTGGATCTTCACCTTGTCGCCCGGATGGGCCTGTTGCCAGTGCTTGATGAATTCGGCGTTGTACTGCTGATACAGCTCACGGGTCGGGTCATAGGACACGTTCAGCAGTTCGTAGTCCTTGGCGATGGCGGAACCGGCAAAAACAGCACTGGCCAGAGCGGCGAGCGCATAACGGCGGATGGACATGGTGAAGCTCCCGATTGGCATTTTTCTAGTTTTGGATGTTGAGGCGCGAATCAGCCGGCCTTGTTGCCGGGCTGTTGCAGGCGGAACTTCTCCTTGCGCTCGATCTGTACGACCTGAGCGTTGTGCACGGTGATCTCCACCGCACCGAATCGCAGGTCGCGCAGGGCGCTCTGGATTTCCCGCAGAATGGTGGCTTCGTCCTGACCGTCGATGCTACGCAGCGATGCACTCATGCTCGTTCTCCTTGGAGTAGGTGCCGGGCTGAGGTTTGAAGGGGAATTTGCGCCTGGCTTGAGGCAATACTAGTGAGGCGCGGATATTCTTAAAAATACTGTTTAAGAATGTTTATATAACCATTTTTAAAATACGACACCGCCCCCCTTGTGGGAGCGGGCTTGCCCGCGAATGCGGCAGTGAGTTCACCATCGCATTCGCGGGCAAGCCCGCTCCCACAGGGTTCAGTGTTGAGGGCTGGCCTTGTGCTCAGGCTCGCGGATCTTGTACCAGGCCACATACAGTGCCGGCAAAAACAACAGCGTCAGCAGGGTGGCGACGATGATCCCGCCGATCATGGCGTAGGCCATCGGCCCCCAGAACACCTCGCGGGCAATCGGGATCATGCCCAGGCTCGCTGCCGCTGCCGTCAGCAGGATCGGCCGGCGCCGGTGGTTGGTGGCCTCCACCACCGCATCCCACGGCGAGAAGCCCTGGGCCTCGAACTCGTCGATCTGGGTCACCAGGATCACCGAGTTACGAATGATGATGCCCGCCAGCGCGAGGATGCCGAGGATCGCCACGAAGCCCATGGGCGTGCCCGTCGGCACCAGCGCCAGCACCACGCCGATCAGCCCCAGCGGCGCCACGCTGACCACCAGGAACAGCTTCTGCACGCTGTGCAGCTGGATCATCAGGAAGGTCGCCATCAGGAACAGCATCAACGGGATGACCTTGCGGATCGGCCCTTGTGCCTTGGCGCTCTCCTCCACGGTACCGCCGGTGGCCACTTCGAAGCCCGCAGGCAGCTTGCTGGCGAATTCGTCGATCTTCGGTTTCAGCTGGGCCACCAGGTCGGTGGGCTGGATGTCGCCGTTGACCGAGGCCTTGATGGTGATGGTCGGCTTGCGGTCGCGGCGCCACACCAGTGGCTGCTCCAGCTCGTAACGCACAGTGGCGAACGACAGCAGCGGGATCGAGGTGCCGTTGGGGGTCAGGATCTGCAGGTTCTGCAGGGTATCGGGTGAACCGCGCTCGCTGTCCTCGGCGCGGGCGACCACATTGACCAGGTAGATGTTGTCGTTGACCTGGGTGATCTGCACGCCGCTGACGATACTGTTCATCACGTTGGCCACGTCTTCCGACGACAGCCCCAACTGGCGTGCCTTGTCCTGGGCGATTTCCACGCGCAGCACCTTACCGGGCTCGTTCCAGTCGTAGATCATCTCGCCGATGTGCTCGTTCTGGTCGAGCAAGGTGGCCAGGTCGATGGCGTGCTTGCGCACCTCGTCGATATTGGCGCCGCTGACCCGGTACTGGATCGGTCGGCCGACCGGCGGGCCCATCTCCAGCGATTGCACGTTGACGCCGATGCCGACGAACTCTTCACGCAGGATCTTCTGCAGGCGGTCCATCATGCCCTGACGCTCTTCGAACCCTTTGCTGACGATCACCAACTGCGCGTAGTACGGGTTCTGCAGCTGCTGGTCGAGGGGCAGGTAGAAGCGGATCGCACCTTGGCCGATGTAGGTGCTCCAGTGCACCAGGTCCGGGTCGTCCTTGATCCGCGCCTCGAAGCGGTCCACCACCTTGCGGGTTTCCTCGATCGAGGCGTTCTGCGGCAAGTTGAGGTCGACGAGGATTTCCGGGCGGTCCGATGAAGGGAAGAACTGGTTCTGCACGAAGCGCTCGCAGAAGATCGCCAGGGCAAACAGCAGCACGGTGCCGATGATGGTCAGCCAACGGTTGCGCATGCACCACAGCAGGCCATGCTCGAAGGCCCGGCCGACGCGCCCTGGCTCTGCTTCATGGGCCTTGAGCTTGGAGCTGCTGAGGATATGCACGCCCAGCACCGGGGCGAAGAACACCGCCACCACCCACGATACCATCAGCGCCACAGCGATCACTGCGAACAAAGTGTAGGTGTACTCACCCGCCGAGCTGGCGTTGAGGCCGATGGGCACGAAGCCGGCCACCGTCACCAAGGTACCGGTCAGCATAGGGAACGCCGTGGAGGTATAGGCGAACGTGGCCGCCTGCTCCTTGCTCTCGCCCATTTCCAGGCGCGTGACCATCACCTCGACGGTGATCATCGCGTCATCCACCAGCAGGCCCAGGGCAATGATCAGCGCACCCAGCGAAATCCGCTGCATGGTGATGCCGCTGTATTCCATGAACACGAACACCATCGCCAGCACCAGCGGGATCGAACAGGCCACCACCAGGCCGGCGCGCATGCCCAGGCTGACAAAGCTCACCGCCAGCACGATCACCACCGCTTCGAACAGCGCGCTGGTGAAGCCGCCAACCGCCTGCTTGACCACTACGGCCTGGTCCGACACGGTGTGCACCCCGACGCCCACCGGCAGGTCTTCGATCACCCGGTCCATGCGTTTTTTCAGCGCCGCGCCAAACACCTGCATGTTGCCGCCGGCCTTCATGCCGATGGCCAGGCCGATGGCGGTCTGGCCGTTGTAGCGGAACATCGGTGACGGCGGGTCGACGTAGCCGCGCTGGATATCGGCGATGTCAGCCAGGCGGAAGAAGCGGTCGTTGATCTTCAGGTTGACGGTCTGCAGGTCCTTTTCCGAGGCGAACTGCCCAGTGGTGCGTACCGAAATGCGCTCGGGGCCAGCCTCGATCACCCCGGCCGGGGTCACCGCGTTCTGCGATTGCAGGGCCTGCATGACCTGGCGCTGGTCGATGCCCAGGGCGGCCAGCTTGCGGGTCGAGAAGTTCAGGTACAGCACTTCGTCCTGGGTACCGATCAGCTCGATCTTGCCGATGTTGGGCACATCGCGCACCTCGGCCCGCGCCTGTTCCACGTAGTCACGCAACTGGCGCAGGGTCAGGCCGTCGGCGGTAAACGCATAGATCGAGCCGAACACGTCGCCGAACTCATCGTTGAACCCCGGCCCCTGGATGCCGGCAGGGAACTGGCCACGGATGTCCTGGATCTTCTTGCGCACCTGGTACCAGATTTCCGGGATGTCCTTGGCCTTGGTGGTGTCGCGCAGGTACACGTACACCGTGGATTCGCCTGGGCGGGTGTAGCTCTTGGTGTAGTCGAGGGAGTCGAGTTCCTCGAGCTTCTTCTCGATGCGGTCGGTGACCTGGTAGAGGGTTTCGTCCTGGGTCGCGCCAGGCCAGCGGGTCTGGATCACCATGGTCTTGATGGTGAACGAAGGGTCTTCCTCACGGCCGAGGTTGAAGTACGAGAAAATGCCCATCAGCAGGCCGACGAACATCAGGTACCAGACGAAGGATTGATGCTTGAGCGCCCATTCGGACAGGTTGAAGCTTCCTTTCATTGCGCATCCTCGTCGAAGGTGACCTTCTGGCCAGGCTTGAGGCTGTTCACGCCCGCCGTCACCACGCGCTCGCCCGGCTGCACGCCCGAAGCCAGGACGATGCTGTCGGCAGTGCGGTCGATCAGGGTGACGTCGCGGGTACCCACGGTTTTCTGCTGGGTATCGATCACCCAGACCTGCGTCTTGCCGTCACGTTCGAGCAGGGCACTCAGCGGCAGCTCGCTGCGCGGGCTCACGTCCGAGCTCAGGGTCACGCTGATCGCAGTGCCCAGGTGGAAGGCCGCCGGGGTGCTGGCCAAGGTCAGGCGTGCGCGGCGGGTCCGGGTCGTCGCGTCGGCCTGCGGCTCCAGCTCGCGCAGGGTGGCGGTGGTGTTGATGGTCGGGTCGAGCTGCGAGGCGACAGTGAAGGTCAGGTCCTTGTTCAGTTGCTCGGCCAGGCCGATCGGCAGGTCGATCACCGCCTCCTTCACATCCGGCCGCGCCAGGGTCACCACCGCCTGGCCGGCGGTGACGGTCTGCCCGGCTTCGGCCTGCCAGGCGGTGATCACGGCTGCGTGGTCGGTGCGCAGGGTGCTGTAGTCGAGCTGGTCCTGGGCCTGGCTCAGCGCCGAGCGTGCCTGCTCCAGCGCGGCGCTGGTGGTTTTCAGGTTGGTCTGGGCGATGTCCAGTTGCGCCTGGGCACCGACGCCGCGGTCGTACAGCTGCTGCTGGCGACGGGCATCGGCCTGGGCGTTGATCCACTGTGCCTGCACCTTGGCCAGGTCGCCCTCGGCGGCGCGCAACTGGTTCTGCTGGTCGGTGGGGTCGAGCGTGGCCAGGGTGTCACCCGGTTTGACCTGGGCGCCCACATCCAGCCAACGCCGGGCAATGCGCCCGCCAACCCGGAAGCCCAAGGTGCTTTCGAAGCGCGCCTCGATCAGGCCGGCGAAGCGACCCAGCTGCGACTGCACCTGCGGCTCCACCTTCACCGACAGCACCGGCCGGATCGGCTCGGGCGCTTCCTCCTCGCTACCGCAGGCGGCCAGCAGCAGGCCGGCTGACAGTATCAGCAGCAGGCGCCTCATAGCTCACCCCCTTGGGCCTTGGCATCGACCTTTTCTACCTGCATGCCGGGGTGCAGCAGCTGGCTACCGTTGACCACCACGGTCTCGCCACCCTTCAGGCCGCTGGCGACAACGATCTTGCCGGTCAGGTAGCGGCTGACCTCGACCTTGCGCAGTTCGACCTTGTCGCCCTCGCCCACCACCCAGACTGCCGGTTCATGCAGCGCCTTGGTCAACGCCGACCACGGCAACTCGATGCTCGGCCGCCCCACCGCATTGGTGCTGGCAGTGACCGGCGCGCCCAGCTGCATGCCCGGAGGCACGTCCTTCAGCGCCACCTTGACTTGCACCGTGCCGCTTTGCGCCGACACGGTGGGGGTGATTTCACGGACAAAGCCATGGGCCTGGACCTTGGGGTCATCCAGCAGGCTGACGATCACGCCGGCGTCGCTGGGTGGCGCCACCAGCAGGGATTCATAGACGTTGAACACGGCATCGCGGTCGCCGTCACGGGCCAGGCTGAAGATTGGCATGGTCGCCTGCACCACCTGGCCGACCTCGGCCTGGCGCTCGGTGATCACGCCATCGGCCTCGGACACCAGCGCGGTGTAGCTCAGTTGCTCATTGGCGTTGGCCAGCTGTGCCTGGGCGGCCTTGAGCGCGCTCTGGTTGCTGCGCAGCGCGGCTTCGGCAGAGTCGTATTCGCTCTGGCTGGTGTAGCCCTTGGGCAGCAGTTTCTGCTGGCGCACGAAGGCGGCGCTGGTCTGGGTGACCCGCGCCTGGGCGGCGAACACCTCGGCCTTGGCCGAATCGACGTTGTTCTGCAGGTCTTTGGGGTCGAGCCGCGCCAATACCTGGTTGGCCTTGACGTGGTCGCCTACATCGACGCTACGGGCAATGATCTTGCCGCCCACACGGAATGACAGGTCGGTCTGCACCCGCGCCTGCACGTCGCCGGTCAGGGTTACCCTGGCAGCGAAATCGGTGGGCTGGACCTGCTGCACACCCACCCGAGGCAGTGTCTCGGGTACCTCTTCCTTGCTACAGCCGGTGAGCATGTACAGCAGCCCCAGGCAAACGACCGACAGCGGACGCATCAACGCCATGCTGGCTCCTTGCTTGCGCACAAATGATTTGTGGGATGCGACTGTCAGCGTAGTTCAGGGTTCGATAAACATCACTGGTGGGGGACAGGCCTCTTCGCGGGTGAACCCGCTCCCACAGGCTAAGCGCCCGCCTTGAAGTCCATGCTGGACTTGTGGGAGCGGGCATGCCCGCGAAAGGGCCGGTACAGCCACCCTTCTGCTTCTGCCATATCCAGAAACTCTCAGCCACCCGCCAAACCCCACTTCAGCCGCTACCTTCAAAGGGAGGTACAACTTCAAGGAAGATCACAATGCCGTTAGCCGAATCCCACCGACTGCGTCGTGAGCGCATCTCCGAGCCTGGCAGGCTCTACATGCTGACCACCATCACATACCAGCGACAGCCACTGTTCCACGACTTCCACCACGCTCGCCTGGTGGTCAAACATCTGCGGTTCTCAAATGACATTCAGGATTGCCGTTCTCTGGCCTGGGTAGTGATGCCGGACCATCTGCATTGGCTGATCGAGCTGAGGGAAGTGGCATTGGGAACACTGATGCGCCGGTTCAAATCACGCACAGCCATTGCATTGCGCAAGGCGGGAGTCAGGAACAAGCCGATATGGCAGCCGGGTTATCAGGACCATGCTCTGCGCAGGGAGGAGAATGTGGTGCATGTGGCCCGGTACATTGTTGCCAATCCTTTAAGAGCCGGATTGGTCAAGAGTGTCAGGGAATACCCATATTGGGATGCGGTATGGCTGTAAATCCATGTTGGGGCCTTCGCGGGCAAGCCCGCTCCCACAGTTACTGTGCATGCCTTCAGGATTGCACATAACCTGTGGGAGCGGGCTTGCCCGCGAAAGGGCCGGGTCAGGCCGACGCAGCAACCTGAGTCGGGCGCTTGACCTGCGGCTGCGAGGCGTTGGCCGCCGCGCCTTCCTCGATCGCCTGCTGGATCGCCTTGCGACGACGCTCTTCGGCACGGCGGCTGAAGTACCAGACAAAGAAGGTCACCAGCGACACCGACAGCAGGATCAGGCTGGCCACGGCGTTGATCTCAGGCTTCACGCCCAGGCGTACCGCCGAGAACACTTCCATCGGCAAGGTGGTCGAACCCGGGCCGGACACGAAGCTGGCCAGCACCAGGTCGTCCAGCGACAGCGCGAACGACATCATGCCGCCCGCCGCCAACGACGGTGCGATCATCGGGATGGTGATCAGGAAGAACACCTTCCACGGCTTGGCACCCAGGTCCATCGCCGCTTCCTCGATCGACAGGTCCAGCTCACGCAGGCGTGCCGACACCACCACCGCCACATACGCCGCACAGAACGTGGTGTGGGCGATCCAGATGGTGACGATGCCACGCTCCTGCGGCCAGCCGATCATCTGCGCCATGGCCACGAACAGCAGCAACAGCGACAGACCGGTGATCACCTCAGGCATCACCAGCGGCGCGGTGACCAGGCCGCCGAACAGCGTGCGGCCCTTGAAGCGGGTGACCCGGGTCAGCACGAAGGCCGCCAGGGTACCCAGCGCCACTGCCGCCACCGCCGTGTAGCAGGCGATTTCCAGCGAGCGCATCACCGAACCCATCAGCTGGGTATTGTCGAGCAGGCCGACGTACCATTTCACCGACCAGCCACCCCACACCGTCACCAGCTTGGAGGCGTTGAACGAGTAGATCACCAGGATCAGCATCGGCAGGTAGATGAACAGCAAGCCGAGCACCAGCATCAGCTTGGAAAAACTGAAGCGTTTCATGCTCTGCCCTCCATTTCTTTGGCCTGGCTGCGGTTGAACAGCAGGATCGGCACGATCAGGATCGCCAGCATCACTACCGCCAGGGCGGATGCCACCGGCCAGTCACGGTTGTTGAAGAACTCCTGCCACAGCACTTTACCGATCATCAGGGTTTCCGGGCCGCCCAGCAGCTCAGGAATGACGAACTCGCCCACCACCGGGATGAACACCAGCATGCAGCCGGCGATGATGCCGTTCTTCGACAGCGGCACGGTGATCTTCCAGAAGCTGTTGAAGGTGCTCGAGCCCAGGTCCGAAGCAGCTTCGAGCAGGCTCGGGTCGTGCTTCACCAGGTTGGCGAACAGCGGCAGGATCATGAACGGCAGGTACGAATAGACCACGCCGATATACACCGCCAGGTTGGTGTTGAGGATCTGCAACGGCTGATCGATCAAGCCGATCCACAGCAGGAAGCCGTTGAGCAGCCCGTTGTTGCTGAGGATGCCCATCCAGGCATAGACGCGGATCAGGATCGCGGTCCAGGTCGGCATCATGATCAGCAGCAGCAGGACCGTCTGGGTCTCCTTCTTGGCGTTGGCGATGGCGTAGGCCATCGGGTAGCCGATCAGCAGGCACAGCAAGGTGCTGAAGAAAGCCATCTTCAACGAGCCCAGGTAGGCCGAGATGTACAGCTCATCCTCGGTCAACAGGCCGTAGTTGGCCATGTTGAGCACCAACTGGATCTTGTCTTCGACGTAGCTGTAGATCTCGGTATACGGCGGGATCGCCACGTCGGCTTCGGCGAAGCTGATCTTCAGCACGATGAAGAACGGCAGCATGAAGAACAGGAACAGCCAGATGAACGGAATCCCGATCACCACGTGCCGCCCCTCCGGAATCAAACGCTGGAAGGCTCGCTTGAGCTTGCGTGGTTTCATGACCGCAGTACCACGCCGCTGTCGTCTTCCCACCACACGTACACCTCATCGCCCCAGGTCGGGCGGGCGCCCTGGCGCTCGGTGTTGGCGACGAACGACTGGACCACCTTGCCGCTCGGCAGCTCGACGTAGAACACCGAGTGGCCACCCAGGTAGGCGATGTCGTGGACCTTGCCGCGCGACCAGTTGTGCTCGAATTCCGGCTGGCTGGTGGTGACCAGCAGCTTCTCCGGGCGCAGGGCGTAGGTGATGTGCTTGTCTTCAACCGAAGTGGTGATGCCGTGGCCGACGTAGATCTTGCGCTCCAGCTCCGGGCTGGCAATGATCGCGTGGCCTTCGGCGTCGTCGACCACTTCGCCGTCGAACAGGTTGACGTTACCGATGAATTCGCACACCAGGCGGCTGGTCGGGGTCTCGTAGATATCCACCGGCGAGCCGATCTGGGCGATCCAGCCCAGGTGCATGATGGCGATGCGCTGGGCCATGGTCATGGCCTCTTCCTGGTCGTGGGTCACCATCACGCAGGTCACGCCCACGCGCTCGATGATTTCCACCAGCTCCAGCTGCATCTGCGAACGCAGTTTCTTGTCCAGCGCGCCCATCGGCTCGTCGAGCAGCAACAGCTTGGGGCGCTTGGCCAGGGAACGGGCCAGGGCCACACGTTGGCGCTGGCCACCGGAAAGCTGGTGCGGCTTGCGCTTGGCGTACTGGGTCATGTGCACCAGCTTGAGCATCTCGGCCACGCGGGCGTCGATCTCGGCCTTGGGCATCTTGTCCTGCTGCAGACCGAAGGCGATGTTCTGCGCCACGGTCATGTGCGGGAACAGCGCGTAGGACTGGAACATCATGTTGATCGGCCGCTCGTACGGCGGCATGTCGGTGATGTCGACGCCGTCGAGGAAGATCCGCCCTTCAGTCGGGCGCTCGAAGCCGGCCAGCATGCGTAGCAAGGTCGACTTGCCGGAACCGGAGCCACCCAGCAGGGCGAAGATCTCGCCTTTGCGGATTTCCAGGGACACATCGTCCACGGCGACCGTTTCGTCGAATTTTTTTGTAACCCGGTCGATCTTGACCAGCACCTGCTTGGGTTGCTGGCCACCCTCGAGGGCTTTCTTATAGGCACCGGAGGCAACTGCCATGAGTGAAACTCCCAACAAGATTTTTGTGCCCGCGCGGCCTGTGTTCCAGGTACCGCAACGGGTCTGGATAATTACTTGCCCGACTTGACCTTGGTCCAGCTACGGGTCATCAGACGCTGCACCTTGGGCGGCAACTCTGAGTTCACGAACATCTTGTCCAGCACTTCCTGCGGTGGGTAAACCGCAGCGTCAGTCCTCACGGCCTGGTCCATCAGGTCGCCAGCCTTGGGGTTCGGGTTGGCGTAACCGACGTAATCACTGACCTGGGCGATAACCTCAGGTTTCAGCAAATAGTTGATGAAGGCGTGCGCCTCTTTCACGTTCTTGGCGTCCTTGGGGATCGCCAGCACGTCGAACCAGAGGTTGCCGCCTTCCTTGGGAATGGCGTAGGCCAGGTTCACGCCCTTCTTCGCTTCCTCAGCGCGGGCCTTGGCCTGGAACACATCACCCGAAAAACCTGCCGCGACGCAGATGTCGCCGTTGGCCAGGTCGGTGATGTACTTGGACGAGTGGAAGTAGGTCACGTACGGGCGTACCGCCAGCAACTTCTGCTCGGCCTTTGCATAGTCCTTGGGGTCGGTGCTGTTGGGGTTGAGGCCCATGTAGTTGAGCACCGCCGGGAGCATTTCGTCCGCCGAGTCGAGGAAGGCCACACCGCACTTGGAGAGCTTCTTCATGTTCTCGGGTTCGAACAGCACGGCCCACGAGTCGATGGTGTCCACGCCCAGCGCGGCCTTGACCTTGTCGACGTTGTAACCGATGCCGTTGGTGCCCCACAGGTAAGGCACGGCGTACTGGTTGCCCGGGTCGTTCTTTTCCAGGCGCTTCATCAGCGCCGGGTCCAGGTTGGAATAATTGGGCAGCAGGCTCTTGTCGAGCTTCTGGAACGCGCCCGCCTTGATCTGCTTGCCGAGGAAATGGTTGGACGGCACCACCACGTCATAGCCGGTGTTGCCGGCCAGCAGTTTGCCTTCCAGGGTTTCGTTGGAATCGAACACGTCCTGCACGGGTTTGATGCCCGTTGCTTTCTCGAAGTCCGCGAGGGTGTTCGGGCCGATATAGTCCGACCAGTTGTAGAAGTGCACCGTAGGCGCCGCTTGGACGCTGCATGCCAGCGTCAGGCCCGCTCCAGCCATCAAGGCCTTGCGTAATACAGAAATAGACAAGTGGGTGGTCCTCACAATCAGTGCCTTGGTGACGGCGTACTTATTGGGTACAAGCGCTGCCGCACACGCAAAACCGGCGCGCAACTTACCTGCGCAGCTTCGATGCCGCAATCATCAATTGCCATTCACTGGCTCTGGGCCGGAAAACCCCGGCCCAGAGGTCACGCATCGGGGTTACTTGCCCGATTTGATCTTGGTCCAGCTACGGGTGATGTCACGCTGGACCTTGGCTTCAGGTGCAGCGATGGCATACAGCTGTTTCTTCACTTCAGCCGGTGGATAGATGCTTGGATCGCTGGTGATTGCCTTGTCCACGAACTGGGTGGCAGCGGCGTTGCCATTCGGGAAGCGCACAGCGTTGGTGATTTCGGCCATGACTTCCGGCTGCAGCAGGAAGTTCATGAACTGGTAGGCGGCGTCTTTATGCTCGGCATCTTTCGGGATGGCGACCATGTCGTAGAAGGTGCCGGCACCTTCTTTGGGAATCACGTAGTCCACCTTGACCTTGTCGCCGGCTTCGTGGGCACGGGCCTTGGACTGCTCCAGGTCACCCGAATAGCCGACAGCCACGCAAATGTTGCCGTTGGCCATGTCGCCAATGTACTTGGACGAGTGGAAGTAGGTGATCGAAGGACGGATCTTGAGGAACAGATCTTCGGCGGCCTTCAGGTCTTCCTTGCTGGTGCTGTTGGTCGGCTTGCCCAGGTAATGCAGTGCGGCCGGGATCATCTCGGTCGGGGCATCCAGGAAGCTCACGCCGCAGCTCTTGAGCTTGGCGATGTTCTCAGGCTTGAACACCACGTCCCACGAATCGATCTTGTCCACGCCCAGCGCGGCCTTGACCTTCTCCGGGTTGTAGCCGATGCCGATCGAGCCCCACATGTACGGGAAGGCGTGCTTGTTGCCCGGGTCGCTGGCATCGCCAACGGCCTTGAGCAGGTCTTCGTCGAGGTTCTTCCAGTTGGTCAGCTTGGAGCGGTCCAGCTCCTCGTAGACGCCAGCCTTGATCTGCTTGGCCAGGAAGTTGTTGGACGGCACGACGATGTCGTAGCCCGACTTGCCGGCCAGCAGCTTGGCTTCCAGGGTTTCGTTGCTGTCGAAGACGTCGTACTTGACCTTGATACCGGTCTGCTTCTCGAACTTGGCGATGGTGTCCGGAGCGATGTAGTCCGACCAGTTGTAGACGTTCAACACTTTGTCTTCAGCCTGAACAGCGGTAGCCATGGCACCCATCAGGGCGGCGGCCAGCAACGTCTTGCCCATTTTATTCATGCGTAATGCTCCAGAATTTTTATTTAGCAACTGTCCAGAAGCCAGGACCCATGGTGCAGAGCGCGCGGCCACTGAAACAGCCGCTAGTCTGGCAAGTTACAAGGCTCTGTTTCAAGGAAAGCAGGGCCTTGTAACGACTTAATGTCACATCGCTAGCCTAGCAAACGCTTATCGAATCGCCTCAAGGGTCAAATCGAGGCATTTGCGCGCCTTTTCCACCAATTCATCCACTTCGGCATGGCTGATCACCAGCGGCGGCGCGATGATCATGGTGTCGCCCACCGCGCGCATGATCAGGCCGTTTTCAAAGCAGAAGTTGCGGCACACCATGCCCACGCCCTTGCCTTCGTAACGGCTGCGGGTGGCCTTGTCCTTGACCAGCTCGATCGCGCCGAGCATGCCCAGGCCGCGCACCTCGCCCACCAGCGGATGGTCCTGCAGCTCGCGCAGACGTTTTTGCAAGTAGGGTGCCACTTCCGTGCGTGCCTTCTCGACAATCTTCTCGTCGCGCAGGATGCGCAGGTTCTCCAGCCCCACCGCGGCCGCCACCGGGTGGCCGGAATAGGTGAAGCCGTGGTTGAAGTCGCCACCTTCGCTGATCACCTTGGCCACCTTGTCACGCACGATCACACCACCCATGGGGATGTAACCGGAGGTCAGGCCTTTGGCGATGGTCATCAGGTCGGGCTTGAGGTCGTAGTAGTCGGAGCCGAACCACTCGCCTGTGCGCCCGAAGCCACAGATCACTTCGTCGGCGACGAAGAGGATGTCGTACTTGGCCAGGATCTCCTTGACCTTCGGCCAGTAGGTTTCCGGCGGAATGATGACCCCGCCGGCCCCCTGGATCGGCTCGGCGATAAAGGCGGCGACGTTGTCTTCGCCGACTTCCAGGATCTTTTTCTCAAGCTGTTCGGCAGCCCACACGCCGAAATCGTCAGGGCTCATGTCGCCGCCCTCACCGAACCAGTACGGCTGAGGAATGTGCACGATGCCCGGGATCGGCAGCCCACCTTGCTCGTGCATGCCGCTCATGCCGCCCAGGCACGCACCGGCGAAGGTGGAGCCGTGGTAGCCGTTGATGCGGCTGATGATGGTCTGCTTGTGCGGCTTGCCCTTCAGCGCCCAGTAGTGGCGAACCATGCGCAGCACGGTGTCGTTGCCTTCGGAGCCGGAGCCGGTGAAGAACACATGGGTCATGCCCTCGGGCGCCACCTCGGTGATCGCCTTGGCCAGTTCCAGGGCGGGCGGGTGAGCGGTCTGGAAGAACAGGTTGTAGTACGGCAGCTCGCGCATCTGCTTTTCTGCCGCCTGCACCAGTTCTTCACGGCCATAGCCGACCGCCACGCACCACAGGCCGGCCATGCCGTCGAGGATCTTGTGCCCCTCGCTGTCCCACAAATGCACACCCTGCGCCTTGGTGATGATGCGCGGCCCCTTCTCCTTCAACTGCTTGTAGTCAGAGAAGGGTGCAAGGTGGTGCTCGCCGCTCAGGTTTTGCCATTCACGGGTTTGCGGGTTGTTGACGCTCATGTGCCTCTCCATTTTCCGGCGGCCGCACCAGCGGCCTCAGGGTTGATCAGACAGCGAACAGCAGGAATTCACGTTCCCAGGAGCTGATGACGCGCTTGAAGTTCTCGTGCTCGGCGCGCTTGGTGGCGACGTAGCCGGTGATGAACTTCTTGCCCAGGTACTGCACCAGCGCACGGCTGATTTCCATGCGCTCGAGGGCGTCCTCGATGGTCAGCGGCAGGCGCAGGTTGCGGCGTTCGTAGCCACGGCCCTGGACCGGCGCGCTGGCTTCGATGCCCTCGACCATGCCGATATAGCCGCACAGCAGGCTGGCGGCGATGGCCAGGTAAGGGTTGGCATCGGCGCCCGGCAGGCGGTTCTCGACACGGCGGTTCTGCGGGCCGGCATCCGGTACGCGCAGGCCGACGGTGCGGTTTTCCTCGCCCCACTCGACGTTCACCGGCGCCGAGGTGTCGGGCAGGAAGCGGCGGAACGAGTTGACGTTGGGGGCGAACAGCGGCAGCGCTTCGGGGATGAACTTCTGCAGGCCACCGATGTGGTGCAGGAACAGCTCGCTCATGCTGCCGTCTTCGTTGCTGAAGATGTTCTTGCCGGTGGCCACGTCGACTACGCTCTGGTGCAGGTGCATGGCGCTGCCCGGCTCGCCGGTCATCGGCTTGGCCATGAAGGTGGCGGCCACGTTGTGCTTGAGCGCGGCCTCGCGCATGGTGCGTTTGAACACCAGGATCTGGTCGGCCAGGTGCAGGGCGTCGCCGTGACGGAAGTTGATTTCCATCTGCGCCGTGCCGTCTTCGTGGATCAGCGTGTCGAGGTCCAGGCGCTGCAGTTCACACCAGTCGTAGACGTCTTCGAACAGCGGGTCGAACTCGTTGGCGGCCTCGATCGAGAACGACTGGCGGCCGGTTTCCGGGCGGCCAGAGCGGCCGACCGGCGGCTGCAGCGGGAAGTCCGGGTCTTCGCTGCGCTTGGTGAGGTAGAACTCCATCTCCGGCGCGACGATCGGCTGCCAACCCTTGTCGGCGTAGAGTTTGAGCACTTTCTTCAGCACGTTGCGCGGCGACAGTTCGACCGGGTTGCCCTTCTTGTCGTAGGTGTCGTGGATCACCTGGGCGGTCGGCTCGATGGCCCATGGCACCAGGAACACGGCGTCCTGGTCGGGGCGGCAGATCATGTCGATGTCGGCCGGGTCGAGCAGGTCGTAATAGATGTCATCGTCGACATAGTCGCCGGTCACGGTCTGCAGCAGCACGCTCTCGGGCAGGCGCATGCCTTTTTCGGCGATGAATTTGTTGGTCGGCGAGATCTTGCCGCGGGTGATGCCGGTCAGGTCGCTGATCAGGCATTCGACTTCGGTGATCTTGTGCTCTTTCAACCAATCGGTGAGCTGGTCGAGGTTGTTACTCATAAATACCTCAGGAGGTAAGGTGGTCCGCGCCCTGATTCTGGATGGAGTAGATTGCTAAAGCAAAAACCCACGCGCAGGCGCACTGTGGATACACTGAAACCAAGCGTGT
Source organism: Pseudomonas sp. R28(2017) (assembly GCF_002112505.1). Taxonomy (GTDB): domain Bacteria; phylum Pseudomonadota; class Gammaproteobacteria; order Pseudomonadales; family Pseudomonadaceae; genus Aquipseudomonas. The sequence goes on from NZ_NEHW01000007.1 coordinate 253,438, forward strand.
CCGTAGTGGCATCAAAGGGCAGGAATACGAGAAGAGCAACGAAAAAGCGTTACGAGGTGTGGTCCAGGTGCGCAAAGCGTCAATTATTGCGGCCATGCAGGCCACAGCTCGACTGATGCGTGCGGGAACGGCAGGGATACCCGACTGCACTGCGCAGGCAGCGCGTTCAGGTCGCGACAAGCGGACCATGTGACCCTCGTATTATTGTGTTCTGGGTTGAGTCCGAGCTTAGCCTTGTTAATTTTTTTACACAACACCTCCGTAAAAAATAAAACACGGCATGTCGGAGATAGCCCTTTGCGAGGGAAATAGCGGATAATGGCACGCCCCGATATGCAGCAAATCTGCCGTCGATGTGCCATTTCAGGGCATCATGGGGTTGGCTTGACATCAGTTTGTCTTTTCGATTGACTGGTCCTGCAAGCCCCCCTTGATTGATATTTTTAACAACAAAGGTGTTGCATCATGTCGGTACCCCCGCGTGCCGTTCAGCTTAACGAAGCGAACGCGTTCCTTAAGGAACATCCTGAGGTTCTCTACGTTGACCTTCTGATTGCAGATATGAATGGTGTGGTGCGTGGCAAGCGCATTGAGCGCACCAGCCTCCACAAGGTTTACGAGAAAGGCATCAACCTGCCTGCCTCCCTCTTCGCCCTGGACATCAACGGTTCCACCGTCGAAAGCACTGGGCTGGGCCTGGATATCGGCGATGCTGACCGCATCTGCTATCCAATCCCCGACACGCTCTGTAATGAGCCATGGCAAAAGCGCCCGACCGCGCAGCTGCTGATGACCATGCACGAACTGGAAGGCGAGCCGTTCTTCGCCGACCCGCGCGAAGTGCTGCGTCAGGTGGTGAGCAAGTTCACCGAAATGGGCCTGACCATCTGCGCCGCGTTCGAGCTGGAGTTCTACCTGATCGACCAGGAGAACGTGAACGGCCGTCCGCAGCCGCCACGCTCGCCTATCTCGGGCAAGCGCCCACAATCGACCCAGGTGTACCTGATCGACGACCTCGACGAATATGCCGACTGCCTGCAGGACATCCTCGAAGGCGCGAAAGAGCAAGGCATCCCGGCTGACGCCATCGTCAAGGAAAGCGCCCCGGCGCAGTTCGAAGTCAACCTGCACCACGTTGCCGACCCGCTCAAGGCCTGCGACTACGCGGTGCTGCTCAAGCGGTTGATCAAGAACATCGCCTACGACCATGAAATGGACACCACCTTCATGGCCAAGCCCTACCCGGGCCAGGCAGGCAACGGCCTGCATGTACACATCTCCGTGCTGGACAAAGATGGCAACAACATCTTCACCAGCGAGGATCCCGAGCAGAACGCCGCGCTACGTCACGCTGTCGGCGGTGTGCTCGAGACCCTGCCTGCGTCCATGGCGTTCCTCTGCCCGAACGTCAACTCGTACCGCCGCTTTGGCGCGCAGTTCTACGTACCGAACGCGCCGAGCTGGGGCCTGGACAACCGTACCGTGGCCCTGCGCGTGCCAACCGGCTCTGCAGATGCCGTGCGTATCGAGCACCGCGTTGCCGGCGCCGACGCCAACCCGTACCTGATGATGGCTGCCGTGCTGGCAGGCGTGCACCACGGCCTGACCAACAAGATCGAGCCAGGCACGCCAATTGAAGGCAACTCGTACGAGCAGCTGGAGCAAAGCCTGCCGAACAACCTGCGCGATGCCCTGCGCGAGCTGGACGACAGCGAGATCCTGAACAAGTACATCGATCCGAAGTACATCGACATCTTCGTCGCGTGCAAGGAGAGCGAGCTGGAGGAGTTCGAGCACTCGATCTCCGACCTCGAGTACAACTGGTACCTGCATACCGTGTAAACGAAAACGCCGCCCACAAGGGCGGCGTTTTTCATTCGGGACCGCGCCGCCTGCTTCGCGGGCTTGCCCGCTCTCACAGGTACATCACAGGCTCAAGCATTGTGAGTATCCTGTGGGAGCGGGCGCGCCCGCGAAGAGGCCGCTGCAGGTTTACAGCGATTTCTCGAAAATCTTCGAATTGCGCTGGTAGTTGTACAGCGAAGCCCGCGCCGCCGGCAGCCGCTCGACGCCGCTAGGCGCAAACCCGCGCTCCCGGAACCAGTGCGCCGTGCGCGTGGTAAGCACGAACAAGGTATTCAACCCCATCTGCCGCGCCCGCCCCTCGATCCGCTCCAGCAGCTCATCCCCGCGCCCGCCGTGGCGGTATTCCGGGTTCACCGCCAGGCACGCCAATTCACCCGCCTGCGAATCGGCAATCGGGTACAGCGCCGCGCAGGCAATGATCATCCCCTCACGCTCGACCACGCTGAACTGCTCGATCTCGCGCTCCAGCACCTCGCGCGAACGACGCACCAGAATGCCCTGCTCTTCCAGCGGGCTGATCAGCTCCAGCAAGCCACCGACATCCTCGATGGTTGCCTCGCGCACCACCTCGAACTGCTCCTGCGACACCAGCGTACCGCCACCTTCGCGGGTGAACAGTTCGGTCAGCAGCGCACCGTCTTCGGCATAACTGACGATATGACTACGCGCCACACCGCCTTTGCAGGCCTCGGCAGCGGCATCCAGCAGCTCGGCCTGATAATCGCTGCCCAGGCGCGCCAGGTGCGGGGCGATCTGTTGCGGGCGCAGTTCACGCACCAGCTTGCCGCTTTCATCCAGCAGGCCAGGCTCGGCACCGAACAGCAGCAGCTTGTCGGCACCCAGTTCGATGGCCGCACGGGTGGCGACGTCTTCGCAGGCCAGGTTGAAGATTTCACCAGTGGGCGAGTAGCCCAGCGGCGACAGCAGCACGATGGAGCGCTCGTCGAGCAGGCGGCTGATGCCCTTGCGATCGACCCGGCGCACTTCGCCGGTGTGGTGGTAGTCCACCCCTTCCAGCACGCCGATCGGCCGTGCGGTGACCAGGTTGCCGGAAGCCACACGCAGGCGCGAACCCTGCATCGGCGAGGCGGCGATGTCCATCGACAGGCGCGCCTCGATGGCCAGGCGCAGGGCGCCGACGGCATCGATCACGCAGTCCAGGGTGGCGGCATCGGTGATGCGCATGCCCCGGTGGTAGTGCGGCGTCAGGCCGCGATCAGCCAGGCGGCTTTCGATCTGTGGGCGCGAACCATGCACCAGCACCAGGCGCACCCCCAGGCTGTGCAGCAGCACCAGGTCGTGGACGATATTGCCGAAATTCGGGTGTTCAACCCCATCGCCGGGGAGCATGACCACGAAGGTGCAGTCGCGATGGGCATTGATGTACGGGGAGGCATGACGTAGCCAGTTGACGTATTCGGGCATGACGGGGCCTGTGGATAAAGTGGACGGAGAACGGTGAATCACACGGCGTTCAGGATCATCGTCGGAACAGGCTTGCGGTCACGCGCGGTCTCCTCTAGGCAAGAACGAATCAACAGGGTGGACGTTTAATTCAGGCAGTAGTGCCGGATCAGGTCACGCAATAGACGCACGGTAGGCTCGATTCGTGACATTTCAAGGTATTCGCCAGGCTGGTGGGCGCAGGCGATGTCGCCGGGGCCCAGCACGATGGTCTGGCAACCCAGCTGCTGAAGATAAGGCGCTTCGGTACCGAACGCCACCGCTTCGGCGCGATGGCCGGTAAGGCGCTCGGCCACTTGCACCAGCTCGGCATCGGCAGCCTGCTCGAAGGGCGGCACCTCTGGGAACAGCGGTGCGTAGTCGATCCGCACCTCATGGCGCTCGGCTACCGGCTGCAGCTTGCCGCGAATGGCAGCGCGCAACTGTTCGACGTCCATGCCGGGCAGCGGGCGCAGGTCGAACTCCAGCGCGCACTGGCCACAGATGCGATTGGGGTTGTCACCACCATGGATGCAGCCGAAGTTCATGGTGGGCGTGGGCACGGTAAATTGCGGGTTGCGGAAGGTTGCCTGCCACTGCCGGCGCAGGCCCATCAGCTCACCCATCACCTCGTGCATGGCCTCCATCGCGCTGTGGCCCAGGCTCGGGTCGGACGAATGGCCGCTGCGCCCGAGGATGTCGATGCGGTCCATGAGGATGCCCTTGTGCATGCGGATTGGCCGCAGGCCCGTGGGCTCGCCGATCACCGCCGCGCGGCCGAGCGGCTGGCCGGCGGCAGCCAGGGCGCGGGCGCCGGACATGGAGCTTTCTTCGTCGCAGGTGGCGAGGATCAGCAACGGCTGCTTGAAATCATGCTCAAGCAGCGGAATCACTGCTTCGATGATCAAGGCGAAAAAGCCTTTCATGTCGCAGCTGCCCAGGCCGACCCAACGGCCATCGGCTTCGGTCAGCTTGAGCGGGTCGCTGGCCCACAGTTGTTCGTCGTAGGGCACGGTGTCGCTGTGGCCGGCCAGCACCAGGCCACCGGGGCCGCTGCCGCGGCTGGCCAGCAGGTTGAACTTGCCGGGGCTGACCTGGCGGATGTCGCAGCTGAAACCCAGATCGCCCAGCCAGCCGGCCAGCAGGTCGATGACCTGGCGGTTGGACTGGTCCAATGCTGGCTGGGTGCAACTGACCGAGGGCGCGGCGATCAAGGCGGCAAACTGGTCTTTCAGCGTTGGCAACGGCATGCGCGTACTCCTCGGAAGCGTTGCCCATCATAGGGCCATCCGGCGCAAGGAATAAACCGTTGCCGGCCCAGTCCTGTAGACTGCACGGCAAACACGCCCTCCTTCGAGCCTGCGATGCACAAAGAAACCGAACTCAAGCTCCGCGCCAGTCGCGAGACCCTGGCTGCCCTGCGCGAGCACCCCCTGCTGAAAAAGCGCAACAAGTCCGGCTGGCAGACCCGCGAGCTGCTCAACCAGTACTTTGACACGCCTGCGCGCGAGCTCTCCGCCGCCCGTGTCGCCCTGCGCCTGCGCCGTGACGGCGACCAGGTCATCCAGACCCTGAAGTGCCGCGGCCAGAGCGTCGCCGGGCTGTCCGAGCGCAACGAATACGAATGGCACCTGGACAAGGTCAAGCTCGACCTGAAAAAGCTCGACGCCACCTGCTGGCCCGAGCAACTGGCCGAACTGGACAAGAAAACCATCAAGCCGCTGTTCACCACCGACTTCACCCGCGAGTTCGCCGAAATCGCCTGGGGCCGTGGCAAGAGCAAGGTGGTGATCGAGGCCGCGCTGGACCAGGGCTTCGTGATCGCCGGCAAGCAAAAGGAAGCGATCTGCGAGCTCGAACTGGAGCTGCGCGAAGGCGCCCCTGAAGCGCTGCTGGAACTGGCTGCCGAGCTGGCCGCCAGCCTGCCGCTGATGCCATGCGACATCAGCAAGGCCGAACGCGGCTACCGCCTGCTGGAGCCGGACAGCTACGAGCTGGGCCTGCCAAGCACCGAGCTGGACGCCGAAATGGCCGTGGACGACGCCTTCAGCGCCCTCGCCTGGCAACTGCTGGGCAGCAGCCAGCGCCTGGCCGAGCAATACCGCCACAATGGCCACTGGCGCTTGCTGCAGGACTGGGTGCAATGCCTGGCCGAACTGCGCGCACTGGTTGCCAGCCTGGGCCAGGCCGCGCCACGCGCGACCACCCGCGAGCTGCGCGCCAGCCTGGACGCGCTGCTGGAAGACTGGCGCCCGCTGGTGCAGGCCGGCAATGACGACGAAGACATCCGCCGTGCCGCGCCGGAGCAGTTCATCGAAGAGCTTGAAGACGTGCGCTGGGGCCAGTTCTCCCTGGAAACCTCGCGCTGGCTGCTGGCTCGCGCCTGGACCGTGGAACGCAAGGGCCGTGGCGAGCGCCAGGGCAAGGCGCAGCTGGCCAGCTGGCTGGCGCACCTGCTGGGTGAGGAAGGCCGCTCGCTGAAGCTGCCGCTGTACACCCAGCGCCCGGAAGACCTGGCCGAACAGCTGCCGCGTATCGAACAGCTGCTGGCCTGGCTGCACCATGCCCGCCAGGTCCTCGAAGCGCCACAGATGGACCGCCTGTACGGCGACCTGAAGAAGCTGCATGAACTGGCGGAACTGCCGTTGGGCGAAGCGCCTGGCGAACTGCTGGAAGCACGTATCGAGCAAGCTCGGGCGGTGGATCAGAGCCGGGGCTGGAAGCACCTGCTCAAGGCTTGATAACGCGTCTGCTTCTTCGCGGGCAAGCCCGCTCCCACAGATGACAACAGGCCTGAGGCCTGTGGAAGGTCATGTGGGAGCGGGCTTGCCCGCGAATGGCTCTACCTCGACAGTGGCAGGCTGGTGGTGGATTTGATCTCAGACAGCGCCACAATCGAGTTCACTTCCTGAATCCCCGGCACGTTCGAGAGTTTTTCGAAGAAGAAGCGCTCATAAGCCTCAATATCCGAGGTGACGATGCGCAGCAGAAAGTCCACCGCCCCCATCAGCACATAGCACTCCAGCACTTCCGGAAAGCCGCGGATCGCCTCGGTGAATTCGGTGAAGTTGGAACGGCCGTGGGCGTTGAGTTTCACCTCGGCGAAGATCTGCGTGTTCAGGCCGACCTTCTTGCGGTCCAACAGGGTCACCTGCCCACGAATCACCCCTTCCTCTTTCAGCCGCTGGATCCTGCGCCAGCAGGGCGATTGTGACAGCCCCACACGCTCGGCGATCTGCGCACTGGACAGCGACGCGTCCTCTTGCAGCAGCTCGAGAATGCGCCGGTCATAGGCATCCAGTTCGCCTTGCATGAATAATTCTCCAAAGTTCGCTTATCCGAATTGAATAATCTGTAGTACCAGGAATTCAATGGAATCATAGCGAAAAAATACCCGCTTCAACGTGCAAGAATTTCTCCCACATTCGCGGAGACCCAGCATGAACGCACTCGAACGCCCCTTGCCCCGCAGCGATGCCTGGGCCGCCAGCGCCAGCCACAGCACCGTGCGCTATCACCTGCAGGCCGAAGCCGAGCCGGACACCCTGTGCCGGGTGCTCAACCTGTTTGCCCTGCAGTTCCTCACGCCGCATAGCGTACAGGTCAGCCAGCAGGAAGACTGGCTCGATATCGAGGTCGGTATCGGCGGCTTGAGCTGGCACCGGGCGCAAGTGATTGCGCAAAAACTGCGCAATCTGGTGTGTGTCGGGGAAGTGAGCCTGGAAAACCTGGCGCGCCTGGAACTGGCGGTGGGCTGAAGCCTGGGGCGCAAAATCCCGAAATCCTTTCCCGGGCCTCGCTGGGCCAGGCACGGCTAGCCTTGAACAATGACTCCCTCAAGGCACGGACGCCGCCGATGTTCACTTCCGACGAGCAACCCCTCGAGCTCAAAAGCCTGCTGGACGCCTTGCAAGCCGACCAGCACCTGAGCGCCAACGATTCATGCCAGGTTCGCGAACAAGCGTCCCGATACGGTGCTCAGCACCCACTTGAAACCATCGCGGCGCTGGGCCTGGAGGACCGCAGCCAGCCCGGCCAGCGGCTGAACCTGGACACCCTTTGCCAATGGCTGGCGCAAAAAGTCGGCCAGCCTTACCTGCGCATCGACCCCATGCAACTCGACCTAGCCCAGGTCAATGGCCTGATCTCCCCTGCCTTCGCACAACGCCACGGCATCCTGATCGTGGCCAACGACGCCAACGCCATCACCGTAGCCAGCGCCGAGCCCTATCAACAGCTGTGGCAGGCCGACCTGGCGCGCAGCCTGGGCAAACCGATCCGCCGGGTGCTGGCCAGCCCGCTGCAGATCCGCCAGCTGGGCCAGTCGCTGTTTCGCCTGGCCCACTCGGTCCAAGGTGCGCAGCACCAGCAAGCGACCAGCCTGGGCGAGCTCGAGCAGTTGCTCGAGCTGGGCAAGCGCCAGGCGCAGGACACTGCCGACGATGCGCACATCGTGCATATCGTCGACTGGTTGCTGCAGTACGCGATCGAGCAGCGCGCCAGCGATATCCACCTGGAGCCGCGCCGCGAACAAGGCCACCTGCGCTACCGCATCGACGGGCTGCTACACACGGTCTACGCCTTCCCCGCCAGCGTCACCCTGGCCGTGGTCAGCCGCCTGAAGCACCTGGGGCGCATGGATGTAGCGGAAAAGCGCCGCCCGCAGGACGGCCGGGTGAAGAGCAGCCTGCCAGGCGGCAGCGAAGTGGAGCTGCGCCTCTCGACGCTGCCAACGCCCTTTGGTGAAAAACTGGTGCTGCGCCTGTTCGACCCGCGCCAACGGCAGGAAGGCTTCGACCAGCTGGGCCTGGAAGGCGAGCAGTTGCGCCAGTGGCAAACGCTGTTGCAGCGCCGCCAGGGCATTTTGCTGGTGACCGGGCCAACCGGCTCCGGCAAGACCAGCACGCTCTACGCCAGCCTCAAGCTGCTGGCCACGCCGCAGGTCAACCTGTGCACCATCGAAGACCCGATCGAGCGGCTGGAGCCAGCGTTCAACCAGTTGCAGGTGCAGCCTGCCCTGGGCCTGGGCTTTGCCGATGGCGTGCGCGCCCTGCTGCGCCAGGACCCGGACATCATCATGATCGGCGAGATCCGCGACCGCGAGACCGCACTGGTGGCGGTTCAGGCGGCGCTCACCGGGCACCTGGTGCTTTCGACCCTGCACACCAATGACACCTGCAGCGCCATTACCCGCCTGCTGGAGCTGGGCGTGGCCGATTACCTGATCAGGGCGACCCTGGGCGGCGTCATGGCCCAACGCCTGGTGCGCCTGCTCTGCCACGCGTGCCAGGGCCGCCCATCGCGCGATCCTTGCCAGGTTTGCCGGGGCACCGGCTACCGTGGCCGTACGGGGTTGTTCGAACTGCTGATACCGAGCGAAAGCCTGCGTGCCCGGATAGGCGCCAGCAGCGATCTGGCTGAACTGCAACGGCAGGCTCTAGCTGAAGGGTTGCAGGATCTGCGCAGCTGCGGGGAGGCAAAAGTGGCCCGTGGGCTGACCCGTTCCGAGGAGGTGCTGAGGGTTTGTTCCTGAGCAAAAAACCCTTGTATTCAAGGAACTTGCGGCTGTTTTTCCGGATCAAACCGGCCATCTCCAACCCTCACCCTTCGAGGTGTTTCATCATGCGTCTCAAAACCGCCATTGCAGCGGCTGCCCTGCTTTCGCTGCCTGTTGGCTCCGCCATGGCCGATACCTTCTGGCGTAACGTAATGACTTCCGGCGCGACCACGGCGTCGAGCTACATCACTTCGCATGACCACAAGCTGGTACTGGCGGCGCAGGATGACGCCGGCAGCTTCGTCGCCAGTGAGGGGGCGATTCGCGGGCCGTTCCTTGAGCAGGCGCTGCAGCAGGTGCGTGCCGAGAACCCAGGGATGCAAGCTTCGGACATGGACCTGGCCAACGCCATCCTGGCCAAGAACGCGGTAGCCGAATAACCGCGTCTCCTGCTTCGCGGGCGAGCCCGCTCCCACAAGGACCGCACCGCTCTCAAACGCTGCGCAATACCTGTGGGAGCGGGCTGGCCCGCGAAGAATCCAGCACCGCCCCCAGGCCTTACCGGTAAGCCTCCACCGGCACACAGGAACAGAACAGATTCCTGTCACCATACACATTGTCGACCCGGTTCACCGCAGGCCAGTACTTGTGCAGCCGCACATGGGTACTGGGTGCAATCGCCTGCTCCAGGCTGTAAGGCCGGGTCCACGGCGCCAGCACGTCAGCCAAGGTATGCGGCGCATGCTTGAGCGGGTTGTCCTCCGCCGGCCAATGACCTTCCTGCACCTCGGCAATTTCCGCGCGTATCGCCAGCATCGCTTCGACGAAGCGGTCAAGCTCGGCCTTCGACTCGCTTTCCGTGGGCTCGACCATCAGGGTCCCCGGCACCGGGAACGACATGGTCGGGGCATGGAAGCCATAGTCCATCAGGCGTTTGGCAACGTCCTCCTCGGTAATGCCGGTCTGCGCCTTGAGCGGCCGCAGGTCGAGGATGCACTCATGGGCCACGCGCTGGTTGCGCCCGCGGTACAGCACCGGGAACGCACCGCCGAGCTGGCTGGCCAGGTAGTTGGCCGAGAGGATCGCCACTTCGCTCGCGTCGGCAAGCTGCGGGCCCATCATGGCAATGTACATCCAGCTGATCGGCAGGATGCTTGCGCTTCCCCAAGGCGCGGCGCTGACTGCACTGTTGTTCGGGTCCAGCCCCGGCACCGGCACCACCGGGTGGCTGGCGACGAACGGCTTGAGGTGAGCACGGATGCCGATCGGCCCCATGCCCGGGCCGCCACCGCCATGGGGAATGCAGAAAGTCTTGTGCAGGTTCATGTGCGACACATCGGCGCCGATATCCGCCGGCCGCGTCAGGCCGACCTGAGCGTTGAGGTTGGCGCCGTCCATGTACACCTGGCCACCGTGCTGGTGGACCACCTCGCAGATCTCGCGGATGCCCTCTTCGTATACGCCATGGGTCGAGGGATAGGTGACCATCAGGCATGACAGCTTGTCGCCAGCGGCATGGGCCTTGGCCTTGAGGTCTTCGAGGTCGACGTTGCCAGCCTCGTCACAATCGACGATCACCACTTCCATGCCTGCCATCTGCGCCGATGCCGGGTTGGTGCCGTGGGCCGACGACGGGATCAGGCACAGCGTGCGCTGGGGCTGATGACGGCTGCGGTGATAGCGGGTGATGGCCATGAGCCCGGCGTATTCGCCCTGGGCGCCGGAGTTGGGCTGCATGCAAATGGCATCGAAGCCGGTAATGGCGCACAACCAGCTTTCCAGCTCGTCGATCATCGCCTTGTAGCCCGTGGCCTGTGCGGCGGGCGCAAAGGGGTGAAGCTGGGCGAATGCGGGCCAGGTGATGGGGATCATCTCGCTGGTGGCATTGAGCTTCATGGTGCAGGAGCCAAGCGGGATCATCGACTGGTTCAGCGCCAGGTCCTTGTTCTCCAGCTGTTTGAGGTAGCGCAGCATCTCGGTTTCGCTGTGGTGCAGGTTGAATACCGGGTGGCTGAGGAACGGCGTACGCCGCACCAGCGCTGCGGGGATGCCTTCGGGCAGCGCGTGCTGGTCGAGCGTGGCGATATCCAGGCCGTGATCGACGCCCAGGAAAATATCCAGCAGCCGCAGCACGGTGGCCTCGTTACAGGTTTCGTCCAGGCTCACGCCCAGATGGCCGCGCCCCAGAATGCGCAGGTTGATGCGCGCGGCTTCGGCGCTTTCAATGATCGCTGCCTGGGCACCACCGACGTCCAGGGTCAAGGTGTCGAAAAAGTGCTGGTTGAGGCGCTTGATGCCTTTGGCCTCAAGGCCTGCTGCCAGCACGAAGGTCAGCCGATGCACGCGCTGGGCAATGCGCTGCAGGCCCTCGGGGCCGTGATACACCGCGTAGAAGCCGGCGATGTTGGCCAACAGCACCTGGGCTGTGCAGATGTTGGAGTTGGCCTTTTCGCGGCGGATATGCTGCTCGCGGGTCTGCAGGGCCATGCGCAGCGCGGTATTGCCACGGGCATCGCGGGACACACCGATGATGCGCCCGGGCATCGCCCGCTTGTAGTCGTCACGACAAGCGAAATAGGCGGCGTGCGGGCCGCCGTAGCCCATGGGTACGCCGAAGCGCTGGGTCGAACCCAGTACCACATCGGCGCCGAGCTCGCCAGGTGGAGTCAGCACCACCAGGCTGAGCAGGTCGGCGGCCACGCAGGCCAGGGCCTGCTGGCTGTGCAACTGGTCGATGAGCGGGCGCAGGTCGCGCACCTCGCCATGGGTGTCCGGGTACTGCAGCAAAGCGCCGAAAACCTGGTGCTTTGAAAGGTTATCCACAGCATCGACGATCAGTTGGAAACCAAACCCTTCGGCGCGGGTTTTCAGCACCGACAAGGTCTGTGGATGGCAGTGCTCGTCGGCAAAGAACGCATTGCTCTTGTTGCGCGCCACCCGCTTGGCCAGGGCCATGGCTTCGGCTGCCGCCGTGGCTTCGTCGAGCAATGACGCGTTGGCCAGCGCCAGCCCGGTAAGGTCGATGACCATCTGCTGGAAATTGAGCAGCGCCTCCAGCCGGCCTTGGGCGATTTCGGGCTGGTAGGGCGTGTAGGCGGTGTACCAGCCGGGGTTTTCCAGCACGTTGCGCAGGATGACGGTGGGCGTGACGGTGCCGTGGTAGCCCATGCCGATGAGGCTGGTCCACACCTGGTTCTGCTCGGCGAAGCCTGCGAGCCTGGCTAGCGCAGCCTGTTCATCCAAAGCCGGTGGCAGGTCGAGGGCACGGTTGAAGCGGATGCCTGGCGGCACGGTCTGCTCGATCAGCTCGCTGCGGCTGTCGAGGCCGAGGGCGCTGAGCATTGCCTGCTGCTCCGAGGCATCGGGCCCCAGGTGGCGACGCAGGAAAGGGTTGAGCTCTTGCAGTTGATGCAGGGATGGCGACTGGGACATGTCGACGCTCTCTTCCTAGACCAGGTCTCATGGAGACTTATAAGTCTAGGAAGGATTGCCGATTCTGCGGGGAATCTTGCGCTGGCAGGGCCGGCCTCTTCGCGGGCAAGCCCGCTCCCACAGGGACAGCACCCGGCTCACGGCCTGCGGTTAACCTGTGGGAGCGGGCTTGCCCGCGAAGCAGGCGACGCGGTTTTACTCGCCGATCAAGGCCTTGTAGCCAGCGGCATCCAGCAAGTTGTCGAGCTCGGCCGGGTTGCTTGGCTTGAGCTTGAAGATCCACGACTCGTAAGGCTCTTCGTTGAGCAGCTCCGGGCTGTCGGCCAGCTCTTCGTTGACCGCGATCACTTCACCGGCAACCGGGGCGTAGATGTCGGAAGCGGCCTTGACCGATTCGACCACGCCTGCAGCGTCGCCAGCAGAGAACACCTTGCCGACTTCGGCCAGCTCGACGAACACCACGTCACCCAGGGCTTGCTGGGCGTGGTCGCTGATGCCTACGGTGACGCTGCCGTCAGCTTCCAGGCGCGCCCACTCGTGGCTTTCGGCGAAACGCAGATCGGCGGGGATATTGCTCATGTCTTGAATTCCTCGTTTGGGTCAGCGGTTCGGCCCGCCGTTGAATGTTCAGATCAGAATCTTGCCTTGGCGCACGAAGGTCGGTTTGACCACCCGCACCGGGTACCACTTGCCGCGGATCTCGACCTCGGCACGGTCACCGGTAGCCATGGGCACACGCGCCAGGGCAATGGACTTGCTCAGCGTAGGCGAGAAACTACCACTGGTGATCTCCCCTTCGCCAATCCCGGCTACACGAACCACCTGGTGGGCACGCAGCACGCCGCGCTCTTCCAGCACCAGGCCAACCAGTTTTTCCTGCACGCCGCGCTCGATTTCCGCCAACAGCCCGGTACGGCCGACGAAGTTGCGCTCGGCGGGCTCCCAGGCGATGCACCAACCCAGGTTGGAGGTCAGCGGGGTGTGGCTTTCATCGATGTCCTGGCCGTACAGGTTCATGCCGGCTTCCAGGCGCAGGGTGTCACGCGCCCCCAGGCCGCTCGGCGCGATGCCGGCGCCGACCAGGTCGTTGAAGAACGCTACGGCCTCATCGCCCGGCAGGATGATTTCCAGGCCGTCTTCACCGGTGTAGCCGGTGCGGGCGATGAACCAGTCGCCTTCGGCAACACCTTCGAACGGGCGCAGTTCACGGATCAGCGCGGCGCGAGCCGGGCTCAGCAGCGCGGCGACTTTCTCGCGGGCGTGCGGCCCCTGAATGGCGAGAATGGCAAGGTCCGGGCGAACGTCGAACGAGACGCTGAACCCTGCGCTCTGATGTTCCAGCCAATCGAGGACCTTCGCCCGCGTGGCCGCGTTGGTGACCAGGCGGTAGCCGCTTTGGGTACGGTAGACGATCAGGTCGTCGATGACCCCGCCGTCTTCGTTGAGCAACGGGCTATACAGCGCCTTGCCGGTGCCGTCGAGGCGGGCCACGTCGTTGGCCAGCAGACGTTGCAGCCAGGGCGTGGAGTCGTCGCCAGCGACGTCGATGACCGTCATGTGGGAAACATCGAAGACTCCGCAGTCGCTACGCACCTGATGGTGCTCCTCGACCTGCGAGCCATAGTGCAGCGGCATGTCCCAGCCACCGAAATCGACCGTCTTGGCGCCAAGCGCCAGGTGCAAGTCGTACAAAAGCGTGCGCTGTCCCATGGGTTTCTCCTTCCGGGCGTGGCGAAGCGGCAGCGGTCGATGACGTTTAATCGTCAGCTCTTCTTGTAGGACCCGCCGCGCGAATGCCGCGCATTGTAGCCGCAAGGGCGCAAGCTGGCATCCTCAGTGACTGTGACCAGGGCGACGAGCGGAACGGCGGATCAGCCCGATGACCGGCAACAGCCCTACCAGCACCAAAGTCAGTGCTGGCAGCGAGGCACGCGCCCATTCGCCTTCGCTGGTCATCTCGAACACCCTGACCGCCAAGGTGTCCCAGCCGAACGGGCGCATCAGCAAGGTGGCCGGCATTTCCTTGAGCACATCGACGAACACCAGCAACGCGGCGCTCAGGGCACCCGGCACCAGCAGCGGCAGATACACCTTGAAAAACAAACCCACACCACCGACGCCGAGGCTGCGCGAGGCCTCCGGCAATGATGGGCGGATACGCTCCAGGCTGCTCTCCAACGGCCCATAGGCCACGGCGATGAAGCGCACCAGGTAGGCCAGCAACAAGGCGGCCAGGCTGCCCAGCAACAGCGGCTTGCCCGCGCCACCCAACCAGGTCGACAGCGGTATGACCAACTGATTGTCCAGGTAGCTGAAGGCCAGCATGATCGACACCGCCAGCACCGAGCCCGGCAAGGCATAGCCCAGGTTGGCCAGGCCGACGCCGGCGCGGATGCCGCCGGTTGGTGCCTGCCGGCGGGCGAAAGCCAGCAGCAGGGCCACGCAAACGGTGATCAGAGCGGCCATGCCGCCCAGGTACAAGGTGTGCAGCACCAGGCCGACATACCGCTCGTCCAGATCATGCCGACCGCGTTGCCAGAACCACACCAGCAGCTGCAGCAGCGGGATGACGAATGCGCAGGCGAACACCAGCAGGCACCAGCCGCTGGCCAGCAGCGCCTTGACCCCGCGCAAGTGGTAAAGCGCCTGCCCGCGCGGGCGCTCGTTGCCGCTGCGGGTCGCGCCACGGGCGCGGCGCTCGCCGTACAGCACCAGCATCACCGCCAACAGCAGCAGGCTGGCCAGCTGGGCCGCGCTGGACAGGCTGAAGAAGCCGTACCAGGTCTTGTAGATGGCCGTGGTGAAGGTATCGAAGTTGAACACCGCCACTGCGCCGAAATCGGCCAGGGTCTCCATCAGCGCCAGGGCGATGCCGGCACCAATCGCTGGCCGCGCCATCGGCAGGGCTACCCGCCAGAAGGCTTGCAGGGGTGACAGGCCAAGTACCCGCGCAGCCTCCATCAAGCCCTTGCCCTGGGCCAGGAACGCCGTGCGCGCCAGCAGGTAGACATAGGGGTAGAACACCAGCACCAGCACGATAATCACCCCACCGGTAGAGCGTACCCGTGGCAGGCGCATGGGCCCGAACACCTCGCGCAGGGCGCTCTGTACGGGGCCGGCAAAGTCGAGCAGGCCGACGAAGACGAAGGCCAGCACATAGGCCGGGATGGCGAACGGCAGCATGAGCGCCCAGTCGAGCCAGCGCCGGCCGGGGAACTCACAGAGGCTGGTGAGCCAAGCCAGGCTGACGCCGAGCAGGGTGACGCCGATACCGACGCCGACCACCAGGGTCGCGGTATTGCCCAGCAGGCGGCCCATCTGGGTGTCGAGCAGGTGCGACCAGATCTGCAGGTCGATGGACTGCCAGGACAGCAGCAGCACGCTCAGGGGCAGGAGGACCAAGGCGGCGGTCAGGGTGACCGGGAGGTACCAGCGGCGTTGGGCGGTATGGGGCAAGTGAATGTCTCTGTGGCTGATTGCGACCGCTTTGCGGTCGTTCGCGGGCATGCCCGCTCCCACAGGGATCGAGTATTCCTGCGGGAGCGGGCATGCCCGCGAAGAGGCCCGTGAAGGCCCCGGAAGAGTAAAGCCTGTTGCTTAGTTCCAGCCAGCGCGATCCATCAGGCGAATGGCCTCGGCCTGGCGCTTGCCGGCCACTTCCACCGGAATGCTGTCGGCCTTGAAGCTGCCCCAGGCCGCCACTTCATCCGACGGTTTGACCTTCGGATTGGCCGGGAACTCCTGGTTGATGTCGGCGAACAGCTTCTGCGCCTCCTCGCCGGTCATCCACTCGACCAGCTTCTTGGCGGCTTCCGGGTGCGGCGCATGCTTGGTCAGGCCGATGCCCGACAGGTTGACGTGCACGCCACGGTCACCCTGGTTGGGCCAGAAGATCTTCACTGGCAGCTTCGGGTTCTGCGCGTGCAGGCGACCGTAGTAGTAGGTGTTGACCACGCCCACATCGCACTGGCCGGCCTCGATGGCCTGGATCACCGAGTTGTCGTCGGAGAACACATCGGTGGCCAGGTTGCCGACCCAGCCTTTGACGATCTGTTCGGTCTTGGCCTCGCCGTGGTTCTCGATCAGCGTGGCGGTCAGCGACTGGTTGTACACCTTCTTCGCCGTGCGCAGGCACAGGCGGCCTTCCCAGTGCTTGTCGGCGAGGGCCTCGTAGGTGGTCAGCTCGGCCGGCTTGACCCGCTCGGTGGAGTAGACGATGGTCCGCGCACGCAGGCTGAGGCCGGTCCAGTCATGGGACGAAGCGCGGTACTGCGGCGGGATGTTCTGGTCGATGATGTCCGACTTGATCGGCTGCAGGATGCCCATTTGCTCGGCCTGCCAGAGGTTGCCGGCATCGACGGTGAGCAGCAGGTCGGCCACACCGTTCTCGCCCTCGGCCTTGATGCGCTGCATCAGCGGGGCTTCCTTGTCGGTGATGAACTTGACCTTGACTCCGGTCTTGGCGGTGTAGGCGTCGAAGACCGGCTTGATCAGCTCGTCGATGCGCGAGGAGTACACCACCACTTCGTCCGCCGCCTGGGCGGTGCCGCCGAACAGGGTCAGGGCCAGGGCGGCCAATAGGGGCTTGCGTGGCAACATGGAAAGCGCTCCTCGGATCGTATGAGAGGTGCAAATGGTAGTGAATCCCATTTTCCAGCTCATCATCCGAGCAGTTACCGGATGTTGCAGAGGACTGCAAAGCAGCCCCCAGCCATCTCAAGCCTTGGCCAGCTCCGGCAGGTCCCCGGTCAACCCCAAGGCCTGGCGCACGAACATCGCCTTGGCTTCCGGCATCTGCTCCACCAGCTTCAACCCGCTGTTGCGCAACCAGCGCAACGGCAGCGGGTTGGCCTGGAACAGCCGCTCGAAGCCTTCCATCGCCGCCATCAACGCCAGGTTGTGCGGCATGCGCCGGCGCTCATAACGGCTGAGCACCTTCACATCCGCCAACCGCTCACCGCGCTCGCAGGCATGCTCCAGCACCTCGGCCAGCACGGCGGCATCCAGGAAGCCCAGGTTGACACCCTGCCCGGCCAACGGGTGAATGGTGTGCGCGGCATCCCCGATCAGCACCAGCCCTTCGTCCACGTAGCGCTTGGCGTGGCGCTGGCGCAACGGCACGCAGACGCGTGGGTCGGCCTCCAGCACATTGCCCAGGCGACCTTCGAAGGCGCGTTCCAGAGCCTTGAGGAAGGCTTCGTCATCCAGCGCCATGATCTGCTCGGCCTGCTCCGGCGTCGTCGACCAGACGATCGAGCACCAGTCCTGCTTGCCGTCACGCGACAACGGCAGGAACGCCAGCGGCCCCTCATCGGTGAACCGCTGCCAGGCAGTGGCCTGGTGCGCGGCGCTGCAGCGCACGCTGGTAACGATCGCGTGGTGCAGGTAATCCCATTCGCGGGTCTCGCAGCCGGCCAGGCGGCGCACCGCCGAGTTGGCGCCGTCGGCGGCGACCACCAGCGGTGTGCGTAGCTGGCGGCCGTCGGCGAGGGTCAGCAGCCATTCGTCACCGGAACGGCGCAGCTGCTCCAGGCGGGCATTGGGCAACAGGCCGATGTCGCTGTCGTGCAGGCGCTCCAGCAGACCGTCCTGTACCACCCGGTTCTCGACGATGTGGCCGAGCACCTGGGCGTGCACGCTGCCTGCCGAGAAATGAATCTGACCGGTGCCGCTGCCATCCCATACATGCATGTCGGAATACGGCGACACGCGCCGACTGGCGATACCGTCCCAGGCACCCAGGCGTTCGAGGATGCGCTGGCTGGCCGCCGACAGGGCACTCACCCGTGGCTCGAACGGTGCGGCGCCGTCGAACGGTTTGACCGACAGCGGGCCGCCATCGAGCAGGAGAATTTCCAGGCCGCTGTGGCGAAGCGCCAGGGCCAGGGCGCTGCCGACCATACCGGCACCGACAATCAACAGATCTGCGCGCATTTCCATGCCTTACGCCTGCCTCGCTTGCGGCTTGAGCCGCACGTATAGGGTTTTATCGACCCGTGCCACCAGCTCGCCGGCTTGGTCACGGATATCGACCTGCACACGTGGCAGGTACTTCTTGCCGCTGGCGGTCTGCTGGCGGATCTCGTCCAGCAGCGCGTCATCGACGTGAAATTCGGCGTACACCGTGCCCTTGCCCGGGGCGATGAAGTCGATGCTCGCGGCCTTGTCCCAGACGATGTACTCGCGCCCCAGCTGCTCGATCAGCAGCAGCATGTAGAACGGGTCGACCATCGAGTACAGGCTGCCGCCAAACTGGGTGCCGACGTAGTTGCGGTTCCAGCGGGTCAGCTTCATGCGCACCTTGACGCTGCGCATGTCGGGGCTGATGTGCTGGATGTGGATACCGGCGCCGATGTAGGGCGGGTAGAAGTTCAGCAGCCAGCGCAACATGCGCGCCCGGCGCGCCAGCCTGCGCGGGTTGCTCATGCCTGGCCCCGCGGATCGGGCCGGGTACCGAGGCCCATGGCCTGGCGGGCGAACCAGCTTTTTGCCGGTGGCAGCAGGTCGAGCCCGAGCAGGCCGATGTTGCGCCCGGCCGCCAGCAACGGCTGGTTGCTGCCGAACAGGCGGGTCACCTGGTCGGAGAAGCCGATGGTCAGGGCCTGGTCGAGTCGCTGGCGCTGGCGATAGCCCTGCAGGCTCGCCAGGTCGCCTGGATGCTGTGGGCCTGCCAACAAGGCATCGGCCAGCGACTGCACGTCACGCAGCGACAGGTTGAAGCCTTGGCCGGCGATCGGGTGCAGGCTGTGCGCTGCGTTGCCCAGCACCACCAGGTGTGGCCGCACCTGCTCTTCGGCCTCGATCAGCGCCAGCGGGTACAGATGCCGGGCACCGACCTGGCGCAGGGCGCCGAGGCGATAGCCGAAGGCATCCTGCAGCTCGCGCAGGAAGCTGCGCTCGTCGATCTCGGCCAGGCGCCGGGCATCCATCCCCTGCCGGGTCCAGACCAGCGCGCAGCGGTTTTCCGGCAGAGGCAGCAAGGCCATCGGGCCCTGCTCGGTGAAGCGCTCGAAGGCCTGGCCGCCGTGGGCCTCGCCCGGGGTGATGTTGGCGATCAGCGCGCTCTGCTCATACGGTGTGCGGCGCACATGAATGCCCAGTTGCTCGCGCAGGCCGGAACGGCCGCCATCGGCCAGCACGGCGAGGTCGCATTCCAGGCTGGTGTCGTCGTCCAGCAGCAGGCGGTAGCCACCCTCGATGGCCTGCATCGCCTTCACCTCGGCCGGGCAGCGCCAGCTCACCACCTCGCTGTCCAGCCCCTGCCACAGGCATTGGCCGAGCCAGGCGTTTTCCACCACGTAGCCCAGCGCCGGCACCCCTTCTTCCAGGGCGTCCAGGCGGGTGGCGCCGAAGCGGCCACGGTCGGACACCTGGATTTGCCGGATCGGCTCGGCACGCGGGCTGATGGTTTGCCACAGGCCAAGGTGCTGGTAGATCTGCCGGGTGCCGAACGACAGCGCCGAAGAACGCGCATCGTAGCTGGGCTGGAAGCTGTCACCCGGGGCGAACGGCTCGATCAGCAGGATCTTCCAGCCGCGCGCCTTGGCGCCGGCCTGCAGGGCCAGGGCCAGGCTCGCACCGACCAGGCCACCGCCGATGATCGCCAGGTTGACCCGGCTCATGCCGCGTCCTTACGTGCAGCCTGCATCAGCGCCTCGATTTCGGTAACCGTACGGGGCACACCCGACGTCAGGATTTCACAACCTTGCTTGGTCACTACCACGTCATCCTCGATCCTGATGCCGATGCCGCGCCATTTCTTCGCGACCTCCTGGTTGTCGGCGGCAATGTAGATGCCGGGCTCGACAGTCAGCGCCATGCCGGGCTCCAGTACCCGCCACTCGCCCCCCACCTTGTACTCGCCGACATCGTGCACATCCATGCCCAGCCAGTGCCCGGCGCGGTGCATGTAGAAGGCTCGGTAGGCCTCGCTGTCGATCAGCGCCTGCACCTCGCCCTTGAGCAGGCCGAGCGCCACCAGGCCTTCGGTGATGACCCGCACCGTCGCCTCGTGGGCGTGGTTCCAGTGCTTGCCCGGGGCGATCTCGGCAAAGGCAGCGGCCTGGGCCTTGAGCACCAGCTCGTAGATGGCCTTCTGCTCGGGCGAAAAACGCCCGCTGACCGGGAAGGTACGGGTGATGTCGCTGGCGTAGCAGTCGATTTCGCAACCGGCATCGATCAGCACCAGGTCGCCGTCCTTGAGCGGGGCATCGTTCTGCTGGTAATGCAGGATGCAGCCATTGCGCCCGGCGGCGACGATCGAGCCGTAGGCGGGCATCTTTGCCCCACCCTTGCGGAACTCGTAGTCCAGCTCGGCTTCCAGGCTGTACTCGTGCAGCCCGGCGCGGCAGGCCTGCATGGCCCGCACATGGGCACGCGCGGAGATATCGGCGGCGGCTCGCATCACCTTCACTTCCGCTGCCGATTTATACAGGCGCATGTCGTGCAGCAGATGATCCAGCGCAACGAACTCGTTCGGCGGCTGGGCGCCAAGGCGTGCCTTGGAGCGGATCACGTTGATCCAGTCCATCAGCCGGCGGTCGAACTCCGCATTGCTGCCCATGGCGCTGTAGACCCGTTCGCGGCCTTCGATCAGGCCCGGCAGGATCTCGTCGATGTCGGTGATCGGGAACGCATCGTCCGCACCGAAGTCACGGACTGCGCCTTCCTGGCCGGCACGCAGCCCATCCCATTGCTCACGCTCCGGGTTGCGCTCACGGCAGAACAACACGTACTCGCCATGCTCGCGGCCAGGGATCAGGGCAATCACCGCCTCCGGCTCAGGGAAGCCGCTGAGGTACTGGAAATCGCTGTCCTGGCGGTACACGTGCTCGACGTCGCGGTTGCGGATGGCAACGGCGGCGGCGGGCAAAATGGCAATGCTGTTGGGGACCATCTGCGCCATCAGCGCCTTGCGCCGACGGGCATACTCGGCCTTGGGTATGTGGCTCATGGGCAGAACTACCCCCGGTTGATCAATGCAGCGAAGGTTTTGGCGCAGGTGCGGCAGGCGCGGCCAGCTCCGTGTACAGCAGCAGCGGTGCGACGCGCAGGTACTCCATGACTTCCATGTAGTCGCTCTCGCCGTCTTCGGATTCTTCGAGTGCTTCCTGCACCTGGGAAATGGCCACCAGGTCCTGCAGCACTTCCTTGGCTTCGGTAGACAGGTCCTTGCCACCCGCGTTCAGGCCAAAACCGGTGATGAAGCCCTGGCACCACTGGCCCAGCGCCTCGGCGCGGTCGGCCAGTGCGGCATCGTCGCTGGGCAGCAGCAGGACGATGGCCATGTCTTCGCTGTTCAGCTCGCCCTTGACCATCTCTTGCAGGCCGATCAGGGCATTGCGCACGGTGTCGCCGGGCTCGGTTTCCAGCAATTGGGCGGCATCGGCCAGCCAGGCCTCGGCATCGAAGCCTGCACCGGCACAGCTGCGCCCGATCAACAGGCCGTGCAGCTCGGCAGGGGTTACAGGGTGGCCATTGCTCGAGAGCAGCATGGCGAAGGCAACATAAGGCGATTGAGTATTAGGCATGGTCGGCTAGGCGCCAGACGGCGCATTTGACTAGAATGAAGACCTTGTATCCTAGCACCGGCAGGCGCGCCAAGACCATCGGCACTGGCCGCCGCTGCGCCGGGAGAGGCATCATCGCAGGGTGATTCAACGACGGAGCGAATCGAGTGCAACCCACGCAAGAGAACGACCTGCAAGCGCTGATGAGCCGGTTCGAGTTGCTGATCGAACGCGTCGAGCAACTAAAACGGCAAAATGCACTCCTAGTAGCTCAGGAAAAATCCTGGCGCGAGGAGCGCGCCCACCTCATCGAAAAGAACGAGATCGCCAAGCGCAAGGTCGAGTCGATGATTTTACGCCTGAAGGCCCTGGAGCAAGACTCATGAGTTCAAGCAATAGCGTCACCGTGCAGATCCTCGACAAGGAGTATTCGATCATCTGCCCGCCGGAAGAGCGCAACAACCTGGTCAGCGCCGCGCGCTACCTGGACGGCAAGATGCGCGAGATCCGCAGCAGCGGCAAGGTGATCGGGGCCGACCGCATTGCGGTCATGGCAGCGTTGAACATCACGCACGAGATGCTGCACCGCCAGGAAGACCGCACCGAGGCGCCGGTCAGTGGCACCAGCCGTGAACAGGTGCGTGACCTGCTGGAGCGGGTCGATCAGGCTTTGTCCGACGATGCGGGTACCAAAAACGGCTGAGATTGGTATACTGGCGCCACTCCCTGGGGGATGCGCCAGTCGGTTATGTCCCTGAGCCGATACGCACAACCACGGGGGTTGCACGCTGGGGCCGGTGTGCATGTCCGCCCGACGGAAAGCCTTAACGCCCCCTGCAATCTCCACCTTGAACTTTCGGGTTCAAGGGCTACACCGATAGCGGTCTTATCGGGGAGCCTGATTCTTCCTGCCCAGCGCTCAGCTGGGCAATCCGACACCTGGGATAGCCAGTGCCATGACCGAAACTGCGCCGCTTACCCGCCCCCAGCTTCGTCGTCTGCTTCGCAACGCCCGCCGCGCCCTTACACCCGCCCAGCAACACCAGGCCTCACGCGGCCTGTTCCGCCAGCTGGCGCAACACCCCTTGTTCCGCCGCGCCCGGCACATCGCCTTGTACCTGCCCAACGACGGTGAAATCGACCCACGCCTGCTGCTACGCGAGGCCCAGCGCCGGGGCAAACGCACCTACCTGCCGGTGCTGCATGCCTGGCCGCGCACGCGCATGGTGTTCCAGCGTTTCGAACAGGGCGAAAAACTCAAGCGCAACCGCTTCCGTATTCCAGAACCGTTGACCGATCGCCGGCGTCAGCGCCCGATCTGGTCACTGGACCTGATCCTGTTGCCGCTGGTCGGCTTCGATGAAGTGGGGGGGCGCCTGGGCATGGGCGGGGGCTTCTACGACCGCAGCCTGGCCTACCAGGCACGTCGCAAGACCTGGAAGAAACCACTGCTGCTGGGGCTGGCGCATGAATGCCAGAAGGTCGAGCGGCTGGCACAGGCCAGTTGGGATGTACCACTGCAGGGCACGGTCAGCGACCGTGGCTGGTACCTGGCGCCGAACTGAGCGGCGTCAGCGAGGGGGCATCAGCGTTGCTGCGGGTTGGCGTCGACCGGCGTCTGGTAGGCAGTATCCAGCTTTTTCTCCCAGATGCCCTGGGCATAACCGGTGGTGACCACACCAAGTCCAAAGATGAAGACCAGAATCCACAGTAGATCCGGTTTGCGTTGATTCATCGAAGAATGCCCCCCTAGGCATACGTTCAGGCTCGGCGACCTTCTAGGTGCCGCCGGAGCGTCTAGCTTTAAAATCGGCGCATTTTCCGACAACCTGAGTCGTCACGCAAACGTTGACGCCAACCGGCTGTCGGTTTCGTGCAACAGGTTATTTCAAACCTTTTCAGGAGCAGTATCCATGGCCTATTGGCTGATGAAGTCCGAGCCCGACGAGCTCTCGATCGAAGGCCTGGGTCGCCTGGGCGAGGCGCGCTGGGATGGCGTACGCAACTACCAGGCACGCAATTTCATGCGGGCCATGAGCGAGGGCGACGAGTTCTTCTTTTACCACTCCAGCTGCCCACAACCGGGTATTGCCGGCATCGCCCGGATCACGAAAGCGGCCTACCCGGACCCGACGGCACTGGACCCGGAAAGCCACTACTTCGACGCCAAGGCCAATGCCGAGAAGAACCCATGGAGCGCCGTGGACGTGGCCCACGTGAAGACATTCCGCCAGGTGCTGGGGCTGGGTTTGCTGAAGCAGCAGAGTGCGCTGGCGGAGTTGCCGCTGGTGCAGAAAGGCACGCGGTTGTCGGTGATGCCGGTGACTGAAGAGCAGTGGGCGGCGATCATCGCGCTGGCGCGCTGAACGCACTCGCCGGCCCCGACGCATTTCCTGTGGGAGCGGGTTTACCCGCGAACACCGGCGGAGCCGGTGCCATAAACTGCGCTGGATTCTTCGCGGGTAAACCCGCTCCCACAGTGATCGCGCTAGCTTCAGCGTTTCGACCACATCCCCCGAGGAGCCCGTGAGGTTCGACTCACTGCACGATCAGGTTATTGAACAGCAGATCCTCGACAATCGGCTTGCCCTCTTCCGCTTCCATCACCTGCTGCACTTGCTTCAACGCTTCCTGGCGCAGCTTCTCCTTGGCATCGACGTTGCTCATGGCATCTACCGTCTGCTGGGTGAACAGTGCCACCAACTGGTTGCGGATCAGTGGTTCCTGGTGCTTGACCGCAGCTGCTGCGGCATCGCCCGTCACGCGCAGGGCCACATCAGCCTTGTATACGCGCAGCTTGGGGCTGCCATCGAGGGCATAGTTGCCGACGAAGGGCGGGCTCAGGGTGATGTAGGAAACCTTCGGCTCCCCTTCCTTGGCTTCCTCGGCCATGGCCGCCGCTGGCAGCATCAGCGCCAGTACCATCAAGATCCACGCTTTCACGAATTCGCTCCTAGAAACAGTTGGCGCCAGCTTACCCAGCATGCCGGCCAAACCCAAGCCCGGGCTTGTGCCAGCACTTATACCAGCACATCAGGGCGGGGCATGCTCGTTGACCCGGCAGGTGCCCCTCCTACACTTATCGGCCACTACACGCAAAGGAATAGCCCCGATGAAAGCTGTGTTGTGCAAAACCCTGGGTCCGGCCCGCGACCTGGTGCTGGAAGACGTGGCCAGCCCTGTGCCGAAGAAGAACGAGATCCTGCTCGACGTGCAGGCTGCCGGGGTCAACTTCCCCGACACGCTGATCATCGAAGGCAAATACCAGTTCCAGCCACCCCTGCCATTCTCGCCGGGTGGCGAGGCTGCAGGCGTGGTCGCTGCGGTCGGCGAACGGGCCGGCACCTTCAAGGTGGGCGACCGGGTGATGGCCCTGACCGGCTGGGGGGCATTCGCCGAGCAGGTGGCGGTGCCGTTCTACAACGTGATGCCGATTCCCGAGCACATGGATTTTGCCACTGCCGCCGCGTTCGGCATGACGTATGGCACCTCGATGCATGCGCTCAAGCAGCGCGGCCAGCTGCAACCCGGCGAAACCCTGCTGGTGCTCGGTGCATCTGGTGGGGTTGGCCTGGCGGCGGTGGAGATCGGCAAGGCCATGGGGGCAAAAGTGATCGCCGCAGCCAGCAGCGCCGAGAAACTCGCCGTAGCCAAGGCTGCGGGGGCTGACGAACTGATCGACTACAGCCAGGCCAGCCTCAAGGAGGAGATCAAGCGCCTGACCGGCGGCCAGGGCGTCGATGTGATCTACGACCCGGTGGGTGGCGAGCTGTTCGACCAGGCCGTGCGCGGCTTGGCATGGCAGGGCCGGCTGCTGGTGGTTGGGTTTGCCAGCGGGACGATCCCGCAGATGGCGGCGAACCTGGTGCTGCTCAAAGGTGCGGCGGTACTTGGGGTGTTCTGGGGCGCGTTTGCCCAGCGCCAGCCAGAGGACAATGCCGCGAACTTCCGTCAGTTGTTTGCCTGGCATGCCGAAGGCAAGTTGAAGCCATTGGTGTCCAGGACTTATCCACTGGCTGAAGCCGGGGCTGCAATTGAAGCACTTGGGCAGCGGCGGGCTGTGGGTAAGTTGGTGGTACTGGCCCAGTAGGCAGGTCCGGCCTCTTCGCGGGCAAGCCCGCTCCCACATGGACCGCACAGGCCTTGAGGGTTGTGTGCTTTCGTGTGAGCGGGTTCACCCGCGAAGAGGCCCGTGCAGGTTATGGCAACGCCTGAACCGAGCTTCGAGGTTGCGATCCGGCATCTGGTGGCTGCGCAGCGCATCCAGGGTCTGCTCGACATAATCCCGC
The DNA here is from genome assembly GCF_002112505.1 of Pseudomonas sp. R28(2017). Taxonomy (GTDB): domain Bacteria; phylum Pseudomonadota; class Gammaproteobacteria; order Pseudomonadales; family Pseudomonadaceae; genus Aquipseudomonas. The sequence goes on from NZ_NEHW01000007.1 coordinate 279,474, forward strand.
GTGGTGCCATAACGCCCCTTGGCACTGGCCAGAATCTGGCTGAGCAAGGTGTCCGGCAGGTTGCCTGCATAGCACGGCAGGTGCCGCTCCAGCACGAACCCCAGCGCCTGCACCTTGCTGCCATCACCCAGCCGGCACGTGAGCCAGTGCGGCCGATAGGCCGGATAAGGCATTTCCCGCTGCCAAAGGGCCATCAGCGAAGCGTCGAGGTTGCTTTCATCCAGGCGGTAGGCAAAACCGCTGCACGAGCCGCCGCGATCAAGCCCGAACACCAGGCCTGGCGTTTCCGGCGTGCCCCGGTGCTCGTGCGACCACAGGTACAACCCGCGGTGATAACCATGCACTCGCGCCCGCTGGCGTTCCACGGAGTTGCATTCCGGGCGCCAGATCAACGAGCCATAGGCGAACAACCAGACCGGGCCACCCTCATGGCGAGACATGGTCGTTTGCATGGAGTTGAGCAATTGCTCACGGGTCAGTTGCTGACCAAAGTCGAGCGACGGTGGATAAGCAACTTCCCAGGACAAACTTTCAAGTGCCGACATAAGCTGCCGCCATTATTCCCCGTGTACTACAGACGTAGCGAGAGTCGTGTGCCATGCGGCCTGCGCCGCCGCGCCAGGGGCGCTTGCATTAACCATAGGATAGAAACAGGAGAATGCTCAAGCCCCTGTGCGCAAGTTTCACGCACAGTTCCGACGACTGGGAAGTATTGTTTCGAGGGCGGTGAAAGTTAGTGGCGCAGGCGGTAACAATTACCGCCTTATACCCACTAGTTGAAACTTCGGTTATTAACCGCGTGGTGCGTAGGCAAACACATCGGCACGCATGCGATGCGCATCCATGCCAGCCTCGACCAGGGCGTCGAGCGTGGCATAGACCATGTTCGGCGAGCCACTGGCATACACATGCACGCTGTTGAGGTCCTTAACGTCCTCGCACACCGCCTCATGCAGCATGCCGCAGCGCCCTTCCCAGCCACACAGGTCACTGACCACCTTGTGCAGGAACAGGTTGGGCAAGCGCTGCCATTCGGCCCAATGCTCGATGCTGTAGAAGTCTTCCGGACGACGCACACCCCAGTACAGGTGCACCGGGTGCTTGAAGCCTTGGGCGCGGCAATGTTCGACCAGGCTGTGCATCTGGCCCATGCCGGTACCAGCGGCAATCAGCACCAGCGGCCCGTCAGGCAACTCGGCCAGGTGGGTATCGCCAAACGGCATTTCGATGCGCGCCACGCGGTCGCGCTGCAACTGTGCCAACAGTTGCTGGGCGCTGGGTTCGCGAACCAGCACGTGCAGCTCGAGATCTCGCCCGGAATGCGGCGCAGAGGCCAGCGAGAAGGCCGCCTGCTTGCCGCCCTCACGCTCGATCATCAAGTATTGCCCGGCGTGGTAACGCGGCGGTTTGCCGGCCGGCGCACGCAGGCGCACGCGCCAGACGTCGCCACCGACCTCGACGCATTCGCTTACGCTGCACGCCAGCTTGCGCACTGGCAGCTCGCCCAGGGCGAGCACACCATCCCAGAGCAACACACAGTCCTCCAGCGGTTCGGCAATGCAGGTGAACAACTCGCCATGGTCACGGACTTCACCGTCCTGACGCACGCTTCCTTCGACCAACAACGCGGCGCAGACATGGCAATTGCCATTGCGGCAGCTGTTCGGGCAGTCATAGCCCAGCCGCCGCGCTCCATCCAGGATCCGTTCCCCGGGTTCGAGCGCCAGCACCGCCCCGGACGGCTGCAACGTTACCTGCATCAATCTATTCCCAACTGATCCCACAGCTCATCGATACGGCGGGTGACGGCCTCGTCCTTGACGATGACCCGGCCCCATTCGCGTGTAGTCTCGCCCGGCCACTTGTGCGTGGCATCCAGGCCCATCTTCGACCCCAGCCCCGATACCGGCGACGCGAAGTCCAGGTAATCGATCGGCGTGTTGTCGATCATCACCGTATCACGCTTGGGGTCCATGCGCGTGGTAATGGCCCAGATCACATCGTTCCAGTCGCGGGCGTTGATGTCGTCGTCGGTGACAATAACGAACTTGGTGTACATGAACTGTCGCAGGAACGACCACACACCCAGCATCACGCGCTTGGCGTGGCCCGGGTACTGCTTTTTCATGGTCACCACCGCCATGCGGTACGAGCAGCCTTCCGGTGGCAGGTAGAAGTCGACGATCTCCGGGAACTGCTTCTGCAGGATCGGCACGAACACTTCGTTCAGCGCCACACCGAGAATCGCCGGCTCATCCGGCGGCCGGCCGGTGTAGGTGCTGTGGTAGATGGGCTTGTGCCGGTGGGTAATGCGCTCGACGGTGAACACCGGGAAGCTGTCCACTTCATTGTAGTAACCGGTATGGTCACCATACGGGCCTTCCGGGGCCATTTCGCCGGGGTGGATCACCCCTTCGAGGATGATCTCGGCGGTTGCCGGCACCTGCAGGTTGCTGCCACGGCACTTGACCAGCTCGGTACGGTTGCCGCGCAGCAGGCCGGCGAAGGCGTACTCGGAGAGGGTGTCCGGCACTGGCGTCACGGCGCCAAGGATGGTGGCCGGGTCAGCGCCCAGGGCCACGGCGACCGGGAATGGCTGGCCCGGGTTCTTCTCGCACCACTCGCGATAATCCAGGGCGCCGCCGCGGTGGCTCAGCCAACGCATGATCACCTTGTTGCGGCCGATCACCTGCTGGCGGTAGATGCCCAGGTTCTGGCGGTCCTTGTTCGGGCCGCGGGTCACAGTCAGGCCCCAGGTGATCAGCGGCGCCACGTCGCCCGGCCAGCAGTGCTGGATCGGCAGCTGGCCGAGGTCGACGTCATCGCCCTCGATGACCACTTCCTGGCACACCGCGTCCTTGACCACCTTCGGCGCCATCGACACGACCTTCTTGAAGATCGGCAGCTTGGACCAGGCGTCCTTCAGGCCTTTCGGCGGCTCGGGCTCCTTGAGGAAGGCCAGCAGCTTGCCGATTTCGCGCAGTTCGTCGACCGACTCGGCGCCCATGCCCATGGCCACGCGCTCGGGCGTGCCGAACAGGTTGCCCAGCACCGGGATGTCGAAGCCCGTGGGCTTTTCGAACAGCAACGCCGGGCCCTTGGCGCGCAGGGTGCGGTCGCAGACCTCGGTCATTTCCAGGACTGGGGAAATCGGAACCTGGATGCGCTTGAGTTCACCGCGCTGCTCCAGGCCACGAATGAAGTCGCGCAAATCGCGATACTGCATGCATGAGCCTCGTGTTGGCCGTATCGGTCGGGGGTGCAGAGTGTAGCGCCGTTCGGGCTTTGTTGGGGGGCAAAAATGCACTGGGGCCGCTTCGCAGCCCTTCGCGGGCACGCCCGCTCCCATTAGGATCGCACTGAACCTGTGGGAGCGGGCGTGCCCGCGAAGGGGCGCGAAGCGGCCCCAATCAATTCCAGCTAGAAACGCTTACTTGCGCTTCATCGACAGGAAGAACTCGTCGTTGGTCTTGGTCTGCTTGAGCTTGTCGACCAGGAACTCGATGGCGGCGATCTCGTCCATCGGGTGCAGCAGCTTGCGCAGGATCCACATGCGCTGCAGTTCGTCGTCAGCAGTCAGCAGCTCTTCGCGGCGAGTACCGGAACGGTTGATGTTGATGGCCGGGAAGACGCGCTTCTCGGCGATACGACGGTCCAGGGGCAGTTCCATGTTGCCGGTACCCTTGAACTCTTCGTAGATCACTTCGTCCATCTTCGAGCCGGTTTCGACCAGCGCGGTGGCGATGATGGTCAGCGAACCGCCTTCTTCGATGTTACGCGCGGCGCCAAAGAAGCGCTTCGGCTTCTCCAGGGCGTGGGCGTCGACACCACCGGTCAGCACCTTGCCGGAGCTCGGGATCACGGTGTTGTAGGCACGTGCCAGACGGGTGATGGAATCCAGCAGGATGACCACGTCCTTCTTGTGCTCGACCAGGCGCTTGGCCTTCTCGATGACCATTTCGGCAACCTGCACGTGGCGGGTTGGCGGCTCGTCGAAGGTCGAGGCAACCACTTCGCCGCGCACGGTGCGCTGCATTTCGGTCACTTCTTCCGGGCGCTCGTCGATCAGCAGGACGATCAGGTGGCACTCAGGGTTGTTACGGGTGATGTTCGCCGCGATGTTCTGCAGCATGATCGTCTTGCCGGCTTTTGGCGGAGCGACGATCAGGCCACGCTGGCCTTTGCCGATCGGGGCGCACAGGTCGATGACGCGACCAGTGAGGTCTTCGGTGGAGCCGTTGCCGGCTTCCATCTTCAGGCGCTTGTTCGGGAACAGCGGCGTCAGGTTTTCGAACAGGATCTTGTTCTTCGCGTTTTCCGGGCGGTCGAAGTTGATGGTGTCGACCTTCAGCAGGGCGAAGTAACGCTCCCCTTCCTTCGGTGGGCGGATCTTGCCGACGATGGTGTCGCCGGTACGCAGGTTGAAGCGGCGGATCTGGCTTGGCGAGACGTAGATGTCGTCGGGGCCGGCCAGGTAGGACGCATCAGCCGAACGCAGGAAACCGAAACCATCCTGGAGAATCTCCAGCACGCCGTCACCCGAGATCTCTTCGCCGCTTTTCGCGTGCTTCTTCAGCAGGGCGAAAATCACGTCCTGTTTGCGCGAACGGGCCATGTTTTCGATGCCCATCTGTTCGGCCATTTCCAAAAGATCGGTAATCGGCTTTTGCTTGAGTTCAGTCAGGTTCATAAGGGGAATGACGTAATCATGTAAGAAGGGAGAATTAAGCTTTGGCTTAATGAAGCCGCGCCGCTAGATGGCGACAGGATCGCGTACTGATTCGAATTAGGGATGCTTCGGCGACGGCGTGCAGAGGGCACTGGAGAAGCAGTGCGAGGCCGAATGTAACACTTGCTTTTTTCTGCGTCTAGTGCTCTGAAAAAGAAAAACCCCGCATTTGCGGGGCTTTTTCACATCACATCACAGGTGGGCGTCGAGGAACGCGGCCAGCTGCGATTTGGACAGGGCGCCGACCTTGGTGGCTTCGACGTTGCCGTTCTTGAACAGCATCAGGGTCGGGATGCCGCGCACGCCGTGCTTGGCCGGGGTTTCCTGGTTGTCGTCGATGTTCAGCTTGGCGACGGTCAGTTTGCCCTCGTAGGTAGCGGCGATGTCGTCCAGAACCGGAGCGATCATCTTGCATGGACCGCACCATTCAGCCCAGTAGTCGACCAGCACCGGGCCTTGAGCCTGCAGGACTTCGGCATCGAAGGTGGCGTCGGTGACGTGTTTGATCAGATCGCTGCTCATGGATATCTCCAGGGTCGTAAGCAAAAAAACGTGGCCCATGATAGCCGCACCCAGGCCCTACAGGAAGTCACGGACGATTGAGTGTAACTATAGTTGTGCAAGACGCCGCGAATCGAAACTGTCACACAAGTGTCATAGCATCGAATGGCACATTGCCTTGCATCAAGGCCCGGTGTGGTGCGCGTTGGCGTCAGCCAAGGATCGTGGCACGATTGCCGGGTTACCGACCGAGAACACACAGAATGCCGCATACCTCCGCGAAGAACCTGTCCCTGATCGCCGCCATCGACCTGGGCTCCAACAGCTTCCACATGGTCGTGGCCAAGGCGCACCACACCGAGATCCGCATTCTCGAGCGCCTCGGCGAGAAGGTTCAGCTGGCCGCCGGCATCGACGAAGAGCGCAAGCTCAGCGAAGAAGCCATGGAGCGAGGCCTGGAATGCCTCAAGCGTTTTGCCCAACTGATCAACGGCATGCCGGCAGGCTCCGTGCGCATCGTCGGCACTAACGCCCTGCGCGAAGCGCGCAACCGCAACGAATTCATCCAGCGTGCCGAAGCCATCCTCGGCCACCCGGTGGAGGTCATCTCCGGCCGTGAAGAGGCGCGCCTGATCTACCTCGGTGTGTCGCACACCCTGGCTGATACCCCCGGCAAGCGCCTGGTCGCCGACATCGGCGGCGGCAGTACCGAGTTCATCATCGGCCAGCGCTTCGAGCCGCTGCTGCGCGAAAGCCTGCAGATGGGCTGCGTGAGCTTCACCCAGCGCTACTTCCGTGACGGCAAGATCACCCCGGCGCGCTACGCCCAGGCCTACACCGCCGCACGCCTGGAGCTGATGAGCATCGAAAACGCCCTGCATCGCCTGACCTGGGACGAGGCCATCGGCTCGTCCGGCACTATCCGCGCCATCGGCGCGGCGATCAAGGCCGGCGGCCTGGGCAACGGCGAGGTCAATGCCGAGGGCCTGGCCTGGGTCAAGCGCAAACTGTTCAAGCTGGGCGAAGTCGACAAGATCGACTTCGAAGGCATCAAGCCTGACCGGCGCACCATCTTCCCGGCCGGCCTGGCGATTCTCGAGGCGATCTTCGACGCCCTGGAACTGCAACGCATGGAGCATTGCGACGGCGCGCTGCGCGAAGGCGTGCTGTTCGACCTGCTTGGCCGCCATCACCACGAGGATGTGCGCGAGCGCACCCTCAACTCGCTGATGGAGCGTTATCACGTCGACCAGGGGCAGGCAGCGCGCGTCGAGCGCAAGGCCTTGAACGCCTTCGACCAGGTGGCCAAGGCATGGCAGCTTGAAGACGGAAACTGGCGCGATCTGCTGGGTTGGGCGGCGAAAATCCACGAAATCGGGCTGGATATCGCTCACTACCACTACCACAAGCACGGCGCCTACCTGATCGAGCACTCCGACCTGGCCGGCTTCTCACGGGACGAGCAGCAGATGATGGCCCTGCTGGTGCGCGGCCATCGCCGCAACATCCCCAAGGACAAGTTCACGGAATTCGGCGACGACGCCGTGCAACTGATTCGCCTGTGCGTGCTGCTGCGCTTCGCCATCCTGTTCCACCACATCCGTGGCAACCAGCAGATGCCCAAGGTCAACCTGCAGGCCGGCGAAAGCAGCCTCGAGGTGGTGTTCCCGGAAGGCTGGCTTGAGCAGAACCAGCTGACCCAGGCCGACTTCGCCAACGAGGCGGAGTGGCTGGCCCGGGTCGGCTTCGTCCTCAGCGTACGTTGAGGACCGGGTTGCTCAGGCGCTCCAGCAGGGTCGCCTGGGCACTGCGCGGGTTCTGGTTGCCGGTCGGGGTGCTGCGCACGTAGCGCCCGTCTGGCTGCAGGGTCCAGGCGTGGGTGTTGTCGGTCAGGTAGCCTTCCAGCTCCTTCTTCACCCGCAACAACAGCTTCTTGCCCTCCACCGGGAAGCACGTCTCGACACGCTTGTCGAGGTTACGCTCCATCCAGTCGGCGCTGGACAGGTAGATCTGCTCTTCGCCGCCATTGAGGAAATAGAACACCCGCGTGTGCTCGAGGAAGCGGCCGATGATCGAGCGCACCTGGATGTTGTGCGAAACCCCCGGAATGCCTGGGCGCAGGCAGCACATGCCACGCACCACCAGGTCGATCTTCACGCCCGACTGGCTGGCCTTGTACAGCGCCTTGATGACCTTGGCGTCGGTCAGCGAGTTGAACTTGGCGATGATGTGCGCAGGCTTGCCCTCCAGGGCGAACTGGGTCTCCCGGGCAATCATGTCGAGCATGCCCTTCTTCAGGGTGAACGGCGCGTGCAGCAGCTTCTTCATGCGCAGGGTCTTGCCCATGCCGATCAGCTGGCTGAACAGCTTGCCGACGTCCTCGGTGAGGGCGTCGTCAGAGGTCAGCAGGCTGTAGTCGGTGTACAGGCGGGCGTTGCCGGCGTGGTAGTTGCCGGTACCCAGGTGCGCGTAACGCACGATCTCGCCCTGCTCGCGGCGCAGGATCAGCATCATCTTGGCGTGGGTCTTGAAGCCGACCACACCGTAGATCACCACCGCACCGGCCGCTTGCAGGCGGCTGGCCATCTGCAGGTTGGACTCTTCGTCGAAGCGCGCGCGCAGCTCGATCACCGCAGTGACCTCCTTGCCGTTACGCGCTGCATCCACCAGCGCGTCGACGATCTCCGAGTTGGCCCCGGAACGGTACAAGGTCTGGCGCACGGCGAGCACGTGCGGGTCCTTGGCGGCCTGGCGCAGCAGGTCGATCACCGGCGTGAAGGACTCGAACGGGTGCATCAGCAGGATGTCCTGCTTGCCGATCACGCTGAAGATGTTGTCGGCGTTCTGCAGCAGCTTGGGGATGGCCGGGGTGAACGGCGTGTACTGCAGCTCCGGGTGGCTGTCGAGGCCGGTGATGCTGAACAGGCGGGTCAGGTTGACCGGGCCGTTGACCTGGTAGAGCTCGCTCTCGCTGAGGCTGAACTGCTTGAGCAGGTAGTCCGACAGGTGTTTCGGGCAGGTGTCGGCCACTTCCAGGCGCACCGCATCGCCGTAGCGGCGCGAGAACAGCTCACCGCGCAAGGCGCGGGCGAGGTCGTCGACTTCCTCGGAATCCAGCGCCAGGTCGGCGTTACGGGTCAGGCGGAACTGGTAGCAACCCTTGACCTTCATGCCCTGGAACAGGTCATCGGCGTGGGCGTGGATCATCGACGACAGGAACACGTAATTGTCGCCTGGGCCACCGACGTCTTCCGGCACGCGAATGACGCGTGGCAGCAGACGCGGTGCCGGGATGATCGCCAGGCCAGAATCGCGGCCAAAGGCGTCGACGCCTTCGAGCTCGACGATGAAGTTCAGGCTCTTGTTCACCAGCAGCGGGAACGGGTGGGTCGGGTCGAGGCCGATCGGGGTGATGATCGGCGCGATCTCGTCGCGGAAGAAGCGCCGCACCCAGGTCTTGAGCTTCGGCGTCCAGTAGCGGCGACGAATGAAGCGGATGGCGTGCTTTTCCAGCTCCGGCAGCAGCACGTCGTTGAGGATCGCGTACTGGCGCTCCACCTCGATATGCACCAGCTCGCTGATGCGCGCCAGCGCCTGGTGCGGCTGCAGGCCGTCGGCGCCGGCCAGCTCGCGGGCGAAGTTGATCTGCTTCTTCAGGCCGGCGACGCGGATCTCGAAGAACTCGTCGAGGTTGCTGGAGAAGATCAGCAGGAATTTGAGGCGTTCGAGCAGCGGGTACGATTCATCCAGCGCCTGTTCCAGCACGCGGATGTTGAATTGCAGCTGGGAAAGTTCGCGATGAATGTACAGGCTGCTGTCGTCCAGGCTCGGGACGGCGATGGCCGGTGCCGGCGCGGGGGCCGGGGCGGCGACTTCGACCACCGGCTCCACGACCTCGGGCAAGTCCGGCGGGGTCTGTACCATCTCTTCGGGGACTGCCTGGGCGTCCTTGATCGCGACAGGGGTTAGCACTTCATTATTCATCTGACGTTCCTGAGGACGTTAACGCCCTATGATCAATTGAGCGGCAAGATAAGCGTCCATTATGACGGCTGTGTTACAGCTTCGCGCAAGCCGCGACTTAAGGCTGCCGGTATTGTCCGTGTAGGAATTGTTCACGTCGAGACACATTTGGACACTTTCACGAATGCGCGCGAAGGGGTAGGCTGCGCGTTCATTTCGCCAGCACCTCAGAAAATGCTCCAACAATTCCTGCAGGATTTCGGCTACTTTGCCCTTTTTCTAGGCACCTTCTTCGAAGGCGAGACCATTCTGGTCCTTGCGGGCTTCCTTGCGTTCCGCGAATACATGGACATCAAGCTGGTGGTTTTGGTGGCCTTCTGTGGCAGCTACGCCGGCGACCAGCTGTGGTACTTCATGGGCCGGCGGCACGGGCGCAAGATCCTCGCGCGCAAGCCGCGCTGGCAAGCCATGGGTGACCGGGCGCTGGAGCACATCCGCCGCCACCCGGACATCTGGGTGCTGAGCTTCCGCTTCGTCTACGGCCTGCGCACGGTGATGCCGGTGGCCATCGGCCTGTCCGGCTACCCCCCACGCCGTTACCTGCTGCTCAACGGTATCGGCGCCGCGGTATGGGCCCTGGCACTGGGCCTGGCGGCCTACCACTTCGGCGCCATCCTCGAAGGCATGCTGGGCAGCATCAAGAAGTACGAGCTATGGGTGCTCGGCGGCCTGTTGCTGCTGGGTGGCCTGCTGTGGCTGCGCCGGCGCTTTCGCACCATCCGCGCCGAGCGCCGCGCGGCGGCAGAAGAGCAGCCCGCCAGCACTGAGCAGCAGGTAACCACCGAGAAGCAGCCAGAACACGGGCACGACCACCGCTAAGCCCAGCGAGCCGGCCAGGTAAAGCGCCGGCACCAGCGTCAGCAGGCGCGCCAGCTCCAGGCGCACCGCCCACGGCCGGTTTTCCAGAGCCGCTCCCAGAACGAACAAGCCAAACGCCATCAACGACCAGCCGAGCACCAGAGCGGCGCTCGGCACACGCTCGGCCACGTCCATCAGGTAGCTGCCCAGCGCGATGTAGGCGACGAACTGCACCGCCACGTACACCTGCCACGCCCGGCCCAGGGCAATCTCGAACTTGCGGAACAGCGCCAGGTTCTGTTTTGCCTGTGGATAAGCGGCCGCAACATCGGCCGGACGCCAGCCAGTGGGCATGAACCAGATGCGCAGCTTGTCCTGCCAGCGGCGGGTTCGGCGGGCGTCGCTGCACAACTGGGCGTAGAACTGCAGGTTGGCCCACAACGGGTTCCAGCTGGCCAACGGCGTGGTCACGCCGAATACCACCGGCTCGGCCGGGTCCTCTTCCTTGAACGTGCCGAACAGTCGATCCCAGACAATGAACACACCGCCGTAGTTACGATCCAAGTAGGCAGGATTCTGCGCATGGTGGACGCGATGGTTGGATGGCGTGATCAGCACCCACTCGAGCCAGCCCAGCTTGGGGATGTGCCGGGTGTGCACCCAGAACTGGTACAGCAGGTTCAGCGACGCCACGGTGATGAACACCACCGGCGGCACGCCGATCAGCGCCAGCGGCAAGTAGAAGATCCACGAGAAGATGAAGCCGCTGCTGGTCTGGCGCAGGGCGGTGGTGAGGTTGTACTCCTCGCTCTGGTGATGCACCGAATGCGCCGCCCACAGCACGTTGCGCTCATGGCCCAGGCGGTGCAGCCAGTAGTAGCACAGGTCGTACAGCACGAAGGCCAGCAACCAGACCCACACGGCGTTCTGCGGCAACTGCAGCAGCGCCATGTGCTCCCAGGCCAGTGCGTAGGTCAGCAGCCCTGCTCCCTTGGTCAGCAGACCGGTGCTGGTGGACAGCGCGCCGGTGCTGAGGCTGTTGATCGAATCGGCCAGGGTGAAGTTGCGCTGGCCGCGCACGCGGTCGGCGACCAGCTCCACCGCGATCAGCACGAAGAAGAACGGCACGGCCAGCAGAATCAGGTCCATGGGCAACGCTCTCGAAGGTTATCCACAGAGATTAGGATGCGCCCGCCGTAATCCCTATGGCCACATCTGCCAAACTAGAGGACATTTAGCGCCTCGAAAATGGAGTAATGAGCATGACCAAGAAAGTAGCGGTGATTCTTTCCGGCTGTGGCGTGTACGACGGTGCCGAAATCCACGAAAGCGTGATCACCCTGCTGCGCCTCGACCAGCGCGGCGCACAGGTGCAGTGCTTTGCGCCTAACATCGCGCAGATGCACGTGATCGACCACCTGACCGGCGAGGAAATGCCCGAATCACGCAACGTGCTGACCGAGTCGGCGCGCATCGCCCGTGGCGAGGTGAAGGATATCCGCGAAGCCAAGGCCGAGGATTTCGACGCGTTGATCGTACCCGGCGGTTTCGGCGCGGCGAAGAACCTGTCCAACTTTGCCGTGGAAGGCGCCGAGTGCACCGTGAACCCGGATGTGCTGGCACTGGCCGAAGCCTTCGCCGAGGCCTGCAAGCCGGTCGGCCTGATCTGCATCTCGCCGGCGCTGGCGGCGAAGATCTATGGCCCGGGCGTGGTCTGCACCATCGGCAATGACGCGGGTACTGCGTCGGCCGTGGAGAAGATGGGTGGCAAGCATGAAGAGTGCGATGTGCATGACATCGTCGAAGACAGCCAGCGCAAGCTGGTCACCACCCCGGCCTACATGGTCGCCAAGTCGATCAGCGAAGCCGCCGGTGGCATCTACAAGCTGGTCGACCGGGTGCTGGAGCTGACCCACGAAGGGGAGTGATCAGCCTCTGCTCAGGCGGGTCAGGATGCGGTCCAGGGCATTGGCGAAGGCCTGCTTCTCGCGTTCGCCATAGGGTGCCTGCCCGCCTCCGACCTGGCCCTGCTCGCGCAGCTCGGTAAACAGGTTACGCACGGCCAGGCGCTCGCCCATGTTGCGTTCGTCGAACTCGCGGCCACGCGGGTCCAGGGCTGCCACGCCCTTCTTGATCAGGCGGTCGGCCAGCGGCACGTCGCTGCAGATCACCAGCTCGCCAGGCACGGCGTGCTCGACCAGGTAATCATCGGCTGCATCCATGCCGCTGGGCACCACGATCAGGCGAACGATGGCGAAGGCCGGCTTGGCCACGGCCTGGCCGGCGACCATCACCACCTCGAGCTGGCGCTTGAGGGCGAATTTGACGATCAGGTCCTTGGCTGCCTTGGGGCAGGCGTCGGCGTCGATCCAGATGCGCATTCAGTCAGATCTCTTCATTCCTGCACCGGCCTCTTCGCGGGCAAGCCCGCTCCCACAGGTTCACCACCCGCTCGAACAGCAAGGTATTCCTGTGGGAGCGGGCTTGCCCGCGAAGAGGCCAGCAGCATCAACCTTTAAACGGCAGCCCGGCGCTTCTCGGCCAGGCGACTACGCCCATACAACACCAGAATCGCCAGCAGCGCCAGCGCCTGGGCACTGAGCGAGTACACATCAGGGTGAATCCCCAGCCAGTCGAACTCGAAGAACGCCACCGGCCGCGTACCCAGCACGCCCGCCTCTTGCAGCGCCTTCACGCCATGCCCGGCGAACACCACCGACAGCGCGCACAGCAGCCCGGCGTTGATGCTGAAGAACAGCGACAGCGGCAGCTTCGCCGAACCGCGCAGGATCACCCAGGCCAGGCCCACCAGCAGCACCAACGCCGTGGCACCACCGGCCAGCACCGCCTGGTGGCCAGCCGGGCCAGCTTGCAGCCACAGGGTTTCGTAGAACAGGATCACTTCGAACAGCTCGCGGTACACCGAGAAGAACGCCAGCACGGCAAAACCGAAGCGCCCGCCGCCACTGACCAGGCTGCTCTTGATGTAGTCCTGCCAGGCGGCAGCGTGACGGCGGTCGTGCATCCACACGCCCAGCCACAGCACCATGACGCTGGCGAACAAGGCCGTACTGCCTTCCAGAAGCTCGCGCTGGGCACCACCGACGTCGATCACATAGGCCGCCACGGCCCAGGTCGCGAAGCCCGCGACCAGCGCCAGGCCCCAGCCGATATTGACGCTGCGAATGGCCGATTGCTGGCCAGTGTTGCGCAGAAACGCCAGCACAGCGGCCAGAACCAGGATCGCCTCCAGGCCCTCACGCAGCAGGATCAGCAGGCCGGAAATGAAGCTCAGCGACCAGCTCAGGCCATCGCTGCCCAGCAGCTTGGCCGCCTGGTCGAGCTTGGTTTTCGCTTCGGCCAGGCGCTGTTCGGCCTGGGCGACCGGCAGGCCGTCCTGCAATGACTGACGGTAGGCCATCAGGGCCTTTTCGGTGGTCTTGCGCGCTTCGGTGTCGATGTTGTCCAGCGAGCTTTCGACCAGCTCGAAACCTTCCAGATAAGCCGCCACCGACAGGTCATAGGCCTGGTCGTGGTCACCTGCACGGTAGGCCGCCAGGCTCTTGTCCAGGGTGCTGGCGGTGTATTCAAGCAACTGCGAAGGGCCGCGCTTGACCTGCGGCGGCTGGGCGCGCTGGGCGCGGAATGCCTCGACCACGGCGGCGCCTTCATTGGCGGCGACTTCGGCCGGCGTTTGCCGGGCCAGATCGGCGATGTTCCAGGTCTTGTCGCCTTTGGCGGCTTCTGGCTTGGCCGTGAAGCTGGCGATGTAGGCAGCCACATCCCAACGCTGGCGCTCATCCAGCTGGTCGGCGAACGACGGCATCTCGGTGCCGTCGATGCCCAGTGCCAGGGTGTTGTAGAGGTCGAACAGGCTCAGCTGATCGAGGCGTACGGTGTCCCGCAGGTTGGCAGGCGCTGGCTCCAGGCCCACGCCCGCCGGGCCGTCGCCAGCGCCGGTATCGCCGTGGCAGATGGCGCAGTTCTGCGCATACAGCGAGGCGCCACGGGCCGGGTCCGGGGTGATCACCGGGGCTTGGCTGACCTCGTAGGCCACCGCCAGGCGCGCGCCCAGCTGGCGGGCCTGCCTGGCTACCGCTGCGCCGTCCTGGCGCTGGTCGATGGCCTGTCGAAGTGCTTGCACACCTTGCTGCAGGCCGGCTTGCTCGGCATTGGCCGGCAGGCCTTTGACCAGGTCGGCCAGCACTGTGCCGAATTCTTGCTGCTCACGGTATTCGCCGTCTTCGATCACCTTGCCGTTGTCCACGGTCGGCGGGTAGTCGGCACCAATATAGTCCAGCAAATGCAGGGCTTTGGCGGCGTCGGCGGGCGCTTCGGCCTGCACTAGCGAACTGCACAGCGCCAGCACCGGGCCGAGCAGGATAGCTGGCAACCAGGCGAGCAGACGGGAACGGGTTTTCATGGCCAGTCTCGAAGGGAATGCGAAAGAGAACATTGTTCACTTCCACTCCTGCTTGCTCAAGGTTTGCCGACGGATTTCATGAAAAATTCGGCAACAAATTGGCAGCCATACGACCCCTCAATGACCGTCCCTGTAAAAATAAAGGCACTTTGCCACTGCGCGCTCGGCACTTTGAATATAATCCGCAGTCCAAATAGTGGCAAAACGCAATCGATGGCCAGAAGCCATTCAAGGATTGAATCGCAACCATGGGATCCCGTGTCCTTCTTCTTGCCCTGCTGGTCGGCATCCTGCAACTGGCTGGCTGCGCCATGTTCCGTGACTACGACAGCGAGTTGCAGCAGACCAGCGAGCAACTGGCTGCCGGTAATGTCGATGCCGCCCTTGCGCTGCTTGAAAGCCACAACCAGGACGAGGCGAAGGACCTGCTCTACTACTTCGAGAAGGGCGAATTGCTGCGCTCCAAGGGCGACCTCCAGGGCAGCCAGAAAGCCTGGCGTGCCGCCGACGGCGTGGTGTTGCAATGGGAGGTCTCGGTCAAACTCGACACCGACAAGTACCTGAGCCAGTTCAGCACCTTGCTGATCAACGACAAGCTGCGCCGGTACGAGGGCTACGACTACGAAAAGGTCATGCTGACCACGCAGATGGCCCTGAACCTGCTGGCCGAGAATGACTTTGCCGGTGCCCGCACCGAGATCAAGAAGACCCACGAACGCGAAGCGGTGATCGCTGCAGTACGTGACAAGGAATACCTCAAGTATGAGGAGCAGGCTGAGCAGGAAGGGGTCAGGACCGATTACAAGGACCTGCAGGGTTATCCCGTCGCCAGCCTGGACGCGCCGGAAGTGATCACGCTGAAAAACAGCTACCAGAGCGCCTTCAGCCACTACCTCGCAGGCTTCGTCTACGAAGCGCTGGGCGAAAAAGGCTTGGCCGCCCCCGGCTACCGCAAGGCCGCCGAACTGCGGCCGAACACACCGCTGCTCGAGCAAGCCCTGCTGAAGCTCGACACGCGCAGCGTCAAGGCCGGTCAGAGCGATGTGCTGATCGTGGTGCAAAGCGGCCTGGCGCCGGCCCGCGCGTCGATGAATATCCCCCTGCCGCTGACGATCGACGGCAATCTTGTGCTCACTCCGCTGTCGTTCCCGATCATTCGCGAAGACACCTCCACCACCGGGTTCAGCACCTTGCAGCTGGATGGCAAGCCGCTGGACCTGACGCCGCTCAACAGCACCAGCGCCATGTCGCGCCGCGCCCTGCGCGACGAGATGCCCGGGATCATCCTGCGCACCAGCGTGCGCGCCATCATCCGCGGCGCGGCGCAGAAGAAGGTGAACGAAAAGCACCCGACCACCGCCCTGGCGTTAGGCATCGCCTCCCTCGTGGCCGAGGATGCCGACACCCGTACCTGGCGCACCTTGCCCAAGGACACGCTGGTCGCCCGCGTGCGCCTGCCCCAGGGCAAGCACCAGCTGACCCTGCCGTCGGGCCAGGTCAGGTTGACGATCGACCGCCCGTATCAGGTGATCAGCCTGCGGGTGATCGGCAACCAGGTGTTTGCCAGCGGTGCCGCCGCCAACGTGGCGCCACAAGCTCAGGCCCCGTCTATCGTCAGCCTCAAGTGACCTCAAGGATCGAACATGCGCAAAACCTGCCTTGCCCTCACCGCCGCCGCCCTGCTGTTCGGTTGTGCTTCCCAGCCTGAGCCGGGCAGCGCCGCCAGCAAGGTCGTCACCATGGGCCAGCTGGACGACATCGACGTCGGCCCCATGCGTGTCGCCAGGGAAAACGGCTTCATCACCGTCAAGGTGGCACTGAACAACACCAGCGGCAGCAACCAGACCTTGTTCTACCGCTTCGCCTGGCTGGATAACGACGGCTTCCCGGTGGCCGAAGAAGAAGGCTGGAAGGCCTTGCCGCTGTATGGCGGGCAGGCCAGCTTCCTGCCGGCCATCGCGCCCACCCCCAAGGCGACCGACTTCCGCCTCGAAGTCCACACCCGGTAACGCTTTTCAGGAGCAGTTCATGTTTGCACGCCTTTCCCTCGCCGCCATCGCCATCGCCCTGGTCAGCGGCTGCAGCACCCCGTCGCCCGTGCTGGGCAGCGGCAATATCCGTTACGGTGATGCCCGGGCCGTTGAGCTTGTGACCAACGAATTCGGCTCCACCGACCTGCAGATGATCGCCGAGAGCATGACCCGCTCGCTGGCCCAGTCCGGTGTGCTGCATGGCCGCCCGGTCGTGCAGGTGTACGACGTGAAGAACAAGACCAGCGAGTACATCGATACCCGCGAGATCACCACCTCGATCAAGACCCAGCTGATGAAGTCGGGCACGGCTCGCTTCGCCAGCGACAACACCGACATGCAAAGCCAGGTCGACCAGCTGCAACTGCAAAACCAGAGCGGCCTGTACAAGAAGAGCACGGTTGCCAAAACCGGCGACATGATCGCCGCACGCTACCGCCTGGAAGGCTCGATCAGCTCCATCGTCAAGCGCAGCAGCGATTACAAGGATGTGTTCTACAAGTTCAGCCTGCAGCTGGTCGACGTCGAAAGCGGCCTGGCCGAATGGATGGACGAGAAAGAAATCCGCAAGACCACGGAGCGCTGAGCAATGAAAGCATGGATGACAGTGATCGGCCTGGCCTGGGCCTTCTCGGCACAAGCAGCGCCCATGCTCGCGGTTACCGACCTGGCCTACGAGGCGCGCGTGGAAGAATACATCCACACCGTCAACGCCCAGAACGACGGCCAGTCGAGCCCGTACAACAGCAGCCACTCATCGAGCTACAGCGAGTACGAAAGCAGCAAGGGCTACATCGAGCAGACCGAGCTGCGCAACTTCGGCGGCGACATCAAGGGCGAGATCCTCAAGACCGGGCTGTTCCAGCTGGTGCAGGGCAAACCGTACACCGCCTCGTCCGGCGAAGACGTGCATGACGTGATCGCGCGGATCAAGGCCGGTGCCTTCCCCGGCGCCGACTATGTGCTGTTCGGCACCCTGTCGGACATCGACTTTCAGCGCGACGTCGGCGCGCTGGCCAATACCGACAGTTACTCATCGGTGCTGGCACTGAGCGTGGTGGCTGATTTCAGCCTGATCGACACCCGTACCTTCGAGATCACCTCGGCCTTCACCGCCCTGGGCGAGGGGCAGGACACCAAGCTGCTCAGCAGCAGGGACCGCCAGGTAACGCCGAACCGCCCGCGGGTGGTGCGTGAGGTGTCCAGGGAACTGGGCATGGACGTGGCGCGGCAGATGGTCGAACAGTTGAGTGGCACGCCGAATGACCGCGAGGCACGCACGAGCGGGGCGAATGACTTGCCGCCGGATGAGCCGGCGCAGATTTTGCGATAAGGCTGGGCCTTGGCGAGGGCTTCGCCCTCGATCGCCGGCAAGCCAGCTCCCACACCGACCGCGTGTCGTTCAGGCTTAGGCTGTACTTGTGGGAGCCAGGCTTGCCAGCGATGGGCCGCACAGCGCCCCCCTGCCATTGACGTTCACTGACGGATCTTGTTCAGCCCCAGCTCCATATCGTCGATCAAGGCCTTGGCCATCTCGCTGAGAATCCGCGCCGCACTTCCAGCCATGCGGTCATTCTCCATTTCTGCTTCGGTGGTCAGGTGCCGGATGCAGCCGATCAACACCGATAGCTGTGAGAACGCATGGTCAAAGGGCACGTTGGGCTTGAGGCTGAAAAGGTCGAAGCTCTCCAAGCCTGCCGTTACCGCGCTTTGTGGATAAGTGCTCATCCTGTCGCTCCTTGTTTTAGACGGAGAGGTCCGAGTGTTTGGCCAAGGTTGAAACCATGCGGCACAGCAGACGGATGTTCATGGCCATGGCATCACGCTGCAGGCCTGGCTCGCTGTCTAGCAGGACGCTGTAGGTTTGCTGCACGGTGAGAGTTAATGCGTGGACCAGCGCGTCGCATTGCTCGGTGCTGGGCGGGGTGATGAGCGAGAAATCGGGGATGTCGAATTGGGGGATGGAAGATGCGGGTGGGTCGGGGACGATCTTTTTCATGTCGGAACTCCTGTACTAGAGAATTTCTGCCTTCCTCTTCGTCTCACGGATTTGGGTGGCAGTCGTGCACGGGGTGAGACCCGGGGTACAGGAGACCCGGCCAGACCAAAGCCTGCCCGCGCACGACCGCCATAAGCGATGCGTCCTGTACCAAACGGGTGTCTCACGCCCGATCGCCATGCGAGGCGACCCAGGGACAGTAGTCCGGGAGCACTTCCCAGCCAAGACAGCACCTTCCGACAGGTGCCGTAGGATAATTCGACATGGAGTCGGAACTGAAGCATTTGGTTTCAGGTTGGGAAATGTCCTACAGCTCGGGGCTTGGCGGAATATGGGGTATCGGCTGACAGGTGCCTGCCGACAGATTTGCAGCGCCGATGAGATCGAGCGCCGCCCGCGCGGCGCATCGCGGATAAATCCGCTCCTACATCTGTTTCGGGCCAGTTATTCCTGCACCGTTGGCGCGCGCACCCTTGGCGCATGGCAGGAGATGGGTGAAGCGGCAGCAGCGACACCAATCGATTTGAATGGAACAAACAAGGCGGACAGCGGTGACCTCACAGGAGGGGCTGGCCCGAAACAGATGTAGGAGCGGATTTATCCGCGATGCGCCGCGCGGGCGGCGCTCGATCTCGCAGGCGCTGAATATATCGCGTCCTACACCCCGCAACCTCACTGCTTCCCAGCCTCCTTCCACCCCCCACCCAACGCCAGGAACACACCAATCTGCCCCAACGCCACCTGGCTATTGGCCGCCGCAAGTTGCGAGCGCATATCGGTATAAGTGCGCGTCGCCTGCAAATCCGCGAGGAACGACTCACGCCCCGCCTGGTAATACCGGTGCGTCTGGTCCGCCGCTTCCTTCGCCGACTTCTCCGCCTCGGCCAGCGCATCACGTCGGTCGAGCAAGGCGCTGTACTGGGCCAGACGGGTCTGGGTCTCGCGGATGGCGTTCAGCACCACACCGTCGAAATGCGCCAAGGCCGCCTGGGTCGAGGCTTCAGCCATGCGAATGCGGGCGCGGGTGCCGTTGGTCGGGATGCTCCAGCTGATCTGGGGGCCAAAGCCCCAGCGGTTGGTCGACGGATCACCGAGGTCTTCAAGGATGCCAATGGTGCCAACCTGGGCACCGATGCTGATGTCCGGATACAGCGCACCGGTGGCCACACCGATCTGGGCAGTGGCTGCTGCCAGCTGGCGTTCGGCCTGGCGCACGTCGGGGCGGCGCTTGAGCAGGGCCGCGCCATCACCCACCGGGACCAGCTGGTTCAGTTGCGGCAATTCGGCACAATCCGCGGTGCCGGCGGGCAACTTGTCCACAGGCTTGGCCAGCAGGGCCGCCAAGGTGTACAGGCCCGTTTCGCGTTCGGCCTTGAAGCGCGGCAGTTCGGCGCGCAACGACTTGAACTGGGTCTGCGAGCGGGTGACCTGGGTTTCGTCGCCACGGCCGGCGTCGCGCAGGCGCTGGTTGAGCTTCACGCTCTGCTCCTGCAGGTCGAGCGATTCGCGGGCGATGTGGTACTCCTCGTTGGCCGAGCACACTTGGGTGTAGGCCTTGACCACGTCGGCCACCAGGGTGATGCGCGCCGTGTCGGCGGCGGCCTGCACCGCATCCGCATTGGCCTTGGCAGCCTCGGTGCCGCGCTTGAAGGTGCCCCACAGGTCGAACTGGTACGAGGCGCTGATGATGGCCTCGCCGATGTTGGCCACCGGCACCTTCTCGGGCAGCAGGAAGGCTTGGCCGGACTCCTGCAGGCGCTGGGCGCCCGCCTTGATGCCGCCATTGAAGCCGCCTTGCGACTCGGCCACTTCGACCTGGGCACGGGCCTTGGCGATATTGGCCGCGGCCACGCGCAGTTCGGTATTGGCGCTCAGCGCCTGGCGCACCAGCTCGTTGAGGCGTTGATCCTGATACAGCTGCCACCAGTCCTCGGGCACCGGTGCCGACACCACGCTGTCGGCATCCTGGCGCAGCGGGCCGTTGAGGTCGCTGCGTTGCACCGCCGCGTCCTTCGGCACTTGGTAGTCGGGGCCAACCATCATGCAGGCCCCCAGGGACAGGCAGAACCCCGCCAGGATCAGCTGTTTCATGGGCGCTGGCCCTCAAGGATCGACACAGTGGCGGTACGCCCGGCGATCATGCGGAAGTCTTCCGGCACTTCGTCGAAGGCGATGCGCACCGGAATGCGCTGGGCCAGGCGCACCCAGCTGAACGCCGGGTTGACGTTGGGCAACAAGTTGGCGCCGCTGCTGCGGTCGCGGTCTTCGATACCGGCGGCGAAGCTCTGCACATGGCCGCGCAGGCGGGTGTTGTCGCCCATCACGCGGATGTCCACGGCGTCGCCGATGTGGATGCCACCGAGCTTGGTTTCCTCGAAGTAGCCATCGACGTGATACGAGGCACTGTCGACCACCGACAGCACCGGGCGGCCGGCGCTGACGAACTCGTGGTCGCGCGGGGCGCGGTCGTTGAGGTAGCCATCCACCGGGCTGCGCACCACCGAGCGGTCGAGGTTGAGCTGGGCCGTGTCGACCGCAACCTGTGCCTCGCTCACCGCCGAACGGGCGCGGGCCTCGCGGGACTGGCTCTCTTCCAGCTGCTCGGCCGCCACCAGGTTACCGAGCTTGCGGTTGCGCTGCGCCTCGCGGGAGGCCTGGGCCAGGGTTTCCTGGCGCTCGCCGAGGGTCGCCTTGGCTTGGCGCAGGGCCAGGGTGAAGCGGTCCTGGTCGATGGTGAACAGCACGTCGCCGCGCTTGACGGTCTGGTTGTCGCGCACCTCGACCTTCTGGATCAGGCCGGACACGTCCGGGGCAATCTGGATCACGTCGGCGCGGATGTGGCCGTCGCGGGTCCAGGGGGCGAACATGTAGTACACCACCATCTGCCACACGAGCACGGCGGCGAAAGTCACTACCAGCAAGGTCAGGACCACACGGCCCAGGGTCAACAAAGGTTTTTTCATGGCAGCATCAGGCTTCGGCAAAAGTGGTCGACCGCACCCAGCAGCACGGCATACAGGGCGACGTTGAACAGCGCCCGGTGCCAGACCAGGCGGTAGAAATGCAGGCGCACCAGCACCGCGTGCACCCCCAGGAACAGCAGGTAGGTGCCAAACATCATCACCAGCAGCGTGGGCAGGAACACCCCGCTGATATCCAGTTCACCGATCACAGGGGCGCTCCGTCGAGGCCGGGGGGCAGTTGCGGTTGTTCGGCGGGCTCGAGCATCACCTCGACACCCGGCAGCAGTGCCAGGCGCAAGCCGCTCAGGGCATGCAGCAGGTGGGTGCGGGCGTCGCCGCGTTCGTACAGTTCATCCAGGTTCAGCGCCAGGCGCGCACGTTCCATGTTGCGCAGCAGCGCGGCTGGCGCGTGCAGGCGCTCACCGGCGCGCAGGCAGGCGGCATAGTGCGCGCCGACTTCCTCGATCACCGTGTTCAGCCGCTCGCGGGCCTGCTGGCCGGCGCGCGGCAGGTAGGCCAGCAGGTCGAGCAGGTTAAGCCCCACGCGCAGGTCGCGCAGCGCCACGCCGCTGTCCTGGCCGGTCTGTGACAGGCGCGGCAGGTGCTGCATCAGGCGGTCGAGCATCTGCACACCGACCTGGCGGTGCTCGGCCAGGGTGGCCGGCTCGGTCATTTCGACGATGTCGCGCCAGGCGAAACGGGTCATCCGCTTGGCGGCCAGCTCCACGCCGAACGGGCGCATCACCAGGGTCCAGATGAAGGCGAACAGCAGGCCCACGGGGCCGGCCAGGTTGGAGTTGAGGAAGGTGAAGAAGTCGGCGTCGTAAGCACCCTGGATACTGATGAAGGTCGAGGTGTTGACGATGGTCAGCAGGGTGCCGAGATAGAAGCGTGGCTGCACGGTCAGGGTGCCGACGCAGATGAAGGGGATCGCGAAGGCCAGCACCAGCATCGGGAAGTCGTGCAGGTTGGGCAGCACCAGGAACAGGTACAGGCTGGAGAAGATCACCGACATCAAGGTCCAGAAGAAGAACCGGTAGATCTGTGGCGCCGGGTCGTCCATGGCGGCAAAGAAGCTGCACGACACGGCGGCGAGGATCACCGCGCTGGCGCCGTCGTTCCAGCCAAGGCCGATCCACAGGCCGCAGGCGACGACGATCGCCAGCACCGTGGAAACCACCGAGTAGAGCATCAGGCCACGGTCGAAGAACGCCGTCAGGCGGCCCAGGCGCCAGTGGCGGTACACCGCGCGCCAGGGCTTGGGGTCGTCGGTGCGCAGGGCGTGCTGTAGGGAGCAGCAGTCCTGCCACAGGTCGGCCCACTCGGTCAGGCGGTAGAGGGCGTTGGACAGCAGCAGCTCGGCACGCTGGTCGAGGGCGGCGGCGCCGGGTTGCAGGCGGTCGATCTGCTCGTGCAGGGCCGTCCAGCGGGCGATGGAGGCGCTGTCGGCGGTGCCTTTGAGCCAGTCCCGGGCGGCCTCCAGCACCGGCTGGAGCTGCGCGTAATGGGCCGGGGCGCGGCCTTCGAGGGCAATCAGGGCATCGTCGAGGGCGTCGATCACCGGCAGCAGGTGGATCATCCGCCCGCGCAGCTCGCGGGCGTTCTTCAGGGTATGCGGGCCGGCACCTTCGTGGCCGAGTTGGCCGATCATCAGCTCCAGCGAGTTGAAAGTGGTGACCATCGCCCCGCGCATGCCGCCGACCTTGTCGGCGCTGGCTTCGCGGGCGAGGTAGGTGTCGCTGTAGCGGATCGCTTCGGTGAACCAGCTACCGGTAGCACCCACCACTACCGGGGCCAGCCGGCGCGGCCAGAAGATCGCACCGACCACCGCCGCGCAGACGATCCCCAGGCAGATCTCCTGGGCCCGGGAGGACGCCACATCGAACACCGCCAGCGGGTTGTCGACCACCGCCAGGGCAATCATCGGCAAGGTGTAGCCCGCCAGCATCAGTACGTAGTTGTTGGCCGTGCGCAGGTTCAGTGAAAGGAACAACAAAGTGCCGGTCCACAGGGCGATGGCGATGCTCAGCAGCAACGGTGACTGCACCAGCGGCGGCACGAAGAAGATCGCCCCGGCAGCACCGAGCAACGTACCCACGGCGCGATACAGCGCCTTGGAGCTGGTAGGGCCGACGAACGGGCTGGAGACGATGTACACGGTGGCCATCGCCCAGTACGGTCGCGGCAACTGCAACAGCAGGGCGATGTACAGGGCGATCATCGACGCGGCAAAGGTGCGCACGCCGTAGAACCAGTCGCGGGCCGGCGGCACCGAGCTGAAGAAACCGTTCATGCCACCCCGCCTGCTGTACCCAGGCCAGCGGCCTCGAAGGCACGCAACACGCGCAGCGCGGCCTGCAGGTCGGCCTCGTCGATGCCCAGCAGCACGTCATGGCGCACGCGCACGAGCTCGGCTTCGATGGCTTCGGCCAGGCGACGGCCTTCGGCGGTCAGGCTCAGGGCCTTGGCGCGGCGGTCCAGCGGGTCCTCGCTGCGGCAGACCAGGCCTGCCTTGCACAGCTGGTCGAGCAGGCGTACCAGCGACGGGCTTTCCAGGCCGGCAGCCTGGGCCACGGCCACCTGGTGCACGCCGTCGCCCAGGCGCACGATCATCAGCAACGGCGCGGCGCAGGCCTCGGAGATACCGTAGCCAATCAGGGCGTTGTGGCAGATGCGCCGCCAGTGGCGAGCGGCAACCACCATGCCGCTGCTGACTTGCAGGCGCAGGGAGTCAATGGACATGTGGGGAACCAAGGATATTCATAGTTTGCTAACTATCAATATACGCCTGTGTCTCCCCCTGTCGTCAACAGCCGGCGACGGGGGGCTTTGATGAATTGTTGTTCATTCAGGGCTGAATCTGGTCTTCCAGCTTCATGGTCAGGGCCAAGGTACTGCCCATCTGCACTGCCCGGTCACGCCAGCCCTGGTAACGCGCTTCATCCCGGCTGCTGAAATGCACCGCCAACTCCTCGGCCGCCTGCATCACCCCGGTGGCCGCCGCCAGTTCCAGCCAATACAGCGCGGCCTTGATGTCCGCGTCCACGTACAGGCCATGCAACAAACGGTAGCCCACTTCGAACCGGCAACGCGCCTCGCCCCGCTCGGCACCGCGCAAGAACCACTGGTATGCCTGGCCGGGGTCCACCTGCCAGCCCAGCGCGGCATCGCAGACTTCTTCTTCGTACAGGTCGCCCAGCGCGGCAGCGGCATGCAACAGGCCGCGCTCGAAGGCCTGGCGATAACACTCCTCGGCCTGCGCATAGGAGGTTTCGACCCCCTTGCCGAAGTAGTGCTGCTGCCCCAGGTTGAACCATGCCGCCGCATTGCCCTGCAGCGCCGCCATGCGCAGCAGGTGCCCGGCCAGCGCGGTGTCGGCGCGCCAGTATTTGCCATTGAGCCAGATCCACCCCAGGTCGTTGAGCGCGGCCACATTGCCCGCCAGAGCCTGTTGCCGCAGGTCGGCGTACACCGCCTGCAGGTCGTGGGCCTCGTCCAGGCGGTTGACCAGCAGCGCGCGCTGGCTGGGCAGCCCGACCCCGGCAAACAGCCGCTGCCGCCTGCCGGCGTGTGTCGGTGGGCAAATGACCTGCTCTGGCAGAAGACGGGCGAGCAGCGAATGGATATTGCTGACAGCAGACATGTTCATCCTCATTGAACGACCCACAGGCCCGACCGCGGCTGTGATGAGGCGTGATTCTGCGCGACGTCACGTCAAAACCTGTCGCGGACGATTCGTGGCAAGGCAACCAATTGTGCATTCCCTGATCTGAACGGGTTATGGCTAATTGCCATGACCTGTTCCAGCCGCCATGCTGTTGCGGCAAGCCTAGACAAGGACGTTACCTTTTGCCGTTCGCTACCACCCGCGCCACCCTCAGCCGTCAATGGGCGCTGCTGCGCCAGTTACCCAGCCGCTCCCCAGGTATTACCAGCGCCGAACTGGTGTGGCGCCTGCGCGATGTGGGCTTCAACGTCAGCAAACGCACGGTGGAGCGCGACCTCAACGAGCTGTCGCTGATCTTTCCGCTGGACCGCAATGACAAGAGCATTCCGTTTGGCTGGCACTGGTCGGCGAACGTTGCTGGCGAGTTGCGGGGGAATTTCGATTTGCAGGGGTATTTACGTGGTGATTCGCTGCAGCCGGCGCAAGGTAAAGGGATCGAGATGCAGGCCTGGGTCAGCGACCCATTGGCCCGGCAGTTGCGCGAGGCGCCCTTGAGCGTGGACATGCAACTGACTGCGCTGGACCAGGGGCATCGGCTGCGGGCCACGGTGGAAGATGGTGGGCCATTGCGCTGGTGGGTGCTGAGTCAGGGGGCAGACATGGTGATCGAGCAACCAAGCGAGTTGCGCATGGAGATTGCCAAGACGCTCGTGGAGGCTGCAGCACAGTATCAACTGTGTGCATTGAGCTTGGGGGCCGATGAAGGGAATGGACTGCGATAATCCACTCACAGCTAGCTCAAAAAAGCCAAACCTGAAACGTCAACATTGCCAACACTTCAATGGTCATCGCTAGCCACAGGCCGACTAAAACCCGCCTCATCGCTCTCGGAAAGCTCCTAATTTCATCGGAGTTAACGAATCCGCGCCGCACGTAGGGTCCCGGAATAGTCAACAAGCACGCAATAATGCACATACGAAGAACCTTGCCCGGCAACCCCGCATGGGAAAAGTTCTTCTTTGCCCCTCTTACGTAGTGAGAGCTTACAAATACATCCTCAATGACATTGATATACCTATGAGACAGATACACAAGGGCAACCATAGTTACTGATAT
Organism: Pseudomonas sp. R28(2017); assembly: GCF_002112505.1. Lineage (GTDB taxonomy): Bacteria > Pseudomonadota > Gammaproteobacteria > Pseudomonadales > Pseudomonadaceae > Aquipseudomonas. The sequence goes on from NZ_NEHW01000007.1 coordinate 305,723, forward strand.
CAAACCAAATATAAACAGCACCACGAAACCCGGCTCAAATATAATCATTCCAAAATCCAGATCCCTATCCGCAATGACGACATGTAAGTAAAACGCAAGGCACTTGTGACAGCAGGGCCCTTCCCGCCCTAGTAAATAACCAATTTAGCTGGGCAGGCTCCAGAACTTAAAAGCATTGTGAAACGCAAAAAATAGAAGGGTAGATGCCATTAAGCCTCCCCAAGAAATTAGCATCTTAAGCCTCACCCCCTTAGGGAATCGCGATATCTCTGAAGCATCCGCAACTCCTCTGCGCACAAAGATTCCAGGCATCATAAGCATGTTTGCGGCCAGACAGGTACGCAACACCCTTCCTAAAAATCCCGCCGATGAAAAATTCATCTGATTACCACGCACATAGCTGCATCCTGAAAGTTCCGACTCAATCAGATCCAGATATCTGTATGCTAAATAAATCATAAGACCCACGCCGATCATCATGCAGACTAGCAACATAGACATTGTTATTACTTCGGCTGTCGACTTCATTCGAGCGTCCTTTCATACACTATCTCCCCAAGCGCGCCAAGCCACTCCTTTCCAAAATCACCACCATATTTGCCACCTATAGCACCCCCAACAACAGCACATGCAACACCGGCGCCACCAGCAGATGGAATACTGAGCGCAACACACACGGTACTTACTATAGCTGCTCCGACGACTCCTCCAGCAGCACTTCCAGATATACTTCCAGCCAAACCGCTCAACTCAACGTATTTGGCCTTCCTGCACTCTTCTTCACGACCCAGAGTACATGCATTGTGAATAGACAACCCTGTCGCAGCTACATCCAATGCAACCCCGATATACGCCCCTTTCTTAATTATATTCGCAGCCTTGGCCACTCCCGCTACCTTCTCTGCATATCCGGTAATTTCCCCGGTACTCAGATAGCGTTTAGTGGAAAGCTGCAGCATCCGCTTGATCTTTCCCTGATTTCGTAGACCAGAGCCGTAAGCGGCAGTCTTCCCAATCTGCTCATCCAATACCCTGAACAGCGCCGCCCGCTTGGCATAGAACTCTTCCCTCGCCCTGATCACACCACCACTCATATGCTGGCGGTACAATTGTTCAATCTGCTCCAGCGTCTTCTTGATGGCGCCCAAATGCCTGGCCCAGCCATCGCTCGCGGCCCCTGCCCCCATCGACGCATGGGACAGCAGGCTCTGAAGCATCTCGAAGTTATCCAGCATGAACCCATCGACACCTCCGCCGTTGAAGACGATATCGCGGTGAATACCTGCCGCCTTGCCCATGAGAAAGGCTTCATGGCTGGTACAGGAGGGCGTGCTGGGATCACCCACAATCACCAGTTCGCCGGCCAGGACAACCGCGTTGACGATATGCGCATTGAGCACATCGAACTTGGCCTGCTGATTGGCGTTCATCGGTGTGGCGTTCTTCAGGGTCGCGTAGTTCTGCGCGGTGGGATTTATAAAGCTGCGTGCCTCGGACATGGTCGTTCCTCACGCAAATTTCTTGTTGGTAATGCGGTCCCAGCCACCGGTGACACTGCCGCCAGCACCGCCATCGGCGCGCTGCTGCCGGGTGTAGGTGGTCTTGATACGGCCGTAGTTAAGTTGGACGATTTCAGTCGGCACGCCGGCGTGCACGCCTTGTATGAAATCGGCAATGATCACTTCTTCAAGCACCACCTCGTAGTACTTCAGCTTGTCACCACCGGCGCGGCAGACGACCAGCCTGACGTCTTTCAGGTGCTGCCCTGTGCAACTGGCTTCAAGCAGTTTGCAGCTGGCATTGTCCAGATATTTGGTGAAGGTCAGGTTGCTCAGGGTCGTACGCCCGGAGGTGGCGCCCCCTACGGAGCTTGCGGTAGCAGAGGTGCTTTGGCTGGTGCCGAACGTGTAGCCGAGGATCTCGATCCAATGCTTGTATTGCTCGTCTTGTGATTCGCCAGCAATTTCCGCAATTTGAATGAAAGCGTCGAAAGCCATGATTACTGTTCCTTGTAGACGAATGAGCGGAACAGGCTAGGCGCGAGGAAAGAGGACCGCAATAGTTCTAAGGAGATCGAGACTAAACTCAGAATTTTCCTACAACTTTTCAGACAAATTAGCTTGTGAATGTATGAAATCTTTTCAGAGCAAGGGCCATGACCCACTGCACATGAATTGGTCGCCTGTGCCGGCCTCTTCGCGGGTAAACCCGCTCCCACAGAGATCGCGCAGGCCCTGAATGCTGCGCAGTACCTGTGGGAGCGGGCGAGCCCGCGAAGAGGCCGGCACAGGAAAACTACCTCTGCATCCCCCACCGCCGCACGGTCAACCGCTCAAGGGTGTTGAACACCAGCCCCTCGACCAGCAAGCCGATCAGGATCACCACCGCCAACCCGGCAAACACCTTGTCGGTGTACAGCTCGTTGCGGTTCTGGAAGATGTACCAGCCCAGCCCGCCCTTGCCGCTGCTGGCGCCGAACACCAGTTCGGCGGCGATCAGCGTGCGCCAGGCGAATGCCCAGCCGATCTTCAGCCCCGAGAGGATCGACGGCAACGCCGCCGGCACCAGGATATGCAGGACCAGGCGCAGCCCGTTCAGGCCGTAGTTGCGCCCGGCCATGCGCAAGGTTTCCGACACCCCAAGAAAGCCCGCATAGGTATTCAGCGCCAGCGCCCACAACACCGAATGCACCAACACGAAAATCAGGCTGTTGTCACCCAGCCCGAACCACAGCAACGCCAGCGGCAGCAGGGCAATCGCCGGCAGAGGGTTGAACATCGAGGTCAGGGTGCTCAGCAGGTCCCGCCCCAGTTGGGTCGACACCGCCAGGCTGGTCAGGCCAAAGGCCAGAACGATCCCCAGCAGGTAGCCCTTGAGCAGGATCACCAGCGACACGCCGACCTTGGCCGGCAGCTCGCCGCTGAGCAGCCCGTCCCACAGCGCGGCGGCGGTCTGCAGAAAGGTCGGCAGCAGCAGGTCGTTGCCCTGGTAGCGGGCGATCGCTTCCCACAACGCGGCGATCACCACCAGGATCACCGCCTTGCGCAGCCAGCCGTGCTGCCATAGGCGCTGGGCCAACGGCAGGTTGCGTTCCACAGGCACACTGAGCAAAGGCTCCAGCTGCACCTCGTATTCCTGACGAACAGGTGTAGGGGTCATGGCTCAAGCTCCTGTCAGTAGGCGATGCGGATGTCGTTGAAGCCCAGGTCATCGGCTTGTTCGGGGGCTTCGGCCTCATCGAACAGCAAGCGATGGATGCGCCGAGCACTGGCCTGGAAGTCCGCAGCGCCGAGGCTGCCGAGGTCGTACTGGTGGCTGTGCACCTCGGCCCGTACCCGGCCCGGGTGAGGCGAAAGCAGCAAGATGCGGTTACCGACCACCAGCGCCTCCTCGATGGAGTGGGTGACGAACAGCAAGGTGAAACGCACTTCCTCCCACAGCAGCAGCAGTTCTTCCTGCATCTTGCGCCGGGTCAGCGCATCGAGTGCGGCGAACGGCTCGTCCATCAGCAGGATCTTCGGCTGCGTGGCGAGCGCCCGGGCGATCGCCACGCGTGCCTTCATCCCGCCCGACAGCATGTGCGGGTAGACATCGGCAAAGGCGGCCAGGCCGACCTTGTCCAGGTAATGCAGCGCCCGCTCCTGGGCCTCGGCGCGCTTGAGCTGGCCAGACACCAGCAGCGGGAACATGACGTTCTCTTTCACCGTCTTCCACGGCGGCAGCTGGTCGAATTCCTGGAACACCACGATGCGGTCCGGGCCGGGGCCGTTGACCGGCTGGCCTTGCAGCAGGATCTGCCCTTCCCGGGGGTTGATGAAACCGGCCACGGCCTTGAGCAAGGTGGACTTGCCGCAGCCCGACGGGCCAAGCAGGACGAAACGGTCGGCGCGGTCGACTTCGAAGCTGACCTGGTGGGTGGCCCGCACCACGCGCTGCGCGGTGCGGTATTCGAGGCTGAGGTTGTCCACCTGCAGCAACGGCGGTGTAGCGACACGGCTCAGGTTGCTGGCCGTGTGGCCTGGCAATGGGGCGGTCATGGTCGGTCAGCTCCCCTGCAGCGGGCGTTCATCCTGGAAGAAGTAGTCCTTCCACGACTCCGGCTTGTGCTTGATGGCGCCTACCCGATAGAGGAACTCGGCCAGCTTGTAGGTGTTCTTCGGCGTGACGGTGAACTCGTACTGCGGGTTGTCGATCAGCTTGATCAGCGCCTCGCGGTCGATCTTGGCCTTGGTCACGCGGATGTAGGTATCCGCCGCTGCGGCCTTGTCCTTCTGAGCGAAGTCCGCCGCCTCGGCCAGGGCATCGACGAAGGCCTTGTAGGTCTTGGGGTTGTCGTTGCGGAATTTCTCGGTGGCAAACAGCAGGGTCGGCGAGTTGGGGCCGAGCAGGTCATAGCTGTTGAGCACCACGTGCACGTCCTTGTTGGCCAGCGCCTGGTCCTGGAACGGTGGGTTGGAGAAGTGCCCGTTCAGTTCGGTGCCACCGGCCAGCAGCGCGGCGGTGGCATCCGGGTGCGGCACGGCCAGGGTGTACTTGTCGAGGCGGTTGTATTCCTTGTCACCCCACTGCTTGGCAGCGGCGTACTGCAGGAAGCGCGATTGCACAGACACACCTACCGCCGGCACGGCGATGCGGTCCTTGTCGGAAATGTCGGCGATGGTCTTCACGTTCGGGTTGCTGCTGACCAGGTAGTACGGGAAGTTGCCCAGCGAGGCCACGGCCTTGACGTTCTGCCGGTCCCTGGTGCGGTCCCACACGGTCAGCAGCGGGCCGACCCCGGCACCGGCGATGTCCACCGAGCCGGACAGCAGCGCGTCGTTGATTGCCGAGCCGCCGGAGAGCTGGGCCCAGTCGACTTCGATGTCGATTCCCTGCTCCTTGCCGTGCTTCTCGATCAGGTGCTGGTCACGCACCACATTGAGCAACAGGTAGACGATGCCGAACTGCTCGGCGATGCGGATCTTGCCTTCGGCTTGCGCCACGGCGGGGGCCGCCAGGCTGCCGACAACCAGGCTCGCGCCCAGGCCGATGCTTGCCGCCAGGCGGCTGATGGATTTGCGCATGATGAATTCCTCAGTCGTCAGAACGGGGCATCGCCCTGGATGGTGGTGCGGAACAGTTTGCGGCGCAGGTGCGCAGGGCAACCGGTGGCCAGGTGGATCAGCGAACGGTTGTCCCAGAACACCAGGTCGTGGGGCTGCCACTGGTGGCGATAGATGTTCTGCTCGAGCACGCTCAGCGCGTACAGCTGCTGCAGCACGTCGCGGCTTTCATCCTCCGGCAGGCCGACGATGCGGGTGGTGAAGCCTTCGCTGACGAACAGCGCCTTGCGGCCGTTTTCCGGGTGGGTACGCACCACCGGGTGGATGACTTCCTTGACCTGCGCCAGCTGCTCGGCGGTCAGGGTCGGGCGCCAGTTGCCTTCGAACTTGGTTTCGGCGTAGCGGGCGGTGTAGGAGTGTGCGGCACTGCGGCCCTCGACCACCTTGCGCAGGGCCTCGGGCACAGCGTCCCAGGCTTTGTGCATGTCGGCGAACAGGGTGTCGCCACCCTCGCTGGGCAGCTCCTGGGCGTGCAGCATGGAGCCGAGGCTTGGCAGCTCCTTGTACGACAGGTCCGAGTGCCAGAACTTGCCGGCATCGCCCAGGCCGATGTTCTGGCCGTGCTCGATGATGTTGGAAACGATCAGGATTTCCGGGTGGCCGGCGAGCAAAAACTGCTTGAGCACATGGATCTGCAACTCGCCGAAGCGGCGGCTGAAGGCGATCTGTTGTTCCGGGCTGATGCGCTGGTCACGGAACACCAGTACATGGTGGTCGAGGTGGGCGCGATGAATACGGGTGAAATCCTCGGCGGTGACCGGTTTCGCCAGGTCCAGGCCGATGATCTCGGCGCCGACGGCACCGGCGAACGGGCGGATTTCGAAGGTTTGCAGCTGGGCGCTGTCGATGGACGACAAGGCGTTCGAGGCGGCTGGCATGTTTCACTCCCACGCAGTGCGCGACTTCAATGGCGCGCAACGATCAGAAACGCACGGGGATTTCCCGTGTGGGTTCAAGTCGTGCGGCGCATCGATTGGTCGACGGGTACGCAGTGGGAGTGACTATAAATGCATAAGAAAAATAATTTAAATATCTTTAAAGCATAAAGATATGAAGGTTGTCAGTGCTCGATTTTGGTGCTGCCTGTACTGGTTCTTTCGCGGGCAAGCCCGCTCCCAGAGGGCCAGCGCAGTCCCTGTGGGAGCGGGCTTGCCCGCGAAAGGGCCGGAGCAGGCTTACCGCTCGCGCAGGGCCTCGTCGCGGGCCTTCATGATCGGCTTGAGCAGGTAGCTCATGATGGTCTTCTTGCCGGTCATGATGTCCACTGTGGCGACCATGCCGGGGATGATCAGCAGCGGCTTCTGGTCGGTGCCCAGGTGGCTCTTCTCGGTCCGCAGCTTGATCAGGTAATAGGTGGTCTTCTTGTCTTCGTCGGTGATGGTATCGGCACCGATCTGCTCAAGCTTGGCTTTCAACCCACCGTAGATGGTGTAGTCATAGGCGCTGAACTTGATGGTCGCTTCCTGCCCGGGGTGCAGGAAGGCGATGTCCTTGGGCAGGATCTTCGCCTCCACCACCAGGGTGTCGTCCAGCGGCACGATCTCGATGATGTCGCTGCCCGGCTGGATCACCCCGCCGATGGTATTGACCAGCAGCTGCTTGACGATGCCGCGCACCGGCGAAGTGACCAAGGTACGGCTGACGCGGTCATCCAGCGCCTTGCTGGTGGCGGTGGCCTTGTTCAGCTCGGTGCGGGCTTCGTTGAGCTTGGTCAGGGCCTCGCTGCGGAACTTGCCGCGAGTCTCTTCGATCTTGCTCTCGACTTCCTTGATGGCCGCTTCGGCACGCGGGATGGCCAGTGCCGTGGAGTCCATCTGGCCACGGGTTTCCACCTCGGCGCGACGCAGGCGCAGCACCTCCACCTGGGAAACCGCACCCTGGGCCACCAGCGGCTCGGACATGCCGATTTCCTGGCGCAGCAACTGCAGGCTGTTGGCGTACTGGGCGCGCTTGGAGGTGAATTCGCGCAACTCCTGCTGCTTCTGCACCAGCTGCTGCTGCAGGCCCGCGAGCTCATCCTGCAACTGCTGGCGACGGCTCTGGTACAGCGATTGCTCATCGGCCGCCTGGCTCGGCGCGGCTTTGCGCAGTTCTTCGTCGATCTTCAGCGGCCGGTCCTCGACCTCGGCGCTCAGGCGCTCGACGCGCAGGGCCATGGCCAGGCGGTCGGCCTCGGTTTCCCCGACGTTGGAGGCAAAACGGGTTTCGTCCAGGCGCAGCAAGGGCTGGCCGACTTCCACCACCTGCCCTTCCTTGGCGAAGATCTCGGCGACGATGCCGCCCTCCAGGTTCTGGATCTTCTGCACCTTGGACGACGGGATGGCCTTGCCCTCGCCGCGGGTCACTTCATCGATGGGCGCGAAACTGGCCCAGACGATCAGGAACAGGAAGAATGCGATCACGCCCCAGATGGTCAGGCGCACGACACGCGGGGCGTCTTCGATCAGCGCCTTGTTGACCTCGGGCAGCGGCTGCCCGTTCAGCGAATCGGTGCCTTTGAAGTACCGGCGCAGGTCGTCCTTGAACACGCCGAAATCCAGCTTATGCAACACTGATCTGCCCCTTCTTCAGCGCGTCCATGACCGAGGCTTTCGGGCCATCGGCAACAATCTGCCCACGGTCGATGACGATCAAGCGGTCGACCAGCGTCAGCAGCGAGGCCCGGTGGGTCACCAGCAGCACGGTCTTGCTCTCGATCACCGCCTGCAGGCGCTGCTTGAGGCGCTCTTCGCCGGTATTGTCCATGGCCGCGGTGGGCTCGTCGAGCAGGAGGATCTGCGGGTTGAGCAGCAACGCACGGCCGAGGGCGACGTTCTGCCGCTGGCCGCCGGAAAGGTTCTGCCCGCGCTCGCCGACCTGCAGCTCGTAGCCGTCTGGGTGCAACCGGGCGAATTCATGCACACCGGCCAATTCCGCGGCCTGCAGGATCAGTTCGTCCTCGATGTAGCGGGCGCCGCTGACCAGGTTGTCGCGCAGGGTACCAGCCAGCAGCTGGATGTCCTGCGGCACGTAGCCGACGTTGTGGCGCAGCTCGCTGACGTCGATCTGACGGATGTCCACACCGTCGACCAGCAGCGAACCATTGTCCGCCTCATACAGGCCGACGATCAGCTTGGCCAGCGAGCTTTTGCCCGAACCGCTGCGGCCGATGATGCCGACCTTCTCGCCTGGGCGAATGCTCAGGTTGATGCCCTTGAGCGCCTGGTTCTGCTGGTTGGGGTAGGTGAAATCGACGCCACGGAACTCGATGGCGCCCTGCAGCACCTGGCGGCTAAGCGGGCGTTCCTCGAAATTGCGCTCTTGCGGCAGCTCCATCATCTGGTTGGTCGAGACCATGGTCACCTTGGCTTGCTGGTAGCGGGCCAGCAGGCCGTTGAGCGAACTCAACGGGCCCAGGGCGCGACCGCTGAGCATGTAGCAGGCTACCAGGCCGCCCATGCTGAGGTTGCCGTCGATGATCAGGTACACGCCGACACAGATCATCGCCACGCCGGCCATCTGCTGGATCAGCAGGGTGATGTTCATGGCCAGGCTCGACAGCACCTTCACCCGCAGCTCGAGGCGGCTGAGGGTGCCGAGGGTCTGTTCCCACATGTATTGGCGTTCGCTTTCGGCGTTGTTGACCTTCACCGCGTCCAGGCCGGCCAAGGTCTCGATCAGGCTCGACTGGCGCTCGGAAGCCAGCGCCATGGTGCGCTCCATGGTCGCCATCAATGGCCGCTGCAAGGCGTAGCCGATGCCCAGGGCCAACGGGAAGGCGAGGATCGGGATCCACACCAGGTGGCCGCCGATGATGGCGATGACCATGAGGATGATCAAGGTGAACGGCAGGTCGATCAGGCTGGTCAGGGTCAGCGAGGCGAGGAAGTCGCGCAGGCCCTGGAACTCGTGGATGTTCTGGGCGAAGCTGCCGACCCGTGCCGGGCGGTACTTCATCGACATGCCGACGATGCGCTCGAACAGCGTGGCCGAGATGATCAGGTCGGTCTTCTTGCCTGCCAGGTCCAGGCACAGGCCGCGCAGGCCCTTGAGGATCAGGTCGAACAGGTACGCGCCACTGATGCCGATGGCCAATACCCACAGGGTCGACGTGGCCTGGTTGGGCACCACGCGATCATAGACGTTCATCACGAACAGCGGCGCGGCCAGGGCGATCAGGTTGATCACCAGGCTGGCGGCGATGGCGTCGATGTACAGCCACTTGCTGCGCAGCAAGGTGTCGCGGAACCAGGACTTGGCGCGCGGGATGAGATTGCCGTGGTTGACGTCGTACTTGTGCTGCGGCTGGGCGAAGAACACCTTGCCGCTGTAGTCGTCCACCAGCGCCTCGCGGCTGACCAGCACCTCGCCACCGTCGCTCTCGCTGAGCAGCAGGCGTGCGGTGTCGGCGTTTTCCCAACCCAGCAGCACCGCGGCGCGGCCTTCCTTGAGCAGCAACATGGCCGGCATGGCGATGCTCGGGATCTGCTCCAGCTTGCGCTGCAACAGGCGCCCCTGCAGCCCGGCGCGGGCCGCTGCGCGGGGCAGCAGCTCGGCGTTCAGGCGCTGGGATGGCAGCGGCAGGCCGGTGGTGAGCATCGCCCGGCTGGCGGGCTTCTGATGCAGAACGCACAGCGTCAGCAGGCTATCCAGCAATGGATCGTCATGCTGACTGCGCGGATCGTGGTTGAGTTGGACTCGACTGACTTCGGATTCCACGCGGTGCTCTCTTCAACCTGGCGGTAGGTGGACGGGTGCGCCTCAGTTCAGGCCTGGCAGGTTCACCCGGGGTTTCATATCGTTCTGCACAACGGTGGCCATCGGTGCGACAACACCCTGGCTCTTGAGCAGTTGGCCAATGGTCGCCTTGATTCGGTACTGAGTAAACAACTGAATATTCTTCACCTCCACCAACCGACGCTGAGCGGTGAAGGTTTCGTTCTCGCTGTCGAGCAGGTCCAGCAGGGTCCGCTCGCCGAGGCTGAACTGCTGCTGGTAGGCGCTGCGCACGCGGTTGCTGTGGTCGACATACTGCTGGGCGATCGGCACCTGGGCGTTGGCGTTTTCCTGGGCGTTCCAGGCCAGGCCCAGCTCCTCGTTCAGCTGGCGCAGGGCGTTGTTGCGGATGTCCAGGGCCTGGCCGGCCAGGTGCGACTTGGCCTCCAGCTCGGCCTTGTTGCTGCCACCGGCATACAGGTTGAAGTTCATCCGCACCATGGCTTCCCAATCGTTGTTGTGGCCGGCGACGCCGTCGATGTTGTTATCGGCGGTGCGGCCGAGTTCGGCATCGAAACGTGGGTAGAAGCTGGACTTGGCGGCATCGTACTGTTTCTCAGCCGCAGCGATGTCCGACTCGGCCGAGCGCAGCACCGGGCTGCTTTCCACCATCTGTGCGCGGGCTTCTTCAAGGGTAGCCGGCAGCAGGTCGATGAACGGGGCCGGGGCGCTCAGCTCATCCGGCATCTGCCCCACCACGCTCAGGAAGTTGGTGTTGGCGTCGGCCAGGTTGGTCTGTTCGGTGATCAGGTTGTTCTGGGCCTGGGCCAGGCGCGCCTCGGCCTGGTCGAGGTCGGCCAGGCGACCGACGCCACGGCTGGTGCGCAGCTTGATCTGGTCGAGGATGCGCTCGTGGTTCTGCAGGTTCTCCTGGGCCAGACGCACCATTTCGCGGCGCGACAGCACGTCCAGGTAAACCTTGGCCACGTCCAGGCCGGTGCGCTCGGAGGTGTCCATCAGCGCGTAGGCACGGGAGTTGGCGGTGGCCTGCTGGCGTCCGACTTCGCTTGAAGTGGCAAAACCGTCGAACACCATCTGGCGCAGGCGCAGGGCCGATTCGCCGCGGTTCAGGGTTTCCCAGCGGTTGCCGGTGCTCGGGCTGTCGCTGCCTTCACGGCCGTAACCGGCGGTCACGTCGACCCGCGGCAAATAGCCGCCCTTGGCCGCGCGCAACTGGTAATCCGCAGCCACGCGCGCATTCACTCCGGCCTGGATCTCGGGGTGCACCTCGAGGGCCTGCTGCATGGCTTCTGGCAGGGTTTGGGCTTGGACGAAAGTGGCGGCAAAAGCGAGTGGCAGAGCGGTAAACAGTGGCGCACGCATGTTTTTACGGATCCCCGAAGGCGCTGTTGTCCTGAATCACGGCGGAAGCTGTGCAGGTTTGGAAAAATGGCAACCTGATCTGACCGATGAGCGAGCTTCCAACAGGGCACTTTGAGGGGCACTTCGGGAAGGGAATGCAAACGTTCAAATATCAATGTGACATTACTTCGCCGATTGTTTAGGATGGCGATCATAAGGTCAATAGTTTGGCATAAAGTTAATTCCTTTCAGTTATAGCCAATATATTGACGTCAAAAACTTCAGACATATTAAAGACACAATTCCGCCTGACGCGGCGCCGCAGACGCCGTTCGGAGCAGGGACGTCCCATCATCGGGTAAGCCGGAGAGTCCAATGAGCAGCGTTGTTGCCATCGTCAAGAGCATTGTTGGCCAAGTCATCGCAGTATCCCCAGAAGGCATCCGGCGCGTACTTATCGAGGGCGATCGCCTGTTCGCGGGCGAGCAGGTGCTCACGGGCGTGGGCGGGGCCGTTACCCTCGAACTGGCCGACGGCCGCCTGCTGGACCTTGGCCGTGACTCCCAGTGGAGCGCCGATGCGCCGGACAGCAGCACCGACTTGGGCCAGGCCACCGCACAGGCCGCGCCATCGGTTGAGGAACTGCAGCAGGCGATCGCCGCCGGCGTCGACCCGACCACACAGCTCGAAGCCACGGCAGCCGGCCCTTCGGCGGCAGGCGGTGGCGGCGCGGCAGGCGGCGGCCACAGCTTCGTGATGCTCGACGCCACGGCCGGCAGCGTGGACCCGACCATCGGCTTCCCCACGGCCCCGATAGGCTTCGCCACCGCGGCGACCACCGAGGAGACCGGGGGCGTCGATACCGCCACCAGTACGGCGGTCACGATGATCGCCACCGACCTCACCCTCAGCGCCACCCCTTCCATCACCGAAGCGGGTGGCGTGATCGTTTATACCGCCACCGTTGGCCAGGCTCCGGCGACCAACCTGACCGTGACCCTGTCGAACGGCGCGGTGATCGTCATTCCGGCCGGCCAGACCACCGGCACCGTCAATGTCCCGGTTGCCGGGAACGATACGCCGTACATCGATGGCGGGCAGATTTCCACCACCGTGACCGGCACCACCGGTGGCGGCAACGTGATCGTGACCCTGCCGCAGACACCGGCAGTGACCGAGATCACCGACACCATCGACACCACCACTGCCACCCTGACCGCGTCGCCTAGCGTGACCGAAGGTGGCGTGATCACTTACACCGTGACCCTGAGCAACCCTGCCCAGACTCCGGTGACCGTGACGCTGTCGAACGGCCAGACCATCACCGTCGAAGCCGGCAAGAGCACCGGTAGCATCGATTTCCAGACGCCGGCCAATGATGTCTACAACAACGGCTCGACCGTCAGCACCACCATCACCGGTGCCACTGGCGGCAACTTCGAGCAACTGACGCCGAACCCGGCGCCTGCCGAGACCGTTGTCAGCGACTCGGTCGACACCACCACCGCCACCCTGACCGCGTCGCCTAGCGTGACCGAAGGTGGCGTGATCACTTACACCGTGACCCTGAGCAACCCTGCCCAGACTCCGGTGACCGTGACGCTGTCGAACGGCCAGACCATCACCGTCGAAGCCGGCAAGAGCACCGGTAGCGTCGATTTCCAGACGCCGGCCAATGATGTCTACAACAACGGCTCGACCGTCAGCACCACCATCACCGGTGCCACTGGCGGCAACTTCGAGCAACTGACGCCGAACCCGGCGCCTGCCAAGACCGTTGTCAGCGACTCGGTCGACACCACCACCGCCACCCTGACCGCGTCGCCTAGCGTGACCGAGGGCGGCGCGATCACCTACACCGTGACCCTGAGCAACCCTGCCCAGACTCCGGTGACCGTGACTCTGTCCAATGGCCAGACCATCACCGTCGAAGCCGGCAAGAGCACCGGTAGCGTCGATTTCCAGACGCCGGCCAATGATGTCTACAACAACGGCTCGACCGTCAGCACCACCATCACGGGTGCAACCGGCGGCAACTTCGAGAAGCTAGACCTCAGCACGACGCCGGCAGTGACTGCGATCACCGATTCGATCGACACCTCGACCGTGACTCTGACGGCCACCCCGAGCGTGACTGAAGGCGGCGTGATCACCTATACCGCTTCCGTCACTGCACCTGTGACCGGCACCCCGCTGGTGATCACCCTGGCCAACGGTCAGAGCATCACCATCCCGGTCAATGCCAGCTCGGGCTCGGTCGACTTCATCGCACCGAACAACGTCTACACCACCAACACTCCGGTGACCAACAGCATCACCGGCGTTACCGGTGGCAATTACGAGAAACTGGACACCGCCGGCACCCCAAGCACCACGGTCACCGATGATCCAGCCAAGCTGGACAGCACCGGCCTGACCCTGACGGCCAGCAACACCGTCGAGGAAGGCGGCAGCATCATCTACACCGCCAAGCTGACCAATGCGGCCGGCAGCGACATGACCATCACCCTGAGCAACGGTGCGGTCATCACTATCGCCAAGGGTGAAACCGAAGGGAGCGTGCCGTTCAATGCACCGGCCAACACCGTTTATGTGGATGCTGGCAATGTCAGCGTGACGGTCACCGGCACCACCGGTGGTGACTTCGAGCACCTGGAAGTCAGCCCGACGCCGGCTGTGACTGCGATCACTGACTCGATCGATACCTCGACCGTGACCCTGACGGCCACTCCGAGCGTGACCGAGGGCGGCGTAATCACTTACACCGCGAGCGTGACCTCTCCAGTCACTGGTACCCCGCTGGTGATCACTCTGGCCAACGGTCAGAGCATCACCATTCCGGTCAATGCCAGCTCCGGCTCGGTCGATTTCACCGCGCCGAACAACGTCTACACCACCAACACGCCGGTGACCAACAGCATCACCGGTGTCACCGGTGGCAACTACGAGAAACTGGACACCGCCGGCACCCCAAGCACCACGGTGAACGATGACCCGTCGCGCCTGGACACCACCGGTGTCAGCCTTACCGCGACCGGTACCGTCGAGGAAGGCGGTAGCATCGTCTACACCGCCAAGCTGACCAACCCGGCCGGCAGCGACATGACCATCACCCTGAGCAACGGCGCGGTTATCACCATCGCCAAGGGTGAAACCGAAGGCAGCGTGCCGTTCAACGCACCGGCCAACACCGTGTACGTCGATGCCGGTAATGTCAGCGTGACCGTCATCGGCACCACCGGTGGTGACTTCGAGCACCTGGAAGTCAGCCCGACG
>NZ_NEHW01000008.1 GCF_002112505.1 Pseudomonas sp. R28(2017)
CTCCCCGACGGCCCCGAGCAGACCCCGCTCACCGCCGACACCGTGCTGCGCTACCACCTGTGCTGGAAGCACCGTGACCTCGACGGCGTGATCGCGCTCTACCACCCCGACATCCAGTACCACGACTTCTTCCAGAACCGCGTGCTCGGCTATCAGGAGCTTCGCGACTACGTGCGCGCCTGCCTGCCCCATGAAGCCGGCGAGGACATCGTCCACAGCGACCGCATCCGCGTCGACGGGTGCACCGCCTTCATCCAGTATCAGGTCACGGTGCAAGGTGGCGACGGGCTGGTGGCGTTCCAGTCCAGCGAAGCGATCACCGTCAAGGACGGGCTGATCTGGCGGGTCAACGAATATGCCACCCTGGTTCGCCAGAACGGCAACGGCCTGGCCAGCAGCGGCCCGCGCCCGGCCACCAGCCGCCTGGGCCTGTCGCCCAGGCAGCTGTCGACCATGGCCCAGGACCTGGAGCACTACTTCCAGCGCCAGCGCCCCTACCTCGACCCGGAACTGGACCTGCAGCAGGTGGCCGACGCCAGCGGCTACAGCCGCAACCAGATCTCCTACTTGCTCAACCAGGTGCTCGGGCAAAGCTTCTACCGCTACGTCAACCAGGCGCGCCTGCATCACCTGATGGCCAGCCTTGACGATGACAGCGTCGAGGCGCCGATCGACGAGCTGGCGTTCAACGCCGGCTTCAACTCGCTCTCGGCGTTCTACAAGTGCTTCCGCGAGCACACCGGCCTCACCCCCAAGGCCTACCTGAAGCAAATTTCCCTGCGTGCACGCACGTAAGACAGGCACTGGCCGACACCACTAGCATCGCCCACAGACCTTGACGGATGTGGAGCAAAACCCGATGCAACCCCTGCGCACGCTCAGCCTGTGGATGGACCAGCTCGACGAGCCGCTGTGCGCGCGCCCGGCCCTGCGCCAGGACCTCGAGGTCGATGTGTGCATCATCGGCGCCGGCTACACCGGCCTGTGGACCGCCTACTACCTCAAGCGCCAGGCGCCGCAACTGAACATCGCGGTGATCGAGGCCAACATCGCCGGCTTCGGCGCCTCCGGGCGCAATGGCGGCTGGCTGATGGGCAATTTGCTCGGCGAAGACCGCCTGCTCGCCACCCTGTCGCCGCAGCAGCGCCGCGCCAGCATCGACCTGCTGCACGGCATTCCCGATGAAGTGCACAGCGTGCTGCAGCGCGAGGGCATCGACTGCGACTACCGCAAAGGTGGCGTGCTGTATTGCGCCGCGCGTTACCCGGAGCAGGAACGCAGCCTGCGTGCTTACCTGGACGACCTGTACCGCCAGGGCATGACCGAGGACGACTACCGCTGGCTGCGCCCCGAGCAACTGGATGCGCAACTGCGGGTCAGCAATGCCTACGGCGCCATCTACAGCCCGCACACCGCGACCATCCACCCGGCCAAGCTGGCCCGTGGCCTGGCCCGGGCGGTGGAGGCGCTGGGGGTGACGATCTACGAGAACACCCCGGCCATCGACTGGCAACCCGGTGAAGTGCGCTCGCCCCTGGCGCGCATCCGCTGCCAATGGATGGTACCCGCCGTCGAAGGGTACGCCGCCAGCCTGCCGCCGCTGGGCAAGCACCAGTTGCCGGTGCAGAGCCTGCTGGTGGCCACCGAGCCGCTGCCGGAGTCGACCTGGGAGCAGATCGGCCTCAGCCAGGGCCAGGCCTTCAGCGAAAGCAGCCGCCAGGTCACCTACGGCCAGCGCACCGCCGACAACCGCCTGGTGTTCGGCGCCCGCGGCGGCTACCGCTTCGGCGGCCGCCTGCGCGAGAACTTCAACCTCGACGAGCACGAAATCGAGCTGCGTCGCTACCTGTTCAGCGAACTGTTCCCGCAGCTCAGGCACGTGCGCATCACGCATTCCTGGGGCGGCAACCTGGGCATGGCGCGGCGCTTCCGCCCGCACATGCTGTGCGACCGCCAGCGCGGCATCGCCCTGGCCGGTGGCTATGGCGGTGAAGGTGTCGGTGCCACCAACCTCGGCGGCCGAACCCTCGCGGCGCTGATCCTGAACCAGCACAACGCACTGACCGCGCAACCCTGGGTGCTCGACAACCGCCCGGTTTCGAGCCTGGCCAGCTGGCCGCCCGAGCCCTGCCGCTGGCTTGGCTACAACGCGATCATCCAGAGCTTCGTCCACGAGGACCGGACCCTCGCCAACCCCGCCAGCGCGCCCTGGAGGCGGCGCCTGGCCAGCTCCCTTGCGGACTTCATGGAAGGCTTCATGCACTGACTTCCCTTTCCCTGACACAGGATCCACCGGTCATGAGCATCACCCAGTTCAAACACACAGGCACTGCCTTGCTCGACAGCTCCAACCCGGTCGCGGTGCCGCTTGGCGACCCCGTTGCAGTGACTTCGGTCACCTGCGTGGAACGCAGCGACGGTGTCGAAACCGGCATCTGGGAGTGCACCCCCGGGCGCTGGCGGCGGCAGATCGTGCAGCAGGAGTTCTGCCATTTCATCAAGGGCCGCTGCACCTTCACCCCCGACGGTGGCGAGCCCCTGTTCATAGAAGCCGGAGACGCACTGATGCTACCGGCCAACAGCACCGGCACCTGGGACATCCAGGAGACCGTGCGCAAGACCTACGTTCTGATTTTCTGATCCGCTGATCGCCTGCCTTCGATAACAACAGACAAAGCAAGGTAAACCCGACATGCGCACGCTCCTTCTCGCTCCCCTGATGCTGGCCGCAAGCTTCGCCAGCGCCGCCGAAACGGTGAAGATCTACAACTGGTCCAGCTACGTCGCGCCCGACACGCTGAAGAACTTCCAGCAGGCCAGCGGCATCGTGCCGACCTACGACGTGTACGACAGCAACGAGACCCTCGACGGCAAGCTGATGACCGGCAACTCCGGCTACGACGTGGTGTTCCCGTCCAACCACTTCATGGCCCGGCAGATCCAGGGCAAGGCCCTGAAGCCGCTGGACAAGTCACAGCTGCCCAACTGGCACAACCTCAACCCGGTGTTGCTCAAGGCACTGGAGGTCAACGACCCAGGCAACCAGTACGGTTTCCCGTACCTGTGGGGCAGTACCGGCATCGGCTACAACATCGACAAGGTCAAGGCAGTGCTGGGCGACAATGCCCCGGTGGACTCCTGGGACCTGATCTTCAAGCCCGAGTACATGAGCAAGTTGAAAAGCTGCGGCGTCGCGGTGCTGGACAACGGCCCGGAACTGCTGCCAATCGCCCTGCACTACCTGGGCCTGCCGCATCACAGCCAGGACCCGAAGGACTACGAGAAGGCCAAGGACTTGTTGATGAAGGTGCGCCCGTATATCAGCTACTTCCACTCGTCCAAGTACACGGGTGACCTGGCCAATGGCGACATCTGCGTGGTGGTGGGCTTCTCGGGGGATGTGCTGCAGGCGAAGAACCGCGCCGAAGAAGCGAAGAACGGGGTGAAGGTGGGGTATTCGATACCCAAGGAAGGCGCGCCGATGTGGTTCGACATGGTCGCCATGCCGGCCGATGCGCCGGATGAGAAGGCCGGGTATGCCTACATGAACTACCTGCTGCAGCCGGAGGTGATGGCCAACATCAGCAACCATGTGCAGTACGCCAACGGCAACCTCAAGGCTGACGGGCTGGTGGAGCCGGCGATGAAGGGCAATACGATGATTTACCCGAGCGAGGACGTGATGGGCAAGCTGTATGCGCTGGAGGCGATGCCGGCAAAGATCGACCGCATCAGAACCCGGATCTGGACCAGTATCAAAGCCGGTAACTGAATTGGGGCCGCTTTGCGGCCCTTCGCGGGCAAGCCCGCTCCCACAGGTATCTCACAACCTTCAGGTGCAGTGATTTCCTGTGGGAGCGGGCTTGCCCGCGAAGGGCTGCAAAGCAGCCCCAACTCAGTAGTCAGTGGTGCTCGCGGGTCGCGCGGAACTTGATGTCCGGCCAGCGCTCTTCCATCAGCGCCAGGTTGACCCGGGTCGGCGCCAGGTAGGTCAGGTGACCGCCACCGTCGATGGCCAGGTTTTCCATGGCCTTGTTCTGGAATTCCTCGAGCTTCTTCTTGTCGTCGCAACCGATCCAACGGGCCGACCACACGGTGATCGGCTCGTAGGCGCACTCGACCTTGTACTCTTCCTTCAGGCGGCTGGCGACCACGTCGAACTGCAGCACACCGACCGCGCCGAGGATGATGTCGTTGCTGCGCTCGGGGAAGAACACCTGGGTCGCACCTTCTTCGGCCAACTGCTGCAGGCCCTGACGCAGCTGCTTGGATTTCAGCGGGTCTTTCAGGCGCACGCGGCGGAACAGCTCCGGGGCGAAGTGCGGGATACCGGTGAAGCCCAGCGCCTCGCCTTCGGTGAAGGTGTCGCCGATCTGGATGGTGCCGTGGTTGTGCAGGCCGATGATGTCGCCGGCATAGGCTTCTTCCAGCTGCTCACGCTCGGAGGAGAAGAAGGTCAGCGCGTCGCCGACACGCAGGTCCTTGTTGATACGCACATGGCGCATCTTCATGCCCTTCTCGTACTTGCCCGAGCAGATGCGCATGAAGGCGATGCGGTCGCGGTGTTTCGGGTCCATGTTCGCCTGGATCTTGAACACGAAGCCGGTGAATTTCTCTTCCACAGGCTCGACGGTACGCTCGTGGGCCACGCGGCCCAGCGGGCGCGGTGCCCAGTCGACGACGGCGTCGAGCACGTGGTCGACACCGAAGTTGCCCAGCGCGGTACCGAAGAACACCGGGGTCAGCTGGCCGTTGATGAACTCTTCCTGGTTGAACTCGTGGCAGGCGCCCTGCACCAGCTCCAGTTGCTCGACGAACGAATCGTACTGGTCACCCAGGTGAGCACGGGCTTCGTCCGAGTCCAGCTTCTGGATGATCTTGGCTTCGGTACGCTCGTGGCCGTGGCCCGGGGTGTACACCACGATGTAGTCGCCGGTCAGGTGGTACACGCCCTTGAAGTCGCGGTAGCAACCAATCGGCCAGGTGATCGGCGCGGCCTTGATCTTCAGCACCGCTTCGATCTCGTCGAGCAGTTCGATCGGGTCGCGGATATCACGGTCGAGTTTGTTGATGAAGCTGACGATCGGCGTGTCGCGCAGGCGGCACACGTCCATCAGGGCGATGGTCCGTGGCTCAACGCCTTTACCGCCGTCGAGCACCATCAGCGCCGAGTCCACCGCGGTCAGGGTGCGGTAGGTGTCTTCCGAGAAGTCTTCGTGGCCGGGGGTGTCGAGCAGGTTGATCATGTGCTCGCGGTACGGGAACTGCATCACCGAGGTGGTGATGGAGATGCCGCGCTGCTTCTCCATTTCCATCCAGTCGGAGGTGGCGTGGCGGTCGGACTTGCGCGACTTCACGGTACCGGCGACGGCAATGGCCTTGCCCATCAGCAGGAGCTTCTCGGTGATGGTGGTCTTACCGGCGTCGGGGTGGGAAATGATTGCGAAAGTGCGGCGCTTCGCGACTTCGGCGGCCTGGTTGGTCATGGGAAATCGCCTGACTGGGGATCGAAAAAGGGGCGATATCATACCTGAAGTTGGGCCTGGACCAAAATCTGCTGAATGAGTGGTTGCAGGTCCGCCCTCTTCGCGGGCAAGCCCGCTCCCACAGGTGTTGCACAGCTTTCACATGCGGTGAGATTTCTGTGGGAGCGGGCTTGCCCGCGAAGAGGGCGGCTCAGGCAAGACAAATTCACCAGACAATCGCTTTATCACGACAAATGGCCACAGGGCAGTTATTTCAACGCCTGCAGAGAATTAACCCGATGTTTTTTCTCGCCATTTTTCAATCCACCCAGTGATTAACGCTGGCCAAATGCCGCCCCGGATGGGAACCTTTACGCCCACGGAGACGTCCACTCCCCTGCAACCCGCTTCGGTTGGGGACTGGTTTCATCAGCATTTTCGGGCCCGACGGGGTTCGGCTCATGGCCTGATCGCAGCCTTCGGTTGCCTCACGCTGCTACTCGCGAACACACCACCCGCCGCCAGGACTGGCCGGCTACCAAGAAGTGTGCTCGCCGACAACACAAGGAGTCCGCCTGTGGCTACACGCTACGGAAAAGGGCTGTTGGGATGCGCCACCGTGCTCGTCATCCTGGCCCTGCTGATCCACTGGATCGGCACCGACACGATCGCGCGTTATCGCGACGATCTTGGGTTCTACCTGCAAGCGCACCTGGTACTGGTGCTGGCTTCGATGGCGGCGGCGCTGGCCGTGGGCATCCCCGCCGGCATTGCCTTGAGTCGACCGCACCGGGTCGACAAAGCCGAGCGCTTCATGCAGTTCTTCAACGTTGGCAACACCATTCCCCCGCTGGCCGTTCTGGCCATCGCCCTGAGTATCCTCGGCATCGGCGCCGGACCGGCGATCTTCGCGCTGTTCCTCGCCTCCCTCCTGCCCATCGTGCGCAACACCTACGAGGGCCTGAAAAACGTCCCCGCCTCGCTCAAGGAAGCCGCCACCGGCATCGGCATGACCCCGCGCCAGCAACTCTGGCAGGTGGAACTGCCCAACGCCGTGCCGATCATCGTCGGCGGCGTGCGCGTTGCCCTGGCGCTGAACGTCGGCACCGCACCGCTGGCCTTCCTGATCGGCGCCAACAGCCTGGGCAGCCTGATTTTCCCCGGCATCGCCCTGAACAACCAGCCACAGCTGCTGCTGGGTGCCGCCTGCACCGCGTTGCTGGCGCTGGTGCTCGACGCAGCGGTGAGTTTCTCCAGCAAGCGCTGGCTGGAACGTGGCCTGGCTGGATAACGAGAGGGAACGTATGAACAAGAGAATCGCCTTGCTGCTGGGCGCGGCCCTGCTGTTCGCAGGATTTGCCCAGGCAGCGGAAAAACCGCTTATCCGCATCGGCGCGCGGGTGTTCACCGAACAGACCGTGCTCGCCGAAATCACCGCGCAATACCTGCGCGCCAACGGCTTCGACGTGCGCGTCACCAGTGGGCTTGGCAGCAGCATCGCGCGCCAGGCCCAGGAAACCGGCCAGCTCGACCTGATGTGGGAATACACCGGCGTGTCGCTGGTGTCGTACAACCATATCGAGGAGCGCATGCCCAGTGCCGAGGCCACCTACGCCAAGGTCAAGGCATTGGACGCGAAGAAGGGCCTGATCTGGCTGACCCCGTCGAAGTTCAGCAACACCTACGCGCTGGGCTTGCCCAAGCAGGTCGCCGAGGCTTATCCACAGGTCAACTCGATCAGCGACCTCAACCAGGTGCTGCGTGACGAAAGCCAGCGCAACCACCTGGTGGCACTGGACACCGAGTTCGCCAACCGCCCGGACGGCCTGGTCGGCCTGAAGCAGATGTACGACCTGCAAGTGGGCCGCGCCAACATCCGCCAGATGGATGCAGGCCTGGTCTACACCGCCATGCACAACAACCAGGTGTTCGCGGGCCTTGTGTACACCACCGATGGCCGCCTGAGCGCGTTCAACCTCAAGCTGCTGGCGGACGACAAGCACTACTTCCCCGACTACACCGCCGCCCCGGTGGTGCGCAAGCAGGTGCTGGACGCCAACCCGAAACTGGCCGGCCTGCTCAAGCCACTGGCCGAGCAACTGGATGACGAAACCATGCGCCAGCTCAATGCCAAGGTCGACGTCGAACACCAGAACCCGACCACGGTGGCCGCCGCTTTCCTGCGTGAGCACCCTATGCCTAGCGAGGTACAGCCATGAGCCTGCTCGACACGTTCGCCCACCTCGACTGGGCCCAGGTGCTGCAGCTGACCTGGCAGCACATCATGCTGGTCGGCGTGGCCGTGGGCCTGGCGATCATCGTCGGCGTGCCGCTGGGCATCCTGATGACCCGCTTCCCGGCCGTCGCCGGCCCATTGCAGGCCAGCGCCACAGTGTTGCTGACCATCCCCTCGATCGCCCTGTTCGGCCTGCTGCTGCCGTTCTACTCCAAGTTCGGCCAGGGCCTTGGGCCACTGCCGGCGATCACCGCGGTGTTCCTTTACTCGCTGCTGCCGATCCTGCGCAACACCTACCTGGCCCTGACCAACGTCGAGCCCGGCATCCGTGAAGCGGCCCGCGGTATCGGCATGACCTTCGGCCAGCGCCTGCGCATGGTCGAGCTGCCCATCGCGGTGCCGGTGATCCTCGCCGGCGTGCGCACCGCCGTGGTGATGAACATCGGCGTCATGACCATCGCCGCCACCATCGGCGCCGGCGGCCTGGGTGTGCTCATCCTCACCTCCATCAGCCGCAGCGACATGTCGATGCTGCTGGTCGGCGCCGTACTGGTCAGCCTGCTGGCGATCATCGCCGACCTGCTCCTGCAAACCCTGCAACGTGCCCTGACTCCAGAAGGACTGCGCTCATGATCGAACTCAAGAACCTCAGCAAGACCTTCAACGTCAACGGCAAGGACGTCAAAGCCGTCGACGCGGTCAGCCTCACTGTCAACGAAGGCGAAATCTGCGTGTTCCTCGGCCCGTCGGGCTGCGGCAAGAGCACCACGCTGAAGATGATCAACCGCCTGATCACGCCGACCTCCGGCCAGGTGTTCATCAATGGCGAAGACACCAGCGCGCTGGACGAAGTGACCCTGCGCCGGCACATCGGCTACGTGATCCAGCAGATCGGCCTGTTCCCCAACATGACCATCGAGGAGAACATCACCGTGGTCCCGCGCCTGCTCGGCTGGGACAAGCAGAAGTGTCACGAGCGCGCCCGCGAACTGATGCACATGATCAAGCTCGAACCCAAGCAGTACCTGCAGCGCTACCCACGTGAGCTGTCCGGCGGCCAGCAGCAGCGCATCGGGGTGATCCGTGCGCTGGCGGCGGACGCGCCGGTGCTGCTGATGGACGAGCCGTTCGGCGCGGTCGACCCGATCAACCGCGAGATGATCCAGAACGAGTTCTTCGAGATGCAACGGGCGCTGAACAAGACCGTGATCATGGTCAGCCACGACATTGACGAGGCGATCAAGCTGGGCGACAAGATCGCCATCTTCCGCGCCGGCAAGCTGCTCCAGCTGGACCACCCGGACACCCTGCTGGCGCACCCGGTGGATGACTTCGTGAGCAACTTCGTCGGCCAGGACAGCACCCTCAAGCGCCTGCTGCTGGTGCGTGCCGAGGATGCGGCGGACAACGCGCCGTCGGTGAGCCCCGGGACGCCGGTGAGCGATGCCTTGGAACTGCTCGATGAGCACGACCGCCGTTATGTGGTGGTGACCGACGGGCAGAACAAGGCGCTGGGCTATGTGCGCCGGCGCGACATGCACCGCCAGCAAGGCACCTGTGGCGACTTCCTGCGGCCGTTCAATGCCACGGCGTCGCATGACGAGCACCTGCGCATCCTGCTGTCGCGGATGTACGAGTTCAACCGGGCGTGGTTGCCGGTGCTGGATGCCGAGCAGGTGTTCCTGGGGGAGGTTACCCAGGAGTCGATAGCCGCTTACCTGAGCTCGGGGCGTTCGCGCGGGGCCAAGACCAGCATTGTCTCGCCGGCCGAGGCGGTGGTTTCCTGAAGGACCGAGTATGTCTTTTCGCGGGCAAGCCCGCTCCCACAGGTTCGGCGCTGCGTCCTGGCTTGCGCAGAAATCTGTGGGAGCGGGCTTGCCCGCGAGCAACCGACGCGGTATCAGAACCCTACACTGGCCTGCACATAGAAGGTCCGCGGCTCACCCACATAAATGCCGGCATTGTTGTCGCTGGAGCGGGTGAAGTATTGCTTGTCGAACAGGTTCTTCACCCCCGCCGCGAGCTTCAGGTTGGACATGTCCGGCCCGAACTCGTACCCGCCACGGGCATGCCAGGTCACGTAGCCCGGAATGTCGCCATACTGTCCATCAGCGCTCGGCTCGGTGATGTAGTCACCATTGAAGCTGCCATCGGCGTTGATCCCGGTCCCCGGCGCGCGCTGCTTGGACTGGGCGTAGGCATCCAGATTCCAGGTCCAGCGGTTGATCGCATAGCGCACCCCGGCGGTGGCCACCTGACGTGAATAAAACGGCAGGTCACGGCCCTTGAAGCCCGGGATATCCCCTTCATAGGTTGCGCGGGTATAGGTGTAGCCACCATTCACCGACAACCCTTCCAGACGCGGGTCGAGCCCCGCCAGGTCGTAGCGCACCGAAGCCTCGATACCCTGGTGCTTGGTCGCGCCGAGGTTGGTCCAGCCCACATCGTTGCTGATGTACTGCAACTCGTCATCGAAGTCGATGTAGAACGCGGTCAGCTCACCGGCGAAACCACCGTTGTCATAACGCGTACCGAGCTCGTAGGTCTTGGCCTTCTCCGGCTCCAGGCCGTTGGCGGTGCTGTTGCCGGTACCGCCCTGGCCCAGCTGGAAGTACTGCAGGCTGCCGAACGAGGTCTCGTAGTTGGCGAACAGCTTCCAGGCATCGGAGATGTGGTACATCACGCTCAGCGCCGGCAGTGGCTCGTTGCTGGTGATGCTGCGCTTCTTCTCCGGCACCGGCTGGCCATTGGTACCGAGCACCGGGCGGTCGCGCCAGTCGGTATTGATGTGCTCGAAGCGGATGCCCGGGGTGATGGTCCAGTTGCCGACATCGATCTTGTCGTCGATGTAGTAGGCGCTGGCCTCGGTGCCGCCGCTGCGGTCCTGGAACACGTGGCCGTCGGAGGTCGGGGTGGGCGTCGGTACATTGTCGATCAGCGCCAGGCGGGTCGACTGCTCGCGCATGGCTTCCTTCAGGTAGCGATAACCGACGCTGACTTCCTGGGTGGTGGGGCCGGCGAAGAAGATCCGCGACACCCGCGGCTCGATGGCGAAGGTGTGGTAGTTGCGCGGGTACGACGACAGGGTCTTCATGTCGCGCGCGGCGATGGCGCTGCCACGGAAGCTGTCGGTGTAGTAGGTCAGCACTTCGAACTGGGTGGCATCGTCGAGCTGGCGCTGCCACTTGAACGACACGTCCTTGCGCCGGCCGGCGAAGTAGTCGTAATCGCGCAGCGACTGGTACGGGTTGCTGTCGTACTGGGCCTGGGTCAGGCCGCCGGGCATGTCGGCACGGCCATCGTAGTAGTGGAAGTTGAGCCAGAACTCGTCAACGTCGGTCGGCGCCCAGTGGGTCTTGAGGATGACGTCGTCGATGTCGTTGCCGTTGTTGCTCTCGCGGTAACCATTGCCGTTCACGCCGGTGTACAGCAAGGCCACGCCCATGCCGTTGTCGGCGGTGCCACCGGCGAACGCCGACTCGGTGTGCTTCCAGCCGCCGTGCTGGGAGGTTTCCAAGGTGGTGGACAGCTCCGCCGAGGCCTTCTCGGGGATCGCGCGGGTGACGAAGTTGATCACACCGCCGACGTTCTGCGGGCCATAGCGCACCGAGCCGGCTCCGCGCACCACGTCGATGCTGTCGAGGTTGCCCGAAGAGATCGGTGCCATCGACAGCTGCGGCTGGCCGTAGGGCGCAAAGGCTGCCGGAATGCCGTCGATCAGCACGGTCGAGCGCGGCGACAGGCGCGAGGTCAGGCCACGCACGCCAACGTTCAACGACAGGTCACTGCCACCGGTGCCGTTGCTGTCCTGCACCTGCACGCCAGGGATGCCACGCAGCACATCGCGCACGTTCATCGCGCCCTTCTCCACCATCGCCTCGCGGCGCACCACGGTGCGCGCGCCGGGGTGGTTCTGCACCACGGCCTGGTCAGCATCGCCCAGCCAGTCACCGACCACCTTCACGTCGGTGGGCGCCAGCTCCAGGCTGCCGGTGCTGAGCGTGCCGGCAGGCTGGGCCGGCTTCACCACCACCGTGTCTTGCGACTTCTCGTAGGTCAGCCCGCTACCTTGCAGCAGTTGCTGCAGTGCCTGCTCGGGTGCCAGGTTGCCGGACACCGCCGGGGCCTGCTTGCCAGCCACCAGTTCAGGGCTGAAGAACAGCTGCAGGTTGGTCTGCTGACCCAACTGGCTCAGCGCCGAAGCCAAAGGCTGTGCCTGGATCTGGATCGCGGTGCCGGCCTGCTCGGCCTGGGCGTTGACGGCTGCGGTGCTGACCGCCAGGGCCAGTGCCAGGGCGCTCAGGCGTGGAAAAGGTTTGTTGTTGTTCACGTCGTCGAAACATCCGGAAGAAGGAATGAACGCCAACTGCATGCAAATGAAAATGCTTGGCAGTTGCAGCTGGCGGGGAAGACGAACGAGCGGAAAAAAACCTGAATCTATTTCGCGATTATTTCGCGGGAGCCGTCTTCATGGGCCTTGATCGCCACCGGCAGGATGCTCGGCAAGGCGCGCAACAGCGCGTCGGTGTCATCGGTGCTGAAGGTGCTGGAGATACGCATCTGGGCAACCTTGCCAGGCGCCACGCGCAGTGGCTGGGCGCGGTAGCGCGACACTTCGGCCACCAC
Organism: Pseudomonas sp. R28(2017); assembly: GCF_002112505.1. Classification (GTDB taxonomy): domain Bacteria; phylum Pseudomonadota; class Gammaproteobacteria; order Pseudomonadales; family Pseudomonadaceae; genus Aquipseudomonas. The sequence goes on from NZ_NEHW01000008.1 coordinate 12,328, forward strand.
GTCGGCGAGGGTGGCGTTGTCGAACACCAGCTTGCCCTGGCGCCAGGCCGTCAGGGCTGCGGCATTGACGGCATAAGGTGCAGCGACCTGGCCGTGCGCGTCGATGTAAGCGCCCTGGCCGGCGCCCAGTTGCGCCAGCGAGGCGTCGCTGCCCTGCACCCGCACAGAACCCTGCTCGACCGCCACCCGGGTAGTGGCCGGGTCCAGACGCACATCGAAACGGGTGCCGGTCACGGTCACGCTGCCCTGGGCGGTATCGACCACGAACGGGCGGCTGCTGTCGTGGGCGACGATGAACATCGCCTCACCGGCGTTCAGTTGAATGTGACGGCGGCCCGGGCTGTAATCGACGTGCAGCTCGGTAGCGCCGTTGAGTTCAAGGCGCGATCCATCTGGCAGCTCGACCTGGCGGCGCTCGCCAAAGGCAGTGTGCAGCTGATCCTGGTGATTGAGCTGTTGGTAGTGCCAGCCCGTCCAGCCGAGCCCCAGCGCCACCACCGCCACACTCGCCGCCAAAGCCTGGCGCAGCAGGCGCCGCTCCGGCAGTTGGCGTACCGGGTCGGGCTCGCACAGCGCTTCGAGGCGCTGGCGCGGGATCAGCTCCGCCGCGCTCCAGACCGTGGCCAGTGCATCGTACTCGGCACGGTGGCTGGGGTCGGCGGCCAGCCAGGCACGTAGCTGCTTGTGCAGCGCGGCATCGTGCGGCGCATCCTGGATGCGGACGAACCATGCGGCCGCCTGCTCACGGACGGTCTCGGAACCGTGCTGTTTCATGGGAAAGGTCTCCTGACTCATCGTGCCGACACATCCAGGTGCTCACGCAGATGCCGGAGCGTGCGAATCATATACTTTTCGACCATGTTCTTGGTCAAACCCATGCGCTCGGCGATCTCGGCCTGGCTCAGGCCTTCGAGCTTCTGCCAGATGAACACCCGGCGGCAGTTCAGCGGCAACTCGGCCAGCGCCCGCTCGACGCTGTCGGCCAGCTCCAGGGCATGCACATAGGCTTCCGGGTCGTCGCTGGTAGCCACGCCTTCGTCAAAGGCTTCCAGCGCCAGTGCCTGGCGTCGGTCCTCGCGGCGGAAACCATCCACGGCGATGTTGCGGGCCGTCTGGTGCAGGTAGGCGCGCGGCTGCTCGACCTGCTCGCGCGGGTTTTCCAGCACCCTGACAAAGGCATCGTGGGTGAGGTCCTCGGCCTGCTGACGACTGCGCAGCTTGCGCGTCCAGGTGCCGATCAGCTCATGGTAGTGGTCGAGGAAGCCTTTGTGTCCGGACACGTTCGGGGTCGTCAGGGAGGCGGATGAGGGTGCGAATAGTAATGTTTCTCATCAAAACCAGCAAATCCGCCAGTCGGTAACAAAAAATTTATGACTGATTTCATGTACGTGAGTACCAGTAAGCGTGGCCATAAATATGAACACCTCTGGCCCTTTCGCGGGCAAGCCCGCGCCCAGAAAAACCGCGTGATGCCTATAGAAACGGGCTTGCCTGTGAAGGGGTCAGCGGGGTCCATTCCACAATTTTTTACGGTTGAAACATGGCGGGGAACATCAGGCGGTCACGTGAGTCGGTTATTCAACGGGTAGGGCGCCAATCCACGACGATCGCACCCGGATTGCCTGTTGATTCTGCATTCTTCACGCCCTAAAGTGCGCGCCGAACGTCCATGCTGGAAACGATCCATCCGGCTCAAGTACTGAGTAGGCGAACCAAAGTGGGGATACGGAGGACGTTCAGTTTGCAGCCACTTATTCTTTCAGTTTGCCCATGGAGTCCCTGAGCATGTCGATCCAGGTCGAAGACTATTTCGCGCGTGATACCTTCCAGAAAATGAAGGCGTTCGCCGACAAGCAGGAAACCCCGTTCGTACTCATCGACACCCAGATGATCAGCCAGGCCTATGACGACCTGCGTGCGGGTTTCGAGTTCGCCAAGGTGTACTACGCGGTCAAGGCCAACCCGGCCGTCGAGATCATCGACCTGCTCAAAGAGAAAGGTTCGAGCTTCGACATCGCCTCGATCTACGAGCTGGACAAGGTCCTGGGCCGTGGTGTCAGCGCCGACCGCATCAGCTACGGCAACACCATCAAGAAGTCCAAGGACATCCGCTACTTCTACGAGAAGGGCGTGCGCCTGTACGCCACCGACTCGGAAGCCGACCTGCGCAACATCGCCAAGGCCGCGCCGGGCTCGAAGGTCTACGTGCGTATCCTCACCGAAGGCTCGACCACTGCCGACTGGCCACTGTCGCGCAAGTTCGGCTGCCAGACCGACATGGCCATGGACCTGCTGATCCTTGCCCGTGACCTGGGCCTGGTGCCTTACGGCATCTCCTTCCACGTCGGCTCCCAGCAGCGCGACATCAGCGTGTGGGACGCGGCCATCGCCAAGGTCAAGGTGATCTTCGAGCGCCTGAAGGAAGAAGACGGCATCGAGCTGAAGCTGATCAACATGGGTGGCGGCTTCCCGGCCAACTACATCACCCGTACCAACAGCCTCGAGACCTACGCCGAAGAGATCATCCGCTTCCTGAAGGAAGACTTCGGTGACGACCTGCCGGAAATCATCCTCGAGCCAGGCCGTTCGCTGATCGCCAACGCCGGTATCCTGGTCAGCGAAGTGGTGCTGGTCGCACGCAAGTCGCGCACTGCCGTCGAGCGCTGGATCTACACCGACGTGGGCAAGTTCTCCGGCCTGATCGAAACCATGGACGAAGCCATCAAGTTCCCGATCTGGACCGAGAAGAAAGGCGAGGCCGAAGAAGTGGTCATCGCCGGCCCGACCTGCGACAGCGCCGACATCATGTACGAAAACTACAAGTATGGCCTGCCGCTGAACCTGGCCATCGGTGACCGCCTGTACTGGCTGTCGACCGGTGCCTACACCACCAGCTACAGCGCTGTGGAGTTCAACGGCTTCCCGCCGCTGAAGGCTTACTACCTGTAATGCGAAACGGGGCCGAAAGGCCCCGTTTTCATTTGTGCTTTCCGGTACTGGCCTCTTCGCGCCGAGCCAGCTCTTCAGCATAGCTCCCGGCAAAGGCCATCAACGCCGGCCCCGCCCCCTGCAGGGTCACCAAGGCACTGCGCAGGAAATTCAGGTTCCCCTCGACCTTGGCTTTCTCCAGCCAGGTCCCGGCCTCCGCTAGCTCCCCCCGCTCGGTCAATACCATCGCAAGGCTGAACATCCCGCGAAAATCCCCCGCCTCGGCCGAGCGCCGATACCAGCGCACCGCCCGCACCGGGCTCGGTGCGGTGGCGATGCCATGCTCCAGGTAGCGCCCATAGAGGTTCATCGACTTGGCATGGCCCATCTGCGCGGCCTTCTCGTAACAGGTCAGCGCCTGGGCCTGATTGGCCGGCAGGCCGCGCCCGGTGGCCAGCAGGTTGCCCAGGTTGTACAACCCCCAGTCCAGCCCGGCATCGGCCGCCCGTGCGTAGTGGATGGCCGACTGCGCCAGGTTCACCTCGCCCCCCCAGCCATGTTCCAGGCAACGCCCGAGCATGTTGTGCGCCATGGCACTGCCGCCCTGCGCCGCAATGCCGAACCAGCGCCGGGCGACACCGGCATCCTGCTCGATGCCACGGCCATCGAGCAGGATCTGCCCGAGCAGCAACTGGGCCTCGACCATACCCTCCCCCGCCGCTGCCAGGATCGCCTGGGCCGCCTTGCCGGGGCTGTGCTCGAGCATGGCCTGCAGGCCGGCAGCATCCACCACTTCTTCACGACGCAGCTGATAGGACATGGCTCAGACCTCGGCCCAGCGGCGCAGCAGGTTGTGGTAGGTGCCGGTCAGTTGCAGCAACGACGGGTGGTCCGGCACATCGGCGGTGAGCTGCTGGATGGCATTGTCCATCTCGAACAGCAACGCCCGCTGGCTGTCCTCGCGCACCAGGCTCTGGGTCCAGAAGAACGCCGCGTAGCGCACACCACGGGTCACCGGGTTGACCTTGTGCAGGCTGGTGCCGGGGTACAGCACCAGGTCGCCGGCCGCCAGCTTGACCTGCTGCACGCCGTAGGTGTCCTGGATCACCAGTTCACCGCCGTCGTAGCTGTCCGGGTCGCTGAGGAACAGGGTCGAGGACAGGTCGGTGCGCACCCGTTCCGGGCTGCCCTTGGGCTGGCGCAGGGCATTGTCGATGTGGAAGCCGAAGTTGCCGCCCTCGCGGTAGCAGTTGATCAATGGCGGGAACACCTTGTGCGGCAAGGCCGCCGACATGAACCGCGGGGTCTGCCACAAGCGCTCGATCAATGCGCTGCCGAGCTCCTTGGCCAGCGGGTGCCCTTCCGGCAGCTGCAGGTTGTGCTTGGCCTTGGCCGACTGGTAACCGGCCGTGACTTTGCCATCGGCCCAGTCGGTCTGCTCCAGCGCCTCGCGGATACGGGCCAGTTCATCGGCGTCGAACAACCCTGGGATATGAAGCAGCATGGCGGCGGCACCGTTAAGATCTGTAAAGCGTCAATGATATTGATTCCCTTTTACGCTGTACAAGCCCTGGCTGCGCCTTAGACGATTCAGCGTCCACAAAACGTAAAGAGAATTTGTAAAGATTGTAAATTTCTAGCGAATGGTAACGAGTCTCAATTGTGCCTTACAAATCCTTACATTAACATCCGCGGCCTTAACACCTTGGGGAAGGCCTACAACAATGCGTCACGTACCATCTGCAGTGAGCTCACCACGCCTGATCGTCTCGGCCATCGGGGTCGCGCTGAGCGCTAGCGGCGCCTACGCCGCCGACCCGGCTGCCAGCAATGCCGTCACCCTCGACGCCACCAGCGTCAATGGCAAGGCTGAGCAGGCCAGCACCGACTACAAGGTCGAGAAGGCCTCCTCGCAGAAGTACACCGCACCGCTGGTGGACACCCCGCGCTCGGTCACCGTGATCCCGCAGCAAGTGATCAAGGACACCAACGCCCTGACCCTGCAGGATGCCCTGCGCACCGTGCCCGGCATCACCTTCGGTGCCGGCGAAGGCGGCAACCCGCAAGGCGACCGCCCGTTCATCCGCGGCTTCGACGCCCAGGGTGACACCTACCTGGACGGCGTGCGCGACACCGGCGCCCAGACCCGCGAAATCTTCGCCATCGAATCGGTCGAAGTGGCCAAGGGCCCGAACTCGGCCATCGGCGGCCGCGGCGCCGCCGGCGGTACCATCAACCTGGTGAGCAAGCGCGCGCACCTGGGCAACTCGCTCGACGGCGCCTGGACCTGGGGCAGCGACCAGACCCAGCGCTACACCTTCGATGGCAACTACCAGTTCAGCGACACCGTTGCCGGCCGCCTGAACCTGATGACCCACGAAAGCAACGTCGCCGGCCGTGACAAGGTCAACTACGACCGCTGGGGTATCGCCCCGTCGCTGGCCTTCGGCCTGGGCACCGCGACCCGCGTCAACCTCGACTACTACCACCTGGAAAGCGACGACCTGCCAGATTCGGGCATTCCGTACACCATTCCGACCGCTGGCAGTGCCGCGCGCACCTCGGCTCACCCGAGCAAGCCGAACGACGGCGGTGACAGCGACAACTTCTACGGCCTGACCGACCGCGACTTCCGCAAGACCCGCGTCGACATCGCCACCTTCGCCATCGAGCACGACCTGAGCGAAGCGCTGACCATCAAGAACACCTTCCGTCACGGCAACAGCATGCAGGACTACATCCTGACCCAGCCCGACGACAGCAAAGGCAACGTCAACAACGGCAGCGTCTGGCGCCGTGCCAACACCCGTGTGGGCAACACCGCCACCACCACCAACCAGACCGACCTGTTCGGCGAGTTCTACCTGGGCGGCCTGAAGAACAGCTTCTCCACCGGTATCGAATTGAGCCGTGAAGAAAGCGACCGCGAAACCTACAACGTCGACACCGACACCGTCCCCGGTGGCACAGCGAACACCAACTGCACCCCAGGCATGATCGGTGCCACCAGCGGCTACAACTGCACCTCGCTGAGCAACCCGAACCCGGATGACCCATGGAACGGTGCGATCTCGCGCAACTATGCCGGCATCAACACCAAGAGCAACACCCGGGCCATCTACGTATTCGATACCCTCGAACTGTCGCCACAGTGGCTGCTGAACATGGGCCTGCGTTACGACCATTTCGACACCCAGTACCGTGGCTACAACGCCAACGGCAGCACTGCCGTCAGTACCAAGGGCATCGTCTCCAAGGGCAAAGACACCAGCGAGTTCGTCACCGGCCAGCTGGGCCTGGTGTGGAAGCCGGCCGACAACGGCAGCATCTACGTATCCTACGCCACCTCCGCAACCCCACCAGGTGCGATGCTCGGTGAAGGCACTGAAGGCAACCCGCTGGGCAACACCACCGATCGCAGCGGCAACCTGCTGAGCAGCGACATGGAGCCGGAAGAAACCACCAACTACGAAATCGGCACCAAATGGGACCTGCTCGACGAGCGCCTGTCCCTGGCCGCCGCGCTGTTCCGCACCGAGAAGGAAAACGCCCGCGTCCAGGTGAACACCACCACCTACGAAAACGTCGGCGAAACCCGCGTGCAAGGCATCGAGCTGTCGGCCAGCGGCAAGATCACCGACAAGTGGCAGGTGTTCGCCGGCTACACCTACATGGAAGCGCGCCAGATCGACGGCGGCCCGCTGGGCAAGGCCAACGACGGCAACCAGCTGCCGAACACGCCGAACAACAGCGCCAGCCTGTGGACAACCTACTCGATCACGCCGAAGCTGACCGTCGGTGGCGGTGCGTTCTACGTGGATGACGTGTACGGCAGCGTGGCCAACACCACCATGGTCGACCGCTATGTACGCTACGACGCCATGGCCGCCTACAAGCTGACCAAGAACGTCGACCTGCAGCTGAACGTGCAGAACCTGACCAACGAGGTGTACTACGACAAGGCCTTCTCCACCCACTTCGCCAACCAGGCGGCCGGGCGGACGGCATTGCTGACCACCAGCGTCCACTTCTAAGGAAACACCGCCGAGCCCCGTTCATACCTGTGAGCGGGGCTTTTGCGTATCAAGGCATAATGCACGCCGCGCGGTCTGTGGCAGCAACACAAGGTGAGAGATGTGGTGAAGAAGACGCTGTTCCAGCTGCACTGGTTCTTTGGCATTACCGCCGGCCTGGTGCTGGCCTTGATGGGCATCACCGGGGCGCTGTACTCGTTCCAGGAGGAGCTGCTGCGCGCCTTCAACGCCGATGTGCTCAAGGTCGAGGTGCGCGCCGAAGGCGTGCTGCCACCGGCCGAGCTGGTGCGCCGGGTCGAGGCCGAGCAAGGCGACAAGGTGTCGATGCTGTGGGTGGACGTGCGCGAAGGCAACGCCGCGCGGGTGTTCTTCACCCCGCCACCGGGTGAGCGCCGCGGCGCGCTGCGCTATGCCGACCCGTATACCGGCGAGTTCAAGGGCGAGGCCAGTGGGCAAGGCTTCTTCAACCTGATGCTGACCCTGCACCGCTTCCTCGCCATGGGCGACACTGGCCGCCAGATCACCGGTGCCTGCACCCTGATGCTGGTGTTCTTCTGCCTGTCCGGCCTGTACCTGCGCTGGCCGCGCAAGGCGCTGAACTGGCGCACCTGGCTGACCTTCGACTGGGCCAAGAAAGGCCGCGCCTTCAACTGGGAGCTGCACGCGGTGGCCGGTACCTGGTGCCTACTGTTCTATCTTCTGTTCGCGCTGACCGGGCTGTTCTGGTCCTACGAATGGTACCGCTCGGGCCTGAACAAACTGCTGGCTGACGAACCCGCCGCCGGCCAGCAGCAGAAGCGCGGCGAAGGACGTGGCCGCCATGGGCCGCCCAAGGTCGACAAGAACGCGCCGCCGCTGGTGGTCGACTACGACGCCATCTGGGCCAACCTCAAGGACGCTGCCGGCCCGGGCCTGGCGATTTACAACCTGCGCCTGCCGCCGGCCGGCGGCCAGCCGGCCAACCTGTTCTACCTGCTGGAAGACGCCGCCCACCCGCGCGCGTTCAACACCCTGGTGCTCGACCCGGCCACCGGCCAGGTCAAGAGCCACGACCGCTACACCGACAAGTCCTTCAAGGCGCAGTTGCTGCAGAGCGTCTACGCCCTGCACGTCGGTGAATACTTCGGCCTGCCGGGTCGCATCATCGTCACCATTGCCAGCCTGACCATGCCACTGTTCTTCGTCACCGGCTGGCTGCTGTACCTCGACCGCCGACGCAAGAAGCGCCAGGTACGCGCCGCCCGTGGCACTGTCGACAGCAACCAGGCCAGCGGCGACAGCTGGCTGATCGGCTTCGCCAGCCAGAGCGGCTTTGCCGAGCAGCTGGCCTGGCAAAGTGCCGGGCAGTTGCAGGCCGCCGGCTTGCCGGTACAGGTACGCGCCCTGGCCGATCTAGGTGAGGAAGACTTGCGCCAGGCGCGCCGTGCCCTGTTCGTGGTCAGCACCTTCGGCGACGGCGAAGCGCCCGACAGCGCCCGCGGCTTCCAACGCAAGATCCTTGGCCAACCCTGGGCCCTGAACAACCTCAACTATGCCCTGCTCGCCCTAGGCGACCGCCAGTATCCGCACTTCTGCGGCTTCGCCCGGCGCCTGCAGGCGTGGCTTGGCGAGCGTGGCGCCAGCAGCGCATTCAGCCCGGTGGAAGTGGACAACGCTGACCAGGCCGCCTTGCAACAGTGGCAGCAGGAACTGGCGCAACTGACCGGAGCCCAGCCCGTCAGCGCCTGGCAGCCGCCGAGTTTCGGCAACTGGACCCTGGTGCAACGCGACCTGCTCAATCCAGGCAGCCAAGGCCAACCGGTCTACCTGCTGGGCCTGCGGTCCGAGCAACCGGCCAGCTGGGAAGCCGGTGACCTGGTGGAAATCCTGCCACTCAATGGCCAGCCACGGATCGATGCGTTCCTCCACGGCATGGCACTGGACGCCAAGGCCATCGTCCACGTCGAAGGCCTGCAGCAAACCTTGGGCCAGGCATTGGCTGGCCGCCAGTTGCCAGGCCGTCGCGATCACCTGCTCGGCCTGCACCCGCAAGCGTTGGTCGATGCATTGGTGCCCATCGGCAGCCGCGAGTACTCGATCGCCTCGATCACCAGCGATGGCGTGCTGGAGCTGATCGTGCGCCAGGAGCGCCATGCCGACGGCAACCTTGGCCTGGGTTCTGGCTGGCTGACCGAGCACCTGCCACGGGGTGGTACCTTGAGCCTGCGCCTGCGCCGCAACAGTGGTTTCCACCTACCCGAAGCCGCTGCACCCATGATCCTTATCGGTAACGGCACTGGCCTGGCTGGCCTGCGCAGCCTGATCCGGGCGCGGATCAATGCTGGCGAACAGCGCAACTGGCTGCTGTTCGGTGAACGCAACCGGGCGCATGACCTGCTGTGTGGCGCAGAGCTGGAGGGCTGGCTCGACAGCGGCGACCTGGCGCGGCTGGAGCTGGCGTTTTCGCGGGATCAGGCCGAGAAAGTGTATGTGCAGGATGTGCTGCTGCAGCACGCCGAGGCATTCAAGCGCTGGATGGCTGACGGGGCTTGCGTGTATGTCTGCGGTAGCCTGCAAGGCATGGCAGCAGGCGTGGATGCGGCGCTCAAGGGCTTGCTGGGGGAAGACGCTGTGCAGCAGCTGATCGAGGATGGGCGGTATCGGCGGGATGTGTACTGATCGGAAGTTGATGTAACCAAGGGCCGGCCTCTTCGCGGGCAAGCCCGCTCCCACAGGTGACTCACAGATCTCGAAGGCTGTGCATCACCTGTGGGAGCGGGCTCGCCCGCGAAGAGGCCGGCCCTGCCTTAGTGCAGCTCGAAGGTATCAGCATCCAGGTTGGCCGGGAACTTGGTGCGGTAGGCCGCCAGCTCCGTCGCGCTCAACACCGCGGTGAACACCCCGTCCGCCTCCCCTGCACTGAGCAGGCTCTCGCCCTGGTAGTCCAGCACCTGGCTGTCGCCGGAATAGGCAAAGCCTTTGCCGTCCGTCCCCACCCGGTTCACTGCGGCCACATAGCACAGGTTCTCGATACCCCGCGCCGGCAACAGCCGGTTCCAGTGCTGGCGCCGTGCCGCGGGCCAGTTGGCGGTGTACAGCAGCAGGTCGGTGTCCTGGGCATCACAGCTCCACACCGGGAAGCGCAGGTCATAGCAGATCAGCGGGCGCACGCGCCACCCCTTGACCTCGAACTGCACCTGGCGCTCACCGGGGGTGTAATGCTTGTGCTCGCCCGCCATGCGGAACAGGTGACGCTTGTCGTAATGCAGGATCTCGCCATCCGGCCGTGCCCACAGCAAACGGTTGCGGTGGCTGCCATCGGCGGCCTGGATGATCACACTGCCGGTGATTACCGCGTCGATACGTTTGGCCTGGGCCTTGAGCCACTTGTAGGTCGGGCCGTTCTCCGGCTCGCACAGGGTTTCCGACTGCATCGAAAACCCCGTGGTGAACATCTCCGGCAGAACCACCAGGTCGCTGCCGCGAGCCTGGTCCAGCAGCACCTCGAAATGCGCGTAGTTGGCCTCACGGTCATGCCAGGCCAGGGTGGTCTGGACCAGGGCGACTTTCAGGTTGGGCAGTGCACTCAGATCGCGCATAGTTTTTCCGCTGCCTGACGCAGCGTCTCCTCACGTTTGGCAAAGCACAGGCGCACCAGGCGTTGCTCGGGGATGGGTTGCTGGTAGAACACCGACACCGGGATGGTCGCCACACCGTGCTCACGGGTGAGCCACAGGGCCATGTCGACATCGTTCAGGTCGGGGCGGATCTGCGAGTAGTCCACCAGCTGGAAATAGGTGCCCGCAGTGCGGGTAAAGCTGAAACGTGAGCCTTCGAGCAGGTCGCAGAACAGATCGCGCTTGGCCTGGTAGAAGGCAGGCAGCTCATCAATGTGCTGCGGGTGCTCGGCCATGAAGTCGGCCAATGCGCATTGCAGCGGCGTCACGCCGCAGAAGTTGACGTACTGGTGCACCTTGCGCAGCTCGGCGCTCAAGGCCGGTGGCGCGATCACGTAGCCGGTTTTCCAGCCGGTGACGTGGTAGGTCTTGCCAAACGAGCTGATGACGAATGCCCGCTGGTACAGCTGCGCGTGGGCCAGCACGCTGGCATGGCGCACGCCGTCGTAGACCAGGTGCTCGTACACTTCGTCGCTGACCAGGTAGATATCGCGGTCGGCGATCAGCCGGGCCAGCTGGTCGAGGTCTTCACGGCTGATCAACGCACCGCTGGGGTTGTGCGGCGAATTGAGGATGACCATGCGCGTGCGCGGGCTCAGGGCATCGCTGAATTTCTGCCAGTCGATGCGGAAGTCGCCGTCGCTCAGCTGCACATGCACACAACGCCCGCCCGCCAGCTCCACGGAAGGTTCGTAGCTGTCGTAGCAGGGGTCGAAGACGATCACCTCGTCACCCGCATGGATTACCGCCTGGATGGCGCAGAAGATCGCTTCGGTAGCGCCCGGGGTGATGGTCACTTCCTGGTCGGCATCGACCTGCGCGCCATAGAGCCGCGCGACCTTCGCTGCCACCTGCTGACGCAGGGCCGGCAGGCCGGTCATCGGCGAATACTGGTTATGCCCGGCGGCCACATGCCGGCCCACTGCATCGAGCAGCGCCTGCGGGCCGTTGAAGTCGGGGAAACCCTGGGACAGGTTGAGCGCGCCGGTCTGCACGGCGAGCTGGGACATGGTGGTGAAGATGGTCGTGCCGACATTCGGCAGTTTGCTGCGGATCATGGAGCCCTCTTTCCTGGGGTGTATCCGGCACGGGGTGGAGTCCGAGCATAGCGGATCGAGCAGTCAGGAAAAAGGTTGAAACAATAGGGGGATTGCGCTGGATCAAAGGGCCCATTCGCGGGCAAGCCCGCTCCCACAGGAACCTCACAGATGTCGAATACTGTGCATTACCTGTGGGAGCGGGCTTGCCCGCGAAGAAGCTGAAGCAGAATCAGCGCTTGTCGCGGCGCTTCTTCTCGGCTTTCTTGTGGTGCGACATCAGGCGGCGCTTCTTGTTGACCTGGCGATCGGTGAGGGTGTTCTTCTTGCCCTCGTACGGGTTCTCACCACCTTTGTACTCGATGCGGATCGGCGTACCGACCAGTTTCAACACGCGGCGGTAGGTGTTTTCCAGGTAACGCGAGTACGACTTCGGAATCTTGTCGGTCTGGTTGCCGTGGATCACGATCAGCGGCGGGTTGGCACCGCCAAGGTGGGCATAGCGCAGCTTGATGCGGCGGCCGTTGACCAGCGGCGGCTGGTGCTCGCTGACGGCATCTTCGAGGATCTGCGTCAGGCGGCTGGTCGGCCAGCGAGTGACCGCCGACTTGAACGCGGCCTGCACCGACTTGTACAGGTGGCCCACGCCGGTGCCGTGCAGGGCAGAGATGAAGTGGATGTCGGCGAAGTCGACGAAGAACAGCCGGCGCTCCAGCTCGGTCTTCACGTAGTCGCGTTCGCCCGACTCCATGCCATCCCACTTGTTCAGGGCGATGACGATGGCGCGGCCGGCTTCCAGGGCGAAGCCCAGCAGGTTGAGGTCATGGTCGACCACACCTTCGCGGGCATCCATGACGAAGATCACCACGTTGGCGTCCTTGATCGCCTGCAGGGTCTTCACCACCGAGAACTTTTCGACTTCCTCGTGGATCTTGCCGCGCTTGCGCACACCGGCGGTGTCGATGAAGGTGTACTTCTCGTCATCACGCTCGAACGGGATGTAGATACTGTCGCGGGTCGTGCCCGGCTGGTCGTACACCACCACGCGCTCTTCGCCGAGCATGCGGTTGACCAGGGTCGACTTGCCCACGTTCGGCCGGCCGATGATGGCGATCTTGATGCCATCCTTTTCGCTCGGGCCTGGAATGCGCACCGCTTCCTCGCCTTCGGCGACTTCGGCGTCCAGCGCCTCCTCGACCTGGTCACGCGGGATGTGGCCGAGTACCGACTCCATCAGCGCGTTGATGCCACGGCCCTGGGAGCCGGCCACCGGAATGGCGTTGCCCATGCCCAGCGGCGAGAACTCGGCGCGGGCGACGTCGGCGTCGATGTTGTCGATCTTGTTGGCCACCAGGATGGCCGACTTGTTGCGCTTGCGCAGGTGCTCGGCAATCATCTGGTCGGCGGCGGTCATGCCGGCGCGGGCGTCGACCAGGAACAGCACATAGTCGGCTTCTTCGATGGCCATGAGCGACTGCTCGGCCATCTTCTCGTCCATGCCCACTTCGTCACCGGTGATACCACCAGTGTCGATGAGGATGAAGGAACGACCCTGCCAGGTGGCATCACCGTACTGGCGGTCACGGGTCAGGCCCGACAGGTCACCGACGATGGCATCGCGGGTCTTGGTCAGGCGGTTGAACATGGTGGATTTGCCGACGTTCGGGCGGCCCACCAGGGCAATTACGGGAACCATCGGCTCTCCACTCTTGAATTCTTGAAAATGCAAAGGCCGCTGCAAGGCAGCGGCCGGAGTTCGGGCGGCGTGTCCTACGCCGCGGCCTGAAGCCGGCAAGGCTTCAAGCATAGCTTCAGCGGATGGTCAGTGCCTCGAGCTTGCCGCTGTTGCCGTAGACGTAGATGGTGTCGCCGACCACAAGTGGGCGGGCGCGCAGGCCATCGCTGTCGATACGCTCACGGCCGACGAAACGGCCATCGACCTGGCTCAGCAGGTGCAGGTAACCCTCGAAGTCACCCACCGCCACGTAGCTGGAGAACACTTCAGGCGCGGTCAGCTGGCGGCGGGCCATCGAATCGTTGGTCCACAGGGCGCTGGAAGAGCGCTCGTCGACGCTTTCAACGGTACCGGTGGCTTCGCTGACATAGACGTTGCCGTAGCCCTGGGCGACACCCACGTAGCTGGAAGCATCGCGCTGCCACAGCACGCGGCCGCTTTCCAGGTCCAGGCCCGCGACGCGGCCCTGGTAGGTGCTGACGTACAGGGTACCACCGGACAGCAGCAGGCCACCGTCGATGTCGACCACGCGGTCCAGCTCGGAACGGCCCTGCGGGATGGCCACGCGGCTCTCCCACACCGGCACACCGTTGTTGATGTCCACCGCCACCACCTTGCCGGTGGACAGGCCGGCGACGGCCAGGCGGTTGGTGGCGATCGGCGCACCGGTGCCACGCAGGGTCAGCACGGCCGGGGTGTTTTCGTAGATCCAGCGGCGGTCGCCAGTGGCGGCGTCCAGGCCGATCAGGCGGTCGTCCTGGGTCTGCACCACCACCACGTCACCGTTGTTGGCGGGCGGAGCCAGCACTTCGCTGGTGACGCGCGCCTTCCAGCGCTCCTCACCGGTGCTGGAGTCCAGGGCGATCACTTCACCCTTCAGGGTGCCGAGCATGACCAGGCCATAGCCGACACCGACCGCGCCGGAAACCGGCTTGTCCAGGTCCTTTTTCCACACCACGTCACCGGTGATGCGGTCGAGGGCGAAGACTTCGCCGTTGACGTCGGAGGCGTAGATGCGGTCGTTCTCGATGGCCGGAACCAGGGTGTTGTAGGTTTCACCCTGGCCGTCACCGATCGAACGGCTCCACTGCTTTTTCAGTACCACTTCTTCGGTGAACTTGGTCAGCTCGGCCGGAGGCAGTTCCTTCTTGCTGTTGCTGCTGCAACCTGCGGCCAGCACGGCCAGGGTCAGCACTGCTGCTTGTTTCCAACCGATCACTTACGCGTCCCCTTTGGCCAGGTCATCCAGCTTCAGTTGCAGGCCACCGACCGCTGCTTCGTCAGACAGCGCGGCCTTGGCTTTTTCGTAGGCACTGTGGGCATCGTCGCCGCGACCCAGTTGCACCAGCAGGTCACCCTTCAACTCTTCACGGCTGGCCAGGAACGCCTTGTCAGCGTCGCCGTCGAGCAGCTTGAGGGCCTCTTCGGCCTTGTTCTGGGCGGCGAGCACGCGCGCCAGGCGCTGGCGCGAGATTTCACCCAGGGTGACGTCGGCCGGCTTGTCCAGCACGCTCTTCAGCTCGGCAGCGGCGTCGTCGAGCTTGCCGCTCTCGACCGCGACCTTGGCCACGAACAGGCTGCCGTACTGGGCGTACGCCGTACCGCCGAACTCGCTCTTGAGCTTGCCGGCCAGTTCCGCGACCTTGGTCGCGTCGGGCTGGCCATTCGGCGTCAGGCTGGTCTCAAGCAAAGCCTGATACAGCTGCGAGGCACCTTGCGACTGGTTGTTCTGGTACTTGTGCCAGGTATTCCAGCCCAACACCACCACGCCAGCCAGCAGGGCACCGGTCAGCAGCGGCTTGCCGTTGCGGTTCCACCAGTCCTTGACCCCTGCCAGTTCATCATCGGTACTCGACACCCCAATACTCCTTTTCGCCTATTCGCTTGTTGAACCGCGTTACGCCTGAGCGATCGCGGTTTCCAGGTGCTCAGCCAGAGCATCCCAGGCAATGTTCTGTTGTTCGCCCTGACCACGCAGGGGCTTCAAGCCGATCTCTTGCTTGGCCAGCTCGTCGTCGCCGAGGATCAGGGCGAACAGCGCGCCGCTCTTGTCGGCTTTCTTGAACTGGCTCTTGAAACTGCCACCACCGGCATTGACCGCCAGGCGCAGGCCCGGCAGGCGGTCGCGCAGGCCTTCGGACAGGCGCAGGCCAGCCAGTTCCGCCTGCTCGCCAAAGGCGCACAGGTAGACGTCGATGGTGCGGTTGATCGACTCCGGGACCTTGCCGAGGGTTTCCAGCAGGAGGATCAGGCGCTCGATACCCATGGCGAAACCAACGCCAGTGGTCGGCTTGCCGCCCATCTGCTCGACCAGGCCGTCGTAACGGCCACCGGCACACACGGTGCCCTGGGCGCCGAGCTTGTCGGTCACCCACTCGAACACGGTCTTGCTGTAGTAGTCCAGGCCACGTACCAGCTTGGTGTTGATCACGAACGGGATGCCGGCGGCATCGAGGCGCGCCTTGAGGCCCTCGAAGTGCACGCGGGAATCTTCGTCCAGGTAGTCTTCCAGCTTCGGCGCGCCGACCAGCACCGCCTGGGTGCCCTGGTCCTTGCTGTCGAGGATGCGCAGCGGGTTGCTCTTGAGGCGGCGCTGGCTGTCTTCGTCGAGCTGCTCCAGGCGCGCCGAGAGAAACTCGACCAGCGCGTCACGGTAGCGGGCACGGGCTTCACTGGTGCCCAGGCTGTTGAGCTCGAGCTTGACTGCGTCCTGGATGCCCAGCAGGCCCCACAGGCGCCAGGTCAGCATGATCAGCTCGGCGTCGATGTCCGGGCCGTCCAGGTTGAACACCTCAACGCCAATCTGGTGGAACTGGCGGTAGCGGCCCTTCTGCGGGCGCTCGTGGCGGAACATCTGGCCGATGTACCAGAGCTTCTGCACCTGGCCGTTGCCGGTGATGCCATGCTCCAGCACAGCGCGCACGCAGGCGGCGGTGCCTTCAGGGCGCAGGGTGAGCGAATCGCCGTTGCGGTCCTCGAAGGTGTACATCTCTTTTTCGACGATGTCGGTGACTTCACCGATCGAGCGCTTAAACAGCTCGGTGAACTCGACGATCGGCGTGCGGATCTGGCTGTACCCGTAGGTGTCCAGCAGGCCGGCGACGGTGCCTTCGAAGTAGCGCCAGAGCGGCGACTGCTCTGGCAGGATGTCGTTCATGCCACGGATGGCTTGCAGCGATTTGCTCACGAAAAGTCCTTACGAATCTGTGTGTCAGCTGCGGGCGATCAGCGCCGCGTCAGCCTCGACCTTTTCGGCCGCTTTCTGGCGGATGAGCTTCTCCAGCTCATCGACCAGGTTGTCATTGGTCAGCTTCTGCGCCGGCTTGCCGTCGATGTAGACCAGGTTCGGCGTACCGCCGGTCAGCCCCACGTGGGACTCCTTGGCTTCACCCGGGCCGTTGACCACGCAACCGATCACCGCCACGTCCAGCGGTACCAGCAGGTCTTCCAGGCGGCCTTCCAGCTCGTTCATGGTCTTGACCACATCGAAGTTCTGCCGCGAGCAGCTCGGGCAGGCGATGAAGTTGATGCCACGCGAACGCAGGTGCAGCGACTTGAGGATGTCGTAGCCGACCTTCACTTCCTCGACCGGGTCAGCCGCCAGCGAGATACGGATGGTATCGCCGATGCCTTCGGCCAGCAGCATACCGAGGCCGACGGCGGATTTCACCGTCCCCGAGCGCAGGCCACCGGCTTCGGTGATGCCCAGGTGCAGCGGCTGGATGATCTGCTTGGCCAGCAGGCGGTAGGCTTCGACGGCCATGAACACGTCGGAGGCCTTGACGCTGACCTTGAAGTCCTGGAAGTCCAGGCGGTCGAGGTGCTCGACGTGACGCAGGGCCGATTCGACCAGCGCGGCCGGGGTCGGCTCGCCGTACTTCTTCTGCAGGTCCTTTTCCAGGGAACCGGCGTTGACGCCGATGCGGATCGGGATGCCGCGGTCGCGGGCGGCGTCGACCACCGCGCGCACGCGGTCTTCACGGCCGATGTTGCCCGGGTTGATGCGCAGGCAATCGACGCCAAGCTCAGCCACGCGCAGGGCGATCTTGTAGTCGAAATGGATATCGGCAACCAGCGGCACGCTGACCAGCTGCTTGATCTTGCCGAACGCCTCGGCGGCGTCCATGTCCGGCACCGAGACGCGGACGATGTCGACACCGGCATCGACCAGGCGCTGAATCTGCGCCACGGTGGCCATGACATCGTTGGTGTCGGTGTTGGTCATGCTCTGCACCGCGATGGGGGCATCACCACCCACCGGCACATTGCCGACCCAGATTTTGCGGGATTCGCGACGTTTGATCGGAGATTCGCCGTGCATGACTTACTGTCCCAACTTCAGGCGAGCGGTCTCGCCACTGGTGAACGGGGCAACATCGACGGCCTGGCCGTTGTAGCTGACCTGGGCGCCACGGGCAAAGCCCAGGCGTACCGCGAATGGCGGCTTGCCGGTCAGCTCGAGGTTGTCCCCCTTGCGCTTGATGGCGCTGAACAGCACCTTGCCGTTGCCATCGGACACCTGGGTCCAGCAATCGGCGGTGAACTGGATTGCAACCTTGGCGCTGCCAGCCGGCACGGCCGCAGGGGCGGCAGGCTCGGCGGCGGCGACGGCGGGCACGCTGGCCGCTGGTGCGGCCGGTGCGACCGGAGCCGCAGGGGCCGGGGCTGGCGCGACAGTCTGGACCGGTGCCTGCTGGACCGGTGCCTGCTGAACCGGAGCAGGAACAGGTGCAGCAGCGGCCGGCGCGGCTTCGCCGGTGGTTTCGGCAGCTGCCTCGGCAGGGGCCTGTTCCAGCGGCAGCGGCGCGCTTTCAGGCTGCTGGCCTGCCGTCACGGCCTGGTCTTCAGGCTCGTCCAGCGGGTGGATCTGGGTGGTGCCGTCGGCACTTTCGACTTCTACGTGCTCGAGGGCGATCTTGGCCAGGTCCTTGCCCTTCAGGCTGCCCTGGTCCTGCCACCAGATGAAGCTGCCGCCGACCACGGCGACCAGCAGCAACAAGGTGACACCGCGCATGATGTTGTGCGAAAGACGCACCGGCTCTTCGATTCGCCCCAGCGAATGCACTTCGCTGCCCTTGGCGTGAGTGCCGGTGTACTGGTCGAACGCCTCGACCAGCGGAGCCTGGTCCATGTCCATCAATTTGGCGTAGGCGCGGATGTAACCACGGGCGAACGTGTGCCCGGGCAGCTTGTCGAAGGCGCCGGTTTCCACGTGGTTCAGCGAACTTACGGTGAGGTTGAGCTTGCGGGCCACCTCGGCTTGCGACCACTCGCGTTTCTCGCGGGCCTGGCGCAACAGCTCACCGGGGTTCTGGCCAGTCGCTGCTGCTACTTCGGGATGCGCGGCTTTCATCGTTGCTCCGACAGGTATTGCTGATATTCCGGCGTACCGGGATAAAGTCGTTGTAATTGCTGACCCACATCGGCCAGGGTGCCCTGCTCGTCGAACACCCGGGCAAGGCGGCTGCCCAGCAGAAGGCTACGGGCGTTGTGATCGCTCAACTGGCTGAAACGATCGTAGTAGTCACGGGCCGGCACATAATGCCTGTTTTCGTAGGACAACTCAGCCATTTCCAGCAACGCTCTGGGCTGGCGCCGGTTAAGTTGCAGGGCCTTGGTCAGATACGCATGTGCCTGGTCGCGATCGTCGAGCTTCAGGGCCGTCAGGCCAAGGTTCTCGAACACCCGCGAACGTTCAGGATACAGGGTATCGGCACTGGCCAGGCGAAACATCTGCTCGGCTTCGGCAAAACGTTGCTGAGCATATAGGAAACTGCCGTAGTTGTTGCGAATTCGCGCGTCGCCCGGGCGGGAAGCCAGCGCTTTTTTGAAGTGTGCCTCGGCCAGGGCAGGTTCACCTTCGGCCTGGAACACCAGGGCCAGGGCCGTGTGGGCGTCAGCGTCACCGGCATCCAGCGCCAGGGCCTTGCCCAACGGGGCCTTGGCCTGTTCGGTCAAACCTTGTTGCAAATATCCCAGGCCAAGTTGCGTAAACGCCCGCCCCGCCTCCGTGCGCCCCTGGCGGTTGGCCAGGGGGTCGCTCGCGCCGCCCGACACGCAGCCGGCCAGCAGCGAAAGCGCAAGGATCGACAGCGCGGCGCGCAGGGTCATGGCAAGGCCGTACTCAGTGGCGCACGGCGCTGTCTTGCAGCTCGGCGTCAGCGGACAGCTGGCGGACGGCGATGTAGCGCTCGCTGCGGCGGGTACGGTCGTTGACCTGGCCGACCAGCTGGCCACACGCGGCGTCGATGTCGTCGCCACGGGTGGTACGGGTGGTGACGTTGAAACCGCCGTGGTGCAGCAGATCCTGGAAGCGCCGGATCGCGTTGTTGCTCGGCCGCTCGTAGCCGGAGTGCGGGAACGGGTTGAACGGGATCAGGTTGATCTTGCACGGTACGTCGCGCAGCAGCTCGATCATCTGTGCCGCGTGCTCAGGCTGGTCGTTGACATCCTTGAGCAGGGTGTACTCGATGGTCAGCACACGCTTGCCACCCAGGGTCGACATGTAGCCCATGCACGACTCGAGCAGCATCTTCAGCGGGTACTTCTTGTTGATCGGTACCAGCTGGTTGCGCAGTTCGTCGTTCGGCGCGTGCAGCGACAGCGCCAGGGAGACGTCGATGTGCTTGGCCAGTTCGTCGATCATCGGCACCACGCCCGAGGTGGACAGGGTGACGCGACGCTTGGAAATGCCATAGCCGAGATCTTCCATCATGATCTTCATGGCGGCGATGACATTGTCGAAATTCAGCAGAGGCTCGCCCATGCCCATCATCACCACGTTGGTAATCGCGCGGTCGATCTTGGCAGGGACGGTCCCGAAGGATTTGTTGGCAAGCCACACCTGGCCGATCACTTCGGCGGCGGTGAGGTTGCTGTTGAAGCCTTGCTTGCCGGTGGAGCAGAAGCTGCAGTCCAGGGCACAGCCGGCTTGCGACGAAACGCAGAGCGTGCCGCGGTCGTCGGTGGGGATGTAGACGGTTTCGACACAGCTGCCGGAGGCAACGCGAACCACCCACTTGCGGGTACCGTCGGCGGAAATGTCTTCGCTGACCACCTCAGGCCCCCGAATCTCGGCAACGGCCTCGAGCTTTTCGCGTAGGACCTTGCCGACATTGGTCATGGCGGCGAAATCGTCGACGCCAAAATGGTGAATCCACTTCATCACCTGGCCGGCGCGAAAGCGCTTCTCCCCGATCGAGTCGAAGAACTGTTCCATTTCCTGCAGGGTCAGCCCCAACAGGTTGATTTTGCCGGTAGATGTCGTCATGGATTCACCTTCACCCTTAAGCTTTCGCTTAGCGAGTGGTTACCTCGGTAGCAGCGAAGAAGTAAGCGATTTCGCGAGCAGCAGCAGCTTCGGAGTCCGAACCGTGAACGGCGTTGGCGTCGATCGACTCGGCGAAGTCAGCACGGATGGTGCCTGGAGCAGCTTCTTTAGGGTTGGTGGCGCCCATCAGTTCACGGTTCAGAGCGATGGCGTTTTCGCCTTCCAGAACCTGAACGACGACCGGACCGGAAGTCATGAAGGCAACCAGGTCACCGAAGAAGCCACGAGCGCTGTGCTCGGCGTAGAAGCCTTCGGCTTCGGCTTTGGACAGTTGCTTGATTTTCGAGGCAACGATTTTCAGGCCAGCTTCTTCGAAGCGGGTGGTGATCTTGCCGATCACGTTCTTGGCAACGGCGTCAGGCTTGATGATCGAGAAAGTACGTTGAACAGCCATGGAAAACTCCAGAATATGAGTGTTACGAAAAATTAAACCCGCGAATTATACGCGGGTTCCAGGGGATTGCCTAACCTGCAGCGTCACGCTTAGTCGGCTTCTTCGATCCAGGCCGCCTGGATGGCCTCGAGCACTTTCTCACCGCCACGTGACGGATCGTCGCTGAACTCTGGCAAGGCCAGCACCCAGCGGTGCAGATCGACGAAATTCACATATTTAGGATCGACGTCCGGCTTGCTTTCCGCAAGCTGGATGGCGATCTCAAGTACATCAATCCATTTCAGGCTCATGGGGCAAACCTCAGTGCGGCGCTTCGGCAGCGTGGTTGAGCGAATACTTCGGAATCTCGATGGTGAGGTCGTCCTCACCGACGATCACCTGGCAGGCCAGGCGCGATTGCGCCTCCAGGCCCCAGGCCTTGTCCAGCATATCCTCTTCCAGCTCGTCGGCTTCCTCGAGCGAGTCGAAGCCTTCGCGCACGATGCAGTGGCAGGTGGTGCAGGCGCACACACCACCACAGGCGCTTTCCATCTCGATGTGGTGCTCGTGGGCCAGTTCCAGGATGTTGGTCCCTGGCTCCACCTCAACCACCAGCCCGTCCGGGCAGAACTTCTCGTGCGGCAGGAAAATCACCTGGGGCATCGGTTACTCCTCGATCTCATTCAGGTTGCGCCCGGCCAGTGCGGCTTTGACCGTCGAATCAAGGCGACGGGCGGCAAAGGCATCGGTCACCTGCGACAGACGCTTGGTCTGTTGCTCGATGGCCGCGCCATCGGTGCCGCTGAGCAAATCACGCAATTCTTGCATCTGGTATTCGATGGCGACCCGCTCGTCTTCGCTGAGCAGGCGCTCGCCGTCGGCATCCAGGGCGCCCTGCACCGCTTCGAGCAGGCGTTCGCCGTCGACCTGGTGCTCGCGCAGCTGGCGCGCCTGCTTGTCTACGCCTGCGTGCTCGAAGGAGTCCTTGAGCATGCGGGCAATCTCGCCGTCGGTCAGGCCGTAGGACGGCTTGACCTGGATGCTGGCTTCCACGCCCGAGCCCAGTTCACGGGCGGCAACGCTGAGCAGGCCGTCGGCATCCACCTGGAAGGTCACGCGAATCTTGGCGGCGCCGGCCACCATGGCCGGAATGCCGCGCAGCTCGAAGCGCGCCAGGGAGCGACAGTCGCTGATCAGCTCGCGCTCACCCTGCAGGACGTGGATCATCATGGCCGACTGGCCATCTTTATAAGTGGTGAATTCCTGGGCGCGGGCCACCGGAATGGTGGTGTTGCGCGGAATCACCTTCTCCATCAGCCCGCCCATGGTCTCAAGGCCCAGGGACAGCGGGATGACGTCGAGCAGCAGCAGTTCGCCACCTTCGCGGCGGTTGCCAGCCAAGGTATCGGCCTGGATGGCGGCGCCGATGGCCACCACCTGATCCGGGTCGATCGAGGTCAGCGGGGTGCGGTCAAACAACGCGCCCACCGCCTCACGCACACGCGGCACGCGGGTCGAACCACCGACCATCACCACGGCACCCACCTCTTCCAG
The DNA here is from genome assembly GCF_002112505.1 of Pseudomonas sp. R28(2017). GTDB lineage: Bacteria > Pseudomonadota > Gammaproteobacteria > Pseudomonadales > Pseudomonadaceae > Aquipseudomonas. Next base: position 34,975 of record NZ_NEHW01000008.1, read on the forward strand.
CTCGATACCGCTGTCGCGCACGGCGCGGCGGCAGGCTTTCAGGCTGCGGGCAACCAGCGGCTCGATCATGGCTTCGAAGGCGGCGCGGCTCAGCTCGCCCTGCCAGGCGCCATGGCTGACGCTGACGCTATCAGCATCGGTCAGGGCCTCTTTGGCGGCGCAGGCGGCCTGCAGCAGCTGGCGCTGGGTGGCCGGGTCGAGGTCGGCGGACAGGCCGGCCTGCTCGATGATCCAGCCAGCGATGGCGTGGTCGAAATCGTCGCCACCCAGGGCGGTATCGCCACCGGTCGCCAACACTTCGAACACACCGGCTGTCAGGCGCAGGATGGAAATATCGAAGGTACCGCCACCCAGGTCATAGATGGCCACCAGGCCTTCGGCGTTCTGGTCCAGGCCATAGGCCACGGCAGCGGCGGTCGGCTCGTTGAGCAGGCGCAGCACGCTCAGGCCGGCCAGGCGCGCGGCATCCTTGGTGGCCTGGCGCTGGGCGTCGTCGAAATAGGCCGGCACGGTGATCACCGCACCCACCAGCTCACCGCCCAGGGTGGCTTCGGCACGCTCGCGCAGCACCTTGAGGATGTCGGCAGACACTTCCACCGGGCTTTTCGGCCCCTGGACGGTGTCGATGAACGGCATGTGCGACTCGCCGCCGATGAAGCGGTACGGCAGTTGCTCGCCGAGCTGCTTGACGTCAGCCAGGCCACGGCCCATCAGGCGCTTGACCGACAGCACGGTGTTCAGCGGGTCGCTGGAGGCCGCTTCGCGCGCGGCCAGGCCGACTTCGCTGTGGCCAGCCAGGTAACGCACTGCCGACGGCAGAATGACGTTGCCCTGCGCATCGGGCAGGGGCTCGCTGCGACCGCTGCGCACGGCAGCGACCAGAGAATTGGTGGTACCCAGGTCGATCCCCACCGCCAGGCGGCGCTGGTGCGGCTGAGGGCTTTGACCGGGTTCGGCGATCTGCAGTAGGGCCATGCTTATCTGAATACCTTAGGCGTCATCACGGGCGACACCGGGTTAATCGTCGAGGCGCTCTTCCAGTTGGCGCACTTCTTGGGCGAGCTTGTCGAGGAACTGCATGCGGCGCATCAGGCGCTCGGCCTTGTCGCGCTCGGCAGGCACATCCCAGCAGGCGGCGAAATCCTCGTTGAGCGTGTCCTGAGCAGCCTTCAGGCGCTTCTTGAACACGGCCACGCCATCGAGGTCGGCTTCGTCCTGCAGCTCTTCGAGCTCTTCGCGCCACTGCATCTGCTGCAACAGGAAGTCAGGGTCATGGACCGTGACTTCCTGAGGCACTTCGTGGCCACCGATGGCCAGCAGGTAGCGGGCACGGCGCGGCGCACTGCGCAGGGTCTGGTAGGCGTCGTTGAGGGCCGCGGACTTTTCCAGCGCCACCCGCTGCTCGCGCTCGGAGGCGTCGGCGAAGCGGTCCGGATGGACCTCGCGGGCCAGCTCGCGGTAGCGAGTGGCCAGTTTGTCGAGGTCCAGGCGGAAGCAGGGCTGGAGGTCAAACAGAGCGAAATGACAAGGAGTACCCACGGCCAGCCTCAGACGTTGAAGCTTTCGCCGCAGCCACACTCACCGCGCACGTTGGGGTTGTTGAACTTGAAGCCTTCGTTCAACCCTTCCTTGACGAAGTCCAGCTCGGTGCCGTCGAGGTAGACCAGGCTCTTGGGATCGATGATCACCTTGACGCCATGGTTCTCGAACACCTGGTCCTCTGCGGCGAGCTCGTCGACGAACTCCAGCACGTAGGCCAGGCCCGAGCAGCCGGTGGTGCGCACGCCCAGGCGAATGCCCTCACCCTTGCCGCGCCCGTCGAGGGAGCGGCGAATGTGGTTGGCGGCGGCTTCTGTCATGCTGATAGCCATCGGAACTCCTTCAGTCTTACCTTGCAACGGGCGGCTTAGATCAAGCCTTTCTTCTGCTTGTAGTCGCGAACGGCTGCCTTGATGGCATCTTCGGCGAGTACCGAGCAGTGGATCTTCACTGGCGGCAACGCCAGTTCTTCCGCCAGTTGGGTGTTCTTGATGGTTTCGGCTTCGTCCAGGGTCTTGCCCTTCATCCACTCGGTGGCGAGGGAGCTGGAGGCGATGGCCGAACCGCAGCCATAGGTCTTGAACTTGGCGTCTTCGATGATGCCTTGCTCGTTGACCTTGATCTGCAGACGCATCACGTCACCGCACGCTGGGGCGCCGACCATGCCGGTACCGACATCCGGGTCCTCGGCATTCATCTTGCCGACGTTGCGTGGGTTTTCGTAGTGGTCGATGACCTTTTCACTGTATGCCATGGTGCAATTCCTTCCTCATCAGGGAGCCGCTCTTGCCGGCGACTGCTTAGTGGGCGGCCCACTCGATCTTGGAGATGTCAACGCCGTCTTTGTACATGTCCCACAGCGGCGACAGCTCACGCAGTTTGTTAACGGCCATGCAGACTTGCTGCGCGGCGTAGTCGACTTCTTCTTCGGTGGTGAAGCGGCCGAAGGAGAAGCGGATCGAGCTGTGCGCCAGCTCGTCGTTGCGGCCCAGAGCGCGCAGTACATACGACGGCTCGAGCGAAGCGGAGGTACAGGCCGAACCGGACGATACGGCGATGTCCTTCAGGGACATCAGCAGCGACTCGCCTTCGACGTAGTTGAAGCTCAGGTTCAGGTTGTGCGGCACGCGGGCAGTCTTGCTGCCGTTGACGTAGAGCTCTTCGAGGTCCGAGACCTGCTTGAAGAAGCGGTCGCTCAGGGCCTTGATGCGCACGTTCTCGGCGGCCATTTCCTGCTTGGCAATGGCGAAGGCCTCGCCCATGCCGACGATCTGGTGGGTCGGCAGGGTACCCGAACGCATGCCGCGCTCATGGCCACCGCCGTGAATGATGGCTTCCAGGCGCACGCGCGGCTTGCGGCTGACGTACAGCGCGCCGATACCTTTGGGGCCGTAGACCTTGTGCGCGGAGAACGACATCAGGTCGACCTTCAGCTTCTGCAGGTCGATTTCGACCTTGCCGGCCGACTGAGCGGCGTCGACGTGGAACAGCACGCCGCGCGAGCGGGTCAGTTCACCGATGGCGGCGATGTCGTTGATCGAGCCGACTTCGTTGTTCACGTGCATCAGCGAGACCAGAATGGTGTCGTCGCGCAGGGCGGCCTCGACCATGGCCGGGGTGACGATGCCGTCTTCGCCCGGTTCCAGGTAGGTGACTTCGAAACCTTCACGCTCGAGCTGGCGAGCGGTGTCCAGGACCGCCTTGTGCTCGATCTTGGAGGTGATGATGTGCTTGCCCTTGGTCTGATAGAAGTGCGCCACGCCTTTCAGGGCGAGGTTGTCGGACTCGGTGGCACCGCTGGTCCAGACGATTTCGCGCGGGTCGGCGTTGATCAGCTCGGCGACCTGGCGACGGCCGTTCTCGACCGCTTCCTCGGCCTTCCAGCCGAACACGTGGGAACGCGAGGCCGGGTTACCGAAGTTGCCGTCGACCAGCAGGCAGTCGGCCATCTTCTGGGCGACGCGAGGGTCGACCGGCGTGGTAGCGGAGTAATCGAGGTAGATCGGCAACTTCATGGATATCTCCTATCAGGCGGTGGCGTCGCTCGTCACTGCAAAAGGTCAGTCGACGGCTGACGTCTCAATCTTGTCCAGCTGGGCGGTACGGCCTGCGACACGCCGCAGGTCCTGGCGCTGGGCGACTTCCTGCACTTCACGGCGCATGACGAGGTCGGCCAGGCTGATGCCGCTGAGGAATTCGTGGATCTGCTGGCTGAGGTCGCACCACAGGTGGTGGGTCAGGCAGGTGTCACCGGCATGGCAATCCCCGAGGCCCTGGCAACGGGTGGCATCGACCGATTCGTTGACCGCGTCGATGACCTGGGCCACCTGGATGGTTTCCATGCCGCGCGACAGCTGGTAGCCCCCGCCCGGACCGCGCACGCTGGAGACCAGGCTGCTGCGGCGCAGCTTGGCGAACAGCTGTTCCAGATAAGAGAGGGAAATGCCCTGGCGCTCGGAAATGTCGGCCAAAGACACCGGCCCATGCTGCGCGTGCAATGCCAGGTCGAGCATGGCAGTGACGGCGTATCGGCCTTTGGTAGTCAGTCGCATGGCTAATGGGTACCACGGGAGTTACGGGATGTGTGCGAGTATGCGATTCCCGAGCATTTAAGTCAACTATTAGACCTACTGCTTTAGTCGGGTTTGCAACGGGGAGGCGGGCGCGAGTGTAGCAGCAAAAGGGGCGTGAGCACACGCCCCATATGTCAGAGTGAATTCACCGCGGCGCAATCAATGCGACTGAGTGTCGCGCTGGGCAGCCTGGGTTTCGACCGCGAAGTCATCTTCCGGCAGCTTCGGCAGCTCCTTGGCACAGTAGTCACTGCCCATCTTGGTCAGCGCGCCACACATGCCCTCCAGGCGCTCGTCGACGGCCTGCAGGTGGTCGAGCATCTGCCCGATGGCGCGGGCCACCGGGTCCGGCATGTCGCCACTGACGCCGTAGGCATCGAAACCGATCTTTTCGGCCATGGCCTTGCGCTTGGCCTCGACTTCGCTGTCTTCGCTCTTGACGATGATCCGCCCCGGGATGCCAACCGCAGTGGCACCCGCCGGCACCGCTTTGGTCACCACCGCATTGGAACCGATCTTGGCCCCGGCACCGACCGTGAACGGGCCGAGCACCTTGGCGCCCGCCCCTACCACCACGCCGTTCTCCAGGGTCGGGTGGCGCTTGCCTTTGTTCCAGCTGGTACCGCCCAGGGTGACGCCCTGGTAAAGGGTGACATCATCACCGATCTCGGCGGTTTCGCCGATGACAATGCCCATGCCGTGGTCGATGAAGAAGCGCCGACCAATGGTCGCACCGGGGTGGATCTCGATACCGGTCAGCCAGCGGCCGAAGTTCGACACCAGCCGGGCCAGCCACTTGAAGTCGCGCTTCCACAGGGCATTGCCCAGGCGGTGCAGCCAGATGGCGTGCATGCCGGGGTAGCACGTCAGCACCTCGAAGGCGTTGCGCGCCGCCGGGTCACGATGGAATACGCTCTGGATATCTTCACGCAGACGCTCGAACATCTGTCAGTCCTTCCGTTTATGCGGCTCGCCCCGTACGACCTTCTGGGTCTCGGTGAGGATGCCGCGCAAAATGCTCATTTCCGAACGATTGACCGAGCTGCGCCCGTACAGCCGGCGCAGGCGCGGCATCAGGTGCTTGGGTTTCTCAGGGTCGAGGAAGCCAATGTCCACCAGGGTTTTCTCCAGGTGTTCATAGAACAGCTCCATTTCGTCCATGGTCGCCAGCTCGTTGCTGCGCAGCGAGTTGGCGTCGAACTTCTCGACTTTCGAAGGCGCGCCTTCGGCTGCCAGCCAGGCCATGCGCACCTCGTAGGAGAGCACCTGGACCGCGGCGGCAAGGTTCAGCGAGCTGAAGTCGGGGTTCGAGGGAATGTGCACGTGGAAGTGACATCGCTGCAGTTCTTCGTTGGTCAGGCCGGCGTGCTCGCGCCCGAACACCAGGGCGATCTCTTCACCGCCGCTGGCGTGCTCCACGGCCTTGGCCCCGCATTCGCGCGGGTCGATCAACGGCCAGGGGATGCTGCGCTCACGGGCACTGGTGCCCATGACCAGGCTGCAGCCGACCAGCGCGTCTTCAAGGCTGTCGACCACCTGGGCACTGGCCAGGATGTCGTCGGCGCCCGAGGCACGCGCGGTGGCGTCGCCGGACGGGAACTCTTTTGGCTGCACCAGCACCAGACGCGACAAGCCCATGTTTTTCATGGCACGCGCAGCGCCGCCGATGTTGCCGGGGTGGCTGGTATTGACCAGAACAACACGAATATTTTGCAGCAAGGTGTTGTGCTCACAGATGCAGGTTTGGGGGAAATCGATCTTACAGAACCGACCAGCGTAACGCCATGAAAGCAAATGTGACACTTCTGCCGCCAAACTTTTCTGCTAGAATGTTCGGCTTTCTTCTTTAACATCTCCAGGTGACCCGCCCATGCAGCCTATGCTGAATATCGCCCTGCGCGCCGCTCGCAGCGCCAGTGAACTGATTTTCCGCTCCATCGAACGCCTGGATAGCATCAAGGTCGACGAGAAAGAGGCCAAGGACTACGTCTCCGAAGTGGATCGCGCCGCCGAGCAGAGCATCGTCAACGCCCTGCGCAAGGCCTACCCGAACCACTCCATTCAAGGTGAAGAAACCGGCCTGCACGCCGGCACCGGCGAAGAAGGCAAGGACTACCTGTGGATCATCGATCCGCTGGACGGCACCACCAACTTCCTGCGTGGCATCCCCCACTTCGCTGTCAGCATCGCCTGCAAATACCGTGGCCGCCTCGAGCACGCCGTGATCGTCGACCCGGTTCGCCAGGAAGAATTCACCGCCAGCCGTGGCCGTGGCGCCCAGCTCAATGGCCGCCGCCTGCGCGTCAGCTCGCGCACCAGCCTGGAAGGCGCCCTGCTGGGCACCGGCTTCCCGTTCCGTGACAACCAGATGGCTGACATGGACAACTACCTGGGCATGTTCCGCGCCCTGACTGGCCAGACCGCCGGCATCCGCCGCGCCGGCTCCGCCAGCCTGGACCTGGCCTACGTGGCTGCCGGCCGCTTCGACGCCTTCTGGGAGTCGGGCCTGTCCGAGTGGGACATGGCGGCGGGCGTACTGCTGATCCAGGAAGCCGGCGGCCTGGTGAGCGACTTCAACGGTGGCCACGACTTCCTCGACAAAGGCCACATCGTTGCAGGCAACATCAAGTGCTTCAAGGCCGTACTGACCGCTATCCAGCCGCACCTGCCAGAGCACATGAAGCGCTAAGCGCGGATTGCAGGCAAAAAAAAGCACCCCTCGGGGTGCTTTTTTTTGCCTGATGGCTTAGCGCTGCTTGTGCCGGCCCCTTCGCGGGCAAGCCCGCTCCCACAGGTACAGCACAAACCTTGAGACCTGCATCATACCTGTGGGAGCGGGCTTGCCCGCGAAGAAGCCAGCACAGGAATAGTCAGATCACTGCCCGGCTTCGCTCAGGATCAGCTTGCCATTCTTGTCCACAGGAATGGTCGAACCCGGCTCATGATCCATCTTCACCTGCCCGGCCTTGTCGCCGAGGGTGTACTTCACGTTGTACCCAACGACCTTCTCGCTGATGTCGTTGACCGTGTTGCAGCGGGTTTGCGTGGTGGTATAGGTGTCACGCTGCTGCATGCCTTCCTGCACCTTGTTGCCAGCATAACCACCACCGACCGCACCGGCCACGGTGGCGATCTTCTTGCCGGTGCCGCCGCCGATCTGGTTGCCCAGCAGGCCACCGGCCAGGGCACCGACCACGGTACCGGCGATCTGGTGCTGGTCCTTGACCGGCGCCTGGCGGGTCACGGCGACATCCTTGCACACTTCACGCGGCGTCTTGATCTGCTGTTTGATCGGTTGCACGTCGGTGACCTGGGCGTATTCAGGCCCCTTGTTCACCAAGCTGTAGGTGGCGACAGCACCTCCGGCAGTAACACCGACAGCACCCAACACAGCGCCTACGAGCATTGATTTGTTCACATGAACCTCCTGTTGTACCTGCAGGGCTAACCTGCTTTCTCCAAGCCTTGGAGCAAAAAAAAAGGCGCGAGTTCAACACTCGCGCCTTTTTGGCCGCCGAACGGCGTAGGGCTAAGCCTTAGGGGCGGTCATCCACGCCTTCGTTCTTCGCCGGTGGGATCAGGTCTTCGCTGTTCAGGTTCAGCCAGATCAGCACCACGTTGGCGATGTAGATCGACGAGTAGGTACCGGCCATGACACCGATGAACAGCGCCAGGGAGAAGCCGAACAGGTTGTCGCCACCAAAGAACAGCAGCGCGGCGATCGCCAGCAAGGTCGAAACCGAGGTGGCAATGGTGCGCAGCAGGGTCTGGGTGGTCGAGACGTTGATGTTCTCGATCAGCGAGGCCTTGCGCATCACGCGGAAGTTCTCACGCACCCGGTCGAACACCACGATGGTGTCGTTCAGCGAGTAGCCGATGATCGCCAGCACCGCCGCCAGCACCGTCAGGTCGAAGGTGATCTGGAAGAACGACAGGATACCCAGGGTCACCACCACGTCGTGGATCAGCGAGACGATCGCACCCACGGCGAACTTCCACTGGAAGCGGAACGCCAGGTAGATGAGGATGCCGCCCAGTGCCAGGAGCATGCCGAGGCCGCCCTGGTCACGCAGCTCTTCTCCCACCTGCGGGCCGACGAACTCGACGCGCTTGAGGGTGGCCGGGTTGTCGCCGCCAGCCTTCTGCAAGGCCGCGCCAACCTTGGCACCCAGCTGCGGGTCATCGCCCGGCATGCGCACCAGCAGGTCGGTGGTGGCGCCAAAGCTCTGCACCACGGCCTCGTGGAAGCCGGACTCGACCAGCTCGGCACGCACCGCCTTGAGGTCGGCCGGGCGCTCGTAGGTCAGCTCGATCAGCGTACCGCCGGTGAAGTCCAGGCCGAAGTTCAGGCCCTTCTGCCACCAGCTGAACAGCGCCAGCACGGTGAGGAGCACGGTAACGGCGAACGCGACATTGCGCACGCCCATGAAGTTGATGGTTTTCATCGCAGCTCCCTCAAACCCACAGCTTCTTGATGTCACGCCCGCCGCAGGTCAGGTTGACCATTGCACGGGTCACCATGACGGCGGTGAACATCGAGGTGAAAATCCCGAGGGACATGGTGACCGCGAAGCCCTTGACCGGGCCGGTACCCATGGCGAACAGGATGCCGCCGACCAGCAGGCTGGTCAGGTTGGCGTCGATGATCGCGGTGTAGGCGCGGTTGAAGCCTTCGTGAATGGCGCGCTGCACCGACATGCCGGCATTCAGCTCCTCGCGGATACGCGAGAAGATCAGCACGTTGGCGTCCACCGCCATACCCATGGTCAACACGATACCGGCGATACCCGGCAAGGTCAGGGTGGCGCCCAGCAGCGACATCAGCGCCAGCAGCAGCACCATGTTGCCTGCCAGGGCGACGGTGGCGATCACGCCGAAGCCGCGGTAGATGGCGATGATGAACAGCGAGACGAACAGCATGCCCCACAGCGACGCATCGATACCCTTGGTGATGTTGTCGGCACCCAGGCTTGGGCCAATGGTACGTTCTTCGGCGAAGTACATCGGCGCAGCCAGACCACCGGCACGCAGCAGCAGGGCCAGCTCGGACGATTCACCCTGGCCGTTCAGGCCGGTGATGCGGAACTGGCTGCCCAGCGGCGACTGGATGGTCGCCAGGCTGATGATCTTCTTCTCTTCCTGGAAGCTCTGTACGGCAACGTCCTTCTCGACGCCGTCGACGGTCTGCTTGACGTAGCGGGTGACCGGCTTCTGCTCGATGAAGATCACCGCCATGCTGCGGCCGACGTTGCTGCGGGTCGCGCGGCTCATCAGCTCGCCACCGTGGCCATCCAGGCGGATGTTCACCTGCGGGCGGCCGTGCTCGTCGAAGCTGGCCTGGGCGTCGGTGACCTGGTCACCGGTGATGATCAGGCCACGCTCGACCGCGGCGGAACGGTTGCCTTCACGGAACTCGAAGACCTCGGTAGTGGCCTTGGAAGCGCCCGGCTCGGCACCGAAGCGGAACTCCAGGTTGGCAGTCTTGCCGAGGATACGCTTGGCTTCGGCAGTGTCCTGCACGCCCGGCAGCTCGACCACGATGCGGTTGGCGCCCTGGCGCTGCACCAGCGGTTCGGCCACGCCCAGCTCGTTCACACGGTTGCGGACGGTGGTCAGGTTCTGCTTGATCGAGTATTCGCGGATCTCGGCGACTTTCGCCTGGGTCAGCGCCAGACGCAGCACGGCAAGCTCGTTGCGCTCGGTGGTGGTCAGGTCGAAATCATTGAAATTCTTGCGGATCAGGGCACGTGCCTGTTCGCGGGTAGCATCGTCAGCGAAGCCCAGCATCACACCGCCATCCTGCTGCGGCAGGCTGCGGTAGCGGATGCGCTCTTTGCGCAGCAAGGTCTTGACCTCGCCTTCGTAGACTTTCATGCGGGCGCTCATGGCCTTGTCCATGTCCACTTCCAGCAGGAAGTGCACACCACCGGACAGGTCCAGGCCCAGCTTCATCGGGCTTGCACCCAGGTTACGCAGCCACTGCGGGGTAGTCTGGGCCAGGTTCAGGGCCACGACGTAATCATCGCCCAGTGCCTTGCGCACTACATCCTTGGCTGGCAGTTGATCTTCCTGGTTGGTCAGGCGAATCAGCCCACTGCCCTTCTCACCCAGGCTCGCGCCCTTGACGGTGATACCGGCATCGACCAGTGCCTTGCTGACGCGGTCGAGGTCGGCCTGGTTGACTTGCAGCGCCGAGCTGGCACCGCTGATCTGCACCGCCGGATCATCCGGGTAGAGGTTGGGAGCGGAATAAATGAAACCGATCGCCAGTACCACCAGGATCAGTGCGTATTTCCACAGAGGGTATTTGTTCAGCATCACGCCGCCCGTTCAAGACGCGGGGCGCTTTGCGCGCCCCGACTGGAAAAATGAAACCGGTAACTCAGATAGCCTTGAGCGTACCTTTTGGCAGGGTGGCCGCGATGGCACCCTTCTGGAACTTCAGCTCGACGGTGTCGGAAACTTCCAGGACCACGAAGTCATCGGAAACCTTGACGATCTTGCCGGCGATACCACCGTTGGTGACAACTTCGTCACCTTTCTGCAAGTTGCTCAGCAGGTTCTTCTGCTCTTTGGCACGCTTGGCCTGCGGGCGCCAGATCATCAGGTAGAAGATGACCAGGAAACCGACCAGGAAAATCCACTCGAAACCGGTGCCGGCTGGGCCAGCGGCGGGTGCAGCAGCGTCCGCGTATGCGGCGGGGATCAAGAAGCTCATTGGGCACTCCTAATGTAATTTTCTAATAATGGATGCGAACAGTCAGTCCAAAGGCGGCACAGGCAGCCCGCGCTTGGCGTAGAAGGCGTCGACAAAGGCGGCCAATTTACCCTGTTGAATAGCCTCGCGTAAACCGGCCATCAAGCGCTGGTAATGGCGCAAGTTGTGGATGGTATTCAGCATGCTGCTCAGCATTTCGCCACACTTGTCCAGGTGATGGAGATAAGCGCGGGAGAAGTTGGTGCAGGTGTAGCAGTCACAGGTCGGATCCAGCGGCGAATCATCATGGCGATGGAACGCGTTGCGGATCTTGATCACCCCTGTATCGACGAACAGGTGGCCGTTGCGCGCGTTGCGCGTGGGCATCACGCAGTCGAACATGTCGACGCCGCGGCGCACACCCTCAACCAGATCTTCCGGTTTGCCTACCCCCATAAGGTAACGAGGTTTGTCAGCCGGCATCTGGTCCGGCAGGTAGTCGAGGACCTTGATCATCTCGTGCTTGGGCTCGCCGACCGACAGGCCACCGATGGCCAGGCCGTCGAAACCGATGTTTTCCAAGGCTTCCAGCGAGCGCATGCGCAGGTCCTGGTACATGCCGCCCTGAACGATACCGAACAACGCCGCCGTGTTGTCGCCGTGGGCATTCTTCGAACGCTGGGCCCAACGCAGCGACAGCTCCATGGAGGTGCGCGCCACGTCGTGCTCGGCCGGGTACGGCGTGCACTCGTCGAAGATCATGACGATGTCCGAGCCCAGGTCGCGCTGAACCTGCATGGACTCTTCCGGGCCCATGAACACCTTGGAACCGTCGACGGGCGAGGCGAAGGTCACCCCCTCCTCCTTGATCTTGCGCATGGCGCCCAGGCTGAACACCTGGAAACCACCGGAATCGGTGAGGATCGGGCCCTTCCACTGCATGAAGTCGTGCAGGCCGTTGTGCTTCTTGATCACCTCGGTGCCCGGGCGCAGCCACAGGTGGAAGGTGTTGCCGAGGATGATCTCGGCGCCGATGGCCTCGATGTCACGTGGCAGCATGCCCTTGACCGTGCCATAGGTGCCCACCGGCATGAACGCCGGGGTCTCGACCGTGCCACGGGGGAAGGTCAGCCGGCCACGACGGGCCTTGCCGTCGGTGGCCAGCAGTTCGAACGACATTCGACAGGTGCGACTCATGCTTGATCCTCTGGGCCGCGTGGCGCCGGATTGCGGGTGATGAACATGGCATCACCGTAACTGAAGAAGCGGTACCCGTTGTCGACCGCCGCCGCATAGGCAGCCATGGTCTCGGGGTAACCGGCGAAGGCCGAGACCAGCATCAGCAGCGTGGACTCCGGCAGGTGGAAGTTGGTGACCAGGCCATCGACCACATGGAATGGCCGACCTGGGTAGATGAAGATGTCGGTGTCACCGCTGAAGGCCTTGAGCACGCCATCGCGCGCCGCGCTCTCCAGCGAGCGCACGCTGGTGGTACCGACCGCGATCACCCGGCCGCCACGGGCGCGGCAGGCCTCAATGGCGTCGACCACGTCCTGGCTCACTTCGAGCCATTCTTTGTGCATGTGGTGGTCTTCGATCTTGTCGACCCGCACCGGCTGGAAGGTGCCAGCCCCCACGTGCAGCGTGACGAAGGCGCGCTCGACGCCCTTGGCTGCGATCTTCTCCAGCAGCGCTTCGTCGAAGTGCAGGCCGGCAGTCGGCGCAGCCACGGCACCGGCGCGCTCGGCGTACACGGTCTGGTAGCGCTCACGGTCGGCGCCTTCGTCCGGGCGGTCGATGTACGGCGGCAGCGGCATGTGGCCAACGCGGTCGAGCAGCGGCAGCACCTCTTCGGTGAAACGCAGCTCGAACAGCGTGTCGTGGCGGGCGACCATCTCGGCCTCGCCACCGCCGTCGATGAGGATCACCGCGCCTTCTTTAGGGGCCTTGCTGGCACGCACATGGGCCAGCACGCGGTGGCTGTCGAGCACGCGCTCGACCAGCACTTCCAGCTTGCCGCCGGAGGCTTTCTGGCCAAACAGCCGCGCCGGAATCACCCGGGTGTTGTTGAACACCATCAGGTCACCCGGCTGCAGGTAGTCGAGCAGATCCGGGAATTGCTTGTGCGCCAGCGCCCCGCTCGGCCCATCGAGGACCAGCAGTCGGCTGCCATGGCGCTCGGCCAGAGGGTGGCGGGCGATCAGGGAATCGGGGAGTTCGAAGGAAAAATCGGCGACGCGCATGATGATGTTCGGGTTCGACAGGGCCGGGAAGTTTAGCCCAATGCGTGAAAATTGACCATGAAAGCCGATTGACCGACCACGGGCACCTCTCTATACTGCGCGCCACAAGCCCTGATGGCGGAATTGGTAGACGCGGCGGATTCAAAATCCGTTTTCGAAAGGAGTGGGAGTTCGAGTCTCCCTCGGGGCACCAAGATCCGGAAAAAACCGACCTTATGGTCGGTTTTTTTGTGCCTTTGATTTGATGTTTCCCTAAAGGCTGACGCGACCTGTAGAACAGCGTTCAGCCCTATTGAACACGCCAGCGAGTCCATGACGTGCTCTCTGCCTGGGTAGATTCTCAGCAGGGGCGCCCTGCATCAATCCATGCCTTCACCTGCTTCAAGGTAAGCCGATAACGGGCACAGTTGTGCAGTGCGAGGATATCCAGTTCGTTGCGCAACAGCGGTTCGAACTGCACGTTTTCTTCCGCTGGAAGATCCAGCCCAGCCACCACTCGTTCCACCGTCATGCGCTCACGAACGACCGCATTGATCGCCTCGTTCAGCAGCTCTCGATAACGCAGACGAACCGGATCGGGAACACCCATCGCTTCGAGCATCACCCCATACTTGCTGATGGAGCGGCGATACACCCAGACGAACAGGTCCGCCGCCATGGCCATGTCACGCTGCTCGTAAACGCCCATCATGGCCAACGCATAGTCCTGCGGATTCACATCCAGAAACGATAACGGCGAGCAGTTGTAGAGCATCAACGGAATATTGGCCGCCAGCCGGCTCGTGCGTTTGTTGCCATCCTCGAAAGGTTGCAAGTAAGCAAGATTTACCCAGAGGAAGAAGGCTGCCTCGATCGGGTTCTTCACCTGTCGCGCCTTGTCCAGCACCTGTTCGAACATCTCTTCCAGTAGCGAAGGCACCTGGGTCGGAAAGTACGTGGTACCACTGATGTTCACAACGGTCTGGCGAATGCTGCCCAACGCCGTGCCATCGGCAAGCAGGTCCTGCATCAACAGGGCATGCAGGTTGCTGATCACTGCCGCGTTCAGCCCATACTCGGGCACCGCATCGACCATGAACTCGATGGCGGCCTTGTGGTTGAGCAGCATGACCGCATCTAGATCACCGTCCGTTACACCACTTTTGAACAACCTTTCCGCGTCGAGCAGCGTGTACCGGTTACCTTCAAGGTGTGAGGAAGACCACGAGAGGTCGATCAACAAGGGCTCCAGCACCTTGCGCGCATAGGTGCCTGCCGGTTGCTGCCCCCGCATCCGCCCCTCGACTTCAAGCGCGGCAGCCAGCGCGGTAGGCAACCACGCAGTCTGGTTCGGTTGATAGCTGTCAACCAGGCCACGCTGATAGGTGACCGCTTCGCGCATTGCCAGAGGACGAAGCAGCGATGCACGAAGCACGCGGCTTTCCGGTGACCAGGGGATTGCGGCCGAGGCGCCCCGCTCCACTGGGTTTTCGGCGAGCTGGGTTGCTGCAACCGCCTGCCGGTAACGCGTGGTGCGCCCGTCTTTCTCACGCTCGACCTGGCCCGACTTGAGCAATACCTCAAGATGGCGCTTGACCGTCGACCAACTTGCGTCAACGCGCTCGGCTAGTTCACGAGAACTGAGGGCCTCGCCGCCCTGCAAAGCGACCAGAATCCTGTTTGGCAAACTCATGACATCTCCGGATATAGCTCAATGCAGCTCAATATAGCTCAATGCAGCTCAATGCAGCTCAATGCAGCTCAATGCAGCTCAATGCAGCTCAATAGAGCTCACCTGCGATCACTCCCCTCACAAGCCCTCTTTCCCACCCGTTTTTGACGCCAACCCAACGGCCATGGGCCCTCCCGCGTTCCGCTCAATCTATTGGCCAAGCCTTGAGTGATAGCAATAAGCTGTCATTCGTCGGATATATAGTCCGAAAGCATTGATGGCTTAATGACATCTAGCCATAGTTGCGCTCCCTTACGGCCAACCACCGCGTGCCCCATGAACAGAACCGCGCCCTGTCTGGCAGCAATGATGCTGCTGAGTGGGTGCAATGGAATGCCAACCGCATACGTTTCAGACCCCGTCTACGACCAGGCTTTTGTCGTCACCTCCGGTGCCCCCCTCCCGTTGCTGCTGATGGCCACCGCCATCCAGTGGAACGAAGACTATGCCGTCACCGCCAAGCACACGCCGTTCCTGCCCAATGTGGTGCACGAAGGCCTGGGTGACGTGGTGTTCTTCAAGCACAAGGCCAGCAAGGTGCCGCAGTGGCGCCAGTTCGTGCCGGGCGAGTCGGTGACTGCGGTGGGCTTCAACAGCTTCATGATGCCGGTGCAAGGCAAGGGCCGCACGCTCGACTCGCTGGTGCGCCTCGAAGGCACCCCGGGGAGCGTGTTCTACTCGGTGCATGATGGCCCTATCACCAAGGGCATGTCCGGCGGCCCGGTGTTCGCAGACGATGGCAAGGTGGTCGGGATGAACGTCGCCTTCATCGCCAAGGACGGGATCGACGCCCGCAACCGCCCGGACCTGGCCGACAAGGCGCGGGTCAGCGTGTTCATGTCCTACAGCGAAATCGACAAGGAATGGCGCCGTTTCCAGTACCTGGCGCACAAGGGCAAACCGCAGGGCGCACCTGCTGCGATCAAGGGCTATGTGGCGGTAGCGAGCAAACCCTGACCCTCTGCGCCGGCCAGCATGATGCGGTTGCGGCCGGCGCTCTTGGCAGCATACAACGCCATGTCTGCAGCATGCAGCCAGGCTTCGGCGTTGGCCAGCCCTGCGCTGAAAGGCGCGACGCCGATGCTCACGGTCAGTGACAACTGCGCCAGGGCCGGGTCGTGGAAGGCTTCGACGGCCCGGCGCAGGCGCTCGAGAATCTCCATGGCCTGTTCAGTCGTGGTGTCGGGCAACATCACACAGAACTCGTCACCACCGTAACGTGCGGCCGGGTCACGCTTGCGCAGGTGCAGCGACAACGTCGCACTGAGGACCCGCAGGATGTTGTCGCCGACCAGGTGGCCGTGACGGTCGTTGATCAGCTTGAAGTGATCGATATCGATGAGTGCCAGATGGCTGCTGGCCAGGCTCCCCCGGCAACGCCCGAACTCGCGCAGCAGCAGGTTCTGCCAGGCCCCGTGGTTGCTCAGCCCGGTCAGGCTGTCGGTTTCGCTGAGCCGGGCCAGCGCGCGCTTGTGCTGGGCCAGTTGCACGGTGACCTGGTAGCAGATCATGCCGATGGCCATGGGGTAGATCAGCAGAATCGGCAGGCAGGCGAGCATCTGCGCCTGAGACGTCTGGGGGAACAACGGTGGCGCGTACAACCACAGGCCCAGGCCAATACCAATCGTTTGCGCCAGCAAAGTCTTGAACAGCATGTGCCAGCCACCGGCGGCGATTTTGTCCATGGCGATCATCGACAGGATGATCACGCTCGGCAGCGGGTTCAGGCCCATTGCCCCGGCCCAGCAGCCACCGGCGAAACCATCGAAGATCAGGTTGCGCTGCTCGGCACGGAACGGGTGAGCGGATGAACGCGCAATCAGGTAGGCCAGGTGCGGCCAGACAAAGCCATGGGCAGCCAGCACGACCCACACCCACAAACCCGGCTCCAGCGGGGCGATACCGATCAGCACGCAGAAGAAGCCCAACCCCGTACCGATGGCGCGGGGGATATGCATGCGTTTGGCGAAAGAGAGGCCCTTGCCCCGGCGCTCGTTCATGGCGGGATCACCGATAGGTTGCTGTCCTGGAAGTGCACCGGACAGGCTGCGAGGCGAGGAGCGCCCGACGGTTCGGCGACCAGGGCATTGTGCCATCATTTATTTCGCGGCATCAAACCGGGCGGACGAAATGCCCACTATGATGGTGTGGCCATCCCCCCATGCAAAAGGACCTGCCATGCAACTTGTTCACCGCCCCGTCCAGCCCAGTGACATCCCGGCCATCTGCTGCTTCCCGCAAGGCCCGGATGAGCTGTTCTACATGTTCCCCAAAGCCACGTACCCGCTCACACCCGCGCAACTGACCGATGCCATCACCCAGCGCAGCGGTTCGACCGTGGTCGAGGGCGATGGCCTGGTGCTGGGTTTCGCCAACTTCTACAAGGCCGAGCACGGCGGTATCTGCGCCCTCGGCAACGTGGTGGTCGACCCCGCCGCTCGCGGTCAGGGCGTGGCGCGTTACCTGGTGCAATGCATGGTCGACCTGGCCCGCGAGCAGTTCGCGGCGCGGGAGGTCTGGGTGTCGTGCTTCAACCACAACACGGCGGGTTTGCTGCTTTATCCACAGCTTGGCTTTGTACCTTTTGCCATCGAAGAGCGGCAGGCTCGGGATGGCAAGCGGGTAGCGTTGGTGCAGATGAAACAACACGTTCAGTAACACCCCTTAACGATCAGCGCCGAACCATACCCGCCCCTCGACGTCCCATCCTGCATCCCCGGCTTTTCGAGGCAGCTCGTGTGAAAGACGTCATCGCCCGCAAATACCGCCTGATCGTGAAGACCTTTGGCTACATCGGCTGGTCGCTGTTCTGGCTGCTGCTCTGGGACGTGCTGGTCACCATCGATTTCATGCTGTTCTTCAACAGCAAGTTCACCCTGCCGCTGATCCCACTGACCTTGCTGGGTTCGGCGCTGGTGGTGCTGGTGAGCTTTCGCAACAGCAGCGCCTACAACCGCTGGTGGGAAGCCCGCACCTTGTGGGGGGCGCTGGTGAACAGTTCGCGCAGCTTCGCCCGGCAGACGCTGACGCTGATCGATGACGGCGAAGATGGCCTGAACCCGGTCAAGGCGACCTTGCTGCGCCGCCACATCGCCTATGTGAACTGCCTGGCGGCGCACCTGAAGGGTGAAGCCTGCCCGGACGAGCTGATGGCGTTCATCCCGCCGGCGGAGTTCGAGCGGCGCAACCGTTCGAACAACTTCGCCAACGACATCCTCAGTGGCTCGGCGGCGTTGCTGGCCCGGGAATACCAGGCGGGAAGGCTCGACAGCATTCGCCTGGCGCGGCTGGAGTCGACGCTGGTGGACCTGTCCAACGCCCAGGGCGGCATGGAGCGGATCGCCAATACGCCACTGCCCTACCCCTACGTGTATTTCCCACGGCTGTTCATCACACTGTTCTGCCTGATCGTACCGGTGGGGCTGGTGGAGTCGCTGGGCTGGTTCACGCCGCTGGCGTCTACGGTGGTGGGGTTCATGCTGCTGGCGATCGAGCGGATCGGGACGGACCTGCAGAGCCCGTTTCGCTTCAGTGAGCATCAGATTCAGATGGATACGATTTGCGAGACCATCGAGCGCAATCTGGAATCGATGCAGCGGGAAGCGCAGTGTGGGGAGCTGGTGCAGTGAATGGGGCTGCTTTGCAGCCCCGGCGATCTGTCAGGCCCGCACATACCGCTGGCGCAACACGTCACTGAAGGCATCCACCAGTAACACCAACACCAGCATTGCCATGATGACCGTACTGGCCTGGGCCTCCTGGAACAGGCTCAGCGTGGTATAGAGCATCTGCCCCAACCCACCTGCCCCAACAAACCCCAGCACACTGGCCATGCGGATGTTGTTCTCCCAGCGGTACAGGCTGTACGCCAGCAATTGTGGCCACAGGTTCGGCAAGGTCCCGAAACAGAACGCCGCCACCTGCCCCCCGCCTTGCAGGCGAATCGCCGCAGCAGGCTCTGCCGGCGCATTCTCCAGCGCCTCGGCGAACAGGCGCCCGAGCACCCCGGACGTGTGCAGCGCCAGGGCCAAGGTACCGGCATTGGGCCCCAGACCCGCCGCCAATACCGTCAAGGCAGCCCACACCAACTCCGGAATGGCCCGCAAGGCATTGAGCAGCAACCGCGCCAGCGATTGCAGCGGCCAACCGAAGCGCCCCGCCGCCGGCAAGGCCAGCAGCATGCCGAGGAACATCGCCAGCAACGTGCCCAGCCCTGACATGGCGAGGGTCTCCAGGGCCCCTCGCACTACGGCTTGCAGGTGCTCGACTGAAAAGTCCGGATGCAGGAAGCGGGCGGCATACTCGCCCATCTGCCCCAATCCGCCATCACCCACCAGGGCATGCAGGTCCAGCTCCAGATAACCGAACGACGCCACCACTGCCGCCAGGATGGCAACGATCACCAGCAGGTTGATCACCCGGTTCATGCCAGCCTCCCGCGCAGGAAGCGGCTGAGCAGGTCAGCCAACAGCACCAGGCCGAGGAACGCCAGCAACATGCTCGCCACCTCGCCCCCGGCGAACATGCGCATCGACAGGTCGATCTGCTGCCCCAGCCCGCCGGCACCGACAAAGCCCATCACCACCGAAGCACGCACCGCACATTCCCAGCGGTAGACGGTGTACGACACCACCTCCGCCGACGCACTGGGCAGGATGCCGTAGAAGAATGCCGTCAAACGGCCGCTACCACCCTGCAACAAAGCATGCGCCGGGCGCTGGTCGACCGATTCGAAGATTTCCGCGTAGACCTTGCCGAGCATGCCGCTGTAGGTAATGGCGATGGCCAGCACCCCGGCCGTCGGCCCCAGGCCCACGGCCCGCACGAACAGCAGCGCCCAGACGATCTCCGGCACGCTGCGCAGGAAAATCAGCAAGCCGCGAACGGGCAGGCGCAGCACGCGCGACCACAACCCTGCCCGGCCACCACGGGAGGCGGCGCGCAGTGACAGCGCACGGCTGGCCAGCAGGCTGGTCGGGACCGCCAGCAACAGCGCCAGGGCCATGCCGGCAGTGGCCACGGCCAGGGTCTGCAAGGTGGATTCGTACAACAACGTGAGGAATTCGGCACTGTGCGCCGGCGGCCAGAACGCACGGGTGAAGCTGGCGATCTGCTGACGGTTTTCCGCCTGCAGTAAAACCCCCGGGTTCAGTTCGCTCAATTGCAGCCCTGGCCACAGCACGGCCAACGCCAGCAAAGTCAGCAGCAACCGCGGCAACGCGGCCGGGTCGCGGGCGTCGGCCTTCAGCATCGCGGAATCTGCACAGTCAGGGTCGGCCCCTGGTCTTGCGCTGGCGAACCCAGTTGCTCGTTGGCGTACAGCGCCTCCAGCAATTGCTCGGTCACCGCCTCGGCCGGGCAGTCGAACGCCACCTGCCCTTCACGAATACCGATCACCCGCGGAAAGTGCGCCAGCGCCAGGTCCACCGCATGCAGGCTGGCCACCAGGGTCACGCCATGGGCCTGGGCATGGCGATTGAGCAGCGCCAGGCTGTGATCGGCCAACACCGGGTCCATGGCCGACACCGGCTCGTCGGTCAACAGCACTTGCGGGCGCTGATACAACGCCCGGGCAATGCCGACCCGCTGCAACTGGCCACCGGACAACTGCCCGCACTGGACGAACAGCTTGTCGGCCAGGCCCAGCTCGGCCAAGGCCTGGCGCGCCCCCGGCACGTCGGTCGGATACACCAGGTTAAGCAGGCCACGCAGCAGCCCCCACTGCCCCAGGCGCCCCGCCAGCACCGCCGTTACCACGCGCTGGCGCGGCGGCAGAGGCGGCGCCTGGTGCACCAGGCCGATGCGCGCGCGCAGGCGCTGACGCGCCCCGGCAGACAGCGCCCAGGGCTGCTCACCGAACAGCTCCAAGTGCCCGCTGCTAGGTTGCACGGCGGTGGCCATCAGGTGCAGCAAGCTGGACTTGCCGGCCCCCGAGGGGCCGATGATCGCGACCCGCTCACCCTTGGCGATGCTCAGGGTGACCCCATCGAGCGCGCGGACCTGGCCGTGGCGCAGGCCGGCGCCGTGTACATGAATAGTCACTTGAGCAGGCCGGCCTCACGTGCGGCTTGCTCGGTGCCCTCATAGTTCTCGGGCTTGGTCTCGATGAAGCGGCTGGCCGCCTGCAGGTCGAGGATCGCCTTGTGCTCCGGGTTGGCCGGGTCGAGGTCGAGGAAGGCCTGCTTGATCTTTTCTTTCAGCGCCGGGTCCATGTTGCCGCGCACGGTCCAGTTGTAGTCGTAGTAGGCCGGCGTGGTGGCGAACACCTTGACCTTGCTGGTGTCGACCTTGCCGGCATCGACCAGCTTCTGCCAGACGCTGGCATTGAGCACGCCGCCATCGACCTTGCCGGCCTGCACCCAGGCGACAGTGGCGTCGTGGGCACCGGAGTAGGCCACGCGGCTGAAGTAGCTCTCAGGCTTGATGTTGTCTTCCTTGAGCATGAAGTAACGCGGCATCAGGCTGCCCGAGGTGGACGAGATCGAACCGAAGGCGAACGACTTGCCCTTGAGGTCGGCCAGGCTCTTCACGGCGGGGTTGGCGGTGATGAATTTGGAGGTGAACTGGGCGTCCTGCTCACGCTGCACCAGCGGCGTGGCGGTCGGGTCTTTCAGGTGCACCTGGACGAAGGTGAACCCGCCCAGCCAGGCCATGTCCAGGCGGTCGCTGGCCAGCGACTCGACCACCGCCGGGTAGTCGGCCACCGGCACGAACTTCACGTCCATGCCCAGTTGCCTGGACAGGTACTTGCCCAGTGGCTCGAACTTGCGCAGCAGCTCGGTCGGCGCTTCGTCGGGGATGGCACTGACCCGCAAGGTGTCGGCAGCCTGGGCAACTACGGCACAGCAGGACAGCACGAGGCCGGCGGCGAGCGCCAGGGGGCGTTTGAGCATGGGAGTTCTCCGGTTCAATAGCGGGGAAAGTGCCGGCAACGCGCCGACGCTGGGAATTATAAGAGGCGCAGGCACAAAGGCCAGCTTTGCTACAATCGCGCAACAAATTGATCCCCTGAGGTGCATATGAGCGAGCCGATTCGCCTGACCCAGTACAGCCACGGTGCCGGCTGTGGCTGCAAGATCTCCCCCAAGGTGCTGGATGTGATCCTTGCCGAAAGCGGCGCCCAGGCCCTGGACCCGAAGCTGTGGGTCGGCAATGCCTCGCGTGACGACGCCGCCGTGTATGCCCTGGACGACGAGCGCGGGGTGGTGTCGACCACCGATTTCTTCATGCCGATCGTCGACGACCCATACGATTTCGGCCGCATCGCCGCGACCAACGCCATCAGCGACATCTATGCCATGGGCGGCGACCCGCTGATGGCCATCGCCATCCTCGGCTGGCCGGTCAACGTGCTGCCACCGGAAGTCGCCCGCGAAGTGATCCGCGGCGGCCGCGCCGTGTGCGCCGAAGCCGGTATCCCGCTGGCCGGCGGCCACTCCATCGACGCCCCCGAGCCGATCTTCGGCCTGGCTGTGACCGGCGTGGTCAGCAAGCGCCACCTCAAGCGCAACGACACCGCCACCGCCGGTTGCCGCCTGTACCTGACCAAGCCACTGGGCATCGGTATCCTCACCACCGCCGAGAAGAAGGCCAAGTTGCGCGAGCAGGACCAGGGCCTGGCACGCGACTGGATGTGCACGCTGAACACCCCGGGCAGCCGCTTCGGCAAGCTCGACGGGGTCACCGCGATGACCGACGTGACCGGTTTCGGCCTGCTCGGCCACCTGGTCGAGCTGGCTGAAGGCAGTGGCCTGACCGCTCGGCTGGACTATGCCGCCGTGCCGCGCCTGCCGAGTGTCGACCACTACCTGGCCGAGGGCTGCATCCCTGGCGGGACCCTGCGCAACTTCGACAGCTACGGGCACAAGCTCGGTACGCTGACCGACGAGCAGAAGCACCTGCTGTGCGACCCGCAGACCAGCGGTGGCCTGCTGGTTGCCGTTACCCCTGAAGGCGAGGCCGAGTTCCTTGCGCTGGCCGCCGAACTGGGCCTGAACCTGTCGCCGATCGGCCAGCTGGTCGAGCGACAGAGCCACGCGGTCGAGGTGAACTGATGCGCCCCGACTGCACCGACTTCCGTCAATTGTTCCTGAACGACGCGCCGATGATGGACATGCGCGCGCCGATCGAATTTGCCAAGGGTGCCTTCCCCGGCACCGTCAACCTGCCGCTGATGAATGACCAGGAGCGGCAGAAGGTCGGCACCTGCTACAAGCAGCAGGGCCAGGCCGCCGCCATCACCCTCGGCTACCAGCTGGTCAGCGGCGCCACCCTGCGCGAGCGCCTGCACGCCTGGGTCAGCTTTGCCAAAAAGCACCCCGACGGTTACCTGTACTGTGCCCGCGGCGGCCTGCGCTCACTGCTCGTGCAAAACGTGTTGCGTGACGAGGCCGGCATCGACTACCCGCGGATCAAGGGCGGGTACAAGGCGATGCGCAGCTTCCTGCTGAACACCACCCAGCAGGCAGTCGAGCAATGCGACTTCATTCTCATCGGCGGCCTCACTGGCACCGGCAAGACCGATGTGTTGCACCAGCTCGGCAACGCGCTCGATCTTGAAGGCCATGCCAACCACCGCGGATCCAGCTTCGGCAAGCGTGCCACCGCGCAGCCGGCGCAGATCGACTTCGAGAACAAGCTGGCCGTCGACGTGCTGAAAAAGCGTGCCCGTGGCATCGACCAGTTCGTGCTTGAGGATGAAGGCCGTATCGTCGGCAGCTGCTCGGTACCGCTGGAGCTCTATCACGGCATGCAGCACTACCCGATGGTGTGGCTGGAGGACAGCTTCGACAACCGCGTGGAGCGCCTGCTGCGCGACTACGGGATAAGTCTGTTCGCCGAATTCATCGACAAGTACGGTGAAGACCAGGGGCGCCACCTGTATGCCGAGCGGCTGACGCAAAGCATGGGCAACATTCGCAAGCGCCTTGGTGGCGAGCGCTACCAGCGCATGTCCGAACTGCTGCACCAGGCGCTGGAAGAGCAGCTGCGCAGTGGCGAGGTGGGTCTGCACCGCGGCTGGCTGGAGGTCTTGCTCAAGGAGTATTACGACCCGATGTATGCCTACCAGCGCGAGGCCAAGGCCGAGCGCATCGAGTTTGCCGGGGATGGTGTTGAAGTGCGCGAGTATCTCAAGGCCCGCGCCCTGCGCCAACACCGAAAATAAATCGGTCTCTGTGGGAGCGGGCTTGCCCGCGAATGGGCCAGCCCAGGCAACCTCACTGCCCCGGGCTGAGCACCCGCTCCAGCTCCGCCGCCCGCTCGCGGGTCATGTCCAGTACGCACATGCCCCCTTCGAGCTGCGCCAGGGTCCCGCCACTGGCCTGCACATGGAACGTGCAGTTCGCATCGCGATAGGCGATCCACTGCCGCTGCACATCGCGCAGGCTCTTCTGCGGCGCGGGCTGGAGCTTGCTTGTCAGCTGCTTGTAGACCCGATTCAGGCGCTGGTCCTGCAGTTGGGTCTCCGCCTGGATGCAACTGCTCATGGCCACCGTGCTGGAGGCCTTGTCCATGCACTGGCTGTAGGCCGGCGAGTTGTCGTCGGCCAGCGCCATCGGCGCAAGGAAGGCCAGGAGGGTCAGGTATCGCTTGTTCATCGCAAATCCCTTCATAGCGTATGTACCGGCTCTGGCGGCATCAGTACCTTGCCCGGCTCGAACTGCAGCGCTGGCATCTGGGTCGCCGCATAAGCAGTAACGGCCAGCGCCGCGATCAGGGCGACATCCAGCCAGTTCCAGCTTGGTACCTCGTCACGGCTGCGTGCGACCCGGCACTGCCAGGCCTGGCCTGCACAGAATACCGCGATTGCCGCCAGCCAGAGGTAGAAGCCGGCGCCGAAGCCGGTGCGGTGGGTGAATGCGTAGCTGATGTTGTCCGGCAGGCGTTCGATGCCGAAGCTGCTGGCAGCCAGGTACAACGCACCCAGGCCAAGCAGCAAGGCCAGCCGACGCAGGCGTCGATGGCAAAGGATGGCCACTGCCAGCAGCGGGTTGGCGAACCACTGGAACATGCCGAAGGGGATGCCCCAGGGGCCGTAGAGGAACATCTGCAGCGCCGGCATGTGCCTGCCGCCGCTCATCAGGGCTCCGTCGAAGGCCAGGCTCAGCAGGTAGAGGGCAAGGCTCAGGGTCAGGTAAAACCCAGGCAAGCGGGCCAGGCTCATGCGACAGGGGGTTCGAGCAGCAGGCCGTAGATACCCGAGTCGGTCAGTTCGCCCGCCACGCACCAGCGCGCCCGCAGTGTCCCTTCAAGCACGAAGCCCTGGCGCTCGAGGGTGCGCGCCGAGCCCTGGTTGCGCGGGTCGATCTCGCCTTCGAGGCGGCGCATGTGCAGGGTGTGGGCGATGTAGTCGATGAAGCAGGTGAGCGCTTCGTCCATGTAGCCCCTGCCCTGCACCGCACTGGCCAGGCAATAGCCGATTTCGCCACGGCGCGAGACATCGTCGATGTTGAACAGCTGGACCATGCCGATCAGTTCGCCATTGTCGCGGCGGTACATGCCCAGCTTGAGCTGGTCGCCATTGGCATAGGCTTCGCGGTCGGCGGCCAGGGCGCTTTCCGCTTCGGCCAGGTCTTGCCAGGGGGCATGGTGCCAGTAACGCATGACCTCGGGGTCGGCCATGATCGTCAGCCATTGCTCAGCGTCGGCATGGCGCATAGGGCGCAGCTGCAGGCGCGGGCTGTCGAGGCAGAGGTCAGTGGGGAAACTGCGGGGTGGGGTCACACCGGATCTCCTGTCCATTGCTGGGGAGATGACAGTTTAACGTCATGTGACCAGTTCGAGCATCCCGGGGCTCTGTAGGAGCGCCCTTGTGTGGTGGAGTCAGGCCACCTCGGCCCCATCGTCCGGCCAATGCGGCTCGTTGGCCCCAGGCGGGGTCAGTGGCGGCAAGCCATAGGCCGCCCGCGCATCGTCGCAACTCGGGTTATGCACACCACCCTCCCACGACGCCTCGAACTCGCGGCACGGGCTGGAACGGTTGGCGTAGATGGTGCACGCCACCTCGGTACCGATCTCGCCCTGCAGGCTCACGCAGCGGCAAGGCTTGGCGTCGGTGCCGATCATGGCAACGCGGGTGGGGTTGATCTGTACCACCAGGTCATCCGGCACAAGGCCGCCGGCAGACTGGCATTCGCCCCAGAAAAAGGACACACGGAAATACCCGCAGCAGGCGCCGCAGTCAAGGCAAGGGTTGTATTCGGACATGATGGCACGGAGGGAAGGTTGTTGTTATCGGGGCTGGGCCCGCGCGCCATTTGTAATCGAAGCCAGGTCGGCTGAGAAGAGGGGCATGCAAAAATAGTTTGCCGTTGATCCGGCAGTGCCGTGCCCGCCAAAGCGGGCCCGGCTGAAGCGCTACTTCCGGGTCAGGCCATCGGCACGGAACATCTGGCGGATACCGCGAATCGCCTGGCGAATGCGGTCCTGGTTCTCGATCAGGGCGAAGCGCACATGGTCATCGCCGTAATCACCAAAACCGATCCCCGGCGACACACAGACCTTGGCTTCGGCCAGCAGCTTCTTGGAGAACTCCAGCGAGCCCAGGTGCGCGTACTGCTCCGGGATCTTCGCCCACACGTACATCGACGCCTTGGGGTTCTCGACCATCCAGCCCAGCTCGTGCAGGCCCTTGACCAGCAGGTTGCGGCGCTGGCGGTACTGCTCGGCGATGTCACGCACACACTGCTGGTCGCCTTCCAGCGCGGCGATGGCAGCGACCTGCAGCGGGGTGAAGGTGCCGTAGTCGTGGTAGCTCTTGATCCGCGCCAGGGCACTGACCAGCTCGGGGTTGCCGACCATGAAGCCGATCCGCCAGCCGGCCATGTTGTAGCTCTTGGACAGGGTGAAGAACTCCACCGCGATGTCCTTGGCGCCCGGCACCTGCATGATCGACGGGGCCTTCCAGCCGTCGTAGACGATGTCGGCGTAGGCCAGGTCGTGCACCACCAGTACATCGTACTGCTTGGCCAGGGCGACCACGCGCTCGAAGAAATCCAGCTCCACGCACTGGGCCGTGGGGTTGGACGGGAAGCCGAGGATCATCATCTTCGGCTTGGGGATCGACTCGCGGATCGCCCGCTCCAGCTCGTTGAAGAAATCCACCCCCGGCACCAGTGGCACGGAGCGCACCTGCGCACCGGCGATCACGGCACCGTAGATGTGGATCGGGTAGCTCGGGTTGGGCACCAGCACGGTGTCGCCGTGGTCGAGGGTGCCGAGCATCAGGTGCGCCAGGCCCTCTTTCGAGCCGATGGTGACGATGGCTTCGCTTTCCGGGTCGATGTCGACCTCGTAGCGTTCCTTGTACCAGTTGGAGATGGCCCGGCGCAGGCGCGGAATGCCGCGGGAGGTGGAGTAGCCATGGGTGTCCTCACGCTGGGCGACCTGCACCAGCTTCTCGACGATGTGCGGCGGGGTCGCGCCATCGGGGTTGCCCATGCTCAGGTCGATGATGTCCTCGCCACGACGGCGGGCAGCCATCTTGAGTTCGGCCGTGATGTTGAAAACGTAAGGGGGGAGACGATCGATGCGCGCGAAGCGGCGCGGCGAACCTGGATTGGCCATGGTTTCCTCTGAAGACGTAAGCGCCCGGAACCGTCCGAGCGACGCTGGCCGCTGCGGCGGCCGAAAAAGAGGATAGTGCCGCCTCGAATAGCATGTAAAGGCATTTTTCCTGTTTATATATATTTTTTCAGATGGTTAGATCGAAATTCATATATTTCCAGGACTTGGAAGAATTCACTTCAAAGCCTCGTACGTGCGTTGATCCCACTGCTTCAGACCCAACCCCTCGCTCGGCTGCATGTGTGCACCCCTCACCTCGCTGAAGGGCTTATCCTTGAGGCCGTGGTGAACCTTGCGTTCGTCGCCCTGCCCCTCTTCGAAATAGGTATAGGATTTGCCGCGCATGGCCAGGTAAATCGCATCGTCGCTGGTT
Organism: Pseudomonas sp. R28(2017); assembly: GCF_002112505.1. Taxonomy (GTDB): domain Bacteria; phylum Pseudomonadota; class Gammaproteobacteria; order Pseudomonadales; family Pseudomonadaceae; genus Aquipseudomonas. The sequence continues at coordinate 62,678 of NZ_NEHW01000008.1, forward strand.
AGCGCCTGGTGATGCACCATCAGTTGCCGATCATCCAGCTGCAGGCACTTTTCCAGGCTGACGCCCCAACCCTTCAGGCAACACTCGGCCAGATGTCGCACGATGCGGCCAGGTGCCTTGCAGGTGTCACCCCGCCCTTCGCCCGTCGGTGAAGCATTGCCCACCAGTGTGGCGTGACGCCCCGGCATCGGGTAAATGCTCATACGCGTACCAACGGCCACCTCCGGCACCACGCAGGCGAACCCCCGGGAGCGTTCGTCGCGGGCGTAGAAACCGACATACTGCTTGACGTTTGCTGCCAGCACGGCGCGCGTCTTCTGCAAATTGAGCATCCCTGGAACCGGGTCGATGGCCAGGATGTTCACCGCTATGTGCTGCAAGGCAGGGTCCTGCGCCATGGCGTTGGCAAGCATGTGGCAGCTGATGCCGCCGCGGCTCCAGCCAATCAGGTTGACCTGTTCGGGTATCAACTGCTTGCGGAACTGGCGGATGATCTGCTCCTGCAGCGCTTGCGGGGTGACCCGCTTGCCGTAATCGTATCGTTCGCGGAACCAGTTGCCGGTTCCCTTGGCCTCCTCAATCGGTGCACCGGCCGCTTTCAGGCGCTCGTACTCGCCCTGGGTGCGCTCGCCTCGCTGCCACAGGCTCTCGCCCTTGATCACTTGCAAGGCATGCTGGACATTCTCATCCCAGCCGCTGCCGAGCAACGTTCCCATTGCCGCACCATGGTCGCCATCATCGACGAACAGGTTGTCGTCCTGAAGATTGCCGCTGCCCGGCCCATCGACCACGATCTTGTCGGCAAACTCCCGCCCCTGATCATTGAAGGCGAGCAGCGAGATCAGCTCGCCATCCCAATAGTCAGGGTGGCTGACATCGCCTGCGGTAGCCCCGGTGCCGCAGAAGTACACGTTGAACACACTCATGCCTGTTTTCTCCGATTGGCTGAAGCACGAACGGTAGCGCCGCAGTCGCCGGCGCTATCAGCCGGAAGCGCTGAACCACAGGCAATAAAAAACCCCGGCACATGGCCGGGGTTTTCGGGTAACAGGCGTCTGTATCAGCGCGCGTAGGTCATCAGCACGTCTGCAGCGGTCTGGCTGTCCACACCCATCATCACGCTCAAGGCAGTGACGGTGAGGATGGAGAAGCCGAACACCTTGCGCGCCCACTTGCTGTCGTCTTCCGCCTTGTAGCCACCCCAGGCCATGTACAGCCAGTACAGGCCCATGGCTGCCGCCACGGCCAGGTAGCCGAGGCCGGCGTAACCGCCGAGGGTGAGCATCAAGGTGGCGAGCAGGAAGGCCAGCACGTACAGCACGATCTGCTTCTTCGCCGCGAGGATGCCGCGTGCCACCGGCAGGACCGGAATGTTGGCAGCGCTGTAATCCTTGAAGCGGAAGATGGCGATGGCGAAGCTGTGCGGCATCTGCCACAGGCTGAACATCACCAGCAGGGTCACTGCGGCCAGGTCGAAGCTGTTGCTCACGGCGCAGTAGCCGATCACCGGAGGCATGGCACCGGACAGGCTGCCGACCAAGGTGCCGTGCACCGATTTGCGCTTCAGCCAGAGGCTGTAGAAACCGACGTAGACGATGAAGCCTACCGCTGCGCAGAACGCCGACAGCGGGTTGGCCTGGACATACAGCAGGCTGAAGCCCGCCACCCCGAGCAGGGTGGCGTAGACCAGCGCGAGGGTCAGCGACATGCCGCCCTGCACCATGACGCGGTTCTTGGTGCGCTCCATCTTGTGGTCGATGTCACGGTCGATGCAGTTGTTGAACACGCATCCGGACGCCACCACCAGCGAAGTACCGATCACCGCCGCCAGGAACAGGGCGAAGTCCACATGGCCCTTCGAGGCAAGGAAGAAACCGCCTGCCACGGAAAGCACGTTACCGAAAATGATCCCCGGTTTGGTGATTTGGATAAAGTGCTTAACGGACATGCAGTCTTACCTCACTTGGCCATCATTTCGAAGTGGATGCTGAACATGATCCACAGCGACAGGCCGACCAGCAGAGCGATTACCAGGGTGGTGAACAGGAACGTCGACACGTTGGAACGCTGCTCTTTCGAGCGGTCCATGTGCAGGAAGTACACAAGGTGTACCACTACCTGAATCACGGCCATGGCCACGATGATCAGAACCGTCAGGTTCTTCGGCAGGCTTGGCGACATGGCCAGGCCGAACGGGATCGCGGTCAGGATGATCGACAGGATGAAGCCGATCATGTACGACTTGACGCTGCCGTGGTTACCTTCGTGATGAGTGTCGTGTGCGTTAGCCATTACAGAACTCCCAGCAGGTAGACGACGGTGAATACGCAGATCCAGACCACGTCCAGGAAGTGCCAGAACAGGCTCAGGCAGCTCATGCGGGTCTTGGCGGTCGGCGTGATGCCGTGCTTGTTGATCTGGTACATCATGATTGCCATCCAGATCAGGCCGGCGGTCACGTGCAGACCGTGGGTACCTACCAGGGCGAAGAAGCCCGACAGGAAGCCACTGCGGGTCGGGCCGAAGCCCTCGCCGATCAGGTGATGGAATTCATAGATTTCCATCGCGATGAAGCCTGCACCGAACAGGAAGGTCACAGCCAACCAGCCCAGCACGCCCGCTTTCTTGCCGTCGAACATCTTCAGCATGGCGAAGCCGAAGGTGATCGAGGACAGCAGCAGGAACAGCGTTTCAACCGCTACGAAGTCGAGCTGGAAGATGTCGTGACCCGACGGGCCGCCGGCAAAACTGCCGGACAGCACCGCGTAGGTGGCGAAGAGCGACGCAAACAGGATGCAGTCGGTCATCAGGTACAGCCAGAAACCGAGGACGGTCATCTGGCCCGAGTCGTGGTGGTGGTCATCGTGAGCATGGTCATGACCATGCGCGCCACCGTGGATTACTTGACTGGACATTGATTACACCCGTTCAAACGATTCGACACGTGCGCCGGCAGGCAGAGCACCTGCTTTGGCCAGCGCTTTGAGACGCTCGCCTTCGATGCGCGCCACTTCTTCGGCCGGAACCATGTAGCCCTGGTCGTCACGCGCAGCGTGGCGAACGAAGACCGCGATGGTTGCCAGCAGGCTCGCGCCAACCAGCCACCAGATGTGCCAGATGAAAGCGAAGCCGAAGACAGTCAGGAACATACCCATGAACAGACCGGTAGCGGTGTTGTTCGGCATGTGGATCGCTTCGTACTTGCCCGGCACCTTGTAGGCAACACCGGCTTCCTTGGCTTCGTTCCAGCAGTCCAGGCCAACTTTCTCTGGCATGTGGGCGAAGTTGTAGAACGGAGGTGGCGACGAGGTCGACCATTCCAGGGTACGGCCGCCCCATGGGTCGCCGGTCACGTCCAGGTTCTGCTCGCGATCGCGGATCGAAACGACGATCTGGATCAGCTGGCAGGCGATACCGAACAGGATCAGCACGGCGCCGGCAACGGCTACGTACAGGTAGGGTTCCCACAGTGGGTTGTCGGAGTGGTTCAGACGACGGGTCATGCCCATGAAGCCCAGGGCGTACAGCGGCATGAACGCTACGTAGAAGCCGGAGATCCAGAACCAGAAGGCAGCTTTGCCCCACTTCTCGTTCAGCTTGAAGCCGAACGCTTTTGGCCACCAGTAGGCGAAGCCGGCGATGTAGCCGAATACCGCACCACCGATGATCACGTTATGGAAGTGAGCGATAACGAACAGGCTGTTGTGCAGCACGAAGTCAGCACCTGGAACAGCCAGCAGAACGCCAGTCATGCCACCGATCGAGAAGGTGATCATGAAGCCCAGGGTCCACAGCATTGGTGCGGTGAAGCGCACACGGCCCTGGTACATGGTGAACAGCCAGTTGAACAGCTTCACACCGGTCGGGATGGAGATCAGCATCGTCGCCAGGCCGAAGAAGGTGTTGACGCTGGCGCCGGCACCCATGGTGAAGAAGTGGTGCAGCCATACGGCGAAGCCCAGAACGGCGATGGCGCCCGATGCGTAGATCATCGAGTGGTGGCCGAACAGACGCTTGCCGGAGAAGGTCGAAGTCACTTCCGAGAACACGCCGAAGGCCGGCAGGATCAGGATGTAAACCTCAGGGTGACCCCACGCCCAGAACAGGTTGACGTACATCATCGGGTTCCCACCAAGCTCGTTGGTGAAAATGTGGAAGTCCAGATAACGGTCAACAGTCAGCAGCGCGAGTGCAGCGGTCAGGATCGGGAACGAAGCCACGATCAGCACGTTGGCCCAGGTGCAGGTCCAGGTGAAGATCGGCATGTCCATCAGCTTCATGCCAGGTGCGCGCATCTTCATCACGGTGACGAGGAAGTTCACGCCGGTCAGTGTCGTACCCAGGCCTGAGAGCTGTAGCGCCCAGATGTAGTAGTCGACACCCACCCCAGGGCTGTACTGAATGCCCGCGAGCGGCGGATAGGCAACCCAGCCGGTCTTGGCGAATTCACCAACGCCCAGCGAGATGTTGACCAGCAGCACGCCTGCCAGCAGCAGGTAGAAGCTCAGGGAGTTCAGGAACGGGAAGGCAACGTCACGTGCACCGATCTGCAGAGGAACCGCCAGGTTCATCAGGCCGGTGAAGAACGGCATCGCCATGAAGATGATCATGATCACACCGTGAGCGGTGAAGATCTGGTCATAGTGTTCAGGCGGCAGGTAGCCTTCGGAGCCACCGGTAGCGGCAGCCAGCTGGGTACGCATCATGATGGCGTCGGCGAAGCCGCGCAGCAGCATGACCATCGCGACGACGATGTACATCACCCCGATTTTCTTGTGGTCGACGGTGGTCAACCACTCGGTCCACAAGTAGGTCCACTTGCGGAAATAGGTGATAGCACCAACGACAGCAATACCCCCGAGCGCGATCATGGCAAGGGTCACCATGACTATCGGCTCGTGGAAGGGTATCGCCTCCAGGGTTAATTTACCGAACATCTCTTACTCCTCTGCACCGGCAGCTGGTTGCATACTCGATTCCACACCCTTGGTTGTGGCCAGATCTTTGCTGCCTGCTTCTTCGTGGCTCGGACGACCGCGGTTCATGCCTTCGTACTTGTCGACGATGATCTGGAACTGGTCAGGCGAGGCCTCGCTGTACAGCGCGACCGGGTTGTTTTCGCTTGGTTTGGCCAAGGCGTCGTATTCGGCCTTGTCCAGCTTCTTCGGCGACTGCTTGACCTCGGCGACCCACTTGTCGAAGTCTTCCTGAGAGGTTGCAGTGGCCTTGAATTTCATGCCGGTGAAGCCAGCACCGCTGTAGTTGGCGCTGATACCGTCGAACTCGCCGTTTTCGTTGGCGATCAGGTGCAGCTTGGTGGTCATGCCCGCCATGGCGTAGATCTGGCCACCCAGGCCCGGGATGAAGAACGAGTTCATCACGGCGTCGGAGGTGACGCGGAAGTTGACCGGGGTGTTAGCCGGGAAGACGATCTTGTTGACCGTGGCAATGCCCTGCTCCGGGTAGATGAACAGCCACTTCCAGTCCAGCGCGACCACGTCGATCTGCACCGGCTTCACATCGGAATCCAGTGGACGGTACGGGTCCAGCTTGTGGGTCGACTTGTAGGTGACGTAGCCCAGGGCGATGATGATGATGATCGGGATGATCCACACCGCGGCTTCGATCTTGGTCGAGTGCGACCAGTCTGGGGTGTAGGTGGCGGCCTTGTTGGAAGCACGGTACTTCCAGGCGAATGCCACGGTCATGATGATGACCGGAATCACCACCAGCAGCATCAGGCCGGTAGCGATCAGGATCAGGTTCTTTTGCTCAATGCCGACCTGACCTTTCGGGTCGAGCAGGGTCCAGTTGCACCCACTGAGTAAAAGCATGCCTAAAAAGGGCAATATGCCAAACAGTCTGGGGTAACGCTTTTTACTCATCTCACGACCTCTAGATCAGCTTGCTTCAATGCAATTTGTGTTTTGGTAGCCAACACTTCGTCCTGCCAAGTGCGGCATTTCGCGCCCGTACTCGCTCCTGCCTGGGTCCGACTGCAGGACCTTGGCGCAAAGCGGGTTAGCGGTGCTTATGGTTTCGTAGGCAACAGGCCTGTACTTCAGACCAAGTCCATTTGGTGCGGGAAAACGCGGAGGGGGGTCCGCCCGGTATCGCCGTTGGGCGAAACTTGACGAAGTCAGCAAAAAGGAGCGCTGGGGCTTCCTTCAATCCTGCGACTCGCAAGCAGTGCCGAACGGAAATTGGGGGCGATTGTAGATAGGTCGCCAACCCTTGACTATGACTTATTGAGCAACAGTCCTTTACAGAATCCGTAACAATAGCGCGCTACAAATCAACTTCGCGACAGTTTGTCGCACCCCGCTTGCTAGCCCTCAAACCCGCATTTCGCAAGGCTTTGAGGTTGATCTGGATCAAGCGGGAGAGGACTTTTCACTCTTCTCATCCGGTGCAAAAGACCACACCGAAATCGTGACTTATGTCTAAGACTGGCGCCGGTTGCGGTAGATGCCGAACGGTACCAGGATGGCAGTCAGGACGAACGCCACCAGTGCCCACTGCGCCAGCGACAAACCGAGGATCGGCGGGTACGGCGTGCTGCAGAAGCCGTCGACCTGGAACGCCAGCGGCCAGAGCTTGGCCAGGGGCAGGTCGTCGACGATCGGTTGCAGGGTATCGATGCCGCAACTGACCATGGGGTTGGCGAGTATATACACATGGTTGCCCGCCGCAACGATTCCGCCAATGGCACTGAGCACCACCAGCCCCTCGAACAGGGTCAGGCTGCGGCGCCCGGGCATGGCAGCGGCAATGAACGCGAAGATGGCGATAAAGAGCAAGGCATAGCGTTGCAGGATGCACAGCGGGCAAGGTGCCTCGCCCAGTACCACCTGCATGTACAGCGCACCGCCGATCAGGGCGAGGCAGATCACCCCCAGCAGCACCAGAAAGCGCCGTTCGCGGTTCAGGCGCAAGGTTTGTTCGTTCATTGCCGATTCCTTCGATGGATAGGTGGCAGCGTGGTCCGCCCGCCTGGGTGCAATTCTACACGCAGGCATGGCCCTTTAGCGTGTCGAGGAGGCGGCGAGACAGCACTGCGCAGGGCTATCCGGAGATGCTGAGACCGGCTGCAGCAACGTCGGTTCAACGTCGGCCGGTAAAAAAGCGGCTGCCCGGGTGCCGCACAGGGGCAAGCCCCTCGACACCCGGGAGTGAAGGATACAGTGATTAAAGGAGGATTAAAGATGAAAGGTGCCGAGGCACCCTTCATCTTTCCTTATATATAGGCAGGAAGTCTTAACAGGGGATCATTCCAGGGCAGCCGCGGGCCCGAAGAACTCGTAGCGGCTCTGCTGCTCCGGCACACCCAGGCCCTTGAGCTGGCGCTTGACCGCCGCCATGAAGCTTTTCGGCCCGAGGAAGTAGGCATCCACATCACGCTCGCGCGGCAGCCACTCACCCAGCAGGTCCTGGCTCAGCAGGCCAACCGCGTCGGCCTTCTGCGCACCCTCCTGCTCGGCATAGCAATAGAAGCGCTTGAGCTGCGGGTGGCGCTCGGCCAGGCCATCGATCCATTCGCGGAAGGCGTGCACCGCACCGTTACGCGCACAGTGGATGAAATGCACCGGGCGCTGGGTCTGCAGGGCCGCTTCGAGCATCGCCAGGGTCGGGGTAATGCCCACGCCACCGCTGATCAGCACCAGTGGCTTGTCGCTGGCCACCAGGGTGAAGTCACCCGCTGGCGGGAACAGCTGCAGGGTGTCGCCCACCACCAGCTGATCATGCAAGTAGTTGGAAACCTTGCCGCCCTCCTCGCGCTTGACGCTGATGCGATACCCCTGGCCGTCGCACAGGGCCGACAGCGAGTAGTTGCGGCGCTGCTCGGCACCGTCGATGAACAGCTGCAGGCCAATGTACTGGCCAGGCTCGGCCTTGAGTACCGGCTGGCCATCCAGCGGTTCGAAGTAGAACGACGTGATCTCGCTGCTTTCCTGCTCGCGACGGGCCAGGCGGAATTCGCGGGTACCGCGCCAGCCGCCAGCGGCCTCTTCCTTCTGCTTGTAGAGGCTTTCTTCGGCACCGATCAGGATGTCGGCCAGCTGACCATAGGCAGCGGCCCAGGCGGCGATGACCTCAGCGGTGGCGATTTCCTTGCCCAGCACTTCTTCGATGGCGCGCAGCAGGCAGCTGCCGACGATCGGGTAGTGCTCCGGCAGAATCTGCAGGGCGACGTGTTTGTTGATGATCTGGCCGACCAGGCCACCCAGTTGCTCCAGCTGGTCGATATGACGGGCATACATCAGCACGCCATTGGCCAGGGCACGCGGCTGGTCGCCACTGGCCTGGTGGGCCTGGTTGAACAGCGGGCGGACCTCTGGGTACTCGCTGAGCATCATCTTGTAGAAGTGAGTGGTCAGCGCTTCACCACCGGTTTCCAGCAGAGGGACAGTGGCTTTGATGATTGCACGTTGTTCGGCATTGAGCATTTGCAACGACTCCTGAGCCTGTGGCTTCAAATGGTTGCCCCTGCTATTTCAGCAATCGTGCCAACTTTTTTCGCCAATGAAATCAGGGCATTGACACCAATCATGTCAAATCGACCTGGCCAGGCGTATAGTCAAATCGACCCACAGGAGTCCTTATGACTACAAAGCCACTGCTCACCACGTTGCTGCCCCTGGTCAGTGACCTGTCCCGCGACTTGCCCGACCAGGAGCGCTATCGCCGCCTGCTGCAGGCCATGCGCGGGCTGCTGCCGTGCGATGCCGCCGCGCTGCTGCGCCTGGATGGCGAATGGCTGGTGCCGCTGGCTGTCGATGGGCTCTCCCCGGACACCTTGGGGCGCCGCTTCAAGGTCAGCGAACACCCGCGCTTCCAGATCCTGCTCAGCCGCCCGGAACCGACGCGCTTTGCCAGCGACTCCGAGCTGCCCGACCCCTACGATGGCCTGGTCAACGCCCCTGACGCCGCCCTTGAAGTACACGACTGCATGGGCTGCCCGTTGATGGTCGACGAGCGCCCCTGGGGCCTGGTGACCCTCGATGCCCTCACCCCCGGCCAGTTCCAGAGCCTGGAGCTGGATGCCCTGCAGGCCTTTGCCAGCCTGGCCGCCGCTACCGTGACCGTGGCCGAGCGCATCGAACACCTGGCCCTGCGCGCCGAAGACGAGCACCACCGCGCCGAGATCTACCGCCAGGCCAGCGGCCAGGACAAGGAGCTGATCGGCCAGAGCCCGGCGCACAAGCGCCTGCTGGAAGAAATCCGCCTGGTGGGCGGCAGCGAGCTGACCGTGCTGATCACCGGTGAAACCGGGGTGGGTAAGGAGCTGGTGGCCATGGCCCTGCACCAGGCCAGCAGCCGCGCCGACAAACCCCTGGTCAGCCTGAACTGTGCAGCCCTCCCCGATACCCTGGTGGAAAGCGAACTGTTCGGCCATGTGCGTGGCGCCTTCACGGGCGCCCACGGCGAGCGCCGCGGCAAGTTCGAGCTGGCCAACGGCGGTACGCTGTTCCTCGATGAAGTGGGCGAGTTGCCGTTGACCGTGCAAGCCAAGCTGTTGCGCGTGCTGCAGAGCGGCCAGCTGCAACGGCTGGGGTCGGACCGCGAACACCGCGTCGATGTGCGCCTGATCGCCGCCACCAACCGCGACCTGGCCGCCGAGGTACGCGCAGGCAACTACCGCGCCGACTTCTACCACCGCCTCAGCGTGTACCCACTGCAGGTGCCGCCGTTACGCGAACGCGGGCGAGATGTGCTGCTTCTTGCCGGCTATTTCCTCGAGCAGAACCGATCACGCCTTGGCCTGAACAGCCTGCGGCTGAGCAGCGAGGCGCAAGCCGCATTGCTGGCGTATGACTGGCCAGGCAATGTGCGCGAGCTCGAACACCTGATCGGCCGCTCGGCGCTCAAGGCCATGGGCCAGCACCCGGAACGCCCACGCATCCTCACCCTGGACGCCAGCGACCTTGACCTGCACGCCCCCCACCCTGCGGCGGTTGCCGCCCATGCTGATGCCACCCTGGACACGGCACCCGTCCCCGCAGGTGGCCTGCGCGAAGCCGTGGACGATTACCAGCGCCAGGTGATCGATGCCTGCCTGCAACGCCATCAGGACAACTGGGCAGCAGCGGCCCGCGAACTGGGCCTGGACCGCGCCAACCTCAGCCGCCTGGCCCGTCGGCTGGGGCTTCGCTGAGCCATCATGCACTAAAGGACTACCCGGAAAGCCATCTGGTGGCAATCTGCTGGGCTGCTATATCTCCCTAATCTCCGGTTACGCGGCCGTGACACGGCCAGGCTGCGCACAACACGTTCCGTTGGTCGGGCGAGTTGTGCAAGCCAAGGGTCGCCAACGTCGACCCTGTGTACCGAAATCCAGCAGGGAGCACTCATGGACAACATCGTCGTCGCCGACAAGCAATCCGCCGTCGCCACCCAGAATGCCTGGGGCAACATCACCCTCAACAGCCCAGGCGTCGTGCAGATGCCCGTCGCCCCCGACCAGGTGGCGACCGTCACCCGGCGCGGTCAGGACCTGATCGTCACGCTCAAATCCGGAGAAAAAGTCACGGTCGGCAACTTCTTTGCCATGGACCAGGCAGGGGTTGGCAGCGACATGGTGTTCGTCGGTGAAGACGGTACCTTGTGGCACGCCAACTATGACGCAACGGCCTTCACCGGTTTCACCTTCGACGAAGTGAACTCGCTCGACGAACTGGTCGCCGGCATCGGCACCGCCGGCAGCGAAACCTCGACCTTTGCCATTGCCGGCCTCAGCCTGCTTGGCGTCGGCGGCGTGGCAGCAGCGACGAATGGCGGCGGCGGTGGCGGTGGCGGTGGCGGTGGCGGCGAGCCTGGTGATACTACGCCACCGGCCACGCCCATCGACCTGCTGGTGTCGCCTGACGGTCTGCGCCTGAGTGGTCGCGGTGAGGCAGGCACCAGGGTGAATGTGTTCGATGCCGCAGGCAACCTGATCGGCAGCGGCACGGTGAATGCCGATGGCAGTTTCGATGTCGCCCTGAACACCCCACAGGCCAATGGCGAAAACCTTGGCGTCTCGCTGACCGATGCAGCGGGCAACACCTCGCAGCCCGGTACGGCCACGGCACCTGACATCACCGCGCCCACAGCACCGACGGAGCTGGCGATCAACGCGCAAGGCACTACGCTTACCGGCCGCGCCGAGCCCGGCTCGACCGTGCAAGTGCTGGGGGCCGGCGGCGCTGTGCTGGGAAGCGCTGTAGCCGCTGCCGACGGCCAGTTCAGCATCACCCTGCAGCCGCCGCAGACCGACGGCCAGGCCTTGCAAGTAACGGCCACCGACGCTGCCGGCAATGCCTCCGGCGGCACCGCCATCACCGCACCGGACGATGGCGTCGGCAACCCGCCCGACACCACGCCCCCTGACGCGCCGACCGAGCTGGCGGTCGGCCAGGCCGGTCAGCAGCTCACCGGCCGCGGCGAACCCGGCACCACGGTGCAAGTGCGCGATGCCGAGGGTCACGTCATCGCCACCGGCACGGTCGGCACCGAGGGTACCTTCCAGGTCACCTTGAACCCTGCGGTGGTCGACGGCAGTACCCTGCAGGTAACCCTGACCGATGCCGCCGGCAATGTCTCGCAGCCAGGTTCGGTGACATCTGCCGACCTGCAGCCGCCAGCGCCTCCCGGCGACCTTGCGGTGAGTGCCGACGGCAGCCAGCTCACCGGCCGTGCGGAACCTGGCAGCACCGTACGAGTGCTGGCCGCTGATGGCACCACGGTGCTTGGCACCGCCGTGGCAGGCGCCGATGGCCAGTTCACTATCACCCTCGATCCGGCGCAGGTCGATGGCGAGCAGCTGCAGGTCACCGCCACCGATGCCGCCGGCAATACCTCGACAGCTGGCAGCGTCACTGCGCCGGATATCGACAACGGCGGCGACACCACCCCGCCACCACCGGCCACCGACCTGGCCATCAGTGGTGACGGCCGCACGGTCTCCGGGCGTGGTGAAGCAGGCGCGACCGTGAATGTGCTGAACGATCAGGGCCAGGTCATTGGCACCGGCACCGTGCAAGCGGATGGCACCTTCACCCTGCAACTGAATACACCCGCAACCAATGGTTCTTCGTTGCAGGTGACCCTGACCGATGCGGCGGGCAATGTCTCCACCCCAAGCCCGTTGACCGCGCCTGATCTGCAGGCCCCTGCGCAGCCGACCGAGCTGACCCTGACCGCCGGTGAAACCCTGAGCGGCCGTGCCGAGCCCGGCGCGCGGGTGGAGGTGCGCGACGTCAACGGCACCCTCATCGGCAGCGGTATTGTCGCGGCGGACGGCACCTTCAGCTTCACCCTCGACCCTGCCCAGGCCAACGGCGAACACCTGGCCATCCGTGTATTCGATGCCGCCGGCAACGGCTCTGCCCCCCTGGACTACACCGCCCCGGACATCACCCCGCCGGGGTTGATCAGCAACGTCGTGGTGGGTGCCGGCAGCCTGGTCATTGCAGGCCGCGGCGAACCCGGCGCCACGGTCGACGTGCGCGATGCCAACGGCAACCTGCTTGGCAGCGGTGTGGTCGCCGCCAACGGTACCTTCCTGGTGGACCTCGACAGCCCGGTGGCTGCAGGTGAGAGCATCGTCCTGACCCAGACCGACGCTGCCGGCAACCCATCCGTCGGCCTGGCTGTCATCGTCCCGGCCACCGCCGTACCGGACAGCCCGGCCGGGCTGGTGGTGGCACCTGATGGCAGTTCCATCAGCGGTACCGCTACGCCGGGCAGCCTGGTAGAAGTGCATGACGCCCAAGGCAATGTGATCGGCAGCGTGCAAGTGGGTAACGATGGCACCTTCACCGTGCCCATCGACCCGGCCCAGGCCAACGGTCAGTTGCTCGACGTGGTGGCCATCGATGCCGATGGCAACAGCTCGTTGCCCACCCCGGTCACCGCTCCGGACATCACCCCGCCCACTGAAGCCAGTGACCTGCAGCTCAGCGCCAATGGCCTGACCCTGACCGGCCGCGGCGAAGTGGGCGCCACGGTGCAGGTCACCAACGCACAGGGTACGGTGCTGGGCACCGCGGTGGTCGCTGCCAATGGCACCTTCACGGTCACCCTGAGCCAGGCCCAGACCGACGGCCAGGTACTCGACGTGGTGCTGCGCGACAGCAGCGGCAACAGTTCCACCGCCACCGTCACCGCGCCGGACCTCGACGGCCCGCTGCAACCGGCAGGCCTTGCCATCGACAGCTCCGGCCTGCACCTCACCGGCCAGGGCCAGGCCGGTTCGACGGTTACCGTGCGTGCGGCCGACGGCAGCGTGCTGGGCACCGCCACGGTAGGCGCCGATGGCCGCTTCGACGTCACGTTGGGCACGCCGCAGCGCAATGGCGAAAACCTCACGGTGGAGGCCACCGACAGCCTCGGCAACAGTGCCGGGCCCGTGGACTTCACCGCACCGGACAGCACCCCGCCGCAAACCGTCGGCAGCCCGGTCATCGATGGCACCGGCACCACCGTGAGCGGGACCGGCGAACCGGGCGCCACGGTCATTGTGCGTGGCCCTGCAGGGGCCATCCTCGGCACTGCGCTGGTCGCCGGCAACGGCAGCTTCGAGGTCACCTTGGGCACCCCGCAGACCAATGGCCAGGCACTGACCGTGGAGCAGCGTGACCCGGCCGGCAACCTGTCGGCATCGGTCGACCTCGCTGCCCCTGACAATCAGCCACCGGCCACGCCTGGCAACCTGGTGCTGTCTGCCGACGGCACGGTGCTGACCGGCATCGGCGAACCGGGCACCCAAGTGCGGGTGACCGGCACTGGCGGTGCCGTGGTAGGCACCGGCGAGGTACAAGCCGATGGCACCTTCCAGGTCACCCTCACCCCGCCGCAACTGAACGGCCAGACGCTTTCGGTCAGCCTGACCGATGGTGGCAACAACACCTCCGGCACCGCAACGGTGGTAGCCGAGGACCTTCAGGCACCGGCACCCGCCCAGGGGCTGACCCTGGGCGCAGGCGGCACCCTGCTCAACGGCCAAGGCGAACCGGGCGCCGCCGTGCAGGTGCGCAACGCCGCCGGGCAGCTGCTGGGCGATGCCGTGGTGAACGGCGACGGCACTTTCAGCGTCACCCTCAGCCCGGCACAGGCCAACGGTGAAGTCCTGTCGGTGGTGCTCACCGATGAGGCCGGCAATGCCTCCCCTTCGGCAACGCTCACCGCACCCGATGGTACGGGCCCGACCAGCCCGGGAGGGCTACTGGTCAGTGCCGACGGCACCACCTTGCAGGGCAGCGGTGAAGTCGGCTCCACCGTGGAAGTGCGCAACGCCAACGGCGACCTGCTGGGTACCGTGGTGGTGCCGCCCGGTGGCAGTTTCAGCGTGCCGCTGTCGCCAGCGCAACTGGATGGCCAGGTGCTCGACGTGACCCTGGTCGATGCAGCAGGCAACCCTTCAACACCAGCCCAGGCCACCGCACCCGATCTTACGCCACCTGCACCTAGCGCCGACGCCGCGGTCAGTGCCGATGGCGCCACTGTGAACGGAACCGCGCCAGGCGCCGCGTCGGTAACGGTGACCGACCCGGCCGGCAATGTGATCACGGTTGCGGTCAACCCTGACGGTAGCTATGAGGTACCCCTCGGCACGCCGTTGAACAACGGCGAAACCGTGACCGTGATCGTTACCGATGCGGCCGGCAACGACTCGACCCCAACCACCATCACCGCGCCGGATACCACACCACCGGCCGCCGCCACCGATGTCACCGTGAGCCCGGACGGCAGCGTGGTCGGCGGCGGTGCGGAACCTGGCAGCACGATCATCGTGCGTGACCCTGACGGAACCCCGCGCGGTCAAGGAACTGCTGGGCCGGATGGCACCTTCGTGATTCCGGTCTCACCGCCCCTGACCAGCACTGATACCGTGCAGGTGGTGGTACGCGATGGCGGCGGCAATGAAACTGCGGTCAACCTCAGCGGCCCTGACGGTACCGAAGTCGCCACCCCGACCAACCTTGCACTGAGCGATGACGGCTTCCTGCTCACGGGCCAGGGCACCGTCGGTGCGCTGATTACCGTGACGTCAGGCGGCACCACCCTGGGCTCGGGGACGGTCGGCGGCGATGGCGTGTTCCGCATCTTCTTCAGCAACGCGCAACTCAATGCGCAGACCTTGCAAATCACCGCCCGGCTGTCTGCAGGCGGCAAGCCCTCGGTGCCGGCTATCGTCGTGGCGGACGATACAACGCCACCCGATGCCCTCACCAATGTCGCCATCAACCGCAGCGGCACCACCGTGTCCGGCCGTGGCGAGGTGGGCGCAACGGTGAGCGTGACCGATAGCCAAGGCACCGTGTTGGGAAGCGCAACGGTCGGCAGCAACGGCCTGTTCAGCGTCACCTTGTCACCGGCCCAGGCCAACGCTCAGAACCTGACCGTCACCCAGGCAGATGCCGCCGGCAACGTGTCACTGGCCACACCAGTTGTCGCCCCCGACTTGCAAGCCCCTACCGCTGCCACCGGGCTGTCGCTCAACGGTGCCGCCACCGTGGTCAGCGGCCAGGGCGAAATCGGCGCCACCGTCACCGTGCGTGACGTGAACGGCGCAATCGTCGGGACCGGCACGGTCAACCAGAGCGGCCAGTTCCAGGTCACCCTCAACAGCGCACAGACCTCCGGCAGCCCCTTGCAGGTGACCTTGACCGATGCCGCGGGCAACGTTTCCGGCCCGGCCAGCGTGGCCACCCCGGACCGCACACCGCCGGCAGCCGTCGGTGATACACAACTGAGCGCCGATGGCCGCCAGCTTTCCGGTACTGGCGAAGTCGGGGCCACGGTGCAGGTGCGCAACGCCGCCGGTACCGTGCTCGGCACCGCCACCGTCGGCGCCGATGGCCGCTTCACCGTGACGTTCGATACACCGCAGGCCAACGGCCAGGCGATTGGCGTGACTCAGGTGGATGCTGGCGGCAACGTTTCGCCAGCAGTCAATGTCACCACACCGGACCTGACCCCACCCGCAGCGCTGACCAACGTGGTACTCAACAACAATGGACTGACTCTCACCGGTCTCGGCGAAGCCGGTGCCACCGTGAGCGTGCGCGGCCCGGACGGCACCATCATCGGTAGTGGCCTGGTGGCGGCCAACGGCAGCTTCACCCTCACGCTCGACAGCGCCCAGCTCAACGCCCAGCGCTTGAGCGTGACCCAGACCGACGCTGGCAACAACACCTCGACAGCAGTTGCCGTGACCGCTCCAGACTTCACTGCACCTGCGGCGCCCACCGCGCTGGCCCTGGCCGCTACCGGCCTGCAGTTGAGCGGCAGCGCCGAGGCCGGCAGCACGGTCACCGTGCGCGATGCGGCAGGCAACGTACTCGGCAGCGCCGTGGCGGGCAGCAACGGCACCTTCCAGGTCACCCTCAACAGTGCCCAGACCAATGGGCAGACCTTGCAGGTGACCGCTACCGATGCTGCAGGCAACGTATCGCCTGCAGCGCCTTACACCGCTGCAGACACCACGCCACCGGCAGCGGTGGCCAACCTGGCGGTGTCGGCCGATGGCGCCACCCTGATGGGTACCGGCGAAGCCGGTGCCACGGTCACGGTACGCGCACCCGACGGTGCCGCGCTGGGCACCGCAACCGTCGGCACCGATGGGCGTTTCACCGTCACCCTTGCGCCTGCGGCCACGGCAGGCGAAAGCCTGAGCGTGGTACAGACCGATGCCGCGCAGAATGCCTCGCCGGCGCAGAGCGTCACCGCGCCGGGCAACACCGCTCCCGACTCACCCGACAATCTGCTGCTGTCTGCCGATGGCCTGGTGGTCACCGGCAGCGCCCCGCAGGGCAGCACGGTGAACGTGTATGGCCCCGGCGGTGTGCTGCTCGGCTCCGCGCCGGTCGGCAATGACGGCACCTTCACCGTCAACCTCGGCAGCGCCCAGGCCAATGGCGAGCTGCTGCAAGTCAGTGCCGTGGGCACCGATGGCAGCAGCTCGCTGCCAGCCGAGCTGCAGGCGCCAGACACCACCGCCCCGCAGCCACTGAGCAACCTGGTACTGTCCAGCGACGGCCTGATACTCACCGGGCGCGGCGAGGTGGGTGCCACCGTCACCGTGATCGGTGAAGGCGGCATCGACCTGGGGACTGCCGTGGTCGACGCCAACGGCAACTTCAGCGTCAACCTCGCCGCTGCACAGCTCAATGGCGAACAACTCAGCGCTGCGCAGACCGACGGCGCGGGCAACGAATCGAACAGCGTAAGCCTCACCGCGCCTGATCGGGTAGCGCCGGACGCAGCGCAAAACCTTGCCTTCGCGGGCGGCGGCAGCCTGCTCAACGGCACCGGTGAAGCCGGCAGCACGGTGAAGGTGCTGGCCGCCGATGGCAGTGTGGTGGGGACGGCCCAGGTCATGGCCAACGGCTCGTTCCAGGTCACCCTCGCGCCGCCGCAAGCCAATGGCCAACAACTGCAAGTGGTACTCACCGATGCCGCCGGCAACCAGTCGACCGCCAGCGACATCACGGCCCCTGACACCACCCCCCCTGCGGCCCCCGGCGAACTGGCGATTTCCAGCGATGGCGTCACGATCACCGGCCGCGGCGAAGCCGGTGCAGAAGTGACCGTGACCAATGCGGCCGGCGATGAGATCGGCACGGCGATCGTCGATGCCAGCGGCCATTTCACCGTGACGCTCAACCCTGCACTGGGTAATGCCGAAGTGCTCAGCGTCACCCAGGCCGATGCCGCCGGTAACGTGTCGGCGACCAGTACCTTGCAGACACCGGACTTCACGCCGCCCGACATACTCACCAACGTGGTCATCAACACCGACGGCAGCGTGGTCAGCGGCCGTGGTGAAGCCGGTGCCACCGTTACCGTCACCAATGCCGCGGGTGCGGTGCTGGGCACCACCACCGTACTCGCCGATGGCAGCTTCCGCGTCGAACTGAGCCCGGCGCAGATCAACCAGCAAGTGCTGTCGGTGCAACAGGCCGACCCACCCGGCAACATCAGCGAACCGGTCACCGTCAACGCACCCGACCTGACCCCGCCCGACGCGGCACTTGGCCTGCGCCTGAACGCGGCCGGCGACCAGCTTGGCGGTACCGGCGAAGCGGGCAGCACCGTGCGCGTCTACCTGGGCACCACGGAAATCGGCACCGCCACGGTCAGCGCCAACGGTACGTTCGTGGTCAACCTGGGCGCAGCCCAGCTCAATGGCCAGCTGCTGCAGGTGACACTCGAAGACGCCAGCGGCAACATCTCGCCCGTCAGCACCATCACCGCCGTCGACAGCACGCCACCGGCCACCGTCATCGCCAGCCTCAACGGCAGTGGTACGCAGCTGGTCGGTACTGGCGAAGCCGGTGCTCGCGTGACCGTGATGGATAACCAGGGCAACCTGCTCGGCCAGGGCACGATCGATCCCGATGGCGCCTTCGTGCTCAACCTGAGCACCGCGCAGATCAATGGCCAGGTGCTGACCGTGATCGCCCAGGATGCCACCGGCAACCCGTCCGCGCCGCTGCAGCTGACAGCGCCCGACCTGACCCCACCGGTGCAGCCGGGCAACCTTGCCCTGACTGGCAACGGCACGCTGCTCACCGGCAGTGGTGAAGTGGGCTCCACCATCACCGTACGCAACCCTGCCGGCACCGTGGTCGGTACCGTCACGGTACCGGCAGGCGGCGAGTTCACCGTCACCCTGAGCCCGGCGCAGAACAATGGCCAGCTGCTGACCGTGACTTCCACCGACAGCGCCGGCAACATCTCGCTGCCGGCCGAGTACCAGACTGCCGACACCTCACCGCCCACCGCCGTCACCAACCTCGCCATCAGCAACACCTACGACATCCTCACCGGGCGTGGTGAAGCTGGCGCGACCGTAACGGTCAGCTTCGCTGGCCAGGTCATCGGCACCGGCCTGGTCGACAGCGGCGGCAACTTCTCGATCGGCCTGTCACCGGCACCCGGTTCGGTAGCTACCCTGGCGGTGACCCAGACAGATGCCGCCAACAACACCTCGGCGGTGGCAAGCTATGTCACACCGCTGGTGCCACCACCAGAACCACCGGTTAACGTAACGCTGGCCGCCGATGGCCTGACCCTGACCGGCACCGCCGCCACCGGCACCTCGATCCGCGTGTACGATGCGGCCGGCAACCTGATCGGCAGCGGCTCGGCCAACATCGGCAATGGCGGCTTCAGCATTACCCTGAGCGCCGCCCAGCTCAATGGGCAACACCTGTCGGTGACATCGGTGTCGCTGCTCGGGGGTGAATCGCAACCGGTGTTCGTCACCGCTGCCGACATCACGCCACCGGCAAACCCGGTGGTCGCCGCGCTGTCGGCCAACGGCCTGGTGCTCAGCGGCACTGGTGAGGCCGGTGCCACGGTTACCGTGCGCGACGCGGGCGGCAACGTGCTCGGCACCGGCCTGGTCAATGGTGCGGGCGCGTTCAGCATCAACCTCAGCAGTGCCCAGCTCAACGGCCAGGTGCTCAGCCTGACTCAGGCCGACGCCGCCCTGAACGTCTCCGGCGCCACCAGCTACACCGCGCCGGACACCCAGGCCCCGCTGGCACCGACCAACCTGGCGATCAATGGCTCTGGCAGCGTGCTCACCGGTAACGGCGAGCCGGGCGCGACCGTGACCGTGCAAGGCCCCGCCGGCGCACTCGGCACGGCTGTCGTACAGCCCGACGGCACCTTCAGCGTCACCCTGACCAGCGCGCAGAACGATGGCCAGGCGCTCGTCGTGCGCCAATCCGACGCGGCCGGCAACCAGTCCGGCAGCACCGGCATCACTGCGCCGGACACCACACCGCCGGCCGCCCCGGTGGCCGCCATCAACGCCAACGGCACCACGGTCAGCGGCTCTGGCCAGATCGGCAGCACGGTCACCGTGCGCAACAGTGCTGGCACCGTCCTGGGCACGGCCACGGTCGGTACCAACGGCCTGTTCGTGGTCAGCCTGGCTGCGGCGCAGATCGACAATCAGGCGCTGAACGTCACCCTCACCGATGCCGCTGGCAACACCTCCACGGCCACCGCCATCACCGCTCCGGACTTCACTCCACCGGCCAACGCCGCCAACCTGGTGATCAGCGCCGACGGCAGTACCTTGACCGGCACCGGTGAAGTGGGTGCCACGGTCACCGTGCGCAGCGCCACCGGCACCGTGCTGCAGACCGCCGTGGTACAGCCCAACGGCACCTTCAGCGTCACCCTGAGCCCGCCGCAGGACAACGGCCAGGTGCTGTCGGTGACCTTGACCGACCCACGCAGCAATGTCTCCGGCAACGTCAACATCACCGCCCCGGACGTGGATGCCAATGCGCCGGTGGTGGCCAGCGACAACCTGGCCACCGCCACCGTCAACCTCGCACCGGTGACAGCCACCGCAACCTACCAGGACCAGTTCACCACGCTGCTGTCAGGCTTCAGCAAGACCTACACCTGGACGGTCGCCGCCGGCACCACGGTCGATCCGACCCTGACACTGACCACCAACAGCGTGCTGGCATTGCTCAACAACGCCACCTTCACCCTGCAGGTCAAGGATGCCAGTGGCGCCTGGGTGACCCTTGCCACCGGCAACACCCAGGGCCTGCTCGACCTGATCGTGCTGCCGATCGGCCTGCAGGTCGACATCGGTTCGCTGCAGGCCGGCGACTACCGCCTGACCGTGGCCAGCGGCGGTATCGGCCTGGTGACCCAGGTCACCACCACGCTTGACCTCGAAGCCACCAGCCTGACCCAGTTCACCGGGGTCGGCACGGCGGTGTCCGGTAACGTCGTGACCGACCCAGGCACAGACGGCAGCGTGGACGCACGCGGCCCCGACAGTGGCGCCGTGCTGCAGGTGCTGAAGAACGGCACCTTCGTGGCCGCCGCCAGCGGTGCGGGGACCACGGTGCAGGGCCAGTACGGCACCCTGGTGATCCATGCGGACGGCAGCTACACCTACACGCCCAATGGCAGCCCGTCGAGCGTCGGCAAGGTGGATGTGTTCAGCTACCAGCTGGTGCACCCGAACGGCCTGTCCGACTCCGCCAACCTTTACGTGCGCATCGACAGCCCACAGGCCACGGAGATCTGGAATGACAACAACCTGAGTGCACCGGCCACGGTGGTGGATGCGGTCAACGACGTCGACAGCAGCCACATCACCCTGGCCAACCGGGTCGACAGCAGCAGCGCCACCCTGGGTACACTGAGCCTGCCGCTGATCGGCTCGCGCTCGGCCACCTACTCCACCACGGTGGGCACCGACACCACGGCCAACCTGCAGGTGGTGGTCAACTCCACCAACCTGTTGAGCCTGCTCAACGGCACCACCATCCAGCTGCTCAAACTCAACCCAGCCACCGGCCAGTACGTGGTAGTGGAAACCGTAGGCGGCGGCTCGCTGGTCAGCCTGCTCGGCGGCGGCGCCGGTTATACCTTCCAGAACCAGGGCGCAGGTACCTACCACATCGTGGTCAGCGCCGGCGGCATCGGCCTGGCCAGTTCGATCACCACCAGCCTCAACACCACCACCACGCACCTCACCGAGTTCGTGGTCAGCAGCGCCACGGTGGCCAGCGGCAACCTGATCACCGACCCGTCAGGCACCGACAACCTGGGTTCGGCACTGACCGTACTGAGTGTGCTGACGGCCGCCAACACCTTCACCATCCCCGGCCACAACGGCGTCAGCGTGGCCGGCACCTACGGCACGCTGCTGGTGCATGCGGACGGCAGCTACACCTACACCCTCAACAGCGGCCTGACCTCGGCGGTGATCGGCCAGCACGACACCTTCACCTACGAGCTGACCCACCCCAACGGCACCACCGACACCGCCACGCTGACCGTCAACCTGGACAACGCCGCCGGCCTCACCACCTTCTCCGCACTGGTGGCCGACACCAGCGACGACAGCCTGGCCGTGGCCAGCGTGGCGGCCGCCGCGTCCAGCGAAGTGCTCGCTGGCACCGACGGCAACGACCACCTGGTGGGCAGCCAGGGCGGCCACATCACCCTGGAAGGCGGCGCCGGCAACGACATCCTCGAAGTGGTCGACCAGAACTTCGCCAGCGTCGATGGCGGCAGCGGTACCGACACCCTGCTGTGGGGCGGCGGCGATGCCAGCATCGACCTCGGCACCCTGGCCGAGCGCATCCACAACATCGAGGTGATCGACCTCAACGACACCAGCGCGGTGGCGCTGACCCTCAACCTGGCGGACGTGGTGGCCATCACCGAAACCGGCAACGACACACTGATCATCAAGGGGGACGACAAAGACTCGGTGCACATGACGGACAACTGGACCCTGGTAGGGAACCAAACCGCCGACGGCATCGACTATAACCAGTACACGGCCCAGGAAGATCCGAGCCACCACCTCTGGGTGCAGAACAGCATCCATGTCGTCTGAGGCCGCTGCAATCCGCCGGGCACTTCGCCCGGCGGCAAGGACGAACAGCAGTAAGGGAATTTCGTGAAGCGACGCAGTCCGCTGTCACCGCTGTGGCTGGGAGCCTTCGGGCTCCTGGTGTCGAACCTGAACCCGGTTGCCCAGGCGGCCGATGACATAGACCCCAGACTGCGCACCATCGGCCCGTCATTGATGCGCGACGCGCCCGACGCCATCCCCGCCCGTCCACCTTCCGGGCAAGCCAGCAACACAGGTGACCGCCTGGGGCTGGCCGAAGCGGTGCTGACCGCCGCGCAGTGGCACCCGAGCATCGCCGAAGCAGTCGGCAACCTGTACAAGCAGGGCGAAGGCATCAACGTCGCCCGTGCCGGTTACTACCCTCAGATCTCCGGCGGTATCCGCACCGGCTATGACACCGGCTACGGCGGCGACCGCAACAGCCAGGCGCTGAACCTGTCGTTGAAGCAGATGCTCTATGACTTCGGCAAGGTCGACAGTGCCGTCAGCGCCGCCCAGGCCGCCGCTACCCGGGCCCAGGCCAACATCCTGCTGGTGGTCGACGACCTCGCCCGCGACACGGCCTACGCCTGGATCGAAACCCGCCGCTATGAACAGCTGATGGTGATTGCCCGCGACCAGATCCGTGGCGTCGGCGACATCGCCGGCATGGCCCGCCAACGCAGCGACATGGGCGCCAGCACGCGCTCTGACGTGGTCCAGGCCGAGTCGCGGGTGGAAGGCGCCCGCGCCACCCTCGAGGAATACCAGTCGCAGTACGAACGCTGGCGCTCGACCCTGGCCGAACTGCTTGGCCGGGTCGCGCCGCCGGCCCTCGCCGAGGAGTCCCCGCCAGAGCTGAACCAGGCCTGCAAGCGTTCTTCAGGGGGTAGCGACCGGCTGCCAGCCGTGCTGATGGCCCTGGCCTTGCGCGCCCAGTCCCAGGCCGAACTGGCCCAGGCCAAGGCCGAAGCCTACCCCACGCTGTCGCTGCAGCCGCAGGTCAATCATTACCTGGACAACGACTACAACCGCGACAACCGAAGCCTGGACCGCACCCAGGCGGGCATCTACCTGAACGTCGAGGTGCCGATCTACCAGGGTGGTGCCATCAGCGCCCGCAGCCGCGCCGCCGGCCATGCCCTGAGCGCCGCCGACTCCGCCGAAGACGCCGCACGCCTGCAAGCCCGCCGCGGCCTGGCCGAAGCCATGGCACAGACATCCGGGCTGGGCCGGCGCCTGAATTCGCTGGAGGCACGCCAGACCAGCATCCAGGAAGCCCGCGAACTGTATGGCCGGCAGTACCTGGACCTGGGCACCCGGCCGCTGCTCGACCTGCTCAACGCCGAGCAGGAGATCTACCAGTCACGCTTCGAACTCGCCGGCACCCGCTCCGACCTGCTGCGCCTGGATGTCGACTGCCTGTACAACACCGGCGCCCTGCGTACCGCCTTCGGGCTGGACGGGCGCAACCTGCAAGGGGTGGAAATCGAGCCATGAACGATACCGTGAAACTGACCCAGTCCGGTCAGGAGCAGAACCCGGAGCAGCCGGTGGTTCATCGGCCCGACCTCGGCCCCTGGCTGGAAGTGATGCTGCAGGTCGCTCACCACTATCGCCTGGATGTCTCGCCCCAGCGTATCCGCCTGGCGGCGGTCGAAGATGCACGCCCGCTGGATGAAATCCTCCGGCACATGGCGCGCCAGGCCGGCCTGACGCTGCGCTTCGTGCGCTACGACGCCAAGGCCCTGCGCCAATGGCGCACGCCACTGGTGCTGGAGCTGGACGATGGCCAGCTGGCCACGGTCGAGGCGGTGACCGAGGAAAACGAGCTGGCCGTGGTCTTCGCCGGCGACCAGCGCCTGACCTCGCGCCTGCCTCGCGAAGCACTCGAAGGGCGCATCAACCGCGTGGCCCTGATGCGCCCGGCGCGGCCGTTGCGCGATGTGCGCACCGACGACTACACCGCGCCCTACGATCGGCACTGGTTTACCCGCATCGTGCTGCGCGACCTGCGCCCCTACGGCCAGGTGATGGTCGCCTCGCTGGTGGCCAACGTGCTGGCACTGGCCGGGGTGCTGTTTTCAATGCAGGTGTACGACCGGGTGATCCCCGCCGAGTCCCTGCCGACCCTGTACGTGCTGTTCGGCGGCGTGGTGCTGGCGCTGGTGTTCGACTTCAGCATGCGCCTGCTGAGGTTGAAGGTCACCGACCTGCTCGGCAAGCGTGCCGATTTGCGGGTGTCCGACCTGGTCTATGGGCATGCGCTGCGCCTGCGCAACTCGGCGCGGCCGAAGTCCACCGGTTCTTTCATCTCGCAGTTGCGCGAGTTGGAGTCGATCCGCGACCTGATCACCTCGAGCACCGCCACCGCCTTGGCCGACCTGCCGTTCTTCCTGCTGTTCCTGTTCGTGTTCTGGCTGATCGGTGGCGTGCTGGTGTTCATCCCGCTGGTGGCGCTGCTGGCCATGGTCATCCCGGGCCTGCTCGCACAACGGCGCCTGGCGGTACTGGCCAATGCCTCGATGCGTGAATCTTCGCTGCGCAATGCCATGCTAGTGGAAAGCATCCAGGGCCTCGACGAGATCAAGGCGCTGCAGGCCGAGGCGCGCTTCGAGCGCCAGTGGAACCAGTACAACGCCGCCTGTGCGCACACCAACCTGCGCCTGCGCACCCTGACCAACGGCCTGGTGACCTGGACGCAGAACGTGCAGGGCGCGGTGTTTGCCGTGGTCATCGTGATCGGCGCGCCGATGGTGATTGCCGGCGACCTCACCACCGGTAGCCTGGTCGCCGCCTCGATGCTGTCGTCACGGATGATGGCACCACTGGCGCAGCTGACCCATGTGTTGACCCGTTGGCAGCAGGCCAAGGTGGCCCTGCAGGGCCTGGACAAGCTGATGCAGTCGCCGGTCGACCACCCTGAAGGCGAAGCCCGTGTGCACTTGCCAGCCATCCGTGGCGAATATGCCCTGCGCCAGGCCAACTTCCGCTATAGCCCGGAAGCCCCGCCGGTGCTGAGCATCGGCCAGCTCGACATCCAGCCCGGCGAGCGCATCGCCGTGCTCGGGCGCAACGGCGCCGGCAAGTCGACCCTGCTGCAGGCCCTTGGTGGCGCCATGGACCTGAGCCAGGGCGAAGTCAGCCTCGATGGCATCGCCATGGCCCACCTCGACCCGGCCGACCTGCGCCGCGACGTCGGCCTGCTGGCCCAGTACGCCCGGCTGTTCCACGGCACCCTGCGGGAAAACCTCACCCTCGGCGCCGGCCAGGCCAGCGACCAGGAACTGGTGGCCGCGCTGGCCGCCACCGGTGCGCTGGAATTCGTCCGCCACCTGCCCAAGGGCCTCGACCACCTGATCCTCGAAGGCGGCCAGGGCCTGTCGGGCGGGCAGCGCCAGGCGCTGGTGCTCGCGCGTTTGCTGGTTCGCCAACCCCAGGTGCTGCTGCTCGACGAACCCACCGCCTCGCTCGACGACGTCACCGAACGCAAGCTGCTGGATAACCTGGAACGCTTCTGCCAGGGCCGCACCCTGGTGATCGCCACGCACCGCCTGAGCGTGCTGCAGCGGGTGGAGCGCATCATCGTGCTGGACGGCGGGCGCATCGTCATCGACGACAAGCGCGACGCCGCCCTGGCCAAGCTGCAAGGAGCGCAGGCATGAGCAACCACGAACTCCCCGCGTCGTACCTGGATGGCCAGGACGACCAGGCCGTGTTGCGCGCCGGCCGCGTCATCACCCTCTGCGCCGTCATGCTCGCCATGTTCCTGGCCTGGGCGGCCTGGTTCGAGGTGACCGAAGTCTCCACCGGCACCGGCAAGGTGATCCCCAGCTCACGCGAGCAGGTGATCCAGTCGTTCGAAGGTGGCATTGTCGCCGAGATGAACGTGGCCGAAGGCGACCTGGTCGAGCGCGGCCAGGTGCTTGCCCAGCTCGACCCGACCAAGACCGCCTCCAGCGTTGGCGAAAGCGAAGCCAAGTACCGTGCGGCCAAAGCCAGCGTGGCGCGGCTGCGGGCCGAGGTCACCGGCAAGCCGCTGAGTTTCCCCGAGAGCCTGCGTGACTCGCCCGACCTGATCGACGCCGAGACGGCGCTGTACGAAACCCGCCGCCGTGGCCTGGAGCAGACCCTGGCCGGCATCGAGGATTCGCTGCGGCTGGTGCGTGCGGAGCTGAAGATCACCGAGAACCTGGCCAAGATGGGCGCCTCCAGCCGGGTTGAAGTGATCCGCCTGAACCGCCAGCGCTCGGAGCTGGAACTCAAGGCCAACGAAGCGCGTTCCGAGTACCTGGTGCGCGCCCGCGAAGAGCTGGCCAAGGCCAGTGCCGAAGCCGACAGCCTGTCGGAGGTGATCCGCGGGCGCAGCGATTCGCTGACGCGCCTGACCCTGCGCTCGCCGGTACGCGGCATCGTCAAGGACATCGAGGTCAACACCCTGGGCGGCGTGGTGCAACCCGGCGGGCAGGTGATGAAGATCGTGCCGATGGACGAGCGCCTGCTGATCGAAACACGTATCGCCCCGCGGGACATTGCCTTCATCCACCCCGACCAGGCCGCCAAGGTCAAGATCAGCGCCTATGACTACTCGGTGTATGGCGGGCTGGAGGGCAAGGTGGTGGGGATATCGCCGGATACCCTGCAGGACGAGGTGAAGCCGGAGATCTACTACTACCGGGTGTTCATCCGCACCGAGCAGGACAGCCTGACCAACAAGGCCGGCAAGCACTTCGCGATCGTGCCGGGGATGATTGCCACAGTGGATATCCGCACGGGCGAGAAGACCATCCTCGATTACCTGATCAAACCGCTGAACCGCGCCCGCGAAGCCCTGCGCGAACGCTGACTGCAGCCTTTACACGCCCCCTGTGGGAGCGGGCATGCCCGCGAACACCGGCGCAGCCGGTGCCATGCACCGCGTTGGATTCTTCGCGGGCGCGCCCGCTCCCACAGGGATAGCGCCCTACTTTGCAATCTGTGCCTGGACGCTAAAGAGCCGTGGGATCAGGCCGATAACCCGGCATCCCCTGTTTCCCACGAAGGTCACCATGGCCACGCAAAATGCCCGCGCGGATTCGCTGTCCCTGCTGCTGTTCACCCTGCGCAGCGGCAAGCTGATGGCAATCAACCTGCTCAAGGTCAGCGAGATCATCCCCTGCCCACCCCTGACCAAGCTGCCCGAATCGCACCCCCACGTGAAAGGCGTGGCGACCCTGCGCGGCAACTCGCTGTCGGTGATCGACCTGTCCCGGGCCATCGGCGAACGCCCGCTGGCCGACCCCGACGGCGGCTGCCTGATCGTCACCGAGATCAGCCGCTCGCGCCAGGGCCTGCACGTGCAGGCGGTGAGCCGCATCGTCCATTGCCTGAGCACCGACATCAAGCCGCCGCCGTTCGGCTCGGGCAACCGTTCGTTCATCACCGGCGTGACCCGGGTCGACAACACCCTGGTGCAGGTGCTGGACATCGAAAAGGTCATCCACGGCATCGCTCCGCCCGAGCCGGAGCCACAACCGGGTGAGCTGAGCGAGGAAGATGCCAGCCTGCTGGCCGCCGCCAACATCCTGGTGGTCGACGACAGCCAGGTGGCGCTGCAGCAGTCGGTACACACCCTGCGCAACCTCGGCATCGACTGCCACACCGCACGCAGCGCCAAGGATGCGATGAACGTGCTGCTGGAACTGCAAGGCACCGCGCAAGAGATCAACATCATCGTCTCGGACATCGAAATGTCCGAGATGGACGGTTATGCCTTCACCCGCACCCTGCGCGAGACGCCAGACTTCCAGCACCTCTACGTTTTGTTGCACACCTCGCTGGACAGCGCCATGAGCAGCGAGAAAGCCAGGCTGGCCGGGGCCAATGCCATCCTCACCAAGTTCTCTTCGCCCGACCTGACCGACTGCCTGGTGACGGCGGCGCGGACCGTGGTGTTTGCCGAGCGCTGACGCACGTGTTGTTATATTCAGCGACAAACTCCCTGGCTTGCCGCCAGGGATGACTCGGGCATAATTCGCGCCCCTCGGATAATTTCCCGGAACCGCGTATGAAGTTTTTCAGCTCTCTTCTGATCGCCTGCGCCCTGTTCAGCGGTGTCGCCCAGGCTTCCAGCAGTCAGGCCTGGAACGAGCAGCGCCAGCAGATGCTCAAGGCCTGCCTGAACGCCAGCCAGTTCAAGGATGCCCACGCCCGTGGCAAACCGGCGGAGTTCGATGATCAGGTCGGTTTCAGCGCCCTGCTGATCGAAGGGGTTTATCCACAGAAGCACATGCAGCAACGCACCGGCACCGAGCTCTGCCTATACGACCGCAAGCAGCAGCAGGCCCACGTCAGCGAATGGAACCCGGACGCCAAGTGAACGACAGCCTGCGCTTTGCCTGTACCGGATGTGGCAAGTGCTGCACCGGCCACCATGTGCCATTGACCCTGGCTGAAGCCCGCCAGTGGGCGACGGCCGGTGGCCAGGTGATCGTGTTGATCGAAGCCTTCGTGACCGATGGGCCAGGCATGCCTGCAGAGCAGCGCGAGCATGTGATGCGCCGCTCGTACCCGGTGCCTTGTGGCGGCAGCGAAGCCCGCGTTTCGGTGACCTTTGCCGCGTTCAACCCCGGGCGCTGTCGCAACCTCGACGACAACGATCTGTGCACCATCTATGAAAGCCGACCACTGGTCTGCCGCATCTATCCGGTGGAGATCAACCCGCATATTCCGTTGCGGCCAGAGAACAAGGACTGCCCGCCCGAGGCGTGGGAACAGGGGCCTGAACTGATCCATGGCTCGCTGCCGGTGGACCCGGCGCTAATGGCGCTGGTGCAGGCTTCGCGGCAGGCGGATCGCGATGATATCGCGGCCAAGGTGGCCATCTGCGAGGCGCTGGGGATGACCACCAGTGCGCTCAAGGGCAATGGGTTTACCGCTTATCTGCCGGAGATGGCGGCCTTTACTGGGGTGCTGGCACAGGCGCCATCTGGGACCGGGGCTGAGTGGATGCTTCATGTGGAGCAGCCTAGGCTGGCTAATGACTTGCAGGCGTTGGGGTTGCAAACCACCGCAGATGCACCGGTCTACTATGCCTTCATCGGGTTCTAGGTAAGCAGGCCCGGCCTCTTCGCGGGCACGCCCGCTCCCACATTTGTTGCAACGTGGCCATGCCTGTCAGGCCATGGTTGTCAGCCATGTTGGCATGGCTGGATTTTGAGGTGGGCATCGATGCCGCCTCACATGACTTGAGACATGCACCAAGGCGGGCAACCATGGCCTGACAGGTTCGGCACGTTGCAACAAATGTGGGAGCGGGCGTGCCCGCGAAGCGCCGCGCGGGCGGCGCTCGATTTCTGCTCCACCACAACTCTCAAGGCATGCACCCCAAAGCCCACAACAACCTCCAGCCAGGCGCCAGGACCCTCACTCCAAACCCAACCTGTCACCGCTGTCAGCCAGCTGTCACGCTGCCGACCCGGTCACAGCGCTATAAGCTTCAATACAAACCTCCGTTTCCCACCCCTTGGCCAAGGTACCCGCGCCGATGAGACGCCCCTCCCGCTCCGTACTTCTCGCCGCGTTGGCCCTGCTCGCTCTGGTGGCCCTGGGCGTCTGGTATGGCCAGCGCCAGCAGGCCACCACGCCGCGCGCGCAAGCGGCGATCCCGGTACGGGTGGTCAGCGTCGCCCAGCAGGACGTCCCTCGCTACGCCAGCGCCATCGGCTCGGTGCTATCCCTGCACAGCGTCGAAGTACGCCCGCAAGTCGAGGGGGTGCTGACCCAGGTGCTGGTCAAGGAGGGCCAGTGGGTGAAGGAAGGCGACCTGCTCGCCACCCTCGATGACCGGGCGATCCGCGCCAGCCTCGACCAGGCCCGTGCCCAGCTCGGCCAGAGCCAGGCGCAGATCCAGGTGGCCGGGGTCGACCTCAAGCGCTACCGCCTGCTCAGCACCGACGATGGCGTGTCCAAGCAGACCCTCGACCAGCAACAGGCGCTGGTGAACCAGCTGCAGGCCACGGTCAAGGGCAACCAGGCAGCCATCGCCAACGCCGAGGTGCAGCTGTCGTACACGCAGATCCGCTCGCCAGTGACCGGGCGTGTCGGCATCCGCAATGTCGACCCCGGCAACCTGGTGCGCACCACGGATACCCAAGGCCTGTTCAGCGTCACCCAGATCGACCCGATCGCTGTCGAATTCGCCTTGCCGCAACAGATGCTGCCGACCCTGCAGGCCCTGCTCAAGGCGCCAACCCCGGCGCTGGTGCAGGCTTACATGGACGCCGACGGCGAACGTAACCTGCTCGGCGAAGGCCACCTGGCCCTGATCGACAACCAGATCTCGGCCAACACCGGCACGGTGCGGGTCAAGGCCGAATTCGACAACAAGGACGGCCGCCTGTGGCCGGGCCAGTTGGTCACCATCCGCCTGCGCACTGCGGTTGAAGAGAACGCCCTGGTGGTGCCGCCGCCGGTGGTGCAGCGCGGCATCGACGGGCACTTCGTCTACCGCCTGGACGGTGACAAGGTCACCAGCGTGCCAGTCAAGGTGCTGTACCAGGACAGCGGCCTGAACATCATCGCCGGGGTCAAGCCGGGCGAGCGCCTGGTGCTCGACGGCCAGTCACGGCTCAAGCCCGGTGCACGGGTCGAGGTCACCCCGGACGCACCGCCACCAGCGGAAATGGCTGACCGCAGGAGCCAGCCATGAATACCCGCAACGGCGTGTCGGCGTGGTGCATCGATCACCCGATCGCGACCCTGCTGCTGACCTTCGCCCTGGTGCTGCTGGGCGCCATCGCCTTCCCGCGGCTGCCGGTGGCACCGCTGCCCGAGGCGGACTTCCCGACCATTCAGGTCACCACCCAGCTGCCCGGTGCCAGCCCCGAAACCATGGCGTCGTCGGTGGCCACGCCGCTGGAGGTGCAGTTCAGTGCCATCCCCGGCATGACCCAGATGACCAGCAGCAGTGCGCTGGGCTCGACCACGCTGATCCTGCAGTTCACCCTCGACAAGAACATCGACACCGCCGCCCAGGAAGTCCAGGCGGCGATCAACACCGCCACCGCCCGCCTGCCCCAGGACCTGCCCAACCCGCCGACCTGGCGCAAGGTCAACCCGGCCGACAGCCCGGTGCTGGTGCTCACCGTCAGCTCCGCGCAAATGCCCGGCAATGACCTCAGCGACTACGCCGAAACCCTGCTGGCGCGCCAGCTCAGCCAGATCGAAGGGGTCGGCCTGATCAACATCACCGGCCAGCTGCGCCCGGCCATTCGCGTGCAGGCCCAGCCGGAAAAACTCGCCGCGATCGGCCTGACCCTGGCCGATGTGCGCCTGGCCATCCAGCAGACCAGCCTGAACCTGGCCAAGGGCGCGCTGTACGGCGAGCACAGCGTCTCGACCATCGCCGCCAACGACCAGCTGTTCCACCCCGAGGACTACGCCAAGCTCATCGTTTCGTACCGCAACGGCGCACCGGTGCACCTGCAGGACGTCGCCAAGGTGATCAACGGCGCCGAGAACGCCTACGTCAAGGCGTGGTCCGGCGACCAGCCAGGGCTCAACCTGGTGGTGTTCCGCCAGCCCGGGGCGAATATCGTCGACACCGTCGACCGGGTAATGGCGGCGCTGCCCAAGCTGCAGGAAATGCTCCCGGCGTCGATCGAAGTATCGGTGCTGCAAGACCGTACCCAGACCATCCGCGCCTCCCTGCACGAGGTGGAGCTGACCCTGATGATCGCCGTGGCCCTGGTGATCGGCGTGATGGCGCTGTTCCTGCGCCAGTGGTCGGCGACCCTGGTGGTGTCCAGCGTGCTCGGCGTGTCGCTGATCGCCAGCTGTGCACTGATGTATGTGCTGGGCTTCAGCCTCAACAACCTCACGCTGGTGGCCATCGTCATCTCGGTGGGCTTCGTGGTGGACGACGCCATCGTCGTGGTCGAGAACATCCACCGCCACCTGGAGGCCGGTGACGACAGCCGCACGGCAGCGCTCAAGGGCGCCGGCGAGATCGGCTTCACCGTGGTGTCGATCAGCTTCTCGCTGATCGCCGCGTTCATCCCGCTGCTGTTCATGGGCGGAGTGGTCGGCCGGCTGTTCAAGGAGTTCGCCCTGACCGCCACCTCGACCATCCTGATTTCGGTGATGGTGTCGCTGACCCTGGCCCCCACGCTGTGTGCGTTGTTCATGCGCCGCCCGCCCGGCGAGCAGCACGGCGGCTTTGGCGAGCGCCTGGTGAAGTGGTACGAAAAGGGCCTGAACCGTGCCCTCGCCCACCAGCGCCTGACCCTTGGCGTGTTCGGCGTGACCCTGGCCCTGGCCGTGGCCGGTTATGTCGGCATCCCCAAGGGCTTCTTCCCGCTACAGGACACCGGCTTCATCCTCGGCACCACCGAGGCGGCGGCGGACGTGTCGTACCCCTCGATGGTCGAGAAGCACCTGGCGCTGGCGAAGATCATCGGCGACGACCCGGCGGTGCAGGCCTACTCCCATTCGGTGGGGGTCACCGGCAGCAACCAGACCATCGCCAACGGCCGCTTCTGGATCGCCCTCAAGCCTCGCGGTGAGCGTGACGTATCGGCCAGCGAGCTGATCGACCGCCTGCGGCCGAAACTGGCCCAGGTGCCGGGCATCGTCCTGTACATGCGTGCCGGCCAGGACATCAACCTCAGCTCCGGCCCGTCACGCACCCAGTACCAGTACGTGCTCAAGAGCAACGACGGCGTGGCCCTGAACCTGTGGACCCAACGCCTGACCGAGCGCCTGCGGGAAAACCCGGTGTTCCGCGACCTGTCCAACGACTTGCAGCTGGGCGCCAGCGTCACCCGCATCGACATCGACCGCCAGGCCGCGGCGCGCTTCGGCCTGACCACCACCGACGTCGACCAGGCGTTGTACGACGCCTTCGGCCAGCGGCAGATCAGCGAGTTCCAGACCGAGACCAACCAGTACAAGGTGATCCTCGAACTGGACGCCAAGCAGCGCGGCAAGGCCGAGAGCCTGAACTTCTTCTACCTGCGCTCGCCACTGACCAACGAAATGGTGCCACTGTCGGCCCTGGCGCATGTCGCGCCACCGAGCACCGGCCCGCTGTCGATCAGCCACGATGGCCTGTTCCCGGCGGCCAACCTGTCGTTCAACCTGGCTCCCGGCGTGGCCCTGGGCGATGCGGTGAAGATCCTCGAACGCACCCAGCGTGAACTGGGCATGCCCGACTCGATCAGCGGCAACTTCCAGGGCGCGGCCCAGGCCTTCCAGAGTTCGCTGTCGAGCCAACCGTGGCTGATCCTCGCCGCGCTGGTGGCGGTGTACATCATTCTCGGTGTGCTGTACGAGAGCTTCGTCCACCCCCTGACGATCATTTCCACCCTGCCCTCGGCCGGCCTGGGTGCGTTGATATTGCTCTGGGGCATGGGCCAGGACTTCAGCATCATGGGCCTGATCGGCGTGGTGCTGCTGATCGGCATCGTCAAGAAGAACGGCATCCTGCTCATCGACTTCGCCCTGGAAGCCCAGCGCCACCACGGCATGACGCCCGAGCAGGCGATTCACCAGGCGTGCCTGACGCGCTTCCGGCCGATCATCATGACCACCCTCGCCGCCCTGCTCGGCGCGGTGCCGCTGATGTTCGGCTTCGGCGCCGGCGCCGAGCTGCGTCAGCCACTGGGCATCGCGGTGGTCGGCGGGCTGCTGGTGAGCCAGGCACTGACGCTGTTCACCACCCCGGTCATATACTTGGCCCTGGAGCGCCTGTTCCACCGCCGCCAGGCCGCCCATGCGGCGGCGCCAAGTGCCAGCTAGGACAAGACCATGCGTGTGCTGATCATCGAAGACGAAGAAAAAACCGCCGACTACCTGCATCGCGGCCTGACCGAGCAGGGCTTCACCGTCGACCTTGCGCGGGACGGCATCGACGGCCTGCACCTGGCCCTGGAAGGCGACTACGCGGTGATCGTGCTGGATGTGATGCTGCCCGGCCTGGACGGCTACGGCGTGCTGCGCGCACTGCGCGCGCGCAAGCAGACGCCGGTGATCATGCTCACCGCCCGCGAGCGCGTCGAAGACCGCATCCACGGCCTGCGCGAAGGCGCCGACGATTACCTGGGCAAGCCGTTCTCGTTCCTCGAACTGGTCGCCCGGCTACAGGCCCTGACCCGCCGCAGCAGCAGCCATGAGCCGTTGCAGATCCAGGTCGGCGACCTGTGGATCGACCTGATGGCACGCAAGGCCAGCCGCGCCGGCCAGCGCCTGGAGCTGACCGCCAAGGAATTTTCGCTGCTCAGCGTGCTGGCCCGGCGCCAGGGCGAAATCCTCTCCAAGACCGCCATCGCCGAGCTGGTCTGGGACATCAACTTCGACAGCGACGCCAATGTCGTCGAGGTGGCCATCAAGCGCCTGCGCGCCAAGCTCGACGGGCCGTTCGACAACAAGCTGCTGCACACCATCCGAGGCATGGGCTATGTCCTGGAAAACCGTGCCGCTTAACTCCATCGCTTTGCGCCTGTCGACACTGTTCATCCTGGTGGCACTGGGGGTGTTCGTGCTGATCGGTTCGGCGCTGTACCGCCAGGTCGACCGCAGCCTCGACCTGCTGCCAGCCGCGGAGCTGGATGCACGCTTCAGCGTGCTCGAATCCACCCTCAACCGCTTCGGTACACCCGAGCACTGGGCCAAGATCAACAACAAGCTCAACCTGCTCAGCGAGGAAGACAAACGCATCCGTTTCTGGGTGGTCAGCAGCAACCCGGCCTACGAATACGGCCACCCCAGCGAACTGGTCCGCGCCTTTGCCGAGGGCCCGCAAGGCATGCGTGACCTGCGCCTGCCCGACCGGCCCTACCCGTACAAGGTGCTGGTCAGCGAACTGCCGGCCCTGGGCGAGCGCCCGCCGCTGCGCTTTCTGATCGGCATCGACACCGAAACGTTCTGGCAGGCCCAGCACAGCCTGCTGGTGGCCATTGTCGGCCTGGCCGTGCTCGGTGTGCTGCTGGCTTCGGTGCTGGGTTACTGGGTGGCGCGCGTCGGCCTGCGGCCGCTGCTGGCGCTGTCTGTCGAGGCCCAGGCGCTGGCGCCGCCGCGCCTGGACGGGCGCCTGCAGACGCAGGACCTGGCACCGGAACTGGCGCAGTTCGCCGGCGCCTTCAATGCCGCGCTGGACCGGGTCAGCCAGGCCTATTCGCGGCTGGAGGCCTTCAACGCCGACGTCGCCCACGAACTGCGCTCGCCGCTGACCAACCTGATCGGCCAGACCCAGGTCGCCCTCACCCGCGGGCGCAGCGCCGAGCATTACTTCGAGGTGCTGCAATCGAACCTGGAAGAACTGGAGCGCCTGCGCAGCATCATCAACGACATGCTGTTCCTCGCCAGCGCCGACCAGGGCAGCAAGGCCACCGCGCTGACCCAGGCCTCGCTGGCCGAGGAAGTGGCCACCACCCTCGATTACCTGGACTACATCCTCGAAGACGCCCAGGTCAGCGTCACCGTCAGCGGTGATGCCCAGGCGCCCATCGAAAAGGCCCAGCTGCGCCGGGCGTTGATCAACCTGCTGAACAACGCCGTGCAACATACCGCGCCGAATCAGGTGATCGCGGTGCAGATCGAAGCGGGGCCGGAGCAGGTGTGCATTGCCGTGAGTAACCCGGGGCCTGCCATCGACGACGCACACCTGCCGCTGCTGTTCGAACGGTTCTACCGGGTGGACGCGGCGCGCAGCAACAGTGGCGGCGGTAACCATGGCTTGGGGCTGGCAATCGTCAAGGCGATCGCGCTGATGCATGGCGGTGAAGTTTTCGTGCGCAGCGCTGCCGGCGCCAATACTTTTGGCATTCGTTTGCCCATCTACAAGCCCATCTAGGACCCTGTGGGAGCGGGCTTGCCCGCGAAGCAGGCGCCACGGTGTATGGCACCGGCTTTCGCCGGTGTTCGCGGGCAAGCCCGCTCCCACAAGGATCGCGCCAGACTCTAGAAATTGAGCAAGACAGATGCTCCCACAGGAAGGTGCACAAGCCCGCAAACCACGAGTAAGCCCTCTAGCATGCTGGTTTGCGGCCAAAGTCCAATTGCTTTTCCAGCGATCATTACTTTTTGCGCAACAGTGCTTATCGCCAAAGGCGCTGTTTCCGCGGCACTTTAAGGACTAACTTTAGCCCCGTCCTCATAGCACTTGCCAAGCAAGAAGGTAGTTTCAAACATGTCCAACAGTATGGGTATTGCCAGCGTTTTCGTTCTGTCGTCCCTGTTGTTGTCGCCCCTGGCCATGGCCGAAGAATCCCCGGCTTTCGTTGCTCGCTCTGCAGAACTTGCCGCTGTTCACCAAGACGCCCGCGAAGCCCTGGCACATAAGGCCGACGCCAGCAAAGACGCAGAACAGACAGCTTCGAAAGTTTCCAGCGACGCCAATGCCGATAGCTGATCGCGCGTCGCCCCTGCTCCCGTTTTCCCTTGGCTACGCCATGGGCACCGTCGGTGCCGATATGTTAGCCTTTTAAAGCCGCTGCCGATCAGCGGCTTTTTTTATGTGCTCTAACTCTCAGCCCCGCCGTAACGTACCCCTATAAAAAGACGCACATTCAAAAATAAAAACTGCCCCACCGCCCGACCCAAGGAGCTAGTACCGGTGCCTTCCGCGTTTCGTTTTACCCCGCTGTTCATTGCGTTGACTGCAACGATCCCTTTCGCCGCCCAGGCAGATGAAGACAAGGCTGATGGCTTCATCGACGGTTCGTCCTTCAACCTGCATCTCCGAAATGCCTACTTCAACCGCAACAACCACAACGCCGGCGTGCGCGACACCCGCGAGTGGGGCCAGGGCGCGGTCGCCCGCTTCGAGTCCGGCTACACCCCAGGGGTGGTAGGTTTCGGCCTGGACGCCCATGCCATGCTGGGCCTGAAGCTCGACGGCGGTGGCGGCCATGCCGGCACCAGCATCCTGCCCGAGCACATCAAGGACAACGGTGAGCTGGGCGCCGCCCCGCACTCGTTCTCCACCGCCGGTGCCGCGGTCAAGCTCAAGGCCTTCGACACCGAGCTGAAAGCCGGTGACCTGTTCATCACCAACCCGGTGATCGCCGGCGGTGAAACCCGCATGCTGCCGCAGACCTTCCGCGGTGTGAGCCTGACCAACCACAGCGTCGACGGGCTGCTGCTCGAAGGCGGCCAGGTCAGCTTCACCCACCCGTACAACCAGAGCGGCCACCGTCGTATCGACACCTACTACGGCACCCTGGACGAACACGACAAGAGCAAGCACCTGAACTGGGCGGGCGCGTCGTGGAGTGGGACCGAGAACATCACCACCAACCTGTATGCGGCCGAGCTGAAGGACATCTGGAACCAGTACTACGCCGACTTCGACTACACCTACGTGGTCAACGACCTGGTCAGCCTCAACCCGGGCGTGCACTTCTATCACACCCAGGACACCGGCCAGGCACTGCTGGGCAAGATCGACAACAACACCTACAGCGTGCACTTCACGGTCAACGCCGGTTACCACAGCTTCACCGCCGCCTACCAGCGGGTCAACGGCAACACGCCGTTCGACTACATCAACCTGGGCGACAGTGTGTACCTGGACAACTCGCGCATGTACTCGGACTTCAACGCCCCCAACGAGCGTTCGTGGAAACTGCAGTACGACTACAACTTCGCCGGTCTCGGCATCCCGGGCCTGAGCACCTCGCTGTCGTACTCGCGCGGCGAGGCGGACCTGACCAAGGCCAGCCAGGACACCAGCCACTACGACTACTACCGCGCCGATGGCAAGAACGCCATGCACTGGGAGCGCGACCTGGACCTGAAGTATGTGTTCCAGGAAGGCGACCTGAAGGATCTGGCGGTGCAACTGCGCTATGCCACCCACCGTGGCAGCCAGGGTTATGCCTCGATCGACAGCAACAGCGACAACGATGAAGTACGGGTGATCGTCGATTACCCAGTGAACATCTTCTGATCTGAGCCCGCTGGCGAGGGCTTCGCCCTCGTTCGCGGGCAAGCCCGCTCCCACAGAATCAGCACAGGTTTCTGACACTGTGCATTACCTGTGGGAGCAGGCTTGCCCGCGAAAAACCAGACACGATTCCGTCGGACAAATCTTGTCCGACAATCCGCGCTTCCCTAGAATGTCGCCCGCCGCAAACGGCCCTGCCTCAGCAGTAGCGCGCATGCCCTCTCGATCACCGCGTTTCGCACTCTACAGGTCGCACCCCGAGCTGATCCTCAACCTGGGCAGTTGCCTTGCCGTGCTCGCCATCGTGGCCATCGTCAGCTACCTGCTGGCCCGCGAGCGCGACAGTGTCGAGCAGTCGGCCATCCGTTCCTCGAACAACATCGTCCAGCTGATCGAGAGCGACATCCTGCGCAATGTCGAACTCTACGACCAGTCGCTCAAAGGCCTGATCTGGGCCGTCAGCCGCAAGGAGCTGCCTGAGATCTCCGGCCCGCTGCGCCAGCGCCTGCTGTTCAATGAAGCCTTCGTCGACCGCACGCGCGGTGATGTGTTGTGGCTGGACAAGCAAGGCAACGTGGTCGGCGACTCCAGCAGCCCCATACCGCGCAAGGCCAACTTCGGCGATACCGGGGTGTTCCAGGCCCACCTGCATGACCCGAACCTCGGTTTGCTGGTGGGGCCCCCCTTCAAGGCCAAGCTGGGCGACATGGACTGGTGCATCAGTTTCAGCCGGCGCATCAATGGCCCGCAGGGCGAATTTGCCGGCTTGGCCGCCGGGGCCCTGCGCCTGTCGTACTTCAGTGAGCTGTTCCGCCGTCTGGACATCGGCGATGAAAGCAGCATCAACCTGTTCAATACCGACGGCCAACTGCTCGCCCGGGAACCTGCACGCCCACAGGACCCGGCCATCGGTACCTACTACGGCGAACGCCCCAACTTCAAGCGCATCCTCAGCGAGCACAGCGGCAGCTTCACCGCCCGTTCTGGCAGCTCCCCTTCCCAGCGCATGTACACCTTCGCCCGGGTCGCCGACCTGCCGCTGATCGTGCTGGTGGTGCATTCTGCCGACGAGGTGTTCCAGTCCTGGCGGCGCACGGCCATCCTGGTCAGCGTCGCCACAGGCGTGCTGTGCATCGGCATTCTCTGGCTGACCTTGCTGCTGGGCCGCGAGCTGCGCCGCCGCCACGAAGCCGAACAAGGCCTGGCGACCCTGGCTGCCACCGACAGCCTGACCGGCCTGGCCAACCGCCGCCGGCTGGACCAGGTGTTGCGACAGGAATGGTCACGCGCGCAGCGTAACCGCAAGCCGTTGGCGGTACTGATGGTGGATGTGGATCATTTCAAGGCATTCAACCAGCGCCATGGTCACGCTGGAGGGGACCACGCGTTGCGCGAGGTCGCCAGCACACTTGAACTGTGCATCCGGCGCCCGGCTGACCTGGCCGCACGCTATGGTGGCGAAGAATTTCAGGTGATCCTGCCGGAAACCGAACTGGCCGGCGCGCTGCTGTTGGCCGAGCGCGTTCGCGCCCAGGTCGAGGCGCTGGCACCGTTTGCCGATGATGCTCACTCGGTGACAGTGAGCATCGGCGTCGGGGTCTACATCCCCGGCACCCAGCAAGACCTCACACAGGTGCTGGGCGCCGCGGACGAAGCGCTCTACCGGGCCAAGGCCAATGGCCGCAACCGGGTCGAGGGGCCGCTGGACTAGGAACGGGCGCGAGCAGCGTTGCGCAGCGCCTTCACCTGGTCGTGGTTACGCTGCACGCCCTGCAGTTGTTTCTCCACCAGCGCATAGCTCTGATCGCTGGCCTGGCGGCCAAGCTTGACCAGTTTCTCGCGTGCTTCCTTGTAGGCCTTGAGGGCATGGTCTTCGCCGCGCTCTACTTCATTGAGCACCGCTTCCTCATCCTTGCCGGTGACCATCGACTTGAGGTTGACCCAGCCACGGTGCAGGTCGCCACTGATGCTGGTGGAGGTTTCCGGATCACCACCCAGGCGGCGCACTTCGCTTTGCAGCTCGGCTGCGGCATTGGCGCACTCACCGGCACGCTGGACGAAGAACGCCTTCAGTTCCGGGTTCTTCACATCATCGGCCGAGGCTTTGAAGCCTTTCTCGCCATCCTTGCTGTACTCGACCAGGTCGTTGAGTACGTCGATCACGTCTTTGTTGGGGTTGCTCATGGCACGAACTCCTTGGCAGGTGATATTCACCTGTACTGGAGCAGCCTTCATGCCAAGCCAGAAATTTATAATAAATTCTTTAAAATCATTAAGTTACGAAACACCAAGCGAAACCTGGAAACGGCGTTATGCATGATTGCCGCTTGGGTGCTCGTGCAGATTGCAGTATGGTCGGCGCTCATTCACTGCCAGGCTTCGTCGATGAAACCGGAAATGCTCGAACTGCTGGTTACCCGCACCATGCCCTTTGGCAAGTACCAGGGGCGGATCATTGCCGACTTGCCGGGTGACTATCTGGCATGGTTTGCGCGCAAGGGCTTTCCTGCAGGGGAACTGGGCGGGTTGCTGGCGTTGATGCATGAGGTCGACCATAACGGCCTGGCTGACCTGCTGGTGCCCTTGCGGCAGAAGCATCAGCGCTAGCCTGCACTGGCCTCTTCGCGGGCAAGCCCGCTCCCACAGGGATCGCGCAATCTTCAGGCCTGCACAAATCCTGTGGGAGCGGGCTCGCCCGCGAAGAGGCCGGTAAAGCCAACAGAAAGCCTCAGCCTTTAGCGGGCGCTACAGCCAACTCCACCCGCTCGCTCTTCTTGATCACCGCATACACCACGGCAGTTACCAGGCTCCCCGCCACAATCGCCAGCAGATACAACAGCGCATGGTTGATCGCATTGGGGATCAGCAGCACGAACAGCCCGCCATGCGGCGCCATCAGCTTGCAGCCGAAGTACATCGACAGCGCACCGGTCAAGGCGCCACCGGCAATGCTCGCCGGGATCACCCGCAGCGGGTCCTTGGCGGCAAACGGGATAGCCCCTTCGGAAATGAAGCACAGCCCCAGCGCCAGCGCCGCCTTGCCCGCCTCGCGCTCGCTCTGGGCGAACTTGCGCCGGGCCAGGAAGGTGGCGATGCCCAGGCCGATCGGCGGCACCATGCCCGCGGCCATGGTCGCCGCCATCGGTGCATAGCTGGAAGACGCCAGCAGCCCCACCGAGAAGGCATAGGCCGCCTTGTTGATCGGCCCACCGAGGTCGACGCACATCATCCCGCCCAACAGCAGCCCGAGCAGGATGGCGTTGGTGGTGCCCATGCTGTCGAGGAAGTGCGTCAGCCCTTCGAGCATCGCCGCCACCGGCTGGCCGACCACGTAGATCATCACCAGGCCAGTGAACAGGCTGGCCAGCAGCGGGATGATCAGGATCGGCTTGAGCGCGTCCAGGCTGCTCGGCAGGCGTGCCCAGCGGGCGATGGCCTTGGCGCTGTAGCCGGCGAGAAAGCCGGCGACGATGCCACCGATGAAACCGGCACCCAAGGTACTGGCCAGCAGGCCACCGATCATGCCCGGCGCCAGGCCCGGGCGGTCGGCGATGGACCAGGCGATGTAGCCTGCGAGCAGCGGCACCATCAACTTGAACGCCGCCTCACCACCGATCTGCATCAGCGCGGCGGGCAAGGTGCCCGGTTCCTTGTAGGCTTCGATGCCGAAGACGAACGACAGGGCAATCAGCAGACCACCGGCCACCACCATCGGCAACATGAACGAAACACCGGTCAGCAAGTGCTTGTAGACGCCGGTTTTCTCAGCCTTGGCCGGCGCCGCCGAAGCAGCGTCCGTGGCGCTTTCGACCTTGGCCTCGGCCAGGGCCTTGTCCAAGGTCGCACGTGCCTGCTTGAGGGCGATGCCCGTGCCGCAGCGGTAGATGCGCTTGCCGGCAAAGCGTGCCGTCGGCACCTCGATGTCGGCGGCCAGGAGCACCACATCGGCATCGGCAATGGCCTGGGCCGACAGCGGGTTGCGTGCGCCAACCGAGCCCTGGGTCTCGACGGTGAGCTGGTAATCCAGCTGTTGCGCCGCCTGTTGCAAGGCCTCGGCAGCCATGAAGGTATGCGCCACGCCCGTCGGGCAGGCGGTGACCGCAACAATGCGTACCGCCGCTGAAGGCACCGTGCCGAGCGCTTGGGCAGCCAGCACTTCGGCCTTGCCTGCGGCCTCGTCGAGGAACCCCTCACGGTCGGCCAGGGCCTGCGCCGGGGTGCTCTGGTACACGCGCTTGCCGGCGAAGCGAGAAAGGTCAACCGGGCCGGTGCTGACCACCAGCACCCAGTCGGCCTCGGCAATTTGCGCAGGCGTCAGCTGGCGCTCGGGATGTTCGGTGCCCTGTACCTCGACACTGGTGCTCCAGCCGCGGCGCTGGGCGGCGGCCGCCAACAGGCGGGCGCTGAGTACGCTGGACACCTGCC
The DNA here is from genome assembly GCF_002112505.1 of Pseudomonas sp. R28(2017). Taxonomy (GTDB): domain Bacteria; phylum Pseudomonadota; class Gammaproteobacteria; order Pseudomonadales; family Pseudomonadaceae; genus Aquipseudomonas. The sequence continues at coordinate 105,403 of NZ_NEHW01000008.1, forward strand.
CGTTGGGGCAGGCGGTGACAATGGCGATGTTCATCGGCAACCCTCTTGTTGTTCTGTCAGTTGCACGGCGGCTTCCAGCTGCGCGAGCTGATCGCGGTCGGCGATGCCGAAACCGACCTGGGTCACGGCCTGCGCGGCGATGGCGGTGGCGCGACGCAAGGTCTGCTGGGGTGAATCCTCTGCCAACAGGCCATGGACCATGCCGGCGACCAGCGAATCACCCGCGCCCACGGTACTGGCAACCCGCACCTGCGGCGGCCGCGCCTGAAGCGCCTGGCCGGCAGCAAACCAGCTGACCCCCTGTGCACCCGCCGAAACCACCACATGCTCGATACCGCTGGCCAGCAGTCGCTCGGCAGCGGCGCGCTGCTCGGCGGCGGTGTGCACCACCAGGCCGAGCACTTCGCCCAGCTCTTCGGTATTGGGTTTGACCAGCCAGGGCGCACTTTGCAGCCCGGCACGCAACGCGTCGCCACTGCTGTCGAGGGCCACTTTCAGCCCTTGTGCCTGCAACTGCTCGAGCAACTGGCGGAACCACTCGGGGCTGATGCCACGCGGCAGGCTGCCCGCCACGACCACCGCGTCGTGCCCTGGCGCTACCTGGGCCAGGCGGCGCAGCAGTTCGGCGCGGGCGGCTTCGTCGACTTCCGGCCCCTGGCCGTTGATGTCGGTGACCCGGCCATCGGCCTCGACCAGCTTGAGGTTGCTGCGGGTTTCACCGGCCACGCGCACGAAGCAGTCGGCAAAACCGCGCCGGGCGATCAGTGCCTCGAACGGTTGCGGGTTGTCGCGGCCCAGAAAGCCCCCGACCGTGACACTGTGGCCCAGGTCGGCGAGCACCTGGGCCACGTTCAGGCCTTTGCCGGCCGCATGGCTTTGCTGGGCCTGCGCACGGTTGACGTGCCCTGGGCGCAAGGCATCGAGGCTGACGGTGATGTCCAGCGCCGGGTTCAAGGTCAGGGTGAGGATCTTGGCCATCAGTAACGCTCCACCAGCGCGCGAACCGCCGCGGCGCTGTCCTGTTGCAGGGCCTCGCGCGCCAGGGCGCGGGCCGTTTGGTGATCAGCCTGGCGCACCAGGGCTTTGACTTCGGCAATGCTGCGGGCCGCCACGCTCAGCTCGTCCACCTCCAGGCCCAGCAGCACGGCCACCGCCTGCGGGTCGGCGGCCAGTTCGCCACAGACCCCCACCCACTTGCCCTCGGCGTGGGCGGCGCGCACGGTCATGTCGATCAGGCTCAGCACCGCCGGGTGCAGGCCGTCGGCCTGGGCAGAAAGGCTCGGGTGCCCCCGGTCGATGGCCAGGGTGTACTGGGTCAGGTCGTTGGTGCCGATGCTGAAGAAATCCACTTCGCGGGCCAGCTGCGGCGCCAGCAAGGCGGCGGACGGCACTTCGACCATGATCCCCACTTGCAGGTCGGCGACCGGAATTTCCAGGCGCAGGCGCTCGACCATGGCGCGCGCCTCACGCCACTCGTGAACCTGCCCGACCATGGGGAACATGATGCGCAGCGGCCGCTGATCGGCGGCGCGCAGCAAGGCACGCAGCTGGTCTTCCATGATCTGCGGGCGTTGCAGGGTCAGGCGCACGCCACGCACGCCGAGGAACGGGTTTTCCTCGGCGGCGATCGGCCAGTACGGCAATGGCTTGTCGCCCCCCACATCGAGGGTACGCACCACCAGTGGCCGGCCGCCGAGGCCATCGAGCACGCGGCGGTACTCCGCTTCCTGGGTGGCCACGTCGGGTGCCTGCGAGTGGGCCATGAAGATCAGCTCGGTGCGCAGCAGGCCAACACCTTCGGCGCCCTGCTCCACCACCTTGTCGATGCCGCTGCTCTCGCCGATGTTGGCGAATACTTCGATGGCATGGCCATCGCGGGTCACGGCCGGCTCATGGCGTTTGGCCCAGGCGGCTTGCAGGCGCTGTTCGCGCTGGTCGCGCTCGGCCAGCGCGCGTTGCAGCTCGTCAGCTGGCGGTGCGACGCTGACCACACCGCGCTGGCCGTCGAGCAGCAGCGGGGTGCCGGCATCGAGCAGCAGCACCGCCGGGCCCGCGCCGACCACCGCCGGGATGCCCAGGGCGCGGGCGACGATCGCGCTGTGCGCGGTGGCGCCGCCATGAGCGGTGACGATGCCGGCGACACGGGCCGGGTCCAGGCGGGCGACATCGGAGGGGCCGACCTCGCCCATCACCAGCACGTAGGGTTGATCGGGCTCGCTCTGGGCCTGCACGCCACACAACTGGGCCAGCACCCGGCGGCCGATGTCGCGCAGGTCGGCAGCGCGCTCGGCCAGCAGGGCGTCGTGCAGCGCTTCCTGCTGGCGCGCCGCGGCTTCGATCACCGCCATCCAGGCCGCCGCCGCACTTTCGCCCTGGGCCAGGCGGGCCTCGACATCGTCGCTCAGGGCCGGGTCGGCGAGCATTTCCTGATGGGTGACGAAGATGTCGCCAATCGACTTGTCGCTGCGCTGCACCAGCGCCTGCAATTGGCCATTGACCGCCTCCAGCGCGCTGCGCAGCTTCAAGCGCTCCTGGGCTGGCGACTCACCACGCAGCGGGTAGTCGATATCGCGCTCGACGCAGACATGCGCCGGGCCGCTGGCAATGCCGGGGGATGCACTGACGCCCTGGATACGGCTGCCCGCAGCAGGCGCGTGAATAACGTCGACTGCGCTGGCAACGGCCACTGCGTCCGTTTGCGCCAACGGCTCGACGTCTTCGCCCAGGCCTTGCTCGATGGCTGCCAGCAGGACCGGCAAGGCATCGCCGGCAATCGACGGTTCGGCCATCAGTTCAAGTTCCTGGCCGCGTCGGGCGCCCAGGCTGAGCAGCTTGCTCAGGCTCTTGATCGACACCGCCGGCTGCGCGCTGTCGAGCACACGCACACGGATGTCGCCCTCGAAGCCCTTGGCCAGTTGCGCCAGGACCTTCGCCGGGCGGGCATGCAACCCATGCGGGTTGGCCAGCACGACACGCGCACTGGGCCAGTCAAGCGGCGCCTCCCCCCCCAGCACCTCCAGCACCGCGCGGCTGCTGGTGGCCTGGTAGAGCGTTTGCCCACGGCCTTCGATCAGCACTTCGCACAGGCGCTCGAGCAACGCCTGGTGGGCCGCGCCGAGGCTGGCGAGGCAGAACAGGCCGTTGAGCGGCTGGTCGCGATAACGCAGAGGCTGCTGCGGGGTGATGAAGACCAGGCCAGGTTGGCGCACCTGGCGCTCGCTGTGCAGCCACCACAGGCCCTCGCCCAGCGGCAGGGGTTCGGCCTGCTGCAGCACGGCCGCGAAGCCGCTGTCGACACAACCGGCGCGCTGCAGCAGACGGGCACCGCGCCAGGCCAGTTCATCGAAGTCTTCCGCCGGCAGATTCAGGCCGACCAGCTGCGCGTCCAGCGCCAGCGCCTGGGGCGCACCTTGCAGCAGCTTGAGCAATGCTTCGGCAGAGCTGGCCCGGCGCAGCGCCTCGGCCAGGTCGGTTTCGCCGAGGGCGCGGGTCAGCAACTGCAGCAGGCGCAGGTGTTCATCGGAGCGGGCGGCGATGCCGATGGCCAGGTAGACGATCTGGCCATCGCCCCAATCCACGCCGTCGGGGAACTGCAGCAGGCGCACGCCCGTGGCGAACACCAGCTCGCGGGTCTGCGGGGTGCCGTGCGGGATGGCGATGCCCTGGCCGAGGAACGTCGAGCCTTGCGCTTCGCGCGCCTGCAAGCCGTCAAGATAACCTTCGGCAACCAGGCCGTCGGCTTCCAGCAGATCCGCCAGCAGGCGCAATGCCCCGGCCTTGTCGGCGGCCGTCTGGCCCATGGCTATCTGCTCTTTGGCGAGCTCGAGCATGACCTTCTCCTTTTGCAGCCCCGGCTTGGTTTTGATGCCGGGTACTGAGGTATTGTTGTGATATTCACAGAATCAGCCAGTTCGACAGCCTTGCACGGGCGGCGGCCGAGGCAGAAAAATTAATAGCTGAAACGTTTAATCTGACCAAGTGGCCACGTTACTCGATAATCTTCCGAGGAAAAAGCCCCATCCTGTCGGACAATTGCGACAATGGTCGCCTGCGCGTGGCGGCCAACCCGGGTCAAACTACCCGGTCCTGGTTCCGTAGCCAGTCCCGGTAATAACAAGGAAAATTCGGTGAAACTCAGCGATATCGCCCGTCTGGCCGGTGTGTCAGTGACCACTGCCAGCTATGTCATCAATGGCAAGGCCGAACAGCAGCGCATCAGCAACAGCACTGTCGAGCGGGTGCGCGCGGTGGTCGAGGCCCATGGCTTCACGCCCAACCCGCAAGCAGCCGGCCTGCGCAGCCGGCACACCCGCACCTTGGGCTTCATTCTCCCGGATCTGGAGAACCCCAGCTATGCCCGCATCGCCAAGCAGCTCGAGCAAGGCGCGCGCGCCCGTGGCTACCAGCTGCTGATCGCCAGCAGCGACGACCAGCCCGACAGTGAGCGCCAGCTGCAGCAGCTGTTCCGCGCCCGCCGCTGCGATGCGCTGTTCGTCGCCAGCTGCCTGCCGCCGGAGGACGACAGCTACCGCGAGCTGCAGGACAAGGGCCTGCCGGTGATCGCCATCGACCGGCGCCTGAACCCGGCCCACTTCTGTTCGGTGATCAGCGATGACCGCGATGCCAGCCGCCAGCTGGCCGACAGCCTGCTGGCGACTGCCCCGCGCAGCATCGCGCTGATCGGCGCACGCCAGGAACTGTCGGTGAGCCAGGCCCGTGCCGGTGGTTTCGACGAAGCCATGCAAGGTTTCAACGGTGTGGTGCGGCGCTACCAGGGCGAGGCCTTCAGCCGTGAATGCGGCCAACGCCTGATGCAACAACTGATCGATGAACACGGCGGCCTGCCGGATGCGCTGGTGACCACGTCCTACGTGCTGCTGCAAGGTGTGTTCGATACCTTGCAGGCGCGCCCGGCCGATTCGCGGCAGCTGCAACTGGGCACGTTCGGCGACAACCAGCTGCTCGACTTCCTGCCCCTGCCGGTCAATGCCATGGCCCAGCAGCACGGCCTGATCGCCGCCACCGCGCTGGAACTGGCCCTGGCCGCGATCGAAGAAAAGCGCTACGAACCCGGCGTGCACGCCATTGGCCGCACCTTCAAGCAACGCATCACAGCGGCCTGACCATGCGCCTGATCGACACCCACACCCACCTGGACTTCCCCGACTTCGACGCCGACCGCGCGCGCCTGCTGGCCAACGCGGCGGCACGCGGGGTGGAGCGCATGGTGGTGCTGGGGGTGTACCAGGCGAATTTCCAGCGGGTGTGGGACCTGGCCTGCGCCGAAGGCAGCGTGCATGCGGCACTGGGGCTGCACCCGATCTACCTGGAGCAGCACCGGCCGGAACACCTGGCGCAGCTGCGCGAATGGCTGGAGCGCCTGCAGGGCGACCCACGGCTGTGCGCAGTCGGCGAGTTCGGCCTGGACTACTACATCGAAGCACTGGACAAGGAACGCCAGCAAACGCTGTTCGAAGCCCAGCTGCAGATGGCCTGTGACTATGCGCTGCCTGCCCTGTTGCACGTGCGTCGCAGCCATGCCCAGGTGATTGCCACGCTCAAGCGCTACAAGCCGGCGCGAGCGGGGGTGATCCATGCCTTCGCCGGCAGTTACGAAGAGGCACGCGAGTACATCAAGCTGGGCTTCCGGCTTGGCCTGGGTGGCGCAGCGACCTGGCCGCAGGCGCTACGCCTGCGCAAGACCCTCCCGCGCCTGCCGCTGGAAAGCATCGTGCTGGAGACCGATTCGCCGGACATGGCCCCGGCGATGTTCGCCGGCCAGCGCAACAGCCCGGAACATCTGCCAGAGATTGCCGAAGCGTTGGCCGAGCTGCTGGGCATCGAACCTGATGTCTTGGCCGAGGCGAGCAGCCGCAATGCGTGTGAGCTGTTTGGCTGGTAGTACCGGCCCTTTCGCGGGCAAGCCCGCTCCCACAGGTATTTCACTAAGACCGAGCGTTGCGCAGTCTCTGTGGGAGCGGATTCACCCGCGAATGGGCCAATACAGGCAACTCAAGCGTCGGCCTTAAACCCTGAACGCCCCGATCAGGCGTTTCAGCTCCACCACCTGCGTCGATAGCACCCGGCTGGCATCCTCGGCCTGGCAAGCCCCTTGGGTGGTGTCCTGCGCCGCCCGGTTGATCGCGACGATGTTGCGGTCGATGTCATGGGCCACCGCCGTCTGCTGCTCGACCGCCGCCGCGATCTGCTGGTTCTGCTCGACGATGCCACCCACCGCCCCCAGGATATTGCCCAGCGCCTGCTGCACCTGGCGCGCTTCATCGACCGTGCCCGCCGCCATCTGGTGGCTGCTGCCCATCGCCCGCACCGCCTGCTCCACACCATCACGCAGGCGCTGGATCATCTGCGCGATCTGCGCAGTCGAGTCCTGGGTACGCCGGGCCAGGGTGCGTACTTCATCGGCCACCACGGCAAACCCACGCCCTTGCTCACCGGCCCGGGCAGCTTCGATGGCTGCATTCAACGCCAGCAGGTTGGTCTGCTCGGCAATGCTGCGAATCACCTCCAGCACCTGGCCGATCGCCTGGCTGTCGTCGGCCAGCCGATTGATCGCCAGCACGGTCTGGTCGATTTCCCCGGCGAGGCGGCCGATGCTGTCTTGCTGGCTCTCTACCAACGTGCGGCCATTGGCGCTTTCACGGTTGACCTGCTGCGCCCCGTTGGCCGCCAGCGCGGCGCTGCGCGCCACCTCCTGCGCGGTGGCGCTCATCTGGTTCATCGCCGTGGCCACCTGCTCGATCTGTTCACGCTGGCCACTGACCGCCTGATTGCTCCGTGCCGACACTGCCAACACCTGCCCGGCCTGCTCTTCGACGGCCACCACGGTGCGCCCGACCTGGTCGATCAGGCCGCGGATGCGGCGCACGGTTTCGCTGAAGCCTTGGCCCAGCTCGCCCAGCTCATCGCGGCTATGGGCCTGGAAGCTGACCGTCATGTCACCCGCTGCCACTTTGTCCATGGCACTGCCCAGCCGGCGCAAGGTGGCGCGGGTCGACACATAGAAGCCGCCATACAGGTACAGGATCAGCACGAAGACACCGGCCAGCACCGCGCCCAGCGCAAGCATGCGCACGCGCTGTTCGGCCAGGCGCTGTTGCAACTGCCCCTGCAGGTGCGCAAGTACGGCGTCGTTGAAGCGATAGGTCTGCGCCATCAGTTCGCTGACCTGCTGATAGAACGCTGGCCAAGGGGCATCGAGCGTTTCCGCCACCACCACCTGCTCTTCGAACAACGACGCAGCCTGCCTGACCGTCGCCTGGCTGGTTGCTGCCGCGCCCGCCAGGCTGGCCTTGGCAGTGCGCTCCGTGGCGAGGGCATCGTCCAGCCGCAAGGTATAGTCGGCGCCAAGGCGATCGAGGCGTTGCAGCAGGTCTTCGAAACGGCCACTGCCAGACGAGTCGATGAACCCCCGCCCCAGTGCAATGGCGCCCATGGCCCGGCCCTCACCCAGGGCCTGGGTCACCTGTGCCGTGGCGACGCCCAGCAGTTCGCTCAACTGACGCACCGAAGCCTGGCTGTCCTGGCTCAGGCCGGACTGGCTGACCACCTGCTTGGCCAGCATCTGAGCCTGGGCCAGCAGCTTGTCGAACAGCGCGGCCTTGTTCTGCAGCGACGACTCCGCCCGGGCACTGGCAAAGGCCCCATTTAATTCTTCGAGCTTGCCTTGAGGAACCGCCTCATCCCCTTGCAGCTTGTGCAACTGCGCCTGGACCTTGTCCTGCAACGCAGCGATTTGCACCTCCAGATCCCCGGCGTGGCCCGACTGGCCGAGCACGGCATTGATCTGTAACAGGTTGCCCAGCGCCTCCAGGTCGGCGCGCAGGTTCAGGCTGTCAGCCAGCGGCGCTATGCCTTGCAACTCGGCGCGGGTGGCATGGAATTGCTGGTAGGCATCGCGCACCAGATAAAAACTGGTGGCCAGCATGGGCAGGAAGAACAGGACGCTGATGAGGCTGAACTTCTGACCGAAGCTCAGCCGGTTCATCAATGCGATGGCCGGGTAGAGCAGACGCTTCACGGGCACCTCCATGGATTCTTGTTGTTCTGCAGAGATAGCACTAGGCCACTTGTATAACGCAGATCGAATCGGAGGTTTGTAACTTAAGGTTAACCGCTGCCCGCCAATGCTCTGTAGGAGTGGCCGCAGCCGACTATACGAGGACTGTCCACAGGGCAAAGCCTGCGTACCACAGCACCGCGCAACGCAGCAGCAGCTCCCACAGGCTGTCCAGCCGCCCCAGCCCGCGCTGGGGGTCTTCTGCCTCGGGGATGTCATCGGCAATGCGCCCGACCCTGGCCACCAGGTGCCCGGCGCTGATGTGCCAGTTGAGCAGCTCGTGCAGCATCACCCGCATCACCGCGACGAAATTGCCGACCAGTGCGAAGCTCAGGGCAAGTACCCGTACCGGCAGCCAGTCCATGATGTGGCGCAGCTGTTCGGCACGGGCCTTGAGCGCCGGCTGGCGGCTATGCTCGCCGGTCAGCGCCAGCAGGCGATAAGCCAGTGCCGCGCCGGGGCCGAGCACGAAGTACCAGAAGATCACCGCAAAGAAGCTCTGGTAGGCCTGCCACAACAGGTAACCCTGCACCCGCACCAGCAGGCCGTGTGGCTCGTCGGCCGCCAGGCCCAGGTCGCGCTCGGCGACATGCAGCGCGGCCTGGTCGTCGCCACGCCGCCAGGCATCACGGAATGGCCCGAGCGAACCCTTGGCATCGCCGCGCCCCAGGCTGTAGATCAGCACCAGCAAGTGCAGCGGCAGGGCCAGCAAGCCGTAGGCCACCGGGTCCAGCACGTGCAGCACCAGCACCAGCACCGCCACCGGCGCCAGCACCAGGATCGCCAGCGTCCACCAGGGGTGGACCTTGCCGCTGCGCTCCAGGCGCACCAGTTCGCCCAGGAAGAAAGCGTCTCGTTGTATCTGATGGCGCAGCGCAGAGAACTTCTCTACCCACAGCGCCAGTAACAGCACCAGAAAACTCATGCGTTGTCCTCGTTGTGCTTCACGGCCATGCGGTAACGCGCCCAGTCGAACGCCGGGCCGGGGTCGGTCTTGCGCACCGGGGCAATGTCGCTGTGGCCCTGGATTCGCTCAAGGCCGATCACCGGCCAGGCGGCCTGGATCTGCCGGGTCAGTTGCGCCAGCACGGTGTATTGGGCATCGGTATAGGGCAGATCGTCAGTGCCTTCCAGCTCGATCCCGATGGAAAAGTCGTTGCAGCCCTCACGCCCGTCGAAACTCGACACGCCGGCATGCCAGGCACGGTCGAGCAACGACACGAACTGCGTCACTGCACCGTCGCGTTCGACGAACAGGTGCGCCGAAACGGTCAGGTGGCTGATGCTGGCAAAGTAAGGGTGTTCGTTCGGGTCCAGGCGGTTCTGGAAGAACTGCTGGACCTTGCCGCTGCCGAAACAGGCCGGCGGCAAGCTGATGTTGTGGATCACCAGCAGGGAAATCGCTTCACCTTCCGGGCGGGCGTTGAAGTTCGGCGAGGGGCAGTGGGTGATTCCGTCAAACCAGCCAGTGGCACGGTCCAATTGCATGGGGCAGATCCTGAAAAGCACCGGTACAGGGCTGCAGTATGCCTTGCCCACGGGCCGCCGTGCATGTGAATGATTGTAAGGCTGGCGGCTCAATGCACCCGCTGCTGGCGCAAGCCTTCAAGCACGGTTTCCAGTGCCCGCTCGAACAGCAGGCCGTCATCCAGCAGTCGCACCGCGCCACGGTGCAGGGCTTGGGCGAGGCTCACCGTGTTCCATTCGCGTACCTTCATCCCGGTACGGTTGGCGAAGACCAGCCGGTCGCTGCTTTCGATGCGCGCGACCAGCTTGCAGCGCAGCGGCTCGTCATCATCGAGCATTTCAACCCAGGTACCGATCCGCAGGCGCTGCACCAGGCGCAGCTCTGCCGCTTGCTCATCGAGTTGACGCAGCGGCGCGCAGGCGGACTCGTCGGCGATGGCCAGCACGATGTCCTCGGCCACCAGCACTTCAGCCAGTTCGTCGCCGCCAGCAGGCAGTGTGCCCCCCGCACACGCGCGCAGGTGCAGCCGTTCCAGCTGCTGGAAGAATCCGCGGCTTGCCGCCGAGTCCAGCGCCACGCTGGCCAGGCCGTCGCGCAGGGCCTTGAGCAGGCCGGGCACTTGTTGCAGCAACACCTGTGGCTGCTGATGCGGGGTAATGCTGGCGAGCAGGGTGTCCATGGTCGCCAGCGCTTGCTGCCAGGCCTGGGACGCCTCGCCTTGCTTGAGCCAGGCCATCAACAGCACCTGGCTCCAGGCCTGCACGAGCATGTGCACCACCCCCTGCGGCAGTGTGCGTCCACGCAAGCGCTGGTTGAGCGCCTGCTGCACCTGCTGGCGGGCCTGCAAGGCACGGGCGCGGCCTTCTTCGGCATCGCGCGTACGCTGCTCCAGCAGCTCGTTGCGCCGGCGCTCGTCTTGGCTGAAGGCGAGGAAGTCCTCCAAAAGTTCGGCGAACAGGGCGGCGTCTTCGGTGAAATCATTGAGCAGGCGCTGGACGATGCGCTCGACACGTAGATGCAGGCTGTCGCGCAGGCCTTCGCTGCCCGTCTCCCAGCCGATCGCGGCAGCGGCGATCTCGTTGAGCAGGCGCCGCGCCGGGTGGCTGGCACGGCTGAACAGGCTTTTGTCCAACAGCGCCACCTTGAGCAGCGGAATATGCAGGCGAACGATCAGCGCGCGCAGGCTCAGCGGCAGGTTGTCGTCGGCTGCGATGTAAGCGAACAGCAGGCCAACCAGGTTGATCATGTCCTCGTCGGCGCAGGCGATGCGCCGGCGGGTGCCGCTGCGCACGCTGACCCTCAGCAGCAGTTGTTCGAGCTGCTGGCCCAGGTCGAAGTCGTCGTCGTCGACCGTGGCCGGCACATAGTGTTGCAGGTGCGAAAGCAGGCGCAGCAGGTCGGCGGTGCTGATCGCCTGGGCGCTCACGGCGGCCTGCAGGCGCGGGGCGATGCGGCCTCGGCAGGGCGACAGCAGGCCTTCGAGTGAACGCATGAAGGCATGCCCGGCGCTGTCTGCGCCCAAGGCATCAGGCTCGAGGTTGGCCGACACGCGCCGCGAACTCAGGCGACGGTCTTCGGCGCGCCGGCGTGGCGCCGGCTGCAGTTCCGGCATCACGCCCGCAGCGGCCAGCAACTGGTTGGCTTCAACATAAAGCACGTCGATGTCTCGCAGCACGTAGCGCTCGAACAGCTTCAACAGGATCAGCTTGACCCGCAGGCCTACGCCCAGGTTACGCCCGGCATCGAGGAAGTAACCACATAGCGCAGCCGGCCCGAACGGGTTCTGCTGTTCGTCGAAGCTGCGCGCGAGCAGGCATTGCAAGCGCTGGCCCAGTTGCTTGAGGGCCACGCCATCACGCGACAGCACCCGCGCGACCATGCCGTCAACGGCGACGGCACGCTCCATTTGCGGCGCGTCATGCGCGCCCGGGTGGCCCAGCGGGTCGAACTGGCCGATCCGGGCAAAGGTGTCGTAGAAGATGTCGAGAAAGCCACGTTCGATGTGCTTGCGCTTCAGGCGCAGGTCACGCATGGCCTCGAAGTACAGGTTCTGGTCGAAGCGGTCAGCCGCCCGGTCGGCCATTTCGAACAGCATGTCGTCGGCGTTGTCGAACAGCGCCTGCAGGCCCTGGCGCAGTTGCAGGGCGGCCTTGTCACGCACTTGCAGGAGCAATACCGGAAGGCAGGGTAAAGGCGTGCGTGCGCCTCGGTCGATGGCGGCCGCCAGGGGCACCACCTTGCCTTCTTTATGCATCCCGGACTCCTTGCTGGGTGACGTATTCGACAGGGCGATAATCGTCAAAGCTATGACGCCAAATGTTGGGCGCCATTATCGGTAAAAATGCCGACAGCTGCCAGCACTCTTCGCTGCCGGGCAACTGACTGTATTTTCGGGCAAATGCTCAGTTGGCCTGACCAATGGTCGCCTGCCAGGCAAGCTGTACACGGCGGCGTCCCCCTGCCCTATAATCGCCGGCATCTAGCTTGTGGAGCCGACCATGCCGAACCTACGCCTTGCCGACCTGACCGCCGAGATCGAAGCCAATGTGCGCCGTGCACTGCTGGAGGACATCGGCAGTGGCGACATCACCGCGCAGCTGATCCCGGCCGAGCGCCTGGCAAAGGCCACCATCATCACCCGCGAAGACTGCGTGATTGCCGGCACCGCCTGGGTCGATGCCGTGTTCCGTCAGCTCGACCCGCGCGTGGCCGTGCACTGGCAGGTGGCCGATGGCGAGCGCGCCACGGCCAACCAGCCGCTGTTCCACCTCGAAGGCCCGGCGCGTTCGCTGCTCAGCGGTGAGCGCAGCGCACTGAACTTCCTGCAGATGCTGTCGGGTGTGGCCACCCGCGCGCGCTTCCTGGCCGACCTGGTCGAAGGCACCCGGGTGCAGCTGCTCGACACCCGCAAGACCCTGCCGGGCCTGCGCCTGGCGCAGAAGTACGCGGTCACCTGCGGTGGTTGCCACAACCACCGCATCGGCCTGTATGACGCCTTCCTGATCAAGGAAAACCACATCGCCGCCAGCGGTGGAGTGGCCGAGGCGGTGGCGGCGGCGCACCGCATTGCCCCCGGCAAGCCGGTGGAAATCGAAGTGGAAAGCCTGGATGAACTGCGCCAGGCGCTGAAAGCCGGCGCCGACATCATCATGCTCGACGAGCTGACCCTGGATGAAATGCGCGAAGCGGTGCGTATCACCGCTGGCAAGGCCAAGCTGGAAGCCAGCGGCGGGGTCAACGAAACGACCCTGCGGGTGATTGCCGAGACCGGCGTCGACTACATCTCGATTGGCGCGATGACCAAGGATGTGAAGGCCGTGGACCTGTCGATGCGCCTGAGCCTGTGAGCAAACCCCAGGCATGAAAAAACCGGCCAATTGGCCGGTTTTTTTATTGCCTGAATCAGAACGAGGCGTTGGCCAGGCCGTCCAGGTACCGCTCGACGTCCAGGGCTGCCATGCAGCCGGCACCGGCCGAGGTGATGGCCTGACGGTAGACGTGGTCAGCCACGTCGCCAGCGGCGAACACACCTTCGACGTTGGTGGCGGTGGCGTTGCCTTCACGGCCGCCGGCGACCACCAGGTAGCCGTCCTTGAGGGTCAGCTGGCCTTCGAACAGCGAGGTGTTCGGGGTGTGGCCAATGGCGATGAACACACCGTCGACCTTGATTTCGTCGCTGCTGCCGTCGTTGTTCTTCAGGCGCGCACCGGTCACGCCCATGTTGTCACCCAGCACTTCGTCCAGGGTGGCGTTGAGCTTGAGCTCGATCTTGCCTTCGGCGACACGGGCGTTGAGCTTGTCGACCAGGATCTTCTCGGCACGGAAGGTCTCGCGGCGGTGCACCAGGGTGACCTTGCTGGCGATGTTGGCCAGGTACAGTGCTTCTTCCACGGCCGTGTTGCCGCCGCCGACCACGGCGACCGGCTTGTTGCGGTAGAAGAAACCGTCGCAGGTGGCGCAGGCCGAAACGCCCTTGCCCATGAACGCTTCTTCCGACGGCAGGCCCAGGTAACGGGCGCTGGCGCCGGTGGCGATGATCAGCGCGTCGCAGGTGTACTTGCCGCTGTCACCCTGCAGGGTGAACGGCTTGTTGGCCAGGTCGACGGCGTTGATGTGGTCGAAGACGATCTCGGTCTCGAAACGCTCGGCGTGTTCCTGCATGCGCTGCATCAGGGCCGGGCCGGTCAGGCCGTGGGGGTCGCCCGGCCAGTTGTCGACTTCGGTGGTGGTGGTCAGCTGGCCACCCGCCTGCATGCCGGTGATCAGCAGTGGCTTGAGGTTGGCGCGGGCGGCGTAGACCGCAGCGCTGTAACCGGCAGGGCCGGAACCGAGGATGATGACGCGCGAATGACGTACTTCAGACATGTCGAACTCCTGTCGAGCGGGCCGCAGGGGCCGCCAGCTGGAAATTAAAAAGGACCCACGCAGCACTTGGGGAAGGCTACAACGCGCAGGCCCAGAAAGCGGAAAGTTGAGCGCACTGTAGCGAGGTGGCAGAGATTAAGGAAATATCCTTCGACAATCCACCTCATAGGCATCCTCTATCTGCGAATTTCACCCGGGCGTATGGCCCTGGCACATTTGTTACAGCCGGTTTCTTCATGTGCGCCTGCCTTTCGTCGGCGCGGCAAACTCGGTAAGGTCAGCGCGTTTTCCCTTCTCTGCGGAGTGTCCCGATGCAAGCCCCTGTCCTCTCCGGCCCCCAGTACCTGCGCGAAGGCCTGAAACTGGTGCTGAGCCCCAACCTGCGGATGTTCGTGCTGTTGCCGCTGGCGATCAACCTGCTGCTGTTCGGCGGCCTGATCTACTTCGCAGGCCACGAGTTCAGCCTGTGGCTCGACGCCCTGATGCCGACGCTGCCCAGCTGGTTGAGCTTCCTTTCCTACATTCTGTGGCCGCTGTTCGTCGCCTTGCTGGTGCTGATGGTGTTCTTCACCTTCACCCTGGTGGCCAACGTCATCGCCGCGCCGTTCAATGGTTTCCTCGCGGAAAAGGTCGAGGTGGTGGTGCGCGGTGAAGACCCGTTCCCGGCATTCAGTTGGGGCGAGTTGATGGCCATGGTGCCGCGCACCTTCGGCCGCGAGATGCGCAAGCTCGGTTATTTCCTGCCGCGGGCGATCGGCCTGTTCATCCTGTCGCTGATCCCGGTGGTCAACGTGGTCGCCGCGCCGCTGTGGCTGATCTTCGGCGTGTGGATGATGGCCATCCAGTACATCGACTACCCGGCGGATAACAACAAGATGAGCTGGCAGGACATGCTTGCCTGGTTGCGCAGCAAGCGCTGGCAGTCGCTGGGCTTTGGCGGCATCACCTACCTGGCGTTGCTGATTCCTGGCGTCAACGTGCTGATGATGCCGGCGGCGGTGGCGGGGGCTACGTTGTTCTGGGTGCGCGAGCGGAACTGATTGAGCGAGGGGCTGCCGGGCAGCCCCTTACGCAGCGTGTTTTATTAAAAATCGGAGAAGCTGTAGGGTTTAAGAGGTGACAACTGAGAGAGCAGTATCAAATGCTCTACTGCACTTACCTTTTGTAGATTATCGAGCTTGCTTAACCCTCCAAACGCTAGCGCAGGAACAAAGCCGTACATCTCATCACACCCAAGGACACCTAAACGTTCCTTTGCAGGCGCGAAGAACTCCCCAAAATCATTGGATTCTCGCTCCATCAAAAGAAAGAAACCCTCTACCTCCTTATCCATATTATTCGCATCAACTTCACCAGCCGAACCGCAATAGGTTGAAGTATGGGCTACGATATTTAATGAAAATCCGGAATTTTCACCATACAGGTAGAGGTCACCAAAAGCGCCACGGGCAATGATGTGATAGGTATCCCGCCCTTCTAGCGGAGTGCCCTCTATGAATGAGGCAGCCACGCCCTCGTAATCTTGAGGATTGACGGTCCAAAATATCCCATCACCATATCCGCACCAGCCGTGCTCGGCCCAGTATCCTAACAGTTTTTCCGGCAACTTACCTCTGTAGCACTCAATGCTGGAGGGAGGTACCTCCTGCCTGAACACCGGCTCGCCCATTTCCTCTATGAAAAGTGAGTAAACGTCGTCCATTCTTGTGCTCCTCAGTTTATTAGCACTTATGCAATCTAACATTCAAAAAGCCCGAGACACCGTCCTCTTTGGACTGCTTTTTGACTGATTGTATTAGCTCACCCACCCTGCTTTTCCACTGGGGACCTATAGTGGAATTTACTTGCCTATCACCGAAGTCAGAAATGACATCCCTGCCACCGGCGATTAAATCTGGATTGTGCAGCGCAGCAAGAGAGGACATAGTTTCCTTCGCCTGTTTCGCTGAGAGTTTTTTTGCTTCAACTTGGCTCATATCCTTAGATAGCTCGTCATAAGCTCTTCTCCTCAGATCATCATACAATTTCCTTCTTGCATTTCTCGCAACCTTCGGATCACGCTCCTTGGGATTTACAACATTCTCCAAAAATTCTTCAACTGTGAGCCGGTTCAATCCATCCTGCTGTCCTTTTAATTGACGCTCAAACTCTCCATGCTTCGACGCTGGCAAATTGTCCGCCTTGAAACACGCCACCGTATGCAAAGGCATGCTACCGGGCTTGCCCGTTGAAGGCTCCTTGTCTTTCCCCGCTGGCCGGTTCGGCTGCGCAGGCTGCGGCTCACTCACCGCGCCCTTGCGCCGCTCCGGCACCTGCAGGTCCGGCCGCTTCTTCAACCCCTCCTCATGTTTGAGCATCCACTGCCCAATCCGCGCGCCTTTCTTGCTAGCGGCCATTTCCTGAGCCAGCACACCGGCATTGCCACCCCCGCGGGTGAGGTAGGACACCATGGCGCCCAACAGCAGCATCACGACTTCGACATGCCCGGTGGCAATGAAATGCGCGGCCTGATTGATGGCAAACGGGTTGTCCTGGCTGAACGCGCTCAGCCCCTGTTCACCGCGTGGGCCTTCCCAGGCGATGCCGATGCCGTCCAGGTAGTACTCGCCAATGCGCGGCAAGCCGTCGACGAAGAACTCGGCGAGTGAGGCAATGCCCAGCACACCGAGGATCCAGCCGCTGACCTTGAAACCAATGGCGGTACCTGCAACGCCGCCGGGAAATGCACCGACACCGCCGGCGAAGGCACCGATGCCGGCACCGAGCAGGCCGCCAGTGAGGGCGCTGCCGGCGACGATCATCGCCATCTGCTCGGCCACGCCGAGCAGGTCGTTGAGGATGTTTTTGATGTCGAGGTCGGCGAAGCGCTGGCGCAGTAGTTCGCCCGCTACCCATTCGGCCTTGTAGAAAGCGCGCCGCACGCTGTCGACACGGCGCAGCTGGAGGGCCAGTGATGGCACCTCTTCGTTGAGGTAGGTACGGAAATGGGCGCCTCCCTGATAGCCCATTTCATCGGTGATGCGTGACTCGATATCGTGCCAGGTGGGCACGATGTGCCAGAGCAGCATGAGGCGTCTCCCTGCCAGTTTTGTGCAGGGAAATCACATCATGGGGTGGGGGTAGGACGTTCCTGAGTCAGTTGTAGGAAAAGTCGATTCGTTGCTGGTGGGGGGACGTTCGGGATTGGGGTGTTGCTGCGAGGGGTACGGCTGGAGGGATTTGGCGACCTTGAGATCGAGCGCCGCCCGCGCGGCGCTCGATCTCACAGGCGCTACACAACCCAAGCCATGATCAATGGCCCAGCTGGCTGGAAAACTGCCCCACCGCATCCACCACTTTCTTCGCCCCTTCCTGGATCTCGACGATCACCCCACCGGTGTCTGCCGCCAGCGCCAGCCCCTGTTCGGCCTGGCGCTTGCTGGTATCGATGATGTCTACCGCCGCCTGGGCCAGCTGTTCGTTCTGCTGCACCACCTTGGCAATCTCCTCGGTGGCGCTGCTGGTGCGCGAGGCCAGCTGCCGCACTTCGTCGGCGACCACGGCGAAGCCACGGCCCTGCTCACCGGCACGGGCGGCCTCGATGGCAGCGTTGAGCGCCAGCAGGTTGGTCTGCCCGGCAATGTCGCTGATGGTCTTGATGATTGCGCCGATCACCTTGGACTGCTTGTCCAGCGCCTGGATACCCTCGGCTGCGTCCTGCATCGAACCTTCCAGGCCACGCATCACGTCCACGGTCTGGGTCACGACTTCGGTGGCCTTGCGGGCGCTGCTGTCGGTTTCCAGCGAGGTGTTGTAGGCGATGTCGGCGGCTTGCGCCACGGCCAGTTCCTGATTGACCTGCTCGGTAATCACGGTGGCGAACTTGACCACCTTGTACAGCACGTCATGGGCATCGAAGATCGGGTTGTAGGAAGCCTCCAGCCAGATCGTACGGCCATGGGCGTCGACCCGCTTGAAACGGTCGGCCACGTACTCGCCACGGCGCAGCTTGTCCCAGAATGCCTGGTAACCCGCCGAGCTGGCTTCCTCCGGCTCGCAGAACATGCGGTGATGCTTGCCACGCACCTGTTCCAGGCTGTAGCCCACCGACTGCAGGAAGCGCTCGTTGGCGGTCAGCACCTCGCCATCGAGGTTGAACTCGATCACGGCGGTGGAGCGCATCAGTGCCTTGATCAGGCTCTCGTGCTCACGGGACGCTTCGATGGTGCGGGTCAGGTCGCTGGAGTGCATGGAGAAATGCCTGATCCGGCCATCAGCGCTCTTCACCGGCTGCAGAATAGAGCGCAGCCAGGCTTCCTGGCCGTTGCCGCGCAGCAGGCGGAAGGCGCCGTTGAGGTGCTCGCCACGGCTGATGGCGTTTTTCATGCGCTGGTAGAAGTCGAGCTTCTTCACGTGTGCCGGCACGATGTCTTCGATGTTGCGGCCAATCAGTTGCTCGGCACGGTAGAGCATCTCGCTCTCGAAGTTGCCGTTGACCTGCTCGATGCGCCCCTGAGGGTCGAGCTGCAGCACCAGCATCTCGCTGTCGAGGCTACTCTTGACCTGCTCGATGGCCATCAGCTCTTCGCGCAGTTGCTGGATTTCTTTCTTGAGCTTGCTGTTGAACATCACCGCTCTCCCGGAGCGCATCAGACCGATTCGGATGCATCTTCATCGGCTGCGCCGCGTGCCGCTTGAGCACCCTGAAAAGAAATTTTCACAACGCCGAAACTGCCGTGAATCAGGCGTCATTTGCGTGTCACAAGGCTGTCATGTGAGCGCAACGCAGCAGGTGGAAACTTTTTGTCATGAATACACCTGCCCTACGCATCGCACTCGTCAGCGAAACCTTCCCGCCCGAAATAAACGGTGTGGCCAACACCCTTGGCCGCCTCAGCGAGGGTTTGCGACAGCGTGGCCATCAGGTGGAAATCGTGCGCCCACGGCAAGCCAACGAGGCGCCGGCGGACGATGACGATGGCCTGTTGCTCTGCCGAGGCTGGGCACTGCCCGGCTATCCCGGCCTGCAGTGGGGCGAGGTGTCGATGCACAAGCTGTTGCGCCGCTGGCGCAGGCAGCGCCCGGACGTGCTGTACATCGCCACCGAAGGGCCACTGGGCCTCAGTGCCCTGCGCGCCGCGCGGCGTTTGGGGGTTGCCGTGGTCAGTGGCTTTCACACCAACTTTCCGCAATATTCCGGGCAATACGGCCTCGGCCTGCTGGCGCGCCTGCTCACCCATTACCTGCGCTGGTTCCATCGGCGCACGGCCGCCACCCTGGTGCCCAGCGCCAGCCAGCGCCTGGAGCTGGAACGGCGCGGGTTCGAGCGCCTGGCCCTGATGGCCCGGGGCGTCGATGCCGGCCTGTTCAACCCGGCCCGGCGCAGCCAGGCCTTACGCGAAAACTGGGGGCTCGGCGCCGATGACATCGCCGTGCTGCACGTCGGGCGCCTGGCTGCGGAAAAGAACCTGGCGCTGTTGCAACCCTGCCTGCAAGCCTTGCAGAAAGCCTATCCACAGCGGCGTCTGCGCCTGGTGGTGGTAGGCGATGGCCCGCAGCGTGCTGCGCTCGCTCAACAGATGCCGGAGGCGGTGTTCTGCGGCGCCCAGCGTGGCGAAGCGCTGGCCGAGCACTACGCCAGCGGCGACCTGTTCCTGTTCCCGAGCCTGACCGAAACCTTCGGCAACGTGGTGCTCGAAGCCATGGCTTCGGGCCTGGCCGTGGTCGCCTACGACGAAGCCGCCGCAGCCCAGCATATCCGCCATGGCCACAGCGGCGCGCTGGCCATGCCTGGCGACCAGTGTGCGTTCATCGATGCCGCCTGCTGGTTGCTGGAAGAAGACGAGACCCTGCGCCGGGTCCGCCTCAACGCCCGCCAGCATGCCAGCCGCCAAGGCTGGCCGGCGATCGTCGAGCAGTTCGAATCGCACCTGCTCAACGCCTGCCACACGGCGCCAGCCGGCACCCGGCCGGCTGGCGCCGCGCTGGCGATCAAGCCAGGGTCGTCAACGCCTCGCGGCTGAACGGCAGCACGTCCGCTTCACGCCCCTCGCGCACCTTCTGCGCCCACTCGGCATCCACCAGCAGTGCGCGACCAACCGCCACCAGGTCGAACTCTTCATCGCCCAGACGGCGCAGCAAGCCTTCCAGGCTGGCGGGCTTGGCCACCTTGTCGGTGGCGACCATGAACTGCAGGAACTCGCCATCGAGGCCCACGCTGCCGACGGTGATGGTCGGTTTGCCGGTGAGCGTGCGGGTCCAGCCGGCCAGGTTCAGCTCGGAACCCTCGAACTCGGGCTCCCAAAAGCGCCGGGTCGAGCAGTGGAAGATATCCACACCCGCCGCCGACAGCGGCTCGAGGAACGCGGCCAATGCGTCTGGCGTTTCCACCAGGCGCGCGCTGTAGTCCTGCTGCTTCCACTGCGAGAAGCGGAAGATGATCGGAAAGTCCGGCCCCACGGCAGCGCGCACGGCCTGGATCAGCTCGATGGCAAAGCGCGAACGGCCGGCCAGGTCACCGCCGTATTCATCGTCACGGCGGTTGCTGGCGTCCCAGAAAAACTGGTCGATCAGGTAACCGTGGGCGCCATGGATCTCCACCCCGTCCATGCCGATGGCCTTGGCGTCGCGGGCCGCCTGGGCAAAAGCAGCGATCACCTCGCGGATATCGTCATGGGTCATGCCATGCACCAGCACCTGGCCGTCCTTGACCTTCTCGCTCGGCCCGTAACCCGGCACGCTGGCGTCCGGCTCGGTACCCAGGCGGCGCACCGTGCCCACATGCCACAGCTGCGGCACGATACGGCCACCTTCGGCATGCACCGCGTCTGCTACCTGCTTCCAACCGGCCAAGGCATCTTCACCATGGAAGCGCGGCACATTGGGGTAGCCGTTGGCGGCCTTGTGCCCGACCGTGGTGCCCTCGGTGATGATCAGCCCCACGCCTGCTGCGGCACGGCGGCGGTAGTACTCGACCACACCGGCGTGCGGCACGCCACCGGGGCAGAAGGTACGGGTCATGGGCGCCATGACGACGCGGGTCGGCAGTTCGAGCGCGCCGAGGGTGAAGGGCTGGAACAGGGGGTTGCTGGACATGGGGCGCTTCCGTCTGGGTAGGAAATGCACCTGAGGTTAGGGGTTGGGGGGAGCGTGGCCCAGTATTATTGATCTGGGTGATTCTGCTGTATCGAAGGGGGTGCTGTGCCCCCCCTGGATATTCAGCCCAAGGCTTTCTCGATGGCCTGCACGACCGATGGATCGTCCGGCGCGGTACGCGGGGCAAATCGCGCCAGCACCCGGCCATCCTTGCCCACCAGAAACTTCTCGAAGTTCCAAGTTATGTCACCAGGGAATTCTGCCCCCTCGCCCGCCAGCAGACGGTACAACTGGTGACGGTCATGGCCATTGACTTCGAGCTTGGCCCCCAGCGGGAAGCTCACGCCGTAGTTGAGGCTGCAGAACTCCTGGATTTCCTTTTCGTTGCCGGGCTCCTGGCCGGCAAACTGATTGCAGGGCAGGCCCAGCACATTGAAGCCCTTGCCCTTGAATTGCTGTTGGAGCTTTTCCAATGAGGCGTATTGCGGCGTCAGGCCACACTTGGAGGCGACATTGACCACCAGCACCACCTGGCCCTTGAACGGTGCCAGGGGCAGGTCCTCGCCGTTCAGCGCCTTCAACGTCAGGTCGTGAAATGCACTCATGATGAATCCCCTTTCAGGTTCCCGGTTGCCGCTGCGGGCGAATAGCGCCCACTAAAAAGGCGCTCTTCCAAGCCGCGCACCTCCCGCTGGGGAGGCATGCCGGCTTGTCCGAGCGCCTGGCGACTTTCTGAGCTTAGCGCAGAAAATCAGTGGTGATGGCCACCTTCACCGTGGATGTGACGGTGAGCGATTTCTTCTTCGCTGGCGTCACGCACGTCGACAACCTTGACCTTGAAGTTCAGGCGCTGGCCAGCCAGCGGGTGGTTGCCGTCGACGGTGATGTCATCGCCATCGATGTCGCGGATGGTGACGATCTGCATCTGGCCGTCCGGCGCAGAGGCGTGGAACTGCATGCCGACTTCCAGCTGGTCGACGCCTTCGAACAGGCTGCGGTTCAGGGTGCTGACCAGTTCGGCCAGGTATTCGCCGTAGGCGTCTTCCGGCTCGATGGCAACTTCCAGCTCGTCACCGGCCTGCTTGCCTTCCAGGGCTTTTTCAAGGCCTGGGATGATGTTGGCAGCACCGTGCAGGTAAACCAGCGGCGCACCGCCGGCGGAGCTGTCGATGGTCTCCCCGGCGTCGTTGGTCAGGGTATAGTCGATGGAGACAGCCTTGTTGGCGGCGATCAGCATGGGGCAAGACCTTTTGCAAAAGTATGTAGAGCGGACAAGTGTAACCAAGGCATCGCCCGATTGCGACCGCAGCGCGGACGAGGGGCGACCCATCAGT
Organism: Pseudomonas sp. R28(2017); assembly: GCF_002112505.1. Taxonomy (GTDB): domain Bacteria; phylum Pseudomonadota; class Gammaproteobacteria; order Pseudomonadales; family Pseudomonadaceae; genus Aquipseudomonas. The sequence continues at coordinate 127,721 of NZ_NEHW01000008.1, forward strand.
CGGATCACCGGCTTCCACCAGGACGAAGAAGGCCACTGGGTGGTCGAACTGTCCTGCGGCCACACCCAGCACCTGCGCCACCAGCCACCGTGGCAGGCGCGCCCGTGGGTGCTCGATGCCGGGCAGCGCGCCGCACGCATCGGCCAGGCATTTGCGTGCGGTTGGTGCGCCCAGGGGGCCGATAGCGCTACCCTTGGCCGTTGATTCCTTGCACCGCTTATTTCGAGAAGCACGCATGCAGACATTTTTCATTGCGCCGACCGACTTTGGTGTCGGCCTGACCTCCATCAGCCTGGGCCTGGTCCGCACCCTGGAGCGCGCCGGGCTCAAGGTCGGCTTCTTCAAGCCGATCGCCCAGCCCCACCCCGGCGACACGGGCCCGGAGCGCTCGACCGAACTGGTTGCCCGCACCCACGGCATCAAGCCACCGGTGCCACTGAGCCTGGCCCATGTCGAGCGCATGCTTGGCGATGGCCAGCTGGACGAGTTGCTCGAAGAAATCATCCGCCTGTACCAGCAAGCCTGCATCGGCAATGACGTGGTGGTGGTCGAGGGCATGGTGCCGACCCGCCACGCCAGCTATGCGGCGCGGGTCAACCTGCACCTGGCCAAGAGCCTGGATGCCGAAGTGATCCTGGTCTCGGCCCCGGAAAACGAAGTGCTCAGCGAGCTGTCCGGCCGTGTTGAACTGCAGGCCCAGCTGTTCGGCGGCCCGCGCGACCCGAAAGTGCTCGGGGTGATCCTCAACAAGGTGCGCACCGACGAGAGCATGGCCGACTTCGCCACCCGCCTGCGTGAGCACTCGCCGCTGCTGCGCGGCAACGACTTCCGCCTGCTCGGCTGCATTCCGTACCAGCCCGAGCTGAACGCCCCGCGCACCCGCGACGTGGCCGAACTGCTCAGTGCCCAGGTGCTCAACGCCGGCGACTACGAGCAGCGCCGGATGAACAAGATCATCATCTGCGCCCGCACCGTGGCCAATACCGTGCCCCTGCTGACGCCTGGCACCCTGGTGGTGACCCCGGGCGATCGCGACGACATCATCCTCGCCGTGAGCCTGGCCGCCATCAACGGCGTGCCCCTGGCCGGCTTGCTGCTGACCAGTGACAGCAAACCCGATGCACGCATCCTCGGCCTGTGCCGTGGCGCCCTTCAGGCTGGCCTGCCGATCCTGTCGGTGAGCACCGGCTCCTATGACACCGCCAACCTGCTCCACTCGCTGAACCGCGAAATCCCGGTGGATGACCGTGACCGGGCCGAATTCATCACCGACTTCGTTGCCAGCCACCTGGATGCCGCCTGGCTGCACCAGCGCTGCGGCACACCACGGGAAATGCGCCTGTCGCCAGCGGTGTTCCGCTACCAGTTGATCCAGCGGGCGCAGCAGGCCAACAAGCGCATCGTCCTGCCGGAAGGCGCCGAGCCGCTGCTGGTGCAGGCTGCGGCACTCTGCCAGGCGCGCGGCATCGCCCGTTGCGTGCTGCTGGCCAAGCCCGAGGAAGTCGAAGCCGTGGCCCGTGCCCAAGGTATTACTCTGCCGCCGGACCTGGAGGTACTCGACCCCGAGCTGATTCGCGGGCGCTACGTCGAGCCGATGGTCAACCTGCGCAAGAGCAAGAACCTCAACGCGCCAATGGCCGAGCAACAGCTGGAAGACCCGGTGGTGATCGGCACCATGATGCTGGCCCTGGATGAGGTCGATGGCCTGGTCTCGGGCCTGGTGCACTCCACCGCCAACACCATTCGCCCGGCCCTGCAACTGATCAAGACCGCGCCCGGCACCAGCCTGGTGTCGTCGGTGTTCTTCATGCTGTTCCCCGAACAGGTACTGGTGTACGGCGATTGCGTGATGAACCCGCACCCCAGTGCCAGCGAACTGGCCGAGATCGCCCGGCAGAGTGCCGAATCGGCACAGGCGTTCGGTATCGCGCCACGGGTAGCGATGATCAGCTACTCCAGCGATTCGGCAAGTGACGAGGAAGTCGAGAAAGTACGCGAAGCCACGCGCCTGGCCCAGGCTGCGGAGCAAGGGCTGCTGATCGACGGGCCGTTGCAGTATGACGCGGCTGCCAACCCGCAAGTCGCCCGCCAGTTGGCTCCACAGAGCCAGGTGGCCGGGCGTGCGACGGTGTTCGTGTTCCCGGACCTGAACACCGGCAACACCACCCACAAGGCGGTGCAGCGGAGCACCGACGGGGTCAGCCTGGGGCCAATGCTGCAGGGGCTGCGCAAGCCGGTGAACGACTTGCCACGCGGGGCGCAGGTGGACGATATCGTGCATACCATCGCCCTGACTGCGATTCAGGCCAGCGTCACCCGCTGAATTGAAAAAGGGCAGGCCGTCACCGGCCTGCCCTTTTCATTGCGCCGTTCTGAGCGGCTTATGGGTACTGCTGAACCTGGCCCTGCTGCTGGTCATACTGCTGACCCGGAATAGGCTTCAGGTTGACCTCCACTCGACGGTTTTGTGCACGGCCATTGGCGTCGGCATTGCTGGCGATCGGCTGGTCCGGGCCCATGCCACGTACGGTCACACGCGAAGCATCCACGCCCTGCGAAGTCAGGTAGGTGCTGACGGCCTGAGCGCGGCGCTGCGACAGGTCCATGTTGTGCTGGCGGCTGCCGGTGCTGTCGGTGAAGCCGACCACTTCGATGGTGTTCTGGTTGAACGACTTGAACGAGTTGGCCAGGTTGTTCAGCGGGTTGTAGAAGCTCGGCGAAATGTTGGCCGAGTCGGTGGCGAAGGTGATGTTGCCCGGCATGATCAGCTTGATCTGGTCGCCCTGGCGCTGTACTTCGACGCCGGTGTTGGCCATTTTCGCGCGCAGCTCGGCTTCCTGCTTGTCGGCGTAGTAGCCGTAACCGGCAGCGGCGGCACCCACGGCGGCGGCGCCGATCAGCGCGCCCTTGCCACGGTTGTTGTGGTCGATGGCAGCACCGGCGATGGCGCCGGCCAGCGCGCCCAGGCCGCCGTACTTGGCGGTCTTGCTCATGCCCGAGGACTCGCCCTGAGCCTGGCCTTGGCTGTCATAAGGATTCTGCCCGGCGCAGCCGGTCATCAGGGCTGCGGCGGTTGCGACGATAATCAGACGACGCATGGTGAACATGGACAAGCTCCTACAAAAATTCGTGTGTGCGGCAGATCACGGAGGGATCTATGCCAGCCTTGGATTGCCAGGATACGGAAAAATTCCATGAAAGGCTTTTCATGCAGGCTCAGGCCCGCACGAAGGGGTTCTCGCGCATCTCGTCGCCCAGGCGTGTATCCGGCCCGTGGCCGGTGACCACGATGGCATCTTCATCCAGGCGGTACAGCCGTTCCTTGATCGAACGCACAATGGCGCGCTGGTCGCCACCCCACAGGTCGGTGCGGCCGATACCACGGCGGAACAGGGTATCGCCGGCGATCAGCAGCTTGGCGTCGGCGAACCAGAAACTCATCGATCCAGGGGTGTGCCCCGGCGTGTGCAGGGCCACACCACAACCGCAGGCCAGTTCCTCGTCATCGCCGAGCCAACGGTCTGGCGACGGTACCGGGGTGTAGGGCACGCCGAACATCTGGCATTGCATCTCCAGGTTGTCCCACAGCGGCTGGTCCTGCTTGTGCAGGTGCAGGGTGGCGCCGGTGAGTTCCTTGAGCTTGCCCGAAGCAAGGAAATGATCGAAGTGCGCGTGGGTGTGGATGATGCTCACCAGGGTCAGGCCATGGGCCTGCAGGCGGGCGAGGATCTTGTCCGGGTCACCACCCGGGTCGACGACGATGGCCTTCTTGCTGACCGGGTCACCGATCAACGTGCAGTTGCACTGCAGGGGGCCTACGGGGAAGGTTTCGCGGATCAGCGCTATTGATGCTTTTACCATGAGTGATTACAGCAACCGGTTATTCGAACAGGGTTTGAACTCGTGCCAACGCATCGAGAATGACAACTTCAGGAGCCGACTCAACACGCTTGGCACCTCTGGCGTCGAGGTCCACCGTGCGTATCTGGTTGCAGAGTATTACACCTTGCGTCAAGGTGCCTGCCCCACTGAGGGTAACCGCAAATCCAGCATGCCTGGCGAAATCGCCGCCTTGGCTGATTGGAACGATCACTGCCAGACCAGACGCATTGAAGGCTGCGGGGGTGAGCACAAGGGCCGGACGCCCGGCACCTTGCTGTTCTCGCCCAACGGTAGGGTCAAGGTTGACCCGAACAATATCCCCCCTGGCGAACTTGACCCGCTTCACACTTCACGCCCCACGGGCCGCATCGCGTTCCACTCAGCCATGTCCTCAGGTTCCGGCGCGTTCAAATCACATTGCGCCATCAATTCTTCAAGGGTGTACTTCGGCTTGGACCTTACGGGTTTGAGTACCAGAGTTTCACCTGCCGCATCCAGGCTCAGCGTCGAGCCAACGCCAAGGCGCATCTGCTTGAGCACAGCCGCTGGCAAACGAATAGCCGCACTGTTGCCCCATTGCTGAATCTTGATTTGCATGAGTATCTCCCAAGGTAGATACATAGTAGAAACCCTCCTGACGATTGCAAGTGAAATGTAGATACCTCGTATCTACACTGCCACGCAGCTGCCATCGAAAACAGAGCCGATGGTACGACTAGGAATTTTCCTACCTGGCCTTGAGAAACAACCTCTCAATCTGGAACAGTGCTGAACACTCGAAGTAAAGCGTTCATGGCAAATACAACCTGAACAACCCGCCCCCAAGTGCCCCGCCATTGGCAATCTCGATCCGCCCGCGCACGCCGTTACGCTCATGCAACGCCGCAATCCGCGCCGCGAAGTACAGCCCGAGCCCGGTGCTGCCGCTCTGCGAGTCGATGCCCTGCACGTAATCCTGCTGGCGCTCGAGCATCCGCGCCGGATACCCCGGGCCGTCGTCGTTGACACTGATGACCAGATGCTCGTCTTCCTCGCCAATGCTGACCAACAGCGTGTGGCCGGCATAGCGGGTGGCGTTGGTGATCACGTTGGCGATCACCGAGGCTACCAGCTCGCGGTCGAAGAAACCCAGCGGGTTGTCGGTGTCGACACGCCAGGTCGCGAGGATGTCATTGTGCTGCAGCACTTCCTGGTGGGCCGCCAGCTGGGCCTCGATGAAGTCATCCAGTTCGTGGTAGTCCGGGCAAACAGGCAGCTGATTCACCCCCAGCTTGTACAACCCCAGCAACTGCACCAGCATGCCGTTGAGGTGACGGAACTCATGCTCGATCACGCCCTGCTCGGTGCCGCTGCGCCACTCTTCAGGCAGGCGTGCCAGCCACTGGTCATGGGACTGGATCAGCGCAGACAGCGAATTCTTCAGGTCATGCACGGTGGAGGCGATCACCGTGGAAAAATCCAGCCCCTGGTTATCCTGGCTCATGCGCCGAAGACCTTGATATGCAGTTTGCGGTAGCGGTCGTAGCGGCTGTCGCTGGTCGGGATGCCGGCCACGCGGGTCAGGCAGTCGCGGCATTCCTGCTGGATCGCCGGCGGCGTCACCTCGCCACCGATGCGCAGCAAGGCCTGCGCCGTGTTGAGCGCGATACTGATGTTCTTCGGTTGCAGCGACAGGGCCTTGCGGAACATCTGCAAGGCTTCGTTGAGCTGCCCGGCCTGGTAGCTGCGCACGCCCTGGCGGTTGAGGTCGACCGCCTCGGTGACTGCGCCCAGAACGGCCGGGTCGTCGGTCAGCTTGGCCACGCTCTGCATGACTTTGGGGTCGTCACCGTAGGTTTCCACGCAGCCCTTGAGGATGCTGCCGCCGGCCGCTTCCTGGCCAAGCGCCTGCAACTGCTTGACCACGGTCAGGGCGGCTTCGACCGAGAAGAACTGGTCCATCTTCTCCAGCCGCTGCATGGCCTGCTCGGTCAACTTGGCGGCAGTCTCCAGGTCGCCTGCCTGCTGCAGGCTGGCGGCTTTCATCAACCGGGCACGCACTTGCAGGCCCTGGTCTTCGATGTTGTCCTTGGCCACTTCGCTGAGCACGGTGTTGATTTCGACCCGGGCGCGGGCATCCAGGCCGAAGCCGGCGTTCTTGCTCATCAGCGCCTGGACCAGCCCAAGGTTGCTTTCGGCATCCTTGTAGCGCGAGCTCTGGCCCTGATTGACCGCATGGCGGAAAGCCTTGGAGGCGCTGTCGAAGTCTTCGTTGTCCAGCGCCAGCTTGCCCAGTGCCGCCTGCCGGCGCACCGCCAGGGGTGACAAGCGCACCGCTTCCTCGAGCATGCTCTGGGCACGCCGGGTTTCGCCTTGAGCGACCAGCACCTCGGCCATGCCATCGTACAGCCCGGGCATGATCGGGAATGCCTTGAGCGCCTGCTCATAGACACCCTGGGCCTGGGCATTCTGCCCACGCTTGTGCATCAGGCTGCCCAACGCCGAATACACCCAGGGTTGCGGGCGGCTGGCGAGGATGCTCTTGAGAAACTTCTCCAGCTCATCGAAGCGGTTGAGGTCGCGCAGCGCGTCGGCACGATAGCGCAGGCACAACGGCGCAAAACGCGGGTCCTTCTTGCACAGCTCGGCACACGCCGCCAGTACTTCGGCCGGGCGACCGCGGTCGAGGGCCTGCAGAATCGGCTTGAGCAGGGTCTTGCGCTGGGTCAGCTTGTCCAGGCGCTGGGCCAGGCCCACGCGGTTGAACGGTTTGGTCAGGTAGGCATCCGGTTCATGCTCGAGGGCGCTGAGCACGATGGCCTGGCTGCTCTCGGCAGTGACCATGATGAAAACGCATTCATGGCTGATCAGTTTGTCGAGGATCAAGTCTTCCAGGACCTGCTGGCCGTTCTTCTTGCCGTCGCCGAGGTGGAAGTCCTGGAGGATATAGTCGTAGCGCTTCTGCCCGCACATGCGCAGGGCCTGCTCGCCGCTGTCCGCAGTGTCCACATCGCGCACGCCCAGTTCGCGCAGCATGGACCGGGTCGACGTGCGAAAGTCGGTGAAGTCGTCGACGATCAGAAAGCTTTTTTGCCCGTACTGCAGCATCAACACGACCTGTATTGAGTAGTTGGGTGGATGGCGCGAGGCGATGCATATCGCCGAAACCTGTATCGGCAACAGGCCTGGAAAGATGAGGGTGGAGAATGCAGCGCACTCAGGACAAAACCAGATAATGGCCCTGAGCCATCATTTTATAGCGCCATGCCCCTCGCGGCTAGCTTCAGGCCAGCAAGCCCAACGACTTGGCCCGGGCCACTGCCTGGGTACGGCGCTCTACCCCCAGCTTGCTGTTGATATGGCTGGCATGGGTCTTGACGGTGTGCAGGGAGATGAACAGCCGCTCGCTGATCTGCTGGTTGGAACAGCCCTGGGCGATCAACTCGAGCACCGCCAGCTCGCGACCACTCAATGCTTCGGCGGCGCCGCCTGTTGGGGCCGCCGGTTCGGGCAGATACGTCAGCAGTTCGGCCTGGACCTGGCAGGCTGGCTGTGCCAGCAATTGTTCACGCAGCCAGGCAGGGTGCAATTCGATCAGCCGCTGGAAGGGTTGCACAACTCCACCCCGGGCTGCGCTCAACGCCATGGGCAGCAGTTGCGCTGCCTGCGCTTCCTGCCCTGCGCTCAATGAGAGGTCGACCCACTGCGACAACGCGTGCAGTGTGAGCATCATGCCGCCGCTGGCCTGCCCGCGTTCGGCCAGGGCGCACAGGCGCGCCACGGCGTCTTCGCTGCGCTGCTGAACGCGTTCGAGCAGTGCCTGCTGCAATTCGATGTGCAGCGCCAGCAAGGGGTGGAACTCCGGCGCCGCCGCAGGGTGCTCGCCGCCATAGGTCTGGCCCAGGCGCAACAGCCAGGATTCGGCCAGGTCGATACGGCCCTGGGCAAGCCATAGCTCGCACTTCACCAGGGTGATCATCGCCAGGTAGAAGATCGGTGGCACATCCCAGATGTGCATCAGCCGCTCCGCCTCGGCCAGCTCGGCGAACGCCTCGGCATACTGGCCCTCACGGCCATCGAGCGAGGCAATCACGCAATGGCCGATCAGCACGCTGATGTCGCGGCAGGCACGCGCCTCGCCCAGCCCTGCACGCAAGCGCGCACGCCCTTGCGCAGGTTGCAGGCGCGCCACCAGCAGGTAGCCCTCGTAAAGGGTCAGCCGCGCCCGCACCGCGTACAGCCGCTGCGCCGACAGCCCTTGCAGGCGCTGCAACCCCTGGCGCACTTCATCCAGCGCCCGCAATACCTCGCCGCGGGCATGCAGCACCCGCGCCCGATCGTAATGCGCCAGCGCCTCGAACAACGGGTTGCCGACACGCTGCGCCAGTTCCAGCGCTTCGCGGTTCCAGCCGCGCGCACGCCAGAAGTCGCCATCGGCAATGGCCAGGTTGGACAGCGTCGACAGGCACACCAGGCGTTGCCCATAGCGTTTGCTCGGCAGGCTCTGCAGCGCTTCGCCGCAATAGGCCAGCGTGCGCTCGCGGTCACCCCGGCCACGGGCAATGACCCCGCTCAAGGCCAGCCATTGCGCCAACATCGACTTCTGGGCAGTGGCGGAAGGTGCGGGCAGGAAGCGGCTGAGGTAACTGGCCAGCTCCTCGGCGGCATCCAGCTGGCAGGCCAGGCCCAGCGCCCAGCTGTACAGCACGATCAACCGCGGCGTGCTGATCAGCAGGCTGTCAGGCAAGTCCATCTTCCAGCGCAACAGCATGCCGACGTTCTGCTCGGCCAACAGTTGTTCCTCGGACAGGCTCTGTACCAGGTCGGCAGCGACGTCGAGGTGGCCGGCGCGCAACGCCTGTTCCACCGCCTCGTCGAGCAGGCCCTGGGCCTGGAACCAACGGCAGGCGCGCAAGTGCAGGCGCGCCAGCGGTTCACTGCACTGACGGCTGCGCAACAGGTCGGAGAACAGGTGATGGTAGCGATACCAGTGGCCATGCTCGTCCAGCGGCACCAGGAAAACCTGATGGGCCTGCAGGTAACGCAGGATCGCTTCACTGTCATGGCGGTCACGCAGTGCATCGCACAGCGCCGCGCAGAAGCGCTCCTGGCAGGCCGTGTCGAACAGAAAGGCCTGCACATCCGCAGGCAACATCTCGATGACTTCTTCCAGCAGGTAGTCGCGGATCAACCCTTCACCACCGTGCAGGGCCTGGGGCAAGGCATGCTCGTCACCGGCTTCGCTGGCAGCCAGCTGCCAGAAGCGCAGCCCGGCCACCCAGCCGTCACTGCGCTGAATCAGGTTGTCGAGCGCCTGGCCGCGCAGGCCCGTGGGTTGGCGACCAATCACCGCCAGAGACTCCTCCGGGGTCAGGCGCAGGTCCTGCTCGCCGAGCTCGGTCAACTGCCGGGACAGGCGCAGCCGCGCCAAGTGCCAGTCCGGGCGCTGGCGGCTGGTCACCAGCAGCACAAGGCCAGCGGGCAAGTGGTTGAGGAAGAACTGCAGGCAGCGATCGAGAACCGGCCCCTGGGCCAGGTGGTAGTCGTCGAGCACCAGCAGCAAAGGTGTATCGGCATGAAGGTAGAGCGCCAGCTCGTCGAGCAAGCTGTCGAGCCATTCTTCGAAGGCAAAGGGCTGGTGGCGCTGACGCATCTTCAACAGGCCCATGGCCTGCCCGCCCAGTGCCGGGCAGTACTGCTGCAGGCCTTCGAGCAGGCGCTCGAGAAAACGACCGGGGTCAGCGTCCCGTTGGCTCAACCCGAGCCACAGGCTACGCCAATGGCTGGGCAGCGACTCGCAGAACTCGATGGCCAGGGAGCTTTTGCCAAAGCCGGCTGGGGCGTTGACCAGTAACAAGCGCCCGCCAAGACCACCCTGCAAGCGCTGGCACAAGCGTGCACGCGGCACGTGGCCGTCCGGCTGCGGAGGCCGGAAGAAACGCCCGTCCAGAAGGCCCAGGGCCTGGCTGGCGAATCCATGCGTACGGGACAGATCTGTCATGGCCGGCTCGTTCTGTTGGGAAAACTACGGCGGTACGGATGCTTGCGAGACTAGCGGGTAATGCAACGCATTTGAAGATGATGGGCGCCATTTGCCTGGAAAAGACTGCGACAAAAAGCAACATGGCTGATGGACAAGGGCTGGGGCGGGGCTTTGGCGAGGTATTCATCGGCCTTATCGGCCGGCCAGACAGAAACGCCCCGGCAAGCCGGGGCGTTCTGGGAGGTCACACGGAGTTGCAGGTTTTCAGCTCAGCGGATACCCGACTGACGCAGGGCGGCTGGCTGGAAATCGGCTTTGCTGGCACTGAAGCCGAAGTCGTAGGCGCGCTTCTCTTCGTTCTTCATGCCCAGGGCCAGGTAGCGGCCCGACTGCAGGTCGTAGATGGCTTCGAGGGTGTACCACGGTACCTGCACATTGTAGTAAGGCTGGGCGTGAGCCTCGGACACGCGCCACAACTGACCACGACCGTCGTACTGGTCGATCACCGCCGCTTGCCAGGTGTCCTCGTCGATGTAGAAGTCACGCTTGGCGTAGATGTGCCGCTGGCCCGGCTTGAGGGTCGCCACCACATGCCAGACCCGGCGCAGCTCGTAGCGGGTCAGGTCCTGGTTGATATGCCCGGCCTTGAGGATGTCGGCGTACTTGAGCTTGGGGTCATCCAGCTTGAAGGCGTTGGAGGCGATGTACATCTCCTTCTTGCCCTCGAGCTTCCAGTCGTAGCGGTCCGGCGCGCCGTTGTACATGTCCAGGTTGTCCGAGGTGCGCAGGCCGTCGGCCGCAGTACCCGGGCCGTCGTACGACACCTGAGGGGCCTGGCGCACACGCCGCTGGCCGGCGTTGTAGATCCAGGCCTTGCGCGGTTCCTTGACCTGGTCGAGGGTCTCGTGCACCAGCAGCACGGTACCGGCCAGGCGTGCTGGAGCGGTCACCTCCTGCTTGAAGTAGAACAGGATGTTGCCTGGGTTGTTCGGGTCGTAGTCCTTCATCTTGTCGCGGAAGACGAACTGATCGGCGAAATACACCAGGCTGTACGAGCCGTTCTGCTGCGGAGTCGCCTGGGTCACCAGGCGGCTGACGCTGCCGCCGCGGTAGCGGGTGATGTGGTTCCAGATCACTTCCAGGCCGCTTTTCGGGATCGGGAAGGGCACGGCCGTCTGGAAGTTGTTCAGGCCGTTGCCGCCTTCGACCAGGGTGGTCGCGGTGGCGTTCTTCTTGATGGCGGCGAACACATCGTCAGGCGCCGTGGCACCACGGTGGGTCTTGAATACCGGGATCTTGAAGGTATCAGGGTAGCGCTTGAGCATCGCCAGCTGGCCCGGCGAGAGCTTGTCCTTGTACTGCTCGGCATTCTGCGCGGTGATGGTGAACAGCGGCTTGTCGCTGCCGTAGGGGTCAGCAAGGAAGCCCTTGGCATCGACACTGCCCGCGGTCTTCGACAGTGGCTCCCACGGGCCGATCGAACCGTCGGCGTTGCCGGCCTTTTCCGCCCCCATCGGGGTCAGGGTGCTACCCAGTTTTGCCGCTTCATCGGCAGATACCGCAGCCATGACGCTGGTCGCCAGCAGGGACAGGCCCAGCACACCGGCTTGCAGCAGACTTCTGGTCTTGTTCATCTCGTGTCGTCCTGGATCAGTGTTCTTAGAAGTTCACGCCGAAGCTGAGGGCGACGAAGTCGCGATCATCCACGGTGCTGTACTTGCCGTCGAAGAAGTTGGTGTACGACAGGCTGGCGGTATAGGTCTGCTGGTACTCCGCGTCCAGGCCCAGGCTGATCGCCTTGCGCCCTTCCTCGAAGTTGCCGCCCGGCCCCGGCGAATAGCCGTCCACGTCATGCGACCAGGCCACGCTCGGGCGCAGGTTCACCCCGGCGAAGACGTTGTTGTAATCCCAGATCGCACGCACGCGATAACCCCAGGAGTCCGCCGTGGTGTAGCCGTCGTTTTCGCAGTAGCGCGACACGTTGTTGGCGTTCGAGGTGCCCAGTGTGCTGGTGTTGAGCGCTTCGCACTGGCCGCTGGGCAACGGGCCGGGGCCGAATACCGGGTCACGCCCGTATCGCGCCTTGGAGGTGCTTTCCAGGCCACCCACGTGGGTCCAGCCGACTTCGCCGACCATGGTCAGCCGCTCCGCGCCCATCACCTGGTCGAAGAAGTGGGTGAACGTGGTCTGCAGCTGGGTGATTTCCTTGCGCCGGTAGCCAGGCTGATCGGCCCCCGGGGTGCCTTGCAGCACCGATACGTTGGGGTTGAGCGGCGTCAGGCCGGAATAGAGGATATCGGTGGTATTGAGCTGCACCGGGGCGTTGGGCCGATAGCTGATTTCCCCGCTCCAGGCAGTACCGGTGGGCAGCGTGGTCGAGAAACTCAGGCCATACAGGCGGATGTCTTCCGGGTATTCCACGTAGTAGCTGGAGTTGCCTGCCACCTGCAACGGCATCAGGCTGGGCAGCAGGTTGGCCAACGCACCGGCCGGCACGCCCGCCCTGACCAGCGCGCCGGCCAGGCCGGTGGTGCTGTAGAACTGAGCGTCTGCGCCACGACCACTGAAGATCGGCGCACGGCTGTGATAGTTCATGAAGTAGCCACCGAACTCGGTGTTGAGCGGCTCGAACATGTAGCGCAGGGCAACACCGAACTGCCCGCTGTCGCGTGCATCGCGGTCCGCGCCGCGGCGCACGATCACGCCTTCGTCCGGGTTGCCGTAGGTCACGCCCCGGGCGGCCAGGGTGTTGTTCACCGGGGTCGCCAGCGGCCCAAGGCGGCTGGCCAGCGAATTACGTGTGGCAAGCACGGCCAGGTTGTTGTTGCAACCATCGGCGATCACGTCCGGCTGGGAGAAGAATGTTCCGCAGTTGTCGACAACCGTCTGGTCCCACTCGATCTGGTAGAAACCTTCGGCCGACAGGTTGTCGGTGAGGCTTTGCGACACATAGAACATGTTGACCGGGATCAGGCCTTCCTTGATCTCGGCACCCGGACGGCGAAACGCCGAAACGTCGATCGGGTTGATCGAGTTGATGCCGCCGCCGATGAAGGTACTTTCGCCCCAGCTCACCACCTGCTTGCCCAGGCGTACCGAGCCCGGCTGATCACCGATCGCGTAGTTGTGGTAGACGAAGGCGTCGAGCAGTTCCGAACCCGCCGACTTGGCGCCTTCCTTGCGGTTGGAGTCGCTGATGTCCTTGAATTCGCGGTTTTCGTCTTTGAGCTCGAAGTCGTACCAGTACTTGCCACGTACGAACACACCCGTGTCGCCGTACTTGAGCTCAAGGTCATGGATGCCTTTGAAGATCTTCGAGAAGGTTTCGCCCTTCTTGAAGTTCAAATGGCCGTCGTCGGAGGTCTGCGACAGGCCCTTGCCGCCGTTGTTGACCCCGATCAGGTTCTTGTTGGGGTTGGCGGTCGACCAGCTGGCGCCAACGGAGAGCGACGAGTCGAACTGGCCTTCGATTTCACCGATGTTGAAACTGACAGCGAAAGCAGGACTTGCGAGCGTGGAAGCAAGGCTGACGGCCAAGGGCAACTTGGCCCGGCGCCAGAACGGGTTTGCAGATTTCATCGACGCTACTCCATGTACTTTATTGTTATGGCAGTGAGTCCCTTCAGAAACGGCCCGTGCGACCGGTATGCGGGCTTGCACCCGCGACGACGCGTCTTGCGCGCGCCGCCCTCCCCCATTTCTGAAAATCCCCTGGCCCCGACTATAGCCAGCAGGCACAAGTGCTTGATCCCTCTAAAGTGTGATTTGCGCAGACTGCGCGTTGGCCGTGCTGAAGCATGGCCGATTTTTTTCGTTTGGCAAGGCTTCAGGCCGTCTAGCATGCGGGGCGCGTTCTGTCGTGCGCGACCCGCAGGGGGTTACAAGGTAGACAGGAAGGCGCTGTTGCTGGCTTGCCACTGGAGGATGTCCTGGCGAATGCGCTTCTTGTCGAGCTTGCCGACACTGGTCTTGGGAATTTCAGTAACAACGGCGATCTGGCTTGGAATGGCCCACTTGTTGATGTGCCCTTCTTCGACAAACGGCTTGAGATGGTCCTTCAGCGCCTTGGCATCGATCGCCTTGTCGTCACGCACCACCAGCAGGGCGAACGGGCGCTCGCCCCATTGCGGGTCGGCGACCCCGACCACCGCCACTTCGCGCACGGCCGGATGGCGGCTGATCAGGTCTTCGAGGTCGAGCGAGGAGATCCACTCGCCGCCAGTCTTGATCACGTCCTTGATGCGGTCGCGGATATCGATGTAGCCCATGCCGTCGAGGGTGGCGACGTCACCGGTGTGCAGCCAGCCACCCTGCCACAGCTCTTCGCTCTTTTCCGGCTCCTTGAAGTACCCCATGGTCAGCCACGGCGCACGCAGCACCAGTTCGCCCTGGGTCTCGCCATCGGCCGGCAGGAAGTTGCCCTCGCCATCGACGATCGCCGCTTCCACCAGCGGCACTGGCACGCCGGCCTTGATGCGGTAGGTAACGCGTTCATCCTCGCTGCCGGCCTGCAGTTCGTCATTCAGGTGCGCGGCGGAAATCAGCGGGCAGGTTTCGGACATGCCGTACGCTGCCGTCAGCTGGATCCCCCGGGCCAACGCCGCCTCATACAACGCCCGGTTCAGCGCGCTGCCGCCGATGATGATTTTCCAGCCGCCAAAATGCTCGCCTTGGGAGGACGGGCAATTGAGCAGCATCTGCAGGATGGTCGGCACGCAATGCGAGAAGGTGACCTTCTCTTCGCGCCACAGCTTGACCAGCATGTCTGCCTCGTAGCGGCCCGGGTAGACCTGCTTCATGCCCAGCATGGTGGCCGCGTAGGGGATGCCCCAGGCATGCACGTGGAACATCGGCGTGATCGGCATGTACACGTCGTTGCTGCCGAGCAGGCGCACGCTGTCGATGCTGCCGGTCACGGCAGCCTCGGCCAGGGTATGCAGCACCAGCTGGCGGTGGGTGAAGTAGACCCCTTTGGGGTTGCCGGTGGTGCCGGTGGTGTAGAAAGTGGTGGCCACCGAGTTCTCGTCGAAATCCGGGAAGTCGTAGCGCGGGCTGGCGGCGGCGAGCAGTTGTTCGTACTCGCCGACCAGGTTGGGCAGGTCGGCGGTCTTGTCCGGGCCATCGGTGATCAGCACGGTCTTGTCGACCGTGGTCAGTTGCCCGGCGATGGCCTGATAGAGGCCGACGAAATCACTGTTGACCAGTACGAAGCGGTCTTCGGCGTGGTTCATGGTGTAGAGGATCTGTTCCGGCGACAGGCGCACGTTGATGGTGTGCACCACTGCGCCGATCATCGGGATGGCGAACATGCATTCCAGGTAACGGTGGCTGTCCCAGTCCATCACCGCCACGGTATCACCGGCCTTGACCCCGGCTTCGGTCAGCACGTTGGCCAGGCGGGCGATGCGTTCGTTGAGCTGTGGATACGTCAGGCGCAGCTGATCGCGGTAGACGATCTCGCGGGTCTTTTCGTAGCGGCTGCCAGACATCAGCAGGCGCTTGATCAACAGAGGGAAGTTATACGCGCCCTCGGCGGGCTTGATGATGCGGGTCTGCAACATGGTGATCCCTTTTCTGAAAAGCATGCCGAACAAGTCTGGATCTACTGTAGTAGCTCAATGTGACGGTCAAATCAGCCGAAGGAATGATTTGGCTGTGAGAGGTATGAGTGGCATTGTGCGGGTTGATGGATCAACCCCTGCCCTGCCACCGGAGCCTCACCGATGCCCAGCTTGCGCCGTGCCGTGTTTCTCGATCACCAATCCCTGGACCTTGGCGACCTCGACCTGTCGCCGTTGCAGCAACAGTTCAACGAATTCGAGCTGTTTGCCGCCACCCGCCCCGAGCAGGTCGCCGAACGCCTGCAGGGCGCTGTCGCGGTGGTCAGCAACAAGGTCATGCTCGATGCCGCCACCCTGGCCGCCAACCCGCAGCTGAAACTGATCCTGGTGGCCGCGACCGGCACCAACAATGTCGACCTGGCAGCCGCGCGCGCCCAGGGCATTACCGTCTGCAACTGCCAGGGCTATGGCACGCCGTCGGTGGCCCAGCACACCCTCGCCCTGCTGCTGGCCCTGGCCACGCGCCTGTGCGACTACAACCAGGCGGTGGCCGACGGCCAGTGGGCCAAGGCCAGCCAGTTCTGCCTGCTGGATTTCCCGATCGTCGAACTGCAAGGCAAGACCCTCGGCCTGCTCGGCCATGGCGAACTGGGCGGGGCAGTGGCACGGCTGGCCGAAGCCTTCGGCATGCGCGTGCTGAGCGGGCAGATCCCTGGCCGCCCGGCCCGTGATGATCGCCTGGCGCTGGACGAACTGCTGCCGCAGGTCGACGCGCTGACCCTGCATTGCCCGCTCAACGAGCACACCCGGCACATGATCGGCGCCCGCGAACTGGCGCTGCTGAAGAAGGGCGCGCTGGTGGTCAACACCGCCCGTGGCGGCCTGATCGACGAACAGGCCCTGGCCGAAGCCTTGCGCAACGGCCACCTGGGCGGCGCCGCCACCGATGTGCTGAGCGTCGAGCCGCCAGTCAATGGCAACCCGCTGCTGGACAAGGGCATCCCGCGCCTGCTGATCACCCCGCACAGCGCCTGGGGCGCGGTGGAGTCGCGCCAGCGCATCGTCGGCCAGCTCAGCGAGAACGCCAAGGCCTTCTTCGAAGGCCAGCCACGCCGCGTGGTCAGCTGAGCGCCCGGTCAGTCCCGCGCCCGGCTCTGCTACACTGCGCCACTTTTTTCAGGAGGCGTCGTCCATGGACCCGCGCAGTGAAGTGTTGCTCCGCCAGGCAGAGCTGTTCCAGGGCCCGCTACTGCTTGCCGGCGCCCCCGCCGACGGCCTGCTCGGGCAACTGCCCCAGGCCCATGGCTGGACCTGGCATGCCGGTGACCAGGCCATGCTCGACAGCCGCTTTGCCGGGCGCAGCCACTACGGCGTCGACGTGCCGCCGGTCGCCTTCGAGGCGGCCGTGCTGTTCCTGCCCAAGTCCCGCGAACTGGCGGCCTACCTGCTCAATGCCCTGGCCTCGCGCCTGGCTGGGCGCGAGCTGTACCTGGTGGGTGAAAAGCGCGGTGGCATCGAGGGCGCGGCCAAGCAGCTGCAGGCGTTCGGCAAACCGCGCAAGCTCGACAGTGCCCGGCATTGCCAGCTGTGGCAGGTGACCGTGGCCAACGCCCAGCAAGCCACGCCGCTGGAAAGCCTGGCCGAGCGCTTCACGCTCGACCTCGAAGACGGCCCGCTGCAGGTGGTGAGCCTGCCGGGCGTGTTCAGCCACGGCCGCCTCGACCGTGGCACCGCCCTGCTGCTCAAGCACCTGGACAACCTGCCGGTCGGCGATGTGCTCGACTTCGGCTGTGGCGCAGGCGTGCTCGGTGCCACGGCCAAGCGTCGTTATCCACAGAGCCGGGTCACCCTGCTGGATGTCGATGCCTTCGCCGTGGCCGCCAGCCGCCTGACCCTGGCGGCCAACAGCCTTGAAGGCGACGTCATCAGTGGCGATGGCATCGATGCCGCACCCGCCGACCTCAGCCTGATCCTGAGCAACCCACCGTTCCACACAGGCGTACACACCAATTACCAAGCGTCGGAAAACCTGCTGAAAAAGTCCGGCCAACATCTGCGAAAAGGTGGCGAAATGCGCCTTGTGGCGAACAGCTTCCTGCGCTATCAGCCGCTGATCGAGGGTGCCCTTGGCAACTGCCAGACCTGCGCTGAGGCTGATGGCTTCCGCATCTATCGCGCCACACGTGGATAAAAATCAGGGCTTGCCGAAACCGTTTCGGCTAGGCAGAATCCGCACCGTCCTAGGGGAGTAGTCTCCCGCGAGCGCCCAGCTCGCCCGGTACGCGTCAACATACTTGGCCCACAGGCCATGGCGCGTGCGACCCAGCGACCTGCACAGACAGGTCCGGGGTTTGACAAGACCTATGACACGCACACCTTACCCGGGGCGGGGAGGCTGTACGTGTCATAGCCGTGTCGACCCGCCCCCGTAGGAATCCTGATGCTGGAATCTCTGTTGGTCCCCACCGCAATCGTTGCCTTGGCCGAAATCGGCGACAAGACGCAATTGCTCGCGCTCATCCTCGCCGCACGCTTCCGCAAGCCCTGGCCAATCATCGCCGGCATCATCGCCGCCACCCTGGCCAATCATGCCGCGGCCGGTGCGGTCGGTGCCTGGGTCGGCAGTTTCTTCAGCGAGTCGGTGTTGCACTGGGTGCTGGCCGCGAGCTTCACGGCCACTGCGCTGTGGACCCTGGTGCCAGACAAGATGGACGATGACGAGAACCCGGCGCGCCGCTTCGGCCCGTTCCTGACCACGCTGATCGCCTTCTTCCTGGCCGAGATCGGTGACAAGACCCAGGTTGCCACGGTGATGCTGGCGGCCCAGTATCCGCACCTGATCCTGGTGATTCTCGGGACGACTCTGGGCATGCTGATCGCCAACGTACCGGTCGTGCTGGCGGGTAACTTCGCTGCGGAGAAACTGCCACTGACGCTGATTCGCCGCCTGGCGGCTGCCGCGTTCTTCGTGCTGGCGATCGTGGCCGTGTACTCGGCGATGAAAACCAGTGGCTGGGTGGGGTAAGGCCAAAAGCTGGGGGCGCTTTGCGCCCCTATCGCGACACAAGGCCGCTCCTACAGGATATTGCGCTCGCCTGTAGAAGCGGCCCCAAGGGCAGTGATTACTTCTTGGCCGCTTCGTACAGCGGCATCACCTTCGGAATCGCCGCCTGCAACGAGGCGATCCGGCTGCTGGACGCCGGGTGAGTACTCATGAACTCGGGCGGCGCCCCCTCCGATGCCTTGCTCATCTTGTTCCACAAGGTGATCGCGGCATTCGGGTCGTAGCCGGCACGCGCCGACAGCTCCAGGCCGATCAGGTCGGCCTCGTTCTCGTTTGAGCGGCTGTTGGGCAAGGTCATGGCGTAGTTCACCACGGTGTCGGCCAACGCCATGCTGTCCTGGCCGAGGCCAAGCAACGCACCCGCGCCCTGGCGCGCCATCTCCACACCGTAGGCCTTGGACATCGCTTCACGGCTGTGCTCGCGCAAGGCGTGGGCAATTTCGTGCCCGACCACCGCAGCGATCTCCGCGTCGGTGAGCTTGAGCTGATCGATCAGGCCGGTGTACACGATGATCTTGCCGCCTGGCCCACAGTTGGCATTGAGCTCGTCGCTCTTGATGACGTTGACTTCCCAGTTCCATTGCGCGGCATCGGGGCGGAACTGCGGCGCCTGGGCGATCAGTCGGCTGGCGATGGCCTGCACGCGCTTGGCATCGGCACTGGACTTGTCCAGCACGCCTTTGCTCGACGCCTCGCCGAGGGTCTGCTGGTACGACTGGGCGTACATCTGGTTGACCTCATCGGTCGAAAGCATGCTGAACATGTACTGCTGACGCTGGACGCCGACAGCACCGCCACTGGTGGTATTCACCGCCTGGCAGCCGGTCAGCAGGATGCCAGCACTCAACAGGCTGACGACAAAAGACTTACGCATGAAAACACTCCCTTTCTGCATGCGCCGTATCCTAGGCTGAGTCGCCCGTACCCCGCCATAGCCGCAGAGAAGATTTTACCTAAGCAGGTGTCAGACACTCCGGCGCGTCCAGTTTCGGGTCGTTGACGAAGTTCGCCAGGGCCCGTTCGCGCAGCGTGGCCGGCGGGCTGGCGAGCAGCTCATGCAGGCGCGGCAGCGGTGTGTCCGGGTCCAGCCAGGCGGCCTGGCCGGCCTCGTCGAGTATCAGCGGCCGGCGCTGATTCATCGCCGCCTGGGTCACCACCGCGCAGCTCAACCACACCTGGCCCTGCACCGGATAGGCTTCCCACACGGCGGCAAAATACAACGATGCACCCTCCCCCGGCGTCAGCCAGTAGGGCCGTTTGCGCACCGACCCGCGCCATTCGTAGAAGCCGTTGGCCGGCATCAGGCAACGGCGCAGGCGAAACGCTTCGCGAAACATCGGCTGCTCGGCCAAGGTCTCGGCCCGGGCATGGGCGGGGGTGCGGGAAAGGTCGGTGAGCCAGGCGGGGGTCAACCCCCAGCGCGCCTTGGCCAGTTGCTGCTGGCCGTCGAGCTGGCGCTGGATCAGCACCGAGGCACCGGGCGAGATGTTCCATTGGGCCGGCTGGCCGGCAGGGAAGCCCGGCAGGCTGGCCAACGCCTGGGGCCAGCGGAACAGGGCGTAACGTCCACACATGGGCGATTTGAGAACCTAGCAGATCAAGGTACCGGGATGACTTTCCGGCTCGTCGCCGGCAAGCGGCTCGGCACCATTGTACGCATCGATCAGCTGCCGTGCGTATTCGGCCTGTTCGTCGGGCACCGCGAGCCCGAGCAAACCTTGTAACGGCAACTCACCGGCGCCCCCCATCAGGTCGCGGCCGGCCAGGTGCACTTCGATGCCCTCGTTGACGAGCATGCCCACCAGCATTTCGGCTTCCAGCAGGTTTTCCGGTTCGTAGATCCGCCGCATCAGTCGTTCTCACCGTAGACATCCAGCATCCATTCGTCGCCATGAACCTGCAGCACAAAGCGGATAGGCTTGCAGCACACCTGACAGTCCTCGATGTACTCCTGGTCCCCCCCGGACAGGTCCACTGTCGTTTCGACTTCCTCGCCACAATAAGGGCAATCGTAGAACGCTTGTTCGAGCATCGCGGCCTCCGGGGTGACTTGTGCGTATAATTGCCGGTCTGTTTACAGGGCTTGCGTGTGCCCGAGCCGTTTTTCGGGCCCCACCCCTTACCTTATTACCCTAGCCGTTTCCAACAAGAGAGCATGATGGGCGAATTCGATGCCATCCGACCGTACGACGATGCTGAGGTCCCTGCCGTTCTGGCGCGCCTGCTCAGCGACCCGGCATTCCTCGATATCCTCACCCACTTCAAATTCCCGCGTGCCGCTGGCGCCCTCGGCTGGCTGCTCAAGCCGCTGATCGCCCGGCGCCTGCGCAAGGAATTCGCCGGGGTTACCTGCGTGTCGACCCTGCAGGACAAAGTCGAGTACTACGTCGACCAGACCATCGAGCGTGCCACCGACGGCGTGACCTACTCCGGCGTCGAGCAGCTCAAGTCGGGCACTGCCTATCTGTTCCTGGCCAACCACCGCGACATCGTCATGGACCCGGCCTTCGTCAACTACGCGGTGTACCACGCCGGCCTGCCGACACCGCGCATCGCCATCGGCGACAACCTGCTGCAGAAGCCGTTCGTCAGCGACATGATGCGGCTGAACAAGAGCTTCATCGTGCACCGCTCGATCAGCGGCCGCCGCGAAAAGCTCGCGGCCTACCAGTTGCTCTCGGCCTACATCAACCACTCGATCCGCAATGACGGCACCTCGATCTGGATCGCCCAGGCCGAAGGCCGCGCCAAGGACGGTGACGACCGTACCGATTCGGCGATCCTCAAGATGTTCCACATGAGCCGCAAGGACGAGCCGTTCGGCGCGGTGATCCAGAGCCTGAACCTGATCCCGGTGTCGATCAGCTACGAATACGACCCGTGCGACCAGGCCAAGGCCCGCGAGCTGTACATCCGCGCCACCACCGGCACCTACAAGAAGGCGCCGGGCGAGGATGACAACAGCATCGCCAAGGGCATCACCGGCTACAAAGGCCGCGTGCACATCAACTTCGCCCCGCCGGTGACCGAGTACTACGAGGACACCAAGCAACTGGCACAGGAAACCGACCGGCAGATCCTCGGCGGCTACCGCCTGTTCCCGGTGCATTACCTGGCCTATGCGATGTGGAGCGAGAAGGACGAGGCACTGCAGGTGCCGAGCGCCGAGCAGGTGTTCCCGGCCGAAGAGCTGGCCAAGGCCAGGGAAGAATGGCAGCGCCGCCTGGATGCCTGCCCCGAGGAGCAGCGGCCGTACCTGGTCTTGCAGTATGCGACGCCGGTACGCAACCAGTATCAGGTCAAGCAACAGGCCCCTGTCGCCTGATCAAATTTGGGGCCGCAAAGCGGCCCCAGGCATTTCAGATCCAGGTACTGAACCAGGACAGCAACAGGGCCATGGCCAGGCACGAAAACCCGAGGATGTAGTAGTAGCGCGGCACACGCTGGTCGAATGCATCCACCACGCCCTCATCCACCGCCAGACGCTCACGGGCCGTCACTTCACGCCGCCGCGCGCTCTGCAGCAGCAACCCGCCTGGGCAGGTCAGCAACAGCGCCAGCAGATTGATCAGCTTGGTCGGGTGGGCGGAAAGAAAGCCCCAGAGCACTTGCAAAGACATCACGCAACCTCGGTCATAGCCACAGCGAAGCCCGGCATTCTACCGAAGTCCGCCCCGCATGCCCGGCCCTGGCGACAAAGTGTCACTCGATTTCATCTGTGTCACATGCTCGTCATCAAGGCAGGCCACGCTATCGGCCTTTTCCCGTACCGGAGCTCGTTGATGCTGCACGCCGAAAACCAGGACCGTCTCTATCTCGTGGCTCAGAGTGATGAGCAACAGGCGTTGATCGATGGTTTTGCCATCAATGTCCAGGACCGCCAGTGGCTGGTCTACTGCGCGCTGGGTGGGCATGTGCACGAGGACCTGCCCGAGGTGGACGCAAGCACCGGCGTCAGCTTGCTGGATTTCCTAATAGCCGCCGCGTAAGCCTGTACCGGCCTCTTCGCGGGCGAGCCCGCTCCCACAGGGATATCACAGGCCTTGAGAGCGGTGCCGTACCTGTGGGAGCGGGCTCGCCCGCGAAGAGGCCAGTACAGGCAACAAAAAACCCGCTACCTGGCACTCAGGCAGCGGGTTTTTCGTTTGCAGCGTGAGGCTTACTCGCCCAGCACCTGACCGATGGTCGGGTCCTTGAACAGGCGGGTCAGCGCATCGCTCAGCACATCGCCCACCAGCTGGGTGTTGGTGTCCTGGTTCGGCGCCATGCCGAAACGCTGGTCCAGCGAAGCACCATAGCGACCGCTGTAACGGCGGCTGGCATTCTGCACGTCGGCACGGAAGGTGGCACCGATGGTGGCTTCGGTCACGTACAGGTTGTCCTTCGGCGACTGGTACTTCAGTTCGGCCAGGGTCACGGTCAGCTGCGGTGCGTTGTAGGCGTTCGGCGTCGGGGTGAAGCCGAGCAGGCGCACGGCGGCTTCGGCCTGGGCCTGCAGCTTGGGCACCACATCATTGCCACTGACGCTGATGGTGCTGGTTTCGGGGTACATGCCACCACGGGTACCCAGGGACTGCGAAGCACGCCCGTCGACCACCTTGACCACCACCGGCTGGCCGTGGCCGACTGGCGCGAGCTGAGCCTTGAGCGTGGGTTGCGGGCTGAGTTGTTGCGGGCTGTGGGCACAACCGACCAGGCTGAGGCTGGCCACGGCAATCAAACCGAACAACAGACGTTGCAACATGCGCGTTTCTCCAGAAAATACGGCAAAGGCCCACAGTATACCCAGCCAGGCACAGACCAGTCATCGGTCCGGCCCGCTTGTCACAATCGTTTCATGGCCGCGCCCTTATCCTTGTGCCAAGCCCGAACGCACAGGACGCACCGCCATGGCCTCGCTCTGGACCCTGCTCTGCCAACGCCCGCGCCACAATGCCTATGCCCGCCTAGACGGTGAAGGCAAATGCCTGGCCTTCAAGCAATGCAGCCAGGCGCCAAGCGGCAGCGGCTGGGTGCAGATCAGCGAAATCCAGCTCGCCTGGCTGGGCCGTGAGCTGCCCGCCGAAGCCCGGGTTTGCGCCCGCGCAAGCCGCCGCTGGCACCAGCGCATCCTCGCGGCCTGACAAACGCTGCAATAAAAACCACGAATAACGACCTTTCTGCCCGCGACATCGTTATAATCTCCCCCCGATTATAAGGACGTCTCCTGATCGGGCCCCGCATCCGCCGATTGACCCCGGCACCTTCACCCGCTTCGCCCACAGAGAGCCTTCCACTCAGGTCTTGCATCGGCTGTCGTGCCTGCTTTTCCGGCCCTTCGCACTGCATGAACCTGCGGGTTGCCATCGCGCAGTCCCCTTTTGAGGTTCACGTCTCCAAAAGAGCGTGAAAAAACGGTTTTCACTACTTCACAAGAGTGTGGCGAGCAAATGAACAGTCTGGCATGTGCAAAAGCGGCAGATGTGTCCCGAACAGCCCTGAACAGACGGCAAAAGCGCTCATCCCGGATGAGTGACTGAAGTCGTTCCATAGCGCACGCACGACACCTTGACCATAAGTCGAATTGCCGCACCCGTGGCAATCAGGGTTCAATATCGCAACCCAAAGACTGATTGGCGGTGTCCGCGGAAGTGGCAAGAACTGCGAAGAGTCGGACATGGCGATCCTGGCAACCCCAGTGGTCCTATGCTGTCAATTAGGTAGCTGTAGATTGTGGAGACGCGTTAAATGGCGCAGAACGAATCGGTTGATGTGGTACTGGTAGGCGCGGGCATCATGAGTGCCACCCTGGCCGTACTGCTCAAGGAGCTTGACCCGACCCTGAAGCTTGAGGTCGTCGAGGCAATGGACTCCGGAGCCGCGGAAAGCTCCAACCCCTGGAACAACGCCGGTACCGGCCACGCCGGCCTGTGCGAGCTGAACTACACGCCCCAGGCCGCCGATGGCAGCATCGACATCAAGAAGGCCGTGCACATCAATACCCAGTTCGAGGTCTCGCGCCAGTTCTGGGCTTACCTGAGCAAGAAGAGCACCTTCGGCTCGGCACGTGCGTTCATCAACCCGGTCCCGCACCTGAGCTACGTCGAAGGTGACAAGGGTGTGTCCTTCCTCAAGAAGCGCTTCGAGCTGCTCAAGCAGCACCACGCCTTCGCCGAGATGGAATACACCGAAGACAAGGCCGTGATGAACGAGTGGATGCCGTTGATGATGCCAGGCCGCCCGGCCGACCAGCACATCGCCGCCACCCGCGTGGCCAAAGGCACCGACGTCAACTTCGGGGCATTGACCAACAAGCTGCTCAAGGTGCTGGGCGACAGCGCCGATGCGCAGGTCAAGTACAGCAAGAAAGTCGTCGGCCTGCGCCGTAACGGCAACGGCTGGACCGTGAGCATCAAGGACGTCAACAGCGGCGGTGCCCGCGAAGTCGACGCCCGCTTCGTGTTCCTCGGCGCTGGCGGTGCGGCGCTGCCGCTGCTGCAACTGTCCGGCATCCCGGAAAGCAAAGGCTTCGGCGGCTTCCCGGTCAGCGGCCAGTGGCTGCGTTGCGACAACCCGGAGATCGTCAGGCAGCACCAGGCCAAGGTGTACAGCCAGGCAGCGGTCGGCGCGCCGCCGATGTCGGTGCCGCACCTGGACACCCGCGTGGTGGACGGCAAGACCTCGCTGCTGTTCGGCCCCTACGCCGGCTTCACCACCAAGTTCCTCAAGCACGGCTCGCTGATGGACCTGCCGCTGTCGGTACGCATGGGCAACATCGGCCCGATGCTGGCCGTGGCCCGCGACAACATGGACCTGACCAAGTACCTGGTCAGCGAAGTGATGCAGTCGATGGAGCAGCGCCTGGAGTCCCTGCGCCGCTTCTACCCGCAAGCCAAAGCCGAAGACTGGCGCCTGGAAGTGGCCGGCCAGCGCGTGCAGATCATCAAGAAGGACCCGAAGAAAGGCGGCATCCTGCAGTTCGGTACCGAGCTGGTTTCGGCACAGGACGGCAGCCTGGCGGCACTGCTCGGCGCCTCGCCGGGCGCTTCGGTGACCGTGTCGATCATGCTCGAACTGATCGAGCGCTGCTTCCCCGAGCAGGCCAAAGGTGCCTGGGCTGCCAAGCTCAAGGAAATCTTCCCGGCCCGCGAAAAGGCCCTGGCCACCGACGCAGCGCTGTACCGCAAGATCAGTGCCGACAACGATGTGGCGCTGGAACTGGTGGAAGACAGCCCGGCCAAGCATTACGCCTGAGCCGGCCTGAAACGAAAAAACGCCCCGCGGGGCGTTTTTTTGTGCCTGGAATCTCTATCAGTCTGTCCTGGCCCTTTCGCGGGCACGCCCGCTCCCACAGGATCCGCGCTGTTCTCAAGGGCAGCGCAAACCCTGTGGGAGCGGGCGTGCCCGCGAAAGGGCCGGGACAGGCTTACCGATCAGCCGCGGGCCTTGTCGATGATCTCGACGTATTCCGGCGCGTTGCGCTGGTCGGCGATCACTTCGACGAAGGTCTTGCCGTGCTCGTCCTTGCCATCCAGGTCCAGGCCCGCCTCGACGAAGAAGCCCACGAAGCGTTCGAAGTCATCGACACGCAGGCCACGGTAGCCTTTGATCAGCTTGTGGTGCGAAGGCGAGGTCACGCCATCGGCCGGCTCAAACTGAAGGAACGACTTGATGTAGTCGTCGCTGATTTCGTCACCAATCACCTGCTTCTTGTCTTTGCGCATTGCCGGCTCCAACTGACCATCATGGAATTTCGAAGGCCGGCAGTGTACCCCTCACAGGCGGCACGCCTCAACGCGAACGTACGGTACCGGTGTGCAGGTCGGCCCAGACGTGGCCGTTGGCGTAGGTCAGGAACTGCACATAGACCGTCTCGTTGCGCAGCAGGTCCATGATCACCCGATAGTCACTGACCGGGTAATTCAGGCTCAAGGTCCGGGTCTTGTCGTCGTACACCGGCTTCTTCAGGCTCTTGCCGGCCTCGCCGTCGAAGTTCAGCAGCACCTGGCTGATGGTCGCGCCCTTGCTCAGCGGCTTGCCTTTGAGGCGCATCTGCAGCGAAGCGGTAATCGGGATCGGCTGCTGGTCAGACTGGCGCTGGGCCCCCACCACCACCGAGTAGTCGGTTACTTGCAGCAACTGCTGGCCGGTCGGCGCTTCCTGGCGCAGGGACTGGTCATCGGGCGGGAGGAACTGGCTGTGCAGCGGTGCGGCGGCAAGAGGCAGGCTCACCGCCAGCAGCAGGGGAAGAATTGCACGCATGTGAGGCTCCTTGGCATGAAGGAGCACTCTAGCACGCAGGCAGCGGCAGATCTCAAGCGAACTGCGCGAGCATCCAGGCCTGGTATTCAGCCACGCCGGCCTCGCCCTCACGCGGCGCCCAGGGCGCATGCTCACCCTCGCCCAGCTGGCGATAGGGGCCGGCCTTGCATTCGAACATGATGGTATCGGCTTCGAGCACCACCAAACCATGGTAGACGCCCGGCGGCAGGTCCACGCCCATGCACTCGCCTCCGGCTTCGAGCACGCGCTTGCCGATCACCATACCCTGCTCATCGAACAGCAACAGGCCCAGGCGGCCCTTAAGGGCCAGCAGGGCCTCGGCCTTGTCATCGCTCAGGTGCCGGTGCGGCGCGATGTAGGTCGAGGGTTGCAAGCCGACCGCCAGGCGATGGCAAGGGTCTTCCATGTCATGGAAGTTGTGATGGTGCCGCTGACGCGGTGCATCGGCGGCCTTTTGCGCCAAGCCGGCAAACAACGTCTGATCGATGAAAGCTGGCTGACTCATGATTACAGTCCCTTGACCGCGAAAATACCGTTTGCGTTGCGCCAGTAGCCTTTATAGTCCATTCCGTAACCAAAGATATAGCGATCGATGCACGGCAGGCCGGCATAGCTGGCCTTCAGGCCCGGGCTGGCCTTGCGGTCGTGGTCCTTGTCGATTAGTACCGCCGTGTGCACCGAACGCGCGCCGGCATGCTTGCAGAATTCGATGATGGCGCTGAGGGTATGGCCTTCGTCGAGGATGTCATCGACGATCAGCACATCGCGGTCGATGAACGACACTTCCGGCTTGGCCTTCCAGAACAACTCGCCGCCACTGGTCTGGTTGCGGTAGCGAGTGGCGTGGATGTACGAGACTTCCAGCGGGAACTGCAGGTGGGTCAGCAGCTTGCCGGCGAAGATCAGGCCACCGTTCATCACGCAGAACACCACCGGGTTCTTGTCGTGCAGGTCGTGGCAGATCTGCTCGCCGACCTTGGCGATGGCCGCTTCGACTTCGGCTTCGTTGTAAAGGCAGTCTGCCTCGCGCATGACTTGACGGATGTGCTCGAGATCGGCGGACATGGCGCTCTCCAGGGGGTGCATTTTGGAAAAGCGGGCAAAGGTACGCATCCGCTCGTCACAGATCAAGCATTTATGGACTAACGTGCAAAAGGACTACACGACAGCAAAGGCTGAATAGATTAATCTAGCGCGGTTTTTTTGCCCGCCTTTCGGAGCCCCCCATGCCTACTCGTGAGATCCGCCATCCGCTGATCCGCCACAAGCTCGGCCTCATGCGCCGTGCCGACATCAGCACCAAGAATTTTCGCGAACTCGCCCAGGAAGTCGGCGCGCTACTGACCTACGAAGCCACCCAGGACCTGCCCCTCGAAACCTACGAGATCGACGGCTGGTGCGGCAAGGTGCAAGTTGAAAAAATCGCCGGCAAGAAGATCACCGTGGTGCCGATCCTGCGCGCCGGCATCGGCATGCTCGACGGCGTGCTCAGCCTGATCCCGGGCGCCAAGGTCAGCGCGGTCGGCGTTGCCCGCAACGAGGAAACCCTCGAAGCGCACACCTACCTGGAAAAGCTCGCGCCGGACATCAACCAGCGCCTGGCCCTGATCATCGACCCGATGCTCGCCACTGGCGGCTCGATGGTCGCCACCATCGACCTGCTGAAGAAGGCCGGCTGCAAGGAGATCCGCGCCATGGTGCTGGTCGCCGCGCCAGAAGGCATCGACGTGGTCGAAAAAGCGCACCCGGACGTACAGATCTACACCGCCTCGATCGACCAGCGCCTGAACGAACATGGTTACATCGTCCCAGGCCTGGGCGATGCCGGTGACAAGATCTTCGGCACCAAGCAGAAGGACGCCTGACCATGCAGGACGGCTTCAACGACCCGCTCTGGCGCCAGGTCGTCTCGGGCGCGCAGATGCTTTTCGTGGCATTCGGCGCGCTGGTGCTGATGCCGCTGATCACCGGCCTGGACCCGAACGTGGCCCTGTTCACCGCCGGCATCGGCACCCTGCTGTTCCAGCTGGTCACCGGCCGTCAGGTACCGGTATTCCTGGCGTCGAGCTTTGCCTTCATCACCCCGATCATCCTTGCCAAGGGCCAGTTCGGCCTGGCCGAGACCATGGGCGGCGTGATGGCCGCCGGTTTCGTCTACACCTTCATGGGCCTGATGGTGAAGATCAAGGGCACCGGCTTCATCGACCGCATGCTGCCGCCGGTGGTAATTGGCCCGGTGATCATTTCCATCGGCCTGGCCATGGCCCCGATCGCCGCCAACATGGCGATGGGCAAGGCCGGTGACGGCAGCGTGCTGCTGCCGTACAAGACGGCGATGCTGATCTCCATGCCGGCGCTGCTGACCACCCTGATCGTCGCCGTGTTCGGCAAGGGCATCTTCCGCCTGGTGCCGATCATTGCCGGCGTGCTGGTGGGTTTTGCCCTGTCGTTCGCCTTCGGCGTGGTCGACACCGCCAAGATCGCCGCCGCACCGTGGCTGGAAATCCCCAACTTCACCGCGCCGGCGTTCAACTGGCAGGCCATCCTGTTCATCGTCCCGGTTGCCCTGGCACCGGCGATCGAGCACATCGGCGGGGTGATTGCCGTCGGCAGCGTGACCGGCCGCGACTACCTGAAGAAGCCCGGCCTGCATCGCACCCTGCTGGGTGACGGCCTGGCCACTACCGCAGCCGGCCTGTTCGGCGGCCCGCCCAACACCACCTACGCCGAAGTGACCGGCGCGGTGATGCTGACCAAGAACTACAACCCGAAGATCATGACCTGGGCGGCGGTGTTCGCCATCACCCTGGCCTTCATCGGCAAGTTCGGCGCGCTGCTGCAGAGCATCCCGGTACCGGTGATGGGCGGCATTCTGTGCCTGCTGTTCGGCTCGATCGCGGCGGTGGGCATGAACACCATGATCCGCCACAAGATCGACCTGGCCGAAGCGCGCAACCTGGTGATCGTTTCGGTGACCCTGGTGTTCGGTATCGGCGGCGTGCTGATCGGCAGTGGCGACGGCCCGGACGACTGGGGCCTGAAGGGTATTGCCCTGTGCGCCATCGTGGCGATCGCGCTGAACCTGATCCTGCCGGGCAATGATGGCTGGAAGCACAAGAAGCTGGATGATCAGTTGCCTTGATTCGGCGTTAGCCTGATCCGGCCCCTTCGCGGTGAACCCGCGAAGAGGCCGGGACTGATCAACTAAAAAATCAGACCTTTTCGCACATCCCCGCCAACACCCTCACCCACTCCGGGTGATCATTCAGGCACGGCACCAGCACCAGTTCCTTGCCGCCCGCTTCGACAAACTGCTCGCTGCCGCGCATGCCGATCTCTTCCAGCGTCTCGATGCAATCGGCAACGAACGCCGGGCACATCACCAGCAGCTTTTTCACCCCGGCCTTGGCCAGCTCATCCAGGCGCGTCTCGGTGTAAGGCTCGATCCATTTGGCCCGCCCCAACCGCGACTGGAACGACACCGACCATTTGCCATCGGGGATGCCCATTTTCGTCGCGAAGGCCTTGGCCGTCGCCAGGCACTGCCCGCGGTAGCACACCGCGCGCATCTCGGCACTGGCGTCCTTGCAGCAGTCTGCCGCCTGGAAGTCATGCTTGCCGGTTGGGTCGAGCTTCTTCAGGTGGCGCTCTGGCAAGCCATGGAAACTCAGCAGCAGGTGGTCGTAGTCCTGCTGCAGATAAGGCGTGGCGCTGGCGACCAGGGCATCGATGTACTCAGGATGATCGTAGAACGGTTGCAGCACCCGCAGTTGCAGCGGCAAGTGGCGCTCGGCGACCGTCTGTTGTGCCAGCGCCACCACCGTGGTCACCGTGCTGTCGGCAAACTGTGGATAAAGCGGCGCCAGGGTCACCTTGCGCACCCCTTGTGCAGCCAGGCGAGCCAGCACCTCGGGCAGCGCCGGCTCGCCGTAGCGCATGGCAACCTCCACCGGCCCGTGCGGCCAATGCTCGACCATCGCCGCCTGCAGGCGCCGTGTCAGCACGACCAGCGGCGAACCTTCATCCCACCAGATCGAGGCATAGGCGTGCGCCGACTGCTCAGGGCGCTTGACCAGGATCAGCGACACCAGCAGCCGCCGCACCGGCCAAGGCAGGTCGATCACGTAGGGGTCCATCAGGAACTGGTTGAGGTAGCGGCGCACATCGGCCACCGAGGTGGAGGCCGGGGAACCCAGGTTGACCAGCAGCAGAGCGTGATCGGTCATGCAGCGTCCTATGTCAGAGGCGGCTGGACAGGTTGCCCAGGGCCGATTGCAGATCGTTGAAGCGGAAGGTGAAGCCTGCCGCCAGCAAGCGCACCGGGCGCGCCCGCTGGCCGCCAAGCAGCAAGGTCGACAGCTCGCCGAGGCCGGCCTTGAGCAGCAGCCCGGGCATTGGCATGAATGCCGGCCGGTGCAGCGCACGCCCCAGCGCCTTGGCGAAATCGCGGTTGCGTACCGGTTCTGGCGCGCAGGCATTATAAGGACCGCTGGCATCCTTGTGCTGCAAGAGAAAATCAATCAGGGCGATCTGGTCGTCGATATGTACCCACGGCATCCATTGCCGACCATCCCCCAATGGCCCGCCCAGGCCCAACTTGAACGACAGCCGCAGGCGCGACAAGAAGCCGCCGTCACTGGCCAGCACCAGCCCGGTACGCACCAGTACCACGCGAATGCCCAAGTGCTGTGCACGCTGGGCCGTTTCTTCCCAGGCGATACACAGCTGGCTGGCGAAGTCTTCGCGAACCGGCGGGGAGGCTTCGGTGAGCTCGCGCTCGCCGCCATCGCCATACCAGCCCACGGCGGACCCGGAAATCAGCACCTCGGGGCGCTGTTCACGGCTGCCCAACCAGGCCAGCAGCTGTTCGGTCAGGGTGATGCGACTGGCCCACAGCAGGTTGCGCCGCGAGCCCGACCAGGGCCGATCGGCGATCGGCGCACCGGCCAGGTTGACCACGGCATCCACCTGCTCATCGGCGCCCAGGTCCTCCAGCCGGCCGATGCCACGCACCCCGCTGCCACACAATCGAGGCACGTGTTCAGGGCGCCGGCTCCACACGGTAAGCCGATGGCCTTTGCCGAGCCAGTACTGGCAAAGGTGCTGGCCGATCAACCCGGTACCACCTGTCAGCAATATATGCATGGCTGTGTCCTCGCAGCGTGCGGCCATGGTCTATTTTTAAGAACAAGGCACTTTTCCAGACCAATCGCTCTCGGATAACCATAGGCCAACCTGCCTATGAAGCGGAATAACCTTATACAAACATTGTGCATTGTACAGGTTTACCTGACAGCGTAGTCTGCCTACAGCAAGGTTCGAAGAGGCCATCATGACAGTACCTATTGCCATCATCGGTGCCGGTATCGCCGGCCTGTCCGCCGCCCAGGCCCTGCAAAAGGCCGGGCAGTCCGTGCACTTGTTCGACAAAGGCCACGGCAGTGGCGGGCGCATGGCCAGCAAGCGCAGCGAAGCCGGCGCTCTCGATCTTGGCGCGCAGTACTTCACCGCCCGCGACCGGCGCTTCGTCGAGCAGGTGCAGCAATGGGTCGCTGCCGGCTGGGCCGAGCAGTGGAAGCCACAGCTGTACAACTATCGCAATGGCGAACTCACCCCCTCCCCCGACGAACAGACGCGCTGGGTCGGCGTGCCGCGCATGAGCGCCATTACCCGCGGCCTGCTCAAGGACGTCACGGTCAATTTCGGCTGCCGTATCGCCGAAGTGTTCCGCGGCAAGCAATACTGGCATCTGCAGGACACCGAAGGGTGCAGCCATGGCCCCTTCAGCCGCGTGGTGATCGCCGTGCCCGCCCCCCAGGCCACCCAGTTGCTGGCCGCCACGCCCAAGCTCGCCGCCGTGGCAGCCGGTGTGCAGATGGAGCCGACCTGGGCCGTCGCCCTGGCCTTCCAGGCAGCGCTGGATACGCCGATGCAAGGCTGCTTCGTGCAGGACAGTGCGCTCGACTGGCTGGCCCGCAACCGCAGCAAACCCGGCCGTGAAGATCACCTCGACACCTGGGTGCTGCACGCCACCTCCGACTGGAGCAAGCAGCACATCGACCTGGCCAAGGAAGAAGTGATCGAGCACCTGTGGGGGGAGTTCGCCGAACTGGTCGGCTGCGTGGTGCCGGCGCCGAGCTTCGCCTTGGCCCACCGCTGGCTGTATGCACGCCCGGCCGGCAATCACGAATGGGGCGCGCTGGCCGATGCCGATCAGGGCCTGTATGCCTGCGGCGACTGGTGCCTGTCTGGCCGTGTCGAAGGTGCCTGGCTCAGCGGCCAGGAAGCCGCGCGACGGCTGCTGGAACATCTCGAATAACATCACACGGCAAAGCTATACAAAAAATACTAGTTGCATAAGTTTCTGGCTGTGCTGGAATGAACTTGTACGCGCTTGCTTCCATGTACAAGTTTTCCGGAGACAGCCATGCACGAACCCGCCCACGCCCATAAGCCCCGTATCGCCATCAGCGCCTGCCTGACCGGCCATAGCGTGCGCTACAACGGCGGGCACAAGGCCTCCGATCTGTGCCGCGAACAATTGGAAGCGCATTTCGAATGGCTGCCGATATGCCCAGAGGTCGCCATCGGCCTGGGCGTACCACGCGAGCCGATCCGCCTGGTCGGCGACCCTGCACAGCCAACCGTGGTCGGCACGCGCAATCCAGGCACTGACCTGGCCGGCCCACTGCGAAGTTATGCCGAGCAGATGGCCGCTGAGCTCGATGACATCTGCGGCTACATCTTCATGCAGAAGTCGCCTTCCTGCGGCCTGGAGCGGGTCAAGGTCTACCAGGACAACGGCCACCCTGCGCCACAAGGCGGCACGGGGGCCTACGCCGCCGCCTTCTGCGCCCGCCGCCCCGATCTGCCGGTCGAGGAGGAAGGCCGCCTGCACGATCCGGTACTGCGGGAAAACTTCATCAGCCGGGTGTATGCCTACGCCGACTGGCAGCAACTGCTGGCACAAGGGTTGAGCCGTGGCGCCCTGGTGCGTTTCCATTCCCGCTACAAGTACCTGCTGATGGCCAACAACCCCCAGGCCTATCGCCAGCTTGGCCGCCTGCTGGGCAGCATGAGCCGCGACGATGACCCCGCGCAGGTCGGCCCCCGCTACTTCAGCCAGCTGATGCAGGCCCTGCGCCGCTGCGCCAGCCGTGGCACCCACTGCAACGTGCTGCAGCACCTGAGCGGCTACTTCAAGGACGCGCTGACCCAGCAGGACAAGGCCGAACTGCAGCACATCATCGGCCAGTACCAGCAGGGCGTGGTGCCGCTGGTGGTGCCGCTGACCTTGCTCAAGCATCACCTGCGCAAGCACCCGGACCCTTACCTGCAGCAACAGACCTACCTGCAGCCCCACCCTGACAGCCTGGGCCTGCGCAATGCTGTCTGAAACGCTCCTGCCGATCGGCGAACTGGCCCGGCGCACGGGGGTGAACCCGGTCACCTTGCGTGCCTGGGAGCGCCGCTATGGCCTGCTCAAGCCGCAACGTACCGCCAAGGGGCACCGCTTGTATGGGCAAGACCAACTTGAACGGGTGCAGGCGATTCTGGCCTGGCTCGAGCGCGGCGCGTCCGTCGGCCAGGTTCGCGAACTGCTCGAACAACCGCTGGAACGGGCGCCTG
This sequence comes from Pseudomonas sp. R28(2017), assembly GCF_002112505.1. Classification (GTDB taxonomy): domain Bacteria; phylum Pseudomonadota; class Gammaproteobacteria; order Pseudomonadales; family Pseudomonadaceae; genus Aquipseudomonas. The sequence goes on from NZ_NEHW01000008.1 coordinate 162,081, forward strand.
TGGGTGACTGGCAACCGCGCCAGCAGCAGCTGATCGAGGCCATCGCCACGCTTTCCCAACGTGCCCTCGACCAGCAACTTAACCAGGCCATGGCCTTGTACCCCGCCGTGACACTGTGCGAACAGTTGCTCCTGCCATTGCTGGAGTCCCTCGCCGTGCGCTGGCGCAGCCACTTCAACGCACGCCTTGAACAGGTGTTTTTTCACACCTGGCTGCGCAGCAAGCTAGGGGCGCGGGTGTATCACGACAACCAATCGCTACAAGGGCCAGCCGTGCTGCTGTGCGAGGACAGTGAGCGCCCGTTCGACCCCAGCCTGTGGCTGTGCGCCTGGTTGCTGAGCAGCAACGGCATTCCGGTAGAGGTGTTTGAACAACCGGTGGCCAGCGCGCAGCTGCAACGTGCAGTGATCACCCTGCAGCCGCGGGCAGTGCTGATGCACCTGGGCCCGCGTATCGATGCCAGCGCCTTGCTGCGCACCTTGCAGGGCATCGCCGGGACCAAGCTGCTGGGCGGCGCCACCCTCGCTTTGCACCAGGCCCAGTTGCACGCCTTCGACCTGCCCGACCTTTTCCTGTTCGATACCCCGCAGGCGGCATTGCGTGTGCTGCAAGGCAATGTCCGCCGGCCTGTAGAGACGAGTGCCCCATGCAACTGATCTGGCTGCGCAGCGACCTGCGCATCGATGACAACTCCGCCCTCAGCGTCGCCTGCGAACGCGGCCCGACCGTGGCCGTGTGGCTGGCCAGCCCCGGCCAGTGGCAGGCCCACGACGACGCTGCCTGCAAGGTCGACTTCTGGCTGCGCAACCTGCGCCAGCTACGCCATTCGCTGGAGCAACTGAACATCCCGCTGCTGGTGCGCAAGATCGACACCTGGGACCAGGCCCCGGCCACCCTGCTCGAAGTCTGCCGCCAGCACAACATCGAGGCGGTGCACTGGAACGATGAATACGGCATCAACGAAACGCGGCGCGATGCTGCCACACGCCAGCTGCTACAGGATTCCGGCGTCCGCGCCCACAGCTACCTCGACCAGCTGTTCTTCCGCCCGGGCACCATCCTGACCCGCAGCGGCGACTACTTCCAGGTCTTCTCCCAGTTCAAGAAGGTCTGCCTGGAGCACCTGCACCGCAGCCTGCCAAGCTTGGCCCGACGGGTAAAACAGCAGGCCCCGCTGCAGATCGACAGCGACCCGATCCCACAGCACATCGACGGCTTCGAAAAACCCGCCCGCGCACTCAGCGATCACTGGCCCGCCGGTGAAGCCGAAGCGCAGGCGCGGCTCAGCCGCTTCCTGGACGAAACGGCCGAGGACTACGAACGCCTGCGCGACCTCCCGGCCAGGCCCGGCACCAGCCAGCTGTCTCCCTACCTGGCCGCCGGCGTGATCTCGCCCCGCCAATGCCTGCATGCCGCCCTCGCCAGCAACCGCGGTGAGTTCGACAGTGGCAGCAGCGGCATCCAGACCTGGATCAACGAGCTGCTCTGGCGCGAGTTCTACAAACACATCCTGACGGGTTATCCACAGGTGTCCCGGCACCGTGCCTTCCGCGCCCAGACCGAAGCCCTGCCCTGGCGCGATGCGCCGGACGACTTCAAGGCCTGGCAGGAGGGGCGCACCGGCTTCCCGATCATCGACGCGGCCATGCGCCAATTGCTGCACACCGGCTGGATGCACAACCGCCTGCGCATGATCGTCGCCATGTTCCTCAGCAAGAACCTGCTGATCGACTGGCGCCTGGGCGAGCGCCATTTCATGCGCCACCTGATAGACGGCGACCTGGCCGCGAACAATGGTGGCTGGCAGTGGAGTGCCTCCACCGGCACCGATGCAGTGCCCTATTTCCGTATCTTCAACCCGGTTTCCCAGTCGCAGCGGTTCGACCCCGAAGGTCGCTTCATCCGCCACTGGCTACCGGAACTGCGGGGGCTGGATGAAAAAACCATCCATCAGCCCGTGAAGTCTGCAGACCTTTTTGCTAATAATTCCTATCACAGTCCGATCGTCGATCTCGGCAGCAGTCGCCAGCGTGCACTGGAAGCCTTCAAGGGCCTACCACGCCGGCAGGATCAGAGGGCAGTATCTTGAATAACTCGCGTAGTTTCTGGGTTACGGGAGCCAGCAATGGGCTGGGTCTGGCCTTGGTGGAACGGTTGCTCGAACAAGGGCACCGGGTTGCCGCAAGTGGCAAGGGAAGCGAGGAACTGGAGGCACTGGCCGTGCGCCATGGCAGCCGCCTGTTGAGCCTGCCTTGGCAGTTGCATGAAGAAGGCCAGGCCGCCAGCGCGGCGGAGCAGATATGCCATGCCTGGTGCTCGCTGGACGTATTGATCATCAACGCCGGGACCAGTGACTACCTGGCCGATGAGGTAGCGGACAGCGATATGTTCGAGGCCATCGTCCATGACAACCAACTGGCTGGCGAGCATTGCCTGAGCAGTGCGCAACCGCTACTGGCCAAGGGGCATCAGCCGCAGGTCATGGCGATTTTCAACCGTTATTCGGCCTTGCAGCTTTACTCGCCGACACAAGTGTCGGCGGGCTGGAACAATCTGCCACAGTGGTCACGCGAGCAACGCCAGGCGTTGAAGGACCAGGGGATCGACCTGACCGTGGTGGCGCCACAGTCGTTGAAGACACCCGTGACGTCCGTGCAGGCCGTCCCGGATGCCTGGACGGCGCAGAGTGCGGCGGATGAACTGATCGCTCGCTTGGCGCTGCGTGAACCCGAACTGGTGCTGGAGGTGCTGGACATCAGCAGCTTGTGGCCATTGTCCCGCTAATTCTTGTCATTTGCGGTCCGGCCTCTTCGCGGGTGAACCCGCTCCCACAGGGACCGCACAGGCAACTCAGTACTTGTGGGAGCGGCTTCAGCCGCGAAGAGGCCGGTACAGGAATGATCAGAGGGCCATACGGTAATGCAGGCTGTAGCTCTCGACACCATCGTTAGGGGTCTGCAGCCCCGCGTTGGAATAGTGGATCGCCCTCACGCCAATCTCATGCCCACCGGCAAAACGCAGGCCGAAACCAATCCGGTCTTCGAACTGGAAAGACGAACCTAGCTTGTTGCTTTCGAGTTCGGTGCTGGAAAACGCCGCCACGCCAATGCCCGCCTCGATATACGGCTTAACCGACTGGCCGGCGAACTCATAGACGAACACCGGTGCAAACGACAGGCTATGATTGCTCGCCGTCTCGTCACCGTCCCAATAGGTATAGGCCCCGTCCCAATAGCCTGTCAGCCGACCGACACTGGTCTGCCACCAGCTGGCATCCCAGTTCGACTGCAGTCCCAGCCGATAGACCATGGTGGAATCACCGGTCTGCCCGACCGAAAAAGAAACATCGGCCGCTTGCGCCGCCATCACTTGCCCCAGGGTGACTGCGGCAGCCGCCGCCAAGCCGAGCAGTTTCTTCATGAGAAACATCCTTCTATCCATACTGTTATTAGTGTCCGCCTGCCATCAGGCAATGCGGTAGAAATCGGCAGTAGTACGATAGTTCAGCTTCTTTTCACGTTTTTTTTACAACGCAAAGCTTTGCACACGATCGGACCCATGCCACAGCACGGGCAGGATTTGCGCCAAGGACAGCGGGTCGCCGCTGCTCCAGAAGCGTGCCCCACGCGTCGGCCCATCGGCCAGCAGGTCGCGCCCAGCCAGCAGGCGTTGCAGTTGGCGCGCCACGGCGGCACCGGTATCGATGATGGCCACATCGGCAGGCACCATCTCGGCCAACAGTGGGCGCAGGAAAGGGTAATGGGTGCAGCCGAGGATCAGCGTGTCGCAACCGGCGGCCAGCAGCGGCTGCACGTAACCCTGCAGCAACTGGCGCAACTGCGGGCTACCGAGGTCACCGGTTTCGATCCGCTCGACCAGCCCCGGGCAGGGCTGGGTGACCACTCGTACGTCATTGGCGAAGCGGTCGAGCAAGGCAGCGAACTTGGCGCTCTGCAAGGTGCCGGTGGTGGCCAGCACACCGACCACGCCCGAGCGGGTGGCGGCAGCGGCAGGCTTGACGGCCGGCTCCATGCCAACCAGCGGCCAGTCGGGGTACAACTCGCGCAGGTCGGCGACCGCAGCCACGGTCGCGGTGTTGCAGGCCAGGACCATTGCCTTGGCACCTTGCGCCTGGAAGAACTCGGCGATACGCCGACAGCGCTGGCGGATGTAGTCCGGGGACTTCTCGCCATAGGGCACATGACCACAATCGGCCACATAGAGCAGCGACTCATCGGGCAGCAGGCGCTGGATCTCGGCGAGCACCGACAAGCCGCCGACCCCCGAGTCCATCACGCCGACCGGCGCCGAGCGCTCAGCCATCGCGCTTGCCGCACACGGCACAGGCCGGGTCGCGCTTGACCCGCAGCTCACGCAAGCGCGTGCCGAGGGCATCGATCAACAGCAGGCGGCCAACAAGCGGTTCGCCGAAACCCGCCAACAGTTTCATCGCCTCCAGCGCCTGCAGGCTACCGACCAGGCCCACCAGCGGGCCGATCACGCCCGCTTCGCTGCAGGTCAGTTCGTCTTCGCTGCCGTGGCCGTACAGGCAGTGGTAACAAGGGCTGAAGTCCCGGCGCGGGTCGAACACCGACAACTGGCCTTCTAGGCGAATCGCCGCGCCGCTCACCAGCGGTTTGCCAGCCGCGAAGCAGGCCGCATTGACCGCCTCGCGCGTGCCGAAATTGTCAGAGCAGTCCAGCACCAGGTCGACCGCCGCCACTGCGGCTGCCAGGGAGTCTTCGTCCAGTGCCTGGCGGTGGGCGACCAGGGCGATCTCGGGGTTGATCGCCTGCAGCCGCTGCAGCGCCGAATCGACCTTGCTCATGCCGACGCTGTCGCTGTCATGGATGACCTGGCGTTGCAGGTTGGTCAGGTCGACGGTGTCGAAATCGGCCAGGTGCAGTTCACCCACCCCCGCGGCCGCCAGGTAAAGCGCCACCGGCGAGCCGAGGCCACCGAGGCCGACGATCAGTGCCTTGCTCTGCTTGAGCCGCAACTGGCCGTCGATGTCCACCTGGGCCAGCAGGATCTGCCGGCTGTAACGCAACAGTTCCTGATCGGTCAGCATGGCAGGCGCCCCAGTGAAATACGCTCATGGCCGCCCAGGTCCTTGCGGCTGGCCACTTCGGTGAAGCCTCGTGCACTGAGCAGCGCACGCACGTCGGCGGCCTGGTCGTAACCGTGTTCAAGCAGCAACCAGCCCCCCGGCAGCAGATGCTCCGGTGCCTGGGCGACGATCACCCGCAGGTCATCGAGGCCATCGGTACCGGCCACCAGCGCACTGCTGGGCTCGAAACGCACGTCACCCTCGACCAGGTGCGGGTCTTCGGCGCGGATGTACGGCGGGTTGCTCAGAATCAGGTCGAAGCGCTGCCCGGCCAGGCTGCCGAACCAGTGGCTGGCGAGTACCTGGACGTTGCCCAGGCCCAGGCGCTGGCGATTGCGTTCGGCCAGGGCCACGGCTTGTTCGACGCGGTCCACGGCCGTCACCTGCCAGGCCGGGCAATCGCTGGCCAGGGCCAGGGCGATGGCGCCAGTGCCAGTGCCCAGGTCGAGCACCTTGGCGGGGGATGCGGGCTGCAGCTCCAGGGCCGTTTCGACCAGCAGTTCGGTATCCGGGCGCGGGATCAGCGTATGCGGCGCCACTTCCAGGTCGAGCTTCCAGAAGCCCTGCTGCCCCAGGATGTAGGCCACCGGCTCGCCGGCACGGCGGCGCTGCAGGTAACCGGCGTAGGTCTCGGCATCTTCGCTGCTGACGATGCGCTCGGGCCAGGTGTGCAGGAAGCTGCGCGACTTGCCGATGGCGGCAGCCAGCAGCAGTTCGGCGTCCAGGCGCTCGCTGGGCGAATCGGGTAGCTGCGCGTTGCGCAGCAGGCTGGCAATGATGGTCATCAGTCCCCCAGGGCCGCCAGTTGGTCGGCCTGGTACTCGGCCAGCAACGGTTCGATCACGGCCTCCACGCCACCGGCGAGGATGTCGTCGAGGGAGTACAGGGTCAGGTTGATGCGGTGATCGGTTACCCGCCCCTGTGGATAATTGTAGGTACGAATGCGTTCGGAACGGTCACCGGAACCGACCAGCAGCTTGCGCTCGCTGGCGATGGCGTTCTGCGCGGCGCTGGTCTGCATGTCGTTGAGCTTGGCCGACAGCCAGGACATGGCACGGGCGCGGTTCTTGTGCTGCGAACGCTCTTCCTGGCACTCGACCACGATGCCGGTGGGCAAGTGGGTGATGCGGATCGCCGAATCGGTCTTGTTCACGTGCTGGCCACCAGCGCCGGAGGCGCGGTAGGTGTCAACGCGCAGGTCAGCCGGGTTGATCTCGATTGCCGCTTGCTCGTCGGGCTCGGGCAGCACGGCCACGGTGCAGGCCGAGGTGTGGATACGGCCCTGGGATTCGGTTTCCGGTACACGTTGAACACGGTGCGCGCCGGATTCGAACTTGAGCTTGCCGTACACGTTCTCGCCTTCGACACGGGCAATGATCTCTTTGTAGCCGCCGTGTTCGCCTTCGTTCTCGGACAGGATCTCCAGGCGCCAGCCACGCTTCTCGGCGTAGCGCGAGTACATGCGGAACAGGTCGCCGGAGAAGATCGCCGCCTCGTCGCCACCGGTACCGGCGCGGATTTCAAGGAACACGTTGCGGCCGTCGTTGGGGTCCTTGGGCAGCAGCATGCGCTGCAGGTTGGACTCCAGTTCGACCAGTTGCTCCTTGGCTTCGCGCACTTCCTCCACGGCCATCTCGCGCAGGTCGGGGTCGGCGTCCTTGAGCAGCGCCTGGGCACCCTCGAGGTCGTCCTGCACCTTGCGCCACTCTTTATAGGCGGCATAAACCGGCTCGACTTCGGCATATTCGCGGGAATAGGCGCGGAAGCGGGTCTGGTCGGATATGACTTCGGCGTCACCCAGCAGCGCGGTGAGTTCCTCGAAGCGGTCCTGGAGAATCTCCAGTTTGTTCAGCAGCGACGCTTTCATTGCGGGGATTTGTCCGTCGAGCCCTCGTTGAGGGCAAAGAGTTCCTGGGCCATGGCCAGCGCATCGAGGCGGCCCTCGGCCGAGAGCTTTTTCAGCTGCACGCTGGGGGCATGCAGGAGTTTGTTGGTCAGGCCCCGGGCCAGTTGCGCCAGTACATCCTCGGGGTTGCCGCCATTGGCCAGCATGCGCTGGGCCTTTTGCAGTTCTTCGTCGCGCAGGCGCTCGCTTTGCTGGCGGTAGGCGCGCAGCACATCGACAGCAGCCAGCTCGCGCAAACGCAGCATGAAGTCTTCGGCGCCCACCGAGACCAGTTCCTCGGCGGCCTGGGCTGCGCCCTGGCGGCTCTTGAGGTTTTCCGCGACCACTTCGTGCAGGTCATCGACGGTGTACAGGTACACGTCGTCGAGCTCACCCACTTGCGGCTCGATGTCACGCGGCACGGCGATATCGACCATGAAGATCGGCTTGTGCCGGCGCTGCTTCAGCGCGCTTTCCACCGCGCCCTTGCCCAGGATCGGCAACTGGCTGGCGGTGGAGCTGATGACGATATCGCTGTTGGCCAGCTCCTGCGGGATGTCGGCCAGCAGCACGGCATGGGCACCGAACTGCTCGGCGAGCATGCTGGCCCGCTCCAGGGTGCGGTTGGCCACGACGATGCGGCGCACACCTTGCTCGTGCAGGTGGCGGGCGACCAGGGTGATGGTTTCCCCGGCGCCGATCAGCAGGGCCTGGCTGCGGCCCAGGTCACTGAAGATCTGCTTGGCCAGGCTGACCGCGGCGAACGCCACGGACACCGGGTTTTCGCCGATCGCGGTGTCGGTGCGCACCTGCTTGGCGGCGCTGAAGGTGGCCTGGAACAGGCGCCCGAGCAGCGGGCCGACGGTGCCGGCCTCACGCGCCACCGCATAGGCGGACTTCATCTGGCCGAGGATCTGCGGTTCGCCGAGCACCAGCGAGTCGAGCCCGGAGGCCACCCGCATCATGTGTTTGACCGCGTCGTGTTCCTCATGGACGTAGGCGCTTGCACGCAGCTCGTCCAGGCTCAGCCGGTGATAGTCGGCCAGCCATTGCAGAACGGCGTCGGCGGACAGGTGGTCCTGCTCTATATAAAGCTCGCTACGGTTGCAGGTCGACAGGATCGCCGCCTCACGGCTGGCGGTCAGTCGGCAGAGCTGCTGCAGGGCGTCGACCAGCTGCTCTGGGGTAAACGCCACGCGCTCGCGTACGTCTACCGAGGCAGTCTTATGGTTGATACCGAGTGCAAGAAAGGCCATGCAAGGTCGCTGGTTGTGACGGGAAGCCGATAATTGTCCTCTTTCGCAGGTTTTTGGACAACCACCGTTCGCTATTGTCGTGATAGCCCGGACCGCCCCGCCCCCGCGGAGCCCCCTGTGGATGGCTGAGGCACGCACGAAACCTGTGGGAGCGGCGGTGCGGCGACCCGACTTGCCCGCGAAGAGGCCATTGCAGGTTAAGCCAGTTTCATTTGAGCCCCCTCCCGCACCAGGTTGTCCGCAACGAGCCATTGCACAGCTGGCGGGTAATATTTCCTACAAAATGCTTTTCAATGAAATCTTTCGACATACATACAGCGAAATTATCCACAATCTTGTAGTCCTTTTCCCAAATAAAGCTCTCTCTATTGCCTTCCATGATATCGGTGCCTAGCCTTGCCAATCACTGACTGGGCCAAGTTTCCCGTCAGCCATTCAATCCCTGAAAAGATTGCCAAGGAGAGGTAAGCATGGCATTTGATGCATATATAAAAATCGACGAAATCCCAGGTGAAGCCTTGGATGAAAAATACAACAAATGGATTGAAGTCACTGGCTATGACTTCGGTGTCAGCCAAAGCACCTCAGCCACTGCAAGCTCCTCCGGTGGCGCCACCTCAGGCCGCACTGCGGTCAGCAACTTCAGATTCACCAAGTTTCTCGACAGTGCCAGCTGCAAATTGATGGAGGCCAGTTGTGCCGGCCTGCATCTGAAAGAAGTGAAACTCGCGTTGTGCCGCGCAGGCGGCGACAAGCTCAAGTATTACGAGGTCATTCTCGAAGAGTGATCATTGCCGACTATACACAGAGCGCCGCCGATGGTGTGCCGATCGAGGTAGTGCAACTCGACTACGGCCGAATCAAGACTACCTATACCCAGCAGAAACGCATCGACGGCTCTGGCGGCGGAAACATCGCTGGCGGGTGGGACCGAATCGGCAACAAGAAACACGCATAAGGAAAATGCCATGACCGAAGCCCGCGCGTTCATCAACCCCAAAATGCAGAACTACCACACACTCAAGGCAGGCCTTGGCCTGAGCGGCCATTCGGCCGGCAAGTTCGACGTTCTGAATGCACACATCTACAACAATGTGGTGAGAAGCGGCGAACTGGTCATTGTCGGCGACTGGTCCACGCCCTCGTGTACCAGCCAGGAGGCGTATCTGATGGCAAAGGCTGCCGTAGCACACATGGGGCTGATGCGCAGCGGGCAAGGTGCTGATGAGTTTTTTCTGGATAATTTCGAGTTGCTCAAAAGTCTGCTTACCCATGCCTCCATGGGGGCAGGCGTGGTCAGCGATGGTTGGAGCAGGCACCTGAAGGCTATTCAGGACACATTGCTGGAAATTGAAAAGCTGTATCAGGCGCACATGAGTTCAGGGACGCTCAAAGCTCGCGATCAGTTTTATGCCAGGCGTGCAGCGCTGTTCATGAGGCTGGAAGAGCAGTTGGACAAAATGGCAGCGTTTGGTGCCAGCTTGCGAAACAAAGGGTCGATCAAGAGAACGCTTGGCCTTTCCACGAAAAGCTATTTGCACGCTGGTGAGGTCGCAGGGTATGCCGATAAGGTCGCAAGAGTCAGCAAGGCTGCCAACCTGATCAAGAAAGGCGCCTATTTAGGCATTGCGCTGGAGGTCGCAAGCACAAGCTTATCAATCAAAAAAGCATGCACAGAAGGGAGAGAGGAAGGATGCAAAAGAGCTACCGTTGTTGAGAGTGGTTCACTTGCAGGAAGCGTGGGAGGAGGCCTAGTTGGCGCATACGGTGGAAAATTGATTGGCATGGCAGCCTGCAGCGTGGTCTTGGGAATAGCATCAGGCGGGCCTGGAGCGATCGCTTGCGGCGTAGGGGGCGGAGCCTTGGGAGGAATGATCGGTGGAGAGCTCGGAAGTGAAGGAGGAGAATATCTGGGCGAAATTCTGTATGAGCGAGTGATAAAGTGACCACGATCCAACTTGCTTTGGGAGCGGCCTATGGCATCCTATTTACCGCTATTTTCATCTCACTACCTATAACCTTCTATTTATCACACCGTGACACCGATCATATAGAGTCCCTGCTACCAAACTGTAAAATCGTCAGTGACAATAGAAACTTATATTCTAAATTCGGCCTGACGGGCAAAATCATTCGATTCGGGGCACTCTCTCTCATGTTAGTTTTCCCAGAAGCGTATGCACACAGAGGTCTGATAAATCTTGATGAAGTTGATCGACTACCCACCCGAATGAAAAAACGACTCTGCAGGCTCGTGATCTTCAACCTGGCATTATTTCTTGCATTACTGTTGCTTCACGCATGCCAACATTTCATTTGAATCTCGCGATCTGCCGCGCCGACGGTGACAAACTCAAGCATTACCATGTCATGCTCAACGAAGTAATCTTTGCCCTCAACAACCGAATCAACGGGACGATCTACACCACCGAACCTCTCACCTACCTCGCTGTCCGACCTAGCACCACCCAAGCTGTAAACCACGACCTTCGCAGGTGGGTTTGCCCCCGCGCTTGTGTCATCATGCTCCGACCGCCGGTTAGTCTTTTTAAGCCTCTTTATGAACAGACCCTACGCACTGCTGCTTGCCTTCGCCCTGCTCCAGGGCTGCCAGAGCCTGGCCCCGCACAATGCCGAGCCCCCCGTTGCCGAGGCCGGCAAGGGCGAGGCTGAAAAGCCCGTAGTGTATGGGTCGTTCACGCAGGACACCCTTTATAGCCTGCTGGTGGCCGAACTGGCCGGCCAGCGCAATCGCTTCGACATCGCCCTGGCCAACTACACCGACCAGGCCGAGAAGACCCAGGACCCAGGCGTCTCCGAACGCGCCTACCGGATTGCCGAGTACCTCGGTGCCGACGAACCGGCCCTCGACAGCGCACTGATCTGGGCCAAGAACGACCCGCAGAACCTCGACGCCCAGCGTGCCGCCGCCATCCAGCTGGCCCGTGCCGGCCGCTATGACGACTCCATGACTTATATGGAGAAGGTGCTGCAAGGCCAGGGTGACACCCACTTCGACTTCCTCGCCCTGTCGGCCGCCGAAACCGACCAGAGCACCCGCGACGGCCTGATGCAAAGCTTCGACCGCCTGCTGGTCAAATACCCGGACAACAGCCAGTTGGTATTTGGCAAGGCGTTGCTGCTGAACCAGGACGGCAAGTCCCAGGAGGCCCTAGACCTGCTCGAAGCGCACCCGGCGCAGAATGGCGAAATCGCCCCGATCCTGCTGCGCGCCCGCCTGCTCCAGGCCTTGGACCGCGGCCCAGAAGCGCTGCCGCTGCTGCGCGGGGCGATCCGTGACAACCCGGACGACAAGCGCCTGCGCCTGACCTACGCGCGCACCCTGGTCGAACAGGACCGCATGGCCGATGCCAAGGCCGAATTCCTCAGTCTGGTGCAGCAGTACCCGGACGACGACGAGTCGCGTTACTCCCTGGCCCTGGTGTGCCTGGAGATGAAGGACTGGGACGAAGCCGAGGTCTACCTGCGCGAGCTGATCGAACGCGACAGCAACGTCGACGCCGCCCACCTGAACCTGGGCCGCATCGCCGAAGAGCGCCACGACCCGGCGGGTGCGCTGCGCGAATATGCCCTGGTCGGCACAGGCCCGGACTACCTGCCGGCCCAATTGCGCCAGGCTGACATCCTGATTGCCAACGGTCGCGGCACCGAAGCTTCGCGCCTGCTCGCCGAAGCTCGCGAAGCGCAGCCGGACATGGCCGTGCAGCTGTACCTGATCGAATCGGAAAGCTACAGCAACAACAACAAGGACGCCCAGGCCGACCAGGTACTGCAGCAAGCCCTCACGCGCTACCCGGACGACCTCAACCTGCTTTACACCCGTGCCATGCTGGCCGAGAAGCGCGATGACCTGCCGCTGATGGAAAAGGACCTGCGCGCCATCATCGCCCGCGAGCCGGAAAACGCCATGGCCCTGAACGCCCTCGGCTATACCCTGGCCGACCGCACCACCCGCTACGCCGAAGCCAAGGCGTTGATCGACAAGGCCCACCAGCTGACCCCGGACGACCCGGCCGTGCTCGACAGCATGGGCTGGATCAACTACCGGCTGGGCAACCTCGACGCGGCTGAAAACTACCTGCGCCAGGCCTTCACCCGCTTCCCCGACCACGAAGTGGCCGCCCACCTGGGCGAAGTGCTGTGGGCCAACGGCAAGCGCCGCGAAGCCCGCCAGGTCTGGGCCAAGGGTTTCGAAGCCCAGGCCGACAGCCCAATCCTGCGCAAGACCCTCCTGCGCCTGACCGGATCCGAGACTCTTTAACGCCATGTTCCTGCGCCATTGCATCACCTTCACCCTGATCGCCCTGCTGGCCGGCTGCGCCGGCTTCGGGAGCCGCGAGGCCCTGCAGGGCCACGGCGACCCACAGCAGTGGCGCGCCCATAAAGAGCAGCTGAGCAGCCTCGACGGCTGGCAGATCAACGGCAAGGTCGGCATCCGCGCCCCGCGCGATTCCGGCAGCGGCACGCTGTTCTGGCTGCAACGCCAGGACTATTACGACATCCGCCTGGCCGGCCCGCTCGGCCGCGGCGCCGCTCGCCTGACCGGCCGCCCCGGTGGCGTGGTGCTGGAAGTGGCCAACCAGGGCCGCTATGAAGCCCCCAGCCCCGAAGCCCTGCTGGAAGAACAGCTCGGCTGGCAGCTGCCGGTATCGCACCTGGTCTGGTGGGTCCGCGGCCTGCCCGCCCCCGACAGCAAGAGCAAGCTGACCCTGGACGGCGACAGCCGCCTGGCCAGCCTCGAGCAGGATGGCTGGCAGGTGCAGTACCTGAGCTACACCGAGCAGAACGGCTACTGGCTCCCCGAGCGCCTGAAGCTGCACGGCAAGGACCTCGACGTGACCCTGGTGGTCAAGGACTGGCAGCCACGCCAGCTGGGGCACTGATTACATGCACACGCTCACCCTGCCCGCCCCGGCCAAGCTCAACCTGTGGCTGCACATCATCGGCCGCCGCCCCGATGGCTACCACGAGCTGGAAACCGTGTTCCAGTTCCTCGACCATGGCGACGAACTGAGCTTCGCCCTGCGCGAGGACGGCGTGATCCGCCTGCACACCGAAATCGAAGCGGTGCCCCACGACAGCAACCTGATCGTGCGCGCCGCGCGCAAATTGCAGGAGCAGTCCGGCACCCGCCTGGGCGCCGATATCTGGCTGACCAAGGTGCTGCCCATGGGCGGCGGCATCGGCGGCGGCAGCTCGGATGCGGCGACCACCCTGCTGGCGCTGGCGCACCTGTGGCAACTGGACTGGGACGAAGACCGCCTGGCCGCGCTGGGCCTGAGCCTGGGTGCCGACGTGCCGGTGTTCGTGCGTGGCCATGCCGCGTTCGCCCAGGGTGTGGGCGAGCAACTGACCCCGGTCGACCCGGAGGAGCCGTGGTATGTCGTGCTGGTGCCGCAAGTGTCTGTCAGCACAGTAGAAATTTTTTCACATCCGCAGTTGACACGTGATTCACTCCCCCTTAAGATGCGCCCCGTTCCCAAGGGAAACAGTCGAAATGACTGCCAACCGGTGGTAGAGCAGAGTTACCCAGAAGTTCGCAACGCGTTGAATTCACTGGGGAAATTCACTGAGGCTCGGCTAACCGGTACTGGAAGTTGCGTGTTTGGGGCCTTCCCAAGCAAAGCCGAAGCTGATAAAGTTCTGGCCCTTCTTTCAGTGACCCAAACAGGGTTTGTGGCGAAAGGAAGCAATGTTTCGATGTTGCATCGCAAGCTGCAAAGTCTGGTCAAGAAGTCGAGCGCATAAGCGTTCGCAGCAACAGATACAGGGGCGTCGCCAAGCGGTAAGGCAGCAGGTTTTGATCCTGCCATGCGTTGGTTCGAATCCAGCCGCCCCTGCCATTTTCCTTATACTCATCCAGGTATACCCTCAGCCTTCAGGTACTGCGCGTGTCCAAGATGATGGTCTTTACGGGGAACGCTAACCCCGATCTGGCTCGGCGTGTCGTACGTCAGCTGCATATCCCTCTCGGTGACGTCTCTGTCGGTAAATTCTCCGACGGTGAGATCAGCACTGAGATCAATGAAAATGTCCGCGGTAAAGACGTTTTCATTATTCAGCCGACCTGTGCCCCGACCAACGATAACCTGATGGAACTGGTAGTGATGGCCGACGCCTTCCGCCGCTCCTCAGCATCCCGAATCACCGCCGTGATTCCTTACTTCGGATATGCCCGCCAGGACCGCCGTCCGCGTTCGGCACGTGTAGCCATCAGCGCCAAAGTCGTCGCTGACATGCTCACTGTCGTGGGTATCGACCGTGTTCTCACCGTCGACCTGCACGCTGACCAGATCCAAGGCTTCTTCGATATTCCCGTCGACAACATCTACGGCTCGCCCGTACTGGTCGATGACATCGAAGACCAGCGTTTCGAGAACCTGATGATCGTCTCCCCGGACATCGGTGGCGTTGTGCGCGCACGCGCCGTTGCCAAGTCCCTGGGCGTCGACCTCGGTATCATCGACAAACGCCGCGAAAAGGCTAACCACTCCGAGGTTATGCACATCATCGGCGACGTCGAAGGGCGCACCTGCATCCTGGTAGACGACATGGTCGACACCGCCGGCACCCTGTGCCACGCGGCCAAAGCCCTGAAAGAACACGGCGCTGCCAAGGTTTACGCCTACTGCACGCACCCTGTCCTGTCGGGCCGCGCGATCGAGAACATCGAGAAGTCGGTACTGGACGAGCTGGTGGTGACCAACACCGTTCCGCTGTCCGCCGCTGCTCAAGCCTGTGACCGTATCCGCCAGCTGGATATCGCACCGGTTGTCGCTGAAGCGGTCCGCCGCATCAGCAACGAAGAATCGATCAGCGCGATGTTCCGCTAAGCGGAACACGTGTTGATGTGAAGCGCCCCGCCCCAGCACTTGTTGGGGCGGGGCTTTTTTGCCATCCCCGTCTGGCGCTGGTCGCAAACGCCTTACGGGAGGCTATTTTGGAGAAGCAAAATGACTGATTTCATCCTGAACGCCCAAGCGCGTACTGACCTGGGGAAAGGTGCGAGCCGCCGCCTGCGTCACTCCGCCAGCATCCCTGCCGTTGTATACGGTGGCGATAAAGAAGCCCAATCCCTGACCATCGTGGCCAAGGAAATCGCCAAGCTGTTCGAAAACGAAGCTGCCTTCAGCCACGTTATCGAACTGAACGTCGACGGCGCCAAGCAGAACGTCGTGGTCAAGGCCATGCAGCGTCACCCAGCCAAAGGCTTCATCATGCACGCCGACTTCGTTCGCGTCGTTGCTGGCCAGAAGCTGACCGCCAAGGTTCCAGTTCACTTCGTTGGCGAAGAAGCCCCGGTCAAGAAAGGCGGCGAAATCTCGCACGTTGTTTCCGAGATCGAAGTTTCCTGCGAAGCCAAAGACCTGCCTGAGTTCATCGAAGTCGACCTGTCCAAGGCCGAAATCGGCGCCATCATCCACCTGTCGGACCTGAAAGCTCCGAAAGGCGTAGAGTTCGTCGCTCTGGCCCACGGTGATGACAAAGCTGTTGCCAACGTTCACGCTCCGCGCGTTGCTCCAGAAGCAGAAGGCGCTGCCGAGTAATCCACTCGCGCGCCGGTGTTGATCGGGTTACAGTGCGCCCCGCGCGCCCTGTAACCCACCAACTCCAAGGAAGAGCCCCTGACGTGACCGCCATCCAGTTGATCGTTGGCCTGGGTAACCCCGGCCCCGAATACGAACAGACCCGGCATAACGCAGGGGCTCTTTTCGTTGAACGCATTGCCAGTGCCCAGCGTGTATCGCTGACCGCTGACAAAAAATATTTCGGCCTGACGACTAAGTTCAGCCATCAGGGCAACGACGTTCGTTTGTTGATCCCCACCACCTACATGAACCGCAGCGGCCAGGCCGTGGCGGCATTGGCCAATTTCTTCCGCATCAAGCCGGAAGCGATTCTGGTGGCACACGACGAACTCGACCTGCCTCCGGGCGTTGCCAAACTCAAGCGCGGCGGCGGCCATGGGGGGCACAACGGCCTGCGCGACATCATCGCGCAGCTCGGCAACCAGAACGACTTCCACCGCCTGCGGCTTGGCATCGGCCACCCGGGTGACGCCAAACTGGTCTCCAACTTCGTCCTGGGCCGCGCGCCGCGCGCCGAGCAGGAGAAGCTCGACGCCAGCATCGATTTTGCCCTCGGCGTGCTGCCGGACGTGCTGGCCGGCGACTTCGCCAAGGCCATGCGCGAGCTGCACAGCCAGAAGGCCTGATTTCCTAGAGAGGGGAATACCCATGGGTTTCAATTGCGGCATCGTCGGCCTGCCCAACGTCGGCAAGTCCACCCTGTTCAACGCCCTGACCAAGTCTGGCATCGCGGCGGAGAACTTCCCTTTCTGCACCATCGAGCCGAACAGCGGCATCGTGCCGATGCCCGATGCGCGCCTGGCGGCGCTGGCGGAAATCGTCAAGCCTAACCGCATCCTGCCGACCACCATGGAATTCGTCGACATCGCCGGCCTGGTGGCCGGTGCGTCGAAAGGTGAAGGCCTGGGCAACAAGTTCCTCGCCAACATCCGCGAGACCGACGCCATCGCCCACGTGGTGCGCTGCTTCGAAGACGAGAACGTGATCCACGTTTCCAACAGCGTCGACCCTAAGCGCGACATCGAGATCATCGACCTTGAGCTGATCTTCGCCGACCTCGACAGCTGCGAGAAGCAACTGCAGAAGGTTGCCCGCAACGCCAAGGGCGGCGACAAGGACGCCTTGGCACAGAAGGCGATCCTGGAAAAACTGATCCCGCACTTCACCGAAGGCAAGCCTGCGCGCAGCCTGATGAAGCACATGGCTGACGACGAAAAGGCCGTCATCCGTGGCTTCCACCTGCTGACTAGCAAGCCGGTGATGTACATCGCCAACGTGGCCGAAGACGGCTTCGAAGACAACCCGCACCTGGACGTGGTCAAGGCCATCGCCGAGGAAGAAGGCGCGGTCGTGGTGCCGGTGTGCAACAAGATCGAAGCGGAAATCGCCGAGCTGGAAGACGGCGAAGAGAAAGACATGTTCCTCGAGGCCCTGGGCCTGGAAGAGCCTGGCCTGAACCGCGTGATCCGCGCCGGTTACGAGCTGCTCAACCTGCAGACCTACTTCACTGCCGGCGTGCAGGAAGTCCGCGCCTGGACCGTACGCGTCGGCGCCACCGCCCCGCAGGCGGCTGGTGTGATCCACACCGACTTCGAAAAAGGCTTCATCCGCGCCGAAGTGGTGGCCTATGACGACTTCATTCAGTTCAAGGGTGAAGGCGGTGCCAAGGAAGCCGGTAAATGGCGCCTGGAAGGCAAGGACTACATCGTCAAGGACGGTGATGTGATGCACTTCCGCTTCAACGTATAACGCAACATCGGCGGCGCCCCCTTCGCGGGCAAGCCCGCTCCCACAGTACAGCGAATGCTCAAGGCTGGCGCTGTACCTGTGGGAGCGGGCTTGCCCGCGAAGGGGGCGCCGCCGTTTTCACATCTGGAATAAGCCGGTAATCAATGCCAGGTGATCTCCCCCGCCTCCCGGGTCAGTACCAACTCAGCCAACGCCCTCCCCATCTGCACGTTATGCACACTATTGACCAGCATGCCGATACCCGGCTCGCCAGCTTTGCATGGGCTGCCTTCCCTTTCCCTCTCACAGGATTAGGCGGCAGCTGTACGCGGGGTGAGAGACCGGCCAAACAAGAGCGAAAACCGGCCAGGCACGGGGCCTGCCCGCGCACAGCTACCATGACGGCAATCTCTTGGTTGTAAGCGGGCTCTCACACCCGGTCGTCAAACCGCGACGACCCGGGGAAATTAGCCCTGATGCTCATCATCGACAACAGAGAAACGGCAGCGGCGTGCGTAGGATAATTCCCAAGCTATCTTCAACAGAAGCATTTGGTTTCAAGTTCGGAATTGTCTTACACCTGAGGGATTGCCGGGGCTGCGTTGCAGCCCTTTCGCTCTGGAGCCCGCACCATGCACGAACTCCCGCCGCGCCGACGCTTCGACTGGCAACGCTGGCTCCCCGGCCTGGCCACCTTGCTGCACTACCAACCTGCCTGGCTGCCCAAGGACATCGCGGCAGGCCTGGTGCTCACCACCATGCTGGTGCCGGTCGGCATCGCCTACGCCGAAGCCTCCGGAGTACCGGGCATCTATGGCCTGTACGCCACCATCATCCCGCTGCTGGCCTATGCCCTGTTCGGCCCCAGCCGCATCCTGGTACTCGGCCCCGACTCGGCACTGGCTGCGCCGATCCTGGCGGTGGTGGTGCAATACGCCGCCAGCGACCCGCAACGGGCCATCGCCATCGCCAGCCTGATGGCGCTGGTGGCCGGCGCCTTCTGCGTGATCGCCGGGCTGCTGCGCCTGGGCTTCATCACCGAGCTGCTGTCCAAGCCGATCCGCTATGGCTACATGAACGGTATCGCGCTCACCGTGCTGATCAGCCAACTGCCCAAGCTGTTCGGCATCAAAGTCGACAGCGAAGGCCCATTGCGCGACCTCTGGCACCTTGGCCAGGCACTGTTCGCAGGCGCTGGGCACTGGCCAAGCTTCCTCGTCGGGGCCGGCAGCCTGGTGCTGATCCTGCTGCTCAAACCCTTCAAGCGCATCCCGGGCATCCTGATCGCCGTGGTGCTGGCAACCCTGGCCGTGAGCCTGTTCAACCTCGACCAGCGGGGCGTCAAGGTGCTCGGCCAGTTGCCCCAGGGGCTGCCCAGCTTCGTCTTCCCATGGGTGAGCGACATCGATCTGGTCGAAGTGGTGCTGGGCGGGATCGCCGTGGCGCTGGTGTCGTTCGCCGACACCAGCGTGCTGTCGCGCTCTTATGCCGCGCGGCTGAAGGCCCCGGTCAACCCGAACCAGGAAATGTTCGGCCTGGGCGTTGCCAACCTGGCCTCGGGCCTGTTCCAGGGCATCCCCATCAGCAGCAGCTCGTCGCGCACACCGGTGGCCGAGGCGGCCGGCTCGAAAACCCAGTTGACCGGCATCATCGGTGCGCTGGCGGTGACCCTGTTGCTGCTGGTCGCGCCCAACCTGATGCAGCACCTGCCCAACAGCGCCTTGGCGGCGGTGGTGATCGCAGCGGCCCTGGGGCTGTTCGAGTTCGCCGACCTCAAGCGCATCTTCCACATGCAGCAATGGGAGTTCTGGCTGTCGTTCACCTGCTTCGTCGGCGTCGCAGTGTTCGGCGCCATCCCGGGCATCTGCATTGCCGTGGCGATCTCGGTGATCGAATTCCTGTGGGACGGCTGGCGGCCGCATTACGCGGTACTCGGGCGGGTCGATGGCACCCGTGGCTACCATGACGTGCAGCGTTATCCACAGGCACGGCGGATTCCGGGGCTGGTACTGCTGCGCTGGGACGCGCCGCTGTTCTTCGCCAACGCCGAGCAATTCCAGAGCACGGTGCTGGCGGCGGTGGATGAATCACCGACTCAGGTGCAGCGGCTGGTGATTGCGGCGGAACCGGTGACCAGCATCGATATCACTTCGGCCGACATGCTCGCCGAGCTGGATCGGGCGTTGGAGGCACGGGGGGTGGAGCTGCAGTTTGCCGAGATGAAGGACCCGGTGAAGGACAAGATGAAGCGCTTCGAGTTGTTCGAGCATATGGGCGAGCGGGCGTTTCACCCTACCGTCGGGGCGGCGGTGGATGCCTATCTGGCGGACACCGGGATTGACTGGAAGCCTTGAGTTGCCCGTGCTGGCCTCTTCGCGGGCTTGCCCGCTCCCACAGGGACCGCGTGATCCCATGGGCGGCGCTGTACCTGTGGGAGCGGGCGTGCCCGCGAAGAGGCCAGCACAGGAGAGCTACGCAGCCCGAACCCGGCGCCGGTCGATCCAGATCAGCATGGCGCTGGCATACAGCGACACCGCCAAAAACAGCGCCATGCGCACGGCAAAGGCCTTGTACACATCCTGCCCGCCGGCACTGTCCTGCACCGACTGCCCAAGCAGTATCAGCATAGTGGTCAGGCAACTCACCCAGTACGCCGGACTCTGCTTCGTATCCACAGCGCGGTAGAGCCTGCGCGCCTGCCAGAGCACGAACAGCAGCACCCACAGGAAGAACATCCACAGGTGCACGAACAGGCTCAACGCGCCCCACACCAGCATCGCCAGCACCCCGGCCAGCAAGGTCGAGCCGATCAGCTCGCGACTGGCATGCCGCGCCCGCGTCTCCCCCGCCTGCTGCCCCAGGCTCACCGCTTTCATGATCAGCGGCATGAACTGGTCCGGGGCGATCAGCGCCAGCAGGAACGCCGGCATGACGATGAGCGTGGCGCGCAGGGCCACCCAGCTGACATCGGCGCTGTCGAGCAACGGTGGCGAGGGCTGCGCCGGCGCGCCAGCAGGTTCGGGAAACAGCACATGGGCCAGCGCCGTGCCCAGCACCGCCAGCAGCATGCCCTTGGCCAAGGCCTCGACCACCGACAGCGCCAAGGTGAAATCGCTGGTGCCGGCCGCCGCGATCATGGTCAGGCCGATCACCAGCAGGTTGGCCAGCAGGCCATTGCCGCCCTTCAGCGCATAGCGCAAGACCAGGAACACCCCCACGCCGACCAGCAGCACCCCACTGACCGGGGCATGGCGCAACAGCGGAATCAGCAGCAGCCCGCTGCCACAACTGAGCAATACCAGGATCGCCAGTGCCGGCGCCGCCTTGACCGGCAGCGGCTCACTGCGCATGGCCAGCAGCAGCACCGCGAACACCGGTGCCAGGATCGGCACCGGCAGGCCCAGGCCGAAACTGCTCGCCAGGCACAGCGCCACGCCCCAGGCCAGGCGTAGTGCGCGCAGGCGACGCAGCTCAATAGGCATACGACAGCCAGCTCATCAGCCACATGAACACACGGCCCAGCAGGTTCAGCGGGTTGCCTTCGCTGGGCAAGGCCATGACTTCGGCCTGGCCGCCCACACGCAGGCCGGACTTGTCGGCCAGCTGGTCACGGTCGAGCTCGACGATCACCGGGAAGCGCTGCGCCGAGCGCAGCCAGTCGCGGCTGTTCTGCACCGTCGGCAAGCTGCCCGGCGGCGCCGGCTGGCCCACGCTCACGCCATAGCCGATGCTGCGAACCTGCCCTTTCAGTACCGTGCCAGGCAGGGCGTCGAGCACCACCAGCACGGGCGCGCCGGGGCGCAGGCGGCCGAGGTTGTTCTCGGTCATGTCGGCACTTATCCACACGTCGTGGATGGTGATCAGGGTCATCATCGGGCTGCCGGCACCGACGTAGTGGCCCACGTCGGTGCGCAGGTCGGTGATCAGGCCATTGGCATCGGCGCGCACCACCGTGCGGGCCAGGTCCAGGCGAGCCTTTTCCACATTGGCTGCGGCACTGCGCAGTTGCGCATTGTCGGCTTCAGCCCCGCCCTGCTGCTCTCGGGCCCGTTGCACCTCGGCGCGGGCGGCTGCCACCTGGCTGATGGCCTGATCACGGGTGGCCTGCGCCCCTTCCAGGCGGCGCACCGACACCGTGCCCGGGTCTTCGTCGATCAGCCGCTTGAGCCGTTCGGCATCCTGGCGCGCCTTGCGTTCGTTGGCCTGGGCCGCCACCAGCGCGGCCTGGGCCGAGTCGATGCCGGCGGTACCGGCGCCGATCTGCCGGCGCACGGTGTCCAGGTCGGCTTCGGCGCGGGCCAGGGCAATGCGGTACTGCTCCTGGTCGAGCTCGAACAGCACATCGCCCTGGCGCACTTCCTGGTTGTTGCCCACGGCCACACGCCTGATCTGCCCGGCCACTTCGGCGGCCACCGGGACCACGTAGGCCTGCAGCCGGGCTTGTTGGGTGTAGGGGGTGAAACGGTCGGCCAGCAGGTACCAGACCAGGCTGACGACGATCAGTATCAGCACCCAGCGCATGCCACGATCGGGGGCTGGCGGCGTGTCTGCGGCGTCACTCATTTCGGCTCACCTTGTTCGGGGGCGACGGGGGCCGGCTCGTCGAGCAGGTCGCCCCAATCGGTACGGTTTTCCATGTGCTGGCGGGTGACTGGGTCGATCGGTTTGCGGCGGTTGTCCCAGCCGCCGCCCAGCGCCTTGTACAGGCTCACCAGGCTGCTCACCGCGTTGCCACGGCTGACCAGGTAGCCATCCTGCTGCTGCAACAGCAGCTGCTGGGCATCGAGCACACGCTGGAAGTCGGCAAAGCCTTCCTGATACTGGGAACTGGCCAGGGTCAGCGAACGCTGGGCGGCCTGCGAAGCATCCTGGCGGATGCTGGCGCTCTGCAGCGAGCGCACCAGGCCGCTGGCGGCGTCGTCGGCTTCGTGTGCGGCTTCGCGCACGCTCTGGTGATACAACTCGATCAATTGCTGCAGGCGGGCGTCCTCGACCCGCACGGCGTTCTTGCGCCGGCCGTAGTCGAACGGGTTCCAGATCAGGCTCGGCCCCGCCGCCAGGTCGAAGGTGTTGGGCAGGTGGTTGGCCGACAGGAAGGTCCAGCCGATGCTGCCCAGCAGGCTCAGCTGTGGATAAAGGTCGGCCTCGGCCACGCCCACCAGCGCCGACTGCGCCGCCACCGCCTGTTCGGCGGCGCGGATGTCCGGGCGCCGTTGCAGCAGGCTGGCAGGCACGTCCTGCAACACCGCACGGTCAGGCAACGGCAATTGCCCGTGGCGCACCTCCAGTTCGGGCAGCGGCCCCGGCGGCCTGCCCAGCAGCGCACAGAGCACGTTGCGCAAGGCATTGAGCTGGTTTTCGAACTCGGGGATGGTGGCCAGGGTCGCCAGGTACTGGGTACGCGCCTGCTGCCAGTCCAGTTCGTCGTTTTCGCCATGACGGAACAGCCGCTCGGTGATCTCCAGGCTACGCGCCTGGCGCTTGGCGTTGTCCTGTGCGATATCCAGCCGTGCCTCGGCGGTGCGCAGGGCGAAGTAGGTATCGGCCACCTGCGCACGCAGCAGCAGCATGGCATCGGCGTAGTTGGCCTGGGAGGCGAAGTAGAGCGCATCGGCGCTCTCGATGGCACGACTGAAACGGCCCCAGAAGTCGATTTCCCAGCCGATGTCGAAGCCTGCGCTGGACTGCCAGAACACCGAGTCACGGGCCGTGGATGTGCCGGACTGGTCCTGCTTGAGGTACAGGCTCTGCGCACGCAGCTGCTGCAGCTGTGGATAACGCCCGGTCTGCACGATGGCCAGCTGTGCCCTGGCCTCGGCGATGCGCAGGCCGGCCACGCGCAGGTTGGTGTTGTTGGCGTCGGCTTCGGTAATCAGCGCATCCAGCGTCGGGTCGGCGAACACTGCCCACCACTGGCGCAGGTCTGGCGTGGCTGCGCTACGCCCGGCCTGCTCCAGCAGGGGCGTGCTCCAGCTGTCCAGCCATGGGTCCTGGGGCTTTTCGAAGTCCGGGCCGACCTGGGTACAGCCGGCCAGGACCATCAGCAACCCTATTCCATAGCAACGATTGGCCATGGCAGGCCTTGGCTCAGGCCGCAGGTGGCGCCGGTTGCTCCGGCACCTGCAACGCGACCCATTGCCAGAACAGCACGTAGGTCACGCCGAGGATCACCGGGCCGATGAACAGCCCGATGATGCCCTTGACCACCATGCCACCCAACGCCCCGATCAGCACCACCGGCATCGGCACATCCACCCCGCGCCCCAGCAGCAGAGGCTTGAGCACGTTGTCGGCCAGCCCGGCGACGAAGGTGTAGATGGCGAAGATGATGGTCGCCACGGTGAAGCCCTCGGCATTGAACACGTAGATGATCACCGGCACCGTGATCAGGGTCGCCGGGGCCTGGGCAATCCCCAGCATGAGGATGACGATGGCCAGCATGCCCGCGCCTGGCACGCCCTTGATCACGAAACCGACACCGATCAGCAGCATCTGGATGAAGGCGATGCCGATCACCCCCTGGGCAACGGCGCGGATGGTCGCGGTGCACAGCCTGGCAAGCGGTTTGCCACGCTCTTCGCCGGACACGCGCATGGCAATGCGCTGCGCGGCGATTTCGCCACGCTCACCAAACGCCATGATGATGCCCGAGACGATAATCGCCCCGACGAACAGCAGGAACGCCCCACCGGCACTGGCTGCAGCGCCCAGCACGGTGCGCCCGGCACCCTTGAGCTGAGGCATCCACTGGTTCAGCACATGTGCCATGTTTTCCGAGGCCGACAGCCACAGCGCATAAACCTTCGGGCCGATCAGCGGCCAGGTCGCCACCGACTCAGGCGGCGCCGGCACGCTCCAGGCGCCGCTCTTGAGCAGTGTCACCATGCTGTCTACCGATTCACCGATGGACATCACCACCAGGTAGATCGGTACCAGCAATATGACCAGCACCAACAGCACCACCAAGGATGCCGCATAGCCATCCTTGATGCCGCTGCCGCGCCTGATACGCAAGTACAGTGGATACAGCGTCACCGCGAGGATCACCGACCACAGCATCAGCTCCAGGAACGGCTGGAAGACCTGGAAGGAGAAAACCACCAAGGCGGCCACCAGCCCCGCCTTGATCAGCACGTCGAGCAGGCCCCGCGACAGGGCACTGTCCAGCTTGAAACTCGGCTGCATGTTTCACCTCCGAACATTGGGCGCGCCTTCGAGGCGCGGTTCAGTGGCCCGGCTCGGCTACCGGGCAGTCCTTGTCACGTAACTGCCGCGACAGGGCCATCATCACCACAGGCACCACTGCCATCGACAGCGTGATGGCAAGCACCAGCAAGTCATGCACCTGTTGCGTCAGCACCTGGTGCTCCAGCGCCAGCTTGAACACCACGAAGGCAAACTCGCCGCCGGACGCCAGCACGATCGCCAGGCACAACGCCTCGGCGCGGCTGAGCCCACCTGCTGTACGCCCCAGCGCCAGCAGCAAGGGCAGCTTGACCACCACCAGCAGCAACGTCAGCCCCAACACGATCAGGGGCATGCTGAACAGCAGCTGCAAGTCGGCGCTCATGCCGACGCCGACGAAGAACAGCCCGAGCAATAGGCCCTTGAGCGGTTCGATCTGGGTTTCCAGTTCATGCCGGAAGGGCGACTCGGCCATGATCACACCGGCCAGGAAAGCGCCCAGGGCCATGGATACGCCCACGTGCTCCATCAACCAGGCAGTGCCCAGCACCACCAGCAAGGCAGTAGCGGTGGACAGTTCGGGCAAGCCCGAGCCGACTGTCCATTTGAATACCGGGGTCAACAGGTAACGGCCGAAGATGATCAGCACACCAATGCCCGCCGCCACGGCCAGCAGCGGCCAGTTGCCTTCGTCGGCGGTGCTCACATCGCCACCGAGCAAGGGCACCACGGCAATCAGGGGGATGGCGGCAATGTCCTGGAACAACAGGATGGCGACGGCCAGGCGACCGTGCGGCTTGCCCAGGTCCTTGCGCTCGGCCAGCACCTGCAGGCCAAAGGCCGTCGATGACAGCGCCAGCCCCAGGCCGAGCACGATGGCCGCCGCTTTCGATTGGTCAAACAGGAAGCAGGCCATCAGGCCCAGCACCACCGCCGTCAGCCCCACCTGCAACGAGCCGATGCCGAACAACGCCTTGCGCATGGTCCACAGCCGCCGTGGCGACAGCTCCAGGCCAATGACGAACAACAGCATGACCACGCCCATCTCCGACAGGCGGGCGACGTTGTCGGGGTTGCCCAGAAGGCCCAGCACCGAGGGCCCGATCAGGATCCCGGCCAGCAGATAGCCGGGCACCGCGCCCATTTTCAAACGCTGCGCCAGTGGCACCAGAAGCACCACGGCCAGCAGAAACACTACCGTCGCCTGCAGCAGGCTGCCGTCATGTGGCATGAGTTCGCCCCCTTGTTACGCACTGGCGTAAGGGATCAGAAACGTTCTTCGACCACTTTGAAGGGATAGGCCACAGCCTTGTATTTGCCGATCTTGCCGCGCTTGGGCAGCTTCACCACTTCATCGCGGGTGATGTCCTTGTAAGGGATGCGCGACAGCATGTGGCTGACGATATTCAGCCGGGCGCGGCGCTTGTCGTCGGAATGCGCCATGAACCACGGCGCCCAGGACGAATCCGAGGCGGCGAACATGTCGTCACGGGCGCGGGTGTAGTCGTCCCAGCGGGTGTAGGACTTGAGGTCCATGGGCGACAGCTTCCACAGCTTGCGCCCGTCGTTGATGCGGTCCTGCAGGCGCCGGGTCTGCTCCTCGGCGCTGACTTCGAGCCAGTACTTGATAAGGATGATCCCCGACTCGACCATCATCTTCTCGAACAGCGGCACCACGGTGAGGAACTTGGCGCTCTGCTCTTCACTGCAGAAGCCCATCACCCGCTCGACACCGGCGCGGTTGTACCAGCTGCGGTCGAAGATCACCACCTCGCCGGCGGCAGGCAGGTGGCGCAGGTAGCGTTGCACGTACATCTGGGTCTTTTCCCGCTCGGTCGGTGCCGGCAGTGCCACCACGCGGAACACCCGCGGGCTGACCCGTTCGGTGATGGCCTTGATGGTGCCACCCTTGCCAGCACCATCGCGGCCCTCGAACACGATGCAGACTTTCAGGCCCTTGGCCACGACCCACTCCTGCAGCTTCACGAGTTCCACGTGCAGCGTCTTGAGCTCCCGTTCGTAGGCCTTGCCGCCCAGCTTTTCCGACTGTTCTCTCGGGTCTTTTTTCCTGGACGGCTTGGCCATGGCACTCTCCTGAAGGCGAATGAAGAGTCAGTATGGTCGATCCATGGCAATTTGCCGTTTCGCTTGTTAGGCAAGTTGCCGCGCCATGAGGCCCTTATTTCGCCAGCTTGTTGTAGCTGGTCATCAGGTTGCGATAGTCCGGAATGTGGTTGGAGAACAGCGTGCCCAGGCCTTCGATATCGTTGCGCCAGTCACGGTGCAGCTCGCAAGCCACGCCGAACCAGGTCATCAGCTGGGCACCGGCTGCCTCCATGCGCCGCCAGGCCGAATCACGGGTCAGTTCGTTGAAGGTGCCGGAGGCATCGGTGACCACGAACACCTCGAAGCCCTCCTCCAGCGCCGACAATGCCGGGAAGGCCACGCAAACCTCGGTGACCACCCCGGCGATCAGCAGCTGCTTCTTGCCGGTGGCTTTCACCGCCTTGACGAAGTCTTCGTTGTCCCAGGCGTTGATGTTGCCGGGGCGGGCGATGTAGGGGGCGTCGGGGAACTGCTCCTTGAGTTCGGGCACCAGCGGGCCGTTGGGGCCGGTTTCGAAGCTGGTAGTGAGGATGGTCGGCAGTTTGAAGTACTTGGCCAGGTCGGAGAGGGCCAGCACGTTGTTCTTGAAACGGTCGGGGTCGATGTCGCGGACCAGTGAAAGCAGGCCGGTCTGGTGGTCGACCAGCAGGACGGCGGCATTGTTCTTGTCCAGACGCTTGTATTGGAAGGCCATGACTGATCTCCATGCAACGAAAGGTTGGGAGTATCAGCGTAGGCAAGGATGAGGGGTGGGCGGGACCGTCAGTCGGTTCGCTGGTGCTGCAAGGGGCCGCAGGGCGGCCCCTGCAATGTTCAGCCGAGCACCTTGTTGGCGACCTCGTCGACCGCGGCCTTGGTGATGGCGACGATCCGCTCGGCATCCTCCTGGGTCAGCACCAGCGGCGGCGCAAAGCCGAGAATGTCGCCATGGGGCATGGCCCGGGCGATCATCCCGCGCTCGAGGCACGCTGCCGACACCTGCGGGCCGACCTTGAGCGCCGGGTCGAACGCGGTGCGCGCCTCGCGATCGGCCATGAACTCGACCGCGCACAGCATGCCGTCACCGCGCACTTCGCCTACCAGCGGGTGGCCCTCGAAGGTCTCGCGCATGCGCCGGTTCAGATAGGCACCCACCACTTCGGCATTCTCGGTCAGGTTCTCGCGTTCGAGGATATCCAGGTTGGCCAGGGCCGCCGCTGCGCAGATCGGGTGCCCGGAATACGTCCAGCCATGGCCCATCGGGCCAGCCTTCTGCGAGCCCTCTTCGATCACATTCCACACCTTCTCGCCGACGATCACCGCCGACAGCGGCGCGTAGGCGCTGGTCAGGCCCTTGGCCGTGGTCATCAGGTCCGGGCGGATGCCATAGCGCTGGCTGCCCATCTTCGAACCCAGGCGGCCGAACGCGCACACCACTTCGTCGGCGATCAGCAGCACGTCATAGCGGTCGAGCACAGCCTGGATCGCCTGCCAGTAGCCCTTGGGCGGCACGATGATGCCACCGGTGCCCATCAGTGGTTCACCGATGAACGCGGCGACGGTGTCGGGGCCTTCGGCGAGGATCAGCTGCTCCAGCGCATCGGCGCAGTACTGCACGAAAGCCTGCTCGTCCATGCCCGCTGGCGCCTTGCGGTACCAGTGCGGGCAGACCGTGTGGTGGACGCCTTGCACCGGCAGGTCGAAGTGCTGGTGGAAGCTGGCCAGGCCTGTGAGGCTGCCGGTCATGATGCCCGAGCCGTGGTAGCCACGGTCGCGTGAGATGATCTTCTTCTTCTGTGGGCGGCCAAGGATGTTGTTGTAGTAACGCACCAGCTTGACCTGGGTTTCGTTGGCATCGGAGCCCGACAGGCCGTAGTAGACCTTCTTCATCCCGGCCGGCGCCCAGTCGATGATGCGGCTGGACAGCTCGATGATCGCCTCGGTCGAATGGCCGACGTAGGTGTGGTAGTACGCCAGTTCCTTGGCCTGGCGGTGGATCGCGTCGGCGACCTCGGTGCGCCCGTAGCCGATGTTCACGCAGTACAGGCCGGCGAACGCATCGATCAGTTCACGGCCTTCGTGGTCACGCAGGCGGATGCCCTCGGCACCGGTGATGATCCGCCCCTTGAGCGCGCCGCTGGCGTGGTCGTGGGCATGGGTCGAGGGGTGCATGAAGTGGGCGCGGTCCTGTTCGAACAGCTGGCTGAAATCTTGGCTCATGGCAAACACTCCTTAGAACTGACCGTGGTGGTGCAGGCAAACGTATTTGGTTTCGACAAAGGGCTCGAAGCCCTCGCTGCCGCCTTCGCGGCCCAGGCCCGAGGCCTTCATGCCGCCGAACGGGATGGGGTGGCCGGTGAACTTGACGCCGTTGATCGCCACCATCGCGTGGTCGAGCCGGCGCACCAGCGGGTGCACGACATCCAGGCGGTTGCCGACGATGTAGGCGGCCAGGCCATACTCGGTGTCGTTGGCCATGGCGATGGCCTGCTCCAAGGTGTCGAACGGCATCACCCCGGCAATCGGCGCGAAGTTTTCTTCCTGGTAGATGCGCATCGCCGGGCTGACATCGGCCAGTACCGTCGGCTGGAAGAACCAGCCGCCCAGGGCATGCCCTTCCCCGCCGACCAGGCGCCGGGCACCGCGCTGCAGGGCGTCCTCGACCCGGGCCTGGGTGGCATCGAAGGCGGCCTGGTGCATCAACGGGCCGATCTGTGCCGCGGTTTCCTCGCCATCGACCATGGCCGGGCCGACCGGCAGTGCTCGCACCGCCTCGGCGAAACGCGCCAGGAACGCTTCGTACAACGGCCGCTGCACCATGATCCGGTTGGCTGCGCAGCAGTCCTGGCCGGAGGTCTGGAACTTGGCCGCCACAGCCACCCGCACCGCCAGATCGAGGTCGGCATCGGCGCAGACGATGAACGGCGCATTGCCGCCCAGTTCCAGCGCCACTTTCTTCACGTCCTGGGCCGCGGCCTGCAGCACCAGCTTGCCGACCCGGGTCGAGCCGGTGAAGCTGACCGCGCGCACGCGGCTGTCGCGCACCAGGGTTTCCATGGCCATCTGCGGCTCGCCGATCACCACGTTGAATACGCCTGGCGGGAAGCCGGCGTCCTCTGCCAGCTGCGCCAGCGCCAGCGCCGAGAACGGCGTTTCATGGGCCGGCTTGACCACCACGGTGCAGCCGGCGGCGAGTGCCGCAGCGGCCTTGCGGGTGATCATGGCGCTGGGGAAGTTCCAGGGAGTAAGCAGTGCGCAGACCCCGACCGGCTCCTTCACCGTGCTCAGCTGGGCGCCCGGGATATGGCTGGGAAGGGTCTGGCCATTGAGGCGTCGGGCCTGCTCGGCGAACCAGGGAATGAAGCTCGCCGCATAGGCGATTTCGCCGCGTGCCTCGGCCAGCGGTTTGCCCTGCTCTTCGCTGAGGATGCGCGCCAGCGCCTCCTGGTGTTCGACCATCAGCTCGGCCCAGCGCCGCAACAACGCCGCGCGACTGTCCAGGCTCTGCTGGCG
This sequence comes from Pseudomonas sp. R28(2017), assembly GCF_002112505.1. Taxonomy (GTDB): domain Bacteria; phylum Pseudomonadota; class Gammaproteobacteria; order Pseudomonadales; family Pseudomonadaceae; genus Aquipseudomonas. Next base: position 192,453 of record NZ_NEHW01000008.1, read on the forward strand.
CCAGGCGGGGAACGCCCGCTCGGCGGCATCCACTGCAGCGACGATCTGCTCGTGCTCGAGCAGCGGCACATGGCCGATGACCTGCCGGCTGGCCGGGTTGTGCACGGCGACGCTGTTGCCACTGTGGCTGTGCAGCCACTGGCCGTCGACATGGCACAGGCTATTGAAGGGGTAGTGGTGTGACATGACTGTTCTCCATACCTCGTTGTCGTGGCGTCGGGCCTAGGCCAACACGTCGGCGATCACCGCCAGGGTGTCGCCGCACTGCACCAGGCCGGGGAAATGCCGGGCAGCGAGCAGGCCGCTGCGGCGGGCGCGGTATTCGACCGGGGCGCTGCCGGTGCGGCGGATGTCATGGATGCGGGCGATCACTTCACCCTGGCTGACCGTGTCACCCAGGTCGCGGCACATCTCCAGCAAGCCGTCGTGCTCGCTGGCGATGAAGCAGTCGCCATCGGGCATGTCGAGCAGAATGGTCTCGCCCTGCTCCACTTCGCCGGCGAGGATGCCGGCGTGGATCAGCAGGTTGCGCACGCCTCGCTCGGCCAGGGCCACGCTTTTTGCCGTGGAGGTGCCGCCCCCGCCCAACTCGGTGGTGACGAACACCTTGCCCTGCTCTTCGGCGGCGGTGTCGTACATCGCCTGCGCATCCAGTTCGAGCATGCGCATGCTGTAGGGCGCGCAGAACGCCTGCATGCCGGCTTCACAGCGGGCTTGCTGGGCCTTGTCGGGCAGCACGTGGCAAGCGGCGAACGGCAGGAAGTCGAGGGTGCGGCCACCGGAATGGATATCCAGGACGATATCGGCCAGCGGCAGCAAGGTCCGCCGGAAGTAGTCGGCGATCTTCTCTGTCACGCTGCCATCGGGCCGGCCAGGAAAACTGCGGTTGAGGTTGCCGCGGTCGATCGGCGACGTGCGGGTGCCGGCCTGGAAGGCCGGGGTGTTCATGAACGGCACGATGATCACCCGCCCGCTCACCTGCCCGGCCTGCAGCTGCTGGGCCAGTTTGCTCAGGGCTACCGGGCCTTCGTACTCGTCACCGTGGTTGCCGCCGGTGAGCAAGGCGGTCGGGCCACTGCCGTTGCTGACCACGGTCAGCGGGATCATCACTGCGCCCCAGGCCGAGTCGTCACGTGAGTACGGCAGCTTGAGGAAGCCGTGCTGCACGCCGTCCCGCTCGAAATCCACGGTGCAGCTGATCGGGTTGGCCACGCCCACGGCGGCCTGTGCGATTGCATTCATGGTTCAGTCCTTCACGAACAGCTGGCGCGGCACGTTGCACAGGGTCTCGACCCCGGTCTCGGTGATGAGGATGCTTTCGGTGATCTCCAGGCCCCAGTCGTCCATCCACAGCCCTGGCATGAAGTGGAAGGTCATGCCCGGTTGCAGCACGCTGGTGTCGCTCGGGCGCAGGCTCATGGTGCGCTCGCCCCAGTCTGGCGGGTAGCTGATGCCGATCGGGTAGCCGCAGCGGCTGTCCTTGTGGATGCCGAACTTCTCCAGCACGCGGAAGAACGCCCGGGCGATGTCACCGGTGGTGTTGCCGGGCCGCGCGGCATCGAGGCCGGCCGCGATGCCTTCGACCACGGCCTTTTCGCCCTCGAGAAAATGCTGCGGCGGCTTGCCCAGGTACACGGTGCGTGACAGCGGGCAGTGGTAGCGCTTGTAGCAGCCGGCGATCTCGAAGAAGGTGCCGGCGCCACGGGTGAACGGCGAATCGTCCCAGGTCAGGTGCGGCGCGCTGGCGTCGGCGCCGGTCGGCAACAGCGGCACGATCGCCGGGTAGTCGCCGCCATGGCCGTCGACACCGAGGATGCCGCTGCGGTAGATCTCGGCCACCAGTTCGTTCTTGCGCATGCCGGGCTCGATGCGTTCGAGGATGCGCCCATGCATCTGCTCGACGATGCGCGCGGCGATGCGCATGTAGTCGATTTCCTGCGGCGACTTGATCGCCCGCTGCCAGTTGACCAGCCCGGCGGCATCGCTGAAGCGTGCCTGTGGCAGGTGCTTGCACAGCGCCTGGTAGGCGGCGGCGCTGAAGTAGTAGTTGTCCATCTCCACGCCGATGCTCAGGCCACCCCAGCCCTTGGCCAGGATCACTTCCTGGCACAGGTAGTCCATCGGGTGGCGCTCGCGCGACTGCACGTAGATGTCCGGGTAGCCGACGATGTTGTCGTGCTGCATGAACACCGTGCGCTTGGCGCCGTTGGCGTCCTGCCCGCGGCCGAACCAGATCGGCTCGCCATCGAGCGCCAGCAGCACGCACTGGTGCACGTAGAACGACCAGCCGTCATAGCCGGTAAGCCAGGCCATGTTAGAGGGGTCGGTTACCAGCAACAGCTCCAGGCCCTGTGCCTGCATGGCGGCGCGGGTCTTGGCCAGGCGCTGGGCGTATTCCTGCCGGCTGAACGGCAGGTTGACCACTGTCTGTGACATACGGGTGCCCTTCTTGTGAGTGGGTTGCGAAAGGTGTCAGCTGAGAAACGCCAGGCCTTTGTTGGCGGCGACCGCCCGTTCGAAGGCAAGGTTGGCGATGGCGGTGTCCTGGGCGCCGGTGCCGGTCAGGTCGCACAGGGTGACCTGCTCGGCGCTGGTACGGCCTGGCTGCAGGCCGGCGATGATCTGGCCCAGTTCGGCGTGTTCGGCCTTGTCGCTGAGCGCTCCGGCGCGCAAGGCGTGGTGCAGCTCGCCGAGCACACAGGTCTGGCTCAGGCGGTCGGCGACATAGCGGTCGAGCCGGGCCAGGGCCTTGGGCGCAATTTCGTTCTTGTGCTCGGCGTCCGAGCCCATGGCAGTGATGTGCAGGCCCGGTTGCAGGTGGTGGGGCTGGATCAGCGGTTCACGGCTGGGCGTGCAGGTGATGGCGATGTCGACCGCCTGCATGGCCTGATCGACACTGTCGCAGGCGTGCACCTGCAACTGCCCGTCACGGCCCAGCTCGTCGCACAGGGCTGCGACCTTTTGCGCATCGCGGCCCCAGACCTTGACCTGCTCGATTGGCCGCACCAGGCGCAGCGCCTGCAATTGCAGGCGGGCCTGTTCGCCACTGCCGATCAGCGCCACGCGCCTGCTGTCCTGGCGTGACAGCGAGCGTGCGGCTACCGCGCCGGCTGCCGCAGTACGCACGGCGGTGAGGTAGCCGTTGTCGAGGAGCAAGGCATCGAGCAGGCCGGTACGTGCCGACAGCAGCATCATCATGCCGTTGAGGCTGGGCAGGCCGAGCCTGGGGTTGTCGAAAAAGCCCGGGCTGACCTTGATCGCGAAGCGCTCCAGGCCTGGCAGGTAAGCGGTTTTCACATCCACTTCGCCGTTGTGTTCGGGGATGTCCAGGCGCAGGATCGGCGGCATCGCGACCTTGGCCGTGGCGAGCAAGGCGAAGGCCTGTTCGATGGCATCGACCGCATCACGGTCGAGGGTGATACAACTGCGCAGGTCGGCTTCGCTGAGCAAGGTGATGGCCGGCATTGGAATTCCTCCCGTGAAGAAAACGAGCGTTCTCAGGCGTCGCCGCCATTGATCACGCGCAGGTGTTGTGCGCTGTCGACATTGCGCCCGCTGACCACCACCACGACCGGCCCACGGGCCGGCACCAGGCCGTCGAGCAGCGCCGCGATGCCGACTACGCCAGCGCCTTCGAGTACCAGCCGTTCTTGCTGGTAGGCGTGGCGCATGCCGTTGGCGATCGAGGCTTCGGGCAGCAGGTGAAGCTGATCGAGCAGCCGCTGGGTCATGCTCATGGTGTGCTGGTTGCCCAGGCCGATACCGCCGCCGAGCGAGTCAGCCAGTGTTGGCAATTCCTCGACTTCGACCGGGCAGCCGGCCTGGAGGCTGGCGTGCATCGCCGCACCGCGCTGCATGCTGATGCCGTGGGTGACGATCGCCGGGTTGATGCTTTTCAGGGCCAGTGCCACCCCTGCGAACAGGCCACCGCCAGAGAGCGGGACCAGCACCTGCTGCACCTCGGGCAACTGCTCGATGATCTCCAGGCCCAGGGTGCCCTGGCCGGCGATGACGTGGGGGTGGTCGAAGGGCGGGATCAACGCTGCGCCGTGTGCGTCGGCATGCTGTTGCGCGGCGTGCTGGGCATCGTCCTGAGAGTGACCGACGATGCACACCTCGGCGCCCAGGTCGCGAATGGCCTGGACCTTGTTGGCCGGCACAAGTTGCGAAAGGAACACCGTTGCCTTCACGCCCAATTGCGCGGCGGCATGGGCCATTGCCCGTCCGTGATTGCCGGTGGACGCAGTGACCACGCCGCGCGCACGTTGCTCGTTGCTGAGCGCCGCGATGGCATTGCTGGCGCCGCGCAGCTTGAAGCTGCCGGTGGTCTGCAGGGCTTCGAGCTTCAGGTAGACAGCTGTGCCCAGGTGGCGTGACAGGCTGGGTGACAGCTCCAGCGGCGTGCTGCGCACAAGGCCGTGGATACGCTGGCGGGCGAGGTAGAGATCGTGAAGCGAGGGCGCTGACATGACCGGGACCCAACAAGTGACCTGATGTTGGGCGGAGTGTATGAGGCGAAAATTGTCGTGATGAATGTACTAGGGCAATTTGCCTGGAAATTTGTTTTCGTCAGTCCCGGCCTCTTCGCGGGCACGCCCGCTCCCACAGGATCCGTGCTGGTTTCAAGATCTTCAGAGTACCTGTGACCCGCGAAAGGGCCAGTACAGGCGACTCAAAGCTCATGAATCTGTGGATACTGCCCGAACAACTCGCGCATATCGCCCAGCGCCTGGCGCAGCTTGGCCTCGGAACACTCGGCGCCCACGCACAGGCGCACGGCCCGTGGCCGCGGCGTGCCGCGCACGAGGAACGGCTCGGGTGGCGTCACGGCAATCTGCCTGCGGCGCAAGGCCCGCACCAGGCTGTCCACTTCCCAGCGCTCGGGAATGTTCAACCACGCGCCCAACGCGTGGGCATGCTGCCCGCGCACGTAATCGCCGAGGTACTCACGCAACAAGGCCTGCCGCTCAGCCAGCAACTTGCGCTGCAACTCCACCAGTTGCATGGCACGCCCATCGTTGATCCAGCGCGAGGCGATCTCCGCCACCAAAGGCGTGGCCATCCAGCTGTTCACCCGCAGAATGCTTTCGGTGCGCAGGGCCAGGCGCTTGGGCATCGCCAGGTAGCCCACACGCAGGCCGGTGAGCACCGACTTGGTCATGCTGGTGCAGTAGAACGACAGCTCCGGGGCATACGAACTCAGTGGCCGCGCATGGCGCCCGCCCAGCAGCGGCCCGTACACGTCATCCTCGATGATGTGCACGCCAAAGCGTCGGGCGATATCGGCGATCTCCTGGCGCCGGCTGTCGGGCATCAGGCTGACCGTCGGGTTGTTGAGGTTGGGCGTGCACACCAGCGCGGTCACCCGCTCGTTGCTGCAGATGTCCTCGAAATGCTCAGGGTCGATGCCTTCGCGGTCCATCTCCAGGCCCTTGAGGGTGAAGCCGAGTACCTGTGAGTTGCCGATCACGCCATGGTCGGTCAAACCTTCGCAGAGCACCACGTCGTCGGGCCCGGCCAGCGAAGCCAAGGCCAGGAAGATGGCATGGGCAGCACCGTTGGTGACCAGCACATCGTCGCGTTCGACCTGCATGCCCAGGCCATCGAGCCAGCGCACCGCCGACTCGCGATGGCTCTCGAAACCGGCGATCGGCCGGTAGGCATGGATCCACGGCTGCTCCTCCTCCACGGCAAGCTCCGCGCAGGTGTCGCGCCAGATGCGCTCGTGCACCTGGGTGTGCAGGATACGGGTGATGGAGAAGTCGACCAGGGTGCGTTCGGGCAGGTCGATGATGTCATCCGACACACGGTCGCTCATGCGCCGGCTGACGAAGCTGCCACGGCCGATCTCGCAACGCACCAGGCCCTGGCGCTCCAGCTCCTTGTAGGCATTGGTAACGGTCTGCACACTGATGCCCAGGGCATCGGCCACCTGGCGCTGCGGCGGCAGGCGCTGGTCATGCACCAGCACGCCACGCTCGATCTCGCCAGTGACGGCCTGCACCAGGATCTTGTACTTGGATTCGCCGATGCGGGCGGCGTCGAGGGCTGTCTTCCAACTCTGCATCATGATGTTCGCTTCGCTTGCCGGGGCCAGGCTCACAGCATCGCCCCTGCACACCCCTTGGGCAATTGTCCTAGTGCAATGCCATCGCCGTTTCAGCTTTTGTATGCTCCGTCCAAGGTCGACACCCCGCTGCCCGGCAGCCTCGAACAAACGACCGGCCCTGCTTTCGCTGTTTTGCTCCACTGCCTCCTAACACAGAGCCGTCGGCGACGGTTTTTATAACAAACAGGAGATTCATTGATGAGCCAGCCCTTCAACGTTCCACGCCCGTTCCAGCGTCTGCTGGTGGCCTGCGCCACCTTTGCCGTGCTGGCCAGCGCCCAGGCCGCCAGCCTGGACGAGATCAAGGAAAACAGCCGTATCCGCATCGGCTACGCCAACGAAACGCCCTTCGCCTACACCGAAACCGATGGCCGGGTCACCGGTGAGTCGCCGGAAATCGCCAAGATCATTTTCGAGAAGATGGGCTTCAAGCAGGTCGACGGTGTGCTCACCGAGTGGGGCTCACTGATCCCGGGCCTGCGCGCCGGGCGCTTCGATGTGATTGCCGCCGGCATGTACATCACCCCGGCACGCTGCAAGCAGGTGATCTTCACCGACCCACAGTACGCCCTGCCCGACACCCTGCTGGTGGCCCAAGGCAACCCGAAGAACCTGCACAGTTACGCTGACATCGCCAAGAACCCGGACGTGAAGCTGGCGATCATGGCCGGCACGGTCAACCTCGCCTACGCCCGCGACTCGGGCATCAAGGATGCGCAGATCCTGCAGGTGCCAGACACCACCGCCCAGTTGCAGGCCGTGCGCGCCGGCCGCGCCGATGCCGCCGTGGGCACCCAGCTGACCATGAAGGGCCTGGCCAAAAAAGGTGGCGACAAGGTCGAGGCGATCGCCGACTTCACCGATGACCCGGCCCATACCGGCTACGGCGCCCTGGCCTTCCGCCCTGAAGACAAGGCCCTGCGCGATGCGGTCAACGCCGAGATGAAGCAGTGGCTGGGCAGCGAGGAGCACCTCAAGACCGTAGCGCCGTTCGGCTTCGACCGCTCCAATGTGACCGACAAGACCGCCGCCGAGCTCTGTGCCCAGCAGTGAATCGAGGTGGCATGGCGCTTGCCGTGCCATTCCCTGTGTAATCCGATTATTCAGGTCGAACCATGGGTGAATTGATACCGTTGTTACTGCAAGGCGCCTGGATCACCGTCCAGGTCACCTTCTTCGGCTCGTTGCTGGCCATCGTCGCCGCGATCCTCGCCGCCCTCGGCCGGCGCTCGTCCTGGCGGCCGTTGAGCTGGTTGTGCGTGGCCTACATCGAACTGTTCCGCGGCACCTCGTTGCTGGTGCAGCTGTTCTGGCTGTTCTTCGTATTGCCGCTGCCGCCCTTCAACCTCGAACTCAGCGCCTACACCGTGGCCATCGTCGGCCTGGGGCTGCATATCGGTGCCTATGGCGCCGAAGTGATGCGCGGGGCGATCAGCTCGGTAGCCAAGGGGCAGTACGAGGCCTGCACCGCGCTGAACATGCCCGCCGCCACCCGCTTCCGGCGGATCATCCTGCCGCAGGCCTTGCTGGCAGCCATTGCGCCGGGCACCAACCTGCTGATCGAACTGCTCAAGAACACCTCGCTGGTGTCGCTGATCACCCTGTCGGACTTGAGCTTCCGCGCCCGCCAACTGGACCAGGCGACCTTCCAGACCCTGGAAATCTTCAGCCTGACCCTGCTGCTGTACTTCGTCCTGGCGCAGGTCATCAACTTCCTCATGCGCCGGGTCGAACGGCGCCTGAGCCGTGGCCGCCTGCGGGGGAGCCTGTCATGAACGTCTGGGACTGGAACTATGTCGCGCAGATCCTGCCCGACTTGCTGCAGGCGTCTTTGAAAACGCTGGGCATCACCCTGGTGGGCTTTCTGATTGCCGTGGTACTGGGCCTGTTCCTGGCCATTGCCCGGCGCAGCCGCCAAGCCTGGCTGTCGTGGCCGGTGGCGTTGCTGATCGAGTTCATCCGCAGCACACCGCTGCTGATCCAGGTGTATTTCCTCTACTACGTGCTGCCCAACTACGGGGTCAACATGAGCGCCATGCAGGCCGGCATCATCGGTATCGGCCTGCATTACGCCTGCTACCTGGCCGAGGTGTACCGCGGCGGCCTCGATTCGGTGGCGCGTAGCCAGTGGGAAGCGGTGGTCGCGCTGAACTTCGCGCCGTGGACGGCCTACCGGGCAGTCATCCTGCCCCAGGCGATCCGGCCGATCCTGCCGCCGCTGGGCAACTACCTGATCGCCATGCTCAAGGACACCCCGGTGCTGTCGGCCATCACCGTGGTGGAAATCATGCAGCAGGCCAAGAACGTTGGTTCCGAAAGCTTCCGCTACCTGGAGCCGATCACCCTGGTCGGTCTGTTCTTCCTGGCCCTGAGCGTCGCTCTGGCCTACCTCGTTCGGCGCCTTGAAGTGCGCCTGGAGCTCCGCTGATGATCGCGCCTGTGACCCACCTCGCCACTGCCACCACCCCCCTGCCGCAGGACACCAGCATGCCCACGCCGGCCATTGCCCAACCGATCGTCAGCTTCAAGGACGTGACCAAGCGCTACGGCAACTTCACCGTGCTCGATGGCCTCAACCTCAATGTCGCCCCCGGCGAGAAGGTGGCGATCATCGGCCCCAGCGGCTCGGGCAAGTCGACCTTGCTGCGGGTGCTGATGACCCTGGAGGGCATCGACCAGGGCATGATCGAGGTCGATGGCGATTCGCTCACCCACATGCCCGGGCGCAACGGTGCGCTGGTTGCCGCCAGCGAGCGCCATGTGCGCAAGGTGCGGGCGAAGATCGGCATGGTGTTCCAGAGCTTCAACCTGTTCCCGCACATGAGCGCCTTGCAGAACGTGATCGAGGCCCCGGTGCAGGTGCTGGGCGTCAAACCGGCCGAAGCCCGCGAGCGCGCCGCCGAGCTGCTGGAGATGGTGGGCCTGGGCAACAAGTTCGAGCACTACCCCTCGCAGTTGTCCGGCGGCCAGCAGCAGCGCGTGGCGATTGCCCGGGCGCTGGCCATGCGGCCCAAGGTGATGCTGTTCGACGAGGTGACCTCGGCGCTGGACCCGGAGTTGTGTGGCGAAGTGCTGAACGTGATCCGTCGGCTGGGCAGCGAGCACAACCTGACCATGCTGATGGTGACACACCAGATGGGCTTTGCCCGGGAGTTCGCTGATCGGGTGTGCTTCTTCTACAAGGGCCAGATCCACGAACAGGGGACCCCGGCGCAGATCTACGAGAACCCGCAACAGGAACGGACCCGGGCGTTCCTTAGCGCAGTACGCGAGGCCAACTGATCACCGGGCTTCAGTACTCGCGCCGCTTGCTGAATGCCCAGCGCCCCGCCAGGAAGGTGAAGGTCGCCACCACCGCCACCAGCAGCCAGAAACCGTTCTGGTCGTCCGATAGCGGTACGCCACCGACGTTCATGCCGAAGAAGCCGGCGATGATGTTGATCGGCAAGGCCTACACGGTGACCACGGTCAGGGTGAAGAGTGTGCGGTTGGTCTGTTCGTTGAGCTTGGCGGCTATTTCTTCCTGCAGAAGCTTGATCCGCTCGCCCAGGGCGGTCAGGTCGCTGATCACCAGGGTGAATTCTTCGGTGGCCGCGCGTAGCTGACGCAGATCCTGCTCCTGCAGCCACTCGGGCGGGCGGTTGAGCAGGCGCACCAGCACCCGGCGCATGCTGCTCAGCTCGGCGCGGTTGTCGCTCAGGCGCTGGGACAGCAGCTGGTCTTCGATGCGGTCGACGCTGGTGGTGGTCTCACGCACGATCTGGGTCAACAGGTCGCCCTGGTCACGCAGCAGGTGCACCAGCAGTTCGATCGGTGAATGGCGCCTGACTCGGTATCGCGTCGTACAAACAAGGCGGTCGCGCGCGCCTGTCACAGGCATTACTGGCCCGAAACAAACGTAGGAGCGAGCGCAGCTCGCGATGCGCCGCACGGGCGGCGCTCGGTCTCGAAGGCTCCAGCACGCTCTACTTGATCGGTTACTTGATCGGTAGATCATCACTTCACAGATTTCTGAAGTAATTATTTCCCGCCAGCGATTTTTCCCCTCACCCGTCCCCACCAGAATCGCTTCACCACAATCACAATAACCGTGAGGCCACTCCCGTGGACCAGACCCTCCAGGTACGGCAGGCCGCCGCCGACCTCATCAAAGCCTTCGCCAGCAACGACACCGCCCGCTACTTCGCCTGCTTCAGCGAAGACGCCACCTTCCTCTTCCACACCTTGCCGCAACCGCTGCTGTCGCGCCGTGCCTATGAAGACCTCTGGGCCCAATGGCAGGCCGAAGGCTTTGCCGTGCTCGGCTGTGAATCGAGCAACGTGCAGGTGAGCCTGCAGGGCGAGGTGGCGATCTTCATGCACGACGTGGCCACGCACATCCGCATGGCCGGTGAAGAGCACCAGCTGGCCGAGCGCGAGACCATCGTCTTCCGCCGCCAAGGCGAGCAATGGCTGGCGTGCCACGAACACCTGTCGTTCGTCACTGCAGCCTGATCCGAATTTCCGCGGCCTTGCCGCACTGCCATCGCACCCACAAGAGGGCCCGCGCACCGCGACGGGCCTACAACAACCGCGCTGGAGCATCACCATGAGCCATTCGACCGGTATCGAGACCAATGGCGTCGAGCAGATCCCCGACGATCAACGCGACGCCTCCCCGCTGGACCTGTTCCGCCTGATCTTCGGCGGTGCCAATACCTTCGCCACTGCCGTGCTGGGCAGCTTCCCGGTGCTGTTCGGGCTGTCGTTCCAGGCCGGGGTCTGGGCGATTTTGCTCGGCGTCGGCGTGGGCGCACTGATCCTCGCGCCGATGGGCCTGTTCGGTGCGCTCAACGGCACCAACAACGCGGTGTCGTCGGGCGCGCACTTTGGCGTGCACGGGCGCATCGTCGGCTCGTTCCTGTCGCTGCTGACCGCCGTGGCGTTCTTCTCGCTGTCGGTGTGGAGCTCGGGCGATGCCCTGGTCGGCGGCGCCAAGCGCCTGGCCGGGCTGCCGGAAACCGACCTGACCCTGGGCCTGGCCTACGGCCTGTTCGCGGTGCTGGTGCTGGTGGTGTGCATCTTCGGCTTCCGCTTCATGCTGTGGGTCAACAAGATCGCGGTGTGGGCGTCGAGCCTGCTGTTCCTGCTGGGCATCTTCGCCTTCGCCGGCCCGTTCGATGCGGGCTTCGCCGGTAGTGTCAACCTCAGCCAGCCGGGCTTCTGGGCGGCATTCGTCGGCGCGGCGATCCTGGCCATGAGCAACCCGGTGTCGTTCGGTGCCTTCCTCGGTGACTGGTCGCGCTACATCCCGCGGCAAACGCCAAAGTCGCGCATCATGCTGGCAGTGATCGCGGCCCAGGTGGCCACGCTGATCCCGTTCCTGTTCGGCCTGTGCACCGCCACCTTGGTGGCCACCCAGGCGCCCGACTACATCGCCGCCAACAACTACGTCGGTGGCCTGTTGGCCGTGGCGCCGAGCTGGTTCTTCCTGCCGGTGTGCCTGATTGCCGTGATCGGCGGCATGTCCACCGGCACCACCGCGCTGTATGGCACCGGCCTGGACATGTCCAGCGTGTTCCCGCGCCTGCTCAGCCGCGCGGGCGCCACCTTGCTGATCGGCGTGCTGGCGATCGGCTTCATCTTCATCGGCCGCTTCACCTTCAACCTGGTGCAGAGCGTGTCGACCTTCGCCGTGCTGATCATCACCTGCACCAGCCCGTGGATGGTGATCATGATCCTCGGCCTGATCACCCGCCGCGGCTTCTACCACGCCGACGACCTGCAAGTGTTCACCCGCGGCCAGCGTGGCGGCCACTACTGGTTCCTGCATGGCTGGAACTGGCGCGGCATGGGCGCGTGGATCCCCAGCGCGATGGTCGGCCTGTGCTTCGTCAACCTGCCGGGGCAGTTCGTAGGCCCGCTGGGCGACCTGGCCGGCGGCATCGACCTGAGCCTGCCGGTAACCCTCGGCCTGGCCGGCGTGCTGTACCTGCTGCTGCTCAACCTGTTCCCTGAACCTGCTGGCGTGTATGGCCCGAATGGCCCGCGCTGGGTGCGCTGCAAAAGCGCCCCGCGCACGCCGGTGACCACCGCCGAAATGGCCTGACTGGATAACGACCATGACCACTTCCCACTACATTGCCGGCCGCTGGGTCGAAGGCCAGGGCAGCGATTGCATCAGCGTCAGCGAGCCTGCGCTGGGCCTGCCTTTCGCCGAACTGCAGGCCGCCAGCGTGGCCCAGGTCGACCAGGCCGTGGCCGCCGCGCGCGACGCCCTGCCGACCTGGAAAAAGGTCAGCGCCAGCACCCGCGCGGCCTTCCTGCGCGGCTTTGCCGAGCAGCTTGACCAACGCCGTGAAGCGCTGATCACGTTGCAGATGCGCAACAACGGCAAGCCGCGCCACGAGGCCGAAATCGACCTGGATGACGCGGTCGCCACGTTCGCCTACTACGCCGAGCTGGCCGAACAACTGCCGTCGAAGAACCGTGACGTGCCATTGGCCGCAGCGGGCTTCACCGCCCGCACCCGCCTGGAACCGGTGGGCGTGGTCGGCCTGATCGTGCCGTGGAACTTCCCGCTGGTGACCAGTGCCTGGAAGCTCGCCCCGGCCCTGGCGGCCGGTTGCACCGTGGTGCTCAAGCCCTCGGAAGTGACCCCGCTGATCGAGCAGACCTACGGCCAGATCGCCGACACCCTGGGCCTGCCGGCTGGCGTGCTGAACATCGTCAACGGCAAGGCCGAGACCGGTGCTGCGTTGAGCAGCCACAACGGCCTGGACAAACTGTCGTTCACCGGCAGCAACAGTGTGGGCAGCCAGGTGATGCGCAGCGCTTCGGCGCAGTGCCGGCCGGTGACCCTGGAGCTGGGCGGCAAGTCGGCGATCGTGGTGTTCGACGATTGCGACCCGGACCAGGCGGTGGAGTGGATCGTCGCCGGTATCACCTGGAATGCCGGGCAGATGTGCTCGGCCACCTCGCGCCTGCTGGTGCAGGAAGGTATTGCCGATGTGCTGCTGCCGCGCCTGCAGGCGGCACTGGAAAAGCTGCGCGTCGGCAACCCGTTGACCGAAGAAGTCGACATGGGGCCGCTGACCAGCCAGGCGCAATGGCTGAAGGTTGCCAGCTACTTCGCGACGGCCCGTGAAGAAGGGCTGCAATGCCTGGCCGGCGGGCTGGCGCTGGATCGTGAAGGCTGGTTCGTGAGCCCGACGCTGTATGCCGATGTGCCCAAGGACAGCCGCCTGTGGACCGAGGAAATCTTTGGCCCGGTGCTGTGCGCACGTCGCTTCGCCACTGAAGAACAGGCGATTGCCGAAGCCAACGACAGCCGCTTCGGCCTGGTCGCCACGGTGTGCTCCGCCGACCTGGAGCGCGCCGAACGCGTGGCCGATGCGCTGGAGGTCGGGCATGTGTGGATCAACTCGGTGCAGGCGGTGTTCGTCGAGACTTCGTGGGGCGGCACCAAGGGCAGCGGCATTGGCCGCGAACTCGGGCCTTGGGGGTTGTCGGGTTACCAGTCGGTGAAGCATGTGACCCGGTGTTTGGGGTGATGGCCTAGGGCGCCCACCGCGCCATCTTTGGCGCCTGTGAGATCGAGCGCCGCCCGCGCGGCGCATCGCGAGCTGCGCTCGCTCCTACGCTTGTTTCTGGCCAGTGACGCCTGTAACAGGCGCGCGCGACCGCCTTGTCGATACGACACAATATCGAGTCATGCGCCAAGGCGTACGCGCGCAATTCCCACAGGAATGATTGGCGCGAAACAAACGTGGGAGCGAGCAAAGCTCGCGATGCGCCGCGCGGGCGGCGCTCAATCTCATAGGCGCTGAATCCCTGACGGCGAGCACGTGGTGGCCCTCACGCAATGTTCAGCCATGCATCTGCAAACAACACGTGTAAGAGAATTCCCAACCCGAAACCAAATGCGCAGCCATCGCTCCAAAATTCGCCCGCCCCCGCCTCAACGCCAATCGCCCAATCGACATCGGTGATACACAACCGCTTCATAAGACGCCTTGTTCGGCAGCAGCTCGAAGCCAAGCCCCTCGACCTCGAACCCTGCCCGGCCCAGCACAATGCCGGACGCCACATTGCGATGCAGACGGCTGGCCACCAGCGCCTCGATGCCCGGCCGGCTCGCGGCATACTGACACACGCGAGAAGCCGCCTGGGTAGCGTAGCCCTGCCCCCAGAACCGTTTGCCCAACCAGTAACCCAGCACCGGCCTGGGGCCATTCAGGTGACGCAAGGACACCACCCCGACCAGCGTTGCATCCGCTCGCCTTTCGATCCCCCAGACAACCGCCTCCCCGGCCTGCCATAGCCGAGGCTGGCGCTCTATCCAGTCGGTGGCCATGGCGAGCGTATATGGGTACGGAATCACTGCAGTCATCCGGGCGATTTCCGGGTCCTGCAACAGGTTTTCAACCTTCGCTGTATCACGGCCATCAAGCGGACGCAGCAACAGGTCTGCGGTGGTCAATGTGGGTTGCATCAGACATTCCTTATCAGCGCTCGATAAAGCCGACCACTCTACGCCTGCGGGTGCCCCAGCAAGCCGATTGCCGCCTCACAAAACTGTCACAGAAGATTTACCGATCATCGAACCTGACGTGACTTCGTCAGCCTCCGCCAAAGTCCCATTCCCTGGTACCCCCACAATCACAACACCAGGCCGGACCACCATGCACCCTCAACGCACCGCTCTGCACAACGAGCTGCACGCCCGCCCGTCGCTGTACTTCGACGGCCCGGCGCATGTTTTTCACCTGGCCTTGCTCGGCGGCGATGCTGCCTGCGCTGCGCTGCTGCAACGCTGCTGCCCAGAAGCCATCGACCCCGAGGCAGCCCAGGGCGTCACCCGCCTGGATGGCCACCCGTTCAAGTGGGAACGGCACACCGAGTTCTTCACCCTGACCCTGGTGGTGTCCTGCTCTGCCGCCGACACCCGATGGCAGGTGCTACCGCCGGTGCTGGCCGAGGCCATCGCGCCGCAGGCCGCCCAGGTGATCAATGCCGTGCAGGTTCTGGTGCGTGACGAGCAGGATCTCGACCTGCCCCACTACGGTTTCAAGGACCCATGCGGCTCCTGCGTCGGCGGTGGCGATGCGGTGGTGTGGAGCGACTTCCGCCTGACCGAAGATGGCACCAACCGCTTCCTGTTCATCAACCGCCGGCTCAACGCCTACCGCCAGGGCCGGATGATCCGCCGCCTGCTGGAAATCGAAACCTATCGCATGATGGCCTCGCTGACCCTGACCACGGCCAAGGCCCTGAGCCAGGAGCTGGATGGCTTCGACAAGACCCTGGTGCAACTGTCGGAGCGCAGCGCGGGCGGTGACGGCCACGACTCCAAGGCCCTGCTCGACGCCATCGCCCATCTGTCACGCCAGGTGGTCAGCCGCACGGTGAAGGCCCGTCACCGCTTCGGCGCCACCCAGGCCTATGCGCAGCTGGTGTTCGAGCGCCTCACTGAATTGCGCGAAAGCCATGTCGGTGATTGCCAGCGCCTGGGGGTGTTCATCGAACGTCGCTTCAAGCCGACCGTGCGTTATTGCGCGGCGACCGAGCAACGCCTGGAACAACTGGCGAAGAACGTCGCCAACCTGGGCGACCTGCTGCAGGCGCGGGTGCAGGTGGAAATGGAAGAACAGAATGCCGGGATCCTGCGCAGCCTGAATGCTCGCGCCGATGCCCAGGTGAAGATCCAGCGGGCGGTGGAAGGGCTGTCGATCATCGCCATCACCTATTACCTGCTGAACCTGTTCAAGCTGCTGTATGGCGGGCTGAATGTGCTGGGGCTGGGGTTGACCGCGCGGGATGCGCTGTTGGGGATGGCGCCGCCGGTGCTGCTGGTGCTGTTGGTGATTCTGCTGCGTATCAGGCAGGCCAAGCAGCATTGAATTGTGGGGGCTGCCGCGCAGCCCCCTCGAACTCACACGGATTCGTCAGCCGGGCGCGAGCTTTCCTGCACCAGCACCATGCTCTGCGGTGAAGACAGGGCAATGCCCTCATCGCGCAGGCGGCCCAGAATGGTGAACAGCAAGTCGCTGCGGGTGCTCGACACCTGCCGCGGCCCTGCCACATAACCACTCACACCAATGACCATGCCCGCTGAGGTCAGGTCCTTGAAGGTTACCGAACAGGCCGGCGCATCGAGAATCGCTTCATGCTCGTGATAGGCCGCCAGCAGCAATTCACGCACATGGTTGGCATCGGTCTCCAGGGGCAGGGTCAAGGTAATACCCACCACGCCCAGGGCATTGCCCATGGTCACGTTGCGCACGTTCTGCGAGATGAACTGCGAGTTGGGCACGATCACCGTGGAACGGTCGGACATCTGGATCTCGGTGGCGCGCACGTTGATCCGGCGAATATCACCCTCGACCCCGGCCAGGCTCACCCAGTCGCCCACCTTGACCGGGCGCTCGGTGAGCAGGATCAGGCCGGAGATGAAGTTCTGCACGATCTGCTGCAAGCCGAAACCGATACCGACCGACAGCGCACTGACCACCCAGGTCAGGCTGGTGAGGTTGATGCGCAGGGTCGACATCACCAGCATGGCCAGGAACAGGAAGCCGAGGTAACCGACCAGGGTCACCAGCGAGGCCCGCATGCCGGCGTCCATGTCGGTTTCCGGCAGCAGCCGCTCGCTCAGCCAGCGCTTGACCACGCGGATGCCGAACAGGCCGCCGAAGAACATCGCCAAGGCCAGCAGAATGTCCTGCGGCACGATATTGAGGTTACCCAGCACCTTGCCGCCGGTGCCGTCCCAGTCGCCCAGGCTCAGCAGCAGTTCGCCAGGGCTGGTGCCGGACGGCATCAGTGCCAGCAGCACCGCCAGGAACAGCAGCACCGTACGGCTGATGCCGACCAGGATGGTGCTGGCCTGGGCCTGGTGGCGAGGCGCCAGGCCCAGGGTCGAGGCCAGCGCCAGGCCGCCCGGCTGGCGTGGCGACAGCAGGGTCTCGCAAAGGTCGGCAAGGAACGTGGTGAGCAGGTAGGCACACACGGCCACCACGCTGATCCACAGCAGCTTGGCCGTGAGGAAGTAGGCCAAGGTCAGGTAACCGGCCAACAGGGCCAGCACGATCAAGCCCACCCACACCACGGTCACGAACGGAATCAGCCCGGCCAACCCGGTCGGGCGCTCCAGTTCGTGCTTGCGCAGGGTGCGGCGATAACGCAGCAGCGCCAGCGTGAAGATCACCGCCACCACCAGCGCTGTCAGGCCGTTGGTGGCCACCGTCAGTGCCAGGCTGGTGCCGATCACGCTGTTGATGCGCTCCATGGTCAGCATGACCATCAGTGCCAGGGCCAGCAGCTTGGGGAACCAGCCCAGGGCAGCGGCCACTTCGTCGTGAATCGGCGGCAGGCGCCAGGATGGCCGCTGCAACATCAGCATGGCGCGGCCCAGGCCGGTGATGAAGGCGCTGAACACCACCAGGGTCAGGAAGTGATTGGTCAGGCTGGCGATGTCCGAGCCCAGTTCGGCGCTGCTTTCCAGGCCCCAGCGCAGCAATGACACCGAGCCTGCGATGGTGGCCAGGGTAGCCAGGCTCACGCTCAGCGCCAAGGCACTGCGGCGCAGGCGGCCCTCCGGCAGCCAGCGCACCATGGCGTTGGCCAGCAGACGCTCGATCACCCGCCGCACCCAGATCCACACCAGGAATGCGGCCGCCACGCTTGTGATGAAGAACCAGCGATGGTCGGCACTGAAGGCACTGCTCAACGCATCGCTCGCTTCGCCGCGCAGGTCGCGCAGGCGCGCCACGTCGTCATCGGTCGGGCGAATGAGGCTCGACCAGAACGCCGGGCTCAACGGCGTGGCGGCGCGGCTGAGGATTTGCGAGTTGAACTGGCTGCGGCGCAGATTGACGATCTGCGTGGAGAGGTCGCGGGCCGACTGGGTCAGCTTGGTGGCTTGCTCCTGTTGGGTGACCAGTGCCTTTTTCTCGGCATCGAGCTGCTTGCGCTGCTGGGTGATGCTCGCGGCCTCGTCGGGTTGCACCGGGCCAAGCACCTTGAGCTTGTCGTCGAGCTTTTCCACGTCGGCAGTGCGCAAGGCACTCAGTGCATCGGCCTGGCGCTGGACCTGCACGGCGGCCATACGCAGTTGCGACAGCAGGTCATCGTTGGCATTACTGGTCACGCCCTGACGGATCTGGTCCAGCCGGTCGTTCAATTGCTCGTAATCGGCATTTTCGTCCAGCGCCGGCAGTTCGCCAGCGGTCAGGCTGGAAACGGGGGTAGCTGGAGCCGACCAGGCGGGCGTGGCCGCCACCAACATCAGGGCTAGAAAGCCCAGGCAAAATCGGGCAAGGCTGACGCGCCTCATCGAATGTTCCTCTTTACACATCGATTTGGCGGGGGATTCTACGCGGCTTCAGGCAATCAGGAGAGTGCCGTTTCTCGCGCCAGCAGTTGCTGCTTGCGCTCCACGCCCCAACGGTAGCCGCTGATGTCGCCATCACGGCGTACCACCCGGTGGCAAGGGATGGCCACGGCAATGTGATTGGCCGCGCAGGCCATGGCCACGGCACGCACCGCCTTGGGTGCGCCGATGCGTTCGGCGATGTCGGTATAGCTGACCCGGCTGCCCACCGGCACCTCGCGCAAGGCCTGCCAGACCCGCTCCTGAAAGGCGGTGCCCTGGACATCCAGCGGCAGCTCCAGCCCCAAAGCCGGCGCCTCGATAAAGCCGACAACTTCGGCGATCAGTTGCTCGTAGCCGGCATCGCCGCCGATCAGGCGTGCTTTCGGAAACTGATCCTGCAACTGCTCCAGCAGCGCCTCAGGGTCATCACCGAGCAGGATCGCGCAGATGCCCTTCTCACTCTGGGCCACCAGGATCGCACCCAGGAAACACTGGCCAATGGCGAAGTGGATGGTCGCACCCGCGCCGCCTGCCTGATAGTCGCGGGGGCGCATGCCCAGGCGCTGGTCGGCGCTTTCGTAGAAGCGGCTGTTGGAGTTGTAGCCGGCCTCGTAGATGGCATCGGTCACCGAGCTTTGCCCATCCCCCAGCCGCTCGCGCAGGCGCCGGGCACGGAAAGCGCTGGCGTAGGCCTTGGGGGTGAGACCGGTTTCGGCCTTGAACAGGCGATGCAGGTGGAAGGGGCTGACGGCCAGTTGTACGCCGAGCTGGTCAAGGCTGGGCGGGGTGTCGCTGCTTTCCAGCAGGCGACAGGCGCGGGCGACCAGATCGGCGCGACGGTTATCGCCCGGTTTCGCCATGCAACGGCGGCAGGCTCGGTAACCGGCGGCTTCGGCGCCGGCGGCGTCGTTGAAGAACTCGACGTTTTCGCGCTTGGCCCTGCGCGACTTGCAACCGGGGTGGCAGTACACGCCGGTGGTGCGCACGGCGTAGACAAAGTGGCCGGCGGCAGAGGTGTCACGGGCCTCGACGGCTTGCCAGCGTTGAGCGTCAGTGGTGAAGGCTTTCATCGCGGTTACCTCAGCTATCTGTTTCGCCTGTTCCGGCCTTTTCGCGGGCAAGCCCGCTCCCACAGGTACAGCGCATGGCCGCAAGCGAGTGATAATCCTGTGGGAGCGGGCTTGCCCGCGAAAGGGCCAGAAAAGCCAGTCCGTCAGTTTCAGGCCCGCCACAAGTACCAGGCAGCCACAGTCCTGTAAGGGCTCCAGCCACCACCGAGCGAGCGCATCTGCGCTGGGGTCGGTGCCTTGTCCAGGCCCTTCAACCGGCGATATCCCTCACGCACGCCAAAATCGTCCACCGGCAGGATATCCGAGCGCTCCAGGCTGTAGATCAGCAACATCTCCACCGTCCAGCGGCCCACGCCGCGCAAGGCCACCAGGCGCTCTATCAAGGCATCATCGGCAAGGCCCAACGCCTCATCCCGGCTCGGTACCACGCCCTCCAGGCGGGCCTGGGCGATGCCATGAATGGTCGCCAGCTTGCTGGCCGAAAAGCCGCACCCGCGCATCACCTCGGGGCTGACCGCCAGCAGTTGTTCGGGGGCCGGAAACGCCTGATCGGGGAACAGCGCGAGCAACCGCCCGAGTATCGCCTCGGCCGCCCGCGCATGCAGCTGCTGATAGGCAATCGCCCGCACCAGGGCTTCATAAGGTTCACGCCCCGGCGTCGCCTGATGCAGGCAAGGCCCGATCGCCTGGATATGCCGCGCCCAGTCTGGGTCCAGCGCGGCCAGGTGGCCTGTGGCTTCGCGGTAGGCGTCGGGCGAGAGGTCGGCGAGGATCATTCATCGTTCCTGTGGGGTCAAGGCAGGTCCAGCTTAGCCCAGCCATTCATCGGGCAAACGCCGGATCTTGCGCGGCTAATTCCTGGTATGCCATTGCTCCGCGCCGGTTTCCCCGCATAGAATTGAGAACTATTCACAAACACGTGTGATTCACAGGACCAGGCCTTCGCTACGATGCAGATCAACGACACGCTCAAGCCGGCCGAGGTCGCCCTGCTCTATCAATCCCATCACGCCTGGTTGCGAGGCTGGCTGCGCAGCCGGGTCGGCTGCCAGGAGCATGCTGCCGATCTGGCACAAGACACGTTCGTGCGCCTGCTGCGCGCGCGCCAGGTGTCGCCGCTGAAAGAACCGCGCGCCTACCTGAGCAGCATCGCCCGCGGGCTGATGATCGACCAGTTCCGCCGCCGTGCGCTGGAACGCGCCTACCAGGAAAGCCTGGCGCTGCTGCCCGAGGGCGAAGTGCCCAGCGAGGAACACCGGCTGGTCATCCTCGATACCCTCGAACGCCTCGACCGTGCCCTGCACCAGCTCAGGCCGCGTACCCGCCAGGCCTTCCTGCTGGCCCAGCTCGATGGCCTGAGCATCCCACAGATTGCGCTGCGCCTCGAGGTATCGCGGGCGACCGTCGAGCGCGACCTGGCCAAGGCCCTGGGCGTCTGTTACCGGTTGCGCTATGCCGAGCTCTGAACGCCCGCCTGCACAGGCCCAGGTCGACCAGGCCATCGAGTGGCTGGTCAAGCTGCGCTTCGATACCCCGAGCCCGCTCACCGAGCAACAATTCCAGCAATGGCTGGCCGGCCATCCGCACAACGCCCTGGCCTGGCAGCGGGTCAGCGGCCTCAGCGACGAGCTGGCCGGGCTGCCCAACGCGCTGAGCCGGCGCACCCTGGAGGGCAGCCAGCGCCAGCGCATCAGCCGCCGTGACCAGCTCAAGCTGCTGGCCGTGCTGGCCGTGGGTGGCAGCCTCGGCTGGGCCGCACGCGAGCCGCTGGGGCTGCCTGCAATGATGGCCGACAGCAGCACCGGCACCGGCGAACGCCGCCAGTTGCAGGGCAGCGATGGCAGCCGTATCCAGCTCAACACCGCCAGTGCCGTCGACCTGCGCTACAGCGCCGACCTGCGCGAACTGACCTTGGTGCGTGGCGAAGTCAGCCTGGACAGCAACGCCAGCGACAATCGACCGTTCCGCATCAATACCCGCCTCGGCGAGCTCGACACCCGCAACGGCCAGTTGCTGCTGCGCGAGAATGAGCAGGGCCTGCTGCTGGCCGTGCGCCGCGGCGAGGTCACGCTGTTCCCCTACTCCCCTTCGCCACGCCAGGTGCATGCCGGTGAGACACTGCAGGTATTGAGCAACAACGACTACCAGCTCGCCCGCCTGCACGGCGACCCGTGGGGCTGGACCGATGGCGTGCTCAGCGTGCAGCAGATGCCACTGGGCGAGTTCGTCGCCGAACTGGCGCGCTACCGCCCGGGTTTGCTGCGCTGCGCGCCGGAGGTGGCGGAGCTGAAAGTGTCCGGCACCTACCAGTTGGGCGACACCGAACGCATCCTCCACCTGCTGGCGCGCAGCCTGCCGGTGCGCATCGACTACCGCACCCGTTACTGGGTCAGCATCGGCGCGGCCTGATTTTTTCAAAAAAGAATGAGGTGGAATCTCATTCTCGTCCGGCCTGAAGGAACAAAGCCCGAAAAGTGGTCTACGAAACCTTCAGGAGCGGTCGATGATTCACCCGAGTTCCCCCCGCAACGAGCGGCTGCGCCAAGCCGTGCGCGCCACCGTGTTCGGTCTTGGCCTGGGCGCAGGCCTGGCCCTTGCGCCTTCGGCACTGGCGGCGCCGGTCAGCCACAGCCAGCCGCTCGACTGGAACATTGCGGCCGGCCCGTTGGCCCCCGCACTGGACCAGCTCGCACGCCAGGGCGGGCTGAACCTGTCGTTCGATGCCGCCAGCCTGCAAGGCAAGAGCACCCAGGGCGTGCAGGGCCGCCATGAGAGTGCCGAGGCGTTGTCGATCCTGCTGCAAGGCAGCCATGTGCAGGTACAGCAGGAAGGTGACAGCAGCTTCCTGCTGATCCCGGCCATGGATGCGGGCGGTGCGCTGGAGCTGGGCGCCACCAGCATTTCCAGTGACCGGCTGGGCGAGACCACCGAGCACAGCGGCTCGTACACCACCGGCGCAGTCACCATCGGCAAGACCGCGCAAAGCCTTCGCCACACACCGCAATCGGTCACCGTGGTCACCCGCCAGCGCCTCGACGACCAGAACATCACCAACCTGACCAACCTGCTGGAGCAGACCCCTGGCGTGGTGGTGAACCTGACCGACAGCGAGCGGGTGCAGTACTACTCGCGCGGCTATGCGATCGATGCCATCCAGTACGACGGTGCCACGGTGGTGCAGAGCAGCGGTGGCGGTTCGTTCATCCAGAGCGATTCGGCGATCATCGACCGCGCCGAGATCCTGCGCGGCGCCACCGGCATGATCCGTGGCGCCGGCAACCCGTCGGGCACGGTCAACCTGGTGCGCAAGCGCCCGACCTATGATTACCAAGGTGAAGGCAGCGTGACCCTGGGGTCGTGGGACGCCCAGCGCTACGTGGCGGACATTTCCGGCCCGCTGACCGAAACCGGCAACGTGCGTGGTCGGGTGATTGCCGTGCACGATGACAAGGACCACTTCCAGGACTCGCGCCAGGAGCGCAAGGAAGTGTTCTACGGTGTGCTGGCCTTCGACCTCGACGACAGCACCACCCTGACCACTGGCCTTGAGTGGACCAAGCTCGACGCCACCGGCGCCTGGGGCAACCTGCCCGCCGACTACGACGGCTCGCCCCTGCCGTTCGGCCGCAGCACTTACCTGGGTGCGGACTGGAACCGCTGGAACCGCAGCAACCTGCAGACCTTCGCCGAGCTCGAGCACCGCTTCGACAACGACTGGAAGCTCAAGCTGATGGCCCAGCGTACCCACTTCAAGCTGGCCGACGACGGGTTCAAGCAGACCTACTTCACCCGGGCCACAGGGGCCGCCAACCCGACCAGCAACCCGTACCTGATGAGCTACCAGGTCACTGAAGGCGATGGCGGCGAAAGCCTGCAGAACAACTTGAGCGCGACCCTCAACGGGCCGTTCGACCTGCTCGGTCGTACCCATGAACTGATGCTGGGCGTGGAGCGCATCCGCAACGACTCCTACGCCTCTGCTACAAACAACGTGCAGTCCGGCGTATTCGACATCCGTGAGTGGGACCCGAAAACCAGCCTGGCGAACCCGCACATCGACATCACCGCCCACCCGGTGCGTACTCGCACCACCCAGGAAGGCGCCTATGCCACCTGGCGCATCTCGTTGGCCGACCCGCTTACCGCGATCATCGGTGCGCGCTCGAACTGGTATGACTACGAGCAGGAAAACAACACCCGCAGCAACGGCACCTTCAGCGTCGACAACAAGATCGTGCCGTACGCCGCGCTGATCTACGACCTCAACGACAACTTCAGCACCTACGCCAGCTACACCGAAATCTTCAACCCACAGACTGCCACCGATGTCAGCGGCTCGGTGCTCGAACCCACTACCGGTGAGGCGTACGAAACCGGGATCAAGGGCGAGTTCTACGAAGGCCGGCTGAACACCTCGCTGGCGTTCTTCCGCATTTACCAGGTGGGCAACGCGCTGGATGACATCAGCGGCCCCAACCCGTGCCTGCCCAACTACACCTCGGGCTACTGCAAGGTGGCGGCGGGCAAGAACCGCAGCCAGGGCTTCGAGCTGGAGATCTCCGGTGAAGTGCTGCCGGGCTGGAACGTCAGCGGCGGCTACACCTACAACACCACCGAGTACCTGAAGGACACTACCAGCAACACCGGGAATGCCATCCGCACCACCGACCCCAAGCGCATGCTGCGCCTGTTCAGCTCCTATCGCCTGCCAGGCGAGCTGCAGGCCTGGACCGTCGGTGGCGGGGTACAGGCGCAGAGCGACATCTATAACCGCAGCGGCACGGCAGAGGCTTCGCAGTCGGGTTACGCGGTGTACAACGCCATGGTCAATTACCGCTTCAACGACAACTACTCGTTGCAGCTGAACGCCAACAACCTGTTCGACAGAAAGTACTACCGCCAGGTGGCGCCGACACCGACCGGGTATTACTGGGGTGATCCGCGCAATGTGTCGGTGACCCTGCGCGGGACCTTCTGATCCCTCGTACCGGCTGCTTCGCGGGCAAGCCCGCGAAAGGGCCGGTACAGACACCCGATAATTAGTCCGCAACCGCCCGCAACTTCCCCACCCGCCGATACGACTGCCGGGCGAAGCACACGAACAGCCCCGCCATCAGCGCCAGCGCCATCGGCAAACCATGCGGTGCCACATCCATCGCTGCACCGCTCACCAGCGGCCCGACCAGGCTGCCGACGCCCCACAGCAGGCCGACGCTGGCGTTCGCCGTGACCAGGTCCTGCCCCTTGAAGCGCTGGCCGATCAACACCAGCGCCAGGGTGTAGATGCCGCCCGCCACCGCGCCCAGCAGCACCAGCATCGGCCACAACAGCCAGGTCACCTGCAGCAGCCATGGCAGGGCGATGCCGATGGCCATTGCCACCAGCCCGCACAGCAGGTGCAGCCCGGTGCGCTCGACGCGGTCGGCCAGCCAGCCCAGGGGCAGCTGGAACACCATGTCGCCGGCAAACACCACGGTCACCATCAAGGCCGCCACGGCCACGGCAAAGCCATGACTGCTGGCGTACACCGGCAGCAGCGACAGCACCACGGCATCGAAGAACGAGAAGAACAGCACCGCCACGCACAGCGCCGGCGCCACGCGGAAGAAGCCCGCCAGGCCGAAGCTTTTCTCACCCTCATCGCCATGCTCGACATGGTCGTTGGGCACGGTCAGCAGGATGCACAGCAAGGCCAGGCCATAGCCGATGGTGACCACGCCGATGATCCATGGGCTGTCGGCGCCAATCAGCGCGATCAGGGCCGGGCCGAGCACCTGGAAGCCGGTGAAGCTGGTGGCATACAGGGCCATGATCTTGCCGCGGTTGTGGTCCGGGCACAGTTCGTTGACCCAGGACTCGCCGAGGATGATCGCAATGCCCATGCCGATGCCCAGGCCCAGGCCCAGCAAGGCCAGCATCCACAGCGAATCGAACGCCGCATCGAGCAGGGCGATGCTCACGGTGCACAGGCTGAAGCACAGCAGGTAGATGGTGCGCCGGGTCAGGTGCCGGCAGCAGGCATCGACCATGAACGCCGAGAGCATCATGCCCGCGGCGGGGATGGCCGAAATGATGCCGATTTCCAGTGTTCCCGCACCGGCCTCGTGCAAGCGCAACGACACCAGCGGCAGGCTGGCACCCAGGCTGAAGCCCACCACCGACACGGCGAACAGAAGGCCCGCCAGCAAACGCATGTTCATGTACCACTCCAGGCAAAAACTGAAAAGACGCGCAAATACAGGCGCCCACACGCACACCGGGAAGGCGGGCGACGCAAGGGCGCGGGGGGTCAGTTCAGGCTGGGTGTGGCGAGAAGGTGAAGGCGAACAGCACGCTGCGGCGACGCTTGAGCACCGTATCGCTCGGCCACGCACGACGCATGGCCTGAAGAGCAGGCTGGCGAGCGTGTGGGAGGGATTGGGTACGGCGCATTGCTGTGGCTACTACGCAGGTGAGTTGGAAAGAGAGGCGGCACTCTAGGCCAAGGTTGACCCTATCGTCAATTGCCCGGAAGCCTCTGCGGGGCCCTATCGCCGGCGAGCCAGCTGCCAAAGGGGCAGTGCAAGAGCCAAGGCATGCACATTCCCTGTGGGAGATCACCCAGCCCTTTGGGCTGCGCTGTCGCGCAGAGAACAAAGCCTCAGCAAGCGCCGCTTTACCCTGTGGGAGCGGGCGTGCCCGCGAAGCATGCGACGCGGTGCATGGCACCGGCTTCGCCGGTGTTCGCGGGCACGCCCGCTCCCACAAGATCTTCGCTAAATCAAAGAGTTATGTGTTGTTCTATGAGAGCTGGCTTGCCGGCGATAGGGCTGCAAAGCAGCCCCGGCAATGTCAGCGCTTACCGGTATTTGGCAGAAACACCGCCAACAAGCCGAACAACGGCAGGAACGAGCACAACCCGTAGACGTACTCGATACCGCGCAAATCTGCCAGGTACCCCAGCAGCGCCGCACCAATCCCGCCAAAACCGAACATCAGGCCGAAGAAAACCCCGGCAATCATGCCCACGCTATCCGGCACCAGCTCCTGCGCATACACCACGATCGCCGAGAACGCCGAGGCCAGGATGAAGCCGATGACCACGCTGAGCACAGTGGTCCAGAACAGGTCGGCATAGGGCAGCGCCAGGGTGAACGGCGCCACGCCAAGGATGGAGAACCAGATCACCGCCTTGCGCCCGATACGGTCACCGATCGGCCCACCGAAGAAGGTGCCCGCCGCCACCGCGCCCAGGAACAGGAACAGGTGCAGCTGCGAGCTGGCCACCGACAGGTCGAACTTTTCGATCAGATAGAAGGTGAAGTAGCTGGTGAAACTGGCCATGTAGAAGTACTTGGAGAACACCAGCAGCCCGAGCACGATCAGCGCCGCGATCACCCGCCCGCGCGAGATGCCGTGGGTGGCCTGCACGGCCTTGCGCGCCTTGGCCTGGTTCAGGTGTTCCTTGTACCAGCGGCGTAGCATCAGGGTCACGGCAAAGAAGAACAGCGCCGCCACGCCGAACCAGGCCACGTGGGTCTGCCCGAACGGAATGACGATGGCTGCCGCCAGCAACGGGCCGAAGGCAGAACCGGTGTTGCCGCCCACCTGGAAGGTCGACTGCGCCAGGCCGAAACGGCCGCCCGAGGCCAGCCGCGCGATCCGCGAGGTCTCCGGGTGGAAGGTCGACGAACCGATGCCGACCAGCGCCGAGGCCAGCAGAATCATCGGGAAGCTGCCGACGAACGCCAGCATGACGATCCCCACCAGGGTGCACAGGGTGCCCAGCGGCAACAGGTTGGGCGTCGGCCTGCGGTCGGTGAAGAAGCCGACCCACGGCTGCAACAGCGAGGCGGTGATCTGGAAGGTCAGGGTGATCATGCCGATCTGGGCGAAGCTCAGGTCGTAATTGGCCTTGAGCATCGGGTAGATCGCCGGCAGCACCGACTGGATAAGGTCGTTGATCAGGTGCGCCAGGGCGCAGAAGCCGATGATGCGCATCACCAGCGGATTGGCCGGGTTAGCCGACCCGGTGCTGGCGGTGGAGGTGCTGCTGGTGGCCATGAGCTTGAATTCCGTGCGCAGGTTTGGGATCCGATTATCAGGAAATAAATAGATACATAGCTACCTTTTTTAGTGGGTTGGCGTGGCGTACTTGTAAATGGTTCTCAATATATTTAGCATCTTCAACCTAACGTCCCCCGTAATCGTTGGGCGAACCAGCCCTCACGCGAGCACACCATCCCATGAGCCCGATGCCCGCCACGCAGATTCAGGCCGATCCTCAGCAGGAAGCACTGGCGTGGTTTTCCCGCCTGCGCCAGCCCGGCTGCGATGAAGGCGAACGCCAGGCATTCGGCCGTTGGTGCCAGGAGCCGCGCAACGCGCACGCCTATGCCGAACTGGAAGCGTGCTGGCAGCAGCTTCAGGTGCCCCCGGCCCGGCCCCGGCCACGCTTGCTCAAGGTCCGCCGCAGCTACCTGGGCAAGGTATCCGCCGTGCTGTTTCTGCTGCTGCTCGGCGCTTCTGCCTATCTTTACTGGCCGCTGATGCAACGCCTGGCCAGCGAACTGGCCACTGATGTGGGGGAGCGCCGTAGCGTGCGCCTGGCCGATGGTTCGACGTTGCACCTGGACAGCGCCAGCGCGATGAACGTCGACCTGCGCGGACGCACACGTCAATTGCACCTGGTACAGGGCCAGGTGTACCTGGAGGTGGTGCTCGATGGACGTGCCATGGAGGTTCAGGTGGACGATGCCCGTATCCAGGTCTATGGCACCCGCCTGATGGTGGCACGGCAGTCCGATCATGACGAACTGGTGGTGCTCAATGGCAAGGCCATGGTCATCCAGGGCGGCGACCAGCGCATGGTGTCGGCGGGGGAGCGAGTGACCTTCACCGAGGCGCGCATCAACCCGGTGCAAAAAGTCGACGTGAAGACGGCGGATGCCTGGCGCAGCGGCCAGTTGCATGCCCGCGATATGCCCTTGGGCCAGGTCCTCGAACGCCTGGCCAGCTATCAGGGCCGGCGGGTCTGGTTGATGGATGAACAGACTGCCTATCGACGCGTGAGCGGCGACTTCAACCTCGACCGCCCGGATGAAACCCTGGAGGCACTGGCCGCCGAGCAGCATTTGCAGCTCTACAGCGTGCTCGGGCAGTGGCTGATCGTGCGCCAGAACCGGGCCGGGTCGCTAAGTTTTTGAAAGCGTGCAATTTTTTTTTGAAATGAGTGTTGACATGGGTCCGTCACAAGGGAATAATGCGCCCCATCGGCTACATAGCTCAGTTGGTTAGAGCATAGCATTCATAATGCTGGGGTCCGGGGTTCAAGTCCCTGTGTAGCCACCAAACTTGAAAAGGGCTTACCGCAAGGTAAGCCCTTTTCTTTTGCCTGTTGAAAAGTCCCGCCCTCTTAACGCACGCCGGCGACCGCCACGGCCAGCCCCAGGCCGATCAGCGCAACACCGATCACGCGGTCGACCAACCGCTGCCTTGCGATCATCAGCGCACGCAACCCCGCACTGGAAAAGAACAACGCCACCAGGCTGAACCAGGCCCAGTGAGCGAACGACATGAATGCCCCGTAGGCGAAGTCCGCTGCCAGCGAACTGCCTGGCCGCACCACCTGGGTGTAGGCACTGATGACGAAGAGCATGGTCTTGGGGTTGAGCGCATTGGTCACGAAGCCTGTGCGCAAGGCAGCCAGCACACCGGAATGTGCCGCCTCCCCTTCCAGGCTGATCCGACCGGTATTGGTCAGTGACTGGTAACCCAGGTAGATCAGGTAACCCGCACCCAACACTTTCATGGCTAGGAACAGTGCCGGGCTCTGGCTGATGAGCACTGCGATCCCCAACACCGTGTACAGCACATGCACCTGCACGCCCAGGGCAATCCCCACCGCAGCGGCCAGCCCGGCCTTGCGACCCCGTGCGTAACTGCTGCGGGTGACCAGGGCGAAATCGGCACCGGGGCTGATGACAGCCAGGAGGGTGAACAGGGCGACGGCAATGAGTTCGGTCACGGATAACGGCCTCGATAGACGATGAAAAAACACAGATACACCTATTATCGAGAGCAGGCTGAAGCGATAAAAACGATTTAATCTGAAGTGAATCTGATAGTTTTCCTGACAGATATCTAAAGCCAGTGACCCCATGAAGCTGCCAGCCCTCACCGCCTTCCGCTATTTCGATATCGCTGCCGAAACCGGCAGCTTCGTGCGCGCCGCCGAGCGCCTGCATGTCACCCACGGCGCCGTCAGCCGCCAGGTGCGCCTGCTCGAGGAAAGCCTGGGCATGGAGCTGTTCGAACGGCGCAATCGGGCGGTCTTCCTCACCCCCGCCGGCCGATCACTGCACGGCACCACCCAGGCGATCTTCGAACAGCTCGAAGGCGCCGTGCAGCGCCTGCAGCAGCAGGAACGCGACAACGTACTGGTGCTGTCCTGCGAGCCGACCATCGCCATGCGCTGGCTGATCCCGCGCCTGCCGCGCTTCCACGCCGCGCACCCTGACCTGCAATTGCACCTGGTAGCTGCCGGGGGCCCGGTGGACTTCGCCCGCAGCGGGGTCGACCTGGCGCTACGCCGCGATGACTTCCATTGGCCATCGACGCTGCACAGCCTGAAGATCTGCGATGAGTGGATAGGCCCGGTCAGCCGTACCAACAGCGACAACCTGAACGGCCAGCGCCTGCTGCACAGCAACACCCGCCCCAACGCCTGGCCCACCTGGCTGCGCCTGAGCGGGCGGCAGGCCACCCACTGCGAACGCAGCGACTTCGAGCACTTCTATCTGTCCCTACAGGCCGCCAGCGCCGGGCTGGGCCTGGCCATCGCCTCGGCATTGATGGTGCGCGACGAACTCGACAGCGGCCAACTACAGGCCCCGTTCGGCTTCCTGCGCGATGGCTCTGCCTATCACCTGCTCAGCCCGCAGCCATTGAATGACGGCGGCAAGCGCCAGCGCTTTGCAGAATGGGTGACGAGCGAAAGTCTGACCTGCCTCTCTCACTTGGGCTTGCTGCAGAACGACGAACCCGCACTGCCATCACCACCCCAGGTGCGATAACCCGCCGTATCGATGTGGATGCGCCCGCTCGGATAACGCCCCAACCCCATGCTCCAGGCCTGGCCATGCTGCTGCCAGAAGCGACACAGCGGGTTGGGATCAGCCCAGGCCGGCAGCAGGATATCGACCGCGAAGGCACGGGTATGGGCACTGGCCACGGCGCCGCCGGCGCAACGATTGAGCGCAGGATCGCGATAGGCCGATACCACTTCAAACTGGCGCAAGATGCCTTGCCCGTCGAGGGTATTGATCAACGACAACGTGGACCGCACTGCCGGCCAGTTGCTGGCAGGCGGCACCGCGAACGGCGAGGCATGGCACAGCTTCCAGTCCGAGGCCGAACGCAGCAGCTGATGGATAGGCACCACACCATACAGGCGAGCCTCCACCAGCATCTCGCGAAACGGCCGGGTCTGATGGTCACCGGCCCACTGCGCGAACATCCACAGGTCACGCTCGTCAGCCGCCGCCATTGTGCTCGACAGCACACCCGCAGCCAGCAGCAGCCTGCTTGCTCTTCTCATCCCCATGCTCCCTGCCCCAGTATGAGCGCGGCCGCCAACCCAGGCGGCCACTGACAAGGAGTTAAGCATGCACAAGACTGCCGCAACGAGCCTCGCCGCCCTCGCCTTCAGCAGCCTGGCCATGGCGGATGCCCGCATCGACCTGGGCGACGCCCAGCGCGTCACCCGCCTGTTCGCCTACCCCAACAACTGCCATGTGATCTGCTACCGCAACTGGACGCTGGAGCAGACCGTGGAGCACTACCTGACCCAGAGCGTACGCCGCGACGGCTACGCCAACGCCCAGGTGCACGTCAGCCGTGACCATGACCGGCTGCACGCCACCATCAGCGAGGTACCCGCCGACTATGCCAAGCCTTTGCGCAAGCTGCTCGACAGTGGCGAGCTAGCCTACAACGGTGCCACCCGGCTGAACAAGGACGGCAAATGGTCCTACGACTGGTACCTGTTCCTGCCGCTGGGCATGGCCCTGCAGAACCGCCGCAGCATCGAGCTGCTGCACTTCCCGCCGGACTATTCGCTGACCCAGGCCCAGGATTATCTGCGCTCCAACACCACCGACCGCTGGGCCGAACTGCTCACCTTCAACGGCGTCGACGCCAGCCAGACCGCGGGCTACCAGACCATCATCGACATCGCCCCGATCGCCGCCCCGGCCAGCGCGGGTGATGCCCTGACTGGCACCTACGGCTACTTCAAGGATTACCAGTTGCGCATGGTGCGTGAAATGACCCTGCACAGCGCTGCCAAGCCCCTGCCGATGGTCGCCTTCGGTGCCCCGGTGCGCAGCTGGATCCAGCAACAGTACGGTCCGCAGGTGGACGTGCTGGGCCTGGTCAGCATCAGCCCGCAGGCGGGTGCGCAGGTGCCGGTGCTGGGCGCCAACCATCCGAGTGCGATCTGGTATGCGGCGAACAAGGACAGCCATGGCGGCGATCAGGATGCAGCCGATGCGGCGGGTTTGAAGATGATGGGGCAGGATTTGACGGCGTCTTGCTGGCAGGCAGGCATGGGGCGCAACCCAGAGGCCGAACCGAAGATGACCCTGAATGCCTGCTCGACCAAGTGGCAGGTGACGCAGAAAAAGCAGACCTGCGAGCTGTTCTTCCGCACGGTGCGCAAGTACACGCCAGAGCAGGCGGCGGCGAAGTGCAATACCGGGGAGATGACCAGAACCCTCCGGGACCTGCGCAAGCCGGTCGAGGTCGTGCCGCGGGAACTGTGATCGACTTGCTGACGCCTTCGCGGGCAAGCCCGCTCCCACAGGGATCTGCGCTGGTCTGAAGGCAATCAATCCTGTGGGAGCGGGCTTGCCCGCGAAGGGGCCAGTACAGGTTTGCTCAGTCCTCGAGCAAGGTACAGGCCATCACCAAGGCATCTTCACGCCCACCAGCAACCGGGTAGTAATCACGACGGCGGCCGATCTCGTTGAAGCCATAACGCTCGTACAAGCGATACGCCGACTGATTGCTCGCCCGCACTTCGAGGAAGCACTCGCGGCCATTGAGCTGGTAGGCCCGCGCCATCAGGTGCTCGAGCAGCTTCAGGCCAAGGCCGCACCCCTGGTTCTCCGGCTTGACGGTAATGTTGAGCAGGTGCGCCTCATCGATGATCACGTTGATCACGCCATGCCCCACCTGCTGCTGGCCATCGAACATCAGCCACACTTCATAGGACTTCAGCGCATCCTGAAAAATACCGCGGGTCCAGGGATGGCTGAACGCTGCATATTCGATCTTAAGCACGGCATCCAGATCCGCCTCGGTCATCGGGCGGAAACTGATCGAGTCACTCATTCAACGCTCTTCCAGCGCGCCATCAGCTGGCGCATCGCTTGCCAGACGTCCGCCTTGCGCTGCGGCTCGTCCATCAACAGTTCAAGGCCCGGCAAGGCCCAGGCATCGCCCAGGCCGTCGACCTTCAGTACTTGGTAATACGCTTCAGCGTCGGCGCTGGCGGCATAGCGCATGGCCGGCAGGCCGATCAGCCACAGCACGTTGCAGGGGGTTTCTTCGAGGCGCGCCTGGATGAAGCCCTGGACGAAATCACGCGCGGCATCCGGCCCCTGGTCCATGTTGCCGCGCACCAGCAGCGGCCAGCGTACCGGCTCGCCGATGATCTGCGGCGCATCGGGCAGGCCGGCGGCGCGCAGCATGTCCTTGAGCAGCAGATAGGACGGATCGCGACTCTGGAATGGCTGCCCGGTGGCCAGCTCGACCAGCAACAGGCAGCTGCCGGCGCGCAGCAGTTGCAGCGAAAAGCGCGGTGGTGGCACCGGGGCCGGACGTGGCGCGGGAGCCTCTTCCTCGGCTTCGACTGGCTTGGCAGCGACCTTGGGCGTGCTGCCCGGACGCGGAATCTCGATTTTCGGGCGTTCGCCGGAGCGGGCCTGGGGCGCGGCCGGGGCGTCATTGGCCGCAGGTGCGGCTGGCCGGACCTCGAAGTCGATATCCTCTACCGGCGCTTGTGGCAACAGCAGCTCGGGGCGCGACGGTGCGGCGAACGGCAGTTCGGCGCGCGGCAGCCAATGCACCACTTGCATGGCGGAAAGGTAGGCGCGGCGGCGGGGTTCGGTCAGCACGGGTCGGGGGTCCGGGGTTTGAAACGTCGCACATTCTAACGTTGTTGATCGGGCTGTGCTGCAACTGGTCGGCGGAAATTTGAGGCCAGTGAATCCCCTACAAGGGCCAAGGTTATCTCTCATTACAGACCAAGGGGTGAAATCATCCCCCCCGGATGAAGTACAATCGCCCCCTTTTTACTTGGCAACGAGTAGACGCCAATGATCGAACCCAAGCGCGTCCTGCGCGCCCTAGCCGAACACTGGGCCCTGATCGAGCCGCTGTGCGAGCGTTTCGACCAGGGCACCCTGAGCCTGGTGGAGCTGCGCCAGCAACTGGGCCGCCAGCAGGTGGAAAGCACGCCGCAGGACATCACCCAGCTGCTCGACGTGTGGATCCGCCTGGATATCCTGGTGCCGGTGGCCAAGAGCCCGAACCGTTTCGAGCTCAACGCCCAGATCCACGACTTCCTCGCCTACCTGCGCCGCGAGCACCGGCTGGGCCTGTGCCTGGAGATCGAGGCCTACCTGCGCCACCTGGAGCGCCTGGCCGGGCACATCCAGGATGCCTTCGACAACCGCGACAGCGACGACCTGGCGCGCCAGCTGCGCCTGCTCGACATGCGCGTGCGCGACGTGCTGAAGAAGCTCGACAACGACGAGCAGGCGCTGGTTGCCGTGGCCGAACGGGCCAAGACCAGCAACCGCCAGATCCCGCTGCGCCAGCGTTACGCCGAAGTACTGGCGACCTGGGACGAATACGTCGAGCCGATGATCCAGCTGGTGAACGCCGACGGCGCCTTCGAGCAAGGCGTGCGCAAGGTCGAGACCGTGCTGCTGAAACTGCTCGGCGAACAGGCGCGCCTCGGCCACCTGGTCGACGACGACATGCTGCTGCGCACCCACGCGCGCATCCTGGAAATGCAGACCAGCGCCCAGCTGACCCTGCGCCACGCCCGCGAACTGCTGCTGCCGCTGCGTGAAGAAGCGCGCCGGCACAACGCCGTGACCCGTGGCGCGGCGCTAGCGCTGTCGGTCATTCGCCGCAAGGGCATCGACGCCGTGCCGCAAGCCGCCATGCCGCTGTTCACCCGCCCGCAGAGCACCTTCCTCGGCAGTGCCAGCCAGGTCGAGGCCTATGTCTATGCCCTGGCCCGCTTCGAGCCGAAGCCGGCCAAGTTCCCCAAGGCGCACAAGACCCAGAAAGGCCCGCTGCCGCGTGCGCCACGCACGGTCAAAGAGATGCTCGAGCGCTGCGAAGACGCCCTGCCCCTGCCGGACCTGATGGTCTGGCTGCTGGACCAGGAGCCCGAAGGCGCCACCGACGAACTGCTGTACTGGTTCTCGCGCCTGTCGCGGGAGAAGCGCTTCAAGCGCGAACGCCTGGAACGGCGCGAGTACACCACCCACGAACACCTGGTCAGCCTGCGCTCGTTCGCCCTGACGTCCAGCCGCGAAGCGCAACCTGAAACCAACGCGAGCCCAGCCAATGCATCTTGATCTTTCCGAACTGTCCCAGCTCGCGCCGATCTTCCGCGAGCTGTTCAAGGGCTTCCACGTCAGCCGCCGCGACCCAGAAATGTACGCCCAGCTGTCGAACTTCCAGGACCAGTACCGCACCCTGTTCAAGGCCCTGGGCTTCGAACTGGTGTGCGACACCCGCGGGTTCTACTACTTCGTCCCCGAGCAGGCCGCCGCGCAGGTCAACAAGACCGCGCAGCGCCTGTCGCTGTTCACCTTCATCATCGTCGAGCACCTGGCCGACCAGGGCCGCGACCCGATGGCCGTGCTCGACGGCGGCAGCATCGGCCGCGACGAGCTGCCCTCGCTGCTGGACAAGTATCGTGACCTGTTCCTGCAGGCCGAAGTGCAGACCGTCGACGAGCTGGAAGAAAAGATCATGCGCCGCATGACCCAGCTCGGTTTCGCCCATGAAGAAGGCGGCATCTACCGCTTCCTGCCGCCGATGCACCGCTTCCTCGACGTGTGCCTGTCGGTGCAGCAGGACCGCGACCTGGCCGCCAGCCTGCACAGCGACTTGCCGCTGCCGACCCCGGTCCTGGTGGAAGAAGAAAGCCCGGAACAACTCAACCGCACCGACGACCCGCTCGACCTCACCCCGTTCGACGGCGAGGAAAGCGAAGAGGATGCCCTGGCCCGGGCCATCCGCGAAGAGCAACAGGAGATTGACGCATGAGCCAGGAACGCTACGGCATCCGCCGCTTCGCACTGCTCAACACCGCCGGCTACAGCCTTGGCCTGTTCCCGCTGGAGCACCCACTGTCGGTGTACGGTGCCAACAACCTGGGTAAATCGGCGTCGATCAACGCCTTGCAGTTCCCGATCCTGGCGCGCATGTCCGACATGAGCTTCGGCAAGTACAGCCTGGAGCAGTCGCGCCGCTTCTACTTCGCCAGCGACACGTCCTACATCCTCTGCGAACTGAACCTGCCCCACGGCCCGCACGTGATCGGTGTGGTCGGCCGCGGCCCGGGTGGCGGTTTCGGCCACCAGTTCTTCGCCTACAAGGGCGAGCTGGACCTGGCCCACTACCAGAAGAACGACACCTGCCTGCGCCAGAAAGAGCTGTTCACCAACCTCGAGCGCCTGGGCCTGAAAGCCTATGAGCTCAAGCCCGATGAACTGCGCCGGCTGCTGGTCGGCGGCCACACCTCGTGCCCGCTGGACCTGACCCTGATCCCGCTGCGTTCGACCAGCGAGCAGAGCCTGAAAACCTTCCGCGCCCTGTTCATCAACCTGCTGCACATGCGCGAGATCACCGCAGCCAAGCTCAAGCAGCTGTTCCTCGACGCCTTCGAGCACAGCCTGCGCTCGGGCAGCGTCGACTACATCGCCGCCTGCGAAGAAGCCTTCCGCGACGTACGCCGCATGGAGCAGGACTACAACGCCCTGGTTGCGGCAGGCCCCTTGGTCGAGGCCCTGGCCGGCGGCGTGGCCCAGCGCGACATCCTGCGCGGCAAGCTGCACCGCCTTTCGCCACTGCTCGACAACCTGCTGGGCACCTGGCAGGAATACGCCATGGCGCGCAAGGAAGAACTGGTGATCCAGGCCGAACACTTCCGTGGGGAGCAGGACCGCCTGCAGAACGACCAGCGCGGTGGCACCCAGGAGCTGATGCGCCTGGAACGTGAAATCACCGGTATCCAGCGCTGGCTCGGCGAGCTGTCGGTGCTCAAGCACCGCTTCGCCCTGGTCGATGACGTCAAGGTCCTGGAACAGGGCCTGCTGGCCGCCAAGGACGCCCACGACGAGCTGGCCGGGGCCCTGGCGCAATCGCGCCAGTTCTCCGCCGAAGACCTCGACGAGCGCGTGCGCGACCTTGAAAAACGCCTGAAGCAGGTCAAGCAGCAGCTCGACCACGCCGACAACAACAGCTACGCCCGCCTGCGCGAAGAGTTCTCGCAGCAGGATGTCGACCGCCTGATGCGCCTTTTCAACGGCGCGCTGTTCAGCCTGCCGCTGGGCGCCCGCGGCATCGAGCTGGACGACAGCGACCTGTGGGTGAAATCCCTGGAAGCGGTGCTGGACAGCTTCAAAGGCGAGCGTTTCGAAGCCCCTGGCCTTTCCATCGACCTCTCCAACATCGACCCGCCGGCCCTGCAGGCCCTGGCCGACCGCGCGGCCCTGCGCGACCAGAAGGAGCGCCTGGAAAAGGAGCTCAAGCAGCTCAAGACCCAGCAGCAAGTCGCCGCCGACCGCACCGCCTCCAAGGCCCAGACAGAAGCCCTGTACCAGGAAGTGCTGGACGCCCAGAAGGCCCTGGAAGACTTCCGCCGCAGCGAAACCCTGAGCGCTGAAGAGCCCGAGAAGCTGGAGCAGCTGGCGCAACTCGAAGCCGCCCAGGACGAGCTCAAGCGCTCCAGCGACGCCTTCACCGAACGCGTCCAGCAACTGTCGGCCAAGCTGCAGCTGGTCGGCCGCCAGATCGGCGACCTCGAGTCCAAGCAGCGCACCCTGGAAGACGCCCTGCGCCGCCGCCAACTGCTGCCGGCCGACCTGCCCTACGGCACGCCGTACATGGAGGCGGTCGACGACTCCATGGACAACCTGCTGCCGATGCTCAACGACTACCAGGACAGCTGGCAGGCCCTGCAACGTGTCGACAACCAGATCGAGGCGTTGTACGCCCAGGTACGCCTCAAGGGCGTGGCCAAGTTCGACAGCGAAGACGACATGGAGCGCCGCCTGCAGCTGCTGGTGAACGCCTACGCGCACCGCACCGACGAAGCCCTGACCCTGGCCAAGGCGCGCCGCGCCGCAGTCACCGACATCGCCCGGACCCTGCGCAACATCCGCAGCGACTACGACAGCCTCGAGCACCAGCTGGCCCTGTTCAACCGCGAGATCAACAAGCGCCAGGTGTCCAACCTGGAAAGCTTCCGCGTGGTGCTGGCACCGAACAAGGAAGCGCTCAAGCACATCGACCAGATCATCCACAGCGCCGGCCAGTACGAGGAAGGCGAGACCCTGTCGGTGTTCGACCTGACCCAGAGCGCCGAGCAGGACAACAAGAACGAAGAGGCCAAGGAGTACCTGGCGCGGCTGGTGGCGGCCAATCACAACCAGCTGGGCCTGAAGGACCTGTTCGAGCTGGCGTTCGAGATCACCAAGGTCAACGGCCAGCCGATCATCCACGCCGACATCGACGGCGCGGCGTCCAACGGCACCACCATGACCATCAAGGCGCTGACCAACATGTACCTGTTGCTGCACCTGATGGACCGTGACCTGGCCGGGCGCATTCGCCTGCCGTACTACCTCGACGAGGCGGCAGACATCGACGAACGCAACCAGGCGGCACTGCTGGAGACCAGCCTGCAGCTGGGCTTCGTGCCGATTCTGGCGAGCGTGAAGCCGCAGGTGTCGGCGCGCGTGGCGATCGACCTGGAAGGTGGCAGCGGGCCGAATGGCATCTACATCGACGAAGCGGACTGGAAGTACATCAGCCGGCTGGATGAGGTGAAGGCGATCGTGCGGGAGGATCAGGCCGAAGAGTTGGCCTGAGGTAATTGGGGCCGCTTTGCGGCCCTTCGCGGGCAAGCCCGCTCCCACAGGCACTGCAAAAGCCTGAAGGGCTGCACCTAACCTGTGGGAGCGGGCTTGCCCGCGAAGGCCTTAACGCGGTTTCAAGGGCTCCAAGGCAGGATCGGGATCGCCGTCACCGCATTCTGCGGGCTGCCTTCGATCATGCGGTCGCTGTACACCAGGTACACCAGGGTATTGCGCTTCTTGTCGAGGAAGCGCACCACCTGCATGGTCTTGAACACCAGCGAGGTGCGTTCCTTGAACACTTCCTCGCCATCCTTCAACTCACCCTTGAAGTTGATCGGCCCGACCTGACGGCAGGCAATCGACGCCTCCGCGCGATCTTCCGCCAAGCCCAAGCCACCCTTCACGCCGCCGGTCTTGGCCCGCGACAGGTAGCAGGTCACGCCCTCGACCTTGGGGTCGTCGAAAGCCTCGACCACGATGCGGTCGTTCGGCCCGACGAACTTGAACACGGTGGAGACCTGGCCGATCTCTTCGGCACCGGCCAGCACCGGCAGGGCAAGGATGGCCAAGGCCAGCGCCTGCTTGAGCAGCCTCATACCAGCACCAGGTTGTCGCGGTGCACCAGCTCCGGCTCGGCGATGTAGCCCAGCACGGCCTCGATCTGATCGGACGGCTGGCCGATGATCTTTTGCGCTTCCAGCGCGCTGTAGTTGGCCAGGCCACGCGCCACCTCGACGCCATCCGGGCCGACGCAAACCACCATTTCGCCACGGCGGAAGCTGCCCTGCACGGTCTTCACGCCGACCGGCAGCAGGCTCTTGTTGGCCTCACGCAGCGCCTGCACGGCGCCAGCGTCGAGCACCAGCGTACCGCGGGTCTGCAGGTGGCCAGCCAGCCACTGCTTGCGTGCCGCCAGCATGCCGCGCTCGGGCGACAGCAGCGTGCCCAGGCGCTCACCGGCCTTCAGGCGATCAAGCACGCGCTCGATACGGCCACCGATGATGATCGTGTGGGCGCCGGAACGGGCGGCCAGGCGCGCGGCGCGCAGCTTGGTCTGCATGCCGCCACGGCCGAGGGCACCGCCGGTGCCGCCGGCCACGGCGTCCAGCGACGGATCGTCGGCGCGGGCTTCGTAGATCAGCTGGGCCTCGGGGTTGTTGCGCGGGTCGGCATCGAACATGCCGTCACGGTCGGTGAGAATCACCAGCAAGTCGGCTTCCACCAGGTTGGCCACCAGCGCGGCCAGGGTGTCGTTGTCGCCGAAACGGATCTCGTCGGTGACCACGGTGTCGTTTTCGTTGATCACCGGCACCACGCCCAGATCGACCAGGGTACGCAGGGTGCTGCGGGCGTTCAGGTAACGCTTGCGGTCAGACAGGTCATCATGGGTCAGGAGGATCTGCGCGGTGTGCTTGCCATGTTCGCCGAAGCTTGTTTCCCAGGCCTGCACCAGGCGCATCTGGCCGATCGAGGCAGCCGCCTGCAGCTCGTTCATCGCACTCGGTCGCGAAGTCCAGCCCAGCTGGCTCATGCCGGCAGCCACGGCCCCGGAGGAGACCAGTACCAACTCCACGCCTGCTTCACGCAGCGCGACCATCTGCTCGACCCATACGGCCATGGCGCCGCGGTCGAGGCCCTTGCCATCGGCGGTCAGCAGGGCACTGCCAATCTTCACGACCCAGCGCTTGGCGCCCGTCACCTTGCTTCGCATCTTCTTCCAACCTATGTCGAATCTGTAGATACCGTGGATACAAAAACGCCGCTCCTGAGAGCGGCGTTTAGTGTACTGCAACCGATCAGTCGCGCACGTAAATGATTTCCGGGCCGTCTTCGTCGTCCTCGAAATCATCGTCCCAGGCATCGTCGTCGCCGATGTCGTGCACGCTCTTGACGCCGGTGCGACGCAGGGTGCGGGCGTCGTCCAGAGCCTGCAGCTGGGCACGGGCTTCGTCTTCGATGCGCTGGTCCAGCTCGGCCAGTTCCTCGGCGTAGGCCGGGTCGTTGGCCAGGCGGTCGGCGCGGTCTTCGATGTAGCGCATCAGGTCGTGGCTGAGCTGCTCGGTGCCTTGCTTGGAGATGGCCGAGATCACGTAGACCGGGCCTTCCCACTGCAGGCGCTCGACCACTTCCTTGACCCGCTCGTCGCGCTCGTCTTCCATCAGCATGTCCGACTTGTTCAGCACCAGCCAGCGCTCACGGTCGGTCAGCGACGGGCTGAAGCGGGTCAGCTCGTTGATGATGACTTCGGCGGCATCGGCCGGGCTGCTGCCGTCCAGCGGCGCCAGGTCGACCAGGTGCAGCAGCACGCGGGTACGCGCCAGGTGCTTGAGGAAGCGGATACCCAGGCCGGCACCGTCGGAGGCGCCTTCGATCAGGCCGGGGATGTCGGCGATGACGAAGCTCTTCCAGCGGTCGACGCTGACCACACCCAGGTTTGGTACCAGGGTGGTGAACGGGTAGTCGGCGACTTTCGGCTTGGCAGCCGAAACCGAACGGATGAAGGTGCTCTTGCCAGCGTTCGGCAGGCCGAGCAGGCCGACGTCGGCCAGTACCTTCAGCTCCATCTTCAGGTCGCGCTGGTCACCCGGCTTACCCGGCGTGGTCTGGCGCGGTGCACGGTTGGTGCTGGACTTGAAACGGGTGTTGCCCAGGCCGTGCCAGCCACCCTGGGCGACCATCAGCTTCTGGCCCGGGGTCACCAGGTCACCGATCACTTCCTGGGTCGAGGCGTCGATCACGGTGGTGCCGACCGGCACGCGCAGGAACAGGTCATCGCCCTTCTTGCCGGTGCAGTCGGTGCTGCCGCCGTTGGAGCCCCGCTGGGCTTCGTGGTGACGGGTGTAGCGATAGTCGACCAGGGTGTTGAGGTTTTCGTCGGCCACCATGTACACCGAGCCACCGTCACCACCGTCGCCGCCGTTGGGGCCGCCGTTCTCGATGAACTTCTCGCGGCGGAAGCTCATGCAACCGTTACCGCCGTCACCGGCTTTGACCCGAATGGATACTTCGTCAACAAACTTCATGAAAACCGCCTCTCGCCTGCGGGCGAGTTGAATACTGAAAAACCTGAGGCTCTTGCAAAAATGAGCGCGGCGGCCCCGTACGACCGTAGAAACCCACGCCGGCAGCCCATACAAACAGCTTTGCAAGAGGCTCACCACAAACGAAAAAGCCCCGTCGCATGACGGGGCTTCTGGAGCGACGTCGCGATTAAGCGGCGACGATGCTCACGTAACGGCGCATGAACTCGCCTTTCTTCTCGAACTTGATCACGCCTTCGATCTTGGCGAACAAGGTGTGATCCTTGCCCATGCCAACGCCGTAGCCAGCGTGGAATTCGGTGCCGCGCTGACGGACGATGATGTTGCCTGGCTTGATAACCTGGCCGCCATACATCTTCACGCCAAGGCGTTTCGATTCTGAGTCGCGACCGTTACGAGTACTACCACCAGCCTTCTTGTGAGCCATGGTTCAATCTCCAAATAAATTCAGGGGAACCGGGCGATTAAGCCTGGATACCGGTGATTTTGATCTCGGTGAACCACTGGCGGTGGCCCATACGCTTCATGTGGTGCTTACGACGACGGAACTTGATGATGCGAACCTTGTCGTGACGGCCTTGCGAAACGACTTCGGCAACCACTTTAGCGCCGGCGACGACTGGTGCGCCGATGGTGACTTCTTCACCGTTGGCAACCAGCAGAACGCGATCGAAGGTCACGGATTCGCCAGTGGCGACTTCCAGTTTTTCGATCTTGAGGAATTCACCTTCAGCGACTTTGTACTGCTTGCCGCCGGTAACGATTACTGCGTAAGACATGGTATTTCTCCGATAATCCTGCTCACCCAGCGCTTTATATGATGAGTATTGGCTGGCATGGCTGCACGGGGCTGGAACGGCCCTGTGCAATTGCGTAAGGCAGGTGCTGCCCAGGAAGTTAGGGTGCGCGATTGTACGCAACCCGGGTTTTGCTTGCAAGTCCCGCCCCCGGCCTGCGGGCACCGCGCCTTGACACACCGGGACCCGCGACCTAGCATGCCGCGCAACCTCACTGGAGCAGCCGATGCAACCCCAAACCTTCTACCGCGCGGTAGCTGAAGATTTCAGCGCCGTCGACGAGATCATCAAGAAGCAGCTGACCTCGCGCGTGCCGCTGGTATCGAAGATCGGCGACTATATCACTTCCGCCGGTGGCAAGCGCCTGCGCCCGCTACTGGTGCTGCTGTGCGGCAAGGCCCTGGGCCGCGAAGGCGCCGACCTGCGCCTGCTGGCCGCGACCATCGAGTTCCTGCACACCGCCACCCTGCTGCACGACGACGTGGTCGACATGTCCGGCATGCGCCGTGGCCGCTCCACCGCCAATGCCCTGTGGGGCAACGCGCCGAGCGTGCTGGTGGGAGACTTCCTCTATTCGCGCTCGTTCGAGATGATGGTCGAACTGGGCTCGATGCCGGTCATGCAGATCCTTTCCAAGGCCACCCGAGTGATCGCCGAGGGTGAAGTGCTGCAGCTGTCGCGAGTACGCGATGCGAGCACCACCGAAGAGGTCTACATGGACGTCATCCGCGGCAAGACCGCGATGCTGTTCGAGGCGTCGACCCACAGCGCCGCAGCGCTGGCCGAAGCCAGCGAAGACCAGCGCGAAGCCCTGCGCACCTTCGGTGACCACCTGGGCGTGGCCTTCCAGCTGGTCGACGACCTGCTCGACTACGAAGGCGATGCCGAAGCCCTGGGCAAGAACGTCGGCGACGACCTGGCCGAAGGCAAACCGACCCTGCCGCTGATCTACACCATGCGCGAAGGTACGCCGGAACAGGCGGCACTGGTGCGCAAGGCGATCCAGAAGGGTGGCCTGGAGGACCTGGAGCAGATTCGCGAGGCCGTCGAGGCTTCGGGTGCCTTGAAGTACACCGCCGAGCTGGCGCGTGACTACGTCAAGCGTGCCATCGCCTGCCTGGAAGTGCTGCCAGCCAGCGAATACCGGGATGCACTGGTCGAGCTGAGCGAGTTTGCGGTCGCGCGTACTCACTGACAGACCGAGTCGCCTTCTTCGCGGGCCAGCCCGCTCCCACAGGAGCGTGCTGGCCCGCTTTGCATTTGTCCGGACAAAAACACTTCCCCCGCAAGACCTTTTACAATATGGGCCTTTAACCGCCTGTCTGCTTAAGGAACCGAAGTGAGCACTCTGCCACCCTGCCCCAAATGCAACTCCGAATACACCTACGAGGATGGCACTCAGCTGATCTGCCCCGAGTGCGCCCACGAGTGGTCGGCCAGCGGCGAAGCCGAAGCGGCCAGCGATGACGTGGTGAAGAAGGATTCGGTCGGCAACGTCCTGCAGGACGGCGACACCGTTACCGTGATCAAGGACCTCAAGGTCAAGGGCTCGTCCCTGGTGGTCAAGGTCGGCACCAAGGTCAAGAACATCCGCCTGTGCGACGGCGACCACGATATCGACTGCAAGATCGACGGCATCGGCGCCATGAAGCTGAAGTCGGAATTCGTGCGTAAGGTCTGATTACAAAATCCGCCAATTGGCGCTTGCTATTCTGATAATAAGAATTATTCTCATTGGAACCGCTATCCAAGGAGAATAGCCATGACTTATCTGATCGACGCCTGGCTGGACCGCCCCCACCCTTACCTGCGCATCCTTCATCGGGAAACCGGTGAGGTGTGCGCGGTGCTCGAAGAAGAAGCGCTGGACGAACTGCGCGACCAGG
This sequence comes from Pseudomonas sp. R28(2017), assembly GCF_002112505.1. GTDB lineage: Bacteria > Pseudomonadota > Gammaproteobacteria > Pseudomonadales > Pseudomonadaceae > Aquipseudomonas. The sequence goes on from NZ_NEHW01000008.1 coordinate 236,862, forward strand.
GCGACCTGGATCTCAGCGGGCTGAATTCGAGTGAGCCGATCGTGCTCAAGGAGCTGGTGCGCAACCTGTTTCTGTTCTGCTATGCACGGGCGTTGCGCCCTGGGGGAACAGACTGGAATTGAGGCCGGCAGCGCCGGCCATTCGCGGGCAAGCCCGCTCTCACAGGTTCGCACAGGATTCAAGCCTAGTGCGATACCTGTGGGAGCGGGCTTGCCCGCGAATGGGCCGCAAAGCGGCCCCAGCGGCATTACAGAACGTCGAGCAGCTCGACGTCGAACACCAGTACGCTGTGCGGCGGGATGCTGCCAACGCCTTGGGCGCCGTAGGCCAGCTCGCTCGGCACGTACAGGCGCCATTTGCTGCCGGCGTTCATCAGCTGCAGGGCTTCGGTCCAGCCAGCGATCACGCCACCAACCGGGAATTCAGCCGGCTGGCCACGGTCGTAGGAGCTGTCGAACACGGTACCGTCGATCAGGGTGCCGTGGTAATGGGTGCGCACGTTGCTTTCGCGGGTCGGCTTGGCGCCAACACCTGCGGTCAGCACTTCGAACTGCAGGCCCGAAGCCAGGGTGGTGATGCCGTCACGCTTGGCGTTCTCGGCCAGGAATTCCTTGCCAGCGGCAGCGGCGGCTTCAGCCTTGGCTGCAGCTTCGGCTTGCATCACGTCACGGATGACCTTGAAGCTGGCCGACAGGTCGGCTTCGCTGACGCGGCTGTCAGCGCCGTTGAAGGCGTCGGTCAGGCCGGCCAGGATGGCTTCCAGGCTCACGCCTGGTGGCGGGTTGTCGCGCAGCTGGCCGCCCAGCTGGCGGCCGATGCCGTAGCTGACGCGAGTTTCGTCGGTGGACAGGTTGAGTTCGGACATTGTCGTGCTCCACTGCAGGGCGCAGTGCAGCCGCGCCCTTGATGAAAAGGGCGAGCAGCCTAGCACACTGGGGCGCCGCGAGCAGCTACCAGGCCGAGCGCTGGGAAATCGGCACCTTCAGGTCTTCTTCCGGGTGCGTGCCCATGCCACACATTTCGTCCTGCACGGACCAGTGCACGAGGTTCATCGACACCATCGGAATGGTCTGCAGCAACTTGCGAGCATCCTCCACCGAGTGCACGCGCAAGCGCTCACCACGGGTATCGGACAGGGGGTGGGGATGGCCTTTGACCCGGGCCTCGATCAGGTAGTCGCCGCCTTCGATGGCGATCAGGTTCAGTTCGTCGACATGGCCAGCCCTGGCCTCTGTATTGAGCTGATGCAGGTTCATGAGAGCACCTCGCTTTGGGAACCACGCATGAGTGCTCATTTTTTGTACGGGAAAGGAGAATACACAAGGCATAACTGACGCCGCTCGTCAGTTATGCCTCGATCATTGTGCGAGCGGGCGAGCCCGCGAAACAGGCGACGCGGTGGATTGCACCGGCTTCGCCGGTATTCGCGGGCTTGCCCGCTCCCACAGGGGCCAGCCAGGCCTCAGTGCTTGGTCAGCTTGTCCAGGTAGCCCATGCAGAAGGCCGAGACCACGAAGGTCATGTGGATGATCACGTACCACATCAGGTAGTCGGTGGAGATGTTCTGCGCATCCATGAACACCCGCAGCAGGTGGATGGAGGAAATCGCCACGATCGACGCGGCAACCTTCATCTTCAGCGACGAAGAGTCCATCTTGCCCAGCCAGTTGAGCTTCTCCTTGCTCTCGTCGATGTCCAGTTGCGACACGAAGTTCTCGTAGCCGGAAATCATCACCATCACCAGCAGGCCGCCCACCAGCGACATGTCGATCAGCGACAGGATGACCAGGATCAGGTCGGCTTCGCTGAGGGCGAAAACGTTGGGCAGGACGTGGACAACTTCCTGGAAGAACTTCAGCGCCAGGGCCAGCAGGCCGAGGGACAGGCCGAAATAAATGGGAGCGAGCAGCCAGCGCGAGGCATACATCGCGTTTTCGAGAATACGTTCCATGGAGGGTTCTTGAACTCGTCAGGTGACTGGAAAAGCGAGCGCGAGTATAGCCAGCCACCTGTGACAGCAAAAGCCTGCGGCCCGATGCCGCACCCACCAGGGTGTGTGCTCAGGTTTCAGGGTGGAACTGATAATCCCCCAGGTTCCGGCAGCGTTCGCCGTTGATCCGCCGCAACTGAGCCTGCAGGTGCAGGCACCAGATCTGAGGATCTTCGGCCACCTGGTACCCGTGCAGGGTCAGGCTGTCGACAATGGCATTGAGCACCGATTCGGCCACCATCGGCCCATGGAACGGCCCTTGGGCCTTGATCGCCGAGGGTTGCTCACCGGCCATGCCGGCGGCGAACAGCAAGGTCCACATGCCGTTGTCGCCGGCCAGTGGGCGAATGCTGCATTCAATGCGGGTCACCAGGCCCAGGCACTGGCGAGTAAGGCTGAGGTTGCGCATGGCCGCGTCCCCCTCGAATGAGCCCTGTTCAGCCTGAAAGCCAGGCTGTTTCCATCCTGAACCCTGATACCGTCCTTAAGTTCCAGCATAGAAGAACAGCACAGAAAGATGGAAAACCGGCGCTGAACGGTAGCACATGGCCGCCAGCGCCGATTTATTGACTCAGGCCGGTTTGGCCTGGGCAATCACCTCTTCCAGGCGGTCCTTTTCCGCCTTCTCGATCTCTTCCTCGCTGATCATCTCGGCGATCTCGCGCAGACGCTCGACCACGCGGGCATTGACGCTGCCTTCGGTGAACACGCCTTCGTCGTTGAGCTCGCCAGCATCCTGGCCCACCAGCAGGCTCAGCGCCTCGTCCGCCTGGCTCACGGCATAGACGTGGAACATGCCGTTCTCCACCGCCTGCAGCACGCGCTCGTCGAGCATCAGCGTGGCGACGTTGGCGCGCGGGATGATCACCCCCTGCTCGCCGGTCAGGCCACGTGCCTCGCAGAGGCGGAAGAAGCCTTCGATCTTCTCGTTGACCCCACCCACCGCCTGCACTTCACCGAACTGGTTGATCGAGCCGGTGATGGCGAAGCACTGCTTGAGCGGCGTGCGCGACAAGGCCGAGATCAGCGTGCAGGCTTCGCCCAGCGAGGCGCTGTCGCCATCGACATAGCCGTAGGACTGCTCCAGGGCAATGCTCGCGGAAATCGCCAGGGGGAATTCCTGGGCATAGCGGCTGCCCAGGTACCCGGTGAGGATCATCACCCCCTTGGAGTGGATCGGCTGGCCGAGGTTGACCTCACGCTCGATGTCGACAATGCCGCTGCCGCCGGGGTAGACGGTGGCGGAAATCCGCGCCGGCATGCCGAACGCCGAGTCGCCGACCTCCAGCACGGTCAGGCCGTTGCACTTGCCGATGGCCGCGCCTTCGCTGTCGATCAGGATGATGCCGGCGAGCATGTCGTCGAGCACCCGCTGCGAGACACGCCCGGTGCGGGTGGCCTTGGCCTTGAGCGCACGTTCGATGTGCCCGGCGTCGGTCATCTCGTCACTGGCCAGCTGGCGGATGAAATCTGCCTCGCTGACCAGCTGGAACAGGTCGCCGATGCGGGCCGACAGGCGCGACTGGTTTTCCGCCAGGCGTGCGCTGTAGGTGGCCAGGCGCGCCACCGCATCACTGGTCAGCGGTGCCATGCCTTCCTCGTTGGTGCGGGTGCGCAGCAGCTGGGCGAACTGCTCGAGGTTCTCGTCGACCATCGGCATGTCTTCGTCGAAGTCGACCAGCACGCGGAACATCTCCTGGAAGTCCGGGTCGTGGTCCTGCAGCGCGTAGTACAGCTGGCGCGAACCGATGATCACCAGCTTGATGTTCAGCGGGATCATCTGTGGCGTCAGGCTGACCGTGGCGACACGGCCCAGCTCGCCCAGTGGCGATTCCATCTTCAGCTTGCGCGACTGCAGGGCGCGCTTGAGGGCATCCCAGACGAACGGCTCGCCCAGCATCTTCTCGGCTTCGAGAATCAGGAAACCGCCATTGGCACGGTGCAACGCGCCCGGGCGCAACTGCCGGTAAGAGGTGTACAGCGCCCCCTGGTCGGTGCTGTATTCGATGCGACCGAACAGGTTGTCGTAGGTCGGGTGCGGCTCGAACACCACCGGCGCGCCACCATCGGCATGGTGGCCGACCACCAGGCTCGGCGCGTACTGCTCTTCGAGCAGCTTGCGGGCAGCAGCGTCGGTCTTGCTGTCGTCGACCAACTGCTCGACCACGGTACGCAGCAGGTTCAGCTGCACGGACTGCAGGTAGGCACAGACGGCCGCGTTCTCGGCGTACTTTTCCGACAGTGGCGCCAGCAGCGGCTGCAGGGCCAGGGTGATGGTTTCTTCGTTGAGCTGGCGCAACTGGTTGTTCGATTCGCGCTTCCATTGCGGCAGGCTGGCCAATTCCTCGTTCAGGCGCTCCTCGAGCAGGGCGATGTCCTCGTGGAACTGCTCGCGGACCTCTTCGGGCAACTGGGCGAATTCGGCTTCATCCAGCGCCTTGCCATCGGCCATCGGGGTGAAGGCGACGTTGCTGGCATCGCGGTACAGGGCCACGTCCTTTTCCAGCGAGGCGCGCTCGATCACATCCAGCGCACGGTCGTAACGCTGGTTGAAGGCGCGGTCGATGGCGCCCTTCTTCTGCTGGTACGACGGGTGCTCGAACACCGCCGGGAAGGTTGCCAGCAGGTTGTCGATCAACCCACCCATGTCGCTGATGAACTCGGCCGCGCTGCCAGAAGGCAGCTCCAGTGCACGTGGCTCGCGGGTGTCGTCGAAATGGTTGACGTAGAGCCAGTCAGCCGGGGTCTGCTGGCGCTTGCCCTCGGCCTTGAGGTAGCGCTTGACGAACGAGAAGCGGCCGGTGCCAGGCTCGCCCATCACATACACGTTGTAACCGGGGCGCGGCATGGCCACGCCGAACTGCAGGGCCTCGACAGCACGTTCCTGGCCCAGGACTCCGCGAAACGGCTCCAGATCGTCGGTATTGGTAAAGGCAAACTGCTCGGGGGAGAAACGCCGGGTCAGGGCTTCAGGCGCGAGACGCAGGCGCGCAGCGACAGGATCGGGCATTGGGTTTCCTTACTTCGGCGGGGCAGATACGCAGCATTCTGGCGCTGCCCGCGCGCGCCTTGCAAGGCTCCACGGGACTTTATGTCGCAGCGGCGATGCTGTCATGGACAAGCAAATTTTTCGCAATCAACAACGCAACCTTTAGATCATGCCTAAACTCCAAGCTGCGCGGGTGGGTGAAATGCTTTCCCGACCTGGCAACCGCGTTGCCAGACAACCCTGACCCTTGGTTAAGACAAATAGAGAACAAAGCTATGAAACGGATTCTTCTGGGTACTCTGTTCACCGTGGTCTCCATCAACGCCATGGCCGAAGCGCCAGGTGGCCCGAACTGCGGCTGGGGCAACCTGCTGTTCGAAGGCCAGCGCGGCACCCCGGCTCACTTCCTGGCCTCCACCACCAACGGCACCTCCGGCAACGCCACCTTCGGCATGACCTCCGGTACCAACGGCTGCTCCACCAAGGCTTCGCTGACCTATGGCGGCAAATCCTGGTTCGCCATGAATGGCATGATGAACGAGCTGTCCGAAGACATGGCCATGGGCCAGGGCGAAGCCCTGACCACCTACGCCGTGGTCCTGGGCGTCGCTCCGGAAGATCGCGGCTACTTTGCCTCGGTCACCCACCAGCACTTCAACCAGATCTTCAGCAGCGCCGACGTGACTGCCGAAACTGTCCACAGCAACACCCTGGCCGTTCTGAAGAGCGACCCACGCCTGGCCAAATACGCCACCGAGGCCTGAGTGCAGCTGCTCCCGCCCCGGCCTCCGGGGCGGGTTTCGCCTTTTTTCGGCATCGTCTAGAAGTAGTTGCCCGATATGCTTAAACGCTTCGCTGCCCTGGCGCTGTGTGCCTGCGCCCCCGCTCATGCCATGCCCGTGCTGGACCAAGGCCGTATCCAGCAACTGGCCAACACCCCTTACTGGATTGCCCTGGGCCACTATGAAACCGCCAAGCTCGGTGGCTGGCGCAGCTATGTGGACGATGACGCCTTTTTCCTTGCCGAGGACGGCGCGCACCACCCGGACCAGGAACTCAAGGCCACGGTCGAAGCGCTGTACGCCCCGGCCAGCCTGGGTGACAAGCACGCCCAGTGCGTCTTCCCCGCACGCACCCGCTGGCTGCGTGAACAGCTCGACCTGCAAGGCCTGCCGCAACCGGACTGCCAGGAATTCAAGACCTGGTACCAGTCGATCGACCCGCACAGCGCGGCGCTGATCTTCCCGGCCGCCTACCTGAACAGCCCATCGTCGATGTTCGGCCATACCCTGCTGCGCATCGACCAGTCCAACACCCGCAGCGACGACACCACGCTGCTGAGCTACGCGATCAACTTCGGCGCCTATATCGAAGGCAGCGACAACAGCATCCTGTATGCCTGGAAGGGCCTGATGGGCGGCTATCCGGGCCTGTTCGCGCTGATGCCCTACCAGGAAAAGCTCTCCGAATACCGCAGCCTTGAGAACCGCGACCTGTGGGAGTACCAGCTGGACCTGACGCCGGAAGAAACCGGGCGCATGGTCGAGCACGTCTGGGAACTGAAGCAGATCCAGTTCGATTACTTCTTCTTCGACGAAAACTGCTCCTACCGCCTGCTGGAGTTGCTGCAGGTGGCCCGGCCGAGCCTGGACCTGACCTCGCAGTTCCCGCTTACCGCCATTCCCACCGACACGGTGAAGGCGGTGAAGCAGTCGGGCCTGGTCGCCAGCGAAACCTACCGCCCCTCACGCGAACGCGAACTGCTGGCCCGCGCCGAGCCGCTGGACCATGACGAGAAGCGCCAGGTGCTGGCCGTCAGTGCCGATACCGCGCAATTGCAAAGCCCCGAATTCAAAGCCCTGCCCCGCGAGCGCCAGGCGCTGGTGCAGGATGCCGCCTACCGCCTGGAGCGCTACCGGGCCAATGGCCAGGAACGTGACCCCGCGCAGGCCAGGCGCAGCTTCGAGCTGCTGCGGGCGATCAACGGCAACCCGCCGCCACCCTTGCAGATCGAGCGCCCCGGCCTGCCCGAGGACGGCCACGACTCGCGGACCTGGCAGCTGGGGGTCGGCACCCGCGAGGACCGCGCCTACGCCGAGTACGGCCTGCGCATGGCCTACCACGACCTCAACGACAATGCCTATGGCTTCCCGCTGGGGGCACAGATCGAGATCCTGCAGCTCAAGGTGCGCCAGTACGAAGGCAACGACTGGCAGGTGCAACGCCTGGACCTGGCCACCATCCGTTCGCTGACGCCGCGCAACGAGCTGCTCAAGCCTTGGTCCTGGCAGGTGGCAGGTGGCCTGGAGCGGGTGCCGGGCAAGCATGACGACGAGGTGCTGGTGAGCCATGTGAATGGCGGTGCCGGTGGTACCTGGCAACTGGCAGATGGCTTGCTGGGCTTCGCCCTGGGCACGGTGCGGGTCGAGCACCACAACGACTTCGCCCAGTTCATCGCCCCGGCGACGGGGTTCAATGGCGGGCTGCTGTGGCGCAACGGCCTGGGCAACATGACCCTGGAGGCCAAGGGCGATTACTTCACCAATGGCGAGGTGCGGCGCAGCGTGAGCCTGAACCAGCAGTGGGAGATCAGCCAGAACCTCGGGGTGAGGTTGAGTGCTTCGCGTGAGTTCAGCCACCTGGCGACGGCGCAGAACGAGGTGATGCTGGAGCTGAAGTGGTATCACTATTGATTGTGAACCAACCGACTCTTTGACACTGTTTTGACAGCTCCCCGACAAATCGCCACCTAGACTTTCCGGTATCTCCCCAAAGGTCCAGGTGGTCATGTCGCGGTACGGGTTCGGCTTGTGCATTGCGTTGTTGCTGGCGGGTTGCGAAACCACCCACGATCAGATGGTCAACCACGGTTATCCCCCCGCCTACGCCGACGGCTACCAGGCCGGTTGCAGCAGCGGCCGCCAGGCGGCCGGGCTGATGGTTGGCAATTTCCAGAAAGACGTGCCGCGTTACCTGCACGATCGCCAGTACGAGACCGGCTGGGATGATGGCTTCCGCCAGTGCCACGCGATGCAGAACAGCGAGGAGCAGCGCCAGTACCATGAGCGCTTCTGGGACGAGCGTGATCGCGAATGGCAGCAGGAGAAAGACCAGGGTGCCGCACGTGCCTACCGCCGCAATTAGGTCGCAAACGGGCATCCATTGAAACTGCTGGCCTGTCATGCTGGTCTCCAGCACAAGGAGGCCCTTGCATGAGCCGAGCATTCGTCAACGAAGACCAGGCCGCCGCCCAAGCCGATCAGCCGGTGGAGCGGCGCGTCAGCGACCAGCCCAACTACGTCACCGCCAGCGGCCTGCGCCAGCTGCAACAGCGCGTGAGCGAACTGAATGCCTTGCGCAGCGAGTTGCAGGCCCAGGGCGAGCGCGGCGACAAGCAGCGCCTGGCCGATACCGAGCGGGACCTGCGTTATTTCAGCGCGCGGGTGCAGAGTGCGCAGGTGGTACCGGCGGCGACATCGCGTAGCAAGGTGCAGATCGGTAGCCGGGTACGGTTCGTCGATGAGCAGGACCAGGAGCATGTGGTGCAGCTGGTGGGCGAGGATGAGGCGGACGCCGGGCGTGGGATGATCAACTGGGGCTCGCCGCTGGGGCGGGCATTGCTCGGGGCCGGGCCTGGGGATGAAGTGCTGTGGCGGCGGCCGGCAGGGGATCAGACGATCGAGGTGGTCGAGATCGGCGGTGGGGTGTAGGGGGCCGCAAAACGGCCCCCTACAGTGTCGGATCAGACCACGCCCTGAGCCAGCATGGCATCGGCGACTTTCACGAAGCCGGCAATGTTAGCGCCCTTGACGTAGTTGACCTTGCCATCCGCCTCTTCACCGTAATGCACGCAGGCATGGTGAATCGACTGCATGATGTTGTGCAGCTTGCTGTCCACTTCACCTGCAGTCCACAGCAAGCGCATGGCGTTCTGCGACATCTCCAGCCCCGACACCGCCACGCCACCGGCGTTGGACGCCTTGCCCGGGGCGTACAGGATGCCAGCCTCGATGAACAGGTCGACCGCCGCCAGGGTGGTCGGCATGTTGGCGCCTTCGGCCACGCAGATGCAGCCATTGCGCAGCAGGGTGCGGGCGTCTTCGATGTCCAGCTCGTTCTGCGTGGCGCACGGCAGGGCGATGTCGCACGGCAAGCTCCACGGCGTCTGGCCCTTGCGGAATTCCAGGCCGAACTGGCCGGCCAGCTCGCTGATGCGGCCACGCTTGACGTTCTTCAGCGCCATCAGCGCGTCCCATTGGGCATCGGTCAGGCCGGCTTCGGCGTACAGGGTGCCTTCGGAGTCGGACAGCGAAATCACCTTGCCACCCAGGTCCATGACTTTGCGCGCCGCGTACTGGGCAACGTTGCCGGAACCGGAAATGGCCACGCGACGGCCGTCGATGCGCAGGTCCTGGCGCTTGAGCATTTCTTCGGCGAAGTACACGCAGCCGTAACCGGTGGCTTCCGGGCGGATCAGGCTGCCGCCATAAGTCATGCCCTTGCCGGTCAGCACCGAGGTGAACTGGTTGGCCAGGCGCTTGTACTGGCCGAACATGAAGCCGATTTCGCGGGCGCCGACGCCGATGTCACCGGCCGGCACGTCGCAGTCAGCACCGATGTGGCGGTACAGCTCGCTCATGAAGGCCTGGCAGAAGCGCATGACTTCGGCATCGCTCTTGCCTTTCGGGTCGAAGTCCGAGCCACCTTTGCCACCGCCCATGGGCAGCGAGGTGAGGGAGTTCTTGAACACCTGCTCGAAGGCCAGGAACTTGAGCACGCTCAGGTTCACCGACGGGTGGAAGCGCAGGCCGCCCTTGTAGGGGCCGATGGCGCTGCTCATCTGGATGCGGTAGCCACGGTTGACCTGGACCTTGCCCTGGTCATCGACCCACGACACGCGGAACAGCACGGCGCGCTCAGGCTCGACCATGCGCTCGAGGATGCCGGACTGCAGGTAATGAGGGTTGGCTTCGAGGAACGGCCACAGGGTACGCAGCACTTCTTCCACAGCCTGGTGGAATTCCGGTTGGCCCGGGTCGCGTTGCTGCAGGCGTGCGAGGAAATTGTCGACAGATTCGATCATGGTAGACATCTCACCAAGAGGATTGGACTTATTGGTTTTTTCCGAAATGTACCAAGAAGCAATCGCACCGGAATAGGGCGAAATGTCGTTTTTATGAAATTATTTGGTGCGTTTTATATAAATGTATACAAAATCACCCTCGGCGCGGCCTGCTTCGCGGGCATGCCCGCCCCCACAGGATCCTAGTAACTTCAAAGGCAGCGCTGTACTTGTGGGAGCGGGCTCGCCCGCGAATGAAGCCAACCTCACTTTCCAGCCAGGCACAAAAATGGGGCCACTGAGGGCCCCATTCTTGTGCATCAGAAGACCGGCTTACTGGGCCAGCTTCTTGTGCCGTACACGGTGCGGCTGGGCAGCAGCGTCGCCCAGGCGCTTCTTGCGGTCGGCTTCGTACTCGGTGTAGTTGCCCTCGAAGAACACCACGTTCGAGTCGTCTTCGTACGCCAGGATGTGAGTGGCCACACGGTCCAGGAACCAACGGTCGTGGGAAATCACGATGGCGGCGCCCGGGAAGTCCAGCAGGGCTTCTTCCAGGGAACGCAGGGTTTCGACGTCGAGGTCGTTGGACGGTTCGTCGAGCAGCAGGACGTTACCGCCCTCCTTCAGGGTCAGGGCCAGGTGCAGGCGGCCACGCTCACCACCGGACAGGTCCTTGACGAACTTCTGCTGGTCGCCGCCCTTGAAGTTGAAGCGGCCGACGTAGGTACGCGACGGGATCTCGTAGTTACCGATGCGGATCTGGTCGGAACCGTCGGAGATCTGCTGGAACACGGTCTTGGAACCGTCGAGGTCTTCACGGCTCTGGTCCACGCAGGCCAGCTGCACGGTTTCGCCGATCTCGATGCTGCCCGAGTCCGGTTGTTCCTTGCCCATCAGCATGCGGAACAGGGTCGACTTACCGGCACCGTTACCACCGATCACGCCGACGATGGCACCCTTCGGCATGGCGAACGACAGGTTGTCGATCAGCACGCGGTCGCCATAGCCCTTGGTGACGTTCTTGAACTCGATGACCTTGTCGCCCAGGCGCGGACCGGCCGGGATGTAGATCTCGTTGGTTTCGCTGCGCTTCTGGAATTCCTGCGACTGCATTTCTTCGAAACGCTGCAGACGGGCCTTGGACTTGGACTGGCGGGCCTTGGCGCCTTTGCGCACCCACTCCAGTTCCTCTTTCATGGCCTTCTCATGGGCGCTCTGCTGCTTGGATTCCTGCGCCAGGCGCTCCGACTTGGCTTCCAGCCAGCCCGAGTAGTTGCCTTCGTACGGGATGCCAGCGCCGCGGTCCAGTTCGAGGATCCAGCCAGCGACATTGTCGAGGAAGTAACGGTCGTGGGTGATCGCTACCACGGTGCCCGGGAAGTCGTGCAGGAAGCGCTCCAGCCAGGCAACCGAGTCGGCATCCAGGTGGTTGGTCGGTTCGTCGAGCAGCAGCATGTCGGGGGCCGACAGCAGCAGGCGGCACAGGGCCACACGGCGCTTCTCACCACCGGACAGGTGTTCGATGCGGGCATCCCAGGCCGGCAGGCGCAGGGCGTCGGCGGCTACGTCCAGCTGACGCTCCAGGTTGTGGCCGTCGGCGGCCTGCAGAATGGCTTCGAGCTTGGCCTGTTCGGCGGCCAGCTTGTCGAAGTCGGCATCCGGCTCGGCGTAGGCGGCGTAGACCTCGTCCAGGCGAGCCTGGGCGTCCTTGATCACGCTGACCGCTTCCTCGACCACTTCACGCACGGACTTGTTAGGGTCCAGTTGTGGTTCCTGCGGCAGGTAACCCACGTTGATGTCGGGCATCGGACGGGCTTCGCCGTCGAATTCCTTGTCGACGCCCGCCATGATCCGCAGCAGGGTCGATTTACCGGCGCCGTTCAGGCCGAGCACGCCGATCTTGGCGCCAGGGAAGAACGACAGGGAAATATTCTTGAGAATTTCCCGCTTCGGCGGCACGACCTTGCTCAGCCGATGCATGGTGTAGACGTATTGAGCCAAAACCAAGCCCTCTAATCAGATAGGTAAAGACATCGACGATCGCCCCGGCGGTATGGCCAGGGGGATGTGTTTACGGGGTGTATTGAACAAAGTCGACCATTCTACGCCAACGCGCGGCGTTGCACAGGGTGGTCGGATGGCGGGGTGGGATCGTTGTGATCCTGGGAGGCTTTTGTTGCCTGTGACGGCCTCTTCGCGGGCAAGCCCGCTCCCACAGGGATAACACCACATTCAAGGCTGTGGAGATTCCTGTGGGAGCGGGCTTGCCTGCGAAAGGGCCGGTAAAGCGGCCGAGATGGCTCAGACGTGGCGCTGTTTGCCAGCCTTGCCCCGCGGCAACCGGCAACGGTCGCTCTGCTCGGCCAGGCGCGCAGCATAAGCGGCCTTGACGCTGAAACCACCACTGCGGGCCGGTTGCTCGTCAACCTTGGCAGGCTGGGCAGGCTTGGCTGCGGCAGGCGTGCTCACGACCTTGCCAGCAGACTTGGCGGCAACGGTGGCCGGCGCTGCGTCTACCACAGGCGCTGCCGCCTTGGCGGTCTTGCGCAGTTCAGCCAGCGATGGCGTCTTGTTTTTCGACGCTGCGGCCGCGTCTGGTTTGACCAGCGAACGCTGGCACGATTTGCAGGATACGTCCGCGGTCACGGCAGTGCTGACAAGGGTCTGACTGCTGCGCCCACAGGCGGAATCGAGGCCATTGGTGGAAAAGTGAGTAACCAAAACCGAACATCTCCGATGCGTTGTCATTGAAGCGGGCGGCATTCTCGCACAGGATGCAAGGTCTTGCCGAACGGGCCGGCATCACCACGACCACTGGCGCCGGACAATCGGGCTGGCACATTGCCATAATCACAGGCATGCTAGCCCGTTCGGATGCACGGCTTTATAGTGCGCGGCCGCGGTCCAGGCCTGTGCAGATACCGGCACACACCGTGCATATTTCCTCCCTGCCATCGCCAGCCCAATCGCAGGACCAACGCTTGACCAATCTCAATCATCCGACTCTGCTGCGCCCCGCTTCGCCGGCCCCAGTCGCTTCGCTGCGTGGTTCGGTCAAAGGTGCGCTGGCCCTGCTGGCCCTGATCCTGCTGGGTTTGCTGCTGTGGCAGCTGTTTTCGCAGTTCCGCCACACCCAGGCCGACCAGCGTCAGCTGAACCTGGACGCCAGCGCCGAACTGGCCGACCACCTGAGCCTGAACATGGCGCTCAAGGCCCAGCAGGCCGTCAACGTGGTGCAGCCCTACGTCAATGCACCGACGCCTGCCGCCCTGCCGAGCCTGCTGGCGACCCTGCGCGAGCGCCTGCCCGCCCTGCGCGACCTGGCCTGGCTGGGCCCTGCCGGGCAGCTGCGCAGCGACAGCCTGGCCGGCAGCCCCGACCGCCAGCTGATTGACGAACTGGTCGGGCTGAACCAGGGCCGCAACTACTTCTTCGCCAACGCGGCGGACAACCGCACCGTCTACCTGCTGCTGCGCCAGACGGCCGAACAGGATCGCGGCTACTGGCTGCTGCGCCTGTCACCTGAGTATTACCAGGCGCTCACCGTGCACCTGGACGGCCCCGGCCACCCGCTCTGGCTGCTGGAAAACAGCCGCAGCGGGGAGGTACTGGAGCGCCACGCCCCGGTACAGACCAGCGGTGAACCGCTGCAAAGCGTGATGCTCGCCTTCATCGACAACAGCGCCTGGCAATTGCGTGGCCTGTTCGACGCCGGCCTGGCCCGGCAGAAGCTGCTGCCGGCGCTGATCGGCAAATGCCTGCTGGCGCTGTTCTGCGCCCTGCTGCCGGTGCTGGCGCTGATCAACATGCGCCGCCGCCAGCGCGCCCTGCAGGAAGACCGCCGGCGCTACCAGGAAATCTTCGAGGGCACGGGCGTGGCCTTGTGCGTGCTCGACCTGTCGAGCCTGCCCGGCCAGCTCGACCGCTACCACCTGCGCAACCTGGCCGGGCTCAAGCAGAGCCTGGCGCTGGACCCCAGCCTGCGCCGCTCACTGCTGCTGGAGCTGAAGATCACCGAGATCAACCAGGTAGCGCGCCAGCTGCTCAACGTCGAGTGCCACGAAGGCGCCTGGCAACGGCTGATCGATGGCAGCGGCGATGGCCGCGACAGCGTCGGCATGCAGCTGATCGACGCGCTGATCGAACAGCGCCCGTCGCTGGAACTGGAGGTGCGCCTGCCCGCGCCGCTGGGCGGCGAGTTGCACCTGTGGCTGATGGCACGCCTGCCGCAACAGCGCCGCGACTACCAGGCCGTGATCCTGAGCATCAGCGACATCACCAGCCGCAAGCAGGTGGAGCTGTCGCTGCTGGAGCGCGAGAGCTTCTGGTCCGACGTGGTGCGCACCGTGCCCGACCAGCTGTACGTGCAGGACGTGCTCAGCCAGCGGATGATCTTCAGCAACCGCCACCTCGGCCAGACCCTCGGCTATGACCGCACCGAGCTGGCGCAGATGGGCGACCGCTTCTGGGAACTGCTGCTGCACCCCGAAGACGCCGCGCACTACCAGGCCTTGCGCCAGCAACAGCGAGACAGTGCTCACAGCCAGTCGCTGCATACGCAACTGCGCTTCCGCCACCGCGACGGCGGCTGGCGCTGCTACGATATCCGCGAACAGGTGCTGACCCGTGACGAGGATGGCCTGGTCACACGCATCATCGGCGTGGGCAAGGATGTCACCGTACAGATCGAGGCAAGCCAGTCGCTGCGCGACAGCGAGCAGCGCTACCGCATGCTCGCCGAGAGCATCAGCGACGTGATCTTCTCCACCGACAGCCGCCTGCAACTCAACTACCTAAGCCCCTCGGTGCAAGCGGTGCTGGGCTACCAGGCCGACTGGATCTTCGACAACGGCTGGCAGTCGATCATCGCCAACCCGTCCCAGCTCACCGGCATCTACAGCCTGATGGAGCGGGTCAGCAAGGCCATGGGCGACAGCGAGCAACTGGCGCAACTGCGCAGCCAGCTGCCGACGCAACTGTTCCTGTTCGATTGCCTGCGCGCCGATGGCCGCAAGATCCCCATCGAACTGCGCCTGGTACTGGTGTGGGACGACCAGCAACGCTTCGAGGGTGTGCTCGGCGTGGGCCGCGACATCAGCCAGCAACGCCGTGCGGAAAAAGACCTGCGCATGGCCGCGACGGTGTTCGAACACTCCACCTCGGCGATCCTCATCACCGACCCGGCCGGCTACATCGTGCAGGCCAACGAAGCGTTCAGCCGGGTCAGTGGCTACGCGGTCAGCGACGTGCTCGACCAGCTGCCAGCCATGCTGGTGGTCGAGGACCAGCAGCAAAGCCACCTGCGCTACGTGCTAAAACAACTGCACCAGCGCGGCAGCTGGGAAGGCGAAGTGTGGCTCAAGCGCCGCGACGGCGATCATTACCCGGCCTGGGTCGGCATTACCGCGGTGCTCGACGACGAAGGCGACCTGGCCAGCTATGTGTGCTTCTTCACCGACATCAGCGAGCGCAAGGCCAGCGAACAACGCATCCACCGCCTGGCCTACTACGACGCCCTGACCCACCTGCCCAACCGCACGCTGTTCCAGGACCGCCTGCACACCGCGCTGCAGCAGGCCGAGCGGCAGAAGTCGTGGGTGGTGCTGATGTTCCTCGACCTCGACCGCTTCAAGCCGATCAACGACTCCCTCGGCCACGCCGCAGGCGACCGCATGCTCAAGGACATGGCCCTGCGCCTGCTGGCCTGCGTCGACGACGACGACACCGTGGCGCGCATGGGCGGCGACGAATTCACCCTGCTGCTGCAGCCGCGCGCCACCCGCGAGATGGCCCTGAACCGCGCCATCCACGTGGCCGAGAACATTCTTGGCAGCCTGGTGCGGCCGTTCGTGCTGGAAGGCCGCGAGTTCTTCGTCACGGCCAGTATCGGCATCGCCCTCAGCCCGCAGGACGGCAACGAGCTGAGCCAGCTGATGAAGAACGCCGACACCGCCATGTACCACGCCAAGGAGCGCGGCAAGAACAACTTCCAGTTCTACCAGACCGAAATGAACGCCAGCGCCCTGGAGCGCCTGGAACTGGAAAGCGACCTGCGCCATGCGCTGGAACAGAACGAATTCATCCTCTACTACCAGCCGCAGTTCAGCGGTGACGGCAAGCGCCTGACCGGTGCCGAGGCGCTGCTGCGCTGGCGCCACCCGACCCGTGGCCTGGTGCCGCCGGGTGACTTCATCCCGGTCATCGAAGAGCTGGGCCTGGTGGTGGATGTCGGCGACTGGGTGCTGCGCGAGGCCAGCCGCCAGCTCAAGGTCTGGCACAAGAACAAGGTGCGCGTGCCGAAGGTGTCGGTGAACATCTCGGCGCGGCAGTTCTCCGACGGCCAGCTGGGCACGCGGATCGCCACCATCCTCGAGGAAACCGGCCTGCCACCGGCGTGCCTGGAGCTGGAGCTGACCGAAAGCATCCTGATGCGCGAGGTCAACGAGGCGCTGCAGATTCTTGCCAGCCTGAAGAACCTCGGCCTGAGCATCGCGGTCGACGACTTCGGCACCGGTTACTCGTCGCTCAACTACCTCAAGCAGTTCCCGATCGACGTGCTGAAGATCGACCGCACCTTCGTCGACGGCCTGCCCGAGGGCGAGCAGGACGCGCAGATCGCCCGGGCGATCATCGCCATGGCCCACAGCCTCAACCTGGCGGTGATCGCCGAGGGCGTTGAGACCCATGAGCAGCTGGAGTTCCTGCGCGAGCATGGCTGTGACGAGGTGCAGGGCTACCTGTTCGGGCGGCCGATGCCGGCCAACCAGTTCGAGGCGCAGTTCGCCAACCAGACCCTGTTCATGTTCCAGTGATGACGCCCTCCCTGTGGGAGCGGGCCCGTCACAGCTGAAATTCGGGCCGGGAAAATGGACCTTCGAGTCAACTCCAGCCCAGACACGGCGCGGGATGCAACATGAAGCCCATTGGTCCGCGACTTGATGCCAGTTCATATGCCAGGCGCGGATCAATCGGTTAGAATGCCCCCCCAAATTACCCCGATCCTTGAGGACCGCCATGTTCAGCCGTGATTTGACCATTGCCAAGTACGACGCCGAGCTCTTCGAAGCCATGCAGCAAGAAGCCCTGCGCCAGGAAGAGCATATCGAGCTGATCGCTTCGGAAAACTACACCAGCCCGGCAGTCATGGAAGCCCAGGGCTCGGTCCTGACCAACAAGTACGCCGAAGGCTACCCAGGCAAGCGCTACTACGGTGGCTGCGAGTACGTCGACGTGGTCGAGCAACTGGCTATCGACCGCGCCAAAGAGCTGTTCGGCGCCGACTACGCCAACGTCCAGCCGCACGCTGGCTCGCAAGCCAACGCCGCGGTCTACCTGGCCCTGCTGTCGGCCGGTGACACCATCCTGGGCATGAGCCTGGCCCACGGTGGCCACCTGACCCACGGTGCTTCGGTAAGCTCGTCGGGCAAGCTGTACAACGCCATCCAGTACGGCATCGACGGCAACGGCCTGATCGACTACGACGAAGTCGAGCGCCTGGCCGTCGAGCACAAGCCGAAGATGATCGTTGCCGGCTTCTCGGCCTACTCGCAGGTCCTGGACTTCGCCCGCTTCCGCGCCATCGCCGACAAGGTCGGTGCCTACCTGTTCGTCGACATGGCCCACGTTGCCGGCCTGGTTGCCGCTGGCGTGTACCCGAACCCGGTACCGTTCGCCGACGTCGTCACCACCACCACCCACAAGACCCTGCGCGGCCCGCGTGGCGGCCTGATCCTCGCTCGCAAGAACGAAGAGATCGAGAAGAAGCTGAACTCCGCCGTCTTCCCGGGCGCCCAGGGCGGCCCGCTGGAGCACGTGATCGCCGCCAAGGCCATCTGCTTCAAGGAAGCGCTGCAGCCTGAGTTCAAGGCTTACCAGCAGCAGGTGGTGAAGAACGCCCAGGCCATGGCCGAGGTGTTCATCGAGCGTGGTTTCGACGTGGTTTCCGGCGGCACCCAGAACCACCTGTTCCTGCTGTCGCTGATCAAGCAGGAAATCTCCGGTAAAGATGCTGACGCTGCCCTGGGCAAAGCCTTCATCACCGTCAACAAGAACTCGGTCCCGAACGACCCACGTTCCCCGTTCGTCACCTCGGGCCTGCGTTTCGGCACCCCAGCCGTCACCACCCGTGGTTTCAAGGAAACCGAGTGCCGCGAACTGGCCGGCTGGATCTGCGACATCCTGGCTGACCTGAACAACGAAGCGGTGATCGACGCCGTACGTGAGAAGGTCAAGGCCATCTGCAAGAAGCTGCCGGTTTACGGCAACTGATTGGCGAACGCCTGATGTCAAAAAGCCCGGCCTTGTGCCGGGCTTTTTCATGCCTGCCGCCCGGCACCGGAACCGCTTCCGGATGGGCTGGGCGAACCCGGCCGAATAACCTGCCGCCTCTTTTGGAAAACGAGCAGGAGGCCAGCCATGGCTGACCACGTAGCACTGTCCTTCATCGCCACCTTGCAAGCCGCTGACGCGCCGATCAATGTGCTGGGCGACATGACCACCGGGCCCGTATCGCTGGTGAGCCCTCACCAAGCGCCGGGATACGCCGTTGAAGGCGCCACCACCCTCGGCATGTTGAATGGCACCGAACCAGACTGGCAACACGGCCAGGAGATCGGATTGATCACATTCGAGCAGACCGCCCAGCCCCCGGCGTTGCTGCTGTACTTTCGCCATACCGAGGCGGGTTACCGCATCTATCTGCGCAGCGGCTCCCATTCGGGCCAAGGCGTTTTCACCACCGGCGATGGCCTGGTGAACGTACAGCCGATCGAGGCAAGAGACCCAAGCCTGTGGATGCTGACCGATGCACAGACAGGCGAAGCATTCGACCTGACGCAGCTTGAAGATGGCCGGCGAGAAGTTCAGCTGAGCAGTGATCAGGGGCACCCCGTGGAGATCCACAACCTGTACCCGGTGGGCGGCTTCCTGGCCTGCTACCCGGCAGCGCGCTTAGGGACCCTGAGCCTGATCATTCAGGAGCGCGGTGTCGATTGGCTCAAGCCTGACTGATGTTTTTGCTCACCTCCTCAGTACTGACCCAATCCTTGTGGGAGCGGGTTCACCCGCGAAGCAGGCAACGCGGTGCACGCGGGTGAACCTGGGGTCCTTCAGGTTCATTCAGATCATGCAGCCCCGGCCGTCACGTATTAACCTGTGCCCCCCAAGCGCAAACCAACACAGGCCCGGCTTTGACCAGAGAGCAACTCGAAACCCAACAGATCCCCATCTACTTCGCTGCCGTTCTCGCAGCCTTGGCCTTCGGCATGCTGGCCAGCGACACTGCGCAACAGCTGCAAACCCTGGTCACCCCCGCCATCGCCATACTGATGTATGCGATGTTCCTGCAAATCCCCTTCCTCGACCTGCGCCAGGGCCTGGGCAACCGCCGCTTCATGGCCGCGCTGCTGCTCGCCAACTTCATCCTCGTGCCCTTGCTGGTGTGGGCCATCACCCGGGGCCTGGCCGACCACCCGGCGATCCTCATCGGCGCCCTGCTGGTGCTGCTTACGCCGTGCATCGACTACGTGGTGGTGTTCACCCACATCGGCAAAGGCGACTCGCGCCTGACCCTCGCCGCCACGCCCGTGCTGTTGCTGGTGCAGCTGGTGCTGCTGCCGGTGTACCTGGCACTGATGCTTGGCGACAGCAGTGGCGTCACCATCAGCATCGCCCCGTTCGTGGAAGCCTTCGTGCTGCTGATCGTGCTGCCGATGATCCTTGCCGTGCTCACCAGCGCCGGCGCCCGCCGCTCCCGCGCAGTATCGGCCTGGAACGACGCCTGGGCATGGATGCCAGTACCGGCGATGGCCCTGGTGCTGGTGGCGGTGATCGGGTCGCAGATTGCCGTGGTGCTGCGGGATTCTGATCGGTTGCTGCCGGTGATTCCGGTGTATGTCGGCTTCATGCTGCTGGCGCCAGTACTCGGCTTTGTCTCGGCACGGCTGATGCGTTTGCCAGTGAGCGAGGCACGCTCCGTGACCTTCAGCGCCGCGACGCGAAACTCGCTGGTGGTATTGCCGCTGGCGCTGGCGTTGCCCGAGGACCTGCGCGGGCTGGCGGCGGCTGCCGTAATCACCCAAACGCTGGTGGAATTGCTCAGCGAGTTGATTTACGTCCGAGCCATCCCAGCCCTCATACGATGAAGTTAGCAATCACGCGATCTCTGTAGGAGCGGCCTTGCGTCGCGATGGGCTGCAAAGCAGCCCCAATATCTCGCCAGCTTGATGCCGCTTCCCCAGTTCAAAGCGCTTTCATCTCCGCAATATCCCGCGCCACCTGGTCCGCAGAGTGATCAAACATCGCCTGCTCCTGGGCATCCAGCGGCAACTCGATCACCCGGGCAATCCCCTCCTCTGCCAGCACGCATGGAACGCCCATGGCGATATCGCTGCGCCCGTATTCTCCTTCAAGAATCGCAACCGCCGGCAGAATGCGGTTACGCCCATTGGCGATCGCATCCACCATCTGCGCAATGGCCACGCCCGGCGCATCGCAGGCACTGCCGAGCTTCTTCAAGCCCAGAATCTCGCCGCCACCTTTACGTGTGCGCTCCACAATCTGCTCGATCTGCTCACTGGACAGGAAGTGCGACAGCGGCACCGACCCGATCTGGCAGTAACGCATCAGCGGCACCATGCTGTCGCCATGCCCGCCCAGCACCAGCGCCGTGATATCCCGGGCAGAAAACCCGGTCAGCTCGGCAATGAAGCACTTCATGCGCGCGGTATCCAGCACGCCGGCCTGGCCGAATACCCTGCTGCGTCCCAGCTTGCTGAGCGAACAGGCCCGATAGGTCAGCACATCGACCGGGTTCGACACCACCAGCACCGTCGCTGCCGGCGCATAGCGGTTGATGTCGTGCATGATGCCGTCGAGGATTGGCAGGTTGATGCTCAGCACGTCTTGCCGCGACTGGCCAGGCTTGCGCGGCACGCCTGCGGTAATCACCACCAGCTCCGAGCCCTGCAGCATTTCGGCCTTGGCGCCACCCAGCACCTTGGTATCGGAACCTGACTCGACGGCCGCCTGCCAGATGTCTAGCGCCTTGCCCTGGGCCAGTTCACCCTGCACATCGAGCAACATCAGCTCACGGCAGTACTCTTCCCGGGCAATGATCTGCGCCGCCGCCTCGCCCACGATCCCGGCACCCACGATTGATAGCTTGTTCACCTGACACCTCCCAGCGGCGCGCGCCACCAGGAGCACGCCTGCGTATACAGAGAAGTATTGCCTGCCAAGGCGAAAAGACCATGTGATGCGACCGCATGCTATTGACAGCATCCCACCGTCGCGGAAATACTTTGTAAAGATTCATATAGATGACCAAATAACAAGGTGAATCGCTCCATGACCGCACTGCCCAGCCCTACGCGCTTGCCCGGCGCGACACCTCCGTCCGCCAGCCCCATTCCTCCGATGTTCGAAGTTTGCGCATCCAGTCGGCCCTCCGCCCGCGACCGATAACGGGTAGCTACTGCCCGCAGCCCCCTGTCATGCCCGCAATGCCTGAGTGCCGCTAACGCGCCAGCCCAACCGAGATTCCCTGAATGACTCCCTTAGATATACAGCTGTTGCTGACCGCACTGGTCAGTGTCCTGGTGCTGGTAGCGCTCATCGTGTCCCGCCTCAAAATGCACCCGCTGCTGGCCTTGCTGGTGGTGTCCATTGGCGTGGGCTTTGCCACCCGCATGGAACCCGGCAGCATCGTTGCTCACCTGCTCACTGGCGCCGGCAAGACGTTGGGTGCGGTCGGGGTGGTGATTGCGCTGGGCGCGATGCTGGGCAAGATACTGGCTGACGCTGGCGTCACCGAGCAGGTCGCCGACGTGATCCTCAAGCGCACCTCGGACCGCATGATCCCGTGGGCCATGATGCTGGTTGCCTTTGTCATCGGCATTCCGATGTTCTTCGAGGTAGGCCTGGTGATCATGCTGCCGCTGATCTTCAGCGTGGCGCGAAAGCTGGAAGGCCAGGCTCGCTTCAAGGGCTCGGCGTACGTGTATGTCGGTGTGCCGGTGATTTCGGCGCTTGCCGCCATGCACGGCATGGTACCGCCGCACCCTGGCCCGTTGACTGCCATCGCCGTGCTCAAGACCTCGGTCGGGCCCACCATGCTCTATGGCTTCCTTGCGGCTATCCCGGCCATGATCCTGGGCGGCCCGCTGTATGGCCTGTTCATTGCGCCGCGCATGAGCACGCGGCCGGACCAGGCATTGCTGGACCAATTCACCCTGACTGAAAAAGCCGCCAATCAACCCCGCCCCGGCGTGTTGATCGGCATGCTGGCCGCGTTGCTGCCGGCGATCCTGATGCTGGTGCACGCCGTCGCCGAGATGGTGCTGCCCAAGGGCAATGCGATGCTGGAACTGGCCAGCTTCCTCGGCAACCCGCTGATCGCCATGCTGCTGGGCGTGCTGTTCGCCGGTGCAAGCCTGGTACTGGCGCGCGGCGGCGACGCCGAACAGCTGCGCGATGCGCTGGGCAAAAGCCTCAAGCCTATCGCCTCGATCATCATGATCATCGCCGGCGGCGGGGCGTTTCAGGAAATGCTGACCAGCGCCAAGGTGGGCGATGCCATTGTGCACCTGACTCAACAATCGGCCTTCCCTCCGTTGCTGCTGGGGTGGCTGATCGCGATGTTGCTCTCGGTGTCTACCGGCTCCGCCACCGTGGGTATCGTAGGGGCGGCCGGGTTGCTGGCGCCGCTTGCAGGTGCAGACCCTAGCCTCAACTTGCCGTTGCTGGCCCTGTCCATCGGTTGCGGTTCGCTGTTCTTCAACTACGCCAACCATGCAGGCTTCTGGATGGTGAAGGAGTCCTTCGGCATGACCATGGGCGAAGCGACCAAAACCATCTCGGTGGTGCAATCCATCGTGGCGCTGGTCGGGTTGATCGTGGTGTTGATGCTGAATGCGGCGATTACCGTAGGTTGAACCGGACTTAAAAAAGGCGAGCCGGTTCGCCCGAAATCAGAGAACAAAAGCCGCAAGCGCCGCCGCCCCTGTAGGAGCTGGCTTGTTCTGGTCAAGTTTTGCCGGACACCGATTACGGTGATCAAGCCCCCTGCTGCCTCGACTTGAAAGACTGGCAAGAGTCGGATGAGAAAGCAGGCTGCGCAACCCATAACCTATGCCAAAAAACCCTGCAACAATCGCCGCACATTTTCCACTAGCGCAGACTCCCCCTTACGCGGCGCAAGCAACAAGAACCTGGCTTGCGCCAACACCGGCATGCCAGCCCGGTAAGGCTCCACGCCATGCGGTACGGCACTCGCGTTAATGCAGGCTATTCCAAGCCCTGCCCGCAATGCCGACTGCAGCCCCGCCACACCTGAAGTCGAATAAACGATCTCGTATTCCACCCCGGCGCGCTCCAACACCTGGCAGCTGTACTCCGACAATCCGCACCCGCTGATCGCGAGCAGTGGCAGCGGCTGGTCGGGCTCTGGAACCCAGCCGGCAGCGGCTACCCATTGCAGTGGCTCCTGCCTCACCTCAAAGGTGTTGGAAGTGGACACGCGCTCGTTAAAACGCATGGTCAAGCCAATGTCCAGGTAGTCACTTGCCTGATCAATTTCCAGGCTCTTTTTCATAACCACATGAAGTCGCAGCCGTGGATGCCATTCACGTAGTTTTTTCAGTAGCCCAGCAATGTCGTCGGGGCGGAAGTAATCGGTGATCGCCAGTCGTATCTCCCCTTCGAATTGTTCGCCTCGTACATCGGACAGCGCCCGCTCTCCCAGGGTAAGGAGCTGCCGCGCATGGCGCACAAGACGCTCACCCGCAGGGGTGGGGCGAACGCCTTGCTTGCCTCGTATGAGCAACTCGACGCCAATGGCATCTTCCAGCTTGCGCAGCTGTTCGCTGATGGCGGAGGTTGAGCGAAACAGGGCCGGAGCGGCTGCAGAGATACTGCCTGCGTGACAGACCGCCAAGTAGACGTGGAGCTGGGCAAGGTCGAGGTGGTACATGCAGGTTCCGGATAAACAGGAAGATGAGCACTGATTTTCCCGCTTTTTAGGAACATGTTCAAAGGCTAAGTTACAGGCACATTCACTGACGAGGATGACTCAAATGCCTGGTATCACCCTGACCTTGTCCGGCGCACCGAATGCTGCGTTGGCGTCCGGCCTCAGCCACGAGCTGACTGAACTGACTGCACGCGTTCTGGACAAGCAGCCATCCCAAACGATGGTGATCGTTCGGTTCGTTGATGCTGGTTTGTGGTTTATCGACAGCGAATCGCTTGAGCGCTTAGGGCGAAACAGCTTTCGCCTGGAGGTCACGATCACCGACGAAACGACAACTGTGGAGCAGAAACGGCAGTATCAGCGTGAAGCCTATGATTTGCTCTCAGGACGCATCGGGAATGTGCACCCTCATTCGAACGTCCACATCATAGACGTGCGCGCTACGGCTTATGGCTATGGCGGGGTGCCGCAAGCTGCAAAGCTATGGGGCTGAAAGAGGAATCAGGGGCGATTCACAACGCCCCTGAACACCCTGCTGCCCATCTGCTGCCTCACAGTTTTTCTGCTACCAGGGCATAACACATGGGTACCTGCACCACGCCCTGGGTGTAGACGTCGTACAGATCTTCCCGATTGGAATGCGCGTATTCGTTGAATGCGCGCAGCCTCAACCCCGCGCCCAATACCCCCATGAGCAGATCGCCCAGGCGGTGGATATGCCAGTAAGACGCCTGCCCGGTTGCCTCGCCCTTGCCCTCGTAAACAATTGCCCCCGTTTCGACCACCGGCTCGGCCTGGAAGTAGGAACCACTGATGCGCCAGGGGTCGCTGGCTTCGGGATCGAGCATTTCCAGAAACGGATGCGTTTCGTAAATCACCAACACCCCGCCCGGTTTCAGCGTCCTGGCAACGTGGCTGAAGAACAGACCAAGGTCGGGCATCCAGTTCACAACACCGATAGTGATCAACGCGACATCGAAGCGCGCGTTGAGCATGGTCGGCAGCGCGTGAATGTCGGCCTCGACGAACTCAGGCGAATACTGGGATCGCTCGGCCAGCTCCTGCGCTTGCTTGAGAAACGCCGAAGACTGATCGACACCCACCACTTCCAGTGCGCCAAGGGCAAACAGCGAAAGCACTTCGCGGCCATTGTTGCAGCCCAACTGGATAACCGACTTGCCCGCTACGCCTACCTGTTGCAAGTGTTCAGTCAGGGTCGAATCCAGGCACGAAAAGCCTTTGTCCGCCACGGCGTCGGTAAGCCGAGCCCACTCAGCGCTGCGCCGGTGGTGGTCGGCGGAGGCATTCCAGGCGTCACGGTTGCTGGTGATGACATCCTTGTGCGAAACCATCTTGAACCTCATCTTTGTTCGCTGAGGTTCTGACATTAGCAGCTGCGCCAGCCTTGGGCTGGCGACAGCGTTGCTTTCATTAGTCGACCAGGTGACTAAGTTCGTTGGGATCGATCATCTTCCCGCATTGCTCACTGGCCAACCGGCTGATGATCCGGATCGCCTGGTGAATACCTGCGGTGTTGCGGAAGCTCAGCTGAGGGTTGTGTTCGCACTCCAGCACTTCATCGTGCTGGACCAAGGCTTCGCCGAGCAGTTCGAGGGTCCAGGCGTAGCTTTGGATGGTGGATAAGCGTTCCTGGTCAGTCATGGGGCACCTGCCTGGGTTGGGAGGTGGGGCGAGTCAGGTCGCAGATTGGGTAGAAGCGGTGAGGTTTCGGGGCCGGCGCGGGGCGGCGGCGGAGAACGGATGCGAGGATCCTGAACGGATTTCTGGTGGTCATGCATGAGTTCCTTTCGTTGTGGAACTGCCACCGCTCGCGGCCAAGCAAGTTTAGGTGGCAGCAGTACGCGGGTTGGCCGACCGGGACGAAAGGAGCCCGGCACACCCGAAGGTGTCCCGCGCACCACCGCCATAACGCGACATCGCGGGCACAAAAAAAGCGCCTGCGATGAAGATTGGGCGCTGCTGCGCCTTTCGATTCCGACCGGCCAAGGTCGCATCGCCGATGCTTCGACGACTGGGGCAATTTATCCCTATGGGCCCGCTTGCGCAAGGGCGCGTGGGGTGTTCTGAGGCCATACGTTTTGTAGGAAGAATGCAGGTCTTTATGTTCCTCAGGCGGGACAGGTGAGCCTCAACGAGGTCGGTGAGCTCGGCGAGGAGTACGTCGGGGCTGGTTTTTAGGATTACTCTCAGGTGGCGAAATCATTATCTCGAAAATTTTGAGCTTTTGCCCCGTAAACATTGGGCAAAACCGAAAATCTGGAAATCGGTTATCTCAAAAGCTGCCAATTCTTAAGTGGAAAGCTGCGAACTCGAAAGCTGGGCTGGTGGGATTGGACCGACGAAGGGAGCCCCAGGGTGTACAGTCCCTAAAACCTGCGGAGGTGGATTTTTCTAGATTCCAGAAAGCGGGGTAACAGCGTGGATTTCCACCGCGTCCCGGCAAGGTCAAACCACCTGTTTTTCGGCAATTTGTTCCAGCGGCCGCTCGGAAAATCGCATCAACCGAGAAACAAAAAAGGCCAGCATCGCTGCAAGCCTTGATATGTGGTGGAGACAGGAATCGTACCGACACGAAAGAGTCTGAATTCAATGGGTATTATTCTTAAGGTTACAACTCTTTATCTCTAAAATTATCCCCAGCCTATTTTCAGGATCCCGACCACTGCGAAATGGCATGACAGGATGATGGAGGACGGCTACCCAATCGCCAAAGCCAGGCTCAGGCTCGTCTGGGGAAAGGCAGCTAACGAACCGAAGCAGACACTTGAGAATAACCGGCTTCGTGAGTGCGACACGCACTCTGTGGGAGCGGGTTTACCCGCGAAGCAGGCGACGCGGTGGATGGCACCGGCTTTGCCGGTGCTCGCGGGCGAACCCGCTCCCACAAGGTTCGCTGCAGGACGCAGCGTCGGCTATGGGTCGTAGATTGCCGGTCGCGAAGGCTGAACTTATTTAGGTTAATCAGGCTCACCCATTGCAAAGCAGGTCGTCGTCAGGGACTCTGGAGGCCGCAGCACGTGGCCAGGAATTCGTCGCAGATATCGCGAATCGTGCCGATGCGTTCTCGTGGCTTGATCAGCTTTTTGCACAGGAGTCATGACGATGCGAGTACACACGTATGTGATCGCCATGGACATGGGCTCCGCGCCAAATTACGATCCGCCGGCCGTTACGCTGGCGGTATGTAAGCCGCGCATCCGCAAGAAGGCGAAGGTCGGAGAGTTGGTGCTCGCATTTGCAGGTGCGAAAGTTAATCCTGCCTCCCGCCACAGCGTTGTCTGGACCGGTATTGTCTCTGAAATCCTGACCTTCACCGAATACTGGGGCGACCGCCGTTTTGCCTCAAAGCGACCTGACCGTACCGAAATACCGGACAATTTTTATAAGCCTACCGTTAATGGCGGCTTTGCTTGGCAACCCAATCCCGTTCACGGGCGTGAGGCCCAAACTCACGACATCGGTGGGCTGAACGTACTCGTATTCGATCAGGCTTGGCGCTTTGGTGCCCTCGGTCCCGTTCTGCCAGAGGACTTTGGTCTGCGCATGATTAACGGCCGGCGCGGGGAGAGGGTTGCCGATCTCACTGACTCCATGTCGCAACGCCTCAAAACCTGGCTGAATGCCCATTCGCAAATCTCCATTGAGGTTGCCGGTGACCGCAAGCTGAGTTGCAGTCACTCACCCGGCATGCCGCCAGTCTTACCGCAGCCTGTTTCCTCAAACCGACGGCGTTGCTTGTAGTTGGGAGCATCTTCATGGAGTACACATTAAGCTAGCCCTAGCTGCTACGTTGCAGACCTGGCGGCCTATAACTGCGGATACCTCGCTCGCGCATGGCTCGATCACTCGACCCGGTTCCTTGCACGGGGCGAGTTCCAGCACCATGCCCGGCAGTAGTCGCTGTTCTGAAAAAACGCGGCCCTACAGGCCGACGTTATAGACGTTACCGATGTTGCTTAACGCTGCCGCTAATAGCCGTCGTCGGCTCTTGTGACGAGCATTATTGCAAACCATAAATTAAAAAATGTCACCGCCGCAATTCTCCTGGCCCAAGAGCGCGATTTCATATTGCTCTCACCAATAAATGAAATCGAGGAGGTCGCAGCTTTGCCTCCGGAAATAAAGCAGATAAGGCAAAACAGGAAATACTTTAAATGAGTGTATTCTTTATAGCGCGTAACCTTGTCTGTGTAAGTGTTTAGCTTTTTATAGAGTTCCTTAAGCCTATTAGTGTGGCCTGAAATGGGTACGAGCACCTTCTCGAAAAGCTCCTGGCCTGTAATAAGAAGATCAATTGGAGTTTCTTTGCAGTGTGCGATGAGCTTGTCATCCGAACAAAAATACGAGTTCAATTGTTCAATATTTGTATCGCTGAGAATATCCTCCATCCACGAATCACCGTATCTTCTAAACTCAGGCTCAGAGCGTTCTATCTCCAGTGGCAGCGAAGTGGACAGAATTCTTGCTTTATCGCATATGAGCTTTGCATTGGCAAAAATCGAGGGCTCTTTGTGGCACAAGATATTCAGCGCCGAATAACGTTCCTTATAAAATTCGAGGTGTTTTCCAATGAGGGCGTTTGTTTCAATTTTATGCTCCTCGTGTGATTTTGCCTGCGAGTCCACAACGAGATACATGCATCCGACAATTGTTAATAGGCACCATATATGATCGTAAGCATGTTTGAATTTCTGGCTTTTAAAGAGATTAGCCACCAGCATGATCGTCGCCCAGCCCCACATAAATGCAATGATGTAGTTAGCACCATTGCTCCAGAATCCCCCGATGTATCCTGTGCCAAAGTGAAACTCGTCGGGGATAAAGAATTCTAGCGGCGCAGAGCTTCCCAGCAATGACAGTGCGCCAGGTAGAAGCACTGCTGCAAGCATGGCTAATCCCGGTTTTCGTCCGAGTATAAACCCGCCCCTAACAAGAACACATGCAAGAGGGGCAAGCAACAGATAGATCGCTCCCGCGATAATTTTAACCCCGGTGCTGGGGTCAAGGTTTAGTAGGGGGAGCGGAAAGCGTGGGTCGTAGATATTGTTGAGCCACCCAAAATAACTTACACCTTCAAGGTTTTGAGCTATGCCATAGGCTGCAATGTGTGCAAACCAATAATAGGGCTTTAAAAATATAAATATTAAATGCACTGTTGCCACCGGCGTAAAAAAGGACTTGTCACGGCATTATATCGCGATGCTCATGTGACGTATGTAAGTTTTGCTCTGCGTCATTGGTCTGACTTTGGGAGCTGCTCGCCCAACCATCGTCTTGTGAGGCTTCATTCGGACAGAAGTCAAAGGAACTGTTTTTCTAACGTCCGCATAAAGGCTGCAGCCCTTAGGGGCTACTTGGCTTCAGCGAATGATTAGCCGCTACCAGGCCAACCGCAAAGGGCGGAAAATTCTGTGTACGTTTTCGTAGACCCCTTGATTGCCTGACCTAGAGGCATGAGCAAGCGGTCAAGTTCAGACTTGCTTGCTCCCCCGCTAGTCGAAACTAGCTCATTAACGTGATTGACGAAAAATGAGTAGCAATCAATTGCGCTCTTCCCTGTACCAGATTCCTTCCACTCATTTTTCTTGTCGAAGAGTAGCGACTTGCACTTCTGCCTCTCGTCGGTGGTTAAATTTTCGAAGATAGCCCAAAGTGACCTGATTGCATGCTGGTCATAAATCGGATTATTTTTATCTCTCAGATGCATTGCAAAGGCATAGAACACCACGTCGGTCTTAGTGGGTGCTGGCTGCTCTGCGGCATAGTTCTCACAGAATTTCTTGTATGCCTTCCATTTCCCTAGCTTCCACAGAAGTGCCTCTGCAAGGTCTTTTGGAGAATCCGAACTATTGTTCGAGAAAGCCTCAGTGCCCACGAGCAGGGGGAACCGATGGTCGTCGTATTGATATCCAAGTTTCGCTAGCTCTTTCGTTGCTTTCTCAATTGCGGACTTGTCCAGGCCACCCTCTGAAATGCTCTTCTGAAGGCTGGTTATTAGTTTGCCCAGCGGGCTCTCTTTGGTCATCTACGAAGTCTCGATTGCAGTTGCTAACGTTTGTTTAAGGGAGCCAGTTTTCGCGAAATGCGGAGCACGCGAGAAGGAGCGCGAAGACATATTTACTTTTCTCTACTTTAGTCGTCCTTTTCGGGCCATTAACCGTCCTCTGCGAAAGGCTGTTTTGGGTCGATAGCGTCCAGTCGCGAATGGCGGCTAACGACCCAAAGCAGACCCTCGCCAGGGTCTGCATACGGCCAGAAACTTTATTTAGCGCATAGAAAGCCAAGCGTGATCATTCAGCAGTTACCATATCAAAGAGAAACTGATCGGCAATCTTCCCAGCCTCCAAAAGTGGCGATGAAAGCTCAGTCAGAAGTGACTTACTGTGAGTTGAGAAGAACTCACTGGCGATATCGTCTAGGTCGCCGCCGGCAGCTTGAACATGTAAATCAATAAGGGAACGACGGGTCGACAGCAAAACAATCGGCCCCCTGCCATTGCGAGAGTGAATATCCAGTGTCCACGTGCCGTTCTCCTCAACGGTGAGCTTATCACACAAAGCTAATAGGTAATTACGGGCTTCTTGTCGGATTTCCTCATTGAACCATAAGCCAATACCGACAGAGAGGTCCGGGATTCCGGCAGTGAACGGACCGATGTAATCGTAAACTTTTCCAGCAAGGGTGCCGCTCCACAAAATTAGTTGAGCGTCATGGCACTTAAAACCGTCATTGGTGAGCGTCAAACCGCAAAAAGTAGGCCAGATGAAGTCTCCACCACTCCCCCCACGAGGGGCCCTGATTTTCTCAAGGCGTGTCCCCTGAAGCTCGACTCTAAGGCAGTTATCCGCAACTCTACCCAGCTCTGACAACCCTTGTGTGAGTCTTTGATATGCGGGGTAGGCGGTAATATCCGCCAGTTCGATACGGGTTCC
The DNA here is from genome assembly GCF_002112505.1 of Pseudomonas sp. R28(2017). Classification (GTDB taxonomy): domain Bacteria; phylum Pseudomonadota; class Gammaproteobacteria; order Pseudomonadales; family Pseudomonadaceae; genus Aquipseudomonas. The sequence goes on from NZ_NEHW01000008.1 coordinate 267,825, forward strand.
GTTCATGCCATTGTCTCCAAGGAATTTTTTCAATTGTTTAGTTATGTAGTTCAGCGCACTCGCCGACGAGCTATGGTCCGTAAAAGCGTTTAAGTATTTTTCAATAGCACGCCAGTGCAACGTCCGATGGGTCCAGTCTGATGGCGGCAACGTGGAATGCGTAATAAGAACAAGGCCACCAAACGCCTCTTTCCGGCTTCTACGATATGACTGATACATAGACAGTTGATCGACTCGCCCCAATTCATCTTGGTATTGAGTAAATCCAGCGGAGATTTTGCTCTCTATAATCAGGAAAAAATTAGAACATCGTCCAATCAGGTCTGGGCGCTTACCCTCCGCGCCGTGGTCGCCAGGACCAATGACGTGCTGAGTCTCCCAGACAATTGAGTTAAGATTGCTCAAATCTCCAAGCTCGGCCGGTGCCAGTTTGAAGAGGTCAGTTAGCACCTCTGAAACTCGACCAGTAAGCGTCACTTGCCGTAGCCACTCGGCAAAGATCTCCGTGAGAAAGTCCTCAAGGGGCGTCCGAAATTCGTTCTGTCGGAACGCGAATAATCGGTCAAAAAAACTCATACCTTTCCTTGGACGTTGGTGCAAACCAAGATTCTGGCATATTCAGATGCTACTTTGCCGGCCAGATGCCATTACCACCATTGAAAAATTGGTCATGTGGATAGCCCCTCCAAAAAATGCCCAGAAGCAGTCATCAGCCACCCCTCAGCCGGAAAGCTTCCTACAAGCTCGGGAAGAACGGCTTAGGTCGTGGAAGGCCGCCACGGGTCGTTGCCGGCCCGTGGCGACCGACCGCTTCCGACCCGAAGCAGACCTTCATTAAGGGCTGCTAACGGCCAAAGCGACCACTCGCGAGTTGCATTTATCGGCCCCAAACGGTCTGTTACAACGTGTTACCTTCGGTGATGTAATGATCAAGCAGCATTAGCAAATTTGGTTCAACTCTGAGCAAAAAATTAGAGGCACCGAAACCAAACACGGATGCCAGGCTAGCCTTTGTCACTCTTCCTTGATCTTTGAGCAGCTGATCGCTGTGTTTTCGGCATGCCTCCAGCACGTGCGCTCGTGTCGGCGTTCTTGGCTTGTTGTTACCGGTACCTATGCAGATGGCTTGAACTCGGAAAGCCTCGTCCTGCTTGTCGATCTCCTTGTTCTGGCGATTCAGAAATGCTGTCAGCCCCCCAAAGCCATGTTTATTCATCTGGCGATAAGCCGGATATCTTCCAGGTGGAACCTCACCACTGGATAGGATCGCTCGAATAGCCTGATCACGGTTCTCCTTAAGAAACCAGTGCCCTGGAGCGTTGGTGGAAGCGGGTTGGACACTGACCCCGACCACCATCTCTGAAGTTGCTTTGCTGAAAAGCTCATTGAAGTGCCGGCTCAATTGCCCTGAATCCGCCAGCATGGAAGGCTCAACCCAAAGTACCTTCAGTTGATATTGGTCGTAAGCCTTTTGGCGCGCATTGACCTTCTTTGCATAATTGATGGCATCCTTACTTGTAGGATTTTCAATCTGTGACAACGGGTGGCGAAGAACCTCGACATATATTCCATTTAGCGCAAAGTCACCCTTATAGGTGCTGCCGCCGATCAAAGGGTGGGGGACAATGTTGAGGTTCCCCAAGTCTTGTCTGAGGGAGAGCTGATGCATCGCGACTCTACAGGCCTCATACCAACGTACCTCGCTCCAGCTGTCGAGCTTGATGCCGTCTGCGGTTGTCGGAGTGTGTGACTGTATTTTCCAGGATTGAGGCAGCTCCCCCTTATCGCACAAGTCTTCGAATAACTTTTTTACCGACATGCTCAGATGAGCTTTTATATAATGCCTGAGCGTATTGCCAGGAAGCTCAAGCCTGTAGACCTCGCCATTTGCGTCAAGGTGAATGTCATTATTGCTCAGTTCAAAGTCATTAACAAAGCGCCCCCTGGCAGAGCACAGACTCCTATACGCCTTGCGTATTCTGGCGAAACCTTCGGGTGTCGCCCATGAACCCGCGGGTACATTAGTCAATACACGCTTGATGCCGTGATCGGCACAGAAGCGCTTCAAATCACCGGGTTTGGCCAAATGCTGCTGCAATCCGCGCAGGACAGGGTCATCGTGTTTGGCTAGGACTGATGTAGACGGCACACCACCAAACAACTCAACGCAGCGCCTGGCAGCCTGCACCTCTCTTTCAGAGGTCCAGGGTGACTGAGCGGCCTGTGCAATCTGCCGCCGACTGGCCCACTCAGTTAATCCCGCTACCCCATAGGAAGCATAAATTGCGATGGCCAACTGCGGATAGCGACAAATTGTTTTCAACCACTCAGAGAGAGGGCGAGTTGCAAGATCGAGCTTGCTGTCCAGCGAGCGTAGATGCGCATTCAGGCTTTTGAGCATGTCTCTTGGAAGCGGTTTGCCCAGATCCAGCGTCTCCATCAAGGCGGCCCTTACCTTGTCACCCCGCGCGCCCTTACGCATGAAAGCGCGCCATTGCCCTTCATGAGCATCGGCCACTGCCTGGGCCAATTGCATGGGCATCTGCTCCAGTCGCGCTTGCGGCGAAGGAAGATTTAACCAGTCGTCAATCAGGGGCGCTCGCGCCTTACCTGAAGTGCTATTTGCGCTCACTTGTACCCCAGCTCCCGACACCTAATTTTATCAAAGTGAGCTTAACCGAGACTTCCGGATCTCCCAAATGGATACCGTATTATCACCGACTGTACAGCCAGAGTCATAAGCTTAGAGACTAGCATGCACCGGAACAGTTGAGTCCACAGCCGGAGGAGCCCTGAGGTCGAACGACCACTTTCGGCCATAAGCGGCCGGTCACAATTGACTCGCTCAGTGCGGATGGAGTAGCGTCGGAAATGATTTTGCTCGCGCATGTGGTCAAGCAGCTTGGGCTTACCGTCCATGGTGTATGAATCCCCTTTATACCGTCATCACACCGCGCGCGCCCCAGCCTAGAAGGAGATGGCAAAGAGGACAAGGAATTTTATCCTTCATGGCTGATAAAAAGTTATCACACCACTTGATGTATATTTATAGTTAGCTGCCTGAAGCCTAGTATTGAGCAAGAGGGTTGATATGAGTGATTGGGAAGACTTTTGCGACGGAATGGGATGGAGAAATGATGAGCACGCTACAGATAAGCTAATAGACTATATTGAAGGAAAAAACCCAAAGAACTATTCAGGTCGTCGCGACAGAGAGTTCACCCCTGAGCAAAAGCGTGCTTATGCAATTAAAAAAGAGGAGGAGCGCCGGATTTTCTCTACTCCTATTGGCCAATATATTGCTAGTCACTGGGGGCGCGGGGATATCTTTAACATTAAAGAGAGTATGTGGACTGATAATGGGTCGAATTTTAAGTCTATATACTTTGAAATCGGAAAGGGCTTTTTTCATGTGACGATAACCAAGTGCAATGAAACAAATTTTACAGTTGAATTTTGCAATATTACCGGCAGATCTCCAATATGCACACAGATATCAGGGAATCGGTTAACCCCAAGCCTAATCGAACAGGCGGTGAGTGAAAATGATAAATTGGTCAGTGCTAGAAACAGGCGTTAATAATTTTGTTGGGAAGTAGATCTGTTTATCTAATAAACATAACCAGGTTTACCAGGCAAATGCAGCTAACCAGGCATATACGAACTGTCCCCACCTGTAGTGAATAAAGCTTGACCTTCAACCCTGTCGTCAGTGCGGTTGTCTTCTTAAACCCAACCTGTGATGGGCTTAGATGCCGTAGCCACTCTGCCATTCGCAAACGACCGCTGTGGATCGATTGCTGACGTACCTGACTCACCGCTATCGACCCGTGGCAGCCGTTCGTGGAGGGCAGCAAACTATTTTTCATCAAAATACTGAGACGAAGCGGTGCGTGGAGGCTTCGGGATTATGCCGAGCTTGTCAGCGTTAGCTTTAAATTGACAGCCGCCTACAGCTGCTGACCGAAAGCAACGGATAAGTCTAGCAAAGCATCGCCGATACCCCCACCAACGATTCAATTAAGTCAGGCTGAGATAGCGTGCGGATGGGCTGCTCGCTATGACTGTCTATTGCTTCGATTTGAGTTGCCACTGGCTACGTTCCACAGCCATTGTCTTGTAGCCAGCGCTTTCAAATAGGTGCGCGACCGCCTCGCCGGCTTTTACCAAAAGCCCGGCTGGGGGATTTTCTGTAGGCATGTAAAGCCCAGGACCACCTTCAGTTTCCTCGAGATAGAGGGGCGTGACCGCATCGAATGTAGAAACTGCCTCGGAAAGCATTGCCTCGTCCGAACAGTTAATTTCTACGAATACGTCTCGGTCGTCATCATAGATGTAGATGCTTGCATCATAGATGAAGGAGCTGAGGGCTCTACTAGAAGGGTTCGAGAATTTGGCGGCGAATACCGCGTCACTGTAGCGGCCAGGATAGCTTCCATGAATACTAAATCCAAACTTCTCGGCCGCTAAGTCCACCGCTGGCTCAATCGAAAGTAGACTCATGTAACCAGTTTCCACGGGCATATCACCTTGTCCTAAGCTCTCCGTGACGAGCGCTAGCGCCACCCCAGATTGATCAAGTGCTACCCCCCCACTGAACCCACCACGCGCCATCGCTGAGGCAATGAAGTGAAGGACAGGTGAATGCCATACCCGCACCACGGCGTTAATTTGACCGAGAGTGACCACCTGGCAAGGTACCGTAGTAAATGGGATCGGGGGATAACCTACTATGAGGACATCGGAAAGGACTAAGTCGTTCTCCCTCAAAGAGTAATCCGTGTGATCGCTGACCGTGATTGATGGTAAAGGTGTAGCACCCAGATCAACTTTAAAAATAGCAAGATCTAGGCCGTCACGACCAAAATACGGGCCATCAACAATCTTCAGGCGCCGAGGAGGCACTACTTTGTCTTCTGCTTCCTCTCTTAGGTGCCCTGACTTAGTGGTTGCGATTTCTTTAATTGTTACCCCTTCAACCACGTGCCGTGCAGTGACAAAAACACCATCGCCGATGTGAAAAGCCGAGCCTATACCTTCATCGCCCTTCTCGTTGATGATGGCAACATATGCCACTGCCCCTGCCGCCCGTGTGTAGGTTTCGTGGAAGCGGTTTTTTTCAGTCATTAGAACGCGTTCCTGTAACTTAACGTTAGATTCCATAGGTTGGGCAGCCGTCGCTGTCCAGCTTGAGTCAATTTGGCACACCTCCGCAGATTGTATGGTACTGGATATGTGCGAGATGGGCAGCATCGTGGCTTGCCGCCCAGACAGGCCTAGCTGAGACCTGCCACATCAGCTATGACCAGTAGATACGGGACGTAGTCAGCATTTTCTCGAACCAGCATAAACGCTGCTAATGGCTGCTTGCAGATAAGTGAATCGCACCGGCCTTCTGGGACACGGCTGAGCGTCAGCTATGGGTCGAAAGCGGCCAGTTGCGAACGACTGCTATCGACCCAAAGCTGTCTTTCGCGAAAGACAGCAATCGGTCAAAAGCAGTCAGCGGCGGGTGGTAGCTTCCCCCCAAAGGCGGCTCTAGACATAGAATAAATCTGTTAGCGGCTCACCAATTTCGTTCCATTGAAAGCAAATAAGAGTAAGGACTATCTATTATGGTACGCCGTCTCTGATTTGCTAATAAGACTGCTGATGCTGTCAGCGAGATTCCCACTCCAGCAACCAAAGCGATAGAGGTTGGAATACCTGCAAGGATTGCTGTCGAAGTTGGGGCAGCTGAGAAGAATGAAACCTTTAATAACCCGCTAAGGCCTGCATCCCAACGTTGAGCCCGCAGAGACTCTCGGAGACTATGCATCGCTGGCAATACGTTGGCCTGATACTGGTCTGATACGGCTTGTCGCAGCGCCTCGATAGGTACCTCTTTAGGCAAGTCCGCGGTAAGACGTGAGATTTCTCGCCGAAATACAGCCAGCTCTTCCGCGTGGTATTTTTTGAACTTGAGAATTTCACCCACCGACAGATGCTCAGGCAAAGAAATTCCCTGCACCATAAGATCAATGAGCAAACTAGGGGCAACATCTGTTGGCAACGAGCGCCTCGATCCAAACGCGTCGAACTGGCGGCCAACGCGTCGATCGCCAGTAGTGCCAAGCGGCTTTCCCTTGCGCACAGCGATTGCCAATTGGTCTGCTGCAGACGACTCGGTCACCAAGCCTAGGCCTAGTCGCTCAGCCAATTGAGAGGCGAGGAGCGTCATGTAGAAATTTGCGAAACCAGGTGCGACGTGAAGCCAACCGTCATCATTAAGCCCACGCTCAAGTTCTGAGCGGATCATGTATGGCAGCTTTTCCGGATGAATATGAGCAAGCTCGCGCAGCTCGTAGGACATCTTCTCGGGATGAATTCTACGAGTCGGGTGTTTGTCTGTATCAAACATTACACCGGCCGAGGCTGGGTCCGTAAGAAATTCGAGAACTTTTTCAGTGAGCTCCTCAACTTCCTCCATATCCGATGAAACACGAACTGGATTGAGTACGCCTTCATCACAAAGGGCACGAGCAAAATCATTCGAGTAAGGTTCACGATGGGAAACGGGGACTATTGTTCGGACGGAGTCCCAGAACAACACCGCACTTCGTAGCCAACGCTCATTTTTTATGTCGATGTATGGGTAGTAAAGCGCTGTTGAAAAGGCTGTGGGCATCAGAGTTCCTCCATGATAATTTTTGATTGACTAGCCGCCGTGCAGCTACATCAGTGTGGCATGGAACTCCCTTCGGCGTGTCCATGGCCGGTTTCTGCCGGTGTTGACCGACCGCTTCGGGTCGAGAGCCGTCATTCAGGACTCGGCAGTTTTCCGAATGCGGTTTGTCGTGAGTATCAATCATATCTTTGGGACTTGAAGACCCATGGCTTTTCTAAACGACGAGCAAGCAGCCGCACGGTCAACAGGTAGTAATACTGAGTCGCCTCGCATCGTCCAGCCAGGCGATGCTCAAGAAACCAAGCCACATGTTTTCTCCGCCAGGCCCAAGGTGATTCGAGCTTCCAACGATCAGATATCTCCGCTTGGATGAGCTCTGCTTGCCGTAAATGGCGCTGCCGCGTTGCGTACGACCCCGTCAGAACCGCAGACAAGAACAGTTCCATGTCGAATGGTTTACTCACGCGCGCCCTCCAATGTAAGCAGCTACTCTATCGATCCGACCGTGTCCCAGCTCGTGGCTGATCTGCTTCCGGGCCTCACGATCAAGGTTCCGATCTAACGGGCAACATTGGCCGCCATTGATAGGCGCGCGGTGTTGAGTGATTTGCTCATAGCGCTCACAGGCATACGCCGCCCGTAGCTCATGGAAGCCCTTGAAGTTGTGTGCATGCAGGACCTCCCGCGCAGGGCGGATGATTTGATGCAGAACATTCAGGTAGCTTTCGTGTGGCGCAATCAGGTTGCGGCTACCCGCAGGCGAAATCTGCCGTGCAAACTTAAGTGCATCTCGAACTTGGCCGTCCACCGCAATCCAACGCGGTGCCGAGGCACCGGCGCGACCGCCTTTGGTGCCATCCTGAATGTTAATTCTACCTAGATCGTTAGCCTCACGGCCTAGCCGCGGCAGGTCAGCCAAGATGGCCTCTCGCAAGCGCATGCCGGTGGCTCGCGCCAAAAGAACGATCGCAGCGGCTCGTAAGTGATGACGATTGCAAAGCGCATCAACGATCTGTTTAACCTGTTCGCGGTCTTGGCCCTGCGGCACTGAATGTCGGACCCCGATGCGCTGCATACCCAACGCTTTGCTCGGACTTGGCAACTTCACGTAATGATCACCCCGAAGCGCCGCCATGGTCCTGTTAACGCTGGATAGCCGATTTTGTGCGGTGCTGACGGCAAGGTCACCGCGCCCAACCACGTCACGCAGATACGCCGCATAGTCGGCCAACACCTTCCGATCAATCTGCCGGGCATCATTGATGCCGGGCCCCTGTTCGGAGCGGCACCATTTGACGAATGCGTGCCACCGATCACAGTGCGCCTTGACCGTGCCATAGTGGCCTCCGCCAAACATGTCTTTCAGCGCTTGTGGACCTGCGTAGCTCAATTGCCTTCCGTAGCCGAAATTGCGACCATCGCGTCTACCCACCAATGCCATGTCGGTCACCTCATCTCCGATCCTCGCCCCACGTCATCCCGCCAAGAATGTTGAGTGTTATCAGGGATCAAGGCCCCTGCGACCTGTGGGGTGTCCTCTCACGCGGGACCATCGGCTCCTTACGACCGGGAGCAAGGGCATCTCATGATCTAGCCTCCTGGACACCGTTACCGGTGGGCGGGTGGAGGCTGCATTGGCTGACGAGACCAGTGCCTGAAGATCCTGAGCCGGGTGAACACAGCGATGCGATGACCGGGGCATGCCTGACTGTCAGTCAGGTGCAGTCCCTGGTCTGCGGCACCATCATCTACATCGCTGTTGCTGGTGACATCGGCGTTTGTCACGCCGATTGTCATGAGTGGTGTAGCCGCAAAGCCAAGTGCGATGAGGGCTGCAGCAGTGCTAGAAGCGCCCGTCTCTTTCCAGGAGAAAGAGACGGGCGCAGGTTGGCGAAAGATTCGGCCAAGCGGATAGGTTGCTGCAGGGCAGCGAAGTAGGAGGTGCTGTCTGGCGCACGAGGGCCATGATCTGAAGTAGGCATCCATCACCGGGGAGGTGACCGGGCGAGCTGCCGGATGCGAATCGCCATTTGGGGGGAGAACCACCGCAGGAGCGGCGTGACCTTGAAGGTTCTGGCCACCTGGGGTGCTGTCAACGACAGCCTTTGCACGGTCTTTTCTACGCCCGCAATTCGAGAGGGTCAAGCGACTCGCCCGCTGGATTTTGCAGTTGAAAATGACGTTGGGCGTGTACGGAATCCCGTGGTTTCCGGTGGCCGATTGGGTGCTTTTGATTTTTTAGGTGAGGTCCATCCAAACAGGGCGGCTTTGCAGCCCTGTTTGGATGGACCCGCATGGAAAGCGGATCATCGAAACTTCAAAGCCGTGCACTCACTCGACTGCGCCACGCCTTGCTCTGAGGCTAGAAACGTTTGCCCCGGCCTGATTCGCGAACTCATGTGGCGAGATATGCTCCTGCCGGTTCGCTTCGAGGTAACGGCTCCACCAACTCATGATCATTCGCCGTTCCTCCAGGAACTCAGCCTTGTGGATATACGCCGCCCGAACATTGTTGCGCTCCCTGTGGCTCATCTGCCGCTCGATAGCGGTCTCTGACCACAGCCCGGATTCGACCAAGGCACTGCACGCCATGGACCGGAAGCCATGCCCGCAGATTTCGGTCTTGGTGTCATAACCCATATTCCGCAGAGCGCTGTTGACCGTGTTCTCGGACATAGGCTTCCACGAGCGAGCGTCACTGGTGAACACCAGGTCGAAGTACCCCGTGATCGCATGAATCTGTTCGAGCAACATCACCGCTTGCGGTGAAAGCGGGACAAGGTGGATGTCGCCCGCCATCTTTGTCCCTCTGGTCGAGTACGGAACGCCGTCTAACGCGGGCCGCGTATCAGGTATCTCCCAAATACCGCGCTTCAGGTCGAACTCACTCCAACGTGCGAAGCGCAATTCACTGGAGCGTACGAACACATGCAGGGACAGCATGACGGTCAGCCGAGTGAGCGGGCGTCCCTTGTAGTTCTCGATGCGGTCCATCAACTCAGGCAGACGAGAGAGCGGGAGTGCAGGCCGGTGCGTAACCCGTGGCGCGCTGATGAAGCCCTCAAGATCATTTGCAGGGTTCACCGTGATCAGCCGCTGCCGCTTAGCCTCACGCATGATGCTCTGTAGGTAGTTTTGCACCCTCAAGGCCACATCGATCGTGCCGCGTTTTTTGATCTCTTCCAGCGGCTGCATGAGGTCGAAGGTATCCAGATCAACGATGGCGCGTGCGCCGAGCAGCGGGAATACGTGAGTCTTTAAGCGACTCAACACAGTCCTAGAATGGCCCGGCGCCCACTTCACGGACATTTCCTTATGCCAGTCCAAGGCAACGCGTTCGAATGTGTGGCCTCTGACAACTGCCTCGGCCTTGGCCTGCTGCTTGGACGCAATCGGATCAATGCCCTCAGCCAGCATCCGCTTGGTCTCCAGACGCTTCTGCCGAGCATCTGCAAGTCCGATGACGGGATAGTTGCCAAACGAGGTCAGCCCCTCTCGCCCATCCGGTTTCACATACCGGAAACGCCAGCCTTTGCGGCCATTGGGGTAAACGAGGAGGTAAAGACCGTCACCGTCGAAAAGCTTGTAGGGGCGGTCAGTAGGCTTGGCCGAGCGGCAGGCGGTGTCAGTGAGGGGAGCAGTAGTACGAGCCATAGGGGTAAACCCCTTTAACGAATCGACTTTATCCCAAACCTTACCCCTAAATCGGCTGGCAGCTGTCGGAATCCGACGGAACGCCATAACGAAAAAACCCGCCAGAAGGCGGGTTTTACGGGGGGTTCCAGAGATTTTAGTAGCCTTCACTGGAACCTGGACTGGTGCCGGAGACAGGAATCGAACCTGCGACCTTCGCGTTACGAGTGCGCTGCTCTACCTACTGAGCTACACCGGCGTGTAGCGCAACGTACCACTGCCGCACCTGCCGCGTAAACCCCTGTTTCCCCGGTCTTATTCCCCTCCCCTCAGGGCGCTTTGCAACCCTTCGGCGCGAGGTCTTCCTCGATATCGGTCGTGCAGGTCCAGCCAGTTGGCGAGCGCGTCAGGGCAAGGCTCTTGCCAACCACATTGGCCGGCACATCAACCAGGGCGCATGCAATCGTGCCAATCCCGTCAGCCGCCTTGCTGCTCACCGCAATCGCACAGTTCGCCGTCGCCGGCTGGCCGCCCAGTTCGGCCACGTTGTTCACATCCTTGCCTTCGTTCAAGCGCACTTCCATCGCCGTCTTCAGCGCGCTGATCTCCAGCAACCCGGCCGCCGCCTTGGTGCGGGACTGGTGGTTGGTGTACATCGGGATGGCGATGGTCGCCAGAATGCCGATGATCGCGACAACGATCATCAGTTCGATCAGGGTGATACCGCGTTGCCCTTTCATGAACGATTTCCTTTTTGATACGTGTACTCGTGGAGGTCAGGCTCGCCCCCAGCTGGCAGCGGCGCAGTAGGCCTGAACAGACACCTTTTGTCACCCCTGCCCGCCAGGGCGTCATCTTCGCTGAACTACTCTAGTGAGGATCACGGACGCACGCCCGCTCAGGGACGCGGCAAGCTGTTTCCAGGCTTGTCGCCCGGGCAGAAAAGGACCTTTGCATGAACTCATCGACACAGCTCTATGCATGGCGCGGCACCGATGCCAGTGGCGCCGCGGTCAGCGGCCAGGTCAGCGGGCGCAGCCCGGCTTTTGCACGGGCCAGCCTGCAGCGTCGGGGCATTCGCGTGGCCAGCCTGCGGGCGGCCGGCGGGTTTGAATGGCGGTTGCCGAAGGCGCGGGAAAAGGCCGACCCGGCGGGTTTCAGCCGGCAACTGGCGACCTTGCTCAAGGCCGGGGTGCCGCTGCTGCAGGCCTTCGAGGTGATGGGCCGCAGTGGCTGCAGTGCGGGGCAGGCAGCCTTGCTGGATAAATTGAAACGGGATGTGGCGTCGGGCCTGGGGCTGGCGGATGCGCTGCAGCGCCATCCGGCGTGGTTCGATGGCTTGTACTGCAACCTGATTCGCGTGGGCGAGCAATCCGGCACGCTCGATCGGCAGCTGGAGCAATTGGCGGGGATGCTGGAGCAGCGCCAGGTGCTGCGAAAAAGGGTGCGCAAGGCCATGCTCTATCCGTTGCTGCTGTTGCTGACTGGCCTGGGGGTTTCAGCGGTGTTGTTGCTGGAGGTGATTCCGCGCTTCGAGAGCCTGTTTGCCGGTTTCGGTGCCGCGTTGCCGGCCTTCACGCAGTGGGTGATCAACTTGTCCACAGGGCTGGGGCGCTATGCGCCGCTGCTGTTGATAACCGGGCTGGGCCTGGGTTTCGCTGTGACCCGGCTGTACCTGAAGCATGCGCCAGCGCGCTTGTGGATAACTGCTCAAGCCTTGCGCCTTCCTGTGTTCGGCAGGCTGTTGAGCCAGGCGGCGCTGGCGCGTTTTGCCCGCACCCTGGCCACGTCCTATGCGGCGGGGGTGCCGTTGCTGGATGCGCTGGTCACCGTGGCCAAGGCCTGCGGCGACGATCTGCACGAACAGGCGGTGCAGCGCTTGCGCCAGGGCATGGCCAACGGCCAGGCGCTGAATCAGGCGATGGCCAATGAACCGCTGTTCCCGCCATTATTGGTGCAACTCACCGCCATTGGTGAATCCAGCGGCACGCTGGACCAGATGCTGGCGAAGTCCGCCAGCCATTACGAGGAACAGGTCAGCCAGGCACTGGACCAGTTGACCAGCCTGCTGGAGCCGGCCATCGTGCTGATCCTGGGCCTGCTGGTCGGTGGCCTGGTGGTGGCGATGTACCTGCCGATCTTCCAGTTGGGTAGCTTGATCTGAACATGACTCCATGGACATTACTGGCCGAACAGCCGGCGTACTTCATCACCCTGGCGGCCGTGCTCGGCCTGCTGGTGGGCAGCTTCCTCAATGTGGTGGTGCATCGCCTGCCGATCATGCTCGAGCGCCAATGGCAGCGTGAGGCGCAGGAAGTGCTGGGCCTGCCGACCACCGAGCACGAACGTTTCAATCTGTCCCTCCCCGCCTCCCACTGCCCGCATTGCCACCACGCGATCCGCGCCTGGGAGAACATTCCCGTGCTGAGTTACCTGGCATTGCGCGGGCGTTGCTCGGCGTGCAAGCAACCGATCAGTGCGCGTTATCCGTTGGTCGAGGTGGGCTGTGCGCTGTTGTCGATGGCGGTGGCCTGGCATTCCGGCGCAGGCATCGAGGCCCTGGCCCTGCTGTTGCTGACCTGGAGCCTGCTGGCACTCAGCCTGATCGACCATGACCAGCAGCTGTTGCCCGATGTGCTGGTGCTGCCGACGCTGTGGCTGGGCTTGGTCGTCAATGCCTTCGACACTGTGGTGCCATTGCCCGATGCACTGTGGGGCGCGGTGGCCGGGTACCTGAGCCTGTGGTCGGTGTACTGGGTGTTCAAACTGATCACCGGCAAGGAAGGCATGGGCTATGGCGACTTCAAGCTGCTGGCGCTGATCGGCGCCTGGGGTGGCTGGCAGGTATTGCCGGTCACCTTGCTGCTGTCATCGGTGATCGGCGTGGTGGCGGGCCTGTGCCTGTTGCGTGTGCGCAGGCAATCCGTCGGCACTGCCATACCCTTTGGCCCTTATCTGGCCACTGCGGGGTGGATTGCTGTGCTCTGGGGTGATGAAATGTACGCCTTCTACCTGCAACTGTTTGGAATGTGATGAGCACCAAGGCCTTCACCCCCTGGATTCTCGGGCTGACCGGCGGCATCGGCAGCGGCAAGAGCGCCGCCGCCGAGCGCTTCGTCGAACTTGGCGTGCACCTGGTCGATGCCGACCAGGCGGCGCGCTGGGTGGTCGAGCCCGGCCGCCCGGCGCTGGCCAGCATCGTCGAGCGCTTCGGCCCCGGCGTTCTGCTGGACGATGGCCAGCTCGATCGTGCGGCCTTGCGCCAGCTGATCTTCGCCGACCCGGCTCAGCGCAAGTGGCTGGAGCAACTGCTGCACCCGTTGATCGGGCAGGAGATCTTCAGTTATCTGGCCAAGGCCGAGTCACCTTATGCGGTGTACGTGTCGCCGTTGCTGATCGAGTCGGGCCAGTACCAGAAGGTCAAGCGCGTGCTGGTGATCGATGTGCCGCAGGAGCTGCAGGTGGCGCGTACACTGGCGCGTGACAAGACCAACGCCGAGCAGGTGCAGGCCATTCTCAAGGCCCAGCTGGCCCGTGACGAACGCCTGGGCCATGCCGACGATGTGGTGGTCAATGACGGCGACCTGGCCGCGCTGCACGAGCAGATTGACCGCCTGCACCACTTTTACCTGACTTTACGAGGAGGCCAGCCATGAGCCAGCCATTGACCGTCGATTGCCCGACCTGTGGCGCACCTGTGGAATGGAACGAGAAGAACGCGTTCCGGCCGTTCTGTTCTGATCGCTGCAAGCTGATCGATCTGGGGGCCTGGGCGGCGGAGGAGCACAAGATTCCGGTGGCGCCGGATGCCGAGGATGAGCTGTTTTCCGGGGAGCTGGAGCCGCGGCATTGATTAGCTATCTCTGATACCTGTATCGGCCTCTTCGCGGGCACGCCCGCTCCCACAGGGAAGCCACAACCTTCAAGCCAGTGGTTATCCTGTGGGAGCGGGCTTGCCCGCGAAGAGGCCAGTACAGCTATCAGCGCTCATCATCCTTCCACGGTGCCTGCAGATACCGGGTGCGGTTGAACGTCTCCAGCCACTCCGGGCAAAACACCACCAGGGCACTGATCACCATGCCGTTGATGAATGCCTCCGGGAACATCATCAACCACAGGTAGCCGATAAAATCGCTGAGCCACTCCGGCATCGCAAAGCGCCCATCCAGCCACAGCACCCCCAACGCCACCGGTACGCAAATCAGCACCGTCAACGCAGCGGGGAAAAACCCCGAACAGAAGATATAGACGAACAGGTTACGCGGCTGCGCCCGCTCGACCAGCAGCGCGCACACTTCGGTGATCAGCACGGGCAACCCCACCAGCAGCAACCCGTTGACCCCAAGCGCCGCAAGATCCTGCCGGCCCAGCGCCAGCAAGCCAAGTTGCGCAAGGAAACCACCCAGAATCGCCAGCGGCCAGTCCAGCAACAAGGTCACCGCCGTCATGCCGATGAAGTGGTACGACACACCGGTATCGAAATCGCGCCTGACCAGCCACAGGGCAAACAGGCAGAACACGGTGCCAAACAGCAGGTGCTGACGGCGCCGGTCGGTGCACAACTCTACCCACCGTGTACGCGATGCAGCCCAGAGCAACAACGGGATATAGCCCAACCAACCGACGGTCAGGCTGGCAGAAGACAGGACGTGGGCGCTGATCACAGGCAAATCGCTCCTGGCACGGTTAGCCCGAGTCTACACCCTGATGCCGATTCCCACGGTCAAACAGGGCCTTACGTTCACAATTGCCGACTAAGCTTGTTCCCATGGATGACTCAGATTACCTGCGCCTGCTTACCATCCAGGCCGAACAAGCCAATGCCTTTCTCTCCAACGCCCGCAAGTGGGAGCGGGAGCGGTGGGTGTGCCAGCGCCTGTTGCAAGGGCTGAACATCCCCTACCGCAGCGAGGACTTCACCCCGGCCGGCCAGGAGCCCCCGGATGTGCTGTTCCGCGATGCCGCCTTTGAAGTGTTTTTCGTACTCGACGAAGGCCGCCGCCTGAACGACGAGTGGCGTGAAGAGCTGCAGCGCCGGCGCAGTGCCTTTTCCCTGGCCCAGCTGGTGCGCCGCGAGGCCCGCCCGCGGCGCATCGCCGCCGCCGAGCTGCTCGGGCGCCTGGCGCCGACCCTGCGCAAGAAGGCGCACAACTACCGCGAGCGCGGGCTGGACCTGAGCGAGCTGGACATCATCGCCTTTGCCAGCCTCAAGCGCGAAGTGCTCGACCTCAACACCCACTTCCCGCCGCCCACCGAATACCTGCGCCAGGGCTGGCGCTCGCTGTCGCTGGTGGGGCCGACCTTCGCCCGGGTGCTGTTCGCCCACCCCGATGCGCCGGACTTTCTGCGCGGCAACCTGGGGCGCAGCATCGTCTTCGACGTGGGCATCAGTCTTTGATCCACTGCCGAGAGTCTTTGCGATGGCGTAAACTCGGCGCCAGGGATAGAAAGCATTATCATTTGTTCAAAGCCCTTGCATGAACGCTGTGGCGTTCGTGCAGTCACAAACGTCTACCTGACGAGGCCCACCATGACCAGTCGCCTGAACCCGGAAGATCAGCGTCGTGTCGATGAGTATCTGCGAGCCCCCCAGCACCAAGTCGAGCGCCGGCCTTTCCGGCCCTGGCTGCTCCTTGTGCTGGTACTGGCCGTGACCATCGGGTTGGGTCTCATCAGCCGCCTGCTGAGTGGACTGGTGCTATGAGCTGCCTGGCGCTCGCCCTCCCCTCGCGCAGTTTGCGGCCGGCCCCTGGGGCCACGAATTCCGTAAACCTTATGAGATATCCCCATGACTCATCGCATCGTGATTGTCGGCGGCGGCGCCGGCGGCCTGGAACTGGCGACCCGCCTGGGTAAAAGCCTGGGCAAGCGCAAGCAGGCCGAGATCACCCTGGTCGACGCCAACCTCACGCACATCTGGAAGCCCCTGCTACACGAAGTGGCCGCCGGCTCGCTGAACTCTTCGGAAGACGAACTGAACTACGTGGCCCAGGCCAAGTGGAACCACTTCAACTTCCAGCTGGGGCGCATGAGCGGCCTGGACCGTGAAGGCAAGCAGATTCAACTGGCCGCGACCCTCGATGAAGAGGGCCGCGAATTGCTGCCTGCGCGCACCCTGGGCTACGACACCCTGGTGATCGCCGTGGGTTCGAACACCAACGACTTCGGCACCCTGGGCGCGGCGCAGCACTGCCTGTTCCTCGACACCCGCAAGCAGGCCGAGCGCTTCCACCAGCAGCTGCTGAACCACTACCTGCGTGCCCACGCCGGTGACGTGGCCAGCGAGCAGATCAGCGTGGCCATCGTCGGCGCCGGCGCCACCGGCGTGGAACTGGCAGCCGAGCTGCACCACGCGGCCCACGAACTGGCGGCCTACGGCCTGGACCGCATCCAGCCGAAGGACATGCACATCACCCTCATCGAGGCGGGCCCGCGCGTGTTGCCCGCACTGCCGGAGCGCATCAGCGTGCCGGTGCACAAGACCCTGGAAAAACTCGGGGTGAAGGTAATGACCAACGCCGCCGTGAGTGAAGTGACCGAAGATGGCCTGAAAACCAAGGACGGTGAAGTGATCCAGGCCAGCCTCAAGGTGTGGGCAGCGGGTATCCGGGCGCCGGGCTTCCTCAAGGACATCGACGGCCTGGAAACCAACCGCATCAACCAGCTGGTGGTGCGCCCTACCCTGCAGACCACCCGTGACGACAACATCTTCGCCTTCGGTGACTGCGCCGCCTGCCCGCAACCGGGTAGCGACCGCAACGTGCCGCCACGGGCCCAGGCCGCGCACCAGCAAGCCTCGATGCTGGCGCAGAGCCTGAAGGCACGCCTGGAGAACAAGGCGCTGCCGACTTACGAATACAAGGACTACGGCTCGCTGGTGTCGCTGTCGCGCTTCTCGGCGGTGGGCAACCTGATGGGTAACCTGATGGGCAGTGTGAAGCTGGAGGGCTGGCTGGCGCGGATGTTCTACGTGTCGCTGTACCGCATGCACCAGATGGCGCTGTACGGGTTCTTCCGCACTGCCTTGATGATGCTGGGCAGCAAGATTGGCCGGGGCACCGAGCCGCGGCTGAAGCTGCACTGACAGGCCGAAAAGGGCTTCACCTGTGGGAGCGGGCTTGCCCGCTCCCACAGGGGCACTCTTTTGCAGCGAGATCCGCGCAACCTGCGGCGAAGGGCAGTTTTCTTGAGGCCAAAGAAAAAGGGCATCTCTTTCGAGATGCCCTTTCTACATGGTGGGTCGTGTAGGATTCGAACCTACGACCAATTGGTTAAAAGCCAACTGCTCTACCAACTGAGCTAACGACCCAAAAATGGTCGGGGTGAGGGGATTCGAACTCCTGACATCCTGCTCCCAAAGCAGGCGCGCTACCGGACTGCGCTACACCCCGAGTGTTTCAAAAAAAAGGGCATCTCATTGGAGATGCCCTTTTCTACATGGTGGGTCGTGTAGGATTCGAACCTACGACCAATTGGTTAAAAGCCAACTGCTCTACCAACTGAGCTAACGACCCGGAAAATGGTCGGGGTGAGGGGATTCGAACTCCTGACATCCTGCTCCCAAAGCAGGCGCGCTACCGGACTGCGCTACACCCCGAGATTGGCTCCGCGACCTGGACTCGAACCAGGGACCCAATGATTAACAGTCATTTGCTCTACCGACTGAGCTATCGCGGAACTGAACTTCGGTACAACTCCGAAGACTGTGTTCGCTTCGGACTCTTGAGCTTCGCTGCTTTCGCTTTGTCGCTGCTGAGGCCGGCTATTCTACATTCTTCGTTTTGCTTGTCAACCACTTTTTTTCATTCAACTTACTGATTTGTAAGTTGTTTTGCGGTCACCGATGTTGCTGGTGATTCGCTTAGTGCCTGACAACGCGGCGTATATTAGGGGCACTCGATTTTTGATGCAAGCAAAAATTTCAAAATTTTCAGCAAGTTAACCTGCCCGCCCGGAAAGCCCCGATTTTACTGGGCCTGTATCGGCCTCTTCGCGGGCAAGCCCGCTCCCACAGGTACTGCACAGGCCTGGGAGACGGCACTATTCCTGTGGGAGCGGGCTTGCCCGCGAAAGGGCCAGCACAGGAAAACACACAAAAAAAACCCCGCCGAAGCGGGGTTTTGACAGCGGTGATCAGGCAAAGACGATTTCGTCGCCTTCGACCTTGGCGGTAATCGCCGTTCCTGGGAGGAACTTGCCAGCCAGGATCAGCTGCGCCAGCGGGTTCTCGATCCAGCGCTGGATCGCCCGCTTCAGCGGCCGTGCGCCATACACTGGGTCGTAACCCACGGCGATCAGCTTGTCCAAGGCCTCCGGGCTCAGGCTCAGCGACAGTTCGCGCTCGAGCAGGCGGCTGCGCAGGCGGCCAAGCTGGATCTCGGTGATACCGGCGATCTGCTCGCGGCCCAGTGGCTCGAACACCACCACTTCGTCGATACGGTTGATGAACTCCGGACGGAAGTGCGAACCCACCGCATCCATCACCGCCGCACGCTGCGCCTCGCGATCCCCTACCAGCTCCTGGATCTGCGCCGAGCCCAGGTTGGAGGTCATCACGATCACCGTGTTGCGGAAGTCCACGGTGCGGCCATGGCTGTCAGTCAGGCGGCCGTCTTCCAGCACCTGCAGCAGCACGTTGAACACATCCGGGTGAGCCTTTTCCACTTCATCCAGCAGCACCACCGAGTACGGCTTGCGGCGCACGGCTTCGGTCAGGTAGCCACCCTCTTCGTAACCCACGTAGCCTGGAGGAGCACCGATCAGGCGAGCCACGGAGTGTTTCTCCATGAACTCGGACATGTCGATGCGCACCATGGCCTCTTCGGTGTCGAACAAAAACTCGGCCAACGCCTTGCACAGCTCGGTCTTGCCCACGCCGGTCGGGCCGAGGAACAGGAACGAACCACTCGGCCGGTTGGGGTCGGACAACCCGGCACGCGAACGGCGCACGGCGTTGGCAACCGCAGTCACCGCCTCGCCTTGGCCGATCACCCGCTGGTGCAGCAGCTCTTCCATCTTCAGCAGCTTCTCGCGCTCGCCTTCGAGCATCTTCGCCACCGGGATGCCGGTCCACTTGGACACCACTTCGGCAATCTCTTCCTCGGTCACCTTGTTGCGCAGCAACTGGTTCTCGGTCTTGCCGTGCTGGTCGACCATCTGCAGGCTGCGCTCCAGGTCCGGGATCACCCCGTACTGCAGCTCGGCCATGCGGCTCAGGTCGCCTTTGCGACGGGCGGCTTCCAGCTCCTGGCGGGCCTGCTCGATCTTTTGCTGGATCTGCGCCGAGCCCTGCACTTCGGCTTTCTCCGACGCCCAGATCTCTTCCAGGTCGGAATACTCGCGCTCCAGCCGCTCGATTTCCTCGGTGAGCTTCTCGAGGCGCTTCTTGGCCGCCTCGTCTTCCTCTTTTTTCAGCGCCTGGGATTCCACCTTCAGCTGGATCAAGCGACGGTCGAGGCGGTCGAGCACTTCCGGCTTGGAGTCGATCTCCATGCGGATGCGGCTGGCCGCTTCGTCGATCAGGTCGATGGCCTTGTCCGGCAGCTGGCGGTCGGTGATGTAGCGATGGCTGAGCTTGGCCGCGGCAATGATCGCACCGTCGGTAATGGCCACCTTGTGGTGCACTTCATAGCGCTCTTTCAGGCCACGCAGGATGGCGATGGTGTCTTCCTCGCTCGGCTCTTCCACCAGCACTTTCTGGAAGCGCCGCTCCAGCGCCGCGTCCTTCTCGATGAACTGGCGGTATTCGTTGAGCGTGGTGGCGCCAACGCAGTGCAACTCGCCACGGGCCAGGGCCGGCTTGAGCATGTTGCCGGCGTCCATGGCGCCCTCGCCTTTGCCGGCGCCGACCATGGTGTGCAGTTCGTCGATGAACAGGATGATCTGGCCTTCCTGCTTGGACAGCTCGTTGAGCAGGCCTTTGAGGCGCTCTTCGAACTCACCGCGGTACTTGGCACCGGCAATCAGCGCGCCCATGTCCAGCGCCAGCAGGCGCTTGCCTTTCAGGCCATCGGGCACTTCACCGTTGATGATGCGCTGGGCCAGGCCCTCGGCGATGGCGGTCTTGCCCACGCCAGGCTCACCGATCAGCACCGGGTTGTTCTTGGTACGGCGTTGCAGCACCTGCACGGTGCGGCGGATTTCGTCGTCACGGCCGATCACCGGGTCGAGCTTGCCTTCTTCGGCGCGCTTGGTCAGGTCGACGGTGTACTTGTCCAGGGCCTGGCGCGACTCTTCGGCGTTGGCGTCATTCACCGCCGCACCGCCGCGCAGGTTGTTGATGGCGTTTTCCAGGGCCTTCTTGCTCACGCCCTGGCTCAGCAGCAGCTTGCCGAGCTTGCTGTTCTCGTCCATGGCAGCGAGCAGCACCAGTTCGCTGGAAATGAACTGGTCGCCCTTCTGCTGGGCCAGGCGGTCGGCCTGGTTGAGCAGGCGTGCCAGGTCCTGCGACATGTTCACGTCGCCGGTGGGGTTCTGGATTTTCGGTAACTGGTCGAGCTCTTTCACCAATGCCTGGCGCAGGCTGTTGATGTCGAAGCCGACCTGCATCAGCAGCGGCTTGATCGAACCGCCCTGCTGTTCGAGCAGTGCCTGCAACAGGTGCACGGGCTCGATGGCTGGGTGGTCCATGCCAACGGCCAGGGATTGGGCATCGGATATTGCAAGCTGTAGCTTGCTGGTCAAACGGTCTATTCGCATGGTGTACCTTCCTTTAAAGGGCAGGTCGGAGCGATGGACAGCGCCTGTTTATGGAGAAACCTGCCTGAGATGCCTTATAGATAAGGCTGATTCTGGAAGATTCAAGCGTAGCGGGGTTGACCGGCGTCAACCTGATGGATTAGCGCCGGCCCATTCGCGGGCATGCCCGCTCCCACAGCAACCCCGCAGGCCTTGGACGTGTTGCAGAGGCCCGTGCAGGTTAGCGCGGAGCCAGCCAGACCAGCGAGGCGAAGCGCCCACCTTGAGGGGTACGGCGATAGGAGAAGAAACGGGCATCACTGACCGTGCAGTAGCCACCGCCATAAACGGCTGTTACGCCACGCGCCGCCAGGCGTATGCGCGCCAGCTCGTAGATGTCGGCCATCAGCTTGCCCGGCCGCTCGCCGTCAACGAAAGCCCTGACCGCCTCAGGATGCACGGCGGTAAAGGCATCGCGCACTTCCAGCCCGACTTCGAAGGCCTTGGGGCCAATGGCCGGCCCGAGCCACACCAGCACCTCTTCAGGCGCCAGCGCCAGGCGATCGAGGGTAGCCTCAAGCACGCCACCCGCCAGCCCGCGCCAGCCGGCATGCGCGGCGGCCACACGCGTACCGGCGCGGTCGCAGAACAGCGCTGGCAGGCAATCGGCAGTCATCACGGTGCAGGCAATGCCCGGCTGGTCGGTCCAGCTGGCATCGGCTTCGGCCACCACGGCCGGGTCGGCATCTGCCACCACCAGGCCATGCACCTGCTTCAGCCAGGCGGGCTGGATGCTGAAGGTGTCGCTCAGGCGACGGCGATTCTCGACGACAGCAGCCGGGTCATCGCCGACATGATCGCCAAGATTGAATGTTTCGTAAGGCGGCAGGCTGACGCCGCCCTCACGGGTAGTGACACAGGCGCGTACCGAGGCCGGGGCTGGCCAGTCAGGGATCAGCAGCGACTGCGTCAGGCCGTTCATCCGACAAAGCTCTCGCGGTCCTGGTTGAGCAGCGACAGCAGCCAGACGAAGTCGTCCGGCAATGGCGATTCCCACTTCATGATTTCACCGGTGATCGGGTGAGCCAACGCGAGGAAGCGCGCATGCAGCGCCTGGCGCGGGAACGTCTTCACCGCCTCGACCATGGTCGGGCTGGCAGCCGGTGGAATGCGGAAGCGCCCGCCGTACGTCTGATCGCCGACCAGCGGGAAACCGACATGGGCCATGTGCACACGAATCTGGTGGGTACGGCCGGTTTCCAGCTTCACGCGCACGTGGGTATGCGAGCGGAAGCGCTTGAGCACGCGGTAGTGGCTGACGGCCGGCTTGCCGCCGTCGGTGACCGCCATGCGCTGGCGCATGCCGCCGTGACGGCCGATCGGGGCATCGATCTTGCCGCCTGCGGTGACTACGCCAATCACGATGCATTCATAGATGCGGCTGACCTTGCGCGCCTGCATCTGCTCGACCAGCTTGGTCTGCGCCTGCAAGGTCTTGGCCACCACCATCAGGCCGGTGGTGTCCTTGTCCAGGCGGTGCACGATGCCGGCGCGCGGCACGTTGACGATGTCTGGCACATGGTGCAGCAACGCATTGAGCAGCGTACCACTGGCATGCCCGGCGGCCGGGTGCACAACCAGCCCGGCAGGCTTGTTGATCACCATGATGTGGTCGTCTTCGTAGACGATATCCAGTTCGATATCTTCTGCGATCCACTCACCCTGGGCCTCTTGCTCGGCCTCCAGGACAAGTTGCGAACCGCCATGGACGAGGTCTCGAGGGCGCACGACCGCGCCATCGACCGTCAGGCGGCCTTCTTTGATCCACGAAGTAAGCCGCGAACGCGAATACTCGGCGAACAATTGGGCGGCGACTTGGTCGAGGCGTTGACCGCCCAGTTCGGACGGGACCTCTGCGCTAAGTTGAATGATCTCGGACATGCTCGATTCGGCGGGCGCACAGCCTTTGGTTTCGGCTGCGCGCTTGTGGTTAAATACGGCTTCTTTTGTCCCGGGGTTGGCCGGGGCGCTCATCATAACAGGACGGCACCGCCCAAGACAGCGGCCGTCAAAGGGACGCAAGCCGCCATGCAAGTGAAACACCTGCTGCTGATCGCCATCCTCGGGCTCACCGCGGCCTGTTCCTCCAATAAGGAAGTCATTGACGAGAACCTCAGCGAGGCCGAGCTGTATCAACAGGCTCAGGCTGACCTGGACAACTCCAGCTACACCAGCGCCGTGAACAAGCTCAAGGCCCTGGAGTCGCGCTACCCGTTCGGCCGCTACGCCGACCAGGCGCAGCTCGAGCTGATCTACGCCAACTACAAGAACTCCGAGCCCGAGGCCGCCAAGTCGGCTGCCGAGCGCTTCATTCGCCTGCACCCGCAGCACCCGAACGTCGACTACGCCTACTACCTCAAGGGCCTGACCTCGTTCGATCAGGACCGCGGCCTGCTGGCGCGCTTCCTGCCGCTGGACATGACCAAGCGTGACCCGGGCGCCGCCCGTGACTCGTACAACGAGTTCGCCCAGCTGACCAGCCGCTTCCCCAACAGCCGCTACGCGCCGGACGCCAAGCAGCGCATGATCTACCTGCGCAACCTGCTGGCTTCCTACGAAATCCACGTGGCCGACTACTACCTGAGCCGCCAGGCTTACGTGGCCGCCGCCAACCGTGGCCGCTACGTGGTCGAGAACTTCCAGGAAACCCCATCGGTCGGCGACGGCCTGGCGATCATGGTCGAGTCGTACCAGAAGATGCACCTGGACGACCTGGCGGCCACCAGCCTGGAAACCCTCAAGCTCAACTACCCGGACCACCCAAGCCTGGTCGATGGCCAGTTCCAGCCCAAGCAGACCGAGTCTGACGGCCGCGGCTGGCTGTCCAAGGCCACCCTGGGCCTGATCGAGACCGACACCCCGCTGCCGCCGGGCGAAACCCGCGCCAACCAGGACGTGGTCAAGCAGTTCCAGGACGCGCGCGACGAGATGCCGCAAGAGCTGCTGCCGAAGGACGAGAACGGCGACCCGATCGTGCCAGAAGGCCCGAAAGAAGCCGAGAAGGACCGCTCGTGGTTCAGCTACATGACCTTTGGTCTGTTCGACTGACCCACGCAGCATGAGAAAGGGAGGCCTGAGGCCTCCCTTTTTTTATGGCCGCGTCCTAGACTGTCGGCTTCTACAACCAACAAGCTGGACACCATGGTTCGCCTACTTTTCTGGATCGCCCTGATCGCCGCCGCGTTCTGGCTGTGGCGCAAGTTCAAAGTCAGCCAGCAGTCGCACCCCGAGCCAAAGCTCGACGCGCCATTGAAGATGGTGCGCTGCGCCCACTGCGGCGTGCACCTGCCCGACGACCGGGCACTGCAGCAGGGTAATGACTGGTATTGCAGCCAGGCGCACTTGCAGCAGGGGCCCGGCCAATAGCAGTAATCTGTTAGCTTGTGTCGCGAAAGGCCCGCAAAGCGGGCCCGGCAATCTCAGCCCAAACGCCCCTCTGGCGCATAGGGCGCAGGGTCAATGATCGGCTCAGCCCCCGTCAGCAGGTCGGTGAACAGCTGACACGAAGCCGGCGCCAGCACCAACCCGTTGCGGTAATGCCCGCAGTTCAACCACAAGCCCTCATGCCCAGGCACCGGCCCAATATAGGGGATGCCTTCCGGCGAGCCTGGCCGCAGTCCGGCCCAGTGCCCCACCACCGTGGCATCCTTGAGTTCAGGCAGCAGTTCGATGGCGGACGCCTTGAGGCTGGCCAGCGCGTCCTCGGTCGGGGTTTTGTCGTACCCGGCATGCTCCAGCGTACTGCCCACCAGAATGTGCCCGTCACGACGCGGGATCGCATAGCGCCCCTTGGCCAGCACCATGCTCGGCAGGAAGTCCTCGGCACATTTGAACAGGATCATCTGGCCCTTCACCGGTTCGACCGGCAGCTCGAGCCCCAGGGTGCGCAGCAGGTCGCCACTCCAGGCGCCGGCGCTGAGCACCACTTCATCCGCCGTGAGCATGCCGTCAGCGGTCTGTACGCCTGCCACACGCCCATTCTCATGAACGAATCCGCTGACCTGGCAGTGCTCGCGCAAGGTCACGTTGGGCAGCGCCTGCAACGCGGCCTTGAGCGACTTCACCAGCCGCGGATTGCGGACGTTGGCCACACCGGCCATGAAGATCGCCCGCTTGAAGCCCGGGCCAAGTACCGGCACCGCATCGTAGGCGGCCGAGATATCCACAGCGCTGAGGGGCCGCCGTTCGCGCTCGGCCCAGGCCAAGGCCTCGGCCTCGTCGTCCAGATCGAGCCAGTACAGGCCCGTGGTGTGCACTTCTGGGTCGACACCGGTCGTGGTAAACAGGCGCTCACCCAGCTGTGGATAAAAATCCTGCGACCAATGCGCCAGGGCGGTAACTGCCGGGCTGTAGCGCCAGGGGTACAACGGCGAGACGATACCACCGCCCGCCCAGGAAGACTCGCGGCCAACCTCGCCCTGGTCACACACCACCACCTGGCCGACCTTGGCCGCCAGGTTGAACGCGGTCAGCAGGCCGATCACCCCGCCGCCGACCACCACTACTTGCTTGCTCATCTGTCGATCCAACACCTGAAGTAAATCCGCGATGCCTGGGCATCATTCAACCTTCAGCTTCCCCAGCAGCGCTCGCTGCCTTCCGCAGCACCCGGGTTGCTCTGCACGCCCGCCTGGTCGAGCTGGAAATCGCCACAGCGATCATCGGCCATCAGGCCATCGGGCAGGCGCCGGGCGGTCAGCGTGAAGGTGCCGCTGTCGCGCTGGGCCTGCAGGCGATAATGACGGTTGGCGGCGGGCAATTGCGGGTCGCCTTCGGCGTAATCGCCGCTGCGCACGCGATGGCGCTCCAGGCGCAGGGCAGCGTCATGCAGCAGGCCAACCACTTCGCTGCGTGCGGCTCGCCTGAGCTGGTCGCTGTAACTGGGGTAGGCAATGGCTGCCAGAATGCCGGTGACGGCCACGACAATCAATAACTCGATCAGGGTCATGCCTTGCTGCATGTCAGTCTCCTCTCAATCTCTGCCGCCAGAGGATGCGCTGGGGTGCTTGTGCTTGAGCGGTTGGTACGGCGTAGACGGCCTCAAGGACCTGGCGGGCCGTCAGTTGCTGGCTGACGGCTGTTATTCGGTACAAGGTGACCTGCTCACCCTCGGGCATATGTGCAGCTCGGTCGGTTTCACCCAGGTTTTGCAGGTGAAAGTAACCGCGCTCGTGGTTGTGCCATTGGCCTTGCAGATCGTGCGGACGTGCAGGTGGCTGGCAGTCGCTGCATTTTCCGGGCGGGGAGCGCTGCAGTTGGTCGACGCCGGCCAGCAGTACCACCTCCGCTTGTTCAAACGCCTTCAGGCCGTCATGCATGAGGCCGGTCATGCGCGTTTCGACGAGTGCATCGCGCAGGGCTGAAGCCGCGAGCAGGCCCAGCAGCAGGCTGAACACCAGCGCGAGCAACAACACGATGCCGCGCTGACGGTTCATGGCACGGACACCGGATTTCGTAGCGCCACGCTCAGTTCATGGAGCTGCTCAAGTTGCGAGGTTGGCTCGTACAACGTGAGTTGAAGATCCACCCGCTCCCCTTCTGGCACATGCACATGCTCTACACGCATCTGGCGTACATGGTCGACCAGTGTCTGCGAGTTGTCCCCGTAGCGTCGTCGAAACGTCAGCGAAGTGCCTTTAAGTGCATAGCGGTGCCTACTAATGGGGATTGCCATGAGCGTGTCCGGATTCTCGATGCGCCCCTTGTGTACATGCGCACTTTCCATACAGTCCGTCAGCAAGGTCCACTCCGGCTCTCCAGTATGTCCCGGTAGTTCCGCCACGATCAGGCTCAAGCTAGACGGGCCGATTTCCAATGGCTGCTCGAAGGCCTGCCTCGCAACCGGGTCATTGAAGTTGCCCGGGCCCAACCGCAAACATCCGAACATGCCAGCCATGCGGATATCCTGGGCCATGCGCAACAGTGCCAGCCGGGCATCATCCTGAAGACGTAAAGCCGTACCTTGCAGCTGCCAAGTCCGGTGAGCAGAAGTGAACAGCTGACCGGCCACCGCCAGCACCATCAGACCGATAGCCAGCGCCAGCGTCATTTCGAGCAAACCGAAACCGCCCTGCTTGCGCCTCATCGCTGACCACGCTCTATTTCGCTGTGCTCTGCCAATGCTGCCTGCCCATCACGACGCGCATTCTCCGTGGCATGCAATGCCTTCAACTGCAAACCTGCCGCAGCGAATATGCCTACCGCGACCACCAGCATTGCGAGCAACACCTCAACCAGCGTCATGCCCCACTGCTTTTTTTGCATCCCTGCACCTCCTGCGACCTTTCCCGCAACTGCCTTGAACTTGTTCGACTGGACCTCATGTCCAACGACCGTGAAGCTAAAGCCAAGCACTTCCAGGGAGGAATGCACGGTGAGGCAACGTGGTGTAACACTGATACAAATGATGTTCGCCTTGGCCATGACGGCCTTGCTGACGCAACTCGGAATGCCTGCCTACGCCAGGTTGAGCGATGACCTACACAGAGCGGCGGCAGCCCGCGATCTGGCCCAGGCGCTGCGCAGCGCGCGCAGCCACGCCATGCTGCAAAGTCAGCCAGTGCAGGTGCAATCGCTGGAAAAGGACTGGGGGAAAGGTTGGCGGGTGGTGCTCGAAAGCAATCAGCAAGTGCTGCGCGAGCATCGCCTCTCACGGCCATTGAGAATCGCAGCCAACGCTGGCGAGCAAGTCAGGTTCAGTGCGCTGGGTGTCCCGGTGGGAAAGGGCAACAACTTCAAGAGCGCGACTTTGGCGATTTGTGACAGCCAGTATCACGTGGTACTGGCAAGCACCGGCAGGATCAGCCTGCGCACAGAGGATCGGAAAAATCCCTTGTGCGCAGGCCGCTGACTCAGATCAGCGAGCGAACCCGCAACTCTTTGGGCATGGAGAACGTGATGTTCTCCGGCCGCCCATCGAGCTCTTCGGCGCCGGTAGCGCCCCAGGCCTTGAGCTGGTCGATCACGCCGCGCACCAGCACTTCGGGGGCCGAAGCACCGGCAGTGATGCCGATCCGCGCTGCCTGGTCGAACCAGCCACGCTGCAGGTCCTCGGCACCGTCGATCAGGTAGGCCGGGGTGCCCATGCGCTCGGCCAGCTCGCGCAGGCGGTTGGAGTTGGAGCTGTTCGGGCTGCCGACCACCAGTACCACGTCACTCTCGCCGGCCAGCTGCTTGACGGCATCCTGGCGGTTTTGCGTGGCGTAGCAGATGTCGTCCTTGCGCGGGCCGCCGATGTTCGGGAAGCGAGCGCGCAGGGCATCGATGACGCGGCTGGTGTCATCCATCGACAACGTGGTCTGGGTGACGAAGGCCAGGTGGTCCGGGTCGTTCACCTGCAGCTGGGCAACATCGTCTTCGTCTTCGACGAGGTAGATGGCGCCGCCGTTGCTGGCGTCGTATTGCCCCATGGTGCCTTCGACTTCCGGGTGGCCTTCGTGGCCGATGAGAATGCACTCACGGCCATCGCGGCTGTACTTGGCCACTTCGATATGCACCTTGGTGACCAGCGGGCAAGTCGCGTCGAACACCTTCAGGCCACGGCCAGCGGCTTCCTGGCGCACAGCCTGGGAAACGCCGTGGGCGCTGAAGATGACGATGACATCGTCCGGCACCTGGTCCAGCTCTTCGACGAAGATGGCGCCACGGTTGCGCAGGTCTTCCACCACGAACTTGTTGTGCACCACTTCGTGACGCACGTAGATCGGCGGGCCGAAGACTTCCAGCGCACGGTTGACGATCTCGATCGCCCGGTCGACCCCCGCGCAGAAGCCGCGCGGGTTGGCGAGTTTGATTTGCATGCTCGGCTCCAGGCTTACAGCGCCTTCACCTCGAGGATTTCCACCTCGAAGGTCAGGGTCTTGCCAGCCAGTGGGTGATTGAAGTCGATGGTCACCTGGTCGTCGTCGAACGCTTTGACCACACCCGGCAGCTCGGTGTTGGCGGCATCGTTGAAGATGATCAGCAGCCCTTCGGACAACTCCATGCCTTCGAAGTTGGAGCGTGGCATGACCTGCACGTTCTGTGGGTTGGGCTGACCGAAGGCATTCTCCGGCGCCACCACCACGGTGCGCTTGTCACCGGCCTTGAAGCCGAACAGCGCGTTCTCGAAACCTGGCAGCAGGTTGCCGTCGCCGACCTTGAAGGTGGCCGGGGCCTTGTCGAAGGTGCTGTCGACGGTGTCGCCGTTTTCCAGGTGCAGCGCGAAGTGCAGGGTGACTTCGGTGTTCTGGCCGATACGGGTGTCAGTCATGGACCGGATCCTCGGACTTCTTGCTCTTGAACATATCCAGCGCCAGCATCACCGCACCAACGGTGATGGCGCTGTCGGCCAGGTTGAAGGCCGGGAAGTAATGACGGTTCTGCCAGTGCACCAGGATGAAGTCGACCACATGGCCGAGCACGATGCGGTCGTACAGGTTGCCGATCGCACCGCCCAGCACCAGCGCCAACGCCACCGCCAGCCAGGTCTCGCCGCGCCCCAGGCGCTTGAGCCAGACCACCAGCACGGCACTGACCACCACGGCGATCAGGGCGAACAGCCAGCGCTGCCAGCCGGCGCCATCGGCGAGGAAGCTGAAGGCCGCCCCGGTGTTGTACGCCAGGGTCCAGCTGAAGTAGTCAGGGATGACCACGATCTGCTGGTACATGGTCAGGGCGTTGTTGAAATACAGCTTGGTGGCCTGGTCGAGGACCAGGACCAGCAAGCTCAGCCAAAGCCATGCAAGGCGCCCGAAGCGCCCCGCCGCAGGGTTAGGCATAGTGACGCACCTCGCCTTCACCGGTCAGGTTGTCGACGCAACGGCCGCAGATTTCCGGGTGCTCCGGGTGGCTGCCGACGTCGGCGCGGAAGTGCCAGCAACGGCCGCACTTCACGTGGCCGGACTTGACCACCTGCAGCTTGAGGCCTTCGACTTCGGTGGCCACGGCTTCGGCCGGTGCCTGGGCGAACGGCACCACGCTGGCGGCCGAGGTGATCAGCACGAAGCGCAGTTCGTCGCCCAGCTTGCTCAGGTCGGCGCTCAGGCCTTCCTCGGCGAACAGGGTGACTTCGGCCTGCAGGTTGCCGCCGATGACCTTGGCGGTGCGCTGGTTTTCCAGCTCCTTGTTGACGGCGGCCTTGACGGCCATCACGCGGTCCCAGTAGGCGCGGTCCAGCTCGGTGCCTTCCGGCAGCTCGGTCAGGCCCTGGTACCAGCCGTTGAGCATCACCGACTCGTTGCGCTCGCCCGGCAGGTACTGCCAGATTTCATCGGCGGTGAACGCCAGGATCGGCGCGATCCAGCGCACCAGCGCCTCGCTGATGTGGTACAGCGCGGTCTGGCAGGAACGGCGGGCGACACTGTTGGCGCCGGTGGTGTACTGGCGGTCCTTGATGATATCGAGGTAGAAGCCACCCAGCTCCTGCACGCAGAAGTTGTGGATCTTCGAGTAGACGTTCCAGAAGCGGTATTCGCCGTAGTGCTCTTCCAGCTCACGCTGCAGCAGCAGGGTACGGTCCACCGCCCAGCGGTCCAGGGCGATCATTTCTTCCGGCTTGAGCAGGTCGGTGGCCGGGTTGAAGCCGGACAGGTTGGAGAGCAGGAAGCGCGCGGTGTTGCGGATACGGCGGTAGGCATCGGCGCTGCGCTGCAGGATCTGCTCGGAAACCGCCATCTCACCGGAGTAATCAGTCGCGGAAACCCACAGGCGCAGGATGTCGGCACCCAGGGTGTTGTTGACCTTCTCCGGCTCGATGGTGTTGCCCAGCGACTTGGACATCTTGCGGCCGCTTTCGTCCACGGTGAAGCCGTGGGTCAGCAGCTCGCGGTACGGCGCGTGGCCGTCGATGGCGCAACCGGTCAGCAACGACGAGTGGAACCAGCCGCGGTGCTGGTCGGAGCCTTCCAGGTACAGGTCGGCGCGCGGGCCGGTGGCGTGGCCGATGTCGTGCGAGCCACGCAGCACGTGCCAGTGGGTGGTACCGGAGTCGAACCAGACGTCCAGGGTATCGGCAATCTTGTCGTATTGGCCGGCTTCGTCACCCAGCAGTTCGGCAGCGTCCAGCTTGAACCAGGCTTCGATGCCCTCTTGCTCGACGCGCTTGGCCACGGCTTCCATCAGCTCGACGGTGCGCGGGTGCAGCTCGCCGGTCTGCTTGTGCAGGAAGAACGGAATCGGCACGCCCCAGTTGCGCTGACGCGAGATGCACCAGTCCGGACGGTTGGCGATCATCGAATGCAGGCGCGCCTGGCCCCAGGCCGGGACGAACGTGGTGTCTTCGATGGCTTTCAGCGCGCGCTCGCGCAACGGCTCGCCGGTGCTCGGCTGCTTGTCCATGCCCACGAACCACTGCGCGGTGGCGCGGTAGATCAGTGGGGTCTTGTGGCGCCAGCAGTGCATGTAGCTGTGGCTGATGGTTTCGGTGTGCATCAGCGCGCCGACTTCGCTGAGCTTGTCGACGATGGCCGGGTTGGCCTTCCAGATGAACTGGCCGCCGAAGAACGGCAGCGACTCGACGTACACGCCGTTGCTCTGCACCGGGGTGAGGATGTCGTCGTTGACCATGCCGTAGCGCTTGCAGGTGACGAAGTCGTCTTCACCGTAGGCCGGTGCCGAGTGCACCACGCCGGTACCGGCGCCCAGTTCGACATAGTCGGCCAGGTAGATCGGCGACAGGCGGTCGTAGAACGGGTGGCGGAAGTTGACCAGCTCCAGGGCCGAGCCCGGGGCGGTGGCGATCACCGAACCTTCCAGGTTGTAGCGCT
Source organism: Pseudomonas sp. R28(2017) (assembly GCF_002112505.1). GTDB lineage: Bacteria > Pseudomonadota > Gammaproteobacteria > Pseudomonadales > Pseudomonadaceae > Aquipseudomonas. Next base: position 299,607 of record NZ_NEHW01000008.1, read on the forward strand.
TGAGGCACGACTCGACCAGCTCTTCGGCCAGCACCAGCAGGCGCTCACCGGTGTCGACCAGGGCGTACTTGAACTCCGGGTGGATGTTCAGCGCCTGGTTGGCCGGGATGGTCCACGGGGTGGTGGTCCAGATCACGATGGCGGCTGGCTTGGCCAGCGAAGCCAGGCCGAAGGCGGCGGCCAGCTTGGCCTCGTCGGCGACCGGGAAGGCCACGTCGATGGTCTGGGATTTCTTGTCGGCGTATTCGACTTCGGCTTCAGCCAGGGCCGAACCACAATCGAAGCACCAGTTCACAGGCTTGAGGCCCTTGAACACGAAGCCTTGCTTGACCATTTCGGCCAGGGCGCGGATTTCACCGGCCTCGTTGGCGAAGTTCATGGTCTTGTACGGGTTGTCCCAGTCACCCAGCACACCCAGGCGGATGAACTCGGTCTTCTGCCCTTCGATCTGCTCGGCGGCATACTCGCGGCACAGCTCGCGGGTGCGGTCGGCGGTCAGGTGCTTGCCGTGGGTGACCTCGACCTTGTGCTCGATCGGCAGGCCGTGGCAGTCCCAGCCCGGTACGTACGGCGCGTCGAAGCCGGACAGGGTCTTGGAACGGACGATCATGTCCTTGAGGATCTTGTTCAGCGCATGACCGATGTGAATCTTGCCGTTGGCATAGGGCGGGCCGTCGTGCAGGACGAACTTCGGACGATCCTTGCCAATTTCGCGCAGCTTCTGGTACAGGCCAATGCTGTCCCAGCGCTGCAGGATCTGCGGTTCGCGCTGAGGCAGGCCGGCCTTCATGGGGAAGGCGGTGTCCGGAAGGTTTAGCGTGGCTTTGTAGTCGGTCATTTCAGGCTCTTCGTTAGCGGTTGAGCGTGCCAATGTGCACGTGCGGCGGCGATATCCGCATCGATCGCCGACTTCAGCGCCTCCAGGGAGGCGAATCGCTGCTCTTCACGCAGCTTGTGGTGGAATTCCACCGTCAGGCGCCGGCCATACAGATCGCCGGCATAATCCAGTAGATGAATCTCGAGGTGCGGGCGGCCGTCACCGGCCACCGTCGGGCGCACGCCAATGTTGCCGACACCCGGCCAGGCCTTGCCGTCGATCTCGATGCTGGCCAGGTAGACCCCGGACAGCGGCACGCGGCGGCGCTTGAGCTGGATGTTGGCGGTCGGCGTGCCGAGCTGGCGGGCCAGCTTCTGGCCGTGCAGCACGCGGCCGGTAATACGGTATGGGCGGCCCAGCAGATGCTCGGCCAGCTCGAAGTCGCCTTCGGACAGCGCCTTGCGCACCTCGGTGCTGCTGACCCGCAGGCCGTCCTGGATCACCGTGTTGGCGGCTTCGACGGTAAACCCGTACTGCTCGCCCGCTGCGATCAGGAAGGCGAAGTCGCCGGCGCGGTCGCAGCCGAAGCGGAAATCATCGCCCACTTCGAGGTGGCGCACGCCCAGGCCGTCGACCAGGATCGCCTTGACGAAGGCATCGGCGCTGAGCTTGCTCAGGCGCTGGTTGAACGCCAGGCACAGGACCCGGTCGATGCCCTCGCCGGCCAGCAGCTCGACCTTGTCGCGCAGGCGCGCCAGGCGGGCGGGTGCGGTGTCGGGGGCGAAGTACTCGCGCGGCTGTGGCTCGAAGATCACCACGCAGGTCGGCAGGCCCAGCGCCTGGCCGCGCTCGCGCAGGCGCGCCAGGATAGCCTGGTGGCCGCGGTGAACCCCGTCGAAGTTGCCAATGGTGGCGACACAGCCCCGGTGCTCGGGGCGCAGGTTGTGAAGACCTCGAACCAGCTGCATAACGCGCTTCTTGCTCATAAAGTGGCCGATTATAACCACACCCGGGCGCCGGTGACAGGCAGCAGCGCCAAGGGGTGGCGTGGAATGCGAAAAACCGACGCCTGACCCGCCTTCTACCTCAATGCAGGGCCTTGCGGGCGAAATGCCGGGGCCGGAAACCACACAGGTACAGGCAACCGAAGTAGGTCACCACACCCGCCACGATCAACGCCCCCAGGCGCAGGAACCGTTCGAGCATGTTGCCCTGCTCCCAGGCCGGCAGGTAGTGCATGCCCACCAGCAGAACCGCTGCCATCAGGGTAACGGCCAGCACCAGCTTGAGCAGGTACATCGCCCAGCCCGGTTGCGGCTGGAACAGTTGCTGGCTGCGCAGCTTCCAGAACAAAAGGCCTGCGTTCAGGCAGGCCCCCAGGCTGATCGCCAGGGCCAGGCCGGCGTGCTGTAGCGGGCCGATCAGTGCCAGGTTGAACAGCTGCGTGCAGACCAGCGTGAAGATCGCGATCTTCACGGGCGTGCGGATATTCTGCTGCGCATAGAAGCCTGGTGCCAGTACCTTGACCAGAATGATCGCCAGCAGGCCGACCGAGTAGGCAATGAGTGCGCGCTGGGTCATCGCGGCGTCGAAGGCACTGAACTTGCCGTACTGGAACAACGCCACGGTCAGTGGCTCGGCGAGAATCGCCAGGGCCAGCGTACACGGCAGCACCAGCAGGAAGCACAGGCGCAGGCCCCAGTCCATGATCCGCGAATACTCTTCGCGGTCCTTGTTGGCGTAGGTCTTGGCCAGGGTTGGCAGCAGGATGGTGCCCAGGGCCACGCCCAGCACGCCGGACGGCAGTTCCATGAGGCGGTCGGCGTAGTACATCCACGACACCGAACCGGCAACCAGGAAGGAGGCGAAGATGGTGTTGATGATCAGCGAGATCTGGCTCACCGACACCCCGAGGATCGCCGGCAGCATCTGCTTGAGCACCCGCCATACGCCAGCGTCGCGCAGGTTCAGGCGCGGCAGCACGAGCATGCCGATCTTCTTCAGTGCTGGCAGCTGGTACAGCAACTGCGCCAGGCCGCCGGCCAGTACGCCCCAGGCCAGGGCCATGATCGGTGGATTGAAGTACGGCGTGAGCAGCACGGCGAAGATGATCATCGCCACGTTGAGCAGGGTCGGGGTGAACGCCGGAACGGAAAAGCGGTTCCAGGTGTTGAGAATCGCGCCGGCCAGGGACGACAGCGAAATCAGCAATATATAAGGGAACGTCACCCGCAGCAGGTCAGTGGTCAGCGCGTACTTCTCGGCGCTGTCGACGAAGCCTGGGGCGGTGGCCCAGACCACCCAGGGTGCGGCGAGGATGCCGACGGCCGTGACCAGGGCCAGCACCAGGGTCAGCAGGCCGCTGACGTAGGCGATGAACGTGCGCGTCGCCTCCTCGCCCTGCTGGGTCTTGTATTCGGCCAGGATCGGCACGAACGCCTGGGAAAATGCCCCTTCGGCAAAGATCCGCCGCAGCAGGTTGGGCAGCTTGAAGGCGATGAAGAAGGCGTCGGTGGCGATACCGGCACCGAAAACACGGGCCAGGATGGTGTCGCGCACAAAGCCCAACACCCGTGAAATCATGGTGATGGAGCTGACTGCAGCCAGGGATTTGAGCAGATTCATCGAAAAGATTCACGCCAGGGACAGAGGGCGCTGCCAGACAGCGTCCGAATGTGCGATACTCCCGCGCCTTCGCAGGGGAGCCAAAAATTCCCGAGTTTACAGGTAGCACGGCAGAAAGGAATATTTCCCGCCTGTTGCTGCACCACTCGGCGGAACCCTGCAGGTGGCCTTGACATCCGGTCGACTCATCGGCATGATTCGCGGCCTATTTTGTTTGCTATTTACCTAAAGTCTTTCGAGGAGCTCGACGGTGGCCAACACACCTTCCGCCAAGAAACGTGCAAAACAGGCTGAGAAGCGTCGCAGCCACAACGCCAGCCTGCGTTCCATGGTCCGCACCTACATCAAGAATGTAGTTAAAGCCATCGACGCAAAAGACGCCGAAAAAGCGCAAGCCGCTTACGTTCTGGCTGTGCCTGTAATCGACCGTATGGCCGACAAAGGCATCATCCACAAGAACAAGGCTGCTCGCCACAAAGGCCGTCTGAATGGCCACATCAAGGCGCTGAAAGAAGCTGCAGCTGCCTAAGCGACGTTCTTGTCGAAAAAACCGGCCCTAGGGCCGGTTTTTTTATGCCTGCGATTTAGGTCTTGCTCGATCACTACTGTCTTGCTCAATTTCTAGAATCTGGCGCGATCCCTGTGGGAGCGGCGGTTCGGCGCTCCCACATTGCTGGCTAGTTACTTGGCGATCTGGATCTTCGGTGCCCACTGCAGCCAGGCATCCTCAGGCTTGTCGAACAAGGCGAATGTCTGCTGCGGCCGCGCCGGGTTGCCCATCTGCTCGCCCTCAGGCGTGGCGAAGGCAATACCGCCATCGATCAGCGTCTCCAGCGACTCGGTACGCACCGTGGCGCCCTTGAACAGCCCCCAGTCGAAGCCGAAACCACTGCTGTTCCAGAACCGGCTGCCACCGCGCACCAGGGCGGCATAACGCGGCTCGATCAGAATGTGGATCAACACGCGATCTGCAGTCTGGCCAAGCTCGAAACCGGTCACCTTGCCCACCGCTACCTCGCGGTAGGTAACCGGCACGCCCGGCTTGATCGAACCACGCCGTGGTGCACTCAGGGTCAACGGCAGGCCCACTTCCTCGCCAGCGACCTCAGGCGCTTCGCCCAGCGCAATGAAATCACGCTGCGGCCCCTTGTCCTTCACCGCTGGCTGCACTTCGATGTACTGCCCGCCAATCAAGGTATCGAGGTTCTCGGTACGCACCAACCCGAGTGCCGGCTTGACCACCCAGAACTGCGTGCCTGCTCGGGCAATGCGGTCTGCCGCCTCGGTGATGCGTGCTCGCAGCAGTACCGCCTGCAAGTCTTTTGTCAGGTCTACGCTCTCGACGCTCCCCACATCCAGGCCGCGGAAGCGAATTGGCGTACCCGGCTTGAGGCCGTCGGCACGGGCTACGCGAATGGTGACCAGGGTACCGGTGCGGTTCACCGCCTCTTGGCTTTCCAGCAGGCGGAAGCGCGGGATACGGCGCTTGAGCGCAACATTGGGGGTAGGCGTGTCGAAGGCGATACCGCCGGCCATCAGGGTCTGCAACGACTCACTCTTGATCTTGATACCCGACAGGCCGCCGGTCAGGGTGATGCCGCTGACGTTCCAGAAACGCGAGGAACCGTTGACCAGGTTCTCGTACTCTTTCTCGATGTGCACACCAATCAGGATACGGTTGCTGTTACGGGCAAACTGGTAGCTCTGCACGCTACCGACCTTGACCTGGCGGTACATCACCGGGCTGCCGATCTCCAGCGAACCCAGCGTATCAGCGAACAGCACCAGGTGCAGGCCCGGGGCCTTAAGGTCCAGCGGCGGCGCCTTGGGCCGGGCCTCGAACTCGCGCTGCGGCTTGGCGCCCTTCTCGCCTGGGCGAATGGCAATGTAGTTACCTTTGACCAACGCCTCCAAGCCCGTGATACCCGCCAGGGAAATGGACGGCTTGACCACCCAGAACTGCGTCCCTTCGACCAGATAGTCCTCGGTCAACGGGTCCAGCGTCAGCTCGGCAGTGGCGCTGGCCAGGTTGTCTTCCATCTTCAGGGTTTTCAACGAGCCGACCTGAATACCCTTGTACATGACTGGCGTACGCCCAGCCTGCAGGCCTTCATAGTCGCTGAGTTTCACTTTCACACGGATACCCGCCTGGGCCGCATCGAAGTCTTCATACAGGCGAAACGGCAGGCTTGGGTCGGTTGGGGGGCTGTCCTTGCGATACTCCGGCGTGGCGAAGGCGATGCCGCCAGCGACGATGCTCGACAACGACTCGCTGCGCACCTTCACACCCGACAGATCAGCGTCGATGCTGATGCCGCTGGCATTCCAGAACCGCGTGTGTTTGCGCACCAGGCTGGCATAGGCCGGCTCGATGAACACCTTGACCTCGACCGTGCTCTGGTCTTCGGAAAGGCGATAGCTTTTTACTCGGCCAACCTGGATCTGCTTGTAGAACACCGGGCTGTCCCGGTTGAGCGAACCCAGGCGCTCGGCCTTGAGGGTCAGGTGCAGACCCGGCTCGGAGTCGGACAACGGTGGTGCGACCTTGAGTGCGGTAAAGCGCTTGGTCGGCTCGCCCTCGCCCGGGCTGACAGCGATGTAATTGCCGGATACCAGTGTTTCCAGGCCCGAAATACCGGCCAGGCTGACACTGGGCTTGACCAGCCAGAAGCGCGTGCCCTTGGTCAGGTGCGGTTCGGCGGCCTTGTTCATCTCGATGGTGGCGATCACCCCCTGGTTGTCACCCTTTGCGTCGAGCACCAGCTTGGTGACCTTGCCCACCGACATGCCTTTGAAGATCACCTCGGTCTTGTTGGCGACGATGCCTTCGCCGGTCTCGAACCGCACTTCGATCTCCACGCCAGCATCGCGATAGGCCTGCCAGGCCAGCCAGCCACCGATCATCAGCGCGATCAGCGGCAGGATCCAGATGGCCGACCAGTTCGAGGCAGGGCGGGTTTTAGCCGTTGGCATGTCACTCATGGTCGTCATCCGACTCCGTGTTATCCCAGATCAGTCGGGGATCGAAAGTTAAAGCAGCAAGCATCGTGAGGATCACCACAGTTGCGAAGGCGACAGCGCCCAGGTTGGCTTCGACACTGGCGATACGGCCGAAATTCACCACCGCCACCAGAATGGCGATGACGAAGATGTCCAGCATGGACCAGCGCCCTATGAACTCGATGAAGCGGTACATCAGGATCCGTTGCCTTGCCGACAGCGGCTGGCGGCGCTGGACCGAATACAGCAACAGGCCGATGCCGACCAGCTTGAAGGTAGGCACCAGGATGCTGGCAATGAACACCACGGCGGCGATTGGCACCATGCCGTGCTTGAGCAAGGTGATGACGCCGGACATGATGGTGTCGCCGCTCCCCTGCCCCAAGGTGCTGACAGTCATGATCGGCAACAGGTTGGCCGGGATGTACAGAATCGAGGCGGTGATCAGCAGCGCCCAGGTACGGATGATGCTGTTGGGGCGGCGCGCGTGCACGATGGCACCACAACGCGTACAGGTCTGCGAATCGCGCTCGGCCTCCTGACGGTTCAGCTCATGACACTCATTGCAGACCAGGATGCCTGCATCAATCGCCCGCATGGAGATCCTCCCCCGACAACGCGCTCCAGATCTGGTGTGGCGACATCACCACTTCGAGCCAGACCTGGATCAGCAATAGGCTGATAAAGCAGAACAGGCCAAGGCCAACGGTAAGCTCGGCCAGGTCCACTAGTTTGACGATCGCCACCAGCACGCCCATGAAATAGACCTCGAGCATGCCCCAGTCACGCAGGTGGTGATAGAAGCGGTAGAAAACCAGTCCGTAATCACGCCCGACATTCAGGCGGATGCTCAGCAGCACTGCCAGCTGGCACAGCAACTTGAGCAAGGGGACGGCCATGCTGCACAGGAACACCACCACGGCAACGCCGCGCATTTCCGAGTTGTACAGGCCCAGCACACCACTCCAGACGGTATCGTCCGAAGTCTGGCCAAGCAGGTGCAACTGCATGATGGGCAGGAAGTTGGCCGGCACGAACAGCAGCAAGGCCGTCAGCACCAACGCCAGGCTGCGGTTGACCACATTGTGCCGGTGGGCGTACAGCTCGTAGCCACAGCGTGGGCATTGGGCTTTTTCGTCATGCTGCAGCAGCGGCTTGCGCATCAGCAGGTCGCACTCATGGCAGGCGACCAGTTCGTTCAGCGGCAACTGCTCCAGGGCTTGGGTTTCGACGGGATCGGGCATCTCGGGATTCTGAATAGGTACGTCGGCTCTATTCTAGTGTTCCCAGCTCGAAATGTGGGAGACGACTAATGCCTGCCATGGAGCCAGAAAGACAAAACCCCTACCTGCATACGCAGATAGGGGTTTTGCGAAATGAATCTTGACGATGACCTACTCTCACATGGGGAAACCCCACACTACCATCGGCGATGCATCGTTTCACTACTGAGTTCGGGATGGGATCAGGTGGTTCCAATGCTCTATGGTCGTCAAGAAATTCTGTTGCCAGAATGTCCAGATGGACAGCCCAGCGAATTCGGATATGCGATATTTGTGATGTTGCTTGCGAACTTTCGGTTCGTTTCGTCTTCACCACCGCAATCTGCGCTAGCAAATTGCTTGGGTGTTATATGGTCAAGCCTCACGGGCAATTAGTATTGGTTAGCTCAACGCCTCACAGCGCTTACACACCCAACCTATCAACGTCG
>NZ_NEHW01000042.1 GCF_002112505.1 Pseudomonas sp. R28(2017)
GATCATTGCCCTAACCTCCGAACGCTTCTCGCATTCAAGGACAACGCAATGATCATGGACCTGGCCGCGCGCCTGACGCCGCAGCATCGCCGACTGTTCCAGTTTCACCACCCGGCCGAACTCGACCAGCCTCTGCTGTTGCAGAGTTTCAAAGGCCAGGATGGCCTGTCACGGCCATTCGCCTACGAGCTGCTACTGCTCAGCGACACGCCGCAGATGCCGCTGAAGTCGATGATCGGCCAGCAGGTCAGCATCGAGATCGAACTGGCCGATGCCGCACCGCGCTTCATCAACGGCTACCTTACCCACTTTGCCAGCCTGGGCAGCGATGGCGCCCTGGACCGCTACGGCGCCACCCTGAGCCCGTGGCTGGCGATGCTCCGGCACCGCACGGACACGCGCATCTTCCAGAATTGCACGGTCGATGAAGTACTCGCGCAAGTCTTTGCCCTGTACCCGGCTTACGCCGCCTATACGTGGCGCCTCAGCCAGCCGCTGAGGCGTCACACGTACATCACCCAGTACCGCGAAAGCGACCTCAACTTCGTCCAGCGTCTGCTGGATGAAGCCGGGCTGTTCTACTTTTTCGAGCACAGCCTCGAAGGCCACACCCTGGTCATCGGTGACGACTCAACTGTGCTCGACCCACTCCCCGAGCAAGCGCAAATCCGCTTTCACAGCGCCTCGGTCACCGAAACCGCCGACTCGATCACCCAATGGTGCGGCCACCGCCAGTTGCAGGCCGGCAGCATGGCGGCGCAGACCTTCGACTACCGCCAGCC
>NZ_NEHW01000009.1 GCF_002112505.1 Pseudomonas sp. R28(2017)
TCACAAGCACCCACACGAATTGCTTGATTCGATTTGTTAAAGAGCGTTTGGTTAAGAGCTTTTCGTCTCAACCGAGGCGCGCATTCTACGCTTTCCTCATTTGCTGTCAAGCGTTTATTTTGAAGTTTTTTGCGAGAAACTCGTTTAGCTTCAAACACTTGACTCGCCGCGATCTCTCGTAGCGGGAGGCGAATAATACAGCGTTTAAAACCGCTGTCAACCTTCATCTCAACCGCTGTCAATCATTCGATCGAAGCACTTCCGATACTACCTGAATCGTCCAACTCTTTGAATCTCAAGGAGTTTTCCGTTTCGACTACGTCGGAAGTGGGGCGCATTATAAGGGGATTCGAAAGCGCGTCAACCCTTAATTTCAACAAACTTCAATATCGCAGAAAAGCAAAGCGGGGAGGCCTGGCGGCCTCCCCGCTCTTTAGCAGCTCCATAAAGGGTCAGAGCACGCCAGCGCTGCGCAAACGCCCTACCGCATCGGCATCCATCCCCAGCACATCACCCAGCACCGCTTCGGTATGCTCGCCCAGCAGCGGCGGCGCACGCCGGTACTCCACAGGCGTTTCGGACAGCCGAATCGGACTGGCCACCTGGGGCACGCTTCCAGCCAGCACATGGGGCACGGTTACCGCCAACCCCCGAGCCAGCACCTGTGGATCCTGGAACATCTGCGCCAGATCGTTGATCGGCCCGCATGGCACCCCGGCCGCCTCCAGTTGGCTCACCCATTCGGCAGTGGTCTTGAATACCGTCGCCTGGCGAATCAGCGGAATCAGCTCGGCCCGGTTCGCTACTCGCTGCTTATTAGTAGCGAAGCGCGGGTCATCTGCCCACTGCGGCTGCCCAGCCACCTCGGCGAACTTACGGAACTGGCCATCGTTACCCACGGTAAGGATGAAATCGCCATCCGCCGTCGGGAAGTCCTGGTAAGGGACGATATTGGGGTGAGCATTGCCCAGCCGCCGCGGCGGGTTGCCCGTGGTCAGGTAGTTCATTGCCTGGTTGGCCAGGCAAGCCACCTGCACATCCAGCAGCGCCATGTCGATGTGCTGACCAACGCCATGCTGATCGCGGTAGGCGAGGGCAGCCAGAATCGCCACGGTCGAGTACAGCCCGGTAAGAATATCGGTCAGTGCAACGCCCACCTTCACCGGCCCGGCACCTTCCTCCCCATCCGGGCGACCGGTCAGGCTCATCAGCCCGCCCAGCCCCTGGATCATGAAGTCATAACCCGCGCGCTTCGCGTACGGCCCGGTCTGGCCGAAGCCAGTGATCGAGCAATAGATGAGCCTGGGATTGATCGCCTTCAGGCTCGGGTAATCCAGCCCATAAGCCGCCAGCCCACCGACCTTGAAGTTTTCGATGACGATATCCGACTTGGCCGCCAGCTCGCGCACCAGGCGCTGGCCTTCGGGCTGAGTGAAGTCGATGGTCACCGAACGCTTGTTGCGGTTTGCCGAAAGGTAATAGGCCGCCTCGCTGGTGTTCTCACCCTGGGCATCCTTCAGGAAGGGCGGCCCCCAGGCGCGTGTGTCATCGCCACTGCCCGGGCGTTCGACCTTGATCACGTCAGCACCGAGGTCCGCCAGGATCTGGCCAGACCAAGGTCCCGCCAGCACACGGGAGAGGTCCAGCACCCGCAGATGAGATAGCGCGCCCATGGACTGGCTCCTTATCAGTAGAAGGCCTGGATGCCGGTCTGGGCACGCCCGAGGATCAGTGCATGCACGTCATGGGTCCCCTCATAGGTGTTGACCACCTCAAGGTTGACCAGGTGGCGCGCGACACCGAACTCGTCGGAGATGCCGTTGCCGCCGAGCATGTCACGGGCCATGCGGGCAATGTCCAGGGCCTTGCCGCAGGAGTTGCGCTTCATGATCGAGGTGATTTCCACCGCGGCAGTGCCTTCATCCTTCATGCGCCCCAGGCGCAGGCAGCCTTGCAAGGCCAGGGTGATTTCAGTCTGCATGTCGGCCAGTTTCTTCTGGATCAGCTGGTTGGCCGCCAACGGGCGACCAAATTGCTGACGGTCCAGGGTGTATTGGCGAGCGGTGTGCCAGCAGGCTTCGGCAGCGCCCAGCGCACCCCAGGAAATGCCATAGCGCGCCGAGTTCAGGCAGGTGAACGGACCTTTGAGGCCACGCACATCCGGGAAGATGTTCTCTTCAGGGACGAATACGTTGTCCATGACGATTTCACCGGTGATCGACGCGCGCAGGCCAACTTTGCCGTGGATCGCCGGAGCACTGAGGCCTTGCCAGCCTTTCTCGAGCACGAAGCCGCGGATATCGCCGGCATCATCCTTGGCCCAGACCACGAACACATCGGCGATCGGGCTGTTGGTGATCCACATCTTGCTGCCACTCAGGCGATAGCCGCCATCGACCTTCCTGGCACGGGTGATCATCGAACCCGGGTCGGAGCCATGGTTAGGCTCGGTCAGGCCAAAGCAGCCAATCCACTCGCCGGAGGCCAGCTTGGGCAGGTACTTCTGCTTCTGCGCCTCGGTACCGAACTCATTGATCGGCACCATCACCAGCGAAGACTGCACGCTCATCATCGAACGGTAGCCGGAGTCGATACGCTCCACTTCGCGGGCAATCAGGCCGTAGCACACATAGTTCAGGCCGCTGCCGCCGTATTGCTCGGGAATGGTCGCACCGAGCAGGCCCACTTCACCCATCTCGCGGAAGATCGCCGGGTCGGTCTGTTCGTGGCGGAAGGCCTCCAGCACGCGCGGGGCCAGCTTGTCCTGGGCGAACTGATAAGCGCTGTCACGCACCATGCGCTCTTCTTCAGTGAGCTGTTGATCCAGCAGCAGCGGGTCGATCCAGTTGAAGCTTGCTTTACCGGCCATGAGCGAAATCCTCGAAATAGGGGAGCGGTTTCTTGTGCCATTGATCCTAGGCCTGATCCGGCACCACGACAAACGAGGATTGCGCACGTATCAGTGATATTTTGTCACTCCGAAATACTTGAAATCGCCATATTCATGGCCCTACGAGTGAGGTTGACGTACATGCGCCGCAAGATCCCCAGCACCACCGCACTGGTCTGCTTCGAAGCGGCCGCACGCCACGAGAGCTTCACCAAGGCTGCCCAGGAACTGGCCCTGACCCAGGGCGCCGTCTGTCGCCAGATCGCCGGGCTGGAGGCGTTCCTCAATGTCGAACTGTTCAGGCGCTCACGCCGTGGCGTGAAACTGACCGAAGCCGGGCTTTCCTATAGTCGGCAGGTCGCCGCGCAGCTGGATGCGGTGGAGCGCGACACGTTGTCGGTGATGCGCCAGCAGGGCGCCAACGTGATCGAACTGGCCGTGGTGCCCACCTTCGGCACCCAATGGCTGCTGCCACGGCTCAAGGACTTCCAGCAGCGTCACCCCGAGGTCACCGTCAACCTGACTAACCGCACCCGCCCGTTCCTGTTCGCCGACACCCCGTTCGATGCCGCCATCTACTTCGGCGATGCCGACTGGTCCGGTACCCAGTCCCACCGCCTGATGGGCGAGAACCCCATGCCAGTGTGCAGCCCGGCCTTGCTGGGCGGGCAGGGCATGCTCGACGCCCAGCGCATCGCCAGCCTGCCGCTGCTGCAGCAGACCACCCGGCCCTACGCCTGGCGCCAGTGGTTCAATGGCCTGGGCCTGAACATCGCCGGGGACATGACAGGCCCGCGCTATGAACTATTCTCCATGCTGGCCCAGGCGGCCATGCACGAGATGGGCATCGCGCTGATCCCGCCGTTCCTGATCCAGCGGGAACTGGAGGAGGGCAGGCTGGTGGTCGCTAACAGGTACGCACTGTCCAGCGACAAGGCCTACTATCTGATGATTCCCGAACGCAAGGTGGAGTCCGCCTCGCTCCGGGCCTTCCGCGACTGGCTGGTGAGCCAGGCGCACCTCTACACCGCCTCGCACAAAGGCGAAAACGCTGACCTACCCTTGTAGTCAATTATTTTAAACACCTACAGATATACGTTTTTGTCGCATTACAGAAAACTGTTCAGGTGAATCGAAAAACCCCATCGGAGCCGCTAAACACGCGGCTTTCAGAGGGTTTTACGACATTCACGAGCCCATCCGCGAAATCATCGCAAAAAATTTCAAATTTTCCCCTAATCTGCCAATAGCCCATGGTTGACGGGCTGCAGCTCATTGCTTGCGACATACGGTCACAGGGTGACTTGTAGTTTTGACTTCGTTTCGCTCCATAACCGGTTGAAGGCCCCTGGGTTCGTCTGCAAAATGCTTCGCCCGCCCTGGATTCGGCGGGCTCGGCGCTCAACAGCCGCCCCAGCGCGCCATCCGCAGTGTGCTGGTTTCCATAAAAGACAAAAGGTCACCGCAGGAGAAATAGTCGTGCACATTGGTGTTCCTCTCGAGACGCAGACCGGTGAGACAAGGGTCGCTGCGACCCCGGAAACCATCAAGAAACTGATTGGCCAGGGCCATCAGGTCACCGTCCAACGGGGGGCAGGGCTCAACGCCAGCATTCCGGACAGTGCCTATGAGGCCGTGGGCGCTTCCCTGGGGAACGCAGCCGATGCCTACGGCGCCCAATTGGTACTCAAGGTGGTCGCTCCCAACGACCAGGAACTGGCCCTGATCAACAGTGGCAGCCTCCTGGTGGGCATGCTCAACCCCTTCAACAACGAACTGATCGGCAAGATGGCCGAACGCGGGATTACCGCTTTCGCCCTGGAGGCCGCGCCTCGCACCTCTCGGGCACAAAGCCTGGATGTGCTGTCGTCGCAGGCCAACATCGCCGGTTACAAGGCCGTGCTGCTGGCCGCCCATCACTACCCACGCTTCATGCCCATGCTGATGACCGCCGCCGGTACCGTTAAGGCCGCGCGCGTGCTGATCCTCGGGGCGGGCGTTGCCGGCCTGCAGGCCATTGCCACGGCCAAGCGCCTGGGTGCGGTGATCGAGGCGTCCGACGTACGCCCGGCAGTGAAGGAGCAGATCGAGTCGCTGGGCGCCAAGTTCATCGACGTGCCGTACGAGACCGATGAGGAACGTGAATGCGCCGAAGGCGTTGGCGGCTATGCCCGGCCGATGCCGGCCAGCTGGATGCAGCGCCAGGCCCAGGCAGTGCACGAACGCGCCAAGCAGGCGGATATCGTCATCACCACCGCATTGATCCCTGGCCGCAAGGCACCGACGCTGCTCAGCGCCGAAACCGTGGCACAGATGAAACCCGGCTCGGTGGTCATCGACCTGGCGGCAGCCCAGGGCGGCAACTGCCCGCTGACTGTCGCCGACCAGGTGGTACAGGAAAACGGTGTGATCATCGTCGGCCCGACCAACCTGCCGGCTCAGGTGGGCGCTGATGCCTCGGCGCTGTATGCGCGCAACCTGCTGGACTTCATGAAGCTGCTGTTCGACAAGGACGGCGCACTGGTCATCAACCTCGAAGACGACATCGTCGCGGCCTGCCTGATGTGCCGCGATGGCCAGGTCGTCCGCAAGAACGGCTAAGGAGCACGACAATGGAAGACATGCTGATTTCCCATGGCATCTACAACCTGATCATCTTCGTGCTGGCCATCTATGTGGGCTACCACGTGGTGTGGAACGTCACCCCGGCGCTGCATACCCCGTTGATGGCGGTCACCAACGCCATCTCGGCGATCGTCATCGTCGGTGCCATGCTGGCGGCGGCCCTGACCGTCACCCCGGCTGGCAAGCTGATGGGCACCCTGGCGGTGGCCCTGGCTGCGGTCAACGTGTTCGGTGGCTTCCTGGTCACCCGCCGCATGCTTGAGATGTTCAAGAAGAAAACCAAGAACGAGGCGCAGAAGTAAGCATGAGCATGAATCTGGTAACGCTCCTCTACCTCGTCGCCTCGGTGTGCTTCATCCAGGCGCTCAAGGGCCTGTCGCACCCGACCACTTCGCGGCGCGGCAACCTGTTCGGCATGATCGGCATGGGGCTCGCTATTCTCACTACGGTTGGCCTCATCTATAAGCTTGGGGCCCTCTCTGTTGGTAACGGCGGGGCGACTGCCGGCATCGGCTACGTGATCGTCGGCCTGCTGGTCGGCGGTACCGCCGGTTCGATCATGGCCAAGCGCGTCGAGATGACCAAGATGCCTGAGCTGGTCGCCTTCATGCACAGCATGATCGGCCTGGCTGCGGTGTTCATCGCCATCGCTGCCGTGCTGGAGCCGCAGTCGATGGGCATCGTTGCTGCCATCAGTGACCCGATCCCCACCGGCAACCGCCTGGAACTGTTCCTGGGTGCGGCCATTGGCGCCATCACCTTCTCCGGTTCGGTGATCGCCTTCGGCAAGCTGTCGGGCAAGTACAAGTTCCGCCTGTTCCAGGGCGCACCGGTACAGTTTGCCGGCCAGCACAAGTTGAACCTGATCCTCGGCCTGACCACCATCGCCCTGGGCCTGCTGTTCACCTTCACCGGCCACTACAGTGCCTTCACCCTGATGCTGGTCCTGGCCTTCATCATGGGTGTGCTGATCATTATCCCGATCGGTGGCGCCGACATGCCAGTGGTGGTGTCGATGCTCAACAGCTACTCGGGCTGGGCGGCGGCTGGTATCGGTTTCTCGCTGAACAACTCGATGCTGATCATCGCAGGCTCCCTGGTGGGTTCGTCCGGTGCCATCCTCTCGTACATCATGTGCAAGGCGATGAACCGTTCGTTCTTCAACGTCATCCTCGGTGGCTTTGGCGGCGATACCGATGCCGGCGCGGCGCAAGGTTCGAAAGAGCAGCGCCCGGTGAAGTCCGGCTCGGCCGACGACGCTACCTTCCTGCTGAGCAACGCTGACAGCGTGATCATCGTCCCGGGCTACGGCCTGGCGGTGGCCCGTGCCCAGCACGCGCTCAAGGAGTTGACCGAGAAACTGACCCACAACGGTGTGACCGTGAAGTACGCGATCCACCCGGTGGCGGGGCGCATGCCCGGGCACATGAACGTCCTGCTGGCCGAAGCCGAAGTGCCGTACGACCAGGTGTTCGAGATGGAAGACATCAACGCCGAATTCGGCCAGGCTGACGTGGTGCTGGTGCTGGGCGCCAACGACGTGGTCAACCCGGCGGCGAAGAACGATCCGAAGTCGCCGATCGCCGGCATGCCGATCCTCGAGGCGTTCAAGGCCAAGACCATCATCGTCAACAAGCGCTCGATGGCCAGCGGCTATGCCGGCCTGGACAACGAACTGTTCTACCTGGACAAGACCATGATGGTGTTCGGTGACGCGAAGAAGGTCATCGAAGACATGGTCAAAGCAGTGGAGTGACAGCGGCTGCTGCAAACCCGCTGATATAAAGGAAGCCCCGGTCAGAATCTGCCGGGGCTTTTCTTTTGTTGATCCGGATCAACGGCTCTATTTCAAGGCTTCTCATACGACCATGGTCGTGGGACGGCAATGGGCGAAATCTCTAGACTGCGCTGCAGTAGTTTCAGTAGCCCGAGATAACAATCCATGTACCGTGATCGTATCCGCTTGTCCTCCCTGCACAGCAAGGTAATGAGTGCGGCTGATGCCGCTGGCCTGATCGAGGACGGCATGACCGTCGGCATGAGCGGTTTCACCCGCGCCGGCGAAGCCAAGGCTGTCCCGCATGCCCTGGCCGAACGCGCCAAGCAGTCGCCACTGAAAATCAGCCTGATGACCGGCGCCAGCCTGGGCAACGACCTCGACAAGCAGCTGACCGAAGCCGGTGTGCTGGCCCGTCGCATGCCGTTCCAGGTCGACAGCACCCTGCGCAAGGCCATCAACGACGGCCAGGTGATGTTCATCGACCAGCACCTGTCGGAAACCGTCGAGCAGCTGCGCAACCAGCAGCTCAAGCTGCCGGATATCGCGGTCATCGAAGCCGTGGCCATCACCGAGCAGGGCCACATCGTGCCGACCACCTCGGTGGGCAACTCGGCCAGCTTCGCGATCTTCGCCAAGCAAGTGATCGTCGAGATCAACCTGTCGCACAACGCCAACCTCGAAGGCCTGCACGACATCTATATCCCGACCTACCGCCCGACCCGCACGCCCATCCCGCTGGTCAAGGTCGACGACCGCATCGGCAGCACCGCGATCCCGATCGACCCGGCCAAGATCGTCGGCATCGTCATCAGCGATCAACCGGATTCGCCTTCCACCGTGCTGCCACCGGATGACGAAACCCAGGGCATCGCCGACCACCTGATCAACTTCCTGAAGAAAGAAGTGGAAGCTGGCCGCATGACCAACAAGCTGGGCCCGCTGCAGGCAGGTATCGGCAGCATCGCCAACGCGGTGATGTGTGGCCTGATCGAGTCGCCGTTCGAAGACCTGACCATGTACTCCGAAGTGCTGCAGGACTCGACCTTCGACCTGATCGACGCCGGCAAGCTGAGCTTTGCCTCGGGCAGTTCAATTACCTTGTCGACCCGCCGCAATGCCGACGTGTTCGGCAACCTGGAGCGCTACAAGGACAAGCTGGTCCTGCGTCCACAGGAAATCTCGAACCACCCCGAAGTGGTCCGCCGCCTGGGCATCATCGGCATCAACACGGCGCTGGAGTTCGACATCTACGGTAACGTCAACTCGACCCACGTCTGCGGCACCCGGATGATGAACGGCATCGGCGGTTCGGGTGACTTCGCCCGCAACGCCCACCTGGCGGTGTTCGTCACCAAGTCGATCGCCAAGGGCGGCGCCATTTCCAGCGTGGTACCGATGGTCAGCCACGTTGACCATACCGAACACGACGTCGACATCCTGGTCACCGAGCAAGGCCTGGCCGACCTGCGTGGCCTGGCTCCGCGTGAGCGCGCTCGGGCGATCATCGACAACTGTGTGCACCCGGACTATCGCGCAGCGCTGAACGATTACTTCGATCGCGCCTGCCAGCGTGGCGGCCACACCCCGCACATCCTGCGCGAAGCACTGAGCTGGCACGAAAACCTGGAAGAAACCGGGCGCATGCTCGCCAGCTGATCCGTTCGCTTCATCTGTACGGGCCTTGTCGTCGCCACGCCGGCGACAGGGCCAGTACAGTCAAACCACCCCCCGCCTGAACACTTCGCTCGATCCCCAGAAAAAACTGTACTACTGTACTGCTAATTTCAGGCCTTCCCGCCCCATGAATCTCCAACGCTGACCAAAAACGCACCACCTCAGTGCAGACCAGTACAGTTCCGCCTATTTCGAGTGCAACAGTCGGGTTAAACAGTTAACTGGCCCATCGACTTACCCATGAACTGTATCTACTGTTATGGACAGCAGAGGAGGATCATTGGCATCAGTTAAATCACTACCTAATCCCGCCATAAGCGGAAGGATGAAACATCATGGAACGTACCCTCAGTTCCGGTCTGGTTTTTGAAAGCAACGCCCAGCAGTCCCAGGCTTCCCTGCCACTGCGCGCTATTTCCACCCTGCTGCTGTGGCAGCGCCGCATGGCCAGCCGCCGTCAACTGGCTCGCCTGGACGCCCGCCTGCTGGCCGACGCCGGTATCAGCGAGTCGCAGCGTTACGAAGAGCTGAGCAAGCCGTTCTGGCGCTAAGCTCCGGTTCGCCGGCTGCGGCCGGCACCGCGAATTCCCCAACCCGTTGCAGGCGACTGCAGCGGGTTTTTTATTGCCCGCAAGCCGCGTCCCAAAAGCGCTCAACGCGCGACATGCACAGTTTTTAATCTAGAAAAAAAGACCATAACAGTTGCCCGTTACGGCGCTCATTAACATCCAGAAACAGCACCGCGTGATACGCTTCGCTAAACAGTCTGGTAGAACCAGCTGTCAAAAACGTACCGCGACGAGCTGTGCAAGCGTCCGACAAAGCAGAACCCTGTCCAGGAGTCCAAGAATATGTCCCGTAAATACCTGATTGGCGCCGCCCTGCTGCTCGGCCTGGCCGGCACCGCCCATGCCAGCAGTTTCGTTGTCACCACTGATGCCGTGGTACGCGCCTTCGCCGCGTCCACCGACGCCACTTCCGACCTGACTTCGTCGTTCCGCGATGACAAGATCGTGCAGGCCGCTCGTGATGACGCCGCCAGCTTCGTCGGCACCCAAGGCGCCATTCGTGGTGCGCGGCTGGAAAGCGCCTTCCTGCACATCCGTTCGACCCTGCCACAGCTGCAAGCCAGTGATGCGCAGCTGGCTCAGGCCATCCTCGCGATCTGATCAAGGGTTGCCAATCAGGTGCGTTGGCTTCGGCTCTCGCACCTGAGGTAGCCTTTGCCGTTCATTTCCCCAGCCATCAAGAATGCTCATGCGTTATCTGTTGCCGTTGCTGCTCACCGCCCTTGGCATGGCCAGCGCCCACGCCATGGACACCACCACCCAAGGCCTGGTCATCACCGGCTACGTCACCAGCCAGGTCACTGCCGCCCCCTTCGACCGCAAACTGGTCAGGCAGGCCCGCGACGATGCTGCGGCATTCGTTGCCAGCGATGGCCTGATCCGCGGTGCACGCCTGGAAGCGGCACTCGACTCGCTGCGCCACAACTGCGCCCGGCACTCCGTCGGCGACCTTGAACTGGCAGAAGCAATTCTCGTCCAATAACCACACCTGACTCCCTGTATTTTTCGGAGATGCTCCATGCGTAAACCGCTGATTGCCGCTACCCTCGGCATGTTGCTGCTGGCCGACCTGGCCCATGCACAGACCCTGGTGGCCACCAGCAACATCATCGTGCGCGCCTTTGGCCGCTCGATCGATTTCACCTCGGACACCACCACTTCGATCCGCGACGCGAAAGTCGTGCGCGAAGCCCATGATGACGCCGCCAGCTTCGTCGCCAGCAATGGTGATATCCGTGGCGCGCAGCTCGAAGCCGCTTTCAGCACCCTGCGCGAGCGCGTACCTGAAGCGCGCGACGCCAGCGACCAAGTACTGGCCGAAGCCATCCTCGCGCTGTGAACCGCGTGCGTGCCTGGCTGCTCGGCTGCGCGTTGACGCTGCTGGGCACGCCCGCCCTGGCCGACCTGCAGCTCGAACTGCAGGCGGCTGGCCTCGACCCGCAACAGACCCAAGCCAGCCAGGCCCTGCTCGACGAGGCCATGGGCAAGCTGCCCCCACGATTCAAGCAACAGCTTGACCGGCGCGTCCGGGTCAGCTGGAGCGACAACATGCCAGCCGATGCCTATGGCCAGGCTTCGCTGGTATCGACCCTCGAACTCAACCGCCGCCTGCTGCCCGGCCTGACTGACGGCAGTGCCGCCACCGAGCGCACCAACCGCCCCCATGGCACCGTTCGCGAGGAGCTGCTGGCCACCGTCCTGCACGAACTGACCCACCTCTACGATCGCGCCCGCCTGTGGCCCAGCGCCGAGCGCTCGCTGATCGCCCGCTGCGCGCGCCAGCAAGGCACGCTGGGCAAGATCGGCCAGATGGAAGAATGCCGCGGTCAAGCCGAACGCCGCTTTACCCTCAGCGACGACCCGCGCCTGCTCGACCTGGCCGGCTGGCCGCAATACGTCGGCCGCCGTGGTGAGCGTGAGCAGCACAACGCCCAGTTCATGCGCAGCCCCGACAGTTATGAACTGAGCAGCCCCAAGGAATACATCGCGGTCAACATGGAGTATTTCCTCCTCGACCCGAGCTACGGTTGCCGTCGGCCAGCCCTCAACCGGTACCTGCGTGACCACTTCGGCTGGGCGCCACAGCAGGCCACCTGCGCCAAGGGCCTGCCGTTCATCAATGCCGGCAGTGACTTTGCCCGTCAGCCGCTGGGCGAGATCGACCCCGAGCGGGTCTATCAGGTCGACTTCCTGCTGGCTGAAGCCAACCAGAACCTGGTCAGCCGCTGGGGCCACAGCATGCTGCGCCTGGTGATATGCAAACCCGGTCGCCCACTTGGGCCGGACTGCCGCCTGGACCTCGACCAGAGCCTGGTGCTGTCTTACCGTGCGTTCGTCAACGATGTGCAGCTGTCCAGCTGGGACGGCCTGGTCGGCACCTATCCCTCACGGCTGTTCGTGCTGCCGCTGGGCCAGGTGATCGACGAATACACCAAGACTGAACTGCGCAGCCTGGCCTCGGTACCACTCAAGCTCAACCGCGACGAGATCGAAAACCTGGTACGCCAGGCCGCCGAGATGCACTGGAGCTACGACGGCAACTATTGGTTCCTGTCCAACAACTGTGCCGTGGAGTCGCTGAAATTGCTGCGCAGCGGCACTGCCAACCCACGCCTCAACGACCTCGACAGCATCATGCCTAATGGCTTGCTGGCGGTGCTGAAGGGCAGGGCGCTGGCCGATACCAGCGTGCTCGACGACCCGCGCGAAGCCCTGCGCCTGGGTTACCGCTTCGACTCCTATCGCGACCGCTACCAGGCCATGTTCGATGTGCTGAGGAAGCAGCTGCCGATCAAGCAGACCGAGGTCGAGGACTGGCTGGCCCAGGATGCGGAGCAACGACGTCCCTGGTTCGACAAGGCCGACCTGCGCACCAGCGCGGCCTTGCTGCTGCTCGAGCAGGCCAGCCTGCGCCGGCAACTGCTGCTGGCTCAGGACGAAGTGAAGCAGCGTTACCTGAACGCTGCAGCGCTGAAGGACGGCAGCATCAACAAGGCCGACGAAACCCTGAAGCAGATGCTCGCCAACAGCGGCTTCCTCAGCCGCCCGGCCGAGTTGCTGGATGCCAAGGGCTATGGGTTGCCGCAGCCAGAAGAGCGCAAGCAACTGGAGCAGGTCAGCGCCGAGCGCCAGGCCAAGCTGCTGCGCCTGAGTACCGACCTGGACAAAGAGGTGAGGGCGCTGCTGGAGCCGTCCCGGGCGAAGGAAATTGCTGCGGTCGAGGCCAACGTGAAGCACATTGGCGAGCATTTGCGGGCATTGCACAAGGCAGCTGGCGGCCTGCAGTTGCCTTAGCACCTGTACCGGCCTCTTCGCGGGCACGCCCGCTCCCACAGGTACTCCACAGGTTTCGGGCTTGTGGTGATCCTGTTGGAGCGGGTGTGCCCGCGAGGAGGGCCTATAACTGTTCCTCCGCCTCCCCAGGCAACTGCTCATCCAGATGCAGCCAGGGCAACCGGCTGTCAGTCCAGATATGCCGCCTGGCTGGCACCCGCTCCGGATGGTCCAGCGTCGCCACCGTCACATCGATGCTTCCCGGGCTATGCTCGGTCACCAGCGCCACATGCGCCCCGCACTCCCCACAGAAATACCGCTTGCAGCTGGCCGGCGCCACATAGCACTGCGGCCGACCCGCCAACCAGCGGAAACCCGAGCGGGGCAGGGTGACCCAGGTCACCACCAACCCGCCGCTGACGCGCCGGCAGATGGAACAATGGCAATGGGCAACATCCGTCAGGTCACCCTGCAACCGATAACGCAGGGCGCCGCAATGGCAGCCACCCTCGGTTGAATCCTGCATCACCTACCTCCTGTCGCCGTTTTCCCGGCGAAAGCTGGCTGAAAGCTTGCCCCCCTAGGATAGCCCCCACTACCGGCACAAGACCGGTCAGCCAGGGCACCCGGAAATTTCCGCGCCCGGCCCATCAACAACAACAATGGTGATTCTGATGTATTCCTGCGCCCGCCTTTCCGTGCCCCCCCTCCGCATGCTCCCCGTGCAGCGCCAAACGCGCTGATCCGCCCGAGTCGACTTCTCTTTCGCCGCGCCACACCTGGAGTATTGCCATGCTGACCTTCCTCGGCTTTGCCATGGTCATCACCTTCATGTACCTGATCATGACCAAGCGCCTGTCGGCCTTGATCGCGCTGATCCTGGTACCGATCCTGTTCGCCCTGTTCGGCGGTTTTTCCGCCAAGATCGGCCCGATGATGCTCGAAGGCATCAGCAAGCTCGCGCCCACCGGGGTGATGCTGATGTTCGCCATCCTCTACTTCGCCCTGATGATCGACTCCGGCCTGTTCGACCCGGCCGTGCGCAAGATCCTCAAACTGGTCAAGGGCGACCCGCTGAAAGTCTCGGTCGGCACCGCCGTGCTGGCCCTGGTGGTCTCGCTCGACGGTGACGGCGCCACCACCTACATGATCTGCTGCGCTGCCATGCTGCCGCTGTACAGCCGCCTGGGCATGAGCCCGCGGATCATGGCCGGCCTGATCATCCTCGCCGGCGGGGTGATGAACATGACCCCGTGGGGCGGCCCGACTGCCCGCGCCGCCAGCGCCCTGCATGTGGACCCGTCGGACATCTTCGTGCCGATGATCCCGGCCATGGTCTTTGGTGTGCTGGCGATCCTGGCCATCGCCTACCTCTACGGCAAGCGCGAGCGTGCCCGCCTGGGTGAACTGCACCTGCCGACCGACGACATCGACCACAGTGAGATCAGCGTGTCGCAGTTTCCTGAGGCGCGCCGCCCCAAGCTGATCTACTTCAACGGCGCCCTGACTGCCGCCCTGATGGTCGCGCTGATCGCCGGCGTGCTGCCGCTGCCGGTGCTGTTCATGATCGCCTTCAGTATCGCCATGATCGTCAACTACCCGTGCCTGCAGCAGCAGAAAGACCGCATCGCCGCCCACGCCGGCAGCGTGCTGGCCGTGACCGGGTTGATCTTCGCCGCCGGTATCTTCACCGGCATCCTGTCCGGTACCGGCATGGTCGAGGCCATGTCCAAGAGCCTGCTGGCGGTCATCCCTGAAGCATTGGGCCCGTACCTGGCGGTGATCACCGCGATCGTCAGCATGCCGTTCACCTTCTTCATGTCCAACGACGCCTTCTATTACGGCGTGCTGCCGGTGCTGTCGGAAGCGGCCAGCCATTACGGCATCAGCCCGGTGGAAATGGCCCGCGCCTCGATCGTCGGGCAGCCGGTGCACCTGCTCAGCCCGCTGGTGCCTTCGACCTACCTGCTGGTGGCCCTGGCCGGTATCGAGTTCGGCGATCACCAGCGCTTCACACTCAAGTGGGCAGTGCTGGTGTGCCTATGCATAATGTTCGCCGCGCTGCTGATGGGCATTTTCCCGCTGTTCAGTAGTCTTTAATTAACACGCATCACCCATCGCGATGCCCCCTGCTGGGGGGCATCGCCTTTATCGTTTGAAGGAATACACATGGAATGGCTGACCAGCCCGGAAATCTGGGTTGCCTTTTTTACCCTGACGGCACTTGAGATCGTCCTCGGGATCGACAACATCATCATGATCTCGATCCTGGTCAGCCGCATGCCCAAGCACATGCAGCCGCGCACCCGGATCTTCGGCCTGGCCCTGGCCATGGTCACCCGCATCATGCTGCTGCTGTCGATCACCTGGGTCATGCGCCTGACCGCCGACCTGTTCGTGGTGTTCGGCCAGGGTATTTCCGGGCGTGACCTGATCCTGTTCTGCGGCGGCCTGTTCCTGCTGTGGAAGAGCTCGCAAGAGATCTACCACGGCCTGGAAGGCGAGGAGGAGAGCGCCGACGAGCCCAAGGGTGCTGGCGGCAAGTTCCTCTACACCATCATTCAGATCGCAATCATCGACATCGTGTTCTCGCTGGACTCGGTGATCACTGCGGTCGGCATGGTCTCGCACGTACCGGTGATGATTGCCGCGATCGTCGTCGCAGTGCTGGTGATGATGGCCTGCGCCGGCGCCATCAGCGACTTCATCGACAAGCACCCTTCGCTGAAGATGCTTGCACTTTCCTTCCTGATCGTCGTCGGTACCGTGCTGATCGCCGAATCTTTCGACGTACACGTGCCGAAGGGCTACGTCTACTTCGCCATGGCCTTCTCGCTGGCCGTGGAGGCGATCAACATCCGCATGCGTACCGCCATGGCGCGCAAGCAGGGCAAGGAACATGAACCGGTGAAACTGCGCAAGGACATTCCGGGTCAATAAGATCAGGACGCGCAGCAAAAAAGGGCCCTCCGGGGCCCTTTTTCATGTACGGGCTTTCATGACAGAAACATTTCAAATGCTTGCAGAGCGTGCCAAGCTGGCGCGAGTTCCGCAAAACAACTAAAGCTTGAGTAAGCACTGGATCAAGACACCCACCCCCGGGCCAGGCTTACGGCTTCATCCATTTTGGCTCCGCCACTGGGGCCCGATTACAAAGGGGGGCTCGACCATGCTGACCCTGCTCAACCTGCTCTCCGCCGTGGCCTTGCTGGTGTGGGGCACGCATATCGTCCGTACCGGCATCCTCAGGGTGTTCGGCTCCAACCTGCGCCGCGTGCTCAGCCAGAACATGAACCGGCGGCCGCTGGCGTTCATTGCCGGCATCGTGGTCACCGCCGTGGTGCAGAGCAGCAACGCCACCGCCATGCTGGTCACCTCCTTTGTCGGCCAGGGCCTGATGGCCATGACCCCAGCGCTGGCGATCATGCTCGGCGCCGATGTCGGTACTGCGCTGATGGCCCGGGTACTGACCTTTGACCTGTCGTGGCTGTCGCCGCTGCTGGTGTTCCTCGGGGTCATCTTCTTCCTCTCACGCAAGCAGACCCGCGCGGGCCAGCTGGGCCGCGTGGCGATCGGCCTGGGCCTGATCATCCTGGCACTGGAGCTGATCGTGCAGGCAGCGGCGCCGATCACCCATGCGCAAGGGGTGAAGGTGCTGTTCGCCTCGCTGACCGGCGACATCATGCTCGACGCCCTGGTGGGGGCACTGTTCGCCATGGTCTCCTATTCCAGCCTGGCTGCCGTGCTGCTCACTGCCACCCTGGCTGGCGCTGAGGTGATCAGCCTGCCGGTGGCCATCGGCCTGGTCGTCGGCGCCAACATCGGCAGCGGCCTGCTGGCCTTCATCAGCACCAGCATGCAGAACGCCGCAGGCCGCCGGGTGGCCCTGGGCAGCCTGCTGTACAAGCTGATCGGCCTGGTGCTGATCATCCCTGTGCTGCACCCCCTGGTGGAGTGGATGGACAGCCTGAGCTTCAGCCCTCAGGAGCTGGTGATCGGCTTCCACCTGCTCTACAACACCTTGCGCTGCCTGATCATGCTGCCGACGGTCAAACCCATGGGCCGCCTGTGCAACACGCTGTTGCCCGAACGCGAGGCCAGCAATGGTCAGATACGCCCGCGCCATCTCGATGCCTCGGCGTTGACCACGCCCAGCCTGGCCCTGGCCAATGCCGCCCGGGAAACCCTGCGCCTGGGTGACATCGTCGACAGCCTGCTGGAGGCCATGCTCGGCGCCCTGCGCGGCACCCACACTGCCATGCCCCAGCAGGTACGCGCCTTGACCGAGGATGGCGAAGCGCTGTATAGCGCGATCAAGCTGTACCTGGCGCAGATGCCACGGGAAGACCTCAGCGATCAGGACAACCGGCGCTGGGCAGAGGTCATCGAACTGGCGATCAACCTGAAGCTGGCCTGCGACCTGATCGAACGCATGCTGCGCAAGGTGCAGCAGCAGAAAACCAGCCAGCGCCGGGAGTTCTCCCAGGTCGGCCTGGAAGAGCTCACCGGGCTGCAGGAGCAGTTGCTGGCCAACCTGCGCCTGGGCCTGTCGGTATTCCTGAGCGCCGATCCGGAGAGCGCGCGCCTGCTGCTGCGCGAAAAACGCCGCTTCCGCGCCCAGGAACGGCGCCTGGCGCATGCCCATGTCAGCCGTTTGCAGCGTAAGGTAGTGCAAAGTATCGAGACCAGTTCGCTACACTTGGAGCTGATCGCCGACATGAAGCGGTTGAACTCTTTGTTCTGCAGCAGTGCCTATGTGGTACTGGGTGGCTCTGACACTGGCGGGCTGCTGCTCGACAGCGTCTCGGAAGACGCCCACCTGTCCTGATCTCGCACACCTGGAGACCGTCGCTCGCCCATGCGTTGCCTGATGTTCGTTTGCCTGCTGATCTGCAGCCTGCCCTCATTTGCCCTCGATCGCTCGCGGGTCGAGGGCTACCTGTTGCCCAATGGCCTGCAGGTGATCCTCAAATCCGGTTACGAACGCGACCATGTGGCGATCCGCCTGGTGGTGGGGGTCGGCCTGGATGACTTCGACTGCGAGCAGAAGGAGTTGCCGCACCTGCTCGAGCACCTGCTGTTCACAGGCATCGACGAGACCGGTGAGGGCGGCCTGGAAGAGCGCCTGCAGAGCCTGGGCGGCGAATGGAACGCCTATACCAGCAGCGCCGACACCACCTTCGTCATCGAGGCGCCGGCACGCAACCAGCGCAAGGTGCTCGACCTGTTGCTGGCAATCGTCCGCGACACCCGCATCGACGCCAAGGCCCTGGCCACGGCCAAGCACATCATCGAACGCGAGGATGGCGGCCACTATGGCCACCTGCAGCGTTGGCTCGACCGCCAGGACATCGGCCACCCGGCCAGCGACCAGCTGGCCACCGAGCTGGGCCTGAAATGCCCCGAGCGTTCCAACGTCGCGGACATGACCCTGGAACAAGTGAAGACCCTGCGTGATCGCTGGTACGCCGCCAACAACATGACCCTGATCGTGGTGGGCGGCCTGGATCGCCTGTTGCCAGCCTACCTGGAGCGTACCTTTGGTGAACTGCCCGCCACCGAGCCGGAAGAGCGGCGCACCCTCGAAAGCATCAGCCAACAAGCCGAGCAACGCCGCGACCTGACCCGTGGCCTGCTGGGCGACAGCGTCAAGTTGCACTGGCTGTTCATCGAGCCGGTGCTGGACAATGACCATCAGCAGACCCTTGACCTGCTGTCGCGCTACCTCGATTGGGCGGTGTACGACCAGCTGCGCCTGCGCAACGGCCTGTCGTACGGGCCGTCCGTACAACGCGAGAGCTTCGGCGACAGCGGCATGCTCAGCCTCAATGCCGACCTTGAGCGCGAAGATGTCGACCAGGCCGTGAAGGTGATGCAGCAGCTGTTCGATCATTTGCGCAAGGAAGGCCTCGACCCGGATACCTTCGCCCGCCTCAAGGATGCCGCCGTGGCCAAGGAAAGCTGGAGCACCCAGGGCAACAGTGCGCTGGCCGATTACTACTGGGGCGCGCTGAACGATTACAACAACGGCCGCTTTGCCGACCCGGCGCGCAAGTTGCGCCAGGTGACACTGGAAGAGGCCAATGCGGCGCTGAAGGCGTTGCTCAAGGATCAGGGTTACCTGCGGATCGAGAAGCCGTTCCTGGGGTATGACGAGCTTTACGGGCTGGTGGCCTTGCTGCTGGGGCTGATACTGGCGCTGGGGCTGCTGCGCTGGCGGCGGCACAAGCCGGAACGACCCAGTGGTGCTACACGCCAGCGGTGAATCGGCGGTATCCTTTTGCCAGTACCGGCCCTTTCGCGGGCAAGCCCGCTCCCACAGGAACCGCACAGGATTCATGATCAGTGCACTACCTGTGGCAGCGGGCTTGCCCGCGAAGGGGCCGGCACAGCCACCTCAAACTGCTGTTGTAGACCCATGCCCCCAATACCCCACTTCGTCCAGCGCGTCATCGAGCTGCTCAAACGCTACCCCGGCGTCATCGCACTCGGTGGTTTCCTCTCCGGCATCGGCAGCTTCATCCTGGTCGACCGCCAGGCCAGCCTGGCCAGCTGGATCGCCATCCTCATGCTGGTCAGCTGGGTCTGGCTGATGCTGGAAAACACCCTCACCGGCCTGTTCGCGCGCACCTTCAAGCGTGAGATTCCGCAGCCGCTGCTGCGCTACGCGACACAGATGATCCACCAGGAAAGCCTGTTCTTCGTCTTGCCGTTCTTCTTCATCACCACCACCTGGAACAGCGGCCAGCTGGTGTTCACCGGGCTGCTTGGCGCCGCCGGGCTCATCTCGATCATCGACCCGCTCTACTACAAGTGGCTGGCACCCCGGCGCTGGCTGTTCCTCGCGCTGCACACCCTGACGCTGTTCGCCGCGCTGCTCACCGCGCTGCCTATCATCCTGCACCTGACCACCGCGCAAAGCTTCAAGCTGGCGTTGATTGCCGCCATGGCGCTGTCGTTCCCCAGCCTGCTCAGCAGCTTCCCGATCAATACCTGGCGCCGCGGCGTGGCACTGGTATTGGTTACCCTGGCTGTAGGCGGGAGCGGCTGGCTGCTGCGTTCATGGGTGCCACCGGCAACGCTGTGGATGACGGACGTGGCGGTCAGCACCGAAGTGCTCAATCGCCAACCCGGCGAGTCGTTGGAGGAAATCGCCGCCAGCCGCATTCGCAGCAATGGTTTGTACGCCTACACCGCGATCAACGCGCCGCGCGGCCTGGACGAGCGCATCTACCATGTGTGGCAGAAGGACGGCCAGGAGGTCGATCGCATTGCCCTGGACATCCACGGCGGGCGCAAGGAAGGCTACCGCGCCTGGACCCACAAGCAGAACTTCCCGCCCAACCCGGTGGGCAAGTGGCAGGTGCGGGTACTGACCGAAGATGGCCAGGTGATCGGCGTGCTGCGCTTCAAGGTGGTGGACGACGCGCCTGCGAAGTGATGCTGGCGCAGGACAGCACATATTCAACAAACCGCTCCATGCCCGCTGCGCTATGATCAGCCTCTAGCCTGGCCGGATGCATGGAGCCTATGACTACCCCCAGCGCCACCCTGGACACCAGCTGCCAACCGGCCTGCCTGCGGATTGCCGGTGACTGGACCCTGGCCCACTATGCCAGCCTCAAGCGCGACAGCGAGCGCCTGCGCACGCAGTATGGCGCCGAGGCCATTGCCGACCTCAGCCAACTGGGCCGCCTGGACACCGCCGGTGCCTCGCTGCTGGCCGAGCTGCTCGGGTCCGAGCGCCTCTCGCACTGCACCCACGACCTGCCCGAAGCCAGCCGCGCCCTGCTCAAGAATGTCTACTGCTCGGTGCAGGACTACTGCATCCCGGTCAAGGAGCCCGAGCGCAACGTGCTGCTGGTGCTGCTCGAACGTATCGGCTGCGCGGTTGGCACGCTGTGGCAGGACACCATGCAGCTGCTGGGTTTCCTCGGCCTGATCATCGAGACCCTGCTGCGCCGCCTGCTGCAGCCACACCGCTGGCGCGTCACCCCGGTCATCGCGCACATCGAGCAGACCGGGCTGGACGCTGCTCCCATCGTCGCCTTGCTGACCTTTCTGGTGGGCGCCGTGGTGGCCTTCCTCGGGGCCACGGTGCTGGCCGATTTTGGGGCCACGGTGTTCACCGTCGACCTGGTTGCCTTTTCGTTCCTGCGCGAGTTCGCCGTGCTGCTGACCGCCATCCTCATGGCCGGGCGCACTGCCAGTGCCTTCACCGCGCAGATCGGCTCGATGAAGGCCAATGAAGAGATCGACGCCATCCGTACCCTGGGCCTCAACCCGATCGAGCTGCTGGTGGTGCCACGGGTACTGGCGCTGCTGATTTCACTGCCGTTGCTGACCTTCGTCGCGATGATCTGCGGCATCGTCGGAGGTGCCGTGGTCTGCGCCCTGTCACTGGGCATTTCGCCGGCCATGTTCCTGTCGCTGCTGCAAACCGACATCGGCGTGCAGCACTTCCTCGTCGGCCTGGCCAAGGCGCCTGTCTTCGCCTTCCTGATCGCCGCCATCGGCTGCCTCGAAGGCTTCAAGGTCAGCGGCAGCGCCGAGTCGGTGGGTGCCCACACCACCTCCAGCGTGGTGCAATCGATTTTCGTGGTCATCGTGCTGGATGCGGTGGCAGCGCTGTTCTGCATGGAGATGGGCTGGTGAATGGCCGGGAAGCGGTGATCGAAGCGCGGGGCATCTGCAATCGCTTCGGCAGCCAGGTGGTGCACAAGGACCTCGACCTGGACCTGTACCGCGGCGAAATCCTCGCGGTGGTCGGCGGGTCGGGCAGCGGCAAGTCGGTGCTTTTGCGCAGCATCATCGGCCTGCGGCGCCCCAACGAGGGGCAGGTCAAGGTGTTCGGTGAAGACCTGGCCGGCTTGCGCGAGGAACAGCGTTCGCGGGTGGAGCGCCGCTTTGGCGTGCTGTTTCAGAAGGGCGCACTGTTTTCATCCCTGACCGTCACCGAAAACGTCGCCCTGCCGTTGATCGAGCATGCCGGCCTGTCGCGCGCCGATGCCGAGCACTTGGCCGGGGTCAAGCTGGCCCTGGCCGGCCTGCCGATCTCCGCCGCCGACAAATACCCCTCGTCGCTCTCCGGCGGCATGATCAAGCGCGCAGCCCTGGCTCGCGCCCTGGCGCTGGACCCGGACATCCTGTTCCTCGACGAACCCACCGCCGGCCTCGACCCGATCGGCGCCGCTGCCTTCGACCAGTTGATCCTGACCCTGCGCGATGCCCTGGGCCTGAGCGTGTTCCTGATCACCCACGATCTCGACACCCTCTACACCATCACCGATCGCATCGCCGTGTTGTCACAGAAGAAGGTGCTGGTCGCCGGCCCCCTGGCCGAGGTCGAACAGACCAACGACCCCTGGATCCACGAATACTTTCACGGCCCACGCGGGCGCGCGGCCGAACACGCCGCCGCCAACGCCGGGCAGGAGCGCTGAACAATGGAAACCCGAGCTCATCACGTCCTGATTGGCCTGGTCACTGTCCTGGTGGTGGCTGGCGCCATGCTGTTCGGCCTGTGGCTGACCAAGTCCAGCGTCGACGACGCCTTCAAGGACTACGAAGTGATCTTCAACGAAGCCGTCTCGGGCCTGTCCCGTGGCAGCCCGGTGCAGTACAACGGCATCAAGGTCGGCGATGTCACCAGCCTGCGCCTGGACCCGAAAGACCCGCGCCGGGTGCTGGCCCGGGTGCGCCTGAGCGGCGACACCCCGGTCAAGGAAGACACCCAGGCCAAACTGACCCTGGCCGGGGTCACCGGCAACTCGTTCATCCAGCTCAGCGGCGGCACGCCGCACAGCCCGGAACTCAGGGGCAAGGACGGCAAGCTGCCGGTGATCGTCGCCTCACCCTCGCCGATCTCCCGCCTGCTCAACGACAGCAGCGACCTGGTAACCAACATCAACCTGTTGCTGCACAACGCCAACCAGATGTTCTCGGAAAGCAACATCGACCGCCTGAGCAACACCTTGGCCAACCTGGAGCAGACCACTGGCGCCTTCGCCAACCAGAAGGGCGGTATCAGCGACGCCATCGAGCAACTGGCCCAGGTCGGCAAGCAGGCCAACGCCACCCTGGCCGAAACCCAGGCGCTGATGCGCAACGCCAACGGCCTGCTTGGCACCCAGGGTAAACAGGCCATCGGCAATGCCGAGCAGGCCATGCAGTCGCTGGCGCAAAGCGCTGCGACCATCAACAACCTGCTGCAGGACAACCGCCAGTCCATCGATGACGGCGCCCAGGGGCTCAACCAGCTGACCCCGGCCATCCGCGAACTGCGCGAAACCCTCAACTCGCTCAAGGGCATATCCCGGCGCCTGGAGGCCGACCCGAGCGGCTACCTGCTGGGCCGCGACAACAACAAGGAGTTCCAGCCATGATCCCTTCGCTGCGCCTGCTGGCCCTGGCGGCCGCCCTGAGCCTGGCCGGCGCCTGCTCGATCCTGCCGCAGAGCGAACCTGTGGATATCTACCGCCTGCCGGTCAACCAGGCCAGCCACAGCAATACCCCGGTGGACTGGTCACTGCGCCTGAACAAGCCGCTGGCCAGCGAAGCACTGGCCGGGCCACGCATCGCCGTGATCCCCCAAGGGGATGTGATCAGCAGCTACAAGGGCGCCCGCTGGAGCGACCCAGTGCCTTTGCTGGTGCGCAACCGCCTGCTCGATGGCTTCCAGCGCGATGGCCAGGTGCAGCGGCTGAGCGCAGACGACAGCAACCTGCAAGCCGACTACGAGCTGAGTGGCGAGCTGCTGGCGTTCCAGAGCGAGTATCAGCCGGATGGCAAGGTGGAGGTGGTGATCCGCTTCGTCGCGCGCCTGGTGCAAGGCCGCAGCCAACGCATCCTAACCAGCACGCGCTTCGAAGTGCGCCAGCCGCTTGCCGACACCCGGGTGTCAACTGTGGTCGCCGGCTTCGGCGAGGCCAGCGATCTGCTTGCCGGGTTGGTGGTGGGCTGGACCGTGGCGCAAAGCGGCCAGGCTCAGGCTAAGGCTCAGGCAAAGAACCAGTAGCAGACGCAGATGGCCGCGATCACACCGGACAGCTCGGCCAGCAGGGCGCAGCCGACGGCGTGGCGCACCCGCTGGATGCCCACGGCGCCGAAATACACCGCCAGCACGTAGAAGGTGGTTTCGGTGCTGCCCTGGATGGTTGCCGCCACCAGGGCCGGGAAGCTGTCGACACCGTGGGTCTGCATGGTCTCGATCAGCATGGCCCGCGCGGCACTGCCAGAGAACGGCTTCACCAGCGCGGTGGGCAGGCCCTCGACGAAGCGGGTATCCAGGCCCATCCAGTTGACCGCGTGGCGAATGCCGTCCAGCGCCAGTTCCAGCGCCCCAGAGGCGCGCAGTACACCGACCGCCACCAGCATCGCCACCAGATACGGCAGCAGGCTCTTGGCCACGTCGAAGCCTTCCTTGGCGCCTTCCACAAAGGCTTCATACACCTGCACCCGCTTCAACGCACCGATCACCAGGAACAGGATGATCACCCCGAACAGCGTCAGGTTGCCGAGAATCGACGACAGGCTGGCGAGCGCAGCAGCCGACAAGGTGCCCAGGAAGGCCATGAAGCCGCCCAGCAGCAGCGCGCCGGGGATCAGGTAGGCGAGCACCACCGGGTCCCACAGGCGCAAGCGCTGCATCACCGCCACCGATAGCAGGCCGACCAGGGTCGAGGCGCTGGTGGCCAGCAGGATTGGCAAGAACACCAGGGTGGGGTCGGTGGCGCCTTGCTGGGCGCGGTACATGAAGATGGTCACCGGCAGCAGGGTCAACGACGAGGCGTTCAGTACCAGGAACAGGATCTGCGCATTGCTGGCCGTGGTGCTGCTGGGGTTGAGCTCCTGCAGCGCGCGCATGGCCTTGAGGCCGATCGGCGTCGCGGCGTTATCCAGGCCCAGGCCATTGGCGGCGAAGTTCATGGTGATCAGGCCCAGCGCCGGGTGGCCGGGTGGCACCTCTGGCATCAGGCGGGCGAACAGCGGCCCCAGCACCTTGGCCAGCCATTCGACGATGCCGGCCTTTTCGGCGATCTTGAGAAAGCCCAGCCACAGGGTCAGGGTGCCGAACAGCAGGACCATGACCTCTACCGACAGCTTGGCCATGGCGAAGATGCTCTCGACCATCGCGGCGAAGATGCCGGCGTTGCCACCGACCAGCCATTGGGCCAGGGCGGAGACGGCCGCCACCAGGAAAAAGCCGAGCCAAAGGCCGTTGAGCATCCGTGTGTTCCCCCTGAAAAATGCCCGAATGATAGCGTATCGGGGCCTCTGACTGGAGAACTCTCGGCTGACGCTGAACCCTATGGGAGCGGGCTTGCCCGCGAAGCAGACAACGCGGTGGATGGCACAGGCTTCGCCCGTGTTCGCGGGCAAGCCCGCTCCCACAGAGATCGCGAACCGACCAGCAGATCGGACAAATCCACAGGCAACAAAAAGCCCCGACAAGTCGGGGCTTTCTGGTTCAACCGTTCAGGCTCAGCGCTTGGCGGCTTCGCCAACCATGGCAGCTTCCTGCTTGTCCGCCATCAGCGAGGCGTAGTACTGCTCGCCCTTGGCGGCGTCGTACATGCCTTCCCAACGTGCAATCACCAGGGCTGCCAGTGCGTTGCCGATCACGTTAAGGGCGGTACGCGCCATGTCCATGATGCGGTCGACACCGGCGATGAAGGCCAGGCCTTCCAGCGGGATGCCCACGCTGCCCAGGGTCGCCAGCAGCACCACGAAGGATACCCCCGGTACACCGGCAATACCTTTGGAGGTGACCATCAGGGTCAGCACCAGCAGCAGCTGCTGGCTCCAGGACAGGTCGATGCCGTACAGCTGGGCGATGAAGATCGCCGCGATGCTCTGGTACAGGGTCGAACCGTCGAGGTTGAACGAGTAGCCGGTCGGTACCACGAACGAGCAGATCGACTTCGGTGCACCGTACTTCTCCATTTTCTCGATCACGCGCGGCAGCACGGTTTCGGAGCTGGAGGTGGAGTAGGCGAGGATCAGCTCATCTTTCATGATGCGCATGATCTTGATCACCGAGAAGCCGAACAGGCGTGCGACCAGGCCCAGCACCATGAAGGCGAAGAAGGCGATGGCGAAGTACACCAGCAGCACCAGCTTGGCCAGCGGCAGCAGCGAGCTGAAACCGAAGTTGGCAACGGTCACGGCGATCAGGGCGAACACACCGATCGGGGCGTAGTTCATGATCATGTGGGTGACCTTGAACATGGTCTCCGACACGGCCTGGAAGGTACGCACCAGCGGCTCGCGCAGGTCGGCCTGCAGGCTCGACAGGCCGAGGCCGAACATGACCGAGAAGAAGATGATCGGCAGCATTTCGCCACGCATCAGCGCTGCGAAGATGTTCGACGGGATCAGGTTGAGCAGGGTCTCGATGAACGCGTGCTCGTGCTGCACTTCAGCCGCGGTGGCCTGGTACTTGGAGATGTCGACGGTACCCAGGGTGCTCATGTCGATGCCGGCGCCCGGGTGGAACAGGTTGGCCAACACCAGGCCGACAACGATGGCGATGGTGGTCACCACCTCGAAGTAGAGGATGGTCTTCAGGCCGATGCTGCCCAGTTTCTTCGCATCGCCAACCCCGGCGATACCCACGATCAGCGACGAAATCACGATCGGGACAACGATCATCTTGATCAGGCGAATGAAGATGTCACCGGCGGGCTGGAGAACGTTGCTGATCCACCAGGCCTTTTCCGCGCTGAAGTGGTTCAGCAGCGCGCCGACTGCAACGCCCAGAAGCAGACCGATGACGATCTGCCAGGCGAGGCTCAGTTTTGCCTTCTTCATGTCTTTACCCTTTGTTCTAGTGGTCACGGGCACCGACCGGAAAAGCGCGTAACAGAGCCGTTGGCAACGTCACGGGGAGCTTTTGGCTTCCGTCCGGAGACCTCATGTAAGGACACCGCGAGCGAGCGACAGGGCGCTCGGGCCAGCGAAAAAGGCGGCAACTATTGCGACGGGGAAGGCTGAAATCTAATGCCGGAAACGCATACCCCATGCCGATACGGCATAGACATCGAAGTCAAAATAGGACGCACGTAAGTCATTGATTTATAACGTTCGGAAATCCGAACAAGACCAAACCGCCATATTTAGGCAGTTTTGGCGGTGTATTGGCAGGGATAAAAACGGCTTGTTCGACAATCCGAATGGCCGAAATGACACTTGCGCGGCACCCGTATCGAGCGAAAAAAATTTGATGTACGGTCAAGACAAAATGTGTCTCAAGAGGGAAATCCTGAAAGGATTTAGCAAAACGGCGGGATGGCGCCTCGGAAGCCAGGCCGGGTGCACGTGTTTTTCGACACGCCTGACCTGAAGCTTCCGATTCTGCCTTTGCCTGACCCGGCCCAGTGCTGGAGGTACTCCCTGTACCCCTAGGCCACTCCGATCCTGCAACAATCAGAACAGCCCGGCCCCCTGGTCATGCGCTACCCCTCCTCGGGGCGGCGCATCATAGAAGCGAGAAAGATAAAAAGGTTCCGCTTCCATTAGATGACAGCGCGCGACCGCTGGTCAGTACCACTTCGGATCGCGCTTGAGTTGCTCCTGCAACATCGCCTTCATGCCGTCGTCCGGATCACCCAGCCAGCGGTACTGCGCATGGCGGGTTGGCGACTTGTCACTCGGCAAGCCCTCGGGCACTTCCACCAGCATCCCGTAGGCGTCGTCCTTGTCCCAGCTGAACGCCACGATCAGGCGCTTGTAGGTGCAGTTCTGCGGCGACTCGCACAGCGGGCCGACCAGATATTTGTCGCCGTCTTCAGTCACGGCAGACATCTGCTCCTGGCCGCTGCCGCTCAGGTTGATCACCCAATCGGGCAAGCGTTCCTCGCCTTTGATCGTGTCTTGCCAGGTTTCCCGGTATTCAGGGTCCGAGCCGAGCAACTGCTCGACCCGGACCTGGCCATCATTGGCCGCCAGCACCGCTGCACTGCTGCCCAACATCAGGGCAGCAGCAGCCAGGGCTGTGGATAGCT
Source organism: Pseudomonas sp. R28(2017) (assembly GCF_002112505.1). Taxonomy (GTDB): domain Bacteria; phylum Pseudomonadota; class Gammaproteobacteria; order Pseudomonadales; family Pseudomonadaceae; genus Aquipseudomonas. Next base: position 27,817 of record NZ_NEHW01000009.1, read on the forward strand.
TCCTGCTCATCGTCAACCTCGGCCACGTCCAAAGAAGAAGGAGGCTACGAACAGGACCAGGAAGACAATGAACAGGATCTTCGCGATACCCGTAGCGGCGCCAGCGATACCACCGAAGCCAAGCACTGCGGCGACAATGGCGATGATGAGGAAAGTGATAGCCCAACTCAGCATGATGCTTCTCCTTTCTTTTTTGAAATCGGTCCAGCCAGCGCCTTAGAACACCCAGCGCTGCTGGGGAACGACGTTATCCACCGTGGCCGGCGAAGTGTTGGCGGCAGGCCGCTGCCCGGCAGGTTCGGCGGCTTTTACCAGGGTGTTGGCGCGGGTCGCCTGAATCTGCGTCAGCAGCGCGGTTTGCACTGCGACCTGATCGGCAAGGCGCGCGGTCTGCCAGCTGTAGTAAAAGAGGCCAGCGGCCAAGGTCAGCAGCAACGCCATGCCGAGCAACAGGAACTGGTGCAAGGGCAGTGCGGCATTCAGCGAGCGGTTGACGGATGGGCGGTTCATGCCGGCTTCTCCTGCTGTAATTTTTGTTCAAACCTGAACAGGTAATTGCAGCCAGCATGCCAGCCCATCCAATCCAATAAATTCCTTATAAATCAATAAGTTAAATAGTTCGCACGTTGCCATTGATGACGTATCCTGCACGATGGCCCTTCAGGCGTCGTGCGAATTGCACGATTCAGCCCTCTACCTTGGTCGCCACTTTGAGCAGGTCGGCATCGACCCCCCGCACACCGATGATTTGCCGCGCGATCTCCACGGCGATGGTCTTCTGCTCGCTGCTGACCACCTCACCGGTCAGCCGGACCATGCCCTGTTCACTGGCCACCTTGATGTTCAGGCCGTCCAGATTGCGGCTGAAGCGATAGCTGGTCTGGATCTTGTCGACCACCCAGCTGTCGCTCGGCTGCGTGCCACTCCCGGCGGCTACCGGGTTCTCCCTGGCCTTGGCCATGGCGGCGCTATCCAGGCTGACCAGGTTGTTGACCAGGTGCACGCCGTCGGTGGTGCGCGCCACCACACCCGCCAGCTCCTTGGCCTCGGCACTGTCGACCTTGCCGCGCAGGGTGACCACGCCATCGCTGCTTTGCACTTCGATCGGGGCGTTCTCCGTGGCCGTGCTCCACAGCAAGCGCGCCCGGATCACCGCGGCCAAGGTCGCATCCTCCAGCCGCTGGGCGTATGCACGCAGCTCCAGCGGGCGCTCGACCAGCTCGGCGTTGACCCGCAACTGGTTGTCGACCTGCTCGATGCCCCGTGTAGCCAGGGCCACATGCTCGGCCAACTGGCGTTCGACGTCGTTCTCGACTTCACCGCTAAGGCGGGCCCGCTGGTCATCGACCTCGACCTTGATGCGGAACGGGTTGAGCATCCGGTTGAGGGCCAGCGCGGTTTGCAGCGAACCCTCCAGGCGAGCGTCCTGTACCGGGTCGGCTGATGCAGGTGTGCAAACGGTCAGCAGGGTGGCCGCCAACACGGCCATACGGATGGTAGGAAACACGGATGTACCTCCTTTAGTTGGCAAAAGCAGAAAATCGTCGCAACCAATGTGCCAGCTCGTTGCTCTAAGAAAATCATCGAGATATCCGGCGTCTGCGTGAGATTTGGCCATTGGCTAGCATGCAAAGGTCCGATTCCTTCACAATTGACCGTGCAACTTGCCCGATTTTTCCCACACTAATTGAAGAACTACCCGAAGGAGCGCAGGAAATGGAATCAGCCCAGGACAACCAAGGCCGCATTCTGCTGGTGGATGACGAGTCCGCGATCCTGCGCACCTTCCGCTACTGCCTGGAAGACGAAGGCTACAGCGTGGCCACGGCCAACAGCGCCGCGCAGGCTGATGCCTTGCTCCAGCGCCAGGTGTTCGACCTGTGCTTCCTCGACCTGCGCCTGGGCGAGGACAATGGCCTCGATGTGCTGGCGCAGATGCGCATTCAGGCACCGTGGATGCGAGTAGTGATCGTCACCGCGCATTCGGCGATCGACACCGCAGTCGATGCCATCCAGGCCGGCGCCGCCGATTACCTGGTCAAACCCTGCAGCCCCGACCAGCTGCGCCTGGCCACCGCCAAGCAACTGGAGGTCCGCCAGCTTTCGGCGCGCCTGGAAGCCCTCGAAGGGGAAGTGCGCAAGCCCAAGGACGGCCTCGACTCGCACAGCCCGGCGATGATGGCGGTGCTGGAAACCGCCCGACAGGTCGCCACCACCGATGCCAACATCCTCATCCTCGGCGAGTCGGGTACCGGCAAAGGCGAACTGGCCCGCGCCATCCATGGCTGGAGCAAGCGGGCGCGCAAGGCCTGCGTGACCATCAACTGCCCGTCGCTGAATGCCGAACTGATGGAAAGCGAACTGTTCGGCCATACCCGCGGGGCGTTTACCGGCGCCAGCGAAAGTACGCTGGGCCGGGTGAACCAGGCGGACGGTGGCACGCTGTTTCTCGATGAGATCGGCGATTTCCCCCTGACCTTGCAGCCCAAACTGCTGCGTTTCATCCAGGACAAGGAATACGAGCGGGTAGGCGACCCGGTCACCCGCCGCGCCGACGTGCGCATTCTCGCGGCGACCAACCTCAACCTGGACGACATGGTGCGCGAGAACCGCTTCCGCGAAGACCTGCTGTACCGCCTCAATGTCATTACCTTGCACCTGCCGCCGCTGCGCGAGCGCAGCGAGGACATCCTGACCCTGGCCGACCGCTTCCTGGCGCGCTTCGTCAAGGAATACGCCCGCCCGGCCCGTGGCTTCAGCGACGAAGCGCGCAGTGCGCTGCTCAACTACCGCTGGCCGGGCAACATCCGCGAACTGCGCAACGTCATCGAACGTGCCAGCATCATCTGCCCGCAGGAGCGCGTCGAAATCAGCCACCTCGGCATGGGCGAGCAGCCCGCAGGCAATGCGCCCCGGGTAGGCGCGGCCATGAGCCTGGATGAACTGGAACGCGCGCACATCGGCGCGGTACTTGCCGCCAGCGATACCCTCGACCAGGCCGCCAAGACCCTCGGCATCGACGCTTCCACGCTTTACCGCAAGCGCAAGCAGTACAACCTATGAGGCTGCCGATGAAGCTGCGCACGCGGCTCTTTCTCAGCATCTCGGCTTTGGTGACCGTGGCCCTGCTGGGCCTGATGCTGGGATTGGTAAGCGTGCTGCAGATGGCCACGGTACAGCAGCAGTCGGTGCGCGAAACCACCCATGCGCTGGAAGTGGGTTTGAAACTGCGGCAGAACCTTGGCGAGCAACTGACGCTGCTGCTGGACGAGGACACCGCCCCGGACAATCTGCGAACCCTGCAGGACAACTTCCAGGAACTGCTCAACCAGGGCCTGGCGCAAGGGGGTGAACGCACAGGCTTCAGCAAGGCCAGCAGCAACTACCAGGCATTCTTGCAGGCCTACCGCGACAGCCCGGCCCCGGCCCGCAGCATGGGCACGGAACAACCACTGGGCGCGGCTTTCAACCAGGTACGCACCGACCTGATCGATTCGCACAAGCAAGCCCTCGATCACATCACGCGCAGCGAAGAACATACTCGCGACCGCGCCCTGCTGGTCAGCGGCGTGCTGGGCCTGATGGGGCTGGTGGTGCTGGTACTCGGCTTCGTCACCGCGCACAACATCGCCCGCCGCTTCGGCCAACCGATCGAAGCGCTGGCTAAGGCCGCCGACCAGCTCGGCCAGGGTGATTTCGACATCACCCTGCCAGTCACCCAAGCCATCGAACTCAACCAGCTGACCCGCCGCTTCGGGCTGATGGCCGACGCCCTGCGCAAGCACCAGGCCACCAATGTCGATGAACTGTTGGCTGGCCAGCAGCGCCTGCAGGCCGTGCTCGACAGCATCGACGATGGTTTGCTGATCATCGACCGCCAGGGGCACCTCGAGCACCTCAACCCGGTCGCACAGCGGCAGCTGGGCTGGAGTGACAGCCGCGTCGGCAGAGGCCTGGCCGAAGCGCTGCAGCGCCCGGAACTGGAACAACAGCTGCGCCAGGTGCTGCGTGGCGGCAGCCTGGATCGCCCACCGGAGGACCTGAGCATCGAGGTGGATGAAGAATCCCGCCTGCTGACCTACAGCCTGACCCCCGTCAGCCACCCGCAAGGCCCGATTCTGGGTGCGGTCATGGTGTTGCACGATGTCACCGAGCAACGCGCCTTCGAACGCGTGCGCAGCGAGTTCGTACTGCGTGCCTCGCATGAACTGCGCACCCCGGTAACGGGCATGCACATGGCGTTCGGCCTGTTGCGCGAGCGCCTCAAGTTCCCGCCCGAGGCGCGCGAGAACGATCTGCTGGAGACCATCGGCGAAGAAATGCAGCGCCTGACCCAGCTGATCAACGACCTGCTCAACTTCTCGCGCTACCAGAGCGGCCTGCAGAAGCTCGAGCTTGCCCCGTGCGCCATCGACGAACTGCTCGACAGGGCGCAAGCACGCTTCGGCGACCAGGCTGCCAACAAACAGATCGAACTGATCAAAGCGCTGGAACCTCCACTGCCACGCATCCAGGCGGACATCGCGCAGCTCGACCGGGTGCTGGACAACCTGTTGAACAACGCCATTCGCCATACCGCCAGCGGCGGGCGCATCCGCCTGCATGCACGGCGGCACGCGGAGCGGGTGATCATCAGCGTCGAGGACAACGGTGAAGGCATCGCCTATGGCCAGCAAGGGCGGATCTTCGAACCGTTCGTGCAGGTGGGGCGCAAGAAAGGCGGTGCGGGGTTGGGCCTGGCTCTGTGCAAGGAAATCGTGCAGTTGCATGGCGGGCGCATGGGCGTGTTTTCACGCCCAGGGCAGGGCACACAGTTCTACATGGCCCTGCCAGTCTGACGCTGCCCGCGCTCAGGGCTCATCATCGATCCGTGCCCGCCGCGGCTGCCGGCCGCGGGTCACCAGCTCGGCAAACTGCCGGGCATTGAGCGGGTGGGCGAACAACCAGCCCTGGCCATAGTTGACCCCCTCGCTGTTGAGCAACACCGCCTGCGCCTCGCACTCGATGCCCTCGGCAATCACCCGCAAATGCAGGTCATGGGCCATGCGAATGATGTGCGGCGCCACCCCGCTGCTGGCGGCGTCATGCCCCAGGGCATCGATGAACGCCTTGTCGATCTTCAGGCAGTCCACCGGCAAAGTCTGCAGGTAGGCCAGGCTGCAATAGCCCGTGCCGAAGTCATCGATCAGCACCTGGTGGCCGACCGCACGCAGGGCTTGCAGGTTATCCCGCGCCACCACCACATCGATCAGCCCGCGCTCGGTGACTTCAAAGGCAATCTGGCTGGCGGCGACACGGTGCAGCGCCAGCAACCGAGCCGCCACCCGGCCAATGCGCGGCACCATCACGTCACAGGCGGCCAGGTTCACCGAGATATAAAGGTTGCGATGGGAGCGCAGCAGCTGGCCCAACTGCTCCAGCACGCGTTGCAGCACAAAATCGGTGATCTGGCGAATCTGCCCGGTGTTTTCCGCCAGGGGGATGAACAGGTCCGGGCTGGTCAGCGAACCGTCGGGGCGGCGCCAGCGCACCAGGGCCTCGGCACCGACACAGCGGCGGCTGTCGAGCTCGATGATCGGCTGATACAGCACCTGCAGCTCGCCCCGACGCAGGGCATTCTGCAGTTCGGAACTCATCGAACGCCGCTGCAGGATCAACTGCAGCACCAGCCAGCCAATGCAGCACGCGGCCAGCACACTGCCCGGGAACAACAGCCAGAGCATGCCGTTCATGCGCAACGGCAGACTGGCCCGCGGCGCGATCAGCACCAACTGGTAGTCCGGCGACTTGGTCGGCATACGATAGACCAGCCGATCACGTAGCTCGAACAGCGACTTCTGGCTGGGTGGCGGCCAGCCACTGGTCGGCGGCCAGGCCTGGGGCGGGCCGAGCACCGGGATTGCGCGCGTGCCGTTATCCAGGACCACCAGCAAGCTGCCGCCCGGTGGCAGGTCGACCACGTCGGTCAGGTGCCCGCGTGAGGTGGAGACCAGGAAATTACCCCGCGCAAGCATCAGGGCGGCGAGGTTTTCGTTGGGTTCAGTGGTGGTATTGAGCCAGTAGCTGTACGTCGGGCCCTGGATATCCGGCGCTCGCGTCGGCACGAAGGCCCGTGCCCCGCCCCGATTGGAGCAGGCGACATTGGCATCGACATAGGCCGCTTCATAGATGAAGCGCGAACCCAGCCCGACCTGCTGCAACACCGAGATCATCGCCGGGCTGCAGCCGCGCAGCGACTGCGCCTGCAGTTCGTCGACGCCCTCGCGCAGTTGGCCGAATACCTGCTCCAGGCGGTCGAGAAAGCGCTCGCCCTGGGCGTTCATCTGCGCGCTCTCGCTTTCCTTCATCTGCTGCAGCGCGATACCGATGCTGGCGGTCAGCAATACTGCGGCGCTGGCCAATGCTGCCAGGGAGGCCAGCATCCAGGGGCGGTAAAAAAATTGGCGCAATGCAGAAATCAGGGCAGACATGGGCAGCATCCAGTTGATTAACAAGGTATAGCAACTGGAATGAGAATCGGCTCTGCCGTTTAGCGCCCGAATGCAATTCGCCTTAGCGCATGCGGTTCAGCACCGACAGCATGGCAGCGGTTTGCGCGTCCGGCATGCCGTCGAAACGCTGCGGGCGGAAGTGCATCTGGAAGGCCGCGATGACGTGCCGCGTGGTGACATCGAGCTGCCCGGTCTGCTCGATGGCATAGCCAAAGCGCGCCAGCTCCTGCTGGTACCAACCGATGGTCGGTGGGTTGACGTTGAAGTAAGCCTGCTGGCGGGCCACGGCATTGGGCTCGGGCCAGATGCCGAGGCCTGCATCCGCCAGGCGCTTCCAGGGGAACAACGGGCCAGGGTCGAGCTTGCGCGATGGGGCAATGTCGCTGTGGCCGATGATGTGCCGCGGCTCGATGTTGTTGCGCTTGACGATGTCCTTGAGCAACGCGATCAACGACTGGATCTGCGCCTCGCTATACGGGTACCAGACGCGTCCATTGGCGGTTTCGTCGAACCCCGGGTTGACGATCTCGATGCCGATGGAGCTGGAGTTCAGCCAGGTGCGCCCCTGCCACTGGCTGTCACCGGCATGCCAGGCGCGGCGGTTCTCGTCGACCAGCTGGTAGACCGTGGCCGGGCCGTCGCCAATCAGGTAGTGGGCGCTGACTTCGCCGTGGGTCAGCAATGCCAGCGAACGCTCCAGCGAGGCGTTGGTGTAGTGCAGGACGACGAACTGGATACGGTTGTCCTGGTTGGCGGAAGGGTGGCTGCGGTCGATGCGCAGGCCGGTCGAGCAACCGGCCAGAGTCAGCAGCAGCAATGCGGATAACAACGCTTTCATGGGAAAAGCCAGGGCAGTATGGGTAATGCAATAGGATAACGGATACTGGAGTATCAGACTTATCCTTGCTCCACCCGGTTTCGTCCTGAATCTTTGGCCCGATAAAGTGCGGCATCGGCGCGCTTGAGCACCTGGTCACCCCGTTCGCCGGAACGGAAGGCACTCAAGCCGATGGAAGTGGTGATGACCACGCGCTCGCCCTTGAAATGGAACGGGCAGGCCTCGATTGCCGCGCGTAGCGCTTCGGCAACCTGGGCAGCGGCTGCCGGAGACGTCTGCGGCAGCAACAGCACGAACTCTTCGCCGCCGAACCGGGCGATGAAGTCACGCGCGCGCAGGCGTTTGCGCAGCTGGTCGGCAACAATCTTCAGCACCTTGTCGCCGGCCAGGTGGCCGTAACTGTCATTGATGCGCTTGAAATGGTCCAGGTCGAGGATGGCCATGGCCAGGTGACCGCCGTTTTCCTGCCAGTCGAGCATTTCACGCTCCACCTGCTCGGTCCAGGCCGCGCGATTGGGCAGCCCGGTCAGTGGATCGATCAGCGCCTTCTGCCGCTGCTCTTCCAGGTGTTCACGGTAGCCAAGCGCTTCCTGCTCCATGCTGGCGACCCGCTCGGCCAGGCCCTGCAGGCGCCCGGCAAGCTCCTGCTCGCGGCGATCACGCTCGAGCTGGTGCTCGTCCATGGTACCCAGCAGCCCTTCCAGGCGGCTTTCCAGGATGTGCTTGAGGCTGTCTACATCCACTGCGCCCTGCACACTGCTTTGCAGGCCATCGACCTGTTCGCGCAGCTGGCTGTCCAGTTCGCGCGCAGCGGAACTGTTGTCGGCATGGCCGGCACTGGCTTCGTGCAAGTGGCTCTGGAAGCTGTCGAGGCGTTCGTTGAGCTGCTGCAGGTAAGTCTCGAACTCATGCTGCCCGCTGTCGGTGATCGCCAGCATGAGCACGGCCAGGTCATCGAGCACCGGGATCAGTTCATACCAGTTCAGCCCGCGTGCCACCCGCTCGCGCATCTCAAGGGCCTGGGCCTTGTGGCGTTCCGGCAGGCTGAGGTCGTCCAGCAGGCCGATCAGCGTCTGTTCGATGTGCGCCGCGACCTGGCTGTACGGCGGCTCTACCGCATCGGGCAGGGAGTAAGGGCCGTCCTCACCGAACACTTCTTCGAGTGTCGCCGGCACCGGGGCCGCCAGCGGCTCGGGCTGTTCCTGTAATTCGGCAGCCTCGGCGGCCTGCGGCTCAGCTTCTGGCTGGGCCATTACCGGTTGCTCAACGGCCTGTGGCTCAGCAAGCGCCTCCCGCTCGGTGGCATGAGCAGCTTCTTCAGGCTCCGGGGCAGGCGCGGCAGTAGCCAGAGGTTGCAGCTCGTCCGCGTCACGCGGCGGCAAGTCCACCAGTACAGGCCCGTCCGGCTGCGGTTGGGTTTCAGCCGGGGTGATCTGCGGCTGAAGCTGCACAACCTGAGCGTCCTCTGCCTGCGGCTCGTTATCGCGGTTACCGAACAGACGCTGCAGGAAGCCCGGCCTGGCCTCGTCATCCGCCTTGCTCAACGAAGAAAGGGCACGGCCTTGCAGGCCACTGAGCTCACCCAGCAGGGGCGGCAGCTCACGTGACTGGGCGACACCACCATCGAGCTTTTTCGCCAGTTTTTTCAGAGGCCGGGCAACTTCACCGGGCAACGGCAAGCCTTGAAGCTGGGTAACCAGTGCGTTCAGGGCATCACTGACCTGATTCATGCGGGTTTCCCGACGCTGCTCGGAATCCAGCACCGCTTTTTCAAGGCGCGGAATCAGCCCGGCAAGGCCGGCGTCCATGTTGTCGCTGCGGATGACCTCGCGCATTTCCTTCATGCACTGGTCGACGACCTTGTCGCTGCCTTCGGCCGCGAGGGTGCTGCGCACCAGGCCACGGCGCAGCAGGTCGAGGCGCGCATTCCAGCGGCGCTCGAGTTTTTCCTGCTGTTCGATGCTTTTAAGGTATTTTTCTTTCCAGCGCTCGGCTTCTTCGGTCATGCCTGGATCCGCGACGGGTAATGCATCTGTGGGCTGTGTAATGACACGCTGTCGGCGCGCCCCGCGAACACTTGAGGGCTTGCCGCGCTTTAGCTGATCTAGCTCAAGACCGGCAGCGTATCCACAGTCAGTGCATCAGGCAATCGGATCTCCACCGCAACGGGAAGGTGATCTGAAATGGGCTGTGCCAGCACCTCGACCCGCTCCAGGGTCAGGCTCGGGCTGAGCAGGATGTGATCCAGGCAGCGCTGCGGGCGCCAGCTGGGGAAGGTGGCTTCGACCTGGGGGGCGATCAGGCCCAGATCGCGCAGGGGCGAGTGCTCAAGCAGGTCGGTGGCGTGGGTGTTCATGTCCCCCATGAGTACCTGGTGGCGGTAGCCGCCAATCAGCTCACGGATGTAGGCCAGCTGCAGGGCACGCGTCTTGGCACCCAGGGCCAGGTGCATCATGACCACGATCAGCGCGTCCTCACCCTCGCCGAAGCGCACCAGGATCGCACCACGGCCGGCCGGGCCGGGCAGTGGGTGATCTTCAAGGTGTTGCGGCTTGAGGCGGCTGAGCACGCCATTGCTGTGCTGGGCGAAACGCCCGAGGTTGCGATTGAGCTGCTGGTACCAGTAAGGGAAGGCCCCCAGCTGAGCCAGGTGCTCCACCTGGTTGACGTAGCCTGAGCGCAGGCTGCCGCCATCGGCCTCCTGCAGGGCCACCAGGTCGAAATCACTGAGCAGTTGGCCGATTTTCTGCAGGTTGCCAGCCCGGCCGGTGTGCGGCAGCAAGTGCTGCCAGCTGCGCGTCAGGTAATGCCGGTAGCGCTCGGTACTGATACCCACCTGGATGTTGAAGCTGAGCAGCCGCAGACGACCATCCTCGGGCAGGCCTGGGGCCTGCAAGTGATGCTCGTTGACCTGCGGCTGGTGCAGGCCAATGCCACGCGCGGTTCTGAAGCGGCGCATGGGGTACGCCGCTTACTTAGCGGCGCGCTCCTTCTCGATCAGTTGGTCGGCGACGTTCAGCACGCCTTCCGGCCCGCCAGCGGTACCCAGGTCGAAGCGGTACTTGCCGTTGACCACCATGCTCGGTACGCCGGTGATTTCGTACTTCTTCGCCAGTTCCTTGGCCTGGTTGACCTGGCCCTTGATGGCGAACGAGTTGAAGGTGGCGAGGAACTTGTCTTTGTCGACGCCCTGGGTGGCGAGGAAGTCGGCCATGTCGTTCGGGTCGGTCAGGCGCTTGTGCTGGTTCTGGATGGCGTCGAACACCGCGGCATGCACCTTGTGCTCGACGCCCATGGCTTCGAGGGTCAGGAACATCTGGCCGTGGGCGTCCCATGGGCCGCCGAACATGGCCGGCACGCGCTTGAAGTTGACGTCCTTGGGCAGCTTGTCGACCCACGGGTTGATGGTCGGCTCGAAGTGGTAGCAGTGGGGGCAGCCGTACCAGAACAGCTCGACCACTTCGATCTTGCCTGGCTGGGACACCGGAACAGGGTTGCTCAGCTCGATGTATTCCTTGCCGGCGGTGGCAGGCTCCGCGGCCTGTACGGCAGTCATACCGAAGACGCTGGCAGCGACCAGCGCGGCGCTGAGAATCAGTTTACGCATGCTTTACTCCTGAGCATTCATTGGTCGCCTCGACGCGACCGTGCTGAGACCGGTGGCGAAGGGCCCGAGTTCTGTAGTGTAACGGCTGCGGACAGAAAAAAGGGCGGCCCGCGCCGCCCTTTCATCTTTAGCGTTGCAGCATTAACCGAATGTTAATGCAGGCCCTGGATGTAGCTGGCCAGTGCTTCGATCTCGTGATTGCTCAGCTTGCCGGCGATGGTGCGCATGGTCATCGCATCGCCGTCGTTGGTGCGGTTGCCCTCACGGAAGTCGGTGAGCTGCTTGGTCACGTACTGCGAATGTTGGCCACCCAGGTGCGGGAAGCCGGCGAGGGCGATACCGGCGCCGTTGGGCGAGTGGCAGCCGGTACAGGCCGGCATGCCTTTTTCCAGGTTGCCGCCATTGAACAGCGCGCGGCCGCGTTCGACCAGCTTGGGATCGGCGGCACCGACGCTGCCCTTCTGGCTGGAGAACCAGGCCGCGATGTCCGCCAGGTCCTGGTCACTGAAGTTGGCCAGCATGCCGGTCATTTCCAGCACGGTGCGTTTGCCCGACTTGATGTCGTGCAGTTGTTTTTCCAGATAGCGCTGGCCCTGGCCGGCCAGTTTCGGGAAGTTCGGCGCCAGGCTGTTGCCGTCGGGGTTGTGGCAGGCACCACAGACGGCAGTCTTGGCCTGGCCGGCGGCGGCATCGCCTTTGATGGGTTCTGCAGCAGTGGCCGCACCTGCGACACCCAGGGTCAACAGCAGACTCACGACTAGTTTGTTCATCAGCTAATCCAACACGGCTAAGGGTGAAATGTTATGTATCGGGACTGCCGCTCATCCAAAGGATGACCAAACGGTAGTCCTCGGCACTGCAGTCCATGCACAATCCACGCGGCGGCATAGCCTTGAAACCCTGGGTAACATGCACCACCAGTTGCTCCATGCCTTGCGCCAGCCTTGGCTCCCAAGCTGCCGGGTCACCCTTCTTGGGTGCCTGTGGCAACTGCCCGGCGTGACAGGCCGCACACGTGCGGTTGTACAACACCTCGGGATCCTGTGTAGCCTGTGCGCTGAAAAACGGCAGGAACATACCGACAGCTAGCAGCCATTTCGCCATGCGAAACGACCTGACAGGGTTGGGGGACGCGCTGCGTTCTGATGCGCGAGCTATTGTTCGACACCCCATGCGCATTCCCCTTCGCTGGGAGAATGAGCACACAAAAACTGGGGCATTATATACTTCCGCCATCCAAACGGAAACGACACCGCTTGCCGGCCTAGGCTTTGGCAACACCCACATCGGATATCCCATGCAAGTCAAGAACCCCATCCTCGGCCTCTGCCAGAAAGCCAAATTCGCCCTCAGCGCTGCCAAGGTCGAACAATGCCCGGACGACCAGGGTTACGAGGTGGCTTTCGCCGGCCGTTCCAACGCCGGCAAATCCAGCGCCCTCAATACCCTGACTCATGCCAGCCTGGCGCGTACCTCGAAAACCCCGGGGCGCACCCAGCTGTTGAATTTCTTCAGTCTGGACGATGAACGGCGTTTGGTCGACCTGCCGGGCTACGGATATGCAAAAGTCCCGATTCCGCTCAAGCAACACTGGCAGAAGCACCTGGAGGCCTATCTGGGCAGCCGGGATTGCCTGAAGGGCATCATCTTGATGATGGATGTGCGCCACCCGATGACCGACTTCGACAAGATGATGCTCGACTGGGCCAAGGCCAGCGGCATGCCGATGCATATCCTGCTGACCAAGGCCGACAAACTCACCCACGGCGCCGGCAAGAACACCCTGCTCAAGGTGCAGTCGGAAATTCGCAAGGGATGGGGTGACGCGGCGACCATCCAGCTGTTCTCGGCACCCAAGCGCCTGGGCCTGGAAGAGGCCTACCGGGTGCTGGCGGGCTGGATGGAACTGGAAGACAAGCCAGCTGTTTGATGGCAGTTCACTGACCCTGTGGGAGCGGGCGAGCCCGCGAACCTGGGCGAAGCCCAGGCCAGACACCGCGCTGGGTTTTTCGCGGGCACGCCCGCTCCCACAGGGTTATTCGCCCGCTGCAAGTCAAATTCCGGGCAAAAAAAACCCCGGACTTCGTATGGGGAGGGGGAAGTTCGGGGTTCAAGTCTGGACCGCTAGGGCGGGGTCCAGGTATCTGCCAACACTTAACACAACATAGGAGCATCGAAAGGCTTCACCAGCCATTCAGTTACTCTGAGTCCCGCTTCACCGGTTTAGTTCCGGAGCCCTCAAAACTATTTGCGATAGTTTCATGAAACTCTCGAACTAATGGCATCGAGCCATGCCAGGATCCGCGTCACCACGCCGCAGATCCTACACACCTTTCCCTGCTCAATCAGTGAGCTTCGTCCCAATTCGAGCCAACACCTGCTTCGACCACTAGCGGAACATCCAGCTGTGCGGCGTTGCTCATGTGCGTGCGAATTTCATCTTTTACCTGTGCGACCAAGTCCTCACGCACTTCCAGCACCAGTTCGTCGTGCACTTGCAGGATCACGCGCGCGTCCAGCCCGCTCGCGCTCAGCCAGTTGTCGACGTTGACCATGGCGCGCTTGATGATGTCGGCGGCAGTGCCCTGCATCGGCGCGTTGATCGCCGTGCGCTCGGCACCCTTGCGCAGGGCCGGGTTCTTGGCGTTGATGTCCGGCAGGTACAGGCGACGGCCGAACAGGGTTTCGACGAAGCCTTGCTCCGCCGCCTGGGCGCGGGTGCGCTCCATGTAGGCCAGCACGCCCGGGTAGCGGGCGAAGTAGCGGTCGATGTAATCCTGCGACTGCTTGCGGTCGACGCCAATCTGCTTGGCCAGGCCGAACGCGCTCATGCCGTAGATCAGGCCGAAGTTGATGGCCTTGGCGCTGCGGCGCTGGTCGGTGGTGACCTCTTCCAGCGCCACGCTGAACACTTCCGCCGCCGTCGCGCGGTGCACGTCCAGATCATTGCGGAAGGCATGCAGCAGGCCTTCGTCCTTGGCCAGGTGGGCCATGATGCGCAGTTCGATCTGCGAATAGTCCGCCGCCAGCAGTTTGTAGCCGGGGCTGGCAACGAAGGCCTGGCGAATGCGCCGGCCCTCGGCGGTACGAATCGGGATGTTCTGCAGGTTAGGGTCGCTCGACGACAGGCGACCGGTGGCGGCCACGGCCTGCTGGTAGGAGGTGTGAATACGCCCGGTGCGCGGGTTGATCTGCCCTGGCAGCTTGTCGGTGTAGGTGCTCTTGAGCTTGCTCAGGCTGCGGTACTGCATCAGTACTTCGGGGAGCGGATAGCCTTGCTCTGCCAGCTCGTCGAGCACCGCTTCGGCGGTGGATGGCTGGCCCTTGGCGGTCTTGCTCAGTACCGGCATGCCCAGCTTGTCATAGAGGATCGCCCCCAGCTGCTTGGGCGAACCGAGGTTGAATTCCTCGCCGGCCAGCGCGTAGGCACGCTGCTCCAGTTCGGCCATCTTCACGCCCAGCTCGCCGCTTTGTACGTGCAGCAACGCGGCATCGACCAGCGCGCCCTGGCGCTCGATCTTGGCCAGTACCGGCACCAGCGGCATTTCGATGTCCATCAGCACCGGCTGCACGCTTGGCGTCTGCGCCAGGCGCGCCTGCAGCGCGTGGTGCAGGCGCAGGGTGATGTCGGCGTCCTCGGCGGCGTAAGGGCCGGCCTTGTCCAGGTTGATCTGGTTGAAGGTCAGCTGCTTGGCACCCTTGCCGGCGATGTCCTCGAAGGCGATGGTGGTGTGGTCGAGGTATTTCAGCGCCAGGCTGTCCATGTCGTGACGGGTGGCAGTGGAATTGAGCACGTAAGACTCGAGCATGGTGTCGTAGGCCACGCCGCGCATCTCGATGGCAGGCGAGGTGTTGGCGAGGATATTGATGTCGTACTTGGCGTTCTGCCCGACCTTGGCCTTGGCCGGGTCTTCCAGCAGCGGCTTCAGCGCCAGCAGCACAGCCTCGCGGTCCAGCTGGGCCGGGGCGCCTTCGTAGTCGTGGGCCAGCGGCACATAAGCCGCTTCATGGGGCTCTACGGCGAACGACAGGCCAACCAGCTGCGCCTGCTGGGCGTCCAGGCTGGTGGTCTCGGTGTCGAAGGCGAACAGCGGCGCCTGTCGCAGTTTTTCCAGCCAGGCGTCGAAGCGGGCCTGGTCGAGGATGGTTTCATACTTGGGTTCGACCTTGGCCGCAGGCTCTTCGATGGGGGCGATGTCATCGCCAGCCTTGGCCGCGTCGCGCTGTACATCGGCGATCCAGCTCTTGAACTCCATCTCGGTGTAGAGCGCCAACAGCGCCTCGCGGTCCGGTTCGCCACAAACCAGTGCTTCGACCTCGACGTCAAGCGGCACATCGCACTTGATGGTGGCCAGCTCATAGGACAGGAACGCCGCGTCGCGGTGCTCTTCGAGCTTGGCGGGCAGGGTCTTGGCGCCACGGATGGCCAGGGCCGGAACCTTGTCGAGGTTGGCGTACAGATCGCTCAGGCCACCGCCGATGCCGGTCAGCAGGCCAACCGCGGTTTTTTCACCAACGCCCGGCACACCCGGGATGTTGTCGACCTTGTCGCCCATCAGGGCGAGGAAGTCGATGATGTGTTCCGGGCCAACGCCGAACTTTTCGTGCACGCCGGCCACGTCCAGCACACTGCCGGTCATGGTGTTGACCAGCGTCACATGGCCGTCCACCAGCTGCGCCATGTCCTTGTCGCCGGTCGAGATGATCACCGGGCGGCCCTGAGTCGCGCTGCTGCGTGCCAAGGTGCCGATCACGTCATCGGCCTCGACGCCTTCGACGCACAGCAACGGGTAGCCCAGCGCCTTGACGCTGGCATGCAATGGCTCGACCTGCACGCGCAGGTCATCCGGCATGCTCGGGCGGTTGGCCTTGTACTCGGCGAACATGGCATCACGGAAGGTCCCGCCCTTGGCGTCGAAGACCACGGCGAACAGGCTGTCGGGGTATTGCTTGCGCAGGCTCTTGAGCATGTTCAGCACACCCTTGACCGCGCCGGTCGGCATGCCCTTGGACGTGGTCAGCGGTGGCAGCGCGTGGAAAGCGCGGTAGAGGTAGGAGGAACCGTCCACCAGGACGAGGGGCGCTTGGCTCATGAGCAGAATCAACCTTTTCGGCGGGTCCGGAGCTAGAATAGCCGGATCAATGACGACAAAGGGACTAGGTTATCATGCGTACACTCAATCGCCTGTTACTGCTCGGCCTGATGGCAACCATGCCGGTCGTCACCCTGGCGGCGGACGACGCCCCCTCGGCCGATCCCGAGGTGACCATTCGCACGGAAGGCGATAAAACCATCCAGGAATACCGGCAGAACGGCTTCCTGTATGCGATCAAGATCACGCCGAAAAACGGCAAGCCGTATTTCCTGGTCCGCGCCGATGGCACTGATGCCAATTTCATTCGTTCCGACCAACCGGACATGCTGATCCCGTCCTGGAAGATCTTCGAGTGGTAATCTGACGCGCGCACCGTTCACATCAACCCGGCACTTCCCGGCGGAAGTGCCCGTATGGGCTTTTTTTCATCATGTCAGTCTTCACCCCCGTGACCCGGCCTGAGCTGGAAACCTTTCTGGCGCCGTACGAGCTGGGCCGTCTGCTCGACTTCCAGGGCATTGCCGCCGGTACCGAGAACAGCAACTTCTTCGTCAGCCTCGAACAGGGGGAGTTCGTCCTGACGCTGGTCGAACGCGGCCCGGTCGAAGACATGCCGTTCTTCATCGAGCTGCTCGACGTGCTGCACGACGCCGACATGCCGGTGCCCTATGCCTTGCGGGACCGTGACGGCAATGCCCTGCGCGAGCTGTGCGGCAAGCCGGCCTTGCTGCAGCCGCGGCTGTCGGGCAAGCACATCAAGGCGCCGAACGCCCAGCACTGCGCCCAGGTTGGCGAGCTGCTGGCGCACATTCACCTGGCCACCCGCGAACGCATCATCGAGCGCCGCACCGACCGAGGCCTGGACTGGATGCTGGCATCTGGTGCCGAACTGCTGCCGCGCCTGAGCGCCGAGCAGGCGGCACTGTTGCAGCCTGCGCTGGACGAGATCACCGCGCACAAGGCGCAGATCCTGGCCTTGCCACGGGCCAACCTGCATGCCGACCTGTTCCGCGACAACGTGATGTTCGAAGGGACCCATCTGACTGGCGTCATCGACTTCTACAACGCCTGTTCCGGGCCGATGCTGTATGACATCGCCATCACCGTGAACGACTGGTGCCTGGATGAGCACGGTGCGATCGATGTGCCGCGCGCCCAGGCGCTGCTGGCGGCCTATGCGGCGCTGCGGCCGTTTACCGCTGCCGAAGCCGAGCTGTGGCCGGAGATGTTGCGGGTAGGCTGTGTGCGCTTCTGGCTGTCGCGCCTGATTGCCGCAGAATCGTTTGCCGGGATGGATGTGATGATCCATGACCCGAGCGAGTTCGAGGTGCGCCTGGCGCAGCGCCAGCAGGTGGCATTGCACCTGCCGTTCGCCCTCTAGACCGCATCTGCTTTCGCGGGCAAGCCCGCTCCCACAGGGATAGCGTCAGCCTTGAGGCTTGTGCACAACCTGTGGGAGCGGGCTTGCCCGCGAAGTGGCCGGAACAGGCTTACAACTGCTCCAGGCAGCCTGCGAGGTCACCACCGAGCTTCTCGAGCAGGCGCTCATAGCCCTTGGCATCCACCGGATCGGTGCCACCCAGGGCATCCAGCTCCGCCAAACGTACCGGCAACCCAGCGGTCAGTGTCTCGGCCAGGCGCGGGCGCAACGGTGGTTCGCTGAACACACAGGTCTTGCCCACTTCCTGCAGGCGCTTGCGCATCGCGGCCACATGCTGCGCACCCGGCTGCACCTCGGACGCCACACTGAACACGCCAGTGTGCTGCAGGCCATAGGCCGACTCGAAGTAGTCGAACGCCTCGTGGAACACGAAATAGGGCTTGCCGGCGATACCCGCCACACGCGCCTTGATCCGTGCATCCAGGGCATCCAGGCGCTCGGTGAAGGCTTTCAGGTTGCTTTGGTAACGCGCAGCGTTGGCCGGATCGGCCGTCGCCAGGTCAGCCGCCATCTTCGCCGCGATCACCCGGGCGTTGATCGAAGACAACCACAGGTGCGCATCCAGGCTGCCCGGGCGGTGATCGTGGTCGTGGTCGTCCTCATCCGCCTCCTCATGGGAATGGCTGTCCTCACCAAAGTGGCGCAGCTTCATGCCTGAAAGCGACTGCACGGCCACCGTCGGTTTGCTGCGGCTGCCCAGCACCCGCGGCAGGAAATTCTCCATGTCCGGGCCGATCCAGTACAGCAGGTCGGCGTCACCGACCTTGCGCACATCGGAGGGGCGCAGGGCGTAGTGGTGCGGCGAAGCGCCCGGCGGCAGCAGCACGTCCGGCTGGCCCACGCCGTCCTGTACGGCGGCGGCAATCTGCTGCAGGGGTTTGATGCTGGTCAGCACACGCACGTCGGCCTGCGCCGAGCAGGCGATGAAAGCGACAAAAAGCACAAGGAATCGGGACACGATGAATACTCGACTCGTCAGAAACAGGTAACATAATAACGTCTCCATCCAGAACCGTCGCTGCCCATGTCCATCACGCCGCTGGCTCACCGTCCCCACGATCATTCCCATTGCGTGCACAGCGCATTGTCCGAAGCCGATGCCCTGTGCACGCGCCAGGGCCTGCGCCTGACCGCACTGCGCCGGCGTGTGCTGGAGCTGGTGTGGCAAAGCCACAAGCCGCTGGGCGCCTACGACATCCTTGCCGTGCTCAGCGAGCAGGATGGCCGCCGTGCCGCGCCGCCGACCGTGTACCGCGCCCTGGACTTCCTCCTGGAAAACGGCCTGGTGCACCGTATCGCCTCGCTCAACGCCTTCATCGGCTGCAGCCACCCGGAGCACGCGCACCAGGGTCAGTTCCTGATCTGCCGGGTCTGCCATGTGGCCATCGAGCTGGAGCAGGACAGCATCAGCGACGCCATCATCAACAGCGCCAAGGGCGTGGGCTTCAGCGTCGAAACCCAGACAGTGGAAATCGTCGGCCTGTGCGCCAATTGCCGGAGCGCAGCATGAGCGACGCCCTGATCCGCCTCGAGCAGGTCGGTGTCAGCTTCGCCGGCGAGGCCGTGCTCGACAGCATCGACCTGTCGGTGGCGCCCGGCCAGATCGTCACCCTGATCGGCCCCAACGGCGCCGGCAAGACCACCCTGGTGCGCGCCGTGCTGGGGCTGCTCAAGCCCCATCGCGGCAAGGTCTGGCGCAAGCCCAAGCTGCGCATCGGCTACATGCCGCAGAAGATTCAGGTGGACGCCACGCTGCCGCTGTCGGTGCTGCGCTTCTTGCGCCTGGTGCCCGGCGTAGACCGCGCGGCTGCCTTGTCGGCCTTGCAGGAAGTGGGCGCCGAGCAGGTCATCGACAGCCCGATCCAGACCATTTCCGGTGGCGAGATGCAGCGCGTGCTGCTGGCCCGGGCGCTGCTGCGCGAGCCGCAGCTGCTGGTGCTCGACGAGCCGGTGCAAGGGGTAGACGTGGTCGGCCAGACCGAGCTGTACAACCTCATCACCCGCCTGCGCGACCGCCACGGCTGCGGTGTGCTGATGGTCTCCCATGACCTGCACCTGGTCATGAGCGCCACCGACCAGGTGGTCTGCCTGAACCGCCACGTGTGCTGCTCGGGCCACCCTGAGCAAGTCAGCAACGACCCGGCCTTCGTCGAGCTGTTCGGCCAGAACGCCCCGAGCCTGGCCGTCTACCACCACCATCACGATCACAGCCACGACCTGCACGGCTCGGTCGTCGCCCCTGGCGCCCATGTTCACGGAGAGCACTGCAAGCATGGCTGATTTTCTTCTTTACGCCTTGCTTGCGGGTCTTTCCCTGGCAGTGGTGGCGGGCCCGCTCGGCTCGTTCGTGGTGTGGCGGCGCATGGCCTACTTCGGCGACACCCTGTCCCACGCCGCGCTGCTGGGCGTGGCCATGGGCTTCGTGCTGGATGTCAGCCCGGCCCTGGCGGTGACCGTGGGCTGCCTGCTGCTGGCGATCCTGCTGGTGACCTTGCAGCAACGCCAGCCGCTGGCCTCCGACACCCTGCTCGGCATCCTCGCCCCCAGCACCCTGTCGCTGGGCCTGGTGGTGCTGAGTTTCATGCACGATGTGCGCATCGACCTGATGGCCTACCTGTTCGGCGACCTGCTGGCCATCAGCACCACCGACCTTGGCTGGATCCTGGGCGGCAGCGCGCTGGTCCTGCTGCTGCTCGCCGTGCTGTGGCGGCCATTGCTGGCGATCACTGTGCATGAGGAACTGGCCATGGTCGAAGGGCTGCCCGTGGCGGGCCTGCGCATGGCGCTGATGCTGCTGATCGCCGTGGTGATCGCCGTGGCCATGAAGATCGTCGGCGTGCTGCTGATTACCTCGCTGCTGATCATTCCCGCCGCTGCGGCACAGCGTCACGCCCGCTCGCCAGAGCAGATGGCGCTGGCCGCCACGCTGATCGGCATCACCTCGGTGTGCGGTGGCCTGGCCATGTCCTGGTTCAAGGACACCCCCGCCGGGCCATCGATCGTGGTCTGCGCGGCGGTGCTATTCTTGCTGAGCCTGGCCCTGCCAAAACGCTGAAAACCGGGGTGCGCACAGGTGCACCCTGCAACCTTTTCGCGGGTAAAGGGTCTGTAAGACTTATTTTCGAGCGTGCGCACCTGGGTGTAGACTTGCTCGCTTTTTGCGCAAATAGAGAGTCGCAGGAATGAAGCCGTTCGCATCCCGTTATCTGCTTGTTGCCGCGTTTTCCCTGTTCCTGGCAGCGTGTTCCAGCGCGCCGGTCGAGCAGGCCGATGCACCTGCCCAAGCCGATGCCTGGCAGCAGCTGCAACAGAGTATCGCCAGCAACGAGCTGGCCACCGCCGAAGACCAGCTGGCTGCCCTGCAGGCGCAGTCGCCTGATGACGCACGCCTGGAGCAAAACCAGCGCCAGTTGGCAGAGGCCTACCTGAAACGCAGCCAGATCGTGCTGCAGAAGGGCGACGTCAATGCCGCCGCTACCGCGCTGGCCCGGGCCCGGGCGCTGATGCCGCAGGCACCGGCAGTGACCGGTGGCGATGCCGTGACCCAGGCACGCAAGGCCGAGCTGGAGAAGGCAGAAGCGGCCCTTAAGGCTGCCGAGGCCAAACCCCAGGCGCGAGTGATCGATCCGACTGCGCCGAGCACCGTGATCGCCCTGAAGACCACCGACATCAACGCGATGCGCCGCCAGCTCGACGAAATTGCCAAGGACGTGGTCAATTATCAGTGCGACGTGGTGTTCCAGGTACCGCGCACTCAGGATGCACCGTGGCTGAAAAACCTGCTGGAAAAGCGCGTGCACAAGCTCGACAGCGGCTTCAAGTTGAAGCAGAAGCATGAGATCCAGCGCTCGATGCCGGCCCAGGTGGTGCTGGTCCCGCATCAGCGTTAAAGCCTTCGCGGGCAAGCCCGCTCCCACACGGATCGCACCAAGCCCAAGGGCGGCGCAGTACCTGTGGGAGCGGGCTTGCCCGCGAAGAGGCCCTGTCAGGCAGGAATAGATTCTGCGGCAGCCTCCCGCTCCCACACCCGATGCCCTTCAACCGCTTTGACAAAGGCATCGATCACCTTCTGCTCGTCCCCAAGCAGCAAACCCTTGTCCTCCTTGAGCCCCAGGCTGTTCAGCAAGTCCTTGGTCAGCACCATCGCCTTCAGATGCTTGTAGCCCTCCAGCAGAAAGTGCTTCGCCAGCCCACTGGAAGCCAAGGCCTTGTCCACCCCGTTGGGCACGACAATCCCGTCGAACATGATCGACGGCATCCCCTCCATCGACGCATCTACCGGCAGCTGCTTGCCATCCGCCGTCTTGACCGGCGCCGAAGTTGGCCCCAACAGCTTCGGCCGAGCGCTTTCGGCCTCCAGCGCCTTGACCAGCTTGTCGACGCTTGCGCCGTCTACACCATCGGCTACCAGCACCGCGATCTTGCGACCCTTGATGCCCACCACACCGGGGTGGTTCATCTGGCTCAAGGACGGCGATTTCGCAAGCTGGCTACCCTTGACCTGCACCGTACCGGCCTTGGGAGCTGGCAGGCCAAGGTTGGCAGCGACGGCGGCGGCCAGCTTCAGGTCGATGTTGGCAAGGATCTCATTCACCTGGCGCGCTCGAATGTGCTCACGCTCGACCTTGCCCAACTCGAAGCTGTAGGCCTTGATGATGTGCTGCTGCTCGGTCGCACTCATGCTCTGGAAGAACAGTCGCGCCTGTGAGAAGTGATCCCCGAACGACTCGCTGCGCTGGCGAATCTTGTGCGCGTCGATGCGTTCCTGGTAGCTCTCGAAGCCCCCATCCTGAGCAGCAGGTGGCGTTTCTTTCGGCCAGCCGCCGTCGATCGAATTAGGCTCATAGGAAGCTCGCCCTTTGTGCACCACATGCTGATGAAGCGCATCGCGCTGATTGTTGTGGTTTGGCGCAACGGGCTGGTTGATCGGGATCTGGTGAAAATTCGGCCCGCCAAGACGGCTGATCTGGGTGTCGGTGTAGGAGAACAGCCGGCCCTGCAGCAACGGGTCATTGGTGAAATCGATTCCCGGCACGATATGGCCTGGGCAGAAGGCAACCTGCTCCACCTCAGCGAAGAAGTTGTCCGGGTTACGGTTGAGCACCATCTTGCCCAGCGGCGTAACCGGCACCAGCTCTTCGGGAATGATCTTGGTTGGGTCGAGCAGGTCGAAGTCGAACTTGTGTTCATCCGCCTCAGGCACGATCTGCACGCCCAGTTCCCATTCCGGATAATCGCCCGTCTCAATGGCTTCCCACAGGTCCCGGCGCTGAAAGTCGGTGTCTTTGCCTGCAAGTTTCTGAGCCTCGTCCCACAAAAGCGAGTGCACACCCTGGCGCGGCTTCCAGTGGAACTTGACGAAGCTCGCCACGCCCTGGGCATTGATCAGGCGGAAGGTATGCACGCCGAAGCCTTCCATCATCCGCAGGCTGCGGGGGATGGCGCGGTCGGACATGGCCCAGATGACCATGTGGGCGGATTCCGGCACCAGCGAGACAAAGTCCCAGAAGGTGTCGTGAGCCGAACCACCGGTGGGGATTTCGTTATGCGGCTCCGGTTTCACTGCGTGCACGAAATCCGGGAATTTGATCGCGTCCTGAATGAAGAAGACTGGCATGTTGTTACCCACCAGGTCGAAATTGCCTTCATCCGTATAGAACTTCACGGCGAACCCGCGCACGTCGCGCACCGTGTCGCCCGAGCCGCGCGGGCCTTGCACAGTGGAAAACCGCACGAATACCGGGGTGATCTTCTCGGGGTCCTGCAGGAAGCCCGCCTTGGTCAGCTCGGCGTGATTGCCGTAGCTCTGGAAGAAGCCATGCGCGCCGGTGCCACGGGCATGCACGATACGTTCAGGGATGCGCTCGTGGTCAAAGTGGGTGATCTTCTCGCGCATGATGAAGTCTTCGAGCAGCGATGGTCCGCGCGGGCCAGCCTTGAGCGTGTTCTGGTTGTCGGCGATGCGCACGCCCTGGTTGGTCCGCAGGGCCTGGCCGGTGGCATCGCTGCGAGCCACTTCCAGGGCCTGCAGTTTGCTGTTGGAATTGGCCCGATCGGGGGTGTCGGTACCGGCGAGTTGGCTCTGTTTCGGCGAATCCGGTTTCTTGCTGGGCATCACGGCTCTCCTTATCAGTCTTCAGTGCCCTGGTCGGGCTTGTTCAAGTAGTGACTGGAGGGCTTTGTCGAGCGTTCAATCAGGATTACCGGTTGTCGCGATATGCCCGAAGGATTGGTGCATTACGAAATAAATGCTAAGAACAGCTATGGGAAAAGGCTAAAATGCGCGACCCCAGCCAACCGCTGACCCAAATTCCATGCGCCCCACAAGGTTCGCTACGTGATCGAGTTCCAACAGGTACACAAGACCTACCGCGTCGCCGGTAGGGAAATCCCCGCACTGAATCCGACCAGCCTGACCATTGAAAATGGCCAGGTGTTCGGCCTGATCGGCCATTCCGGCGCTGGTAAAAGCACCATGCTGCGCCTGATCAACCGCCTCGAAGAGCCCTCTGGCGGCACGATCATCGTCGACGGCGAAGACGTCACCGCGTTCAACGCCAGCCAGCTGCGCGGCTTCCGCCAGCAGGTCGGGATGATCTTCCAGCACTTCAACCTGCTGGCATCCAAGACGGTCGCCGACAACGTCGCCCTGCCGCTGACCCTGGCCGGCGAGCTGTCGCGCAGCGAGATCGACCAGCGTGTCACCGAGCTGCTGGCCCGCGTCGGCCTGCAGGACCACGCAAAGAAATACCCGGCCCAGCTCTCCGGCGGGCAAAAGCAGCGCGTCGGCATCGCCCGCGCGCTGTCGACCAACCCGAAGATCCTGCTGTGCGACGAAGCCACCAGCGCCCTCGACCCGCAGACCACCGCTTCGGTGCTGCAACTGCTGGCCGAGATCAACCGTGAGCTGAAGCTGACCATCGTGCTGATCACCCACGAAATGGACGTGATCCGCCGTGTCTGCGACCGCGTGGCGGTGATGGACGCCGGCCAGATCGTCGAGCAAGGCTCGGTGGCCGAAGTGTTCCTGCACCCGCAGCACCCGACCACCAAGCGTTTCGTCCAGGAAGACGAGCAGGTCGACGAAGGCGAACAGCGCGACGACTTCGCCCACGTGCCAGGCCGTATCGTGCGCCTGACCTTCCAGGGCGACGCCACCTACGCGCCGCTGCTGGGTACCGTGGCCCGTGAAACCGGTGTGGACTACAGCATCCTCGCCGGGCGTATCGACCGCATCAAGGATGTCCCCTATGGCCAGCTCACCCTCGCCCTGATCGGCGGAGACATGGAAGCGGCCTTCGCCCGCTTCAAGGCAGCTGATGTACATATGGAGGTACTGCGTTGATGGACGCCCTGAATTTCTTCGCCAACGTCGACTGGGCCGAAATCTGGCTGGCCACCGTCGATACCATGATCATGCTGTTCGGCTCGCTGTTCTTCACCGTGCTGCTCGGCCTGCCGCTGGGCGTGCTGCTGTTCCTCTGCGGGCCGAAGCAGATGTTCGAGCAGAAGGGCGTGTATGCGCTGCTGTCGCTGGTGGTCAACATCCTGCGCTCGCTGCCGTTCATCATCCTGCTGATCGTGATGATCCCGTTCACCGTGCTGATCACCGGCACCTCGCTGGGCGTCGCCGGCGCCATCCCGCCGCTGGTGGTGGGTGCCACGCCGTTCTTCGCGCGCCTGGTGGAAACCGCCCTGCGCGAGGTGGACCGCGGCATCATCGAGGCCACCCAGTCGATGGGCGCCACCACTCGCCAGATCATCACCAGCGCGCTGCTGCCGGAGGCCCGCCCGGGCATCTTCGCGGCGATTACCGTCACCGCCATCACCCTGGTGTCGTACACCGCCATGGCCGGTGTGGTCGGCGCTGGCGGCCTCGGCGACCTGGCCATCCGCTTCGGTTACCAGCGTTTCCAGACCGATGTGATGGTCGTCACCGTGGTGCTGTTGCTGGTGCTGGTTCAAGTGCTGCAGAGCGTGGGCGACAAACTGGTCGTGCATTTTTCCCGTAAGTAACCCCAATGGGGTCGGCCCGGCCGACCCGTTCGGGGGCCGTCGCGGCCCTCACAAGGAGTGATTCATGAAGAAGCTGCTTGCTGTCGCTGCCGCCGTTGCGGCCTTCTCGGCCCACGCCGGTGATCTGTCCGTCGCCGCCACCCCGGTGCCGCACGCCGAAATCCTCAACTTCGTCAAACCGCAACTGGCGAAAGAGGGCGTCAACCTCAAGGTGAAGGAGTTCACCGACTATATCCAGCCGAACGTGCAAGTCGCCGAAAAGCGCCTGGACGCCAACTTCTTCCAGCACCAGCCGTACCTGGATGAGTTCAACAAGGCCAAGGGCACCAACCTGGTCAGCGTTGCCGGCGTGCACATCGAGCCGCTGGGCGTGTACTCGACCAAGATCAAGAAGCTCGACGAGCTGTCCTCCGGCGCCACCGTGGTCATCCCCAACGACGCCACCAACGGCGGCCGCGCCCTGCTGCTGCTGGACAAGGCCGGCGTGATCAAGCTCAAGGACAACACCAACATCCTGTCGACCGTGAAGGACGTTGCCGAGAACCCGAAAAGCGTGAAGTTCCGTGAGCTGGAAGCAGCCACCATCCCGCGCGTGCTGACCCAGGTCGATATCGCCCTGATCAACACCAACTACGCGTTGGAAGCCAAGCTGAACCCGGAGAAGGACGCGCTGGCCATCGAAGGCAGCGACTCGCCGTACGTGAACATCCTGGTTGCCCGCCCGGACAACAAGGATTCGGAAGACATGAAGAAACTGGCGGCTGCCCTGCACTCGCCTGAGGTGAAGCAGTTCATCGTCGAGAAGTACAAGGGCGCTGTGGTTCCGGCCTTCTAAGCCGTCACGTCGCGCTGGATTCTTCGCGGGCAAGCCCGCTCCCACAGGATTACCGCTAGCCTCAGGCTTGTCGATATCACTGTGGGAGCGGGCTTGCCCGCGAAGCTTTTAAAACCCCATCAATCCCGTTTAACCAGCCCGGGCAGTTGCGCCACCAGCTTCTGGTTGTTGAACGGCGCACGAATGAACCCACGCTGGCGCCCATCCGGCCCGACGATCGCCAGGTTGCCGCTGTGATCCACGGTATACCCCGGCTTGCTGGTATCCGCCGGAATGAACGGGATGCTCAAGGCATTGGCCAGCTTCTGGGTATCTTCGATCGAGCCCGCCACCCCGACGAAATCCTTGTCGAAATAGCCCAGGTACTGCTTGAGCTGGTTCGGCGTATCGCGGTTCGGGTCCACGCTCACCAGCACCACCTGCAGCCGGTCCACGGCCTCCTTGGGCAGCTCGCTCTTCACCTGGCGCAACTGGGCCAAGGTGGTCGGGCAGATGTCCGGGCAGTAGGTGTAGCCGAAGAACAGCAGCGACCATTTGCCCTTCAGGTCGTCCAGCTGTACTGGCTGGCCATCCTGGTTGGTCATGGTCACGTCAGCCACCGTGCGGCTCTGCGGCAACAGAATGATGCCAGCGTCGATCAGCTCGGTGGGGTTGAGCTGGCCACGGCCATTGAGCACCTTGTTGACGGTAAGGCCCAGGATCAGCGCGACCAGGGCGACGAGGATAAAGACGGTTTTCTGGGTTCGGGTCATAGATTCAGCAACAGGTAGTGGTCAACGAGCAATGCGATGAACAGCGCGAACAGGTAGCCGATGGAGTACTTGAAGGTGCCGATCGCCGCGTGCGGCCGGCTGCCACGGTACAACACCCAGGCCCATTGCAGGAAGCGCAGGCCCAGCCCCAGGGCACAGGCCAGGTACAGCAGGCCGCTCATGTGGATGGCAAACGGCAGCAGGCTCACCGCCAGCAATATCAGGCTGTACAGCAGGATATGCAGCTTGGTGTAACGCTCGCCATGGGTGACCGGCAGCATCGGGATATCGGCTTTGGCGTACTCTTCCTTGCGGTGGATGGCCAGCGCCCAGAAGTGCGGCGGCGTCCAGGCGAAGATGATCAGCACCAGCAGCAGGGGCTCGGCGCTGACATGGCCACTCACCGCGACCCAACCCAGCAACGGCGGCGCGGCGCCGGCCAGGCCTCCAATGACGATGTTCTGCGGCGTGGCACGCTTGAGAAAGCCGGTGTAGAGCACCGCATAGCCTAGCAAGGAGGCCAAGGTCAGCCAGGCGGTGAGGGCATTGGTGAACACCAGCAGCAGGGCCATGCCAAGCAACGCCAGGGTCAGGGCGAACAGCAACGCCGGCAATGGCTCGACTCGGCCCTGGGCCAACGGCCGCTTGTGGGTACGCGCCATCAGTGCGTCGATGCGCCGGTCCACCACGTGGTTGACCACTGCCGCGCTGCCCGCGCACAGGGCGATCCCCAGGTTGCCGAACAGCAGCACACCCCAGCCGACCCCGGCACGGGTCGCCAGGAACATGCCCGCCAGCGACGTGATCAGCATCAGCACCACCACCTTGGGCTTGGTCAGCTCCAGGTAATCGCGCCAGCCGGCACGCCGTACGCTCAGAAGCGTCGCCACGAATCGTTCCTCATGTGATGGCTGATGCTCACCCCGGCCACGGGCCGCAGGCGCCAGCCATGGCCAACCCCGACACGCACCTTGTCGACCACGCGGATGCGGTAGTTCACCAGCACCATGCTCAGCAGCAGCAGCGCACCGCCGGCGTTATGCGCCACCGCCACGGCCAATGGCAGGTGGAACAGCACATTGCTGATGCCCAGGCCAAGCTGCACCGCCAGCGCCAGCAACACCAGCCGCGACAAGCCAGTGAGGCCACAGCGGTGCAGCTTCCAGCTGAGCATCAGCAGCACACAGGTCACCAGCAGCGCACCCAGGCGATGGCTGATGTGGATGGCCGTGCGCGCATCGCTGTCGAGCTGGCCGCCCAGGTAGTTGGGGCCGACATGCTGGGTGAGGTGGAAGCCGTTGCTGAAGTCTGCCGCCGGCCACCACTGGCCGTGGCAAGTGGGCAGGTCGATGCAGGCGACCGCCGCATAGTTGGCACTGACCCAGCCACCCAGGGCGATCTGGCCGATCACCACCAGCAACGCCAGTGCTGCTATCCGCCGCAGGCTGAGCGGCAGTTTCGGCAAGGGCGCAAAGGCCCGGGATAGACGCAGGGAAAGCAGGAACAGCAGGCTCAGGGTGGTGAAACCACCGAGCAGGTGTGCTGTGACCACTTGCGGCCACAGCTTCAGGGTGACGGTCCACATGCCGAATGCCGCCTGTGCCAGCACCACGCCCAGCAACAGCAGGGGCAACCGATAAGGCTGGCCATCGCGGGCATGCCGGCGCAGCGCCTGCAAGGCGAGCAGGGCGATCACCACGGCGAGGGTGCCGGCGAAATAGCGGTGGACCATCTCGGCCCAGCCCTTGGCCTCTTCCACCGGATGGTCGGGGAAGTGCAGCTCGGCATGGGCCAGCTGCGCTTCGCTCTTGGGCACGCTGATGAAGCCATAGCAACCAGGCCAGTCGGGGCAGCCGAGCCCGGCGTGGGTCAGGCGGGTGTAGGCACCGAGCAGGACGACCAGCAGTGCCAGCAGGGTGGCGAACACAGCGATGCGGAATCCGGGTCTGGCCATGGCAGGCTCCTAGCCGATGTTGGACAGCTTGAGCAGGTGACGCAGGTCGTCGAGCACGTGCTTGCCGTTGACCTTGGCGTCGTAGCGCAGCACCAGGTTGCCGTGCGGGTCGACAATCCACAGTTGCGGGCCGGGTTCGCCAACCTTCTGCAGGTAGCGCTGGGCATCCAGCGGGTAGCGCTGCAACTGCGGATATTCACGCTCAAGCTGTGCCTGGTAGTCGCTGGCCAACGGCTGGGCGGCGGCCAAGGCGTGGCTGGCACGGCTGGCGTCGCGGCCCAGGCCGACCTGGATCTGCCGCACCAGGTACACCAGGCGCTGGCACTCCTCGGCACAGGCGGCCGGGGCGCTGACCAGCAATTGCCAGCGCTGGTCCTCGCCAGCGATGCCGATGTCGGCGCGGCGCTCGCCGTTGCCGATCATCGAGCCGTGGTAGCTGCGGCCCTCCGGCACCCAGAACTGGAGTTTGTACATGCAGGTGGCCAGGATCATCGGCCCGAGCACCACCAGCAAGATCAACAACAGCTGCAAACGCCCGCGGGCTCTGGGCTTGCTACGTTCAGGCAGGTCCAGTGGAGTGGCGGTGGCCATGCTTTTTCTCCTTGTTGTTGTGCCAGCCGAAATACAGGTAGAGCAGCACCAGCGCAGTGGCCAGGGCAAACCACTGCACGGCGTAACCGAGGTGTTTTTCCGGGCCCATGGCGACGATCGGCCAGTCCAGCCGATAAGCCGCCGGGCCGGGCTCCAGGCGTAATTCATGGGCAAAGCCTTCGCGATCCAGCTGCTGCCAGACCTGCGCAGCGTCGACCGCCGTGAGCAGGTGCGGCCATTGCTCCCCGACCGGGTCGGGGTGCAACTGGAAGGTGCTGCCCGGCGCCACATACACCGACGCGTTCAGTGCCAGGGCCTGGTCGGGCGTGTCGAAGTGCACCGGCACGCGGCGGTCGGGCCACGCCAGCCAGCCGCGGTTGACCAGCAGCCACAGGCCGCTGGCCTGGTCATGGAAGGGTTGCAACAGCTCGACACCGGCCTGGCCGTCCCGCATGCGGTTGTCCAGCAGCAGGCTGTGCTCGGCGTCAAACCGTCCGTACAAATGAACCCGACGGAAGGCGGCGTCCTGCGTTTGCAGCAGCTGGGTGGTAGCCAGCGGGGCATCGACCTCACGCTCGGCATACGTCGCCAGCAGCACGCGCTTTTCTTCGGCCCGGCCGAGCTGCCAGCAGCCAAGCGCGATCAGCCCCGGCAGCAGCGCAAGCACCACCAGGGTCGGTATCCAGCCAGGGCGAAACGGCCTCACCGGCGCCTCGCTATACTTATCCACATCACCGCATCCCCCCGGAGAAGCGCCATGCTCAAGGCCGCGATAGTCCTGATGCTGTTGGCCACGGTTGCCAGCCTGTTCAGTGGCCTGGTGTTCCTGGTCAAGGACGATGAAAACTCGACCCGCCTGCTAAAAGCGCTGACTGTGCGGGTGGCTCTCGCCACCCTCACCATCGGCCTGGTGGCCTGGGGCTTCATCAGCGGCCAGCTGGTCTCCCACGCCCCTTTTTGAAATGATCCTCCAACCCTGTGGGAGCGGGCTTGCCCGCGAATGCGTCGGTACATTCAACATCGCATTCGCGGGCGAGCCCGCTCCCACAGGGTAATCGTCAAAGCACATACACAAAGATGAACAGCCCCACCCACACCACATCGACGAAGTGCCAGTACCAGCTCGCCGCCTCGAAACCGAAGTGTTTGTCGGGGTTGAAGTGCCCGCGCAGGATGCGCACGAACATCACGATCAGGATGATCGTGCCCAAGGTCACGTGGGCACCGTGGAAACCGGTGAGCATGAAGAACGTCGCGCCATAGATGCCCGAGCCCAGGGTCAGCCCCAGCTTGGTGTAGGCCTCGTGGTACTCGTAGGCCTGCAGCGAGATGAAGCTGATACCCAGGAGGATGGTCAGCGCCATCCAGAATTTCAGCGGGCCACGATGGTCACGGCGCAAGGCGTGGTGAGCGATGGTGATGGTCACGCTGGAGCTGACCAGCAAAATGGTGTTGATCAGCGGCAGGTGCCACGGGTCGATCACTTCCTTGGGCGGCGGGAACAGTTTCGGGTCCGGCGTGTGCAGCAGCGGCCAGGTGAACTCGAAGGTCGGCCACAGCATGTGTGCCACCCCTTTGGCCCCGTCACCGCCCAGCCACGGCCCAGCCAGCACGCGCACGTAGAACAGCGCGCCGAAGAAGGCCAGGAAGAACATCACTTCCGAGAAGATGAACCAGCTCATGCCCCAACGGAACGAACGGTCCAGCTGCGGGCTGTACAAGCCGGCGCGGCTCTCCTTGACCACCGCGCCGAACCAGCCGAACAGCATGTAGGCCAGGAACAGCGCGCCGACAAAGAAGATCAGCGGCCCGTGCGAGGACGGGTGGCCGGCCTTCATGTCGTTGAACCAGGTGCCCAGGCCGAACACCGTTATGAACATGCCGATGGTGGCGATGATCGGCCACTTGCTCTGCGCCGGTACGTAGTAGTGCTCGTGACTTGCCATTGCCGATCTCCTTCCCTTAGCGGGGGCCCTGGGCGTTCTGCACCGCGGCATGGGCGACCGGCGGATGACGCGCAGTGATGTCGAACAAGGTGTAGGCCAGTGTCAGGTGCTTCACGCTGGCCGGCAGGTCGCGGTCGACGATGAAGCGCACCGGCATCTCGATGCGTTCGCCGGGCTGCAGCACCTGCTGGGTAAAGCAGAAGCACTCGGTCTTGTGGAAGTACGCCGCGGCCTCGGCCGGGGTGATGCTGGGGATCGCTTGCGCACTCATAGGCCGGTCGGTCGGGTTGTGGGCAATGAAGATCATCTGGTTCACCGCTCCCGGGTTGACCTCGAGCTCATCGCCGGTGGAGTAGAAGTCCCAGACCATGTCGGCGGCGTTGGTCGACATGAACTGCACCCGCACCGAGCGTGTCGGGTCGCTGACCTGGCTGCCCTCGTATTGCCCGCCGGTCTTGCCGTTGATGCCGAACGCCTTGCACATCACGTCATACATCGGTACCAAAGCGAAGCCGAAGCCGAACATGACCACCGCCAACACCAGCAGGCGGGTGACCAGGCGCTTGAGCGACGAGCCTTTCATGCCGGCGCTCCTACTTCACTTCCGGTGGGGTCTGGAAGGTGTGGTAGGGCGCAGGCGAGGGCACCGACCATTCCAGGCCCTCGGCGCCATCCCAGGGCTTGGCCGGGGCGGGTGCGCCGCCCCGGATGCACTTGATGACGATGAACAGGAAGAACAGCTGCGTGGTGCCGAACAGGAAGGCGCCGATCGACGACACCATGTTGAAGTCCGCAAACTGCAGGTTGTAGTCGGGAATACGCCGCGGCATCCCGGCCAGCCCCACGAAGTGCATGGGGAAGAAGGCCATGTTCATGCCGACGAACGACAGCCAGAAGTGCAGCTTGCCGAGGGTTTCGTCATACATGTGGCCGGTCCACTTCGGCAGCCAGTAGTAGGCCGAGGCAAAGATGCCGAAGATCGCCCCGGGCACCAGCACATAGTGGAAGTGCGCCACCACGAAGTAAGTATCGTGGTACTGGAAGTCCGCCGGGGCGATGGCCAGCATCAGCCCGGAGAAGCCGCCGATGGTGAACAGGATGACAAAGGCGATGGCGAACAGCATCGGCGTCTCGAAGCTGAGCGAGCCTTCCCACATGGTGCTGACCCAGTTGAACACCTTCACCCCGGTGGGCACGGCGATGAGCATGGTGGCGTACATGAAGAACAGCTCGCCGACCACCGGGATGCCGACCACGAACATGTGGTGGGCCCAGACGATGAACGACAGGAAGGCAATGGCGCCGGTGGCGTACACCATCGAGGTGTAGCCAAACAGCGGCTTGCGCGAGAACGCCGGAATGATCGAGCTGACCGCGCCAAAGGCCGGCAGGATCATGATGTACACCTCGGGGTGGCCGAAGAACCAGAACACATGCTGGAACAGCACCGGGTCACCGCCACCGGCGGCGCTGAAGAAGCTGGTGCCGAAGTGGATGTCCATCAGCATCATGGTCACCACCCCGGCCAGCACCGGCATCACCGCGATCAGCAGAAACGCGGTGATCAGCCAGGTCCAGACGAACAGCGGCATCTTCATCAGGGTCATGCCCGGGGCGCGCAGGTTGAGGATGGTGGCGATCACGTTGATCGCACCCATGATCGAGCTGATGCCCATCAGGTGGATGGCGAAGATGAAGAAGGTGACGCTGGCCGGCGCGTAGGTGGTCGACAGCGGGGCGTAGAAGGTCCAGCCGAAGTTCGGCCCGCCGCCTGGGCTGAACAGGGTGGAAACCAGCAGCAGGAAGGCCGCCGGCAACAGCCAGAAGCTGAAGTTGTTCATCCGCGGCAGGGCCATGTCGGGCGCGCCGATCATCAGCGGGATCATCCAGTTGGCCAGGCCGACGAACGCTGGCATCACCGCGCCGAACACCATGATCAGGCCGTGCATGGTGGTCATCTGGTTGAAGAACGCCGGCTCCACGATCTGCAGCCCGGGCTGGAACAGCTCGGCGCGGATCACCATGGCGAACGAGCCGCCAAGCAGGAACATCGTGAAGGCGAACCACAGGTACATCGTGCCGATGTCCTTGTGGTTGGTGGTCAGCACCCAGCGCATCAGGCCCTTGGCCGGGCCGTGGGCGTGGTCATGGCCGTGGGCGTGGTCGTCGATCACTGCACTCATGTCCTGTCTCCTGCAATCCGCTGATTGCCGCGCAAAACCCGGTTCACTTGGCTTCTGCCTGCTTGAGCGCCAGCACGTCCTTCGGCGTGACCATGTCGCCCTTGTTGTTGCCCCAGGCGTTGCGCTCATAGGTGACCACGGCGGCGATGTCGACTTCCGAGAGCTGTTTGCCGAATGCGGCCATTGCCGTGCCCGGGCGACCGTGGAACACCACGCCCAGGTGTTCTTCCTTCGGCCCGGTGGCCACTTTCGAGCCTTTGAGCGCCGGGAACATCGGTGGCAGGCCCTGGCCTTCGGCCTGGTGACAGGCCACGCAGGTGGTGTGGTAGACCTTGTCGCCACGCTCGACCAGCTCTTCGAGGGTCCACTCCTTGCTGGTCAGTTCCTTGAGCTTGGCCGCCTCGGCCTTGCGTTCACCGAGCCAGGTGTCGTAATCGGCCTTGGACTTGACCTCGACCACCACCGGCATGAAGCCGTGGTCCTTGCCGCACAGCTCGGTGCACTGGCCGCGGTAGATTCCGGGTTTCTCGATACGGGTCCAGGCTTCGTTGACGAAGCCGGGGATGGCGTCACGCTTGACCGCGAAGGCCGGCACCCACCACGAGTGGATGACGTCGGCGGCGGTCACCAGGAAGCGCACCTTGGCACCCACCGGCAGCACCAGCGGCTGGTCGACTTCAAGCAGGTAGTGCTCGTCCTTGGGCGCCTTGTTGTGGATCTGCTCGGCGGGGGTGGCCAGGTTGCTGAAGAACTCCACATCCTGGCCAAGGTATTTGTAATGCCATTTCCACTGGTAACCGGTGACCTGAATGTCGATGTCCGATTCACTGGCGTCGTAGATGTCGATCAGGGTCTTGGTGGCCGGGATGGCCATGGCCACCAGAATCAGGAAGGGGACGATGGTCCAGAGGATTTCCACCCAGGTGTGCTCGTGAAAATGCGCTGGCTGCTGGCCGGTGGAACGGCGATGGATGACCATGGACCAGAACATCGCACCGAATACCACGATGCCGATGATCACGCAGATCCAGAAGATCGTCATGTGCAGGTCGAACACGGCGTTGGAGACTTCCGTCGCCCCCGGGTGCATGTTCACGGTCCAGGCGGCGTTGGCCTGACCAAAAACCGACCACAACAGGAGGCCCATCCAGACATGTGGATGTCGCATCATTGCGGGTTCCCCTTCTCGTTCTTGTAGTCCCGGAGGCGTGGCCTGCGGCAAGAGGGAACGGCGGTCAAGACTGCCTGGCTTCGACGACCGAGCCCCTGCAAAAGCAGTCGGGCCTCATCAACGAATCACGTTCAACGGGAGTATAGACAGCGACCAACGGCACGCAACGGCACCGGTGAAATGAACTTCACGAAATCGGTAAAAGCCCGCAAAGGTGCGAGCTTGATGGGTTATGGCAAAATAGTGGCGCCGCGATATGCCGAACGGCGCACACGTTTGCGCGATTTATAACAAATACGTCTTAGGTATGCTGTATACCGAGCTAATTTAGTGTCTTCCGTTTGAAACGTCTTGTCCCTGGAGTTGTCATGAACATCGCTGCTGTACGCGAGCAGATTAGCCAAGCCCACGATCACGAAGGCCGCACCGGCCAACTGAAAGAGCGTCTCGAGCTGCAACTGCCCCACCTGCACCCCTCGATCCAACTGCCTGAGCAGGACGCCCAGGGTACTTTGGCGCGCTTCGTCGGCGCTTACATCGATCAGGTTCCGGAGCTGCTGGAAGCCGCCCACGAGGTGGCCCGCGAAGCGGGGATCGAATCGCAGATCAAACCTGTGCTGAAGATTGCCGAGGCCTACTTCCTGCAGCCGCCGAGCGTGATGCAGGGCCATGTGGGGCTCGACTGCCTGCTGGATGAAGCCTACCTGGCGCACCGCCTGGTGGAGGAGGTCAACGACCTGTACATCCGCCACTTCCAGCAACCGCTGATCCCGGTCGACACCACGGTGGCCAACCTGATCGCCCACCAGCTGATCGGCGAAACCTTCGCCAACCAGCTGGATGAAGTGGTGCACCATTCGGTGGATGAGATGCTGGACGACGAAAGCTTCGCCGCAGAGTCGGTGGAAGCCTATCGCGAAACCCTCACCAGCCCCCAGACAGGCGAGGCCTGGAAGCGCTGGCCGTGCCTGTCGCGCCAGCTGGGTGTGGAGCTGGGCCAGCCGGCCTGATTCCTCCTGGCCGGGCCTTTATGCGGGTGAACCCGCCCCCACAGGTACAACGCGATTCCTGTAGGAGCGGGTTCACCCGCGAAGAGGCCTGGCCGGGCAACACACCCCTTCAGCTCAGGCCCCCACGCCCGCCGTGGTGCGCAGCCGCCCCTCGATCCGCCGCTTCAAGCGCCGCTGCTCGACCACCAGCCGCGCCCCATTGGCCGCATTGCTGCGGCTCCAGTCCTCGAGCAGTTCCAGGCACGAGTGGTCGATGTAGCTCAGGTTGCCCAACGGCACATGCAAGGTCGTCCCCGCCGGCACGGTATCGAGCACCTGGGTCAGCGCCGGCACCTTCAGGAAAGTCGCCGCGCCACTGAGCCGCAGCTCCATGTGACCGTCTTTCTCCAGGCTCACCAGGTTGATCTTCAGCCGCGCCGCCTTGAACGCCAGCTTCAGCAAGGTCAGGGCAAAGCCCAACAGCACGCCGGTCAGCAGGTCGGTAAAGATGATCGCCAACGCGGTAGCCGCGTAGGTGAACATCGGCATCCGACCGTAACGGCCCAGCCCGCGGAACGCCTTGAAGTCCACCAGTTTCACGCCGGTGAACACCAGCACCCCGGCCAGGCTCGCCACCGGAATCTGCTGCAGCACGCTGCTCAGCACCACCACGAACGCCAGTAGCCACAAGCCATGCAGGATTGCCGAGGCACGGGTTTGCGCGCCGGCCTGGACGTTGGCCGAGCTGCGCACGATCACCCCGGTCATGGGCAGCGCCCCGAGCACGCCACAGAGCATGTTGCCGATGCCCTGGGCCGACAACTCACGGTCGAAGTCCGAGCGCTGGCCACTGTGCATGCGGTCGACGGCGGCCGCCGACAGCAGCGTTTCGGCGCTGGCGATGAAGGCCAGGGCGAAGGCCGCCACCAGCAGGGTCGGGTCGGCCAGCTTCAACAGGTCATCCGGGCGGATCCAGTCGATCGCTTCGGAGAGGTCCGCCGGCACTTGCACCCGGTTCACCGGCAACGCCAGCCACATGGCGATGGCGGTCATCGCCGCCACGCCCAGCAAGGCGCCCGGCACGAAGCGCAGCTTCTGTGGCCGCAGGCGCTCCCAACCCCACATGATGGCAATGGTGCCCAAGCCCAGCGCACCGGCCATCCAGCCAGAGCCTGCACTTTCAAGCGGCAAGGCCGCGGCCACGGTGGAGGGGAATTCCAACAGGTTCTGCATGCCTGAGGGCTGCGGCGCCGTGTCGAACATCACATGCACCTGGGACAGCACGATCAGCACTCCGATACCGGCGAGCATGCCGTATACCACCGCCGGCGCCGTGACCCGGAACCAGCAACCCAGGCGCAAACGCCCGGCCAGCAGCTGCAGGATGCCGGCGAGCAACAGGATCGGCCCGAGCATCGCCATGCCGTGCTGGCGTACCAGCTCGAACACCAGCACTGCCAGGCCTGCCGCCGGGCCGCTGACCTGCAAGGGCGAACCCGCAAGAAAGCCCACCACGATACCGCCAATGATCCCCGTGATCAGGCCCTTGGCCGGCGGCATGCCCGACGCGATCGCAATGCCCATGCACAACGGCAGGGCGACCAGGAAGACCACCACCGACGCCAGCAACTCTCGCGGCAGGGCCGCTTTCAACTGTGTCATGTTCACCATCGTTCTCCTTTCTCTGTCGCACGGCCATTCCTCTGGCCGTGGGCACGTGTGGTCCCTGACACGCGCGCAGGCGCGGGCCGCCAGCGGGATTGCCGGCAGGGCAGTCAGGGCATTTTCAAGGCAGCCGAAGGCCGCGCCACACCCGCGTTGGGTGCAGCCGGCTATTCAAGGTTCAGCTGTGGACGGGTCGCTTAGTAGCGGCCTCTCGGAGTGGCGCTCGGGATCGGCTCGCCAGCGGCCAGGGGCAGGAAGCTGTCGCTGGCGGCGTCGTAGGCTTCGATCTTGCTGGTTTCGATGTCGTAGACCCAGCCGTGGATGTACAGCTCACCCGCTGCGAGGCGCGACGCCACCGACGGGTGCGTGCGCAGGTGATGCAGCTGGGCGATCACGTTTTCCTTGGTCAGCACTTGCATGGTTTCGTGCTCGCTGCCGCAGGAACAGTTGTTCTCGACCACGGTGCGAGCCACTTCCGCATGACGCAGCCAGGCAGAAACCGTCGGCATCTTGGTCAGCGACTGCGGGTTGAGCACCGCACGCATGGCGCCGCAGTCAGAGTGACCGCAGATGATGATGTGGTGCACCTTCAATGCCGACACGGCGTATTCGATGGCGCTGGACACGCCGCCGTTCATCTGGCCGTAAGGGGGTACCACGTTGCCGACGTTACGGGTCACGAACAGGTCGCCAGGCGAGCTCTGGGTGATCAGCTCGGGGACGATGCGCGAGTCGGCACAGGTGATGAACATGGCGCGCGGGGTTTGCGCGGTGGCGAGCTTCTTGAACAGCTCCTGCTGCTCAGGGAAGACGTCATGGTGAAAGCGCAGGAAGCCGTCGACGATGTGCTTCAGGGCGGCATCGGCGCTCTCCGCGGGGGCTTGCGGAATGACCTTGGATGGGTCCTTGACGGGCATGATTCATCCTCTTGACGGTGTGTAGGTAAATCCATTTTACCGGTGAAAGATTCTGGCTATGCGCAGATTTAGATGACGCGCGAGAGCGATAGATCACAGTCTTCGCTGGCCGGATTCCTACGCTAGCGGGGAAAACTTAACTGAAACTTAATTCGAAGGCTCTAGAACAGGCGTTCCAGATCAAAAAGGCGGGAACTGGATAATAGCAAAAAAGCATCAGCTGCCAAGAGCCATTACCGAGATTATTTGCTTGAATGAGTAGCACTAGGGATGCCTGCAAGCGCCAGCTGCTTTCAGAACAGCGCCATCTGACCACCTGGCGGGCAAAAGGCCGAGCAATCCAGCGCCTGCGCTTCCCGCCCCTCGAAGTCCAGCCGTTTCATCGCCCTGGCAAAACGCTGGGCCAGCAACTCGGCAAATACCCCCTCACCGCGCATCCGCGCACCGAAGCGGCTGTCGTACAGTTCACCACCCCGGCTCTGGCGAATCAGGCTGAGCACATGGGCGGCCCGCTGCGGGTAATGGTCCTGCAGCCACTGTTCGAACAATGGCGCCACTTCCAGCGGCAGGCGCAGCATCATGTAGGCAGCACTTTGCGCGCCCGCGTCCTTGGCAGCCTCCAGCAAACGCTCCAGTTCACTGTCGTTGATCATCGGAATCATCGGCGAACACAGCACGCCGACCGGCACACCGGCCTCGCGCAAGACGCGAATGGCCCGCAGCCTGGCATTGGGTGAGGCTGCGCGCGGCTCTAGCACCCGCTTGAGGTCATCGTCCAGGGTAGTGAGGCTGATCATCACCCGCGCCAGACGCTGGCGGGCCATTTCGGCCAGCAGGTCGAGGTCGCGCAATACCAGCGCGCCCTTGGTGACGATGGTCACCGGGTGCCGAAACCGCAGCAGTACTTCCAGGATCTGCCTTGTCAGTTGCTGCTCCCGCTCGATCGGCTGGTACGGGTCGGTGTTGGAGCCCAGGTTGATGGGTGCACAGACGTAGCCCGGCTTGCTCAACTGCTGCGCAAGCACTTCGGCTGCGTTGGTCTTGGCAATCAGCTTGGTCTCGAAATCCAGGCCTGGGGACAGGTCCCAGTAGGCATGCGAGGGGCGGGCATAGCAGTAGATGCAACCATGCTCGCAGCCTCGGTAGGGATTGATGGACCGGTCAAAGGGGAGGTCGGGGGAAGTGTTGCGGCTGATGACCGATTTGGCCGTCTCGATGCGCACCTCGGTACCCTGGGTCTGGGGCACCTCCTGATACCAGCCGTCGTCCTCCGCCACCGAGTGGCTGGGTGCGAAGCGGTTATGCGGATTGTGAGCCGTACCCCGGCCCTTTAACACTGTTGGAGGTATCATCGCCAACCCAGGATACTGTATTCATGTACAGTATCCGCATCCCTGCGAAATGACCAGCGCCTCCGGTCAGGCCAAACCATGCCAGCGCAAGTAGGCCTGCTGGTTCGGCGAGCGACCGAGGAAGGTTTCCAGCCCTTCCCTCAGCGGGCGTGACGCCCCGGGCTCGAACAGCGCCTCCTGCAATGCCTTGCCCGTGGCACGGTCCAGCAGGCCAGCGGCTTCGAAGCGGGTAAACAGGTCGAATGCATGAACATCGGCCCACAGGTAGGCATAAAAACCTGCATCGTAACCATTGGCCAGGTGATCGAAGGCATGGGCGGGCCGCTCGAAATCAGCCAACGGCCAATAACCACAACGCTCACGTGCATCGGCCAGGCGCTGGGCCAGGCTTCTGCCGTCCAGCGGCGAGCCATGCAGGTCCAGATCGAAAAGCGCCAGGCTCAGGTCACGGCCGGTGTCGCCGATGTCGGCTTGGCGATATTGCTCCAGGTAACCTTCAGCCTCGGCCCGGCTCAGGCTGCTGCCATCCTGGCGCGGGGCGGCAATGCCGGCCAGGTAGCGCGCATCCCACACCCAGCGTTCGAACAGCTTGCCGAAAAGCTCCACGCCGTCGGTACCCAGCTCAGTCACGTTGGACATCACGTGGTTGCCAGTGCGTACCAACAGGTGATGCAAGGCGTGGCCGAACTCGTGATACAGCTTGCGCAGCGCCAGGTGGTCCAGCAGCGGCTCGGCGCCCGCCAGTGCGGCTGGAACATCACTGTTCACCACCACCACCGCTGACTGATAGAGCCCCTCGGCATCCACCCGCCGGTTACGCACATAGTTGGTGAACACCGCATCGGCCTGCTTGCCGGCGTGCTGAACGGCATCCAGGTAGAAGATGCCAACACGTGCATGATCCTGCCAGGCTTCGAAGGTCTGCACGCTATCGTCCCACGTCGCCAGTGCCACGGGCCGCAGCTCAAGGGCAAAAAGTTGCTGCGCCAGGTCTGTCAGGGCCGCCACCACCGCGCTCAGCGGGAAATGCTCGCGGAACTCGGTGCCGGCATGCACCTCGCCGCCACGGTTCTGCAGATAGCCAATGTCCCAGGGCTCGACGTGCGTCAGTTGTTGATCCACGGCCTGTCGTTGCAGATCCGCACGCCATTGCTCCAGCGCAGGGCGCAGCTCCTTTGCCAGTGCATACAGGAATTCGCGTACCTGACTGGCCGAGCCGGCGCTCTTGGCAAGCAGGCTGAGGTCGAGGTGACTGGCGTGGCCCAACAAACGGGCTTTCTCGTCCAGCCGCTCGGCCACCCGTTGCAGGAGGGTACCGTTATCCAGTTCCGCGTCGCTGCGTACACCGCGCAGGTGAAAGGCGCGATAGACCTTTTCGCGCAGCGGACGATGTTGCGCCTGGTTCAGAACTGCCTCGGTGACTGCGGTTTCACAAGCAATCAGCCAGCCCTGTTGCCCAGCCGCTTGAGCCTGTACCGCCAGCTCCTCGCGCAGCCATGGCGACAGCCCCTGCAACTGCGCCTCGTTTTCGATCAGCAGCCCAGGCCGGTTGATATTGCCCAGAAACGTTGCCCGCAGCGCGCCTATTTCCGCCTGCAACTGGGCAAGGCGGGCTTTGTCCTGTTCTTCCAGCGAGGCGCCGCTGATAGCGAACTTGTCGAGGTGCCAGCGCAGGGTGGCACGCTTGGCGGCATCCAGGTTCACGCCGTTGGCCGCGCCCGCCAGGCGCTCATACAAGGCCAGCAGCCTGTTGTTGCTGAACTTCTGGTCGAATCGCATCACGGTCTTGGCGTAATAGCTGCCGAATGCCTGCCCCCAGTCCGCGCCCTTGCCCACCAGTGGCAAACACGCATAAAGCACGGCCAGTAGCTGGGCATCCAGACCATCTACTGCCAGCACCAGGTCGTCCCAGGTAGGAAGGGCCTGCTGCTGCTCGATGATCCGCGCAATGCCTTGCTCATGCGCCTCCAGCACGTAGTCGAACGCACCCACCATGTGTTCGAGGGTAATCGAGGGATAGTCGACGGGAATCTGGCTGCCTTGCAGAAGAGGATTGTCCACGGTACTTCACCTTGCTCATGTCGAGGAGCAAGCGAGCATGCATGGCTGCCAGGCGGGGAATGGCCTGAGTATCTACTACCGGCGATCGGCCAGAGCATGCCTGCCCGGGCACACGGCCCAGGCAGGCAGGACGGCTTCACTCAGCCGGTTTCTTCAGCTTCGGGTTGGGGAAGAACTGCACGGTCTGGACCTTGGCTGGCGCCGCCTTTGGCGCCAGCTGGTTGACCCGCGTACCGAGCTCCTTGGGCACCGACAGGCCCTGCTCATTTAGGGTGTCAGTGAAGCCACAGGCCACGCACTCGCGATGCGGCACGTCGTCTTCGCTCCACATCATCAGCTTGTCGGGCTCGCTGCACGCCGGGCACACCGCCCCGGCGATGAAGCGTTTCTTGGTCTTGTTCACAGCTACCTCGGTCATGCCGCAGCGTCCTCGGTCAGGCCACTGTGGCGCAGCAATGCATCGATGGAAGGCTCACGCCCACGGAAGTCCACGAACAGCTCCATGGGTTCACGCGAACCGCCGCGGGCCAGGATCGCTTCGCGGAACGCGCGACCGGTCTCGGCATTCAGCACGCCTTCTTCCTCGAAGCGCGAGAAAGCATCGGCCGACAGCACTTCAGCCCACTTGTAGCTGTAGTAGCCCGCCGCATAACCGCCAGCGAAGATGTGCGCGAAGCTGTTGGGGAAGCGGTTGTAGGCTGGCGGGCGCATCACCGAAACCTCGTCACGCACGCCTTCGAGCACCTGCAGCACGCTGCGGCCATCGCCGTGGCTGGCGTGCAGTTCGAAGTCGAACAGCGAGAACTCCAGCTGACGCACCATCATCATGCCGGACTGGAAGTTCTTCGCCGCCAGCATCTTGTCGAGCAGGTCCTGGGGCAGGGCCGTACCGGTTTCATAGTGGCCGGAGATCAGCGCCAGGCCTTCCGGCTCCCAGCACCAGTTTTCCATGAACTGGCTCGGCAGCTCGACAGCGTCCCACGCCACACCGTTGATGCCGGAAACACCGGCATGCTCGATGCGGGTCAGCATGTGGTGCAGACCGTGGCCGAACTCGTGGAACAGCGTGGTGACTTCATCGTGGGTCAGCAGCGCAGGCTTGCCAGGCGCCGCCGGGGTGAAGTTGCACACCAGGTTGGCGACCGGGCTCTGCAGCTCGCCGCCAGCCGTGCGGCGACGGTCGCGGGCGCCGTCCATCCAGGCACCGCCACGCTTGTTGGCGCGGGCGTAGAGGTCGAAGAAGAAGCGGCCGACGTGCTGGCCGTTTTCCTTGATCTCGAACAGGCGCACGTCCGGGTGCCAGCTGTCGAAGCCCTTGAGTTCGGCGATCTCGATGCCGTAAAGGCGCTGGACGATGCTGAACAGGCCGCTGAGCACCTTGTCGATCGGGAAGTAGGCGCGCAGGGTTTCCTGCGACACGCTGTAACGCTGCTCGCGCAGCTTCTCGCCGAAATAACCGGCGTCCCAGCTGGCCAGCTCCGGGCAGCCCTGCTCGGCGGCGTAGGCCTTGAGCTGCTCCAGGTCCTGGGCGGCAAACGGCTTGGAGCGCTTGGCCAGGTCACGCAGGAAGCTCAGCACCTGGTCGCTGGACTCGGCCATCTTGGTCGCCAGGCTCAGCTCGGCGTAATTCTTGTAG
The DNA here is from genome assembly GCF_002112505.1 of Pseudomonas sp. R28(2017). Lineage (GTDB taxonomy): Bacteria > Pseudomonadota > Gammaproteobacteria > Pseudomonadales > Pseudomonadaceae > Aquipseudomonas. The sequence continues at coordinate 71,358 of NZ_NEHW01000009.1, forward strand.
CCCAGCAGCCCGGCCAGTTCCTGGCGCAAGTCGAGGATCTGCTGCATCACCGGGCCGTTGTCGAACTGGCCGGCATTCGGGCCCTGGTCCGAGGCACGGGTGCAGTAGGCGGCGTACAGCTCTTCGCGCAGGGCGCGGTCGCTGGCGTAGGTCATCACCGCGTAGTAGCTGGGGAATTCCAGGGTGATCAGCCAGCCGTCGAGGCCTTTGGCCTGGGCGGCGGCGGCCATCTGCGCCTTGGCCGAATCGGTCAGGCCGGCCAGTGCGGCTTCGTCGGTGACGTGCTTGGTCCAGGCCTGGGTGGCGTCGAGCAGCTGGTTGGAAAAACGGCTGCCCAGTTCGCTCAGCTTGCTCTGCACTTCGGCATAACGCTGCTGCTGGTCGGCCGGCAGGTCGATGCCCGACAGGCGGAAGTCACGCAGGGCGTGGTCGAGGATAGTCTTCTGCGCCACGTCGAAGCTGGCAGCTTCCGGGCTGTTGACCAAGGCCTGATAGGCTTCGAACAGCGCACGGTTTTGGCCCAGTTCGGTAGAGTAGGCGCTCAGCGCTGGCAGGCAGGACTCGTAAGCCTCGCGCAGTTCCTGGCTGTTGCACACTGCATTGAGGTGGCTGACCGGGCTCCAGGCGGCGCCCAGGCGGTCGTTCAGTTCGTCCATGGCCAGCACCAGGCCGGCCCAGGTAAGGTTGCTGCCCTGCTGTTCGAGGATCTCGGCAATGGCTTTACGGTTGTCGGCCAGGATCGCTTCGATCGCCGGCAACACGTGTTCGGCACGGATTTGCGAGAAGGGCGGCAGATCGTAGGACTGCAGAAGCGGGTTGTTCGCACTCACGGTTCGGATACCTTGGCAGGAGAAACACTGCCCCATCTTAATTACAATCGACGCCGACCGCAGCAGGCAGCCTGCCTATCGGCACAGATGAGAGACGCTATCATGGCCATTCGCAGCTTCCAGCAACACACTCCGAAAGTGGGACTCAGGGCGTTTGTCGACCGTTCGGCGGTGGTCCTGGGCGATGTGGAAATCGGCGAGGACAGCTCTGTCTGGCCGTTGACGGTGATTCGCGGCGACATGCACCGCATCCGCATCGGCGCGCGCACCAGCGTGCAGGACGGCAGCGTGCTGCACATCACCCACGCAGGCCCCTTCAACCCCGACGGTTTTCCGCTGATCATCGGCGACGAGGTGGCCATCGGCCACAAGGTGATGCTGCACGGCTGCACCCTGGGCAACCGTATCCTGGTCGGCATGGGCAGCACCATCATGGATGGCGCCATTGTCGAAGACGAAGTGATCATCGGTGCCGGCAGCCTGGTACCGCCCGGCAAACGCCTGGTCAGTGGCTACCTGTACATGGGCAGCCCGGTGAAACAGGTCAGGCTGCTCAACGAGCAGGAGCACGCCTTCTTCCCATACAGCGCCGGCAACTACGTCAAGCTCAAGGACCAGCACCTGGCCGAAGGCTACGACCAACCGGAATGAACCCGACTACCGAGACGAACATGCACCAGCAGAACATCCTCTTCGACCTCGACGGCACCTTGACCGACCCGCGTCTGGGCATTACCCGCTCGATCCAGTACGCCCTGGCCAAGCTGGGCATCGACGAGCCGGACCTGACCCGCCTCGAACACTTCATCGGCCCGCCTTTGCTGCAGGCGTTCATGCAGTCCTACCGTTTCGATGAAGCCAAGGCGTGGGAAGCGGTGAACTTCTACCGGGAACGCTTCCGTGTCACCGGCCTTTATGAAAACCTGGTGTTCGAAGGGGTGCCAGCGCTGCTCGAAGCGCTCAATGGCCAGGGCCGCACGCTGTACATCGCCACGTCCAAACCCTGGGAGTTCGCCCGGGAAATTGCCCGGCATTTTGCTTTCGATCACCACTTCAAGGTGATCTACGGCAGCGAGCTGGACGGCACACGGACCAACAAGGTCGAGCTGATCCGCCACCTGCTGGACGAGGAAGGGCTGGACCCGGCGCAGACGCTGATGATCGGCGACCGCAAGCATGACCTGATCGGGGCTCGCAGCAATGGGTTGCAGGCGGTGGCGGTGGGGTATGGGTTTGGTAGCCGGGAAGAGTTGCAGGCCGAGGCGCCAGCCTTCCACTTCGCAACTGTGGCCGATATGCATCAAGCCTTTATTCAGGGCTGAGGGCCATGGGGCTGCGTTGCAGCCCCAAGATCTCGCAGGTTCACATCAACCGCTGCAACGCCGCCTTCCTGTCAGCAGCTGGCAATCCGCCAAGCTGCTCGACCCGCTCATAAAACCGCACCCAGTCCCCATTCACCTCCCGGAACAAGGCCGCAAACGCCGGCACCCACTGGTCATAAAGCCCGAACGGCAACAGCTTGGCATTGCTCAACGGCGCATAGATCCAGGCGTCATAGCGTTTGTCCCCGTTCCACTGGCGGTCCCGCACCTGCTTGTACTCACCCCGCAAACGCTCGAACTCCGCCTGCTTGGCCGCCCGCTTGTGCGCATCGTCCAGCGGCCCGGCATAGATCGCCTGCAACCGCTCGCGGCTGGCCAGCACCAACCGGGTGAACTGCTCGCTCTGCTCTGACTGCTCCGCCCCGTTCGGCGCAAGCCCACGCGCTGTGCGCCATTGCCGCGAACCTTCCTGCTCGACGAAAGTGGCAAACGACTCGTTGAACGCGGTGTCGTCCTGCACATAGAAGCGCTGATGGGCCAGCTCATGGAAGATCAGCGTGGCCAGCCGCTCATCCCCCCAATCGACCATCGACGACAGGATCGGGTCATCGAACCAGCCCAACGTCGAGTAGGCTTCAACACCGCTCACGTACACGTCCAGGCCCTGCTGGCGCATCAACGCTGCCGTACCGCGCGCGGCACCCTGGCGGTAATAGCCACGGTAGGCGACGCAGCCGGCGACAGGGAAGCAGTGTGTCACCGGCTGCAGCGAAAGCTCAGGGGTGGCGAACACGTTCCATACCACGTAGGGACGTTGCAGGTCGGCGTACAGCCGGTAGCTGCGATTGTCAGGCAGCTTGAGTTGTTCGCTGGCAAACACCCGCGCTGCTTCAGCATGGGCCAGGCGAGCGCGCAACTGCGGGCTGCTGGCCGGGTCGGCGATCACGTTGTCCACAGGCTGGCGTGCCCGTAACAGCTGCCATTGCCCCTCGGCCAACTGGCCGTAATACCCCAGGGTGCTGCAACCGTTCAGCAGAAAGGCTCCGAGCAGCGGAACCAAAGGCCTGAAAAGGCGGTCGAGTGGCCCAGGGCCTGAGCGCTTGAAAAGAACAAAGAGATCCATCTGGGGCTATCCATCTCGCTCACGGCCAATGCGCTCCAAGACTATCTCGCCAAGGGGGAGTTTCGCCATGCGTGCACTGTTGGTCACCGGCTCACTGCTGCTGGTTTCTGCCTGTTCGACCCTGCCTGACCCAGACCCGAACCTGGCCTGGGTAGACCTCACCCCCTACGGCGATACATCGCTGGACGCCACCCAGGTGGACGAGCGCGACTGGGCCGACAGCCGCTACTTCGAAGTGCAGCCCGGCAGCCACGAGTTGACCGTGCGCTACCAGTTTCCGGTGACGCCGAGCAATATCGGCCCGGTCGACGCGCCACTGTGGCGTGATTGCCAGGTCAAGCTGACCTTCAAGGACTTCAGCGCCGGCCAGCGCTACCAGTTGCAAGCCGGCAGCATCGGCTTCCGTCCCTGGATCAAGCTCTACGACCAGCAGCAGAAACTGCTCAGTCAGGGCCTGCCAGCCGGTTGCCAACGCACCTGAACCGCACAAACGGCGCTATGCTTGTAACTCGTGTATCGCAAGTGGGAGTTTTGCCATGCGCCAGCCCATGATGCTGATCGCCCTCAGTGCACTGGGGGCTTGCAGCACCCCCTTGCCACCCGTCGACCCCAGCAAGGCGTGGGTCGATCTCTACACCGTCACCCCCGGCCGCATACTGATGGCCGACCGCCTGGATGGCCAGCGCCTGGACGATGGCCGCTACTTCCAGATAACCCCAGGCAAGCATGAACTGGTGGTGCGGTTCGATTACGAAATCTATGCCGGCGGCATGCTCACCAGCCCCAAGGAGCGCACCTGTTACCTGACCGTGCGCTTCGATGACTTCAAGGCCGGCGAACGCTATCGCATGGAGGCGCGGGCGCCAGTGATGGACCCGCAGGTGCTGCTGTACGACGCCAGCCGCAAGGTGGTGGTCAACGAGCCGAGCGACGTGTTCTGCATTCCGTAATCAGCACTGGGGCCGCAACGCGGCCCCAGCCATTCAACGGTCGTTCTTCTGGTAGATGATCTTCTTCGTCCCGCCATCACAGGTGCCGACGATCATGTTCTGATCCTTGACCTCACTGTTGGGCACGATTTCCAGGGTGTAGGACGTCACACCCTGGGCCTGGATCTTGGCTTCGATCTCAGCCTTGAGTTCTTCGCACGGTTTTACCGCCGCCAATGCAGAAGTGGCCACAAGCGAAGCCAGCACGGCGATTGCTACGCGAATCATGGAACGGCTCCTGGTATGACAGCTGCGCTGCCGACGCTGTTTAGACTACAGCAAACCGTCGCCGTTGCGCCGCTTAGCCCACCAAGGCGGCGTCCAGGCTGATCTTCGCGTTGAGCACCTTCGACACCGGGCAACCGGCCTTGGCCTTGTTGGCGATCTCGAGGAACTGCGCCTCGCTGGCCCCCGGCACCTTGGCCTTGAGGATCAGGTGCACAGCGGTGATGGCAAAACCGTCGGGTTGCTTATCCAAGGTGACTTCGGCAATGGTATCGATGCGGTCTGCGGTGAGCCCTGCCTCACCGAGCATCATCGACAGCGCCATCGAGAAACAACCGGCATGGGCAGCGCCGATCAGCTCTTCCGGGTTGGTCCCCGGCGAGCCCTCGAAACGGGTGTTGAACCCATAGGGGTTCTGCTTGAGTGCGCCGCTTTCGGTGGAAAGCAGGCCTTTGCCATCCTTCAGGCCACCTTGCCAGATCGCCGATGCTGTCTTTTTCATGATGCCTCCTGGTCATAGGGTTACTTACCTACATTTTCGAGGTCAGCGTCCTACGGCAAGTTCAGAGTAATCGCCTTGTGAGCATTGAATAAGGCGAATGAGCCCATACAGAGTCTAAAAGGCCTCCGGGCCAACCACTCTTGCGGAGGCTCCCATGACGCAGCTGCGTGACCTGAAGATATCCACCCTCGACCTGGTGCCGGTACGCGCCGACAAAGGCCCGGCGCAATCGCTGCACAATTCGCTGGACCTTGCCCGGCATGTCGAGCGCTTTGGCTACAACCGCTTCTGGGTGGCTGAACACCACAACATGGACGGCATCGCCAGCTCGGCCACGTCGGTACTGATCGGCTACCTGGCAGGCGGCACTTCGAGCATCCGCGTCGGCTCTGGCGGCATCATGCTGCCCAACCATGCGCCGTTGGTGATCGCCGAGCAGTTCGGCACGTTGGCCAGCCTGTACCCCGGGCGTATCGACCTGGGCCTGGGCCGTGCGCCAGGCTCCGACCAGATGACCGCCTACGCCCTGCGCCGCGACCGCGCCGGCAGCGCCGACGATTTCCCGGATGATGTCGAAGAGCTGTCGCGCTACCTCGGCCCACGTACCGATGATCAGAAAGTGATCGCCGTGCCCGGGCACGACACCGACGTGCCCCTGTGGCTGCTCGGTTCAAGCCTGTTCAGCGCCCAACTGGCCGGCATGCGCGGCATGCCGTACGCCTTCGCCTCGCACTTCGCGCCGCGCTACATGCATGAGGCGATCCGCATCTATCGCGACCATTTCAAGCCGTCGACCACGCTGGACAAGCCCTATGTGATGCTGGGCATTCCGATGGTGGTGGCGGACACCGACGAACAGGCCGAGTACCTGGCCACCTCAGTGTACCAGCGCATCCTGGCGTTGATTCGCGGGCAAAGCCTGATGCAGAAACCACCTGTACCGAGCATGGATGGGCTGTGGCTACCCCATGAGCGCGATGCCGTGGGGAGTTTCCTGGGCCTGGCGATGATCGGCAGCCCGCAGAAGGTACGGGCCAAGGTGGAGGTACTGCTGGAGCAGACCGGAGCGGATGAGCTGATCTTTACCTGCGATTTGTATGAACATGCAGACCGGATTCGGTCCTATGAGCTGATGGCGCAGGCCCTCAAGGCCGAATGAGCCTATTCGCGGGCTTGCCCGCGAATAGGCCTGCACCTTAACTGCGGCGGTAGACAATCTCCTTGCTACCGCCCTCACAGCTGCCTATCACCTTGCCAGCCGGTTCGCCCTTGTTGACGACCTCCAGCTTGTAGCCCTTCACACCCTTGGCATCCAGCTTCGCTGCGATCTCCGCCTTGAGCTCTTCGCACGGTTTGCCGGCCGCCATCGCACCGCCCGCCAGCACCATCAAGCCCACCGCCAGCATCAGTTTCTTCATCGATCGCATTCCTTGTACAGATGAGAAAAGACCAAAAGGGCGCCGCCAAGGCGCCCTCCGGAGTTATAACGCCATCACGCCGGGCTATTCCAGCCCGCTAATGTTTCAGCTGTTGGCGATGCGGAAACCAACCTTCAGCGTGACCTGGAAGTGCGCCGCCTTGTTGTCACGGATATGGCCGCGGGTATCGACCACTTCGAACCATTCCAGGTGCTTGATGCTCTTGCCGGCCTCGGCCAAGGCATTGTTGATCGCCTCTTCGATGCTGGTGGGGGACGAACCTACCAGCTCGATCTTCTTGTAGGTGTGATGATCGGTCATGAGCGCGCTCCTTGGGTGACAGTGAGTTTTAGCCTAGCAGTGCAGGCCTGGTTTACCTGCGAGCCGCTGCCGTTCGGTAAAGTTCGATCGCACTTTCGCGCAGCCCGAGAGTCGCAATCCTTACAGTCCATTCTGCAAAGGAGAGTCAACATGCACCGCAACTCGCTGCGTAAAACGTCCCTGGAAAGCATGGAAGCGGAGATCGAAAGCCTGCTGAAAAGCCTGGAGAACCTGAAGCACGATGCCTCCGAGGAAACCCAGAAGTCAGTAAAGGCCATGCGCAGCAACGCTGAAAGCGCGCTGCGCCACTCGCGCAGCCTTATCAGCGATGCCTATGAGGAAGTCAAAGAGCGCACTCGCCAGACTGGCATCGCCACCCGCGACTACGCCCAGGAGCACCCATACACCACCGCAGGCGTAGCCATTGGCGCGCTGGGCCTGCTGGCGGCGTACCTGCTGTGCAAGCGCAACTAAGCGCTTTGCCTGGCCAGTTCGGCGCGTAGCCACTGCGCCAGTTGCTCGGCGCGCCCATCTGCGGCGCGCCGTGGCACCCACAGCGCCAGTGCGGCGGGGGTCGGTGAAAAACCCCACGGCGCGCTCAATCGTCCCGCTCGCAGGTCGTCGGCAACCAGTGGTTGCGGCGCGATCGCCACCCCCAGGCCGGCAACCGCCGCCTCCAGCAAGTAGTACAGATGCTCGAAGGCCTGGCCATACTGCAATGAACCCGCTTCCAGCCCCTGTTCTGCCGCCCAGGTTGGCCAGGCCTGCGGGCGCGAGGTAGTGTGCAGCAGGGCTTCGTCCAGCAGAGCCTTGGCGGGCGCCGCCTGCAAGCGGTCGAAGCCGGCGAAGTGCGGGCTCAGCACCGGGCCGATGCGTTCCTGCGCCAGCACGTGCACCTGCATGTCCGCAGGCCATGGCGGTTCGGCATACACCAGCAATGCATCCAGCCCGGGCCGGCGCGGGTCGAGGTCGCCTTCACCCGCCGACAGGTGCAGGCGCAGCTCGGGCAGGTCAGCCTTCAACCGCCCCAGGCGGGGGATGAACCAGCGCGCCAGCAGGCTGCCGGAACACCCCAACACGAATGGCGCCTCGCTCACATCCCGGCTCAACTCGGCGCACACGCTGCGCAGGCGGTCGAACGCCTCACCACTGGCGTCACGCAGGCGCAGGCCTGCATCTGTGAGTTTGATGCCGCGCCCGTCCTTGACGAACAGGGCCACGCCCAGGTGCTCTTCCAGCACCTTGATCTGCCGGCTGACGGCGCCATGGGTGACGTGCAGCGCTTCGGCCGCCTGGCTGACGCTGTTGAGCCTGGCAGTGGCCTCGAAGGCCCGCAGGGCGTTGAGGGGAGGGAGGTCGTGGGCCATTTTACCTGTGAGTTTTTCTGACAAGTTTGCGCAATCTTATCGGTTTTCAGCCGGGCTTGCCGTGGTTAGAGTAAAGCCCATCACTCATTCATTACGCCCTGGAGCGCCCCATGACCCAGTCCCAATACCGTCCCGGCCCCGACGCCAACGGCCTGTTCGGCTCGTTCGGCGGCCGCTACGTGGCCGAAACCCTGATGCCGCTGGTGCTGGACCTGGCCCGCGAATACGAAGCGGCCAAGGCCGACCCCAAGTTCCTCGAAGAACTGGCCTACTTCCAGCGCGACTACATCGGCCGCCCGAACCCTCTGTATTTCGCCGAGCGCCTGACCGAGCACTGCGGCGGCGCGAAGATCTTCTTCAAGCGTGAAGAACTCAACCACACCGGCGCGCACAAGGTGAACAACTGCATCGGCCAGGTGTTGCTGGCCAAGCGCATGGGCAAGAAGCGCCTGATCGCCGAAACCGGCGCCGGCATGCACGGCGTGGCCACTGCCACCGTCGCTGCGCGTTTCGGCCTGCCTTGCGTGATCTACATGGGCGCCACCGACATCGAACGCCAGCAGGCCAACGTGTTCCGCATGAAGCTGCTGGGCGCCGAGATCGTCCCGGTCACGGCTGGCACCGGCACCCTGAAAGACGCCATGAACGAGGCGCTGCGCGACTGGGTCACCAACGTCGACGACACCTTCTACCTGATCGGCACCGTGGCCGGCCCGCACCCGTACCCGGCGATGGTCCGCGACTTCCAGTCGATCATCGGCAAGGAAACCCGCGCCCAGCTGCAAGAGAAGGAAGGCCGCCTGCCGGACAGCCTGATCGCCTGCGTTGGCGGTGGCTCCAACGCCATGGGCCTGTTCCATGAGTTCCTCGAAGAGCCGAGCGTACAGATCATCGGCGTCGAAGCTGGCGGCCACGGCGTGCACACCGACAAGCACGCCGCCAGCCTGAACGGCGGCGTACCGGGCGTGCTGCACGGCAACCGTACCTACCTGCTGCAGGACGAAGACGGCCAGATCACCGACGCCCACTCGATTTCCGCCGGCCTCGACTACCCGGGCATCGGCCCGGAGCACGCCTACCTGCACGAAGTGAAGCGCGTCGAGTACGTCAGCATCACCGACGACGAAGCGCTGGATGCGTTCCACGCCACCTGCCGCCTGGAAGGCATCATTCCGGCCCTGGAAAGCTCCCACGCCCTGGCCGAAGCGATCAAGCGCGCACCGAACCTGCCCAAGGACCACCTGATGGTGATCTGCCTGTCCGGCCGTGGCGACAAAGACATGCAAACCGTGATGAACCACATGGCAGCCCAGGAGAAACAGGCATGAGCCGTCTTGAACAACGCTTCGCCGAACTGAAGACCGAAGGCCGCTCCGCGCTGGTCACCTTCGTCACTGCTGGCGACCCGGGTTATGACGCTTCGCTGCAGATCCTCAAGGGCCTGCCGGCTGCCGGCGCCGATGTGATCGAACTGGGCATGCCGTTCACCGACCCGATGGCCGATGGCGTGGCCATCCAGCTCGCCACCCTGCGCGCCCTGGAAGCTGGCCAGACCCTGGCCAAGACCCTGCAGATGGTTCGCGAATTCCGTGTGGACAACCACAGCACGCCGATCGTGCTGATGGGTTACTACAACCCGATCCACCGCTTCGGTGTGGATAAGTTCGTCACCGAAGCCAAGCAAGCCGGCGTCGATGGCCTGATCATCGTCGACCTGCCACCGGAGCACGACGCCGAACTGGCCACTCCGGCCCAGGCCGCCGGCATCGACTTCATCCGCCTGACCACCCCGACCACCGACGATGCGCGCCTGCCGCGTGTGCTGGAGCGCAGTTCCGGGTTCGTCTACTACGTGTCGGTGGCAGGCGTGACCGGTGCCGGCTCGGCGACTACCGAGCACGTGACCGAGGCGATTGCCCGCCTGCGTCGGCATACCGACCTGCCAATCAGCGTTGGTTTCGGTATTCGCACGCCGGAGCAGGCGGCGAATATCGCCCGCTTGGCCGATGGTGTGGTGGTGGGGTCGGCGCTGGTCGACAAAATTGCCCAGGCCAAGACTGGCGAGCAGGCGGTGAGCGACGTATTGAGCCTGTGCTCGGCACTGGCTGAAGGAGTGCGCGGCGCCCGTCGCTGAACCGCGTCGCCTGCTTCGCGGGCACGCCCGCTCCCACAGGTACAGCGCCGCCCTCAGGCCCTGTGATATCCCTGTGGGAGCGGGTTCACCCGCGAATAGGCCAGCACAGGCAACGCCAGCCAGGCAGGGCTTGCCCGCAATCACTCCCTCTGAACCTATCATTTCTACCAGTAGCGCAATCAGGGAAGAACCCACACCCTACCCACTCCCAATACCTGAAGGAGTAGGTTTCATGCGCTATTTGCTTGGTTTCACCATGGCTGCACTGCTGTCCAGCGGTGCTTTCGCTGCTACTTGCCCGAACGTGGCTTCGATTACTCAAAAGACCGATACGGTAAAGGAAACCGAAGGTGGCACTGACGTTGTACTCGAAGGCTACCGCTACTCGGCAAGCAATGCTGATGGTGAATGGACAGGGTTCACCCCGGATGCGGAAAAAGCTGACCTGAGTGCATTCAAACCTGCGCCATCAGCGCCCAATGCCACCCCGCCGGTTTGCCGTTATCAAGATGATGAGGATGGCGCAATCAGTCTTTCACTCAAAAAGTGATGCCAACAAAGGGCTTGAGCAATAGTTGCATCAAGCCCTTTACCGCAAAAATCAACCCCGAAAAATCGACAGATCCAAAGGCCGCACAGCCCCCATCCAGATCGCATGATCCCGGTGATCCGCCAGCTCATCCCCGGTCAGCGGATGCAGAAACACCACCAACCCCTTCCGATACAGCGCCAACCACGGCAACACCACCCCCACGAATTCCGGCTCGAAGGCCAGCTGGCAGCTCCAGTCCGGGTGCGGCCCGACTGGTTTCTGGTGCATGCGCCCCATGGTCACGGGAAACAGTCGCGCCGCCTCCTCGCACAGCTCTCGGGCCTGCTCGAGGGTGGATGCGTCGTAGTACACGTGGGCGTGGTAACCCTTGATCCTCTGCACGATAACTCCTGATTGCGGTCCAATCATCACCCCCACTTGCAAAGGGAGTGATGCGGTGAAAAATGCCGAAACCCCAGTGTTCAAACTGGTGTTGTTCGGGGCTGAAAGCAGCCTGGGCAATGCCCTGATGGTTGAGCTGCTGGCGCGCCAGCATGAGGTCATTGCGGTGGTCGACGACCTCAACCGCCATGCGCCGCGCCCCGGCCTGCATTTCAAGATAGGCGGGCTGGACGATGCCGACCAGGCGGAGCAGAGCGCGGCAGGGGGTTCGGCGGTGATCGCCCTGCTGGCCCCAGGTGATCTGACAGTGCAGGCGCGAATGAGCGAAGTACTGGTGGCCGGGCTTGCCCGCACGACTATACGCCGGCTGCTTTTGGTGGGCGATTTTGATGTGCTGGATGCGCCGGGCAAATACAGCGCTGCACAGCGAGAAAGCGCTGATAGGGTAGCCGATGTGCTGCAGCGCAGTGCATTGCGCTGGACGTTGATCAATGCGCCGGATGACTTCCCTGGGTTGGGCATGGAACATTTTCGCAGTATCGACGGCACCTTGGAGCCGGGCCTGAGCGAACCCCTGCGGCGGCTGGCCAGGATCGCGGCGGGAATGGTGGATACGCTGGAACTGGATTTGCACCGAGGCGAGCATCTGAACTTCGTGGTCTAGATCGTCGGGGCTGCTCCGCAGCCCATCGCCGGCAAGCCAGCTCCCACAAGGGTCCGCGTCTGCCTGACAGGTTATGGCATTTCTGTAGTGGATAAGCCGGAGAAAAGCCCCTCATAGCAACGCATGCCGCTCAGGCCGACGCGGTCCCTGTGGGAGCTGGCTTGCCGGCGATGGGCCGCAAAGCGGCCCTAAAATCTTAAAGGCTGCGCTCTTGCTCGAGCCAGTCCACGAACCGCTCGATCAATGCCCCACGCCGCTTGCGTGGTGGCAGCACCGCATAATACCCCCGCGCCGAGCGCAAACTGCCCTGCAGCGGCCGGCACAACAACCCTTGCTCCACCAGTCCATCCACCAGGTGCCCCCAGCCAATCGCCACCCCTTGGCCAGCAATCGCCGCCTGTATCAGCAGGGTGTAATTATCGAATCGCAACTGCCCAGGCGGCGGCGGGCTGGCCACGCCAAACCCGCGAAACACCCCCGCCCAGTCAAACCAGCGGCTGGCCTGCTCACCTCGCAAGTGAAGCAACGGCAATCGCTGCAAAGCCACGGCTGACAAGGGTTTGCCATGAGTCAGCCGCGGGCTGCAGACCGGGAAGACCTCCTCGTCGAACAGCCAGCGGCTCTCGCCCTGGTGAAAGCGCCCATCGCCAAACAGTACCGCCACATCGATATCCGGGCGCAACATCCCCTGGCTGCGCTCGCCGGTCACCAGGCTCACATCCACCTGGGGATAAGCCTCGTGAAAGCGCTGCAGCCGCGGCATCAGCCAGAACGCCGCGAAGGCAAAATCGGTGGCCACCTGAAGCACTTCACGCTGGCCTCGCCCACTGGCCAGGGCAATGCCGTCATTCATGGCCTGCAAACCCTGATGCACCTGCTCGAAAAGCAACTGGCCCGCCTCGGTCAGCTCGATGCCGCGGTAGATGCGATCGAACAGGCGGGTGCCCAGCTGTACCTCCAAACGCTTTACCTGCTGGCTCACAGCCGGCTGGGTGGTTCCCAGCTCCAACGCTGCCGCAGTGAAACCCCGCAGCCGGGCAGCGGCCTCGAACACACGCAAGGCATCCAGCGACAACTCGGCAAGGTGATCAAACATAAGCTCAGCTAATCCCAGACATTGCCCGCCATGGGCTTTACCCATGTTATCCACAGTCGCATCTTGGTAGGCAAGCGGTTCGCATAATCCTCAACGATGGAAGCCACCATGACGCGCCCGAATATCCTGTTCATCATGGCCGACCAGATGGCCGCGCCCCTGCTGCCGATCTACGGCCCTTCGCCGATCCAGATGCCACACCTGAGCCGCCTCGCCGAACAGGCGGTGGTGTTCGACTCGGCCTATTGCAACAGCCCCCTCTGCGCACCTTCACGCTTCACCCTGGTCAGCGGCCAGCTGCCAAGCCGCATCGGCGCCTACGACAACGCGGCCGATTTCCCCGCCGACGTGCCGACTTATGCACACTACCTGCGCCGCCTGGGCTACCGCACTGCGCTGTCGGGAAAAATGCACTTCTGCGGCCCGGACCAGTTGCATGGCTACGAGGAGCGCTTGACCAGCGACATCTACCCAGCTGATTACGGCTGGGCGGTGAACTGGGATGAACCCGATGTGCGCCCGAGCTGGTACCACAACATGTCTTCGGTGCTGCAGGCCGGGCCCTGCGTGCGTACCAACCAGCTGGATTTCGACGAAGAAGTGGTGTTCAAGGCGCGCCAGTACCTCTACGACCACGTGCGCGAGAACGATGGCCGGCCGTTCTGCCTGACCGTGTCCATGACTCACCCGCATGACCCGTACACCATCCCCAAGCGCTACTGGGATCGCTACGAGGCTGTGGATATCCCCATGCCCCGCGCCGAATTCAGCCAGACCGAACTCGACCCCCACTCGCAACGCCTGCTCAAGGTCTACGACCTGTGGAACAAACCGCTGCCTGTGGACAAGATCCGCGACGCCCGCCGCGCCTACTTCGGCGCCTGCAGCTACATCGATGACAACATCGGCCAGCTGCTGCAGACCCTGGAAGAATGCAACCTGGCCGACAACACTCTGATCGTGTTCTCCGGTGACCACGGCGACATGCTTGGCGAGCGCGGGCTCTGGTACAAGATGCACTGGTTCGAGATGTCGGCTCGTGTCCCGTTGCTGGTACACGCGCCCCAACGCTTCGCCGCCAGCCGCATCAGCGCCTCGGTATCGACCTGCGACTTGCTGCCGACCCTGGTCGAACTGGCCGGTGGCGCTGTGGATAACCACCTGCACCTGGACGGCCGCTCACTGCTCGGCCATCTGCAAGGGCAGGGCGGCCATGACGAGGTGATCGGCGAATACATGGCCGAAGGCACCGTCGGCCCGCTGATGATGATCCGCCGGGGGCCGTACAAATTCGTGTACAGCGAAGACGACCCCTGCCTACTCTATGACCTGAGCCGCGACCCGCACGAGCGGGAGAACCTCACCGGCAGCCCGGACCATCAGGCGCTGCTGCAGGCATTTGTCGATGAAGCACACCAGCGCTGGGACATCCCCGGCCTGCGCCAGCAAGTGCTGGCCAGCCAACGCCGCCGCCGCCTGGTGGCCGAGGCGCTGGCCATCGGCAAGCTGAAAAGCTGGGACCACCAACCGTTGGTGGACGCCAGCCAACAGTACATGCGCAACCACATCGATCTCGACGACCTCGAGCGCAAGGCACGTTATCCACAGCCAGCCCCCATGGATTGAAAAGAGAGGCCGCCATGCACAAGTTCTCCACCGTCGTATTCGCCCTGGCTCTGCCTCTGGCGCTAGCCACCGCCACGGCCCATGCCGCCGACGGCGACGCACAATGCAGCACCGTCAAGATGGCCGACCCCGGCTGGAGTGACATCGCCTCGACCAACGCCGTGGCCCGGCTGCTGCTGGAGAGCCTGGGCTACCAGGTGAAGATCGACAGCCTGGCGGTGCCGATCATCTACGGCGGCCTGAAGGACGGCCGGGTCGATGCCTTCCTGGGCAACTGGATGCCGGCGCAACAGGGTTTTCATGACAAGTTCATCGCCAATGGCGATGTGCAGCAGCTGTCGCGCAACCTGGAAGGCACCGAGTTCACCCTGGCGGTACCGGATTATGTGTGGAATGCCGGGGTGAAAGATTTTGCCGACCTGCAAAAGCACGCCGATCAGTTCGACAAGAAACTGTACGGCATCGGCTCCGGCGCGCCAGCGAACCTGTCGCTGAAGGAAATCATCGACAAGAACGAGTTCAACCTGGGCCAATGGAAGCTGGTGGAATCCAGCGAGCAGGCAATGCTGGCGCAGGTGGACCGGGCGGTGAAGAAACAGCAGTTCATCACCTTCCTCGGCTGGACGCCGCACCCGATGAACGTGAAGCTGAAGATGCACTATCTGACAGGTGGCGAGAAATGGTTCGGCAGCAAGGGCGAAGTGTTCACCCTCACCCGCAAGGGTTATCCACAAGCCTGCCCGAATGCGGCGAAGCTGCTGAGCAACTTGAGCTTCACCCTGGACATGGAAAACACCATCATGGCTGAGGTTGTGGATAAGAAGATCAGCTTCGACGAAGCGGCCAAGGCGTGGGTGAAGCAGCATCCCGAGCGGTTGGAAGGGTGGTTGGCCGGAGTGACCACCAAGGCCGATGGGAATGCCCAGGAGGCCGTCAAAGCCAAGCTATGACCGCCTTTGTGTAAACCCTGTGGGAGCGGGCTTGTCGAGGCGTCGAACCGCCGCGAACACCGGCAAAGCCGGTGCCAGGCTCCGCGGTGGCTTCTTCGCGGGCAAGCCCGCTCCCACAGGTACTGTGGCAATCCCGGAAGAGATCAGCCCCGAGCGAGCTGCCGGCGCAGCTCAGCCAACACCGGTGCGGTATCCGGGCGCACTCCGCGCCAGATGAAGAAGGCTTCAGCCGCCTGCTCGGCCAGCATCCCCAGCCCGTCCAGCACCTTGGCTGCTCCCAGCTTCTCAGCCCACTGGCAGAACGGCGTCGGCTCTTTGCCATACATCATGTCGTAGCACACCGTGCGCCCCGCCTCGACCAGGCTGTCGGCAATCGGCGGCAACTCACCGGCCAGGCTCGCCGAAGTGGCGTTGATGATCACGTCCACCGGCTCCTGCAACCAGGCGAACCCGCTGGCCACTACTGGCCCCAGTTCATCGAACTCCCGCGCCAGCTGTTCAGCCTTCTCCACGGTACGGTTGGCAATCACCAGCGACTGCGGCTGGTGCGCCAGGATCGGCTCCAGCACGCCGCGCACGGCGCCACCGGCCCCGAGGATGAGAATGCGCTTGCCGGCCAGTTCGACGCCGGCATTCACCGTGAGGTCGCGCACCAGGCCAGCGCCGTCGGTGTTGTCGCCCTGCAGCGTGCCGTCAGCCAGCTTGCTCAGCGTATTCACCGCACCCGCGCGCTGGGCACGCGGCGTCAGGCTGTCGCACAGGCGATAGGCCTCTTCCTTGAAGGGGACGGTGACGTTGCCGCCGCTGCCTTGCTTGAAGAAGCCGCGCGCACAGTCGCTGAACTCGTCCAGCGGGGCCAGCAGCGTGGCGTATTCAAGGTCCTGGCCGGTCTGTTCTGCGAACAGGCGGTGGATCAGCGGCGACTTGCTGTGGCCGATGGGGTTACCGAAAACAACGTACTGGTCCATGACGATTCCTTGTTTATCCACAGGCTTACTGGCCAAGCCAATCGCGGTCCTGCAGGAAGTATTCGGTCAGGCGCGCTTCCTCGCTGCCGGGCGCGGCCTTCCAGTCGTAGCCCCAGCGCACTTGCGGTGGCAGCGACATGAGGATCGACTCGGTGCGGCCACCGGACTGCAGGCCGAACAGGGTGCCACGGTCGTAGACCAGGTTGAACTCCACGTAGCGGCCGCGGCGGTATTCCTGGAACTCACGCTGCTGCGGGGTGAAGGGGGTGTGCTTGCGGCGCTGGACGATCGGCAGGTAAGCCTCGACGTAGGCATCGCCGATGGCACGCAGGAAGGCGAAGCAGGTGTCGAAGTTCCACTCGTTCAGGTCATCGAAGAACAGGCCGCCGATGCCACGCGGCTCACCGCGGTGCTTGAGGTGGAAGTAGCGGTCGCACCAGGCCTTGTAGCGCGGGTACACGTCGGCGCCGAACGGCGCGCAGGCCTGCTCGGCCACACGGTGCCAGTGGATGCAGTCTTCTTCATTGCCGTAGTACGGGGTCAGGTCGAAGCCGCCGCCGAACCACCAGACTGCTTCTTCACCTTCCTTTTCGGCAATGAAGAACCGCACGTTGGCGTGGGACGTGGGCACATGCGGGTTATGCGGGTGGATCACCAGCGACACGCCCAAGGCCTCGAAGCCACGGCCCGCCAACTCGGGGCGGTGAGCGCTGGCCGAGGGTGGCAGGCCGGCGCCGAACACGTGGGAGAAGTTGACCCCGCCTTTCTCGATCAACTTGCCATCACCGATCACCCGCGTGCGGCCCCCGCCACCGGCTTCGCGCACCCAGGCGTCCTCGACGAAGCGGGCGCCGCCGTCTTCGGCTTCGAGGGCAGAGCAGATGCGGTCTTGCAGGTCGAGCAGGTAGGCTTTCACGGCCTCGGTGCGGCTAGTCATCGGGTCACCAGGAACGGGCAGGGAAGAATTCGCCGCGTAGCATACCACCGCCGGCGCGCGCGCCGCAGTTGACGGCGATCAAGCAAAGGCGTCCGATAGAAGGCCTTTTCCCGATCCCGACAACAGGAGTGCGAGATGGCCAAGCGTATCCAGTTCAGCCAGCATGGCGGCCCGGAAGTGCTGCAGCTTGTGGAATTCGAACCCGCCCCGCCAGGGCCGCAGCAGGTGCGCGTGCGTAACCATGCGATCGGCCTGAACTTCATCGACACTTACTTCCGCAGCGGGCTGTATGCGCCGCCGTCCCTGCCTTCGGGCCTGGGTACCGAAGCGGCGGGTGTGGTCGAAGCCGTGGGCGAGGGTGTGACCCGCCTCAAGGTCGGCGATCGCGTGGCCCATGCCGGCGGCCCCCTGGGCGCCTACAGCGAGGTGCATACGTTGCCGGAAGCCAACCTGGTCAAGCTGCCCGACAACATCAGTTTCGAGCAGGCGGCAGCGGTGATGCTCAAGGGGCTGACCGTGCAGTACCTGCTGAAGCAGACGTATGAGGTGAAACCGGGTGACGTGATCCTGTTCCACGCCGCAGCGGGTGGTGTGGGTTCCCTGGCGTGCCAGTGGGCCAAGGCGCTTGGCGCCAAGCTGATCGGTACCGTGAGCTCCGCCGAGAAAGCCGAGCGGGCCAAGGCGCTGGGGGCGTGGGCGACCATCGACTACAGCCGTGAAAACGTGGCCAAGCGGGTGCTGGAACTGACCGATGGCAAGAAGTGCCCGGTGGTGTATGACGGCGTCGGTGCCGATACCTGGCTGACCTCGCTCGATTGTCTGCGCCCGCGTGGGTTGATGGTGAGCTTCGGCAATGCCTCGGGGGCGGTGAGCGGGGTGAACCTGGGGATCCTGTCGCAAAAGGGCTCGCTGTATGTGACCCGGCCAACCCTTGCGACCTATGCCAACAATGCCGAGAACACCCAGGCCATGGCCGATGACCTGTTTGCGATGATTGGTAGTGGCAAGCTGGTTGTGGATATCCAGCAGCGGTATCCATTGAGTGAGGCGGCGAAAGCGCAGGCGGAGTTGTCGGCGCGCAGAACTGTCGGCTCTACCGTTCTGCTGCCTTGAGCTAACACCGCTCTCAAGCCAGTAGATACCCCCTGTGGGAGCGGGCGTGCCCGCGAAGCAGCCACCGCGATGGATGGCACCGGCTCCGCCGGTGTTCGCGGGCAAGCCCGCTCCCACAGGTACCGTATCGGCCTCGAATAGGGCGCTAACCCTGCGAGGGCCGGTTCGCCGATGATGGCGTCGTCTCGATACCATCGAGAATCGCCTCAATCACCCTCAGCCATTTCAATCGCATGCAGGTTCGACCAGAACATGCCGCGGCCTTCGACTGTCATGGAAAAAATGCATCCGGGCTACCACACCCGATCACCGAGTTATTCGGCGACGGATGAAGCCTAGAGGCAGAGATTCCCACTGAGAAGGTGATGGCAGGGGACGCGGGTCGTAGGATATTTCCCAATCCTCAATCCGGACAGCCATTCGAGACAAATTCAGAAAAATCGTTACCGTTCTGGGGCCGCTTTGCGGCCCAATGGCCGGCGACATCAGCCTGGACGAACGACTTCGCCGGTCGCCAGATTGCGAATCACACTCGGATTCTTCCGCCCCCCCAGCGCCCCACCGAGCACCAGGTCCAGCTGGCCGTGAAAGTACTGTTCCACCCGCAACCGGGTCTTCGCCGCCGGGCGCCCGCCGGGGTTGCACGAGGTGGAAATCAGCGGCCCCACCAGCGCGCACAGCTCGCGCACCTGCGGGTGATCGCTCACGCGCAGCGCCACGGTGTCATGCTGCCCGGTCACCCACTCGGGCAGCAGGTCCTGGTGCGGCACCAGCCAGGTGTTGGGGCCCGGCCAGGTGGCGCTCATGCGGTCGATCCAGTCCTCGGGAAAATCCTCGAACAGAAAGTCGAACTGGTGGATGTTGTCGGCCACCAGGATCAGGCCTTTATCCACAGGCCGCGACTTCAGCGCCAGCAGGCGATACACCGCATCCTCGTTCCATGGGTCGCAGCCCAGGCCCCAGACCGCTTCCGTCGGGTAGGCGATCACTGCGCCCGCCCGGATCTCACGTGCGGCTTGTTGCACACGAAAACTGCTCACCATTTGCGTCTCTCCGCCATTTAACCTTGCCTGCGCGCAGTGTACTTAGCCGGCGCGGGCAAACCAACGCCCGGCGACATTGCTGACCCGGCCTTC
This sequence comes from Pseudomonas sp. R28(2017), assembly GCF_002112505.1. Classification (GTDB taxonomy): domain Bacteria; phylum Pseudomonadota; class Gammaproteobacteria; order Pseudomonadales; family Pseudomonadaceae; genus Aquipseudomonas. The sequence goes on from NZ_NEHW01000009.1 coordinate 91,013, forward strand.
CAGCTCCAGTTCCGTCAGCTGCACCAGCACCTCGGCCAGCGGCCGGTCGCTGAAGTGGGCCAGGTTTTCGCTAGTCTGTGGCGCGGCATGCAGCAGGGCAAGCAGCGGATGCGCTGGTTTTTCCACAACCGCAGGCGGCAGGTTCTGCCAACCACGCAGGCTTTCCAGGATCTGCTCGACGCTTTCCACCAGCAGTGCACCATCGCGGATCAGCTGATGGCAGCCCTTGGCCGCCGGGTGATGGATCGAACCGGGAACTGCGTACACCTCGCGGCCCTGCTCAGCCGCCAGGCGGGCGGTAATCAACGAGCCGCTGGCAAGGCCGGCCTCGACCACCAGCACACCAAGCGACAGGCCACTGATGATGCGATTTCGCCGCGGGAAGTTGCCCGGCAGCGGCCCGGCATCGAGCGGATACTCGGACACCAGCGCGCCACCCCGGTCGATCATCATCCGCGCAAGGTCGCGGTGGCGCTGTGGATAAAGTTTTTGCAAGCCTGTGCCGAGCACGCCTATCGTACCCCCTCCGACCTCCAGCGCCGCCCGATGAGCGGCACCATCGATGCCCAGGGCAAGCCCGCTGGTGATGGTGAAACCGGCCTGCGCCAGGTAGCGGGAAAATGCCCTGGCCGTGTCGAGTGCCGGAGGTGTGGCACGCCTGCTGCCCACAATCGCCAGTTGAGGTCGGTCCAGCAGTGCTGGATTGCCAGCAACGAAAAGCAACGGTGGAGCATCGTCGATTTCCCCCAGCAGTGCCGGGTAGTCAGGGCCGTCCCACATCAGCAAATGCTGGCCCGGGCGCTCTAGCCAGGCCATTGCGGCCAGTGCGCCGTCGCGCACTTCGGCGCTGCGCCGGGCATCGATGCTGGCCTGCCCGATACCCAACGCACGCCAGGCCGAGCCCGGCGCACTGAGCGCGGAAGAAGCACTGCCAAAGGCCTCCAACAAGGTACGAAAACGTCGCAGTCCCGTCTCGGGCAAGCGGTGCAGGCGTAATCGCGCTTCCAGTTCGGCAGGCGGACAAGACGACGAATGGTCACTGGGCATGGGGATCATCCTTGATCGAAACAGGGCCATCTACGTGGCACAACCTGTGGATAACTCTGTGAGTAATACTTTGAAAAGCTGTCCATTGCTTGGGGGCTATCAAGCCCATAGACACCCTAGACGAGCTTGCCAGGTGCCGAAATCCCCGTTTCCCTTTATTATGTGTGCTCAGGTGCGACACGCGTAGCGTGTCTCCTCCACCAAGCTGTATGGCCAGCTTGATGGGATTTCTGCAAGGAAATCGAATACTTGGGTATCCATCCCCAAGAAACAAAACCAACCCAGAAGTCCACTGCCTTCAAGGGCTTACCGCTGCGGCGGATGGCAAACCCCAAGGTCGTTCAGCTCTCGGTAGCACGACCGCAGAACCGGTACTCCCGGTTTTGGAGAGCCTCTTAGACTTAACCCACGCGGGAGTGTAGATCCCCGCAGGGGTCACCTCCTGCTCGTTTTCATTGCAGGAGGTAACAACTAACCGACCAACGGTCATTACCGTCTTGGCTCGGCTTTTCCTCAGGAGACATGAGCGGAAGCTCTGTCTGTCATTGTCCAACTGCCGCCCGCACGGAGCAGTAGCGGACTCGTTGTACGACCAACGGTAGCCTACGACGGCATGCACTACTGGCAACGGTGGTGTGTGAAGCCCGTCTGACAATGTAGCCCCCATCTCGGGTGCATTCTCTCCGCGAGGAGGGGTGCAGAGACTCGGAGCAGTGCCGGGTTAAGGCGCTAGGCTGACTGGTATGGGCAACATATGTGAACTACTGATAAACACCGTAAACATAGCCAAGCCAAAGCTGCTGACAGGCTTGAACCAAAAGGTACGTGATCGGTTATTCCCGTCTGAGCTGGGGATACGTCGTCTTCCGAGATCACCGGTGAAAAAGGTAGGTCCTAACCCAGTCGTGTGACAGACAGGGAACGTGGTAAGCCCGTATCGCTGCCCTTTGGGCAGGTGAACCGTAAGGAACACTGTTGGCGGTGCGGGTATGGGATCGCAGAGAAAGCGAACGCCAGGTTGTAATGGCTTGGATAGGGGTTGGAACATCACCCCACGGGAAACCGGGCAGACTTCTGCGTGGTCTTCTGCCGCAATGACTCTGACTGAGACCGTCTCATCAACTTCAGGGCTGGCTTCATTGGCCCTTGATCTTCCAACCCTGACGGGGTGCATACGCCCCTCAGGGGTACGTGCGCATTCCGCTCGGGTGGTATCACTTTGAGAGGAAAGCAGCATGAAAGAGCTCAGCCAGCAAGGTGAGCCTGCGCTTTCCGGCACTCCGCAACAATGGCACGACGTCGATTGGCGTCGGGTTCAACGGAATGTCCGGGAAATGCAGGTGCGAATTGCGAAGGCTTGTCGGGAAGGCAAATGGCGCAGGGTTAAATCCCTGCAACGAATGCTTACTCGCTCGAAGTCGGCCAGATACTTGGCTGTACGGAGAGTCACGGAAAATCAGGGAAGCCGTACGGCGGGAGTCGATAGGCAACTCTGGGACACACCCATCGCGAAATGGAACGCGGTTGGTCAGTTGAAGACGCGGGGTTACCGGGCTCGGCCACTACGGCGAGTCTACATCCCGAAGTCGGATGGACGGGAACGCCCATTGGGCATACCGACCATGACGGATAGGGCTATGCAAGCGCTGTATATGCTGGCCCTGTCTCCCATCGCCGAAACCCATGGCGATCCTAATAGCTACGGCTTCAGGATCGAACGTTGTACGGCGGATGCGATGGCGCAGCTCTTCCTGTGTCTTTCCAAACAGGCTTCCGCCTGTTGGGTTTTGGACGCAGACATCGAAGGGTTCTTCGACAACATCAACCACGAATGGCTGCTAAGGAATGCCCCTACGGATACCCGGATGCTTCAGCAGTGGTTAAAGGCTGGAGTCATCCACAAGGGGCAGTTGCACGCAACGGACGCAGGCACGCCACAAGGGGGAATTATCTCCCCGGTGTTGGCAAATCTGGCACTGGATGGTCTGGAAACACTCCTCAAGCAATACCTAGGAGTGGCAAGGGCGAAGAAACTGAAGGTGAATGTGGTGCGATACGCAGATGACTTCGTGATTACTGGCACCTCTTCGGAGGTGCTTGAGAACGAAGTAAAACCTTGGGTAGAACAGTTCCTCGCGACGCGAGGGCTGCGGTTGTCACTCAAGAAAACGCGTGTTGCTCACATCGACGAAGGCTTCGACTTCCTTGGCTGGAGTTTCCGGAAATACGAAGGAACGTTACTGATCAAGCCGAGCAAGAAGAACGTTAAGGCGTTCTATAGCAAGGTTCGAGAGGTGATCGACTCTCACAAGACGGTGAGGCAGGGCGACTTGATCCGAATGCTAAACCCGATGCTGAGAGGGTGGGCTCTGTACCACCAGCCAGTAGTTGCCAAACAAGCGTACAGCCGTATGGACAACAGAGTGTTTATCAAACTCTGGCGATGGGCAAAGAGGCGGCACCCAAACAAGTCCCTCGACTGGGTCAGGAAGAAGTATTTTCGGGCCTCAGGGGACAGGAAATGGGTGTTCGCGACCACAGTATTGGAGGAAAATGGGACGAAACGGGAGTTCGAGTTGTACTCGCTTGCGAGTACTCCGATCGAGCGGCACAGAAAGGTGAGTGGGGAATATAACCCCTACGATCCAGCCATGGAGGCCATGGGCGAGAAACTCCGGATGGACCGGATGCTGAATAAGCTGAAGTACCGGAAACAAATCGGAAATTTATTCGCCAGCCAGAACGGCCTGTGCCTGCTTTGCAAACAACCGATCACCAAGGAAACAGGGTGGCACGACCACCACATCATCCACCGGGCCGTAGACGGTGGTGACGCTTTGGCCAATCGGGTACTCTTGCATCCTAATTGTCACAACCAGCTCCACACGCGTGGTCTGCACGTGAGCAAACCGGCTTCCATTGGAAGCTTGGTGAAGGCTTGAGCCGTATGCGCTGAAAGGCGCACGTACGGTTCTTAGGGGGGAGCTGGCCAGTAATGGCCGGCTCCCACCCGACTTTTCAACCGACCGCACAGTGACTGCCTGACCTTATGGCCATCTTGAACATTCTCGAATTCCCGGACCCGCGCCTGCGCACCATCGCCAAACCGGTGACGGTGTTCGACGACGCCCTGCGTCAGCTGATCGACGACATGTTTGAAACCATGTACGAAGCCCCCGGCATCGGCCTGGCCGCCACCCAGGTCAATGTGCACCTGCAGGTGGTGGTCATGGACCTCAGCGAAGACCGTAGCGAACCGCGCGTCTTCATCAACCCGACGGTCGAAGAACTGACCCACGACATGGGTCAGTACCAGGAAGGCTGCCTGTCGGTCCCGGGCTTCTACGAGAATGTCGACCGCCCGCTGCGCGTGCGGGTCAAGGCCCAGGACCGCGACGGCAAGCCGTACGAGCTGGAATGCGAAGGCCTGCTGGCGGTGTGCGTGCAGCACGAGTTCGATCACCTCAACGGCAAGCTGTTCGTCGACTACCTGTCGCAGCTCAAGCGCGACCGGATCAAGAAGAAGCTGGAAAAGCAGCACCGCCAGCAAGCCTGATCCCCACCTTCCAGAAGGCTTGCTCCGGCAAGCCTTTTTCTTTTTTGAAGCGAGAACTCCATGCGCATCGTCTTTGCAGGCACTCCAGAGTTTGCCGCCGAACACCTCAAGGCCCTGCTCGACAGCCCGTACGAGATCGTGGCCGTCTACACCCAGCCCGACCGCCCTGCCGGTCGTGGCCAGAAGCTCATGCCCAGCGCAGTGAAGGCACTGGCCGTGGCCCATGACATCCCGGTGTTGCAGCCACCGACCCTGCGCAATGCCGAGGCACAGGCTGAACTGGCCGCGCTCAAGCCAGACCTGATGGTGGTGGTCGCCTACGGCCTGATCCTGCCGCAAGTCGTGCTCGACATCCCGCGCCTGGGCTGCATCAACAGCCACGCCTCGCTGCTGCCACGCTGGCGCGGTGCGGCGCCGATCCAGCGCGCCGTGGAAGCGGGCGATGCCGAGAGCGGCGTGACCGTGATGCGCATGGAAGCCGGCCTGGATACCGGGCCGATGCTGCTCAAGGTGGTCACCCCGATCAGCGCCGACGACACTGGCGGCAGCCTGCACGACCGCCTCGCCGAAATGGGCCCGCCGGCTGTAGTCCAGGCCATCGCTGGCCTGGCGGACGGTTCGCTGCAAGGCGAGGTTCAGGACGATGCCCTGGCCACCTACGCGCACAAGCTGAACAAGGACGAAGCCCGCATCGACTGGAGCCGCCCGGCCATCGAGCTGGAACGCCTGATCCGCGCCTTCAACCCTTGGCCGGTGTGCCACAGCACGCTAGACGGGGAGAGCGTCAAGGTACTGGCCGCCAACTTGTCCACAGGCAAAGGCGCGCCGGGCGAAATCCTGTCCGCCAGCAAGGACGGCCTGGTAGTCGCCTGTGGTGACCAGGCCCTGAGCCTGACCCGCCTGCAGCTGCCCGGTGGCAAGGCGCTCAACTTCAGCGACCTGTTCAACAGCCGCCGCGAGAAATTCGCCGCCGGCAAGGTGCTGGGCCAATGAACCCACGCCTCGCCGCCGCCCGTGCCCTTGCCGCTGTTCTCAGCGGCAAGGCCTCGCTGAACAGCTCGCTGCCAGCGCAGCTGGACAAGGTCGAAGAACGCGACCGTGGCCTGACCCAGGACCTGGCATTCGGCACCGCCCGCTGGCAGCCACGCCTCGACCTGCTGGCCGCTCAGCTGCTGCAGAAGCCATTCAAGGCCGCCGATGCCGATGTGCAGGCCCTGCTGCTGGTCGGCCTGTACCAGCTGTTCTACACCCGCATCCCGGCCCACGCCGCCATCGGCGAGACCGTTGGCTGTGCCGACAAGCTGAAGAAGCCTTGGGCCAAGGGCCTGCTCAATGCCGTGTTGCGCCGCGCCCAGCGTGAGGGCGAGGAACTGCTGGCCGGCATGGAGCGCGACCCGGTGGTGCGCACCGCTCACCCGCGCTGGCTGCAGAAGTCGCTGAAAGCCTTCTGGCCAGAGCAGTGGGAAGCCATCTGCGCAGCCAACAACGCCCACCCGCCGATGATCTTGCGGGTCAACCGCCGCCACCATAGCCGTGACGCCTACCTGGCGCTGCTGGCCGAGGCGGGCGTTGCCGCCAGCGCCTGCCCGTACAGCCGTGACGGTATCGTGCTGGCCGAAGCCTGCGACGTGCGCGGCCTGCCAGGCTTCGCCGAAGGCTGGGTAAGCGTGCAGGACGAAGCCGCGCAGCTGTCCGCCGACCTGCTGGAACTGGCCCCCGGCCAGCGCGTGCTCGACGCCTGCTGCGCCCCGGGCGGCAAGACCTGCCACCTGCTCGAAGCGCAAGCCGACCTGGGCCATGTCGTGGCCATCGACCTCGAAGCCAAGCGCCTGACCCGCGTGCGCGAGAACCTCGACCGCCTGCAACTGGACGCCGAGCTGATCGCCTGCGATGCCCGCGACACTGCCAGCTGGTGGGACGGCAAGCCGTTCCAGCGCATCCTGCTCGACGCACCGTGCTCGGCCACCGGCGTGATCCGCCGCCACCCGGACATCAAGCTGACCCGTCAGGCCGAGGACATCCCGGCCCTGGCCACGCTGCAAGGCGAGCTGCTCGATGCCCTGTGGCCGACCCTGGAAGTGGGCGGCATGCTGCTGTACGCCACCTGTTCCAGTCTGCCGACCGAGAACACCGAAGTGATCGACGCCTTCCTCGCCCGCACCCCGGGCGCCCGTGAGCTGGACCTGGCCACCGAAGCCGGCCTGCGCCAGCCCCACGGCCGCCAGTTGCTGGCCCAGGAAGGCGGCCACGACGGGTTCTACTATGCCAAGCTGATCAAGATCGCCGCCTCGCGCGGATAAGCACAACGGGTAGGGAGTAGCGGATGAAGATCATCATCCTCGGCGCAGGGCAGGTAGGCGGTACGCTGGCGGAACACCTGGCCAGCGAAGCCAACGACATCACCGTGGTCGACACCGATGGCGACCGCCTGCGCGACCTCGGCGACCGCCTGGACATCCGCACCGTGCAAGGCCGCGGCTCGCTGCCGACGGTGCTGCGCCAGGCCGGTGCCGACGACGCCGACATGCTGGTGGCGGTCACCAACAGTGACGAAACCAACATGGTCGCCTGCCAGGTGGCCTATTCGCTGTTCCACACCCCGACCAAGATCGCCCGGGTGCGCGAGTCGGCCTACCTGACCCGCGAAGAGCTGTTCGACAACGACCACATCCCGGTCGACGTGCTGATCAGCCCCGAGCAGGTGGTGACCAACTACATCAAGCGCCTGATCGAACACCCGGGCTCGCTGCAGGTGATCGACTTCGCCGAGGGCAAGGCCCAGCTGGTGGCGGTGAAGGCCTATTACGGCGGCCCGCTGGTGGGCCAGCAGTTGCGCCAGATACGCGCGCACATGCCCAACGTCGATACCCGCGTGGCGGCGATCTTCCGTCGCGACCGGCCTATCACCCCGCGGGGCGACACGGTGATCGAAGCCGATGACGAAGTGTTCTTCATCGCCGCCAAGAAGGACATCCGCGCCGTGATGGGCGAGCTGCGCCGCATCGACGAGACCAACAAGCGCATTGTCATCGCCGGGGGCGGGCAGATCGGCGAGCGTCTGGCCGAAGCCATCGAGAGCCGCTACCAGGTGAAGATCATCGAGATGAGCCCGGCACGCTGCAGGCACCTTTCCGATACCCTGGAAAGCACGGTGGTGCTGCAGGGCAGTGCCTCGGACAAGGACCTGATGCTCGAAGAGAACATCGCGGACGCCGACATCTTCCTGGCCCTGACCAACGACGACGAGGCCAACATCATGTCGTCGCTGCTGGCCAAGCGCCTTGGCGCGGGCAAGGTCATGACCATCATCAACAACCCGGCCTATGTCGACCTGGTGCAGGGCGGCGACATCGACATCGCCATCAGCCCGCAGCTGGCCACCATCGGTACCTTGCTGGCGCACGTGCGGCGCGGCGATATCGTCAGCGTGCACTCGCTGCGCCGCGGCGCGGCCGAGGCCATCGAGGCGGTGGCGCACGGCGATTCGAAGTCGAGCAAGGTGGTCGGCAAGGCCATCGAGCACATTGCCTTGCCACCGGGCACCACCATCGGCGCGATCATCCGCGACGAGGAGGTGCTGATCGCCCACGACGACACGGTGATCGAGTCGGGCGACCACGTGATCCTGTTCGTTGTGGATAAAAAGCACATTCGCGACGTGGAAAAGCTGTTCCACGTCGGCTTGAGTTTCTTCTAGGAGAAGAGGGCATGCGCGAATCGCTGGAGAAGATGCTGGCCAAGGGTGTGGATAACCCGCTGCTGCGGTTTGGCCTGGGTAAAGCCTGGCTGGACGAGGGCAATGGTGCGCAGGCGGCTGTGCACCTGGCACGGTGTGTGGAGCAGGATCCGAAGTATTCGGCGGCGTGGAAACTGCTGGGCAAGGCGTATCAGCTGGTCGGTGACCTGGCGGCAGCGCGCAAGGCCTGGGAGGACGGGATTGTTGCGGCCCAGGCCCACGGCGACAAACAGGCCGAGAAAGAGATGACCGTGTTCCTGAAGAAGCTCAACAAAACCTCAAGTTGACGCGATCCCCTGTGGGAGCGGGCTTGCCCGCGAACACCGGCGAAGCCGGTGCCATGCACCGCGGTGTCTTCTACGCGGGCAAGCCCGCTCCCACAGGGCCCCTGCTAAATCTGACAGACATGTATTCATGTCTGCAGTAGAGCAGTGGATAACTCAGTACCAGCGCGGCTCGCCGGCCGGGCGCTTCTTGAAGCGCTTCATGCTCCACATGTACTGGCTCGGGTACTCGCGCACATAACGCTCGACCACCTTGCTCATGGCCGCCGCCGACACGTTCACGTCGGTGCTGTACATCTCTTCCGGCGCCGCTTCCAGGAACACCTTGAAGCCCGAGCCGTCCGGCAGCCGCAGCGCATGCAGGAACACCCCCACCGCCTTGCCACCGGCCAGCATGTTCGGCACGAACTTGCTGGTCAGCGCCTGGGTGCCGAGAAATGGCACGAAGACACCTGCCGACTCCGCCGGCTCCGGGTCGGCAGGAATACCCACCTGACCACCGCGCCGCACTTCCTTGATCACGCTGAGGATGCCTTCCTTGGTCGAAGGCGCCACGCGGTTGCCCATCTGCACACGTTGCTCGCGCAGCAGGTCATCCACTGCCTTGAGCTTCGGCGGGCGGTAGAAGATGATCGGTTTGCACTGGTTGCAGTAGAAGTGGTTGAGCACTTCCCAGTTGCCCAGGTGGCTGGTGATGCCGACCACGCCCTTGCCCGAGGCCAGGGCCTGCTCCAGCACTTCCAGGCCGTGCACTTCCTTGACCAGCTCCAGCGAACGCTGCGGTGGCCAGATCCAGGCACAGGCACTTTCGACAAAAGATTTGCCGATATCCTTCAATGCACGGCCGACCAGTTGCTCACGCTCGACCGGATCCATCTCCGGGAAGCACTTGGCCAGGTTGATGCGCACGACATTGCGCGAGCCATTGGGGACTTTCCACATCAGCCAGCCGATACCGGCGCCGACGCGCTGCACAGCGCCCCAGGGCAGCTTGGCAAACAGACGCAGCACCCCGACCATCAGGGCGCCCTTGAACTTTTCCACAGGCAATTCCTTATTTCAGCAAGGCGCGCATTGTAACCCCTCAGCGCAACAAGGCGGCGTAGCGATCGCAATCGGTGGTGTGGTCCATGACCATGCCGGTGGCCTGCATGAAGGCGTAGCAGATGGTCGGGCCGACGAAGGTGAAACCGGCTTTCTGCAGGGCCTTGCTCATGGCCTTGGCTTCGTCGGTGACCGCTGGCACGTCACCGCGGGCCTGGAAGTGGTTGATCTTCGGCTCACCACCCACGAACGACCACAACCACTCGGCAGGGTTATCCACAGCCAGCCAGGCCTGTGCGTTGCGCCGGGCAGCCTTGAGCTTGAGGCGGTTGCGGATGATGCCGGCATCCATCATGAGTTCTTCGATGCGTTCGTCACTCATGGCGGCCAGTTTCACCGGATCGAAGCCGTGCATCACCTCGCGATAACGCTCGCGTTTGCGCAAGACGGTGATCCATGAAAGCCCCGCCTGGAACCCTTCGAGCAAAAGCATCTCGAACAGCAACGCCGGGTCACGCTGTGGCGTTCCCCATTCCCGGTCGTGGTAGGCCTGGTACAACGGATCGTCGGTACACCAAAAGCAGCGTGGCATAAGGCTCCAATGAGTAGAGGGCGAGGCGAATCAGGTTATACTCCCGCTCTTTACATCCGCATCCCCAGATACAGGTGAATTTCGTGAGCCAGCCTACGCCAGCCGTGCGTACCTTCCAAGACCTGATCCTCGCCCTGCAAAACTACTGGGCAGCTCAAGGTTGTGTGGTGCTTCAGCCCTACGATATGGAAGTAGGCGCCGGCACTTTCCACACCGCTACATTCCTGCGCGCCGTGGGTCCAGAAACCTGGAACGCCGCCTATGTGCAGCCTAGCCGTCGCCCTGCCGACGGGCGGTATGGCGAAAACCCCAACCGCCTGCAGCACTACTACCAGTTCCAGGTGGTCCTGAAGCCGAACCCGGCCAACTTCCAGGAGCTGTACCTCGGCTCGCTGAAAGCCATTGGCCTGGACCCGCTGGTCCACGACATCCGCTTCGTCGAAGACAACTGGGAATCGCCGACCCTCGGCGCCTGGGGCCTGGGCTGGGAAATCTGGCTGAACGGCATGGAAGTCACCCAGTTCACCTACTTCCAGCAGGTAGGTGGCATCGAGTGCTACCCGGTCACCGGTGAAATCACCTACGGCCTGGAGCGCCTGGCCATGTACATCCAGGGCGTCGACTCGGTCTACGACCTGGTGTGGGCCGACGGCCCGTTCGGCAAGGTCACCTACGGCGACGTGTTCCACCAGAACGAGGTGGAGCAGTCGACCTACAACTTCGAACACGCCAACGTCGAGAAGCTGTTCGAACTGTTCGACTTCTATGAAAGCGAAGCCAACCGCCTGATCAAGCTGGAGCTGCCGCTGCCGACCTATGAAATGGTCCTGAAGGCCTCGCACACCTTCAACCTGCTGGACGCCCGCCGCGCCATCTCGGTAACCGAGCGCCAGCGTTACATCCTGCGCGTACGTACCCTGGCCCGGGACGTGGCGCAAAGCTATCTGCAAGCCCGCGCACGCCTGGGCTTCCCGATGGCCACCCCTGAACTGCGTGACGAAGTGTTGGCGAAGCTGGAGGCTGCACAATGAGTGCTCAAGATTTCCTGGTAGAACTGGGCACCGAAGAGCTGCCACCGAAAGCCCTGGCAAGTCTCGGCGACGCCTTCCTGGCCGGCATCGAGAAAGGCCTGCAGGCCGCTGGCCTGAACTACACCGGCAAGCAGGTTTACGCCGCGCCGCGTCGCCTGGCCGTGCTGATCCGCCAACTGGACGTGCAGCAGCCTGACCGCAGCATCAACATCGACGGCCCGCCCATGCAGGCTGCTTTCAAAGACGGCGAGCCGACCCAGGCTGCCCTGGGCTTTGCCAAGAAATGCGGTGTGGAGCTGTCGGAAATCGACCAGAGCGGCGCCAAGCTGCGCTTCTCCCAGCACATCCCGGGCAAGGCCACTGCCAGCCTGCTGCCGACCATCGTCGAGGATTCGCTCAACGACCTGCCGATCCCCAAGCGCATGCGCTGGGCCGCCAGCCGTGAAGAGTTCGTGCGCCCGACCCAGTGGCTGGTGATGCTGCTCGGCGACCAGGTGGTCGACTGCACCATCCTGTCGCAGAAGGCCGGCCGTGAATCCCGTGGCCACCGCTTCCACCACCCGGAAAACGTGGTCATCACCACCCCGGCCAACTACGTCGAAGACCTGCGCAAAGCCTACGTGCTGGCCGACTTCGCCGAGCGCCGCGAACTGATCAGCAAGCGTACCGCCGAGCTGGCCATGCAGCAGGAAGGCAGCGCCATCGTGCCGCCGGCCCTGCTGGACGAAGTGACTGCCCTGGTCGAGTGGCCGGTGCCGCTGGTGTGCTCGTTCGAGGAGCGTTTCCTCGAAGTGCCGCAGGAAGCCCTGATCACCACCATGCAGGACAACCAGAAGTACTTCTGCCTGCTGGACAGCGAAGGCAAGCTGCTGCCGCGCTTCATCACCGTGGCCAACGTCGAGAGCCGTGACCCCAAGCAGATCGTGCTGGGTAACGAGAAGGTCGTGCGCCCGCGCCTGACCGACGCCGAGTTCTTCTTCAAGCAGGACAAGAAGCAGCCACTGGAAACCTTCAACGAGCGCCTGAAGAACGTGGTGTTCCAGGCTCAGCTGGGCACTGTCTACGACAAGGCCGAGCGCGTTTCCAGGCTGGCTGCGTTCATCGCCCCGCTGATCGGCGGCGACGCCCAGCGCGCTGGCCGTGCCGGCCTGCTGTCGAAGTGCGACCTGGCCACCGAGATGGTCGGCGAGTTCCCTGAAATGCAGGGTGTTGCCGGTTACTACTACGCGCTCAACGACGGTGAGCCGGAAGACGTCGCCCTGGCCCTGAACGAGCAGTACATGCCGCGCGGTGCTGGCGCCGAGCTGCCGCAGACCCTCACCGGTGCTGCCGTGGCCATCGCCGACAAGCTCGACACCCTGGTGGGCATCTTCGGCATCGGCATGCTGCCTACCGGCAGCAAGGACCCGTACGCCCTGCGCCGTGCCGCCCTGGGCGTGCTGCGCATCCTGATCGAGAAACAGCTGGACCTGGACCTGAGCGCTGCGGTCGAGTTCGCGGTCAAGCAGTTCGGTGCCAAGGTCAAGGCCGCTGGCCTGGCCGAGCAGGTGCTGGAGTTCATCTTCGATCGCCTGCGTGCACGCTACGAAGACGAAGGCATCGACGTTGCCACCTACCTGTCGGTACGTGCCCTGAAGCCGGCTTCTGCCCTGGACTTCGACCAGCGCGTACAAGCTGTTCAGGCCTTCCGCAAGCTGCCGGAAGCCGAAGCCCTGGCAGCGGTGAACAAGCGTGTGTCGAACCTGCTGAGCAAGGCCGAAGGCGCCATCGCCGAACAGGTCGAGCCGAAGTACTTCGACAACGCCAACGAGTTCTCCCTGTACTCGGCCATCCAGCAGGCCGACCAGGCCGTGCAACCGATGGCAGCTGCTCGCCAGTACAGCGAATCGCTGGCCCGCCTGGCGGCCCTGCGTGACCCGGTCGATGCCTTCTTCGAGGCGGTGATGGTCAACGCCGAAGACGCCAAGGTACGTGCCAACCGTTATGCCCTGCTCAGCCGCCTGCGCGGCCTGTTCCTGGGTGTGGCTGACATTTCGCTGCTGGGGTAAGCCTTGAAACTGCTGATTCTCGATCGTGACGGGGTGATCAACTACGACTCCGACGCCTACATCAAGACGCTGGAAGAGTGGATCCCGATCCCTGGCTCGGTCGAGGCCATCGCGCAGTTGAGCAAGGCGGGCTGGACGGTGGCCGTGGCCACCAACCAGTCCGGCATCGCCCGTGGCTACTACCCGCTGGCAACCCTCGAGGCCATGCACGCGCGCCTGCGCGCGCTGGTGGCCGAGCAGGGCGGCGAGGTGGGCCACATCGTGTATTGCCCGCACGGGCCGGATGAAGGCTGCGATTGCCGCAAGCCCAAGCCTGGCATGCTGCGGGCGATCGCCGAGCATTACCAGGTAGGCCTTGAAGGCGTCTGGTTCGTTGGCGACAGCAAAGGTGACCTGGAGGCCGCCCTGGCCGTCGGTGCACAACCCGTGTTGGTGAAAACCGGCAAGGGCGAGCGGACCCTGGAAAAAGGCGTCCCGGAAACTACACTGATTTTCGACGATCTGGCAGCTATCGCCAGAGAAATTATTTAAACAACAATGCGCCCTCGGGCGCATTTTTCCCAGGCGGGCACGCCCCGCAACGGTACTTGCCACTATGTCGATCCTGCAGGCGATCAGAATCTTTCTTTTTTACCTGCTGCTGGGCACCAGTTCGCTGCTGTGGTGCTCGCTGAGCTTCTTCGTCGCGCCGTTCTTGTCGTTCCCCAAGCGCTACACGTTCATCAACGTGTACTGGTGCCGTTGCGCCCTGTTCCTGGTGCGCACCATCCTTGGCATCAACTACAAGGTCACCGGTGCCGAGAACGTGCCGGACGAACCCTGCGTGATCCTGTCCAACCACCAGAGCACCTGGGAAACCTTCTTCCTTTCCCAGTACTTCTCGCCGCTGAGCCAGGTGCTCAAGCGCGAGCTGCTGTATGTGCCGTTCTTTGGTTGGGCCATGGCCATGCTGCGGCCGATCGCGATCAACCGCGACAACCCCAAGGAAGCCCTGCGCCAGGTGGCCAGCAAGGGTGACGAATTGCTCAAGCAGAAAACCTGGGTGCTGATCTTCCCGGAAGGTACCCGGGTGCCGTTCGGCACTGTGGGCAAATTCTCCCGAGGCGGTACCGCGCTGGCCGTGAATGCCGGGTTGCCGGTGCTGCCGATTGCCCACAACGCTGGCAAGTTCTGGCCCAAGACGGGCTGGGGCAAGCGCTCGGGCACCATCGAGGTGGTTATCGGCAAGCCGATGTACGCCGAGGGTACCGGGCCACGGGCTATTGCCGAGCTCAATGACCGTGCTGCAGCGTGGAACGAAGCGACCCAGCGGGCCATGGGCTCGCTGCCGCCAGTGGATGAAAAACCGCAGGAACAGATAGCCTGACCATCTGTGGATAACTTGTGAACAGTTTGTTCTTGAAATACCTGGAATCGACTCTAAGTGTATGAATTAGCTGTTTATTTCTGTGTATGACGTTTTTCTGAAAAACGTGCATAAGTTTTTTCGGGGCATAAGAAAACCGGCTTTTACAGCCGGTTTTTTTATGCGTGAACCGTGGTAACTGGTGTTGGTCTCTTCGCGGGCATGCCCGCTCCCACAAAGTTAGCGGTTAGCCCTGCGGGAGCAAGTGTCTTGCTCACTTTCTGGAATCTGCCGCGATCCCTGTGGGAGCGGGCTTGCCCGCGAAGGGGCCGGCTCAGATCCTTCAGACCTTGTCGATATCCACGTCCTTGGTTTCTTTCAGGCAGAAGATCCCCACCACCAGGCTGATGCCGGTCACCAGCACCGGGTACCACAAGCCATAGAAGATATCCCCGGTATACACCACCAGCGCGAACGACACGGTTGGCAGGAAGCCGCCGAACCAGCCGTTGCCGATGTGGTAGGGCAGCGACATCGAGGTGTAGCGGATGCGGGTCGGGAACAGCTCGACCATCACCGCTGCCAGCGGGCCGTAGGTCATGGTCGCAATCAGGATCATCGCCACGATCAGCACCACCACCATCACCTGATTGACCTGCCCTGGGTCAGCCTTGGCCGGGTAGCCCGCTTGTTCCACTGCCGTGCGCATGGCCGCTTCGTCGAAGCCGTTGATGGTCTTGTCGCCAATGTTCACCACCACATCGCTGCCGGCCACGCTCACCGAGCTGTATGGCAGGCCCTGCTTGACCAGGAAGGTCTTGACCTTGTCGCACGGGCTGTCGAAGCGTGCCTTGCCGACCGGGTCGAACTGGAAGGTGCAGCCCTGCGGATCAGCCGTGACCACGATGGGCGCCTGGCGGCTGGCTGCGTCGATCTGCGGGTTGGCATAGTGGCTCAGGGCCTTGAACATCGGGAAATACAGCACGGTGGCCAGCAGCAGGCCGAGCATCAGGATCGGCTTGCGCCCGATGCGGTCGGACAGCCAGCCGAAGAACACGAAGAACGGAGCACCGATCACCACGCTGATGATCAGCAGGGTATTGGCCTGGGCAGGGTCCATCTTGAGCATCTGGGTCATGAAGAACAGCACGTAGAACTGTGCGGTATAGAACGTCACGGCCTGCCCGGCGTTGAT
Organism: Pseudomonas sp. R28(2017); assembly: GCF_002112505.1. Taxonomy (GTDB): domain Bacteria; phylum Pseudomonadota; class Gammaproteobacteria; order Pseudomonadales; family Pseudomonadaceae; genus Aquipseudomonas. Next base: position 106,891 of record NZ_NEHW01000009.1, read on the forward strand.
GCTGAACAGCGCCGTGAGCACGACCTTCAGGTTGGGCCAGGAGGTGAACGACTCGCGGATCGGCGACTTGCTGACCTTGCCCTGGGCCTTCATTTTCACGAACGCCGGCGACTCGTGCATGCTCATGCGGATCCAGGTGGAGATCGCCAGCAGGAAGATCGACAGCAGGAACGGCAGGCGCCAGCCCCAGGTTTCGAACTGGTCGCCACTGATGTAGCGGCTGCCCAGAACCACCAGCAATGACAGCAGCAGGCCCAGGGTAGCGGTGGACTGGATGAAACCGGTGTGGAAGCCGCGCTTGCCGGGTGGCGCGTGCTCGGCCACGTAGGTGGCGGCACCGCCGTATTCACCACCCAGCGCCAGCCCCTGGAGCATGCGCAGGATCACCAGGATGATCGGTGCCGCGATGCCGATGCTGGCGTAGGTCGGCAGCAGGCCGACGGCAAAGGTCGACAGGCCCATCAGCACGATGGTCACCAGGAAGGTGTACTTGCGCCCGATCATGTCGCCCAGGCGGCCGAATACCAGCGCGCCGAACGGCCGCACCAGGAACCCGGCGGCAAAGGCCATGAGGGCGAAGATGAAGGCGGTGGTGTCGTTCACCCCGGCGAAGAACTGCTTGCTGATGACAGCGGCCAAGGCCCCATAGAGAAAAAAGTCATACCACTCGAACACCGTCCCGAGGGATGACGCGAAAATGATCTTGCGCTCTTCACGACGGCTGGAGGTACTCGCCGTGGCACCCTGCTCTTGGATGTAATCCGACATCGTTGCTGTCCTCGGCCCGCAGGCCACAGTGATTATTCTTGTTGTTCCACTGTCGGCAGCTTGTGACCGCGAGCTGCCGCTGTTGCGCGCTCCCGGGTCAGGGGGTCGGTACCGCGTCTTCGTTCAGGTAGGTCTGGGTTGCGGCTCCTTTGAGGATCAGTTGCGCCGCCTTTTCGGCGATCATCAGGGTGGGGGAACAGGTATTGCCGGAGGTGATCTGCGGCATGATCGAGGCATCGGCCACACGCAGGCCGGGGACGCCATGCACGCGAAGCTGGTTATCGACAACATCCAGGTCGCCGTTACCCATACGGCAGGTGCCGACCGGGTGGAAGATGGTGGTGCCGATCTTGCCGGCCGCCTCGAACAATTCCTCCTCGGTTTGCAGGGACGGGCCTGGCAAATATTCCTTGGGATCGAAAGCGGCGAGGGCAGGGGCCTGGACGATGCGCCGGGTCAGGCGGATGGCGGCTGCGGCGACGCGCAGGTCCTGAGGGTCGCTCAAGTAATTGGGGTCGATCTGCGGCGTGCTGTTCATGTCCGCGCTGCGGATATCGATGCGCCCGCGGCTGGCAGGGCGCAGGTTGCACACCGAGGCGGTGAAGGCCGGAAACAGATGCAGCGGCTCGCCGAAGCGCTCCAGTGACAACGGCTGCACGTGATACTGCAGGTTCGGTGTGGCCTGCTCAGGGCTCGAGCGCACGAAGGCGCCCAACTGGCTCGGCGCCATGGCCAGCGGGCCACTGCGGTCGTAGAGATAGCGCAGGCCCATGCCCAGCTTGCCCCACAGGCTGTTGGCCATCTGGTTGAGGGTGCGGGTGTTGCGGATCTGGTAGATCAGCCGCAGTTGCAGGTGATCCTGCAGGTTGCCGCCGACGCCTGGCATGTCGTGGCGCACACCGATGCCCAGGCTTTCGAGCAGCTTGCGCGGGCCGATGCCGGAACGCTGGAGAATGCCGGGCGACCCCACGGCACCGGCGCAAAGGATGATCTCGCGGCGTGCAGCAAATTCATGCCAGGCGCCTTGCCACAGGGCTTTAACCGCACGGGCACGGGTGTTGTTCAACAGCACCTGGTCTACCTGCACGCCGGTCAGCACGGTGAGGTTGGGGCGGTCCTTGATCGGCCGCAGAAAGGCTTTGGAAGCGTTCCAGCGCACCCCACTGCGCTGATTGACCTGAAAGTATCCACAGCCCTGGTTGTCGCCGGTATTGAAGTCATCGACCTTGCCAATGCCACTTTGCTCGGCGGCGTCGCGGAACGCGTCGAGGATCGGCCAGCTGTAGCGCTGGCGCTCGACCCGCCATTCACCCGCAGCGCCATGGTGCTCGCTGGCACCGGCAAAGTGGTTCTCACTGGCCTTGAACAACGGCAGCACATCGTTCCAGGCCCAGCCTTCGTTGCCTTGTGCGGCCCAGTGGTCGTAATCGGCAGCCTGGCCGCGCATGTAGATCATGCCGTTGATCGAAGAACAGCCGCCGAGCACCTTGCCCCGTGGATAGCCCAGCGCACGGCCGCCCAAACCGGGCTGTGCTTCGGTCTTGAAGCACCAGTCGGTGCGCGGGTTGCCGATGCAGTAGAGGTAACCGACGGGGATGTGAATCCACGGATAGTTGTCGCGGCCACCGGCTTCGAGCAGCAGGACGCGGCAGGAAGGGTCGGCGGACAAACGATTGGCCAGCAGGCAGCCGGCGGGGCCAGCGCCTACGACCACGTAGTCGAAGACAGAATCGGCTGATGGCATGTGCAACCTCGCGCCTGATTATTATTCTTGTCCCGATCCATCTTAGTGAGTAATTTCGTCAAGGAAACACGAGATTTCACGCAGCCGCTGTGCGTTTTAGCACAGCGGTAAGTCTGTACCGGCCTTTTCGCGGGCAAGCCCGCTCCCACAGGTAAGGAAGGCAATGCTATCCCTGTGGGAGCGGGCTTGCCCGCGAAAAGGCCGGTGAGAACAGCCACAAGGATCAGCATGTTCGACTGGAACGATCTGCGGTTTTTCCTCGAGTTGCAGCGCAGTGGCCGCCTGCTCAGTGCGGCCAAGCGCCTCAATACCACCCACAGCACAGTGGCCCGGCACATCGAAAGCATCGAGAAGAGCCTGGGCACGCCACTGTTCGTGCAGCATGCCCAGGGCTATGAACTGACCCCATCGGGCCAGGCGCTGCTCAAGCATGCCGAAGCCATGGAGAACGTTGCCCTGCTGGCGCAGGAAGAAATCACCCAGGCCATCACCCCACTGGGCAAGATTCGCCTGGGGGTTACCGAAGGCATCGGCATCATGTTCTTCACCCCGCGCATGAGCGAGCTGTTCGCCCGCTACCCGGGTCTGGAGGTAGAGCTGGTGGCCGTACCGCGCTTCGTCAGCATCCTTAACCGCGAGGCAGAAATCAGCATTCACCTGGAGCGGCCCAACGCCGACCTGCTGATCACCCGCAAGCTCACCGACTACCGCCTGGCGCTCTATGCCAGCCAGGATTACCTGGACCGGGCGCCGCCCCTGCGCAACCGCGAGGACCTGGCCCGGCACAGCTGGATCGGCTACGTCGATGACCTGCTGTTCAGCCAGGAGCTGCTGTTTCTCAACAGTTTCTGCCGCGCACCGAACGTGGCCTTCCGCAGCACCAGCGTGATCGCCCAGCAGACCGCCGCCCGCGCCGGCCTGGGTATCGCCGTGCTGCCCAACTACATGGCCCGCCATGACCCGACACTGGTGCGCGTGCTGCCTAGCGAGACCATCCAGCGCAGCTACTGGATCTGTACCCGCCGCGAGTTGCACAAGTCGGTGCGCCTGCGGGTGGTGTGGGACTACCTGCTGGCGCTGTGCGCGGCGGAACAGGATGAGCTGCTAGCTGAGTAGTGCCTTGCCAGCCAGCAGCAGCGCCGCCAGCCAACCGGCCACGGCAAACAGCTGCTGCAGGCGTGGGCCGGCGATCCGGGTGGCTAATGGCCTGGCCAGCAGCAGGCCGATCACCGCACCGATGGCGAACGGTGCGCCGATCCGCCAGTGCATCACGCCGGCCAGGCTGGCGCTGACCACGCTCCCCGTGGAAACCAGCGCGATGACGGCCAGGGATGTCGAGACGATGCTCTTCATGCGCAGGTTGGTGTAGCGGTTCAAGGCGGGGATGATCACAAAGCCGCCGCCCACCCCCAACAGGCCGGAGAGCAGGCCTGACATCGCCCCGGTAAACGCCAAGGCGCGTGCGCAGGGTAACGTCCAGCGCAAGCGCCCCTGCAACGGGTTCAGCACGCAGGGTTCGATGTAGCGATGGGCTTCGCTGCCTTCGCCGCGCAGCGCTTTGGCCGCCTTGCGCCAGATACGCAGGCAGGCGTAGGTCAGTACGGCAGCGAACACCAGCGCCAGGGGTGTGTTGGGCAAGCGGTGCGCCAGCATCAGGCCGAACGGGGCCGCTGCGATGCCAATCAGTGCGATGAACAGGGCCGCGCGATAACGCACCAGCCCTTCGCGCAAACCGAGCACCGCGCCCACCGCCGCCGCAAGCCCCACGGCGAGCAGGCCGATGGGCGCCGCTTCGACCATCGACAGGCCAAGCCCGAACACCAGCAGCGGCACTGCCAGGATGCCTCCACCGGCGCCGGTCAGCGCCAGCACCGCACCTATGATCGCGCCGAGGCCAGCGCCCAGCAGTTGATGCTCGATCACTGTGCGGCCTCGGCATCCAGCGGTTGCGGGCGCGCCAGCCACTCACGACCTTTGAGCATGCCCTGCCAGTACAGCGGCGGCAGCACCCGTGCCTTGAGCAACCAGGCCACGCGCGTCGGCTGGCGCCCATCGAGCAACCAGCGGGGGAAGCTCGGCGCAACCTTGCCGCCATAGGTGAACTCGGCCAGGACGATCTTGCCGCGCTCGACAGTCAGTGGGCAGGAGCCATAGCCGTCGTATCGGGCCAGCGTAGGCAGGCGGCCCAGCGCCACCAGCACATTGTTGGCTACCACCGGCGCCTGCTTGCGCGCTGCGGCGGCAGTCTTGGCGTTGCTGGTGTTGGCCACATCGCCCAGCGCGTGAATGTTGCCGAACTGACGGTGGCGCAAGGTATGCGGGTCGACATCGACCCAGCCGGCGGCATCGGCCAACGGGCTTAGGCGAATGAAGTCCGGGGCAACCTGCGGGGGCACCACATGCAACATGTCGAAGGCTTCGGTACGGGTTTCGCTGCTGCCGTCGGGTAGCGTACGCACAAAGGTGGCACGCTGGTTGGGGCCATCCACTGCTACCAGGCGATGGGTGTAATTGAGGTCTACGCCGTACTTGTCGATGTAGGCCATCAACGCCGGCACATAGTCGGGGACGCCGAACAGTACGGCACCGGCATTGAAGAAACTGGCCTTCACGTCGCCAAGTCGACCATTGCGCAGCCAATGGTCACAGGACAGATACAGCGCCTTCTGCGGCGCACCGGCGCACTTGATTGGCATCGGCGGCTGGGTGAACAGCGCGCGCCCCTGCTTGAGCTTTTGCACCATTTCCCAGGTGTAGGGCGCCAGGTCGTAGCGGTAGTTGGAGGTGACACCGTTGCGACCGAGGGTTTCGCTGAGCCCGTCGATGGCATCCCAGTCGAGTTTGAGGCCGGGGCAGACCACCAGTTGCTCATAACTGATGGCGCGGCCACCTTCGAGGATGACCAGTTGGGCCGAGGGGTCGAATTGCTCAACCCGCGCCTTGATCCAGCGCACGCTCCGCGGCATGGCCGAGGCCATGGTGCGGGCAGTGCTCGGCGCCTTGAACACCCCCGCGCCGACCAGGGTCCAGCCTGGCTGGTAGTAGTGCACGTCGGCAGGGTCGATCAGGGCGATGTCCAGTGACGGGTCACGGGCAATCAGGCTGGAAGCAGTGGCGATACCGGCGGCACCGGCACCGACGATGACCACCTTGTGGTGGTCGGCATTGGCAGGCATGGCAGTCAATCCTGGAATTTCTGGTAATGGGGCAGGGCAGTCAAAGCTTGTTCAGCGGGATCTTCAGGTAGCTCACGCCGTTTTCTTCAGGCTCCGGGAACTGGCCGCTGCGCATGTTCACCTGCACCGATGGCAGGATCAGCACGGGCATGTCGAGGGTCTTGTCGCGGGCTTCGCGCATGGCCACGAAGCTGTCCTCGTCGATGCCTTGGCGAATGTGGATGTTGCTGGCGCGCTGCTCGGCCACCGTGGTGACGTACTGCATCTCGCGCCCGCCTGGCAGGTAGTCGTGGCACATGAACAGCTGGGTCCGGTCGGGGAAGGCCAGCAGGCGACGGATCGAGCGATACAACGTGCGCGCATCGGCGCCGGGGAAATCGCAGCGGGCGGTACCGTAGTCAGGCATGAACAGCGTATCGCCGACGAACACCGCAGTCTCGCCAGCGTCCACAACCATGTAGCTGAGACACGCCGGGGTATGCCCCGGGGTGTGCAGGGCTCGGGCATGCAGGTTGCCGATGCTGAAGCCCTCTTCGTCTTCGAACAGCACATCGAACTGGCTGCCATCCCGGGCGAAGCCAGGCTCGGCATTGAACAGCGTGCCGAAGACTTTCTGTACCTGGGTAATGTGCGCACCGATGGCCGTGTGGCCACCGAGCGCTTTCTTGAGGTAGGCCGCCGCCGAGAGGTGGTCGGCGTGGACATGAGTCTCCAGTACCCACTGCACCTTGGCATTCAGTTCAGCCACGCGTTCGATCAGGCGATCCGCCGAGGCAGTGCAGGTGCGCCCGGACTTGGGGTCGTAGTCCAGCACGCTATCGATCAGTGCGCACTGACGGGTTTCACGGTCCATGACCAGGTAGCTGATGGTCGAGGTCGCCTTGTCATAGAAGGCGTCCACGTGAAGGTTGTTGCCGATGATCATCACGTTCTCCAATTGATCCACCTCGCCCTGTAAAGGGAAGGCGGTGACAGGAGGTTTATCAAGATGCATGCCAGGGCTTTTTCATGGCGACACACAATGAGTCCGGCACGTCACTGACATCTGAAAACTATTCTGGCAGCACGTTTGGCAGTCGACTGTCAGCCAATGGCAGTGTTTGGCAGTCCTTGTTAACCTGCGCCAGGTAATCCAACCGGTGCCGTCATGCCTGAATCTCATCCCCTCATCCTAGCTCTGGTTTCCTACCTTGAGCACGATGCCCTGCCGACCATCGTGCTGGACACCGACTACAACATCCTCGCAGCCAATGCGGCTTATCGCCGGCAATTCGGTCGGGACGAGCAGGCCCCGCTGGGTGAGAAATGCCACCGGGTGTCGCACCACTACGCCGTCCCGTGTGACCAGGCGGGTGAGCACTGCCCGATGCGCAAGGCATGGGACAGCAAGGTGCCTGAGCGTGTGCTGCACATTCATCACACGCCGCGTGGTCCCGAACATGTGGATGTAGAGTTGCGGCCGATCCTCGATCAAGAGGGCAGGGTGGTCGCCTTCGTCGAACGGCTTACCAGCATCACCCTGGCTTCCGCGCAACCTCAAGAACAGGGGCTGGTCGGGCGAGCACCTGCTTTCAAGACAGCCTTGGCCAGCCTGCAGCGTGCGGCACCCGCGCAGATTCCTGTACTGCTCCAGGGCGAATCGGGTACCGGCAAGGAGCTCTTCGCCCGCGCCATTCACATGGGTAGCCCAAGGGCCAATGGCCCCTTGGTCGTTGTCGACTGCACCGGCCTGACCGAATCGCTGTTCGAGAGCGAACTGTTCGGCTATGAGAAAGGCGCGTTCACCGGCGCCAACCAGCGCAAGATCGGCCTGGCCGAAGCCGCCCATGGCGGCACGTTGTTCCTCGACGAGATCGGCGAGGTGCCGTTGGCGATGCAGGTCAAGTTGCTGCGCTTGATCGAGTCCGGAAGCTTCCGCCCGGTTGGCAGCCTGCGCACCGTGCATGCGGATTTCCGCCTGGTTTCGGCGACCCATAAACCACTGAAGCAAATGGTGGCAGAGGGGACCTTCCGTGAAGATCTGTATTACCGCATCAGTGGCTTTCCAATCCGCTTGCCAGCTTTGCGCGAGCGCGTGGACGATCTGCCTCTGCTGGCCGAGAGCTTGCTGCAGCGCATGGCTGGCAAGCCGACACCGAGTTTGACCGAGGAGGCACTGCAGCAACTCAAGCTGCATGCGTTCCCGGGAAACATTCGTGAGTTGCGCAACATCCTGGAAAGGGCACGGCTGTTTGCCGATGACGGGCTGATCCGGCCTGAACACCTGCCGGATGATGTTGGGCCGCAGCAGGCATTGGTCATGAACAGAGGGCGGAACAATCTGGGCGATCTGGCGCAGGCGCTGGAGCAGTTTCAAGGATCACGCAGCGAGCTGGCTCGTCACCTGGGGCTGAGTGAACGCACCTTGTATCGCCGCTTGAAGGCGCTTGGCTTGTAGCCGTCTGCCTTTACCAGACCTTTACCTCTGCCCTGACATAAAGTGGAAAAGGTTGTGGTCTGATCAGTCAACCGTACCCGGCAGCCCTTACTACCTGCCGGGCGTTAACAGGCAGAGGATCAGCAAATGAAGAAAGCCCTAACCATACTCTGCGCCGCGCTTGTGCTCAGCGCCCCCTTGGCCAGCTTTGCTCAACCAGGCCCGGACCGCCACGACGGTGGCCCATCCCATCAGGGCTACCCGCCACAGGGTCAACCCGAACGGCATGACCGCCATGACAATGGCCGCTACCCGGCCTACCACAATCCGAACTTCCGCCCCGAAGCGGGTATGCCGGTGCCCCATCAGCAATGGCACCGCGGTTACGTGGTTGAACCGCACTACCGTGCTGACCGCTATTGGGTAACCGACTGGCGTGCACGCCACCTGTACGCACCGCCGCGTGATCATCGTTGGTTGTATGTGAACGGAGACTACGTGCTGGTGGCGATTGCCAGTGGTGCGGTGGTCAGCGTCCTTTCTGGCTACTGACTTTTGCAGATAAAAAAACGCCCGCATCAGCGGGCGTTTTTTTATCTTGCGATCTACACCTGATCAGAAGTCCAGGTTCGACACCGACAGCGCATTGCTTTCGATGAAGTCACGGCGTGGTTCCACCGCGTCGCCCATCAGGGTGTTGAAGATCTGGTCGGCGGCAATCGCGTCTTCGATGGTGACCTTGAGCATGCGGCGGACGGTTGGGTCCATGGTGGTTTCCCACAGCTGCTCCGGGTTCATCTCGCCCAGACCTTTGTATCGCTGGATGGTGTGGCGCTTGGTGGTCTCGTTCATCAGCCAGTCCAGGCCTTCCTTGAACTCGACGATCGCCTTGCGGCGCTCACCGCGCTGAACGTAGGCACCTTCACCCAGCAGGCTGGAGAGCTTGGCACCGATGTTGACCACCGTACGGTAGTCGTTGCTGCCGAAGAAATCACGGTTGAAGGTGACGTAGCTGGCCAGGCCGTGGGAGGTAACTTCCACTTCCGGCAGCCAGACATTGCGCTCCTTGTCTTCGCGCAGGCTGGCCTTGTAGACCAGGCCCGACTTCTGGCTGTTGCTCAGGCGCTCCTGGAACTTCACCAGCCAGGCTTGCATCACGGCGTGGTCGCCCAGTTGCTCCAGGGTGACTTCCGGCAGGTAGATGAAGTGCTCGGTGATGTCTTCCGGGTACAGGCGCGACAGGCGCTTGAGGGTCTTCATCACGGAACGGAATTCGTTCACCAGGGTTTCCAGCTGTACGCCGGAAACGGCTGGCGCCGACTCGTCCAGGTGCAGGCTGGCATCTTCGAGGGCCGATTGGGTCATGTATTCTTCCATGGCCTCGTCGTCCTTGATGTACTGCTCCTGCTTGCCTTTCTTCACCTTGTACAGTGGCGGCTGGGCGATATAGATGTAACCGCGCTCGACCAGCTCCGGCAGCTGACGGAAGAAGAAGGTCAGCAGCAGGGTACGGATGTGCGAACCGTCGACGTCAGCATCGGTCATGATGATGATGTTGTGATAACGCAGTTTGTCGATGTTGTACTCTTCGCGGCCAATGCCACAGCCCAGCGCGGTGATCAGCGTGCCCACTTCCTGGGACGAGATCATCTTGTCGAAACGCGCTTTCTCGACGTTGAGGATCTTGCCCTTGAGCGGCAGGATCGCCTGGGTGCGACGGTTACGGCCTTGCTTGGCCGAGCCACCTGCGGAGTCACCCTCCACCAGGTACAGTTCGGAAAGAGCAGGGTCCTTCTCCTGGCAGTCCGCCAGTTTGCCCGGCAGGCCGGCGATATCCAGCGCGCCTTTACGGCGGGTCATTTCACGGGCTTTACGCGCCGCTTCACGGGCACGGGCAGCGTCGATCATCTTGCCGACCACGGCCTTGGCTTCGTTCGGGTTTTCCAGCAGGAAGTCGGCGAAGTATTTGTTCATCTCTTGTTCCACGGCGGTTTTCACCTCCGAGGAGACCAGCTTGTCCTTGGTCTGCGAGCTGAACTTCGGATCCGGCACCTTCACCGAAATGATTGCGGTAAGGCCTTCACGGGCATCGTCACCGGTGGTGGCGACCTTGTTCTTCTTGGCCAGGCCTTCCTGCTCAATGTAGCTGTTCAGGCTACGGGTCAGCGAGGAGCGGAAACCGACCAGGTGAGTACCGCCGTCACGCTGCGGAATGTTGTTGGTGAAGCACAGCAGGTTTTCGTTGAAGCTGTCGTTCCACTGCAGAGCAATCTCGACACCCACGCCATCGTCACGCTGAACGTTGAAGTGGAAGACCTGCGAGTTGATCGGGGTCTTGTTGGTGTTGAGGTATTCGACGAACGCGCTCAAGCCACCTTCGTACTTGAAGAACTCTTCCTTGCCCGAACGCTCGTCCTTCAGCAGGATGCCGACACCCGAGTTGAGGAACGACAGTTCGCGAATCCGCTTGGCCAGAATGTCCCAGCTGAAGTGGATGTTCTTGAAAGTTTCTGCCGAGGGCTTGAAGTGGATGTGGGTACCGGTGGTTTCGCTGTCGCCGACAACGGCCATCGGCGCCTGTGGAACACCGTGAACGTAAGTCTGCTCCCAGATCTTGCCGCTGCGGCGAACAGTCAGTACCAGCTTCTCGGACAGGGCGTTTACCACCGAAACACCTACACCGTGCAGACCGCCGGATACCTTGTAGGAGTTGTCGTCGAACTTACCGCCAGCGTGCAGCACGGTCATGATGACCTCGGCTGCGGATACGCCTTCTTCTTTATGCACGTCGACCGGAATGCCGCGACCGTTGTCGCGCACACTGATGGATTCGTCCGTGTGGATGATGACGGTGATGTCATCGCAGTGACCGGCGAGGGCTTCGTCGATCGAGTTGTCGACCACTTCGAAGACCATGTGGTGCAGGCCGCTACCATCATCGGTGTCGCCAATGTACATGCCGGGACGCTTGCGTACGGCATCCAAACCTTTCAGCACCTTGATGCTGGAGGAGTCGTACGTTTGATTTTCGCTCATGCCTTCACTCCCGATGGTCGTGGGTCTGGGTGATACGGCCGTGTTCCACGTGGAACAAGGCAACTGGCGTTTCCGTTTGCCAGCCTTCCCTCAGTAATTCGTGATCTACACAGGTGATGAACACCTGGCAGCGTAATTCTTCAAGCAAGCGGCACAGCGCGCGGCGATGCTGGTCATCCAGCTCGGACGGCAGGTCGTCAACGAGATAAATACAGTGGCCGCGGCGAGCCTGACTGACGAGATGGCCCTGGGCAATGCGCAGTGCGCACACCACCAGCTTTTGCTGACCACGCGACAGGATGTCAGCTGCATTGTTGGCAGCCAGACGAAGACGCAGATCAGCGCGCTGGGGGCCGGCCTGGGTGTGGCCCATCTGCTGATCGCGAAGGAGAGAGGAGGCGAGGACTTCTTGCAGTTCCCGGTCCTTGTCCCAGCCTCGGTAGTAGCTCAGGGTCAACCCGTCCAGCTCGACCAGTTCGCTCAGGGTTCGCTCGAAGACGGGCTTCAAGGCCTTGATGTAATTGCGACGGTATTCATCTATTTCCGCGCTGGCCAGGCACAACTCCCGGTCCCAGGCGGCTTGCGAAGCTGGGTCAAGTGTACCATGCCGCAACCACGAGTTCCGCTGCCGCAGCGCCTTCTGCAGACGTTGCCAGGCAGGCAGGAATCGAGGTTCCACGTGGAACACTCCCCAATCGAGAAACTGTCGGCGAATTTTTGGTGCGCCTTCCAGCAATCGAAAACTGTCCGGGTTGATCAGCTGCAGCGGCAACAGTTCAGCCAGCTGAGCGGCGCTCTTGGCATTCTGCCCGTCGATGCGAATAGTGAATTCGCCCGCCCGCTCCCTTGAAACGCCCAGGTTGCTGGTACCCCCCTCAGCCAACTGGACTTCGCCAAACACGGTACAAGCGGGTTGCTCATACTGAATGACCGGGTTTAACCGCGTACTGCGAAATGACCGGGCAAGGCCAAGCAAGTGCACAGCTTCGAGCACACTGGTCTTGCCGCTGCCGTTGGCGCCGTAGAGGATATTGATGCGGGGGGAAGGTGAGAGGGTCACCGGGTGCAGGTTGCGCACCGCGGTGACCATGATACGTCGAAGGGACATTTCGCCTGCTACGAGTTACAGGCGCATTGGCATGACAACGTAGGAAGAATCGTCATTGCCAGCTTCCTGCAGCAGGGCACTGCTGTTGGAATCGGACAGAATCAGACGAACTTGCTCGGTAGTCATGACGCCCAATACGTCTAGCAGGTAGCTGACGTTGAAGCCGATCTCCAGCGAGCTACCTTCGTAGTCCACGCTGATCTCTTCTTCCGCTTCTTCCTGTTCAGGGTTGTTGGCCTGGATCTTCAATTGGCCGGCAGCCAGTTGCAGGCGAATACCACGGTATTTCTCGTTGGAAAGAATCGCGGTGCGGCTGAAAGCCTCACGCAGCGCCTGACGGTCACCGACTACCAGCTTGTCACCGCCCTTCGGCAGTACACGCTCATAATCGGGGAACTTGCCATCGACCAGCTTGGACGTGAAGGTGAATTCACCGGTAGTCGCACGGATGTGGTGCTGACCGAGAACGATGCTGACCATGCCTTCCGGATCGGTCAGCAGGCGCGCCAGTTCGAGAATACCCTTGCGTGGAACGATGACCTGATGGCGATCATCCTGCTCGATCGGTGCGCTCATCGAGCACAGCGCCAGGCGGTGACCGTCGGTGGACACCGCGCGCAGGGTGTTGCGCGACACTTCCAACAGCATGCCGTTGAGGTAATAACGCACGTCCTGTTGGGCCATGGCAAAGCTGGTGCGCTCGATCAGACGGCGCAGTTTGCTCTGTTCCAGGTTGCAGGTCAGCGAACCCGGGCCTTCTTCAACGGTGGGGAAATCGTTGGCTGGCAGGGTCGACAAGGTAAAGCGACTACGGCCAGCCTTGACCAACAGCTTCTGCTCGTCGACCTTGATATCGATCAGAACGTCGTTCGGCAGGCTCTTGCAGATGTCCATCAGCTTGCGCGCCGGGACAGTGATCTCGCCTGGCTCGGCCGGCTCTTCCAGTTGCACGCGGCCAACCAGTTCGACTTCCAGGTCGGTACCGGTCAACGACAGCTGCTGGCCTTGCACGACCAGCAGGACGTTGGACAGCACCGGCAAGGTCTGGCGGCGCTCGACGACACCGGCGACCAGTTGCAGGGGTTTCAACAGGGCTTCGCGTTGAATGGTGAAATGCATGGTCTAGTCCCTTGCCTTCAATTAGCTGGGCTGGCGAACATCACGTCGTCAGCGTGCGCAGCAGGTTCTTGTAGTCCTCGCGGATGTCCGCGTCGGATTCCTTCAATTCGTTGATCTTGCGGCAGGCGTGCAGCACGGTGGTGTGGTCGCGGCCGCCAAACATGTCGCCGATCTCCGGCAGACTGTGGTTGGTCAGTTCCTTCGACAATGCCATGGCTACCTGACGCGGGCGTGCAACGGAGCGCGAACGGCGTTTGGACAACAGATCGGCGATCTTGATCTTGTAGTACTCGGCCACCGTGCGCTGGATGTTATCCACACTCACCAGCTTGTCTTGCAGCGCCAGCAGGTCCTTCAGCGACTCGCGAATCAGCTCGATGGTGATGTCACGGCCCATGAAGTGCGAGTGAGCGATCACCCGCTTCAGGGCGCCTTCAAGTTCACGGACGTTGGAGCGGATGCGCTGGGCGATGAAGAACGCTGCATCATGCGGCAGCTCCACCTTGGCCTGGTCGGCCTTCTTCATCAGGATTGCCACCCGCGTTTCCAGTTCCGGCGGCTCGACGGCTACCGTCAGGCCCCAGCCGAAGCGCGACTTCAGGCGCTCTTCCAGGCCTTCGATCTCCTTCGGGTAGCGGTCGCTGGTGAGAATCACCTGCTGACCACCCTCGAGCAGGGCGTTGAAGGTATGGAAGAACTCTTCCTGGGAACGCTCTTTACGGGCAAAGAACTGGATGTCGTCAATCAGCAGCGCATCGACCGACCGATAGAAACGTTTGAATTCATTGATCGCGTTGAGCTGCAACGCCTTGACCATATCCGCGACGAAGCGCTCGGAATGCAGGTACACGACCTTGGCATTCGGGTTCTTCTTCAGCAGGTGGTTACCCACAGCATGCATCAGGTGGGTCTTACCCAAGCCCACGCCGCCATAAAGGAACAGCGGGTTGTAACCATGCTTGGGGTTGTCAGCCACCTGCCAGGCCGCAGCCCGGGCCAACTGGTTCGACTTACCTTCGACAAAGGTTTCGAAAGTGAATGTGCGGTTCAGGTAGCTGGTGTGCTTGAGCGCGCCTTCCACCTGGACTGTGCGCTGCTCGGTGCGGCTGCCTGTGGCAGGAGCCGAAGTGCTGTCACCCATGCCGTCGAAGCTGTCACGCGAAGCCGGTTCAGCGATCTCGTTCAGCTGCACAGGCTCAGCTACAGGCGCCTGAACCGGTTCGGCAACGGCGGCCACGGCAGGCGCAGTGGCCTGTTGCGTATGGCTTTGGGCAAGCGACGCGGCAACTGCAGCGCTGACAGGTGCATTAGGTGCAGCACGGGGAGCGGAGCTGCGACGGCTGCCTATTAACAAGGAAAGGGCTGGCGCCATGCCGCTGCCGTTTTCACCCAACAGTTCGAGCAGACGGCCAAGGTACTTTTCATTCACCCAATCGAGCACGAAACGGTTAGGCGCATAGACGCGCAACTCGTCGCCTTCGGCTTCGACCTGTAGCGGACGGATCCAGGTGTTGAATTGCTGGGCAGGCAGTTCATCGCGCAGAAGCTCCACGCACTGCTGCCAAAGTTCCACTGACACGGATATCCCCTGAGTTGAAAGCCGGATGAGGCCAAAACAAACCGCCATTGTACCGGTCGAGCGATCAGTTATCCACATGTGGAAACATTCAGAGCCATGACAAAACAGCCATTTAGCGGCAAAAACGTCTTCCAACCACTGTGAATAAGCCCTGTGGATAACCTACCATGAGGGCTATGCACAACCCTGAGGTCAGCCCTGTTGATAACTCAGCTGTGGATAAGGGCTTGTTCTGTCCACAGGCTGTTCGCACGTCCAGCACAGGCGCAGCACCTGTTACCGACAAGGTTTCAAATCTCTGTACAGTGCATGAATTCTGGGCCTAAGGCAGTTATCCACAGAAGGTTATCCACTTAAGATCTATAAGTTCTTCAGAAAAGCTTTTTATATGTCTCTTCTTTTTTCTAATCTTGTCCTCCGTTTGCCTGCCCGATCAAGCCTTCCAGGTTCCCAGCCACCCAAAGCGCCTTCCATAAGGAAAGACTGGTTGGAAATTGACCTATGGGCTTGCTTTCTCTAGAATCGCCGATCTCTTAAAAAGGGGGCCATTCCGGCCCGTAGTCGACAAACCCAGGTAACAACGCCATGAAACGTACTTTCCAACCAAGCACCATCAAGCGCGCTCGCACCCACGGCTTCCGTGCCCGTATGGCTACCAAGAACGGCCGCGCTGTTCTGTCGCGTCGTCGTGCCAAAGGCCGTAAGCGTCTGGCCATTTGATTTTTCGGCACAGGTGGTGAGTCAGGACTTCAGTCGGGAAAAGCGACTGCTTACACCCCGGCACTTCAAAGCGGTCTTCGACTCCCCAACCGGCAAGGTTCCAGGGAAAAACCTGCTGATCCTTGCTCGCGAGAACGGCCTGGATCACCCGCGCCTAGGCCTGGTGATCGGCAAGAAGAGCGTCAAGCTCGCCGTTCAACGCAATCGCCTCAAGCGCTTGATGCGCGATTCCTTCCGGCTCAACCAGCAATTGCTGGGTGGCCTGGACATAGTGATCGTCGCGCGCAAGGGATTGGGTGAGATAGAAAACCCGGAATTGCACCAACACTTTGGCAAGCTCTGGAAACGTCTGGCGCGCAGCCGGCCAACTCCAGCGGCAAACGCCGATTCCGCAGGGGTAGACAGTCAAAATGCGTAAACTGGCCCTCGTTCCGATCCAGTTTTACCGTTACGCCATCAGTCCCCTGATGGCCAATCACTGTCGTTTTTACCCCAGTTGCTCCTGTTACGCCCTTGAAGCCATTGAAAACCATGGCCTCATGCGTGGCGGGTGGCTAGCCGTTCGTCGCCTGGGGCGTTGTCATCCGTGGAACGACGGTGGTTTCGATCCCGTTCCCCCCGCTCCTTCCTCCCGCACTTCTTCGATAGCCGAGTAATCATGGATATTAAACGCACGATCCTGATCGTCGCCCTGGCAATCGTGTCCTACGTCATGGTCCTCAAGTGGAACGAGGACTACGGCCAGGCTGCCCTGCCGACTCAGAATACTGCTGCCAGCACCCCTGCACCGGCCTTGCCGGATGGCGTGCCGGCCGGTAACGCCAGCGCCGATGTGCCGAGCGCCAATGCCGAATCCAGCCCTGCCGAACTGGCGCCAGTTGCAGTCAGCAAGGACCTGATCCGGGTCAAGACCGATGTCCTGGACCTGGCTATCGATCCGGTCGGTGGTGACATCGTCCAACTGAACCTGCCGCAATACCCGCGTCGCCAGGACCACCCGGACATTCCGTTCCAGCTGTTCGACAACGGCGGCGAGCGTGTCTACCTGGCACAAAGCGGCCTGACCGGCGCCAATGGCCCCGATGCCCGTTCGTCCGGTCGCCCGCTGTACGCTGCCGAGCAGAAGAGCTACCAGCTGGCCGACGGCCAGGAACAACTGGTGGTCGACCTGAAGTTCAGCGACAACGGCGTCAACTACATCAAGCGCTTCAGCTTCAAGCGCGGCGAATACGACCTGACCGTCAGCTACCTGATCGACAACCAGAGCGGCCAGGCCTGGAGCGGCAACATGTTCGCCCAGCTCAAGCGTGACGCCAGCTCCGATCCATCGTCGAGCACCGCCACCGGTACCGCGACCTATCTGGGCGCTGCCATGTGGACAGCTTCCGAGCCTTATAAAAAGGTCTCGATGAAGGACATCGACAAAGGTAGTTTGAAAGAAAATGTGTCCGGCGGCTGGGTTGCCTGGCTGCAGCACTACTTCGTGACCGCCTGGATTCCGGCCAAGTCGGACAATAACGTTGTCCAGACCCGCAAGGACAGCCAGGGCAACTACATCATCGGCTACACCGGCCCGGCCCTCAGCGTTCCAGCGGGCGGCAAGGTCGAAACCAGCGCCATGCTGTATGCCGGTCCGAAGATCCAGTCCAAGCTCAAAGAGTTGTCCCCAGGCCTGGAACTGACCGTCGACTATGGCTTCCTGTGGTTCATTGCCCAGCCGATCTTCTGGCTGCTGCAACATATCCACAGCCTGCTGGGCAACTGGGGCTGGTCGATCATCGTGCTGACCATGCTCATCAAGGGCCTGTTCTTCCCGCTGTCGGCTGCCAGCTACCGCTCGATGGCTCGCATGCGCGCCGTGGCGCCGAAGCTCGCTGCACTGAAGGAACGCTTCGGTGACGATCGCCAGAAGATGTCCCAGGCGATGATGGAGCTGTACAAGAAAGAGAAGATCAACCCGCTGGGCGGCTGCTTGCCGATCCTGGTGCAGATGCCGGTGTTCCTGTCCCTGTACTGGGTACTGCTGGAAAGCGTCGAGATGCGCCAGGCCCCATGGATGCTGTGGATCACCGACCTGTCGATCAAGGATCCGTTTTTCATCCTGCCGATCATCATGGGCGCCACCATGTTCATCCAGCAGCGCCTGAACCCGACGCCGCCGGATCCGATGCAGGCCAAGGTGATGAAAATGATGCCGATCATCTTCACCTTCTTCTTCCTGTGGTTCCCGGCTGGTCTGGTGCTGTACTGGGTTGTGAACAACTGCCTGTCGATCACTCAGCAGTGGTACATCACCCGCCGTATCGAAGCAGCCACCAAAAAAGCTGCTGCTTGACGGGCTACTGCGCTAGCCTGTGAATAAAAACGCCCCCTCGGGGGCGTTTTTGCTATCTGTCGTTTTTGTCGTAGAGGCTTTCGAGCATGAACACTGTGCGTGAAACCATCGCCGCCATCGCCACCGCCCAAGGCCGCGGAGGCGTCGGTATCGTCAGGCTGTCCGGGCCACTGGCGAGCAAGGCTGGGCAGCTGATCACCGGCCGAACGCTGACGCCACGGCATGCCCACTACGGGCCTTTCCGCGACGAGGAGGGCCTGGTGCTGGATGAAGGCATCGCGCTGTTCTTCCCTGGTCCCAATTCATTTACCGGCGAGGATGTACTCGAACTGCAGGGCCACGGCGGCCCGGTGGTCCTGGATATGCTGCTGCAGCGCTGTGTACAGGTTGGCTGCCGACTGGCGCGCCCGGGCGAGTTCAGCGAGCGCGCGTTCCTCAACGACAAGCTCGACCTGGCCCAGGCCGAAGCCATCGCCGACCTGATCGAGGCGAGCTCCAGCCAGGCCGCACGCAACGCCTTGCGCTCGCTGCAGGGGGAATTCTCCAAACGCGTGCACAGCCTGACAGAAGCGCTGATTGCCTTGCGCATCTACGTCGAGGCGGCAATCGACTTCCCTGAAGAGGAAATCGACTTCCTCGCCGATGGCCATGTGTTGTCGATGCTCGATGCAGTCCGTGCCGAGTTATCCACCGTGCAGCGTGAGGCCGGGCAGGGCGCGTTGCTGCGTGACGGTATGACGGTGGTCATCGCCGGTCGGCCGAATGCCGGCAAGTCGAGCTTGCTGAACCAGTTGGCGGGGCGCGAGGCGGCGATCGTCACCGACATCGCCGGCACCACTCGGGACATTCTCCGGGAACATATCCACATCGACGGCATGCCGCTGCACGTGGTCGACACCGCTGGCCTGCGGGATACCGATGACCATGTGGAAAAAATTGGCGTGGAACGTGCGCTGAAGGCCATCGGCGAGGCCGATCGGGTGTTGCTGGTAGTCGACTCCACCGCACCTGAGGCCAGCGACCCGTTCGCCCTGTGGCCCGAATTTCTCGACCAGCGGCCAGACCCGGCCAAGGTCACGCTGATACGCAACAAGGCCGATCTCAGTGGTGAGCGGGTTGGGTTGGAGCAATGCGACGACGGCCATGTGACCATCACCCTGAGTGCCAAGGGGGATGACCAGGGGCTGCAATTGCTGCGTGACCACCTCAAGGCCTGCATGGGTTATGAACAGACCGCCGAGAGCGGTTTCAGCGCCCGGCGGCGCCACCTGGATGCCTTGCGCCAGGCCAGTTCGCACCTGGAGCATGGCCGCGCACAGCTGACCCTGGCGGGTGCAGGTGAATTGCTGGCGGAGGACCTGCGTCAGGCACAGCAGGCGCTGGGCGAAATCACGGGGGCATTCAGTTCCGATGACCTGTTGGGGCGGATCTTCTCCAGTTTCTGCATCGGCAAGTAATCCACAGCCCGGTAAAACCTTCGGCCGCTCTTTCGGGAGCGGCTTTTTTTTGCCTGCGATTTAACCATTCGTCGGTTTCGCCCCCGTGGCTCAGGGGCGCCATCGTCCAGCGAGCAGCCCCATGAATTCATCCACAGACACGGAAACGTGCTCAGGAGCCCTGTGGAAAACTGCCCTTCAGCTCCGTTGATAAGCAGGCTTTTTTTCTGAGGAAAAAGGCCCTTGTGGGTAAATGGCCATTTAATCCACAGGCTAAAAGACGTTATCCATACCCCTCATGGTGGGTAAGCCACAGGGTTTAATTTCGCTGTAGTACTTGAGTTAAAAGGGCTGCAGAACCTTATCCACAGATAGGGCTGTGCATAAGAATAAACATAAAAACAAAGCTTTTTTAAATTTCTCTTCTTTGATTTCTGTTGTCTGCCACTCATCCACAGACTGGTCAAAATTTGCTCAGACGGTTCCTTTAGAGGGGGGGAAGTCCCTATACTTGTCCGCTTACCTTCTCTATTCGCAAAAACAGGCACGAGGTGCGTGGTGGATTTCCCTTCCCGTTTTGAAGTGATCGTCATCGGCGGCGGCCATGCCGGTACCGAGGCTGCGCTTGCGTCAGCACGCATGGGTGTGAAAACCCTGCTGTTGACCCATAACGTGGAAACCCTCGGTCACATGAGCTGCAACCCCGCCATTGGCGGTATCGGTAAAAGCCATCTGGTCAAAGAGATCGATGCGCTCGGCGGTGCGATGGCACTGGCCACCGACAAGAGCGGCATCCAGTTCCGCATCCTGAACAACCGCAAAGGGCCGGCCGTACGTGCCACCCGTGCGCAGGCCGACCGTGCCATCTACAAGGCCGTGGTCCGCGAGATCCTGGAAAACCAGCCGAACCTGTGGATATTCCAGCAGTCCTGCGACGACCTGATCGTCGAACAGGATCAGGTCAAAGGCGTGGTGACCCAGATGGGCCTGCGTTTCTTCGCCGAATCCGTGGTGCTGACCACCGGTACTTTCCTCGGTGGCCTTATCCACATCGGCCTGCAGAATCATTCCGGTGGTCGCGCCGGTGATCCGCCATCGATTGCCCTGGCTCACCGCATGCGTGAACTGCCGCTGCGCGTCGGCCGCCTGAAAACCGGTACCCCGCCACGTATCGATGGGCGTTCCGTGGACTTCTCGGTCATGACCGAGCAGCCAGGCGACACGCCAATCCCGGTGATGTCGTTCATGGGCAACGCACAGATGCACCCGCGCCAGGTGAGCTGCTGGATTACCCACACCAACGCCCGCACCCACGAGATCATTGCCTCGAACCTCGACCGTTCACCGATGTACTCCGGTGTGATCGAGGGTGTCGGCCCGCGCTATTGCCCGTCGATCGAAGACAAGATCCACCGCTTCGCCGACAAGGAAAGCCACCAGGTGTTCATCGAGCCGGAAGGCCTGACCACCCACGAGCTGTACCCCAACGGCATTTCCACTTCGCTGCCGTTCGATGTGCAGCTGGAGCTGGTGCGCTCGATTCGCGGCATGGAAAACGCCCACATCGTTCGGCCGGGTTACGCCATCGAGTACGACTACTTCGACCCGCGTGACCTCAAGTACAGCCTCGAGACCAAAGTCATCGGCGGCCTGTTCTTCGCTGGTCAGATCAACGGCACCACCGGCTACGAAGAAGCCGGCGCCCAGGGCCTGCTGGCCGGGACCAACGCTGCGCTGCGTGCCCAGGGCCGCGAAAGCTGGTGCCCGCGCCGCGACGAGGCGTACATCGGCGTACTGGTCGACGACCTGATTACCCTCGGTACCCAGGAGCCGTACCGGATGTTCACGTCGCGTGCCGAATACCGGTTGATCCTGCGCGAGGACAACGCTGACCTGCGGCTGACCGAGAAAGGTCGCGAGCTCGGCCTGATCGATGACGAGCGCTGGGCGGCGTTCTGCGCCAAGCGCGACGGCATCGAGCGTGAAGAACAGCGCCTGAAATCGACCTGGGTGCGCCCGAACACCGAACAGGGCCAAGCCATTGTGGATAAGTTCGGCACCCCACTGGCCCACGAGTACAGCCTGCTCAACCTGCTGGCCCGTCCAGAGATCGACTATGCCGGGCTGATCGAAGCGACCGGCGGTGAAGCGATCGATCCACAGGTCGCCGAGCAGGTCGAGATCAAGACCAAGTACGCCGGTTACATCGATCGCCAGCAGGACGAGATCGCCCGCCTGCGCGCCAGCGAAGACACCCGCCTGCCTGTGGATATCGACTACACCACGATTTCCGGGCTGTCGAAGGAAATCCAGGGCAAGCTCGGCCAGACCCGTCCAGAGACCCTGGGCCAGGCTTCGCGTATTCCCGGCGTCACCCCGGCGGCGATTTCCCTGTTGCTGATTCATCTGAAAAAACGCGGCGCTGGCCGCGAATTGGAGCAAAGCGCTTGAGTTCCCTGGTCACCCCGCAACACGCCGAAGAGTTGTCCACAGGTGCGCGCCAGCTCGGTGTCGAGCTGAGCGCCGAGCAGCACGAAAAGCTGCTGGGCTACCTGGCCCTGTTGATCAAATGGAACAAAGCCTACAACCTCACTGCCGTGCGCGATCCGGACGAGATGGTTTCCCGCCATCTGCTCGACAGCCTCAGCATCATGTCGTTTATCCACAGCGAGCGTGACAACTGGCTGGATGTTGGCAGCGGCGGTGGCATGCCCGGCATCCCTTTGGCTATCCTGCATCCGCACAAGCAGGTGACGGTGCTGGACGCCAATGGCAAGAAGACCCGCTTCCTGACCCAGGTGAAAATGGAACTGAAACTGGACAACCTCACGGTTATCCACAGCCGGGTCGAAGCCTTCCAGCCGTCGCTACCGTTCAGCGGAATCATCTCCCGCGCCTTCAGCAGCATGGAGAACTTCACCAACTGGACCCGCCATCTGGGCGACACCGGGACGCAATGGCTTGCAATGAAGGGGCTGCATCCTGCCGATGAACTGGTAGCATTGCCCGCAGACTTCACAGTGGAAAGCGAGCAGGCCCTGACCGTCCCCGGTTGCCAGGGCCAGCGCCATCTGCTGATACTGCGCCGCAAGGCTTGATTGGGAACACACGCAACAATGGCTAAGGTATTCGCAATCGCGAACCAGAAAGGTGGGGTCGGCAAGACCACCACCTGTATCAACCTCGCAGCATCGCTGGCCGCGACCAAGCGTCGTGTGCTGCTGATCGACCTCGATCCGCAGGGCAACGCGACCATGGGCAGCGGTGTGGACAAACACGAACTCGAGCATTCGGTCTATGACCTGCTGATCGGGGAATGCGACCTTGCCCAGGCCATGCACTACTCCGAGCACGGCGGCTTCCAGTTGCTGCCGGCCAACCGCGACCTGACCGCTGCGGAAGTGGTGCTGCTGGAAATGCAGGTCAAGGAGAGCCGCCTGCGCAACGCGCTGGCGCCGATCCGCGAAAACTACGATTTCATCCTCATCGACTGCCCACCGTCGCTGTCGATGCTGACGCTCAACGCGCTGGTCGCCTCCGATGGCGTGATCATCCCGATGCAGTGCGAGTACTACGCACTCGAAGGTCTCAGCGACCTTGTGGATAACATCAAGCGCATCGCTGCCCGGTTGAACCCGGAGCTGAAGATCGAAGGCCTGCTGCGGACCATGTACGACCCGCGCCTGAGCCTGAACAACGATGTTTCGGCGCAGCTCAAGGAACACTTCGGCGAGCAGCTCTACGACACGGTCATCCCGCGCAACATCCGCCTGGCCGAGGCCCCGAGCTTCGGCATGCCGGCGCTGGCCTACGACAAGCAATCGCGTGGCGCACTGGCCTACCTGGCCCTGGCCGGGGAACTGGTACGCCGTCAACGCCGTCAATCACGCACTGCACAAACAACTTAAGGAATCCGCATGGCCGTTAAGAAACGGGGTCTCGGACGTGGGTTGGATGCACTGCTCAGTGGTCCTTCCGTCAGCGCGCTCGAAGAGCAGGCTGTGAAGATCGACCAGAAAGAACTGCAACACCTGCCCGTCGAACTGATCCAGCGCGGCAAGTACCAGCCGCGCCGCGACATGGACCCCGAGGCACTGGAAGAACTCGCGCACTCGATTCGCAACCATGGGGTGATGCAGCCGATCGTGGTTCGTCCGATCGACGGTAGCCGCTACGAGATCATTGCCGGTGAGCGCCGCTGGCGCGCCACCCAGCAGGCCGGGCTCGACACCATCCCGGCGATGGTGCGCGAAGTGCCGGACGAAGCCGCCATCGCCATGGCGCTGATCGAGAACATTCAGCGCGAGGACCTCAACCCGCTGGAAGAAGCCCTGGCCCTGCAGCGCCTGCAGCAGGAGTTCGAGCTGACCCAGCAACAAGTGGCCGATGCCGTGGGCAAGTCGCGGGTGACCGTGGCCAACCTGCTGCGCCTGATCTCGCTGCCCGAAGCGATCAAGACCATGCTCGCCCACGGCGACCTGGAGATGGGCCATGCCCGTGCCTTGCTCGGCCTTGAGGAAGATCGTCAGGAAGAGGGGGCGCGTCATGTTGTCGCACGTGGGCTCACCGTGCGCCAAACCGAGGCACTGGTCCGTCAGTGGCTCAATGGCAAGCCTGAACCGGTCGAACCGAGCAAACCTGATCCGGACATCGCGCGCCTTGAACAACGGCTCGCAGAGCGCCTGGGCTCTGCCGTGCAGATACGCCACGGGAACAAGGGCAAAGGCCAATTGGTTATTCGCTACAACTCGCTTGACGAGTTGCAAGGCGTGCTTGCTCACATCCGCTGAAACAATTCCCGTTGTAGCGCGCAGTCGGAAATCACTACCGAAGAGTTGAATAGGGGTTAATCCACCCCTATACTCTGCGCGCATTTTGTCGGCACAAATTATGCCAAGTCATAACTGACTTGTTGGTCGACTTCCGAGGAGCAGTTGTGATGGAAATCCGCACGCCAAACCGCCTGCCTTTCCATCGCTGGGCGGTTTTTCCGGTACTGCTGGCTCAATTCGTCGTACTGCTGCTGGCAACCTTGGTGTTGTGGCAGTGGAAAGGGGCGGTCAGTGGATATTCAGGCCTTTGCGGAGGTTTGATTGCCTGGCTGCCCAATGTGTATTTCGCCTGGAAGGCTTTTCGCTTCAGCGGAGCTCGGGCGGCACAAGCCATCGTCAAGTCGTTTTACGCTGGCGAGGCAGGCAAGATGATTTTGACGGCAGTGCTTTTTGCACTGACCTTCGCAGGAGTGAAGCCACTGGCGCCGTTAGCAGTATTCGGCGTCTTCGTGTTGACCCTTTTGGTCAGCTGGTTCGCGCCCCTGCTGATGAATAAAAGACTTTCGAGACCTTAGGGCGTTTGAGGCAACCATGGCAGCAGAAACCGCTTCGGGCTATATCCAGCACCACTTGCAGAACCTGACCTACGGTCAACTACCAGACGGCAGCTGGGGCTTTGCCCATTCGGCTGCAGAAGCCAAGGCAATGGGCTTCTGGGCGTTCCACCTGGACACCCTGGGTTGGTCCGTCGCGCTGGGTCTGATCTTCCTGTTCATTTTCCGCATGGCGGCCAAGAAGGCGACTTCCGGCCAACCCGGCGGCCTGCAGAACTTCGTGGAAGTGCTGGTGGACTTCGTCAACGGCAGCGTGAAGGACTCCTTCCACGGCCGTAGCCCGGTGATCGCCCCGCTGGCGCTGACCATCTTCGTCTGGGTGTTCCTGATGAACGCCATCGACCTGGTACCGGTCGACTGGATTCCTCAGCTGGCCATCCTGATTTCCGGTGACCCGCACATTCCGTTCCGCGCCGTGTCGACCACCGACCCGAACGCGACCCTGGCCATGGCCTTCTGCGTGTTCGCCCTGATCATCTTCTACAGCATCAAGGTCAAGGGCCTGGGCGGCTTCATCGGTGAACTCACCCTGCACCCGTTCGGCAGCAAGAACATCTTCCTGCAGATCCTGCTGATCCCGGTGAACTTCCTGCTGGAATTCGTCACCCTGATCGCCAAGCCGATCTCGCTGGCACTGCGTCTGTTCGGCAACATGTACGCCGGCGAGCTGGTGTTCATCCTGATCGCCGTGATGTTCGGCGCCGGCATCCTGTGGCTGAGCGGCCTGGGTATCGTGCTGCAGTGGGCGTGGGCTGTGTTCCACATCCTGATCATCACGCTGCAAGCTTTCATCTTCATGATGCTGACCATCGTCTACCTGTCGATGGCTCATGAAGATAACCATTAAGACCGCCTGGCGTGTCTTGTAGCCTTCCCCCGCTCGTTTGGGGGGAGGGCTTTAAAAGTCCGCAAGGGCAGCTGTACCAAACGATTTGTTTTACCGCTTCAACTTAAAAACCTAACCAATACGACGTAAAAGTCGGGAGGAAAGATGGAAACTGTAGTTGGTCTGACCGCTATCGCTGTTGCTCTGCTGATCGGCCTGGGTGCTCTGGGTACCGCCATTGGTTTCGGCCTGCTGGGCGGCAAGTTCCTGGAAGGCGCTGCTCGTCAGCCTGAGATGGTTCCGATGCTGCAGGTCAAAATGTTCATCGTTGCCGGTCTGCTCGACGCCGTAACCATGATCGGTGTTGGTATCGCTCTGTTCTTCACCTTCGCGAATCCGTTCGTTGGTCAGATCGCCGGCTAATCACTCGTAACCACGAGTTGATGGCTGTGATGAATTAAGACCGAGCGAGGTGTTGGCGTGAACATTAATGCAACCCTGATTGGCCAATCCGTTGCCTTCCTGATTTTTGTACTCTTCTGCATGAAGTACGTATGGCCTCCGGTCATCACTGCTCTGCAAGAGCGCCAAAAGAAGATTGCCGACGGCTTGGACGCTGCCAACCGCGCAGCTCGCGACCTGGAGCTGGCCCAAGAGAAAGTGGGTCAGCAACTGCGTGAAGCTAAAGCACAGGCAGCCGAAATCATTGAGCAAAGCAAGAAACGCGCTGCTCAGCTTGTCGAGGAAGCCCGTGATCAGGCCCGCGTCGAAGCTGACCGTGTGAAGGCTCAGGCTCTGGCCGAGATCGAACAGGAACTGAACAGCGCTAAAGACGCTCTGCGTGCCCAGGTGGGTGCTCTGGCCGTTGGCGGTGCTGAAAAGATCCTTGGCGCCACAATCGATCAAAACGCGCATGCGGAGCTGGTTAACAAACTGGCCGCTGAAATTTAAGCGAGGGCGATCATGGCAGAACTGACCACGTTGGCCCGACCTTACGCTAAGGCTGCCTTTGAGCATGCCCAGGCCCATCAGCAACTGGCCAATTGGTCAGCCATGCTCGGCCTGGCTGCTGCGGTGTCGCAGGACGACACCATGCAGCGCCTGCTCAAGGCCCCGCGACTGACGAGCGCAGAAAAGGCCGCCACGTTCATTGACGTGTGCGGTGACAAGTTCAATGCACAGGCACAGAATTTCATTCATGTTGCCGCGGAAAACGACCGTCTCCTGCTGTTGCCGGAGATTGCCGCCCTGTTCGACCTGTACAAGGCCGAGCAAGAGAAATCCGTGGACGTGGAAGTCACCAGTGCCTTCGCGTTGAACCAAGAACAGCAAGACAAACTCGCCAAGGTTCTCAGTGCACGGTTAGGCCAGGAAGTGCGCCTGCACGCGTCGGAGGATGCCAGCCTGATTGGCGGCGTCGTCATCCGCGCTGGTGACCTGGTAATCGATGGCTCTGTTCGCGGCAAGATCGCGAAACTGGCCGAAGCATTGAAATCTTGAGTTTGAAGGGGCAGCAGAGCAATGCAGCAACTCAATCCTTCCGAAATTAGTGAAATCATCAAGGGCCGCATCGACAACCTCGATGTGAGCTCCCAAGCCCGTAACGAAGGTACCGTTGTTTCGGTATCCGACGGTATCGTGCGGATCCACGGTCTGGCCGACGTCATGTACGGCGAAATGATCGAGTTCCCTGGCAGCGTCTTCGGCATGGCCCTGAACCTGGAGCAAGACTCCGTAGGTGCAGTGATCCTGGGTGCCTATGACACCCTCGCCGAAGGCATGAGCGCCAAGTGCACCGGCCGCATCCTGGAAGTTCCGGTTGGTAAGGAACTGCTGGGTCGCGTCGTTGACGCACTGGGCAACCCGATCGACGGCAAAGGTCCTCTGGGCAACACCCAGACCGACGCGGTCGAGAAAGTGGCCCCGGGCGTGATCTGGCGTAAGTCGGTAGACCAGCCTGTACAGACTGGCTACAAGTCCGTCGACGCCATGATCCCAGTCGGCCGTGGCCAGCGTGAGCTGATCATCGGTGACCGCCAGATCGGCAAGACCGCCATGGCCATCGACGCCATCATCAACCAGAAAGACTCCGGTATTTTCTGTGTTTATGTTGCTGTCGGCCAGAAGCGTTCCACCGTTGCCAACATCGTTCGCAAGCTGGAAGAAGCCGGCGCCCTGGCCAACACCATCGTGGTCGTTGCCAGTGCTTCGGAATCCGCCGCACTGCAGTTCCTGGCGCCATACGCCGGCTGCACCATGGGCGAGTTCTTCCGTGACCGCGGTGAAGACGCCCTGATCGTTTACGATGACCTGTCCAAGCAGGCCGTTGCCTACCGTCAGATCTCCCTGCTGCTGCGCCGTCCACCAGGACGTGAAGCGTACCCAGGTGACGTGTTCTATCTCCACTCCCGTCTGCTGGAGCGTGCATCGCGCGTTTCGGAAGAGTACGTCGAGAAGTTCACCAACGGCGCAGTCACTGGCAAGACCGGTTCCCTGACCGCCCTGCCGATCATCGAAACCCAGGCTGGCGACGTTTCCGCGTTCGTTCCGACCAACGTGATTTCCATCACCGACGGTCAGATCTTCCTGGAATCGGCCATGTTCAACTCGGGCATCCGCCCTGCAGTGAACGCCGGTGTTTCGGTATCCCGCGTAGGTGGTGCCGCTCAGACCAAGATCATCAAGAAGCTGTCCGGTGGTATTCGTACCGCTCTGGCTCAGTACCGTGAACTGGCTGCATTCGCCCAGTTCGCTTCCGATCTGGACGAAGCGACCCGCAAGCAGCTGGAGCATGGTCAGCGCGTAACCGAGCTGATGAAGCAGAAGCAGTACGCGCCAATGTCCATCGCGGACATGGCCCTGTCGCTGTACGCCGCTGAGCGTGGTTTCCTGACTGACGTGGAAGTCTCCAAGGTCGGTAGCTTCGAGCAAGCACTGATCGCCTACTTCAACCGTGATCACGCCGAACTGATGGCGAAGATCAACGTGAAGGGTGACTTCAACGACGAAATCGACGCTGGCATGAAAGCCGGTATCGAGAAGTTCAAGGCCACCCAGACCTGGTAAGCCGCAGCGGGGGCTCCGGCCCCCGCTTGCTAACCTGATAGGTGATACATGGCAGGCGCAAAAGAGATTCGCAGTAAGATTGCGAGCATCAAAAGCACGCAAAAAATTACCAGCGCCATGGAGAAAGTGGCGGTAAGCAAGATGCGCAAGGCACAAATGCGCATGGCTGCTAGCCGTCCTTACGCGGAGCGTATCCGCCAGGTGATCGGTCATCTGGCCAACGCCAACCCGGAATACCGCCACCCGTTCATGATCGAGCGCCCTGTAAAGCGCGCCGGTTATATCGTGGTGAGCAGTGACCGTGGTCTGTGCGGTGGCTTGAACACCAACCTGTTCAAGGCCCTGGTCAAGGACATGAACGAAAACCGCGAACAGGGCGTTGAAATCGACCTGTGCGTGATCGGCAGCAAGGGTGCGACTTTCTTCCGCATCTTTGGCGGCAACGTCGTAGCCGCGATCAGCCACCTGGGCGAAGAGCCATCGATCAACGATCTGATCGGCTCCGTCAAAGTGATGCTGGACGCCTACCTGGACGGCCGTATCGATCGCCTCTCGGTGGTTTCGAACAAGTTCATCAACACCATGACCCAAAAACCGACGGTCGAGCAATTGGTACCGTTGGTGGCAACCCCGGATCAGGATCTCAAGCATCACTGGGACTACCTGTACGAACCCGACGCAAAAGAGCTGCTGGACGGCTTGATGGTGCGTTACGTGGAGTCGCAGGTCTACCAGGCGGTGGTCGAGAACAACGCTGCTGAACAAGCGGCCCGGATGATCGCCATGAAGAACGCCACAGACAACGCCGGTGATTTGATCAAAGAGCTTCAGTTGATCTACAACAAGGCGCGTCAGGCTGCGATCACCCAGGAGATCTCGGAAATCGTCGGCGGCGCTGCCGCGGTTTAACGGTTCAAAAATTCAGAGGATCCAGCTATGAGTAGCGGACGTATCGTTCAAATCATCGGCGCCGTCATCGACGTGGAATTCCCACGTGACGTCGTACCGAGTGTTTACAACGCGCTGAAAGTACAAGGCGCGGAAACCACCCTCGAAGTTCAGCAGCAGCTGGGCGACGGCGTGGTTCGTACCATTGCGATGGGCTCGACCGAAGGCCTGAAGCGCGGTCTGGATGTCGTCGACACCGGCGCTGCCATTTCCGTTCCAGTTGGTAAGGCCACCCTGGGCCGTATCATGGACGTACTGGGCAACCCGATCGACGAAGCCGGCCCGATCGGCGAAGACGAGCGTCGCGGTATCCACCAGCCAGCGCCTTCGTTCGCTGACCAGGCAGGCGGCAACGACCTGCTGGAAACCGGCATCAAGGTTATCGACCTGGTTTGCCCGTTCGCCAAGGGTGGTAAGGTTGGTCTGTTCGGTGGTGCCGGTGTCGGCAAGACCGTAAACATGATGGAACTGATCCGTAACATCGCCATGGAACACAGCGGTTACTCCGTGTTCGCTGGTGTGGGTGAGCGTACTCGTGAGGGTAACGACTTCTACCACGAGATGAAGGACTCCAACGTTCTCGACAAGGTAGCACTGGTCTACGGTCAGATGAACGAGCCACCAGGAAACCGTCTGCGCGTAGCGCTGACCGGCCTGACCATGGCTGAGAAGTTCCGTGACGAAGGTAACGACGTTCTGCTGTTCGTCGACAACATCTATCGTTACACCCTGGCCGGTACCGAAGTATCCGCACTGCTGGGCCGTATGCCTTCGGCAGTAGGTTACCAGCCGACCCTGGCTGAAGAGATGGGCGTTCTGCAAGAGCGCATCACCTCCACCAAGGAAGGTTCGATCACCTCCGTCCAGGCCGTATACGTACCTGCGGACGACCTGACCGACCCGTCGCCAGCCACCACCTTCGCCCACCTGGACGCCACCGTCGTTCTGTCCCGTGACATCGCCTCCCTGGGTATCTACCCAGCGGTCGACCCACTGGACTCGACTTCGCGCCAGCTGGACCCGAACGTGATCGGCAACGAGCACTACGAGACCGCTCGTGGCGTTCAGTATGTTCTGCAGCGCTACAAAGAGCTGAAGGACATCATCGCGATCCTGGGTATGGACGAGCTGTCCGAAGCCGACAAGCAACTGGTAGCCCGCGCTCGTAAGATCCAGCGCTTCCTGTCGCAGCCGTTCTTCGTGGCCGAAGTCTTCACCGGTTCGCCAGGCAAGTACGTTTCCCTGAAAGACACCATCGCTGGCTTCAGCGGCATCCTCAAAGGTGACTACGACCACCTGCCAGAACAAGCGTTCTACATGGTCGGCAGCATCGACGAAGCGATCGAGAAAGCCAAGAAACTGTAATCCCGGCGCCCCGCAAGGGGCGCTAATCAGGTTGAGGCAAGCAGATGGCTATGACAGTCCATTGCGATATCGTCAGCGCGGAAGGAGAAATCTTCTCCGGCCTGGTCGAGATGGTAGTAGCGCACGGCAACCTGGGCGATCTTGGTATCGCTCCAGGCCACGCGCCGCTGATCACCAATCTCAAGCCTGGTCCGATCACGCTGACCAAGCAAGGTGGCGATCGTGAGGTGTATTACATCTCCGGTGGCTTCCTCGAAGTGCAGCCGAACATGGTCAAGGTTCTTGCCGACACCGTGCAGCGCGCTGCCGACCTGGACGAAGCTCAGGCTCAGGAAGCCCTCAAGGCTGCTGAGAACGCCCTGAATGCGAAAAGCTCGGACTTCGACTACGGTGCTGCTGCCGCACGTCTGGCCGAGGCTGCAGCTCAGCTGCGTACCGTCCAGCAATTGCGCAAAGGCAAGTAATCCGGTTCAGGCCGCATACTTCCGTTGTGATTGAGTTAAAGGGTAGCCTCGGCTACCCTTTTTCTTTTTCCGAATTCTTCTTTGGTCACGCCCCTGACCGCCCAGGATTGGTAGCCAGTCAATGTCCCTTGATATCGTTATTCTCGCCGCCGGCCAAGGCACCCGCATGCGTTCGGCGCTGCCCAAGGTGCTGCACCCGGTAGCCGGCAATTCCATGCTCGGCCACGTTATCCACAGTGCTCGCCAGCTTCAGCCTCAAGGCATCCACGTGGTCATCGGCCATGGTGCCGAACAGGTACGTGAGCGCCTGGCAGCCGACGACCTGAACTTCGTCATGCAGGACAAGCAGCTGGGTACGGGCCATGCCGTTGCGCAGGCGTTGCCGGCGATCACTGCCGACACGGTGCTGGTGCTTTATGGCGATGTGCCGTTGATTGAAGTGGAGACCTTGCAGCGCCTGCTGGCCAAGGTCAACGACAAGCAGCTGGGGCTGCTCACGGTCACCCTGCAGGACCCGACCGGTTATGGCCGCATCGTGCGTGATGGCGAAGGCCAGGTGACCGCTATCGTCGAGCACAAGGACGCCAGCGAAGCCCAGAAGGCGATCACCGAAGGCAACACCGGCATCCTGGCCTTGCCAGCCGCGCGTCTGGCCGACTGGATGGGCCGCCTGTCGAACAACAATGCCCAGGGCGAGTACTACCTCACTGACGTCATCGCCATGGCGGTGGCCGATGGGCTGGTGGTGGCCACCGAGCAGCCGCACGATGCAATGGAAGTGCAGGGGGCCAACGACCGTCGTCAGCTGTCCGAGCTCGAGCGGCATTACCAGCTGCGCGAAGGCCGCCGCCTGATGGCCCAGGGCGTTACCCTGCGTGACCCGGCACGCTTTGATGTGCGTGGCGAAGTGACCGTTGGTCGCGACGTGCTGATCGATATCAACGTGATCCTCGAGGGCAAGGTGGTCATCGAGGACGATGTGCAGATCGGCCCCAACTGCGTGATCAAGGACAGCACCCTGCGCAAGGGCGCGATCATCAAGGCCAACACGCACCTTGACGGTGCGGTGATGGGCGAGGGCAGCGATGCGGGCCCGTTCGCCCGCCTGCGCCCGGGCAGCGTGCTTGAAGCCAAGGCCCATGTGGGTAACTTCGTCGAACTGAAGAACGCCCACTTGGGCGAAGGCGCCAAGGCCGGTCACCTGGCCTACCTGGGCGATGCCGAGATCGGTGCCCGCACCAACATCGGCGCCGGTACCATCACCTGCAATTACGATGGTGCCAACAAGTTCAAGACCGTGATGGGTGATGACGTATTCATCGGCTCCAACAACTCGCTGGTGGCACCTGTGGAAATCAAGGCGGGTGCGACGACGGCGGCTGGTTCGACCATCACTAAGGCCGTCGAACCGGGCGACTTGGCGGTGGCGCGTGCGCGCCAGGAAAACATCTCGGGCTGGAAGCGGCCGGAGAAGATCAAGAAAAGCTGAGTTATACACAGCTGCCTGGATCGAAAGCCGACTTGTGTGAATAAGTCGGCTTTTTTTTGCCTGTACCAACCCCTGTGGGAGCGGGCGTGCCCGCGAAGAAGGCAACACGGAGTATGGCACGGGCTGCGCCCGTGTTCGCGGGCACGCCCGCTCCCACAGGGATGTGCGTTGTCAGGAATATTTATCCACATCTTGACGAATCGACCATCTTAGGTTTTGATTGCAACCATTATCTTTCGAATCGAAACTTAAAAGCCCATGTCGAAACGAAATACCCCCCAGCGCCGGCACAACATCCTGGCCATGCTCAGCGAGCAGGGCGAGGTGAGTGTGGATGCCCTGGCCAAGCGTTTCGAAACCTCGGAAGTGACCATTCGCAAGGACCTTGCCGCGCTAGAGGCCAACGGCCTGCTGCTGCGCCGTTACGGCGGTGCGGTACCGGTGCCGCAGGAGATGCTCAGCGAACCCGCGCAACCGGTCTCTGCCTACAAGCAGGCTATCGCCCGTGCAGCGGTCGGGCGTATTCGCGAGCATGCGCGGATCATCATCGACAGTGGCAGCACGACTGCCGCCATGATCCCGGAACTGGGCCGCCAGCCCGGTCTGGTGGTGATGACCAACTCGTTGAATGTGGCCCGCGCCATCAGCGAGGTCGAGCACGAACCGGTGCTGCTGATGACTGGCGGCACCTGGGACCCGCACTCCGAGTCGTTCCAGGGCCAGGTCGCCGAGCAGGTGCTTCGCTCATACGATTTCGACCAGCTGTTCATCGGTGCCGACGGCATCGACCTGCAGCGTGGCACCACCACCTTCAATGAACTGCTTGGCCTGAGCCGAGTCATGGCCGAAGTGGCCCGCGAAGTGATCGTGATGGTCGAGTCCGACAAGGTCGGGCGCAAGATCCCCAATCTCGAGCTGCCCTGGGGCAGCGTGCACACCCTTATTACAGACGAACGCCTGCCCGCAGTGGCACGCGAACAGATTCAAGCCCGCGGCATCAACCTGATCTGCGCCGCGATCAGCCAGGAGCAATAACCATGTGTGGAATCGTTGGTGCCGTAGCCGAGCGCAACATCACGGCCATTCTCATCGAAGGCCTCAAGCGTCTTGAGTATCGCGGGTACGACAGTGCCGGCCTGGCCGTCTACACCCAGCAGGGCGAACTGCAGCGCCGCCGCCGCATCGGCAAGGTCGCCGAGCTGGAGGCTGCGGTGGCCGCCGAGCCGCTGAACGGCCAGCTGGGTATCGCCCACACCCGTTGGGCCACCCACGGTGCGCCGACCGAAGGCAACGCCCACCCGCATTTCTCCGGCAACGAAGTGGCGGTGGTGCACAACGGCATCATTGAAAACCACGAAGAACTGCGTGAAGAACTGAAAGGCCTGGGTTACGTCTTCACCTCGCAGACCGACACCGAAGTCATCGTGCACCTGATCCATCACACGCTGAAGGCCCACCCGGACCTCGCCGATGCGCTGAAGTCCGCAGTCAAACGCCTGCACGGTGCCTATGGCCTGGCGCTGATCAGCGTGAAACAGCCTGATCGCCTGGTCGCCGCGCGCAGCGGCAGCCCGCTGGTGATCGGCCTGGGCCATGGCGAAAACTTCCTCGCCTCGGACCAACTGGCGCTGCGCCAGGTCACCGATCGCTTCATGTACCTGGAGGAGGGCGATATCGCCGAGATCCGCCGCGACCAGGTGAAGATCTGGGACCAGGCCGGCCAGCCGGTGCAGCGCGAAACCGTGCAATACCACGAAGGCGCCGAAGCGGCCGACAAGGGCGCCTATCGCCACTTCATGCTCAAGGAGATCCACGAGCAGCCGACCGTGGTCCAGCGCACCCTCGAAGGCCGCCTGGGCAAGGACCATGTGATGGTCCAGGCGTTTGGCCCACAGGCGGCCGAGCTGTTCGGCAAGGTGCGCAACGTTCAGATCGTCGCCTGTGGTACCAGCTACCACGCCGGCATGGTCGCCCGTTACTGGCTGGAAAGCCTGGCCGGCATTCCTTGCCAGGTTGAAGTGGCCAGCGAGTTCCGTTATCGCAAGGTGGTGGTGCAGCCAGACACCCTTTTCGTGTCGATCTCCCAGTCCGGCGAAACCGCCGACACCTTGGCCGCCCTGCGCAATGCCAAGGAACTGGGCTTCCTTGGTAGCCTGGCCATCTGCAACGTCGGTATCAGCTCGCTGGTGCGTGAGTCCGACCTGACCCTGCTGACCTTGGCCGGCCCGGAAATCGGCGTGGCCTCGACCAAGGCTTTCACCACCCAGCTGGTCTCGCTGATGCTGCTGACCCTGGCCCTGGGCCAGGTGCGTGGCACCCTCGCAGCGGGCGTCGAAGCCGGGTTGGTGGAAGAGCTGCGTCGCCTGCCTGCGCGTCTGGGCGAAGCGTTGGCCATGGACAGCACGGTGGAGAAAACCGCCGAGCTGTTCGCCGACAAACACCACACCCTGTTCCTCGGCCGTGGTGCACAGTACCCGGTGGCCATGGAAGGTGCGCTGAAGCTCAAGGAAATCTCCTACATCCACGCCGAAGCCTACCCGGCCGGTGAGCTCAAGCACGGCCCGCTGGCGCTGGTGGATAACGACATGCCAGTGGTGACCGTGGCGCCGAACAACGAACTGCTGGAGAAGCTCAAGTCCAACCTGCAGGAAGTGCGCGCCCGCGGTGGTGAACTGGTGGTGTTCGCCGACGAGAATGCCGGTATGAGCAACGGCGAAGGCACCCACGTGATCAAGGTGCCGCACATCGTCGACGAGCTGGCACCGATCCTCTACACCATTCCGCTGCAGCTGCTGTCGTATTACGTGGCAGTGCTCAAGGGCACTGACGTCGACCAGCCGCGTAACCTGGCGAAGTCGGTGACTGTGGAATAAAGCGTTTTCCGTCTGGAAAAACGAAAGCCCCGGCGCGATGCCGGGGCTTTTTCATTTGTGCGATCAGTATGCCTTCAAGCTGCTTTCAGCACGGTCCGCGCTTTGATGTTGGCCAGTAGCGCATCCACGCTCAGAGCACCCCCGCCGAACGCTGCGATCTGCAACAGGCCACCCGCAATCGAGATGTTCTTGAAGAAGTTGATGAACTGCCCCTGGTCCGCCAGGTTGTTGTGGAAGGCGAAGGCGGCCATCACGGTGAAGAGCGCCATGACCACGGCGACGATGCGGGTTTGAAAACCGATGATCAGCAATGCCGCGAGGCCGAGTTCAACACCCAGTGCTGCCAGGTAGCTCAGTACCGGGAAGGGCAGGCCGCTCGATTCGATATAGGCAATGGTGCCTTCTGGCGAAGTCAGCTTGCTGAAGCCGCTGAGCAGGAAGAGAACAGCCAGCAACACACGACCGACGACTGCAGTTGTACCTTTGAAAGTGTTCATTTTGTAGCTCCTGATACTTGAGTTCGATTGGCTCACCGCGCTGTGCCCGGTGGCGTTGTCTGCGGTATGGGGCCATTCTGAAGCTCAAGATCATCCAAGACAATTAGGCTTGAAAGTGAATAATTGTTCCACCAAACGGGACAATTTAGACATCCATCAAAGCACCGAATAGTAAGCTTCCTCTGCTCAGGAAACCGCAGCACGCGCTTCATTGATCTCATCTGCGCATCAATTAATGAAAAATGAACGATTATCTCCAGCGCCGCTTTCGACGATCATTCCAGAAATAAGCACTTACAATTTTTAAAAAACGCTGGAGATCCACCATGAGTCTGCCGTCACGCCCAGTACCCG
The DNA here is from genome assembly GCF_002112505.1 of Pseudomonas sp. R28(2017). Lineage (GTDB taxonomy): Bacteria > Pseudomonadota > Gammaproteobacteria > Pseudomonadales > Pseudomonadaceae > Aquipseudomonas. Next base: position 143,596 of record NZ_NEHW01000009.1, read on the forward strand.
AGGGCAAGTCCAAGGCCGGTATGGTCTTCCGGGTAACGTCCGGAAACTTCCTCGAACAGTTCGACTTCTTTCTGTTCGGCTTCTACGCCACGCACATCGCGGCGGCCTTCTTTCCCGCCTCCAATGAATTCGCCTCGCTGATGATGACCTTCGCCGTGTTCGGTGCTGGCTTCCTCATGCGCCCGCTGGGTGCGGTGATCCTGGGTGCCTACATTGATGACGTGGGCCGGCGCAAAGGGCTGATCGTCACCCTGGCGATCATGGCCAGCGGAACCTTGCTGATCGTGCTGGTGCCCGGCTATGCCAGCATCGGGTTGTTGGCCCCGGCCCTGGTGCTGATCGGGCGCTTGCTGCAAGGGTTCTCGGCTGGCGCCGAGCTGGGCGGTGTGTCGGTGTACCTGGCAGAAATGGCCACACCGGGGCACAAGGGCTTCTACGCCAGCTGGCAGTCCGCCAGCCAGCAGGTGGCGATCGTTGTTGCCGCAGCGCTGGGCTTTGCCCTCAACGAGTGGCTGTCTGCCGCCGAGATCGCTCAGTGGGGCTGGCGCGTGCCATTCGGTGTGGGCTGCATGATCATCCCGGTGATCTTCCTGCTGCGGCGCAACCTGCAGGAAACCGAAGAGTTCGCCGCCCGCGAGCATCGCCCCACCATGAAGCAGGTGCTGGCGACGCTGGCCGCCAACTCAGGCGTGGTGCTGTTCGGCATGCTGATGGTGGCCATGACCACCACCGCCTTCTACATGATCACGGTGTATGCGCCGACCTTCGGCAAGACCGTGCTGCAACTGAGTACCAGCGATGCACTGCTGGTGACCTTGCTGACGGCGGTGTCGAACTTCATCTGGCTGCCCATCGGCGGCACCCTCAGCGACCGCCTCGGTCGCAAACCACTGCTGCTGGCGATGTCGCTGATGACCGTGATCACCGCTTACCCGGCGCTGACCTACCTGGCGCAGTCGCCGACCTTTGGCCACATGCTCGAAGTGCTGCTGTGGTTCTCGTTCCTGTACGGCATGTACAACGGCGCGATGATCCCGGCGCTGACCGAAATCATGCCGGTGGAAGTCCGCGTGGCAGGTTTCTCGCTGGCCTACAGCCTGGCGACGGCATTGTTCGGCGGTTTCACCCCGGCCATCTCGACCTGGATGATCCACGTCACCAATGACAAGGCCGCTCCGGCCTACTGGATGATGTTCGCCGCGCTCTGTGCGTTCGTCGCCACCTGGATGCTCTATCGTCGCCTGGCCCACCGCGCAGCGGTGGCCGCATGAGGGCTTCGTTGAAAGCGTTGCTGGCCGCTACGTTGCTCGCTGGCAGCAGCCTTGCCCAGGCTGCGGAACTGACCGTGATGACCTCGGGCGGCTTCACCGCCGCCTACAAGCAGCTGGGGCCGCAGTATGCGGCGCAGAGCGGCGATACCCTGGTCACCGTGCTGGGGCCATCCATGGGCAAGGCCCCCGAGGCGATCCCCAATCGCCTCGCACGCGGCGAGCACGCCGATGTGGTGATCATGGTCGGCTATGCGCTGGACGAGCTGATCCGTCAGGGCAAGGTCGACCCGGCATCGCGGGTGGAACTGGCTGACTCGCGCATCGGCCTGGTGGTCAGGGAGGGGCAGGCCAAGCCTGCCATCGGCACCGCCGACGAATTGAAACAGACCTTGCTGGCGGCACGGTCGGTGGCCTATTCGGACAGCGCCAGCGGCGTGTACATCGAGAAGGAGCTGTACAAGAAGCTGGGTATTCAGGACCAGCTCGTCGGCAAGAGCACCATGGTGGAGCGCATTCCGGTGGCCTCGCAGGTAGCCAAGGGCACCTATCAGCTTGGCTTCCAGCAGGTTGCCGAGCTGCTGCCTGTGCCGGGTGTCACTTACGTTGGCAAGATTCCGGAGGGCCTGCAGTCGGTGACCCGCTTTGCCGCCGGTATCCCGAACACCGCCGAGCACCCGGCCGAGGCGAAGCAGTTGCTGAAGTATCTCGCTTCACCCGGCGTGCAGCCTGCCGTGCGTGCTACCGGGCTGGATTCAGTCGCCCGGTAGCACCCCGGGCAGTTCATGAATCAGCTTGACCATCTCAAGTGCCGCAGGCGTCAGTGTGCGGCCGCGGCGCTTGAGCAGGCCCATCTTGCGGCTGACCTCAGGTTCCACCAGCGCAATGCTGGCGAGGATCGGGTGCGGCGTCATCGGCAGGGCGATCGATGGCACTGCCGCAATACCCAGCCCCGCTTCGATCAGGCCAAGCAGGGTGGTCACATGCCTGGCTTCGCAAACACTCTCTTTGCTGACCTGCATCCCGGCCAGCGCCCGGTCCAGTACCAGACGGTTGCCTGACGATTTGCCCAGGGTGATGTAGTCGTATTCGTACGCTTGTGCCCAGGTCACCTCGTCCAGCTTGGCCAGCGGGTGGTCCTGGCGGCAGGCGATGACGTAGCGCTCTTCGATCAGCACGCTGAACTCGATCTCCGGGGCGAGGTTGCCGGTGAAACTCAGGCCGAAGTCCGCTTCGCCGGATGCCACGGCGGCACTGACTTCATTGGCGGAGGCGTCGTACAGGTTGATCCGGACTTTCGGGTACTGCGCATGGAAGGCGCGGATCGCATGGGGCATGAAGTAGTAGGCGGCGGAAGGCACGCAGGCGATGGTCAGGGTGCCGGTGCGCAGCGAGCCACCATCACCGACGCTGAGCAGGGCCAGGTCCAGGTCGTCCAGCAGCCGCTCGACCTGGGGCAGGAACGCTCGCCCGACATTGGTCAGCGACACCTTGCGCGTGGTGCGTTCGAGCAGCTTCACGCCCAGGGCCGACTCGAGTTTTTCGATACGCCGGCTCAACGCCGACTGGGTGATGCGGATGGTGTCGGCGGCGCGGCGAAAGCTGCCTTGCTCGACGACAGCGCGGAAAGCGTGCAGGTCATTCAGATCGAAGTTGATGCTCAACCGGTGGGCCCCGCTGGTTTGATCGAAAGCGTGCATCAATGGTATTTCGAAAAAACCGGCGGAGCCAGCAGGGTCAGATCTGCATGGCCATGCCGTGCACGTTCATCGCTGCCTGGCGCAGGGCTTCGGAGCGGGTTGGGTGCGGGTGGCAGATCAGGGCGATGTCTTCAGCTGAGGCGGCGAATTCCATGGCCACGCAGAACTCGCCAATCATCTCGCTGACACTCGGGCCGACCAGATGCACGCCGAGCACCTCATCGGTGTTGGCATCGGCGATGACCTTGGCGAAGCCTTCGGTCTCGTGGTTGATCTTGGCGCGGCTGTTGGCGGTGAAGGGGAACTTGCCGACCTTGTAGGCGCGGCCTTCGGCCTTCAGCTGCTCTTCGGTCTTGCCGACGGTAGCCAGTTCCGGACGGGTGTAGATCACGCCCGGGATCAGGTTGTAGTTCACTTCATGCGGCTTGCCGGCGATGCGCTCGATGCATGCGACCGCTTCGTCTTCAGCCTTGTGCGCCAGCATCGGGCCGGAAGTGACGTCGCCGATCACCCACACACCTGGCACCGAGGTGCGGTGGTGCTCGTTGCTCAGCATGCCGCGCTTGTCGGTTTCCAGCCCTACGCTTTCCAGGTTCAGGCCCTTGGTATAGGGACGACGGCCGATGGCGACCAGTACGTAGTCGGCTTGCAGGGTTTCGGCGGCACCGCCAGCGGCCGGTTCGAGGGTCAGGCTGACACCGTCGGCCTCGCTCTTGGCCTGGGTGACCTTGCTGCCGAGCTTGAAGGCCATGCCTTGTTTGGCCAGGGCTTTCTGCAGGGTCTTGGCGGTTTCTTCATCAGTGCCTGGGCAGATGCGGTCGAGGTACTCGATGACGGTGACCTGCGCACCCAGCCGGCGCCATACCGAACCCAGCTCCAGGCCGATGACGCCCGCGCCGATCACCACCAGGTGCTTGGGTACCTGTGGCAGGGCCAGGGCACCGGTGGAGTCGATGATGCGTTGGTTGTCGATGGTCACGCCAGGCAGGGGAGTGGGCTCGGAGCCCGTGGCGATGACGATGTCCTTGGCCTGCAGCGCGGTCTCGCTGCCATCTTCAGCCTTGACGATGACCTTGCCGACGCCATCCAGCCGGCCCCAGCCCTTGACCCAGTCGACCTTGTTCTTGCGGAACAGGTACTCGATGCCCTTGGTCAGGCCGGTCACGCTCTCGTCCTTCTGTTTCATCATCTGGGCGAGGTTGAGCGTCGGCTTCACTTCGATGCCCAGGTGGGCGAACTCTTCGCCGCTGGCGGCTTCGTAGAGCTCGGAGGCGTGCAGCAAGGCTTTGGACGGCATGCAACCGACATTCAGGCAGGTGCCACCGAGGGTCGAGCGGCCTTCCACGCAGGCGACGCTCAGGCCCAGTTGACCGGCGCGGATCGCTGCGTTGTAGCCGCCAGGGCCGCCGCCGATGATCACCACGTCATAGGATTTCATGGGTTTTGTACTCCAGATGAAGAAGCGCGAGAGGGGCATAAGGTTAAGCTGAGAAGGGGGGATTGTATACAATCCGTTGCTTTCTTCAGATCGGTTGGTTCTAGACCTTGGTCGCGTTTAGAGGAAACATCCCACGAATGAACTACTCTGTTCCGGCGACGTTCGAAATATCAGGCGTCGTAGCCTTTCAGGGACAGGAGGAGTGTTCATGCTTGCTCAACTTCCACCGGCACTGCAAAGCCTGCATCTGCCGCTGCGGCTGAAACTGTGGGACGGCAACCAGTTCGATCTGGGACCCAGCCCGCAGGTCACCATCCTGGTCAAGGAGCCACAGCTGATCAGCCAGCTGACCCACCCGAGCATGGATCAGCTGGGCACTGCATTCGTGGAGGGCAAGCTGGAGCTGGAAGGCGATATCGGCGAAGCCATCCGCGTGTGTGACGAGCTCAGCGAAGCCTTGCTGACCGACGAGGATGACGCCCCGCCACAGCGGCTGTCCCACGACAAGAGCACAGACGCCAAGGCGATTTCCTACCATTACGATGTCTCTAATGAGTTCTATCAACTCTGGCTCGACCAGGACATGGCCTATTCCTGTGCCTACTTCCGTGAGCCGGACAACACCCTGGATCAGGCTCAACAGGACAAGTTCGACCACCTGTGCCGCAAGCTGCGCCTGGATGCCGGTGATTACCTGCTCGACGTGGGCTGTGGCTGGGGCGGGCTGTCGCGTTTCGCCGCGCGCGAGTATGGCGCCAAGGTATTCGGCATCACCCTGAGCAAGGAGCAGCTCAAGCTCGGGCGCCAGCGGGTCAAGGCAGAGGGCCTGGCCGACAAGGTTGACCTGCAGATCCTCGACTACCGCGACCTGCCCCAGGATGGCCGTTTCGACAAGGTCGTCAGCGTCGGTATGTTCGAGCATGTCGGGCACGCCAACCTGGCGCTTTATTGCCAGAAGCTGTTCGGTGCAGTGAGGGAAGGTGGCGTGGTGATGAACCATGGGATTACTGCCAAGCACGTCGATGGCCGACCGGTCGGGCGCGGTGCAGGTGAGTTCATCGACCGCTACGTGTTCCCCCATGGCGAGCTGCCGCACCTGTCGATGATCACGGCGAGCATCTGTGAGGCAGGGCTGGAGGTGGTGGACGTGGAGAGCCTGCGCCTGCACTACGCCAAGACGCTGCACCACTGGAGCGAGAACCTGGAGAACCAGTTGCACAAAGCGGCAGCGCTGGTGCCGGAGAAGACCTTGCGCATCTGGCGCTTGTACCTGGCCGGCTGTGCCTATGCGTTCCAGAAGGGCTGGATCAACCTGCATCAGATTCTGGCCGTGAAGCCGTATGCCGATGGGCATCATGATCTGCCCTGGACGCGGGAAGACCTTTACCGCTGACCATGCTCTGAATGAAGAAGGGGCCGCAGATGCGGCCCCTTCTTCATTCAGAGAATGGGTGAAATCAGCCGTGCTATGCGCATCCCCAACTGCTGGACACGATGGGTATCACGGCTGTCCTCGGCGGTGATTTCGCGGGCCTGCTCGAAGTCGTCCAGCAACATCGCCTCCACCTGGTCGGCGAACGTGCGGTCGACGGTGAGCAAGGTGATCTCGAAGTTGAGGCGAAACGAGCGGTTGTCGAGGTTGGCGCTGCCGATCGCACTGACCTCGTCATCCACCAGCACCACCTTCTGGTGCAGGAAGCCTGGCTGGTAGCGAAACATGCGTACCCCTGCGCGAACCGCTTCGAATGCGAACAGGCTGGACGCTGCATAGACGATCTTGTGATCGGGCCGGGATGGGATCAGCACGCGCACATCCACCCCGCGCAGCACAGCCAGGCGCAGGGCGGCGAACACGGCTTCGTCCGGAATGAAATAGGGGCTGGTGATCCATACCCGCTTGACTGCCGAGTGGATGGCTTCGATGAAGAACAGCGAGCAGGTTTCCTGCGGGTCTGCCGGGCCACTGGCCAGGGCTTGGCACAGCACGCCGTTGTCAGGGTAGGTGTCCGGCAGGATCAAAGGCGGTAGCTGGCGCGTGGCCCAGTACCAGTCTTCGGCGAACGACTCTTGCAGGCAGGCCAGCACCGGCCCGCTGATCTGCACATGGGTATCGCGCCAGGGTGACAGGTGCGGTTTTTTGCCAAGGTACTCATCACCCACGTTGTGCCCACCGATGAAGCCGAGCAGGCCGTCGACCACGACGATCTTGCGGTGGTTGCGGAAGTTGACCTGGAAGCGATTGAACAATCCTCGCCGGGTAGCAAAGGCATGGATCTGCACACCCCCGTCACGCAGCACCTGGCTGTAGCTGCCGGGTAGGGCATGGCTGCCGACCCGGTCATACAGCACGAATACCTTTACCCCCTCGGCGGCCTTGCGCAGCAGCAGTTGCTGCAGGGCCTTGCCAAGGCCGTCGTCATGGATGATGAAGAACTGCACCAGCACCGCTTCGCGTGCCTGCTCGATAGCGGCGAATATGGCGTCGAAAGTGGCTTTGCCATTGATCAGCAGCTTCACTTGATTATTGGCCAGGCAAGGCATTCGCCCGAGTTTCGGCATGGCGCGCAAGGCGGTGTAGCTTTCAGATTCTCTGGCGGTGAGGGCCTCCTCTACCCAGGGGCGCCAGTTGAGGTTGGCCATGGCGACGTGCATTTCCTGGTTGGCCTGGCGTCGGGCCTGGATGTAGGCATAGAAGGAACGGGCGCCAAAAACCAGATAAGGGATCAACGTGAAGTAAGGAATGAAGAACAGTGACATGGCCCAGGCGATTGCACCTTGGGCGGTGCGCACAGTGAACACTGCATGCAACGCGGCGATCATGCCAAGCAAGTGGACCAGGCCGAGCACGTAGCCGAAGAAGTAGGGGCTGTGGTAATCCATACGCATCCTGCTTGCCGAATACACAGCGGATAACAGAACACGTTCCAGGTCCGCCTTGCAACCTGAAAGCGGATTTGGCGTCTAAGGCTGAACCCGGCCCATTGGCCGGTTTTTCGAGGAGCGTTCGTTGATGAATATTCGTCTGCCACTGTTGGCTCTGGCCCTGGGCCTGAGCAGCCCACTGGTGCATGCGCAGATGCTGCAACCTGGCCTGTGGGAGCTGACCACCAGCAACATGCAGGTCGATGGCAAGCCGTTACCCGACATGCAATTCATGCTCGGGCAGTTGAAGAACCTGCCACCGGAACAGCGGGCCATGATGGAAGGTGTGTTGGCCAAGCAGGGCGTTACCATCGGCGGCAATGGCGTGCGTTCGTGCCTGACACCGGAGCAGGTCCAGACCAACGATATTCCGTTGCAGGATCCGAAGTCTGGCTGCACGCAAAAAATCACCGACCGCAGCGGCAATGTCTGGAAGTTTCAATTTAGCTGCCCGAAAGCCCAAGGCACTGGCCAGGCGACTTTCCTCAGTGATAAGGAATTCACCACGCAGGTCAACGGCACCTTCAATGCCTCGGGTGTTCAGCAGCAAGGCAGCATGAACACCCGGGCCGTATGGCTCGGCAACGACTGTGGAACAGTCAAACCCCGTACCTGAGTTTCACCACTGCCACTGGCTGCTGGCTACCGCATCGTGGGCATGCAGGCTCTCTGCATGTTCCACGCGCAGCTTGAAGGCTGTCGCCCATTCCACCTGTCGCAGCGACCGATGCAGTCGCCGAGCGGCGTCCTCGCAGAACATCAGGTTCTGCCCATTGGCCAACGCGAACGCCTGTTCGTCGGCTCGCTTTACAGCAGTCTGCACGGCCGTACCCAAGCTGGCTTCAATCCGGTCGATCAGTTCGGTGATCGGTAACGACGCGTGGTTGTTCTGCAGGCGCACATGGATCAACGCCTGGCTGCGCTGGCTGTGGGGCGTGGCGACGATGCCCTGGCTGCTGCCCAACCATTCCAGTACTTCGCTGCGCTCCAAGGGTTGTTCTGCGAAATCCGCCTTGAACTGCTGCTGAATCAATTGCCTGGCTAGCGCTGCCGAGCAGGGGCAGGTTGAGGAGTAAGGTACGCCAACTGATAGTTCCACGTGGAACATTTCATTTTCTATCTTCGCTTCGAGGCAAATCGGATAGCGCTTCCAGCCGGCAAGTGGGCTGACCAAAGCAGGCCGTTTCAGCAGGTGCTCGAAAGCCAGGTTGAGATAAGCCGCATTGGAAAGCCCTTCGTGGCTGGCAAGGAAGTCTGCCAGGAGTCGACGGATCGCCAAGGGCGTCAACGGCTGCTGTTCAAGCGCTTCCAGCGCGAGGTAGAGGCGGGACATGTGGATGCCCCGCGCAGTGCCATCGACCAGGCTGACACCGGCATCAGCCATGGCCGATATCTGATGGCCATCAACCTGGATAGGCAGGGCTATACCGCACATGCCGACCCAATCAAGCGGGGCGGTGTGCTCTTGAGGCTGTGAGGCGATGTCCGGAAGCGTCAGGCTAGTCATGCGGGATACCAGGCAAGAGGGTCAGCGACATCCGCCGACCAGGCTGCAATGCAAATTGAAACGTTGGCCGCTGGAGCTGGAAACACGATTCACGGTGGTCCAGCCAACCCGGCGGCTGTAGCCGAACCAGGTTTCACCATCGCTGGCCAGGCCGGTGAAGAATGTAAGCGTGCCGTAGCGGCTGTTGGTCTGCGCCCAAAGCCGGCGCGTCGTCGTGTCGAAGCCGCGCAGGTAGAAATGGCTGCCCTCGGTGCGCACGCTGTAGTAACTGCCACTGCCGTCCTGGCAGGCGAGCAGCGTTGCGCTACGGGTACACAGCGCCAGCGCGTTGCTCTGCGCCAATGCCAAGGCAGGCAGAGGTGTGAGAAGCAGCGGCAACAGGGCAGCAAGTGACAGGCGCATTTCCATCTCCGAATGACGCTCGCGACGAGAACGACTTGGCGAAATTGTATTGTTACTTTATAACATTATGCAATGCATCGTTTCGAGTGCGTCCGCCTGAAGAGGTTTCACCATGTCCAATCGCCTCCCTGTCACCGTGCTTTCCGGCTTCCTTGGCGCCGGCAAGAGCACCTTGCTCAACCATGTGCTGCGTAATCGCGACAACCTCCGGGTCGCGGTGATCGTCAACGACATGAGTGAAATCAACATCGATGCCAGTGAAGTGCAGCGCAATGTCAGCCTCAACCGTGCAGAGGAAAAACTGGTCGAGATGAGCAACGGCTGCATCTGCTGCACCTTGCGGGAAGACCTGCTGGAAGAAGTTGCGCGGCTCGCCGAGGAAGGCCGCTTCGACTATTTGCTGATCGAGTCCACTGGCATCTCCGAGCCGCTGCCGGTGGCCGAGACCTTCACCTTCCGCGATGAGCAGGGCCGTAGCCTGTCCGACATGGCGCGCCTGGACACCATGGTCACCGTGGTCGATGGCCTGAACTTCCTGCGCGATTATCAGCAAGCCGACAGCCTGGCCAGCCGTGGCGAGACGCTGGGCGATGAAGATGAGCGTTCCATCAGCGACCTGTTGATCGAACAGGTCGAGTTCGCCGATGTGCTGCTGCTGAGCAAGATCGACCTGATCAGCCAGCACGAGCGCGAAGAACTCACCGCCATATTGCGCAGCCTCAATGCCCGCGCGCAGATCGTGCCGATGGTCATGGGCCAGGTGCCGCTGGCGCGGATTCTCGACACCGGGCTGTTCGACTTCGATCAGGCGGCACAGGCACCTGGTTGGTTGCAGGAGCTGCGCGGTGCACACATTCCGGAAACCGAAGAGTACGGCATCGCTGCGACCACTTGGGAAGCCCGCCGGCCCCTGCACCCACAACGCTTCTTCGACTTTATCCACAACACCTGGAGCAATGGCCGGCTGCTGCGCTCCAAGGGCTTTTTCTGGCTGGCCAGCAAATTCCAGGAAGCCGGCAGCTGGTCGCAGGCCGGTGGCATGATGCGCCATGGCCTGGCCGGGCGCTGGTGGCGTTTTGTGCCACGCGAGCATTGGCCGCAGGATGAGCAGAGCACCGCCGACATTCTCAAGCATTGGCAGGCCGAAACCGGTGACTGCCGCCAGGAGCTGGTATTCATTGGGCAGAACATCGACTTCGCACAGTTATCCACAGAGCTCGACGCCTGCCTGCTGAGTGATGAGGAAATGGCGCTAGGCCCGATGGCCTGGCTTCGCCTGCCGGATCCGTTCGGCCCCTGGCACGCCGAGGAAGCGGCATGAACCTGGCGCCGCGCCCTGTGGATATCTGCCAGGCATTTGGTGAAGCGCCAAAGGTGCTTACCGAGATCTTCCAGGATGGCGTGAACCTGGCCGTCTGGCAGCGCCGCCTGCCGGCCCAGGTGGAAGACTTTGCCGCGCTGGTGGTCAGCCTCGGCCAAACCCTGGCTGACCAGCGTGTACTCGATGTGAACGAGCACGAGCCGCCGCTATTGCCCGGCTTGCTGCAGGAGGCTGCCGATCTGCATGGCTACGAGGGGTTTGTCGCCGATGTGAAATGGCTGGTATCGGCCTACACCTGCCTGCTCGGAGCGCGGCGCGTGGGCTTGCGGCTGCGAGTGCTGCAAGGCGCCATGTGCCCGCGCTTCCATGTGGATAACGTGCCCCTGCGCTTGCTGACCACCTACGTCGGCCCTGGTAGCGAATGGCTGGAAGAAGGCGCAGTAGAGCGGGCCGGCCTGCATCTGGCGGCGGCGCCTGTGGATAACATTCGCCGTTTGCAGGCGGGTGAGGTGGCTGTCCTCAAAGGGGAAAAATGGCTGGGTAACGAAGGCGCGGGGCTTATCCACCGCTCGCCTGCCAGCGAACAGCGGCGGCTGTTGCTCAGCCTTGACTGGCTGGCATGACGGGGCATAGTGGGAGGAAACCCGCATAGAAGCCCTGGCATGCTGCAGAACATCCCCACCCACGTGATCGCCGGCCCTTTGGGAGCCGGAAAGACCAGCCTGATCCGCCAACTGATGGCCCAGCGGCCGGCAAACGAACGCTGGGCCGTGCTGGTCAATGAGTTTGGCCAGGTCGGCCTCGATGCGGCGCTGCTCAGCCGTGATGAGGATGGTATTGCCCTCAGCGAGGTCGCCGGCGGTTGCCTGTGCTGCGTGAACGGCACACCGTTCCAGGTCGGCCTGGGCCGACTGCTGCGCAAGGCACGGCCCGATCGGCTGTTCATCGAGCCTTCCGGGCTGGGTCATCCGTTGCAGTTGCTGAACCAACTGGGGCAGGCACCCTGGGTTGGGGTGCTGAATGTGCAACCGTTGGTGATGGTGCTGGATGCTCATGCTCTGGCGCGAGGCGAGCCATTACCGGAGGCGCAAGAGCAGGCCCTGCAAGCGGCAGCGCTGGTGCTGCTGAACAAAGCCGACGCTGTGGATGAAGATATCAAGTTGTTGATAAATAAAGATTTTTTAGATGTCCACAAGATTTGGACCCAGCAGGGCTTGGTCCAACTCGAAATGCTGCCTGTTTCATCCACAAGCCAAATCAATGACAGTTCTGTGAATAATTTGCCTGAGGCAAGTCTATCCACAGCGCCTTCAGCCCTGTGGATAGATCCTGCACGGCCGATTTGTTCAGCTCACGAGGGCGAGGGGGGTTGGAGTATCGGCTGGCGCTGGCACCCCACTCAGCGATTTGATCCACAGCGCTTGCAGGCCTTTCTTGAGGCCTGGCCATGGAAGCGTGCCAAGGGCGTTATCCACAGCAAGGATGGATGGCAGTCATTCAATGGGTTGGCAGGTGACTTGTCGCAGTGGCTGCCGAGCGATTGGCGCAAGGACTCGCGCATCGAGCTTATCTTTGGTCGACCGCAGTCTCAGTCACTGTTGATGGATGCAATCGCCCGGTGCTTGATCAGTTAACCGGTTGGGGCTGCTTCGCAGCCCTTCGCGGGCAAGCCCGCTCTCATAGAACAATACATAACTCTTTGATTTAGCTGAGGTCCTGTGGAAGCGGGCGCGCCCGCGAACACCGGCGAAGCCGGTGCCATGCACCGCGTCGCATGCTTCGCGGGCACGCCCGCTCCCACAGGGTAAAGCGGCGCATGCTGAGGCTTTGTTCTCTGCGCGACAGCGCAGCCCAAAGGGCTGGGTGATCTCCCACAGGTATTGCGCTGCTCCGGTGGAAGCGGGCTTGCCCGCGAAGGGCCGCAAAGCGGCCCCAACTTCAGTTGCGCCAGCGATTGTGCTCCTGGCGCCACTGCTGCATCTCGATCACATTGTCAGCCCGTGGCGGTGTCTTGATTTCGAACGGGTAGGGTGCCAGTTCGATCTGTACGCTGTGGGCCCCGAACTGGGTCACGGTGCCGGGGTGGCGCTGTTCGCCAGTCACGGTGAACTCGAACGCATAGACCCGGGCCAGGCGCTTTCTGCCGTTGGCATCGCGGATGAAGGCGATGCGTTTGAGCGCAACGGCGTCATCCAGCAGTTCCAGGTCGAGCTTTGCGCAGTGTTGTTTGACCCGCTCCAGGGCCTTCTCGCGCAGCCCATGGTTGTGCCATAACCAAGCGCCTGCCGTGGCCAACAACATCAGGACGAAGAGATTCTCCAGGGTCAACATTTACGTATGCTCCAAACAGGTCGAACCAGCTTAACTGCGTCCCTGGCCTGTCGTACAGGTGGCAATCGAGTTCATACTGCGCGCTGCACAATCCTTGAAACAGCTTTGGAATCCGCTCGCATGAAACGTACCCCGCATCTGCTCGCCATCCAGTCCCACGTGGTGTTCGGCCACGCCGGCAACAGCGCTGCGGTGTTCCCCATGCAGCGTATCGGGGTCAACGTCTGGCCCCTCAATACAGTACAGTTTTCCAATCACACTCAGTATGGCCAGTGGGCGGGTGAAGTGCTCGCTCCAGCGCAAATTCCTGCGTTGGTGGAAGGCATTTCCAACATCGGCGAGCTGGGGCACTGCGATGCCGTGCTGTCCGGCTATCTGGGCAGTGCCGAACAGGGCCGGGCGATCCTTGCCGGCGTCGCGCGGATCAAGGCAGTAAACCCGAAGGCGCTGTACCTGTGCGACCCGGTCATGGGCCATGCGCAGAAGGGCTGTATCGTTCCGCAGGAGGTCAGCGAGTTCCTGCTCGACGAAGCCGTGGCCAAGGCCGATGTCCTCTGCCCCAATCAACTGGAACTGGACAGCTTCTGCGGCCGCCGTGCGCAATCGCTCGAGGACTGCGTGAACATGGCCCGCAGCCTGCTCGATCGCGGCCCGCGGGTGGTGCTGGTCAAGCACCTGGCGTACCCCGGGCGTGCTGAAGACATGTTCGAGATGTTGCTGGTGACCCGCGAAGAAAGCTGGCACCTGTGCCGCCCCCTGCTGGCGTTCCCGAAGCAACCGGTTGGCGTGGGCGACCTGACCTCGGGGTTGTTCCTGGCTCGCGTGCTGCTGGGCGACAGCTGGCTGCAGGCCTTCGAGTTCACTGCGGCGGCGGTGCATGAGGTGCTGCAGGAAACCCAGGCCTGCGCCAGCTACGAACTGCAGCTGGTGCGGGCCCAGGACCGTATCGCTCACCCGCGCGTGCGCTTCGAGGCGCAGCGCCTGGCGTTCTAGATCGAGTCGGTTTTCAGGTCCTGGTAGCGCTTTTCCAGTTCCTGGCGGATCTGGCGGCGCTGCTGGCCCTGCAGGAAACGGCGTTTCTCTTCGCTGGAGTGCGGCTGGCGGGGCGGCACCGGCACCGGGCGGCGGTTGTCATCGACCGCAACCATGGTGAAGAAGCAGCTGTTGGAATGGCGTACCGAGCGCTCGCGGATGTTTTCGGTGACCACCTTGATACCCACTTCCATCGAGGTGTTGCCGGTGTAGTTGACCGAGGCGAGGAAGGTCACCAGTTCGCCGACGTGCACCGGCTCGCGGAAGATCACCTGGTCGACCGACAAGGTCACCACATAGCTGCCGGCGTAGCGGCTGGCGCAGGCATAGGCCACTTCGTCGAGGTACTTGAGCAAGGTGCCGCCGTGTACGTTGCCAGAGAAGTTGGCCATGTCCGGCGTCATCAGGACGGTCATGCTCAGCTGGGCGTTTCCAGGTTCCATAGTGTGCTCACGGTGAGGTTGCGCTGAATCGGGGCGGGTATCTTCTGACACTTCTGGTTCCCCTCTTGAAGGTTTGCCTTCCTGTTACGGGACGTTGCCAGACGCTCCGTCGTCACGCCTGACGCGTCATCCGGGGCGGCTGATCGGCCGATCTGTTTCTACATATTGCACCGGCTTTTTGCGGCGGGGTGCGATGTTACCCTGAGTACGCCCATGCAACATGGGCTTTCCTGCATTCAATACAGTATGTACTTGCTGCTCGCTCGGCTTGGCCTTGGCAGAGGAGCGGTCTGCCTGGGCATCCAGCAACGTCGAAAAGGAGTATCGCGCCATGCATGCCATCAGCTTCATCCAGGACCTGGCAGTGATCATGCTGGTCGCCGGCGTGGTGACGATCCTCTTTCATCGCCTCAAGCAGCCCGTGGTGCTGGGCTACATCGTCGCGGGTTTCATCATCGGCCCGCACACTCCGCCGTTCGGCCTGATCCACGATGAAGACACGATCAAGACCCTGGCCGAGCTGGGGGTGATCTTCCTGATGTTCTGCCTGGGCCTGGAGTTCAGCCTGCGCAAGCTGTTCAAGGTTGGCGCCACGGCCTTCATCGCGGCGTTCCTGGAAATCGTCCTGATGATCTGGATCGGTTTCGAGATCGGCCGCTGGTTCGGCTGGAATACCATGGACTCGCTATTCCTTGGCGCGATCCTGGCGATCTCCTCGACCACCATCATCGTCAAGGCGCTGAACGACCTGAAGATGAAGAACGAGCGCTTCGCCCAACTGATCTTCGGCGTGCTGATCGTCGAAGACATCCTCGGCATCGGCATCATCGCCTTGCTGTCCGGCATTGCCGTCAGTGGCTCGGTCAGCTCCGGCGAAGTGTTCTCGACGGTCGGCAAGCTGTCGTTGTTCATGATTGTCGCGCTGGTCATCGGCATCCTGCTGGTGCCGAGGCTGCTGGCCTATGTGGCGAAGTTCGAAAGCAACGAGATGTTGCTGATCACCGTACTGGGCCTGTGCTTCGGGTTCTGTCTGTTGGTGGTCAAGCTGGAATACAGCATGGTGCTCGGCGCCTTCCTGATCGGCGCGATCATGGCCGAGTCGCGCCAGCTGCTGAAAATCGAACGGCTGATCGAGCCCGTGCGTGACCTGTTCAGCGCCATCTTCTTCGTTGCCATCGGCCTGATGATCGACCCTCAGGTGCTGGTCGACTATGCCTGGCCGATCGTGGTCATCACCCTTGCGGTGGTACTGGGCAAGATGCTGTCGTGCGGCATGGGCGCATTCATTGCCGGTAACGATGGCCGTACCTCGCTGCGAGTGGGTATGGGTCTTTCGCAAATTGGCGAGTTCTCTTTCATCATCGCGGCGCTGGGCATGACGCTGCAGGTGACCAGTGACTTCCTTTACCCGGTGGCGGTGGCGGTTTCGGCCATCACCACGCTGCTGACCCCTTATCTGATCCGCGCCGCCGACCCGCTGTCGCAGAAGCTTGGCAACGTCGTGCCACGGCGCCTGGCGCGGGTACTGTCACTCTATGGTGAATGGTTGCGCAACATTCAGCCGCAAGGTGAAAGCGCCATGCTGGCGGCAATGATCCGGCGCATCCTGTTGCAGGTGGGGGTCAACCTGGCACTGGTGATCGCGATCTTCTTCAGCGGCGGCTATTTCGCCGGGCGCATCGGCAATTGGCTGAATGAGTGGGTGACGGATGTCAGCCAGCAGAAGGCGCTGATCTGGGGCGCGGCGCTACTGCTGTCGCTGCCGTTCCTGATTGCCGCCTATCGCAAGCTCAAGGCACTGTCGATGCTGCTGGCAGAGATGGGGGTGAAGCCGGAAATGGCCGGGCGGCATACCCAGCGCGTGCGCCGCGTGGTTGCCGAAGTGATACCGCTGCTGTCGCTGCTGGTGATCTTCCTGCTGCTGTCGGCATTGTCGGCGAGCATCCTGCCGACCAGCGAGCTGTTGCTGGTGATCGCAGTGGTCGCGGCAGTGGTGGTGGCGTTGTTGTGGCGCTGGTTCATCCGGGTGCATTCGCGGATGCAGATCGCCCTGCTGGAGACGCTGGAGAACAACCGCGATCACTCGCACTAAGGGATACGCTCCCTGCGCAAGATTTCACCGTCGTCCGAGGGGATGGAGCGGTAGCGATGTCGCCAGGCGCAGAAAGCCTGGCGATTCTAACTGCACGAGTGGCACTAGGCCATTATTTTCCCTGTGCGTGTCAGCTTTCCAGCCACACGTCCCGTGCCCAATGCCACACCGATTCCCAGCTTTCCTCGGCAACGGCTTCTTCGTCGCCATCCCACAGCACCACGGTGCCATCTTCTTCGACGCAGTAGTAGTTGTTGCCGTCTTCGCACAGCGGAATCAGGTCGCGCGGAACACCGGCGTCCCAGGCGTTGGCAGCGACGTCGGGCAGGTAGGTGTGGGATTGCGGGTCGGTGCAGGTCACCGGCTCGAGCGAGCCGTACACCACATCGCTCACGGTCAGCAGAAACTCCTTGAACACGAACGGAATGTTGATGAACAGCTGTTCCTCGATCTCGACCAGTTGGTCCTCATCGGGAAGCTCCAGCGGCACCGGCACGGGTTCATTGGCTTCACGGAGTTGTTCGATCACTTCTTCCACGGTTTACATCCTCTGACCTTGATGACAACGCTGCGCGTTATACCCTAGTAGCCCACTCTGGCAAAAGCAAAAACCCCGGGGCAGGCCCGGGGTTTTTTGTGCAACGTGCGACGGTTAACCGTTTTGACGGATACCGGCGACCAGCCAAGGCTGGTTCTCGCCCTGGGCGCGAACCATGTGCCAGCTTTCGCTGAAGGCTTCGCCCTGGTCGAAGCGCGAGGTCTTCGACACGCCACGGAAGGTCAGGGTGGCGTCGGTACGGTCGGCGCGATCGTCGACACCGTCCAGTTGCACATCGAGGTCATCGATGTAGGTGGACTGGAAGCCATCACCCAGGTCGGCACGCTCGCGCTTGAGGAACTCGAGCATCTGCGGGGTGACGAACTCGGCGATCTTGTCCATTTCGTTGGCATCCCAGTGCTGCTGCAGCGACTGGAAGTGGCTGCGGGCCGCGGCCAGGAAGCTCTGCTCGTTGAACCAGGCCGGTGCGTTGATCACTGGCGCGGCTGCGGCAGCAGGGGCAGCCGAACCACCGAAGATCGACGGTTGAGCGGGCTGCTGGCCATGCGCTTCACGCTGGAACGGCGCGTGGCCCGGAGCGGCCATTTGCGGCTGCTGCTGGCGACGGCGTGCGGCAATGAAGCGGAACACCAGGAAGGCGATCAGGCCGATGATCAGGAAGTCCATGATCTGCATGCCCTGGAAGCCGTCACCCATGAACATGGACGCCAGCAGGCCACCGGCGGCGAGGCCGGCCAGTGGGCCCAGCCAGCGCGAAGCACCGCTGGCGGCGGCCGGGGCGCGGCCAGGAGCGGTCGGCGCGGCGGCTGGCGTGGTTGGCGTAGCCTGGCGGGTCTGGTGGATAGGCGCAGCGCCCGAGCTCTTGCCGCCGCCAAAGCGCTTGGCGTTGGCGTCCAGGCTCAGCGTCAGGCCGACGCAGAGCGCCAGTGCGATGCTAAGAAAACGTTGCATAAATGGGATTTCCCCTGTTGTGGATTGCACGCGCGCCATGGTGCACAGGTTCCTGTGCACATGGCCAGCGACAAGATGTTTCCAGCTTTTGCCTGAATGTTTCGAGGCTTTAGATGGCCTCGAGCTTGGCGTACCCCAGCATGAGCCATTTGCTGCCTTCGGCAAAGTTCACCTGCACCCGCGCCTGGGCACCGGAGCCCTCGAAGTTGAGGATCACCCCTTCGCCAAACACCGCGTGCTGCACGCGCTGGCCGAGGTTGAAGGCGGTCTGCGGGATATTGGCATTGGCGAACAGGTTGCTGCTCGTGCTCGTCGAACCGCCGAACGGTCGGCTGACGCTGTTGGAAAGGCGCACTTCCTGAACCAGGCCGCTCGGAATCTCTCGTACGAAACGAGACACCTTGTTGTAAGTCTCGCTGCCATAAAGACGGCGAGTCTCGGCATAGGTCATGATCAGCTGGCGCATGGCGCGGGTGATGCCCACGTAGGCCAGGCGGCGCTCCTCTTCCAGGCGGCCGGGTTCTTCCAGGCTCATCTTGTGCGGGAACAGGCCTTCTTCCATGCCCACCAGGAACACGTAGGGGAATTCCAGGCCCTTGGCGCTGTGCAGGGTCATCAGCTGGATGCTGTCTTCGTGCTCGTCCGCCTGGGCATCGCCAGCCTCCAGCGAGGCATGGCCAAGGAAGGCCGACAGCGGCGACAGGTCGGCGTCGTCTTCGCTGGTTTCGAAGTTGCGCGCGGCGCTGACCAGTTCCTCAAGGTTTTCTACCCGTGCCTGGCCCTTTTCACCCTTTTCTTCCTGGTGATAGATGATCAGGCCGGACTGCTCGATGGCCGTCTGGGTCATGGTGTGCAGCGGCATGTCGGCGACCTTGCTGGCCAGGCCCTCGATCAACTCGATGAAGGCACCCAGGGCGGAGGCCGCGCGGCCTTTGAGCGCCTTGGCGGCCAGCAGCTGGCACATGGCTTCCCACATCGACAGCTGGCTGTGGCGGGCATGCTCGCGAATGGCTTCGACGGTTTTCTCGCCAATACCGCGTGGCGGCACGTTGATCACCCGCTCCAGCGCCGCATCGTTGCCGCGGCCTTCGATCAGGCGCAGGTAGGCCATGGCATTCTTGATTTCGGCGCGTTCGAAGAAGCGCTGGCCACCGTAGATGCGGTAGGGGATGCGCTCGCGCAACAGGGCTTCTTCCAACACCCGCGACTGGGCGTTGGAGCGATACAGGATGGCGATGTCGCTGCGTGCGTTGCCTTGCTTGATCAGACTCTCGATGGTCTCGACCACGTAGCGCGCTTCATCGTGTTCGTTGTAGGCGGCGTACAGCGTCAGCGGCTCGCCTTCACCCATGTCGGTCCACAGTTCCTTGCCCAGGCGCCCGCTGTTGTTGGCGATCAGGGCGTTGGCGGCCTTGAGGATGCCGCCGGTGGAGCGGTAGTTCTGCTCCAGACGGATCATCTCGGCATCAGGGAAGTCGGCAGTGTACTGGTGAATGTTCTCGATCTTGGCGCCGCGCCAGCCGTAGATGGACTGGTCGTCGTCGCCCACGGCCATCAGGCTGCCACCGTTCTTGCCTGCCAGCAGGCGCAGCCAGGCGTACTGCACGGCGTTGGTGTCCTGGAACTCGTCCACCAGCAGGTGACGGAAGCGCCGCTGGTAGTGCTCCAGCAGGCCAGGGTGGTCGCGCCACAGGTCGAGGGCGCGCAGCAGCAATTCGGAGAAGTCGATGACCCCGGCGCGTTCGCAGGCCTGTTCGTAGGCGCTGTAGACATCGCGCATGGTCTGCAGGAACAGGTCGCCGCCGGCCTGGATATGTTGCGGACGCAGGCCCTCGTCCTTTTGCCCATTGATGAACCACTGGGCCTGACGCGCCGGCCATTTCTGCTCGTCCAGGCCGAGCTCGCGCATCACACGCTTGACCAGCCGTTGCTGATCATCGCTGTCGAGGATCTGGAAGTTCTGCACCAGCCGTGCTTCCTGCCAGTGCGCCCGCAGCAGGCGGTGCGCCAGGCCGTGGAAGGTGCCTACCCACATGCCGGCCGGGTTGATGCCCAGCAATTGCTCGATCCGCTGGCGCATTTCGGCGGCAGCCTTGTTGGTGAAGGTCACCGACAGGATCGAGTGCGGCGAGGCCTGCTCGACCTGGATCAGCCAGGCGATGCGGTGCACCAGCACGCGGGTTTTACCGGAACCGGCGCCGGCAAGCACCAGTTGACGCCCAAGCGTGGCCGCGACGGCCTGGCGTTGGGCATCGTTGAGGGAATTCAGCAGGAGGGAGAGGTCATCTGTGTGCATCCGGCCATTCTAGGGGCAGGCCGGTCAACGGGCAAACGTCCACTGTATAAATATTCACCTCTTGAGCTGTCGCTCATCGGGTTCTGGCGCCGGCAGTTGCCTGACCGCCGCATGGCTGCGATCAGGCTGACTCGCGCCAGGCTCAGGCGATTGCCTTGCGGTAGCCGATTTCAACCTTCTGCGACCCCGCAGGCTCGATGACCTCCAGCGACTTCCACGAGGTACCGCCTTCGCGCCTGAAGAACACATCCTTCTGGGTAACCACCTGCAAGGCAATGCCTTCTTTCTCCACCAGTTGCAGCTCGAGTACTTCCCAGCCCCCGCGGTGGCGTACCTTGGGTTCTACCAGAACCGGCTCGATGCCAGGGTGGGCAACCGTCACGGTTCCTTGCACTTCGAAGTAGGTCGGCTCGCCGGGTGCATCGGTGTTGTAGGCAATCAGGTTTTCGATCGTGTTCATGATGAACTCCTTGGTAATCGAGAGTTGCGCCGATGGACGCAGCGCCACTTTCGCTTTCCAGGGTTGCTGATGGGATCCGGCAACATTTCAGCTATACCAGTGTCTGCACCGGCGTGACGTGGTGAAAGATGACCCACAGCAGTTTGGCCAGGTCTGCCGTTTGTGTAAGATCGCAGCTCGTTGAGTGCCAACCATAACAAGAACTCTACAAGAACCCGCGCTATGACCCAGGACTGCACGGCGATCGGAGTATCGCTGGAGATGACAAGGAATGTGCGCAGGCAGTTCGCCACTCAGCTCTCCGTCGAGCGAACGCGCCTGCTGTATCAAGGCTCCCTGCTACCCACATTGTTCATGCTGCTCAACGGCCTGCTGTGCGCCTGGCTGTTGTGGAACCCTGGGCGTTATCTGCTGGTGGGCGTGTGGCTGGTATGGCTGCTGGCGCTGGTGGCCCTTCGGGTGATCCAGGTTGCGGCGTTCGACGCCGCCTCGGCGCAACGCCAGGCCAACCCCGGCTGGCGCCGCATGTTCCTGTTCGGTTCGGCATTCAGTGGTTTGACCTTGGCCTGCGCCGCGATCGCCCTGGTGCCGGAAGACAACTTCGTGCAGCAGGCCTGGGTGTTCGGCTTGCTGGGGATGGCCACCTTGAGTGCGAGCATCGCCTATGCCGTCAGCCTGCCGGCCTTTCTCAGCTTTGCCTTGCCCTGCCTGTTGCCGCCGATCCTGTTCCTGTTCTACTTCGAGGCGGGGCAGCAGCGCGGCTGGGGCTGGCTTGGCCTGATCCTGCTGGCGGCGCTGGTGGTGGTGGCCTGGCAGGTCAACCGGCTACTCGACCGCAGCCTGCTGCGGCGTTTCCACAACCAGGCGTTGAACCAGGACCTGCAACGGATTTCTGCGCAGAAGGTGCTCGAAGAACAGCAGCGCCTGGCTGCCACGGTGTTCGAAGCCTGCAATGAAGGTGTGGTGATCCTGAGCGCCGAATTCGTGGTGCTTGCAGTGAATCAGGCCTACTGCCAGATGACCGGCTACAACCGCGCCGAGCTGCTTGCACGCGATTGGTTCGAACTGCCGTGCCACAGCGATGCGCGCCGGCACAGCCAGGCCATCGAGTCGGCGCTGGCGCAGCAAGGCGGCTGGCAGGCTGAGCTGGTCGAGGCGCGCAAGCATGGCGAGCTGCATCCGCAACGGTTGCAGCTGACGGCTGTGCGCGACCCCCAGGGCCACGTGAGCCAGGTGGTCGGCTTCTTCACCGACCTGTCGGCGCGCCGGGCCTCCGAGGAGCGCCTGCGCTACCTGGTGCACTACGACGAATTGAGCGGACTGGCCAACCGCTCGCTGTTCCGGCTGCGCCTGCAGCAAGCCGCGCAGCGCGTGCGCAGCAACGGCCGCAGCCTCGCGCTGCTGCATGTCGATCTGGACCGCTTCAAGCTGCTCAATGAAAGCCTGGGCCACGAACTGGCCGATCAGCTGATTCGCAGGATTGCCCGGCGCATTGTCAGCACCGTGCCAGAGGCGGATACCGTGGCGCGGCTTTCGGGCGATGAGTTTGCCATCCTGTTCGATGGTTACAGCAACCTGTCGAGCCTGGTGCGGGTCACCACCCGGTTGTTGAGCAAGTTGCGCAAGCCGCAGCGGCTCGACGGGCATGAGGTGGTGGTCAGCGCTTCGGTGGGTATCAGTGTGCTGTCCGACGCCACCCTCGATGCCGATGCCCTCATCAGCCAGGCAGACATGGCCAAGCAACATGCCAAGCATCTGGGTGGCGACAACTTCCAGTTCTATACCGAGAGCTTGCGTGCCAGCACCCTCGAGCGCCTGCAGCTGGAGAACCAGCTGCGCAAGGCTATCGAGGAAGAGCAACTGATGGTCTATTACCAGCCCAAACTGTGCCTGCTCAGTGGGCACCTGCATGCCGCCGAGGCACTGGTGCGCTGGCAGCATCCAGAATGGGGCATGGTGCCGCCTGGGGAGTTCATCGGCCTGGCGGAAGAGACCGGGCTGATCGCGCCTATCGGTGAGTTCGTGCTCCGCCAAGCCTGCAGGCAGGCTCGCGATTGGCAGCGCCAAGGGCTGGAGGTGCGAGTTTCGGTCAACTTGTCGGTGTACCAGTTGCGCCAGGGCAAGTTGGTCAGCCTGGTGCGTCAGGTGCTTGAGGAGAGTGGGTTGGCACCGCGCCTGCTGGAGCTGGAGCTTACCGAAAGCCAGTTGCTGGACAGCGTCGAGCACATCATCTCGACCTTCGAGCAATTGCATGCGTTGGGGGTGAAACTGGCCATCGACGATTTTGGCACCGGCTATTCGTCATTGAGCTACCTGAAGCGGTTGCCGGTGGACTTCGTGAAGATCGACCAGGCTTTCATCCGCGGCTTGCACGAGGGCAGCCAGGATGCGGCCATTACCCGCGCGATCATCACCCTGTCCAGGAGCCTGGGCCTGAAGGTGGTGGCGGAAGGGGTGGAAACGGCGGAACAACTGGCGTTCCTGCGTGAGCACGCGTGTGATGAGGCCCAGGGTTACCTGATCAGCAGGCCCGTCCCAGAGCCTGAATTCAGGCAGATGCTTGCCCGACCGTGGATGCATTGAGCGCAAGGTCACTCAGTTATGCCAGTGCCTGCCGTGCCTGGCCAGCAGGCTGTTGGCCTGTTCCGGGCCGTTGCTGCCAGCAGCATAGTGGCGGGGCGCCTGGAAGTGCTCTTCCCAGCCCTTGATGATCGGGTCGATCCAGGCCCAGGCGGCTTCCACTTCGTCGCGGCGCATGAACAACGTCGAATCCCCCTCCAGGATGTCCAGCAGCAGGCGCTCGTAGGCGTCCCAGCGGCGGGTCTGGCCAAACACCTGGGCAAGGTTCAGGTCCAGGTCGACCGGCTCCAGGCGCATGCCCTTGCCCGGGCTCTTGGTCATCATGCGCAGGCTGATGCGCTCCTCCGGCTGCAGCTGGATCAGCAGCTGGTTGACCTGCCCGCCGTTGAATAGCTCGTGGGGCACCGGTTTGAACTGGATGACGATCTGCGACGAGCGCCGCGCCATACGCTTGCCGGTGCGCAGGTAGAAGGGCACGCCGGCCCAGCGCCAGTTGTCGATGTGGGCGTGCACGGCGACGAAGGTTTCGGTGTCGGTGTCGTTGTCGACGTCCTTCTCGAAGTAGTAGGCCGGCACTTCCTGGCCGCCGATGTGCCCGGCACCATACTGGCCGCGCACGGTCTTGTCCTGCACGTCCTGCCCGGTAATGGGCTTGAGGGCACGCAGGATCTTCACCTTCTCGTCGCGCACGGCCTCGGCCTCGAACTGCGCCGGCGGTTCCATGGCCACCAGGCACAGTAGCTGCAGCAGGTGATTCTGCAGCATGTCGCGGGTCGCCCCGGCGCGGTCGTAGTAACCGCCGCGGTTTTCCACGCCGAGGGTTTCGCAGACACTGATCTGCACATGGTCGACCTGGCCGTTGCGCCACACCGGCTCCAGCAGGGCATTGGCGAAGCGCAGGGCCATCAGGTTCTGCACGGTTTCCTTGCCCAGGTAGTGATCGATACGAAACACCTGCGATTCGTCGAACACCGCGCCGATCGCTTCGTTGATGGCGGTGGCGGATGTCAGCGAGTGGCCGATCGGTTTCTCCAGCACGATGCGCGCTTCGCTGTCGGCCAGCCCGGCAATGCGCAGGTGGTTGGCGATCGGTACGAAGAGGTTGGGCGCAGTGGCCAGGTAGTAGATACGGGTCAGGCCTCCTGGTTCGCCGAGGTAGCGCGCCAGGCGGCCGAAATCGGCGCTTTGCGCGGCATCCATGGGGAAGTAGTCGAGGCGGGCGGAAAAGCGTTGCCACACATCCTCTTCGAAGTCGTGGCGGGCGATCTGCGCCCGGCAATGGCGCTCGGCGAGCTTGAGGTAGTCGTCACGGCTTATGTGGCGGCG
Source organism: Pseudomonas sp. R28(2017) (assembly GCF_002112505.1). GTDB lineage: Bacteria > Pseudomonadota > Gammaproteobacteria > Pseudomonadales > Pseudomonadaceae > Aquipseudomonas. Next base: position 168,224 of record NZ_NEHW01000009.1, read on the forward strand.
GGCGAGGGCAATGATGCGCACCGCGTTGTTCAGGCGTGCCTCGCGATACAGGTGGTAGAGCGCCGGCAGCAGTTTGTGCAGGGCCAAGTCACCGGTGCCACCGAACACCAGAATGTCGCAAGGAATAGTCAAACCACCACTCTCCACGTTCGTTTAACTGGGCGGGTTGGCGTCCATGTAGTATAACTACAAGAAAGCTACATCCCGGCCAGCCGATCATAACCGAGTCCAGCCCGTGAATCTGTTGCAACATATCGCCCAATCGCGCCACCTGCTGCGCAAATCGGAACTCAAAGTGGCCGACCACGTGCTGCTCGACCCGGCTGCCGTGATGCACAGCTCCATGGCCGACCTGGCGCACAGCGTGGGCATCAGCGAACCGACCATCGTGCGTTTCTGCCGGGCGATCGGTTGTTCCGGCTTCCAGGATCTCAAGCTCAAGCTGGCGCAAAGCCTGGCGGCCGGTGCCAGTTTCGGCCAGTTCGCGATTCATGAAGACGACTCGGTTGCCGACTACAGCCTGAAGATTTTCGACACCACCCTGCACACGCTGATGGAAGTGCGTGAGCACCTCGACCCGCAGGCCCTGCAACAGGCCGTGAGCGCCATGGCCCAGGCGCAACGCGTGGAGTTCTACGGCTTTGGCGCGTCCGGCGCGGTAGCCGCCGACGCCCAGCACAAGTTCTTCCGCCTGCTGCTCAGCGCCGCGGCCTACTCCGACCCGCACATGCAGGCCATGTCGGCGGTGACGTTGAAGCCGGGTGACGTGGCGGTGTGCATTTCCCAGTCGGGGCGTTCCAAGGACTTGCTGATTACTGCCAACCTGGTGCGTGAAAGCGGTGCCAACCTGATTACCCTGTGCCCGAGCGCCACACCGCTGGCGGAACTGTCGACGGTCAACCTGGCGATCGACGTGCATGAAGATACCGAGATCTACACCCCGCTGACCTCGCGTATCGCTCACCTGGTAGTCATCGATGTGTTGGCCATGGGCGTGGCCATGGCCCGTGGGCCGAGCCTGGTCAATCACCTGAAGAGCGTGAAGCGCAGCTTGCGCAGCCTGCGTTTGTCGCCCAAGTCGATCAAGGCTACCGACGACTGAGATCAGCCTGTACCGGCCTCTTCGCGGGCAAGCCCGCTCCCACAGGAATTGCACTGCCTTCAAGAAGCATACAGTACCTGTGGGAGCGGGCTTGCCCGCGAAGAGGCCGGCACAGGCAAAGCAGATTTCACGGTTCTGTCACCATTCCACAGCCAAACCGTAAACCGCCGAGGCCAGTCTGAAACTCCCGCATCCTAACTGGGAGACAGGCAATGGCTCGTGACTTCGACGGTACGTACCAACCCAGCGCCAAGGCTCGCAAGCAGCAGGAAAAGGATCAGCGCCGCATGGAATACCGCCGCGCGATCGAGAGCTATTGCGACCAACGTCAACTGCTCCGTGACCTTGTGGATTACCCCGAGTTGCAAGAGCTCACGGTATGGCAGGCGTCGGCGGCAGCTTCCCCGAGAAGCGCTCAACAAGCGCGCTGATCAACGCACGTTCGCTGCGGATGAACGCAAGAAAGGCCAAGGCTACCGGCGATTGCCGCTTGGCCTTGGCCTGCACCACGCACCAGCTGCGGTACAGCGGCAACTCTTCCACCGGCAGCTCCCTCAGTACTCCCGTGGCCAACTCCAGGTTCACGGCGTGGCGGGTCAGCAGGGCGATCCCCAGGCCGGCGATCACGCATTCGCGCTGGGCATCGGCTGAAGCCACCTCCAGCGTCTGGGTGAAATGCACGCGCTTGTCCTTGAAGTACTCCTCGCAGGCCTTGCGCGTTCCCGAACCTTGCTCGCGGACCAGCAGGGTATGAGGCTCCAGGTCCTGCAGGCGCAGCTGTTCGAGCTTGCACAGCGGGTGTTCCGGCGGGGCCACCGCCACGATCGGGTTGTTGAGAAACGGCAGGAACTCCAGGCCCATGTCCTGCGGCACCATCGACATGATGATCAGGTCGTCGCGGTTGTCGGAAAGCCGGCGGATCGCCTGGGCCCGATTGACCACGGTGAGGGTCAGGTTGACCTCCGGGTGACGCTGCTTGAAGGCGGCGAACAGGTGTGGCACGAAGTACTTGGCACTGGACTCGATCGCCAGTTTCAGCTGCCCTTGCAATGAACCCTGCATGTCCGACAGCTGCATGTCGAGGCTTTCCAGGCGCCCGAAGATGTCGCGGCTGGCCCGCTGCAGGGCTTCGGCGGCCTCGGTCAGGTAGAGCTTCTTGCCGACGTACTCGAACAGCGGCTGGCCGATCAGCTCTTCAAGCTGACGGATCTGTAGACTAACGGCGGGTTGCGTCAGTGCCATCTCCTCCGCCGCACGGCTGTACGAGCGCAAATCGCACACCTCGTTGAAGATCTGCAATTGACGCAATGTCATACGCATCAAGGACTTACGCATTTTTATCGGCTCTTCGGCAATACCTTGTTACTGAACTATAAGCTTTTGCTAATACAGCCTCTAACAAATATTGATTTTTGTTTATCGACCTTCAGCGCTAGGGTGAATGTGCGACTGGCCAGCAACGTCTGGTCACGCGCCGACCGGTAAAACCGGATCGTCTGTTCCTACGGGCTTTGGGAAGAAACCAGTGATAAAAAAAATCCTGATCGCCAACCGGGGTGAAATCGCAGTTCGGATCGTCCGTGCCTGCGCCGAGATGGGCATTCGCTCTGTCGCGATCTATTCCGATGCCGACCGTCATGCCTTGCACGTCAAGCGCGCCGACGAGGCCTACAGCATTGGTGCCGAGCCGTTGGCCGGCTACCTGAACCCGCGCAAGCTGGTCAACCTTGCTGTGGAAACCGGCTGTGACGCCCTGCACCCGGGTTACGGTTTCCTGTCGGAAAATGCCGAGCTGGCGGAGATCTGCGCCGAGCGCGGGATCAAGTTCATCGGCCCGGCCGCCGACGTCATTCGCCGCATGGGCGACAAGACCGAAGCGCGTCGCACCATGATCCAGGCGGGTGTGCCGGTCACCCCCGGCACCGAAGGCAACGTCGCCGATATCCATGAAGCCCTGAGCGAAGGCGACCGCATCGGTTACCCGGTGATGCTCAAGGCCACGTCCGGCGGTGGCGGCCGTGGTATCCGCCGCTGCAACAGCCGTGAAGAGCTGGAACAGAACTTCCCACGGGTGATTTCCGAGGCCACCAAGGCCTTCGGTTCGGCAGAAGTGTTCCTGGAAAAGTGCATCGTCAACCCCAAGCACATCGAGGCGCAGATCCTCGGTGACAGCTTCGGCAACGTCGTGCACCTGTTCGAGCGCGATTGCTCGATCCAGCGCCGCAACCAGAAACTCATCGAAATCGCCCCGAGCCCACAGCTCACCCCCGAGCAGCGCGCCTACATCGGCGACCTGGCGGTGCGTGCGGCCAAGGCGGTGAACTACGAGAACGCCGGTACCGTGGAGTTCCTGCTCGCCGATGGCGAGGTGTACTTCATGGAGATGAACACCCGGGTGCAGGTGGAACACACCATCACCGAGGAAATCACCGGGATCGACATCGTCCGTGAGCAGATCCGCATCGCTTCGGGCCTGCCGCTGTCGGTGAAACAGGAAGACATCCAGCACCGTGGCTACGCGTTGCAGTTCCGTATCAACGCCGAAGACCCGAAGAACAACTTCCTGCCCAGCTTCGGCAAGATCACCCGTTACTACGCCCCCGGCGGCCCAGGCGTGCGTACCGACACGGCGATCTACACCGGCTACACCATTCCGCCGTTCTACGACTCCATGTGCCTGAAGCTCGTGGTCTGGGCGTTGACCTGGGAAGAAGCCATGGACCGCGGCCTGCGGGCCCTGGACGACATGCGCGTGCAAGGGGTGAAGACCACCGCCGCGTACTACCAGGAAATCCTGCGCAATCCGGAATTCCGTAGCGGCCAGTTCAATACCAGCTTCGTCGAAAGCCACCCCGAACTGACCAACTACTCGATCAAGCGCAAACCCGAAGAGCTGGCCCTGGCCATCGCCGCCGCCATCGCCGCCCACGCAGGCCTGTGAGGAACCCTATAATGTCCAAGAAAATTCACGTAACCGACACGATCCTGCGCGACGCCCACCAGTCCCTGCTGGCTACCCGCATGCGTACCGAAGACATGCTGCCGATCTGCGACAAGCTCGACAAGGTCGGCTACTGGTCGCTGGAGGTCTGGGGTGGCGCCACCTTCGACGCCTGCGTGCGCTTCCTCAAGGAAGACCCGTGGGAGCGCCTGCGCAAATTGCGTGCGGCCCTGCCCAACACCCGTCTGCAAATGCTGCTGCGCGGCCAGAACCTGCTGGGCTACCGCCATTACAGCGACGACGTGGTCAAGGCCTTCGTCGCCAAGGCCGCGGTCAACGGCATCGACGTGTTCCGTATCTTCGACGCGATGAACGACGTGCGTAACCTGCGTGTCGCCATCGAAGCGGTGAAGGCTGCTGGCAAACACGCCCAGGGCACCATCGCCTACACCGTCAGCCCCGTGCACACCATCGACGCCTTCGTTGCCCAGGCCAAGCAGATGGAAGCCATGGGTTGCGACTCGATTGCGATCAAGGACATGGCTGGCTTGCTGACCCCGTTCGCCACCGGCGAGTTGGTCCGGGCGCTGAAGGCCGAGCAGTCGCTGCCGGTGTTCATCCACTCCCACGACACCGCCGGCCTGGCCGCGATGTGCCAGCTCAAGGCCGTGGAAAACGGTGCCGACCACATCGACACCGCGATCTCCAGCTTCGCCTGGGGCACCAGCCACCCGGGCACCGAGTCGATGGTCGCCGCGCTCAAGGGCAGCGAGTTCGACACCGGCCTGGACCTGGAACTGCTCCAGGAAATCGGCCTGTACTTCTACGCCGTGCGCAAGAAGTACCACCAGTTCGAGAGCGAGTTCACCGCCGTGGACACCCGCGTGCAGGTCAACCAGGTGCCGGGCGGGATGATTTCCAACCTGGCCAACCAGCTCAAGGAGCAGGGCGCGCTGAGCCGCATGAACGAGGTGCTGGCCGAGATCCCGCGGGTGCGTGAAGACCTCGGCTTCCCGCCGCTGGTGACCCCGACCTCGCAGATCGTCGGTACCCAGGCGTTCTTCAACGTGCTGGCCGGTGAGCGCTACAAGACCATCACCAACGAGGTGAAGCTGTACCTGCAAGGCGGTTACGGCAAGGCCCCAGGTGTGGTCAACGAGCAGCTGCGCCGCCAGGCGATCGGCAGCGAAGAAGTGATCGACGTGCGCCCGGCCGACCTGCTCAAGCCAGAGATGGCCAAGCTGCGTGGCGACATCGGTGCCCTGGCCCGTTGCGAAGAAGACGTGCTGACCTTCGCCATGTTCCCGGACATTGGCCGCAAGTTCCTCGAAGAACGCGAAGCCGGCACCCTGACCCCCGAGGCCCTGCTGCCGATTCCTGAAGCCGGTGCTGTGGCGTCCCATGGTGGCGAGGGCGTACCGACCGAGTTTGTCATCGACGTGCACGGTGAAACCTACCGCGTCGACATCACCGGTGTGGGCGTCAAGGCCGAAGGCAAGCGTCACTTCTACCTGTCGATCGACGGCATGCCGGAAGAAGTGGTGTTCGAGCCGCTCAACGAGTTCGTCGGCGGCGGTGGCAGCAAGCGCAAGCAGGCCAGTGCACCGGGCCACGTCAGCACCACCATGCCGGGCAACATCGTCGATGTGCTGGTCAAGGAGGGCGATGTGGTCAAGGCCGGCCAGGCGGTGCTGATCACCGAGGCGATGAAGATGGAGACCGAAGTGCAGGCGGCCATCGCCGGCAAGGTCGTGGCCATCCACGTGGCCAAGGGCGACCGCGTGACGCCGGGCGAGATCCTGATCGAGATCGAAGGCTGAGATAAGCCCTCATCTACAAGCGGTTAACCTCTGGGGAGCGGATGCTCCCCTTTTTTTGTGTTGGATTTGCCGGCCTCTTCGCGGGCACCCGCTCCCACAGGTACAGCGCTGCCCTCAGGCTTGGCGCGATCTCTGTGGGAGCGGGCTTGCCCGCGAAGAGGCCGGTAAATCCAGAAAATCTTTCAGCCTTTGCGACATGCCTCGAGCGTTTCTACCTGGCCTTTCGGCTGCTGGTTCGCTTCACTCAACCACCGCTCGAACCCGGCAGCCACCTGCGACCACTCATCATCGGTAATCGAGTACCACGCCGTATCGCGGTTGTGGTCCTTGACCACCAGGTGTTTGCGGAACACGCCCTCGAAAACGAAGCCGAAGCGCTCTGCCGCACGCTTGGAGCGGGCGTTGGCGTTGTTGCACTTCCACTCCAGCCGACGGTTGCCCAGCTCGAAGCCAAGCTTGGCCAGCAAGTAGACGGCTTCGGTGCTTTTAGGCGTGCGCTGCATGGGGGCGCCGAAGGCGATGTGGCCGATCTCGATACGGCCATGGTCCGGCACGATCGACATCAGGGTGAGAATGCCCTGGGCCTGGCCGTTGGCGCGGTCGATCACGGTGTAATACAGCGGGTCGTGGCCGGCAGCGTTGCCTTGCAGCCAGCGGTCGAAGGCAGCGCGCTCGGTGAACGGGCCGTAGGGCAGGTAGTCCCACAGCACCGGGTCGGAATCCGGGCCTTGCAGGGCCGTCCAGAGGTCGTCGCCGTGGCGCGCCGGGTCGAGTTTCTCCAGGCGGATGAAGCGGCCTTCAATGGGCTCGGCCTTGGGCGTAGCGGCAGGTGTCCAGTTCAATGCGTCAGTCATGTGCGGCCTACAACCCTTTGCGGAATTGGATGAAGCCCGGGCGCTCGGCAACCTGCTCGTACAGGCTGATGGCGGTGGCGTTGGTTTCATGGGTCAGCCAGTGCACCTTGATGCAGCCGGCGGCCTTTGCCGTGGCATACACGTGCTCGATCAGCTGGCGGCCGATGCCCAGGCCGCGCTGGCTGCTGTCGACGTAGAGGTCCTGCAGGTAGCAGGAGTTCTCGATGCTCCAATTGGAACGATGGTAGATGAAGTTGACCATGCCCACCGCCTTGCCATCGACCCAGGCCAGGGTCGAATGGGTCGGTTCGTTCGGGTCGAGCAGGCGTTGCCAGGTGCTGAGGCTGACCGCTTCGGCGAGTTCGGTCTGGTAGAAGCGCAGGTAGGCTTGCCACAGGGCGAGCCAGGCGGCGTGGTCTTGGGCGCTGACAGGGCGCAGGGTAACGCTGGGCATGGGCTTTTCCTTCAGAGTTGGCGCATGTGCGCCGCAAGTTGGTTGTCCAGGTAGTCCGGGCTGGCGCCCAGGCCATCGCGCACGCCGGCGATATCCTGCGCCGAGCGGTTCTGGCTGAGCTTGCGCGCGCCTTGCAGGCGGGCGATGGGCAGGCGGATGCCAACGATGGCGCGGAGCATGCTGTCGAGGTAGTCGGCGGGGGCGTCGGCGACTTTCCAGGGTTGGCTGCGGCCCTGTTCGTGGCGGTCAGTCAGGCGGCTGACGATCTGCAGCAGCGCTGCGGCATCGTGGATCACTTCGGCGGTGCCGTAAGCGTGCACGGCAAGGTAGTTCCAGGTCGGCACCACTTTCGGGTTTTCGGCCTTGCTCGGGTAATAGCTGGGGCTGACGTAGGCGTCGGCACCTGGGAACACCAGCAATGCTTCGGCGCCTTGCTCCAGCGCCTGCCATTGGAGGTTGGCGCGCGCCAGGTGGGCGTAGACGGTGCCGAACTCTCCCTCGTCGGTGGCGAGCAACACCGGCAGGTGCGTGGCCAGCAGGCCCTGTTCCCCGTGGCTGACCAGCACGGCCAGGCGGGTGTCGAGCATGTGCTGGTGCAAGCGCTCAAGGTCATGTTCCTGGTGGGGTTTGCTGTTGTACATGCGCAGGGTCCTTGTCGAATGGCTCCATCCTAGGCAGGCTATTGGTTCTGGGTAAGAGCCATTAATGACTGTTTTGATAGGTCCAATGCCATGAGCGAACGCCCCCTCGTATTGCCTTTCGATCCTGCCGGTATCGTTCTCGATCGCCGTCGCGGGCTCAGTCAGCAGCTGTACCAGGCCTTGCGTGCGCGGGTGCTGGATGGCCGCCTGAGCAGCGGTACCCGGTTGCCGGCCACGCGCGAGCTGGCGAATGTGCTGGCGCTGTCGCGTAACAGCGTGGTGCGTGCCTATGACCAGTTGTATGCCGAGGGCTTTATCGAAAGCCGGGTCGGTGACGGCACTTATGTGAGCCGAGTGGCAAAACTATCCACACAACTGTCCACAGGGTTATCCCGGGGTTTATCAACAGACTTATCCACATTTTTGGTCAAAAATACTGAGGATTTATCCAGCAACACACTATCCAGTGAGCCGTTGGAACGTCTGAAAAATAACCACCTGCCGCCGCCAAAAAGCGGTGCCCCGAGGGCATTCCGAGTCGGGATTCCGGCATTCGATCTATTCCCTTTCGACGTCTGGGCCAAGCTGCAGGCGGGTTTCTGGCGCAATCCGGCCCTGGCGCAGCTGGGTTATGGCGACCCGGCGGGTGAACCTGTGCTACGCGAGCTGATTGCCGCCTACTTGCGGCGTTCACGCGGCCTGTCCTGCACGGCTGAACAAATTGTGATCACCAGCGGCGCACAGCAGGCGATCAGCCTTTGTGCACAGTTGCTGTTGCAGCCGGGCGACGGGGTGGCTGTGGAAAACCCAGGTTACCGGGCGGCCGGGCATACCTTCGCTGTAGCCGGTGGCAAGGTGACCGGCGTCGCGGTGGACGAGGAGGGCATGGATTGCCAGCGCCTGGAGCAGGTGACAGGCTGCCGGCTGGCCTACGTCACCCCGGCGCACCAGTACCCGACCGGCGTGACCATGAGCCTGCCTCGGCGCTTGGCCTTGCTGGCCTGGGCCGAGCGCAACGACGGCTGGATCATCGAGGATGACTACGACGGCGAGTACCGCTACAGCGGTGCGCCCTTGGCCCCGCTGGCGGCGCTCGACCGCCAGGGGCGGGTGCTGTACGTCGGTACCTTCGGCAAGATCGCCTTTCCGGCTTTGCGCCTGGGCTACCTGGTGCTGCCGCCACGGCTGGTGCAGGCGTTCAGCCAGGGCCGGGCACTGGCGGTGCGGCATTCGGAGGTGGGCACCCAGTGCGTGATGGCCGAGTTCATGGCACAGGGGCATTTCCAGCGGCACATCCGGCGCATGCGCAAGGCAGCCTTGAGCCGGCGCGATGTACTCAAGGCGGGATGGCCTGCGGATGTGCCGGGGCTTGGTGCGATGCCGGAGGTAGCGGCCGGGCTGCATGTGAAGGTGGATGTGGATAACTTTGCGCGCGAGCAGGACCTGGTGGCCCGGGCCGAGGCGGTAGGCGTCGAAGTGAACGCGCTGAGCAGTTACTGGCTGGAGGAAAGCGAGGTGCCTGTGGATAAGCGGGCAGGGCTGGTGCTGGGGTTTGCGGCGGTGCCGGAAGGGCAGATCGCCGAAGCCTTGATGCGTTTGCGCAAGGCCTGGAGGGCGTGAATGGGACTGCGAAGCAGCCCCTGGCTTGCCTCAGGTACCGGACTTGATCCGGGTCCAGGCCCGAGTTCGTGCCCGTTCAGCCTCACGCGTCAACGGTTTCAGCGTATACAGCTTGGTCATCGCCTCTGCCGTCGGGTACAGGTTCGGGTTGTTGCGAATCGCCGGGCTGACCTTGTCGGTGGCATCCTTGTTCGGGTTCGGGTAGCCGACGAAGTCGCTGATCGGCGCGATCACCTCAGGCCGCAGCAGGTAGTTGATGAAGGCATGGGCATCTTCCGGGTTGGCCGCGTTCTTCGGGATCGCCAGCATGTCGAACCAGATCGGTGCGCCTTCCTTGGGCAGGCGCATGTCCACCACCACGCCGTTCTTCGCATCCTTCGCACGGTTGGCAGCCTGCGAGAAGCTGCCGCTGTAGCCCACCGCCACGCAGATGTCGCCATTGGCGATGTCGGCCATGTACTTGGAGGAATGGAAATAGGTGATGTACGGGCGGATCTTCAGCAACAGCGCCTCGGCCTTCTTGTAGTCGTCCGGCTTGTCGCTGTTCGGCGGCAGACCCAGGTGTTGCAGGGCCAGTGGCAGGATCTCCGAGGGCGAGTCGAGCAGCGCCACGCCGCACTGCTTGAGCTTGGCGATGTTCTCTTCCTTGAAGATCAGGTCCCAGCTGTCGACCGGGGCCTTGTCGCCGAGCACGGCCTTGACCTTGTCCGGGTTGAAGCCGATCAGAATGGTGCCGTACATGTACGGCACGGCAAACTTGTTGCCCGGATCGTTGGCTTCGATCAGCTTCATCAGTGCCGGATCCAGGTGTTGCCAGTTCGGCAGCTTGCTGCGGTCCAGCGGCTGGAACACCCCCGCTTCGATCTGCTTGGCGAGGAACACGTTGGACGGCACGACCACGTCGTAGCCGGAGTTGCCGGTGAGCAGCTTGGCCTCGAGCGCTTCGTTGGTGTCGAAGATGTCGTAGATCAGCTTGACGCCACTGTCCTTCTGGAAGTCGCTCAAGGTCTGCGGGGTGATGTAATCGAACCAGTTATACACACGCAGGGTGCGCTGCTCGGCTTGAGCGTGCAGGGCACCGGTGAACAGGGTGGCAGCGATGAACGGGGCGAGCAGACGCTTGAGTCGGACCATTACCGGGCTCCTGGTTGGGCGCGCTGGAAGCCTTCCAGCACATTGACCGCGTTGATACCGATTTCTTCCACAGCGTAGCCACCTTCCATCACGAACAGGGTTGGCTTGCCGAGCTGGGCGATGCGCTGGCCCATTTCCAGGTAATCCGGGCTGTCCAGCTTGAACTGGGAGATCGGGTCGTCCTTGAAGGTGTCCACGCCCAGGGAGATCACCAGCACGTCGGCATCATAGGCGGCAATGCGCTGGCAGGCGTCTTCCAGTGCGGCGCTCCAGGCCGCCCAGTCGCTGCCGGCGGGTAGTGGGTAGTTGATGTTGCAACCTTCGCCGGCGCCCTCACCGGTTTCGTCGGCATAGCCGAGGAAGAACGGGAATTCATCTTGTGGGTCGCCGTGGATCGAGGCGAAGAACACGTCGCTGCGCTGGTAGAAGATGTCCTGGGTGCCGTTGCCGTGGTGGTAATCGACATCGAGGATGGCCACCTTGGCGCGGCCCTGGTCGAGGAAAGCCTGGGCGGCAATCGCGGCATTGTTCAGGTAGCAATAGCCGCCCATGACTTCTGCGGCGGCGTGGTGCCCTGGTGGGCGGCACAGGGCGAAGGCCGAGTGAGCGCCTTGCTGGATGGCAGCCTGGGCGGTCAGGGCGACCTGCGCAGCGCTGTAGGCGGCCTGCCAGGTGCCGGCGGTGATCGGTGCGCCGGCGTCGAAGCTGTAGTAGCCCAGTTCGCCATGCAGGCCGGTTGGCTTGACCTGGCGCAGGGTACGTGCCGGCCAGGTGAAGGGCAGCAGGTCACCGTCGTGGCCCAGCGCGGCCCAGCGTGCCCAGGCACCCTGGAAGAAGTCGAGGTAGGCGGCGCTGTGGATGCGCTGCAACGGCGCACGGCCGAAATCGGTTGGGCCCTGGACGTCGCCGAGGTTGCGCTTTTTCACTTGTTCAAGGACGTGGTCGGCCCGAGAGGGCATTTCGAAGCACGGCATCAGCTTGCCGTCGATCAGCTCGCAGCGGCCATGGTGCAGGCGGTGATCATCGGAATAGATCGTCAGCATTTGTTGTTCTCCGGGGGTACTGGCGTGGGCCCATTTTCACGGGCGGGCAGGTGGCAGAGAACGACGCAAACGGCCAAAAGGGGATCGATGTGGCCAAGCTCGTTGGCCACTGCAGGTCAACCGCGGAAGTGGCTGGGGGCGACTCCGCTCCAACGCTGGAATGCATGGCGGAAACTCGCGGTCTCGCTGAACCCCAAGGTTTCGGCGATCCGGTAGATCGGCATCTGCTCGTCAGCCAGCAATTGCTTGGCTTGATCGAAGCGCAGCTCATCGAGCAGTTGTTGATAACTGCAACCCAGCGCCTGCAGGTGCCGGCGCAAGGTCCGCGACGAACAGTTCATCTGCCGTGCCAGCCCCTCCAGGCCCGGCGCCGCGTCCAGCTGTTGCAGCAACAGCTGGCGGATCCGCCCAAGCCAGGCCTGGCGCCCGGTGAACTCCAGGTTCAGGCGCCGGCAGCGCTCACTCATGGCCTTGTGGGTAATCGGGTCGGCCAGCGGCAATGGCATGTCCAGCCAGCGCCGCTCGAAGGCAAAGGCGTTGTCCTCGGCGTCGAAAGCCAGTGGGCACTGGAAGGCGCCGGTGTAGAGGCTGTGGTAGCCCGGCCGTGGGTGCTCGAAGCGGGCGCCGAGCAGCGGCAGGGTGCGACCGAGCAGGTCATCGCAGATCACTTTCAACGACACCAGGCAGAATTCGGCATTGAAGGCGGCGAGTGCCGGGCTGTCGTGGTATTCGCTGGCGCTGAACCAGACGCGCTGGCCATCGTCGACCAGGCGCAGCTTGAAGACTGTTCCCAGCAGTGCCGGATAGTGCAGCGCCAGGCGCAGGGCGTCACCCAAAGTGGCACTGGAGAGCAGGGCGTAACCGAGCATGCCGTAGCACGACACATGCATGCGCCGGCCCAGTTCCAGGCCAATCTCCTCGCGTCGGGCCACGGCATTGGCGCACACCTGCAGCTCTTGCTGGGTGGTGATGCGTGCATCGCTATGGCCCAGGTCGGCCGGGCCTATGCCGCTGCCGGCGAGCAACGTTGTCGCCTCGCAGCCTTCTTCCTGGAACAGGTTGAGGATCAGCGAAACCGCGTTGAGGGTGGTCAGGTGGCTGTGCAGCATGCTCGGTCATCCCGTGGGCCTGGGAGGCATTATGGAGCAAGTTGTGTGCCGATACCGGTATGGCATGGCTGTCGTGGCATTCGTGAGGCGAAAAAAAAGGCCCGGAGCGTGCGCTCGGGCCTTTGAAAGGTTGAGAGGTGTCTAGTCCCTCGACCTGGTGAGACTGTTTGCAGCGGCCTGAGTTACGCCTTCAGCGGAACCAGACGTGGAGCGATCATGTTTTCCGGACGCAGGATGTCGTCGAGCATCGCGTCGTCCAGCAGCTTTTCTTCACGCACCAGTTCCAGTACGCCGCGGCCGGTTTCCAGGGCAACGCGGGCGATGCGGGTGGCGTTTTCGTAGCCGATGTACGGGTTCAGGGCGGTGACCAGGCCGATCGAGTGCTCGACCAGTTCGCGGCAGCGCTGTTCGTTGGCGGTGATGCCGACGATGCAGTGCTCGCGCAGCATGTCCATGGCGCGCTGGAGCAGGCGGATCGAGTCGAAGATCTTGTAGGCGATCAGCGGCTCCATCACGTTCAGCTGCAGCTGGCCACCTTCGGCGGCGACGGTCAGGGCCAGGTCGTTGCCCATGATGGCGAAGGCCACCTGGTTGACGGCCTCAGGGATAACAGGGTTGACCTTGCCTGGCATGATCGAGCTGCCTGGCTGACGCGCTGGCAGGTTGATCTCGTTGATGCCGGTGCGCGGGCCGCTGGACAGCAAGCGCAGGTCGTTGCAGATCTTCGACAGCTTGACCGCGGTACGCTTGAGCATGCCGGAGAACAGCACGAAGGCGCCCATGTCGGAGGTGGCTTCGATCAGGTCGGCAGCCGGTACCAGCGGTTGGCCGCTGATGGTGGCCAGGCGTTGTACGGCCAGGGCCTGGTAGCCAGGGTCGGCGTTGATGCCGGTACCGATGGCAGTACCACCCAGGTTGATTTCGGTCAGCAGTTCCGGAGCCAGCGAGCGCAGGCGCTGCAGGTCTTCGGTCATGGTGGTGGCGAAGGCGCGGAATTCCTGGCCCAGGGTCATCGGTACGGCGTCCTGCAGCTGGGTACGGCCCATCTTCAGTACGTGGTCGAATTCCTTGCCTTTGGCAGCGAAGGCCTGGATCAGGCTGTCGAGGCTGGCCAGCAGGGCGTCGTGGCCGAGCAGCAGGCCCAGGCGGATGGCGGTCGGGTAGGCGTCGTTGGTCGACTGCGCCATGTTCACGTCGTTGTTCGGGTGCAGGTACTGGTACTCACCCTTCTGGTGGCCCATGGCCTCCAGCGCGACGTTGGCGATGACTTCGTTCGCGTTCATGTTGGTGGAAGTACCGGCACCACCCTGGATCATGTCCACCACGAACTGGTCGTGGTAATCGCCTTTGATCAGGCGGGCGCAGGCTGCACTGATGGCAGCATGCTTGGCATCGCTCAGGTGACCCAGCTCACGGTTGGCGTCGGCAGCAGCCTGCTTGACCATGGCCAGGGCCACGACCAGCTTCGGGTAGTGCGACAGCGGAACACCGGAGAGGTGGAAGTTGTTGGCAGCGCGCAGGGTCTGGATGCCGTAGTAGGCATCGGCAGGGACTTCAAGGGTACCAAGCAGATCTTTTTCGACGCGGAACGATGCAGCGGAGGACATGATGGATATCATCTCGATTTTGACCCGGCACATGCCGGAATGGCGACAATCCTAGGCCTGAAGGGGATTTTGCGGCCAATGCTGTTGCACGCTAACCTATGCACAAACGGCATAGTGTTTCATGTGACGCCAATTGATATTCGAGCGTGTTCCATTTTGGTGCACGCCGGGAGATCTGCTTCATGAACCTCGAAAGCAAGTGGCTGGAGGACTTCAGCGCCCTGGCCTCCACCCGCAGTTTTTCCCAGGCGGCCGAGCGGCGTTTCGTCACGCAACCGGCCTTCAGCCGGCGTATACGCAGTTTGGAAGCAGCGCTGGGGCTGACCTTGGTGAATCGTTCCCGCACGCCGATAGAACTGACCGAGGCAGGCCAGCTGTTTCTCGTCACCGCGCGTACAGTTGTCGACCAGTTGAGCGAAGTTCTCCGCCATTTGCACCACCTCGAAGGTGGCCAGGGCGAGGTGATCCAGGTGGCCGCCGCACATTCCCTGGCATCAGGCTTTTTCCCGCGTTGGGTGGCCCAGCTGCGCAACGATGGATTGAACATCGCCACCCGCCTGGTGGCGACTAACGTCGGAGATGCCGTGCACGCCCTGCGTGAAGGTGGCTGCGACCTGATGCTGGCGTTCTACGACCCGGATGCGGCGCTGCAGATGGACGCCGAGATCTTCCCGTCGCTGCACATGGGCACCACCGAGATGCTGCCGGTGTGCGCCGTGGGGAGCGACGGCAAGCCCATGTTCGACCTGGAGGGTGATGCCAGCGTGCCGTTGCTGGCCTACAGTGCCGGCGCGTTTCTCGGGCGTTCGGTGAACTTGCTGCTGCGCCAGCGCAACCTGCGCTACACCACTGTTTATGAAACGGCCATGGCTGACAGCCTCAAGAGCATGGCACTGGAGGGGATGGGGATTGCCTGGGTGCCGCGCCTGTCCATGCGGGGTGAGCTGGAGCGCGGTGAGCTGGTGATCTGCGGAGGCAGCCAGTGGCATGTACCGCTGGAAATCCGCCTTTACCGCTGCGCCCTGGTGCGCAAGGCCAACGTGCGCCTGCTGTGGCGCAAGCTGGAGTCGGCTGGGGGGCCGGGCGAGGGGTCAGTTTGAGTTGTACTTCAGGTAATCGGCTATGGCCGCACGGTTCTGGTCGCTGTATCGGTAACAGTTGGAGCGTAGCGCGACACGGTTGGGCACCATGTAGGTTTCGCAGAACCAGCCGTTGAAGTGGGTTTCTGCGTTTTCGTGGGTGGCGGAAAGCATATGACCAATTTCATGGCCGGGCACTGCATGGCTGGTCATCGACGCGATAGCCGTGTTGCCGCTCGGCTGGGCGAGGCCGGCAACGAAGGTCAACCCGCTTTGGTCATAACTCTCCCGTGTCAGTAACAGGTCTTTGTTCATGAACGAAAAAGGCCTTACCGAGCGCTGGTTGTCGATCTCATGGGTGAAGGCATCGAGGATCTCAATGGATGTCATCGCGCCATAGTCGATGTCGGTCAGCCCCGGGATGGCGCGTTGAAAGATCACCTCGATCGGGTGCTGCGTGAAGCTGCGCATCTCGTCCAGCCACGCCTGGAAGAAGTCGTCATGCAGCTGCTTGTCGCTGATGCTGGCCAGTTCATCGTGTGGATAGACCGTGATCACCAATGATCTGGCGGCCCAGGCTGAAGGCAGGACCACGCTGCAGACGAGGCTGACTGCAAGGGCGATGCAGCGGTGTTTGAGCATTTTGGCGTCCTTCTCTAGCGGCAGGCAGACAGGGTGCGGATTCTCTGGCGTGGGCATGCCTTCGACCAGCAGGAAAAGTTGTCCCGCGAGACAGCTTGCCCTTTGATCCGACATGTGCTTGCAGGGGTGGGCGGCCCGCCCAGAAATACGCTACAATCCCGCGCCTTCGGCCGACCCGGTCGATTCAGAATCCGTATGACAAGCCACGCCGGTCCACCTGCGTGGCTTGTTGCTTTTAGCGCGCCAGAAGGCGCTTGCAGGAGAGGCTCGACGATGAGTGCACTGGTTGGCGTGATCATGGGCTCCAAGTCCGATTGGTCCACCCTTAGCCACACCGCCGATATGCTGGAAAAACTCGGCATTCCCTACGAAGTGAAGGTGGTTTCCGCCCACCGCACCCCGGACTTGCTGTTCCAGTACGCCGAAGAGGCCGAAGGGCGTGGCATCGAGGTGATCATTGCGGGTGCCGGTGGCGCTGCCCACCTGCCAGGCATGTGTGCCGCCAAGACCCACCTGCCGGTGCTGGGCGTACCCGTGCAGTCGTCGATGCTGTCGGGCGTCGATTCGCTGCTGTCGATCGTGCAGATGCCTGCCGGTGTGCCGGTTGCCACCCTGGCCATCGGCCGCGCTGGCGCCGTCAACGCCGCACTGCTGTCGGCGAGCATCCTGGGCGCCAAGTACCCGCAGTACCACGCGGCGCTCAAGCAGTTCCGCACCGAGCAGACCGACACCGTGCTGGACAATCCAGACCCGCGCCAGGCTTGAGGTTGAACCCATGAAGATCGGTGTAATCGGTGGCGGCCAACTGGGCCGCATGCTGGCCCTGGCGGGTACCCCGCTGGGCATGAACTTCGCCTTCCTCGACCCGGCGCCAGACGCCTGTGCCGCCCCACTGGGCGAGCACCTGCGTGCCGACTACGGCGATCAGGACCACCTGCGCCAGCTGGCCGACGAAGTCGATCTGGTGACCTTCGAATTCGAAAGCGTCCCGGCCGAAACCGTGGCGTTCCTGTCGCAATTCGTCCCGGTCTATCCGAGTGCCGAAGCGCTGCGCATCGCCCGCGACCGCCTGTTCGAAAAAAGCATGTTCCGCGACCTGGGCATCCCGACCCCAGCCTTCGCCGACATCCTCTCGCAGGCAGACCTCGACGCAGCGGTTGCCAGCATTGGCCTGCCGGCCGTGCTCAAGACCCGCACCCTGGGCTACGACGGCAAGGGCCAGAAGGTTTTGCGCACGCCGGAAGACGTGGTGGGTACCTTCGCCGAACTGGGCAGCGTGCCTTGCCTGCTGGAAGGCTTCGTACCGTTCACGGGCGAAGTGTCGCTGGTGGCCGTGCGTGCCCGTGATGGCGAAACCCGCTTCTACCCGCTGGTGCACAACACCCACGAGAGCGGCATTCTGCGCCTGTCGGTGGCCAGCGAAGCGCATCCGCTGCAGGGCCTGGCCGAAGACTACGTCGGCCGTGTGCTCAAGCAGCTGGATTACGTCGGCGTGATGGCCTTCGAGTTCTTCGAAGTCGACGGTGGCCTGAAGGCCAACGAAATCGCCCCGCGTGTGCACAATTCCGGGCACTGGACCATCGAAGGCGCCGAGTGCAGCCAGTTCGAGAACCACCTGCGCGCCGTAGCCGGCCTGCCGCTGGGTTCGACCGCCAAGGTCGGCGAGAGCGCCATGCTCAACTTCATCGGCGAAGTGCCGGCGGTGGACAAGGTCGTGGCCATCGAGGGCTGCCACCTGCACCACTACGGCAAGGCCTTCAAGGTCGGGCGCAAGGTCGGCCACGCCACCCTGCGCTGCCCGGACATGGCCACCCTCGAGCGCAAGATTGCTGAAGTAGAGGCTCTGATCAGCAACTGATCGAGCGCCGGATCGAACTTCTGCAAGCAGCTTGCCCTCTGAACATGGCAACACGCCAAAGCCCGTCTAGGCTTTGGCGTGTTCCATCTTCACTTCAGAGGGACTGCCATGGGCATCATTGGAACCATCTTCATCGGCCTCATCGTCGGCCTGCTGGCCCGCTTCCTCAAGCCGGGCGACGACAGCATGGGCTGGATCATGACCATTCTGCTGGGTATTGCCGGCTCCCTGCTCGCCACTTATGGCGGCCAGGCTCTGGGGATCTACCAGGCGGGCCAGGCTGCTGGATTCATCGGTGCGCTGATCGGTGCGATCATCCTTCTGGTGATCTACGGATTCATCAAGAAACGCTGAATACTGGTTAGAATGCCCGGCAATTCATCCCGAGTTGCCGAGCATTTTCATGCGTGCCTTTTTTCTCATTCCGTTGCTTCTGGCCAGCACCCTGGCCCATGCCGAACTGCCCGAGACCGACTGGCTGGAGCTGATGCCCAAGTCGGACCAGAAGGCCCTCGAAGAGATGCCCGAAATCGATCACAACTCGCCGGAAGCCAATGGCACCTTCACTGCCAAGGGCGGCCTGAAGCAGAGCAAAGGCCTGCCGGCGGTGATGTATTCGACCAAGACCGTGGCCACCATGAACGGCAAGGACATCCGCCTGGGTGGCTACCCGGTGCCGCTGGAGAGCGATGCCAAGGGCAACAGCACCTTGTTCTTCCTGGTGCCTTACCCTGGCGCCTGCATCCACGTGCCGCCGCCGCCGCCCAACCAGTTGGTACTGGTGCGTTATCCGAAGGGGTTGAAGATCGATGACATCTACACACCGCTGTGGGTCAGCGGCAAGCTGAAGGTGGAGAAGGTCAGCAACGACCTGGCCGATGCGGCCTATGCGCTGGATGCGGGGCAGGTGAGGGTGGTGGAAGACGCCGACCTCTGATCGCCTGTGCCGGCCTCTTCGCGGGCAAGCCCTCTCCCACAGGATCTGCACGGTTCTGAATGCTGTGAAGTACCTGTGAGAGCGGGCTTGCCCGCGAAGAGGCTGCCGCCAGGTTCAGATCTTTTCGCTGCCAATCCTGACCTGCAACGAATGGCTGGAGCCCGGCTTGAGTTCCACCACATCATCCCAGACATTCGCCGTTTCGATGCACAGCATTCGCTGCCAGCCATCATCGGCCATGTCTGCCAGCTCCTTGGCCCGCTCGGTCCAGGGGTTCCAGATCACCGCTGAACGCGACCCGCTGCAGGTCAGGATGATCCGCCGCTCCCAGTGCGGGTCGACAATGCTCAGCGTCTGCGGCGTACCCAGGTAGATCCGGTCGGTTTCCCCGGCAAACGCCAATGCACCCTGCTGCTTGCGCTGTTCCCAATCCGCCAGTGTCTCGATGTACTGCAGCCCCTCGACCCCTTCGACCCGCGCCTGGCGCACGTCGCTGACGGCGAAGTAACTGTGCAGCGCCTGGCTGATGGTCACGAGGCTGTTGCCCATGTTGCGGCTGTTCAGGGACACGGTGAGCTCGCAACCGAGCACGATCTGCAGCTTCAGCTCGACATCATGCGGCCAGCCCGGCAGATCGCCCTGGGCCTCCGGCAGCTCGAATTCGATGTACAGGTCATCGCCTTTTTCTTCGACGCCCAGCAGCTGCCAGTCACGCGTGCGCGCCAGGCCGTGGGCGGGCGCCTGCTCGCCACGGTACATGGCCTGCACCGATGCGGGGTTGCGCTGCAGGTTGCCAAACCACGGCCAGCACACCGGCACACCGGCACGTACCGATTTGCCCTGGCGGAAGATGGCCTGGTCGCTCAGCCACAGCAGCGGTGGTTCGCCAACACGTTGGTAGCTGAGAATCTGCGCGCCTTGCTGGGCGATCAGTAGTTCGGCGTGGCCGCTGCTGATGCGCCAGCAGTTGAGTTCGCCGTGTTGCTCGGATTCGACCTTGAAGGTAGCCATTGCGCTCGTCTCATTGATTGCCTGTGGGCCCTTGGACCCGATGACGTGCAATGAGTTTACCGCTCGCGAGGCTCAGCGACGAGGCACCGAGCGGGTGCGGCCGCTGCCGTCGATGGCGACGAACACGAACGTCGCTTCGGTGACCTTGCGCCATTCGCTGGACAGCGGGTCGTCGCTCCACACCTCGACCATCATGCGGATCGAGCTGCGGCCGATTTCCAGGGTCTGGGTATAGAACGACAGCTGCGCGCCCACGGCCACCGGCACCAGGAATGCCATGCGGTCGATGGATACCGTGGCCACCCGGCCGCCCGCGACGCGGCTGGCCATGGCGGTGCCGGCCAGGTCCATCTGCGCGACCAGCCAGCCGCCGAAGATGTCGCCGAAGCCGTTGGTTTCGCGCGGTAGCGCGGTGATCTGCAAGGCCAGGTCGCCTTGCGGGATAGGATCTTCTTGTTCGAGCTCAATCATGCGATGGGGCCTCTGACCCGTGACGCTTTCGTTGGTGTGGCTCAAGGCCGGGAAAACGATTCAGCTGACAACATACTACGCTGATTCCGCTTTGCTGGGCGGCCATAGGGAAACTCTGCGAAACCGTCTGACATCACGACCGGCGTTTTCGCACAACTTCCCGCGGTTAAAGCAACCTTTTCCTACGAGCGGCCAGTATATATAGCCAATCGCTACGCGACGACCGCGCATTCATGAATATCTGTATGGATTTTGTATCGCTTTCAGCGCAGCTCGGCAATTTGCTATCTTCGCTCCTCGCCCCAATCCAGAAGCCGCGCAACAAGCGGCCTGCATGCCCTACAAGAGAACGACGAGCGATGACCTCCGTGCCGAGCAGTATCGAGCAGCCCTCGCGGCCGCTGACCCGCAGTGACTACAAGACCCTCTCACTGTCCGCGCTGGGCGGAGCCCTTGAGTTCTACGACTTCATCATCTTCGTGTTCTTCGCCACGGTGGTCGGCAAGCTGTTCTTCCCCGCCGACATGCCGGAATGGCTACGCCTGATGCAGACCTTCGGCATCTTCGCCGCCGGTTACCTGGCCCGGCCGCTGGGTGGCATCGTCATGGCCCACTTTGGTGACCTGCTCGGGCGCAAGAAGATGTTCACACTGAGCATCTTCATGATGGCCCTGCCGACCCTGATCATGGGCCTGCTGCCGACGTATGCACAGGTCGGCCTGTTGGCGCCGATCCTGTTGCTGCTGATGCGGGTGATCCAGGGCGCGGCCATCGGTGGTGAAGTGCCGGGCGCCTGGGTGTTCGTCTCCGAGCACGTGCCGGCGCGCAACACCGGCTACGCCTGCGGCACCCTGACCGCCGGCCTGACGGCGGGCATCCTGCTCGGTTCGCTGGTGGCGACCCTGATCAACACCCTTTACAGCGCTGAAGAAGTGGCTGACTACGCCTGGCGGATCCCGTTCCTGCTTGGCGGTGTGTTCGGCCTGTTCTCGGTGTACCTGCGCCGCTGGCTGCATGAAACCCCGGTGTTCGCCGAGATGCAGCAGCGCAAGGCCCTGGCCGAAGAGCTGCCGCTGCGCGCGGTGCTGCGTGACCACCGTGGCCCGATCATCCTGTCGATGCTGCTGACCTGGATGCTTTCAGCAGGCATCGTGGTGGTGATCCTGATGACCCCGGCACTGCTGCAGAGCCTCTACCACGTCAGCCCCACCGATTCGCTCAAGGCCAACAGCCTGGCGATCGTGCTGCTCAGCTTCGGCTGCATCGGTGCCGGCAGCCTGGCCGACCGCTTCGGGGCGGGCCGGGTGTTCGTGATCGGCAGCCTGCTGCTGCTGGCCAGTTCCTGGACCTTCTACCACAGCCTGCCGACCCATCCTGAGCTGTTGTTCCCGCTGTATGCGGTGACCGGGTTGTGCGTGGGTGTCATCGGCGCTGTGCCATACGTGATGGTCAAGGCTTTCCCGGCGGTGGTGCGCTTCAGCGGGCTGTCGTTTTCCTACAACGTTGCCTACGCCATCTTCGGCGGCCTCACGCCGATGGTGGTGACGGCGCTGCTCAAGGTGAGCCCGATGGCGCCTGCCTACTACGTGGCAGGCCTGTGCGCCGTCGGTCTGGCCGTGGGCCTGTACCTGCTCGCCAACAAGCGCTGATCTGACGGCTGGCATGATCCCTGTGGGAGCGGGCGAGCCCGCGAAGCAGGCGCCGCGGTGCATGGCACGGGCTTCGCCCGTGTTCGCGGGCTAGCCCGCTCCCACAGGGATGGGTGCTGGCTGCTGATTGGATGCCAGCAACTCATGATGGCCTTTCATCCATTTGTCACATTCAAGTCATATCGTATTCATGCGGCCTGCAGATACTTGGCCCCGTTCCATCCAACACCCCCATATTCCTGCTAGGAGCAAGGCATGAAACTGAAGCGTTTGATGGCGGCCCTCACCTTTGCCGCCGCTGGCGTTGCAGCCGCCAACGCGGTAGCCGCTGTCGACCCTGCGATCCCGACCTACACCAAGACCACCGGTGTGTCGGGCAACCTCTCCAGCGTCGGTTCCGACACCCTCGCGAACCTGATGACTCTGTGGGCCGAGGCCTACAAGAAGGAATATCCGAACGTAAACATCCAGATCCAGGCGGCCGGCTCCTCCACCGCGCCACCCGCGCTGACCGAAGGCACCGCCAACCTCGGCCCGATGAGCCGCAAGATGAAGGACGTCGAGCTGCAGGCCTTCGAGCAGAAGTACGGCTACAAGCCGACCGCCATCCCGGTCGCCGTCGACGCCCTGGCCGTGTTCGTGCACAAGGACAACCCGATCAAGGGCCTGACCATGGCCCAGGTCGATGCCATCTTCTCGTCCACCCGCCTGTGCGGCGCCAAAGCCGACGTCAAGACCTGGGGCGACCTGGGCGTGACCGGCGACCTGGCCAACAAGCCGGTTCAGCTGTTCGGCCGCAACTCGGTATCGGGTACCTACGGCTACTTCAAGGAAGAAGCCCTGTGCAAAGGCGACTTCAAGCCTAGCGTCAACGAACAGCCCGGCTCGGCTTCGGTCGTGCAGTCGATCAGCTCCTCGCTGAACGGCATCGGCTACTCGGGCATCGGCTACAAGACGGCCAGCGTCAAGACCGTGGCCCTGGCCAAGAAAGAAGGCGGCGAGTTCGTTGAAGACAACGAAACCAACGCCTTGAACGGCACCTACCCGCTGTCGCGCTTCCTGTACGTCTACGTCAACAAGGCGCCGAACAAGCCTCTAGCCCCGCTGGAAGCCGAGTTCGTCAAGCTGGTGCTGTCGCAAGCGGGCCAGCAGGTCGTGGTGAAGGATGGCTACATCCCGCTGCCAGCCAAAGTGGTCGACAAGACCCTGGCTGACCTGGGCCTGTCCCACGCGGGTAACGTTGCAAAGAAGTAACTGACTGAGGATGAGGCCGGTGCTGATGCCCGGCCTCTTCCACGACTTTCCAGTCCGGTGCCAGGGTTCCTGAGCGGCGGGCTTTTTTGCGTCAACTCACTGTCATGTTTTTGTCATACGGGACCGCTAGGGTGTGCGCATGAATGATCTGGCCAATTCCACAATGACCCCAAACTCCCCTCCCGTGCGGATTGACTTCAATACGCCCGAGTTGCAACGCAAGCGCCGGATGCGCGCCCTCAAGGATCGCCTGACCCGCTGGTACGTACTGGTGGGCGGGCTGGCTGTATTGGCAGCCATTACGCTGATCTTCTTCTACCTGGCTTACGTGGTGCTGCCGCTGTTCCAGGGCGCCGAACTGACCAGCAAGAAGGCCCTGGAGCCGACCTGGCTGCAACAGGATGCCGGCAAGCCACTGATGATCGCCCTTGAAGAGCAGAACCTGGTCGGCATGCGCGTTTCGGACAAGGGGCAGGCCATTTTCTTCGACACCAAGCGCGGTAACGAGCTCAGCCGTGTCGACTTGCCACTGCCGGCAGGCACCGAGGTCACTTCAATCAGCGCCGACCAGCCGGGCAGCCCGCTGGTTGTGCTCGGTTTGTCCAATGGTCAGGCGCTGGTGTTCCACCACACCTACAAGATCACCTACCCGGACAACAAGAAGACCATCACCCCAGGCATCGACTACCCGTACGGCCAGTCGCCGTTCGTGCTCGATGAGCAGGGCCGCGCGCTTGAGCACGTGAGCGTTAACGTCAATGGCGATACCCTGGTGCTGGCCGGCTCCACGGGTGCGCACCTGCAGGTGGTCGAGCTGTCGCGTACGGAAAACATGCTGACCGGCGAGACCAGCACCGAGCAGAACCGCATCGAATTGCCGCAGATGACCGAAGTGGTGAAGAACATCTTCATCGACCCGCGCCAGCAGTGGCTGTACGTGATCAACGGGCGCGCCACTGCGGATGTCTTCAGCCTCCGCGACAAGAGCCTCAATGGCCGCTACAAGCTGGCCGAGAGTGCCGACACCGAAATCACCGCCACCGCCCAGCTGGTGGGTGGCATTTCGCTGATCATCGGTGACTCCAAGGGCGGCCTCGCCCAGTGGTTCATGGCCCGTGACCCGGATGGCGAGCAGCGCCTCAAGCAGATCCGTACCTTCCAGCTGGGCAAGGCGCCTATCGTCCAGATCGATGCCGAAGAGCGCCGCAAGGGCTTCATCGCCTTGGATAGCGACGGCAAGCTCGGCGTGTTCCACAGCACCGCGCACCGTACCCTGCTGGTCGAACAGGCCGCCGAAGGCCCAGGCATCCTGGCCCTGTCGCCACGCGCCAACCGCATCATCATCGAAGAAGGCGGCAAGCTGCTGCCGTTGAGCCTGCGCAACCCGCACCCGGAAATCTCCTTCAGCGCGCTGTGGGGCAAGGTCTGGTACGAAAACTACGACGAGCCCAAGTACGTCTGGCAGTCGACCGCCTCGAACACTGACTTCGAACCCAAGCTGAGCCTCTCGCCGCTGACCTTCGGTACCCTCAAGGCGGCGTTCTACGCGATGATCCTGGCCGCCCCGCTGGCCATTGCCGCCGCCATCTACACCGCCTATTTCATGGCGCCGGGCATGCGCCGCAAGGTCAAGCCGGTGATCGAACTGATGGAAGCGATGCCGACGGTGATCCTCGGCTTCTTCGCCGGCCTGTTCCTCGCACCCTACCTGGAAGGCCACCTGCCAGGCGTGTTCAGCCTGTTCCTGATCATGCCCATCGGTATCTTGCTCACGGGCTTCACCTGGAGCCGCCTGCCGGAGTCGATCCGCCTGCGTGTCCCGGATGGCTGGGAAGCGGCGATACTGATCCCGGTGATCCTCGCCATCGGCTGGTTTGCTCTGTCGGTCAGCCCGTACCTCGAAAGCTGGTTCTTCGGTGGCGACATGCGACTGTGGATCGAGCACACGCTCGGCCTGCGCTACGACCAGCGCAACGCCCTGGTGGTGGGTATTGCCATGGGCTTTGCGGTCATCCCGAACATCTACTCGATCGCCGAAGACGCCGTGTTCAGCGTGCCGCGCAGCCTGACCCTGGGCTCCCTGGCCCTGGGGGCAACGCCGTGGCAGACCCTGACCCGCGTGGTCATCCTCACCGCCAGCCCGGGTATCTTCTCGGCGCTGATGATCGGCATGGGGCGTGCGGTGGGCGAAACCATGATCGTGCTGATGGCCACCGGCAACACCCCGGTGATGGAACTGAACCTGTTCGAAGGCATGCGCACCCTGGCCGCCAACGTGGCGGTGGAAATGCCCGAATCGGAAGTCGGCGGCAGCCACTATCGTGTGCTGTTCCTCGCCGCCCTCGTGCTGCTGATGTTCACCTTCGTCATGAACACCTTGGCCGAGCTGATTCGCCAGCGTCTGCGCAAGAAATACTCGTCGCTTTGATAGAAAGGTAGCGATCCGTGAAAAAGGATTCCCTCAAAGGCTGGTTCAAGAGCGGCGCCCCAGGCGTCTGGATCAGCGGTGGCGCGGTGGCCATGGCGGTGATCATGACCGTTGGCCTGCTGGCGGTGATCGCCGTGCGCGGCCTGGGCCACTTCTGGCCGGCCGACCTGATCCAGGCCACCTACAAGGTGCCGGGCCAGGCCGACCACGTGGTCATCGGCGAAGTGGTGCAGAAGGAAGAGGTCCCGCGTGCCCGCCTCAAGGGCGCCGGCCTGCCGGTACCGGACGATGGCCCGGAGTTCATGACCCGCGAGCTGGTCAAGGTGGGTAACCGCGACCTCAACGGCAGCGACTTCACCTGGGTGGTCGGCGACTGGCTGGTCGATGAGCAGCGCCCGGCCGACCTGATCGCCCTGGAGCGCCGCGAGTGGGGCAACTTCTACGGCTACCTGGTCAGCGTCAAGGAAGAAGGCCGGGTGGTTGCCCAAGGCCCGGCGGCCTGGAACGAGCTGCAAGCCCGTCTCAAGCGCGCCAGCCAGCTCAACAGCGAACTGCAAACCCTCGAGAAGAAGGACATCGGTGCCATCAACCATGGCCTCGAGCGCCTGCGCCTGCACGGCCGCAAGCTGGAGCTGGACGGCAAGCTGGACGCCACTGCCCAGGCCGACATGGACGCCGAGCGCGCCGAGCTGAACAGCCGTTACAAGGCCATCGAAGACCGCCTGCTGGGCCTGCACCAGGCCTTTGCCCGCGACAGCCTGGTGGCCCGCGACGGCAACGGCCGCGAAGTGGAAATCAACCTGAGCAAGGTGGTGCATGCCGTCCAGCCGAACGGCATGTCCGGCATGAGCAAGCTGGGTACCTACTTCGCCAAGGTCTGGGAATTCCTCAGCGACGACCCGCGTGAAGCCAACACCGAGGGCGGTATCTTCCCGGCCATCTTCGGTACCGTGATGATGACCCTGATCATGGCCGTTATCGTCACGCCATTCGGCGTGCTGGCCGCGGTCTACCTGCGCGAGTACGCCCGCCAGGGCCCGGTGACCCGCCTGATCCGCATTGCGGTGAACAACCTGGCAGGCGTACCGGCGATCGTCTACGGCGTGTTCGGCCTGGGCTTCTTCGTCTACGTGCTGGGCGGTTCGATCGACCGCCTGTTCTTCCCCGAAGCGCTGCCGGCACCGACCCTGGGCACCCCAGGCTTGCTGTGGGCTTCGCTGACCCTGGCGCTGCTGGCCGTGCCGGTGGTGATCGTGGCCACCGAAGAAGGCCTGGCGCGGATTCCGCGGACCGTGCGCGAAGGCTCCCTGGCCCTGGGCGCGACCAAGGCCGAAACCCTGTGGAAGATCGTCCTGCCGATGGCCAGCCCGGCCATGATGACCGGCATGATCCTCGCCGTGGCCCGCGCCGCCGGTGAAGTGGCGCCGCTGATGCTGGTGGGTGTGGTGAAGCTGGCGCCATCGCTGCCGCTGGACGGCAACTACCCGTACCTGCACCTGGACCAGAAGATCATGCACCTGGGCTTCCACATCTACGACGTCGGCTTCCAGAGCCCGAACGTCGAAGCCGCGCGACCGCTGGTGTACGCCACCGCGCTGCTGCTGGTGCTGGTGATCGCCACCCTCAACCTGTCGGCGGTGTGGATCCGTAACCACCTGCGCGAGAAGTACAAGGCGCTCGACAGCTGAGCCTGACTTGCAAGCGTGCCGCCTGCCAGCCGGGCGGCCCTTTGAAACGTATTGATAGCGTATGGAGTTGACCATGCAGCATGATTCCCATACCCACGGCATCGACATGTCTGCCCTGGGTCGCGACAAGCAGGGCCTGCGCCTGGCCGAAGAAACCGTGGCCATCGAAGTGCCGGGCCTGAGCCTGTTCTACGGCGACAAACAAGCGCTGTTCGACGTGCAGATGAACATTCCCAAGCAGCGCGTGACCGCCTTCATCGGCCCGTCCGGCTGCGGCAAGTCGACCTTGCTGCGCACCTTCAACCGCATGAACGACCTGGTCGACGGCTGCCGCGTGGAGGGCGCCATCAACCTGTATGGCAACAACATCTACCGCAAGGGCGAAGACGTGGCCGAGCTGCGTCGCCGGGTGGGCATGGTGTTCCAGAAGCCCAACCCGTTCCCCAAGACCATCTACGAGAACGTGGTCTACGGCCTGCGTATCCAGGGCATCAACAAGAAACGCGTGCTCGATGAAGCCGTGGAGTGGGCACTGAAGGGCGCTGCCCTGTGGGACGAGGTCAAGGACCGCCTGCATGAGTCTGCCCTGGGCCTGTCTGGTGGCCAGCAGCAGCGTCTGGTGATCGCCCGTACCATCGCCGTCGAGCCTGAGGTACTGCTGCTCGACGAACCGTGCTCGGCGCTGGACCCGATCTCGACGCTGAAGGTCGAAGAGCTGATCTACGAACTGAAATCCAAGTACACCATCGTCATCGTGACCCACAACATGCAGCAGGCAGCCCGTGTTTCGGACTACACCGCGTTCATGTACATGGGCAAACTGGTCGAATTCGGTGATACCGACACCCTGTTCACCAACCCGGCGAAGAAACAGACCGAAGACTACATCACCGGTCGTTACGGCTAGCAGCCTGCGGCCCCTGTGGGAGCGGGCGTGCCCGCGAAGCAGGCGCTGCGGTGTGTGGCACCGGCTTTGCCGGTGTTCGCGGGCATGCCCGCACCCACAGGGAATGACACGAACCACTTGAAGCTTGCAGCTTGCAGCTTCGCGGAGCGAAACGATGATCAACAAAGAAAGCCTGACGCACCATATTTCCCAGCAGTTCAACGCCGAACTCGAAGAGGTGCGCAGCCACTTGCTGGCCATGGGTGGCCTGGTCGAGAAGCAGGTCAACGATGCCGTGACCGCGCTGATCGAAGCCGACTCGGGCCTGGCCCAGCAGGTGCGTGAAGTCGACGAGCAGATCAACCAGATGGAGCGCAACATCGACGAGGAATGCCTGCGCATCCTCGCCCGCCGCCAGCCGGCGGCCTCCGACCTGCGCCTGATCATCAGCATCTCCAAGTCGGTGATCGACCTTGAGCGTATTGGTGACGAATCGACCAAGATCGCCCGCCGCGCCATCCAGCTGTGCGAGGAAGGCGAGTC
The DNA here is from genome assembly GCF_002112505.1 of Pseudomonas sp. R28(2017). Classification (GTDB taxonomy): domain Bacteria; phylum Pseudomonadota; class Gammaproteobacteria; order Pseudomonadales; family Pseudomonadaceae; genus Aquipseudomonas. The sequence goes on from NZ_NEHW01000009.1 coordinate 196,995, forward strand.
GCCGCGTGGCTATGTCGAGGTGCGCCACATCGGCGACCAGGTGCGCAACATGGTGCGCGACGCCCTCGATGCCTTCGCCCGCTTCGACGCCGACCTGGCGCTGGCGGTGGCCCAGTACGACAAGACCATCGACCGCGAGTACAAGACTGCCCTGCGCGAACTGGTCACCTACATGATGGAAGACCCGCGTTCGATCTCGCGTGTGCTCAGCGTGATCTGGGTGCTGCGCTCGCTGGAGCGGATTGGCGACCACGCGCGCAACATCTCGGAGCTGGTGATCTACCTGGTGCGCGGTACCGACGTACGTCACATGGGCCTCAAGCGCATGAAGGCAGAAGTCGAAGGCACCGCGGGCGAACTGGCCGAAAACGCTAATGTTCCGGGCAAACCTGACGATAAATAAGATTGCTCGCGAGCATCGACGCCCGGCCTGTGCCGGGCGTTTTCGTGTGTGGCAGAGCATCAGCAGGCACCCGCGAACGATGCGAAGAAGTCCCGGCGTGACCCTAGAGTTGGCAAGTGGCCACCATTGCGCGGTAGGCTAGTCGGGTTCAAGAGGAGTATCGATGAGTAAAGTCAATGTGCTGGTCGTGGATGACGCGCCGTTCATTCGTGACCTGGTAAGGAAGTGCCTGCGCAATGCCTTCCCGGGCATGGTCATCGAAGACGCGGTCAACGGCCGCAAGGCCATGGCCATGCTGGCCAAGGAGCCGTTCGACCTGGTCCTGTGCGACTGGGAGATGCCGGAAATGTCCGGCCTGGAATTGCTGACCTGGTGCCGTCAGCAGCCCGAGATGAAGGACCTGCAATTCATCATGGTGACCAGCCGTGGTGACAAGGAGAACGTCATCCAGGCCATCCAGGCCGGCGTCTCCGACTTCGTCGGCAAGCCGTTCACCAATGAGCAGTTACTGACCAAGGTGAAGAAAGCCCTTAGCAAGATCGGCAAGCTGGAAAGCCTGATGGCCGGTGCGCCGGCACGGGTGAATTCGGCGTTCGCCAACGACTCGCTGAGTGCGCTGACCGGCGGCAAGCCTGAAGCGGCCAAGGTGGCGGCGCCTGCTGCCGCTGCGCCGACCAAGCCTTTGCTCAATGCACCGAAGCCGCAGACTGCGGCGGCTGCGGCCCAGGTGGGGCGGGGGCAGGGCCAGTTGCGCCTGGCCAGCGGTACCCAGCCCTGCGTGATCAAGGCGCTGAGCCTCAAGGAAGCATTGTTGGTGGTGCGTCGCAGCGCGGCGCTGCCACAGGTGCTGGAGGGCGCAGTGCTCGACCTGGAGCAGGGTGAGAATGCCGAAGTGGCGCGCCTGAACGGCTATCTGCACGCCATCGCGGCGCTGGAGCCCAAACCAGAAAGCGACTGGCTGCAGCTGACCTTCAAGTTCGTCGACCAGGATGCACAGAAACTCGACTACCTGTCGCGCCTGATCGCCCGTGGTACCCAGCAGAAGCACTTCACCCCCGGCGCCTGATCAAAGCCATACACAGAACCCTGTGGGAGCGGGCTTGCCCGCGAAGCTGGCACCGCGGTGCATGGCACCGGCTCCGCCGGTGTTCGCGGGCTTGCCCGCTCCCACAAGGTTCGCATCAACCTGCCGGGTTCTTCCGACCAGCTGCAATACCCCCCGCCAATCCCGCTGCTAGTCTTCGACAGACCATACCTGTCAAAAAGCCACCATCATGCCAGCCGCCGCCCGCTTGCTGCTTTTCTGTGCCTTGCTTTCGGCCTCGGCGTCGAGCATGGGCATGACTATCTACAAGACCGTCGACAACACCGGCGTGGTCTCGTACTCGGATCGCTACAGCCCGGGGGCGAAAACCTTCGAGCTCAGCGAGCCGATCCTCGATCACATCGATGGCAAGGTGCGCCTGCAGGCCGAAACCTTCCCTGGCGGTGTGCGCTTCATGGTGCGCAACGATTTGTACGTGCCGATGCAGGTCGAGTTGCGCATCGACAAGCTGACCAACGCCTTCGGTGGCAACCAGCCGCGCAACATCCGCACCGTGGTGGGGCCGCGTTCAAGCAAGGTGCTGAGTTCGGTGCTGGCTGCGCCCGGTGGCCAGCTGCAATACGCCACCCGTTTCCAGTACGCCATGGGCGACCCTGGCCAGCGCTCGTTGGCTTACCGCTACCCGTTTCCCTGGAAGGGTGGGCCGTTCCGCCTGACCCAGGGGCCCAACGGCCGCTTCAGCCACTTCGGCCCCAGAAGCCGCTATGCGATGGACATCGCCATGCCGGAGGGCACGCCGATCATTGCTGCGCGAGGCGGGATGGTGGTGAAGGTCGAGAATGGCCAGACTGGTCGGGGCAGCAACCCGGGGGGAAATTTCGTGCGGGTCCTGCACCCCGACGGCACCATGGGTGTGTACCTGCACCTGATGCGCGGTTCGGTGGTGGTGCGCGAAGGCCAGCAGGTGGTGGTCGGGCAGGCTCTGGCCAAGTCGGGCAATACCGGTAACAGCACCGGGCCCCACCTGCACTTCGTGGTGCAGCGCAATGTGGGGCTGGCGCTGGAGTCGATACCGTTCCAGTTCGACCGGCCGCTTGGCGGGCTGCCGGACTTCACTGCCGGCAACCCGTAGGTTCAATCGAGCTTGAGCACCTTGGCCAGGACGATCTTCGGCCCTTTCATCTTCTTGATGATGATGCGCAGGCCTTCGACCTCCAGCACTTCCTCTTCTTCAGGTACGCGCTTGAGCGTCTCGTAGACCAGGCCGGCGAGGGTTTCTGCCTCGATGTGGTCGAGGTCGACACCGAGCAGGCGCTCGACCTTGAACAGTGGCGTATCGCCCCGTACCAGCAGCTTGCCCGGCTGGTAGGCGAGGATGCCGCGTTCGGTCTTGCGGTGTTCGTCCTGGATGTCGCCCACCAATACTTCCAGCACGTCTTCCATGGTCAGGTAGCCGATCACCTTGCCATCGGCTTCCTCCACCAGCACGAAGTGCGCGCCACCCTTGCGGAACTGCTCCAGCAGCTGCGACAGCGGCATGTGCCGCGAAACACGCTCCAGCGGGCGGGCCAGGTCGTCGAGGTCGATGGTTTCGGGCAGGTGTTCGAGTTCGGCCAGCTCCAGCAGCAAATCCTTGATGTGCAGCAGGCCGGTGAATTCCTCGCGCTCGGCGTCGTACACCGGGTAGCGGCTGAACTTGTGCCGGCGCACCAGCGCCAGGATCTCTTTGAGCGGCGCATGGGCGTCGATGCTGACCATGTCCTCACGCGAGTTGGCCCAGTCCACCACTTCCAGTTCGCCCATCTCCACGGCCGAAGCGAGCACGCGCATGCCCTGGTCGCTCGGGTCCTGGCCACGGCTGGAGTGCAGGATCAGCTTGAGCTCTTCGCGGCTGTAGTGGTGCTCATGGTGCGGCCCGGGCTCACCCTGGCCGGCGATGCGCAGGATGGTGTTGGCGCTGGCGTTGAGCAGGTAGATGGCCGGGTACATCACCCAGTAGAACAGGTACAGCGGCACGGCGGTCCACAGCGACAGCAGTTCGGGTTTGCGGATCGCCCACGACTTGGGCGCCAGTTCGCCGACCACGATGTGCAGGTACGAAATGACGAAGAAGGCGACGAAGAACGACACCGCCTTGACCAGTTCGGCGCTGTCCACGCCCAGGTAGGCCAGCAGCGGCTCGAGCAGGTGGGCGAAGGCCGGCTCACCGACCCAGCCCAGGCCCAGCGAGGCGAGGGTGATGCCCAGCTGGCAGGCCGACAGGTAGGCGTCGAGCTGGTTGTGCACCTTGCGCAGGATGCTGCCGCGCCAGCCATGCAGTTCGGCGATGGACTCGACGCGGGTGGCGCGCAGTTTGACCATGGCGAACTCGGCGGCAACGAAGAAGCCGTTGAGCAGCACCAGCAGGAAGGCAAAGATGATCATGCCGAAATCGGCGAATAACGAGGCGAGGCTGATACCAGGGGAAGGGTCCATGATGGAGTTTTTACGGGGTCCGTCTTTGAGATAGAGAGAAAAAAAGTGCCAGCTCTTGCTGGCACAGGGGATCCAATGTAGCGGCTGGTGCAGCAAAAGCAAAGGGCTGCAAAGCAGCCCCTGGTACCTCAGGCCTTGCCGTTGGCCAATTGTGCCGGCCCAAAGTGGCAGGTAAAGGTACTGCCATGCCCCGGCACGCTGCTGATTTCCAGCTTGCCGCGGTGGCGCATGAGCACGTGCTTGACGATCGCCAGCCCCAGGCCGGTGCCGCCGGTATTCGACGCGCGGCTCGAGTCGACCCGGTAGAAGCGTTCGGTCAGCCGCGGCAGGTGCTTGGCGTCGATACCGACCCCGGAATCCTGCACCGACAGGTGCGCGCCGTGTTCATCGCCCCACCAGCGGATACGGATGCTGCCTTCATCCTGGGTGTACTTGACCGCATTGAACACCAGGTTGGAGAAGGCGCTGCGCAGTTCCGACTCGCTGCCTTTCAGGCGCAGGCCCGGCGCGGCTTCCAGGGTGATCTTCTGGTTGCGCGGCCCGGACAGTGCCTGGGCATCGTGCTTGATCGCGGTGAGCAAGGCATCGACCGCCACCGGCTGGTTGTCGGAGGGGTAGTCAGTGGCCTCCAGCTTGGCCAGCAGCAACAGGTCGTTGAGCAGCGTCTGCATGCGCGAGCCTTGCTGGGTCATCTGCTGCAGCGCCCGGGCCCAGCGTGGGTTCACGTCCTCGACGTTGTCCAGCAAGGTTTCCAGGTAACCGGTGATCACCGTCAGCGGCGTGCGCAGCTCGTGGGAGACGTTGGCGACGAAGTCCTTGCGCATCTGCTCGAGCTGGTGAATGCGGGTGACATCGCGCACCAGCATCAGGTGCTCGTTGTTGCCGTAGCGGGTGATGTGCAACTGCACGCGCAGGCGGTCGTTGATCGGCGAGGGGATTTCCAGCGGTTCGACGTAGTTCTCCGCCTCGAAGTATTCCTTGAAGCGCGGGTGGCGCACCAGGTTGGTCACCGGCTGGCCGCCGTCCTGTGGGGTCTTGAAGCCCAGCAGCGTTTCTGCGGCGCGGTTCCACCATTCCAGGTTGCCGTCGCTGTCGAGCATGATCACCGCGTCCCGCAGCGCCGCAGTGGACTCCTGGACCCGGTCGATGACGGCCTGCAGGCGCCCGCGTACGCGCTGGTCGCGGCGCTGCAGGTGGTAGATGCTGTCGAATACTTCACCCCACAGGCCATAGCCATCGGGCGGTGCTTCGTCGGGTTGGTGGTTGCGCAGCCAGTCGTGCAGGCGCAGCAGCTGCTTGAGGGTCCAGCCCAGGTAGAGCGCCAGGCCGATGGCCAGGCTCCAGCCGTAATAGCCGCTCACCAGGCCGCCGATCAGGCAGACGGTGATCAGCAGCAACAGGTGGCGAATCAGGGTCGCGTGCCAGTTCTGGTTCAATTGACGGTCCTTGTACAACGACGTGCAGCTTGGCGCTTGTAGGCTCGATCAGCTCTTGGTCGAGAAGCGGTAGCCAGTGCCCCGGACGGTTTGTACCAGATTTTCGTAGGCTTCACCCAGTGCCTTGCGCAGGCGACGGATGTGCACGTCGACGGTGCGCTCCTCGACATACACGTTGCCGCCCCACACCTGGTCGAGCAGCTGGCCGCGGGTGTAGGCACGCTCCTGGTGAGTCATGAAGAACTGCAGCAGGCGGTATTCGGTGGGGCCCATCTCGGCTGGTTTGCCGTCGATGGTCACGCGGTGGCTGATCGGGTCGAGCAGCAGGCCGCCGACTTCGATCGGCGCTTCGCTGTCGCTCGGGCCGGTGCGACGCAGCACGGCCTTCAGGCGGGCGACCAGCTCGCGGGGCGAGAACGGCTTGGTGATGTAGTCGTCGGCGCCGACTTCCAGGCCCTGGATCTTGTTGTCCTCTTCACCCTTGGCGGTGAGCATGATGATCGGAATGTCGCCGGTCAGCTCGTCGCGCTTGAGGCGGCGTGCCAGCTCGATGCCGGAGGTGCCAGGGAGCATCCAGTCGAGCAGGATCAGGTCCGGTTTGCGGTCGACGATGATCGCGTGGGCCTGCTGGGAATTCTCCGCTTCGAGGCAGTCATAGCCGGCCATTTCCAAGGCAACGGCGATCATCTCGCGAATAGGTGCTTCGTCGTCGACGATCAGAATGTTTCTGCCAACCATGCTCAAAACCTCTCCCAGGAATCGTGTCTTGGCCCGCATTAGATAACGGAATTATTGCAGCTGTGTGACAGGGCGTTGGCCGTTCTGGCGACATTCCATGACTGGGCTAGGCTTCACAGGGCCGCCACGGCGGTAAACAGAATGCAAATCCACCCCCGAATTCATGGTGATTCCAATGACACGACACACGCTGAGCTGGATGGCCCTTTTCGCTGCACTGGCGCTGCCGGGGGTGGCGTCCGCCCACCATGCCATGGAAAAAGACGGCATGTGGGTCGATCACAAAGGCATGACCTTGTACACCTTCGACAAGGATGCCGGTGGCAAGTCGATGTGCAACGGTGATTGTGCGATGAACTGGCCGCCACTGATGGTCGAGAAGGGCGAGAAGGCTGAAGGCAAGTGGACGCAGATCAAGCGTGACGACGGCAAGATGCAGTGGGCCTATGACGGCAAGCCGCTGTACACCTTCGTCAAGGACAAGAAAGCCGGTGACATGACCGGTGACGGCATGAAGGACGTCTGGCACGTCGCCAAGCCGTAAGAACGCCGTCTGACCCTGTGGGAGCGGGTTCACCCGCGAATGCGATGGTGGCTGCACCGCAGCATTCGCGGGTGAACCCGCTCCCACAGGGGAGGCAAGTGTCAGCGCATGGCGTAATCCAGCACCACCCCGATGAACACCAGCAACCCCGCCCAGTGATTGTGCAGAAACGCCTTGAAGCACGACTCGCGGTCCAGTTTGCGCGTCGACCAGTATTCCCAGGCAAAGCACACCGCAGCCCCCAGCAAGCCCAGGTGGAACCAGCCACCCAGCTCGAAGCGGCTACCCGCCAGCAGCAGGCAGCCCAGCGACAGCATCTGCAAGGTCAGAATGATCGCCCGGTCCGCCTCGCCGAACAGGATCGCAGTCGATTTCACCCCGATCTTCAGGTCGTCATCGCGGTCGACCATGGCGTAATAGGTGTCGTAACCCACCGTCCACAGCAGGTTGGCGATGTACAGCAGCCAGGCACTGGCCGGCAGCTCGCCGCCGGCGGCAGTGAAGGCCATGGGAATGCCCCAGGAATACGCCGCACCCAGCACCACCTGCGGGTAGTAGGTGTAGCGCTTCATGAACGGGTAGCAGGACGCCAGCGCCACCGCGCCGAACGACAGCCACACGGTCCGGCTGTTGGTGCACAGCACCAGCAGAAAACTGACGCCGACCAGGATGGCGAACAACGCCAGCGCCTCGCGCGGTCCGACCCGGCCACTGGCAAGCGGGCGGTCGGCGGTACGTTTGACGTGGCCATCGACCTTGCGGTCGGCGAAATCGTTGATGCAGCAGCCGGCGGCGCGCATCAGCACCACGCCCAGGCCGAAGATCAGCACGTTGGCCAGGGTCGGCGAGCCGTGCCCGGCGATCCAGACCGCTGCCAGAGTCGGCCACAGCAGCAGATAGATGCCGATCGGCCGGTCCATGCGGCTGAGCTGGACGAAGTCCCAGGCCCGAGGGTGCAGGCGGTTGAGCGACTTGAGCAGTTGCAGGTACATCAGCGGTTTTCCTCCTTGGCCGCTTGCCACAGGGTAGGCAGGAAAACCTCGGCCACCAGCAGGTCGAGACCGTCGCGGGCGAAGCGTGAGCGCCGCCCCCACAGTGCGTCTTGCGCGGCATTGGCCGGCAGCCAGGCCTGTGGATAACGGCACACCTCGATCGGGTGGCGGATGAACGCCTGGTCGCAGAACAGCAACTCGCCCAGCGAGCGGCTGCCCAGGGTTTCCAGGTCCAGGCCACCTCGTTCCAGGGCGCTGCGGCTGGCCACGCTGCGGGCGAATACCCAAGGCTCCCCATGCCCGCGCAGGAACACCTCGCGCACCCAGCCTTCGGCGCCCGGTGCGATGTTCAGGGCCAGGCATTCATCTTCGCGCAGCGGTTGCCAGCCTTCGAACAGGGGGGTGACACTGAAGTGGTCCCGGGACAGCCGGGTGAGGCGGCGAGTCAGGGAGCCTTCGTCGAACAGCCAGTCCAGGGTTGGCTGGTCGATTTCAGTGGCCAGCTGTGAATACGGCAGCCACGCGACAGCGGCTGCTTGCGGGGATTCGTACGACACGTCGGTATGCTTGATGACAGCCAGAGAGGCGGCGAGCTTAGCATGATTGCCCTCACTGCTTGCATAATGCCGGGCTACAACAAAGCCTGAGCAACACCGAGGAAGAAGACCTGATGAAAAAGTGGCAGTGTATTGTCTGTGGCCTGATCTACGACGAAGCCGAAGGTTGGCCGGACGACGGCATCCCACCGGGTACCCGCTGGGAAGATGTGCCGGCAGACTGGCTGTGCCCTGACTGCGGCGTGGGCAAGAGCGACTTCGAAATGATCGCCATTGGCTGAAAAAGGAATGCAGCGCATGACGTCCCCCGTGGTAATTATCGGTACCGGCCTGGCCGGCTATAACCTGGCCCGTGAATTTCGCAAGCTCGATGGCGACACGCCGCTGCTGCTGATTACCGCCGATGACGGCCGCTCCTATTCCAAGCCCATGCTTTCCACCGGCTTTGCCAAACACAAGGATGCCGATGGCCTGTGCATGGCCGAACCTGGCGTGATGGCCGAGCAGCTCAAGGCCGAGATCCGCACCCATACCCGCATCAGCGGCATCGATCCGGGCCACAAGCGCCTGTGGGTCGGGGAAGAGGCGATCGAGTATCGCGACCTGGTGCTGGCCTGGGGCGCGCAGACCGTGCAGGTGCCGGTCGAAGGCGAGGGTGCCGAGCGAGTGTTCCCGATCAACGACCTGGAAGACTATGCGCGTTTCCGTGCCGCTGCCGCGGGCAAGCAACGTGTGCTGATTCTCGGCGCCGGCCTGATCGGCTGCGAATTTGCCAACGACATTCGCCTGGGCGGCTTCCAGGTCGATGTGGTGGCGCCTTGCGAACAGGTCATGCCGACCTTGCTGCACCCGGCTGCCGCCGCTGCCGTGCAAGGCGGCCTGGAAGGGCTGGGCGTGCGTTTTCACCTCGGCCCGGTGCTGACCCGCTTGCAACAGGCGGGTGAAGGGCTAGAGGCACACCTGTCCGATGGGCAAGTGATCGCCTGCGATCTGGTGGTGTCGGCCATCGGCCTGCGTCCACGAACCGACCTCGCCGCCGCCGCCGGGTTGCAGACCAACCGCGGCGTGGTGGTTGACCGCCAGCTGCGCACCTCGCACAGCAACATCTTCGCCCTGGGCGACTGCGCCGAAGTCGACGGCATCAACCTGCTGTATGTGATGCCCTTGATGGCCTGCGCCCGTGCCTTGGCGCAGACCCTGGCCGGCAACCCGACCCAGGTCAGCTACGGGCCGATGCCGATCACCGTGAAGACCCCGGCGTGCCCGCTGGTGGTCTCACCGCCGCCAGCAGGCCGCGAAGGCAACTGGCAGGTCGAAGGGCAGGGCAGCGACCTGAAAGTGCTCTGCCACGCCGCCGACGGGCAGTTGCTCGGCTATGCCCTGACCGGCAGCGCGGTCATGGAAAAACTCGCGCTGAATCGGCAGTTACCCGCCCTGATGGCGTGAATAGCGGGCGTTCTGTCGGATTTATCCTGTTGTTGCCAGCACAATGGCCGCCCTGATACTGGCGCGGCCTCGGTGGGCGTGCCATTCTCACTTCCGTCTGCCGCAGATTAGAGCCTGCGGTGCCTTGAACGCTGCTTCAATGGCAGCACGGCATAACAACAAGAAATCCCGTCAAAGAGGCTTCACTATGCGTAAACCAGAACTCGCCGCTGTCATCGCCGAAAAGGCCGACCTGACCAAGGAAAAGGCCAACCAGGTGCTGAACGCCATTCTCGACAGCATCACCGGTGCCCTGGACAAGGACACGGTCACCCTGGTCGGTTTCGGGACCTTTGAAAAACGTCATCGTGGTGCCCGCACTGGCAAGAACCCGCAAACCGGTCAGCCGGTGAAGATCAAGGCCAGCAACACCGTTGCCTTCAAGCCTGGCAAGAACCTGCGCGACAGCGTCAACGCACCCGCCAAGCCAGCCAAGAAAAAGTGATCGACTGCTGACCCCAGTGTCATCCAAGCGGGCGCCCCAGGGCGCCCGTTATGCATTCTGGAGGGGAAGTGTTGCGAACTTGCGTAAATAGTTCAGGAAAAGGATAAACTGCGCGCTTCAGTCATTTTTCATTCGAGGCGCGTTGATGAAGTTTCGCTTTCTTCTCTGGGCCATGGGGCTGCTGATGGCCAGGGCCAGCCGCAACAACCCGGCGTTCCAGCAGCAACTCAAGGGCAAGGACCTGGTGTTCCAGATGCAGACGCTGGACGGCAAGGTGGCGCGGCACTTCATCGTCAGCGGCGAGCGCATCAGCAGCAAGGGAGGCAGCCATCCGCAGCCGGCCTTTGCCATTGCCTTCAAGGATGCGGCTTACGGCTTTGCCACGATGCAGGCAGGCAACAAACAGCTGGCGTTCATGCAGGGCATTCAGGACAAGCACATCCAGATCAAGGGCAATCCGGCGCTGGTGATGTGGTTCCAGGGGCTGATGAAGTACCTGAAACCAAAGAAGAAAGGCTGATGCATTCCCTGGGTTGATCCGCGACTTTGTGGGAGCGGGCTTGCCCGCGAACACCGGCGCAGCCGGTGCCATGCACCGCTATATCCGCTTCGCGGGCGAGCCCGCTCCCACAGGTTAGTCGGCCGCCTTAATGCGGGGCGTTGAGCTGCGAAGCCAGGTCCCGCAGCAAGGCTTCGGCCTCGAGCACCTTGTTCACCACGTCCTCGGCCTTGTCCCGGGTGATCCCCAGACGCTCCAGCAGCTCATCCGGAATCTGCTCCTGTGGCCCCGAGCCAATGCCCCGCGAGCGCAGCAGGCGGGTCGCCAGGCACACCAGGTTGGGGTAGGCCGAAAACTCGCCGTCATACGCGGGGTCATGCTGGAAGCGCAGCGCAGTCGAGAGTTCTTCAGGCATGTCCCACAGCTTCATCAGCCAGGCGCCGATCTGCTCGCGGCTGATGCCCAGCAGGTGCTGTTCCACGTAGGTGTGGCACAGGTGCGGGTTGACCTCCAGATGGCGGCAGATCAGCGAGAAGTGCGGCGGGAATACGTGCGCCAGCAGCAGGTAGCCGAAGTTGTGCAGCAGCCCGGCCAGGTAGGTCAGGCCGGCCTCCGGGCGTTCGGCGCGCGGCATGGCGCGGGTCAGGCCTTCGATGATGGCGGCGGTGTAGATCGACTGCTGCCAGTACGGCGTGGCTTGCTGCGGATGGTCCTTGGGCAGGCTCAGGGTCTTGCCCAGCGCCAGGCCCAGGGCCAGGTTGATCACCAGGTCGAAGCCCAGTACGCGGACGATGGCGTCCTCCACCGAGCGGATCTTGCCGGGTGAGGCGTAGTAGGGCGAAGCGGCCCAGCTGACCACCTGGGCGGCCAGGGCCGGGTCGGTTTCGACCACGCCGGTGATGTCGTCGATGCTGGCGTTGGGGTCGACCCGCAGCTTGATGATCTTCTGCGCGGTGTCGGCCAGTGGCGGGATCTCGATGGTCTCTTCCAGGCGTTTCTGGATGCGCCGGGCCGTAAAGGCCTGGACCGCCAGGGTGATTTCCTTGGGGTCGTCATCCGGGCGATCGAGGTTGGGGCGAATGTCGCGCACAGGCTGGCCGAAACTGCCGGCGCTGGCCTTGGCGAGCATGCGCTTGAAATCATCACGGTGCACCTTCAGCAGCAGGCCGGCTTCGCCGGACTGGATAAGCAGGTGTTCGGCCTCGAGCAGCTTGCCTTCGTACAGGCAGGGCGAGCTGGTCAGCGCCGGAATGGCCGGCAAGGCCTTCAGCTGGTGCTTGTCGAGCATCTGCCTGAGGCGTGGCAACGGCACTGCCTTGAGCTTGCGGCCGGTCAGCTCTTCGAGGCGATTGAGGTCCAGTAGCTTGCTCTGCGGGAACAGCACCAGCAAAGCGCCAATTTCGTCATCGAGCAGGATCGCCTGTACCCGCGACGCGGCTGGCAGCTCTGGATGTTCCGCTACCTCTTCAAAGGCCACGTGCAGTTTTTCGAGCAACAGCCGGATGACAGACGGTGCGTGGGGGGTTGCGGTGTCCAGGGCAACTTCAGTCATGGTCTGTATCCACAAATTCTTTTAAATGCGAAGTATAACCAGTCTGTTGGCAAGACTGGATCCATTCTGGGACTGTCGTCACACTTGGCCATATTGCTGGCCGTGGCGCAGCCATCGATCGAGCAGCGGGCTGACATGATCCGGCCAGCGTGCCAGCAGTGCCTGTGCCGCGTCGCGTACGGCGGGCAGCAGGTCGGCATCGCGCATCAGGTCGGCGACCTTGAACTGCAACAGGCCGGTCTGACGCGTGCCAAGCATCTCGCCCGGGCCACGCAACTCCAGGTCTTTCTCCGCGATGATGAAGCCATCGTTGGTTTCCCGCATGATACCCAGGCGTTCCCGGCCGATCTGCGACAGCGGTGGGTGATACAGCAGCACGCAGTGGCTTACCGCGCTGCCCCGGCCAACCCGGCCACGCAGCTGGTGCAGCTGGGCCAGGCCCAGGCGCTCGGGGTTCTCGATGATCATCAGGCTGGCGTTGGGCACATCCACGCCGACCTCGATCACCGTGGTGGCGACCAGCAGTTGCAGGTTGCCTTGCTTGAACTCGGCCATGACCTCGGCCTTTTCGGCAGGCTTCATGCGGCCGTGGATCAGGCCCACGCGCAGTTCGCCAAGTGCGCTGCCCAGCTCCTCGAAGGTGCTCTCGGCCGCCTGGCAGGTCAGTTCTTCGGATTCTTCGATCAGCGTGCACACCCAGTAGGCCTGGCGCCCCTCGGCGCAGGCAGCGCGGACCCGCTCGACCACTTCGAAGCGACGGCTGTCGGCGACCAGCACGGTGTTCACCGGCGTGCGCCCTGGTGGCAGCTCGTCGAGCACCGAGGTATCGAGGTCGGCATAGGCGCTCATGGCCAGGGTGCGCGGGATTGGCGTGGCGGTCATGATCAGCTGGTGCGGGCACAGTTCGCCGGCCACGCCTTTCTTGCGCAGGGCCAGGCGCTGCTGTACGCCGAAGCGGTGCTGCTCGTCGATGATCGCCAGGGCCAGGTGCTTGAAGCGGACTTCTTCCTGGAACAGCGCGTGGGTGCCGACCACCATGGGCGCGCCGCCGGCAATCTGCTCCAGGGCGCTGGCGCGGGCCTTGCCCTTGAGCTTGCCGGCCAGCCAGGCGACTTCGATGCCCAGCGGCTCCAGCCAGCGCTTGAAGGTGATGTAGTGCTGTTCGGCAAGGATCTCGGTAGGCGCCATCAGCGCCACCTGGTAGCCGGCTTCCAGGGCCTGCAGTGCGGCAAGGGCGGCGACCACGGTCTTGCCGGCACCGACATCGCCCTGCACCAGGCGCATCATGGGCTCGTGCTGGCTGAGGTCATAGGCGATTTCGTTGGCCACCCGCTGCTGCGCCCCGGTCGGCTGGAAACCCAGGTTGGCCAGGTATTGCGCCTGCAGGCGCCTGGCCTTGGGCAATACCGGCGCCCGCAGGCTGCGCAGGCTCTCGCGCAGGCGTTGCTGCGACAGCTGGTGGGTCAGCAGCTCTTCGAAGGCCAGGCGGTGCTGGGCCCAGTGCTGGCCTTCGGCGAGCTCGTCGAGGTCGGCATCGGCGGGCGGGTTGTGCAGGTAGCGGATGGCATCGTCCAACGGCGCCAGGTGGTAGTCGCGGGCCAGCTCGTCGGGCAGCCAGTCTGGCAGGCTGCGCGGGCCGAGCATGCCCAGGCTCTGCTGGCAGAGCAGGCGCAGGCGCTGCTGGGTGAGGCCTTCGGTGGAGGGGTAGATCGGCGTCAGTGTCTGTTCGACCGGTGGCGCGGGCTCGTCGCCATTGAGCGCTCGGTACTCCGGGTGGTAGATCTCCAGGCCCGAGGCGCCGGGGCGGGCTTCGCCGTAGCAGCGCAGGTGGGTGCCACGCTTGAGGCCTTCCTTCTGCGCATTGCTGAAATGATAGAAACGCAGGCTCAGCACGCCGGTGCCGTCACCCAGGCGCACCACCAGGCTGCGGCGCTTGCCCATGGTCACGTCGGCACCGCTGACCACGCCCTCGATCACCGCGTCCTGGCCCGGGCGCAGCTGGCCGATCGGTACCACACGGGTGCGATCCTGGTAGCGCAGGGGCAGGTGGAACAGCACGTCCTGGAGGTTCTCCAGGCCGACCTTGGCGAGCTTCTCCGCCATGGCATCGCCTACGCCCTTGAGCGCCGTGACCGAGACCTTCGACAGCTCAGTCATGGATCAGGCCGTTTGTTCCACGGCCGGCTTGGCCACCGAGCAGAGGCGGATCGAGTCGGCAAGGATCTCGATCGCCTTCGGCCGCGGGAAGCTGGCGCGCCAGGCAATGGCCACGGTGCGGAACGGTGCAGGCGGGGTCAGCGGCCGCACTTCGATCACCCCTGGCGCATAGTGATGGCTGTGTACGGCCGACAGCGGCAGGATCGACACACCCAGGCCGGACGCGACCATGTGGCGGATGGTTTCCAGCGAGCTGGATTCGACCGTGGTGTGCTTGGAGCCTTCGCCACCTTTGTTCAGCGTCGGGCAGGCTTCCAGCACCTGGTCACGGAAGCAGTGGCCCTCGCCGAGCAGCAGCAGGCTCTTGTCATTGAGCATGGCGGTGTCGATGGTCTTCTTCGCCGTCCACGGGTGGTCGGCCGGCATCAACGCACAGAAGGGCTCGTCGTACAGCGGCAGGGTCAGCACGTCGGCTTCGTTGAACGGCAAGGCGATGATCACCGCGTCCAGTTCGCCGTTGCGCAGTTTTTCGCGCAGCACATGGGTGAAGTTTTCTTCGATGTACAGCGGCATCTGCGGCGCCACCCGATGCAACTGCGGGATCAGGTGCGGGAACAGATACGGGCCGACGGTATAGATGGCGCCGACCTTGAGCGGGGCGGTCAGCTGGTTCTTGCCGGCCTGGGCCAGTTCGCGAATGCCCTGGGCCTGCTCCAGCACCTTCTGCGCCTGGGCCACGATGCTTTCACCGACCGGGGTCAGGCGCACCGCGCTCTTGCTGCGCTCGAAGATCAACACGCCAAGCTCGTCCTCAAGCTTCTTCACCCCGACCGACAGGGTCGGCTGGCTGACGTGGCAGCGCTCGGCAGCATGGCCGAAGTGCTGCTCCTGGGCGAGCGTGACGATGTAGCGTAATTCTGTGAGGGTCATAACGTGCGTCCATGAAGTTGCGGGCCCAGCATAGCGGCTGCAATCGATAGACGCACGTTATCAGACTTGCCGATTTGTGACAGAAACAAAAGTATCAGCGACGGTCCAGCGAGTAGACGAACGGTGCCACTACTTCGATCGTGCCATTGGTCAGCAACTCGGCTGGCGGCTTGGGTACCGTGCCGGCGCGGCGGATCATTTCCATGGTCGCACGGTCCAGGGCCGCACTGCCGGAGCCGCCTGCCATGGAGTACGACACCACCTTGCCTTCGGCGTCGACCACGAAGCGCAGACGGTTGATGCCTTGCAGGCCACGACGGCGAGCGTCCTCGGGGTAGCGCTTGTACTTCGCCAGGTGGCGCAGCAGGTCGCTCTGCCAGGTGGGCAGCGCCTGGCTGTTGGCGGCGATGCTTGGCGCCGGTGCCGCCGACTTCTGCGGTGGCGTGTTGCTTGGCGGTGTGTCGGCTACCTGTTCCTTGGCCGGCTCATCCTTCGGCGGCTCAGGCTTCTTCTCAGGCTTCGGTGGCTGAGGCTTGGGCTTCGGCTTGGGCGGCTTGGCGATGGCGATCTTCGGTTTTGGCGCCTCGACCAGCTTCGGCAGCGGCGGTTCTTCGACCGGTGCCGGTGGCTGTGGGGCGGCTTTCGGTGGTGGCGGCGGCGCGGGCTCGGGCAGGGGTGCCAGCTCGACCATCATGGCTGCCGGGGGCAGCTCGATGGCCTGAGGTACCGACCAGTTGAGCGTCAGCAGCACGGCGACCACGTGCACGCCCAGCACGATCGCCAGGCTGCCACCGTAGCGCGCCACGTTTGAGCGCGGTTTCGTCATTTCTTGGCTGCCGTCTCGAGACCTACCAGACCGACCTTGAGGTAGCCGGCCGCGCGCATGTTGTTCATCACTTCCATCAGGTCACCGTAATCCACGCCCTTGTCGGCCTGGAAGAAGATGGTGGTTTCCTTGTCGCCCTTGGTCTTGGCGTCGAGCATCGGGCCAAGCTGTTCAGGGGTCGCTACCTGATCGTCGCCGACATACAGCTTCTGGTCGGCCTTGACGCTGACGAACACCGGTTTCTCGGGCCTCGGTGCCGGCTTGGCAGTCGAGGCCGGCAGGTCGACCTTGATGTCGACCGTGGCCAGCGGGGCTGCGACCATGAAGATGATCAGCAGCACCAGCATCACGTCGATGAACGGCGTAACGTTGATTTCGTGGTTCTCGGCGAGGTCGTCGCCACCTTCGTTGAGATGCAGGCCCATGGTTTACCCCACTTTCACCATGTGCGGGGCGGCGCGGTCGCTGCCCTGGTGGTCCAGGTCACGGCTGACCAGCAGCAGTACCTGGGCGGAGGCGTCGGACACCTGTGCCTTGTAACCGGCAATGGAGCGGGCGAAGACGTTGTAGATGACCACGGCCGGGATTGCCGCGACCAGGCCCAGGGCGGTGGCCAGCAGGGCTTCGGCGATGCCCGGGGCGACCACGGCCAGGTTGGTGGTCTGGGTCTTGGCGATGCCGATGAAGCTGTTCATGATGCCCCATACGGTACCGAACAGGCCCACGAACGGTGCGGTGGAGCCGATGGTGGCAAGCACGCCGGTGCCGCTGCTCATGGTGCGGCCGCTGGCGGCCACCAGGCGCTCCAGGCGGAAGCTGACGCGTTCCTTGATGCCTTCTTTCTCACGGGCGTTGGCCGACAGGCGCATCTCTTCGAGGGCATCGTGGACCAGGGTGTGGGCCAGGGTGCCTTCTTTATTGGAGACGGCGCTGGCTTCCTTCAGGCTTACCGACTGCTTCAGCGCGGCGATTTCGCCACGCAGGCGGCGCTTGGCACCCATCAGCTCGAAGCCCTTGGCGATCCAGATGGTCCAGGTGATGATCGAGGCGATGGCCAGGCCGATCATCACGATTTTCACGACGATGTCGGCGTTCTTGTACATGCCCCACGGGGACAGGTCGTGGGCCATGCCCAGCGAGGTGTCTTCAACCAGTTCCTGAACGGCCGGGTCGGTGGCAGCAGGTGCATCGACCGGGGTAGCGGCCTGGCCTTCGGCAGCAGCCGGAGCCGGGGAGGCCGGGGCGGCTGCAGCAGCCGGGGTGGCGGCTTGGGCAGCAGGCTCATCGGCCATGGCCATCGGGGCCAGCACCAGGCTGAACATCAGCGCGGCGATGGCGCGCCAGGCGCGCGACGGGTTTGGCGAAGCGGAAGGTTGAGTACGTGTCATGCTGGCCGGACCTGATGAAGAAGAAAGTGAGCGTTCTCCAAGGCCTCGAGATAGGCCGAGAACAGATAGGGGTGCCATTATTGCAAGTAATTCTTGTTAACAAAAGTAATCTTGTTGCTTTTTTCACCTATGGTCTAGCCGCCTATCGTGTAATACGGCTAGCCTGATCCTTTGGTCTAGGGAGTTTTGTGATGTCAGACCTTTCCGCAATTATCGTGGGATGTGGTGATGTAGGCGGCCGTTTGGCCCGCCAGCTGCTGGCCAAAGGCTGGCAAGTCAGCGGCTTGCGTCGCTCGGTCGGGCAGCTGCCCGAGGGGGTCGCGCCCATCGCTGCCGAGCTGTCCGACCCTGCCATCCCGCAAGCCTGGCCGCAGCGCTCGCCGGACTATCTGGTGTATTGCGTAGCCGCCAGCCAGCATGACGAGGCGGGCTATCAGGCCGCTTACGTCGACGGCTTGCGCCACGTGCTGGCGTGGCTTGCCGAGCGCGGCCAGCGCCCGCGGCGCTTGCTGTTCGTCTCCAGCAGCAGCGTGTTCGCGCAAAAGGATGGCGAATGGATCGACGAAACCGCCGTCACCGAGCCTGAAGGTTATTCCGGGAAGGTGATGCTGGAGGCCGAAAGGTTGGCGCTGGCGAGCGGCTTACCTGCCAGCGTGATTCGCCTGACCGGCATCTACGGCCCAGGTCGCGAGTGGCTGCTGAGCCAGGTGCGACAAGGCTATCGGGTGGCCGAGGAGCCGCCGCTGTATGGCAACCGGATTCATGCCGAGGATGCTGCAAGCCTGATGGCGTACCTGCTGCAGGCCGATGCCGATGGCGTGGCGCTGGAGGATTGCTACATCGGCGTCGATGACGATCCGGCGCCGCTGGCCGACGTGGTGGCCTGGCTGCGGGCGTACATGGGCGTTAGCGAGTGGTCCGAAGACCAGCGGGTGCGGCGTACCGGCAGCAAGCGTTGCAGCAATGCACGGGTGCGGGCGTTGGGTTGGGCGCCGGCGTATCCGAGCTACAAGGAAGGCTATGCGGCCATCTTGGAAGGCAAGCACTGATCCATAGGCCCGCGCGGTGATCTTCTGTGGGAGCGGGTTTACCCGCGAAGAAGACACCGCGGTGTATGGCACGGGCTTCGCCCGTGTTCGCGGGCAAGCCCGCTCCTACAAGTACAGCGTACGCCTGGGGGCGGGCTTCAGTCGCGCTCCAGCACCCACTGCTGAGTACCCGCCGCCAATTGCGGAATCTCGTCTGCCTGGGCAGTGTTCACCGCCTGGAAGATCGCCAGCTTGTCGCCATCACGCTTGAAGATGAACGGCGCGCCGCGCTGGTTGCGCTCAAGCCACAGGCTGTCGTTGTTGCCACCCATGCTGGCGCAGTCGCCGGCCAGGCACAGGGCGAAACGGTCAGGGCCTGGCAGGCCGGTGACGTTGCCGGTATCGCTGAAGCGTACGGTGCCGCCTTTGCCCTGGCCTTCGATGATCTTCCAGTCGCCACCGAGGTACGCCTGGTACAGCGCCTTCTCGAAGCTACCGCCCAATGGCGCGTTGCCGGGCTGCTTGGCGCGTACAAAGGTCTGCTCGGCACCGCTCTGGGTGGTGGCTTTCAGTTCATCGCCATCAAGTTCGAGCTGTTCGGTCTGGCCGCCTTCGAAGCTGGCCTGCCATTGTTTCTGGTTGGCGCTCAGCTGGCCGTCGGCCGCTTCGAAGCCATTGCTGAAGCTGGCCTGCTGGTGGGCGACATCGAGCTTCCACTCGAACACCGGGCCATGCTCGTTCAGGGCCTGGCGCAGGCTGCCGCCTTTGCTGGCGGCCTTGATGGCAGCCTGGTTGATCCAGGTGCCGTTGAAATCTTCGGGTTTGTGGCTGGCGCAGCCGCCCAGAAGCAGGGCTGCCAGCGCGAGGGGCAGTGCTTGACGCATGACGGGATAACCTTGCAGAGGAGGGTGACGGGCAGGGCGCCCGTCACCAGGGGCATCATTCGATGACCAGGATGGCGTCCATTTCGACCTGGGCGCCTTTTGGCAGCGCGGCGACGCCGATGGCGGCGCGGGCTGGGTATGGCTGTTCGAAGTAGCGGCCCATCACCTCGTTGACCTTGGCGAAGTGGCTCAGGTCGGTGAGGAAGATGTTCAGCTTGACGATGTCCTTGAACGAACCGCCAGCGGCTTCAGCCACGGACTTGAGGTTCTCGAACACCTGTACGGTCTGGGCTTCGAAGCCTTCGACCAGCTCCATGGTCTTCGGGTCCAGCGGGATCTGGCCCGACATGTAGACGGTGTTGCCGGCCTTGATCGCCTGGGAGTAGGTGCCGATAGCGGCAGGGGCCTTGTCGCTGTTGATGACGGTCTTGCTCATGATGACTCCTTGCGGTTGGCGGACTACGTACGCATGCGGGTGATGCGGACCACGCCGGTCAAGGTACGCAGCTTCTTGATCACACGCGCCAGGTGCACACGGTCGTGCACGCTGACCACCAGTTGGACCACGCTGATACGGCCGTCGCGTTCGTCCATGCTGATCTTCTCGATGTTACCGTCGGCAGCGTTGACGCTGCTGGCCAGCAAGGCGATCAGGCCGCGCTGGTGTTCAAGCTCGACACGCAGCTCGACGTTGAATTCGCCAGCGATGTCCTTGGCCCAGGAGAGCTGCACGCACTTCTCCGGGTTGTGGCGGATTTCGCTGATGTTGCGGCAGTTTTCCAGGTGCACGACCATGCCCTTGCCCGCTGACAGGTGGCCGACGATCGGGTCGCCCGGGATCGGTGTGCAGCACTTGGCGTAGCTCAGCACCAGGCCTTCGGTACCGCGGATCGCCAGCGGGCCTTCCGGCGCCGGCAGCTGTTCGCCTTCGGCCGACAACAGGCGGCGGGCGACCACGTAGGCCATGCGGTTGCCCAGGCCGATGTCTTCGAGCAGGTCCTCGATGAGCTCCAGGCGGTACTCGGCGAGAATGCCCTGGATACGTTCCTGCGGGATCTTCTCCAGGCTGCTGTCGAAGCCGGTCAGCACCTTGTTCAACAGGCGCTCGCCAAGGCTGATCGACTCGGAGCGGCGCTGCTGCTTGAGGGCGTGGCGAATGTGCGTACGTGCCTTGCCGGTGACCACGAAGTTGAGCCAGGCCGGGTTCGGCCGAGCGCCCGGGGCGCTGACGATCTCCACCGTCGAGCCGCTCTGCAGCGGTTCGGACAGTGGTGCCAGGCGGCGGTTGATACGGCAGGCAATGCAGCTGTTGCCGACGTCGGTGTGCACCGCATAGGCGAAGTCGACGGCGGTGGAGCCTTTGGGCAGCTCCATGATCCGGCCCTTGGGCGTGAACACGTAGACCTCGTCCGGGAACAGGTCGATCTTCACGCTTTCGATGAATTCCAGCGAGTTGCCAGCGCGCTGCTGCAGCTCGAGGATGCCCTTGACCCACTGACGCGCCCGGGCATGGCTGCCCTTGGGCTGCTCGTCCTCGTTGGACTTGTACAGCCAGTGCGCGGCGATGCCGTTGTTGGCCATCTCTTCCATCTCGCGGGTGCGGATCTGGATTTCGATGGGCACGCCGTGCATGCCGAACAGCGTGGTGTGCAACGACTGGTAGCCGTTGGCCTTGGGGATCGCGATGTAATCCTTGAAGCGGCCGGGCAGCGGTTTGTACAGGTTGTGCACGGCGCCGAGCACGCGGTAGCAGGTGTCGACCTTGTCGACGATGATGCGGAAGGCGTACACGTCCATGATCTCGTTGAAGGCGCGGCGCTTGCCACGCATCTTCTTGTAGATGCCATAGAGGTGTTTCTGCCGGCCGCTGACCTCGCCCTCGATGCCGTCGGCGGCCAGGCAGTTGGCCAGCGAGTGCTCGATCTTGGCGACGATCTCTTTACGGTTGCCACGTGCGCTCTTCACCGCCCGGTGGATCAGCGACGAACGCATCGGGTGCATGGCCTTGAAGCCAAGGTCCTCGAACTCCACGCGCACGGTGTGCATGCCCAGGCGGTTGGCGATGGGGGCGTAGATCTCGAGGGTTTCCTTGGCGATGCGCCGGCGTTTTTCGCCCGACAGCACTTCCAGGGTGCGCATGTTGTGCAGGCGGTCGGCCAGCTTGACCAGGATCACGCGAATATCGCGGGCCATGGCCATGGCCATCTTCTGGAAGTTTTCGGCCTGCGCCTCGGCCTTGGTCTCGAAGTTCATCTGGGTCAGCTTGCTGACCCCGTCGACCAGTTCGGCCACGGTCTCGCCAAACTGCTGGCAGAGGGCTTCCTTGGCGATGCCGGTGTCTTCGATCACGTCGTGCAGCATGGCCGCCATCAGGCTCTGATGGTCCATGTGCATGTCAGCGAGGATGCTGGCCACTGCCAGCGGATGGGTCACGTAGGGCTCGCCGCTGCGGCGGCGCTGCCCGTCGTGTGCCTGTTCGGCGTAGAAATAGGCACGGCGAACCAGGTTGACCTGTTCGGGGCCCAGGTAGGTCGACAGCCGTTCGGCTAAGGCTTCTATGCCCGGCATGGTTTCACCTCTTGCCGAGGAAGAGGGCCTTGTGCCGCGCGACGTCGACAGGGCATCGATCAGACAGCCTCGTTGGACTCGTCCTCGAACGCGGCGAAGACCGGATCCTCGGTGACGATCTCTTCGGCGGCGATGAACTCAGGGGTTACGATACCTTCGGCGATTTCGCGCAGGGCGACCACGGTCGGTTTGTCGTTTTCCCACGCTACGCGTGGCTCTTTGCCGCCGGTAGCCAGCTGACGGGCGCGCTTGGTCGAGAGCATGACCAGCTCAAAACGGTTATCCACGTGTTCCAGGCAGTCTTCAACAGTTACGCGGGCCATGGTCTTCCTCAGTAGCAAATGCGGTAGGCGTGCAGCCCAATATGGGCAGGCGGACTCGATAGTTTAAAAAATCACCAGCCAATAGGGAAGCGCTGTTTTACCGGGTGGTCGCCTTCGAGCCCTGTGTTGGTTTGTTCGCGGGCAAGCCCGCTCCCACAGGAATGATGGCATTTCTCATCAGCAGCGCTCACCATGTGGGAGCGGGCTTGCCCGCGAAAGGGCCGCAACAGACGCCCTCGATACATGACCCCGACGATAACCTCAGAGCATCGCATCCCGCAACCGCGGCGTCAGCTCCTCGAACAGCGTCTGCACCGAACGCAACGCCCGGCAATCCGGCCGGGTCAGCAGCCACAACTGGGTATCGCAGCCCGGCAGCGGCCCGCTCAAGGCGTCAACACCCGGCAGCGCGTCCACCATATAGTCAGGCAGCGCCGCCACGCCCAGCCCGGTGCTCACCAGCTGGGCGATGGTCGACATGCCGCTGCACTGATAGCGCGGGCTCAGCCCCGGGTACTGCTGATTGCGCCAGACCACGGTGGGGTGGTCCTGCATCGAGTCGTCCGGGGCGATCCACGGCACGCTGCTGGCGGATGCGTTCAAGCGCTCGCGCCACTGCGGCTGACCGCAGATCACATAAGAGGTGGAGCCCAGGCAACGCCCCACCAGATGTTCCGGCGGCGTATTGGTCAGGCGCAGGGCGATGTCGGCATCGCGCCGGCTGAGGTTGGCGAAGGTGTTGGAGGTGCCCATTTCCAGCGACAACGCCGGGTAGTTCGGCATGAACGCCGCCAGCGCCGGCAGCAGCAGGCTGTGCATCACCGCCTCGGTGCAGGTCAGGCGCACGGTGCCGCTGACCACCTGCTCGCCGCTGGTCATGGCGATGCGTGCGGCATCCAGCGCCTGCTCGGCACGCTCGGCCTGCTCGGCCAGGGCCTGGGCAGTGTCGGTTGGCAGGTAGCCTTTGCGGCTTTTCACGAACAGCGCGGTGCCGAGCGCCGACTCCAGCCGGCGGATCGAGCGGAACACGGTCGAAACGTCGACCTTGAGCAGTTCGGCGGCCTTGGCCAGTGAGCGCCCGCGTTCCAGTGCCAGGACCAGGGAGAGGTCGGCGTGGGTAATTTGATATTGCATTGGTGCACGCTCTGCTTGCCGAATTGCCAATGTCTGTTGCGTGAGGGCCATTTTATAGTGAAACGGCCCCCGGGAATCAATGCGCCCGGTCGGGTAACCAATCCCCACGATGGGAAAGTGAAAAAAACAACAGCTGCAACCATCGTCGCCCGTGAGGCGCCAGCCGTATCCCCCACATCGCCGCAGCAAATCATAGGATGTAAGCCATGACGTCGGTCACCCCGTGCGCCAGTACTTCCAGCGAGATGAATGACTTCCTTCAGGCCCATCCGGATACGCAGTACGTCGATCTGCTGATTTCCGACATGAACGGCGTGGTACGCGGCAAGCGCATCGAGCGCGCCAGCCTGCACAAGGTGTACGAGAAGGGCATCAACCTGCCGGCCTCGTTGTTCGCCCTCGACATCAATGGCTCGACCGTGGAAAGCACTGGCCTTGGCCTGGACATCGGCGACGCCGACCGCATCTGCTACCCGATTGCCGGCACGCTGTGCGACGAGCCATGGCAGAAGCGCCCGACCGCGCAGTTGCTGATGACCATGCACGAGCTGGACGGTGAGCCGTTCTTCGCCGACCCGCGCGAAGTGCTGCGCCAGGTGGTGAGCAAGTTCGACGCCATGGGCCTGGATATCTGCGCCGCGTTCGAGCTGGAGTTCTACCTGATCGACCAGGACAACCTCAACGGCCGCCCGCAACCGCCACGCTCGCCCACTTCGGGCAAGCGCCCGCAGTCGACCCAGGTGTACCTGATCGACGACCTCGACGAATACGCCGACTGCCTGCAGGACATGCTCGAAGCGGCCAAGGAGCAAGGCCTGCCAGCCGATGCCATCGTCAAGGAAAGCGCCCCGGCGCAGTTCGAGGTCAACCTGCACCACGTTGCCGACCCGATGAAGGCCTGCGACTACGCGATCCTGCTCAAGCGCCTGATCAAGAACGTCGCCTACGACCATGAAATGGACACCACGTTCATGGCCAAGCCCTATCCGGGTCAGGCGGGTAATGGCCTGCACGTGCACATCTCGCTGCTCGACAAGAAAACCGGCAAGAACATCTTCGCCCACGAAGACCCGCTGCAAAGCGACGCCCTGCGCCACGCCATTGGCGGCGTGCTGGAGACCATGCCGGCATCGATGGCCTTCCTGTGCCCGAACATCAACTCCTACCGCCGCTTCGGTGCGCAGTTCTACGTGCCGAACGCGCCGAGCTGGGGCCTGGACAACCGCACCGTAGCCGTGCGCGTACCGACCGACAGCAGCGACAACGTGCGCATCGAGCACCGCGTGGCCGGCGCCGATGCCAACCCGTACCTGATGCTGGCGGCGATCCTGGCCGGCATCCACCACGGCCTGACCAGCCAGATCGAGCCGGGTGCTCCGATCGAAGGCAACTCCTACGAGCAGCTGGAGCAGAGCCTGCCGAACAACCTGCGCGACGCCCTGCGTGCGCTGGATGACAGCGAAGTCCTCAACCAATACATCAGCCCGGACTACATCGATATCTTCGTGGCCTGCAAGGAAAGCGAGCTGGCCGAGTTCGAAGTTTCGATTTCCGACCTCGAGTACAACTGGTACCTGCACACGGTGTAAGCCCATGAGCGCAATTGCGGTCCCCTTGATCGGTATCAGCGCCTGCCGCCAGCAGGTGGGGAAGAATTCGTCGCACACGGTGGGCGACAAGTATGTGGAGGCCGCCGGCTTCGCCGGATTGCCACTGATACTGCCTGCCCGCGATGGCGGCAGCGACACCCGTGCGCTTCTGGGCCGGCTCGACGGCATTGTTTTTACCGGCTCGCCTTCAAATATCGAGCCGCATCATTACAATGGCGCCGCCAGCGTCGAAGGGACCCGGCACGACCTTGCCCGTGACCGCCTGACCCTGCCGCTGCTGCAGGCGGCGATTGCCGCCGGTGTGCCGGTATTCTGCATCTGCCGTGGCTTCCAGGAACTGAACGTGGCCCTGGGCGGCAGCCTGCACCAGCGCGTGCAGGAACTGCCCGGCTACCAAGACCACCGTGAACCGGAGGACGCACCCCTGGAGGTGCAATATGGCCCTCGTCATCCCGTCAGCGTTGCGCCTGGCGGGCTGTTCGAGCGCCTGGGCCTGGCTGCGCAATTCGAGGTCAACTCGTTGCACAGCCAGGGCATCGACCGCCTGGCCCCTGGCCTGCGGGTCGAAGCAAGGGCCCCGGATGGCCTGATCGAAGCCGTGTCGATGCCTGACGCGCCGGGCTTTGTGCTTGGCGTGCAGTGGCACCCGGAATGGCGTTTCGCCGACAACCCGGTCTCCCGGAGCCTGTTCCAGGCGTTCCGCGAGGCCTGCATCGCCCATGCTGCACGGGAGGCCTGACAGCACGTCAGCCAAAAGTCCGGGATGACTCACCCCCGGCAGCGCGCTTTCAATGAGTGGAAGCAGGCCCTGGGAACAGGGCCTGTGAAAACAATTCCAATAGTTACGGCAAAAACTCATGAGCAATTACACAGAAGCCGGCCGCCCACCCGACGTGGCCGACTCGGGCAGCACTCAGCGCAGCAAAGGCCTGGCCAAGGGCCGCCTTGGCCTGCTGGCCAGCGTGGTGCTGGGCATTTCCACCATCGCCCCGGTCTACACCCTGACCGGCGCCCTTGGCCCGACAGTACGTGAGGTCGGTGCTCACCTTCCCGCCGTGTTCATCGTCGGCTTCCTGCCGATGCTGCTGGTTGCCCTGGGCTACCGCGAGCTGAATTCGGCGGAGCCGGACAGCGGCACTTCGTTTACCTGGTCGGCCCGTGCCTTTGGCCCGATGATCGGCTGGATCGGTGGTTGGGGGCTGGTCGTTGCCACCACCATCGTGCTGTCCAACCTGGCGGGTGTCGCCGTCGACTTCTTCTATCTGTTCCTCAGCCAGATCACCGGCCACCATGAACTGGCGGCCCTGGCCGACAACCTGTTGATCAATATCACCACCTGCTGCGTGTTCATTGCCATGGCCGTGTGGATCTGCTGCCGTGGCATGGCCACCACCATGACTGTGCAGTACGGCCTGGTGGCGCTGCAGCTCATGGTATTGCTCGGCTTCGCCTTCGCGGCATTCGGCGGCACCACCGCGCCGCCACCGCTGGAGTTCGATTTCGCCTGGTTCAACCCGTTCGGTGTCGAGTCGTTCTCGGCCTTTGCCGCCGGGCTGTCACTGTCGATCTTCATTTTCTGGGGCTGGGACGTCTGCCTGACCGTCAGCGAAGAGTCGATCGGCAGCGACGAAGTGCCGGGCAAGGCGGCAACCTGGACGGTGCTGCTGATCCTCGGCCTGTACCTGGTCACTGCCATCGCCACCCTGCAGTTCGCCGGCATCAGCGAACAGGGCCTGGGCCTGAACAACCCGCGCATCCAGGAAAACGTGTTCGCGCACCTGGCCGGGCCAGTGATGGGGCCGCTGGCGATCCTGATGTCGATCGCGGTACTGGCCAGCACCGCAGCGTCGCTGCAGTCGACCTTCGTGTCGCCGGCGCGCACGCTGCTGGCCATGGGTTACTACGGCGCGGTACCGCAGAAGTTCGCCAGCGTCTGCCCGCGTTCGCAGACCCCGCGTTACGCAACCATCTGCGCTGGTGTGGCGGCAGGCCTGTTCTACGTGACCATGCGCACCCTGAGCGAGAACGTGCTGGCTGACACCATCACGGCGCTGGGCATGATGATCTGCTTCTACTATTCGCTGACCGCGTTCGCCTGTGTCTGGTATTTCCGCGACAGCCTGTTCGGCAGCCTGCGGCACTTCTTCATGCGCGGCCTGTGCCCGCTGGTGGGTGGGGTGATCCTGTCGGTGATCTTCGTGCGCACGGCCATCGACAGCGCCTCGCCGGACTTCGGCAGCGGTTCGCATGTGGCCGGGTTGGGGTTGGTGTTCGTGATTGCGGCGATCATTTCGGCACTGGGGATCGTGCTGATGATGATTTCGCGGATGCGTGCGCCGGCCTACTTCCTGGGGGCTACCCTGCGTCAGCAGGCCACCCTGCCACTTCAAGACTGACTATTGGGGGCCGCTTAGCGGCCCCTTCGCGGGCAAGCCCGCTCCCACAGGTACTGCACAGGCCTCAAGGGCAGTGATTTTCCTGTGGGAGCGGGCTTGCCCGCGAAGGGCTGCAAAGCAGCCCCAATGGGATCTTCAACCGATCAATTGCTTCAGCAGTGCTGCATGGCGCTGCTGCTGTTTTTCCAGCTTCAGTTCTTCGGCTCGTGCAACCACGGCAGAACCACCTTCACGGTTAGCCACGAACACAGCCTTCAAGTCCTCCAAGGCCACGTCGAAGTCGTCATTGATGATGACGTACTCATATTCGTCGTAGTGCACCATCTCGCTGACCGCTTCCTTCATGCGCCCGGCGATGATCTCCTCGCTGTCCTGGCCGCGGCCGTCCAGGCGCTCGCGCAGGGCCTGCTGGCTCGGCGGCAGGATGAACACCGAACGCGCTTCGGGCATCAGCTTGCGTACCTGCTGGGCGCCTTGCCAGTCGATTTCCAGGATCAGGTCATTGCCCTGGTCCAGCACCTCTTGCAGCGCGCTGCGCGAAGTCCCGTAGAAATTGCCGAACACTTCGGCGTGCTCGAGGAAGTCACCCTGGGTGATCAGCCCCTTGAAATCGTCATGGCTGACGAAGTGGTAGTTCACCCCATGCTGCTCGCCCGGGCGCATGGCACGGGTGGTGTGCGAGACCGAGACGCTGACGCGCGGGTCGGCCTTGATCAGGGCGGTGACCAGGCTGGTCTTGCCGGCGCCGGACGGTGCCGAAACGATATAGAGGGTGCCGCTGCTTTGCTTCATGGTCGGGTTGGCCTTACTCGATGTTCTGTACTTGTTCACGCATCTGTTCGATCAACACCTTCAGGTTGACCGCCGCTTGCGTGCTGCGTGGGTCGAAGGCCTTGGAGCCCAGGGTGTTGGCTTCACGGTTGAGTTCCTGCATCAGGAAGTCCAGGCGCCGACCGGCGGCACCTCCGGACTTGAGCACCCGGCGCACCTCGTTGACGTGGGTGCTGAGGCGGTCGAGCTCTTCGGCAACGTCGCTCTTCTGCGCCAGCAGCACCATCTCCTGCTCCAGGCGCTGCGGGTCGAGCTCGGCCTTGAGGTCGCCGAAGCGGTCGATGATCTTCTGCCGTTGGGCGGCGAGCATCTGCGGCACCAGGGCGCGCAGGGTGGTGACCTCGGTGGTCATGTTGTCCAGGCGTTCGTTGATCAGCCGGGCCAGTTCCTGGCCTTCGCGCAGACGCCCGGCCTTGAGTTCGGCCAAGGCCTCGTCGAACAGCGCCACGGCTTCGGCGTTCAGGGCCTGAGGGTCAGTGGCGTCGGCCACCAGCACGCCCGGCCAGGACAGCACTTCAAGCGGGTTGAGTGCAGCCGGCTGCTTGATCAGGCCGGCCACCTCCTCGGCGGCAGCGACCAGCTGCGCGGCGCGCTCGCGGTCGACCTTGAGCGGCTTGCCGTTGCTGTCTTCGTGCAGGCGCAGGGTGCATTCGACCTTGCCGCGCGACAGGCCCTGGCGCAGGCCTTCACGCACCGCGCCTTCGAGGTCGCGCAGGGCGTCCGGCAGGCGCAGGTGAGGTTCAAGGTAACGGTGGTTGACCGAGCGCAATTCCCAGACCAGGGTGCCTTGGCTGCCTGCGCGCTCGACACGAGCAAAAGCGGTCATGCTGTGCACCATGGGAAGGACCTCGCTTAAATGAATTGAAGGCGCGCGATTGTAGCGCAGTGCGCACGTGGCGCCCAATCCACCCATGTTACAGAGCGCGTGCCAGCGAGTGGGAAAAGGCGACAGGCTGCCGGGAGCGCGACAATAGGCATGTCCTCTGTGGGCGACGGGCTCTATAATGGCGGGCAGATTCAAAGTCCCAGTACAGGTATCCCAGATGAAACGTCCAAGTGGTCGCGCCGCCGATCAGCTCCGCTCGATCCGCATCACCCGCAACTACACCAAGCACGCCGAAGGGTCGGTACTGGTCGAGTTCGGTGACACCAAGGTCATCTGCACGGTCAGCGTCGAAAACGGCGTGCCGCGCTTCCTGAAAGGCCAGGGCCAAGGCTGGCTGACCGCTGAGTACGGCATGCTGCCGCGCTCTACCGGTGAGCGTAACCAGCGCGAAGCCAGCCGTGGCAAGCAAGGTGGCCGCACCCTGGAAATCCAGCGCCTGATCGGCCGTTCGCTGCGCGCCGCGCTGGACATGAGCAAGCTCGGTGACATCACCCTGTACATCGACTGCGACGTGATCCAGGCCGATGGCGGTACCCGTACCGCTTCGATCACCGGTGCCATGGTCGCCCTGTGCGACGCCCTGGCCGTGATCAAGAAACGCGGTGGCCTGAAGGCCGGCAACCCGCTCAAGCACATGATCGCTGCCGTATCGGTTGGCATGTACCAGGGCGAAGCGGTGCTCGACCTGGACTACCTGGAAGACTCGGCTGCTGAAACCGACTTGAACGTGGTCATGACCAGCGCCGGTGGTTTCATCGAGGTACAGGGCACCGCCGAAGGCGCGCCGTTCCAGCCTGAAGACTTCAACGCCATGCTGGCGCTGGCGCAAAAGGGCATGAACGAAATCTTCGAACTGCAGCAGGCCGCGCTGGCCGACTGATCCCAGCCAAGGAGGTGCGGGGCATGAGCGATTCCGAACTGTCGGTCACCCCGCCCAATGCCGAAGTCCGGCAGTGGGCGATGTTCTGCCATCTTTCCGCGCTGCTTGGCCTGGTGGTGCCCCTCGGGCACCTGCTGGGCCCGCTGGTGCTGTGGCACCTCAAGCGCGAGCAGGACCCTTTCATCGATGCCCAGGGCAAAGAAGCGCTGAACTTCCAGATCAGCGTGACGATTGCCGGGTTCGTCTGTACCGCCCTGATGTTCGTGGCCATCGGTATCGTGCTGTTGCCGATCCTGATGCTGGCGGTGTTGATCCTGATCATCCTGGCGGCCGTCAGGGCCAATGAAGGCAAGGCATACCGCTATCCCTTCATCTGGCGACCGATCAAATAAAAAAAGGGCCGCTTTCGCGGCCCTTTCTTCAGATGGTCAACGTCCAGTCATAGTCGACGATCAGCGGCGCATGCTGGGAGAAGCGCGGCTGACGCGGCAACCGGGCATTGCGCACGAAGCGGCGCAGGCCCGGGGTGAGGATCTGGTAGTCGAACCGGTAGCCCAGGTTGAGCATCTCGGCCTGTTCGTTGTCCGGCCACCAGCTGTACTGGTCGCCTTCACGGCTGACTTCACGCAGGGCATCGACGTAGCCCATGTCACCGGTGATCGCATCCATCCACGCCCGCTCTGGCGGCAGGAAGCCTGGCGACTGCTGGCTGTCACGCCAGTTCTTGATGTCGAGCTTCTGCTGCGCCACGTAGAACGAGCCGCAATAGATGTATTCACGACGCTTGCGACGCTGCTTGTCCAGGTACTTGGCGAAGTCGTCCATCAACTTGAACTTCTGGTTCAGGTCTTCGTCGCCGTTCATGCCCGAAGGCAGCAGCAGGCTGGCAATACTGACTTTGTCGAAATCTGCTTGCAGGTAACGCCCGTAGCGGTCGGCTGTCTCGAAACCCAGGCCGGTGATGACTGCCTTGGGCTGCATGCGCGAGTACAGTGCCACGCCACCTTGGGCGGGTACCTCCGCGTCGCAGGCATAAAGGAAATAGCCATCGAGCTGGAAAGCTGGGTCGTCGAGTTCAAAGGCCGAGGCGCGGGTATCCTGAAGGCAGATGACGTCGGCATTCTGGGCTTGCAGCCAGCTGAGCAATCCACGCTCGGCCGCAGCCTGAATGCCATTCACGTTCACACTGATGATCCGCATAAATGGCCCCAAAAATCTCGTGCGTGTATGATACCCGAGCTCAACCCATTTAGCTAAATCCGTGGTGTCCGGGACCTTACATGCAGCCGTATCAGCGCGACTTCATCCGTTTTGCCATCGATCGCGGCGTGCTGCGCTTCGGTGAATTCACCCTGAAATCGGGGCGTACCAGCCCGTATTTCTTCAATGCCGGCCTGTTCAACACCGGTTCTGCCCTTGCGCAACTGGGCCGTTGCTACGCGGCAGCCATCGTCGACAGCAAGATCCCGTTCGACGTGCTGTTTGGCCCTGCCTACAAGGGTATCCCCCTGGCGGCGGCGACTGCCGTGGCCCTGGCCGAGCAGCATCAGCTCGATGTGCCGTGGTGCTTCAACCGCAAGGAAGCCAAGGATCACGGCGAAGGCGGCAGCCTGGTGGGCGCACCGCTGGCCGGTGATGTGCTGATCATCGACGACGTGATCACCGCCGGTACCGCCATCCGTGAGGTGATGCAGATCATCAACGCCCAGCAGGCCAAGGCCGCTGGCGTACTGATCGCGCTGAACCGCGAAGAGCGCGGCAATGGCGAGCTGTCGGCGATCCAGGAAGTGGAGCGCGACTTCGGCATTCCGGTGGTCAGCATCGTCTCGCTGACCCAGGTGCTGGAGTTCCTGGCCGATGACCCGCAGCTCAAGCAGCACCTGCCGGCTGTCGAAGCGTACCGGGCGCAGTACGGGATCTGATCCTGGCCTGGTAATGAAAAAGGCGACCTTCCTGGAAGGTCGCCTTTTTTGTGCCGCCTGCTCCGGCCTGTTCGCGGGCAAAACCACGAACAGGCCGCTGAGGGCTCACTCAGTCAGTGCCGTACTTGGGCGAGCGCGGCCCGTAGAGAATGCCGCCATTGGCATACGGCGTCAGCAACCGCGTGCTGGTCATGCCGGCGATCGGGTAGCCGGCATCGTCCTGCACGCTGCTGATGATCTGGTTCACCGCCGCGGTGATCAGCATGCCGATGAGACCGCCCTGATTCTGCTGGTTCTCCTGGCTGGAAGCCGTGGCAGTGCCGGTCCACAGCGTGGTGCCGGTCTTCAGGTCGATCAGCTTGGCGCTGGCAGTGACGATGGTCGCGCTGCTCAGCACCATGTAGCGGGTGCCGTAGTCCGACACGGTCACGTACAGGCCGGCATCGGCGCCGAAGATTTCATGCAGCTTGGTGGTCGGCAGCTGATGGATGTCGGCTGGCGTGGTCAGGCCGTTCTGGCGGAAGGTTTCGTCCACCAGTGCCACCGGCATCACGTAGTAGCCGGCTTCCGCCAACGGATAGGTGACTTGCGACAGCATGCTGTAGGTCGCCTTCACGTCCGGCGATTCGTTCAGCGGCGGCAGGATCAGGATCGACTTTGGCCGGCTCTGTTTGTAGGCCGAATAGTCGATGGTCTTGCGCTCAGCGCAGCCGGCGAACAGTGCCAGCACGCAGGCGCCGACGAGCAGTTGGGTCAGGCGCTTGATCATTGCTGGGTTCTCTTGCTGGCGTTGCTCATCAGGAAGTCCATGTACGCCGCCGATTCCGGGAACAGGGCCTTCTCGGTGCGGAACTGCTGGATCATCTGGTCATCCTTGCCCAGGCTGGAGTACAGCAGGCCCAACTGAGCGTGATAGCCCGGCGGCACGGCGCCGTTCTTGGCCTTGATCTTTTCCAGATCGCGCTCCAGGGCGATGACCTGTTCTTCTTTCGAGTCGCCTTTTAGGTAGCCGTAGACCTGGGGCTGGTAGCTTTCCCACTGGTACAGAGTCTTCGGGCCGCTGCAGCCGGCCAGCAGCAGGCCGCCCAGCACGAGGCCCGCGCAGTTGCGCAAGGCCGGGAGGGTGATCGTCATCGGTGTGTCCTTACTGGAGTGACTCGGTTACTGAGCCTTGGGGTTCCACTGGCCGCTTTCGACCGCGTTGACCAGCTTGTTCACGGCTTCACGCATGGCCAGGTCGAGGACCTTGCCGTTCAGCGTCGAGTCGTAGCTGGCGGTGCCGCCGAAGCCGATGATCTCGCGGTTGGACAGGGCGTACTCGCCCGCACCCTGGCTCGAATAGACCACCTCGGAGGTGCTGATGTTGACGATGTTCAGCGCTACCTTGGCATAGGCGATCTGGGTCTTGCCGCGGCCGAGGATGCCGAACAGCTGGTGATCGCCCACTTCCTTGCGGCCGAATTCGGTAACGTCGCCGGTCACCACGAAGTCAGCACCTTTCAGGCGTTGGGCCTGGCCCTTGATCGCCGCTTCCTGCTGGATCTCGCTCATGTTGTCGCGATCGAGCACGTTGAAGCGGTTGGTCTGCTGCAGGTGGGTGATCAGGATGGTCTTGGCCTGGCCGCCGAGGCGGTCTACGCCGTCGGAGAAGATGCCGCGCATGTAGCTGGAGCGGTTGTCGAACTTGCCCACGGCAATCGGCGCGCGCACTCCGCTGTAGGGGCGGCTGACGCTTTCGACCTGTTGCACGGCAACAGCGGTGGAAGTTTCGGTGGCACAACCGGCGATGGACCCGACAGCCAGGGCGGCTGCCAGCACGAGTCCTTGTGATGCGAATTTCACGCGTGTACTCCAAATGGATAGTGGCAATTTGCAATGCGTATGCATTCTGCCATGTTGTCTCGGCTGCCGGTCGGGAATCTTGACGGGTAAACATGAAGATTGATGGCAGTTGGCTATCCACCTACGTGCATCCAGCGGATGCAAAGCGGGGCAAGCCACCATCACGTGCCTTTCGGCGGCGTGAGAGCCGGCTTGCCCCGCCCGGTACTACAAAGGGATCAGTGACGCTTGCGGTTGGTGATCAGAGTGCCTACGCCGCTGTCGGTGAAGATCTCCAGCAGCACCGCGTTCGGCACGCGACCATCGATGATGTGCGAGCTGTTGACGCCGCCCTGGACCGCTTCCAGTGCGCACTTGATCTTCGGCAGCATGCCGCCGTAGATGGTGCCGTCGGCGATCAGTTCGTTGACCTGCTCGGTGGTCAGGCCGGTCAGGACCTGGCCCTGCTTGTCCATCAGGCCGGCGATGTTGGTCAGCAGCATCAGCTTTTCAGCCTTCAGCGCTTCGGCCACCTTGCCCGCCACCAGGTCGGCGTTGATGTTGTACGACTCACCGTTGGCGCCCACGCCGATCGGCGCGATCACCGGGATGAAGTCGCCCTTCACCAGCATGTTCAGCAGGTCGGTGTTGACGCTGACCACTTCGCCGACGTGGCCGATGTCGATGATTTCCGGCTGGGTCATCTCCGGGGTCTGACGGGTGACGGTGAGCTTCTTCGCCCGGATCAGCTCGGCATCCTTGCCGGTCAGGCCGATGGCGCTGCCGCCGTGGCGGTTGATCAGGTTGACGATGTCCTTGTTGACCTGGCCGCCGAGGACCATTTCCACCACGTCCATGGTTGCGGCGTCGGTGACGCGCATGCCATCGATGAAGTGGCTCTCGATCGACAGGCGCTTGAGCAGGTCGCCGATCTGCGGGCCGCCACCGTGCACGACCACCGGGTTGATGCCCACGGCCTTCATCAGCACGATGTCACGGGCAAAGCCGGTCTTGAGCTCTTCGCTCTCCATCGCGTTGCCGCCGTACTTGATCACCAGGGTCTTGCCGACAAAGCGGCGGATGTAAGGCAGTGCTTCGGACAAAACCTCGGCTACATGGGAAGCGGCATCGCGATCGAGGGTCATGCAGGGCTCCTGTAAGGAACAGATAGTCGGTCAGAACGGCAGTTGCAGCTCAGGGGCAACCCGCAGCAACTGGGCGCGGAAAACATCCTTGATACGTTGCAACTCGGCGGCGCTTTCGGCCTCGAAGCGCAGCACCAGCACCGGTGTGGTGTTGGAGGCGCGAACCAGGCCCCAGCCTTTGGCGTAGTCGACCCGCACACCGTCGATGGTGGTCAGGTTGGCATCGCCCCATTCGGCGTCGCGTTGCAGTGCATCAATGATGCTGAATTTACCCTCGTCGGTCACATCAATATTGATTTCCGGCGTGGAAATATCGTTCGGGAAGGCGGCGAACAGGTCTTCGGCGTTCTGCGAAGCCTTGCTGAGGATTTCCAGCAGGCGCGCGGCACTGTAGATGCCGTCGTCGAAACCGTACCAGCGTTCCTTGATGAAGATGTGCCCGCTCATCTCGCCAGCCAGCAGCGAGCCGGTCTGCTTCATCTTCTTCTTGATCAGCGAGTGGCCGGTCTTCCACATCAGGGCGCGGCCACCGTGCTGCTCGATCAGCGGGGTCAGGCGGCGGGTGCATTTGACGTCGAAGATGATCTCGGCGCCCGGGTTGCGCGCCAGCACGTCCTGGGCAAACAGCATCAGCAGGCGGTCAGGGTAGACGATGCTGCCGGTGTTGGTCACCACGCCAACGCGGTCACCGTCGCCGTCGAAGGCCAGGCCGATGTCGGCACCGGTTTCCTTGACCTTGGCGATCAGGTCTTCGAGGTTTTCCGGCTTGCCCGGGTCCGGGTGGTGGTTGGGGAAGTTGCCGTCAACCTCGCAGAACAGCGGGATGACCTCGCAGCCCAGCGCTTCGATCAGCTGTGGTGCAATCACGCCAGCAGCGCCGTTGCCGCAATCGACCACGACCTTGAGCTTTTTCGCCAGCTTCACGTCGCCGACGATCTGCTGGAAGTAGCGGTCGAGGATCTCGACCTTCTGCACGCGGCCTTCGCCACGGGGCACGTCGTTGCTCTTCAGGCGGGTCAGCAGGGCCTGGATCTGCTCGTTGGCCAAGGTGTCGCCAGCGATGACGATCTTGAAACCGTTGTAGTCCGACGGGTTGTGGCTGCCCGTGAGCATCACGCCGGACTTGCCGGCCAGCACGTTGGCGGCGAAGTACAGCGCCGGGGTCGGCACCAGGCCGACGTCGCTGACCTGGCAACCGGCATCGACCAGGCCCTGGATCAGTTGTTCGACCAGCATCGGGCCGGACAGGCGGCCATCGCGGCCAACGGAAATCTGCGGTTCGCCCTGGGCGATGGTCTGCGCGCCGATGGCGCGGCCGATCCAGTAGGCGGTTTCGCCGTGCAGGGTCTTGCCGACCACGCCACGGATGTCATAGGCGCGGAAAATGCTTTCCGGCAGTGCCGGGACCAGGTGGGCCATGTCGTTCATCTCGGGAAACTCCATTAGTCAAAGGCTTTTCTGGGCAGGCGCAAACTGAACGCTTGGACGGTGGAATCGCCAGAGAGTTCGCCATCCTTGGCCTGAACGGTCGTTGGCCGGCTCAGTGGCTACCGGAGTGGCCGAAGCCGCCCGTGCCGCGCTGGCTCTCGTCGAAGCGCTCGACGATGTCGAAATGCGCTTGTACCACAGGCACCAGGACAAGTTGTGCGATGCGCTCACCGACGGCGATGGTGAACGGCGTGTTGCCACGGTTCCAGCACGACACCATCAGCTCGCCCTGGTAGTCCGAGTCGATCAGGCCGACCAGGTTGCCGAGCACGATGCCGTGTTTATGGCCCAGGCCCGAGCGCGGCAGGATCATGGCCGCCAGGCCCGGGTCGCCGATGTAGATCGACAGGCCGGTAGGGATCAGCAGGGTCTGGCCCGGCTCGAGGACGGTGTCCTCTTTCAGCAGGGCGCGCAGGTCGAGGCCGGCGGAGCCTGGCGTTGCGTATTGCGGCAGCGGGAATTCGCTGCCCAGGCGTGGGTCGAGGATCTTGGCTTGAAGAGCGTGCATGTAACTTATTGAACCTGATTGAGCCGTTCGGCGATGAAGGCGACCAGTTGCCGGGCGATCTTGCCCTTGCTGGTCTGCGCGAAGAGGGTCTGGTGCTGCTGGCGGTCGATCACGGTCAAGGCGTTTTCCTCGCTGTTGAAGCCGATGCTGGGGTTGGCCACATCATTGGCGACGATCAGGTCGAGGTTCTTGTCCTTGAGCTTGCGCGTGGCGTAATCGAGCAAGTGTTCGGTCTCGGCGGCGAAGCCGACGCTGAACGGGCGGTCGGCGCGGCCAGCGAGGGTGGCAAGGATATCGGGATTGCGCACCATCTGCAGCAGCATGCCGTCGCCGGTCGTAGGATCCTTCTTGAGCTTTTGCGGGGCGACTACCTCTGGGCGGTAGTCCGCGACCGCCGCGGAAGCGATGAACAGGTCGCACGGCATGGCGGCTTCACAGGCTGCGAGCATGTCCCGTGCGCTGACCACGTCGATCCGCTGTACGCGATCGGGGGTCGGCAGATGCACAGGCCCAGTCACCAGGGTCACCCGAGCACCGGCTTCGGCGGCCGCTTCGGCCAGGGCGAAGCCCATCTTCCCGGAGCTATGATTGGTGATGTAGCGCACCGGGTCGATGTTTTCCTGGGTCGGGCCGGCGGTGATCAGCACGTGCTTGCCGGTCAGCGCCTGGCGCTTGAAGCTCTCCGCCGCGCACCAGGCCAGGTCGGTGGCTTCGAGCATGCGCCCGAGGCCCACGTCGCCACAGGCCTGGCTGCCGGAGGCCGGGCCGAACACCTGGATGCCACGGCTCTTGAGCAGTTCGAGGTTGGCCTGGGTGGCCGGGTCGCGCCACATCGCCTGGTTCATCGCCGGGGCCACGGCCACGGTGGCGTCGGTGGCCAGTACCAGGGTGGTCAGCAGGTCGTCGGCCATGCCTTGGGCCAGGCGCGCCATGAGGTCGGCGGTGGCCGGGGCGATCAGCACCAGGTCGGCCCACTTGGCCAGTTCGATGTGGCCCATGGCCGCTTCGGCGGCAGGGTCGAGCAGATCCATGTGCACCGGGTGGCCGGACAGCGCCTGCAGGGTCAGCGGGGTGATGAACTCGGCACCACCACGGGTCATGACGACGCGCACCTGCGCGCCGTGCTCAAGGAGTCGGCGAATCAGCTCGGCACTCTTGTAGGCGGCAATGCCACCTCCGACGCCGAGAACGATGCGCTTGCGATACAGCCGCTGCATAGGCTTGCCTTTTTCCAGTGAGAGCGGGCGGCGACGTTTGCAAATGCCTGCGGCAGAACGTCGCATGTACGAGGCGAAATAGATTAACACAGGGCCGAAACGGGCCGCAGCAAGGGCAGGGAGCAGGGATGAATATCAGGGAATGGCCGGCTGAAGAGCGGCCGAGGGAGAAGTTGTTGCAGCGCGGGGCGGGAAGCCTGACCGACGCGGAATTGCTGGCCGTGTTTCTCGGCTCGGGCGTGCGTGGGCGCAATGTCGTGGAGCTGGCCCGAGGCCTGCTGGTGAGGTTCGGCAGCTTGCGCCAGTTGCTGGAGGCCGACCGTGAAGC
The DNA here is from genome assembly GCF_002112505.1 of Pseudomonas sp. R28(2017). Taxonomy (GTDB): domain Bacteria; phylum Pseudomonadota; class Gammaproteobacteria; order Pseudomonadales; family Pseudomonadaceae; genus Aquipseudomonas. The sequence goes on from NZ_NEHW01000009.1 coordinate 235,436, forward strand.
CTTCGTCGGCGAGCTTGGGCTGGGCCCGGTAAGGTACAGCCAGCTGCAGGCGTTACTGGAGATCGGGCGCAGGCACCTGGCGACCGCCCTTGAGCGCGAGTCGGTCATGGATAGCCCGGTGGCAGTGCGACGCTATCTGAAATCCATGCTGCGCCACGAAGTGAGCGAGGTGTTCGGCTGCCTGTTTCTGGATACCAAGCACCGGCCGCTGGCGTTCGAGATCCTGTTCAGGGGCACGATAGACCGTGCAAGCGTCTATCCGCGCGAAGTGGTGCGCCGGGCGTTGCAGCACAATGCGGCGGCGCTGATCCTGTGTCACAACCATCCCTCGGGGCACAGCGAGCCGAGCCAGGATGATGTGCACCTGACGCTGTCGCTGAAGCGCGGGTTGGGGTTGATCGATGTACGGGTGCTGGACCACATCATCATCGGTGATGGGGAGCCGCTGTCGATGGTCGAGCAAGGCTGGATCGTGGCCTAGGTATTGTGCAGTCTGTACCGGCCTCTTCGCGGGCACGCCCGCTCCTACAGGTGGGTGCGATCCCTGTGGGAGCGGGCAAGCCCGCGAAGAGGCCGGGGCAGGCTTACTTGGTCACCGACACCTTGCTGAAGTCCAGCCGCCCGAACGGGCTGACCTGGTACCCCTCGACACCTTGGCGCAACAGCGTCGCCGCTGTCGGATGCGCCAGCGGCACCCACAGCGCCTGCTGTTGGATCAAGGTCTGCGCCTGCTGGTACAGCCGGCTGCGCACGCTCTGGTCGTTGGTGGTGCGACCGGCACCGATCAGCTGGTCCAGGCGGTTGTCGCAGAAGCGTGCAAAGTTAGTCCCAGATTGCACGGCCGCGCAGGAAAACTGCGGGCTGAGGAAGTTGTCCGGGTCGCCGTTGTCACCGGCCCAGCCCATGAACAACAGGTCATGCTCGCCCGCTTTGGCGCGGCGGATCAGCTCGCCCCACTCGATCACGCGGATCTCGGCCTTGATGCCGATCTTCGCCAGGTCGGCCTGGAGCATCTGTGCCCCCAGGCTCGGGTTGGGGTTCAGCAGGCTGCCCGACGGGCGGGTCCAGAGGGTGGTGTTGAAACCTTCAGCCAGGCCGGCCTTGGCCAGCAGTGCCTTGGCCTTTGCCAAATCCAGCGGGTAGCCGGGCAGGTCCTTGGCGTAGCTCCAGGTGTTGGGCGGGTAGGGGCCATTGGCAGCGGTGGCGGTGTCTTCGAACACGGCCTTGAGGTAGGCCTGCTTGTCGAAGGCCAGGTTGATCGCCTGGCGCACCTCAGGCTTGTCCAGCGGCGGGTGTTCGCTGTTGATGGCGACAAAGGCCGTCATGAACGCCGGGGTGGTGGCAACCTTGAGGTTGCCGTCCTTGCCAGCTTCGGCGATATCCAGCGGCTTGGGTGACAGGGCCACCTGGCATTCGTTGCGCTTGAGCTTCTGCAGGCGCACATTGGCGTCGGTGGTGATGGCGAAAATCAGTGGGTCGACGGCCGGCTTGCCGGCGAAGTAATCCGGGTTGGCGCGATAGCGCACCACGGCGTCCTTCTGGAAGCGCTGGAACACGAACGGGCCGGTGCCGATCGGCTGGCTGTTGAGTTTTTCCGGGCTGCCTTCCTTGAGCAGCTTGTCGGCGTATTCGGCCGAGTAGATCGAGGCGAAGCCCATGCTCAGGGTGGCCAGGAAGGTGGCGTCGGCGTGGGTCAGGGTGAAGCGCACGGTGTTGGGCTCTGGGGCCTCGATGGCCTTGATCAGGCTACCCAGTTGCAGCGACTGGGCGTGCGGGTAGCCGCCCGGGGCGGTCTTGTGCCAGGCATGGGCGGGGTAGAGCATGCGCTGGAAACTGAACAGCACGTCGTCGGCATTCAGCTCACGGGTCGGCTTGAAGTACGGCGTGGTGTGGAACTTGATGCCCTCGCGCAGCTTGAAGTCATAGACCAGGCCGTCGGCCGAAACGCTCCAGCTCTGCGCCAGGCTCGGCACGACCTTGCCCTGGGCCGCATCGAATTCCACCAGGCGGTTCATCAGCACGTCGGCCGAGGCGTTGGTGGTGGTCAGCGAGTTGTACTGAACCACATCGAAGCCTTCGGGGCTGGCCTCGCTGCACACGGTCAGCGGTGCGGCCTGGGCAGCGCCTGCGGCAAGCAGGGAAGTGAACAATAAGGAAAGGGCGGCAGCACGCATCGTGGCTCCTTGGCTGGTCAGTGGCCCATCTGCCGGTGCAGTCTGGAAACGTCCTACCCTAGTGTGCGTTTTCGGAAATGACCACCTTCTTTTTCAGGTGCTTGGCGACGAGCGGTCGACAGTGCGCCGGGCGAGTCGTTATGCTGCTCACGCGCGATTTTCAGCACATGGAAGCTCATCTTCTGTTGTTGCGGCGTAGTCTTTCTGGTATAAAGCAGCGCTCTTTTCTAGGGGCTCGGCCTGTCGCATCAGCGGATCCGGTCGATAAGACCTCCAGAATCACGGCGCCTGGCGCCAAAGACTGAGAGATTAAGCGGCCAACCCATGCCGGGTTGGGCATGTGGTTTTAGAGGGCTGAGTCATGTCGAGAGTCTGTCAAGTTACTGGTAAGGGTCCAGTAACCGGGAACAACATTTCCCACGCAAACAACAAAACCCGTCGTCGTTTCCTGCCGAACCTGCAGCACCACCGTTTCTGGGTTGAGTCCGAGAAGCGTTTCGTGCGTCTGCGCGTATCCGCCAAAGGCATGCGCGTTATTGACAAGCGTGGTATCGACGTAGTGCTGGCCGAGCTGCGCGCTCGCGGCGAAAAGTTCTAAGGAGAACGTCATGCGTGAATTGATCCGTCTGGTTTCGAGTGCTGGCACTGGCCACTTCTACACCACCGACAAGAACAAGCGCACCACTCCGGACAAAATCGAGATCAAGAAATACGATCCGGTTGTTCGCAAGCACGTGGTGTACAAGGAAGCCAAGATCAAGTAATTGATCGGCGACCTGAAAAAAACCCGCATCCGAAAGGACGCGGGTTTTTTTATGCCTGCTCGAGGCTCAGGTCACTTCTGCTCGAACATCACATAGATCTTGCGGCAAGGCTCCAGCACTTCCCAGGTGCCCTTGAAGCCTGCCGGGATGACAAACCGATCACCGGTACGCAGGGTCTTGGCGCCGCCATCCTGGTCGCGCAGCACCGAAACACCCTGCACGATCTCGCAGTATTCATGCTCGGTGTAGTTCACCGTCCATTGCCCCACCTCACCTTCCCAGACGCCTGCGGCGAACTGCCCGCAGGGGCTGGAATAGTGGTTGTAGACAGCCTGGTCGGGCTCGCCCTTGAGGATTTTTTCCGCCGCCGGGCGGTAGCGTTCAGCCTCGGTGAGAACCTGGGCGAAGTCGATGATGCTGGCGATGCTCATGGTGCGGCTCCTGTTGTTGTTTAATAAAATGCACATCAGTAGGCATTTAGGCCGTTCGTGTCAAATATATTGATACTTTACCCGGCCTGGTTTAGGGTATCGCTTGCCCGTGTGCGCTCGTCGCCCGGCCAGAATTCTGACAACGCCAGTGAGTCCTCAGTGCGGCGTTGCACCTAAACAAGAGGAGGAGTTTCGTATGACCACCCTGACCCGTGCGGACTGGGAACAACGTGCCCAGCAACTGAAGATCGAAGGCCGCGCCTTCATCAACGGCGAATACACCGACGCCGCATCCGGTGAAACATTCGACTGCCTGAGCCCGGTCGACGGACGCTTCCTGGCCAAGGTCGCCAGCTGCGACCTGGCCGACGCCAACCGCGCCGTGGAAAACGCCCGCGCCACCTTCGATTCCGGCGTCTGGTCGCAACTGGCCCCGGCCAAGCGCAAGGCCAAGCTGATCCGCTTTGCCGAGCTGCTGCGCAAAAACGTCGAAGAGCTGGCGCTGCTGGAAACCCTGGACATGGGCAAGCCGATCGGCGACTCCTCCAGCATCGACATCCCGGGCGCGGCGCAAGCCATTCACTGGACCGCCGAAGCCATCGACAAAGTCTACGACGAAGTCGCCCCGACCCCACACGACCAGCTCGGCCTGGTTACCCGTGAGCCGGTGGGCGTGGTTGGTGCCATCGTACCGTGGAACTTCCCGTTGCTGATGGCCTGCTGGAAACTCGGGCCGGCCCTGGCCACCGGTAACTCGGTGGTGCTCAAGCCGTCCGAAAAATCCCCGCTGACCGCCATCCGCATCGCCCAGCTGGCGATTGAAGCCGGCATCCCGGCGGGCGTGCTGAACGTGCTGCCAGGCTACGGCCACACCGTGGGCAAGGCCCTGGCCCTGCACATGGACGTCGACACCCTGGTGTTCACCGGCTCGACCAAGATCGCCAAGCAGCTGATGGTCTACGCGGGCGAGTCGAACATGAAGCGCATCTGGCTGGAAGCCGGTGGCAAGAGCCCGAACATCGTCTTCGCCGACGCCCCGGACCTGCAAGCCGCCGCTGAAGCGGCCGCCAGCGCCATCGCCTTCAACCAGGGCGAAGTCTGCACCGCAGGATCGCGCCTGCTGGTCGAGCGCTCGATCAAGGACAAATTCCTGCCGATGGTGGTCGAGGCCCTCAAAGGCTGGAAACCTGGCAACCCGCTCGACCCACAGACCACCGTCGGTGCCCTGGTCGACACTCAGCAGATGAACACCGTGCTGTCGTACATCGACGCTGGCCACAAGGACGGCGCCAAGCTGCTGGCTGGTGGCAAGCGCACCCTCGAAGAGACCGGTGGCACCTATGTCGAGCCGACCATCTTCGATGGCGTGACCAACGCCATGCGCATCGCCCAGGAAGAAATCTTCGGCCCCGTGCTGTCGGTGATCGCCTTCGACACCGCCGAAGAAGCCATCGCCATCGCCAACGACACCCCGTATGGCCTGGCCGCCGGCATCTGGACCTCGGACATCTCCAAGGCCCACAAGACCGCCCGTGCCGTGCGCGCTGGCAGCGTCTGGGTCAACCAGTACGACGGTGGCGACATGACCGCACCGTTCGGCGGCTTCAAGCAGTCGGGCAACGGCCGTGACAAGTCGCTGCACGCACTGGAGAAGTACACCGAGCTGAAGGCGACCTGGATCAAGCTGTAATCCGGTAGGCCTTGTTCGCGGGCAAGCCCGCTCCCACAGGTACTCCGCTGCGCTCAAGGCCTGCGGTGGACTTGTGGGAGCGGGCTTGCCCGCGAATGGGCCTTCACAATTCTGCCTGGGAGGCTGCAATGCGTTGGGGAACCTACTTTGCCGTGCTGGCGTCGGTGCTCAGTGTCGGGCTCGCGCTCGGTGTGAGCATGCCGCTGGTGTCCCTGCGTCTTGAAGCCTGGGGCTATGGTGGGTTCGCCATCGGTGTGATGGCGGCGATGCCGGCACTGGGCGTACTGCTCGGTGCCAGCCTGGCCAGCCGCCTGGCCGGCTGGGTCGGGGTGCCCTCGGCGATGCGCCTGTGCCTGTGGGGCGGGGCGCTGTCGATCGGCCTGGTGGCCCTGCTACCGAGCTACCCGTTGTGGCTGGCCCTGCGCCTGTTGATCGGCATGTCGTTGACCGTGGTGTTCATCCTCGGCGAAAGCTGGATCAACCAGCTGGTGGTCGAGCAATGGCGCGGCCGCCTGGTGGCGCTGTATGGCAGCAGCTACGCCCTGAGCCAGCTGGCCGGGCCGCTGGTGCTGGGCTTCCTCGGTTCCGACGATGACTTCGGCTTCTGGGCCGCCACCGCGCTGTTGCTGCTGGCGCCCTTGCTGCTGCTCAAGCGTGGTGGTGCACCCAGCACCGAAGCCTGCAGCGTGACCTTCGGCGACCTGTTCGCCTTCTGCCGCCGCTTGCCGGTGATTGCCTGGGCTGTCGCCCTGTTCGCTGCCTTCGAAGCGATGATTCTCACCTTGTTGCCGGTGTATTGCCTGCAGCAGGGTTTCAGCACCGAAATTGCCCTGTTCATGGTCAGTACCGTGGTGGTGGGCGATGCCGTGCTGCAGTTGCCGATCGGTGCACTGGCCGACCATATGTCACGGCAGGCGCTGTTCACTGGTTGTGCGCTGACCTTGATGGTGTCCAGCCTGGCGATTCCGCTGCTGCTGGACACGCCGCTGATCTGGCCCCTGTGGGTCCTGTTCGGGGCCAGCGCCGGCGGCCTGTTCACCTTGTCGCTGATCTTGATCGGCGAGCGCTACCGCGATGATGCGCTGGTGCGGGCCAATGCCCATGTCGCGCAGCTATGGGGCATCGGTTGCCTGCTCGGGCCGTTGCTGGCTGGCGCGGGGAGCCAGTGGATCAGCGGTCATGCGCTGCTGTGGCTGATGGCGGCGGGGGCGGCGGGCCTGGTGCTGCTGACCCGCAGGCGCGGCGCGTTCGAGCCCGCCTCGGTCTGAGCCTACAACATCTTCTCCAGGCCAACGGCCTTGCTGATCCAGGCATTGAACCGCCGCCAGATGCCCCCGGGCTCTGATGTCAGCATGTGCCGTTGGCCATTGTCCTCGGTCGCCCAGACCAGTTTGTCATCCACCAGCCTGACCTGGTAACTCAGCGCCGGCGCCATACCCTGCTGGGCCAGTTCGCGGGTGTATTCGGCGAGCTCGGGGCTGTCCACCAGCACGCCGACTTCGGTGTTCCACAGCACCGAGCGGGGGTCGAAGTTGAACGAGCCGATAAAGGTCTTGCGCCGGTCGAACACGATGGCCTTGGTGTGCAGGCTCGAGTCCGAGCTGCTGCCATGGAAGCTGATGCGCGCGGGTGTCGGGTCGCCCGGCTGGCGACGCAGTTCGAACAGCTGCACACCGTGCTCCAGCAGCGCCCGGCGGTAGGGGGCATAGCCGCCATGCACAGCTGGCACATCGGTGGCTTCCAGCGAGTTGGTCAGCAGCTTCACCGAAGCCCCGGCGTCGGCCCGGCCGGTCAGGTACAGCAAGCCCGGCTCGCCCGGCACAAAATAGGCTGACATCAGGATCAGCTCGCGGTGCACACTGGCCAGGTCCGGTGCCAGTTGCTGGCTCAGCAGCAGTTGCGGGTCCGGCTCATCGTCGGCCAGCACCTTGCTCGGTGCATCCCACAGTGCCTGGGCATGGGCCCAGATCAGCTCGTTGCGCCATACATCCAGGCGCGGCTGCGACTGATAGGACATGAGCCGGTCGTAGAGGGCCTTGCGTTGCACCCGTGCCTGGGCCAGCGACACTTCCAGGCGCTGGCGGCTGGCGCGCAGGTCGTCGGCATCCGGGGCGCGCCAGAGGAAATCGGTGATCGGCCGGCTCAGGGCGCTGTTCCAGTACTGATCGAAGCTGTGCCCCAGTTGCTCGGCGATCGGGCCGACGCCGAGCAGGTCGATGTCGGTGAAGTTGAGGTTGGGCTCGGCATCGAAGTATTCGTCACCCAGGTTGCGCCCGCCGACGATGGCCATGCTGTTGTCCACCAGGAACAACTTGTTGTGCATGCGCCGGTGCTGGCGCGACAGGTTGAACAGACGGCCGACGGCACGCGTCACGCCAGTGCTGCGCCCCAGGTGCAACGGGTTGAACACCCGGATCTGGATGTTCGGGTGGGCGTCCAGGGTGCCCATGATGGTGTCCAGGCCATCGCTGGTGGTGTCGTCCAGCAGGATGCGCACGCGCACGCCGCGGTCGGCTGCACGCAACAGTTCGTGAACCAGGGCGCGGGTGCTCAAGCCATCGTGGACGATGTAGTACTGCAGGTCGATGCTTGCCTGGGCGTTGCGGATCAACTCTGCGCGGGCACGGAAGGCCTCGTTGCTGTTGGGCAGCAGGCGAAAGCCCGAACGCCCTTCATAGGGTGCGGCCTGGCGCAGCACCGAGCGGCCGAAGGCTGACTCGCCGGCAGGCAGTGCCTGGCTGGTTTCGCGGGGTGTGCCGATACTGGCACAGCCGCCGAGGCCGAGCAGCAGCACCAGCAGCAGAGGCAAGGCTCGCTGGAGTCTCAAGGGTGGATCGTCCTGTACGGCAAAGCGCTAACGGGTTGGACTACGAAAGGCGGCGCAAAGTTACGCCTCGGCGTGGTCTTCATCCAGTAGACGAAGGGCGGTTTCGCCGACCTTGCGCACCGCCGCTTCGATCTGCGGCGTTGGCCGCGCGGCGAAATTCATGCGCAGGCAATGGCGGAACTTGCCCGAGGCCGAGAAGATACTGCCCACGGCAACCTGCACACCCTGCTCCAGTAAAGCGCGGTTCAGCCGCAGCGTATCGAAATGTTCGGGCAATTCCACCCACAGCATGAAACCGCCCTGGGGCCGGCTGACCCGGGTGCCGGGTGGGAAATAGCGCGTCACCCAGTCGCTCATCAGGTCGCGACCACGCTGGTACTGGCTGCGCATGCGCCGCACATGGGGCTGGTAGTGGCCGGCAGCGATGAAGTCGGCAATCGCCAGTTGCGGCTGGGTGGCGGTGCTGCCGGTGCTGATGTACTTCATGTGCAGCACCCGTTCCAGGTAGCGGCCGGGAGCGACCCAGCCGATGCGCAGGCCAGGGGCGAGGGTCTTGGAAAACGAGCTGCACAGCAGCACGCGGCCATCGTCGTCGAACGACTTGAGCGTGCGCGGGCGTGGGTAGGTGTAGGCCAGGTCGCCATACACGTCGTCTTCGAGGATCGCCACATCGTAGCGCTGGGCCAGGCTCAGCAGGGCTTTCTTGCGGGCCTCGGGCATGATGTAGCCGAGCGGGTTGTTGCAGCTTGGGGTGATCTGGATGAGCTTGATCGGCCACTGTTCAAGCGCCAGTTCCAGCGCTTCGAGGCTGATGCCGGTGATCGGGTCGGTGGGGATTTCCAGGGCCTTCATGCCCAGGCCCTTGAGGGTCTGCATGGCGCCGTGGAAGCTCGGCGAGTCGACCGCGACGATATCGCCCGGTTCGCACACCGCGCGAATGCTGCACGACAGCGCCTCGTGGCAGCCGGTGGTCACCACCAGGTCGGCAGGGCCCAGGCGGCAGCCGGAGTCGAGCATCAGCCGGGCGATCTGCTCGCGCAGGGCCAGGTTGCCATGGATGTTGTCGTAGTACAGGCCCGGCATGTCCTGGCGCCGGCTCAGTTGAGCGAGGCTGCGCAGCAGCGGCTTGAGGGTCGGGCTGTCGATGTCGGGCATGCCGCGGCCCAGCTGGATCACGCCCTGGCGCGGGGTACTGCGGACCAGTTCGAGCACCTGTTCCCATTGCGAGATATCCACCGGGCGCTGGGCCGGGCGACTGACAGCGGGCAGGGCGGGGAGGTGGCGATGGTCGCTGACGAAGTAACCGGACTTGGGCCGTGGCGAGACCATGCCGCTGTCTTCGAGCATGCGGTAGGCCTGCTGTACGGTACTCAGGCTGACACCGTGTTCCACGCTCAGGGCACGCACCGATGGCAGGCGCTGGCCGGGGCGATAGAGGCCCTGTTCGATGCGCGCGCCGAGCAGTTCGGCGAGGTTCAGGTAAAGGGTCACGGCATACTCCTGCGCTTTTTGTAGGAAGCGACCAGTACAGTTGCGTTGAAAATACAGCATTCAGGCGTCAGGCAGCCAATTCTGTATGGGAATAATAAGCCTGTATTGGATCTGTATTGCCAGGGCCGCCGACGCGCATGCTTTCTCCACGGTTACACACTGAATGGGAGAAAGCAGCGATGGGTGGCATGAGCGATGTGCGCTTGCAACTGTTGGCCAAGGAACTGGATGCCGGGCAGCAGACCAAGGTTTTCAACGCACCGGCTGGGCTCGGGCGCTGGGGGCTGATGCTGCATCGCTGGCACACCCGCCGGGCCCTGCTGCAGCTGGATGATGACCAGCTGCGGGATATCGGCTTGAGCTGGGAGCAGGCGCGCACCGAGGGCCGTAAACCCTTCTGGAAAGACTGACGCAAATCTTCAGAAAGTGCGCGGACCCTGTGGGAGCGGGCATGCCCGCGAAGCAAGCACCGCGGTGTATGGCACGGGCGGCGCCCGTGTTCGCGGGCACGCCCGCTCCCACAGGGATCGTGTAGGGCGCAGGCGCTAGACGAGCTCTTTCAGGCGATGCCAAAGCATCCCCAGGGCCAGTATCGGCGAGCGCAGGTGCTTGCCGCCGGGGAAGGTAACGTGCGGCACCTTGGCAAACAGGTCGAAACGCCCGCTTTCCTGGCCGCTGATCGCTTCACCCAGCAGGCGCGCAGCCAGGTGGGTGGCGTTCAGGCCATGGCCGGCGTAGGCCTGGGCGTAATAGACGTTGGGCTGGCTGGCCAGGCGGCCGACCTGTGGCAGGCGGTTGGCACCGATGCCGATCATGCCGCCCCACTGGTAATCGATGCGCACATCCGCCAGCTGCGGGAACACTTTGAGCATCTTCGGGCGCATGTAGGCGGCGATGTCCTTCGGGTCGCGCCCGGAATAGTGGCAGGCACCGCCGAACAGCAGGCGGCGGTCGGCCGACAGGCGATAGTAGTCCAGCGCCACGCGCTGGTCGCACACGGCCATGTTCTGCGGCAGTAACTGCTGGGCGCGCTCTTCGCTCAGCGGCTCGGTGGCGATGATGTAGCTGCCGGCGGGCAGCACCTTGCCGCCCAGCTCGCGGTTGAGGTCGTTGTGGTAGGCGTTGCAGCACAGCACCAGAGTTTTGGCACGCACCCGGCCCTGTGCGGTGTGCACCTGCACTTCAGGGCCGTAGTCGATGCGCGTGACTTCGGACTGCTCGAACAGCTTCACCCCCAGGCGACTGGCCACAGCCGCCTCACCCAAGGCCAGGTTGAGTGGGTGCAGGTGCCCCGAACCCATGTCGATCAGGCCGCCGACGTAGCAATCGGAGCCCACCACGCTGTGCATGTCGTCCTTGCCGACCAGGCGCAGTTCGTGGCGGTAGCCCAGGCTGCGAAGCTCATCGGCATCCTCGGCAAAACCCTTCAGCTCGTCGGGCTTGTTGGCCAGGTCACAGTAGCCCCAGGCCAGGTCGCAGGCGATGGCGTGGCGCTCGACCCGTTCGCGGACGATGTCCACGGCTTCCAGGCCCATCAGCCTCATGCTGCGTACGCCCTCTTCGCCGAGCACTGGAAGAAACTGCTCCAGGCCGTGGCCGACGCCGCGAATCAGCTGGCCACCGTTGCGCCCGCTGGCGCCCCAGCCGAGCTTGCGCGCTTCCAGGAGGATCACCGAGAAGCCACGCTCGGCCAGTTCGATGGCGGTGTTCAAGCCCGAATAGCCACCGCCGACGATACACACGTCGGCGCTGTGTTCGCCTTGCAGGAAGGAATGGTCCGGGTGGGGCGCGCTGCTGGCGGCGTAGTAGGAGGCGGCATGCTGCGCGCTGTGGATCATGAGCTAGGTCCTGTTGCGGGTTCGGTTGTAGGAGGATAAGCCGTGGCTTTGCAATTGGCCCTATAATTCAAGCCTGATTTCACTTCAATCTTGTACCCCGCCATGTCCTGCAACCGTCACAAGATCCACTTCCTGCGTGAGCTCATTCCTTCTTTCGAATGCGAGCCCGGCTGCCACGACTGCTGCGGCCCGGTCACCACCTCGTCGGAAGAAATGGCCCGCCTGCCGCGCAAGACCCAGGCCGAGCAGGATGCCGCGCTGGAGCACCTGAGCTGCGTGCACCTGGGCCCCAACGGCTGCACTGTCTATGCAGAACGCCCGATGATCTGCCGCCTGTTCGGCACCACGCCGCGCCTGGCCTGCCCGCGCGGCCGCGGCCCGGACCCGATGATCGAGCCCGAGGCCGAGCAGCTGGTCCACCAGTTCATCGCCAGCACGCGGCAGGTGCTGGTCTAGCCTCAGTCAGGAATCGGCAGGCAGAGGCTCTCTTTCACCTCTTCCATCACGATGTAGCTCTTCGATTCGCGCACATGCGGCAGCTTCAGCAGGATGTCGCCAAGCAGCTTGCGGTACGAAGCCATTTCCGAGATGCGCGCTTTCACCAGGTAGTCGAAATCGCCGGATACCAGGTGGCATTCCAGCACATGGGGCAGCTTGAGTACCGCGCGGCGGAACTCCTCGAAGGTGTCGCCGGACTTGTAATCCAGGCTGATCTCCACGAACACCAGCAGGCTGCCCTTGAGGTGCTGCGGATTCAACCGGGCGTTGTAGCCCATGATGATGCCCTCGCGCTCCAGGCGGCGTACGCGCTCGGTGCAAGGGGTGGTGGAAAGCCCAACTTTCTCGCCCAGTTCGGTGAAGGAAATACGCCCGTCATTCTGCAGGATACGCAGGATGTTGCGGTCGATCTTGTCCAGTTCACGCTTGCTCTGGTGCTGGGTTCTCATAGGGGATGCCCCTCCGTGAAAGGCGATTTTGCCGAGAATTCTCGCCAATAATAGGCTTTTATATAGTGAATTGCACTGGGCTGAGATTCTTATACTGCGCGCATCCATGCCATATCAACAAAATAGCGGTGCGCCGCGTGCGAGGGATGAACGATGCGAGTATTGGTACTTGGTAGCGGTGTGATCGGTACCGCCAGTGCCTACTATCTGGCCCGGCAAGGCTTCGAGGTGACCGTGGTCGACCGCCAGCCGGCAGTGGCTCTGGAAACCAGCTTTGCCAACGCAGGCCAGATCTCGCCCGGCTATGCCTCGCCCTGGGCCGCCCCTGGCGTGCCGCTCAAAGCCATCAAGTGGCTGCTGGAGCGCCATGCGCCCCTGGCCATCAAGCTGACCGGTGATGTCGACCAGTACCTGTGGATGGCACAGATGCTGCGCAACTGCACCGCCAGCCGCTACGCGGTGAACAAGGAGCGCATGGTGCGCCTGTCCGAGTACAGCCGTGACTGCCTCGACGAACTGCGTGCCGAAACCGGCATTGCCTACGAAAACCGTAGCCTGGGTACCACCCAGCTGTTCCGCACCCAGGCCCAGGTAGACGCTGCGGCCAAGGACATCGCCGTGCTCGAACAGTCCGGCGTGCCTTACGAGCTGCTCGACCGTGATGGCATTGCCCGTGTCGAGCCGGCCCTGGCTGGTGTGAAAGACATCCTCGCCGGCGCCCTGCGCCTGCCCAACGACCAGACCGGCGACTGCCAGCTGTTCACCACCAAGCTCGCCGAAATGGCGGTCAATCTGGGTGTGGAGTTCCGCTTCGGCCAGGACATCCAGCGCCTGGACTTCGCCGGCGACCGCATCAATGGCGTGTGGATCGATGGCAAGCTGGAAACGGCCGACCGCTACGTGCTGGCCCTGGGCAGCTATTCGCCGCAGATGCTCAAGCCGCTGGGCATCAAGGCCCCGGTGTATCCGCTCAAGGGTTACTCGCTGACCGTGCCGATCACCAATGCCGACATGGCGCCGACTTCGACCATTCTGGATGAGACCTACAAGGTCGCGATCACCCGTTTCGACAACCGCATCCGCGTTGGCGGCATGGCGGAAATCGCCGGTTTTGACCTGTCGCTGAACCCGCGTCGGCGCGAAACGCTGGAGATGATCGTCAACGACCTTTATCCTCGCGGCGGCGACCTGAGCCAGGCCAGTTTCTGGACCGGCCTGCGCCCGGCGACCCCGGACGGCACGCCGATCGTGGGGGCCACCGCGTTCCGCAACCTGTTCCTCAACACCGGCCACGGTACGCTGGGCTGGACCATGGCATGCGGTTCCGGGCGCCTGCTGGCTGACCTGATTGCGCGCAAGAAGCCGCAGATCAGTGCCGAAGGCCTGGACATCTCGCGGTATGGCAACAGCCCGGAAGTCGCCAAGCAAGGCCAGACCACGCCTGCCCACCAGCAGTAAGGTCGCCTGTACCGGCCTCTTCGCGGCGGTTCGTCGCCACGGCAAGCCCGCTCCCACAGGGACACCACAGATTTCGAAAGCTGTGCAGCAACTGTGGGAGCGGGCTTGTCGTGGCGACGAACCGCCGCGAAGAACCCAACACCGATTTCAACCTGAGCACCATAAGGCAGCCGCCATGCGTCCCGCCCGCGCCCTGATCGACTTGCAAGCCCTTCGCCACAACTACCGCCTGGCCCGTGAACTGTCCGGTGCCAAGGCCCTTGCCGTGGTCAAGGCCGACGCCTACGGCCACGGCGCCGTGCGTTGCGCCCTGGCCCTGGAGCCCGAAGCCGACGGCTTTGCCGTGGCCTGCATCGAAGAAGCGCTGGAGCTGCGCGCCGCCGGCATCAAGGCCCCGGTGCTGCTGCTCGAAGGTTTTTTCGAAGCCAGCGAGCTGGCGCTGATCGCCGAGCACGACCTGTGGTGCGTGGTGCATTCGCTGTGGCAGCTCGAAGCCATCGAGCAGACCCAGGTGCACAAGCCGCTGACCATCTGGCTCAAGCTCGACAGCGGCATGCACCGTGTAGGCCTGCACCCCAAGGACTACCACGAGGCCTACCAGCGCCTGCTGGCCAGCGGCAAGGTTTCGCGCATCGTGCTGATGAGCCACTTCGCCCGCGCCGACGAGCCGGAGGCCGACGCCACCGCCCAGCAGATCGCCGTGTTCAACGCCGCCCGTGAAGGCCTGGCTGCCGAATGCAGCCTGCGCAACTCGCCCGGCGTGCTGGCCTGGCCGCAGGCCCCGAGCGACTGGGTGCGCCCAGGCATCATGCTGTACGGCGCCAGCCCCTTCGAAGCCGACCAGCCCCAGGCCGCGCGCCTGCAGCCGGTGATGACCCTGCAGTCGCGGGTCATCAGCGTGCGTGAGCTGCCCACCGGTGAGCCGGTGGGCTACGGTGCCAAGTTCGTCAGCCCGCGGCCGACCCGCGTTGGCGTGGTCGCCATGGGCTACGCCGACGGCTACCCGCGCCACGCGCCCACCGGCACCCCGGTGATGGTCGCCGGCAAGCGCAGCCAGCTGATTGGCCGCGTGTCGATGGACATGCTCTGCATCGACCTCACCGACGCGCCCGAAGCCACTGTCGGCAGCCCGGTCGAGCTGTGGGGCAAGCACGTGCTGGCCAGTGATGTAGCGATGCAGGCCGGGACCATTCCCTACCAGATCTTCTGCAACCTGAGACGCGTGCCGCTGGACTATTACGGCGAATAAGGCGCCGAAGCGGACAGCTTGAGGGGCGGTGTGTTGTAAATACTGAACGGCATTGCCATGATATCGTTCACATTCACCCCGCCATCTCACCGTTTCAGGAGGCTCCAGCTTTGGACGTCGGCGAACGACTGCAAGCCATCCGCAAGCTCAAGGGCCTGTCCCAGCGGGAACTCGCCAAGCGCGCGGGGGTGACCAACAGCACCATCTCGATGATCGAGAAGAACAGCGTGAGCCCCTCGATCAGCTCGCTGCGCAAGGTGCTCAGCGGCATTCCCATGTCGATGGTCGAATTCTTTTCGGTAGAGCTGGAGGCCGAAAGCCCCGCGCAGATCGTCTACAAGGCCCACGAGCTGATCGACATCTCCGACGGTGCGGTGACCATGAAGCTGGTGGGCAAGTCGCACCCCAACCGCGCCATCGCCTTCCTTACCGAGGTCTATCCGCCGGGTGCCGACACCGGTGCCGAGATGCTCACCCACGATGGTGAAGAAACCGGCATCCTGCTCGAAGGCAAGCTCGAGCTGGTGGTGGGCAACGAGATCTTCATCCTCGAAGCGGGTGACAGCTACTACTTCGAAAGCACCCGCCCGCACCGTTTCCGCAACCCGTTCGACGCACCAGCGCGGCTGATCAGTGCGGCTACGCCTTCGAACTTTTGATCCAGCGCAGTGCATTGTTTCGGCAATACCCCTTTCCTGAGTAGGGTCGTTTCACGGTTTCCGGGTTCCCGCTATACTTTTCAACGCTCGCATTACCGTGGCCGCGGGCGTGATTAGCCACCATGAGGGTGTTCGCGTGAACCAAATCAAGAAGATGCTGGCCGTACCAGCAGCCGTATTCGCCCTTTGGGCAATGAGCGCAACCGCAGCGACCAACGACGAGCTTGCCAAACGCCTTGAGCCGGTCGGCCAGGTGTGTGTGCAGGGCCAGGAATGCAAGGGCATGGAAGTGGCTGCCGCAGCCGGGGGCGGCGGGGCCAAGACGCCGGATGACGTGATTGCCAAGCACTGCAACGCCTGCCACGGCACCGGCTTGCTGGGCGCGCCGAAGATTGGCGACGGGGCCGCGTGGAAAAAGCGCGCTGACGAACAGGGTGGGGTGGACGGGCTGCTGGCCAAGGCCATTACCGGCCTGAACGCCATGCCACCGAAAGGGACCTGCGCGGACTGCTCGGATGATGACCTGAAAGGGGCCATCAAGAAGATGTCCGGGCTTTGAGCCGAAGATGAATTGCACCAGGCCCGCCATTTATGGCGGGCTTTGTTTTTGTATTGCCTGCTCCGGCCCTTTCGCGGGCAAGCCCGCTCCCACAGGTAAAGCAAAATGCTGCCAATTTGCGGGGTCTGTGGGAGCGGGCTTGCCCGCGAAAGGGCCGGTACTGGCAACCAACCCGCTTGAGCCCATGTCCAACCCCTGACCCCATGGATGATTCAGGAGGCCCCGATGCACCTCTGCTCCATCGACCAGGCCGTCGAGCAGGTTCTCGCCCGGCTGCCAGCGCATATCCACATGGGCCTGCCGCTGGGCCTGGGCAAGCCCAACGCCTTCGTCAACGCGCTGTACGAGCGCGTGCGCGAGCTGCCAGAGCGACAGTTGACGATCTACACCGCGTTGTCGCTTGGCCGCCCACCCCTGGGCGACGGCCTGCAACGGCGTTTCCTCGAGCCCTTCGTCGAGCGCGTGTTCGCCGACTACGAAGAACTCACCTACCTCGCCGACCTGCGCAACGACCGCCTGCCGCCGAACATCCGCGTCGAGCAGTTCTTCATGCAGCCCGGCAGCCTGCTGCACAGCGAATCCGCCCAGCAGGACTACATCAGCAGCAACTACAGCCACGCCGCGCGCGACATCAATGCCAAGGGCCTGAACCTGGTCGCCCAGTTGGTCGCCGCCACGCCGGAGAAGCCTGTCCACTTGAGCCTGGCCTGCAACCCCGACATCACCCTCGACCTGCAGCCGATGATCGCCAAGCGGCGTGCGGCAGGTGAAACCATCCTCATGCTCGGCCAGGTTCATACCGCACTGCCCTACATGCCGGGCGATGCGGAGCTGCCGATCGATGCGTTCGACCTGTTGATCGATGAAGCGGAGCAGCGCCGGCTGTTCTCTACCCCGAACATGCCGGTCACCACCCAGGACCACTGCATCGGTTTGCATGCAAGCTCACTGGTGCGTGACGGTGGCACCCTGCAGATCGGCATCGGTGCCATGGGCGATGCGCTGGCGGCGGCGTTGCTGGCACGTCAGGGCGACAACCCGGGTTACCGCGCCTTGCTCGACGAACTGGACGTCGCCCCCTGGCAGGCGCTGATCGAGCGGGAAGGGGGCCTGGAGGCCTTCGCCCAGGGCCTGTACGGCTGCAGCGAGATGTTCGTCAACGGCCTGCTGGCGCTGGCCGAGGCGGGTGTGGTGCGGCGCCCGGCGGACGAGCAGGGTGTGCTGGTGCACGGCGGCTTCTTTCTCGGCCCGCAGGCGTTCTACCAGCGTTTGCGTGAGATGCCGCTGGAGCAGCGCGCCCGTTTCTCGATGACCCGCATCAGCTTCATCAACGAACTGTACGGCCAGGAAGACCTCAAGCGCCGCCAGCGCCGCGATGCGCGCTTCGTCAACACGGTGTTCGGCATGACCCTGCTCGGCGCCGGGGTGGCCGACCAGCTGGAGGACGGCCGGGTGCTCAGCGGGGTCGGCGGGCAGTACAACTTCGTGGCCCAGGGCCATGCGCTGGAGGGCGGGCGCTCGATCCTGCTGCTGCGCAGCTGGCGTGAGTCCGGTGGCGAGGTGACTTCCAACCTGTTCTGGCGCTACGGCCACTGCACGATTCCCCGGCACCTGCGCGATATCGTGGTAACCGAATACGGCATCGCCGACCTGCGAGGGCAGACCGACAGCGAAGTGATTGCGCGGTTGCTGGCAGTGAGCGATTCGCGGTTCCAGCAGGGGCTGATCGAGCAGGCGAAAGAGGCCGGCAAGCTGGCCAGGGATTTTCAGCTGGACGCACGATTTACCGACAATACGCCACAGCGGTTGGAGGCGATCAGGGTTCGGCATGCGCGCCTGTTCCCGGAGTATCCGCTGGGAACGGACTTCACGGCTGAAGAGCGTGACCTGTTGCGGGCACTGAACTGGTTGAAGAGCAAGTTCAAGCTGAGTGAGGTGCTGGAGCTGGGCAAGGCGGCATTGGAGGCGCCGGGGCCGCAGGGGTATGAAGCGCACCTGGCGCGGATGCAGCTGGATCGGCCGCAGGGGCTCAGGGAAGAGCTGTACCAGCGGTTGCTGCTGGCGGGATTATCAGAAACCTGACAGATAGATGCTGGGGCCATTCGCGGGCAAGCCCGCTCCCACAGGTACCGCACAGCTTTCAAAACCTGTGCGGTACCTGTGGGAGCGGGCTTGCCCGCGAAGCAGGCGACGCGGTCACTCGATGAACGAAACCACACCACCTTCCAGCGACTTCACCCGGGCCAGCGATTCAACGCGGTAGCCCTGGCTGTCCAGCTCGGCGCGGCCGCCCTGGAACGACTTCTCGATGACGATGCCCAGGCCGGCAACGGTGGCACCGGCCTGCTTGATGATCGAGATCAGTGCCTGCGACGCCTTGCCGTTGGCCAGGAAGTCGTCGATCACCAGCACGCGGTCGCTGCTGTTGAGGTGGCGCGGCGAGATGGCCACGGTGTTCTCGGTCTGCTTGGTGAAGGAGTACACCGAGGCGGTCAGCAGGTTCTCGGTCAGGGTCAGCGACTGGTGCTTGCGCGCGAAGATCACCGGTACGCCCAGCTTCAGGCCGGTCATCACCGCCGGGGCGATGCCCGAGGCTTCGATGGTGACGATCTTGGTCACGCCAGCATCGGCGAACAGGCGGGCGAACTCGTCACCGATCAGCTGCATCAGCGCCGGGTCGATCTGGTGGTTGAGAAACGCGTCGACTTTGAGTACCTGGTCGGAAAGCACGATGCCTTCTTCGCGAATCTTCTGATGCAGTGCTTCCACTGTGGTATTCCTCGATGTAACAAAGGTGGCCGCTGAAAGCGGCAGATTTAAAGGATAAGGGTTGATCAGCGTTTGAGCATTGCCCGGATGTCGGCCAGGGCGTTGTTGCCGCGCGCGGCCTTCACCTCGACCGGTGCGTCGTCCAGGCCTTCCCAGGCCAGGTCGTCCGGTGGCAGTTCGTCGAGGAACCGGCTTGGCGTGCAGTCGATGATCTCGCCGTACTGCTTACGCTTGGCGGCGAAGGTGAAGGCCAGGGTCTGGCGAGCGCGGGTGATGCCCACGTAGGCCAGGCGGCGTTCCTCTTCGATGGTGTCGGCCTCGATGCTGGAGCGGTGGGGGAGGATCTCCTCCTCCATGCCCATGATGAACACGTACGGGAATTCCAGGCCCTTGGAGGCGTGCAGGGTCATCATCTGCACACCTTCGGCGTTTTCTTCCTCTTCCTGCTGGCGCTCGAGCATGTCGCGCAGCACCAGCTTGCCGATGGCGTCCTCGATGGTCATGTCACCCTCTTCGTCCTTCTCGAGGGTGTTCTTCAGCGCTTCGACCAGGAACCAGACGTTGCTGATGCGGAACTCCGCCGCCTTGTCGCTGGCGGTCTGCTGGCGGATCCAGTTCTCGTAGTCGATGTCGCGGATCATCTCGTGCAGCGCGGCGATCGGGTCTTCCAGGGCGACCTTGTGGCGCACCCCGTCGAGCCAGTGCTTGAAGCGCTGCAGGCGCTCGGTGTAGCGGGCGTCCAGGTGCTCGCCCAGGCCCAGTTCCTCGCTGGCGGCGTACATCGAGATACCGCGCTCGGTGGAATAGTTGCCGAGCTTTTCCAGGGTGGTCGAGCCGATCTCGCGGCGCGGCACGTTGATCACCCGCAGGTAGGCGTTGTCGTCATCCGGGTTCACCAGCAGGCGCAGGTAGGCCATGAGGTCCTTGACCTCCTGGCGGCCGAAGAAGCTGTTGCCGCCCGACAGGCGATACGGCACCTGGTGGTGCTGCAGCTTCAGTTCGATCAGCTTGGCCTGGTAGTTGCCGCGGTAGAGGATGGCGAAGTCGCTGTACGGGCGGTTGGTGCGCAGGTGCAGGGTGAGGATCTCCATGGCCACGCGTTCGGCCTCGGCTTCCTCGTTCTTGCAGCGGATCACGCGGATCTCGTCGCCCACGCCCATCTCGCTCCACAGCTGCTTTTCGAAAGCATGCGGGTTGTTGGCGATCAGCACGTTGGCGCAGCGCAGGATGCGGCTGGTGGAGCGGTAGTTCTGTTCGAGCATGACGATCTTCAGGGAGGGATAGTCCTCCTTGAGCAGCATCAGGTTCTCGGGGCGCGCGCCACGCCAGGCGTAGATCGACTGGTCGTCATCGCCCACCACGGTGAACTGGTTGCGCATGCCGATCAGCATCTTCACCAGCAGGTACTGGCTGGCGTTGGTGTCCTGGTATTCGTCCACCAGCAGGTAGCGCACGCGGTTCTGCCAGCGCTCGAGCACGTCGGGGTGCTCCTGGAACAGCTTGACCGGCAGCAGGATCAGGTCGTCGAAATCCACCGCGTTGAACGCCTTGAGCGTGCGCTGGTAGTGGGTGTAAACGATGGCGGCGGTCTGTTCGCGCGGGTTGCGCGCCTTTTCCAGGGCTTCGGCGGGCAGGATCAGGTCGTTTTTCCAGGCACCGATCATGTTCTTGATCTCGTCGATGCCGTCGTCGCCGGAGTATTCCTTCTGCATGATGTCCGACAGCAGCGCCTTGATGTCGGACTCGTCGAAGATCGAGAAGCCCGGCTTGTAGCCCAGGCGCTCGTGCTCCTTGCGGATGATGTTCAGGCCCAGGTTGTGGAACGTGCACACCGTCAGGCCCCGGCCTTCCCCCGGGCGCAGCAGGGTGGCGACCCGCTCCTTCATCTCGCGGGCGGCCTTGTTGGTGAAGGTCATCGCCACGATGTACTGGGCACGGATGCCGCAGTTCTGGATGAGGTGGGCAATCTTGCGCGTGATCACGCTGGTCTTGCCCGAGCCAGCACCGGCGAGCACCAATAGAGGGCCGCCGACGTAGTCACGGGCTTCCTGTTGCCGGGGATTGAGTCGGGACATGCTAGAAACCGGGGGTCGCCAGAAAATAGCCGCGCATTCTAACAGGCATGGGGCCGTTGTGGCGCGACCGTCTGACGTTTGAGTCAGACTTTTGTTCGGGGATAAGCATTAGTGAAACTAATGCTATTCACCGAAAAAATCGTAATTGCCGGTTTGACGACTTTCCCGCAGGATGCACGTCAAAATACGACGGGAGGCACTGCGGGCAAAGGATATGTCTAAAAGTGAAAATCATTTTCATTTATGCAGTAGCATGTCCGCCATCCAACGCTACACCTTTCGAGCCTTAAGGAGCCCGCTTGTCCACGCCTGTCGAACCTTTGCGTTTGCTGCTGTTGGCTGATGAGCCGGAATGGGCCGCCTTATTACGCGAATGCCTGCTGCCGCTGGACGGTAGCGCAGTTTTGCTGACCGCGCCGAACTGGGCGGCGGTCGATACCCTGTTCAGCCACGACCGCCAGGCCGTGGTGCTGGCCACGCCGGCGTTGCAGCCCGCGCCCGGGCGCTGCGAACTGCCGACCATCCTGTTGCTCGACCATGAACCCGACACTGCGCCCACTGGCGTCAGTGACTGGCTGGTGCGCGACCAGCTCAACGTCGATGCGCTGCGCCGCTCGCTGCGCCATGTGCGCGAGCGCGGTGTGCTGGTGGCCACCTTGCAGCGCCTGGCCGAACAGGACCCACTGACCGGCATCGCCAACCGCCAGGGCTTCCAGGCCCTGCTGACTACACGCCTGGCTGAGAACGAAGGTCGCGGCGTGGCCCTCGGCCACCTCGACCTGGACAACTTCCGCCATGTCAACGACGCCCTTGGCCATCAGTGCGGCGACCGCCTGATCCTGCAGGTGGTGTCGCGCCTCAAGCAGCAGCTGGAGGCTGGCGACCAGCTGGCGCGCCTGGGCAGCGACGAGTTCGCCCTGCTGATCGACACGCGGCGCGACGCGAACCGCGCCGAATGGATCGCCGAGCGTATCGTCGAGGCCCTGGCCGAACCCTACTGGATCGACGGCGAAAGCCTGTTGCTCGGCTGCAGCCTGGGCCTGGCGCATGCCCGCGCCCAGGGCGGGCCCGACCCGCTGATGTGGCATGCGCACATTGCCATGCGCCAGGCCAAGGGGAGCCAGGGCTGTACCTTCCACGTGTTCAACGAGCGCATCAACCGCAATGCGCGCAGCCTGGCCGACCTGGAAAGCGAGCTGCGCCGGGCGCTGCGCCGCGATGAACTGGAGCTGCACTACCAGCCGCGCTTGAACCTTGCCGATGGGCGCATCGTCGGCCTCGAGGCCCTGGTGCGCTGGCGCCATGCCGAGCGCGGCCTGCTGCCGCCCAGCGAGTTCGTGCCACTGGCCGAGCAGAGCGGGTTGATCGTGCCGTTGGGTTACTGGGTGATTTCCCGTGCCCTGCGCGACATGCAGGCGTTGCGCGAGCAGGGGCTTGCGCCGCTGCACATGGCGGTGAACCTGAGCTTCCGCCAGTTCCAGGACAGCCAATTGCTGGCCACCCTGAGCCGGCTGATCATCGAGCATGGTGTGGATGCCCGTTGGCTGGAATTCGAACTGACCGAAACGGCAGTGATGCGCCGCAACGAGCTGGTGCGTCAGACCATGG
Source organism: Pseudomonas sp. R28(2017) (assembly GCF_002112505.1). Lineage (GTDB taxonomy): Bacteria > Pseudomonadota > Gammaproteobacteria > Pseudomonadales > Pseudomonadaceae > Aquipseudomonas. The sequence goes on from NZ_NEHW01000009.1 coordinate 257,975, forward strand.
ATGCCCTGGGGCGTCTGGGTGTGCGCTTCTCGCTGGATGACTTTGGTACCGGCTTCTCGTCCTTCGTGCACCTGAACAGCCTGCCGATCACCTTGCTCAAGGTCGACCGCAGTTTCGTTGCCGAGATGGAAATGCGCGAAGAGAACCGCAAGCTGGTGCATGCCATGATCAACCTGGCGCACAACCTCAACCTGGAAGTGGTGGCCGAGGGCGTGGAAAGCCCGGAGCAGATGGCCTTGCTGCGCGGGTTTGGCTGTGACCAGGTGCAAGGCTTCCTGGTCAGCAAGCCGCTGCCGGTGGGGGCGTTGATCGACTACCTGCTACAGGCATCCGACCGTCCCCTCTTGGCTGCCCTCTAGGGCCCTTTCGCGGGCGTGCCCGCTCCCACAGGAATATCACCGGTTTCGAAGGCTGCGGTGTACTTGTGGGAGCGGGCTTGCCCGCGAATAGGCCCTCAAGTCAGGCCGAAACAGTAGCCCCAACCCCGCCCTTGTCCAGCAACCGCTTCATCCGCCACTCAAAGCCGATGGTCAGCGCCACCGCCGCACAGGCCAGCCCCAACGCCAGCCCCCACCACACGCCCACCGCCCCGCCACCCAGGGTGAAGGTGAACAGCCAGGCACTCGGCGCGCCCACCAGCCAGTAGCAGCACAGCCCGATCAGGAAGGTGGTCTTGGCGTCCTTCAGGCCGCGGATCGAGCCCATCGCGATGGTCTGCATGCCATCGAACAGTTCGAACCATGCCGCCACCATCAGCAGTTGCACCGCCAGCTGGTAGATCGCGGTAAAGCCGGGGTCGTTGCGGTCGATGAACAGCCCCACCAGCGCCTCCGGCAACAGCAGGAACAACGCCGCGAAGGCAAACATGATGGTCGCCCCGAAGCCGATCCCCACGCGCCCGGCACTGCGCGCCGCCAGCAGGTTGCCGGCGCCGTAATACAGGCCCACACGCATGGTTACCGCATACGACAACCCGGTCGGCACCATGAACGCGGTGGAGACGATCTGCAGGGCGATCTGGTGCGCCGCCAGTTGCGTGCTGCCGAGCACGCCCATGCACAGCGCGGCGAAGGCGAACAGCCCGACTTCCACCATGTAGGTGCCGCCAATCGGCAGGCCCAGCCGCCACAACTCGCGCAGGGCAGGCAGCGAGGGGCGCGATAGCCCTTTGCGCAGTGGGTAGTCGGCATAGGCCGAGTGCCAGCGGATGTACAGCGCCAGGGCGATGGCCATGCCCATCGACACCACTGCGGTGACCAGGCCAATGCCCATCAGGCCCAGCTTGGGCAGGCCGAACATGCCCTCGATCAGGGCGACGTTGAACAGGTAGTTGAGGACTGTGCCGACCAGGCTGATGACCATCACCGGGGTCGAGCGCCCCAGCGCACTGGTGAAACCGCGCAGGGCCATGAAGGTCAGGTAGCCGGGCAGGGCCAGTGGCAGCAGGGTGAGGAACTCGGCGGCCGAGTCGACGTTCTCTGGCTGCTGGCCAAACAGCAACAGCACCGGCTTCAGGTTCCACAGCACCAGTGCCGCCAGCAGCGCCAGGCCCCAGGCCAGCCACAGGCCGTTCTGCGCCAGGCGGGTTGCCCCTTCGATGTCGTTGGCGCCCTTGCGGATCGCCACCAGGGTGCCGACGGCGGCAATCACACCCAGGCAGAAGATCGACACAAACGAATAGCTCGCCGCGCCCAGGCCACCTCCGGCCAGGGCCTGCGGGCTGATGCGGGCCATCATCAGGGTGTCGGTGAGCACCATCAGCATGTGCGCCAACTGCGAGGCGATCAGCGGCCCGGCCAGGCGCAGCAATGCCTTGAGTTCTTTGGTGGGCGCGACATGCATGGGTGTGGTCCTTGTGCCTGATCCTGTAAGCGAGGGACGATTCTGAGGCTTCGGTCAACTTTGCACAAAAGGATAAAAGCGATGGTTGGCATGAGTTCAACTCATGCATATATGATTCTGTGCATTCCATTCCCACCCCCGGATGACAGGTGCCCCATGTCCCGCCAGCTGCCTCCCCTCTATGCACTGCGCGCATTCGAAGCGGCTGCGCGGCTGAGCTCGTTCACCCGCGCCGGTGAAGAGTTGTCGATCACTCAGAGCGCGGTCAGCCGGCATATCCGCACCCTGGAAGACCACTTCGCCTGCAAGCTGTTCGTGCGCAGTGGCCGCAGCCTGCAACTGACCGAGGCGGCGCGGGTGCTGCTGCCCGGCGTGCGTGAAGGCTTTGCTGCGCTGGAGCGGGCCTGCGATACCTTGCGCGGGGAAGATGACATCCTGCGCATGAAGGCGCCGTCGACCCTGACCATGCGTTGGCTGCTGGCGCGGCTGAGCCAGTATCGCCACTTGCAGCCGGGCAACGAGGTGCAGCTGACCAGTGCCTGGATGGACGTCGACCATGTGGACTTCAACCAGGAACCGTTCGATTGTGCGGTGCTGCTCAGTGACGGGGTGTTCCCGGCGGACTGGGAGGTGCGCCGGCTGTTCTCCGAGCTGTTGATCCCGGTGGGGGCGCCGGATCTGCTGAAGGACGGGCCGTGGGACGAGCGGCGGCTGGCCGGCATCGAGCTGCTGCACCCGACCCCCGACAAGCGTGACTGGCGCGAATGGCTGGAGCGCATGGGGCTCAGCGACAAGGTGTCGCTCAAGGGCGGGCAGGTGTTCGATACCCTGGAGTTGGGCATGATCGCGGCGGCGCGGGGTTACGGCATTTCGATGGGTGACCTGTTGATGGTCGCCGAGGATGTGGCCCAGGGGCGCTTGAGCCTGCCTTGGCCGACAGCGGTGCCCAGTGGCATGGATTATTACCTGGTGTGGCCACGGACCCGGCCGGGCGGGGAGCGGCTGCGGCGCTTGAGTGTGTTTCTGCAAGAGGAAGCGGCGGCGGTGGACTTGCCCGCTGTGCAAATCCTGCCGGCCCTTTGACTGCCTTTGCCGGCCTCTTCGCGGGCCAGTCGGGGCGCCGAACCGCCGCTCCCACAGGTATCGCGCAAAGTCTGAAACCTGTGCATAACCCTGTGGGAGCGGGCTTGCCCGCGAAGAGGCCAGTACAGGCAAAAGGAAAACGTTTGCGAATACCCCGGCCCGACACTCAAGTATTCACAAGCGACGCCGATCTACTGGCACCAGCGTCCCGGAAGAGGGCGCGATTTCCCGTCGATATCAAGCGGGTGGTCAGCGTGATCAGGATGATCCCGGCCTCTTGCCAGGAGCTTCTTCATGTCTCAACCGCGTGCCCGAATTGCCTCGCAACTCGGTGTCGCCCTCGCCATCGTGCTGGCGCTGGTGATTTCCGGCAGTACCCTGTTCGCCCTGCGTGCGCTGGACGACGCCAACCTCGCCACCCGCCAGGCCCACCTGGCCAGCGAAGCGCGGCTGCTGGCCGACCAGCTCGATACTTTCCACGGTTCGCTCAAGGACAATACCCAGCGCCTGAGCGGCCTGTTCGAGCGCCGCTTCGCCTCGGGCCTGTCGTTGCATGCCGGCGAGACCGTGCAGGTCGCCGGCCAAAGCACGCCAGCCCTGTATCTGGGTGATCGGCTGCTGAACAACGATTTCCAGGTGGTCGACGAATTCCAGCAGATGACCGCCGGCATCGCGACCCTGTTCGTGCGCAGCGGCGATGACTTCGTGCGCATCAGCACCAACCTGAAGAAACAGGACGGCACGCGCGCCATCGGCACCCAGCTCGACCGCCAGCACCCGGCCTACACCAAGCTGCTGGCCGGGCAGATGTACGTCGGCCGCGCCGTGCTGTTCGAGCGCAACTACATGACCCGTTACGTGCCGGTCAGCGACAGCAACGGCCGGGTGATCGCGGTGTTGTTCGTCGGCTTCGACTACACCGATGCGCAGAACGCCCAGTTCGCCAACCTCAAGCGCTTCCGCATCGGCGCTACCGGCTCGCTGGCCATACGCGATGATCAGGGCCAATGGCTGGTACCACCGGCCAATGCTGACCAGGACCTGTTCAGCGCCAGTGCGCCGTTCGCCGAGGGCCCTTGGACCGTGGTCGCCAGCATGCCGAAGGCGGAAATCCGCGAGGTGACCTGGAGCGTCGGCCTGCGCCTGGCCATCGGCAGCCTGCTGGCGATGCTGCTGGCGGTGGCGGCCACCCTGTGGCTGCTGCGCCGCAAGCTGCGCCCGCTGGACGACCTGGTGCGCCAGGCCGAGGCACTGGGTGCCGGCGACCTGAATGCGCGGCTGAGCGTGACCAGCCACGACGAAATTGGCCAGCTGGCACGCAGCTTCAACCAGATGGGCGAGGCGCTGTCGACCATGGTCGAGCATATCCGCAGTGCCTCCGAGCAGGTCAGCAGCCGCGCGCGTTCGCTGTCGGGGCTGTCGACCGGTGCCTGTGAAGGCATGGACCAGCAGTCCGGCGAGATCACCAGCATGGCCGGTGCGGTGGAGGAGTTCAGTGCCACCTCGATGAACATCGCCGACAACATGGCCGGCACCGAGCGCATGGCCCGCGATAACGCCCAGCAGACCCGCATCGGCCGCAGCGCCATGGACGAAGCGTCGAGCTCGCTGCGGCAGATTGCCGAAGCGCTGGGTGGCACTGCCACGGTGATGGACAGCCTGGGCGCACGTTCGCAGGAGATCGGCGGCATCATCAGCGTGATCACCGCGATTGCCGAACAGACTAACCTGCTGGCCCTTAACGCCGCCATCGAAGCGGCCCGTGCCGGTGAGCAGGGACGCGGCTTTGCCGTGGTCGCAGATGAGGTGCGTGGGCTGGCAGCGCGCACGCGCCAGGCGACCGATGAAATTTCCGGGATGATCGGCAGCATCCAGCAGCAGACCGGGCATGCCATCAATACCCTGGAGCAGGGCAACCAGCTGATGCAGGAAGGGCTGGCGCGCAACGACAAAGTCGCCGAAGCGTTGGCGCGCATCGATGAGCAGAGCCGTGCGGCGGGTGAGCAGTTTGCCGTGATCAGCACGGCGACCCAGGAGCAGAGCAGCACCGCGACAGTGCTCAGCCGTAACCTGCAGAGCATTGCCCAGGCCAACAGCGAGCAGCGTGACGTGGCCAATGAACTGGCCTTTACCGCGCGGGAGCTGGAAGGGTTGGCGGCGCAGTTGCGCCAGGAAGTGGACCGCTTCCGCTGAGGTTGTACGGGGGCCGCTTTGCGGCCCATTCGCGGGCAAGCCCGCTCCCCCAGGATCTCCACAGGCCCCAGGCTTGCGCTGTACTTGTGGGAGCGGGCTTGCCCGCGAATGGGGGCGCAAAGCGCCCCTGATGTGTTACATCGAACCTAGGCTCAACGCCTGAGCGCAGGCCTGCAACGAACGCCGCTCGCTCTGCGCATACAGTGCCAGCTCATCCTCCACCTGCAGCCCCAGCGCCGCTTCAAACGCTTCGCGGTTGGCATTGCTGCCATACTCCGCCTGGCCTTCATCCCCCAGGTTCGACTGGAAGATCCCCGCCGCACTCACCGGCAGGAAGTCCTCGTACACCAGCGCCTCGAAGTGCACATGGCCGGCCGCGATCAGGCCTTCCAGCGTGGTCGGGCGATCCGCTTGCCCGCGCGCTGCCAGGCCCTTCTCGGTAGCGAAGTAGCGGAAATATGCCAACCCTTGCTCGCGCATCTGCGCCAGGTCATCCGGAAATTCGGTAAAGCTTTCCTGCAGCAGGGCCATGTAGCGCTCGGCATTGGCCTCGGCCGGCGCGCCACCCAGGGCGGCGCGGGTGACGTCGAGCAGCTTGTCGTACAGCTGGCGGCCTCTCGGCGTCAGCGCGGCGCCGCGCTGTTCGATTTCACCGAAGCGTGCGGTGTGGCTGCCCTGGTGATCGCTGAATGCAACCTTCTCCTGCAGTGCCTTGAAGCTGGTCTGGCGCAGCAGGATCGGGTGACGGCGGGTGGGCGGGCCTTCGACTACGGCTTTTGGCGGGATGCCCTTGGCCGGCATGCCGGCCTGGATCGCGTCGATGTCCAGGGTGCGCGGGGTCAGGTGGTTGATGTGCGGGCCCTTGAAGGCCACCACGTCGGCGATCAGGCGGTGCTGGTCGTGCAGCTGCTGGTACTGCTCGGCCGTGACCGTGGCGTCCTGGTGCCAGCGGAAGGTGTGCAGGGCTTCGCGGACGAACTCGTCGGCATCGGCTGCGTTCAGGCCACCATCGCGCTCGGATTGGGCAATCAGTTCGAGCGCGCGCGCGGTGAAGATCTTGCGCTTGCTCAGGATGCCCTGGGCCAGTTCGCGCAGTGGCAGGTTGTCGATCAGCTCCAGGCGCAGCAGCGAGGTGAACACACGGAACGGGCTGACGTGCAGCGACTGCTCATGCACGGCGCGGAACGCGGTGGAGTGCACCGGCACACCGGCAGAGCTGAGGTCGTAGTAACCGACCGGCGCCATGCCCATTACCGCGAACAGGCGGGCAATGGTCGCCAGCTCTTCGGCAGTGCCGACGCGGATGGCGCCGTGGCGCTCCTGGTCCAGGCGCTCGACCTCGCCGGTCCAGCGCAGGGCCTCGGCCACCTTGGGCTGTTCGGCCATGACCTGCTGGTTGATTTCGCTCACCAGCTCCAGCAGCGTGCCGTACAGTGGCACTTCCTGTTTGTACATGAGCGACATGGCGGCAGAGAACTGCGCGCGGATGCTGTCGGGGCTGACGAAATCGTGGGCGGGCATCGCTAGCTTCCTGGTTAGGTTCGGACGCTTACATGAAAGCTGGGAATGCACTTGGCTCACAAGCGAAAAAAAGTGAGTCAGTCATTCCATTTCTGATCGACCTCGAGGGCCCTTTCGCGGGCAAGCCCGCTCCCACAGGGATTAGATACAGTTTGAACCTTGCGCAGTACCTGTGGGAGCTGGCTTGCCGGCGATGGGCCGCAAAGCGGCCCCGGCAATCTCAAGCCTGCAGCTGCTCGCGAATCCATTCCACCAATGCCCTGACTTTAGGCACCTCCGCTGCATGTTCGGCATAGGCCAGGTAATGCTTGCCGGCACTTGGCATCGCGTGATTCCAGGCAATCACCAGGCTGCCCTCGGCCAACTCTTTCGCCACCAGGTATTGAGGCACCAACGCCACCCCACAGCCGGCCTGCGCCGCACTCAACGCCATGTAGAACGTATCGAACCGCGGCCCATGGTAGGCGCTGACACTGTGCAACCCCAGTTCCAGGAACCACTCATGCCAGGCCTCTGGCCGCGACGTGCTCTGCAGCAGCACCATGTCCGCCAATTCACCCGCATCCCTCAGCTCGCGCCCGGCCAGCAGCTCCGGCGCGCACACCGGCACCACTTCTTCGCCGAACAACTCGACGCAGGTGGCCCCCGGCCAAGTGCCCTGGCCGTAGAAGAACACCACATCCGCCGAGCCCTGCAGCAAGGCGAACGGCTCCATCTCGTTGCGGATGTCGAGGTGGATGTTCGCGTGGCGTTTGCCGAAGCCCTTGAGGTGCGGGATCAGCCAGCGCACGCCAAAACTCGGTTGAGTGGCTACCTTCAATATCTCGGTCTGCTCGCCGTAGGTGAGCACGTAGCGGCTCGACATGTCGACCTGGGTGAGGATCTTGTTCACCTCGGCCAGGTACAGGCTGCCAGCGGGCGTGAGTTGCAGGCGCCTGCGGATACGCAAGAACAGGTGGTGGCGCAGCATCTCTTCCAGCTGCGCCACCTGCTTGCTGACTGCACTCTGGGTCAGGTGCAATTCTTCGGCGGCACGGGTAAAGCTCAGGTGGCGGGCTGCAGCTTCGAAGCACTGCAGGGCGGTCATGGAGGGCACCAGGCGTTTGGACATAAGGGTCTCTGCGGCTCAAATCATTACCTGACGGAATGATATGCGGAATAAAGGTCGTTTGTTGCACCGGTGTGATCGGATTAATACTGATCCACATCATTTTTCCACCCCATCACCCGATGTAGGAGAAGCACAAATGGTTGCTGGATTGCTCGAGCGCCTTGGCGTTGCCGCCGAGGCTTACACCCAGGGCGACTACCCTGTTCACACGCCGATCGACGGCAGCCAGATCGCCTCGGTGAAATTGCTCGGCAAGGCCGAGACCATCGCCCGCATCGATCAGGCCCAGAGCGCCTTCGAAGCCTGGCGCAGCGTGCCGGCCCCGCGCCGTGGCGAACTGGTGCGCCTGTTCGGTGAGGTGCTGCGTGAGCACAAGGCCGACCTCGGCGAGCTGGTCTCGATCGAAGCCGGCAAGATCACCCAGGAAGGCCTGGGCGAAGTGCAGGAAATGATCGACATCTGCGATTTCGCCGTTGGCCTGTCGCGCCAGCTGTACGGCCTGACCATCGCGTCCGAGCGCCCCGGCCACCACATGCGTGAAACCTGGCACCCGCTGGGCGTGGTCGGCGTGATCAGCGCCTTCAACTTCCCGGTGGCCGTGTGGGCCTGGAACACCGCGCTGGCCCTGGTGGCCGGTAACTCGGTGGTGTGGAAGCCGTCCGAGAAGACCCCGCTGACCGCCCTGGCGTGCCAGGCGCTGTTCGAAAAAGCCCTGAAGGCGTTCGGTGACGCTCCGGCTGGCCTGGCGCAACTGGTGATCGGCGGCCGCGAAGCCGGCGAGGCCATGGTCGACGACCCACGCGTACCGCTGGTCAGCGCCACCGGCAGCACCCGCATGGGCCGTGAAGTCGGCCCACGTGTTGCGGCCCGCTTCGGCCGCAGCATCCTCGAGCTGGGCGGCAACAACGCCATGATCCTGGCCCCGAGCGCCGACCTCGACCTGGCCGTGCGCGGCATTCTGTTCTCCGCTGTCGGCACCGCCGGCCAGCGTTGCACGACGCTGCGTCGCCTGATCGTGCACCGCTCGATCAAGGACGAAGTGGTTGCCCGCGTCAAAGCCGCCTACGGCAAAGTGCGCATCGGTGACCCACGCAAGGACAACCTGGTTGGCCCGTTGATCGACAAGCAGTCGTTCGACGCCATGCAAGGTGCACTGGCCAAGGCCCGTGACGAGGGCGGGCAAGTGTTCGGTGGTGAGCGTCAGCTGGCCGACCAGTACCCGAACGCCTACTACGTCACGCCGGCCATCGCCGAGATGCCTGCGCAAAGCGACGTGGTGCGCCACGAAACCTTCGCGCCGATTCTCTACGTGCTGGCCTACGACGACTTCGAAGAGGCCCTGCGCCTGAACAACGAAGTGCCACAAGGCCTGTCGTCGTGCATCTTCACCACCGACATTCGGGAGGCCGAGCGCTTCCAGAGTGCTTCGGGCAGCGACTGCGGCATCGCCAACGTCAACATCGGCACCAGCGGCGCCGAGATCGGCGGGGCGTTTGGTGGCGAGAAGGAGACGGGCGGTGGTCGCGAGTCCGGTTCCGATGCCTGGAAAGGCTACATGCGTCGCCAGACCAACACCGTGAACTACTCGCGCGAGCTGCCGCTGGCGCAGGGTATCGTGTTCGACTGATGGCTTGATGCTGCATGGCCGGGGGCTTTGCCCCCGGTTCGCGGGCAAGCCCGCTCCCACAGGATCTCCACTGCCTTTCAGGTCTGTGTGGTCCCTGTGGGAGCTGGCTTGCCAGCGATGGGCTGCAAGGCAGCCGCAAACAAGAATAAATTGCTGGAGCCGGGCCATGTCCGAACTGCGTCAACAATGCTTGTGGGAACACGTCAGCCAACCGACCGTCGCCAGCCAGGCCTTGGCCGGTGAACACAAGGCTGATGTCTGCGTGATCGGCGGCGGCATCACCGGCCTGTCGGCGGCCATCCACCTGCTCGAACAGGGCAAGTCGGTAATCCTGCTGGAGGCCTGGAAGATTGGCCACGGCGGCTCCGGGCGCAACGTCGGGCTTGTCAACGCCGGCACCTGGATCCGCCCCGATGACGTCGAGGCAACCCTCGGCCACAAGCAGGGCAGCCGCCTGAACAAGGTGCTTGGCGAGGCCCCGGCACAAGTGTTCGCCATGATCGAACGCCTCGGCATCGACTGCCAGGCCCAGCACAAGGGCACGCTGCACATGGCGCACAACGCCACCGGTATCGCCGACCTCGAGGCCCGCCATGAGCAGTGGCGCCGCCGCGGTGCCGATGTCGAGCTGCTGACCGGCGCCCAGTGCCAGGAATACTGCGGTACCGACAAGATTTCCGCCGCGCTGCTCGACCGCCGCGCCGGCACCATCAACCCGATGGGCTACACCCAGGGCCTGGCCGCCGCCGTGGTGCGCCTGGGTGGCAAGCTGTTCCAGCAATCCTCGGTCGAAGGCCTTGAGCGCGAGGGCGACGGCTGGCGGGTGAAGACCGCGCGCGGCTCGGTGCGTGCCGACAAGGTGGTGATTTCCACTGGCGCCTACACCGAAGGCGACTGGAGCAACCTGCAGAAGCAGTTCTTCCGTGGCTACTACTACCAGGTGGCGTCCAAGCCGCTGCACGGCGGGGCGGCCGACAAGGTGCTGCCGCACGGCCAGGGCTCGTGGGACACCCGCACCGTGCTCAGCAGCATCCGCCGCGACGATCAGGGCCGGCTGCTGCTGGGCAGCCTTGGCCGGGTCGACAACAAGCCGGCCTGGTTCGTGCGCAGCTGGGCCGACCGGATCCAGAGCCATTACTACCCGGAGCTGGGCAAGGTCGAGTGGGAAATGCACTGGACCGGCTGCATCGACTTCACCCCTGACCACCTGATGCGGCTGTTCGAGCCGGCGCCGGGGCTGGTGGCGGTGACCGGCTACAACGGTCGTGGCAACACCACCGGGACCGTGATTGGCCGGGCGTTTGCCGAGTTCCTGCTGAAGGGCGAGCCGGACAGCCTGCCGATCCCGTTCTCGCCGATGAAGGGCGTGAGCGCGCCTTCGCTGCGCACGGCGTTCTATGAGTCCGGCTTCTCGCTGTACCACGCGGGGCAATGCCTGAGAGTGGTGTTGTAAGCGCTGGCCTCTTCGCGTCGAACCGCCGCGAAGAGGCCGGCACAGGCTTACTTGTGCAACCAGCTGAGGAAGCCGCCTTTCTTGATCGAAACCGGCTTCTGCAGCAACAGTGACTCCCGGCTCTGGCGCCTGAACCGCTGCAACTTGCTCAACGCTGTCTGCACCTCCCCACGCTGCACCAGGCAGCTCTTCACCTGTGCCTTCTCGATCCGATACAGCACGCAACTGGTCAAGGTCCGGAACTCGGCAAACGAGTCATCTTCATCGATGATCCCCTCGATCCCCAGCACCTCACCCGGCCCCATGCGCCCGGCCTCCAGCAGCTTGTCACCATCACGCACCGACGCTGAAACCACGCCGCTGCCAATCACCAGCAAATGATCGGACTGCTCACCTACGCCCAGGATCACCTGATCGGCCAGGTACTCCACAGCGGTCATGCGCTGGCTCAAGGCATCCCGTTCTTCGTCACTCAGCGAACGGAATACTCGCACTTCGTCCAGCACTTCGCGCTGGCGGCTGCGTGGCGGCATGGCCAGGTCGACGTTCCACATCACCCCACTGGCTTCCAGATGGCGGTGCGCCAGGTCGAACAACTGGTTGCGGGCATCGGTCTTGCCGCCCATGTCCGCGATGAAGCCGCTGGCTTCGTACTCCACCGACTCCAGCGTCGAAGTCTTCACCGTGACCTTGGGCCTGGGCGAGGGGAGGATCGCGCTGGTGCCCTGCAAGGCCTTCTCCAGGGCATCGAAAACCCGTCTGGGGCGAACCTTGGCCGGCACCACCACGCAGATCGACACGCCGTTCACATCGGCCGGGCGGCTGTGATTGAGCAGCCGTGCCTTGGCCGCCACCGAGTTGGGGATCACCGCCAGGCTGCCACTGCCGGTGAGCAGGCGCGTGGCGCGCCAGTCGATATCCAGCACCTTGCCCTCGGTGCCGTCGATGGAGATCGAATCGCCAATCTGATAGGGCCGCGTGGTGTTCAGCACGATGCCGCTGAACACGTCGGCCAGGGTGCTTTGCAGCGCCAGGCCGATGACGATGGCCATCACCCCGGAAGTGGCCAGCAGGCCCTTCACCGGCAGTTGCAGTACATAGCCCGCAGCGGCGACCACGGCCGCCAGGAAGATCAGCGCCCCCAGCACATCCTGCAACAGGCGCCCGCCGTGGCTGCCACGGGCCACCAGCAACAGGCCGAACACCACGGTCACCGTGCGCGCGCCGAACAGCCACCAGCCGATCGCCAGCACGGTGGCGATCAGGTTGCGCGACACATCGTCGGGCCACGGCGGCGGCTGTAGCGGGCTCATCCCGGCGGCCACCAGCACCGAGCTGAACAGCAGGAAGATCACCAGTCGCGTGCCAATGCGCCAGGCCCGGCGCGGGATCGGGATCAGCTGCCAGAGCACGAGGTCGAGCAGGATCAGGGCGGTACCGAGCAACAACGGGGACGACTGGATGAACGCCAGCATGGAAGTCTCGGGAGTGAGGGGAGGGCTGTGCGTAGTAATAGAGCAGCTTGCTCGGGCAAGCAATGCAGCCAGCAAATCCATTGCCGACAGATCGTTCCTTAAATGGAACGCTAAAGCCAAAAACCACTATCTACCGCTCCAAAGGTGTTGGTTTTAATCTTCTCCCATCAACGCGAAACACCCAACTTACTGAAAATCAAAACCCTTAGGAGCTACCGCCATGACCAACTTCAAATACAACCGCCTGAACAAAGACGACGCCGCTGTTCTGCTGGTCGACCACCAAGCTGGCTTGCTGTCCCTGGTGCGCGACATCGAGCCGGACGCCTTCAAGAACAACGTCCTGGCCCTGGCTGACCTGGCCAAGTTCTTCAACCTGCCGACCATCCTCACCACCAGTTTCGAGCAAGGCCCCAACGGCCCGCTGGTACCAGAACTGAAAGAACTGTTCCCGGACGCGCCGTACATCGCCCGCCCAGGCCAGATCAACGCCTGGGACAACGAAGACTTCGTCAAGGCAGTGAAGGCCACTGGCAAGAAGCAACTGATCATCGCCGGTGTGGTGACTGAAGTGTGCGTAGCCTTCCCGGCCCTGTCGGCCCTGGAAGAAGAGTTCGACGTGTTCGTGGTAACCGACGCTTCCGGGACCTTCAACGCCATGACCCGCGACGCCGCCCACGACCGCATGAGCCAGGCCGGCGCGCAACTGATGACCTGGTTCGGCGTGGCCTGTGAGCTGCACCGCGACTGGCGCAACGACATCGAAGGGCTGGCCGCGCTGTGCTCCAACCACATCCCGGACTACCGCAACCTGATGACCAGCTACAACGCCTTCAACGCCAACAAGTAAGCCGGGCGCCGGGCACCGACAGACGGTGCCCGGCGAGCGCAGCACACCTATCCAATCCATCGCCCGTCCGCCGTTGCACAGTGGATGCGGGCAAGCTCATCCCAAGGAACGCCGATGAACACCGCACGCCAAGACAACCGCAACGTGGTGACCCTGGTCATCCAGCACAAGGCACGCGCCGAGTCGCTGGCGGCTTACGAAGCGTGGCTCAAGCGCACGGTCAGCGCCGCGCGCCGCCAGCCGGGGCACCTGGACGTCAACGTCATCCGCCCCGATGAAGGCGGCCTGCACTTCACCACCGTGGTGCGCTTTGCCGATGCCAGCCTGCTGCAGGCCTGGGTCAATTCGGCCGAACGCCAGGCGCTGGTCAATGAAGTGCTGCCATTGCTCGAAGGCGGTGACCATACCCAGGTGCACGATGACCCGGAGTTCTGGTTCACCCCGCCCAGCGTCAACGCGGCGCAACCACCGCGCTGGAAGCAGGCACTGCTGACCTACCTGGTGATCTGCCCGATGACCATGGTCATTCCCCAGCTGCTGGCGCCGCTGTTCGCGCGCTTCCCGCAACTGGGCGGCCCGATCAGCGGCAACCTCATCGTCAACCTGTTCGTCATCCTGCCCGTGGTGTTCTACATCATGCCTTGGGTAACCCGCCGCTGCGCCAACTGGCTGCGCGGCTGAGCCACGCCTTCACCTTTCGGACTTTCAAGGAGATATCGACATGACCACCCTCGTGACCCGCGACGGCACTTCGATCTATTACAAGGACTGGGGCAGCGGCAAGCCGGTGCTGTTCAGCCACGGCTGGCCACTGGACGCCGACATGTGGGACTCGCAGATGGAGTTCCTGGCCAGCCGCGGCTACCGCGCCATCGCCTTCGACCGCCGTGGGTTCGGCCGTTCGAGCCAGCCGTGGACCGGTTACGACTACGACACCTTCGCCGATGATATCGCCCAGTTGATCGAACACCTCGACCTGCGCGACGTGACCCTGGTGGGCTTCTCGATGGGCGGTGGCGATGTCAGCCGCTACATCGCCCGCCATGGCAGCGAGCGGGTGGCCGGGCTGGTGCTGCTGGGCGCGGTGACCCCGGTGTTCGGCAAGCGCGACGACAACCCTGAAGGTGTCGACCTGTCGGTGTTCGAAGGCATCCGTGCTGGCCTGCGTGCCGACCGTGCACAGTTCATCGCCGATTTCGCCGCGCCGTTCTATGGCATCAACCATGGGCAGCAGGTTTCCCTGGGGGTACAGGCCCAGACCCTGAACATTGCGCTGATGGCGTCGATCAAGGGCACCCTGGATTGCGTGACCGCGTTCTCGGAGACCGACTTCCGTCCGGACATGGCCAGCATCGATGTGCCGACCCTGGTCATCCACGGCGATGACGACCAGATCGTGCCGTTCGAGACCACCGGCAAGCAGGCGGCCGAGCTGATTCGTGGGGCTGAGCTGAAGGTGTATGCCGGCGCGCCGCACGGGTTTGCGGTGACCCATGCCCAGCAGCTGAATGAGGATTTGCTGGCGTTCCTGCAGAAGTAATTGTGGAAGGCATTCGCGGGTGAACCCGCTCCCACAGGGAAAGCAGTATCTGTAGGAGCGGGCGAGCCCGCGAAGAGGCCTGCCCAGGCAGCACAACTGTTGAACAGGGCTAACCTTCTTCAACTCACCGCACATCCATCCAAGCCCTGACCTTGCATCAACCGGCATGCTTCGCAGTCGCCCCTGCCGGCCCCAGTCGGAGAAGCCCATGTCCCAGGACCGCAACGACAAGACCCGTCGCCAGTTCCTCGCCACCAGCACCGTGCTAGGTGCGGCCGGCGCCCTCTGGTCCGCATTGCCCTTCACCGGCCAAGCCGGTTCCGCCCACGCATCCACCCAAGGAGGTTCCATGACCGCCGACCTGATTCTGTTCAACGGTAAACTGCACACCGTTGACCGCGAAAAGCCCACCGCCACCGCCGTCGCCATCAAGGACGGTCGCTTCATTGCCGTGGGCAACGACGCCGAGGCCATGGCCCACAAGGGCAGCGCCACGCAGATCATCGACCTCAAGCAGCGCACGGTGATCCCCGGCCTGAACGACTCGCACCTGCACCTGATCCGCGGTGGCCTGAACTACAACCTGGAACTGCGCTGGGAAGGCGTGCCGTCGGTGGCCGACGCCCTGCGCATGCTCAAGGACCAGGCAGCGCGTACGCCGACCCCGCAGTGGGTGCGTGTGGTCGGTGGCTGGAACGAATTCCAGTTCGCCGAAAAACGCATGCCGACCCTGGAAGAAATCAACCAGGCCGCGCCCGACACCCCGGTGTTCCTGCTGCACCTGTATGACCGCGCGCTGCTCAACCGCGCCGCGCTCAAGGCCGTCGGCTACACCAAGGACACACCGAACCCGCCGGGTGGCGAGATCCAGCGTGACAAGTTCGGCAACCCGACCGGCATGCTGATCGCCCGTCCCAATGCGATGATCCTCTACGCCACCCTGGCCAAGGGGCCGAAGCTGCCACTGGAATACCAGGTCAACTCCACCCGCCAGTTCATGCGCGAACTGAACCGCCTGGGCCTGACCAGCGCCATCGATGCCGGCGGCGGCTACCAGAACTTCCCGGACGACTACCAGGTGATCCAGGAACTGGCCGACAACAACCAGCTGACCGTGCGCATCGCCTACAACCTGTTCACCCAGAAGCCCAAGGAAGAGCTCGACGACTTCCGCAAGTGGACATCCAGCGTCAAGCTGCACAGCGGCACCGACTTCCTGCGCCACAACGGTGCTGGCGAGATGCTGGTGTTCTCCGCCGCCGACTTCGAGGACTTCCTCGAGCCACGCCCGGACCTGCCGCAGACCATGGAAGAAGAGCTGGAGCCCGTGGTGCGCCACCTGGTCGAGCAGCGCTGGCCGTTCCGCCTGCATGCCACCTACAACGAATCGATCACGCGCATGCTCGACGTGTTCGAGAAGGTCAACCGCGACATTCCGTTCAACGGCCTGCCGTGGTTCTTCGACCATGCCGAAACCATCACCCCGCAAAACATCGAGCGCGTGCGTGCGCTGGGTGGCGGCATCGCCATCCAGGACCGCATGGCCTTCCAGGGTGAGTACTTCGTCGACCGCTACGGCGCCAAGGCGGCCGAGCAGACCCCGCCGATCAAGCGCATGCTCGAGATGGGCGTGCCGGTGGGTGCCGGTACCGATGCCACCCGCGTGTCCAGCTACAACCCGTGGACCTCGCTGTACTGGCTGGTCAGCGGCAAGACCGTTGGCGGCATGGAGCTGTACAAGGAAGGCCTGGATCGCGAAACCGCACTGCAGCTGTTCACCCAGGGCAGCGCCTGGTTCTCCAGCGAGCAGGGCAAGAAGGGCCAGATCAAGGTAGGCCAGCTGGCCGACCTGGCGGCACTGTCGCTGGACTTCTTCAGTGTCGATGAAGAGGCGATCAAAGGTATCGAGTCGGTGCTGACGGTCGTTGACGGCAAGGTGGTGTATGGCGCGGGCGAATTCGACAAGCTCGGCCCACCTCAGGTGCCGGTGCTGCCGGAATGGTCGCCAGTGGCCAAGGTGCCGGGGCACTGGCGTGTAGGCACGCCGTCGCTGGCGGCAGCCGTGCACCAGTGCAGCGGGCCGTGTGGGGTGCATGCGCACAGCCATGAAAAGGCGCGGCATTCGAGCGTGCCGGTGAATGACTACCAGGGCTTCTGGGGCGCGCTGGGTTGCTCGTGCTTCGCGTTCTAAGCTGAGCTGATGTGAAAGGGGGCCAGTTATTGGCCCCCTTTTTCGTTCCTTCAGTGCTGGCCTCTTCGCGGGCAAGCCCGCTCCCACAGGTACTGCACAGCCCTCAGGACCTGCGCGGTCCCTGTGGGAGCGGGCTTGCCCGCGAAGAGGCCGGTAAGGCCTGCTTCAATGGTGTGCCTTGTGTTCAACGCCAGCCAACAGGTGGCGGATCTTCACCTCGACCCCATCGGTCTGCAGCATCCGCACCCGCGCCTCGATCTTGAGCTCCCCCCGGGTCACCCGATGGTGATGCCGCAAATGCTCCAGCCATGACTCCTCGAAGAAAAACTCCAGCCATAGCGCAGGATCTGCACTGTCCCGCATCAACCCCCACGACAATGCGCCATTGCGCTTGCGCATCGCCTCAAGCTCCCGCGCCGCTTGCTGGAACGCCTCGGCCTTGGCTGGATCGATGTGGTACTCGACGGTGACCATCACTGGCCCGCTTTCTTTGTCCATGTCATCGCTGAGCACCGGCACCGGCCAGTGCAGCGACGGCGTCAGTTCCTCGGCTTCGGTCTCCGGCAAGGTGACCTTGCAGGTCAGCAAGGTACCCAGCGCCAGGCCGCCTGAGGCCAGCAACAGGCTCAGGGTGATCGATGCATGACTGGCCAGTGTGCCCCACAGCAAGCCACCGCTGGCCATGGCGCCGAAGAAGAACAGGATGTACACCGACAACGCCCGCGCCCGTACCCAGGCCGGTACCGAGGTCTGCGCCGCGACCTGCAGGTTGGACAGCACCGCGATCCACGCCGCGCCACTGAGCAGCATCGCCGGTAGCAGCGCGTAGAAGTTGCGCACCAACGCCAGGGCCAGCAGGAACAGGGCATACAGCAGGCTGGCCAGCAGCACCAGGCGGTCGCGGCTGATGCGCTCGCGCAGCCGAGGCAGCAGCGTGGCGCCGGCCACCGCGCCGATGCCGATGGCCGCCAGCAGCAGGCCGAAGTCGGCCGCGCTGCCATGCATTTCGCCGCGCACGATCAGTGGCAGCAACGAGGTCCCGGCGCTGGCGCAGAAAAAGAACGCCAACGCCCGCAACAGCACGGCCTGCAAGGGCTTGGCACTGCGGGCGAAGCGCAGGCCGGTGCGCATGGCGGCGACGAAGCGCTCGGCCGGCAGCAGCGGCTCCTTCACCTCACGCTTCCACAGCAACAGCACCAGGATCACGCCGGCAAAAGACACGGCATTGAGGGCGAACGTCAGCCACGGGCCGACCATGCTCACCACCACGCCGGCCAGCGCCGGACCGATGGCGCGCGACACGTTGATGCCGACGCTGGAAATGGCCACCGCGTTGGCCAGGTCTTCCTTGCCCACCAACTCCGGTGTCAGCGCGCTCCAGGCCGGCATCATCAGCGCCGTGCCGATGCCCAGCGCCAATGTCAGCACCAGCAGCAGGGTGACATTCATCAGCCCAAGCAGCGTCAGGGCCGCCAGCACCACGGCCACCGATGACATCCACAACTGCACCAGCAGCAGGTAGCGGCGCTTGTCGACGATATCGGCCGCCGCGCCGGCCGGCAGGGCAAGAAAGAACATCGGCAGCGAGCCAGCCACCTGGATCAGCGCCACGTGCAGTGGGTTGGTTGACAGCGTGGTCATTAGCCAGCCAGCGCCCACTTCGTGCATCCAGGTGCCGATGTTGGAGGCGATGGTGGCGATCCACAGCATGCGGAAGGTGGTGTTGCGCAACGGGCTCCAGGCGCCTGAAGGGGAACTGTTCATGTCAGAAGCTGCCTTTGAGAGGGTATTCGATGATCAGGTAGATGCGGTCGATGTCATCGCCGGCCTGGGCCAGGTTGGCGCGGTGGCTGACGTGGGAGAACGACAGGCTGAGGTCCTTGGCGGTACCGGAATGGACCACGTATTTCAGGTCGATGTCGCGTTCCCAGTGTTTGCCACCCTCGCCATACTGATTCACGTAGGCGCCGCTGGCCGGGGCGTGGCTGCCATCGATGCCGCGGCCGCTGACGTAGCGGCCCATCAGGCTCAGGCCAGGGATGCCGAGGGTGGCGAAGCTGAGGTCGTAGCGCAGTTGCCACGAGCGCTCGCCGGGGCCGTTGAAGTCGGCGTACTTGATCGAGTTGGCCAGGTAGATGGAGTCGCCACCGACGAAATCGAACGGCGTGTCGCCCTCGACCTTCTGGTAAGCCAGGCTCAGGGCCTGAGCGCCGAAGCTGTACTTGCCCAGCAGGCTGTAGGCGAGGGTGTCGATCGCCCCCGCGCTGGCATTGCCGGTGTCGCGGGTCTTGTAGAGATTGCCGTCCAGGCGCCAGTTGCCCTCGGCCAGGTTCAGGTTGAGGTAGGCCTGGCGCCAGGTGTCCTCCAGTTGCCCGGCGTACAACGCACCGCCGAAGGGGCCGCTTGGCGCAAAGGTGGCGCCGGCCAGGCTGATGGCGCGATTGTGGGTGGTGGCGCCGTAGCCGCTGAAGTCGTCGTGGGTGGAGCTGTTGTCCTGGTTGTTGAAGGCTGTGAAGTGCCCGGCCTGCAGGCGCCAGTCGGGCAGGCCGGTGTTGTCCACCAACCAGCCGGTGGCGTACTCCGGGTGCAGGCGCTTGTCGCCGGTGTCGAACACTGGAGTTTCTACGGTCATTTCGCCGTAGCGCAGCTGGGTGTAGCCCAAGCGCAGCTTGAGCGCGGCTCCAGCGCTGGAGTAGTCGGACTCGGCGCGGCCATCGCTGTCGCGCGGCAGCAGGCCGGTGCCGGCATGGCCGCGGCCGCCGTCGAGCTTGAGGCCGAGGAAGCCATGGGCGTCGAGGCCGACGCCGAGCGTGCCTTCGGTGAAGCCCGAGCGGACCTCGCCGATGAAGCCCTGGGCCCATTCCTGGCGGTAGTTCTGGCCGCTGGCGGAGGGCGAGCGGAAGTCGCTGTGCAGGAAATAGTTGCGGCTTAGCAGCGACCAGCCGGCATCTTCTGCCTGACTGAATGCCGGGTAAAGGGCGAGGGTAGCGAGCAGGGCGCGGCCTGGTCCGTGATTGGCGCGGATCATGGGGCCTCCAAGGGGGATGATCCGGGACTGTGGAGCAAGGATAGGCCAGCGGTCTTGTAACTGTGTGCTGGGGAATTTCCTTTACCTGTGCCGGCCTCTTCGCGGGCACGCCCGCTCCCACAGGATCACCTCAGGCCTGAGGTGTGCGCTATCTCTGTGGGAGCGGGCTTGTCGAGGCGTCGAACTGCCGCGAAGAGGCCGGTACAGGCGGCCTGAGACTCAAGCCATGTCGCTGATGGCGAACTCTTCGGCCAGGTGATCGATCAGTGCCCGCACCGACGGCAGCAACCCGCGCCGCGACGGGAAGATCGCATGCACGATGCCGCAACGCGGGTGCCAGTCTGGAATCAGCTCCACCAATCGCCCCGCCGCCAGGTCTTCACGCACCGCCACCCGCGGCAAATGCGCAATGCCCACGCCAGCCACCACGAAGTGGCGCAGGGCGAACAGGTCATCGGTGACCATGCGTGGCGTATGCGGGATGACGATGCTGCGGCTGTTGTCCTCGCCCTGGAACAGCTCCCACTGGTACTCCCGCTGGGCGCTGCCCCAGTGCAGGCTCGGCAGCGTGCCGAGCAGCTGCGGGTCAAAGCCCTTCGGCAGTTGTTCCAGGTACTGCGGCTGGCCGACCAGGCACTGGGTGCTGTTGCTCAACACCTTCATCACCATGTCGGTGTTCTCCAACGGCGGGAAACGCACCCGCAGGGCAATGTCGAAGCCCTCGTGCAGCAGGTCGACACGGCGGTTGGTGCTCTCGATGAACAGCTCCACCTGCGGGTACTTGAGCATATAGCGGGTCAGCATCGGCCCGACCCAGGAATTGAGCAGGGTGGTCGGGCAGCTGATGCGCACCAGCCCGCGCGGTTCGCTGCGGTTGCGCTCGATGATCTCTGCCGCACCCTCGGCTTCCACGCGCATTGCCAGGCAACGGTTGTAGTAGGCCTGGCCGATCTCGGTCAGTGAGCAGTGGCGGCTGGTGCGGTGCAGCAGGCGCACGCCGAGGCGGTCCTCAAGGTCGGCGATGCGCCGGCTGAGCTTCGACTTGGGCATGTCCAGCGCCCGCCCGGCCGGGGCGAAGCCACCGTGCTCCACGACTTGGGTGAAGTAGTAGAGGGAATTGAGGTCTTCCAATGATCGTTCTCCAGATGGAACGCTAAAGGCAATTTTCGCAGTCTACCGCCGTAAAGGTGATGATTTTAATCTGTGCCCATCAACGCGAAACACCCCGGATTGCTGAAAAATTCATAAACCTTAGGAGCACAGACCATGAGCAAATTCACCTACAACCGCCTGAACAAAGACGACGCCGCAGTCCTGCTGGTCGACCACCAGGCAGGCCTGCTGTCCCTGGTCCGCGACATCGAGCCGGACAAGTTCAAGAACAACGTGCTGGCCCTGGCCGACCTGGCCAAGTTCTTCAACCTGCCGACCATCCTCACCACCAGCTTCGAGCAAGGCCCCAACGGCCCACTGGTGCCAGAACTGAAAGCACTGTTCCCGGATGCCCCGTACATCGCCCGCCCAGGCCAGATCAACGCCTGGGACAACGAAGACTTCGTCAAGGCAGTGAAGGCCACCGGCAAGAAGCAGCTGATCATTGCCGGTGTGGTAACCGAGGTTTGCGTGGCCTTCCCGGCGCTGGCGGCGCTGGAAGAAGAGTTCGACGTGTTCGTGGTGACCGACGCTTCCGGCACCTTCAACGAAATGACCCGTGATGCTGCCCATGACCGCATGAGCCGGGCTGGCGCGCAACTGATGACCTGGTTTGGCGTGGCCTGTGAGCTGCACCGCGACTGGCGCAACGACATTGAAGGGCTGGCGGCGCTGTGTTCCAACCATATTCCGGATTATCGGAACCTGATGACCAGCTACAACGCGCTGACGGCTGGTAAGTAACAGCTAGGATTTCTGGTTCAAGGGCCGACCCCGATTGCGGGGTCGGCTTTTTTTTGTGTGATGGTTGTGATGTGCCTGTCTTGATGGGGTGTCAGGGCTGCAATGTGCCCGCCTTGAGGTTTACTGCGCCTGTGAGATCGAGCGCCGCCCGCGCGGCGCATCGCGAGCTGCGCTCGCTTGTGTCTTCGAAGGAGGTAAGGTGTTAGGTGAGAGGGGTGGACGGCAAGCTGCTAGC